>JABZFP010000026.1 GCA_014237395.1 Desulfobacteraceae bacterium | reverse complement strand
TACGAGGTGGAGCGGTTTTATCGCGACGCCAAAATCTGCGAGCTCTATGAGGGCACCAAGGAAATCCAGAAAAACACCATCGCCAGTGCCCTGATCGGTAAATTGAAATAACACCGGGGAATGCACCACGGCAGGTCGCTCCTTCCTTTGGACCGACCTGCCGTGTGCCCAAAACAAAGACCCGATTGCGCAAACCGTTATCGATCGTGAAAAACGTTTAGCTGAAAAACCGACTTACAGGGGAGGACAGGACATGCCGGATGTTATGGATATCGCTAAAAAAGCATTTCTGACAGGCATAGGCCTGGCGTTGACCGCCAAGGACGAAGCGGAAGAACTGGCCAAAGAGATCGAGAATAAATTGAACCTGAACGAAGAGGAAGGCAAAAAAATCCTCAAGGACATTCAAAACCGTTACGAGGACACCCAGAACAAGCTCGAGGAACGCGTCGAAAAATCCGTCAAAAAATTTCTGAAAAAGGCTGATATCGTCACCGCGGACGAGCTGAAGGCCTTGAAGAAAGAAATCCGCGAGCTCAAGGAGTCGCTCAATAAATCCGCGAGCACTTCGGAAAACTGATTCTGCCAAAACGGAAAGGCGTCCTGTCGAAGCCATCCTTCAGGCCATCCGCCCGTGGCCTGTTGTGCGCTCTCCCTGACCATCCCCCCAGGGGGCACTGCCCGTAACCACAGCTCTACATCAACGGTGACAAGCGCATGCTGAGTATCCGAAAAATCGGCGTTATCGGCCGCACCTATCGCCATTTGAACCGCTACCGTCAAATCCTGACGGTCTTTTTCAAATATGGGTTCGGCGACTTGGTGGACCTGCTGAAAATCGATCAGTATATCGAAATCGGTTTACAGATGATTTCGCGGCACCGCCGGGAACGGCTGGAACGGATGACGCGCGCCGAACGCGTGCGTCTGGCTATGGAAGAGCTGGGTCCGACCTATGTCAAACTTGGCCAGGTTCTCTCCACCCGCCCGGATCTCATCCCGGTTGATTTCATCCATGAGCTTGCCAAGCTTCAGGATGAGGTCCCGCCGTTTCCGTTCGAGGACGTCCACCGCATCATCACCCGCGAGTTGGGCGATGCGCCGGACGCTATTTTTAAACACTTCGACGAAACCCCCCAGGCCTCGGCCTCCATCGGCCAGGTCCACCGTGCTGTTTTGAAAGATGGTGATCAGGTGGCGGTCAAGGTCCAGCGACCGGGAATCAGAAAAACCATCGAAGTGGACCTTGAAATCATGCTCCATCTGGCCACCTTGATGGAACACCACATCGAGGAAATCGCCTTTTATCGTCCGATTAGAATCGTGGAGGAGTTTGCCAAAACCCTGGAACGGGAACTCGATTACACCATCGAATCCAGCCATATGGAACGCATGGCCGGCCATTTACTGAGCGACATGACCGTCTACGTTCCCAAGGTTTACCGTGAGTTGACGACCCCGAAAGTCCTCACGGCCGAATTTATCGACGGGATCAAAATTTCCGAAACCAAACAGTTGGAGGACGCCGGGCTCGATCGTCACGAAATCACCCGACGGGGGGCTCTCATCCTGCTGCGGCAGGTCTTCGAAATTGGCTTTTTCCATGGTGATCCGCACCCCGGCAACATCTTCGTGCTGCCGGAAAACGTCATCTGCCTGTTGGATTTCGGCATGGTTGGGTCCGTCGACCGCCAGACCCGGGAAGATTTTGTGGAGCTGGTGGACGCCGTGGTGCACCGTCATGAAGCCCGCACGGCTCAGGTACTGCTCAAGCTCACCACCTGGGATGAGAAACCGGATATGCGGTCTTTTGAGAAAGATGTCGCCGATTTCATGGGGCGCCACCTTTACCGACCGCTCGAGGAAATTAACTTCGGCCGCCTGCTTCAGCACCTGTTGGAACTGGCCTCACAGAACCGCCTGATCATTCCGCCGGACATTTTTCTGATGATGAAAACCCTGGCTGCCGTGGAAGGTGTGGCGCGCATGCTGGATCCCACCTTTGACATTTTCGCCACGGCCGCCCCCTTTGTAAAGCAAGTCAAAATCGCCCGTTTTCATCCCGAGCGGCTGACGGATGATTTTTTGCGGCTGAGCACCGAATTGCTTGAATTTCTTCAGCAATTTCCCACCGAACTGCTCGATATAACGCGCCAGATGCGCCAGCAGAAGTTTGCCCTGCCCGTCGAGTTGAAGGGCCTGACGGCCATGCTGGAAACCCATGACCAGAGCAGCAATCGGGTTTCTTTCGCCATTATCATCGCCGGCTTGATCATCGGCAGTTCGATCATCGTCGTTGCCAACATCCCGCCGCTATTCTACGGCATCTCCCTGATCGGTATCATCGTCTTCATTACCGGCGCTGTGATGGGGCTTTGGCTGCTGGTAGCGATCATTAAAAAGGGCCGTCTCTGACCACCAGCCGTCGGCCCCGCCGTCCCCAACTGCTTCCCAATATTTTCACAACAAATTTGTTTAAGCTCATTGCTTTCCGTTACATTATTGTTATAAAAGGTGCCGTCCATACGATCAGGCCTTGCGGCACCTTTTGGCCGATGCCGGATCGTTTCTTTTAAGGAGGCGCGCATACCATGAAAAAAATAGAAGAAGCCTCATTTTTCTACGAAATCAGCGAAACCCTGAACGAACACCTCGAGCTGAAAAAATCCCTCTACAAAGTGCTCGACATCCTGTCCAGTTCCCTTGATATGGCACGCGGCACCATTACCCTGCTCGACCCGGTGCGCAACGAGATCCGCATCGAAGTGGCCCATGGCATCACCCAGCGTGCCATGCAGCGCGTCACCTATAAGCTGGGGGAGGGGATCACCGGCGGCGTCATTCAGTCCGGCAAGGCCGTCTCCATCCCCAAAATCAGCGAGGAGCCAAAATTCCTCAACCGCACGGTGTCCCGCCGAACCAACAAGGACCTCGACCTGTCCTTTATCTGTGTCCCCATCAAAAAAGGCCGACAGGTCATTGGCGCCCTGAGCGTGGACAAACCCTTTGAAGCCAGCTACTCGCTCAAAAAAGCGGAAAAGCTCCTGGCCGTCGTCGCCACCATGGTGGCGCGCCATGTGATCAACCTGGAAACCATCCGCCTGGAAAAACAGACGCTGAGGGAAGAAAATCGGAGACTCCTGCAGGAGTTGGAAAACAAGTACCGCATTACCAATATTGTCGGCAACAGCAACAAGATGCGGGAGGTCTTCCAAATGGTCTCCCAGGTCTCCAAAAGCAATGCCACCGTCCTGATCCGCGGCGAAAGCGGCACCGGCAAGGAACTGGTGGCCAATTCCGTACACTACAACAGCCATCGCGCCCAACAGCCCTTTATCAAGATCAACTGCGCCGCAATTCCGGCCAATTTAATCGAAAGCGAACTCTTCGGTCACGAGAAGGGGGCCTTTACCGGCGCCATCAACCAGAAACTGGGCAAGTTCGAACTGGCCAACCGGGGCACACTTTTTCTCGATGAAATCGGATCCATCGGGCTGGACGTGCAGGTCAACCTGTTGCGGGTTTTGCAGGAACGGGAATTCGAGCGCGTCGGCGGTCAACGGACCATCAAGGTGGACGTGCGCATTATCGCCGCTACGAACAAAAACCTGGAACAGGCCGTGGAAGACGGCACTTTCGGGGGCGATCTCTACTATCGTCTCAATGTCTTTCCCATTTATATGCCGCCCCTGCGGGAGCGTAAAACCGACATCCTGCTGCTGGCCGACTTTTTCCTCGAAAAATACGCCCAGGAAAACAACAAGGATATTCGCCGCTTTTCCACCCCGGCCATCGATATGCTGATGGCCTACCACTGGCCCGGCAATGTACGCGAGCTTGAAAACTGCATCGAGCGGGCTGTTCTGCTGTGTGAGGAAGGCGTGATCCACAGCTACCACCTGCCGCCAACCCTGCAGACCGGGGCGGAGTCCGATACCCTGCCGGCCCTGTCCCTGGAGGAGGCCGTTGCCAATCTGGAACGGGAAATGCTGATCGATGCGCTTAAAAACGCAAGGGGCAACATCACCCAGGCCGCCGGGATTCTGAAGACGACCGTGCGCAAATTCGCCTACAAAGCGCAGAAATACGGTGTCAGCTACAAACACTACCGCTGACCCCACCGGCCACACCTTTTTGGGCCCATCCGTGGATGGCCTTAAGCCCAACAACAAGGATCGATTAGCTTATGACGATCATTCAAGCTTTAGTGCTCGGCATCGTCCAGGGCCTGACGGAATTTTTACCCATCAGCAGTTCCGGGCATCTCGTTCTGGTCCAGCACCTATACGGGTTGCGCGAAGCTGAACTGTCTTTCGACGTCAGCGTCCATATCGGCACCCTGGCGGCGGTCATTCTTTATTTTCGCCAGGATATTTTGGACATCCTCGGGAGCCTGATGCGGGCCCTCCAGGGAATGCGCGCGCATGGAACCACCCGTGACAGCGATCGCCCTCGCGTTCGTCTGGCCGGTCTCATTGTCCTGGGCTCCGTCCCCACCGCCGCCATCGGACTGGCCCTGCACGGCATTGCCGACCGCCTCTTCGCATCGCCCTTGATTACCGGCGCCATGCTGCTCCTGACCGGTGCTCTCCTGTTCGCGACCCGCCCCAGTCGCCATCCCCGCACCGACGCCGGGCGACCCCTCGAAGCCCTTACCATCAGGGACGCCCTGGTCATCGGACTGGTCCAGGGACTGGCGGTCATGCCGGGCATTTCCCGTTCCGGGTCCACCATTGCCGTGGGTATTTTGACCGGTATCCGCCATGAAACCGCCGCCCGCTTTTCGTTCCTGCTGTCCATTCCGGCCGTTGCCGGTGCAGCCCTGCTGGTGTTGAAAGACGCGCTTGGGCAGGGCGGTATTCATCTGCCGACCTGCCTGTTGGGCGGCTTGACCGCCATGGTGGTCGGTTATGCGGCTTTAGCGCTGCTTGTGTTTCTGGTACAGAAAGGCCGCCTCTATTTGTTTGCCCCCTATTGCTGGGTGGTCGGGTGCATCGCCATCGCCGCCAGCCTGTAAGCGCCGCATATCGATAGTGCCGACGCCGCAGCCGGCTTGTGCCTGCACCAGTCAGGTGGTATGACCGGGCCGAATTGGATATCCGACCATGAATTCCCAGGAAATCAAAACCTTCTGCATCCTCTTCTTTGCGGTTTTGACGGCCCTCACCGGCGTCGGAATCGTTGTGCCGCTCCTGCCGGTCTATGCCCGGGACATCGGCGCCAGCGGGTTCTATATCGGCATGATTTTCGGCATTTTCTCCATCTCCCGGACCGCCTTCATCCCCTATTTCGGCCGGTCGTCCGATCGTCGCGGGCGCAAACCGTTCATCCTCGGAGGGCTGCTGGGATATGCCGCGGTGGCGTTAGCCCTTTACCACACCACCAACGTGACGATGCTCATCAGCATCCGTTTTGTTCAGGGCATTTTTTCCGCCATGATGATGCCGGTCCTCCAGGCGTACGTCGGTGACATCACGCCGGACGGGCGGGAGGGCCTCACCATGGGCATTTTCAACCTCGCGACCTTTGTCGGATTGGGCATGGGCCCGCTGCTGGGCGGTGTGATCAGCGATCACTGGAACCTGCAAACCGCCTTTGCCAGCATGGGGGCGCTCGCGTTGGCCGGTTTTCTACTGAGCCTGCTGGGGCTTCCCCCGACAAAGCATGAAAAGGCCTTCCGCAACTACACCGCGCCCACGGCCTGGCGATACCTGCTGGGCCATCGGGATATCCTCGGACTGTTCACCTTTCGTTTGGCCTACACCACCTGTATTGGGGTCATCTGGGGATTTTTACCGATTTTCGCCGACCAGTCGCTGCACCTCAGCCGGTCCGCCATTGGCGCCCTCATCATGACGGGCGTCATGGTTAGCGGCATCATGCACGTTCCCATGGGCTACCTGGCCGATCGGGTGCCCAAACCTCTCATGGTGGCTGCGGGCGGCATCCTTGCCGGCACCGGTGTTCTGACCTTCATCTGGAGCCAGACTCTGAACGGCATGCTGATGAGCAGCGGGCTTTTCGGCCTTGGCGGTGGCATCGCCATGCCCGCCCTGATGGGAATGGCGGTAATCAAAGGTGCCCAGGTGGGAGCGATGGGCGCCCTCATGGCCCTTCTGACCTTGGGGCACAGCCTCGGCATGATGACGGGTGCCCTTATGGCCGGCGTGTTCATGGACCAACTGCAGCTCAAATGGGCGTTTCCTTTCGCCGCCGCCGTTATGCTGCTCGGTGTCGTCGGTTTCTGGTGTTGGTCCGGTGGGGCCAGCGCTTTTCCCGACACCCATGATCACCCGGCGACAGATCACCGTTAAGCCTGGCTCCGAAGAACAAAAGGCAGACGGATTGGTTTGACATTTTTAGAATTTGCTTTACATTAACGCCACATTTCACGGGTTTTAGACGCCGGTAGACGCATTTTTAGATTTAGCGTGAAACCGAAGGGTCCCCAGGGCTTCCCACCGATACCGGTGGGTGGGACCTCCCCCTATAACGTTGTCAAAGCCATATGGTTTTGACCTATCAGCGGGTTTATTCATGAGCAACAAACGGGATTACTACGAAGTCCTCAATGCCGACCGAAATGCCAGTCAAACCGATCTTAAAAAAGCGTATCGCAAACTGGCCCTCCAATATCACCCCGACCGCAATCCCGGCGACGCGGCCGCCGAAGAAAAATTCAAGGAAGCGGCCGAAGCCTATGACGTGCTGTCCGACCCCAAAAAACGCGAATTATACGACCGCTTCGGTCACCAGGGGTTGGAAGGATCCGGATTTTCAGGATTTTCCGGTTTCGAGGACATCTTTTCCAGCTTTGGCGATATATTTGAAGATTTTTTCGGTCTGGGTGCCGGGCGCGGTTCCCGGAGCCAGCATCAGCGGGGTGCCGACCTGCGCTACGACCTTTCGCTGAGCTTTCTGGAAGCCGCCTTTGGTGTGGAAAAAGAGCTGCCCCTCGAGAAGATGGACACCTGCCAGTCCTGCGAGGGCAATGGCTGTGAAGCCGGAACCCAGCCGGAAACCTGCCAATTTTGTCGGGGAAGCGGTCAGATGTCCCGTAATCAGGGTTTCTTTACCGTGCGCACCACCTGCCCCCACTGCCGGGGCAACGGGCAGATGATACCCCACCCCTGCGAAGCGTGCAGCGGAACGGGTCAGATTAAAAAGCGCAAAACCGTTTCGGTTAAAATCCCGGCCGGGGTGGATACCGGCTCGCGTTTAAGGCTCACAAACGAAGGCGAAGCCGGACGCCAGGGCGGACCCAGGGGCGATCTCTACGTGTTCATTCACGTCGAACCCCACGACTTTTTCGAACGCGACAACACCGATGTGATCTGCCGGGTGCCCCTTTCCTTTGTCCAGGCAGCGTTGGGCGACACCATCAGCGTCCCCACTCTGGAGGGCGAAAAAAAGCTGCGCATCCCCAAAGCCACGCAGTACGGCGATGTCTTCCGGTTCAACGGCGAAGGCATTGCCTCCCTGCGCACCGGGCGACGCGGCGACCAGATTATCCAGGTCATCATCAAAACCCCCACCAGCTTGAACAAAAAACAGGAGTCCCTTTTGAAGGAATTCGCCAAGCTGGAATCCGGTAAAATATCCAAACGCATTAAAAACATTTTACGGGGAGAGTCGGTCGGCACCTGAACCGGCCGTCCTGTGCACGCACCTGTTGATTGGCGGCCCGCTGACAAGCTGCCCTTAAGGATGGATCATGTTTGAACTACGCGTCGTCACCCGCTTTGCCGCCGCCCACCGCTTGACCATGGTCGGGGCCAAATGTGAAAACCTGCACGGCCACAACTGGAAGATCGAAGTCTATGTACAAGGGCAGTCCACCGATAAAGGCGGGGTGCTGGTGGATTTCGGGGTGATCAAACGCCACGTTCGGGAATTGATGGAAACGTTGGACCACAAATTTCTCAATGAATTGGAATATTTCTCTGAAGATACGCCGCCGTCTTCGGAAAATATCGCCCGGTATCTGGCCGATACCCTAGCCGCCCATATGGATCTTCCAGGAATTCGGGTTTCCCGGGTAACGGCCTGGGAATCCGACGACGCCTCCGCCACCTATTACCCGTCCTGATGCAACCCAATACGGTTAGGCCTATTTGGTTTCGGCATGGGCCAGCAGGGCATCCCGTGTAATAATGGCGGTCACATCCGCCACATGGGCGCGGATATTCTCCAGGCCCCCTTCCTGCCGATCCACCAGTATCACAGCTTTGACGACATTCAGCCCTTCCTCCCGGGCCCGTTCGATGGCCTTGATGGTCGATCCGCCGGTGGTGGCGACATCATCGATAATGGCCACGGTCTGCCCCGGATGGACATCCCCCTCCACCCAGCGAATGATGCCATGGTCCTTGCGGGTCTTGCGTATGGAAAAGGCCTGGATGGGCTGGTGGTTGAGCTCCGATGCAAAAGCCGTGGCCACGGCAATCGGATCGGCACCAAACGTCAAACCGCCCACCCCCCGAACCCCCAGCGCTTTGATGGCGTCAAACACCAGATGGCCGGCCAAAAACATGCCCCGCGGGCTCAGGGTCGTGGGCTTGCAATTGACATAAAACCGGCTGAGGCGACCGGAAACCAGCTTGAAGGTCGGCTCCGGGCTGTACTGAAAGGATTTTTCACACAACAGTGCAATGAGCTCTTCTTTGTGGGTCATGCCCGCCATCCTCTGGAGTTGCACGGCGCCGCAATACGGCACACCATCCCGCAGCAGCACACTTTTATGGTTAACCAGTTGATTTTGAAACGCAATTTGGGTATAAAAAAGCCTCCACTAATTTGGAAGAAGCCTGTTTAATGGGTTATAGTGGAGGCTTGAGCAAGGAAAACCGGGGACGGCACTCCCTGAACTCGGGGCCAGACTTACCAGCTAATCAGGGCCGGGTCAATCGCTAAGCGGAAGGGATGGAATGACAGCTGAAGCAGATCACGCCGCTTTGATCCGGCTTTTTCACGTGCATCGGCATTTTCACGCCACCCGCGCGCTGACCGATATCACCCTTGATTTCTACCGCAACGAATTTTTATTCGTCACCGGACCCAGCGGGGCCGGTAAAACCACCCTGCTCAAACTGCTCTACCGGGGAGAAGTCGCCTCACAGGGCCAGATCCTGGTGGACGGCATGAACCTGGCACGGATCCCGCGTAAAAAAATCCATCTTCTGCGCCGCAAGTTCGGGATCATTTTTCAGGATTATAAATTAATCCCAACGCGCACCGTTTACGAAAACGTCGCCCTGGTGCTGGAAGCCGCCGGGCGCAAATCCGATTACATCCGCAAGAAAGTGCAAAGCGTGCTCCGCATCGTGGGCATGGACAAACGACAGGACACGCTGCCCCCCAACCTTTCCGGTGGGGAACAGCAACGCGTGGCCGTGGCCCGCGCCGTGGTGGGCGACCCCACGATCATCCTGGCGGACGAACCCACCGGCAGCCTGGATGCCGAATCCGCCGGTCTCATCATCAAGTTGCTCAAAACGTTCCACACCCGGGGCGCCACCGTTATCGTGGCCACCCACGACCGGGAACTGATCCGCAGTATTCCGGGCCGAATCATCTATCTCCAGGAGGGCCGCCTCACCAGCGCCCCCACCGTTTAATGACCAAGAGGCTTTGCCGATGCTGAAACGCCATCTGAGACGCGCCCTGCAGGACATGCGCAGCAACCGCATGCTGAGCCTGGTGACCATCAGCACCTTTGCGCTTTCGATTCTGATTGTCAGCTCCGCCATGCTCTTTTTTGTCAACATGGGCGACATCATGGACGGCTGGCGGCAAGGCATCCGCGTCATGGCCTACCTCCAGGAGGGTTTGAACGCCACTGATCGAAGCACCCTCAAAGTCCGTATGGAAAGCCTTTACGGTGTGCAGCAGGCGGATTTCGTCCCCAAGGCCCAGGCTCTGGAACGGCTGCGCACCCAGATGGGCCGCCAGACGTCGATTCTGGACAACCTGGACAGCAACCCCCTGCCGGATGCCTTTGAAATTCAGATGATCGCCGCCTCACAATCCTGGGACAAAGTGGAGCAGCTGGCCACGGCGCTGGAAAAACTGGAAGGCGTCAGTGAAGTGGAATACGGCCAGCGCTGGATCAAACGCATTATCAACATCTTCAACTTGTTCCAGCTGACCGGCACCGTCATGGGAGCGCTGTTTTTCATGGCGGCCGTCTTCATCGTCGGCAATACCGTTCGGCTGGTGCTCTATTCCCGGCGGGAAGAGGTTGAAATCATGCGGCTGGTGGGGGCCACGGAGCAGTTTATCCTGGCGCCGTTTTATTTTCAGAGCCTGATCCAGGCGGCCCTGGGCGGCATCATCGGCCTTGCCGCCCTTTTTATGATGTATATGTTGATTCAATCCCGCATCACGACAGATATGGCGACGGCTTTTTTTCAACCCCGCTTTCTGTCACCCCTGACGCTGTTGGGCATTGTGGGATGCGGTATGCTGGTTGGATGGTTGGGATGCCACCTGTCGGTCAAACAATACGTCAAGGCCTGATCGCCGGCGCCGTGCTTCTCGTTGCGGGGTGGAGCGCGCTGGCGGTCGCCCTCGAAACCGGGCCGCGTGAAGTCGTGGTGCAGGTGGACCGACTCAATCTGCGTCCCCAGCCGGGAACGAGCGGAACCCCCCTGCGCCAGCTGAACCGGGGCAGCCGTCTGACGATTCTGGAAACCGGGCCCGAATGGCTTAAAGTCCGCTATCGGGATACCATCGGCTATGTCCGCAACCGGGAACGCTATCTTGATACCTCCCCGGCCCTGGACACCGCCCGGGAAGAGCGCGCCGCCGTCGACAAAGAACTGGTGGCGCATCGCGAGGCCCTGTCGAATGTGGAAGGGCATGAAAACGAACTCCTGGACCGTTTAGATGCCTTGAACCGCAAGATCCAGGCGACCCGCAAGGACGCCGGCGATTTGCGCCGCAAAATCAAAACCATTGAAAAGCGCATCGCCGACGCCGAAACCGAACGGCAGGACGTGGGAAGACGCATAGCGGAGCAGGAGCAGCATGTGGCGGGCCGGCTGGTGGCTCTTTACAAGCTCAATTGGCTTGGAAATCTCAATGTCATGGCCTCCGCCGATTCCATCAACGGTATGGTGCAACGCAAGGCCGCCCTGGAGCGCATCCTGTCCCTCGACAACCGGCAGCGGGAACAACTGCTGCAGAATTACGAGCGCTGGTCGTTCCTGCAAATCGATCTTGAAAACAGCCGCAAGGCGGAGCTTGACTTGGAAGCCCGCTATGAGGAGCGCATCCGGGCGCTGGATCGCGAGAGAGCGGTCCGGGCCGCCCTGCTGAATGACGTGCGCAGCCAAAAACGGCTGGAAACGGCCGCCATTTCCGCCCTGCAGACCGCGGCCGGTGAGCTCGACACGATCATCTCGTCCTTCACGACCCGTGCGACCGGGAGGCCGGAACCCCCGCCGCCGGGCTCGATCGGCACGTTAAAAGGGTTGCTAGATGCGCCGGTAAAGGGTAAAATTGCTAATTTTTTCGGACCGTTTAAAAATACCCGCTACGATGTGATGAATTTTCGCAGCGGCATCGATATCAAGTCCGAGCGGGGCGAACCCGTTCAAGCCGTATTTGCCGGGAAGGTCCTTTTCGCCGACTGGTTCAAGGGTTACGGCAATATGCTGATTATCGACCACGGGCACAACTACTGCACGCTCTACGCCCACATGGAAGAGCTTTTCAAACAGAAGGGCGATCCGGTTGAAATTGGCGAAGTGATTGCCACCGTGGGCGACTCCGGCACCTTATCCGGACCCGGGTTGTATTTTGAGGTGCGATACCACGGGAAACCAGAAGATCCACAGCAGTGGCTCAAAGCGCAAAAATAGGCGTCCTCCCGGTGCTAAGCCGTCCTGGATTAAACGGCTTCTGTAAGGATGGACACGACATAAGGAGATCGAAATGACAGCCAAACGCAAAGGCAGTATCAAACTCTGGGTGGTCCTGGCCACCGCGGTCGTCTTCTGGACGGTGGGCGCCGGCTTCATGAAAGATCTCGCCGCCAGCAGCGATGAGACTTACAAGGGTTTGAAACTTTTTACGGACGTCCTTGAAATCGTCACTGAAAAATACGTGGACGAGGTCGATACCGGGCAGCTGATCGAAAAAGCCATCCAGGGTATGGTGCATAGCCTGGATCCGCACTCCAGCCTGCTGGCACCGGAAGCCTACGAAGACCTGCGCATCGATACCAAGGGCAATTTTACCGGCATCGGCATTCACATTACCCTGCGCGACGGTTTTGTCACGGTCATCTCCCCCATCGAGGGCACCCCGGCCTTCAAGGCCGGGATCCAGGCCCAGGACCGCATCGTCAAGGTGGATGATACGGCCGTGGAGGACCTGCGGCAGGCCGTCAACCTGATGCGCGGCCCCAAGGGCACCCCGGTCAAGGTGACGGTGCTGCGCAAAGGCGCGCCGGAGCCCATCGAGTTTGATCTGGTGCGGGACGTCATCCCGGTCAAAAGCATCAAAGCCCAATCGCTCAAACCCGGCTACGGGTATATCTGGATTACGAATTTCACGGGCAACACCACCGAAGATTTTCTGGATGCGCTCGAAAAACTCGAAAGTGAAAACGCCCCCATGAAGGGCCTGGTGCTGGATTTGCGAAACAACGGCGGCGGGCTCCTGGAGGAATCCCTGCGAATCTCGGACATCTTTATCGACGACGGGATCATCCTGTCCATCAAGGGCCGCGGCGAAGGCAACGCCAAGGATTTCCCGGCCAAAGCCGATTCGGTCAAGCGCGATTACCCCATTGTCATGCTGATCAACGGCGGCAGTGCCAGTGCCTCTGAAATCGTCGCCGGCGCGCTGCAGGATCACAAACGGGCCCTCATCCTGGGCACGACCTCCTTTGGCAAGGGCTCGGTGCAAACCGTGGAATCGCTGCGCGACGGCTACGGCCTTAAGCTGACCATTGCACGCTACTACACCCCCAGCGGCCGGTCGATCCAGGCCAAGGGCATCGAACCCGATATTGTGGTACCGTTCAAGCTCCTGGAGGAAGCCGACCAAGCCAACGGTGAAGACGGCTTCGTCAAGGAAAGCGATCTCAAGAATCACCTGGAGGGACAGGCCGAACCCAAAGAAAAACCGGCCGTTGAAGAAAAAGAGACGCCCTCCGTGAACGGTGCCGAATCCCGCGTCAACCCGCTGGAGATGGACAATCTGAAACGCGACAATCAAATCATGCGGGCATTGGATATTCTGGTATCCTACGATCTGTTCAAACACCTGGGGTCCTGACCAACGCCGCCCGCACGTCAGCGATCGGCCGAGCCTGTCGACGGGCATTTGCCCCATTGCCGGAGTCTCGGCCGCCCCGGATGGCGTTCGATTCAAATCGGGCCGGTCAAATCCGGCCCTGCCAAATGATCGACCAACCGCCGGCAACCGCATAGAGACCGACCTGTATGAGCACCCCCAAAAAAAAGCCGAAAAAAGCATCGCCCAAGACCCGCCGTAAAGCCAAAAAGAAGGCCATTCCGCGCGGGACCGGGATCAAAATTGCGGTGGCTTTGGCGCTCCTGGTGGCGATTGTCGTGGGGGCCGGCCTGCTGCTGCAGCGCTACCTGCCGCCGGCACCCGGAACGGCCCCCGCCGTCGACCGGACCAAGGCGCCCGTCACCGCCCAAAAAACAACACCACCGCCCAAACCCCGTAAGGTGGCGCCTCCACCCCCAAAAGCGGCCGCCCCGGTCAAGCCGCCGGTTTATGAAATTTACCCTGCCAAAGAGAAGGCCGATCGTCCCCGGACTCCGATCCGGCCCGATCGTCCGGCAGCCGGCCTGCCCCGGGTGGCCATCATCATCGATGACATCGGCTACGACCGGGGTTTGGCACGCAAGTTCATGGCCTTCAAGGTTCCCCTGACCTTTTCGGTGTTGCCCGACAGCCCCTTCGGAGACACCCTTGTCAAAGAAATCAAGGCCCAGGGCCTTGAACTGATGCTTCATCAACCCATGGAACCCCAGGAATACCCGTCCGTCAATCCCGGTCCGGGAGCGCTGCTGTCCACCATGACGGCCGACGAGCTGATCACCCAGTTGGAGCGCAACCTCGACCAGCTCCCGGGTGTCCGCGGCGTTAACAATCACATGGGCTCCCAACTCACCACCGAATCGAGCCGCATGTACCAGGTTTTTTCCGTCATCAAAAAACGGGACCTCTATTTTATCGACAGCCGCTCCACGGCCGATACCATCTGCCGCCCGTCGGCCCACATGTTTCAGGTGCCGTTTGCCGAACGGGACATCTTTCTCGATCACTTTCAGGAAGCGGCGTTTATCCGCAAACAATTTCGCCTTCTGGCAAAAGAAGCCCGGAAACACGGTCAGGCGGTTGCCATTGCCCATCCCCACCGCCTGACCGTCAAGATCTTCAAGGAAATGCTGCCCGAACTCCAGAAGCAGGTGCAACTGGTACCCGCCTCGCAAATTGTTCACATTATCGGCTGACCCGGTTGGGCAGCACCGGGCCCAGAGAACAGGACGCATCATGGATCTCCACGGCGGTGTGATTGTGGCCCGCTTTCTGGCCGAACGCCAGGTGGCCTGTCTGTTTACGCTCTGCGGGGGGCACATATCACCGATTCTGGTCGCCGCCAAAGCCGCCGGCATTCGCATCGTGGACATGCGGCACGAAGCCAACGCCGTGTTTGCCGCCGATGCGGTTTCCCGGCTGACCGGCCGGCCCGGGGTGGCGGCCGTGACGGCCGGCCCCGGTGTCACCAATACCATCACCGCTTTGAAAAACGCCGCCATGGCGCAATCGCCGGTCATCCTGATCGGTGGGGCAGCGCCCACGGTGCTGAAAGGCCGCGGCGCGCTGCAGGACATCGATCAGATGAGCCTGCTGCGACCCGTCGTCAAACAAGCCCTCACCATCAAACGCAATTGCGATATCCTGCCGGTGCTGGAATCCGCATTTCAGACCGCGACCTCCGGCGTGCCGGGTCCGGTGTTCGTGGAATGTCCGATCGACCTTCTTTACCCGGAAAGCATGGTCCGCGAATGGTACGGCGGCCAAAAACAGGACACTCCGCCCCCCACCTTGCGGGAACGCCTGCTCAAGGCCTACCTGGGCCGTCATGTGGACCGCATGTTCGCCTGCAGTTTTGAAACCATGGAGGCCGGCCCCTGGTCCCCCACGGAAACGGCCATCGACGCCGCGCTCATCACGAAAGCGGCGGATATCCTCCGGCAAAGCCGCCAACCCGTTGCCATTGTGGGCAGCCAGGCCCTGTTACAGGCCGCCCAGGCGCCCGCCCTGGCCCGGGCACTGGCGCAGATCGGCCTGCCGGTATACCTCACCGGTATGGCCCGGGGTCTCATGGGCTGCGACCATCCTCTGGTCATGCGGCACCAGCGCCGCAAAGCCCTCAAGGCTGCCGACACCGTCCTTATCGCGGGCATGCCCTGCGATTTTCGCCTGGACTACGGCCGCGCCATTGCCCGTCAGGCCACGCTGATCGGCGTCAATCGCAGTCGCCGCGATCTGAGGTTGAACCGGACACCGCAACTGGCCGTGGCCGCCGATCCCGGACGATTTCTGGCAGCACTGGCTGAAGAAGGAACTTTCCCCCAGGAACGGTGGACCCCCTGGATAGACCGTCTGCGAAAGCGTGAAGCGGAGCGCGAAGCCGCCATTCAGGCCCAGGCCGACGAAGCGGTGGACGGTATCAATCCGCTCCATTTCCTGAAAACCCTGGATGCTTTTCTGGACGACAGCGCGTTGCTAGTGGCGGACGGCGGCGATTTTGTGGCGTCCGCCGCCTACACCCTGCGGCCGCGGGGGCCGCTGTCCTGGCTCGATCCGGGGGTGTTCGGCACCCTGGGGGTGGGCGCCGGCTTTGCGGCCGGGGCCAAGCTCTGCCGGCCCGACGCGGAAGTCTGGCTGATTTACGGGGACGGATCGGCCGGCTACACCTTGGCCGAATTCGACACGCTGGTCCGTCACAAGCTGCCGGTTATCGCCGTGGTCGGCAATGATGCCGGCTGGTCCCAGATCGCCCGGGACCAGGTGACGTATCTGCAGGATGATGTCGCCACGGTACTGGCGCCCACGGCCTATGACCAAGTGGTGGAGGGGTTGGGGGCCAAGGGCATCCGTATCGCACGGCCGGAAGAAATCGTGCCGGCCCTGGAGGACGCCCGCCGGACAGCGGCCGGTGGCCGACCGGTACTGATCAACGTTCACATCGGCCGCACCGGTTTCCGCGACGGCTCCATTTCCATGTAGGCGCTTGGGGTTCAGACAACACGGGGTTGCCCATCCTTCATTTGACAATTTGCCAGGAGCATAGGGGGTCGAGAGGGGTAAATCAAACCGCCGCCGTCAGCCCCAGCGCCGTCAGGAAGCACCGTTCCATTTCCTGCCGCAGGGATTTGACACGGGGCAACACAGCCGTGATCTGCACCATCCCGCCGGGGACGTCCCTCTCGAAAACCTGGCGCTGGGTCGGACAGATATACCAGGTGCAGATCCAGGGCCGGGACAAGCGCGGCAGGGTGCAGCCGTGCAATCCCAGGAAGCGGCAACGCTCGTGCAGGTTCCGGCGCAGCTGGTACGGGGGCAGGGTTTCATGATGAAGGTGGATGAAAAGCAGGTCCTGGAAATCCAGCCAGACTTTGGCGTGGTTGCAGCAGGGGTCCGGGCAGCCCTTGCAGGTGGTGGCCGCCAGATCTTCAAACCAATCGTCCAGGAGACCGAGTTGATGGGCGAGCCGATCGGCACTCCGCCGCGCGGCCGCCATGCGGACCGGCCCTTGCGACAGGCTGCAACGAAACGCGTCCTGGGCCGCGTGCCAGAGCGCCTCCGTCGACCAAGGCACGGACACATCTCCAAGCCCTAAAAACCGTTCATGTTCTGATGACACCCGCGATCGCAACCCCATCTCAGCGGCCGTTCCGGGCCCGGGAAACGGGTACGGGCTGCACCCAGCGGTTGGTTTCGCCGTCGTAGAACCACTTGTCCGGGAATCCACGGCGCCGTGTGAAGGAAGGGTTCTCGGCCCACTCCATGAGTGTTTCGTAAGCCTTTTGAAGCCGGCGGAAGGCATCCGGTTTCCCGCCCCGATCGGGATGGTGCCGTTTGGCCTGCTGTCGGTAGGCTTTTTTCAGCACTTTATCCAGATCGTGAGAATCCAGCTCTTTGCGATCAATTTTCAGTTGAATCAATAAATTGTCTTTTATGACGGCCCGGCGTTCTTCAACGGGCATGACCGCGTGGATATCGGCGGCACCCTGCCGGGCATGCCGCAGGAGATGCTGGGAGGCGCGATACTTCTTGTGGGTACGCCGCCGTTCAGCCCACCAGTCGCTGCCCAGCACATTGGCCATCTGGCTGAAATCGTCGGCCGGCGCCACGCCGGGGCGCCGTGCAAAAAGAAAACTGAAAATTTCCTGCCGGCCGTAAGGCAAAAGATCCAGTACGATCACCCGATCATCAAAATGAAATGTCGCATAGCGGGTCTGGAGCGCCTTGAGCAAACCGGTGCGCACCTGGAGTTTGTAGTGCAGGCGCTGCCGGCAGGCCACCGAGCAATATTTACGACGGCGCATGTTTTCCCGCGTTCCGCAGGACAGGCAGGCCCTTCCCTCCGGCACAGGCGTCAATTGTTTGGGGGCAGCGGTGGATGTCACGTTGCAAGCGTCTCTCTGACACAATTAAAAAGATACCCGGGCTTTGGCGCGGTCGCCACGACGGGGACAACCGTCAATGGCATTACCGCCGGCTTTGATTTCACGCCACAATGGTTACTATTGTCACTGGCCCGGCACCGGGGCAACCCGAGTGATGTTCACCCGATACAGAATCGCTTTCAAAAAACGATATATACACCATGTTAAAAATGAATGATCCGGCCATCAAAATCAAGGGGGCCCGCCAGCACAATCTCAAAAACCTCGATCTGGACATCCCCCTGCACCGCTTCACCGTGGTCACGGGCGTCAGCGGATCGGGCAAGTCCTCCCTGGCCCTGGACACGCTCTATGCCGAGGGACAACGGCGCTACGTGGAAACCTTTTCACCCTATGCCCGGCAATTCATGGACCGCATGGATCGCCCACAAGTGGAAAGCATCACGGGCATTCCCCCGGCCATCGCCATCGACCGCAAAGACCCCGTGCGCACCTCCCGTTCCACTGTGGGCACCATGACCGAGGTCACCGATTACGTCAAACTCCTCTATGCCCGCCTGGGCACATTGCATTGCGCGTCCTGCGGCCAGCCCGTGATTCCGGAAACGCCCCAGATCATCTGGGACCGTCTGCAGGGCCTGCCCAAAGACAGCCGACTGGTGCTGACCTTCCCGTTCGACGCCGACCGGTTTGTCGAACCCAGCGTCGACAACGGGCCTCCCGATCCCGAACAGGTGCGGCGGACCCTGCGGCGCCTTGGTTTTGACCGCATTTATGTGGACAGCCAAACCGAAGCCATTGACACCTGGATCCCCAAGGGAACGAACACCCACCCGGAAATTGTGGCCGACCGGGTCGTTTTTAGTCCCGAGCGGCGGCAGCGCATCCTGGATTCCCTGGAGATGGCCGCCCGGTTCGGTAACGGACGCCTCACCGTGCACACGGATACCGACCGCCTCGATTTCAGCGCCACCCGGCACTGCGCCCGCTGTGATCAGTCTTATGCCGCGCCCCTGCCCAACCTGTTTTCGTTTAACAGCCCCATCGGGGCCTGCGACACCTGCCGCGGCTTCGGGCGGGTGATCGATATCGATCTGGATCTCATCATCCCCGAGCCGGGGCGTTCCCTGGCCGACGGGGCCGTCAAACCCTGGGGTGGCACCGAAGCCGGTGGCAATCACCGCATGGAATTCGACGACCTGATGGATTTCTGCCGCCAGGCCGGCATCCCCGCCGATATCCCTTTCCGCAAACTGAAAAAACACCAGCAGCGGGCCATCATCGACGGTCAGGACGACTATTATGGTATCCGGGGATTCTTCCAGTGGCTGGAAACCAAGACCTACAAGATGCCCGTGCGGGTCTTTCTCTCGCGCTACAGAAGCTATGACGTTTGCCCGGAATGCCGCGGCACGCGCTTCCAGGCCGCAACCCTGCTGTACCGCCTGAATGGGCAGGACATTGCCGCCGTGTACGCCATGAACATCGACACGGCACGGACCTTCTTCGATGCCATGGAAGAGGGGATCGACAACGAAGCCGACCGCCTGGTCCTGGACGAGGTTCGCAGCCGGCTGCGCTACCTCCAGGACGTGGGGCTGGGCTATTTGACCCTGGACCGCCAGTCACGCACCCTGTCCGGCGGAGAGGTCCAGCGCGTGGCACTGGCGTCTGCGCTGGGCTCCTCCCTGGTGAACACCCTTTATGTCCTGGACGAACCCAGCATTGGGCTGCATCCCCGGGACAACCATCGCCTGATTCGCATTCTCAAGGGACTGCGCAAGCTGGGCAACACCGTGGTGGTGGTGGAACACGACCCCGATATTATCCGGGCCAGTGACTACCTGCTGGATCTCGGACCCCTGGCCGGCGAAAAGGGGGGGGAAGTCCAGTATTTCGGCCCCACCACCGGCGTCAACGGCTCGTTGACCGGCCAGTACCTGCGGGGCCAGCGCACCATCCCGTTCCCTGCAAATCGACGTCTGCCGGTCAAGCATCATCAATTGCACATCCGGGGGGCCGCCGAACACAACCTCCAAAGCATCGACGTGGACATCCCCCTGGGGCTGCTGGTCTGCCTGACCGGCGTGTCCGGGTCGGGCAAGTCCACCCTGGCCGACGATATTCTCTATCGCACGCTAAAGAAAGACCTCGGCGATCCCCAGGGTAAACCCGGCCGCCACAAGAAACTTACCGGTGCCGGGCAGATTGCGGACGTGGTGCTGGTGGACCAGCGCCCTATCGGCCGCACGCCCCGCGCCAACGCTCTGACCTACACCAAAGCCATGGACCCCATCCGGCGGCTGCTGGCCGACACCGCCGATGCCCGGGAGATGGGCTTCGGACCCGGGCATTTCTCTTTCAATGTGGACGGCGGCCGCTGCCCCACCTGCAAAGGGGACGGCTTCGAAAAAATCGAAATGCAGTTCCTCTCGGATGTCTACGTAGCCTGCCCCCAGTGCCACGGCCGGCGCTTCACCGCGGAAATCCTTTCGGTCCGCTACCGGGACCGCAACGTGGACGACATTCTGCAGATGACCGTGGACCAGGCCCTGGATTTCTTTGCCGACCGGCGCAAGATCGTCGCCACCCTGGCCCCCCTGGCCGAAGTGGGGCTGGGATACCTGCGGCTGGGCCAGCCCCTCAACACCCTTTCCGGCGGGGAGGCCCAACGCCTCAAGCTTTCCCGCTATCTGGCCCCCGGACGGACCCGGGACGATGGCCTGGGCCGCCTGCTCATCTTTGACGAACCCACCACCGGTCTGCATTTCGAGGATATCCGGATCCTGCTGAACGCCCTCCAGACCCTGGTGGACCGGGGCCATAGCGTCCTCGTGATCGAGCACCACCTGGACGTCATCAAGGCCGCCGACTGGGTGATCGATCTCGGGCCGGAAGGCGGTGACCGGGGCGGCCGGGTCGTCGCGGCCGGGTCGCCGGAGACGATCGTCCGCTCCAAGGGTTCGCACACGGGCCGCTATCTTAAAGAAGCCCTGGCACCGAAAAAAAATATCAGCGTCCGAAAAACCGCCTCCCAAGTGAAGGAAGTCCGCACAACGTATGACACCGGGCGTCCCGCGGATGCTATCCGCATTCGGGGCGCCCGGGAGCACAACCTCCGGAACGTCAATGTCGAAATCCCCCACAAGGAGCTGGTGGTGCTGACCGGCGTGTCCGGATCGGGCAAGTCCACCCTGGCTTTCGACATCCTGTTTGCCGAAGGTCAGCGCCGCTACCTGGAAAGCCTGGCCCCGTATGTGCGCCAATACATGAAAATTCTGGAAAGGCCCGATGTGGACCTCGTCAGCGGCCTGGCCCCCACGGTCGCGATTGAGCAGCGTGTCAGCCACGCCAGCCGACGCTCCACCGTGGCCACCCTGACGGAAATCTACCATTTTCTGCGCCTGCTGTTTTCCAAACTGGGCACACCGCACTGCACCGGCTGCAACCGGCCCCTCACGGCCCAGTCGCCGCAGGACATCCTGAACCAGCTGAATGCCCGCTATCCCAAAGGCGCCGGCTGGATCCTGGCGCCCAAGATCGCCGGCCGCAAGGGATTTCACAAGGATGTCTTCAAACTGGCCGTAAAAAAAGGCATCCGGCGCGCCCGGGTGGACGGTGAGTTGGTGCGCATCACCCCGGACATCGCCCTGAGCCGCTACCATGAGCATACCATCGATCTGGTCATCGGCAGCCTGTCCGCCGGGGATCGGGAAGGGCTGGTGGCCCGGGCCCTCAAGGAAGGGGATGGCAGCCTGATCGTCATCAAGGGTCGACAGGAAGAAATCTTCAGCCGCCACGGGATCTGCCCCTCCTGCGGTATCGGGGTGGAAAAACCGGATCCGCGCCTGTTCTCCTTCAACAGCAAGCAGGGCGCCTGCCCCCGCTGCGGCGGGTTGGGCGTCGAGGGGCATGAAGACGACGACCGCCCCGGAACGACCTGTGCGGCCTGCCAGGGGACCCGCCTGCGTCCCGAAGCGCTCGCGGTGCGGGTCCGCAACCAGTCCATCGGCGAGCTGGTGCAGCAGCCCGCCCAGCGCCTTGAAAAAACGCTTGCCAAATGGCGCTTTTCCGCTCACCAGGCCGCTGTGGCCGAACCGGTGATGGGGGAGATCCGTTCCCGTCTGCGGCTGCTCAACCATTTGGGCCTGGGCTACCTGGCGCTGGGCCGCAGCGGCGAAACCCTTTCCGGCGGCGAGGCCCAGCGGGTGCGCCTGGCGGCCCAGCTGGGGTCCAACCTCACCGGCGTCATCTACGTCCTGGACGAGCCCACCATCGGACTGCACCCGAAAGACAACGGCATCCTGGTCAAAGCCCTCAAGGATTTGCGCGACCGGGGGAACACCATCGTGGTGGTGGAACACGACGAGGAAACCATCCAGGCGGCCGACACCCTTATCGATCTGGGTCCCGGGGCCGGCAGCCAGGGGGGCCGCATCGTGGCCCAGGGCACCCTTGAAGATCTTAAAAAGGCCGCGGAATCCATTACGGGTGCCTTTATCGGCAACGTCCAGCACGACAGCGGATCCCGCCGACGGCTCTACCGTAAGCAGCCCAAAATCAGCGTTAAGGGGGCCGCCGCCAATAACCTCAAGCGCCTTCGGGTGGATTTTCCGCTGGGATGCCTGATCGGCGTCACCGGTGTTTCCGGGTCGGGCAAGTCATCCCTGCTCAAGGAAGTGCTTTACAAGAACCTGGCCAACAAGCTGCACGACCGTGATGATCCGGCCGGTCCCTGCCAAAGCATCACGGGCTGGCAGCAGATCGACCGCATCCTGGAAGTGGATCACAGCCCCATCGGGCGCACCCCTCGTTCGGTGCCGGCGTCCTACGTAGGCTTTCTTTCCGACATCCGGCAGCTCTTTGCCCGGACCCCCGAAGCCCGTTCCCGAGGCTATGCGCCGGGACGCTTTTCGTTCAATCTCAGCGGGGGACGCTGTGAGGCCTGTCAGGGCCAGGGGCACCCCAAGGTGGCCATGAGCTTCCTGCCCGACGTTTATGTGCTCTGCGACACCTGCCGGGGCACACGCTTTAACCCTGAGACCCTGGCGGTGAGCTACCGCGGCAAGACCATCGGCGATGTGCTGGACATGACCTTTGCCGAAGCGCTGCAGTTCTTCAGCGCCATTCCTGCCATCCGCATGCCGGTGCAGTTCGTCTGCGACATCGGTCTTGGCTATCTGCACCTGGGCCAGCCCAGCCCGACCCTGTCCGGAGGGGAGGCCCAGCGCATCAAGCTGGCCCGCCAGTTGGCCAAACCCGGCCGTGGCAAGACCTTTTTCATCCTGGACGAACCCACCACCGGCCTGCACCTGGCCGACGTGACCCGCCTGCTGGACGTGCTCCAAAGCCTGGTGGACCAAGGGCACACCGTGGCTGTGATCGAACATAATTTGGAATTCATCCGGGCCGCGGACTACCTCATCGATCTGGGGCCGGACGGCGGGGATCAGGGTGGACGGATCGTGGCCACGGGCTCGCCGGAGGAATGGCTGAAAAAGGGCGTCGACACCCACACCGCCCGGGCACTGCGGAAGATGGTGGAAGCCAAGCCGGCCGACCGGAGCTCATAAGCCGATAGAAGTGTGATGTTGTCTTCCCTGCGGATGCACTTTCTCATCGCTGGTATACGACATGTTGGAAAGGAATTCGGAAAGTTAATCTAGCCTTGACAATAGTTCGATGTCGGACTATTCATCTGCCATGGATCATGAAACCGACTTCATTATCTCGCTGATCGAACGGATAAGAGAAAAGGCCAACCGGCTGATCACGGCGGAGCTTGCGGCCCGGGGGCTTCACGGCCTCAAACCCATCCACGGCGACCTTCTTCTTGCTTTGTTTACAAGTGACCAGCCCACCATGAAAGAGCTGGCCGACCTGGTGGACCGCAAAAAATCCACGGTCACCACCCTGGTGGACAAGCTGGTCCAACTCGGGTTTGCGGTAAAAACCAGGGACGACCAAGATTCAAGGGTGTTCAGGGTTTCCCTGACCCCGAAGGGGCGAGCCCTGAAACCCGATCTGATTGACATCAGCCGCAAGCTGATCGCGCGGGTTTACAAGGATATGCCGAAGGAAGAAAGAAAGCAGGTGGTCCGCCTGTTAACGCGGATTAACGATAACTGGTAGAAGAAAAAATTTTATCCCTATTGTTCGATATCGAACTATTTTATACGCCACACGGAGAATACCATGACCCTGATGGAAAAACTGACCCGCAACGAGATCAAGGAACTGCTTGGCAAATGCTGGATAACCCACGATGCCATGTGGTTTGCCCATGCGCTTTTTACCCACGGCATCGATGAAGCCAACCGGCTGAATCGGGCTGCCATTAAATCCATGGCGGATATCGAGCTTGGGCGATTCCTCAAGATCATGAATCTGGCACCGGATCAGGTGAGAAGCTTTGAAGGGTTCAAGGCCTTTTTCCAAAGTGTTCAGGAATTGCTGATCCCGGATTTCATGAATGTGACCACCAGTTTCGATGCACCGGACACCCTGTCATGGCAGTTCAATGAAAAAGGGTGTTTCGCCTACAACGGGGTAAAACGCCTGAATATGGAAAACCACTACCGATGCGGGGTATTGTACCGGATTCAATGCTGGCTGACCTATCTGGAGATCCCCTTTGAAATGAATCCGACCCCCAGGACGTGCCTTATGGCCGAGCAGGGCCGTTGCCAGGGCCGCTTTACGTGTCAGTTTACCTGAGCAGGTAACGTAAAAAATCACTGGCGCTAAGAATACGCTTCCGGTGCATCCGCTTGATGTTGGGATTTTGTTTCTTCTATATCGAAATCGGTATCGAAATCGATTTCCTCAAATCCATAGACCACTGAGTCTTCCTTCACACAATACCCAGGCGACATAGCCGATTGAAAGACGGTAGACATCAAGTTTTCATGTCCAAGTGTCATTTTAATTTCTTTCGATGGCGATCCCGACCCCGATTTCGATTATCCCAACACCATTCTTAACTAGTTGGTTTGATTTCCCAGGGGAGTTCGTCAGGAGCGGCATTGCGCCATTCCTCGACTATTCTTTGTGCTTCAGCAAGGTCTTTCTCAGAAACGCGAATCTGGCCCCAGCCATATTGAGCTTGGAAAAGGCCATCATAAGCCGTGTCGTGAAACGATTTTATTTCGGCATAAATGCCATGTTCCGCTAAAATCGATTTGATGACATTGGCTTCCGCTTCGTTCTCTGGCTTCATTAATGTTTTCAAGGTTAAATATTCCTTCCTATTAGGGGAGAGAGTAGTTCGCTCCGTATGGGTTGCCAGCCATTTGGTTACCAAATTCATACGAGATCCAGTTACGGCAAGTTAAAAAATTAAGGGCGTTTCCGTCTCCGTCTGAATCGCATCATTTATGATAGCTGACAGTTGGATTTGGTCCGACTTAATTGAAAGGCCCTGCCTCCTGTGGTTTCTTTCCGGCTTTCATATATGGAAAGATGACGGGCGTCCCGCCCACCAGGGGTGCGGTCTGTGCTTGGCTCTTGTTCAGTCCTTTGTATCAAATGAGCCAAGAGCGGACCTGACCCCTTCTCGACCCCTTCTCACGGAAGAAGATATCCTGCAGGAGGCGGAACGCGCCGATGTGGACCGCGAACGCCATCTGGACGCGCAGATCGAGTGGGATCGCCAGACCAGCGACGACGTCGATCTGCTTCCCGGAAAACGATAGCCGCACGTCATCTCGGCCTGACAGTGAATCAGTTGGATAGGGGCGGGAGTGGGGGTTGATCGTTTGGTTCGGCATTCCGCCTGTCCTCGGATAGGGCCGTGCGCCCGGCTTCAAGCCCCATGGCATAGCCGGCATCCAACTTGGTCCGATCAGTGGTGACGCGGCCCACGGCGAAGCCCCGGGGCGGTGCAACGATACGGATGCGGCAGTCCACCGGCGGGGCTTCGATGAAGTCGATGGCCCGGTTGTAGGCCTGATGGCGGTCGATCATGGCCTGGGCCAGGCGGGGCTGTCGTTTCAGTAGGCGGCGCAGCAGCCAGGGCGCTTTGAAGCGGGTCTTGCGGTAGCCCATGGGCCGGGAAAGGACCACGGTGATTTCCCGCGCGCCCATCGCATGGGCCTTGAGGACCGGAATCGAATCGGCCACGCCGCCGTCGGTGAGGCGTTCGCCGTCGATGACGGGAAAATCGCGGTAGACGACGGGGACGGCACAGGAGGCTTTCAGCAGGGCTTCCAAATTGGCGGCGGTGGCCCTGAGGTAGGCGGCTTCGCCGTCGGCGATCCGGGTCACCACCACGTAAAGCGGGATGGGCTGCTGCTCGAAGCGCGCCAGATCAAGCCGGATCTCGCGAATGGTGACCTCCCAGAGCCAGTCGAGATCGAGCCAGTGCCCGCCCATGAGAAAGCGCTTGAAATCGATGAACGGCGGCCGGCAGGAGTGGTCGCTGATCACCGTGTAGTTGCGGCCGCTCTGGTCTGCCAGCCAGGCCGCCAGGTTGGTGGCGCCGGCCGAAACGCCGAAGCAAACATCGAAGGGCCGGTAGCCCGCCTCGCTGAAGGCATCCAGGACGCCCGTCGAAAAGATGCCCCGCATGCCGCCGCCTTCGACGACCAGGGCGCGCCGGGTGGGGTGATCGTTGGTTTCGTACGCCATGTCCGTAAAAATTCAGCCCAATGGAATTGCCGTCTATTAATTGTGATCGCTCGGCCGCACCTTTCTTAGCGAACAATGCCCAGGATGCCAATGACAATCAGATAGGTCGCCACGATATATTTGAGCGGCTTCGGTTTCACCAGAATCAACACGCCGGCCGCAAGCGCCAGAACGGGTTGCAGTGCCAGATGGATGGTCATCAAAGGCATAAGACCATGAAACGGATAACCCTTGTCAGTTAAGCATTATCAGCCTTGTTTTGCTGCTCGTGCCCGCCGCAAGGGCCGTGGGGGCCGAAGTGGAGGCGCAGTCACCGTTGGCTGTTACCACTGCGTGGGTTTGGGGTTACGCTGGTCGAAGCCTTTCTGGTGCCAGTAGGGATAGATGGGCTCGCGGTGGCTGGCTGCGTCGAGTTTGGCGATGTGCGCCTCGTCCAGTTGCCACCCCAGCGCGCCGAGGTTCTGCTTCAACTGGTCGGCATTGCGCGCGCCTACCACCACATTGCTGACCGTAGGCCGTTGCAAAAGCCAGTTGAGCGCCACTTGCGGGATGGTTTTGCCGACCTCGTCCGCCACGTCTTGCAGCGCATCTACCACCGTGAACAGGTGTTCGTCGTCCACTGGCGGGCCGCCCTCGGCGCCGCCTTGAGCGATGCGCCCCTCTTTGGGCGGGTTGTTGCGGGTGATTTTGCCGGTGAGGCGCCCCCAGCCCAGCGGACTCCACACCATCAGCCCCACGCCCTGATCGAGTCCCAGCGGCATCAGTTCCCATTCGTAATCGCGCCCCACCAGCGAGTAGTAGCCCTGGTAGGCCACGTAGCGTGCCAGCCCATGTTTTTCCGACGCGGCGAGCGACTTCATGAGGTGCCAGCCCGAGAAGTTGGAGGCGCCGATGTAGCGCACTTTGCCTGACGATATGAGGTTATCGAGCGCCGCCAGGGTTTCTTCCACCGGCGTCAGCGCGTCGAAGCCGTGCATGAAGTAGAGGTCGATATGGTCTGTGCCGAGCCGTTTCAGGCTGTCTTCCGCGGCGCGGATGAGGTGGTAGCGCGACGAGCCGCACTCGTTCGGCCCATCGCCCATGGAGAAGGTGGCCTTGGTGGAGATGAGCACGTCGTTGCGCCGTTGGCCCACCGCCTTGCCGAGGATCTCTTCCGCCAGGCCGCTGGAATAGATATCCGCCGTGTCGAAAAAATTCATGCCGTGCTCAAGGCAGATATCCACCAGCTCCGTGGCTGCCTTCACATCGATCTCACCCCATTTCCTGAAAAATTCGTTGTTGCCCCCGAATGTGGCCGTGCCCAGGCTGAGGGCCGGCACCATCAGGCCCGAGTGTCCGAGTTGGCGATATTCCATGGTCATGGTGGTCCCCCCTCTTTTTGTCCTGTAGGGTCCATACGTTGCCATAAACTATAAACGCATGTGCCGTGCGCGCAAGGGCCCACCTTCAAGCAAACGGATGGATCGGGTCACAACAGGCCTTATATCTGCTTTCACATCTCGAATGCGTCATAACCGATGATTTCGGCTGCCTGTAGCGCTATTTTGGAATTCGCACTATACCGCATTTGGTCTTTCTGCTGTTCCTACCAGAATGCGTCGGATGCAAGGCCGTTTGGGTAGAAAAAACCGATGAGCGCGCACCCTGGTTGCGGGATCTGTATTACGCCCATCTCGAGGTTAAAAATACAGTTGTAGGGGCAATATTTTAGTGGTTTTAGGAACAACCACAAGTAAAATCTATTGATAGGCTTGGTACGACCCGTTTAAATCGTATCATTTATGATCGCTGACAGTTGGACTTGGTCCGACTTGTTTGAACGGCCCTGCCTCCTGTGGTTTCTTTTCGGCTTTCAAATATAGAAAAATGAAGGGTGTCCCGCCCACCAGGGGTGCGGTCTGTGCTTGGCTCTTGTTCAGTCCCTTGCATCAAACGAGTCAAGAGCGGACCTGACCCCTTTATTTATTGGTTTATTTTCCACTGCCCTGCAGAATGGATTTTTTGGGTAGGCCAACATTTTCTAATTCAGATGAGGGGCGTTGGATTATTTGCCGGTGTCGGTTTCTATGTAATAGGTGATCCAGAAAGGGCCAGCTTCAGGCTGGCCCTGCGTATTTTGCATTCCTGGCGATGCCTTCGATATTTTTCACTGGTGACCCCTTTTCATCTGCAATGACATCCGCAGGACCACCGGCTATCCGGCCATGTGAGGCCGGATGCCTTCTAATTGGGTGATGATCAGTCCGGAAGAATGTTCACCATAAAGCTGGCATGGTTGTTGGTGGGGTCGACCTCATATTCGGCGCCCCCCTGGTGCCGAACCGTGACTTCGCAGTTTTTCACCCCGGTGGTCGACCAGGCCCGGGTAAAACTGAAGGTATGGCAGCCGTGGCCACCGCAGCCGCCGGTGAGGCCATTGCCGCCCCCGATCTCTGCGTAGTGTTCAACGCCGGCCGGCTGGCCCTGGCAGGTCAGGGTAACGGTAATCGGCCCCGAAAAACTTTCAGGGGTCATGTTATAGACGGTGAAAACCATCGTTACGGGTTCGTTGAGGTGAACCAGGCGATCCGGAAAAAACGTGGCCTCCCCCGGTTTGAAAAAGGTCAGGTCCGACTTGAGGATAAAGTCGACTGGCATCAGATCGGTATGGTTGTTGTCCCGCGTCACTTCAGAAATCTCCATCAATGGGTCGATAACCATACGCAGGTGATGCGTTCCCGCCCTTCTTTTCTCATACGGCAGGCTTCCAGTGACCTGAACGACCGTACTCTCGCCAACAGACAGGGACGGCAGGGGCACCTGCCCCATCGACGAGGTGCCGTTGGTCTGGGGATTGACCCAGGAGAGCCTTACAGTGGTAGGCGGAGAGGCCACCGTACCGGTATTGGTAACGTTGGCTCGGAAGGTCTCCTCACCATCGAACGTGTCCAGCACGATTTCTGCCGGCCAGGGCGGTGTGGACTCGATCGCCAGATCAACCCTTCCGACCTGCAGTTGGCTGCTCTGCAATTGCAGACTCGGTTTCGCCGCCATCAATAGGTTGGGTTCGATCGTAAAGATTCGATGATTGTTCTGCTCATTTGATTCGGCGATGGCGTTGTTTTTGTCGATCGCAAACGAAAACTGATAGGTCCCCTTTTGCCATATCGCCGCAGACGCCGACGGCCATGCAAAAGACATGGCCTTCCCCGGCGCCAGTGCGGGGCATTCATAGGTTGCCACCAGGTCGGCTGTCGGTGCACCGTCCGGCGCAGATTCCACCCCAATGGCGATCAGGTTGGCGGCCGCCGGTTCGGTCCCCGTGTTGGTGATGGTGATTGTCAGGATGGCCGTTGTACCAATGGTGGCGCCGACCTTGGGAAAAGTCGACCATTGCCAGGCGGTGGTTTGTAAATCGACGCCATTCACCGTCGGCAGGGGCGATGGCGGAACACCTCCGGAAGGAATTGGCGCCACCGGCGCGATTTGCCCGGGCAATGATTTCAGGGTGCTGGCGCCCGATGGCTTGTTGGCGGGGTTCATTTTTCCCACGGGAGGCATTGGCAGTGGTTTGGTGATTTTCTGACAGGCCTGGTGCGCAGCGCCGGCCGTGGTGAAAAAACGACCTTTTTTGGCCTGGCAATCGGCTTCACTGGATGCCGCCACCTTGCCGTTAGCGCAGCAAAAGCCCATCGTTGTTGCGGCCGGTTTAGCAGGGGACATCGACTGGGAAGCCTTAAGCTGCGGCACGCTGTTGTTTTGGCGGACAGGCACCGCTTCACCGGCATTGACACGCCATAACGCGCCGGAGCAAAGCGCAAGACTCAGGGTAACTACCAGAACCGTTGACAGAAATCGCATGGCTGTTCTCCTTAGCTAATCCATGGGGTAGGCGCGGTGATCGCGTTCGATCATTATGCCGTCATATCCTTGGTAACGGCAACGATTGAAAAGGTTCATTGGGGTGCATGGGCCATGCGCAAGCGTGACATGGATGAGCAGACACAAGGGCAAGACATAAGCCCTGGATTAGGCCGCATGAAAAGGGGCCTGCAACGGTGCATTTGCACGATGCTCCGGACCGGGTAAGGGCATATCCTTTCATCGAGTGTTGGCCAAAGAAGCTCCCGCGAGAGCGTTTGGCAGATCTGCATATTAATGAAAAGTAAAGAGTGCAGAACTGACCCATATCACAGCACACAAGAGTCAAGGGCAGACCTGACCCCATTTAGGGTAAGTGTTGTACAACCAGCAGGGTTATATCATCAGAGGGTGGCGCATTGTGAACATGCGCTGATAAGCTGTTTTTGATGTGCGCTACCACTTCCGAAGCTGAAGAAGCAGTCTGCTCTAAAATGGATAACAGCCGTTTGCGGGTAAAGAAATCACCATTTGGTCCTACAGCTTCGGTGACGCCATCGGTGTACCCGATGAGGATATCACCGGGTTCAATTTTAATCTGCTCTACTCTGAATTTCATATCATGCAGCATGCCGACTGCCGGACCTGTTGATTTAAGACTTTTTACAATTCCGGTTGAATTCACTACAAATACGGGCTCATGTCCGGCGTTGATATAGGCCATATTCCCTGTTGCAGGATATATGACACCAAAAAACAGGGTTGCAAACATGCCTTCCTTGCCGTGTTCATGGGCAATGTAGTCATTGGTGAGTTTGACCGCGTTCAATGCACCCAGCTGATCCGGTGTCGCACAATGTGCTGGAGCGGATTCTGTTTTGCCGTTATTCACCGAAAAATTGCCAAATCCGTGCAAGCTGATATGTCCGGAAAAGATTCGAATCAGACTTATAATCAGTGCCATATACAACGCCGATCCCACACCTTTATCAGCCACATCCGCAATAACGATGCCCAAATTGTTGCCTGGCAATGAAAAAACATCATAAAAATCCCCGGATACTTTCTTAGCGGGTGAGAAATAGGTTTCAATTTCCCAGTTGGACAGCTTCGGGATTTTGTCAGGTAAAAAATCTCTTTGAATTTGGCGTGCTTTTTCCAGTTCAATATCAAGAGCTCTGGAGTAGGCTTCCTCTTTCTGTTTGGACCGATCTAAAGCGCGATAGGATTCATCCAATCTTCCATACAGCCTTGCGTTTTCGAGGGTCAAAGCGATTTGATCGGATGTTGCCTGCATCTGCTCAACGAACTGCGGGCTGAAATGATCTGGATCAGGATGAGTCAGGGTAAGAATTCCAAGCAGTTCATCACACTTGAGAATCGGTACGGCCAGCACCGAGCGGTCCGTTTGCGGCTGATGGGGAAGGAACAGCCAGCGGTCGTCTTCAAGGGTATCGCCGATTAAGCCCACCTGCCGGTGTTCACTCACCCAGCCGCCAATTCCCTCATTTAAAACGCGGCCGATCAGCTCAATACGCCTATCCTGCTTTAAATCGCCGTGTGCCTGAATAAAGTCGGTGACGGTACCATCGCTATCCATCAAAACAAGATTGCCGTCCTCAGCACCGGTCAATTCAGTTGAAAACTGAAGGGTCTTTTGCAGGGTGGCTTTTACTGTTTCCCAGTCTGCGGTGGAAGGCAGTTGGCAGCAAGAGTGGGACATGGCCGCAAACTTCTCGAACAGCTTACTTTTGACAGTTAAGGCCTCTTTTTCGGTTTTTAATCTGTTAACTTCCCGTTGAAGTGACTCGATTTCCATGATGAGTCCCCCTTCTATGTCATGGAAGATTTTGGGATCAAAGCATGAATTGTAAGTAAAGGTGAAATGTTAACAGAATAATTCACTATTCAAGCTTTGACCCTCTATTTCTTTTCATACTTTTCAACGCCAGGGTCATCATTTTCCAGTCTTAAAATATCCCGGATTAAATCTTCAAATTTTTCTGCATTGTTTAGAAAGCGCCTTGTCAGAGTTTTTCATTAATGAATGTATCTCCACATGTGAAATCTATTGGTTGGCTTGGTCCGACCGAGTTGAATCGCCTGATTTAGCTTGCTTGATATAGCGTGAAGTTTATAAGTTCAGGCGTTCCCATGCTTCTCCCCTTATGAGCCCCTGCGTCAGAATTCTTTGTAAATCCTCGCCAGCGGGTGTCCCGGCGCGTCCATGGTCAGGTCGTTGAAGTAGCCGTACGGGGTCTGAACCGGCTCGTACCCGGCGGCTTCGAGCCTTGCGTGCACCCGTTCGATGAGGTCCCTGGCCGCCTCCGGGTCCGCCTTGCGCTCTCCCAGGTGGGTAAAGGAGTGCAGGACGACCTTTTTCGTCTCCCATTTCCGGGCCGCCCATTTGGCGTTTTTCACCAGCTTGGTTTCGGCCGAGCTGCCCTCCTCGACGTCGTGCGGTTCCATGTGAATGAAGACCACGATCGCCTTCTCGTGGGTCATGGGACGCGCCTCCGGGGCATCCTCCAGGGTTTTCATGGCCGGGTTCCATCCAAAGCGGTCACAATACCAGATCAGCAAACGCATGGTACTCACACCCTCCTTGAGGCGGCGACGGCTTGCCCCTGAGCGAAAAAATCAACCCAGATTATTAGAAGCTATCTCAAAAAAGTCTTTTCGCCCGATATCGGCGTTGTGTCCTCGTCTCAAGTCCTCGCCATACTTGAGTATGCCTGCGGGTTGATTCTCGGGCACGCCTTGATCTCGAACGAAAATCCAAATTTTGAGATGGCTTCTATTTCAAGAATGCATTTATAGGGGCAATTTTATGGTGGTTTTAGGAACAACCACAAGTAAAATCTATTGGTTGGATTGGTGCGACCCTTTTGAATCGCATCATGTATGATCGCCGACAGTTGGACTTGGTCCGACTTAATTGAAAGGCCCCGCCTCCTGTGGTTTCTTTCCGGCTTTCAAATATGGAAAGATGACGGGCGTCCCGCCCACCAGGGGTGCGGTCTGTGCTTGGCTCTTGTTCAGTCCTTTGTATCGAATGAGCCAAGAGCGGACCTGACCCCTTTTTTATAAAATTCGATAGTGGCAGTTTTATAAGGAATGAGCTCGCTGATGATTTCGAGCGGCATGAATTAATTATAGAAAGAATAAATGAGCAATCGGATATTATCAATTCATACGTTTTTCGAATAAATGCAGCATGTTTAAATGTGTGTCTGTATCACTTGGTGATTTTGTGAAGAAAACTTTTTGATCAAGAGAATGTTCGGTTCTTGGTTCCAGAATCAATCTTTTCGGCGATAAAGTTATACGTTTTTTCATCAACTTTTCTTCGGGCTTAAAGCTAATTTCAAAACGTACCGATTTGGGGTAGATTTCAAAGGCTTCGTGCTTGAGTTTATTTAAAAGATCGTCATTTAAAAAGGCTCCCATCTTTGGGGAAAATATCGACATACAATCAACGTTTAAACTTACAACACAAGAAGTTTCTTCTCCGAAATAATCCACATCAGAAAGCCTGAATTGTCCTTCAATTTGAAACTTTTTTATATCTCTCGCTATTAGGCTGAAAAGTTTATTCGCTTCTTTGGAGGTAGACAGAGACTCAGTAACTATCCTTCTGTTTTCAAAGGTTAACTGTTTTATTATAATTTTTTTCTTTTCGATTTTGTATTCGCCAGAACGAAAAACTATGATTTTTGGTGCATCGCCAGGCAAATTCTCGAATGGCATTTCATTAGAGGTAAAATTATATTTGTTAACAATGTAGTCTACAAATTCTTTTCTTAACAAATAGCTATAGGGTATATAATCAGCAGGGAAAATTCTAACTTGGATAGATGTTAGTTCACGAATATCTTTCATCTATTTCTCCCTTGTCCAGCATATATTTGCTGGATCAGTAGTTACAGTATATATAATACTACCTTGCTCTATTTGAGTAAGAGAAGTATCACTTGCCCATTCATGCTGGTATTCAAAAGCTTGCGCATATCGAGAACTAAACGCAGCTTCTAAACTTTCGATGCGTTTCTCAAGGCGTTTGATAATCTTATTCTGAGCTTCAAACTCACTTGCTAATTTTCTATCGCTATCCTGTATAATCGTCTGAATATGCTCCGCTATATCTGATTGCTCTAATAGTGATTTGATATGCTGATTTAAGCTCAAATTTTGAGATTTGGCATTTTTTGAAAGTTTCATATGTAGGCGCGATGGAATTCTGAGCAAAAATTTTCCACTAAAATCATCCTCAGATACTGGCTCGGGTATGTCTAATTTTCTATTAATGCTTTCTTCTAACCAAAGCTCCTTTGACTCTTCAAGTCTTGCAAGAGCCTCTTCGAGATTTGCACCGTAAGAACCACATCCTGGCAGCTCAGGAATTTCAACAGAATAATAGCTTTCATCATCCTCAAAGTATTTTTCAACGGTAATGGTATAGTTGAGGTTCATGTAATATTGTAAATTTTTTTTCATTATGAATCCTTTAATAGAGTGATTCGATAGCCCTTACCGCTCTTTGCCTATCAGGTTTTGATACAAACTTTTCTCTTCCATGGGGTTCATGAGCAGAAAATCTGATTTGGTCACGTATGAACAGTCTTGCCGACCCTCGGCCATTTTTCTTTTCAAAACCATAATGCTTTGTGAGGACTTTCACAAAGTAACTCCATGGAAGCCGCTCACTAAAATTTGAAAAATTAGCCACATAGAACTCGAGGTTTTTCTTTATTTTAGGCATGTAAGGTATGTATCGGCATTTTTGGCAGGAGCATTAGTTGATTGATACTATATATAGTATCATATGACAATCGCCAAATATAGTAGGAGGTCCTTTTCACATCTCAATATGTTGTGATCGCTTATACGCAATATGAAAGCTGTTTTTATTTTGCGAGGAAAAAGGACCCTATGAGATATTTCATAAATTTTTGAAGATCGATACATTATACAATATTAACAGGTAGTTGTTAACTTTAAGCACTATACCGGTTTTGTTGTCTTATCGTATAGGGAATATCTGCGGTTTTAGGAACGTACAACTATACGAGCGGACCAGATTATCGATTTCTGTGCATATGGTTACGGCTATAGAACACAATATGTTCCATAAGATGCATCGTGTAGCTATCGAAAAGTGCGCAGGGAGCGCACACAAACATGCGGGATGTTGGCCAGCTTAACTGCAGAGGAAGTTATGAGAAATGGCTACCACAATCGAGGCGACTTGTAAAGCACGCCGTTTTTGAATTTATGTATTATTGCGATGACTTACAACTTTATTTTATTCTGGATGCCCGCCTGCGCGGGCATGACGGACTGGGGTCGAGGTAAGGGTTGCCAAATGCTGAGCCTTAGGCTCTTCTGTTCGAATCGACGGCATTTCAGGTGGCACCATAATAATGGTTGGGTATTGGCCTTCTATAAATCGCTATCGAAATCGGGTTCGGGTTCGGGATCGAGCTTCGATACATTTCAATTACGATTTCGATCCCGGTAGCGATTTGAGTTAGATTTCGATATGTTCGATTGACAACGCCCTGCGGCGGGTGTATTGTGCATCATCTTTAACCGCTGTTCCTGGAAAACAAACGACATCATCGTAAAGCTCCGGAATGAGTCCGGGGCTTTTTTTATTTGAAGCCTTCTCATAAAGTTTGAGTTGGCTTTTATGAGAATAGCGACAACCAAAGGATTAATTTTTTGAAAGATTTTAACACCTTCGACTTTCACCCCAAGGTCGCCGCAGGCGTCCGTGCCGCAGGCTACACGACCCCGACCCCCATCCAGATCCAAGCCATGCCGACGGTCCTCGAAGGCCGCGACGTCATGGGCCTGGCCCAGACCGGCACCGGCAAGACGGCCGCGTTTGCCCTGCCGATCCTGAACCGCCTGATCCAAGGCAAACGCGGAACCCTGCGCGCCCTGATCGTGGCCCCCACCCGCGAACTGGCCGAGCAGATCCACGACGCCTTCGGCGTGCTGGGCCGCCAGACCGGGCTGCGTAGCGCCACGGCCTACGGCGGGGTCAGCATCAATCCTCAGATCAACCGTTTCAAGCGCGGCATCGACATCCTGGTCGCCTGTCCCGGCCGCCTTCTGGACCACTTGCAACGAAAAACGGTCAGCCTGTCACGATTGGAAGTCCTCGTTCTGGACGAAGCCGACCAGATGTTCGACATGGGCTTTTTGCCGGACATTCGACGCATTATCGCCAAGACGCCCTCCGAGCGCCAGACGCTCCTGTTTTCGGCCACCATGCCCCGTGAGATTGCGCATCTGGCCCAGGAAACGCTTAACCAACCCGTGACCGTCAAGGTGGGTCGCACGGCCCCGGCCGCCACGGTCAGCCACGCGCTCTTTCCGGTAGCCCAGCACCTCAAGACCGCCATGTTGATGGAACTGTTGCGGCACACCAATACCGAATCCGTGCTGGTCTTCACCCGCACCAAACATCGTGCCAAGCGCCTGGGGGAACAACTGGGCAAGGCCGGCTACCGCTCGGCCTCCCTGCAGGGCAACCTGTCCCAGAACCGGCGCAAGGCCGCCCTGGACGGCTTCCGGGACGGCACCTACCAGATCCTGGTGGCCACCGACATAGCGGCCCGCGGCATCGACGTCACCCAGATATCCCATGTCATCAACTATGACATCCCGAACACGCCCGATGCCTATATCCACCGCATCGGTCGCACCGGCCGGGCCGCCCGCTCGGGCGACGCCTTTACCCTGGCGGCTGACGAAGATCGCAGCATGGTGCGCAGCATCGAACGCGTCCTGGGCGCCCCGCTGGAGCGCCGCCATCTGGAGGATTTCAATTACCAGACACCCGCCCCCCGCCGGGACACGGAATTTTCCCGCCCCGCGCGGCCGGCCAACCGCAATCGCCGCCCTGCCGGCACCCCTAAGGTCCAAAAAGCCCGGCCCACCTGGCAGCGCCGCAAGCCGTCCAACGCCTCGGCCGCCAACCGCCGTTCGAACCAAAGCAGAAGGCCGGCCATGGCCGCCAGCTCCTGACGAACCCGATTGGTTTTAAAATAAACGCATCAAGGGCGGTCTTCGGACCGCCCTTTTTATGTTTTGTTGGCGCTTTTACACGCTTTTAACGGTTTGGGGGTTTCTTCCCTTTGACCCGCGCCGAGCATCGGCGGGTTGGACGGAAAAAAGCGCGCGGACTGTCTGAGCCCCGCTAACCAGCGGGGCGAGTTTCCGCGTGCTCCGTCCGTATCAACCGGTCGATGCAGCAAGCATCATGTTGTCAGACTAGGCGCCAACCGAATCGAGGCGCGGAGCAATCGCCAGATTGTGAGCACCCGAGCGAGGTTAGCAACGCCGTATGGCGGCTTGAGGAGCCGCTTCATCGGCCGGTTGGGCGACGCGCAGGATCAAGCGGGGCATGGGCGTCTTCTTTTGGTTCCTTTTCTTGACGCTTTCGCAAAAGCCCCGATACCTGCGTTACGCTTCCTCTCTCGTCATTGCGGCGTATCCACATACGCCTCTTTCCTCGAAACTCGCAAGCCTTGATCTCGAACCTTTTTCAAAACCGTCTTTTCTGCCACGCGGAAGAAAAGTAACAATGGTAAGAAGCTTCGAACAGTCTGCTCAATTTTGTCTTGGAATACATCGGGGAAAGGCCGCCCCGAAACACCCGCGACACGGCCCGCGTGCCGAACAAGCCGTTGCCCCTTGCCCGCTATCCCCGTTCGAGAATTGTTTTTTTCATAAAAATGAATTAACCGCTTGACAATTATAACGCACTGCATCATATTGGTGGCTATAACGCAATGCGTTACTCAGGGCGGCGGCCCGACGGGTCGCAACCACAACCACGCTTGGAAATGAAAAAAAGGAGA
>JABZFP010000032.1 GCA_014237395.1 Desulfobacteraceae bacterium | reverse complement strand
TGAGAATCGAGATAATCTGTGTTTCGGAAAACCGCGATTTTTTCATCTAAGCCTCCTGGTCCGTGCATTATGCCAGAAAGCTCTACTTTTAAAATGCAAACTTTTGGGGGAAGCTTACGCTCACCCTCTTTTGGGGTTAATGTTTGCCGGGCATGATTAAACAATTCTCTCATTTCTATAAAGCCTGATTGACCACTTTTCAGAACAAACCCCTCGATAGTCATTTTAGTCCATGTTTTAATAGCCACATCGTATTTAGGAGCGACTATGCTTTTAACTATACCAAGATGCTCAACATTTGAAATAGCCCACCCTAAAATTGTTAAAGCAATACCTATTAAACCAGATAAAACTTTTAGCCAACTTATTCTAACATTCCTCCGTTTATAGGGCTTTGAGCGTTTTGCCATATTAATTATCTATTAACTACTTTTCTTTTAAGACTTGCCAGACCAACGAGACCCAAGCCCATAAGAATGATAGTAGAGGGTTCCGGGACTGGTGCAGAATTAGAACCGATATTTGCCAAATAAACTGTGGGGTCGGTATCCTGCCCTAAATCGAATACGCTGAACCTGATTTGAGCTTCGAGTCCTCTGGCCCATTGAGGGACCCAGAAGGATGCTGATAGCCATTGTTCAGAATCGCCGTTAAAATTGAGCGTCCAACCGAGTGTCTCCCATTCCGTTCCTCTGAAAAATAAAATATCAAGGTTGAAGTCCGTTGGTTCGGTGCCCATTTCCCACCAGTAGTCAAAAGTGAACGTATCACCAAGGAGTATATAATCGGTGAGATAGCTTTCAGATTCGGTTACCGTTGCATCCCATTCTGGGGACATAAGGAATGCGTGGATTTCGTCAAATATTCCATCATTGTCCAGATCAATCCTTCCATTACCAACAATTTGTCCTCTTTCATTGATATCAAATGCCTCGATCAAAAAATCCCAGTCAGAGTCATTGGGCAATAGATCGTTCAAATCAGTTAACAGACCATCCTGATATAAAAAGGGGTGTGTTTGGGAGTCAGCGGTGTTTGACCAACCAACAACTTGAGAAGAATCGTTGATTGCTGTTGCTCTTGCACTGGGACCTCCAAGAGAACCTAAATCAATCATTTCACCCTCACTGTATAAAAACGGATGTCTACTATCACCGACTGACGTAACAGGAGAAAAATAACCGATAATATCGCCAGTATCATTAATATCATAAGCCTGACTCAATGATCCTTCATAAGCTCCTAAATCAAACATTTCTCCATCATCATACATAAACGCATGAATGGAGCCATCGAATGTTCGGGATGTTCCAACTATTTGGCCAGCCTCGTTAATACCATACCCCCAGCTCTGGTCCCCTCCTAAGGTTCCAAGCGAACTCATTTCTAAGTTTTGATAAATAAATGCAGTATATCCATAAGCAGAGGCTGCTTCTCCAGCAATTTGGCCAAAATCATTAATGCCATAAGCAGCACTGGTGCTTCCTCCTAGTGTGCCGAGGTCAATCATTTCATTATTCTCATATAGGAATGCATGCCACTGATTTACACCTTCAAGGTATGACTTGCCCACTATTTGATTATTGTTATTTATATCGTAAGCGTAACTCGAATTTCCACCAAGCGTCCCGAGATCAATCATTGAACCATTTTCATAGTAGAATCCATGAGTTTTTCCATCCTCCGTTCTTGAAAATCCTACAACCTGGCCAGTATCATTGATACCTGTTGCCTCGCTTCTGCTCCCTCCAAGAGTGCCTAAATCGATAATATCGTATCCTGGAATCGAAAAGGCTTTCCCACTAAAAATCAATGGTGCACAAAAAACTACGCACACTAATAATACCCATCTCAAAATTAATATTCGCATTTTTCTCCCTTCCGAAACAAAAAAGCCGCAGCCACCTGTTACCAAGGCAACCCGGCTTTCTCCCTTAGGTGCGTGGCTATAGCCCCTGAGAGATCCGTAGTTTTCCGTCCCTATCTCACGATAGGTTTGGCTTTTACTTGCTATTGCAAAATTTTCATTGAAACAGTTTTAACGCTTCATTCTTTTCCTGCCCAAGCCTGCCAGGCCAACCAGACCCAATCCCATTAATACGATTGTCGATGGTTCAGGGACTGGAGCAGAATTCGAGCCTATATTCCGCAAATAAACCGTTGGATCTGTGACTTGACCCCAGTCTAAAAGGCTGAACATCATCTGTACGTTTTCTCCACGAGCCCAGGGCGGTACCCAATAGGATGCTGTCTGCCATTCATCCGAGGAGCCATCGAAGTTCAAGGCCCATCCAAACGTTTCCCATTCGGTACCGTTGAAGAAAAGGATATCCATGTTCCAATCGGTGGGTTCTGTTTCCATTTCCCACCAATAATCAAATGTGAAGGTGTTGCCGAGGGTTAAATCACTTGTTAGGTAGTCCTCTGAGGTGGTAACGATAGCATCCCAGGTAGGTTCTTTTGTCAGGTTCATCTGGTATAAACCTGTGTAGCTTGAATAGAAAAATTTATCTTCAATATTTACTACATCTAATGGTTGACCTAAATCATATGCTAATTCCGAGAAATTATTGTCTCCTGAAGCCAACCAAATAGACCCACCATTTAAAGTTCTGTCTAATACGATAAGATTATCATCATTATCGAATGTAAGGCCCCATGGCGTTTCAAGATTATCCATGTAAACTGACACATTTAATGAATTATCAATTCTATAGACACTATTAGAAATATAGTCTGAAACGAACATTTCCCCACTACTATTGATGGCTATATCTGAGAGTCCTTGGCCGAACTCCAGAATTGTTGAAATTTCATTTGATTCGCTGATTTGATAAATACCCCCAGATTCATCTCCATAACTATGATAAACGCCATATATGTTATTATCATATACAGTCATGCCTCTTGGATACTGATAACTCGTAGAAAATTCGGATAACCCGTTATCATAGCTCCCTGAAAATATTTTATAAGATGCACCATCCGCGACAAAAAGTTCACCGTCTTCTCTTTCTGCTATTCCAAATGCATCAAGAGTCGGTGATGCAATTCTATCAATTTCATTGCCACTTTGATCAAATTTTAATAGGACATCTTCTCTAACTTCAGAAACAATTATATTTCCATCACCATCAACACACATCCCGTAATAAAGTTCTCCACTTCGTAACAAAGAAGTTTCAACACTATATTCGAATGGTGCAGACATTAGAGAATTCGGCATATTGAAACTAATGACAATTAAAAATAAAAAGACAAAATTGACAACTCGATTCATCTCTCTCCTCCTTAAATAGAAAAGCCAAGTCACCTTCAACCAAGGCAACTCGGCTTTCTCCCGTAGGTCCGTGGCTATCGCCCCTGAGAGACCCGTGGCTTTCCGTCCCCATCTTGCGGTGGGTTTGGCTTTATCTTGTAGCGTCGATTTGTTAATGGGATAGTGCCCACTCTGTTGCAAGCAAATTTTGAGCCTTGAAATTATAGTCGCACTGAAGACAGAATTATCGTGTCATACCGAACTGTTATCTGAGATGGTAAGCGTTCCTGATAGTCGTTGTGAAATCTTATACAGGATTATTGGGTAAGCTATTTCTCATTGCCCTGAACAGGATTGCATTATCTCGGGCGGTTTCGATGATGATGGTCAAGTCATTTGGAGGCTGCCAGTGCGTGCTTCTAAGTATTATGTCCCGTGAAGCAGTTGTTATGGCGATTTTGGCAATACATGGTTTTTGCCCATTTTATTTATGTCGATTAAAATAGAGACCAAATCATAAGCCCTTTTCCAATGCAACTTTAACAACTTGTGCGACTGAATTTTGATCTATCCCTTTTCGTTTACAATAACTTGAATCAATCCAATCCGAAAGTCGCTTTGTGCCTTTGCTGGCGTTGCAAGATGAACAACACCTCGCAATATTTTCTTTCGTAATAATCGTTTGATCATTAATAATGTGTTCCCATGTTGCTGCGTTTTTCCTTGAACCACCACGAGGAACTGTTTCAATCATCTCGATTCCGCAATACACACAGACCTTGTCTCTATCGCGTACTTCCTGTTCAAGCCATTCTGGAATGTTCCACTGATTCATTCTGTTGTTTCCCGCACGTTAGTTGATCACCATAGTTTGTATGTCCAGTATAAATCTTCCTCTCCGCAAAAAGGCCATTTTCAGACTAACAACAATGCCATTACACTACAGATACCAAAGAGAACCCTATTCAGCACGAGAATTCCTTTCATTGTTGCTGTTTGTTTTGTTTCTCTTGGATTAGTTTGTCGGCTTCTTTTGCAGCTTGCTCACATACATTTGCAGGAAAATATTCTTTAGTTAATTGTAATGCATGGTTAAGTCCGGTCTTATATCCAGCGGCTACAATCCTAATAAATTGTTGAGTTTCCATTATTGCTCTACCATCTTTATATTTAAGGTCTTTTGAATTCTCGACCTCAGAGGCAATTACAGCCAATATTTTGCTAAAGTGCGGGTCTATACCTTTAGCCAAGGTATTGTAACCGCACACCTTTAATAATTCAGCAACTCGCCATCCCCCACCAAATCTCTCCTCTAATACAGGGAAAATAGTTTGATAACTATTCCATACTTCTTCGTTTCGTTCCATATCTTCATCACTGATTTTGATGCGATTAAAACTATCCTGACCAACACCAACACAAGGAACCATTACCAACAACACGATTGACAGTGTGAGGGGTTTTAGGTGTTTCATGGATTTAGTCCCTTGTATTTTAATCATCACTTGGCCAACCGAACGTTCCCGTAAAGATATAAGTACCAATCAATCCAATTGCAGATGGTGACGCCATAAATACAAGTGTAATCCACCAGTCGTCATCACCTACAGTACTGGCGGTAAAAACACCGAGATAAAGGACGAACCCCAACCACAGAATACTTAGCACCCAAACTGCGAAAGAATCGAGCTTTCATTTCACTATCCTTGTACTATACATACCCATCTCTGACATATTTATGTTTAAGCTCCAACGCCATTTTTGCCAGTATCACAGCCGAAGCATCATCTTGGTGTAACGATTCCTTTTCGGCTTCGTCTGCACCAGAGCTTCCATATAGACTTCATTGGCAATCAAGAGTTCTTTGAAGCTTACAAGTTCATCGTCACTAAGTTTGGTTGCCATGGGGTTCCTTCATCCCTTAAATCTCTGCTATATATCAGCCTCTTTCTTGTAGGAATATTCCCATGGCTCAAGCTGGTCAGTGGACCCATTCCAAAACATATTCGTTTTAGCAGTATTTCTATAAGCATTATCGTTAGTATCTTTCCAAACTATTTCTAAGATAATGGGAATCTTCATTTTATGGATCTTATAAACAACATCTAAGTCAGATGCTATTCTCATTCCCTTTTGAGTCATTGATTTTACTTTCTCGATAGCATTCATCCAAAAATCATATGATTTTGGAGGTGGCACAGCTGATGCTACTCCATCTTTATTACGTGCACTTATACTGAGGCTGCCAAAATAATAATCGTTTGTTTCGGTCCTCTGCCCAGCTTTCAACGAATCATAAGTGAAGAACAAGTGATTATCCCAAAACAACTTTATGCCGCGAGCTAAACCGTCACCAGAATTCTCAATATTACATTGTAGCGATACCATACGGAAACTTTGGACATATTGCTGTCTTTCCTCAGCTTTCATCGAGATCAAGGCCTCAGATATTTTACCCGCCGAAACATTATCATCTTGGAAATATTGCGGTAACATCGCTACTATTTCATTTATTGTGGGAGTACGAAAAGCTATTATTAAGTCATCAGTAAAATTAAGATATGGTTTGGTGGTGCTATCTGATTCACTATCTTTTGGTAAAATCTGCCAACCATAAGTCCCTATAATACCGCCAACAACAACAAGAATACCGCCAAATATTATGCAGAACCATGCAAACATTTTTGATCGTCTTTTCATTTAAGGTTTACCCAAAATTCTTGGAACAATTTTCTATTCCCATCCAGTTACACATTTAACCGAACCCCAAAAGACACCATCATTTTTATCGTTCATACACCAATCACAACGAACTTTGTTATATTCCCATCTACTTACAACCTTACTGTTTACAAGTTTTGGGCGTTCCCAATAATCACCATCCCTAAAACCGAAACTACCAAATTTATCTGAATAGGTGCATTCCCAATTGTCCTTATCAAGAATGGTACAACGGTTATATTCAACCAGCATCCCCGCGATTTCATGGACAACGCTGTCACTTTTCACGCGATAGGTTGAAATATTTATAGGCAACCATTCATGCCCATAATTCTCTTTTGGATCGACTTTGAGCAACATGTATGCCTTTGGGTTGTCATTATCACCACAGCTTACGAGCGAAAGGATTATGACAGAAAACAAAACTAAGTATTGAAGAATTGATGGTAGTGGTGGTTTCGGCATATCAGTCCTCCTCGGATTCCCGAAGGGAACCGAGAATTATATAAACAGATGGAACCTATTTATTGCCGACTATAGGAGGGAGGCTTTCTAAACGGTCTGAGCATACGCCAAATGTGGCTATATTTCAAGGCATTGGGTTAAGTGACAGAGACTAATGCATTGCGTTCTGTATCGTGGTCATCCCGCACCCAGCCATCCCGCCATATAATTTTCCCACACTTTTAAAAGCCCTAAGCACAGCAACTCATCCCATGATGTTGCAAATGTTTGAACGCCAAAAATTTATCGTCTCCGGGTACCAGTAGTATGAGATAGAGGCAATCCGCCTCAAATTTTTTATACCCCCCACCCCTTTCCTTGCTGCAGCTGCCTAACCTCTTACCCAACCATCCCTAACAACCCGTAACCAAGCATCCAGGGCTATCTGTCATTCCGGCAGGTTGCCCTTTTTTGCGTCTGAAAGGAGGTGATCCGCCCATGGCCTACACCCCGGAACTCAGCCTGGAATCTTCCCGCACGCTTCGAAGAATCGCATGGGCCCTAAATGTTCCTATGACTCAAGCCATCGAGAGGGTCTTTGAGCATCTGCCCCGGATAGTGGACCGTCAGATGGTTTGTTCTGCCTGCCGGGACAAAACGAAATGCCGTGAATGTCCCTTTTCCACCGGAATCAATGAAAGGAGGTGATGCCATGCCACAGCCAGATAACGGCAACTATGTTATGCGGCGGATCTGCATGATCTGCGGTACCGCCCTCTATCTCAGGGTGATGTCAAACGACGCCGGCTATTACATTGGATTCTATTGTCCTCAGTGTGGCCCTTACAGCCGTGAGAGCGATTATTATTCCAGCCGCGAGGAGGCTCTGTATGCCCTGAACACTAATTGTTGGAATTACTGAATGCTAAAGACGCATTCCCTATGGCCCGAAAAAACCTATATGATTCTGAAAGGAGGATACCGCAATGGAGAGACTATCAGAGGACGAATTCCTGTTTATCTGGGAGCCTGTATTGGGCCATAGTGAAGCTTGGTCTGAATACTGTGACTACAGCTGGTGGTGTGATTTTGACGAAATAAACCTGGATGAGGAGGACTGACAATGTGTGATTTCGATTCTGAGGATTTTCTTTTGGGCTATCTGATTGGTTCTGACCGTGAGGATGAAATCCCAGAGGAACCGGAGCCGTATGATCCCTTTTACGAGCCGGCACCAGGGGAGGATGAGGATGGGTCATTTTCCCCGCCGGCCAATTATGTCGCCCTTTCCATTGCTTGAATAGTTCGATAATTAGGATAAAGTGGTCCGTACCCCATCAGCAACGACAACCCATATAGGCTATGAGGCATCACATGTCATTAATCAGTCACTTTGCGGATGAATCACTGACAGAATTCCTGCGACGCTCCAACTACTGGGCCAGCAAGAACAGAAATGCTTATCCGGTAAAAATCCATAAGGCCATATCAGAACTATACGATGTGATTGACTGTCCGTGTGATAATGATTGTGAATGCAAAAAGTATGGCTGCAGCACCCATTTAGTGAGAAAGCCTGGTATCACGTTTGATGACTACTATGACTATTTTTTGAAATGCTACGTTGATTCAAAAGCACATGCTGCCCTCTATCAAGGCGTCAAAGATGGCAGAGGGAAAAACTCGGTTCCGGCGACGGATGAAATTCGAAACAATTGGTCGGCTATCTCAAACGTTCGAAGCAAAAAACACCTGCTATGTTCAAATTGGTGCGAACAGTTGCATAGGGAAATGGCTCAATTCCGGCCCAATTCAAACACCATCTACCGTGCAAAATGGCTCTCATTACTATGCTTTGATTCATTTACAGCATACGATTACGCGAGTGTCGGCCTGATGAGGCGGGATTTTAATAGGCCCTCTACCTATCTCGAACTCATGAAGCGAATCAGGAAAGACATTATGATTCACTTGGATAACACAGGCGGAACATTACAAGATTTCCGCAATTACGATAATCCCTCAGAATTCTTTAGAGAGGTCCCAAGCGATAGTCCAAAACCGATTGGAAACATCATTGATAAGATTTACCTGACGCTATAAAATCCACCATGCTCAATCAAAACAGCATCAAAACCGTGGCGTATCTGGAATCGATCCTCAACTACGCCGAAGCTCATCTGGGGGTTCGATTCAAGCCCACCGGCAAGTATCGATACAGTGCCTTCTGCCCCTTCCACGCGGACACCAAGGACAGTTTTCGACTTTACGTAGACGGTAACGATGTGGTTCGGTTTCATTGTTTTGGCGAGTGCAAGGGGGATTGGGACATTTACGATGTGATCATTTTACGGGAAAAGTGCTCCTTCCGAGAGGCTCAACGGATCTGGGCGGAATATCTGGGCATCAAGGATGTTGAATTTCATAGCGGGCGATCTCAAAAATTTCCCGCCCCTGACACAGAACCAGAGCCCGATGATAGCGTTGCATTTCTGAAGCCCGCCGAGCCGGATAACCAGATAAAAGCCACCTTGGCCGAGGCTGCCGGATTCTACAATGAATTACTTCTTTCAGATCCTGAGAAGTATTCCAAAGTTCTAACATATCTCGCTCGCAGGGGGCTTGAAAGCCCCATAATCGAGAGATTTCAGATAGGCTATAGCCCAGCATATGCTGACGAAATATATCGCGGGAGAGCACTCATAAATGGCTTTCTTGACCGCTTCAATTCTGAACACAGGACTTTTCGTATTTTTCAGGATGCTTGTCTGGTTCGGCTGCTGAATGATGAGAATGCCCGAGGGTATGGATATTATCGCCAGCAGATCGATTTCACCACACATAACCCTTTTGCACGGAACTATGGCGACTATTTCGCTGGCCGGATTGTTTTCCCCATTCGGAATATCGCCGGAGAGGTCATTGGCATCATCGGCAGACGGCCCGACAATCGCGGCATTCGCTGGCTCAAGCAACAGGCCGGTGAAGGTGCGATCACCACGAAGAGCTGGCTATACGGCATCGACAAGGCCTATCGTTTCATCAAGCACTATCGGACGGTGATCCTCGTGGAGGGTATCTTCGACTATTTCTTCTTTTACGGTCTGTTGCAAGACCAGGGCCGACCGGTGGTGGTGTCCACTTTGGGTTCCTATCTGTCCGCTGAAGCGATGGGCATTTTCAAGTCGCTGGGGGTGGAACACTTTATCGTTGCTTATGATTGGGACCAGGCCGGCCGGAAAGGAATAGAAACGATCGCAGCGGAGGTCGGAGGCACGGTCTATTATCTCGGCGGTATGCAGCCGGGACAAGATCCAGCGGAAAAACTGAAAGGCGTGATCGGCTCCATCAGCGGATTTTCACTGAAACATCTCATGGCTTCAGCAAAGAAGCATCAACCAGCATCGGAAAAGCCCATCCACATGTCGTTTATTTCCTGCGGGCCAGTGGATAAACGGGATATCACTTTCAGCCCGGCGGAAGCAGAATCCGCCGCCTTGCGACCTGATGAAGCTGATGCAAACGAATATTACTACGACGTGGCTGATTTTCTACCGATGCTTTCCTACGACCATGGCAACAAGGCCATCCTGGATCAAACGATTAACGAAATCACCAAACTTCTGGAGAGCCGCCCCACAGCACCACAGTCAGAATCGTTTTTCACCATCCCCGTGAAGTTCATGCAGACGGAAGCATACTCAGACCTGGGGCCGGCACTGATCCTCTGGCTACGGCTGGTCATCGAGCAGCAGGCCAAAAAGCGGAGGGTGCGGCAGACGGATGCTGTGCTGGCTGAGTGGTTGGGTACGACCAGAAGGACCATCACGACCTACAAGCGATCTCTTCATGAGCATGGCTATCTCAAGATAGACACTTCCACACGGCCACAGCGTTTATCAGTTCGCTACTTTCCCAAGTAAGCGACACCGTTCATCCAGTAGTCTACTCACTTGCTCACCGTTATCGTTGCCACCTGTCGCATACCGGCGATTACTTAAAGGGTAAATGCACACTGAAAATAAACAATATAGGCAATGGTGTTGATGGGTTATCGCGGATTTTAGGAAAAAATAGTGGGAAATGCAAAATTGAATTGAAGGAATAATACCGGATTGGATGATGCGACGATAGCCAGACCGTACTTGGACATCCGTGGAATGGAATACGGTATTGTAGCCTGTACCGGCACTGAACTCAATTTCGGATTCAAGGAATGAGGCTATCTGTCGATGGGTCAAACTAGCGATTTGTTTGAGGTATCTGTAACGGTTCGCATAAACAGATGGCAATGGGACGCTGTGAAACTGCCAGTCAGAGTTAACGCTATATGAAGATTATTTCAGCTCACCTGATTCAATTGCAGAAGAAATTTTTTCACGAGCTTCTTGTTCAGACTCAGCTTGTATTTCAAAAACAACTGGCCGTGATCCTTCGCGTTTAGGTAAAGGACCGACTGCCTGAGCTTTCCTTTCATCAGGTAAGAAATGGCAGTCATAGCTTTTTCCTGCTTTAGATTTAAAGATTCCAATATTTATCAATTCTTTCCCCCTTGCTGTCTCAAAACTGTTTCTTAGCCCTTATGTTATGCCGCTAAATAATTCTTCTAAGATTTGGATGGGTTACTACGCATCTGCATTCCTTGGTTGCGTGAGTCCTTGGTAATGTTTTGGAGCATGCTACTGATTTCCCTTAGGAAGTCCTCCTGAACCTTCTCTGCCTCCTTTTGCATTTCCACATTATAGGTAAAGCGAATCTTGAGAAAGTGATCCCGGAAACCCATTAAATACAAATAAGATAAACGTTTTCGGTTTTTTTGCTTATAACTAAAAGACGCAAGGAGTGAATTCACATTGGCTCCTGTATCGCCCCATGTGACTACGCCTTCAGATATCATTTCCACCTCTGAGTAACTGCCCATTTTCTCAGCTTTTACGATGTCATTCTTTACCTGCTTGAAGTGGTTTTTGATTACAGAAGAATTCAAGTCGGTAGGAATGGTATCCATACCCATGGTATAGACAAAGACCGTTACAGTGATTCCTGGCCCGTTATAACCTATGCTAACGCCGAAACCAGGGTGTTTCTCCTCGTAGTTGGTAATCTGCTCTTTTTCAAGTTTTGCCATATGGTCGGGAAAAGTCATACCGGTCGGAGAATGGCGATATCTATCGGCAAAGGTGTTTTGAACCATTAACAAACAACCCACCAAAGCTATATAAACAATGCGATTAAATCTTTTCATAGCCTCAACACTCTCTACATCTGAGCCCTTAAATAACTAAACCCCTTAAATTATTAGGACGTAAACCATCCTTTACCCATCCAAAACGCTTATTAAAATTGTCTCATGCCCCTATGATGAGTTGGAAATAATTCCAAAAATCAATTATCATCATGGATCATTTTCCGATGTACTCTCCATTTTTAAATTTTCCAACTAATTTCTCACCATTTGTAGAGATGAAGACACCCTCCCCATTTGGGATATTTTTTTTAAATTGACCTATGTACGTGCCAACATTGGGGATTACTAAAGTTCCTTGGCCGTCAAGGAAATTATTTTTGAACAGGCCCCTCAATTCTCTTCCATCAGATAAGATATAGGTTCCTTGTCCATCATACACTTCGTTCTTAAATTCACCTATATATTTATCTCCACTGGGATAATGATAGGTTCCATACCCTGTTATTAGACCATTCTGCCATGCCCCTATGTATTTTTTCCCATCGGGACAGGTCATTGTTCCTTGTCCATCAGGCAAATCATTTTCCAACTGTCCATTGTATTTTCTCCCATCAGGTAATTCAATAATCCCTTGACCAATATTCTCGCCATTTTCCCATCGACCAATAATTTTGGTTCCATCAGGTAATGTCATTTCTCCCTTACCATGACGCTTGTTTTTATTAAATTGACCTATGTATTTGGAACCATTTGAATAAGTCAAAGTTCCTTGACCATGATACAGGTCATATTTGAAATGGCCAGAATAATGCTCACCATTTAAACGTGTTGAAATCCCTTTTCCATGAGCTTTTCCATCAATTATCGCACCACCATAAGTATAGCCATCAGGATGAGTAAGAGTTCCTTTTCCGTGAGGAACCTCATTTTTAAAATCACCAATATATTTGGAACCGTTTGAAAAGATCAGTGTGCCTTTACCGTTAACACAATCACCTTCAATGCAGTCACCGTTCATATAAAATCCAAAAACATTAAATGGAAATAAGAATAGAATTAGTACTGTTTTTACAGCTAAAGAACGTAACAGTCGGATTTCAATAAAAAGTATTTTTTCCCTTAATAGATACATATCTATTTCCCATATTAAATATTTACTTAAAGCTGTTTTTCTTCATTTTTCGGTATGTTTGAGCAATCTCATTTTTCAACTTTTCTTCAGCTTCAAAATCAGGCATAGCTCTTAGTGGAGGGGGGTCTTCATATTCAACAATCGTCTGGACTAATGCAACAACCTTTTCTTCTTCTGTGTTCAAAGAGTGTCTAAATTCCCCCAGTTCCAAATATTGTTCCATAATTGTTGATTGGTCTGACAGGGAATCAGGATATCTTGATTTCACAACCCAAGTTAGAGATTGATCTACACCGTGCCCCTTTTTTCTTGCTTTGAAATAGGCTTTGAGATTCGATTTTATTATCCCTGATTGTCCAAAGATCCACATTTCATAATCTCCAAATGTACCTAAACCTGTGATACATTGAGAGTACCTGCCATCTGGCACCTTTGTCAAATTTTGGGAATAGATGGTTCCGATAGGTCTGCCGAGATTCTGTGCAAAATCAAGATATGTAAATGGGTACATAGAATTCCATAAATGCCCGAAATGGCGAGATTACCGCTTGTAACACCTTGCCGTCCCAACCCTGAACCCCCCTTAACCAAACAATCAAATTTCCCAACCATAGACGACTCAGTCCCTACGAAAGGGCCGCATTTTTTGTGTTCGAAGAAAGGAGGACCGCCCATGTCCCACACACCCAACTGTCCCTCAAATCATCCTGCACCCTTCGTCGCATCGCGTGGGCTCTCGGCATTCCCATGACTCAGGCCATCGAACAGATCTTCGAGCTCCTGCCCCGCATCCTATACGGGAATAAGGTCTGCGAGGCCTGCCGAGATAAAAGCCGGAGCCAGCAGTGTGCCTTACGCAGCAGCAACTACCAAGCCACGGAAAGGAGGTGATCCCCCCATCTGAACCCACATAGCTATTTCCGGTGACAACCGTCACCCTTCCATCCATAGGCTCGGTCATTTTGGCCGGGCTTTTTCTATTTCTGAAAGGAGACACACCATGAACCGTGCATTACTGGAGAAACCCTTTGGCCCCGAGCAGATCAAGCAGCGTGAAGGCAGTTTCGGCAAGATGCTGGACTACATCGAAGCCCACAGCGTAATTCAACGTCTGAATGATGCATTCGATGGCGAGTGGTCTTTTACCGTAACCAAGCATGAAATTCTGAAGGAAACCGACGAGGTGGTTGTGATCGGGCAACTCAACGCGGGCGGAATCGTTAAAAGCCACTTCGGATCGAGCCGGATTACCCGCAGTCGTGAATCCGGTGAAATGATATCTCTTGCCGATGACCTGAAAGCCGCTGCTACGGATGCCCTGAAGAAGTGTGCCACACTTTTAGGAGTGGGGCTTCATCTTTACAGCGGAAACAACGGCAAGTCCCAAAATGGCAACGGTGCTCATCATCATGGAAATTCATCAGCCGCCGGCGGAAATGGAAATCGCAAGCCAGCCGACAATGGTGGCAATGGCAACAATCGCCCTAGCCGGTCAGATCGTAATGGAGGTAATGGCAATGGAAATGGTCGTCTCACCTCCAAGCAATACCGCTACATCCTGAAGCTGAACGAGGAACACGGTCGCACCAAGGTTGATTTGGACCAGCAGTGCCTGGAGATATACGGCACCGTTGCTCAGCATCTTTCCAAAGCCGACGCTTCGGTGGTTATCGAAAACCTGCTGTCCCGCTAACCAACAACCTCAATAAATCCCGCCATCATATCTATCTGTATTTATTACCATTAAAAAAAGTTGTAAATTTCTGCAGCAGTTAATCGAATATATATAGATAGGCTTTTGCCCATCATTGTAGTTTCTTAACCTCGCCATGTAATTTGTTGGGGAGGTAATAAAACGCATTGTAGCAGAAACAAGGTGAGTCATATTTCCTTAATTAATCATCAACACGAACCAGTTAAGCAGGGAGATCGTTGCCCTTAAGATTTCTATACCCCTGGAGCCAATTCGAAGGGCATCCAAACTTGATGGCGGGAATTAAACTCGAAAATACTGTTCATACGTTGAAAGTTTAAGATCAATTCGAAAACATACTTTCATTTAAAGGAAATTAATAATGTCAAGCATTAAAAGGTACTTTTCAGAAATCCAATTTCGAAATCTTAAAAATGATATAAACAAAGGAGCGAATCCTTTTCCTAACACTATTCAAACTTCTGGTGGAGAACTTGATCTTCAAATTCGGCAAGACAATAAATTTAACATATATTACAAAGGAAATAGTCTTGCAGAAGTTCAAGCTAAAATTGATAGCTATAAAATAAGAATTCATAACAAATTTGACCCGATAGGTTGTGCTGATAAGGATGTTAAAAAAAGATTCCCAAAACATCGGTTTTTAAAAAGTGGTGAATACATAACTATCTCTCTCGGTCGTGATGAATTCCTAAAATTTTTTCATAAGAAAATCATTAAAGCTTTATGCTCAAAAATTAAAGCAGTGAATAATGGTGAAGAAATTGCATTTGAACAAAGCTTAATGACAGATAATCTTCATTGCGAGGATTTTATAATTATTGACCGTCAGGTCGGTGGAGGAGGGTTAAAAGGATTTCTTGATCTCCTTGCTTTGAAAAAGATTGAAAAAGGCAAATATCGTTTTGTGGTTCTTGAGATCAAACTTGGAAATAACATAGAACTAAAAGGGAAAGTGGTTAAACAAATTGAAGGCTATATGGATTATATAAGTAAAAATATTAATAGTTTTCAAAAATGTTATGAAAATAATTATAAACAAAAAAAAGAAATTGGTCTGTTTCCTGAATACTTTCCAAACGTGATAAAAATAGATAAACTTGTTGAAGGCAAAATAGTTGTAGGTCTCTATTCCGTATTAGGGGATCAATATATAGATGAACTGACAAAAAAATATCCTGGTTGGATGAAGGATAAAAATATTATTCAATTTAAAAATAAATTAAAGAGCATAATTTAATTTGATTTCAAAGATAATTGTTCGATATTCCACCTTCAGAGTCCTATCCAACTAATATGAAAAGTAATTTTATTGGTGATAATATGAAAAATAAGGGTATTGACTGCCCAATTTGTGGCATTCAGTTAGATGATAACCATTTTTTCCCTGCAGCCTTTCCGGGAATTGATCAAGACGTCTGCTGTAATTGCGATGAGAATCTCAGCTTAATGTTCACAAATTTTGAGGAAAAACCAGGGAACAACGACGGTTTTATTGTTCCCGATAATTCGGATAGGCTCGAACAAATCACCGGACGCTCTTACCGTGAAAACAGGCTCATATTTTACCAGCATGTTCTTAGGAAGCGGGAATCAGACAAAAATCTCGCTAATTCTGAATTGATTAAAGAACTAAAAGATGAAATCGTAAAAATCACCTTAGCGTTAGAAGAAGGGAATCTATAAATGGATCTTGTGATTCATCGTGGCACCAGGGAAATTGGTGGTTCCTGCGTCCAAGTAACATCAGGGGGTAAATCCATCCTGTTGGATGCCGGTTACCCGTTAGGTGATACGACCAGTCATGTTGATTTATCCGTTTTGGATTTCAGCGATGTGCTAATCAGTCACCCACACAAAGACCACTACGGCATGATTGAAGGTATAAATGACGATAAAACCATCCATGTGGGCGAGCTGGGACGAAAGCTGATAGATGCCGGTCGCATTTTCATGGGGCAACCAGTTTTGAAAAATCGGTTTAGCTACTATGAAAACCGCAAGCCGTTCTCAATCGGACCATTTACCATAACCCCTTACCTGATGGATCATTCGTCTGTCGATGCCTTCGGGTTTCTCATCGAAGCTGAAGGTAAACGAATATATTATAGCGGCGATTTCCGTTCACATGGAATGAAGGAAAAGGTCTTTAAGTGGTTCCTGGCCGATCCACCAAAAAATGTGGACGTTCTTTTGTTGGAAGGAACCATGTTGTCTCGAATAGGAAAGGACTGTGACAGTGAATCGGACATTGAACAAAAGATGCTCGACATTCTAAGGGAGGCGACTGGACCATGCTTTCTGATCGGTTCTGGTCAGCATATCGATAGGCTATGTGCAGCTTTCCGGGCTTGTAAGCGAGCAGGCCGCATCTTTGTGCTCGATATCTACACAGCTTATATCCTTAGACTGGTTTCAAACCGATTCGAGAACGTTCCAGATTTCACAGACAAAAACATACGTGTGCTGACAAAGGGGAGAACGGCAAGCAGTCACTACTCGAAGGTCAATGCGAATAGGGAACTTTTTGGTGACTTTATCCCCCACATTTTTTTACAAGATAACCAAATCGGAATGGACGAGATTCTGGACAATCCTGGCAAATTCATTTTGAAGGTCAGCAATTTCTCAGACCTACTGGGTGCCATGGAAAGCACCCGAGTAACTGTCATCTATTCTCAATGGATCGGCTACAGACAAGAAATTTATAATCCTACTGGGTTCAAAAGATTAGTCGATCTTGAAAATAATCCCAATATTGATTTTTATGATGTCCATACCAGCGGACATGCTGTTGTAGGTGATCTGCAAAAGCTCGCAGAAGCATTAAGCCCTAAAATGCTGATACCTATCCATACCGAGCATGCAGAGGACTATAAAGAGTATTTTTCCAATGTAAGTGTGACGGATGATGGTGAGATGTTTTCGATTTGAGAGACTATTAAATCAACGCCTGTTTAAGCGGTGATTGGTTGGATCGTTACTTAAGCTAAGAAAAATCCTGATTTGGCCTTAGAGTATATTTCACTCTTCGACTTCTATGAATTCGATTTTAAATCCTAATATTGAATATGCCTTTGCAGCTTTTTCAAAGAGTGGATGTGCCATCGGAGCAGCGAGATAGCAGTGCACCGATTTAAGAGAGCCTGTGTCAAGAATCATCCTGCTTTTCAATATCTGATTTAAAGTTTTATTTATAAATATAAAATAGTCAAGAGTCTGCGGAACAGCATCTAAATCCTTATTATCACCGTGCTTAACCTCAATTATTCTGATTTCTTTGGGGCCAAAATCTATCAAATCAATCGATAGCTTTTTTTTATCTCCATTTGGAAGGATAACTTGACATGGAAATTCTGGGATCACTAATGACTTCGGGGAATCCCTTTTGATATTTTCCATAATTTTCCATTGAAGGACGTGCTCCCGGTTTCTATCAGACTTCGGATTTCTTTCCGGTAGATCTTCTGGAAGATATGCTAAATATTCTTTATTGTTCTCCAAAGACCAGGCGGGAATAGCGATCGCAGATAACTTAGAATGATTTAGAAGAGAAATTTTATGAGAAAATTCATTCTTTGATTGGTTTTTCAAGTAAGATATTCTTCTAAGAAATAAGACAAACCACTTCTCGTTCCTAATGTCTGTATTTTGGGATGTGTTTATTATGAAGTGTAAATTCTTTATTCCACTCGCCATCAATTCGAAGAAAAATACAAAGCCCCAAACATCTAATTCATACTTAACTTTCGAATCTTTCCGGTCGTTCTCATCTACCGCAACAATGAACTCTTGTTGGCAGCGAATAAATGTAAAAGCAGAAGGTGCCTTTTGCCCTATTATTTTTCTGACATCTCTTTGTGATAATGGATTGCATGAAAAAAGATGGGAGAGTTCTCTATCCAGCTTTGCTCTACGAATTTTTGCTAACTCTCTGGAGTTCATTATATCCGCCCAATCATATTAATATTTATAGTCACTATATTCGTTTCTTTACCAATGCCAAAGGGATCGGAAAATTACCCATATCTTCTGATTAAATGTTTGATTTTCATATGGCGACTTATGGAATTCAAAATTTTCGGCGGCTATTTGCCTATCTCCCAATGTATATCCGATATTCTTCATGTTTGAAATCTATTTATGATGTAAATTTAACCCCGCCTGAACATCATTACGCGTAATCAGTATCCCATAACAAATTTAGATATCAACCCTTTTACCGAAAGTCTGGCCAATATCGGTCTGGCTTTCTTGTTTCTGAACAATCAACTTAAAAAGGAGACGCATCATCAACAGTGCATTACAGGAAAAGCTGTTTGGACTTGACCCAGCATCTATCCAAGGCAGGTGCCTCAGCTTTGATCGAACCTTTGCTGTCCCGCTAAACCCCGCCACTCTCGCTCCCACCAATCCCGCACCTGTCATTTCGTAATCACGTAACACCACCACTGACAATGTAAACGTTTGGAATCCTTTAAGGGGAAGGTCCATTTCTGGGCTTTCCCCTTTTTACATTCTGACCCAGAAAGGAGATTGTAATGTCACGGAATCAAGCCATACGATCATTTTCAAATGATCTGAGCATCAGCCACAGTCAGATATTCACCTACCTGACCTGCTCGCTGAAATACTATTTCCATTACGTGAAACAGAAACCGCCCGAGCGAATCAGTATCAACCTCCCTTTCGGGCGGGCCATTCATAGTGCGATGGAAACAGCGTACAGGCCCCTCAAAAACGGCGGCCAGGTGGAACCGGTCAGCACCATCATTCAGGTATTCGAGGAATGCCTCAATCTCGATCTGGACGCTGCCACCGTCCCCATCGTCTACAAGAAGGCCTCTCCCGACCGGTCCGGTGCACTCGCTTTGGGAAAAGCTATGCTGGAGGTGTTTCACGAATCCATCGTCCAAACCGTCCAGACCGCCCAAATCGTCGAAGTGGAGCTTCCGTTATCAGCAAGGTTATACACAGACGAAGGCCAACCCACGGAATTCAAGTTGGTTGGCATACTGGATCTGTTGCTGATGGACGATGCCGGCGAGATCATCATTGTGGACAACAAGACCGCCGCTCAACCCATGAGTCAGACTTCCGCAGACGATGACCATCAGATGACCGCCTATTCCTATCTCCTGGCGGCCAATAAATTCATCTTTCCCACCGCTCCGGTAAAGTGCCGGTTCGATGTAATCCGCAAACTGAAGAAGCCGAAACTGGAGCAGGTGGAAACTTTTCGCACCGCCCAGCATCGCAAACGATTCGCTCGCATTGCTAATGCTGTCCTGGCCGGCATTGATGCTCAAATCTACATGCCGCAGCCAAGCTGGATGTGTGTGGATTGTGCTTATTCAGACGCGTGTAAATCGTGGTAATTGAGAAGTAAATAGGGAATATTCCCCAACCAAGAAAAGCCCTTCTGGACGGTCTCAGGCCGCCTGGAGGGGCTTTTTGTTTATGGAGGCAAACTATGCTCATGAAAAGAATTTGTGCCTGGTGTGGAAGCACTCAGGGCTTCAAGGAAGTCACCGATTTCAGGTGGCGGGGAAAGGAACCCGTGACCCACACCATCTGCCCTGAGTGTCAGCGGAAAATAGACTCCGAAATCCAGTCCGTCAACCTGCAAACTCACAACAACCATCAATCCGAATAACCACAAGGAGAATCATCATGATCCAGACAGCATCACTCGAAAACGTCATCGACCATGTTCACCGAATTTCAGCCCACCATTTTGATGAGACAGTTCCAGTGCAGGACATGGAATTCGACAGCCTGAATCAAATGTGGGTGGGCGGTAAACAGGTTGAAGTAGCTCCCAGTGCCCAGCGACTTATTTCAAATCGCCTGCGGGTGCCATTCTCATACCTGTCCCGTTGCCCTGAAAATCTTCAGGCCGAAAACCTAAATTACTGGATCGAGCAGGAGCGTCAGCATCGGGATACGTTCTTTTGCCGGTTCGATGGAAACCACCTTCGAGCCGTGTTCACCGATCGGTACCGGCCCCTGGATAACATGGAGGTTCTTTCGCAGCTGATTCAGCACGGCTTCGATCCGACCACACCGGTTCAGTACGCCATGGATGACGGAATGTTCTTGGTCAAGATCCCCGAGTTCGCCAGAGCATTTGATGTCAACCCAGGCTACGGCAAGCTGGATGAAATCGTCCCCGGCGTATCATTCGCCAATAGCGAGGTCGGTTTGCTGGCCTTCAGCATAGAGGCGTTCTTTTATCGGCTGGTCTGCACCAACGGCCTCATTGCCAAAACGTCATCGACCGTATCGCGGTTCAAGCACATCAGCCAGAGAGGGCTGGAGCGGTTCCCTGAAACCCTGGCCGGCGTCATCGAGGACTCCATTCACAAGCAGGAGCAGTTCAAACTTTCCCGTCACTCATCAGTGGACGATCCTATCCGGTCCATTGAGTCCTTCAGTCAGCGGTTCGGTCTGTCGCAAACGGAAACAGAGGTCGTGCGGCAGTCCTATCATCATGAGCCAGGAGCCACGATGTTTCACATCATCAACGCTTTCACGCGGGCGGCACAGGAGGCGAGCCTGGATACTCTGCAAGCCTATCGGATGGAATCAGCCGGCGGGCAAATCCTGTCCATGATCAAGCACTGAAGCAACACTTCATACAACCCCTGAGAGCCCTGTCGGAAATTCCGGCGGGGCTTTCGTGTTTTCTGGGAGGAAGCCATGACCAAAGAGGAAAAGGAACGCTACGAGGAGCCGGAGCTGTTGCGGGATATTTTACAGCGGACCCTGGCCGGCAAGAAATTCCGGCTCGATTGCGGTCACTACGTCACCTGGAACCACCATCTTGGAAACGATGTCACTATTCGCAACGGCAATAAGCTCAGGATCGTTTGTTCGCTGTGTTCGTATTGACCATTCACATAGGTCATTTCACAGGCCCCGTTGGACAGAGTTCTACGAGGTCTCGTGCATCGGTGCCACACCAACATACCACCATCATCGGCATAGCACACACCAGCCAGCCCAACACCCCGCTTCTTTATAGGGAAAAATATTTAAGATGATGCCGGCATTTCTTAATGATTACATACGGTCATAGCGATTTTAGGTAAAATTTGGTGTAAACTGCGAACCAAAAAGTAATGAGAATGGACGATTTAGACGATAAAGATAGAAATAGTGGTCTGATGTTGACGTAATTTGTCTAAATCGCTGACATAATTCGTCAGATAGGTAGTTGTGTATATAGAGGGAAAACAGTGAGCTGCTGATTTTGTTAATAAATAACGAATTGTAATTATTGGCAAATAAGTTGCAAGAAGTTGTCTAATCAAGATTCAATTTAATGAATACTCAATAATTTCAAAAATGATTGTTTCAAAAATGCTGGCTAAGCTCATCACGATAAAAGTTTATCTTTTGATAGTATTGTCAATTATACCATGTAACCTATTTGCGATGGCTGGCAAAGATCACGCTGGTGATATGGTAGAAGTGTTAGTTGGTGAACGCAGTGCTCGCGTTCCAGAATTAAGGAATATGTGCCTTACCGTCACAAAAACCATCGATAATTTCAAAGTAATAAAAGGTCTTCCAGTTGGCAAATCAGGTCACCGTGTATATGGGCACTGGGGATTTTCCGGGTCAATTCCCTTCAATAAACCAACTCTTAGAACTTTGTTAGATAATGTAGAACAAGATGCCTTAAATTCTGGCAAGTCAATGGCAGAAGCGAAGGCTGCAAGACAGGCAGCCAAAAACAAAATCATAAACGCTTGGAATAAAGATGTTAGAGAAATTTTAAAGTTAGTAGAGAAAGAAACCGGTCTGGTCGGTAGGCAAGCAAAAGGTCTTGCAGGAATTTTGTATGATATTCATTTATTAGGTGATTGGACTGGAGTTAAACTTGAGCCACTTCAGGCTGTAGATGATTTAAGCAAGGATATAGTTAAAAATATTCGACGACTGTTAGGAAATAATTCTAATATTGGAAGAGAAATAGAGAAGGAAATTAATAAGTATATAAAATTTTGTCTGGACGATAAAAAATGTAAAGCATCTGCAATAAAAAATATTCTAATAAATTCAAATAGCCTCCGTAAAGCAATAAGTTTAAAACTTGCTGAAAAATATCCTTTAGTTTCAAAAGTTATAGCCTCAGATACCGCATGGAAAGTCGGTTTGACTTTATCCGCAGTATCCAACCGATACAATTCAATGATCAATAAATTGCCAAAAAATTGTAGAATGCCTTCTCAGGCAGGTATAATTTCAGGTTTAGTATCATCGGGAATTAATGGTTACCAAGTTATTAAAGGTGACATAGGTCCTCTCAAAGCTGCTGAAAATATTGTTGCGGATGCGGTTTTATCTGCAACATCGATATATATATCTGACGCAATTTTAGTAAAAATGGGCGACAAATATGCATTGCAAACTATAGCAAGCTCTAAGGCATCGAATTTATGCAAAGCATTTGGTGCATCTGTTAATCTGGGTTTGGCCACATTTATTTTTGATGAAACACATGTAGTATACAATTTTACAAGAGGTAGTTTGACTCAAAAACAATTTTACAATGAAACCGGAAAGGCTGTATTAAAAACTGGTGGATCATTTGCAGCCACCTATTGCTCTGTTGCATTAGGCCTTTCACCGTCAGGCCCAGTTGTTATGTTTATTTCAATCGGTGGTTATATCTTAGCGGATATTGCGATAACAAAATATGAAAGATGGGAAGCTCATAAATACGTAACGATTGATGATTTGCTTTGGCAATTGCCAATAGCTTTAAAACATAAACAATCGATTTTGAATTTTGAGCTCGTTGAAAATAAAAGCATATTCAGTATAGATGCGTATGAAAACGACCCTATCTTGGGTACTCAAAACAAAGATTCCCAAGATTTAATACGTATTAATGAGAAAAATATTGGTAAGAAATCTATTTTCGCTTATTGAAAGATTTGTATCGTTATGAAGTTAATTAAACCGCATATAACGCTTTGTCTGATTGTATTCTTTTCACTGTTTATCATGGGAGCATCTAATGATGAATATGTAGATAATACCATTGAAGAATTTGAAGTTATTTATGACAGAGTTAATAGCTTAATACCTATACCCACCAATTTTTTGTATGGATTAGATGAAATAGTTCAACAATCTGAGTCAGTCAATACAACCGTTTTTCAGAAAAAGAACTTATACATGCTTTGGCTAAGCGAATTTATTCAAAATCATGATAAAGAAAGAAGTTATCTTACGGAAAACGATACAGCAAATCTACTCGTAGCATTAAACTCTTGGGCTTATTTATATCAAGATGTTCTGAGCCAACTCCGTGAATCAATTGAAAAGTATGAAACCTCCAACCTAACGGTTAGAACCAAAGATTATAATAATAAAGTTATAGATAATTATGCATATTGGTTAAGCCGATTAGATTTAGCAGGTCTTGAATCAGATAAAATAATTACAGAGAAAATCAATTCAGATGGATTTAAACCACATAAGCTTTTGTATCCTCATTATTTGAAATATATATCTCCTGACCAATGGTATGAGATTAAACCATCATTTGCAGTAGAAGGTATTAAACCATATAAAAAGTGTATAAATACATATTTCCCAGATGAATGGTATTATATGATTAGGGAATATGTCTTTATCCAAAATACTTTTTATAGCCTACGTGATGTTACCAATAAGATATCTAAACATTACAATAGCATCCTCAGCTATAATGATGACAATTATAAGGAACATTCTAAATCAATAAACCTCATCCGAGAATACATTGTATCTTCAGACTTGTTATTTAAAAAGTTTGATAAAATATCGCGGTATTTCATTTTCGATGCTCCTATATTGCACCTTAGCCGATATAGTTTTTTGAGAGCAAGGGCTGCTAAACATTGGATTGATAATGATGAAGAAATCAAAAATGCATTGCTCGATTTCGCGGCAATTAAACAATTCAAGTTTACAGCCTTCCCATTCACTGATAGAGCTTTAATTGAAACTCGAAAAGAATTCAAGGAAGCATTCGATGACAATGAATTAGCTGAAATCGAAGCAGAAGTGACACTCAGAAAAGAATGGTACGAATTGTTACCAAGAGTAAATGCACCACAACCAGATAAGAAGTTCGAATAACTGTCCTAATCGACTGATTGTGACATAAAGAAACTGAAAAATAGGGTAACACTCCTGAGTGTATAAATCAATTGATTCAGTTAGGAGTGAACCCCATCACGATACCGTAGATGGCGATTATTGATAATTACCTCAAGTAGGCAACCTTATCCACCCCATGATGTCCTTACCCAGATGCTCGATCTATCTGGCCAACGAGAGCCATTATATCGATTGCTGGATTCCATTATTTATCTTGATGACGAATCCTTAGACCTTTGTTGCAGTATAGAGATGACTGACTGATGACAATAAGAATCCCTGATCCAGATATAGGCGACAAAATATTACGCTATTTTGGCAAGAAAAGAGCTCTGATATTCCCTAACGGAAAATTGGAAGCACAAGGGATTGATGTTTATGCAACAGCGGTAAAAGAAAACTTCTGGGCAGCCCTTCTACGCCCTCGAAATTCTCAATTACCGGCTGGTGCAGTCGACTACGAAACTGTTCGTAAAAAATTTGATGATATCAGAAACGTGCGATCATAAAAATTGGCTAAACGAAGGACATTTATGAGGCTAAATATGGGAATGAAAACCTCTATTAAAATTTTCCTAATAATCATTGTACCTTTTTTGCTTATGTTTCTATATGGCGTTATATTTGGGTTTGATAAATTGAAATATCTTATCGCTTAACCATTGCCTACGTTTATAGGTTTTACAACCATATTCCAGAACGCCCACACCGCCCCCATCGTCCAACCCACTAAACTTTTACAGCATTATGCCGATTTATGATAATTAGAGGATTAATGCGATTTTTTGAAACAGATCATTTGTGAATCAAAGTAAGGGAGGATATCTTGCGATATTTCAGATTGTTCCTGCTTCTAATTACCATCACGCTGATTATACCTTCATGTGCGGAAAAGCAAATACGTTCGTCATTAATCGATGCCCCCACAGGAAGAATATATTTCCAAACCGCATCACCTTACGATTACAAGGACATTGCGTCACCTTACGATCACAATGACATTTATGACCGCCTCGATAGCGATAAAAAGGCCGTAATATATGGTGATTTGGAGATATCTGAAGGGACGGTTGGGAAAGTTCCAGCAGTCGTGCTTATCCACGGTTCAGGTGGAGTAAGTTCAAAGCATTTGAAGTGGATCAATCGGTTGCAAGAAATGGGTATTGCAACTTTTCGGGTAAATAGTTTTTCTGGAAGGAATATTTCTTCAACGGTTGGAAAGCAGGAAGATCTTCCCACTCCTGCTATGATAGTTGATGCTTATATGGCACTAAATCTTTTATCAACGCATCCTCGTATTGATAAAAATAAAATAGGGGTGCTGGGTGGGTCAAAAGGTGGTGTTGTCGCTTTGTACTCTGCTTATGAACCCATAAGAGCAAACCTTGCCGAGGGTGATAACCAATTTGATTTTCATGTGGCCATCTATCCCCTTTGTCAAAAGCTTGAAAAGGTTTCCATGACCGGATCACCTATTTTGATCCTGATTGGTGGAATAGATGACTGGACTCCGCCGGCTTGGTGTGAAGCACTAAGTGAATCATTGATAAATCATGGTTATGATGTCGAGTTACAAATCTATCCAGGTGCTTACCATAGTTTCGATTCAGATAATGACATTTACTTCAACAAAAGAGCTTACAACTTTGAAGACTGTGACTTTGTCCTGTTAGAAGAAGGTGCAGTACTGGAAAGAAACAGCGGTATTAAAATGGACACCCCTGAGAACTATAAAGAAGCTCTACGTAAATGCGTTAAACGAGGTGTTCATGGAGGAGGGAATCCAGCAGCCGCCACCGCAGCCCTTGATGATATGGAGGCGTTTGTGAAAAAAGTTATCAATTCAAAATAATCATTTCTAATGTCTGAAACCTGTAGAGCCCCCTTGGAACAATTCAAGGGGGTTTCTTTGTTAAAAAGCCTATCGAACCAACGCCCCCACCGTCCCCACCGTCCAACCCACTAAACTTTTGAGTTTTCTTTGATTCGGCTTCAGCACGAAATTTGCCCGTTGGCCCAAAAATCACTTGGGCAAAACCACCGCCCACACCGTCCAACCCTTTAAAATTCTTGATCCTTCTTTGTTCTCAAAAAGGTATGCCAATACCAGGAATAAACTAACCGCATAGTGTTAGGGGACCAATATTCCCCAATTCCATACACTAAGGAGGTTAGTGATGAAACATCCTACCTACAGCATTGGTGATGTCGCCAGTATGACCGGCGTCACTCGAAGGCAAATCAGAAATTGGGAATCAAGGGGCTATATTCCTGAAGCGGATCGTGTCGTATCAGGCAGCCGTGCCTATCGCAGATTTTCCCTGCATCAGATTGAACTGATTTCCACTATCAAAGCCCTGCTTGATGAGGGCTTCACTTTGCCCGCCGCCGCCGAAAAAGCCACAAACAGAACCCTTCAGCCAAGAAAGGAATCCACGCCTGGCGGCCAATTAGATTGAAGCCTGAAACTCGGCGGTTAATTGAATCTTTCAGGTTGATATACAGATACATCTGGCAAGGCGGCAAACTTTGGATGAATCACTCCATCCAGAAGCGGGTGAAGTGGCTCTATTATCAGTATGGGGTATCCCGTGAAGAAATTATCGAGCACCTGAAATGGAAATTCGAGGATCGGGGGTATCACGAACGATACAATCCCAACTATTCCTGTCTGAAAACCTACGTCCTCAATTTCTGTTATTACGGCGTGCTGTCATTGGTCCGGGAGTGCAAGAGGCTCGACAACTGTCGTGCTCATCTTAATCAGCGAGGCGGTAAAGACGTTCATGTCCAAGCGATTGGCAGGGCATACGAACCATACGAAGAAGACGGGATCGAAGGCTTTATTGATTCAGACACTCCTGAAGACCTCATATTGGCAAAGGAGCTGATGCAAATGGCATTAAATCATTTCGGCCAAGCAGATCTGGAAGTGCTGTTGGGGGTGCGGGATCGAATTTCTGAAGCAGAAAATTTGGGGGACCGCTATGACACCTACCTCAAACGGCTCCATCGCAAACGCCGGAGCTTCAGGTCCATCCTCAAGGACGCCGGTTATATCGACTGATAATGTCCATCCTACTTTACGGGCTCGTCCGGGCAGATATATTATCCTGCCAAAGATGAGCCCTTCGAATTTCAGAAATCCCTGTTTAATCGACTAAACAGTATGCTGCAGCAGTCCATGATATAGTTATGCTAAAGCTGCCTTCAAAGGCACCGGAAACCAGCGGGCCGAGCACCCTGTTATCTTTGTAAAAGCAAAAATCTTAATGAAACTTTAGCACAGAATATGCCCTGGCGAAGGGCACACCTCCATTTTTTACTGAAGCTACGGTAAACGGCCTTTCCTGGCTTCCAGCCAGACCCGGTCCGCCGTCTTGCCCCTGGCAGCGTTCCTGTTGGAAGGGCAAGACGCGGTACAAAGCATTTCAAATTTAACGGGGTTCAAGGCTCACTGACTCAGTGCACCGGAACACTGTGGCATCGGGTCAAGCAACCCGGTATTCAAGCCCTTGTGAAACCGAAATAAACAATACCGGCTTACTTAACCCTCTATAAGTATATATCGTAGTGGAAATCGAAAAAACGGACAAACTTTTTGAAAAAAAGTGAAAAAAGTTGAATTTTTCTCTGATTCATATAGATTTACCGGCGATTACGGAGTCTGATAACGTGCCACGCTACAAAATCATCTACGAATCCGAAGAGACGATAATCGGACATCTGCCCAAGTCGGATGAATGGGTTCAATATACCGGGCAGCTCAAAATTCGGGATGGGGGCAAGACACCCGTTACACTCGACATAACCTTAGATCCACCACATCCCTTCGCACGGAATATGCCGGAGACACACTCAATAAAGGCAACGAGCATTACGGAGGCATATGCCAGGGTCGTGAAGTTTTTCGAGCGGTTCGGGATGCGGTTCAGTTGATGATTTTTATGCCGGCCTCAATAAGTGCACCACCAAACCCGCGAGGAACCACATGACAGACGATTCTCCCCCTCTCACCTGCTCCGACGATACCCAGCAGATCACGGTCCAGCTACCGTGCCGACTGGTACAACGAATCGAACGGTACGCCAGAAGCCACGACAATACGATCACGGGCGTTGTTATTGAGGCACTGGATACGTATTTGCGGGGAGGCAAGGCTGAATAGTCGCTGGGCTGTTTAATCGATTAAACAGTGTAAATCACCGAGATAATCTGATACGATTCAAGATATTGTAAAAATTGCCGAAAAGTTCCATCAGAATCTGGAATCCAACACAATTTAGCACCGGCTCTCAGGCTTTTCAGCATATGAACGTTGTCAGTCACCACTTAGATTACACGATGGCACAGGAGACATGTACAGAGCTCCTGTCAGGGAACAACGAAGCCATACTCGTTATCTACAATAAATTTCATCCCCTTTTCCTGGGGTATACACGTCGCAGAACGCATTCCTTAAATGATGATACTAAAGCTCTCTCCATTTTGGATGATTTCTGGGTCGAGCTCTTAAATGCCAAAGCAATTTGCGATTTTAAAGGCATATCATCATTAAAAACCTACCTCTTTAAAATTCTCAATTACAGGATAGTCGATAATGTCCGAAGGGCAAATCGTCAAGGATCTTATGATAACAATGTAAACAGCGATAACCACGACATTGATTGCTTTAAAGACGAAAAAATATCACCTGAAAATGATTTGATGCACAAAGAGAAAATCCATTTGATAAATGAATCTCTGCTTATGCTGACAGAGAAATTCCCTACCGATGCTCATATTGTTAAATCATACCTTGAGGGGTTAAATTACCAGCAAACAGCTGAAAAAATGTTGTCAGGAAAACCTTTTAATAGCAAGGAGCTTAAAAAGAAAACGGATGCTGTTAAAAAACAATTTACACGACCGGGCACAGGCTCCTTAGCTAAATTTAAAAGTTGTTTGGAAAGCATCATGAAAAAGAGGCAACTCATTCAAAAGGACTTGCTAAATTAATATTCAAACATATAACTTTTATGCTTGTACCACTGGCAATTTAGCCGGAGGTGGTTATGTCTGACGAAACAATAAAAAGTCTCAGGCAGGCTTTTATGAAGGAAAGACGTGGGAATCAGGAAGAATGCCCAATGGCAGATAAAGTCTCTGAATATGCCTTTGGTGATTTAGACCCAGATAACCACAAAAAAATACAGGAACATCTTAAGGGCTGCCAATACTGCCTTGATCTGTACATGGACATAAAAATGTCTGAGGCAGAGGCCTCACCAATTGAAGAAGAGCATCTAAAAGACCTTCCTCGTTTTCAAAAATTATTGGAAACGAAAAAGTCAAGAACATCATCATTCTTTCTAAAATTCCGTGGCGTAATGACAGATTTTTTCAATCAAGGTTTTTCCCTTAAACCTATCGCAGCGTTTGCCTCAGTATTTTTAGTTGTGGTTATTGGGATCTACACGCTTCAATACAGCTCTTCCAGTGGCGATTTTGACATCAATATTTTACTGCACGGAAGGACGCAGATTGGTTTCAGAGGAGGCCAGCCAGAGTTTCATAATTTCACAGTAGATCCTAATGGAAAACTAAATTCCGAGGATTATTTTAAGTTTGAAATTTCAATTGACGACAGTGCATTTATTTACGTCATTTTCCAAGACAGCTCGGGAAATATTGAATTACTTCAGAAGGGCTTCATTGAAGGTGGTAAAACCATCTTTCTTCCTGAAAATGAAAAGTGGTTTCATCTCGATCATAACATCGGTAAGGAGAGGCTTTATATTATTGCTTCTGCAGATGAAATACCTGACTTTAGTCAGAAAGTTAATAATTTTGATATCGAGGGCATTGATTCCATTGAGAAAATATTCCCTAAGGCCACAGTTAATGCCTTTAGTTTTGAGCACAAATAGCTAAACCTTTTTTTATGATTCCCCCATGAATACGAAAGCCCCCCAATATCTCGGATTCGTATGACCATAACGTTCTCGAACAGTTTCCATCTCATTTAGTGTCGCCTGTCTTAACGCTTGGCACCGGTTCATCTCTCCAGATTTAAGGTTATGGTAAAATTGTACCATAAGTTCCTTGGTTTCCCTATCGGGTACCTTCCATAAAGACATTACGAGACTCTTGGCTCCTGCTTGGATAAAGGCCCGTCGCAAGCCGAAAACGCCCTCCCCGCTTCTCACCTCACCCAATCCGGTATCACACGCTGACAGAACAACCATTTTTGTTCCATAAAGATTCATCCCAAGAATTTTAGCGGCGGTAACAATGCCATCGTTGTTACCAGTTTCACCGATAAGCAATGACCGTTTAGCACCGGCAAGCAAGATACCTGACCTTAGCAGGGGATTTTCAGCAATGATTTCCCTATCAATGCGGCCTGAAGCTTGGCTAACATTAGCCGTTAAATTTTCTGTTTGCCACCCCCGACCGGTACCAGGAAAATCTTGTTCTCCAAGAAAAAAGCCATGTGTGGCTAAATGCAGAATTTCAGGACCATGTGTGTTGACCAATATTTCTTCAGATGCTTGTTTTCCAATGTAAATTTGAGAATTTTCTCTTCCCATGATTTCACCAACGGCTTCCAACTCAGCTTTAGCATATAACAATGGCTCAATGGAAATTTCTTTAAGATTTGCAGACCGGTTGGCCATCAATTTCGATTCGTCTATATCACGATTACTTTTTGAGGTTGGTCTTTCAGCTAATTTAAGGTTAAAATCAGGAGCACCCATAAACAAAAATTTATTCCCAAGGTCCGCAGTTTCGCCAAATCCAAGAATATCTCGGCCTGCTGACAAGTAGTTAAAAGTGTATTCCTCGATTAAAAACTTCCCATCTGGTCCTTGCAGCACTTCAAAAGGTATTAGATTCAGGCTTCCGTCAGGTGAAAGGAATATTTCTTTCGTATTATCAAGTCTTTCACTCAAGGGTTTGAAAATCAAATCGTACAACTGTTTAGATATTCTTAAAGCGTTTTCAGCATTCCCATTCCCGCTTTCAGATAGCTGCTTTTTGTATTTTACTATAGCCCGGTCGATATTGTCGGCATCACCGAGATCAACCATACTGACATCATCGCCTTGGCCTGCATGAAGAATAAAAGCAACGTATTGGTAAAGCGGAATGCTTTCGGATTGATCCTTACTGTTGTATTTTGTGGTCTCGATTCTTGCGAATTCAATTAAAGCGGTCCCAACAGGAAGCTCTCGAGCAATTTGTTCACTGCTCGCCTTAATAACTGTTTGTTTCAAAGCATAGGGCTTGCTGATTCGGCTAATTTGAGATTCCAGCATTTCTTTCTCATTTTCCAGTTCATCTAAGATTTTTTTATAATTATTCTCGTTTTCTGGTAGACGTTCTGCAAAAGTCAATTTGGATAGCTTGGCCCGGACATCATTCAGTTTTATTATTAGATTGGTGATTTCGGGATCCTTGCTCATGGTACCGGCCACTTGGAATCTTTTCTGGATGTCTAAAACTATGCCCTTCCTTTTAAACCAAAAATCAAGAGCTTCTTTCCTCTTGAAAGAATCATTCAGATGGTTACTGACAATAAGATTTAAATAAAAATGCGAATCAAATGTATTCGATGAAATAAACTTTAGTTGCTGGGCTTCTGATGTAAAACCAAAAACTTGGTCAATAGTTTTATTATCGATTCTTATGCCCTTAACAGCAAAGGAATAGGCTTTATTATAGTCACCCATAATCGCATATAGATGTGCCAAATGGCCATATGCTGTAGAAACTTCTGGATGGTCGGGGCCGAGTGTCTTTTCCCATATTTTTAAAGCTTGAAGGTAAAGAGCCTCGCCCTCTTCATAATCACCCAACCTGTAAAGTATCGTTGCTAAATTATTAAGGCTTTTCGCATAAGATGGATTATCAATGCCAATATTTTCCTCTTTTGTTTTTAATACTTGCCGCAATAATTTTATGCCTTTTTCGTTCTCTTTTAAAAACAAGTAAATCGTAGCCAGATTATTTTGTGTTCGAGCAACGGATGGATGGCTTGGTCCAAGCTTATTTACTCGGATATTCAATACCCTTGTGTATAATCTCTCAGCCTTTTTATACTCATCTTGATGTTCGTAAAGAATCGCTAAATTATCTAAAACCACTGCGGTATTGGGGTGGTCCGGCCCTAAAGTCTTTTCAAATATGAGAAGTGACTGGTTAAATAGCGATTCCGCTTTTTCATAGTCAGCCATACTATTGTAGAGTCGACCCATATTATTTAAAATAGCAGCGACCGTATTGTTATCTGTTCCAATCGTTCCTTCAAAGATATCTAAGGCTCGCTGAAAATATAGTATTGCCTTCTCGTAATTGCCCACTTCCATATAAAATGTTGCTAAATTGTTTAGAGTGGTAGCGAAATTTTTCGGATTTTTCTCAATTTTCTTTTCACTGATATCTATACATTTTATATAGTACTCTTCAGCCTTTTTTTGATCGCCCTTTGCATGATTGGTAAATGCAATTAATGAATAGGTCGCGGCAATACGTGGATGATCCATATCAAGCGTTTTCATAAAAACTATTATTGCCTCATCAAGCAGATTTTCAGCTTTATCGTATTCACCAAGATAATAGTATATTTCAGCAAGATTTTTATATTGTGTGGCAACTTCTAAACTGTTTGATTCATAATTTTTTTTACAAATCGTTACAGCTCTTTCATAATAAGGCAATGCTTCTGGATAATTACCACGGACTTTATATATCCATCCTAAGTAGTCTACCGTGCCTAATAAAATGAAAGATTTCGATCCGAAAACCTTTTCATTAATTAATAGTGCTTCTTTAAATATTGATTCCGCGATATCATATTGATCAAGGTTGCTATAGGTCATCGCAATAGAATGCATATTGAACGCTACATCGGGATGTTCATTACCAAGAAATTCTTGTCTCATTTGGAGGGATTTTCTACCCTGACGAATTGATTCTTCATATTTTTCTTGGTAATTTAGTGATAGGCTTAGATTATATAGGCTATCTGCGATATACGGATGCTTATTCCCATAATTTGCTTCACCTATACTTAATGCTTCTTCACAAGTATTTATAGCTTTAAGGTAATCCCCACTGTTAATATGTAACCATCCAAATGAGTTTAACGTTTTAATAAATTCAGGATCATCACTTTTGAGCAATGATTTTTGTATTTTTAAAACTCTTATTAATAATTCTTCTGCATTTTCATTTTCTCCAAGCGATAAATATAATATTGCTTTATTCAATAGAGACTCTGCTACCAATATGTGATTATCCCCATACACTTTTTCCCTTATAGTGATGGCTTGGTGCAAATATTTTTCTGCTTTTTCGTATTTTCCCATCGAAGTGAGAAATAACCCAATCTGATTGCAATTTTCCGCCACTCCGAGGCTGTCTGACCCAAATAGTTCCGTTCTTATTTCAAGAGATTTTTCAAGACACTCTTTTGCCTCTGTGTATTTTCCAGCTAAACACAGGATCTCACCCAATTCAAAATTTCTTTTAGCGATTAATTCCAAATTATCCCCATCACTGTTTATCTGTATGGCCAGGATCTGTCTGTATAGCGGTATCGCTTTCAGATAATATCCTTCTTCTTTCAATTCTGACGCTTGGCATAACAATCGACCAGTAAGCTTATCGTCCGTCTCCATCGCATAGGATGGCCGGATAGCCATCACGATTAATACAGCAGACAGTACCAAAATATGCTCAGCAAATTCCGTTCGAGAGTAGGACATGAATCCCTTCCTATATATTAAAGTCGATTCCTAACTTTATCGGTGTATTTCAAATTTTCTTTAGCAGATATGCTTTTATCCATTTGGAAATATTACAAATATTATCTTTGTTCAAGTTTTTTCAAAAAAATTGTCACCTTTCCGTTATCCATTTCGGCAACAGAGACAAAGACGCAAATCAAAGCCTGAAAGGAGGTGAAAAATTCAACGGTTAGCGGGTAGTCGAATCATTCTCTTAATCATCTAATTTTCGGAAAGGACAATTCAAATGAAAAATTTCACCAGCATTCAGACAACGGCAAACGAACTCAACAATAACCCTCAAGTCATTGACATCCCGATGGAAAATTTGTCGGTTCCTTTGAGCCATCCGCGAAGGAGCCAGGGTGACCAGGAGTCGCTGCAAAAGAGCATCCGAAAAAACGGCCTCCTCGAACCACTTACCGTTTGTAAAAGTGACGTTGACGATTCGTACATGGTCATCGACGGCACACGCCGGCTTACCATCATTGCCGAGTTCGGTTGGAAAGCTGTCCAGTGCGTCGTTTTGGACTCCATGCCGCTGGGCGAAATCGCTCACTACTCCTTTGAGCGAAACATGGAGCGTAAGAGCCTAAACGCGATTGAAGTCGCCCTGCACATCAAATCGATGCGGGATAAGTACGGTTACAGCCTGCGTGACCTCGAAACCCTCGGATATGGCTCGCCGGCTCTGATCTCGCAAAAGATCCGGCTCCTGGAACTGCCGGAATCTGTCCAAACTAAGATTGAAGACGGTGTACTCACTACGGCCCACGGCGTGGCTCTATCAAAGCTGGGGAACACCAAACACATAGAACGGATGGCAAAGCGAGCCCTTGATTTTGGATGGACCGCGAAACGCCTGGATACGACCATCGACAAATTCGTCCAAAAAGGCAAAACACCCGCCATAGAACGGATTGAATTTCCTGAAGGCGATATCCCCGGCGTCTATTTCAAAGATGCCAAGGACATGGGCGAACTGCCAGACAAGTCGGTTCACCTCATCGTCACCAGCCCTCCCTTCTGCATCGGCATGGAATTCGAGAAGGGAATCTCCTACGCCGAGCACTGGGAAAACATGCAGGAAGTGATGGCGGAAGCCAGTAGAGTGTTGGTGCCCGGAGGCATCATGGCCATGGTCGTGGGAGACATCCACAACTTCAAAGGAGCCAAGGGCAATAACAAATACAGCCAGATCCAGCTGGTCGGCCATAAATACCAGAGCTTTCTCCGCAAGCATCAAGTCTACCTGTCGGATCTCATCGTCTGGACAGTTTGGACACATGCACAAAGCATGGATATCTCAAAGTTCCTGTCCGACAATACTCCTCACACTGGCTATCGGATTCTCATCGGCCATGCCCCAGTCTACATCTTCCGTAAAAAGGGAGAGAGGGACACTCCCCCTGATGAAATCGTCCTAAACTCCAGAATCACCAAAGAGGAATTGAGCCAGTGGGCTTCCGGGATCTGGGCGATAAAACCGGCGAGCCAGAAGGAAGGGCACCCGGCCGTATTACCAGACGAACTCGTTGCCCGTCTGGTCAGAATGTTCTCCTACGAAGGGGACATGGTGCTCGATCCCTTCCTTGGCAGCGGAACGACCGTCAAGGTCGCCCGTGAACTCAATCGCGAAGCCATCGGCTATGAACGGGAGCGGCAGTATAAGTCTGTCATTGCTAAGAAGCTCGGCGTTGATCTGGGAACCAAGGCCAAATCTATGATCGAATACGTGAGTCAGTCCATCCTTGCTGAAGTTCCCGAGCAGGCTTCTGCACCTGGGGTAGCTGAACCCGCATCGGAAACCTCGTCTTCTTACGAAACTGTCTTTGAGAGCGGCCCGGCCTGTTAGGGATATGTCCGGTATGGGGTCAGCGATGGCCCCATACCCAATTTCGATCATGAGACCATTGGATAGGCAATCCAGTTGACCAAAATATCAGGAGTAATTTCAAATGTCTGCAAGCGGCTGTGCCCAAAATGTGCCCGAGAAAAGACTCTACTCTATCAAAGAGTTGGTCACGGAAATCGGGGCTACCGAATGGTTCTGGCGGAGTCAGATTTGGGACGGCCAACTGCCTTTCGTTCAAGTAGGACGAAAGATGTTCATCGACATCAATGATCTCGAAGATTTTATTAAAGCAAACAAACAAAAATATTAGAGGAGAACTCTATCATGTTTTATAAACTGAACGATACTCAAATAGAAACCATAAGAAGGGCACTGAACACGGACAACCGTATTCGCGGACTACGCGATCTTGAAAGGACAGAGTTCTATGAGCCACTTATCAGGGCTCATGAACCTAAAATACCTGAATCTGCTATTAATAGAGAGATAGCATATTTGAAATGTAATGCCCAAAATGCAGAAGAATTTGCTGAATTTCAAAAATCGGCGGATTACACAAGATTTACAACATGGGCAGCAAGTGAGATCGAAATGGCGGCAATGTGTTTATGGATCGATATGAACAACTTCGAAGATCAAAATCTGAAATATATTTTCCTTTTTATTAGCTGTTTGGGTCGAATTGCAAGAGAGAGGGCGTCAAGAGGGGCACGTCCTGTTAATGGCGGTGGCCCTGGTTCTGAACGTGAGTTTCGCAAAGCTCATAAAACAGCAATGAAATTTCTTGGGATCACTCCTGAGAAGTAGATATCCGTAATGACTGGTTAGGATTGGTACGAGTCACCAAGAATTTGAAATTGCCCCTGATCAGCTCATCTAAATTGCCACGATGCATTAACCAAAGGCACTTTCATTGGCAGACTCTGAAAGTGCCTTTTCAAAAAATCCGATTGAAAATTGATGGGAAATTGAATTAGGGTTTCAAAACCCATTTTGAGCCCGTCAAGGTCGTGATGGAGGTAAAAAATGGGAAGTCTATATCGCAGAGGCAATGTCTGGTGGATCAAGTACTACCGCAACGGGAACGCCTACCGGGAAAGCTCCAAAAGCACCAAGAAGATGGTGGCCAAGAAACTGTTGGACCGTCGGGAGGGCAATATTTCGCAGGGAAAGCTCCCCGGCATCCACTTTGAAAAGGTCAACTTCGATCAGCTTGCAGAGGATTTTCTGCGGGACTACCGGATCAACCATAAAAAATCAATCAAACGGGCGGAAAGGAGTGTCGCTAAACTTAAAGAGGCTTTTGAAGGATATCGGGTGCCTGCAATTTCGACACAGAAGATTAGCGAGTTTGTCGAGACGCGAATGCAAGAGAAGGCCGCCAACGCCACCATCAATCGCGAGCTGGCCGCTTTGAAACGCATGCTCAATCTCGGCAAGAATCAATCGCCCCCTCTGGTGGACCGCGTACCCTATATCCCGATGCTGAAGGAAAACAACGCTCGCAAGGGATTCTTCGAGCATGGCGAGTTCTTGGCTGTGCGTGAAGTGGCCCCGGAATATCTCAAAGACTTCATCACGTTCGCCTACAAGACCGGCTGGCGGGTCTCAGAAATCGCGAAATTGACCTGGAGCCAGGTGGACCGCAAGCAGGGAATTGTCCGCTTGGAGGTCGGAGAGACGAAAAACGATGATGGAAGGACCATTTACGTCGACACCGAGGTAAAGGCGATCCTCCAATCTCGATGGGACAATCGAAGGGCTCCCCTGCCCTATGTTTTCCTTAACAGGTTTGGCAATGACAGGGTCAAACGGTTTGATAAGACTTGGAAAAAGGCTTGCAAAGACGCCAAGATTGGCCTAAGACACTTTCACGATTTCAGGCGGACCGCCGTCAGAAATATGGTGCGATCCGGCATTCCTGAGCGGGTGGCCATGATGATCTCAGGCCACAAAACAAGGTCCGTTTTCGACCGCTACAATATCGTGAATGACAGTGACCTGAGGGCTGCTGCGGAAAAGCAGGAAAAATACTTTGATTCAATCTCGGGCACAATTTCGGGCACAATTCACCAAATTGATGAAAAAATTAAGTCTCAAAAAGCTTTGTAACACCCTGTCTTAATTACCTAAAGCCCCCGTAGCTCAGTGGATAGAGCATTGGATTCCTAATCCATGTGCCGCAAGTTCGATTCTTGCCGGGGGCACCAATATTTATGTGAATAAATAAATATTTTCCCTACTATATCAAAATTAAGTCTTGTGTTGTCCCCATCCAGCCCCAATACAAACGCTCAATTAAAAACAGCCCAGACATTTTCCCTTCCTTCCGTATATTCAGCCGAGAGGTCAATTCATAGAAATCCAAAAGTCGATAGCTCGATTAATGTCTGTAATTCCATGTAATATTTTTGCAAATCGTCAATTTTGTATATTGCTTGTTTTTTTGGGAAAATACCCGGCTGATGATTTAAGTCTAATATTGACACATCAAAAAGGCGTGCCTATCTTTAGTCGTTTATAATATTCTGCTTGCTTCAATAGCTGATTATCATTTCGTTTCTTTCTGTCGCCTCCTACTAATCCTCTTGCCATCTAACTCGGTTCTATTTCCCTTTATTTATTTTAGCTATGAGCACTTGGTGCTTGAAGATAGTTATAGCTTTCCAAGATAACCCCAACCTCTTGTTGTTTAAATGCTATGAAAAATACACTGAGCATTACTCAAAAGTGTAATCTTGACTGCTCCTATTGCTATATAAAAAAGCATAATTCAGTCATGTCACTTGAGATAGCCGAGATGATTATCGACCAGATTTTCGAATATGCAAACAATAAAGAAATTGTTGATGTCGGTTTTTTTGGGGGAGAACCCCTTCTGAATTATTCTTTGATAAAAGACATCGTGGATATAATAGAAAACCATCCGCAGTATTGTGAACATATAATAGCATTAGACGTCGTGACAAACGGGACTATTTTTAGCGATGAAATTGCGGAATTCCTCCGCCATCACCAAATAACTTTTTGCGTCAGTTGCGACGGCCCACCGCATATTCAGGACGCTTTTAGAAAGCATCCAAATGGTAGCGGTAGTTCCAGATTGGTTGAAGGAACGATTAAGCGTGCTTTGCAGCTTCTTCCTAATGTCCTCGTAAACGCTGTTTTTCACCCCCGAACATTCAGGTCATTGATAGAAGTGGTCGAGTATTTTTCATCTCTGGGGATAAGACAAATATACCTTAGTCCAGATTTCTCAGCTTCTTGGTCCTATAATGACTCTGCTTTATTAGCAAAAATCTATCATGATTTAGCAATAATGTACGTCGATTATTACCGTCAAGATGATCCTCACTATATAAACATCATCGACAGTAAAATACTGTTGCTGCTTAAAGGTGGGTACTCCGATGGAGAGCGTTGCAAAATGGGATGTAAGGAATTTGCTTTTGCACCTTCCGGAAATATTTATCCCTGTGAACGCCTTATCGGCGCAGGAGATGTGAACCAGCACTGCATTGGACACATTTCAAAAGGCCTTTCGAAGGTAAAACAGTGTCGCTCACAATCTAATATCCTTTCCAATCAGAAATGCAGAGAATGCAGTCTCAGTAATTATTGCATGAATTGGTGTGGGTGCTCCAACTATTTTTCTTCCGGCACATATGATCAATGCGGACCGTTCATTTGCGCATCTGAAAAAGCCGCCATCGCTGCTGCTACCGATGCATTACGGCAATTAGAGCAGGAACTTGGCGCCAAATATATGGATAGCCTACTTACTTTTATCTCTAACCGATTTTGCATGGACGAACGCAATGGGACTGATATTTGTGCATGTAGCTCAGTCCCTGAATATGCTGTTGGGAATCGATCACCTATTGTATCACCATAAAAGAAAGGGGGATATGATGCCAAGATTTATTGATTGGAGGCGGGGGCGTCCAGCGGAGATCTGGGCACGCAGTGAAATATTTATAAAAGACTTTATTAAAAAAAATGGTTTGAAGCCGGTTTCTGATATTTACCTTGATCCGGTTTCCGCTGCAGCAGGCGGAGTGATTATCGATGGTATGGTTGGAGAATATTTCGAAGGTTCTCTTTCAAATTTTTCGAAAGAAGCATCACTGCGATGGCCTATTCCGTTTCCGGGTGGATTGAAAGGTCCGCATGTTCATTTTCAGGAAAAGGTTTTCTTTTTAAACGATAAACAATGGCGAAATTTTTCCAACGGTGTGATTAAGGATATCCAGGAAAAACTAAGTAGAGCCAATGAAATAGGCTTCCAGGAATTGATTGAAATTTCTGAGGCAGTCAGTGGCCTCCCTTAAATTTTTTGATATTTCACGTTGAGGCTACTTTGATCGGCTAACATATTCAGATATAAAGTGGTTGTTCTGCCAACTCCTATTCGGCAACAACCACTTTCAACAAGAACCCTGATCACAATCTTCAAAGAATGCGTAGGAGAGGAACAGCCATGGATTATGTTTCTTTTCCGCAAAATGAACGAGAATGGTTTCGGAGGGTTTCAGGCAGGCTTTGATGGTTCTGTCTGGCCATGATCCGGAAATAAATCCGCGTATAGAAAAATACGTTGATGGCTTTGTTCGGATGATGATTGATGGCGGTCACGCGAGCATACTCGGTTTTTTTTGTGTTCACTGTATTGCAGACTCACATATTTTATCGGGCATCAATTCTTTATGACTTTCTGTCCGGACATATCGTTACCAATCTTGTGAATAGCGCGAAACGCTAATATTCCAACGTATATTCCATCATCGGTTTTATTTTGGGCACTCCCTTGTAAATAAAGGTTCGCACTGTTGCCTCATTACACTCCCCATTTTCCCATAATTCTTCTGCGATTTCTGAAGTTACTGCCTTATGCATTGAGTAGAGAACAAATTTATTGATCTCAATATTTTCCTCTTTTTCCATTAATGTCTTGATTATTTCAGACATCACCATCCCCGCGTCATCAACGTCGTAATCTCCAAGCGCCTCGTTGTTACAGTGCTTCATTACAAACAACCAGTCATGGACAATGAATGCCGGCGCATATCCCCACGGGGAATAATTTCGAACCCCCCATAGCGGCCTTGGTATGGAACCTCCATCGGTGTACATGATTCCCGGGGTGATGACGTCCCCATTATGTCTTTTAAACGATAGCGGTTTATTGCTGTCCGGTATGAATAAAAACTTGTCTGGCTCAAGCCATTGCACGCGCACGTTTCCAGTTAACGTTCCGACATTGGTTTTGGAATAGTGATAGTTTGCGCATCCAGTAAGAAAGAATGCTATAAAAATTACCCATAATTTTTTCATTGCTTTCTCCCTGCTTCACGACAATCCATTTCAACGATTTAATTGCCGGGATTGAGCACCACCGATACCGACCAGTTATCGCTCGTGCATGCCTTGCTGTTCAATCCGGGATTGCCTGCGTCAGGGGCCGATGTTCCACCTACCCCGTAAATTTAACAGCACTCCAATATTCGCTGTACCCCTTAAAACGATAATGAAAAGTAATTCTTTCTTACGTTATTGTTCCAAACCAATCCCTATGATCATTTTCTAACCACTTATTTATACTTTGATTGTTATAGATTGAGCTTCCATTGACCAATATTTTCAATCCTTTAAATTTCCATCCGCCGGCCAACCCATCCGGCGACTTGTGAACACGTATCGAGCTCAACATCCACCGGTACAAACCAGTTCCAGGATCCAGATTGAAGGTATCGGTATGGCCGCGTTCAAAATCGTTGCGGCCTGGATTATCTAAATTCCAACTGCGGCCTCCCATTGTAATCGTGACGTCATCATCGGTTCCCGCCCAACTGACATTTGCCGTCGATATTTTAACTTGCAGGCGATTCACAATATCGGCTGACGATCCGCAGGTGTTGCTTGCCCACCAGCAATAATCATCTTCCAGCCACTGATTGATATTGTTTTGATCACACACAAGTTCGCCTCGAACCCAGAGCCTGGCGCGTTTCAGGTACCAACCGCCCAAAAACCCATCGCTTGACTTGCGTATTCCGACTCTTTTGACTTCGTTCTTGGTTATCCCGGTATAATTCAGTGCATAACCCTCGCGGTTTCTGCGTTCTCGGTCATCGTGGTTGGACGTATCTAAAAAGAAAGTTCGATCACCGATGTCTAGCCACACATCATCGTCAGTACCAGCCCAATCAACGTTGCCGGTAGTGACTTCGACAAATAAATCCGCCCATCCTATCTGTCCTTGCGTGTATGCACACAATCGATCATGGTTTGCATCCATGATGCACTTTTGCTGGGGCTGCGCACACGAACCGCAATTTCCGTTGGGAATTTGATAACACCCGTGATTGCTGGTACATGTTGAACAGGGTGTTCCGCTTCCGGTATATTCATCGGCAGCACCAAAAAGATGACACACTTCATGGGCTGTAATCATATTGATCGCATTTATTCCCCAGCCCCCCCAATTGTTATGATCCGCCAGCGTCACTCTTGATCCGCCGGCATAAGCATGCCAGGTGTTTCCGTATGGTGTCACAAAGATTACAATACTGTGGCTTGAATTGTTGTGCCGACGCATATCTTCTCGATAATCACCAACACCATTCCAATTGGCTGTGTAGGTGCTGCCTTGGTAATTTACCTGCCCGATTGCCGCATCTCGCCAATAATTTTCATTTGCGGGGTTGGCATTGTCGGCGACATTGATGGTTATAAACTGCCAATCATATACCCAGGTTAAATGCGCAGCAGTAGGCGCCTGCGCCGCAAGCCAGTCCAGACCATCCACAATGCGGCCTTGAAGCGTATTGCGCTCATTGCTTGTGAATGTGGGCCCATTTTGTTGGGAAGATTCGACAAACACCACCCCGACGGAGATTTCATTTTCCATTTTCCAACAAGCTGGTTCGGCGAAAAAAAAATCTAAAAGGGATTCTGACAGGTTTAAAAAAACTTCCTGATATGCCGGATCCAAGTAGAATACGATTCGCGCCAAATGATAGGCTGTGGTGGGGTCTTTATATTTTTCCTTTAGGCGCTGTTCATATTTTTTAAATGAGGCCCCGTCGAGAGGGCGATATTTTTTTTTGATTTTTCTCAAGAGCTCCTTTTCAGGAATATCTAAATCTTTCAACAGGGCCAATTTAAACTCTTCGGGATCGTAAAGTGAATGCGGCGGCTCCTGATCTTTATCCTTGCTGGCCCATTTTTTCCCAGTTTCGGTTTGATCTTTTTCAATTTTCCGATACTCAGGAGAATGCATCGTATTCCAAAATTCTACCGCCTTGTCCTGTTCTTCTGGCAGTTTTGTTCGATGTTCCGTCTTTATCGCTTTTGCGCTAATCACCGCAAAGAGTCCGCTTTGATAAGCCGCTTCCACTTGCTCTGTTGTTGCAAGGGCAATTATTGCCAAATCGCGTTGCCGGTTAAGCACTCTAACCCCGATATCCGTGAGAAAAGACGAAGCGATCCGCACGGACTCCTCATTTGTTGACCTCAAAAGAAAGATGTACTTGCGTCTTTTTACCTGGTTTTCCATATTGCCCCTCTCTTTCTGCTGGTTACGGCACATCATTTTTTTGTTTTTTTCTATGAACATCAACGGCTATCGAGAACTGACCGTTGTAGCGTTGTGTTCTGAACATGATATGATCGAGCAGCAGCTTTTTGACGGATGCGCGAATGCTTGAGTGGATGAAAACTTATCGTTCCGAATTCCTGCGCGGCAGGATTCCAAATCAATTTAGAATGCTATCATGCAAGGAAACTGAATCGGCGGAGCTGTTTTCAGGCGAGGGAGTCGTTAGATTGGAAAAAGCGAAAAATAGGATTTCAATTTGCCGACCGGTTTTTATGGAACAAACTACCTACCGAGTTGCACGGGGTTACCTGCATTGTTCCGTAATTGACTGATTTTTCTGTGATATGTCCCTCCACGGGAAGCGTCATATAATCTTAAAAAAATACGCAGTTCGTAAATCGTGTTGGCAACGAGAGGGAAGGCCTGCTTAGACCGTAGACACCTCAGCCATTCAGATCGCATTCATCAAAGGATGCGTTGAAGAGGAACAGCCGGGGATTATGTTGCTTTTCATCTAAATGAACGACCGTGGTCTCGGAGGGCTTCAGGCAGGCTTTGATGGTTCGGTCGGGCCATGATCCGGGGATAAATCCGCTGCCGTCATCCTTCAATGTATAGAAATAGGCTTTTATGGTTTTATCCGGGTGATGATTGATGGCGGTGACGCAGACATAGCCTGGATTTCGGTGTTCACTGTATTGCAGATCCACATATTTTTCCGGACCGTCGTCGAATTTCTCTAGTGTCGTATAGTTGCGTATGAATGGCGCGCCCGATTCCGCATCTACCCTGATCGTCAACTCCGCTGTCATCGCTTCTCCTTCTATCGCAACCGTTGGCACTATAATCGTGATGGAATAGACAGATAGGGAGGTTTCCTATTTACCTCACCACAAGAAACCCGAACTTGCTGCATGGCGTCACATAAAGCACAATTTATGCCGGTTTGGAGAGATTACATCAGATTTGACTGTAATCATCTGAAATCAAATGAATTGTTTGGTATCCTGCATTTTACAAGGATAGCAATCTGACAGGGAATTCGTAAATCAGGTAGGCAATGGGATTCTCATAATTGAGCAGATCGTTGACACATGTCTTCAAAGTGGCGGGAAAGGCTGGCGCCATTCATCACGCCTTAGGCCTGAATCAGCTTTTCCCGTATCCGAATCCCAACCAATCGAAGCCCTTTGTAACGGCTCTCATCCGCCTGGGTGATGTGTCGGATTTCGGCCTGGTACAGGCCTGAAGGATTCGATCCCTGTGGGGATATGAAATCGGCATCGACAACCTGTCCCACTTCAATTTTTTTCAAAAATCGCGAATTTTCGTTGACCAGAAGACCAGCACCCTTGGAAGACACATCGACAACGCGAAACTGGTAAATCGGTTCCCCGACCAATTTGATTTCAACACGGTAATTCTGGATCTGGGTTGATCGTGATTCTTGTCTTTTCTCTTCAGTCATTTTCTCCGTTGGGTCTTTGCTCATGGCAAAAAGTCCTGTTCTTTGCGGTTCAGCGAAACGATCCGGAACTTACTGTTCAGGTACTGCCGTTTAACGCAATGGCGTTAGATTACCACTGTTTCCCATCTATTGTAAAATCCAATGAAAATCCAATCGATGGGGATCAATCACCGCGCTTCACGTTTTCGCTTTTTTCGGCGTTTTCCCCCCATCTTGGTCAGGTGAACGAATAAAATTCGGCTGACAGTCAGTTGTTTGAACAAAGCAGAAAGGGTCCTGCTGAAAGGAATTGTTCCAGGTCAGCCGGGATTTGGCCTCGTCGATATCACTGTAAGCCCGCATTTCGACCCCCCGCAGATCGGTGAAGGTGCAAATCATTCGCGCCATATCGAATAAAACGCTATCGTTGCTGGCCACAATGGCCCATCCGGGCGTAAAACAATGGCCGATCTCGGCGTAAAAACGGCCCGACGCTTCGAAACTCTCGCAAGACGAATCGACGACGGCATTTCGGGCATCGATCAGCGCCCGCATGGGTGCTTTGAAATCCGAAACGCCCATGCCCTGCTGCAAGGCATCGAACAATGCCCTGATCGAAAAAGGGCCTTCGACGATCAGGGTGAAGATATCGCCTTTAATCGTACTCTTTACACTCATAAGCCTCGGAATGCGCGCAGAACGTCAAATTTATAAGAAAGCCGCGCTCTCAGATTTCATCCCATCACCCTGACGGCCTCAGCGAATATAACCTGAACTGGCCACGATATGAGAACATGCTTACATAGTTGAAAAAAATTTCCCACTATTTTCGATGGACCTAAATTCTTTTCACACAATTTATAATACCAGTAACATTCATGAATTCGGGTTCCTTGAAAAAATACGCCAAGGGCACAGAAATTGCTTTTGTTGTTCAAAATGGCTTTTACAGAATAACGCATTGATTATCAAAAAGGACAGCCCCGGGATGAAACCTGAACTGAATGTCAACATCTGCCAGGTTGCCACCAAAAATTCCGAAGAAAACCTCGCGTGGGTTTTCATAAATGTTGAAAACAGCCTGCCGGACGATACCGGCGCCCATCCCCGCATCAAGCTTGAAATTCCGGTGCGCCTGGATGATGGCCGGGATCTGGCATCCTCAGAGACCGAAGCCATCCAGAAAGCAAAAGATCTCCTGTCTTGCGCCATTGCCGGTCTTTAGGAACTTCGCATTCACCACGCATACTCCGATCGAAACCCGCCCCATTTTCAGCACGGTAACACCGTCCCACCAGCGCAATCGCCTGCCCGCCCGACATTCATCGGGATGCAGGATTTGTCCCCTTCGGCACCCCGGCCCCGTTCACTCAATTGTAATAGTCGTGGCCTCGCAAGGTGGCAACCACGTGTTCAAATGCCGACCGGTTTGTTTCATAATTTGCTTCAGGGCACGACAGCAGAATAATCGTCTGGCAGGAGCGGTCCTTTTGACAGGGGAAGAGAAACCATTCGAACGTCATTTGTTTCTTTTCGGTGTTTTCGATGATCCGGGTGTCGACCCCGAATACTTTTTCGGGTTTGAAGGCTCTCTGGCTAACGAAGTAATTTTGCTGCGTTGTGACAAGGTTATCCTTATAAATATGATAATCGTAGGACAGGACCTGAACTTCAGTCTCGAGCCTGCGTTTCATTTCGCTGATCCGGTATTCCCAATGATGTTCATCCAATTGGAGATAACGCGGATACGCCAGTTTCTTTTTCCGGTTCATGACCGCAATCAGCCCCTGGGTTTCCGTATTGGTCAATACCAGACTTGCCAAATCTTCGTCCACCCAGCGCGCGTAGCGCTCCAGGGCTTTTTCCTGATCATCGGCCGGTGTCCACCCCCGGGGAAGATCCAGAGAAAATTCATATTCGAAATTCGTGTAGGTATTGCCGACAATAAGCGGCGAAGGGATGGTAGAGCAACCCCACAGCGCGATGGTGATGACCACCACGAGCCCGCCCAAACAGCGCCCGATCCTTTGCATCAAAACGATTGCCGGTTTCACCTGATGATGCCCCTTTCCGAGGATACGTCAGCATTTTTTTGCTTGTACTAAGCCAAATGCGGCATTATGCTTGAAAATCAACCATATTTCAAGGAGGCGTGCATGACACTGTTAGTCAGTTCGCGGCAGAAAGCTTTGGGGGCCTATGTTGTCACGTTGACCGGAGAACTTAACGGGAAGACATACCCTGTTCTGGAAAACAAGCTGGATCAAATGCTGGAGGAACGCCCGACAGTGATCGTGCTCGACATGGCGGAGGTCAACTACCTGAGCAGCGCCGGCATCCGGGTGATCCTCAAGACCAAAAAGATGCTGGCGACCTACAACGGCAAACTGGTGTTCATAAACCTTCAGCCCCAGATCAAGAAGGTGTTTGAAATTATCAATGCCCTGCCGAGCATGCGCGTCTTCAAAGACCTCAATGAAATGGATGATTACCTGGACCGGATGCAGCGCAAAGTATCGGACGCTTCCGACCAGGACTTTTAATCACGTTTGTAATCCTCTAAGACGTCTGTGGTGGCCATTGCGTTGCTTCAGCCACACTCGCCCTGATGCGTCTTATCGTCACACATGCTCAGGGCAATCCGACGGAAATCATCCTCTCGCGCCTCAAAAGCGTTCACCACACGGGGATCGAAATGCGTCCCGGCCCCCTCCTGGATGAGACGGCATGCGTCTTCATGGGACAAGCCCGACTTGTAGATGCGGTGGCTGACCAGGGCGTCATAGACATCGGCCACCGCCACCAGCCGCGCCGACAGGGCGATCGCCTCGCCCTTGATACCGAACGGATACCCGCTTCCGTCCCATTTTTCATGATGCCCCAGGGTGATTTCGATCGCCCGGGATAAATAGGGTCCCCCGCCTCCCATTTCCTCGCGCAGTTCCAGCAGTGTATCCCCACCGATGGCCGGATGGGTTTCCATGATTTCACGCTCCTCCGGGGTCAACTGTCCTTTCTTGAGCAGAATACCGTCCGGGATACCGACTTTGCCGATATCGTGCAGGGCCGCCGTTTTGACCACCGTCCTGATCCAACTGTCGGTGATCGAGGCATCGGTTTTGGCCAGCTCCATTGCCAGAATCTCTACATATCGACAGATCCGTTCGAGATGTTTGCCCGTATCGTCATCCCGGGCTTCCGTCATTTTAGCCATCACAAAGATGATGCTGTCCCGGCTGCGAATCAACTGCTGGCTGCGTTCCTCTACCTTTTTATCCAGATTATCGGTCAGTTCCTTCAATTCGGTATTTGCGATACGCAATTGACGTTCCAAATACCGCAAGGTGAGATGGGTGGTGACTCGGGCGATGACTTCTTCCGGCTGAAAGGGTTTGGTGATGTAATCGACAGCCCCCATTTCAAGCCCCCTGACCTTGTCTTCGGTCCTTTCGGGGGCTGAAAGAAATATCACCGGAATTTCAAATGTTGCCGGATCGGCCTTCAAGTTGCGGCAGACGCTAAACCCGTCCATTTCAGGCATCATGATGTCCAGCAGGATCACGTCGGGTTTTTCCTTGGCCGCGACGGACAAGGCACTGGTACCATCCCGCGCCGTCAGCAGTCGGCACCCCTGCCCTTCCAGGATGGTCTGCAGCACTTGGAGATTGGCAGGGTTGTCGTCCACCATCAGGACGGTGTCTTTATTTTGTCTCCGGCGGCAAAGCGTATGGCTTATTTCTGCCATGATGGACCTCCACAACGCTCATCAAACACGCCAAGCCATCCTTGTAACCCGTTGCTGATTTTTATCCGCTGCATGGCGCATTGGTTTCGCTGATCTTTTCTATCGCCCTATACGTGCAAAGGGGGACAGGCGTCCCCCTTCGATGGCTATCGTTTGAATGAGAATGAGATTGCCGGCCCATTGACCTATGGCGACACCGGCTCATCTGAAGAAGTATCCTCGGGCTTCGGTTCCTCTTTTTTCGCAGGGGTCGGCTCGCCATAAATGGTAAACACCCCTTCTTCCCCGGTCAGTATTCCCGGCCCCGGCTTGAGTTCGTTGTTTTGCTGATACTCAAAAGGCTCCGGCGGTGTGGCGCAGCCGGCGGCCAAAAGGGCCAACACCACACCGACCAGTACAAGCAAACGCTTCAGCGTGTTCATAGAAACCGCCCCTCTAAAACTTCACCCGCACGCCGGTCATGAGGGCATTGATGTCGTTGAAATCCTCAGTGCTTCGATCAAGTTCGTGCCAGCGATATCCCAGGTAGTACTCCGAGCCCCATTCGGGAAAATCCTGCACAAACTGGAAACCCACCGTTTTCGCCTCGTCCCCGTCCTGGAAAACGTCATCACTGCGGGAATAATCCAAGGAAAAACGGGTTTCACCGAATTCAAACCATTTTGCGCGATAGCCGACTTTGGCATAGTAGAACATAGGATCATCGTCGCGTTTGCTGTTATCAGGATTCGTCAGACCACTTTCCAAATCCCCGGTTCCCGCGGCAACGGTCAAGTTGATCCCGCTGCTATGCAGGATGGAGGCACTGCCGTTGTACTGGTTGTCGATCGTGTCACTGACAGCCCTGGGATTGGCATACGCTGCAGCAGCCGCGAATTTCCAGTTTTCACCCCAATTGGCGGCATAGCGCAAGGCTACATCCCCGCCGTCCGAGAGGGCACTGCCCGAAAGGGTAAAGCCCCAAAAATTAGGAGAATCATAGCGGATCCGGTTACGCCGGCTCAGTCCGTCAAAATTGGTAAAAACATCGCCGATTCTTAGACTACGACCGCCATTGGCAATAAAGCCGTTGGTATTATCATCGTACCAGTTAATCCCACCGGCCATATCGGTAAGGCCCGAATACCCCACAACATCAGTGCCGGAGAGGTCGACTTCGGAAGTACCGTCCGAGGCCGTACTGCCCTTACCCAAGTAAAGCTTGCCGAAGCGTTTGGAGGTAAACTGGGCGTCCACCCAACGCTCGTCGAAACCCGTGCCGTCGCCCCCGTCCGGGTTCTTGTCATCCTGGTTGACCAGGTTGCTGGGGTTGGACTGGTATTCGAACTCCATGCGCGTGCCGATGGTGATGTCGTCGTTGACCTTGGACTCCCCGATCAGCCCGATGCGCGATGACGAGTTGTCGTTGTCCACGAAGTAGTAGTCCGAGCTGTCCCCGTCGTCGGCCGCCAGAAAGGCCCGGTTGACTTGACCGTAAAGCTGCACCGACACTTTGTCGCCGCCCTTGGTCCGCAATACGTCGGGGGGTACGGACGCCTTGGCTACTTCGGCCTTGGCCGCCTCGGTGGCCTCCTGAACAGCTTTCTCGGAGAGCGCTTCCACCTGCTGCTGCAGCTTCTCCAGCGCCTTGGCCTGGGCCTCGATCTGGGCCTGCTGCTGTTTGATGATCTGCTCCATGCGCTCCAACATCTTCTCGTCCACCGCACCGGCAGGTCCCGCCATGCATAGCAGCATAAAACAGGCGGTAAATGTCAGAATGACACATGTTCGTATCCATCGTATTTTGGGTGCCATGCAGACCTCCTTTTTTTTCGGGTTAAGTCATCATGTCGATCGGTTGCGGTGCTGTGACATTAAACGGGTCGATCATTTTAAAAAAACCGGCAAAATTGAAGGATCGTCCAGCCACAAAGGCTGCGGGATAACGTGTCGGCCAGGGGTGTAAGTCGTAAAACGCTGTCGTTAGATATGCGAAACGTGGAGCTCGAACCAGTGCCAGATTTCGAATTGTCGGCCGGGGTAGACCTATGAATACCGGGATGATAGCGATCGATCACCGGCAATCCAAAAACCGTCTGTGGTTCTACTATGACCAGAATCCGGGAGGGGGGTCAAGGAATAATTTGGTGGGAATAGCAATCCCAATCAGCAGTGCGGGAGGTCGGCGTTACCTCAGAATCGACCGATCAGCCCAAGCATGATCATATCCAGCCCCGGATTTTCATCGTAAATCCCGGCATTGGACATGTGCTGAACTCTAGCCACAACACTCAGGTTTTCCAGAAACCAATAATGCAGACTGATATGATGGGTAAACTGCACCGGCCCGCCCAGGTCTTCGTCACCATATTGATCTTCGCTGATGAGCGTCAGGGCCGACCCCGCCCGGATCTCGAAAGGGCATTTGCCACGGGCACTGCCGAAAACGAATTCAAATCCCAGCGAACCGACCAGACCGGCATCGCCCCCCCCTTCGAGAACGCCGATCGAGGTGGCGACATTCGTATCGACCTGCAAGGCATCACCCCAGACCCAACTCCAGGGCAATCCATACCGAACGCCGATATCGTACTGGTTAAACGACTCGTCTTCTTCGTTAAAACTAGCCCCCGCCCGCAGTCCGGCCTCCAGGGAACCTCGACCGGCACATGCCTCCGCTGCGATCAGGGTCACACCGGAAGCCACCAGAATCAGCACGATCATCGCTCCAGCCGAATGATGCCATCGTCTCATCGCGTTGAATGCCCTCACAAATGGATCGTCGTTTGTGAAATTGGTGCGCCGCCCCGGGTACCAGGGGGAAGCCTGCCGCGTCTTTGCCTGTCCTTTCAATTCATATCATAAAATCCTGCGGTTGCAATATCGCCTGTGCATGTTATTAATGGAACCGCCTACACCAAAAGTCAGTTGCAGCGAAACCCACCCGCTATTAACGGTACGGTTGACAAAAATGGAAGAATATGAGAATTGGCGCTTTTTCTTTTTAACCTCAGGCGTCACAGATTGATTCGACATCACCATGCCTGCTAAATTTCTCTTCTAATCAGACGGTAACCCCTATGGCAAACAACCTTTATATCACCTCGATGGCCCCTCGCAGCGGGAAGGCCGTCATCAGTTTGGGCATCATGGAAATGTTGTCCCGCCGTATTCGAAAAATTGGCTTTTTCCGCCCCATCATCCCCGAGGGGGGCCCGGACAACAGCATTCAACTCATAAAAAAACGCTATGATCTGAACCTTCCCTACGAGGCCATGTATGCCTACACCCACGACCAGGCGCAGGAGATGTTCACCCGCGGTGAAACCGATGACCTGATCAAGGGCATCGTGGCCAAATACAAAGCCCTGGAGCAGCGCTGTAAATTCGTTTTATGCGAGGGCACGGATTACACCGGGGTGTCATCCGCCTTTGAATTCGACTTCAATGCCGCTGTGGCCAATAACATCGGGGCCCCGATCCTGCCCGTCGTGAACGGACGCAACAAATCGATGGATGACGTCCAGGACATGGTGCGCATGGCCAAGGAAGCGTTCGAAAACCAAGGTTGCGTTATTCTGGCCACCATCGTCAACCGCTATACCGGCGACGATCTAGCAGCCCTGATAAACCGTCTGCAGTCCGCCACCGACCGTCAAGCGCCGGTGTATGTGATCCCGAACGAAGGCATTTTGGCCAAACCCACCGTGGGGGAAATCGCCCGCGCGCTGATCGGCAGCTGTATTCAATGCGAACCGGACGGCATGAACCGTGAGGTTCAGCACGTGGTGGTGGCGGCCATGCAGCTGCGTAATTTCCTGGACTATATCGAAGAGGGCTCGCTGATCATCACCCCGGGTGACCGGGCCGATATCATATTGGGAACCCTGGCGACATTTTTTTCCGAAACCTACCCCAATGTCGCCGGTATCGTTCTGACCGGTGGCCTGGCCCCCGAACCGCCCGTGCAACGTCTTATCGACGGCCTGCGGAGCACCCGGGTGTCCCGCTTGCCGACCCCCGTTATCTCGGTGGCGACGGACACCTATCAAACGGCCACCAATGCCCACGCCGTGCGATCGTCCCTGACCCCGGACAACAACCGCAAAATCGCTACCGCGCTGGGGCTTTTTGAAACCCATGTGGATGTGGAAACGTTGGAAGCGCGTATTGCCGCGACCCACTCTGTCCGCCTGACACCGATCATGTTTCAGTACCAGCTCATCGAGCGCGCCAAGACCGCGCGCCGGCGGATCGTCCTGCCGGAAGGTGTGGAAAGCCGCATCCTGCGGGCTGCTGAAATACTGTCACGACGCGGGGTGGCCGATCTGACCCTGCTGGGGGATGCCCAGAAGATCGAGCAGAAAATCACCAATCTCGGCCTGCAGCTCAAGGATGTCGCTATCATCGACCCCCTGACCTCCAGCTGGCGCGATGCCTATGCCGCCATTTATTATGACCTGAGAAAGCACAAGGGCATCAATGAGGAAATGGCCCGGGATGCCATGACTGATGTGAGCTATTTCGGCACCATGATGGTCCACCAGGGCCATGCCGACGGCATGGTTTCGGGTTCGATCCACACCACGGCGCATACCATCCGTCCGGCCTTTGAATTCATCCGGACCAAACCGGATTGCTCCATCGTCTCCAGCGTCTTTTTTATGTGCCTGCAGGACCGGGTTCTGGTCTATGGGGATTGTGCCATCAATCCCAACCCGACGGCCGAACAACTGGCGGATATCGCCATCAGCTCGGCGGAAACGGCCGCCAAATTCGGCGTGGAGCCGCGGGTTGCCATGCTGTCCTATTCCACGGGTGTCTCCGGCAAGGGTGAAGACGTGGAAAAAGTGCGCACCGCCACCCAACTGGCGCGGGAACGACGTCCGGATCTAAAAATAGAAGGGCCGATCCAATACGATGCCGCCATCGACGCCAGCGTGGCCCGCACCAAGATGCCGGACAGCGAAGTGGCCGGCAAAGCCACCGTCTTTATCTTCCCGGATCTCAATACCGGCAATAACACGTACAAGGCCGTGCAGCGCTCCGCCCGCGCCATTGCCGTCGGACCCGTTCTGCAAGGTCTTAAAAAACCGGTGAACGACTTGAGCCGCGGATGCCTGGTGGAGGATATCGTCAACACGGTGGCGATTACCGCGATCCAGGCCCAGGATATGTAAACGGGAAATGTCATCAATGAAAATCATGGTCATCAATTCCGGCAGTTCGTCGATCAAATACCAGATTTTTGATATGCGGGATCGGTCCGTCCTGGCGTCCGGCCTGCTGGAAAAAATCGGCGAGCCCGACAGCCGCCTGGCTCACCAAACCCTCGTCCAGGGCAACCGATTCGAAAAGATCGAAAAAAAAGCCGCCGTTGCCGATCACCGGCAGGGGTTTGATCTGATCAACACCGTTCTCAAAGATACCGGGGCGCTTCGCAATATGGCCGAACTTGCCGGCATTGGCCACCGCGTGGTTCATGGAGGTGAAGCCTTCACCCAACCCACCTTGATCGATGACGCGGTCATCGATACCATCCGGACCCTGATTCCCCTGGCGCCCCTTCATAACCCGGCCAATCTGACCGGCATCGAAGTGGCCCGGGCCGGGGCGCCGGATGTCCCCCAGGTGGCTATTTTCGACACCGCATTTCACCAGACCCTCCCCCCCCATGCATTCCATTACGCGATACCGCGGGAACTCTACCGGAAACACGCCATCCGACGTTACGGGTTTCATGGAACCTCGCATTTTTATGTGGCCAAGCAGGCCGCCGGCCTGATGCGGCGCCCCTTCGAAACGCTCAGCCTGATCACACTACACCTGGGCAACGGCGCCAGTGCCACGGCCGTCCAAAATGGCGTCAGCATCGACACCTCCATGGGGCTGACCCCACTGGAAGGTCTGATCATGGGAACGCGCTGCGGCGATCTGGACCCCGCCATTATTTTTTATCTCGAACGCGAAACCGGCCGGTCATCAGACGCCATCGATGCCCTCCTTAACAAGGAAAGCGGCCTCAAGGGCATCTGCGGGGTCAATGACATGCGGGAAATCGCCCAACTGGCCGAAGCCGGCAACACCGACGCCCGACTGGCCATCGACATGTATCTCTATCGGCTGCGCAAGTACATCGGCAGCTACACCGCGGTCCTGGGGCGACTCGATGCCCTAGTGTTCACGGGCGGCATCGGTGAAAACGCGGCCGGGATACGCTCTGCCGCCTGCCGGGATTTGGAGATGCTCGGCATTATCATCGACGAGGACAAAAACCGCGCCGCCACGCGTGAGGCCCGTGAAATTCACAGCACCGACAGTCGTGTCAGGATCCTGGTGATCCCCACCAACGAAGAGCTTGAAATTGCCGATCAGACCAAGCGATTGCTGGAAAGCGCCAGCAGTCATGAAACAGGAGATCGATAGACCGCACGTTCCCTTCCAGTAGCGGTCTATCGAGGGTGACGCCTTTCTCCATCCTTAAATTTCAACGCATCCGGCCGCATGCAAGACGGCTGCCTGGGACATGCGGCCAACGGGGTATCCGGTGTTTTCATCCCGCGATGTTCCCTGCCCGGTTGTTTTTTTTGTAAAATGTCCTAATATAGTAGGCCGTTTGCCATACAACCCATCCTGCCTTGAAACAGCACCGCATCCGTTTACGGGAGATCAAGCCCATGACACCGCTCCATCCTTCGACATCATTTGCCGGTCCCCAAGGCCCCGTGGTCCTGCTCATCATGGACGGCATCGGTATCGGCAAACATCCCGAAGGCGATATGGTGCGCCAGGCCAACACCCCCATCCTGGACTGGATGGCCGCAAACTGCCTGACCACCCGCCTCACGGCCCACGGCAAGGCGGTGGGCATGCCCTCGGACAAGGACATGGGCAACAGTGAAGTCGGCCACAACGCCATCGGCTGCGGTCGGGTTTTCGAACAGGGTGCGGCCCTGGTCAACAAGGCCATTGCCGATGGAAGCCTGTTTGACGGCCCAGTCTGGCAAGACCTGATTGCCAATGCGCGCCGCGATGGGCAAAGCCTCCACCTTATCGGATTGCTCTCGGACGGCAACGTTCACAGCCACATCGATCATCTGGAAGCCCTGTTGACCGAGGCGCAGCGAAGCGGTGTCAAAACCGCCCGTGTTCACGCCCTGCTGGACGGTCGCGATGTGCCCTCCACATCAGCCCTGACCTATATCGACCGCCTGGAAACGGTTTTATCCGATCTAAACCGGAAAGACGGGGTGGATTTCGCCATCGCTTCCGGAGGCGGCCGGATGAAGATTACCATGGATCGCTATGAAGCCGACTGGGACATGGTGGCAAAAGGCTGGCAAACCCATGTTGGTGGAAGCGGAAGGGGTTTTGCCTCCAGCCGGGAAGCCATCGAAGCCTACCGGACCGAGCATGCCGGGGTGATCGATCAGGACCTGCCCCCCTTCGTCATCCTCCGTGACGGCCGGCCTGTAGGCCCCATCCGGGATGGTGACAGCGTCATCTTCTTCAACTTCCGTGGCGACCGGGCCATCGAGATCAGCAAGGCCTTTGAACAAGAAAGCTTCGCGCATTTCAAAAGGACGCCTCTTCCCCAGGTCCAATATGCCGGTATGATGCAATACGATGGCGACGCGCTGATCCCGTCCCGCTATCTGGTCAGTCCTCCCGGCATCGACAACACCATGGGCGAATATCTGGCCAACGCCGGGGTGCCCCAGCTGGCCATCAGCGAAACCCAGAAATTCGGCCACGTCACCTATTTTTTCAACGGCAATCGCACGGGCAAATTCAGCGAAGAACTGGAAGACTACATCGAGGTTCCATCGGACCGCGTCCCCTTCGAAGAACGTCCCTGGATGAAAGCCGCCGAAATCACGGACAAGGTCGTGGAAGCCATCCGCTCCGGCCGCTACCGCTTTATTCGCCTGAATTTTGCCAACGGCGATATGGTGGGCCACACGGGCATCCTTCCGGCGGTTGAAATTGCGGTGGAGACCGTCGATCTTTGCCTGGGCCGAGTTTTGCACGCCATTCGGGAGGCCAACGGCATCCTGATTGTCTCCGCCGACCACGGCAACTCGGACGACATGTTCGAACGCCACAAGAAAACGGGTGATGTCATCATCGATGACGCCAGCGGGCAGCCCAAAACCAAAACCGCCCACTCGCTTAACCCGGTGCCGGTCCATATTTATGATCCGGCCAAGAGCGCCCCCATGCGGCTTTCGAAACGCAGCGACCTGGGCATCAGCAGCCTGGCCGCCACGACGCTGACCCTTCTGGGCTTCGAACCGCCGGAAGATTATACCCCGAGTATCGTCGACATCGGGTGATGGTTGCCGCGGTTTGCGTGAAAAGCGTTCCGACGCCCACCCGAAAACGCTTTAACCCTGCCGTATGGCGATTTTTCATTTTTCCGAGGAGGCCCCATGGACAAGCTGACCGTAGATGATCTTGATATTGACCGCCAGCGGGTGCTGATGCGTGTGGATTTCAATGTCCCCCTGGCCGACGGCGAGGTTGCCGATGACACACGCATACGGGCGGCCCTGCCGACGATTCAAAGCATCTTGGACCGCGGGGGACGCCTGGTACTCATGTCGCATCTGGGGCGGCCCAAGGGGCAACGGGTACCGGACCTGTCGCTCGAACCCTGTGCCCGAACACTGCAAACCCTGCTTCATCAGCCGGTAACCTTTGTCGACGACTGCATCGGCCCCGCTGCCCGGGCGTCGGCCGAGCTGCTGAATCCGGGGGAAGTGCTTCTGCTTGAAAACCTGCGCTATTACGAGGAAGAAACCGACAATGACCCGGCCTTTGCGGCCCAGCTGGCCGCCTTGGGCGATGTCTACGTCAACGACGCCTTCGGAACCGCACACCGCGCCCATGCCTCCACGGAAGGGGTTACCCATCATATGGCACAATGTGCGGCCGGCTATCTGCTGATGAAGGAAATCGCGTATCTTGGCCGGGTGATCGATGCCCCGTCCAAACCCTTTGTAGCCGTGCTGGGCGGCGCCAAGATATCCGGTAAAATCGACGTTATCGCCCATCTTATGGACAAGGTGGACCACATTCTGATCGGCGGCGGCATGGCCTACACTTTTTTCAAAGCGATGGGATATGCCATCGGCACGTCGCTCCTCGAGGAAGACCGTATCGAGATGGCCCGGGATCTTTTAAAAAAGGCCCACGGCAAGATTCTGCTGCCGGTCGACAACCTCGTTGCCGATCACATCGATATCAAAGGGGGAACCATCGGGGCCCTGCAGACAACGCCCGTGGATGCCATTCCGGAAGGATGGTGCGGGGTGGACATCGGGCCTCAGACCCTGCAACGCTTCGGGGATGTTTTGCGCACCGCCCGCACCGTGGTGTGGAACGGACCGATGGGCATTTTCGAATTGCCGGCATCGGCCGAAGGAACATTCGCTTTGGCGAAATTGATGGCCGACATCACCGACGGGGGGGCCATCACCGTGATCGGCGGCGGCGATTCAGCGCGTGCTGTCGGCGACGCCGGTGTGGCCGATCGGGTTTCCCACGTTTCCACCGGCGGGGGGGCTTCCCTCGAAATGCTCGAGGGGAAAAAGCTGCCGGGCGTGGCCGCCCTGACCGACAAGTAAAGGCTCCCGCAATGCGCGTTGAGCGCTGCCCGGCATTCTCCAAAGGCACCCGGCCGGGGCGATACATCTTGCGCCGCAGCGCGATCCGTCGTTTTTCGCATCACAAAAGCGGCATCCCGATAACGCATCATACCCTGTAATGCCTTTTTCCATTTCGCGTGCATGACGATTGAATCCAAGGACGATGACAAGAGGACCCCATGACCAATAGCGACACCCTGTTGAATCTAGCCCGCAGTGGTTTTCAGCGCCTCGATGTTCCTGATCCTTACAAAAAAAGTGCGCTGGAATGGCTTGCACGCTGGATCAGCGAACCGGCATTTCAGGACTACCGACCCCAGATCGACCACCTCATCCAAACCGAACACTGGGATTTTCTATTGGATGCCTTCTACCAGATCATCCCCTTCGGCACCGGCGGCCGGCGGGGCCCGGTGGGGATTGGCCCCAACCGGATCAACCCCTGGACCATCCAGTCCTCGGCCCAGGGTCACGCCCAATATCTGAAAAAGCAATTCGGGGATGAGGCCTGCCGGCGGGGCATTGTATTGACCTATGATGTCCGTCGATTTACGGAAACAACGCCCTACGCCGGCGACCGGCCCAATCCGGTCCACCATCTGGATGGCCGTGACCTGATGATGGCTGCAGCGGAAGTATACACCGCCAACGGCATACGGGTCTTTGTCTACGACGGGGCGCGCAGCACCCCTCAGTTGTCTTTTACCATCCGTCACCTCAACTGCATCTCAGGGGATATGTTCAGCGCCAGCCACAATCCGCCCACGGACAATGGCAAGAAAGTTTACGACCAGTATGGCGGTCAATTGATCCCGCCCCATGACCAGGCCCTGGTGGATGAAGTCACCGGCCATGTGGATCAGATTTTCACCCTTTCCTATGACGATGCGGTGGCCCAAGGTCTGGTCACCCTCATCGGGGAAGATGTGGATCGGGCCTACCAGGAGGCCGTGACCGCATTGAGCCTTTCGAAAGCCCGCGATATCCGGATTCTCTATTCCCCCTTGCACGGAACAGGACTGACATCCGTCTATCCGGTCCTCCAGCAGCTGGGTTTCGATGTCACCCTGGACCCTGCCACCTCCCGTATGAGCGGCACCTTTGAGAACGTCACCTTCAACATTCCCAACCCGGAAGTCCAGCAGTCTTTCGATACCGCCCTGCCCCATGCCGATGCCATCCAGGCCGACCTGATCCTCAGCACCGATCCCGATGCCGATCGCATCGGAATCATGGTCAACCATCACGGCGCCTGGGAATTTTTGAACGGCAACGAAATCGGCATCCTCCTGACCCATTACGGCATCCGCCAGTTCAAAGCCCAAGGCTTGTTGCGGCCTGAGAGCACGATCATCAAAACCGATGTCACCACCGCCCTGATTGCCCGCATCGCCCAAACCCACGAGGTGCAATGCATCGGCAATCTTCTGGTGGGTTTCAAATATATCGGCGAAGAAATGAACCGGCTCGCAGCGGAAGGCCGGCTGGAGGGCTTCATCCTGGGCACCGAGGAAAGCCACGGCTTCCTGATGGGCAACTATGCCCGGGACAAGGATGCCGCCGGGGCGGCCGTCTGGTTGGCCGAATACGCGGCCGAACTCAAACGATCAGGGCGCACCCTGATCGACCAGCTGGACCGGATCTATGCTGAATACGGCTATTGCCACAATTATCTGACGGAAATACGACTGCTGGGCGCCACCGGCATGGAACAGATCCAACATATCATGGACCATCTGCGCCGGCAGACGGTGACAACCTTCGACGAATTCGGCGTGCAGTCCAAAAGGGATCGATGGCAGGGCGATCCTCAGCCGCATCTGTCCCGCACCGACACCTCCTCACGCAATGTGCTCATTTTTCAACTGGAAAAACAAACCGCAACGGAAAGCATACGGGTCACCGTGCGGCCTTCAGGCACCGAACCCAAAGTCAAAATGTATTTCGAGGTGATCGGCCGCGCCGGCACCGTGGACGGTCTGGCAGCGGCCAAGGCGGAAGTCAAAGCGATCTGCCAGCGCCTTGAAAAGGCCGTCATGCAATACTGTTACCGCATTCTGGGGGTCGACTTCCCCGATCGGGGCTTTCTGCTGTTCTGGCAATTGCCGCTGACCGACAAGCTGCACTACTTCACCATTGAAGACGACCTCGCTGCGCTGCGAAAGCTTGAAAATGCCGTGGACCGTCAAACCCGCCTCAGCGCGCTGCTGGCGTTTCTGGGCGCCAATCCCATTGAAAAAATCGACGCCGCCTTCCAGGCCCGCTATCAAAAAGACATTCGGGCCTATCTGGCGTTAAACGAATGACCATGGCCAATAAGCAATGAAGGCCCCGGGGGAAATCCAAGCCTGACCGATTCGGCGTTTTAATGCCGGAAATCCTGACGCAACGCGTTGTATCGCCTTTCGTTAATGTGACAACCCTGCCGGCGAAAAAGGACACGCCTGTGGAAAATCGCATCGAACGTTTTCAAAACCGTCACATCGGTATCATATCCACCCGCATTGCCGGAACGGACGGCGTTTCCCTGGAGACCGAAAAGTGGGCCGCAGTGCTTGAAAAAGAGGGCTTCACCTGCTTTTACTTTGCCGGTGAACTGGATCGCCCTACCGAACGAAGCTATCCGGTGGCAGAAGCCCATTTCATGCATCCGGACGTTCAGGACATCTATATCAGTTGTTTCGACGTCGAGATCCGCACACGCGAGACCACCGACAAGCTCCATCGGATCAAAAACCACCTCAAGGATCATTTGGAATCGTTTGTAAATCAATTTGAAATCGGCATGCTGCTGATCGAGAACGCCCTGACCATCCCCCTCAATCTGCCCCTCGGGGTCGCCCTGACCGAATTCATCATGGAAACGGGCATGCCCACCATCGCCCACCATCATGATTTTTTCTGGGAACGGGATCGCTTCACCAACAATGCGGTGGCCGATTATCTGAGCCTGGCGTTCCCGCCCAACCTGCCCAGCATCCGGCACGTGGTGATCAATTCCCATGCCGGTGCCCAGCTAAGCCTGCGCACGGGAATCTCCCCCCTGGTCTGCCCGAATGTCATGGATTTTGCCCGTCCGCCCGCCCCGCCCGACGCCTATGCCGCTGATGTCCGCCAATCACTGAATCTGGCGGAAGACGAATTGCTCATTCTCCAGCCGACCCGAGTGGTTCAGCGCAAGGGCATCGAACATGCCATCGAACTCGTCCACCGCCTGGGGCGCAAGGCCAAACTGATCATCTCGCATGCCTCGGGCGACGAAGGCTACGACTATGAGCTGCGCCTGCGGGAATATTCCAAGCTCATGGGTGTCAATACGCTGTTCGTTTCGGATATCATCAACGAACATCGCGGCACCACCAGTGACGGACGCAAGATCTACACGTTGGAGGACATCTACCCCCATGCGGACCTGGTGACCTACCCGTCCACCTTCGAAGGATTCGGCAACGCTTTCTTAGAGGCGGTTTACTTCCGCAAACCGGTTGTGGTAAACAATTACTCCATCTACCACAAGGACATCAAGCCCAAGGGCTTCCAGGTCATCGAAATCGACGGCTACGTGACCGGCGACGCCGTTCTGAAAACCAACCTGGTCCTCAAGGACGCCCCCCTGCGGCAGCGCATGGTGGATCACAATTACGAACTGGGCCGGCGCTATTTTTCCTTCGAGGTTTTGGAATCTCAGCTCAAATCCTTCATGATGGTCAATCGCATGGGGGGCGCCTGACCCATACCGGCGTTGCCGAACCGATCATTTTGCCTACAGGAATAAAACGCAAACCGTTTCATAACCTCATCGAAAAGGAGTCTATGCAAAATGCTAAACAAACCAATCGCCATCGTTTCCTTCATGGTGCTGCTGACGGGCGCGGTTTTCGGCAGCAGTCAAGCTGCTGAAGTTAAAACCGAAGAAGTGGTCACCGGTGTGGATGTAGTCATCGTGGACAAATTCATCCGCACGGCAGATAACTTCATTATTTTATATGACGCCTCCGGCAGCATGAGCCGACCATACGATGATACCGGCATGACCATGATCGAGGCGGCGGAAAAAGCGCTCAAAGAAAAAAATGCGCTGCTGCCCGACCTGGGGTTCAATGCCGGGCTCTATCTGTACACCCCCTGGCAGGTCTTTTACGAGATGCAGCCTTACGACAAAGATAAATTTGCCGCGGCCATCGACAGCCTGCCCGATACCGAAACAGCCGGCACCTTCAAAGGGCAGCCCACCCCCCTGGTGGAAGCCCTGGAAAATATAGATCCCATCTTGGCCAAGGTTTCCGGTCGTACGGTGGTCTTTCTGTTCTCGGACGGCTCATACAAACTTCCCGCATCAAAAAAACGGCCTCTGGAAGTCGTCCAAACACTTTCGGACAAATACGACGTCTTTTTTTATGTCCTCAGCACGGCCGATATCGACAAGAACGTACAGATGCTGCGCAGCCTGGTGGGCGTCAATCCCCGTTCGCGGGTCATCCCTTTCAAGTGGCTGCTGGGCCATCCCTACCGGACGACCGGTGCCCTTTATACGGTGAAATCGATCGCCTTTGTTTCCGAAAAAACTGAAACCGTCGTCACCGGCGTCACCGTGCAGAATGTTACCTTTGATATCGACGAACCCAATATCCGCCCTGATGACCATGAACGCTTGAAAAAACTGGGGCAATTCATAGAGGACAATCCGAAGGCGGACGTTTTGTTGGAGGGATTTGCCGATGCCACCGGTGCCGAGGACTACAACCTGCACTTATCCCGTCGGCGGGCTTTCCGCGTGGCCCAGTATCTCATGGATAATTTTGCTATTCCACGCGAACGGATCGTCATCCAATGGTACGGCATGATCAATCCGATTGCGGACAACAGCACGCCGGAGGGGCGCGCCCAGAATCGACGGGTGGAAGTAGAGGTCGTCGGTCTTAACTAGTGCCCGTCATAAATGACCAATTTGCCCGACCCGCCGAAGGCGGATCAATATCGGCGTTGCGCGAAAAATGGATTCTTCGGAATATCACCCATATGCCTGCAGTTACATTTTTCGCGCGCCTCGATCTCAACCAAAATTGCCGATTTTGGATGGGCACAAACCAAGCCGTTTCAAACCACCAACCGTATGGCTCGCCAATACGAAGCGGGAACCGGAAACGATCCACGTCCGGTTCCCGCTTTGTTTTTTATGGTTCAATTATCCAGTATGCTTCTCACGACATCGGCCAGCGCATTCCGAACGATCGGCTTGTAGATGAGGCGCCGGATCCCGAGACGCCGGGCCCGTTCCTCATTCATGTGCTCGTTGAACCCGGTGCACAAAATGACGGGGATGTCCGGGCGTTTTTGCAGGATGGCACGCGCGAGTTCTTCCCCGGTGAGTTCCGGCATGGTCATGTCGGTAATCACCATGTCGAAGGCCTGTGGCGTATCGCCAAAATCCTGCAGCGCATCGCGGCTGCTGGTGTAGGCGGTTACGCGGTACCCCAGGGACTCCAGCATCAACTGCATTACATGGGCGATCTGGGGTTCGTCGTCCACGACCAGAATGGTTTCCTGGTGACCGCCGACCGTTTTGGCGGCAGGCACCTTTTCAGGCGGGGGGATTGCGGTTTTCTGGGCCGGCAGATAAACGCGGAATACCGCCCCTTGCCCCGGGGCACTCTCCACCCGGATATCACCGCCGCAATTCTTGACAATCCCGTGCACGACCGAAAGCCCCATGCCGGTCCCCTTGCCTTTGCGCTTGGTGGTAAAATAGGGGTCGAAAATTCGTTCCTGCAAAACCTTATCGATCCCCTGGCCGGTATCCGCCACCGTCAATTGTAAAAACCAGCCCGTGCCGCCCAAGCCATCGATGGTTTCCTTGCGCGCGTCGAGTTTGACATCGTCCAGCGTAATGGTGAGAATTCCACCGTTTTTTTCCATGGCGTGGGCCGCATTCGTGGCCAGATTCATGACCACCTGATGCAACTGCGTCGGATCGGCCATGACGGTGGCATCGGAATGCAATTCGCCCCGAATGGTGATGGTCGCCGGAATGGAGGCCCTGAGCAGCTTGATCGCTTCCCGGACAACGCTGCTGAGTCTGACGGGTTTCGGGGCGATTTCCGCCTGACGGCTAAAGGTAAGGATCTGCTGGGTAAGGTCCTTGGCCCGATGGGACGCCTTGAGGATCTCTCCCAGATAGCCGGCGAGGACGGCCTGATCGCGGCAATCTTCCAGTGCGATCTCGGCATACCCCAAGATGGCTGCCAGAATATTGTTAAAATCATGGGCAATGCCGCCGGCCAGGGTACCGATGGCTTCCATTTTTAGCGCCTGGCGCAACTGGGTTTCGAGATGGAGTTTTTCTTCCTGCATGCGTTTCAGATCGGTGATGTCCATGCCAATCTGCAAGCGCACCAAGCGTCCGTCGATCCAGTTGATGGCCCGATCAAAATTCAAGTACATTCGCCCTGTAACGGGATTTTCCCCTTCCCAAACATGCAATCCCGCGGCCTTTCCGTTCTCGTCCACAATCCCGTCGCTGTAACACATATCGCACGACGACGCCCGGTCTTGAAACACTTCCCAGCATTTGGCGCCGGTGCGGTCGCCGCCAAAGCTTTCCTGCATGTGGCGATTCATCAGCAGCACCTCATGCGTTTCGATGTCCGCGACAAAGACATCGGCATCGATGCTGTCTAAAACCGTCACCAGAATTTCATGGGACCGCGTGATTTCCTCCTCGGCCCGCTGTCGTTCGGCGAATTCCTGTCTCAGGTTTTCATTGGCCTGTTGCAGTTCGCGATGCTTTTCTTCCAGGGACTGCCGGGTTTGCCGCTGCTTTTCCAAAGCGGTTTTCAACCCCCGCAGCAGAACGGCGATGGAGAGGGTCGCAACGGTATCCAGCAGGAGAAAATTAGCGCTGATGACCCACCATTTATCCGCCATATTGGCCGGCATAAACCCAATCACGACCCAACCCGCCGCTAACGCGATCCCGAAGAAAATCACCGTTATGGCGTTGACCGCCAGGGCGCCCATCGCCGGGCGCAAACCAAACAGGAGGCTGGTCATCACGGGAAAGGCAAAAAGCCAGATCGATCCGGCGGCAAAAGGCCCCAGTTGGATGAGCAGGGCCACGCCGATACCATAAAAAAAGGCCAACAGCAAAACGGCTTTGAGCTTAAAGGACAGGTGCCGGGAAAAGGCAGCCCAGACGAACCAGGCGTAGCCGATGGTATTGAAGGCCACCAGCCACCAGATGCCCTCGATGAAGGCCAGATAGACGCTTGGCAGGTAAGCAATCCAACCTAAAATCGCCGTCGATCGGTAGATGATGTCGAGAATACGGTCACGCCAGTATTCAACACTGTGAGCGGGTTGATGCCCGGAGGACGCCCCGCCCGGATACAGCGACTGAATCTTTGGTATGATCTTGTGCCAGTAAGTCATCACGTCATCTTCGAGAGAGCCATGTCGGTTTCGAATACACTTTGAGTCTTGATTTTGTAGTGATACCTGTTAACTTAGTCTTGTCAAAACGCTCCCCACCATCATTCGGCAGGAGGCACCGATGAAAATACGATGGTTCATTGCAATACTTTTCGTATCCGTTTTTGTTACGGGACTGCTGCACGCCGGATCGGTTTATTACTGGACCGATGACAATGGTGTCCGCCATTATAGCAACACCGGCATTCCCAACGATGTCGAAGCCGCCGACGTCCGGCCGGAAGAAGTCCCTGCACCGCAGGCTTCCGAATCAAGCGAAATATCCGATACCGACCGGGAACCGCCAGACACGCCTCCCTCGGAAGATGAAACGGAGCAAACCGAGCCGGATACCGAAGGTGAAAAACGGATGAACGACCGCCTGGCCGCCAGGGCTGAGAAGGAAAAACAGCGCCTTGAATCCGAAATAAAAAAAATCAAAGGCTTGTCCATTGGAAAATCCTTTACGCAAGGCATGAAGGACGCGCGCATCAGACCGCTCCAGGAGCAGCTGGCCTTACTCCAAACTGACCCCGAACGCTACTTTCGCATGAAAAGACAAGGTGCGTTTCAATCGTCCTCCCCTTCGTCCAGTGACCCCCTTGCCGACAGGCTTTCATCTGCCCCGGTGGCATCATCGACCGGCGGTTCTTCCGGTGATGACAATCGGGATGACGCTGAAACCCCGTCACCTTAGGCGGCTCAGGGCATATCCTGAAGGATCTTTTGGACGGTCTTGCCATCGGCGTTGGCGCCGAAATGGCGCATGATGTCGCCCATGGCCTGCATCTTGTTTTTGTACCCCGCCAAATCGATATTGGCCCGAATCCAGTCGGCGATTTCTGTCTCGGAAGCCATCGCCGGAAGATAGGCCTCCAAAACCTCCAAGTAAGGCGATGCCGCGCTTTCCCCCTGGCGGCTCAAGACTTCTTTCTCGGACTTGATCAGTTTTTTTAGAACTTGCAACACGGCGTCATCGGTGAGCTCTTTGGCCGGCAGCCGGCCGAACTCGCCGATAACCACACGCAGGGCTTCTTTTCTTTCATCATCCCGAGCCTTCATGGCCGTTGTCAAATCCGCTTTGATTTTCTCCTGTAGCGTCATGTCTGTCATTCCTTTGGTACAATCATGTTTTCTACCGCATGCTTGATGATCGAATCCAATGAACGCGTTGGGGCGACTCATGCGATGGATCATACGCTGCAAGCCAGCGGTCAGACATCCCTTAGCGGGTATCGAACCCTTGGACTTTATTGCCTATACGATACGGCCTGGGATTCTAAAGTCAAGCGGTTGCATCCCATAGGGATTTATCCTATAGAGGTTCATCTTTTAAAAACAACGTCTATTCCATGGGCCTTTTACCTGTAATGAACCGCACACCTCGCCCGGTCGAGTTGCTGGCACCGGCCGGTAACTTTGAGAAGCTTGAAACCGCCATTCACTTTGGTGCCGATGCCGTCTATCTGTCAGGCAAAGATTTCAGCTTGCGCAATTTCTCCGGCAATTTCAGTCTCGATGAAATCGAAGCCGCCGTCACCCTCGGCCGTTCCCACGGTATCAGGATCTATATCGCATGTAATATCTATTCGCGCAATCAGGAGCAGCAGCGTCTTCAGAACTATCTCACCCAATTGGCAAAAATCCGCCCGGACGGCATCATCGTCGCCGATCCGGCCATTTTTTCAGCGGCCCGCAAGCTCATGCCGGGCGTTCCGATTCATATCAGTACGCAAACCAATCCGACCAATTATGCCGCAGCCGAATTCTGGAAAAAGCTTGGGGCCGACCGCATCATTGCCGCACGCGAACTCTCCCTGCCGGAAATAAAGGAGATCGCCACCAGAGGCGGGCTTGCGGTCGAAGTCTTTGTCCACGGGGCGATGTGCATGTCCTATTCCGGTCGCTGCCTTCTCAGCAACTTCCTGGCCAACCGGGACAGCAACCGCGGTCAATGTGCCCATCCCTGCCGCTGGAATTATGCCGTTGTCGAAGAAAAACGACCGGGTCAATACCTGCCCGTTCGAGAGGACGACCGGGGCACCTATATTTTCAACGCTCGCGATCTGTGTATGATCGAGCATATTCCGGCACTTGTCGAAAGCGGTGTCGCGGCCCTTAAAATCGAGGGACGCATGAAGGGCATTCATTATGTGGCGTCGTCGGTCAAAGCCTATCGGGCCGCCCTCGACGCGTATTACCGTGACCCCTTGGGCTTCCGCGTCGAACAGGACTGGGTGGATACGCTGGACAGTATAAATCAACGCGGTTACTGTACGGGTTTTTATTTTGGTGACCCCCGGCAGACCCAACCCAATTATAGCCTGACACGTCCGGCCTATGAGCACCGTCTGGTCGGCAAGGTCCTGTCGTGCGCGGCGTCCGGCACGGTTGTCGTCGATGTCCGCAACCGACTGGCAGTGGACGACACCGTTGAAGTGCTGTCCCCCGGTCGCCCCGTATGGCAAGAAGCGATTCGCCGCATGGTGGATCCGGCAACCGGGCCCGTGACGGTGGCCCATGCCGGGATGAAAATTGAAATCGACTTTACGACGGGCTGTCGTCCCAACGACCTCATACGCCGACGCGACCCGAGCGATGCTTCCCCGCAGCAGCGTTCGTCAAAAAAAAGTGTTGATCCTTAAGATTCCAATAAGATGAAAATCATTGCCGACAATTTGCAGATCACCCGGTCGGATCTTGCCGACGCCCTTTTCCACCGGAACCCGGATCCTTTCCAGGTGCTGGTTCAGGCCATGGAAGCGGCAGGCGCCGAGGCCATCGATCTGAACACCGGGCCACTGGGGCGCAATGCCGCCCGGGAAATGGCGTTCTGCGTTGAAGCCGTTCAGTCCGTGAGCGATCTGCCCATCTTGATTGACACGGCCAACCCTGTTGCCATGCGAGCCGGCCTCGAAGCCAACCGCAAGGTAGCAGTGATCAACGGCATTTCGCTGGAGCCTCAAAAAATGGCTGAGATCCTGCCACTGGCGGTCCAATATGATGTGGATGTGATCGGGTATCTGTTGGATGGACGCAGTCAAATGCCGTCGGATCAGGACGACCGAATGGCCATCGCCCTCGAGCTTTTCCAGCGCTGCCTCTCGGCGGGCTTGCGGACGGAACAGTTGATCATAGACCCGGTCGTCGCTCCACTGATCTGGCAGGATGGTCTTCGGCGAAACCGGGATCTTCTGGAAATCGTTCGCCGCCTGCCGGAATTGCTCGATTTTCCGGTACGGACCGTCGCCGGGTTGTCCAACCTGACAACCGGTCAAGGCCCCCGAAACCTCAAACGGCGCATCGAGCAACTCTATTTGTCCATGCTGGCGGCGGCAGGACTCTCCTGGGTGCTGCTCGATATCCACCACCATGACACCGTGGCATCCGTGCGGATCTGCCAGACGTTGCTCAATGACGATATCTTTGCATGGGATCCGACGGCCAACGATGGGTCTTCCGCGCCATAATTAAGGTCTGCTCAATCCGTTTCTTCATCTTGTTGAATGGCAGCGGCCGCAGCTTCGAATTCCCGGCTGATGGCATGGGTCAATTCCGCTGCGGTGCGCAATCGTCCGGCCGCCGCGACAAGTCCCATGGCTTCGATTTTGGCGGCCCATTCGATGTAATTGGCGGCATGGTCATCGTTGTGATGAATCCAATGGTGCAGGCGTTTCAAAAGCCGCTGGGTTTCGGTGAGTTCCCCGTCAACGGGGCCGTGCGCATGGGCGTGTTCGTGGTGGTGATGGTGATGCTGGTCACTCATGGGTAATCACTCCTTGTTGGGGTCACAGGAGCATGACATACACCCATGGTCGACAGGCGTCAATAACCTGCGCGCGGGTTGACCGGTCTAACCGAGGTTCGCAAAATGCGTTCGAAGGCCTGCCGATCCATCAGCCGTCATCCCTCAGCCTGAACTTGGCTTACGCCACAAGCATCTCTTCTCCCATGGTGAGACGGGATGGCAATGCGCGATGCCCCTTAGGAATAAATAACGTTGAACGGCAGAGGGGGATACTTCCAGACGCCGGGTTTGGGCAGGATGTGCTGCCCGCCGACGGTCAGCCAGGACAAGTCGGGTTTGATTTCCCGCAGTTTGCCGTCATCGGGTGGACGCGCCTGGTCGGTCGGCAGATAGGTGGCCTGAAAAATACAGACGCCTTGGTTGCGGGACCGGAACACAACATAATTTTTGGTGAAGGTCTGGATGGAGATATGGTTGGTGGCCGCCAGGCTCTGCATCTCGTCCTTGGATAGCTGCATCAGAATGCTTTTGGAAACGCCCCGCTCGGATATACGGATCAGCCCGCGGGTCTCGCTGCTCCCGGCGTAAACTGTGGAAATGCACGACAACTGCCGCAGATACTGGGCGGCCACAATCGCCGCCGTCCGTCGACCACCAGCCATGAGGGGCAGCCCGTAGAATTCAAAAAATTTCTTCTGCAGGTCTTCTGCATATTTGTCACCCCGCTCGAAGATATCTTTCGATATGTAGCGCAGATCCCGGGCCAGGTTTTCAGCCGCTTCGATGATCGGCCAATCCACCCGGACATGAAAATGGGTCAGGCTGTAACGGTTGCGGGCTTTGCTGGCGGGGTCGCGCTGAATCAACAGGGCATAATCGACGGGTAGCAGTGCCTTGACGAACGATGGAAATTGGAGGGACTCCAGGTGCTTCTGATTACGATCGAATTTATTGGACAACGGCAGCGTCTTGGAAGTCAGCAGATTAGCCTTCGTTGTTTTATTGAGTTCAAAAAAGCGGATATATTTCTTGTGCTCCGGTGGGATGGTGTCCTCGACAAACAAGACGAGAAAGGCATTCTGGCATTCATATTCGACATCCGGAATCCGAGCACGCGGTTTCAATTCTCTCTTCTCGACAAAGGGAAACGCCACTTTGCTGCATTGAAAGCGCGTGTAGGAATCGATCAGCGCATATTGCATCATCAAAGCATCAAGTTCATCGCGCAGAAGTTCATAGTAGGATCGCCGCAACCGGTTTTCGCCGCTGAGCTCTTCTCTGACTTTCCAGAATGTCAATGGACTCACCCGTCCTGTGGAAGGGGCACCCGGGGATCGATTCAAGATCCCGGTCTGCAATTGTCGTCATTTGATGGTAAGAATGGGGCCTGCTACGGATAACGTATTGCTATAAATACCATTTTTTTAGGGTTACGTCAACGGCGAGGCGCCTTGGAAGAGACCGATTTTTCGATCCAGCGATAAAGATTGTCACGGTAACGATAGGCCAGGAACATTGCCAGCCCACAGAGACCCAGTATAAGCGCAAACACCCCGTACATGCGTTCAAACAGCATGGAACCTTGCAGGCTGAGCATGAGAGTTCCCGGCATTCTTCCGAATGTCGCCATTAACAGGAAGAGTTTGAGGGGCATGACCGTGACTCCCAAAAATAAGCACAGGTAGTCTTTGGGAAACCCGGGGAAGACAAACAAAAGCATGATGACCAAGGCCCCCTGATGGGTGACGATTTGATCCATCTTTTGGAGCTTGTCGGCCGGTATGATCTTTCGGATCAAACGCTTCCCGAGCATGCGTCCGATTGAAAAATTGATCCAGGACCCCACGGCCAGGCTGATGCTCGAATAGGCAAATCCCTTGGCCGCCCCAAAAAGATACCCTCCGATAAAACCGGTGGCTTCCCCGGGGATGGGCGCCAAAATCACCTGCAGCAATTGCACGGTCATGAAAACCAGCGGGCCGTAGGCCCCGGACGCATTGATCAACGCTTCGGTCTTCTCCCGATCCAGCATCAGATGGTAGAAGGTGGTCAGCGCATGGCCGATGGCATCACGGTAGAAAAAGCCCCAAAGACAGGCTACCAGGACGACAAGCGCCATGGCGAACGGGCGCCATAATTGGTGTCGGGAAGGGGCCATGGGAATTGGTGCACTCCTTGGATGACCTCATTGAGCATGGGAAACGGAAAGGCGTATCGTCCTGGGTCGGCCATGCGTCGTTACCGGCACCATCAATCGCTGCCGGCCTCATTTTCCTGATCGGCCAGGCGTTTTTGGTGAAGAGACTTCTTGCGCGCCCATCGCTCCAGAAACCCCATCATACCGGACGCATAAGCGCGATCCACTTTTTCTTCCCTCACCTGAACCGCATCGGCACTTTGCATGGCCGTCCGCAGGCATTCCGTCTTGCAATAGCAGACCATGCATGATTCCGGTGTTTCGCGCAGGTCATCGGGGCCCATCGGGAAAACACATTCCAACTTACCATAACAGTAGGGACGTTCATCACGGGTCATAGAATTTGTATCCTGTTGCGTTACGCCATGCGATAAACGCTTTCATTTGTTCACCTCTGCTGGCTGTTCCAACCGCGCTTCGCTGATGCTGGATCACGCCCTATCCCATAGGGGCATGCGCTGCATCCGTCGCTGCCATCGCGGCGATTTTCCCGCTGTCGGCGTAACTGAAATAGGTGCCCCGGCCGATGATGATATGGTCGTGGACCGTCACGTCCACGACCTGACAGGCGTTGATCAGTTTTTGCGTCAGGGCCGTGTCTTCGGGAGATGGCTGGGGATCACCGGAGGGGTGGTTGTGAGCGAAGATCAGGGCCACGGCATGGTGATCCAGTGCCGCCCGAACCACTTCCCGCGGGTATACACTGCTGGACGTCAAGGTCCCTTCGAAAAGTGTCCGGATAGCGAGAACACGGTTTTTGGCATCCAGGAAAAGCACTTTGAATTGTTCCCGTTTTTTATCCTGCATGCTTTGGTAAAGATAATCGAACAACGCCTTAGAATGATGCAGCGCGGTTCCGGCGGCAAGGCGTTTTTCCAGATAGCGCTCACAAACGGCCGGGATCAGCTTGATACCGAAAAGATTTTTGGGACCGATACCATCGACTTCACAAAGCTCCCGTGGAGACGCTTCAAAAACGGCAGCCAGATTGCCGAAACGCTGCAATGCGGCTTTGGCCGCCGGTTTACAGTCCTTGCGCGGGGTTGCCAGGGTCAGCAGGAGTTCCAGGATTTCATAGTCATGAAACCCATTTAGCCCTGCCGCTAAAAATTTATCCCGCAGACGACCGCGATGGCCATCCGCCGACGGCGACGGCCGTGTCTGCTCGGAACTGGCCTTTTCCCTCCGTGTCAAATCGCCATCCCTATTCGAGCTCGTACTTCAAATCGCGTGTCATGAGCCGGTAAACGGCCTCCTGCGGCGATGCCTCTTCATACAGAATGCGATACATCTCTCGACAAATGGGCATCTCGACATCGACCTTGCGGGAAAGGTTGTAAACGGACTTGGCTGTTTTGACCCCTTCCGCCACCATCCGCATTTCCGAAAGGATATCGTCCAGTTTCAGACCTTCGCCGATTTTCTTGCCGACGGTGTGATTGCGGCTGAGATCGCCGGTGCAGGTTAAAATTAGATCGCCGACGCCGGCGATGCCGGCAAGGGTGCGCTGATCAGCCCCCAGTCGCTTGCCAAGACGCTGGATCTCCACCAGCCCCCGCGTGATCAGGGCGGCCCGTGTATTCAATCCAAGCCCCAAACCGTCGATGACGCCGGCGGCAATGGCAATTACGTTCTTTACGGCCCCGCCAAGTTCCACCCCCATCATATCCTGATTGGAGTAAACCCGGAAATACGGGGTTGCAAACACATGCTGAACTTTTTCGGCTGTCGCCAGGCTGCGGCTGGCAACGGTGACAACCGTGGGGGCTTTGCGTACCACCTCCCGGGCGAAGCTGGGCCCGGAGATGACGGCCAGACGATCGTCCCCCAGACCGGTCAGGGTTTCGCGAATAACACCTGACATGGTCAGATGGGTCTTGTTTTCAATGCCTTTGGACGCGGAAACCACCATCGTTTCCGAACCGATGGCTTGGGCCATGCGCTGGGTGGTTTCCCGCATGACGTGCGAGGGAACGACCACCAGAACCAGGTCTTTGCCGGACACCACGGCTTCCAGGTCGTTGGTAGGCCGCAGATTGGGCGACAGCGTGATCCCGGGCAAATAGACCTTGTTTTCGTGCTGCTTGGCGATCTGTCGGCAGACGTCTGGTTCAAATACCCACAAATCCAGCGGGTATCCCTTGCATCCGAGCAAATTGGCCAGCGCCGTTCCCCAACTGCCGGCCCCAACCACACCGATCTTCAAGTCCTGATCAATGTCCGTGTTCATAACGGTTAGTCCTCTTCTTTTTCTTCCAGGCGGGCGACACCGATGACCCGCTCGTCCGCCGAGATTTCGATCAATTTAACCCCCTGCGTATTGCGTCCGATAACCGATATCCCATCGATGGCCATGCGAATGAGCTTGCCGGAATTGGTGATCAGCATCAGATCATCCTCTTCGCCCACCAGCAGGATATCCACAACCTGCCCGTTGCGGGCATTGGTCTTGATGGTAATAACGCCTTTCCCCCCGCGCTTCTGCACCGGGTATTCATCGATGGAGGTGCGTTTCCCATAACCGTTTTCTGTTACCGTGATCATGGTCTGTCCATAGGAGAGGACTTCCATGCCGACCACCTGGTCCCCGGCGCCCAGATTGATACCGCGCACACCGCGCGCGATTCGGCCGGCAGGACGCACGTCCGTTTCGTGAAAACGGATGGATTGGCCATTGGCCGTGCCGAGGAAGACGTTGAGCGTGCCGTCCGTGATCCGGGTGCTGATCAACTCGTCACCCGACATCAGGTTGAGGGCAATGATGCCCACCGTGCGCGGACGACTGTAGGCCATCAGGTCCGTTTTCTTGATAATCCCCTTCTTGGTGGCCATCAGGATGAAGTGCCCCGGTTCGAATTGGGAAACCGCCAGCACGGTGGTCAGCCTCTCCTCCGGTTCGAAATTCATCAGATTGACGATCGCTTTCCCCATCCCGGTGCGGCCCGCCTGGGGAATTTCGTATACTTTGCGCCAGTAAACCTTGCCCAGGTTGGTAAAGAACAAAAAGGTATGATGGGTGGACGCCACGAAAAGATGTTTGACAAAATCCTCGTTTTTGGTCCCCATGGCGGTTTTGCCTTTGCCGCCCCGGTGCTGGTTCTGGTAGAGGCTCAGCGGGGCCCGCTTGATGTATCCCCGCTGGGATACGGTCACCACCATGTCCTCCTCGACAATCATGTCTTCCAAGGTGATTTCCCGGGAAGCGGCCACGATGTCGGAGCGGCGCGCATCGCCGTAGGTTTCGCGAATTTCCACCAGCTCATTCTTGATGATGTCAAGCACCATGCGTTCACTGGCCAGAATCTCGTTGTAGTAGGCGATATTCTTGAGGGTGCTGTGGTAGTCTTCGAGAATTTTCTCGCGTTCCATGCCGGTCAGGCGCTGGAGCCGCAAATCGAGAATCGCCTGCGCCTGGATGGGGCTCAATGTAAACGCCTCCATCAACCGGTCCTTGGCTTCCGCCGGCGATTTTGACTGGCGGATCATGGCCACCACCGCATCGATATTGTCCAAGGCGATTTTGTAGCCTTCCAGGATATGGGCCTTCTCTTCCGCTTTCTTCAAATCGTAGCGCGTCCGGCGCACCACGATTTCTTTGCGGTGACGGATGAAATGCTGCAGCATCTCCTTGAGATTCAGCAGTTCAGGACGATTGTCCACGATCGCCAGGAAGATGACCCCAAAGCTGCTCGCCATGCGCGTGTGCTTGTAGAGCTGGTTGATGATGACGTCGGCGAACTGGTCCTTCTTCAGCCCGATGGCGATACGCATGCCGTCTTTGTCCGATTCGTCCCGTACAAACCGAATGCCTTCGATGACTTTGTGGCGCACCAACTCGGCGATTTTCTCCACCAGCCGCGCCTTGTTGACCTGATAAGGCAGCTCGGTCACAATGATGGTTTCCGACTGGTCCCGTTTATCCACTTCGACCGCCACCCTGGCGCGCACCCGTATGATGCCACGCCCGGTTTCATAGGCCTCGTGAATGCCCTGCATACCGTATATCGTGCCGCCCGTCGGAAAATCGGGACCGGGAATGATGCCGATTAAATCGGCCACCGTGAGATCTGGATCATCGATCAGGGCGATGACTCCGTCGACCACCTCGCCAAGGTTATGGGGAGGAATGTTTGTCGCCATGCCCACGGCAATGCCGGCGGAACCGTTGATCAACAGGCTGGGAATTTTGGCGGGTAAAACACTCGGCTCCGACAGGGTCTCGTCATAATTCAGGGTGAAGTCGACCGTTTCCTTTTCCAGATCCTCCATCATGTGCTGGGCAATCCGCATCATACGCACTTCCGTATAGCGCATGGCCGCCGGGGGATCCCCATCGATGGAGCCAAAGTTGCCCTGGCCGTTGACGAGCGGATAGCGCATGGAAAAATCCTGGGCCATCCGCACGATGGTGTCATAGACCGCCGTGTCGCCATGGGGGTGGTATTTACCGATGACGTCACCCACGACACGGGCCGATTTTTTGTAAGGCTTGTTCCAGTCGTTTTTCAGTTCCCGCATGGCGAAAAGCACCCGGCGATGAACCGGCTTGAGACCATCGCGCACATCCGGGAGCGCGCGCCCGATAATCACGCTCATGGCATAATCGAGATAGGATTTCTTCATCTCGTGCTCGATAGAGATGCCGGGCAAATTGTCGTTGCTCATGGTGGTTCCTCAATCCTTTTTCAGTGGTGTTAGGGCGAAGGCTTGGTTGTCATTCGCATTTCATAACTTCGGTGATAAATATCCGTCAGGGTCAAAAAGGCCGTCATGACCAGGGGCCCGTAAATGATGCCAAGGATGCCGAACAGCTTCAGGCCGCCAATGATCGACAGGAATACCAGCAAGGTATGCATCTGAACCCGCTGTCCGACGATCCGTGGCTTGAAAAGATATTCCACGCACACGGTAAGTAGGGCATAAAAGACGATAAAAAAGAGGCCCGCGCCAATGCGGCCGTTAATGAAAAATATGATCGCGGCCGGCAAGATAACCACGCCAATGCCCACAATCGGCAGGAAGGCCAATAACCCCATGATCACGCCCCATAATATAGGCGATTTAAGACCAAAAAAGGCAAAGACAATGCCCCCAAGCACGCCCTGAATGAGTCCCCCCAGCCCGTTGCCTACGAGAATGGCGCCGGCCATATCCTGGAATTTGCGGACCAATTGTTCTTCCTGGTCCTGCGGCAGGGGGGAAAGCGCGATCAGAAATGCCAGCAGACGCTTGCCGTCAACGAATAGGTAATAGCAAATCAGAAGCATGAAAAAGATGTTCACGAAAAAGGATACGATATTCGAAGCCGTGGCCTGGGTTTGCCTGTAAAGGAAGAGGCCCACCGTTTTGCCCAGATCGGAAGCCGTGGTCTTGATTTCATCACCGGAGAATTGGAATCCGAACGGTGCCGTAAAACGATTGATGCTTTCGATGAGGTGGCTGTTTTCCAACAATCGTTGAACCTGCGCATTGATTTCGGCGCTGCGCCCCATCTGATAGAGATCATAGGCTTCCTGGGTCAGAATGCTGATAAAAAAAACAATCGGCACAAAGACCAGCAGGAAAATCAGGGCACAGGTGACCAGTGAAGACAGTGCGGGGATCAATTTCCGTTCAAAGCGCTGATACAGGGGATAGAAAATCCCGGTAACCACGGCTGCCATGACAATGGTGGATCCGAAGGGCCAGAAAAGCCATCCGACCAGCAGGATTGACAGCAGGAAGTAGCTCATGAACACCCATAGGGTAATGTCTTGGGATGGGCCTTGTTCCATGATCGTCGTTCAGTTGGGGTTACCTTTTTGTCACGGACGGCTCAACGAACCGGCCCGGGACGGTTTTGTTCCGAGGTGCCAAGCGTCACTGTTTTGGGTCACCGGGCAATGATCGTTGCAGTGGCGGGTGGGAAGGCAACCATCAGAGGAAAACATACGGAAAGGTCAGGGTCGACACCTTTCCTTCGAATTAAAGGAAACAGAAATCGACCGTTTATCAGAACCTTGCACACCGGGAAATTGCTAAAAAACAACCACGCCCGCCCGGCAAATAAGGAACAATCAAGCAGGCGGCCGTGGTTCGCTCATTTTTATCGCGACTATCCGCTAAAAAACGGTTATTTGCTGATAAACGCACCGAAAAGGAACAAAAGGATCATTTCAAAAATACCGACGGCCAGATAAGACCCGCCGCTTAGCGCATATACGATACCCCCGCCGACAATGACAGGCACGCCACAGAAAACCATGATCCCCATTTTTCTCGCAATGTCCATTACGGCCGATCTCCTCGCGTTGAATACTATCCTCAATCGGGTTGGGCAGCCTTGGATGAAACGCCTTTACGCCCGTTGCTTGCCAGCCGTTTTCGCAATCACCCATGCTACTTTGAAAACCAGTGCATCCTTAGCAGAAACAGCCGGCAAAGTAAAGCTAAAAAAGGGCATCCGGCCCCTGCCTTTACCACCTTTTATTGTCTGTTATCATTATCATTTCTAACCAACAGCGGCCACGGCCGGGTAAGACCCGGCAAGGGCTTGGCCAAGCGCATCATTTTCCGATCAACATGGCCATCCCCATGCCGCCCCCGATGCACATGCTGATCAGGCCGGAAGCATAATTTTTGCGCTGCATCTGATGAATGGCCGTGACCATCTGGCGGGCACCGGTGCATCCGATCGGGTGGCCGATGGAAATGCCGCTGCCCAGTTCATTGGGGCGCTCTTCGGGCACCTTCAGCTCGCGGCAACAGGCAATCGCCTGGGCGGCAAACGCTTCGTTGAGCTCGATCATATCGATATCATCGATTTGCATCTTCTGGCTGTGCAAGACTTTACGGACCGCCGGGACCGGCCCCAGCCCCATGAAAGCGGGATCCAGGCCGCCGGAGGCGAACGCTTTGATTTGCGCCATGGGTTCGAGACCAAGCTCCCGGGCTTTTTCGCGCTCCATTAGGAGAACCGCGGCGGCGGCATCGTTGATCCCGGAGGCATTTCCGGCCGTCACGGTGCCGTCTTTTTTAAACACTGGCCGCAACTGGCCCATCTTTTCCACCGTCGTATCCATCGGGCGTTCATCGACCTTGAAAACCTGGTCGCCCTTGCGGGACTTCAGCACCAGCGGTACGATTTCCTCATCAAAAAGCCCGTCCACGATGGCCTGTCGCGCCCGGGCATGACTCAATGCCCCCAGGACGTCCTGTGCTTCGCGCGTGATGCCGTACCGTTCGGCAATATTTTCGGCCGTCAGACCCATATGATAGCCATAGAAAATCTCGTAGAGGCCATCGAACACCATGAGATCCGTTACGTCGCCAACACCGCTGACCTCCATGCGGTGCCCCCAGCGCGCCTTGGGCAGCGCCATGGGAACCTGGCTCATATTTTCCATACCACCGGCGATCACCACGTCGGCCTGTCCGGTGGCAATGCTGGCCGCTCCCAAAGCAATGGCTTTGAGTCCCGATCCGCAAACCTTATTGATCGTGAAGGCTGGGGTCTCCTTGGGAACGCCGGCGCGGATCATGGCTTGACGCGCAGTGTTCTGCCCCTGACCGGCCTGCAGCACGTTGCCCATGACGACTTCGTCCACGTTAATGGGCTGGTCCGCTTCCGGCCAGTCCTGATAACGCTGCTCCAGTGCGATGGCGCCCTCGTCGCGCAGCGCATCGGGAGCCAGTTCAGACACAAACGGGCTTGCAACGGGCTTAAGATTCCGCCGCTGCAGCACGGCTTTGATAACAGCGGCCCCAAGGTCCACGACGGGCATGTTTTTGAGGGCTCCGCCAAAGGAACCGACCGCTGTTCTGACCCCACTGACAATCACCACATCTTTCATGAAATCGCCTCCTTGCTTGAATTATCCCCTTCACTGAGCTACTTTCCAAAATGAAGAACCACTTAAATTAGCACCGGTTTCAAATCCAGGTCAACGGAAAGTGATCATGTGTCTCATTGTTTTGGCGTATCGTGTCCATCCGGACTACCCCGTCATCATCGCCGCCAACCGGGATGAATTCTATAACCGCCCGGCATTGGCTTTGCATCAATGGGGACCGGGACCCTCTGTTGTGGCCGGGCGCGATCTCGAAGGCGGTGGCACCTGGATGGGCGTGCACCCCAACGGCCGCATGGCGGCGTTGACCAACTACCGTGAACCGGGTGTCCGAATCACCACCGCACCGTCCCGCGGCCACCTGGTCAGCGACTTCCTACAAAGCCCCCAAACGCTAAACGATTACCTTAAAAAAATACAATCAATAGGTTCTGATTACAATGGATTCAATTTGATATTATCGGAGGGAGAACGGTGGGTCTATTACTCCAATCGGGGTGGTGCGCCGCAGGAATTGCAACCGGGAGTGCACGGGTTGAGCAATCATTTGCTCAACACCCCCTGGCCGAAAGTGGTGCGAAGTTGCCGGGCGATGAAAAACCACCTGTCGTCTCACCGCCCCCCCGATGTGGAAAGCCTCATGCAGCTCCTGCAGGATAGCGCCGTGCCGCCGGACAAGGATCTCCCGCAGACCGGCGTTGGACTGGAATGGGAGCGACGACTGGGCACCGTGTTCATTCACAGCCCCATCTACGGCACGCGCGCCTCCACGGTGCTGATGGTGGCCCGCGATGGAACAGCCCGCATCTGCGAGCGCGCCTTCGACCATGACGGGTTCGCCGGCGAGGTCGCGCAGACCTTCACGATGCCGGCCAAGCCGCCCGGTGGTTCGGGTGCCTGTCCTTAAATACGAACACGTCGTATCCGGCGGTTACTGTGGATCGCGAACAATCATGACCGAACAGGCCGCCTTCTGTGAAATCCGCTTGGTGACGCTGCCGAAAAGGACCAGCCCCATGCCGGACAGACCGTATGAGCCCAACACCACCAGGTCGATATGACGCTCTTCGAGAAAATTCAGAATCTCGGTGGAAACATGCCCGTCCAACACCACGTACTGCGGCGTCACACCCGGGGCATCGCCGTCGCCGTAACGGTCCTGCATGCGTTCCTTGATCTGCATCAACATGGTATCGCGGGGGGCTTCTTCCGGCGGCATCCATTCGGCTTCGGTCAGAACCGGATTGACCACCGGCGGCAGGACATGGAGGATGCAAAGCGTCGCATCAAAGCGACGGGCCAAATCAAATGACGCTGCCACCGCCTTGTCGGCGTTGTCGGAAAAATCCGTACAGCACGCAATGCTTCGGATATTCATACCGTCCTCCTTTCTGTTGATCGAACAGTTGCCCTTCATGCCTTCGAAGGCCCGCTCATGAGGGTACGCAGCATGTCTTCCTTGCCAATGATCCCTACCAGGGCGCCCTTGTCCACCACCGGCAGGGTATGCAGTTTTTTACCGACCATCAATGCGGCGATTTCCTCGAGCGTGGTCTCCGGTCGAACCGTTACCGGGTCGATGGTCATGGCTTGGGCCACCTGCGTGGCGGCAATTTTTTGAACTTCCTTTTCAAACTGCTTGGCCGAGGTCAGGGAAATATAGCCATCCAGCAGGGTAAAGAGCGACGGCAGTGGAATGCGCTTCTGCTGGGCGATCATGTCGCTCTGACAGACGATGCCGACCAGTCGCTGCTTGGCATCCACGACCGGCATCCCGTTGATACGATGTTCCAGGAGAAGTTTGGTGGCATGCGTGATGTCGGTATCCGGTGTCACGGCGATAACGTCACGGGTCATGATGTCTTGGGCGGTTTGCATAGGGGCCCCTTTCGCTGGAAGGGTTGAGGTCGGTCTGGATGTGTTTTAATTCTTACTAAAAAATAGGCCTTAAATCCCGGCTGTCAAGCATCTTCGGGATTCTGCCGGCTGTCCGGCAATGCGGTTTTCTGCGTCAGGCGACGCCAGCGGTCCAGCAGTTTGTTGACGGTTTTCTCGTAGCCCCGCTCGGTCGGGAGGTAATAGCGATGGGTCCGGATTTCACGGGGCAGATACTGCTGCGCCACAAATGCGTCTTCATAATCATGGGCATAGCGATAGTTGGCGCCATATCCCAGGTCTTTCATCAAATCCGTCGGGGCATTCCGGATATGCAGGGGAACCGGAAGCGTGCCATGGCGCCGGATATCCTCCTGGACGCCTTTATAGGCCGTGTAGACCGCGTTGCTTTTGGGTGCCGTCGCCAGATAGATCGAGACCTGGGCCAGGGCCAGTTCGCCTTCGGGAGCACCTAAAAACCGAAAGGCCTCCATGCCGTTGAGCGCCATGGTAAGCGCCTGCGGATCCGCAATGCCGATATCCTCGGAGGCAAACCGCACCATGCGACGGGCAATATAAAGAGGGTCCTCTCCTGCGGCCAGCATGCGGGCCAGCCAGTAGAGCGCCGCATCGGGGTCGCTGCCCCGCAAACTCTTGTGCAGGGCGGAAATCAAATTGAAATGTTCGTCACCGGATTTATCGTACCGCAGCGCCTTTTTCTGCAGCACGGTCTCAATATCCGCGAGCTGGATGCAAACAGGCGCCGCTTCCGGCAGGCGCTCATTCTGGCTGGTGCGCAAGGCCACCGCCATCTCCAGATTGTTCAGCACCGTGCGGGCGTCGCCGTCGGCAATCCTTACCAGGAAATCCATGGCTTCGGGAGCCATGCGGCAGTTCCACTTGCCCAGCCCTCTTTCCGTATCGGCGAGGGCGGCATCGACAATTTTGGCCAGCGTCTCCGGTTGATGCGGTGTCAGCACGACAACCCGGCAGCGGGATAGAAGTGCGGGAATGACTTCGAACGACGGGTTTTCGGTGGTGGCCCCGATCAGGGTGATCAAACCGGTTTCCACGTGGTGCAGAAAGGCATCCTGCTGGGCTTTGTTGAACCGGTGGATTTCATCGACAAAGAGAAGGGTCCGCCGGTGGTGATGGTCGCGCTGCTGCCGCGCTTCCTGAATCACCTGGCGAATGTCTTTGACCCCGCTTAAAACAGCCGAAAACTCGACAAAACGCGCCTGGGAAGCCCCTGCGATCAGTCGCGCGAGTGTGGTTTTGCCGCATCCCGGCGGCCCCCAGAGAATCATCGAAAACAGCCGCTGGGTGGCAATGGCCTGCCGGATCAGGCTCCCCTCTCCCACTGCTTCGCTCTGTCCGATGAAATCATCGAGCGTGCGCGGGCGCATGCGGTCAGCCAGGGGGGCATCCCCCGCCATCGTCACTTTGGCATTGTATTCAAAGAGGTCCACGTCCCGGGCGCTCCATCTTTTCGCGGTGACCATCCATAAAAACGAAAGTGGTTCGGGGGCTCACAACGCTCACCGGGGCCCCATTGCCACGCTTGCTACCGACGTTTGGATGGTGTCCGATGCTTTTTTTCCGCACGTCTTTTCTCGCGTTGGGCCGGCGTGTCCTTGAATTCAAGGCGTCCGGAGCGCTGACGCAGCAAAAGGCGCACGGGCGTTTTGTCCAGTCCGGCGGCCGACCGAATCTGGTTCAGCAGGTAACGACGATAGGAAAAATGGACCGCTTCCGGATAATTGACGAACAAAATGAACGTCGGCGGCTGGGATGAGGCTTGGGTCGCATAATAGAACTTGATGCGTCGGCCGCGATGAAGCGAGGGTTCGTTGTCTTTCATGGCCTGTTCAAGGATACGATTCACCCGGCCGGTGGGAATCCGGGCCGCGTACTGTTCGTAAACCTCCTTCACCAACTGAAAAATCCGCTGGAGACGCTGACCAGTGAGCGCGGAAATGGTCATGACCGGCGCAAACGTCAGAAACTTGGCTTCCATGTGCAACCGCTCGTTATAGGCCTTGACCGTGCGATGGTCTTTTTCAACCAGATCCCATTTATTCAGAAGGAAAATACAGCCGCAGCCCCGATCGTAGGCGTAGCCGGCCACACTGATATCCTGGTCGGTAATGCCTTCCGAGGCGTCGATCAGGATCAGGGCCACGTCACAGCGGTCCAGACTGCGCAACGCTTTCATAATGGAAAATTTTTCAAGCTTCTGCGAGACTTTGCCCTTGCGGCGGATACCGGCTGTATCGATCAGACGATACTGCTGGCCATGATGCGTCAGGACGGAGTCGACGGCGTCCCGGGTCGTGCCGGGAATATCACTGACCAGGTGACGGGGCTGTCCGATCAGCCGGTTGATGAGAGAGGATTTGCCGACGTTGGGCCGCCCCACCACCGCAATTTTGATCTCATCCCGGGGGGCGTCCGTCGACGGGGGGAAGGTCTTTACCAACGCATCCAGAAGATCGACGAGGCCATAGCGATGTTCAGCAGAAAGCGGATAAACCTTCTCCAACCCGAGGCGGTAAAAATCCACCAACGCGTTTTCCTGCTCGGGACCGTCGATTTTGTTGACGACATAGAAAACGGTTTTTCCGGCGTCGCGCAAGCGATCGACAATGTCACGATCAAAGGGGGACAGGCCGTACTTGCCATCCATCATCATGATCACGGCATCGGCGTCTTCGATGGCCTGGAAAACCTGCTGGCGGATGGCATCGGCGAAGCTGTCGTCTACCTGACCGGCAAAACCACCCGTGTCGACAACGGTAAACGGCACCTCGTCCCATTCGGCATCGCCGTAGTTCCGGTCGCGGGTAACGCCCGGGAAATCGTCCACCAGGGCGTCGCGGGTGCGCGTCAGTCGGTTAAACAGGGTGGACTTGCCCACATTGGGCCGTCCCACTAGGGCAACGATGGGTTTCATAATCGGGTATGACCTGTCGCAGGTTGAAACGCTGGATAAAGCACCTTCGTATGGATGCCGTTCGGGCTGGGGTATATCCCAGGGCGGCCGACATTGTCAATTGGCCGAAGCCCTTGTCATTTACGGTATTGGTTGAAAACAAGCAAGGTTCCTGTTTGACAACCACGGCCATCTCAATTAGGTATGAGGGTTAAATTTTGGTGTCTTTCTGAAGGAAACCATCACAAGGCCCTGAGAGCCGTCGCATGCTGATCACCCAGAAACATAAATACGCCCTGCGGGCCATCTACGAACTGGGCAAGCAATTCCAAAACGGACAGGTCAAGCTGGCCGCCATTGCCGAAGCGCAAGCCATTCCGTTGCGGTTTCTGGAAGTCATCATGGCGGAGCTCAAACCATCCGGTCTAGTGGCCTCCAAACGGGGCTACTATGGCGGCTATACGCTCCTCCGCCATCCCAGTGAAATTACGGTTGGCGACCTTTTCCGTTTCCTCGACGACGCGCAGTCTCAGGACCGCTGCAACGCCTGTGACGCGCGGGAAAACTGCCCGCTGCACGGGGACTGTGCGTTCATGCCCATGTGGGACAGGGTTCAGGATGCCATTTACAACGTGTACGACAAAACCACCATCCAGGACCTTCTTCAAAACGAGGGTAGACTGCAAATGATTGCGCCAACCATGCCGCGTGACGCCAGGCACCTGTCCTGATCCCCGCCGGCGCCCCCTTCAAACCAGCCGGAATTACCATTTCTATCCCGTTTTTCCCCTTGCGGCCGATCCAAGAATGGGCCATAAATATCAGGTGATGGACCTTTATCAAAAAAATGCCGTATGACAGGCCATTTAGGGGATGAACGTCGCAGCGATCGGCCTGTCGAAAGCCTGACGCATGCGCACCGACACGCGGATATCCATATGAGAAGACCTTCCACCAGAGAATCCGATGGCCCCTGCGGCAACGAGGATGTCCAGGCCGCGGAAGAGAGCACCCTCTGCCAGGTCAGCGACCATGTTTCCTGTGGTGCCTGTTGCGGCCTTTACAACGTACCGTTTGCCTCGCGCAATACCCTGGTTCAGGTACTCAAAGCACGCACCCGGCAATTTGAAACCACGCCGCGAACGGTGGACGCCATTTTCGAATTCAAGCGACAGGTTGAAACGCGTGAGGGAAAAGAGCGCCCCATGCCGGATTTCCACCACTGCCCTTTTCTGGGACTGATGGGCCCGGAACACACGACCGTGGGGTGCCTGCTGCATCCGCAGGCGTCCGGCAATCATGGCCTGGACTTTCGGAGTGTCAGCTATTACGGCGGAATGACCTGCCACATCTACTTTTGCCCTTCAACCCGCCTGCTTCCCCAGCGCTACAAGCAAATCGTTCGCAGTGTCCTCGATGACTGGTATCTCTATGGCCTGATTGTGACGGAAACCAAGCTGCTTCAGGCGTTTTTCGAAGAGCTCGAGGACCGAATGAACCGGCCCCTGTATGCCGAAGATTTTACGACCCACCGTGCCTGTCGGGAAGCCTTGAAGTTTTTGTTTCTTCTGCGGGTCAGCTGGCCTTTCCGCGCTCCCGACAATCATCGCGTCGCCAACTACTTTTTCAACGACCATCTTTATGCGCGACCACCGCTTCTGTCCCCCTCGAAAGGACAATCCATTTCCCGCTACCGGTTGATCCTGCAGGAGCTGGAAACCGATCCGATATCTAATCATACCCTTCGACAAGCGGAGCTGTACCTGGATGACCGGTTTAAATTGGTACAAGACGCACTGGAAACAGCCTGACATTCCCTTGAACCAGACGCCCCCCGCCCATATGACAAGAGCCATGACCCCGACCGCCAAGCCCGCGCCATGCCACGGCCTGTTCTGTTTCGGCACCCTCCAAATCCCCGCCGTGCTGGAAGCGGTCATCGGGCGACGGCTGCAGGGCGCCCGGGCTTTCCTGCATGGCTACATCGCCCTTCAAGTCTGTGGGGCGGAATATCCCGGTCTCCACCGCGCGCCCGGACATAAAACCCCCGGGCGGCTCTACCGTGATGTAACACCGAAGGAACTGGACGTCCTCGATCGTTTTGAAGGCCCGCTCTACCGGCGCCGGTATCAATTCGTTTCGAAGAACAACGGTCAGCGAACCCAGGCCTGGACCTATATGATGGCCGCAGGCCGCCAAAACCAGCTCACGAAAACGCCCTGGCACCTGGATCGCTTCATGCGCACCGAATACCCGCGCTTCATGCGGCGCTTCGTGCGCAACCGGCGCTTCCTCTATGAAGCGGAAGACAGTTGATGAGCCCCCCACGGCAACAAGCGCCATCATCGCAGCGGACGGCGTCGATCATCCCGCATGCCATTGTGCGCGATCCCGGTCCTGATGCGGCCGAAGGACTCACGGTCCAATCCGGGCCGCCGCTCTGCCTGGAGCAGCTTCAGCACCAGCATGCCGCTTATTGCGATGCCCTGGCGGCCCTCGGTGTGGAACTGATCCGTCTCGACCCCGCGCCCGGGTTCCCGGATGCTTATTTTGTGGAAGACACGGCCGTTGTCACCCCTGAAATCGCCGTTATCGCACGCTCCGGGGCCTTGGAACGACGCGGGGAAGAACAAAGCGTGGCCAGGGTTTTGGGCCGCTACCGCAACCTGACGGAAATCCGCGCACCCGGCACGCTGGACGGCGGCGACGTCATGATCGTCGGCCGGCAGGTCTTCATTGGGCTCTCCCGTCGCACCAATCCACAGGGAGCCGCCCAGCTGGCTCGCGTGCTGGCCCATTACGACTATCGTTGTACACGGGTGACCGTGGATGACGGCCTGCACCTGAAAAGCAGTGTGACCCGCATCGGCGACCGACAGCTGCTTCTCATCGCACCGTGGGCGGCGCGTCCCGAGTTCGAAGATTACGATAAAATTCTGGTGGATCCTCTGGAAGCCCATGCCTGCAATACACTTTGGATCAATAACCACCTGATCATACCGCAGGGGTACCCCCGAACCCATGCCCTGCTGAAGGCCGCCGGCAAATCAATCATCGAACTGCCGACCCGCCAGATCCACCGAATGGATGGCGGCTTGACCTGCCTTTCCATTCGGTTTTAGCCGTTATCCCGAGGCAACGGCTGTCTTGCTTTTTCCTTAAACGACCTTAACGTAAACCCTATCCGACCATACGGCATCCGTCACCCATGATGCCACGGGAACATGCTTGCCCCCAACCGTTTCACGAACCGATACGGTCTTGCTGAAAGGAGCGATAACCATGAAAGAAAAACGCAACCTACACCTCAAAGTTCAGGAGCTTTGCGACTGTTATGCCACGACGGACCCCCTGCAGGAAATGTCGCGCCTGCCGGAAGGTACGGACAAGGAGGAAGAGGCCCTCAAATGGCTGGCTTTGACGGCGCTCCACGGGATCAATCACAATGCCAGCAAAATCACGATTCGTCGGGCACCCGGTGAAGCGGTAACGGTGACGGCCGAATATCGGCGAACCGAGTTGCCTTCCCCGGGAGATGCCGTCGGCGACCACATCTTCCAAGCCGTGCGCGAAATCACTCACATCGATGACGCCAAAGGCAAAACCCAACTGGCACTCGGTTTACGGGATAGCAGTATCGATCTCCGTATCAAGGTCAAAACCAAGGACGGCGGCGAGAAAATTTCCATCAAATTTCCGGATTAGCCCCACCCTGATGGATGAAAAAAGGGGGGCATCTTTGGCGTGATGCATCACACCGTAACCATTTGAAGTCCCCACGTCACCCGACTTACTGTTTGCAAGGAGGTGCCATGCTGCCTATCGACCGTGTGAAACCCGCCATCATCCCTTTCGTGCTGATGGTGATCCTGCTGGCCGGATGTGCCACATCGCCCAATGGTGCGGATGGATTTGTGCGCCCGTCCCAGGCCTATCTCCCGCTGAATACCGAAGGGCTTGAGCCCGGTCTGGCCGTGCTGTATCTCAAACATAACTTCGTCCGCAGTCTGGATTTACTGCCCCAGGGGGAAAACGCCCGTGAAAAAGGCCAACCCGGCCCTCCCATCCCCTACCTGAACCATCAGTTCGGACGCAGCCTCATTTTTGACAGTGGCACAAATCGCGGGATCGGCATGGAAATCAGCGGCTTCATACGGCTTGAGACCCCCGGCACTTATGGTTTCCAGGCCAATTCCAACGATGGTTTCCGGCTCTATATCGATGGCCAGCGTTTGGTTGACGACCCGGACTGGCACTCCGACCGCCTTTCCCCGGAAGCCCGCCTGTCCATCACCGAACCCGGCTGGTATTCGCTGCGGTGCCGCTATTTCCAGCGCAAGGGCACCGCCACGATTCAACTTTACTGGCAACCGCCCGGAGAGAATGAATTTACCATTGTGCCGGCCAAGGTGCTTGCGCATCAGCAGCCCTATTGATATAGCGGTGTGACCACTGTGCGCGTCGGAACGACGTGAATTTTGCAACGCCGGGATCATCATGCAACGCTACCGCCTCATCTTCGACGGCCATCTCCAGCCCCAGGCATCCCGCGAGGAGGTCCAGCGCCAGCTGGCCGATCTGTTCCAGGTGAGCCCCGACCAGGTCGAAACCCTTTTCTCCAAACCGCCGGTGGTCCTCAAAGAGGACCTGGATTATGATACCGCCCTGAAGGATAAAGCCAGCTTCGAAGCCACCGGCGCCCTTTGCCGGCTGGAAGCCCAGTCCACCACATCCCGAAACACGCTGTGGGGGGCTAAAAAAGGCGCCACCCGGCAAACGGATGGCGAGAAGACCGTCCGCGCATCGGGTGAAAGACAATTCGATTTGCGGCATTCCTGCATCCTCGCGTTTTTCTCCCCTGCGTTTTATGCCGATGTCGCGGCGCACTGGCGGGGATTGGCATTTGTCCACCTCCTGCTGGTGCTTCTGGTCTCCGCGGCGGTTTACATGACGCACTTCCGCACGCTGGTCTCGGTCTTTATGAAGGAAGAAGCCCCCCCGATCATTGCCCAGATCCCGGAAATCCTTATCCAAAACGGGAACGTCCGGGTGGATGTCGTCGAACCCTACACCATCTACCAACCGGACAGCGGGAAAGTATTTGCGGTCATCGACACGACCGGGGAAATTTCGTCCCTCAGGCAGACCGATGCCGTGCTCTTGCTAACAGGCTCGCGACTGTCGGCACGCTTAAGTAGCAGCGACATCCGGGTACTGGATTTATCTCCGATCGAATCGTTACAGATCAACCAGACGGTCGTGACGCAATGGCTGGAGGATGCCCAGAAATGGTTTCCGTTCATTCTATTTCCTTTGACGCTGGGCTTTTCGTTTATCTTTCGAAGCATTCAAGCGCTGCTCTATGGCGCTATCGGAATGGGGTTGGCGTCCATGCATCGCTTCCCACTGCCTTTCGGTGCCGCGGTCAGTATCGCCATTATGGCCATGACCCCGGTGCTGCTCATCGATGCCCTATTGGTGCTGCTTGACATCTACTTGCCCCTTTGGGGTATCGGTGGTTTCATTCTGGCCATGGGATTTCTTTGGCATGGCGTCCGATCGGTCGCGCGCGCATCACGATAAGCGTTGCGCAGACCCCATCCGACACTTCGGACACCGCATCGCAGTAGATAGGAACCAAGCCGGATGCGACTCCATGTATTTCAGCATGTTCCGTTTGAAGGGCTTGGCAGCATCCAGGCATGGGCGGCCAACGCCAACCTGGCAACCCGGATCACCCGATTCTTCCACAACGAACCATTGCCGCCACTCCCGGAGGTAACGCATCTGATCGTCATGGGCGGCCCGATGGGTGCCCATGACGATCACCGCTTCCCCTGGCTTGTTGAAGAGAAACGCTTTATCTGTGATGCAATCGATGCCGGGAAGTCTGTTCTGGGGATCTGTCTGGGAGCGCAACTGATGGCTGCGGCCCTGAGCGCCCCGGTCTATAAAAATCCGTTTCCCGAAATCGGATGGTTCCCCATCGACAAATCCAACGAAGCCCGTTCGGATGAAACCGCATCGTTCCTGCCGTCATCCTTGACGGTGTTTCACTGGCATGGGGACACATTCGATCTTCCCCGGGGAGCCCGTTGCCTGGCCCACAGTGCGGCCTGCCCCCATCAGGGCTTTTACATCGACCGCCGCATTGTCGGTCTACAGTTCCATCTGGAGACCACGCGGGAAAGCCTGGATGCCCTGATTGAAAATTGCGCCGACGAGATTGGGGAAGGTCCTTTTATCCAGGATTCAGCCACCATGCGTGCTAAAACGGACCGATTTTCGCCCAATCAGAAGGTCATGAAAGCCCTGCTGGAACAGTGGGTCGCCACCTAACGGAAGCGGTTAGGGGCGTCTGTGCGACGACCGGCAAACGGAGATGTGATCACCGTGGACACTTACCCCCATTTCGATCAACTCCGACAGCATGAACAGGAAGGCATCGACTATGTCATCCTGCACCGCTCCGGAAGCTCCGGTATATTGGTGATGGCGCCCCACGCCGGCGGCATCGAACCGGGAACCGGTGATATCGCCGATGCGGTGGCGGCTCAGGTCCATGCTTTCTATTGTTTCAAGGGCATAAAAAAACAGGGCAACCGGGTTCTGCACATCTCGAGCAACCGCTTTGACGAACCCCTGGCCATGCAGCGGGTGACGGAAGCGAATTGGATCGTGACCCTTCACGGCTGTCGGGATGTCGAACCGGTTGTGTGGGTTGGCGGCCGGGCGCTGCAACGCGGCGATCGCATCATCGCCAGCCTGCAGGCCGCCGGATTCCCGGCACACCGCTGCGACGACCCCGGTTTGCGCGGCCTGCATCCCAAGAATGTCTGCAACCGGGGCCGGGATTCGGCGGGTGTCCAGCTGGAAGTCAGTTTCGGGTTGCGCCAGCTCCTGTTTACCGATCTTTTCCGGCGCCGCATCCGAAGTCGCACAATGCTCTTTTATCGCTTCGTCGAAACCCTTGCCGGCTGTCTTTTGAGCGACGAAGTCCCGATGGGAATCAGGCCTGAAAGAGATTCTATCCGCCCCATCTGAGAAAAGCAGCATACCGAAAGCCACCGCCACCGCGAACCATGAATCGGGAATCGCCCTGCAAGGCAGCATCGGATCAGATATGGCCACCATCCACCACCCCAACTTTATCGTGAGGACCCCATGGACATTCATACCCACCATTTGATCGATCAGGAACTCTGCGGCCAACCGGTCGACCTGCAGCCGGGATACTGCCGTGTAACGTTCACGGCCACCGACCGCATGGCGGCCGATGACAAAGGACTGGTGCATGGCGGATTTATATTCGGTCTGGCCGACTACGCTGCCATGCTGGCGGTCAACGACCCCCATGTCGTATTGGGCGCGGCGGCCTTAAAATTTCTAAAACCGGTTTCCGTCGGCGACGTTCTTTCCGCCGAAGCCCGTGTCAGCGAAGTGAAGGGCCGCAAGCATGTCGTGGCGGTGCAGGTATACCGCAACGATGAAACCATGCTGGAAGGCCAGCTGACCTGCTTCGTGCTGGATCGTCATGTCCTGGATTAAAAAACGGAGGCTATGATGATGCGCTGCCCCTCCCTGTTCCTTTCCCATGGGATGCCAACCATCGCGTTGACCCCGGGGCGCACCGGCGCCTTCTGGGAACGATTGGGCCGTGACGTGGGTTATCCACGGGCCATCGTCTGCATATCGGCCCATCTGGAGGGATCTCAGCCCCTGGTTACCGTTGATCCGCACCCGGACACGATTCATGATTTTTCCGGCTTTCCCCGCGCGCTCTATGACATTCAATACCCGGCACCGGGCGACCCGGAACTGGCGCGGCAGGTCATCGATCGGCTGTCGGACGCCGGCTTCCATGCGAAACCGCTGAAAAACCGCGGCCTCGACCACGGGGTTTGGGTTCCCTTGCGCCACCTGTTCCCCCGGGCCGATATTCCCGTCATTCAGCTTTCCCTCCAAACCGCCGAACCGCCGAAATACCACCTGGCGCTGGGGCAAGCCATGGCCCCGCTTCGGGATCAGGGTATCCTGATTATCGGCAGCGGCGGCGCTACCCACGACTTGTCAGGCATGGCCGGCAACCGGATCGACACGCCGCCGGCCGACTATGCCGTGGCCTTCGACGACTGGCTGGCCGACACCATCGCGCAGGGCAAGATCGAACAATTGGCCGACTATCGGCGACAAGCCCCGCAAGCGGAGCGCAACCACCCTTATCCCGCCGACCACTTCCTGCCACTTCTGGTGGCCGCCGGAGCGGCGGCAACGCAGCCGGTCGGAACATGCCTTTACCGTGGTTTTGCCTACGGCGTGCTCTCCCTGGCCGCCTACCGCTGGGACTGACCGGACATCCGATCAAATCGCAACAAAAGCCGCCGGCGAGAGGTCCCCCAACGCCGCGCCGTCGCGCTCCGATAAAATTGCCATTTTGTTGTTGACCTTGCTGGCGGTCGAATTCGCGCGCCTGGTGCCGCTTGGCCTGGTGGGCAAACTCTGGTACGATGGTATCGCCCTTGTCGCGGTCGGCATCGCTCGTTATTTCCCGATTGCCAGTGACCGGTTCGGGGTGGGCACGATCAACGTCTGATAGTCAATCGACGGGAGACGAAATCCATGAAAATATACACCGGCGGCGGCGACCGCGGACGAACCAGCCTGTTCAGTGGTGAACGCCTCTTCAAAGATGATGCGCGCGTAGAGGCTTACGGTGATGTCGACGAACTGAACTCGCTTCTGGGGGCTGTCCTTGCGGTGCTGCCAGATGACTGTCGCGACAAGATCGGTGAACTCCATCAGATCCAGAGCGATCTGTTCCGTGTCGGGGCCTGCCTGGCAACTTCCGGGGAAGACCCGTCTTTCAAAACCACCCGGGATCTGCCTCTGGAAAACGCCCGTTTTCTGGAGCAGGCCATCGATCGAATGGATGAGCAGCTGCCGCGCCTCAGTCAGTTCATCCTCCCCGGCGGCCATCCCGCCGCCTGCTGGAGCCATGTGGCCCGCTGTGTCTGCCGGCGGGCGGAACGCCATACTGTCCGGACCATACGACAGGCCTCCGACGACGGCAAAATGTATAGCGGCACATTGACCTATCTGAATCGCCTGTCCGACTATCTTTTCGTGCTGGCGCGCTATTGCAATCAGGCCACCCGGACACCCGACACCCCCTGGGAAAGCGCATGACATCCCAGGCTTCATGCACCAGCGGCAATCGTCACACCAGTCGCATCCTCCACCGTCAGTGGCTCACCAAGGATACCTTCACGCTGACGTTGGAACGCCCGCCGGATTTTCACTTCCAGGCCGGCCAGCGCATTCACCTTCTCACCGGGGGAAAAACGCGCGATTATTCCCTGATTCCCGGTGACCGCCAGGATCAGCTGACCCTGTTGATTCGTTCGGTGGCGGATGGTGTCGTTTCCCCCCATCTCAGCCGCTGTCCCTTGGGAACCGCTTTAGATTTCACGGGGCCCAGCGGTCATTTTATCTATCGCCCCTCTTCCCGATCGGCCATATGGATCGCCACCGGTGCCGGGATTGCCCCTTTCGTCGCCATGTGTCGTACCGGTATCCAGGGGTTTGTTCTGCTCCATGGCGTGCGCCACGATGACGAACTTTATTTTCGGGACAATATGGCGCCGGCCGCCCTTCGCTACGTCCCCTGCCTTACCGGGGTCTCGTCATCGCTGTCGCCGTATGCGTTCCCGGGCCGGGTCACGGATTACTTGCGTCACCATTTTCCGGAAGGTGCGTATGATTTTTATGCAGCCGGTCGGCGTGAGATGATCGCCGAGGTCATGGATATCGTGGACCACCGGTTCCCCTCCTCGCGCATTTATTCTGAAATATTCTTCTGAAACGACCAGGTGCCGCATCTTGACAAAACCCCCCGCGCCTTCTAAGACCAGTGATTCACTGACGGTGCCTTAGATCGTGCGCCATCAAAACGCTTCAATCAGCCCGGTATATGGACATTGCTTGTGCACTCACCCGGAAGGAGATGCCCCATGAATCATCGACAAATCATATTGCCGCCAACCGAAATGCCCCGGCAATGGTACAACATCCTGGCGGATATCAAGATGAACCCCCCGTTGGGCCCTGACGGCCATCCGATCGCACCGGAAGACCTGGCCCCGGTCTTCCCCATGAACCTGATCGAGCAGGAAGTCAGCTCCGAGCGATGGATCGCTATCCCGGAGCCTGTCATGGATGTGCTCAGCATCTGGCGGCCGTCGCCCATGATGCGGGCCCTTTCATTTGAAAAAGCGTTGGGCACACCGGCCAAAATCTACTATAAAAATGAGGGGGTAAGCCCCCCCGGCAGCCACAAACCGAATACCGCGATTCCCCAGGCGTATTACAACAAGGAATTCGGTATCGAGCGCATGACCACCGAAACGGGAGCCGGGCAATGGGGCAGCGCGTTGTCATTTGCCTGCGCCCAGTTCGGGCTGTCGTGCCGCGTCTACATGGTGCGGATCAGCTTCGATCAGAAGCCCTATCGCAAGGCCATGATGGAAACCTGGGGAGGACAATGCGTTGCCAGCCCCAGCACCGAGACCAAGGCCGGCCGCGACGCCCTGGCCCGCGACCCGAACACCCCCGGCAGCCTGGGCATCGCCATCAGTGAGGCCATCGAGGCGGCCGTTTCGGACACGAGCGGCAAAACCCGCTATTCCCTGGGCAGCGTGCTCAACCATGTCATGCTACACCAGACCATCATCGGTCTGGAAGCAAAAAAACAGTTCGACATGATCGGGGATTATCCGGATATCATCATCGGCTGTGCCGGCGGCGGCAGCAATTTCGCCGGCCTGGCGTTTCCCTTTGTCTACGATAAAATTCATGGGCGCGAGATTGCCATCTACCCGGTGGAACCCATGGCCTGCCCCACGATGACCCGTGCGCCTTTCGTCTACGACCATGGCGACACGGCCGGCTACACGCCGCTGATGCCCATGCACAGCCTGGGGCACGCCTTCGTTCCGCCTCCGATTCATGCCGGCGGTCTGCGCTACCACGGCATGGCGCCCACCGTGAGTCAGCTGGTGACCGAAGGGATTTGCGAACCCAAGGCGGTGACCCAGACCGAAGCCTATGAAGCCGGCGTGATGTGGGCCCGCACTGAAGGCTTCATCCCGGCGCCGGAAACCACCAACGCCCTGGCCCAGGTCGTCAAAGAAGCCCGCCAAGCCAAGGAAGAAGGCCGCGAAAAAACCATCGTCGTCAGCTGGAGCGGTCACGGCCTGCTGGATCTGGGGGCCTACGACCGTTATTTCAGTGGTGAATTGAACGACATTGCCATGTCCGATGACGATCTTCAGAAATCACAGGCGGTGTTTGCCGATTACCCGAAACCGAAGCCACTGAAGAGCACCCCATAGAATTGTGAAGCGGTGGCATTCCGGGGAGGAAAACCATCTTTTCCTCCCCGGCCATATCGTCGCAATGACGGGTACACGCCCAACACACACCGGCCTGAAGGCCTTAGGACGATTCGTGGAAAAAGACAATTTGGAAATCCGCTGCCCGCGACTGGGTAGCCCGGTCCCCTTCACCTACTGTGAGAAAACAGGAAACGAGGGCCAGCCCTGTTTCAAGTTGATGGACTGCTGGTGGCAGCACTTCGATGTCGGGGCATATCTAAGACATCGATTGACCGCGGCAGAATACGAAGCATTCCTCAACAAAGAGCCCCGCCCTAAAATCAGCAGCCTCCTTGATTTGATTGCGCAAGCGCGCCGCAACAGCGCCTCCGATGACTCGGATTGATCCTGTGGTTTTTACAAGCCACCGCCCAGCACAACACCTTCTTCGCATGTTCCGCCTTGAAAAATCGCCTTGCATCCGTTAAGGATGATGTTACGCGATGTCCCCAACAATCGGGTTTTGACAACATTTGAGGAGGTTTGCGATGCATTTCTTAAAAAAAATGACGGTCCTTTTCATCACCATCACCCTTTTTGCCGTCGGCCCGTCCTACGCCATCGAGCCCATCCCCGAAGAATCCGGATTCAGCGGCTATCTGACGCTCGGGGGCGGCTACAGCCATGTCAAAAGCAATATGATCGCCGGCAACACTTTCGGCAGCGTGGGCAATCGCACGGTCGATTCCCTGACGGACGACCCGGAGTCGAGCAGCTCCGGTTCGGTTCAGTTCAACTTCGACCTGCGCTACACCTTTGCCAGCACCCGCACCCAACTCTTTGTCGGTAATGCCATGGAAGATGCCCTGCGCTACGATTTCGCCACCCAGCTGGGCGTGTCCCAGGAACTGCCTGGCAAAAACCTGGTGGCGGCCAGTTTTCTCTTCTCCTCCATTCCCACTGAAGTCTGGGAGGACCCCTATGTAACGAATTTCAAACGATCCCGCACCGATCGCACCTCCAACGGATTCCGGGTGGCCTGGGACCGCATCTTCGGTTCGGAACTGCAACTGCAGTATTCCTATCGCGAAATCGATATCGACGATGAACGCAGCGGATCGTATGGACCCCTCGGACTTACACCGGCGCAACAACAATTGCTGGATCGCGAAGGGGATTATACCAAGGCCGATATCCTGTATCGCTTTTTCTTCGACGGTAAGACGCATGCCATCATCCCCACCATCACCTACTTCAACTATGATCTGGACGGGGATGCCATGAGCAACGACGGGGTAGATTTCAAGCTGTCCTACGGCTATAATTCCGAGGCCTTTTCAGTAGTGGTCAACGGCTTTATCGGGTACGCCGACTACGACAAGCGCAATCCCATCTACGGCAAAACGCGTGAAGATGACCGCTACGGCGCCGGTGTGATCGGCCTGTATCACAATCCCTTCGGCTGGAGCGTGCCGTTTTTTAAAAAAACCAGTCTCTATGTCAAAACGGATTATTTGAATAGTGATGCCAATATCGATTTCTACGATACCGAAATCTTTTCTGCGGGAGCAGGGCTCTTTTTCCGGTTTTAGGTTATCGACTTGAATGTAAAAAACCAAAAGGGCTGCTCTGTCAAGCAGCCCTTTTGGTTTTTTAGAAAATGATGCCCACCTTTCGCCCCGCCCTTTATCGCCGGCAGACCCCACCACCTCCTTTCATGGTTACAGGAGAAGCGCTTCCGTATAGGCGATATTGGCTTCTTCCGATCGGTGTAGGGGAAGCGTTTTTCCCGCCCGAACATCTTCCACAAAATCCGGATTGAGCAAAAAGGACTTTCCTGAGAGGACCACATCAGCATCCTGCAGGGCCGCCTCGGCAGTGGACAAGTCATGGATCTTGCCGCAGATCATCAGGGGCAAATCCGTCACCTCGCGGGTCAACTGGCAGATGGTCTTATCCGTGCCGAACCCTTTGGCCTGGAAATCATAGGTGGACAGTGAAATGGCGTCGATTGGTTCGGCGGACAGGCGCTCGATCAGGGTCTGCCACTCTTCCCGGGTCTCGAAAAGGGAAACATCCGGGTCAACGACCCCCCAGTTGGAAATCCGAAATGTCAGGAGGCGATCTGCGGGCACCACCGCACGCACGGCGGCAACAACCTCATTTGCGAAACGATAGCGGTTTTCAAGGCTACCGCCATAGTCATCGCTGCGATGATTGGAATAACGGGAAAGAAACTGGCTGATGAGGTACCCGTGCGCCCCGTGAACCTCAATCCCGTCAAATCCTGCCGCCACAGCGCCTTTGGCCGTTTCCACAAATCCCTGGATGACATGCTGGATATCGAACCGACTGATCGTATCGGGAACAGGATAGGAGTTGCCCGTCAAGGGGTTCTTCTGCCGCGGGGTCACCGGGCTCGGGGCAATGATGCGCCCGGCCGGGTTAACCTCCGGCCAGGCCACCCGCCCGCAGTGGAACATCTGCATGATGGATAGCGATCCCTGCGCACGGATGGCGTCCGTCACCTTCTTCCAGGCGTCGATCTGGCGCTGGGTCAGCAAGCGGGCCTGGCCGGGATATCCCTGGGCGCTTTCATAATCCGTGACGAGGGCTTCGGAAAACACCAGGGCGGCGCCTCTTTCCGCCCGGCGGACCAGTAAATCCAGAACATCCTGTCGGGGAATGCTGTCGGCCACCGATGACATGCGCGTCATGGGGGCCACCCCCAGGCGGTTTTTCAGCGTGAATCCGTTCAGCTTGAATTCTGAAAAAATATCCTTTTTCATCAGGCTTCTCCTCCTTTCGGTTGGTTTTACAGTCGGTCACAACAGATAGGAGAAGATAGGACGATGCCCACCCTCGTCAAGCATAAGCGTTTTTAGGAATCAAAATCAGTGATAGTCGGGTATCTTTCACCACCGGAATACCGGTTTTATCTTCAATGATGGCGGCCATTTCATCGGCGCTGGCATAGGGGCATCCCGGTTTGGCGTTCACCAGGCAGGAACTCAGATGGACCCGTCCTAAAGCAACCCTGAAGGATCCTGGCTGCGAAATAGGTTCAGGGCATCCTGGCTGTCCTCGAACTCAAGGGAGTGATGCGCACACCCGTTTCGGGTGCAGACTTTGATGATCCCCCCGACCTTCAGATCCAGAGCGATAACGGCGGCGCTGCAGCTCCCGCAGGCATGATGGACTGGGAAAGGGCGATAGCAAAGGGGACAGGAACATTCGACAACAGCGTCGGGAAGATCCTCGACATTCTCAAAAATCTTCTCGTAACTGCCATAGACTTGACTCAGATAGAGATGCCCGATCCGGTTGCCGATCTTGACGAGAAAGTGAATGGAATCCAGTTGATCGATTTTCGGTTCGGGTATCATCAGGGACTTGCCGCAATGCGGGCATTGGACATGAATGTGGAGCCCATGAGCCATTGTTGTCCTCCTCTCTCCTGAAAACAAATCCACTTTGAAACGCGTTAAACCGCCTGCTGAAAACCCATTGCATAAGGTTCGATCTCTTCCCCTTCCGTCATGATCTTTGCGAGTTCCACCATTAAGTCACGGCGTTGCAGACTTTTGTACCATTGGTTCCAGTCCTCGGGGGACTGCCACATGGATACAACGATGATCCAGGAAGGATCGTGGAGCCCGCGCCAAGTTTCCGAAGCGATGTAGCCCTTCATTTTCATGGCTTCATAGCGCGCCCGGATAAGAATTTTGGATGCCGTATCGAGATGTTCCGGTTTAAAATGGCGTTTGATGAGTACTTTGATAACCATGATTTCCCCCTTTCCCTGCATAAAAACCCGTCTGACGGGTCACAACCACCGCTTTGCCTGTCAAGCAAAGCCGAAAATAGGTATGGTCGGGCACACGGTCGATGAATTTTCATTTACCCGAAATGCAGCGTGGTAGAGAAGGACATGATCCAAAGGAGAAGCAACAACGGCGACCGGCGGGATAGCGAAGATTCGGTACGCAGGATACAATCAACGCTATAAAATTAAGGCAGTTTTCGCATCTGTCAAAATCATCCTTATGGTATTCATGATCCGATAAAATTTTGCATGCCGCATAAGATTTACCGGGCCATAATGGTCCGCCATCGTATCGATCAGTCAAAAGGAAGCATCCCATGACGACACGCCAAACAAACATCATCGCGATACTCAGATCATCAACAGATGAAACGGTGCAGCTATACGCGGAACTCTCCCCGGAACAGCTTCAGACCCCGGTCTACTCGGAAGAGGTCCAATGGACCGTACGTCAGGTTCTGGCGCATCTGATCACCATCGAGAAAACCATGCACTGGCTGTTCAGAAATATCCTGGACGGCGGTCCGGGTTCACCTGACGATTTTGACGTGGCCCGGTTCAACCGCACCCAGCCGCAGAAACTGGATCACCTGTCGCTGCAACAGTTGCTGCAACGGTTCAAAACGGTTCGGGAGGAGACGATTGCGATCGTGGCGGGCATGGCCGACGCGGATTTTGATCGCAAGGGCTGGCACGTCTTTCTCGGTCATGACCGTCTCGAACGTTTCATTCGCTGGGCTTATGAGCATGCCCGCCTGCACGAGGATGACATCCGTAGGGCAATCGCCCCACCCCTTTGATTTTCAGGACAGGAAATACCGCAGGGTCGCAAAATAGAGGCATCCGCCGCCCAATAGCACCAAGAGCGGCACGATCATTTCGCGGTAGACCGGCATAAGTTGGGTTTCAAAATAGGCATTGGACAACAGCAGGCATAAATGGAGCGGCGACAGAAGCACGCCGGTGAAACCACTCACTAACGATAGCGCCAGGTAAGGCAGCATCAAGTGGCTCTGGCCCATGGTGTGGATCAACGAAATGAGAATGGGAAACGTGGTGCCCACAAAAGCGATGGTGATACCACCAACGCCCCCTACGATAAAAGGCAGAATGACAGCAACCGCCATCAGGGGAATTTGCCAGTGCAGAATTTCCTGACTCACCTGCCGCACGGCCCCGCTGTCCTCCAGAATCCCTTTGAAAATGAGAATAGCGGTTACCAGATAGATCATTTTGAGCAACGCCGGTTGAATCACGATGGCCCACCGGTTCTTGGCCGGCATCTGGTTCACATGCCAGACCCATTCGATGCCGACGCACAGCGCCGCGATTAGCCCGGCCTCCTTGGCAAGCGACCGAAGGCCCGCCGGCAGGACGGCAAACAGGATCTCACCCAGCCCCAACCCGCCCACAATGACAATCAGAATCGGCGCCAACTCTTTGATGAAGGGGCTCATGGCCCTGCGCCGGCCATCATCGACGGAAACAACCGTGCCCCTCAACGGCCAATAGCCGGCCGCGATGGCGATACCGGTAATCGGCAGCGTGAAAAAGACCAGGTGCCACAAGTCGATGTCCGCCAGGGCCGTGGTCAAAAGAATGCCGGGGTACAGCGGCCACCAGTATTCCCATATGTGCCGATACCAGTAGTTGATGTAGCTTAACGTCGCGGGGCTCAATCGATGGGTCTGCCCGATCGTCTTGACCATCGGTGCCGAAAAAATGGCCCCGCCCGGCATGGGCAGCAGGCCAATCAGGGCGGGAAACACCACCAGATTCAATTTCGGCCAGCGAACCAACCCCTTGTAAGCCTCGAGCATCCGGGCCATCTGCCCGGTTTTTTCAAGGCTGTGGCTGAGGACCAGAATCAGACTGACGACAATGGTCAAGCTAAGTGTTTTGGGATGCAGCATGGCCCCCAGCGCCGAGGCGGCAATCGATAAGGGCCCCATGGCGAATAAGATCCCCAGGCTCAGCGCCCCCAGCACAAAAGCATGGCCCAGATCCCATTTGCGTTTAATGACAAGCAAAATCAATATAAAAACCATCAGGATGCGTATGATGGCCGGAAGGGTATCAAGAAGAGAACTCATCGATGCGGCCATCCTTTTCTCGGGCAAATAAACTTGCGGGGATCATCAACCGTTGCGTCTACGAAAGCCGGCACTTAACACCCTATTCCGATTCGGATCAAGTATGGTTTATGATCGGCCGTTACAAGAGCACATCGGAAAGTCTCTCGAACACGTTATCCAACAGCTCTGTCGCTTGAACCACATCCATTTTCGACCCGAAAAAGGATTCCAGTTCCCGAAAGATGATGCCGTCGTGCGCATCCGGTCTGGCGGTCACCGGCCATTGGACCTCTTTGCGGGGGTAAAGCCCGTTATCAAACAGGAAGTGGCATGGCCCGGGCGATCCGGCACGTCGATAGGGCCAGCACAATTTCAACGCGAGCAATTCCCGCAGGCAGCGGGATGCTCCCGAATGCGCCGGGAAATCGTCCGGTACCACCGGGCGGGCAACGCGGTTTTCCAGCAAGGTGAATACGGCGTTCAACAAGCGATGCTCGGTAATAATCAAGCCGTAGACATACCAATCGTCCCATGTTGCCCGGAGGATGTGCAAGTATCGTGCGGGCAATGCGTGTGTGCTGGGGCAGAAATAAGATCGGCAGGCTTTGGCACCATAGTAGCTCATAAAGCGCCAATCATGGCCGTTATTTCCGGGGGCGGCCGGATGGAGGAGACATCCTACACGGCCGCGGGTTTCACCGATCAATCCCAGAAAAGGGCAATGATGAAATCGCGGGAAAGGCCTGTCTTCCGGGGTCCACCCTTCTATTTCACGACGGAACTTTTCGATGCCGTCTTCGGTTCGGGCGATCGCGGCAAAGCGCTCCGTGCGCCGGGTCAGCCGGTCTTCAAGGGCATCCCGGGAAAGATCCGCCACATTGTATAACCCGCAGCAGGCCCCGCAGGATACCCGCTCACTCACCTGGCAGAGATAAACCGCCGAGCCATTTTCACCGTCAACCGTTGCGGACACATCTATTTCTCTAACGTTTACTATTCGTGGTCGACACCATCGACCGCAATGGCGCGCATGGAAAGCCCATGCCGCCCACCATCACCCGGCCAGATACCGACATTAACCCGTCAACATCTCTCGGACCAGGGCTTCCCATTCGGCCGCAAGAGAAATTTCCGGCCGCGGCCGGCCGGCGCGACGATACCAGTAATCCGCGTTCCACAAGACGCCTTCCTCACGGTGCAGATAGGCATGCACGGCGCTGCCTTGGGTCGTCGGGATATCCTGGGCGATGGAATGGGCACGATCCCAATCCCCTTTGCGATCCCACCAGAGTGATGTCAGTGTTGCGGAAAAATCGGAATCGGGCGCATCGTTCTGCGCAATGTGTTCGATGAACGCTTCGAAGGTCATGCCGGCTCCAATCGGGGCGGAGAGCTACGCCGGAGATCACTTTACGGTCAAGGCCTATAGGGGTGCCAATAGCTTCTCCAGCCCTTTGATATTGGCGGCGCCACCCACCACCACCAAGGTGTCCTCGCTTTCCAAAAGGGTATCGGCGTCGGGATTGAACACCATCTGGCCATCACCTTTTTTGATCGAGATGATGATCACCCCGAATTTCGGGCGAATCTCGGATTCGTAAAGGGTTCGGTGAACGACCGGGGAACTCGGCTTGATGGTGAGTTCCTCGACTTCCACGTCGACATTCTCGTCGGCAAAAGCCATTTCGAGAAATTCGATCACGGTGGGGCGTAAAATGGCATGCGCCATGCGTCGCGCGCCAAGATCGTAGGGCGAGACGACCTTGTTGGCACCGGCGGCCGTCAGGGTGCGTTTGGCCGAATTCATGACGGCCCGGGCCACGATAAAAATATCGGGGTTCATCTGGCGGGCCAGCAGGACCAGGAACACATTGTCGGCGTCGCTGCCGACCACCGTGATCAGGCCGCGGGCACGCTCGATACCGGCGCGGATCAGCAGTGATTCATCCGTGGCCGCCCCCACCAGATAGAGAATCCCGTCCTCATCCATGACCGGTGTGCGGGCCTGGTTCTGTTCGATGACCACCACGTCCAGATAGCGCTGGATCAGAAAACGGGCCAATGCCCTCCCCATGCGCCCATAGCCACATATGATATAGTGATTTTTCAACTTGTTGATTTGCCGATCCAATTTACGTCTCCCCAGGACGTAGCGAATACGTCCTTCCACCAGAAACTGGATAAAATTACCCACCACATACAGGAAAAAGCCGACCCCCAAAAATATCAGAACCAATGTAAACATGCGTCCGGTGGGACTGACAATATGGACTTCGCCATAACCCACCGTCGCAATGGTGATGACCGTCATATAAAGAGCGTCGAAAAAATCCCAGCCTTCGATGGCCATGTAGCCCCACGATCCAATGGCCAGAAGCGCGATGAACAGAACGATCGATATGATGGATTGTTTCAAATGGTCCAAAAACAGGCCTCACCTTCGCGACAGTGATGATTGTTCGGGGGGAACAACCTTATCGTTCATTCGTCGTATCGACTCAGAATTCAGGAAGTTTAGTAAATCATAATTAGCATGTCCACCATCAAAAAGACAGAACCCCAATGGACCAGAATTGACTTAGCGCAATGATTCCAGGTCACATCGCGTGGTAGTAGATCACGATAAGATCCGACAAAGGTGTGATGTAAGGCCTTGCCTTATTTCAATTCAGATACTTTAATCCGCATTAACCGACGAATGGGAGGACCAACCGATGCATGAAGGATGCTCCGGTCAATTTCAGAACGGACAGCAGGTGGCCGACAAAGTTCGCATGATGGGATACGATACCGTCCCCTTGACTGTTCCCCTCAATTTAGCGTGTGTTCTATGCCAACAAGGGTTTGCCATGGAAACCATGGTGACCCAATGCCCGGAATGCCGGATGGTGTATGCCGTAACACCGTGTCATGCGCATTCGGCGCAACATGTCATGCCGGCCGGCATCGACTACTGACCGCACTTGGCATCACAGTCATCTGGACCGGCGATTTCGTTTAAAGCCAAAACCCGATGGACAGCGAGAGGAAAAAGGCATGAAAACGCTCCCGGAACTCCAGAGACGGCTCAAAGAACTCGAAGCCGAGATCGCAGAAGCCCGACGTCGGCTGCCGGCCCACTCGGTCAAGCCCCCGGTCATGCACATGCTCCTGGACCTGGAAGATGAATACGATTCCGTCATGCAACAGATCGCCGCGTTGAAAAATGCAGGGCGATCGTAGGCGCGTGGCATCCAAGAAACCAGAGGAACAGCATGTCGGAAAAATCCGCCGTTTTCGAAACGACCTATCAGAAATACCTGGACCAGCTGGCCGCCATTGATTTACTGTCCCGGGCCGGTCGCCTGGGCGCTGCCGTGGCAGCGGACTCGCTCGTAATCCCGCTATACGGAAGGCCTTACACCATATCGCGGGACGGTGTCCGCGATGCCCACGGCGGCCAGACCAACTTTGCCATCAGTGTCGTCCTGTGCTGCTATATATTACAATGTCCGGAAACCGTGCCGCCGGCCGGCGACTGGATGACTTACCGCGAATTTCGCAACGCCGGGCCATTGGTCGGTTATTTCACGGCCAATACCCAGAAGATCATCGAAACCGCCTTTGCCGGCAACACCGGAAGACTTGTGGACGCTTGCCAACGGTTGGGAGGGAAGGCCTTCGAAGACGGGTCGTCGTACGATGTTTCCCTGGCATTTGATTTCCTGCCGCGCATCCCCGTTCTTTTGCGTTTCAATGACAAAGACAGTGAATTCCCAGCACAGTGTGCGATCTTGTTTCCCCAATCCGCCGAAACCTTTCTCGACATGGAATGCATGGCCATTGGCGGAACATTGCTGGCCGGGACACTGACGCAAACGCTGCACACGCCGGTTTGACGACATTCCCCACATACCATCGCCGAAAATCAATCCGCGGGAACGATGCGCCTGAACAGGGCGTCCGCTTTTTCAACCCACGCGGCAAAGGTTTTTTCATCCCATACGGCGGGGTAGAGGCAGTAGTGACGGAAAATCTTCTTCCCCATGGTCGTGGCCCGGTTCAACTGCAGGAGCAGGCCCGGCCGAGACATACCCCGCATCAGGGTCTTGAGGGTCGTTTTGAGATCCGGCGCCTCGAAAATGCCGTTGATGGACGGTGTCAGCATGTCGCCGCTCAAAATATCCCGGCGCATCAGGAAGGCCAGTTCGGTGTGGCTCAGATCCTGAAGGATCTCTTTCAAGGCCGCCAGGGCCGCAAAATGGTTTCCCCGGCCCGGCCCACCGAACCACAGGCGGTTATACGCCCAGAGCCCATCGATGCCGGTGGTGCCGTGTTCCAGGGCTTCAATGATCGTGCGGGCGGCCAGCATGGCGCCGACCATAGCCCCGCCCACCCCGCAACCCGTGGTGGGGATCACCTGGCCGGCCGCGTCGCCGACCGACAGGAATCCGGATGCCGCCAATGTATAGGGCGACCGCCCCACCAGCACCGTGCCGCCGCCCCCGCGCAGTTCCGTTGCGGTAATGGACGGCCGCTGCCGGATCATGTCATTCACGATATCACGGGGATTGACGCGATCCGGCGCTTCCTTGACCCCGCCGCCCACGTCGATCACGTCGGCATGATGCCTGTGGGTCCAGAAATAGCCCCGGTAGGCGCCATAGCGGTAATGGTCCGTAAGGTTGTCATCTGCGGCTTTGCTGACATCCAATTGCCGCACCGTGCGGTAAACAGCGGCCAGATCCCCTTTGGTAAAGGGGCGATTGATGGTTGTGGCCGCCGTTAACCCGGTGCGCAGCAAAGCGCGATAGCCGGTGGCATCCACCGTGACCGCCGCCGGGACTTCGCTTGTCTGCTCATGATGCCGGTCGGTCACCCGCAGCCCGCTGATGCGAATGCCGCCCAGTGGGGCATCGGTGATTCCCACGAGACCGTCGGCGCGATGGTTGTAAAAGATATGCGCACCGGCCGCGACCGCCTGCTGCCGCAGCATGCGGTTCAACACGATACGATCGGTGGTGATATAGCGAAAATCGACATCGGTACGGGTTTTGCCGGAAAGGTCCGGGGCCCAGATTTGAAGCCGGTTCATAACATGCGGTTCGAACAGGTTGTCATCCCGTTCGTCCTTTTTCACCAGCGGGCCCTCGTAGCCGTCCGGTCCTATCGCCGGCAGCGCAAAACCGGCGGCGGCCAGGGCGCTTTTTTCAACGGCATCGGACCAGTTATGGCCCGACTCCGCTTCAAACCCGGCTTCATAGACGGCGACCTTGACGCCGGCCCGGGCCAGATCGCGCGCCAATAGGGTTCCCCCTGGTCCGGCACCAGCCACCACCACCTGATATGGGTTAGACACGATTTCCCTCCTTTTTTGGGTCACATCATTTTTCAAGCACCGCGATCCATCGGTCACCGTGGATGATCTGGTGTCATCGTCTCAGCACCCGAATCCATCGCCAGACATTCAACAGCCCCATCAAGGCACTGGCCACATAGGTCAGGGCGCAGGCCACCAGAATTTTCCGGGCCGCCGGTACATCCTCGCGGGGGATATAGGGACCGTCCACCAGCAACGGCAACGCTCGTTTGAAGCTGGCATCGAGTTCGGCGGGCAGGGTGAGCAAGTGAACTCCCAAAGGGATGCACAGGGTTCCCAGGCCACCCAGGAAGATCAGGAAGCCCGTCGCCGGAACCCGGGTGATCAGGGCGATGACCGGCACCGCCATCATGATGCCGGCTCCGATCCTTTCCATGCGCGCCGCCAGGCGCACCAACCGTGTCCGGGCCCGAAGGGGCCGATAATGCTGGGCATCCTGGAGGGCATGGCCGACTTCGTGCGCCGCCACGACCACGGCGGTAAGCGTTTTTTCACCACAGCGTGCACGGGTCAGCCCGACCACCTTCTTTTCCGGGTCGTAATGATCCCCCCCTTGTGTTTCCACGACCTTCACATGGGGCAGCTCGAGACGGTCGAGAAGCAAGCGGGCCAGATCGAACCCGTTGCCGGAAAAATAGGCCTCCCGGTTGTAGCGGTTCAGGACCATCCGGGCCCAGCCGTAGGGGCCGAATAGAACGACAAGAATGGCAACAATCAGCATAACGGCCATAGCGATCCGCGTTCCTGGAAAAAATGATGGCCGCCCGCACGCCCAACCCTTTAGAAACAATCACAATCGTACGCCGGGCGGGAAGTCCATCCAAAGATTGCTTTGACTTGCCTATACCACAGGCGTTACCTTGCAGGCCACTGGTTTGGTGGTCACGCTCAACCCCACCGACCCTATCGATCATCGACGGGCTGCCCGTCTGTAAAAAGGAAAATGGTTCATGCTGGATATCGGCCGTTACAATACCCTCGTGGTGCAAAGAGAAGTGGATTTCGGGCTCTACCTGAACCCCAAGGAAGAGGAAGTCCTGCTGCCCGCCAAGTATGTTCCGAAAAACACGCGGCCCGGGGATAGCCTGCGCGTTTTCGTTTATACCGATTCCGAAGATCGACCGGTGGCGACGACCTTGGACCCCAAAGCCGTTGTCGGCGACGTGGCCTTTCTCAGGGTCAATGACACATCCCCGATCGGCTGTTTTGTGGACTGGGGGCTGGAAAAGGACCTCTTGATTCCCAAAAACGAGCAGCAATCCCGCATGCACGTCGGGAAACGGTATGTCGTCAAGGTGCTCCTGGACAAAAAAACCAATCGGGTCTACGGCTCCACCCGGATTGCCCGGCATTGTCGCAAAGCCCCCCCGGACCTCAGCGTGGGCCAGCAGGTGCGGCTGATGACCTACCAGTTCTCCAAGCTTGGCACGCTGGCCGTGGTGGACGATCAATTTCTGGGCCTGATCTATCACAGTGAAACCTTTGAAACGCTCAAAATCGGCGAGCGGCGGCCGGGCTATATCCGCCATATCCGCAAAGACGGCAAAATCGACCTGTCCCTTAAAAAACCAGGCCATGTCTCCATTGACGGATCCGGCCAGCGCATCATGGCGGCACTGAAAAAGAGCGGCGGGTTCATCCCTTGCCATGATAAAAGCAGCCCCCAGAACATCATGGACCTTTTTTCCATGAGCAAAAAAGAATTTAAGCGGGCCATCGGCGGCCTGTACAAAAAAAGATTGATCGAGATCAGCGATCAGGGCATCCGCCTGAAAACGCAGGGCCCAAAAACCAGCGACTAAACCACCGGGGACCATGCCACTTGTTATCGCGGTGTGTCACCGTCCTTCCAGGAGAACCGCACGCCCTCCCTTGCCCGTGGGATGATCTACGGGTTCCAATCCGGCCCGGGCGGCGCCGGCCACCATCGATTCGAATGATGCCTGGCTGACATGCATTTTGGGTTCGACCACCAGCAGTCTCCCCCCTGCCGTCAACATGGACCGGGTCTCCTCGAAAAACCGTCGTGGATCGGGCGTCTCGTGAACCATGTAGAAGGCCAGCATAAAATCGGCCGTACATTCCAGACCGATATGATCCGCGCGACATTGGTGATACATGACCCGGTCGGCCACTCCCTTTCGAAACGCTTTTTTCCTCACGCGATCCAGCATGCCGGGCTGCAGGTCAACCGCAATGACGTGGCCGGTAGACCCCACCATTTCCGCCATATCAATGGTAAAAAAACCCGGACCACATCCCAGATCGACGACCGTATTCCCTTCCCGAATATAGTCCGCGAGCAATTTAACAGGATTCTGGAACAACCGGCGCATCCAGTTGTCGAGCATGAACGCCATTTGATACGGGCAGACGCGCCCACCCCCTGCTCCGTCGTCGGTCAAGGTCGCCATTATTGTCCTCCTATGTGTTTAGTAGCTATACTCTTATAATAATTTTTTTTACATCAACGCCTTTTTCAAGAAGGTTTCCAGCTTGGCGAGGAAATCGATCAGGAAATCAATTCGCTCCGGTTTTAGGTTGAGAAAAAATTCTTTGAAGCCACCGTCCATCGTCTCATGCCAATGCTTGTGGGCAAAATAGGCGGTTTTGCCTTTGGCGGTCATCTTGACGATGGCTCGCGAGCTGTTTTGCGGATCCTCTATTTTGAGCGTAAGCCCTTTGTTTTCAGTTCGCTTCAGGTTCTGCGAAACAGCGCCTTTGGTCACCCCCAGAACCTTTGACAGGTCGGTCACGCTGAGCGCTTCGGCGTTGTCGCCAATGATTTCGATCAGGTGGATTTCCGAACTGGTAAGGTTTTCATCCGTGCCAAACGAACGCGGGGTCTGTTCCAGTCGAACAGCCAGCGCCACAACAGACCGGAACCGTTCGTGAATCATATGGATACGGGTGTCGTTCATGGCCTATGCGTATACATGCTAAACACTAATGTCAATGCCTTTCGTGCCCACCGATAGGCGTGATGTTTCGAATGTCGATCAAGGCCACACATATTTCAGATTTCTCAGAATCCGACCCACCACCATGCCGTGTTCCGCCAGAAAGATGGTCAATTCCTCCAGATCGGCTTCGTCAATTTCGATCCCCCCGGATTCGATCAGGGTCGCCAGGCGGTCCGCCGCATCCAACATGCGGTCGTAAGCGTCAGCGTCTTTTTTAAGCATTGTCGGCATATTCAGTCGATCGAATCCAGTCCCGCCAGCAGCATCAACGTCGATTCGGGCCAGTCGGACAACACTTCCCATCGTCCGAAGTGCCCCTGCACGCCAAGGGCGGAACGCGGATACCGGTTAGCCCTTTATGGTTTTTGAACTTCAGTAGCAAATACGGCGGCCCTATTTAACGCGTCGTTTGGATGGACCGCTCTTGGGGGTCTTTTTTTCCGTGGACGGGGAAGGCATTTCCGCGGCGCCGCCCGCATCGGCTTCCGATGGCGGCATGACCGGTTTGATCCCTTTGAGAATTTTTACGACCTCCGGGCCGTTCTTCGCCAGTAGAATTGCAATGGCGTCGATGGCGGATTCGTCGATGGAAACGCCAAAATCGCTGGATTTGATGAAGCCCGCCAGATTTTCCGCCGCATCGAGCATTTTGTCATAGGCTTCCGCCTCTTTCTTGACCGAAAAAACCTGATCGAGCTCGACGCCGTTGCGCACCACAACATATCGCGTGATTACTGCCATCGTAGTTGCTCTCCTTTTATGCTAGTGTTCGTTGGAACGGCCTATCGTGTGACCAAACAGTGCCTGCTAAAAATACCACCAACAGCCGGGCATGCCACTGGATGTATCCAATGCCTTCAATGCTTGCCCTTCGCTCCATTTTAAGGACGAAGGATCAGTTCGGATCGGGTATGGGCCGCGATGGCTTCATCGCTGAACCACCAATATTGCTTCTCACCGCTGACAAACGCATCGATCTGATCCTGGCTATGCGGATGGAACACCCGTCCGCTGATGCCCCCGGGTATGACTGCCAGCACTTTGTCCGGATCGCTCAAGTCGGCCACCATGCGCAAGGCCGCGGAAAAGGAAACGTCGAACGGCCGGCTGAAATCATACTGACCGCGGTGGAGGGTCTCGCCGGAACCGGCGGCGGGATGGGTGCCACCCCCCAGGAGTCCCTTTCCGAAACCGCTGCGGCGAATCGGGCTGACGAATTCAATGGTGTGTGCCCTGCCCCATTGCCACTGGGTCATGTCCTTGCCAAAACGGTTGGTCAGATCACGCCGGGCATCCTGTGCGGCCAGGTAAAGCATATCGGACAGGGTTTCCCGGGTTTCGGCCGTGCGGACATCGTCGAACCAAGGGGATTGGCCCTGTTCCACCATGGACTGAAATCGTTCCTGCCAGAAGTACCAGGTGGCCAGCATGCTGCGGGTCAGCGCCTCTCCCAGTTCGTCCTGAAAGACACGGGTAGCCCAGTGGCCATAGATGGCATGGAAAATCGTCGGCGCCACCAGATCCACGTCATCCTGGAAATTCCACCCGGACAGGATATCCCCCATCGCCCGCGTATCCGCGTGGGCCGCCAGTGCGGCCGTCATGTGCGGCACGAGCGCTTCCCCCATGAGGTTGCGGGTATCGCGCTGAAATCGCCAGTGATCGTCGACGGATATTTCCGGTTGGCTGGTCATCAGCGCCTTGAGACGCTGATACCGATAGGAGGAAGCAAAATAAGACGAATAATAGTAAGGGTAGTCCGCCCCCACGGTCTTGTGGTTGCAGGTGCCAACCCAGCCTTTGGCAGGATTCCGGGCCTGGGGCATATCATCGAAAGGGACCCAGCCGGTCCAGTTGTCCCGGCCGTCCCGAACCACATAGGGCACCGTGCCATCGCCCGTGGATCGAATCGGCAGCGCCCCGGACACGTGCCAGCCAATATTTCCCTGGCGGTCGGCAAAAACAAAATTGAGTTGAATGGCGTTCCACTGGCGCAGCGCCTGTCGGAAGGATTCCGCCGAATGGGCCTGCATGGTGCGCGTAAATTCAGCGCTGGACGTCATGGATTCCGCCGACGCCCACCGCAGGGACAACACGCGCTCGGTTTCCAGCTGGGAGAAGACATTCGAAATCACCGGACCCCGTTTCGTCATCCGTATCGTCAGCTTCTCTTCACGGTACCCTTCCGGCGCTTCATCGTCCCTATAGCGCAAGGTTTCCTCGATGATGTCAAAGGGAATCGAATCGGTTCCCTCCAGATACCGACCCGCATCTGAGGGATCGATGGTTTCGACATAGAGATCCTGGACATCCGCATAGGCATTGGTGATACCAGCCGCCAGGGCGTCGTTGCGGAAAATAGGCATGGCCGGCAGTCCCGGGATATGGGCCCCTACAATTCTGAGTTCCGGTGTCATCAACCCGCAGGGGTACCAGGGGCCGGGCAGGATTCGGGCGTCCAGATGGGGATCGTTGGCCAGGATCGGTTTAGCGCCTGGTGACCTTTCAGGGCTTACCGCCCAGTTATTGCTCCCCACCGTCAACGGGCTGTCATCCAGATAGCCCGTCAGGTCGCGCTCCGATTCAGGGCGGGTTGCCAGTGGACAGTCCGGCGCAATGGGTTGTACGGGCGTCCGTCCCGCCGCTTCGTCCGGATTGATATTCAGGGGAAACAATTCCGCCGCTGTTTCGGGACCCAGCCGGTCGATGAGCATCTGGGTAATGATCTCGGTTTTGATATTGGCCGACGTGCTCCAGCTCATGTAGTACATGATCGACAGCACATCGGCCATGGACCAGGGGGTCGGTTGGATCCCGGACAATTTGAATTCTAGATGATGATCCTCCGGATAGCGCTCGACAAAACTGTTCACACCGTCAATGTAGGCTTGGAAATAGGCCGTGCTATCATTTTGCAGCAACCGCGCGTGCCGCTCGGCAAGCCGGCGGATGCCGATGGTGCGCATGCGCCGGTCCAGCGGTAGCGCTTTTTCCCCCACCAGTTCGGATATGCGCCCCGCGGCAACCATTCGCGTCAGTTCCATTTGAAACAACCGGTCCTGTGCCGTGACAAACCCCATGGCCTGAAAGGCATCCGACAAATTAGCGGCGTAAACATACGGCATGCCTTTTTCGTCGCGAACGACCGTGACCGGCTGCTGCAAGCCCATCATCGGCAGGGTGCCGGCCTCGCGGTAGCTGTTGAAGCTGGCACAGCCGTTCACCATCATGATCATCAGGAGGCATAGGATCAGGCGCCGTAGCAGTGTCATGCCATTCTCCGTTCTGTGCGGCAAGGCATCGTTTTAAGGGTGTACAACAATGGATTAATGGGGGAATCAGTCGTCTTGCGTCGAAGGATTGTTGCGATCCGCATCATCGGATTCATCGGCGGGTGTCTCTTTTTTGAAAAAACGCCCCGTTTCCGGAATCGCCAGATAGTAGAAAGACGCGGCAAAAAGCACCACGTTGGCAGCGGAAACCACCATTGCGGTGGAATTTTTCCCAGCGAAAAGAAACGCAAAAAAACCGCCGTAAAGGACGATGAAGACACTGGAAAGCATCGCCATGACACGTGCCCAGCGCCGGCCCTTGTAAAGATAGTAACAGACGATTCCCCCGGCGACCAAGAATTTAAAAAAAGAATCGGCATCGTAATAGGCGTAGGTGGCGAAGAGAAAACTGCACCAACCCGCAAATGTCAGGAGCATGGCCACACGCACGGATTTGGGCATGAGATCGAATTCCGGAAGGGGAATCAGCATTGGCGGTTCCTTTCGGAGCAGGTGGCATCGCGACCGCCCCAACGCCGATGGCGAATGGGGGGGGGCGACGCAGTAAAAGAACGTTGCCCGCCTATATACACTGATTGGCGCGCGGCCGCCAGCCGAAATTGGCGGGCACCGGCGCCGGCGGGCCAATCATCGGCCGGAGGCGTCACGCCGCAAAAAAGCCGGTCGGGCGGCCATCACAGATACCGCCGCGCGCCGACATAGCGCGTGTTGAAGTACCCACTGGACAAGGACGCCGTGCGGATGGTCTTGCCCTTGCGGGGGGCATGAATGAACTTCCCCTGGCCGCTGTAAATGCCGACGTGGGATACGCGCCCACGGCTTCCGGTGGCGAAAAAAACCAGGTCACCGCGCTGCAGATCGTGTCGCGTCACCGGTCGACCGGCCCGGAACTGGGAACGGGAATTGCGGGGCAGTTCCAGCCCGTTGAGGCGATAGACCGTCATTGTCAGACCGCTGCAATCGAAGCCGCTGCGCGCCGATTCGCCACCCCAGCGATAGGGGGTGCCGATAAACCGTCGAGCGGTCTGCACGAGACCATCTTGGAGGTTTTCCCGGGCATCGGCGTTGCGCCCGGCGGGACCGGGCCGCACGATGTAAAACGCATCGATGACCCCCCGCGACTGCAATTCAAGGGCACGCTGTCGTGCCCCGTCTTTGGTTTCGAAGCGATCAAACCGCACTTTACAGAGGCCGTCCGTGTCGATGAAGTAATAGGTATCCAGCCCATACGCGGCCAGTTGATCGGCATAACGGGACGCGCGCTCGGTGGTGGAAAAGGCGCCGACCTGGATGGTAAACGCAATGGCGGGCAGCGGCGATTCAACAGCGGACCGGTCGGGGGGAGGAACAGGACCGGTCGGCAAACCGACCGGTGAGCGGCAACCCACCAGCAGAAGGATGACTAGCAAGCCGTTGATTCCGGGTATGCATCGCGCCACCAGGCGTGTTGCATGGCGTGTTTTCATAACCCCCATCTACCGTCCCCCCCCCAAACCATGACGGCCGAAACAATCAACCTGCCGGACCAAACACCGAAACGGGGTCGTATGGCGCAGCCCCGGGGGAAAGAAACACATCCGCCCGCAATGAGCGTTCCAACCGTCGACCGATGGCGGACAACTCGCTGGTGCCCAGGGATGCCATGTGCAAAGGCCGGCGAAGAAAAAAGTGCAGCGGAACAAATTTGTGCAGGAATGCGACGAAGTGATGAAAACTCTCAAAATCTTCTTTCGGATACGTCACGATCTCCCGAAAGCGCTTCTTGGCAAAAAGAAAGTAGATGTAGCGATCCTTGTCTACCAAGCAGCCGAAATAGCCGCTGCGATAGGCTTTATAGCCGATCAGGTGCATTTTACCTGCCCCCTTGCCGGTGTGATACCAAACGGGACGTCTCAGTCGTCAGTCTGAAGCTGTTTAAGGCGGTCGGCCTGCTGGGTCTGGATCTGTTCCAGGTCTTCCTTCATCGCTTTCATCTGGTCCACCTGCTTCTTGCCGGCCAGTTCTTCCACGGTGTCATCCACCTGGTTTCGGGTTTCGGTTCCTTCACAACCCGCCATCAGCAAAGCGGACGACAGCAACGCTGTTGCACCGATCGCGCCCAGTCTTTGATACCATCGTTTCATGCCTGTCTCCTGATTCCTGGTCTATTCAGGGTGCGGCCAGGGAATGTCTTCGCGCGTTTCCGCAACATAACAGAAACGATTCCACGCGAATTCGCGTTTCGAAAAGGGACAGCGCAGCGTGACCTTGCGGTCACTGACCGCGATGACCTCCCAATCGCCGTGCCGGGGGCCGTCTTCGATATAGATCTTCTGACCAACCTCAAACGGATACGAACGAAATATGACAACCGTTGATGTTTCCATCTCCCCTCCTTAGTCTGAAATGCCATGGGATGCAAACCGATAGGAGCATTATAGCAGGTCCGGCACCGGTTCCAACAGCCCTGCCACCCATGATTCCGGAAAAGCCGCGACACCGCCGTCAGCCCCAAAAAAGGCCCCCAGGAGGGCCCCCCGATGCGCATTGTCACCGCCCAGGTGGCAATTGGCAATCACCCCCTGTTCAGGATCATGGCCATATTTCCAGGCCAGGTAGATCACGGCCGGGAGGGCGTCTTCGACATAACAGGCCGTGCTCAGGTGCCGTCCAACGACGTCGTGGTCCGACGCACCTTGCCACTTTTGGAATGGATGCCCGAAATAAGGGCTGCGTTGGGATCGCATGCCGTCTTCCAGCACGCGGCGCAGGGATGCTCCGGCAATCACCTGCTGCAGGATATCAAGAACGCATGCGGCGGCCGTCGTCATGCGCGGTCCCCGATGGGTCAATGCCAGGTGTTCATGAGCACGCACCGATCCTTCCGGTAAATCCCCTCGGTAATGCGCGATGATAGGCACAATCCCCACCAATCCGCCAATATGCTTTTCCTTAATCCCGCACTGGCGCGGCGAAAGTCCGCTGGCCAGTCGGGTAAAAAAATGGCGGTGGACCTCTTCGACATAGGTGTCCCGGTGACACCCCGGGGTGGTCATGAAGGCGATGTAGCGTTTGAGATAATCATCGGCATCGTATTGACCGCAGTGGCGCAGGGATTCCATTAACAGGCGGGCACACTGGAGATTGAGGGTGTTCTCGCCGGCCCGCAGAAATTGGTGGTAATGAACGCCGCGCTGCCCCCAGAACGGGCGCTGGTCATGCAAAATATCAAAACCTTCTCCCGGCGAAGCGAACTGAGAACGCCATAGGATGCTGTCGGGATGAGGGTTGCGCGGGGCAAGATAGGTGCGGATGGGTCCATAGTCCCGCAGCAGCGCCTCCCGGTTGTAGTACCAGTGCACCGGCATGGCCAGCGCATCACCGATAAAGAGCCCCCACAGGGCGCCCAGTGCCCGCTTGTCACGTTCACCCGTCATACTTTCCCCCCTCTGTCACGCATGGCTTCATCGAGCAGCGCATTGTGAAAAGCGTGCAGATTGTCGCACCAGCAAATCGCCCTTTCGCGCAAAGCGGCGCAAAAACTTTTCGATGCGTGACCACCGGCAAAAACGGCTGCCCGTCCTCTCAGCAATTGGCCCAGCTTAAACACTTCAGACACGGCTTTTTCAGAACCTGAGGCGCTGATGATGCTGATGGCCGCCGCACGCGCCCCGGTCTTTTGGACTGTCGCGGCGATCTCTTCCGCCGGAATATCCGATCCGAGATACAATGGCCACCAACCGGCGTCGGCAGCGGCCAGCGCAACCGTCATGGCGCCTATCTCGTGACGCTGTCCGGAAAGAGTGCCAACGACAATGCCGACAGCCCCTGCCGCCGGTGTCAGATCTCTGAGCAATTCGCCTAGAAAGGATCGCATGACGGCACTGGCCATGTGTTCATGGGCAATTCTCAGCCTGCCGTCAACCCATGCATGGCCTACCTTCGTGCACAACGGCACGATAATTCTCTCGACAATACGGCGGCGGGAGAAATTTACCAGGGCTTGGGTGAGAACGGCTTGCAGCGCCGGGGCGTCCAAAGCCTCGATGGCGCGAAATCCTGGTGCAATGAAATCGCGTTCCTGAGGGGTTTCTTTGAAGGACGCCGGCAACGATACGGGGGATTGCCCCATACCATTGCGGCTGGCGAGCGAGCGCAGATCCTCGAGGGACATCCGGGCGATGGCGGAGATGCGGTGGCCGCTCTCGACAGCTTGTCTCAGCAACTGCAGCCGCTGAATATCCGTTTCGGTGTAGCGGCGCCGATGGGTTGCGGTTCTGTGGGGTAGAACAGCCTGATAGCGGCGCTCCCAGGCTCTGATTCGGTGAGGGTTCAAACCGGTTCGGCGGCACACGTATTGAATTTCAAAACGGCTGGGTTCCATGGTGCGAATTTAGCAGCTTGTCTTGACACTGTCAATTGTTTGTCTAATTTTTGTCCATGTTTGATTTGTACGTGTATGACAACTGACCGACTACCAAAGTGAGGCCTGACCATGTTCGACACTCTTGATCCTGTGTTGCTGGCCCGCATTCAGTTTGCGTTCACCATTTCTTTTCACATCATTTTCCCGGCCTTTACCATCGGTCTGGCGAGCTGGCTGGCGGTCCTGGAATGGCGCTGGCTGAAGACCGGCAATGCCATCTATGCCGAAATCTATCGCATGTGGGTCAAGATCTTCGCGGTTGCCTTCGGGATGGGCGTCGTCTCCGGGATTGTCATGTCTTTCCAGTTCGGGACCAACTGGTCGGTCTTCGCGGACAAATCCGGCAACGTTTTAGGTCCCCTGTTGGGATATGAGGTCTTGACCGCTTTTTTTCTGGAAGCTTCTTTCCTGGGGGTCATGCTGTTCGGCTGGAATCGAGTCAGCCCCCGCATGCATTTCGCGGCGACCGTGATCGTCGCATGCGGCACGCTGATATCCGCCTTCTGGATCCTATCGGCCAACAGCTGGATGCAAACGCCCCAGGGCTTCCGCCTTGGCGATGACGGCCTGCTTTACCCGACCGACTGGCTGGCCGTGGTTTTCAATCCGTCTTTTCCCTACCGTTTCGCGCACATGATCGTAGCGACCTACCTGACAACCGCTTTCGTCGTGGGCGGCATCGGGGCCTTTTATCTCTGGCGTCGAAAACACGAGAAGCACGCCCGCGTCATGCTGGGCATGGCCATGATCATGGCGGTTTTCGTGGCGCCGACCCAACTTCTGCTCGGTGATTTGCATGGCCTCAATACGCTGAAACATCAGCCGGCCAAGGTGGCGGCCATGGAAGGCCTTTGGGAAACCCAGCGTGGTGCACCGCTGGTGCTGTTCGGCTGGCCTGACCAGGAGGCGCAAACCACCCGCTATGCGATCGAAATCCCAAAGCTCTCCAGTTTGATCTTGACCCATGACCTGGAAGGCGAAGTCAAGGGGCTGAAAGAATGGCCGCGCGATGAGCAGCCGCCCGTGGCCTGGGTGTTCTGGTCGTTCCGGGTCATGGTGGGCATCGGTATGCTCATGATCCTGACCGGGGTCATGGCGCTGGTTCTTCATCTGCGCAAACGCTTGTTTTCGACCCCCTGGTTCCAGTACTGGTGCATGGCCCTGACCCCCTCCGGGTTTATTGCCGTGCTGGCCGGATGGTTCGTGACCGAGATCGGTCGACAGCCCTACATCATCTATGGCGTCATGCGAACAGCCGAAGCGGCATCACCGGTGGGCAGCCAACCCATCGCCCTGTCGCTGGCGGCCTTTGTCGTCACGTATGGCGTCGTGTTCGGCGCCGGCGTATACTACATCGCCCGTCTGATCGCGAAAGGGCCCGCTGCCGAAGAAACCGTCTATGGCGACCATGGCGTCCCAAAACCGCCGCTGGTCGCACCGCGGCTTACCAAGAAAGGAGGCCGACATGTTTAGTTTGGAACCCTTCCTGGACCTGCCCTTGATCTGGTACAGCCTGATCATCATCGCCGTTCTGCTATATGTGATACTGGATGGGTTTGATCTAGGGGTCGGCATTCTCTTTCCGTTCGCGCCGTCCGACACCTGCCGGGACCGGATGATGAATTCCATTGCCCCTTTCTGGGACGGCAATGAAACCTGGCTGGTGCTGGGTGGCGGCGGTCTTTTCGCGGCCTTTCCGTTGGCCTACGCCATCCTGATGCCGGCCCTGTACATTCCAGTGACGCTCATGCTGCTGGGACTGATTTTCAGAGGCGTGGCCTTTGAATTTCGATTCAAGGCCGAAAGTTCCCGCCGCATATGGGACTATGCCTTTCACTTCGGCTCCCTCTTGGCAACCCTGATGCAGGGCATGATTCTGGGTGCTGTGGTGCAGGGCATCGATGTGGAAGGCCGGAGCTTTGCCGGAGGCTCGTTTGACTGGATCAACGCCTACAGCGTGATGACAGGGATCGCCCTTATCTTTGGCTATGCGTTGCTGGGCAGCACATGGCTGGTGATGAAAACCGAAGATGCCACGCAGGACTGGGCCCGCAAGAGCGCCTCCTATGTATTGGGATATGTGGGACTGTTCCTGGGAATTGTCAGCGTCAGCATGCCCCTGATGAAGGCATCCATTCGTGAGTTGTGGTTCAGTCTGCCGAATGTATTCTTCCTGCTGCCGATTCCCCTTTTGACCGCGGCACTGTTCGTTCTCATCTGGCGCGATCTGCATACCGGCAGAGAATACCGCCCCTTCTTCATGAGTATCGGTGTATTTCTGATGGGTTATCTCGGGCTCGGGATCAGCCTCTGGCCCTGGCTCGTACCGCATCAGGTGACGTACCACCAGGCCGCCGCCGCCCCGGAATCCCAATCCCTGCTGCTGGTGGGAACGGCCATCATGCTGCCGGTGGTACTTGCCTACACGGCTTACTGTTACTATGTTTTCCGAGGAAAGGCCTCCCATGAATCCGCCTACTGACAAAAAACGCCAATGGGCCTGGTTCGCCGTATTGTGGTGTGGGGGCCTTTTTGCCACGCTGACCCTTTCCTATCTGTTCCGGTGGGTCGTGACCCACCTTTAGACGACATCATCCTTATCGAAAGGAGACTGATAATGACCCAGACCGACGATAAAACGCTTTGCGCACTGGTAGAAGAAAAGTATCACGAATCCCATACAAGCGAATTCATCAAGCTGATCCAACCGGCCAAACACTTCTGCAAAAACTGTGGCCGTTCGGCGGTGAACCAGAAAAACCTCTGCAATCCCGAAGCGCTGTAAAACAAAAACGGGATGCGGTTTACCCCGCATCCCGTCAGTTCCCCAGTTGGTCGTTCTTACCGCCCCCTACCCTATTCTGTTCTATAATACGAATGTCGGCGATTCGGCATCAGCGAATATCTTCGTGGTAGGCCTGCAGGGATTTGACCTGCGGCGCCCCTTCCCGGCGCGCGGCAATGCCTTTGGCGGCGGCAATCGCCGCGGCCGTGGTGGTGATGTAGGGAATCTTATAGCGAATGGCCGCCTTGCGGACCTGTGAGTTGTCTTCCGCGCTTCGCTTGCCGCTGGGTGTGTTCACCAGCAGCTGGACTTCACCACTTTTGATGACATCCACCAGGTTGGGACGCCCGTAACCCAGCTTGCGCACCGGGACGGTATCGATGCCGCTGTCTTTCAGGAACTGATAGGTTCCCTGGGTGGTCATGATGCGAAATCCCATTTCCCGGAATAACCGCACGGGTTCCAGCGCCGCGGATTTATCCCGGTCGGCAATGGTAAACAACACCGTGCCCTCGAACGGCAGGGCGGTCTGGGTCGCCTCCTGGGCCTTGAAAAAGGCACGACCGTATGAGTTCGAGATCCCCAGGACTTCCCCCGTGGAGCGCATTTCAGGCCCGAGCACGGGATCCACCTCATGGAACATGTTGAAGGGAAAGACGGCCTCTTTGACGCCCCAATGGGGAATGGGGCGCGTTTTGAGGGCCAGGTCCGCCAGCCGGCGCCCCAGCATGACCTCGGTGGCCAGTTTGGCCATGGCCACGTTGCACACCTTGGAGACCAGCGGCACGGTCCGCGATGCCCGGGGATTGGCCTCCAGCACATACACGGTGTTTTCAAAGATCGCGTACTGGATGTTCATCAGACCCACGACCCTCAGCGCCACGGCAATCTTACGGGTGTATTCACTGATGGTCTCGATATGCTTGGGGGCGATGGAGACGGGCGGAATGACGCAGGCCGAATCACCCGAGTGGATGCCGGCCAGTTCGATATGCTCCATGACCGCCGGGACGAAGGCATCCGTCCCGTCGGCAATGGCGTCGGCCTCGGCCTCGACCGCGTTGTCGAGAAACTTGTCGATCAGGATCGGCCGCTCGGGGGAAAGGGCCACGGCCGCTTCCACGTAGCGGGCCAGCATCACCTCGTCCATGATGACTTCCATGCCGCGCCCGCCAAGCACATAGGAGGGGCGCACCATCAACGGATAGCCGATATCCGCGGCAATCTCCCGGGCTTCCGCCAGACTGCTGGCCATTCCCGAGGCCGGCTGGGGGATGCCCAACTCGCGCATGATCACGCGAAACCGGTCACGATCTTCCGCCAGGTCGATGGTGTCCGGCGCGGTTCCCAGGATGCGAACGCCCGCCTGGGCCAATTCGTTGGCGATATTGAGCGGTGTCTGCCCGCCGAACTGCACCACCACCCCTTCGGGTTTTTCTTTCTCGTAAATGCTCAGTACATCTTCCACCGTCAACGGTTCGAAGTAGAGTTTATCCGAGGTGTCATAGTCGGTGGAAACGGTCTCGGGATTGCAGTTCACCATGATCGATTCATAACCGGCCGCGCGGATAGCCATGGCCGCATGCACACAGCAGTAATCGAATTCGATGCCCTGTCCGATGCGGTTGGGGCCGCCGCCCAATACCATGATTTTTTTGCGTTCGCTGACCGTCACCCGGTCCGGTGCATTGTAGGTGGAGTAGTAATAGGCGGCATCGTCCACCCCACTGACCGGCACCGGCTCCCAGGCCTCCACGATACCCTGACCTTGACGCTGGGCACGGATCGCGCTTTCCGGCTGATCCAGCAGACCGGCCAGATACCGGTCGGCAAAGCCGTCCTGTTTGGCACGCGCCATCAGGTCATCGGGAAGCGCCTTGCCGCGATAGCCCCGAATCTCCTCTTCCAGCACCACAAGTTCCTGCATCTGTTCGATAAACCAGGGCTTGATCCGTGTCAGGTCATAGAGCGTCTGGACATCGGCCCCCTTGCGAAGCGCTTCATACATCTGAAACTGGCGCTCGCTGTTGGGCGTGCGGATCATCTGGAGCAGATTTTCCAGGGGTTGTTCGTTAAAATCCTTGGCAAAGCCGAGCCCATAGCGGCCGTTTTCCAGACTGCGAATGGCTTTCTGAAACGCCTCCTTGTAGTTGCGCCCGAGACTCATGACCTCGCCCACGGCCTTCATCTGGGTGCCCAGTTCATCGGTGACGCCCTCGAACTTCTCGAAGGCCCAACGCGCGAATTTCACCACGACATAATCCCCGGAGGGGGTGTATCGGTCAAGGGTGCCATCCCGCCAGTAAGGGATTTCATCCAGGGTAAGGCCGCCGGCCAGCAGGGAGGATATCCGGGCGATGGGAAACCCCGTGGCTTTGGACGCCAGGGCCGACGAGCGCGAGGTCCGCGGGTTGATTTCGATCACCACCACCCGGCCGGTGACCGGATCGTGCGCGAACTGGATATTGGTGCCGCCGATCACTTCGATGGCCTCGACGATAGCGTATGAATAGCGCTGGAGCCGCTCCTGCAGGTCGGGCGCAATGGTCAGCATGGGGGCGGTGCAGTAGCTGTCGCCGGTATGAACACCCATGGGGTCCACATTTTCGATGAAACAGACCGTGATGATCTGGTTTTTGGCATCCCGCACCACCTCGAGCTCCAGCTCTTCCCAACCCAGGACGGACTCTTCCACCAACACCTGGTTGACCAGGCTGGCGGCCAGGCCGCGTGCGGCGACCACGCTGAGCTCTTCGCGGTTGTACACCAGGCCGCCGCCGGTGCCGCCCATGGTGTAAGCCGGCCGGATGACCACCGGAAATCCAAGCTCCTCGGCCGCGGTTTCGGCATCCGCCACGGTGCCGACAATCCGGCTGGCAGGCGTCTCGATCCCCAACCGATCCATGGTTTCCTTGAAAATCAGGCGGTCCTCGCCCCGTTGAATCGCATCGATATTGACCCCGATGATTTTCACGCCATATTCATCGAGCACGCCCAGTTGGTGCAACTCCGAGGAAAGATTCAGGCCACTCTGGCCGCCGAGGTTGGGCAGGAGCGCATCCGGCCGCTCTTTGGCGATGATTTCCGTAATTACCTTGGCGTTGAGCGGTTCGATATAGGTCGCATCGGCCATGCCCGGATCCGTCATGATGGTCGCCGGGTTGGAATTAACCAGCACAACCTCGTAGCCCAGGGACCGTAGGGCTTTGCAGGCCTGGGTACCGGAATAATCGAACTCGCAGGCCTGTCCGATGACAATAGGGCCGGAGCCGATGATGAGAACCTTGTGAATGTCGTCGCGTCTGGGCATGGGTGCTCCTCCATATGCGCTGGTGTGAGGTGAATGTCGGCCGCTCTACCCGCCGAACGAAAGGTCGATCGACGATTAGACCTACTTAAAAAGTATGTACGTTAAAATGTAAAGTGTTTTATCGCCGGCCCTCAGCGCCAACCCCTCATCAGGCCCTATGGAACTTTTTTTGTTCTGTTGACAGGCCGTTTCAAGGCTGTTTGAATGGGTCGCCGGCATCGGGATGCGGGCGTGTTTCCGCCAAGTAATTATTAGCCGTGCTTAACGCTACATCCAATATCGGTCTGCCATTATCAACACCAGCGCTATTCAAGAGGAGTGACGTATGGGGGGAGTATTCGGAACGGTTTCCCAAAACGACTGTATCAAGGACCTGTTTTACGGCATCGATTATCACTTTCACCTGGGGACCAAGCGCGGTGGCATGGCCGTCTGGACCGGGCGCCAGTTCGTCCGCACCATCCACAGCATCGAAAACGATTATTTCCGTTCCAAGTTCGAGCCGGATCTCGAGAAATTCAACGGTAATCTCGGCATCGGCGTGATCAGCGACAACGATTCCCAGCCCCTGGTGATCGGCAGCCACCTGGGAACCTTTGCCATCGTGACGGTGGCCCGCATCACCAATATGGCCGCCTTGACCGATCAGGCCTACGGACGGCACCAGCAGTTCTCCGAATCCACCAGCGGGTCCATCAACCCCACCGAACTGGTGGCGGCCCTTATTTGCCAGGCCGGCAGCTTCGAAGACGGCATCCGAAACGCCCAGGAACAGATCCAGGGCTCCTGCACCCTGCTACTGCTGACCGAACAGGGGATTTATGCCGCCCGGGACCGGCGAGGCCGCACCCCCTTGATCATCGGGGCCAAAGCGGAAGGGTTCGCCGTAGCGTCGGAATCCTGCGCCTTTCCCAACCTCGGTTTCGAGACCCGGCAGGAAATCGGACCGGGCGAAATCATTTTTTTGACACCCGATGGCATCGAGCAGCGCCGCCCGCCTTTGGACAAGATGCAAGTCTGCAGTTTTCTGTGGGTCTATTACGGCTACCCCGCCTCCAGTTATGAAGGTATCAATGTGGAATCGGTCCGGTATCGCTGCGGCTGTGCCCTGGCCAAGAACGATGACATTACGCCGGATTATGCCGCCGGCATTCCGGATTCAGGCATCGGCCATGCCCTGGGCTATGCCCACTGCAAGCAGATTCCCTACAAACGCCCCTATGTCAAGTACACCCCCACCTGGCCGCGCAGCTTTATGCCCCAGAATCAGAAAATGCGCGACCTGGTCGCTAATATGAAGTTGATCCCGCTAAAAAGCCTGATAGCCGACCAGCGCATCCTGTTTTGCGACGACAGCATCGTGCGCGGCACCCAACTGAAGGACAATGTGGAAGACCTTTTCGCCGCCGGCGCTGCCGAAGTACACATGCGCATCGCCTGCCCGACCTTGATCTACCCCTGCGATTTCCTCAATTTTTCCACCTCGCGCTCCACCCTGGACCTTGCCGGGCGGCGGGCGATTACCGAACTGGAAGGCATTGACACACCCCCGGAAGCCGTCATGCAGGCATATGCCACGGCCGGCACCGCCCGGCACCAGGCCATGGTTGAAAGAATCCGAGACCGTCTGCACCTGTCAAGCCTTAAATACCAGCGCATGGACGACCTTGTTGCGGCCATTGGCCTGCCCAAGGAAAAACTTTGCACCCACTGCTGGGACGGCAGCAGCTATTACTGACAAATGATCGCCTTGGGGCTGATCCGACCAAGCCCCCTTTACCACCAGTCCGTGGAGGCGGCCCCGCCGCCAGGATGCTTTCAGCATGACACCCGGCCCCATGGCGGCTGAGAACGACGCCCGGCGGCCTTACAAGCTCGGTATCACTGTCACCGGATTATTGTTTGCATTCGGCAACAGTGATGGGTTAAGTTAACAGCTATCTTCTCAGTTCCATCCCCAACGGTTCTTCACAACCATCTGGCCGATCGATGCGACCTGTCTATTGATCCTGTAACGCGCCATGCAACTCTCCAGCAAACAATCGGCGATGATCGCTGCAGGAGGCACCATGACAGACGACGCGATACGTTCACCCGCCCGCCAAAAAACAGGCAAAAGAAACGCAAAGCACGCCCGTGGTCATACAATGATCATGGAAACGCTCCTGGATACCATCCCCAACCCCGTATTCTACAAGGACTGCGAGGGACGCTATCAGGGGTGCAACATTGCCTTTGCCGAACAGATTCTCGGTCTTCCCAAATCGTCGATTATCGGATGCACCCTCTTCGACCTGCCACAAGCGATCCCGGGTCATCTGGCTGACGTTTATGCCCAACAGGATGCCGCCATGCTCGAAGACGCCGGCACACAGTTTTACGAGTCGGAAGTGCAATGTGCGGATGGCATTCGGCGCCACTTCTTCTTCAACAAGGCGACCTTCATGGACACCAACGGACAGCCGGCCGGCATTGTAGGTGTCATGCTGGATATCACCGAACGGAAGCATGCCGAAGAGGCTTTGCGGAAAAGTGAAGAACGCTTCCGCCGATTCTTCGAAGATGTGGCGCTGGGCATTTTTCAATCGACCGAAGATGGTGTCATTCTGAACGTCAACCCGGCCTTCGCGCAGATGTTCGGCTATGCCGCACCGCAGGATCTGTTGGCTGCCGTGGGAAATGACGCCGCGGCCCTGTATGTCGATCCCATGAGTCGGACACATATTATCCGCCTGATAACGACCAGCGAGGCGCCTATCAAGACCGAGACGCGTTTTCGCCGCCGGGACGGCTCGTCTTTCACCGGAGATTTTCACGCCTGGAAGGTCAAAGACCGGAAGGATCGTTTTCTTTATCTGGAAGGCTTTATCGATGACATTACCGAACGCAAGCAATTTGAGGAGTCGCTGCGTGAATCCGAAAACCGGCTGCGCTTCCTGTCGTCCAAATTGCTGGTTGCACAGGAAGAGGAACGCCGGCGCATCTCACTGGAGCTCCACGACGACCTGGGGCAGGACCTGGCCGCGCTGAAACTTCAAATGCTGACCATGGCCAAACGTCTGGAAAAAAACCAGACGAAACTCAAAAAGGAGTGCCAAAGCGCCCTGGCGTTTATCGACCGGCTCATTGACACCACACGCCGTATATCCAGAGCCCTCAGCCCAACCGTCATCCAGGATCTAAAGCTCTGCGGCACGATTCGGTGGATGGTGCGTGATTTTCAGAAATATGCCGCCATCGACACGACGCTGGAGATGGATGACATCGACGCCTTGTTCTCATACGATCAACAGATCATCATCTACCGGATTCTTCAGGAAGCCCTGCACAACGTCCACAAACACGCCCGGGCCCGGTCTGTTGCGCTAACCGTCCGACGAAAGATGCGGGACGTCCAAATCCAGATCCGCGATGACGGCCGGGGCTTTGATATCGATCACGCCATGAACCGGTACGTCGCCGAGAGAGGTCTCGGGCTGGCCGCTCTGGAGGAGCGCAGCCACATGCTGGGCGGGCAACTCACGATCACCTCGCAAAAGAAGTACGGAACGTGTGTCGCTCTGACCATTCCCATTAGCGGACGGGAGGGCGAAAAATGACGGACTACAAAATCATATTGGCCGATGATCACGCGATGCTGCGCGAAGGCATTAAAAAGATCATCAATGGATCCAAGGGAATGAAAGTCGTCGGGGAAGTCTCCGACGGCGTGGTGCTTTTAAAGATGATAAGGCGTTCGATACCGGATATGGTGATTCTTGATGTTTCCATGCCCAAACTCAGAGGCATCGAGGCTGCCCAGGAGATCCGCAAACAATTCCCGGAAGTGGCCATCCTAATACTGAGCATGCATAAAAGCCGCGAATACCTTCAAAAAGCCCTGGCTGCCGGTGCCCGGGGCTATGTCGTCAAAGAAGATTCCGGCAACGAACTCATCCATGCTATCCAGACCATTCGGAGCGGTGGCAGCTATCTTTCTCCGATGATGATGAAGGAATTGGCAGATGACCCCGTCGGCATCTTTCGCAACAGGACGCGATTGACGGAAGATCCTTTGACAACCCGTGAACGTGAAATTATTTCTTTAATCGCCAATGGGAAAACCAGCAAAGAAATCGCCCAATTGCTTTTTATCAGCATTCATACCGTCAACAACCATCGCAAAAATATCAGGCACAAGCTTGCCATCCGTAAAAATGCGGACCTTGTAAAGTATGCCCTCCAACATGGCTACACCCTTTAGGCCTCTTTTGAAAAACACCATGCAACACCACCTGATGGCCTTAACCGTGAACGGTTTTATCCCGCAGGGCGGCATGGGCGGCGGATAGACGAGCAACAGGCACCCGATACGGGGAACACGACACATACGTCAAACCGATCTCATGGCAAAATGAAATCGACTGGGGATCTCCGGCGTGCTCGCCACAGATTCCGCATTCCAAATCAGGATTGACGGACCGGGCTTTCTCCAGGCAAAGTGCCATCAACTGGCCGACGCCATCCCGGTCGAGGGTAGCAAAGGGATTTTCCGGGAAAATGCCCGTTCGCATGTATCGGATCAGGAACCCTGCCTCGGCATCATCTCTGGACATGCCAAAGGTTGTCTGGGTTAAATCATTGGTGCCGAATGAAAAGAACGCCGCATGTTGAGCAAGCTGATGCGCGGTCAGCGCGGCGCGGGGAATTTCAATCATGGTACCAAACTTGTAGTCGATTTCGATGCCTTGTTCATGCATCACCCTTTGGGCCTCGGTCTCCAGAATGCCGCGTTGGGCTTTGAGTTCATTGACGTGGCTGGTCAGTGGGATCATGATTTCAGGATGCACCGCGACACCTTCTTTGGTAACCATGCAGGCGGCCTCAAAGATGGCCCGTACCTGCATGGTGGTCAGTTCCGGAATCTGAATCCCCAATCGTACGCCACGCAGACCCAGCATGGGATTACTCTCGTGTAAGCTTTCGACTCTTTTTAAAACGTTTGCTTTTTCGTTGATCTGCTGCAGCAGGGTATCGAATTTCTCGAGCGAATCGGCATGCTTGAGACGAAATTTGAGATCCATGAGCTCCTGGTTTAAATCCATATGATTGGGTAAAAACTCATGCAGCGGCGGGTCGATCAGCCGGGTGATGACCGGAAGCCCATCCATGGCCCTGAAAAGACCGGCAAAATCATCTCTTTGAAACGGCAGCAAGGCCTCCAGGGCTTCACGCCGCTCGATGGGCAGGTCCGTCATGATCATTTTGTGCAGGTAAGGCAACCGTCGGGCTTCGAAAAACATATGTTCGGTGCGACACAGGCCGATGCCTTCGGCGCCATAGGTCCTCGCGCGTTTGGCATCGTCGGGATTGTCCGCATTGGTCCAGATGCCCAGACGTCGGAAGCTGTCGGCCCAGGCAAGCAGCTTGATCAGCCATGCATCCATGATGTCGGGGGTCACGGTTTTTATTTTTCCGCCGTACACTTCTCCGGCCGTTCCGTCCAGGGAAAGCCAATCCCCCTCTTTGATGATGGTATCGTTAATTTTCATATGGCGTTTGCCCATATCGATCACCAGCGCCGACACACCGACCACGGCAGGTTTGCCGAACTGCCGGGCAACCAGAGCCGCATGACTCGTGCGTCCGCCCCGACTGGTCAGAATCCCTTGGGCGGCCAGCATCCCATGCACATCATCCGGTTTGGTTTCGGGGCGCACCATAATGACGGCTTTACCCTCTTCTTTGGCCCACATTTCCGCCAAATCGGCATCGAAGGCAACCATTCCCACCGCCGCACCGGGTGACACGTTCAGACCGGTTGCCAGCATCGCCCCTTGGGCTTTTGCGGCAGCCTGGGCGTCACGCTCAAACTGGGGGTGCAAAAAGAAATCAACCTGCTCCGGTGTGATCCGCAAAACCGCTTCCTGTTTGGAAATCAGGTTTTTTTCGGCCATTTCGACGGCAATGCGAACAGCGGCCTGGGCTGTGCGCTTCCCACTGCGGGTTTGCAGCATCCACAGTTTGCCTTTTTCAACCGTAAATTCCACATCCTGCATGTCGCGATAATGCGTCTCCAGCCGTTTGGCAATTTGCTCAAATTGGGCATAGACACCCGGCAGTTCGTCTTTCAGTTGGGACAGGTCATTGGTCTGACGGATGCCGGCCACGACATCCTCACCCTGCGCGTTGTTCAGGTAATCCCCTTCGATGCGGTTTTCCCCGGTAGTGCCATTGCGGGTCAGGGCCACCCCGGTCACACTATCATCACCGGCATTGCCGAAAACCATGCTGACAATATTTACCCCCGTTCCCAGATCGTGTGGAATCGCTGCGGCATTGCGGTAATCGACGGCGCGTTTGCCGTTCCAGCTCTTGAAGACAGCGTCGATGGCCATCTTGAGTTGTTCGTAGGGCTGGCGCGGAAAGTCCGTGGTGGTATAGCGTCTGAAAATCCGTTGGAATGTGTCGGTCAAGCCTTTTAGATCTTCTGCAGACAGGCCGGCATCGGTGCTAACGCCGGCTTGGGAGCGGCATTGATCCATTTTTTCTTCAAAGACCTCATCGGGGATGCCCTTCACCACAGAGCCGAACATTTGAATCAGACGACGAAATGAATCATAGACGAAACGGTCATCGCCGGTCAGTTCCACCAGCCCGAGAGCGGTTTCATCATTGAGGCCAATGTTCAAAATGGTATCCATCATGCCGGGCATGGAAAACCTGGCACCGGAGCGGCACGACACCAGCAAGGGATTTTCCCGATCGCCAAACTTTTTCCCGCTCTTCTTTTCGATGGCGGCCATCGCCTGTCGCACCTGCGCCCACATTCCTTCCGGAAAGGTCTCCCCGGCCACCAGATAGGCATTGCAGGCCTGGGTGGTTATGGTAAAACCGGGCGGCACCGGTACGCCGATACGCGTCATATCCGCCAGATTGGCGCCCTTGCCGCCCAGCAGACCGCGTACGCGTTCCCATTCGCCACCGACATCCTTTTCAGCCTGTTCGACTTCGTCAAATAGATAAACCCATTTATTCGGCATGGTAAGGCTCCTATTTTTTGTCGTTGCAGGATCTGATCAGTAAAATCGGAATGTCGGCCGCCTGCAGCACGCCTGCTGCCACACTCCCATAGGATACCCGGGGCAGACCGCCCAACCCGTGCGTGGCCAAGGCAATCAGGTCGGCACCTGTCTCGGCCGCTACGGTTAAAATAGTCTTAACAACCGATCCGTACGCCAATCGTGGCACAGCGCGAATACCTGTCGCACCCAACTGGTCTTTGAGGGCCTCCAGATACGTTGTCGAACGTCTGGCCAAGTTCCGATATTCCTGTCTGTATTTCTCGATGTCGATAATTTCATCGTGCTCAAGATTGATGGGCTCTTCCTCGACTTTGAGAAGCACAACCGTGGCATCATTATCCCCGGCCAAGTTCTCCACATGGCGGAATATTGTTTCCGCCCGCTTCGATCCGTCCACTGGAACAAGTATGGTCCGATACATGGCGGCCTCCTTTCGTTAAATCTAATTATAATGCCAGCATATTGTGTGCCATGCCTATCAAACCACTTTTTCTTTCAGATAAACCGCCGCAGCGCTGGTACACCACAGGGTGCAGGTCGGGAAGTGACCTGGTACGTCAGTATTTTTTTGACGTCAATTTTAACAGTCTGGAAAAAAAACGGACACCGCAAACCCCGGTGTATCCATTGAACGGTGGGTTAATATCTTAAAAACACACCTTAATCTAAAGCACCCGACGTTGGCACACCAATTGCTTCAATATAGGATTGCGCAATGGCAGGAGCTTGCCTTTCGCGTCTCGTGGATGGTGTTGATCGAGGCCTATACGCCGAGGCTGAATACCTGAAAATTTGTGAAATAATTTTTCAACCCGAAGACGTTGAAGTCGAAGGACGTTTTTCGTTTTAAAGACTGCTTTCGCGCCGTAATGACATCTGGTGTGATTACGGCAAGCTGCCTTAACCGTTCTTATCCTTATGAGTCCTATCAGCGAACTGAAGACAAACAGCACATCGTGCCCGGACCTGTTTAAAATAGCCAGAAGTAGCTATCCTGAATAAAAAAAATGATCAGTTCGAGTGATTGTCCGGTCACCGATCAAGCATTATAGTACGCAAGCGAAGATTTTGCTGGTCGATGTTTTTAGCTTCCCTGCAAGTGTATGCTTTCTGCGCTTCCGTCTCTTCGACCAGCCCGCCCCCAAAAATGGCCAAGAAAAAAGGAGCCCCGCTATGCGCCACGTCGATCAACGGAAAACCGCCAAACGTCGTCGCATCCTGTTTTCCATTGAGGACCCTCAGGCACACGAAGTCGCCGTTGTGGGTGATTTCAACACGTGGGACCGTGCCTCCCACCCCATGAAAAAAGACGGCAACGGTCCGTGGCAAAAAATTATGATGCTGCCGCCCGGAAAGTACGAATACAAATTTCTCGTGGACGGTCAGTGGCGCACCGACCCCAACAACCCCAGCCAGTGCACCAACTGTTTCGGCACCAATAACAATATCCTGCACGTGCAGGATTCGCGTCTGTGAGGTACCGATATGGCATCCAATTTCACGATTCAACACCACCGCCGGGAGGGCGGTCTGCACATCAACCTGATCGGCGATTTCGACGGATCATCCGCCTACGAATTGAAGCATTGCCTGCAAAAGGCCCTTAACCGGGAAAAGCGCGTCATTGTTCACACCGACCGACTCGCCAGCCTGCCGCCGTTTGGTCGTGAAATGTTTCAGAAGCAATTCAGCGCGCATCCCCACATCACGTCACGCGTTGTATTCACCGGCGCTTACGCGCAGGCCATCGCCCCCGAGGGATGCCCAACCCAGTGACGCTGCATGGCGCAGCGGGATACCCGCAGGCGTTTCACCAAGGAGGAGGTCCCATGGAAAAACGGTCGACAACGCGTTTTTATGATCCGGGATCGGTCATCTGCAGCCAATTCAATGCCGCCGACCATCATGACGCCCAGATGGTGAACTTCAGTTCAAGCGGAATGTGTTTCCGGACAGACCGGTTCTTCAGACCCGGTACCACCGTCCTGATCCGGCTCACCCACTGCCCCCAGAGTGACGCCGTGCGACAGGAGGAAGGTGGTCTGCGCACCACGACCCTGGCCAAGGTCAAATGGTGCCGCGATGACGAAGACCTCCCCGGCGCCCGATTTGTCAACGGTGTGCATTACTTCTAAAACCGGCTTCAATCCATAGGATGGGTACCATGCCGTTACCGCCAGCGGGGTCCCCCCGCGTACTGATCGTCACCCCGGAAATCGCCTATCTCCCGGAGGGAATTGCCGCCAATGCCAGCGAGATCAGGATCGGGACCGGACTACCGGCCGAAAAAGCGGCAACGCTGGTCAGCGCACTGTTTATGAACGGTGTTGACGTTCATGTCGCCGTTCCCGACTTTCGCCGCTTATTCCATACCCGCTGTCGCTGCACCCGCGCCGAGGAATCCCGGCAGCATCTGTCCGTATGCGAAAATCGCGTGCATCTGGCTGAGGATCGGCATCTTTTTTACTGGCAGCCCAACGTGTACCGCGATGCCACGCATGCGATCACCATTGCCCTGGCGTTTCAACGGGAAGTCATCAATCATATCGTTCCCCTTGTTCAACCGGACCTGATCCACTGCCTGGGCTGGATGACCGGCCTCCTCCCGGCCATGGCACGCGAGCGCGGTATCCCCTGTCTGTTTTCGATTCCAAAATTAGATACGGGTAAAGCTTGTCTGAGCGCCATCGAAGACCGTGGCATCGATGCCGCCGGTTTCTGGCACCACCTCTATTACGAGCGGTATCCGTCGGATTATGAAACCACGCGGGAAAGCATCCCCGTCGATTTTATGGCCAGCGGCATTTGGGCCAGCGACTGTGTCGGCATGGACAGCCCGGTCTCGTTGCGCGACATCGTCGCGGGCCGTTCCACCTTTTTCGACGACGGTTTACGGCGGGTTCTGAGTCAAAAATGGGAAGCGGGGAATGCCATCGACATGGGCTCCCCCCCCGCAGCACTGCTCCGGGCCGCTTACAACGGCGATGGTTTTCTGTTTGACGACGCGCATCCGGAAGGGTGGCCCAAGGATGTGCCCCGTGCGCATGCCTTTTACCCGTTGCCGGTGACCGAGCAATATCAACGGATGCACCGTGTCATGTCGGAAAGCGCGCTCGCCGCCACCCAACACGCGGCATCCGATCGGTATATGCAACGTTATGAAAAAATGCTGCGCCGACCGCTGCGGCATGAGGGGCATGCGATTTTCAATCAAACGGCATCCTCGCGAATCCCGTCCCACAACGCATCATCAATCCCGTTAGAACGGCAACGGTCGATATGAGATGCGTTGACATCTCCGGCCTGCTTTCGATCGTGTTTTTCGCGTCCGCGTGCGTGCCATCCGTTTCAGCTTTGCGCACCCCACCACACCCCAGGAGGAGCCAGAAACCTCACCCAGGCGACATAAAACAGACGACTTATTGACCGCCAAACATCTGTCGCGTCAATCCGACAGGTCCATTGAGGATATTTTCAGTGGCCGACCACACCACCCCAAGAAACTCCCTTCAAGCCAAAGCGAGGCTGTCTCTGCAAAAAAACCGAATTCAACCAAGTGTATAAACCGCGGACTGCAAAATGCCATGGCCCTCCGCTGTCGTGTGATCGGCGCAACGACCGACATCGTCAGAGAAGCGGGACAAGACATTCGACTGACCATTGACCTGCCCTGCCCGCTCCCCCGGCACCATGCCATGAAAAATTAGGAGATTGCCATGGTTACCAAAAGGCAACACGAATCGGAATCCTTGTCCGGCGATCCGTTGCCGGCATTTCCCGAAAGGTACCCTTCACGACTGGGTCGAGGTTCCGGCGCACCCTGCCTCCTTATCGTGGACGATGATCAGGGCATCCTGAACCTTGTGGCCAAGATGGTCTCACGGCTGGGCTATCACGCCACCACCACCGCGGATGCAGCAGATGCCCTGTTGCACCTGGCCGACACCCAATACGACATGGTCATTTCCGACTATGCCATGCCCCACATGGACGGATATCAACTGGCGGACGAGATCAGGGAAAAACATGTCGGCACGAAGATCATCATCATGACCGGCCACCGCGATCCGGACCTCATCGATATGCTAAAACACTCCAGCATGGTGGACGGGCTGCTATACAAACCCTTTACTTTGGATTCCCTGAAAGAAAAACTCCAATTGGCGGAGGTTTCGTAGATCCGCCGACCGGTCGCCGGCCCTTGAAGGGGAAACAGCCTCACTATTTTTTACGCTGTAAAAACCGTGGCGAAAAAATACAGGAGAAGGAAGAAAAGGGTGGCGTTCGGTTACGGCATCGGCAAAGGTGATGCCACCAGTGCCGAGGTGGGTTCGATCCATGGCTTCTCAAAAATGACGCCATGGCACCAATTAAGGGCTTGACAGAATGTCGTCCGGCTTATAATTAAGACCGGTCGGTATTATTTATACTGTTATACTATGATCCACCATTGAACGGATGCTGCCATGCCGGATAAAGGTGCCCGAACCCGTCGAAAAATCATCCTTGCCGCCCTGCAACTGTTTTCCGTCAAGGGTTATTTTCACACCGCGATCAGCGATATTCTCCAGGCCACCGAATTGACCAAGGGCGGGTTGTACTGCCACTTTCAGAGCAAGGAAGACATCTGGTATGCGGTCTACGAAGAAGCTGTCGGCATCTGGCGTAAGATTGTTTTCCAAGACATGCGGACGATCCAGAACCCCGTGGAACGCATCGAGCGCACCTGCGAAAACGTCCTGCAAAAGTATCTGGCCACGGATACCTTTGACGGCGGCTGTTTTTTCGTCAACATGCTGGTGGAATTGCCCGGCCAGTCCGCCACCATGAGCCGCCATATTCTGAGAGGTTTCGTGGGGTTTTCCAAACTTTTTCAGGCCTGGCTGGTGGAAGCCGATCAACTGCAGATGCTGCGCCCGAACCTGAACTTCAAAGATGTGGCCAATTTTCTGGTCATTACCCTCAACGGGGCGGCCACCCTCTATGTGGCCAGCCGCGATAAAAGCGTGCTGCAACAGACAGCGGCACAACTTCAATTCTATATCCAGCAGTTGAAGCGGGTTTAATCCGGCGATAAATCAGCGTTATTATTTTTTTGGTATTAAATACCAACCGGTCTTTATTTAAAAGGAAACGCCATGCCATTCGAAAAACTGTTGGCCCACCGCACCCGCCAGATGTCACGTAGCGCCATCCGGGAAATTCTGAAAGTCGCCTCCCAGCCGGGAATGATCTCCCTGGCCGGGGGCATACCGGCGCCGGCCAGTTTCCCCTTGGATCTGATCGGGGATCTGAGTCGCCAGGTCATCGATAAATACGCGGATCGGGCCTTTCAATATGACCTGACCGAGGGCTTCATGCCCCTGCGGCAAGCGGTGGCAGCGCACCTCGCCGGGCGTGATATTCATGTGCCCGGGGAAACGATCCTGATCACCAGCGGCTCCCAGGGCGTCCTGGATGCGGTCGGTAAAATCCTGATTTCACCAGGCGATACGGTTGGCGTGGAATCGCCCACCTATCTGGGGGCACTGCAGGCCTTCAGCCCTTACGAACCGCGCTACACGCCGATCCCATGCGATCATGAGGGTATCATTCCGGAGGCTTTGGCGCCGCTGATAGCCAAAGGGCGCATGAAGTTTATCTACCTTGTCCCCACGTTTCAGAATCCTTCGGGACGAACCCTGTCCCTCGATCGCCGCCGGGCGATCGCCGCTTTGATCGAGCGTTACGACACGCTCTTGATCGAAGACGACCCCTATTGCGACCTGCGTTATGAAGGCCACGCCCTGCCGCCGATAAAATCACTGGCCCCCGAGCACGTGGTCTACGTCGGCACCCTGTCCAAGGTCTTTGCGCCCGGGCTGCGAATCGGCTACTGCGTGGCACCGGAACCCATCCGCAACTGGCTGGTGCTCGTCAAACAGGGTGTCGACCTGCATACCAGCACCTTCAACCAGGCCCTGGCCGCCGCGTACCTGGAAGGCGGCCATCTGCAGCGCCACCTGCCCCGCATTCTTGACCTCTACCGACCCAGGCAGCGGGCCATGCTGGCAGCACTGGATCGCTATTTTCCGGTTGATTTTCGATGGTCGCACCCGGAGGGAGGCATGTTCGTATGGGTCGAGGGGCCGGAGGGAACCGATATGGCTAAAATTTACCAAGCCGCGGTACGCCGACAGGTCGCCTTTGTACCGGGCCACTTCTTCTTTCCCAAGTCTGGCGAAGGCCTGAACACCATGCGCCTCAATTTCACCATGCCCGACCCGGCTGAAATCGATGATGCCATTCACAAACTAGGCGACGTCATCCGTGAATGCATGGACTGCCGGCCATCGGGTCAATCAGGGGGTGCCAAAGGCCAACAGAATGCGTCCCGTGCTGGCATCAAGGTTTTTTAAGGCCTGACGCAGGCCAACCCGGGCCAAGGCCAAACGACCTTGGGCCTGGGTCAAATTGCGTTGGGCCTCGTTCAGCCGCACGAGTGAGGCCTGGCCGGCCTGGTATTCCTTTTCGACCAGATCCCGGTTTTCCATCACCAGCGCGGCATTTTTACGCTGCAACTCAAGCTCATACTGGGCACTTCTGACATTCGCCACGGCCTCACGAACGTCTGCCGATACCCCGATGGAAGTGGAACGAAGATTTTCTTCCGCCTCCCGCTCCTGATATTTCGCTTCTGCCAGGCGTGCCCGTCGCTCACCGCCGGAATAGAGTCGATAGCTTAGGTAAAGTCCAATGGTGTTGCCGAAATCATCGCCTTCGAAGCGACCGGAATTGGCCCGCTCACCATCGATCGACCCCGCCACCTGCATGGTTGGATAAAAAAGCGACCGGGCAATCCCGACATTGGCCTCGGTCTGTTTTAGGATCGATTCACTCTGCTGGATATCCGACCGGTGCAGCAGCGCATAATCGATATGGGCCTCCGGGTCAGGAGGCGCCATGTCTTTTTCAGTTTCTTTCTCCAGACTGGCCAGATCGAGTCCGGGCGGCAAATAGGCATCAGTAAGCCCCATTAAGGCGGCCAGTCCCACCAGGGCGGTCTCATATCGTCGGCGAAAATCGTTGCGTGCCGAGCGGGCCGCGTTGACTTGAACCTCGAAGTTCAGCATATCGCTCAGCGTACCCGTTCCCACGCGATAGCGAATTTGGGCCTCTTCCAGCTGGCGTTGGTTGAACGCTTCATCGGCATCCGCAATGGCGATGTTTTTACGCGCCAGTTGCGCGATATAATAACTGTCCGCCACCGAGGAAAGCAGAAGTCTGTGGGATTCGACCAACGCGGCCTGGCTGGCCTCTTCACCATACTTGGCCAAGGCATTGTTGAATTCCCTGCGAAATCCGTCAAACACCGTCCAACTGGCCACCAGACCGGCCTGGTAATAGTCTTCGGGATTGTCCACCGATGCGTTGGGGTTGAAAAATTGCAATTGCCTGAGTTGGGCGTCCTCCGCGTTGTTGGAGAGGTCCACGCGCGAAACCGATCCATCCGCATCCAGGGTCGGCCAATAGGCCGCCTGGGCCTGTTTGACCCTCTCACCGGCCTGGTTGGCCCGTTCGGCAGCGGCCATGAGCGTGGGGCTGTTGGCCAAGGCGATGCGTTGGGCGGTTTCCAGATCGAGCACCTCCAGTTGTTGGAGGATGGCCGTATCCGTGGGGTTGACCGGCGGCGGCTCCGCCTGTGTCAGGCCGTCGGAGGGGACAAGGGACAGGGTCAAACAGACGATTGCCAATAACGTCGTATAAGTTCGCATAAGCCCTCAAAACTCCATTGATTTCGGGTTGATCATGGGTCGCCGGATCGTCCACGGCAGTCGGCACATCAGAAATAGCGCACTGAAACGTCGACGTCCACCCATAAAAACGCCTTTGAAAGCGACAAATCTTCGGCCGTGTTGTCAGCGCCGCATGCCACCGGGTCAGTTCATTTTTAGCCAGGAGATGGGTCCGTTATCCTGTTAAATTCTTACGACGATTGTTCGCAGGTATTTATCGAATCCAAAGCGTGGCTATGCCGGGCCCGGAACGAGTCCGGGGCCGGCATAGCGATCAGGAGATGATTTCTGGCGTCGTCAAGGGTGAGCGGTCGGGCCCTCGTCCAACAGGTTGAAAATGGCCTGTGATTGGCGACAAAGCTGGACAAATTGTTGCGGGTAAAGCGACTGGGCGCCGTCACTCAGCGCCTGATCCGGTTGATGGTGAACTTCCACCATCAATCCGTGGGCGCCGACCGCAATGGAAGACCGACTGAGGGGGATCACCTGGTCCCGTCTTCCGGCCGCGTGACTGGGGTCGATAATAATCGGCAGGTGGCTCTCCCGCCGCACGTAGGGCACGGCCGATAAATCCAGGGTATTGCGGCTGTGATGAACAAATGTTCGCACCCCGCGCTCACAAAGGATGACTTGCGTATTGCCCCCCTCCATGATGTATTCGGCCGCCATGAGCCATTCGTCAATGGTGGCGGCCATACCGCGTTTGAGCAATACCGGTCGTGTCGAGCGGCCGGCCCGTCGCAGCAGACTAAAATTCTGCATGTTGCGCGTGCCGATCTGGATCATATCCGCATAGCTTTCCACCTGGTCAAACGTTGCCATGTCCATCACCTCGGTCACCACCGGTAATCCGGTTTCATGGCGCACTTTGGCCAGAATTTCCAACCCCTCGAGGCCCAACCCCTGAAATGAATAAGGCGACGTGCGGGGTTTGAAAGCACCGCCACGAAACATATGCGCCCCGGCGTCCTTCACATGGCGGGCGATCGTCAGTGCCTGCGCTTCGCTCTCAATGGCACACGGACCGGCAATGATCGTCATGTGTCCGTTGCCGATGGCGACGTCCCCGACACGCACGACCGTATCCTCGCTGCGCGTCTCGCGGCTGACCAGTTTATAGGGCCGGGTCACCGGGATAACATCCTTTACACCGCCCAAGCCAAGAAAGAGCGAAGCATCCACGGCGCCCTTGTTCCGCAGGACGCCGATCGACATCCTCTCGCCGCCGGGAATCGGCCTGGCCTCATAGCCACGCGCGGTCACAGCAGCCTCAACAGCCTTGATCTGGTCAGGGGTCGCGTTTTTTTCCATTACGATCAGCATGGTTTCGTCTCCTTAAAGTGATGTGTCGGGGTGGAATCCAATTCTCTGCTCTAAAACCATCGACGATGTGTCTTTTTTTTCATGAAGCTCCACGGTCTGCGATGCCTAAAAAAAAGAGGCGCTGACATAAGCCAACGCCCCTTAAGTAGAAAGGACCGTGGCTTCTGGGGAGCCACGGTCCTTTTGATTGCCTATTGTTGCTGGTTCAGGCGGTCAATACCGGTCAGCGCGCCCCTTTCGGCCGTTGCGCCACCACTGCCAGCAAATCCATCGTTGTAATTCTGGTGCCATCATTTCATTTCCTATTCTTGTCATCGAACCGAATCTACCGAACTCCTTTCAGGGTTGTCAAGAACTTTAGACAAAACCCAAACCGGCTGCCTTGCCGTTGAACGGCGACCTCATCGAGGATGAAAATGGGCCTTGCCAGGCGGCGCTATCCTGATATATTTTTTTCTTCAGGTTTTTTGAAGGAATGCGATCGCTATTGATGGATGGCACCTGTCTCTTACCGCCAGAAAAAGGAACAATACCATGACCGAATGGATCCCATTTGCCGAGGGTGAATACTGGGTTGAGCAGGCGTATCTCGTTTCAGCAGACAAGTCCGCCATCGCGCTGGAAAATCCGGTCATCGAAATTGCAAAAAGTCCGCAGGGAAAGCGCCACTTAAAGGGACAGGGCATGGCCTCCAACCTTCTTGTCATCGAATTATTGGAAGAAAACGACACGTTGGATATTCTTCTCGATCTCGGTGGCGATTTCAAATACCATTTGATAGCGCCGCAGATCAGTTCCGGAAAATTATTCGTTCCGGATGTTAAGTCCACCCTTCAATTTTCTCCCCAACAACCGTGGCGGCAACTTTCTGCCGACCTTTTCACCAAAGAAGTCAGCGCATTAAAACGAATCGATATCTAAACACCGCGAGTGCGCCCCACATCGTGGCCACCGTGGCCAAAGCTGCCGATCATCGGTACCGCCACCGATTTGCAGCGGCCTCATTATGGATGAATTCGTATTGTCCGACCGATGCAATTCGAGCAATTGAGGATGGACTCGATAGCCGAGTTGTGTTAGGAAAGATGAATTAAAGCAGGAAATTGGCCGATCATTCAAGGATTTGATTCTGTTTCGGTGCCAATGTGTCGCGCTAGCATGCAGCGCCCCATAAAGAAAGGCTTGTGATGCGAATCAGGGTGTGGGGGTCCAGGGGATCCATTCCGGTTTCCGGCCGGGAGTACCTCCGCTATGGTGGCGATACCACATGCCTGGAAATCCGTACCAAAAGCGATGATATTTTCATTGTCGACGCCGGCACCGGCATTCGCCGACTCGGCAATCTGCTTATCGAAGATCAACGCTACACTTACCATTTCCTGATCACACACGGTCATTGGGACCACCTGATGGGATGGCCCTTTTTCAAACCGCTTTACCTCGATCACGTCACCATTCGGGTTCACCGATGCCCGTTCCCAAAAAAATTCGTTGAAAATATGGTTTCCAAGGTAATGACGCCGCCCAATTTCCCCATTCGGCCTTCCGAATTACGGGCCAAAATCGTCTACGAAGATGGAAACCCCACCCGTTTCGAAGTCGGTTCGATGGCCGTGGAACCGATCCCATTGAGTCATCCCAATATGGGAAGCGGCTACAAATTCATTGAAGACGGCAAAACGTTTGTTTTTCTGACGGATAACGAATTGGGCTTTGTTCATCCCGGGGGCTTGCCCAGGGACCGTTACGTCGATTTTGCCTATGGCGCCGACCTTCTATTTCACGATGCGGAGTATACGCCCGAGGAATATGAATCCAAAGTGCTATGGGGCCATTCCTCCTACACCGAAGCCGTTGATCTGGCGCTCCAGGCCGGTGTCCAAACCCTTGGCCTTTTTCATCACAGCCAGGAGCGCAATGATGAAGAAATTGATAAAATTGTCGAAAACTGCCGCAAAATGATCGCCGCCGAAGGGCATACCATGGACTGCTTTGCCGTTGCCGCGGACATGTATTTCGAGTTGTAAGGAGTGTCAGGTATGCCTACAGCACGGGTAAAATGGGTTGATGGACTGCAGTTTGTCGGTACCGATTCGGGCGGGCACAGTGTGGTGCTCTCCGGAGATGATCAGCAAGACGGCGTAAGGCCGTCTGAAATGCTACTGGTCGCTCTGGCATCCTGTTCAGCCGTTGATGTGGTTGACATCATGAAAAAGAAACGCAAACCGTTGACCAGGCTGGAAGTGGTTATCACTGGTGACCGGGACCCTGATCCCCCGTGGCCCTATCGAACGATTCAGGTGGTCTATCACGCCCAGGGCCGCGGACTGACAGACAAAGCCCTCTCCCAGGCCATTCAGCTGTCCACCGAAAAATACTGCTCCGTCGCGGCCACCGTGAGCGGCGTGGCCGACATTCAAACCCGCTATGAGATTCTGCCCGACGTCTAATTGTCGCTTCGGGTGTCGGCGATTGGCTTTCGTCGCATGGCGCGATCCCGGGATGCGCAAACCTCACGAAACGCTTTAAACAAGGCAAGCATGCGCGGATCGCTTTCGACCAGCCATTCCGGATGCCACTGGACACCGATGACCCAATCGGCATCAACCCCTTCGACCGCCTCAAGAATCCCATCCGGTGCATATGCGGACGGGCGAAGCCCCGGGCCTAATTGATCGATGGCCTGATGGTGCAGACTGTTCACTTCGGCGGTCTCAAAACCGATAATGTCGCCCAGCCGGCTGCCGGGCAAAGGCGTTATGGTGTGGGCCAGAAAATCTTCCGGATAATCGGGATGGTAGTCGTGCTTGGCGGCATGGGGTTGTTGGCTGGCGATGTCCTGCCATAGCGTCCCTCCCGCAGCGACGTTCAAGACCTGGATGCCGCGACAAATGGCCATGATCGGGAGGTCGGTTTCCAGCGCCCAGCGGGATATCTGAAGTTCCACATGGTCTCGGGGGGGCGTCACCTTGCGAAGCCCCTTGTGGGCGGCCTGGTGATAATGAACAGGATCGAGATCCGGTCCGCCGACCAGCAGCAAACCGTCCATCATGTTGAAAAATTGCGCCAGCATTTGAGAAGACGGCAGCACCGGAATAATGAGCGGTATCGCCTCGATCTTCAAAAGCGCGCGGATATAACTGTCTGGAACGGCTGTCGCCTGGCGGCCCAAAATCGCCTCACTTTCGTGCCAGTATCCGGGAACCCCGATCACCGGCATCGACAGGCTGGAAAGCGGTGATGCCAACACATTCATCAAACAACCCTTTCGCGTATCAACGGCGTTTCACGCCGGAAATCATCTTCGTTCAAAATTTCTTCGATGCGGCATCAAAAATTTAACAGCACAACATGATGTTCCCACGGCATGATGGTTTCATGATATCCTTGCCGATCACTGACTTACCTCGTTCAGGATGTCCTGAAAGCCGGCTTTTGCAAGGTCAGGGTTCAGGAGCAGCCGGATTCTCTTGGCCCCCCTTGCGTCTACAAAGGTGTTATCCAGGGTGTAATGCGCTTTGGCTAAAATCTTGATCCGGTTATCGAAAAGGATGAAGTGGAAATGGAATAACGCCCAGACCACCCCCATCAACAGCAGCCCTCCCGCCATTTTTTTCATTTTAATTCCCGTCGCTTATCACGTCGCCATAATGGTAATACGGAATTTACGTATGGCCAATCCTGTCAATTCGGTCTTCAAGACGGCCGCAAGCCGTCGCCCCGGCAATATTTGGGATCGTATGGCTATATCAAAAGATGGGACTCAAGGATATAGGGCGGAAAAAGATTCAGGAAATCAGGACACGCAACGAACGGCGCGTCGCAGGGTATGTTGGATATCATCGGGGACTTCATCCGCGGCCAGCAAGCCCAATGCCACGGCACGCTCGACCGCTTTATCCGGTTCAAGGCGATCATACAAGTGCCAGATCTCATCCGATGCTTCGCGATAAAATTTCAACCGGATGTCATGCAGATTGAAAAACTTGCTCTCCCTCTCGCGATACTGATCGATGTGACGCTGAACACGGGACAATTCACGCCGCAACTCACGCTCATAAGCGAGGTTGGCTAAATCGAGCATTGATTCTCTCATTTTAGAATATTCCGATTTCATTCGATAATGGCACGTGAGAAACAAACCAAAATGTCCCGCGATGAAAAGCTGTCGTCCACCGCAGCTGTAACGGTTGGAACTATGTTAAGCAAAAGGTATGCCTGCCATTTGATGGCGTGCTTTCCGGTGGAACATTTCGACTTCAAAATTTGTTGGCCGGTTGGCATTTAAAAACAATGCCACATTTTAACAATCTTTTACCAACTGTTATTACTACATATTTAAGAACATACCGTTCTCTCGGTTTTTCAAAAGAACCAATCCGGTTAATTTCCACTTATTCTTTCTGTCTTGGTTGCGATCTGCGGGATCAACAAATTGTGGTGTATAAGCATCAATCAATGAATGCCGTCGATTTGTTTCGACATATCGACCGTCAACCTTCTTTACACTAATGCCAAGCCGTTCGACCGGTAATCATGCTGATGAAAAGATGCCCCCAAGAGAATGCCCGTTATGGGGAAAAATGGTCGGTGGGGAATTTTGCGCGGAAATGGCGGAACGCATCATTCAGAAAGGATTTCATCGGGCTCTGCAGCCTCGATCAAATCCAACGCAATCAGGTTCTTGATGGCCCTCTGGAAATCGCTCATGGTCATGCCTGAAGCAAACGCAATACTGGCAATACTTTTGCGGCCATCCAAAATGTTCAAGATTTTTACCATATCATCATCGAGGCGATGGTCGTTTTTGGGAACGTCGCCTGAACATCGAAAAACGCGCATTTTAAAACTGGCGCTTGGTTTTGACATCGGCACACCTGTTCAGGTCTTTCAAGCGGGTATCTGTTCCAAACAATCCATGGGTGGTTTGCATGCCGACCTTCGCGGGCTCGAACACAAACAGCCGCATTGCCTTGCTAAATGGCAACCCGGCTGTCTCCCCCGAGACCCGTGGCTTTCCGTCCCTGCTTCGCAACAGGTTTGGCGTTTAACGATCAAAAAATGACATCCCTGCATGTCTGATGATCATGGCATCTTGCAGGATTCATTCCATAATTCGAGAAAGCCTTAAGTCGAGCATTTCCCGCAGATTCCACCGTTTCTCCAATGACTTTAACCGCGGCCATGACACAATTTGTCATCGCTTCTGCCGAATTCCGTCATAATGTTCGACACATTCCATCGCAGGCTTTGCTTGATCATCGCAACCGGAATGCTTACTAAAAAAAAACTGTTCGTGATCTGCCGATGTGGGCAATTTGGAATGGCGTAAAAGCAGGTTCACATGTTAGACGCCCATGTATCCCGTCAGTCTGCGTTGCCAAAGTGGGGAATATGACCGATTTCCATACACTTGAACGCTTTCCCACAGGGTGTCTAAGCCATTAAAATTGTGAACTGATTCTGGCGCAATCTGACAGGGAACCACGGAACAACTCGAAAAGCGAGACAATGACATGACCCGCCGACACTTCATTCGCCGTCTGCTGCAAAGCGCCGCCAGTGCATCCCTAATGGGTTTTCCGGGTGCATGCGCCTCGCGCTCCTTGGCCAATAATGGCTATGGTGACGGCACAGGGTTGGCCTACCGTCCCCTCAACGGAACACGAATGCGGGACTTGGCCACGCGCAAAATGCACCATCGGCAAGGAGCGTTTATAAATCCGTTCAGCGACATCCCCAAAGGAGGTCTCGGGCGGGTCCTGAAATGGAAGTGGTTTACGAAAAACCACTTTAAACAATATTATTCGGATGACATCCCCACTCCGGTTACCGTAGATCGCGGCGCGATTGTGGATGGAGCGGGCCTGAGTATAACGCTTCTTAAACATGCCGGCATCCTTATCAAGGATGGCGACGCTTTCATTCTGGTTGATCCGGTGTTCGGTGGACTGTTCTGGTTTATCAAAGACTTTTCGCCGTTGGCGTTTGATGTCACCACCCTGCCCCAGCCCAAACACATTCTTGTGACCCATGGGCACTACGACCACCTGGATGCCGCTTCCCTGGGCACCTGGGGAAACGGAACCCATGTTATTTGTCCGCCGGGGTATGACGATCTTTTCAATGATTGGGGAATGACCCACCGCACCCGTCTTGATTGGTACGAGCACCACTATGAAGACGGCCGGGAAATCATTTTTCTGCCTTGTAATCACTGGACCATGCGCAATCCTCTCGTCGGCCCCAATACCGCCCTGTGGGGCTCTTACCTTATTCGCACCAAAAGTGGCGCCTGCGTCTATATCTCCGGCGACACCGGCTTTTTCGACGGCTTTGATCAAATCGGGGAAGAATTTGATATCGATCTGGCAATTTTCAATCTCGGCGCCTATGAACCCCGCTGGTTCATGGCACCAAGCCATATGAACCCGGAAGAAACGGTGACGGCTTTCCTGGATTTAAAGGCCCGTCACCTCTCCATTGCCCACTGGGGAACGTTTCGGCTGGGGGATGAACCCGTGCATTGGCCCCCGATGGCTATCCGTCAGGCCCTGCGGGAACGCCAATTAGAAGACCGCTATCTTGAGCTCAAACACGGCCGCACAGTCTCCTATCCCTAAAGTTGCCATGCCGCCAACGGTCATTGACGCATACGACCGCATCGTTGGCACACGCCCCCCCCCGAGATCATTTCGAACAGAAAGAATTCCTATATGTGTTCTACGCCTGCCTGCCGGATTGCCGAGACGAATTGCCCGCATTTTTATGATGCGGGAAATGGAAGGGGTGCGTATCGAAGCAATATGTCACGTCATGGGAATCACATCGACCAACTGTTGGACATTGCCCACCCGGGCACGCAATGGATCAGGGCGCGCTAGGGTAGTGGCGACAGGCGACATTTCGAGTCAAGCGCTTCGCACACCAGACGAATGGTCTTGCCTGACAAACGATACCCCTGAAAAGAATCGACCGTTTCCCCTATGCTTTCCGGCGTCACGACCAAAAGGGGGGGGGTACGAAGGGTCTTCATCCGGCACCCGGGAACGGTCAGCAACGACTGAACCGGAATCGCTTCACCCGTCGCCGTCAAAAGCCATTTAGCCAACCAGGCGGCCTGAAAAGCGGCAAAAGGAATCGTACGGTCATCGCTTTTTTTACCAAGAACAAGGCGCTGACCATCCAATGTCAAAGTCTTTCCCCTCCTGCGGCCGATGCTTGAGATCACCCGGGTGGTCACGGTAAAAACGCCGTTGGGACCGACAATGATTTGGTCGATATGGAAACGATCCGTGGGAAAATCGTGATACACCTGATATCCATTCGGTGTGAGGCGGTTGATTTCCTGGGCGACGGCCATTTGGCCTTCATAGGTCACATAGAGCCGCCGGCGCCTGGCCTTCAAGCGTTTGATTTTGTTTGATCCGTAGAGGATGAATCCCAGACTGATGGCGCCAAAATAGCCGGTATCCATCCAACTCAGCTCCAGAAACAGGAAATGGACATAAGAGAGCAGCGCCGCGTAAAGAACCAGCGGAATGGTTCCAAGGGCCGCCGCAAAGGCCCCTATCTCACCGTTGGTTCGATCGATCCGGCGACGCGTGGATTCCCCCGGACTGCGTCGGGCAGGTATATTCAGATAGCGCGCATTGGACTTCGAACGGATATCGGCCAGGAAGTGCTGGAGCGTTGCCAGCATGAGAACCAGCAGCCCAAACATCAGCGTGAGGGGCAAAAGCCAACTCATTTTTTCAATCAGGGAAATCACGCGATCCATACCGACCGTTTCCGCCGACAAGCAATCTGGCCTCGATTGAAAGCACTTTCGATAACATTACAATGGTTTGACATGCCTTGCCATTTATCCTATTCTGGCAGGATATTGGCATGAATTTCTAAAGGTTAAACGGTCTTATATCATGAATCTACTTAAACTGGCAAAATTCAAGGCCATCTGCAACCGCATCGGCTTGAACATCCCGGCGTCAAACTTCTGGGAATGGGACGAAAAATATAACCACGCCCTCGTTGTTTTTAACAAAGAAGACTTGGAACTCATTCTTCTTCCGATCACGCTTGAGTTCGAACAGACATGGGATTTTGCCACTATCGAGAATTCCTCACGTCTCGTGAGCAGTTTTATCGAGTCCGGCTTTGGCCTGATGCCGGGGCAAAACCTTTTCATCGCCGCCGATGACAACGCGACAGGCCTGCTACTGTACGCCACCTGCTGGCCGTGGGGTGATGGCGATAAATTCTCCCTGCGCGTCGGCATTTTCGGTGAAGATCCCGTTGTCCCAAATCCACAGGAAACAAAAAACCTGCTAACCGATTGGTTTAACATCCAGGAATCTTAAGTCCATCACCCTCCCCGTTTCGATTTGTCTTTTCATGCACAATACCGCTGCTGTAGTGCCCCCCGTCTTATTCCGCAGTGAAAACATCCTGTTGGACGATCTTGTCGCTAAACCGCTTAAACGGTCCGCGACGCTCGCGGGCAAATTCCGTGATCTGCCGCCACCATGCCCTGCCCAACAATACCTGGTGAACGGAATAATCGCGCGGGTCCTCGAGACCGTCCACCTCAATCTGCTCAATACCAAACGAACGGTAATCCGGCCCTAACAGAAGACTGGCCGCGATGACACGGTTGGCCTGGTGTTTGATAAGCTGGTTCCCATAAAGTTTGGAAAGGGCGACAGGACGGCTGTCGTAGCGCAGCGATCGCGCAATCTCCACGAGGACATGGGTTCGCATGCGCGTTATCTCGGTGGGGAAACCATATGCTTTTGTTTCAAAGCCAATCGGGATCTGGTCTCCCACCACGAGCAAGTCGATATCTTGCGGCCGATGTGCGGTATCGATACCCGCCTGAAGGCGCGCCATCGAGCCAAACAGCACGATCGCTCGCGGATGGTGACCTTTCAGATCCGCAACGATACGAGGCAGGAAATGTAATGCAGCTTGAAAAACGTCATTCATGACATTCCATCTCCGTACGGTGGCCTCTTAAATCGTAACAAATTGTGCACACTGAGCCTGTAAGTTGATCCACCTCATACCGAAACCCATATTTTCAATAGTGTATCCCTTTGTATTTTTTAACAATACATTTATTAGGCAAGTGAGGTATGATTTTTGCTGCTCATCGTAACCATTCACCCGCGTTTTCTGGTGTTGATGCCCACGGAGATTTTTGGCGATGATTGTTGTTTATCGACTTGTGACCCGAGTTAGGTTTATTCTGATAGCGGGTTTTCTATCCGGTTGTTTCGCTGCGTCTTTATGTTCGGCCGATACATTTTCCAATCCACCGGCGACGCAATCCACAATGTCATTCTGGCTTTCGATTTATACCCGCTATCCCCTCACACAGGGCGTGATCCACGACAGCCGCTATCCCGAAATCGTATATGATGTCATCGAACTGGAGCACCCCGACGCAGCGGGCGCCTACCGTATCAATGACCATCGTATGCGCCAAGCGCGCGCTACCTACCGCCGCATCTTAGACCGCTTACTACAAACCCCCGGTTGTGACGATCCCGAAGTAAAACGCGTCGCCAAAATGTTCGGACCGTCGGCTACGCCGGACCAGCTAAAAAAAGCAAAACGGCGCATCCGCTGTCAAGTTGGGCAGCGCGATCGTTTTCGCGACGGCCTCATTCGTTCCGCGATCCATATCGATGCGATTCGCGCCATCTTCCGAAACGCCGGCTTACCCGAAGATCTGGCCTACCTGCCCCATGTGGAATCTTCCTTTAACGCTCAAGCCCACAGCAAATCAGGAGCGGTCGGCATCTGGCAGTTTACCCGCCGGACGGGGCGACATTATCTGCAAATCGATGCGGCCCTCGATGAACGCCTCGACCCTATACGCGCATCCGAGGCCGCAGCAGATCTGCTCAAAACCAATTACCGTCGCTTGGAAAGCTGGCCCCTTGCCATCACCGCCTATAACCATGGAATTTCCGGCATGCGGCGGGCCAAACGACGTCACAAAACCTATGCCGCCATTTTCCAAAACTACCGTAGCCGCCGCTTTCGTTTTGCCTCCCGCAATTTCTACCCCGAATTTCTGGCTGCCCGGGAAGCCGCAAAAAATGCACATCATTATTTTGATGATCTGCCGCCGTCCGTCGGGCGTCCCACATTTCAAGTTGCCCCGGATGGGTTCGCACCGTTCAAAGCGGTGAGCGCGCACTTCAAGCTGGATAGCCGCCTCCTGCACCACCTCAATCCCGCCTTGCGACCGTCCGTGATCCGGGGTCTTCAGGATATCCCGGCCGGGTATCCCATTCGCCTGCCCTCCCATGAATGGCAATACCGTTTGGCGTATAACGCCCGTATTCCGCATACGCTGCTGAACGTGCGTCAAAAGCCATGTCCGGTCTATCGTGTGCGCAAGGGCGACACGATCTCCTCCATTGCCCGGCGGCACAACCTATCCGTCGGTGACGTGGTTGCCGCCAATAATCTGTCAAAACGGGGAAATCGTATCTTTGTCAATCAAAAATTGCATCTGCCCATTGCCAAAGGCCGCCTTTAACAAACCGTCCAATGGTTCTCGAACGATTGCGGCGCGGTTTGGCCGATAATCGGGCAATAGGATTCAGGTGAGGGATGGGGACGGGTTAGTTCGGCAGCATCGAGGCCTCCGGAAGTTTGCGGGCCGTGCGGCAAGCTACGCGTCCGCCGACGCCCATGCGAAAAAGCATTACATGCCCTTCTTCGCTGTCGGGAGCGACATCAAATATCCGGTGATACGTTTCCCAGAGGGATTGCAGCATTCGTTCGTGTTTTCCACCTAACGCCTCCAGCTGGTTCATCCGCCAGCGCATCCAGAAAAGGGTTACCGCCGTCATGGGCTGGAAAGAAAGCCCCATACGCGTCGCCGTCAACCACAAACGCTCAAGGGCTCGGCCACCCTTGAGCATGGTTTCGGGTCGGGTATCCGGGCACTTGAGCAACCCGATCAAGGGCGCCTGCAGGATGCCACGATAGGAGATCAACGGCACGATCCGGGAAATTCCCAATCGATTGAAAACCGTCATGGACCGCCAACTTCGGGTCATCCGCAGGAATACTTCCCCGCCCCAGCCGGCCTCCAGATTCTGCAGCGGAAAGCCATCGCGCTCCCGCAGGACATCGTCAGCGGTAAACCGGATCATGCGCATCAGGTGTTCGTGCAAGTCACGCGACGCGACCCGGATCTGGTCGGCCCGGTAGACGAGGCTGGCAATGGCGCGAATATCTTCCTTGGAATGGTACAGCTTCAGTTCCATTGAAGGAAACGCCTTCAGGCTCTGGATGAGTTCGATCAGCAGGGTCGGTGACAAGGCGCCCTGGCGATAGCGGGTTCGATTGGTATGACGCTCCCAAATGAACCGCTGCAGCGGATCCTCCTCGATTTCCGCACGGCGGAAAACAACACTTGCCAGACAATCATGGCTCTCTTCGTCCGGCCGGTAAGAAACCTTTCCCTCGAAACCATAGCGCGATGCAGCGATCAGGAGATTTTCCAATGCCGCACCGCACGCAATCATCGAGGCGGTTTGATTGACGTTGAACAGTGAACGATCGGCATCCGGCCTGAGGACGATGTCCATGCGGTTCTTGCCGGTGCGAAACCACCACGGTTGGCAGTTGTCACCGGATGGGGCCTGGATCGCGGCACGCAGGAGATAGTCCATGACAGCCGCGGGAAGATCCGGTCCCTGGTCGTCAACAAGCGGTGAACGGGGCGGCACAGGGCAATAACGGCTCGCCGATTTGGCCAAGCCCCGCCGTATGACCCTGCGCTTCACCTGCTGGAGCGGATGTCGGTTGCCGAAAAGAAGATAGCCCTGTTGAAACCGCCTGGCATAGGGATCATACTGAAAATAATAGGGGGCCGGACGAATTCCTTTCTGCCCCAGCAGGATACGGACAACTTCCGCGGCCGCGGCCGAAGCACAGTTGGTGCAACCCGCTCCCAGGGACGGCCCGCGTTGATTTTCAAGATCGATGCGACCCGGATCGACATACTGCCGGTGGGTTGCCCGGGGTGCCAAACCGATCATGAAAGACAGAAGTTTTTCTTCGGTGGTCATCTCGTCACAAATATCGAAATAATCGTCGAATCCCATACCCCGATCGGGTGCAAACACCAGCATCGCCGCACTGTAGCCCAGGGGCCCCGCCGTGACGACATGGATCCCCCGTGTCCGCGCTCGATTGAAGACCATTCGCCGGATATCGAAATTGAAAAAATCGATCCCGTCCACCACCACGTCGACACCATCCAGAAATGAATCGAGGTTTTGTTTTTGGACACCGTCCGGAAATCTCCGGATATCCAGATAGGGATTGATGTTCAGTGCCTCTTCGACCATCACATCAAGCTTGGGACGTCCGAGGTGACTGGTTTTAGCGCCATATTGGCGGTTCAGGTTGGCCGGCTCGAAGACGTCGAAATCCGCCAGGTGAAAGCGACCGATCCCCAGGCGGGCAAGGGTCACCAGATGTTCCCCGCCAACACCGCCCAGTCCAGGGATGGCCACGGTGGCATTCAACAGTCGATCCTGCTCGGCCGGTGTCAGGAAACCGATATTGCGCGACAGCGCTTCTTCCAGATAATGGTATTTGTTCTGGTACCCCAGCGCGCGAAGCTTGCTGATATGGGATAAATTTTCCATCGCTATCTCTGCTCCTCGTCCATGCCTTTCGGCCTCATTTTCCCTAATTCGGTCGCCAGCCCGTTCGCCGCCAATGTCATCATCAAGGCATCCCGATCTGCGCCATCAGGCGGTCATGATCATTCACCGCCAGGCACCCCTTTTCCGGATCCGTCGTTATCCAGTGCGCCCGCTCCCACGATGACATGATGTCCTGAAAGGCATGCCCACCGATACCGCATTGGCGACTCAGCCATTGCATGTCGACCGGCAACGCTCCGCGGTGCGAACTGTCCACCAGAATGCGGGCCGCCAGAGAAACGGGCGGGTTGTCGCGACGTCCCTCGATCTGATGGCGCAATCGGGTTCCCAGCAGTTCAAGGATGCGCAACGCTTTTTCCTGGTTGGATCGAAGCTGTTGAAGAAGTTCGGCGCGTTTCCAGACCATCACGTCGGCTTCGGCGGAATTGGCCACCACCGTGGATGTCCGTGGGCCGCTGTCGAGCAGTGAAAGCTCGCCAAAAATCTGGCCGGGCCCGAACATGGGGCTTTCCGTTGCCAGCGCACCGGTGAAGTCTTCGTCCACGACACGCACCGAACCCCGCATCATCAAAAAGGCCTCTTCACCCGGCTCACCCTTTCGAACCACCACTTCGCCTTTGCGATAGATACGGCGCTCATTGGAATCGGCTAAGATCATATCGGAAGGGTCATCAAATGTCTCCCGACCGCCGGGCGGCAACTGGTGGAGGTCGACATGCACGGGGAGCATGGCGACCTGCAATTCCTCACTGTAGAATTCCGGCCCGATCGCATGGGCGCCGACGATCCGTTCGAGCATCGGCAGGACGGGCGGATGCAGTGTTGCCAGGACATGACGGGCGCCTTTTTTGCGCATTTCACGAAAACACATCTTGATAAGGCCCACCACCAACCCCGGATGCCGTCGGAATTTTTTGGTGCAGCACAACCATCCGATGCAGGCACAGGCGCCCTGCAGGGTGCTGCGAAAAGACGTAAAATCATAGAAATCGTCGGCGGGAAACCCGACGTCATTTTCCATGATGACGCGGATACTGCCAATGGGCTGCTGGCCATCGAAGGCCAGAACGTTGATGGTTTCGGCAAAGCTGTCGTACTGGTCGATAATATGATTGCCCGAATGTTGAAACCGGCGCTCTTCTTCCACGAATACCTGGTGACGAAAGCGATAAACGGCGGCTTTGGCGGCGGTCGATTGCGCAATTTTCAGTCGGAGCGGCATAAGCTGGCCTCCTTTCAGAATGATATCGGGTCCGCTTTATAATTCTGCAAAATTTGCGCCTGAAAACGGCCCTCGCCGTTATTGCCGGTGCCCTCCGCTGTATTTGCCACCGACGATGCGTATCCACGCGTCCTTCTCGAACCAGGGGTGTTTGAGATGGGGGGTAAATCGTTGGTTACGAGCGGCTGCCAGGGTTTTGGCACACCGGAAGGCGCAGAAAGCGTATACCGATGTGCACCACGTGCTGTTTTATACACGTGCTACGCCGCCTGCTTGATAGGGAAAAATAGCCTGTGACGCTGATCGATGAACGGTCCCGGCAAGGGATCGACCAAACGGCAAGGGCGCCTGCTGCGCTGCTTTTGGGATATCAGCGCGCGTGACGCACGATTAGCGCTCACTCCGAAATGACGTGCCGTCAGGTTGTGAGAAAGTGGATTCAAGAAGACGGCGATGTTATGCCGAGGCCGGAACAGGGCTGTGCATCCTGCAGGCTGCGGCAAAATCTTCGGGATAATGGCCGATAATCCACCGCTGCTGGGCCTCGCTGAAGGCGCCGGGGGATTCCGGCAGCCGCGGCAGGAAACTGTATAACAAGTGCTGTCCCGTATCGCCGGCATCGAATCGTTTGGCATACTCGATGGTGGTGATCATTCTGGCGCCCATGCGACCCAGTGTCTGCACTGCCGTCAGCAGGGCGCGGTCCAGCGATCGTCGTGTGGCGCTATCCGCTTCCATAATATTGCCCACCGGTGCCAGCGCAACCAGTTGAAGCTCCCACTGGGAGGTCTGGGCTTTGGGCACGAAAAGCATCACGTTCTCGTCCTTGTGGACGATCAGTTCATGTGGCCCCGCGGCACGGCCGTCGGTCCTTTGATTATGGTGAATGGCGTCGATATAGGCTGTGAAAAAATCAACGCCGGTCGCGCGCCGATAGGCCCGGATAAAATCATGAATCAGATCGCCGCAGGCATAGGCCGGCAACGGTCCCGTTTCATCGTTCGTCGCACCTTCGGCAGAGGGCGCATGGCGGGGGATGAGGGCATACTGTTGATGAACCTGCTGATGGGAGGCATGCAGGCGATACCGGCTGGGGGCATAATCAAACCCCAGGTTCCATCCCCACAGCCCCCCGTTAAAGGGCATTTGACGGGCCTGGCGGGTATCGTGAAAGCGTGCCAGAATTTGAAGGCGCAGGCGTTCCAACGCCTGCGCAGTCAGCGACTGGCGCATAGGGGGTAGTGGCAGTCCCATCATCTCCGCCAAACGAACGTAGGTGCGCTGGTAATAAAGATGGCGCATACCGGTCATATCGTCCATCGTCAGTTCTTCCGGCTGATAACGGACGGCGTCATTGGCCATATTCGCCGCATAGTGCCCCCAGGGAATATAGCTGTTGCGTCGCAGATATTCGTATACATGGCTGCCGTTTCCCCCGCGCCATTCAGCGACAATGGCGCTGCCGCCCTGCGCACCGGGCCGCAGGACCATGGCGTCCTTATAGTCATCCGGCAAGTAAACATTATTGGCCACCGCTTCGAAAAGGGTGCTGTTATATATCCGGGGACGCACGGAACCGTCCGGTCGAACGACGAAGCGCAAGCCCGCAGGGCGTCCGGTGGTGCTGTCGTATACAAAATCCCCGGCGGCTTCGGCCAGGGGGATCAGATCATCCGGATCGGTGGAATTGACAGCCAGTGACAGTTGGACGGGCTCCGGCATGGTTTTCAGCAAATCGGACAGCCGCGTGGTGGACACCGCCGCTGAACAATGCTCGCAGAGCCATTGCCGCATGGAAACAGCCGGTCGCGGGGGCAGGCAGATGGCGGAAGGATCGCGGCGCTTGTCGTCGGCCCAGGTTTTCCCAATATACGTTGTTCCACGGAAGGGAAAAGGGTTGGCAATCTCAAATACGCTTTCCGCTTCCAGGGCATCCACCACCCCTTCCGGGAAATTCTGTTGATTGGTGACCGGACGTCCGTCGGCGAGGCGCCCCAATTCACAGACCCGTTCATGCGGTCGCAGGTTGGCCACCCGATACGACGGCTGGTGGCGTGCTACCCGAAAACGGCCATCGGGCCGCACCGATGTTCGCAGCAGTGTGGCCGGATCGTCCGCCCCTTTCCCTCCTCCTGTGCGCATACGCGTCCCTTTCCTCATAAGCAGGGCAACGACATCGGAATCGCCGCAACCCGGCACCGCGACGCGTGAATGGGATCAGCCCGATACCCCGCGGCGGTTCGCAAGCGCGATGTCCAACAGTAAAGCTTTTGGTAAGCGAATGGAGAATACTTCGATAATGAACGGAGTTTAGCATCAGGGAGGTGTAGGAATCAACTGTGGCGAAAAGGACTATGCCAGCAAAATCGCACGTGTCAGAAAACGTCATTTTTCAGGGGTCGGCCGCCATCAGGCGGTCAGCGGTTCGATATACAGGCGGTTCAATGTCTCATTCACCCAAACCGAATCGTGGTCCCGGGTTCCATTCCTGTAGAGGTCGATGATTGTAAACGCCATGGTTTCGGCTTTCTGGTGAACGGAACTGATCATGGCGGCAACCGCCTGCCAGTCGCCGTCTGTCATGAATCCGGCGACAGTCGCGCGAATTTCCGGGAACAGTTTTTTCCCTAAACCATCCAGAAATGCGGCATAGAAACCAAGTGCGGCGGTCTGTTGGGTTTTCCGGATATGGCGTAATGTCCCATGTGGACCGGTGTCTGCCAGAACATCCTTGACCGTGCGCACCAGCAGTTCCGTCGGGGTGTGGGGCAGCGCGGCAATGATGTCTCGCCAAATTTGGCGATTGAAGCAGCAGTCGGACAATTCCCCGATCTCGTGATACAGAAAGGTGTCGTGCAGGACTTGCGCCACCGACGGGAGACAGTGCCGCAGCGAACCGACATCTTTTTCAGCAATGCCGCAGGCCAAAAGGGCGAATCGGAAAAAAGGCCGCCCGGATTGATTCAGGTACAACATCCGATCCCAGACATAAAGCTTCGCGGCAGATTGACGCACCACAATGGTGTCATCCTGGGTCAAGGCCGGGAGGGTTAACAGATCACGGGCCATCTCCTTGGACAGGAAAACCACAGGATATCCGTTGACCGCGCTTTTGCGGTCGATGGTCGCCAGCAAAAAGGATGGTTTCATGCTGTGAGCGTATCCGGCGCCATAAAAAAGATGCAACGGTTCGATCAACCGGTTGACGGTTTCGGTATCGAATGGATCGATCCGCTGACCGTCGATGACCAGATCGTCAAAGTCACTTTCCTGCAGCGTTTCCCACAGCGTTTCTTTCCTGCCGATCCAATCCAAAACCTGCGACGCCGCATGTTCTTCATAAGGATCCAGGGAATGCTCCCACTTGTAAAGATCACGCAGCCTCATGACCAATCCGCAAACGGAATAGTGCCCGGCAAAGCGCGCATCGGACAGGGTGCAATTTCGGCGCACCTGCCGGGTCAAAGAGGCGATATCCAGCATGCGTGAGAATCCTTTCCGTTTCATCGATCGCCAACCGCCGGTTCGAGGGGCGCACATGGAAGCGATTGCCGTGTATGAATTAATGATGGGGATTTCTTGTTTGATGGCAAGGGAAGGAGGAATCATCCCCAAAAACTGGGAAGAACCGACGGCCTCAGGCATTCGGCGGTGTCCTATTGTGCCGCGCGGATATCCGCCTTTTTTCTGAGGGTATCGACATAGGCCTTCACCGCTTGACCGCGATTTAATTGCAAAAGGGTTTGCCGTATCCCGGGATGGGCGTCTTCGAACGTGGTCACTTTTCCGGGCTTGCGGTCGGTGACACGGAGGAGGTGAAATCCATGCCCCGTGGTCAATATGGGGCTGGTCTCCCCCACCGCCAGTTCAAAAGCAACGGTTTCCAGCTGCGGCAGTATTTGACCGCGTTCGATATAGCCCAGGTCTCCGCCATACTCCCGGCGGGGTTCTTCGGAATAGTCCCTGGCCAGCGCCGCAAAATCGGCACCCTGGGTCAATTTCGCCGCAATCGTTTCCATCTTGCGCCGCGCCTGGGTCGGTTGATCGGTGTTTTCCCCCGGCTCAAAGCGGATGAAGATATGGCTCAACCGAATTTTCTCAGGCGTTTTAAAGCGCTGCGGGTTGGCATCGTAAAACTGGCGGATTTCCGCTTCCGAAACGGATACAGACGGCATCACCTGGCGTTCGATAACCCGGTCAATGGCCATCTGGCGATGGAGTTTGCGCCGGTATTGGCTTTCGTCCATATGCAGGCGTGCGATCTCCTGCGCGAACGCGCTTTCACTATCGAACCGCGCGCGCGCCGCCGCAATGCGATCGTCGAGTTCTGCGGTGGACACCGCGATTCCCAGGCGCCTACTCTCCTGGAATAACAGTTCTTCCTCCACCATACGCTGGATCACGGCCCGGCGAATCGGAGCAATATAGGTTTCATTGACGGGTTGACCCTCATCCACGTGCTTATCGACCGCCTGCCGGTATTCGATCTGGAACTCGCGGCGGGTAATGACAACACCGTTCACCCGGGCGATTTCGTCGCCTCCCCGGTCGGGCGCCGGATTTTGCGCCGTCACGGCGGACGCTCCGGTCAGCAGCACCAGGAGCGTCAGACCGATGGTTCGACGCGCGCTATGGCAGACCCTATACGCCACACGTGGCTGCGCTTTTGTGAGAAAGTTTTGGGTCCGGAAGATTTTCCCGACACCGTCCACGGTTCGTTGTAACAGTAAGAAGGATTTCATTTCCCTATCACTCCACCGGGCTCAACCGGTATCCACGCTCTGATAGTTGCTGGACGATGCCGGTCGGCCCGGCCAGATGAAGGGCGCCAACAGCAATAAAGGCGCCGCCCTGCTCAATGCGCGGCATCATGCGCGCCACCATGCGAAGGTTGCGCTCGTCGTTCAGCCGCAGGAAAAATCGCGTTTCAAGCTCGCTGCCGTCCTTTTTCATCAATGACTGGGCCAGCTCTGCAATCAACGCCAAATCGCCGGTCAGGTAAGTATCGACCATCTGATCGAGCATCACAGGCAGATCCGCCAGGTGGTCCAGCGTCGACCGCAGCAGCGCCACCTGGTCCTCGATCGGCAACCCGTCGAAAACCGCCACCTGTTCCTCGGCTGTTTCCAGGCCGTAAACCGCTTTCCCCTGGGCCTTCGCTTGCCGGTAAAGGCGCAAATCCATGAATTCCCCGCTACCGTTTATGGGTTGACTCAAAAAGGCCAGCAGCACCCACGGCTTCATTTTTCGAAAAATGCCTTCCGGCACGGGATGCGACGCCATGGCCGCCACCAGACGCTGGTAATCCGACTTTCCCAGAAGGGCGGCCAGATCATGGCCGTCCGTAAGCATCACGGCATTGCCGATCTTGAAAAAACTGTCCGTATTCAACTCCATTTCCATTACAAAACTGGCCGTCTGCATCAGTGCCCTATCGATTTCGGCGGACCAGTCCAGCACCCTTGGGTCGGCGGAATGAATCGTACCCAACAGAAAACTTGGCGCCGATCGATCATTCTCGATGCGCCAGAAAACACCGCCCGGCGGGCCATTCGATAGTGTTTCGGAAGGTTGTGGTTTCGGAATCCGGGAAAGGTCGGTGGCCGTCGAGGAGGAAATCCGATCGGCTTTCCCGGAAGCAGGCGGGCTGTCCGCAAAATGCAGGACGCCGGCCGCATCCCGCCATCGATAGATATCGTCGGCCGATACGGAGACAACCAGCAGCATCAGGATCAGCAGGGATAGGGTGCCGATAGACCAGCGGAGACAAAAGAGACCCGACTGCCACCGGGTTCGGGTAGCGGTCTGGAACGGTTGATCTTTTCGGTGAAAAAAAAGCATGGCCGCCATCAGGCCCATGAAATCAGGGCTGTTCCCAGAACCACAACAATAATGCCGGCCAGTCGATAGGTCTGGTCGGCGGCATCCGTCAACCACCACCCCAGGGTTTTTTCATAAATCTGATGGGGATTCCAGAAAAAGGCCACCCCCTTGCCGATCGCCAGAAGGCCGATAACGAGGATCACACCGGCGTTGGCGCTGCTGCGGGCCGACAGCACCAGCAAAAGGCCAATGACGGCCGCCGTCGCGGCCATTGGCACCCGCCCCATTCGCGCGAATGCTTTTCCCATGATGTCACGGCACTGATCCGTGTAGAGAATAAGAAATCCACCGGCCGCGATCCAAACCATGCTGAACAGGTAAATAAACCATTTCATCCGTTGCCTCCTCTCCAGGATCTGGGACTTACCACGCCAGGGTTCTTTTAGGGATTCTAATGACGCTCGCCGCCCTCGGACGATGCGGCGGCATCCCGATCGCGTATGACCTTGCGCTCTCCCCCAATCCTAATGAAGCAGGTGTCCCCGTCGTGTTCGAACAGCGCACTGATCTTCAGCATGCTGCGTTCGTTGAACTTGATCAGGTGGTCATCCTGACGCATGTATAGGTAATCATTATGGATAAACAGCGCATCAGGATCAAGCGGGATATGCTTCCGGGTGTTGAGGACAAGGGTCGGGCGGTCATTCAGAAGAACATCAAAAACGAACAGGGCCGTGTCCTCATACCGGAAATAAACCTTCTCACGGCAATCCCCGTTCACCTGGGCAACAAAATACCCCTTTTCGTCCCTCGCGATGGCAGCGTGAAAGTAGTCGATAATCTTTTTGTGTTGAAAGCGTCCGTGCGCATTGCACCAATAGCCCCAACGATCCAGCCAGAATGTCGCCTCTTCGCGTGGCACAACGACTTCTTTCAGTTCATCCGCAACCATAACCGGTATCCATGCTTCGTCATAGATGGTCCAAGCGTGTTATGCGCTATCTTAAGCGATTGTCCCGGTTCCGACAAGCCCTGTTTCCACGCATGTATCGAAACCCGACAATCCGGCAGAGGCGGACGAGAGTTCCATACCCCGTCGCTTGCAGTCTAGCTCTGCCATTATGGATACCCCACAGCTCTGCCGCGGTGTCGTCATTCTTCTGTTCCTGTCATTTCGATCGAAATGCTGATAATAAAGCCATCGGCGCTCAAAGATACCACCAATTGGGCGCCGAAAGGAATTGACGTGTGAGGCATTCCGAGATCCAACGCGGCTTCAGAGCAAATCTTCCCATTGCGGTCAGTGTGGCCGCTTATGGCAGCGTCCTGGGCGTTCTGGCCGCTCAGGATCATATCAGCTGGTTCGTTTTGCTGCTGATGGATCTATCGATTTTTGCGGGTTCAGCCCAATTTGTCATGGTCGATATGTGGTCGACGCCATTGCCCATCGGTGAAATGGTCACCGGTGTAGCGGTTATCAATCTGCGCTACCTTTTGATCGGGGCCTCACTTGAACCGCTTTTTATAAATAAATCAATGGGGCATAAAGCGTTCGTGATGCACCTGGTCGCCGACGAAAACTGGGCCGTCACCATGGCCGCCCATCGACAGGGCCGGGCCTCGAGTGATTTTCTATTCGGCGGCGGATGCTGCCTGCTGCTGGCATGGTGCCTGGGCACCATGACCGGTCATCAGTTGGGGGCATTCATCCGGCATCCGGAAGTTTACGCCCTTGATTTTGCCTTTGTCGCTGTTTTCACGGCGCTCACCACCGGCATGTGGCGCGGTAAAATGGATTTGGCACCATGGGTCGCAGCCGCGCTTATTGCCGTCGCAGCCGAAGCACTCCTGCCAGGCAAATGGTACATCGTGGCCGGAGGGTTGGGAGGCGCTTTGGTGCCTGCTCTGCAGTGCCTTATCGGTGATCGTGGCAGCATCCCTTCCGTGAAGAAAGAAGAACCACATGTTAACGAATGATTCGACCCTTATGAACACCATGATCACCTTGGCCGGGGCGGCCTTGGCAACTTATGGGCTTCGTTTGGGAGGGCTGCTATTATCCGAACGCCTGCCACGCTCACCTGCTTTCCGGGCCTTCATGGGCGCCCTGCCCGGTACGATTCTATTGTCACTCGTCGTTCCGGGGATCCTGGCGGCAGGCCCTTGGGGCTGCCTGGCCGCCATGGCAACGGTCGTGACCGCCGTAAAAACGCGGCAGACGTTATTGGCCATGCTGGTGGGCATGCTGGTAATCATGTTCCAACGACACTTATTCTGACAATGCCCGGCACAATTGTTGTGAAAACCCCAATGATAGATTCCATCAGCTCGCCCGGCATCTTCGGGGTCCCCAGACATGATATCGGCCGAAGACCTCATAAATCATTTGACAAAAGGGTATTATCTTCAGAAGAATTAGGTGCTGCTGCTTTGTAACGTCCCCGTTTTGGTTTCGGGCACCCTTTCAGGAGCCCTATGCTGCGGAGAACGTCGATGGCCAAACCCAAAACCTGCCCGACCAAACAACGCCAGCGGCAGGTTCTGCCGCCCCCCTCCCTAAGCCCTATGTCGGATGCGGCCATCCGTCATCAAGATCTTTTATCCCCGTATGGCGAAGCCATGGATCTCCTGGCCGAATTCGAATGTATCGAGCATACCAGCGATGCGGTCGATATGGACGCCATTAAACGCCTGTATGACCGATTGCAGCTGGCGGCCCAGAAGATGATGGTCGCCCTGGGTGATCTCGGCGACCGGCGTTGTGGCGATCTTCTCAAAGCCCATCAGCAGTTTGACCGGCACACGACCCCGCTGTTTCATCCCGCCCTCAGCCTGCCCGAACATCCAATTCTGGTTTCCCTCAAGGAAATTCATGCCGAGATGGCCCCCTTTGTCGGGCATAAAGCCGCCCATCTGGCAGCCATCGGCAATACGCTGAATCTTCCCGTGCCGCAGGGGTTTGTCCTGACAGCCAGCGCCTTCGACGACTTCATGACCGAAAACGAATTGCCGGGCATGATCGATGCTTACCTGCGGGATCTGTCGCCGGAGCACCCGGTGCTTGTCGATGAACGCTGCGAAGCCATACGCCGGCTCATTCTTGACGCGCCGGTGCCCCTTAAGATCGAAGGCGCCATTCAGGACAAATTGAACCAATGGCAGGCGGATCAGGGGCAACCCGTTTTGACCGCCGTGCGCAGCAGCGCCATCGGAGAAGATACCGAGGTTTCGTTTGCCGGGCAATTTGCCACGCTCCTGAATGTTCCGGCCCGATCGGTGCTGAACGCCTACAAAGAAGTGCTGGCCAGCAAGTACAATTCCGGCGCCGTTCTCTATCGTATGCGTTGCGGACTGGATGACCGGACGACCCCCATGGCCGTCATCATCATGGCCATGGTGGCCGCTCAGGCCAGCGGCGTCGTCTATACGCGCAACCCTTCCCAGCCGGAACAGACCGATCTTCAGATCAGCGCCATACGCGGGCTGGGGGAATATTTGATGAGCGGCGACAGCGCGCCCTATGCCATTGGTGTTTGCCGCCGGACCGGACGCATCACGCCCCACCATACGGCCCATCAATCCCACTGGATCACCGCGCTTCCCCACGGCGGAACCCGATTGGAACCCCTGGCCCCTGAAGACCAAAAGCTGCCACCGATCGACAATGTGTCGGCCCGCTGCCTGGCGGATTGGGGCGAACGCCTGGAACAGTATTTTGGTTCCCCCCAGGATGTTGAATGGGCCATCGATAGCGCGCGGCACCTTCATCTCCTGCAATCGCGATCCCTTGGGTTGGACGCCCCCCCGCCATCCAAAGCCGCTGATGTTCTGCCGCTCGAGAGCCTGCCGGTCCTTCACATCGGCGGTCGCAACGCCTGTAGCGGAATTGTCACTGGCCGTCTTTACCACGCTGGTTCCGCCTTGTCGGAAACCATCCCGGCCGACAGCATTCTCGTCATTCCCAAAGCCGGGCCCGAATATGCCTCGACCGTCGCCCGAGTGCGGGGCGTCATCGCCACCAAAGGCAGTGCCGCCAGCCATCTGGCATCGGTCGCGCGCGAATTCGGCGTTCCGATGATCGTGGACACCGGGCGGGCGACTGACCAATGGATTCAGGGGCAGTGGGTCACGCTCTACGCGGACAAGGCGACAGTCTATGCCGGACGAATCCCCACCAGTGTCGGCAGGCCATCACAATCGCTTTCCGACCCGTTTGAATCACCGCCACGCCGACGGTTGCGCGCCCTGTCGAACCGGATCACCCATAGTCACCACGACCCTTCGGATGGCCAGCCCCAATCCGACAACGACCTCACGGTTCATGATCTTCTAAAACAAGCCCATGCCTTCGCGCTGGAAACGTTGCTCAGCCGCCGAACGGAAACCGGAGATCCCATTCAGGTCATCCGCTGGACCGGCGCAAATGTCGCCACGGATTTCACCCGCCAAACCCTATCCGCTCCCCCCACCGCATCTGCCGGTCATCAGTTTCTGCAGGCGTTCTGGTCGGGATTGTCATGGTCCCACCGTAAGCCAGCCACAGACCGGCGCTTGATCATCGACGGTTATGCCTTTATCGCTGATGCATCCCTCTACGTGACCATGCCTTTTGAACGGCAAACGTCAATGCTCGACGTCTGTCAACCGTCAGGGCACGCGCCCCATCACATCCGACTGCGTGTCGTGGGGGGAACAGGCCCCTATTACCACCGCTGTCTGCGCACCCGCTTTCTGGCCGAGGTCCTGGACGAACTCGGTTTCGCCCTTCATATCAACGGGTCTCTGCTGGAGGCGTCCGCAGTCGCCGGAGATTGGGCCCACTGCCGGGAGTTTCTGCACCACGCGGGACGTCTGCTGTCCTATTGCCGTAAAATCGACCCGATGCTTGTCGGCCCCTGGGTCCTCCAGGATTTACGCGCCACCTTTATGTCAACGGGTGCCCCCCGTCCACCTGCAACCGGGGATCTGCCTTCCTCGTTCCGCCCGCTTTGCGGTCATTGGCGGCAGGCCACCCTGAACCGGCGCTCGGTCGTCGTTCAGGACGGGGCTGCGGTGGCCGACACGCCCATGCCGCCGCTGAAGCAACTGGCCGGCAACCGGAGAGGCGCTTACCAGACCTTCCTCAAACAGCTTTACCGGGACCATTTTTTTCCCCTGGCAATTGCCACCGCGCCACCCGTCAACGAAGGCCAAATCGAGCTGACCTTCAATCTGCTGACAGGCTGCCAGGCTTGTGCGGGCGGATTGGCATTCGGATACCGTGATCCCGGCCACTGTTTCTTGTTCGGTCTGGACGCCCATCACAAGTGCATCATTCTTTATGAATTCATACACGGTCGACGCTTCAAACGTCTGCGCAAACGCTACCCTGTCGATAGGGACCGCTGGCACGACCTTCGTCTCCGCCTATCCGGCCTGTCTCTGCAGGTTCACATCAATGGCGTCCCGGTGATGGCCTATACCGCCGACCGCCCCCTCGGCGGCCAGGTCGGCATGTGGGCCCGGGCCGATACCGTGGCCGTATTCGACCGGCTGTCGATCATGTCCGGCACCCGCCAGGACATTGCCTTTTAACCCACGAACGGCCGATTCCCACGCCCCGGATTGGCGCCGCTCAAATCTCCATCGCCTTCAGACTTGCCCCCGCCCCGATTGGGATTACCTTGGTAGAAAAACCGAAAGGCGGAAACCCATGTTGAATTTACCTGCCAATACCCAGACCGCCACTTTTGCCAGCGGATGCTTCTGGTGCACTGAATCTGACTTCAAAAGCCTGCCCGGTATTCTGGCGGTGGTCTCCGGCTACACCGGCGGCCTCCAGGCCCATCCGACCTATCACCAGGTATGCTCGGGAAAAACCGGACATGCCGAAGCCGTGCAGGTCTATTACAATCCCGACCAGGTGAACTATGCGACGCTTCTGGATCACTTCTGGCGCATGATCGACCCCACCGATGCCGGGGGGCAGTTTGTTGACCGTGGCTCCCAATACCGGACCGCTATCTTCTACCACGACGACGAACAAAAACGATTGGCCGAAGAATCCCTGGCACGGCTCAACCAGTCCAAGCGCTTCGCCAAACCGGTGGTTACCACCATTGTTCCCCTGACCGATTTCTACCCGGCGGAGGAATACCACCAGGATTATGGTAAAAAAAGCCCGGAACGCTACCACGCCTATCGCACCCATTCGGGACGTGACCAGGCACTGGCCCACATCTGGCGCGACGTTCCGGCACCTCCGGCAGCACCCGCCCGCGATTCCCGTTACACCAAGCCGGACGATGCCGTTTTGCGGCGGGAGCTGAGTGCCCTGCAATACAAGGTCACACAGCAGGAGGGCACGGAACCGCCCTTTGACAATCGCTATTGGGACAACAAATCGCCCGGGATCTACGTGGATATTGTCTCCGGGGAACCCCTGTTCAGTTCCCTCGACAAATTCGATTCCGGTACCGGGTGGCCCAGTTTTACGCGCCCGCTGGAAACGAACCACATCGCCGAGCGCAACGATCGGCGTCTGTTTGTTTCACGCACTGAAGTGCGCAGCCGCATTGGCGACTGCCACCTCGGGCATGTCTTTCCAGATGGACCGCCCCCCACCGGCCAACGCTACTGCATCAATTCCGCCTCCCTGCGGTTTATTCCGCTCGAAGCGCTTGAACACGAGGGCTACGGGGAATACCGCCGCCTTTTCGAAACCCAGCCGGATACGCCGGCGGACTGATGGCCGGCGGAAGTCCCGTGAAAGCCCGGCGACGGCCTGGACAGCCTCACCGCACGTGTGATAGAAGGCCGATTTTCATGGTGCGCAGCCTCACGCTGTCACCAGGACCACGGGGAGCGATACGCCATGGGGGATATCTCCGATAACCGCGACACCCAGGCCCGCGGCAAGGCCCTTTTCAAGGATACCGGGGAGGGGATCGATCATCTCGTCTATCAGGCGATTGTCGATGCCATCCCCGACATGATCATCCGCATCAGCCGTGACGGTGTTTTTCAGAGTTTTGAGGGCGCCACCGATGAATTGGTCTGGCCGGCCGAGGCCTATATCGGCAAACATCTGCGGGAGGTCCTGCCCCCCGACACCGCCGCCCTGTTTCTGACCCGGATCGACCAGGCCTTTCAAACCCATAAGGTCCAATACCTCGAATACAGCCTGCGTTTCGACGGTGCCCGCCGGGCCTATGAATCCCGCATGATTCAATGCAGCGAGAATGAAGCGCTTGCGATTGTGCGCAACGTTACCCACAAAAAAGAAACCGAAGCCGAACTCCGCCGCTATCACGAAAATCTGGAAGCCCTGGTGCAGGAACGCACGACCGAACTCTATCAAGCCGAAAAAAAATACCGACGGATCTTCAACCACTCGGGGTCACCGTCCATTATCGTCGACCAGGATTTCACCATATCCATGGCCAACCCGAAGTTCGAAGAACTGACCGGCTACCGGCAGGCCGATATCGAAGGCCGCATGCGCTGGATCGACTTCCTTACCCATGATGATCGCGAACGGGTGAAGCAATACCATTATGCCCGGCGCAGCGACGGCGGCCAGGCACCTCCGGAATACGAATGCCGGATCAAAGACCGCGATGGCAACGTCAAAGATATCTTCATCAAGGTCGGCATGCTCCCGAAACCCGGGCGCAGTATTGCCTCGATCATCGATATTACGTCCCTGAAGGCAACGGAAAAACATCTCCGCGAACGTGAGGCCCTATACAGCGCCATGCTGGAGGGATATGAGGGGCTCTTGTATATTATCGCCAAAGACTACCGTATCGAATTCATGAATGAAAACCTGGTAAATTTCATCGGGCGCAACGCCACCGGCGAACGCTGTTATGAAGCGCTGCATAACCGGCCGTCGAAATGCCTGTGGTGCGCCAGTGAGCAGGTCTTCGAAGGGGAATGCATCCGTTTTGAAATGAAAAACCCCAACGACAAAAAATGGTATTACAGCGTCAACGTCCCCATCCGCATGGCGGACGGCACCGTTTTTTGTCAGGCCATGATTTCCGATATCGATCAGCGCAAGCGCTTGGAAGAAGCCTTACGGGACAGCGAGGCCCATTTGCGGCGTGAAAACTTGCGGCTCCGGTCGACGATTCAGCAGCGCAATAAATTCGGGGATATCGTCGGGTCCAGTGCCGCCATGCAGGAAATCTACGAGCTGATGCTCATGGCGGCCGCCTCGGACGCCAATATCATTCTCTACGGAGAATCCGGCACAGGCAAAGAACTGGTGGCCAGCGCCATTCACAACATGAGCGACCGCCGGAACGGCCGTTTCGTGCCGGTGAACTGTGGGGCGATTCCCGAAACCCTGCTGGAAAGAGAATTTTTCGGGCACCGCAAGGGGGCTTTTACCGGCGCCGTCAGCGACAAGCCCGGCTATCTGGATGAAGCCGACGGCGGTTGCCTGTTTCTGGATGAAATCGGTGAAATCAAACCGGATCTGCAGGTGAAGCTCTTGCGTGCCATCGAGGGCGGGGGCTACACGCCGATCGGCAGCAACGATGTCAGGAAGCCCGACTTCCGGATCATTGCCGCCACCAGTCGCAATCTGGCGGAATTGGTGCAAAAAGGATTGATGCGCAGTGATTTTTTCTATCGGGTGCATGTCATTCCGATTCACCTCCCGCCGCTGCGAAAACGCAAAGACGACATCCCGCTTCTGATCGACCATTTTCTCAAAGCTTACGACCGCAGCATGCGTCCCCAGTTCACCAAGCAGGTCATGCAAACGCTGTTGGCCTACGATTGGCCCGGGAATGTCCGCGAGCTGCAAAACGTGCTCTATCGCTTTGTAACCCTGAAACGGCTCGACCTGACAGGCGAAACCCTGCCTGAACCAGGCCTCCCGTCGCACCCGGTCGCAATGGACGATCCGCAAGGGATCCCGACGCCGGCCCCCCTGCCGGAAGCGCTTGCGCAGGTCGAAAAGCAGCTGATTACCGCTTGCCTGGCCCGCTGCCGCTGGAATCGGACCCACACCGCCAGGTCACTGGGAATCGGGCTGCGGACGCTGCAGCGCAAAATGAAATCCCTGGGAATTCAGTAGCTACGCCATCAATGCCGTATAGTGCGCCAATTTTGACATCATTAGATTAATATAATTTATTCAGCATGTTGTGAATTCAATAGAAGCTTCCATGTCAATCTTGTCGTAGTTCCGCCACCCCCTCCCCGGTCCCATCAGCGCCCGCTTCGCACCAAAAAATTTATTATTACTTTAATATCAGAATGTTACGAAATTTTAAACGATCGCCGCGCATCCTGGCATAGGAATTGTTATTGATGGGGTCGTCAGACCGGAAAACCGGTTAACCCATTTTGGAATCTGAACAGGAGGACCTTCATATGTCGCCACGTGTTGCATCCATTTTTGACCAGAACCCGGCGCGCATCCGTCACATTGCCCGTCGCAAACAAAAAAAGACCCCCCCCGTTCTGCAGGCCTTCATTGGCATTCAGCTTTTGGTAGGGTTGGTGGCGGTCTATTTCTGGAATTTTCTGCCGATTTAAAAGCGTAAAGCTCCCCCCCACGAGCACCATGGGACAAGCGGGGGGAGGCATATGGGGATCCCCTCGGCCAAAGCGTCGTCAAGGCGATCAAGAACTGAGTAGCGTGCCACAGGCCTTGCATGAGCTTATCCGGAGGCACGCTCGTGGGTTGTGTGTGGCGATAGGGGAAAATTCGCGTCCCGACCCGATGGGAATCGTCGGGACGTTCTTCCGGTGGATGGCGGGAGCCCCCGGCCAACAGCCTTGTGCAAGGCAGTTGGCCGTGTCACCGGTCAGTTGCGCTTAATGTCCGCTTGGGAGCGCAAGGTTTCGATGTACTGCTGGATTTCGCGACGGCTTTTTTCCTGCTTCAAGCGCTCGACAATCTGAGCCTGCACGGTTTCATAGCTGACCACCGAGGCCGGCTGCTGATCGGTGACCTCGATTATGTGATAGCCGAACTGGGTTTCGACCACCTCGCTGATCTCGCCGATCTTGAGCGCAAACGCCGCATCTTCAAAAGGCTTGACCATCTGGCCTCGACTGAAATGGCCCAAATCGCCCCATTTAGCACGGCTGGGGCCTTCAGAATATCCACCAGCCAGAGCGGCAAAATCTTCCCCTTCCAGTGCTTTTTGGCGAACCGCTTCAATTCTCGCCCGAGCCTCGGTTTTCTGTTCTACCGTGAAATCGTCAGCCACCGTAATCAAAATATGGCGTGCCCTGATCTCTTCCGGCGATTTACGATCGATAACCTTGATAATGTGATAGCCGAACTTAGTTTCGACGACCTCGCTGATCGAACCAGGCTCCAATGTAAAGGCTGCATCTTCGAATGGTTTCTCCATCTGGCCACGACTGAAATACCCTAAGTCCCCCCATTGGGTACGGCTAGAATCTTCTGAATATCCGCCAGCCAAAGCGGCAAAATCTTCCCCCTCCACCGCTTTCTTCCGAATCATTTCTATCTTGGCAAGCGCTTCCGCCTTTTGCGCTTCCGTGACGTCGCCTTCCATTTTGATCAGGATGTGACGGGCCTGAATCTGCTCCGGCTTCTCGAACATGCTCGCATTCTGGTCGTAAAAAGCACGGCTTTCAGCGTCACTCACCGTTGTCTCTTGGATGACATGCTCTTTGATCAACTGTTCGATCGCCATGCCACGTGTAATTTTGCGGGTTAGATCCGCTTCGCTCATCTCGATCCCCGCCAGGGCGTCCTGGTATTCTTTTTCGCTGGGGAACCGCTGTTTGATAGAGGCCAATTCCTCGGTGACCCGCGTTTCCGGCACCTTGATGTTCTTGGACTGACTGTCCTGGTAAAGCAGTTCTTCCTCTATCATCCGATTCAATACGTCTTCACGCACCTGGGGCATGCTCGCTTCATCCGGCACTTGCCCCGGGCGCTGACGCGCCATCTGTTCAATCATGCGCTGGGTTTCAAAAGCCAGCGCTTCCTGGGTAATCGTGGTCCCGTTGACGACCGCTGCCGCCGTTTCGGCTGCGGCCTTTTCCGCGGCCAAAGCCCCCAGCGGGGCCATGACAACACTCACCAGCGCAATGATGACAACGGACCGTGCAATGGTTTTCATAGATCGCTTTCTCCTCATGAATAAACGCGTGATGCGTTTGCGTTAACGTGTGTGTGGTGAAACGAAAGACAAGGTAGGCCGGCATCATTGCAGGAGACCGTCTGGTCGATTGACGATATGGCTTGTACTGCGGTAACTCGGACTGCACCCGCAAAACTACCCAGCTGACGCGATTCGACCGCACCATAGCGTCAAACACACCCGGAGGCAACCACATTTCACAATCTTTCCTTTTTCCGCGATGAGCTGGTCTTTCGGGATTGGGCTGCCATACCCCTGTTTTCCCCTGTTGGTCGTCTTGCGGTTGACCCCCCACCGGCCAACTGCTAAGGTTGGCTGAAATAACTCAACAATTGCGCGTCACGAATATGCCAAATCACCAACCCTCATCCGCTACCAGCACACTGTCCGGCACCGATGTTATGTCGGGCCATGATCCATTGGGGCTGGCCCGACAATTACCCGACCGCTACCGCATTCAGGAAACCAGCAGCGGGCGGGTGATTCAATGCACGGACGCCCCGAACCTCAAGGTCTCCGTTAACCGTGACCTTTCCATATCCGCTTCCGCCGCCCGTAAGGCCGCCCCGGGAACTATTTTTCTGGATGGGGTCGCTCGCTGCGAACCCTTCATGGACCATGAAAAGCAAATCTACAATTTAGATCATCATGAAGGCTGTGTGCGTTCGTTTACCCTCGCGGCCTGTGAACAGGCGCTTGTCCTGAGTATGAAAGGCCTGGATCTGCGCGAGCGGGAATGGAACATCCTGGCCAATGAACCGGATCTCGATACCGTGCTGGCCATTTGGATCCTCCTGAATCACCGCCGCATCCAAAACCGGGAGTTTACCAACCGTCAGCGCCTGCTGACCCTCGTCCGGCTGGAGGGCACCATCGATGCCCTGGGGCTGGAACTGAAAGAGCTCAGCGGCCTGCCGCCCGAATTAAGCGCGGCCATGCAACGCCTGATCGACCACCTGCGGCGGGAGGAAATCCGTCTTAAAAAAGACGGCTTGTGGGATGACATCGGCTTTCTCGATTACACCGCCGACCTCCTCCACCGGATCGATCGCATGATTTATCGACCGAGCGATTTCTCCGATTTCCAGGAAGTCAAAGAACTGGCGCGCGCCGACATCAATGGCAAGCGCATCGTCATTGCCGTGGAAGCCGACATGGGGATCTATGAAATCGAGCCGCTCCTCAAAAACATCTACGGCGACCGACTGGGTTGGGTCATCTTGAAGCGAGGACAAAACACCTATACGCTTCGACAAATGGATATTTTCATGCCCGTCACGCTGGAGCGCGTCTATGACCGACTCAATTTCATCGATGGGGCCGTCAGATACCGCGATCAGCAAAATCAGTGGGGCGGTTCCGTGGAAATCGGCGGATCGCCGCGGGAGTCCGGCACACGACTGACCCCGGCCGAAATCGTCAACGCCTGCCGTGATGCCGTTCAAGATACAGGTTTTATCCGCCAAATGGTGCGGTTCCTTGGGACTGCCGGTCTGGTCGCACTGATTACCGCGGTCGCGCTCGCGGGGCGCTATGTCTGGCCGCCGACTGACTGGCCGGCCGGCCTCCAACGCGGCCACATCATGGCAGAACCCGTCTTTGGCATGCATTTAGGCTTTCTGCTGGCCACGATGGTCGCCTTGTTATCGGTGGCTTTTCGTCGTCCGTGGCAATTTGGCCTGGCCTGGCCGGTGGGTAAAGTTTGGTGGGCGTTTCTGCCGCTGGCGGCCCTGGGCGGTCTGGTGGGCAACAGCATCCCCCTGCCCCTGACGCCCGAGATCAAGCCGCTGTGGGGGCTATTGCTTTTGGGTCTTCTGTTGGTTCCGCTAACATTTGAGCTCCTGTTTCGCAGTCTGGTCCATGGCCTGCTGGCCCAGTCCGCTCGTATCGGCCGCCCCAAGAGCCGCCTTTTTCTTTCATGGCCCCTGGTTGGCGCGGCGCTTCTGTTTGCCGGTTATCCCCTGTGGCAGAACCCGTCCGGCGTTTCGCTGGCGAACCTTCTGGCGCACCCCCTGACGTACCTGCAACCGGTTCTGGGAGCATTTGTTCTGGGGCTGGTTCTGGGCGTGGTGCGGGAACGCTCTCAGAGCATCATCCCCCCCATCATCTTTCACATCATCGCCGCGGGCACCGCACTGGCAGCAGCCAACTTCGCTTTCTGAAAGCAGATTCCGAATTTACCCGATGGAAGCAGCAACAGCCGGCGTACGTTTATGCCTTGCTTTTCGAGAAGCCCGGAATCAGCGTCTTGGTGCTGATCACCCCTGCGAGCTGCCGGACATCATCGTGCACGAACTGCGAGATCATTTCCGCGTCGGAACTCAACAGGTCCCGGGTGAGTTCGATCTTGACCAGCAGATCGACGTCCCCGTGGACGGAATGGATTTCTCGCACCTCGTCCAGTTCAAACAATTTTTCAACAATCTTGAATTCCCTTTTGGCCTGAACATTCATCAGGATAAAGGCCGTAATGCCCCGCTGCATTTCCGGGTAGCCGCATTCTTTCATATCCGCCATTTTATTTCGGAATTCCTCCATGTTTTTAGGAATCAGCTGATCGATCCCGATGCCGTATTGCCGCTGGCGCCCGCTCTGCCACTGGTGCTGTGAAATGTAGAGGTAGAGATCGGCAATGGTTCGCTCGGGAAAAGAGTCGATCAACCGACCTCGTTTAATAATGACGCACAAGGGTCGATAAATCGTTTTGTACCAGTCTTGGGCCGCCGCTTCGAAAGAAACGTCCGTGGCTTGCGTCGTTTTCAAGTGGGCATGGTGTTCCAGTATTTGATCGGTCAGGAAGGCATATTGCCCGATCTCGGTCAGCTTGATCTCCCGCGGCAGCTGGGCGCGATCGGCAAAATCCGCCCGTTCGCGATAGAGGTAATTCGGCAGTGTGTTCTCGGATGGGATAAATTCGACAATGTGGGCCAGAATTTCATCGTGCCCCAGCTCCTTGGCGGCGGCGATCCGGTGATTGCCATCCAGAATGTAGAATCCGTCTTTGATCTGGTAGAGCTTCACCGGTGGCAGGGGGTGCCCTTCACGCATGGCCATTTTGATGCGCTGCAAGCGTTCCGAGGGAACCGTCTGCTTCATCCGGAAACGGTTGTCAAAATCCTGATAGCGTCCCACGCTGCCGACGATCTGGTTCAGGGGAACGGTCCGCACGCCCCGAATCCGGCTGTCATAGGCGGCTTCTTTCTCCTGGTCGTGCTTGAAACTTTTCACTTCGACGGCACGACCGTCCAGCGGTCGCCCCCGCAACTTGGCGAAAATCTGTTGCAGTCTAGATTTCAAGGACATGATAGCCATAGGTATTGGTGACCCGGGTGGTGCCGATGAGGGTTGTCCTTTCCGTGTCATCCTGAAAAAAGGCGTGAATGTGGCCATGCAGGAAAAACCGCGGCCGGTATTTATCGATAAGCCAGCGAAAGCAGGCGAACCCCTGATGACAGAGATCGTCCCCATCGTGAATGCCCCGCGGGGGCGCGTGGGTGACCACGACATCGACCCCCTTGCGCCACCAGAGGGCCGGCCGCAGGCGCCGGAGATGGGTTTTCATCTGCTTTTCATTGTACTGGTAAGGACCGCCGTTGTACCACATGGACCCTTCCAGGCCCAAAAACCGAACCCCCCGGAAGGAGAGGATCCGGCCATGCAAATCCGTGCATCCGCCCGGTGGATTCTTGTCAAACCGGATATCATGATTGCCTTTGACAAAAAACAGCGGCACATTGAAAACGTGGGCCAGATAGCCCAGATACTCGGGCGGCAGGTCGCCGCATGCCACGACAAGATCGATAGCGCCGAAGGCGTCGCGGTCGGACACCGGATAGAGTGGTGAAACAACGATGTCCGATACGGTCAGAACGCGCATGTCCCTGCCTTTTTTTACTATCCATGGTCCTGTCGCGCGGCAGGATGAATCGATCGATGGCCTCCGTCAGGAAGCACGCCTCACGCTGCAATCCGTGGTGCTGTCCTGACGCCGCAGAGCCGTACCAGATTCGACATTTTTTGTAAATACCGCGGTTTGTTGCCGATCCCGCGCCATCCGCTGGGTTTCCCCGGCTTGTATTTCGTCCATATAGCCTTATTTTACGACCAAAGCCAATGTCATAAACGATGATCGTTGGCTGACCTTTTCGTTCTCCCGTCGTACCGTAACGGGGGCGGTTTTCCCGGGGAAGGCGCTGTTGCCGATACCGTGGCGCTTTGACCGCGCAACCCCTTCTAAGGCTGATCCCACCCCGTCAGGCCACCGACCGTCACCGTCCTGCGAGCGCTATAACACACATCGGCCAGGCCGAACGGATCAGGCAGCACGCGCATCTTCCTTCTCCACCGCGCCTCCCGATGTGGGGCCAAGCAGGCCGGATCAGCGTGGGAAAAGGAGGGCGGTCCGATGAAATCCTACCGGCAGGAAGATCTCTACCGCGTGATGGCAGACCCATCCTTCTATCCGCATCCGGTCCATCAGGTCCAGATACGCGAAACCCATATATCCACGGTATTTCTTACCGGTGACTGGGTTTACAAAGTCAAGAAAGCCGTGGATTTCGGGTTTCTCGATTTTTCCACCGCCGAAAAACGCCGCCGGTTTTGTCATCGCGAGTGCGACCTCAATCGTCGCCTGACCACGAACGTCTATGACGGGGTCATCCCGATTACCCATCGCAACGGCTCTTTCCGTCTGGATGGTCCGGGCCCTGCTGTGGAATATGCCGTGCGCATGCGTCAGTTGCCGGAAAGCCACTCCCTCCAGCAGCGCCTGCATGGAACCGACCTGTCGTCTGATGTCATGCTGAAACTGGTCAGCCGCCTGACCACTTTTTATACCCGCCAGGGCGCCTGCAACCCAATTCAGTCCATGGCCGCTTTCAAGAACCTGCGCTCGGCATGTGAAAACAATTTTCACCAAACCCTTCCCTTTGTCGGTCCTTTTCTCGACAAGCACGTATTCGCCATCGTGCGTTCGGCGACGCGTTCTTTCCTGAATCGCCGAAGCACACTTTTCGAGAATCGCGCCAAGGACGGCTGGATCAGGGACGGACATGGCGACCTGCGCGCATGTCACATCTATGCCCTCCCGCAGGATGACATCCAGATCATCGACTGCATCGAGTTTGACGACCGCTTGCGGCGAATCGACGTCGTATCCGACCTGGCGTTTCTATCGATGGATCTGGACTTTGAGGACAGCCCCCACCTCGGCAGCCAGCTGATGGATCTCTATTCGCGGCTGACACCGGATCCGGGGGCGTTCTTAATGCTTCCCTTCTATAAATGCTACCGGGCCATGGTGCGCTGCAAGGTCAGCTGTCTTCTTCTCCAGACAACCAGCAATGCCCGACAGCGCCAGGGAGTCATCGATGATGCCCGGCGCTATCTCACCCTCGCCTATCGCTATGCCATATCGTTTTCGCGCCCCAAGATATGGGCCTTCAGCGGAATGCCGGCCTCCGGAAAAAGCACGGTGGCCCGGGCCATGGCCCGCACCATCGAAGCCCCCCATCTTCGTTCCGATGCCATTCGACATACCCTCTTTCGCTCTCAGCCGTCCGACCCGCCGGCGCCGTCCTTCAATGCCGGGATTTATGGCCAGATCCCCAAGCGCCTGACCTATGGCAAGCTGCTCGACCAAACGAAAGCCACCGTCGATGGCGGACGATCGGTCATCGTGGATGCCACCTTCAGCCGTCCGGAATATCGACGCGAACTCAAGCGCCTGGCCCGGGATCGCCACATCCGGCTGACCTTCGTCGAATGCCGGGCCCCATTGAAGGTCATCAAATCGCGTCTGCGCGAAAGGGAACAGCACCCATCCCTGTCCCAGGCGCGCCTGCAGGATTTCGAATCGTTCCGGCAATGTTTCGTTCCCCTGGGCGGGGCGGGTATGACCGCCCATATCGTGGTTGACACCACCTGCTTGCCGGATGAATGCGTGCGGCGCATCCTGGCCGAAGACCAACGCGTCTCAACCGCCTGTATGATTTCATCCCTGGAACAAAGAGCGCTCAATTGAAAGAAAGGGGGCTGCCATGTTCACATCGATCCTTGCCGCAACAGACCGTGTCACCGGTCGCGACCCAGTCGTCATCAGCGCGGCCCGCATGGCCAGTGCCCTCGGGGCGTCCTGGTCAATCGTGCATGTCCTTGCGTCCGCCTCCCCCGACAATCACGAGCGCGTGCTGCATTTCTGCACCGGCCAGACCGTGGACGCCACCGCCCGGTATCGTTCGGAAATACGCCGCCAGCTGCGGCATGCCTATAGCGACCTGTTTGCCTGGTCGACGCCTTTCGAAATCCGAATTGCCACGGGGATCCCCTGGAAAGAGATCGATCGCCAGGCGTCCCTGCTGGCGGCCGATCTGATCGTCATGGGGCCCCATGCCGGCGACCGCGATAAGCGCAACCTCTTGCGGGTGCGAGGACGGATCGGCAGCACGGTCAAGGGGGTGATCACCCGCCAGCGCTGTCCTGTTCTAATGATTAATCAGCATCCGTGCCGTCCCAAACCGGTCTTTAAACGCCTCCTGGTGGGATTGGATTTTTCTGCCTCCTGTGAATCCGCCCTGGGTTTCGCCGGGGATTTAGGCCGGTTCTACCAAGCCCACATCGACCTCTTTCACATGCTTCCCATCCCCCCCTATCCCAAGTACACGCGGGATGATTACGATGCCGATCGGGATAGCGCCCTGGACAAGATGGCTTTGTTCGGCCGGCCCTATCTGGACGGCGTGTCCCACAGCTTCCACTGCTGGGGTGGCGCCATTCCCTATCAGGAGCTGTGCAAGTGCGCCGCCAAATGCCAGACGGATGCCATCGTGATCGGATCGCATACCAAAGAAAACCAAGGCAAATGGTATGCCGGCAGCACCGTTGAAAAGATGGGTCTAAGAACCACCAGCCCCGTCTTCGTGCTGACCCATTCCAGCACCTTGCCGCGCTGGGGGAAAAGTCGCCCTTTGACGCAACAACCGGTATCAGCCAGAGATCATACGATTCATGTGTTCGGGAAAAACCTGGCAGACAGTGTGCCGTAAATTGCGGAGATGACGTTTCATCTTCGCCGCAGGATAGGCCTGGCAGCGTATTCCTGTGCGAAATGGCTGAATGCAAGCGTCACCGCACCCGGGGGAACTTCACTATTTCGATTGATCGTAGAACGCCCGGCCCCTTGCCCCGCACCAGGTGCGTAAAGGACCTGGGTGGCAAGCATCTTTCCTGCGGTGTCCAGCAGATGAAGTCGAATTATGAGGGTCTCCAGGCCTCTGCGGGGTGTCAGCTTTCCTGCAAATTCGATTCGGTCCGGTTCGGCAACCCCACCTTTGACGAAAACATAGCGGTACGCCAATTGATAATCCATATTCTGCTGAGTACCTTCGTAAGGTTGGTTCTTTACCAATGGCGTCTGGTGTTCCAGCGGGACTGTCTTGGCCGCGCAACTGATAAGCCCTCCCATTCCGACAAGCATGAAGCTTAACCCTATCAAGCGGTAAGGAGACGTCATGTTTTTCTTTCCTTGGGTGGGAGGTTACGCCCGGCTGCCGATGAGGCGGCATCACGTGTTCATCGGCTCAATTTTGATGATGACCAGGGTAATATCGTCTTCCGGTTTATAGCCACTGCCGAAGCGATAGAGCGCGCTGTAGACCCGGTCCAGAATATCATGCGCCGAATGGCCCGATTCCTGGCGGATAATCTGCTTGAACCGCTCTTTACCGAACATGTCCCCCTCCGGACCACGGGCTTCCCAGATACCGTCGGTCCCCACGGCGATAATGGTGCCGGCGGGAAGTCGGCGGGACTGGTTTTCCGAAAAAAGGCCTCGGCCCGAAATCCCCAGGGGCAGACCGGTACCGCCCAGGGTATCGAACTTGTCATCGGCGGGATAATAAACCAGAGCGGGATCGTGACCGGCCCGGACCCAGCACATGTGGCCGTCACGCCGGTCGATCTGAAGCGCGAAAAGCGTCATGAAGCGATCCGTGGTGCTGAAATCATCCAACAGCGACCGATTCAAATCGCCAACAACCTCGTTCAGGCTGCCGGGGGATGCAAAGCGCTCGCGGATTGCCGACCGGGCCGTGGCCATCAATAGGGCGGAATCCACACCGTGCCCGGCGATGTCGGCAACGGTGACGGCGACAAGATCGTTGTCGCTGGAAGCGGCGGCCTTGCGGGTCAAAAAATCGTAGTAATCACCGCCGATCTCGTCGCAGGGGATACTCCGGCCGGCGATATCCAGGCCGGGCACCCGGGGCGGGTGTTTGGGCAGCAGGTTTTTCTGAACCTCGCCAGCCAGCAGGAGTGAGCGTTTTTGCTCGGTGAGATCGGTAACGAAATCAACGAATCCCAGTTGCTGGCCGTCGTCGTCATAGAGCGTGTTGCCGTGAATCAGCACCGGTACAAGATGCCCGTCCTTGGCATGATAAGAGCCCTCGAAGGTCCGGTGCTTGGTGTTCAGAAGCCGCTCGGCATTTGCTTCCAGAAAACGTTTAAACGCTTTCGTGGCCAGTTGGTGCGGCGACATGCCCATCAGCTCGACTCGATCATAGCCGAGCATCCGGCAGTAGGCATCGTTGACGTCCACGATCTGCATCTTGTCGTCCAGCAGCACAAACCCCTCGGCCGCGGTCGCCAGGATACGCCGAAACTTGGCTTCACTGCGGCTGAGCTTCTCCTCGGCCAGCTTGCGCTCGGTAATATCCACCACGATGCCCTGGTAGTGGGTGATTTTTCCGTTCGAATCGCGTTCGGTCGTGGTGGTGTCCTCCACCCAACGGGTTTCACCGTCGCGGGTAACGATCCGATACACCTGAGTGTAGTCGCCCACATCCCGGCGGGCATAGTCTTCGATTTCATCCCGCAGGCGTTCCTGATCGCGGTGATGCACAATATCGGCGAATTTTATCCGTTCTTCGATAAAATCATCCGCACTGTAGCCGATACGGTTGATATTCTCCGATACGTATACCAGGCGCGTTTCGGGCTCCGGCATCCGCCGAAACAAAATCACCGGGCTTTTTTCGACGATTTTCATGGACAAGCGCAAGCGCTCCCTGATTTCGTCACTATCGCAGGAATGGAGGTCAAACTCAGCCATCGGGTGTCCTTTTGCGCTAGGGTCATCTGACAAACAAAATAGAACGTGCACCGTGTGAATGCAACTCGGTGGCCACAATACAAACGGTCGGCATGCTGGGCGGAACCTTTGATGCCGCCGCTTATTTAAGGGAACATATTGTTTTAACAGTTATTTTCTGCTATATGGTTCGATGAGGAGAATCACCAAGAACGGTGTTGCTAGCACGTCAAACAATGGACGCATAAGGTCAAGCCGGTTCTTAGCCAGCCACTAACCATCCATGCGGAGGGGGATCATGCCAAACAAACGAATGTCGCAACGCGTTATTCTATGTCTCCTGATCGTCATGACGTCCTGGCCTGCCGCGGTTTTTGCCGCGGATCCGGCCGAAGCCCTGTATGTCGCCGCTTCCCAGGGTAACCTGGAACAGGTCCGCCAATTATTGGACGGCGGTGTGCCGGTCGACGCTAAAAATGCAGCCGGATGGACCGCACTGATGAAGGCTTCCATGGAAGGCCATACGGCCGTCGTGCAGGAGCTGATTGAACGAGGCGCAGATGTCAACATCAAGGGGCGGGCCGGATGGACGGCGCTGATGCAGGCTGCCCAGTTCGGCCATCTCGAAAACGTCAAAATTTTGCTGGACCGCGGCGCGGAACTCAACGGCCAGAGCGTCAACGGGTCCACGGGTCTGATGTTTGCCGCCACCAACGGCCACCTCGAAACGGTGCGCTATCTGTTGGACAAGGGCGCCAGTATCAATCTTCAGGATAAGCTGGGACGCACGGCCCTCATTCTGGCAACCTCTGAAAATCTTGAAGCGGTCGTGAAATTGCTGCTGGACAAAGGCGCCGATGCCAAGATCGCCAATTCTTCGGGACGGACCGCCAAAGACATCGCCGAAAGTGAAGGTTTTGCGGCCATCGTGACCCTGTTGCAAGCCAAATAGAAACAGCGTCATCTTCTACTTGCGGGCGCTCCGATTGCCCCACGGTTGTCGTTGCCATCCCTTATCATCGATGACCGCCCCTACGCTCGCGTGACGCCATCCAGGGTCAGCAGCGTGTCGTATGCCTCCGGCCGGCGATCCCGGAACAGCCCCCAGGCCGCCCGCTCGGCGGCGCAAGCCGCCAGATCGAATTCCGCCACCAGCACCCCCTCCGTCTCCCGATCCGCTTCTGCAGCGAGTTGGCCTTTGTGGTCGGTAATAAACGAGGACCCGTAAAAGGTAATGGTCGAGTTGACAATGGTCTCCGTACCGATACGGTTGGAGGCGACGACCGGCATGATATTGGCGGCACTGTGACCCCGCATGACGGTCTGCCAGTGATCTTTGCTGTCCAGGCGTGGATCGGGCGGCTCTGAACCAATGGCCGTGGGATAAAAAAGAATTTCGGCCCCCATCAGCGCCATGCAGCGCGCGGCCTCCGGGAACCATTGATCCCAGCAGATGCCGATGCCGATCTTGCCGTAACGGGTATCCCACACCTTGAAGCCCGTATCGCCGGGGCTGAAGTAATACTTCTCCTCATAGCCGGGACCGTCCGGAATATGGGTCTTGCGGTAAACCCCCATGAGACGGCCGTCCGCATCGATGACGGCCATGCTGTTGAAGCGCGCCTGGTTTTTTCTTTCGAAAAAACTGATCGGCAGGACAACGTCCAGTTCAGCAGCTAATCTGGAGAAATGCTGAATGGCGGGATTGGCATGGACCTCCGTGGCGAGGTCGAGATAATCCGGCCTTTCTTTCTGGCAGAAGTACAGCGTTTCAAACAGCTCCTGGAGCAGGACGATCCGGGCGCCCTGCCCGGCCGCCTGCCGGACGAGCCGCTCCGCCCGTTCGATGTTCGTTTGCCTGTCTTCACTGCATTTCATCTGGGTTGCAGCGACTTTGATGGTTGTCATCACAAACCTCCTGCGCTGACGGTCTTTGGGCGCCGGTTGAAACGCTCACTTCTTTTGCGGCAATCGCTGGAAGATATCAATGCATAAACTCGATACCGTTCCATTACGCAATGCTGGCGAAGGTATCCTCCAGCCGGTCGAGCATCTTATCGATGATATCGTAGGGCACGTTCAGGGCCGGTTCGATGCGGATGGTCTTGGCGTTGGTCAGGGTTCCCGCCGTCAAGACATTCCGGCTGAAGAGACCCGAGGCCACTTTGTAGCCGATTTTGTCCGTCGGGAATTCCATGCCGATCAACAGGCCACGCCCTCTGGCCTCTTTCAACAATCCGGGATATTTCTCCTGCAAGGTCGCCAGGTTTTTCAGGATGTAAACACCCTTTTCCGCGGCCTGTCCGGCCAGGTCTTCTTCGATCAGCACCGAGATCTGCGCCAGAGCCGCCGCACACGCCAAGGGATTGCCGCCCGTGGTGGTGGTATGCATGAACGGATTCGGCTCCATGCACTTCCAGATCTTGGCCGATGAAAAGAAGCCCGACATGGGTACGACCCCGCCGCCCAGGGCTTTACCGAAGCACATGATATCCGGCGTGACGTCCCAGTGATCCACACCGAAAATCTTTCCGGTGCGACCGAAGCCGGTTTGCACTTCGTCGGCAATCAGTAAAACGTCGTAGGCGTCACAGATTTCGCGCAGCCGGGGCCAGAAATCATCCGGGGGAACGATCGCGCCGGCTTCACCCTGAATGGGTTCGGCCACCACCGCGGCAATATCGACACCGACAGTTTTGGCTGAGGCCAGCGTCTGCTCGACGGCTTGGGCATTGCCGAACGGAACGTGCCGCACACCTTCCAGCAGCGGCAGCAGCGGCTCGCGGTAGACGGATTTCCCCAACAAGGAAAGAGCGCCCAGAGTTTTCCCATGAAACCCCTGCAGCATGGAGATAAACCCCTTGCGCCCAGTGTAGAGTTTGGCCAGTTTCATGGCCCCTTCGACCCCTTCGGTACCGCTGTTGGCGAAGAAGCCATATTGAATGTCGCCCGGCGTGAGCTTGGCGATCACCTTGGCCAAATGGGCCCGCAGCGGATCCAACATCTCCTGGCTGTATTGGGGGCTTCGATCCAGCTGGGCCTTGACCGCCGCAACAATTTTGGGGTGACGGATACCGGGCGAATAGAGACCGAAGCCGCCCAGCATATCGATGTACTCCCGCCCCATGACGTCCCGCAGAATCGATCCCCGGCCCCACCAGTCCGTCAGAGCGAAGTCGTCCGTTTCGGTCACGGATTTGCGATATTCCAGAAAGCCTTTGTTGATATGGTTGGCAAAATTGCGGTAGGTTTCCTCAGCCACCCAGGTCCGGTCTTCCTGCTGCATTTCCGATTCCGGCGTCATAATCAGATCGACCATACGGGTTGCCTCTGAAAACGCCTGATCCACATCGCGACGTGACGCTGTTTGGTTGTCCTCGTGAACCGATTCATTGCTTTCTGCCATTTTCGATTTTCCTTTCAACTGAACATTCATTTAATATTAAGCCATCCGGCTGCTCTTGGAACGATCCCGTATACCAATACGTCCCCAAAACCCGCCGCTGTAGCGGCGGCATTTCCTTGGCTGGAAACCTACAATTGCCCGCTTTTCAACGCCAGTATCGCCGTCTCTTTGGCGGCTTGCGCAAACACTTGAAAGGGTTTGCCGGTGGATAAAAACTGAGAATGAAACTCCAGTCCTTCCATCAGCGTGATGATGATATCCGCCGCTTTTTCCGGGTCCTGGACTTTGATAACGCCTTTAGAGGAAAAGTAGGCCATCTGGTTTTTCAGGTGATCGCGAAGGGCTTTGAACATTTCCTTGAAACGCGCCTGGATCGTTTCACTGCGAAAACTCAGATAATAAAAACCGAAATGGACCCCGGGGTCCACGGTCCGCGACCATTCAAACGAAAAAAGGGTTTCCATCAGCGCGAGGAAGCGCTCTTCGTTGTCTTCGATGTGTGCGAGCGAAAGGAATTCCGGGGCGTTGTATTTTTCAACCAACAGGTCGACGAGCGCCAGCTTCATGCGCTCCTTGGTCTTGAAATAGTGAATGATGAGGCTCGGGTGGATGTTCAGACGATCGGCGATCTTGCCGATGGAGGCCCCTTCCAGCCCTTCTTCGATGAGCACCTGGTAGTAGCTCTCTAAAATCTCGGGTTTGCGAAGTTCGGCACTTTGATTTTTCCGCATGATTCCCTTGAGATAGCTGTCGTTTAAATGGCGTTCATTTTATGAGGATAGAACGTTGTCGTCTTGCGGCTTCAGTAATTATTAACTGTATATTCAATTAAAATTATATCGTCAACCCCAATACGGGCCAGTAACCTTGTATTTACGCTTCATTAGCCCATTTATTACGCAAGCAGGCAGTCGATGGGCTTTATGCCAATCAGGGGACCGCTGTCCGCTTTTCAAGCCCTGATCGACACGACGCTCAGGCGTGGGACGTTATTCCCCATTTTCCAAATCGATCCTTCGCAGCTTGATTGTGGGGGTCGGGATCCTTAGGTTGTTACTCTGGTATTCAGCCGTAATGGTTTTCACGGCGCAGCGGCATTTTCACCGCCTCCCATGCGCCAGTCTGTCAGGAGAATGACCATGAAGATTGCATTGACCCCCGCGGCAAGGGACTACATTCACAAAAAGGGGGGCGAGATCTCGCTCCATGTCGTGACGGTGGGGGGATGATGCGGCGAAACCCGCATCCCTGCAGTTCGCAGGGGCCGCCCGCCCGCTGGTCTTGGCACGACCTATCAGTCCACGCACGACAACGGTGTGACCATCTGGAACTCATCCCAAATCCAACCCGAAACCACCGGTGGAACCGTAACCATCGGACTGCGCCGCTTTCTGTGGCTCAAGCAGCTGGTTGTCACCGGTGCTGCCGTGGCAGCCTTACAGGGACGATAACGCGCATATCCCGGGTGATAGGAGGTTATCATGAGTGAACGCGCCCAATTGTTGGCCGATACGATTCAAGCGTTTAATGATGCCGCGATGGCATTTGTGGACCGCTGTCCGGAAGAGGCCTGGCGGCAAATATGCCCAAACGAAGACTGGCAAGTCGGCGTGGTTGCCCGTCACGTGGCCGACGGCCATTTTCAGGTGACCCGTCTGGCAAAAACCATGCTTCAGGGCGAGCCGTTGCCCGAACTGACCATGGAACAGGTGATCGAACAGGGAAATACCCATGCGCGCGAGCATGCCGATTGCACCCCGGAAGAGGTCAAAAAGCTCCTGGCTGAAAATGGCGCTGCCGCGGTGGCCTTTGCCGCCGGCCTGAGCGATGATGACCTGGATCGCAAAGGGCACCTGGCCCTGGTCGGCGGCGAGGTCAGCGTCGAGCAGCTTCTCACTTTTGTCATTATTCAATCCGGCGGAGAACACCTGACGAGTATGCAGACCACGATCGCATGACCCTTTGCCGAACCGGCCTTGAAACCGCATGTCGGTCGCTTCGGCCGCATTCGAAACAACGTCCGGCCGGTTCGACCGAGGCGGTCTTGACGCCGTCGACGCCATACGGCAAATAAAGCCCTGACCGTATGGCAATGCCCCCTCTTCCCTCCTGAAGCCGCCAGCATTTTTTTTAGAAACCGATCTCATAATTTACTTGACAATCTCACCCGTCACGCCTATTTTATTTATGAGTATATTCTCATTAATAATTGGTTTACAGGAGTGACAAATGGAAAAAATCGCTGTTTCAAGTGAAGGCCCGGATATGGATGCCCGCGTCGATCCGCGCTTCGGGCGGGCCGCCGGCTTTATCATCATCGATCCGGATACCATGGCATTCGAGTACGTCGATAACGGTTCCTCCCAGGTCATGGCGCAGGGGGCCGGCATCCAGGCCGCCGAAATCGTTGCCGCCACCGGCGCCCGCGTTCTGCTGACCGGCTTTGTGGGACCCAAGGCATTTCAGGCTCTGAACGCCGCCGGCATTACGATTGGCCAGAATGTCGACAACCTGACCGTTCGCGAGGCGGTCCAGCGCTTTCAGGCCGGTGACGTCCCGGTGGCCGATGCCCCCAACAGCCGAGGCCACCGATCATGATCGTGGCCGTAGCAAGTGGCAAGGGCGGCACCGGCAAGACCACGGTTTCCGCATCGCTGGCATCGGTCTGGCCCTCCCCCGTGGTGGCTGTCGATCTGGATGTCGAAGAGCCCAACCTGCATCTCTTTATGAATCCCGATATCAGCGCGCAGGACCCTTCCTACATCGAAATCCCGGAAATCGATGACGAGAAATGCACGCGCTGTCGGGCGTGCACCGATATTTGCCAGTTCAAAGCCATCGGAATCTTTGGCGAAGTGGTGATGACCTTTCCGGAAATGTGCCATGGCTGCGGTGCCTGCTGGACAATATGCCCGGAAAAGGCCATTACTCCCGGCAAACGGGAGTTGGGGCAAATTCTGAGCGGGCGCTCCGGTCCATCGGCATTTGTCATGGGGCGCCTGCGGGTCGGCGAAGCCATGAGCCCGCCGCTCATGCGGGACGTGAAGCGCCACCTGAACAGCGGCAACGGCTATGCGGACCGGGATATCATCATCGACGCCCCCCCGGGTGTTTCCTGCCCGGCCATCAATGCCGTCATGGATGCCGATGTCATCGTCCTGGTTACCGAGCCGACCCCCTTTGGCCTCTATGATCTGGCGCTGGCCCAACAAGCGTTTGCGCCTCTTGGAAAACCCATGGGGGTCGTCATCAACCGGGCCGATATCGGCACACGGGACGTTTACGACCACTGCCAAAAAACCGGTCTGACCATACTGGCCGAAATTCCTTACCAACGCGACATCGCCGAAGCCTACGCCAAAGGCCAGATCATCGCGGCTGCGGTTCCGTCCATGCGGGCCCTTTTCGAAACACTGGTGGGTCAAATCAAAACCCTGCACGGGCAGCCGAGCATGGCCAGGGAGGTCAAGCATGCGTGAAATCCTGATCCTCAGCGGAAAAGGCGGAACGGGCAAAACATCATTGACAGCCGCCTTCGCCCATCTGGCAAGCGGCCTCATCATCTGTGATCTGGATGTGGACGCCCCGGATCTGCACCTGATCCTGCAGCCGGAGAAACTGGAAACAGAGCATTTCCTGTCCGGGCATGAGGCGATTATCCGGCCGGACGACTGTGAACGCTGCGGCCAGTGCGCCGACGCCTGTCGCTACGACGCGATCCAGGGTGAGGACCCGCCGGTCATCAATCCCTTGAAATGCGAGGGCTGCAAGCTCTGTGTCGAAATATGCCCGGCCAAAGCCATCGATTTTGAACTGAACCATTGCGGCGACTGGTACCGCTCCACGAGCCGGTTCGGCCCCATGGTGCACGCCCAGCTGTTTCCGGCGGAGGAAAATTCGGGCCGCCTGGTGGCCCTGCTCCGCCAGCAGGCCCGGGCCATGGCCGAAGCCAAGGGGCTGGATCTGATTCTGTCCGACGGACCGCCGGGCATAGGCTGCCCTGTCATCAGCGCGCTGTCGGGAACCGATCTGGCGATCATCGTCACCGAACCGACCGTATCCGGCCGACACGACCTGGAACGGGTATTGGAACTTTGCAAACATTTTAAAATCCCGGCCGGGGTCATCATCAACAAATGCGACCTCAACCAGGAGCAGGCGGAGGGTATCGAAGCCTATTGCGAAAAACACCAACTGAGTTTCATCGGGAAACTGCCCCACCTCACGGCATTCACCGAAGCCATGATTCGGGGGTTGACCATCACCGAATTTTCGTCTAACGGTGTCCGCGAATCCATAAAAACCATTTGGGACAACATTCTCAAGCTGGCCGCACCCAAACCGGTCCTCGACCGGGCGGCCGACGATTGATCCCTTTATTCAAACAGGACCTATTTTGAAAGGAGTTAGATTCAATGAGTACCATCGTAGCCATCCCATCTTCCAATCCTGGCGGACTGGACGCCATGCTGGGCGCCCATTTCGGGCATTGTGACCTTTACACGCTGGTCACCATAGAAGACAAAACCATCCAATCCGTCAACGTCATCCCCAACGTCCCGCACCAGCAGGGGGGATGTATGGCGCCGGTGCAATACCTTGCCGATAACGGCACCCAGGCGCTCATCGCCGGCGGTATGGGCTTTCGCCCGCTGATGGGCTTCAACCAGGTCGGCATTTCCGTCTATTTCGGCGGCGATGCCCAAAACGTGGGTGAAGCGGTGAATGCTTTTATCGAAGACAAACTGCCGCAATTCAGCCAGGAGCATACCTGCGGTGGCGGTGGCGGCGCATAACCGGCACCCTGGGGACAACGGACCTGCCGCGCCGGGACTTGCATGCACGGCGCGGCGGCTGTTTTCCAAAATCCCCACGAACAAAGGAAACACAACATGCCGATTTATGACATCCAATGCCAGGCCTGCGGCAACACCGGCGAGGTTATCGTGACGGCAAGCGATGCCCCGTTGGCCTGCCCCAGTTGCGGCTCGACCGATACGGCCAAAATCATGTCCGCGACAAGTTCGCTCACCGGACGCACCGGTGCGGACTTGCCGGGTCCAAACGACACGGGCTGCTGCGGCAGCCATCCCGGCCACGCCGGCTGCGCCGGCCCCGGCTCCTGCTGCGGCAAATCCTTCGGATAGACCACAGGCACCCGCTCAGGATCGTTATCGGCCGAATTGCCGACCGCATGGGAATGATCAGCGCTGCGACGGTGGCGCTGCCATATAGGAGGAAGAATGTCGCGAATACTGCTGGTGGTCGACCAGATGGACACATTTGAGGAACTGGCCGATGCCCTGCACCAGGAAGGCGGTGTCGAAATCCTGTGGGCCCATGATAGTGAAACCGCCTTCAGCAAAGTGGCGGACGACCCACCGGATCTCGTTATCGTCGACGAAACGATCGGTGAAACCAGCGGTCTTGATTGGATTCGCCGCCTGATGGAAGTGAATGCTTTCATCCATACCGCCGCCGTAAGCGGCCTGAGCCATGAGGAATTTCACGAAACCTCGGAAGGCCTTGGCATCATGGACCAGTTGCCGCCCCGCCCTGGGAAAACCGATGCGCAACGGATAGTGAACACCCTCCGCCAGTTCGGTTGATTGGCGTCAGCGCTTCAAACCCTGATTCAACGCCTGACTGTCTTTTTTTGAGGAGCACACTGTTTGCGAATCAGCCGTGCCGCTTTTGCGGGAACGGCTGATTGGCCCTCTACCCTCCTGCCCGCTACGACACACGCCCACCATCATGTCCAGCGCCAATTGAAAGTCTTTCTGTGTCGGGAAAAGCGACAGGTGCCTTGATTCGGGTACGATGTGCAGACGATTGGTTTCCGCCTGCCGGGCCGCGGCATGTATCTTTTGAATCACAGCCATCGGAATGACGGCATCGACTTCCGCCGCGATGACCAACAGGTTCCCCTTGAATCCTTCCAGGATGCGAAACGCGTCCGAATCTTGCCAGCTGTCGGGGACGCGGATGACGGCCGAAAACGGAGGCCCAAAAGGGGTTTCATAGGCCTGGGGCGTATAGATCGCCGGAACCAGCAAGATCAGATTGGCCACCGAAAATGTTTCCGCAAGCTTGATAGCGGTATAGGCCCCCATGCTGGCCCCGATGAGAGTCAGCGGTTCGCAGCACGTATGGCGTATCACCGCCGCGGCTTGTGCGGTCCTCTCCTGCAGGCTGGAGCCGACAAGCGCCCCGCCGGTCTCCCCGTGTCCTATAAAATCAAAACTGACAGTTGGAATACCGTTGGCATTCAAGCCCTCCCGCAATCGGGAAAAGCGGGTACGGGATGATTTGCCTGCACCATGCAATATGATCGTATTACAGCGCTCGCCATAGGCGTCCCCGCGAAGACTATGATTTTCAAAGGGCAATGCAAAGGATTGGAGCGTCATCGTGTATTTTCATCTATCTTTCGATGGTAAAGCCGCCCAGCGGCGATGCCAATCCATATTGTGAACGTTTTGTTTTTTATTCCCCTTTGTTCCGCGCTGAGCATCGACGGGGCGGGCGGAAAAAGCGCTCGGACTGTCTGAGCCCGCCGCAAGGCGGGTGAGTTTCCGAGCGCTCCGACCGCATCGTCGACGCGCAGGATTAAGCGGGACACGGGCGTTTTCTTTTGCTTCGTTTTCTTTTCACGTGAAAGAAAATGAAGAAACAATCACAAAAACTTCGTCCGGATCGGCGTTGCCTCACTTCCTCCTCTAAAGGAAACAACCTGCTGTGCACCAGCAAAAAACACTGCTATATGGCGTTTTAGCCATGATGATCTGCTTTTATCCGTTCACCGATCAGCCCACCGATACGCATGGCTTCTTTCCATACATCTTCCTGGTCCTCAACCCGTGTGTAGCCGAAATCGGCAGTCTTGGCATCCGGACCCAGCATCATTTTAACGCCGCTCATCTCACAGGTGTCGCCTTCGCCGCAATAGAGACAGGGTACGTTTCCTTGAACCGACAATTGTCCCACCAGTTCCATATTTTCGTAATCCCTGATCTCGGCTGCCAGAGACCGATTGATGGCATCCATCGCCCGGGGATCAACACCGGTTAAAACCGTTGCGCACAACTTACCTTTTAAGAGGTTGGTCCTGTGCCGGAACGACCAGAATCTTTCCAGCAGGGACTTGGTAAAGCCATCGATCTGACCATAAGGCGAGTAGCCGCCGATAACCAATGCCCTGGCGGTTTTGATTTTTTCGGCCAGCGCCTGAAAATCGTCTTTGACCTTGCAGATATTGTCCGGGACACATTGCTTACAGGCAAAACAGGGCCTGACATTGATCCGGCTAAGTTTCACAAACTCCGACTTCAAGCTGGATGCATTCAATATAACCTCAACCAGTCTGTCCGTGTTGCTGTTTTTTATCGGACTACCGGAAATACCCAATACTTCAGCACTCATTCTGATTTTCCTTTCAACCCATTACAATAGACAACGACCCTCTCAAAGCTGAGGTTCGGTTTCTAAATTGAATTGTTTCCATTCAGACATATAGTGAGCAGCTATTTTATGAGCTTGAATTTTTAATGATTCTGCTTTTTCTCTTAAGGGTTTTGTACCAAGCGATGCTGGATAAATTACTTGGCGAATCCAATCATCATAGAAAAATGCAACCTCTTGAGCAGTCTGTATTATTGGGGTTTTACCTTTGAAATCTATCTCTCGATGCGCGACATAACCACCTCTGAAATCATTGATGCCTTTCCAAAATTCCCGAAAGCTTTTCTCATCGAAGGAAGTATTTTTATAAAGACCGTTACGAAAATTGCCCTTTAATTCCTCAGATGCTGTTTTCGATAATTTTTTCCAGTGTGTTGGATTGCAACCATCAGCCCCAAAAACCATACACCAGTATATGACAGCCTGCAGATAGTGAGCGTCTATGGTGGCGGCCCAAAATTCGCTTTTGATCTTAAGACGATTATATTGGTCATACAACTCAGTACGATATATGGCATGTCGCATAAACTGCGATACTAAAGGATACTGTGTGCAAAATATTTCTTCGTTATATTCCATTGTCGATACCGAACGTCTTGGTTTTGGAGGGTGTCAAATTAACTGTGTAACTGGTTTTCATACTGTCACCCGTTCGCCAAAGAGGATGACAAACTGATTGAGCGCCGCTTTCCAGTCCCGGATCGGCATCGTCCACTTCTTAG
>JABZFP010000042.1 GCA_014237395.1 Desulfobacteraceae bacterium | reverse complement strand
CTAAGAAGTGGACGATGCCGATCCGGGACTGGAAAGCGGCGCTCAATCAGTTTGTCATCCTCTTTGGCGAACGGGTGACAGTATGAAAACCAGTTACACAGTTAATTTGACACCCTCTGCAGGTCGCATATTTGTTGATGTTCGCTACACAGCTGTTGATGTAGTACCCGAGGATCGTTATCGTCAGTATGGTTCCTATCATGGTACACCTCCTGTTAGATTATCCCGCTACGTCGATTCCGGGATCACATCCCAAATGGGGATCAGGTTTTTCGCATTCCTTGTTGGCTTCTCTGGTATCCACATGACCATCAGTATCATCTTTCGTGTAATCTTGAACTTTGTCATCAGCCATGGTGTATCTCCTCATCGTTGGTTGGGTTGTTGGTTGCTCTCTTTCCTAGCTGACAAGTTAGCCATGGAATGAGATCTGGCAACACGAGAGGAATATGGGGCAATAAATAGGTCAATACTATTATAATGGGTTTGGAAACCTTACAGCAACCAATGCGGCCGGTCGGCCATCCAGGTGCGAACCGTTTCCCGCAGCCAGTCTTCAAGCCCCGGTGAAATGTAGAAATGCGGTTGCAGGAGGTCGGTGTCCGGGGCGATCACACCGTCGCGCACAGCGGTCCGCGCCAGTGCGGTGTCGGGGTAGATCCGCAGGCCCACGGTCAGTTTGACCGTTTCCAGTTCGAGGGAATCCGCGAAAGTCAGGCTCTGAACGGCCGTTTCCCGGGTCTCCCCGGGCCCGCCCAGGAGCAGGAAGCCCATACGGCCGATACCGTGATCAGCCAGCAGGCGGGCCGTCCCCCGGACTTCGTCCAGGCTGAAACGCTTGTGCATGGCGTCCAGGATCGGCTGGAACCCGCTTTCAAACCCCAGGGACACATCCCGACAGCCGGCCCGGGCCATGGCCCGCACCAGGGCCTCACTCACGCGGCCGGGGTAGATGATGCCGCGCCACTCGATGTCCAGCCGGGCCGCGGTGATCCGGTCGCACAGCGCCCGGGCGTAGCCCTCGGGCAGGTTGAAGACATTGTCCACGAAAAAGATCCGACGGAAGCCGGCGGCCCGCCATTGGGCCAGCGACGCCACGACCGCTTTGGCCGAACGCTGGCGGATCAGGGCGCCCTCGATGGCGGGGGTGGAGCAGTAGCTGCACCTGAGCGGGCAGCCCCGGCGCGTCTGGACGGGCAGGAAATAGGACGGATTGTCGGCCAGACGGGCATCGAACAGGTCGGGGGCGGGCAGCGGCAGCCGGTCCAGGGGCCGCTCGAAGATCCGCGGCGCCTGGAGCCCCCTGCCCCGGATATAGAGCCCCGGCACGTCATCCAGCACCTTGCCCGCCGCCAGTCGTTCCAGCAGCATGACAAATGCCGCTTCGCCCTCGCCCTGGATGCCCAGGTCCGCCCCGGTGTAGTCCAGCACGCTCTCCGGGAAAATGCTGTTCCCGGCCCCCCCGAGTACGACCGGCACGCGGGCATTCGCCTTGCAATGCGCCACCACCGAACGGGCCTCCTCCAGCAGAAAGCGCGGGTTGGCGCTGTCCTGGTCGTCGATGTTGCGGATGGAGATGCCGATGATCTCCGGCGCCGGGTCGGCGAGAGCGTCCTCCAGAAGCCGCCGCCAGCTGCCGACGGCCATCAGGTCGAGAAACCGCACGGCATGGCCGGCCTCCTCGAGAGCCGCGGCCACGCACCCCAGCCCCATGGGTAGGGTGGGCATGTTGATCGTTTCGGTGTTGGCGGAAATGAGCAGTACGCGCATACGGCGCCCCCTTTCACCCTTCCTTAGCAGACCGCCCGCCGGACAGGCAAGCGCGGCATGGCCGCCGCCCCGCCTTGTCCGCGACTCTCCCGCGTCGCTGCAAAGGGGGGCAGTCAGTGCCGGCCGCGGTCGGCAAGGTAGGCCTCATGGGAGCCGTAGCGACAGATACGATTGTAATCGGCCAGGATAGCGCTGGCGACAACTTTGCCCAACTTGGCCCTTAAAAGGCTTTTCAGATACGTCAGGGTCTCCAGCGCGAGCCGGTTTTTAATAAAGTCAAAGACGGGGAGGGCCAGTGGAAAGCCGGTCCGGTGGCTCATGAGCAAAATCCGGTAGGCGATCAGGCCCTTGTCGGGCATCAGGTCGCAGTTGAAATCGATGATCCTTGCGCCGACTGCCGCCGTGCATCCCCTTTCGATCAGCGTTTGGCGGCGATAATCATAGATGATCGCATTGATCGTGAAATCGATGCCGGCCAGCAAATTTTCCACGGTCGGTTCGAGATGAAAGATGTCGATCACCAGAAAATCGGGCAGCAGGCACAGGTCATAGGGCAGATCCGACAAGGCCGGGTGCCAGCGTATGCCCTTCAGGTCGGTGGGTTCCACCCGCTGGTCGCCGAGGGCGTCGCGCAGGGAAAAATCGCGGTCCAGCCCGCCGATAAAAATGTCGATATCCCGCGGGGCGGGCGCGCTGCCGTGCAAGGCCTTGATGAGGATATCACGCACCGCGCCCCCGGCGACGAAGATCTCCGCCGAACCGGGCAGGCGCGTGCGCAGCAGTTCCAGGTTGCCGCCGACATCGGGCCGCCCGAAAAAGCGCCTGACAGCCTGGAGAAGCGTTTGATCCGCAACCGTGGTGATGCCTGTCATCATGGGAACCGTCCCGACGACCGGCCGATGACCCTTTTCGACCGCAATCGCCTGTTGGTGGCCACCTGCTCATATAACCGAGATGGCGTCGTAAAAAGCCCTTAAACCGTCACTCCCGCGAAGGCGAAAGTCCAAAATCCATTGAAATAACTGGCCCCCCGCCTGCGCGGGGATGACGAAAGGATTACCTCAGCGACTTTTTACGAACGCATCAACCCGTGTTCATCCAGAAATCGTCAAATTGGGCTGCGATCAAGGCGCACGAGAAATCAAACCGCAGGCATATGGGCGATATTCCGAGTAATCCATTTTACGCGCAACGCCGTTATCTATCCGTCCTCGGCGGGGCGGGCAAATCGGCCATTAATGGATGGGCACTACCTAGAAAATAGGCATGGTTGTCCGCCTTACAATAGACCGGCGTGGCGCAGGGACGGCATGCCGGACCGGTTTCCGCCAACATTCCCCAAACCCGCCCGACCTTTTAAATTTTCCTTAAGAAACCGCATTTTGTCGACAAATAGCGATGGCCACACGTCTATAAGGTTAACAAAGGCCCGCTGCACAGTGAGGATGGCCCGGAAGGGTGACCAAGCCCATGTGGAAACGGATAAGATATCAACGATGCTGGTGAAACGAACCGAAGCGGAGAAACCGTCGGAGGCAGCGGGCTTTTCGACTTTCGATCTGGTGGAGAAAGCCCGAAATGGCGATCGAATGGCTTTTCACAGGCTGGTGGACCAGTTTCAACCGGAGATCTATCGCATGATTTTTTACCGAACCCATTCCCGGATGGATGCCGAAGACCTCACCCAGGACGTGATGCTCAAGGCCTACAAGCACATCACGCGTTTGAAGTCGCCCGAGGTATTTCGCAGTTGGCTCTATCGCATTGCCGTCAATCGGGTAAAAGATTATTATCGCAGGAAAAAATTCCAGTCCTTGTTTGGGTTCGTGTCCATGGACCAGGAGGGGTTCCATGAGACCGACGAGATGGCGGCGGCGTCGGAGGTGGACGGCGGCATGTCCAAAAAGGATTTCTGGAAGCAGATCGGCCGGATGCTGACCCGCCTGTCCGCCCTGGAGAAGGAAGTCTTTTTGTTGCGGTTTTTCGATCAGTTGACCATAAAAGAGATGAGCGCAGCGCTCCATAAGAGTGAAAGCACCATCAAAACCCATCTTTACCGCGCCCTGCGCAAGATCAGGGCCGTGGCCGGTCAGTTCCATGGCCTCCGGGAGGGGTTATGACGCATCACGATCCCGATTTACACCTCGATGATGATGAATTGCTGCGGGCGATGATCGATCCGTCGGATCTGGGCGTCGCCCGACAGGCACACCTTCAATCCTGCCGGCACTGCCGGCGCCAAACCGAGGCGTTGACCGCGAGTTATCGCCGCCTGGGGCAAATGGCCCGAGAGATGGCGCCTGAACCGCGGCAGGCCTTCCGGGTGCCGGCGGACCATGCGCCGGGCCGTCCCAGGTACCTCAAGCCGGCCATGGCGCTGGGGGTGATGGGGGCCCTGGTTTTCGCCGTCACCCTGTGGCGGCCATTCACCCGTATGTCCCCAACGCCCACGCCCATGGTGGCGGAAAAGTTTGAAAATGACGACCGGCTGATGGAAGAGATCGACGAACTGGTGGAAGACGCCCTGCCGGAAAAATACCGGCAGTTGGCCGCCCTGCCGGACGAACGGTCCGTCGAGGACCTGGACGCGTTCATCGACTGGGTCGTGCCTTCCCCGGAGGATACGGATGATTGGGAACAGTCGGGCACTTCGGAACGGGAAACCGGCCAGGGGCCTGTAGCCCGGTACAATTCAAAAGATAATGCAGAGAGAGGGATAGTATGACGCTTAAACGGACACTCGGTATCGTGGTGGTTGTCGTCACAGTGCTGGCAATGGCGGGTCCGGCAATGGCGCGCGGCTCATCCAAGTGGCGGTGGTGGCAGAACGAGAAGATCATCGCCCTGCTGAAGGTCACCCCGGAAGAGATCAAGAAGCTGGACGACGCTTATGTCGAATCGCGCCGCAGCATGCTGAACCTCAGGGGACGGGTGGAGGCCGAACGCTTTGAACTGGAAGAGCTGCTGAGTCGCCCTGAAATCGATGCGGACGCCATCCGGGAGCAGAACCGCAAAATGGAGGCCGCCCGCTCCGACCTGGCGGCGGAACGCTTGGATTTCCTCTTGAAGTCGCGCGAAGTGCTCGGCCACAAGCGGTTCCAGAAACTCACCGAAATTCAACGCCAGTGGCGCGAGGAACGCCAGAAAAGGTGGGAGCAAAAGCAGGAGGAATAGGAACGCCAAAATTATCCCGGTGCCGTACCATTGCCACCGAAACTGATCGTTTAAGACCCTGAAATTGGGCTATCTTTAATAGAAGTTTTATTGTTGTGATGGCTGCAGGTTACTTTGGTCCTGCCCCGCCCCCTTACCCCCCCGTTCAAGCGTCAAGAGCGGACCTGCCCCCTTTTTCAAAGTGATGGATATCCACTTCGTCAATCTGGGAGCGACTCAGATAGCGGTCCGCATAGGTTCGGTAGATCCCGCTTTTTAGAAACAGGTCGAACAGATCCGCGTCGATGTGCTGGTCGTCGCGCATCATGCTCATGATTTTAAGGGCCTCACTCAAGGATTTGGGCGTCTTGTAAGGCCGATCGGCCGCGGTCAGGGCCTCGAAGATGTCCGCGATGGCCATGATGCGCGCGGGTATGGACATTTCTTCCTTTTTCAACCCGCGGGGATAGCCGGTGCCAATCATGGTCTCGTGGTGGGCGCCGGCAAACTCGGGCACGTTGGCCAGGTAGTCGGGAAAGTCGAGCCGCTTGAGCATGATGATGGTCTGGATGATGTGCTCGTTGATCTTGAAGCGGTCTTCCGGCGACAGGGTCCCCTTGCGGATGCCCAGGTTGTAGAGCTCGCCCAGATTGTACTGGTCCTTGGGGACGGTCATGCTGAATCCGTGGGGGTTGTTGTCTAAAGGATCCGCCTGGGTTCGGGGGATGACGTGCTCAGGTTTGTCGGCCAACACCGGCTCGATCACCGGCAGCGCCGGCGCCGGCACCAGGTTTTTCAAGGCCGCTTCTTCCTGGGAGATGCCGAGGCGATCGTCAAGGTGGCGGACCCATGTCCGCCTTGCGATTTGGCGCAGTCGGTCGATCTTTTCGTCGGCCATGAACTCGCCGCCGACATTGCATGCAGCGATGAATGCAAAATCGTCGACAATCGCCTTGCGCGACTGCTCCAGTTCTTCTTCCAGCCGGCCCTCATCCAGGTCGCCAGCCAGGCGCCGGCTGTAGCATTCGATTTCGGCATCCCTCAGCAGCACTTCGAAGCGCATACGGATCTCGTGGATGCGATTGTAGATGGTCTCCAGCTTGGTGGCCTTGTCCACGACGAATTCCGGGGTGGTGACCTTGCCGCAGTCATGCAGCCAGGCGGCCACCTCGAACTCCCAGCGTTGGTCGGCGGTCTGCATGGTGAATTCGGTGAAGGGCGGCGCGTTGCTTTCACAGGCGGCGTCAGCCAGCATTTGGGCGACCACCGGAACGCGGGCGCAGTGTCCGCCGGTGTAAGGGGACTTGGCGTCGATGGCACCGGCGATCAGTTTGGTGAAGTCGTCGAACAGCTTGCGCTGCTGATCCAGCAACGCCCTGATCTTGGACTTCATGAGAAAGAAGGCCTTGACCAGGGAATGGATCTCCTTGATGCTGGAATCGAAGGGTTCCGAAGCGGAAAAATCGGATCGCCGAATCTTGATGGACTCCTGCTCTAGGCGGGTAAGGGAGCCCGCAATTTTATGCGAGACCAACAGGGCCAACGGCACCATCACCAGCAAAACCAGACCGGAGAAAAGATAGATCCGCTGCTGCATCTTCCGGATATGGCCGGTGAAATCGGAGACGGGGGCGACGGCGGCCAGCATTTGGTCGAATTTGAGGGCCGCCTTGATGGGTGTCACGCGTACCAAATACGCCGATCCTGCGATTTCCATTTCGTAGGTCTGGTCAAGCATCGCTTCCGCTTGCTGGCGGAAAGCTGCCATGACGGCGCGCACCCGCGGATCCCCCGACGCCTCGCCGGTGAGAAACGTCAGCTCCTTCCCGGCACCGGGCCTGACCGAATCTTCGTAAGGGTGGGCGATAACGTGTCCCTGGCGGTCGAAGAGAAACAAGACCCCATTGTCGGAGACCTTCTGTCGTTCGAGGGAAACGGCAAATCGGTCCAGGGTGATATCGGCACCGAAGACGGCACTGCCGCCGACCAGTCTCTCCGCACAGGTAATTCCCGGAATCTTCGAGGAGCTGAAAATGTACGGTTCGCTGAAAAAGGCGGTCTCCTCACGCTGGGCGCGCGTATACCAGGGGCGGGTGCGGGGATCGTAGTTTGGATCCAGATCACCTCCTTCACCTATAACCTGTCGATCCCGATCGAGAAAGAACCACCGCTGTTCCGCCGTGCCGGTTGGTTCGACCGATAGGGTGCGCAGCACAAAGGCGGTTCCCGGCGGTGCGGCAAACAAGGCACGCAGTTCGGCCCTGTCCCTGACAGCGACGACCTGAAGGAAGCTGCCGTCCTCGTAGCCGGTATAGGTGGAATACAGGTACTCGTAAACGCTGAGGGCATCCAGCATCAGGGTGATACCGGGATGCGCCATGCCATTCGACGTCGGTTTAACGGCCATATCCGTCATGTGTGCGGCCGTACCGGCCAGCACCGCCACCGCCTCGAGGGCGGTTTCGTAGCTCAAGCGGGTCTTGGCGTTGATCTCCGTGAAAAGGCGGTCGGCCGAATGAAGGGCCGCCGTCCTGCTCTCACGATAGCTGACCCACAAAAAGAGACCGCTTAAGGCCACGACAATGCCCAGCACTAACGTGGAGATGCCGACGTAGAAGGGAAACCGTCTGTTTTTTAAGGTCATGGGTCTTCTCTGTTGCGTTTGCAGTTGATGACGGAATTAAAATAGTCCCCGGTGCAATTGACACCCTGCTCACACCAGTCCTTGGCATCGGCGCTGAGCGCTGCAGGAAAACCGTAAAACACAATCCGATGCCCAGTTGATATGAAATCTGTGATACGAAACAGGGGCGATTGTGCGGTCAGGACTGTACAAAAACCAACTCAAAGGAACTCAATGGTTCAACTATTCCTATAACATACTGCTATTATCTTTATATCCCTACTCCGGCCGTCGGCGTCAACTAATTAAGAAACCCACTGTATTTGCAGTGGGTTTCTTTGTTGTCGCCTCCCCTTTCAGCCTCAAGGCCATCTCTTACACACAATCCTTACACACATTCGACCGATGGGAGATGCCGTCATGATCCTATAGGTCAAAAGCAGATTAAACCCGTTTATGCTTCTCAGACAAAGCGGCTGCCAGGTGGTCACAAAATCGGTAGGCAAATTGGGTTGGCCTGCCTGTCAGCCCGGCTGCGGGTTTCCGCAACCGCGATGACAGCTCGATATGATAGGCCAGCCAGCGTGCATCGGTAATCGTCAGGGTCTTGGTCGCCCTGAAATAGATGTCGCGAAAACGACCGTTTACGGACACGTCGGCAAAATCGGTATCTTCTGCAAGTCTGCGATTGACGCCGGCGGCTAACGCCTCGGAATAGGGAGTGAATTCGGCGGAACCGCATGAGATCTCAACGTCGTATGGGCTTCTGACTTTTCCGTGTCCGTGAATTTCAATCAGGACGCTGGGGCTCCAAAAGGCGATCTGCATGGTGTAGTCGCTGTGCAGGTGCTTGTTGGGGTCGACGGTCGCATTACAGGCGATGACACTGCAGCAGTCGAGCCGTTCGGCAAGGTAACGACCGATAAATCCGGTATTTTCGTCCGAGTCGCTATGCTCGGGACAGGGCAGAAAGGGCACGCCGGCCGGGGCATGATGGGGCACACCCACGATGATGTCAGAGCGTACGCGCTCCTCTATGACCAGGAGTGAGTGTTCAGTCGATTCAAGCGTCATCGGAAAACTTCGATAAATAGTATTCAATTGGCATTTATAAAGGGGGCACCTCCACAAGGATGCGTTTAAACCCATCAAACAGTCTCGATATCACAGCACTTCTGGTCCAGCTGATGGGCGATGCGGGTGATCATTTCTGCGGTCAACGGTCGGGACGGGATGTGCTGAAATAGGGAGTCGAACTGCTTGGGGTTAACGACGGGTAAAGCTTCTGCTCACGCAGAGCCGCAAAGACGCCAGGAACTCATGATTTTAGCCACAGATCGGCACTGATGGGCACAGATTTTTACATTAGCTTTCAGGCGTCGCCCAACACCACCGTCGCTTTAAAAAATGGGCCCCAGCGTGACCGGTCCTTCCGTGTTTCAACTGTGCACAAATTATTACACTCCATCGTATTCATCACTACCCTTCGCCAAGCTGCGCTGCGCCATCGATCGGCGGCACCTCAACAGCAGCCTGGATCCACGCGAATACACTTGAAAAGGCATGAATTTTGCTTAAATATCGGTCGTTCACCGGCAATGTACCAACTCAATTAACACAGGCTGATCATTGGGGAATGAGATAGCCGAAGCTGATAATTGCCGGATTGCAAACCTCACCGCTATCGTTCGGGGGCAAGGCAAAAGCCTTGCCCCCGAATACGTTTAACCCGAATATTTCATGAAATTTTTCTGCACAATAAATTTTGTGTCAATATATCGATGATATAAGTGCTATTCGAGGTATGATTTTCCGGTGACAGTTTGTACCCTGCGCCGATTTCCGGGAACGCAGAAAAAAATTCACCCTGCGGGCGCGTCCGAGATGTCCATTGGCTGCGTTATCAGGGGCTTGCCAATGAACATCTCGAGCGCGTGAAATATCCGTGTTAACGTTCTCCTGCGCCACCAATTTAAATCCCCTTTTCCCGACAGCCGACGATATGGCGTGGCCCAACACCTTTTCCGCCCCTACGACCCGCCGCTTACCAGACAGACCGCAATAGCCTTATCTGCCTATCGTAGCCCTTACGACAAGCCCCCCTTCTGAAATCCCACCACGATTTCATGAACCAAGGCGCCTTCTCTTAAATAAGAGGGCCGTTTTCACGCCAATTAGGAAAAACAATTCAAGAATACCGCTTTAACGGACGATATAGAACATACAACCAGTAGATTATGGCTTCCCTCCTGACCGGGGAGAGCGACTACCGTTTGAATCATGATAACCCCGACGGGGGTTTGCGAATGCGGGCGGCACGCGGACAGACAAAAGGATAATAGACCGTGTTGAGAGAAAAACACACCGTGTTGATGGCGGTTCACGATGAGGAGCTTTTCTGGCTGTCGACCGATTCGGCCGGCCAGGGGCGGTGCTTGTGGCGTTTGCCGCTGGAAACGGTCATGGAAGGTCCGATCGGAACGCCCCCCTTCCCGGAAACCATCAGGGGCAACAATAAATTTCTCTGCCTCGTGCCGGACCACTGGTTCGGTACGGAGAGTTATCCCTTCAAGTCCAACAAGCCCAATCTCATCGAACCGTTCCTGATACGCAAACTGTCCGCCAGCCACCCGAATCAACATGCCATCGGCCGGTTTTTCAATTACAAAAAAGCGCCGGCCAATGACGGCTCGGACAACCTGCATGTCTATTACCTCAATGAAGCGAAAGCCTGCCGCCTGAACAGCGCCCTGCGCAAAGCCAACCTGGCGCCCCTCGGCTTTACGACACCGGCCTTTCTCTGGGAAGAAATCCTCAACAAGGCATCCCGCGACTTTGGCCAGGCCGGCTCGCTCCTGGTGCATATGGACCACCACGAGTGCCGGCTTTGCTTCTACTTCAACGGCAGCTACCAGTTTTCACGGAATGTCGTGCTCCCCGGCGATGCCGAGAAAATCGGGGCGATCACCTATGAAATCAATCAATCGCTTTATTTGTTTTCTCAAAAAACCAAAAGCGAACTCAAGCAGATCTACCTGCTATCCTCCGATCCCACTTCCGGTGAAGCCCTCGGCGAAGCCCTAGGGCGTGACTTGATCGACTGCGCCACATTGATTCCCGCCAACCAGCGTGACCTCGTTATCCCCGAGGTCCCATTTCTCAGTGGATTGTTGCCCAAGGGGCAGTTCGCCAGGACAGCCTCTGTCTTCAGTGTGATTCACCGGCGGGTCAAACGGCAGCGGGAGTGGAAACCGGTGCAGCTGACAGGCATCGCCGTCGGTTTACTGCTGGTCCTGTTGCTGCTGGGTGAAGCGTTCATCCTCAACGCCAAACAGGGCACCGCCGAAGCTGAACGCCGCCAACTGCAACACCAGATGCGGGCCTCGGCCGGCATGGTGCTGGCCGATTATGCGCAAGCGCTTGAACAGGTGATGCAGCGCATCGACCGTCCGTCCTGCGGCGATGTGGCCCTGCTGACCATGGCCAGTTTGCCGGTCAATGCGCGTTTGAAGGAATTGGACCTGGCATTGACACCCACTCCGGTCATTAAAGTGACGGCCCTGGTCGATGCGCAGGATACGGATCAGCTGCGTGCGACCCTCGCCCAACTGATCACCAATTTGAAAACAAACTTCACGCGCATGCAGCCGCTGTCGATCAGTGACATCGATGTCGGACCCGCCCCGGGCGACGACGATCAGGGCCTGCTGCCACGCTTCACCATCGCCTTTCAACTGGAGCTGGCCTGATGTCTCGCATGAATCAATTATGGCTGGCGACGGTCATGATGTGGCTGGTTGCCGTTGGCCTGACCTGCTGGAACGTGTCCACGATCGAGGCGGTCGCCCTGGCGCGCGATCAGAACGAGCGGCTGCGGAAGGAAATGATGTTTCACCGCCAGTATATGTCCAAATTGGAGTCCGTGAACCAGACGGCGGACACGTTTTTTCTGCCGGTGGATTCGCTCAAGCTGGGGTTTTTAGGGGTCCAGAGCCAGCTCGCGTCCCTGGGGGCCGTTTTTGGACTGGAAAATTTCAAGATCACCCGCCAGATGGGCCAGGCCACCCCGGAACAGCTGCCGATCACGGTCGCCTTCGAGGGGCCCCTGGAGGGTGTCATGCAGTTTTTGTTTTCGCTGCGCGAGTACCCTTACCTGCCGATCGATCATACCCGGATAAAACTGAGCATGGCTCGCGGCGCGGAAGTGGCCATCGATCTGTCGTTGCAATTCCGTCTGAACCCGGTGGAGGGATTCCCCGCTCCGCCGCTGCAAACGACCCGCTACCCGGTGCCCGGCGAGGGAAACCCGTCATGATGATCTGGGGCAATCGGCGCAGATTGTGTTTAGGCAGCTGGATACTGGCGGCCCTGCTGTTGATCGGCCTGAACGGTTACCACCTCATCGCGCTGGAAAACCAACCGCTGGTCGGGCATTCGCCGACCATCAAAGCCCTGCGTCTCAACCTCGGTCACTATGAAAACACGCTGAGCACGCCGGTCTTATCCACCGACGACAAGCGTCTGCACCCCATATTGATCCGCTATGCCGAACCACCGGCACCCGCACCGTCCGCCATCGCACCGCCACCTGAAATCGCCGCGCCTGTCGTGGCACCCGACCGGACCGCCCTGCCCGTTCTGGCGGGAGTCGTGCAGGCACTGGATCACCAGGGCCGCCAATCCTATTGGGCCCTTCTCGACGGGCGCGTCTGCCGAACCGGCGACAGGGTGGGGGCTTTCGTGGTCGACCGTATTTCACCCCGGGGCGTTGTTTTGAATCGCGCGGGGCGGCAGTGGCCTATCGAGGCCCCGGCCCCCCATTACTCGCAGGACCAGGGAAATTAAAGTGACCAGAAACGAGGAACCGATGAAATACGCAACATCCAAACACCCGTGGCAAAACGCTATTTTCGCCATTATTGTGATGGGGACCCTGACGGCCGGCTGCGCCGCCCATCAGCCGCAATCACCGGGCCAGAATGGCTATGGCCAGCTTGCCGCCGAACCGCCCCACCAGATTCTGGAACAGACCAAAAAAGCCGCCCGCCCCGGGCCGCCGCCGTTTGTCGAACATATGGCGCCGCTGTCCAAAGCGGTTGTGCAGGACGACAAACTCTATTCGCTGGCTTTTGAAAATGCCCGTCTGGGGGAGGTCATCACGGCGCTGATCCACGATGCCGATTTCAACTTGTCCATCGAGTCGGAAATCGATCTTGCCACCCCGGTGACCGTCCAGTTGCGGGATGTCACCCTCGAGGAAGCCCTCGACATGATCGTCGTCAACGGCGCCGGCTATGCCTGGGCCTTCGAAAACGGCATCCTGCAGATCAAACGCTTTGGGCACCACATTTATCACCTGGATTTTCTGGATCTCGTTGGTGAAACATCGATCGATGTCGGCGGCGATATGCTCGGCTCCAGCGTTGAAGATGCCGGTGTGGCCGGAAAATTCCAGATCAAGGCCGCCAAACCGGCCCAAAGCTCCGACCTGTGGTTTGCGGTCGGCGAAGCCCTGGAAGGGATGAAATCGGCAGAAGGACAGTTGCGGATCAACCGGAATGCCGGCGTCATCTACATGCAGGACAGCCCGCGCCGCATTGCGGCCATGGTGCATTTCCTGGACTCGCTCTCGGAATCGCTGCATCGGCAGGTCTTCATCGAAGCGCGCATCATGGAAGTCGTGCTCAACGACAATACGACGTACGGTATCGACTGGACCGAATTCAACGTCCAGTTCACTTCCAGTTGGGGCGCCTTACCCGATGTGTTCGAACTGGCCTTCAACAACAACGGATCCATTCAGAAAGGCAGCGAGTCCCGCTTCCAGGCCGTCCTCGATTTCCTGCGAACCCAGGGGGATGTCAGGGTTCTGTCCAACCCGCACCTGTCGGTCATGAACCGCCAGTCGGCCGTTTTGACCGTGGGATACCAGTTCCCGTATGCCGATATCGATGGGGTCGACCGCGATCTGGAAACCGGCGTGGTGACTTTCGGCACCTCGATCCGGCGCGCCATCCTCGGGCTTCAACTGGGTATCACGGCCCAGATTTCATCCGACGGCATGGTGACCTTTCACATTGTGCCAACGATCACCCGCATTGATCGCGAAGTTGATGTCGAGATTCCGACGGCCGGGATAGGATCCCAATCCATTTCGAACCCGGTGATCGATCTGCAGGAACTCGCCACCACCGTTCGTGTCCGTGAAGGCAATTCGTTCGTGCTGGCCGGTCTGATACAAAATATTCGCACCATCAACAACGAAGGCCTGCCCATTCTGGGGGATCTTCCCTATCTCGGCGAGCTTTTCAAACATATCGAAACCACCGATCAGAATTCCGAACTGGTGATTCTGGTAACCCCCTATATCCGCGAGGGCACATGAAGCAACGCCGGGTAATCACTCAAGTTTACCCTAAAAGGGCCGATAAACATTTCAACGGCGTTTATGAAACAGGGTGGCAACAACCGGACGATTCAGGCCTCCGCGGGGACCCGCAAGGCGTTAATTGCCGAATGTTGCCCACGCGGTCGTTGAAACCGCCTGTTAGACCCAACTAACGAGGAGAAAGAACAATGAAACGGTTCCTAAAACCGGCCAAGAACCAGGCAGGATTCACCCTGATCGAAATTGCGATCGTCATGGTCATTATCGGACTGCTGATCGGCGGCGTGCTGAAAGGCCAGGCCATGATTCAAAACGCCAAAGTCAAGCGGGTCGTCAAACAGGGCGATGAAATCCGTGCGGCCGTCATGACGTTCTACGATCGCTACAGTGTCTACCCGGGCGACGAAAACATCGCCGCCATCCCGCCCAACGGCGGCGACAACGAAGGCAACGGAAACGGGCAGATCGCCAACAACGAGCGGTTTGAAGTCTTCAACGACCTGGGGCTGGCCGGGCTGATCAGCGGCACCTACAACGGGACCTCCGATCTTCCGAAACACCCGTTCGGCGACGATATCGACCTGGTATGGGTCAACCCGCCGAGCGCCTCGTCGCCGCCGGCCCATTATCTTCGCTTCTACAACCTGCCGGCCGAGGTATGCCTAGAAATCGACACCAAATATGACGACGGCGTCTGGAACACGGGAAGCATTTCAGGGAATGTCGCCTATAACACCGGAACCAACGTGGGCACCTTTTACAACCAGTTTTAAGTGTAAGACGACGCTATCCGGCGCGAAACCGCCAAAGGTCCGCGCCGGATGACATCCGACCGTCTCGCAATTCGGCTTGGCCTTGAAAAATGGACTATTCCCCTTCTTCTCCGCTACGGAATCAACACGGGTTTACGCTGCTGGAAATCGCCGTGGTGATGATCATCATCGGCATCTTGACCGGTGGCGGTGTTTCCCTGATGAAACTGCTCACCGAGCGCAAGGCGCGCAGCGAAACCGTTGATTACCTCAAGCAGGCGCGCCTGGTGCTGGTCAGCTTCGCGGTCACCAACGGGCGCCTGCCCTGGGCCGACAGCGACGGGGACGGTCTCGAAAACAACGGTGCAACCAATGGCACCCTCCCCTTTTTGAGCTTGCAGATCGCCCCGGCCGATGCCTACAAGCGCGTCCTGCGTTATGCGGTCAACCCGAACCTGACAGCCAATCGCTTTGCCGGTTGCAATGCCCTGCGGGCCGGCCTGGCCGCTCCGCCGGCGATTGTCGACGCCGACGGGACAAGTGCTGCCTTTGCCGTGGCGGCGGTCCTGGTCAGCGCCGGCCCCATGGACGCCGACGGTAACGGCAATGTTTTTGATGCCCTGGCGTCGGGCACGCATCAGGGCAACAATATCACCGGAAACCCGAATTACCTGCGCCATCCCATGGTGGCCGCCTATGATGATCTGGCGGTGTATATCAGCGCCCACGAATTATCGGGGGAAGTGTGCGAGTACCTTTCCCTGGCGGTCAACAACAACAGCGGCAGCACCGTCTACCTGTATGATGCCAATCAGGGAAACGATATCGGCAGCGTCGGCAATGGCGCCACGGACCTCTTCAACGTCATTTCCGGATCCCACTTCGAGTTGCGCAGCAGCGGGGGCGGGGGTGGCAGTATTGTCGCCTCGACACCACCAACCCCCATCGCCCTGGCCGGCCGGGGCGCCACGCTGAATCTCCCCTGACCCCCCCCATTCGCCCCTCCAGAAATTGAGAGATCAGATCGCTACCCATAAATGGGTTGTAAGATTTAGATGTTGACGTCTTCCCTTATGTCATGAGGCCGGCCCATCGTTGCACCGGACGAAAAAGCGCGACGGCTGTCTGAGCCACGCGACCAGTGGGGCGAGTTCCGGCGCGTCCGTCCGGTACGACGATACGCCGGCGGACCCGAAGGGCTCGTGACACAGGCGCCTTCTTTTGGTTCTGTTTTCTTGCGCGGGCAAGAAAATGAACAAAACTTTATAAAATTCGTTCCAAATTAGCAGGATCTTTCAGGGACGCGCCATCAGAGTAGGCGGCATCGATCGTATGACGTGCCGTCCGCCAAATCCTCTCTCAGGAGAGATGGAATCGAAACGCAAGGAGGGGAAAAACCGGCAACCGGGTCAATAGGCATTCCCCATGCCGGCCATGACGTCATACAACGGCAGGAGAACCGAAAGGACGATCAGGCCAAACACCCCGCCCAGCGCCACAAGGGTCAACGGCTCGATGGCGCCGACCATGGTCTGGATCGTGCGTTTGACTTCGCCGTCGAAATAATCCCCCAAGCGCCGGAAGGTCTCGTCCAGGGTACCGGTTTCCTCCCCGTTGCGGATGGCACCGAGAAGCAGGGACGGAAAGCCGCCCGCCGTTTCAAATCCTCCGGCGATGGATTCACCGCCTTCAATTTCCCGGAAAGCCCGTTGCAGCCGATCTTCGATATAGCGATTGCCCAGGGCATGGGTGGACAGGGTTTCGAAAATATACTGGATGGATATGCCGGATGAGAGCATCGTCGCAAAATTGTGGCACAGGCGTGCCATGGCAACCTGCTGGACGACGGTGCCCACCAGCGGCAATTTCAAGACCGATCGGTGGATGAACAAGGCCCCGCGGGGGGTCATGTAAAACCCGAAAACCGCAAACGCCGGTATCACCATGGCCCCGACAATCCAGATCCATTGGGCTTTGATGAATTGGCTGATGCGCAAAACGCTCGTGGTCACCGTGGGAATCGCCACCTCCATTTCCGACAGGACCGATACCATCTGGGGCAGCACATAGCCGATCCAGACGCCGATGACGCCGATAATGGCCAGCACGACAAAGGTCGGATAAATGGAAGCTTTGCGGATCGTGGACCGGATATTTTCCTTCCATTCGAGGAAAGCGGCCAGGTTTTTGAGGCTTTGCGCCATTCCGCCCGTTTGCTCCCCGATGCGGATAAGGGCCATATCCAGTTTCTGGAAATAGCGCGGATAGCGCTGCATGGCTTCATAGAGCGTCCGGCCGCCCTCGATGGCGGCCTTCATCTCTTTGGAAATTTGCCGCATCGTCGCCGATGGCAGGTAACGCGCATTTTCTTCCAGGGCCGACAGCACCGGCAGGCCGACCTCGAGGGTCTGGGAGAACCGGTGGTAGAATTCCACCAGGGTGCGCGGCTTGACGCCACCCTTCAGCATCTGCCGCCAGGCACTCTCGGAAAGGGACTTGCACTTGATGAGATAGTGGCCCGAGGCGATCAGATCCTGTTCGACATGGGCTTCGTCCTGGGCAATCGTGGTGCCCTTGAAGACCTTCCCCGTCGCATCGACGGCCTTGTAGCGGTAATTAGGCATTGTCGACAATCACGCGCCGGACTTCTTCCAGCGAGGTCAGCCCCCGGGAGACTTTGCGGAGGGCCTGGGTGAACATCATCACCGTCCCCGCGGCGATGGCGGCATCCTTGATTTCGCTGTGCGGGGCGCCGGAAAAGATCAGCTTTTCAATCGTTCGATCCACCGGGATCACCTCGTAGATGCCGTCCCGTCCGCGATACCCGGAATGCAGGCAGCTTTCGCAGCCCGTGGCCCGTGCGATTTCGGACGGCACCGCAAGTCCGTTGCGCTCGAACACGGCCTTCTCATCATCATCCGGTGCGTAGCGCTCAGCACACAGCGGACAGAGTTTCCGAATCAGGCGCTGGGCCAGCACGATGGAGAGGGTCGAGGCCAGAATGCTGGTGTTGACACCCAGGTCCAGCAGGCGGTTGATGGCCGAGGCGGCATCGTTGGTGTGCAGGGTCGAGAGCACCAGGTGGCCGGTCAGGGCCGCCTGCATGGCCAGGTCGGCGGTCACTTTATCGCGAATCTCCCCCACCAGGATGACGTCCGGATCCTGCCGCATGGCCGACCGCAGGGCATTCTCGAAAGACAGGCCGGCCTTGGGGTTGACGGCGGTCTGGCGGATGGTGGGAATCGCGTATTCGATGGGGTCCTCGACCGTCATGCAATTGATATTCGGGCTGTTGATGGTCATCAGGGCCGAATACAACGTGGTGGTCTTGCCCGAGCCCGTCGGACCGGTGGTCAGCATCAACCCGTAGGGACGTTCGATATGCCGCTTGAAACAGGCCAGATCGTCGGCTTCGAACCCGAGATTGTTGAGATCCCCGACCACCTTGTTGTAGACCAGCAGCCGCATGACCACGGTTTCGCCAAACTGGGTCGGAAAAGTGGAAACCCGCATATCGAATTCCCCCACCCGGCTTTGGTATTTGATCCGGCCGTCATGGGGAATGTTGGGGTTGGAGATGTCCATGTCGGCCATGATCTTGAAGCGGGTCACGATGGCCTGTTGAAAATTTTTGGCAAACAGGTACTTCTGGTGCAGGACGCCGTCGATACGGTAATAGACCCGGACCAGGTTGGTGTCCGGCACGATATGGATATCGCTGGCGCCTAAGACATACCCCTTGTCCACCAGCAGGCCAGACAGTTTGATGATCTGGCGATCCTCGTCCGCCACCACGGTTTTCTGCCCATAGGTGATGGCATTGATCTCGTCGTCCAGGGTCTGGGCGGTCTTGTAGTAGATTTCGATCGCCTTGGCGATCCAGTCCTTGGCCGCAATGAGGGTCTTCACCGGTTGGCCGTAAAGCCGTGCCAATTTGTCCCGTGCGATGACGTCGAAAGGGTTGTTGGTGGCAGCCAAAAGGGTGCCGTCTTCGATGGCAAAAGGGAAGATACGGTTGTCGTTGACAAATTCGATGGGAATACGCGCCATCAGGCCGTGATCGATGGCGACATTCTCCGTGTCGAGAATCTCGGCGCCGCTCTGAACTGCCATGGCCATCTGCAGGTCTTCTTCCACCACCCACCCCAGGCGCAGCAGGACTTCGCCCAGCATGGCATTGGTTTTTTTGGTCTCCATCAGGGCCATCTGCAGCTGATCGTTGTCGATGAACCCCATCTCGATCAATATGTCGCCGATCCGCTTTCTCATTGCCCCCTCTGTTCCTGTGCCGTCATTTCCGCAACGTAGGACCGCAGCGTGTGGATGCGCTGCCGAATGTCTTTCACAGCACGCCCTTGTTCATCGTCCTGGACCTGCTGCATGTAGGCCTGGTAGTAATGCACGGCCTCGCGGTAGTGCTGCTGGCGGTCATGCGCCAGGGCCAAATTGAACAGCAGTTGCGGGTTGTCGGGTTTGAGTTTTTCGGCGCTTTGGTACCAGCCGATGGCGGTCTCCAGCTGGTCGAGGTTGCGATAGGCCAGGCCTTTATGGAGATAGACCGCAAACATCGCGGCGTGTGGCAACTCCTCCACCTGGTCCAGCAATTGGAGCGCCTCCCGGGATTGCCCCAGGCCGATCTTGGCGATGGCCAGATTGGCCAACACCTGCTGGTTGGTGCTGTCCTGCCGGTAAAGTTCCGACGCGATGCGGTGGGCCTTGGTAAATTCCCGGGTATCGATGTAGGCCGAGACCAGATTGAAACGGGCATCGAAATGCTTCGGCTGCAGTTGCACCACCTCGCGGTATAGGGCGATGGCCCGGTCCATGCGACCCTGGCGGTGGTAGGACAAGGCCTTGCGATAATACCGTTCCGCCTGGGGGCCGGGCCCTGCAGGGGGGGAGGTCTCGCGGCCGGTCGCGATGGGCGCTATCACCGCCGGCCGCACAGCCGTTTGATCGGAAATGGTTGCGTGCAGCCTCTCCGATACTTCATGCGCATTATCTAAGCGTTTCGGGACCGGCACCCTGTCCGACGGTGTCGATGCGGATTCGTCCTCCGGCCGCCTATCGATCGAATCCACCGCTATCGGTTGCCCGGGAACGGATGCCGTGGTGGTCATGCTCTCGCGCGTCTCCGGCGAAGGTACCGTCGATTCTTCGAACGATGCGCGCACCTCCGGGTTCGGCAACGGTGCGGCATCCGCACCGACAACATCTTCCGCCCGTATGCTCGGGGGCGGTTCCAATGCCAACACCGAGGTCGCCTCGAAAGAATAAACGATCAGCCCCACCCCGACGCCGATCACCAGCAGCAGGGCGGTTAGGATGGCAACCATGCCATAGCGCCGGTGCCGTTTGTTCCGCGGCGCCGCCCCCTGGGAGAAGTCGCCGGCGATTTTTCCCGGCGACCGCTGTTCACGATCTCTTTTCCGCAAAGCGTCATTGAGAAGACTCATGACGACCGTTTAACCTCTGGAATTGTTGGGCGGGCCTCCGCCGTCGACCGCTGCCCGTTGAGAGCCGCGATGCGGGTAGCCAGACCAGTGCGCTGATGAATCTGGCCGGCCATGGTTTCGGCGCCCTCGCGGGAAAGGAACGCACCGGAAAGAAGGTGCCATTGGTCGCCTTCCCCCGGCACGGGCTGGCCATCCAATCGATACACTTTCAGAAGTTCCTGCAGCACCGCTATCTGTTCCGTCGAACCGGCGCCGCCCACGGCCACCGTCCAGGGCGCATAACGGATGACGGCCCCCTCCAGGGCATGGGCCTGCTGATAAGCCTGGGCGGCCTTTCGGTCGGCAAAACGCCCGGCATAAACACGGTACCATACCGTATCATCGTCATTCGGCAGGGCCGCCCAACAGGCGTCGACCGCTTTTCCGGCATAGATATCGATGGCACGCAGGGTGGTTTCAAGCGTCGTATAAGAGCCCAATTGCAAAATATAGGCGCCCACATGGCGCCCAGCCCCCTCGAATGTTAAAGATGACGAGCGCGCGTTGCCGACCGGCATAACCGGTGGTTGGGGCGCAGGCGCTGCCGGGTCGGCCACAGAGCGTGCCGCCGGCTTCGATGGGGATGCGTCGCCGCCGCCATCCGGCAGCCCTTTCATGGACCAAAATCCGCCGGCGGCCAGCCCCAACGCCACGACCAGGCAGCAAACCACCGCGAGGGGCTTTGTGAAAGCAGCCGCTCGTCCCGGAGCGGTCGCCGTCAGTCTGGTTTTCACCGGCATGAGGTCCACGATTTCTTCTTTTGCGATGGTGAGATGGGAGACATCCACCACACAGGTATCGGCGGTATAGGCCGCCGTAAGGGCGAGATCGCAGATCTTGTTGATCAAACGGGGCACCCCTTGTGATTTCCTATGGATCTGCTTGACCAAACGTGGGGTGAAGCGCGCCTGGGCATGGTTTCCGGCGATAAACAGCCGGCGTTCGATATAACGCCCCACTTCATCGATCTTTAAAAAATCCAGGCGGCCGTTAACGGCGATGCGCTGTCTGAGCTGGCGCATGGCGGGCTGCTCGATCTGGTCCAGCAATTCGGGCTGCCCCACGAGCAACACCTGCAGTAGCTTCTCCTTATCCGTTTCCAGATTGGATAGCAGGCGCATATCTTCCAGGGTTTCCGACGACATGGTTTGCGCATCGTCGATGATGATCACGACCGGCCGGGTCTTGGCATTTGCCAGGAGGTAGGCATTGAGCTGATCGATAAGCGTCTTTTTGGACGCCTCCCCCGACCGCGCCACACCCAGATCGTCCAGAATGGTGGCGATCAATTCCCGGCCGCTCAGGGAGGGATTGATGATATAAACCGTCTGCGCGTCGGCCTGCAGGAGGTCCAGCATGACACGGCACAGGGTTGATTTGCCCGTGCCGACCTCACCGGTCAGCAGCATGAAGCCTTGTCGGCTTTGAATGCCGTATTGAATTTTCTCGATGGCATTGCGATGGGTTTCAGAAAGAAAAAGAAATTCGGGGTCCGGTGTGATGGCGAAGGGCGGGCATTTAAACTGGAAATACGCCATATAGACGCGACCCGGCGTGAAAGGGTCCGACGCATCCGGCGGTCGATGGACGTCATTGCGAAACTGATTTAACGCGATCATGGCGATACCCACACCTATCCCCGCTACCCACTAGTGGGGGGTTTCGTTGAACACCATGCCCATCGGACACGGTGCCGCGTGCACGCCACTATCACAGCAATTTTTGTGCCGCCAATTTACAGCGCACAATATTACAATAATTTCAGGGTATTGTTAATTATACAGGTAGGGTTGATGCGTACAGAACGTGTTTGGATTGACGCAATGCCGGGCCGGGTGTCAAGAAAGCGACAGCGAATCGTCCATCGAACGAAACCGCTTCTCCGGCCACGGCAAACGGTGGGTGACCAGACAAATGAGGCGCCCTGCGCGGCAGTCGACAGGTCGTAAAAGGCGGTCAGAAACGGCAACTGCCCAACAGGGTGCATAGCATGTCGCAGGCCTTTTCGGTATCGATCTGCGCCATGTTGAACACCACGTGGTAATGGTCGGTCTGGTTGTAATCGACGATGCCGAATTTGCGATAGAGGTTCACCCGGCGTTTATCCTCCATGGCGACAGCCAGCATGGCCTGTTTGGGAATCAGGTTGAAGTGCTCCTCGACATATTTGACGCGATAGTCGAGATCCGCCACGAGAAGGATATGGTAGGTGTCCGGGCGGCCTTCCAGGATATACTGCCCCCCCCGCCCGAGAATGACGGCATCCCCGGCATCGGCGATCTTGGTGATGATATGGCGCAGCATGTCCGTATAGATTTCCTCGTCCAGATAGCCCCGATCCGAATCAAGAATCCTGTCCACCAGGCTTTTGGGGGCCAGGGTCGACATGAGTTTCTGGAACTTGCCGCCGGCCTCTTTTTCCATGGCTTCGACCCAGTCCGTGGAAACTTTGGCCTTGTTGGCGACCATCTGGATCAATTCGTTGTGGTAAAAGGTGTAACCCAGACGCTTCGAGATCAGCTCTCCCAAAGCCTCCGCGCCCGTGCCAAACATACGTGAAATCGTGAGGACGGCCATGGCAACCTCCTATAGTGATGAGTGGGAAAAAGACAGTCGCCGGCAGCAAATCGCGACAGACAGGAAGCAGCGGAGGAAGAGCATCGGGCAGGCAAGATAAAAAACGGACGCGCGGCGGCTGAATGTGTGAAGAATTTCTATACTATATTAGTGAACATTTGACAAATGACGAAAAGCCATTTAAAAAATGAAGGACACTTATTCCCCTCTCCTCTCGTGTGCGCCTCTTACGAAACGGACTTGCATCGCGATCTGGATCTCACTCCCGTTCAATGGTCTTTCTGTCAATTGTAATCGCGACCGCTATGGTACTAGACTATCGAAAGCACCGCCCATGGGCTGAAAGCCTGTCCATTGTTCTGCAAATCGGATTGACAATGATCGGCTGCATCGTGTGCTGTTTTTTTGCCGGTCGCTATCTGGATCGCTGGCTCGGCAGTGGTGGCGTGCTGACGATCCTGCTGACCTTGTTCGGCATTGTCGGCGGCGCCGTGGTCAGCTATCGACAAATCATGGAAATTCTCGCCACCGAATCATCACCCGGTTCCGGAGACGGGCATGGAAACGATTAGACATCTTCAAAAACGCTATTGCGGCGGGGCCTTATCCCTTGCAGTTGTGTTAAGTCTGGTCGTCTACCTGGCCGGATGGCCGGCCATCACAAGGGGGTTGCTTTTAGGCGCCCTGTTCAGCGCCCTCAACTTTGCCCTATTGGGTAAAACCATGACGCAGAAACTGGCCGGTGCTCATCGCCGTAACACCATCATCGCCGTTACGGCGCAGGCAGGCCGATATCTTCTGTGGGGCGTCCCGGTGGTCATCGCCGTGAAACTGCCCCCGGTCGATCTGTCGGCCACGATTGCCGGCCTTTTTATGGTACCCATTTTCATCATCGCGGATTCGGTTTTCAATCTTCTCCGTGGCAATAAATCACCCCTATTCTGAACGGGAACAGGCCATGGATCGTTTGGGTGAAATTCATCAACTGCTGATCCCTTTGCCCGGATACACCGTCACGATCAATCTGGAAGTGCTGGTGATGACCGCCATCGTTTTTTTTCTTGCGCTGACATTCGGATTTACAGTCAGCCGGAAAAGAAGCATGCCGCCCAGCCGCTTCCAGATCGTCGGTGAATTGATCGTGCTGACGTTCTTCGGTCTTACGGAAGAAGCCCTGGGCAGAACCCACGCCAAAAGATACGCCCCGCTGATCTGCGCCCTCTTTATCTTCCTTCTCTTATCCAACTGGCTGGGTATCTTGCCCCATCTCGAAGAACCCACCCGCGATCTGAATACGCCCTTGAGTCTCGGCTTACTCGGTTTCGTGGTCGCGCACTATGTGGGCATCCGCGAAAAAGGCTTCAAAGCCTACATCAAATCGTATTTCGAGCCGGTTTTCTTCTTGATGCCGCTGAACGTGATCGGCGAACTGGCCAAGATCGTATCCATCTCCTTTCGTCTTTTTGGCAATATCATGGGGGGTGCCATTATCATCCTGGTGGTCTCATACCTGACCTTCAGCATCCTTCTGCCGCCGTTTCTCAACGTCTTTTTCGGGCTTTTCGTCGGAACGATACAGGCATTTGTGTTTACCATGCTCACCGTGGTCTACATCTCGGTACAGTTGAAATGACCCTATTGGGAATGGACAACCTGGCCCTTACGCATACCGCGGCCTTTATCGGCGGCGCCCTCGCCATGGGGTTGGGGGCGATCGGGGCGGCTACCGGAGAAGGATACACGGCCAGCCGTGCATCTGAAGCCATTGCCCGCAGCCAGGAAAATGCCGGCGACATCATCAAGAACATGCTCGTGGGTCAGGCGATTTCCGAATCGGCTTCCATTTTCTCTCTGGTGGTCGCCATCTTGCTGCTGTTTATGGATATTACCGATCCGGGCATTGCGAAAGCCGCATCCCTCCTGGCAGCGGGATTGTGCATGGGCTTCGGGGCGATCGGGTCCGGTGTTGGTGCCGGCATTCCCGCCGGGCGCTCCTGTCTCGCCATTGCCCGCCAACCCGCCATATCCGGACGCATCACCACCAACATGCTGATCGGAACCGCCGTGTGTCAGACCCCGGCCATCTTTGCCATGGTGGTGGCCCTGATTCTCCTGTTTAAACCGACCGGCGATCTGGCGGCCTTTCCCACCTGCGCCGCCCTGATCGGGGCCGGCCTCAGCACCGGCCTGGCCGCCATCGGCTCCGGCTATGGCGGCGGCATGGCGGCCGGGGCCAGTTGCGAAGGCGTTTCGCGTCAGCCCGAAACCGCCACGGCGGTCACGACGACGATGCTGGTGGGTCAGGCCGTGGCCCAGACACCATCCGTTTTCGGGCTGCTGATCAGTTTCGTCCTGATGTTCCGGTCGTTTCCCGAATCGACGGCGCTGAGTGCGTCGGTGGGGTTGCTGAGCGCCGGGTTGTGCATGGGGCTGGGCGGTATCGGCCCCGGTATCGGCAACGGCATGACGGCGGAAGGGGCGGTACGGTGGGTCGCCCGGCGTGCCGATTACGCCGGTGATTTGATGCGAATCATGCTGGTGGGGCAAGCTGTTTCCCAATCCACCGCCATATACGCCATGGTGGTCAGCCTAGTGCTCATCTTTGTCGTTTAAGGAGATGATTGTCTTGTTTAATTTGGATCAACCTTTTTTGAAAGCAAGGAGAATGCAATGGCAATCGAAGGAGTGGATCTGGTAAAAGCGGCGGCGCTCTTGGGTGCCGGGTTGTCCATGGGTTTAGGCGCCATCGGCCCGGGGGTCGGTGAAGGCATGGCGGCCGCCAAGGCGTGCGAGGCCATCGGCCGGAATCCCAAGGAAGCCGGACTGCTGACACGGACCATGCTGGTGGGACAGGCGGTCGCCGAATCCACAGGGATCTATTCCCTGGTGATCGCCCTGTTGCTCTTGTTTGTCGTCTAATCCTGACGGTTTCCCGGGAAACCTTATATGACAGGCGGGAATAAGCGGTGGCCCTATGGAAATTATCAAGACAACGGCCCTCATCACCATCAACGAAACCCTATGGGTTCAGTTGATCTTTTTCCTGATCTTTCTCTTCCTGATCAACCGCGTCATGTTTCGGCCGGTGCGGCGCAACATGGCGGACAGGGAGGTCCATTTTTTGTCCCTGCGACAGGATATCCACTTGCTCGAGGAAGAAATCGACGCCCTTTCCGATCAGGCGGAAGCAGAGGAGAATCAGCTGCGAGCGACGGCCCAACGTGCCGGTGAAGCGCTGCAGGAAGAAGGCCGTAAAGAAGCCAAACGATTGATGGACAGCGCCCTGGAAGAAATCAGGGCCATCCAGCAGGAGTCGGAAGAACAATTGGAAGCCTCCCTGGCAAGCGCGCGGCGGCAGGTCGAACATGAATCGCAGGAACTGGCCCAATCCATTATCCAGCAGTTCCAGCCCAGGAGAACCGTATCGTGACCATTACGGCACCCCGTTGGATTTGTTTTAAGACGACACTGCTAACGCTGGGGGCAAGCCTGTGGTTTCCGCTGGCGGCACTGGCAGCCGACACCAGCAGCTGGCGTTCCACCTACGACGTGGTGATGATGTGGGTCAATTTCGCGATTTTGCTGGCGCTGCTCTTCAAATTTCTCCGCAAACCCCTGGGCCAGTTTTTAAAATCCCAGCAGGAGGCCATCCAGGAAACCCTCGATCGGCTTGAAAACGAAAAATGCCGGCTGAAAGATGAGGTCCAGGCCTTGCAGGCAAGCCTGGCGGCGCGCAAGGAAAAAGCCGAGGATTATCACGAGCGTATCATGCAGCGGGCCGGGCTGGAACGCCGCGAGATCATCGAGTCCGGCCGGCAGGAAGCCGAAAGGCGCCTTGCCAAAGCACACCAACTCATCGAAGCCCGATACCGCGACGCCTGTCAGACCCTGCGCAACGAAATGGTCGATACGGCCATTCAGATCGCCACGCAGGAGTTTTCGAAACATATGACCCCCGCTATCGAGCAGACCCTGACCGATCATTTCCTGAAAAGCGTCGCCGGCCGACAGCCATAGGTGCGACGCGCCATCGCCCCTCATCGTCATCGCGACTCAAGTCTTTCGAAAAAACGCCGATAATGCCTTCAAGGCAAACCGGAAACCATTCCACAGCCGATTTCGGCCAATCGAGGATGACGTGCCATGCTATCTGCCCAAGATCTTATCAAGGCACCGGGGTTACTGGCCCAGGAAAAAAAAGATCTCTCCATCGTCGAAAAAGCCGAGTTGATCGATGCCACCCGCTGGTCCGTTGAATTCAGTTTCGATCAGCTCAAAAAACTCGTCCGCTACATGAGCGTCTATGACGTCGCCCAGGACACCGTCTTGTTTTGCGAGGGCGAAAAAAGCGCCTATATGGTGTTGATCATCAAGGGGCGGGTGGACGTGGTGAAGTTCGACTCCCAGCGTACGCCCAAAAAAATCACCACCATCGGACCGGGCAAGACCATCGGTGAGATGTCGATCATTGACGGCGAGCCGCGTTCGGCGTCTGCCGTGACCGGCTCCGACGCCACCCTGTTCGTCATGACGGCCGCCCAGTTCAACGGCCTCAACGAGGCCATGCCGGGTATCGGCATCACCCTGGCCCTCAAGATCGCCAAGCAGATGAGCCAGTACCTGCGCCAGACCAGCGGCCGGCTCATCGACCACCTGGGCGACTGAAGCGACAGGCGTCCTCGTCATCCGCCGGATCGCGAGGCGTCACGAGCAAAAAGCGCCCCAGGCCCTACAACCCCGAAACCACCTGCTCCCAGATAGCCGGATCCACCGGTACACCTTTTTCCAAACTTTCCCGGTGCATTTCCCGTATCCGCTGGCCGGGATAGCGCACATCTCCATTCTCGCCGTCCGGACGGGAGGCCCGCAGATCGGCAACAAGCTCGTCCATCAGTCCGTCCCCCCGCGACGCCCCGGCGCGGGTGACATCCACCGCGATGAATACCTGCGAAACACCGTACTCCGGATCTCGCTGGCCAATACGACAAGTCGTGTCGCCACCGGAAACCAGTGCCGCCAGGCTGTCCAACAGCATCGCAAGTCCGGCGCCTTTCCAGCAGCCGATCGGCAGAACCCGGTTGCTGCTCAATATCGCTCCGGGATCGGTGGTCACGACACCGTCCGCATCGTAACCCCCCGCCACGGGCAACGGTTTCCCTTCACGAAGGTAGGTTTCGAGGCGGCCGAAGGAAAACTGGCTCATGGCCATGTCCAGCACCACCGGACCGCTTGGCCGCGGCACGGCCAGCACGAGGGGGTTGTTCCCCAGATGGCAGTCCGTTGCCCCCCAGGGGGGCATGTTGGGTTTCGTATTGGTCCAGGCCATGAACGCCAGACCTTCCTCCGCCGCCATCCAGCCATAGCAGCCACCCCGCATCCAGTGGTTGGTCTGCTGCAGCCCCACACAGCCAATCCCGTGGCGGCGCGCCAGTTCGATGGCCCTGATGGTGGCATCGCAGGCATTGAGCGGCCCGGGCCCCAACCCGCCGTTCCATTGTTCCCAGGCACCAAACCGGGCCGTGCATACCATCTCGGCCGCGGGATTCACAATTCTCCGGCGGACAAAATCGATGAATTCCGGAAAGCGGTTCAAACCGTGGGAAGAAACTCCAACGGCACTGTTTTCGGCGAAAATCGATGCACAACGGCGGGCACGATCGCTTTCAAAGCCGACGTTGCGAAGATTGCGGACGAATACATCCAGCATGGTTTCCAGCGGGATCCGTTGGCTCATTGCGCTTCTCCGTTGATGAAAGAACGATTCCGGTATACGGCGTCGATGATGCGCTGGACCCGCCAGCCGGTTTCGGCGTCGACGTCGGGCGGACGCTTTTCCCGAATGGCATCGCAGAAATCCTCGATAAGGGGCAGATGGGGATTGGCATGGCAGGGCCGGGTTTCTTGCCGGGTCCCGGTCTCCCCGGTCACGGTCAGCCAGCCGCCGTTGAGGTTGTCCACCTGCACGACGCCATGCGTCCCCTGGATGCAAACGACATCCCGCTCCACTGTTCCGCCGCGGGTGGCAGTAACCACACCGTTGGCGCCGCTTGCAAACTGAATCGCCACCGTCGCGGAATCCTCCACATCATGATCCCCATAGACCTTTCCACATACACCACCGGCTGCAATCTCTTTTCCCAGAAGATGAAGCATCACTTCGATGCGATGACAGCCGAAGTCCATCAAACTGCCGCCGCCGGCCTGGGACTTGTCCAGAATCCAGCGCCGGGGATGGTCCGCCGACGGCAGAAAGGTTTCGGACGTCTCGGCCCACGCCCGGATCGTATCGCCGATCTCCCCCGACGCCATGATTTCCTTTATCCGCAGGACGGCGGGATAATAATGACGGTAATAGGCGACCCCGAGAGTGCCGGCACTGTTTTGACTGGCCGCCCACATCTTCCGGCATTCGCCCGCATTCATCCCCAGGGGCTTCTCGCAGAGCACATGCTTGCCGTGTTCCAGTGCGGCCAAAAGCTGGTCGCAGTGCGTGCGAACCGGTGTCGCAATGTACACGGCGTCGATAGCGTCATCCCGCACCAAGTCGCGCCAGTCGGTAAATCCCCGTTCGACCTGCATTTTCTCACAGCAGCTTTCGAGACGCTCCGGATCCCGGCGCGCCACCCCGGCAATCTCGCAGCCGGGGAGCGATTTCAAGGCCGGTCCCACGCGTCGCCTGACAATCTCGCCGCACCCGACAACCCCCCACCGTATGACACGCATGGCGGCTCATCTCCTTTTGCATGTTTTCGGATAACGCTACTTTAAGGCAAATCAAACCAGCAATGCAATGGTCAATCCCCAAACATTCCCCACCCGAATTACCGCCGGCCGTTGTGCGTTGACAGCTTCCGGTCCGTGGAGTAGTAAATCCGCGTGGCCACCCTTTTTCTGGCCAGCGAGAAAGCCTCCGGATTCGTCACCGGTATATCCATCCCGGTGGACGGGGGCTACCTGATTCACAATATTTGAAAGGACTGCCATGGTTTCCGGAACCGGCCATCCCGACATGATCGTTGCGGCACAGGAGGTTCGGCGTATCATCGACGCCGGTACCCCGCGGTCCCTCTATGCCGGCAAACGCGTGCTGGTGCTGACTCCGGATGCCACACGCACCTGTCCTTTGCCCATGATGATCCAATCCCTGCAGGAAACGGTCGGTCCCCATTGTACCGCACTGGATTTCATGGTGGCCTTAGGGACCCACCCGCCCATGCCGGAAGCTGACATCCTGAGACTCTACGGCATCTCTGAGAAGGATCGGAAAAAGCAATTCGCCGGCTGCCGCTTCCTCAACCACCGCTGGGATCTTCCCGACACGCTCGCGACCATCGGTCACCTTGAAGCACTGGAAATCGATGCCTTTTCCCAAGGACGGCTCAAGGAGCGCGTCCCCGTCGCCATCAACCGCGCCATCTTCGACTATGACCTGATCCTGATCCTGGGACCGGTCTTCCCCCACGAGGTGGTGGGTTTCTCAGGAGGGGCCAAATACCTTTTCCCCGGCATTGCCGGAGGGGATTTTCTGCATTTTTTCCACTGGCTGGGGGCGGTCATCACCTGTGCCGGCATCATCGGCACCAAAAACACCCTGGTCCGGGGTGTCATCCACCGCGCCCTGGAAATGGTCGATATCCCGGTGCACAACATCGCCATGGTGGTCACTCCCGCCAACCAGCTTTGCGGGCTCTATGTCGGCCATGTGGTCGACTCCTGGTCACAGGCCGCCGACCTGTCCGACCGGGTGCACATCGTCTACCGGGAAGCCCCCTTCCCTGTCGTTCTCGGTCAGGCGCCGACCATGTATGATGAGATCTGGGTGGCCGGCAAAGTCATGTACAAGCTGGAACAGGTGGTGGCGGACGGCGGCCGACTGATCATCTATGGTCCACACATCACCCATATCTCGCGCACCTGGGGGGACTGGATCGAAAAAGTCGGCTACCATGTACGGGACTATTTCCTGGAACAGATGGACCTCTTCCGGGACGTGCCTCGCGGGGTGCTGGCCCATTCGACCCACGTGCGGGGCACCGGCACCTTTGAAAACGGCGTGGAGCGACCCCGCATCGAGGTCGTCCTGGCCACTGGAATACCGGAGGACGTCTGCCGCCGGATCAATTTAGGCTTCATGGACCCCGCGCAGATTCGGATCGAAGATTACCGCCGCAAGGAGGGCGAAGGCATTCTTTTGGTGGAACACGCCGGCGAGATGCTTTACAAACTCAAGTAAGTCTCAGCGAAGGGCGCTTTGCAAACGATATTTTCGTCTTTGGTTTTTAGGTTTCCCTTTGTCCCGCGCCGAGCATCGGCGGGGCGGACGGATCAAAGTGCGCGGACTGTCTGAGTCCCGGCGTAGCCTTGGCGAAGGCGGGGCGAGTTTCCGCGCACGCCGGCCGCCGCGATGACGCGCAGGGTGAAGCGGGACATGGGCGTTTTCTTTTGCTTCCGTTTTCTTTCGCGTGAAAGAAAATGAAGGAATCAATTCATAAGACGCCCCGGATCAATAGAAGCTCTCCGGGTCCTCCATCAAAGGTGGGGGATTCGATCGAAACTAAGACAGTGCACAAGGAGGACCCCGTGACACCCTTCCTCTCGGAAGATTTCCTGTTACAGACAGAAAGCGCCCGCCGTCTCTACCATGACTATGCGGCAGCCATGCCCATTTTCGACTACCACTGCCATCTGCCGGTGGAAGACATCGCCGCAGACCGAATCTTCCTCAATCTGACCCGCATCTGGCTCAACGGCGACCATTACAAGTGGCGGGCCATGCGGGCCAACGGTGTCGACGAACACCTGATAACCGGCGATGCCGATGACTGGGAGAAGTTTGCGGCCTGGGCCGCCACGGTGCCTAAAACGCTCCGCAACCCCCTCTATCACTGGACCCATTTAGAGTTGAAACGATATTTCGGCATCACCGACCGCCTGCTCGGCCCGGCGTCCGCCCGGGAAATTTACGATCACGGCAACGCCCTGCTGCAGACACCCGAATTCAGTACACGCGCGATCATAGCCCGCATGAACGTCAAAGTGGTCTGCACCACCGACGATCCCGTGGACAACCTCGAGCACCATCGGACCCTGCAGGAAGACCCTGCTTTCAGGGTCAAAATCCTGCCCGCCTTCCGGCCGGACAAGGCCACCGCCGTGGAAGATCCGGTGGTCTACAACCAGTATGTGGACAAGCTGTCCGCGGTGTCCGGGGTTCCCATTGATGACTACGATGACCTGCTGGCGGCCCTGAAGGCGCGGCACGATTTTTTTCACCAGATGGGGTGCCGCCTCTCCGACCACGGCCTGGAGCGCCCCTACGCGGCCGAATTCACGCCCGATGACATCGTCCGCATCTTTGCCAAGGTGCGCCGCAACGAACCGGCCACACCGCTGGAAAACGATCAGTTCAAAACCGCCGTTCTGCTGGAGCTGGCGCGCATGGACGCCGACCGGGACTGGACCCAGCAGTTTCATTTCGGGGCCCTGCGCAATACCAATTCCCGCGCCTTGCGTGAATTGGGCCCCGACACCGGCTACGATTCCATCGGCGACTGGCCTTTGGCCGCCCCCCTGGCGCGCTTTCTCGACCGGCTGGCCAGCGAAGACCGCCTGACCCGCACCATCCTTTACGTGCTGAACCCGGGGGACAACGACGTCATCGCCACCATGATCGGCAACTTCCAGGACGGATCGGTGCCCGGCAAGATTCAGTTCGGCTCGGGATGGTGGTTCAACGACCAGAAGGACGGCATGCAGCGCCAGATCAACGCCCTGTCGAACATGGGACTGCTGAGCCGTTTTGTGGGCATGCTCACCGACTCCCGCAGCTTTCTCTCCTATCCGCGTCACGAGTACTTTCGCCGCGTATTGTGCAACCTGCTGGGAACCGATATGGAAAGCGGCGAGCTGCCCCACGATTTCGATCTGGTGGGTGAGATGGTCCGGGACATCTGCTACCGCAACGCCGAAAACTACTTCGGCATCGTTGTCGACTGACATGATCCTCATCCTCATGGGCCCCACGGGCTGCGGCAAAACCACCGTCGGACGTCTTCTGGCGCGACGGCTTGGATGGCCTTTTCTGGACGGCGACGACTTTCACCCCGCAGCCAATGTCGCCAAGATGCACAACGGGACACCGCTCAACGACAGCGACCGGCACCCCTGGTTGTTGGCCTTGCATAAGGAAATCGAACGCCGTAACAAGGCCGGGCAGTCTGCCATCCTGGCCTGTTCCGCCTTGAAGCAGACCTACCGCGCCCTGCTTGGCGTGGACCAAAAGACCGTAAAAACCGTTTACCTGAGGGGCTCTTTCGAGCTGCTGCAAGAACGCCTGGCCGATCGCAGGGATCATTTCATGCCGCCGGAGTTGCTGCGCAGCCAGCTGGAAGCACTCGAAGTACCGGAAGGCGGCTTTGTCGTTGACATCGGCGATCCGCCTGAAATCATCGTGGCCCGGATCACAGCGGCATTGAAACAGGCAGCCTTAGCCGATAAGGCAAAACGTGATAAACCTGTTTAACGAAGGAAGAAAAATCAAATGAATGACCACAACACACCACTGGCCGACATCGGCCTCATTGGTTTAGCCGTGATGGGGGAAAACCTGGCCCTGAACATGGAAAGCCGAGGATTTCGCGTCGCCGTCTACAACCGCACCCCGGAGAAAACCCACGCCTTCATGGCCGGCCGCGCCGCCGGGAAGCGTTTTGTGGCCGCGGACTCCCTTAAAACACTGGTTCAAAACCTCCAGCGGCCCCGACGGATACTGTTGATGGTCAAAGCCGGCGCCCCCGTCCAGGAGACCATCGAGACCTTGGTGCCCCTGCTCGAAACCGGGGACATCATTATCGACGGCGGCAATTCCAACTACCGCGACACCGAACGGCGCGTCGCCGAGGTGGAGCGCCGGGGGCTGCTTTATGTCGGCACCGGCGTATCCGGGGGCGAAGAAGGCGCCCTGAAGGGGCCCGCCATCATGCCGGGCGGTTCGGCGGCCGCCTGGGACATGCTGCGGCCTCTGTTCGAAGCGATTGCCGCCCGGGCGCCGGATGGTTCGCCCTGCTGCCGGTGGATGGGGCCGGGGGGCGCCGGACACTTCGTCAAGATGGTCCACAACGGGATCGAATACGGCGACATGCAGCTCATTGCCGAAGCCTATCACATCATGCGGGACGTGCTGAAACTGCCCTGTGATGCCATGCAGGCCATTTTCGCAGATTGGAACCGGGGGGATCTGCAAAGCTACCTGATCGAGATCACGGCCGCCATCATGGCTTTTAGGGAATCGGACGGCGAACCGCTGCTGGAACGCATCCTGGACGCTGCCGGCCAGAAGGGCACGGGCCGCTGGACCGTGGGCGCGGCCCTCGATCTGGGCGTACCGCTGACCCTCATCGGCGAGTCGGTCTTCGCCCGCTATCTTTCCGCCCTCAAGGATGAAAGGATAACCGCCGCCGGCATTCTGAGCCCGCCTTCCGACCCAGCGCCGGTGACGAACCACCAGAGCTTTATCACCGACATGGAGCAGGCCCTGCTGGCGTCCAAGATCATTTCCTACGCCCAGGGATTCGCACTTCTTCAAACGGCCTCCACAACCTATGGCTGGGCGCTTGATTACAGCGACATTGCCCTGGTTTGGCGCAACGGCTGCATCATCCGCTCGGGCTTTCTGGATCCCATTGCCGACGCCTTCCGGGCCGCGCCCGACCTGTCCAATCTCATTTTGGCCCCTTTCTTCAAGGAAAAACTTCACAACGCCCAGGCGGGCTGGCGCCGGGTCACGGCCCGTGCCGTCCAACACGGCATCCCTGTCCCCGCCCTGGCCGGCGCCCTGACCTACTTTGACGGCCTGCGCTGCGCCTCCCTGCCGGCCAATCTCCTGCAGGCCCAGCGGGATTACTTCGGCGCCCATACGTACGAACGTGTCGACCACCCTCGCGGAACCTTTTTTCACACCGAATGGCTTGGGAATCGCGACGATTGACGGTATGTCGCCGGCATGATTGATCTTCGCAGATCATCCGCATGGATTGACGTGCATGCTTACCACCTTCCGCACCCGCTAATTTTACGCCGCCATCGCCACCCGTTTCGGCGGCATCATGAACGGGATAGGTCCGGGTATCACGCGCGGCCTTTTCATGGGCAAACCAATTCTTTCCCTGACCCGACGATGACAGCGCCGGGGGACGCATCTTGTTCTTGACAATCCCACCAACCATATGATTATAAATTTGATCAAATTTTCAATCTAATAGTGGATTATATTTCTGTGAGACAGCACGCAGCCAAATCGACGAACGCGACCGGAGGCACAATCGGCCATACTCGCAAAGCCTATCTGGGCATTCGCAACCTGATGCTGCACAACGAACTGGCGCCCGGACAAAAAATCGCTTATCGCGACCTGGCCGAACGCCTCGGGATGAGCCAGACCCCGATCATTCAGGCCCTGAAATGGCTCGAGTTTCAGCAGCTGGTGCGACACGAACCGAACCGGGGCTATTTCACCGCCCCCATCGATCCCAAAGAAGTGGAAGAGATCTACGAAGTGCGGGAGACCCTGGAGCTGAGCCTGCTGCCCGGCATCGTCCGCACGATTGACCGCACCGGTGTCCGGACCCTGCGCTCCGCGCTCGAGGCGCACCTGAAAGCCTCGCGGGAAATCTATCTGGCCGAGCGATTGCATCGGGATATGGAATTTCACCTCACCCTGGCGCAACTCTCCGGCAACCAGGTGCACTGCAAGATCCTGAGGGATCTTTTCGACCTGCTGTACCTTAAATACAGCGGCAACGTGCTCTTTTCCACCTCGATGGACTCGGCCGATGCCGACCACCAGGCGTTGTTCGACAGTATTGCCGGCGGCGACCTGAAAACCGCACGTCGCACCCTGTCCGGCCACATCCGGCGGGTCCGGGAACACGTCCTGAGAGGGCTCAGAGAACTCACCGATGCCAAAACCCAAGCAGGTATTTGATCACATGATACAGGGAGGCGCAGCATGGCGCTGACACTAATGGAAGGCAACGAAGCGATTGCTTGGGGCGCCCGGGCCGCCGGTTGCCGATTCTTCGCCGGCTACCCCATCACACCGGCCACGACCATCTATAATGCCATGCTGAGGCTGCTGCCCCCCGAGGGCGGCATTTGCATGCAGGGCGAGGACGAAATCGCCTCCATCGGATTTTGCTTGGGGGCTTCCATGGCCGGCTGGAAAACCATGACAGCGACCTCGGGGCCGGGCATCAGCCTCTACAGCGAACAGATATCGTTTGCCATCGGCAGCGAGATTCCGTTGGTCATCGTCGATGTCCAGCGCCTGGGGCCCTCCACCGGTTCGGCCACCAAAGGGGCCGACGGAGATATCCAATTCCTGCAGTGGGGCAACAGCGGCGGCCTGCCGGTCATCGTGCTGGCGCCGGTGGACATCCGGGACTGCATCGTGCTCACCATGCAGGCCTTCAACCTGGCCGAGACCTATCGCTGCCCGGTGTTTTTGGCGGCCAACAAGGAAATTTCCATGACCCGGGAAACCGTGGACCTTGACGCTATCGCGCTGCCGGACATTATCAACCGCCGACAGGCCGACCCGGTCCAGCAGTTCCTGCCCTTCGGGACCTCCGGTGAGCGTCTGACCCCCGATTTTCTGCCCATCGGCGGGAATCGCGCCGTCCGGCAGACCTCCTCCACCCACGGGCCGGACGGCTACATCACGGCCGATCCGGAGCTGATCGCCCGCAACCAGGACCGCCTGCAACGCAAAATCACATCGCAAGCCGACCGCTTTGTCTTCTCTGAGTATGATGCGGCAGCGGGGGCCGAAACCCTTATCATCACCTACGGCGTAACGGCCCGGGCCGCAAAAACAGCTGCCGAAGCCCTGCGGGACACCGGGACACCGGTTTCTCTGCTGGTGCTGAAAACCCTGTGGCCGGTCCCTGAAGATCTTCTGCGCGAAAAGGCCGCCGCTTACAGCCGGGTCGTGGTGGTGGAAATGAACCTCGGCCAGTATGTCCGCGAGATCCAACGGGTGCTGTCTGACCGTGACATCCGTTTTTTGGGCCAGATGGACGGCGAACTCATCAAGCCCCGCCAGATCGAGGAGGTGGTCCATCATGGATAGTCTACTGAATCAGGATCGCCCGCCGGTCTTCTGTCCGGGATGCGCCCATGAACGGGTCGTCGCGGCGCTGGATCAAACCTTTCAGGGCATGGGACTCAGAGGAGAGCAAATCGCCATCGTGTCGGACATCGGATGCTCCGGTCTGTTCGACACCTTTTTCAACACCCATGCTTTCCACGGGTTGCACGGCCGGGCCCTGACCTATGCCACCGGGATTAAAATGGCCCGCCCGGACCTGCATGTCGTGGTCACCATGGGCGACGGCGGCCTCGGGATCGGTGGCGCCCACCTGCTGAGCACCTGCCGCCGCAACATCGATCTGACCCTGCTGGTGCTGAACAACTTCAACTACGGCATGACCGGCGGGCAGTGTTCTTCGACCACGCCGCAAAATGCCCAGGTCGGTTCCGGTTTTCTGAATCGGCTGGAAAAACCCATGGACGTCTGCCGCGTGGCCGGTGCGGCCGGAGCGGCCTATACGGCGCGTGCCTCGGCTTACGAGAAAGACTTGTCGGACACCCTTGCCACGGCCATCCGTTACGACGGTTTTGCCCTGGTGGACATCTGGGGGGTATGCCCGGGGCGCTATACCAAACGCAACAAACTGTCCCCGAAAACCATCGCGACCACCCTTGAAGGGTTGCCCCCGACTGATCATTTCAGAAAGGAGAATACCCGCGAGGAATACGGACGGGCCTATCGCCACGAAGCAGCGGACCTGCCACCGGCGCCTCCCCCCCAGGGTATCGAAACGCTTCATCCACCAGTCACGGAAACACGCCAGGAGGTGGTCTTCCTGGGCAGCGCCGGGCAGCGCATCGTCACCGCCGGCGAACTGCTCTGCCTGGCCGGGGCCTCTGCCGGGCTGCAGGCCTCCCAGAAGAACGACTACCCCATTACGGTACTGCGCGGCCATTCGGTTAGCGAAGTTATTTTATCAAAAAAGGCGATTGGCTATACCGGTATTCAGCAGCCTTCTGTCGTCATCGCCCTGGCCGCCGAAGGTGTGACACGCCGTAAAAAGATGCTGGCAAATCTTACGGAGGACGCCCTCGTCATCCGGGCGGAAGGCATCGCAATTCCCTCCTGCCGGGCAACGGTGGTCACCGTGGACTTCAAAGCGGCCGGCATCCGGGAACCGGATTGGGCGCTGGCCGCCCTGGCGACCCTGGCCAACCGCAACACCGCCCTCAGTTCTGCCATGCTGCAGACGGCGCTGGACATCCGATTTTCGGGCAAGGTATATGATCTGGCCACAGCCGTCGTCGGCAAGGCGAGCGCCTGAATGGCATTGCTGTAAAATATTGAACAGCCCAACCGATCAACCATCATAAAGGGAGCGCGCCGTGGATTTTGCACTGTCCAAAGACTTAGAGATGTTGCGAAAAGCCGTCCGAGAATTCGCCACCAAGCAGATTGCCCCCCATGCGGACGAATGGGACGCCAACCACCACGACATGGGCTGGCTGTCGGCCATGATCGTTACGGAGGAAATCGCCCGGGCATCGAGTTCCCTGCGGGTGCAGATCAATATGCAGACCCTGGGCTGCGCCTATACCATTTACCACTACGGCAGCGAAGACTTAGCGGCCCGTTACGTGCCCAAGCTGGTCCGGGCGGAGTACGTGGGTGGCTTCGGCATCACCGAGTCCGATGCCGGCTCCGATGTCATGGCCATGAATTCCACCGCCGAAGACAAGGGCGATCACTGGCTGCTGAACGGCTCCAAGACCTGGATTTCCAACGCGCCGGTGGGAGACGTGGTGATCTACTATGCCTACACGGACAAAACCAAAGGCGCCAAGGGCCTGTCCGCCTTTGTGGTGGAGCTCAAAAACTTCAACGGCGTCAAAACCACGACGCTGGAGAAAATGGGGTCACACTCCTCCCCGACCGGCGAAATCTTTCTCAGTGACACCCGCGTTCCCAAAGAAAACATCATCGGTCAACCGGGGGATGGGGCCAAAATCGTTTTCGGCTCCCTCAACCAGACCCGCCTGTCGGCCGCCGCCGGCGCCGTGGGCGTGGCCCAGGCCTGTCTGGAGACGGTTCTTAAATACTGCAACGAACGCAAGCAGTTCGGCAAACCCATCGGTGAATACCAGATGAACCAGGACATGATCGCCCAGATGGCCACCGAGATCGAAGCCTCCCGCCTGCTGGTCTACAAGGCGGCCTGGGCCAAGGATCAGGGGCGGCTGAACAACGGGCTGGATGTGGCCATGGCCAAATACCTGGCCGGCGAGACCGCCGTCAAATGCGCCAATTACGCCATGCGGATCCTGGGCGCCTATGGCTATTCCACCGAATACCCGGTGGCGCGGTATTATCGGGATGCCCCCACCTACACCATGGTGGAAGGCTCCTCCAATATCTGCAAATGGATTATTGC
>JABZFP010000022.1 GCA_014237395.1 Desulfobacteraceae bacterium | reverse complement strand
AAACTTCCCTCTGTATCTCAAAGAACTGGAGTTTCGATATAATCATCGACACACAGATATCTTCGATATCGTAGCTAATTTCCTGTGTGATCTTGTGCCAGAACTTAACTAATTACCTTGTATTAAACCATATTAAAAGCGTTGATTTTCCCTATGTCTCGCTTTCCAAGCATTTTTTTCTAGATCCACACTCAGGGTGATAACATGAAAGTGCGTGTTCGGGGATCTGGAACTCCTTGTCAGAATGGATTTATAAGGCGTTGTTAGAAACGGCACTCTATGTTTGACTACTTGACCGTCATTACCGGGCAAGGGGCATTAAGAATGATATATTGGGCATTGGAACCGAATAAGAGCTTACCCACCTTGGACCGCCTTTTGATACCGATGAAAATGGCGTTCACAGTATTGTTCTCGGCAAAGTCTACTATGTCCTCTCCGGGGGGCATACCCCTAACGAGCAGGCGAGTCTTGACGGGAATGCCTTCTTCTTTCAATTGTGCCTCTGCATATTCGAGATCTTCGCGTGCTTGCTGCACCTCAACCTCTTCGTTGGCAGAACCCCCTTCTATCGAGGCGATAACTTCAATCGTGGCATCAAACCGCTTGGCATATTGAGTAACTACGTTTAGAGCCTCTTTAGCAGAATTGGAACCGTCGTATCCAACTAAAAATTTCATAAAATTCCCTTTCCAATTATACGTCAGTCAATACTTTAATGGAAATCTTGTCGACGATGTTTTTAACTTTTTCGCGATATGCAAGCATGTGGGGTGCTGAGAAGTGGGCCAGCAAATCCTCGATAGTTCGCCATTTTTCGATTATTGTGACAACATTGGAATCCAACGCTTGGGGTGGTAAATCTGTTGGGTGGTCTATCGTGGGCCTATATTCCAAACATCCTTCTTCTTTAATAACATGCGGAATGTTCGCTTTAACAATTTCGATGTACTCGGGTACGCGTGCTTCTTTAAGCCGGATAAATGCAATGACGTTTATCATTCCCTAATCTCCTTGTCGCTATAGCATTATTGGGATATTCTGGGATTCTATTTGATTCATCTTCAAAATGTCTGCTGATATGGGTGCCTTTTTGCTCTTTGCTGATATATGTAAGAAGGTTATTCAAAGAGACCGACGAAAAATCAATTCCAATTCGAGTCCCCAAGTGGGCAGTGATGCTGTTTTTAATTTCGTCGGCAGATGTCGGTTTTCCGAGAACCCGGGTTATAGACGTCATGCTGCCAGGATTAAGTCCGCAAGGGTTGATAAAGTCAAAATGAGAAAGATCTGGATTGCAATTTAGTGCGAATCCATGAAAGGTTATTCCGCCTCGCACCGCAATACCGATGGAAGCAATTTTATGATCTCCCACCCACACCCCCCTATGACTCCTATGGCGTTTAGCGTCAATGCTATAATTCAAAAGGGACTGGATGATTGCTGCTTCGATATGATCAACAAGCTGGCTTTGACGCATATTTATTTTTTTTAAATCGATTAATATATACCCTACAAGTTGACCGGGACCATGATAGGTCGCTAACCCGCCTCTTTCAACATTGTGAACATCAATACCTTTGGATTTTAGTATATTGTCGGGGTATAAAATATCTTCTGCGGTTGAACGTTTTCCTAAGGTGATAACGGGAGGATGCTCTAATAGCAAGAGTATTTCCGGCCATGGTTTGTTTCGTTTGATACGAACGATGGAATCCATTAAAACCTGCGCAAAGGAATAATTCATAATTCCGGCGTGTATTACGATACCTTCTCCAGCATACACTTAAGCTCGTTCTCCCATGTTATTATTCTATGCCAAACTCCCTCATTTTTCGATAGAGCGTGCTGCGTGCAATTTTCAGATCGCGCGCCGCTTTTGAGACATTGCCATCATGCTGATTCAAGGCAGAAACAATAATATTCCTATATTGATCTTTAACTGTTTTGGTTTTTGGGTGGATTGATGAACCTGTTCGCCGGGGCCTGATCATCAGATGCTCTTTTTCGATTCTTTCCCCCTGGCAAAGCAGCATGGCGCGCTCAATTAAGTTCTCCAGTTCTCTGACGTTTCCCGGGAAATCATAGGACTTTATATAATTGAGGGCCTGAGAGGTTATGCCGGGTTTCGGTATGGCCAGTTTCTGGCTTTGATGGTGTAAAATATGTTCAATCAGCCGTTCAAGGTCATCCATGCGGTCTCTCAGGGGCGGGATGAAGATTTCCATAACATTTAAACGATAATACAGGTCTTCTCTAAAGTGGCCTTGTTCTACTTCTTCAACCAAATCCGTGTTGCTTGCGGCAATTATCCTTACATCAACCGGGATGTTCCGATTATCGCCCAGGCGCATGATTTCGTTCTGCTGCAATACACGTAACAGTTTACCTTGCAATTGCAATGGGAGACCATTGATCTCGTCAAGAAAAAGAGTGCCAGCGTTCGCCAACTCAAATTTCCCAATCATTCCCTTGCTGCGGGCTCCTGTAAAAGCACCACCTGTATATCCAAATAATTCGGATTCAATGAGATCTCTTGGGATGGCAGCACAAGAAATCGCCACAAAGGGTCCGTTGCTACGGTGGCTGTGACTGTGTATCGATTGTGCGAACAACTCTTTTCCAGTCCCGCTTTCGCCCATAATCAAAACGCGTGAGTTTGTTTTGGCTGCAATTTTAGCCATCTTTACCTGATGCAAAAAATTGGTTTCTCGACCAATAATGTCAGAGAATTCATACTTTGAGTAATTTCCTCCGATTTTTTTGGCGATATTGATCATCTTTTTTTGTTCAGCCATGGTCACGATGCTGCCGAGCAGCTTGAATGTCCCCGTGTGGATGGGATCCACATTACAGATATATGATTTACTCCCATTGGGTAATCTAAAAGTGATCTCAGCGGCTTCGAGATTGTCTCCTTTTTCCATAAGAGATAATAGGTTATTCTCGGGTGCTAACAGACTGCGTAATGGTTTTCCTCGAACCAAACCCTCGTCGATCCCGATCATTTTTATGGCGGCCGCATTCAAGTGCGTGATATTGAAAAGATGATCCGTGGCAATAATGCCATCTGAGACAGAATTGTAGATTGATGTGAGCATATAATTCAAACGTTGGGATTGCTCCACCAATTCTCTTTCGCGAAGCTGGCTTTCAATGTTGGCTGTCGCTGCTTTGACGAGAGCAAGAGTGTGTTCATGTTTTCTTGAAAACCCGCCCGATAGCGTAATTGCTGCCAGGATATTCCCTTCGCGATCCCTAACTGGAGAGGATGAGCAAGTCCACTTGTGATGATTGATGTTGTAGTGCTCAGCCCCGGTCAGCTGAATCGGTATTCCATTCTCAAGGGAGAGACTGATCGCATTTGTTCCTGCGTGCTTGGATGAGCGCAAGCATCCAGGGAGATAGTAACTGCGCTGAGCCATGGCTAAAACATCGTGATCCCCTTGAACGATTAATACATATCCGTTTTTTTCGGTCAGAGTTGCGATAAAACCGGTTCCTCTGACGGATATTTCGAGCATTTCCATTACCGGTTTGGCAACCTGGATAAGTTCAGCGTTACTTTCAAGAAGCTTTTTTAGCTGAGACTGGGTGAGAATTTTAGGTTTCGGTGGTGTTAAGGGGTCGACTTTTAATTTCAGGCAGTTATGCCATGATTCCAAAATATGTTTGCGGACCGCTATATCTGTCGGTCTATGATCTAAAACGATCGCTTGCCATGCCTTGGTGATCTGATCACCGGTTCCGATGCGCTCAACATCGGACATTATTTTGGAATTATTTGTGGCCATGGTGTGCTTCCAAATCGCCGTTATGTCGTTTGCCCTTTGTATTAAATCAAAAGGGATTCATGAGCCTTATAATCATATCTCGAAAAGTGTTTCATTTTAGTACAATGTATATAGTGGGGCAATGGAAAATTTGCTTGGACGGTCTTTTTTCAATGCAACAGATTGAATATATAGCTTTTCTGCCTGGTAGGAGCTTCTAACAAAAGGCCCGCTAGCAACGCCGATAAATCCGCGCCTTAAAGCCTCAATACGATAATCTTCGAATTCATCCGGATGTATATACCGAATGACGGGATGATGCTTTTCAGATGGTGCCAAGTATTGCCCGATCGTCAAGATCTGGCACCCCGACTTTCGTAAATCATCCATTGTTTCAAAAACCTCTTCCCGTGATTCGCCAAGCCCCAGCATCATGCCTGATTTGGTTATAGTCGTTGGTGAAATATGGGATATTTTCTCTATCAGCGATAGTGACCGTGAATATAGCGCCTGTGGCCGCACCAGAGCGTAAAGCCGTTTTACCGTTTCGATATTATGGTTCAAAACGGCTGGGTTCATCTGCAGGACCGAAGTCAACGCATCCCAATTCCCTGAAAGATCAGAGATCAGCAGCTCAATCCGAATGGCAGGACGTCGCCGGCGTATCGCTTTTACAGTATGTCGAAGGTGGGAAGCACCACCATCGCATAGGTCATCACGTGTAACCATGGTCAGCACGCAATATTGGGTACCTAACTCGCAGACCGCATCAGCAATTAAATCTGGTTCCATTGGATCGGGTTGGGCGACATGTTGCTTGTCAACAGCGCAAAAAGTGCAACCTCTAGTGCAGCCGGGGCCTAACAGCATGAAGGTGGCGGTTCCTTTGTGGAAGCACTCCAATTGATTCGGGCACTGAGCTTCCACGCAGACCGTACACAACGCCTTTTTTTTGATGCGTTCGATTGTTTTTGAATGGTTATTTCCCGAAGGCACTTTTATCCTGAGCCATTCAGGTTTGACAAGCGTATTCATGGCTTTTCCTAAAACAGATTGGTTTTCAATAATAAATTCAGCGATATTCGAAATATTGACTGTCCAAAGTATCAGCAAAATGTGTACCAAATTAAAACAACCATATTTTTGGACCATATTCATGGTATTGCAATCGAAAATTATCTTTATTGCCGCACTTAAGTGTCCCAAAACGCTACAAGTGACCTATAATGAATCAATCCAATCAGAGCTTCAATCATCCTACCGGCGAACTGATAAAAAATTATAGATGCCATAATGGCCTGTAATTAAACCGCAGAAACGCCGATGAATCGGTTTCGTCGCGTTTGAAAAGGCCTATGGCATTCGGTTTGCAGTCGACTGATGGAACACGCATGAATAAAAAGCGTCGTCTGATGCCAACTCGGACATGTTTGGGGCAGTCTGTCATCGCGGACAATAGGGTGTCATGGCATTTGATGATCACACGGAAGGCGATTCGTATCGAAAACCCGATCCCCACTTTCATGTCGTCAACGAATTCCGGTAGCGGCGTTTTAGATCGGTTGGGAAATAGGCGCCCAATCCTCGAATTGTGATTAATGGATAGTACGCGTTTCAATAAAACTTCATAAGGCAGAATTGCTGGGAGGTTACATGGACCCAACAAAAGATCAACTTATTGGGTTGTACAAGACAATGCAGACCATCAGATTATTCGAAGAACGGATCGTGGATTTATACGCCCGCGGTGAAGTACCGGGCCTGGCGCATTTGTATATCGGTGAAGAGGCCGTTGCCGCTGGCGTGTGTGCCGTACTGACGGATGAGGATTACATCACAAGTACCCATCGCGGTCACGGCCATGTCATTGCCAAGGGGACCGGGTTGGATCCGATGATGGCCGAACTGTTCGGCAAGAAAACCGGTTGCTGCAAAGGCAAGGGCGGGTCGATGCACATTGCTGACATGGACAAGGGGATTCTGGGCGCCAATGGCATTGCCGGCGGTGGCCTGCCCATTGCCATTGGTGCGGCATGGTCCGCGAAATGGCGCAAAACGAATCAAGTTGCCGCCTGTTTTTTTGGAGATGATGCCTCCAGCAATGGCACCTTCCATGAGAGTATGAATCTAGCTTCGCTGCACAAACTGCCCGTCGTTTTCGTTTGTGAAAACAACGGCTACGGTATCTCTGTTTGTCAGGCTAAATGTACCCTGATTAATGATGTCGCATCGCGGGCGGTGGCGTATGATATGCCCGGCGTTGTCGTAGATGGCAACAATGTGGTGGAAGTCTACGAGGCCGCCGCGAAGGCCGTTAAAAGGGCTCGCGCCGGCGAAGGCCCGACATTGATCGAATGCAAGACCTACCGATGGCGCGGCCACCATGAGGGAGACCCAAATCAGGGCGCCCGCTACCGCACAAAAGAAGAAATCAATACATGGAAAGAAAAATGTCCGATCAAACAATTTAAAAAGAAATTGTTGAAGGACAGGATCGCTACCAAAAAACAATTGGAAACGATCGACAAAGAAATCAGTCAAGCCATTTCTGACGCCGTCGCCTTTGCTCAAGAAAGCGAATTCCCGGCTGTTGAAGAGATGTACGAAGATATCTATGTGGAATTAGGAGAAGCCCAATGAGAGAAATAACTTATTGCGACGCCCTGAACGAAGCCCTAAGACAATGCATGGTCGAAGATGAGAGAATCGTTGTCCTGGGGGAAGATATCGGGTGCTACGGTGGGATTTTCCAGGTGACCAAAGGCTTGCTTGATGAATTCGGTCCGGATCGTATCGTGGATACGCCCATTTCCGAAGCCGGTTTCATCGGTGCTTGCGTCGGGGCTGCCCTAACTGGGATGCGGCCGGTCGCCGAAATCATGTTCATTGATTTTACCACGGTATGCATGGACATGATTGTAAATCAGATGGCGAAAATGCACTATATGTTCGGGGGCAAAGGATGTGTGCCCATGGTATTGCGAACCAATATCGGGGCCGGTCGGGGAACCGCCGCCCAGCACTCCCAGAGTTTTCATTCCTTTTTTGCCCATATCCCCGGGCTTGTCGTCGCGGCGCCCTCATCGCCATACGAAGCCAAGGGCTTGCTGACAGAGGCGATCAAAAACGACAACCCAGTCATCTTTGTCGAGCACAAACGATTGTATACCACCAAGGGGCCCGTTCCGGAGGAAAGCTATCGAATTCCCTTCGGGAAAGCGGAAATTAAAAGAGAAGGCGCTGATGTGACGATTGTGGCAACACACGCCCTGGTGGGTGCCGCCCTTGAAGCTGCTGAAGAAGCTGCTAACGATGATATCGATGTGGAAGTCATCGATCCACGAACCCTGTCCCCTCTTGACAAGGAAACCATTCTATCTTCGATCCAGAAAACAGGACGGCTGCTGGTTGCCGATGAAGATAATAAAACTTGTGGTTTCGCGGCTGAGATTTCTGCCATTGTCGCTGAAGAGGCGATATTTTACCTCAAAGCCCCGATTATCAGGAATGCCTCGCCGGATACGCCGGTTCCATTTTCTCCCCCTCTGGAGAAAGCCTATATGTTTGGCAAAGAGGTCTTGATGGATTCTGTCCGGCGTTTGATGGCATATGCGTAAGAAAGGAGGCTATCGTGGCAATTGAGGTCGTAATTCCCATGCTTGGCGTCACTGTTGAAAACGGTCAGATCGTCGAGTGGCTTAAAAACGAAGGTGATATCGTCGAAAAAGGGGAGAGCCTTTTCATTGTCGAAGCGGAGAAGGTGACCACGGAGGTGGAATCGCCGGGGGCTGGCATTCTGGCAAAAATTCTTTTACCGGCTGGAGAAGAAGTGCCTGTACTGACCGTGGTGGCGATCATTACCGAAAAGGGAGAAGCGGTCCCTGACAAGTACCTGCAACCGGCTTTGACAGACGCCTCCGGGGCTGCCACCGCGAGCGTGCCGTCGCAAGATGCCCTAGTGGCTCGACCGGAGGCCGTCCCGGCAGGCATCGAACCCCTGGCGGGTCCTGTTAAAATCGTCCCGGCCGCACGCAAGTTGGCCCAAGAGCGTCATCTCGATCTACAAGCCATTACAGCGACGGGGCCCGAACACGTTATCACACATGAAGATGTGGTCAGGGCCGTTGCAAAGGCCGAAACAGTTACCAGAACGAGGGTTTCCAGCTTGGCCCGACGCCAGGCGGAAGCTGAAAATGTTTCTCTGGAAGGGATTGAAGGAACGGGTGTTCGTGGTCGAATCATGCGCTCGGATGTCGATGCTGCCGTCGCACAAGGGATTTCAAAAGATGCTGGTGGACGGTCTGCTGCGGCAGTGGATTCAGCGTTTGGTGTCGTCATTCCCTTAGGTAATATGCGCCAGACGATTGCGCGAAGGCTTTCGGCCAGCGCTTTCACAGCGCCCCATGTGGCGTTCTATACGGACGTCCATATGGATCCACTGCTTTTGTACCGCAAGAGCATTCTTGGTGCCTTCGATAAAAAATATGCCTTACGGCCCTCCATCAATGATTTTTTAATCAAAGCGGTTGCTTTAACGATCCGTGACTTCCCCATGCTGAACGCCACACTGGAAGGTAATGAGATTCGAATATTGCCCAACATCAATGTCGGTTTGGCGGTAGCGATTCCAAATGGTTTGGTCGTCCCGGCGATCACGGATGCAGACCAGTGCGGCCTGTCGGAAATCGTGACCCAGCGAAGTGACCTCGTGCCGCGGGCGCTAAAAGGTCAATTGACCATGAACGAAATGGAGCGGGGAACGTTTACCATATCCAGCCTGGCCCAATACGATATCACTTTTTTTACCTCGATCCTCAACCCGCCGCAAAGCGGCATCCTTTCAGTGGGGAAAACGCGTGAGGAACTCGCCCTGGTAGATGGTGAAGTGACGGTAAAGCATGTTGCCACCATGGGGCTGGCTGTGGATCATCGCATTATCGATGGCGCCATGGCAGCGGGTTTTGTGCAGACCCTGAAAGGGAAACTGGAAACGCCTGCTTTCACTTTTATGCATGCCTGAGGTTCCTCTTTTCACCCACGTATTCGATGACGTGATCGATGAAGGAGTTTGTTGTGGCGGATTACGATTATGACCTGGCGGTGGTCGGTGGCGGACCGGGAGGATATACGGCGGCCATTTGTGGCGCTCGCAAAGGTCTTCGAACCGTTTTGATTGAAAAGGATGCTCTGGGAGGCACGTGCCTGAACCGGGGCTGTATCCCAACCAAAAGTTATATTTATGACACCAAGCTTTTCAAATCGGCGCTGAGTACCCAGGTGATCCGTGGCACCGAAAAACTGACGTTGGACGGGGCCGCCATTCTTAACCGCAAAAGAAACGTGGTCAGAACCCTGGTCTCCGGTGTCGCGGGATTGGTCAAAAGCAACGGGATCGATCTCATACAGGGCCAAGGGGTCCTGCAGTCTGCTGACAGGGTTGTTGTTTCCAAAACCGATGGGAGCGTCGCGGAACTCAGGGCCAAGAACATTGTGCTTGCCACCGGGTCAAAACCGGCTGTGCCTTCGTTTATCAAGGTGGATGGCAAGCGCGTCCAGACCACGGATGACCTTCTGGATGCCCCGAGCTTTGCAGGGAAAATCCTCATCATCGGAGGCGGTGTCATCGGTATAGAGATGGCGACCATTTTTCTCAATGCCGGCGCAAAGGTTACCATCATCGAAATGCTGCCGGACATCCTAGCGACGGAAGACAAGGATGTCCGCAAAGAGATGAAACGGCAACTGAAAAAGCGCAAGGCTAAGGTATTATTGAATTCTTCTGTAAAAGATATTGCCATTCAGGGCACACAGGTAGACGTTACGTTTATGGGGGCGGGAAAAGAACACCCGGAAACCATGACGGTGGATAAAGTGTTGGTCGCAACGGGGCGCGCACCGGTTTTCAGCGGTATCGATACCGAAAAAGTCGGCCTTGAGACCAACGGCCCTTTTATAAAGGTCAATGCAAAGCTGGAGACCAGTCTGCCGGGTGTTTACGCGATCGGTGATGTGATCGGCGGCATGATGCTGGCCCACAAGGCTTCAGCCGAGGCGGAAACGGTGGTGGAAAATATTCTGGGTGCTGACAAAACCATCGATTCGCATCTCATCCCGCGATGCATCTGGGGGTTGCTTGAAATCGGTGCGGTAGGGTTAAGTGAAAATGAAGCATCCAAATCCGGTCGAAAAATCAACATCGGCAAATTTCCCTATTCGGCCAGTGGCGCCGCACAGGCCATGGGCCATGTAGAAGGCTTTGTTAAAATCATCGGCGATGTCGAGACGGGAGAAATACTTGGTGTGCACATCATCGGCGAACACGCCACCGACATGATCGCCGAGGCCGTTACCGTAATGAAAATGGAGGGGGCCGTGGAAGATCTGTACGAAGCCATAAAACCCCATCCAACCCTTAGCGAAGCCGTCATGGAGGCGGCACTGGACTGGAACGGGATTGCCGTTCATTTACCCAGAAAGCCGAAGAGATAAGATTTATGGATGCCTTATCAATCATTCCCATTCAGTTTCTTCACGGCTTGGTTTACGGGATGTTGCTGTTTCTGGTGGCGTCAGGCCTGACGCTCATTTTTGGGATGATGGGGGTGCTCAATTTTGCTCATGGGGCGCTCTACATGCTCGGCGCATATTTTTCTTACAGCATTTTGCGATGGACAGGGCAATTCTGGCTGTGCATGATTGTGGCCCCCCTCCTGGTGGGTGCCATAGGTATCCTGATCGAACGGTTTCTCCTGCGTAAGGTGCACATCCACGGGCATGCCCATGAACTGCTGCTCACCTTTGGACTGGCCTACATCATCGAGGAAATAGTCAAGTGGGTTTGGGGTAACCAGCCGCTGCATGTGGAAGTTCCGGCGATGCTTTCCGGTTCGATCCAGTTCCTGGGCATCACCTATCCGACTTACCGGTTGTTCATTCTGCTGATTTCGGTGGCTGTGTTCGCGGTGCTATTTATCATCCTTTACAAAACGCGGGCCGGCATAATCGTGACGGCTGCTGTCTCCCGTTCTGAAATGGTCAACGCTCTGGGTATCAACGTGCCGCTGGTCTTCATGCTCCTTTTCGGGGTGGGCGGCGCCCTGGCCGGCCTGGCCGGGGTGATTGGGGGACCGTATCTGATCACGAACCCGGGCATGGCAGGCACTATTATCATCGATTTATTCGTGGTCGTTGTCGTGGGCGGGCTTGGATCGCTGCCGGGAGCCCTTCTGGCCTCTTTTCTAATCGGAGAACTCCAGTCATTCGGTATTCTGTTTGTGCCCCAGATGGCTATCGCTCTTGAGTTTTTGCTCATGGCTGTGGTGCTCATCGTAAAACCCGAAGGCCTGCTGGGAGAAAAAGCCTGATGCGCCGATCTCGTTTCACGTGGCTGCCGATCCTTTTGATCATCGCATTGCTTCTGATATTGCCAAAGCTCGTTTCCGAGTATCGGTTGAATCTGGTCATCACGATGATGATCTATTCGATTTTTGCTCTGAGTTACAATATGCTGTTTGGACAGGGCGGCCTGCTTTCTTTTGGTCATGCGGCGTACTTCGGTTTTGGCGCCTATGCTACCGTGATCCTGATTAAACATTTTTCCTTGTCCCTGCCAATGGGAATACTGATCGGAGGCCTGGCAGGGGCCTTTCTGGGAGTGACCTTTGGGGTGTTTGTGGTGCGCATGCGGGGGGTTTCCTTTGCTTTGCTAACCCTGGCCTTCAACCAGCTCATTTATGTGACCGCCGAGAAGTGGCGGACAGTCACTGGTGGAGAGGATGGCATCGCTTTTATGCGACCCAATCTGCACTTGGGCGGGTGGGAAATCGATCTGTGGGCAACCCTGAACTGGTATTACTTTGTTTTACTGGTGACGGTGATCTGCATCGGCTGTTTATGGTACCTGACGCTGACCCCATTAGGCCGTCTCAATCTCTGCATGCGAGAAAACGAGGAGCGGGCCAGTTTCATCGGGTTCAACACATACGCCAGCCGGCTGCTCATCTATACCCTGGCAGGCTTTTTTGCGGGGGTTGCCGGCGGCCTGGCTGCCGCTTTCCAGGAATTCGTTACCACAACTTTTATCAATTTGGACAAAGCCACCGACGTGCTGATGATGACGTTTATCGGCGGTGGCGGGACATTTTTTGGCCCGGTGATTGGCGCGTGCGCCCTGACATTGGTCAATGATCTGCTTAGCAGTTGGATCGAGCGATGGGCCATCGTCCAGGGTGGGCTGTTTATTCTGTTGGTGCTTTACGCCCCAAACGGACTTTCAGGAATTTACCTGAGCCTTAGAGAGCAATGGGATAAACGAAAGAGGGGAGAACAGCCGTCATGAGTAGATCGGGTATTCTGCTCGATATTCAAGGGCTGTACAAGGATTTCCGAGGTGTGGAGGTGATCAATAATCTCACCCTTTGCGTTCGAAAGGGCGAACGGCATGCCATCATCGGACCCAACGGTGCGGGGAAGACGACCTTTTTCAATTTAATCACCGGTCGGTATACGCCGAGTCGGGGGACCATATCCTTCGAAGGGCGGCCAATTTCTGGAATGGCGCCCCATCGGATCAACCGTATGGGCATTTCCCGGTCCTTCCAGATCACCAACATATTTCCAGGACTGAGTGTGTTAGAGAATATCCGTTCGGCCATCCTGTCAAAGAAAGGAATCCGCTGGTCTTTCAGGCGCCGGGTGAGTGCGATGGCGGATGTAAACCGGGAAACGCTCGATGTCTTGAAGCTAATCGGGCTCGACACGCAGCATCATCTGTTGGCCGGATCTCTCGACTACGGAGCCCAGCGTGCTCTTGAGATCGGCATTTCTTTAGCCACAGACCCGAAGATGATCATGCTCGACGAACCGACGGCCGGCATGTCCATCGAGGAAACCCGGGACATCGTTTCGATGATTGACAGAACCACCAAGGGGAAAGCGCTTTTGATCATTGAGCACGACATGGATGTGGTTTTCTCCCTGGCCGACACCATTTCGGTCATTCACTATGGAACGGTGCTCGCATCCGGTCCTCCGGATGTTATTAGCAACGATCCCAAGGTTAAGGAGGCCTATCTGGGAGAGGACAAAGCATGTTAGCGCTAAGTGACGTCAACACGTACTACGACAACAGTCACATTCTTCACGATGTGTCGCTCCAGGTGAAGTCAGGAGAGACCGTTGCGCTGCTGGGTCGCAACGGCGTCGGCAAGACCACTACCATGCGTACGATCATGGGGTTAACACCGGCTCGTCGGGGACGAATCCGCTTTAAGGATAAAGATATCGAGCGTTGGAAACCGTATCAAATTGCCCGCGCAGGCATCGGTTTCGTACCAGAAGAACGTTGGATTTTTCCAACTCTGACCGTGCACCAGAACTTGCTGATCGGCCTCAAGAGTGAGCCTTATGCCAGCAATCAGGGACTCGAACCCTGGTCTCTGGAGAAGTGTTACGACACATTCCCCTCTCTCAAGAAGCGACAGTTCGCTAAAGGAGGGACCTTGTCCGGGGGGGAACAGCAAATGCTTACCATTGCCCGGACCCTGGTGGGAAACCCGGAGCTGATTCTCATTGATGAGCCTACAGAAGGACTGGCTCCCAAGATTGTGGACGTGGTGGCCGAGGTCATTCAGACCATCGCCCGGCAGGGTATCTCCGTTTTGCTGGTTGAGCAAAAACTTTCCATTGCTTTGGAACTGGCCGACAGGATTTACGTTATCAGTAAGGGGATGATCCAGTGGCACGGCACTCCGGAACAACTACGCAGCAGTGAGGAGGTTCGCAAATCCTATCTGGAGGTCTGATCCGACATGTCACGGCATTGAAAAATTTACCGGCAACAATGCAGAACTTTTACTTTATTAAGGGAGAGAAAGATGAATCGAAAACTGATTTTCGGAATTATCGGTATCATGAGCCTTTGTTTTCTTATGGGCGCTACGGTTTGGGCCGCGGACACAGTGAATTTCGGTGTCTGCGAGATTCGCTCCGGCGCGTTCAAGACCAATGGCGATCGCACTATTTGGGGAATTGAAGCGGCGGTCAATGAGGCCAACGATCAGGGAGGATTGCTTGGGAAGCAGATCAAACTGGTAATAGAGGACAACCAGGGCAAGGGAGAGATCGGTGTCCAGAAGACCAAAAAACTGGTCATGCAGGACAATTGCGTGGTGGTGATTCAGGGTTCCTCGAGCGGCGTCGGTGGGGCCATCGGGCAGGCGATGCCTCGGCTCAAAACGATCTACTTAGACACGAATGCCGAAGCCATGGGTATCACCGGAGAAAACTTCAATCCTTATGTTTTCCGTACGTGTTTGAATGCGGGTATGCATGTCAAGGCCTTGGCCAATTACTTCGGAACCAAGACCAAACTGCGTAAGGTATTTTTGATCAATCAGGATTACTCCTGGGGATATGATGTGGCCAAGTACTACGAAATGGCCATTAAACAATTTTCACCCGACACCCAGATCGTGGGCAAAGAATTCCATCCCGTCTTCAATAAAGATTTTGCTCCCTATGTGAGCAAGATCGCCGCGTCGGGGGCCGACTACGTGATCAGTGGTAACTGGGGTACCGATTTGACCCAACTCGTGGTTCAGGGCCGCAAATTGGGCATGGAGATTCCAATCGGCGCTACTTTTTTGGACGATGACGGCGTGATGGGTATTGCCCGGGAAGCAGCGGAAGGGTGCATTCAGGCAAATATGTACATCCTGGGCATCGATTCAGATAAGGCCCGTGCATTCGAGGACACGTTCCACAAATACTCAGATGGTAAATGGCCCTCATTCGTGATCATGGAGGCCTATATCGGTACGAAAATGTTCATCGAAGCGGTACGAAAAGCCGGCTCATTCGATACCGATAAGGTCATCAAGGCTTTCGAAGGCATGACTTGGGAAGGTCCCATAGGCCCGATCACCATGCGTACCGAAGATCACCAGGCACAATCTCCGGCAGTTATTGCCGAATATGCTCCCAGCACCAAATACTACGATTTTCCTTACTTGAAGCCGATCATGACGATTCCGGCCAGCGACATTTCTGTCAGCTTGGAGGACAGTGGCTGGAAACCATACAAGAAGTAGTGAGAAATGTACTACGGATTCCGCAGTCTTGCGGAATCCGTAGTTTCGAGGACTTATCTCAGGTAGCAAGCGGAAAGACAGGATTGCAACAGGTACTTTATTCATGGACGCAACCTTCCATCACATTGCGATATCGGTAAGGGACATGGCCTCGATGGTTCGGTTTTACCGTGATTTGTTGGGATTTACCGTTGACTGGGACATGGACCACCGCGGCGGAGAAGGGTTATCGACGGTGGTGGGAATGCCGCAAGCCGAGGCGCATATGGTCATGCTCGAAGGCTTCGGGATGCGCATCGAGTTGTTCCACTACTATGAGCCTCGGGGGGGTGCATCACCGGCATCCCGGCAGTGCGATTTTGGATTGACACATTTCGCCCTGCAGGTGAGAGGAATACACGAAATATACGAACGGTTGGTTGTTGCCGGGGTGCGCTTCAACTGTCCGCCCGAAAATTTGCGACCTGGTGTGTGGGCCACTTATATGCAGGATCCGGAAGACAATACGGTCGAGTTGGTTCAATATGGCGATTCGTAGGGGTGCGCGGATGATTTTAGAAGGAAAGACAGCGATTGTTACAGGATCTGGGGCGGGGTTAGGTCGATGCATGGCCATAGAACTGGCTCGTGAAGGAGCCGATGTTGCTGTTTGGGACGTCAATCGCGCCGCAGTGGAAGAAACCAGAAGGACGTTACAAGACCTGGGGCACAGGTCATTGGCACTTACAGCGGATGTGGCTGACGGAGGAATGGTCAATGAAACCGTTGGTCAGGTTGTGACGGCTTGGGGAAAGATCGACATTTTGATCAACAATGCCGGCATCTGCCAGAAAAGCGCTATCGAAGAGATTACGGAAGCGGAATGGGACCGTGTGTTGGGCGTCAACCTTAAGGGGACGTTCCTTTGCAGCCGGGCTGTCATGCCGGTGATGAAGCGGCAGGGTTCGGGAAGGATCATTAACCTGGGTTCCATAGCCGGCAAGGTGGGCGGTATTTCCGCCGGTGCCCATTACTCGGCATCCAAGGCAGGGGTTATGTGCTTTACCAAGTCTCTGGCAAGGGAACTGGCGCCTTTTGGCGTCACGGTGAACGGAATCGCTCCCGGCGTTATTGAATCCGATATGACCCGCGGGCTTTCCGGTGGTCAATGGGACGACTATTTAGCCGGCATTCCACTGGGGCGCATCGGCCGAGCGGAGGACGTCGCCCGGGTGGCTGTTTTCCTGGCATCTTCCGACGCCGCATATTTGACCGGCGAGATCATCGATGTAAACGGCGGGCAGCTTATGGACTGATCACGGATACCCAATATTCTTGCAATTAGCAGTGGTCTCCCAAAAGAAGCGGTTCGATACCGTATTATTTTACAATTGTTTATCAGGGTTACTTTCGGCCATCAATTCCAAGTAAGAAAGGCTGACAAATGAACAACTATCTGGATGTGTTTTCACTCAAAGGCAAAGTGAGCGTCGTGACCGGCGGCGGACGGGGTATCGGTCTGGGAATCGCCAAGGCGCTAGCCGGTGCCGGTTCGGATTTGGTGATGGTGGCACGCACCGCGTCTCAGCTTAAGGAGGCCGCTGATGATATCGCTAAAGAATATGGTCGTCAGGTTGAAATCATCCCGGCGGACCTGACCCAGGTGCAGCAGTTTCCGGATATTCTAAAGCACACCCTCTCGCGTTTCGGTCGACTGGATATCTTCGTGAACAATGCCGGATCCAATATCCGCAAGTCGTTTCTCGAGGTGACCGAAGAGGATTTCCAACAGGTCATGGAAATTCAGCTGAAATCGGCCTATTTCATGGCCCAGACCGTGGCGAAGGAAATGGTGCGGGCGGGCAGCGGTAAAATCATCAACCTGGCGTCTTTGACCAGCAAAATCGCCGTTCCCAATATATCCGTCTACGGCGCTGCCAAGGGCGGGATCTTTTCGCTGACCAAATCCATGGCCCTGGAATTGGCCCCGCACAACATCAATGTCAACGCTGTGGCGCCGGGATATGTGCGGACAGCGATGACAGAAGCGGCTTTCAAGGACAAGGATCGCTATGACTGGATGCTCTCGCGAATCCCATTGGCGCGCTTTGGCACAGCGGAAGATATTGGTAATACAGTGCTGTTTCTGGCATCTCCCGCGTCGGATTACCTGACAGGGGAAGTCATCTACGTGGATGGGGGGTGGATGGCGGCATAAGTCAAGAATCCTCAATGGAAAACCAGGCGCTTGCAGCCTGCTAAAGAGATTGCGCGAACAGAGATGAAAGCACTGCGAAAAACAGCAAAGGGCGCCGGACATGTGGCGGTAGTCGAAGTGCCGGAACCCTTTCCGGGAAAAAACCAGGTACGCATCCGTGTGGCCTGCGCCGGCATTTGCGGCACGGATCTGCACATTTTTCATGGCGACTTTGCAAAAGTAAGACCTCCCGTTACCCTCGGTCACGAAGTGGCGGGCACCGTGGACGCCGTTGGCGAAGGTGTAACCGCCTGGCAGCCCGGAGACCGCGTAACAGTAGAAAGCGAAGCCCACACCTGCGGTCGGTGTGAAATGTGCACAAGTGGGCGCGCCAACTTATGTGCCGACCGACTGGCTCTGGGTTATGGGGTGGACGGGGGATTTGCAGACGCATTAGTCGTGCGCCAGAGCGCGTTGCATCGACTGCCCGACAGGGTTTCTTTCCAGGAAGGGGCACTATCTGAGCCCTTGACCGTCGCGGTTCATGCGGTGAGCGAACGCAGCCGCCTGAAATCCGGTGATTGGGCGCTCATCACCGGTCCGGGACCGATCGGCCTGCTGGTGTTGCAAGTGGTCCGTGCTGCGGGCGGACATGCGATCGTCACCGGCACCGCTCGCGATGCCGGGCGGCTCCAATTGGCAAAAAAACTGGGGGCAGAAGCGGCCGTGCGGGTCGATGAGGAGGATCTCCCGCTGCGTGTGGCCCAAATCACCGAAGGCCAAATGGTCGCCTCGGCCTTCGAGTGCTCCGGGGTCGGTGCCGCTATCGGTGATTGTCTGACTTGCCTGCGCAGCGGGGGCGAGATTGTACAGGTCGGGCTCTACGGCCGACCGATCTCGTTGGATATGGATCAGGTGGCCATGCGGGAAATCGTTCTGAAAGGCGCCTTTGTGCATACCAGTGAAACCTGGAAGAAAGCCATTGCCCTAATGGCGGTCCAAGCGGTCGATTTAAGTGTACTGGTATCGGAGAACTTTTCGATCCATGCCTGGGAGGAAGCGTTCAGGCGGTCGGAATCGGGCGAAGGCATTAAATATCTGCTGTCCCCGGAAGAGACTGTGTGAATGCAGCCGTTTTTTCCAGCGGCCGTTAATAGATCGATGGCAGAAAACAGATAAAAGGATTGGAGGTAAATCATGATTTCGTTTGAGAGCGCCAATGTTGGCGCGTGTCTTTCGCCGCGGCAAGTACTGCTTGGTGACGGTGCGGCGGCGCAGGTCAGTGAGGTGCTCGGCAACTGGCAGGTGACCGATGGTCGTGTCCTGATCGTGGCCGACAAGGAGGTGGCCCGGCTCGGTTTGATCGAAAAAGTTCGTGACCCTCTGAAGGCCAATTTTGACGTGGCCTGTTTTGACGAGATTGTAGGGGAACCGACGCTGGCGACTGCCGAAAGCCTGGCCAACTTCGCTCGCCAAAAGCCCTATTCTGCCGTGGTGGGCGTTGGCGGCGGCAGTGCCTTGGACATGTCCAAACTGGCTGCCGCCCTTGCGGTTAACACGGGTAAGGTCACGGACTATCTCGGGATGACCCGCTTTAAGGAAACCCCTCTGCCACTGGTAGCGGTCCCGACCACCGCCGGCACCGGTTCCGAAGCCACGGCGATTTCCATGCTGTCGATTGAAGGTAAAAAAGCCATCGTGCTCAGCCCTCAACTGGTGCCCCTGTCGGCGGTACTGGACCCGCTGCTGACCGTGACCCTGCCGCCCAAAGTGACCGCGGCAACCGGACTGGACGCCCTGAGCCACGCGCTGGAGGCCTTCATGTCCATCAAGGCCAATCCCTACACCGATACCCAGGCCATCGCTACGATCAGTGTCATTGCGCGTTGGTTGAAGACAGCCGTTGAAGACGGCGCCAATTTGGAGGCCCGGCGGGCCATGATCTATGCGGCCTACACCGGCGGGTTGTGCCTGAATGCCGGAGTGGTGCTGGGCCATTCGGTGGCCTACACCATTTCCAACCGGGCCCATATGCCGCATGGGGTCTCCTGCGCCATGGCCCTGCCCTATACCATCGCGTTCAATCTACCCGCGGTTTCAGATCGGCTTTCCATAGCTGCTGCTCACGTCCTGGGAAGATCCGATGTCACGGGCGAGGATCTGGCGCTTTGGGTCGGTGATTTGATCACAGCGTTGGGTATGCCCAGATCGCTGCAGGATATCGGGTTGAAGGAATCGGATCTGGATGCGATGGCCGAGGAGTGTCTCAACAAGTATCCCCGGCCGACCAACCCGACCCCGATCACCAGAGAACGGCTGCAGGTGTTTTACAAAAAGATGTACAACGGCGACGTCCAGGGCTGTATCGAAGCGTTTCGTTCGTTATAGCCGTCGCCGGCCTGATGAAAACAGGAGGCTGGACAGAGAAATTTGGCGGGAGGTAAGCAATGGTGTCAACTCATGAATTTGAAGGGAGAGACGTATGAGAAAAGCATTGATTTTGGGTTTGAGTATCACGTTATTGCTGACAACATTCGGCGCCGGTGCGTTTGGTGCGGAGAAACTGGAACTCGGGGCCCTGTATCCCATCTCCGGTGGGTTGGCTCTGCTGGGCGAGGAAAGCTGGCGCGGCGCTGAGATTGCCCGACTGGTGCGCAACGAGGCCGGCGGTGTCGCTGGTAAGGAAATTGTTTTTGCGCAGGGCGACGCCAGCACGCCGTCGGCAGCCCGGTCTGAAGCAGAGCGCCTGGTCGAGCAGAAAAAAGTGGCTGCGATACTCGGCACGTATTCCAGTTCGCGCTGTATGGCGGCCTCGGAAGTGACCGCACGCAAGGGCATCGTCTATTTTGAATTGGGTGCCATCGCCAATTCGATTACAACCCGCGGCTACAAGACCATGTGGCGCACCAACCCCACGGCGGCAGATTTCAGCAAGGCCCAAGTGGGCTTCATTACAGACTGGTATGCCCCCAAACTGGGCAAGAAACCCGCCGAGATGCGTGTTTCGATTGCCCACGAGGATTCCGACTACGGCACATCGGTGGCGGACAGCTTTTCGAATTTAGCCAAAGCCGCCGGCATCCAGGTTGTTTCGGTGGAACCTTACGCCGCCAATACCAATGATCTGTCCTCGGTGATTTTTCGACTGCGCAAAGCCGATCCGGATATCGTCGTGGCGGTTTCCTATGCCAACGATGCCATTCTGTTGGCCCGGCAGGCCTATGAGCTGAAATTGAAGGCGCCGTTAATGGGCACCGGCGGCGGCCATAGCATTCAGAGCTTTGCCGACGCACTGGGCAAAGAAGCGGACGGCGTGCTCAACGTCGATTTTACCCAGTATGAGGTCAATGAACAGTTTACGCCCGGCTTAAAGGAATTTTTGGCTTTATACAAAAAAACCTTCAACGAGGATCCACGGTCGGGGCACTCCCTGGCCAATTTTATGGGGGCTAACGTCGTATTTGACATCATTGAAAAAACAGGTGGCAGCCTGGATCCCGAGAAGATCCGAGAGGCTGCGATGGCCGTGGATATTGCTCCTGGAAACACCCCCACGGGTTGGGGTGTGAAGTTCGAGGAAAACGGTCAGAATGTGATGGCCACGCCCCTGGTGACCCAGTGGCGGGACGGCAAACTGGTGACCGTCTGGCCTGAAAGCGCCAGTGTCATGGCACCCATAATTCGTGAATAGTCAACCGTATCGACGAGGTGCTCTTCCCGCAAGGGGAGAGCACCCCCTTTAAGCACAGTAAAAAAAGGAAAGTACTATAATGGACCTGTACGTTCAGGTACTTGTGTCGGGTTTGCTCTTGGGCGGGGTATACGCCTTGATCAGTATCGGGCTGAATTTGATCTTCGGAGTGGTGCGCATCATCAATTTTGCCCACGGCGAGATGGTGATGCTTTCCATGTATCTGACTTTCTGGCTGAACCATCTGTATGGGCTTGATCCGTATCTGTCCGTCATCATCGTCCTGCCGGTCATGTTTGTTTTTGGCGTCATGTTTCAACGCCTCGTGGTGCAACCCATCCTGACCACCTCGGCTACCATGAAAATCTTTACAACCGTCGGTATTTCCTTACTTCTTCAGAATCTGGCGCTGATTTTCTGGAAAGGCGATTTTCGGACGGTTCGGACCAGCTATTCCATGAGCTCTCTGGAAGTGTTGGATATCATTATCAGCGTGCCACGGCTGGTGGCTTTCGGTACGGCGCTCTTGTCCATCATTATTTTGTATGCATTTTTAAAATATACTTATGTCGGCAAAGCCCTCCGGGCCATCGTGGAAGATCATTCGGTCGCCCGCCTGATGGGCGTTGGCGTCGAAAAGCACTATTGGTTCGCGTTCGGTCTGGGAACCATGTTTACCGCCCTGGGCGGTGTGCTGCTCGTACCGTTTTCGTCGGTGTACCCAACGGTGGGCGTTCCCTTTACCTTGCTGGCATTTGTGGTGGTCGTGCTGGGTGGCCTCGGCAGTATGAGCGGAACCTTTCTGGCCGGTCTGTTTATCGGGTGTGTTGAATCCTTCGGGGGGACCTTTGTCTCTCCGGGGTTAAAGGAGGCGATCTATTTTGCCATATTTATTCTCGTTCTGTTGGTACGGCCGCAAGGTCTCTTCGGCAAGGGGAAAGGCACTGAGGAGGTGGGCTTAAAGTGACAAAAAATAAACTTTACATCATAGGCGCCTTCGTATTCCTGGTATTGCTGATCATACCGCTCTTTTATGAATCAACGTTTGTGCTGCACATGTACACCCTCATTTTCTTCTACACGGCCCTGACGGCGGCCTGGAACATCCCGGCTTTTGGCGGGCAGCTTTCCCTTGGGCATGCATCTTTTTTTGGCATCGGCGCTTACACCGCGGCCATTTTATATGTCAACTATGGGGTGTCACCGTGGATAGGCATAGTGGCCGCCGCTGCGGCTGCGATGGTCGGCGGTCTGGTGCTGAGCTTGCCCCTGATTCGTCTGCGAGGACCGTTTTTCACCCTGGCCTCCATTGCGTTTGCCGAGGTACTACGGATGATCGCTATCGACTGGCGCAGTCTGACGAACGGTTCAGTAGGGATTAACATTCCCTTCAAACCGAGTTTGATGAATCTGACGTTTCAGAGTGGAATGCCATTTTACTATATTTCATTGGCCCTTGCGGTGGGCGTTGTCTATCTGACATATCGGATTCGATCTTCGGCCTTAGGATTTCACCTGCGCGCGGCGGCTTCCGACGACGAAGCAGCCAAAGCCCTGGGGGTCAATACCACTCTGACGCATTTTATCGCTCTGATGTGGAGTTCCGGCATCACCGGCGTCCTGGGTCTTTTCTACGTATTTTATATCTACGTACTGGAGCCGCAGACGTTTTTTTCCCTGGATCTATTTTCCCTGCAGCCGGCCCTCAATGGAATTATTGGTGGGATGGGCACGGTGTGGGGCCCGGTGATCGGTGCGATCCTGATGACACCGCTGGGCGAATTCCTGCGCTTTTACTTAGGGACCATCCAACAGGGTCTCAACTTCGTGGTGTATGGGCTTGTCCTGGTGCTCACGGTCAGGTTCATCCCCGGCGGGATCGTTTCACTGCTGACGCCGATGATCAAACGGAAAAAGGCCAAAAAAACGGCCAACCTGCCTAAAGAAACGGAGGTGGCCTGATGGCTCTTTTGGAAGTAAAACAGCTGACGAAACGCTTTGGTGGGCTGGTGGCCGTCAACCAGATGAACTTTGAGGTCGCCCAAGGGGAGATCGTGGGGCTGATCGGGCCCAACGGGGCCGGCAAGACCACGGTATTCAACCTGATCTCAGGAATTCTTCCCGCCACAGAGGGCAGCATTGTGCTGAACAATTGCGAATTGAGCCGGATGCCTGCCCATCGGCGCAGCCTGGCCGGCATAGGGCGCACCTTTCAGGTCGTGCGCCCGTTTGAGATGACGGTGTTGGAAAATGTCATGGTTCCGGCGCTGACCCGAACCAAAAACACCGCCAAGGCCCGCAAAAAAGCCTTCCAGGTGCTGGAGATGATGGGGTTAGATGAACTGGCGGAAGCTGAACCGGGCAACCTTACCCTTGCTCAACGCAAACGTATCGAGGTCGCCAGGGCGCTCGCCACGGATCCCAAGCTGCTATTGCTCGATGAGGTGCTGGCCGGCTTGAATCCCACGGAAGTCGCCGAGAATTTACCACTCATTCGGCAGGTGCGTGACAAAGGCGTTACGATCATTTTTATCGAGCATTTGATGGATGCCATGATGTCCGTATCGGAAAGGGTATTGGTGATGGACCAGGGATCGCTGATCTCCAGCGGAACGCCCACGGAAGTGACCAACGACGAATGCGTGATCAAAGCGTATCTCGGAGAGGAGGACCCGCAGTGCTGACCATAGAGAATATCGATTGCTACTACGGCGATTTCCAGGCCCTACGGGATGTTTCGATGACGGTGCCGGAAGGTCAGATTGTGGCCCTTCTGGGGCCAAACGCGTCAGGCAAGTCGACGACACTGGCCGCCATCAGCGGTATGTTGGAATGCCCTCGGGGCCGAATATCGTTTGATGGGAAGGAACTCAATGGCGCAAAAGTAGAGAAAATCGTCGAAATGGGCATCGCGCATGTTCCTGAAGGACGCAAGCTGTTCACGACCCTCACAGTCCTGGAAAACCTGGAAATGGGAGCCTACACCAAACGCGCGCGCGCGCAGGTGCCCGAGACCCTGGAGCGGGTCTATGGCCTGTTTCCAATCCTTAAAGACAGGACTAACCAGATGGCAGGCTCTTTGTCCGGCGGTGAGCAGCAAATGTGTGCCATTGCGCGTGGGCTCATGGCCCAGCCACGGCTGCTGATGATCGATGAAATGTCTTTAGGCTTGTCACCGATTTTGGCCAAGCAGATGTTTGAAATGGTCAAACAGATTGCCGACATGGGCGTAACGATTTTGTTGGTTGAGCAGCAGGTCAACCATACGATGAAGATTGCCCATATGGCCTACATAATGGAAAAAGGCCACATCGTCATGTCTGGCCCGACGGCCGAGATCGCCGGCAACGAGCATGTCAAGAAGGCCTATCTGGGGATGTAGCCCGCCTTCAAAAATTTTGTAAAATGTGAATGGGAGTTCGATATGACGGTATATGAGAAACGAATCTACTCGCTGAAAGTCGGGCAGATGGCCGAAGTAATCCGTTTATACTCTGAAGAAGGATATCCCGTCCTGGAAGCCGAGGGTTTTTCGAAGAACCTGGTGGGATATTTTATCAGTGATACGGGGCGCCTTCACCAAATCATCCATATTTGGCGGTTTGAGAATGACGAAGCCCGTAGAGCATTCTGGAAAAAACTATATGCCAGTGAAAAGTTTATGTCCTTTGTTGTAAAGCTTAGACCACTATTCGATATCCAGGAAGTCCAATTGATGATTTCCGCACCATGGGGACCGCAACCGTGACGGTCCAAATGCAGAGAGCCGTGCCAGTAACATCCGACATATTTTGCGTCGCAACCATAGGAATCGATCCTGGAGCGCTCCGCTCCCGTCGGTCGCCGTCAAGCTTGGCCCAACACGCGGTAATTAGGAGAACGTATGCTCGCCTTTGTAAAATATGGTACCCAACCTTTTGAGGCCGAATTGCGGGATATCCCAAGACCGGAGCCAGAAGAGAATGACGTGCTGCTATCCGTGGCGGGATGCGGTGTTTGTGGCAGCGATCTGCATGCTTATCGGGCGGCAGCGGGCTACGAGTGGGTCAAACCGCCGGTGACGCTTGGCCATGAATTTGCCGGTACAATTGTCGGTACCGGCGGTGCCGTCCGCCATTTCAAGGAAGGGGACCGCGTGGCGGTCGTTGGTATCCAGGGGTGCGGCCATTGCGCTACTTGCAGGGCTGGAGATACGAATATGTGCCTTGACCGCAAGGTCATCGGCTTAAGTATGGATGGCGGAATGGCAGCCTATGCCGTTGTCGATGCCGCCTATCTTGTTCCGATACCAGATTCGGTGGACTTGGCCATGGGGGCGCTGGTGGAGCCCATATCGGTTGCCGCCCACGCCATGTCCAAAACCGTCATTCGGCCCGGTGATCGCGTGGTCGTGAGCGGGCCGGGACCCATTGGTCTGTTTTGTGGCTTAATTGCTACCTTAAGTGGAGCCCGGGTCGTGATGCTCGGCGCCGGCGCCGACGCAGAAACCCGCTTGCCCCTGGCACGTCAGTTGGGGTTTGACGTCGTAAATGTCGCGTCGGACCCACTAAATGCCGCCTTGAACACCGCTTTCAGCGGCGCAGCGCCCGATTTGTGGGTTGAAGCTTCCGGATCACCGCAGGCCTTTACAACCGCCATTGAAAAGGTCCGCCGCGGGGGATGCATCGTGATCGTGGGCATGTATGCCCAGTCCTTCGAATGGATGCCCACAATGGCCGTAAGGGCAGGTCTCAGCTTGCATTTCAGCTATGCGTCCGTCAGCTGTGATTACCACTTCGCCTTGAATCTGATAGCCGAAGGCTTGATCGACACGGCGCCATTTACCAATTTTTTTCCGCTGGCGGAAGCCGACGCGGCCTTTAAGGCGGCCATCGCGGGACAAACCATAAAACCTGTACTGGTACCATAGGGGAAAAAAGCGAGCCCTTGGATGGCGCCCTTTTTTTAGGAGTAAATATGGCAGCATCAGATTTCTCAGCTTTAGAAATTTCTGTACCGGAAGCGATCATCCGGGTCATCGAAGACTACGGTATCAAATTTGTTTTTGGTGTTCCGGGCGGCAATGCCATGCATCTTTTCGGCGCATTGAGCAACCACCGGGATACCATAAGGACGGTTTCGGTTCGCCATGAATCCCTGGCAGGCGTGATGGCCGAGGTCTACGGCCGGTTAACCGGTCTGCCAGGGGTGGTGATGGGGCAGGGGCTTTTCGTGCTTACCAATGCGCTGTTAGGCGTTCTGGAAGCACAAATGGGCAGCACTCCCATGCTCATCATGACGGATATGGGGGATGGCGAGCCGTTCTCCCATCACGCACCGTATCAGGCCGGCACCGGTGACTACGGAACATGGGATGCTCCCAAAAGCTTTGATCTCGTCACGAAAGAAACCTTTGTCGCCTATGCTCCGTCCCAGGCTGTTCAAAACACTCAGACAGCTGTCAGGGCGGCAACTCAGGGCCAGGGCGGGCCGGTTGCACTGCTGTATCACAGTGCTTCGCTGAAGGGTGAAGTTGGCCCGATGTCTCTTCCGAAACTTTACGCAACACAGTCCTATGGGAAACCTGACCCGCCATGCGCCAACGCGGAAACAGTTAAAGAAGCCGTCAAAATTCTCCAGAGTGCTAAACAACCGGTGATCATTGCGGGAAATGGCATTCGCATCGGGCAAGCAAACCGCCAGTTGCAGCAGATTGCGGTACTGACCGGTGCCGGTGTGGCGACGACAGCCGCCGGCAAGGGGGTATTTCCAGAAAATCATCCGCAGGCGCTGGGCGTTTTTGGCACTTTCGGGCTGGCAGCGGCAAACGATTTCATTGCCGGATCGGACGTGATCTTGATTGTCGGTTCCAAGCTGTCTCCCAGCGATACCGCTTTCGAGAACACAAAACTTATCGATCCGATGCGCCAACATCTTATCCAGATTGATGTCGAAAATCGCAATGCCAGCTGGGTGTACCCCTGCAAACAGGTATTGACCGGAGATGCCGCCGCCGTCCTGACCCAGATGTGCGAAGCCATCGAAAAATTCAGCACCGTATCACCTGATATCCATGCACACCGGCGTACGACCGTCAGTGCTGTTCGGAAAAGATTCGGGTTTTTCGATGAATCAGAATACGCTTCCGAAAACCTTCCCTTGCTTCCCCAACGGGTAATTGCAGAGATTCGCAAGGGCATTGCGGATGACGCTTTCGTGACGTGTGACGCTGGTGAAAACCGGCTTTTTATGACCCGCTATTTCCAGGTCAAAGAAGGTGGCGGTTTCTTATCGCCTGCAGCTACAGGCGGAATGGGATATGCCATCCCCGCGGCGATGGCGGCCAAGCTTCTCTTCCCAGAACGTCAGGCGATCGCGGTTTGTGGAGACGGCGGGTTTACCATGTCAATGAACGGCATGCTGACGGCCTCGGAAGAAAAGATTCCGATTGTCACAATTGTGCTTAACAACAGCGCCTACGGATGGGTGACGCATTACCTTCAGGACCAGGCGATCGCGGCCGAGTTTCCCGATATGAACGCAGCCGAAATCGCTTGTGCCATGGGATGTCGGGGCATACGGGTCGAAACACCCGCTCAACTCAAGGAAGCACTGGCGACAGTGCTGGACGGCAATGAACCGGCCGTATTGGATGTGATTTGTTCTAAGGAGATCACTTATCGCGAGATCCTCTCGCCGTTAGCTAAGGGATAGGGACAAGGCCATTCGTCATTTTTTTTATTACACGGAGAATAAGGGTCACAGGCGATGTCTTCCCAGAGAAACCCATAACTTTAATCGCGTGTCATCGCAGGGGATGGTAACCCATGAATCAAGTAATCGAGGTGATGGGGCAGCACCGCTCAATTCGCAAGTTCAAAGAAAAACCGGTGGAAGAAAAACTGGTCAGGACAATTCTGGAAGCCGCTCAGTGCGCATCGACTTCCAATTTTATCCAAGCCTGTACCATTATCCGCGTCAACGACCCCGACAAACGGGCTCAGATCGCCGAATTGGCCGGCCCCCAGCCGTGGGTAGCGCAATGCCCGCTGTTCCTTGTTTTTTGCGCGGATCTGAAGCGATCGGACCAAGCTTGCGGCATGTGTGGCCTGGAAATGGTCAAGGGCTACACCGAGCAGTTCATCATCGCAACGGTGGACGCGGCGTTGGTGGCTCAGAACACCATGCTGGCAGCGGAGTCCCTTGGATTGGGCGGTGTTTACATCGGCGGTATCCGCAATGATCCTCAGAAAGTATGCGACCTGCTAGAAATCCCCGATTTGGTCTACCCGGTTTTCGGTATGTGCCTCGGATATCCGGATGATGACCCTGAACGCAAGCCCCGGCTGCCGCTGGAAATAGTGTTGAAAGAGGATCGGTATGCCGACCCGTCAGATGACAACGGACTATCCGTATACGATCAAACCTGCTGTGAGTATTATGGTCAGCGAGGTTCTGCAAATCGGGACGATAACTGGACCCAGCAGATTGGGCGGATGATGTGTAAGGAAATGCGTCCCCATATGAAGGCTTTTCTTGAGAAAAAAGGCTTTGAAATGAAATGAGCACTATCGCCTATAAAAGCAGGAGGAATTAATGAAGGGCTATTTTAAGAAGATATTGATGATTAATCTGACCGATCAGACTTATCGGGATGAAAGTGTCGATGATTCCGTCTATCGTGACTATTTAGGCGGCAAGGGGCTTGCCACACACCTGCTGTTGAAAAAAAATAAGCCAGGCGTGGATCCCCTGTCCCCGGACAATCATTTGATTTTTGCCCTTGGTCCGATGAACGACACCCGCATTTGGGGATCGAGCCGCTGGGGTGTCTATACCAAATCGCCCCAGACCGGAATATTTTCCGAATCCTATTCCGGCGGGCGTGTCGCCGAACCCATGAGCCGAACCGGCTATGATGCATTTGTGCTGGAAGGTGCGTCTGCCAGTCCGGTGTACTTAGAAATTTGTGATGACGGCGTTCGATTTCACGATGCCGCCGACATCTGGGGGGCGGATGCCTACAAAGCCCAGGACATGGTGACAGAGCGGGTGGCACGCAAGGATGCGGGCATTCTTGTGATCGGTCCTGCGGGTGAGAAAATGGTACGATTTGCCGTTATTGCCAACAACTACTGGCGTCATGCCGGTCGGTCCGGGGCAGGGGCCGTCATGGGGTCGAAAAAGGTCAAAGCGTTGGCCTTCTACGGCTCAAAGAAGAAGGAAGTGGCTGATCCTGAAGCCGAAAAAGCATTTGCTAAAGAATGGGCGCAGAAATCCAAGGATTTACCGGTGGTGGATTTTTTTAAAAATCTGGGGACACCCGGCATGGTTGACATCCTGAACGAGATTGGCGCGTTTCCCTCCCGCTATTGGTCCGAGGGAACGGTGGCGCACCGCGAAGCGATCAACGCCCAAACGCTGAACAGAGACTTCACGGTCAAACCCAATGCCTGCGCCAAGTGCTTCATGGCCTGTGGCCGCATGACAACGGTTCGCGAGGGTCGCTTCAAAGGCCTGCAGGTGGAGGGCCCTGAATACGAAACCATTTTTGCGTTCGGGGGCTTGTGTCTCATCAAGACGCTGGACGAGATCCTTTACCTGAATGACGTGTGTGACCGCTTGGGGATGGACACGATCACCGGAGGCAACCTCGCCGCTTTTGCCATCGAAGCCAGCCTGCGCGGCAAAATCCAGGAAAAACTGGCTTACGGTGATACGGACGCCATTGCCGCCCTACTGACCAATATCGCCAACAAGGAAGGCCTCGGTGCGGTATTGGCCGAAGGCATTCGACATGCGGCCAAGACATGGGGCTTGGAGGATATCGCTATCCACGTCAAGGGGATGGAGCCGGCCGGTTACGACCCGCGAGTGCTCAAGAGCATGGCTTTGGCCTACGCCACGTCTGATCGCGGTGCGTGCCACGCGCGAACCACGGCATTCAAGGGTGAGTTCGCCGGTCTGGTAGCGCTTGATCAGATTGAGGGCAAGGCGGCCATGTTGGTGGATTTTGAGGATCGCCTGACCTTGATGGATGCAATGATCGGCTGTCGTTTCTATAGAGATCTTTACCTCTGGGATGAATTTTCTCAGATCATCAAAATAACGACAGGAAGGGAACTGGACAAATCCGGACTGCAGCGAATAGCGGCGAACATCCGTGACGCTACCCGTCTTTTCAATCTTCGGGAGGGGATTACCCACAAGGATGATACGCTGCCGGACAGATTTTTCGAACAGGGAATCGGCCCGGAAAAAAAGGTCATCACCCGGGAAGATTTCGCCAGGATGAAGGAAGACTACTACGACATCAGAGGCTGGAATGCGGAGGGCGTCCCTCCCCGTGATTGAGAAATCAGCGTCAAATCGACAATTGGTGGTCACGGCCTTAGCGCAGATAACGTGATAGTGAGAGTGGGGTTATGAAAACATATGATTTGGCCATCATTGGCGGCGGCATTGTCGGGGTTTCGAGTGCTTGGCAGCTCAAGCGTCGATATCCCGATGCGGCCATCATTTTGATCGAAAAAGAAGCCTCCATAGCAAGGCATCAGACAGGTCATAATTCTGGTGTCATTCATGCAGGGGTCTACTATCAACCCGGCAGTCTGAAGGCGGACTTCTGCAAACGCGGTGCCGCTCAGACCATTGAGTTTTGCCGGGAATACAGCATTCCATTTGAACAATGCGGCAAAATGCTGGTCGCCACCGATGCTCTCGAGTATGAGCGTATGGCCGCATTGGAAGGTCGTTGTATAGAAAACGGTATCGCCCTCGAACGACTGGATGAAAAGGAACTGCATGCTCACGAGCCGAACATTACCGGCTTGGGTGCTTTAAAAGTGATGGCAACCGGCATCACCGATTACGTTAAAATCGCCGCAAAAATGGCGGATCTTTTTGTTTCTCTCGGTGGTGAGGTTCGGACGGGGTGTGAAGTGGGGCACATCGAGGAAAACAGCCAAATCGTTCGTATTCGCACGGGATCCGATACGATTGAAAGCCGGTACTTATTGGCCTGCGGCGGTCTCATGGGCGATCGGCTGGCGAATATGATCGGGATCGATATTGATTTTCAGATCGTACCGTTTCGGGGGGAATACTTTCGGCTTCCAAAGCGGCTTAATACCATTGTGAGGCACCTGATCTATCCCATCCCGGATCCTGAATTGCCGTTTTTGGGTGTTCACCTTACACGGATGATCGACGGTTTGGTGACCGTCGGACCCAATGCTGTTCTGGGTTGGAAACGAGAAGGGTATGGACGATTCAACGTGGATTGGAAAGATAGTGTAGACATGTTGTCCTTCCCCGGTTTTTGGTCAGTGATTCGCCAAAATTTTGTTTCCGGCATATCCGAAATGAAAGACTCGTTTTTCAAGTCCGGCTATCTCAAACGCATCAGAAAATATTGCCCGCAAATCACCAGTGACGACCTGCGCCCATATCCCGCTGGAATCCGGGCGCAGGCCGTCAAGCGAGACGGTACATTGGTTCACGATTTCCTGTTTGCCGAAAGCGAACGCTCCTTTCATGTCTGCAACGCACCGTCACCTGCGGCCACCTCGGCTATGCCGATTGGAGAGTTTATAGGCAACTGCATTGCTGAAAAGTTCGACTTTTAATCACCGAAGACAATCAAAAGGTATGAATGGATGACCTGCCATCCGGTTGCGGGTTGTCCTTCCCCAAGACAAGGAATCCAATAGAATAATGAAACTAATGGACAATGAATTGTTGCGTCAAAAGGCCTGGATCGACGGTCAATGGGTGGAAGCCCAATCCGGAAAAACGCTAACGGTGACCAATCCTGCTGATGGCACGATCCTTGGAACGGTTCCTTCCCTTTCACAAGATGAAACCATCCAGGCGATTAACGCCGCCGAGAAAGCCCTTCCGTTATGGCGACAGCAAACGGTCAAGGAACGTTATGACATCCTTTATCGGTGGTACGATCTGATCAGGGTGCATCAGGAGGACCTTGCGGTGATCCTCACCTCGGAGCAGGGCAAACCGATTGCCGAGGCCCGAGGAGAGATCGCCTATGCCGGTGCCTTTGTGCAGTGGTATGCAGAAGAAGGAAAACGGGTATACGGCGATACCATACCGGCGGCATCGCCGGACCAGCGTATCATCGTGATTCGCCAGCCCGTCGGGGTATGTGCCGCCATCACGCCTTGGAACTTTCCGGCAGCAATGATCACGCGCAAGGTTGCGCCAGCGCTGGCGGCCGGTTGCACCGCCATCGTGAAACCGGCCAGCCAAACGCCCCTGACCGCTCTGGCCATGGCTGAATTGTCCCGCCGTGCCGGGCTTCCGGCCGGTGTCCTGAATGTGATCACCGGATCGGCAACCGTTATTGGGACCGAATTGACAGCCAATCCCATCGTCAGAAAGCTCAGCTTTACCGGTTCTACCGAGGTCGGACGGAAAATCATGGCCCAGTGCGCGGATACCGTCAAAAAAGTATCTCTGGAACTGGGCGGCAATGCGCCGTTTATTGTCTTCGACGATGCCGACGTGGACCAGGCCGTGCAAGGCGCCATGATTTCCAAATATCGCAATTCCGGACAGACGTGTGTGTGCGCCAACCGTATTTTCGTTCAGGATGGCATTTATGACACCTTCGTAAAAAAACTCGTTGCCGAGGTGGAAAAGCTAAAGGTCGGCATCGGTCTGGAACCCGGCGTGCAACAGGGACCGCTCATCGATGAAGCGGCGGTTGTCAAGGTGTCGGGCCATATCGATGACGCCCTCTCACGAGGAGCCAAACTTCTCACCGGCGGAAAAGCCCATGCCCTTGGTGGCACGTTTTTCCAGCCCACGGTACTGGGAGACGTGAAAAGCGACATGACGGTAGCCTCAGATGAAACCTTCGGTCCTGTGGCCCCGTTGATTCGCTTCTCATCGGAAGATGAAGTGATCCGTATGGCCAACGACACCCCCTATGGTTTAGCGGCTTACTTTTTTGCCCGCGATGTGGGCCTGATTTTCAGGATTTCCGAAGCCCTGGAGTACGGCATTGTGGGCATCAATACCGGACTGATCTCCACCGAGATGGCGCCCTTCGGCGGTGTGAAGCAGTCGGGAATCGGCCGGGAGGGATCCCGATACGGCATGGATGAGTATTTGGAGATGAAATATCTGTGTATGGCCGGTATCAGCAGATAGAATCCATAACCGGATTCAGCCGCAGACCCGCGTGGAACCCCCTAACATGGATCAGCTTTTATGCAGAGGGATACGGTGAAGACCACCGCTTGCCCCGGCAATGTTGATGGGCGGCAATTAATGGCCCCGAAAGGATTTGTCGATGAATAATGAATCTCAAATTGTAATGGCATCCAATTCCCGCTCTCCTCTAACGGCAGAACAGACAGCATTTTTGAAGGATAGAGCGCAGTTCGTGCGTCTGGAAACGGTTCGTTTGATCGAAATTGCGAAAGTGGGACACTATACGTCCGTATTTTCGTGTGCAGAGATCCTGGCCGCTCTCTTTTACGATGTGATGTCGCTCCGGCGGGGAGAACCCCGGTGGCCGGATCGTGACCGATTTCTTTTAGGCAAGGGCCATGCCGCTGTCGGCCTTTATCCGATTTTGGCAGATCACGGTTTCATCCCGAAGGAGACTCTCGAAAATTACACGCGATTGGGCAATCCCCTCGGAGACCATCCGGATATGACCAAAGTACCAGGGATTGATTTCAGCTCGGGATCGATCGGTCATGCGCTTTCAAATGGAGCGGGTATGGCCATTGGAGGACGCAAGCTCAACAAAGACTTCACTGTGTTTACCCTGCTGGGAGACGGGGAGATGCAGGAGGGGCAGGTGTGGGAGGCCGCCCTTTTTGCAGCCCATCACCGATTAGGCCGGCTTATCGCCATCGTCGATCGAAATGGATACCAACTTGATGGAAAGGTCGATGATGTTATCGGTATCGAGTCTCTGGCTGACAAATGGCGTTCTTTCAACTGGATCGTTCACGAGGTGGACGGTCACAACGTCGCTGAACTTACCTTGCTGCTGCGCACATTAAAAGCGGATATGGCCCGTAAACAGCCCGTTTGTGTCATTGCAAAGACGGTTAAAGGCAAGGGCGTTTCTCATATGGAAACTGAGCCTGGGTGGCACCTTGGATATTTGGCACCCGTCGATGCACAAGCCGCCATTGAAGAAATTATGAGAACGGAGAGGTAGAAATGAAGAATCAACTGAGTCCCGATTCGTGGCAATACCGCTCGCTGAACGCCATAACGCCCGGACTGAATTATTTTTCTGACGCATTGATCGATCTGGTTGAAAAAGGGTATCCGATTATCGCAGGTTCGGGAGACCTTCAGTTTTCCAATGGATTAAACCGGTTCGCATCGCGTTACCCGAATCGCTATATTCAGTTTGGCATTTCCGAGCAGAACATGGTGTCGGTCGCTGCCGGAATTGCGACGACAGGCCAAATGCCTTTCGTGGCGACATTTGCCTCGTTTCTTGGACTGCTTTGTTGTGAACAAATCCGGATGGATGTGGCCTACTGCCAACAACCCGTTCGTTTGATTGGTCACCATACCGGGATTTCACTGGGATTCTACGGCACGTCGCACCACGCCACTGAGGATATATCCACCATGCGTGCTATCGCTGGATTGACCGTGATATCACCGGCGGATGGCCCGTCGTTCGCCGCGGCCATACGGGCATCTGTCGAATGGCAGGAACCGATCTACTTTCGCATCGGTCGGGGCCGTGAACCGGATGTGTATGACAAAAATATGACCTTCGAAATCGGTAAGGCGATCGAGCACAGTCAAGGTGAAGATCTGACCATCATTGCATGCGGGATGCCTGTAAAAAGTGCTTTAGATGCGGCGGATGCGCTTCGAAATGATGGGATCTCGGTTGGTGTGATTGATATGGCGACGATAAAGCCCTTGGACCGACAGGCTATCCTTGCGGCCGCAAAACGGTCCCGGTTGCTGATCACGGTAGAGGAGCACAACATCATCGGCGGACTTGGTGCCGCTGTGGCAGAGGTGCTGGCCGACGAGGGGTGCGGTATAAAGCTTTTTCGGCACGGCATTCGGGACGAGTATAGCCTGATCGCGCCTCCAAATCACCTATATGCGCATTATAAACTTGATGCCGCAGGCGTCGAGGCGGTCGCGCGCGGGGCTATGGCAAAGGCTGGAAACGCCTCCATCAATGCGGTTTGATCCAAACGCTGAGCCTGACGATATGGTAATAGTACGGAAATGGTGGAGTACCCATCATGGAAGTTGAGACAACGATCATTGGCGCTGGTGTCATCGGGCTTGCCATTGCCGCAGCGCTTTCCAAGCAGGACCAGAACATTTATGTCATCGAGAGCAACGCAACCTTCGGGAACGAGACCAGCCGCCGCAATAACGAGGTCATTCATGCCGGCATATACTATCCCAAGGATTCACTCAAAACGCGTCTTTGCGTGGAAGGTAATCGGCTATTGCGTCGGCTTTGTGAATCAAACCAGATTCCTTTTCGCATGTGTGGAAAACTGATCGTTGCCACAAGCGAGGAAGACGTCATCCAACTGGAAGCACTGGCAGCGCGCGCCAAAGACAACGGTGTGAAGGATCTGGATTTGCTATCGGGGGCGGAATGCCGAAAAATGGAACCTCGGTTGCGCGCCGTAGCGGCACTCTACTCGCCTTCATCCGGCATTATCGACAGCCAGTGTTTGATTCGGCATTTTGTTGCTCAGGCAGGTATGAATGGTGTAACGTTTGTCTACCAGACGCGAATTGAAAAGGTCGTCAAAATAATCCCCGGACAATATGCCATCTACGTTGTTTATCCCGACGGAGAAAAGGAAAGATTCACCACGCGAAGACTGATCAACGCCGCCGGGCTTGACGCAGATCGTATAGCGGCGAGCATGGGCCTCGACATTGATCAACAGGGTTATCGCCAGTACTTCTGGAAGGGTGAATATTTCTCTGTTCAATGGCCGCTGAGCACTATCAGGCAGTTGATCTATCCCGTACCTGAACCTCAGATGACCGGCCTCGGCGTGGGTGTCATAACTGATTTAAGCGGACGCCTCAGGCTCGGACCAAACGCGATTTTCATGCCAAACCGAGCGATGGATCACACTGTAGATCCTGGACGGCTGGAAGACTCTTTTAACGCCGCGCGTCGCTATCTGCCGTCCCTGAGGCGTGAAGATATATCTCCGGATATGGCCGGTATAAGGCCTAAACTTCAGGGGCCGGGTGACCCTCTGCGCGATTTTATCATCCAGGAGGAATCGGCCAACGGCCTCCCAGGTGTCGTCAATCTGGCCGGTATTGAATCGCCGGGTCTGACAGCGTGTATTGCTATTGCCAACCACGTTAAAGGTTTGATTGCCTGAGTGACAAATCATAACCTGCACACAAGGAATGACGTATGTACGGTTTCCACAAGCGATTGTTAACGATCAACATTGGCACCAGGACCTTTAAGATCGAAGTGTTGTCGGACGATCTGCTCAAGCAGACCCTTGGAGGAAAGGGGCTTGGCACGTATCTGCTTCTTGAACACAATCCACCGGGTGTCGATCCTTTTGAGGCCGAGAATCGGGTTATTTTTACCCTCGGACCGGTGACAGACACCATGGTATGGGGAGGATGCAGATATGGTGTCTATACCAAGTCTCCACAAACAGGGTTTTATTCAGAATCTTATTCGGGGGGGAAAGCGGCAGAATATATGTCGCGTTCCGGGTTCGACGCTGTCATGATCTATGGAAAATCCGAAACTCCGGTTTGGATCGAAATCAATGAAAATGGCGCTGTTTTTCATGATGCCGAAACGCTTTGGGGCAGCGATACTTACGCAACCGAAGATTATGTAAAATCCTGGATCAAAGAAAATCGCCACCTTGTTAAAGGATGCGCCGCTCTGACTATTGGTCCCGGTGGAGAGAATCAGGTGGCGTTTGCCGTCATTGAAAATGAATACTGGCGAAGTGCCGGACGAACTGGAGCCGGCGCCGTTTTAGGGGCAAAAAAAATCAAGGCTCTCGGATTCTGGGGTAACCGCAAGCGGAAGGTGGCCGATCAAGCCGGATTGCAAACCTTATCCAAGCAGTTTGCCGATGAATTTAAAAACCATCCTGGGGCCAATGCATACAAAAGTATGGGAACGCCCATGATGGTCGATATCATGAGTTCTGTCGGCAGCTTTCCAACACGCTATTGGCACCAAGGCCAAGTCTCGCATCAAGAATCGATAAATGCAAAAGCGCTCCATGACCGGTGTGAGGTCAAACCGCACGCATGCCGCAAATGTTTTATGGCATGCGGGCGGTTATCGACCGTCAAGAACGGACGTCATGCGGGGCTGAAACTGGAAGGCCCGGAGTATGAAACCATTTATACCTTTGGTGGGTTGTGTATGGTCGATAACATTGAGGACATTGTTTACCTCAACGACATCTGCGATCGGCTGGGTATCGACACGATCAGTGCCGGAAATTTGGTGGCATTGACCATCGAGGCGTCTAAGCAGGGAAAAACAGAGTATCGAATTGATTATGGTCAAACGGAAAATATAGCGGCCCTCCTAAAGGATATTGCCGCTTGCCATGGAATCGGGAAAATCTTGTCCAAGGGCATTAAAACGGCTGCACCGGCGCTGGGCATGGAAGAACAGGCGATTCACGTCAAAGGCCTCGAACCGGCGGGTTACGATCCAAGAATACTTAAAGGGATGGGATTATCTTACGGTATTTCTCCCAGGGGAGCATGTCATCTGCGAACGACATTTTACAAACCGGAACTTACAAAGATGATTGATCCGGAACAAATTAACGGTAAGGCCCAAATGCTTGTTGATTGGGAGAATCGACTTATCCTTTTTGACTGTCTCGTGCTTTGTCGATTTTATCGCGATTTTTACCAATGGGATGCTCTGGTGGAATTGCTTATCGCCCTGACCGGAATTGAATGGGACAAAGCGGCGTTGTGGGAAATAGCGTCCCACGTATCCGACAATACCAGACGGTTTAATATTCGAGAGGGCCTTAAACAAACAAATGATAAACTGCCGATAAGATTTTACACGGAACCATTACCGGAAACAGGTAAAGTGATAGCTGAAATCGAAATGGATCAACTTCTCGAAGACTACTATGCTGAAAGAGATTGGAAAGGAAAAGACTTGGTGGGATAGAGGAACAATCGTCTATGATGTCGGCAATATCCCATAGTAGCGACCGGTACTTATTGAAGGTGCTGCAGCAGCGAGCAGGTCGTAGAAAAACGCTGCGCAAAATGCGGCAAGATATGAATGCATTTGGCGCTCTTTATCCACCAGCCACCAATGTAACCATCCGGGCGATGACGGTCGGCGGACGACCGGCCGAGATGCTTACCCCTGCCGAACATTACAGCAATTACGTTCTGCTCTACCTTCATGGTGGCGGTTTTGTGATGGGGTCAATCCAGTCCCACCGCCAGTTAGCCTCACATCTATCTGCAGCGGCTAAAATTAAGACCTTGATTACAGAGTATCGCCTGGCCCCTGAACATCCATTTCCTGCTGCCTTAGTGGATGCCCTGAGCGTCTACAAAGACCTCTTAAAGAGTGGTGTCGCCCCACGGCACGTGACAGTGGCGGGTGATTCCGCTGGAGGGGGATTGTGTGTTTCCTTAATGGTTCTCCTCAAGCAAAATCATTTGCCGCTGCCAGGAGCATGCGTTCTCTTTTCGCCCTGGGTGGACCTTACTTTGAGTGGACATTCGTGGCATCGCAATTTCGATCGCGATGTTTTGGTGAAAAAAAATGATGCGAAGCGGATGGCGGCTTTTTACCTAAATGGAAAAGACCCCTTCGATCATCTATCCTCGCCGATTTATGCTGATTTGTCGATGCTTCCGCCTCTGCTTATCCAAGTGGGTTCCGACGAAGTGCTTCATGATGACGCTGTCTCCCTCCATGTGCGTGCCACAAAGTTCGGCGTTTCATCGTATATCGACATTTGGGACAAGATGCCTCATGTTTGGCACTTCATGTCTCCCGTTTTGCGAGAGGGACGGATGGCCTTGCATCAAGCCGGAAAATTTATCATGACCCATATGCAAGGCGGTTACCTGTAATTGGCTTTAGAACTTCATCAAGCTGAACCGAACCGCCCCCTGTATATCGTCGCGGTGCAGTCCGATGAACTCAATCGCTGGCTAACTTTGGCCGGCATCGAATTGGGTGACACGATTTGGAAGTCTACCCTTGCAGAGCTAGTTTCATCTGTCTGGGCGAGAGGGAAATGGGGGCAGATGATTATCAGCCCAGGCATGGCCGCTGACATAATGGTGGTAAATCAGGCGGGAACTATCCTGCCTTTACATCAACTATCGGTTGGGGCTGCGGGTAAGTTGGTGGGTTATAAGAACTACGGTGATTGCAAACCCTTCAGTGCCGTCAAAAACATTGCGACCGGATCTACCTTGAAAGTGCATAGGAAAATCGACCGACTTGTTTTTCATATTCGCCTTGGCAGTGAAACCCTGCTGGTTGATGATGAAACCGCTTTCAATACGTGGATGAAAGAGAGTGATCAGTGGGTCCAGCTTGGTGCTCTTCCGATTGGTCGTCCCTTCCACCCGCATCTTTTCACTATCCGCGAAAGTGAAAGTCATTTGTTTGAACGGCTTAAGGCCCAAGAGGCCCCATTTATAACCCTTCACAAGATAGAGACACTTCTTGCAGCAAAATACGATTCGGGTAACGTTTGCATAAAGACTCAATCGGGGAATATGCTGAGCTTGTCAGGAAAAGAGAGTAGGGACATGATAGTGCGATTTTGCGATATATGCTGGTCGTGTGGGATTTGTAGATAGAATCGACGCAGACAATCAATCTTAGGAGCATGCATAAATGGATGATATTAAGCACATTTTGAATAAACACGCAGATGCAATTATCCAAATCAGAAGAGATCTACATCGAATTCCCGAGCCAGCCTATACCGAGGCGAAAACATCAGCATATGTCGCTGATTATTTGAACAAACTATGTTTAAATGTCACGACTGGAATTGCAAAATTCGGTGTTCTTGGGGCTAAGGTATTTTCTGATTCGGGAAACTCACTAATGCTTAGAAGTGAATTGGATGCCCTGCCGATTAACGAAGAGACCAATTTGTCGTTCGCATCAAATCACGAAGGCGCCATGCATGCCTGCGGACATGATGGCCATATGGCCATGGTTTTAGGTGCCGCATTGGTTATCTCTGAACTTTCAGATCGATTGTCAGGACGTATCCATTTTGTTTTCCAACCGGCAGAAGAAGGTCCTGGTGGGGCAAAACCGATGATAGAAGAAGGGATAATGGACAATCCACGAGTTGATTACACCTTAGGGTGCCATCTCTGGCCAGGGGTAAAGGAAGGGCAGGTGGGTATCAAAGCAGGACCACTGATGGCTGCAATGGATCGCTTCGATCTTACAGTGAAGGGCAAAGGGGGGCATGGGGCGATGCCGCACCTTTGTGTCGATGCGTTGGATGTTGGTACTCAAATAGTAAATGCGCTCCAAAGAATAGTAAGCCGCCAAATGAATCCGTTGAGTCCGACCGTGATAACCGTAGGACAGTTTCAGGCCGGAACTACCTTTAATATTATTCCGGAAGAAGCGTATCTAAGCGGAACTACTCGAACATTCGATCGAGAAATATGGCGATCATGGCCCCAACGGTTAGAAACTGTCGTCAAAGGCATCTGTGATGCAATGGGTGCCTCGTACTCCCTTGACTACCAACCAGGTTACCCTGTTACGGAAAATGATTCTTGGATGGCCGATGAAATAAGGTCTGTAGCCGAATCCGTCGTAGGGACAGAGAATGTCATAATACCTGAATCCACAATGGGTGGCGAAGATATCTCTTTTTTCCTGCAACGTTCAAAGGGGTGCTTTTACTTTTTAGGGGTAGGGCGCGAGGGGTGTGCCCCTCTGCACAACCCAAAATTTGATTTCCATGAAGGTGTTCTTTTGACAGGTGTTGAAATATATTGTCGAGCTGCCCTTAAGCTGTTGAGAATGGGCTAATTGTGTGTATCAAAGGCATAGTTTCAATTGATTGATGAGAATTCGACTTTTGGATGTTGGGCACCGCGTGTTAATGGATCAATACCATCGCTTGCAATCTTCACCGGTTAACTTTCATTTTTTAAATTAGGATTAATTGTTAAAAATAGGAGAATGATAATGAAAGTTGTTGCATTTAACGGAAGTCCACGGAAAAAGGGGAATACAACTGGATGCCTGAATACGGTGTTTGAAGAGCTTAACAAAGCAGGCATCGAAACCGAGATGATATTTGTGGGAAAAAACATAATAAGGGGCTGTATGGCCTGTTATACCTGCCTCAAAGAACAAAACGAAAAATGCGTCTTTGATGATGATCCGGTAAATGAATGGATTCAGAAAATGAAAGCCGCCGATGGTATTTTATTAGGATCACCAGTTCATTTTTCAGGGGCGGCCGGCACCATAAAATCTTTTCTGGATCGGGCCTTTTTTGTTAGTAGCATGAACGGTAATCTGTTTCGTCACAAAGTGGGTGCATCCGTTGCCGCCGTGCGTCGGTCCGGCGGCCTTCCGACCATAGATACCCTGAATCACTATATTACTTATTCTGAAATGTTCATGCCCAGTGCCAACTACTGGACTGTAGCCCATGGCAAGGTGCCTGGTGAGATGGAGCAGGACGCTGAAGGCAAGCAGATTATGGAGGTGCTCGGCAGAAATATGGCTTGGTTGATGAAGGTGATTGAAGCTGGAAGCACAAAAGTTTCTCCACCGACCAGGGTTGATAAAATTGCAACTGATTTTATTCGATGAGAGAATAAAGGAGGGGAAGATTGATTATTATTGATGCCCCCAAGGCAATTGCACATAGGTTAGGTCACTTGGGGTCTACTGTTGTAGCGGCAAAAAAGAGACCCTTTTATCTATTTTGTTGACTATCCCTTTGGTCAAATTAGGTGTTGGTTATTTTCGCTATTGTTGACTGAAAAATTGGATTGTATCAGTTAAATATTAGGTAATTGATTAAGTTCTGACACCGATGTTAAAGGGGTGTCATGGATTTAGATACATACCACAAGATGGTTAACAGCGAGAAAAGCAGCCGAAAGTACCTTACAAAAAAGTGTC
>JABZFP010000040.1 GCA_014237395.1 Desulfobacteraceae bacterium | reverse complement strand
ATGATCAAGGACGGCAAGGCCTTTTTAACCAAAGCCGGCAAAAAGCCTCGCCAAACCCTGAATGACGTGTTGGATGACGGCAAGGCCAAAATCGAGGATCTGAGCGAAGACACCCGCAGTCGCATGGCGGAGTTGAAGGCGGACACCCGTTCGGTACTTGAGGGGATCGGCAAGGATGCACGGCTGGTGGTGGATGAGGTGGTTTACGGCGGCAGGCAGACGGTGGCATTGGGAATCGCCAAGGGGGCGCGTGGCGTGGCCCAGCGTGCCAAACGGCTCAACAAAAAGCTCGAAGCATTCCATCGGAACATCGCTGCCTGATTCAAGTAACAGATGCAATCTTTTTTATCGGTCGGTGCAACGCGCATCTCAACGACACAACGCCGGGTCGATCTGGCCCGGCGGCCGGCTTCTCTATTGGGGCATGAACATGCTGATCGCCGCAAGGATCTCCCTTAACCGCCAAAGCGAGCGCGTCCCCCGCGCGGCTTGCTACGGAACGTGCCCTTCGCCTGATAATAAACAACGCCCCTGTTATGCAGATTCCGCAGGGTTTGCCACGGGGAAGCTTTCATCAATTGGGGTTGCATATTTTCGAACATTATATATTCTGCCTTAGGGATACTAAAAACGTCGGTTTTGTAAAATGAGATATTAACGGTACCCTTTTTTCCTCGGTACCGCAGCGTATCGTAAATGCGCCTCATCCTGCGAAATTGGCAAGCTTCGATCCCGAACATATTACGCAATTATCTGAAATAAGGCTTCTTACACGTTCATCATTAACGTCGTCCCGGAATCCTGTGGTAACGATGACCGCCTGATCCGAATTCGCTAAAGTTGGCCAAAATGGACCTCTGATAAAGACATATCGATTCATGCAACGAGGAGAAACGTCATGGCGCAACGCATGTCCAATGCCGACAATTTTTGGCTGAGTATGGATGAACCCACCAACCTGATGGTGATTACCGGGTTTATGGAGTTTAAAAAGTCGCTGGATTTTAATCGACTCTATGCCACCATCGATAGCCGGCTGGCTTCTTTCCCGCGCTTTCAACAAAAAATCGTTCCGCCAAAATCAGGCATTGGCGTCGCTAATTGGGAAGAGGACAACCACTTTGACCTCCGATCTCACCTGCAACGCATCGCCCTTCCGGCACCGGGCGATAAAACCGAACTGCAGGAGGTGATCGCCAATTTGACGGTTGCCCCCCTGGATCCTTACAAACCGCTTTGGCAGGTTCATTTGATCGAAAATTACGGTGACGGCTGCGTCCTTTTTTTCAGAATTCACCACTGCATCACGGACGGCATTGCCGGCATATACGTACTGCTCTCAATGGCCGATCAAGAACCCGATGCGCCGTGGCCGAAAAGCAGGCCCAAAAAAAAGCCGCGGCCCTTTTCGATAGGTGCCCTGCTTCCCCTTGGATCGATGATTGGCACTGCCAAGAAAACATACAAGGCTGCTGAGGATTTGGGTCGGCAGGCACTCAAGGAGCTGGGAAAAACGGTGTCCGACCCCGCGCATTTGAAGCGTCTGGGCAAGAAATCCAGTTGTATCCCCACCGATTTCGCTTCGGTGCTTTCAAAATACATGATCATGAGTTCCGACCCCAACAGCGCCTTTAAAGGCAAGCTGGGGGTGCGCAAGCGTGTCGCGTGGACGGAGCCCATGTCTCTGGATAAGATCAAAACAGTGGGACGTGCCATCAGCACCGCCACCCTCAACGACGTACTCATTGCGACGGTAACCGGTGCCATGCGCCGCTACCTGAAAAGCCGCAACACCCGCGTCAACGAGCTTGATTTAAGGGTTACCGTACCCGTCAACATCAGAAAACCGGGTACCGAATTCGAGCTGGGCAACAAGTTCAGCCTCGTGTTTCTGCCCCTGCCGGTTCATCTGGAAGACCCGGTCTTACGTCTCAAAGAGATCAAAAGACGAATGGATCAGCTCAAAAGCTCACCGGACCCCTTTATCAATTTTGCCCTTCTCAGTGTCATGGGGTACCTTCCTCCGGTGTTGGCCAAAAAAGCCTCGGCATTCTTTGGTAATAAGGCATCGGGGGTGTTAACAAATGTGCCGGGTCCGCGAGAGACGCTCTATTTTGCCGGCCAGAAGATTGAAAATTTCATGTTTTGGGTCCCACGATCCGGAAAGATCGGCCTCGGAATCAGTATTATCAGCTATGATGGAAAAGTGACCGTTGGTGTTGCTTCGGATGAGGGGCTGATGGCCGATCCGGAAATCCTGCTGGAGGGGTTCGAAGAGGAGTTCAATAACCTGTTAGAACTGGTCCAGTCCGGGAAAATATACGACGAACCCCTGGTTTTGCATGACCGCTACCAAGAGGCCCGCACGAATGCCGAGACGGTTACGATGACCGATGCCCGAGAGGAATCGTCTCGGGCCTCCTGCCAAGCCCTGACCAAAACCGGCATTGCTTGCAAAAACAAAGCCCTTGCCGATTCGGATTACTGCAGCGTTCACCAGCAACAGGCGGAGGAAGAGATGCATCTGCAGGACGTGGCCAAGATTATGAGGGAGTTGACGAATTAAGCCTTTTTACGGTGGGTAACATTTTGCAACGCTCCCGTTTTCGGGAAAGGAACGGACATGCTACCAGAATATTTCGAATTTTCGCTTCCGACAAAATTAGTTTACGGGATCGGTATCGTAGAAAATCTTGGCGAAACGGTCAAACCACTGGGAAAGCGCAAAGCGATCCTTGTGACCGACGAAATTTTGGTCAAAACCGGCCTTGTCAAAAAGGTAAAAAGCGGATTTAAAGCCACGCCGATCAAAATTGCGGCGACTTTCGATCAGGTGCCGCCCAATTCCACGATCGATACGGTTGAAAAATGCGCCGCCCTTGCCAGGCGGAAGGGCTGCGATATGTTTATCGCGGTCGGAGGCGGGAGTGTTATCGATACGGCCAAGGTTGCCAATCTTTTGGCCGTCAAAGGGGGCAAGCTTCAGGATCACATGGGCGCCTATCTTCTTGACAGCAGCGAAACGCTGTTTCCAGCCATCGTCATTCCGACAACCGCCGGAACCGGATCGGAAGTTACCAAAGTGGCCGTGATTGCCGATCCGGACAACGATGTAAAACTTCCGTTTGCCGAAGATCAATTTCTTCCATATCTGGCCATTTTAGATCCCAACATGACGGTCTCAATGCCGGGCAAACTGACGGCCGCTACGGGTATGGATGCCCTTACCCATGCGATAGAGGCCTATGTCGATAAGGAGTGGTCGCCGGCATCAGACGCCTTGGCGCTGCACGCCATCACCCTTATTTCGGGAAATATCCTGCAGGCCTGCGCTAAGCCTAACGACCTGCAAGCGCGGGGGGCTATGCAGGTGGGTAGTTTTCTGGCAGGCGTTGCTTTTTCACACTCCATGGTGGGAATGGTTCACGGCATCGCCCATGCTCTCGGCGGTGTCTATCACATACCCCATGGGCTGGCCAACGCACTCGTTTTGCCGGAGGTCATGGCCTACAATCTAGAGGCCAGAATCGATCGGTATGCGGATATCGCCCTGGCCATGGGAATTTCTTTTCCCCAGGTCATCGGGCAAAGCCGAAGCCTTTTGCGTTCATCCCGTCTGGATATCTTTTCCAAAATCGCCGGTCTGTCCGACGTCGATTCGCTTAAGGAATTGGTCACGACGAGTTCCCACCAGGCCCGCAATAAACTGTCCACAGTGATCGGGAATCTGGGGTTTATCGACACGTGGGTGCGCAGACAGGCTGCCCTGGCTGCCGTGGAGAAAATACGCTGCCTCAATCAGCAGTTGGCCTATTTGACAAAAATGCCGCTGAATTTGAAAGATGCCGGCATCTCCGATAACTTGGAAAAGATCGAACAGGTGGCCACCATCGCCATGGAAGACGGTGCCATGCTCTATAACCCGATCGAACCGGAACGCGATGCCGTCATTGAGATTATCAAGAAAGTCTACGACGCCAAACGCCCCCCCCTCCCGGTGTCAAAAGAGGACTTGCGGCCACTGGCCACCGCGCAACCAGACACATCGGTCACCAATGTCTTCAAGGATGCCAAGATGCTCTATGAGATCTTGGTTGAGTTCTATGAACTGCTGAAAAATAATCCGGAGATCGGTCCCAAACTGGCCCAGAGCAACCTGTGCGTCCAATTCAGATATAAAAACCCATCTGCGGTGATCACCATCGATGCCACCGGTGACGATCTGAAGATCATCCAAGGCGAGTTCGACGGGGAACCGGAGGTCGTCTTAACCATGAATGCCGATTTTGCCCATGCGTTCTGGCATGGTAAAGCCAACCTGGTAAGCGCCCTGACCCGCCGGCAGGTGAAGGCCAAGGGCAATGTCCCCAAGACCATCAAGCTGCTTCCGATCCTTAAACCAAGCTATGCCCTGTATCCGAAATTTTTGGCAGACAAAGGCTTGCGTCATCTCGTGATGACTTAGCCCCTTTTCCCCAGTTGGCGACGGGCGTTGTGATAGCCTTCATGGATGAGCCGGGTTACCTGCCGGGAAGAGAAATTAAGCAGCGATGTAAAACCGAGCATCTGGGTCGGTGCGATCACCGAAATCCTTGGTTGCAGACCAGTTTCTATGACTTTTTGTGCATGCGGGCCTTTGGGCGGCGCTTCATCACAGGCATGCATCGCCAGCCCATTGGTAACCGGCATAGTGGTCTGGTAAGAGCCCATTAAAAAATGTTCCAAGAGCAGTTCCAAACCTTCACGCAAGGTTGCAGGCGGCGGCAGAGGCCGATGCCCGACCGGCGACAGCAAGACCACGATAATCTCCTCTATCTTCCTTTCCAGGGCAATGAAAAGGGGTGAATTCGCCATTACCCCCCCGTCCCAATAGAGTTCTCCACGGATCGGCTGCCAGGGAAACAAAATGGGCATCGCACTGGACGCCATCAAATGATCAATCTCGATGACGTCTTGATTGTAAAGGTGGAGTCGTCCTGTTGCCAGATGAACGGCGCTGATGACGATTTCAATCGGGCTTCGTCGCAGGGCCTCAAGATTCAGGTGGCGGGTCAGCATGGCACGCATGGGGGCCGTGTCAAACACCGATTTAAAGGGTCTCCCATAGAGCGCCGAGCTTAAAACCTTAAGGGCCTTGAGACGATAGATTTCAGAGCGGTTATGAGTCTTCCAGATATCGATGAGATGCTCGACAGACATGCCGGACCCGATGGCCGCGGCATTGACGGCACCGATGGAGGTTCCACAAATCAGGTCGGGAGTCCAGTTGATTTCCCGCAGGTATTTCCACACACCGACCTGGAACGCGCCCCGCGCCCCACCCCCAGAGAGAATGAGTGCCCTTTTCATTGGGTTGCCGTCATCGTCGATTCACTCGCCTTGCCGGCGTTGGACCAGATCTCATCATGCCAGGCGCGCTCTCGACTGTCGATGGTCTCCACAAAATAGTCGATATTTTCGATGGCCCTGAAGCCCGTATAGCCTTCATGGATAAAATCGATTATTTTACCCATGCCGATGAGGTGGGCCGCCGTACGGACCGTCTTGAGCGACACCGCCACGATCCATTTTTTGCTCAGCCGGTGAAAGGTGCGCGTGACTTCCGCGCTCAACTCGATTTGAGCGATACGTTGGTCATAATTATCCAGGCTGCGATAGACCTCCTGATACTGGTCCATGTCCATATCGACGCCGACACCCATGGCCATCATCTGCGCGACCATGCGATCATCCTGTGAATCCGTGAGGTCGTGCAATTCGATGACCTTACTGACGGCAGAGATAATGCCTGTATAAATCTTCCCGTCAAGGAGTTTGTGCAGCTTTTTCATGCTGGTGTCCCGAAAAGAGAAGTCATCGGGAGCATACAGCTTTTCGAAAAAAAATTTTCCGATTTGAGCGTATTCGGCACTTTTTTTGATGTCGGCATAAGTAGCATTGATGCGTGCGGACTGGAATGCCTGAAGGGCTCGCTTCAAGCGGATAAATTCTTCACCATTTTTTTCTTGGGTCATCCGGTTGAATCCTTGTTTCATTTTACGTTGAACGCACCTTGCCGATCGAACCGCCGTACAAGGGCTTGACGGCTGGTGTGAATTCATAACGCATTGCGTTGTTTTTGGCAGCAATGCTCACCGATGTCAAGCGGATTTATCATGAGGCCCGCAAAATAAGTGTTGTCCGGTGGAACAATCCGTCAGGTGGTTTTTTTACGTGGAGTGGGTTTTTTTTTGCGCGGCTTTTGTTCGGCGGCGGCCTGCATCTTTTCAAGTTGCCGCACTTTTTTTGTAAGGGCATCCACCTTTACGGAAAGCGATTTTAAATGGTCATTCGTGGCCAGGTTCATGGATTGCAAACCCTCCCCGACCCGTTTATCGATGCGGTCGCTGATCCAGCTCTTAAGGGAAGTCGTATAGCCCATGATTTCTTTTTTCAATTTGCCTGCCTCGGAGATGGAGAGTTCCTTGTTTTTCACCAACCGGTTGACTAACTGGGTGACTTCCTCTTCCGCCATATTGAATGCGCCCTGCCAAAGTGACATATATTTTTTTGCATAGTCGGTCAGGGTGCCCCCTCCCTTGCGCAGGAGCTGCATTAGCAGTTGCGAGGATACGGTCTTATCCTTTTCCTTGGTATCTCTTCCGATTAGCTGGGAAATAATGGACGTGGTGATATCTTCGCCGGTGCGGTTGTCGATTACCATGACTTCCTCGCCTTGTTTGATCAGCTCCGAGAGTTGGGCCATGGTGACATAGCGCTTATCATGCGTGTCGTACATTTTACGGTTGGTGTACTTTTTTATCGTATGCATACTTTTTCTCCTCTTGTTGATCGTCCAACAGGCATCATTCGTTTTTTTTGGGATGATTCACTAGATTTCCAATCTTTAACGAATTTGTCAATTTTAGATATCACGCTTATCGCTAAAGTCCAAGTTGGCTGCTAATTTTCAGTATTCTCTGGCTGAAATATTTCAATTTCTCATTATGCCTGTAAACAATGTCATTCCCGCGAAGGACTGAACTCATAACCTCCTATCGACGTGCTGACTTCTAAAACTTCGATGCGCCGTGTACGGAATGATACATCGGGGATATTCGTGTACCAATCGACTCGGTCTTTCCGAATAACCGAATTTTAGATTATTTGAAAAAACCGCTTGACAATTATAACGCACTGCATCATATTGGTGGCTATAACGCAATGCGTTACTCAGGGCGGCGGCCCGACGGGTCGCAACCACAACCACGCTTGGAAATGAAAAAAAGGAGA
>JABZFP010000046.1 GCA_014237395.1 Desulfobacteraceae bacterium | reverse complement strand
GCCTGCGCCAATGTCTGTCCGGTCTACCGCATGGTGGGAGGCCACCAGTACGGGCACATCTACATCGGCGCCATCGGGCTGATCAGCACCTATTTTTTTCATGGCCGCGACAAGGCCAAACACCTGGTGCAGAACTGCATCAACTGCGGGGCCTGCAAGGCGGTCTGCGCGGCCGGCATCGACCTGCCGCGCCTGATCAAGGAAGTCCACGCCCGCATCCAGGACGAAGAGGGGCATCCCCTGCCCGGACGCCTGCTGGCCTTGACGTTGAAAAACCGCAAGCTGTTCCACGGCCTGCTGCGCTCAGCCGCCAAGACCCAGAAGCCCATCACAGGCGGCACGCCCTATCTGCGGCATTTGCCGTATGTGTTTTCTCCGGAGCATAATTTCCGGGCGCTTCCCGCCATTGCTGAAACACCTTTCAGGGACCGCTGGGAAAACATCAAACCGGCGCCCGTAAATCCTCAATATCGCGTAGCGCTTTTTTCCGGCTGCGTGCAGGACTTCGTCTATCCGGAGCAACTGGAAGCGGCCGTGCGTTTGCTGGCGCGCCACCGCGTGGCGCTGGAATTTCCCATGGAGCAGTCCTGCTGCGGGCTGCCGGTCCAGATGATGGGCGAAAAAGCCGCGGCTCGGGATGTGGCCCGCCAGAACATGGCCGCTGTCGATCACCGACGCTTCGACTACATCGTGACCCTGTGCGCCTCCTGCGCCTCCCACCTCAAACACGGCTATGTCCAAGCCTTTGCCGACCATCCGGACCAGGCCGCCGAAGCCAGCGCGTTTGGTGAAAAGGTGCTCACCTTTACGCAATTTGCGCACCGGGTCCTCAAGCTGGAACCCGAGGCCTTCCAGCCCTCACAGCAAGCGGTGACCTATCATGCCCCCTGCCACCTGTGCCGCGGCCTGGGCGAACGGGAAGCCCCCCGGGCGCTCCTGCACCAGGCCGGGTTCGACTTCAAACCGGCCGCGGAAGAGGAAACCTGCTGCGGGTTCGGCGGCACCTATTCCGGCAAGTTTCCCGAGATTTCGTCCCAGATCCTGAAACGCAAACTCGACGACGTCAACGCCACCGGTGCCGACCTTCTGGTGACCGAATGCCCGGGATGCGTCATGCAGCTGCGCGGCGGCGCCGAGCGCGCCGGCCACCGGCTGGCGGTCCGCCATATCGCTGAAGTCCTGTGCGATTGCATGACAGAGGAGGACGCGTCTCACCATGAAGAATAGCGCCGCCTATCTTTAGACTTTACAAACCCATGGGATTCTAATATGGGTTTCATCTTATACTTTTTTAATAGAAGCAACGGCAAACTCACGCCAAACAAGGGTTTAGCGAATACTTAAATTCCAAAAGGAGTGTTTTCTATGGCTAAAACAATGCAAACTGTCGACGGAAACACGGCGGCCGCGCATGTCGCCTATGCCATGAGCGACGTGGCCACAATTTATCCGATCACGCCGTCTTCACCCATCGGTGAAATTGCCGATGACTGGGCCGCCAACGGCCGCCAGAACGTTTTCGGACAAAACATGACGGTCCGCCAGATGCAGTCCGAAGCCGGGGCCGCCGCCGCCGTGCACGGATCCCTGGCCGGCGGCGCCCTGACCTCGACCTTCACGGCCTCTCAGGGCCTGCTGCTGATGATCCCCAACATGTACAAGATGTCCGGGGAGCTCTTGCCAGCAGTCTTCCATGTCACCGCTCGCGCCATTGCAGCCCACGCCCTGTCGATTTTCGGGGATCATCAGGATGTCATGGCCGTGCGCCAGACCGGCTTCGGACTGCTGGCCTCCAACTCGGTCCAGGAAGCCATGGACATGGCGCTCGTCGCCCATCTTGCCGCCATCGAGGCCAGTGTTCCCTTTCTGCACTTTTTCGACGGGTTCCGGACGTCGCATGAAATCCAGAAAATTGAAATGATCGACTATGCCGACATGGCCAAACTGGTCAACCGCGAGGCCGTGGCGGCCTTCCGGGCCCGGGGCGCCAATCCCGAACGCCCCGAACTGCGCGGCACCGCCCAGAACCCGGACATCTATTTCCAGGGCCGGGAAGCCTGCAACCCCTATTATCTCAAAACACCGGCGATCGTGGCCGACTACATGAAAAAGGTCAGCGACCTGACCGGCCGCAGTTACAAGCCCTTCGACTATGTCGGTCACCCCGAGGCCGACCGGGTGGTAATCGCCATGGGCTCTTCCTGCGAAACCCTGGAAGAGGTCGTGGAATACCTGAACAACAATGGCCAGAAAGTCGGTCTGATCAAAGTCCGCCTCTACCGCCCCTTCGCACCGGAATACATGTTCGCCGTCATGCCGAAAACGGTCAAGACCATCACCGTCCTGGACCGCACCAAAGAACCGGGCGCCCTGGGCGACCCGCTCTATCTCGACATCTGTACGACCTACATGGAAAAAGGTGAAATGCCCAAGATCCTGGGTGGCCGTTACGGTCTGGGCTCCAAGGAGTTCAACCCCGGCATGGCCAAGGCCGTCTACGACAACATGGCCGCCGCCGCACCGAAAAACCATTTCACCGTCGGCATCACCGATGACATCACGAATACCTCCCTCGAGGTCGAAACCGGTTTCGAAGTGGCTCCCGAGGGCACTGTGGCTTGCAAGTTCTGGGGGCTGGGTGCCGATGGAACGGTCGGCGCCAACAAGAGTGCCATCAAGATTATCGGCGACCACACCGACATGTACGCCCAGGCCTATTTTGCCTACGACTCCAAAAAGTCCGGCGGCATTACCATTTCCCACCTGCGCTTCGGCAAAAAACCCATCAAATCGACTTACCTGATCGACGCGGCCGACTACATCGCCTGCCACAAGTCCAGCTATGTTCACCTGTACGACATTCTGGAAGGCATCAAGACGGGTGGCACCTTCGTGCTCAATTCAGCCTGGGGCCTGGAGGATATGGAAAAAGAGCTGCCGGCCGCCATGCGCCGCACGATTGCCCAGAAGAAGCTGAAGTTCTACACCATCGACGCCGTCAAGATTGCCGGCCAGGTGGGGCTCGGCGGGCGCATCAACATGGTCATGCAGGCCGCTTTCTTCAAACTGGCCAACGTGATCCCGGTGGATGAAGCCATCGGTTATCTTAAGGACCAGATCAAGAAAATGTTCGGCAAGAAGGGCGAAAACATCGTCAAGATGAACTGGGACGCCGTCGACCAAAGCCTCGACAACCTGATCGAGATCAAATACCCCGACAGCTGGGCCCAGGCCGATGGCGCCGCCACGCAGGGCGAAGCGGTGCCCGATTTCGTCAAGAACGTCATGCAACCCATCCTGGCCCAGCAGGGCGACAAACTGCCGGTCAGCGCCTTTACGCCGGACGGCATCTTCCCGGTGGCCACCACCCAGTACGAAAAACGCGGCGTGGCCATCATGGTGCCCGAGTGGGTCATGGACAACTGTATTCAGTGCAACCAGTGTGCCATGGTCTGTCCGCATGCCGCCATCCGCCCGCATCTGCTGACCGATGAAGAAATGGCTCAGGCCCCGGCAGGATTTGCGGCCAAGAAAGCCGTCGGCAAAGAACTCAAGGGCTACCAGTTCCGGATGCAGGTCAACGTCCTGGACTGCATGGGCTGCGGCAACTGCGCCGACATCTGTCCGGCCAAAAAGCCGGCCCTGGTGATGAAACCCCTGGAAAGCCAGATGGATCAGGCGGCCCTTCACCGCTATGCCGCCGACCTGCCGGTGCGCGACGACCTGACCAAGCGCAACACGGTCAAAGGCAGCCAATTTGTTCAGCCCCTGCTCGAATTCTCGGGGGCCTGTTCCGGCTGCGGCGAAACGCCTTACGCCAAACTCATTACCCAACTGTTCGGCGAGCGCATGGTCATCGGCAACGCCACCGGATGCTCTTCCATCTGGGGCGGATCGGCTCCCAGCGTGCCCTACTGCGTCAACAAGGACGGCCACGGGCCTACCTGGGGCAACTCGCTGTTCGAGGACCCGGCCGAGTTTACCTACGGCATGTTCCTGGGTGCCTTGCAGCAGCGGCGCCGACTGGTCGACCTTGCAACGCAAGCGCTGTCCAATGGCGCCCCGGCCGATGTCAAAGAAGCCCTTCAGGGTTGGCTGGACAACATGAAAGATGCCGAAGGATCGCGGCGCTATGGCGACCAGCTCAAAGCCCTCTTGCCGGCCCACAAGGACAACGCCGTGCTGGCTGAAATTCTCAGCATGGCAAAACTCTTCACCAAGAAATCCTATTGGGTTTTCCTGGGTGACGGCGCGGCCTACGACATCGCCTACGGCGGCGTGGATCACGTCCTGGCCTCGGGTGAAGATATCAACGTCATGGTATACGATACCGAGGTGTACTCCAATACGGGCGGGCAGTCCTCCAAAGCGACCCCCACCGGGGCGGTGGCCCAGTTCGCCGCTTCCGGCAAGAAAACCGCCAAAAAAGACATGGGCGCCATGGCCATGACCTATGGTTATGTCTATGTGGCCAGTGTCGGCATGGGGGCCAACAAACAGCAGCTGATGAAGGCCATTACCGAAGCGGAAGCCTATGATGGCCCGTCGCTCATCATGGCCTATTCGCCCTGCATCAACCACGGCATCAAAAAAGGCATGGGCAAAAGCCAGGAAGAGACCAAACTGGCGGCCGAATGCGGCTACTGGCCTCTGTATCGCTACAACCCGCAACTTAAAGAAGAGGGCAAGAACCCCTTCGTCCTCGACAGTAAAGAACCCAACGGCACCCTCCAGGAATTCCTGGCCGGTGAAGTTCGTTATGCCTCGCTGCAGAAGTCCTTTCCCGAGGAGGCCCAGCGCCTTACGGTGGAACTTGAAAAACAATACCGGGAACGCTACATCGCCATGAAGCGTTTGGCCGAAATGGAATATACGGCGCAGGAAGTCGAATTGAAGGATGTCCCGGAAACCGCTGTCGAAGGCGATCCGGTCTGTACCCTTTCCGGTACGGCCGAGCACGGCGGCGCGGACGAGCCCTGCGATGATGGCCGGGCCGGCATTAAATCCGACAAGTAGCCACACCGGATCCGAAATCGCCTGAAACCAGTACAACACCGCCGGGGGCATGAAGCAGGGCTTCATTGCCCCCGGTTTGTATTCAGGCATAACGGCTGTCTAATGGATACGCATCGAACCCCATCGATGCCGGCAGGATAAATGGCGATGAGTCCTTTCGAACCGCCGGACGACGATATCACGGCAGCATCGGCAGCCTGTCGGCAATGCGGCACGTGCTGCCGCAAGGGTGGTCCTGCTTTGCACAGGGAAGACCGCCACCTGGTCATGGACGGCCTGATTCCGGCCGAAGCCCTCTATACCATCCGGGCGGGCGAGCCGGTTCAGGACAACGTCGCGGGACGGCGGTCCTATGCGGATACGGATATTATTAAAATCAAAGGAAAGGGCGATGGCTGGTGCTGCCGCTTTCTGGATGACGAAAGCAGCCGCTGCACCATCTACGACCGGCGTCCGGCCGAATGCAAAGCGCTACAGTGCTGGGATACCCGCGCCATCGAAGCGCTTTACCACCGGGAGCGCCTGGCACGAAAAGACCTGCTGGAAGGAGCACAGGGGCTGTGGGACCTGATTGCCGATCACGACCAGCGTTGCGCCTACCATACGATCCGCCGTTTGGCGGAGCAGCTGTCATCGGATACGCCCGAACGGACCACAGCGCGCAGCGTGATCACCGACATGGTCAAATACGATGAGAGCCTGCGTCACCTTCTGGTGGAAAACGGGCATGCCCCCCGGGCCATGCTCAATTTTCTGCTGGGACGGCCATTGATCGACACCCTGCACGGATTTCACATCAAGGTCGCGCGCACCGCCGGCCGCATTCGTCTGGTGCACACGCCTTTCTTACCTGACCCGCCGCCCCATTGCGATTAGCCCGAATATTTCATGAAATCTTTCCTACAAATGTTGTAAAAATAACGATATCGATTTGTTCTCGCTTGAAATGGTTTCATCAAGGAGATGACGATTTGTCACCGATCTTTTCGGTTACACGTAGCAAAGATTTCACCCCAAGGGCGCTCCCTGAGGCGCTCATTGGCTGCGTTATCAAGGGCTTGCAGTAGGACTGCTACGGCGGCACCCTTGATGCCTTGCTAATGAGCGCCTCAGGGGCGTGAAATATCCGGGTTAGGTGTCATCCGATTCGGATCGGGGTGCGCCCTGACGATCCAGCAGGCGGCGGTAGAGACCAGGACGCCGGTTCGGGAGAAAATGGCGCATGCGGTGGCTGCGGACATGGTCCAGCAGGGACGCATCCAAATCGAGAACCAGCAGCCCTTCCTGGCCCGAAGTGTCCTGCGCCAGCAGATCGCCGGAAGGCCCGATAACCATGGCGAGTGCCGGGAAATAAAGGCCTTCGCCATTTTCGCCCGCCTGATTGCAGGCCACCACATAGACACCGTTGTCAAAGGCCCGCGCCGTCAGGTGCCGCATCCAGGAACGGCATTTTTCCGCCGGTGTCCCACGGGGGGAGGCGTGGGGAAAGAAAATGACATCCGCTCCCTGGCAGGCCATGTGGGCGGACAATTCAGGAAAATGGGCATCGTAGCAAAGCTGGATACCAAAGCGCAGCGCCTCGTCCCCAAATACCGGCACGCGGTCCCCGGCAACCAGGGCCTGGACCTCGGGAGGCGCGATATGGATTTTGCGGTACACCGCAATCGGAACACCCGGCTGCACCACCCAATGGGCAGCATATACCCGGCCGCCGGGGGCCGGTTCGGCCGTACCCACCAGGAGCGTCATGGCCTCCCGCTCCGCCAGTTGCTGCAGCGTCTTTCCAACCGGACCATCCGAAGACAGACTATAGTCCGCCAGCGACCCCCGGGTGCTGTACCCCGTCAGGGTCATCTCCGGAAAGCAGATCAGGCGCGCGCCAGCCTGGCCGGCGCGTCGTGTCCAGGCAACGACGGCGGCCAGATTATCCTCCAGCCGACCCACCGGGGTATGCAGCATGGCAGCGGCAATGCGTAGATTTTGCATGGAACGCCCGTCGATTATACGTCGAATTTCGCGCGAATCTTGAAAACCCGGGTCGCCGGCAGATTGAGAATGTCGTGAACACCTGTTTCGGCGGCAATGGCGGCCAGGTTGGCCTCGATCTCTTCCATGGAGGGGGCGATGAATGTAAACCAGACGTTGAAATGGTTTTCCCGCATGTAGTTGTGGGTCACACCGGGATAGCGATTGACGGTGGCCGCGAAGACCTCGAGCGTTTCCTCCGGTACCGAGGCCGCGCACAGGGTACTGACAAATCCCAGTTTTTCCGGCGAGAAATTACCACCGATCCGCCGGATGATGCCGATTTCCTTCAAACGCCGGACGCGGGCGATGACATCGGCCTCGGCCAGATTCAAATCCTGACCAATGCTTTCGTATGGTCTCGGCGTAACGGGGAAATTGGATTGAATGCGGTTGAGGATACGACGATCCGTATCATCCATCAGCGCAGCGTCTGGAGCCATGGGCAGTCCTGTTCGTTTCAGATGAGGTGCGGGTCTTTCGTCAGATAAAATGGAGGTGCACCTTGCGGCGACGGGGACCGTCGAATTCACAGAAAAAAAGACCCTGCCAGGTTCCCAGTTGCAGTTTGCCGCCGGCGACGGCCACCAGTTCCGAAGCGCCCACCAGGGTTGATTTGATGTGCGCGGCCGAGTTGCCCTCCAAATGGCGATAGCCGTCATCCCAGGGAACGATCTTATTGATCACCTTCAGCATGTCGTCTTTCACCGTCGGATCCGCGTTTTCATTGATCGTTACCGCCGCGGTGGTATGGGGGACAAACACCATACAGAATCCGTCGCGCACACCGGCCTCACGAAGGGCTGCATGAACGTCGTCGGTGATGTCGATCATTTCGGTGCGGGAATGGGTTTTCACCGGCAGAATCATGCCGTCCTCCATGGTAAAAAAAAAGGCCCTGCTGGTTCAGCAGGGCCTTTACAGTCAGCAACGTGCTGTTGCCGTCACGGTTCGTCGATTAGACGCAGCCGGTCGGTTTGGGGAGACCTGCCATTTTACAAGCTCCCTTGCCCGGTCCTGACGGGAACAGTTCATAGATGTGTTTCAGTTTGAAGCCGGTGACTTTGGACAGCACCCGAACCATCGGTGCGATACCGTTTTTCTCGTAGTACTCCTGGAGAACCGTGATGACTTTGCGATGTTCGTCGGACAGCTCTTCGATACCTTCCTGAGCCTTGACGTACTGGATCCATTCTTCGCACTTGCCGTCTTCGTAGTTCCCGATGAAGCCGTCTTCGTCAACTTCAAACCCTTTACCCATGTATTCAACTGTGGCCATTTACGAATACCCTCCTTTAGTAATATTATTTTCGGCGTTCCGCCTATTAAGCTCTATGGAATCAGTAATTTTTGGACCTAATTATAGCATCGTCCCTATGTTGTCAATATAAAAAGCCCTCTTTCCCGGGTGTTGTCGGAACCATTCCAGACCATCACCGGCGCCTTGACCGGACAACTGACCGGACGGCAAAAGAGCCGGCGGACAAGCCTCTTGCCCCCGGTCGCCAGTTCGACTATGCATAGAAGCATGGAAACCGGCCTACGTCAAAACCGCCCCCGGGTTATCGTTGTCTGCGGCCCCACCGGCATTGGCAAAACCCGCACCGCCATCCAGCTGGCCGAGCGGTTCCATGGCGAAATCATCGGCGCCGATTCCATGCAGATTTACCGCTGCATGGATATCGGCACGGCCAAGCCGACACCTGCCGAACAGGCCTGTGTAAGGCACCACATGGTGGATATCGTCGATCCGGACACCCCCTACGACGCCGCCCGCTACGCCCGAGACGCCGGGAACGTTATTCGCGAGCTCCATGACCGGGGGGTGCTGCCGATCGTGGCGGGCGGCACCGGCCTTTACATCAAGGCCCTGATCTACGGCCTGTTCGACAGCCGGCCGCCCGATCCGGATATCCGCCGCAACCTGGAAGATCTGGCGGATGCCCACGGACCATCCTACCTGCACACCCAGCTCGCCGCCTGCGACCCGCAAGCGGCGGCCGGCATCCACGTCAATGACCGCTTCCGCATCATCCGGGCCCTCGAAACCTATCAGGCTACCGGTCGTCCCATTTCCGATCACCAACGCCAACACCGGTTTGCCCAACCGCGTTTCGCGACCGCCAAAGTGGGGTTAATCATGCCCCGCGAGGACATTTATGCCCGGATCGACCGGCGGGTCGACCAGATGGTGGCCGAAGGCCTGCTGGAAGAAGTGCGCAGCCTGCTGGCCAGGGGATACGGCGCGGAACTGAAATCCATGCAGTCTATCGGATATCGTCACATGGCGGACCACCTGATCAGGGGTGTCGATTGGGCGGAAACCCTGCGACTGCTCAAGCGGGACACCCGGCGCTATGCCAAACGCCAGTTGACCTGGTTTCGGGCCGATCCGGAAATGGTCTGGATCGCACCGGACCAAATCGAATCGCTGCAACCCGATTTAGAATCCTTTATGACAAACGGCCAACCGATCGTCAACACGCAAAGGGGAGCGAATGGAAACGTATGACGCTGTGATCATTGGCGCCGGCAACGCCGGATTGACCGCCGGGGCGGCGCTCGCCCAGGGCGGCGCCAAGGTAGTGGTGCTGGAAAGACACACCATCCCCGGCGGCTGCGCCACCAGCTTTTGCCGCGGGCGCTTCGAATTCGAGGTGGCGCTGCATCAGCTGAGCGGCATCGGCACGCCCGAAAAGCCCGGCCCGCTGCGCATGGTGCTGGATCAACTGGGCGTTATGGAACACCTGACCTTCATGCCCATGTCCGATCTTTATCATGTCATGATACCGGGGAAGCTGGACATCCTTTTGGAGCCCGACCGGGCCCGGACGACGGCGACGCTCAAGCACCACTTCCCCGACGAGGCGGAGGGCATCGACGCCTTTTTCGACCTTGTCTACCGGGTTTTCGGCGAGGTCATCGGTGCTTTCTATTTTAAAGATCCGGATGTCCATCGCGATAAATACCCGCTGTACTTCCAATATGGGCTGAAACCGCTGCAGGCCGTTCTGGACGACCACTTCCGCGACCCGCTGCTGAAAACCGCGCTGACCCCCTATTGGACCTATATGGGCCTCCCCCCCAGCCAATTGTCGTTCATCGATATGGCCGCCATGCTGTTTGCCTATATCGAATTCCTGCCCTTCCATCTCCAGGGCGGCTCCCAGGCCCTCTCAACGGCTTTAGCCGACCGCATCGTGCAATGCGGCGGCAGGATCCGCTACAATTGCCCGGTGGCCCGCATCCTGGTGGAAAACGGCCGGGTGACGGGTGTCGCAACCGCCGAGGGTGAAACCATCCGGGCCCGCCAGGTCGTTTCCAACGCCTCCAAAATTGCCACCTATGTCGACATGCTCGCGCCGGACCAGGTACCCGCGGCCGTGTGGGGCGAACTGAAGCGCACCTCCATCAGCCCGTCGGCCTTCACCCTTTATCTGGGGCTCGACCAACCCCCGGAGGCCCTCGGCATTTCGTCTTCCACCAACTTCATCCTGGGGCACACGGATGCCGATATGGCCTATGCGCGGATGAAAGACCGCGATATCGACCACCGCGACGGCATGATGATGACCTGCTACACCTTGATCGACCCGACTTTTTCACCACCGGGCACCAGTCAGGTGGCGCTGATCACCCTGAAGTTCGGCGATGCCTGGCTGCAGGTGCCGCCCGCCCAGTATGCCGCCGAAAAATACCGGGTGGCCGACGCCATGCTGCAGCAGGCCGAACAGGTGTTTCCGGGTCTGCGCACCCATATCGAAGAAATGGAAATCGCCACTCCCATCACCCATATGCGCTATCTGGGAACCCCCCGCGGGGCCATTTACGGCTTTGAAAAGCACATCAAGGACTCGCCCGTCTTTCTGCCCAACCAGATGCATATCGAAGGGCTTTTCCTGGCCGGAGGCTGGGTGGGCGGCAACGGCTTTCAACCCACGCTGGAATCCGGATTCAAAACCGGACAGGCCGTCCTGCGGCGCCTGGAAATGCACCAATAAAAGCTGATCATGAAGGACATGAAGCGCATGAAGTAACATCAACTGCTGTTTGGGGTAATCTTCATGTCCTTCATGATCTTCATGGTAAAAAAGGTTTCTACGAAAGGACCACCCGATGAAGCGCGACATCGCCCAACAACTCGAAGGCTACCAGGACGTGCTGCAACTCGTCCAAGCGGCCGAAACCCTCGGCGAGGACTTCAGCAGCGAAAGAGGCGCCGTGGCGGCCTACCTGAACCGTCTGCACCCGGCCCGCCTGTCCCTGCGCGTCAGCCATATCCAGATGGAAACCCCCAGCACCAAGACATTCCGAATGGTCCCCGTCGATGGCGTTCTCCCCCCCTTTCAGGCCGGGCAGTATGTGGCCTTGCAGGTGGAAGTGAACGGTATCCGCACCAATCGGCCCCTGAGCATTGCGTCGTCGCCCAGCCAAACGGGCTATTACGACCTGACCGTCAAACGGGTGCCGGGCGGCCTCGTATCCAATTATCTTCTGGACACCATCCAGGTGGGCGACCACCTGGCATCATCGGCTCCGGACGGCAGCTTTGTCTACAATCCCTTGCTGCACGGCCGGCGGCTCGTGTTTATCGCCGGCGGCAGCGGCATTACACCGTTTATGAGCATGATCCGGGAGGTGTCCGACCGCGGGCTGGATCGCCATATCACGCTGGTCTACGGCAACCGCAGCGAAGACGACATAATCTACCATGACGAACTGACCGTTATGGCCGCAAGGCTGGCCAATCTCACCTATGTTCCGGTCGTCGAACAGCCCGGCCCCGCCTATACCGGTGAAAAAGGGTTCATGACCGGCGCGCTTATCGAAAAAGCAGCCGGAAACCTGAACGGCGCCATGGTCTACCTCTGCGGACCATCGGGCATGTATGACTTCTGCCTCGCCGAGCTGCAGGCGCGTGGGGTAACCGCCCGCCGCATCCGCCGGGAAATGTTCGGTCCGCCGGTGAACGTCTCCCGGAGCCCGGGATGGCCGGCCGGCATCGAGGAAGACGATCATTTTACCGTCTCGATTGTGGATGGGCCCACCATCAGCGCCCGGGCCGGCACCCCCCTCCTGAACACTTTCGAGGAAGCCGGCCTGGCTCCCCCCTCCCAGTGCCGTTCCGGGGAATGCAGCATGTGCCGGGTACGCGTCATGAAGGGACGGGTCTTCCAGCCTGCGGGCGTTCCCCTGCGCCAATCGGACCACCGGTTGGGCTATGTGCACGGCTGTGTTTCCTATCCCGTTGAAGACTTGGAGATTCTCATGGAGGCCCGCCGCTGAGCCCCCGCCAGAAAGGGCGTCTTTCGGCCCAGCGCGGCGTTCTCACGATTTTGCAATCCTCGCCGTAGCTTTTAAGCCTGCGGTGTCAAAATCGCTGCGTCGACGCGCAGGGTTAAGCGTGACAACGTCTATAAAGCGTTTCGATAGATCGCTGCCAATTCTTCTTCAGTCAGCATTACCGGATTGCCCTTCATGCTGCTGGCCCGGCAGGCCTTGGATACCGCCTCCGCGGTTTGCGCCGCCGTAAACCCGAGCCTTTCAAGAGATGGCACCTTCAGGCGATGGCATAACTGCCGCACCCATGCAACACCGTCTTTCGCCGTGGCGTCGGCCCGACCGGTCAACAGAACCGCCGTTTCACGATAACGGTCCAGCGACGGATGGTCCGGATCCCGTTCGGTCAAGGCCTGAATGTTGGCGGCCATGACCGGCGGCAATAGCGCGGCGCAAATCATGCCGTGCGCGGCCGGCACCATCCCCCCCAAAGGGCCGGCAAAGCCGTGCACCGCGCCCAGTCCGGCGTTGGCCAGGGCCAACCCGCCGAATAGGCTGGCCAGCGCCATGTCCTCCCGGGCCGCGCTGTCATCACCATGGGCAAAGGCCCGTTCCAGCGATCGCGCCGCCCGGCGCAGCCCCTCCCGGCACAGCCCGTCCGTCAGGGGGTTGCCCCGTTGGCTCACAAAGGCCTCCTGGAGTTGGGTCAACGCATCCAGGCCGGTGCCGGCCGTCATCTCGGGCGAAACGCTCAGGGTCAGATCGGGATCGACCATGGCCCGCACCGGCAGCATGGTATCACTTCGCAAACTGACCTTGACGCCATGCGCCTCGGAGCGCAGCACGGCGTTGCGGGTCACCTCGGCGCCGGTCCCGGCCGTGGTGGGCACCGCAATGCACGGCAGGGAGGGATTTTCGAGAGGCCGGCCCTGGCCGATCACCTCCAAGAAATTCAGGAGGTCGCCCGGATTGGGCAACTTCGCCGCCACCGCTTTGGCGGCATCGATCACACTGCCGCCACCGATGCCGATCACCACGTCCACCCCGGCAGCCGCAGCCATCTGCACCGCCTGTTCAACATTTGTGACGGTGGGCTCGTGCATGATCGCAAATCTCTCGCAATCCATCCCCCTGCGCCGCAGGTCTTCCCACAAAAATGCCCAGCGCTCCCTCCGGCGCCCGGTCAAAACGAAGACGCGACGACCGAATTGAGCGGCTTCTTCGCCGATACGGGCGGCACATCCCCGGCCGAAGACAATCCGGCCCGCCGTCGCAAATTCAAACGCCATGACATCTCCTTTTCTTCGTGGTCAGCAATTCGACAACCATTCCGGTTTATCGCAGGTCGTCAGCACGGAAAACGATCCTTCAACCGACAATTTGCACCCGCATCGTTTTTTTGCTAATCAATAGCTCTTCCCTGTCGTAATTTTCAAATGACGTCCTATTGTTTACACGGAACCGCATCATTCACCAAACCGGTCCATCGAAACCCAAAGGAGGAAATCATGCCAACCAAGACAACCTTGACGGCCATGGCCGTCACTCTCGTATTGCTATTCGGGCTGCTGGGATGTGCCGGCATGGGGGGCACCCCGACGCCCTATGAAGGCTACACCAATGTTTACCTCCAAAACAACATCCACGGATACACCAAGGCCGCCCGCGGCGGCAAGACGGAATATATCGCCAGTTATGCCAACTATGTCCAGCCGGATACGGGCCATTTTTTTGTTCCGGTGAACACGGCCGTTTCCGTTGGCAAATACCGCGGGGGATTCACGCTTACCCGCCTGGACAATAACCAGCTCATTTATTTCGAATACCGCGCCGGCAACATGGGCGGCATGTCCGTGGAAGAATACCTCAATCTGATCACCGGCCCCCAGAAAGTCGCCCTGTCAGGACTCAGTGCCACCGACCGCAAAGGGATCACGGAAGGCCGCGTGTTATCCGGCATGACCAAAAAAGGGGTTCGCGTGGCCTGGGGCTACCCGGCCCGGCATAAAACGCCGTCGCTCGAAGACAATGTGTGGACTTACTGGCGCAACCGCTGGGTCATGAAGACCGTCAGGTTCAGCAACGGCAAAGTCACCCAGGTTCAATAGGGTCTTCGGAATGTCCGAACCCGAGAGGCGCACTGCCGCCGACCTGCCTGCACCGGCGTCCGATCTGGTTCCCCATCGGCCGCCGGTGCGTCTGATCGAACACCTCCTGGAAGTCAATGCTGCCGCTGGCCGCGCCAGCACCACCGTCCGGGCAGACAGCCTCCATGTCAACGCCGATGGCACGCTCGATCCCACCGCGCATCTGGAACTCATGGGCCAGACCTTTGCCGCGGCAAAAAGCTGGCGCGATCGGCAGCAGGGCCGGCCGCCCCGGGTGGGGTTCCTGGCAGGGGCCACCGGGATGGACTGTTTAGACACCGCCCGTATCGGCGATCAGCTCACCATCGTGATAAAGCAAACCGGCGCCTTCGGCGCGTTTGCAATGCTTGAAGGCCATGTTCACCGTCACGAGCGACGAATCGCCGGCGGCCAGCTGAAACTCTGGCTGCACCCTTCGCACCATGCCCCTTCCGGCACGACAACAAAGACACCCTCAAATCCGTCGCAGTCGCTGATATCGCTCCAAAACGCCATCCAGGCCGCCGCTGACCACGCCTTGAAACGGGAGGGAGATCACGGCATCGTCCAATCCTTTTGTTTCCCGCCGGAGTTTATCGCCTTCCGGGGCCACTTTCCCGGAAACCCGCTGCTGCCCGCCTTCGTCCAGATCCGGATGGCCCAGATCATGCTGGCATCCGCAACGCAGGCACCGCTTCAACTGGAACGCATCGACAACGCCAAATTCCGGGAACCGCTGCCTCCCGGACAATCCGTCCGCGTTCACTGTGACCTGGAGCGTACGCCCAGCAACCATAAAGCAGCCGTAACGCTGATGGTTTTAGACCGCCGGATCGCCACCTTCCACCTGACCTTTCGATTGGCCGAACCGGCTTCCGTGTGATCCCACGAATCACGTGGCATCCCATCGCCCCCTTCAGCCGTCCCATCATCCTTGCCATCCGGCGGGGAGCCTGCTAAACGGTAGGATTAGATCGCCGGTTGAAGCGCCAAACCGGATCGTGTAAACACCCCTGCCGGCCAACACCCGGCAGGTTTCCATTTTGGGATGACAACCTGAACGCATGACCACCCGAATTGCCATTGTAGTGCTTCCCGGCCCCGGCCGAGCCATACCGACGATCGTGAAAACCAACCTCCCGCCCACGTGCATCATCGTCGAAGGGATAAACCCGCCTGCGGCAACCCCGACGAAAGGAGACGCTTCGACAGCGCCTGCCGTGCCTGGCAGGCTTTTAGGGACTCATCTGCGAACCGCCGCCACCCGCGCCCGGGCGCTTGAGGCCACCCATCTCATGGTGCTAAGGCAGTGGCCGCCGACGATCATGCCGGACATTCAAAAAATGGTTGCGGCCTGTCAGGCCCATCCCGACGCCCTGGTCATTGGCTGGCGGCCGCCGGCCTTGCTAACCGGTTGGCGCCGGCGATGGATCGGGCGGCGATGGCCCCGGTTCTGGCTCAAGATGCAAACCGGGCGGCACCTGCGTGATCCCCTCTGTGCCTTGCGCATCTATCCCCTAACGGTCATCGAAAACCTGCGGCTCTACCAGCGCGGCGCAATGCTTGGTGCCGAAATTCTCGTCAAATCGGCCTGGGCGGGCGTACCGTTTCACGAGGTTGCCGTGGACACGGCGATGGCGGTGCACCACGGCGAGCCGTCGTCTTTAGGGGAACGGGTCTGGCGGTTCCTGCTCAATGTGCATTACGCCCTGCGATCCGTCCTCCCGGTGCCACACCGCAAACTGGTGCCCGATGCCGGTCAGGCAGGATTCAAAATCTCCGTGTGGCGCCCCATGCGCTCGCTGCGCACCCTGCTGCGGGAGAATACCTCACCGACCCAACTGGCGCTGGCCGCTGCTGTGGGCGTGTTTTTAGGCACCCTGCCCCTGATCGCCTGCCACACCCTGGTCATTATCCTGACCGCCACCTATTTTCGCCTGAACAAAGTCGCCGCCCTGGCATCCAGCCAACTCTGCATGCCGCCGGTAGTGCCGGCCCTGTGCATCGAAACCGGTTACTTTCTGCGCCACGGGCGCTTTCTGACCGAAATATCGCTGGAAACCCTTGGCTACCAAGCCCTCGAACGACTGTACGAATGGCTGCTGGGATCCCTTGTCCTGGCACCGCTGCTGGCGCTTCTCATCGGCGGCATGACGCTTATGATGGCCCGTTTGGCGGCCCGCAGCATGGCCGCGGTCCGCAACCTGGGATCGGGGGCAGGTTAGAATGAACATTACACTGGTCCATCCGGCCGGGTCCAACTGGGTTCACGGCCAAACCGATTTCACCCCCATCGCCAACCGCATGGCGCCGTTGGGGCTGCTTTCCATGGCCGCCTGGCTCAGGGAACGGCACCATCGGGTGCACGTCTACGACTGTCTGGCCTGGGACCGGCCCCGCCCCCAACCGGCCGTTGTCCGGGACATCCTGGATCGGCAACCCGACCTGGTGGGTTTTTCGGCCACGACCTCTGGCTTTCTGGACGGCTACGGCCTGGCCGAAGCGATCAAGCAGCAGCGCCCCGAGATCAAAACCGTTTTCGGCGGTGTCCATGTCTCCGCCATCGGCGCGCCTTTGCTGAAAGCGTTTCCAGCCATCGACTTTCTCTGCATGGGGGAAGGCGAGGCTACCCTGGCAGAGCTGGCGGATGGCGCTCCGCCGGCCGACATCACGGGGCTGATCTGGCGGGATGACGAGCGGGTCGTCACCAACCCGCGGCGCCCCCTCCTGCCGGACCTCGACCAAATGCCGTTTCCGGCCTATGACCTGCTGTGGGGGTTTCCCCGGCGCTACCACCTGCCGCTGTTCAGCTACATTCAACGCCCCGGGGCCACCATGGTCACCAGCCGGGGATGCCCCTACAAGTGCTCCTACTGCGACCGCTCGGTCTTCAAGCAGGGCTACCGCTACAATTCCGCAGCTTACATCTATGCCCATATGCGTTACCTGCGCAATCGGTTCGGTGTTCGCCACCTGAATATCTACGATGACCTGTTCACCGCCCACCGCCGCCGCATCACCGAACTCTGCGCCCTGCTCGGCAAACGCCCCCTGGGGGTTCAGTTCAACTGTGCCGTGCGGGTGGGCCATGCCGACGACGATCTGCTGCGGATGCTCAAGACGGCCGGTTGTCTGCAAGTTTCGCTGGGCATCGAGACCGGCGACGAGACCCTCATGGACCGCCACAAACCGGGGGTTCATCTGGAAGGCGTCAAGGAGACGATCCGCCGCATCCAGGCCCACGGGCTGCGGGCCAAGGGGCTGTTCATGATGGGCCTGCCCGGGGAGACCGAGGCCTCCATCCGCCGCACCAGCGATTTTGTCATGTCCCTGGGTCTGGACGACATGAACATGTCCAAGTTCACCCCGTTCCACGGCGCCCCGGTTTGGCAGACGCTTCAGGAACACGGAACCTTCCGTGAAGACTGGCGGCAAATGAATTGCCTGAATTTCGTCTTCGTGCCCCGCGCCATTGCCTCCCGGGAAGCCCTGGACGAACTCTACAATCAACATGTCAAACGTTTTTACTCCAGCCCGGACTGGCGTCGCAAATTCCGCCGCCGCATGTGGGGACACCGCTGGAGCCTATGGCACGTCATGGCCCATCTGCCCGGCTTCCTGGCGGCCAAACGTAATTTCGAACCCCAAGAGGATCACTGACGGATGCATCTTGACAACCTGTCCCGACTACCGGAGCAAATGGGCCGTCTCCTCGAGGCGCCGGCCATCCCCCATAAGACGTTTATAGCGAATCTGGTCAGCTACCAGGCCCTCTACGATCTGGCCTACGGCCTGGTGGGAGCCCTGGCCGCCCACAAAGCCCCCCGTGAACCCGTGATCCTTTATACCCAGGAGAAAGCCCTGACCGCTGCCGCCATGCTGACCGCCGCCGCCGACGGCACACCTGAATTCTTACTGCCGTATGCCCTGAATTCGAACGTCCTGAGGGAAATCCACGCCGCCACCGGCGCCTGCCGGGTGGTGACCGACCAACCGGTTGACCTGCCGGCCCCCATGCAGTTGGTCCGTTTCGCCCCCGCCGGGTTTCCGTCCGCCGGCCTGCCGCCCGCGCCGGCGGACAAGATCATTGCCCGCCTCTTCACCGGCGGCACCACCGGCAAACCGCAAGTATGGCCCAAAACCGTGGGAAACCTTTTCGGGGAAGCCTATTTCATGGTGGAAAAATTCAACTTATCCCCGGCAGACTGTTTGGTCACCACCACGGTGCCCTACCACATCTACGGTTTGCTGTTCGCCGTCCTGGTCCCCCTGGTGACATCGGCCCGTGTGGCCGGCGGCCCGTCCATCTATCCCCAGGACATCACGGATGCCATATCACGCCATAAAGCCACTGTATTTGCAGGGGTTCCTTCGCACTACCGGGTGCTTCGCGACGTCAATTTTAAGGCCGACCACCTGCGCCTGGCGATTTCCTCGGCTGGGCGTCTCGAACCGGAAGATGGGGTGTCTTTTTTTAAGCAAACCGGTGTAGGTGTCACCGAAATCTACGGCTCCACCGAAACCGGTGGTGTTGCCACACGCAACCGCGCCAACGATGAAACCACCCTGACACCGCTGGCGTCGGTCGCTATTCGCATTGCGGGCGAACGCCTGTTTGTCCGCTCCTCCTACCTCTCCCCCAGCCTCGAAACCGATTCGGATGGGTTCTTCCTCACCGGAGACCGGGTTCAGGGAGACGCCGATCACGGCTTTATCCTCATGGGACGGGCGGACGGCATCGTCAAAGTGGGCGGCAAACGGGTGGATCTGGAAGGCGTGCAATCCTGCCTGCAAGACCTGCCGGAGATTGCGGATGCCCTGGTACTGGCCCTTGCCACGGAGCGAACCAGGGAAAACGAGATTGTTGCGGTGGTCGAAGCGGTGTCAAAAGGAAACGTAGATGTCGTTGCGATCCGCCAGGCCCTGGCGGACAAGGTCGAACCCTACGCACTGCCCCGTCGGATGGTGACCGTCGACAAAATTCCCATGTCCGCCGCCGGGAAATACGACCGCCAGACGGCCGCTGAACTTTTTGAAAAATGAACCTTTTGGCCGATAACGGGTACGAAATCTTCAGAACCCGAAAGACAGCCGCTTTCAGATCTTCACCTCTGGCGATTCAAAACCTTAAATGTGGGAGTCGAGAATGAAAAAGACGGTCAGCCACCACAGAAAACAATCGCGAATGCTTGTACTTGTCCTTATCGCGGCCCTGCTCGGGCTGTTTCCGGGCCCGGCAGCCGCCGGCATGCTGCAAAAGACCGGGGTTACCCTGAAAAAAGATTTCGGTCCCCAAATCATGCTAAATCAGACCCTTTTTAACGTCAATATCCCGCTGGCCATTTCGAATATGCCCGGGCCATGGAAAAATGCAAAATTAAAGGCGCTGGCCATCGTCTACTTCCTGGACGGGGCCGGCAAGACGATTGGCTATGGCCTGGGAGAAGGGGGAGAAGAATTGATCCCGCTCGATGTCGTGCTCGACAATGGCGGCTACAACGGTAGCGCTGTCTTCCCGATTCGGGCATCGATGGGAACAATGTCAGATAAAACCTGCTGCGTCACAATCGTGGTTGCCGAACAGAGTAACCAGTATATGGTTATCGGCGTTTCCAAAGGCGGCACCGCACCCAATTCCGGGGGTTGCGGCGGCATGGACTTTTCCCACCTCACACCGGGCATGATCCTGCCCTATTGATGGCCCGATTTGACTTGTATAATGACCGATTTCCCTGACAGGAGGGTGCCATGCGACATGACCGCCATGGTTTGATTTTCTTCGTGCTGACCTTTTTACTGGCTGGTGTGCCGTGTCTGGCAGGAACACCCACGCCCGGCGGCACCATGCCGGACCTCCAGTCCGTGGCAATGGCCGACATCACGGTTGCCCCCATCGCCTACCAGGGGCCCATCCTTTCCGACATCGGCATGAAACTCATCACCTATGAAGGGCCGGAACTCACCGACATTACCGTAAACCTCATCCAATTCGGCGACAAGACATTGACCATAGCCAATAAGCCGACGCTGAAGCAGGCCAACGGCCCTTCGGCCATGTCGACGTCTATCGCTTTAGTCCCAAAGCTTATCCCCGGCGTTCAACCCGGGCTGAAGATCCTGTCGCCCAAGCCCGGCCAGACGTTCACCGGCAGCGTACCGCTGGAGGTGGAAATCACCGGCTGGCAGGGCATCCCGCGGGTCGACCTTGACTGGTGGTGGAGTGCGCCCACCCCGGCCGGACAATGGCCCGCAACCCCACAGGGCATGACGGTGGTGAACCACCTCGATGGCAAAACCCGTATTCTCATCCCCGCTTCAACCTTTCCCAAATCCGGCCTGTGGCGGGTGAAGGCATCGGTAAAGATGTCGGATCATCAGCAAGTCATCGATGATGTGAGCTTTACGCTCTCCGGGATGCTGAAACCGACAAGCAAAACCGGGGTGATAAAATTGACCCCGAAGCAAACAACGCCCAGTGTAATGCCCACCCATCCGGCCGCCCCCCAGAAGGTTCAGCCGCTGCCCGCAACACCCGGAGGAAAAACGATAACACCTGCGAACTGATGTGAATTATAAAAATGATTTCTACTTCGAAGCCGCTTTCCCCTTGGAAAGAGACTTGACCCCCATGGTATTGATCAACTGGTTGATATCCGTTGTCTTCAGGTTCATGCCGCCTTCGGACACCGGCAGGAGCATGATTTTCTTGCCTTGCAAGGCTTCGGCGATCTGCAGTTTGACAAAGGCCTCGCCACCGGTGCCGGCCAGGGCGTTGTTCATTTCCTGAATCCCTTTGGCTTCGGCAATCCCTTCGGCCCTGATGGCCTCCGCCAGCAGTTTCTGCTTTTCAAAATAGACGTCGGCTTCGATCTTGGCCTTGCGGTAGACGCCGTCGGCATCGGCGACCATTTTATTGACCTCGCCCTTGGCCTCTTCCAGTTTGCGGCGATACTCCTCCAGGGCCGCGTGCTGGGCCGATCGGTTCTTCTGCACCTGCTGATCCGCCACCTTTTTATCCTCGATGGCTTTCTGATATTCCTGATTGAAGCGATAGTCCTTGGTCAGCACCTTTTCGACCACGATGCCCATGGGACCCAGCATCTCCTGCAGGATGTCCTTGGCCCGCTGGGCCTGCAATTCCCGCTTGTCGGCCACATAGAATTCTTCCGTGGTCAACTCGCCGAAGATGTCACGGGGTTTGCTGCGCGCGACCGTACGCACGATCTTGTCGCGCAGGGTGAGGTTGTCCACGGCCACATTCTGCAGAATATAAGGCGCCTTCGCAGCATCGATGCGATATGCGATGATGACGTCCAGACTGATGTCGTTGCCGTCGATGGTCTTGAAAAGGAGATCGTCGCGGGTTCGACGGTCTCCCCGACCTTTCTCGAAAACCATTTCCAGGTTTTGAAGCTTGGTGTCGAAGGTGTGCCAATCATTGATGAAGGGCATGAAAAAATAGGTGGATCCGGGAGAATAAGCCTTGTCTTCCACCCCAGTATCGCCCACCAGGCTGAACTTCTTGGTGCGTACACCGACTTCGGTTTCACCCGTGGTGTACAATACGCAACCGGTCAGACTCCAGAGCCAGATCATTGTCAGTGCTATCCATAAGGATCGTTTCATTGGGCACCTCCTTTACGGACATCGAAGAGCTTCAGGGCGTTGTCCAGATCCAGCGGGTTGACACCCGCCTGACCGTCGCTGGGAAGTACGATCAGATCCAGTCCTCGATAAACATCGGCCATTTTCAGGCCGACCATGCGCTCGGCCCCGATCCCTTTCAAGGCGTCGTTTTTCAGTCGCACTTTTTCAGCCTCCGCCAATTTGACCAACAGGTTGGCATCGGCCTTTTTGGTGCGGACATACAAATCCTTTTCGGCAATCTTGCGCGTCACGTAGGCTTGCCCCTGCTCCAGTTCGACATCCACCGAGACACGACCCTCCTGGACGATTTTTTTCAACTCCGCTTCCTCCCGGGCGGCCCGGCCGGCGGCCTGGTTGGTAAAGACCAATTGATCCTTGAGCTTCTTCTCTTCGATGTTTTTCTGGATTTCCTGGCTGTATCGGAAATAGCGCACGAGCACATGCTCGACCTGAATCCCTTTGGGCGTCAGTTCCCGGTTGAGCAGACTGCGGGCCTCCTGCACCTGCTTGACCCGCTTGGGACTGTTATAGAAATCTTCCGTGGTCAACTTCCCCAGGGTTTCCTTCAAGGCGGGTTCGGCTTTCGGAATAATACCGTTATGCTCAAACAGGGAACCCGGTCCAATCTTGGTAAACACCAGGTACGGATCCTTGATGCGGTACAGGATGGAGACATCCACATCCACAAAAAAACCGTCCGACGTTTGAATATGGGCAGCCTTGTCCTTGCGCGCGGCGTCTGCCGCTGTATTCGGAAAAGCCGTCAATTCCAGCACCTGGACGTCTCGCGGCAGGCGGTACATCTGCTGAATTCCGGGAATCACCAGATTCAGGCCGGCGGTATACACCTTCTGCTGTACACCGCGATTGATCCCCATGCGGACCACCTTGATGCCGAATTCATTGGGTTCCACATAAACTAACAAGACGTTGTAGGCCAGCAGGACAACGGCCAGGATGACGATCAGGAGTTTGATGCCGCGTGAAAGCTGCACCTTGACCTTGGGAATCTTAAAGGGCGGCTTAACATTCTTGATGGCTTCGCCGAAGTTTATGGGGTCATCAACCATGGTTTATCTCTCCTTTGGTTTAGGCCGAGGTTGTTTGTATCTCCGAAAAACGATGCGACGAACCAACGGGGCGCATCCCCCCGCATCATTTCAAACCACTGCCCTCTCGGGTCCCGATGGCCCGGAAGGCACGCCAAACAGGCCGATCAGGTAAAAAAGCACCCACAATAGCAGCGGGGCCAGCCAGTAGCCGGCACCGATGCCCAGGTCCCAGTCACCAAACAGGGTATATATCAGGTAAACGGCCAGACCCGCCACGATATAGGTGATTTTTTCAAATTGAATCGGAAGGATCAGATCGCGTCCGAAAAAGCAGAAATAAAGCAGCATGGTGAACATGGTCGCAATCGCGGCACCATAGAATCCGGCAACGGGGACAAGATAAAACGTCAACACAACATTGATTCCGGATGTCACCATGGTCAACCGCCGCAAATGCGCCACCTGCCCCATGGCCTCATACAGGGAATCCTGAGCTGAAAAAGCACCATAGAAAATCAGGCCCGGGACGAATACTGAAAAAATCTTAAACGACAGCATTTCCTCGCCATGCGTGTTAAAGAAAAAATTGAGCACGGCGGGATAGGTCAGCAGAACGCTGACAGCCAGGATGGCATGCAGGCTGAATAAAACCGATGTTCGCCGCCGCACCAGGGTATACAATGTGGCGGTTTCGGCCTGCGCGGCCATCATGTTGTAGCGGCGGCGTAAAATGGGTTTGATGCCGGCCGGTATAATCAGGAAAAACCGCACGATTACTGCCGCCTCGGCATAGACACCCAAGTCCCAGGCCGATACGAAAAGGCCCAGTACAAAAAGATCCAGATTCAGCAGGACATCGAGGCCATTGTCCGTAAACAGGTAGGCATTTCCCCGCTTGAGCGTTTCCACGATATGGCGGGGATGCTGCCAAACGGCCCTGATGCCAGGCAGCTTGAGATGCCGCCGTATCATGACCGCCATGACGATGTCACTCAACAGATACGCCAGAAGCAGATAGGACGGCGGCACGTGCAGCCGGGTCAACACCAGCATACCCCCCAGCAGAATCCCGTAGCGGCAGATGCGCAGGTGAGCCACCCGTGCATGCTGGCCCAAACCCTGCAGGATCGACAGTCTAAAATAATTCAGGTTGGCCAGCGGAAGCGCGAGGCCGATAATCAGATAGGCCGCCAGTCGTTCTTCGATTCGGGTATGGGCTGTGTCGAATCCCGCCGTTCCTATCAACAGAATTGCTGCCGTCAGTCCGGTGGCGACTGTCGTCTGGTACCCCGAAGTGATCAGTCGCTGCCCTTGCGGGCCGTCGTCGCCGATGATGGCAATTTCATGCTCCACATGCCGGGCGACACCAAAATTTGCCGTGTAGCGGACGATATACAGCAGCGCCATCAGGTAGGAATAGATGCCCACACCTTGCTGGCCGTAGGCGCGCTCCACCATGATCAAAATCCACAAGGCAATGATCAATTCCAAGGCTTCTTCGCCGATAACAATCACCAGTTGATAGGCCTTGGCGGCCAGGGCGCCGACATCAAGCGGAAGACGATTCATGAAAGAAGGCGTATCGGGCTTCTTTTCCATAGTCAGCGCAGCCATCCGTTCTGGAATCTAATAGGCGTGAAACGACGTTTTGGCGGGTTTGGCAAACGGCATTCCGTGTGCCATTCATCATGAAATTAATAGTTTGGCGGCCGATTTATTTCCGATGCATCGAAAATTACGCGAAGATGTCGAAACTGTCAACTTTCTTTATACCGAGTCTGAGTGGACATAAAAGACTTTAGGGGAAATGGGGATCATCAGCTATCTTTCTCCTTCGGATTTTTACCGTGTAAACCATTTTTAATGCCTGCCTATTATCCGTGGCCAATAGCTTGATTCCATTACCGCCCTCTTATACGCTTTTGCGTATAATGGCTGTGAAACCGCCATAATGTTCGAATTATAGATTGCGGGAGAACGGCAATCCGTTCACTCGCAATCTATGGCAAATAGATCCTACTCTCCAGAAAACGGTCCCAAAGGGCCTTGAACGTCGCGTAATCGTGACCACCGGGGATATTGATCACGCGATCCTCAGGCAAGAGCGCCGCCAGCAGGGCACAGGCCGGCGCAAACTCGTCTTCGGTACCGCAGCCCAGAAAGATCGGCACGGGATCGTTCCCGGCGACATTGTCTTTGATCCAGTGCCACAGCATCCGCTGGTAGTCATCATCGGCATCGTAGACACCCGGCGACCAGGACCGCACACCGCCGGCAGCCTGAATCTCTTCGATAATCTCTTCATCCCCGAGAAAGGGGGCGATCAGGCAAACCCCCTCGATATCCTCGGGGTGCTCCCGGAGGTAGAGCAGCGAGCCCAGGCCCCCCATGGAAAAACCAACCAGCCAGATATTGTCCCGTCCCTGATGTCGGGCCGGATCGATCACATCGGCTTTCAAGCGCACGAGCAGCGTCCGGCCCGTATAGTATCCCAAATGCGCGTTGGGGGCCGCCATATCAAAGGGCAATCCCATGGTGCGCACGTCGTCCACCAGGCCTTCCGCTTCGAAACTACGGTGGCTGCCGCCGATGCCGCGCATGAAGACAAAAAGATTCTGTTGCGGTGTGCCCGCGTCGACGTCATAAGTGAGAACATCCATCGGTGCTTTGGCAAACCAGGAGCAGCCGGTTATCAGCGAAATCCCCAATGCCATTATCAGCCCAATAATTCCAATCCGCAGTCGCATTGTGTTCTCCTATAGTGAATGGGGTTGATGACAGGAAATCGTTATGGATAGGCGCAGGAGCGCGGCGCGCCGTGCCTCTTCCTTCGATGGCATGAAACGCCGGTTCAATCGAAATAACGATCCGGGTCGGCAAGTGCATCTCGGGCGTCCTGGTGGAAGTAGGCCCGCCAGCAGAAGGCCTCGCCCGGCGCAGACACGTCCTGGGCGAGAACCCAGCGCAAATCCGCTTCAAAACCCTCCCGATCCTGATCCCGCACATGGAAGTATTTGGCACGGCCCCAACGTGCCAGCATCCAGGGGGTTCCGAAGGCCACGGCCTCTTCCAGATAGGATTGCGAGCGCGTCTCATCACCCCCAAGGGCACCGGGCAGAATACCGAAATAGAGACTTTGGGTAAATTGAATCGCCCCGCCCCCCCATGCCGGATCGAGCGCCGCCATGCGCTCCAGAAAAGGACCCGTATGGGTCACCCAGGACAGATTGAAGACCTGCTCCGGAAAGGTGAGAACTTCCTTGAAGTAATACAGCACGGCCGTGGACCAGAACATCATGGCCGGCATGTCCTCCTCGCCGAGGACTTCGCACGCTTCCCAGGGCGTCTTGCCCTGATCCGCCAGGATCCTGAAATCGGCGTTGGTATACATAGCCTGCTCGCACAACCGCATGGCCGATCGGAAATGCCGGCTTTTTTCTTGTCGACTGTCGGTATGGGCCGTCCCCATGAGGATGGTTTGATTGGCCAGATCGGTCAGGGCGCGGGTATGGGAGGGATCCTGGTCCAGCACACGACCATAGGCGTTCATGGCGGCCTGCAGGCGCACCCGGTTGTCGGCCACAGCAGCCAGCTGATCCGCGGATTGCAGCATCGCGCCGACGTCCGGCGATGGGGCATCGATTCCGGTGGCCGGCCATTCCGGCTGCCATGACATGCAGCCCGCCAAAAAAACGGAGGCCATGAAAAGCGGAAACAATATCCGCCACACAGACGGCACCATGGTCCGTAAAATCTTCATATCAGCGCACCTTCTAAGAATTAATAAACAACGAGGGGAAGATGTTGAAAAAACCACCGAAACCTTATCGTACCGCCGCCCGATCCGTCAACAACGATGGAGGTATGGCGTCAGCAGCAGCGGACCCAGCCGGGCGGCCGGAGCCGGCCGCCGCTGACATCGCGCATGGCGAGCCCCCGGATGCATTCGCAAAGCCGTCTCTCCCGGTCATGCAGCCAAAGATCGAAGAGCAGACGACCCGCCACTTCTTCACGAAATCGGATATCCGCATGGTACTGTTTTCCGGACTGCGTCCGGTGTCGGATCCAGCGCTGTTCCATTGCCACCGGAAAGGCGACGACGCCGTAAAACCGCTGAGCCCAGGCGCAGGCCGCGTGGAAGGCCGCATCGAGTGGGAAGGGCGATCCCAGTTGCACAAATCGGCCGTCGTCCGCCGTTGCCCCGCCCGATACGACGGCCCGGGCGCCATCCGGCCACAGCTGCACCGGGGAAACGACATTTTGAAACGCAGGGCCAAACGGCACCATCTCTGCGTATAACCGGTCCACGGGAAGCGTGTAGGTTTCGGCCGGCGCTTCACGCCCGGCGGGGACAGACGGCAAGGCGTCGCCCCCATCGACGGCGGCACCAAAGCGACAGCGAACATGGGCTTTCATGCGGGTCATGCCGCTTTTGGCGGCGACATGGCGCGTCAACAGCACCGTCTCGATCGTACCATCCGGCTTTGGATATAGTTCGGCGAAAACGGCCACATCGGGAATGCCTGCCGCGGGCAGTGCCAGGAACTTGTCGAATTGAATGGCCTCGGAAAACGTCACGGCCGCGTCGGGAAACTTCCGGCCCACCGTTCGGGCCAGGTGCTCCAGGGCGTAAACGGCCGGCAAAACCGCCTGGCCGAGAAACCGGTGATCCTGCAGGACGGGATCGTTGGGGATCGTCAGCGCATGACGGCGTGGCCCGGCTATCGCGGGAATGTCTTCCATAGATGGAGGGTCTGGTCGTCGATGCCCACCGGCACACCGTTGGTTTTGGTGGCGCAGTGGCGGGTCGTGCCGCTGCAGATCAGCGCCCCTGTCTCCTGATGGGTGATCACGTAATCGAAGCTCAGCCGCACCCGCTCCAGGTCGGCAGGGCGGGTGTTGACCCAGATCGGATCGTCATATTGCAAGGGGCTGAAGTATTTCAGACCGAGTTCAATGATCGGATAAACATACCCGTTCTCTTCAACCTCTTTGTAGGGATAGCCGGCATCCCGCATCAGGGACGCCCGTCCGAATTCAAAATAGCGCAGGTAGTTGCCGTGGTACACGACCTGGGAGCGGTCGGTATCGGCGTAGAGTACGCGCGTTTCACAGCGGTGCCAGACCTGGCCGCCGGACTGATCACGCACGTAGTTCGGCTGGCCGTTCAACAATTCCGGTAAAAACGGTTGGGGCTTCATCTACAGACCTCGCAGTACGACACAGCAGTTGGTTCCGCCAAACCCGAAGGCGTTGGACAGCACGATTTCGTGGGCCTGCCGCCGGGCATGATTCGGAACGACATCGATGTCGTCGAATTTCGGATCGGGAATGTGGTTGATCGTGGGCAGGATCAGGCCCTGCTGCATGCCCTCGATGGCCAGGGCTGCTTCGATAGCGGCCGAGGCTCCCAGCGAATGACCGATCTGGGACTTGTTGGAGGATACGGGGATCCGGTCCATGCCCGGGCCGAAAACACGCCGCAGGCATTCGATCTCGGTCTGGTCGCCCTTGGGGGTCGACGTGCCGTGGGCATTGACGTACTGGATATCCTCCGCCTGCAGGCCGGCATCGTCGATGGCCTCCCGGATGGCCCGGACGATGGTCGCTTCATTGGGCTGCGTAAAATGAAACGCATCCGACGTCCAGCCGATGCCCAGGACTTCGGCCCGGGATTTCAGCCCATGGGACGCTACGATATGGTCCGCCGCCAGCACCAGAACGCCGCCGCCCTCGGCAAGCACCATGCCCTTGCGGTCGATACTGAAGGGGCGCGAGGCCTGTTCGGGATCCTGAAAAGCCCGATCTTTCGGACCGATGCTGATGGTGGCCAGCATGTTGGCAAAACCGTGGATGATCTCGGGAACCAGGCAGGTGTCCACCCCGCCCACCAACGCCACGTCGCAATCACCGTCACGAATCATGCGGGCGCCGATGCCGATGGCGTGATTGCCGGAAGCGCAAGCCCCCTGCGGGGAGAAAATCGGGCCGGTAAAGCCCTCCAGCATACCGGATTTACCCGCCGGCAGGTTGGCGCACAAGTTCGGCAACAGGTAGGGACTGATTTTCAACGGGCCGCGATTGGTATAGTTGTCCATGGCGATCCGGAAGGCGTCCGTACCGTTCAGGGCCGATCCCACCAGACAGGCCGTGCGCGGTCCGATCTGCGCGTCCATGGGTAAACCGGCATGCGCCAGGGCTTCCCGACAAACCGCCATGGTCAACAGCACAAAATCAGCGTTCCAGTTGTAGGCTTCTTTTTTGTCGACAAAACTGAGGGCTTCGGGATCCCATCCGGGAATCTCGCCCACCACGTTGTTGCGCGTTTCCACGGCACAGCGGGTAATACGGCGCAGCCCCGATTCCCCCTGGGCCGCACGACGCCACGTCTCCGGGAAGGTAAGCCCCAGAGGGGTGGCCGCCCCGTATCCCACGACATAGACTTTTCTGTTGGCCGCTGCTTTCATGGCGTCGCTGGAAATTCCTTTTAATGCGTTGAAGCGACAATATCGCGTCGCTTCCCATAACAAGGGTTGTCTCAAGCCGTCCCGCAACCCGGATTGATCATAGCGGATCGCCGGATACCGGAACACCCAAAGAACAAATATAACTCAATATAACCTCAAGGGGGGGATATCAAGGGCCGCCTTTGATTTTCTGCATGGGGCGGTGTGTCGCAGGACCAATCTTATGGGCAGCGCGGGCTGCCGACAGGTCATCCCTGCCGCTTCAGAACGATGCAGGCGTTGCAACCGCCAAAACCAAAGGCGTTTTTGAGGACGAATTCCTGTTCCTTCGAACGAAGGCCCTCGGCCACGACATCCAAGATCAGAGCAGGATCCGGGGTGTGATTGATGGTGGGAAGGAGCTGGCCGCGCTGCATACCCTCAATGGCCAGAATGGTTTCGATGGCGCTGGAAGCCCCCATGGCGTGGCCGGTCATGGATTTGTTGGCGGATACCGGGGGACAATGATGCCCGAAAATCTGCGCCAGGGCCTGGGCTTCCACCGTGTCCCCGATGCGCGTGGAGGTTCCGTGGGCATTCACGGCATCCACATCGGCCGGCTGCAAGCCGGCATCGCTGATAGCTTCGGCGATACACCGGGTGACCGTGGCAAGGTTGGGGGCTACGAAATGCTGGGCATCGGACGTCATGCTCCACCCGGCCAGGGCAATGTCGCAGGAAAGGCCGTTCCGTCGGGCAAACGCCTCCGTGGTGGCAATCAGGCAGCCGGCCCCCTCGGATATAACGAACCCGCGTCGATCGATGGAAAACGGGCGGCTGGCCCGTGTAGGCGGTTCGGGGGCCTGCCCCTGCTTGGGCTGGTAGGCCCCGTTCATGGTGGCGAACCCGGCCACGATCGGTTCCACCAGGCAAAAATCCACGGCGCCGCAGATCACCACATCCGCCCGGCCCTGTTCGAGCAGCCAATGCCCGGTAATCAGCGATGTCACCCCGGTGGCGCAGGCCGTGATGGTGGCGGTAATGGGGCCGGTGGCCCCGGTCAGGATGGAAACCTTGCCGCCCACCATGTTGATGCAGGAATTGGGGTTGGTAAAGGGATGCGGCCATTTGTTGTCCGCGATCATCTGGCGGTCGGCGCGCAGGACCGCATCCAGACCACCCACCGCGCTGCTGAAGGTGATGGCGACGCGGGGGGCCAGTTCCGGCGTGATCTCGATGCCGGCGCGCGCCAGGGCACGATGGGCCACCAGCATGGCATGGGGGAAAATAGGGGATGTCCAATGGGCCATCTGGCGGGGGGCCAGAAACGGGTACGGGCTGGCATCCCAGTCCGGCACCTGGCCGGCAATGGTAACCGGGAATCCCTCGGGGCGCTCGAAGCGTGTCAGCGGACCGATCCCGCTGCCCCCAACGGCAGCCCGGTCCCACTGGCCCTCCATCTCCGTTCCCAGCGGCGAGACCATGTCCCAGCCCACGATCACTGTTTTCGATGGTGCCATCGGTTTATCTCCCCTTCCAGACACGTTGCAAGGGTCCCAAAAAACAAGCCGCCGGTTCGGCGGGCCGGCGGGCAGGTCCGAAGCAGCGGTTGGATAACATTGTATGGGAAACACCCGGGTTCAGCGTTCCGGATGTTACCGTTTGCGGCAGCACCTACCAGGGAATGAACTGGTAGAGCTTGGCAAACATTTCATATACCTCGATCCAGTTCTGCAAATCCTTGGTGGAACGAATGTGGGCCCGTTTGTTGACCATGACCCAGCTCATGTGGGCCGCGCCGTCCTTGCAGGTGCTGCAGTCCCGGGTTTCGGAGGTACAGCAGCGGTGCATCGTCTTGAGATCCGAGGCCCAGCGGATGAAATGGATCAAGCGCTTGGGCTGCGGGTCACGGGTATCATAGGGTTCGGTGACGGAAGGGCATTCGTTCCAACCGAACGGACGCCCGAGCATTTCACCCGAGGTGATGACCTCGTGGTAGTATTTGCAGGAAATGACCGTTTCGGGATAGCGGTCCAGCACGTCATCCATCTCGTAGCGCACGTCGTTCAGTTCTTGCGCGGTCCAGGAAAAACCGTCCACCTCCTCGTCGTTGGAAAGCAGCTGCATGTGGACCTTGACGCCGATATCCCGGATTTTCCGGACGACATTTTCGATTTTTCCGATCTGTTTGGGCGTAATGGTATACAGATAGTAGGTGTGCGGATCGCCGGCATAGTGGCGGCTGGAGATGGCAAAGGTGTCCTTGCCGCGCAAGGCTTTTTCGTCGCTTTCATCCCCCCACAGGGAAATGCCCACCATCAGGTCCGGGAAGCGATCCCGCGGCAGCTTGATCAGACCGTTCGTGGCGCAAAAGGTCGGCAGCCGCTGATAGAACGCATCTACACGATCCAGAAATAGCGTGGGCTCACCGCCGATCAGGATCGCCAGATTGACGCCACGCACCATTTCACGGTCGATAAACGCCTCCCAGCGATCCAGGCGGTTTTCCTCCTCCGCGGCTTTGTCTTGGCCAGACGAAAAAAAGAAGCAGCCTTTGCAGCGCAGATTGCAGCGGTTGGTCACGTCATAAATCGAACTGCGGATGTTCAGCTTGGAAATGCGTTTGTAGCGTGCGTACCAGGCCTCATCCAGCAGTGAACTTACCGTTTTCATTACGTACTCCTCCTCACACATTCAGCGGCAAACGTATCTTGCGCAAGCATTTCCGATCAGGCAATCACGGGGCACAGCACGGGGGTTCGGTGACACCGGTGTAGAGATTCGCCCCCTTTTCATACCCCGTCACCCAGACCGCCAGGTAGGTATCGACGTAATCCAGCCAGGCCCTGAAGGTCTCGGGGTCGGTCGCATGTCGAAACAATTTGGAGGTCACGATGGCACTCCCGGCGGCATAGTGGCGGCAGTCGCTGCAATCCGTATCCGGCACGCAGCAGGAGGCATCACGATCCCAGCTGAGATCCGTGCGGTACTGGCGAAAAGAGCGGCCCAAGCCGATGTTTTGGGAAGGATTCCGGCGGGGATAGGGACAGGCAAACAGGGCATCCAGGCCCAGCTGGTGCGTGTGCACCACAGCATTGTAATTGGAAAACAGAACCTGCTCCGGGTAAGACGCCAGGAGATCGATCATTGTCTCCCGGACTTTGGCCAGGGAGGCCGGCGTATGCTTTAACGGACCGTCATACCCCACCGGTGCGGAAAACATGTTGAAGGTGATCTTGGCCCCCTGGCGGGATAGAATCTCCGTAACCTCACGCGCCTCATCAATATTGGTCGGGGTAAACGTGTAGACGAAAACCGCGCGGGGGTCGTTGCGATAGTTGTCGATCTGCCGGATCAACATATCCGCCGCACCGCGAATGTGCTGACTGGTGGCATCGTTTCCCCAGACGGAAATATGGATCCGGTAGCCGATCGTCTCCGGAATATGGATCAATCCGTTGGTGGCAATCGTACCCAGCGGCATTTCCTCGAAGCAGACCTTGCACAAATCCGGCACCAGCGCCGGTTCCGCACCGGCCAGCACCACAAAGGTCACCCCGCGGTCCTTTTCGGCCTGCATGAGCTGCCGCCAGGCCTCCGGATCGCGGTTTTCCGAGGTATACTGCTTGGCACCTTCAAAATAGTAACACCCCTCGCAGCGGATGTTACAGCGGCAACTCATGTCGTAGGTGGATTCGCGCAAAAAGAAATATTGCCGCACCTTCTCCCAGCGCGCATGGATCGACGGATCGGCCAGAATGTCAGCAAATTTCCAATGCCGTTGCGGCGCACGGCAGGTCTCTTGGACATCTTTCAAATTCGGTACAGTCAATGCCTTATCCCCATGCCACCATCAGGACGCCAGACGCGCCGCAATATAGGCTGCAATTTTTCGGACCGTCGTCAGCGTCGGGTAGTCGTCTTCGTCAAAACGAATACCGTAATGATCCTGCAGGACCAGCGCAACCGTCGCAAGGTCCATGCTATCAATTCCGATTTCGTCCACCAGGTCGATATCCGGCTCAAAAGAGGTCGGGGTCACGTCCTCCAGCTTCAATTCCTCGATCATCACTTCCGCGACCCGCACAATAATATCGGATTCTTTGGTTTCAACAGACATCAATGCACTCCCTTCAACACCATTCTCACATCAAAATGCGGCCTGCGCAAAGGCAATTGTCACGCGTCACTGCCTTCGGGCGGGCCGGTTAGCATCAAGCCACTACAGGCGTTTTCGCCTTCGATCATCAACTGAAAACGGATCATGCCGGGTTTTTCCGGAACGGGATCGGCCGCAATTTCAATCGTTTCTTCCGGACGAATGACGCGCTTGAAACGCACCCGTTTGAGTCCCACCAGACGAACCCCGCGGCCCAATGAGACCCGGATCGCGTCCATCACCAGATGGAGTTGGGCGATACCCGGCAGCATCGGATCTCCCGGAAAATGCCCCTGGAACCAAGGCGAATCCGCTGGAATGGAAACCTGGTCGGCGATAGTTGGGGCCGGCACCTGGCGTGATGTCATACGCGATCACATCCTGCTGTTATGAAAGGGTCCTCACCGTATCAGAAATTCCCAGAGCGGCCCCACAAAGCCCCGCGTATGCAGTCGGGTCAGGACTTTCTCGATATCGTCACCACCGGCACCAAAAATCCAGTTCGCCCGCCCTTCGGCAACCTGCTGCACCTGCACCATAATCGCTTTTTCGTCCATGGCGTCCGTTCGATAAAAGACCGGTTCCAGCAAATCCTGCGCCGGTAAAATCTTCCCTTGCTCGATCGCCAGACGATAAAGAGCGGTATGCGGATAAATCCGCATACCGCAGAAAAAAAATACTACGGTGCGGCTCAATTTGTCAATATTTGAAAGCGTTTCGGCAAGCGTCGCCTCGGTCTCGCCCGGTCCGCCCAACAGCATATAATGCGCGACATGAACCCCTGCCGCCAGGGCGGCCTGATGAGCGCTCCGGATGTCGACAATGCGAAAGGGCTTGTGGTAGGCCTTCAGCACCGCATCCGACATGGCTTCCGTTCCAAACTCGATGTGGGTCAGCCCCGCTCCTGCCAGCCGTTCATAGTAGCCATCCAGCGGTCGGACCGGCGCAAAAAAGGCGCCCCAGGGTATGGTCAGGCCGGCAGCCTGGAACGCGTCCGCCACCGCCAGGCTGTGGGGCATGTCTGCATTGAAGGCCGAATCGGTGATGAACAGATAGCGGGCACCGGCCTCCTGCAGCGCCAGGGCGGTGGCCGCCACTTCCGCAGGCGCAATCCGCCGCATGGTGTGCCCCTCGATGTGGGGGTAGGTGCAGTAAATGCACCGAAAGGGGCACCCCCGCTTCGACTGCAGGTTGAGCATCCCCCCCCGGCGCACGTAATAATCCGTCACCGCGGGGGACCCGTTAACCTTGCGGGCCGGAGGATCGCCGAGCGGTTGGGGGATCGCGGCCGTCTGTTTCGGCAGGATCACCCCCGGCAGGCCGGCGGGATCGTTCCCGTTTTCGATGGCCTCCAGCAAGGCCGCCAGGCGCTCTCCCTCGCCGATGATCCCGTAATCGGCCTGTAAAAGCGCCATCAGCTCGGCCGGGAAAATGGTAAAACCGCTTCCCCCCAACACAATAGGGGCCGTGGTATGGGAGCGGATCAGCGCCGCCAGATCCCGATACTGCCCCGTAAAGCCCCGCGGATCCAGTGTGTCCGTATTGTCGATGTTCCGGATGGAAATCCCGACGATGTCCGGGGAGGTGTCCTGCAGCACGTCCGCCAAGGCCTCCGTTCCGGCCTCGGCATTCAAATCGATCACCTGCACCTGGTGATGATCTTCCAGTGCCCGGACCACATAGTCCAGGCCCAGCGGGTAGACCGCATAGGGGTTTTTGAGCCGATTGGCGGATACCAGCAGGACTCTCAATGCCCCGCCTCCGGAACCGCCACCGATCGACCGGCGTCGGCCTGCGCGCGAATCGGGTCCCATACCGGCACGACCCCGGGAAAATCGCCGGGACAACCCCTATAGCGTAAAATTATCGGCAAAGTTTGGTCTTCCTGTGGTCACGGCTCATGACGAGCCGCCAGCATCGTCGTTATGGTTTCGCCCAGGCCCAGAAGCAGGATGCATCGACCCGCCAGCGGCCATTCCGCCCCTCCGGCCAATGCGGCCGGAATGGCGCCTCGCGACAATAGGGCCATGGCTGCCGCCGCTGCAACGGCCGAGGCGGACGCGAATTCGCCGAAATACCGACGATAATCGATGACGGGTCCCTTGAACCCCAGACGCGTCCAGAGTGCTTCCAGGTGCGGTGTGACCGCGTTGCGACGCGCCGCCGGTATGCCCACCATCACCGCACCAATCTTGTCAGAAAAAAACGGGTTGCCGCCATGGTAGGCCACCACGGCCTGCAGGGCTTCGGCCATATCCAGGCCGGCGGCGAAATACCCAGGCTGCAGGGTCATTTGGGTCCCCCTCCCGGCCGTTTCCAGGAGAAGCATCCCGCCCCCATCCGAGGGGGTGTCATCCATGGTGACGGAAGGATCGAAAAGCGCTGAAAACACCGGATGCATTTCGTCGGCGCCCCCCACCAGGACCGGATGCTCCCCTCCGGCGGCAAGGCAGTGGGCCGCCGTCAGGGCCTGTTCGAACGACGCATCCCCGCCGGTCATGGTGACGTTGGCGCCCCTGGCCTTTTCCCGCATGGCCACCTGACCGGCCGGGGCATTGTGGACCGACCCCACAAAATCGATGGGACTGGTGTAAAACTCGTTGGAGGCGTATAGCTTGTCCAGAAAATCATGCGTTTCCGAAAGGGCGCCCCACGCCGTGCCAAAGTAAACCTCACGGATGGGAACCGCCGTCCCGGCCTGCTCCAGCGTCCGGGTTGACAGGCCCAATGCCATGCGCGCCAGCCGCTTCATGCGCCGCACCGACCGGGGCGGCAATCTGTCCGTCAGGCGATCGGCCGCCAGCACCCCCTTGCAGGATACGCCTTGAAAAAACCGCTCCAGGGTTGCCGCCGTCCCCCCGGCACCGGTCAGGCAAGCATACGCCCTGACCGCCAACCGTCTTGCGGGTTTAGCGTTCCCGGCCGCCTTTCCGCTTTCGAGACCAGCGAATACCAGGGCCGCATTGTTGCCGCCAAATCCGAACGAGTTGGACAACACCGTCTTTATCGGCTGGTGTTGGGGGGCCGTCAAGGGACGAAATCCGATGGCCTCATCCTGGTGCCGCCAGCCCACGTTGGCCGGCATAAAGCTCTCCCGGAGGCACAGTGCGGCCACAACCGCCTCGATGGCGCCGGCCGCGGCCAGGGAATGCCCGAAGCTCCCTTTGACGGAAGACACCGGTGGGAAACGGTTGGTAAAAACGGATTTCAGCGCCGCGGCTTCCGCCAGATCGTTTTCCACCGTACCGGTGCCGTGCAAATTAATGTAATCCACCGCATCGGGGCTGAGGCCGGCATCTTCCAGGGCGGCCATCATGGCCTCCCGGGCACCGCGGCCTTCAGGATGCGGTGCCGCCGGGTGATACGCGTCACAGCTCAAGCCGCCCCCAACCACCTCGGCCACGGCGTGAGGCGGCGCCTGGTCGGCCGCCGTCAGCAACAGCATGGCGGCCCCTTCCGCCACACTCATGCCATGACGATCCCGATCCATAGGGTGCGGCCCCGATCGATCGACAATCTGCAAACTGTTGAACCCGTAGTAGGTCAGACGGCACAAGGAGTCGGCGCCACCCACCAGCACGCTTCGAAACGCGCCCCGGCGCAAGATCTCCAGCGCCAGCTTGATGCCCACCGCGCCGGACGAGCAGGCTGTGGATACCGTCAGCACCGGTCCGCGGCAGCGGCATGCTTCGGCCACCACTTCGGCCACCGAACCGGCGGCATGGTAGGGTGAAAAACGGGGCTGGCGATGCCCCTGTTTCATGTAGTTTTCCGTGGAGAGCATCCCGCCCGTGGTCACTCCCATGATGACCATGTCCGGGGCGCTTTGCGCCTCGCCCAGCGCTTCACGGGTGGCGGCCAGCGCCAACTGGTGGGTTCGGGGGAAATCATCGCCGTTCGGCAGGTCGCGAACTTCGCCGACGGGCAAGGGGGTATCGAACGGGCATGGGAAGAGCGTCAGGGGACGAATACCGCTGGCGGCCGCTTGCAGGGACGTCAGGGTTTCTGCAACCCCGTGCCCCATCGGGCTGACAATGCCCATCCCGGTAATGAATACCCGTCGATCAGCCAACCGCTCCACCCGCATTTTGTACTTTTTGGATATAGGCTCCCAGAGCCCCCAGGCTGGCGAAAACCTGCGCCCCCAGTTCTTTGCTGTCAATCACCACGCCGTATTCCTTTTCCACCAGCATGACCAATTCCAGCACATCGATCGAATCGATGCCGAGGTCACCGCCCACCAGTTGGGCCTCCGGGTCGATATCCTCCGGCGTGACATCTTCCAAAGCCAATGTTTCAATAATCTTCACTTTTAGCGCTTCGATAAAAGGGTCCATTCAATCACCGTATCGAGTAGGGTTGACACGCATGGGTACCGGTTTTCTTACGCCCGGCCCTCCGCGTGGATGCGTCATGGGCGAACGAAAGCGGCACCATCGCCACCCGGCGACCACACAACAGTAAATCCTTGCGACCATAATTCAAGCAGGCCCCCAGTTCAACCGCTTTTTAGGTGAAACCGCGCCGCATCACGCTTCGCGCTATGCCCTTTACAGCCACGCGGCATCTGTTGTAGGAAGAGCCGTGTCGCCGGATGCCGCCGGCCAAGGCGGCCCAGGATCGACATCCCTTACGAAGCATGCGCTGTCGCGCTTCGGGAATATGCCCTTGATGCGTTGATCCCCCACCGCAGCGGCATGCATCTGATCAACGGCTTTCCGGGGGCGCAAAGCAGAGCCCATTCAGCAGGGCTTCTGGTAGAACACCAAGCCCGGCGAAAGGAGAAACGATTCCATGACAGCGATCAGCGATAAAAAAATGGCCCTCGTGACGGGCGGCACGCGCGGCATCGGGCGTGCCATATCGGTAACCCTGGCGGCCGCCGGCTACCATGTCGTGGCCAATTATCATTCCAATACGGCTTCCGCCGAAGCCACGGTGTCCGAAATCGAGAACGCCGGCGGCACGGTGGAAACCGTGGCGTTTGACGTCGCCGATCCGGAACAGGCCGGCACCGCCATGGAAGGCATCATGTCACGCTTCGACGCCATCGATGTGCTGGTCAACAATGCCGGCATCGCCGCCGACGACCTTTTTTTGATGATGAAGCCCAGCAAGTGGGACTCGGTCATCGACGTCGCCCTGAAGGGGTTCTACAACGTCACCAAGCCGGTCATCAAAAAAATGATCCGCAAGAAAAAGGGCGCCATCGTCACCATTTCATCGGTTTCCGGGGTGATGGGCAACCGGGGCCAGGTCAACTACTCGGCGGCCAAAGCCGGGTTGATCGGCGCCAGCAAGTCGCTGGCGGCCGAAGTGGGCCGGCTGGGCATCCGGGTCAATGTGGTCGCACCCGGCCTGATCGATACGGAAATGACCAAGGATCTTCCGCTGGAAATGATCAAGCAGGCCATTCCCATGGCGCGCGTGGGCCGCCCCGAGGAAGTCAGCGGTGTGGTGCGCTTCCTCTGCTCGGAAGAGGCCTCTTACATCACCGGCCAGGTGATCGGCGTCAACGGCGGTATGTGCTGACATGACAAGTGTCCGCCCAGACCGACGGCGCGCACGGCGGCCGTTCAGGATGCGCTGGGTGGGGCCAACCGCGCTCGTGGTCCTTGGGCTGGTCACGACCGGCTGGTCCTCCTCCTGGGACAGCATCCGCGCCGCCGCCCGTGACATCCAATCGATTCAGGCTGCCTTCACCCAGGAAAAACACCTGCAGATCCTGTCCCGGCCGCTGCAGTCCCACGGACGATTGATCTTCGCCGCCCCGGACCGGCTGCGCTGGGAATACCAGGCCCCCCTGCCCAGCGTCCTTCTGATGGACGAGGGCCGCATCCAGCGCTTTGTCAAAACCGGCGATAGCTGGACGGAAGATGCGTCCGCCGCCCTGCCGGCCATGTCGTTTGTCATGCAGGAAATCGGCCGCTGGATGAACGGCCGCTTTGACGAAAACCCGGATTTCGAAGCCCGCCTGGAGCCCGGCGGAAAGATCGTCCTGACGCCCCGGCAGGCGGCCCTGGCAACGGTGATCCAGAAAATCGTCCTCCAGCTGGCGGAAACACCCGGTGTAATCGATTCGGTCAATGTCTATGAAGACGACCACAATTTCACCCAGCTGCATTTCAAAGAGGTAGCCGTCAACCAACCCATCGACCCCGCCCTGTTCAAGCATCACTCATGAACCACGCCCGCCTGCTGCCATTAATCGTTCTGATGCTGATATCCTGCCACAGCCTGCCGGCGATCACCCCGAATGGAAAGATCCCCGCGGATATCGAAGCCGCCTGTGCCGCATCCTTCCCGCGCCAGGCATGGCGCATGGTCCACACCATCAAGACGGATTTTCCAGGAGGGCGCAAGGGGGTCATGCTCGGGGTCGTCTCGCTCGTACCGGGTAAAAATACCGTTGAATGCGCCCTCCTGTCCATCGAAGGACTGCGGCTGTTCGAGGCCCATGACGACGGCACCCTCACCATTCGCCGCGCCCTGCCGCCCTTTGACCGGCCGGCCCTGGCGGACGGCATGATGCAGGATATCCGGCTGATCTTCTTCCGGCCGGAAGCACCGCCATTGGCCAGTGGCATGATGCCGTCCGGGGAACCCGGCTGTCGCTACTCCCTGGCGGACGGCATCCAGGACATCGTCCGGAAACCGTCCGGGGAGATGGTCATCCACCGCTATGATGGGGAAAACCGGCTGATCCGCCGTGTCACCATCACGCGCTGCCATCCGGCTGGCACGGCCGGACAAGAGGCTATTCCCTGTCGGATTCTTTTGGAAGCCTTTCACCCCGCCCGTTACCAGCTCGAACTGGACCTGGTGGAAGCCCGGCCGACGGTGGACAGCCCCTGAAATGCGTATTAGCCTTTCCGAACTGGCCATAACCATGACCGATGATTGCGACAGGAGGTACCACCCCCGATGAAATTCCGCATTATCTATCCCCGCTGGGCCAAACTGCACCAGCAGACCGAGTTTCACCTGCCCCCCCACGGCCCCGTGGTCTTTGCCGCCAGTCTGCCCGCAGACGTCGAGGTGGATTTCATCGATGAGAACCTGCAGGAGATCGATTTCGACGACCCGGTCGATTTGGTGGGGATTTCCATGATGCTGACGATCCAGGCCAAGCGCGGCTGGGAAATCGCCGATGCCTACCGGGCCCGGGGCATCAAGGTTATTTTTGGCGGCATTGCCACCATGCTGCATGCGGAAGAAACCCGACAACATGCCGACAGTGTTTTCCTGGGGGAAGCCGAGGGCCGCATGGAAGGTGTCCTTGCGGATTTCCACCGTAACCGTCTCCAACCGGTTTATGATTTCCAGGACGACCGCCCCCCCATCGAGTGGGTCGGCACCGCCCGCCGGGACATCCTGGAACGGGACCTCTACAACTACAAAGGCATCCAGATGGTCGACCTGGTGCACGCCTCCCGCGGATGCCGCTTCAACTGCTATCCCTGCTGTGTTGCCTTCCTGGGCGGCCGCCACTTCCGGCCCCGCCCCATCGACAAAACCATTGCCGAAATGGCCGCCATCGACAACAACCGGCTCTTTATTGTCGACAATTCCCTGGCCCAGGACACCCAGTGGGAGATGGACCTGTTTCGCGAAATGATCCCCCTGAAGAAAAAATGGTGCAGCCACCCCATCGAAGACAAACCCAAGGTTTTGGACCTGGCCGCCCAGGCCGGGGCCTGGTATGTCTACCAGGCGGTTTTTGACTGCTCCAACAAAATCCGGGAACGCATCAAGCGCTATCATGATTACGGCATCGGGGTGGAGGGTACGATCCTACTGGGTCTCGACGAACATACCGAAGACGACATCAAGCGCCTGATCGATTTTCTGCTGGAAATCGACCTGGACCTGGCGGAATTCACCGTGCTGACCCCCTTTCCGCACACCCGCGTCTACCGGGATCTGCACGAGCAGAAACGCATCCTGACCTACGACTGGGACAAGTACACGGCCGACCAGGTTGTCTTCCAGCCCCGCCACATGTCGCCGGAAAAACTTCAGGAGCTGCTGGACTACGCCTGGAAGACCTTCTACCACGATGAACCCCAGCGGATGAAGATGTTCAAACTGATGGAACAGGTCATGCGACGGGAACAGGCCGACGGCACCTACCGCCCACGCAACCGCAAACTGGCCCGGCAGGCCTTCGGCAAGAAAATTTGACAAGGGCCAGTGGACTACAAGACGCGTAACATGCCGTGGCGGTTGCGACAGATGGCCAATAATGGAAAGTGCTTTTTGAAACCTGACCTATTAAGTTCTGCGCGCTGATGGAAAAATACGGAATTGAGTTGCGTGATGGCGCTTTAAGATCCGTGTGATAGGTCACGTTCGTTGTCGGGCGCCCTGAAATGCGTTTGATTCGGACACCGGCAGGGTGGATACACTGACAGCGTTTTTACCCTGGTGTTTAGAAGCATAGAGGGCTTGGTCGGCATAGGTCAGCAACAGGTCCGGCAAATCATCAATCTTCAGATGTTCTCTTCCTGCGCGTACAAGCCCGAAAGAGCATGAGGCACTGAATTCATTAAAACTATCTCCAAACCGTGCGTTTGAAATGCTGTTGCGGATTCGTTCGACAATCATCACGGCCAGGTCATCGTCTTGTACGCCGGTCAACAAAAGCGCAAACTCATCGCCCCCTAATCGGGCCGCACAATCAGAGGGACGAATCGAGCTTCTCGCAATATGGGCGATTCCCTGCAACACGCGGTCTCCGTTGGCGTGGCCATAACGATCGTTAACCGATTTAAAGTCGTCCACGTCAAACATGCATACGTATAATCCAATCAAATCCTTTCGCTGCATGATTTTGATCGCCTCCGCAAGACGGACTTCAAAATAGCTGCGCGAGAAAGCCTCCGTTAGTTGATCGTACATGAGGCGATTGCTCAGCAGGCGTCTGTCTTCATACAGATGATCGATATGGAGGACCAGAATCCAGGCGATGCAACACGTAACCAGAAAAGATCCCACCCATGTCAGGGGCGGCAGATCGACCACCTGTATTCCGGTTAGATCGTCACCAATACCGGTAATCATCCAGATCGTCGTGGCGGCCAATAACAGCCGCACCGTGCCGGTGGATTGGTCGTCTTGATTTTTACGCTGGCGCAAATAGACCCGGAAAAGAACCATGATGCTGTACACCGACAAAATCAATATCCAGGCGCCCCAAAGTTGAAACAATGGACCAAAAGCGAGCCCTGTATAATAGCGCGATGTGGTATAAAATTCCTTGGCCAGAAAATATCGATTGGGCACCAGGCACAATAGTGAGAAGAGTGTGCATATAGCATAGCACCACTTGAGTGACACTGGCGCTTTGTAGTCAAAAAAAGACACATAGAAATGCAAACCCAAGACGATGGTGAACATGGCGCTGATGATAGTGACCCGATTGGCGATATCGAGATAGTCCAGATTCTCCCCGGAATTAATTAATACTGTAAAAGCCCCCAGGAAGACGCTGCTCACCAAAGCCGATAGGGAGAAAATAAAGTAATATCGCACCGGCTCTTGGTAGCGCGAGCTGAGGCGATAATACAAAAGCATAAAAAAGATGCCAAGAATCAGGCTGATACCCGAAGTGATGATCATGGGTAAAGATAGCAGCCGAATCATGATGTCTCCCTATGCCACTGTATCCTGTACCTAAATTCCATTGTACGTTAGATCCGTATCTTTGATCTTTTTAAATTTACGATCAATATTTTGGGTAATTGATTAAGTTCTGACACCGATGTTAAAGGGGTGTCATGGATTTAGATACATACCACAAGATGGTTAACAGCGAGAAAAGCAGCCGAAAGTACCTTACAAAAAAGTGTCGTAAA
>JABZFP010000005.1 GCA_014237395.1 Desulfobacteraceae bacterium | reverse complement strand
TCTCAATCTATCTTTAATTCAGCGATAGCTGGTTTCCTGGCACGAAAGCACAGGTTTCAAGATAAATAGACCCACCACAACATCTGGTATCCTCTTTAAGGCATTGGAATGAAGACTATCGGTTTTATTCCGGACCATTTATCTGGTCATTGATACCGTGGACTATGGCAAGAGTTCTACAATTTTCATAGATACCTCTAGAAACTTTCAATTGTCGATAAGGAAGGAATATTATGAAAGTATTAGCCCTTAATTCCAGTGCACGGACAGGAAGTCACAGTAAAACCGAGCTGATGCTTAAACACCTTATCGATGGAATGCAAAAGGCAGGAGCCGAGGTTGATGTGGTCAATCTTCGGGAAAAGAATATAAAAAACTGTGTCGGATGCTTTTCCTGTATGACTAAAACCCCGGGGAAATGTGTGCTCATGGACGACATGACAGGAGAGCTCTTTCCAAAATGGCTGGAATCCGACCTGATTATATACGCCACACCGCTATTCCATCATACTGTCAATGCAACCATGAAGACCTTTATAGAGAGAACTTTTCCGATTTGCGAACCCTTCCTCCTGGAAAGGGAGGGGCGCTGGATTCACCCCCTTCGAAGGAATCATCCTGCGGCTGTGGTACTTTCCGTGTGCGGGTTTCCCGCAATGTCCGCTTTTAACGCCCTGACTCACTATGCGAAATTTCTTTTTGAAGAACAGGAAAAAGGGAGACTATGGGCCGAAATCTATCGCCCAGGTGCCGAATTTATGTACCGAAACGTCGAAAAACAGAAAGATATACTCAACGCCACCAGGCAGGCAGGGAGGGAACTCGTGGAGACCCACGGGGTTTCTACGGGAACACTATTGCGCATAGAACAGCCACTTGCTGATAATTATTCTGATTTTGCAAAGATCACAAACTGTATGTGGGGGACCTGCATTGCCGAAGGGATTACCAAGAAAAAATTTGAGCAAGAACATATGATACCCAGACCCGATTCAATCGAGACTTTTATGCTCCTTATGCCCATGGGATTTAACTCTAAACGTGCAGGGGCTACAAAAGCTGTTTTGCAGTTCGAATTTACAGGCAGCGTTGAAGGCATATGCCACCTCATAATTTCAGATGGGACTATCAAGGCCAAGGAAGGAAAATCAGAAAAACCGGACCTGGTAATTAAGACACCCTTCGATGTCTGGATGGATAGCTCTTCGTCAAGGAACATTAGAAAAAGAGAGTTGAAGATTTCGGCTATCAAGGTTGACCGGAGTCAAGCATTGAAACTTTGCAGATTTTCGTTTTCAATTTTCTTTTTTGCCTTCTGACCGTTCCACAATATATCGGAGTTGTCCAGATCCCAAAAATAGGTTCAACGTCGGGTGACAACTGTTATAAAACGTAACAAATGCATGTCCTGGATTTTACATATACCTTCAACTAGTCCCAATTCCGTTCCGAATGCGGATTTGTATAGACTATCTCAATCAGTGGGTGATCCGAACCGTTGAAAATCAGAGGTCGGCAGGTCTGATATCGTAATCGCAAGTTTTGGCAGCATCGGATTTTGTGGGATAGTCTCAATATATCCGTAACTCAAGGATAGTTGGCTTGGTGGTAAGGAATCTGAACCCTAAACGAAGCATCTTTACCCTAAATTTAGTGGACAATCATCGAGTTATCATCTATAGCTTTCCATAAGTACTCATCTCCAAATCACCTCAATAATCGAATCGCGGGCTTGCTGCGCAGCCTTACGCCGTTGTGAAACTTGCGGTCAAAGATTAAGGGGCTCCGATTCCGGGAACCGCGCCACCGATATCTATGACAACAGCGATGAAAACCCAATCAGATGATATAGATGCTATGTGCACCATGAAGTATCAAGTCGGAGCTATTAAATTGTCTTGATTCCCATCTTTTGGATAAAGGAGAAGATATGGTTTTTAAAGTCAACATAAAGATGACGACTTTAGCGATTCTCTTCTTTCTGAATTACGGCATTGGCTACGCTGAATCTGAAATTCCAACGATCTTTAAGTACGAATTGCCGACGGTGAATAAAAATTATAGCCACACGGTAACATTCACTCATGCTACGCATGCAATGACGTATAAAATTTCTTGCGCACAGTGCCATCACACCCTCGAACCGGGGGCGTTGGCAGTTGAAGAGACATGCGTGGACTGCCACGATAACGCAGGTTGGCGAAGATATTTTGAAGCACGGTATTTCATCCCCGAAGCAGAACGCTATGAGTATCATATCCTGGCTCTTCACGATCAGTGCATCAACTGCCACAAAGACATCAAACAACACAATCGCTCTGCAACGCCTCCCGTAGCATGTTGGGGTTGTCATACCCGCAAAAAAAAATAATGTGACCGTCGACGAAAAACGCTATCAGAATGCCGGAATGATCCAAAAGAAAGGAAATAACCGTGGCGTTAACACGAAGGAGATTTCTTCAACTTACCGGATCGGCAGGGATCGGGCTGGCTATCGGTGGGCTGGGGTTTGACCTCGGTCCGATAGTGGCCCACGCACGACAGTTCAAACTGATTGATGCCCGGGAAACCAAAACCATCTGCCCTTACTGCGCGGTCGGCTGCGGCGCGGTCGTGCACACCAGGATCGGCGGAGACGGGCGCACGATCAATATCGAGGGCGATCCCGACCACGTGATCAACCGCGGCAACCTTTGTTCGAAAGGTGCCGCCCTGTTCCAGTATGTCGAAAATGACAATCGCCTGACCCAGCCCCTGTACCGCGCGCCCTTTTCCGAGAAATGGGTGCCCGTTTCCTGGGACTGGGCCCTCGACAAGATCGCTGCACGCATCAAGAAAGCCCGCGACGACGGTTTCATTCATAAAAATGACGACGGCGAAGTTGTCAACCGCGTTACCAACATGGCATCCCTGGGCAGCGCCTCCATCGACAACGAGGAGTGCTGGCTCTACCAGACGCTGCTGCGGGCACTTGGCATGGTCTACATCGAACACCAGGCCCGGTTCTGACACAGCTCCACTGTTACGGCTCTGGCAGAGTCGTTCGGACGCGGTGCCATGACGAACCACTGGATCGACCTAAGAAACAGCGACTGTATTCTTGTAATGGGGGCCAATCCTGCCGAGAACCATCCCATATCGTTCCGATACGTGAACCAGGCCAAAGACAACGGCGCCAAGCTGATCTGCGTAGACCCGCGAATTACCCGCACCGCCACGTCCGCAGATATCTATGCTCCTTTGCGGTCGGGCACCGATATCGCCTTTCTGGGCGGGATGATCAAGTACATCCTGGAAAACAGACTGTTTCAGGAAGACTATGTCGGCAACTACACCAATGCACCCTTCATCGTCGGCGAGGAATACGGCTTCGAAGACGGCCTGTTCAGCGGCTATGACCCGGATGAAAAACACTACGACAAGAGCCGTTGGGCGTTTGAAACCGACGACCAGGGGATTCCCGAACGCGACCCGACGATGCAGCACAAACGCTGCGTGCTCTCACTGCTGCGCGATCACTTCGCCCGCTACGATTTGAAAACCGTATCCATGATAACGGGCACCTCCCAGGAAAGCCTCATGGCGGTGTACGAGACCTTTACGCTCACCGGCGCGGCTTCGAAGGCTGGCACCGTCCTCTACGCCATGGGATGGACCCAGCACACCACGGGGGTCCAGAACATTCGGGCGATGAGCATCATTCAGCTCCTGCTTGGAAACATGGGCCTTGCCGGCGGCGGCATCAACGCTCTGCGCGGCGAAAACAACGTCCAGGGCTCCACCGACCACGCCCTCCTCTGGGGCAACTGGCCCGGCTACCTCAAGGTTCCGCGCGATTCCGACCACAGCCTACCCGCCTATAACGAAAAATACGCATCAAAAAACAACGATCCCCTCTCGGTCAACTGGTGGCAGCATTACGGCAAGTATTCGGTGAGCTTCCTGAAATCCATGTTTGGTGCGAAGGCCACCTCTGAAAACGACTTCGGTTACGCCTGGATGCCGAAATGCAAGGACGACCGCAGCTATGCCTGGTGGCAGTCTTTTAAAAGCATGTATCACGACGGCATCAGGGGCTTTTTCGCCTGGGGCATGAACCCGGCCGTATCCTGCGGCAATGTCAGCAAGATCCGCGAAGCCCTGACCAAGCTGGACTGGATGGTGCACGTCAACATCTTCGCCACCGAGACCAGCGATTTCTGGAAAGGTCCGAACATGAAGCCCGAAGATATCAAAACGGAGGTGTTCAGCCTGCCTGCCTGCACCTGGGTCGAAAAGGAAGGCAGTATCACCAACAGTGGCCGCTGGATGCAGTGGCGCTACATGGGCCCCCGGCCGCGGGGCCAGAGCAGGTCCGACGGCCACATTATGATGGAACTGGGCAGCCGGCTCAAGGCGCTTTACGCCGGGGGCGGCGTCTTCCCCGAACCGATACGCAACCTCAAATGGGACTACACCACCAACGGCGAGTTTGATCCGCACAAGGTGGCCAAGGAAATAAACGGCTATTTTCTCGAGGATGTGACGGTCGACGGCCGGACCTATCGCAAAGGCACCCTGGTGCCCAGCTTCGTCCTCCTGCAGGACGACGGCAGCACTTCCAGCGGCAACTGGCTCTACTGCGCCAGCTACACGGAAGCGGGCAACCAGGCCGCACGCCAGGGACAGGAAGACGCTCCCAACAAGATCGGCAACTACCCCGAATTTGCCTGGGCCTGGCCGCTGAACCGGCGGATCATCTACAACCGTGCCTCGGTGGATCTGCGGGGAAAACCCATAAATCCCGAGAAATGGGTCGTGCGGTTCGAAGGGGAAGAAAAGAGCGGCAAATATACCGGGGGCCAATGGGTGGGAGACGTGATCGACGGTGGCGGCCTGCCGCTGCACCACCCGGACGGTTCGCTGAACAGGGACGGCCGCTATCCGTTCATCATGCGCGCCCACGGCGTCGGCCAGATCTTTGGGCCCGGACTCAATGACGGGCCCTTACCCGAACACTACGAGCCGCTCGAGAGTCCGATTGCAAAAAATTATATGAGTCCTCAACGCCGCAATCCGCTCATGCGTTACTCGGCGCTTCTCGATAAACCTGCCACGGCCGATCCCCGTTTCCCGATCATCTGCACCACCTACCGGCTCACCGAGCACTGGATGACGGTCACCCAGGCCGTGCCTTGGAACCGGGAAATTCAACCCCAGGTGTTTGTCGAATTGAGCCACGAACTGGCCGCCGAAAAAATGATTAGCAACGGCGAGCGGGTGGTGGTGGAGAGTTCCCGCGGGCAGTTGGAATGCGTCGCGCTGGTGACCCACCGTTTCCAACTTATGCAAATCGTCGGCAAGACCGTTCACCACATTGGCATTCCCTGGCACTTCGGCTGGCGGCGACAGACCAGCGGAAACGACGAAAGTGTCAATGTTTTGGTGGCCTTCGCCATCGATCCGAGCGCGGAAATCCCCGAATACAAGGCCTTCATGGTCAATGTGCATAAAAAATAGCAGAGGACGGAAACCATGAGTAATGGATTCTTTATCGACGTAACCCGCTGCATCGCCTGCAAGGCTTGCCAGATTGCCTGCAAGCAGTGGAACAATCTGCCCGCTGAGCAGACGACGAACGTGGGGTCGTACCAGAACCCGCCCGACTTCAGTGCCGTAACCTACAAGCTCGTGCGCATGACGGAGTCCATAGTTGACGGCAAGTTCTACGGACTTTACTTCCCAGACCAGTGCCGCCACTGCCTGCTACCGCCCTGCCTTCTTTGGGCGCAGGATTCCGACGCCATCTATCAGGACAAGGACACCGGCGCGGTGGTTTATACTTCCGAAACGCAGAAATTGAAGGCCGAAGATATCATTGGCGTCTGCCCCTATGATGTTCCCCGCCGTGGCAAAGACGGATTGTTGGCCAAGTGTACCATGTGCAACGACCGGGTAAAGCGGGGGATGGAACCGGCCTGTGTGAAGACATGCCCCACCGACGCCCTCAATTTCGGTAAACTGGAGGAAATGCAGGCCCTGGCGAGCGAGCGCCTGGAGAAGATCAAATCGATCTACCCCGATGCGCAGCTGCTCGATGCCGATGACGTGCGGGTGATTTTTCTGACGGCCTTTGCGCCTCAAAAGTATCACAGGTACGCTGCCGCATTCGATGCCAGACCCCGGAAAACCCGGTAGCCTTTCGAATAAATTACGGGCTGCAGGAAAGGTGATTATTGAAGGACAACACCCATAACGTAGCGATACAGATAACACTATTTTAATATTCAGCTGTGAATGAACGGATCAGGCATGAACCCGCACCATACCGCAGATTTTTTGGCAGCAAATGCCAACGTTGATACCGTTAAATCCCTGGTTGACGAACTCAAAACCATGCGCCCGGCATATACATCGATCCTGGATTTATTTGGGCCTATCTTTCTGGCTCAGGAAAGGGCGCGTGAATCGGTGACCGCCCGCCCGGGAAAGGTGACGGAGGCACGCTTGGAATCTTTTCAGCATCAGGAACGCTTTCTGGTCGATAAAACAGCCTTCACCATCGACATGGTATCGGCCAAGCTTTTGTTTGGAGAGATTTGTGCCATCGCTGTCAAAAGCGATGCCAGGGAAATGCGTTCTCAGACGGTGCTGATGCGCACGATAATGGCACCGGATTTTGATCCCGGGCCCCTGTTTCAGGCCGTCATCAATGATGATGAGGATTTTTTCCGCACCACGGCTCTTGCATACCAAACGTCACCCCAGACGCTGCATCTGCCAGCCTACAACAGTATCAAACCGTCGATAACGTCAGGTGCGTCCATGTTAAAGCGCTACCTGCCAGAGGATTTATCCTGGCAGAAACCCGGCTGCCCGGTGTGCGGCAGCCTGCCGGTATTGTCGTTTCTGGATGCCGCTGGTAACCGTATCCTGATTTGTGGTTTCTGCTGGAGTGAATGGAAGGTGCCGAGAATTTGGTGCCCCTTCTGCTTGGAGACTGACAGTCGGAAGCTGCACTATCAAAGCGGTGACAGCGAGAAGGAGTATCGTATCGACGTCTGCGACCAATGCCGATTTTATTTAAAAACGATCGATACCCGTAGACTGGACAGGCCCTTTTACGCCCCTTTGGAGGCGCTCGTTACGGCTCATCTGGATTTACACATGAAAAATTATCATGCCGCCTGAAGAAAGGATTCGACACAGGACCCCGTTATTTTCGATTCGTTTTTTGGCGGCGTTCAAGATTTTGATGGGAGCCCCCCTTAGTAATAGAATGACGCGCCCTACGCGACCAAGGAAGAGACATCCTTACATCTTGTGGCTGGCAAGAATGCCATGGAAGTAGTGATTACATAGCGCTGTCCGCAGAATGGCTCGGGTACGTATAGCTGCTATTAAAACGTAACAATTCAATCCTGTAGACCATTTTTATTACCAAAAGATAGTTGTCCTTTTCGTCTCCCAGAAGAATGAGCCTGCGCAAGAGGTCGCCTTCATCATTGCTACTTTCCAAAAGTTTCAACAAAAGTACCAAAGCCTTCCTTAGGCGCACAATCTGAAATCTCTTGTTCGTCGGAAAGAAATTCATTTGCCGATCCCCGTTTCGTCCACCAGGGCACGGGCCACCCGGTTGACCAACGCCCAGATGGCATCCGCTGGCAGAAACCGTTCGATGGGGCGATCGAAGAGAACCCTCAGGCGGGCCGGGAATTCCTCATCCTCAAACCACATCAGGAAATACAGCGGGATCCGCGGAAACGGAAGTAGCCGACCAGCCGCATCCGCCATGTCTGTCAGGCGGCCGTCCAGGGATGCCACAGCTTGCCGGAAGGCATCGGGGTCTTTGCTAAAACGCTCCAGCACCGGGTCGGTTTGCAGTTCGTGGGGGCCTGCGAAAAAATGGGATTCCTTCAGGTCTTGCAGGCCGACAATATCCCGATCCAGTGGCAGGATGGCGTCGACCCGATTCAGGTAGGTCAGGGTCACCAGTTCCAGCAGGGGGTCCTCCAGCGGGATGTCGTTCCCGTCATGGATGTGCAGCAGGCGTTGGTTGGGAATATCCACGTGGATGTCTTCATTAAGGAAGCTGAACTGAAGCCGACTGCCCGGCAGGGGAAGGGCCAGGGTCAGATTGGCTAGCTCTTCCAGTGATCGTCCGGCCAGATCCTGCCATTGGCGGTCGGTCTGCCTGAGGTGGGAGCCGTCCGAAGCATACGAAGTTTGGGTGTCTTCAGGGTGGTTTTCTGTCACGCGTCCTCCAGCAGAATGATGTTGAATCGGGTCGTGCGTCGATCGACTGAATCGCATGGGCCGTGCTGTTGTTGGTCTCGCGGTTGTCTAATCGGAATCCCGGACGGATCGGCGGGATTGTTTCAAGCGGGCCCGCTGGCGCTTGTTTTCCAGTCGGCGCCTGCGCGACGCGGCCGAGGGTTTGGTGGGGCGTCGGGGCCGCGGTGGCCGGGCTGCGGTCTGAACCAGGCGTATCAGGCGGCCCAGGGCTTCTTCGCGATTCTGCTTCTGGGAACGGTGGCTGCGGGCGTCGATGACCAGGACGCCGTCGCGGGTCAGCCGTTGTCCGGCCAGGCGTTGGAGCCGTTGGCGGACCCCCTCGGGCAGCGATGGGCTCTGGCGCACGTCGAAACGCAACTGTACCGCTGTCGCTGTTTTGTTGACATGCTGTCCCCCAGGGCCGTCGGCGCGCACAAAAGCCAGCGTTATTTCGCTGTCTGGAATAACAATATCGGCATTGATGTGAATCATGGGGCGGTTCCCGGTTACCTAGTATTGATTTAAACTCCTCGCAGTTGGTAGGAAAGCGGAGAGATTTTATCGATCCAGAGCGAAGTTCCTAAAGTCGTTTCTTCATTTTCTTTCACGTGAAAAGAAAACGAAGCAAAAGAAAACGCCCGTGCCCCGCTAAACCTTGCGCGTCGCCAAACCGGGCGATGGTGCGGCGCCTCGTGCCGCCATGCGGCGTTGCCAGGCTTGCTCGGGTGCTCACAATCTGGCGATTGCTGCGCGTCTCGCTTCGCCTGGCGCCTTGCCTGACAACACGATGCTTGCAGCATCGCCCGGTTTATGCGGCCGGAGCGTGCGGAAACTCGCCCGCTTAAGAGCGGGCTCAAACAGTCCGCACGCTTATTTCCGCCCGCATCGCCGATGCTCGGCGCGGGACAAAGGGAAATAAGAAAACCAAAACCTTAAAAGCCGTTTTCAAGCCCCCTTCAAGGGGGCTTAGGGTCTGATTTCCACCCGGCCCTGCAGGTAGGCTTTTACATCGCTGATGGGCACTTCACGACGATGGAAAATACCGGCCGCCAAGGCGGATTCGGCCTCGGTGCGGGTGAAAACCTCGTGGAAATGGGCTTCGCAGCCGGCGCCGCTGGAGGCGATCACCGGGATGGTGACGGCGGCCTTGACGGCATTTATCAGTTCGAGGTCAAAGCCTGCGTTGGTGCCGTCGCGGTCGATGCAGTTCAACAGAATTTCGCCGGCGCCAAGGGCTTCGCAGGCCGCTGCCAGAGTTATGGCGTCCAAGTCCCGGCCTTCCCGCCCGCCTTTGATGGTGCACTGGTACCAGCAGTAGCGCTCTCCGTTGGGGCCCGGATAGGCGGTTTCGATGGTTTGCCGGGGGGCGTCCTGGGGGGCGTCCACATAGACCCGGCGGGGGTCCACCGAGATGACCACGGCCTGGCTGCCGTAGACGCGCGAAATGGACTCGATGGCGCTCTCGCCGGTCCTGTGCCCGGTGCGCAGATATGCTTCGGCGATCAGGACCGCGTCGCTGCCGATGGACACCTTGTCGGCTCCCGAACGGAAGTATTCGGCGGCCACCTCGAGGGCGGAATAGGCCCGGCCGTTCTTGTCGGTGTAGTTGCGGATGCCGCCGCCGATGGTCAGGGGCACGAAAACGTTGCGGGAGGTCTGTTTGAGCACCTCCAGCATGGGCATGTCTTCCAGCGGGAAATCCCGGAAGCCGGTGATGTTGAGAAAGGTGATCTCGTCGGCGCCTTCCCGGTAATAGCGCTCGGCCAGCTCCACCGGCAGCCCCAGGTTGCGCACCTGTCCTTCCTCCCGGACGTCGTACTGGTCCCCCTTGGTGACCACCAGGTCGCCCTGGTCGTTGGCCCGCACATCCAGGCAGGCGACGATCCGCTTGGCCAGTTGCGTGGTTTCCGGAACATGCGCAGGCGTCACCGACGGCGTGTCGGCTGACAGAAAGTTTTCCAGGATGCGGCGTCCGACGGCCCCGCTTTTTTCCGGGTGGAACTGGGTCCCCATGATCTGGCCCTGCTGCACGCCGCTGACGAATTCATAGCCGTAGTCCGTGGCGGTCAGGACCACGTCGGGGTCTTCCGGCGCGATGTGGTAGGAGTGCACGAAGTAAAATTTTTCATCGCCCTGCAGCCCGCTGAACAGAGGCGAGGCCTGACGGGCCTTGATCCCGTTCCAGCCGATGTGGGGAACGGCAAGGTCGGTGGTGAACCGTTTAACACGGCCTTTCATGATACCGAGGCCGGGTGTTCCGAGTGCTTCTTCGCTCTCTTCGAACAAGGCATGCATGCCGAGGCAGATGCCCAGGAAGGGGCGTCCGGATTGGAGATAGGCTTTCAGGGGCGACACATATCCCCGTGCATGGAGGATTTCCATCATGCTGCCGAAGGCCCCTACGCCCGGAAAGATCAACCGTTCAGCGGAGAGGATGTTTTCCGGGGATTGAACCGGTCGGACGGTTTCCCCCAAGCTTTCAATGGCATTGACGACGCTGCGGACATTACCGGCGCCGTAGTCAAGCAAGGTGATCATCGAATTTCCTCGATTATGTTAGATATCGACATCATTCACGTCACAACAAAAGTCGATTCATATACCACCCGGTCGGCAATGACAAGCCGCGCGCGTGCCTGATAATGGGCCCCACAACATCTGATGCCCAACAGGCGGCTGGTATTTTGTACATGATCATTGGTGGTTGCAAGAGAGCGGTCATGACAACGGACGGTCATTGACATGCCGGGTCATTTCAGGGGGGCGTGTTGCGCACTCGGGCCGATTCCCAGCCTATCATGGCTTTTTTGCGGGCCGGTCCGCCGCCGTAATGACCGAGCACGCCCGTTTTACGGATGACGCGGTGGCAGGGAATCAGGAATGGAATGGGATTGCGCCCCACCGCATTGCCCACGGCGCGCGAGGCTTTGGGCATGCCGATATGCCGGGCGATGTCCTCGTAGGTGACGGCCCGGCCCAGCGGAATTTTCAAGAGCGCCTCCCAGACCTTGATCTGAAAGTTGGTCCCCTTGACGAAAAGATAGAGCGGGGCCGGCGGGTGGTCGTGGGGATAGCCGAAAATGCGGTCCAAAAGTCCGGCCGAGGCCTGGGGATCGATGCGGATGGTGGCCTGCGGCCACTGGCTTTTTAGGTCCGCCACCGGACGAGCGCGATCTCCATCCTGCACAAAGGTCAGGCCGCAGAGACCCCGATCGGTCACGGCCAGGAGACACTCGCCGAAAGGGGAGGGGTGGAAGCCATACCGGATCTCGAGGCCTGCCCCCATTTTTTTGTATTCGCCGGGGGTTACCGCCTCACAATTGACAAAAAGGTCGTGCAGGCGTCCCGGGCTGGAAAGCCCGCTGTCGAAAGTGGTGTCCAGCACGGTGCCGGACTCCCGTATCAGGTTTTTGGCGTGCTCCTTGGTCAGAAACTGCAAAAAGCGTTTGGGGCTGATACCCACCCAGCGGCTGAACAGGCGCTGAAAATGATAGTCGCTCATTTGCGCGGCCCGGGCAATTTCCGTCAGCCCGGGCTGCGCCTCATGGTGCTCTTCGATATAGCGGATGGCGGTTTCCACCCGTTCGTAATCGCGGCATTGTTTTTGGTAGTTGCCCATTCCGATGGTCCTTCCGTCTCAGATGAATGCGTCACCCCGCCGATCTCCAGAGGTTTTTACAGGTAAAAACCCATTTGGCCGGCGGTCTTATGCGCTATTGTATGAAGCGCACCGGCCACGGGCAACCCGATTCTTGCGCGGAGAGGGGAGGGATGACGGCGATGAAGCCCACGATCACGTTTGACGATTTCGTAAGAAGTCCGATATCGGCGTTACGCGTATCCCTCGTCACTGCGGCGTACGATAAGTACGCCTCGCTCCTCGGGATTCGCAAGCCTTGATCTCGAACTTCTTACAAAACCTTCTGAAATCAGACTTTTTGCGAGTCCATCAAGTTTTTTATGACAAAATGTCTATCGTCGACAACCTGAATGGCTATCCGGGTGATAAGCAAGGAATGGGGTCACGATAAGCTGGGGGTGTCGCGTCGAAGTTGCCGCTATTCGGTGCTGACGGGATAGGCCACCGCCAGGTAGCCGATGGCGCGGGCAATGTCGGCCACGGCCTTCTCGCGGTCATATATTGCCGCCGCCTGGCTCAGGCGTGCCTGGTTGCATGCCAGTTCCGCTTCAAGGTAGCGTGTAACCGTGGCAGATCCGCCTTCATACTGCTGCGCCACCAGGTTGAGGCTTTCTTCGGCATTGGCGACCCGCTGGTGGGCCACTTCCAGGCGGGCCTGGGCATCCGCCAATCCCAGATAGGCGGTCTTGACCTCAAGTTCCACGGCGAGGGTGGTCTTGCGGTCCCGGAGCAGCATTTCTTCGAAAATTGCCCGGGCCTCGTTTTCATCGGCCCGGGTGTAAAATCCCTGGAAAAGTTCCCAGTTGAAAAGAATCCCGGCCGTCCAGTTTTCCCGGTCGAGATCATAGCTCATGTCTTCATCATCGTAGTAGAGTTTACCGAAGGCATCGATGCTGGGTATGTAGCCGGCCTGAGCTTTGTCCACGGCCATACGGCTCTGACGAACTTTTTCGTGAAGCCCCCGTATTTCCGGTCGATGGCCCAGGGCATAGGCCAGTCCGGCATCGAATTGATCCGGAACGCTCAGCCCGGTCGTGGCGGTCTCGGCCAACGCCAGCGGCTGGCGAATGCCGATCCCCAATAAGTTGGCCAGGGCGGCGCGGGTCAGCGCCAACTGGTTGCGGCTGCGAACTTCTTCTTCCCGGGCTTCGGAACGGCGAACCTGGAGGGATAACAGGTCTGATTTGAGGGCGCCGCCGGCATCGTAGCGCACTGTCATAACGCGCAGCTGGTCTTCTACCGTGGTGACCGAATTCCGGGCGATCTCGATGAAGGCGCCGGCGGTGAGGTGGTCATAATAGGTCTGGATGACCGACGCCGCGAGGGCGTTGTGAACCGATTGGCGGTCCAGGTGGGAAATGGCCCGCCCGGTTTCGGCCATCTGGTGGTCGAGGTGATCCCGGCCGCCGCGGTAAAGATTCCAACGGGCGTTCAGGCCGGATTCGAAATTGTCGAATACATCCGGGTTGTTGAAATCTTCCGAAAAATCGATCTCGCGCTGGTCTATTTTTTTGAAAAGATAGGCGGAGGGGGCATTGCCCCGCAGGTATTCGGTATAAAACCCCAGGGTCGGGTAAAAGGCGGAGCGGGACTTTTCAATGATCGCATCGCTCTGGCGGATGCGGGCGGCGGCCATCTGTAGATCGGGGTTGTTGACCAGGGCGATGCGTACGGCATCCTGCAGGGACAAGGTACCTTCGGGAAGCACCGTTTGGGGGTTGACCCTTTGTCCGTCAGGGCGGGCAGCGGCGTTTTGCGTATCCGCCCGGATGACGTCGTAGGCATAGCGGTCACGCGCAGCACAGCCGACCGAAAAACTGATCAACAGGAGGATCCATATAAGGAAGGCGTTACGACGCATCATCTAATCGTCCTGCCCTGACACAACGGGCTTGCGGGGGGAAATCCCTTGGCGGGGCAATGCGCCCACCTGTCATTTGTCGGTGTCCATGACCTGGGGGCCATACGAGACGGTTTTGAAACCCAACCCGAAAAGTACCATAGCCAAAGGTGAAATCGCTGTCAATAATCCTATCTTAAAGCATTTCATTGATTTAGGCGGACACAAGGACATGGTGCGGCCTCACGGGGGAGGGGATCATCTACCCCTGCGGATAAAGGATGTGCTAAGGTCGTCTCGGGGGGAAGAAAACGAGGTGTCTGAAATGGTTTGGCGATCTTTTTTGACGGTGAAACGGAACCAATGATCGAGATCATTTACCGGGACGATGACGTGGTGGCCGTCAACAAGCCGTCCGGTATCAAAGTGCACCGCGGGGCGTATGATGCCCGCCGGGAGCGCTTTGTCCTGCAGCTGGTACGTGACCAGGTGGGACAGCACCTCTTCCCGGTCCATCGCCTGGACAGGCCGACCTCCGGTGTGCTGGTGTTTGCCCTCAATCCCGGGGCGGCGCGGTCGTTGACCAAATCGTTCGCCCGTCGTCAGGTGCAGAAAACCTATCTGGCGGTGGTGCGGGGCTTCATTGCGGAAAAGGGCGAGGTGGATTACCCCCTGGAGCGTAGCGAAACCGGCGAGGTATTCGACAAGCCCCCCCGGCCGGCGGTGACACGCTTTCTCCGCCTTGATACGGTAGAATTACCCATTGCCGTGGGACGCTATACCACCGCCCGCTATTCCCTGGTAAAGGTGATGCCGGCCACCGGACGCATGCACCAGATCCGGCGCCATATGAGCCATCTGCGCCACCCGGTCATCAACGACCGCCAATACGGCGATAACAACCATAACCGCTTTTTCAGCGAAGAATTGAACTGCCGGCGATTGCTGCTGGCCGCTACCGAACTGCGCTTTCCGCATCCCCGGAGCCGGGAAGAGACGTGTCTGACCGCCCGGCTGGATACCGACTTTAGTCGTATAATGCAGCGGATGGACTGGGAAGCGGCGATACCCAAGGTCTGGCGGTTTTCCACAGGTTCACCGGCGGTCGGTTCAGTTAATCCGCGGCCCGCGACGCCATAAGCAGACGACCGGCATTGCGGGCGCCCACGATGTTGCGGGAACAGGGGCCTATCTGGAGTTCCGCCAGCGGGCCGGTGACGTAGATGTTTTCCCCCCACTGTAAATCCTTCCCGACGATGGGATAGCCGCAGGGGTTGCAGGGAAGCCCGAAGTCTTTAATCAGGCGGTTCACAAAGCGGCCCCCGGGACGCTCCGGGCGGAATCCGGTGGCCAGCACGATGCGTTGCGCGCGCAGCGTGCCGGTGTCTGTCTGTAGACGGATGGTGCCGTTTTCGTATACGGCATCCTGGATGACGGCCCGTCGAAAACCGAGCCGTTTGTTATCGCGCGCCTGCGCGACCGCTTTCAGCACTTCGCCGGGCAGGCTGCCGGGCAGGCGTGCCTTGTCAATGGTTGTTCGCCGCGTATCATAGTCTTCCAGATAGAAATTGCGCAGGCACTTGGGCCCGATCCAGCAGGGATTGAAGTCGAACTGGCTTTCCTGCAGGGCCCGGCGGGCGATCAGGACAACATCGGCCCGGGGATCGGCCGCCAGGGAAAGGGCCGTCTGGGCGGCCGTTATGCCGCCGCCGATTACCAGGGTTGGTCTGTTCGCGGGCGTATCGTCGGGATGGAAGGCCGGTTCGAACACGTGGGTGATGGGGGCGCCCTCGCGACAAAGACGTTGCGCCCAGGTAGGCCAGCAGGGTTGTTCGCTCATGCCGATGGCCAGGAGCACGCGACGGGTCTGGAGAGGGCCGCGGGTGGTCTCCACGATAATGCGCTGGCCGTCCCGGCTCATGGTCAGGGCGCGGCCCTGGATGTGCCGCTCCGCGATGCCGTTGCGGGCGATGACCCCGGCACTATGGGCGCGAAACAGGGGCAGGGATGGGCGGTTGTAGGGCGGGATGAAATCCGCCAGTGATTGCCCCTCCGGCGTTTTGGCGAAACGGTAGATGGACAGGATCGGCAGGTCGACGTGATGCGTGGCCGGTGATCTTAGAAAGCGCATGCCGCAATTGGTGGTCATGCGGTTCCAGGCCGCCAGGAGAGCGTCATGGGGGTCGAGGACACCGATCTCTTCCGGTCTCAGGTAGGGCTGGTGCATGAGCAGGTTGGCCAGGTAGGTGCCGTGAATGCCGCCGCCGATGATCAGCCATTCCATCAGGCGGGCCTCAGCAATCAACGTCAGCAGGTGCGGGGATCGCGCCATCCTGGGTTAGAACAGCCCGATCCGCACCGCGAAGGAGTGGAAACGTGTTATAATGCTGCGTCAATGGAATGATCCAACGGTTGTGGGCATGCCCGTTGATATTCGGACAGGCGCGCCGGGAAGACATCAATCCAGTTTTTCAAAATATTCTTTTTCGGCGCCGCACAAGGGGCAGACCCATTCGTCCGGCAGTTTTTCAAAGGGTGTTTCAACCGGGATATTGTTTTCGATATCGCCTTCCATCGGGTCGTAGATGTAGCCGCAGGGGCATTCCCACTTGTCCATGAAACCTCCTTGTTGATTGGATGTGATGGGTTGGATTGGGTTAAGAAGCGTTCCTGAAACCTAATGCGGCGATTGGACAGGGTCAAGTCCAAATCGGTTGTGCGACCGAATGGGATCCGATGCCCCCTGGCCGACCCGTCGTTGACACGGCGCGGCAATCCATCTAAAGTGCCGACGCTATTTAGTACCCGTTCAAGAAATGGCCCGTATGCCCGACCCGCCGAAAGCGGAATATATCGGCGTTGCGTGAAAAATTGAATCCTCAGCATATCAATCATATGCCCGCGGTTCCATTTTTGACGCGCCTCGATCGCAACTCAATTTGCCGATTTCTGGATGGGTACTATTCAGTGTTCGTCCATAAATGGTAGATTTTGGTTCCTGGCAAGGCCCGAGGGAGTTTTCAACCGGAGGAATAGCTCAGCTATTTCGAGGATTGAAAACGAGCGAGAACGCCGTCAGGGGCCGAAAGATGCCATTTACGGATGGACACTATTTAAATCTTGAGGCTGCCCATGGCGGCTCACCGGAAAGCACCGTGACCCTGGCAATGGAATCCAAATTCAAGGAGCGCCATTACATTCGAAACGTATTCGGCATCTCCGCCGTGGAGTTTCTCTGGGGGCTGGGATTGCCGGTGGTGGTGGAAAGCACCTTTCTGCAACTGTTTCTCAAGAGCCTGGGCGCTTCCGGATTTGCCCTGGGCATGATCCCCTTTTTCTTTTTTATCGGGACATCGGTCTTTGCCCTGCTGTCAAGCTATATGACCGAAGGAATGGTGTTCAAACGCCGGGCGGTGGTGATTCTCCACTTGATATCAGCCGTGGCGCTTCTGGTTTTTGGCGGTTGTATGCTTTTTCTGGGGCGGATCGAAGATATCCTCGTCCTGTTTTTCGTGTGCTATGCGGTTTTTTCGGTCTGCATCGGCATGACCCTGCCGGTCTGGCTGAACTATCTGGTGAAGATATTGTCGGAGGAAAAATCAACCGCCGGTTTGGCCTATATGATGATTGCCCAGAATAGCGCCAAACTGATCAGCAGCCTGGTGATCCTCAGCGTCGTGCAGCGCTATGCGTTTGCACCGCGGGCCTCGGCCGTCATTTTTCTGGTGGTCGGCGGCCTGTTCATGTTGGGATCGCTGTTTTTTTTCCTGACAAGGGAAGCGGATGAAGCGGGAGACCAGCCGCCGCCGCGACCGTCTTTTTTCAGATATATTCGGAACACCCAGCAGCACATGGTTCGCAATCGAAACTTTCTGGTCTTCCTGGGAAGCGACCTGGAACTCTACATCGTGGTCACCGTGATTTCGTTTTATGCCGCCTACGCCACGGATTTCGGCGGCGTGAGGCCTGCGGTGGCCGCCGGTGTGTTTGTCGGATTGATCTATGCGGGGGCGATTCTCTCGAACGTTCTGCTGGGGACCATGGGATGGTTCACCCTGAAGCACAAGGCCATGGCTTCCAAGCTGGGATCCATGGGGGCGGTATTGCTGCTGGCGATCTGGTGCACGCCCGTCAGCTTCTATATCGCCAGCTTTTTGCTGGGGATGGCCCGGGGTACCCGCATGATTGTATACGCCCCCGCCGTAAAAAAACTATCCGGACTGTCCGATGCCACGCCCTATTTTGCGGTGGCGCCGGTACTGACCCTGCCCCTGGCCATGGGACTGCCCCTGGCCTGCGGTCATTTCCTGGACCGCATGGCCTGGATGGAAGGGGATGCCTATCGCATGATGCTGGCGATGGCCGCGCTCCTTATCGCCGGTACGCTGGTGTGCGCCTGGCGGACGGATTTTACCACGTCGCCCCGCATCGGGGATGGCCTGCCTTTTGATGCAGCATCCGGCCGTCCGGTTGGTTTCCGGGGGCCGCATCATAATTGAGAACGAGCGGCCGGCCTCTTTTAACAAAAGAAAAACAGAAAAAACCCGCAATGAAACGTGACACCATTTACGACACGCATCGACAGCCGGTGCCGCCCTTCGAATTCAACGACCAGGTGGCGGCCGTATTTGACGACATGCTCAAGCGTTCGATTCCGTTATACGATGAAATCATCCGGCGCCAGGCCCAGCTTGTGGCGGCCTTTTACCCGGAGAATTCCCGCATCTACGACCTGGGGTGTTCCACCGGCAACGTGGGCCTGGCCGTCTGCGAGGCCATGGGGTCGACCTCTTTTAACATGATTGCCGTGGACAATTCCGCGGCGATGCTGGCGATATACGACGAGCGGCGCCGGGCGCTGCCTGCAGGGGATCGGATTACGCTGGTCGACGACGATGTCACCCGGACGGCCATTGAAGACGCCGGCATCGTCATCATCAATTTTACGCTTCAGTTTCTCTCGCTGGCGGACCGTGACCGTTTGATCGACCGCGTTTATCGGGGTCTGCGGCCAGGCGGTCTTCTTCTGTTTTCGGAAAAGATCGTGCATGCCGATGATGATTTTTGCACGCTTCAACAGGACGTTTATTATCGATTCAAGCGCGAAAACGGCTACTCGGACCTGGCCATCGCCCAGAAGCGTGAAGCCCTTGAACGCGTCCTGATTCCCGAGACGGTGGCCGACCACCTGCGGCGCCTTACCGGCGCCGGATTCAAGCGGCTGGACATCTGGTTGAAGTGGTTCAATTTCTGCTCCTGGATATGCCAGAAATGAGCCATCCGCTGCTCGCGCATCTCCATCGGTTTGGTCTGGCACGTTATGAAGCAGCGATAGGGGATCGCTTGGAGCCTGTCGTGAAGCGCATCCAGGGCAAGGACCGCAAAGCACGGACCTACCAGGAGATGCTGGCGGACCTGCCCGCCATCGAACCCAGCAGCAACGATCTTGACCACGATCGGATACGGATCGGACACCCCGGCGACCTCGGCCCGGACGACCGGCGCGCCCTGCGGGAAGCGCTCAAGACAATGATTCCCTGGCGCAAGGGGCCGTTTGATGTCTTTGGCATTCCGGTGGAAAGCGAGTGGGATTCGTCGCTCAAGTGGGAGCGTGTCCGGCCCCACCTGGCCCCCTTGAAGGGGCAGCGCATTCTCGATATCGGGTCTTCCTGCGGCTACTACATGTTCCGCATGTGTGCGGATGTCCCGGCACTGGTTTTGGGGATCGAGCCCTACCTGACCTTTTATTTCCAGTTTCAACTTCTGCAGCGCTATATCAGGGCTGACCGTGTATACACCCTGCCACTGCGCCTGGAGGCCTTCCCTGCCATGCCCGGTTGCTTCGATACGGTCTTTTGCATGGGGATTCTCTATCACCAGCGCGAACCGGTCCAGGCCTTGGAGCGCATCCGGCCATTGCTGGCGCATGGCGGGCAGATGATTGTCGAAACACTGGTGCTGGAGGAAAAAGGTGACACCGTGCTCAATCCCCCCGGGCGTTATGCCAAAATGAACAATGTTTATGCCATCCCGACCGTGACACGCCTCGAAAAATGGCTGCGGAAAGCCGGCTTCCGCCGCGTTCGCTGCGTGGACGTCACCCCCACGACGCTTGATGAACAGCGACCCACGGAATGGATCAACTCCGAATCCCTGGATGCATTTCTCGATCCCCTGCACCCGGGCCTTACGGTTGAGGGCCATCCGGCCCCCGTGCGTGCCGTTTTATTGGCACAGGCTTGACGTTTCGGGTGGCTGACTGACGGGTAATTGCAGTAAGCCAGCTTGGGTATTGCGACTATCGTTCCTTGATTGTTCGACGGTAATGAGGTGAAAAAATGAAACCAAATGAAAAAATCGCCGCAACCCGGACGCCTGACGGCGGCGAGATGGTGCTATATCGGCATGATCGCGACTTTTCGATTATGGTCAACGGCCAGGACCTGATGCACAGCCGCCAGCATGAATCCGAACTGGAATTGAGTCGACTGGGATGTGCGCATCTGACGGACCACGCGGCGCCTTGCATCCTCATCGGCGGTTTGGGCATGGGCTACACTCTGCGCCAGGCCCTCGATATACTCTCCCCGGAGGCGCATGTGGTGGTGAGCGAACTGCTGGATGAAGTGGTGGAATGGAACCGCGCTTTTTTTGGGGAACTCAACGGCCGGCCGCTGGAAGACAGGCGCGTTGATCTTCAAATGGGCGATATCATCGACCTTATCACGCCGGCCAAGCGCCGTTTCGATGCCATTCTGCTGGATGTCGACAATGGCCCGCATGCCATGACCGATGCCGGGAATCACCGGCTCTACAGCGATAAGGGCATTGGCCTTTGCCGCCGTGCGCTCCGGGCCGGAGGATGCCTGGCGGTATGGTCGGTCGAGCCGAGCCGGAAATTCGAACAGATCCTGCTGCGCGGCAACTTTCATGTGCGTCGCTTCCGGGTCCCCGCCCATAAGGGCAGTAAATCGCAATCCCGCTTTGTATGGGTCGCCTCCGGGAACCAGGATAGCCTGCCCCCCGGTGGTGGAGAACCGCGCCAGGCGCTGGAGAACGCATCAAAAGATAATCGCAGGCATTATCGCAGAAGACGTTAAGCACCGGATAGGGGCGGAATGTTCAATCCTTTTAACCAACCACCAAATGAAAGGCCTTGACATGAATTCCAAGACAAAGATCGGTATCATTATCTGCGACCGCTACCGCCGCTGTGCGGGGGGGAAGTGTTTGCGTGCCATGCGAAACCGGGAAGGGGCTTTCAGCATCTACGCGGACACCGAAGCGGAACTGGTTGGGTTTACGACCTGCGATGGCTGCCCCGGTGGGAACATCGAATACGCCGGCGAAGAGATGGTGAAGAATGGTGCCGAGGTGATTCATCTGGCGACGGGGCTGGTGGTGGGCTACCCGCCCTGTCCTCATATAGAAACATTCGTTGCTTTTCTTGAAAAACGCTACGGCGTCAAGGTGGTTGTCGGTACGCACCCGATACCCAAGAAGTATCTTGCCATGCATACCCACCTCGGGACCTGGGAAAGTGTGGCATGGCAACCGCTTATCGCACCGACCATGAGTGACGAAGAGACCCGCGCCGCCTATGATTGAGGGTGTCGCCGAGATCCTGGTATTGACCGGAGTGCAGGAAAGGACCCCATGCGAAAATTCCTGAAAATGATGGCTGGCTTCGGGGCGGTGCTGGTGCTTCTGACCGGGGCGTTTGTCTTTTATAACTGGGCCCCGGATCTCCCGGTAGCGGACCTGCAAGCCCGCTGGGCGCCGCCACCCTCTGTTTTTGTCCCGGTGATGGGCATGAATGTGCATCTGCGCGACGAAGGTCCGCGGGACGACGCGGTGCCCATCGTGCTGCTGCACGGAACCTCGTCGTCACTGCACACCTGGGAAGGCTGGGCCCAAGCCCTCAAAGACCAGCGGCGTGTCATCCGTTTCGATCTGCCCGGTTTCGGGCTGACCGGGCCATCCGCAGACAACGTCTACACGATTGAACGCTATACCCGATTTGTCGCCGCCCTGCTGGACCATCTGGAGGTGCCGCGCTGTGTGCTGGCCGGCAACTCGTTTGGTGGATACGTCGCCTGGGCGACATCCCTGGCGACCCCCGGGCTTGTCGAAAAATTGATCCTGGTGGATGCATCCGGCTATCGGCTGCGGGCGGCCGCGATACCCATCGGCTTTCGCATTGCCATGACCCCGGCACTCAATCGCCTGGCGGCAAACACGCTACCGCGCTTCCTGATTGCTGCCAGCCTGAAAAATGTTTACGGCGATCCTGCTAAAGTGACCGAGGACTTGATTGATCGTTATATCGCCATCACGGTGCGTGAGGGCAACCGGCATGCACTGGTGGAAAGGTTCAAGCAAGCACCCCCGGGCGAGATGGCCAGTCGTATCCCGGAGGTGACGGTGCCGACCCTTATCCTGTGGGGCGGCCGTGATCGTCTGATCCTTCCCGAGATGGCCGGGCGTTTCCATCACGATATAACCGGCAGTCACCTCAGGATATTCGACGATCTCGGCCATGTGCCCCAGGAAGAAGCGCCCGCCCGCACGGTGGCGGTGGTAAAGCAGTTTTTAGAGTGGTGATGGCATGGCGTGCCGTATGGAGGGCGTACCTTATCTGAAAGTTTATTGACGTCCGCACTAGGTGAAGGTCCGATAAGAATGGTATCTTACTTGTTTGGCGTCATGCGACATCCAAGGGTACCAGGAGGAAATTCAATGGCACTGACCCAACGCTCGCTGGAAGCGATCAAAAGCGCGATGCTCATCGCCGGCATTGCCGCAGGGATTTTCCTGCCGCTGGGCATTGCCAGAGCCATATGGACGGACGGGTTTACGCGGACCGCACTCATCGTGGTTACATTACCATTTGCGGTGGTTGCCGCACTGGTATATCATTTCTACTTGAAGTTGCCGTATCCATCCCCTTACGGGCATGGACGGGGCCTGCTGGAATCACGCATTTTCGTCCGAACCCATCGCCGTGACATCCTTGCCATGCTGATCACCGGCATGGGCGCGGGCGCATTTACATCGACGCTTTTAGCCTTGTTTTGAATGATATCATGCTGATGTTATCGGGAGACACGATGATTCGCGTTGTCGCTGCCGTAATCGAGAAAAACCGCACCTATCTGACCTGCAAACGACCCGGCAATAAGCGCCATGGGGGATTGTGGGAATTCCCCGGCGGCAAGGTCCGCGAAAATGAGTCGGACGTTGATGCGGTGCGCCGCGAGTTGTCCGAGGAGCTCAATGTTCGCACCATCGAGGTGGGCGAGACCCTGTTTGAGGTGCCGGATCCGGGGTCGGACTTCATTGTCGTCTTCAAAGATGTCAGGATCATCGGTGAACCCCAGGCTCTGGAGCATTCGGAACTCTGCTGGGCAACGCCGCTGGAGTTGATCAATTACCGCCTGGCCCCCAGTGACGAGATGTTTGTGCACCGGTATCTGCTCAGGAATTGACCGCCAATGGTCTAACATCGGTTCTTAAGTCCCAATGCGGCTTCCAACCTCCTGCAGATTGAAATCCGGCGGGCAATCATTGCTCTTCTCGGCCACGATAGAACGCGTTCATCATTCTTGACAAATTGAGCGGGTCTTTCTAAGGTCAAATCGGTCCTGTCGAAAAGCGGCAGAGTCGTTCACTTCCTTCCCCTTTACTGATCACTACGCATCTTTTCGTGTCCTGAAAGCGCCTTTGACGATTCTGTCGATGATTCTATCCACTATCATTCTCAGGATAAAGGTGCTTCGATGCAATGTCCGCAATGCCAGTGCAACAACCCGGCTTCAGGCCTTGCCAGAAATATCCAAGCAAAAAGAACCGGCCGTCTGATCATTCCGCTGCTATTGAGGAGTTGAAGATTCATAGACGCCTAAGGAGAAAAAAAATGTACGATTTCATGCTGTCGCCGGAGGAGCGCGACCTGAAATATGAAGTCCGGGCTTTTGTGCGGGATGAGATATCGAGTACTTTTCTTCGCCAGATGGACAGGGACGAGATCACCTACCCGCGGGAATTTGTGGAAAAGCTGGCTGAGAGGCGACTGCTGGGAATCCGGTTCCCCAAAAAATACGGCGGGCGGGATATGAGCTGGGTGGCCGAGGTGGCGGCCTGCGAAGAAATCGGCTGCCTGGGAGTGGCCCTGGGCTGTGCTTTCGTCATGCCATCCATTGTCGGGGAGGCACTCAATGTATTCGGAACCGAGAAGCAAAAAGAAACGTACCTGAAACCTTACCTGGAGGGAAAACGCGTTGCGGCGGAAGCGCTCACCGAGCCCCGGGGAGGGTCGGATTTTTTCGGTGCCATGACCCGTGCCGAACTGAAGGGCGACCATTTCGTGCTCAATGGTATGAAGCGGTTTGTGGTGGGGGCGGAGGGCGCTGACTTTTTCCTGGTCTATTGCAAGACCAATTTCGATCCCGATGCCCATAAATACCAGCGACTGAGCCTGCTGATCGTGGAGCGCGGACCCGGCGTCGAAACGGAATATCTTTACGGGTTATTGGGGTGCCGCGGCGGCGGCACCGGGCGGGTGGTGTTCCGCAATGTCGTCGTTCCAAGGGAAAACCTGCTGGGAGAATTGCATGGTGGGGCCCTGTGTTTTCACCAGATGATGATCCCCGAGCGGCTCACCTCGGCTGCGGCCGCCCTTGGCACCTGGGGCGCCCTGGATCTGGCGGCCCGCTACGCCAGCAAGCGTCGCTCCTTCGGCCGGGAGATCCGTAAATTCCAGGCCGTCAGTTTTAAAATCGCCGATGCCGTCACCCAGCTCGATGCCGCCCGGGGGCTGACCTACATGGCGGCCCGGGCGGTGGACGAAGACTATCCCAAGGTGCGTCGGCTGGTCAGCGAGGCCAAGAAGTTCACTACCGAGGCGGCCTGGGACATCGTGAACAACGCCATGCAGGTCATGGGTGGGATCGGCTACACCGATGTCTACCCCATCGAGCGGGCGCTGCGCGACACGCGTCTCTGTATGATCTGGACCGGCACCAGCGAAATCATGAACCTATTGATCCAACACGAATATTTCAACCAGGTGCTCGATGCGTCCTATGACCGCCGCTGTATGGAAAACGATGCCATGCATCCGGACGACAACGAGCGTTGCTATGCCGACGAGGACATGCAGCGGGTTTTCGGTGGTGACCTCTGACGAGGCACCTATCGGTCGCCTTTGTCGGCATGACGCCATAAACGCTCAAAACCATCATAAGAGGGACGACCATGTGCCGGTATTTGACAGCTGGGGTGTTGCTTTTCGCTATGATGCTCCTATCGCCTTCGTTGCTCAGCCCCGCTGACTGGAAATCAGGGCTCAGCGGAGGATGGCAGGTTGAGGATCTGCAAGCCTGGGGAGACCGAAACCTCGCTGTGGACTTCGGCATTAATGGTGTCTGGAACTACAGCGAGGACTGGGAGCCGTTGTCCCGGTTGAATCCAAGGATGATGGCCGCCTGGGGTTGCGACCAACTGGTGGTCGACTTTGGTGTCGACGGTCTTTGGACTTATGACGGGCGCTCATGGACAAAAATTACCCGTTGAAATGGCGCACAATGGGGATACCACGCAAAAGGGATATACCGGATGCCGGGGGCGGCGGACTCCGTCGGCACCTTCAACATGGGAAAGGAGGATCTTAACATGCCGATTTTTTTAATGTTCGGGAGGTATTCCTCGGAAGCGATCAAGGGGATCAGTTCGGAAAGAACCGATATGGCCCGTGAACTGATCAAAGAAAACGACGGCAAAATCATTTCCATGTATGCCGTCATGGGGGAGCACGATCTTGTCTTCACCGTCGACTTCCCCGGGGCGGACAACGCCATGGCCGCCTCGGTGGCGCTTTTCAACCTGACCGGCATCCATTTTACGACGTCACCGGTGGTGGATGTCGAGCAGTTTGACAAGCTTATGGGGCGGGTCAAGGATTTGTAATCCTAAAAAGGACGGCTTCTTAAAAGATCCAATATCGCTGTTTTGCGGCCTCCGGCCCTCGCGCTTGCCGTATTTCACGTCACTGCGGCGCAATGGCGTACGCCTCTTAGCTCGAAACTCGCACGACTTGATCTTGAACGCTTTTCGATGCCGTCAACTTGAAGACTTTTTGCTTGCAAGGTCCGCAAAAAGGTACTTTAAAGCAATCTTGGTTTTGTTTGCGAGACTGAGATATGCGTCTTTGGAATCCTGGTTCCAGTTTATAATCGGCTCTGATTCAATCTGTGAATTTTCCGGTGCCACTCCTATGCCGAAAGACAGGTCGATGTATGAAGCTTTCCAGGATGTTGAATTCGCCGATTGTGTTGCCGATAATCTTTTTTGTCCTCGTCATCCTGTTGGGATCCATCCTGCTCCATAGCTCGGAGAAGAACAAGATCGGCGGGCTGTCATGGACCGATGCCGCCTTTACCGCGACATCTGCGGCCTGCGTGACAGGGCTGGTGGTCGTGGATACCGGATCCTACTTTACCCAGTTCGGTCAGGTGACCATTCTTTTCCTGATGCAGATCGGCGGCCTGGGCATTATGACGTTCACGAGCCTTTCAATCTATATCTGGCGGCGGCGAACAACGATCACGGACCGCATCGCGGTCGGCCAGATTCTTTTGCATGACGCCACCTTCAATCTGGGTCGATTCCTGATCGAAATCGCCTGCTGGACCTTTGTCATCGAAGCGGCCGGGGCGGTTTTGCTGTGGCTGATGGACCCGGTTGCCTTTCCTCCCTTTTCAGCCCTTTTCCATTCCGTTTCAGCCTTCTGCAATGCAGGATTTTCCCTTTTCCCCGACAGCCTCATGGGGTTTAAGGGCAGCTGGGACATCAACCTCGTTTTCATGGTCCTCATCGTGGTGGGCGGGATCGGATTTTCGGTGTTCGTGGAGGTTAGAAGCAATCTGGCACGGCGCCTGATGGGTCGCCGCATCCCGAAGGGGAAAGGCATCAGCTGGTATGCCAGGATTGTCATCCGCACGAGCATGATGCTGATCGTTTTGGGCTGGGCCGGCATCTATTTTGCCGAGTTCGTCGGATACAATCGGATGATGGCCACGGATGATGCCATTTTATCCGCGTTGTTCCAGTCCATCACCGCCCGGACCGCCGGATTCAACACGCTCGATATCGGCGGGATGACCAATGTTTCGCTCATGGTGCTGCTTTTTCTCATGTTCATCGGCGGTGCCCCGGGGTCATGTGCCGGGGGGATTAAAGTGACAACCTTGCGGGTGCTGGCGGCAGCGATGTGGTCTCAAATGCGTGGCAAGGCGCAGGCCAGTATCGGTAAGTACGCGATTCGCGAAAACGCGGTGAAAAAAGCGATGGTTCTGTTCATTCTGGCGTCCATGATCATTTTTATGGCGGCCTTTCTACTCGATTTTACGGAAGGCGGCAACAAACCTCATCTGGTGGTGCGCGGTCAATTTCTGGAAATTCTATTTGAATCCGTATCGGCTTTTTGCACGGTGGGATTGAGCACCGGCCTGACGGCAACGTTATCTACCGCGGGGAAATGGATTATCATCCTGTTGATGTTCATCGGCCGCTTGGGGCCCTTCGTGTTGATCGCCGCCCTGCAGAGTGTGCAGGAGGTTCCAAGCTATCGCCTTCCCGAAGAAACGCTCATGATCGGTTGACGAGGAGATTGATTTATGGCGGCAAAACCGCAGATATGCGTGATCGGTCTGGGGAAATTCGGGTATAAAGTGGGGACATCGCTGATCCATCTGAACCACCAGGTGATCGGCATCGATGCCAATCCCATCTATGTGCAGCGTGCTCAGAAAATATTTAACCAGGTTTATGAAGCGGATATCTCGAACAAGCAGGCGCTGCAGCAAATCGGTTTTCGTGAGATCACTCATGCCCTGATCAGCGTGGGCGACTCCATTTCAACCAGCGCCATGACCACCATGTACCTCAAGGAGATGCAGGTGCCCAATGTGTGGGTCAAGGCGATCAACGAAGATCATGCCACTTTGCTGCGAAAAATAGGGGCCGACGAAGTGATCATCCCGGAGCACATTGCCGCCGCCCAATTTGCCGATCGGATCCACATCCCCGGCATCATCGAACGCCTGCCCTTTGATCCGGACATGATCATTCGAGAGCTGACCATTGATAAACTGGCCCGGAAATCACTACGCGAGATCGATCTGACCAACCGCTTTAACTGTCAGATCATCGCCGTTCGAAGTCGTCAGGACACCCACTACCGCTACATTCCCAAGGCTGACGACATTCTGTCGGCGGGGGACAACATTATCGTCATCGGGAAAAGTGATTCGCTGGCAAAGATCATTACCTGACTGAAGGCGTTTTACCGAGGGGATGGTCAGGCATCGAATGCCGGAGCGCGGCTATGCCGCGCTCGGAACGGTGTTATTCATCGAGATCGTCCGACCATTGCCAGAAGGCCTCCGAGCCGAAGGGCTCCGGAGGTGCCGTGGGATGCCGGCGGCATTCGTCTTCGTCGAGGCAGGCTTTGAAAAGATCCGGATGAATCGACACGGTGGTATCTTCCGCTTCAGGGTCTTCACTGTCCACTTCGGTAAACTTCCAGGCCACATCGCCATAGCCGGCGTCGCGGAATTCGTGGGAGAGGGAAAGATTCCAGCGGTGATCGAGCTTGTCGGTCGCGAACACCCTGCTGAACTTGATGTGGCGCTGTTTTTCTCCGGTTTCAGTTGTTGATATCCCCTGAACGGTTTTAAAACCGGTGAGTGCCTTTTCAGATAGTTTATCATTGATAAACCCTTGAATGTCTTCAAACGTGACGCCTCTGTTCAACAGCCCGATGACGGTCGTTCGTATCAATTTTCCCATACTGCGGTGCTCCTGGCGCGCATTTTTAAATGCTGCATAAATACGAAAAGAACATCGTGAAATAGTGAATACTATCAATTAGTGGAATAGGATAGGACATCAGAGGTGTCAAGCAGAAAAGTAAATATAGTGTACACTTATATGTAAATAGATATTAAATAAATTAACGATCTGATAGAGAGCTGCCCAAGTGAATGATAGTGCATGTCTACTTAGTAGCCCTTTTAATTGCAGCATTACCATGACAGCGACTCAGGAGCCGTTCGTCCCGATATTTGATATTAGTTGATCTATATCAATGACTTTTCCTTTCCGGCAGCCCATCATGGAAACGTTGCTCGACTTTCACACCAAAAAAGGAGGACCGCCATGTTTTGTTACCAGTGTGAACAAACGGCAAAAGGTACCGGCTGCACCGTACAGGGGGTTTGCGGCAAACAACCCGACATCGCGGCCTTGCAGGATATGCTCCTCTATTCTCTCATGGGGCTGTCCCAGGTCGCGGTGGCAGGCCGCAAGGTGGGCGTCTCGGATCGTGACGTCAATGTTTTTACGGTAAAGGCGGCTTTTTCGACCCTGACGAATGTGGATTTTGATGCGGAACGCTTTTTCGACTTGATTCACCAGACCGTCGTCCTGCGTGAAAAGCTTAAAGCGCAGGTAAAAACAGCCGGCGGCGTCAGCACCAGGCAAGAGGGGGCCGCCACTCTAACCCCCGCAGACACCATGGCCGATCTGGTCGCCCAGGGTGAACAGGTCGGTTTGACATCCTACCCGGCGGACAGCGCGGATATCTTGTCTCTCAAGCATACCGTTCTTTTCGGCATCAAAGGGGTGAGCGCCTATGCGGACCATGCCTTGATTCTGGGCCAGGAAGATGAAAGCGTTTATGCCTATGTTCACGAGGGGCTGGCCGCTATTCAAAGCGACGACCTCGGGCTCGAGGACTGGGTCGGAATGGCGCTGCGCTGCGGTGAGGCCGCGTATAAAGCCATGGAACTTCTGGATGCCGGCAATACAACCACCTATGGCCACCCGGTGCCCACCCAAGTCCCCCTGGGATATCGAAAAGGCAAAGCCATTCTGGTGTCCGGGCATGATCTGAAAGATCTGGAAGAGCTATTGAAGCAGACCGAAGGCAAGGGCATCACCATCTACACCCACGGTGAAATGCTTGCCACCCATGGTTACCCCAAGCTCAAGCAGTATCCACATTTCTACGGCCAGTTCGGCACCGCCTGGCAGAAGCAGACCAAAGAATTCGTTGATTTTCCGGGCGCTATTTTGATGACCACCAATTGTATCCAGCGGCCGCGCAATGAATATGCCGCCAACCTGTTTACCTCCGGCATGGTGGGATGGCCCGGTATACCGCACATCGCCGACCTCAATTTTCAACCGCTTATCGACAGGGCGCTGGAACTGCCGGGCTTTACGGAAGACCACGTTGACCAGGAGGTCACGGTCGGCTTTGCCCGCAACGCCGTTCTCGGGGTGGCCGACAAGGTGATCGCCGCGGTCAAGGCCGGTGATATACGGCATTTTTTCCTGGTGGCCGGATGCGACGGCGCCAAACCGGGGCGCAATTATTATACGGAGTTTGTCGAGAAAGTTCCCAGGGACTGCATCGTTCTAACCCTTGCCTGCGGTAAATACCGTTTCTTCGACAAAGAACTCGGCGACATCGGGGGCATCCCGCGCCTGCTGGATGCCGGGCAATGCAACGACGCCTATTCGGCCGTCCAGATCGCTTCGGCCCTGGCCAAGGCGTTCGACGTGGAAATCAACGCCTTGCCGCTGTCGCTGATTATCTCATGGTACGAGCAGAAGGCCGTCTGCGTCCTGTTGGCCCTGCTTCACCTTGGGTTGAAGGGCATCCGGCTGGGACCGTCGTTGCCGGCGTTTTTGACGCCGAACGTACTGGATACGCTGGTGAAGAATTTCGATATCAAGCCCATCACGACCGCGGATGAGGATTTAAAGGCCATTCTGGGATAGGCAATTGGAGGACTGAAGAAAAATAGGGGGCTGCCGGTATGTCGCCGACCGCCCCCTTCGCTAACCCGAACATTTGTACCCTTGGCCGATTTCCAAAATCATAGAAAATGTTTCACCCTGCGGGCGCGCCCGAGATGCCCATTGGCCGCGTTATCAGGGGCTTGCGGTAGCATTCGTACAGCGGCGCCCCTGATGCCGTCCAATGAACATCTCGAACGCGTGAAATATTCGGGCTAAGCTGTTTTTACGTACCGGCCGCATTCAATCGGTTATGCCCTTCCGAAGATTTTAAATGGAGTTTGAAGGGTACGACCATCACAGGCCAATTTTTTTGGCGTTTAAAAAATAACCGAAGGTGTTTCACGAAACCCTGTCGGTCGAGCGCGCGTTGTTGTTTCGATCCAGTTCCTTTCGCACGGCGAGCCCGATTTTTTCAAGCGTATAGGGTTTTTTGACATAGCTCCCGGCCCCGATCCGCTGCATCTCCCGCACCCGCTCAGATTCGGAATAGCCACTGGCAATGATGGCTTTCTGCGAAGGGGCGATCTGTCGCATTTGCTTGAACGTTTCCAGGCCGTCCATGCCCGGCTCCATGATCATATCGAGGACCACCAGGTCGAACACCTGTTTCTTGATACGGGAGACCGCGTTCTCACCGCTTTCGGATGTGTGAACCTGGTATCCCAGCCGCTGCAACATGCGTGCTGCAAGGTCCCTCTGGCTCGGGGCGTCGTCCACGACCAGGACCGATTCGTCGTTTCCAAGATAGTCTTCAATATAGACGGGCGCCGTGATCTCATTTTCCGAGCGCGAGGCAGGGAAATAGAGTTTAAAGGTGGTTCCGGAGCCTTCTTCGGATTGAATATCGATAAAGCCGTCATGGTCCTTCACCGTCCCCCATACGACCGACATGCCTAACCCGGTGCCGCTGCGCCCCATTGATTTTTTGGTGTAGAAGGGTTCGAAAATGCGCTCCAGATCGGACGACGACATGCCGATTCCCTGGTCGGAGACTTCCAGAACGGTATATTCGCCTTCGGGTATCGGCTCATATCCCTGGTGGACTTTGTCGACATAGCTATTGGCCGTGGCAATCGTCATCAGCCCGCCGGAGGGCATGGCATCCGCAGCGTTCGCCACCAGATTCATCAACGTTTTGGATAGATGCAAAATCGATCCGGCCATGTTCAGTGTATCGGGACCGATATGGGTGTCCACCGCAATACGGCTGTTCTGAGAGACCAGATGGCGGTATTCCGGGGATTTCAGGAAATCGGCGACAATCTCGTTGAGGTTGGTAATCTTCCTGGCAGCTACCCCTCGGCGGGCCAGGGTCAACAGGTCCTGTACGATTTCGGCGGCTTTTTCGCCGGATTCCCGGATGGCCTGCAAGGGGCCTCGCAAGGGGCTGTCGGGTGCCAGGTCGAGCAACAGCAGTTCGGGATAACTGACGATGCCGCTCAAGATATTATTCAGGTCGTGGGCCACGCCGCCGGCCAGGGTTCCCAGGGATTCCAATTTCTTGGCATTCTGGAGCTGGATTTCCAGCTTGCGCTTCTCTTCCTGGGTTTGCCGGATAGCGGTCAGGTCGTGGACCACGGACATGGATCGAGCGGGAACGCTGTTATTAAAGAAAATTTTGGAATTGACCAGGACCCAGAACTCACGGCCGTTTTTACCGCGAATCTTGTATTCGGCCGAGTCGGGGTTGGACTGGCCGGAAAAAACGTCATGGAGCACCTTGGCAGCGGTCTCTCTGCTTTCCTCGGCGATGAGCTCGTATGGATCCAGGTTCAGGAATTCTTCCCGGGTATACCCGGAATAATCGCACATGACATCATTGACACTGATAAATCGTATCTTCTGCAGGTCTAATTCATAGATGCCGGCGGGGGCATACTGAACCAGTTCCCGGTACTTTTCTTCACTTTCCTTGAGGGCCTTTTCGGCCCGTATTTTATCGGTGACATCCCGTGCCGCACACTGGACCGCTTTGGGGTTGCCATCACTATCGTAGATGAGAGTGTTGCGATATTCGAGGATGACGTCGTGCCCGAATTTGTCGGCGCCTCTAAAATGGCCTTCATCTGTGCCATGGCGAATCATGCGTTCAAGATAGTGATCGAATTCCGGCTTGAGCCGGTCCGGGACCAGGTCCCGGATATTGACGCCCACCAGGTCTTCCTCGCGCCAACCATACTGCGTTTTATAGGGCAGGTTGGTTTCCAGCAGGGTGCCTTCCAGATCGTGAATGCCCAGCAAGTCCGATCCGTTGACAAAAAGATTGCGATATTTTGCTTCGCTTTCCACCATGGCCGTTTCGGCAAGCATGCGCTCGGCAATATCGCGGGTAACGCCCATGATGGCGGTGGGTTGACCAGCCTCGTTGCGAACAAATGAAACCGTCACCTCGGCCCAGCTATAGGTGCCGTCTTTATGGGTTTCCTGGATTTTAATGGTCCTGGAGCGTTGGGGATCGACACCTGCCTTGCCATCCTGCGCCAGTTCTTCTGTCAGGATTGCGGTCACTTCATCTAACGACATTTTCGAAACGGTTTCTTCCAGGCTCAGGGCCTTGGCTTCTTCCTGAGTGAAACCCCGGCTGCGCTCCACCGACGGGCTGATATAATCAAATTTGAGGGTCGCCAGATCCAGTATCCAAATGACGTCGGTGACATTGTCCGCCAGAACACGATATTGGCGTTCCGAAGCGATCAGCGCCTTCGCCTGGGCTTCCATCTGCTTTTGCTGAGCAATCATTTGTTGATTGGCTTGATCCAGCTGGGCGGCCAGACGGCGGGTCTCTTCGTATTTTTTCTGGATCAGGCGATTGGATTCCTGAAGCTCTTCGATCGCTTCCTGGTAATACTGACGGCGCTTGAAAGTACGCTTCCAGAGGGAGGGTTTGAACCCACGTCGCCAGGAAACGCGATACAGGCAGCCCGTGCATCCCTGTCGGGGGTTATCCGGCCAGGCGCGCATGCCGTATATTTCAGGCGCGACCTGGCATTCGATTTCTTCGACATCGGCTTCCGGCAATCCGAACAGGGTGGGGATACCTGCAATGACCCCCCGGGTGTAATCACAGTCGAAGCGTGTTTTCTGCCCGCTCTCGTGGTAGCGGTCTTCCAGCAGGACCCAGGTGTTGCCGATATCGTGAATGATGACGCTGCCGTTGCGTTTGAGGAGCTTGTTGTATTTCGGCGCCTGGGAATAGATCAGTTTGGGGTTTCCCATCAGGCGAACGATGCTGTCCAGGAGACCGAGGGAGCGGTAGCGCTCGGAGGCCAGCGTCATTTTGTAGACGGCGTCCTCATCCCCGAGCAGATCCAGCATGCGTTTATAGAGTTTCTGCAGAAAGGCGTGGGAGACCCAGTGATGGGTGTCGGACAGATAGGCTTCGTCCAGTGACAGACCGTCCAATAGATGGCCCAGGGTTCCGTCGTTGTTTTCACGCACATACATCAGCAGTGTTCGCGTCACACGGCAGCTGATCTCTTTCTTGGTGTCGGATGAAGGGAACTCTTGTGACGTCATCATCGTTAATCTTGTCCGTCGCGGCTGTTTTTCCGTCAGCGATTCGCTTTCAATGGTTATCAATCGATATGGGTGTTCTCGCTATCAAGCACTATTAAATCATTATCGGTTAAAAGCGGTTTGACTTTAATCAATCCCTCAGTGGTTTAGGGTGAAGACGACAGGCAGGGGGATACACGCACGGAATTTGTTGACCTGAAAAACGGAAGGGGTGGCCGGCATTTTCGCCGGCCACCCCAGCATCGTGCGTTATCGCCGCGAACCATTCATTGGGAATGGGGCAAGATCCGGCGATACATCATTTTAAAACATCCAGAAATTGTTGTCGTGCCAGATGCGTTCGGTTATTTCGCGGTCGAGATCCGACAGAAAACTGAGATGGGACTGCTCCCAGCGGCTGAGCCAGTCGTACAGCGCTTTTTCCTCCGGGTCTTCAGCCGTCGCGGCACGGTCGGCGTAGAGGCGGATGGCTTTTTTTTCCATGGCCATGGCCGCTGAAATGGCAGCGGCTTCATAATCGGCGGCGGCGATGGCATCCACCAGGTCACTGGTTAGCACCTTGTCGGCGATATTGTCGGCGGTATCGGGGGTATCCACGGGGGTAAAGCGTTCGGTGTCCCGGTAGGATTTGAATTGTCCGGTCAGGATGTTGATATGTTGAACTTCCTCATCGGCCATCAACTCGAAGAACCGTTTGACTTCGGGATGGGAGGCCTGCGCGGCGACCTGGCCATAAAACGCCTTGCCTTTCTTCTCCAGTAGGATGGCACTTTTCAGAATTTCCACGGTATGGGTGCTGGGCATGTTCTTGGTCTCCTATCGCCTGGGATTTACCGGGCGGCCCGTCAAGGTAGAGCCATGATTGACTTCCTGCTATCCGGCCGGCGCCCGCATTGATGATGGCCTGAATAATGGCAAACCTTAAGACACCTGGACAGGAAACTCAAGGGGGTAATCGATAATATTCGACTGGAGGCAATGGCTTGCCTGGTTTCGATGAGCCGAATTTATTCGCAACATCACCAAGTCCATATTCGTTTGACCTTTACTACACTTCGCGATATGGGGCGAGAAGCACCTATATGGGTTTTTCAATAACGTTATTCGGCGTTGTCATAAGCCGTGCGATCATAGAAAAGAGGCGATACAGAATGGCTTTCTGGAGCAAAAAGAAAAAGAGCACCACCCCGTCAGCCCGTGTCGAAAACGGCGAAATGCCCGCAGAGGAAACCCTTATCGGTCCGGGGTGGCGTCTCAAGGGCCGCGTTTATGGTAAAGGGACGGTGGTCTTTCAACAGGCGTTCGAGGGCGAGCTGGAGATCCAGGGGCGATTGACAATCGACCCATCGGCCGCGGTCAAGGGCATGTTCCGCTCGGAAGAAATCCATATCCGCGGCACCGTGGAAGGTTCACTGGAAGGCACGCGGATGGTGAAACTTGAAACGTCGGCCCGGGTGGATGGCGATGTGACGACACCGCGGCTGCAGATGATGGCCGGTGCCTACCTGAACGGCAACCTTACCATGGAGGCCCCTCAAGCGTCCCTCAAGCGACAAAGGACATGAGCGTGACAACAAGGCCTGAAGAACAATCCCCCGCCCTCTCAGCGACGGGGACGAATACCCCGGGACACGATGCTCCCAAGACATCGGCGGCACCCTTTTCCGTGATCAGCCGCGACATCTGTATCGAAGGGGAGCTCGAAGGCTCGGAAAACCTGACCATCGAGGGGCGGGTCAAAGGACGCATCCAAAGTCAGGGCGACATTATCATTTCGGCCACGGGCAACGTGGAGGCGGTTGTCATGGCGCGCAATATCACGATCCAAGGGCGCGTGAACGGCAACATCGAGGCCCGGGAAGCCGTTGAGATACAACAGCAGGGAACGCTGATTGGTGATTGCCGTGCCCGATCGATCCAGATTCGAGAAGGTGCCCGTTTTGAAGGTCGTTCGGAAATCCTGAAATGATGCCGCCGAAGCGGCAGACAGCAACCGGCTGCGGTGGGGACATGTCGCCTGACCGTTTTTTTCAAAGTGGCCGGTGAAGGGTCCATGATGCCTGCTATCGCATGATCTCGAACAGATGGTTGATCATGTCCATGCCATAGGTCGTGCGCATAAAATACACCAACCCGCCAAGGACGACGAGGGCCAGAACCATGCCCCCTTTGTTGTCGCTGCGATCACCCCGAAAAATCCGAAACAGAACGATCAGTCCTGCCAGGGCACAAAGAGCGGTGGCCAAATTCACAAAATCGCCGGGTTCCATGTGATCTCTCCTTGATGTGTGACTGCGATGGGCATCGCCTTAAGGGCAGGACGCCATCATGATGCCGCTGGGAACGGCATGCCGGGCAGGCCGGTGCCACAGAAACGGTTTCCGGCCGAGGGGATAAACGGGGCATCTTGACACCGTTCGATTGTCGCATGAGTATACGGGATACGCTATTGCATGTAAATGCCATGATCGACATGATATTCGCCACCCTCATGAAACGTCTCGCGGGCGTCATGCTGGCCGCCATACTGGTGCTGTGCCCCATGCGCATTGCGGCAGCCGTTCCTCAGGCAGGGCTTGCCTTGGAAACGGTTGTTGTCCGCGTGCTTTACCCACCGGGGCGTCTTGCCACGGCCGATCGAATCGCCGACCTCAGTCCGACACTTTTGCGTGAACTGGAAGCGGCCACCGGATTGCCGTTCGATTTTCGGCCAACGGTCATTCCGGCCTTCAGCAGGGTGGATTTCCAGCGCATGGGCGGCCGTGATGCGTTTGTGGCCTTTGCTTTGCCGGCGCAGGGCCAGGTCGTTCTGGATATCTCCCGGTTTGAGCACCGGCCGGCCTTTTTCCGGTCGGTGCTGAAGCACGAGTACGCCCATCTATTGCTGCATCGCCATATCGCGTCAAGCCGTTTGCCGCGCTGGCTGGACGAAGGGGTCGCCCAGCAGGTCAGTGATGGGTTGTCCGAATACCTGCCCGGCCGGTCGCAGATGGTTTTGGGGGAAGCCCTGGCGACGGACCGCGTTTTCCCATTGGTGGCATTGGCGGGGACTTTCCCCACCGATGCATTCGACCTCCAGCTGGCGTACGAGCAAAGCCGGAGCATCGTGGGCTACATGGTCCAGCGTTACGGCGATCTTTTTTTGAAAGCGCTCATTTCGCATGTGGCCGCCGGGCTTCCGGTCGGGCAGGCGTTCCAGACGGCCAGCGGTATTTCCCTGGCGGAATTCGAAGCCGACTGGCGCCGGCGGCAGGGGACGCCCCTATCCTGGCTGGGGCGTATTGCGGGCCATGTGTATGGCCTGCTTTTCTTCGCAGCGGCCCTGGCGACTTTGGTGGGGTATGGGCGCTATCGCCGGCGCCGCCGGGCCTATGATGCCGAAGAAGAGGAAGAAGAACCGGAAGACCAAGGGCACCGATAGCCCTCGCTACCGGTTTTTGAGAGCCTGCCGCATGCGGGCCAGGGCGTCTTCCAGCAGAGCCCGGCGGCAGCCGAAATTCAGTCGCACGTAACCCGCCGCGCCAAAATCCTTGCCATCCGACAACCCGACACCGGCCGCTTCAAAGAAGGCGGTGGGGTTTTCCATTTCCAGGCCACGGGCATCGATCCAGGCCAGATACGTCGCTTCCGGAAGGGTGGTCTGCAGGGGGGGCATGCGGCCGATTTCACGAAAGACCAGATCCCGGTTTTGCCGCAGATATTCCAGCAGGGCCCTGTGCCAGTCCCAGCCGTCGCGGTAGGCGGCTTCGGCGGCGGTGTACCCCAGCACATTGACGTCCGGCACGATACCGGCCATGGCCTGGCGGAAGCGGTGTCGGAGCCGGTCGTTGCCGATGACGGCAAACGAACAGCCCAGGCCGGGAATATTGAAGGTTTTACTCGGGGCCATGAGGGTGATGCAGCGATCGCGTGCTGCCGGACTGATGGTCGCGGTGGGGATGTGCCGGCTGGCGGGGTCCAGAATGAGATCGCCGTGAATTTCATCGGAGCAGATCACCAGGTCGTGGCGTTCGCAGATCGCGATCAGGTCGATAAGTTCGTCCCGCCGGAATGCGCGGCCCACCGGGTTGTGCGGGCTGCACAGAAGCAGCAGGCGGGTCGCCGGCGTCAGACGCGCTTCGAGGGCTTCCAGGTCCCAATGCCAGCCGTGGTCATCCAAACGCATGGGCACGGTAATGAGCTCTCTTCGGGCCAATTGCGGCGCACTCAGGAAAGGCGGATACACGGGAACCGCCGTCACGACTGCATCGCCATCGTTCCCGGCGGTGCGGCAGGCGACATTGATGCCGGTCACCAGGCCCGGCAGCCATACGATCCACTCGGGTTGAATGGTCCAGGCGAATTGCTGCTGCAGCATGTCCACAACCGTTTCGACAAGGGAAGCCGGCGGTCGGCTATAGCCCAATACGCCGTGGTCGATGCGGGTTTTAATGGCATCAAGGATAACCGTCTGTGCCGCGAAATCCATGTCCGCCACCCACAGGGGAATGATGTCCCGATGGGCGTATTTTTCCCATTTCAAGCTGGCGGTGCCCCGGCGATCGATGGGGCGATCGAAGTCAAAGGTCGGCATGGAAGGCGTGCGCTCCTGTTCAAAGGTTATTCATGTTGGTGGAAGCTGGCGAGATAGCAGATTTTACCGGAGATGAAAAGACCCAAGCCGTTCCAGGACGGTGAAACGGCTTGGGAGGACGCTGTCAGATGATGGACCTATCCCGAATATATCATGAAATCTTTCCTACAAATGTTGTAAAGATAACGATATCCATTTGTTGTCGCTCGAAATGGTTTCATCAAGGAGAGGTCGATCTGTCACCGATCTTTTTCGGTTACACGTAGCAAAGATTTCACCCGAAGGGCGCTCCCTGAGGTGCCCATTGACCGCGTTATCAAGGGCTTGCAGTAGGACGACTACGGCGGCACCCTTGATGCCTTGCCAATGAACACCTCAGGGGCGTGAAATATCCGGGTTAGAATTGTTCTTCTTCGGTGGATCCCGTGAGGGCCGCCACAGAGGTCTGGCCGGACGTTACGGTGTTCATCAGGCGGTCGAAGTAGCCGGCCCCCACGAAACGCTGGTGGGTGATGGCACTGTAGCCGCCTTTTTTCTCCTGTTCGAACTCCTCCTGCTGGAAGTTGGAATAGGCCAGCATGCCCTGTTCCTTGTAGGACCGTGCCAGGTTGAACATGCCCAGGTTCAAGGCATGAAAGCCGGCCAGGGTCACGAACTGGAACTTGTACCCCATGGCGCCCAATTCCCGCTGGAACTGCGCGATGGCGGCATCGTCCAGGTGGGCTTTCCAGTTGAAGGAGGGCGAGCAGTTGTAAGCCAGCAGCTTGTCGGGGTATTCGGTGCGGATCGCCTCGGCGAATTTCTTGGCCTGGGCCATGTCCGGGCGCGATGTTTCACACCACACCAGGTCGGCGTAGGGGGCATAGGACAGTCCCCGGGCAATGGCGGCGTCCACACCGTTGCGGACGCGGTAAAATCCTTCACTCGTGCGGGGCTCGTCCAGGATAAAGGGCTGGTCGCGTTCGTCGATATCGCTGGTCAGCAGGGTGGCGGCATCCGCGTCGGTGCGGGCCACGAGGACGGTCGGTACATTGCAGACATCGGCGGCCAGCCGGGCGGCGACCAGCTTGGTGATAAATTCGCTCGTCGGCACCAGGACTTTGCCACCCAAATGGCCGCATTTCTTGGCGGAAGCCAGCTGGTCTTCGAAATGGACCCCGGCTGCACCGGCATCGATCATCTGTTTCATCAGTTCATAGGCATTGAGCGGGCCGCCGAATCCGGCTTCGGCATCCGCCACGATGGGAGCGAACCAGTACGGGCCATCGCCCCGGCAGTCCAATACCTGGATTTGATCGGCCCGCCGCAGGGCATTGTTGATGCGACGGACCACGGCGGGCACGCTGTTGGCCGGATAGAGGCTCTGGTCGGGATACATTTCGCCGGCCAGGTTGGCATCGGCCGCCACCTGCCACCCGCTCAGATAGATGGCCTGGAGCCCGGCTTCGACCTGCTGCACGGCCTGGTTGCCGGTCAAGGCCCCCAGCGCGGCGACATAGTCCTTGGTGTTGATGAGCTGCCACAGGCGCTTGGCGCCGATGGTGGCAAAGGTGTAATCGATGGTCAGGGTGCCCCGCAGTTTGAGCATTTCTTCGGCGTTGTAGGGACGGATGATGCCCTGCCAGCGCGGATCGTCCCGCCAGGACTGCTCCACTTCTTCGATTTCGTTCGGCAAGACCATGTGGCAGGTGAGGCGTTCTTCGATTTCAAGGGCGCGTTCGGCGATGGTTTTGGCCATGATGGGGTTCCTCCCGGGGATGTCATGGTTGGTGGTTGCAGCAATTCAGTCCAACTGCGCATAGGCGCGCAGGGTGAGAAACTCGTCCAGGGTGTCATCAAGGATAATGGCCGCGAAGAGATCCGCGGCCTTTTCGAAATGGCCTGCCGCAAAGGCGCTGTTTCCCATTTCCGACCGGAGAATGGCGAGCTCTTCCTTTAAAACCGTCTTAAAAAGGTCGGGGGTGATATCGCGTCCGTCCTCCAGCACGCCGCGGGGATGGTGCACCCACTGCCAGACCTGGGTACGGGAGATTTCGGCGGTGGCCGCATCTTCCATGAGATGATAGATGGGCACACAGCCGTTGCCGCCCAGCCAGCTGGCCATGTACTGGATGCCGACGCTGATGTTGTTGCGCAGCCCCGCCTCGGTGATGGTGCCTTGCGGGCATTTCAGCAGGTCCCGGGACGATACCTGAACGTCCTCGCGCTGTTTGCTGATCTGGTTGGCCTGGGGCATGAGGCGGTCAAACGCCTCCAGCGCGATGGGGACCAGGCCCGGATGCGCCACCCATGTGCCGTCGTGGCCGTCGGTAGCCTCCCGAATCTTGTCCTCGCGAACCTTGGCCAAAGCGGCGGCATTGAGATCCGGATCGTCTTTGATGGGAATCTGGGCGGCCATGCCGCCCATGGCATGGGCGCCGCGCCGATGACAGGTTTTGATGACCTGCAGGGAGTACGACCGCATGCAGTGCCGGGTCATGGTGACCTGGGCGCGGTCGGGGAAGATGTATTCCGGCAGGTTCTTGAATTTCTTGATAAAGCTGAAGATATAATCCCAGCGGCCGCAATTGAGACCGGCCATATGTTCCCGCAGCTCGTAGAGAATTTCTTCGGTCTCGAAAGCGGCCAGGATGGTTTCGATCAGCACCGTGGCCTTGATCGTGCCGCGGGGAATTGCCAGAAGATCCTGCGCCCGGTTGAAGACGTCGTTCCACAAGCGGGCTTCTAAATGACTTTCCAGTTTGGGCAGGTAGAAATAGGGGCCGGTGCCTTTCTGCATGAGTTTGGCGGCATTATGAAAGAAGTACAGGGCAAAGTCGAAAAGACTGCCGGAGATGGGGCGGCCGTCCACCCGCACGTGCTTTTCCTCCAGGTGCCAACCGCGGGGCCTCACGATCAGGACGGCGGTTTTCTCGTTGAGCGTATAGTGCTTGCCCTCCGGGCTGGTGAAGGCAATGGTTCCCTCGACGGCGTCCATCAGGTTGATCTGGCCTTCGATGGTGCCCGCCCAGGTGGGGCAGTGCGAGTCTTCGAAGTCGGCCATATAGGTTTTGGCGCCCGAGTTGAGCGCATTGATGACCATTTTGCGATCCACCGGCCCGGTGATTTCCACGCGCCGGTCCTGGAGATCGTCCGGGATGGGCGCGATCTGCCAATCGCCTTCCCGGATCGACCGGGTTTCAGGAAGAAAATCCGGCAGCGTACCGTTGTCGATGTCTTTTTGAATGGATTGGCGGCGTACGAGGAGTGCTTGCCGTTGGTCTTCGAATTCACGCGCCAGGGTGCCTGCAAAACGAAGGGCTTCCGGGGTCAATACCCGGGAAAAAGCGTCCGGTATCGGTGCCTGAACCGCGATGCCGTCCACAGTGAGCATGGCTTCCATGTGTGGGGCCTCCTTCTATCCCGAGGCGGGATGGTTGATGGTCGCAAGGTGTTTTGACCCTTGGATTTTTCGGGCTATCTTTCAAGAAAGGGCTGGTGATCAGCGTAGAAGGTAACTACCTGTGTTTCATTTGACAAGGGGTTTTTTTAATGATCGCTATATTCGTTGTGAACGGTGGTGCCGGGCACGCTGTTCGATGGGGCGCTCTCCAGCCGCCGGTAGGGGAAGACATGCATCGGGACGCCGGCTTGGATCCGGTCCTGGGTCCGCCGCCAGAAATCGACGCTCAGGAGGTCTTTGTGGTGGGACATGAAAACGTCTTTGAGGTCACCGGTCAGGCCCAGAAAATGTTCAAATTCTTCGGGGAAGATGTCGTTGTCGCCGACGAAGTACCAGGGCTCCGAGGCCAGTTCGTCTTCATACGACGCGGCCGCTGGTTTGCGGCGGAAACGGCATTCCGTCAGCGGGCAGATTTCGTCGAAATCATAAAAAATAACGCGGCCCAGATCGGTAACACCGAAATTTTTCAGGAGCATGTCGCCGGGGAAAATATTGCTGTAGGCCAGATCCTTGATGGCCTGGCCGAAATCGATGACAGCCGACCGGGCGGCTGCGGCCGTCGCTTCGGCAAGATAAAGGTCGAGGGGCTGGACCCGGCGTTCCACATAGGCCCGCGCGATGATCACGCGCGCCGCATCGATGGCGACCGATCGCTTGGTGGTGGTTTCAAGCACCCGGATCAATTCGGGGTGGAAACAGCCGCGGTCGAAGCTGAGGTGCTCGAACGACTGGGTGTCCGGCAGACGGCCGGTGCGGTCGTGGCGGAAGATATAGTCGTACTTGGCAATGACTTCCCGACGCGTGGTGCGCTTCGGTTGGGCGAAGCGGTCGCGGATGATTTTGAAAACCAGATCGTCGGACGGCATGTTGAACACCGCCATGACCATACCCGGTGTCCCCGGCGAGATCTTGAAGATGTCCCGGCAGGCATTCTGGTGCCGTGCCAGGTCGCGGTATAGCTCGGTTTTACCGTGTCTGTTGAAACCCAGCGAGATAAAGAGTTCCGCCAGGCGACGGTGCGGCAGCAAGGGGTGCAGGAAGGCCACCAGCTCCATAATGCGGTCCGTGCTGACGTGAAAGTAGGAATGGGTGTAGCTGAACAGCAGCCGGATGCCCCGTGTGTCGTGGATGATGCCGTCAACCGTGATGCCGTCGCGGTCATTGATCACGGCGATGGCCAGTGGACGGCAGTGGCCGTCGGCCGTGACGGTCCGTCCGATCAGGTAGGCGCCCATGCCACGAAAAAAAGCCGGTACGAGCAGGTCCACACGGTGAATCCGGTGGCGGGTGCTTGCTTCCGGGGGCGGATCGGACAAATACGGCACCATTCGGCGGACGTCCCGGTGGACATCCCGGAAGTGCCGCCGGAAGACCGAGGCCTCCAGAATGTCGGCACAGAGGGCTTCGGGGGAACGGTCCTCGGCCGGAAAGGAGATGAAATCACGTCCGGCCCGGGGGGCGGGCAGCGGACGGGGGTCCTCATGCAGGAATTCCCGATGGGGGTCGGCGCCGATGATGTTCCCGAGACGGCGGGTCACCGAGTTGAAGAAGGTCTCGGCCAGATCGGGGTCGGACACCCGGTCGAGTTTGGACGTGAAGGCGGTTTTGGCGTCGATCCAAAGGGCATGATCGGCGGACCGCGGCCCCAGGGATGCCGCGAGGGCCGTTACCACCTGTTGCAGAATTTTCTGGTAGGCATCCAGCCGTTCGACCGTATCGGCCTGCATGCCGGTCCAGTCGCCGCTGACGAAGCGGTCCATGGCGCGAAGGGTGATTTCCTGGAAGTGGGCGCGATAAGCCCGGTAACCGTCGAGGATGGTTGCGACCGTTTCTTCGGCCATGATCTGGGAAGAGGAGGCGGTCATTGGGATGGCGGCCCGTCGAGGTATTCGAGGATTTCCTGCGGGGTGTGAACAACCCGGACAGCGCCGGCCGCAGTGAGTTCGGTGACCGGGCGAAACCCCCAGGCGGCGCCCACGGGCAGCATCCCGGCGGCCCGGGCGGTTTGCATGTCCACGTCGCTGTCGCCCAGCAGCAGGCATTCCGGCGCCGTGACCCGCAACTGCCGGGCGGCTTCGAGAGCCGGGCGCGGGTGGGGTTTGAGAGGGACATCTTCTTTCTGGCCCTGGATCATCTGGAAGGCGATATCCGGGAAAAAATGGTGCACGCAGTCTTCTGCAAAAGCATGCGGTTTGTTCGTCACGACCGCCCGGGGGATGTTGCGACGGACCAGTTCGCGCAGCAGGTCGTTGATGCCGGGATAAGGACGGGTGGCGGTTTTCCAGTGCCGGCTGTAGTCGTCCTTGAAACGGGTAAGGAGAAATTCGATACGATCCGGCGTGCGGTGGTCTTCAGGAATGGCGCGTGTGACCAGCATGCGCGACCCGTCTCCGATAAACCGGCGATAGGCGCTGTGCGTGTGGGTGGGCAGTCCGGCCTGGGCCAGGACACGGTTGGCGGCTTCCGCCAGGTCGTCCAGCGTGTCCAGCAGCGTACCGTCCAGATCGAAAAGGATGGCGTTTATCGGCATGGGTAAGGGCCTCTCGATGGTGCTCTACCGGCGGGTAAGCAGGCACGTTCCATTTTCGTCTTTAAGCAATAAGGCCCGTTGCCGACGAGGTCAAGCATCAATTATAGCGCCGCGTCCGCGGCGGCATTCAGTGTGGACAATCTTGCGAATCCCTCCTATACAGGAGTCATGTCACCTGACACACCCCTAAAAGGTCCTGACGGAGAATCACCCCGCCTGTGGCGCAAGATCGGAATCGCTTCCGCCATCATGATGGCGTCCATTTTTTTAAGCCGTGTCATGGGCCTGGTTCGGGAAATGGTGATCGCCGGCGTGGCCGGGGCCGATACGGCGGTGGATGCCTACCGGGTGGCCTTTGTCGTCCCTGAGATCCTCAACCACATCCTGGCCAGCGGGTTTCTTTCGGTGACGTTCATTCCCATCTTCAGCCGCTACCTGGCGGAAAAGCGCGACGGCGAAGGCTGGCGGGTTTTCTCCCTGATTCTCACGGTTTTCGGCGCGTTTCTCCTGGTACTGATCCTTGTGGCCGAAATCTTCGCGCCATCCCTGATCGGCCTGCTGGCGCCGGGCCGCACGGATCCGGTTTTTCTGGCGATGGCCGTGCGCATGACCCGTATCATCCTGCCCGCCCAGTTCTTCTTTTTTGCCGGTGGTCTGCTGATGGCGGTGCAATTCGCCCGGGAGCAATTTTTTATCCCGGCCCTGGCCCCCCTGGTCTATAACCTGGGCATCATCTTGGGCGGTGTCCTGCTGGCGGCGTTTTGCGGCATGGAAGGATTCGCCTGGGGGGTACTGGGCGGTTCCCTGGTGGGCAACTTCGCCATTCAAATCTGGGGCGCCAGGCGGATCGGGATGCGCTTCGCACCGGTATGGCTGTGGCGCCATCCCGACCTGTGGCGTTATCTGCGCCTGACCCTGCCCCTGATGTTCGGTTTGACCATGATGTTTAGCACGGAGATTTTCACCAAATTTTTCGGCAGCTATCTGCCGGCCGGCAGCATTGCCTGGATCGAATACGCCATGCGCATCATGCTCATGCTGGTGGCGTTCTTCGGCCAGGCCGTGGGCGTGGCCTCCTATCCCTTCATGGCCCGCATGGCGGCGGAGGGGCGCATCGCGGACATGAACCAGCTGCTGAACGACGCCCTGCGCTATCTGTGCATTGTACTGCCCTTTGCGGTTCTGATCATCGTCCTGCGCGAGGAAGTTGTGACCCTGCTCTATATGCGGGGCAAATTCACGCGCGCCGATGTCCTCATGACCGCCCCGGTGCTGGGATTTCTCATGGTGGGGGCGGTGGCCTTCGCCTCCCAGACGGTGGTCAACCGGGGGTTCTACGCCCTGCAGAACACCCTTTTACCCGCGGCATACGGTACACTGGCGGTGATTCTGAGCATCCCCCTTTATTTTGCTGGCATGCACTGGATGGGGATAAAGGGGGTTGGGCTGGCGGTTTCCGTTTCAGCGATCGGGCAGGTGGCCATTATGTACGCCGTTTGGAACCGCCGCAGCCGCAATGCCGGCAGCGGTGCGGTTTATCGGTTTTTCTTTAAAATGGTCATGGTTTCCATCCCTTTGGGAGGGGTATTAATCCTCCTGCGATGGGGTGTTGCCACCATGGTAGACGTCCGTACGTTTTATGGCTGCCTTGTGTCAACGATCGTTGTCGGCAGCGCCTTCCTGCTTCTTCTGCTCATCCTGGGCTATGGTTTCCGCATCCGCGAGATTACCGTCTTCCTGCAACGTTTGTCCCGGCGGCTCAATCGCCGCGGTTGAGCTTTTCTCCTCGCATCGTGATGCAATGTCATTCCGAAAAGCCGGGCGGCAGTCCTGAACCGGCATCGCCTTCGTTCAGTGGTGCGGGCGATTGACCTTTTTCGATACGGGTACTTTTCCGTCGCAACTCAAGCGTTAATCCTATGGACCGGCCTTTTTGCCGGTAAGATCCCTTTGACAGTCGCAGCGCGTCCATCGGCTCGACCACGATGGCGGGCATGGCTTCGACCGGGCAGTGATGTTCGCAGTAGCCGCAGCCGCTGCAGCGATTTTCGATGACGAAGGGGACGGGTATTTTAATCCCGGCCACCCGTTTCAGGACGACGGCATCGTAGGGACATACCTCATCGCAGACCAGACATTTGCGATCGAGTTCCCAGGCCAGACATTTGTGCCGCAGAATATGGGCGGTGCCCACCTTGGCCCATATGCGTTCGGTCAGGGGCAGGGCGCGAATGGCCTGGGTGGGGCAGGCCAGACCGCAGGCGTCGCAGGAGGGGTCGCAGGGGCCGAGTTGAGGGGTGATGACCGGCGTCAGCAGACCCGGCAGACCGCTGGCCAGGCCGAAGGGCTGCAAGGTGTTGGTGGGGCAGGCCGCCAGGCAGGCCCCGCAGCGGTAGCAGCGCCGCAGAAAATCGTCTTCAGGGCGGGCCCCCGGGGGTCGGATCAGGTCCGGGGGAATCATGCGACGGGTGCCGGTGTCCCCCAGCAGGTGTCGGGCGCCGGAAAGGGTGACCGCCGCCGTGCCCAGACCGCCGGCGCCGGCCAGCAGCAAGCCCCGACGGTACCCTGAAAAGGCAGGCCGCGCCAGCCTGTTGTCGAGCGATTTGGGGGTGGTGAAGACGACCGCCCCCGTCGGACATACCCGTCGGCAGGTCTGGCAGGTGACGCATTCCTGGTGGGCGGTGGAGCGAGGGTCTTCACCAATGGCCCCTGTCGGGCAACTCCGGGTGCACAGACCGCAGTCGATGCAGTCATCGGTCACCCGACGGCGAACCACGGGCCGCCATGCGCACAGCGCCATCAGCGCGCCGGCCGGGCAGAGGCAGCGGCACCAGAAGCGGGCCCACCAGCGGCCGCCGCCCAGAACCAGCAGCATGATGAGCAGTGTCAGCCATTGCAGGTGGAAGCGCGGCAGGGGCAGCTCCAGATAGAGGAGGCCGGTCAGATCGAGCCGGTCGGCCAGGGGTGCCGCCAGCTGGAGGGCCATGTCGGTCATCTGCTGCAACAGGGGCAGGATCAGCAAGGTAAAAAAGCGGGTCACCAGCGGTATGGGGGCCACCAGGAAGGCCAGCGAGAGCCCCGCCAGGGCGGCTGTCGCGACGAAAGCCAGCACGCCATACTTGGCCCTCCGCCATTTCGGGGGAAGTTCGATCGTTTCGGCGGCGGGTTTGCGGATGCAGACATCCACGCCGTCGATCAGGGTGCCCAGGGGACAGAGATAGCCGCAGAAAAACCGGCCCAGCAACCCGGTCAGGGCCAAGACGGCCAGGGCCGCCAGGAAAGCGCCCAGCCATGCCCGGGCGGCAAGCCCGGTCAAAAGTGCTGCGGCCGGGTCGAGCCGCAGAAAAAGATCGTGGGGCAGCCAGCCGCTGTAGTGGAGGGACGCGGCGGTCACCAGCAGCAGGAAGAGCGCCAGGCAGGCGACCTGCACCAATCGCTGGACCGTCATCAGACCTGGACTTGCTTAAGCCGCAGATTTTCAACATCCATGCGTCCCAGGCCGCGTTCGTGGGCGATGCGGATGTGCTTCACATTGCGGGGCTGCAGCTTGCGGCCGTACCATTCGAACATGCTGACAGCCTGGGCATCGGCCGCCACCATATCGGTCGAGGCGATGATGGTGTCCGTTTTAAGAACGCGTCCCGGGCCCCCGGGACCGTTGGTGCTCAGCACGCGGGAGCCGTCCACCACCACCAGGGCCGGCTTCAGCAGAGAGGCCAGGTCGACGATGGATTCGTGCAGGTCGTAGCGGCTGTGCATGACCCCCCGGTTGTAGACGAGGCCCATCATGCCTTTCATGGACAGGCTGACGCCGGCGCCCGAGTGGGATTTGGCGACCGGGGCCGCAATGAGGACATCGGCTTCGAGGACTTCCCGCATCACGTCGGTTTCCGTCATCTGGCGGCCTTCGGGAATGGGGGTCTCTTTGAAAAAGCGGCTGCGGGAGACGGCCTGGACGATGTCATCTCCATGAACCTCACAGGCTTTTTGGACGCCCTCGATGCAGCGCTCCTCCCGCCGCAGGGTGTGGTCCAGCACCCGGACACGCTCGGCCCCGGCTTCACGGCACATGGCGACCAGCTCCCTTACGACTTCCGGGTTGGTGTCCGTGGCGTCCTCCGGACCGCCGGCAAAGCTCATGTTGGGTTTGATGACCACTTTCTGGCCCGGTTTGACGAAACGCCCCATGCCGCCCAGCAGGTCGACGGCAGCCCGGGTGGCCGGCACGCGGTCGCCCACGGCGAGGGCAATGTCCGGTATCTCGCCCGCGGCGGCCGGGCGGGGAAGGCGCAGCCCGGCACTGATCGCCGCCGTCCAGAGCAGCAGACGGGCGTTGTACTTGAGGAAGCCGCGTCGGCTCATAGGGCTGCGGGCAGATGGCTCCAGGTGCTCACAAAAAGGCAACAGCGGTGAAGGGGGCATGGGGTACCTCGCTTTGGCGATTCAGGTGGGTGCATCTTCCCCCAACGGGCAGGTGCCGGGGGGTATTCCTTTTAGGAATGGTTATCAGATAGCAAAATAATTGGCAACAGATCACCTATCGTTCGGCCGACAGGCAGTCCAGGCGGGTTTTTCCTTTGGACTGCGGAAGGATTCAGAGATTCTTCACCCGAATCGCAACCGCCGTCACCGAGCGTACGTCATTTTGCTGGTTCACGCCGACACTGTACTGGGGGGTATCCAATTGGGTCGTGAATTTTTCTTCGATGACGATCGCATTGGCGCCGTGGGAGGCGGCTTCTTTCTGCATCAGGCCCAGCAGCTCCGACCAGGGTGTGTTGAAGTCCCCGTCGGCGGACACCCACCCGATTTCATCGTAGCCGCCATCCTCCGGGTAGGCTTTCAAAATCTTGACCGCCCCCGCGTGGGCTGGGTAGGACTCCCCGGTGGATGTGAAGCGCACCGTAGCGCAACCCGCGATAAGGATTAGCAAGGCGGCCAAAAGAAAAATGATGCGGACACGACACCTTGGCAGTGACATGGGAATCTCCTTTCACGTTAAAGAGCGTTGATGGGCGAGATGAAAATCTGAAACGAACATGCGAACCGGCCTTGAATGGCGCGGCCGCCGTGATCTGGAACCCAAAGCCTGTTTTTCAAATGGCGTGGAGGCAGCGGGAATAGGGACCATTAACTACTATATATGGATATTGTGACCGCCCGCGTCAAGACCCATTCTCAGCGCCGCACCTGCGAACAGCGCTCACCGGCCTGGCCGGATTTCCTTTTGACTTGCGGAGCGCCTGCGATCCGGATTATGTCGATCCGGGGAGGACCCATGGCGATGTGGCCGAGTTTTACGACGCCCAGGAGCGCTTCATGGGCCTGGCCGTCTACATGGGCAACGGTCTCTATGTGCCGCTGTCCTTTGAGGAATAGATCCGCCCGCCGACGCCCGGCAGGCTGTCCGACAGAACGATGACGCCCCAATCCAGTACAATGGAAACCACCCGATGAGAAAATCTTCCCTCGCCCTTCATCTGCGCATCTTCCTGCCCTTTGCCGGCGGCTATTTTCTCTCCTACCTCTACCGGGCTGTGAATGCGGTTATCGCCCCCAATCTGGCCATGGATCTCGGTATCGATCCCTCGGCCCTGGGTCTTCTGACGGCCGCCTACTTCATCGCCTTCGCATCGGCCCAGCTGCCTCTGGGCGTTTTGCTGGACCGTTTCGGCCCGCGGCGCATCGAGGCCCTGTTGCTGCTATTTGCCGCGGGCGGTGCTTTCCTGTTCGCCCGCGGCAACTCCCTGGCGGAACTCGTCGTGGGCCGGGCCCTGATCGGCTTCGGCGTGTCGGCCTGCCTGATGGCGGCCTTCAAGGCCTTCGTGGAGTGGTTTCCCCGAAACCAGCTGCCGCTGGTCAACGGCATCCAGATGGCCTCCGGCGGACTTGGCGCCATGTCGGCCACCGCACCGGTGGAAGCCCTGCTGTCGGTGACCGACTGGCGGGGCCTGTTTGCCGGCCTGACCGTATTGACGCTGATCGTGGCGGCTGCCGTCTGGATGGTGGTGCCCGACAAACCGGCGACGGCGCGGCGCACTTCGCTGCGCGACCAGGGGCGCGGCGTGCGGCAGATCTTTTCCAGTATGGTCTTCTGGCGGGCCGCACCCTGGGCGACTCTTTCCCAGGCCACCTTCATGGCCCTGCAGAGTCTGTGGGCGGGCCCCTGGCTGAGGGACGTGGGCGGGCTGGACCGGGGGCCGGTGGCCACCGTTCTCCTGGGCACCGCAGCGTCCATGGTGGTGGGGTACCTCTTCATGGGGGTCGTGGCCGAGCGGCTGAGCCGGGCCGGCATCCGCCCCATGGCGGTGGCGGGCGTGGGCATGCTGCTCTTCATGTTCTGCCAGGCCGTCATCATGATGGGGTGGCACCTGCCCCCCATGTTGCTCTGGGTGGTCTTCGGGTTCTCCGGCACCAGCGGCATCCTGGTCTACGCCGACTTGTCCCAGCGTTTCCCGGCCGATCTGGCCGGGCGGGTCAATACCGGCCTGAACCTGCTGGTGTTTATCGCGGCCTTCTGTGCCCAGTGGGGCGTGGGGGCGGTCATCGATCAGTGGCCCAACACCCTGGCCGGTTACGCCCCGGAAGGATACCGGGCCGGGTTCGGGCTCCTGCTGGTATTGCAGACCCTGGCCGCCCTCTGGTTCGCCGTCTTGCGATGGAAGATGGGCGAGGACGCCTGATCATATCGGTTCCGCCGGGACCGATCCCGACTCAGCGTTATGGTCGGTTACCGCTGACAGGCTCGAATTGCCCCGATGCTCGGTCGGGATTACGCATCCGGCCGCTACTAACGCGAGGCCATACGGTTCTGTCACCTCGAAAGGCCTGACGAGCTGATGCGTCCCCCCTATCCGGCGCTTGTCCGTCCTCCTGATTGTATGCCTGGCAATCGGCCAGACAACCCCACCAGACCCAATCCCCTTCGATCTTAAACCTGTTAACAACCATGTTAACGTGTAAATTAGCAGCTGTTAATCGATTAAACAGTGCGGCGTTCTGACCCGCCTGTTTTCCTGGCGGATTAATGTAAGGATATCGGTCAGAGCCCTTTGATTTAGGCCGATCTCCAGCTTTTGGCACACCTTTTGCGAAAATAATTTCTTACAGGGTAACGGATTTCCATCCGTTAACACATGCTCCGCGCAAAAATCGCACCGTACGGAAAGGTCCAGGCTATGTTGAGACCCTTCCGGCGGTGTCGTCGCTCTCCCGTGCCCGATAGGGGTACGAACGAGGAAATGGCCCCTGTTAAAAGGTGCTGTTTAAGGGAAATCCGGGTTTTTGGAGGACGTGACAGGCATCTATACACAGGCATTCAAGAAAAGGAGGATGACACCATGAAGAAACGATTGTTGATCGCGTTAACCCTGACCCTTGCAGCCCTCTTGGCGGCCGGCGGTGCATTGGCCGATGACGGTTTCAGGGTGTCGAAGAGCATGTCCCACGAGGGGGGTAATGTCGAGAAGCCCCTTCCTGAGAACGAGCACGCATTTATCCAGATGATGAAGTTCTACGTGCCGGCCCAGGCAGCTAACGGCACCATCTATGCGGAAGGCCTTGAATATTATAACGTCGACAACGTTCTGGAGGATACGAGGAGTGCTGCCAAACCACTGGTCGGGGTCTACATCAACGGCCCGGTCGAACACGTCGATGAAGTCGGGTTCGTAGGCCACGGCTTGCGTGACGCCTACGGCGCCATCAGCCTGGACGACGGCGAGACCTGGAAGAACACCAACCTGTCCGAATCGGCGACTGAGTCCTCGAGCGACGTGATCCGCTCGGACATCAAGTTGTTCAAGGACACCAAGGGAGCGTACCCGGGCGACGTGGTCAACATTTTCCACGCCGTGGCCGGCGAGAACGTTGTCGTGGCATGGCCGAGCCGGTACTGCTCGAGCGGCCAGCCCAACTACTCGCTCGACTCCGAGGAGGCGATCGCCCGACGCGAGGCGATCGCCGCGTATCTCGGCATCGACCTCGGCACGGCCTCACCGGACGACCTGTACCTGGTCGACATGTATCGGGTGGCCGGCCAGCAGGGCTCGGTGGACTATGCCGAGGACAAATGGGAGCTGAACCACGCAGTCGGCGAGGTGCCCTACAACTGCCTGTGGACCGCCCGCGGCAAGCTTGTTCAGGGAGACGACCCGCGGACCGAGGCGGAGGAGTCGACCTACATGCGTTGGTTCAAGGCCGAGCGGCTGACCTCGGGGCGCCGTGACGTCAACCGTGTCGAGGTCAAGGGCGTTGAGGGTGCCGGTTTTGCCATCACCTGGCAGGAAGATCCCGATGGCCTGCGGCCCGGCCAGGGATTGGGCCCGGGCGAAGGCTGGAGCGGCGCCATCGGCAACAGCCAGACTGATGTTTGGTACAGCTACATCGAATGGGATAATTTCGACGTTGTGCAGAGTCCTTACGACGAGACCGGCGTGACGTCCATGACCTTCGCCGAGTACACAGCGGAATCGGTCAACGACATCACGCAGAAGCCGAAGGTCTTCGTTCCGTTCGCCATGCCGATGCCGCTCACCGACAACGCCAAGTGCAACATCGACAACCCGGCGCCATACTGCTACGGGTCGGCCGACGAGCTTCCCGATGTACCGGAAGGCATGTTCCCGGATGAGAGCGCCGAGGATGCGATGGCCTATGGTCTCAAGGACATGTGCGCGGCCATCGTCGAGATCCCGACCGGCCGGGATGGTACCCTGAGCCCGGTGTGCGTGCCGGAGAACGCCGACGGAACCCAGGCCGTCCCGCTGGTGGGCAACACTGCGGCAACACGTGCCCGTCTTAACCTGTTCGGCTACGATTCCGACAACGACGGGGCGACCGACAGTGCATTCGTCGTGGTACAGCTCGAGGAAGACAAGGGATTGGGCAGGGCGCTGTACGACCCGGCCCTGCTCGACGGCGTGCCGACCGGTCTGCCGAGCGAGACACTCTGCACCGCCGAAGACGAGAAGGAGTGCATCGCCTGGGACATCGGCAAGAACCAGTGGTACCACACCTTCAGCATGTCGCTCACCGACGACCTGGCCCTCGACCCGGTCGACGGCCTGGTGGCTAACCTGACCTTCCACGGACACATGCTCAACCAGCCGGAGATCGACTGGACGACTGGTGAGTTTCTCCCGGAGTTGGACACCGCGGTCGATCTGAACTACGGCGAGTACGGCTTCCCGCTCTATAACACCGAGATCGCCCGACGGGGAAGCATGCTCGTCCAGGGGATCTCGGCGGCACAGGCATCTATCTCCGGACTCCTTGCGCTGCCCACTTGGAAGCAGGGGCAGATGAACCAGGGCGGCCCGGCTGACGTCATGTCGCGCCGGATCGTCATCCCGGACGACTGGACGCTGGACGACGGCAATCCCTACGCTTTCCGTAACTTGGTCTGTTCGAACTGGGCCGATTTTGAAGACGGAACGAATCCCTACTATCCGGGTGGCCTGTGCCTCGATCCGGCCATCAACATGTCGGCCACGATCCCCGACACGGCTACTGACTCGCAGGACGGCGGCGATGTCGACCTGCCGGTCATCGACGAATTCGGAGCGAGCGACACCAATCCGTTTCTGCGGGGCGTGGTCCAGGGTGAAGGCGACACCACCAAGGTCTTGACCTGGCACCAATGCCCTGACGGCACGGCGGAGGGCCTCGACTGCACTCAAAACCTGAACACCTTCGACGACCAGTCCTGGTACAACCCGTACGAGGTGGCCAAAGGGCACCGGGGCTTCCTGGACGGGGACTTAGTGATGATGCTGTACGCCTGGTCGCCGAACTGGCGGCTCAACACGGTGGGCCACGACCGCTACGAGCTTTATATCCGTCGCTCGTTCGATGGCGCCCAGACTTGGACCACACTGCCGGCATCGTTCACGGCCAGTGACGAGCAGGCGTACTCCGGTGACGGCACAGTGAGCTGTGAGACCTATCGGAGCACAGAGACTCAGGCCGAGGGGGACCTCATCGAGCCGCGGGTGTGCTACGACTACGAGGCCGGCGCGTTCGAGCAGGCCCGCAATGTGACCCAGCACAAGTCCATGCGGATCACTACTTTGGACCCTAGATACGCAAAGACGGCGTCGACGATTACCGCCGACCCGTTCGGGATCGACATCCCCAACTATGACCTCGAAAGCGGCAGCGAAGACGTGCGTGACCCGTCGCGCTATTTCATCGTGTTCGAGACCGGCGACAACACCACCACGGCCGAGGGCGAACCCGAGCCTCTGGACCTGTTCTACAGCCGCGCCGTGAATTTCGGCGACGACTACCAGGTCTGGGCGGAGGAAACCGACCTCAGCGTCTGCTACCCCTCGGATCCCCATGATCAGGATGTTCCGGAAGAACTGATCGGTTCCGGGTTCTGCAACGAGTTCGACCAATTGGAGCAGGGTACGCCGGGCCTGGAGGCCAGCGAGGCCAGTCTGGCCGCCAATCCGGGCGGCGAGTTCATGTATGCTGCCTGGGCCCAGGCCCTCATTGACGACTCGAAGGTCAAGGACGACAAAGACGACAAGGACAAGAAGGACAAGACTGAACTGGTCGAGTCCGACGCCATGGCCCGCCGGGTGTGGTGGATCGACGACTACATCTCCGAAACATTTGGCTGGGATTTCGGTGAAGGAGCCGGCGGTGGTGTTTCAGCCAACTAAACCGTATAAAAATATGCAGTTGTAAATAAAAAGGGCATCGTTCCAAGGCTTGCTGTGGAACGATGCCCTTTGCTATCAAGCTCTCTTACCCAGAAAGACTAATTTCCAAGCTATTTTTCGCCTCTCCTGATCAAATCGGACTGGAAGATAAGGGCCACAACTTCCGCCGCCGTCCCAAATTATCAATCGCCGCTTACCGAACGACCGGGTACTTCCGCTGCTGCCAGTCCGCGATGCCGTAGCGCATGTTGGCAATGCGCGTAAATCCCTGATCGATCAGAATCTTGGAGGCCACCGTGCTGCGGTTGCCGGTGGCGCAGTAGATGAGAATGTCTTTTTGTCGATAAGCGGACAGTTCGGCGATGCGGTGCTGGAGTTCCTGCACCGGTATCAGCACCGCGTGGGGCAGATGGCCGCGCTTGAATTCCCCCGGCGTGCGGACATCCAGGATGAGAGGGTCCATCCGGGCGATAAAATCGGCGGCCTGGACAGCCGTCATCTCCCGGTAGTTGGCCGGGTGGAAGTCCACCACCTGCAGCACGCCTTCCCGGTTTCCGAGCGTCACGGCAAAGCGGCCGCTTTGTTTCATTTTGAAATAGGGCGCGGCCGTTTCATCGCCTGTCAACGACTGCTGGATGCCGAGGGCGGGAACGCTCAAAATGAAGGGCCCGCCGGATGCCGGCAATTCAAATTTGATGTAGTCGCCGCGATAGACGGTCCACTGGAGAGGTGTATCGGTCTCAACAACGCTCAGAATCCGGAACCCGTCAACGAGCCGCCCGGAAACCGGTGGTTCTCCGGCCAAAAGGGATGGCGCTGTGGTCATCACCACTGCCAGCGCTATAGTGGCGACGACAAACCAGTTTATTCTATGGGGTTTGTTCATGGTTCTTTGCCTGGTTTAAGGTATCGGTTCAGGCAAAGTTAAGGCGCGGGGGGAGAAGGTCAAGCCTTCGACTACGACGCCATGGCGATACCGGTCGCCGCAGAATGGAAGATGCGGCAGCAATTGCGACCGGCGGATTTGGCCCGGTAGAGGGCTTTGTCCGCCAGGTCGATCAGTTCTTCCCGGCTAAGGGCATCATCGGGATACATCGTGGCAATGCCAAGACTCATGGTGATTTGGAAAGTCTGGTTTCCGAACTGGATCGGTACATCACTGAGGGTTTCGCGAACCCTGTCCGCCACCATCAGGGCATCCTCCGGCTGCGTATTGAACAGGATCATGGCGAATTCTTCACCACCGTAGCGGGCAATGCAATCCGTTTCCCTCAGGCTGGTTTTGAGGTGCTCGGCCACGGTTTTCAAGGCCTGATCGCCTGCCAGGTGGCCATGGGTATCGTTGACCCCCTTGAAACGATCGATGTCGGCCATAATGACCGTCAGCGGCATCTGGCTTCGTTTTGCCCGGGCCATTTCGCGTCCCAGGGTTTCATGAAAAAACTGGTAATTCATCAACTGGGTCAACCCGTCGTGAGTGGCCTGGCGCCGTAATTGCTGGATTTGCTGCTGTTGTTCCAGCAGCTGATCGATGAAATTACTGGATACATGAATCAATTCGGCCCGTGCCCGGTCGACAATCTCAAGGTAGTCGGCTTCATTTTTCAGGGTAAGCTCAAAAAATGGGAAGATTTGCCGGGTCTGGTCGAGAATGCGCGTGCCGACATCATCGACATCGAGTCTTGCTTTAAACCCGTATTGCCCTGCGAAATGGTCGATCAGGCCCAGATTGGGATTCTGCTGGTCGCCTAGGAACAACTCCATGTATAGCGTCGCCAGGTGCAGGATCCGACTCATTTTTAGTGCTTCGGCATCGGCGGTTTCGAGTTTCTGGGGGTCGTGGTGGCAGGAAACGGGCAAGCAGAAATGTGGCGGAAGCCCCCATGAACCGAGAAGATATTGGCCCACGACCATATGATCGAACCCGAGGATCTGGCTTTCGGCATCCTGCCGGGGACACGCGTCCCGTGCTGTTTCACCGACAATGAGGCTATACTGGTCGGGCATACAACGGGCCAGGGTCAGCATTCCCATATCGTGCAGCAGGCCGATGAAAAAGGCATCTTCGGACACCTTTGGCGCTACTTCCTGGGCAATCAAACGCGCGGACACCGCTGCCGTGAGGGAACTTTTCCAAAATAGGGGATAATCGAATTGCTCATCTTCCGTACTGCGCGTCTGTTTGATCAAGGCAAAGCTGAGCGCCAGGTTTTTAACGGTATTGAGACCGAGCATGTTGACCGCGTGGAATACCGACGTCACCTTGCGGGGCAGGGCGTAAAGCGATGAATTGATGAGACGCAGGACTTCGGCACTGAGGGGCGGGTCGGTGGCCAGGATCTCGCCGATTTCTTTCAGGTCCGGGCGTTCCTTCTGGACCGCCTCCAGGATCTTGAGAGCGATGCCGGGCAGGGTCGGCAACTTGTCGTTATGGCCTAAAATGTGATCCAGGACAGAATTGTCGATCATCGCGCATTCCCGTTTATATGGGTTCGTTGGGCCGTATGACCTGACCCGGAAGGGGCCATTTTCCATAATGGGGCCATAGCTGATCCGTCCGCCGTGTGGCCTCTCGATTGTTAAATCGGGAAAATTGGCTAAAACTTTAGAGCTTTATCCGTCAGGTAGGTTTTGTCTATAGATTCCAGGCTGTCACAACGTCTTTTTTTTCGCTGGAGGGAAATAGGGGCAACGGGGTGTCCTTACCATTCGGATGGGTGAAAACCTGGGGAGACAGATTCAGATCAAAAAGGAACACCAGGGTGGCCGAAACCACCCTGGTGGGACTAAGGAAGGTTATGAAGATACAGCCGGAAACGCTACGCGGCGTTTTTGCCGCCGGGCGTCGTTTCCGGCAGTGCCCTTAGTATGCTTATCGGCCGCGTCGCGTGGAACTTTAGCTAAAATGATAAGGCGTATCGAAACTGTTGCGATGGACCCGCTCGAACAGAAGGGTATCCCGGGCATGGCCCGTTTTGGGCTCTGCCGGGTAGCCAACGGCGATCATGGCTTCCACCGCCAGGCGATCGGGCAGGTCGAGGTGCCGGGCAATATCGTCACGGGCCGGGCAACCGCTGGCATGCGACCGCTTGCGGACCTGAATCCAGCAGCTTCCCAGGTCGAGGGCAACGGCCATCAGTTGGATGAAGGTCACGGCGATGGCGCAATCCTCCACCCATACGTCACATCGCGCCGGATCGGCGCAGACCACGATGCCCAAGGGGGCTTGTGCCAGAAAACCGGCGCCATGGGGCTTGCACCCGGCAAGCTTTTCAAGCAGGGGGCGATCGTCGACCACTACAAATTCCCACGGGTTCAAACTGCGGGAGGAAGGTGCCCGCAGGGCGGCCTCCAGGAGGCTGTCGACTTTTTCCGGTTCCACCGGCTGGTCCCTGAAGCGGCGGATGCTGCGTCGTTTTCGAATCAGGTCGTCAAACATGTTTCCACTCCATGCGCTTACGGTCGGATATCCGGTGCGGTGGGCCGGAGGATCAGGCCGCACAGCACTTTTTATATTTGCGCCCGCTGCCACAAGGGCAGGGGTCATTGCGGCCCACCTTGGGGCTTGTTCGAACCACGGTTTTCGGCGTTGGGGCCTGGCCGTCATAAAAATACCAGAGGCCTTCCTGCCGCCGAAATTGGGCGATTTCATGATGGCGGTTGCGGCGTCCTTTTTCAACATACTCGGCCACGAATTCGACTGTCCCGGTGTCATCCCCGGCCCCGCCCTTTTCGGTTTCCAGGATCGTCAAGCCGCGCCATTCGCTATTCCGGGCCCATCGTCGGATGCCGCCCTCGGTGTACTGGTCGCGTTGGTCGGGGTGGGTGGTGTCGAGGATAAAGGTTACCGCTTCATTGACATAGGCACTGTAGCGGGCCCGCATCAGGGTTTCGGCGGTTTCAGCGGTCTGGCTGCCCGTGATCAACGGTTCGCAGCACGCGCTATAGTCTTTTTCGGATCCACAGGGGCACAGGGTCATTTTAATTCTCCTTCATGGGCATCAACAGAAAAACGGCACGCTCGGCCGGTCGCTGTTTGTCGGTCGTCAATCGGTTAACCATCGGGAAAATAGACGGCTATAGAGGGCCGGGGAGGGTTCGTCAAGCGTAAAATCGTCCGCCTGCAGTGGTTCGGCCGCACTCAGACCGTCAGGATGACGTTGTGCGGGTTTCCCGGGCGGCCTCTTCCGGATCGATTCGCCAGGTGACCAGCGGCGACAGAACATAGAGGAACATATAGCCAAAGCATACCAGGCCGAAATAGGGGGTTACGACGGTTATCAGAAGGGCAAGGCTGAAGCGCGTCATCCACGGATTACGGCTCATGAAGCGGCCCATGTGCAGATAGCGGATGAAATAACAGTTCATCAGGATCGCCGTAACGATCATCAGGCCGAAGGAAAAATACCCCCAGAAGGGAACCCAGCGGGGCGTTTCGTTGACGGCCTGGCTGAAAGCGATCAAGGGGGCCAGCACCAGCATGGCGCCGGCCGGCGTCGGCAATCCTTTAAAAAAACCCGGAATGGGCGCCTTGTCGATGGTGAAGTAAATCAGGCGCCCCAGCCCTAATCCGACATAGAGCAAGGCCACCAGGCCCACCGGCAGGTGGGTAAAGTGTTCCGGTGCGATGTCGCGCAGGCAGATATAAAAAATCCATCCCGGCACTATGCAGAAGCTGACCGCATCGGCAAAATCATCCATGAGGTTGCCGAGGTTGATCTTGCGTTGCCCTATTTCTTCCGGCAGCGGTTCGGTGAGGCCCAGACGGCGCGCAAGAGCGCCGTCAAGCTTATCAAAGGTGGCGGCCCCGATAATCATCAGATAGGATTCCCGGATCCTGCCCTGGTAAGCGAAGAAAACGGCAATCAGGCCCATCATGGCGTTCATGACTGTCAGGGCATTGGGGAAGATGGCCAGAATCCGGCGGCGCAGGACAGCATCCCCAAGGCATAATTCATCCAGGCAGAGGGTGCCGTATTTACGGCAATAACCGGCGATGGACCCTAAATTGATGATCAGGAACAAAATTTCAATAAAAAAGAGTACCTGCAGCGGGAAATTGGCCAGCCAGGTAATTTTAAAATACAGCCAGGAGGGCGGCCCCTCGGGGATATAAAACGCATAAGCGTAGAGCAGGGCGCTGACCGGAGCGGCCACGATGGTTCGCAGGCGGTTGTACTCACTGAGCGCGGGTTCGGAGCCTTGCCGGATAGCGAAGCCCCGCATGAAAGCGGCAAAATTGTCCCGGATCAGCACGGTCACACACAGCAGCAATACGAAAACAGCATGGAGCAATTGACCTTTGGTGTGGTCCGGCGTAATGACCAGGAGGCGCCACATCGTGCCGACGGCAATGACCGGAAAGATAATGGAATAGACCAGTTTGTCCATCAAGCGATCGGCCAGGTGGGCCAGGGGCGCATCGGGACGATAACGGGCGGCAAACCAGCCATCCACGAGGTCGAAGGTCATGGAAAGGACCAGCAGACTGACGCCCAGGGTATAGACCCGCGGGTCTTGCCGCCACATGACCGCCAAGGCGCAGATCATGCCGCCAAAGACCAATCCCGGGCGGCTGTAAACGAGAAGGGCGGCGACTTTTCGCGGAAGCGGGCGGTCTTTGGGTGTCTGTGTGGAATCGTCTGTTTGTGTCATAGGCTTTCAGGCACTCGGTGCGTGATAAGAAACTGGGCGATATTAGAAGAAAGCCCTGGGGGTGTCAAGCCGGGACCGGGCCGCGTCCACCCCAAATAACGAAACGCGCTATGGGAAAAGGGTTGCAGGCGATTTAAATCATGGGTTCCGGGATTTTTGACCATACAGCCGCCGCGATGCTGGAGGCGGTGGTTCAGCGTCAGAAGCAGGGCGAGCCGTTCGCTATGTATGCCGCCTGTACGGCGAATGCCTGTGCCATTCGGGCGGTTTTGCAGCAGGCGCTTCGCGATGGTACGGTGGCGCTCATTGAATCCACCGCCAGTCAGGTGAATCTGTCCGGCGGGTATACGGGGCTCACCCCCCACCGTTTTCGGCGCGAGGTCCTTCAGATGGCGATGCAGGTCGGTCTGCCATCCGACAGAATCATTATCGGGGGGGATCATATCGGCCCGCATCCCTGGCGCCATGCGTCCGCCGACCATGCGTTGCAGCAGGCATCGGCCCTGGCATCGGCCTGTGTGCGGGCCGGCTACCGGAAGATCCATCTGGACACCACCACGCCCTGCGGCGATGAGGCCCGGCAGTCGGACGGCAGCCTGTCCCTCGAGTTGATCAGCCGCCGGGCGGCGGATCTGTGCCGGGTGGTGGAACGAACAGCCAAACAGGCAGGTCTTCCGCCACCCTATTACGTCATTGGTTCGGACGTCCCGCCGCCGGGCGGCGGCGACATGGCTGAAAAAGCTGTTCCGGTGACGGATGCGGAACAAATCGGGGAAACCGTGTCGGCCTGCCGGCGCGCCTTTGAAGACCGGGGGCTGTCGCATGCCTGGCAGCGGGTCCTGGCTCTCGTGGTCCAGACCGGAGCGGAGTTCGCGCCGCGCATGGTGCACCCGTATGCGTCTGATCGGATGCAGCCCCTGGTCGCGTATATCCGACAGGTGGACCATTTGGTCCTCGAAGCCCACTCCACGGATTTTCAAACCCCGGCCGCACTGGCGCGCATGGTGGCGGATCATTTCGGCATCCTCAAAGTCGGCCCCGCGCTGACCTATGCCATGCGGGAGGCCTTTTTCGCTCTGGCGGAGATTGAAAAAGACGCTTACGGGGGTCGTAAAAGCGTCACTGGGGGTTACTTGCCGGACATCATGGAGAATTTGATGGTTTCCGATCCGGAATCCTGGCAGCACTATTACCAGGGGTCGGAAGAGGAACTGGCGTATTTACGGCGGTACGCCTATTCCGATCGGATCCGGTATTACTGGAGCCGACCCGAGGCGCAGGCGGCCCTGAAGCGCCTCTTCGCCACTTTACGTCAGGCGCCGCCCCCGCTGTCCCTTGTCCTGCAGCACCTGCCGGAAGCCGGGCAGAAAATCCGCGACGGACGCCTTGCCAACGACCCGGAGCAGATCGTGCTGGACCGGATTGGGGCTGTTGCGAAGCGGTATGCACAGGCCTGCAATCCGGCACTGGCGTAGCTATCCAGTCGGAGCCCCGACATCCCGGTGGGTTCGCGACGCATCGTCGATGCTCGGCGCGGGACAAAGGGAAACAAAAAAACAATCATTCAAAAACCGTTTTTCAAGCCCCCTTCAAAGGGCGTTTGAAGCTGCAGGGGTAAGATAACGCTCCAGGACCGGCGCGTGCAGCCGATCGGCCAACCAGGCTTCGAAGCGGGGGGCGTCCACTTGGCTGGCGACGTTTACGGGCAGGCCGCCGGAATCCACCGTCAACCAGGGGCCTTTCCCGGTCAGCAGGGCCGGCACGCTCAGATCCATGGACGTGAACTGAAAAAAGGCGGCGTCGATAACGGCGGCCACGGTCAGCGGGTCGTGCATGTGGGCTCCCGGCAGCTTGCGTTCGTGGATCGACCACTCGACCCAGGGGCGCGCATAGGCTGCGAGATAGCGGTGCCACCGGGTTCCCACGGCCTGCAGTCGTTCCAGATGGATGGGCCGTTGGAAAACCAGGGCGGTGACGTTGGCCGGGACCAGGGTCACGGAAATGCCGGAGCGGAAGACCACGGCGGAGGCTTCCGGGTCGAAAACCGTGTTGAAGCGCAGCGTGCTCCGCCAGACGTCGTCGGGGATATCCGGCGTCTGCCAGACAAAGGGCGGACCATCCAACGGATCGAAACTGCCGCCCATATGCACCACACCTTTGAGCAGGGAGGCTGTTTCAGGAGCCTCCAGCAGGGACAACGCAAGATTGGTCAGGCTGCCCAGGGCCACGAGAATCACCTCGCCGGGATGGCGGCGGGCGGTCTGGATGATAAATTCCGCGGCCGGAAGGGCATGGGCGCCCAAGCGGGTGTCCGGCGGTTCCGGTAGGTTGTCCCAGTAGCGGCGCCCGGATCCGTCGGTCTTGGACGCCAGATAGCGGAAGTGGGGTTCCCGATCCCGTGCCAGCGCGGTGGGATGGCCCTCCGCAACCGGTAAGGCCTGGATACCCCCCGCTTCCAGAAGCCTCAGGGTGTTGAGGGTCGACTGCGGCGTACGACAGTTGCCCGCGCAGGTGGTGCAGCCCAGAATCTCCAACTCCGGGGACACCAGGGCCAGCGCCAGCGCCAGGGCGTCATCGGTGTCCTGGACCGGGATGGTCAGGGCGTTGTCGAGGTCCAGAATGACTTTCTGTGCCATTTTTTATCGATCCCCGGTTAAAAGGGACGTATCGTTAATGTTGCTCGATGTCTACCGACCAATGCACTGCGTCTTACTTCCATGTGAAATAAATCATGTCAGTGGCCGATGAGGTTTGAGCAATCGTTTTTCGAGCAGTTCGTTGGCGTGGTCGGCAAACCCCAATCCCGCCTCGCCGTATAAGTTGAAGGCGGCATCGACACCGGCTTTTTCCAGGTCCGGAATTTCGTCATCGAACAGGGCGGTTGCGGCGATCATGCCGGTAAAGCCTTTGGATCGCAACTGCCTGACCGCTGCCAGATTGGCAGTCTGGCTGGGTGTCGCCAGCATGGTCAGGCGCATCTGGCTGATCGTCAGGGCCCGCGCCCAAAAGTCGGGATCGGTGGGATCGCCGAATACCACCCGGCGTCCGGCTTTTTGGTGGTACGCCACGGTCTCGTGGTCAAAATCAACGCCGATCACCACCGCGCCGTGGCGTTCCACCATGGCGTCATAAGCGCAGGTGCCGATTCGACCCATGCCGAAAACAGCGATGACCGCGCCCCCGGCGTCGATGGGCGCATCGGTGGGGTGGCGGGTATTGGTTTCGAAGCGTTTCAGGGTTTTGCGAAAGCGCTGGTAGATGCGATCGGCATGGGTGTTCAATGGTGCTGCCAGAATGAAGGTAAGGGACAGGGCGATGGCGATGATCGTCAGCCATTCCGCACCGATCCAGCCGTTGCCTGTGGCGATGGCACCGACGATCAGGCCGAATTCGCTGTAGTTGGCCAGGTTGAGGGATGCCAGGACGGCTGTGCGGGCCCGCAGTTTGAACCGGGTCAGAAGGAAAAAGAAGAGCGCGACCTTGATCGGTATCACGGCCACAAGCAGAAGCGCGACCCCGAAAGTCGCAAGACTGGGGACGCCCGATAGGCCGATGCTGAGAAAAAAACCGATCAGGAAAAAATCCTTGAAGCCCAGCAGGTGCTTGGCCATCTCGGGCGCTTTGGCGTGCGGTGCCAGCAGGATACCCACGAAAAGGGCCCCCAGGTCGGCTTTGAGGCCCACCAGTTCAAAGAGGCCCGCGCCGAAGACCAGGGCCATGAGGAATCCGCAGAGGATCATCAACTCGCCGTGGCCACTGCGATCCATGAGGTGCATGAGCACGGGACGCAGCAGGAAAAGGCCCGGCACCGCCAGAATGGCCCAGGGTGACGGTAACTTGCCCATGGAGGCGGTTATGAAGATCACCGCCAGCAGGTCCTGGATGATCAGGATGCCGATGGCCACCTGGCCATGAAACGATCGCATCTCGGCGCGATCTTCCAACACTTTGACCGCAAAGACCGTACTGGAAAAGCTCAAGGCAAACGCCACCAGCAAGGTCAGCTTGACATCCAGCGGGCCGAAATACGCCATGCCGGCGATGCCCAGAGCATACATGGCCGCCCCGAAGAGCAGCACCGAGATCACCATGTGGATGCTGGCGCCGGTCCATATCTCCGGCTTGAGAAGACTTTTGATACGTAGTTTGAGGCCGATGCTGAAAAGCAGAAGGGTAACGCCCATGTCGGCGATATTTTCCAGCATGGGGCCGCCCTCGATTCCGGCCGCATTCAGGGTGAAACCGGCCATCAGGAATCCGACCAGCGGCGGCAGGCCGATCTGGCGGACTGCAAAACCAAAAAGAAATGCTGCCGAGATCCATAACGGATCCATCGTTCGAAGGCTCCCTGTGGCTTATGGTTGCGCTGCGACGATCGGAACGCCGCGGGTGACGAACGAAATGCCGAGTTGCGAGGCGGTGCTGATCATAACACCCTCGGTCAGCGGTGGATTGACGGGGGTGTCGGATTGCCAGGAGACGATGAAATTGGCCCCGGAACCGCCGGACTTGTCCGATTCCTTGACGACAAAGCGGGTGGATGCCATGGGCGCCAGGGTGATCGGCTTTTCCATAAAACGCCGTAGCTGCTTGCCCGCGGAATCATAGTAGTCCACGGCGTTGATGTGGATGGGATGGGTCGGATCGGTATTGCGGATACTGACGGTGACCGCAAGGTACACGGGGCGCTCCCGATCGCCGCTGTAAATGTGGGAGTACACCGGAACATAGAGTGTTTGCCCTTTGGAAAGTCGGGCGTCCGCAGCCCATGCCGCATGGAGAGGAACGATCCATAAAAGCGCCAGTGTCAGTGCGGCCATGATTTGTTTGCGAGGCAGGCATGTCGTCATCGTCATGATGGTTCTCCAAAAAGTTGGGCAGACGGAATAACGCTCCGCTAATCGTCGGCTGGTATCGAGGGGGCAAAGGTTTTGGATGATGCGCATCTTGAAACCGGTCGGGATGTTTGGACAAGATGGTAAAAGTTTAAGCATATCTGACAGGGATTGCAATCAAATATTCCTGTTTTTCAGTGTCAGCCGCTGTGGCGGCCGCAATTCCGGCCATCGATCGGGAACCCTTTATCTTCGGGATTGATCATTCGCTTTGATGCTGGTAGTTTCAGCCGATGCTGCCGCATCTGATTCAACTTCGGGACCGTTTCCTCATGATCTTTTCATCCAACGGTGAAGCCTCAACCGCGCGTGCCGGTCGTCGCCGTTATTTAAATAATCTGGTACTGCATTTCCGCCCGACAACCGTGCCGGCCGCGACTCTGCCGCTGACACTCTCCTGGGGACTGGGGGGCATGGCGGTCGTGCTTGTGCTGGTGCAGTGGTTTACCGGTGGTCTGCTTAACTTCGTCTATGAACCCTTCCCTGCGCTTGCCTACAGATCCGTGCAGACCATCCGCCATGATGTGGCTTTCGGCAGACTGGTGCGCAATCTGCACCACTGGGGCGCCAACCTGCTTGTCCTTATAGGGTTTATGCACCTGCTGCGGGTTTTTTTTACCGGCGCGTTCCAGCCGCCCCGTCACCTCACCTGGATTGCCGGGCTGGTACTCCTGGCCTTGGTGCTGCTGGCCAATTTTACCGGATATCTTCTGCCCTACGACCAGCTGGCCTACTGGGCGGTCACCATCTGCACCGGCATGCTGGATTATGTCCCCTGGTTCGGTCCCCATCTAAAAGCCCTGCTCATGGCCGGTGATGAGATCGGTCCAGCCGCCCTGAAGCTCTTCTACACCGTTCATGCCACGGTTTTGCCGGCACTCTTTCTTTTCCTGTTAGCCTATCATTTTTGGCGGGTGCGCAAGGCCGGCGGCTTGGTGGTGCCGCCACGGATGAAAGATACGGCCGAAGAACCCCCCGTGCGGGTGGCGACCATACCGCATCTTATCGTGCGTGAACTGGCGGTGGCGGCGGTGCTCCTGGCTGGGCTGCTTCTGCTGGCCGTCATCTTTGACGCCCCTCTGCATGCGCCGGCCAACCCGGGCCTGAGCCCCAACCCCACCAAAGCGCCCTGGTATTTTGCTGGTCTCCAGGAACTGCTGCTGCACTTTCCCCCGGTCCTGGCGGTTACCGTGATTCCTTTTCTGGCGGCACTCATACTGGTTCTGATGCCTTTTCTGGGGGAACGGAATGACGCCGCGGGGATCTGGTTCGGCACGCCGCATGACAGGCGTTCGGCCGGGATCGCGGTGGCAACAGGCGTCGTGATCACGCTTCTGTGGGTTTTTCTTGATGAATACGGATGGGCGAACCATGCCGCGGGTGTCGGTGGCGAAACCGGAAGGCGCGGCTTGGTGCTCTTTGGTTTATGGGTGACAGGCCTGACCGGCGGCTATATCGGTATGCGCCGTTGGTATGCCTCGACCCGCGCGGGGGCGCTGCAGGCCGTTTTTGTGCTGCTGGCAACCGTGTTCATTACCTTGACCGTCATCGGGATGGCGTTCCGTGGCCCCGGCATGCGGCTGACATGGCCAGGAGGATAGGGTGAAAAAAGCAGGGAAAAAACATCCTGGAGATAAAGGGTGCGACGCTCAAAAAAGACCGAAAACACTGCAAGATCCCGGGGAGGAGGCGCCGACTCCACGGCGGCGTTTTCTCAATCGCCTCTGGCTGCTGCTGGCGTCGCTGGGACTGTTGGAGGTGGCCGTGATGCTGACGGCCTATTTCAAACCCCGTAAGCCCAAGGCCGACGCGCCGGACGCGGCAACGATGCTGACGACCGGCAACGTTGCCGATTTCAAGCCCGGCTCGGTCACGGCTTATCCGCAAGGCCGGTTTTACCTGGTGCGGCTCGCAGATGGCGGATTCATGGCCCTTTCCCGCCAATGCACGCATCTGGGATGCACCGTCCCCTGGGATGAGGACACAGGGCAATTTGCCTGTCCCTGCCATGCCTCCGTGTTCGACATGACCGGCAGCGTGGTCAAGTCGCCGGCACCGCGGCCGCTGGATTGCTTCCCCGTCGCCATCGAAAACAATGTGATCCGTGTCGACACCGGTCGACGTATCCGGCGGAACCAGTTCCGTGACGATCAGGTCACTTATGCGAAATCCGACGCGACCTAATCCATGACACCTTCACCTGCGCCATCGAAACCGCATGAGTCCCTGCGATCCTGGAAAATCACGGGCATCCTGGCGACCCTGGTCATTGTGCTGACACTGCCGCTTTACGTCGTCATGGAGCGTCGGGGGATGTCGGGGGAGAATTTGGCGGACAACGATGCGGCCACATTTATGGGCAGTGCCTCCTGCCGGGACTGCCACAAGCTGCAACATGACCGCTGGAAAGACTCGCATCACGATCAGGCCATGGACGTGGCGACCGAGGCGACCGTGCTGGGGGATTTCATCGATGTTGAATTCGCGCAGGGAGACATGGTCTCGCGTTTCTATCGGCAGGCCGGGCGATTTTTTGTTCACACCCAGGGGCCGGATGGTGTCATGGGGGATTTCGAAATCACCCACACGTTCGGCGTGACCCCCCTGCAGCAGTATCTGGTCCCTTTTCCCGGCGGTCGTCTGCAGTGCCTGCCGCTGGCCTGGGACGTCCGGGCCAAGCGCTGGTATCATCTCTACCCCGACAGCCCGCCGACGCCGGACGACTGGATCTACTGGACCAATGCCGGACAGAACTGGAACGGGATGTGTGCCGAGTGCCACAGCACCAATCTCAAGAAGAACTACGATCCGGAAACGGAAACCTACGACACGACCTGGTCGGATATCGATGTGGGCTGTGAGGCCTGTCACGGCCCCGGATCGCAGCATGTGGCCTGGGCCCAGTTGCCGGACATGGCACGGCCGGATACGCCGAATTATGCATTGGCGGTCCAAACGGCCGGCATGAGCGCCCGACAGCAGATCGAGCTCTGTGCCCCATGCCATTCAAGGCGATCGTCGCTGGGCGACAATACCCATGATTTCGACCATTTTCTGAATTACGCCATCCCGCAGCTGCTCACCGAAGGGATGTATTTTGCCGACGGGCAGATTCTGGAGGAAGTCTACGTCTACGGGTCTTTCATGCAGAGCAAGATGTACAACCGGGATATTCGCTGCAGCGACTGCCACGATGTGCACAGCACCCGACGGATCAAGGAAGGCAATGCCCTCTGCCTGCAATGCCACCGGGCGGATGTCTACGATACGCCGGCGCACCATTTTCACAAAAAACAGGGCGAGAAGGGCGACCCCATCAAGGGGACGGACGGGACGGTACTGTTCGAGGTCGGGACGGGGGCGGCCTGCGAGCAGTGCCACATGCCCGGCCGCACCTATATGGGCGTCGATTATCGGCCGGATCACAGTTTCCGCGTGCCCCGGCCGGATCTCAGCCAGGCGGACGGGGCGCCCAACGCCTGTAATCGCTGCCATCAGGATAAAACGCGGCAGTGGTCCTCGGAATATACGACCCTGTGGTACGGAAAAAAAAGCAAGCCTCATTTCGGCACGGTCTTCGCGGCCGGCCGCGCCAATGATCCCGAGGCGCTTGTTGGCCTCATACGGGTAACCGGGGATCGATTGCTGCCGGCCATTGTCCGGGCCACCGCGCTGTCCTTGCTGGCAAACTACCCCGGCCCAGCCAGTCTGCAGGCTTTCGAGCAAGGACTGAGCGATGAAGAGGCCCTGGTCCGGATGACGGCGGCGCGATTCATACCGGTGGCGGACAACGCGCCTCATCGGCGGCTGCTGGCAGCCCTTTTATACGACAACGTGAAGGCCGTCCGGATCGAGGCGGCACAAGCGCTGTCGGCATTGCCCCAAGATCGTCTGCGCGGCGCGGCGCGCCTCAAATTCGACCAGGTCCTGGAGGATTATCGGCAGGCCCTGCTTTATTCGGCGGATTTTGCCGCCTCCCAGCATAACCTGGGCAACCTCTATCGGAATCGTGGTCAGGTCGAAGAGGCGGTCAAGCATTATCGGAAAGCAGTCCAGATCGATGCGCAGTTTTATCCCGCCAAAGTCAATTTGGCCATGCTCTATAACCAGTCGGGGCAGAACCGCCAGGCGGAAACTCTGCTGCGTGAGGTGGTCGCCGCCCATCCGGAGCAATTCGAACTGCAATACTCGCTGGGGCTTTTGCTGGCCGAAGAAAAAAAATACCGTGAAGCAGCCGATGCATTGAAAGCCGCCGTTACCGGACTCCCGCAACGGGGGCGCATTCACTATAATCTGGCATTGCTGCAGGCCTATCTGGCCCAGGATGCGGCGGCAGAGGCTTCTTTTTTAAGCGCGCTGGCCCTTGAACCGGGGAACCGCGATTATCTTTATGCGACGGTGGATTTTTACCTGAAGCGGGGGCGCCTGGCAGATGCCCGGATCTATGCCGAACAACTGGTCACGCGTTATTCGGCGTGGGCCACGGGGCATGACCTCTTGACCGTTATCAATCGCAGCGCCCCGGCTGATAAAACCGATTGACTGTCGACAGTGCGATCGGCGCATCGGATGCTGAACAACCAAAACCATCGATCGATGATCGACAAAACCGCATGAAACCTTGATAATGGCCGCGACGACAATGCGTGCGGCGGGAGGTCTTTGGTATTCTATGAAAAAGCATTTGCTATTGATCGGCCTGGTGGCCGGCCTGGCAGGATCTTTCGGATGCAGCCCGGCAAAAGAAGAAAAAGTGGTCCTACCCAAACCCCGTCCGGTGAACACCGTGGTGATCGAACGCCGTGATTTGCCGCTTGTGGTCAATGCCGTGGGTCGGCTTATCGCCAATCGTGAAGTCGTCCTGTCGGCACAGGTATCCGGGATTGTAGAATCTTACAGTGTCGATACGGGGGATCCCGCCACGGCCGAGCAAGCCGTCGTGATCCTCGATTCAAAAGACTATCAGCTGGCGCTGAACGAGGCCCGGGCCAATCTTCTTTCCGCCCGGGCCCGCTATGTGGCCGCCCAGAATGCGTTTCAGCGCGCGGGTCAGCTGCTGCCCGACAACGTGATCACCCCGGAATATTACGAAAAGATCGAAGCCGATTACAAAGCGGCCCAGGCCGGGGTATCCCAAGCTGAAGCCGTGGTCGACATCCAGCGGCGGCGGTTTGAGAAAACTGTGATCAAAGCGCCGTTTGACGGCCTGGTGATCCGCAGGCTGGTGGAGACGGGACAGAACATCAATATTGGTGATCCGGTGTTGGCCATCGCGGACATGCGGCGCATACGGGTGAAAATTCATGTCAATGAGCAGGACTACGTTCATCTGGATCACGACGACACCGTGACCGTTTTGATTGAAGCATTCCCCGGGCGGGCGTTTCCCGGTCAGGTGGACCGCATCGGCGTCAAGGCCGATCCCCAAACCAACACCTTCGAAGTCGAGGTGCTGGTGGCCAACCCGGACCTGCTCCTCAAAGCGGGGCTGACCGCCACCGTGACCATCGTCGTGGATACGATGCCGGATGCCATCATGATTCCCCAGGGGTGCGTTCTGTTTCGAGAGAACCGGAAAGAAGTCTTTGTCGTGACCGAAGATGGCAGGGCCTCCGTTCGGGAAGTGAAACTGGGCCGGGTGGAGGGATCCTCCGTCATGATTATGGAAGGGGTTGCCGCCGGGGATCGGCTGGTCACCACCGGAAGCCAGTATCTCAAGGACGGGGATAGGGTCGCCGTGACCGAGAACCAGTAAGCTGTGTCCCATTCTTCTGTCCGGCACAACCAGTGACGAATGGGCATCTCAACTGAAAACAACGATAGCTGAGAGTGACATTTGAAATTTTTTCGTTTCATTATAAACCGGTGGTTGATTTTCGGCCTTCTCGTGATCGTTCTTCCCATCGTGGCGGGAACCTTTGCCTATCAATCCCTGCCCAAAGAGGGCGAACCGGAAATCTCGGCGCCGGTGGCCATCGTCGTCACCCTTTACCCCGGCGCGTCGCCCAGCGAGATCGAGAGCCTGGTGACCAACCCCATCGAGGAAGCCCTGAGCGACCTGAAAGATGTGGATGAAATGCGCTCGGATTCGGCCGAGGGGGTATCCGTCGTCGTCATCGATTTCCAAGCGGAAGCCGACCTGGAGCGCTCGCTGCAGAAGGTTCGGGAAAAAGTGACCGATGCCCGCAAGGATCTTCCCGAAGACGCCGAGGATCCGGAGGTCAATGAGGTCAGTTTCTCCGATATCCCCATCATGATCGCTTCGGTGGTCGGTGACATCGATCCGGTCAAACTGAGAAAACTCACCGAAGATGTGGCCGATGAGATCGAGCTGATGCCGGAAGTTCTGGCCGCGGACGTGGCCGGCGGTTTGATCCGCGAAATTCAGATATACATCGATCCGGAGCGGCTCACCCAATACGGCCTGACCATCCTTGATGTTTACCAGGCGGTCAAACGCTCGGACATCAATATCCCAGGAGGACAGGTCAATGTGGAAGGTCGCCGCCTTCTTCTGCGCACGCTCACCGAGATCAAAAACGTGGAAGATTACAACCAGGTGCCCCTGGTCCACCAGGGGGATCGGGTGGTTTTCCTCAAAGACGTGGCCCGCGTGGTCGACGGCCACTCCGAAGATATCACCTATTCCAGGGTCAACGGCGTGGCCTCGGTCTCGATTGCCGTCAAGAAGCGCACCGGCGCCAATATATTGGAAACTTCCCGCAAGGTCCGGGAAAAACTGGCCGATCTGGAGAAGACTTTCCCCGCCGGTGTTCACGCCACGGTGACTGCGGAAAAGGCCAAGTACATCAAGCAGGGCTTCGATCAGATGAACAACTCGGCCGTGTTTGGTCTGATCATCGTCGTTATCGTGCTCTATTTTGCCATGGGCCTGAGGAATTCGATTATTACCGCGTTGTCGATACCACTGTCGCTCCTGCTGTCCTTCGTATTCTTGAAGATCTTCGACATGTCCAACAACGACATGGTCCGCTTCGCCCTCGTATTGTGCATCGGCATGATCGTCGACAACGCGATCATCGTGGTGGAAAATGTCTATCATCACTACCAGCTGGGCAAAGACCGCATCACCGCTGTGATCGAAGGCACTTCCGAAATTGCCATGCCGGTGATTTCCGCCACCCTGACGACCATGGCGGCTTTTCTACCCATGCTGCTCATGACGGGCGTTACCGGCGAATACATGGGCTTTCTGCCCAAGACCGTATCCATCGCGCTGTGTGCTTCACTGGTGGTGGCCCTGGTGGCCAATCCCCTGATCCTGAGCATGATCATGAAGCGCTCGCGCAAGGACGGCCGCATCGTCAGCCCGGAAGAGGATCTCCGGCAGCTGAAGCGACTCTATGTGCGCGGGGTAACATGGGCGCTGAACCACCGGTTCCTTGTCATCGTCATCATTTTCGTCTGCCTTGGCTCCGCCCTCGGGCTGGTGGCCGGCGGACTGGTCAAGGTGGAGATGTTTCCCGATGCGGATTTCGACTACATCTATATCACCGTGGAAACACCGCGGGGCACCGAAGTGGCGCTGACCGACGCCATTGCAAGGAAGGTGGAAAGGATCGTCGGCGACCATGTAACGGAGGTGGTCCAGGTTGTTTCAACGGTGGGCCAGAAGGGGCAGAGCGCGTACGAATTTTCTTTCGGCGCGGGAACCATCAGTAATTTTGCTGAAATCACAGTGGAGCTCAAGGATGGCAAGGAATTTGCCCGCTCGTCCCATCGGGAAATACAAGAGCGTCTTCGTCCCTATCTTCAGGAAATTCCTGGTGCGGATATCCGCTTCCGCGCCATCCAGTGGGGGCCCCCGACCGCGGCGCCGATTCTCCTCAAAATCGTCGGCCCGGAAATCGATGTATTGCGCCAAATAACGGCCCGGGTCAGAGAAACCATGGACGCCATCGACGGGATCGTGGATATCAAGGATGATTTCAGCGATGCCGCCCCGGAACTGCAGGTGGAAATTGACCGCAAACGGGCGGCGGCCATGGGGATTCCTCTTGAATGGGTGGCCACCACCCTGCGGGGGGCGACTGCCGGACTGGATATCCGCGAATTTCGCGACGAGCTGGATGTCTCCAAAAAATATGATCTCAAATTGCGGTTTGCGCCGGAAGCGCGGACCAGTCCCAGAATGCTGGAAAAAATCAAGGTGCGTTCCGACACGGGTCAACTGGTGCCCCTGACCACCATCGCCACCTATCAGCAGGACGAGGGGCTGAACAGCATCCGGCATTCCGACCGGCGCCGGATCGTCAGAGTTTCGGCCAATAACCGGGGACGCTCCGCTGTGGAGATCACCCAGGAACTGATGAAGGCGCTGAAGGACCTGGAACTGCCCCCGGGCTATACCTTCGATTACTCCGGCGAGTACGAGGAAACGGCCGAGTCTTTCGAATCGTTGCGATTGGCCTATATTGTGGCGGCCCTCCTTATTTTCACCCTGCTGGTCTCCCAATTCAACTCCATCGCCCAGCCGTTTGCCATCCTAACGGCGCTGCCTCTTTCCATCGTCGGCGCCATGGCCGGCCTGTACGTCACTGGCAACAATTTTTCGATCATGAGTTTCATCGGCCTGGTGGGCTTGAGCGGCATCGTGGTGAACGACTCGATCGTCCTGGTGGATTGCATCAACCGCATGCGGATGAACGGCCTCAACATGTTCGATGCCATCGTGGCCGGCGGCCAGCAGCGCCTGCGGCCGATCATTTCCACCACGGTCTCCACGGTGGGGGGCATTCTGACGCTGACGATCACCGATGAACTGTGGGAGGGGCTGGGGGTGGTCATTATCTTCGGCATTTGCTTCGCCACGGTGCTGACCCTGGTGGTCGTCCCGGTCATGTACTCACTTTTCGAAGGGATGCGCTACTATATCATTTCGGCCTTCCGTGGGCCGCGCTGGAAAGAGGCCCCCGTCGGGCAGACGTTTTTCTATTCCCGGCGCCGATATGCGCGCCTCGGTGTTTTCCTGATTGCCATCGTCCAGTCGTTTGTTCTGTTTCACGGGATACAATTCTTGGCGCCGGGATTGATTGAGCGCGTGGCCGGGGCAACGCTGCAGGCGCCATCCCTGCTTAAACTCGTTATCGAAGCGGGCGTCTTCTTCATTGCCCTCGGCCTTGAAATCTTTGGTGTTGTATTCATGCTTTTAATGCCGACGTGGATCGGCTGTATTTTTTTTATGGCCAAACGGAGCCGTGAAGGCTACTTCGTCGATATTACGCCGACGGGTCTTTCCGTTGAAACGCCGGTGGATCGGTTTTTTATCGAAAAAGAGGCGATTACCCGCATCAAGACAGCGCCTTTTTTTCCAGTGGTACCGTCGATCTGCATCTACGCTGGACGCCGACGAATCGTGTTGCGCAAACTGATACCATCGGAGCGGATCCCGGAGCAGAAGCGGCTTTGGACCTGGATTCGCGGCAATGCACCCGGACGGACGGAGATTCGACACGGTATGCAGGTGTTAAAACAAACATTGGAAAAGCTGTTGCAGTAGATATGGGAAGGGGTGTGAGATTAACGTTTCCTACCTGAAAAATCCTTGTGATCCGTATAGTGGTACGTAATCATAGGTTTTGATGACCGCCATTTTCGTGGGATAGTCTCAATCTATCTTTAATTCAGCGATAGCTGGTTTCCTGGCACGAAAGCACAGGTTTCAAGATAAATAGACCCACCACAACATCTGGTATCCTCTTTAAGGCATTGGAATGAAGACTAT
>JABZFP010000031.1 GCA_014237395.1 Desulfobacteraceae bacterium | reverse complement strand
AACTTAATTAGCTGCCTAAATTTCACCTCTGTAATTTTTGCACGTTTGATGTATTTGTTTTTAATTGCCATGACTGGGATTGAGCGTAGTTTGGGTACGCTGTCCTAGTCAAGCCCCAAAGTCATGTATCAGACGGTTCCGTAAAATGTTCGAGATCAAGGCTTGCGAATCCCGAGGAATGAGGCGTACTTGCGCTACGCCGCAATGACGAGGGATGAAGCGTAACGCGGATATCGGACTTTTTAAGAAACCGTCATTTTTCCTTCACGACAACTTTCCGACATGGGAGCCACCATCATGATCAACAATATCTATTATCAGGATCTGGGCCTGGTGAACACGAGCGACATGTTCCGCCAGGCCCTGGACGAGGGCTTTGCGGTGCCGGCCTACAATTTCAACAACATGGAGCAGTTGCAGGGCATCGTCACCGGTTGTGTGGCATCCAAATCACCGGTGATCCTGCAGGTCTCCGGCAGCGCCCGCCAATACGCCCATTCGGCCATGCTGCCCCACCTGGCCGCCGGCGCCGTGGCCATGGCGGAAGCCCTGGGGCACCCCATTCCGATGGCCCTGCATCTCGATCACGGCAGTTCGTTCGATTTGTGCCGGGCCTGTATCGAGAGCGGGTTTTCCTCGGTGATGATCGATGGATCGCATCTGTCTTTCCAGGAGAACATGGCCCTCAGCCGCGAGGTGGTGGATTTCGCCCATGATTTCGACGTTTCGGTGGAGGCCGAATTGGGGGTGCTGGCTGGCATCGAAGACGAGGTGGTGGCCGAGCGATCCCATTATACGCGGCCCGAAGAGGTGGAGGAATTTGTGGGAAAAACCGGGGTGGACAGCCTGGCCATCTCCATCGGCACGTCGCACGGGGCCTACAAGTTCAAGGTCAAGCCTGGTCAAAAACCGCCTCCGCTGCGGTTCGACATTTTAGAGGAGGTTGAAAAACGCGTTCCCGGGTTCCCCATCGTGCTGCACGGCGCCTCCTCGGTCATGCCGCAATACGTGGCCATGATCAACCAGTACGGCGGCCAGATGGACGACGCCGTGGGGATTCCGGAAGACCAGCTCCGGCGCGCCACCCAGTCGGCAGTCTGCAAGATCAACATCGACAGCGACGGCCGCCTGGCCATGACAGCGGCCATCCGCAAAGTCCTGGCGGAAAACCCGGGCGAATTCGACCCGCGCAAATACCTCGGCCCGGCCCGGGAAGCCCTGGTGGAAATGGTGCAATATAAAAACGAAAAGGTATTAGGCAGCGCCAACCGCGCTTAGTATCCATCCAGAAATGGTCTTTTGGGACCTGCTCATCGTTCTCCGCGGGTTTACGGCTGCGGCGTACCGGAGTACGCCTCACCATAAACCCTTGTGCGGCCTTGATCAGAACCAAAAATTCACATTTCTGAATTGGATACCCGGATCTGCTTTGCAACCATTCGCAAAAAATAGGGCTTATCCCGCAGCGCAAAAGGCCACCCGTTAGCCCACAGAAGAGACCTAATAAATGGATTTTAGTTTTTGGTTTTGGAATTCCCTTTGTTCCGCGCCGAGCATCGCCGATACGGCCCGAAAAAAGCGCGCGGACTGTCTGAGTCCGCCGCAGGCGGGCGAGTTTCCGCGTGCTCCGGGCGCATCGGCGACGCGCAGGATAACGCGGAACACGGGCGTTTTGTTTTGGTTACTTTTATTGATGAGGTCGTAAAAAGTCGCTGTGGTAATCCTTTCGTCATCCCCGCGCAGGCGGGGATCCATTTATTTCAATGGGTTATGGACTCCCGCCTGCGCGGGAGTGACGGTTTAAGGACTTTTTACGGCTCCATCTTTTATTTCACGCGAAATAAAAGTAACACCCTATCAAAATAGAGACCCGGAAAAGTTAACCCCCTGCTTTAAATAAAAGCTTCTTAAATACGAGGGATCACGGAGAACCATGAAAATCCTCACCACCCCCCACATGGAACGCTGCATCGGGTGCTATTCCTGTTCCCTGGCCTGCGCCCGGCTCGTCCACCAGAACCTGTCCTGGCTGACCGGCGGCATCCGCATCAAATCTTCCGGCGGGCTTTCCACCGGCTTCACGGCCATCACCTGCCTGGCCTGCGACCCGGCCCCCTGTGCGGCGGCCTGCCCCACAGGGGCTTTTTCCCAACGCAAGGGGGGTGGCGTGAAGGTCAAAAAAGACCTCTGCATCCATTGCGGTGAATGCGCTGAGGCCTGCCCGGTGGACGCGATTTACCTGGACAACACGAGCACCCCGTTCGTGTGCATTCACTGCGGGCGCTGTGTCGACTACTGCCCCCACGCCTGCCTGGAAATGACGGCAACCGCCTTGACGGACACGGCAAAGGAGGTGGCGTCATGATCCGCGACCATTTTCGTGTACTGGCTGTCGATCTTTCTTCGGGCCGCGGCAACGTCCTCACGCTGGACGGCCGTGAAACCTATATCGGCGGAAGCGGCCTGGCGGCCCTGCTTTTCGACAAGTTCGGGCAGCCCGATCAACCCTGGGACGCGCCAGAGCAACCCCTGATCTTTACGATCGGCCCGCTGACCGGCTACTTCCCGCTGATGAGCAAAACCGTATGCGCTTTCAAGTCGCCCTACCACGACCAGTACGCCGAAAGTCACGCCGGCGGACGCTCCGCCCTGGCCTTGCGGTTTGCCGACCTGGACGCCCTGGTGGTAACGGGGAAAGCGCCCACACCCGCCTGCCTGGCCGTGGGCAACCACCACATCGACATTCAGGATGTTCATTATCTCTGGGGTCAGAACGTGGATGCGGCCGGCAAGATGCTGCGGCGCATGTATCCGGGTTCCGGCCACCGCAGCATCCTGCGCATCGGCCCGGCCGGGGAAACCGGGTCGGCCATGGCCGGCATCAACGTGGACACCTATCGGCACTTCGGCCGATTGGGGGGCGGCGCGGTCATGGGGGCCAAAAACCTCAAAGGCATCGTGATCGAAGGTGACGCCGCCTTCAGCCTGCCGGCGGACAAGGCCTACCGCAAGCTGTTTGAAGACGTGTACGCCCGGATGACCACCACCGACATGATGAGCAAATACCACAACCTGGGGACTGCCGCGAACCTGGCATCTCTCAATGAACTCAAAGCCCTGCCCTGGCGCAATCTTCAGCAGACCAGCGACCCGGCCATAGACGGGGTGACCGGCGAAAGGTTCGCCGACGACACCCTGCTGCGCAACGCGGCCTGTGCCGGATGCCCGGTGGGCTGCATTCACGTCGGTTTCATGCGCGAAAAATTCATGGCCGAAAACCAGTATCTCTACCGTCAGGTGGCCTATGACTACGAACCGATTTTCGCTGCCGGCACCATGCTGGGCGTAACCGACGCCTTTGCCGTACTGGGGATCATGGATGTGGCCGAGAAGATGGGGCTGGATGTCATGAGTGCCGGCGTGGCCCTGGCCTGGGCTGCCGAGGCCCTGGAAAAAGGACTGATCTCGGAGAAAGAAGCGATCCTATCACTAAAATTCGGGGATGCCCAAGCGTTCCGACAGGCCATGCACCACCTTGGCAAAGGAACCAACGACTTCTATCGCCTGCTCGGTCAGGGTGCCCTAAAGGCTGCGGCTGAATACGGCGGGGAAGAGTTTGCCTGCGTGCTGGGCCAGGAAATGGCCGGCTATGCCACCGGCGAAGTCTACTATGCGGCCCAGGCGCTGGGATTCCGCCACTCCCACCTGGACACCGGCGGCTATTCCTATGATCAGAAGCATGACGACCAGAACGTGGACAAGGCCGTTGCGTTTCTGGTCGAGGATGAACGCGAGCGCGTCTGGCTGACCTCGATGGTGTCCTGCCTGTTTGCCCGCAAGGTATACAGCGGTGAACTTCTGGACGAATGTCTGCAGTCGGTGGGCTATGACCGGTTGGCGGGGCAAATGGCGGCCTGCAGCGCCGGTATCCAGGCAAAGCGCTGGCAGCTGCGCATGGCCACCGGGTATCGGCCGAAGCAAATCACTATTCCCAAACGCTTCCACGAGCTCACGACCTGGAAAGGCAAGACCGATCCGGCCTATCTTGACGCGCTGTTGACGGCCTACGCCACAGCCATTACCGACCTGGCGCAAACGGCCTCAAGTGAAGGTAAGGAAAGCTGACCGCATGCCTTCACGATGTGTCTTGTGGGAATAGGCGTCTATCGATCCAGCGCCAGCTTGATCCCGAACAGCATCATGATCGACCCGGTCACACCGTCGAGACTGCGCCGGACCTTCTGGTTTTGCATCCAGGTCTTGGCCTTGTGGACGATCGATGCCAGCAGGCACTGCCAGACCATGGCGATCGCAAAATGCAGCCCCGCCAGGAAAAGGGACTGCTGGAGCGCCGATCGCGCCGGGTCGATGAACTGCGGCAGAAAGGCCATGTAAAATACCACTGCTTTGGGATTCAGCACATTGGAAAGGAAGCCCTCCAGGAGAGAGCGGCGGGCGCTGAAGTGGTAGACACTGGCCGGCAGATGGCTCAATTCCAGCGGTTCGCCGTTTCGCGCCGCACTGCGCAGGCTGACATACCCCAGCCACATCAGATAGCCGGCCCCGGCCAGTTTAAGGGCTTTGAAGGCCCAGGCCGACTGCAGCAGGATCACCGAAATCCCCACCGCCGACACCACGGCATGCACAAACAGGCCGGAACAGATGCCCAGGCTGCTCAGCGCCCCATCGCACCACCCGCCCCGGGTGGTGTTGCGGATGATCAACACAGTGTCCACACCTGGCGTGATGGTCAGCAGGGTAATGGCGATCAGGTAGGTCCAGAATTGCGGATCCATCAAAAATACTCCTGACGGCAATCTTTGGTGAATGCCATGAAACTCCGGTGGATCAATTTTCCGCCCTATCGGCGACTACAGCGAAATAGCAGGCCGGTCGCTGGCGCGCAACCTATTTCCGGAATGACATCCTCAATGGTCGGCCATGAAAACACACTTGCGCATTGACGCCCAAAGTGGCAAAACCAATTTGCACGGGATGAAGGTCCGCATCCGACCCTGATGATCGATGGACGCGTTGGTGTCCCAGCCGGCCGGAGACGATCCAGGCACGCCGCATGCGGCCTCCCGAAACAGGTTGCAACCATTCTTGACGAGGATTGTGCGATTCATGGGCGACCCCAACAAAGGGCTTTATTTAGTGCCGCGGAATTACGGCGGACGCATTCTGAACGGGTATTACAGTGTCGAACTGAAACGACGGCTGGTGGAAATCATCGAACGCTACCAGGCCTTCGAAGACACCGGCAGTGCCGGCATCCTTTATGTTGCCGCCTGGCAGAGCCAGGACAAGCAGATCTGGTATGAATACACCAGCCAATCCTTTCTGGAACTGCTGGATTGCCGCCAATCCGAAGTGGCGGACGTCTTCCGCGATTGTGTGGTGGACCGGCGCATCTACAAAACCCTCGACATGGATGTCGGTATTCATAAAGAGGTCCAAAGCCGGGCGGAACTGGAGGATTCCTGGGAGGAACTGCGCGAAGAGTGCAAGAAGACGGGCACCATCGAAGCCGTTTACAAGATCCATACCCGGGATGGCCGGGTGATCTGGGTCAAGGACCAGGCCAATATCGAATTCTATTTCCGGGACCGCATCAGTCTGTCCCTGGGCCTGTTGACCGTTGTCTCCAAAGAGATGGAAGCCGAGGACGAATTAAAGCGTCACCACGATCACCTGGAATCCATGGTGCTCAAACGCACATCCGAACTGATGCTGCTGAACAAGCAGCTCAAACAGGAAATCGTGGAGCGCAAGCTGGCCGAATACAAGCTTAAGCAAAGCAACAACCAGTTGGAAAACAACCTGGACGAGATGGTCCGGGCCATGTCCCTGACCGTTGAGGAACGCGACCCCTATACGGCCGGCCACCAGCGGCGGGCAACCGAGCTGGCCGTGGCCCTGGCGCGGGAGATGGGACTTTCCAATCAACAGTGCAAGAGCCTGCGCATGGCCGGTCTGATTCACGATATGGGCAAGATCGCCATCCCGGCCGAGATTCTGAGCAAACCCGGCGGTCTTAACAACGTGGAGTTCCAGCTGATCCAACGGCACCCGCAGGTCGGCTACGACATCTTGAAGCAATTCGAGTTCCCCGGTGCGGTGGATCGGATTGTGCTGCAACACCACGAGCGGCTCAACGGGTCGGGCTACCCCCAGGGACTGGCGGGGGACAACATCCTGCTCGAAGCCCGCATCCTGTGCATCGCCGATGTGGTGGAGACCATCGATTCCCACCGGCCCTACCGGCCCGGGCGTGGCCTCGATGTCGCCCTGCAGGAAATCCGGAAAAACCGGGGGCTGCTCTACGATCCCCAGGGCGTCGACGCCTGCCTGGCCCTCTTCAAATCGAAAAACTTCCAGTATTCCTGACGCCTCCCTTCCCTGCTGTTCAGCTATGCCGGTCGAGGAGACGGTCCCGCGATTACCACACAAATGACCGCGATTGATTTCGTCATTCCAGACGCAATCCAAAATTCATTGTTTTTAGTGGCGCACGATTCTGGATGCCGGGTCAAGCCCGGCATGACGGCGGGAAGACGATTTACAGGATCATCTTTCTTTCGCGCAGGGCTAAGCTGGACAGGGGCGTGTTCTTTTGTTTCGTTTCTGATGGAGCCATATAAAGTCCTTAAACCGTCACTCCCGCGAAGGCGGGAGTCCATAACCCATTGAAATAAATGGATCCCCGCCTGCGCGGGGATGACGAAAGGATTACCACAGCGACTTTTTACGACCTCATCTTTTTTGTAACGTGACAGAAAATGAAGAGACCATTTCAAAAAAAGCGCCCCGATTCGATCAAACCTCTCCGAGTCCCCCACCAGGGGTGGCAGGTTTAGGATAAAACTAAGGCGTCGTCGCCTCCTCTTCCTGCTGCGCCATGGCCTCTTTGGTCATCCAGCCGCCGCCAAGCGCCTTGTAGAGCTGCACATAGGCATTGAACAACTGCTGACGCCGTTCCGAATTCCCCAGTTCCACCTCAAACAGGGTGCGCTCGCTATCCAGGACTTCGAGATAGCTGGTGACCCCTTTGTCATAGCGCTCCTTGGAAAGAAAATTGGCGTTGGCGGCCGCCTTCAGCCGCCGTTCGATGGCGGCGGTCTGCCGCCTGAGCATTTCGATATCCACCAGGGCGTCATCGACTTCACGTAACGCCGTCAAAACAGCGTTTTCGTAGCGGTAGCGCGCCTGTTCGGTGAGGGCCTCTTCGATTTCCACCCGGCGCTGGTTTTTACCAAAATCGTAGATGGGCCCCAGCAGGCTGCCGCCGATCGACCAGACGCCCCCGTCCGATTGCATGTTGGACACTTCGCTGGTGGCCACCCCCAGGAGCCCGGTCAGATTGATGGCCGGCAGCCGCAGGGCCTGAGCCACGCCGATCTGGGCGGTCTGGGCCTGCAAGGCATACATGGCCTCGGACACATCCGGCCGGCGTGCCAAGACTCCGGCGGGGATGCCGGCCGGGATGTCCGGCGGCAGGTCTTGCCGTTTCAGTTCCTTTCCCGTCGCAATCGCTTCGGGAAATCGTCCCAGCAGAACGCTCAGGGCATTTTCAGTATTGGCGATCAGACGCTCGTAAAATGGAATGGCTTCGACGGCGATTTCCGTCTGGATCTGGGCCTGGTTGAGATCGATTTCCGGAACGGTCCCCTTTTCGAACCGCAACCCGACAATGCGCATGCTCTCCATCCGCGATTCCAGGGTGGCTTTGGAAATGGCCAGCCGCTGGTGGTAGTCCAGCAGGAGATAGTAGGTGCTGGCGACTTGAGAAACCAGTGCCAGCTGGACCGTTTTAACACCGTATTCGGAAACCAGCAGGGCCGCCCGGGCCGATTCGGTGGCCCGCCGGAATTTGCCCCAGAAATCGATTTCCCAGCTCAATACCGGCGCAATGTAGGCGTAATAGTTGGTATCCTCGGATCGCACACCGCCTGAAAAGGTGCCGCGGTTGGCCCCGCCCTGCAAATCGAGCCGGGGGAACTGATCGGCACGGGTAAAGCCTAAAGAGGCGCGGGCCTCGTCCATCCGGCTGACGGCAATCTTGACGTCCTTGTTGTTGTCCAGGGCCACGGTGACCAGATCATAAAGCACCGGATCGTCGAAGAGTTCCCACCATTTGAGTTCGTCGGCCGAGACGACCGGCATGATGTCCGTCCGGTAGGACGCCGGCGGTGTCATGTCCGGTTTGACAAAATCCGGGCCCAGGGTACACCCCGAAAGACTGATCAACAACAGAACCATCGCCACAACAGCGTTTATGGATTTCATCGGTATGCTTCCACCTGCCTTCATTGTTTTATTTTGCCTGTTTCTTTGATGGAATCGTACAAAGTCGCTGAGGCAATCCTTTCGTCATCCCCGCGCAGGCGGGGACCCCGTTCTTTCAATGGGTTTTGGACTCCCGCCTCCGCGGGAGTGACGGCTTGAGGACTTTTTAAGACGCCATCTTCTTTGCGAGATCCCGCTTCTTTTCATACCCGGCAATTTTCCCGATGAACACAAAGAGCATCGGATAAAGGAAGACCCCCAGGAAGGTCGCCAGGGTCATGCCTCCCAGCAGCGCCATCCCCATGACCTTGCGGGCCTCGGCGCCGGCCCCGGTCGCCACCACCAGCGGAAATATCCCCAGGATGAAGGAAAAGGCCGTCATCAGGATGGGCCGGAACCGTAGCTTGGCCGATTCCATGGCGGCATCAAATAGGCTCATGCCTTCGTTGAATTTGATGTTGGCAAATTCAACGATCAGGATGGCGTTCTTGGCGGCCATGCCGATCAACATCACCAGTGATATCTGGGCGAAGACGTTGTTGACGTAACTCAAGTCCAGCTGGCGGGCCACCAGCACCGTGGCCAGAGCGCCGAAGATGGCAAAGGGTGTGCCCAGCAGGATGCTCCAGGGCAGGGACCAGCTCTCATAAAGGGCTGCCAGGATCAGGAAAACGAACACCAGGGAAAACACGAAGACCACCGCCCCGGAACCGGCGGCCTTTTTCTCCTGGTAGGACATGTTGCTCCATTCATAGCCCATGTCCCGGGGCAAGACCTGGGCGGCCACTTCCTCCAGGGCGTCCAGGGCCTGGGCCGAGGTGTAGCCCGGGGCGGGCCCGCCTGAAAGCTCCACCGAACGGAAGAGATTGAAGCGGTTGGTGTAATCCGGTCCCACGGTGTCCCGGACTTCCACGAAGGCCGAGATTGGCACGCTCTGGCCGTCCTTGTTCTTGACGAAGAAAAGATTGATCTGCTCCTTGTTCTGGCGGTATTCGTTTTCGGCTTGGATATAGGCCTTGTAGAGGCGGCCGAAGCGGTTGAAGTCGTTGACGTAGGCACCTCCCAGAAAAGCGCCGATGGTGGTGTACATGTCGTTGAGGGAGACGCCGGCCTTGAGGGCCTTGTCCCGGTTGATCTCGATAGCGCGCTGGGGCACGTTGGGGCGGAAAGTGGTAAAAATGGCCCCGATCTCGGGACGCTGGCTGGCGGCCTGGATAAAGCGCAGGGTCTGTTCACCGAGATAGGCGGGCGTATTGCCGGCCTGGTCCTGCAGCATCATGGAAAAACCCGAACCGCTGCCCAGCCCCGGAATGGCCGGCGGGCCGAAGGCAAACACCTGGGCCGCCCGGATTTCGGCCTGGAAATCACGATTCAGTGCCCGCACCAGATCCAGGGCCGTCATTTCCCGCTCAGCCCAGTCCACCAGGGATAGAAAAATGAAGGCCGAGTTGGGCGCCATGCTCCCGGACAGCATGCTGAAACCCGTGGCCGTGGTCGTAAATTCCACCTCTTTGTATCTCGATAGAATCTCCTCCACCTGGCGGGCCACCGCGTCGGAACGCTGCAGGGAAGCGGCATCCGGCAAGAGGATATTGACAAAGAAACCGCCCAGGTCTTCTTCCGGGATAAACCCACCCGGCAACAGTTTGCCGACGATGCCGGTGCCGCCGCAGAGCACCACGATGAGAACGATGCCGATGGTGATCTTGCGGCCCACGATGTTAGTAAACTTGGAATAGGTGTGGGTTGATTTTTCGAAGACCGCGTTGAAAAGCTTGAAAAAAAGGCCCAGGGGACCACGGTAGGGGGTGGGTTTCTTCAGCAGCAGGGCGCACAGGGCCGGGCTGAGCGTCAGGGCGTTGACCGACGAGAAGGCCACCGATACCGCGATGGTGATGGCGAACTGCTGATAGAGCCGGCCGGTGATGCCGCCCATGGCCGCCACCGGGACGAAAACCGCGATCAGCACCAGGGTGGTGCCGATGACCGGCGCCGTCACCTCGCTCATGGCGTGGATGGTGGCCTCTTTGGCGCTCATCCCGTTTTCGATGTTGACCTGAACCGCCTCCACCACCACGATGGCGTCGTCCACCACGATGCCGATGGCCAGCACGAGCCCTAAAAGTGAAAGCACGTTGACGGTGAACCCCAGCAGCGGGAAGGCCATGAAGGCCCCCAGCAGGGACACCGGGATGGCCAGGGTGGGAATGAGGGTGGCCCGCCAGTCCTGGATAAAGACGAACACCACCAGAATCACCAGGGCCAGGGCAATGAACAGGGTGATGACGATTTCCCTGATGCCGGCCGTAATCGGCAGGGTGAGATCCAGGGAAACGTCGTATTTGACACCCTCGGGAAAGGAGCGGGAAAGTTCCTCCATGGTGGCTTTGACTTTTTGGGCCAGGTCCACGGCGTTGGAGCCGGGCGCCTGGTAGAGGGCGATGACGGAGCAGTCACGACCGTTCATGCGCGTGAAGGCGTTGTAAGTTTCCACCCCCAATTCCACCCGGGCAATGTGCTTGATCTTGACCTGGGCGCCGTTTTCCTGGGTGCGCACCACGATCTCGCCGAATTCCTCTTCGGACTGCAGGCGGTCGGGCAACCGCACCGTGTAGGCAAACTCGGTGCCTGGCGGCGCCGGCTCGGCACCGAATTTGCCGCCGGGCACGATGACGTTCTGAGCCCGGATGGCGGCCATGATTTCAGGTACCGTGATCCCCAGATGGGCCAGGCGGTCGGGTTTGATCCAGATGCGCATGGAATAGTCGCTGGCGCCCAGGACGGTCACCTCCCCGATGCCCCGGATGCGGGCCAGCACGTCCTTGATGTTGATCAGGGCGTAGTTCCCCAGGAAATCCTGGTCATAGCGATCCCCTTCGGAGGTCAGGGTGACCAGCATCAGGATGTTGGGGAGCGCCTTTTTGGTGGAAACGCCCAGCCGTTTGACCTCCTCGGGCAGCTTGGCCGTGGCGGCCGCCACCCGGTTCTGGGTGAACACCGTGTTCATGTCCGGGTCGGTGCCCACCTCAAATGAGACCTGGATCGCCATGGTGCCGTCGTTGGCGTTGGTGGACTTCATGTAGATCATGTTGTCCACCCCGTTGATATCCTGCTCCAGGGGGGTGGCTACGGACTGCTCCACACTGAGGGCATTGGCGCCGGTATAGTTGGCGCTCACCTTGACGATGGGCGGCGTGATGTTGGGATACTGCTCGATCGGCAGGTTGAGCAGGGAGAGCGTTCCCACGATAACGGTAATGATCGCAATGACGATGGCCACGATGGGCCGTCTGACAAAAAAATTCCCCATACCGGCTTATTTCTCTTCAGGAGGGTTGGCAGAAATGTCCTTCACCACCGGGTTGACCACGGCCCCGTCGCGGACCATCTGCAGGCCTTCGTAGACCACCTGGTCCCCGGCCGTGAGGCCTTCTTTGACCAGGTAGGCACTGCCCACCGCCGGCCCCAGGGTGATCTGGTGCTCTTTGACCGTGTTGTCCTGTCCCACTACGAAGACGCTGTAAAGCCCCTGCAACTCGGTCACGCAGCGCTGGGGCACGAGGATGCCGTCCCTGACGGTTTCCGAACGAACCTTGACCTTGGCGAACTGTCCAGGACGCAGCAAGCCCTCAGGGTTGGGAAAAGAGGCTTGCAGCAGAATGGCGCCCGTGGTGGGGTCGACATCACGGTCGATGAAATCAACTTTCCCCTTGTGCGAGTAGAGGGATCCGTCCGATAAGATGAGCTCCAGAACGGCCTTTTCTTTCTCACTTTCCACGCCCTGGGCTTTGGCAAGAAAACGGCGGGCGGCTTCCAAATATTGATTCTCGGTCAGGAAGAATTCCACCAGAACCGTATCGATCTGGGACACCACGTTCAATATCACCGGATTGGGCTCGCGTCCGACGAAATCGCCCACCTTGGCTTTGGTTTTCCCGATGATACCGTTGATGGGCGAGTAAACCTTGGTGTACCCCAGCTGGATGCGGGCCGCACGCAGGTTGGCCTGAGCGGCATCCAGGGCGGCCTGGGCCGCCTCGAACTGGGCCACGGCACCGTCCAGGTCGCTCTGGCTGACAGCCTTGAGTTCCGCCAGGGGCTTGATGCGCCCCAGGTCGCTGGAGGCCTTGGCCAGCATGGTCTGGGCCTCGGCCACCTGACTCATGCGATTGGCCACGGCCTCTTCGAAAGGCTGGCTCTCCAGCGTGTACAGCAGCTTTCCCTCCTCCACCTGGGAGCCTTCCTCGAAGTGAATGCCTTCCAGAAACCCTTCCACACGAGCCCGCATGGCGATATCCTTCAACCCGTGAACCTGGCCCACGAACTCCATGAAAAGCGGCACGTCCTGGGCCTGGAGAACCACGACGGGGATATCCGGCGGCGGCGGAGCCTGAGCGGCCTCTTCCTTGTTCTGGCAGGCCGACACGGTCAAAAGAAGACAAAGCAACAGCGTCAATGTTTTTGGTCTCATAAGCCTATCTTTTGCTAAAAGGGATGTGAAAAATAGTGTCGTGCGATTGTGAGCTGCCCAAGGCTGCCGCGCGGTTCCAAAGCGGTATAGAACCCACGAGGAAGCCGAAATCCTTGTGGTTCAAGACGGGGGGGTGCCGCTTGGTCCCGGTTGAATGACATTTCCTAAATGCTCTAATTAATAAGGGAAACAAATGCGCCTGTCAAACGCAATTGTGGTGCAAACAGGCGAAATGGCTGGCGCGCATGCGGCCCCGGCGGTCTTTTGAAGGTCGGTCAGGACAATCGGTCCTGCTCCAAGCAGAACCGTCCCGCCACGCAGCGCGCCGCTCCGGCAGCGGCAAAATCGATCAGTTCCGGCAAAGAGATCGCTTGATTGAAGCCCCCCAGATGAGGGCCGGTCATCAGGACGATATCGCGCTGCCCCTTTGTCTTTCTCAGGGCGGCCTTGCGCGGCAGGCCCCGGCTTTCAAGAAACGACGTGAACGTGAACCGATCCATGGCATCCTGGTCGACCACCCGCAGAATTTCTTCCATGTGACGATCCAGGCCCATTTCTTCGATCATGCGATCCGCCAAATGGGAGGGGGTGATCGATGCACCTTCCGGGAAAACATCACCTGTAAAGCCTTCGTAGTAGGCCCGATAGATGTCGCCGATCATGGTCTGCAACAGGGAACGGTCAAATAAATCTCGCGTATCAACGGGCTGACCGGAAAGGTCGAGCCCCATGCGATCCGGCGCTTTGCTTCGAAAATAGCTCCCGGCCACCAGCAGCAGGCTGATCAGATGGCTGCCGATAATCTCGTAGCGGAAGCGGGACCGCCCCGTGACAACTTCGAAGTGCTCGAAATCCCGCAGACCACTGACACCGAAATTGGGATAACGGCAAGAGGCCAGCCAGCGGTCCAGCCGCCCCGCATGGGTCCAGCGGTAGCGGCCGCCGTCTTCACGGCGATGGCGCTGGGCCCGGTTGTGAAACAGGGGAATCGGTGCGGTGTGCGCAATGCCCATGGCCATGAGCCGGCCCAGCAACCAGGCGCTGCGGCTCAGGATTTCGCGGACCTGGCCCCCATCCAATCGGCGGTTCGCCGCTGCTTCGTTGGGATAACGGAAGTAGGAAGGCGCTGTCAAAAAAGCGATGGCATAACGTTTGGGGTGAAGCGTTGTCCCGTCGGGAGGGGATTGCGCTACCCGCGGGGCCTGCACCAGCACCCCCCGCCCGTGTACCAGCGGCTGCGGGATGTGAAACGGCCGTTCCACGAGTGCCGGTAAACCGCGCAGATGATCCATCCAGGCCGACTCGCGGCAGAGAGCGATCGGCTCTTCCCCCGCCCGCAGACACTTGACCACCAGTACTTCCCCCGAGCGGGTTTCCGCCAGCAGGCTGCGCCCCTGCCACACCCAGCCGTTCAGACAGTGGATGTGATAGCCTGCCAGCCAATCGACATCGCAACGCGGAAGGCCGTCCAAAGACGCCGATACGCCCTCCGCCATGGGTTCGGAAGCCACCGGCAGGCTGTCGACGGCAAGCGGCAGCATACCCAGGGCCTCGGCCATGGCGCGGCGCGGGGCCGCATGGGGCAGGTCCATCCCGGAATTCAGCAATGCCAGGGCCCGTCGCCGGTCTGCCGATCGCCCCCCTGGGTCGGGCCGCAATGCCACAAGCTGCAAGGCTTCCGCGGCCGCCTGGTAGAGAAAGTAGGCCTGCTTCTGTCGCTGGTAAGCAGGAGAAGCCACCACTTGTTCACAGAGGGTGAAAACAGGCGCCACCGGGACATGGGCATCGACCTGCAAGACGTCTTTGATGCGGTTCATGGCCACGAAAGCTGCGCTGAAATCCTGACGGGCCGTCAGGTGCGGAGCGGCAAGTTGTTCCAATACGGTCACATCATCCCCCATGAGCAGTCGTGCCTGTCGTGCCGATTACCCGCCAGCGACATCCGGCGACCTGTCAGAAATAACGGCTTTGGCTTTGACTTTCAAGAGCGGGCTTCTTATTTAGGGTTGTCACGGATACGCAATGCGGACACCGCGTGGGCAGGCCGCCCGGGTATGATTCCACGCGCATCCATACCAAGATTGTCACCCCGAACACCGACGGAGGATCAACCGATGAAAATACGCCTCTGGTTGCTCATGTCTCTGGGCATTTTTCTGCTCCAGGGATGCGCCACACCGAAAATCCGGCTGTTTACCGACAGCACGGTTCCTTACAAGGAATATACCCTGGAGGGCACCCAATCCCCCAAGGTCCTTGTCATCCAGGCCAACGGTCAGATTAACGAAGGCCCTTCCAAAGGACTCCTGCGGGATCGGCCCGGCATGGTGCCCGATATCATCTCCCAGCTCCGGTTGGCTGAAAAAGATGACGACATCGGGGCCGTGGTGGTCAAGATCAATTCGCCCGGCGGCAGCGTCACGGCCAGCGACGTGCTCTATCACGAGATAAAGACGTTCAAGGAGAAAACCGGCAAAAAAGTGGTGGCTGTTTTCATGGGGATTGCCGCCTCCGGCGGCTACTACATCGCCCTGCCGGCCGATCGCATCGTGGCCCACCCGACCACCATCACCGGGTCGGTCGGTGTCATTTTTCTGCAGCCTAAAGTCGAGGGCCTGATGGAAAAACTTGGCGTCGGGGTGGATGTCAGCAAAAGCGGCGACCAAAAGGACATGGGATCCCCCTTCCGTGCCAGCACCGAAGAAGAAGCCCGGCTGCTGCAGGACCTTACGGATCAGCTGGGCCGGCGCTTCATCGATTTGCTGATCCAGCATCGCCAGGTCACGCCGGAGGCGCTGGACGACATACGCACGGCCCGGATATTTCTGGCCGACGAGGCCCGGCAATTGGGTCTGGTGGACCGCATCGGGTACGTGGAAGACGCCATCCAGTCCGCCAAGACCCTGGCCGGACTGCCGGATGATGCCAAGGTCGTCGTCTACCGTCGGGGCGAATTCCCCGATGACACGGTCTATAATGCCGCCGGCACCCTGACCGGCACGGCCGAACCGGAGCTGATCCATGTCGAACTCCCGGGGGCGATCGGGGAACTCGGCAGTGGGTTTTTCTATATCTGGCCGCCGGCTGCCGGGTTGTAGACCCATTCGGCCAGATGAATCAAGCGCCCCCCTGAATCCAGTCGCCTAAAGTTCTACGCATAGGGGACGATAACCATTCCTAACGGCACCATGATTAAGGAGACCCTGCGTCCCAAGACATCCTTGACGGTAAATTTTGGAGCATATGAACCGGAAATGGCCATCTACTTTGCGTACGACCAGAGGGCCGATCTGGCCCTTTTTACCCTGACGGGTCCTTTCGATCTGGAGGAATGGCTGCAGTCAGCGGAAACCGGCCGATTTACGCCGGCCTTTTTTGAAATCGTCGATATGCGCCGCTGCGACCTCAATGCCATGCGCGCCATGGATCTGTTCAAATTCAGCCGCTATCTTCATCAGTCTGCGAGAGAGGCCGGGCGACTGATTCCTGGCAAAACCGTTATCTTGGTCGCGGAGGAAGGGCCGCTGATCTACACCCCTGCCCATCGTGTTTTCCACAGCTTTTTCATTTTCGCCCAGGAAAACAAACTGCCGCGTGACTACAAACTCTTTACCGATGTAAACAAAGCCCTTGGCTGGTTTGGCAGCCGGCAAATTATCGACAGGCACGCCCGCACCTTGAAAAGAAATGGAGATCAGGCCACCCTTTCGGCCAATGCGACCTGAACGACACACGATCACCCTCCGATGACGCGCCTTCCCTCTTCGTGAACCACGCAACGAATTAAATCTTGCACTCCTCGCAGGACGCTGTTATCTTTTTTTCTCGCATCACCTGATTTCATCATGCCCGAAATCGACCATTAAAAGACATTTTCCGGATACCCCTTCGAACCAATATTCGAAAATATTTTCCTTCGAGGAGCCAACTCCGGAAAACTGCACCAAGACGAGATCGCTTCCATTTGCGCTCATTGCTTGACGCGTTCCATGGAAGATCCATCTGAAAGGAGACGACAATGTCGAAGTATGGTTTGCGTGTCAAAGGACGACATTATGGTGTGCTTCTCCTGGCCTTCGCCGTTTTTATGGCACCGTCGTTTGCCGCGGCCGCCGAAGAGGGCATCTTCACGGGCACATGGATTGCCAGTGGCAAACGGCAGTCTCAGGATTTCGCCGAAGGCCGCGCCGTGTTTACCTACAGCGTGAAGGGGCATGTCAATCTCAAAAACGGACTCGGCGACGTGGCCGATTTCTGGTCGGAGTGCTCCGGCCTGTGGGATGCCCAGACCGGCAGCACCGCGCGCTGCGCCTGGCGCGGCCTGGAGGGGCAAAAGGTCTTCATCGTGATGGACGGTCAGCCGCTGGAAGAAGGCGTGCTGGTGAAAGGAGAGATCATCGGCGGCACGGAGGAGCTGGAAGGCATCACGGGGTCCTTCACGTTTACCTGGACTTCGGTGTTCATCAACGAGGATACCGACACGCTGACGGGACACACGGAAAACATTTCCGGAACCTACCGCCTTCCCTGAAACAAAACGGATCGCCGTGGTAACGATAGCATTGAATCGTTTGCCGATCGACCTACCGAAAGGAAAAAACGATGTGGATCATCGAACTTCTGGTTGTTTTGTTCTTCATCTGGCTGGGTGCCCGTCTGGGGAGCATCGGCATCGGGTTTGCCGGAGGCTTCGGCGTGCTGGTGCTGGCGCTGGGATTCGGCCTCAAACCGGGCAGCATTCCAATTGATGTCATCCTGATCATCATGTCCGTCATCGCCGCCATCGCTGCCATGCAGGTGGCCGGCGGGCTGGATTATATGGTGTTTCTGGCGGAAAAAATCCTGCGCAGCAACCCTAAATATATCACCTTTCTGGCACCGGTGGTGACCTATACCATGACCGTCTTTGCCGGTACCGGGCTCACGGCTTTCTCCACCCTGCCGGTGATTGCGGAAATTGCCAAAGAAAAAGGGATTCGGCCCTCCCGCCCGTTGGCTATCGCCACGGTGGCCTCCCAGATTGCCATCACGGCCTCGCCCATTTCAGCGGCCGTCATCTTCTTTTCCAGTGAGTTGGAGAAACTGGGTGTCAGCTATCTCCAACTACTGATGATCAGTATCCCCAGTTCGTTTACCGCCTGCATGCTCGGGGCAGTCGTCACTAATTTTCTGGGCAAGGATCTCAAGGACGATCCGGTCTATCAGGAACGCCTGGCCCAGGGACTGGTGAAAAAACCATCGGAAGGCCAGACACGTGAGATCAAACCTGGGGCCAAGACCTCGGTGCTGATCTTCCTGCTGGGATTGATTTTTGTGGTCTGCTACGCCTCGGCCATCAGTAAAAATGTGGGCCTGATCACCGACCCGGTTCTGCCGCGGGATGAGGCCATCATGACCATCATGTTGACCGTGGCGGCCCTGATCGCCCTGCTCTGTAAAATCAAGACCAATGACGTTTTAAATGCGGCCACCTTCAAGTCCGGCATGAGTGCCTGTATCTGCGTGCTGGGCGTGGCCTGGCTGGGCACAACCTTCGTCGCGGCGCACATCGACCAGATCAACGTGGTGGCCGGATCCATCCTCGAAACCAAACCCTGGCTGCTGGCGGTAGTGCTGTTCTTCGCCGCCATGCTGCTCTACTCCCAGGCCGCCACCACCCGGGCTCTGATGCCGGCCGCCCTGGCCCTGGGCATCAGCCCGGTGTCGGCCATTGCGTCCTTTGCGGCGGTCGGTTCCCTGTTCGTATTGCCGACCTACCCGACCCTGCTGGCGGCGGTGGAATTCGACGACACGGGCTCGACCCGCATCGGCAAATACGTCTTCGACCACCCGTTCCTGATCCCCGGGGTAACGACGATCGCCCTGGCGGTCGTATTGGGATTTTTAATTGCCCCGATGGTGATTTAGACCACCTGCAACGCCTGGATCACATGACCGGGAAAGCGTGCGCGCTTTTCTTCACTATAATATTGAGCATCTATTTCCCAAAGGAGAAATTGCCATGAGTCCCCAGAATCTCAAACTTATCCTTCAGGAAGCCGCTTACAGCGCGGGCATCTCGCCGGAAGATATGCGAAATTTCTTTGCCCAGGGGCAGAAGAAAGTCTATGCGGCCGAAGAGTGGCTGTTTCATGAATCCACACCACGCCTATGGGCCGGGACGATACTGGAAGGCGAGGTCATCATCACCCGCGGGCTGCACGGCACGAGCCGGCAGGTGGCTGTTCTGGGACCCGGGGCCTTGATCAGCGAGAGCGCCCTGATCGACGAGACCGCGCATTCCACCGGTGCCTTTGCACGGCACGGGGCTGTGGTCTGGCAGATTTCCACCGATAAAATCGCAGCCTTTCGCAAACAGAAGCCGGAAATCTTTTTCCGCATCGTGGCCCGCACCTCGCGGCGCATCAGTGAGCGCCTGCGTGTCGTATCCGAACAGCTGGCCGGCGTCAAAAGCCCGGTCGAACTAACGCAGGGCGTGAGGATCGAACACGACTCCCTCGGCGAAAGGGAACTTCCCGAATCCGTCTATTACGGCGTCCAAACCCAACGTGCCATCGAAAATTTCGCCATTTCCGGTGTACGGCTCAATAATTTCCAGCACATGATCGAGGCCCTGGCCTTTGTTAAAAAAGCCGCCGCCCAAGCCAACCATGCCCTGGGCGTCATGGATAAAGAGAAGATGCAAGCTATCTGCAAGGCCTGCGACGAACTGCTCGCCGGAAAGCTTCACGACCATTTCGTGGTGGACATGTTCCAGGGCGGGGCGGGAACTTCCACCAACATGAATGCCAACGAGGTCATCGCCAATCGGGGGCTGGAAATCCTGGGCCATGCCAAAGGACAATACGAGCACCTGCACCCCAACGACCATGTCAACTGCTCCCAGTCCACCAATGACGCTTACCCGACAGCGATCAAACTTGCCGTCATCCTTTCCCTCAAGGAACTGCTCGGCGCCATGAAGGGGCTTAAAACGGCCCTGGCCGCCAAGGGCAGGGAATTTGTCGATGTGCTGAAAATGGGGCGCACCGAGAACCAGGATGCCGTGCCCATGACCCTGGGACAGGAGTTCAGCGCCTACGCCGAAATGATCGACAGCGCCATGGATGCCCTGAAACGCAATTCCGAAGAATTTCTTCTCATCAACATGGGGGCCACGGCCATCGGCACCGGGCTGAACAGCCCGCCGGGTTATGCCGATCTGGTCACCAAAAAGCTGCGGGAAGTCAGCGGGCTGCCCGTCCAGAAGGCTGACAATCTGGTGGAAGCCACCCAGGACTGCGGGGCTTTCGCCCAGATGTCGGGCACCCTCAAACGCGCCGCCGTGCAGATCTCCAAGATCTGCAACGACCTGCGCTGGCTGTCTTCGGGTCCGCGCTGCGGACTGAACGAAATCAATCTCCCTCCCATGCAGCCGGGTTCTTCCATCATGCCGGGCAAGGTCAATCCGGTCATGCCTGAACTGGTCAACCAGATCTGCTACCAGATCATCGGTTACGACGCCGTGGTTTCAATGGCCGCCGAAGCCAGCGAACTGGAACTCAACATGGCCGAACCGGTCATGGCCTACGACCTGCTGCACGGGCTGATGATTCTCAAGAATGCCTGCATCACCCTCACCAGCCGCTGCATCAGCGGGATTACCGCCAACCGCGACGTCTGCCGGGGCTATGTGGAACGCAGCATCGGCCTGGTGACCGCCCTCAACCCGGTGCTGGGCTATGAACGCTCCGCATCCATTGCCAAGGAGGCCCTCAAGACCGGCGGCAACGTCTACGACCTGGTCCTCGAAAAGGGCTGGCTGTCCAAGGAACAGCTCGACGAGATGCTCAAACCCGAAAACATGACCGATCCGCGGCAAATCCCCGGAGCCTGATGGATACGATCATAACGCTCCTTGCCATTACGGTTCTGCTGGTGGAAATTCTGGGTATCCTGGCCGCCGTGCATGCCGTGATGAACGCCCGTACCTCCCAGGGGGCAGCGGCCTGGGCCATTGCGCTGGTGACCCTGCCGTTTATCACCCTTGGGTTGTATGCGGTTTTCGGCCGTAACAAGTTTCAAGGCTATGTCCGTATGCGCAACCGGCGGGATGCCGTGATTCATCATCTCAGCGATACCTTGCAGCTGGAAGCGGACAACCAAAACCTGACGCGAAAATCCATATCGGAGGCCAATGCCGCCCTGGTGAAACTGGCCGGCATGCCCATCCTCGGTTTCAACCAAAGCCGGCTACTCATCAATGGCCAGGAGACCTTCGACCGTCTGTTCGAAGATATCGCGGCCGCCCGGTCCTATATCCTGGTAGAATTCTACATCGTCAATGACGATCACCTCGGTCGTCGGCTAAAGGATCGCCTGATCCGGAAAGCACAGGATGGGATCAGCGTCTTTTTTCTTTACGACGAAATCGGCAGCTACCAGTTGCCGGGCAACTACCTGCGGGAAATGCAGCAGGCCGGCATCCATGTCTCCGCCTTTCACAGCACGCGGGGAAAAACCAACCACTTCCAGCTCAACTTCCACCCGCGATTCGGGCACTGGCGCGATACCCATGTCAAGATCGAGGGGCCGGTCGTTAAGGCCGTTCAATTCTGTTTTGCCGAAGACTGGCATTGGGCCACCTCCCGGGTTCCCGACCTGAACTGGACATTGACGCCCTCCCCCGGCGGAACGGAAGACGCCCTGGTGGTGGCGTCGGGACCGGCCGATACGCTGGAAACCTGCGGCCTCATGTTCGTGCAGGTCATCAACATGGCCAGGGAAAGGATCTGGATCGCCAGCCCCTATTTCGTGCCGGACCTCCAGGTTTTAAGCGCCCTCAAGCTGGCCGTCCTGCGGGGTGTGGATGTGCGGATTATGCTCCCGGAAAAAGCGGATCATCGTACCGTCCACCTGGCGTCCTTTTCGTATTACCCGAACATCCTGCCGGTGGGCATCGACCTCTATCGCTATACGGCCGGCTTTCTGCACCAGAAAGTCTTTCTGGTGGACCATCACTGCGCCGCGGTGGGTACGGCCAATCTGGACAACCGGTCTTTTCGATTGAATTTCGAGCTGACCCTCCTGAACTATGACGCCGCCTTCGTCGGGGCTGTTGCGGAAATGCTCGAAGAAGACTTCCACCACAGCCGCCTTGTCAAACTGGAAGACTATACCGAACGCTCCTTCCTGTTCAAACTCGCGGTGCGGTCAGCGCGTTTGCTGGCCCCGATTCTTTGACCGTTGGTCAAAGGACTGTGGCGATTGGGACCCTGAAGCGTTGCCTTTGCTTTTGGCAGCGTCTTTGTGTATGCGTTGCCCTGGTATCAACAATGATCCGGAAAACCTCTTGGGAGACGTGAATGAAAAACGTATTTGCGGCGCTGGTTCTTGTGGGAATACTGCTATTACCACCCGGGATCGGAGCGGGTGAACTCCAACAAATCCAAAAAAAAGGGGTGATCACCGTCTCGTTGAACCGGGATTATCCGCCCTTTTCCATGGAAAAGGAGGGTACGGTCTTCGGACTGGACGTGGACCTGGCCCATCTCATGGGCGAGATACTCGATGTCAAAGTGATCTTTATCCGCCCGGACACCTACGATCAGCAGATCCCTAAACTGCTGGCCGGCGAATCGGACATCATCATGGCGGCCATGACTCGCACGATGGAACGAGCGCTGCAGGTCGATTTCTCCAGCCCCTATTTCGAGGTCAGCCAGGCGGCCCTGGTCCGGCGGGACAAGGTCCCCATGAACGCCAGCGCCTATTTCGACCTGCTGCGCGTCGAGGGCCTCCGGCTGGGCGTCAAGACCGGCACCACCCATGAAGCCTTCGCCCAGGCGCTTTTCCCGATGGACAGCATCAAGGGATACCCCACGGCGGACGCGGCGGCGGATGCGATGGTCGCGGGAGACGTCGACGCCATGGTGGCGGATTCCCCCTTCGTGCAGGTGTGGCGCAATACCCATGTTCGGCACTATCCCAAAATCACGGCCCTGCTCGAGCCGGTTACGCGCGAGTTCTATGCCTTTGCCATCCGCAAGGGGGATCCGGACTTCTTGAACTGGCTCAACCTGTTTGTGGAGCAGATCCGCACCGATGGCACACTGGATCTCCTCAAGCACGAGTACTTCGAAAAAATGGCCTGGACGGCTGAAAAGGGGATGCCCCCAGAGCGCCTGTCACGCCCTCAATTCCTGCAGAACCGTTTTATCGCCAACAAGAAGGCCATGATCGAACAGCGCCGCAAAGCCTATCAGGAGAAAGGCGCGAACTATGAATAGAATCGTTTGCTTGGCGCTGATCGCCAGGGCGTTGACCCCGATGAGGAGACCTGTATGAAACTATTGGACTGGTACTTCAAATCCAACCTGCTGGTGCGCATCCTTTTAGGGCTGGTTTTAGGGGCGGTCTGCGGACTGGCCTTCGGTCCGGCCATGGCGTGGGTCACGCCTTTCGGCGAAATTTTCATCCGCCTGCTCAAAATGATCGTCATGCCGGTCATCATTTTCACACTGACCGTCGGCGCCGCCAGTGTTCACCCGGCACAGCTGGGACGGGTGGGCGTCAAAGCCCTGATGATCTATTTGGTCACCACCGGTTTCGCGGTGGGTTTCGGCCTGATCTGCGGCAATATCTTCCAGCCGGGTAAAGGCATGACCATCGCCGCAACGGCGGCAGAGGGTGTCAAAGCCGATGTGGCGACGCCATCGCTCATCGACACCCTGATAAACGTGGTGCCGGTCAATCCTTTTGGTGCCATTACCGATGGCAATGTGCTGCCGGTGATCTTCTGTTGTCTCCTTTTCGGCATTGGTCTGGCCTATGCCCGAAACAATGAAGATGAGAAGGTTCAAGAGTCCGGTGAAACCGTGTTCCGCTTTTTCAACGGCGGTGCCGAAATCATGTACATGGTGGTGCACTGGATCCTGCAGTATGCCCCCATCGGCGTGTTTGCCCTGATCGCGGACGTTTTCGGCAAACAGGGCGCCGAGGCCTTCGGCCCGTTGGGGTGGACGACCCTGGCGATCTATCTGGCGTTTGTCGGACATATGCTGGTGGTCTACGGCGGCTTGCTGCTGATCTATGGTTTGTCCCCGCTGGCCTTTTTCAGCAAAGCAAAAGAGGCGATCGTCACCGCCTTCGTCACCCGCAGCAGCGGCGGGACCTTGCCGGTGAGCATGGAAACAGCCGGCCAGAAAATGGGCATCTCCCAGGGCGTTTACTCCTTTTCCCTTCCCCTGGGGGCCACCATCAATATGGACGGAACAGCCATCTACCAAGGCGTCTGCGCCATTTTCGTCGGGTTTGCCATAGGCGCCCCGCTGACCTTCGCCCAGCAGATGACCATTATCGCCACCTCGCTGCTGGCCTCCATCGGCACAGCGGGGGTGCCCGGCGCCGGTGCCATCATGCTGATGATGGTGCTCGAATCGGTGGGGCTGAAGGTGGAACCGGGATCACCCGTGGCCATGGCCTATGCCATGATCTTCGGTATCGACGCCCTGCTGGATATGGGACGGACGGCCTGCAACGTCACCGGGGACCTGACCGTCACCTGTCTTGTCGCCAAATCCGAGAATCAAATGGATATGTCAAAATGGGGCGACGCCCCCCCTCCCTCCCCTTCAAAGGGATCCGTTTTGGATATGTCACCGGAAAATCCATGATGCGATGATTTGTCATTGCCACCAAAGCAGAAATTGGAAAACCATGCATATAAAAGGAAAAGTTGTTATTGTCACAGGAGCTGCCGGCGGTATCGGCCGAGCCCTCGCTAAACGATTCCAGGATGAAAACGCGGCAGCCGTCGTTGTTTGCGATATCGACGCCCAGGGAATTCGTCGCGTTGCCGACGAGATCGGCGGTTTGGCCGCTGTCTGCGACGTTAGCGATTTTAACGCGGTGAAACAAGTGGTGCAGGATACCGAAAAACGTTTCGGACGCGTCGATCTCTATTGCGCCAACGCCGGCATTCTCGTGAAAGGCGGCTTGGAAGCATCCGATGATACCTGGCAGCGGGTCATGGACATCAACCTCATGGCCCATGTCCACGCCGCGCGCGCCTGCTTGCCGGGCATGATCGCCCGCGGTGGCGGTGCATTTCTAAACACGGTTTCCGCAGCGGGGCTTCTCAGCCAGATCGGAGCCGTCACCTACACCGTAAGCAAACACGCCGCGCTGGGGTTCGCCGAATGGCTGGCGATCAGCCACGGTCATCAGGGCATCCAGGTCACTGTGGTCTGTCCGCAGGCCGTTCGCACGACGATGCTCGATGGGGTGGCGGACGGCGGGGTGGCCGGCTTGGACGGTGTCCTCACGCCGGCGGAAGTGGCAAACGTCGCCGTGCAGGCGCTGGCTGAAAAACGCTTCCTGGCCCTGCCCCATCCCGAGGTGCAGCACTACTTCCAGCACAAGGCCGCCGATCATGACCGCTGGATCAAGGCCATGCAGCGTCTACGCCACAAATTTCCAGAAGGATAGGAAAACATGCTGTCTATCTCAGTAGGCCCAGTGACATGCTGTTTTTTTGGGCGGCGGCCCTACCGAGATAGCAGGCAATAGACGCTTTTTTTTGTGCCGTCTTTCCCAAGTTGTCCATTTGATTTCAGGACAGCTTTGATGGAGACGCAAAAAAACCGGAATGCGGGCCGTTTAGGGCCCCCATTCCGGTTTGCACAGCGTCATCGATACCGGCCCTCGCGGGCCAGGGAACTATCGCTTGAACTTCACGGCCAGCAGCCCGCCGCCGCCCCGCCGCAGAAGCATCTGGACGGTGTCGCCCGTGTCGATCTTACGCAACTGATCTTTATAGTCCTCCAGCGATGTCACGGGCTTGCGGTTGATTTCGATCACGACATCGCCCTGCCGGATATCGGCCTCGGCCGCTTTGCTGTCCGGGTTGACGCCGGTAACCACCACGCCTTTGGTATTTTCATCCAGCCCCAGGCGCTCGGCGATCTCCGGATCGATCTCGCGCACTTTCAAGCCAAGATCATCCGACCGGGCTTCACCCCGCGCCATGGTGGGTTCGGTGTCAGGGCGTTTGGCCAGCTTGACATCGATCTCTTTTTCACGACCGTCACGCAATACGGTAAGGCTCATCTTGTTGCCCACCCCGGCTTCGGCCACCGTACGGGACAATTCGCGGCTGGAAGCAATACGCTTGCCGTCCACGGCGACAATGACGTCGCCCTCCTTGATGCCGGCTTTGTCGGCCGGGTCGCCCTCATAAGTCTGGGTCACCAGGACGCCTTCCTTTTCTTTAATCGCGTAATACTCGGCCAGCTCGGGGGTCAGATCCTGAATGCCGACACCCAGCCATCCGCGCGAGACTTCGCCGCTGTCTTTCAGTTGATTGATAATGCCACCCGCCATGTTGATGGGAATGGCAAACCCGATGCCCTGCCCGCTGGCCACGATGGCGGTATTGATGCCGACCACTTCGCCTTTGAGATTCAAAAGCGGCCCCCCGCTGTTGCCGGGATTAATCGAGGCATCGGTCTGGATAAAATCGTCATAGGGTCCGGAGCCGATGATGCGCCCCTTGGCACTCACGATGCCCGCCGTGACCGTTTGTTCCAGGCCGAAGGGACTGCCGATGGCCACCACCCAGCTGCCCACCGGAATCGTGTCCGAATCCCCGAGTTTGAGGGGTTTCAAGTCCTTGGACGGGGCGTCGATTTTAATGAGGGCGAGGTCGGTTTTGGGATCTCTGCCAATAATCGTGGCATCGTACTCGGCTTCGTCGGAGAGTCGCACCTTGATCTGGTCGGCATCCTCCACCACGTGGTTGTTGGTGACAATATAGCCCTCATTGTCCAGCAGAAATCCGGACCCCAGGCTGCGCTGTTTGAATTCGCGCTGGGGGCCGAGACCGAAAAAGTCCTGGAATGGATCCTGCCCGCCGTGGGGATTGCGGCCGAAGAAATGGCGAAAAACCGGTCCACCGCCATTGGTTGTTTTCACGGTCCGGATGTTCACGACGCCGGGTTTGGCTTTTTCGGCCAACTCGGTAAAGTTTACCGGCACCATAACGGCTTCGGCAGCGGTTGCCGTCGGAACCGTCAGCGAGGCGTTTTGCACGCCCGATGTGCCGGTAAAAGACAGGCCGCCCGCCAGCCCCAGTCCCAAAACAATACCGGTAATGATAAGCCAACGTCTTGCTGTTTTTTTCATGTGTGATCCTCCCGTTCGTTATTTCTGTCGTTCAAAAGTTAGGTCAGGTTTGGTTCCATATTGATGAACGGGAAGATACACTTGCAAGTTCACGGGAAGATGACCTGAAGATGATCAAAATGTTATTTTCAGGGCAGGCCGCGTTCAGGGCCTTGGACGGGCTTCGGAGGGCGTCAGACGCATAGCCCGAATATTTCACGCGTTCGAGATGTTCATTGGCAAGGCATCAGGGGCGCCGCTGTACGAATGCTACCGCAAGCCCTTGATAACGCAGCCAATGGGCATCTCGGGCGCGCCCGCAGGGTGAAATATTTTCTATGATTTTCAAAATCGGCCAAGGGTACAAAGTGTCACCTGAAAATTATATCCCGAATAACTTTTATACCACTGAATATTTGCATAAAATTTATGGCGTAGAAAAAATTTCATGAAATGTTCGGGATAGTTCGGTCATAGCCCCTTTAAATAGGGCTTTACCATCGGTCTGAGACAATACTATACTCCTTTGGAGATACGCTTTTGGTTGACAATCCATGACGATGATACGGTCGCTACCCTGAGTGGAAACCACCGCCCGACATAACCGCCCCATTCCCTGGGGGTTGCTCTTGCTGACAGCCGCGATGCTGCTGCTGATCCTCTATTCCGGCCTCCATTTCAAGGGAACGTCCATCGTCAATGGGGTGAGCTGGCTTGACGGCCGGGACGGTATCCGTTTTGATCGTAATGGCATTGTTTATGCCAAAAGCGTTTCCCTGCCCGCCCGCCGAAGTGACGCCAAACCCGATGCGTTGACGATCGAACTTGCCCTTAAGCCGCTGGCGGAAAACAACGACGGGCACTTCCGGTTCCTGCTGCTCTTGCATGGCGGCGACGATGCCAAGCAGCTGATTGTCGGGCAGTGGCGATCCTGGCTGGTCATCATGAACGGAGACGACTACGATGCGAAGCGCAGGCGTGCCCGAATTTCCGTTGACACCCTCACGCCGGCAGAAGAACGTTTCGTGACGATCACTTCCGGCGACGACGGCACCGCCGTCTTCATCGATGGGCAGCGGGTCAAATACAATCGCGATCTCTACCTGAGGATACCGGGTGACGGGGAACCAATCCAGCTGGTGTTAGGAAATTCCATCTATGGACGGCACCCCTGGGCGGGAGAAATCTATGGTCTGGCCTATTACGATCATGTGCGGTCGGAAACCGACATCCGACAGCACATTCAGTCGTGGATCCGGGAGCATTCGTTTGCGTTTGCGCGCCCGCTGAACCCGGCCGGACTTTATGTATTTGATGAAGGCCAGGGCCGTCGGGTCGTGGATCATGCCAAGGGGAAGCAGGATCTCACCATACCGGCGCAGATGACCATTCTGACCAAAGAATTTCTTGCCCCGGCATTTGGCAATACCGAATACAACCTATCGCTGTTTCAGGATATGGTCATCAATATCACCGGCTTCATCCCCATGGGGTTTTTGCTGAGCACGCTCTTGTGGCATGTGCGCGGGCACGCTTTTACCCGAAGACTCCTGATCGCCATGCTGGTCTGCGGTGTTATCAGCCTCACGATCGAAATAGCGCAAGCCTGGATACCGTCCCGTAGCTCCCAGATGTTGGATTTCATTCTCAACACGCTGGGGGCGGGCGCCGGCGTCATCCTCCACAGCGCTTACCACCGCTATTTCGGCACGAACGCGTCCAAGGCACAAACCCCGGGGCAATAACTTCAGGCCCCGGTAGACGCTTTCTTGGCAACAGCCGCGTTGAACTTGTCGGCATCGATGATAAAGCGCTCGTGGGTGCCCTTGGAAATGGTATCGACGCCATCATGCGCGGTCAGGGCAAAAGAGAGCTTGCGGCCGTCTATTTTTTCCAGGCGGCCCTTGACCGTCACCTGGAATCCGGGCGGTGTGGCCGCGGTGTGGCTGACATTGATGTGAATGCCGACCGTCTGCTGCCGGGGCCAGTCGATGTGCGCGTTGATCGCCTTGATGCAGGTAAACTCGAACAGCCCCACCATGTACCCCGTGGCGAAGACTTCCGGCATTTCACCGCCCTCCGTGAATTCCGGGAATAAATGCGGCACGGTTTTCGACGGTGGGACCTCGTAGACAAACTCAAATTCCAACCCTTCCTGCAGTGTGCTTGTCATGATTTTCCTCTCGATGGAGTTCTGCGCTGGTTGTCATCTTCCGGATCTTGAATCTTGTCCCCATTGCGGGGCAAAAGGACCTGGAACGTGCTGCCCTGACCGGGTTCACTATGCACCGTAATCTCACCCCCATGGGCCATCGCCACAGCCTGCGCCAGGCTGAGCCCGAGCCCGGTGCCCGATGCGGAACGGCTCGGGTCGCAACGGAAGAACCGGTCAAAAATACGGGGAAGATCCGCTGCACGGATGCCGATGCCGGTATCCTGGAAGGCCACCGCGACATCACCCCGGGGGGTGGGCTGCACCGTGATACCGATACGCCCTCCTTGCGGCGTGTAGCGAATCGCATTGTCAAGCAGATTGGCTACCATGCGCTGCAGCATGCGGGCATCGCCGTTGATGAAGCAGGGGTCGCCGGCCGTGACCGACAGATGCAGATCCTTATCGCGCGCGATTGTTTCAAACAGCCGGCCGGCATCCTGCACGAGCCCGGCAATATCGATGCGCTGCCACTGCAGCGCCTGCACCCCGGCTTCGGTCCGTGAGATCACCAGCGTGGTGTTGATCATGTCCAGCAAGCGGTCGCATTCTTCAATCGTGCTGGCCGCCATGGTTTCATAATCCGCGCGCTGATCGGCAGTCGTCAGGGTCACTTCCGCCAAACCACGTATCCGCGTGATCGGGCTTTTCAGATCGTGGGCGATATTGTCGCTCATCTCCCGGATGCCGGTGATCAGGTCCAGAATCCGGTCCAGCATGTGGTTGATGTTACCGGCCAGCTGATCGATCTCATCCCCGCGCCGACTGACCGGCGCCCGGACGGCCAGGTCCCCACGCGTAATGCGCCGGGCCGTATGGGCGATACCGCCGACCCCGGAGAGCGCCCGCCGGGCCAGGAACCAGCCGATGGCCGCCGCCAGGCCGATGACCACAGCCATGGTGATGCCAAAAAGACGCTGAAACGCCCCCATAAGCCGTGTTTGAAGCGTCAGGGACTGGCCCAGCTGCAGGATGATTCCCGGACCGATGGTGCCGTAGATGATCCGTAGACTGTCACCGCCGTCCGGGACCCCGATGGTCTCGAACACGGGGCGACCGTCCATCAGCAACCGCCGAATAGCCTCGCTGTCGACACCGATATCGCGCCAGTAGGCCCGGTCCGAAACCGAAAATTCGGTACCAAAACGGGACAGCAACCGAATCAGCCGTGCACTTTCCCCCCCGGCCCGGGCTTCCTGCAGGGCGACCCGGCGCACCCCCTCCAGTCCGTCCACCTGCATGATGCCCGAGAAGGCCCGCAGCTGGCGGTTCAGGTCTTCGTCCACCTGGCTGCGCAAGGCATCGATCACCAGGGAGTAGAAGAAAAAAAAAGCCAGGAAGGAGGACACCGAAAAAATGGCGGCATACCAGAGCGTCAAACGGAAGGCCAGCGAGCGGCGCAGCTTATTCAGCCGTCTTAAGAACATATCCGACCCCGCGCACCGTGTGGATCAGTTTGGCGTCAAAACCTTTGTCGATTTTTTCCCGCAGATGGTAAATTCTGGATTCCACCACATTGGTCTGCGGGTCGAAATGGTAATCCCAGACATGCTCCATGATCATGGTTTTGGAAACGACCCTGCCGCCATTGCGCACCAAATACTCCAGCAGGGAAAACTCCAGCGGTTGGAGATCGATCTTGCGGCCCCGTCGCACCACCTCGCGGGTGATGAGATTCATGGAAAGGTCACCGACTTCCAGCTTGGTCGGTTCCGAAGCCCCGCTGCTCCGCCGCAACAGCGCCTGAATGCGGGCCAGCAGCTCGGAAAAGGCGAAGGGTTTGGTCACATAGTCATCACTGCCGAGCTGCAGGCCCTTAACCTTGTCCTGCGTTGCCCCCCGGGCGCTCAGAATGATCACCGGCAGATCGATTTTCTCCCGGCGTATGGCGGCAATCACTTCGAAGCCGTCCTTTTGGGGCAGCATGATGTCGATCACGGCCAAATCGTAAGGTTCGGTCAGCGCCAGATGAAGCCCCATTTCCCCGTCCGGGGCATGGTCGACGGCAAACCCCTCCGCTTTCAGCCCTTTGACAATGAAAGAGGCGATTTTCGAATCATCTTCGATCAGAAGAACCCGCATGGCGCTTCCTCGCGAACGAAATCATGTCTTGGCGACGGATGAAAAGGCGATTAGGAGGGGGGCCCCCTTGACCCGGCACGGCATCACGCGACAACGGCACGGCACAGGGTCTCCAGGCCGATGCGCTCGATCATGCGGCCCACCCGTTCGTTTTTCTGACCGTTTTCCGCATAGAAATCGATGATGCGCTCGATCATGTGCAGGGCCTCCGGCGCATCCAGATCCTCGGCAACCACATCGGCCAACCGGGCTTTCCTGGTGCCGATCCCGCCGGCCATGACGGTCCAGCCCTTCTTTTTGCCGAACAGGGAGATGTCTTTGATGCAGTTCTCGGCACACATGTTGGTGCAGCCGCTGACGCCCATTTTCATTTTTCCCGGGAGTTCATAGCCGTGGAATTTTTCGTCCAGTTTGATTCCCATGGCGAGGCTGTCCTGCAGCCCCAGTCGACAATATTGCGTTCCAGGACAGGCCTTGATGCTGCGGACACACAACCCCACCGCGTGGCCGGGCGACATGTTCAAATCGGCCCAGACCGCGTCCACGTCCTCCTCGCGGATCCCCACGATGGCAATCCGCGCGGCGCTGGTCAGTTTCAGGGCCTGGCACTGATATTTTTCAGCCACGTCGGCAATGGTTCGCAACTGCTCCGGTGTCGTCACGCCGCAGGGGATATGCGGGGCGATCGCATAGGTTTCCTTGTCGCGCTGCAGAATCGTACCTTTTTCTCCCAATTTGAGCATCTTTCGTTTTCCTTTCAAGCATCGGCAGTTTTTAATAACCAAATTTTATCATATTCACCGTCGGCATCGTTCCATTGTCAGCCGTATGCATTACCTTTTTTCAAAGGCTTTTTCAAACCGTGCCGGTGATTTCGATGGATCGGCGGTTGCTCCCGGATGGGGAAACCAGATGTCAGGTATCACCGGCGCCATCGGACCCGGCATTGGCGATGTAAAGCCCCACCAATCGCGCGACAAGAATCGTGAGGTAGAGCTGACCGACGAGGGCCTCCGTGTAGGCCAGGGCCTGAGCCGGCCCGTTGGCCGGGGTGATGTCGCCGTAACCCAGGGTGCTGAGGGTAATAAAACTGTAATAGAGAAAGTCCCTTCCGGACAGCGCTTCCGCGTTAAACGACCCCGGGATAAGGATATCAACGAGGACATACAACTCCTGCCACACCACGCCGAGCAGCAGGTAGACGCACACCGCAGCAGCCACTTTCTCGGCGTCGACCCGCCCCCCCCGCAGGGCATACCCCAGGATGTTATAAGCGATGAAACCAAAGGCGATAATCTGCATAATGGTGGCGCCCACCTGGCTCATCTCAAACTGAAAAAGCTCACGGCCCCATCCAAGGACAATGGCCGGCACAATGATCGACAACGCAAGGACCAGTTGCCGCCGGCTCTCGCTGACCGCATGCACACTGGAGATCAGAATGATGGTGGTAAAGACATTCAGCAGATACGTCAGCCCTACCAGCTGAAAATGCTCGAGAAAAGGGTAAATCAAGAGCAGCAGCAGAAGCGTCATCAGCAGGATGTTGAAACGATACTTTTTCATCATCGGTTTCCTGGGGGCGTGTTATCAATGCGTCCATCCATCAGGGACACGGTTCGGTCGGCGGCCGCCATGACGGCTTGGTCGTGGGTCGACATCAGCAGGATCGTGTTTTCCTGGCGGCAGACTCCCATGAGCAATTTGACCACCTCCGCGGCGGTTGCCGTGTCCAGACTGGCCGTGGGTTCGTCCGCCAGCACCATCCGTGGACGGTGGGCCATGGCACGGGCCACGGCGACGCGCTGGAGTTCCCCTCCGGAAAGCTCGTGCGGCAGCGCCCCACCGGCATGCGGGAGCGCGATGCGCTGGAGCAGTTCGTCCACCCGCCGGACGATATCACCACGAGGCCACCCCCCTAGTTGCAGCGGGAAAGCGATGTTGTCGCTCACCGTCAGGTAGGAGAGCAGATTGCCGGACTGGAACACGATCCCGACGCCGGTCCGGAGCCATTGCTGGCGTTCTTTTTCGGGCAACTGGAAGATATCCTTACCGTGGCATACGATCCGCCCTTCATCCGGAACCTCCAGGCCGGCAATGCAATGCAGCAAGGTGGTCTTGCCGGATCCGGAACGGCCGGCCACGGCCACCGCCTGCCCCGGGGCCGCCGTAAAACTGACCTGATCCAGGGCTTTCAGGTGCCCGCGTCCCGAACGGTAGGATTTGGTAATATGAATGACGTCCAGCATCAGCGTCAGACCATCCTCAGGATATCGGCCACTTTTTTGTGAGCGATCAGGGCAATGGGCCAGATGGCCGCCAGCAGGCTGAAGCCCACGGCCATCAGGGGGGGAATCGCCAGGGCATAAACGGTGGCCCGGGGGTAAATGATGCCGGATAGGGTAAAATAGCGGTTGTGCGACGTAAACACGGTTAAATCGATACCGGTGTGCGCCACCAGCCCAACGATCAGCCCTCCCGCCAGAACCCCGCCAAGGGCCGCCAGAATGCTTAAAAACAGGATTTCAGCCCCGATCAGGCAGGCCACATCCCCCACCGTCACCCCCATGGACCGCATGATGCCGTACTCGCGGAGATTCTTGAGCACGACCACGACAAACGCGCAGGCCACCCCGATCGCCACCACGCTGAACACCAGAAGGGTGACCAGGTTCATGGAGACACGGTTCAGGTCGATCAACTGCCGCAAATCCGGCATGCGGTCGAGCCACGATTGAAAAACCGCATCACCCGGCACCCGCTTTTCAAGTCGGGCCGTGACGCGCTCGGGAGATGCACCCGCGTCCAGAAAAATCGCCGCCTGCCAGGGCTCCCGATCCGCATCGCGCTCCCTTTCGGCCACAAACGCCACACCATAATCCAGGCGATCCACCTCCGTCCGGTAGATGCCGCTCACGGTGAAGCCGTCTTCGCTCTGGGTGCGGCCGTCCACGAAGAAAAGGGACGACCCCGTCGTAACCCCCAATTGTTCGGCTAAATAGGCGCTTAACAGGATCTGATCCGAAGCCGGCGCCAGATAACGACCGTCGATGACTTTGCGGGGGAGACCGGTCATGGCCGCTTCCGCCGCCGGCGCAACCGCCACCAGCGTCACCGGCACAAGGTGCGATCCGGCCCGCAGCATCCCCGGTATCGGGTATCGCCGCAGCACCCGCCGCACCCCGTCCACCTGCAAGGTTTCCGGCGTCAGCGCCGCCGGCAGGTTTGCGCCGCTGATATGCCCTGTGTAAAGCCCCACCGTATTGCGAATCATGGCATCGTTTACGCCGGTGGCCAGGGAAGACAGAAACACCAGGGCGGTCACGGCCGTAAAAATCATCAGGGCCAGGACCAGCGTCACCCGGCCGGATCGTACCAGAAACAGCACGGCCACCCGAAGCCAGAAGGCCATTCGTTTCATGCCGTCGTTGCCCTTTGCAGGAAATGATCCGCACCGATACGTCGGATCAGGAAAGACGTCAGCGGGGCGGCCAGGTGCCGGTGGCCTTCCCGCAACAGGCCTTGCAGCCCTTCTTCCAGTTGGTGTTGCCCCTCCGCCGCCACCGCGGCAATGATCCGGGGAAAGGTCTCGTGCAGATTGGACAACCGCTGCCCGGTAGCCGGTTGGTGATAGGCGGCCTGCATTTCACTGCGAAGATGCCCCTCCGCGCTGTGGAAAATTTTCGACCAGGCATAATTGTAGCGCCGCTCCCGGACGTCCGCTTCCAGATCGACAATGTCATCCAGCAACTGACATCCCATGCCGATCCGGTAAAGATGGTCCTGGAATTTATTCGCAGGTTGTCCCAGGCCGGTCTCGATGACACCGGGAACCGCCCAGGGGCACTGGAAAAGAAGACCGGTCTTGTAATGATGGATGTCGCGCAGGACGCGCTCCGGCGTGGGAATGTCCCCCACGCCGCCCTCTTCGGACGCTTCCTGGGCGCCACTGCGCGTCAGCGCGCGCAGCGATGCCGCCGAGGCCTCCCGGATCAGGCTGTCGGTCAGCGAGGCGGTGGTGGCCATCTCCAACAAGAGGGCGAACAGCACCCGGTCCGACACCATGATATCCACGACGGACCGGAAGCGCACGGCCCGGGAGGGGAGATCGGTCGCCAGGGTCTGCTTGTATTCATCGTCCAGGATGTTGTCACAACCGGTGACCATGCCCCGCAGGCACTGGTTGACGGCCACGTAGACCACCCGCCGGTCCGGGTCGATGCCGGCGGCATAGTAGGCGTACAAAAACAGGGTGGAAAAGATATTCTTCTCCATGGATAAATAGTCCGGCGGCGGCGGATGCAGGACAATGCCGCTATTATCGAGGATCTTCCCGGCCGTCTTCCAATAGAGCGTCAAGCCGGATTCGAGTTCAGCCGCCAGGGTCCGAAACGTCTCCCGGGCGGGATCGTCGGTGGACTGACCGATGGCCTCAAGCAGTCCCATGGCCGCCTCCCGGCTTCTGGCAGGTGAAGATGGCAATATAACCGAAATAATAGGCCCGGATCAACGGCGGGCTGAACCCGGCTTCGGTCATTAGGCCGGGCAGCATCCCGCGGATGTTTTCGGCGATCTGAGGCTGCATGAAGAACCAGCGCGAGGTCCAGGAAACGAGCCAGCCCATCCACGTGGTGGGAAGATGCATATCCGCAATGACCAGCTTGCCGCCGGGCGGCAGGACGCGGAAAGACTCAGTCAGGGTGCGCTGCTTCAGTTCCAGGTCCACATGGTGGAAAAACAGGCTGGAAACGACGGCATCGAAAGCGCCATCTTCGTAAGGCAGGCTTTCCGCCGCCACCACGTCGAAGCGGCAGGCGTCATTGCCGCGCTTCTTGCGCGCCACCTGAATCATTTTGGCGGCGGCGTCGACCCCCACCGCCTGCCCGCCCCTTGCCGCATCCAGGTTGTCGGCTATCATCCGGGTCAGCTCACCGGTGCCGCATCCCAGGTCCAGGACCCGCTGACTGGGTTCCAGCTCCAGCAGGGCGACAATCTCGCGATTGTAAGCCCCCTGTTTGCCCAGCAGCAGGATGGGTTCGCAAAAATCATAGACTTTGGCCGCGTGATCCAGCGTACGGCCGCGGGTGACAGCGGAACGCTCGTCCATTGGGAGTCCTTTCGGCACGGCCGGTCATTCGGTCGCGTTAACTCGAATATTTCACGCGTTCGAGATGTGCATTGGACAGTATCAGGGGCGCCGCCCACGAATCAACGCCATGCTGCAGGTATCAGAAACAGCGCCGTTTCGGCGTGCAGATCGAATCATGGGCCGCCCCGGCCAGAATGAACGCCTCCACCATATCGGCCACCATCGCGGCCCCGGTCTCGTTCAGGTGAAAAAAATCCGTCAACAGGTGAAAGCCGTTTCGTCGGGCGATGGTGTCGAACGATTGCTTCAGGAGAAACCGGCGCAACTTGACGGATAACCCCAGGCCGTCGCGGTAGTCGTCAAACGAAGGGCCCGGCCGGCCGGGCTGATTTACAAGATAGGCCTGCAGGCGCTCATGCAGCGGCAGATAGGTGTTGCCGGTTTCGTGTGCCACGGACTCGATGATCCGGCTGTAATCGGTCGTCATTTGAAACGCACGGTGCGCCGGGTCTTCTCCGAGAGGGGGCAGCGACAAAAGCGCCAGGGGGGCCGCTGTCGCATTGCGGAGCTGCAGGCAGATCTCGGTCAGATAACGGCGGAACGCTTCCCGGGTCGGCCGCTCCGGCAGGTTCATCTGTTCCATGGTTTCATGCGCGTTGGCGGTGCTCAGGGCGGCATAGACGTCATTGGTTCCCACCATAAGCGTTATCCAGGACGGCCGGCAGGCAATCACGGCCTCCAGGCGCTGCAGGACATTGTAAGCCAGATCGCCGTTGAGCCCCGCATTGACGAATCGATAGCCTTTCGGCTGAAAACGTTCCTGGAGCAGGGCCACATAGTCACTGCTGGTGCGCCCATGGGTGATGCTGTCGCCGATACAGACCACGGTAGGGTGGTCTACGTCATTGGCGCGAACCATGCGGGCGGGGGCATTGGCCGGCAGGCGGTCGCTCTGGAACTGAAGCCAGCGGTAGAGACCGATGCCGCCACCCGCCAGGACCACCGCGATAACCAGAACCGTTCCCATCATAGCGGCATCACCATCCCGTTCACGATCGCAGCGTGGCGGTAAGCCGCAAGGGATGCGACAGGAGTTCCAGTGCCGGCACGATACCCATACAGACGATATCGGCGGCGGCCAGCGTCACGGCGGCCGCCCCTTCCCGCAGAACGACGGCAATCCCCAGCTCGGCTGCCTGGAGCATCAGCCGATCGTTTCGACCGTTGCCCACCGCAACGGTTTGGGCACAACCGAGACGGTTCACATAATCCCGCTTGGCGACATCCTGGTGGCCCGGCGGCAGAATGGACAGTTTTAACGGCACACCCTTCAGCTGCTCGGCCGCCAGGCCAAACGTGTCCGCCGTGACGACATGGATCGTGAGGTGGGCGGACAATGCCGATAATGCCTCGCGCACACCGGCCTCCAGCTCACCGTCCACCGCCAGGGTGCCGTTGTAATCCATCACGAGATGCGTCAGCTGCAATACCCGGTATCCCGGGATATCCACCTGAATCATAGGCCTCCTTTCAGTGGAAAGCGGTCAGGCGCGCTATCTTTTCGGCCGGACAGCCGTCAACGGAAACGCGTTTCATGCGTTATCCAGACAGACCCGATTGCGCCCTTCCATTTTACACTGGTACATTAACCGGTCCGCCCGATTGAGCAGCGCTTCCGGTGAATCGTCAGGACGGGCCAGGGTGGCGCCAATCGATACGGACACACGCAGATAATCCTCGTCGAGCGGGATGCGCGTCTCGGCGATCAGTGCCCGCACCCTCTCCGCCACGACGCCAAGGTGCGCGGCGTCCACATTGAGGATCACCGCCAGAAATTCCTCGCCTCCCCAGCGGCCGGACAGGTCGAACGGCCGCAGGCTGCGCGCCAGCGTCTTCGCCACGATTCGCAGGACGTGATCGCCGGTCTCATGGCCATGCGTGTCGTTAACCGATTTGAAGTGATCGATATCGATAAACAATACGCCAAAGGTCACCTCGTAGCGTTGGGTCTCTGCCAGGCGGGATGCAATCGTCGCCTCCATGCTGCGGCGGTTGGGAAGTTGTGTCAAAGGATCGAGAGCAGAGAGCTTCTCCAGAAGGGCCACCCGACGGCGCAGGCTTTCCGGCGAGGTGTCATCCGAAAAAATCTCCATGACCCCCACAAGGCGGCCGGACGCGTCTTCGATAGGCGCCACACGAATCCGCACCGGTTTGCGGTAGCCGTTTTTGTGCAGTAAATAAACTTCGGCTTCCCTGCGCTGACCGTCATTCAGCACGTCCGCCGCCGGGCAGCCCTCCCGGCACAAATGACGCCCCTGTTTGTCTACATGGCAGAGGATGTCGTCCGCGCAGGAACGCCCCATCACATCGGCAGCCCGATAGCCCGTTATGCGCTCCGCGCCCTTGTTCCAGAAAAAAATCTTGCGCTGTCGGTCCAGGAAATAAACCCCGTCGTAAATCGTGTCCAGCACATCGCGATATAAGCTTGGGTTGTCGACCATAACATGCGATTCTCCGAAAAACGACATCGCCAAACCCGATACAGCCCTACAAATCAAACGGCGTCAAGCTATCGTATCCGTCTTCGGTCACGAGAACGGTCTGCTCGAACTGGGCCGAAAGCGACCCGTCGGCGGTGACCGCCGTCCATTTGTCGTCCAGAATACGCAGCCGATGCTGCCCCAGATTGATCATGGGCTCCACCGTAAACACCATCCCCGGCGCCAGGGGGACGCCGGTATTTTTGCGCCCGAAATGGGGCACCTGGGGCGCCTCGTGGAAATCGAAGCCCACACCGTGCCCGACGAATTCGCGGACGACGGAACAGCCCTGGCTTTCGGCAAACTGCTGAATGGCCCAGCCGATATCCCCGATGCAGTTACCGGGACGGATCATAGCCAGCCCCTCTTTCAGGCAAATTCGCGCCACCCGCACGATTTTTCGGGCATCGTCACTGGGCGTGCCGATAAAATAAGTCTGGTTGGCATCCGCATAATAGCCATCCAGAATGGAGGTGATATCGATATTGACGATATCACCATCTGCGAGCGCACGGGGTCCCGGGATACCGTGGCAAATCACCTCGTTGATGGAGACACAAACACTTTTGGGAAAGCCGCGATAATTGAGCGGGGCGGGGGTGGCACCGTGGTCAAGGGTGAAATCGTGGACGATGCGGTTGATGTCATCGGTAACGAGGCCGGGCGCAAGTGCCGCTTCGACTTCCTTGAACGTCGCCATCACCAGCTCACCGGCCCGGCGGATTTTTTCGACATCGGCCGCGGACTTCAAACGGATATTGTAGCGCTTTTGGTAGATTTTCTTGAGAGATTCGGGCGGTGGTGCGGAGCGCCCCATACAGCAGTTCTTGTATTTTTTGCCGCTGCCGCAGGGGCAGGCATCATTGCGGCCTACTTTTACCGATTTTTTCTGCTTCATCATCATGCAAGGTTTCCAGAACATCCTGTTGTGACAGTTTCACACCAGGGAACGGCGCTACCCGGGTCTAAATTCTGCCGTGTATGGGTCCGGTCATCCGGCGCTGCGGTGATCCGGGGACCATGCCGCGTGCCGGTCGAATGGGCGGCGTCGGGGCGGCGCCGGTTGGCCAACCCTACAAGTCGGGCCATCATAAGTCCAGCAATGATTGACGCCGGCGCCGGCAAGCCAACGGTCCTGATCAGGGCATGATGACGGTCGCCTTGCGAATCAGCACCGGTTTCACCGGCACGTCACGATAACCGCCTTTGCTCCCGGTTTTTGCCGCTTCGATGGCCGACACCACCTCCATCCCTTTGACCACCCGGCCGAAGACGCAATAGCCCCAGCCCTGGGCCGACTTCTGCTGGTGGTCCAGATTGGAATTGTCTTTGGTATTGATAAAAAACTGGGCCGTGGCCGAATGCGGATCACCGGTGCGCGCCATGGCAATGCTTCCCACCCGGTTCTTGAGGCCGTTATCGGCCTCATTATCGATCGGTGGCCGCGCGATTTTGCGTTGCATGTCGGCCGTCAAACCACCCCCCTGGATCATGAAATTCTTGATCACGCGGTGGAAAATGGTGTCGTCGTAAAACCCGTCATTGACGTATTGCAGGAAGTTTTCCACCGTCTTGGGGGCCCGATGGGGAGACAGTTCCAGGACAATGACCCCCATGCTGGTGTCCAGCTGCACGCGGGGGCTCACCGCCCAGACATCGCCCGCTCCTGCCAACAGAATGATAACCGCCATGATAACCAGAATCTTGCGCAAGATACCCTCCTTCAATCGGTTGTGAATGGCCGGTTGCCGCTGCATCGGCCTGGCCGACCCGCCACCGGCAAGGATGGCGGGCAAGGTGGCATACCGCCTAACCCCTGCGGCAACCGCAACGGCCTAAAATTACCACTAAACCGCACCGCTGCCAAGGGCCCTCGGGATATGTGCCGAAAGCCATGCGCCAATATGGGGTTCAGGCGTCCGGCGGGTCAACTGCCAAGTCGCTCCGGCCGCGGCATGGCGCTGCCGGGAAGCGCCGCCGGGCCATTTTTAAACCGCGCCGACTGGATAGGCTTCCGCCTATCGGCCGCGTCATGCCATAAAGGAATTGACACAATGACACCCGATCCGGTAAACTTTGGGTCGCCTAAATTTTTTAACCTCACAGAGGTGAGCCGATGACCCCCGTGGATGAACTCAGCGCCAGCATGGAAGATTATCTGGAGGCGATTTACCACATCGTCACCGCCAAACAGGCCGCCCGGGCCAAGGACATCGCCAAACGGCTGGATGTCAATAACTCCTCGGTCACCGGGGCCTTGCGCACCCTTTCCGAAAAAGGCTTCATCAATTATGCCCCTTATGACGTCATCACCCTGACCCCCAAGGGCCATAAACATGCCGAGGATGTGGTCCGGCGGCATGAAGCGCTGATGGACTTTTTCACCAAAGTCCTTTGTGTGGACCGAACGGAGGCATCGGAAGCCGCCTGCAAAATGGAGCATGCGGTATCCCGCAACATCCTGGATCGACTCATCCGCTTTGTGGAGTTTATCGAAATTTGCCCCCGGGGTGGCGAAACCTTGATTCAGGGGTTCAACAACCACTGCCGGCAGGAAGGCAATTTCATCACCTGCCAGGACTCCCTGGCCCGCTGCCTGGAAGATCTGAAACAACGCCAGAAAGATATCGAAGGCGACCTGCTGGAAACCGCCCCCCTGAATGACCTGCGCCAGGACCAACGGGGTAAAATTTTAAAGATAAAGGGAAAGGGCGGCATCAGCAAAAAACTGGCCGAGCTGGAAGTCACGCCCGGCAGCATCGTGGAAGTCATCCAGACCGACACGGAAACCGGCGCCCTGGACATCAAGGTACGCGGTTATCGCCTGTCATTGAGCACGGAAGAAGCCGCCAAAATTTTGGTGGAGCGCTCCGGCAACTGATCCGGCCGCCATCGAAGACGCGGCCCACCCCTTTTCTTTCACCGAACCAACAAATGCCGCAAAGCGCCCCCGCCCCTCTTGCATCTTGGCCCAATCGGTCACATTCTATCGGTGTCTTGTGGTAATCCAAATTGAGCGGCCGGCCCGGTAAAAGCCCTTGCACCAAAAAGGATGCCTCATAACAATGCCGGCTGTTTCTGTAACGCAATCAACCAGAAAGCGATGAACCATGTGGGATACCATCGTCGTTTCCTTGATCATTGCCGGCGCCCTGGCTGCGACCGGACGGTATGTCTACCGCACCTTGAAAGCGGATGACACAGGGTGCGGCACCTGCGGGGCGGCCTGCCCGACCTGCTGCGCAGAAAATCATGCGGAAACGACCGATATCAAAAAGGGAATGGATACAGAAGAATAGGGTTGCTTGTTCGGCCTGAAAGGTGCGGGAACCCGGGCAAGTCAATCGGTTGGAAGGAAGGGTCAGCGGCCGGCCGCTTCGATCATGGCGCGCAGCTTCTCGCTCAGCGAATCCGGCAACGGGTAGTCCGCCGCCGACGATCGGCACAGGTCGACGGTTCGCTGCAGGGTTTCGTAACAGGCCTGGCAATGGCAGCAGGCCCGGATATGCGCGTCCACGAGGGCCCGCGCTTCCTCATCCAGTTCGCGGTCGATATACTCCGACATTTTCTCGAAGAGCGCCATGCACTTGCGATGGTCGTGGCCTTTATGCGTCATGATCAAAATATCCTTTTAATTTTTCCCGCACAAAAAGGCGGGCCCGGTGCAGGCGGACTTTCGCATTGGAAACGGAGATATCGAGCATTTGTGCGGTTTCTTCCGTTGAAAACCCTTCCTGGTCTCTCAGAACCATCACCATGCGATATTTTTTGGGCAGGTCGATGATGGCGTTCTTGATGTGCGCGGCCAGTTCCTCGTTCAACAACTGATCCAGCGGACGTTGGGCCCAATCCGGCGCCTGGTCGGGGAGGTCTTCACCCTCACCGGGCATGAATTCTTCTAACGAGAGTTCCCGTTCGGGGGCATGCTTGGGCTTGCGCTTGGCCTTGAGGCAGGTCGTCGTGGCCACCCGGTACATCCAGTTTTTAAAGCGGGTCTCATAGCGGAATCCCTTCAAATAGCGGAAAATGGTGAGAAAGGTCTCCTGAACAAGATCTTCGGCGTCCCGGGATTCGCCGCACATGCGCATGCCGAAATTGTAAATCTTCTGCTGGTATTTTTCCACCAGCTGCTGAAACAGGTCGGTCCGGCCGTTGTTGATGGCCTGGACCAGTTCGAAATCCTCATCACGGACTGTTTTCTTTCCGTTCATGATCTCCCGTCGGGTCATCCTTGCTTGTCACCTGACAAGCATTTCGCATTCAGGTCGATACACCGAATTTGGGCAGGATATACAGTTGCAGCAGCAGCCAGACACCCAAAATAATCAGCGGCAATAACAGTTCTTTCATGTCGTGCACTCCCTATCCATAGTGATTTAACGAATCGTTGTCCACCGTTTTCTGGCCATCAGCCCCCAGACCCCCGCCAGCAGAAACGCCATGACGGCCGCCAGGTGCAGAATATCCAGAAAAATAATCAGACCGGATGACAGGTAGTATCCTTCGTAGTTTTTCACCACCCGCAGGACGCCCGTCATGACGATGATGAGCATGATGACGCCCTGGATCGCGCCATAGCAGCTGATACGCCGTCGGGGGCGCTCGGCAACAACATACCGGGTAAGATAATAGGCCCCCACCGCCAGGAGGACGGCCGCCCCCAGATAGTGGATATAGTGGGTCACATAAAACTGGGCCAGCCATCCCAGGCCGGGGACATCCGCGATATAGTAGCGCTTGAAGATGGGCATCTGGCCAAAGCCGCTCAGCGCCATGAAGAGCAGCAGGATCATATAGCCGGCCCGCATCTGAGCGGACATCATCCCGTCGACCACCCGCACCGCCGTTTTGTCAGGCATGGTAAACTCCTTTATCGATCGCTGGTTTTGGATGACCGCTGATTCGAAGCGGCATAGCTCGTTGGGGATTGCCCGGCGCGCCGGGCGGCCTTCAGGTAGCGGCCCAGGGCGGTGGCCGCACCGGCCAGGGGGGCGATGAGCAGCGCCGCCCCCAGGTGGTTGGCATCCGCCATGCGATCCTCGGCGGGTCCCAGATGGGGCTTGCCGGGTCCCTTTTCAATGGCCGCGTTGAGCGTTTCGAACGGCACCGGCGACACATAGAGGGTGTTCGTTCCGCCATTTTCATGTTCACCGTAAACATAGCCGTTGATTTCCTTGGCGCGCTCATGGGCCAGGGCCACGATCTCGGCCCGGGGGCCGATGGTCTGCACGTCTTCCGGGCAGGCCTCGATACACGCCGGCAGTTCATCGCGGGCCACCCGGTCGTAACAGCGGTCGCATTTGTTCATGATCCCGTTGCCCGCCAGGGAGGGCAGCAGCTTGAGATAAAGCCCGTCGCCCGTTTGTCGCTGGGGGATGTCCCACGGGCAGACCGCCTTGCATTTGCTGCCGCCGAGGCACATATCCGTGTCGATCCGCGATATGCCGTTCTGGTACTGGCGCGACGCGCCCCAGGGGCAGAGCTTCACGCAGGGCGGATTGGTGCAGTGCATGCAGCGCCGGGGAATGGTCAGCTCGGTCTCTTCGCCGTCCACCATCACGGTGGCGGTCTGGATGAACAGCCAGTTGTAGGGCGTCAGGCGGTCATCCACGTCCTGCTTGTCAGACCAGTCGGACACCTTGACCCGCTCGGGAATCATTTTGGGAAACGGTTTCTGGGGATTGGGAAACTTGGGCGCGTTGGTTTCGCGGCAGGCCTCGACACAGGCCCCGCAGCCGATACAGCGGGTGATGTCGATCAGGGTTGCCAGGTGCTGATCACGTGCAGGAGACGCGGCCGCCTCGGCGACGGCATCGCCGGCGGCGACCGTGCCGGCCGCCAGAAGGCCGGATTTCAGAAATGTCCGGCGTGAAATGGACTTCGACATTGTCGGCATACCTCCATGGTGGAATGGGTCTGAACCTTAAAGGGAAACAGTCCTGTAGAACCACCCGATACCGTTCGGTTACAGGCTGATAGGATGTTTTTTTAAGAAGGCGCATGCCACTTTAGAATGATAAAGCGGACATTCGGTGTGGTTTCGGGGCTATCCGATGGCGGCGGGTGAATACAACGCTTGTGGGACTATGGCCCAATCAGGAATCTGCCATAAGGCCGGTAAGTAAAATATCACTCATATATTCAAAGATCTTGCGCACATCAACCTTGCCGGCTTCAATACCGTTTTGGAGCATTGCCGGCATTCCTTTGAACGCATTTGCCGCCTGGATCTGTCCATCGATCAAAAGCATGGCGATGCCATGCACCAATGACCACAATGTGTTGGCAATAATGTAGGGGTTAATGGGTTTAATGAGCTTTTCTTCCTGACACGCCTTTACCGCATACAACAATTCATTGAATGAATTTTCGGCCGCTTTGACAAGTTCGGGGGTTCGTTTATTTTCCAGGATCTCATTGCCGAACATGATCCTGTAATGAACCGGGTTGGCAACAGCGAATTCGACATAGCCAATGCCGGTATTCGTAAGTCGTGTCAACGGATCATCTGAAAGCTGTTGATTGGCGTCATTCAGCACGCTTGTCAATTTTTGATGCCCTTGTTCCGCGATGGCACATAAAAGCGCACTTTTATCGGCAAAGTGCCTGTAGGGTGCGGTCCGGGACACCCCTATGCGCTGCCCAAGCCCCCGCATCGACACTTTTTCAAGTCCATGGTCGGATATGATTTCAAGTGCCGTTTCCAGCAGTTTGTTGCGCAAATCACCATGGTGGTAGGTTTTCTTGACTGCCAATGTTGCCCCCGGTCAATCAGAAGTCATCATTTTCAATTTTCATCATTGACTAACATTTAATGTTGACACTGTCAATTTTATCTCTTATACCCCATGTTGACGCAGTCAACTTTCGCAATTCCCATCACAGGAGGCCGCTATGAAGATCGTCGTATTAAATGGAAGCCCCAAAGGTGAACCAAGCGTTACCATGCAGTATGTAAAATTTATTCAAAAACATTATCCCGACCATGAATACCTGTTTCACAACATTTCAAGTCGGATCAATAGAATTGAAAAGAATGATGATCTCTTCAATGAGATAATGGCTGATATTGAATCTTGTGACAGCATCATATGGTCCACACCCGTATACACCTTATTTGTGCCGGCCCAATATATGCGATTCATCGAGCTGATCCATGAACGCAACGTCGCGCCGTCGTTTAAAGACAAGGCCGCCATTGTCATGACAACGTCCATCCATTTTTACGACCACACCGCGCACCGCTATATGCATGCCGTCTGTGATGATCTTGAAATGAACTATATCGGTTATTTTTCGGCCGAAATGGATGACCTCAGAAAAAGCCGAGGCAGGGAAACACTGCTAAAGTTTGCCAAAAATTATTTTGAATCATCCGAGAAAAAAATCCATCATCAGAAACGATATCAACCCATCACACCAGGCAACGGCGCCTTCGATCCGGCCATCGTCGCCAAAAAAATGAATGCCCATAAAAAGAAAATCGTTCTGGTGACAGACCACAAACCGCATGATACGGGCATTCAGGCCATGATCAAGCGATTCTCGGATGCTTATACCGAAACCATCGACATCATCAACCTGTGGGATCTCAATATCCAGGGCGGGTGTACCGGATGCATCAAGTGCGGCTATGACAACAGCTGCATGTATAAAGATGACTTTTCCGCTTTTTATCGTTCCAGCATTCTGCCGGCCGATATTATTATCTATGCGATGGCGCTGACGGGCCGGAACATCTCTTCAAAATTCAAGGAATATTTCGACCGGCGTTTTTTCATGAACCATGTCCCGGAGTTAAAAGATAAACAGGTCGGCTATCTTATTTCCGGCCAGATGAGCCAGATGCCATACTTGTACGATTTCTGCCAGGGTTCGGTTGAATGGCAGCAAGCTAATTTCGCCGGTATCGTTTGTGATGAAGCCGGCGATTCCAAAGAAATTGACGCCAGTATCCAAAAACTGGCCGAGCAGGTGATCACTTTTTCAGAAAACGCCTACTGCCAGCCGCAAACCTTTTTGGGCGTCGGTGGCGCTAAAATCTTCCGGGATGATATCTGGGGCAAGCTTCGCCATGTCTTCCAGGCGGACTACAGAAACTACAAAAAAACCGGGGCGTTCAATTTCCCCCACAAGCGCTACAAATCCAGATTGACCAATTCCGTCGTGATGCTTCTGACCAAAATCCCGGGATTTAGAAAAGAGTTCTACAGCAGAATAAAGACTGAAATGTATAAGCCCCACAAAAATATCGTGGAAAGTTGCGACGTCAGATCAAGTTCGTAGACAATCATTTTTGATAACGCTGCGGCTTTGCGACGAGTGAAGCGAGTCCGCCAACAGCCGTTTGTTGGGCTCGCCTTCTCGCCTTATCTAATGAACTGCTGCTCTCTTAGGCGTAACAGGATTGATTAAACTCAGTTGATCGGATTCGGCTTGTTGCGCAAAATAAAGATCCCACCTTAGTTGAAGATTTAGCCAAAAGTCAGGAGAAACTCCAAAATACTTAGATAACCTTAATGCAGTGCTTGGGGTAACCCCACGACGCCCGTTAACGATTTCATTAACTCTCTGATACGGAACATGTATGGCGTCAGCTAGTTGGCGCTGTGTGAGGCCCATTGGCTTTAAAAATTCTTCAGAAAGCATCTCGCCGGGATGGGTTGGCGCTCTATGCGTTGGTATTCTAATCATAATGATCTCCTAATTGTTTGTCTTTAATGATAATCTGTAACTTCAATCTCACTTGGTCCCGATTCGATCCATTTGAAACAAATCCTGTATTGGTCGTTAATTCGGATACTGTGTTGACCTTTTCGATTTCCCTTTAATGCCTCCAAATGATTGCCAGGTGGTACACGAAGTTCGTTCAGAGAGGCAACAGAATCGAGTTGATCAAGTTTTCGAGACACAATATTCCATAAATTTCTGGGAATTAGCTTTAGGGCAGCCTTTGTGGCTGCTCCGTTAAACAAATCCTCAGTTGCCTGATTCTTGAATGACTGTATCATGGTATCACAATAGCACGGATATCATGCTATTTCAAGGTTTGGTGAATATATTGAGGCCCAACGAACTATCGTTTTTGCGACGCGGAGCCGGCGCCAAAACTATAGTTCGATCGATAGAGGCGAAGACTGTTCGAAACAACGGATATGCTGCTGAAGGCCATGGCCAGGGCAGCCAGGATGGGATGGAGCTGGCGCAGCATCATGGGCAGGCTCTCGAAAGGGTAGAGAGTACCGGCGGCCACAGGGATCAGCAGAACATTGTAGCCGAAGGCCCAGAACAGGTTCTGCCGGATGGTGCGCATGGTGGCCCGGCTGAGACCGATGGCCCGTACGATGCCGTGCAGGCTGCCGCTGGCCAGGATCACGTCGGCGGTCTCGATGGCCACGTCCGTGCCCGTGCCGATCGCCAGTCCTACATCGGCCTGGGCCAGGGCCGGGGCGTCATTGATCCCGTCCCCCACCATGCCGATCGTCCCACCCTTCTCCTGCAGGTTTTTAATGCGCTGGGATTTCTCCTCCGGGCGCACCTCGGCTTCAATGGCATCGATGCCCAGATCGGCGGCGATCTTGCGGGCGGCCTGCCGGTTGTCGCCGGTGAGCATGACCACCTTGAGGTTCATCTGGTGCAGGTCGCGGATGGCCTCGGCCGAGTCCGGTTTGATCGTGTCGGAGACCGCCACCAGGCCGCAGATGGCGCCGTCCCGGGCCACTACCATCACGGTTTTGCCTTCGGCCTGCAGGCGCTCGATGTTGTCTTTGGCGGGCCCAAGATCCATGTTCTGCTCTTCAAACCAGCCCGGCTTGCCCACCATCACGAAAGCGTCGTCGATCCGCGCCTGGACCCCGGCCCCGCCGGTGGCCTGAAATTCGGTCAGGGGCTGCAGGGTCAGGCCCTCACTCTCGGCATGAGCCACGATGGCCCGCCCCAGGGGGTGCTCGGAGCCCTTCTCCACCGAGGCGCCGACCCTCAGCAGTTCCCGGTCATCGCCGCTAAATCCTGCCAGCGGCACGACATCGGAAACCCGGGGCTTGCCTTCGGTAATCGTGCCGGTCTTGTCCAGCACCACCGTATCCAAGTTGGTGGCCTGTTCCAGGGCGGTGCTGTTTTTAAAAAGGATGCCCCGCTCGGCGGCCTTGCCGGTGCCGGCCATGATGGCCGTCGGCGTGGCCAGTCCCAGGGCGCAGGGGCAGGCAATGACCAGCACGGCCACCAGGCGGATCATGGCGGGCACGAATTCGCCGCCGACCGCCCACCAGATACCAAAGGTGATCAAAGCAACCACAATAATAGCCGGAACGAACACCGCAGCCACCCGATCGGCCACGGCCTGGATCGGGGCTTTGCTGCCCTGGGCCTCCTGGACCAGCCGGATGATCTGGGCCAGGGCGGTTTCCCGGCCCACGCGGGTGGCTTCGAACCGGATCAGTCCCTGGCCGTTGATGGTGCCGGCCGCCACCTTGTCGCCGGGTTGCTTGTCCACCGGGATCGGCTCCCCCGAGAGCATGGATTCGTCCACGGAAGTCTGGCCGTCGGTCACGACCCCATCCACCGGAAGGCGTTCACCCGGCCGCACGACCAAGACATCCCCCTTCACGATGCGCGCCACCGGAACTTCTTCCTCCACCCCGTCCACGATACGGGTGGCGGTCTTGGGTCGCAGGCCGATGAGTTTGCGGATGGCCCCGCCGGTCTTGCCCTTGGTACGGGCTTCCAGCATCTTGCCGAGTTTGATGAGGGTGATGATGACGGCCGAGGTTTCGAAATAGACATGCCCGCCCAGTTGGGGGAGAAACAAGACCGCCAGGGAGTAGACGTAGGCCACGGAAGATCCCAATGCCACCAGGACATCCATGTTGGCGCTGCGGTTGCGCAGGCTTTTCCAACTGCCGACGTAGTAGTCCCAGCCGGTGTAAAACTGCACCGGTGTGGCCAGCAGCAGAAACAGAAAATTCACCCAGGCGGCATGGCTCCAGGCGCCTGCCAGCCCGAAATCGCGGGCCATGGAGAGCAGGAAAAGCGGCAGGGTAAAGGCCACCCCCACCCCGAATTTGCGGGTCTGCTCCCGGATCTCGGCCGCGCGGGCGGAGGCTTCGGCATCTTCCGGGTCGGCGGTGTCGTCGGGCGCCAGGGCGCCGTAACCGGCCTTAACAATCGCAGCCACGATGTCGTCGACATCGATGGCCGTGGGGATATAGTCGACAGCCACCCGTTCCGTACCGAAATTAACAGATGCCGAGAGGACACCGGGGGTTCGTTTGTTCAGGGCCCGTTCAATGTTGGCCGCACAGTTGGCACACGTCATCCCCGTCACCGGCATTTCGACCGACGCCGGCGTTATATCGAAGCCGGCCTTTCGGACGGCAGCGACCACCTCCGGCAGTTTTATCCGGGCCGGATCATAGGCTATGTCAGCCCGTTCGGACGCAAAGTTCACCGCCGCGCGCGTCACGCCCTCCAGGCGCCCCACATTCCGCTCGATGGTCGCGGCACAATTGGCGCAAGTCATGCCCTGGATGGGCAGGGTAACATTGACAGATCCCATAGGCTTCGCCCTTCAAAACGATCACACCATCCGGCACTCAGTCGGCCGGGTAATTGATTTCCTGCAGTGTATCCCGGATGGCTTTCTCGGAGGCCGGCGCCTCCCAGCTGACGACGACCGTCTTATCTGCCGGGGTTCCCTCCACCGATTGGACACCGGTCATTTCGCTCAATTCGTTCTTGATGGCCATCACACAGTGGCCGCAGGAGATTTTGGGTATATGAAAGGTTTGTTTTTCCATAACGAGGATTCTCCTTGCATTCGATGGGTTACCGAAACGGCTGTAACTCTATTGACGCTTCGTCCGGGCAGCATCGCCCTTTTTGTGCGCGATAGTCAAAGCGTAAGGCGGCAAACAGGCAAGTCAAATTATGTCGGGTCGGCTCCGTCCGATTCGGGAAACCGCCCGCGGTCGCTGTAGGCGTCAAAATCCGCTGCCGACAGGAGTTCGGCAAATCGCTCCCCATGCCGGCTGCGCTGCTTGTAAAACGCAAGACAGCCGCTGATCACGCGCAACACGTCGTCTTCACTGAAAATGCCCGGCAATTCCATTCCCAGGCGGGGGTGGCGGCCGAGTTTGCCGCCCAGCTGGATGCGGTAGCCCTGTTGACCGGTTGCCAGTGTTTCGGTGGGACAGACCGGGATGCAGCGTCCGCAGTTGATGCACCGCTCGCGATCGATGACCGGCCCGCTGTCGTCTTCTTCAGCCAGCGCCACGGCCGTTTCGCGGCAGGCGTCCACGCAGGCCTCGCAGCGGCTGCAGGCTTCCTCCGTCACGCGGGGCACACAAGCGCCCAGGATGCCGATGTCCTTGATCTGGGGCTGTGAGCAGCCATTGGGGCAGTCGGCGATCGAAATGCGAAACTCATGATGAAACCGCAGGGTGCCCGGCACGGTTTTTTTCAAGAACCCCAGGAGATCTTCTTTTTCCAGAAGCGCCTGGATGCGGGGCAGGAGGGTATCGCTCTGGACGGCCCGCCGCGGACAGCCGTTGGGGCCGAAGCAAGTGTCCAGCTGGTAGCCGCGCACCTCGGATTCCATGTTGTTCAGATACCGCCGCTGGGTGGCCTTGACGTCGGCCAGCGAAACCATGGGCTTGCCCCGGTCGGCGGCCTCTTTTTCAACCCGGGCGCGCACCCGTTTGCGGACAAAGAATGGAACCTTTTTAATGGCGCTCTCGGCTTCCGCTGTCCATTTCATCATGCGTTATCCCCTATCGAAAGCCGTGTCGCCGACCGGTAAATTCCCGGCGGCCAGCTCGGCAACCGTGCACTCATATATAATCCCCCCGACATAAAACGGGATCCGGCTCGGATCTTTCAGACAAGCCGCCCATGCCGCGGGCAGTTCTGCCAGGCCCAGGGGCCGCAGGGCCCAGGCCGCATAGCCGCGATGGTAGGGGTCCGCCGATGCCAGAAACGGAAACAGGCTGTCGGCCGCCGGTTTGACTCTTTCCGGCCGGGCATGGGCCAGACGCCCGCACCCCCACAGGGCCCCCCGCTGCAGCACCTCATGCTCCAAATAATTGCCATCCTCCGCCAAGTAGGAAAGCAGGATATGCCCGTATTCGCCGGCCATGCCTGCGTGGCGTGCCGTGATTTCCCCCATGGCTTCGGGGGCTCCCCAGCCGATCCCCCCGGACTCGTCGTTCAGGGACCACATCAGCCGCCGCATCACGACCCGCGCCGATTCACGGTTTTCATCGGCCAGACGGGCCACCACCGCCCCCAGCGCACTGACGGATCGCCAGCGCAGCATGGCGTCCTTGTCGCAAAAAAAAGAAATCAGTGGATTGACGACTTTGCGGGCGGGAAGATCAAGGATCGCAAGCAGCGTGTCGTTAAAATTTCCGGCCTGCATGCGCGTGCGCAGGTACGGCTTCAATTGCCGGTATGTCGTAGGGGGGGTGTCCACTAGAACGTGATGATCTCGTAACCATCGGCCTGAAAACGCGCCATTCCGGGATGCCCGTTCATGTCATCCATCAGCGGCAGGGCGCTTTCGGCAACGGCATCCAGCACCCCGAGCTTCTGGGAGCAGGCCTTGCAGGCGCCGTCCACCAGCCCCTTGTCACGGGCCTTTTGCCACAGCGCATGCAACCAATTTTCCGGAAGGGCCAGCTCCGGCACGAGTTTGGTGGCCTCCCCCTCCATAACGATGTGCACATCATCCCCCCTGGCGTGCATGTCCAGAGCATTCAGCAAAACATGCACAAAACACATGGGCGACCCGTTGAACACAAACATGGCAACCTTTTTCATCCGTCCTCCCTGTAATTGTGACGAGCGCTTATCCCAGAAAAAGCGGGTATTCCTGAAAACGGCTTTTAAGATTTTGGTTTTCTTGTTTCCCTTTGTCCCGCGCCGAGCGTCGGCAGGACGACGCACAGAGCCAAGCGGAACACGGGCGCTTTCTTTTGTTTCGTTTCTTTGATGGCGTCGTAAAAAGTTCTTAAGCCGTCACTCCCGCGTAGGCGGGAGTCTACGACCCAATTGAAATAACTGAATCCCCGCCTGCGCGGGGATGGTTAATTGAAAATCTGCGAGTTTCAGGATAAAGGTCTATACGTCCTCCCAGATGATGCAATCCTGGGGGCAATGCTTTATGGCATCGTCCACCTCGTCTTCAGGATAACAGTCACGCTCGACCGTTGCCACGTACCCGACATCGTTGAGCTCGAACAGCTCCGGGTACATGTCGTAGCAACCAGCGCAGCGCGTACAATCACTGATATCGACCACTGGTCTTTTCATCACGATCTCCTTGCTCGCGGCCGAAGACGCTGGATAACGTCAGGCCTGCATGGCCTCCGCAATCTTGCGGCCGAAATCCTCGCAGGCTTGCAGGGTATCCTTGTCCGGCACATACTGAACCCGCATTCCCGGTTCGACCATCTCGAATTTCATCCCCTTGAGTTCTTCGGTGATCTGCTTGACCGCTTCGCCGCTCCACCCGTAGGAGCCAAAGGCCGCGCCGATTTTATTGTGGGGTTTCAGCCCTTTCATATAGGTCAGGAAATCACTGACCGTGGGGAACAAGTTGTTGTTCAAGGTCGGCGAGCCGACAACCACCGCCCGGGCGTCCAGCACTTCGGTCATGATATCGCTGCGATGGACATGCCGCAGGTCCATGGGAATGGCGTAGACACCGGCCGCTGCCAGACCGCCTGTAATCGCCTCGGCCATCGCGGCCGTGCTGTGCCACATGGTATCGTAAATGACCAGCGCCTTGTTCTTCGCCGCCTGTTGGGACCAGCGCACATAGGCATCGATAATCTTTGGAATATCCTTTCGCCAGATGATGCCATGGTCCGGGCAGATCATGTTGAACTCAAGCCCCATCTCCGTTATTTTTTCAAGCAGCTTGAGAGTTTTGGCGGCATACAGCAATAGGATATTGGCATAGTATTTTTTAGCGTGCGGCATGATTTTATCGCCGATTTCATCGTCGAAATTCTCGGGCCCCGCATAGTGCTGACCGAAGGCATCGCTGGAAAAGAGGATCTTGTCTTCTTTGAGATAGGTGAACATGCTGTCGGGCCAGTGCAGCATGCGTGTCTCGAGAAACGTCAAGGTACGGCTGCCGAGACTGAGTTCTTCGCCGTTCTTGACCGGCTGATAGTTCCAGTTCGGGAAGAAATGCTGCTTCAGGTTACGGGCGCCCATCTGGGAGCAATATAGCGGCTTGTCCTCGCCAATCCGGTGCATGACCCGGGGGAGTCCCCCCGAATGGTCCATCTCCGTGTGATTGCTGACCACCAGATCGATCTTTTTGGGATCGATAATACGGGCGATATTGTCCAGCATCTGGTCCGCGAATTCTTTTTTGACCGTATCGATCAGGGCCACCTTCTCGTCCACGATCAGAAACGCATTGTAGGTCGTTCCCTGGTAGGTGCTGTAGCCATGAAAGTCCCGGATGTTCCAGTCTTTCACTCCGACATCGTAAATACCTTTGGCAATTTCAATCGGCTGCATGGTTCTCCTCTGAGTGTTCGTCGTTGATTCAGGATACCGATAGGCTGCTCCGCTGCGGGAGCGCCCACCGGGCATGGGTGACCAAGGGAAAAGATAAGGCGGTCTCCGCTAAAATCAATGCCCCTATGGCTATCGCCATAGGGGCATTTTTAAATTCTCTCGGCGCCACAAGCGCCTGGGCATACCAAAACGCTACTCTTCTTTTTCGAAGTCGTCTTTTCCAGCGCCGCAGATGGGGCAGACCCAGTCTTCGGGAACATCCGCCCACGCCGTTCCGGGGGCCACATCGTTGTCCGGGTCACCCTGCGCCGGATCATAAACATAACCACAGATCGTGCACACATACTTGTCCATTGAATGTTTCCTCCTTTGTATTCAGTTGTCATTACCGAAACACAAAAATCCGAGCGGTGGCAATCAGCGCACCAAGGCCGTAATCTGTTCATCGAGCCCGTCACACAGTTGCCCGGCCGCTTCGATACTGTCCGGCGCCGTATCGGGTAATGCCCACCGGATGGTTTCACCGGCAATCGTTGACGGCAAATCCGCTACCGGGCCCAGCGCCACCACCACATCCGGATGCCACTGCTCCAGCGCGCGCCCGATCGATAGGGGCACTTCATATTCGATGTCCCAGCCTTTGGCGGCCATGGCTTTCCTGGCGTTTACGTCGACCGCTGCGGCCGGTTCAAGACCGGCGACACGCACGTCAAACCGATCGGCGGCTTTGGCCCGCACCAGCGCCCCGGCCATCTGACTGGCACACGCGCCGGATGGCCCCACGATCAAAATCCGTTTGCGTTCCACCAGGGGACTCATAAGGCCCGCCACGGCGCGCTGCACATCATCCATCACCGTGGCATGGCGCGCCATGTCCTTGGGCCCTTCAATCCCGCGGTAGGTCAGGTGGCCGGCATAGTCGGCGTCGATGGCATCATAAAAATAATGCATGGTCAAATGGATGGCATCGAAAAGCGTATTCCCCTGCGTGGCCGCCACGGACAGCAGGTACCCCTTCTTGGCCTTACGGCGGGGGTCCCGCCACCGCAGGCGGTATTTGCGCGCCCAGAACGTCTGGCAGCGATCGATGAGGCCCTTCAACTGGGCACTCATGTTGTAGAAAAACACCGGCGTGGCCGCCACGACCACATCCGCCCGGCGAATCAGGCCATATATCTCGCTGAGCATGTCGTCCTCGATGGGACAATACCCCTTTTTTTCACATACCGTATATTCCTTGCAAGGCAGAATATGGCGTTGATCCACTTCAATCAAACGGGTCTCGGCCCCAAAGGACGCCGTTGCATTCAGAAAGGTCTCCAAAAGAAAACGGCTGTTTCCCTTTCGGCGTGGACTTCCCTGCAATCCGACAACCAGCATGTTGCGTTTCTCCTTGGCGGCGCATGTGACGACAGCGCGGTCAGTCTTTGACGTGACAGGCCTTACAGGTGGTCGGCCCGGTCTTCTGACCCTCTTTTTTCATTAGTTTGTGGCACTTGGTGCAGTGCTTGTTCATCACCTGTTTTTTCGCCAGTTCCCCGCTGGCTTTGAGGGCCGCGATGGCGCCGGCCTGCTGGGGAAACAGCTCGTGACAGATACTGCAATCCCCCAGTGCTGTCTGGTGCGCCAGATGGGGAAAAGGCACCGGACCGCTCTTGCCGCCATCGAGCGACATCTGCGGTTCCCCTTTGTTGTCGGTCTGAATGGTGTAAGCACCGGCCAGCGCGACAACGCTGATCGCCATCAATGTCAACACCGCTATCTTCAACGCCTTCATGGCACCTCCCTGGCAATCATCGCTCCGCCGTTTCTAATACGTTTCGTCATGCGCCAGATCCGCCGGCGCGACTTTGTGCTTGAACAAATTGTAAGACCAGGTCTGGTAGGCAATCACGATCGGCACGAAAACAATCACCACCACCAGCATGATCTGCAGGGTCAACGGGCTGGAACTGGCATTGCGGGCGGTCAGATTGAAAGCAGGATCCAGGCTGGAGGGAAACAGATTGGGAAACAGCCCGATCACACCATAAAAGATGGCCCCCACAATGGTCAGCGAAGATGCAAACCAGGCCTTGAACCAGGCCTGACGGGCAATGAAAACCCGCACGGTCAGAAGCGCCAGTACCGTGACGGCGATCACCGCAAACAGCACCGGATGGGCCAGGTAGTTGGCATACAGGTTGGTCTGGAACCAACTGGCCACCAGGAAGGTGACGGCCGTCACCACCAGGACCGGCCAGACCATGGCGGCCACACGGGTCGCGCGGGCCTGAAGCGCACCGTCGGTCTTGATCCCCAGCCACAGGGCGCCGTGTTCCAGGAACAGCAGGACAAAAAGAACGCCCCCCAGCAGACCGTAAGGATTCAGAAGGGTTAAAAGGGTGCCATGATAAATGCCGTCACCGTCAAAGGGAATTCCCTGAAAGATATTGGCAAAGGCCACCCCGAAAAGCAGGGCCGGTCCAAGGCTGCCGATGAAAATGCAGGAATCCCAGAGGCGCTTCCAGCGCGGGTCTTCGACCTTGTTGCGGAACTCAAAGGAAACGCCCCGCAGAATCAGCGTAAACAGTATCAACATCAGGGCCGAATAAAGCGTGGAAAACATCACGGAATAGACCAGCGGAAAGGCAGCAAAGGTCACGCCACCGGCCGATATCAGCCAAACCTCGTTGCCATCCCACAGCGGCCCGATGGCCGCGATCATGGTCTGCTTTTCTTCATCCGTCTTGCCCAGAAAAGGCAGCAGGGTGCCCACACCGAAATCGAATCCATCCGTCATGAAAAAGACCGCCCAGAGCAACCCCCAGAGAAAAAACCAAATTGCCTGTAAATCCATGATGCCCCCTCAAACCATCCAAAATTTAGATAGGAAATGTTGTCGTTTTCACCGCTATCGCCCGTTTTCAGGCGGCTTGTGCTGCGACCGGTCCCTGTTTGGCGTGTTTGTATATCAGGTAATACCCGGCAAATCCCAGCAGGCTGTAGACCAGCGTAAATCCAATCAGCGTCATGATAACCTGACTGGCGGCAATCGGCGAGGCCGCATCCGAAGTCCGCATCATGCCCCACACAATCCAGGGCTGCCGCCCCAGTTCGGTGACGATCCATCCCAGCTGGATGGCCAGATAGGGCAAGGGGATGGAAAACAGCATGGCTTTCAGCAACAGAGGGCTCTCCAGCAGCTTATTGCGTCGCAGCATGCCGTAGAGGGTGATCAGGATAAAATAGGTGCCCAGGGCCACCATGCCGCGAAAGGCCAGGAAAACCGGCAAAACGGGCGGGCGTTCATCCCGGGGGAAATCATTGAGGCCCTTCACCTCGGCATTGAAATCACCGTGGCCGAGAAAGCTCAAGACCCCCGGTATCGGCAGCAGCTCAACGGCATTCCGGCCGTTTTCTTCGTCCGGGACCGCAAAGAGATATATCGGCGCCTGGCGGGTTGTATCCCAGAGGGATTCCATGGCCGCCAGTTTGACGGGCTGTTTTTCGGTGACGTCTTTGGCGTGAAAATCACCCTCCACCGCCACCACCAGGGAACCGACCAGACCGCAGACCAGACCGATGCGGAAAGAGCGGGAGAAGAAGTCGATATGCTGCTTTTTCAGCAAATGGTAGGCGCTGATGCCCATGATCAGAAAACCGGCCAGCAATATGGCGCTGCTGAGAACATGGATGATTTGCAGCATGGCAAATTTCTGGGTGATAACGGCAAAGAAATCCGTCAGCTCGGCACGGCCGTTGCGAATGGTATAGCCCACCGGGTGCTGCATCCAGGAGTTGGCAATGAGGATCCAGACAGCGGAGAGATTGGAGCCGATCGCGATCAACCAGGCCACACCGGCGTGGGCTTTTTTGGAAAGCTTCTGCCAACCGAAAATCCATACCCCGATAAAGGTGGATTCCAGGAAGAAGGCGGCCGTGGCCTCGATGGCCAGCAACGAACCGAAAATATCGCCGACATAGGCCGAATACCCCGACCAGTTGGTGCCGAACTGGAATTCAAGGGTGATCCCGGTCACGACACCGACGGCAAAATTGATAAGAAAAATCTTGCCCCAGAACTTGGTCATGGCAAGATAGGTTTCGTCGCCGGTGCGGACATACCGTGTTTCCATATAGGCGACGATCCAGCTCAGACCGAGTGTCAGCGGCACGAAAAGAAAATGAAAGGCCGATGTTGCATAAAACTGCAGGCGCGAAAGCATGACCACATCCATTGACAACTCCTCCACAAATCAGGGGCAACAGATCCCCTGCACCGGATGCGGGCGACGTCCGGCCATCCGGTCGATCGATGATAATTCGGTATTTCGCCAGAAGCCTTGTTCTGCGCGGCGGCGTCTATCGGCTCAACGGGGCGCGGTGCTTTTGGCTTCCCCGGTCAGTTCACACTGGGTGAAATCAATCTTTTTGCCGCACCCTTTGCACATGTGGGGGCGATCGAATTCATCGGAAAAAATCTCGGCTTCCTTGCCGCACTCGGAACATTTACAGGTAAAGGATTTCAGATTGCGGAAGTTCTCGTAACCGGGGCAATGTTGGGGTGTCGACATGGGATCCTCCTTGGTCATGATGTCTGCCGGCTGTGGGGCGGTCGCCCCCCGGCGAAAAAGGTTCAGGCGATCTTCTTGGCGATGTCCCGCCCGTAGTCCTGCGCCATCTGCAGGCCGCCTCCGAGACTGGCGGACTTCAGGAGCAGCGGCCCACTGACCATCGCCATCTTAAAAACGGTCTTCATGGTCTGGTAGATGCGCTCCTGGGCCTCGGTACTCCAGCCGTGGGCACCAAAAGCCCCCCCGATCTTGTTGGCCAGATCGGCTTTTTCCGCCAGAAACAAAAAGGTTTTCATCGGCTGGAGCATTTCGCCGTGATAGGTCGGCGAGCCGAAGACGTAGGCATCGTATCCTTCCAGGTCTTCCGCCTTTTTGATGTCTTTGACATCGCATACAACGGCTTCCTGACCCGAAAAACGAATGCCTTCCGCGATCAAGTCCCCGATTTGAAGGGTTTCCTGGGTGCGGGTGGTATAAACGATCAATGCCCTGCCCATCGATTCAGTCTCCTTTTAGCGGATCCGTTTGTCGATCTCCTGGTCCTGACAGTCCGGCGTATAGCACGTCGCATTGAGAAATTCGCACTTCTCGCCACAGGAGGGACAGGGTTCCGGCGGTTTTTCCTGTTTGATGGTATAGCCACATCGGCTGCATTTCCAGAGCGTCATAAGCCACCTCCCTGCCACAAGGCTGCCGGTGTCGTCTTCCAGCACCGGTGACCGATGCCGGAAGCGTCACTGCCTTTTCCCCGGGCCTTGTCGGCGTGTGTTGGTATTGTCGCAGGCACCGCGGCTCGATCAGGCCTTCCAGAGCCCGTGCAAGTTGCAATACTCGCGCGCCGTGACCTGGTTCGCCGCAATCATGAAAACCGCCTCCGGTTTGTCACCGGGATTGAGATACTGCCGATAGACCTTGCCGTCGGCGATAATCTCGATGAATTCGATCCAGTGCTTTTCTTCCATCGGATGCGCGACATCGCCAACTTTGACTTTGAAACCGCCATCGACTTTCTCGATGACCGGCACGTGTTTTTCCTTGGCGGCATCCACCGTGTTTTCGGTAAACAGCTTCATGGGCTGTCCGCAGCAAACCAGCTCGCCGGCTCCGCCGTGCAGAACTTCAACGATATTGCCGCAGATATCACATTTGTAAACCTGGTAGCGTTCGGCCATTTTTTGTCTCCTTGTGTAATGGGTTGGAATGCTTCCCGCACCGTCCGGTTTTGACGCCAGCCTGCGCGGGAAGCCGGTTAGCGATCTCTACCAGTTTTCGCCCAGCAGCTCGAAGTACGCCTGGGGATGGGCACAGGCCGGGCACATCTCGGGCGCTTCCAAGGCCTCGGTGACATAACCGCAGTTCAGGCAACGCCATTTGGCCACCTGCTCACGCTTGAACACCCGGTCGGCCTTGATATTGCCGGCCAGTTCCACATAGCGTTTTTCGTGTTGCTTCTCAGCAACCGCAATGCCTTCCATGATCATGGCCGACGCTTCGAATCCCTCTTCCCGCGCCACTTTGGCAAAACCCGGATACATCTCGGTGTATTCGTATTTTTCGCCAGCCGCCGATTCCAGTAAATTGTCGTAGGTCGCACCGATCACGCCGGCCGGAAAGGCCGCCACAATCTCGGTCTCCCCACCCTCGAGCAATTTGAAAAGCCGTTTGGCGTGCTCTTTTTCCTGGTTGGCCGTTTCCTCAAAAATCTGAGCGATTTGGACATAACCATCCTTTTTGGCCTGTTTGGCAAAATAGGTGTAGCGGTTGCGTGCCTGGGATTCGCCGGCGAAGGCGGTTAGAATGTTTTTTTCGGTTTGGGATCCTTTCAACATTGCCACTTGTTATCCTCCTCTGAAGGGTTGAGAAATATAGGGGTGAATCTACACTATGCTTAAGCCTCAAAGGAAATCAGCCCTCCTGAAGCCACCAGCCTTTTTCCTGATGCGACCGCTTTTCTTCTTCGGCCATCTTTTTTAATTTGTAGGCCGTGTCTCGCAGCACGCCGTACAATACGCCACAGCCGACATCTTCACGATCGGCATCCCCTTGATCGGCCAAAGAAATCATCTCCTCTGCGAGGTGTAAAATTTTAAGGATGTTTCGATCACAAGGTTTCACCAGTGGGCAGGCTCCAAAAAAGGGCCCCGGGGATCCTTTCAGATGTTGAACGGATCCGGCAGCCATTCCGCCTATCCCTTTTTCAAATGGCATGCCACACCACAAAATATTCAGCAATACATTGATTTAATTATGATAATATTAAAATACGCCAATGCCCGGCGGTAGGTTGTCATTGGTTTAGACTGTATTTGTGATACACACGCAAGGCCTTATCCGGCAAGCGTTACCAAGGTTTCCAACGAGAAGCCCGGCGTCCTGTGGGACATGTGCCTGTGTCACGGGTTTCCAGCATCAATATGAGACACATTGTTTCACAATAAAAATATGAGACAAATCTTAGAATGCGTTAGGCACTTGAAATTATTGATTGAATCTGAAAACGGGAAAGGCGGCTGGGTCCGTTGATCGGAAACCCCTAACCCGCCGTGGCGCAGGCTTCCGGATGATTAGGGGGATAGCAGACTTGGGCTGGACTTGCAAGGTTCGGGTGAGAATGATGGCCGGGATCAGGGGCCCCATGATCCCGACCGCGGGCTACAGCCGTTTGGACATGTCCACCCGCTGACCGCGGGGGGAGATCACGATTTCCTCGACCGGAATGTCCGCACCGGCATTTTTCAGGCTTTTCATCACAAGGGCCTGCAAGCCGGCGCAGCAGGGAACTTCCAGCCGGACGACGGTAATGGTGCGAATATCCGCCTGCTGGAAAACCTGGGTGAACTTTTCCTCGTAAAGGGCGAGATCGTCAAATTTGGGGCAGCCCGCCATCACGACGCGGCCTTTGAGCAAATCGCGATGAAGCGTGGGGAACGCAATGGCGCCGCAGTCGGCCAAGACCAGCAGATCGGCGCCTTTCAGAAAAGGCGCATGGGGCGGCACCAGGCGTATTTTGATCGGCCAGTGGGTCAGCGTGGAGATGTCGCCGCCCTCCGGCAGGATGTCAGTGGGCAACCCGGCCCCTTCCGGCCGCGGGGCAAACATTTTCACACCGGCCGACGGACAGCCGCCCCCGGCAAACGCTTTGGCCGGTTTTTGATTCTGATCCTGCTGGGCCAGGTGATCTTCAACCGCCGCCTCGTCGAACGCCTCGGCCTCGCGCTCGATTATCTGCAGGGCACCGGTCGGGCACTCACCGATGCAAGCCCCCAGCCCATCGCACAGGTTGTCGGAAATCACGCGGGCTTTGTCGTCGATAATCGCCAGCGCCCCTTCGGCACAGCCGGTGACACACTGGCCGCAGCCATCACACAGTTCTTCATCGATCTCGATGATCTTTCGAACGATTTTCATTGGTCGGTCCTCATTGCTCAGGGCCTCAACCCGCCATGAGCGCATTGGCCTGCTGGTGGCAGGCGTCGGTGCCGCAGGCCTCAACCGCCTGTTGCAGGTCGGTTTCATCCAGCGCACCGTCTCGTTTCTGTTCTTCCAATCCGGCCAGCAGAATGGCGTCGCGCACGATGCGCAGCTCAAGCGATGCACCGCTGCCGTTGTCATTCAGTTGGGTGATCAGGTCGCAAACGGCCGCCGTCAATTCGCCACGGGCATTCACCCGGTCCAGAATGGCCCGCGCCACAGGAAGCGCCTTGACCGTATCCGGGGCACCGGGATCGCTCGAGGCGTTATCCGCCCCGGCACGATCGACATCCAGCAGATAGGCCGCCGCCAGCACCACGGCCAGGTTGGCATTTTCGGCCCTGGCAAGCTGCTCCGCGTAGCGGGCCACTCGGGAGGCATGACCGATCCGCTGAAAATCCCGGCCGTAGTATTGCTTGACGGCGATCGCCACCTTGTCCTTCAACAGGCTTTCCTGCTGCGCCGCCACCTCGGGGGGCAGATCACCGATACATTGCTCCGCGTAGGGGCAGTAGGCCGCACAACCGAAGTCCATCTTGGGGTTGGCAAACCGGTGGCCACAATGGCCGCAGCGCCGGGCGGTGTCGTCCTTGAAAAATTCCACCGTGCGACCGCAGCCGGGGCAGTCCACCTCGTAAATATCCCCCGGTTTCCAAAACTGCATATCCTGACCCGGGCATTTCATCGATGGTTCCTCCTGCCGTTAAAACGATTTGCGGGCGGCCGGCCGTCATCACCGACCGCCCGCACTAGCATAATACCGATCCAACCGATTGCCAGTCCTGGGAGGTCTATCCCAGAATGGCTTTCAGGTCCTCGTCCGGTGTACCGATGGGCATGATGTTGAAGTTCTTCACCAGCACATCCAGCACGTTGGGCGAAATAAAGGCCGGCAGACTGGGCCCCAAGCGAATGTCCCGAATCCCCAGGTGCAAAAGGCTCAGCAGAATCACGCAGGCCTTCTGCTCGTACCAGGAAAGAATCATGGACAAGGGCAGATCGTTGACACCGCATTCAAAGGCGCCCGCCAGGGCCACGGCAATCTGAACGGCCGAGTAGGCATCGTTGCACTGCCCGATGTCGAGCAGGCGTGGAATGCCGCCGATATCCCCCAGGTCCTTGTCAAAAAAGCGGAACTTGCCGCAGGCCAGGGTCAGCACGACGCAATCGGATGGGATCTTTTCCACCAGTTCGGTATAGTAGTTGCGGCCGGTTTTGGCGCCGTCACAGCCACCCACCAGGAAAAAATGCCGGATGTCCTTGTTCTTGACCGCTTCGATCACCTGCCCTGCCACGCCCAGAACCGCATTACGGCCGAAGCCGACCATGACCTCTTTGCCGGCCGTGTCTTCGGCGAAGCCCGGCATCGCCAGGGCCTTATCGATCACCAGGGCAAAGTTCTTGTCGGCGATGTGCTGCACGCCGGGCCAGCCCACCAGCCCGGTCGTATAGATATTGTCCTTGTAACTCTCGGTCGGTTTCTGGATGCAGTTGGTCGTCATGAGAATAGCGCCCGGAAAGGCCGCGAATTCTTTGGCCTGATTCTGCCAGGCCGTGCCATAGTGGCCATAGAAATGCGGGTATTTCTTTAGCTCCGGATACCCGTGGCAGGGCAGCATCTCACCGTGGGTGTAGACGTTGATGCCCTTGCCCTCGGTCTGCTTGAGGATGTCATCGAGGTCCTTCAGATCGTGGCCCGACACCAGGATGGCCTTTCCTTTTTTGGCACCCAGCGGCACCTTGGTCGGCACCGGATGGCCATAGGTGCCGGTATTGCCGGCATCCAGCAGTTCCATGGCCCGCAGGTTCACTTCGCCGCATTTCAGGGCCAGCCCCACCAGTTCATCCACGCCAAGCGCGTCGTTGAGCGTCCCGGCCATGGCCTCATAAATGAAGGCGGAAATCATGGGATCTTCCTGCCCCAGAATCCGGGCATGATCCGCATAGGCGGCCAGCCCCTTGATGCCGTAGACCAGAAGCTCCTGCAACGACCGGATATCCTCGTTTACGCCTGCCCCGGTGGGAACGCCGACGGTCTCGCCCTGGGCCACCATCCCTTCACGAGTGGCTTCCGGCTTGAAGGTGACCGCCGCCTTGCTGGTGTCTACCTGGCCGCCGGCCGCCTGGACCTTGGCGACCAGTCCGTCCCGCAGGGCCACACATTCCTTGATCAGCGCCACGAAACGGTCCGGATCGAAATCCACGTTGGTCAGGGTGGAGAATATGGCCTCGTTGGTGAACTTGTCGACGGCACTGTCCCGCACGCCCGCCTGGACGCCGGCATGGGCCACCACGGCAAGCCCCTTAACCGCGTAAATCAAGAGATCCTGCAGGGCTGCCGTATCGGGCGTCTTGCCGCATACGCCGATTTTGGTGCAACCTTCCCCTTTGGCCGTCTGTTCGCATTGAAAACAAAACATGGAATGCCTCCTTGATATATGTGGGTTATCGACTTGGAAAACTATCATTCTGGGTCAATCTTGACGCCGTTTTTACCGCCAGCGCCGACAGATTGCATTGACGTAGGTCAACTTAACCACTTTTTTTGGTCGTCAAAGATAAAACCCGGATTTCAGGCGAAATCCGGCTGGTTTCCTGCCCCAGGCATTCGTTTGTCGTGTTTCACCCCACCAGTTGGAAGGGAACGGCGATGGCGCTGCGGCGAACGCTGGGACTGGGAATGGAAATCGGCATGGCCGAATGGTGACGGGTACGGGCAAAAACACATGCGCCCCAGCCCGACAGTTTCGGGAGGGGCGCACACGGGTCTTGCCTATTTCATTTCAGCGCAGGACGGCCTATTTTTCCCCGAAAATCTTCGGTGGACGCGTGGTATCCCCCGTGGCATTGGGAAAGTCTTTGGCCACATAGGCTTTTTCACCGGTCTCGATCAGGTGGTTGGCCTCTTCCATGAAGTTGGCAAACCGCAGCTTGACTTCGTAGAAGCCATGCCACCAGGCGTAGTCCGGGGCCATCATCATGGCGCCCATGCGGGCTCGGCGGCCCTCGTGGTGCCACAATTCATAGAACTCCACCTCCAGGCGCTCGTCGAAGAATTTGGTCTGGTCTAGCAGCCCCTTTTCGTTGAGTTCGTCAAACGTTTTCTTGGCCGGCTTGAAGTAGACCTCGTTGTACTCTTCCACGGCCTTGTCGAAACCGTTATAGAAATCGTTGATCCAGGACTCGCCGTGACAGGCGCTGCAAACGTTTTTCATCTTCTGCCGTTCATCCTGCCAGTTGGTCCCGGAGGGGAAGGGTTTGAAATCCTGGGGGCGAACCGTCAGCGGGGCCTGGGTCTCCCATGACAAGCGCTGGGTCACGTCGTGGCTGGTGGGCTCCTTGCCCGTCCCGGACATATGGCAGGCCGCACAGGTGGGGGCGCGGTAATCCACACCGGCCGTCCAGGTGCCGCCGGCCGCATCGAAATTATACTCGTCCTTGTAGGCATGGTAGATCGTGCCGTGCTTGGACTCTTCGTAGATTTCGATCTGGGGGTGGTCCGGACCTAAGTGGCACTGGTCGCAGGCTTCGGGCATGCGGGCCTCGGCCACCGAAAACCGGTGACGCGTGTGGCAGGAGGTGCAGGAGCCTTTGCTGCCGTCCAGGTTCAGCCGACCGACACCGGCATTGGGCCAGGTGGTTGGATCGATCTTGCCCTTGTCGTCGATCGCGATCACCGTGCCGTGGCAGTTGAAGCAGCCGACCTTGCGCTCGTTGTCCGAATTCATGCCCTTGTTCAGCCAGGGATCGAGTTTCCACATGATTTCGATGGTGTTGGCATGCTTGGACTTGCTGTACTGGGTGGCCTCGTCCGGGTGGCAGCGCGAACAGTCCTTGGGGGTCACGATGGAGGCGATGGGCATCTTGTACTTGGCCTCGCCCCAGGGCATGTCGGAACGGCTGTAGTACTTTTCGTGGTCCTGGGCGATGTCCTGGTCCCCGGGCTGCACCAAATGGCAGTCCAGACAGGTAATGTTGGCGTTGGCATGGCGGCTCTTGGCCCAGTCCGCGAAAACGCCCGGTGTGGTGACACGGTGGCATTCGATGCAGGCCTGGGCTTCCGGCGGCACGCTGCGCTCGATCCGGTATTCTTTGACCTTGGCATAATTGGGTTGTTGGGCCAGGGCCGCGGGTGCCGACAGGCCGATGGTCAGCAGACCGATACATAATAACAGCCGTGTTCGCTTCATGGGTCCTGCTCCTTTCGCTTATCGATAGTAAAAACCCTTTGAAAAAATGCCGACATCAAAAAAGGCTACAGCCGTCGCAACCCTTTGGCCTGGTAGGGGATTTCGCGCGTCTGGCGAAACATGACCGTGGCCTTGTCGGAATGGACCAGGTCGTAATGACAGTCGACACATTTTTTTTCATAGCCCGGGCGAGCGTAAACTACCGAACGATGCGCCAGCATGGCGCCGCGCCTGGTTGGCATGTGCAGCAAGTTGCGATGGCATTTCTGGCACTCGGCGTTATCGAAGGCGGCGTATGCGGCCTCACGGTTCTTTTCGCGGTCGTAGGCCTCCATCGTGAAATGCTTCACGACATCCTTGATGCCGTGATA
>JABZFP010000043.1 GCA_014237395.1 Desulfobacteraceae bacterium | reverse complement strand
AAACTTCCCTCTGTATCTCAAAGAACTGGAGTTTCGATATAATCATCGACACACAGATATCTTCGATATCGTAGCTAATTTCCTGTGTGATCTTGTGCCAGAACTTAACTAATTACCTTTAAAAAAATGGGTTCGTTTTCAATGGCAGGTTCCGGCTTGGAGGAATAACCATATCCGATTCAATGGATATCCGTATATTTTATCCCGTCACGGTCCAATCAACGGGTAAACGACGCAGGATCAGGATGGGGCTTGGCTGATTCATAACAAGACAACAGGCACAGGTAAAGGGGAATCGCAGCGCAGCATCGGATCTCTTTTCCGACCAATGGTATCGAATATCGGACACTTCGATAGCGTTTGCGCTGCCGTCTTTATGCTATTCCACAATGGTGAGGGTGCTCTGACGCGTTCTGTTCAATGTCAGCTGCGTCACATCGGGTCGGGCATAATGACCGGCGGGATCGAAATTTTGCCGCTCTTCCCGGATGTGCCGGTGATCCATCGTGGCCACGAGCAGTTTTTCTTCGCCGACGCAGGGTTCGACAACCCACTCACCGTCGGGCCCGGCAATACAGGAACCCCCGTCAGCAAGCATGTCCGGGCTGTTGGCCAGAATCGTTTCAAGATGCGGTGTTTCCGCCGGGAAGTCATCTTTTCGCATGAGGCCTGCGGCTGATAAAACGTAAGATCGCGATTCCCTGGCGATGAATCGGGTAATATCGACGGTATTGTGCACGCCGCCCGGCCAGACCGCCACGTGCAGGTCTTCACCCTGGGCATACAAGGCCGCACGCGCCAGCGGCATCCAGTTTTCCCAGCAATTGAGCCCACCGACGGTGAAAGGTGGCAACGGGTGCACCCGCATTCCATGTCCGTCACCCGGCGACCATGTCAGGCGTTCTTCATAGGTGGGCATCAGCTTGCGATGGATAGACTGGATGACACCTCCGGCATCGATGTAAACCAGCGAGCAATAGAGGCTGTGTCCCCCGCGATCGGCAGCCCGTTCGATGCATCCAAGGTAGACGGCCACTTGGCCTTCGGCGGCGGCACGGCACAGCGGATCCAGATGGCCGGCCTCGATCTGGACGGAATGATCCATATAGTGAGCGTGAATCTCTTTTTGAACCGGAGAATTAAACCGCGCACCGTTCGTCAGCTCGATCCAAAAGGGATATCCCGGAAGCAGCGCCTCACCAAAGGCCACCAACTGACAACCGTCCTCCCCGGCCAATGTCGTATAGTGGATGATTTTTTCCAGTGTTTTTTCACGGTCAAGCCAAACCGGTGCAATCTGTGCAATGCCGACCGTCAGTTGATCATCGCGACAACTCTGCTCTTGGTGATTCATTCTTTTGAAGTTCCCTAAGTGGTCCTATCGATAAATGGTCAGTCGAATGATGTCACCTTATAACGGTTGGAGATTTTCGACTGTTTTTTTTCGTGCGCGGACAAACGCTTCGATACTCGCCGCAACGTCTTCCGATGTTGTCGCCCAGGAACACACGCTAATCCGTATGGCAGGGCGATCCTCCCAGACAGTTCCGCCGCACCAGCAAACACCGTCGCGTTGAATGTTTTCGAGTGTTTGTTGGGTCTCTGTCGGGGTTTCACAGGCCACGAGCACCTGGTTGAACGCGACGTCGTTTAAAACCCGGAACCCCTTTTCCTTCAAAGCTACCGCAAAAGACGCGGCGTTTTCGCAAAACCCATCGATAAGCTGCGCCACGCCTTTTCTTCCCAGGTATTTCAATGCGGCCCAGACCTCCACCGCTCGGGCGCGACGCGACATGTCCGGTCCATAAAGCATCCCGTCCCGCTGATCACTATACTGGATGTAGGCGCCGCTGGCCTGCATGGCTTCGATGAGGGCCTCCCGGTGCCGACAGAGAATAATACCGCAGTCGTAAGGTGTGTTGAGGGTTTTATGTCCGTCCACGGACCATGAATCGGCCTTTTCAATACCGCGTGTCAGATACTGCCGTTTTTCACAGGTGGCCGCCCACAGCCCGAAAGCACCATCCACATGCACCCAGGCCCCGGCCTGCCGGGCCTCTTCACAGATCACGTCAAAAGCGTCAAACGCTCCGGTATTGACATTGCCGGCCTGCAGGATGAGTAAGGTGTTGGCATCCAATGTCGGCAATTTATCGGCTTTCATTCGCCCCTGGGCATCCGCCGGCACAAGTTCAACCCGATCTTTGCCAAGCCCCAACAAGGCCAGTGCCTTGAAAACCGTGCCATGCGCTTGCTGACTGACAACGACCCGGAATGGCGGTGCTTCGAAGAGTCCTTTGGTGTTCACGTCCCAATCAAGGCGCTTCAACAGCGTGTGGCGGGCGGCTGCCAGGCCGCACATCGTCGCGATGGAGGTGCCGCTGACAAAACCGGCGGCACTGTCAAGGGGAAGTCCGAAGAGATCTGTCAACCATTGCTCGCAAATCTGCTCCAGCTTGGCCACAATCGGGGAGATGACATACAACGCCGGGTTCTGGTCCCATGTATCGGAAAGCCAGCGGGCCGCCAGCGCCGTGGGGATAACATTGCCGTTGACAAAGCCAAAATAGCGCCCGCCTGTTTGGGCGACCGTCGCCGGCGATCCATATGCATGCAGGAGGTGGAGAACATCTTCCCCGGCCTGGGGATTATCCGGCATGGGTTCGTCAAAACGGGCAAGGTTGGCGATGGCACGCGTGTCGGGATAAACCGTGCGTGCTGCAATCGTATCCATGTAGTCGAAGGCATACGTTTTGGCCTGCTCAAAGAGTTTCTTATCGCCCATTTCATGGCGCATTTGGGTGTGGATCGATTTACGAATCATCGTTATCCCCGGGGAATTTTTGAATTAGGACCGTATCGGCATCGGCGAAGCATTCCGGCATGCAAGGGGGTATCGAAATCGTACCCTGTTAGTCTTCCGGTACGAACCATTCTTTTTTGCGATAAACCAGGTCTTGACTCTTGGCCACGAGTTCGCCGGTGCGGTCATCCCTGATCGTGATATCATAAAGCGCGGTTGGTCCGGAAGTATGCTGTTCCGTAGCTTCGGCGACAAGCCGGTCGCCGGCCCTGGATGCTTTCAGGAAGCTGATGGCGACATTCAGCGCGACCGCCGTTTGGCCGTGGGAATTGCTCGCCGCCGCAAAAGCGATATCGCCAAGGGCGAATATCACGCCGCCATGGGTCATGCCGTGAAAGTTGAGCATATCGTCGGTCACGGACAACGTGACACGACTGTGGCCCGGCTTGATGATGTCAACCACGGCCCCTAATTGCCGGGCGAACGCATCATTGCTGACATGCGCCAGAATCTTTTTCTCTCTATCCATCCGACCGATCGCTTTCTGTATTGACCATTGTGGGAGGTTCGCTACGTTATTTCAAATCGCCTGAAAGCAGCTCGACGACACCGACCATCTCAAGCGAAAACAACGTATGGATATTGGTTTCAATATAGCGGTCCAATTCCGCCTTGGAGCCTCCGAATATAAAAGACTGATCATCTCTGTGGGCTTTGATACGGCCCGCATCCATGTCCGTTTCAATCTTATCGCTGTTGACCGATAACAATACCACGGCGTCATCTTTGGCGCCCACGAGCCGCAGTATGGTAAACAGGTCGCCATCTTTGATGTTAAGAAAGGTGTACGCCCCAAGTTTCGAAACCACCATCGGATAGGAAACAACAGAATAGGTCTGCGTATGGTTATTCCAATCCATTGCGGCCGCCATGAGCGTATTGTCATCCATGCGTCTTACAAAGAAGACATCATTGCCCATTTTCCAGACGCTCTCCTGACTTAAATCCTTTTCCGTCAGAACCTGCTTTAGTCCAACGATATGGTGGGATTTCATACTGGTGCAGGATAGTGTGGATAAGCAGAAAACAATCACGAAGGACAGCGGTATAATTCGTTTCATCATGCTGGGTCCTGTTCGAAAGCACTATCGTTAACGGAACAGCCCCGCCAAAATATGCCGAAAAGATTGGGGGCTTGAGAAACCTTTCGCCGGGATTTCAGAACGAAAGATAACAGAACCGTCCAGGATTCAAAAGACCTGTTTTCTTCAAATCCATCGACTGGAGCATGCCATCATCGCCCCATCGGTGGATCCTTTCCATGGCAAAGGGGGTTGCCAAGCGGACTGAAATGTATCAATTTGCGAGGGCACTTTCCCCTGAAAGGAACATGATGCGATGGCACCCATCCTGGCCGTTAACAACCTGACCAAAACCTACGGCCGCCTGGTGGCGGTCAACGACGTCAGCTTTGCCATCCAGGCCGGCAGTTGTTTCGGTCTGCTGGGGCCGAACGGCGCCGGTAAAACCACGACCCTCGAGGTCATTGAAAATATCCTGCCGCCCACCTCGGGCGATATCCTCTACAAAGGGCACCCCCGTGCCGCAACATTCAAAAACGAGGTGGGCATTCAATTTCAGCAGACATCGTTGCTGGCCATGCTGACCGTATGGGAGACGCTGCAGGTTTTCAAGGCGCTCTACGAGCATACCGAGAATCTGGACAACCTGGTTAAGCAATGTCAGCTGCAGGAATTCAAGCACCAGCGGCATGAAAATTTGTCGGGTGGCCAGCGACAGCGTTTTCTGCTGGCACTGGCCCTGGTGAACCGGCCCCAGCTGTTGTTTTTAGACGAGCCCTCCACCGGCCTGGATCCCCAGGCCCGGCGCAACCTTTGGGATATTGTCAATGCTATCAAAGCCTCGGGCAAAACCATCATACTGACCACGCACTACATGGAAGAAGCCCAGCATCTCTGCGACGAAGTCGCCATCATGGACCATGGTCGGATTATCGCCCGGGGAGCGCCGGAAGCCATGATTCGCAAGCATTGCGAAGGCGTTACCGTTGTCCTGCCGCGCCGCAGTTTCCGACAGCCGCTCGAGACCCTGCCCCTCAATCTACAGGAGATAAACGGCGCCGTCCATATTCAAACGTCCAATATTGACGATTGTCTCAAACAGCTTCTTTCCTGCCAGGTCGATTTATCCGACATGTCGGTGCATTCACCGAATCTCGAGCACGTTTTTCTCAACCTTACGGGTCGACAATTACGGGACTAGCCCATGCGCATCAAACGGATCTGGATCATGTTCAAGGCCCGCAACTGGGAGTTTTTCCGGGATCGGGCATCATTCGGATGGAATTTCCTCTTCCCCTTTCTGCTGGTGGCCGGCTTCGGCATCCTCTTCGGGGGAAAGGAGCCCACCGCCTATAAAATTGGTGTTTTTCCGCAACCAACGAATGGCGTTGCAGTGGCGTCCCTGGAACTGCCGGACGCATTTAAAAAGACACGGTTCCTGCAGTTCGTGGGGTTCGCCTCTCAAACCGAGGCCATGCAAAAACTGCGGCACCACAAAGTCGACATCGTGATCCGGACAGGTCCGCCGCCCTACCACTACTGGATCAACGATTCCGCCCCCAACGGTCACCTGGTTGAAAAAATATTTCAGGCCAGCCTTGCCGGTCAAGTCGATTCTTCACTGGTCCAGCGCGGCCGGATTCACAGTGCCGAAATCCGCTACATCGACTGGTTGTTTCCCGGGATTTTAGCCATGAACATGATGTTCAGTGCGCTCTGGGGGGTCGGCTACATCGTTGTCCGTTACCGTAAAAACGGGGCCCTCAGGCGCCTGAAGGCCACCCCGCTGACCGCTTTCGAATACTTGAGCGCCCAGATGTTGTCGCGGCTTTTTCTCCTGATGTTTACCCTGGTGGTGGTCTGGTTCGGGTGCGACCTGGTGTTTCATTTCCATGTGGAAGGATCACTGGGCAATATTTTCCTGCTGTTTTTTCTGGGCAGTCTCAGCCTGACGTCGATGGGGCTTGTCCTGGCGGCGCGGGGGACCAGCGAAGAGTTTACCACCGGCACCCTGAATTTCATTTCATGGCCTATGATGTTTCTCTCCGAAGTATGGTTTTCGCTTGAAGGCGCGCCCGAATGGATTAAACATGTCGCCCAGGCCTTTCCGCTGACGCATCTGCTAACCGGCATCCGCAGAATCATGAACGACGGGGCGGGTTTGGTGGATGTGCTGCCGGAGATAACGGTCTTGCTCCTGATGACCGGAACTTTCCTAGGACTGGGGGCATCTCTTTTTTCCTGGGATCGTTAGGCTGTCGATGTGGCGGTTTTCGAGAAATCTCGCACCCGGGATTCCCATTGAGAGCCACGGGGGGCATCGGTAAAAACAGCAGATTTTTGTTCTCAAACGGAGAATTAACCCCGCCTCTATTTCGCCTTGGACATTGACACCGCATACCCGCAAATTCGATCCAGGTTGTCGGTCATGTCATTCAGAGACTGCTCCGCGCGAAGACGCATGATTTCCATCTCCGCATCATCGGCATCGGCGGCGATGCGGAATGGCTCGCCAAAATCAATGATCATTTTACTGAATGGCAGTGGATCATCGACTTGTCCCATGCCTTGTGAAAGGTCAGGACACGGGTTCCGGAACACGCGATGGGAACGAACAGGGCACCCGCTTCCTTGGCCACGGCCAGCATTCCTTTTTTAACGATACGAGCCGGACCGCGGGGACCGTCAACCGGGGTGCCGCATAACCGCTTTTCATGGGTTTCTTGCATGTAGGCGATCATCTGCTGAAGGGCTCGGGCACCCCCCCTCGATGATGATCCCCGCATGGTGGTGTACCCGAACCGGCGAGCCACATGTGCCACGATGTCCCCGTCCTTGCTGCGGCTGATCATGACGCCACGAGGGCCCAAGGTGCGAAAAAAATAGAATAGGAAAACAGCATTGCGATGCCAGGCCCCGGCCACGATGTTGCCGGATGCCGGATCCAGCGCAAACCGTTCAAACCGAGCCCGGTTCAAAATCTGGACACGGACGGTACCGAACCACAAGCGGACCACGGTTGTCAGTGCCCATGAAACAACGCTGGGCGTTGCAAGTTTTTTTAAACGAATCCGCATGCCGTTTTCCCTTAACATAAGATGTTCCTGCATGCGCCGTTTCATCATTTCGTCCGTTCAACGGCAGATCTCGCTCATTGCTATCACAGCCCATCTCGAAAATATATGGAACGATCACAGGGGTTGTGCACTTAAATTGGATGATGCCGGGCTATGCAATAAAAAACCCCCGGGTGAGGCACCCGGGGGTTGGAATAGCCCAATGTCCGGCAACTGCACCCGGACTATAATAAAACAGGCACTCAGAAAAGTGCCTGTTGTCTGCAAGTGGCGTCCCCAAGGGGATTCGAACCCCTGTCGCCGGCGTGAAAGGCCGGTGTCCTGGACCGGGCTAGACGATGGGGACGCGTGGTGGGCCGTGCTGGGCTCGAACCAGCGACTCTCTGCTTAAAAGGCAGATACTCTACCGACTGAGTTAACGGCCCCAGTCAAGAAACGCCATTATCTATACAGCCTGCGCGGTCTTGTCAACCCAAAACTACCCATAAAATCGGATTTTTCAAGACCGTCCGGTGGCCCCTTCCTATCCCTATTTTTCAAAACGGTTTGCCCCTGGGACAGGCGGTGGGTGGGCGTTCATGCTCTCCCGATTTCCTGTATTCCCTCTGGCTTAGCTTACTTGCGATAGAATTCGGGTACCAGCAGAATCACCACGGTATAAATTTCAAGCCGTCCGAGCAGCATGCACCAGATCAACAGCCATTTTCCGGCATAGGGAATCTGGGCATAGTTCTCGACCGGCCCCACCATGCCGAATCCAGGCCCGATGTTGCCCAGGGTGGCTGCAACGGCACCGAAGGCGGTCGTGAAATCCACCCCCAGTCCGGCCAGCAAAACCGAGCAGAGTCCGAACAACCCCATGTAGAGCGCCAGAAACCCCAGCACGCTGCGCAGCACGTCGTCGGGCACGGCTTTACCGGCGATTTTGACATGACTGACCGCACGCGGATGGATCAGGGAAAATAATTCCTTGTAGCAGAATTTGAAACACAGCATGATCCGCAGGCACTTCATGCCGCCCCCCGTAGAACCGGCCGAAGCCCCCAAAAACATGCACTGCAGCAGAATCAACTGCGACATGGCCGGCCATTGCTCGTAATCGGCGGTGGCATACCCCGTTGTCGTGAGGATCGACAGCACCTGAAAAAGGCCATAACGCAGGGCTTCCCCCAGCGAGGCGTAGACCGTCCGCCAGATGTCGAAAGACACGATCAGCGTCAAGACCAGGACAGCCCCCAGGAAAAACCGGCATTCCGAATCACGCCAGAACGCCAAAGGCTTGCCCCGCAACATCTGGTAGTGCAGGGAAAAGTTGATCCCCGCCAGCAGCATGAAAAAACTGATCACCAGATCGAAGTAAAGACTGTCAAACTGCGCCACGGACGCATTCTTGGTGGAAAAGCCGCCGGTCGGCAGCGTCGTCAGGGCATGATTGACAGCGTCGTAGAACGACATTCCGCCGGCCCACAGGGCCGCCACCTGCAAGACCGTGATCAGGGCATACACTTTCCACAGGATCATGGCCGTATCGCGAATTCGCGGCTGCAGCTTGTCCGGTACGGGTGTCGGCACCTCGGCCTTGTAGAGCTGCATTCCCCCGATCCCCAAAAATGGCAGAATTGCAATGCCCAGGACGATAATCCCCATGCCGCCCAACCACTGGATGAGGCTGCGCCACAACAGGAGGCCCTTGGATACCGCCTCGATATCGGTGAGTACCGAGGCCCCCGTGGTCGTAAAGCCGGATACGGATTCGAAGACGGCATCCACCAAGGTCGGGAACTCCCCTTCGAAATAAAACGGCAGGGCACCGAAAAAACCGGCCACGGTCCATCCCAGGGCCACAATTGCCATACCTTCCCGCTGGCTGACGAATTCGGAACGATCCGTGCGACCGGTCAGATAAAAGGCCACACCGCCGGCCAGGGTTGCCGCAATGGCCTGCAAGAAAGGACGGACACTCATATCCCGATAGAAAAGACCGACCAGCAGAGGGATTACCATGGTGAACGCCAGGGTTATCGTCAGCACCCCCACCACCTTGAAAACATGGCGCCAGTGCATCAGAAGAACTCCAGCTTGACCGCCAGGATTTTTTCGACTTGGGCAATGACTTCGCGCCGGGCAACGATGATAATGCGATCATCCGGTGCGATAACGGTTTCGCCAGAGGGAATAATGATGTGATCCTGCCGCATGACGGCCGCCACCAAGGCCCCCTTGGGAACACCGACGTTGCGCAGGGGCTTGGCCACGATGGCCGACGTTTCCATGGCCACGGCTTCCAGGATCTCGGCCTGTTCTCCCTTGATGGACATGGCCGAAAGCACTTTCCCGCGTCGCACGTGCTGAAGAATCCCATTGATGGCCGACAACCGCGGACTGACCACCTGCTCGATTCCGATGGTGGTCATCAACGGAAAGTAGCTGAATTTGCTGATCCGGGTAATGCACTTGCGAATCCCCATACGCCGCGCCAGCAGGGAAGCCAGGATATTGGTTTCCTCATCGTTGGTCAGGGTGACCACCGCATCCATGTCGCCGACATTCTCTTCAGCCAGCAGACCCTGGTCGGAGCCGTCCCCATGCAGCACCACCGCCTTGTTCAGCCGTTCGGCCAGCTTGTCGCATTTAGCGGGGTCCTTCTCGATGATTTTGCAGGAAATCGGTTCGTCTTCGAGAAGCGAGGCCAGGCGGTATCCGATGCGCCCGCCGCCGATGATCAACACCCGCTTAATCGGGGCTTCCTGTTTGCCAAGTGCTTGCAGGGTCGGTTCCAGCTGGTCACTTTCGGTAATGAAATAGACCAAATCGCCGGCCCGAAGCTGGTCCTTCCCGCGCGGAATGATGAGTTCCTCATCCCGCATGATCGCCGCGATCAGAAGCCGCATGCCCTCCAGGCGACTCGGCAGATCCACCAGTTCGACCCCATTCAGCGGCGAACGATCATCGAGATAGATGCCCACGAACTTGATGCGCCCGTCGGCAAACTCCCCCACATCCACCGCCCCCGGCACTTTCATCATCCCGAGGATGGTCTTGACCACCTCGGTATCGGGGTTGATCACGGTGTCGATATGCGGCGCCTTCTCGCGGAAGGTTTCATGGTAGCCGTCATAATCAGCGTTCCGGATACGGGCCAGTTTTTTCGTGGCGGGAGAAATGACATCGGCCGCCAAACAGGCCACCAGATTGGCTTCGTCGCTATTGGTGACGGCCAGCATGATTTCGGCGGATTGGATGCCGGCCTCCTCGAGTACGACGGGACTGCTGCCGGACCCCTGGAGCACCTGAACGTCGAGATTGTCGGATACACGGCGCAGCGTCTCCGGGTTCGTATCGACCACCACGACGTCCTTGTTTTCCCGTGCCAGATGGCTGGCAATGTGAAACCCGACCTCTCCGGCACCGATGATGATGACTTTCAATGATTTTCTCTCTTGTAAGGTATGCCATCAGAAAAGCGGCTGCCATAGTAAAGGGTCACCTATTCAAGCGGCCGTCGGCGCGAGCCGGGCTGGGTATATCACCGCGGGATTCGTTGTGTCAAACCATGAACGCTGCGGTTAAAACGACCCCCGCCACGAGCACCGCCAGTCCGTCGGCGGGTCGTGCGCCAAAGGCGGGCTCCGTGCGCTTGTCCCCGTATCCGCGGGCCATCATGGACAGGGACAACTGGTCGGCAGCCAGTAAGATGCGTCGCAGGGTCGGCAGCATGAAATACCGCAACCGCCGCCATGAGTGACGGCGCCGCAGGCCCGCACGGGCGTCCAGAGCACTCTGGGTTTCACGCATCTGCTGGTGCAAAACGGGAATAAACCGGACCATGAGTCCTACCATGGTGGCGGCTTTGTGGGCCGGTACGAAGGGAATCGGTCGCAGCAGCCAGTAAACCGCCGCCTTCAACTCGGACGGTCGCGTGGTGGTGATGAAAACCAGTCCAAGCATCAGAATCATCAGCAAGCGCCAGACAACCTGCCCCCCCGCCTGCAATCCCTCGCGTGCGATGGTCAAAGGCCCCCATGACAGCCAGGGGTCGCCGGGTGTGGACAAGGCACGCATGCTGAAAACCAGCAGAAGAAAAAAGAAAAACGCCAGCATCTCGCGGCCCAGGATCCGCAATGGCAGCCGAAGGGAGATCCAGAGCAGGATGACCCCCAGTGACATCGGCATCATGGCCGTCGGCATGGCGACCATGACCGCCGATGTCAATAGCACGAGACATATCAGCTTAAAGCGGACATCCAGCCGGTGAACAAAACTTTGTCCGTAATGAAAACCGAAAGTGCTTAATTCAGCCATGATCGCACGGTCATCCCCAGGCGGGAAACGTCCGGCTTGCGCACCCCGTATTGTTCGACAATGGGCAGAATGTCATCCGGGTTTCCCGCCCGTACCAGGCGTCCCTCATGCAGCAGCAGGATCCGGTCGACGTGGGCGATGATTTTATCGAGATCGTGCGTCGAAACCAGCAGGGTATGACCGGTTTTTTTTAAGGCCAGGATCTGGCGGAGCACCTGTTGCACCCCAAAAAAATCCAGGCTGGAGAAGGGTTCGTCAAACACCACGACGGGGGGGCGCATGGCCAGGATACCGGCTATGGTCAGGCGGCGCTTCTCTCCGCCTGACAGCAAATGCGGTCGGTGGTGTTTTTTGTGGGTCAGGCCCACGGCATCCAGGGCATCGGCCACGCGCGCGTCGATCTCCGGGCGGGACAGAAGGAGATTCTCCGGCCCGAAGGCCACGTCGTCGGCCACCGTTTCACCCACGATCTGGGCATCCGCGTGTTGAAACACCATGCCGACGCGCTGGCGAACGCCATGCGGATCATCCCGGGTGCAAACACCATCCACCGCGACGCGGCCCTGCTGGGGGAGCAGGAGTCCGTTCAGATGTTTGAGCAGGGTCGTCTTGCCGGACCCGTTCGCTCCGGCCACAACCACCAGTTCGCCGGCCGGCACCGCAAAGGACACATCCTGCAGCCCGACGGCGCCATCCGCATAGGTGAACCCCACCTGTTCCAGTAAAATCATTGTTTCTTACACTCCCGGGCACCTGTCATGGCTGTCATTTGCCAGTCCGTAAAGGATCTGCCGCAAGGCCATCGGTTTCCGTAACATGCGTGGCACCCATCAGTTGTCGCAACGACGTGATCACCAGTGCCGCCGCTATGATTTTGGCAATATCCCCCGGAATAAAAGGAATGACGCCAATGCTCACCGCCTTGCTCCAGGCCATGCCGGTCACCAGCTTCAACCAGGAAACGCCGCAGGCGTAAAGAGCGGTTGTGCCGCACACCATGGCCAGAGCATCGAAAATGCGGTGGCCCCGGCCGTGGACCGAAATCCAGCCGATGAGGCCGACGCATGGCAGGTAACCCACCAGGTAGCCACCGGTCGGACCGGCAAAACGGGCCAATCCGCTGGTGCCGCCGGCAAATACCGGCAGTCCGAGGACGCCGGCCAGCAAATAGACACCAACCCCCGCCAAACCCCAGCGCGGCCCCAGTAGCAGGCCCATCAGCATGACGAACAGATTCTGCAAAACGATGGGCACCGGGCCGATGGGAATGACGATCAGGGCTCCGACGGCAGTCAGGGCCGCAAACAACGAGGCGAACACCATGGATCGTAAATCTGTTGCCATCGTTTCATGTCCTTTCAGCCGATGATTCGGTCGGCTATTTTCCCTTTTCAAACGGCTTCGGCCTGATGAAAACAGTCGCCGTGAATGATGCGTTGTATACTTCCGTCGGTAAGTTCTAGGAGCAGGGCGCCACTATCATCCACGTCACGCGCAACCCCTTCGATGGATTCGCGGATTGTGACGATTTTTACCGGACGATTGAGGGTGGCGGCAAACGGTTTCCATTCGGCGATGATAGTATCCAGTCCATGTGGGTCGGCCATTCTACGCTCAAACCGATCCAAAAAACCGGCCAGGAGATCCCGGCGGGGGATCTTTTTCCCCGTGATCTGGACCAAAGAAACAGCGTTCGGTTCTTCCACGGTTGGATCGTTGTTGACATTCAGACCGATGCCGATATTCACGAAGGTCACCAGCTCACCCAGCGCCTCCATTTCCGACAGCATGCCGGATAATTTGCGCTCCCGGACCAGTAAATCGTTGGGCCATTTGAGCCCGACGTCGATACCGTAATCCTCCTGCAGCAGGCACGCCCACGTCAGGCCTGCCGCAAAGGTGGTCAGCGAGCTCAAGGGCGCCGGCAGGGCCGGTCGCAGGACGATGGTAAAATAAAGGCCACCGTGTGATGAGTGCCAGACACGCCCGAGGCGTCCCCGCCCCCCGGTTTGCCGATCCGCCGTTACCACGGTAAATTCCGGACAGCCCTCCCGAGCCAGCTGACGGGCGAGGGCCATGGTGGAATCCACCGTCGCATGACAATGAATGCGGTTTTCCCTCCCGGGAAACCCCCACGGCTGCAGCAGATCGGGCAGATCCGTCAGGCGGTACCCCTTGGGTGTGGCTTCGATGGCATATCCGGCCGCCTGCAGGCTACGGATGTGTTTCCACACCGAAACCCTTGAAACCCCCAGCAATTCACTCATCTGCTCACCGGATAGAATGTCATCCGCATCTTGCAAAAATTTTAGAATTCGACTCTTCAAACCGCCCCTCGTTAACCATTTTTTTTATATGGTTAACGAACGAAACGTAAAAAGTCAATCGAAGATGCCGAGACACCCATGCCGATAGCGGAATGATGATCGATTAGATGGTTTCAGATTCAGAATTGGGCGTAACGTTATAGCCGCCGCAGGCCGGACAATAGATTTTCTGGGGGGGGTTGGCAGCTTCGGTCGACACGCAGCTGAGACAGAATTCATGGTGACAATCGCCGCAGATGTAAGCATGCGGCGACTGGCACCCACAGAAATGACATATCACATTGGGATCACCGGGAGTCGCTGGCTTCAACGGATTCTCCTGATGGTGGTTTAGTGACGCTTTTTAGCCCTGCTGGATCGCCTCGATCCGCAATTCGACGCGCCGGTTCACGGCATCGTCGGAGGAAATCGGCTGGGACTCGCCGTAACCGATCACACGCAGGCGACGGGAATCAACGCCGCGATTGACCAAGGCATCGCGCACGGCCTGGGCCCGCCGCTCCGACAATTGCTGGTTGTAGGACTCCGACCCTTTGCTGTCAGTATGACCCTCCACCAGAATGTTGGTCTGGGGATAGCGGTTCAAAACACCGGCCGTCCGGTCGATTTCGCGATAAGCCCCCGGCTTCAATACAGCCGAATCAAAATCAAAAAACACATCACCCTTGAAGGTGGCCGTCAGCACATCCTGCTCCCGGCTGATGGCCGCCGCCTCGGAACTGGCAAAGGCCTGCTGCAACTCGGCTTCCTGACGGTCCATATATTCTCCGATTTGCCAACCGGCCAGCCCGCCTACTGCCGCACCGATCCCTGCACCGATCAACGTGCTTTCCGTATTGCCACCAATGGCTTGCCCCAGACCAGCTCCGACTGCGGCCCCCACACCGGTGCCGATTGCGGCGCCCTTCTGGCCCGTGGTAGCGTTGGCGCAGGACATGAGGGTCAGTATCAGCAAAGCGATCAGTACGTGTTTCATATGATTTTTCATCCTAAATCTCCTCGATAGCGGTTATTCCGTGAAGCTTCTAATTAGGTCCGCGACGGGTTAAAGTCAAGTGTGCCGTCCAGAAAACTGCCGCCGGAACCTGCCGTCAAAATCCGTCTAAAGTTAAGACGCATGCCAACCGATAAAGGTTTACAGGTGAACCCCTTTTTTCCATCAACGAGGTAGCAGCATGGATTTTTTAAGTGGCGGCGTCGATCCCCAGAGCATGTTTATTTCATCGGTCCAGCAAAGCCAGCAGCTGGAGCAGTTGGCCAATACGGCCCTCTCCCAGGGCATGGATCTCTACCGGGATGGCAAATACAGCGAAGCCGCCGACGCCTTCCGGCGCAGTGTCGCCCTTTCGCCCACGTCGCCCTACGCCCAGACGTCAGCCGATTACATGGCCAGCAGCTATATCAAGATCGGCCGTATCGACAAGGCGGCGGACGCTTACAAAACCAGTATGCAGCTCGATCCCACCAATGATGCCCCGGTGGTCAAACTGGCCAACCTGTATTTTGCCGAAGGCCGTCATCAGGAAGCCCTGACGCAATATGAAAAAGCCGTTCGCCTCAACCCCTCCGCCGTCAACTATTTTTCACTGGGTCAAGCCCATCTGGCCCGGGAAAATTTCCTCGAGGCGGAAAGTGCCTTCAGTCGTGTCCAGCGCATGGAGCCCAATGCAACCAACGGCTACTATGGCCAGGGCCAGGTCTACAATAAAATGGAACGCTACGACGATGCGGTGCTGCAGTTCAAAGCCGCCATCGAGAAGGATGACACCTTTTATACCGCTTACGCCGAGCTGGGGTATAATTATGCCGACATGGGGAAAATGGATGAGGCACAGGAGCTGGTCGCATTTCTGGAGGAAAACGATGCCGATCTGGCGGACACCTTGAGCCGTTATATGTACAAGGTCGACCCGCCCCAGATCATGTTTGCGTCGTCCAGCGGTAATTTCCCCAAAACCCTGCCCATGCGAACCCCCCTGTCCGTGCTGGACAGCTACCTGACCAATGCCAATGCCACCCAGACCTTCACCATGGAACTGCAATTCAGCAAAAAAATGGATCGGGAATCCGTCGAAAACATCTACAACTGGTCCATTACCCGCGCCAACGGGGACAACATGATCGATAAGTACAATTTCGGTTTCAGCATTCCGGATACCGAAGTGGCCCCCAAGGCCTACCCGGATTTTGTTTACTATGACGATCGCAACCTGACCGCCAAGCTGACCTTCAGCATCCAGCAAAACGACACGGCGGACGGCACCATCGATCCCTCCCACATCGTTTTCAAGTTTAACGGGGAGGATGTCTACGGCAATAAAATGAATCCGGATTTCGATCAATACAGCGGATTTTCAGGGGTGGCCTGATGGGGGCGTCCAGCTGATGAACAGGATCCGCCATACTTAATGCAGATTAAGATTTATTGTACTATAACATACTTATTATATTATTTATTTAAACTTTATAGAAATCTGTCTACAGCGCCTTTGACCCGTACCTTATCCCCTTTTTTTTAGAGCAATGCCTCCAGCAGCCGCGCATGGATGTTATCGAAGCCGCCGTTGGACATGATCAGGATCACGTCCCCCTCCCGCGCGTCCTTCACCAGAAAGTCGATGATGGTATCCGTATCTGGAAAATAGTGGGCGGCGCGTCCCCTTCCCTGCAGGTCCGCCACCAATTGTTTCGATGAAAAGCGCTCACCGTCGGGAATTTTCTTCAGCAGCGGGGGCTGACGAATACAAATCTGGTCGGCGGGATCGAAGCAGGTGGCGTAGGTTTCCTGAAACACATTCCGCATGCTGGTATTGGTGCGGGGTTCGAACACGGCGGTCAGACGCCGGTCACCGTAAAAGGTCTTCACCGCCCGCACGGTTTCCCGCACGGCGCTGGGATGGTGCGCGAAATCATCGATCACCACGATGCCCCGGCGCACGCCCCTGACCTCCTGACGGCGCTTGATCCCGCGAAAATCGGCCAGGCCGCGGGCCAGGGTGGCCGCCTCGATACCGAGATGGTGAGCCACGCCCAACGCAGCCAGGGTGTTCATGAGATTGTGGTCGCCGATCATGTGGGTCGTAAAATCTCCGAAAAGTTTCCCCTTGCGCCAGACCTCGAAACGGGTTTCAGGCGGCGCCAACACCACCTTGCCGAGCCGCCAGTCAGCTTGCGGCGTCCGGCCATAGCACTCGATCCGGCAAGTTGCCCGGGGCAAAAGCGTCTCGATATGGACATCGTCATCATAGGCCAACAGTATACTGTCAGGCGCCATGCGCTCCAGAAAAAGGCCAAAAGCGGATTTCACATGCGCCAGATCGTTGAAAATATCGGCATGATCGAACTCGACACTGGTCAACACGGCCGCCTTGGGGCGATAGTGCAGAAACTTGGGGCCTTTGTCGAAATAGGCCGTGTCGTACTCGTCGCCCTCCACCACGAAATAATCCCCCTGGCCGAGACGGTAGTTGCCATTGAAATTATTCAGGATACCGCCGATCATGTAGGTAGGGTCGACATCGGCGGCGTAGAGCAGCCACGCCAGCAGCGATGACGTCGTGGTCTTGCCGTGGGTGCCGGCCACCAGTAGGGTTTCCTTCCCGGCGGCGGCAAAATGGTTCAGCGCTTCGGGCATGGAGCAATAGGAGAGGCCCAGACGGCCGACCGCCTCGACCTCCGGGTTGTCGCGTGATACGGCATTGCCCACGACAACGAGATCCGGCCGGTGCGAAAGATGCGCGGGCAAAAAGCCCTCCTGGACCTTAATCCCGCGCTGCGCTAAAAATGTGCTCATGGGAGGATAGACATTGCGGTCGGACCCTGTAACGGTCAAGCCCATTTCCTTCAGCATGGCCGCCAGGGCTCCCATGGCCGTTCCGCAGACGGCAATCAGATGGACGCTCTTGACAACAGGGGGAATCCGGTGGCAGGGATCGGTCAGGGGCATGGGGTCCTCGTTTACGGTTGTGAATGGAAGGCTGTCTGTGAACCATGTTCCAGACTTGCACCTCCCCGTCAAATGCTCTATGAATGCTGCATCATGGCCGAAGCTCATCCCCTTTAGCATTAAAACCCTTTGCGGGCAATCCAGCGCCCGACCGGAGAATTCCCCATTGCCATGTTACCGCCGGACTGGATCGACACCCTTCAGCGCCACATCTCCCGCAAGTCACGCATCACGGTGCTGACCGGCGCCGGTATTTCCGCCGAGAGCGGGATTCCCACTTTTCGCGGCCCCGAGGGCTACTGGACGGTGGGCAGCCAAGTCTATCATCCTCAGGAAATGGCCACCTTCGCCATGTTCCGGCAGCGCCCCGACGATGTCTGGCAGTGGTACCTCCACCGGGCAACCATCTGCCACGCCGCCGCACCGAATACGGGCCACCTGGCCATCGCCGCCATGGAAACGCTTTTGGGCGACCGCTTCACCCTGATCACCCAGAATGTCGATGGCCTTCACTTGAAGGCCGGCAACCCTATTGAAAAAACCTATCAGATTCACGGCAATGTCTTCCAGGTGCGCTGTGCCGCCGCCTGCTCGCCCGAGCTGCATTCGCTGCCGATGGATCTCATCGGTCGCGCCAAAGAGGCCTCGCTGACCGATGCCGAGCGCGCTCTTTTGACCTGCCGCCGTTGCGGTGAGCGCCTGCGCCCGCATGTCCTGTGGTTCGACGAGGTCTACGACGAGCGCTATTTTCATTTCGAGAGCAGCCTCCAGGCCGCCGCCGAAACCGGTTTGCTGCTGATCGTGGGCACGTCTGGGGTGACGAACCTCCCCAACCAGGTGGCTTGGACGGTGCTTCGAAAGGGCGGCACGATCATCGACATCAACCCGGCCGAAAACCCCTTTTCCGAACTGGCCCGGCGCAGCCCCGGCGGCACCGTCATTCCACTGCCCAGCGGCCGCTTGCTGCCACAACTGCTCCATGCGATGCAGCAGGAAATGACCGGCCGATCCCAGCCGTAATCGAATCATTGGGAAGGCTGCTCCCGGAGGACCGCTTGACCCTTGACAGGCCGTCCGATCTCCGCCTATACGACGAGGTTTTGAATCAACCGCCCTGCTCCGGCTGCCCCCACGTCAGTCGTGGCAACACCGGCCGTCATCGTGAAAGGATGTTATGAACGAAAGCCACATGATCACCATCACCCGGGAATTGAACCTCAACCTGGCCCAGGTCAGCGCCGTGGCCGACCTGCTGGCGGACGGGGCCACCATCCCGTTTATCGCCCGTTATCGCAAAGAGGCCACCGGCAGCCTGGACGAGGTCGTGGTGGCGCAGGTTCGGGATCGTCTGGAGCAATTGGCGGAACTGCAGAAACGCCGTGAGGCCATCCTCAAATCACTGGAGGAAAACGGACACCTGACCGATACCTTGCAGGAGGCCGTGCAAAACGCGGCATCGCTCAGCAAACTGGAGGATATCTATCTGCCCTATCGGCCCAAGCGCCGCACCCGCGCCACCATGGCCCGTGAAAAAGGATTGGCGCCTCTGGCAGACCTCATTTTTGCCCAGAACAGATGCGCCCCTGTTGCGGCTGCCCAGGCCTATATCGATGTCGAGAAGCAGGTCAACACCGCCGAAGAGGCCCTGGCCGGTGCCCGGGACATCATCGCCGAATGGGTGGCCGAGGATTCCAAAGCACGGGAAAAAATGCGCAACCTGTTCGCTTCCCGCAGCACCCTGCAGACCCGAGTGGCCACGGGCAAAGAAGCCGAAGGCATCAAGTACCGGGATTATTTTGAATGGGAAGAGCCTGCCGCCACGGCCCCGTCCCATCGCATCCTGGCGATGCGCCGGGGTGAACGCGACGACATCCTCAACCTGACCGTGGCGCCTCCGGAAGAAGATGCCCTGACGCTATTGGAAACCCAGTTTGTCACCGGTGATGGTGACGATGCCGAACAGGTGCGGGCTGCGGTTCACGACAGCTATCGACGGCTGCTCTCCCGGGCCATGGAAACCGAACTCCGGCTGGCCCTGAAAGAGCGTGCCGATACAGAAGCCATCCGGGTTTTTGCCGACAACCTGCGCGAACTGCTGATGGCGTCCCCCCTGGGATCAAAACGCACCCTGGCCATTGACCCGGGGTATCGCACCGGCGGTAAACTGGTTTGCCTGGATCGTCAGGGCAAACTCCTCCACAACGACACCGTATTCATCATCGGCTCCGAAGCCCGTGCCAAGCAGGCTTCCGAAAAAATTCACGAGGCGGTCAAACAATACCGCATCGAGGCCATTGCCGTGGGCAACGGCACGGCCAGCCGGGAAACGGAAAGTTTCCTGAAAAATATCGGATTGCCCTCCGAGATCCCCATCGTGATGGTCAACGAAAGCGGGGCTTCCATTTACTCCGCATCCGATGTGGCCCGGGAAGAATTCCCCGACCATGACATTACGGTGCGCGGCGCGGTTTCGATCGGGCGGCGTTTGATGGATCCGTTGTCGGAACTGGTCAAAATCGACCCCAAATCCATTGGCGTCGGCCAGTACCAGCACGATGTCGACCAGACCGCATTGAAAAAAACCCTTGACGATACGGTCGTCAGCTGTGTCAACGGTGTCGGTGTCGATCTCAATCGTGCCAGCCGGGAACTGCTGACCTATGTCTCCGGATTGGGGCCGGCCCTGGCCCAGAACATTGTTCAATTCCGTGATGCCAACGGCTCATTCAAGACGCGCAAACAACTGCGCGAAGTGCCCCGGTTGGGACCCAAAGCCTTTGAGCAGTGTGCCGGTTTTCTCCGCATCAACGGCGGGCCGCAGCCCCTGGATGCCAGCGCGGTCCATCCGGAAAGCTATCCTGTGGTGGATACCATGACGGCCGATCTGGACTGCACGGTGGAAGATCTGATGAAAGACGAGGCTTTGCGGCGCCAGATCGATCTTTCCCGATATGTGACGAATGCCATCGGCCTGCCGACCCTGAAAGATATCATGGAAGAGTTGTCCAAGCCCGGCCGCGATCCCCGCGACCCTTTCGAGTCCTTCGCCTTTGCCGACGGGATCGAAGACATCAAACATCTGCGGACCGGTATGCAGCTGCCGGGTATCGTGACCAACGTGACCCGCTTCGGCGCTTTCGTGGACATTGGTGTTCACCAGGACGGACTCGTGCACATCAGCCAACTGGCCGATCGCTTCGTCAAAGATCCCGCCCATGTAGTCAAAGTGAATCAAAAAGTCACCGTCACCGTGCTGGAAGTGGACCTGGACCGCAAGCGGATCGCCCTGTCCATGAAGCGGAAACAAACGTCCAATGGCGCCAGGCCGAAACGAAAAGCCAAACCGCCAAAAACGCCGCCGCGTGAAGCACCCCAAAAAGCGGCGGACCGACCTTTCAACAACCCCTTTGCCGATCTGCTGAAGCCATAACGATCGACATTGGGCAACCGCCACCCGTCGGAGATTGCCATGCGAGCGGTTATACAGCGCGTCACTCAAGGTACCGTCACGGTTGAACAGGAAACCGTGGGCAGCATTGGACCAGGCCTGCTGGTGCTGCTGGGGGTGGCCGCCGATGACGCCCCTCAGGATGCCGACTGGATGGCGGTTAAAATCTGCCACCTGCGCATCTTCGAGGACGACGCCGGCAAATTGAATCGTTCTCTCATCGACTGCCGGCGGGAAATGCTGGTGGTTTCCCAGTTCACCCTTTACGGCGACTGTCGCAAAGGCCGCCGTCCGTCGTTTGTCAAAGCCGCCGCACCGGAAAAAGGCGAATCCCTCTACCGCCGTTTTGTCGATCAGGTCCGCCAGGAGGGCGTCACGGTCGCCACCGGCCGTTTCCGCAGCCGGATGGATGTCGCTCTGGTCAACCAGGGCCCCGTCACCCTGATCGTCGACAGTCGCTGAACAAAGGATATCCCATGCCTATGCTGCGATTAAGACGCTGCGCCACCGCCCTCTTCCTGGTCATCATTGTATTGGTATGGCCTGTTTGGCCGCCGGCCACGGCCTTCAGCCAGTCACCACCCCCGGCCATCAGCGGCCTCGGCCCGCATGACGCCCTGCTGGTGGTGGATGCCTCAGGGCACACCATACTGGCACACCATCCCGACCAAAAAATGGTGCCGGCCTCCACGCTGAAAGTGCTGACATCCCTGGCGGCCATCCACTACCTGGGTCCGGACTTCCGGTTCCAAACCGATTTCTTGCTGGACACCCATGACACCCTCGGCATCAAAGGCTATGGCGACCCGCTTCTGGTGTCTGAAATCATCGCTGAAATTGCCCGCCATCTTGCAGGCCTGCTGCCTTCCCCGATCAACGGCGTCCTATTGGACGAATCCTATTTCGAGGGCCCTATCACGATCCCTGGTGTCAGTACCAGCAGCAACCCCTATGATGCCCCCGTCGGGGCCCTGTGCGCCAATTTCAATACTGTTTTTTTTACCCATGTCAACGGTCGGCCGGCGTCTGCGGAACCCCAGACACCGCTGCTGCCCATGGTCCGGGAGCGCATCCGTCGCTCGGGATTGAAAAAGGAGCGAATCGTTTTAACCCGCCGCCAGGACGAGGCACCGCTCTATGCCGGGAATCTTTTTCGATATTTTTTGGAGCAGGAAGGGGTTGTTGTCCGTGGAAGCGTTGGAATGATGACGGACGGCTTTTCGGAAGCACGCCTTGTCTACCGCCATACCTCACCCTACGATCTGGCGCACATCATTGAGCGCCTGCTGGAATATTCCAACAATTTTACAGCCAACCAACTGCTGCTGGCCATGGGAACGCGATGCTATGGCCCGCCGGCCACACTCGGCAAAGGGGTTCAGGCGCTGACCGCCTATGCCCACGATGTGATCGGTATTCCCGACGGCGTGTTCGTGGAAGGCTCCGGCATCTCCCGGCACAATCGGCTATCGGTGCGCGACATGATCACGGTGCTGCACCACTTTAGCCCCCATGCCCACCTGATGCCGCAGGAGGGATCGGAATATTACAAAACCGGCACCTTGAAGGGTGTCCGGACCCGTGTCGGCTACATCGACCTCGGGCCGGGCGACCGCTACCGCTTTGCGCTCTTTCGCAACCGCAGCAGCCAAACCACCGCGCCGATCATGCGTCAGGTTCACCGCTACCTGTCAAATGACCGCAACTAATGTCGCTGGCATATGGCGAAAAAATGGGAATTGTTTCGGAGAGGGATGGGCACGCGGCATCCCGCCGTCTCCTCATCGGATCGGTATTCAGCTGTTGAGGAGGGGTTCCTCGACTAGATGGTTGCTGGCGATGTGGGCATAGGCACTGTGATTGTGGATGGACTCGAAATTCTCCGCCCCCACGGAAAACCATGTGATGTTGTCGTCCTGCTGCAGTACGGCCGCGATATCGCGAACGATATCCTCCACGAATTTAGGATTCTGATAGGCGGTCTCGGTCACGGCTTTCTCATCCACCCGCTTCAGCACGCTGTACACTTCCGATGAGGCTGCGGATTCAACGACCCCGATCATATCCTCGATCCAAATGAATTTTTTAAATCGGACTTTCAGCGACACCTCGCCCCGTTGATTGTGGGCGCCGCATGCGCTGATCTCTTTCGAGCAGGGACAAACGGAGGAAATCGGGACGGCCACTTCGGAAACCAGGTCGATCTTACCGTCCGGCCCGCTGGATCCCCTTATGGTGCAAGCATAGTCCATAAGGCCGGTGGCCAGACTCACCGGTGCGGATTTTTCGATGAAGTAGGGAAAGGTGATTTCGATGTGGGCCGAGGCCGCATTCAGGTGGGTTTTCATTTCCGCCAGAATGTCGGAAATCTTCTTCAGGGACAGTTCCAATCGATATTGATTCAGGATTTCCACGAAACGGCTCATGTGGGTGCCCTTGTTGCGATGGGGCAGGTCCACGTACATATTGATCGTCGCCACCGTGTGCTGATAGCCATTGCAGCGGTCCAGCACCTTGATCGGGTAGCGCAAGTTCTTTATGCCGACTTTATCGATGGGAATATTCCGATAATCGGGTTCATTCTGGACGTCTCGCATGCATCTCCCGTATGTTCACTGGTGACCGCACAAGGTTTTTCACAAGATGCCGGCGGCGATCGAAACCATTCCTGGCGCAATCCCACGGCAGCCTGCTCATACCCGATTCGGGCCGCTGATTCAACCTCTTTGTTGGACAGATCATTCGGGATAGCGTCAAATGCGCATGATTAGAGCAGGTAGTCGAGTCTCACGTGACGCATGGCGCGAAACACATTGCCTTTGACTTTTGGATTGCTGCGGTAAAGCTGGCGCAGTAATTCCTTGATTTCCTGTCGTTTGGTGCGGTTGGCACTCGGGCACGGGTTGTGGAAGACAGAAAGACCCTGCTGGCGAACGAAACGGCGGATCAGATCTTCCTCGACAAACGCCAGCGGCCGGATAACCGTAATCAATCCGTTGAAAAAGGACTGGGCGGGAATCATGGTACTCACTTCACCGGCATAACAGATATTCATGAAAAACGTTTCAATGATATCGTCTTTGTTGTGGCCGAGCGCCACCTTCCGGCAGTCCAGTTCGTGGGCGATTTCAAAGAGGCGTTTGCGGCGCAGACGTGCGCACAGAAAACAGGGATTTTCGCGGTTTTCATCGCTATGGGCGATGAGTCCAAAATCGGTATAAGCGACCCGCAGGTCCAGTCCGATATCACGGCATTGGGCGCGTAACGCTTCGGCGAACCCGCCCTCGAACCCGGGATCGACATAGACCGGGAAAAGTTCATAGCGGACCGGCGACCGGCGTTGTCGCTCGGCAAGCGACCAGAGGAGGGCCGTGCTGTCCTTGCCGCCGGATACCCCCACCAGGATGCGGTCGCCGTCATCCATCATGTGATATTGCACAAGGGCACGTCCGAACTCCCGGTTCAAGACCCGGTATGTGCCCCTGAACTTTGGCAATGGTCAGCCGAGCGTCCGGTCAATCGTCTTCGGTGTTGGGCACGAAGGCGACTTTACCGGCCGCCACTTCCCGCAACGAAATAACGATATCTTCATTCTTGGGCGAGCTGACCAGATATTCCGAACCTTCACGTATCTGACGGACGCGGCGCGCCACCAGGTTGACCAGCATAAAGCGGTTGGGGACGCGATTGAGACAGTCTTCGATGGTGATTCTTGCCACGGGTCTACCTCCTGAAAAGGAATTGTTGTTCGAATATCATCAGCATCACAGAATTTCCACCAGCTCGTATACGCGCTTGCCACCAGGCGCCTGCACCGTAATTTCGTCGTCCGGGCGCTTACCGATGATGGCTTGACCGAGCGGTGAGGAGACAGAGATGCGTCCTTCGTCAATGTTGGATTCATCGGGGCCGACCAGCTGATACTCGACATTTTCACCGGTCTCGATGTTTTCGAGCAGCACCCGGGAACCAAATACCACGCGATCGCGGGGGAGTTGTTCGGGATCGATGATATCGGCATTGCCGAGCTTATAGCCCAGTTCGCTGATACGTCCGTTGATAAATTGCTGGCGTTCTTTGGCCGCATCGTATTCGGCGTTTTCCGACAGATCGCCATGCGCGCGGGCTTCCTCGATGGCAATGATATTCGCCGGACGATCGACTTTCTTGATGCGTTCTAATTCAGCTTTGAGCGCTTCATATCCTTTTCGGGTAATGGGTATACGTTCCAATCTTTCTCCTTCGATCGCATTAAGCGGACTGTGTCGTCCCGGCGGTCAGCGACCGGCTGAAAACAATAGAAATCATTCAGCCGCGAAGCCTGCGGACCATCGCCGTTACCAGACGTCCTTGAAGTTATTCAGTGGTTTATTTCAGATAACCCAGAATGGAAGTGCCGGCCGCCACTTTGTCACCGACGTTTACCTTGACCGCTGTCTCCGGTGGCAGGTAGACGTCCAATCGTGAACCGAAACAGATCATGCCGAAACGTTCACCGCGCACCAGGGTGGTTCCAGGCTGCACGCCGCATACAATGCGGCGTGCAATGAGTCCGGCAATCTGGACGACGACCATGCGTTGTCCGCCGGGGCCCTCCAAGGTCAGCGCATTGTGTTCATTTTCACGGGATGCTTTATCGAGGTTGGCCGAAAAAAACTTACCGGGATGGTAGTTTACATCCGTTATCGTTCCATCGTAAACGATCCGGTTCACATGGACATTGAATACGGTCATAAAAATGCTGATTTTGATGCATTCTCCCTCGTAGTAGTCGCACTGGGACAGTTTTTCGTTGATGATGACCTTGCCGTCGGCCGGTGACACCACAGCGCCCTCTTCGGCCGGGATCACACGGTCGGGATCCCGAAAGAAAGCACAGATGCAGAGGGTCGCCATCAACCCCAGAAGGGCCGGCCACTGCATGCCGAGGAGTGCAAACACGGCTGTTATAAAACTGGCGGCACCAATAAAAGGAAGTCCCGGTCGGGCCAACGGAAAGGCTGTCTGACTGGGCGGTTCGGCCCACACATATCGGCTCATTGCAACGTCCTTATGTCCTGCGCCCTTAAGTATGCAACCATATTGAAAATCTTTAAAATTTTCTCTTATATCAACAGGATAGTCACTTGTCAACTACCAAGTCGGTTATGATGGCCGGCCGGCCGCATCGCCCCTTGTGACCGCCTTTAGCGCGTCCTCCGCCGACTCTCTTCCGCATAGGACTGGCGGAGATAGCGGGGGGCCAGCGTCATGCGTTCGTCACGCGCCTCAGTGAGTCGCTCACGGGCCAGAAAAGCCACCGTGGAAGCCCGGATAAGATGCTGAAACGGCAGGGCCAACTGCATTTGGCCACCCAGAACCATCCCCAGACGGTCAGCATAAGCCACCGCGCCGTCGCCGACAAGAAGACATGGCATGTCGATGCCGTCAACTGCCGCCTCCGGCGAGAGGGCCTGTTCCGCGCCGACCATTTTGAAGGTCTCCCCTTCGCGGGTGTAGCGCGCCGCATAAACTTCCTTGCGGCGGGCATCCAGCATGGGAATCACCATGACATCGGATGGAAAAACCTGCCAGGCCAGGGCTTGCAGACTGGATACGCCCACCAGGGGTTTGCCGGCGGCTTCCGCCAGGCCCTTGGCGGTGCTGATGCCGATACGCAGGCCCGTAAAACTGCCCGGACCCTGCGTGACGGCAAATCCGTCAATGTTGGCCATCTGCCCCACCGACATGGATAGGGCCTGATCCACCATGCCCATGAGATGGCGGGAGTGGGTCTGCCCACTGACATCATTGATTTCAGCCATGACCGCATTCCCGTCCAGAACGGCAACGCTGCAACTCCGGCTGGCGGTATCGATAGCGAGAACAATCACGATCCGGGTGGCCTTACTTTCGTTTGGCAGCCGCCGTGCGCTTTTTGGCCGGCTTTTTGCGCGCAGCCGTCGGCTTGGTCTTGCTCACGGGAGCCGGCTCCAAGGCAATTTTCAAAACTTCATCCATATGCCGGACGATCACAAATTTGAGCTTCCGTTTGACGTTGGCCGGAATGTCGATGAGGTCTTTGCGGTTTTTTTCGGGAATGATGACCGTAAAGACCTTGCCCCGCAAGGCACCCATGGCCTTTTCCTTCAATCCGCCGATGGGCAGGACCCGCCCGCGCAGCGAGATTTCGCCGGTCATGGCCACATCCTTGTTGACCGCCCGGCCGGTCAGAACCGATATCAGCCCCGTTGCCATGGCAATACCGGCGGAAGGGCCGTCCTTGGGGATGGCACCCGCGGGGGCATGGATATGGAAATCAAAGTTCTCGAAGATATCGCGATCCACCCCCAACCGTTCTAGGTTGGCCCTGGCGTAACTCATGGCCGCACGGCCGGATTCCTGCATGACATCCCCCAGCTGACCGGTCATGATCAGTTCTCCCTTTCCGGGCAACATGGAGGTTTCCACATACAGCACTTCCCCCCCGGTCTGGGTCCAGGCCAAACCGGTCACCAGCCCCACCTGGCTTTCGTCCTTATCGAGTTCCGCCTGGAAACTGGGTGGGCCCAAATACCGGCTGAGGTTCTTCTGCGTGATGCTATAAGGCCCTTTGCGCCCCTCGGCAATCTTGCGGGCGACTTTGCGGCAGATGGTGCCGAATTCGCGTTCCAGATTCCGCAATCCGGCTTCCAGCGTGTATTCGGTAATCATCTGCTGGATCGCGCCATCACTGAAGCGTATGGTGCGGGCCGTCAGGCCATTGTTTTTGATCTGCCGCGGCAGCAGGTAATCGGTGGCGATCTTGTGCTTCTCTTCCTCGGTGTAGCCGGAAAGATTGATCACTTCCATGCGATCGAGCAACGGCGAAGGGATCGTATCGGTCAGGTTCGCGGTCAAAATGAACATGACATTCGAAAGGTCGAACGGGAGATTCAAATAATGATCGCTAAAAGCCGAATTCTGTTCCGGATCCAACGCCTCCAGCAGGGCCGAAGAAGGGTCGCCCCGGAAATCGGATCCCAATTTGTCGATCTCGTCCATCATAAAGATGGGATTGTTGACCTTGCACTGCTTGAGTCCCTGGATGATGCGCCCCGGCAGGGCGCCGATGTAGGTGCGGCGATGCCCCCGAATTTCCGCCTCGTCATGGATGCCTCCCAGCGAAAGCCGCACGAACTTGCGTTTCATGGCTTTGGCAATCGCCTGTCCCAGGGATGTCTTGCCGACACCCGGGGGGCCCACGAGACACAGGATCGGCCCTTTCATTTTCGGGTTGAGCTTGCGTACACTCAGGTATTCAAGAATACGGTCCTTGATTTTACTCAGGCCGTAATGCTCCCGATCGAGCACTTTACGGGCATACGCGATATCCAGCATGTCTTTGGTTGATTTTTGCCAGGGGACTTCAACCATCCAGTCCAGATAGGTGCGGATAATCGCCGCCTCGGCGGAGTCGGAATGCATCTGCTCCAACCGGCGGAGCTGCTTGCCGGCCTCGTCCCGGGCTTCCTTGGGCATGCCGGATTTGCGAATTTTCTTCTGGTAATCCTCGATCTCCTGCGCCCGGTCGTCCCCCTCGCCCAGTTCCCGGTTGATGGCCCGCATCTGCTCGCGGAGAAAGTAATCCCGTTGATTTTTGGAAATCTCGTCTTTTACCTCGGACTGAATCTTCGCCTGAATGGCGGACAGGTTCATCTCCCGCGACAGCAGGGTATTGACCTTTTCAAGGCGCTGCACCGGGTCGATGGTTTCCAGTATTTCCTGGGCTTCATCGATTTTCAACTTCAGATTCGATGCCACCAGGTCCGCCAGCTTGCCCGGGTTTTCAATGCTCTCTAGAATGGCGCTGACATCGCTCGTCAATTCTCCCCTCAGGGCCAGGATCTTCTCCGAGAATTCGCGGACATTCCGCATCAGCGCTTCCACTTCGATATTGAGTTCCTCGAGCGGCACCTCCTCCAGCGCTTCGATTTTGACCCGGTAGAAACCGCGTTTCCGCACATAGCGCTTGATTTTGACCTTGGAGACACCCTGCACCAGGGTTTTGGCGCGCCCATCCGGCAGTTTCAACATCCGTAAAATGCGTCCGACCGTACCGACCGTATAGATGTCATCCGCACCAGGGTCTTCGACATTCGGATCCTTCTGGGTGGCAAGCAGGAGATAACCGTCCTTGGTCAAGGCTTCTTCCACGGCCCGAATCGACTTTTTGCGCCCGACAAAAAGCGGCAGCAGCATATCGGTAAATATGACGACATCCCGCACCGGCATCAGTGGCAGGATATCCGGAACAATATCCTGATGATCTTCCTCATCGATGATGGTTACCAGGTCGTCCTTGTCTGTCTCAGCCATGATTTCTCCTTGACCCATTGGTCGCTATGCGCCCCCCCGCACATGCAGGTCAAACAGGCGATTCGATAGCGGTATTTCTTTATGATTAAAACTAATTAATATAAGACATCCTTGTTTGAAAACAATATGCCGCTTGCTTTTTTATCGGCCTGCGCCTAAATATAATTCTGGCTTTTGGAAAAGCCACACCGGCTTCAGCAGCCCGCGTACAGCAGTTGGCGTCCCTGGTTGCAATTGCGTTAAAGGCCTTAGGGAGTGCGCCCCTCAAGACCGGTGCCGAACCACCACAACGGAACAGTTGCGTATGCCCGTATTGCTTCAGCTGGAAATCTTCGCGTTTATCTTTGGGGCCTGCATCGGCAGTTTTCTCAACGTCTGCATTTACCGCATCCCGGAGGGTAAATCCGTCATCCATCCGCCGTCCGCCTGCCCCCAATGCGGTTATCGGATTCGTTTTTACGATAACATTCCTATCGTCAGCTATATCCTGTTGCGCGGACGCTGCCGCCGCTGCAAGGTTCATATCCCCGTTCGCTATCCGCTGGTCGAACTGATCACCGGCCTCGCCGCCCTGGCCGTTTTCCTGAAATACGGACCGACACTGGCCGCTGGCATTTATTTTCTTTTTATTGCCGTGCTGCTGGTCATCACCTTTATCGATATCGATCACCAGATCATTCCCGACATCCTTTCGCTGACCGGCATCCCACTGTTCTTTCTGCTGGGATTCCTTGTCCCCTTTATCACCTGGAAGGATGCGCTCATCGGCATTCTGGCCGGGGGCGGCCTTCTGTATGCCGTGGCCTTCGGGTACCAGCTGCTGACCGGACGTGACGGCATGGGCGGCGGCGATATCAAGCTGCTGGCCATGATCGGCGCCATGATCGGCTGGCAGGGTATTCTGTTTACCGTGTTCGTTTCATCGCTTTCGGGAACGGTTATCGGTCTGCTGCTGGCCCTGCCGGCCGGCCGTTCGATGAAAAGCCGATTGCCCTTCGGCCCCTTTCTGGCCGCAGGCGCCATCGCGTATCTTTTCTGTGGCCCGGCATTGATCCGCTGGTATATCTGGTTTGCCAGCACCACCGGCTGAAAGGACAGGCAGGGCATGAAGACGTTTGCCATTATTTCCGATATTCACGGCAATCTGGATGCGTTCGAGGCCGTGTTGCGCGATATCGAAACCCTGTCGATCACCGAGATTTTCAGCCTGGGCGACAACATCGGCTACGGGCCGGAACCCGAAGCCGTCATCCAGCGGCTCGCCGCCTTAAAAATTCCATCGGTACTGGGCAACCATGAACTGGCGGTCACCGACCCCTCTGAACTGGACTGGTTCAACCCGGTGGCCCGCGAATCCTTGCGCAAAACAGTGGCCATGCTATCCGAGGATTCCATCGACCTTATTCAGCATTTCCCATATTGCCGCGTTCATGATGGGTACCGGTTTGTCCACGGATTTCCGCCCGATTCTCCCGTCGTCTACCAGTTCCAGGCGTCGACCGAAGAGCTCGAACAGACCTTTGCCACCCTTGACGAACACCTGTTTTTCACCGGCCACACGCATTACCCCGAAATCATCGAATCCATCGACGGGCAAATCGGCCGCTACGAATTCCCCGAGGGAATTCGTCACCTCAACCCGAATGGGCGTTATATCGTCAATGTCGGCAGCGTCGGTCAACCCCGGGACGGCAATAACAACGCCAAATACGTTGTTTGCGACCCGGATAGGCATACGGTGGAATTACGCTACATTCCCTACGACGTGGAAACGGTCGTGAAAAAAATTCTGGCGGCCGGGTTGCCCGAATCCCATGCCACCCGCCTGCGCTGATCAACCCACTTCGGTTGCTATCCATGAAATGCATCGATAAATACCGCATCCGCGGGCTGCTCGGTCGCGGCGGCATGGGAAAAGTGCTGCAAGTCGAAGTCCCCGTCATCCGGCGGCTTTTGGCCCTCAAGATCCTGACACCCGGCGACCTTCTGCTCAAGTTGATCGGACGGGAGCAGTTGCACCGCCTCTTTATCGAGGAAGCCATAGCGATGGCCGGCATCCGGCATGTCAACATCATCGACGTGCTCGATTTCGGTATGCATCACGGGCGCCCCTACTATGTCATGGACTATTACGGCAATACGCTGGGGGCCGTGATCGGTGAAACCTATATCACCGATGCCCGCTCCCGCATCCTGCGGATCGAAAAAGTCATCCACTATACACGCCAAATCCTGGATGGGCTGCAGCGCTTGCATGCCGCGGGCATCATCCACCGCGACATCAAACCGTTCAACATCCTGCTTACCGAAGATGATACGGTCAAAATCTGTGATTTTGGCCTATCCAAACTCCGTGGTGAAACCATTGACGTCCCGCCGGCCCTGAAAGTCGGCTCCCCGTTCTATGCCGCCCCCGAACAGGAGGACCATCCTAATCAGGTGGATCAGACGGCCGACCTGTATTCCGTGGCGGTCATGATCTATCGCATGCTCACCGGGACACTGCCCCAAGAACCACTCCCACCGGCCAGCCGTATCCATCCGGATCTCGATACCGGCTGGGACGAATTCCTGGCCCGGGCCTTGTCGCCCCGTCCCGCCGCGCGTTACCCGGACGCCACGTCCATGGCCGCCGAAATGATGCGTCTATACCAGCGTTGGGAGAAAACCATCGATGCGACCTGCCGGTTGCAGCCCGCGGCTCCCCCGCCACCACCATCAAGACCACCGGCGGCCACTCTGCCGCCACGGTCAACCCCACTCCGCACCGGCCCCTCTGACGCCCGCGCGCTATTTGATCTGGATGCGCTCTGGCAGCCGGCATTCTACCGCGACGCTGCCTTCCAGCCCGACGCAGCCGGCGATACTGTCCGGGATGAAACCACCGGCCTGCAGTGGCAATATGGCGGAAGTGATTTCCCGCTGGACTGGCCGTCGGCCCTCGCCTACATCGATGACTTGAATGCCATCGCGTGGATGGGACAGCAGAACTGGCGGTTGCCCACGGTAGCCGAACTGTTGACCCTCCTGCGCCGTCCCCCGTCCGGGACGGACTATTGCCTGGTGAAGGACTTCGCCCCGCATCACAAACGGTTATGGAGTTGTGACCGGCGAACATTTACGAGCGCCTGGTATGTCAGTCTGGAACTCGGATTTGTGGCCTGGCAGGATCGGACCTTCGCCAATCATGTCAAGGCGGTGCGGTCGATCTGACCGGCTTTTATGTGGCGTTCTTCGGTCGGTCCGCCAACAAGAAAGGCAGAGAAAGATTCCCTGCCTCGCATGCTGAAAAGATGATCTTGCGGTGATCCGTTCGGGAAATCGCTATCCCCACCACTCCTGGTCGTCCACTGTCGTGCGGAATTGGGCCTCCACCAGCTCCGGGACATCCATGTCCTTGGTTTCCTCAAGATGCTTGGCCGATGGTTTGCCCACCAGGATAATTTTCTTCTGGGGACATTTCTCGATCGCTTTCTTGAGATCTTCGGTGTAGTCCTGACAGTAGAGATCGTAGTTGATGGAAGACAGGTTGTCTTCGATCTGGAACAGGCTGCACGCCTTGGCACAGGCTTTACATCCGATGCAGCCGACATTGCAGACCTCTTTCACTGCTTTGCCGAAATCTTTATTGGAACAGGCGATCGCCATCACGCGTTGAAACTTAAAAGGCGTCATGGTGATGATATTGCGCGGGCAGACTTTGGCACAGGCCCCGCACCCCACACATTTGTCATAATCGACGGTGGCCAGGCCGTCGACGACATGCAGGGCGTCGTAGTTGCAGGCCCGCGTGCAATCCCCAATCCCCAGGCAGCCATAGGTACAACCTTGTACGCCGGAAACCAGATTGGCCGCTGCACAGGTCTGTTCCCCGAGATATGCATGCCGATGCAATTTATCGGCCGTGTGCGCCCCACAATGAACAATCGGTCGAAACGGCAGCGTGTCCGTCAATTCGACCCCCATGATGCCGGCCACCTCCGAGGCACAACTCGCCCCGCCGACCGGGCATTTGTTGACCGGCGCAGCATCACCGGCGATGGCCTCGGCGTAGTCACTGCAACCGACGAAACCGCAGCCGCCGCAATTGGCGCCGGGAAGCACCGCCATAATGGCGGTCACCCGGGGGTCGACTTCCACATAGAATTTTCGATTGGCCCAGCTGAGGATATACGAAAGGACAACGGCCATCGCAAAAAGTGTTCCAGCGGAAAGGCCCAACGTAACTGCATTCATACTTCCATCTCCCTATCCCGATATGTGCGGCAGACGCCGGTCGTTCTCGTCCCTATTCCGGCATCGAGGCATTCATCCAACATGCAGGTTGTCCACACCCTGATTTACGACGATTGGCGCTGACCGGTCTTCCAACACGGCCTGGCTTGCCGCCGCCGGTGTAATGGCTTTTCGGAGACCGGAATCGACGCCGGTAAACCCCATGAATCCCAGGGCCAGAATACCGGCCACGATCATGGTAATGGCCGCCCCCTTAAATGGTTCGGGCACGTCGCAAAGGTCAAGCTCTTCCCGAATGCCGGCCATGATGACGATGGCAATCGTAAACCCCACCCCGCCAAAGATGGCGAGCACCAGCGAACGCCCCAGATCCCAGGCCGCCGACGGGTCATCGACGCCGACAATATTGGCCATGATGGTCAAACACGCAAATAAAATGGCGCAGTTGGTGGTGATCAGCGGCAGATAAACGCCAAACGATTTGTATAGCGGCGGATAGAATTTGCGCACATACATCTCGACAAACTGTACCGAAGAGGAAATGGCCAAAATGTAGACGATATAGCTCAGGATGGTGAGATCCACTTTGGCGGCGGTTTCGGCCGAAACGAAAAACCCGGCAATCCACTGCGAAAGCGGTGCACCGGGCACCAGGACAAAGGTGGTAATGGCCCAGCTGATAAATGCGGCGATGCTGATGACAAAGGTCACCGCGCACCCCATGCCAAAGGCCATTTCAATCCGCCGGGAAACCCCCACAAAGGGGCATATGCCGACGAAGTAATGCAAGACGAAGTTGTTTATCAGGGCGGCACTGACGGCAATCAGAAAAATATCGATCAGATAAGTCAACATGTTGTTTAGCCCTCACTTTTTCCGGCTTTGGGGGTGCGAACGGATTCGTACCAATTCACCAATCCGATCAGGAGGCCGAAGGTGAGAAACGCTCCGGGGGGCAGCACCATAATCACCCAGTCCGGCCAGGCGGCCGGAAGAACACGCATTTCGAAGAACATGCCAGTGCCCAGAATCTCTCGCACCGCGGCAATCGCCGAAAGGGCCAGACCGAACCCGATGGATTGCCCGATGGCATCCGCCCCGGCCGTGATCACACCCTGCTTGGAAGCACACACTTCACAGCGGCAAATGATAATGCAATTGACGATGATCAGCGGAATGTAGGGCCCCAGGGTCTTGCTCATCTGGTAGAGATAGGCCGCCAAAAAACGGTCGGCGATCGTCACGAAGGTCGCGATCGTCAGGGTGAAGATGACGATGCGTAAATGTGGCTTGAGCAAATTGCGGATCAGACTGGTGATGACATTGGCGCAGAAGAGCACGAACAGTACCGCGCCGGCCATGGTCACCGCGGATTTCATGTTGTTGGTCACCGCCAATGTCGGGCAAAGCCCGAGCAACTGTCTGAAAACCGGGTTTTCGGGCAAAATACCCTGAATGAAACGTTCCAGGGCTGTGGGTTGTTCCGCCATAACTACTTTCCTTTTGCCTTTTCAATCAATGGATTACGCAGATTATGGACCGCTGCGTTGACAATGTCGGTCACCGCCTTGGAAGAAATGGTGGCCCCGGTAATGGCGTCGATCTCATTACCGGCCGAGGCTTTGCCTTTCACGGTTGCCAGGGGCTGGGCCGTGGCTTTGGCCAGAAACTGGGAGCGCCATTCGTCGGTGACGATCTTATTGCCGAGGCCGGGCGTTTCTTTCTGATCGAGCACGAATATCCCGGTAATTTTCTCGATCATGGGATCCAATCCGATCAGCATTTCGATTTTGTCAGCATATCCCTGCCCGGCGGTCTTGACGACCCATCCCGCCAACTGGCCCTCGGTTTTGGCTTCAAAAACACTGTACCGTATGGTTTTGCCCGCCTTTTCGACGCCGACCGAAATCGGCGTCACGTCCACGACTTGCTTCCGGTCGGCCAATTCCTGGGCATGATCGGCCCCGAACACCATTTCCGGGACCTTCTCCAGGGTTTCGTTGATCTTGTTGGCTTCGATGGTCGGCCCCAGCGTAATCTGCATCCCGGCCAAAAGCGCCCCGAAACATATCGCCAATAACAGGACCAGCCAGGTTTGGGAAATAAAATTGGTCTTCACGTTTTCTGTCATGCCGCGCCTATTATCTCCTCATCTATGTCGGTGAACCCTTAAAAACATAACCCTTTCATCCACCCTTTTACTGGGCTCCTAGCGGTTGCGGGATGGTCCAGCGATTGATCAGCGGTGTCAGACCATTCATCAGGAGCACGGCAAACATGACGCCCTCCGGATAGCCGCTGAATAGCCGCAGCAGCATGATGAGCGCGCCAACACCAAGGCCGAAGATGAACTTACCCTTCGGCGTCAACGGGCTGGATACCGGGTCTGTCGCGATAAAAAAGGCGCCGAACAGCAAGGATCCCCCCAGCAGATGATGCAGCACCGTCCAGGCCGCATCCGGGTTGATCAGGTTCGCGATGCCGCCGAAAACGGCGACCGCCAGGATGACTCCCGCCGGGATTTCCCATGAGGCCGTTCGGCGAATGCATAGGAACAGGCCGCCGATCAGGCAGGCCAACGCGCTGGTTTCACCGAGAGAGCCATTGGTCAATCCAAAGAACAGGGCGGACAGCGGCGCCGCCACGCCGGTCTGCTTGAAGGTATCCATCGGGGTCGCCTGGGTGACCGCATCGACGGCGCTGCCCGCATCCTGATACCCGGCGGCGGCCAGCACACTGGCAAACGCGATCATGACAAACGCCCGCCCGACCATGGCCGGATTGAACAGGTTCATCCCGACGCCGCCGAAAATCGTCTTACCGATACCGATGGCCACGAAGGATGCGATAAAGCCCACATACCAGGGCGCCGGTCCGGGCAAAGACAAGGCCAGGATGACGCCGGTCACCAGTGCGGAACAGTCTTTCAGGGGCAGGGACCGGCCGCGCATTTTGGTGAAGAGGGCTTCCGCGGCCAAACAACTGACAACACAGATGGCCAGTTGTTTGACGGCATACAGGCGAAACACATAGAGCGCCATCAGCACCACCGGCAGAAGTCCGATGACCACATCGAGCATGATGCGCTGGGTCGTTAGGGCTTGATTGGACAAATGCGGCGATGGTGACACATGGATCACGGGCGCCGCGGCGCTGGGTTCGGACGTCGTCGTTTGAGAATTTTCCGTCATAATCATCCGTTAAACAGACTCGTAAAGGTTTATCGTTTGCGTTCCGAAAGCACTATCCGTCTCGGCCTGTCAGACGGGAACGGCTGCCATCATTTATTTGCGCTGACTGGCGATGACCTGGGCCTTGCCGGTGCGGACCAGCTGCACCAGAGGAATGCTGGCCGGGCAGGTAAAGGCACAGGAACCGCATTCGAAACAGGCCATGATGTGATAGGCCTGCGCCAGATCCACGTCCTTGGCCCGACTGGCTAAAGCGATCTTGGTCGGTACCAGATTCATTGGGCAGGCATCGACACAGCGTCCGCAACGAATACACGCGGTTTCCTCGGCCTTGCGGACATCTTCCGCCGTCAGCACCGTCATGGCGCTGGTGCCTTTGGTCACGGGTGCATCAAGATTGGCAAACGCGAACCCCATCATGGGTCCGCCGGAAATGATGCGGGCCGCATCTTCCTTCAATCCACCGCAATAATCGATCAATTCATGGTAGCTGATACCGATGGGTACCAGGAGGTTTTTGGGATTCCGAATACCGCTGCCGGTGACACTCACCACCCGGTGCGTCAGGGGTTTACCCCGCATAACGGCCCTTGCAATGGCCGCCGCCGTTCCCACATTGCTGACCGCCACGCCCACGTCGAGGGGCAGCCCGCCCAGCGGGACCTCCCGCTTCAAAACCGCCATGATGAGCTGTTTTTCACTTCCTTGGGGATATTTGGTTTTAAGCACCGCAATTTTGACATCGGTTCCCTGCGCGGCGTCTTGCAGGACCTTGACCGCTTCGGGTTTGTTGTCTTCGATTCCGATAATGATATCCCGGGCGCCGGCGGCACGCCCCGCCAGAATCGCACCGGCAATGACGGCCTGGGTACCTTCCAGCATGACGCGATAATCCGGTGTGAGGTATGGCTCACACTCACAACCATTGATCAGGACCGTGTCCACTGGTTTGTCATCGTTGGGCGTGTATTTCACGTGTGCCGGAAAGGCCGCCCCACCGAGGCCCACGATCCCGGCGTTGGCGATGGCTTCCGTAATGGTGGCGCGGTCATATTGCCCCAGACTGTCCAGCGGCCATTCTCCACCGAGGATTTCCGCCATTAGCGCCGGGCCTTCCACCTGCTCGCCATCGGCCTTGATGGGAATCACCTGCACATGCCGGCCGTTGGGCAGGGTGGTCACTGCGGATTTCAGCACTTTCCCGGCTATGGGGGCATGCAGGGGTGCGGAGACAAACCCGCCGCTTTTGCATACCATATCGCCAAAGGCCACCACATCCTTGGCTTTGACCACCGGGATGCTGGGCGCTCCTACGTGTTGCAGCATGGGCAGCAGCACCTGCTTGGGGCTTGGGACTACTTCGATGGGAAGATCTTCGGAAAAATGTTTCCGCTCCGGTGGATGGACCCCGTGTTTAAAGGTTCCACTGCCTCCAAAAGCTTGGACGGATGCTGCCATAAAGTCTCCTTGCAACCGCCGGGTTCGATCCAAACACCGGCGCCATTTCCAGCGACAAAAATAGAATCGACTCACGTTTGACCAAAGGAGTGCTAATATTAAAGATCATATTTTGTGTCAAGACTAAAGGACGGGAATTTTGGTGCGGGGATTGATTGGGGGATAGCGCAAGCCCCTGGCAGAGATCGATCGAAGCGGCTGCCAGGGGCGGTTTGTCGATGATGGCGCGGGGTTCCGGCAATCAGTATTCCATATCGAATTCCTGAAAATCGAACCAGAACCCCGTGTGGCTAATATAATCCAACTCGGCCTGGACCGCGGCGATATGACCATCCTCGATCTCCAGGAACCGCGCAAACATGACGCGGGCGTCGCCCTCCATTTGCGCCACCATATCGCGATAGAAGGCACTGGTTTCAACCTCCACCTGCAGTGCCTTGCTCAACATGCGTTTTTCATCCCGTCGATCCTCGCCGGCCATGGTCTCTTTCAGCGCGTCCACCTCCGCCATGAGGCGCTTGGCGTCCGGAATGAGCGATGTCAGCGATTCAAAACGGATCCGTCCCTCCGCATGCCATTGGGTGCGCTTGGCCTCGAGATAATCGATATGCCGCTGTTCATCATCGGCCAGCGCCTGAAAAACCCGTTTGCCCTTGGGGTCTTGGGTCCCGTCGACCGCATCGCGGTAAAGATCACGGATACGGGTTTCATAGTCAATCGCTTTGGTGATAGCATCCTCGATAGTCGTCATGCGGTTACCTCCTGACAATGGTGTTCGAGCGATACGCGCTCTTCATAAGCAATCGTCAAAACATTCGGCGCCCCCCTTCGCTAACGATAGCGATAGCGGCGCGAGGGATGTCGATGATACCAGGGATCATAAAGAGGTGATCGATAAGGATACGGATAACGGTACAAATCTTCCGCGCGTTCCCACAGGTGGATTTCACGGGACGCCAGCAGGATGTAATCGTAGGGTTCATGATCGATCATCTCCCGGATAACGCCTGTAACCTCGCCCGCTGCGGTAAGGGTTCGTCCTTTGGCGAAAACTTCCGGATCGAGAAATCCGTCATGCTGCAGCATAAACCGCCCCTCCGAGCGGTCAGGCGGCAGGGGTTCCTGACCGGAACCCAGGGGGGTCTGCAGCACCACGATAATCGTCTGCCGGGCTTCGTTGCGCACCTCGATGACATGGCCTCCCAGTATAACGGTCTGACCCCGATACGTGTCGGCATGATGTGACAGTTCGGTGAAAGATACATCCGTCAAAGCATCGGCCATCATCTTGGGCGAGATAACCGTGCAGCCCTGCAATGTTAGGCCCGCCATCAGCGGGACGATCAATGTGTTCCATCGTTTCATGGCAGCGATTCCCGGCACCGGATTTCCATGCACCCCATCGTGAGCGCAGGTGATCTTCAGCTTCAAGGTGGGCATGCCGGTCGCCGTCGTCAATCTACAGGCGTCATCGAACCGCTTTCTCCAGTTGCGCCATGTGACGCTTGACAGGGTACCAGGGTTCGATAAGTATACCGGCAAGCGCAAGCTGCGCCCCCTTGGCCATTGCGCATCATCACATCACACCACGCGAAAGGGGAACCATGTCCTCCCACTGCAATGAATCAACGGTTGTCCACGAAGGACGGGTGTTTGCCCTCCACCGCGACCGCGTCACCCTTCCCAATGGCGTTGATGCGACCCTGGATGTCATCCGCCACCCCGGTGCAGCCGCCATCGTCCCGGTAACGGAACAGGGCCGGGTCGTCTTGATACGGCAGTTCCGCTATGCCGTTGGCGGCAGCATATGGGAAATACCGGCCGGAACGATGGAGCCGGGAGAATCGCCCCTGGTATGCGCCCAGCGCGAACTCACCGAGGAGATCGGTTTCACCGCGGCGCGATGGCATCCATTGGGTGCGATCATGCCGGTGCCGGCCTATTCGGATGAAATCATTCATCTCTACCGGGCGGAAGCCCTCCTGCCGGCCAAACAGCAACTGGACGCGGATGAAATCCTCGATGTCCATGAATTCCACTATGGGGAAGCGCTGGAAATGATCCGCACAGGAAAGATTCGAGACGCTAAAACCATCGCCGGACTGATGATGGCCCAATCCGGCATGGTAAACCCCCTTCCTCGATAAACCGGTCATGATCCTTTGATCACGAACAGGGGCGGGGGAAGGACGGGGCCGTCCGGGGAGTGCCGCATCGAACAGGGATGTGCCCGATCAATCCTCGCGGGAGAGCTCTGAAAAAGGGAATTCACGATGGGCATCCCCGCCCTTGCCGGCTGCCCAGGCCGGTGCTTCATGGACGCCCAGCGTTGACAGCTCGTTCAAGGCTTCGCGGATGTCTTTCGACCCTTCCTGGTAGACGCGGGTGACGGCCTGAAGCTCGGTTTTGGCCTGTTTGAGCGCAAGGCGACCTTCCGTTCGTTTCAACGTCATATACACCAGATCCCGCACGGATTGCCAGCTGTCGCGGCGGGTCTGGTTGCGTAGCGGGGTCAATCGATCAAGCTGCTTTAGCTGCTCCCGGTGGAAACGCCGTCGCAACCAGCGCCCGATGGTACTCATCCAGAGCACGAACACCAGCAGGCCACCCCCACCCCCGATGGCGCCCAGAAGATAGGGGTCGGGGGCCAGAAGCCCTCCGCCCACCAATCCTGCGGCGATCGCCCCCCCGGCGATCAAACCGATGAGCAGTCCCAGCATGACTTGCTTGAAGCGGTATTTGTTGGCGCGGGTCCCATAGCTGACGAGTGCTTCCAGTAAGTGCGAAAGCCTCTCGGCATGGGTTTCAACAAATGTGGCCAGGTTGTCCAATCGGTAGCGCGGTGCCTGCAGAACCGCTTCTTTAAGCTCCATTCTCTGGTTGTCGAGATAGTGGAGATAGTCGAGATCTTTTCCCAACTCGCCCAGCGGGGTGGGCATGGCATGGGGAGAATAGGTCAGGCGAATCGGCGGGATGTCTTTCCGGCCCGTCATTTGGGAGAGGTTCCAGCAAAGGGTGCCGTACACCTGCAGCAGATCGATCAACGACGCGCATTCGTCGATACGGTTCAGTACAAAAAGAACCCGATCTTCAAAGGTTTTGGCCGGAAGGGTATCCCTGAGGCTGGTATGGGTTTCGCGAACGGTGCCGGCCTTGTGCGGATCGAAAAGCACCAGCACGAGATCCGCCATCTGCGCCAGGTCACCGATGACTTCCTGGTAGTTGTAGCCACGATCCCGCTCGGTGATGCTGTCCAGCATGCCGGGCGTGTCGATAATGGCCAGGTTTTCGAGAAATGGCGAATTGACTTTTTTGAGCCGAAAATGGGCGGCGAAGCGCTGTCCGTAGCGCTTCAAGGTTTCAAAAGGATACTCGGGATCGTTTAGCAAAAATTTGCCGTCACGCGACTCCACGACCTGCACTGTCTGCGGCGAAGCATTTGCATCCGGTTCGCCATAGGTAATGACCGTGAAGGAATCGTCCGTAGGCGCCTGCCCGGTGGCCTGAATCTTGATGCCCAGAAAATCATTGATCAGGGTTGATTTGCCTGAAGAATAGTTGCCCAGCACGAGCACCAGCGGCCGCCATTTGATGGTGGCCTCCAGCGGCACTTCGCTGTATCCGTATCGCAAGGCAACCGGCGATAAGTGCTCTTCGACCAGATCGAGCAGTTCCGATCGCAGGGATTCAATATAGTTGTCGCGATTCATGTCATCTCCGTATAACCGGCCGGAAGCTTCCCGCAAAAAATCATTGTTCGCCGATACACGCTTCGGGAGAAGCCCGGTCCGGCCCACCTCGGTGGAACCTTCGTCCCTGCACCATCATTAATGGAAATCACCCAAATGATAAAGCTTTTTATCGCCACCCGTCGATCAATCTACCGTAGGTCGCCCCCGCTTGTTTTCATTCATTTTCCGACAACGCGCCCCCGGCGGGCTTCAATTCACGGGCGCGTTCACGAAAGGATTTCAGCTTGCTCTGGATGCGGCCATACACGCTTTCGGCCGGATAGGCCCCCGTTTCATCCGCCGTTCCGGTCGGTAAACCGGTCAGGATATGGATTCCCTCGGTGACATGGGCAACCTGGTAAATAAAAAATCGACCGGCACGCACGGCTTCCACCACCTCCCTTTTCAGCATAAGATTGGCAAGGTTGGCTTTCGGGATGATCACCCCTTGGGAACCCGTCAACCCTTTCTTTTGGCAGACATCGAAATAGCCTTCGATTTTCTGGTTGACACCGCCGATCGCCTGGATCTCGCCCTTCTGGTTGACTGATCCGGTCACCGCAATGCCCTGCCGAATCGGCAGATCGGCCAAACTCGAGAGAATAACGTACAGCTCTGTAGAGGAAGCGCTATCGCCGTCGATCGGTCCGTAGCTCTGTTCGAAAGTCAGGCTAATGGAAATCCCTAAGGGCGCCTGCTGCGCAAAGGTGCGCCCCAGGTAGCCGCTCAGAATCATCACGCCCTTGTCATGGGAGCGGCCGCTCAAATCAGCCTCCCGCTCGATATTGACGATGCCCGGCTTGCCCATGAAGGTTTCCGCCGTGATCCGGCTCGGGCGGCCGAAAGCGATATCGCCCATCTGGTAGACGGCCAGGGCATTCACCTGACCGATCTCGACCCCCTCGACATCCAGCAAAACGCTTTCGTTTTCGAAAGATTCCCGCATTTTCTCTTCGTAAAGGTTATAGCGAAAACGACGTTTCTGGATAGCGACCTGAACATGTGCGTCGGTGATAACGGCGTTTTCCTGTTTGCGCGCCCAGTAGTCGGCTTCCTTCAGAATTCCGACGATCGGGCCAAACCGCAGCGACAATTTTTGCTGATCCCCGGCAAACCGTTCCCCATACTCAACCATCGCCGCCACACCCGACGCTGCGAACGGCAGAAGGTTTTCCTCACGGCAGGCTCGTGCGATGAACCGGGCATAAAGCTTAATGGTTTCTGGGGTTAAATCGGTTTCAAAGTCGAAATCCGCCCGCACCTTGAAAATCTTGTCAAACTTGGAATCATGATTCTGGAGGGTTTCAAAGATCGCATAGCTTCCGATCAGGATCACCTTGACATCCAGCGGTATCGGTTGCGGCCGAAGAGACGTCACGCCGTAACCCATCTCCGAGACGATATCTTCAATGCCCAGCAGTTTGGTCTGCAAGGCCCGCTTGAGTGCTTCCCATACCATCGCGTTCATCATCAGGGATTCGACCTCCATGATCAGGTAGCCGCCATTGGCACGCAGCAGCGCCCCTCCCTGAACCATTGTAAAATCGGTCTTCACTCCGCCGAGATAGGCGCGTTTCTCAATATGGCCCAACACATTCTGGTAGGTCGGGTTGGACTCAAAAATGACCGGCGCCCCTTGCATGGTCTTTCGGTCGGCCAAAACGTTGACGATATAGCGCTTGAAACTGAAGGGACTGATTTGGCTGTCATTTTCACCCGCAGTGGTATGCTCTTCGGGGGTTGGAAGGAAAAAATGGATGTTTTCAAGCATATCCTCCTGAACGTGATCCAGATAGCTCAATACCGGTGGGCAGCCCTCAAACACCGTGCGGACGACATTCAATCGGCGGCGAATAATGAACAGCGCCGCCTCCTGCATCAGCTTTTCCAAATCCGACTGGTGCTGTTGAACAACCTGGCTTGTGCTCTGTTCCGTCTCCTCGATGACAGACTGGAAAGCGCGGATGGTTTCCTTGATCCGGGCCTGTTCCGTTTCGGGCAGGGCGGCAAAATCCTCTTTGGTGATGGGCTGGTTGTCTTTCAAGGCCAGCGTCTGGTAACCCATCTTCGTCCGGTTGATGCGGAGATTGTTCTCCGCCGCCTTGGTTTCCAACTGGCCGAACAGGGTTTCCTGGGTGCGGGCATATTTCTCCTGAAGACGCGCCTGCCGGTCGAGAAATTCTTTATCGGCAAAAATTTTCGGCAAGGCTGCGCGCAGATCGGCAACCACTTTGGTCATGCGTTTCGAAAACTCAAAAGCCCGGCCGGCCGGCACCGCAATCGCAACTGGACGGTATTCATCCTGAAAATTATTGACCAGGCACCAGTCATCGGGGCGGGGCTGTTCCCGGGCATACTTGCCCACGATATCGCCCACGATCGTCTGTTTCCCGGTGCCCACCGGACCGGTGACAAAAATATTGTAACCGGCGCTTTTCATGCTAAGGCCGAAATCAATGGCCTGTACCGCGCGCTCCTGGCCGATCACCACTTCCAGCGGCGGCAACGCGGATGTATCGCTAAAATCGAATTGACGTGGGTCGCAGACATGACGAAGTGCTTCGGCTGCCGTTTCAAACTGTTCCAGCATGAGCCCATCCTCTCTGTGGTGGGGGTTACAGGTGAGTGCCCTCGAGGGACCCGATGGATCGGTGGACGGTTCGGGTAATGCGCATGGCGATGCCGGGAAAGCGGTTTTCGGACGCCGCTAAAGAATTCGCTGGCCCAGGCCCGACGCCACCAGATCACTGGCTAACCGGGCGCTCTGGTTGCGAATATCCAAAATGGGATTGACTTCGACCACATCCATGGAATGCATGCTGCCGTGGTCGGCAATGGTTTCCATACACAGATGCGCTTCCCGGTAGGTCAATCCGCCGGTAACGGGTGTGCCCACCCCGACGGCAACAGCCGGATCGACACAGTCCAGGTCAAAACTGACATGAATATGATCGACAGCCTTCAGGCGCTGCAGCACCTCGGTCATCACGGCATCCATCCCGCGGCGATCGATATCCGTCATGGTGTAAATGGGTACCCCCAACTGTTGGATATTGTCCTTTTCGGCTGGATCGATGCTCCGGACACCCACAATGGCAAAATGCCGGGGGGCCAGTTTCGGCGAAAAACCGCCGATGCCGGTCAATTCCGGATGGCCCACCCCTAAAGCTGCCGCCGCCACCATTCCATGAATATTCCCGGATGGGGTCGTATCATCCGTATTGGCATCGGCATGGGCATCCAGCCAGATAACGCCAAGTTCATGGCCTTGGTTGCGGCAGTGAGCAGCGACACCGGCGATGGAGCCCAGCGCCATGGAATGATCCCCTCCAATGCAGAGCGGCAGGTGCCCGCGGTCCAGTGAGGAGGCGACCCGGTTACTGAGGATGGCCGCCGTGCGCACGATTTCATCCATGTATTTCAAACGCGGGTTGATGATTTTCTGGCATTCCTTGATACCGATCACGATATCGCCTTGGTCATGGACCCTATAGCCCAGAGCGGTCAGTTTCTCTTCCAGCCCGGCGATCCGCAGGGCTGAAGGCCCCATATCCACACCACGGCGATTGGCCCCCAGGTCCATGGGAAATCCGATGATATCAATGTCGCGCGAGGGCGAAATCACACGGTCTCCGTGACCGTCAGTTGCCAGTCCTTGGGGTCGTATACATCCTGCAATTTACGCGACGCCCCTTCCGGCGTTTTGGCTCGCCAGGTCAGTAAAAATCGTTCGTCCGGCATGCCATCGACATTGTAGGTCCAGCCATCCGGTTCTTTCACCAGGGTCAATGTTACGACACCACTGTATCGCTCTCCACGCGCGCTGACGTCAGCTCTTTTGATTATCAAAGCCTTTCCCTTTCCCGACACACCCGTCTATCAACCGCTTGCCAGCGTCCTGGCGTCCACTAAAACCTTGACGTTGACCTCTTTTTACATTTTTGCCCCTCACACTGCAACATGGAATCTCCCGGCCGCCGGGTTTACACATTCAGTAATCCCCCACCGCACGAGCATGCATTAGCCCACCGCGAAGCATGGCGGCACGCCGGAAATCCATGGATATCGCGGCCGTCTCCGGCCTGCAACCGGAAGAGCGTCATGCTGCCGCGCAAACCCGGCGGGATTCTGTCGCACACGCGGCGTCATTGACGATAGTGGCCGAGGTCTTAACATTATCAGCATAACGGCACCGCAAACGGGTATTCCAGCGTCGCCCGCGACGAAACTTAAACCACGGAGGGATAAAAGCAAAAATGACACGAATCACCAAAACAGTCTGGCTCATCATGCTTGTGTTGCTCTTGAGTGCCTGCCATTCAGGCGGCTCATACCATCAATCCGCCATGCCGGATCCAGCGAGCTACAACGCTCATTTCGGCGACATGGATACCAACCAGGACGGCCAGGTGTCACAAGCGGAATTTGAAGCGTATTTTCCGCAGGCCGATATGAAGGTTTTCGAGATTATCGATGCCGACCAGGACAACGGTCTCAGCCACGAGGAATGGCATCGGTTCAAGGAAGCCCATGGACTCAAACATCAATAGACCATGCCATCCGGGCAGCGATGCATCCCTTCATCATCAGGATGACCGATACCCAATCAACAATCCGGAATCATTGGGTGAATCAAGGGGAAGGCGTTCGATGCGCTGAAGCCCGGCCTCCTTAAGCATGACTTCGACCTGCGCCTGGGAATAGGCTTGCCCCCCCTCGGTTCCCAGCAGCATGTTCAGTGCAAAAAGGGTCGGGAAAAGCGGAGCGTCCAGGGTGTCATGCAGAAAAAAATCGTGAATGATCAAGCTGCCGCCGGCATCGAGCGCATCGACCGCTTTGCGAATGATGCGCCGGCAATTGGCCGGATTTTCGGCATGCAGGATGTGGGAGACCCAGATCATGTCGTAACGACCCGGCAACGGTGTCTCAAGGTAGTCGCCGGAGACAAATTTGATTCGGTCCGATAGTCCGAAGCGCGCAATGGTATCTTCGGCAAAGGGCCGCGTGCCGGGGAGATCGAATACGACGGCCTGCATGTCGGGCTGAAATTGACAAAAGTGAATGGCGTAGGTGCCGGGACCGCCTCCGAGGTCCAGCAAGCGGCGGCGGCCGGTCAGGTTCAGTGCCGCAGCCACACGGGGGGCCAGCCCCATGGCAAGATTGAACATCCCCAGCAGGAAATGGCGGCGGGCTTCGTCATCCTGGAGAGACGAACGCGCGCGCACCGGGCGCCCGGTCCGCACGGCTTTTTCCAGATCCGCCCACGACGCCATCAACTGGTGGTGATGGAGAATGATATGCCCCTGGTATGTTTCTGAGGATTCATCCAGAAACAGGCGGCTTTCATCCGTGTTGGCATACTGGCCTCCCTCCTTTTTCAGGAGTGCCATTGCCACCAGTGCATTCATTAACATGGTGACGGCGCGCGGGTCGGCATCCATCATCGCCGCAACCTGTTCCGCGGAGCGCGCATGCCGGCCAATGGCGGTAAACAGTCCCAATTTAACGCCGGCATGCAGCGCACAGGTCTGCCAGTAAGAACCGGAAAGCCCCAGCAGGCGTCCGGGATTGAGAGTCGGCGGCATTTTTTTCGATCTCCCTGTTCTGAGGTATCAACAAAGGCGTCTGATGCGCCAGCAATGTCGACTTGCCTGAATCACCGCCACACGCACGGCGCGTGAGCCGACATCTTAGAAAAACCATGATGCGTCGTCAACCGCATGAAAATAGCCGACTTGATTTAGGGACGCCGCCTGCTTATTGTCTTTGACCGGCCAAATCCAAGAGGCAAAACAAACCCACGTCGCTCAGCCGCCGACTTAAACCGCATGCCCCTCTCCGGTATTCGCAACTGATCGGTACGAGGGCACCATCATAAGGAGCTATCAATGGCGAAAAAAACCTCTCCCGGCAGTTCGAATGTATCCCAGCAGACGCTGGTGACATCGATTGTGGTGGCCCTGATGGTGGGTTTTTTCGGCGGACTCGTTTTCGGGATATACAAAACGAGTTCAGGGCTGCCGGGGGGCCAGTCAGGCGGCATGCCACAAGATGACGGACGGGCCCAAATGCTCCAGGCCCTGACGGATAAAGTTCGCCAGGACCCCAATGATGTGGCCTCCTGGATCCAGCTCGGGCACTTGAATTTCGACCGCAATGCCGTGCCGGAAGCGATCGAGGCCTATGAAAAAGCCTTGGCCCTGCAGCCCGACAATGCCCCGGTGCGGACGGATCTGGGAATCATGTACCGGCGGGCCAACCGCCCGGAAGATGCCGTGCGCGAATTTGAGCGCGCCATCGCCATTGATCCGAAACTTGAAAACGCGCACTTCAACAAAGGAATTGTGCTGCTGCACGATCTCGACGACCGGGAAGGCGCGATCCGCGCCTGGGAAGCGCTTTTGGAGATCAATCCGGTGGCGATGGCCCCCAACGGTCAGTCGGTCGATGAACTTATCGTGCATTATCGCCAGCACGAAACCCCATAGGGTGGGCATCGCCCATGAGCACGGGCCAATTCAGGACCGATGGCAGGCCAGGTCCTTGTCCCGGCATTCCTCCAGCTTGCGGATATGCTGTTCTTCATCCGCGATAATATCGTCAAGGCAGGCTTTTTCATCCCCATCCGTCAGAAAATCACGGAACAGATAATAAAACCCCACCGTGTCCTTTTCAAACCGGATCATGATTTTCAGTAAATCTTGCACTTCTTCAACTTTTGAAAAATCGACGTCTTCCAAGGAAAAACTGCGATTGCCCACGATGTTTTCCAGCATCAGGGTGCCGAGTTCATCCATCAGGATGTTGTCCCCTTCAATCGTCATCCGCTGCCGGATATCGCTGAAATGACCGGCATGACGCGATTCCTCCGTCGCCATCCACGTCAGCATTTCGATCAATTCCGGATCCTCCGTGCGCGCCAGCGCGCTGCGATAGACGGCTTCACCGTTTCGTTCAATTTGAATGGCCATATCCAGTACGTCGCGCAGATTAAACATGTTTCCTCTTTCGATTACGCCGATAATGATACATCGACCTGACGGTAAATACTCCCCAAGGCACCAGGATGCCTCAAGATGGACCCCGAACGACCACATTTCCTGACGGCCACCCTTATCCATTCACTCCGCTGGACGTCGATTTGAAAACGGCACGCGGTTGGTCTTGCTTGACAATCTGCACCGAACCATTTATCGTTTTTTTACGATAAACAAAAATAGAATCGCATGTCAATGATAAACCCCTTTGGAAAGACCGACAATACGGACCATTCACGCCTTCCTCGAGATGAATTGGCCCGGATTTGCAAAGCCATGGGACATCCCATCCGCATGCAGATCATCCAATTCCTGAAAGCGGAAAAACAATGCTTTTGCGGCGAATTGGTCACCCGTCTGCCCCTGGCCCAATCCACCGTCAGCCAGCATTTGAAAACGCTTAAGGAGGCTGGCGTTGTCATCGGCACCGTGGCAGGTCCCGGCACTTGTTATTGTCTCAACAGACCGTTGTTGGCCTGTTTTAAAAACAGTATCGGACGCTTCATTGACTGACGCCGGAAGAGAGGTCCTGATGATCCAATATCACAAGGGAACCGTTATCCCGCCGGATCCTTCCGCCACCCTGTCCGGACGTGGGATCCTCTCTAAAGTTCCGGAGCATGGGTCGGATGCCTGCTGTCCTCGACCACCTGCCGGGCCTACCGGCCAAACCTTATCGGCACGAAAATCCTATCGCGATCAAAGCTTTGTGGGGGAGGTATCATCTGCCGTGGGGCCCGTGCCCCGACTGAGCATCCGGCTGACCCTGCGGGATCGATGGGGCGGATTGAAAGTCCGCTTGGGGCTGAAACGCAATCAATACGCCGTGGATCCCGGGCTCTATGCTGTCGGCCAACCGGATCGACAGGCACCGGTGTTGGTCACGGCGAACTACAAACTGTCGCTGGACGCCCTTCGCTCGGAGTTGTCCGGTCTGGATGCCTGGATTCTTGTTTTGGATACGAACGGCGTCAATGTCTGGTGCGCGGCAGGCAAGGGCACCTTTGCGACAGATGAACTGGTCCACCGGTTGACCACAACCCACCTTGATCAGATCGTAAGCCATCGACGCCTGGTGCTGCCGCAACTGGGCGCCAGCGGCGTAGCCGGCCATGCCATCCGGCAGCGGACCGGCTTTCGGGTGATCTGGGGGCCTGTTCGTGCCAGCGACTTGAAGGCCTTCCTCAAAAATCCGAAAAACCCCTCGCCGACCATGCGGCGCATCAGTTTCACACTGAGGGAGCGGATGATCCTCATTCCGATGGAAATCAGTGCCGCCCTCAAACCCGGCGCATGGGCCACAGGCGCTGTCATAATCATAGCGCTGATCGTGGGGATGTTGGGCAAGGGAACGCTACCGTCGGTCGTTGGCCTCATGATGCTGGGGGCGGCGGCGGGAGGCCTCGGGATCATCGGCGGCACGGTTCTGGCGCCGATCCTGCTTCCATGGCTGCCGGGAAAAGCGTTTGCCGTCAAAGGCGCCAGTATCGGGCTGGCGGCTGCGGGACTGGGCCATCTCATCCTATACCCGCCGATGGCCGCCGGGCTGGGAGTCGCCCTGGCCCTGTTGACCGTGGCGACAAGCTCCTTTCTGGCCATGAATTTCACCGGAGCGACACCGTTCACCTCCCCTTCCGGCGTGGAGAAAGAAATGCGGCGGGCCATACCGGCCCAGGTCATGACGATGGGCATCGGTACGATCGGATGGCTGGTAGCGGTCTGGACAGGATAGACCGGGAGAAATAAAAACATGCGCGAGATGACCTATTTACCCGGCGTCAGAACCTTGACCTATGACGCCTCCCGTTGCAACGGCTGCCGGACTTGCACCCTGGTATGCCCCCAGAGCGTATTCACAATGGAAGGCCGGCAAGCCAGAGTTCATAACAGGGATCGCTGCATGGAATGCGGCGCCTGCGCGCGCAACTGTGAGCAGCAGGCCCTGACCGTTCAACCGGGTGTCGGGTGCGCCGCCTATGTCATTCAAACCTGGATCAAGGGGAAAGATGCCGCCTGCTGTGGGGACATTGGCTGCTGCTGACCGAATCCATTCCCTCCAGCGGCAGATCCGGCGCTATGCTGTTCTGGTCGCGGTGGGTCTCCTGTGGATAGGCGCCACCGGAAGATTTTGGACCGTCTGCGCCGCGCCCCCCGAACCCTATCGCGTCCTCCGGGTTTATGACGGGGACACCATCCTGGTATCCGGAGCCGGCGAACGCCACGTGATTCGTCTCCTGGGCATTGACGCCCCGGAAACCTCCAAGGGCAAAGGCGAACCCGGCCAGCCATACAGCCGGGCAGCCCAGCGACACCTGGCCGGCCTTATCCTAAATCGAACGGTCACCCTCGTCGCCTATGGCGAAGACCGCTATCACCGCTTGCTGGCCGTGGTGTATTCCGAATCCCGCGATATCAATCATGCCATGATCGAAGCCGGCCTGGCCGAGGTTTACCGTGGGCGCACACCCGACGGCTTTGCCAAGGCGCCCTACCTTGCCACCGAAGCCGAAGCCCGGAAAACCCGCACCGGCATGTGGCAGCAAGGGGATGCTTACATTTCGCCCATCCGTTGGAAGCATCCGCGCTAACATCCATACCGAAACATCAAGCCATACGGCCACCATCGCGAAACGAGTGGACCGCTTCCGCCAGAATGCGAATAGCACCCCGCTCCCGTGTAAAGGCCAGGGCGCCGCTGTCGAGCAGTTGGTAGACCATTTTTCGCCCGACCCCCAGGTGGCGGGCTGCTTCCGGAACAGACATGAATTCAGCGTTATTATAGTGATCCCTGCGGTTCATGGATTATTTCCTTTGGTTTTATCAATCGCGCTATGGCCCGTTAGCATGGACCACGCGGGAGAATAAGACCGTATTTACGGATGGCAAGGAAGGTCCAGCGGGTGACCGGCATGGCAAGTCGCCGTGAGGTGTCGTTTGGCGGACAACTGCCGTCGATAGGCCTGCCGCTGCGGGGACGACCGCGACTAGTCAGCCCGGGCCCGTTTACTCCAGATGCCCCAATCCACAATGTAAGCCGCGATCTCATCGGCGTGAGGCGGCATCGCATGCAACCGGCGCCCGCGGATGGAAATGCCGGCGTCATGCACCGAATCGGGCGTACCGGTAATCAGGGGGTGCCAGGCGGGCAGCGGTTTCCCCTCCCACAGCAAGCGGTAGGCGCAAGTCCGGGGCAGCCAACGGCAGGACAGCAGATTGTCAGGGGTCAGTTGGATGCATTGCGGCACCGTGCGGCGCCGGTGGCGATAGTCCCGGCACTGACAGGAGGCCGTATCCAGCAGGGTACAGGCGATCGAGGTGTAATATACCTTGCCGTTGCGTCGGTTGGTCAGTTTTTCCAGGCAGCAGCGCCCGCACCGGTCGCAAAGCGCTTCCCATTGGGCCGCGCTGAGCTCGGCCAAGGGCAGGCGTTCCCAAAAAGGGTCGATAACCGGTCGGCGTGACGTCATCGGATCGGGGGCCTCGTTATCACTGACACGTAATGCGCGGACCCGCCTAATATCCAAGCGGGGTGCCGACCAGGACGACCGATATATCGGTCAGCATGGGACGGCGGTGCAAGATCGTGGTGATGCGGCAGATTCTCTGAGGAGAGTGGCAGTCCGTGCATTCGCCGGTCTCAGCACAGGGGGTTTCCATTCCCAGGCTCTTGGCGCGCATCGGTCCGGCAACCGTGCGAACCCGCTCTAGGGCTTGCGTCAGATCCGGCATGATCTTGTTGACGCCGGCGACAACGATCACCTTACGGGGACCGTAAGTCATGGCGGTCACACGATTGCCGATGCCGTCCACATTGACGATCTCACCCTGGGCGGAAACAGCGTTGACACTGCACAGGAAGCAATCGCAGCGGCCCTGGTCGAGCCGCACCGCCTGCACCTCATCCGGACTCAAGTCCGGCTTCCAGTGATCATGGATGGTTTTACCCATGCCGTTGAGTTCGCTGATGATGCCGATTTGCCGAATGGTTTCCGATCCGCCGATCCCGAATGTTTCAAATTCGGTTATCATCGCAAGCATTTCGCGACAGGCGGCTTCCGGGGTCGGCACAAGCCGCACGTCAAAGCCGTTTCTCTTCAAATTTTTGGCACAGCGCTCGGCCGTTTTGCGGTCGAGCCAGCGCCGGTAACGATCCACCAAATTGAGCCACCTCCCCTTAAAAATGGGCCATTGGATAGAGGGCATACAATGAAAAGTCAAGTATAATCATGGTCTAAACGTGGATCAGATCAGTTGACAGGTTTCGGGGTTTGGGCCATACTGCGACTCTCTGTCGGACGCAATAACAGGCTAAAGACACCGATCTTCATCGGCCGCCATGCAACCCAGCAGAAACGCCGACAACCATGTCATCATTTTCCAGCATTGATCGGCAGCCACTGCCATGCCCAAACCGCCCCCATCGCTTCCCATCGTGTTTCCGGTGTAAAACCGTCACATGGGCGATGACGATAAACATGCATTCAACCGAGGAGAGCAACCGATGAAAAACGGCACCTGCCCCAAATGCGGATCTTCCGACATCTATGCCGGCACGGAAGTGTTTCCCAAAAGCGGCCCTTTTACCTGCAATGCCATCCCGGTTGGCCTGACGGCCATGGCGCCCCTGGACAACTATGTCTGCGCCGCCTGCGGTTACGTGGAAAGTTACATCAGCCGGGAAGAAGACATCGCCAGTATTCGCCGGAAATGGCCGCAGGTTACGTCGGAAAAGGAAAGCACACCGGAAGAAAAAGACTGACGATCCGAACCGGATGCGTTATCCCACAGCACCGCACAGCCGTCTGAGGCCAGACAACAGCGAGGAGAAACCCACATCCATGAATCGCAATCGGGGCAGCAAATTTTCGGGGGCCTGGCGGTTTTTAACCATTGCCAGGGTAATGATCAAATACGGAATGGCGGATATCACGGCACGCGTTTTCCGCAAAACGCCCAAAGCCGACGACGCCTCTTCCGATACCCCCGCCGCAACGCTGAGAATCCCTTCCCCGGTGCGCATTCGGCAGGCATTGGAGGACCTCGGCCCCAGCTTCATCAAGTTGGGACAGCTGATGAGCACCCGCGCCGATGTCTTCCCGCCGGCGTACATCGACGAATTTCGCAAACTGCAGGACAGTGTACCCCCCTTCCCCTTTCGCCAAGCGCGCCGCGTGGTGGAGGCCGAACTGAAACGCCCCCTTCAGGAAGTGTTTGCCGATTTCGAACCGGATCCCCAGGGGGCTGCGTCAGTGGCCCAGGTCCACAAAGCCCGACTCTACAGCGGTGAACAGGTGGCCGTCAAAATCATTCGCCCCGGCATCGATCGGATTATCCAGAAGGATATCCGTCTCATGTATTATTTTGCCGGGAAACTCGAAAAATGGTTTGAGGTGGCCCGTTTGCTCGGTGCGGTCAACCTGGTCCAGGAGTTCGAGCGCACGATTTTCCGCGAGCTCGACATGTACATCGAAGCCGGCAGCATCGAAAAATTTGGTTCCCTCTTCGAGGATTCCGAAGAGATCCGGATCCCTCGCGTCAACTGGGATTACACCACCCGCGCTGTTCTGGTGATGGAATTTATCGACGGCTGCAAAATGGACAACGTCGCGGCTATCAGGGCCTATGGCATCGATCCCAGAAACATTGCCCTGATCGGGTTGCGGTCCTTTTCACGCCAGCTGATGGAATTCGGCTTTTTTCACGCCGACCCCCATCCCGCCAACACGATCGTCATGCCCGACGGACGGGTCAGTCTGGTGGATTTCGGTATCACGGGATACATCGACGAGGAGCTGATGCGTCAAATCGCCAACCTGTTCCTGGGGTATGCCGAACATGATTACGATCTTGTCATGGAGGCCCTGGAATCGGCCGGACTGTTTGGCGACGGGGTGGTGGATCTTGACGCTTTTCGGCGGGATCTTATGGAAATCAGCGAACCGTTTTACGGCCGCACCCTGCAGTCGGTCTCAGTGCGGGATGTTTACGACCAGATCATCGCCCTGGTGCTGACCTACCGCATTCGTATGCCGCGCAATCTCCTGCTGCTGCTCAAAACCTTTATCCAGGCGGAAGCCCTGGGGAAAATCCTGAACAGTGATGCCAATATTCTCGAAGTGACCCGCCCCTATGCCGAAAAACTGGTGCAGCAAGGCTACGATACCCACAAGCTGTTTAAAACCATCGGCCGAGAAACACGCACCCTGGGCCAATATGCCCGCCGCATGCCGCGCTATGTCAACGACATCCTGCGCCAGGCGGCCAGTGGTCAGTACCAGCTTGAGTTCCGCCACCGGGGATTTGAGAATTTTGACCAGAAAATCGAACGCGGTATCAATCGCCTGACCGTCGGCGCCGTTATTTCGGCCTCCACGATTGCCGCGTCGCTGATTTTGAACAGCAGTCAGCGCGTCCTGGAATTCAAACTGCCGTTTTTCGGGGGGGCCGTCGTTTCCATCACATCGGTCCTGGGCATCACGGGCTACCTCATTGCAACCCTTCTGGGGATATGGCTCATTATTTCCATATTCCGCTCCGGTCGCCTGTAGCCCTTTCCAAGCGCTGCTGCGATGCGGCGGCGCAATGGGGAGGGTGGCTGCATTCCCTGGATATGAACACTGCCGGCTACCCGTTGCGCCGCACCGCGAGAATGGTAATATCGTCGAATTGTTCGGCCTCACCGGTATGGGCGGATACCGCATCGGCAATGGTTGTCACCAGGTCCGCCGCCGATCTTGTGGATTCTTCCAAATATTGCGTAAGGCGCTGTCGCCCGAAAAATTCACCCGTGTCGGAGGTTGCCTCGGGGATGCCATCGGTATAACTGAACAAGGTCTCCCCCGTCCGGATGGTGGCGTGACGAACGGTGAACGTGGCATTGGCCGAAATCCCCACGGCCGGTCCGGTTGCATCGAGCTGATCCTGCACGCCACCCTGCGGATGCAGCAGAAACAGCGGGTCATGGCCGGCGTTGATGTAGGCCAGGCGACCAGTTTGAATGTCCAACACACCGAAAAACAAGGTCGCGAACATCCCCAGGTCACCATGGTTACTGGCCACATAGCGGTTGGTATGAATGACGGCCTGTAAAACTTCAAGATCCGCTTCAGCCGCGTTGGATGCGTCGGATGCCTCCACGGTGATTTCCATGGGCAAATCGTGTCCCGGACAGCTGCCGCCGTTAACCTCAAACTGACCGGAAAAAATACGGATCAGGCTTCGAAAAAGGGCCATGAACAATGCGGCCCCGACGCCTTTGTCGCAGACATCCGCTATGACCAGGCCCAGACGGTTGCCGGGGAGCCGGAACACATCGTAATAATCACCTGCCACCTGACGCGCCGGTTTAAAATGGGCGGAAAGTTCCCATCCCGGAAATTCCAGCAATCGCTCGGGTAGAAAGTTTTTCTGTATTTCGCGGCCCTTGTCCAGTTCCTTTTTCATCGCCTGGGAATACCCCTCCAATTGATGCAGGGTATCGCGGAGCTGATGCTCGGCCGCTTTCCGGTGGCTGATGGCTTCGTTGATCTGCCCGAACATGCGCTGGAAAGCCGCGATGACCTCTCCGAGTTCATCGGACCGCTGCACCTTCGCCGCATAAAACTTGGGGGCCGGCGCATCGCGGCTGACAGCCTCCCCGGCGGCAAGCAAATCGCGCCTTAGTTTGAGAATGGGCGATACCACAATCGGCCCCAAGGCCATCATCGCCCCCAGGGTGACCACCACGGAAATGATGATAACGAGCCCCACGATTCGAACGAAAAAGGCATAAAGTGCGCTGCGCACCGTCGTCGTGTCGTGACGGACCACGAGGACATTCATTTTTCGCTCACCCTGCCCCAGGCAGACCACATCATAACGGTTTGCCAGCCGATCGATCTTATCACGGAGGTGCGCTGTCGATTCGGTAAAAACCAGTTCCGGGGGCTCTCCCACGGCCCCCACGCGCGACCCGTCCAAGCGATACAGGGCAGCGCCGATAATGACGTCATCCAACAACAGCAGCCGAACACGGGCGAGGAACTCCTCGCCCGACAAATGACCCGGCTCGGTCTTCATCATCACTTCAATTTTGGCCGCGGATAGGCTTTTCAGCTGGGTCAGCAATTCACGTTCGCGATTGCGCAGGGACGGAAAGAAGATGATCGTCTCGATGGCAATCACACTGACAAACACCCACAAAACGATACGGCGCGAAAGGACGGCCGTGAAAAATTTAAACATGCTGGGAACGATCTTTTGCATTCAACGGCTTTCCCCGGGAGATTCACCGGCGCAGGCAACTTGGGCAACCATTTGTTTTAGAGCGCTGCAGGACCAAGTCATACGGTTACAGTAGATTGTCAGTTGGTCGCCAGGCCCCTTGATACCTTACGTAATACACCGAAAATTATCTTGATATTGACAATCATCATAGCACGTTGCACTTTTACACTTTATATCGACGGTCACCGGAAATCGAATAGCGGCCATCGACGAGACGAACGGCATGATCAACAAGATCAAATCTAAGGACATCCGCGGCATCGGCAAGCGCTGAGGGCAAAAACAAGCCGACCGACCATGAACAAGGACCTGCTATGGGCATCGAGGACCTGACCGACAGAATGGAACTGCATTTCACCCCGACCAACGGACCGGCCGACACCGCCATCGATCACTTAATGACCATGGTAGGTGGTATCAAACAGCCCGGATTGGTCCGCGAATTGATTCTGGCGGCCCTCAAGGCCGGCCAGGAGAATGACGAAAAAGCGGACTTGAAGTTAATGAATACATCCCTGAAAGAAATGCGCTTTACCGCTAAAATTTTCGGGCCGTATCGTCATATCCGCAAAGTTTCCGTATTCGGATCGGCCCGCACGGCCCCCGAAACACAGGCCTTCCGGATGGCCCGGGATCTCGGCCGGCAATTGGCCGATCGTGGCTACATGGTCATTACCGGCGGCGGGCCCGGTATCATGCAGGCGGTCAACGAAGGGGCCGGAGCGGAACACTCTTTCGGCATCAATATTCGCCTGCCCTTCGAACAAAAACCCAACCCGGTGGTGGAAGGCAATCCTCGCCACATCAACTACAAATACTTTTTCAATCGCAAAGTTGCCTTTCTGAAAGAGGCCGACGCGGTCGTGGTATTCCCGGGCGGATTCGGCACGCTCGACGAGGGCATGGAAACCCTTACCTTGTCCCAGACCGGCAAACACGCCCCCCTGCCGGTGATCATGGTGGACATCCCCGGCAGCCATTACTGGCAGGAGTGGCGACGTTTTTTAGAGGACAACCTGGCATCGTGTCATTTTATCCGCCCCGAGGACCTGAACCTGTTTCAGATCACCGACCGTATTCCGGACGTTCTGCAGGCCATCGAACGCTTCTACTATCGCTACCACAGCATGCGCTACGTCGATTCCCGCTTGGTTATCCGCATGCAGACCCCGCTTTCCGACCGGACCATGCAAACGATCCGTCAGAAATTCAGCGATCTGTTGACCCCGGGCGGCGCTTTCCGTCAGGGCCCGGCCCTGCCCCAGGAAGCCGACGATCCGGATTTGGCCTCCCTGCCCCGCCTGATCATTGACTTTAACCGCACCACCTTCGCACGCCTCAAGGACCTTATCGACGCCATCAATCGCGCTTGAGCATATCAAATGCCGCGCAACTCTGCGGCGCACCGCGAAGACGACCGTTTGTCGTCAACCGGACGCAATCCGTCATGAAGCAAACCTGATCCAAAGTGGTCATACCGGGAATCCTCATCAGGGTGGGTGTTGAGACGGGTCGTTAAAACAGGCGGCACGGGGAGGCGCCACCGAAACCGGCCACCGCACACTTTCGGTGGGATTTCCAAAAGTGTGAAACACGATGGCCGGCAAGATTGTTCATGGGGATGGGCTGACGGCAGCGCACGCGACCGTTCCAGCCGCCGTGCGCTCCAGGCATTTATTCGTCTACAATAATCGTGCGGACGCGTCTGTTTTTGGCCCTTACTTCTTCACCCTCACCGGTCGCTACCGGCCGTTCCTTGCCGTAGCTGATGGCGGTAAGCCGCTCCCGGGCAATACCGTGGCGTAAAAAGAAGCTCTGCACTTCGCCCGCCCGGCGCATGCCGAGCGCCAGGTTGTCTTCCGGCCGTCCGCCCTCGTCGCAGTGCCCTTCAATCAGCACCTTGATATCCGGATAGGTCAGCAGCCAGGCGGCCTTCCACTCCATTTCGCGGCGGGCATTCTCATCCAGGCGATATTGATTGCGCGCAAAAAAGATATCTTCATAGACAAAGCGGTTGCGTTCGCTTTCGAACTGCCGCCGGTCAGCTTCATCCTGGCGCTGTTGTTCTTCCAGCGCCTGCTGCCGGGCGAGAGCTTCTTCATTGGAAATTTCCGACGATGGTGCCGTGGTTTGATTGTCCGTCATGGTCGGGGCGGTCGTTTGCCGACTGGCACAGGCGCTGAGGGCGAACAGCATCAGTCCTGCAACCACAACAATTCGCCACGCCAGTAATGTTCTCCGCATCTTTCCCCCTTTGATCCTTGTCGCGTTCGAAGATAAAAAGCTCATAGCACAGGTTGATTTTGCTTGGAATCCTTTCATTTTCATATGCTTAAACCTCCCGACAGTCAACCCGAAAAGCCAAAGGCCTCCCGTAAACAGCGACAGCGCACTTGACGCTCATGGCGGTTCCGACCACGGTCGAAACGTCTCGATCGGCAATGGTTTATGGCTTGATGTTGCATCCCAAATACCCTATAGAACGACATTTCCCGCTTCCGGAGATCAACGCTCATGCCGCATTTGTTTTCCCTTTCCAGCAGACGTTTTTTCGGCGTCTCATCCTTTCAAATCCTGGCCATGTTCCGTCGGGGGATGTTCTATGCCTATCTTTCCGTCTACCTGCGCTATTTCCTAAATCTCAGCGTAACGGAAACAACCCTATTCGCCACGCTGCCCATGCTGGCGAATATCATTTTTCAGGCAACCCTGTGGGGACGCCTCTCGGACCGCTACCAGTTGCGCCGCACATTGATTTTTTGGGGTGAAATCTTAGGCGGCGTCGGGACACTGGCCGTTTGGTTTGTGCATACCCTGCCGGAAAATCACCGCACGATGGCCTATGTCATCATCTTCGGACTGACCATTGTCGAAATATTCTGGTCCATGTCAAACATTGGATGGAGTGCGTTGATATCAGATCTCTATCCACCGGAAAAACGTGGTGCCGTGCAGGGCAAATTGACAAGTGCCGGTGCTATCGGACGGATCGCCGGCGTATGGATCGGGGGGCTTCTCTATGATGGATTAGGACGCTATTACGAAGGATGGGGATTTGAACACGGGGCGCTTTTCTTTGTGGCCGCCGGTGTCATGTTCGTATCGACCATTCCGCTACTGGCCCTCCCGGAAGGCGGCGCCACGCCGGCGGGAGAGACCTATCCTACCACCGATCCAGCGGCCTATAGCCGATCAGCCCACTGGTTTGGGATCTTCCTGATCGCAATGGCATTGATCAATTTCGGCCGGAATTCCGTTGTCATTATCCAGGCCCAATATCTCTTTTTGGATAGCGGCTTTGCGGTCACCAGCCGCACCCTGAGCACTATCGTCAACACGGAATCCATCGCCATGATTCTAAGCGGCTTGGCCGTCGGCGGCATTGTCTTGAGAATCGGCAATGGCCCCAGTGTATTGCTGGGAACACTGATGGGGGTTGCCTATCTGCTGATTTTCGCAACCGCTTCCAATTTGAGCCTGATCTACGTCGGTAGTTTTCTCAAGGGATGCGCCGAGAGCATCATCGTGGCATCGTCGTATGCCTTCGCCTCCGTGCTTATCCCCGCTGCACAGCGAGGGCGGCGTTTTGGATTGTTCAATGCGACCTTCTTTCTCAGCTGGGGACTGGCCGGCACCCTGGTTGCCGGACCGCTGGTCGATGTCCTGCTGCACCTTGGATATGCGGCCGAAACAGCCTACCGCTGGTCCTATATTGCGGCTGTCCTTATCACCCTCGCCGGATTCGCGCTCCTGGTCGTATTGGTATTTCTGATGATGCCGCGAAACAACCATTCGGCAAAGCACGAAACGCTATTCGGCCGTCACCGGCCCAGACATTGAACCCACCATTTCCGCGCGAAAGAACAGATCGTCAATCAAGCGCAGCCGGATCACCAGCCGCAGCGTTTCCTTTTTCAATTTGGTAAAGCGTGGCACCGACCGGCGCGAATGACAGCAGCAGAACATTCACCAGGGGGATCAGAAACGGCAGACCGAATCCCAGATGGAATAGCAGTCGCCGTCGAAACATACGGAAGCGTTCCGCGAATGGATAAAATTGTCGCGCAGGAAGTAAATCGGTATTGTCCCAGGCCAGGAACATGACGGCGGCCAGTGGCCCGGCAATCGAGAGGAACGGACCTAACGGGGTCAACCACCCAATTCCCATGATCATCAGCGTCACCAACACGGGAATGATTGTGCGCGGAATTTCCTGTCGGATGAGGTACGCCAGTTGGGCCGCAAAAGATTGGGCGGTTGGCTTTTTCTCCTCACCGGTGATTAGCCGCTCTGTAATGCGCGACATCTGGTCCATGATAACCACACAAAACATGACCTGACAGACAAAATAGCCCAGAACGGATGTCAGGGCCAAAAGAACCAGCGACAGCAGCCAGGCGGCCAGATACCACAGCCACAGCACCCAGAGGCTCTCCGGTTTGGCCCAGATCAACTGGATGATATCCTGATGGTAGGCGAAGAAAACCATAGCAGCCCCCACACCGATCACAAGGAAGGCCAGAAAACGGAGCAGGCCCAGCAAGAGAAGCCGTGGGGTCCTCAGTCCAAGCAGCAGTCCGCGAAAATTTAACTGGATGCCCCGCAGAATATCCATTTCGAGTTCCCTCCTGTTCTATAGGCCCCCGTTTCCGGGCGGGATTTGCGTGACGAGGACGACGCTATTTCCCCGTGCGTCATCACCGTCGGCAGAGAGAAAAGTTACTTCACGGCCCTGGCAGCCAGCGTTTAAAGCGTGAGCGCAATCGGGATAGAAGCGGCCGTGCGATCTCAACCCGCAGGTAAAGATCCCCCGGCGGTCCGCCGCCGCGACCCGTCCCCCCCATGCCCGCCAAGCGGATGCGCTGTCCCTGACGAACGCCGGGAGGAATTTTGACGACCAGTTTTTTCTTCTGTTTGCGTTCGTAATAAGCGTACGGTCCGCCCTGCTGGGCCTTTTCAGGTGTCAGCCGAATGGTATCTTCCGCATCCTCTCCCGCCTGGGGCAGGGTCACCCCGGCCAGACGCTCCATCATATGACGCGCCAGACGACCGAAGCCACGACCACCGGGCAAGGCGGCACCGCGACGGCGTCCTCTGCCCGGTCCGGTTCCGGTAAAAACAAATCCTTTAAACAGCATGCCGGGACGCCGACCGCTGAAGGTGCGATAGCCGGATCCGTAGAATTCCCTGAAGACATCTTCAGAGCGTCTGAATCCATGCATACGGGTCATCTCTTCAAAGATCCGGAATATGTCCGACCCGGAAAAAATATCCTGGTCCGTATACTGCTGTCGAAACTGGCTGTAGGCGGAAGCACCGAACTGCTGTCGCATGGTGTCATATTCCCGCCGTTTATCCGGATGGGATAAGACAGCGTAGGCTTCATTGACCGCCTTCATGCGATCGATGGCATCCGGGTTGTCCTTGTTGCGATCCGGGTGATGCTTGAACGCCAGTTCCCGATAGGCCTCTTTGACAGCCTTGTCCGTGGCATCTCGCGGAACGCCTAATATCTGATAATAATCCTTTGTTTCCATAAGCAATCGCTCTTCATGAATTGGGGTGGGCTTTTATTACAGTAAGTCCAAATTTGCTCCAGGCTACTATACCCGGTGGTCCCGGACAATAAAAAATCTGAATCCCCCGGAACCAGGGGGCAACAGTTGAGGGTCTCGCAGAAGACGTAACAATTCGGGATGGTCCGGAGGCCGGGACGGAATCGACCCGCCATGGTCGTATCGAAAAAGGATCACGCCTTGGCCATTCGGTGTCAGGAGGCGGGTAAGCCGAATCATCATCGATCAGCCGTGATTGGGATGAATGTCGCCTCAGATTTCTTGCACGCCAAGTGTGTTGGTGGCGGGAGGGGGGAGGTGAATCAGGCGGCTTGGCGTTGAATGGCAACATCCGCCACGGCGGCGGTAATGACCGTGATGTTGTCATGGCCGCCGCGCTGCAGCGCCAATTGCACCAAATCGTCGCATACCTGGGTAAAGGGTCTGGTCGAAAGAATATCGTGGATCTCCGCATCGCGAACAAAATCACTGAGCCCATCCGAGCAAACCAAAAACAGGTCGCCTGCCGCCAGGTCATCAACACGGGACTGAATCCGGCCTAACTGGGCCGAAGCCCCCACCGCTTGCAGCAGGATATGCCCGCTGGGATGTCCAATCGCATCGTCCGGGGTAATCTTTCCGGTTTGCAGCAGGTGATCCCGCAATGTCTGATCACGGGTCAGAAGCGTGAGTTCGCCGTCACGCAGACGATAGATGCGCGAATCCCCGACGTGGGCAATAACGATTTTATCTTCGAGGAAAAGCAGGGTCGACACCGTGGTGCCCATCCCTTTGTAACGGGGATGATGGCGGACAAAATCGCGAATTTTTTCATTGGAGACATGGATCAGCCGTTCGAGCCGGTGACGGTTGGAACCGGCATTGAAGGGTTTGATCCCGTCCCGGTAAATGGGAAAATCATAAAAGGTTTCACAGACGATCCGGCTGGCGATTTCCCCGCCGGCCACGCCCCCCATTCCGTCACAGACAACGGCCAGCGATCCACTGGCGTCATTCCCATGCATGACGGCATAGGCATCTTCGTTGATGTCACGCACATGGCCGACGACGGATTGGTGGTCAAACTTGATGTGATACATGGCTCCTCCATCGGATGCTGTCCGGGTGTATTGGTTGTCGCCTGAATCGTTCAAGCGGGTCCGCGCTGCAACCAGGTCGGATCGACCATTGCCAACCCGTCCCCACCTTTGACGGTTAGAAAAATAGACGACCTAAACGGGAAAAGGCCTGAACACCCTGGAAACGTCTGGAAGAGTTATCGGCGGGTTGCGGGGGATGCTTTAGCCAATAATGGCACTGGCGAGGAGCAAGGGAGGCTGGCCGGTCCACCGCGCATCTGTTAAAATAACGCGGGGGGGCATCCGTGAATGCGGGCAAATGAGTGATCATCACCACCCGATAAAGATGGCTGGCGTCAGGGTGGAAATGACGCTTGTTTGAAATAGGTCAGCTCCCACTGATCGGCCAGGGTGTCATGGCGGATAATCCATTGGGCCCCTTCAGCTGTTTCGCATTTGAAATAGCGGTGCTCCGGGGCCAGCCAGCGATCAAGAATCGCGATCACTTCCAACCGACGGTCCCCGATTTGCATCCGTCGCGGTGTTTCCTCGCCGCGATGGCCCGCATAGCATTCCACCTGAATCGGCATGACGGCATCCAATTGATCTCCTCCGTATCGGGCCAAGGAATCGGTCGCGCGCCGCTATGCAGGACACCACAACATCACGACCGCAGGCAAGACCTTTCGCATCGCGCCGCCCGGTTGGGAGTGGTGATGCTTGGCAGGCCTTGCATCACGAGGGAAATTGGCCTATCGGATGATGAAACGTAAGGACCTGAAGATCAAGATGTGGAAACGGTGATTTTTTGAGAGGGTGTCGAATGAAGCGCTGGCGTTGCATCATCTGCGGTTATATTCACGACGGCGATAAACCGCCCTATCGTTGTCCGGTGTGCGCTGCTCCCGCAACATTGTTTGAACTTCTCACACCACCTTCGGAGGCGGTCTGACATCAAGGCGACAAATGAGCATTGCTCAGCCACATGCCGCCGTCAATCATGTCGACAAGAAAAGGTCGCTGGCAGATGATTCAGGCCCAGTCGCCATCACCACCGGTTGCAATAAAGACGACGGGTATCATTGCGAGGATGAGTGACTCATCGTATGGTGAACGAGGTGTAAAAGTTCATAGTAGCGATAGGGTTTAACGCGAAAAAACCCCCGCCCGGCTTCGATGGCGCGAAAGCGATCCTCCTCGGCGTCATATCCGGGGGCTATGGCCAGTTCAATCCGATATTTCCAATCAAATCCTGAAGACAGGTCTATCCCGCTGCTCTCACCTAAATGGATATTCGAAAAAATGCGGTTCGCACCACATCCCTGATGCAAATAGGACACCGCTTTTTCAGGATTGGCGAAGCTGACCATATGGCAGTTGGGGTCATGAGCGAAATGTTCCGTCAATATTTGACGAATCACCCAGTCATTTTCCACGAAGAGAACATGAAATTTTCGGTAGAATGGAATTACATTTCCCATTGGTGGCCCTTAACGGTTCGTTTCCGCAGGTCCTGACAACCGCTGCACGCGTTCGGTTTCGTGCGGCTTGTGCGGAATTTGTTTTCCGCAAGCGGTAAATAAGGATCAACGTTGAATCCCGCTCGAGATACAATGCAAAAAACATGCACACCACATATTGGGGTCGACACCCACTGAATAGCATAGATAGAGGGGTATTCCCGGTAATAGATTTCTCACTTGGCATATTATTTCCCACAAAGACGGTAAATTTTGCCACGAACGAAAACCATTTTGGGCCTCAATGGCATGCCGATCATCCTCCACCCCGGCGGCTGCCACACGGGAAAGCATCGACTGCGAGCACTCCCGGAGGCGAACACCTCCTGTAATACAACTTTAAAAATTGGGGTTTCATTGAAGCAACAGCGCGTGCTATGTTTTTAAATGATGTGATCAGACACTTGCCGGCAGGCAGAGCAGCGCGATCCGTCGCTTCGGGAAGCCATCGGTACTTTCTATGCCAGCACCAACAGCTAAATCCCGCCTCTATCGCCAACGGTGTCGTCTGAGAAAGCGATGTCACTCGCCATCGTTGCCGGAGAACACGCCATGACCATAGCGGACAATTTGTTGATCACCGGCCCACCCGGAATTGGGAAAAGCACCCTGATCCGCATGGTATGCGACGCCCTCGGCCCTCACAAGCTGGCGGGCTTTTCGACGCGGGAAATCCGTCATAATGGCGAACGGCTGGGATTCGAACTGGTTGGCCTGAATGGACAAACGGCCCTTTTGTCCCATGTGGACGTCAAAAGCCCTTTCAGGGTCGGAAAATATGGGGTCGATATTGCTGGATTTGAACGTTTCCTGAAGACCATCCGATTTCTCGAACCCGGTGTTGACGTCATCGTTATCGACGAGATTGGGAAAATGGAATGTTTCTCAGCCGTGTTTCGCACGATCGTCCAGTCGGTCCTGGCCTCCGAAAAAAAAGCCATCGCCACGGTCGCCTATCGCGGCGGAGGGTTTATCGCCGAGGTCAAAGAACGATGGGATGTGGACCTGCGCACCTTGACATGGGAAAACCGGGATCACATCCTGCCCGACATCCTCGGCTACTTGCTGTGAGCCGCCGGCGGCATCCCGTCGAAACCCGGCCATCCCGTTGCCGCCCGCCAGCGAAAGAAAGCGAATTCATTGAATCTGACAAGCATTACCAATCGATTGATCAAGGACCTCGAACCTCTCGTCTTCCAGCCTCCGGTTACCCATGTCTACAACCCCCTTGTTTATGCCCGTCGTCCTTACGACCGGTACCTCAAAACCTATGGGCGCGCACCAGTGGAAATTGTCCTGGTGGGCATGAATCCCGGACCATGGGGCATGGCGCAAACCGGTATCCCGTTTGGTGAGGTTTCGGCGGTCAGAGAATGGATGAAGATCGATGCCCCCGTCGGGAAACCGGCTCACGAGCATCCCAAGCGCCCTGTCGAAGGGTTAGCATGCGCCCGGAGTGAAGTCAGCGGTCGGCGGCTTTGGGGATGGGCACAGGAGACGTTTGGAGCGGCGGAGACGTTTTTCACGCGCTTCTTTGTCATCAACTACTGCCCGCTGCTGTTCTTCGAGGCCGGGGGGCGCAACCGTACCCCCGATAAGCTACCGGTGGCGGAACGCACGCCCCTGATAAAGGCCTGCGACCGCGCATTGCACGATACGCTAGCGTTTATCGCCCCTCGCTTTGCGGTGGGCATCGGGGCGTTTGCCGCCCGACGCGTTAAAGCCGCGGCCGGCGAACTGGATACCACGATCGGCCAGATCACGCATCCCAGCCCGGCCAATCCACGGGCGAATCGCGGCTGGGGGGCTTTCATCAAAGAAGAATTCCGCCAAATGGGTGTCACCCTGTGACGACGGTGGCCGATGACAACAGGTGCCGATTCCGGCGCGCCATGCAAGCGCGGCAAAACCTGCCCTCGGATTCTGCCGCACCAACGCTGTTAAAGGGATTCCACCAATCGGCCCAGTTGCGCCAGATGCGCCCTTTCTTCATCGGCAATCTTTAACAGGGCGATTTTGTTCTCTTCCGTCTCGGCGCGATCCCCTGCCCGCTGGTAAAGGTCCAGCGCCTGGGCTTCGATTGCCATGGCCAGCGAAATGACTTCCAGGGGAACGGTCATGTCGGGCTGATAGATTGCCAGATATTCATCCGTGCTCAGCCCTCCCTCCATTTGCGGCGCCACCATTTGCTTTTCAAATGCGGCCCGATCCATTGAACCACGGGTCACCCGCATGAATTCTTCAAAAATACGATCCTGGTGTTTCACCTCGATGTCGGATAATTTTCGAAACAGGGCCGTCGTTTTGACATCATCGACTTCAGCCGCCATCGAGAGGTAAAAGTCGCGCAAACCAGCCTCTAACGAATAAGCCACCACAAGGGTTTCGACGGGAGACTCTTTTCCCGAGAAGAGGCTCAGGCCCACATCTTCTTTTCCGACCGCTTTTTTACTGGCCCAGGCCTTGATGCCGCCGGAAAGGTTATAGACTTCCTTAAAGCCTTTACTGGCAAGCATTTGCGCAGCGATCCGACTGCGGCCACCGATGGCACAGTACACAAGGGTGGGTTTGGCGGCATCGAGTTCCGCGATGCGCTCTCCCAGGTCCGGCAGCGGCACCAACTTGGCGCCCGGCAGATGCTCGGCTTCGTATTCTTTGGGCTGGCGCACATCCAGCAGGGTATAGGCCGCCGCATTTGTTTGACGCATGTAGTCATCCGCTTCGAGGGCATCGAACGATTGAACCGGCGTAAAAAATTGTTTCCAGCGCATGTCAGTTTCTCTTTCCCTGAATGAGTTTCGATTAGCACACACGGCCGTCAAGACCGCTCCGGGAAGGCATGTTAGCGGCCTTGACGACACCATTTCGGGACAAAGGCAAATTGTTGGGGTTTGCCGAGGGAATCGAGGCGGAACGGTTGCCTGACATGGTACATCAACACGAAAAAGCGGGGGCGCCAGGTCCGCATCGATTGCATCTTTAGATAATAATCATTATCTCATATGATTTCATGTTTCAAGATGGGATGACCGCACATTTCCTGCAGGATGTTCCGGCTGCGGACGAGGTCGTTCCGGTCCGGTGTAAAGATTTCGAGCGTCATGGTATCATCGTAAGGGATTTGGCGCAGGGCCTCGATCAGCATCACGAAATCGATGGCACCGTCACCAACCGCCAGGTGTTCGTCCCGCTGTCCGAAATTGTCACTGATATGAACGTGCTGAATCCGCTCACCGAACTGTCGGATAAACGCCAGAATACGGTCCATGCCATGGCCATCGATAAAGGCATGACCGATATCCAGGGTCATGGCCATCGGCGGCCATTTTTCAAAGACGATGGCAAAATCCTCCGGCGTGGTGAACGGCGTCAACCGTGCAAAGAGGTTTTCCAGGCATACCCGCACACCGATCTTATCCGCCTGATGAGCCACGGCGTCCAGACACTCGATTGCGTAATGCTTTGATAATTCCAGGGCGTTACGCCCCATGCCACCAATGAAACTGGGGTGCAAAACCACCTTGCGCGCACCGAGCTCGGCGGCGACCGTAAGGGAATTGAGCAGTTCATGCCGCGATGCCGCGCGGATACTTTCCGTCAGGTCCGCCGTATGGATGAACGTCGGCAAATGACAGATCAGCGACATGCCGTACTGCGCAAGGGCATTGTGAATTGCATCGCGCTGATTACGGAGACTGATGTAGTGCGCCTCCGGCGCATCCATGGCCAGCTCCACATAGTCAAACCCCAACGTGCCGATGGCATGGATCTCGTCGAGCACCGGTCGTATCGGAAAATTCATGGCGCCATAGATCATGTCCACCTCCCGCATTGTCTCCTTCCCACCGGACATGAAAAGGATGGGGCGTTTTAACCTTCGCCCGTCAGGTATGACGCCGTCAAAAGTTTCTCGACGACCGGCCCGTTTTCCATCTTAGGCGGCAAAAAGTTGAAGACACGCTGGAGAAAGGCCATCACGATGCGATAGGTCGCTCCCCATAAAATTTCGACGCCCGCCGGTGACCGGTAGCGAAAGGCCGCAAATTCACGCCCAGTGCCGCCTTCCTTCGCCGGCTCGTGATGGGCCATCGTCAGGCGCAATCGGATGTAGTCGGTCGGCACCAGTAAGGCGCGTACCGGAATCCGGACAATCCGCTCCACTTCCCAATTGGGGAAAAACCGCTGCTGCCGCTGGACCCATCCCACCATGGGATAGATCGTGCGGTTGAACATGACCAGATGCTCAGGCGGCAGCATGCCTTGAAACCCAACGCCCAGGGGGTTCAATCGCATTTCCTCCGCCCCTTCGCGCAAGGCCGTGGCCAGCAGCAGGCGCAGTCGCGACATGCCTTGCGGTGCCCGCCGCCGCCAAAAACGATAATAGATCCACTTTCGCAACGGTGTTCCGGGCAGTCGAAGCAAATGGGCCCCTAAGCGGTCACGGCGCGGGGCAATCCCCCCACCGGGGCAACAGATATCGCCGGGCTGGCGCACCTTGGAAGATCGTTTGTTGAGGATAAGGCACGGTTCCGCAGGTTTATGGGGCGCCGGAGGACATACCCCCAACAGCAGGAGGACCACGGACAAGCCATTATGGATGGACTGGCCGTCATCCCAAGGCGGATGCGGGTTGGCCTCCGCTTGCAAAGCGCGTTGGATGTTTGCCGGCAGGGTTGCAGGATCATCCAGCAGCATACAAATTCCTTTGCGACCATCGATGGCAGAAGTTCAAAGCATAACGCACGAATGCAGGACTATACGCCCATAAGGACCATTTGTCACCAACCCCGGCCCACACGGCGACAGCCAACGCCGGCCTTCAGGGCTGCCGGCTGCAAGGGAAGATCAGTTCTTGCTGCGGTTTCTGTCATTTAAAGACCATGGCTGTCTCAGATGGAATGGGTACTGTGCGCGCATCTTTCCCAGGCATGGGCGACAACCGCCGATTCGCGTCGTGCATCGAAAAGCGTCGAAGGGTTAGCCCTACACGGCAATTTACTTAAAAAATCCATTTCATTCCAGCATCTTAACAGGGACGATGATCTTTATGACACCATCGGTGTAGCGATTTCCCTACGGATTCGTCATCCCAGCCTTTATCCAAGACATCGAATATATCAACAATTTCAGTTGTTTTTACTTTCCGCAGATCGTGGCACAACATTTGAATTATCTTTTAACGCGGTACTTCCACCGCCTTTTGTCCAACGGTTTAGAGCTGATAAAAAAGGAGCCCTCATGTTCAAACAACTGAATGCCGATTGTCTTTATCCGGTGCCGGGCTATAACCGTGCCCCCCTCGACAACGTCCGCTTATCGGCGCCGGCGTTATGGAACGCCCATTATGTGGAGGTGGTTCGATTCTACCGTCGATTCATTGAAAAGGTCTATGACTATTTCGCATTTCCGGTCTTTTAACGCACCGCCCTTACTTCGCACTCTAAGGTTCCCTGACAATCAACGACACGTTCGTCCTCTATAATAAGTAACCCGGCAGTATAGGGTATCCTTATGAAAAAAGGCTGATGGGCACTCAGGGACCTTATTTCAAATGCTGGCTCCCGGTGATCTTCTCCGATGACACCACGCTTGGCCAGTGGATCGATAAATATCCGCAAACCCGCATTGCTCATTGACACCAATATAATCCAATCTGCTGCCAATCACCGTGTTACCATTGAAATATTCGTAACCATTTCTATAATGGTAAAATGCGATCATTTCTCATTGCAGCGCTAACCCTTCTGTTGATCACCGCCTGCGGACCACGCTGGTATTATCATCACCTTGATTGGATGATACCCTGGTATGTCGATGACTATCTCGCTTTGGATTCCGGTCAGCGCAGCGAGTTTGAAAGGCGCCTCGCCATCCAGTTGAACTGGCACTGCCGCACGCAACTTACCGAATATGCGACCTTCCTGAAATCCGTAAGCCGGGACTTCCAAACCCCCGATACGACTGTCACACGGGAACAGTTCGTTTACTATCTGCAATCCCTCAGTCAGTATTGGAAAGACCTGATGGCTCAAATCGGTCCGGACGTAGCGGATATCGTGATCACCGCCAGTGACGACCAGATCGATGAACTTTTCCGAAATATTGAAAAGGAGAACCTGGAACGCCAACGCATCTATGTCGATCCGCCGAAACGTGAGATCCTTCAGAACCGCACCGATCGTATGGTCGAACGGCTGGAGAGGTGGATAGGAACGCTGACCGACACGCAATACGATGCCGTTCAGCAATGGAGCCGGAATATGGGGGCGACCACTGACCAATGGCTTGCGAATCGTCGGCGCACGCAGCAGGCCTTCCGGAAACTGATGGCCACGCGTACGGTCGATCCCGCCTTCAAAGAAAAATTTACCGCTTTACTGGTCTCGCCCGAGGTGTTGCGGACGAAAGCCTATCAAACGCAATTGGATCGCAATATCGCACTTATGCTGAACCTGCTGACCGACATCGAAAAGACGCTGACCGACGCGCAGCGGTCCCATCTTCTGGCCTATCTCGAATCCCTGGCCGAAGACTTCGATGTCCTGGCCTGCGAAATCCCTCCAAAGGACGCACAATGAGATAGGATTGACGGGTATTGCGACTCGGCTGGCCGGCGCGACTCTGTCTACAGGTAAGGGGGACGACCGCCATTGTAGACGAGGCGCTGGTAGGTACGATTGCGATTGAGGGGGTGATGATGCAGGAATTGGCGCACGTAAGGCGGCACCTGATCCGTTCTAAGATAGTTTTGAAAATCGGAGTTGACTTTTTTATCCGAAAAATTCCAGCGGTCCCCCGCCGATCGAAACAAATCGAAGACACTGCATCCGCAAGCAAACGCCAGGTCGGCAAGATGCCGCTCGTCACCCACATCGTCCAGGGGGGACAAGCGCTTTTCCAGGAAGACTTTGAGCAGGGCATACGCCAACGCCAACCCGAATAGCATCAATGCGCTTGTCATTTTTTGACCTCCCGGCAGCTGTCATACTGCCAAAAGGTCGATTCGGTTGGCGCACTTGTCAACAGGACGCCCGAATACGATACGATGCCGTCGTATCAGCCTTCGAGAATCCGGCCAACGATTGCATCCCCCAGGGCGGCCGTGCTGACAGCACGTGTTTTATCAACGGCAATATCGGCCGTAACGATCCCGGCGGCCAGCGTGTCGGCCACGGCGGTCTCAATGGCCCTGGCCGCATCGTCCAAGCCAAAGCTGTACTTCAACATCATGGCCGCCGAGAGGATCTGGGCTACGGGATTGGCGACCCCCTTGCCGGCGATGTCCGGTGCCGATCCGCCCGCCGGTTCATAAAGCCCGAACCGGTTTTCATTCAGGCTGGCGGATGGCAGCAGGCCCATGGACCCCGTCAGCATGGCACACTCATCGGAAATAATGTCACCGAACATGTTGCCGCACAGCAGAACATCAAACCGCTGCGGATCGACGAGCAGCTGCATGGTGGCGTTGTCGATGTAAAGGTGGTCGAGGGCAACGTCCGGATAATCCATGGCCACCTCTTTCACCACATCACGCCAGAGCACCATCACCGTGAGGACATTGGCCTTGTCGATCGAGGTCACTTTTTTGCGCCGGAGTCGCGCAATATCGAAGGCCGTCCTGGCAATGCGCTCGATTTCAGCACGGGTGTAGACCATGGTATCGAACGCTTTTTCTTCAGGCCCCTGCCCTTCCCGGCCTTTCGGCGCCCCAAAATAAATCCCGCCAGTCAGTTCCCGCACACAGAGAATGTCAAATCCATCCTTCACAATTTCCGGCTTCAGCGGACTGAGGGTTGCCAGGGCCTTGAATGCGCGAGCCGGCCGAAGGTTGCAAAACAGGTTGAAATGCTTTCGCAGGGGAAGCAAAGCGGCACGTTCCGGTTGTTCCGCCGGCGGAAGGGATTCCCACTTGGGGCCCCCCACAGACCCGAAAAGAATGGCATCGCTTTTTTGGCAGAGTGCCAGGGTATCCGTTGGCAGCGCGTTGCCGTGGCGATCGATGGCCGCCCCGCCGACGTCCGCTTCCTCGTATGAAAAATCAAAATGATAGGTTTCCCTCACGGCCTCAAGCACCTTCAGCGCTTCGATCATCACTTCGGGTCCAATACCGTCTCCCGGCAACACCGCAATTTTCTTCATCGCTTCATCCTATCGTCATTCATCCTGTCGTGATCTAACAGGGGTTCATTCCAATCCAAGGCAACAGCGATTGCCCATCAGGGAGTGCGTCGTACTATATGCCCGGCAGGAAATCAAAACGTTTTGCCCGACACCAGGGGAAGCGGGCCAACCGCCCGGCGGCCCGGTGTCCGTTGCGCCATGAGTTTAATCCATGCGCTCAAAATGGTTTCCTGTGGTCTGCCGAAGGGATTTCTGACGGGATCAACAAGCAAAAAAAGAGACATATGATGGCGGCCACCAGAACGGTCCAGAACACTTCGGTCACCCCCTGCCCGACACTCGCCTGCACCCATAGCCTGATATCGTCCGGCAAGGCGGATAAGACATCCGGACGCAACAGCCCCTCAATCTGGTCAAGCCCTTCGTTCGCTATATGTTGGGGCAAGCCCGCCAAAAGATCCCGGTTTTGCACCGCCTGGGTCAACTCGGCAAACCGGGCGGCAATAAAGCTGCCCCCAATACCGACGCCCACCGTCCCCCCCAGTGTTCTGGCAAACTGATTGGATGCCGTGGCCACGCCAAGATCACGGGGCGGGACGGCCGACTGCACCACCAGCAGCGTCGCCAGCGCCACGAATCCCATACCGATGCCGATGACAAAAAAAGTCGCGAAACTATAATAAACGGTCGTTGCCGGCGCAAAAGCCAACGTCATCGCACACCCGCAAACAAGGCACAGGGCCCCGGCAATCGCGACCAGCTTTCGGCCCATGCGGTCGATCACCTGGCCCAGAGCGATGGATCCGATGGACCATCCCAGGCTGAGGGACAGCATGGCAACCCCCACTTCCATGGGGGACTTGCCTTGGACGCCTTGAATGAACAGCGGCGCGTAGGCAAACATGGAAAAAATGGCAAAACTGCTGAGAAAAACGGCCACATTGCCGTTGCGGAATCCCCGGTTGCGGAACAACCGGATGGGAAGGATCGGGTCCCGGGCGCGCTTTTCAGCCATGATGAAGGCTGCCGTGCCGATGATAAACAGGGCAAACAATCCGATAATACGCGCGGACCCCCAGGGATAGGTCCGCCCCCCCAGAAGAAACGCGAACAAAAATGCCAGAATTGCCGTTGACAAAGTGGCAACCCCCAGCAGATCCAAGGATACCGTCGTCTTTTTGGGCCTGAGTTCGACCAGGTAGGTGCCGATACCCCAAATAGAGACGATGCCCAGGGGGATGTTGATAAAGAAAATCCAGCGCCATGACAGATAGGTTACGATAAAACCCCCCAAGGTCGGTCCAAGCACACTGGCAATGCCCCAGATGGAACTCGCCAAGGAAAGCGTGCGGCCTCTTGTTTCCGGCGCCGACACGTCCGCTAAGACGATATAGACCAGCGCAAAAACACCCCCGGCCGCGATACCCTGTATAACCCTGGCGATAATCAAGGTGACCATGTTCACGGCGCATCCGGCGGCCGCCGAAGATAGACTGAACAACACAATCGCGCCGATGAAAAGGCGGCGGTTTTTATAGAGATCGGCAAGTTTGCCAAAAATAGGCAGCGATACCGCACGAGCCAGAAAATAGGCGGAATAGACCCAGCTGTAGAGTTGCAGCCCCCCAAGATCCGCGACGATCGTGGGCATGGCGGCCGACATGACCAGGGCATCCAGCGCACCGAGAAAAAGTGCCAGCAGGGCCGCCCCAATAACGGCCACACGCTGGGCCGGCGGTATCGATACGTCCAAAATCCCCCTCCTCCTTGTGGCGTTAAGCCGTTCGAGCCGGCAACCGACGCCAAGAGTCTCCCTCACAGCGGCCACTTGACGCCACCTGCCGACTCATCTGCTTCTACCAGAACCCATCCACATTGCCAATTGCGTCTGACCATGACGACCCGGCAGCCTTACCCAACCTCGCTCTTTCCCTCGAAGGCGCGGAATGGTATGGTGCCCCCTGCAATGATTTTCCAGGATGGACAGCCTCGACCACCTGCTGGAGCCCACAATAATGTCGCTGATAAAGTTATTTTCCGGTCCGACACCCGAAAAGCTTGAGATGAAAGGAGATGCCCATCTTGCGGCCAGCCAATGGGGGCAGGCCAAACAGGCCTATGAGCGCGCCCTCCACAAGCTAAAAAAAACTGCCACATCGGATACACGCCGGCATCAGCTGCTCCAGAATAAGATCCAGCAGACATGCGAAGCCCTGGCCCGGGGTCATCAAGAAGATGCCATCAACTATCTCGATGGGGGGTATACGGATGAAGCACGTGCGGCGCTGACCCTGGCGTTGGAAATCAGCGGCGATGAGGCTTTCCGGGATGAATTGACAGCACAGCTTGCGGCGTTGAGCGCCCGGCCCGATGCCGATGATCGATCATTTGCACCCATGCCGGACCCCATCTCCTCCCTGGATGGCGATGACACAGCACCCGAGCCGGCCGCATCCAAAGCGGAATATTTTCAGGCCCTGTGCCATACCCTGCCGGAAGCGGTGGGAAAGGCTTACCAAGGCTATGGCGATGACTTCATTGACGGCTATATCGCGCTGAACAGCGGGGATTTTGATACGGCCGTGACGCATCTGGAACGAGCCCTGGCTGCCACTCCCCAACCGGACAGCTTGATCCCCCTGGAGCTTGCCACCGCCTACATGAACAACGGCCGGCTGGAGGAAGCCCGGGAACTGCTGGAGCAGGTCCGCCTTTACCATCCCGAGGCGCTGCCGGTCTATCAGTTGCTGTGCGACATCTACTGGGAACAGAATGAAATCGCACAGGCGGATGCCCTGCTGGCATCGCTCCCGCCCCACCTGGCACAATCCAGGGCCGTCATGCACCTGAAGGGTGAAACCCTTCAACGTGCCGGCCAATTTGACAAGGCCCGTGATTTCTATCGCTTTTTTCTGGAAACCTATGGCTGGGACGACGGCATGGCAAAGGAACTCGCGAAAGCCCACGAGGCCTTGCACGAACCATCCGAGGCACGCAGACTATACCAGGAAATCATGGGGCGCTGCAGCAGCTGCCATGCCCGCGTTGATCCCCAGATCAAACACCAATATGCGGAGATCTCCTTTGCCGAAGGGGCCAAAGACCCGGACCTTCTTGAAATTTATATGTCACTGGCACGTGAAATCCCGACCAATGCCGCCCTTTATTTCGACCGTATCAGCCGAATCTATTTCGCGCAGGGCAACACCGTCGAAGGCGAACGTTTCCGCGCCTTCGCCCTTCGCGCCCAGAACGAGCAAAACCCTCCGCCGCTATGAGGAAAGATGCCTTTCGCTATGATCGAAGATGAGAAAAAACGCCGCCTGAAAAAGCTGGTCATCATTGTCCTGGCTATTTTCGCGGCGCTTGTGGGGGCGAGCTATCTTGTCTACAGCCTTCTTCAAAGCGGTCACATGCCCCCCATGGCCTTGCTTTTGCTGGCAGCCGTCATATCCATCGCTATCCCCATGATTCGTTCCAATTTTTTCCCCAGCGATCGGGATTGTGCAACGGAATATGCCTTTCACGAGCAACGCCTGGAGAAGGAAATTCTGCAGCACATCAGCAACAGCCTCGGCCCGGATACCCTCAACCACCTATTTTCCCACCCCGATCAATACCGCGCGTCGGCCGGCGATCATCTCGAACAATTGCTGAGACAGGAAAAGGTCCGACAGAATCCGGACCTTCATTTTGCGCTTTTACTCTCCCTGGCCCGCTTTCATGAGAAAAACAGCACCTACCCGTCCAGCATTGCGCCGTTAATAGCCGCCCTCGAGATCAGGCCGCAGCATTTTGTGGCCCGGATGCACCTGGCGGGAAATTACGAATGGGTCGGCGATGCGGAAGAAGCCCGCCGTCACTATCGGATCCTGTTGGAGTGCCCGGAAATGCTCTCAGGCGCCATGAAGAAATTCGTGGCGTCCAGCCTGAACGCCATCGCGGTGAAATGAGGGCACCGATTCAATCCCCTGTCGTCGACTGTAAACCACAGAAGAAGGAATCTCCATGCCGAATGCCATGAAACCCAGCGATACCGCCATCGTCATCGGATCGGGTATCGGCGGCCTCAGTTCGGCCGTTATTCTGGCCACGCTGGGCTTTAACGTCACGGTTGTCGAAAAAAACCAGCGTCCCGGCGGCATGCTGCGGAGCTTTGTGCGCAAAGGCGTCCACTGTAACGTGGGGCTGCATTACCTGGGGGCATTGGATCGGGGCCAAATTCTGCGGCGCTGTTTTGATTTCCTTGGCATCACCGATCAGCTGCCCCTGGAACGCATGGGGCACAACGCACCGGTCGACCGCTATTATTTTGCGAACGCGATCAATGGCCCGGATCAGTTTGACATGCCGGTGGGTCTGGATGCCTATGAATCCCATCTGATGGACGCTTTTCCCGCCGAAAAAAAACCGATCAGGACGTTTATGGAACAACTGCGCGCCAATGCCGCAGAGTTTCACCGCCTCGACTTTCTTTATAATCCGCGCCCCATGGCCAACTTGATCGAGCAAACTGAACCGCTCTGGACCTTTCTGGATCGTGCCGGGTGCTCGCCCGGGCTCAAAAGCGTTATCAGTGTGCCATCCGTCTGGATTGGCGTACCGGCGGATCAGTGTCCTCTTTTTTATCACACCATGATCCTGGCCAGCTATCTCTTCTCGGCCTGGCGCTTGAAGAGCAGCGGCGCCCATCTGGTGGACGTCCTGCAGCAACGATTGATGGCCCTGGGGGGGAAACTTGTGACAGGGCGCGCGGTTCAGCGTATCGACATCCACAAGGGCCAGGTTCAGGGCGTCACGCTCGACAACGGCGAACCGGTTGCCGCCGCCAATGTCATTGCGGCCATCCATCCCAAAATCGTTCTCGATCTCCTGGCGCCGGAGGATGTCAAACCATCCTATCGTCGCCGCATCACAGCCTTAAAAGATACGGACGGCATGTTTTCAGCCCATGCCCTGGTGCCGCGCAACGGTCATCAGGCCATTCCCCACAATATTTTTTCAGTTCGAACGACGCCCAACGGCGCCGTCGACGATGTGATTTATGTTCAATTAAGACCCTGTGAGCGCCCGGGATATCTTCTTCTCTCACTGCTGACCTCCGGTCACGATGCCCTGTGGCAGCCTTGGCAGCACACACGCTCCGGGCAGCGCGGCGAGGCCTACAAGCGCCTGAAACAATCCCTGGCGCACCGGATGATCCGGCAGGTCGAACCCATCACGGGCCCCTATAATGAACTGGAACTACTCGATGTCTATACGCCGCTATCCATCCGCGATTGGGTCAACAGCCCCCAAGGATCGGCCTACGGCGTCATGCGCTCCAGCCGTCAGTTGCTGTCTGCCGCGGCCTTGAACCGAACCGCTGTCCAGGGACTCTACCTGGCCGGCCAGAGCATCATGGCACCCGGCGTTCTGGGGACGATTCTCGGGTCACTGGCAACGACCAAATTCATGATCGGGCCGGAACGCTTCCGCCGGGAAATTCAGTTATAGGACGTTGACCAAACGGCTCCCGCTTGTTCCACAGCCGCTATCAAATGGATAAACAGGAACTGGCCGGAACGCTTCCTACCTTTCACCCTCCTCATTTATTGAATTCTATTTGTTAAATAATGTTTGCACCAAGGGAATTTGAGCGCTATAGAATTCAACTTTATTGGGATTATGCTCATTACTATAGCAAAAATTACCGGCCTTCGGTTTGGCCGAATGGCGACCGTTTAGCGAAAAAGGACGTTAAAATAGATGTATCGAGCTTCAAAACCAGTTTTTTTACCCTTTTATAAGGCCAAGCTTTGCGATGATGAGCCCCGACAAGCCGCTGGATCGCTGCCGACCTGCGACGCCTTTAAAGGCCGGACGCCGTGACACACACCATCGATTACAAGGGCTTCTACCTCGCATTTCGCGACATCAGCCGTCTGGTCCATTCCAGCACCAGTGTTCAGGAGGTCATTGACCTGGCGGTTTGGAAAACCAACGAATTGTTAGACGCTAAAGGTACGCTGCTGCGGATCCACAACCTCGAAACCAACAATTTCGAAGTAACGGCCGCACGCGGGATCGCCGAGCAGTACCTCGGCAAAGGACCGGTCTCCAGCGAACAAATCCGGGCCGATCTCAACTACAGCGACAGTGTACGCATCTTCAGTGATATCTGGCAGGCACCGAGGGTGGCGTTGCCCCAGCAGGCATGGGGCGAAGGTGTCCGCATGATTCTTGATTGCCCCTTGCGCCACGACAATGACATTTTAGGGCTGATTCGTGTCTATCTGGCGGAAGCCCGGGAATTCCAGCAGGCCGAACTGGACTTCGTCATTTCGCTCGGCGAACAGTGCGCGTGCGCCCTGAACAAGGCACGCCTGATTGAAAACCAGCAGAGCCGATATAACCATCTGGTCCTGCAGACCGAAAAACTCTCGGCCCTGGGCCGCATGGCCGCCGGCATCGCCCATGAAATCAACAATCCCCTCGGCGGTATCCTGCTCTACAGCTCCAACATGTTCAAAAAGACCGTCGATGAGGACCCTTGCAAAAAGGGGCTGGAAATCATCATTCGGGAGACAACGCGCTGCAAAGGCATCATTCAAGAATTACTTGAATTTTCAAGGTACAAAGCCCCTAACAAACAACGGTTGAACCTTAACGATACGCTTCGAAAAGCCCTCAGCATTCTGGACAACGAATTCATGTTGCGGCACATCAAAGTGACCAAAACACTGGCCCACGACCTGGAAGATATCCTGCTGGACGGTAACCAGATGGAGCAGGTCTTCATCAACCTGCTGCTCAACGCAGCCCAGGCCATCGACAAGCAGGGGCAGATCCGCATCGAAACGTGGATGGATGCTGACCGGGACCTGGAGATCGTCACAATCTCGGATGACGGTTGCGGCATCGCTCCCGAAGAGGCCGGCAAGCTCTTTGAACCGTTCTACTCCACCAAAAGCACCGGCACCGGCCTCGGGCTGGCGGTCAGCTATGGGATCGTGCGCAACCACGAAGGCCAGATCCGGGTGGCCAGCCAATTGAACGAAGGTACCTGCTTTACGATCGAACTGCCCCTCGATCGACCCGCGCCCTCCGAGCAAAAAAAACAAGGAAACGCATAATGGAACCGTTGCACATCCTCATCATCGATGACGAACCGGTGGTCTGCGACGGTTGCCGGCTGGTGCTCATGGACCATGGCCACACCGTCGACAGTTATACGGCCGGTACCGAAGGCCTGGAAGCATTCTACGCCACCCCTTACGACCTGGTGCTGCTGGATCTCAAAATGCCCGATGCCGAAGGCATGGAAATTCTCAAGGCCTGCCAGGCCCACAACCCGAACGCCTACGTCATCGTCATGACCGGTTATTCCACCGTCAAGACCGCCGTGCAGGCCATGAAAGCCGGGGCTTTCGACTTCCTGTCCAAGCCTTTCGGGGACGACGAACTTTCCATAACGGTCAGCCGGGTGCAGGAAAATCGCCGTCTGGTGCAGGAAAACCAATCGCTGCGGCAACAGCTCCTTGAGCGTTTTCACTTCGAAAACATCATCGGTGAAAACCCCCGTATTCTGAAGATTTTTGAAAAAATCAAAAAGGTGGCGCCCACTGACAGCACCGTGCTGCTGGACGGTGAAAGCGGCACAGGCAAAGAACTGTTTGCCCGTGCCATCCATGCCCACAGCCAGCGCGCCGCCCACCATTTCATGCCCATCGACTGCAGCACCCTGGCCCCGGGGGTTCTGGAAAGCGAGTTGTTCGGTCATGTGCGCGGGGCCTTCTCCGGGGCGGTGGCCGACAAACCCGGCATCTTCGAAGCAGCCAGCGAGGGTACCCTGTTCATGGACGAAGTGGCCAGCCTGAGCCTGGAAACCCAAGGCAAACTGCTGCGGGTCATGGAAAGCGGGGAATTCAAGCGGGTCGGGGCCAACCGGGTGCAGCAAACCCGGGCACGCATTATCGCCGCCACCAATCAGGACCTGCGGGCTATGGTGGACGACAGCCGTTTTCGCGAAGATCTTTACTATCGGATCAACGTCTTTCCGATCTTTCTGCCGCCCCTGCGGGAGCGCCGGGATGATATTCCGCGCCTGGCCGACCATTTTCTAAGGCTCTTCAACAAAAAGGCGAGCAAACGCATCGACGGATTTACCGACGAGGCCATGGAACTGCTGGTCCGTCAGGAATGGCCCGGCAATGTGCGCCAATTGAAAAATGTCATCGAGCGGCTGGTCATCATGTCGGACCGGCGTTTCCTGGACATCGTCTATCTGCTCGACAACCTCCAGGTGCGCCGTTCCGGAGAGCATGAGGCGGTCCCCGAGACCCTTGCTGAGCTCAAGGCCGTGAAACAGCAGATGATGACCGAAAGTTTCGGGCAGATTGAAAAGGCTTTTCTGATCAAAGCCCTGCGGGAAGCCAACGGCAATATCAGCCAGGCCGCCGCCGAGGTGGGTATGCAGCGGCCCAATTTTCATGCCCTGATGAAAAAACACGGCATCACCCGGGAGGCCTTATGAGACCGGCCGCGCCCATCACCGGTAGTGTATATTGGTCCATACAGTCTGATTTTTTTGGATTTTTATGCCATTTGACGGGCATCCGCCCGGTGGAGCGTATAACCGCTTATACGATTCAACGGACCGGTAGCGTGTGTTTCCTTTTCGAAGGAATGATAATTTATATATTTTTTTCAATATGTTAATTTAATTTAGCCCTTATCTGGGGTGGTTGAGGCACCTTTGGTACGGCCCTTGCTGTGGTCGTCATCGATCACAACAACGCGAAACCGAGCGCGCATCGGGATGATGCCGCCACAACCGCGCAACCGAACCATTGGGAGGGTCTCATGTCTGCACAAGTGAAAGCTATTGACCGTTCAAAGGATCACGCTGCTCAGATTCTGTTGATGGAAGACGAAATCGTCGTCGCCGAAGGGCTGCAGATGATTCTATCGGAAGAAGGGCATCAGGTGGAAATCGCCAATACCGGCACCCGCGCCCTGGAGCAATTGCACCACAAACCCTACGATCTGCTGGTCGCCGACCTGCGGCTGCCGGACATCAACGGTATGGACGTAATCAAGCAGATCAGGGCGGACGGCTCGGATACCGGCATTATCGTCATCACGGGCTATTCCACAGTGGACACGGCGGTGGACGCCATGCGCATCGGCGCCAACGACTATCTGGCCAAGCCGTTCACCGAGGACCAGATTCGCGAAGCCGTGGACAAGGTTCTGGGCAACCGGGTCGTACCGGCCAAGCGGGCAGCCACCCCAGCGGAGCAGCAGGCTCAGGCCCTGATCGAAAAGCGGGAGGTCATGCGGGTGCTCAATCGCACCAGTGAAGATCCAGAATTCTGGACCGCCCTCATGGAACAGGGCGGCAACGTCCTGGGCGACTATCAGCTTTCATCGGCCGCCAAGGCCGCGATAGCTTCCGGCGACCTGAGATGGATCAACGCCAACATCGGCGAGCTGACCCAGAAGCAGCTTATGTTTATCTACAAACGACTGGAACGCGAAGCCTGGTAACACCATTGCCAGGCAAGCGACATTCAACGGGCCGACCGGCGGCCGGCCATTGATTCTGATCACGAAAGATGCGGAGTGGACAATGACGTGTAAAACAACACCCGGCGCCCGACCGGTGGGCGCAGTACTCGTAGTAGGCGGCGGTATCGCCGGCATGCAGGCGGCCTTGGATATGGCCGATGCCGGTTTTTACGTCTACCTGGTCGAACGCTCGCCGTCCATCGGCGGCGTCATGGCCCAACTGGACAAGACGTTCCCGACCAACGACTGCTCGATGTGAATCCTGGCCCCCAAACTGGTCGAGGTCGGCCGGCACAGCAACATCGAGTTACTCACCCTGGCGGAGGTGGAAGCCATTGAAGGCCAGCAGGGCGACTTCCAGGCGCAAGTCCTGTTGCATCCCCGCTATGTCGATATGGACAAGTGCATTGCCTGCGGGCAGTGCGCCGCCAAATGCCCCAAGAAAGTCGATGACGGCTACAATGCCGGGCTGGGCAAACGCAAGGCCATCTACGTGCCCTATGCCCAGGCCGTGCCCCTGAAATACGCCATCGATCCCCAGCAGTGCCTCCAGTTGACCAAGGGACGCTGCGGGGCCTGCGCCAAGGTCTGCCCCACCGGCGCCATCAATTTTGAGGATACGGAGGAGCGCCGCACCCTGAACGTCGGCTCCGTGATCCTGGCACCTGGTTTCCGCAGCTTCGATCCCACGGGAATGGACATCTACGGCTACGACCAGTTCCCCAATGTGGTGACCTCGCTGGAATTCGAGCGCATTCTCTCCGCCACCGGGCCTTTCGGCGGGCACCTGGTCAAGCCCTCGGCCGCCAAAAAGGGCACCGCTCCCCGCAAGATCGCCTGGCTCCAGTGCATCGGCTCCCGGGACCAGAACCGCACCGGCAACAGCTACTGCTCGTCGGTCTGCTGCATGTATGCCGTCAAGCAGGCGGTCATGGCCCGCGAACACAGCGAAGACGAACTGGACTGCGCCATCTTCTATATGGACATGCGCACCCAGGGCAAAGACTTCGACCGCTACAGCGAAAATGCCGCCCGGTCGGGCATCCGCTTCGAGGCCGCCCGGGTCCATTCCTTGGAGCCAGCGCCGAAGGACGGGCTGAGCGTGCGCTATGCACAATCAGACGGCACCATCGTCAACGAGGCTTTCGACCTGGTGGTGCTCTCCACCGGGCTGGAAATCGCGCCCGAAGTGGCGGCGCTGGCCGGCAAACTGGACGTGGACCTCTCTCCCCAGCGCTTTGTGACCACCGGCAGTTTCACCCCAGTGGCCACCTCCCGGCCGGGCATCTTTGCCTGCGGCGCCTTTACCGGCCCGAAGGACATTCCCCAATCCGTCATGGAGGCCAGCGCGGCGGCCGCCGCCGCCACCGAACCCCTGGCAGCGGCCCGCCACGATCTGACCCAGACCGTGGCCCTGCCGGCGGAAACCGACGTCCGCGGCGAGCTTCCCCGCATCGGGGTGTTCGTCTGCAACTGCGGCATCAACATCGGCGGCGTGGTGCGCGTGCCCGAGGTGGCGGCATATGCCCGTACCCTGCCCCACGTGGTCTACGTGGAAGAAAACCTCTTCACCTGCTCCCAGGACACCCAGGACAAGATGGCCGAGATCATCCGGTCCGAACGCCTGAACCGGGTGGTGGTGGCGGCCTGCACCCCCCGTACCCACGAGGAGCTCTTCCAGGCCACCCTGATGAACGCCGGCCTGAACCGCTACCTGTTCGAAATGGCCAACATCCGCAACCACGATGCCTGGGTGCACGGGGATGATCCTGATGCAGCCACGGAAAAGGCCAGAGACCTGGTCCACATGGCCGTGGCCAAGGCGGCCCTGCTGCGTCCGCTGCAGCGCACCGAACTGCCCATGAACCGCAGCGCGCTGGTGGTGGGCGGCGGCATCGCCGGGCTGACCGCAGCCCGGGGGCTGGCCCGCCAGGGCTACCCGGTCCACCTGGTGGAACGCGACGCGCTCCTGGGCGGCAACGCCCGCCGGCTGCGGGCCACCTGGCGGGGCGAGTCGGTGACCGACCATCTGGCCGACCTGATCCAGGCGGTGGAAGCCGATGACAAGATCACCGTGCACACCGGGGCCGCGGTTTCCGAAGTGGACGGATTTGTGGGCAACTTCCAGACCACCCTCCAGACGGCCGGCGGTCAAAGCGAAACCATCGACCATGGCGTGGCCATCCTGGCCACCGGGGCCGAAGAATCCAAACCCCGGGCCTACCTCTACGGCGAACACCCGGCAGTCAGCACCCAGCTGGAGCTGGACGAACGCCTGGAGGCCGAAACGCCGGAACTGGACGGCATCCGCAATGCAGTCTTCATCCAGTGTGCCGGCTCGCGCAACGACGAACGGCCCTACTGCTCCAAGGTGTGCTGCAGCCATTCCCTGCGCAACGCCGTCACCCTCAAGACCCGGCACCCGGAAATGAATGTCTACGTTCTCTACCGGGATATCCGCACCTACGGACTGCGGGAACAGCTTTACCAGGAAGCCCGCGCCAGCGGCGTGCGCTTTATCCGCTACACCCCTAAGGCGCCGCCGGAGGTCCAGGCCAACGGCGATCAGGTCACGGTCACCTTCCGCGATCACGTGCTGGATCGCCTGCTGGCCGTCAACGCCGACCTGCTTTGCCTGGCCGCGGCCATCGTTCCCCGCGGGGACACGGCCCTGGCACAGTTCTTCAAGGTTCCCGTCGACCATGACGGCTGGCTTCTGGAAGCCCACCAGAAACTGCGCCCGGTGGATTTCGCCACGGACGGCGTCTTCCTGTGCGGCCTGGCCCACTACCCCAAACCCGTCGACGAAAGCATTGCCCAAGCCAAGGCCGCCGCGGCCCGGGCGGTCACCTTTCTGGCCATGGACACCATCCAGGTGGGCGGCGTGGTCTCGGTCATCGAAGCCGAGCGATGCGTGGGCTGCGGGGGCTGCGTCCAGGTCTGCCCTTACAACGCGATTCACCTTTCCGAGGGAACCGGTATTGCCGAAGTCAACCCGGCCCTGTGCAAAGGCTGCGGCGCCTGCGCGGCAGCCTGCCCGTCCGAGGCCCCGACCCTGATGGGATTCAACAACCAGCAGCTTTACGCGCAGATCAAGAGCGCGCTGGCTGCCTGAAGCCAACGGGCCGCGCCGTTCCCGTTCCAACCGGATGCCGGCGCCGGCCCTGCAGGAGTGACCATTGGAACCAGATCGTTTTGAACCGAAAATCATCGCCTTTTTCTGCAACTGGTGCACCTACGGCGCGGCGGACCTGGCCGGCGTCAGCCGCCTGAGCTATCCGCCCAACATCCGGCCCATCCGGATCATGTGCTCGGGCACGGTCTCCCCCCACCATATCCTCAAGGCGTTCCAGCAGGGTGCCGACGGGGTGCTGGTGGGCGGCTGACATATCGGCGACTGCCATTACCTGTATGGTAATCACATGACGCTCAAACGGATCGCCTTCATGCAACAACTGCTCACGTTCATGGGACTGGAAGGACGGCTGCATCTGGAATGGATATCGTCGGCCGAAGCCCAGAAGTTCGTGCGCGTGGTCACCGATTTTACCGAAACCATCCGCCGGCTGGGGCCCAGCCCGCTTCAGCCCGCCCGTCACTGGCAGGCGGCCAATGTCATGGTCTCGCCCCCGGGCATCGCCCGGTCGGCCGCCCCTGACGAAGCCGCCGCGGTTGCCAAGTCGGCCTGAGGGAGGTCTTATGCAAAAACAAGTCAGAGCCTGGCTGGAAGACGGCAAGGTGGATGTCTTCCTGGCCTATAAAATGGACTGCGGGCACCCGTTGCCCCACGCCTTTACCCGGGAGCGAATCGACGAAACCGAAGACCTGGTGACCGGACCGGCGCGCTATTCCCTGGAAAAATTCGCCACCCAGATCGCGGCCCGGCATCCGGAGAAAAAAATCGGGCTGCTCGCCCGGGACTGCACCCAGCGAGCCTTGAACGTGCTGGCCGTCTGGAACCAGCTGCCGGCCGAGCAGGTGGAACCCCTGCCGGTCAACTGCTGCCCGTCGGCCCTGAAGCCCCACGCGGACTGCACCTACCTGGAGGCCCCGGCCACCGGCGACGTCAAAATCCAGCGCGGCCAGGACCCGCGCCAGAGCCTCGAGGCCATCGACGCCCAGGAGGGGTCCGAACGCTTCACGCGCTGGATGTACGAGTTCCAGAAGTGCATCAAGTGCTACGGCTGCCGCAACATCTGCCCGGTGTGCTTCTGCAAGGACTGCAGCCTGGAGCACCCGGACCTCATCGGCACCGGCCATCTGCCCCCGGACATCCCCATCTTTCACCTGGTCCGGGCCGTGCACATGGCCGGACGCTGCATCGACTGCGGCCTGTGCGAAGATGCCTGCCCGGCCGAAATTCCCCTGCGGCTGCTCTATGGCAAGGTCAACACCATCGTGAAAGATCTCTTCGACTACGACACCGGCGCCAGCGACGCCTTGTCGCCCTTCAGCATCCTGGGCGACAAACCGACGCTCAAACCGGCACCGCTGCTGGCGGTTCCACAGGAGTAACGGCATGACGCTAAAATTTGTTCCTTCGATCTGTTCCTACTGCGGCACGGGCTGCGGCCTTCTCTTCCAGGTAATGGATGGTCAGCTCGTCGGCACCCTGCCCATGAAAACCCATCCGGTTAACCAGGGCAAGCTCTGCATCAAGGGCTGGAACCTGCATGAGCACATCACCAGCGAGCTGCGCCTCAAGCACCCGCTGCTGAACACCTTCGGCCGTATGACCAAGGTCGGCTGGGATGATGCCATCGGCTTTGCCGCCGACCGCCTCAAAACGATCGTGGCCGAGCACGGGCCGGACAGCGTCGGTGTGCTGGTGTCCGCCAAAATCACCAACGAGGAAAACTACCTGGCCCAGAAGTTCGCCCGCGCCGCCATCGGCACCAACAACGTGGACCATTGCGCCCGCCTCTGACATGCCTCCACGGTGGCCGGTCTGGCCGCCGCCTTCGGCAGTGGGGCAATGACCAATTCCTACGACGATCTGGAAACCGCGGGCTGCTTCTTCGTGATCGGCTCCAACACCACCGCCTGCCACCCCCTGATCGCCCGGCGCATCTACCGGGCCAAGGAACGGGGCGCCAAGCTGATCGTGGCCGATCCCCGGGGCATCCAGCTCAGCAATTTTGCCGACCTGGCCGTCAACCACCGGCTGGGCAGCGATGTGGCCCTGCTGAACGGCATGATGCACTGCATCCTGCGCAACGGCTGGGAAGCCCGGGACTACATCGACAGCCGCACCGAGGGCTTCGCGGAGCTGGAAGCCGCGGTGGCCGACTACCCGCCCGAACGGGTGCAGGCCATCACCGGCGTGTCAGTACGCGACATCGAGGCAATGGCCGATCTCTATGCCAATCACGGCCCGAGCGCCCTGCTCTACGCCATGGGCATCACCCAGCACACCACCGGGGTGGACAATGTCAAATCCTGCTGCAACCTGGCCCTGCTCTGCGGCTACGTGGGGGCGGCCGGCGGGGGCGTCAATCCTTTGCGGGGGCAGAACAATGTCCAGGGCGCCTGCGACATGGGCGGCCTGCCCAATGTCTTCACCGGCTACCAGCCCGTGACCGTGCCGGAAAACGTGGCAAAGTTCTCCCAGGCCTGGGGCCGGCCTTTGTCGGACAAGCCCGGCCTGACCATCACCGACATGGTGGGCGCCATGCTGGGAAGACACATTCGGGCCCTCTACGTCATCGGGGAAAATCCCAAACTCAGCGATCCGGACTGGAATCATTTGCACCATGCCCTGAAGAAGCTCGACCTGCTGATCGTTCAGGATCTGTTTCTCTCCGAAACCGCCCAGATCGCCGACGTGATTCTGCCGGCGGCCGCGGTGGCCGAGAAAGACGGCACCTTTACCAGCTCCGAACGCCGCTGCGCCCGCATCCACAAAGCGGTGGAACCGGTGGGCCAGGCCCTGGCCGACTGGGAGATCATCAGCCGCCTGTCCTCGGCCATGGGCTACCCCATGGACTATGCGGGCCCCAGCGAGATCTTCGATGAAATGGCGTCCCTGACGCCCAAGAGCTATGCCGGCATGTCCTACGAACGCCTGGGGCTCGACGGCCTGCAGTGGCCCTGTCCGGACCGTGATCACCCGGGCACGCCCATCCTGCACACCCAGAGCTGCGCCCGCGGCCTCGGCAAATTCCACGCCATCGCCTACCAGGATCCGGCGGAGATGCCCGACCAGGAATACCCCTACTTCCTGACCACCGGCCGCATGTTCGCCCACTACCATACCGGTACGATGACGCGCATCTCGCCCCACCTGGATGCCGAGCAGCGCCGGGGCTATGTCAGCATTCACCCCGCCGATGCCAGCAAGCTGGACATCGCCGACGGCGACCTGCTGGTGCTGGCCTCCCGCCGCGGCGAGATGGAAGCCCCGGCCCGTGTGAACGCCAACGTCCAGCCGGGCTGCCTGTTCATGCCCATCCATTTCGGTGAGAACCCGGCGAACGTTCTCACCAACGCCGAGGCCTATGACCCCCTGGCCAAGATCCCCGAGTTCAAGGTCAGCGCCGTGCGTATCGCCAAGGCCCGGGAAGCCAGCCCCTAAACATGCCTTCAGCCGGACGCAGCGGATCCACCGGTCGCGTCCGGCCCTCGGATCACGAGAAGCTTCCAATATTGTCATAGAATGGCGAAATAGCGAGATGCCCGTCAACGTGTGACGGTATGCTCTGGGCTGTCAACATCGAGGCGCACCGTCCACAGGAAAATTGGATAATTTTCATATCGGCGCGCTAATAGAGAAAATTCTTTTATCGTAGAAAGCAGTACCGGCTTCCGGTAAATCGGAACGCTTTGGGTGGCTGTGATGGTTTTCGAACGGTTTCGTTTAAAATCATAGGCGTTTCGCGCTGCATGCCACTCAGGCCGCAAACAGGTAGAACCCGATGGCCTTGGCGTGGGGATCGGACGCTCCCGTTGCGGTAAATTCCGCCCCCAGATCGGATCCGTCGATCCGGCGGACCACACTCTCCTTGCGAACCGTGGACCGCTTGCCGTCGTCCAACTGGAATTCGACAACGAGCTTGTCCCCAATACGGAGGACCTTGTTTTCATGGAGGCGCATCCGCACCCCTGTCCTGGACAAGTCCAGCACGGCCATGGCGCCCCTGCCGACATGCCGGCCACCGGGAACCTGGGCATAAGTCCCCCGGAAATGAACGGCTTTTCTGAAATGTCGCCGCCGCTCCATTTCTGCCGGGTAGTGGTGACCGCAGGGGCATTTGATGCGAATTCTCACGACGCGGGACATCGTGATATAGGGCGATGCGTCGATGGTCCGACTCCGCTCGCAGGCCGGACAGGCAAGCGTGGCCTTGTTATCGTTGGTTACGTATATTTTTTGCATGGTGTTCACCTGTTGATTGTCATCGTCAATTCAATCGATCAAGCCCATAAGAGCGAAAAGGGGATGGCGCATGCACTGCCAAAAAACCGTTCAGAATCGATCCCTTGCAAGCCGCTCCAGCAGGACACGGGTTAAATATTATTATCGACCGCTCGAAAAGATACTTGAGCCGAAAACAGGCGGGGTTGTGAACTGGCTCTGACAATCGATCCCATGCGGTTGGGGACTAATACCGTTCGGCGATCGTGCATGGATGGCGATGGGCAAGCGGAATGGCCAAGGACGGGCGCGGCGCGGTGCGCCATGCAGCGGCGGAGCAGGCGCTTCTTGTAACGACGTCCACGGCCTGGGGATCAGTCGAACTGGGCTTTGAATGCCTTCAATGTTTCCCGGAGGCTATCGATATCACTTCGCAGTTGAGCAATATCCGACTCGAGTTGGTCGAGCCGCGCGGCGCTGTCAGCCTCATGGACCGGGGGTGGCGCTGTTTGTTCGGGCGGCCGCACCGTTTCCGGCGCGCCCCCCAAAAGATGATCGTAGCGTGATTCCTTGCGGCCGGGAAGTCGATCCAGCCGCTGGGCAAGCCCCCATTCATCCAGTTTTTCAAGGATTTCGGTGACAGCCTCCAGATTTTCGAACGTGGCCAACCGTCCGGTCCGGCTGCGGAGTTCCCCGACGGTCTGGGGCCCTCTGAGCATCAACACGCACAGCACAGCGGTTTCCCGGGGAACGAGGTCATACGCCGGTGACAATAATTCCTCGTATTTGGGTACTCGCCCTACCCCGCTGCGGTTAGCCAGTTTTTTTTCTTCCAACACCTCCAGGACCGATTGCACGTCACGTTCGTCATACACCACCACCGGATCACGGCTCGACTTCTGGTTGCAGGCGTTGGTAAGGGCGTTAAGCGATAGCGGATAGTAGTCCGGGGTGGACAAGGCCTTTTCCATCAGGCTCCCGATTATCCGGATCTCGACGGCGGTCAATTGATGTGTTGCCATTTGATGAAATCCCCTGCAGCATCACTTCATAGAGAGTGCCATGAACGTTGTTTATGCCTGCACGACACGGTTGCGCCCCGTCCGTTTGGCGTCATAAAGGGCTTTATCGGCCCTTCGAATCATGGACTCGAGGGCCACGTCATCCTCCCGCAGGCTGGTCAATCCGATGCTCACGGTACACTGGATCGGACGGGTGTCCGTTCCGCCCTCGATTCGGCTGTTCATCACCCGGTCCCTCAAACGTTCGGCAACCCGGGCGGCATTGGCCGCCTCGGTTTCCGGCAGCACCGCCGAAAACTCTTCGCCGCCCGTACGGCCGAAAATATCCGTAACCCGGAAGATACGCTTACAGGTGTCCACAAAGGTTTTCAGCACAGTGTCACCCACGGGATGTCCATGAGTATCGTTGATTTTCTTGAAATGGTCCATATCCATCAGCAGGATGGCGAATGGGTGGCCATAGCGCTGGTGCCGCAAAAACTCCTGACGCGCCTTCTGAAAAAACCGGCGCCGGTTGAAAGCGCCGGTCAGAGAATCCGTGGTGGCCAGCCGTCGCAACTCCGCTTCCATGTGGCGCCGCCCGGTGATGTCGTTTCCAACGCTCAAAATTTCAATAATGCGCCCGTCGGCATCCGTAATCGCCCGGTTGGTCCAGTAGACCCAGACCCGGCGCCCGTCCCGGGTGATGTTTTCATTTTCGTTGTTGCGGAAACGATCGGGGTCCTGCCGGATCGCCAGCATCAACTCCTTGAGGTCCCGCTGTGAAATGCTCTCGCTCTCGGGAACGATGGTTCCCACCACATTCCCACCAATCAATTCTTCTGCTTCATAACCAAAAAACGTCAACCCATAGGGGTTCATGAACACGATTTTGCCCTCGGCGTCCCATCGCAGAATGATGCTGTTGACACTGTGCACAAGGTCCCGGTAATTTTTCTCACTTGCGCGCAGGGCCGCTTCCATCTCTCGCCGTTCGGCGATTTCGGCTTGCAGGCGCTGGTTGGTCGCGATCAGTTCCGCCGTCCTTTCCCGGACACGGGCGTCCAGGTCATCCCGGGCTGTTTTGAGTGCCGTTTCGGCCTTTATTTTTTCGTGCAGCAGATCGTCCAGTTCCGATTTGATGACACTGATGGCGTCATAAACCGGACGCAGGGAACTGTTTTCCCCGACATCTTTTGTAAGGGACAATCCGTCCTGCTCCCAGTCGATACTGCCGATATACTCCAGCAAGTGTTCGACCGGGTCGGCCGCCGCCGATGAGCGGCTCTCCGATACCAGAGATGACGCATCCTCCCGATGACCGTTTCCCCCGGCCGCCTCGGTTTCCTGCCGGACCATTCCCAGAGCGCTGTCCAGATCCTCTGTGGCCTTGACCGGAAAAGGCAAAATAAACCGCGAAAAATTGGTTAGAGCTGCGGTGAATGAATTAAGACCGTATACGATGTAGCCGCACAGAGGGACTTTCCGATGCCAGGTTAAAATCGCGTCCTGATAGTATTTGCGCGCTCGGCGACCTACCCGCTGCAGCCCTTTGAGATCGGCAATAATGTAGTGCGGTCCCTGGGGTTCCGATAAGGAACCGTAGACTTTCTCCCGCAGAGCGATCAAACCGGCCAGGTGGGCGATCTCGAAGGCGCCTTCCGCGATGGAATGCAAAATATGACCGTCGATGACTTCATAACGGATCGAGAACCCCTCCTGTTCGAAAATCCAGTCGTCCCGACGGAGGACGGTGTGCGGTGTCCCATCCTTCGACAAATAGGCGTCGGCAAAGTGAGCCGATGGCGTCTTGTCGTCGATGGCATGCCCCGGAACCGATTCCAGCAGCCCCCGCGCCACAGAGACAGCGTCCATGTAGTCTTGGGCGATGTGAACATCAAATTGAATAATATTGAGCCGCTTACCCAACTTGGTGCTCATACGAAGCAGCGGCGATAGGCCGTAGAAGATGACCCCGGCCAACTGTTGGCGTTGCAGCATGTGCTGAATAAAATAGCGGCGTCCTTCAAGGGTGGTTCCGCCGAGATGGGAATAATCCAGGATATGGATATAAGGACGCTGGGCGAGATACTGATCGATAATGGCATCCGTAAAATCAAACGCCCTGCGGACGCCTTCGATGGTGGCGCGCCCATGATTGTGCGTGAGCAGGATACCGTTGCCGATGATTTCCGCCGTTATCGTGAACCCCTGTTCAAATGCGACATCGGTCCATTCCGGCCGTCTCTGAACCGTCCACCCGGAAATAGGGCAAATCTTGACGGATGCCCCCTTTGTTGAAACGTCAACGACCCCATTATCCTTATCGCAGTCATCCGGTTGCGCCGGATGGGCGTCTGGTATGATCTTCTCCATCAAGCCCCCCCGCCCAATGCGGTTCCCAGGCGGCTGGCCAGCACAATATAGAGCCCCACGATCAAAACCAATGCGACAAGCGCTTTCCACGGTTTGGTCTCAAAGGTGGTGCTGAGTCCTATGGTAATGACGTAAAGTCGATAAAATTCCAGCAGCACACCCACCATGGGAAACCACGACAGCAAGTTGATGGCGGCGGCATAGGCATTGACCCGAAAAGCGGCTTCGAAAGTCCCCCGGGCCTGAAAAAGACGCGTCAGCAAGACAAAACTAAGTCCGGCGGTAATGAACGGAAAGGTCAGACCCAACGCCAGATTGCGACCGATGAGCGCCATATCCTTATGCAGCAGCCCCACAATGAGGGTGTGGATCACAAGACAGGCCAGCATAAATAAAAATGGCGCCATCATCCCCCCCGTGCGGCGCATTTCCTGGAAAAAAGCCCGCGGCGAAAGCAACACCCCTGCGGCAATCACCCGGAAGCTCGTCATGAAATCACGGGGATCGAATTCCTCACTGCCACCATCGGTCATGAGCCGTTTCTCCTGATACCGTTGTCCGTCGCTTCAACACGGAACCGTCTGCCTCTTATCGCCAACCATAACGGCCCTCGTGAAGAGCCTGCAAACCCAATAAACATAAGCAGATGTCTTATCACAATTCGGATAGTGTCTCCAGTCATACCATGCCGCGCCAATCGGTATTGACCCGTCTATTGGTTCACAGTGTAAGGTCATCGCCATGGACATCAACTTCATAGAACGGAGGAACAAATGAAAGACTTTCAGGCGAAACGCAATGTTCAAACCGGCATCATGTCGCTGGCAGCATCACCCCGTCGGGTATTTCCGCTCCTGTGTCCGAAACGCGAATATGACTGGATACCGATCTGGCAATGCCGCATGATTTTTTCGGAAACAGGATACGCTGAAGACAACGGCATTTTCTACACGGATTTCCGTGAGGACCGTGGGCCGGAATGGTGGGTCGTTACCCGCTACGAGCCCTGCCGGGCCATCGAATTCATCCGTTTTGCGGCCGGTGTCCGCATCACTCGGCTGGATGTCCGCCTGGCGGGAGACGGTCCCGACCGCACCATCGCCACCTGGACCCAAACCATGACCGCCTTGAGTCCGGAAGGCAATTCCTATATAGATCGCTATGATGACGCGTCCTATCGCCAGGAAATCAGCCATCTCGAGACCATGCTCAACCATTACCTTCAAACCGGTACCATGTTGGCCATACCCGGCCACGAATCCGTACAGGAAGCGCAGCAAAAATGAATCATCGAATTAGACAATCATGATCACCATCAGCCGGCTGGCCAAACAATTCAACCTGTCCCGCAGCACCCTGCTGTACTACGACCGTATCGGAATCCTGCGGCCTTCGGGCCGCAGCCCCGCCAACTATCGCCTTTACACCGGCGTCGACCGTCAGCGGCTTGAAAAAATCTGCCATTACCGGCAAATGGGGTTGTCTCTCAAGGCCATCCGGGAGATTCTTGATGCTCCGGATAACATGATGGGGAATGTCCTGAAACAGCGTCTGCAAGAAATTCACCGTCAGATTCAGGCTCTGCAAAACCAGCAGCGGGTCATCCGCAAGCTGATCGGCCATCCGTCTTTCTCCGATATGCCGGCCGGATTGAATCGCGAAAAATGGACGACCCTGCTGAGGGCGTCGGGAATGACCGATCAGGATATGCTTCAGTGGCATATGGAATTTGAACGGCTTTTTCCAGACGACCATCAAGCGTTTCTGGAATCCCTGGGCATCCCGCGCGATGATATAAAGGTCATTCGGTCTCTGTCCCAGAAATAGACAGGCGCCCGGGAATTGTGACACAAGCCTTGCCACGAAGCCCCGCAACGATTTCACACCGTACCGATAGATAGTGTCCAAAGCGGAGATAGGCCCAAACCGGCGTCAGGGTGTTTTGGGGACCGTCATTCATGTTTCTTCTCAAGCCGCCGATAATATCTCCCAGGAAGAATTCCTATGAAAAGGGAGGTCAGAATGACGACTGCCATTGCAACACCCAACGCGTTTGAATGGTATCCTTTTAACACGCCCGACCGGTCCGGCCAGGAAATTCAGGCCTCTCAAAGCCTTCGTCTGGCAGCCGTTTCGGAAGTCAGCAAGGACATCACCCTGCATACCCGGGAGGGGGACACCGTCACCCTTTCGATGGATCGGGAAACCGTGGCGGTCTATGGGCGGGATGCCCGGATAGCCATTGATCAGCAATATGCCGTTAATGCCGACGGCGACCCCTTCGCCCATGAACGCGTGGCCGCTGAAACCCGGGAATGGTTCGGTTTCGAAGCCAGCCAGGAAATCTCCGTGACAGTCGAGGGGGATCTCAGCCGGGAAGAAATGCGCGATATCCGCAAGGCCCTGCGCCGCATCGACCGCTTGATCGCCAACTCGTTTGGGCCCGAAGCAGCCGGACGGCAGGGTCATGGATCCGCCGGTCTATCGCGACTGGACACACTGGCCGGAATCGAAGTGGATGTCCGGCAGTCCCGGACAATCCTGGCCGCCCAATCCAGTTCGATAGCCACCTTGTCCTACGGGACAGACGGGCAGGCAACTGAAAGTCTGGTGCAACCCGAGGAGCCGGCTGTCCCTGCATGGCAGGCCGTCGCCGACGAAGCCACCGTCATCGTGGAGGAAACCGATATCGAGCCGGAGCGTTTCGTGGATCCGCTGCGCGATCTTTTCAGTCACTGGGCGCGAAAAATGAAACATCGCCGTTCGCCGTTTCACCCGATGCTCAAAATGATGGAAGCGAGGGTGATGGGGCGCTTGCCATCACCGGAAGAAAATGGCCTTCACCAAAGGTGATCAAGGTTTGCGGATTGGTCAGCTTTTGAGAGACGGCGGGAACCGGATACGCTCGCGCGCTGGTACATCGGATCACAGCCCCCGTATCACTTCCGACCATCGATCGGTCAGTCATCCGAGGATTGATGGATATCGAAGATCTTGGCGTGTCGGCCGTAGTCCACGGTTTTGTAGCGAGTGATTTTCTGAAGCTTTCCGGTGATGTCGGCGATACGCTCGACCTGCTCGAGAATCTGCTCGGCCAGGCCATAATGTTTGTCGCCTTCGGACAGATCGACCATCATGAGCTCGGCATAGCCCGAAATCACCTGGAGGGGTTGGTTGAGTTCATGGCAGACCGCCCCGGCGGTCTCCAGCACACCCTGAAATTTTTCTTTCTGGGCCCGCTCGCGGGCCGCACGGTTCTTTTCCGTCAGATCCATCATAGCACCGACGCTGCCAGCCTTTTCAGACCCCTCACCGACCACCGTGGCGGTGGTGAACAGAAAGTCCCGGCGGCGGCCGTCCGCACAGGGGATTTCGGCCTCGAATGTCGCACTGTGGACACCGTTGCGCTTTAGGCAGGCCACCAGTTCTTCCGGGATCTGCGGGCCCAGATCCCCGGCCTTGCAGCCAATGATGCGATCCCGCGTCAATCCGACGATCTCCCGGGCAAAGGCCTGGTTGCAGCCCCGGAAAACACCGTCGATATCCTTGAAAAAAATTGGGTTTGGAATCGTGTTGATAAGGGTGTCCATCAACTGCAGATAACTGCGCAGTTTTTCCTCGGTACGCTGCCGGAGGTCCGCCTCGTCCTCGTGGTGGGTCTCGATCTTTTGATACTGTTTCTGTTTGGACTGGGCGGTGCGGCTCAACCGCCGCAGTCGCTCGCGTAAACGGGATGTTTCCCGGGCCAGCCAAAACGCCACCCCGGTGGGCAGCAGAACCAGCAAAACCGTTATCCAACTATCCATCGACATACGCACACCAGAAGAATTTTTAACCCCTCCGACCGAACAGGCGACCATCGCCGGCCAGACTCTCAAAACAGCCCACCATGGCTACCAGAATGCGTCTGCCTTGTAAACCATATCTCCCCCAAAATAAACGCAAAAAAGTCTTTTCAGGATCATTGCCTGAAAACAGGTTGCGACTTTTTTCACGAATGGTCGCTCCTGCCTTGGTCGTTCCGGCGGCACGAGCTTTGCGGACATCAACGCGGGCGTACACGCGCTGTGGGGTGGGCGCTCAGCGGATCATCCGGCCAATGATGCTTGGGGTAGCGTCCTTTCAGGTCCTTTTTGACGGCCGGATAGCTGTTTTCCCAGAAACCACCCAGATCTTGGGTGATCTGGGCCGGCCGGCCGGCCGGGGAAAGCAGATGGAGCAACAGGGGCTGGCGGCCCTCCGCAAGCGTCGGCGTCTCGCGGGCACCGAACATCTCCTGGATGCGCACCGCCAGCACCGGAATATCTCCGCTGTAATCGATGGGACGGCGTGACCCGCTGGGAACGGTCAGATGAATCGGCGCCAGGAGGTCCAGGCGCTGCTGCTGCCTCCAGGACAAATGCGCCCTCAGGGCTGCCGACAGGTCGATCCGTTTCAGATCATTGAGGCGGGATATACCGCTAAGATAAGGTCCCAGCCAGCTTTCGAGGGTCTCGGTCAACGCGGCATCGGAAACATCCGGCCATTCTTCGTGCTCGTCCAGATGCCTGCGCAGGAACAACACCCGTGCCTGCCAGGTCCGCTGGTTTTTGGTCCAGGGCAGGCACGCCAGACCGGTCAGACGGATGCCTTTCAGCAAGGCCGCTTGTCGGGCTTCGGCAGGGATGACGGCCAGCGGTTCGATTTTGATGCGTAAAGCCCCCAGTCTCAGGTGTCGCTCGGCCCGGACCGCCTGTCGGTCAGTGTCCCAGTCCACCCGTTCCACCCACTGCATTTGGGCCTCGAAATGTCCGTATACGTTGGCGGCAGTTATGGCCGCCCCGAGAAAAATCCGGGCTTCCCGGCGCTCACCGTCCAGCGTGGCTGCCACCAGGTAGTCTGACGCGGCAAGTGGTTCGGCCGCATCCAGATAGGCGCCCCGGCCACCCGCGAGGAGAAATCGGCCGGAATGGCCATCCCGGCGCCGGGCAATACGGTCGGGATAGGCCCATGCCAAAAGAACGCCGGCCATCTTGTCGTCGTCGCACCGACAAGAGATCGCCAGCCGACGACGAAGGTTGTCCGACACCTGGATCACCCGTCGGCAGGCGGATTTATCCACAATGACGGATTTGTCATGAAAATGGCTTTCCCGTCTGAACTGAGCCAGGATAGCCAAGCGCAGGCGCAGATCGGCATCACGCTCACCCGGCCCGAAGCGCACGATGTCCCGTTCGCTCAGCAGGGCCGCCAGGTCGCAGGCCAGCTCACCTGTGCCGCCCGCCATCGCTTTTAGCACCATATGGGCCAGCCGGGGATGCAGCGGCAGGGTGGCCATTGCGCGACCGTGGTCCGTAATACGCCCCTCGCTATCCAACGCTGCCAGACTCATCAGCAGGTCACGCGCTTGCTGCAAGGCCGCCGTGGGCGGCGGATCGAGCCAGCCCAGGGTGGTCGCATCGGTGACGCCCCATAGGGCCAGCTCCAGTGCCAGCGGTGCCAGATCAGCCTCCAGAATAGCCGGCCGCGCCTGCGCTATCAGCCCCGCGTGTTGTTCCCGGGACCAAAGACGAAAACAGGTCCCCGCTGTCATGCGCCCGGCCCGGCCGCGGCGCTGATCAGCGGATGCCTTTGTCACCGGCAGTGTCACCAGACGGGTGAGGCCGCTGCCCACATCGAACCGCGGAACCCGGCTCAGTCCGCTGTCCACCACCACACGAATCCCCTCGATGGTCAGGCTGGTCTCGGCAATGGACGTGGCCAGGACAATTTTGTGCTGGCCATCTGCAGCCGGCAGGATGGCCGACGCCTGTGCTTCCAATGAGAGGTTGCCATAGAGGGGGGCAATACGCCAGGCGGGTCCGAGTGATGATGCTTCCAGCTGTTTGGCAACTCGACGGATTTCAGCGGCCCCGGGAAGAAAAACGAGCATGCTGCCGCGCCCTTCCGCGACGGCCTTCCGAACCGTTGCCACGACGGCCCCTTCCACCGTCTGCCCGCTGGGACGTCCGCGATAGACGGTCTCTACCGGGTAAGCTTGTCCGGGGCAGTTCAGAACCGGCGCCCGGCCCAACACGTCCGCCACCCGCTCAACCTCCAGTGTGGCCGACATGACGAGCAGTCGCAGGTCGTCATTGAGGACCCCCTGGATATCGCGACAGAGCGCCAGCGCAAGGTCCGCTTCGAGGCTGCGTTCGTGATACTCGTCAAAAATCACCAATCCCACACCGGACAGGGCCGGATCGGATTGCAGCATACGGGTCAGCACGCCCTCGGTCACCACTTCGATCCGGCCCTGCGGCCCCACCCGGCTGTCCATCCGGACGCGGTAGCCGACAGTTCGCCCTACCGGTTCATCCAACAGGTCGGATAGCCGAAAGGCTGCCGCCCGCGTTGCCAGCCGGCGGGGTTCGAGCATGACGATCCGTTTTCCATCCAGCCAGGGTGCCTCCAGGAGGGCCAGCGGCACACCGGTGGTCTTGCCGGCGCCGGGCGGGGCCTGCAAAACCGCATTCCGGCAGTCGCCCAGCGCCCGGTGTAGATCGTCAAAAACGGCGGATACCGGAAGCGTATTCAGTTGTGATAGGGTCATGACGTCGATTTGGATAAAGGGTTACGATGGTGATTGATGGCAATTGCTCCGGAGCGGCGCATCTGGTATGAGACCGGGTTATGGAAACCGATTATCACACCCTGACCATGCTGGTGGAAAATGAACCCGGTGTAACGGCTCGGGTCTCGGGGCTGTTTGCCAGCCGCAACTACAATATCGAAACCATTTGCGGCGCCCCCACGGCCAATCCCCGGATGTCCCGCATCACCATCACCACGCGCGCCAACCCGGATCAGCTGGAACAGATCATGAAACAGCTGCGACGGTTGGTCAACGTCATCAAAGTGCGCGACATGACCGGTGAAAAGTCCGTGCGGCGGGAAATGGCGCTCATCTGCGTCAAGGCCGCACCGGCGGACCGGCCCGAAATCCGCAGCATCGTGGAAACGTTTCGCGGCCGCATCGTCGACACCGGAACGAGTCACTATATTGTCGAGGCCACCGGCAGTCACGATAAAATTAATGCCCTCGTTCATCTGCTGGAACCCATGGGGATTAAAAAACTGGCCCGCTCCGGTATTCTGGCCCTTTACCGCGAAGCCGACTGAACCACTGCCGGGCGATTCGCCACCGATAAATGAACCGGCCGCCGCGCCCAGGGAACTGTCAGCCGGCGGGTCGACACCAGCCCTGCCGCCCCCTGGCCGGCCCGATTGGCAATCGATAAACACCCCTCCCCCATGTAAAACATTTGTAAAACGCCAGTTAACCGTTCCCCCCGCCGATGCTTTCACATAGAAAAGCCACACGTTATACAGTGTCCGGTTCACCGTTGCCAAGCTGGCTGGATATTGTCCACGGACACCACAATAGGGAAATACGATGACCATTCATGAAACCACGATCATTCGGACACTGATGCGCTGGCTGGCACTGTTCGTTTTAAAATGCACGGGATGGAAAACCGAAGGGGATAAACCGGAGCTGGACCGCTACGTCGTTATCGCGGCCCCGCATACGTCGAACTGGGATTTTATCTACACCCTGTGTTTCGCCTTCATCTATAAACTAAAGCCCCAGATCATGATGAAAGACGCCTGGTTCCGTTGGCCCCTGGGACCGTTGTTTCGGTGGTTGGGCGCCCTGCCCATCGACCGCACCCGCTCCCGCAACGTGGTGGCCCAGTCCATCGATATGTTCCAACAGCGCCCGCAAATGGCATTGGTCGTCCCGCCCTCCGGAACCCGCAAACGGGTCCAGTACTGGAAGACCGGTTTTTACCATATCGCATGCGGTGCCGATGTACCGATTGCCCTCGGCTTTCTGGACTACGACCGCAAAGTCGGCGGCTTCGGTCCCCTCTTTTATCCCACCGGCGATATCGACCGTGACATGATTGCCATCCGGGAGTTCTACCAGCCCATCAGCGGCAAATTCCCGCTGCATGAAAGCCATGTCCTGGTCCGCTCCGAATTGAAACCGCCCTGCTAAATCTGTCAGGACTGCATCCCTCTGATCCATTTCAACAAAAGGATCGCGCTGGGGGCCAGGTGGAAAAACAGATCGAAGATATCCAAGGGCCGCGTCAAGGTACCGTTTTTCAGCATGATCAGCTTTTCCAGCACATGCGGCATGGGCCGGAACGGTGCCAGCAGCATGAACACGGCCAGCAGGATCAGTGGCAGGTAGGGGATGGGGTCTAATAGTTTGAGCATCGCCAATACCTTTCCAAATGAGGGCGTCAGGCCGGAATCGTTTCCACGGAAGCAAACTTGGGTTCATGCAGGGGGATCAGGATGTCGGCCATGGCCTTGACGTCCTGCATGATATCGTAGGCGCGGTAGACATTGACCGGCGTCCCCGGAGGGATCACGTCCATCTCCATGGCCCGGATTTCTTTGGGGGGAAAAAAATTCTCCTCGATCACGCAAAACCCTGTGATGACGGCGCGCCCCCCGGCCGTATCAACGACCACGGAAAGTCCGCCTTCGGTATGCACCGGCGTATGCATCAACCGAATGCCGGGGAGCACTTCCCGATCTTCGCTAACGATCCGCAACTGGCCGTTTTCCTCGACATCTTCGATGTAATCCTCCAGATAGCGAAAATCCAGCGGATGCGGGTCATGAATATGCGCCAGTTCCTGGGCATGGGCGTAAATGACGGCATTGCGGCACTTGTAGTCGTTTTCGCAGTGGTCGTTGTGCAGGTGAGTGTGGATGACCACATCGATCGCATCCGGCGTCAGTCCCCAACGGGCCAGCCCCTCCTCGAACGTGTATATTTTGCCGCCGATAGCGGATTCACGCTCCGGTGACTGGATCGGGCTCATCTCACCGGTGTCCACCAGAATCGTTTGGTCCCCGCCCTCAAGATACCAGGCATAGATGGGAATGACGAATTCCCGTCCGTAATGATGCTGATAGGTCATCATGCCTTTGTCAAACACCTTGGTACCCAGCACGATAGGATGGATTTTATAGTGCGTCATGGCGCGCGCTCCATTGCAGTTGGAATTGAGTTCCTGGGGGTCTTTCGCGACAACATGGCCGGTATCGCCGTCGCATGGGGTCCCTCCCTCTTGTAGTGCAATTGCCAATCGCCGTCAAACCTCGCGATCGCCTCGCCCTGGTTGTCCTATCGTCACGGAGTTCGGAATCCCGCGGGGATGCTGTTCCGAATTTTCGCTTCATTTTTTTTTAAATGGCTGCTAAATCTCAGGACATCGTTCGCGTCTCACCGACGATATTCCGCCTCCACCACCAGGGAGAAATCATGTTATGACGGACAAGAACGGATGGCGCATTGTTCTGATTGATGACGAGGAAGGGATTCGGCGCGTAACGCGCATCACGCTCGAAGATGCCGGCTATACCGTTTTCACGGCCGACAATGGTAAGAACGGTCTTGCGCTCTGCGAAGAGGTCAGCCCCCAGATCGTCATTACGGATGTCCGCATGCCGGGCATGGACGGTATCGCCGTCCTGGAAACCGTGAAGAAAAACTTCCCGGATATCGAAGTTATTGTGGCCACGGCCTTTGGTGAAATGGATCTGGCCATCAGGGCTCTGCAACTGGACGCCTCGGATTTTATCACCAAACCGCTGCACAGCGAAGCGCTGGCCGTCGCCCTGGAAAGGGCCCGGGCACGCTTCGAAGACCGCAAACAGCTTAAAGACTATACCACCTTTCTGGAAAAGGGCTGGAACGATACCACCCGGGAGCTCATGGCGGCCTTTACCTTCCAGAACAGCCTCATCGAAAGTTCGCTGGACGGGATCATCGGCTGCGACCCTGATGATGTCGTGGTGACGTTCAACCAAAGCGCCCAGGACATGCTGGGCTGCAACAAATCGGAAGTGCTCCACAATATGCACCTGGGCCAGTTTCTACTGCCGGAAGAAGAGGCCCGTTTGAAACTGTTGCTGCAGGACAAAGATCGCAGCGGCCGCCGTCGCCAGTCTCTTTTTGAAACGACGCTCTGCGGCCTGAAGGGTCAGCGCATCCCGGTGCAGATGTCGGTGGCCCAGGTCAATATTCCCGACCAGGAACCCGGCACCGTGTGCTTCGTCAGGGACTTGCGGGAGATCCGCCGCCTCGAAAGGGAGGTGGAAGACCAGGCCCGTATCCTGCACCAGGACAAAATGATGTCGCTGGGGCGCCTGGCTGCCAGCGTCGTGCATGAGATCAACAATCCCCTGGCCGGGATCTTGAACTATTGCCGGTTGATGCTGCGAATTCTTGGAAGAGGCACTGTTTCTACGGATCAAATGGAAAAATTTACCCGCTATCTGGACCTGGTGGAAAAAGAAACCAGCCGGTGCTCCCAGATCGTCTCCAATCTCCTGACCTTTTCACGCAAGTCGGAAACGGCGTTCGGGCCTGTTGCCGTTGCCGATCTGATGCAGCGCTGCATCCTGCTTTGTCAGCACAAGCTGGAGCTCAACAATATTCGCCTCGAGCAGCGCATCGGAGACCGGCTTCCCGATATAAACGGGGACTTCAACCAACTGCAGCAATGCATCATCAACCTCGTCTTCAACAGTGCCGACGCCATGCCGCAAGGCGGCACCCTGACCCTTACCGCTTCGTACGTTGAATCCAGGCATGCCGTCCACTTAACGGTCAGCGACACCGGAACGGGCATTTCTGAAAAAGATTTGCCGCATATTTTTGAGCCGTTCTATACGACCAAAGACGAAGGCTATGGCGTCGGGCTTGGCCTTTCGACGCTTTACGGCATCCTCCAGGACCACCAGGGAAGCGTCCAGGTCGAAAGTGAACCCGGAAAAGAAACCTCCTTTACGCTATCGCTTCCCGTGCCCTGACCCACGGGCCAGGATCGATAACCACCGATTGTCCCCAGCGGCCGCCGTGGTCATGTCAGATCCGGTGACGGCAGCCTGACCGCGTCTTTCGCTTCCCCTCTCAGTAACGATGTTGCAAATGCAACGTTACGTTGCGCAACATCCCCATCAACGCAACAGTTTGTTTTTTGCAATGATTGCCAATGGCATCAACCAATTGCATCCCATTTAACGTCTGCATCGCGGCGCCGGCTCATTTCTTCCCTGAAATAGTATATTTTGTATACATATCAATAGGTTTTATTCCATAAAGCCATAGTGGCATATTTTATGCTGTTGTCTCTTTCTGAATATCCGGCAACCGCAACCAACGCGCTCTGCAACATCGCCCCTTGATTCCGCCACTTTTTCAACTTGTCCGGCCGCCGGAAACAGATGCGAATCATCAGGCTGTAAGACTCAAGAACAGAATATCGATTCATACGAAGCGCCCAATTCAAAGGATTTGCCTTGTCCGCCAGCCGCGCCAAAAAAAGAGTCCTCATCGTTGACGACGACAAAAATCAAGCCCTGCTGTTGCGCTCCCTCATGCAGGCCAACGGGTACAAAGCGCTGTTGGCTGGAAGCAAGCCGGAAGGCGTCAAAATGGCCCAGCGGGAGAAACCCAGTTGCATCATCCTGAATTGCATGATGTGCGGGGAGGAGGGATTTTGCCTCTACCGCCATTTCAAGTCCGAAGCGCAGTTCCGCGACGTACCGGTCATCATGCTTTGTTCGGTAAGCCGCGATATTCTTTTTCGTTACCGCTCCATGGCCGGTGCCTTCGGCGGCCCCCAGGCACCAGAACCGGAGGCCTTTCTAAAAAGTCCCCCGGATGCCGTTGTACTGGTGAATACCGTCGGGCGCTTGACCGGTTCCGAACCATCGACGGCAGCGGAACCCGTTGCCGAGAACACGGATAACGCCGCCCCTACTCCCACAGGGATGGGACCACCAAGACAATCGTCATGATGGGCCCTTTGCAAGAGAAGGGAACAGGATGCGCAACGCATCCCTTACATCGAAAGCGAGGACACGCTTTCTCTGAACGCAAGCAGGAGAGACGTCTATGGCACCCAGAATCGGCTTTTACATCTGCCATTGCGGCATCAACATCGCTTACAAGGTCCGCGTGGAAGAAGTAGCGGCGTTTATCCGTCAACTACCGGATGTGGTTGTTTCCCAGGATTACAAGTTCATGTGCTCGGACCCGGGCCAGGAAATGATCGAGAAGGACATCGCCACCTATAAACTCAATCGGGTGGTGGTGGCGTCCTGTTCGCCCCGCATGCATGAGAAGACCTTCCAGGGCGCATGCAAACGGGCGGGTATCAACCCCTACATGTTCCAGATGGCCTCGGTGCGTGAGCAGGTTTCCTGGGTGACGCTGGACGAAGACGAAGCCACCCTCAAAGCCAAAACCCTGGCCGCCGGCGCCATCAACCGGGTTCGCTACCATCATGAACTCGAAAGCCGGGAAGTGTCGGTTCATCCCGATATCATGATAGTAGGCGGCGGCATTGCCGGCATGCAGGCGGCCCTGGATATCGGCGCCTCGGGGCACCAGGCCTATCTGGTCGAAAAAAGCACGACCATCGGCGGCCACATGCTGCAGTTCGACAAGACCTTTCCCACCCTGGATTGCGCCGCCTGTATCGGCACGCCCAAAATGGTGGAAGTGGCCCAGGATCCCAATATTCATCTGCTCTCTTACACTGAAGTCAAAGAGGTTTCAGGCTATATCGGCAACTATACCGTCACAATCGAGCGCAAGCCCCGCTACATCAAGGAAGGCGTCTGCACCGGTTGCGGCGAATGCACCAAGGTCTGTCCGGTATCGGTCCCCAGTGAATGGGACGAAGGCCTTACGACGCGCAATGCCATTTACCGCGCCTTTCCCCAGGCCGTGCCCATCACCTATTGCATCGACAAGCTGGACCGCGCGCCCTGTGTGGGCGCTTGTCCGGCCCACGCCAACGTTCAGGGCTACGTCCAACTCATCAAAATGGGCAAGTACAAGGAAGCGCTGCAGCTCATCATGGAAAAAATTCCCCTGCCGGGCGTTCTCGGCCGGGTCTGCCCCCATCCCTGTGAGACGCAGTGCCGGCGTCAGGACGTGGACGCCGCCATCGCTATCCGCGACCTGAAACGTTTTGTGGCCGATCAGGTGGACTTCGAGACCCTTGAGCTACCACCCATCGAAGAAAAGGAACAGAAAGTGGCCGTCATCGGATCCGGGCCCGCCGGCCTGACTGCCGCCTTCGATCTGCGCAAGGCCGGCTATCAGGTCACGCTGTTCGAAGCCCAGGACCAGTTGGGCGGCATGCTGCGGGTGGGTATTCCCGACTATCGATTGCCGCCGGAAGTGTTGGATGGTGAAATCGGTTACATTCTGCGCCTGGGGGTGGACACGCGCACCGGCGTATGTTTCGGCACCGACATCACCCTGGAATCCCTGAAGGCCGAGGGCTTTGACGCCGTTTTCATGGGCATCGGTGCCCAGGAATGCATGAAATTGGGAATTCCCGGTGAAACCGATTGCGACCAGGTGGTCGACGCGGTCTGCTTCCTGCGCGATGCCAATCTGTCCCGCAAGCCCAGCCCAGGCCGCAATGTCGTGGTCATCGGCGGCGGCAACGTGGCCATCGATGCCGTGCGGGTGGCCAAGCGCCTGGGATCGGAAAACGTCACCCTGCTCTATCGCCGGACCGAAGCCGAAATGCCTGCTGAAGCCGAAGAAATCAAAGGGGCCCGCGAGGAAGGCATCGCCTTTCATTTCCTGACGTCCCCGGTGGAGGTCATTCAGGAAAACGGCCGGGTCACCGGCATACGATGCATCGTCAACGAATTGGGCGAACCCGACGCCAGCGGCCGGCGGCGGCCCGTGCCGGTTGCCGGCAGCGAATTTACCATCCCCTGCGACGCCGTGATTCCGGCCATTGGGCAAAAAGTCGACCTCTCCTGGCAGGATCCGGTCTGCAGTCTGGATTGCACCCCGCGCAACCTGATCATTGCCGATCCCCAAACCCAGCAGACCACCCAGCCGCATGTCTTTGCGGCCGGCGATGCGGTCAGCGGACCAGCCACGGTGGTCGAAGCCATTGGCGCAAGCCACCGGGCCACCGCCAGTATGATTCACTTTCTTGAGGGTGAGTTGCCCACGGCTGAACATCGCAGCGCTGCGGACACTAGCGCACCGTCCGGGGCCACCCCGGCGGGCGAGTGCACCTGGAGCGATATTCCCGTGGACTGCGGCGCACAGCCGCGCGAGCATATATCGCACCTCGACTGGGCCGTCCGTGTGGCCGGTTTTGAAGAGGAATCCATCGGCCTGACGGCGGAGCAGGCCCAGCGGGAAGCCGATCGCTGCCTGAATTGCGGCGTCTGTTCGGAGTGCATGGAATGCGTCAAGGTCTGCGAAGCCAATGCCATCGACCACAGCCAGCAGCCCGAAGAAATCGAGGTCAAGGTGGGCAGCATCATCCTGGCCACCGGCTACGACCTTCTGGACCCGACGCCCATGAAGCAATACGGCTACGGACGCCTGCCGAATGTCTTCACCAGCCTGGAGTTCGAACGCCTCAGCAATGCCACCGGTCCCACCGGCGGAAAAATCCTCATGCGCGACGCCGCCGGAGAATTCTCACTTCCGCCCAAAAGCGTGGCCATCTTGCACTGCATCGGCAGCAGGGATGTCAACTACCATGAATACTGTTCCCGAGTCTGCTGCATGTATGCCCTGAAGTACACGCATCTGATCAAGGAAAAGGTGGGGCACGATACCAAGGTCTACGATTTTTACATCGACATGCGCTGCTTCGGCGAAGGGTACGAAGAGTTCTACCGCCGCTGCCAGGAGGAAGGCACCACCTTTATCCGCGGCAAAGTGGCGGAGATCAGTGACCAGGCCCAGTCGCCTGAAGAGGAAGGCAAACTCGTGGCCATCGCCGAAGATACCCTGCTGGGCAAACGCCTGCGGGTGCCTGTGGACATGGTCGTCCTCTGCTCGGCCATCCAGGCCCGCAGCAGTGCCGTGGACGTGGGGCGTATTTTCGGGGTCAATATCGGAGCGGATGGCTTCTTCCTGGAAGAGCACCCCAAACTGGGGCCGCTCAACACGGCGACCGACGGCGTCTTTCTGGCCGGTGTCTGCCAATCGCCCAAAGATATTCCGGACACGGTGGCCCAGGCCTCGGGAGCCGCCGCCAAGGCCCTTTCACTGGCCACCCGCGGCCATGTGGCCGTGCCTTCGGCCATCTCGTGGATTGATCCTGACATCTGCGCCGGCTGCCAGACCTGTATCGGCCTGTGCCCCTATGGCGCCATCGAATTCGACGAACGGCGCGGGGTCTCGGTGGTGAACGAAGCCGTCTGCAAAGGCTGCGGCAGTTGCTCCGGCTTCTGTCCCAGCGGTGCCGCCCAGGTGGCCCATTTTAACAAAGAACAGATTTTTGCGGAATTCGAAGGGCTCATGGATGCACTGGATGCGGTCGGTCAATAGCACTGCCGCGCGTACCCGCGAACCCGGGGAAATCATTTTAACTGGAGGCGAGCATGGAAAACTTTGAACCCGTCATCGTCGCGTTTGTCTGCAACTGGTGCACGTATACGGCGGCCGACCTCGCCGGCACCTCGCGGCTGAGCTATCCCAAAAACGTACGGCTGATTCGGGTGATGTGCACCGGCATGGTCGACCCGCAGTACGTCATTAAAGCCCTGTTAGAAGGCGCCGACGGCGTGCTGGTGAGCGGTTGTCACCCGGGCGATTGCCATTATATCAATGGCAACTACAAAGCCCGCCGGCGCATCAAACTGCTCAAGGAAATCCTGCCCCAGTTCGGTTTCGAGCCCGAGCGGCTGCGACTGACCTGGATCGGCGCCAGTGACGGCATTCAATTTGCCGAAATCATGCGGGAACTCGTTACGGAACTCAAAGAGCTGGGACCCAGTCAGGCCAAGCTCAAAATGGTGGTTTAACCCGACGGGGCGGACGTTCAACCGATCCGGTCGACCCCGATAATGCAAAGACGGAGGAGCCATGGCGATCACGGCAACCATTAACGTAAAAGATCAGGATCTGCTGGGAAGTCTGCAAACATTCTGCACCGCCATCCTGACCCAGGAAGATATCCGTGCGATTCTGGTCCCCCAGAGACAGCCCATGAAAAGCATGGTGATGCCAACGCTGGTAACGGCACCCGAACAACTGGATGGCATCGACCCACTGTCGCCCGCGTTTCCCATGAACGGGGCCAAAGTTCTGGCCAAGCTGACCCGCAAACCTTCGGGCGGGAAAATCGCCGCGCTTCTGAGGCCTTGCGAAATTCGGGCCTTCATCGAACTCGTCAAGCTCAAACAAGCGCGTACAGAAGATGTGGTGTTGATCGGGATCGATTGCCTGGGCGCGCTCCGCAATACGGATTACTTCCGTTTTGCCGGCAACGATGCGGCCGCCGCCACCCAACGATTTTACGAAGGCATGCTGGCCGGCAAGGAAACGGCCTTGGACGGGGTGGAACTGGCATCGGCCTGCAAAAGCTGCGAGCATTCAATTCCCGATGCCGCCGACATCGCCCTGGGCCTCCGGGGTGTGGACATCGGCACCGGCATCCTGGCCCAGGCCCAAAGCCCGGCCGGCGAAGCGTTGCTCGCCCAGCTCAACCTGCCGGCGGCTGAAGTGCCAAAGGCCCGCGAGGATGCCCTGGCCCGCCTGCTTGAAGCCCGCACCGCCAGTCGTGACCAGATGTTCGCCGAAACGGCGGCCGCCACCGACAGCGTCGAAAAGCTGAGCAACTACATGGCCAATTGCGTCAACTGCTACAACTGTCGCGTGGCCTGCCCGGTCTGCTACTGTAAGGAGTGTGTCTTCGTTACCGATGTCTTCAACCATGACCCGGCCCAATACTTGCGGTGGGCCCAGCGCAAGGGCGCTATCAAAATGCCTACGGACACGGTCTTCTACCATTTGACGCGCCTGACCCACATGAGCACGGCCTGTGTAGGATGCGGCCAGTGCTCCAATGCCTGCCCCAACGACATCCCCGTGATGGAACTCTTCCGGTTGGTGGGGCAACGGACGCAAGAAGCGTTTGCCTATGAAGCCGGCAAAAGCGTCGACGAAAGCCCGCCAATGTCGGTGTTCAAGGAAGATGAATTTCAGGAGGTGGTCGGCCTGTAGCACCCCCCTCTCCCGGCTATCGGCGGAAGGGATGACAAGGACGTTTCTGAAGAACACCGGCAGGGGCCAGACGGCGCAACGCGCGGTTCTGGGGTGAAAACCGGCACCCCCCAGGCCGGAGTGAAACACCCGGTTGAGAGGTCATCTATGCAGACGAAAATCGGCAAGGCACTTGTCATTGGGGGTGGCATCGGTGGTATCCGCTCCGCCCTGGACCTTGCGGAGTTCGGCTATGGGGTCACCCTGATCGAACGCACCCCGCATATCGGCGGCATCCTCAGCCAGCTGGATTATCAATTTCCAACCAACCGGTGCGGCATGTGCAAAATGCTTCCCCTGGTGGAGCGGGATGCCAGCTCGCAGTTCTGCCTGCGTAAGGGCCTGTTCCATGAAAACATCGATATTCGTCTGTCCACGGAACTGGCTTCGGTGGAAGGCGAGCCCGGTCAGTTCAAGGTCACGCTGCGGCAGGAAAAAAATCCGGTGAACCCGGAACTCTGCATCGGGTGCGGCAAATGCGTCGAAGTCTGCCCGGTGGATACAGCGGACGCGTTCAATGCCGGGCTGTCCACCCGCAAAGCCATCTACCTGCCGGTACCGCACAACATCCCCAATACGTACCGCATCGATACCGGTGTTTGCACCCAGTGCGGCGCCTGTCAGGACGCCTGCCCCACCGGCGCGATCCAGTTGCTGGACGAGGGACGCATAACCTTCAACATCCTTGTAGTGGACGACGAACTGATCGTAAGGGATTCGCTCAAGGAGTGGCTCGAGGTCGAAGGGGGCTTCCAGGTCAGCATGGCGGAAAGCGGCCCGGAGGCGCTGGAACACATCAAAACCCATGGATGCCAGCTCATGCTGCTGGACATCAAGATGCCCGGCATGGACGGGGTGGAAGTACTCCAGAAGGCCAAAGAGCTCTTTCCTGATCTGCCCGTGGTCATGATGACCGCCTATGCCACCGTGGAAACCGCGGTGGAAGCCATGAAGATCGGGGCGCTGGACTACCTGATCAAACCGTTCGACCCGGACGCCCTGATTCCCAAGGTCATCCAGATCTATCAGAACCTGAGTACGCCGGTCGGCCCCGAACTGGAAGTCGGCGCCATCGTCATGAGCGGGGGGACCAGCTACTACAACCCGGCCGAAGGAAAGGACACCTACGGCTACGGATCTCTGCCGGACGTGGTGACAAGCATCGAGTTCGAACGTCTGCTCAGCGGCACCGGCCCCTCGGGAGGTAAGCTCGTTCGGCCCTCGGACGGCCGCCCCATCACCCGCATTGCCTGGCTCCAGTGTATCGGCTCCCGGGACACTCAAAGCGATGCGGATTTTTGCTCGACGATCTGCTGCATGTACGCCATCAAGGAGGCCATGGTGGCGCGCGAGCGGGCCGCCCGCGACGGGGCCCAGCTGGACACCTCGATTTACTATATGGACATGCGCACCTTTGGCAAATCCTTCCAGCGCTATCGCGACCGGTCCGAAGCCTCCGGCGTCGCGTTCAAACGCGGGCGTGTTCACAGCGTCGTCCCGGACCCGTCGGGGGAAGATCTTCAGCTCCGCTGGGTCGCCACGGACGGGACCGTTGCCACGGACCATGCCGACCTGGTGGTCCTGAGTGTGGGGCAGCGTCCGGCCGAGGGCGCCCAAGCGCTGACGGACATGCTGGGCATCGAACGCAATCCCTGGGGATTCGTCCAGACCGAAGCGTTTTCCCTGACCCGCACCGCCCGCACCGGCATTGTCGCCTCGGGCGCCTTTGCCGGACTGAAAGATATCAGTGAATCCGTCATCCAGGCCAGCGCCGCGGCCCTGGCCGCCTCGCAGACCATCCACGGGGCCGGCGGCAGCATCGGTCTCAAAGACTGCCCGAAAACGATCTACGATGATGTCGCACGTCAGCTCCCCCGTATCCTGGTGGCGATCTGCACCTGCAACAATGCCGTGACCAAGGGACTGGATCAAGCGGCCCTGGTCCACCGCCTGCAAAACGATCCGGCCGTCAAACAGGTGCATTTTCTGGATCACACCTGCACCGCCGAAGGCTGGCAGCAGCTGGAGGACCTGATCAAGAAACACCGGCCCAACCGGGTGCTGATCGGGGCCTGCCTGCCCTATGTCTATACCCGCAAATTGAAACAGCTGGGCCGCGATGTGGCGCTGGATCCCCGCTTGATGGAGGTGGTCGACATCCGCTCTGCCTCGCTTCAGCCGGAAGCCAGCGACAATCCGACCGCCGCCGGTATCGAACGCATTCTCACCATGGGCATCGCCCGGTTGCGGCATGCGTCCCCTAATCCTGTCCCCACGGTTCCCGTATTCCAGCGCGCCCTGGTGGTGGGCGGCGGGATAGCCGGGATGACGGCCGCCCTGTCCATCGCGGACCATGGATTCGAAGTGGACCTCATCGAGCAAAGCGATCAGTTGGGCGGCAATCTGCACTGGCTCCATCACCTCATCGACGGCCAGGAGATCGAGCCCCTGCTGACGGAAACCCGCGACCGGGTCAACCATCATCCCCAGATCGATGTCCATCTGACGACCCGCATCGTGGCGGCCTTCGGGCAGGCCGGCACTTTTTACAGCACCATTGAAGACGGCGACGGACAAGCCCGCCAGCTCACCCACGGCGCCGCCATTCTGGCCACCGGCGGATCGGAAGCCGCCACCACGGCCTATGGCTTCGGCAACAGCGATCGCATCATCACGCAGAAAATGCTGGAAGCCCAACTCCACGACGGCGCCATCGATCCCAAAGCCTTAAAAACGGTCGTCATGATCCAATGCGTCGATTCGCGGGAGGAACCCCGCAACTACTGCAGCCGGGTGTGCTGTCCGACAACCCTCAAACACGCGCTGGCGTTAAAAAATGCCAACCCGGACCTGCGCATCGTCGTGTTCTATCGCGACATGATGGCCACCGGTTTTATGGAAACCTATTTCACCCAGGCCCGAAAAGCAGGCGTGACCTTCATCCCCTATACCCTTGACGGCAAGCCGGAGGTGGCGGTCGGTGCCACCGGCGACCAGCGCCTCATGGTGACCGCTCACGAACCGTTTCTCGATCGTCCGGTCGAGATATCCGCCGATCGGGTAGTGTTGGCCACCGGTATCGTACCGTCCCTGCCACAGGACCTTGTCCAGGCGTATGGTGTCGATCAGGATGAGGATGCTTTTTTCCAGGAGGCCGAGTCCAAATGGCGGCCGGTGGATGCCCTCAAGGAAGGTGTATTTGCTTGCGGCATCTGCCACTCCCCGCGAAACATCGGCGAATCCATTGCCACAGCCGAAGCCGCTGCCGAACGGGCGCTGCGCATCATTGCCAGCGAACGGGTAGCGTCGGGCAGCATCATTGCCGGCGTTCACGAGAGTCTCTGCGCCCTCTGCGAACGCTGTATCGAGGCCTGTCCCTACGACGCCCGCATGCTGGATCCCGATGGCGAACGGATCGTGGTCAACCCGGTCATGTGCCAGGGATGCGGGGCATGTGCGGCCGTATGTCCCAACGATGCCGCGTATGTTGAAGGATTCGATGCCGACCAGGTGATGGAAGTCATCGACGCCGCCTTGAATTGAACTGTAGGTTTATGGAACCAAAATAAGGAGTTGCCATGAAGACTGCGGCTGCACCCCCAACCCGCCAGGATGGGGCCGTCCCTGACCGGGAGGCACTGCATGCCATCCAGAAAAAGATCCAGGCCTGTATTCAGTGCGGGACCTGCACGGCATCCTGTCCGAATGAGTTTGCCATGGATCTCACCCCCCGCCGGCTCTGGCGCATGGTGCTCATGGGCGAAACCGATGCCATTTTCACCAGTCAGACATTTACGCTCTGCTCGGCCTGCTACAGCTGCACCTTGCGATGTCCGCGCGGCCTGCCGCTGACCGAAGCCATGCACGACCTCAAGCAAATGGCCTTCCGGGGACACATGTCGCGCTATAAACCCAGTACGGCCTTTTACGGTCATTTCATGAATACGATTCGGCGCCACGGCCGGATTCGGGAAACCGAATTCATCTCCCGCTACTTCCTGACCATGACGCCCAGCAAACCCATGCTGCCGCTTAGCTATACCGGACTGGGATTCAAACTGTTCCGCAAAGGCAAAATGGCCATTGAATACCCGTTTGCCGCACCCGGAAAGCGTTCGCTGGAAAAGATCTTCCAAAAAGTTGAAAGCATGGAGGCATCCGCATGAGCTATCTATACTACCCCGGCTGCTCACTGACAGGCACGGCCAGAGAGTACGATCTGTCCACCCGGGCCGTCATGGACGCCATGGGCGTTCCGCTCACCGAACTGGAGGAATGGACCTGTTGCGGCGCCAGCGCCGCCGAAGCGTGCTCCGAGCTCCTCTCGCTGGCGTTGCCGGCTATCAATCTGGCGATCGCCGAGGGCATGGATGCGCGGCAGGATGTCATGATCCCCTGCAGCGCCTGCTACCTCAACCTAAAAAAAACGGCCGAAACCATGCGACAGGATCCGCTTACCCGCGACCGCGTCAATACCGTGCTGGCGGAGAACGATCTGACCGTCAAGGGCACGGCCAAGGTGCGGCATCTGCTGGATGTCCTCGCCACCGATCTCGGCGCGGACGCCATCCGGGATAAGGTTACCGTGGATCTCTCCCACCTGACCATCGCCCCGTACTATGGCTGTCAATGTCTGCGGCCCTATCCGGTCTTTGATGATCCCGAGGAGCCCCGCAGCATGGAGCCGTTGATTCGCGCTACGGGGGCACGCATCCACCCCTGGCAGATGGGGGCCAAGTGCTGCGGCGCGTCCCACATGAATACCAAGATGGACGTCGCCCTGGAACTGGTTCACGCCATCCTGCAGGCCGCCCGGGGGGCCGACGCCATCGTGACGGTCTGCCCCATGTGCCAAATGAATCTGGAAGCCTACCAGGACAAAATCGCCCGGCGCTATGGTGACGTTTCCTCGGTGACCATTCTCTATCTGCCCCAGCTGATCGGAATGGCTTTCGGTCTTTCGGACGAAGCCCTGGGACTCGAATTGAACCTGGCCGTAAACAACCATTTTCGCAGCAAACGTAAAGCCGCCGTGAATGCCTGAGACACGTCCGGCAGCTGCTGACGGTATTGTCGAACCAAGGATAAAGGAGATTGTTATGGGCGAAGCAGCCATCCAAATCGGACCCGAACGGCCCAGTGCCTTTCTGGACCGCGTCAAAGAGATGCTGCCGGAGGGCGGCAATCTGGATCTCTGCCTGACCTGCGGGGCTTGTGCTTCGGGTTGTCCCGCCACCGGGCTGCACGGCATGGACCCGCGCAAATTCCTGCGCATGGCCGCGCTGGGGTTGGATGAGGAAATCACCACGACGCCATGGGTCTGGATGTGCAGCATGTGCCAGCGCTGCGTCTATGTCTGCCCCATGAAAATTGACATCCCGGCCCTGGTCTACCAGGCGCGCGCGGCCTGGCCGCGTGAAGAGCGGCCCAAGGGCATCCTGGGCTCCTGCGACATGGCGCTGAGGAATGAAAGCGGTAGCGCCATGGGGGCCTCGCCCGAGGATTTCACGTTCGTCGTGGAGGACGTTGCGGAGGAGGTCCGCGAAAACCAGCCCGGGTTCGAGGATCTGCAGGCCCCTGTGGATAAGCAGGGAGCTTACTTCTTCCTCAACCAGAACTCCCGGGAGCCGGTCACCGAACCGGATGAAATGATCCCCCTCTGGAAGATCCTGCACCATGTCGGTGCCGACTGGACCTACGGCAGCAAGGGGTGGGGTGGCGAGAACTACTGCATGTTTTTGGCCGACGACGAAAGCTGGAAACACGTGGTGGCCACCAGCATCGGTCAGGCCCACGCCCTGGGGTGCAAGGTCTACCTCAACACCGAGTGAGGGCACGTCACTTACGCAGTCCGGGCCGGACTGAAAAAATTCAACATCGCCACCGATATGGAAATCGCCAGTATCTATCAGTATTACGCTCGCTGGATCCGGGAAGGCAAACTCAAGGTCAACAGCGACTGGAACAAGGATTTAAAAATCAAGTTCACGGCGCAGGATCCCTGCCAGATCGTCCGTAAAAGCTACGGCGATGCCGTGGCCGACGACCTGCGGTACGTGGTGAAAACCCTCGTTGGCGAAGAAAACTTCGTCGACATGTATCCCAACAAGTCCAACAACTACTGCTGCGGCGGCGGGGGCGGCTTCCTTCAATCGGGGTACAACGAAGAACGCCGCGACTATGGACGGTTGAAACTGGACCAGATCCTGGCCACGGGGGCCGATTATTGCATCGCGGCCTGCCACAACTGCCATGCCCAGATTCACGACCTGGCCGAGCATTTCGAGGCGCCATACCATACCGTGCACCTCTGGACCCTGATCTGCCTGTCGCTGGGGATTCTGGGAGAAAACGAACGGGAATACCTGGGACCCGACTTGGCCGAAGTTGGCCTCACATGAGAGCGCGCCCTTAAGGTGATGAAATAAGGGGGAGGACGTATGCTATGCCATTTGGGGTAATGGATTGACCAACTTAGGAAATGGACCCACAGTTGGCATAGTCGATGCCCGGTTGTCCTGGAATGATGAAAACGGCCCTCCTTTTCAACATGTTCTGATGGACAACCGGGTTTTGTTTTCCAAGCGTGCCGAAATGTTACCGGAAGAGACGGGATAACGTCATGCGCCACCCCTTTCGAGAGCTAAGAAACAGCCTGATGTTCCGGCTGATCTTTGCGGTGGGTCTAACGCTGCTGGTGAGCATCGCCATCTGGGCCTACTTCAACATTCGGTACCAAAACAACAAACTCACCCAGCATATTCTGAACGAAACCGCACGCTTCGGCAACACCATCAAGTTAGGCACCCACTATGCCATGATGAGCAATGCCCGGGACGATATCAACCAGATCATTGTGAACATCGCCCGCCAGAAAGAAATCGAAACCATTCGCATCTACAACAAAGCCGGACAAATCAAATTCTCCAACCAGCAAGAGGAAGTCGACCAAATCACCAATATCAAGGCCGAGGCCTGCGATATCTGCCATCGCTGGGATCCGCCCCTGGAATCGCTCAACCCCGAACAGGGCACGCGATTCTTCTCTACCGCGGCCGGTCAAAACGTGATCGGCGTCATCACACCGATCCTCAATGAACCCGGCTGCTCGGAGGCCTGTCACGTTCATCCGATCGACAAAAAAGTGCTGGGGGCTCTGGATGTCGTCTTCTCGCTGGAAAAAGTGCAGGCGGAGATGCTGCGGTTTAAGCGCGGCATCATCATGCTGGCCGCGTTTGTTTTCCTGGTCACATCCGGCATCATCATGATCGTCATGCTGCGATTCGTCAATCGGCCCATTCGGCGGTTGATCGGTGAAACCCAGCGCATTGCCCGGGGAGATTACAGTACCCAGGTGCCGGTCGACGGTGAGGATGAAATCAACCAGTTGGCCGTGGCCGTCAACCGGATGGGAGACGAAATCGCCCGCAGCCAGATGGATCTTTGTCGACAACGCAACGAATACCAGAATCTTTTTGAAAACGTTCCTTGTGAAATTGCGGTGCTGGACCGGGATTACCGGATCGTCAATTTCAACCGCAGCTATGCCGACAAATTCAATCCGGTCAAAGGCGACTATTGCTTCAAGGCCTACAAGGGCCGTGACACCAAATGCCGTGACTGTCTGGTGGAAAAGACCTTCGAAGGAGCGGGGCCGCAGTTGGGAGAAGAAACAGGCTGCGATAAAAACGGACGTCCCGTGCATTGGCTGGTGGTCACCTCTCCTCTGACAAATGATGAAGGCGATATTTGCGGTGCCATGGAAATGAACCTGGACCTCACGGATATGAAGGTTCTGGAGGATAAACTCCGTAAATCGGAGATTAAATACCAGGCGTTTTTCGACAACATCCCCAACCCGGTATTTGTGCTAAAGGCATCAAATCTTGCCATTCTGGATTGCAATGCCAGCGTAAAAACGGTTTACGAGTATGAAAAATCTGATATACTGGACACATCATTTCTCAATTTTTTCGTGGACGAGGAAAAGAAGGCCTATGCCGCCGCTATTCCAGCGTCACAGTTTCTGAGCCGGGTCCGGCAGATCAAGAAATCGGGGACACCGTTGTTCGTCAATATCCGCATTTCGCCCTCCGACGATGAGGGCCAAAAAGTTTTTCTCGTAACCACAAGCGATATCACCAAACGTCTCGAAGCCGAGCAGCAGCTTATCCAGGCCAGTAAAATGGCAACCCTTGGTGAAATGGCCACTGGTGTGGCCCATGAATTGAACCAGCCGCTGTCGGTTATCAAAACGGCCAGCAGCTATCTGATGAAAAAAGTTCGCAATCAAGAGCCCATCGCCGACGACATTATGCTGACCATGACCGGGGAAATCGACAGCCACATTGATCGGGCCAGTAAAATCATCAACCATATGCGCGAATTCGGACGTAAATCGGACCTGGATACCGCACCAATCCAGATCAACGATGTCATCCAACGGGCCTTTGAGATTTTCAGTCAGCAGTTGAAAGTTCGCGGCATCGACGTCCAATGGGAGCTGGCGCCGGACCTGCCGTTTATCGAGGCCGACCCCAGTTGTCTTGAGCAGGTTTTCATCAATTTGCTGGTGAATGCCCGCGATGCCATCGAAGCCGCCTGGGAAACCACTGCCCAGCCGCCGCTCCAAACGGCTTCCGGATCATCCGAAAAACAGATTGTGATCCGCACGCGCTGTCAGGACGACGAAGTCATCGCTGAAGTGGAAGATAGCGGCAGTGGTATTCCCGATGCGATTCATGAGAAAATATTCGATCCGTTTTTCACCACCAAAGAGGTCGGTAAAGGGACCGGGCTGGGCCTGTCCATCAGCTACGGAATTGTCAAGGATTGCCGGGGCGACATCCGGGCCGAGTCCCTGCCGGAGAAAGGGGCGTGCTTCACCTTGACCTTTCCGGCGGTCCACCTGGACGACAATGGCGGTATTGTCCTGTCGCGTGACAGACTGGATGAAACGGCCGCAACATTAGGATAGCGTTATGTTCCTGCAGTACGAACAGATCGGTGAGATTTTTGATCTCCTGTCTCTGGGGGTCATTGTCCTCTCGCCCGAACGCAGAATCGTGTCGTTAAATCACGCGGCCGAGGCATTGACCGGGAAAAAAGCAGCGGAAGTGCTGGGCCATAACTGCTACGAAGTCTTTCTGGACTATCTGTGCGGGGGCAAGTGCAAATATCTCGAAGAACCTGGAGCCGAAATCGAAACCGTCGTGTCTGAAATCGATTTAGTCGGCCCTAACAATAAGCAGTGCAGCCTGACGAAAATTGAATCCCCCATTTTCGATGCCGATAAACGGTTGATGGGCTGCATCGAGGTCTTTCAGGACCATTCGGCCTTCCGGGACCTGATCAAACGCATCCGTTTTGAAGATCTGCGCCTCAAAATCATTCTCGACAATCTCGACATCGGGGTGCTGACCGTGGACCGCGGCGACCATATCTCCTTTTTCAACACAATGGCGGAAAAAATTACCGGCTATTCACGCACCGAACTTTTGGGGAAGTCGTGCGACAAGGTTTTCGGACCTCGCTTTGGCAAGGATTTCAAGAAGGCGCCCGAGCAGTTGAAAGACGGCAATGGTCACATCCGGGTCGAAACAGACCTCGCCACCCGCGAAGGCCAGCGGATCCCGGTCCAAGCCAATTTCGTGCCACTCAAAAACGAGGAGGGATCGGTGGTCGGCGGCCTCACGACCATTTCCGATCTGTCGCTGCAATATCACTACAAAAGCGCCATCCGAGGCCAATACACCTATTTCGACATGGTGGGCCGACACCCCGAGATGCAGAAGATATTTGAAATCATCCCGGTGATTGCCGCCAGCGATGCCACCGTTCTGATCGAGGGCCCCACCGGCACCGGCAAAGATCTACTGGCCAAGATCATTCATAACGCCAGTGATCGTGCCGGCCAGAAGTTGATCAAAGTCAACTGTGCTTCCCTGCCCGACAACCTCCTGGAATCGGAAATGTTCGGGTACGTCAAAGGCGCTTTTACCGGCGCCGATCGTGACAAACCGGGCCGTTTTCAACTCGCTGACGGCGGCACCATTTTTCTCGATGAAATCGGTGACCTGCCCCTTCCCCTGCAAGCAAAATTGCTGCGGGTTATCGAAGACCGGGAATTCTATGCCTTGGGAAGCCGCCAGACCACCCGTGTGAATGTCCGCATTCTGTCAGCCACCAATCAAAATCTCAAACGGCTGGCGGAAGAAAAAAAATTTCGTGAAGATCTTTTCTACCGCCTGAACGTGATGCGCCTGGAGCTGCCGGCCCTGAAGGACCGCAAAAGTGATCTGCCGCTGCTGATCGAACATATCCTCAAGCGCATCTGCACCACCAAACATGCCTCAGTGGCCCGCATCGACGAAGCGGCCATGGAAGTCCTTCTGAATTACGACTACCCCGGCAATGTGCGCGAACTCGAAAACATTTTAGAGCATGCCCTCATCATCTGCTGCGGTGATACGATTGAAAAGAAGCATTTTCCTCTGTGGCTCTTAAAAAGCAGTTCGCCCCATCATCCGGATGCGGATGAATCCGGTGCCGCGCGCCGGGCATGGAACGAAAAAGAGCGCATTATCGATACGCTTCGCCGCTATCGCTGGAATAAAAGTCATACGGCGCGCGCTTTGAACATGGATCGCACCACCCTGTGGAGAAAAATGAAAAAATACCATATCGGGGAAAACTGACACAGCCAGCGGTTCCGGCATTTGTCAATCGCTTCTGCGGGTTAAAGACATGATGAAAGAAAAAATCCTCATCGTCGACGATGAAGAAGGCATTCGCAAAGTGTTGCGCATTTCGCTGGAGGACCGGGGCTACCACGTCCTGACGGCGGAAAACGCCACCGACGCCTTGCAGACCTTTTCCCATGAGCAGCCGGGGATCGTTTTGACCGATATCAAAATGCCGGGAATGGACGGCATCGAGCTGTTGCGGCGGTTGAAGCAGGCCAACCCCGACACGGAAGTCGTGGTCATCACCGGCCACGGTGACATGGACCTGGCCATCAAGAGCCTTAAATATGAAGCCACGGATTTTATCACCAAACCCATCGATGATGCGGATCTGGACCGCGCCCTGCAAAAAGCCCATGAGCGTATTCTCCTGCGCGCGCAGTTGCGGCAGTACACCGAAAGTCTTGAAGATCTGCTGAAACAAAAATCGGAAAGCCTGGCCGCGCGGACACCCGACGCGGTGCAGCAAAATCTCTTCGAGGCCCTGCCGGGCTACGTTACCGTGCACGATACGGACTTTCAGATTACGTCCGCCAACCGTCGTTTTAGGGAAGATTTCGACTTCGATCCCGGAAAGGGCGGCGTTTGCTATGATTTGGTGCGGGGGCGCACGGCGCCCTGCGAAAACTGCCCGGTGGCCCGCACTTTCGCCGACGGCAAGTCTCACGAAAGCGAACTGACTTACAATACCCGAAGTGGCAAGGCCTGCCATCTTTTTGCGTGGACGACCCCCCTGCGGGAAAAAACCGGCAAGGTCGGCGGGGCCATGCTGATGGCCACCGATATTTCGCCCATCCTGGACATGCGGGATCACCTGTCGTCACTCGGCCTGATGATCGGGTCTGTGTCCCACAGCATCAAAGGGCTTTTGACCGGTCTGGACGGCGGGGTCTATGTGTTGGACAAAGGATTCGCCAAGGACGATTCCAATCAGATCGGCGAGGGCCTGGATATGGTCAAATTGATGGTCGGCCGTATCAAGAACATGGTTCTGGACGTCCTTTACTATGCCAAAGAGCGCGAATTGGAAACATCACCCTGCAAAGTTGTGGATTTCGTTGAGGAGACCGTGGCGATTATTCGCCCCCGCATCGAAAATCCCCCAATCGAACTGAATTGCGACGTGTCCTCCGATTTGGCGAATGTGACCTTCGCCATCGATCCGGATCAATTGCGGTCGGCGCTCGTCAACGTGCTCGAAAACGCCGTTGATGCCTGCCGAGACAATCCCCAAGCATCTGAACCCCGCATCTTGTTTCGCGCCCATCTTGTAGACGATGACGTTGTTTTCGACATCCAGGACAACGGCATCGGCATGAGCGAAGAAACCCAGGCTAAGATTTTCACCCTGTTCTTTTCCTCCAAATCGACCCAGGGAACCGGGATCGGGCTCTTTATCACCCGCAAAATCATTCACCAGCATGGGGGGGAGATTACGGTGACCTCCCAGCCGGGTCACGGCGCCCATTTCCAGATCCGGATTCCTTTGCGCCAGCCCTCATAGCACATTCATTGACCTATCCCCTCCTAAAAATCGACAGCTATTTTCTCACGTTTTTTAATATGAAGCGTATTCATTTGTTAAATTTTAATTGAATTTATATTGACAGTCCAAGCCCAATTCTATAATCTCCTCACTAATTTCAGTGGCATAGCCGGCTACTCCAACACAACATAAATTAACCATCCCACCCCGGAACTCACGACGATGGATATGAAACGGGATTACTATGAAGATGTCCAACTCTGCACGTCGGGCGTGGTCGTTTTTTGGCTGGTTGCCCTTTTAATCGGACTAGCGGCGTTCCCCTTTTTGGCAAGCTCCTACACCCTCTACATGGCCAATTTTCTGGCCATTAATGTCATCGTGGTGATCGGCCTGAATATCCTGGTGGGCTATGCCGGGCAAGTCTCCCTGGGCCACGCCGGCTTTTTTGCCATCGGCGCCTATGGCACCGTGATCCTGATGTCCGAGGCCCAGCTGCCCTTCTTTGCGGCCCTGGTTCTGGCCGCCCTGATCGCCGCGGCCTTCGGATTTCTGCTGGGGCTGCCCGCCCTGCGCCTGGAAGGCCCCTATCTGGCTATCGCGACGCTGGGATTCGGCCTGACCATCACCCAGATCATTGGACGCATCGAACTTTTCGGCGGGCGCCAGGGCCTACACACACCCGACTTGATCATCGGACCCTGGCATCTGGAAAGCGATCGGGATTTCTACTTTCTCCTGATTCCCATCACCGTCCTGCTGGCGATCGCCGCCCGCAACCTGACCAAGACCAAGATCGGTCGTGCCCTGATTGCCATCCGGGATGCAGAAATCGCCGCGGAAACCCTGGGTGTCAACATCATGGGCTACAAAACCCTGGCCTTTGCCATCAGTGCGTTCTACGCCGGCATCGGCGGCGGTCTTTTCGCCTTTGTACTGCGGTTCATCGAACCGGAAATTTTTACCCTTCTGATGTCCATCATGTTTCTGGCCATGGTGGTGGTGGGCGGGCTGGGGTCGATCATGGGGTCGATTACCGGGGCCTGCCTGCTCGGCTGGCTGGACCTGCAGTTGCGCAACATTCTGGAAATCCCCTATCTGGGCACATGGCTGGAAGCACTGTCCCAGGAATGGTTTTCCATCACCGGGGTATCCAATATCCAGTTGATCGTTTTCGGCACCATCATGGTGCTGATCATGCTGTTCGAGCCGCTGGGGCTTTTCGGTTTCTGGATCAGGGCCAAAAAATACTGGAAAACATGGCCGTTCTGAAAAAGGATTTACCATGATCGACTTCATCCAGATGCTGATCAACGGGGTTGCCGTGGGCAGTTCCTACGCCCTTCTGGGCATAGCCATGGTCATCATCTACAAGACCTCTGAAGTGCCCAACTTCGCCCAGGGAGAAATGGCCCTGATCTCCACCTATGTGGCCTACATGCTGCTGGAGCAGTATCAATTCCCCAGCTACATGGCGTTTCCCCTGTCCCTGGTGTTTGCGGTGGTACTGGGCTGCGTTCTCGAATTTACCGTGCTGCGCCGGGCCAAAGCCCCCAGCGTCCTGGGGATGATCATCATCACCATCGGTCTCGAAATGATCCTGATGGGCCTGGTGTCCTGGAAATTCGGGGCCGAACAGAAAAGCATGCCGTTTCCCATCTCGCCCTACGACAGCGTCATGTTCGGTGACTTCTTCGTCAGCACCCTGGAAATCCTGACGTTGGTCGTGGCCCTTTGCGCCATGATCGTCCTGTTCCTGTTCTTCCGTTATTCTCGCCTGGGCATGGCCATGAAAGCCACCCAGCAGAATCCGGTGGCCGCCCGTATCATGGGCATTCGCACCCGACGCATCCTGATGGCCACCTGGGGCATATCGTCACTGGTCGGTGCCTCGGCGGGCCTGCTGATCTCACCCGTCATCATGCAGCCCTATATGATGTGGGACCCCATGCTGAAAGGCTTTGCCGCCGCCGTCATGGGGGGTATGACCTCCCTGCCGGGGGCCGTGTTCGGGGCCTACCTGCTGGGGATCATCGAAAACCTCTTCGGCGGCTATATCTCCATCGAATTTAAATCGGTGGTGGCGTTTGTCGTCATCGTGCTGATGCTGTGCATCCGCCCGAGCGGCCTGTTCGCCCGCCACTACGTCAAGAAAGTTTAACCCCGATGGGCGGATCATCCCCCATCGCAGCCAGACAAAGGAGGCGACCATGAAAAGGAATGGGTTGGTGCTATTACTATCGGGCGTCATCGTCCTGTTGGGCCTCGTTAGCGGCGTCACGGCCGAGGAAGGCGTCACCGACACGGAGATTCACATCGGCCAGTGGGGGCCCCAGACCGGCCCGGCCGCGGCCTGGGGTTCTGTCGCCCGGGGTACGGACGCCTATTTCAAGATGATCAACGAGCGAGGTGGCATCCACGGGCGTAAACTGATTCACCATATGTTCGATGACGCCTACAATCCGGCCAAAACCAAGGCCGGCGTCAAGGAACTGCAGGAGGGCGTGGGCATTTTTGCGTGGGTCGGCGGGGTCGGCACGGCGCCGGGGCTGGCGGTGCGCGATTATTTGATGGAACGCGGCGTGCCATGGGTGGGGCCTTCGGCCGGCTCCCGCCACTGGATTGACCCGCCCTACAAATACCTCTTTGCGGTCTATCCCCTCTATGAAATCGAAGCCAAGACCCTCTGCCGCTATGCTGTGGCCAACATGGGCAAGAAGAAGATCGCCATCATCTACCAGAACGACGACTACGGCAAAAACGGCCTCATGGGCGCAAAAGAAGAACTGGCCCGCTCCGGATTGGAATTGGTGGCCGAAGTGCCCGTCAACCTCACCGACGGCGATCTCAAGCCCCACGTCATGAAACTCAAGAAATCCGAGGCCGAGGTGGTGCTGTTATGGACGACCGTCAAGCATGCCCTCATGACGGTAGGCATCAGCAAGGCCATGCGGTTCACCCCCCAGTTCATGAGCACCAGCACCTGCTCCGATTTCCCCCTCATGATGCACATCAGCAAGGGGGCCTGGGAAGGGGTAATTGCAGCGTCTTTCGGCGAGCTTCCTGATTCCGACTACCCCCTGATGCGGACCTACAAGCAGGAAGCCTTTGACCAGTACGCTGCCAAGGACGAACGCTGGGGTGTGTTCTATTCCGCCGGCATCGTTTGGGCCGAACCGCTGGTTGAAGCCATCCGGCGCTGCGGGCCGGATTTGACCCGGGAGCGCCTGGTTCAGGAGCTGGAAGGTCTCAGGGATTTCAAGGGCATCAGCGGCAATATAAGCTACTATCCCTTTGACCCCAACGATCCAGGCTGCCGCCAGGGTCAGAGAGAGGTCTTCCTGGTCCAGTGTTTGGCGGGTGGCAAAGCCAAGCAGTTAACCGATTGGGCCACGATCGAATAAATTCATTGGTATAGCCGCCGCCGCATGCTGTCGTGCGGCGACGGCTGATAAAAACAGCAAGAATTATCGCTATCTTCGCATCATGACAAGGTGCCGCATCCCATGACCTTTTTCAGCATCGACAATCTGGCCATCTCCTTCGGGGGCCTGCAAGCCCTGCAGAACATCCGTTTCGACGTACAGGAGAAGGAGGTCTTTGCCATCATCGGGCCCAACGGGGCTGGCAAGACCACCCTTTTCAACTGCATCAACGGCATCTATCATCCCAATACTGGCACCATCCGCTTTGACGGACGGGAAATCCAGGGCCTGCGGCCGGACCAGATCGCCCGTCAGGGAATCGCCCGAACCTTCCAAAACATAGAGCTCTTCGCCAACATGACCACCATGGAAAACATCATGCTGGGGCGGCATGTCTTCATGCGAACCGGTCTGTTTCGGGGAGCCTGCATGTGGGGGAGGCGCTCCTTTGCCGGACAGGAAGAACGGTCCCACCGCCGGCGGGTGGAAGAAATCATCGACCTCCTGCGGCTCCAGTCCGTACGCGGCAAGCTGGTGGGGGGATTGCCGTATGGCACTCAGAAAATGGTGGAACTGGCCCGGGCTCTGGCCCTGGAGCCCAAACTGCTCTTGTTGGACGAACCCTGCGCCGGTATGACCTCTGAAGAAAAACAGGACATGATCTTCTGGATCAAGGACATCCAGGACGATCTGGGCATTACCATCCTTCTGATCGAACATGACATGCGCATGGTCATGGACATCTCCGACCACATTCTGGCCATCAACTTCGGCCAGCCCATCGTGACAGGCACCGCCGACGAGGTCCGCCGTCATCCCGAAGTGCTCAAGGCCTACCTGGGAGAAGAGGAAGACTGTGAATCCGCTGCTTGAAATCCGGAACATCGAAACCTACTACGATCTGATCTATGCCATCCGGGGGGCCTCCCTGACCGTTATGGAAGGAAGTGTCACCGCGATTTTAGGCAACAACGGCGCCGGAAAATCCACCATTCTCAAAACGCTGATGGGCCTGATCGAAGACCAGCCCGACAAGGGCTCCATCCTGTTCGAAGGCCAGAGCATCGACGGCCGTGACACGGAAGACATTGTCCGCCGCGGCATCTCCTATGTCCCCGAAGGGCGCGAGGTGTTCGAGGAACTCAGTGTCCGTGAAAACCTGCTCATGGGGGCCTATGTCCGCCGCGACCGGGACGGCATCCGGCAGGATTTCGAACGGGTGTACGATTATTTTCCGATTCTGGCCAACCGCACCCACCAGTGGGCCGGTACGCTCTCGGGCGGCGAACAGCAAATGCTGGCCATCGGCCGGGCCCTCATGAGCCGCCCTAAGCTGCTCTGTCTGGACGAACCCTCCCTGGGGCTCTCTCCGCTGCTGGTCAAGGAGATCTTCCGGATCATCACCCAGATTAACACCGAGGGGGTCACGATCCTGCTCGTCGAGCAAAATGCCCGCATGGCCCTCAACATCGCGGACATGGGCCTGATCCTCGAAAACGGCCGCTTCGTCATGAAGGGGTCCTCCCAAGAGCTCTTGAACGACCCTAACGTGAAAGAATTCTATCTTGGCATGCAGGATGAATCATCGGCCAAAGGCTATCAACGATGGAAACGCAAACGGCGGTGGAGGTGATATGACGGCGGCTGATACGACCCCCAAGGTTTTCGAACAAACGGTGGCGCGTCAACCGGAACGGGTCGCCCTGCGCCAGAAAACCTTCGGCCTCTGGCGCGATATGTCCTGGCAGACCTATTTTGAGCAGGTTCGTCAGATCGGATCGGCCCTGATCGCCATGGGGCTGCAGCCCGGCGAGTGTGTCGGCATCATCGGCGACAATTGCCCCGAGTGGGTGCTGGCCGACATGGCCGTGCAATGCGCCGGCGGTGTATCGGTGGGAATTTACGCCACCAACGCCTGGCAGCAGGTCCAGTTTATCGTGGACCACGCCGAAACGACCTTTCTCTTCGTGGAAAACGAGGAACAGCTGGACAAATGGCTCATGTTCCGGGATCAGGCCCCGTCCCTGCGCAAGGTCATTGTCTGGGACCTGGAAGGGCTGCAGCAATTCGAAGACCCCCTGGTGATGACCTTCGAAGCCCTCCAGGAGGCCGGCCACCGCGCCATGAAGGATGCCCCGGAGGCCCTGACCCAGCGGATGCACCAGGTTAAACCCGACGACCTGTCTGTTCTGATCTACACCTCTGGAACCACCGGCCCCCCCAAGGGTGCCATGCTGACCCACCGCAACGTGACCTGGATGGCCCGGGCCGTCATCCACGACAACCCCATCCATCGCAGCGACGAGGTGCTCTCGTTTCTGCCCCTCTGCCATATCTTCGAGCGGCTATTTTCGGTCTTTGCCCACATCACCCATGGCTATGTGGTCAATTTCGTCGAAAAACCGGACACCGTCACGGACAACATGGTCGAAGTTTCGCCGACGGTGGGCTATGCCGTGCCGCGGATCTGGGAAAAATACGCCTCGGCAACGACCATCCGGATGTCGGACGCCACCTGGTTTAAACGGCTGGTTTTCGGTCTGGCCCTGTCGGTGGGTAAAAAACGGGCGGATCGCATCATGAATTTTCAACCCCTGCCCGCCTACCTGCGCCTGATGTTCGGCCTGGCTCATTTCGCTGTGCTGCGCAAACTGAAAAAACGCATGGGGCTGGACCGCATTCGCATCGCCTACTCGGGGGCGGCACCCATTGCCCCCGACGTCCTGCACTATTTTCAGTCCATCGGGGTTAATCTGGTGGAGGGCTACGGACAGACCGAGGGCACCGGGGTTACCTGCATCTCCAAGGCCGACAAGGTCAAATTCGGCAAGGTGGGCCCGCCGTTACACGGCGCTGAAGTGCGCATCGCCGAAGACGGTGAAATCCTGGTCAAATCGCCCGGCGTGTTCAAGGGGTACTACAAGAACGACGCCGCGACCCGGGAAACATTGCAGGACGGCTGGCTCTACTCGGGCGACGTGGGGGAATTGGACGAAGATGGCTACCTGCGCATCACCGACCGTAAAAAAGACATCATCGTCACGGCCGGCGGTAAAAACATCACCCCGCAGTATATTGAAAACAAGCTCAAGGCCAGCCCGTACATCAACGACGCCGTCGTGATCGGTGATCGGCGCAAATACCTGACCGCGCTCATCATGATCGACGAGGACAATGTCATCAAATACGCCCAGGACCACAAAATCCAGTTTGCCACCTACAAGGACCTGACCCTCGATGAGGATATCCGCAACCTGATCCAGGCGGAAGTCGACCAGGTCAATACCCAGGTGGCCCGGGTGGAAAACGTCCGGAAATTCGCTATCCTGCCCAAAAAGCTTTACGAGGAAGACGGCGAGGTCACCCCCACCATGAAGGTCAAGCGCAAATACGTGCACAAGGCTTTCGAGGTTCTCATCGAGGGGATGTACACCCGTGCATCGGCCGGTTGATCCCAGGCACCGACCAACCGCCGACCCAATCCTTTTCTTATTTGATGATGGCGATGGCCAAGGCCCCATTCATGATTATTATATAGGTATGCCGCCAGCCTTCAACACCCGATAACACGCCACCGGATGGCCCATAAAACCTCCACCGGCTATTTTTAGCATAAGGAAGCGCCTGGCGGCATTTTCGTATCCTGACGCGATAACCCGATGATAAAAACCCAACCCTCCATAGCGTGGTTGGCGACCGATATCGCCCGGCGCCTATCGCGGCCCCCGCTCTACACCCTCATCCGCCCCTAACTGCCCAAAGGAAATCCGGATTGATCATATCCGGCAACCGGTTGAAGGAGGGCGGGTTTGGAGCCTCCTCCGGCATCATCGCCATCTTGACGGCATCGTGGATCGGAATCCTGCTTTCGACGGAAGCGCCGGCAACACTTCGAGGGGTGTATGGCAGTGGATCTGTGGAACAATGTTTGTTTGCAGATTTTTTCGAAGAAAGATCAAGTGGTGGGGTTTTAATTTACGGTGATGTTATTTTTAGAACTGATCCCGTATCGTTTCATTCTGTTCCAGATTGTTACCCGGGTCACGCCCAGCAGTTTAGCGGCGGCAGACTGGTTCCCGCCAGTCTCTTCCAAGGTTTCGATAAGCTCTATTTTTTTTATTTCTTCCCGGTTGATAGAGATGCGTTTAGCTGACCCAGATAACTTTTTTTCGGTAAGTATATTCTCCGGCAGGTGCTCAGGTTGAATCGTTCCCTCTTGACAGGTGACGCAGGCGTATTCGAATGCGCTTTTCAACTCGCGTACGTTGCCGGGCCAGGTATAATTCATCAGGGCCGCCATGGTTTCCCTGGAGATGGCGGTGAATTTCTTGTTGACTTTCAGGCGGATCTTGCGAAAAAAGGCGTCGGCCAGCAGCGGGATGTCTTCGATCCTTTCGCGCAACGGCGGAAGGTGAACCGGGATAACGTTAATACGAAAATATAAGTCTTTCCGAAAAATATCGCTTCCAATAAGTTCCTTAAGGTCCCGGTTTGTGGCCGAAATGATCCGCACATCCACTGGAATAGATGTATTGGCGCCTACCCGCTCAACGATTTTCTCCTCGAGAACCCGGAGTAGTTTTACCTGGGTGGCCAGCGGCAGATCCCCAATTTCATCCAGGAAAATACTTCCTCCATGGGCTGTTTCAAATCGCCCGGATCGGTCTTTAACGGCACCTGTATAGGCCCCTTTGACATGCCCGAACAGCTCGCTTTCAAGTAAAGACTCGGTCAGTGCGGCACAATTGATTTTGACGTAAGGCCCCCGGAATCTTTCACTAAGCCGGTGGATTGCTCTGGCCACCAGTTCTTTGCCGGTCCCGCTTTCGCCATAGATGATGACCGGAGCATCTGAACGGGAGGCATTGGTGATCAGATCGAAGATTTTCTGCATCTGCGCCGATGCGCCGATGATGCCTTGGAACTTGTCCGCAGACCGCAGTTCCCGCTGGTATTCAGCGATACGGTTGTCCTTTTCGATAAGGTCCGTTATGTCGGTGACCGTTTCAACGGCGCCAATGACATTGCCATGGTCATCGTGAAAAATGGAGGCGTTTTTAAGCGCGTGGATTGAGTGACCGTCTTTATGGCGAAAGACACAGCGCCGTCGCCTCATATTGCCGTCCTGAAAAAGGGCACACCAATGGCAACCTCGGTTTTCACGAACTTCCTGGCAGATGTCGCAGTTCAAAATCGAGCAGTCCCTGCCGACCATTTCATCTTTTGAAAACCCTGTGATGCCTTCAAAAGCCTCATTGACATAAATGATGATGCCCTGCTCATCAACGACCATGATGCCGTCGCTGATTGTATTGGCCACCGTATGCCAGTACCGGTCTAATTCGTGTTCGAACATTCAGGTTTGCCTGTTAAATTTTAACACCTGTTAAATGGTATCGATTTAACATTTTAGCAGGGAGGAGGCAATGCATTTTGAAAATTATTTACGACTGCCAATTCAATGGTTTGAATTCTTAAGAAAATCATATGCCCATAGAGATATAGCAGGGGTATGGCACCATAGTTGCTCATGGAAATTACGCGGTAAATAAAAGGACGTACTGATTTTGGAAAAAACAGCCGACTATATCGTAGATTTCCGAGGGGCCATTAAATCCCTGACCTTGCTAAAACTGACGCATGTTTTCAGAGGAATGAAAAATAACGAAGTGGTGAGAATCGTGGGGCTGGATCCGGACACACGCAATGATCTGTTTAAAGTTCTGCCGGCGTTGTCCCATGAATTTGTCTTCGAAGAAGAACACGAGGGTGAATTTTGCAGCATTTATCTCAAAAAGAAAGATATCAAATCCCATACGTATCTTTATGAAAAGGAGTAGCGCATGCTCGAAGCAGTTATCAAACTGGGAGAAAGGAAGAAGAGTCTTTTTATCGACAAGGTTAAAGAGATTCTTCCGGAGGGCGGAAATCTCGACCTGTGTCTGACCTGTGGTGCCTGTTCGTCGGGCTGTCCTGCCACGGGTCTGGAGGGAATGGATCCACGCAAGTTTCTGCGAATGGCCGCCTTGGGACTGGACGAGGAAATTTTGAGCAGTCCCTGGATATGGATGTGTTCCATGTGCCAGCGATGCATCTATGTCTGCCCCATGAAAATCGACATTCCGCAGCTGGTCTATAACGCCCGGGCCCAGGTTCCGCGTGAAAAGCGACCGAATGGTATTCTTGGGTCCTGCGACATGGCCCTGCGCAACGAAAGCGGCAGTGCCATGGGAACCTCCCCCGACGATTTTGTATTCGTGGTTGGGGATGTGCTCGAAGAGTACCAGGAGGCCCAACCTGAATTCGCTGAAATGCAGGCGCCCATCGACAAAGCGGGGGCTGAATTTTTTCTCAACCAGAATTCCAGAGAGCCGGTGACCGAACCGGATGAAATGGTACCGCTCTGGAAGATCCTGCACTTGGCCGGTGTCGACTGGACTTACGGCAGCAAGGGGTGGGGTGGTGAAAATTACTGCATGTTCCTGTCCGATGACGAGGCGTGGGAACACCTGGTGCGGCAGACCGCCGGTCAAGCGGACGCCCTGGGGTGCAAGACGTTTCTCAACACCGAGTGAGGGCACGTCACCTTCTCAGTCCTGGCAGGACTGAAAAAGTTCAACGTCGAGCACAAGTTTCAAGTCAAGAACATTTACGAATACTATGCCAAGTGGATCCGGGAGGGCAAGCTCAAGCCCAGTTCCGACTGGAACAAGGACCTGAAGATCAAGTTCACCGTCCAGGATCCCTGCCAGATCGTGCGCAAGTCCTACGGCGATCCCATTGCGGACGACCTGCGCTTCGTGGTCAAATCCGTTGTGGGCGAAGAGAACTTCGTCGACATGACACCCAATAAGTCGAACAACTACTGTTGCGGCGGCGGGGGCGGTTTTCTCCAGTCCGGTTTCAAGGATCAGCGGCTGGCTTACGGAAAGCTGAAAGACGACCAGATCAAGGCGACCGGGGCAGACTACTGCATCGCGGCCTGCCACAACTGCCACGCCCAGATCCACGAACTCAGCGAGCACTACGGCGGCAATTACCCGGTGGTTCACCTGTGGTCCCTGCTTGCGCTGTCACTTGGCGTTCTTGGGCCTAACGAACGCGAATACCTTGGGGATGATCTCATGGGCGTCGCCGTGTTCCACCCGGAGACGGAAATGTAATCCGCTACAACTGCCACAAAACTGTCAAAAGGAAGAGTGAATTTATGAGCTTTCAAAGACGACTGGCATCAGGTGACTTTGTAGTTCTGGCAGAAATGAACACACCCAAGGGCGTAAACGTCGCGGAGTTGGTCGCCAACGCGCGTAAAATCAAAGGGCGGGTCGACGCGGTCATCATACCGGATATGGATAACGGCGTCATGCGAATGAGCGCCCTCGCCGGCGGGGCCCTTATCCACCAGCAGGGTATGGAGGCGATTATCCATCTCTATTGCCGGGACCGCAACCGGATGGCCCTGCAGGGCGATGTCCTCGCAGCCCACCTTCTCGGTATCCGCAACCTTGTCGTCGTGCCTGGTGAAGAAATGGCCAATGGCGACCATCGCGATGCCACCGTGGTGAATGACCTGGATGAACTGGAACTTCTCGGTGCTATCCGCTCTCTCCAGAACGGGGTGGACATGTCGGGTTTTTCTCTGAACGGCAACCCGGAGTTCATGACGGGTTGCACGCTGGGCGCTTTTGCGGACGAACAGGCACTGGACGCCGAATTGGCCGCTCTTGAAAAGAAGGTGGCGGCGGGTGCCGGCTTTGTGATCACCCCGCCCGTATTCGACGTGGAGCGCTCTGCCGCCGACCTGGAGAAAATCGCGGCCTTGAAGGTCCCGGTAATCGCCACGGTTTTTTTACTCAAGTCGGTGGGCATTGCCCGCTATATGTCCCTGAATGAGCCGGGTGCGCATATTTCCGAAGAAATGATCAAAAGAATACGCAAGGCCCCGAACAGGGAAATGGAATGCCAGCGCATCGCCGGTGAAACCATCGCCCAACTCAAGAACCTCGTGCAGGGTGTCAAGATCGAAACCCTGGGTTGGGAGCATAAACTACCCACGATTCTGGGATTTGCGGGACTCTAAACAATCATTCAAGCAGACAGCTAGGATACCAATATGCCAAATCAAAACAATACAGTTCTGGTAATCGGCGGCGGCGTCGGCGGAATGAAGGCGGCCATGGATTTGTCTGAAGCCGGTCGGGATGTTGTCCTGATCGACCAAGCGACCACCATCGGCGGTTTGATGACCCGTCTTGACCGCACCTTTCCCACCAACAACTGCGATTTATGTACCATTTCACCCAATCTGTCCGAAAATGCCCGTGATAAACATATCGAAGTGCTGCCGCTGACACAGGTGAGCGGACTGAAGGGGCAAGCCGGTGACTTTACCGTCACCCTGGCACGTGCCCCGCGATACATCGACATGGAAAAATGTACCGCCTGCGGCGACTGCCACAAGGCGTTCCCGGAGTGTGTGCGCTTCGAACCCGGTCTGGATCACCGGGCACCGACCTGCATGCGCTACCCCCAGGCAACCCCCCAGGCCTTTTCCATTGACATGGAAAAATGTGACGACGTGGCCGCTTTGGTCAACGTTTGCCCGGCCGGCGCCATCAATCCGGACGATGGCGAGCGGGTCGAAAAACGACAGGCAGGGGCCGTGGTGCTGGCCATTGGGGCGGAGCTATTCGATCCTAGCCGGCTTGAAAACTTCGGTTACGGGGTTTACCCCGACGTGGTCACCGGTCTCGAATACGAGCGGATCATGTCAGCTTCCGGACCCACCGGTGGCGAATTGGTTCGCCCCAGTAACGGTAAGCCGCCGCAACGGGTGGCCTGGATCCAGTGCGTGGGATCCCGCGGCATCAACCGGGAGGATGTCCCTTACTGTTCCGGGGTTTGCTGCATGTACGCCCTCAAGGAGGCCATCGTTACCAAGGAGCGTTTCCGGGATGATATTGAAGCAACGATTTTCTACATGGATATGCGCACCTATGGCAAGGACTACGAAATTTACTGCGACCGCGCCCGAAAAACTTACGGCGTTCGTCTTGAGCGTTGCCGGCCCCATTCGGTTATATCGGATGCCGCGTCCGGACAACTCGCCATTTCCTACGCCACGGATGCTTCCTCTGAACTGACGACCGAGCAGTTTGACATGGTGGTCCTCTCCACGGGGTTCCGTATCACGGAAACCGCCTGCCAACTGGCCAGGGTTCTGGGCATCGAACTTAACGAATACAATTTTGCCCGCACGCAGCGTTTCAGTCCAGTGGCCACCTCACGGCCGGGGGTTTATGTGTGCGGTGTTTTTGAGAGCCCCAAAGATATTCCGGAAACCATGATGCAAGCCAGTGCGGCGGCCTGCCTTGCTTCTAAAAATCTGGCACCTCTAGCTGCATCCGGCAACGGGGAAGCCATGCTGCCGCCGGAGCGGGATGTCAGTGGCGAAGCACCGCGCATCGGCGTGTTCGTCTGCGACTGCGGGCAGAATATCGGCGGTGTCATAGATGTGGAGGCAGTCGCCGCATACGCCGGCAAGCTGCCCGGTGTGGTTTTGTCCCAGAGCGCCGGCCACGGCTGCAGCCGGGAAGCACTTGAAAAAATAAAAGCCGCCATTGTCAAAGAAAAACTCAACCGGGTCGTCATCGGCGGCTGTTCACCCCGGACCCATGAAAACCTTTTCCAGAACACCCTGCGCGAAGCCGGACTCAACAAGTACCTGGTGGAGATGGCCAATATTCGCGACCAGGATACCTGGGTCCATAAAAACTATCCGGGAATGGCGGTGGCCAAATCCAAGGACCTGATTCGCATGGCGGTTTCCGGCGTGGCCCAGGCCCAGGCGCTGTCTGACAATACGCTGCCCATGAACAAGGATGTCCTGGTTCTTGGCGGGGGCGTATCCGGTATGAATTCGGCCCTTGAGCTGGCTGACCAGGGGCACCGGGTATACCTGGCCGAGCAGGCCGGACACTTGGGCGGAATAGCCATGGCGGTGCGCAAAACGCTGGAAGGTGATGATGTCCAGAGCTATATGGCGGACCTGGTTGAAAAAGTATCCCAGCACGCGCTGATTGAAGTCATAACCCAGGCCATTGTGGTTGACCACTCCGGCATGCCCGGAATGTGCAAAACCGGATTCCAGATAGGCCCCCGGATGTACTACCGGCAGATTGAACACGGCGCGACCGTGCTCGCAACCGGTGCGACACACAACGTTCCCCGGATGTACCGCCTTGGAGAACATGCCGCGGTCACGACCCAGATTGAGCTGGACAGCCTGATCGAGGACGAGCCGGAACGCGTTAAAGCCTGGGGCCAACTGGTCATGATTCAATGCGTCGGATCCCGAGTCCCTGAAAACCCCAATTGCTCACGCATTTGTTGTCAAAGCGCCATTAAAAACGCCCTGCGGGTGCTCGACCTTAACCCCGAAATGCGGGTGTTCGTTCTTTACCGGGATATGCGTACTTACGGGTTTTCCGAGAATTACTATGCCGAAGCCCGTCGGCGCGGGGTGATCTTTGTGCGGTACGAGACAGATACACCGCCGGAAGTGACGCCTGATGGCGATCAGCTTGAGATTGCGTTTACCGACCCGATCCTCGGCCGCAGACTTGCGATCACAGCGGATTGTCTGGCGCTAAGCACCGGTATGGCGGTCAATGAAGAAGCCACGGAAGACCTGGCCAGGATTTTTCATCTGACCCGGGGCCTGGACGGCTCTTTTCTGGAGGAACATGTCAAACTGCGGCCTACGGATCTTGCCGTTCCCGGATTTTTCGTGGCCGGCAGTGTCCATGCGCCGAAGAATATCAAGGAGTGCATCGCCCAGGCCCAGGCGGCGGCCGGCCGGGTCCTGGCCATGCTGTCCAAGGATACGATCAACCTGGGTGCCATGGTGGCCCGGGTCGATCCCGAGAAGTGTGCCACCTGTCTGGCCTGTGTGCGGGCCTGCCCTTACGGCGTCCCGTTTATCAACGAAGATCGCTATTCGGAGATCGACCCAGCCAAGTGTCACGGCTGCGGTATTTGCGCGTCTGAATGTCCGGCCAAGGCGATCGAGCTTACCCGGTTTGAGGATGCGCCGATCATGACGCGCCTTGAAGGCCTGCTTGAAAGGAGTGCCTGATGGAACAGTTTGAACCGACGATTGTGGCCTTCTGCTGTCACTACTGTGCATACACGGCCGCGGATATGGCGGGCAGTATGCGCCTGGAATACCCGCCGAACGTCAAGATTATACGCGTGCCCTGCAGTGGACGCGTCGATGCCATCCACATCATGAAGGCCCTCGAAAAAGGAGCCGACGGTGTTCTCGTGGCCGGCTGCCTGGAAGGGGATTGTCACTTCAAAAACGGCAACGTCAAGGCGTTGCAACGGGTGACCGCTCTGCATCCTTTCCTGGAAGAGATCGGGATCGAGGCGGAACGTGTACAAATGGTGAACATGTCCGCGGGCATGGGCGGCCGGTTTGCCCAAATCGCCACCGAATTCACGGAAAAGATCAGGGAACTGGGACCCAATCCCGCAAAAGCGGGCGCATCCCGTCTGGCGGCGTCCTAGCCCACAACCGTAAGGAGATGAAACGACAATGATTACAGCTGAACGAAAACCGTTGGATGAAATCATGGAAAGTATCGACGGTTGCGGCCGGATTCTGCTGGTGGGCTGCAATGAGTGCGTGACGGTCTGTGCGGCCGGCGGGCGCAAGGAAGTCGCCCTGCTGGCCTCGGCGCTGCAGATGGCTTCCATGAAAAAAGGACGGACACTGGATATCCGCGAACTGACCTTGGAGCGGCAGTGCGATCCGGAATATGTCGAAGAACTCACGCCCCATATCGACCAGGTGGACGCCGTGGTGTCCATGGCCTGCGGCTGCGGGGTGCAGGAAGTGGCCCGGCGGTTCAAAAAGACCCACGTGTACCCGGCTTTGAATACCAAGTTCATGGGGGCTTCCGAAGGGCCGGGGATCTGGGCCGAGCGCTGCCAAGGCTGCGGTGATTGCCTGTTGGGGCTCACCGGCGGCATTTGTCCCATCGCCCGCTGTGCCAAGCGGCTGATGAACGGGCCCTGCGGCGGTTCCACCAACGGCAAGTGTGAAATCAGTAATGACGTGGATTGTGCCTGGCATCTGATCTGGGAGCGCATGAAAGAGCTGGGGATCGAAGATCGCTATGAAGACGTCATTGCAGCCAAGGATTGGCGAACCGGCCGGGGCGGCGGCCCCCGTAAAATTCTCAGAGAGGATTTGGTATAATGAAAACAGAAAGTGTACTGGAAAAAGTATTGGCATCGGGTGAACTGGCGGTAACCGGAGAATGCGGTCCGCCGCGGGGTGCCCTGCCTGACGTTGTCAAAGAGAAAGCCGCCCTGCTCAAGGGCTATGTGGATGCTGTTAATGTAACGGATAACCAGACGGCCATGGTCCGGATGTCAAGTTTTGCCGCCAGTGTTTTTCTGCGGCAAATGGATCTGCACCCGGTCTTCCAGATGGTTACCCGGGACCGCAACCGCCTGGCCATGCAGGGCGATATTATCGGCGCCTATTCTCACGGGATCAATACCATGCTCTGCCTCTCCGGCGACCACCCCAAGTTCGGCGACCACGCCATGGCCGCCAACGTGCATGACCTGGACTCCATGCAATTGATCCAGACCGTCCGGGGCATGCGTGATAAGGGCCTGTTTCAAGGTGGGGCCGAGATCAAAAATCCGCCCAAAATGTTCATTGGCGCGGCGGCCAACCCCTTTGCGGATCCCTTTGAGCTGAGGGTTGCCCGCCTGGCCAAAAAGGTAAAAGCCGGCGTCGATTTCGTGCAGACCCAGTGCATCTACAATATCGACAAGTTTGAAACGTGGATGCAAGGTATCCGGGACCGTGGCCTGCATGAGCAAGTTTACATCATGGCCGGCATTACGCCGATGAAATCCGCCGGCATGGCCCGGTATATGAAAAACAAGGTGCCGGGAATGGACGTGCCGGATGAACTGGTTAAAAGGATGGCCGGCGTGCCCAAAGACAAGCAGGCGCAGGAGGGAATTGATATCTGCATTGAATCCATTGAACGTCTGCGTCAGATCGAAGGGGTTTCCGGGTTTCATATCATGGCCATCGAGTGGGAAGAAAAAGTGCCCGAGATCGTGAAACGCGCCGGTCTCTATCCCCGGCCACAGGTATAACCACCGCGAAATGCCCGTTGCGCGAGGCAGTTTCTATAAACAGCACTAACTGAGCATAGGGAGAATGGCCATGAGCAACGATAAATTAATATTAGTGGTTGATGACGATCCCGATCTGGTGGAATCGGTCTCCATGAAATTGGAAGGCGAAGGGTTTCAGGTCGCTAAAGCCTATGACGGCGTCGAAGCGTGGGACCGAATCAAGCATGAAAGACCGCATATGTTGATTCTGGATGTCATGATGCCGCGCAAGAACGGCTATGAACTTTGTAATGAGATCAAAAAGGATGACGAATATAAGGATATAACGGTCCTGCTTTTAACGGCGGTGGCCGACGCCATACCGTTCACAACTTACACGCATATGGATGGAAAGAGCACGCTGGCCGATGATTTTATTCCCAAACCCATTGACCTGGACAATCTCATGGAAATTGTCAGGGATAATCTGTAAGTGCTGCAGCTATCGCAATGACCGGAATCAACGGGTTGAAAATCAGCGGGGAGCTTTGCCTGGTGCGGCTGTGCGAGGACTCCCGGGGCAGTGGTCTACTGCCGGCCTTTAGCCGTCTACTGGCCGGCAGTAAGATAAACATGCTTTTTTTATCAACCGAATCTGATGCCGGCGGCACCCGCACGACTTGCTGTGTGGATGCTGCGCACGAGGCATTGTTAAAAAGCGTGTTGCATGCTGAACCAATGCTGCAGGAGCGTGCCGAATTTACCGCGGGGGTCGGGTTGCTGACGCTTTTTCCACATCGGTCGCGTTTGACGTTGTTTGGCCGCTCGTTGCGCGCGCTGGCGCAGGCAGGCCTGCGGGTTTTCGCGGTGGCCTCCTCGGTCGGCACCCTGACATATGTGCTCGAATATGCCCAACTCGATAAAGCCGCCGAAGTCATGCAGGCGTGTTTTGAATTTGCCGGAAATCATTCGCCCTTTAAGGCTGACTCACTGTTGCGCAGGGAACCATGCGGCGGCCCGGAGGCACGCAGTGAAAGAAAGGAAACCCGTGCCATGTACTGGGAGCCTCAGATTAAGACATACGGCTTCCAAGTTGTAAAAAATCTGGCGCTTTATACGTATCGGCTGCCTGCTGACCTGCCGGCCGAATGGACACGCACGATCAAGCGCATTGAAGATGAGGCGACCCGTTTCCATCTATTGCACGCCCAGCTCAGTGAATCCTTTGAACTCGATTTGCAGCTCCTTTGCGAACCGGATCAGGGCGCTCCCCTGGCGCGCCGGATCGCGGTTGAAATACCGGCGGCAGGTGACCGCCTCCTGGTCACTGCCCCGGTAGAGTTGATTTTCTTCCAGGGGCCCCATTTCGGGGACCGGTTTGGCATCGCTGATTTTACCTTCAAAACCCTCAAGGAAAAGACGGACGTGTTACGGGCAGCCGTTTTCGCCTGTGCTTCTATTTACTTGATGTTACCCGAAGGCGCGGCGGACGAGACCCGAACTCGCCTGGCGGCCGCTTTCCGGACACCGGGTTGAGCGAAAAATGAACGAGAAGCTTCTCAGGGAAATAGATTGGCGGATGAAGGTTTTTGATTCCCTGTCCTTCCCTACGCTGGTCATAACGCCCGACAAAATTATTGTAGCCGGCAACCAGGTGTTCTTTGATAAATTTAATACCACCCTCGAAGATATCGTGGGAAAGACCTGCCACGAGGTTTTCTACAATGCGAAGCAATGCCCGAACAAGCAATGTCCGCTACCCACTGTGGTGGCTGAATGCAAAGGGCAGAGCAGCCTCCACAGTGTTACCACCAAGTCCCGAAAAAAACTCTGGGAGGATCGGGTTTTTTCACCGATTCTCGGCGATGACGGTAAAGTAGCCTACATTCTCGAGAGCGTGCGGGACGTCACCCGGGTTAAAAACCTGGAGATTGCGCTCAAGGAGACCGAGGCCTTTTTAGAAAAGATTTTCACCGGGTCGCCCATTGCCATTGTGGTCTCAGACCGCTACGGCAATATCCTGTTGATGAACCCTGCCGCCCAGGAGCTCTTTGGGTATTCCAGCTGGGAAGCCGCCACAAATGCCAGTGTGGCCGACCTTTATCCCGAGGGGGTGGCCGCAGAAATCCGAGAGCACCTCAAAGACGAAACGATCGGAGGCAAAGGCAAACTGCACAATATGAACACCACCATTTTGAAATCAGATGGTGAAGAAATCCCCGTTGAGATAACGGCTTCCATTATCTATGAAGACGGGGAAGAGATCGCGGTCGTCGGTATCTACACCGACCTGCGGGAAAAGCAGGCTGTCGAGAAAAAGCTGAAGGAAACCCGGGCGAGGTTGGCGCAGGCGGAAAAGATGGCGTCCATCGGCAAGCTGGCCGCCGGTATTGCTCATGAAATCAACAATCCCCTGACCGGAATTCTGTTCTACGCGGAAATGAAACAGACCGAATTGGCGGCGGACGACCCGGAACGGGGTGAGGTCGCGGCGGTTATTGAAGACGTAAACCGCTGTCGGGATATCGTCAAAAATCTCCTCGCATACAGCCGCCAGTCAAACCCGACGAAAGAGATCGTCCAGCTCAGCGAGGTCGTAGACCAGAGTCTGGCCCTTATTCGCGATCCGAAAGCGTTGATGAATATTGAAATTGTCAAAGAGATCTACGCGGACAAAATTTTGGTTCATGTGGATCGAAACCAGATCTGCCGGGTGATTATCAACCTGGTAATGAATGCCGTATCCGCCATGGAAAACGCCGGCACACTGACTTTTCGGACGTATCGCGATACGGTGCGGCAGCAGGCTGTGATGGAGATTGAAGACAGCGGGTGCGGGATACCCAAAGAACATTTACCTCGCATATTTGATCCTTTTTTCACGACCAAGAAACTGGGCGAGGGCACCGGGCTGGGATTGAGCACGGTATATGGACTTATCCGGGAGAACAAAGGGTCGATTGACGTAAAGCAGACCAGTGAAAATGGGACGACGTTCCGGATGGAATTGCCCCTACTCCACTTAATAGAAAGCGCCGAGCAGGAATCTTAAGGAGGGATACCGTGTCCCGATTGGACCCCGTCACGAAAACTGCGGGTGAAGACAGGTCAACGCTTATTTTCAAGCCGAGCGTCCTGGTGGTCGACGATGAAAAACGCATTCGCGATGTATGCCTGAAGATGCTCACCGGCGAAGGTCATGAGGTCGCCGGCGCGGAAAGCGCCGAAGCCGGCTTGCGAATGGTGAAGAACAGGCACTTTGACATTATTTTGCTGGACCTGATGATGCCCGGAATTTCAGGGATGGATGCGCTGGGGCAGATTCGCGCCGCGCATCCGGACACGGTGGTGATTGTCATTACCGGGTATGCCACTTTAGAGCACTCTATCGAGGCCATGAAAAATGGCGCCTTCGATTTTCTATCGAAACCATTTTCACCCGGTGACCTGCTCATCGTGATTAACAGGGCTGTCGACCATATCCGCACGCTTAAGGATATTGCCACCGAAAAGTCCCGCATGCGGGTAATGATCAATCAACTGGCCGACGGGGTGATGACCACTGATATTCAAAAACGGATCGCCCAGGTCAACCCGGCTTTTTTAAAGATGATCGGCTATCACGGGCCGCGCCCGATCGGTCGGGCAGTTGACGAGGTTGTGGGTATTCAATTGCTCAACGATATGATCGACCGGGCCCTGGACGCCCCGGAAGATGAATGCAACGAGGAATCTGGGGAAGTGTGCCTGGAAACGGGCACAAAAAACGCGGAAATCATCATTGGCACCCACTGCGTACCGTTCAGGGATCGTCCCGGGCGAAATCTGGGAACCATTACCGTTCTGCATGACATCACAACGATGAAAAAGATGGACCGACTGAAATCCGATTTTGTCTCCATGGTCTCGCATGAAATCCGCAGCCCGTTGAACTCCGTCATGACGCAGTTGAAAGTGGTTTTGGACGGTCTCGCCGGTGAAACGACCCCGAAGCAGAGGGATATCCTGGGTAGAGCCTCGGAAAAGATTGCCGCCTTGAACAGGCTCGCTTCTGAATTGCTGGACCTGGCCAAAATTGAATCCGGGTTGATTGCCCGGGAGCGCGAAGCCATCCAGATTGCCCAATTGCTTGAGAATCAGGTGGCTTTTCACCAGGCCTCGGCCCAGGCCAAATCGATCCAATTACATCTTGCACCTCTGCCGGCCTTGCCGACTTTGATGGCCAATCGGCTCAACCTGGAAGAAGTTTTTTCAAACCTTATCGTCAATGCCATCAATTACACCCCTGAGAACGGAACAATTACGATCGATGCCTCAGTGGAGGGCGATTATGTATGTGTCCGGGTAACGGACACAGGCATTGGTATCGCCGAGGAAGACCTTGATCGGATTTTTGACCGTTTTTACAGGGTCAAAAATGACAAGACCCGGTTTGTCATTGGCACCGGACTGGGGTTGCCGATCGTCAAAAGCATCGTGGACGCCCACCATGGTTTGCTTCGCGTTGAAAGTAAACCTGACCAGGGCACAACGTTTTCTGTACTTTTCCCGTGCGCTGCTTTAGCGCACAGATGATGTCGATCCATAACTTTTCAGAACTGGCCCCGATATTTCATTGCGGCGCAGTTGAAGTTGGCATCAGGGGTTACAGGACTATTCCCTTTCAAAAGCGCATCGACGATCAATAATCTGGATTGGATCGGGAACCATCCTGAAGATGAACGCCACAGGGACTTTCTGCAGGAACCACGCCGGTCACATCGTCAGATAGAGAAAAAGGAAAGTGCCGTCGTTGACGTCGATGGTCAGGTTGGCCCCCCGGGACTCGGCGAACACCCGCCAGGGCGGCCGGTCGCCCGGACCGCAGTCATAGTCGGGAAAGCCCTGATCGGTTTGGCCGTTGTACCAGGCCAGTTGCATGGCGTTGCGGTTGATGTCAAGCGCTTTCGCTTTGGCCTGCTCGCGGGCGGTGTCGAAATCCAGATCGGGGTCGTCGATGGTCAGCTTCACTGTCTTGTGGGCCTCCTGGCCCGGCTGTGTATTGATCTGCACCGTGGCGTTATTCCTTTCATGAAGGGATATAGTGGGATGAACGACGGCACGTCAAGGGGAGCAACCGCCGTGTTCTGGTAGGTACCTAAAACGATAAGACCGACAGCGGTATTTGACAAACCCGCAGGCCTTCGCCGTGCGGCGTTTGCTTTACAAACCGGTTTTCTGTCCATGGAAAACCGTCATTCGTCAATATGGGCGGCAATACGCTGGCGGACGGTTTCGGCCGTATCTTCAACACTCAGATGGGCAAATTGTTCGAAGGGGATTTCTTCCAGGACTTCGATCCGGATATCGTGGCGGCCGTGGAAATTGAGGCTGTGTTTGGGCAGGGCTTTCTGGGTGCCGTTGATGGCGACGGTCAGGATCGGTAGTTTCATCTGGTGGGCCAGAATGAAGGCACCCGGTTTGAACGGCTTCATCTGGCCCGTCTTGGAGCGGGTCCCCTCGGGGAAAAAAAACACCGAACACCCCCGGGCCAGGGCTTTTTCACAGGCGGCCATCATCTGGCGGATGCTTTCCTTGTCTCCCCGTTTGAGCCGGATATAGCGGTTGAGCACCATATTCCACCCGATGAAAGGCAGTTTGAAAACCTCGGCTTTGGAGACCCATTTGAACGGAAAAAACAGGTGAAACGCCACCAGGATATCCAATTGCGACTGGTGATTGGAAACCACGACGTAGGTCGCGCCGCGGCGAATCTTGTCGCGCCCAGACGTGGTCACGGACCAGGCCGGCACAATCCACAGGTAGAGGCAGGCCCAGAAGGAGGTGAACATGTGCAGCCACACCAGACGCCGGTCAAAGGGCGCCGTCAGCAGCCAGATTGTCAGTGCGAGGACAAAAAAAAAGCGGAGGTAACAGCGATGAAACTCAACAGCAGGATGGAAATAACACGATTTGTCATGGTAGGCCGTTCGATATCGGTGAACCCAGGTCGAGCAGGTTTCTTCAGGTCGCACGCCATACAGTGGTAAAGTTATTTTTTTGTAATGAATTTGAGGCGGGCTGTCAATCCCTGGGATACAAAGGCAGGCTCCGCCAAAAGCCTGTTACCCGTATAGGTGGCCGAGAAAATAATTCATCTGGCGATACCACCAGGGCCAGTCGTGATTGACGTCATGCCCCCAATAGTCGAACCAGGCCGGTATCGATTTCTCCCGACAGATCGACTCAAGGGCACGGGTGTCTTCCACGGCCTCTTCTTCCCAGGCGCCCTGCCCCACGCACACGATCATGCGCCCCTCGCGGTAGCGATCAAAAAACCAGGCATCGGAAAGTCCGGAAAGATAGGATAGCGGTGAATTGAAATAGACGGCCGGGAGGTCAGCGGCACCCAGGCCGAACTCTGCGCGATCCAGGCGATATAGACCGCTCAGGGCGATCGTACCGGCGAAAAGATCCGGATGCTTCAAATAAAAATTAACGGCATGATAAGCCCCCATGCTGCAGCCGTTGGCCATCACCCGTGCGTCCGGCTGGTTGCAGTGATCCCTCACGAACGGGATGACCTCATTGACGATATAGCGGTCGTAGGCCTCGTGGCGGGCATTGCGGTCCGCCGGGAATTTACCAAAATCGTACCATGACTGATCATCGACACTGTCCACACAAAACAGTTTGATCCGGCCGCTGTCGATAAATCCGGCAATGGCATCGATCATGCCCATGCCCTCGTAATCGAAATAGCGCCCGCGAGAACAGGGAAAGACCATAACAGGCGCCCCATAGTGCCCATACACATTGAGCGTCATGTCCTGCCCCAGATGGGGACTGTGCCAGGTGTGTGTTTCACGGTGCATGAATCAGTCCTCCCCATCGTCGGGTGCATGAATCGACCGGGCAATGCGTTCGATCGCGTCGAGGTCGGGGGAACGGTAGATATAGCCGATATCCCCCAAGGCACTGGCGAAAACACCGGGCACCTGCACCACCTGGACGATCTGGTCACCGTAACGACTCAGGATATCGTCATGGGAGTAACGATAAGGCAAACCGTTTTTACGGCTGGCGTAGCAGCAGTGGTATTTGCGGCTGAAATCCAGTTCTTTCTTACCGTTGACCAGCAACTGGGCCCAGATCCGGTAAATATCGATGTCAGAGGCGTAGTTGAACATGTCGGTGGTGAAGCCCCCCGGCGGGCGCATATTGATTTCCAGGCCCACGTAGCGATCGTCGGCGGTGCGGAAAAACTCGATATGAAAAAACCGCTCGCGGACCTCGAAGGCCTCTACGCACTTGCGCCCCAGCTTCTCAAGGGTCGGTGGAATCTCGCGCAGGGAGGTGTAATAGATATGGCGTCCCTCGTTGACCGTCTCCATGATCCCCTGGCTGAAGCAGTGCGACGTGAAGAAAACCAGATCGCCATTCATGTCGGCCAGGCCGTCAAAGGAATAGATGGTCCCGGCGACGAATTCTTCCATGATATAGTCGACATCCGTCTTGTGCGCGAAAAAGTGGGTGAGATCGTTTTCATTGTCCAGCCGGTAGGTGTCCAGCGCTCCTACCCCGGCATCGGGCTTGGCCACCACCGGATAGCCGGTTTCGGCGATCAGCCGTCGGGCATCCTCCACATTTTGCACCACGGCCCCACGCGCCACCGGGACACCCGCCGCACGAAAGGCCGCCTTCATCTTTGACTTCTTGCGGATCGTATCGATCTGGTGTCCGCGAATGCCGAAAATATTGAAGTCGTCCCGCAGACGGGCTTCCGTACTCAACCAGTATTCGTTGAGCGACTCCAGACGATCAAGTTTACCATAGCGATGGGTAAAATAACCGCACGCCCGCACCAGGGCATCGTCATCGTGCATGTCGGCAACGTGGTAGTATTCGGTGAGGGATTCGCGCACCTCGGACGCCAGCTGATGCACCGGCGCATCCCCGATGCCCAGAACGTTGGCACCGGCCTCTTTCAACTGGCGGCAGAACTGGTGGTAGTGGTAGGGGAAGTGGGGGGATAAATAAACGACATTCATGTCAACTCCCTGTGATCTATAACGGTATAATGAAGGCCATGTCCCGTAGCGACGTTTTCGCTACGATTCCGGCATCCCATCGCGACACCGAATCGTTTATGAAAACAGCATCCGGTATGGCCTTACGCGAATCGATTATAAAAGGGGTATGATAAACACGATAGGCGTCCAATGGAAGGGGGGCATGTCCGTCACGCAGCCCGCCGGATAAAACCCGGCATGCGCTTGGTGGAGACGTGGTTAAGGGGGGCGATAACGCTGGCAGACGCCTGTGGGAACTTCATCATACTGTTTTAATAAAGGAAGCGAACGGCAAATCCTTGCGCGTCGAGTCGGACGATTTTGCCCTGGCGTTTCATCTCACTCTGATCATCCGCAAATGGCCCCGCAACCACGACATTCTGACCGACAAAAAATTGCGCTTTGCTCTGTATGTAAGTTCCGCCGGCGCTCAGGTTAACGATTTTCCCTTCGAACAGTCGACGGTTGGCGGCAAAATGCGTATTTTCGTCGCATGGCGTTCGCGCATGCCGGCGCATCTGTTTGTTCTGTGAACGGCGAAGATTTCTTTCGGTGTCGTTTTTTCTTTGCCGCATGGTCAGGTCTCCCACTAACTCAAACGATTTTCTTCCCACACAGTTCCCATTTTGTCCTTTCGGCAATTTGTTTCAGGCGGTGGGAATATAATCCAGCATCTGTCATCTGGTTCGTTAAACGATACGATAAGGTTGCGGATAAGAAGAAAGAGGCCGGGGATAATAGCGTCAGAAGAATCGCAATTTGGCTGCCATTGCAACCATGTAAAATCGTACCAGCTGCAGATGATAACATCTATCATTTCAGAACAAAAAAAATCAACCCTTCAGAGATGATCGCGTTAAAAAAGCCAATCACAAAGGCGGAAACTTTACAAAAACTCAGATGGATTTGACCTGAAACAACATATAATTTTTATCTTTACTAATATTTATTACCGAATTAATTGAATTTTTTGCACCAAATATCCTACTAAAAACAAAATGTGAATTAAATTACCCACAGGGTAAGCCTTTCCTCATCTTTTTAATGAACATTTTACCTATCTGTTTTAATACATAATTTTCACTTATTGATATCATTAGAGAAATAAACCCCTTCTTTTTGCGCATAATTATTGCAGGCACATAGAATATTTCAATATTTAGTTTTACTTACTTTTTCTGATCTGCTTTCTGTCTTTTGTGAAGGGGCTTTTTTGCATCCATTCGGTTGGGATTTTTATTTGGTGCGAAGGTTAAAGCTCCCATACTTATTTCACGCAAGGCCTTCAATCACATCCTCGCATTTAATCCGAAAAGTTTACGATAACCGCTTTTTTCCGTTGAATACGAAACAGGATGCAAATTAATTCAAAGGAGGCTTAAAATGAAAAGACTGGCGGCTTTAGGCATCATGTGCTCGTTCTTAGTGTTTCTTGTCGAGATCCCAATGACCGTGGCGGGCGGCGGGTTTATGGGAGGACGTGGCGCGATCGTGGTAGAAGATCCGCCAGCCGCAGATGAAGGGGATTCCACCACCGACGAGGGCGGCCTGCCGGACACGGTGGATGGTCCGCTGAACGACAAGATGGCGGATGCCGGCAAGCTGTTCGGGGACCTCTACAAGATCCTGCGGTACGAAGGGGGAGAAGATTCTAAACACTACGACATCGTGGATTCGGACGATGACGGCGTACCCGAAGCAGTGGAGTCTCCCCGCACCGCCATCGGCGGCGAGCCCGAACTTTCAGAAGCGTACGGGTGGTACGCCGCGGAGGTCGTCGATCCCGATGAGACCATCACCTACGTCCTGGCAGAAGCCCCGATACCCAGCCTGTGCGTTCAGCCCGTGGCTGATTATGCGCGCTGGGGGGACATTTCCTCCCAAACCGATCTCGACCACAACCGCCTGCCGCTGATCATGTCCTACGACGCCACCTGGTTTCGCACCGAGTGCGAGGTGGGCCAGTTGATCGGATATCCGCGCATCGACGAAGCGACCGGCGCCTTTATCACGCCGTTGTGTTCGGCTGACGTCACCGACGACTGTATCAATCCGTATTTCATCGAACCGGGGGGTACATGGCAGGACGTTGAATACTGTGACGGGGTCCTGTATGCCGACCTGGTGGACGAGGTCCATTTTGGGAGGATGAACCTGAGCCGGTCGCCGGAGGCCGTCCTCCAGGCCGCCTTCGACGAGGCCGTCACCGCCATCAACAACGCGGCCAGGATCGAACGGGATGCGGCCGGCCGCCTTCTGCTGACAACGGAGATCTACGAGGAATTCCCGACGGAATACTATGATGACGAGACAGATACATGGGTTTGTGAGGAGGTTCTCGTCGAAACCCGCACCAAGGCCATCGACTCGCCCCTGGAAAACCTGGCGCTGTATGTCAAGCTCCTAAAGGACGGCCATCTGGTGACCCCGGGCGACGAGCGGGCCCCCATCGACCGGTCGGAAAAAGGCGGGATGCCTCTCTGGAAGATGCTGGAACTCTCCGACGGCCCCTCCAGCGCCCTGCGGCCGACCATCGATATCGAGAAACTCGAGGCGTGGGGGTTGGACAGCCTTGTCGACGTCGCTCCACAAGAGTACTACACTTACTATGAATGTTATACCGAAAACGGAACACCGACGCCCTGCCTGTGCGAAGGCGAAAACCATGACGGTACCCCCAAGGTGGTGGCCTGCGAAGACGTTGTGAGCCGTGAGCTGCGTGCGGTTGACATTTGCCCGGATCCGACGAATATACCGGGAACGATTCCCAACTCGGATTCCTGCGACGAAGAGCCCTGGTACGGCATCAAGACCGACGACAGCGTCGACCACGGGGATAAGACGACCGGAGACGACTTCGACTTTGCCGCCGCTTTCCTGGCGGCGGCTGGCGACAAAACCGGCGACATCGGCGTGGACATGGTGGTCTATCTCAACTCGATTCTGGGCATCAACAAGGTGGTGGGGTACAGTGAATACGACGAAGAGGGGAACCCTGATGAAGACGCTGACTCATATGAAACCGACCCGGTTTACTTCGATTTTGCCGGCCTTCCCGGGTACGGTCGAGAAACGGCCTTCAACGGCCGGGGCCAGGTATCGGAAGTGGGAGGCGCGGGCGACGCCTCGACTTACGACGGCACTGTCAAAGTTCTGATCGAAGATGAAGGCAGCGCCGGCACCTGGTACGAAACGCCGGTCTTTATTATGGGTGATGTAAACGGGGAGACCGCGGTAGAAAGAAACGGCATCCTATTCGATCAGATCGGGCTGAACCCGGACAACACCCACCCGGACGGCACCGAGATCGCAACGGACGACATCCGCGGCTTCGCCCAGATGGCGGACGACGACCTGAGCGTCATCAAGTTCGTCCACACCAACCAGATCCCGGGGCTTCGCTAGCCCCCTTCGCATCGGCGCACGGGCGCTATCCATAGCCCCTGCGCCGATGAAGACCGGAACACTTCAATCAATATAAAAAGCGGCCCGCCGACAGAGGCGGGCCGCATTCCTTTCACGGATAGACGCCGGGCAAGAGCGGACGCTACGGCCGTCGCCGGCTAATCAGCACCGGCACGCGCTGTCCTTTGCAAACACCCCTGGCCACCCTCAGCAGACCGATATAGAGGCCGCAGGCGGCGATGATGCCGACATCCTGGATGCTCTGGAACAGCACGGCATGCACCACGCGCCCCCATCCGCTGAATCCCGGCGAGAAATAGAGCTGGAAGGGCCAGAGCAGCGAGACCGATGCCGCGGTAAACATCATATCCGCCAGCACGTGCGAAAAAATCAGGCCGAAACAAAGGGGAAACCCCAGGCGGGGTATCCGTTCCCCCAAGCGCCAGAGATGGGAGGCGATATAGCCGGCCAGCAGAGCAAAAAAGAGGCTGTGGGTCGGCCCTCGGTGAAATAGGTTCCCGTTCCCCTGGAGCAAGAGGCCCAGAATGACATCCACATCCGGCAAATTGGCCAACAGGCTTACAAATGCAAAAGTTCTCCATCGGGAACGGCGGAGGTCGCTATTCTGAACGGTCTCGTATGCGGCAAGACCGATGGCGGCATGTCCTAAAGGCAACGGCATGATCAATCCTCGCTGATGACCGCGGCTTTTGCCGCGGGGATGTCCGGTCAATAAAAATACGTTGAAATCTTTCGTAAAAGCAGATTGTGTGCCAAGATTTCCGCATCAAGCCTTTTTAGGCCATTGATCCGATGAATCCTTGACGGCGCCCGTTTGCATCGGGTTGCGAAACGATGCGGCAAAAGAACGTCCGGGCAACACGATCGAATAAGTATGAATTGTTTTTCCCAGACGAACACGCTTTTTAGGAAAGTTGGCCATATTCTTGGGCAATCCGTTGAAAAATCAAGAATATGGTTGCAATATCACAAAAACCGCTTATCTTGCCCTGTTCACTCTTTCTATAAGGGTGGACACATTTGATAAGCCTTGCCGCAAACGCAAAGCAAAACATTAATACCGAAAAAGTACGAGACAAGGAGATCGACGATGACCGACAGTTCACAGTTTACACTTTACAGCGGAGGCCACCGGGGAACCGAAACCGAGTTCGGCATGCTGGCCGAACGATGGGGGATCAACGAGGTCAATTATGCATTCGAGGGGCACCGCTGTGAACGTGAGCGCGGCCTTAAGGTCCTCAACGCGGCTGAACTGGCCCGTGGGGACATCAGCATGGAGATTGTTTCTGCCAAGATGGGACGGACCTATGCCCGGGCCGAAAAAATCCGCAAGGTCATCCAGTCCATTTTCCACATGGTCAACAGCGGTTATCATGTCATTGCGGTCGGGTGGATTCAGCCGGACGAAACCGTCAAGGGCGGCACCGGTTGGGGCGTCGAACTGGCCAAGCTGTTCAACCGTCCGGTCAGCGTCTACGATCAGGAGCAGAACCGGTGGTTTGCCTGGAAGGATAAACAATGGGTTGAAGAAACCCCGGTCATTACCGACAAGACATTTACGGGGACCGGTACACGCAACCTTACCGAAAAGGGCCGTGCGGCCCTGGAGGATCTTTTCGAACGCTCCTTCGGACCGGCCGCCGGCAAATAAGCCCCTCCCCGCAAAGCAATGGACCTCAAATAGCCCCCGTGAAGGGGGCTTGAAAAAAGGTTCTTGAATGTATGGTTTTTTTATTTCCCTTTGTCCCGCGCCGAGCATCGGCGATGCGGGCGGAAATAAGCGCGCGGACTGTCTGAGCCCGCTAATAGGCGGGCGAGTTTCCGCGTGCTCCGGCTGCATCAACCGGTCGATGCAGCAAGCATCATGCTGTCAGGCAAGGCGCCAATCGAAGCGAGGCGCGCAGCAATCGCCAGATTGTGAGCACCCGAGCGAGATTGGCAACGCCGCATGACGGCACGAGGCGCCGCTTCATCGTCCGGTTGGGCGACGCGCAGGGTACAGCGGGACACGGGCGTGTTCTTTTGCTTCGTTTTCTGTCACGGGACAAAAAATGAAGAACCCTTTTCAGAAAAGCACCCGGATCGGTTCTACCTCTCCGGGTCCTCCAATAGAGGTGGCGGGTTTAGGATAAAACGAGGTCGAAATCGTCCTGCCGCTTGCCCGCTCGATGCAACCGGCAGGCCGATCCATCATTTACCGCTCGAGAACCCCACCAGGGCCGGCCGCATGGTTTGTTCAAGCTGCTGCCGCTGTTGCTCGAAATCATTCTCATTGACGATAGCTGCCAGACGGATCATATCGCCGAAACGCAGCACCACCCGCGAAAAAGGCTTGGGCAGCATGAACCGGTCCCAGCTGTTGAAATACCAGGCTTTCTCTGCTGAGACGTAAAACGGGACAACCACAGCGTCGGTGGCATGCGCCATCCGGATAACACCCGCTTTGACCTGGCCGGCAGGGCCACGGGGACCGTCGACCACGTGGCCGGCGAGCTGGGCATTTTTCAGATCGTCGATCACGCTGTGCATGGCCGCCTGCCCTCCTCGTGAAGAAGAGCCACGCACAGGGTGCCAGCCGGTACGCCGGGCCACACCGGCAATGATTTCCCCGTCTTTGCTGCGGCTGATCATAATGCCGGGGGTGTATTTTCGATAGTTTTGGAAATGGCGAATCGCTGAAAAAAACTGCTGGTGCCATGCGCACAACAGCACTGTGCCGCCGTTGTCGAGGTAATGCAGCCACCCCTGCTCGTTGTCGATGTGCAGACGAAACGTCCAGGCATACGCCCGGATAAAGCGGTAAAGAAATCCAATGAACCATTGCGACGTCAAAATACCATCCAGCTTGAATCTCATACAAACCGTCTCCCCAAAATGGATCGCCTCTCGCACAACGATTGCGAAGCCATGGTGATCATTTCGAATGCATATACCACACATCGAAAACCCACCGTAAATCATTTCGGCATATGGCGTTAAAAACGCAGGACAGGGCGGTCGCCGCCGGATCAAACCAATGGGCAACGCCCCTCCGGATCGGCGCACGAAAGGCCTTGAAGAAAATGCCATTTTCGCTATCATGGGTGGCGTGTTCGGATGCCTTCAAGTTCACGATCAGGGTTATTTCAAGATACTTGGAAACAAAGGGGGGGACAGATGACATCCCGTAAAAAAGTGGGCCTTGTTCTGGGCAGCGGTTCATCGCGCGGCTGGGCCCATATCGGTGCCATCGAAGCGCTGGAAGAGGCGCACATTCCCATCGACTTCATCGTCGGCTGCAGCGTAGGCTCCTACGTGGCAGCGCTCTATGCCAGCGGGAGCCTGGCAAGTCTCAAAGACTTCGTGCTGCGCATGAACGGCAAGAAGGTCTTCTCTTATTTCGATGTGGTATTCCCCCGCTCGGGGCTCCTGGACGGCACACGCAAGGTCAAGGAGCTCTTTTCCATGCACACCAAGGTCGAACAGTTTGAGGACTTGCGTCTTCCGGTTTCCATGGTGGCCACCGACCTCAAACGCGGCAACAAGGTGGTCCTGCGCACCGGCAGTATCATGACGGCGCTCCAGGCCACCATGTCCATCCCCGGACTGTTTGCGCCGGTCCGGGTCAACGGACGCTGGCTCGTTGATGGCGCGCTGGTGGACCCGGTCCCGGTGGGCGTGGCCAAAGCCATGGCCGCCGACGTGGTGATTGCCGTGGATCTCAACAGCGGTCTTATCTCGCGCCGGGAGGTTCGCAAGCAGGCGCAGATGGCGGAAAATGCCGAATCCCAGGAGCCGGAATACAAGTATGAGCTGCTCAAAAAGCTTTCCGACTACTACGAAAACGCCGAAGCAAGTTTCAAAACCAAGATCAACGATCTGTTTCACAAGGAAGAGGAAATCCCGGACATCATCGACACGGTGATGACCTCCATCAACATCATGCAGGAGCGCATTACCCGGATCAATCTGGCCGTGGAACCGCCGGACATTCTGGTACAACCCCGGTTAGGGGAACTCAAGATGATGGACTTCGACCAGGTGGATCATGCCATCGAGGAAGGCTACCTCGGTGTGATGGAACGCATCGACGATATCAAAGCCCTTTTGACACCGGTCTGAAGCGCAACCGTAATGAATCGCTTTTTCCCCCGGGGCTGCCGTTTCGGATGCGCTTCGCGGTCCACTGCAACGCCATTGATTCGCTAATTGTGTCGCCGGAAAAATTAACGCGCTATGACGCCCCGGCTGCCTTCTTCCGGGCCTCCATCTGCTCGCGCGCAAATTTGTAGGAAATGTAGTACTTGTAAATATTGCTGACGTACTGGACGGTTTCCCGCCCAATTTTCTCCGCTGCGATCACCTCGACATTCTGGAACCAGACATTGGGATCCAACCCACGCTTGCCTGCCTCCCGGCGGAGCGAAGACACCCTGGCCGGGCCGGCGTTATACGCCGCAAAGGTAAACAGGTAGCGGTCCAGGGTCGCGATGGCCGGATCATCGAAGTAACGATCCTGCAGAAAACGCAGGTACTTGTGTCCGGCGTGGATGTTATTCTCCAGTTTTGCGACGTCCGGAATGCCAATGTTCTTGTCGGCCGCTGTGGTCGGCAGGATCTGCATGATGCCCACGGCCCCCACCTGGCTGCGCTTGGAATGGTCCAACTGGGACTCCTGGTAGGCCAGGGCGCCGGTCATCAGGTAGTCGAAATCGTAACGGTCCGCGTATTGTTTGAACAGGTCCACCACCGCCTGAAACTTGGCAAGTTCCGCAGGGCTCAGGGCGTTGCGCGCCCATTTGTTTTCCTTGAGGTAGCGTTTGAAAAGCATGTTGCCCAGCAGCGTGCCTTTTTTGTGTCCCTTGACGAATTCGTTGACCACGGCCGCCAACTTGGGACTGTTCTTACGGAAGGCCCAGGCGATTTCACCCCCTTCGTGGACCGCGATGTCGGGGTGCAGGGTGATCTTTTCAAAGATCTCGCCCCAGAAGCGGGCCTTGTGGTCGTCCACGATCACCATGGGAATCAAATCCGCGTTGACCATTTCGAGCAGGTCGGCATCCTCTAAATATTCACTGGCCGGGACGATCTTGATGGGCAGCTTGCCCTGTTTTTGAAAAGCTGCGTTGAGCCGGGCGACATGTTCGTAATAGCTGCTGGAGGGCCGCAAGTGAAGTTCCTGGCCGGACAGATCGTCAAGGCTCTTGACGGCCGGTGCCGACGGCCCCGTGACCAGGATTTCTTTCACCCCGGTTCCCATGGGATCGCCGAAATCCACCGCTTTTTGGCGCTCCTTGGTGATCGTCAGGTTGGCAGCCGCGATGTCGCCACGCCCCTCCACCAGGGCCGTAAGGATTTGGTCGCGGGATACGGGAACAAAGATGATCCTTATCGTCCTGGCGCCGGTCTTCACCTTCCCGTTGATGAACTTCTCGAATTCCCGGAACAGGTCGACGTGGACCCCGCGGGGCTGTCCCTTGTCGATGAAATAGAACATCTTGTTGGGCACCACCAGCACGCGCACCTGACGGCGCTCCAGCATGCCCTCGTAATCGCCGGTCCAGGTCTTGATCAGTTCGACCTTCTCGTCCTGCTCTGCGTATAGGTCCGCCGTCGGAAAGGCCAGGATCATCCAGAGGGCTGCCCAGACGATCCATAGGCCAAAGGCTCCGGAGCACCGTATATGCGGCACGTTCATTCCACCTGATGCGGCGGGCCAACGTTTTGGTAATGTTAAAAAACGCTTCAAGTTGATCGCTCCTGTGGTTTGGGGGTCACGTTTTACGTCGGTTGAATGGCGGCATCGGCACTGAAATAGCGCTGGATAACGGTTTCCAGGGTATCCTTGAGCACCTGGTCCTCGCGGCCGGCAAACGCGGCGTAAAGATCTTGCGCAATCGATGCGAAAGCATCCAGCACCCGGGGATCGAAATGCGAGCGGCGTCCCTCTTCCAGGATGTCCATGGTTTCTTCATAAGAAAAGGGATCCTTGTAGGGCCGTTTGGAGGTCAGTGCGTCGAACACATCCGCCACGGCAAAAATACGGGCCGTGATGGGGATTTCCTCTCCTTGCAATCCTTCGTTGTAGCCCTCGCCGGCGTACTTTTCATGGTGGTAGCCCACCACATCCACCGCATCCTTGAGCCAGCGCGAGCGGTTGACGATATCCAGGCCGTGGGAAACGTGCTGCTTCATGATGGTGTATTCCCGGTCGTCCAGCCGGCCGGGTTTCAGGAGAATGGCGTCCCGCACCCCGATTTTGCCCACATCGTGCAGAAAGGCGCCCTTGATCAGGCTCTGGATGGTGGCGTTGTCGAGCGCCAGTGATTCCGCGATGCGCACCGCGTAGAGGGTAACGCGGTAGTTATGGGCATCGGTGTCGCTGTCCCTTTTGGCGATGGCGCTGCCCAAAACCTTCAGGGTTTCCATGTTGGCATCCAGAAGGTTGATCGTCAGTTTGCTGAGACGTCGGGTCAGTGTCAGGATGCTGGGATAGATCAGCAGGGTCGTCAGAAAAACGATACCCATCACGCTGAAGACGGTCCGGCGGATATTCCGATAGCCTGCCTGAAGGGCTTCTTCGGAAACGGCAAAGATGGTCTCGGCATAGCCAAGAACCTCACGGTTCATACCAAGCAGCGGCGTGGCCGTCAGCACGTAGGGGATGCCGTCCAGACGGTAAATCCGGTAAAAGTCGGATCGAGCGGCCTGCAACGTGGCCTTCAGTTCGTCGCGGCGAGCCCTGAGTGCATCGACATGCGGGTAGGTTTCATCCACCTGGGATGCCAGCAGTCCGGCCTCCCGGTCGAGAATGGCTACATAGATAAAACGCCCCTCTCGTTCCACCACCCCCCTGGCGGATTCGCTCAGGTGGCGGTCCAGTTCGGTCTGAACGGCCTCGGGTTCCGGCCAACTGGGTTGATGCGTCAGGTAGCCGATGCGGTGGTTAAAGAGCCGGGTACCGGATACGACGCGTTCGAGGATGTGGTCGATCACCTCCGCGCGCTGTTGGTACCAGGTCAAACCGCCAAAAAACAGGGCGACGACGATGCCGACCATGGCCACCCGAAGGACCAGATGACGATGAAATGTTGCTAAAGTGATGGTCTTACGTTTCATGGCGACACTCAGATTCCTCTACGGTCCACGCAATGCCTCGCTATTGAACGCCCTCCTCGGCCAGACGCGTTTCCACCTCTTCCAGCCACCATCGCTGGGCGCGGGGATCGTGGCGCATCGATGTATCCTCATCGAAGTCCGTATGTTCTTCGAAGCTTGATTCCATGGCGGCATGCGCCATCTCTTTCAGTTTGGTTTTCAACTCCTCCTGCACTTCCTGGTAGCTGTTGTTGATGGCAAGGTAGTCTTTCATCTCTTCCCGGGCGTGGCGGGTCAGCTTGCGGGCCGCCAGCTCCGCCAACGCAAAGTGAATCTGCTCATGCTGCAGAACATAAGCCCGTTGACGCGTTTTTACTTCCGGATTCCACCACGAGCAGGCCGGTACGAAAACCGCCTCGAAAGTGACCTCTGGAATGCTCCCAACGTAAAACGACTGGTTCCCATAAATCCCTTGCGTGATGCGTGCTTTGGATTCTCGGGAGGGGCGGATACTGATACATGAATGGGCATTGATGTGGTGATTGTACGGGCTGTATTCCGGCGGCAGGGATTCAGCAGAAAAGTCTTCGATGGTCAACGGTCGGTAACCGAAGCCTTCCCTGCTAACGGTCGATCCATTATCCGGTGTATGAAACCGTGGCCGGGCATACTCCGGCAGCTGGGCGCAACCGGCAATCAGCGCGAACCATAAAACCCATCCTGTTATGTCAAGCCTTCCTAGACGTTTCATATGGCGTTTCCCCGGAACATGGCATCAAAGCAAATGTAATTTTTTTGTCACGTCCTTCGCCCCGTGTTCTTCTTTTCCCTAGTGTAAAGCTTTTGTCAAACAAGGTGTCTGCTCTATCCAGGCGCACACCGATGCATTAAGGTGGAAGAATAACGATTTCAACAATTCATGATGCTTATCGTCAACCGTATCAGGAGATCCATATGCACCCCATGCCCCCCCACCCCAAAGGCACCCGTGCACGGGTACTATTATCGAGTGTTTTCGGCCCCTATGCCCAGGACGATGAATACGGCAGCCGCGCCGCTAACCCGATGGAACTCTACCAGAACCAGGTGACGCGGGTCCAGGGCGGATTTTCCCTGCGCATGTTTCACCGCTCGTTCGCCCTGCTCATGCTCCAGGCCAATATCGAGGCCCCCTGCACGGTGCTCGACTTCCCCTCGCGGAAACGCTTTGTCGAGGAATTGCAAAACCAGCCCTACGATATCATCGGCATCAGTGCCATCATTCCCAACATCGAAAAAGTAAAGGCCATGTGCCGGTTGATCCGCCGCCACCAGCCCCACGCCACCATCGTGGTGGGCGGCCACGTTGCCAACTATCCTGACCTGGAGCAGGCCATCGATACGGACCACATCGTCCGCGGAGACGGTATCGCCTGGTTGCGCCAATTCCTCGGCCAGTCCCTTGACGCCCCGGTGAAACACCCTGAAGCCACTTCGGCGTTCAGCACCCGCATCCTGGGTATCGATCTGCCCGACAAGCCCGGGGATACGGCCGCCATTCTGATCCCCTCCGTGGGCTGCCCGGTGGGCTGTAACTTTTGCGCCACCTCCGCCCTTTTCGGCGGCAAGGGGAAGTTCATCAACTTCTACGAAACCGGCGACGAATTGTTTGACGTTATGTGCCGCCTGGAAAAGACCTTGAAGGTCCGCTCTTTTTTCGTCCTCGACGAAAACTTTCTCCTGCACCGGCGGCGGGCCCTGCGCCTGCTGGAACTCATGCAGGCCCGGCAAAAGAGCTGGATGCTGAATGTCTTCAGTTCGGCGCGGGTGCTTCGCTCCTACACCATGGAACAGCTCGTGGGCCTGGGCATCGGCTGGGTCTGGATGGGGATTGAAGGAAAAAACAGCCGCTACCGCAAACTGGAAGACGTCGACACCCACGGACTGGTGAAGCGCCTGCAATCCCATGGCATTCGTGTTCTCGGTTCATCCATTATCGGCATGGAGCATCACACGCCTGGAACCATCGACCAGGTCATTGCACACGCCGTCAGCCACGGCACGGACTTTCACCAGTTCATGCTGTACACGCCTGTTCCGGGAACCCCTTTGTATGAAGCCCATAAGGAAAACGGGACCCTGCTGAGCGAGGCGGAAATGCCGCCCGCCGACGCCCACGGCCAGTATCGCTTCAATTACCGGCATGCCCACATCAAAGCCGGCCAGGAGGAAGGCTTTCTGCTGCGGGCCTTCAAAAGGGATTTCCGGGAAAACGGCCCCAGCCTGGCGCGCCTGATCCGTACCCTTTTGACCGGCTGGCAGCGCTACAAAACCCATCCTGATCCGCGTCTGCGGGCGCGCTACGCCTGGGAGGTCGCGCCCCTTCGAACCACCTATGCAGGCGCTGTCTGGGCCATGAAACAGTACTATCGGGATACGCCGCATCTGTTTCGCAAGATGACGTGCCTGTTATCCGATATCTACCGGGAATTCGGATGGACTACACGGCTGGCCGCGCCCGTGATAGGCTTGTACGCCTATCTGCGACTGTTGAGAGAAGAACAGCGCCTGACGAAAGGCTGGCGCTATGAACCCACCACGTTTTACGAGAAAAACCCCGCCGCGCAAGCGCTTCATAAACGGCCCAAACCGTTCCGGCTCCCCCTGCAGGGCACTGCCGGAGCACCGCTGGTGCCGCCGGAGCCGGCCTTGAAGCAGTGATCCGTTTGTGATGGCCAATGACAATTGGTTTTCCGCATGACGGGATTCAATCCGTGTCGACGGTCGAACATTTTTGGATGCATTTGACCTGGGCCTGAGCCACCGTGATGGCCATCAGATCCACCACACTTTCCACGTCGGCATTACGCTGCAGCACGTTGAAAGGCCGCTCGATACCCATCAACAAGGGGCCGACCACCTTGGCATCCCCCAGACGATGCATCAATTTATAGGCAATATTGCCCGAGGCCAGGTCCGGAAATACCAGGACATTGGCCGCCTTTCCCAGCCGGTTAAACCCGAACATGTCGGCCAGGATGCCGTCCGTAACGGCCGTATCCGCCTGCATCTCACCGTCCACCACCAACGCCGGATTTTTTTCGCGCGCCAGGGCGGCGGCTTTGGCCATCCGGCGCGTATCGTCATTGCGGACACTGCCGAAATTGGAATAGGAGAGCATCGCCACCCGGGGCACCATGTCGAAAAAAACCGCCATCTCACCGGCCAACAGGGCGATCTCCGCCAGGTCCGATGCGTCGGGGTGAATATTGACCGTGGCGTCGGCAAACAGAAGGGTACGGTTTTTCAGGATCACCAGATAGAGACCGGAAACATTTTTGACGTCCGCCCGGCGGGGAATGACCTGGAGCACCGGTCGGATGGCACGGGGATAGGACTGGGAGATGCCGTGCACCTGCCCGTCCACCAGACCTTCCCGCACCAGCATGGCGCCAAAAATATAGGGATTGGCCAACTGGGCCTTGGTTTCGGTAAGCGACCAGCCCTTGCGCTGCCGCAGGCGAAAGAGGGTATCGGTGAAAGCGTCCACATGCGGGTTGCGGCGGTGATCCATGATGTCAATCCCGTCCAGCGGGATGTGCAGGGAATTGGCCAGCGCTTGTATTTTCGCCGGATCGCCCAAAAGGAGCGGCTGGGCCACCCCCTCCTTGGCCACATGGTGGGCGGCCCGAATAATAACGGGGTGATCCCCTTCGGGCAGCACGATACGGCGGGGATCCTGCTGGGCACGAAAAATGATCTTGCGCATGATCTCCCGCTCCGGTCCCAGGCTGGCTTCCAACTGCTGGATATAGGTTTCCCGGTCCGGCAGCGGAATACGGGCGACGCCGCTTGCGACGGCGGCTTCCGCAACTGCCGGCACCACTTTTAGCAGGGCCCGGGTGTCGAGGGGTTTGGGGATGATATAGTCCGGGCCGAAGCGGATGGGGCTGCCCCCATACGCCCGGATCACCGCATCGGGCACGTCTTCACGTGCCAGTAAGGCCAGGGCCTTCACAGCGGCGACTTTCATGGACTCGTTGATTTCCTTGGCCCGCACGTCCAGTGCCCCGCGAAAGATAAAGGGAAATCCCAGCACATTGTTCACCTGGTTGGGAAAATCCGACCTTCCGGTGGCCACGATAGCGTCCGGCCGGGCCGCCTTGGCGTCGTGGTAGTCGATTTCGGGATCCGGGTTGGCCAGGGCAAACACAATCGGGTTCGGCCCCATCCGTTGCAACAGTTCCGGGGTAAAGGCCCCTTTCACCGACAGTCCCACCAGCATGTCCGCGCCTTCCACGGCCTCTTCCAGTGTGCGGGCCGACGTTTCACAAGCCAGCGCTTCCTTGTAAGGATTCATGCCGGCGGTGCGCCCCCGGTAGATCACCCCCCGTGAGTCCGCCATCATGATGTTGGCGGGGGAAACACCCAGTTGGATGTAGAGTCGCCCGCAGGCAATGCCGGCCGCTCCGGCCCCGTTGATGACCACACGAAGATCTTCTAACCGTCGATCGGTAATCGCGGCCGCATTCAGCATGGCCGCCGCCGAGATAATAGCGGTGCCGTGCTGATCGTCATGAAAGACCGGGATGTCCATTTGGGCCTTCAACTGCTCCTCGATGTAAAAACAATCCGGGGCCTTGATGTCCTCCAGGTTGATGCCGCCGAAGGTGGGCTCCAGCAGTTTCACCATCCGGATGAATTCGTCGGGGTCGGTGGTATCCAATTCGATATCGAAAACATCGATATTGGCAAACCGTTTGAAAAGGACCGCCTTGCCTTCCATGACGGGTTTGCCGGCCAGGGGACCGATGTGGCCCAGCCCCAGAACGGCCGTCCCGTTGGAGATGACCGCGATCAGATTGCCCCGGTTGGTGTATTCAAAAGACGCATCCGGGTCGGCTTCAATTTCCCGGCAGGGAACCGCCACACCGGGGGAGTAGGCCAGGCTGAGATCGGACTGGGTGAGAAAGGGCTTGGTGGGTACGACTTCGGTTTTACCTGGACGCGGCTCGCGGTGGTAGCGCAACGCCTCTTCGTCAAATGACATGGCAGGCTCCTTGGGACAGGGTGGAATGAAGGGTATAGTTCAATCCTGAAAATCTGAAGAAAGGATTTATCTCTTTCCCAAAGGTAATGGCGGTTGTGATGATGACAACCTATATTTTACGATCAATCCGACGCGTCAGGAAAACCTCAATCAGGACAAGGAGGCGCGGGTACGATTCGTGAAAACACGATAGCGCTACCATACTGGATTTCCACCTGTCAAAAACATTACCAATGGATTGATCACGTCTCGCGGATTACCCAGTTTCGGATGGTTTCAATGAACTGATCGCCATAACGGTCGGCTTTCTTCTCTCCCACCCCGGTAATACCCAGCAGCGCCTCACGCGTGGTGGGTCTCTCGATGGCCATTTCCTTCAGGGTTTTGTCGTGAAAGATCACATAGGCCGGCACCCCCAGATCCTGAGCGATCGCCATACGCAGGGCCCTCAAATGCTCCCACAAGCCGGAAGCCGGGATATCCGTCACATCGATATCCCGACGTTTTTTCTTATGGCGGCGCACCGGGACCGGGTCTTCGCGCAAGCGGACGATCGCTTCCCCCCGCAGCACCGGCCAGCTCTTCTCGGTCAGCGCAAAACCGGCCCGCCGGTCCATTTCGACCGTCAGAAACCCCAGGGCAATCAGCTGCCGGAAAACGGATCGCCACTGCTTGTCCGACAGTTCCTGGCCGACCCCGAAGGTCTTGATGCGATGATGTCCCAGGCGGCACATGCGCTCGTCTTCCTTGCCAAGCAGGATATTGATCAGGTACTGGGCCCCAAACCGCTGCCCGGTGCGGAAAACGGCGGACAGCGCTTTCTGGGCCGCCACGGTACCATCCCAGGAGGCGCCCCCACCATCACGGCAAGTGCCGCAGTTGCCGCAGGGTTGGGCCCGTTCTTCATCGAAGTAGCGCAGCAGCACTTGCCGTCGGCAGGCTGTGGTTTCGCAATAGCCCAGTAGGGCATCCAGCTTGCGCTGCTGGACGAATTTGAATGTCTCGTTGCCTTCGGAGCGCATCAGCATCTGTCGGGAGGCAATCACATCCGCCAGGGAATAGAGCATCCAGGCATCGGCAGGATCGCCATCGCGCCCGGCCCGGCCGGTTTCCTGGTAGTAGGCCTCCATGCTCATGGGAACGTCGAAATGAACCACAAAGCGCACATCGGGGCGGTCGATACCCAATCCGAAGGCAATGGTGGCCACCACCACGAGGGCCTCTTCCCGGGCAAAACGCCGCTGTCCGGCCATGCGCTCCTCCGGCGGCAACCCGGCGTGGTAGGCCACGGCATTGATGCCCTCACGGTTCAGCCAGGCCGCAATATCCTCCACCCGCTTGCGGCTGCGACAATAGACGATACCGGTTTCCTCCGGGTGTTCATCCCGTATAAACCCCAGCAACTGGCGCTTGCCGTTGTCCTTCAGTTGAACACGGTAACAGATGTTCGGCCGATCGAAACTGGAAACGAACTGCAGGGCAGACGCCAACTCCAGTTTAGCAAGGATTTCCTTGCGCGTAACATCGTCGGCCGTGGCCGTCAGGGCAATGCGGGGAACACCCGGATACCGGCGCGTCACGTCGGCAATCTTGAGATATTCGGGCCTGAAATCGTGGCCCCACTGGGATACGCAATGGGCTTCATCGATGGCAAACAGCGCGATACGGGTATCGGTCAACAGCCGCTGACAGCTCGGCGTCAGGAGCCGTTCCGGCGCCACGTATAAGATTTCCGTTTCAGCCGATCGCACCCGCCCCTGGACCTGTTCGGCCTCCTGCGCCGTCAGGCTTGAATTCAGATAGTCGGCCCGAATCCCATTTTCGCGCAGGGCCGTGACCTGATCGTGCATCAGCGCGATCAAGGGTGATATGACCACCCCCACCCCGTCCCGAAGCACCGACGGAATCTGATAGCACAGCGATTTTCCGCTGCCTGTGGGCATCAGGACAAAGGCGTCCGTTCCGGCCAACAACTGGGTGATTACCTCTTCCTGGTGTTCACGAAAGGTGTCATAGCCGAAATACTTCTGCAGGACGTGGTGTGGTGTCAGAGATGTCAATGGGTCTGCGCTCCGCTTGGTAGAAGATCTGTTAGGACCTATCTCAAAAAAGTCTAAGTGCCACTGGCGGTGTTTCCAGCGATGCTGGATACCGCATCTGGTTTAATAAATAAAAGGGGGCATAGCGAATCGACTCAAAATGCTCACATATTGCGTGTATGCTCCGCTTTTTATTCGTTTCGCGCCTTGCCACGACCCCTAATCCTTTTTTTGAGATAGGTTCTAGTCCATCGAATAAATACGGGATAGACCGTTTCAATAGCTGTTTCTATTTTTGCATCGTTTTTGACGTCGCTCCCGCGCATGCGGGAGTCCAGGAACCGCAAATGAATGACGACAGTGCCGCGGGATTCTCTGGTGAAGCCAGAGAATGACGGACAAAAATCCTCTTCGCTGTCTTAATCTTCTCGTTCCACAGCATGCGGCTGCTTGGCAAGTGAGCCGTTAGCTCTGACGAACATCAACTGTCCGAAACAATGCGGTAAATGAAAATTCAAGGCATCCACCGGATGCCAGGCGGCCCAATGGGGATGAGACGTTTCATCGCCGCATTTGTAAAAATTGGCGTGCCATAGCGCGCCCTCGCCCAGATGAAGGGGGCCGACATATTGGGACAATAGATATAGGGGGATCTGAAATGCGAGAAACCAGGTGGTTTTCTCGGTGATCTCCGGTGATACCACCGTCGGCAGCGAGGCCCAGACGGCGATGCGGGTGCCGTCTTCCGGCGACAGGCGCTCGAATGCTTTGAACCCGTCCGCCGTGCGGGTGGCGTCGGTGATGTAAGACGCCAGAATTGCGCCACCACAGTTAAATTCAAAATTGAAGTACCCCTTGCCGGGGCGGGGCTGCACAAAGAATTCCACGCAACTGTCTTTGTAGACCGGCGACTGGAAACCGGTGTGCACGCAGCGAACGAAGCGGTCCTCCACCCGGAACAGGCCGTAAATCCGCTGATCGTCCGCCACCAGCCTGACCTGGGTAAAAGGCCTGTGAGAGCTGCTTTCCGGCCGGAAATGCGCAATGGGCAGCGCCGGCACACGACGCCAGGCGGCCCCCTCCCAGCGGTCCTGAAGGCCGGGGCGCGGGTTGGCGGGATGTATCGCGTAGATGAAAGTCTCGGATTTGGTCATTTAGGAAGACTGATCCTGCAATGCGACAATGCGCTCCACCGAGCCCCCGATGTCCTGTTCGATCTGCTCCATGAAGGACGTTGCGGACCCGAAGGCGCGGTCAAGCCTCCCCAAGAAATAGGGGTTGCCTGCATTTCGCCTGCGCAGAGACGAGAATCTCCGTTCCAGCGTGGTTGGTTGGTCGAACTCGATGAGAAAATCCACCAGCGTCACCACCTGTTCCTCGATGGTGCGAGGCACGAAATCACGCGCGGGCAGACCGAACTGTACCGCCTCTTCCACCTTGAGGCCGAAAAGGATGTGTGACGCACAGATGCGGGCCTCCTTGTGATGACCCCGTGCCGATAAGAATTTGTAGCCCTCGACACCATGGAGAACCGGGTCGTGTGTTACGTACCGACCGATGTCGTGCAACAACGCCGCTGACCAGAGAAAAGCACAGTCGACCGAACGGTGCGGTTCAAGGGACAAGCCAACCCTTACCGCCGCATCCGCGACGGCAAAACAGTGCTTTGTCCATTGTGCCCCCTGGCTGCTCTTGGTAAGAATCGCTATGGCTTTTTGGCGAGCGAGCATCACAAATGGGTTCCAAATATTGTACGTTTACCAAGATTGGACTGTGTCGAAAAATAGCTTGGATCAACAAAAAGGGATTGATTTGGTTAAAAAAGGCGCTGGACATAAGAAGCCCATCAAATAGCCGTTATCACTTCTCCGACCTTAACGCCCTATCCCCTGACGCCCTCTCCCATTTCAATTTTTCAGTTTTGCTGTTATTATCGCATCCTGTCGGCTTGGGCAACCTTGGCATCCCGCGACAGCAATCGAAACGGTTTCGCACCTCGACATTGCAATGCGATGCGTTCCAGACGGCACCTCCGGTGTGAATCCATATCATTAAACCCCGTGAAGGATGGCAAACGATGCAACGCAGCACCTTGAACAAAACCGTCCTGCTCCTCGTGTTGTTTTTTATTTCCGCGGTTTTTTTGTCCATGATCAAGGCCTTTTTGATGGCGATCTTCCTGGCCGGTCTTTTCAGCGCCCTGGTCAGCCCTCTCTACCGGCGTTTTGTCAACTGGTATGGCGGGCGCCGCACCCTGGCCTCGCTGACGACACTGCTGCTGATCACCCTGTTTGTCCTTCTGCCCCTGGCCGGACTGATGGGGATTGTAACCACCCAGGCCATCAAGGTCGGTGAGTCGGTGAAACCCTGGGTCCAGGAGCAAATTGCATCACCTGACACCTTTTTCACCAAACTGGAAGCGCTGCCCTTTTATGATCAGCTTTTGCCCTACCGAGATTTGATTTTCCAGAAAGCCGGCGAGATGGTGGGAAAAATCAGCCGGTTCCTGATCGAAAGTCTCTCATCGGCCACCCTTGGCACCGTCAATTTCCTGTTCATGACCCTGGTCATGCTGTACACCATGTTTTTTTTCCTGATGGACGGCGACAAGCTGATTCAAAAAATACTCTACTACTTGCCCCTGGAAGATGATGACGAACATCGCATGCTGGACCGTTTCACCTCGGTGGCCCGTGCCACTTTAAAAGGAACTGCGGTGATCGGCATGCTGCAGGGGGGGCTGGCCGGGTTGGCTTTTGCCGTAGTGGGCATCCCCAGTGCGGTGTTCTGGGGCGTCATCATGGTCCTGCTCTCCGTTTTGCCGGGCATCGGCACGGCGCTGGTCTGGATTCCGGCGGCCGGCATTCTGGGAGCCAGCGGTCATTGGCCCCAGGCCATCGGCCTGGTGGTGTTCTGCGGCATCGTGGTGGGCAGTCTCGACAATGTCCTGCGCCCCCGGCTGGTGGGCAAGGATACCCAGATGCATGAATTGCTAATTTTTTTTGGCACTTTAGGCGGCATTATGATGTTTGGATTCGTCGGATTCATCATCGGTCCCATCGTGGCGGCCCTGTTTACCACCATCTGGGATATCTATGGCATCGCCTTCAAGGACATCCTGCCTGAAACCGGCCCTTCATTCGGCCGGGTGCCGCGGGAAGATGATCCATCGGGTTCGGAAAAAGAGACCGGCAGGGAACCCGTTGCATAATCGACGCTTGATTCAGGGCAAACGACACAAAGAATTCTCCTGAATAGCGCTTCATTGACAAGCTTCGACCAGCGAAAATTCTCCCGGCGACCCCATGACAGTCGCCTGAACATGTGTTAATGTTACCCTGTTATCAAAAAAAACCGCGAACAATTTCTGCAACGGCTAGGAGGGAGGTAAAACAATGACGGAATATGAAATCATTGCCGATCCGAAAGAATACGGCATCGAGAAACTAGTGGACGGATTGAATGGCAGTCCTATTGAATTCCCACCTGAAGAGCGCACGCAATGGGCCCAGGAAGTGGGGGCATTTGCCACCCGGCTGAACGAATTGAGCGACAAGGCCACGAGTCTCCAGACCTGGCTGGCCGGAGACGCAGCCATCAAATCGACACCAGCCAGCCTCAAAACCCTGAAAATACAGCTCTTCAAGATCAACGACGCCCTCGACACGTCCATCAGCATGGTCAACAAACTCGAGTGCGACATCGTACCGTGCATCACCGAGAAGAACTAGCTCTCGTCCAGAAAGGGTCTTTTTGATCCTGTCCGCCTACGATAAAAGGCCCGGGGCGTCTTCCCCGGGCTTTTTGCATTCCATACCACCGCCTGCACCCGCCATCGTTGCACGGAAAAAACCGTCGGCCCGGCAATGGCGTTGCACCGACCGCAAATAACGTCATTCCCCGTTCGTCAGAACCGCCTCGAAGGCTTCCAGGAAGCCTTCGATATCCCGCCTCTCGATGGTAAGACCGGGATCGAGCCGCAGCACGTTGAGACCCGGCCGCTGGGCCAGGATATAGCCGCGGTTTACCAGGGCACGATGGGCTCGGGTTGTGCGGGTGGCCCTGTCATCATCCTCCAGCGCGACGGCCACCATCAAACCGCGTGCGCGCAAGGCCGAGATGACGCCGGTGCGCTTCCGTATGCCGTCCAGTCCGGCCATCAGCATGGCCGCAATGTCCTGGCCCCGCTGGATCAGTCCTTCCCGCTGGATGACCTTCAGCACCGTATGGGCGATCACCGCCCCCAAGGGATCGTTCATATGGGATTGGGCATAGGGCACCGGACGATCCTCCAGCCGGTCGGCGACAGGCGGGGCCATGGCGGTGACACTGACGGGATACCCGTTGCCGATGCCCTTTCCCATGGCAACGATATCGGGCGACAGTCCGTAATGCTGGTAGCCGAACCATTTGCCGGTCCGTCCCACGCCGGTGGTGACCTCGTTGATCAGCAGTAATCCCCCGTCGGCCCTGACCCTGGCAACGATGCTCCGGATGAGGTTGTCGGGAGGAAACCGGACCAGGCCGGAGGAGCTGCCGGGTTCAAAGAGAAAGCCGCCGATTGCATCAAAGGGAATCGCCGCCCAGTGTTCACAGGATTCATCGCATGCGTCTTGAAGAGAACAATCGGCACACCCCGCCCAGTCGAAACTAAACCAGTCGCTCTTTTCTTTTCGATGAGCCGATCCGTAGGCCCCGAAATAGGAATCGCTCATGGTCATCAACATGGACCGCGCACTGATGGATTGGGCCACGCGAACGCCGTATTCGACCGCCTCGCTGCCCGAACACAGAAAAGCGCATTTCCCGTCCGTCATCCCGTGCAGGGTCAGAATCGCATCGGCGGCCGCCGCCACCGCGGGGCAGGCATAACAAAACCCGGTGTGGGCGATCTGCGAAGCCTGTTCGCCCATCACGCGCAGGATATCCGGGTGTCCGTGGCCGATGGGCGTGCACCAGACACCGGATTCCAAATCGACATAGCGCTTTCCGGCTGAATCAAACAGGGAGCAGTTTTCAGCCCGCACAATGTCGTCGACAAGGCGTTCGTGGCCGGAAAGCCAGATCACGTTTTCCATAATTTTCTCCGTTCAGGTCGGGTGGTCGGCAGGGCCCGGCGTCAGTCTTCCGTCCGATGGGGCCATCGTGGCAGGAATCGCCCGGTTCGCGATGCATAGGTGCGATAAGTTTCGCCGAAAAGATGATACATGGTCGCTTCTTCCCTCCGGACCAGGGCGTGCCAGATGACATGCAACGCCAGCAGCCAGACCCAATAGATAAAGCGGTTCAGGATCAAAACGGTGCCGGGGGCAATGAGGCTGATCCAGGCGGCGTACATGGGATGACGAAGGTATCGAAATGGGCCCTGGGTGCAAAGCCGGCTTTGCCCCCACCAGGCCCGCAGCGTCAGAAAAGACCACCCGTGAAGCCCCAGGCCCAGGGCAACCAGCAACCCTCCGGCCAAATGAGCTGCGGTCGTATGCCGGGTGATGGCCGCGAAGCCAATAAAACGATCGATCCCGGCGGCGCCGGCCAGCAGTCCGAAGCTGATCACGGCGCCCAGTGGTCCGACACCGAAAATTTTCTTCAATCGATCGCAATGCATTGCGTTATGTCCGGATTAACGGTCAAAAAATGCGCCGTATGGAATGCGATTGGTATAGAGAACGCCGAAGGGAACGTCAATAAAAGAAGGGACCACCGGGCCTGTTATGTGACCGGAAAGTGCCGACCTCCCCATCCGCCCGATTCCTTACCAACGAATGCGCTGATCCAATGGCAGCGCCGCTTCGTAAATGCTTTTCGGCTTCACGCTTGCGATCGTTCAGCAGCCGGGTGTCGGCTCAATCATCCTCATGGCGGGGTATGAATTCGGGGTAATGCTTCCGGACACATTCCGGGCAGACGCTGTGGCTGAAATCCACGTCGGTTTGTTGTTTAATGTAAACGTCCACCTGGCGCCAATACCCTTCATCGTCGCGCACCTTCTTACAAAATGAACAAATGGGGAGTATACCGCGGAGGGTTTTGACTTCTTCCAAAGCGCGCTGCAGTTCGGCAATCAGGTTCTCTTTTTCAGCCTCGGCCTGTTTGCGCTCGCGGATTTCCTTCTCGAGGGCCAGCACATGGGACCGGTGTCGCTCACGCTCCTCCTCCTCTTGGGGAAACCAGCGCCGCAGAACGATGACGATGATCAGAACGGCCGCAACCACATTGAGGACTTTCGGAATGAGGACGTTTTCAGGCCGTATGAGGAAATCATGGATGGCCCGGGGGATGAGGCCAACCAGGGAGGTGTACCAGGCGCCGAAATAAAGGCTTTCAAACAGGGTCCGGAAGGCATCGATGGCCAGGATGACCAGCAGCGTGGTGATAAAACGGCTTTCCAGTTTCCGTTGCCGGATGCGGCGCAGATAGAACAAAAATATCCATGACCACAGCAGGATCAGCAGCCAATACGAAACAGGGCTGAAAAGCTTGATAAAGTCCATGGCATTGCCGGCTTTCCGGCCCGCTAAGACGGGCCAAACGCCAATGACTTTACGGCGCACTTTCGATGGGTTGCAATAAAGCACGATGCCGGAGGAAGGTCAACCGGGTAAAATGTGCAGCCATATCGTCTATAGGCCATCCCGTCCGGCTTTGCTTCGCCGATTGAGGGCATGCGATTGACAACGCCACGGGTATGCTTAGATGTATTGCAGTGCCGCTGTATGCATGCGGTTGTTTATGCATCACCCGGCTCGACCCAATGACAGTGGAGACCTACGCAGAAAATGTACAAGGAGTAACCCATGAATCGGAAACCGTTGGATGACGTCATTGAGAAAATTGGTGAACACTACAAAAACGACATCGGCGAAGGATCACGGTTTTATGTCGAGGTGAACATTGGTAAACAAGCGGAAATGCTTGGCTATCAGGACATTCAACAAAAGTATCGGGATACGTTTGCTGTGGTCCCCCTGAAACAGGCCGTTCCCGGCATGAAAGTCCGCATCGATGGCCGGACATTTGTGAACTATGCCCAGTTCGAATCCGGTATTGCCATCCCCGGATACGTTGTCGAGGAGACCGGATTGGCCCATAAAACGTTTGTTCCCAACGACAGCATGATTCTCAACTGCGCCTGAAAAGTATAGCGCCTGCGGCCCTTGCGGCCTGGCACCGGTTGTTCATTACCCCTGTGTCAGGCCGCAATTTCACCATACCGGCCGTGACACTTTCAGTCATCGCTCGATCTGGTCAACGCGACGGATTTCCGCACGAATGGAGGGAAACCCCATGGCCCCATCATCCGACTTCTTCAAAATTTTCGACCACGACAAGAATTTTCTGGAAATCATGAAAATGCTGCTGCAATCCTCCCTGGAGCTGTCGTTCAGCGGCATCATGATCACAGAGGCTTCGCCCGGCTATCCGATTCTCTATGTCAACCCCGCTTTTTGCCAGATGACCGGTTACGGCCCCCAGGAAATCCTCATGAAATCGCCCGTCATTCTGCAGGGCCCCAAAACGGACTCCGCCGTGTTGGAACGCCTCAGCCGTGATATTGAAGCCGGCCGCGTTTTTCATGGACGTGCGGTCAACTACCGCAAAGACGGCTCCGAATTCATGATGGAATGGAAGATCGCGCCCATCCGCAATGCCATGGGCGAAATCCGCCACTATCTGGCCATCCAAAAAGACGTTTCCCACGAAATGTGACCGTTCCTGCTGCGGCGATTTAAGCCGTTCTGAACCACTGTTGATCGGTAGAAATATCGATTGGTTGATGCCGTATGCCCCCCACCTACCCTTCGATCGTTCTTGAGTCTTACCCCCGGCAGTGATACCTATTGCGCCGAAGACCACTTTGACGCTACGGATCCCCCTGCTTTGGTGAGGGAATGATCATCCTGCGAAGATGCCGACATGGACAAAACAATGGCGCTGACCGATGCTGTGCAACGCTATATCAACGATGGCTGCCAGCTTTCCATCGGCGGTTTTACCATCAATCGCAACCCTATGGCTGCGGTCTATGAAATCATTCGTCAGGGCAAAAAGAACCTGCATCTCTACGCCCACTCCAACGGCCAGGGCGTTGACGAGCTGATCGGCGCGGGCTGCATCGCCCGGCTTGAAATTGCCTATTGCGGCAGCGGTCGTTTTGCCGCTACCTGCATCCGCTTCAGAAAAGCGGTGCAGGAGCAAACGATCCAGGTCGAGGACTACTCCAATTACCAGATGTCCCTGCGATTTATGGCCGGTGCCATGGGCGTCCCCTTCCTGCCGACCCGCTCGGGATTGGGCACCGATATTATCGAACGGTGGGGCTTTTCCCGTTCGATGCGGGAGGCGGACCCGCATCTCCCCGATCAAAAAGTCTGTGTGATCGACAACCCGTTCAAAGGCCATACCGATACCCAGCAAGTGGTGCTGGTGCCGGCCATTCACCCCGATGTCACGGTCATCCATATTCAGAAGGCGGATCGCCACGGGAACGCCCGGATCAAGGGGCTCCCGTTTGTGGATGTCGAACAGGCCAAATCCGCCGCCCATGTCATCATCACATGCGAAGAACTGGTGGAAGCCGACGAACTGCGTGAAAACCCGGATTTAAACCAGGTTCCGCCGTTCATCGTGGATGCCGTCGTTCCAGTATCCCATGGCGCCTACCCCACCGCCTGTTATGGCCATTACGATTACGATCCGGTCTTCCTCAAGCATTATGCCGCCCTCGCGAAAAATGAAACGACCTATCGGGACTATCTCGATAACCATATTCGCGCTTCCGCCACCCATGAAGCATTTTTAGCCAAAGCGGCCGGCGACCGGCTGGAATCCCTCAAAGCCGATCCTGCCACCGGCTATGCCCGCAATCTCGACCGACGATAGGATAAGATGCCGAAGATGCCCTATACACCCAAGGAAATGATGACCATCGCGGCCGCGCGCACCATCATCTTCATGCAGCACGAAAAACGCAAATTCGTTCCCAAGGTCGACTATCTGACCAGCCCCGGCTGGCTCTCCGGCGGCGATGCCCGTCTACAAGCCGGGCTGTGCGAAGGCGGTCCGCATCTGGTGATCACCAACATGGCCATCATGGGATTTGACCCCACAGACCACCGCATGTTTCTGAAAGCCATTTACCCCGGGGTTCGCGTCAGCGATGTTACCCAAAACACCGGATTTGAGATTGACGTTTCACGCGTTGAATCGACGCCGCCCCCCTCTGAAAAGGAATTGCGCATCCTGCGCCATATCTGCTACCCCCAAAAATTAATTCTGGGCTGATCCCTCTCCCGTTGTCGTAATATAGCAGATTCCTATGTTATTCCATATCGTTACCATTCTTCTATATTTTTCTCACTCCTTATTTTTCTTGCAACCACCGCAAACAGCTTGACAACCACCCTATCATATTATTATATGTACATATGTTTATTTATTAACATATACAACGAGGGAATCCATGGGCACCACCAAAGCACAACAACGGGCGCAGGAAACGATTGAAAGCTGCATCACCAAAGGGATTCATCGCAACATCATTCGTACCGTCAAACAATCCCTGCCGGATCCCATCCACCTCTATGATCTGGCCGACCTTTTCAAGCTCTTCGGGGACAGCACACGACTGGGCATTATCTGGGCCCTGAGCGAATCGGAAATGTGTGTCTGCGATCTTTGCGCCTTGCTTAAAATGAAGCAACCGGCGGTTTCCCACCAGCTTAAAAACCTCAAACAAGCCCGGATCGTCAAATCGCGGCGCGATGGAAAAGTGATTTACTATTCATTGGACGACGACCATATCCGCAAGCTGTTAAATCTGGGGATGGAACACATCCTGGAGGCATAGATAGCAACGATGCTCAAATTTCGATTGAAAAACATGGACTGCGCCGCCTGCGCGGCCAAGCTGGAACACGGCCTCAACAAGGCCGACGGCGTGGAAGATGCCGTGGTGGACTTCGTCAACCAGACCCTCTTTGTTCAAACCGGCGAGATTCAGCATGTGGTAAAGACGGCGCGGGCTATCGATCCAAAGGTGGAACTCATTCCGAAATCAGACCGGACGATACCCCCTGCTACTGGCAATAACAACGAGGGCATCAACTTCAAGAAGGAAGTGGGGCTGCTGGTCGCCGCCACCGTTTTATTCGGATGGCTGCTCATCAACGAACACAAACTCGCCGGGGCTTCGCTTTTCACGTGGCCCATGCTGATCGTCCTGGCCGCCTATGTCATGGCCGGCGGAAATGTCATCGCCAACGCTTTCCAAACCATCCGGCGGGGAACGCTCTTCGATGAAAACGTGCTGATGGTCATTGCCACAGGCGGCGCCATTGGCATCCAGGCCTATTCCGAAGCCGTGGGCGTCATGATCTTTTTCAAGATCGGGGAACTGCTGCAGGCAGGCGCTGTTTCGCGTTCGCGCCGCTCCATTCATGCCCTGCTGGCCGCCCGACCGGACCAGGCGGTTGTTAAAACGACGCAGGGGTTGCGCACGGTCACCCCGGAATCCGTAGCGGTCGGCGATATCCTCGTGGTGAAACCGGGACAGAAGATCCCCCTTGACGGCAACGTGCTGGAAGGCCAATCCCACCTCGACACGTCCGCCCTGACGGGCGAACCGGTGCCGCTGTCGGTGAAGCCCGGCGACCCGGTCATGGCCGGCCAGATCAGCACCACCGGTGCCTTAACGGTGGAAGTGACCCGACCTTTCAGGGAATCGTCCATCGCCCGGGTGATGGATCTTGTCGAAAATGCCACCGCCCGGAAAGCCCGAACGGAAAAATTTATCACCACCTTTGCCCGCTATTATACCCCGGCGGTCGTGTTGATAGCTGCCGCCATCGCCTTTTTGCCGCCCGTGTTGACCGGTGCCTCCTACCAGACATGGATTTATCGGGCCCTGGTCCTCCTGGTGATTTCCTGCCCCTGTGCACTGGTCATCAGCATTCCGTTGGGGTATTTCGGCGGTCTCGGGCGTGCCTCACGGCAGGGCATCCTGGTCAAGGGCTCCAATTATATCGATGTTCTGGCCGCCGTAAAAACCGTTGTCTTCGACAAGACGGGGACCCTGACCAAAGGCGTGTTCCGGGTTAAAGACGTTGTCAGCCGGAATGGATTTTCAAAGGATCAGCTCCTTGAGTTTGCGGCAGCCGCCGAGTTTCAGTCCAACCACCCCATCGCCACTTCGATTCTAGCGTTCTTTGCGGAACGGGGCGGCCGATTGAATGAATCCCAGATTCTTGCACACACCGTTCACGCCGGACAGGGTGTCACGGCCCGCTATGACAAACGATCCATTCTGGTGGGAAACGACAGTTTTCTGCACCTGAAGGCCATCGATCATGACCAATGCGAATTCGATGATACGGTCGCCCACATTGCCGTCGACGGTCAGTATGCCGGCCACATCACCATCGGTGACGAATTGCGGCCGGACGCTCTTGATGCCATTCAAGCCTTGCGGGACCAGGGGGTTGACCACATTGCCATGCTGACCGGCGACAACGATTGTGCCGCCCGGGCGGTCGCCGACAAACTCGGACTCGATCGTTACGACGCCGACCTGCTGCCGGAGGAGAAAGTAACGGTTTTTGAAAAGATCGGTCGCGACCGACCGAACGGCAAGATCGCCTTTGTCGGTGACGGTATCAATGATGCCCCGGTCATCGCGCGGGCGGATGTGGGGCTTGCCATGGGGGCCCTGGGAAGTGATGCGGCCGTGGAAACCGCCGATGTGGTATTAATGACGGACACGCCCCGAAAAATGGCCGAAGCCGTCGCCATCGCGAAACAGACCCGGCGTGTGGTCTGGCAGAACATCCTGCTGGCATTTGCCGTAAAGGGCGTCTTCATCAGCTTTGGTGCATTTGGGTTGGCTACGATGTGGGAGGCCGTGTTTGCGGATGTGGGAACAGCGCTGCTGGCCGTTGCCAATGCCACACGGATACTCAGGGGATAAACTGGAACAGGGTATCCCGTCATGCCGACCGATGGCGGCAATGGGCCTCTAAGAGGGGAAAGCGATAAACCGGCGTGTCGGTCATACCACAGGTTTAGTGAATTTGACGCCAATGCCCTTTCCATCGAAGCGGACGATCGCGCCTTTCTGCTTGATCTCCTCACCGTCATTCTCGAAAGGCCCGGCCACCGTGATTTCCTGACCGGCGAAAAAAAAGCCTTCGGCCTCGATATAGGTGCCACCCTTGCTGATATTTTTGATCACACCTTCGTGCAGCCGCTTGCGGGTGAGGAAATGGGTCCCCTCGGAACAGGGTGTTCGGCCATGACGCCGGCTCTCTTCTTTTGTAGCTTCATCCTGATAACGGTCATCGACGGCTTTCTGATTGCTCACGATTCACCTCGGCTGGGAATAAATGTGTCCTGCAAATCTTCTCTTCGACCCTGATAATTGGGCAAACATTACCATCCAATATTATCCCACTCTTACATGGAACATCCAATTTGTCAATGAATCTGGATTGTTAGGATTTTCTACCGGAGACTATCAACGTTTGGTCGGCGATAATAAGCGGTTGAAGATTCTTTCTACGCAGACATTGCCGTTGTGTGGTGCTGGGATATTCGACAGACGATGATGAGGCTACTCAATAGAGCGGGAAGCCTCAGATAGCCTGCTTTAGGCGGGAAAAATGTGGTTTAGCTTTTGGCTTTTCTGTTCCCCCTTTGTCCTGCGCCGAACATCGGCGATGCGCAGGGCTGAGCAGGACACAGGCGTGTTCTTTTGCTTCGTTTTCGTGATGAGTTCGTAAAAAGTCGCCGAAGAAATTTTTTCGTCACCCCCGCGCAGGCGGGGGTCCAGTTATTTCTATGGGGTCATAGACTCCCGCCTTCGCGGGAGTGACGGTTTCAAGACTTTTTCGATTCCATCTTTTCTTTTCACGTGAAGGAACCGGACTAAAAACCAAACGGCCACCGTTAATAACGCCACCCCAGAAGCCCTGCGGTGACGACATTGGCGACGATGGCAATGCCGTAAAGGGAGGCCACGGTAATCACCTTGGCCCGCAAGGTTTTCATGCCGATCACGATCAGGGCCGCAACGTAGAAATGGAAATAGCCAAAGAAGAAAATAAGCCAGACACCGCCGAACGAGCGATTCCACCACGGATATTCCCAGACCAGATGCCCACCGATATTCAGCAGACATTCCACGAAGACGCAGAAAACAGAATAGCCGATCGCCCAGAACCATCGGTCGGGAATGCCCAGGATTTTGTCTTCCCGGTTTTCCGACAGGGTGTAGTAATAAATGATGCCGGAGAGAAGGAACATGAACATGATTTCGATGTTCCACCCCACCATGGTGCGCAGGGCCGTATCGCCGGGGGCGGTCCAGCAGGCCGAGCGCTGGCTGAGGTGCAGCACCCAGCCGTTCCAGGTCTCATTGATGAAATCCATACCGAAAATGGTCAGGCCGGCCAGGACGGCATTCCAGTTGCTCGTGCGGCGGGCTTTGTTGATTTCCACGGCGTAGATGTAGAATACGATGGCCAACAGCGGAATGACATACCATTTGAGCGTGGTGAGATCGCGAAGTCCGTCGAGTGCCTGCAGGGATGCCGGGGTCATCTGCTATTCTCCTTTCAGTAATCCATGTAGCCATTAAAGTAGTCCCTCGAAGGGAAGCATTATTTCACTGTCGGTTATTCTCCTTTGTCCCGCGCCGAGCATCGACGTGGCGGACGGAAAAAGCGCGTGGGCTGTCTGAACCCACCTCAAGGCGGGTGAGTTTCCGCGCGCTCCGCCCGCTGCGGCGACGCGCAGGGTGAAGCGGGACACGGGCGGTTTCTTTTGGTTACTTTTCTATTCTCGTGAAAGAAAAGTAACAACCCAATGAAAATCGCGACGGTAGGTTGACTATTTCCGGTCATTTACCAAATTCCAATTATCGTCCAAATCGATCCCGCACCAGACGTTCGATCTCGTCTTTGCGATGACAGGCGACGCGATGTTCCTCGCTAAACAGCTCCAGAAACGGTTCTTCCTCACGACAGCGGTCGATTACGAACGGGCAGCGGGTGTGAAAGCGGCATCCCGCCGGAGGGTTCAGGGGACTGGGGACATCCCCCTGCAGCACGATGCGACGACTGCGCTGGCTTGCATCCGGAATGGGAATGCCGGACAACAGGGCGTGGGTATACGGGTGACTGGCCTGAACGAAGAGCTGCGGGGTGGGGGCGATTTCGACCACCTTGCCCAGGTACATGACCGCCAGCCGGTTGCTGATGTATTTCACGACCAGTAGATGATGGGTCACGAAAAGATAGGTCAGTTCCAGCTGTTGTCGCAATTCCTGCAGCAGGTTAAGGATTTGGGCCTGCACCGAAACATCCAGGGCCGATGTCGGTTCGTCCAGCACCAGAAACTCGGGGTTTGTGGCAATCGCGCGGGCCACGGCAAGGCGCTGGCGCTGCCCGCCTGAAAACTCATGCGGATACCGCAGGTAGTGGTCCTGGGTCAGTCCGACCAGATGCAGCAATTCCAGGATGCGGCCTTCCAATTCCCGGCTGCCCAGGGGTGGCTGCTCGCGCAGCGGTTCGGCAATGATGTTTTTCACCAGCATGCGCGGGTTGAGCGAGGTCGTGGGGTCCTGAAACACCATCTGGAGCCGTCCCCGGATATCCTCCCGCTTGAGGGCGCCCGGGGACATGGTTGCGATATCCACCGGTGCGTGACCATTGCCGCGATGATAGATGATCTGGCCGCCGGTGGGGCGGTGCAGCCGAATAATGGCCTTGCCGGTTGTGGTCTTGCCGCAGCCGGACTCACCCACCAACCCCAGGCACTCCCCCCGATAGATATCCAGGTCGATACCGTCCAGCGCTTTCACCGATCCCACCTGGTGCCGCAGGATGCCGCCCCGCACCGGATAATGCTTCTGCAGGTCGCGCAATTCGATCAGCTTTTTCATGGCGCGTCCCCCGCCCGCGCCTGATCAGTATAGAGATAGCAGGCCACCGTATGATCGCCCCCCATGTCCACCGTTTCCGGAAACTGCCGCCGACAGATATCCCGGGCCTCGGGACAGCGGGGATGAAAACGGCAGCCGGCCGGCGGATCCACGAGGTTCGGCACGGCGCCCTCGATGCTCAGCAGCGGACCCTCCTGGTGAAAACGGGGTACGGCCGCTAAAAGAGCCCGTGTGTAGGGGTGACGGGGATCATGAAAGAGATCGCCTACGTCGGCGACTTCGCAGAGATTGCCGGCATACATCACGCCGACCCGGTCGCAGGTTTCGGCGACCACGCCCAGATCGTGGGTGATCAGCAGTATGGAGGCGATTTCCGTTTGCTTCAGGCTTCGCAGCAGATCGAGAATCTGGGCCTGGATCGTGACGTCGAGATTGGACGTGGCCTCATCCGCAATCAGCAGCAGCGGGCTGCAGGCCAGGGCAATGGCGATCACGATGCGCTGCTTCATGCCCCCCGACAGGTTGTGGGGGTAGAGTTTGACAACCTTGTCGGGATTGGGGATCCCCAGCTTGCCGATGATCTCGATGGACCGTCGCAGGGCTTCCTTTTTGAGACGCCTCTGCCAGTGTTTCAGCAGCGGTATCTTTGTCGTCAGGGTAACCAGCAGGTCCCGGGGGTTGCGTGCCGCACGCGCATAGAGGTGGCGCTGAAACGCACCCAGAGGCGACGCGGATGGACCATCCGGCCGGCGTAACGCCTCCAGCACCCGGGCACACATCTCTTTTCTTTTGTGAAACAGAAAGCTTTCCGCCACCTGGTCACCGATGCTCATGATGGGATTCAGGGCAGCATTGGGCTCCTGGAAAATCATGGAAATCTGATCGCCCCGCAAGTGCTCCAGATAAGCTTCGGACTGCTGCAGCAGATCGACGCCCCGTTGCTGATTATCCGGATCGAAAAACACGACGACCTTGCCGCCTTCCACCCGCCCCGGCTCCTGGATGATGCGCATCATCGAGCGCACGGCAACGCTCTTGCCGCAACCGGACTCCCCCACCAGGCCAAAAGTACTGCCGTAATCCACCACCAGGCTGATCCCATTGAGCGCGCGCACAACGCCCTCGTAGGTGTAGAAATTGGTCACCAGATTTTCGGTTTGCAAAAGCGCAGTCATAGTAGGTGATCGTCTATCCTCAAATTTGTCAGCGTCACAATCATGTTCGATTCAACAAGGGAAATGGTCCATCAAAGCAGAAAGACCATTTTCAGGCATGCATCCGTTACCGCCGCCGCAATTTGGGATCGAACGCATCCCGCAAGGCATCGCCGATCAGGTTCCAGGCCAGGACAAACAGGATGATGCAGGCCCCCGGGATGGCAATCGTGTACCAGAAGCGCAGGGGATCATCCGGCGGCCCGACGATATAGTTGCGGGCCAAAGCCACCATCTGCCCCCAGTCCGCATACCCCTTGGGCGATCCCAGTCCCACAAAACTCATGAAAGACGCCGTGATGACCATGGAGCCCATGTCCATGGACGCCATGATCAGCACCGGGTAGATTGCGTTGGGCAGGATGTGACGTAGAATGATTTTCAGGTCGGACACCCCCATGATACGGGCCGCCTGCACGAACTCCTGATCGCGAAGGGTCAGAATTTCCGATCGGGTCACGCGCACGTACCAACGCCACTGGATCAGGGCCAGTGCAATCATGACCTTGTCGAGCCCCCGGCCGAAAGCCACCACGATGGCCATGGCCAGCACCAACGTTGGGATAGCCCACATAATGTCGGTCACCCGCATGAGAAACTCGTCGATCCAGCCGCCGTAGTAACCGGATATCGCGCCCAGCCCCACACCCACGAAGCCCGATATTATCACCACGAACAGGCCGATCTTGAAGGCTGTGCGCGTACCCCAGACCACCCCGTAGTAGATGTCGTACTGGCCCGACGTGGTGCCGAAAATTGCCTTTTCGTTGGGTGCCTTGGGGGTCGGGGAAAAACCCTTGTGGGGCATCTGGTAAGGGTTGTGGGCATATTTGGGCGGCGCCAGCACCGGTGCCAGGACCGCCACGCCGACAAAAAACAGCAACAACGTGAAACCGATAATGGCCGACGGATTCCGGAAAATGCGATAGAGCGTATACGTCAGTTCGCGCAGTCGTGGATGGGCGTTAGCCATAGGATCTCAAACTCAATTCAGTCGGATTCGCGGGTCGATGGTCGCGTAAAGGATGTCGATGGTCAGATTGGTGACCACGAATACCAGGCCCATGAACAAACAAATGCACATCAAGACCGGCATATCCAGCTGGGTGGCGGATTCCGCCAGCCACCAGCCGATGCCCTGCCGGTTGTAGACCACTTCCACGGCGATACTGCCCTCCATGGACATGGCCACCAGTTGCCCCGCCACGGTAATCACGGGCAACAGGGCATTGCGCCGGGCGTGCTTGTAATGAATCGTCCGGCGGTCGGCACCTTTAGCCCGGGCCGTGAGAACATAATCCTTGGAGAGTTCCTCGATGATGCCAGAGCGCATCACCCGCATGTTCAGGGCCACCACCACGATCACATACGTCGTAATCGGTAACACCAGGTGGTGCAGGGCATTCAAGGCAATGTCCGGGCGGCCGTTCAGCAGGCCGTCGATGGTCAACATGCCGGTATACGCCGTATACTGCTCCGGATGATTGATGATCGACATGGCCAGTTCGTCGCTCAGCACACCGGGGGAAAAAAGATGGAAATAACCGTAAAACACCATCAACAGAACCAGTGCGAAAAGAAAAGTCGGTAGCGACCACCCGATAATGGCGAAGATCCGGGTGCTGTGATCGATCCAGCTGTCGCGGTGAATGCCGGAGATGGACCCCAGCCATATCCCCAGAAAAATGACAATGGGAGCGGCATAAAGGTTCATTTCCAAAGTGATGGGAAAATAGCGCCAAAAGGCTTCCCCCACGGGGCGCGCCGCCACCAGGGACCAGCCTAAGTTTCCCCGGCTCACCTCTTTGATCCAGCGCACGTACTGAATATAAAAAGGATCGTCGAGGCCGAACTGTTTGATGATGCGGGGAATGTCCTTGGCCTGCTGGGGTGTGGTGACATAAGCGGCGGCCCGGCGCTCGGGGCTGAACGTCATCAGGATGCCAAACAGCAGTACCGACACGCCGAACAGCACAAAGGTCAGAAAGAAAAACCGCCGGAGAATAAAGGTATGCATAGGCTCCCGGAAGAAAGAAAAGATGAGATCGTTGGTGTCTTTTCCTTCAACGTCGAAGGTCCATCTCCAAAATGAGCCTCCTCTCGCATGGTGAGAAGTCTCAGGTCGCCTTTTATAAAAAAAGCCTTGGAGATATTACAAGCTTTTGGGGTGCTCCCGTTTGTCCCGCACCGATTATCGCCGGGACGGACGGATAAACATGCGCGGACTGTTTACCCGCCTCAGGCGGGTTTGAGCCCCGCGAATAGCAGGGCGAGTTCCGGCGCGTCCGGCCGCGTCTCCGACGCGCAGGCGTACCCGAAGGGCTTGTGACACGGGCGTTTTCTTTTGGTTCCGTTCTCTTTCACGCGAAAGAAAATGAACAACAATCAAAAAAAATCAATGCTGTTTTTTTCGGCCGACGGGAACGCATTTCCCATCGGCCATTCATCCTCGGTAGTGCTTCGACGCATTATTCCTTGCTGATTTCCATCAACATCTCATTGGCGTCCATCAACATGGGGTTGGGGGTGTAACCCTTGACCCAGTCGCGATAGGCCCGCACCACGATCTGCTGGTAAAGCGGCACGGCAATGGCCTCTTCATAAAAGAGGTCCTGCAAGCGTGAGTAGATTTTACCCCGCTGGGACGGGTCGATGGTGGCGATGCCGTCATCGCACAGGCGATCCACTTCGGCGTTCTGGTAGGCCATGTAGCGCCCATAGACGCCCTGGGAGTGCATGAAGGTGTAAACAAAGTTGTGAGGGTCGGCATAATCCGCCCCCCACCCGATCAGGAAGAGCGGATACATGAAGTTGCGGTACTGGACCAGATAATCCTTCCATTCCACGTTACGAACTTCGATCTGGAACTTGGGATTGAGTGACATGATGTTTTCCGCCAGCATGATGGCGGCGGCTTCCCGCATCTCATTGCCCGTATTGTGGGTGATGATCATTTTAAAGCCTTTTTCCCACAACTGGCCGCCGAAAGCCTTCTTCATGTATTCCGTGGATTTCGTCAGATCGTAGTCGTAGACCGGCACTTCCTTGTGATAGGCCAAGCCCTCGATATTGGGGCTGGTGGGCATAACGACAAGCCCGTTGAACACATCTTCGGCATAAGTGGCGCGGTCGAAGGCGTGCAGAAAAGCCTTGCGCACGTTGATGTCGCTGAAAAAATCCGGGGGAATGCCGTCGCCATCCAGTTTGCCGCTGCCGATATTGGGGTTTCCGGTGGGCGTAATCTTCTGACAGAAAAACGCCATGGTCACCGAGAGCTGCGGAATTTCGTAGAATGTCAGCCCTTTCATGGCCTTCACTTCGGGTACGTAAGGATTGTCCACGGTGACACGGTCGGCGTCGCCGTTCTGCAGCATGAGCTTGCGCGTGCTCCATTCCTTCACGTATTTGATGATAGCGGTTTTGATCTTGGCCGGGCCTCCCCAGTAGCCGTCGAAGCGTTCAAACACGAATTGCTTGTTGGGTTCCCAGGACTTCATCTTGTAAGCGTTGGTGCCGTTGGCGATCTTCTGCAACGGCTCGTGGCCCGGCGCCGGGTTGTTGAATTTTTCCGCGTTGGCCAATGATCCGTCCCAGCAGCCGTTGGCCACGCACCATTCCTTGCTCATGACCACCGAAGACGAATACGCCAGAATGCCCATGAAGGGCGGATAGGGATTGGGTAGGTGGAAAATCACCTGATCTCCCTTGGCTTCGACACACTTGTCGATTTTTTCCATGATGCCCGGGATGATCTTGCCCTCCTTGTCACGGGTGGACCCTTCACCGGTGAGGGCTTCCAGCAGCATCCACATGGGGCCGCCATCCGGGTCGGCCATCATGTTGCGCTTAAAGCTGTAGACCACGTCCGCCGGGGTCAGGGTCTGCCCTTCATGAAACGTGACCCCTTTGCGAATCGTAAAGGTATAGGTCTTGCCGTCGGCTGAAATACCGCCGTTTTCAAGCGACGGCACTTCCGTCGTCAGCAGAGGCTTGAACTTGTCCGTATGGCCGCCGTCAAAAAAAATCAGCGGCTCGTAGATGTTCCAGAGCCGCTGGGAAGAGGTGGTGTCGTAGGCCACGCAGGGATCCAGGGTGCGCAGGGTGCCGTAAGTAGCAAAAACAAAAGTGTCAGGGTTTTTGACTTCGGCGTGGGCCGTACAGACCAACATGACCAGCAAGATGATGAGAAGATGGGAGAAGCATTTTTTCTTCATAACGCCTCCTTAGGGGTTGGTGGGTCCGTTCGTGAGCCTTTATGGCTGTCAAGACGTCTCGATGGGGTCCAAATTCAGAAATGGCTGTTGCCTTCTGATGATGGCCATATCGGCAATGGATGTAACAGGGCCAGGTAATGGCACACAACCGGCATGCCTCAATAACTGACGATGCCGGTATAATTCCAGGGTGTAATGGCTTTCAGTTCCGTCTTGAGGGCGTCACTGATGGTCAATCCGTCAATGAATACGGCCAACGCCTGCTGGTCGATGTGTGTATTGGTGCGGGTCAGGTCGCGCAGGGCCTCATAAGGTTTGGGAAATCCTTCCCGGCGCAGCACGGTCTGAATCGCTTCGGCCACCACAGCCCAGTTGGCCGCCAGATCGCTGCGGATGGCATCCTCAGCCAGCAGTAGTTTGTTCATCCCCCGCAGAAGGGACTTGATGGCAATCACGATATGCGCCAGGGGAACGCCGATATTGCGGGTCACGGTGGAATCGGTGAGGTCGCGCTGCAGCCGCGAAATGGGCAGTTTGGCCGCCAGGTGCTCCAGCAGGGCATTGGCGACTCCCAGGTTGCCTTCGGCGTTTTCAAAATCGATGGGGTTCACCTTGTGCGGCATGGTGGACGACCCCACTTCCCCGGCCTTGATCTTCTGCCGGAAGTAATTCATGGAGATGTAGGTCCAAACGTCCCGGGCGAAATCCAGCAGGATGGTGTCGAGGCGCTTCAATCCGTCGCAGAAAGCCGCCAGGTTGTCATAGTGTTCGATCTGGGTGGTCACCCGGCAGCGGCGCAGCCCCAGGACATCGTTCACCAGGCGATCGGCAAAGGCCTGCCAGTCGACATCCGGGTAGGCAATGTGATGGGCATTGAAATTGCCGGTGGCGCCCCCCAGTTTTCCGCTGAACGGGATGGCGGCGAGAAGGTCGAGCTGGCCTTCCAGGCGCTCGACGAAAACATAGATTTCCTTGCCCAGACGGGTGGGCGATGCCGGCTGTCCATGGGTGCGGGCCAGCATGGGCACATCCCGCCATTCCTCGGCCCGGGCCTTCAGTCCTTCGATCACCTGTCCGTAAAGTGGCCGGACAACCGTCTCCCAGGCCTCTTTCAGGGCCAAGGGAGCGGCCGTATTGTTGATATCCTGGGAGGTCAGTCCGAAGTGGATGAATTCCTTGCTGGTGTCCAGTCCCAGCGCTTCGAACTGATCTTTGAGGAAATATTCCACGGCCTTGACATCATGGTTGGTTTCCCGCTCGATGCGTTTGATGGCCTCGGCATCTTCCAGACGGAAGTCCTGATAAATCGCCCGCAAGGCCTCAAACCGCGTGGCGTTGACCCCGGCCAGCGGCGGCAGGGGCAGTTCGCACAGGGCGATAAAATATTCGATCTCCACACGCACCCGATACCGGATGAGCGCACTTTCCGAAAAAAATGCGGAGAGATCCTGTGTGGCGCGGCGATAGCGGCCGTCTACGGGTGAAATGGCTTCCAGGGGAGAAAATTCCATGATATGATTCGATCATTTCGGTAGTGAGGTAAAGGAAATGTTCTGCTCGCGTCGGCGGATAGACCAAAGCCGACGTCCTCGCTATAGACGACTATCCATCGCAGTGTCAAGGATACTGTTCAAGGCCCGCCTGCGCGCGGTTGGCTGGCGCTTATCGATACAATGCGCTATTGCAGCAAGAATTGACCATGTCCGGCAAGTGCTCCCGATGAAAACAGCCCCAGGCGCTAAGCCGTCCGGGAAATCACAATGAGGATAAAAAAATGACGGCCCGTAGAATCCCTGATCGAAGTGCTATCCCGCCAAACCACCAGTGGGACCTGACCCCCCTGTTCGCCGATGATACCGAATGGCAGACCCTGTTTGACCAGTTAACATCCGAACTGCCGGGCTATGCGCGTTACCAGGGGCACCTGGGGGATTCGGCGGAGGCCCTGGCAGCGGCCGTTACCTTTGATCTCGACCTGTCCCGCCGCATCGAACGGCTTTACACCTACGCCCACCTCAAAAATGACGAGGACAAGTCCAACCAGGCCCATATGGCCATGTATCAACGGGCCGTTAGCCTTTATTCCCGCGCGTCCGAGTTGTCCAGTTTCATGCGTCCCGAAATCATGGCGATTCCCGCGGAAACCATACAGACGTATTTAACAAGCGAGGCACTGGCGGACTATCGCTTTTATCTCGAAAAAATCCTGCGCCACCGGCCGCATACCCTCGACGGTCCCATGGAGGAAATGCTGGCTATGAGCCGCGAGATGGCCCAGACGGCCTCACAGGTTTTCGGCCAGCTCGACAATGTGGATCTGTCGTTCGGCACAATCAGCGATGGGATCAGCGGGGAAACCGAGCTCAGCCATGGCAACTTCACCACCTTTCTGCAGCATCCCGATCGCGAGGTACGGCGCAAGGCCTTCTTTCAATATTATACCGCCTATGAAAATCACCAGAACACGATTGCCGCCGCCCTGGCGGGAACTGTCAAGGCCGACCTGTTTTATACCCGCAGCCGGAAACACGCCACCTGCCGCGAGGCGGCCCTGTTCGGCGACGACATCCCCCTGGCGGTCTACGACAACCTGCTGGAAACGGTCAAAACCCACCAGGATCCCCTTTTCACCTATCTCGATTTTCGCCGGGGCGCACTGGGACTCGACGAACTGCATTTCTATGACACGTATGTGCCCATCGTACGCGACATCGCCTTTGACATGCCCTACGAAGAAGCCGTCGCGACCTGCCTCGAAGCACTGGCACCGCTGGGGTCGGATTATACCGACGTGCTCCGGAAAGGACTGACCGGGGGCTGGGTCGACCGCTACGAAAACCGGGGCAAACGCAGCGGCGCTTACTCTTCCGGTTGCTACGATTCACCGCCCTATATCCTGTTGAATTACGAACGCGCCAACATCAACAGCCTTTACACCCTGACCCACGAAGCCGGCCATTCCATGCATTCCTACCTGTCCTGCCGGCACCAGTCCTATGTTTACCACGGCTATACCATCTTCGTGGCGGAAGTGGCCTCGACTTTCAACGAAACCTTGCTGAGTGCCCACTTGCTGAAGCGCTACCAAGATGATCCGCGCATGCAGGCCTACATCCTCAACCGTGAAATCGACAATATCCGGGGCACCCTCTTTCGCCAGACCATGTTCGCCGAATTCGAGCTGCGCATCCACGCCCTGGCCGAAGCCCAGGAACCCCTGACGCTGGACGCCCTGACCGGCATCTACCACGAACTGCTGACCGCGCACTTCGGCGATCATCTGGTGATCGATGATGCCCTGAAGCTGGAGTGCCTGCGCATTCCCCATTTCTATTCGGCCTTCTACGTCTACAAATATGCCACGGGTATTTCAGCGGCCATTGCTTTGGCCAACCGGGTCATGCGGGGTGAAGACAGGGCGTGCGACGATTACCTGCGGTTTCTGACGCTGGGAGGCAGCCAATTCCCGCTGGACGAACTGCTGGCGGCCGGCGTAGACATGCGCTCCCCGGCACCGGTGGCCCAGGCCATCGCTCATTTCGGAAGACTGGTGGATGAACTGAAAGCGGTCTTCAGCACGCTTTAAGCCCTCCTGTGCGTCACTATAATGATGCATCAGCAATGGATGGCATCGTATTGACGAATCGGAAAAACGGATTTTGAATTTATGATGGAAGCCTAAAAACCCTGAAGCCGTCACTCCCGCGAAGGAGACTGTGTCGTAATTACAAAATGGGCTCTTTTTCATCCTGTAATGCCGGACCCCGATCCGGCATCCAGTGTTGTAACACCTAAAAAAACAACATCCCGGAGCCATAAGCATAGGCAACAAGATCCGGGCTTCAGCCGGGATGATGGCGTTACTTATTTATCAGCCGCCTCAAAAGGACGCCAGCAAGGCCGCCAGAAACTGATAGACCCGCCCCACGGACGGTACATTGAGTTTTTCGTCCGGTGAATGGGGATGGCGCAGGTTCGGACCAATGGAAATCATCTCCATGCCCGGCACCTTGTCGCCGATCAACCCGCATTCCAGGCCCGCGTGGATCACTTCTACCACCGGTTCCTTGTCGTACAATGAGCCGTAAACCTCCCGACAACGCTTGAGAAGCGCGGCCTGCATGTCCGGCGCCCAGGCCGGATGGTGGTTCATGCGGGTGGCCGATGCGCCTGCCAGGGCCGCCACCGCCGTCACGCGTTCCGTCATCTCGTCCAGACGCGACATGGCCGAGCTGCGCTGGCTGCTGATGATGTCGAGAGCATCCTCTTTGATGCGCACAATCGCCAGGTTGCAGGATGTCTCCACCAATCCCGCCACCCGGGTGGACATGCCGTGCACGCCGTGGGGCAGCGCATTCAGCAGGCGAACCGCCTGCAGGGCGCTTTCGGGGCGCAACACGTGATCCGGCAGCGTGTCCTTCACGGCTTCGAAATGTACGCACAAGTTGGATTCGGTATCGGCGTGCTCTTCCAGAAGATGCTGTTCACACCCTTTCACCGCATCGCGCACCGCAGCCGCCTGTGCGGGCGGAAACGCCACCCAGGCCGATGCATCCCTTGGAATCGCATTGTGGGCCGATCCGCCTGCCAACGAAACCAGGCGGACATCCGGCGTTTCCTGCAGCCTCAGCAAAAGGCGCCCCAGCAACCGGTTGGCATTGGCCCGCGGCTTGTGAATATCCACGCCGGAGTGACCGCCACGCAGCCCCCCGACCACGACCCGGCCGCAATCCCAACCGTCCGGCCGATCCTCATAAGCCAGCGGCAGCCGGATCAATGTCTCTTCCCCACCGGCACATCCAATGGTGAAAACCCCTTCGTCTTCGGAGTCGATATTGATGAGAATAAGGCCGGTGATCAGGGATGCATCGAGCTTGTGGGCACCGATCAGGCCGCTTTCCTCGTCCACGGTAAAGAGCAGTTCCAGCGGCGGATGGCGAACGGCGTCGTCCTCCACCAATACAAGGGCCATGGCCAGGGCAATCCCATTGTCTGCGCCCAGGGTCGTGCCGTCGGCATGAATCCAGTCCCCGTCACACAGCACCCGAATGGGGTCGCGTTCAAAATCGTGCGCCGATTCGGGCGTTTTCTCGCAGACCATATCCATGTGGCCCTGCAGAATCACCGTTGGCTTTCCATCCATACCCGGTGAGGCCGGCACCTGGATCACCAGGTTTCCAGCCTCATCACTGCGAAAGGGGTATCCGTGCTCACGCGCCCAGTCCATCAGCCATGCGGCCAGCTTGGCTTCATTTTTCGAACAGCGGGGAATCGCACTGATCACCTCGAATGTTTCGATAATCGTGTTTGTCACCTTCTCCATCATGCTGGCATTCCTTTTCAGAGATTTTGGACCGACGTTGCTTTAACCGGCGGCGATGATATGGTAAAAATAGCTTGAAGTCAAAGTCCACCCGGGGCCTCGACACGGCCCACTATCGGCTGACAGCGGTAAACGGGCGTGTTCTTTTGCTTCGTTTTCTGATGGAATCGTAAAATGTCCTGAAGCCGTCACGCCCGCGAAGGCGGGAGTCCATAACCCATTGTAATGATTGGATCCCCGCCTGCAAGGGGATGACGAAAAGATCACTTCAGCGACTCATTACGAACTCATCTTTTCTGTCACGTGACAGAAAATGAAGACACGATGTCAGAAAAGCACCTCGGATCGGTTGAACCGCTCTGGGGCCTCCACCAGAGGTGGAAATTTTAGGACAGAACCAAATGGTGACGACAGCGTTTCAACACCTGCGGGCCTGTATGGTGATGCTCATGGTTATCGCCAACACGGTATTCTGGGGTATCCCGGTGCATATAGTGGCGCTGGCAAAACTGGTAGCCTGGCGCACCGACTGGGAAAACGCCTGTGCCCGCGCCCTGATGCGGACGGTGCGCGGCTGGATCGGCGGCAATCTCCTGATCCAGGATCTGTTCCTGCCCATATCCTGGGATATACAGGGAACCGAAGGCCTGCGGCCTGACAAGTGGTACATGGTGGTCTGCAATCATCAGACCTGGGCCGACATACCGGTATTGCTTAAAGCGCTCACCGACCGTATCCCGTTTCCCAAGATATTCGCCAAGCAGCAGATGCTCTGGATCCCCATCATGGGTTCCGCCCTGTGGGCTCTGGACTACCCGTTTATGAAGCGCTACTCCAGTACATATCTGGCGAAACACCCCGATAAAAGCGGCCTCGATCTGGAAACCACCCGCCGGGCCTGCCGCAAATACCATTTTACACCGGTGTCGATCCTCAATTTCATCGAGGGGACCCGTTTTACACACGAAAAGCACCGGCGCCAGAGGGCGCCCTATCGACACCTTCTGCGCCCCAAGGCCGGCGGGCTGGCCTTTGCCATCGAGGTCATGGAGGGTCGCATCACCCATATGCTGGATGTCACGATCGTCTACCCTGACGGCATGACGGATTTTTGGGCCTATCTGGGCGGAAAAATCCTACGCGTTTCCGTAAAAATACGTGAAATCGCCATTCCGGAACCGCTGCTGCAGGGCAGCTATACCGATGATCCCGAGTTCCGTGAAGCATTCCAGCAATGGATCCGCCATATCTGGCAGGAAAAAGACGCCCTGATCGACCGTCTTATAGAGCATGATGCATCCGCTGCTCGATCCATAGAGAGTTGATCCCGTTTCGTTTCCCCCGATCAGCACCCGCAAAACCGCCACAGAAACCAGAAAAGTATTGACCTCACCCAACGCCCCTCTTAAGGTAATGATCACTTTTCCAGACAATCGTATTCCATCGTAAATGAACCATCACCCGAGCCATCGAAGGAGGGAAACCATGCGAATTCCTTGCGTGATAATGTTGACCATTTTTATCACGGCAATGACGGCCGGCATGGCGGTTGCCCAGGAATTGATCGTCTTTCCGGCCAAGGGCCAGAGCAATGACCAGATGGAGCAGGATAAATTCTCCTGCTATAACTGGGCCAAAAACGAAACCGGTTTCGATCCCATGGCGCCGCCCACGGCTACGGCGCCGCCGCCCCAACAGGAAGCGCCCCAGGGCGGTGTGGTCCGGGGAGCGGCCCGCGGCGCCCTGGTGGGGGTTGCGGCCGGCGCCATTGCCGGTGATGCCGGCAAAGGGGCGGCCATCGGGGCGGCCTCCGGCGGCCTTATCGGCGGCATGCGACGCAATGATCAAAACCGCCGGCAGGCGAGCAACCAGCAGCAGTGGGAGCAGCAGCAGGCCCAGCAGTATTCCCAGAAACGCAGCACTTATAACCGCGCCTATTCGGCCTGTCTCGAAGGCAAAGGCTACACGGTAAAATAGAAAGGAGCCCGAAATGGAGATTCGAACACGAATCGTGATCGGTTTATTGTCTCTCGCCATGATGGTGGTTCCCTTGGGAGCCGTGGCAGGCGACTTTGACGGCAGCCGCCCCTTGATAATGGCCATCATCGATGTCATCGAGTGTCATCCCGGGGGCGCTTGTGAAACCGTGACGCCCCAGGAGGCACGTCTGCCCCGGTTTCTGGAAATCGATGTCGATAAAAAGGAAATCAGCGAAATCGGCGATGCCAAAGAGGAACGGCGCACCATGATTCAGAGCGTCACGCAAGACGAAGGTGTCTTGATATTGCAGGGTGCCCAGAACGGTCGTGGTTGGTCCGTCACGATTACGGAAGCCAGTGGAGAGGCTGTGGCCACAGTCTCCGACCCCGTCAGCGGCTTCGTCCTGTTCGGGGCCTGCACGCCTCGCTGATGATCGACGGCGACCGACTTCCGCTGTAGAGGAAAGAATGCCGGCATGCTGAAAAAACTGCGGCTGCAAACGCTGACCATCCCCTGGAACCTGTTTTTGATTTCAGCCGGTTCATTCATTTTCGCCATCGGCGTCAAGGCCGTGGCCATGCCTCAGGAATTTATCTCCGGCGGCATGTCCGGTCTGTGTCTGTTGATCTTTTACTGGACCCAATGGCTATCCCCCGGGATCTTATATTTCATCATCAATGTCCCGATATTCATCATCGGCTGGCTGATGATCAGCCGGCGGTTTTTTCTCTACAGCATTTTCGGCATGCTGACGCTTTCCTGGGCCATCGACCAGATCAACTTCACCATTCCGGTTCACGACCCCATGCTGGCCGCCATCGCCGGGGGTGCCATCCTCGGCACAGGCGCGGGCATCACCCTGCATTCACTGGGATCGTCCGGTGGCAACGACGTCATCGCCGTCTTGCTGAACCAGAAATTCAATATCCGGATGGGAACCTTCTTTTTTGGCTTCAATCTGATTCTATTCGGATTCAGCCTGGGCATTCTGGATGTCGACCGGGTGCTCTATTCGCTGGTCATGAGCTTCGTAACCGCCCAGATGCTGGACTATGTGCTGACCTTTTTCAATCAGCGCAAAATTGTTTTCATCATTTCCGACGCGTCCCAGCAAATTGCCGAGGCCATCAACGATCGCCTCAAACGGGGAGGCACGTTTTTGTACGGACGCGGCACTTACACCCGTAAACAGCGCAAAATCGTGATGACCGTACTGAATAATTTCGAATTGAAACGCCTGGAAGAAATCGTGTTCGATCTTGACCCGGACGCCTTCGTCATCATTGAAAGAACCTTCAATGTTTTGGGAAAAGGCTTTTCACACCGTAAAATCTACTAAACAAGAGGAACGCATCACCATGGCCCAAGCCCGCCACACAACCGAAAGCCTCCTGCCCCGCGAACCCATCGACAGCCTGGTCGATCCCCTCAAACGGTTCCTGCACATCGAAGCCGCCAGTGGCGTCGTCCTCTTGGTCGCCACGGCCATCGCCCTGACGCTGGCGAATCTGCCAACGGCCGATTGGTTCCTGGGGATCTGGAAAACCCGTTTCACCATCGGCATCGGCAGCTTTCAGATGAACCACTCCCTGCAGCACTGGATCAACGATGGCCTGATGGCCATTTTCTTTTTCGTCATCGGTTTGGAGGTCAAACGGGAACTCGTCATGGGGGAGCTCCAGGATCTGCGGCAGGCTGTTTTGCCCATCGCCGCCGCCCTGGGGGGGATGCTGATCCCGGCCGAGGTCTACCTGATGCTGCAATGGGGCGAACCCGGGGCACGGGGATGGGGCATTCCCATGGCCACCGACATCGCGTTCGTGGTGGGTTGTCTGGCCGTGCTGGGCAAACGGATACCCGGCAGTTTGCGCATCCTGCTGCTGTCCCTGGCGATTGCCGACGATATCGGCGCCATCCTGGTGATCGCCATCGGCTACACCGAAAGCCTCAACATGACGGCCCTCGCCCTGGGGGGGCTCGGTATCGCCGTTCTTCCTCTGATGATACGGGTCGGCATCCGCAGCCCGGGAATCTATTATGCGCTGATGGTGTTGACCTGGTTGGCTTTTCACGAATCCGGCGTCCATGCCACCATCGCCGGTGTTATCTTCGGCCTGATGATGCCGGCCCGATCCTGGATCACCGAAAACCGCCTTGAATCGATTTTCAGCCGGACCGGTCATTTTCTGAAAGGCGATGGGTGGCGCACATCGACCGACCGCTATGCCGTGCTGCGCCAGATGGAGCGGGCAGCGCGCAAAAGCATTTCGCCCCTCGAACGCCATGAAACCGAACTTCATCCCTGGGTGGGGTTTCTGATCATGCCCGTTTTTGCCCTGGCCAATGCCGGGGTTCCGATTCAGGCGTCGGCCTTCCTCGACCCGGTGGCCCTTGCCACGGCGCTGGGCCTTGTGGTCGGCAAGCCGGTGGGCATTCTCCTGTTCAGCTGGCTGGCGGTAAAATTCAAGCTGGCCCGTCTGCCGGAAGGCGTCAACTGGGGTGTTATCCTGGGGGGCGGCTTTCTGGCGGGCATCGGGTTTACCATGGCATTGTTCATCTCCGGCCTGGCGCTGAGCGGTCCGGTGCTGGACGCCGCCAAAGTCGGCGTCATGGCCGGATCGGCTCTCAGCGCGATTGTCGGCATGACCCTGTTGGTCCTTTTTCTCCCCAAACCACCCCCAATCGCCGGCCAAGGCGCCGCTAAGATATAGCCGCTGTCATCAAAGAGGCCCGCTTCGTGCGAACCGAAGCGGGCCTCTTTTCTTACATTGGTGAGCCTGTCAAACCACTTAATCTTTCTGTTCGTACTCCAGGGTTACCGTCACCGTGCGGTTCAGCGCACGATTTTCCGGCAAACCATTGCCGTAGAGCGGATCGAAAGAACCGACCCCCATATGCGTGAGGGTTTCAGAGGGCGTTTCCCCGATTGCGGCGGCAATTTGATCATACACCGCCTTGGCGCGGCGTTCGGATAACTTGAGGTTGTAGGCTTCCTTGCCGATATTGTCGGTATGGCCGACAATCGCCACCTGGGCGGCCGGAAATTCACGGATGCGGGCGACAATCGTTTCGACCACGGAAGCGTTGCGCTCTTTGATCTTGTCACTGTCAAAATCAAACAGGATCAGGGCATACTTCTCCTGGACACGATACCCGAGGTTGCGTGCCCGCTGGGTTTCCCGCTGGATGAATTCGATCGTCATCGGGGCGGTCGTCAAAGAAAGCGTCTGGCTCTCGGTGTCTTCAACGTCGATCTCCGCCGTCAACCGGCTGTACTGCGACAAGGCCATGGGGGTCAGGGCGTCATCTTTGAAGATTATTTCCTCATCCGGCGTGCCGGTTCCGGTCTGGGAAAAGATGGGCTGATCGTCCCCCAAAACCGTGATGCGCCAGTTGAGAATACCGTGCTCCGATGCGATCGCCGGTTTGACGATCACATCCGCCACGTCGCTGTGGGCTTCCACATAGGTGCTTCGGACCACATCCAGAAGCGCCACCGCCTCCGAATGGATCTCGACCCGACGGTTTTCGGCCTGCCCTTCCGGCGTACGGCCGGAGGTGGGGACTTCCGGCAGGTTGCGGGCTTCTACGACCATCCGCGCGGGATCGATGCCCCAGATGTACTGCAGATAGGCTTTGACCCCTTCGGCCCGGGCGCGGGAGAGGTCCTTGCGTCCCTTTTCCTCGCCGACATTGGCATTGCACCCAACCAGTTCGACCGTCGCATCCGGGTTGGCCCGCAGCCGCCGGCCAATGATGTTGAGCAGGTTGGCGTATTTTTCCTTGGTGCCGCGCAACGCTTCCTCGGAAAATGATCCAGTCTGCCCCTGGTCCTGATAGCGGACATAACGGGCGTCGATGGCGCTTTCCCCTTCTGCGAAATAAAGATAGTTCAACAGGGGCGAACTGTCGATGGTGGTGATCTCCTCGATCCGCATGGCATCGGCGCCTAAGGCAAGGCTGCCGGTGGGGGGAAACAGGAACTGGTAGTCCACCACATAGCGATAGAGCAGCTTGGAGGATACGGCCTCGAAAATCGGCCCCAGTTCGGCTGCAGTGGTGGCTTTCCAGGTGCGTCCGCCATTGTCCTTCGCGAACGACGTCAAGAAAGGATCCATCTTTTCGCCGGGCATGTAGTCGATTCCGTAGACTTCCAGTTTGGAGATGCCTTCGGCAGCCTTCTTCACATCGGTTTCCGGGTAGGCGCTGTTGATGTCTTCCCCGTCGGTAAAGACCACCATAAACTTGTATCCGTCTTCGGGCATGGCGCGAATCAGGTCCAGGCCGGCCAGCATCCCTTCATATAGGACAGTTTTGGCCGTGAGCCCGCGGTCGAAACTGTCTCTGAGAAAGGTGCGCAGTTCATCCGGCTGGTTGGACTGTTTAACGGTGACATGCAGCGGCTTTCCGCCGAGCGTCTGGGTCTGATCGTCATCGAAAACGATCAAGGTGATGTTGTCGATGGGCCGCATGATCTTGTATATATTTTCCATCGCCCCCAGAATCGAATCCACCGCCCGCCGTTGCTTCATGGAGGCGGAATTATCCACCACCAGCACGATATTGAGGCTCACGTCCTGGCTGGTTTCCAGGGTCTCGACGCCGAGGATCCTGGCTTCTTTGCCCTTTCGTAAAAAAATAAAGTCCATGGCGGTCAACCCGCGTACAGGATTTCCCTCGCTGTCCGAGGCGGAAATCAACAGTTTTCCAGGAGCGATGGATTGATACGAAAGGTCGGCCACGGCATCCGGTTTCTGGATATCAAATGTTTCCTGACAAAGACCGGCCTGACCTGACAAGAGGATGAATATCAGCACGAACAACAGCCCATGGGGTTTCCGCATCTTACCTCCTTTGGAATTTCTATGATTCGTAACCGTTATCCCTGTGCCCATCAGGCACGGGAACGAATGCTTTATTAGTCGATCATTCCAGGTTTTTCAACCGCGAGATGGGTGACCCGAGTCTTATGCCAGTCCCGGATGACTGGTCGATCTCCATTTATGGCATCGATGGCCTTGGATCCGACCATGGCCGCATCATTTTATCGATTCATCGATTTTCAGACGCGCAAGAAGTTGATAATTTTATTTATAATTTATTTTATAAAATTTTTTCATATTTATTTTATATATTTATTGACATCCGGTGGCATTCCTGCATATGAGATGTCGAAAATGCCAGACGCTTTTCCCCCAAGGGAATGAAATCCTATCAGGTAAAGACGCTCCATGACCACACACTTGGCAAAGCAAAACAAGTTATGGTTCATTGTCCAAATGCACCTGGCGTTAACCCTAAAGCTTCTTTAACCCCCGGCACATGAATAAGCCTTCATGTGCCGTTTCTATATATGGATATAGGTTCTGTATACCGCACGACAGGTCGTGGTTTGACAGAATATCGGTTAACAATACCAACGGAGGAGGAAACATGAAACGGTTTACAATTTTCAGTCTACTGATGTTTCTGGTGGCAGTATTGATACTGCCGGTGTCGGCGTCTGCCGAAAAAACATTGAAAATCGGCCTGGGGGATCCCATCGATTCGGATCAGGGTGTTCTGGCCCTTCGGTTTAAAGAAATTGTGGAAAAAACCAGTGGCGGAAAATATAAAGTCGACATTTTCCCTGCCGGCCAGCTGGGTGATGAGCAGAAAATGGTCAAGGACTCCCGACGCGGATCCATTGACGGCGCCGTTGTGGCGGTAAACAACATTACCCCGTTTGCAAAATCAGTGGGCATCCTGACCCTCCCCTATCTCATGCAGAACTTTGATGATGCCGTCAAGGCAACCACCGGAGAACTTGGCGATAAATGGCGGGCCGTGCTGATCAAGGAAGCCGGTGTCCATGTGCTCGGTTGGGCCTACTCCAATTTCCGGGTTTTGACCAACTCCAAAAAACCGGTTAAAAATCTCGCCGACCTCAAAGGTCTTAAAATCCGGGTTCCCAAGAACGCCATCATGATCGAAACCTGGCAGGCCCTTGGCGCCGAACCGATCCCCATGGCGTGGCCGGAAACCTTCACGGCCTTGCAGCAGAAAGTAGTTGACGGGCAGGACAATCCACACATTACCAATTTCACCATGAAATTTTACGAAGTACAGGACTATACGTCCGAAGTTCATTACCTTTTCTCTCTTCAACCCCTTGTTGTTGGGGAGGAGTTCTTTCAATCGCTTCCCGCCGAAGATCAGGCAATGTTGACACGTGCCGGCATCGAGGCCCAGCAATTCAATCTGCTCTTTAGTGTTACCAAGTCCGAAGCCGCCAAGCAGAACATGATCGACAAAGGCGTCGAATACATGGAAGTTGAAGATGAAGACCAGTGGTCGAAATTGGCCATGGAGAAGGTTTGGCCGAAGTTTTATGATACGGTCGGTGGTAAAGCCGAAGTGGACAATGTGCTGAAAGCCCTCGGACGATAGCCCTCAAAAATCTGCCCGGCCAATGCCGGGCAGATTTCCTTTTATTTCGGAGCCGCCCATGAAAACCAGACCCATTCTCAAGTTTTTCGATAATTTTGAGAGTTATATCTGCCAGATCCTGCTGGTGTTTTTCGTATGTCTGCTTTTTCTGCAAATCGTGCTCCGGTTGGTTTTCGGCGCCATGCATACCCTTTCACAGTATTTCCAAATTTTTTCCCTTTACCCCTTGCCGGCATCGATCCCCTGGGGAGAAGAGCTTTCGCGCATGTCGTTTGTGTGGTTTGTCTTTTTGGGCGCGACCTACGCCGCACGACTCGCCGCTCACAACCGGGTCACCTTTCAGTTCAAGTTGTTCCCCAAAATCGTCGGGCATATTTCAACGGTCTTCTCCGATCTCGTGTGGATCGCCTTCAACTGCACCATGATCTATTACAGCATCATCGTGATCCAGGACGGATTCAAGTACCCCGAGTATTCGCCAACCCTCGACTGGATCATGGCCTATGTTTTTATGATATTTCCCATTGCATTTTCCCTGATGACCATCCGGATCATTCAGGTCAATATAATGAAATATGTTCTTAAAATCGAAATCGCCGATGTCGATAAAATTGATACAGGGGATATTGAAGACGAGATCCCGGAAAGCGGGGTGACATCATGAGTGTTACCGCCGTCATCTTCATTACCTTTGTCGGACTTTTGTTCATCGGTGCACCGATCACGCTTTCCCTTGGCGCCGCCGCGATGGGAGGCATGATCGTCAGCGGTAAACCCCTGGAGGGGTTGGTCGAAATCGCCTATACCTCGGTCAATTCCTTTCCCATCATGGCGCTGCCGGCGTTTATCCTGTCGGGCGCGCTCATGGAATCCGCCGGTATCTCCAGGCGCCTTGTGGCCGTGGCCGAGTCCATGGCCGGCCCCTTTACGGGAGGTATGGCGGCGTCCACCATTCTATCCTGTCTCTTTTTCGGCGCCATTTCAGGGTCCGGACCGGCCACCACCGCCGCGGTGGGGATGCTGATGATACCGGCCATGACCCGTCATGGCTATGACCGGGGCTACGCGGGTGCCGTTACGTCCTCTTCAGGGGGACTGGGCGTGGTCATTCCCCCCAGCATTCCCATGGTCATCTATGGTGTTGCCGCTTCGCAATCCATCGCCGATCTGTTTATTGCCGGATTCATTCCCGGGGTGATGCTGGCCGTCGGCCTGATGGCCATGAACTATTTCCGATCCAAAAAGAAAAAATACCAGGGTGACGGCAAAACTTTATCGGCCAAAAAAATCGTGGTAACGATGCGGGAAGGCTTCTGGTCGCTGTTGGCACCGGTCATCATCCTCGGTGGGATCTACACCGGTTTTTTTACGCCTACCGAAGCGGCCATTGTCTCAATCTTCTACACCCTCTTTGTCGGCATCTTTATCTATAAAGAAATCGAAATAAAGGGTGTCATGAAGGCCCTCGAAAGCACCACCTGGATCACCGGCCGTGTGTTGATCATCATGTTTACGGCACTGGCGTTCGGGCAATTGCTTACCATCAACAAAATTCCCGATTTGATCGCCCAGGGGTTGTTGGATCTTACAGGGAACCTCTACCTGATCTGGGTGTTGATTATCTTCTTCCTTCTGTTCATGGGGATGTTCATGGAGACCCTGGCCACCATCATGCTGGTAACCCCCGTGCTGCTGCCGGTGATGGTTTCTCTTGGTGTGGACCCGATTCATTTCGGCGTCGTTCTGGTTTGCTGCTGCGAAATCGGGTTCGCCACACCACCGCTGGGTGAAAATATGTTCATCGCCTCCGGTGTCGCCCGAACCACCCTGGAAGATATCTCCGTCAATGCATTGCCATTCGTATTTGTCAGTGTGCTGGTCGTCTTTCTGATCGCTTATTTCCCGGCATTGACGCTGTGGCTGCCTGATTTTCTGGGAAACCTTTTTCAGTAGTGGCATCTTGAGACCCGGTTAGGGTCTTGGATGAACTGACAGTCGATTGATGATAGACAGTCTTTTTGCAGTTATGATTTTATAAAATATTTTATATATTTTTGGGAGGGGTGATGGAGTACATCAAAAAAGCCGCCAAGACGGCCGAGTCCGATACGGAGAAAATTCGCCGTATTGTGCAGGAAATCCTTACGGATATCGAGAAAAATGGTGAGGATGCCGTCATCAAACTGGCCAAGAAATTTGATAACTGGGATGCGGATTTTGTCCTCAGTGAAGAAAAGAAACAGCGTCTCATCGCTGCCGTGCCGGAAAACATCAAACAGGATATCCGCTTTGCCCACGAGCAGGTTCACGGGTTTGCCAAGTTGCAACGGGACAGCATCCAGGAATTTGAAAAAGAGACCCTGCCCGGCGTCCGCCTGGGCCAGCGCATCATTCCCATGGAGGTTGCCGGCTGTTATATCCCCGGAGGCCGTTTTGCCCATGCCTGCTCGGCTCTCATGAGTGTGGCCACCGCCAAGGCGGCCGGTGTTGAAACCGTGATCGCATGCTCGCCACCCCGCGGAGACAGCATCGCCCCTGCCGTGGTTTACGCCCTTGATGTGGCGGGTGCCGACATCATCATTGAAATGGGCGGGGTTCAAGCCATCGCCACCATGGCCTTCGGTCTCTTTACCGGCAAACCGGCCAACATTCTGGCCGGCCCTGGAAACGCCTATGTGGCCGAAGCCAAAAGCATTCTTTCATCCGCCGGCAAATGTACCATCGATGTATTTGCCGGCCCCACGGAATCGGCCATCATTGCCGACAAAACAGCCGATTATATGACGGTCGCCGTCGATCTGGTATCCCAGGCCGAACATGGCTATGATTCCCCGGTGTGGCTTTTTACGGATTCAAGAGAACTTGGTGAAAAAGTGCTGGAAGTGATTCCAAAAATCATGGCTGACATGCCCAATCCTGAAGTGCCGGAAACCGCCTGGCGGGACTATGGCGAAATCGTGCTGTGCCGCGACAGAGAGGAACTCCGCCGCGTCAATGATACGTATGCCGCCGAGCATGTCCAGGTGATGGCGGAAGACCTGAACTGGTGGGTCGACAATCTGAAATCCTATGGATCCTTGTTTTTAGGTGAAGGCAGCACGGTGCCCCATGGCGATAAATGTTCGGGCACCAATCACATCCTGCCCACCAAAAAGGCCGGTTATTACTCGGGTGGACTCAATGTTTTGAAGTTCCTCAAGATCTACACGTATCAGGAGATCAGCCCCGACGCGAATAAAATCATCAGCGGCGCGGCCTCACGCCTGTCGCGGGTGGAAGGCATGGAAGGCCATGCCCGGGCGTGCGACTGGCGGCTGAGAAAATATTTTCCGGATCAGGACTGGGACTTCACGGTATATAAACAAACCAAATATTAATCGGACAAATCGGCCATTTAGGGACAGGCACTAACGATCGCCCAGGAGCACCATCATGATCGAGGCAGAAAAGAAAAGGTTCACAAAGGATTTCACCCTGCAGGAACCCATTTGCGAAGAAGGCATTGAAAAGGCAGTTGCGATTTTAAAATCCGGGAAGATTCACCGTTACAATGTCGATCCGGATGAAAAGGGTGAAGCCGCCCTCCTGGAAGAAGAATTTGCCGCCTACATGGGCAAAAAATACTGCCTGGCCTGTGCCTCCTGCGGGAGTGCCATGTATCTGGCGCTTAAAAGCGCCGGCGTCAAACCTGGGGACAAAGTGCTATGCAACGCCTACACCCTGGCGCCGGTACCCGGGGCGATTGAAAACGCCGGCGCCGCTATCGAACTGGTCGATATTGTCGATGACTACACCATCGATCTCGATGATCTCGAAAAAAAGGCCGCGGCACCGGACGCCAAATGGTTCATGCTTTCCCACATGCGCGGCCACATCGCCAATATGGATCGGCTCATGGCAATCTGCAACGCGCATGGGCTTGTCCTGATCGAAGACTGCGCCCATACCATGGGAGCCCGCTGGGACGGAAAAAAATCCGGTTCCTTTGGGGCCGTCGCCTGTTTCAGCACCCAAACCTACAAGCACATGAACTCCGGCGAAGGCGGCCTGCTGGTGACCGACGACCCCGACCTGATCGCCCGCGCCATCATTTATTCGGGTTCCTACATGCTCTACGAACGGCATACCTCCCGGCCCGGCATGGATGTGTTCGAGAGCATCAAAACCATGGTGCCGAACTATTCCTGCCGTATGGACAACCTGCGGGCTGCCATCTTACGACCACAGCTCAAGGTGCTGGACGCGCAGTGTGAGCGATGGAACAAGCGCTACCGGATCCTGGAGCAGGGACTGAACGCGATCGATGGCATCACCTGCCCCCGAAGAGACCCCCGCGAAAAATATGTCGGCAGTTCCATTCAGTTTTCCCTGACCGGTCAGGATGAAGCGACCATCAAACGATTCCTTGCGGAGTGCCTGCAGCAGGGGGTCGAACTCAAATGGTTCGGCAACAAGGAGCCCGTCGGGTTTACCAGTGCCTATGAAAGCTGGCGTTATTTTGGGACGCTGCCCCATCTGGCCAACACCAAACGTATCCTGGCCGTCATGTGCGATATGCGCATCCCCCTGACATTTACCGAAGATGACTGCCGGCTTATCCTGGACATCATCAAAGACATATCCGCAACCGTATTAACATAAAGGAGGCCCCATCATGCCAAAGACAACCATTAAAACGGAGCGCGCCCCGGCGGCCATCGGCCCTTATTCTCAAGGCGTGGTTTCAGGCAACTTGCTTTTCACGTCCGGACAGCTACCCATCGATCCTGCCACCGGAAAAATTCCCGAAGGCAGCATTGAAGACAAGGCCCACATTGTTTTCAAAAATCTGGAAGCGATCGCCAAAGAAGCGGGAACCACTTTGGACAATGCCGTCAAAACGACCGTATTTCTGGCCGACATCGCCAATTTTCAAGCCGTCAACAGCGTCTATGCCCAGTACTTCAAAGAGCCCTATCCCGCGCGCAGTGCCTTCCAGGTGGCCGCACTGCCTCTGGGGGCGGATGTCGAGGTGGAAGCCATTTTCCAGCTGTAGGCATCCATTGTACGCCTTCATTTAGAAGGATAGCGGGATAGAACGAAGGCTTCAACTCGCGAAGCACGCACGATTATCGATGATGCAACGAACAATTGGATACAAGCGCTTCAATCAAACACGCCCATGTTGAAAGGACAACTGATGAACTTTACCAAATTTCCCCGGAGGAATTATCTGCAAGGCCCGACGCCCATCGAGTTCTTGCCGTCCCTGAGCAAGGCACTCGGCGGAGCGGTAAACCTTTATATCAAACGGGACGATCTTCTTCCGGGATCCGGCGGCGGCAATAAAACCAGGAAGCTCGAGTTTTGTATCGCCGATGCGCTTGACCAGGGGGCCGATGCCATCATCACCTGCGGTGCCGTCCAGTCAAACCATGCCCGACTTACGGCGGCCTGGTCCGCCAAAGAAGGCCTCGATTGCCACCTTATCCTTGAAGAGCGTGTAAAGGGCTCGTACAAGGCCGAAGCAAGCGGCAATAATTTTCTTTTCGAGTTGCTTGACGTCAAAAGCATCGGTGTCGTTCCCGGCGGATCCGACATGATGGCCGAAATGGGAAAGAAGGCCGACGCCTTGGCGAAAGCCGGTAAAAAACCCTACATTATACCCGGCGGTGCATCGAATCCGATCGGCGCCACGGGATACGCGGTTTGTGCCGAGGAGACCATGGCGCAGCTGAATGCGATGCGCCTCGCTATCGATCACATATTTGTTCCTTCCGGATCAGCCGGAACCCATGCCGGCATGGTGGTCGGCATGATCGGCGTCAATGGCGGAATCCCCATCAGCGGCGTCAATGTTTCCCGGCCCAAAGATGTGCAGGAGGAGATCGTCTACAAGCTGGCCCTCGAAACCGCCGCACGGCTGGAGGTCAAGAACACCATCGCCCGTGAAGACATTGTCTGCTTCGATCAGTATGTCGGACCCGGCTACTCCCTGCCGACCGATTCCATGGTCGAGGCCGTTAAGCTATTTGCCAAAACCGAGGCGATTCTTCTCGACCCGGTCTATTCCGGCAAAGCCGCCGCCGGACTTATCGACCTCATTCGCAAAAACCATTTCCCCAAAGGGGCCAATGTGCTGTTTCTTCACACGGGCGGATCCCCTGCCCTGTATGCCTATATGGACACATTCCGGCAAGGGTGATCGATAGGATGACATGTTGTGACAGCGAGAGCCTCTGGTTGCGATGGCTCTCGCTACCATCTTCACAAGAGGATTCGCAGCAAAATGACGGATCATAATGAGAGGACTGTCGGTATTTTAGGCGGAATGGGTCCGGAAGCCACGGTTGACCTGATGCAGCGGATTATCCGCCTGACACCGGCGCTGGACGATGCCGATCATATCCGGTGTATCGTGGACAATAACCCCAAGGTGCCATCCAGGATAAAAGCAATTATCGAAGGGGGTGGCGAAGATCCCGGCCCCTGCATGGCCGATATGGGCCGGCGACTGGAAGCATGGGGGGCTGACTTTCTGGCGATTGCCTGCAATACGGCCCATTACTACTATGACGCGGTGCGTGAAGCGGTCCATATTCCGGTGATCAACCTGATCGATCTGGTGGCCAACCATGTCAAGGATCAATTCCCGGAGTTGGGCAAAGTCGGCATTCTGGCCTCACCGGCCGTTGCCATGACAGGGCTTTACACCGAGCGGTTCCGTCGCTTGGGAATTGAGGATATCTGGCCCGACCCGGACCATCAGGAACGCCTCTTGAACGTTATCAAAGCCATCAAAAGCGGCATCACCGATGCCAACGTCCGCGCCGACTATCAAACGGTGTGTGAAAACCTCAAGCGCAAAGGGGCCACCGCAGCGATCATTGCCTGTACCGAACTCAGCGCCCTGGGAGGGCAGCTGCCTGTCGCTGCCCTCGATGCCGCTGAGATTCTGGCGCAGGAGATTGTCGCGGTGGCCAAGAATAGAAAAGATCCCGTCTGACCCGTGCCGACGCAAACATTGAGACCATCGGCAGCCCCTGTCGATCAGCATGATTAGAATTGAGACCATTTTGGGCCGTAACCGTTTGACAAAACACGGAATTCATAATAATTGCATGACATATCTCAGCATTGCATAAAATATTTTCTAAGATTTTTAGAGTGAATCGCGTTTCTTCCGGGCATCCACAGGAGCTTCTACAGTGGCTGACGAAAATAAATCATCCATGAAATCACTGCAGGCTTATGAGAAAATAAGAGACATGATCCTCAGTGGCGCCAAGCTCCCGGGAACGCGCCTGGTGCTGTCGGAACTCGAAGCCGAGCTTGGCATCGGCCGCGGTCCGATCAGAGAGGCGCTCATGCGCCTGGATCGATCCGGGATCGTCAAGAATGTTCCTTACAAAGGCGCGATTGTAGCGACACCGCCATCTCGTAAAGAGATTCTTCATATTTATGACCTTCGGGTGGATTTAGAGGCGAAGCTCGCGGTTGAAGCCATTGACAACCTGACGGACGAGGATATTCAAAAGCTTGAAGAATTGATCGCGCTCATGGATACGCTCCCCCTGAACCACTATGAATTGGACCGGCAGTTTCACAAAATTATCTGCGATGCCTCCAAGCTCCCCCATCTTTGCGATATTGCCCAGGCATTGGTGCAGTCGGTGGAGAGCGTGCTGAATATCTATCGGCGCGAAAAAATGCATTGCATCAAATTTAATAAAGAACATCGGGCAATCCTCGATGCGCTTAAAAGTAAAAACCCTGATAAAGTAAAAAAGACGTTTGAAATCAATATTAAAAGCGGCTTGGAAATCATAAAAGACACCTATAGCAAATTATTAAAAGTTCCCTTCGAGTAGATTGAACCCGTTATCCCCTCATTTATGTCACCAGCGCGTCTTTTTTCCGGACATCACCGTAGGCCGCCGGTTTGACCCGTTCCAACCACACTTTTTTCTTACCCGTCCGCCTTATCCCGCGCCCCCCGGATACACCGGGTCACCCCACAATTAGGTAACCGAATGGAAACCGCGATATTCATCAGTTGTGTCCTGATTCTGAGTGCCTTCACCTTCAGTTTTGCGGGCTTTGGGTTCGGCTTGGTTGCGGTGCCGCTGCTGGCGCTGGCCCTGCCGATAAAAGATGCGGTGGCCATTCAACTGCCATTTTCTGTTTTCCTGGTCGTTATCAACAGCTTCCGCTATGGGAAAACCATCAAATGGCATGAACTCCAACCAATCTTCATTGGTTCAGCGGCGGCCATGCCGGTCGGGGTCTTTTCGTTGAATTTTTTACCAGACAACCTGATGAAACGCTCGCTGGCCCTATTTATCGTATTGGTTGTTCTTTTTGAGCGGACCCGGCAGGGGCAAGCAAAATTCAGAGACTTTGCAAGAACCGGATTGGGAGGAATGATACTGGGCACGATCAGCGGATGGTTCATCGGAGCCTACACCACCGGGGGGCCGCCCGCCGTCATTTACGCGACGGCCAGATTCCCCGACCCCCGGAAGGCCAAAGGCGCCATGGGGATCTATTTCCTCGCCACGGATGTCGTGATCGTCATCATGTTTATCATGACCGGGCTCCTCACCTGGGATTTGTTCTTTCTGTCGCTTCGCTTTACGCCGGCCGTACTTGCCGGCTTTCTTGCCGGATCCTATTTCTTCAAAAATATCACCAAACAAAACTACATTCTGGGCGTGCATTTTCTGCTGTTGGTGGCAGCCGTCATGTTATGCGTATAAAAAGTCACCCGACATTTGAATCGGTTGGGAATATCACACGATTCCCAATTTAAAAACGGCTCGAAGGAGCAATGATGAGGAATTAGCCGATTTTTCAGTTCGATTGATGCCATCAGGTGCCAATCGTTTTTGGTCTGATTGAAGCGAATCTAAACACAGCGTCAGGGAGTACAATTATGGTGAATCGTTAAAATGATCTCGATCACTAATGGTTGGTGTACTCTTTGAACAACGCTGCGTATACATCCTGCGGGTTTACCGATTCAGCATACTTCCGGTTGAGGTGGTACTCGATGCGATAGGCCTTCCAGGGCACATTTTTCGATATTAAATGCGCAATCAGGGTGATACGGTTGGACTGCATAAAATCGGCCTTGACCTTGGCCCGCATTGCCCGCCTGTGGAATTTGAGGTCGCCGGAATTCAGCAGTTCGGCTTTGGCCTCGCATTTTTTGATATAGTTATCCACAAACGTTCCGTAAATCCGTGAAAGGGTATCATCGACCGTCTCGCCATCCAAGTGCGCCAGCACCCAGCCACTTTCCAAAAAATAATGTGTGCCAACGAGTTGGGACATACCATTCCCTTTCATGTCACCCTCCTTCGTCTCGAAATCACAATTTACGACGCCGGTTTAATTTGGGGGCTTTGAAAGCATCCTCTTAATTGATTTTGCTTTCAAAGCCCGAGATCAATACATTGCCTACGCCTTACTATTCGACGTTCTCTCTCAAAAGCACCGCGTAAACCTCCTGGGGATACACCGACTCGGCATACAACCGGTTAAGACGGTACGCAACGCGATCGGCATTCAGCGGCGCGTTTTCCGCCATGAGATGTTTTATCATGGTGGTGCGGTTGGATTGAATAAAAGCACCCTTGACCGTGGCCTGAATGGCTGACTCGCGGATATTGGGGCTGCCGGAATTCAACATCGCCGCCTTGGCTTCGCATTTCTGAATGTAGTTGTCCACCAATGCTCCGTAAATGAATGATTCCTGGACATTTTCGGCTTCTCCACACAGGCCTGAAAGCGCCATGCCACTGACCAAAACCATTGTCCCAACGATTGCGATGATAACGTTGCTTTTCATTTTACCCTCCTTCGGCTTGAAATGTTTATTGTTTACCCGTTGCGTCCTTTATTGCGGCAGTTTCATCTTCTTGCCTTTTCGGGTATCCATAGAGCACAGTTCATGCCAAAAGACTTTGCGCAGCATGTCGTGGTGCCGTCATCATGTTCCACTTTTTCCCTAACTGTCTTTATTTAATAGGTATTTTTTTCTTTCACTTAAAAACAATCTTACAAGGCAGGATCGGTAAAAAGAGCGGCAACATATGATATAACCACCTTAATTTTATAATGATTTAGTATATTTTACTGAAGGAATGCTGGAGAGTGTCTTGGGCAACTATAAAAGGGGCAGGATTGTACCTCAATCTATCCTAAAATATTAATAACTTATTCATTTATTTAGCTATATTTAATTGGTGCAAAGTTGCTACACTACGAAGCGGAATTGCACCATCACGTCGTTTAAAACTAAAACCCGACCTTTCAAAGCTGATCTTCCTTTTTTACCAGATCGTATTTCTGCATTTTTCGTTGTAGCGTCCACCGGGAAATCTTCAGACGCTCGGCGGCTTGGCTGCGATTCCACATGGATTTATTCAAACTTTCCTGAATCAATTTACGTTCCATGACTTCTAGGGCGCCATTTAAACCGTCTGCATGACTTAAGGCCTCATCCTCTTCTACCGCATAAAAAGAGCGCCGGCCAGGCAGGGTAATTTGATTGGTGGCCAGAAACCGTTGAATCGTGTTCTGCAATTCACGTACGTTTCCCGGCCATCCATAATGCAGGAAGGTATCCAAAATCTTGCCTGATAAATGTGGCTTTTTACCGGTTGACGGAAAACGGGAAAGAAAGGACTCGGCAAGCAGAGGGATATCTTCTTTCCTTTCCCTTAGGGGAGGAAGTTCGATATCGATGACATGAATCCGGTAAAAAAGGTCCTCCCTGAAAGTACCTTTATGAACCATTGCAGATAAATCTTGATTGGTGGCACTGATAATTCTGGCATCCGCTGTTTTTGGCTTTGTCCCCCCTACCGGAAAATATTCGCCGTTTTCCAACACCCGCAGCAGCTTCACTTGCATGGTCGGCTTTAATTCACCCACCTCGTCCAGGAACAGCGTTCCCTTATGGGCTTCATCGAAAAAGCCGGGCTGCTCGCGGTCCGCACCAGTAAAGCTTCCTTTTTGATGGCCAAAGAATTCTCTCTCAAAAAGGCTTTCGGGAATCGCGCTGCAGTTGACCGCCACAAAAGCTTCCTTTTTACGTCGGCTCAATTCGTATATGGTCCTGGCAACCAATTCTTTGCCGGTTCCTGATTCGCCTGTAATGATGACATGAAAGTCGGACGACGCGGCTTGCGATACAAGCGCGTATACTTTTTTCATGGCAGGACTGCGCCCTACGATATTACCGAATTTATAGCGCTCTTCCAGGCTTACCTTTAAAACGCGGTTTTCATTTTGAAGGGCCGCTTTTTCATTTTCAATGGTCTTTTGAATGGACATATCCCGGATGGCGGTGACACTTACGGAAGATTCGGCAAAATCCAAGTTTTTGGTTCTTATTTCAACGGGAATGGTGTCGCCCTGTCTGGTAACGATTTCGCCTTCATAAGGCCTGTCCCCTTCATCTAGAATCGCACGTTGGCATTCTACAGGAAAACGTTCCAGAAGATTCTGGCCCAATAGCTCATCAGGCATGCAATTAAAGACGCGGCTGGCTTCGTTATTGACATCGATGATGATACCCTGGTCATGAATAATGATTCCCTCGAAAGATGCTTCGGCAAGGGTTTTGAAACGGACGTTTTCACGGGCTAATTTGAGATGCAAGTAGCGATTTTCAATATGGGTTTTTACTCTGGCAAGGACTTCTTCACCTTGAAAAGGTTTGGTAATATAATCAACCCCGCCAGCCTGAAATCCCTTGGTTTTATTTTCCACTTCTTCGAGGGCACTCAAGAAGACCACGGGGATGTCTTTGGTATGGCGATCTTTCTTTAATTGTCGACAAACTTCAAACCCGCCCATATCCGGCATCAAAACATCCAACAGCACCAAGTCGGGCGCAGGGTCGGATCGGGCGATCTTCAACCCTTCCCGTCCATTCAAGGCAATGATAATTTTATACCTTTCCGACAACAAGCCGACGATGGCATGCAGGTATACCTCTTCATCGTCAATGGCCAGTATTCTTATCTTCCTGTCCTTTAAGGCCATATCACTCCTTTAGACGGTTGACTCAAGTTAGCAACCTATTCGGCAAGCAATGCAACACCATGAGATACCCGCAATTAATCACCGTCTGTGGGTCTGAAACTTTAGGTTAGAGACCAAGTCCCTCCTTTGTTTGTGCAAGAGTGTTTTGGGCCAGTTCGAATGCAAAGCTGTTTATTTGCGATTCCAGCTGCAAAAAACTGCCACTGATATGTGAAGGCCCTAGCAATGCTTTTATATCGGCAACGAGATTGAGGGCATCTGAATCACGTTTATCGATGAGGCCGGCTAATTCTTGAAATAATTCCTTAAGACGAACCGTTTTCCGTTCAGGGAGATGCTGTATGTTGTGATCGCCGCTGTGGGCTGCATCATCGGTTTGCCCTGCCGCCTCGTTTTTCAGAAATGCATCCAAAGCGACTATAACCCGGGTAACTTCCCTGTCGAAACGATTCAACAGTGCCGGTATGCGATCGCGGTTGTCTTTCTTTAAGGCGGATTCCAGTTTGGTCGAAATTTCAAATAGCCTCTTGGCGCCTATGGTTCCCGACACCCCCTTGACGGTGTGAGCCAATCGCTGTGCGACATGACGATTTCCATGCGTAAATTCATCTTTTATTTTTTCGTTGATGTCCTGATGACGGTGATGGAAACTGGTTAGCAACTTGATATACAATTGCCTGTCGCCGTTCACCGCGCCTAAACCCATGATCACATCAAAACCATCGAGATGGGGCCAACCCTCAGCAGCATCCAAGGCGTCGGTTTCGCCGGTCTTCCCATTGTTTATGCAGCCGTTCAGGTCAACATCGGGTCTGAGTCTTTGAACCAGTGTTCGGTAAAGAATTTCCGGCTTGATCGGTTTGGCGATGTGGTCATTCATGCCGGCAGCCATACATTCTTCACGGTCTGTCGACATGGCGTTGGCCGTCATCGCCATAATGGGCAGTTCGCGTGGCGAAGAAGCTTTACGGATTTCTCGTGTAGCGGTCAACCCGTCCATTACCGGCATCTGTATATCCATCAGGATACCGTCAAATCGTTCTTTCGCCGTCATTGCCACAGCTTCCAATCCGTTGGCGGCCGTGACCACCTCGAGTCCAACCTGCTCCAACAGCTCACGAGCGAGTTGCAAATTGGTTTCATTGTCTTCCACAAGGAGGATCCGACAGTTGGCAAGCAAATCCTTAGCAACCTCCTTGGCAATACCGGCAATGACAACATTGTCGTCGTCCTCGGATTTTTCCAGACGGACCACAAAGACAAATTGACTGCCGATACCAGGTTTGCTTTGAACCGCGATTTTACTCCCCATCATTTCGATCAACCGCTTGCAAATAGCCAGACCCAACCCCGTACCACCATATTTGCGGGTAATGGAAAAATCCGCCTGTCGAAAAGGCTGGAATAGGTTTTGGATCTGTTTATGGCTCATCCCAATACCCGTGTCACTGACGATAAATCTCAGTGAAGCGTCCTGTTCCGATTCTTCAACCAGCTCAACGGATAGCGAAACGGTGCCTTCCGAAGTGAACTTGACCGCATTGGAGGTCAGGTTTATGAGCACTTGTTCCAGGCGCAGCGCATCGCCGCTGAAATGCGTTGGTATTGTCTCTGGAACATGCAGCGAAAAGGCCAGCCCCTTTTCGTTGCTCTTAACGCTGATCATTGAAGATACTCTTTCCAGAACTTCTCTCAGGTTGAAGCTGTGCTTTTCAAGATCGAGCTTTCCGGCTTCGATTTTTGAAAAATCAAGAATATCGTCGAGCAATCTTAAAAGATTATAGGCGGAAGCGTGAATTTTTTTCTGATAGTCAAGTTGCTGCGGTGTTAAATCCGTTTCCATGGCCAGGTGGCTGAAGCCGATAATCGCGTCCATGGGCGTCCGGATCTCATGGCTCATGTTGGCCAGAAAGTTGCTCTTGGCCTGGGTAGCTTCTTCAGCAGCCGTTTTTGCTCCTTTGAGCTCCTGTTCCGCCTTTTTCTGTCGTGAAATATCCCGATAGATGGCGTAGACACCGGCGCCTTTTCCTTCGATGGAGATCGGCATACCGGTAACCGATACATCCACTAATCTGCCGTCTTTTCGTTGCCGCACCGTCTCGTGAAAAATGTGACTCCCTTTCTTTATTTCAATTTTTACGTTCTTACCTTCTTCGTGGCGCGATGGTGGAATAATCGTGTCATCCAGGGACTTGCCGATGACCTCATCCGCGGAAAAACCGAAAATTTTGGTAAATTGGCTGTTTATTCGTTCAACACGGTCATTTTCATTGATGAAAACGATCGCCTCGGTTGAGGCTTCAAAAAGCTGTTCCAAATAGGCCTTCTGTATCGTGATTTGCAGTTCGGCCTGTTTGTTACTTGAAATATCCCTGTAGATGGCATAGAGGCCGGCATCTTCTCCTTCCACGGAAATCGGCATCCCGGTAATCGACACATCCACAAGACGGCCATCTTTACGTTTACGCACGGTCTCATAAAAATAGGGCTTACCCTTTTTGATCTCTGCTGTAACCGCTTTGCCTTCCTCGTGAAGGGATGGCGGAATAATCGTAGCGTCCAAGGACCGATCGACAATTTCATCGGCGGTATAACCAAAAATAGTCGTGAATTGGCTGTTTATCCGCTCCACGCGACCCTTTTTATTAACGTAGGCAATGGCCTCGGTTGAAGCCTCAAAAAGTTGTTCCAAGTAGGCTCTCTGTAGCGTGATTTCCCGTTCAGCCTGTTTCCGCTCGGTGATATCCTGTATGATTGAAAGAACACCGGATATTTTTCCTTTGGCATTCACCAAACCCGTATTGTGCCATTCACAGGTAATAGAGCGCCCATTTTTCGTCAGGTTGTCGTTGATGGAATGCGTCCCACCTCTTTGGGCAATCAAATCCTGCCATATCTTATCGACGACAGGGCGCACCTCTTCCGGCACGATCAATTCAGCGGCGTGCTGTCCTATTGCCTCTTCCGCCGAATATCCAAACATTTGTTCAGCTGCCTGATTCCATTTGATGACTTCAAATTCGAGGTTCCACTCAATTACGGCGAGCGGCGACTGTTCAACCATCAGAGCCAGTCGCTGCTCTGAAGCCCACATCTCCGCTTTCCTTCTCTCTTTCTGCTCTTTTTTTAGAATAAATAGCTGTGAGATCAGGCTTGAAAAAATTTCCAACGGTCTAACCGTTTCCGGACTGGGTATTAATCCAGATTTCGATTCGTCAACGGATATTATCCCGATTGTTTCACCGTCTTCATCGATCATTCGAACAAAAAGATTGTCTTCCGGATGCCATCGATTTTCAGATTCAGGTACGGGCCCGCTCCCGTAGATAGTTGCTTCCTGGTTCAGGATATGCTTTTTGGTATGGGGAAAATAGTAGCTGAAGGGTCCAATCTTATCTCCTTCGGTAAAAACCCTGTCATACCACTTTTTGGGCATTTCGACTTTCCGCAGCTTATCGACCAGTTCCTTTTCAACCCCACCAAACGCGATAATATCCCTGAAAGGTGCTTCCTCTTTAAATAAGGAGATAATCACCCTTTTGAAATCAGAGTAATTAACGATTGTTTTGCTGATTTTATCAAAAAATTGCTGTTCATCCTTTATGGTAATCATGGAGGCGGCTGCCAAACTGAGCTGCTCGGTCTGATTAGATAGATATGACAATTTCTCATCACGAACCTTGAGTTCGTTTTCAATTCGCATGCGTTCGGTAATATCGCGATTGATTCCCGCTATAGCAATTGCCTTCCCGGTGGCATCGCGCATGAATGAGACCACACTTTCCACCGGAAAAATCGTACCGTCTTTCCGATAATTGTCGATCTGGACAATTCGGGATCGGTCGGGTTTTGCGGTTCCCTCTTTTTCCAACCTGATTTCTTCATCAAGTATCTTGGTAACCTTCGCCAGTGAATCCGGAGGCATACTCTCTTTTATGGGCTTGGCCATCATCTCTTCAACGCTGAATCCGGTCTGGTTCTCAACCGAATGACTGATGTATGTGAGATTTAGTTCCATGTCCCGGACCCAAACCACATCCGACAAACTGTCTGCAAGGAGGCGATACCGTGCTTCGCTCTCGCGCAGTGCATCTTCAGCACGCTTGCGATGGATCGCCAAGGCGATCTGGTCGGAAATAGCCGACAGCACCTGCAGATCTTTCTCATCATAAAGATGGGCATCCAAATAGCTCTGGGCCGCCACGACACCGATCACTTCATCCCTGATAATAAGTGGAACGCCCAACCAAATTTTGGGGACAGTTCCCACTATCTTATTCTTTCTGGCACGGTCCCGCAGCATCGTTTCGTTCAGAAGCAAGGAACTTTTCTTTATAATAACTTCGCCCGTTAGGCTGTTGACCTCATCCAAACTTTCTATTCTTGGAAGGGCCTTGTCAAACTGATCGACAAAGTATTCAAAGTCGATGGAATTCTTGGTGCGGTCATACAGGGCAATAAAGAAATTGGAGAGATCCATCAGGCGGCTCAAAGACTGATGGATGGATTCAAACAACTGTTGCAGATTTTCAGTATTATGCACGGCACTGGCAATCTTCAGCAGGACATGGCTGATCTCTTCGCTGACTCTGAGAGCTGTTTCAACGCGTTTTCGATCTGTAATATCGTGGAAACTCCACACTCTTCCTACGATCTCTTTTCCAATAATTTGCGGTTGGGAGTAACACTCAAGAATCTTTCCATCCTTCAGTTCGACCATGTTAAATGAATGTGCATTTGAGTCGTTTGTGAGCCCTTTTACATGGGAAAGAAACGTCTCAGCGTCAACAATTTTGGTAATCACATATTTCCTTAATTCCTTGTCTTTCCCATTACGAATAAGGCGGGCGGGGATGTTCCACGTATCGATGAATTTCTGATTAAAATTCGTCCAGACACCGTATTTATCGACAACAAGAATGCCATCGGCAGTGGACTCTAAGGTCGCCTTTAATATTGATATAGATCGCTCACGTTCGTATTCGATTCTCTTTTTATCTGTAACATCACGTATGGTTCCGATCAGTTTTGCTGGGTTGTTTTGTTCATCTTTAAGAAGTTCGGTATTGATAGAATAAATATGTTGGGTGTTGTCTTCAAAAGAGATATTGAATTCATAATTCTTTACAAATTCCTTGTTAAGAAGAATCTCAATATGTTTATCTCTATTTTCAGGAGTAAATAAAATATCAAAAAATGATTTGCCAATAAGTTCATTTCGTTTATATGGAATGTGTTTTTCAATTGAGGGGCTGATTTCTGAAATGACGCCATCGAGACGAATTTCAAAATAGACATCTAAAATGTTGTTGTAGATTTGGCGAAGCTTTTTCTCATTCTCCCGTAACGCATCTTCCGAACGTTTTCGTTGTATCGATAGGGCCATTTGCCCAGAAATGGCCGAAAGTATTTGAAGATCCATGCTATTGTAAATATTGGCATCTATATAGCTCTGTACAGCTACCACCCCGATAACCTCATCTTTAATCATCAACGGTGCGCCCATCCAAATAAGGGGCACCGGACCCCACACACCGTTTTGACTTTTTCGTTTTTCGAGATCTTCGGTTTTTAATAAAATTGGTTTGCGTTGGGTAACAACTAAACCGGTTAATGAATCCTCAGAATTGAAGTTTGTGATCGGCGTAAAATCATCATCCAAGGTATCGACAAAATATGGAAAATGCAGTGTCCTTTCTTTCATATCCACAATGGCAATAAAGAAATTGGATACATCTATTATTCGCCCCAATGTGTGATGGATTCTCTCAAACAACTGGGGCAAATTTTCAGAACTATGAACGGCACTTGTAATTTCAAACAGAACCTGACTAATTTTGTCACTTTTCTTATGGGCGATTTGTATCTGTTTTCGCTCAATTTCTGATGCAATGAATTCGGCTATGGAATTTAAAAACCCCAGGTCACTTACCTTAAATGCATCTTTCGAACGATAACTCCAGACCATGAGAGCACCCATAGACCGGCCTTTTATTTTCAGTGGGGCTCCTGCCACTACCTTGCAAGCTGAAGGAGACGCGGTTTTGTATGTCTCCCTGGAAATTTTTGCGATGTCTTCTTCATAAAACAACATGGGTTTGCCTGCGGATGCCACTCTTGCCGGCAAAGACTGGGGTTTGCTGATGTTAATCAATTCTTCTATGATAGCACCCGGTTCATCTGCAACATATGGGAATTTCAACAATTCGCTGTCTTCAGGGTTTAGGGTAACGGCAATATTTTCCACGGTTAGGATTTTCAATAGGGAATCGTATATGGATGCATACAGATCACCGAAATCGTCCGTATTGTTGACAGCATTGGATATCTCAACCAATGCTGTCACTGTGGCAGCTTCATCTCTATTTCTTTTTTTATTATCCATGGATATCATTTTGTCTCTACGTGGTTTCAGATGCCTGAATGCCTGTCAATAACCGTGCCAGATTAATACTTTGATAGGGTATTCGCACTCCCCCGATCAATGATCGGCAAACCCGTCAATAGCATCATTGTCATTGCAATTTTTGGATTTAGAAAAAAATTCTGATTCTATTTAAGTGTTTAATACACTGATGGATTAGGTTGTTCTGAACGTACAAGATGAGTCAGAATCTGAAATAATCGCTCGGACGAGGTTAGTTGAGGAATGATCACAGTTCAATAGGAAGGCGATTCTGCTCATAGTAACGCCATTCTTGCATAGCTAACAAAACTATATATGAATTGTCAATTTTTTCTCATCGTTATAAAATTTTTCCGTAAAACCATGGGGATTCATATCTGGCAGGCATCGGCCTTCGACGACCTGGGTCTTCCTGTTTACTTTTTCAGATCTTCCAATAATTGTTTCAGCGTTAGCATACCTCCTCGAATTTCCGATCGCCCTGGTGCATTGCGGCGAATCCAATGTCAAAGCCGCTTCTGCTCCGGAATCCGATCGGATGGTATCAGTTTGCGCAACACGATCCTCCGCCTCCCGGACGTTGTTGACCTTCGGTGAAAACACCCTCGGCGGCAAACTGGGTTTTGTCGCCACGCTGCACACCTGGGATCAAAAACTCGATGCCCACTTCCATCTGCATTGCCTGGTGGCTGGCGGTGCCGTTTCTTCAGATGGCTTACGCTGGATACCCTGTAACGGCAATTACCTGTTCAACGCGCGGGCGATGGCGCTGATGTTCCGCGGCAAGTTCATGGACCGCATGAAAAAGGCTTGTCAGCGCCAATGTCTCAAAATGGCCGATCACGACTTCAACCAGTTCAAAGCCCGACTATATGAAAAGCCCTGGATCGTCGATGTACGCGATCCTGTCAAAAATCTACAGCACGTGCTGGAATACCTGGCCCGCTATACGCACCGGGTAGGCCGCTGATACCAAACATCTGAAGCGAGTTTTGAGCCAAAGGCAGGGATAGCCTCTGATCGGGCTTTGATTAGGATCTTCTATTTCAAATATTCAACAACCTGATTAGTCCAAGGCCATTTAAATATCCACTATGATCTTTGCGTTTTAATCCTCATAGGCAACACAGTTCACTTGCATCCGAGCCATCCTCTCATTCCCTTCGACAGGTAAGAATCCTATCCTCCCCTACGCAATGATAAATAGTATGTAACTGCCCGACCACCTTTTCCAGATTCACCTCTGCATTAATGGCCAGCCTTGGCGGACCGTCGTTCTTACATTTACAGCACTGGGTAGCGGCCTCACCGGCGCCGTTGCACCGGTTGTTGCAACGAACAGTCTTTCCAGCCATTTTGTGAATCTATCATTGACAATAGCTCGTCTTGATCTAGTTTGGGACATGGTAAAAAACATTTTTCATTGCGACATCAGCTTAAATTATAGCTCACATAGCTGCCGTAATCTGTGCACATAGTTGATTCCTCCTTTTCATCCGACCTAACCAGTCCATATCAGGATTCCATTTCATCCCTCCGATGCTTCCTGATTTTGGTCCGCAAACGCCTGCTACGCTAAAAAAATACCCTCCCATTCAAGCTGAATCTATGAACGACGCCGCATTAATGACGGGTATTTGCGATAGCAATAAATTATCCGTGCTTACCTTTAACCCAAAACCATGAATGGGAGGCCCAAAATGAAACTCAGCCGTATGTTTTGGAGCGTCATCGTGATGTTCGCTTTAATCCTTTTTGCATCAACCGTACCGGCGGAAACCGAGCTGGTCGGGTGTGATTTGAGTGGTGCCTGCTTCCGTTATATGAATCTGAGTTCGGCCAATCTAACTTTTGGAATTTTTCGGTCGACGGATTTTGAAAGCGCCAACCTGAGTCAATCCGATTTTTACTCCGCCGTTTTATCTCGGTCCAATTTCAAGAAAGCCAATCTTCAAAGGGCCAAGCTCACCTTTGCCGATTTATCCGATTGCAATTTCGAAGGGGCCGATCTGCGGGATGCGGATTTGACAGGCGCCTGGGTTCAGGGAACCAATTTTCGTGACGCGAATTTGGAAGGGGCCAAGACCAAGGGCCTGATAATGATGGGGGTGACGTGTCCGGACGGCAGTTTTAGCGACGATCATAATCATTCATGCGAGGGACATTATCAAAAGTAACGAACTCGGCTGTTGTCTTTGGCATCTGTATCACCAAATACAGGGGGATATCCTAACAGTATTTTCGGTTTGGGCGGCTTCCCACAAGCCGCCCTTCGGCGATGTCGGCCGGCGGGCTTCTATTTGCCGGAAAGGCTCGGCGATCGCCCCCCCCCTTCTGCGTTGTCATTACCTACAGGAAAGTCAAATGGCATGTATTGGGTAATAATTGAGTAATCCCACCAAAAACGAAACTGCCCAAAAAGGAGATTACATACCAGTCGCTCCCCCCCAAATCATATATAATTTTGCGGGATATGCTCAGGCGATCCAAAATCGCACAGCTCGATCCAGGATTCTGCATGTCTGTGCCACAGCGGTTAAGTGGCTGAACCGGCGGTGACAATGGCATCTATAAGAGTTATATGAAGCAAGCTTGAAATGTAAAATAGTGTTACTATCCTACCATTCGAGGGGTACAAACTATTGACTCGCTCATTATCACCGACCTTTAGATGGCTAACCGTGCTGTTTATTCTGAGCGCACATTTACTTGGCCTGACTACCAAACGGCAAGTTTCAAAAAAGCACCTCGAAACCTTAAACAAGGGGATTTTGATATGATTATGCGTGTAGTGACTTACCATGCCCTCCAGGATAAAGATTTTAAAAAATGGATGGAAACTTCAGCATCAGAACTCCGCGGAGTTATGGGTGTCCGTCGTGTAGAATTTTTCCTAAATCGAAGCGATCCATCTCAATGTGGAGCGATAATGCTTTTCAGAAGCAAGGCAGATTTAGAAAATTACAAAGAAGAACAAGCGGGGACATATCAGAAATTGGTTCGAAGTTTGCGGGAGACGTGGTGTGATAATTCGAAGCCTGTCACCGAACATATTTATGAAATACTCGATATTTGATGGAAGTTACATCTTAACCATTTGAGTTGAGCTATGTTTTTTCGACTGGAAGCACAATCCGATTAGGGGCGCCTATCTCAATATTTTTGCGCCTTGATTTTTCAAAGTATAGGAGGTATCACAATTCTGGGAGTTTAACGGATTAGTTGAAGGTATATGTAAAATCCAGGACATGCATTTGTTACGTTTTATAACAGTTGTCACCCGACGTTGAACCTATTTTTGGGATCTGGACAACTCCGATATATTGTGGAACGATCAGAAGGCAAAAAAGAAAATTGAAAACGAAAATCTGCAAAGTTTCAATGCTTGACTCCGGTCAACCTTGATAGCCGAAATCTTCAACTCTCTTTTTCTAATGTTCCTTGACGAAGAGC
>JABZFP010000038.1 GCA_014237395.1 Desulfobacteraceae bacterium | reverse complement strand
AAGAGGCAATTGTTTGGGCATCCAGATCGTGAATAAATAACTTAATTAGCTGCCTAAATTTCACCTCTGTAATTTTTGCACGTTTGATGTATTTGTTTTTAATTGCCATGACTGGGATTAAGCGTAGTTTGGGTACGCTGTCCTAGTCAAGCCCCTTATCTTATTAATATTGCCCTTTAGAGAGCTGGGATTTATGTGTGCTTATTTTGGAACGATAGCCGTGATTCGTGAGCCGTGACGCGTGAACCGGGAGAAAAAACAGGACTTAAGGACAGGTATTTTATGTTAAATTCGCTGTGCTCGTCACTATCGTGTCCCGGTGAAACAAAAAAAAACTTGTTTCCACAGGATAAAAATTTAACAGGGCAGGCCGACACACACGATTAATTATGAATAATCGTTATCCCCAAACGTAGGGCAAACAGTATACCAAATGCCGTTTTTCTCTTGTTGAAATTCAAATGATCATTTTGTCGATTTGATCGACATGATTAAAATGCTGATCCCTGGTCAGCAAGGTTCCCCCTACTTCCATGCAACAGGCGGCTATCCAAACATCATTTAAAGGAATTTTTTTCCTTTTTGGACCAACGATAAATATTATTAGGGACGTCCTTGATTAACTAATTATTTTGCGCCCATTTTTAGATTATGATATCGGACATGACATGCCAAGATTAGCCAGATTAGATGCGCCAGGGGTGCTGCATCATGTGATCATCCGTGGCATCGAGCGCAAAACCATCTTCCGGGACCAAACGAATCAGGAAAATTTTGTTGATCGATTGTCGCAGCTTGTACCCGCCACTCAGACGAGCTGCTATGCTTGGGTGTTGATGAACAATCACGCCCATTTTTTGTTTCGCTCCGGCCCATCAGGGCTGGCGGACTTGATGCGGCGGCTTTTGACCGGCTATGCGGTCAGTTTCAATCATCGCCATCGGCGCCATGGCCAGTTATTCCAGAATCGGTATAAATCGATCATTTGTCAGGAAGACACCTACCTGAAAGAACTGGTACGCTATATCCACCTCAATCCCATCAGGGCCGAGATGATTGAAAATTTAGGGGCGCTTGGCCAATATGCTTTCTGCGGTCACAGCCTGTTGGTAGGCACAGGGGAATGCGACTGGCAGGATGACGGCTACGTGCTAGGTTATTTTGGAACGCATGTCGATGCTGCGCGTCGCCGCTATCTTGCTTTTATTGAGGAAGGCCTTGATATGGGGCGCCGTCCTGAGCTGGTCGGCGGGGGGTTAGTGCGCAGCTTAGGAGGCTGGGCAGGGGTGAAAAAGATCCGTCAACAGGGGATGGATCGCATCAAGGGGGACCAACGCATTCTTGGGGATTCGGATTTTGTTCTTTCAGTGCTCGCTCAGGCCAATGATCGGCTGGAGCGCCGCTACGATCTTAAGGAGCGTGGATACGACCAGAATATAGTTGCCGTAAAGGTCGCTAATATTTTTGAGATCGAACCGGATGACATATTCCTCAAGGGCAGACAGAAGCCCCGGGTCGACGCTCGCGGTCTTTTTTGCCACTGGTGTGTTCGTGAATTAGGTATCTCCCTGACTGAGCTGGCCCAAAAGCTTGAAATGACAGTGTCGGGCGTCGGCTATGCCGTTAGAAGGGGCGAGGCCTTGGCCAAACAATTCGGGTATCGGTTATTGATGGATCCGTAAAAAGGCCTGAAGCCGTCACTCCCGCGCAGGCGGGAGTCCAGAACCCATTGAAATAAGAGGATCCCCGCCTGCGCGGGGATGACGAAAGGATTACTTCGGCGATTTTTCACGAACTCATCGATTAATCCAGAAATAGGAATTTTTCCATGAATGGCGTTATCCGAGGGGTTTCGACTGCGGTTTAAAAAAGTACGCCTCGATCCTCTGGATTCGCAAGCCGTATCTCGAACTTACTACGAAACCGTCTGAAATCGAACCTTTTGCGAGTGCATCAACGTTAATGATTCTCGGCCTTCCGTTCTTTCTATCTGAATTTCGCCCTGGTTAAGGAAACCCAATAAGCCGGCTTGACCTTGTCTGTTGAACATGAAGGAGAATCCATACATTTGTCTATAATCAGACAGTTCATTACAATAATATTACCCTATATACTTCTCAGGTGTTGACCCAAAGAGGTTTTACAAAATTTTTCTACCGATAATGGCCGCGTCAGTATCGTTTAAAATCCATTAATTATCAGCAGGTTAAAAATTATTTCAAAATTTTCTAAAGAAATTTTTAGTACCGTACGATAAGTATAAAGAAGACTTTCCGCGCTCCGCCTTTCTCTTTCGTTTTGGCTATTAAAGGTTTCTTTTGGCCTAATCATTGCAAACTACCCTCGCTCGAGAAGAAAAACTCTTTTTAATAGCGAGGTAGATATAGCAATGCAAAAACGATCCTGTCTTCTTCTGATTATAATACTCTTCTTATTGGCGGCACCGCCCGCGATGTTTGCAGCTTCTGTTCAACTCAACTGGCAACCCAACACTGAACCTGACCTTCAGGAATACAATGTCTATTACGGGACGCAGTCCCGCAGCTACGGGCAACCCATTCCTGTCGATAAAAGTGCGACCTATACACTTTCCGGCCTTGACGAAGGCATGGTGTATTATTTTGCTGTCAGTGCTGTGGACAATAATGGCAATGAAAGCGGTTTTTCTGAAGAAATCTCCAAAACGATCGCTTCGAGTGATACACAGCCACCAACTGTCACCATCACTTCTCCAACAAGTGCACAAACATTTACCACTGAAAACAACCAAATTACGATTGCCGGCACGGCCAACGACGACCATGATCTTCAGCAGATCACCTGGTCCAGCTCAACGGGTGCCAGCGGCGTTGCCTCCGGCACTGATAATTGGACCATCGATGCTATTCAACTTGTTGAAGGCGCCAATGTCATCACGGTGACGGCCACCGATACCAGCAACAACCAGGCCACTGACACTTTGACCATTACATACACCGCGGCTGACACGATTGCTCCTATTGTCAGCATCACCACTCCGGCCGTAGCTTCCGGCGAAACATTTCAAACAACCAGTGGCTCACTTCAGTTAGCGGGTACGGCCCAAGATGACCGCAGTATTAGCCAGGTCACCTGGTCGATTGGAAATACCAACGGCGTTGCCCAGGGGACCACAAACTGGTCCATTCCACTCGTCAGCCTCAGCCAAGGTCTCAACACCATTGCGGTGACGGCCGAGGACGCCGCCGGAAACAAGGGTTCAGCGAGTCTTAGTGTTATGTATACGATACCGGACACGGTAGCACCTATGGTGACCATCACGTCACCAACCAGTGCGGATACGTTCGCAACCGTAAGCAACCTGATCACTCTGTCTGGTAACGCCTCTGATGATCGCGGCCTGGAAAAAATCACCTGGACCAGCTCCAGCGGCAGCAGCGGCACTGCCACCGGCACCGACAGTTGGACCGTCGCTTCGATTAAATTGGCAGAAGGTCCCAACGTCATCACGATTACCGCTGTCGATACCAAGGGCAATCAAGCCACCGATAGCATAACGGTGACCTACACGGCACCGGACACACAGGCGCCCGTTGTCATAATTAGCGCACCGAGTGTGCCCTCTGGTGAAACCCTGCAAACAAACCAGGGTTCCCTCCAGCTATCCGGCACCGCCCAAGACGACCGAGCTGTCAGCCAGGTAACCTGGTCGACTGGAAATACCGGTGGCGTCGCCCAAGGCGCAACCAGCTGGTCCATCCCATCTGTCAGCCTCAGCGTGGGACTGAATAATATCGCGGTAACGGCCGAGGACGCCGCCGGTAACAAGGGCTCAGCGAGTCTTAGTGTTATGTATACGATACCGGACACGATGGCACCTGTTGTGACCATCACAGCACCGACCAGTGCCGATGCATTCGCGAGCGAAAACAGTCAAATCAGCCTATCCGGCACGGCCAGCGATGACCGCGATCTGCAGCAAATCACCTGGACCAGCTCAACCGGCAACAGCGGTACGGCTTCCGGAACTGATAACTGGTCAATTTCAGGCATTAATCTTGCACGTGGTGTGCAGATAATAACGATCACGGCGACGGATAATGCCGGCAATCGATCATCGGATACGGTGACGGTTACCTACGACGCAGCCGACACCACCGCACCGACAGTTGCGATAACGTCCCCGACTACCAAAACATACTATTTCTCGAGGACGGATACGGTAGCGATCGGCGGCAGGGCCTCCGATGACAGCGGCCTTGCAAAGGTTACTTGGCGCAACAGCCGCGGGGAAAGCGGCACGTGCACTGGAACCGACAACTGGCAGGCCTCCGGTATCAAACTCAACCGATGGTGGAACACCATCACAGTGACGGCAATTGACCATGCTGGGAATACGGACGAATACTCACTGAAGGTTTTTCGATGGAAATAAGCAGTGCCCATCCATAAATGAATACAAAATTTGACCTATAAGGCAGGAGGATAGAATGAAAATATACACTAAAATGAATATTATGACCTTGATCTTGGTTTTTACTGCTATCTCAGTTGTTTCGGCAGCAACCCTGGTCTGGGATCCCAGCAGCGGAACTGTGGATGGGTATAATGTCTATTATGGCACCAGTGCCACCAATCCAGGCACACCCGTAAATGTCGGGGATACGACACAATATTCAATCGATTCATTGCCTTTATCTGAAAATGTACAGTACTATTTCTGTGTTTCGGCTTACAACACGGCCGGCGAAAGCGACCCCTGCGCACCGGTCGCGTACACGCCGGCGGACACGACGCCGCCAACGCCACCGGTTGGATTGGTAGCGGAATAAGCACTATTAACTATTATTACCGATAGTTTTCGCTTATCTGAGAAAGCCCGATTTTATTAAGGGGCGGCAGTTTGTTACTGTCGTCCCTTTTTTTGTGCGAAACGGTAAAACCAAAAACTTTTCCACCACGAAGGGCATGTATAAGGAAAAGACAAGCTCAAAGCTGAAAGGCAACAGCAAGAACTTTTTTTACCACGAAGTACACGAAGAGCGCGAAGGGTTTGAAACAACTGCAAAAAGTAGTTTTTTTACCATGAAGGGCATGAAGAGCTTGAAGGAAAGAATGAAATAGAGATCAATTTTCGGATCCCCACTACCCCACCGCTGTAATCCTCGCCGAAAGCCTTCGGTCTGGTTGTTAGTTGTCAAAAGAGTCCAAATCGGTGTATACAAAATCAGTCTCAGACTAACGATTTGTCATTTACATTGAATGGGAAACAAATCTTTTTCCGGGGAGCGGCTATGGGAAAATGGAATAGACGGCATACACTATTGAGTCTGGTCGCTACGCTAACGCTATTGGTCAGCCCTGCGGTGATTCAAGCGGAAACGCTTGTCTGGGATGCCAGCTCGGGAACCGTGGAGGGGTATAATGTCTATTACGGGACAACCCCAAGCGATCAGTCCGCCTATCGTGACGTGGGTAATACCACGCAATTGGACTTGAATAATTTGCCATTGTCCGAGGGCGTGACCTATTATCTCTGCGTATCGGCCTATAATTCAGTCGGGGAGAGCCCGCCCTGTGCGCCGGTGGTGTTTACGCCGGGTGACAACACGCCGCCTCTGCCGCCGATCGGGCTGACCACGGAATGAAAACCGCCAAACATCAAAGCAGGTTTTTTACCACGAAACCCACGAAGAGCGCGAAGGGGTTGAAACACTATCAAAAACAGTTTCTTTACCATGAAGGACACGAAGGGCTTGAATGAAAGATGGGGACACGGATGAACACAGATTGTCACAGATTTTAACAGAATGGTATTAAGGGTAACTGTTAACCGCAAAACATAATTTTACCATGAAGTTCATGAAGCGCTTGAAGGTTTCGAAAAAAAAACATCCAACTGAACACCAAAAAGCGTGTTCACCGCGAAGGAGTGAAAGCAGCGCTAAGTTCAATGGAGCACCCGCCATCGATTGGTCCGCATAATCCGCGGATATCAGCGCAAATCCGCGATTATCTGTGGCCAAATATTTTTAAAATTGGTTTTCTTCATGTCCTTCGTGATCTTCGTGGTTCAGTTTTTCATTCGATTTTAAAAAAAGCCTCCTCGAACTCCAGCTTGTCCTTGTAGCGCGCCATTAAGAATCCCGGCAGCTGTTCGTAGTTCTCGATGATGTTGGGGTCCACCTTGATACCGGCTTGGTGGAAGGCGGCGACGACCGCCTTGGGATCCGGGGGACATCCGTCGACCAGGATGGCCTCCTGAATGTCCGGGTTGTCCTTGTGCAGTTTGCACATGCACTGGCCCAGCAGGATGGTTTTCTTCTTTCCGGGCCGCGGCGACATCTGTTTGCCGGTGAGGACTTCCACGTCGTCCCAGGGCTGGCCTTTCCAGGCCATGCTGATGGCGGTCAGCACCGCGCCGGTTATGCCTGAGCAATAGGTACACATGGACAGGTCATACTTGTAATAGGATACGCCCTGGATGCCCATCTTGGCCATGGGTTTCGGCAGAGCCCCATCCTCGGTGTATTGAAAATCATACTGGTAAGCGTCGGCAACGTCCTCCAGAGCTTCCCCTTTTACCTCCACATCCGATAAATCCAGCGGCCGCTGGTGACGTTCGGCATAATATTTCAAGTGGGGCACCTCATCTGGGGCGTATCCCAGAACACGGGCGCCCACCTTGTCCACCGCGAATATGTCATTGGAGGCAATCAGCAGGTTGCTGCGTCGCATGCGTCCGTCAAACGCCGGCCCGCGCTCGTTGCTGAAAATACCGTCTATCAACGTGAACACCGGGGGCATGGAATCGGAAAGGCGGGCCACCCAGCGGTGCAGGTTCATGACAGGGTCTGCATTGTGGCAGCGTTTGCGGGACGGGATGCTGATGGTGCCCTTGAGGTTTTTGATGCCTAAGCTGACGGTGGTCTGGGCGTGGGTTTTCAACACCGGCAAATCAATCACGGCATCGCTTTCCAGCACGTCACTGCTGAAACTCAACTTCATGCCGTCACCCAGATCCACCTTGGTAAAGGGCCGCGCCAGAATACTGACGCACTTGATCCCATAGCGCTTTTCCAGGGTTTTATAGCCGAGTGCCTCGTACGCGTGAAACTGGGTTTCCTTGTCCTTGGGGTCGGCCGTCACCGAACCTTCCCCGATCGTGATGTGATGAATCCCCAGGTCTTTTAAAAGGCGCACCATGTCTTCCATCACGCGGGAGGTGGTGATGACGCCCCATTTCGGAATGACGGTCTTGGTGGTCCAGAAAACAATGTTGGGTTTGATAAACACATGGTCGGATGGCTTCAAGTGGGACAGGCCACCGGCGAGTTCGACGGCTTTCTGGACGGATTCGTATGGTTTTTCATAACGGACGATGGAAACGAGCGAGGGATTCATTTAGCCTCCAAAAATATTTTTTCACCATGAAGAACATGAAGAACATGAAGGGTTTGAAGAGCTACAAAATGTAGCTCTTCAAACCATCCTTTAACCGACGAACGTTAAAGTTGATCAAGAAACCTTGCTTAACTTTGGCCAGTTTCAGATATGTCAATAACTGCGCCTCGTGTATCGGCAAAAGTTTATCAACGCTTTTCAACTCGACAATAATCTCCTTCTCCACGAGGAGGTCGATACGATAACCGCAGTCCAATCGTATATCTTTATAATCCACCGGCAGGGGCTGTTCGATTTGAAAATTAATGCCATTTCTGCTCAATTCATGGGCCAAACATTGTTGATAGGTAGATTCAAGCAGACCTGGGCCGAGTATGCGATGCACTTCAATAGCACAACCGATGATGCGATTGGAAAGCGCACTGAATTCTTTAGGTTTACCCTTCATGCTCTTCATGTCCTTCGTGGTGAAAAATCTATCAGCCACAGATTTTCACAGATGATCATCGATCAAACAACGCACTTTGATTTTATGATTTTTTTAGGTTTTCCTTCTTCATGTCCTTCATGATCTTCATGGTAAATTCTTTTAGGGGCTTGACTAGGACAGCGTACCCAAACTACGCTCAATCCCAGTCATGGCAATTAAAAACAAATACATCAAACGTGCAAAAATTACAGAGGTGAAATTTAGGCAGCTAATTAAGTTGTTTATTCACGATCTGGATGCCCAAACAATTGCCTCTTTAACCAACTTGAATCGCAATACGGTCAATCGATATTTGACCCTAATTCGAGAGCGAATAGCAGAACATTGCGAAACCCAGTC
>JABZFP010000010.1 GCA_014237395.1 Desulfobacteraceae bacterium | reverse complement strand
AACTTAATTAGCTGCCTAAATTTCACCTCTGTAATTTTTGCACGTTTGATGTATTTGTTTTTAATTGCCATGACTGGGATTGAGCGTAGTTTGGGTACGCTGTCCTAGTCAAGCCCCAAGAATTTTTATCGCAATCAGGTGAATGCAATATTTTATTTATTACGCCTTTTCCAATTGCAGGACCAAAATCGAAATGCATATGCAAGTGATTTGGAAACTCGAATATCTTTCCATTAACCGCAGGTTGTCCAACCGTATCATATGACAATGCAATTCGAAGTTCTTTTTCTTTTGAAAAAGCGCCTTCATCTTTAAAATATGTGTAAATTATAGGATTTTTTAGAAATTCAGCATTTGCTTTATAATGTTTCCAATCGACATATTGAATTAGTCCGTAGTTTAAAGAAAACATATTTTTTAATTTTATTTCATCGCATACGAGAATTGTTTTATCATCTTGAAATATTTCGTTTAACATCGTACGCAATTTACTAAATTTAAAGACAAGGCATACTTTCCCCTTTTTGCCGCCTTCGCCATATGAGTTCCATATATAGTCAGAGTTTTCACTGGAAAAGCAGCAAGCATATGTCCTTGACCTGCTCTGATTGTAATAATCTGCTGCAGAGCAGTTCTTGTTATTTCTGAATAATGATTTTAGATTATCTTCCAAATCTTTCGGAAGTTGCTCTCCATCATGTTGATCATTATATTTATCAACTCGATTGAAGTGAAGATATGAACCCGAAATTGATCTTATAAAATTTTCGGTTTTCATAATCTTATAAAGCAATTTATTTCCATGCGGCGCTTTAAGTAATTGCTTATGCGATTCAACACCATTCATTGGCGGTTGACCCTTTTGCCCACTGAAAAATACAGGAGCTTTAATATTATGTGGAAAGCATCATTTTAACGGAAAACTTAAATTTGAGACACTTTTTAAGAAGCCCGATATTGTCCCGCCTTTTCCTTCAAAGTCGTCGCAAAATGCGACCACCTCGTAAATCTACCCTTTCCAGGCTCTAAATTTAGGCAAAAGGCCAAAATATCAAATATTTCTGGATTGTTATGAAACCTTACAACAGTTTGATGCGTATATGAAATTTCGGGTCAGGCGTCGATTGATGACACCCAACCATCTATTTTAATGCATTGGAAATGGTGTCCTTAAAAAGCGCTCTACCATTTCACAGACAGCCGCTGGCGCGGAATGACGGGGGATATGCCGGCTTGCTTGCAGAGATATTTCTCATTAGCAGGAAAACAATATGATTTCAAGGATATCGAGGAAATCACCTGGGGCCGCCGCGAGGTGACTGTTCGGGACGTATCAGGTAGGTCTAAAAAGCTGGATTCCCGGGTCGAGCCCGGGAATGACGACAAAGAAAAGCGTGTAGTCGTGTGGATCCTCGTTTCCGTATTGTTGGTAAAGCCGGGAAGCTCTATATTTTAGACTACGAACAGTCCTCCTAATTCCAAACGCTGTTTTCCTGTTATGGCCGATTTTCCTGATCAGGAAAATGTTGCTTTTTGAGAAACCAGAATTGCGCCCACAATGGCGTAAGGTTGGCCGGGTTCTGCTAATGCGGGTGTTCAGGACGTCTCCGTTGCGTTCTAAAAGCTGGATTCCCGGGTCAAGCCCGGGAATGACGAACTATTATTCGGAATTTCATTTTAAGGCGTTAGGCGAGGGGAAATTTTCACATGAACTCAATGCATCAAGAGGATAAAACCACCAATTTTTCAATAGGATGTTGGGGTTTTGGTTTTTAATCCCTTTGTCCCGCGCCGAGCATCGGCGAGGGGGCCGGATAAAGCGCGCGGACTGTTTGAGTCCCGCTGAAAGCGGGGCGAGTTTCCGCGTGCTCCGGCTGCGTCGCCGACGCGCAGGGCAGCCCCGAAGGGGCCGCGGGACACGGGCGTCTTCTTTTGGTTCCGTTTTCTTCCACGTGGAAGAAAATGAACGACTTTTCTTAAGGATTTCCCGGCCTATCAATACGCTTCAAACCACCGTCAGATGCATGAAGCAGTGCGAAAACCTCCCGCTTTCCGGGATGAAGCACAGCAGGCGCTGGCCCGGTTTCAGCTCGCCGGATTTGAAGAGGTCTTCCATGATCAGATAGATCGAGGCGGCACCGACGTTGCCGGTGGTGTAGAGATTGGTGAACCATTTTTCCAGCGGGATGTCAAAACCGGCGGCCTTCATGCCAGCGTAGAACTTGTCCCGGAAGTAGTGGGAGGAGTAGTGGGGCAGATACCAGTCGATGTCTTCCGCCTTCAGCCCGTGTTTGGCGACGACCTGTTCGAGCGCGCGGGTCTTGGTTGTCACGATCTCACGGCCCAGCAGCCGCACATCCTGGCGCACGGCCAGGAGGTTTTGCAGGGCCGCTTCCATGACCGAATCGGCCGCCCGCCAGCCGGTGACCCGACCGTCTTCGGTTTTCCAGCCGCCGGCATACATGCAGGTTTCCAGTTCGCCGGCAAAACTGATGTTCTCGATCCAGTCCACCCGCAGCGAGAGGCCCTCCGGGTTTTTCTCGCCTGTCAGAAAAGCGGCCCCCGCTCCGTCGGACAGCATCCAGCGCAGGAAATCGGCGTCAAAGGCCAGGAGGGGTTTCTTTTCCAGGTCGGCCGCCGGATTGGCACTGACGGCAAAATAATCGGCCCGCAGGAAGGACGAGGCCAGTTCCGAACCGGTGGCCACGGCATTTTTGGAAAAGCCGGCCGCCACGTTCATGCAGGCATGTTTGAAAGCGGTCATACCGGCAATGCAGATCCCGGCCGTGGTGACCGCATCGCAGGGCGGCATTTCCAGTTCACCCACCACCATCAGGGCGTGGCCCGGGAACAGGAGATCGGGGCTGGTGGTGCCGCAACAGAGGCATTCGATATCCGCCGGCGTAAACCCCTCGTAGGGCTTGAGGTTGCGTACGGCTTCAGCCGTGAGTTGAGCGTTGTTGTGGGTAAACGCGCCGGTGGCGGGATCGATGGCATAATAGCGCTGCTTGATCTTGTTGCTGCGCAGGGTAATCGCCTTGGCCTTGGACGGCAGGGCGTTGACTTTGCCCATCACCGCTTCGATGTGAGCGTTGTCCACCGGATCATTGGGCAGAAAAGACGCCAGGTCATTGATATAGACGTTCATGACAACCTCGTAAAAAAGGCGACAGGGCGGCGGTTTTCAGCCGACACCGGATCGCCATCAGGGTTCTAAATCATTGTGCGAAAAATAGTCGATGGCCTTGTCGATCCTGGCCTTTTTCAACCGGAGGGTCACCTTCGCCCCCAATGTCGCCACCGGCGCCAGCACGACAATCGCCACCAGCAGATAATAGAAGAAACCGCGCACCCGGCGCTGGCGGGCCGGTGCCCCGGGGCCGCCTTTGCGGCGTATGAAGCGCGCCCAGATGCGAAAGATCTTCATGATGCGCTTTTCAAAAATGATATAAGCCGGCTCGACCCGCACGGCCCCCACCGCGTTGAGCACGTCCTGATCGAGGGATCGGATATCGTCCTGCAGGGCTTTGCGCAGGATGACACCGAACCGGGACGCCCCCCGGATGTCGGCGGCGTCCACGCCCGGTTTGGGGAAAACACCCAACAGCCGGTCTTTACGGCCTGTAAGCATCCAGTAGGCAATCGTCGCCACCCCCACCAGGTTGCTGGCCCGGTCTCCCAGCACGATGTTCCCCACGAGGTGACCACCCAGCTCGCGGATGCAGTTTTTGACCCGCTCCTGGGCCAGCAGCCACATGTTGCGGCAGCCGATCACCGTGACCACGGGGGTCCCCTTGAAAAGCCGGCCGGCCTCCGGGGACTGCAGGAAAGAATGCACCGGGATGGAAGGCGACAGGTACCACACCGTGTAGGCCAGAACGATCAGATCGTAACGGGCATCGGGGTCGAGGTCCAGGGGCGCCAGCTCGCAGGGCACACCCTCCACCGACTCCGGAAACACGTCGCAAAAGGTCTGGGTCGCCCAGGGAAAAGGGTAGTTTTGCTTGGGTTGCAGGGTAAGGGTGTCGATCTGGATGGATTTATCGGATGCGAGGGGGCCAAGAATGGCGTCAACGATATCCGTCAACTGGCCGGTCTGCGAATAATGGACGACTAAAATCTTTTTCATGGCTGCACAGCCGGGTATCTTTTGTAAAGCCTTGTAAAACGTTTATTGAAAAAACAATGCACCACGAAGAGCACGAAGAAAACGAAGAAATGCTTTTAATTTTAGGTATGCTTCGTGTTCTTCGTGCTCTTCGTGGTGAGGGCTTGGTTAAGCATCCACTAAAACCAAAGCGCCCGCTAATTTGACCGTTTTCCCGTCAAAAGTCAACCGGGTCAGTTGGCGCGCCGATTGTTTTTCCAGCAGAGGGGATCCGACGCCAGATAGTCCCCGGTCATCTGGAAGGCGGCCCCCCGGCAGCCGTAGCATTCCGCCGCCCGGTCACACTCCCGGCAGGGGCCTTTGATGGTGTCGCGATGCCGCTTCAGGTTCTGGATGACCTCGCTGTCCCGCAGGATGTCCGCCAGGGGCGTCGTGCGAATATTGCCCACCGGAAGCGTCACCCCCACGCAGGGCAGCACATCGCCCCGGGCCGTCACCAGGCAGGAAAACCGGTGGCGCAGGCATTTGTTGCCCACGAGGGGCGGCTGAGGTTCCCAGACATGGCCGAACTTTTCCCGATCGAGTCGGGCGATGGCATTGAAAAGCCGCTCCAGATCGGCGGGGGAGACCTCCAGCTCGGGGTGATCCACCGCGTTGGCCTGGGGCGTGATGATTTCAAAATAGGGGGCGATACCCTGTTCGCGCAGCCATGTCCACATGGGGAGGATTTCGTTCCGGTTATCCCGGCAGATGACGGTGCTGACAGCCAGGAAAAGATCGTCGGACGGATAGCCGGCTTGTTTCAGGTGCTCCAGGGTCTGCTGGATCTGCCGGTAGCTGCCGGGAACACCGGTCAGGCGGTCCTGGGTCGCTTCGTCGAAAGAATTCATCTTCAGAACGACCCGCACCGAATGGGCGGCCAGCACCCCGGCCATATCCGCCGAAATCCCCGACCCGTTGGTGAACATTTCGACATCCAGCCCGTGGTCGCGGATAAAGGCAATCATCTCGAGAAGATGGGGATAAATGGTCGGCTCCCCTCCCAGGATGATGATTTTCCGTGCGCCCAAAGACGCCGCCTGCAGGATGACATCCTTGATTTCAGACCGTGTCAGCTCCTGTGACAGATCCGGCTGGCGGGGCACATAGCAATAAGGGCAGCGGAAATTGCAGCGCCGGCTGAATTCGATTTCAATGGACAGCAACCCGTTACGGCGCGCGGTCTCCTCGATATCTTCCAGAGGAAATTCAAAGTCCGATGCCTGGATGAAACAACTGGCCATAACGCTATTCCTCTTGCCATCCAATAAAAAAGCCCCCGCAGGGACCTTGATCGATTCGGTTACCGGTTAAACACCCATCGGTCCTTACCACAGCCGGCGCAATGTTGTCCAGGCCTGGCCCGGGCGCCTTTGGCGGCAGCAGGGGGCTTTGCCCAGGCGTCGCTGCGCATTCATGCCCGGCAGCGCGTCACGGCGGCTCGATCAGCGACGCCAAGTCCGCCGCCATTTCCGGGTGGGTACGCTTGAGGGCGTCATATTGTTCACGGGCCTGGTCGTGACGCCCCAGCCGGTGCAGGACGATCACCATGTTGAAACGGGGGTCCGGCATGGTCGGTGCGGCGTCGATCGCGTTTTCCCAGGCGGCAAGGGCCTCATCATAGCGGTGAAGGCCGTCATAGCTGTTTCCCAGGTTATACCAGGCATCCGCATCGGCGGGATCGATCCGCAAAACCGCCTGGAAAGCCGCAAGGGCCTCGGTGTACTTCCCCTGCCCGCCTTGAATGACACCGATATTATAGTAGGCCCTGGCATAGTCGGGGTCAAGCCGGACAGCGGATTGAAAGGCCTCCAGCGCCGCGTCAACCTGCCCCATGCCGAGATAGGACAACCCCAGATTGAAATAGGATTTCTCGTCTTCGCCATTCAGCTCCAGTTCAAGGCGGTAGGCCCGCACCGCCGCATCATGCTGCTGCGCCAGCGCCAGACGGTTGCCGATGGCGAACCAGTCGTCCTCATCCGTGTTCCCTCGGCCGTCATCCACCCCATCTTCCTCGGGAACCATCACCGCGATCAGGTCCGGGTACCCGCCGATACGCGCCAGATGCAGCGGGGTCTGGCCCTGGTGATCGGCGATGGTGACATCCGCGCCATGATCCACCAGGAATGCCGTCATGGCGGCAAAGCCCCGGAAAACCGCCAGATGCAGGGGGGTGCGCCCGTCCTTGTCCCGGGCGTCCACCGCCAGACCCGCCTGCATCAGGATGCGGGCCGCCTCAACCGCGTTGCGGTTGGCAGCGACATGCAGCAGGGTTTCGCCCTTAAACCCCGTTTTCATGGGGTTGGCCCCATCGTCGATCATCTGCTGAAGGAGCGCCGCGTCGTCACTCCGCACCGCGTCCTGAATGTAGGGCCCACAGCCCGCAACCACAAGCAGCATCGCCAAAAGGACCGCTCCAGCAGCCAAACGCATCCTTATTTCTTTTTGATCTTCGTGAAGCATCTTTTTACCAGAGTTGGCGGCGAGGCAAAAACCACGCATTGCAGTCGGGAAAACCGGCACGACCGGCCGATAATGCTCCGGCTTGGCCGGAGAATCCAGGCGAAGAAAGCCGCCTTCCAGGCCCGCCTATCCCAATGCCTGGCGATAGTCGCGGTAGGTCGCTTCGATGCCGTCCCGCAGCGATAGGGCCGGACGCCACCCCAGCCGGTGCAGGCGTGACACATCGAGCTGTTTTTTGGGCGTACCATCGGGCCGTGACGTATCCCAGACAACATCGCCCTTGAAACCCACCACATCCTTCACCAGGTCGGCCAGCTGCCGGATAGTGAGGTCTTCGCCCGTGCCAATGTTCAACAGACAGGTTTCCGGCCGCAGGCTGGAGGGGGTGTCACCGGTCGGGTCCGCTGATGCCACCGGGCCGACTTCCGCCAGGGCCGCATCCGGCTGCTGCATGATGAAAAGACAGGCGGACGCCAGGTCATCCACATGCAGAAATTCACGATAGGGCTGCCCGGTGCCCCACAACACGAGCTTCGGGACTTTGGACGCCGAACCGTGGTTTGGGGCACCCGCCGGCGGAATGCCCAATGCCTCACGCAGATCATCAGGGATTTTCCCAAAGCGGCGTTCGTCCTTTTCGATGGCCTCCCAGGCCCGGCGCTCCGCCAATTTCGCCAAATGGCATTTGCGGATCAGGGCCGGCAAGACGTGGGATGTCTCCAGATCGTAGTTGTCGTTGGGGCCATAGAGATTGGTGGGCATGACCGAGCGATAGTGCGTCCCATACTGGCGGTTATAAGATTCGCACATCTTGATGCCGGCGATCTTGGCGATGGCGTAGGGCTCGTTGGTCGGCTCCAGACGCCCCCCCAGCAAGGCTTCCTCCCGCATCGGCTGCGCGGCCATCTGGGGATAGATGCAGGAGCTGCCCAGAAAAAGAAGCTGCCGGACCCCGGCCCGGTAGGCGCCATGGATGACATTGGTCTGGATCATCAGGTTCTGGTAGATGAAATCCGCCGGGAAGACGTTGTTGGCATGGATACCACCGACGCGGGCGGCGGCCAGCACGACATAATCCACCGGGGTTTCTTTAAAAAAAGCGTGCACAGCACGCTGATCGGTCAGGTCCAGCGCGGCATGGGAGCGGGTGATAATGCGGGTAAAGCCCGCTTTCTGCAGGCAGCGCTGGATGGCGGATCCCACCATGCCGCCATGGCCGGCAATGTAAATGCCCATATCCTTGTTCATCGACCGCAGTCCCCTGTCGCTTCAGGTTATTCAACGTGCCGGGTCACCGGGAACCCGGCGATGTCACACAGGCGATCCCGGTCAGCCTCTTTTAGATCTTCCTGCACCATGGTGCGCACAAGGTCTTCAAAAGATACTTTGGGCGTCCATCCCAGCACTTCACGCGCTTTCGTGGGATCGCCCAGGAGATAATCCACCTCGGTGGGGCGAAAATAGCCGGGGTCGATGCGGACGAGCGTGTCGCCGGGCCGGAGGGCGGTCTTGCTGTCGGCTTCGATGGTGTCGACGATGCCTTTTTCGGCCACGCCTTCGCCTTCCCAGCGCAGGCGGACGCCGATTTCAGCAAAGGCCGCCACCACGAGCTCCCTTACCGAATGGGCTTCGCCGGTGGCAATGACAAAATCATCGGGCACCTCCTGCTGAAGCATGCGCCACATGGCCTCGACATAGTCCCGGGCATGCCCCCAGTCCCGCCGGGATTCAAGATTCCCCAGGTAGAGGCAGCTCTGCAGCCCCAGATGCATGCGCGCCACGGCCCGCGTTACCTTGCGGGTGACAAAGGTCTCCCCGCGAATCGGCGATTCGTGGTTGAACAGAATCCCGTTGCAGGCAAACATGTTGTAAGCCTCGCGGTAGTTGACGGTAATCCAGTAAGCGTAGACTTTGGCGGCGCCATAGGGGCTGCGGGGGTAGAACGGCGTCGTCTCGGTCTGCGGCGTTTCCCGCACCTTGCCGTACATCTCGCTGGTGGACGCCTGGTAGAAGCGCACCGACTGCTCCAGCCCCAGGATACGAATCGCTTCCAGAATGCGCAAGGTCCCCAGGGCATCGGAATTGGCGGTGTACTCCGGGGTTTCAAAAGAGACCATGACATGGCTTTGGGCCGCCAGATTGTAGATCTCGTCCGGCCGGGTTTCCTGGATGATGCGAATGAGATTGGTGGCGTCGGTCAAATCCCCATAATGCATCGAGAACCGGACATCCGCTTCGTGGGGGTCTTTATAAAGATGGTCGACGCGCCCGGTATTGAAGCTGGAGGACCGGCGCTTGATGCCATGCACTTCATATCCCTTGGATAACAGCAATTCCGCCAAGTAGGCGCCGTCCTGGCCGGTAATGCCGGTAATCAGTGCTTTCTTCATAAGTTCAACCAACTCCTTTTAAAAAAAGATGTTCTGTGTGCCCGGCGTGATCATCCGCCGCCGGCCCGCAAGCGTATCAGCGCCCATAATCGTCTTCGAAACGGGCGATGTCGTCTTCTTCGAGATAGCTGCCGGTGCGAACCTCGATAATTTCCAATGGAATCTTCCCCGGATTGGTCAGGCGATGCGGCATCCCGATGGGGATATAGGTGGAGGCGTCTTCCCGCAGGGTGAATTCCTCTTCTCCCCGCTGGACCAGCGCCGTGCCTTTGACCACGATCCAGTGCTCCGCCCGGTGGTTGTGCTGCTGGCGGCTGATGCGCGCTTCCGGCCTTACGATCAGGCGTTTGACCTGAAAGCGCTCGGAAGACACAATGCTGTCGACCGTGCCCCAAGGCCGATAAACCTTGCGGTGCCGCTCGGTTTCCGGTCGCTGTTGCTGTTTCAAGCGGGTCACCAGGTGCTTGACATCCTGAGCCCGGGCACGGGGGCAGACAAAGACCGCATCCGCCGTCTCAACGATGATGTGCTGGTCCACGCCGACGGCCGCCACCAGGCGATGACCGGCATGCACCACCGAGCGGGTCACGTCATGCAGCAGGGTGTCGCCCCGCGCGACATTGGCATCGGCATCTTTGGCGCCGGCCTCCCACAGGGCCTCCCAGGATCCCAGATCGCTCCATTCGGCGTCCAGAGGCAGCATGGCGCCCAGGGCGGTCTTCTCCATCACGGCATAGTCGATGGAATCGGCGGGGCAGGCCTCGAAGGCCGCCCTCTCCAGGCGGAAGAAATCCAGATCCACCCGGCCGGCCGACAGCGCTTTTTCACAGGCGGAGACCATCTCCGGCACCAGACGTTTCATTTCCGCCAACAGCACCGATGAGGGGAAAAGAAACATCCCGCTGTTCCAGAGGTAGGCCCCGGAGGCCAGATACCCCTCGGCCGTGGTGCGATCCGGTTTCTCCACAAAGGCCTCGATTGCGCAAGCCCGGTTTTCTGCGGATACCGATGTTAGAGGCGCGCCCTGTTTGATATAGCCATAGCCAGTCTCGGGGCGTGTCGGTACGATGCCGAAGGTCACCAGACGACCGGCCTCGGCCAGCGTCTGTCCCTCCGCAACCCCACGGCGGAATCGGTCCGGCCGTCCGATATGATGGTCGGCCGGCAGAACCAGCAGGATCGGATCCTGGTCCTGACGGGAGGCTTGCAGGGCCGCCACCGCAATGGCCGGGGCCGTATTTTTACCCACAGGCTCCAGGATGATGGCGCCGGGCTGAATCCCCTTTTCACGCAATTGTTCGGCGATCATGAAACGATGGCTCTCATTGCAGATCACGATAGGCGGCGCCAGGCCGTCCAGCCCCTCGAGGCGCCCCAACGTCTCCTGAATCATGGTCGCCTGCCCCGTGATCGGCAAGACCTGCTTGGGATGCAGTTGCCGCGAGAGCGGCCATAATCGGGTTCCCGCACCGCCGGCTAGAATAACAGGCACAATCATTGGTCAATTCCCATCCGGAAACAATCGATAAATGGACACATGATATGACGATCGTAACATAAAAGGGGTAATTTAGATTCAATTGCCCAAAAAGGCAACCGGCCTTATCGGTAAAATCAGGCGGCGGCGCTGTTTGGCCAAAATGGCCTCTGTTGATCGAAGGGCGATGAGGGTCGTGTGCCGATCCACCTATCGGGTCATCAATGATATCCGACGGAAGGGCAACGTCCTATGGTGTTTGCGTTGGAGGAATGCCGGTGGGTGCCGATGGCAGATGGTCACTGGAGCAATCAAACTTGCCGGGCACGGCGCCGTCCAGAAAAAAATGATAACGAGCGGGCAAGGCACGGGTCTTGGTTTTCGGTAGCACACATCAAGCGCCCGCTCGTTATCAAGCGTCTTCACACCTTGCGAAGACAACCGGTGGCCGGAAGGCCCCATTATGCTTCCGGGCCTTTTGCACGTTCTTTTCCGGACGACGGGATAGAGCCCCTGTGCATCATGAGGAAAAGAAGATGGCCGGCAGCCAGGTCACAATGGCGGGAAACAATGCGATCAGCATCAACCCGACCAGCTGCAATAGCACAAACGGCAGAATACCCCGGTAAATATGCATCATGGTGTAGCCTTCGGGGGCGACGCCCTTGAAGTAAAACAGGGCATAGCCAAACGGCGGCGTCAAGAACGACGTCTGCAAATTGACGCACATCAGCAGTGAAAACCACAGCGGGTTGAAATCCAGTTCCATGGCGATCGGCATAAAAATCGGCACGGTGACCAACAGGATGGCCGCCCAGTCGATAAACATCCCCATGAGAAAAACGATCGCCATCATGATGAAGAGGGCCACCCACCGGTTCAGGCCGCTTCCCACCAGGACATCCGCCACGACATCACCGCCCCCCATGCTCAGGAAGACCGTGCTGAAAAATTTCCCACCGATAAAGAGCATCATGACCATGGAGGTCGTCTTCAGCGTGGCGAAGCAGGATTCCTTGATCACGGTCCAGGTGAACTTGCGGTTGAAAATGGCCAGGACCGCAGCGCCTGCCGCCCCCATACCCGCGGCTTCCGTCGGGGTCGCCACCCCGGCCAGGATGGTCCCCATGACGGCCAGGATCAACGCTAGCGGCGGTATCATGGATTTCAGGGTCATGGCCCATTTCTGGGCGGCACTCCAGCGACCCGCCTCTTCTTTTGAAATGGGAGGTCCAAGCTCGGGCTGGATCTGACAGCGAACCAGGATGTAGAGAAAATACAGGCCGGCCAGAAGCAATCCGGGGAATATCGAACCGGCGAAAAGATTGCCCACCGAGGTTTCCTTGAGGCCGGTCAACCCCCCGTAGACAACCATCATGATGCTGGGAGGAATCAGGATACCCAAGGTGCCCGCGGCACAGATAATCCCGCTGGTCAGTTCCTTCTGGTAGCCTTTCTTCAGCAACGCCGGGGTGGCCAGCAGGCCCATGGCGACCACCGATGCGCCGATGATGCCGGTGGTGGCGGCAAACACCGTACACACCACGACCACCGCCAGGCCGAGCCCCCCTTTGAGACCGCCCAGAACCACATAGAGCGCTTCGAAAAGCTGGTCCGCCACCTTGGAGCGGTCCAAAAGCTGGGCCATCAGGATAAACAGCGGGATCGCCACCAGGACATAATTGTTCATCAGGCCCCAGGTATTGTTGGCAAACATATCGAACAAGGCCGGAATGTTGAAGCCGTTGTCGAGCAATCCGAACAACGCCGCCACAGCGGCCAACGTATAGGCCAGGGGATGCCCCAGGCAGATCGCAACAATCAGGGTGGCGAACATGGCCACCGTTAAAAATTCAGGACTCATTTGGATTACCTTGTCCTTCCCTCGTCAGCTTTCCGCTTTTCCGCGCCATATCTGGAATTCGCGAATCAAGTTGGATATGCCCTGCAGCAGCAGGACCAGCAGGGTGAACGCCATGATGATCTTGACCGGCCAGATCATCGGTGCCCAGCTGGTGGAGTTGAGTTCCCGGCCGATGACGGAGGTGTGGGCGAATTTGATGGACCAGATGGTGAGACAGGTCATCACCGGCAGAAACAGCACCAGGGTCGAGAAAATATTGAGAAAGGCCTGGGTCTTGCGGGAGGCCCGGGCCGAGAAGATATCGACCTTCACATGCCCCCCGGTGGCATCGGTATAGGACAGGCCGAACATGTAGTGGATGCCGTAGATAAACGTCGTCAACTCAAACCCCCAAACGGTGGGGGCATTGAACGCGTAACGCATGAAGACCTCGTAGAGCACGACCACCAAAAGCGGTAGCGCCAGCAGCGAGGTGACTTCGCCCTGCTTGTGGCTGTACCAGTCGATTGCGTTGGCTATCTTTGTAAACATTTTATCATCCTTATCGCCGCATGGATGCGCGGCACAAAGCCGGGGAGAACTTCTCCCCGGCTTTCATGATCAAACGGATTCGGGTGCCCGGCACACGGAACGCGCTTCCGAACGGCCGGGCGGAACCGATCGCCCGTTATTCATAGATTTTTCCGGAAATATAGTCTTCGTAAGGCCAGGGCGACACACCACCGCGGGCCCCGCGCCAGACCGAGAATTCTTCCACGAATTTCTCCTGGGATTCGACGATCTTCTTGACATCCGGATATTTGGTTTTCAGTTGATCGACGTAGCTCTTGGCGGTCTTGCGGAATTCAATCAGGGTCTCTTTGTCCATCTGCACGATTTCGACACTCTTGGAGAGACGGTTGATGGCTTCGGCATTGAGGGAATTGATCCAATTGATGGACCACAGCTGGGTTTCCTTGGCACAGAGGTCGATAATCCACTTCAGATCTTCGGGGAGCTTGTTGTAGGCATCCGTGTTGAAGAAGACATAGCATTGGCTGGCCGGCTGGTGGACGCCCGGCTCGATGACGTACTTGGTGATTTCATCGAATCCCATGGGATAGCTCATGGCCGGTGCGGAAAATTCGGCCGCGTCCAGGACACCGCGCTCCAGTGCAAGGTAGACCTCGCCGCCCGGCAGCGGGCTGACCGAGGCGCCCAGTTCATTGAGGATGTCCATGTACCAGCCCACCGTCCGTACCCGCAGGCCCTTGAAATCTTCCATCTTGGTGGCGCGTTTGTTGGAGAAAAGGCCCATATCCTGGCCGGTCTGCCCACAGGGCAGCGCCGTCAGGTTATAGCGACCATAGAGTTCCTGCGCCAACTCAAGGCCCCCCTTTTCGTACAGCCAGATATTGTAGCCTTCGGGGTCCAAACCAAAGGGAATGTCCGCCAACGGCACAAAGGCTTCATTCTTGCCTTTCCAGTATCCGGCCCAATCATGGCCGGCTTGCGCCGATCCCTGGCTGACGGAGTCAAAGGTTTGCATGGCGGGAACCAGTTCGCCGGCGGAAAACGGTTTGATGTCCAGCCGGCCGGCCGACGCCAATCGCACGCTGTCGCAGAAATGAACGGCAATGTCGTAAAACAGCAATCCCTTGGACCAGGGCATGACCATCTTCCATTTGATCTTTTCTTCCGATGGTTTGAATTTGACACGTTTGGCCACGTCATGGCGCGGGTCGGTACCGAATTTGCCGCGCTTTTCAGCGGCTGAAGCAAACGACGCGGTAAACGCCAAAACCAGAAAAAGGCATAGGGCAAGTGTAAAAATTCGTTTCATGTTTCTCCCTCGCTAGTTGGGTTGATAGTGGACGGCGCCCGTCGGCAACGCCGGCGCACCGTCGTTGGTTTCATGCGGGTCCTCGACGACATAAAGGGTTCCGAACCAGGCATAGCCCTTCAGATTTTGCCCGGACCGCCGAATTGCCAGCGGCACGCCATACCGTCTGGCAGCCGCCAGCTCGTATGGGTTCGGATTGTCGATCATCGGAAACGCCAGCATTTTTTCTCCCATCGCCAAATACCGACAGCGGCATCGGTTACCGAGGGATGCATATCAACAAGCGTGCCACGGCCCGTTTTGATACGAATTGTGTTTTATTACTAGGGGTTAAAAATTTAGACCCGGACGAGACGTGTTTCGGCAGGGAGGCGTGAATCCGAAAAATCAGACCGCAATGGGCAACCCCTTCCCCAACAGCCGTGAGACGCCGTAACAGGACGGCAGGCAGTACGACCCGGATGCCATCCGGATGGCGGCGTCTTCACATTTGTCGAGGCGATTATTTTGTTTTTACATTAAATATCAATGCTTTGAATATTTTTCTGAAAATTCGGACAAAAGCGGGGAATTCTGATTTTTCAGATGGGCGGGTGGGGTGAAACGTGGCATTCGACACCGCGGAAACAATTCACTCTCGTTACAGCGGAATGTTGTGTTTTTTCAGCATGGCGTAAAGGTGAGACCGCGAAAGACCGGTGCGGCGCACGATTTCCGGGATATCGCCGCGCAGCTGATGAACGACGGCCTCCAGGTAGACTTTCTCCATTTGATGCCGGAAGGTTTTCAGGGAGGGAAAGTTCGGGTCCAGCAGCCACTGGGAAGCCATCGTTTCGGGTGAGATCGGTGAGGCGCCGACGCCCTCTTGATGCAGGTTCTCGATCGAACCGGCCGGCGACCGCTCAACTTTCATGCGGGCCACCTGAATCCGAATGTCCTTGGAAAGGTGCATCGGGAAAAGCATCCGGTTGACACCCGACGCCACGACCGCCTGCTCCAGCGTGTGAAAGAGCTCCCGCACATTGCCCGGCCAGTTGTACCCCTCCAAAATTTGGAAAAATTCCGGGTCAACCGCTTTGGCCGCCAAGCGGTCCTTCTCCGATAACCGGGCAAGGTAGTTCATGGTCAGGGGCTGCAGATCTTCCCGTCGGTCGCGCAGGGGCGGCAAATCCAGGGTGACGGTCTTCAGGCGATAAAACAGGTCTTCACGGAATTGGCCGGCTTTCACCATTTGCGACAGATCGCGGTGCGTCGCGGCGATCAGGCGAAAATCACTCGGTTCTTCCTGACTTGCCCCCACCGGACGAAATTTTTTCTCCTGCAGCACGCGCAGGAAGGCTTTCTGGGAGTTGAGCGGCAGTTCGCCGATCTCATCCAGAAAAAGCGTCCCCTGGTGGGCCTGGCGAACCAGACCGGGGCGGTCCTGGTCCGCGCCTGTAAAAGCCCCCTTGCGGTGGCCGAAAAGAATACTTTCCAGGAGATTATCGGACAGCGCGGCACAGTCCACGACCACAAAAGCGCGGGCCGCACGCGGGCTGTTCTTGTGGATCGTCCGGGCAAACAGTTCTTTGCCGGTGCCGGTCTCGCCGGTAATCAACACATTGAAATCCGTGCGGGATGCCTGGGTTACCCGTTCGAAACAGGCTTTAATACCCGGGCTGTCCCCGATGATATCGCGCGTATTGAGAACTTCCAGGTCATGGCGGGACTGTTTCTCCTGGCGGTAGGCCAGGGCCCGCTGCAGGCTCAGTTTGGTGTTTTTGACCGGCGACGGTTTGACCAGGTAATCCCAGACCCCGCCCTGGATGGCCAGTTCCGCGCCGTCCGGATCCCCCTTGCCCGTCAGGATGATGACTTCCGGCCGGGACGGGGCGCGCTTGATGACTGGCAGGGCCTCGATGCCATCGCCGTCCGGCAGCCGGACATCGAGGAAAACAACATCGAAGTCACCCCGCTGTAATTGCTGCCGACCGTCGCTGAGGGTCTGCGCGCACACGCCTTCGTATTGCATCCGATGCACCATGCTCAACATGGTCTCGCACACCTGGGGGTCGTCGTCGATGATCAGAATCTGCGGTGTTTTATCCATCATTCTTATTCGTCCAGCACTTCGCGGATCGCCTCGGACAGGATCGCCTTGTTATAGGGTTTGATGATGACCTTGCGAATCGAATCGATACGCGACGCCATCTCCACCGGATTCTTGCGGCCGGTAACCATCATAATCGGGGTTTCCGGATGTTTCTCCCGGATGGCCTCTGCAAGTTCGATGCCGTTTACTTCCGGCATATCATAGTCCGTGATGACCAGGTTGAACGGTTCGGGGGCGCTGGCAATGGCCTCCTGGGCGGCACGTCCGCCATTGCGCGCCTCGACCTGGTAGCCCAGTTTGCCAAGCACCCGCGGTATGATTTCCAACTGGTCCGGATCGTCCTCCACGAAAAGAATACGTCCTTTGCCGCGGTAGACATGGGAATGGGGCTGGTTCGCGTCCACCACGACCCCGCTGCCCGTGGGCAGAAAGATGTCGAAGGTGGTATCGAGGCCCGGCTGGCTGGTGACCCGCGCTGCCCCGTTGTGGCCTTTGATGATGCCGTGGGCCACGGCCAGGCCGAGGCCGGTGCCTTCGCCTTTGCCTTTGGTGGTGAAAAACGGATCGAATATTTTGTCCAGGATATCGGCCGGGATGCCGGGGCCGTTGTCGGATATGCTGAGCTTGAGATACGGGCCGGGCTGGATGCCCAGCAGTTCCGCCGCACTCCCATCGAGCGTTATCTGGTTGAGCATGATGCGGATCTGCCCTCCCGTCCCTTTTAAGGCCTGAAACGAATTGGTGCACAGATTCATGACAATCTGGTGAATCTGGGTCGGGTCCGCCATGCAGGGGCTGAGGTGGGGATCGATGTGCACGTCCACCTCGATGTTCCGGGGCAGGGATGCGCTGATCAGTTGCACGGCCTCCTCTACCACGGCGGCGATATCCGTCATCCGTATGCCCTCCTGGTCCGCCCGGCTGAATGTCAGGATCTGCTGCACCAGCTGGCTGCCGCGCTCCGCCGCTTTCAGGCTGCGCCGCAGGTCCCGGCCGGTCTGGCTGTCGGGGGCCACATCCTCCAGCGCCAGTTCGGTAGAATTGTAGATAGAGGTCAATATATTATTGAAATCATGGGCGATGCCGCCGGCAAGGGTGCCAATCGCCTCCATCTTGGTGGATTCGAGCATACGGCGTTCCATGATGATATTTTGCGAGATATCTTCTGCGCTGGACAATACCCCCACGACCTCCCCCCGGTCGTTATGCAACGGAACGCGGTTGACCAGCATCCATTTCTTTTCCCCCCGAGGGTTGTGAACAGGCCAGCGCATGCGGTAGGATGGCTGGTTCGTAGCCGCCACGCTCCGGTCCGTCGCCATGCTCTTGGCGGCCTCCTCTTTCTCCGGAAACAGGTCGCTGTCGCGCTTGCCGATAATGGCGTCAACGTCGCGCAGCCCGAAAAAGGCGCCGAAGCTTTTATTGGCCCCCAGGTAGCGCAGATCAAGATCCTTCCAGTGGACCAGTTGGGGGATGTTGTCCAATACCAGCTTGAGCATCTGCTGGGATTCGTGCAGGTTCTTCTCGGCCGTTTTCCGCTGGGTAATGTCTTCGATAAACCCTTCATAGTAGCGAATCTGGCCGTCATCGCCCCACACCGAACGCAGATGCTGGGTCACGATGATGCGGCGCCCGTCGCGCGTCTGGCATTCTCTTTCAAAGGTGACCGGCGCCAGCCGATCACCGGCGGAGGGCTTCTCGGACGGTTTGAGACAGAGGGCCCCCGGCATCTCGGCACCGGCGGCCGTCAACTCGGCCAGGCTGTCGAACCCCAGCATGTTGGCCAGGGCCGGATTGGCGTCCAGAATCCGGCCATCGGGCCCTGATCGGAAAATGCCCAGGGCGGAATTTTCAAAGATACTGCGATATTTTTCTTCGGCCTTGATCAGTTCACGCTCGGCCTTTTTGCGCGCCGTGATGTCAAAAATTACCCCCACCAGCCCGGATATTTCCCCTTTGGCGTTGCTGTAGCTGGCCTTGTGCAGAATGACGTCCCGACGGGCGCGGTCGGCCGCCGCCAGGCTGGTTTCATAAATCCGCACCCCGTCGTGCGACATCAGGTCGCTATCGACCTGATCCGTCAGTTGCGCCGGCCCGCTGGCGCTGAAACTCTCGATGTTGCGGCCGATGATGTGGTGGCGATCGAGGTCGAACCATTTTTCAAAGGTCTCGTTGCATTCCGTCACCACGCCGCGCTGATCTTTGAAATAAATCGGGATCGGGATCGTATTCATCAACAGCTTGACGAAAGCCAGCTGCTCCTTGATGCGCTGCTCGATCGCGCGCCGCTCGGTGATGTTGAACATGAGCACCACCAGCGTGACCGTGATCACCGTCATGCCGATCACCAGCACCCAAAAGAGCTGGCGATTGATCTGGAACAGGTAGGACGTGTGGTTGATCAGGGTACTTTCCGGGGGCAGGTCCGAGGTGGAAATTTTAAACCGCTTCAACAGGTTGTTGTCGAACATGTAGGGTTCATCCTGGGGGGCCTGCACCGGAATGGCGTCGATGTTCTCTCCCTGAAAAACCCGCATCAACAGTTCCCCCGCCGCCGCGCCATGCGCAAAACCACTCAACACCTTCCCCCCGACGATACCGGACCCCAGCATGAACTCCCAGTTGCTGTAGATCGGCGCATCCGTGACGGCGTAGAGTTTACTCAAGATTTCATTGGCGGAATACCGAACGCCCTCGTAGTCCATATAAAAGGGGATAAAATAGAAAATGGCCTCGTCGGCCACGGCCCGGGCCTGATCCAGAATCGGCTGCAATTGATCGGACACCACGAATTCGATTTCCGGCCGGTCGTGAAAATCGGCGATCGCCGCCCGGACCTGATTGCCGATGGCCCGCCCGGTGGTGGAGCTGTTGCCGATCACGACGATTTTCTTGCGCTCCGGATGAAACCGCAAGGCCATTCGCAAATTGGTTTTGACATCGAAATCTTCCGTCAACCCGGTGATATTCTTCTGGCCGCGAATCAAGGTCGGGGTAAAATCGTTGACGCCACAGAAGATAACCGGCACGCCCGGAAACAACCCTTCCCGGAACTGCAGCATAAAATCGAAGGCGTTGTTGTCCGAGACGATAATCGCATCGATATCGATCCCCTTGTATTTATGTTCATAAATGGCGTAGAGCGACATTTTGACATTGTCGTCATAGCGCTGCTTGGAATCCATATATTCAATGTGCAGAACGATATTGGAATCACTCTTTGCAAAAACGCTTTTTAAGCCCTCGATCAGGCTGTCGGACCAGATGTAGCCATTCGAATAGGAATTGAGGTAAAAAACATTCTGCCGCCCCGAATTGTCCGCCTTGGCCCTGTTCCCGGGGGCCAGGAGAACGATCCCGAAAAATACCGCTATGCCAATGACGCCAACGCCAATTTTATTCCTCATGCGACGACTCCTTGCGCAAACGACGTGGCGCCGGGCGCCCCCTCGTTAAACCGCGTTTACCCTTCCGATCGTTGATCTTGAACGGAAGGCGATGCTCCATCGCCCTTCATCGCCCACCATCCCGGTTTCGGTTGCAAAAAACGCGCCTTTTGCATATTTTCGTGACAGCAGCGTCAATGGATCGAAAGGCCCGCCAACCCCACATGGCCGCTCAGCGAAAACCGTTTTTCCATGAAAGAAGACCTTGTCGACCGCCGGCGGTCTCAACCCTGGCGCTGGTCGTCTTTGCATTCATGCCATTCATTTTATCAGGCTTCCAGGCCGCACCTTCATCCACGGCACCCGTGCTGGATGACGCCACACCGATCGCTGTGCCGCTGAAGGCTTTAAGCCGACATTCCGGCCATCCCCTGCGGACCGTATTCGACCAGCAGATCCTGCCCGGTCTGGATGTCCGCCACGTCTCGGAGTTTGTCATCGGCCGCAACGAAATCCGGTCTTTCATCACGCGCCATCAGGCCTATTTCGAAATCATTTACCACCGCATGCAGCTCGAAGGATCCACGATCGGTTTAGATTCATTTATTGAACAATTTATCGCGCCGGCCAATGTGGAGATCGGCACATTTTTCTTCAAAGAGCGCTTCGGGAAAAACGAACCCTTCCCGATCGTGCTTTTTGACGCCGCTTTTGACGGCGAGGGCATCACAACATTGGGAGATTTGCGGGCCGCCCTCCAAAGCTATGAAATGCCGCGGCTGGCCCGCATGCGCCAGGGCATCGACTACGGTTCGTTTCAGTTGGATCGGGCGCGCTTTCTCAAACAACATCTTTATGCCGTAAAGCTTGTCCTGGAATGTGATGCCATCAATCGCATCCTGGTCGACGATCTTTATGGTCGCGTCCTTCTGAGCACCCATTTCAAAGGCGAGCTGCAGGCCAATTATGGTCGCTATCACCACATGCTGGAACGACTCGCCGAAGGCACGTTCTATATGATCGACCCGGCCGGCAACCCATCTTACATCGAGACCCCGCTCGACCTCGAACTGGGCCGGGCGCAATTGCGCCGCATGAATTTTACGCCGTCACCCGATCAACAGACCGGACGGGTAGAATTGATGCCAACGGCCGGCGTCAGCCCCTGATTGCCCGCGGCCCTTTTCGACCGCTAATCCACCCGCCGGCGTCACCCATCCACGATCGCCTTGATGTCGATTCCGTATTTGCGCATCCGGTTCCATACCGTTACCCGGTTAACACCCAGCAGGCGCGCGGCCTGGGTCTGATTCCCATGCGTTTCCCGCAGGGCGGCCATCAAGGCCTGCTTTTCCCGGGAGCCGTTTCTTCCGCCCGTCCGATCGACGCCGATCGTGGAAGGCTCCAATACCGGGTGTGGCAGATGGGCAATGTCGATCTTCCCCTTCTCCGCAATCACAAAGGCATATTCCAAAGCGCTTTTCAGTTCGCGAATATTGCCCGGCCAGGCGTAGTCCATAAAATGCTGCAAGGCCTCCGGCGTTAGCCCGGTGATGGCCTTTCCGGTGCGGACCTGCAGCCGCTGGACAAAACTGTTGACCAGCAGCGGGATGTCCTCTTTGCGCTCCCGCAGGGGCGGGATTCGGATGGGGATGACATTGATCCGGAAATACAGATCTTCCCGAAACTGCTGTTGCTCGATCAAGGTGACCAGGTTTTGATGGGTGGCCGATATGATGCGGACGTCCACATCCACGGATCGATGATCCCCCACCCGTTCGATTTGTTTGTTCTCCAGTACCCGCAGCAGCTTGACCTGGATGGACAGCGGAATATCGCCGATTTCATCCAGAAAGATCGAGCCGCCGTCCGCCGCTTCAAAACGCCCCTTGCGATGCCGATAGGCGCCGGTAAAAGCCCCCTTGATATGGCCGAACAACTCGCTTTCCAGAAGGGCGGCATTCAGGGCGGCACAATTGAGCTGCACGTACGGTCCGCTTTTGCGTTGGCCCCTTTCATGGATGGCCCGGGCGACGAGCTCTTTGCCGGTGCCGCTCTCGCCGGAGATGATCACGGGCGCATTGCTCTGGGCTGCCTTTTCCACCACCTCAAAGACCTTGCGGATGGCGGGCGAGGTACCGATGATCCCGTGATATTCCCGATAGTCACTCAACTGGCGGGACAACAGTTCCACCTGCTGGTCCAGACGGTCGATTTCACTGATATCGGTGATGGTTTCGACAGCGCCCAGAACCGTTCCGTCGTCATCCCGCAGGACGGATGCATTTTTCAGCGCCGCCAGGCAGGTGCCGTCCTTGCGGACGATACCGCAGCGGCAGCGGCGCATGTCGGGGTGGTTCGGCAGGAACAATTTGCACCAATCGCCGGAGCGATTGTTCAAGGCCTGCTCACAGGCGTCACACGCCAGGAGGGTGCAGGATTGCCCGATGGCTTCCTCGGCACTGTAACCGGTCAACCGTTCGAAGGATTTGTTGACCATCAGGATGGTGCCTTCTGCGCTGATCAGCATCAAGCCGTCATTCATGGTGTTGATGATGCGTTTCCAGTAGCGACTGATGTCGTCGTTTTTCATCTTGGTAGCCTTTCCATGAAAAGCGGATCGCATGGCAACAGTGTTTAAGCATGTTTAAACAAGTGTTTAAATACCATAAACGACTTTCCACTGCAAAGCCTTCCCATGAAATCTAATTGCATAATTATTTTAGATAGTTAAATCAATATTTCTTTTTTAGATAAGCCGGCACAGTTATTGCGCTTTGAGCCCCTCTAAAACGGGGCGGTCGGATATGGAACAAAACATACCAGATATCACCGGACCGGTCGGTATGCTGAAATGCATGGCCGCTTTAAGGCAGTTGGCGTCCGGTGATTCCCTATCGTTCACCGTGCGGGATCAAGATGTTTATGCGGCCCTGATGAAGATTCTTGGCAATGATACCGGCTGCCGGATAGCACTGGAGGCGACCCCGGAAGGACATCGCATGATGGTCACCAAGACCTGAAATTGCCGGAACTGAAGAACGTTGATGATAGGGCGGGTGCGGGTAAGATTGCGATCCGCTTGCGTTCAATGACGGGAGGACACATATGGATTTAAGCCGAAGAGGGTTTTTCAAAATCATGGGAGCCACCGGTGCCGGACTGGCCGCCACGGGCCGATCGGCTGCGGCCTGGGAGTCGCGCGCGCCGGAAGACGCCTACGGATGCCTGGTGGACCTGACGCGCTGCATCGGGTGCCGCAAATGCGAGCAGGCCTGCCAGACGGTCAATGGGCTGCCGCAACCCGAGCAGTCCTTCGACGACCTGACCATCCTGGACCGCAAGCGTCGCCCGGACGAAAAAAGTTTTACGGTCGTCAACCGCTACTATTCCGGGAAAATCGACGAACGTGACCAGTTGATCCCCACCTTTGTCAAGATCCAGTGCATGCATTGTCAGGATCCGGCCTGTGCCTCGGCCTGCATCGTGGGGGCCCTGACGAAAAAAGAAAACGGCGCGGTGCACTACGACGCCAGCAAGTGCATCGGGTGCCGGTACTGCATGGTGGCCTGCCCGTTTGAAATTCCGGCCTATGAATACCACAACCCCATCACGCCCCGGGTGATGAAATGTACCTTCTGTTACGAGCGGGTCGCGGAGGAGGGCAAACTGCCCGGCTGCGCCCAGATCTGCCCGGTGGAAGCCATTACCTTCGGGAAGCGCGCCGACCTGCTCGCACTCGGCCACCAGCGCATTAAAGACAATCCCGGCCGCTACCTCGATCATATCTACGGTGAAAAAGAAGTGGGCGGCACGAGCTGGATGTACCTTTCGGACCAGCCCTTCGAGGATCTCGGGTTTATCCAGGTGCCGGAAAAACCGCTGCCGCAGCTGGCGGAAACCATCCAGCATTCGCTTTTCAGCTATCTCTGGTCCCCCATCGTCCTCTTCGGCATGCTGAGCGGCGTCATGTGGGGTTTCCGGGACAAAGGCGACCGCCACATCGATCGTGAAGGAGAAAATCCATGAGTCATACCCCCCGCCCCCTGAGGGCCAAGTTCTGGACACCCGGCGTGGTCTTGATGGCCTTCCTGATGGCCGCCGGCGCCGTGGCCATCATCGCCCGCTACATTGGCGGTATCGGCTATGTCACCAACCTGACCAACGCACGCCCCTGGGGGCTCTGGATCGGTGTCGATGTGGCCTCCGGCGTCGCTCTGGCCGCCGGCGGGTTCACCACGGCCTTTGTCGCCCACATCCTGAGCCGCCATTACTACGAGCCCGTGGTACGCCCGGCGCTGCTGACGGCCATGCTGGGGTACACCTTCGTCGTCCTGGGCCTGCTGGTGGACATCGGCCGCTCCTGGGCCATCTGGAAGCCGCTGATTCACTGGAACCCAAATTCGGTCCTCTTCGAGGTGGCAATGTGCGTCATGTTCTACCTCAACGTCCTCTATCTCGAATTCGTCCCCATCGTCGTGGAACAATATAAAGGACGCGTCCATCTGCCCGGCCCGCTGAGCGGCCTCAACGCCCCCGTCGAGGGCCTCTTGAAACTGCTCGATGCCATTACCGGCAAACTGATGTGGGTTTTCATCATTGCCGGGGTGGTGCTCTCCTGCATGCATCAATCCAGCCTGGGCTCCCTGATGCTGGTCGCGCCCACCAAGCTTCATCCCCTCTGGTACACCCCGATCCTGCCGCTGCTCTTCCTGACCTCGGCCATTGCGGTGGGCTATCCCATGGTGGTGTTCGAAACCACGCTGGTGACATCCTCCCTTAAATTGGATCCCGAGATGGACATTTTAACCCCCCTGACCCGCTTTACCGTCTTCCTGCTGGGGCTTTACCTGGCCCTCAAGGTGGGGGACATGGTGGTGCGCGGCACCTATGTCTATCTGCTCGACGGCACGGCCCAGACCAACGCCTTCCTGGTGGAGCTGATTTTAGGCGTCATCGTTCCCTGGGTCATGCTGGTACTGCCGAAAGTCCGCCAGTCCCGTCGGGGGCTGTTCATTGCCTGCGCGCTGATCGTGGGCGGCGTCTTAGTCAACCGGGTCAATGTCTTCGTGGTGGGCTATCGGCCCCCCATCAGCGAGGCGAACTACGCCCCGGCTTTTTCGGAAATCCTGATTACCGTCGGACTCATCGCGGGTCTGATGTTCCTCTATCGTTTTCTCGTGACCTATCTGCCGGTCCTGAGCGGGCCGAAACAGGAGGTGTCAGCATGAGCAAGAAGTCGTTCATTGTCTTACTATTATTTCTCGTGATGGGGCTCAGCGGCGGCTTGGTCGCCCTCCATCCGGAAAGCCCCGGGAGCCCGGCGGCCCATGCCGCGGCGGCCGCAGCCCCCCCCGCTCCGGAAACCCCGGCCAGCACCTGGACGGCGCCGGACCAGGTGGCCGCCCTGGAGCGGGCCAAAGAAACGGTGCCCTTCGTCGACGCCGTCATGGATGAATGCAAGCTCTGCCGCCAGATGCGTCTGCGGGAGACAGGGCTCGGCACCAAGGACATCAAACACAGCTACTTTGTCCTCAACAGCCCCATCATTAATGCGGTGGAAGACCACTACGGTCCGGTGCGTTTCATGCACAGCAAGCATGCCGCCCAGATCCAGGACTGCGCCATGTGCCATCATTTTCGCCCCCTGGGTGCCGACGCCAGCGAAACCACCCGCTGTTCGGCCTGCCACCAGGAAGCCTTCCGCAAGGATCATCCGGAACGGATCGGCCTGAAGGCGGCCTATCACCAGCAGTGCATGGAATGCCATCGGGATATGAACCAGGGACCGGTGGACTGCATCGGCTGCCACAACAAGAATGTTCCCGAGCACAAGGACAAGATCCAGCTGGCCGCCAATCCGACCCCCTTCGAGGTGACCGAGGAATGCCTGCGCTGTCACAAGGCGGCCGGCCAGGATATGCTCAAAACAGCCCATTGGCTGTTGAAAGGGCCTTCCCCCTTCACACTTGGCCATCGAAAGGAGGTTGAAATCGGCAAAGCCACCATTGCCACCAACAACTTCTGAATGAGCATCGCCAGCAACGAGGCTCGTTGCACCAGTTGTCACGTAGGCTATGGATGGAAAGACGCTTCTTTTGATCACACCGATATGACCAGGATCGACTGCCTGGTGTGCCACGACACCACCGGCACCTATAAAAAAACGCCCACAGCGGCCGGTATGCCCGATCCCGAAGTGGACCTGGTAAATGTTGCTAAAAACGTAGGGCCCACCTCCCGGAGATCCTGCGGCGAATGCCACTTCAACGGCGGCGGCGGCGAAGCGGTCAAACACGCCGATCTGTCACGCCAGCTCCTGGAACCGGAGCGCAACTGCGACGTGCACATGGGCGGCTATGACTTTCAGTGCACCGAGTGCCATCGTACCCGCAACCACAAAATCGCCGGGCGCAGCTCTTCCGTACCCGTGGTGGAAGGCAGTTTCTCGTGCGAAGAATGCCACACCGGCAGCCCCCACCATGGGGACGACCTGCTGGACCACCACCTGAACAAGCACTGCCAAACCATCGCCTGCAATACCTGTCATGCGCCGGTTTATGCCAAGTGCAAACCCACCAAGGTCTTCTGGGACTGGTCCAAGGCCGGCGACAAGGAACGCAAACCCAAAAAAGACAAATACGGCATGCCCGACTACAACTGGAAGAAGGGCGAGTTCCGGTGGAAAGAGTCCGCCAAGCCCGTCTACACCTGGGACAGCGGTTTCTCGAAGCGTGTTTTTCTGGGAGACAAGGTGGATTGGCGGTCGGGGCCGGTCAACATCTCCGAGCCCGTCGGATCCATCAACGACCCAAATTCCAGGATCGCGCCCTTCAAAATAATGGAAGGGGTCCAGGCTGTGGACGCCGAGCATGACTATCTGCTCGTGCCCCACCTCTTCCCCCGTGACAAGGAGGACACCACCGCTTACTGGAAGCATCGCGACTGGCAAAAATCCTTCACGGACGGGATGAAGGCCGCCGACCTGAAATACAGCGGCAAGTACGAATGGACCACCTCCCAGATGTACTGGCGGGTGGAGCACGAAGTCATGCCCGCCGAATCGGCCCTGTCCTGCGTCCAGTGCCACGCCAGCTTGCAATCGGAGCGGACCTGCGATCGCTGCCACCAGGACAACCGTGAGGTGGACTTCAAAAAAATCGCCCACAAGGGGACCGATTTCAGCTACATGGCCTCCAGGGGGCGCGATGTAAGCCACCTTGTGGGCACCACGGACTACATCGGATTCAAGGCCTTGGGCTACAAGGGCGATCCCATCATTCATGGTGGTCGCTTCAAGAAACTGCCCATGGGCTATAAAGTGGAAAAATAAAGCGGCTGTTTTGCGAACGGCCCGGTCACCCTCCCCGTTGTTTTGTGGCACGGGGGGTGGGTGTCCGGGCACTTTTCCCGATGCCGGCCCGCTGAGTCCCGGGTCGCTCCCGAACCACTGCTTTCGTCCATGGCTGATTTGTTTGACATCCGTGTTGCGTTCGACTTAATACAAAGGGCATATTCTCATAAAATTCACCCCTGACCCGACACGATGGTTCGTGAAACCGGATGGAAGGTTTCGCATTTCGCAGAACGATCGATCACGTTATTCCAGAAGATACCCCCTCTTTATGTTGCTTTAACGCTGTGCTGGCTAACCATCAGGCGAGTCCCCGAATTTTAAAAATGGCAGCGTTATTGAGGTGATCATCATCAACGAAAGGAGAGATACATGGCAGAAGAGCAGCCGGTCGGGTGCGCCCGACCCACTGGAGGACCTGTTGGCGAGGCGGTCCCGGAGACCGCCGCAAATGAACCTTCCGCACCCATCAAGGAGGAAATGCAAATGATTCATGTGGGCGAAAAAGCACCGGACTTTGTGGCACCGGGATATCAGCAGGGAAAATTTATCAACGTGAAGCTGTCCGACTATTTAGGTAAATGGGTTCTGCTTTGCTTTTATCCCGGCGATTTCACTTTTGTATGAGCGACCGAGATTTCGGCGGTCGCCGAAAAATACCAGGATTTCCAGAATCTTGGCGTTGAGATACTCTCCATGAGCATTGACAGTATGTTTGTTCATAAAATGTGGGATGATCACGAACTGGCCAAAATGGTCGACGGCGGCGTCCCCTTTCCCATGCTGTCCGATGCCGGCGGAAAAGTGGGGAAATTGTTCGGGGTGTATAACGAAGGCGCCGGTGTGGAAAACCGGGGTCGCTTCATCATCGATCCGGATGGCGTGATCCAGGGCTATGAGGTCCTGACACCGCCGGTGGGCCGCAACGTCATGGAATCGCTCCGGCAGGTTCAAGCCTTTCAGTTGGTCAGAAAAACCAAGGGGGCGGAAGCCACCCCGTCCGGGTGGCGGCCCGGGAAACTGACCCTCAAGCCGGGACCGGAACTGGTGGGCAACGTCTGGAAAGCGTGGAAAACCGATATGGCCTTTGAGTGAAGTTTTTGACTGTTTGGTTTTTTATTTCCCTTTGTTCCGCGCCGAGCATCGGCGTTGCGGCCGGAATTAAGCGCGCGGACTGTTTGAACCCGCTATTAGGCGGGCGAGTTTCCGTGTGCTCCGGCCGCATAAACCGGGCGATGCTGCAAGCATCGTGCTGTCAGGCAAGGCGCTAAGTGAAGCGAGGCGCGCAGCAATCGTCAGATTGTGAGCACCCGAGCAAGCCGGTGACTCACCGAAATATTAAAAACGGATGAGGAATGCCGCGCAGGCGGCCAAAGCCGCATGGCGGCACGAGGCGCCGCACCATCGCTCGGTTGGGTGACGCGCAGGGTTAAGCGGGACACGGGCGTGTTCTTTTGCTTCGTTTTCTGGCACGCGACAGAAAATGAAGAAATTATATCAGAAAAGCACCGCGGATCGGTCAAACCTCTCCGGATCCTCCACCAGAGGTGGCGGGTTAAAGATAAAACTTACCAATACCACGTGACCTTTGTTGGGGATCAGACCGCACCCGCCAGCGCCAAGCGGATTGATCTCCAACACCAGGGCCCACCGGCCCCGCCCTGCAGGTGTTTACCAGGAACAAAAAGGAGGCGTCATGTATTTCAATCAAATTGCCGTACCCGGTTTAGGTTGTCTTTCCTATGTCATCGGCTGCCCGCGTGCCAAGGCCATGGCCGTTATCGATCCAAAGCGAGACGTACAGGACTACCTTACGATCGCCAGGGAAGAGGGCATGCAGATCACCCATGTGATCAATACGCATGTCCATGCCGATCATGTCAGTGGGGATCAGGAGTTGCGGCTGGCCACGGGCGCCGACATCTACATCCATGAGAGTGCCCCGGTGGAATACACCCACAAAGATCTCAAGGAAGGCGACGTGTTCGAACTCGGCGCCGCAAAGCTTGAAGTCCTGCACACCCCGGGACACACCCCCAACGCCATTTCCCTGCTGGTCACCGATCTGGCGCGCGCCGAAGAACCGCAGATGCTGCTCACCGGGGATTTGCTCTTCGTCGGTGACATCGGCCGCCCGGACTTGCCCGGCGCGGAGATCCTGGATGAGCAGGTGCAAAATTTGTATAACAGCCTCTATGTTAAACTGGCCGGCTACCCGGATCACCTGGAGGTGTTCCCGGCCCACGGCGAGGGATCGCTGTGCGGGCGCGGCATGAGCGCCAAGAAGAGCTCCACCCTCGGCTATGAGCGGCGGGCCAACCCCATGCTGCGTTTTCCTTCTTTCGATGCCTTCAAGAAAGAAGTGATGTCGGCTTTTCCGGTGCGCCCCAAAAGCTTTTCCCATATCATTCAAACCAATCTTCAAGGCGCGGCCACCATGGATGCCTGCCCCATGGATAAAGCCCTGACCCCGAAGCAATTCGAAGAAATGGTCAACGACGGCGCAGTCATTATCGATGCGCGTGACTCCGCTGCCTTTGGCGGGTTTCATATTCCGGGAAGCATCAACATCGGGTTCGAAAAACAGCTGGCCAACTGGGTGGGTATGGTGGTGGATCCCAAGGCGGAAATCCTGCTGGTGGTGGATGACCGCGAGGATTACGACCGCATGATGACCGAGCTGCATCGCATCGGCTACGATCTGATCTTCGGGTATCTCTCCGGCGGGATTATGGCCTGGCTGATGAGCGGCCGGGCGGTGGAACAACTGGAGCAGATTTCGCCCCACCAGTTGGCCGCCCGCCTGGAAGAGAGCGGCATCCGCATTATCGATGTGCGCACGCCGGCCGAATGGGACGCCAGTCGCATCAAGTGGGCCGAGCATTTACCGTTGTCCGATATTCTCGCCGAGCAATTACCCGCCGCCGAAAAAGACGAAGAACTGGTGCTTCAATGCGGCAGCGGATATCGCTCCAATATCGCCGCCAGCATCCTGCGCCAGGCGGGATATTCGCGCGTCAGGTCGCTGGCGGGCGGCATCTTTGCCTGGTCCAACGCCGGCTTCCCCCTGGTAGCGTCTTAAAGACACCCCGTCGAGGCATTAAAAAAAAGCAACCGGATTTTCATCGGTTGCTTTTTTTTATGATGCAAAGCGCACCCCCTGTCAGGCGGCAATGCTCGGAAACATTTCCAGATTGGTATGCGGCAAAAACAGGGCGGAGGTGAATTCATCCATGTAACGCGGATTGCTGGAGAAATCGATGTAGGTCATGTTGTTACAAATTTCCAGCGCTTCCGTGCGATAGTCTTCGGACAGCAGCGCCATATAGGCCCCGGCAATGGAACTGTTGCCCAGGTAGGCAAACTTGTCCCGGTCCATGTCCGGCAGCAGACCGATGCGAATCGCCTTTTCAATATTGAGATACTGTCCGAACCCACCCGTAATGACCATGCGTTCGACCATTGTAAAATCCAGGCCGGCCTCGGCCAGCAGGGTCGTGAAGCCGGAATAGACCGCGCCTTTGCTGTAGATCAGGTTTTTCAGATCGGACTCCGTGAAAACGATATCTTCCTTCATCGGGGTCTGTTCGGCAAAGACCAGAACATAAGCGGGTTCATCGTTGACAGTAACGACCCGGGGATGGTTCCAGTCGGTCGCAAAATGGCCGCTGCGGTCAATGATGCCCACCTTCAGAAGTTCCGCAATCAGGTCGATCATGCCGGAGCCGCAGATGCCGCGGGGCGGCTGGTCGCCCACCGTCGCATTTTCAGGTTCCAGCGTTGCCGGATCGATCGTCACTTTTTCGATGGCGCCGTCTTCCGCCCGCATGCCCCATCGGATACCGCCCCCTTCAAAGGCTGGACCGGAGCTGCAGGCGGCCGTCATCATCCAATCCTTGTTGCCCAGCACGATTTCGCCATTGGTGCCCACATCGATGAAAAGCGTCAGCGGGTCTTCGCGGTGCAGCCCGGTGTACAACAGGCCGGAAACGATATCGCCGCCGACATAACTCGCCGGTCCGGGCATGATAAATACCGCGGCAACCGGGTTGGCGGTCAGGCCGATGTCGCCGGCCTTGAGAAGCGGAAATTCCGTCACGGTGGGGATATAGGGTTCCCGGCGAATGTAATGGGGTTCGATCTCAAGCAGCAGGTGGGCCATGGTGGTGTTGCCCGAAACCACCACGTTCCTGACCTGGTCAGCCGTTGCCCCGGCGCCGTCCAGGGCTTCGTAGATCAGGTTGTTGATGGTGGCCAACGCCATGCGACTGAGTTTCCTGACGCCATTTTTCTCGGCGCAGACCATCCGGTTGATGACATCGTCGCCGCAGGCGGCCTGCTGATTGTGCCCGGAGGCTGCTGCCAGAATTGTGCCGTCCGCCATGTCCACCAGGTAGACGACAACGGATGTCGTCCCCACATCGATCGCCAGCCCCAGGGAGGGAGCACCACCGTTGCCAGGGTAGACGGCCAGGATTTCATTGGAACATTTACGCTGCATCACGGCCACGGTCACCTTCCAGTTTTCCTCACGCACCGAGGCCGCCAGCTGCCGCATGACGGGGAGGCCGACATTGAGCCGGTCGATGTCGCAGTTCGCTTTCTTCAACCCCCGTTTGAGGCGGTCCAGATCACTCACGGCGTCTTGCAGTGTTGGCGGGTCCAGCACCAGCGGGATCTCTTTGAGTATCGGTTCCGGCGGTATCACGATTCCCTTGAGCCGGGCGGTGGCTTCCTGTCCCATACCGGCCACCTTGAGTTTACGCTGCAAGGCCTCTTCCGGGATGCGCACCGTGAGGTCGCCCGACACCTTGCTCATGCAGGCCAGGACATATCCTTTGTCTTTTTCGCTATCGGTCAAGAGGGGCGTCGATTGTCGTTGCGCCCGGCCGGAGGTCACCACCAATTTGCATTTTCCACAAGCCCCCTTGCCGTTGCAGGAAGCGTTGATATGCACACCGGCCCGGCGGGCGGCCTCCAAAAGCGTGGTCCCTTCCGGCACGCGAATCTCCTTGCCCTCGGGCCTAAAAACAACGCGATGTTCGGAAGGGGCGTCCTTGGCCGTATCGGGTGCGACATCCGCATCCAGCCCGGCTTTTTTCTTGGTCATGAACCATATGGCGCAGGATTCCCGAAACTTGCAGTAAAGCTCCGGGTCCCGACATTGGAGACATTCGTCACAGAGGTAGGCGTTGTGCTTCATGCAAAGATAGCTGGTTTCGCGCTCCGGGTGGTTGATACAGGTTCCCATTTAGATTCCTTTTCGGTTGCCCTCGCAGCTGGGCCGTATGGCATGAAGGACGTTACCGTCCGGCAGGCTATTGTGAAAATGGAGGCGTCGCTTTACGCGTATCCGCCACCGTCGTCCGATTTTGACTCGGTCAAGCCAATGCCTGATCCATCGCCTGGTTGAGGGTCTCCGCTTTCTGCAGCCCCACAAACCGACCAACTTCCTGACCATCCTTAAAGATGATCAAGGTGGGAATACTTTGAATCCCAAGGTTCAAGGCGACATCCGAGTTATTGTCAATATTCATCGTGGCGATATCCGCCTTGCCGTTGTACCGCTCGCCCACCTCGTTGACAATCGGTTCCTGGGCACGACATGGCCCGCACCAGGGGGCATTGAAATCAACCAGCGTAACACCGTCCCGGATCACTTTCTCCAAATCACTACGGGAGTTCAATTCTTTTTCAGCCATCGCCGTTCTCCCACATCTCTTCTCGTTAGTCGCAGGCCGCTGTCTCTTGACAGCGGCCTTGGGTTTTGCTTTCCACAACGAAAGCCCATCTTTTCAACCACCGAAATTACCTGCTCCGAGACCCCGCATCGCCTGGTCGGTGTTGACGCGGAGGGTCGAAATGGCAGCATCGAAAGCTTTGCGTTCCGTCAGAATATCGTCGATACAGGTCTCGGGGCGGCAATTCTCCCTGATCTGCTCGATCCGGTCGTCCATTTCGCCAATCAGCATATGCAAATCTTCGATGTTGGGGCGGATCTTCTCCCTTTCGCCCCCCGGCAATTGTTCCATTTTACGGGTGATGTCGTAAACAATCGCCTTCCATCCGGTCAATTCCATCTCCATTGTTTTGCAACAGTTTTTGGCAAGCATGATTTTCTCCTTTCATTGCGGTAAAGGCCTTTTCTTAGGCCTGTAAAAGCAGGCAATGTGTCAGATAACAGACGCTGGATTTTTAATCGCCTGCGCAGCAAGCTGCTGTTTCTGAATCAACCGACCGTGCGATACCGTCCACGGCAAAATGCTTTGCATCCGGAAGCCGGACGACCATCACCGGCCTGCGGCTGTGGCGGATAACATCACCGGCCACGCTGCCCATCATGCTTTCCACCAGTTTCCCATGGCCATGGGTACCCAAAATAATGAGGTCAAAGTCACCCTCCTCGGCCGCCGCGACGATTTCTTTGGCCGGATTGCCGATCCTCACCATCACCTTGTCCTCGGTGATCGGGCAGCTGGGCATCGTTTGCTTTACTTGCCGGGAGGTCTCCTGGATCCGCTGCTGAATCGCCTCGCGGGCCAGAGCAATCCCCTTCTCATGATAAGCCCGCCATTCCTTTTTCCCGATATAATCGCCCAAATTGACACCGGCTTCGGCCGACATGGACTCAACGACGTCCGGAATGACATGCACCAACGTAACGGCCGCATGATATTGCTCCCCTAAACCGCAGGCATAGCGGGCCGCATGACGGGCCGTTTCTGACAAGTCTGTGGCATACAGGATTTTCTGAATGGCCGGTATAAGGGCGGTGCCATCCACCGACGGCGTGGGCGTCTTCCCGACCTTTTGAGAACTTTTCGGTGTCTTGACGACAGCCGCTGCCGTGAAGGCCGGATCGGTGGCCGGACCGAATATCCTGTCCACCAGTTTGACATACCAGGCGGCCGATTGAATCTGGATGACATAAGCCAGCGCGATCAGCAGGGCGATGGTCAGGCCCTCTTTGCCAAAGGCCGTCATGGCAATGGCCAGGGCAATCGACAAATCGCGCATCACGACGCCGAAAACCATGGCAACCGCGTCTTCACGTTTAAAAAAGAGTTTTCCGATAACGGAGAGAAATCCATACGAAATCGCGTAAAAGAGGGCCAACGGGATCAGAATGGCGACAAGGTCGGCAGGATTGGCAATGATATTTTTGGCTTTCAGGGACATGGCCAGGAAGGCAATCAGGGTGACGCCCAGGGCGGAGAACGGCGGGAATTTGGGCTTGATGGATTGATGCCACATCTGGAGGCCATACCGCCGGCGGGCATAATACTGGGTTGCCAGACCCGCTGCCAGAGGGACAAAGATGAAGAGCGCGATCTGCTTGAACATATGCAGCATATTTACGTCGACCGTTGCTCCCATGACCAGTTTGGTGTAGAGCGGGGCCGCCAGTGCGCCGAGAATAAGCCCGAACACGACCATTTTGATGGCGGCCTCTTTGTTGCCTTTGGCGAATCCGGTCCAGGAAATGGTCATACCCGAAGTCGGCAGGACACCGATCAAGAAGAGGCCTACCGCCCAGAGACCATATTTCTCGGCGCCGCCGGAAAAAAACAGGCGACCGGTAAAATAGGCCAGCAGGGGAATCAAAATGAAATTGATCAGCTGCGTCGTCAGCTGCAATCGATAGTCGCGCCCCTTGAAAATGCTCTGAACGTTCAGGGTGACCATCATGGGGTAGACCATGACAAAGGTGACAGGGATAATGAACTGTTTGAGCGGACTGGCGTCAAACAAGGCCCCGAATAAGAGCCCCAGGGCCATGGCCACCGGAATGGCGTACACCAGATTTTTTTGCAGCGTTGAAAGTATGTTCCACATGCCGGTCTCCTGTATGAATGATGACGGTGTAAACCATGTTCAGGCGGGTAAACGCTGAACTTCATGCCATAAGGTATTTTACAATTCTCGTGCCAGGCGTTCCGAAATTTTTAACATGCTGTTTATACATATTTTTTTATTCTCTTGACAAAACCGGCAACGTTTCGGTAAACGCATGGTAACGATAGGTAACGGTCATGTAACGCATATCGCAACCTCAGGAGAATCCTGTAATGCCGGATAAAACCCATGAGATCTGGAACGCCCGTTTTTTCAACATGATCATCGACTCCATGGCCGACGGCGTTTTCACCATGGACGACAAGGGCCGCATTTCCTCATGGAATCCGTCCATGGAGCGCATCAGCGGCTACACCGCGGAAGAAGCCCTGGGCCAAACCTGTCAATTGCTCCAGTGCAGCCGTTGCTTCGGGCATGAATGCCCGGCCGATATCCACCGCTGTAAAATTATCGAGCAAGGCTATTCGGAAGCCAAAGAATGCCAGCTGAAGCACAAAGACGGATTTGACGTCGCGGTCATCAAGAATGCGAACGTCGTCAGGGATCAAAGCGGGAACATCATCGGCGTGGTTGAAACCGTAACCGACCTGACTGAATTGAACCGGGCGCGACTCAAAGCGGAAGAAGCGGCCCGGCGTCTGGGCGACCTTCACCGGATGGACAACATCATTGGGAAAAGCCCGGCCATGCAACAGGTCTTCGGCAAGATCAAAGCTGCCGCGGCCAGCGAAGCGACCATCCTGATCCACGGCGAAAGCGGCACCGGCAAAGAGCTCGTGGCCGGTGCGATCCATTTCAATGGCGAACGCCGGGAGGGGCCGCTGGTCACCGTCAACTGCAGTGCTTTGTCGGAAACCCTGCTGGAAAGCGAGCTCTTTGGGCATGTGAGGGGCGCGTTTACGGGGGCGGTACGAGGCCGCCTCGGGCGGTTTGAAGAGGCGGCCGGCGGCACTATTTTCCTGGATGAAATCGGTGAATTGAGTCCGTATATCCAGGTCAAGCTTCTCCGGGTGCTGCAGGAACGGGAAATCGAGCGGGTGGGCGACTCCAAGAAACGCCAAATCGACATCCGGATCATCACCGCCACCCACCGCGATTTATATGCCCAGGTGCAGTCCGGCAACTTTCGCGAGGATCTCTATTACCGCCTCAAGGTCTTTCCCATTCGTCTGCCCACGCTGCGGGAGCGTCGCGAAGATATCCCCCTGCTGGTCAACCACTTCATCAGCAGCATGAACGAGAAAACCGGCAAAAAGGTGCAAAACCTGTCGCGGCAGACCATGCGCACCCTGATGGATTATCACTGGCCGGGCAATGTTCGTGAACTGGAGAATGCCATCGAACATGCCTTCGTGCTCTGCAACCGCCGACAGATTGAATTTGAAGATCTTCCGATTGAAATCCGGCAGCCGCGCGGCAGCGGTGTTTGTGAAATGCCTGCGAATGCTGCGCCGCCAAGGACGATGGCGCGAAACCCGTTGACCAAAGAAACCCTGATCGACATGTTGGAAGAATGCGGCTGGAACAAAGCCGAGGTCGGCCGGCGGGCCGGCCTGAGCCGGACGGCTATCTGGAAATACATGAAGAAGTGGGATATCCCGCTGCAACCAGAGGAATCGGATAGGGTCGCGCCACGTCCGCGACAGGTTCCGTAAAGGTCGCCCTTACGTATTTTTCCGTTCGGATTCTATGGGACAAGCCACAGCGCCCGATCCGTTATCCTCTGGGTCACATACCGGGAAACACTCCCAAAATAGTGCGCACGGTCTGCCCCTCGTCTGCCGACGACCACGGTGCCGAAATTTCCCTTCTTCGCTTCGCTGAGGATCACCTTGCCAATTTTGGCCTTTCGTTTGGTGGTTATGGTTTCAACCCGATCAGCGACGATGCCGGCATCCTTTAATTTTTGCGTTGCATCGGCAAAAAATTTCTCTATCATTCGCGCTGAAGCCTTCGTGACGATGTCTTGAATGTCAGGATCATCCTTCCCGAAAGAAATGGCGTCGATATCTTTTGCATCCGGGGACACATGAAACAGGCTGATTTTTATCTCAGTATTTTCTGAAAGCATCGCTCCCACATGATCGAGTGCCCGATACGAACTTTCGGAACCGTCTACCGCCACCAGGATTCGTTGAGAAGTCACGTTTCCGTCCACCATCCACACCGGAATGACGTCGGCGCTTTCCAGTAAATCGGCACTGGTGCTGCCCATAAAAGTCTTTTGGATCCGCGATAGACCCCGTCGCCCCACCACGATGGCGTCATAAACGCCTTGTCGTGCATATTCCAAAATATCTCGGGATCGCCCGATCATCCTTTGCTGGGCAACCATTTCGATGCGTTCGTCAGGAACCCCTCTTCTCATCATCCGTTTTTTCTGTTTTTCAAGAAGTCCTTGTGCTTCCGCTATGTTTTTTTTGATGACCTTTTTGAGGCTTGCATTGGCCTTTGGATTCGCTCTGGCCTCAGCCAGAAGGTATTGTGAAATCATCGGTGTCCCATGGAAAAGAGTAAACGTGACATCCCCCGAACCACCGAGCATTTTGGTGGCATAGTGCAATGATTGCTTCGAGTGGATCGAATTGTCGACCGCCATCAAGATTTTTTTCCCCATGACCTGGCCTCCTTTCTAAACGAAAACGGTGATTCCGTTAGATGTTGATGCACCCAGCTCTTCTCGCGTGAATCCAATTCATTGCCCGCTCGCTACTTTTAAGAAAGCATCAATCATGCCATGAACAAGCTCGCCGCCATTTCGCCGCTGACAGCGGATTCGGCATTATTCCACCACCCATACCGTGCAGTCGCGCGCATGGTTGACGATCTTGCTGGAGACGCTGCCGAAAAGGAACTCCTCGCTTCTTGAAAGCCCCTGTCGGCCCACCACAATGGTGCTGCATTTCGCCCGGTGACGTTCCGCCAGAATACACTCCGCCAGGGAAGGGCAGTAGCGGAGCGTGGATCGTACCGCGACATCCGCCGGCGCAAAACCCTCGGCGATTAGACGCTGCCTGAAATTCGCAAGCATGGTGTCGACCCTCAACTTGTACGCATCAAGCCATTTGTCTTTGTCGGCCGTGGTGGGGAAATAGTCTTCCTCCGGTTGGCAAATGACATGCAGGAGAAGCACCTTGAAGCCGCTTATGCCTGAAAGGAAGCGGCTCACATAGGATACCGCCCGGCGGGCATTTTCCGATGCATCCACCGCAATCAGAATGTTTTTGTTGAAGCCCGTCTCAGTGTGGATCATTTTTTGACGCCTCCGGTTTTGGCAACGATGACGTTGATGCTTGATAGGCGCCTAAATCATCCAACAACTGCCCCGTGTTTTCATAAAACCAATTGGCCCCTTTGGAAAAGTGCATCAGAATCCGGTTGAGGGTTTCGGGAATGTAGGGATAAACCTTTTTCAGATTCGCCACGCGATTGTTGAACACGATATTCAAATCGTCCTCGGCAAGCCGATGTAGCACGGGGTTGTCCTGTTTCCTGAGCTCCGGCAGCAACATGTCTCCCATGCCCACTAAAAATACCAGTATATTCCCGAGACCAAACAGATCGTAGCCGTATAGGTTTTCCCGGTGGCGGTAATTAAAGTCAAAATCGATCCATCGGTACCGCCCGCTATGGCGATCTATCAGGATATGGTCGCGCCGGATATCGCCGTGTTTTTCGCCATGCTCATGAAGAAAACGGATCGCCGCGATGCATTCCATAAAATGTTCCAAAACGACCGGCAAACGATCGTAAAAATAAGTCTGATGGTCCAGATCTATCTTTTGGACATCATCATGAAGCGTTTGCCCCTGGATAAAGTCGAGCACGCGAATGAGGTTTCCCGCCCGATCCTTTATGGCATGGCCCTGCATGAAATTCTTATGGCCGGCCACCAGCGCCAGAATGCGCGCCTCTTTTTTCGGGCTGCGAAAGCACTCGAAGGCGATGCCGCCGATATGGCTCGTGAACTTCTCGTAAAAAACCAGCTTGAGAATCTTGGGATCGCCGTTTTTTAGATCGATGGCGCGCTTCACCCAAAATTTGACATCGTCATCGATACCAAACCGGCCCTCTTTGGCGTTATGACGAATCAGATAAGGGTGACCGCTTAGAACAACCACATCGCCATATTCCACCCGGAAAAAATCCGTGGTGTCCGTATGGATCTGAAAGTGGTGAGCGCCATGGGAGAGAGGCAACCATCGGGAAGCCATTTGCCGGAGGTCTTCTTGAGAGGGGGACGCAGTCATGATGACGGTGCCTTGCGCTGTTCGCCGGCGTTATCCCCAAAGCAGGAAGTGCGGGATTGCAAATCCTGCCGACCCGACAAGCCCATTATGGTGTGATCCGTCAGGCGTGGCAGGAATTGCTGGCGGTTCTGAATAGAAGTGCTCCCCGGGCAATCATAACCGGCGCTAAAGCAATTTCGGGGATGCTCTTTTCGGGCCGCCCCTATACGCCGTTGCTTAGAAGCTTTTCCGCTTGCTCGGCAAGCAGCATTTTAAACCGATCAAGACTGATTGGATAGGGGATGATCGGGATTCCCATCCAATCGGAATATTCCAGAAACCCTTCCGGGTCTTCCGCCATATAGGTATCCAGATAGCTGGTGCCATCGAGAACGATCGCCCCCCCGGTATGCTTCGGGAAATTCTCGTTGGCCAGGCCCTGGTCCCATCCCTTGAAGACATCTTTACGGAATTTGATCCAGCCGGCGGTCATCCACCAGACCGGCTCGCCGCCGGCCACTTCCTGGGCAATGCGGTTCCTTTCGGTCTCGTCCGCCAACATGTCCATACAGTGCGTGGCATCGATGCGGGCCACGCCGGCCCCCTGCTCCTGAATAAGGGTTTGCATCAGACGGGTGGGCTCGTCCACGTTGACGTAACAAAATTTCCCGCCATAGACGACAATGACCCTGCCGTGTTTTTCCTTGGCCTTGGTGACCAATCGCACCAGTTGGCGTTCCATCTCGGGGATATCCTGGTGGAGTCCCGGCGTCGTGTAATAGATCTGTGGCGTGTCTAAAAACCCCTCGGTTTTTAAATGGTTCAATTCAAGGCTCAAGGTTCCACAGGAAACAATCGCGATCGTTGAAAAAGACGGACGGCTCATCACATTCCTCACCAGTAAAAATTATCGAAAACCGCAGAGTAACGTTAAGTAACGGTGTGGGATAACGTTTTTTGACACTTGTAACGCCTGCCTCTCTATAGGAAAGTCAGTCCGAATCCGGATAACGATCGCCATAGGGAATTTTCTCGCCCGGCCGCCATGTTTCAAAGTCCACGGTCTTGATGAAATCACCGGCAGCGACGTTGACGTTGGCCCACACGATGCGGGTGTTGCATTCCCACACCCGTTTACCCAGCTTTTTCATCCGCTGATCAAGCGCCTTTTCGGCGGTATCCCTGCGCCGGTGGACGGAAATAACCCTTTTACGGGGCTTGGATAAATCATATTCGTCATAAATAAGGGCAAACATAAGCACCTCCTGTCTTCAAGGGTTCATATCGGAGGCCGGACCGCAATGCGGTCCGACGACACTCAAAAAAAACCATGCGTTGCGTTACCCCAGGTTCAAGGCCTTGAGGGTGGCCTCAAGCGTTGCGAGGTCTTCCTGATCCGGATGACCCACCGCGCCATCGGCATCCTGAATCCAGGGCGGCGGCGGGACCTTGGCCCGAATCTTCTCCAGCGCCTTGGGATTCACTTCTCCCTGGCAGCCGAAGGATCCGATTACCGATGCGTCGGGGGCCAGGCTGCGGGCATGGTCCATGGCGTTGCGCACATGGGCCGATCCGGCCGCGGCCCCATGGGTCGCGAACAGAAACAAGCGTGTGTCTTTGACACGCGCCAGATAGCCGGCCGTCTTGGGATCCGGTTTGCCGGCCTGCAGCCAGAAACCGACCGCAACGCAATCATAACCGTCCGGCTCAGGGGCTTGATCGACAGGCATGATGTCTTTTTGGCCCGGCAAAGCAGCGTATACCGTCTCGGCAAGTTTTTGAGTGTTTCCTGACTGACTCGAATAGACAACTAATGATTTCATGGGTACGTCTCCTCTGGGTTCATTCCAATGCAACCGTTTAAGGCAGATCAAGACCGGGATAGTGCAATACTGATCATGCAGTGTTTCAAGAAATATGCCATAAAAAGATGGCAGACCGGCGATCAAGACCTTGCGACCATAAGGCGTGATGTAGGTGTCAACGAATGACCATGGAAAGGCTCAAAAGGCACGGCCCCGACGGATTTATCCGTCAGGGCCGGTTGCTAGGAGGTGAGAGTAAGACAATACCTGATGGAGGGTACGCCAAGCTTACTCGATGATTATTTAAAGCAAATGGCGTGCCAATTTATCGGGTACGTGACTTTCGGTGGGGGAGATGTTGAAGGCGACCCGCAAGCTGAAAGCCATCATTCACCGCATCCAGAACATCACCCAATATGAAACCGAAGAATATATCAAAGGCAAACGCATCGTCGACATCGAAAAAGCCTCCATTCGATAGCCTCTGAGATACAGCTAAAAACCGCATATCTTTCGCATTAAAGACCCGATCGATCATAATGGCGTATTGGAAAAAATGGCAGGCGTTGGAAACAAAAAGGCTCAGCCGATGATTCGACTGAGCCTTTGATATTCGTGGAGGGAGCGACGAGACTCGAACTCGCGACCTCCAGCCTGACAGGCAATAGTCACAGTCTATTTATCTTCCCGATATCGATATCACAACTAACAATGCCTTTTGATTTAGATACGATTATAGTTGAAACTTGCTGTTTTTCGAATATAGTAATCCCCAAAATCAAAAACCTGGGCCATGTGGAGACATGACATAGTAAACACCTTCCGAGAGAACACGAAATCATGGCAAGCAATCACATGCAAAGAAACACACTCTGCACTATAAAACGGTGGTTGCTCATTCATTAACAATAAAGGAGCAGATTATGAAGAATTGTGAAGCAACCCTTTCATTTTTCACGGGCTTCTTCCTTATCTTAATGCTTTCGCTGTCTATTTTATGCAATGTTGCCCTGGCCGAGGAAGTACTCACAGCAAAACTCAAGGCAACTCCTGAAATAGCTAAGCCCGGAAGTTCCATCCAGTTCCAAGCGACCATTTTCTTTAACCCCGATTTTTACGCACAGCCCGGGGAGATGGTGCAGGTGCTGGTCGCGAAAGAAGATATGAGCTGGATTTCAGATAAAATTAACATTCAATACCCGGCATCTGGTCTCAAAATCGTCAATTTTACAGAAAGCTTTCCCATTCCTGCTTCAGGTGGAATTAAGGAACACAATTTTGTACTTGTTAATAAAATATGGTGGAGGATGAGCAGGACCACATCAGTTAAGGTCATGACAATGCAGAAAAAGAAACAATTCAAACAAATTGAACCGAAGCAGCCTGTTCCAATCAAAATACAATAAAGCAAACTGCTCCATGGAAGCGCATGCGCAATAACTCGGCTACCATCAGGACATAAAATTTTTGCTGAATGTAAAGTATAGTAATTTTCCAAAAACAAAAGGGTTAGCCAAAAATTGGCTAACCCCTTGTTTTTATTGTGGCGGGAGCGACGAGACTCGAACTCGCGACCTCCGGCGTGACAGGCCGGAACCTTCTATTTTTTCCCATTTACTTTGATTTTTTTCTATATCCACAAATCCATACTACCAAACTGTTTACAGATGAATATGTTTCCCTTGACGTTTATCTTATTACCTGTATATTTGTAAAATAGGTTGGAAATAGGGTTGGAATTTGAAATTCAGGGTGGGGTGCAATCATGGCAAAGCGGATCAAGATCGAAGGTTACCCCGGGGTCTATTACAGGATGTCTGATCGAATCGGCGCCAAGGGCCAGGATCGAGTCTATTATGTAACATTCAAACGCGACGGCAAACTTATCGAGGCTAAAGCTGGCCGCCAGCATAAAGATCAAATGACACCGGCAAAGGCCAACCGGTATCGATCGCGGCTGATCGACGGCAAGGAACAGACGCCACAGGAAAAGCGAGAGGCTGAGAAAGCAGCGAAGGCGGAAAAGGCCAAACGGTGGACCGTTGACAGGCTTTGGCGTGAATACAAAGCGGGAAGGAAGCCGGGCAAGAGCCTTGCCACCGATGCCGGCCGCTACGAAAACTATATTGAGCCAGCCTTTGCCAAAAAGGAACCTAAAGACATATTAGCGCTCGATGTTGAGCGCTTAAAACGCCAGCTTCTGATAAAGAGATCCCCACAAACCGTCAAGCACGTCTTGAATCTGTTGACTTGGATAGTCAATTTTGGCGTCAAGCAGGGCCTATGTCCTGGCCTGTCTTTCCACATTGGAAAACCCCAAGTATCGAACACCAAGACCGAAGATCTTTCACCAGCCCAACTTAAACGGCTGTTGACTGCGATCGCCGAAGACACGCACGCACAGGCCGGAAATATGATGTTGATGGCGCTTTATAGCGGCATGCGACGCGGCGAAATGTTCAAGCTGCAGTGGTCGCACGTCGACTTTGACCGGGGATTTATTCGCTTGGTTGATCCCAAGGGCGGGGTTGACCAAATGATACCGCTAAATGATCAGGCGTCAAAGTTGCTTAAGGGTATCGCCAAGACGAAAGGCAGCCCTTATGTCTTTCCGGGTCGGGGCGGTGGTCAAAGGACCGATATCAACAAGGCCGTAGCGGAAATCAAGAAAAAGGCCGGGCTACCGAAGGACTTCCGGGCGCTGCATGGCCTTCGCCATGTCTTTGCCAGCCAGCTTGCCAGCAGCGGCGAGGTCGATTTATATGTCGTACAAAAGCTATTGGGGCACAAAGATGCACGTATGACGGCGCGTTACGCCCACCTGAGGGACACAGCCCTGAAGCGGGCTTCTGGCCTGGCCGGCGATATCGTGGACGAAATCGCGGCGGCGGTCGATTCCGATAAAGACAAGATCGTGAACTTGGAAAGCCAAAAGCATAAAGTTACTCCTGGGCGATAAAGTCGATCCCGAACGGCGGAGAACGATATGGGTTATCCTGAAAAAATAAAGGTGAAAATTTTAGAATGCGCAAAGTGGAGATGGGAGTTTGTGCGTAGAAACCCCGATTACAAGAAAGATTATGACCGAATACGGAACCAAGGGAAATCAACCTCACAAGAAAAGGCCTTCTGTGATAAATGGCAAATCGACGCTCGGACTATGCCCAATCCCTCCAAGAACTGGGAACAGTTGAGAAAAAATAGCGCAGAGCAACTTATTGAGGGTTTTAATAATCAGAATGACGCAGCAGAAGCCCCGGACGATTCTCAAAATCTTTTCAAGGAATTTGACGAATACTTTGCCACAAGGCCTATTGTCTACGGTGGGGTGAGGATTGTCCACGGGCGCACAAGACCTCTATCAGATATAGAAATAAATAGTTTATCGGAAGACAACCTGGTTTTGCATATCGATTTCAGTAGAATAAATTCATTATTAGATTTAAAGGAATACGTATCCCATATAATCGATAATCAGGCAGGGGTGGACTTAAAAATCGAAACCGGTCTCGGGCCATTTGGGGTTAGATATAGAGAGATTAGGCCTACTCCAATAAAGGTAAAAAAAAACCGAGTAGATTATGCCACTCATTTGCAGGCGTGGGATTTGGTAGCTGAAGGGAAGACGCGTGTTCAGGTCGCTCAAATAATGTTCCCCACAGACTGCAAAAATGGGGTCACAGAAGCCGAAACAAAGCGAGTCCAGCGATACTTAAATAAGTGCGAGGAGTTGATATTTGGAGGGTACAAAAACATAACATATCCGTAAATCCACCATATTCACAATTCTGGTAGGGGCCATTCTCTGGCCCCTTTTTTTGTGCCCATAAAGCCCCAGACTGGACACATTTTGTAGTTCAACAAAGTGTCCGCGACAAAGAATCCCCCCTGGTCTACCTTAAGCCCAACTGACAAACCAGCAACTACCACCAAGGATGCCTCGCTATATAGGTGTCCGGCAAACAGGAGGGGAAGGATGCGAAAATTTCCAAAAAACGAAGACGATCATGTTGATCAGCGGTCAAAGCAGATCAGTCACCTATTGTATTCATTGCCTGATGAGGCGCTTGTTAATGAGAAACAAGCCGCTGCATTTTTGGGTACTGCCCTCCAAACCCAGCGCAATTGGAGGCATCTCGGCAAGGGCCCAGCATATCACAAACTATCCCCTGGCCCCCGCGGGCGAGTTCTCTACCAAATGGGAGACCTTCGAGCGTACCGAGATCGGTGCCGCATCGACCCGGAGTCAAACTAATGCGACGACGTATACTTGGCCTAGTTAGGGAATTTTGGGTCGAATATGAAATCGCCGGTATTTTGCCCAAGCGGATAGGTCGCTATCGGGTGGTCGACATGCTCCAGGCTTGGGAGGATCGATATGATGGCCGCTGCTAATGCAGATTACAACAACCCCTGCGACGCCTTCCGATCTGTATTGATCGACGCGGGCTTGCTGCCTGGCGATATTGTCCCCGATGGCGAAATAAGAAGGTGTGGGACAAGCAACAAACCTCGCTCGCGGAATGGATGGCACTTCCTGTACGCTGATCCTCCAGCCGGCGCCTATGGTGACTGGTCAACAAGTCTTTCGGAAACGTGGAGCGGGAACGGCAGCTTATCCGATGACGACCGGCGCCGTCTGCACGAAGAGATCGAGCGGCAAAAAGCAGAACGGACCGCAAAGCTGGAAGCCGACCAGGCGGCGGCTTCCGAGAAGGCCAAAGCGTATTTAGCGCGGTTGCCGGCGGCGACGGATGCCAATCCCTACCTAAAACATAAAGGCGTCAACTCCTGTCCGGGCCTGCTGGCCGATGGCAACTTGCTTGTGGTGCCCGTCCTCTCACCAAAAGACAACCAGCCGATGTCATACCAGACAGTTAATCCAGAGAGTTCCAAACTATTTCTAAAGGGCGGTCAGACAAAGGGTGGCTATTTCGTAATCAAGGGCGATGGTGATCCCCTGCTGATTTGTGAAGGCATCGCCACCGGTGTGAGCCTACACCAGGCAACCGGACATACCACCCTTGTAGCTTTCAGCTCAAGAAACCTTGCTGGCGTCGCGAAGATGGCGTGGGAGCGATATCCCGACCGCAAAATCATCCTTGCCGCTGACAACGATTTGAAGACAGCCAAGAAAATCGGAAATAATCCGGGAATCGAGGCGGCCACCGATGCGGCGCGTTCGGTCAACGGCCTGCTGGCGATCCCAGGACAGCCGGGCGATTTTAACGACGTTCATGTGGCCATGGGGCTAGATGCGGTCAAGGATTCCATCGATGGGGCCAAACCGGTGGCGTCGGAAACCGAAAACGCCGAAGATTGGCCAGGCCCCTTGCCGCTGCCCGACGGCTTGCCCCCCGTGGCGGACTTTACATTTAAATTGCTGCCAGAAACCTTGAGCCCGTGGGCTGCGGACATTGTCGAAAGGATGCAATGTCCCCCGGACTTCGTAGCGGTGGCGATCATGGCTGCCCTGGCCTGCATGATCGGCCGCCGTATCGGTATCCGCCCGCAAGCCTCTACCGACTGGACCGTTTCACCAAACCAATGGGCAATTTTGATCGGAAGGCCTGGCGTGCTGAAATCCCCGGCAATGGAAGCAGCTCTGGCTCCAGTCAAGCGGTTGGCCGCTCTATCCGTCGAGCAGTACCAGGCAGAGCTTGCCGAATACGAACGCACAAAGGTTGCCGAGAAGCTACGAGCAGAGGCGGCCGAGAAGACCGCTCGGGCGGCCCTAAAGAAAAACCCGAACGCCGATATATCGGGCATTCTGGACTTCGAGAAAACCGAGGCCCCGACCATGGCCCGGTACATGGCGAACGACACGACGGCTGCAGCTCTTGGAGAACTGCACCGGCAGAATCCGAACGGTCTACTCGTTTTCCGGGATGAACTGGTTTCCCTGCTAAAGATGTTGGACCGCGAAGAAAACGCCGATGCGCGGGGCTTCTATCTCACAGGTTGGAATGGCGACTCAGGTTATACCTTCGACAGGATCACAAGGGGTATGAACCTTCACATCCCAGCCGTTTGCCTTTCCGTTCTTGGCAGCACACAACCTGCGCGGATTGCACAGTACGTTAAGGGCGTCGTTAACGGTTCTGGTGACGATGGCCTGTTACAACGCTTCGGACTGACAGTTTGGCCCGATACCGGTGGCACATGGCGGGATGTCGACAGATGGCCTGACAGTGAAGCGAAGCACACTGCGTTTATGGTCTTTGAGCGGTTAGCCAAGTTAGACCCCTTCTTTGGGGGTGCAAATCAGGATACCGGACCGGACGGAAGGCCAGAGGGCATTCCCTACATGCGATTCGACATGGGTGGCCTTGACCTTTTTCGGGAGTGGCGCAAGGACCTGGAAACACGGTTGCGGTCCGGCGATATGCACCCGGCGCTTGAATCCCACCTGTCAAAATACCGAAAGCTCGTACCTGGTTTGGCCCTGATCTGCCACCTGGCAGACGGCCACAGTGCACCCGTTGGGCGACCTGCTGTGCTGCAAGCACTGGCGTGGGCCGAGTACCTCGAAACTCATGCCAGGCGCCTTTATGCGAGCGTGACAGCCCCTGAGGCCGCAACTGCAAGAGCGATCATAGCCAAGATTCGAAGCGGGGCACTTCCGTCAGTTTTGACAGTACGTGACATATACCGTCCGCAATGGGCAGGGTTGACCGACCTGGACACAATCAAAACCGGCGTCAAGCTGTTGGTTGACCGCGAATGGATGGTTGAAGCCCGGAAAAGCAGCGGTGGCCGGCCGACATTTGAGTATCGACTAAACCTTAGAACGGAGGGTTTACGATGAGCTACCTCGACCAATTAAAATCGGAAAACACGCACCAAGAGGCACTGTCAAAACTGACAAAAGGGGGTTTTGACAGTTCTGACAGAATGGGCGAGAGGGGTTTTTCAGAAAAAAAGGTCCCGGTTGGCATTGAGATGACGACTATTAACGAACACCTGCCAAAGGCATTTGAGCTACCTGACTCTTGCCCATTGCTTGGCGGCCCTGTGCCAGACGAATGCCGGTTCGAGTCGAAATTTTTCAAGAGGATGACCCGAGAGGGTGTCTTGATCTTTGGTGGCCCATGCCCGCTTAGGAAAGTCTGCCGAATTGGCTAACCACCTTGTGGGGGATAACTTTGACACGGACACAGCAAACAATGAAGGCTTTGTGCAACTCGGTCGGTTCTACGCCATTGTCAAGCAATGGCATTCGAATGTCGAGCGGCAAGGTATCAGTCAGGAATAACAAGTTTGCAGGGCTGCTTCACTTGAACTGGCCTTGATTTTCATCAGGATTGTTGTTGTGAAATTTGAGATTTAGGGCCAGAATATTAGGCAAAATTAGCCAGGAGGCTTATATCAAACCTCGGCGATAAACGGTGGTAGGGGTATTTGTTAGCGTCACCATCTCTCATTCTTTGAGCTCGAATCGGCCGCCCCGCGCGCGCGCGTTGCGGCCGCTAACTGCTAACTTAGTACGTTTTTATAGCAAATACCTGTAATTAAGCTGAATCGGTGATTAGTTGGAGATATCTCTATTAGGGGAATTATGGAATCAATCTGATATTTTGGGACCGCCTCTTCGGCACTTACAAAGCCCAGCCAGCCAAGGGGCACACGGATATGGTAATCGGTCTTTCCCAGTTCCGGGATTCCCGGAAGCTATCCTTGCCACACTTGCTGGTCCTGCCGTTCGTGGGCGATCCCGGTCGGGTGCCCATCAACAGGCATTGATGAACGGGGTTGATTCAAACGGCGCCTGGATGACGCTCGAAAAGCAACCCGACAAATCCCGCCCCCGATACGATACCGGTTTCCACCTTTGATCCCCTGCTTTGGTGGTTTTCAGGTCCCCAAAGTAGCGCGCTGCAACCGCGCCGAAGCTTAAAACCCAGCTTTTGAACGAGATGGACGGTTTCCGATAGGGTTTGAAATCGTGCGTGAGCGTAAACGGGATGTCCCTCGGCACCTTTTCGGAGATAGGCCCTGCCCCACGGACTGTCGGCCAGAATGGTACCGATAACCAGCTTGCCGTTTTCCCGCAAGACGCGTGCGGATTCTCGCAGGGCTTCTTCAGGGTTTTCGAGAAAGCACAATGCCAGTGCCAAGAGAACACCGTCGAACATGCGATTTGGGAAGGACATTTTTTTAGCACTTCCCACACATACGCGAACACCTCGCCGGGCAGTTTTAGCAGCCATTGGAGGTGAAATATCGATACCGTAATTACACCCCAGTGCCTTTGCAAAACGACCGGTACCAACGCCAAACTCAAGCCAGCGGCCGGTGTAATGATTTCCAAGGCAGCGAAGACAATCGACCTCTTCCTGAAAAAGAAGCTTCCCTTCAGGGGCGTCGTACTACCGATCGTAAGCATCGGCTATTGAATCAAAAACGGACCGATATGATGTCTTGACAGTTAATTCGATCTCATCTAAATAAAAAGTATCTCATCCATCCTAATTAAAGCTTTCAGCAAAAGCCAGAACATCTCTTTTCCAAGTGTTCGTGGGTCTCGATAATAACACTAACTCCTGAGGACGCCATGAAACGGTATCTTCTTTCTGCGGTTCTTGTTGGTGCCGGAATCGCCATTTCCTTTCCCCTGTTCAGCATGAGTTACTACACCATGGTGCGCACTTCCACGCCGGAGTTCTGTGCCTCCTGCCACGAGATCAAACCGGCAGTGGTGGCCTGGCGGTCTTCCACCCACACCAACAATGCCGCCGGTGTGGTGGTGGACTGCATGGACTGCCATCTGCCCGCGCCCCAGAACACCTTCGATTTCTTTTTTGCCAAGACGTATCACGGCATCAAGGATGTCGTGAAGCATTTCACGATGGAGGCCTACGACCGCGAAAAGAACCGTGAGGCCGCATACGCCGCCTTCGATAACGCCGAGTGCCAGAAATGCCATCGCAA
>JABZFP010000012.1 GCA_014237395.1 Desulfobacteraceae bacterium | reverse complement strand
CTAAGAAGTGGACGATGCCGATCCGGGACTGGAAAGCGGCGCTCAATCAGTTTGTCATCCTCTTTGGCGAACGGGTGACAGTATGAAAACCAGTTACACAGTTAATTTGACACCCTCTAGCATTTTCCTTAGGCCCTCATCTATACCTATAGATAACGAAGAAAACACAGACTTCTTTAATGCGATTGATGAATGTTTTCCATCTCGATCCCATCCGTAAGACGCAGTCGTACAAAGAAGGATGGTTATTTTGTTATTTCTCTCTCCCGCAATTCCCGGCGCAAAAATTTCCCGATAGCGGTTTTCGGCAATTCATCTATGAATTCGATGCGCTTGGGGACTTTGTAGGCCGCAAGCTTTGTACGGCAGTATTCGATCAATTCGTCCTCGCTTATGGTTTCGCCTTGTTTGCAGACCACAAAAGCCTTGACCGTCTCACCACGATATTCATCGGGTACGCCAATGGTGCAAGCCTCCAGAACTTTTGGGTGCTCAAAAAGGATATCATCGATTTCATTTGGATAAATATTGAATCCACTGGCAATGATCATATCTTTTTTGCGATCAATTAAGGTTAAAAAGCCGTCTTCGTCGACATAGCCAATATCACCGGTATATAGCCAACCGTCTTTAAGGACGGCATCCGTTTCACCGGGCCGGTTGTAATAGCCTTGCATGACCTGAGGCCCCTTAAAAGCAACTTCCCCGGGTTCACCTGCAGGCATTTCGGTTGTGCCATCCTCGAGGTTCACAATCCGCATGTCCGTGCCCGGCAGCGGCACGCCGACCGTACCGGTCTTGTTCAAAGTCGTCGATGGTGTCGCCGTGGCCATCGGTGAAGTTTCCGTGAGTCCGTAGACGTTGGTAATCCCCTTGCCCGTCAAGGTCATCAGATCCTTGATCGTTTCCTTGGCCAGTGGTGCGGCACCTGCCAGAAAATGCTTGATTTTACTGTGGTCCATCTGCCTGAATGCCGGCGTGTTCAACAAGCCGGTATAAATCGTTGGGACGCCAGGAACGAACTCCGGCTTGGCCTTCTTCATGATGTCGATAATCACCTTGGGTTCCGGTCTCGGAACAAGGACATCGGTGAATCCACAAAAGGCACACATGTTTTGCATGCCCGTAAAACCCGCCGAATGGAAAAAGGGGAAAACTGCGAGTATGCTGCTTCTACCTTCTTCTAATTGGGAAAACCACATTTTTAGCTGCTGGACATTTACCGACAGGTTGGCGTGGGTCAACATGACACCCTTGCTCACACCGGTCGTTCCTCCAGTGTATAGCAGAGCTGCAAGACTGTCCCAATGGGCTTTATCTTCTGTTTCCTCCTCATTGACATCTTTGATGATATCGACAAATTGATAAAGATGGTCTCTGGGCGTTATCGCACGGTACATGTCTTTCTTAACCAGAGGAACAAGCCAATTTTTAGGAAACGGCAGGTAGTCGTTGATATGGCATACAATCACCTCACGGATGGATGTTTGCGGCACAACCTTATCCAAACGTGGCAAGAGAAGGTCCAGCGCTATCAGGACAGTTGCCGACGAGTCGTTTAATTGATGGCGTAGCTCTCTTTCCGTATAAAGAGGATTGGCTGGGGACGTCACCGCGCCGAGGCGCCATATCGCGAAATTAGCGATCACGACTTGCGGGATATTCGGAAGTAGCAACGCAACCCTATCACCTGGAACAACACCAAGGTTTTTCAAACCCTGGGCAAATCGCCCGACAAGCCGATTCAGATCCTGATAGGCTATCCTTTTCCCGAAAAAATCAAGTGCTGTGGACCTTGCAAAGTCAGCAGCGGTTTTCTTGAGGGCTTGCGATAGGGTTATTTTTTCAAACTCAGGCCAGAAGGGCACGCCTTCGGGGTAATGATCATGCCATGGCCGCTTCGTTCCCATAGGTCCCTCCTTCGCTAACGGTTCATAGGAAATAAATTGAATTAATGCGGCTATTGAAAGCACATCAAGGAGATGTTACGCACTTCCGCATGGAAATAATTAGCCGTCTCTCTGTGGCGGGTTGCTATTTAGTCCATCATTTTTACAATTCCATCCCTCACCTCCATTTATTGAAAGTTTGACGGCAATTCATCCATTTTGAGAAATTATAGCAAGTATCCTGGATAAACTGAGAATCAATGAAGGATAGAAAGAGGCGAAGTGGACTTATTGTGTGGAGGTCAGATCGGATGAATTTCGGTCATCGCCGGAGAGGAGGAGCAAGAACCGAGAGCGGTATCAGAACTTAATCAATCACCTTAAATTATGATACTCGTAGGCATTTGAATTTGTCAAGATTCTCAAAGCGTTATTTCGGATAGGCCTGAGGCAATATGGGAGTAACTGAATTTTAGAGAAAATATCACATGCTAAGAATTGACTGTGATAATCCAGATTACTTGCCATCGGCACAATTTTAAAATTCCCGCTACAACTCCATATAGACAGAGGAATAGTCCACCTCTATTTTTAGAGCATTTTGAATAGACGCACCGTCCGAAGCTATGAATGATAGCTGGTCCAAAGTTAAGTAAAATACCGGTTCATTGCTCTGTGTGTTCTCATATTCAAGTATGCGATATTAAGCGAGACAACCAATCGCGGATCAAAATTCACATTTTTTATCCCGCCGATCATTGAAAGGTAATGGACATGATCCCCAACAGACACCGGGCACCCTTTTGCATGAATGTAATTTTTGCCTCTCTGGAGCATACAACTGGATAAAGTTTTTACTGTCTTTAAAACCATATCATTTGATTTTGTATTTCTTTCATCCACATTTCTGGGTGATTTGTAACTGCTTTTGATGTCAACGGATTTACCGTTTATATTTCCTCTCCAACTCGTGCAATTGCCAACAAAAATAACTTTTTCATCTTTATCTATATCGAGAGGCCCCTCCACCCTGCCAACAACATAATGAACCTTTCGCATTTCATTGTATACGTCAGGGTAATAGGCCTTAAATATGTGCATTGCCTCTTGAAGGGCTCCGGGACAGCCGCCCCAGCAATAATCGGGCGAATGCTTTTCTGGGAAAGCGCCCACGGTGCATTTTAAGTTGGTTTTCTCATTAAAATAGCGGTCGATATGTTCCAAGCAGAATTCAAAATGCTTGGTCTTAGACCGGACCTCCTCCAGCGGCAAATCACCGGCCACATCAATGTCATTCAAATCCATGGGGCCAAAGCCTCTATCGGATGCAAGTGATAGATGTTTCAAATCTTTAGGATCGACATGAACCATGTGGCAGCCAACCGTGTCAACCGCACAGGAGTTGGTACCCATTATGATAGCACCCATTTCAAACGGCGTCGGTGTCAGCATCATCTTTTGACCAGCGGTAATTGCATCAATCGCAATAAACTTCGGTTGGATGACCTCTTGAAGATCTGCGATTTTATGCTCAAGGAATATATTGTGGTCAACCAAGCGATGGCGGTCATCCTGAATGCCGATGAAATTTTTGAGACTTAATGTGAGCCTGCACCAGGGATGCGCTTTAAACTTAGGAAGGTTTATAAGGAAATCAGCTTCTGCAACAGGTCTGGGAATGTAGATGTTTTTCCGAAGGGTGTGATCATTCCCTATTTGGACAGGGACTTGTTGGACTTCGTCGAAATAGTATGCTTTTACCCCATGAGTTTTGATAACTTCTGGATACCCAGCATTCTTAAACGTCCACCTGGTCGGCAAGGTGATACCTGAACGCTCCCCTACAGCAATCTCACTTGCTCCTTGTGCCATTTGTTTTGTTGCGGCGATAGCGCCGGAGAGAAACTCTTTTCGAGTAAATGCATAGGGGAATACATCCGGATGTGCTATAACGACGTTTGGTTTTAATAATACCCTGCCTGAGGGCACGACATCGAGCTCCGCCATCCCCTCTTTAATTATGCCTGCAATTCTGTCAGCGTCATAACGATTGCAGCGCATTATCAATACTTTTTCTTTGTTGGAATTCATTGGCCTCTCCTAAAGAAGGAATGATCGACCCGCGCCCCTGCCAACTCAATGGCATGGTCAAAATGAAGATTTTTTTAAAAAATATGCCGGACGCCAATTCGAAATGAGCCGGAGCCAGTTTCCTGGTTCGTTTTTACCCATTTGACCTTTGATTGATATGCTTTATCGACGGGAGTGTTTTCTTCTGATCGACATTCCCTATTAGGGAAGATGTTTACAACTGTATTCTCGGCCAGTTCATTCTCTAATATGATGCCAAAGCCATCTTCATTATAGTCCACGATAGTCGAGAGAAAACAACTTGGCCCATAACATGATTCATACTCTACCGGCACATAGTAAGCGATTTTTGCAGGAGAGTTGCATGGTAATCGTTCCACTTTGCGTTTGTCATTCTTTTCATCCATTTTATCACCATACCTTTCGAAAGTTGATTCGACAGATAAATGGTTGGCAGATGAAGTTTAAAAGGAGGTGCGGTGGGCAGTAAATGACGGTCAGATCAGAGAAAACTTCGGTCATCGCCAGGGGAAGAAAGAGCAAGAACCGAAACTTGCGACGGGCTTATAAATATAAACTTTCGTTATCTATAAGAATTAAAATTTATCGATTTTTTTTAAGGTTAGTTTAGATAGGCTCGAAAGGCCTTATGCGATTAATCAATTTATCTGACAGTAAACTGTTTAGCAATCAATCCAACCATGAACTTGCCGATTCCGGACGCGGCTTGTTCTAATGTTGAAAACCGATCGTAAACAGTCCTGCATTCTTTGACCTTGTCATCTTTGTTGAATTCCCAAGCACACATAGCGGATAGTGCAACGGGTTTTCCTTGTACGTTCGCTTTGATAAAATGCTCATAAAAAGCTTTCTTATCTGATGCGATGATATCGTTACCCGCGATTTCTACCGTATAAGACATCTGACTATTTTGCCAATCAAGAAAATGTTTTATTCGCTCCTTGCCCACAAATTTTCCAAAAGGTGTAATCCAAACACCGTCATCAGCGAAAAAGTCAGTGGCCTCGGTATTCTTACCCTCAGCCATAGCTTTCACGCAGTCTCTCATTAGGCCTTCAATATTAGCCATAACCTACCTCCTTTTGAATAGATTAATGAAAAAGGAATTGACGCTGTTTATGCCCCAGAGTCAATTAGGAAGCCAGATTTACCTGCCAGCTAATTTGTAGAGTGGCCAGATTGAAAGCAGAATAGAAGTGAGGGGGAAGGAAAGACTGAAATCAGAACTCTGGATAATTGGAGGATCGAAAACAGCTCATGGATAGGCTTTTAGATGACTGTTAGTGTAGCAAGCCGAGACTTAAATAGTCAAGATTTTATGATGGTTGCAACGATTTAGATATGAATGTTGTGATTAGCTGATCTCATTAGTAATATCTCAACAATATAGCGTTCTGAAAAATGTCAGATTAAGTGCCAATTTGCGTAAAAAAGGGCAATTATATGGCAAATCAATATCTTGTGGTTCCAATGAAGATCCGGATGGGTGGGCAGTATGATATCGTCCACATGCCTCTTTTTGCTTGGCAGCCATCATTCCAGGAGGGCCTTTCTTCAGCGGTGCCAAACAGAATCACCAACCATTGACACGATGCCAGACATCTGAAATTTCGGTCGAACCATCGGTGACATAGTAACGATCATACATGGCGGCGGTTGCACAGGCATGATTGGGCAGGACGCGCACCATACTGCCGATTTCAAACGAATCCCAGGCCAAGGCCCCACCCGAACGATCGGATATGATGCCATGCTCCTGATTTGTGGCGGATACGATCAGATCATCCAGCGGATCTCCATTTAAATTGCACACCGTGCCATATCCCTGATCGACTTTCTGGGAGGCCGTTCCCCTGTCACGTGAAAGGGCCATCCAACCCGCGTCGGTGATCACCCAGTTTTTGCGTTTCTGGTGACCGATGACCGATGCCAGCACGCTGATGGCGATGTCTCTTTCTTTACAAACACCCAACCCCGCCATCACCAGATCATAAAACATATAGACCCCGGCGCGGACTTCAGTAATCCCGGTAAGGTCTTCGGCATAACTGGCAGTGGGCGTGGAACCGACGCTCACGATCGGACAGGGCAGGCCATTTTGGCGCAATACTTCCGAACACGCTACGGCCGTATGGCGTTCTGTTTCCGCAATGGCACGAATCGCCTCGACCGTTTGGCATTGGTAAGAGCCGCCGGCGTGGGTGAGGACACCCCTTAAGGCCATCCCTTTTTCACGATGCAGTACATGCCCGATATCCACCAGCAGCGGGTCATCCAGTGTCACGCCGGATCGATGCCCGTCGCAATCGATCTCGATGAGAGCCGGTATGGTTAATCCGTGTTCTTGGCCTTTGGCAGCGACAAATTTGGCCTGCGCGATCGAATCGAGGAGGATGGTGATGCTGGCACCCTTCTTAATCAGCCCGGCAATTCGATTGAGCTTTACGGGAGCGATACCCACGGCGTAGACCATATCAGTGATACCGTGACTGAAATAATAGTCGGCCTCCTTGAGCGTCGATACAGTGATGCCGCCCTGCTGACCGTCCAACGCCATTTTAAGGATATCGATATTTTTGGCGGTTTTGCCGTGGGGTCGCAGATTGACCCCGAGCGTCGCCATTCTCTGGTTGATGGAGGCGATATTCTTTTCCAACTTCCCTCTATCCAATACCAGGCACGGTGTTTCCACTGTTGAAAGATCCATCGCGGCTCCTCCCGGATTAATGATCAAGGACGGCGGCAATGGCTTCGATTTCGATCTGGAAACCGAAGTGCAATTCCCGCGTCGGAACGACCGCCCGGGCAGGGCGGTGATCGCCAAAAAACCGTGCATACACCGAATTCACGCGAGCCCATAGCGCGATATCCGATACGTAGACCGTCACCTTTACAACATGATCCCTGTCGCTGTTGGCCTTTTTTAAAATCGCGTCCAGGTTGCGCAACACCTGTTCGGTTTGCTCCTCGATACTGCCGACATGTTTTTCTTCACGCTTCGGATCGATCGGAAGCTGGCCAGAAACATAGACCAGACCATCATGTACGATAGCTTGCGAATAGTGACCAGCGGGTGGGGGGGCATCGTTTGTCTGTACTTCTTTCATGGAATGCTCCATTTTGGAATTCAGATTAAATGCGAAATTGATATCGTTGGATACGGAGGTTTGGCGGCTGGCCTCAGCACGCGCCTATAGGCCCCCAATGTCGGCCTATGTTCGCTTCTATTTGTTGTAATACTCCGTCAGCTCGTAAAGCTTTCTGCAGTATGGAATGAACAGGTGCAGAAGTACGTACATTTGTTCTCTGCTTACAATCTTACCAGTAGGATGTCCTGCGTCATTTCTGAATGTTCGGATGACCGACAGAATACCAGCAAAATGGGTGTCTATGTCCTCTTTAAGCCCTGATGGGTAATTGCCAAGATTTTGAGTTAGGAGATTTCTGTACTTATTTATCTTTTGCAGAATGGTTTTCTGTTTGAAAACACTTGAATAAGTCCTGCTGTGGGTCGAATTAGCTGAAATGGCATCGAGCATGAGTAAAAAAGTATGCTCCGTAGCCACCCCAAGCATAACTGCAGCGGAGAGCAAGCAGCCGGTCTGGAATGCTTGCATTGCTTCTTGCAGGTAAATAAGAGTAACTTTATTAATTTTTGGGATGGTTTCCTTTATTACCTCCGTGTAACTCGACACATCGTGGAAGAAATACGGCTCATTGCGGTCTATAAGATGCCTGCCAAATTGGGATAAACGAAAGAATGGGAAATTAGGGTTTGAATCGTTGAGTCCCAAAGTTATGATACCTTGGCGGAAAAGGTCCCAAAACAATTCGCGAAATCTTTCGGATTCTTGCCCTCGTAGTTCATATCCACCTGGAGCCCCGATGCTTATAGTGTGACCGTCGCGGCGAGAGAGAACCTCTGCGGTGCATAAAGCGAGTTCTACGTACTGGCTATGAGCAAAAGATGCCCGTTCTCGTCCGGCTAAAATATCAAGAGCCGCTGCCCTTATCTCTTCGTATGTATGATCTCTCATAATAATTTTCCTGTGAAGCCGACTTAATTATCCAGTGGAATTCTGCCTTTCTGAAAAAAGCTTTGAACAGGACGCTTTGTCAATTTTTGAAGGGAAAAGAGGATCGAACTCACGCTACCATAACGCAGTGTAATGTCAATCTATCCCCGAAAAAGCGGAATTTGATAATTTTAATGCCCGCGATTCAAATTCAAAAATCTTATTCGTGAAATATCGAAATTTCCTCTGTGACACCTTTCTTTAATACACAGGCAACAAAATGCACCAACCACGTCTTGGCGTAACCCGGATCAGAGTCCGGGGCAAGCTTTGATCCGACATCCAGAGTTGCCCTGTCCCGTCATTTCAGTGAATTCCGGATCGAGTCCGGAATGACAACCCTCGGGTTGTTAAATTGCCACAATCGTTGTTATCATGAAGTCGTATGCGCGATTTTCCGACGTTGGTATTTAAATTCCTCGATGGGTAATACGGCCCTTTCCAATTGACAGCCTCAACCGGCAAACGCTATTGAAGCCCCAAGGATGCGACCGCGAGTGTCAATCACCTGCTGTTTGGCTTTCAGGTACCACTCCCCCGCCTATTGACGGGATCCGAAACGACGCTTAGATCATATCTCGACCGATACCACTTCAATCTGCGTATCCAATTTTGATAAACTCGTAAAAAGTCATGGGGCTCGACTAGAACAGCGGCCTATTTCTGAACATTTTTAGTAATAACAAGTAGATATTTTCATCACGATAATTGAATCGGAATTCGCATTCTTTCAGATGCAGATAAAAAGTCGAT
>JABZFP010000002.1 GCA_014237395.1 Desulfobacteraceae bacterium | reverse complement strand
TGTGGCGATCGATGCCGCATTGATCACCCCGATCGCGATGGAGAAGGAGTTGCGGTTTGCGATTCGCGAGGGTGGCCGAACGGTAGGCGCCGGGGTTGTCAGTGAAATCGTGGAATAATTAGGAAAGAATGCCATCATGATAATGAACACCAAGATACGGATCAGGCTTAAGGCTTACGATCACATGTTGCTTGACCAGTCCGCGTCGGACATCGTGGATACGGCCAACAAAACCGGCGCCAAGGTTGTGGGACCGATCCCGCTGCCGACCTGTATCAATAAATATTGTGTGCTGCGGTCGCCGCATATTGATAAAAAATCACGCGAACAGTTTGAAATGCGCACGCACAAGCGGCTTCTGGATATATTGGAGCCCACCCAACAGACGGTCGATGCCTTGATGAAGCTTGATCTTTCACCGGGTGTTGATGTTGAAATTAAACTCTAGCACGGAAAAGCGGTAATCACCATGTGCAAAGGACTCATAGGAAAAAAACTGGGTATGACCAGCCTGTTTACACCGGAAGGCCAGTATGTTCCGGTGACGGTCATTCAACTCGGCCCCTGCGTTGTGACGCAGGTCAAATCGGAAAATAGGGATGGCTACAACGCTATCCAACTTGGATTTGGAACGAAGAAGTCCTCCCGGATCAACAAGCCGTTGGAAGGGCATTACAAGAAAAGCGGCGGAGAATACGCTGTTGTACGCGAAGTGCCAGTTGACAGCGCCGCGGATTACGAAATCGGCCAGACTGTTGCCTTGGATCTGTTCGAGATTGGTGAGAAAGTCGATGTGGTCGGTACGACCAAGGGGCGCGGGTTTTCCGGTGTCACCAAACGACACGGCTTCCACCTGGGCCGCAAAACCCACGGTAGCAAAAGTTATCGAATCCCGGGCTCTGTCGGCTGCAGTGCTTGGCCGGCCAAGATTATCCGGGGTAAAAAAATGCCGGGTCATTATGGAAACCATCGCAAGACCATCCGTAATCTTGAAATTGTGGACATTCGACCAGATCAAAATCTCGTGTTGATCAAGGGGGCGGTACCCGGTCATCGCGATGCGCTTGTCATGGTCAATAAGCTCAAATTTTAACTAATGCACTGATGTCCGGCCGCAACCGCTGTATGGTCGGCTTTTCATTCAGCCGCACAAGAATAAACGGAAAAAAACTATGGCTGTCGTAGACGTACTCAATCAAACTGGAGAAAAGATAGCTCAGACCGAGCTGTCGGATAGCTGCTTTAACGTAGACGTGAAGCCGAGTGTCTTGCATACGGTGGTTAAGATGCAGCTAGCCAATCGCCGTGCGGGTACGGTTTCTGTCAAAAACCGCAGTGATGTAAAGGGCAGTACCCGTAAGCTGTTTCGCCAAAAAGGGACTGGCCGTGCGCGGCGAGGTGATGCCAAGTCGCCCTTGTTGCGAGGTGGCGGGGTGGCCTTCGGACCCCACCCCAAATCATGGGCGATAAAAGTGCCCAAAAAGGTCCGTCGTCTGGCGTTGAAGATGGCGTTGAGCAGCAAATTGCAAAATGAAAGTCTGACGGTATTGAATGGGATTTCACTTGATGCCATTAAAACCAAGGCTTTTTCATCCATATTGGCGGATCTCAAATTGGACAACGTTTTGTTCATTACGCCTGAAAAGGATATCAACGTGGAGTTGTCGTCCCGGAATATTCCCGGGGTGAAAGTGCTTCGATGCGACGGTTTGAACGTATATGATATTTTGAAATACCGACACTTGGTATTGCTCCAACCTTCAATCGAGCAAATTGAAGGGAGACTTTCATGAATGCCCACAACGTGATTAAAAGGCCGCTCGTTACGGAGAAAACAAGCATCCAGAAGGAAAAGGACAATCAGGTCACCTTTGAGGTCGACCGGAGTGCTAATCGGGTGCAGATTCGCAAGGCCGTAGAAGAAATTTTCAACGTTCATGTCGCCGGTGTGCGCACCCTTCATGTGCGCGGCAAATTCAAGCAGCGGGGCCGCATCATTGGTAAGCGGCGGGATTGGAAAAAGGCCGTCGTAACCTTGCTGCCGGGTGAACGGATCGACTTTTTTGAAGGTGTTTAAACTAGGGAGTCAACAATGGCTGTTAGAAAAGTAAAACCGACATCCCCCGGCCGAAGATTCCAGGCCTATTCAACGTTTGAAGAAATTACGCGTAGCCATCCTGAAAAAAGTCTGCTGCGTGTCATTAAAAAGACCGGCGGCCGCAATGTCAATGGCCGCATCACGGCCCGTCACCGCGGGGGGGGGCACAAACGCCATTATCGCGTCATCGATTTCAAACGCGATAAGATCGGAATTCCTGCCCGTGTGGCGGAGATCGAATACGATCCCAATCGTTCGGCGCGTATTGCCTTGCTGAACTATGCGGATGGCGAGAAACGCTATATTCTCGCCCCACGAAAACTCCAGGTCAATGACGAGGTTATTTCCAGCGAGAATGCCGACATTAAACCCGGCAATACGCTTCCGTTGCGCAATATTCCGCTGGGAACTCAGATTCACAACATTGAATTACGTATTGGCAAAGGCGGGCAGATTGTTCGCAGTGCCGGAACGTATGCGCAACTGATGGCCAAGGAAGAACCGTATGCCCTTGTCAAGCTTCCTTCCGGCGAAGTTCGCATGGTGTTGATGAATTGCAAGGCAACCATCGGGCAGCTTGGCAATGTGACCCACGAAAACACGGCGCTTGGAAAAGCCGGCCGTACACGCTGGAAGGGACGGCGTCCCAGTGTAAGAGGGGTTGCGATGAACCCGATTGACCATCCTATGGGTGGTGGTGAAGGGCGGTCCTCCGGTGGACGTCATCCTTGCAGTCCCTGGGGCATGCCAACCAAGGGGTATAAGACGCGCAAAAACAAACGAACGGATCGCTATATCGTGAAGCGGCGATCGAAAAAATAATCTGAAAGACAGACCCGCTGGGGGAGGCGCGAAGAGTTACCGCTCATCGCAACTGAAGTATCAGGAGAAATTATGCCACGTTCGCTAAAAAAAGGTCCATTCATTGAAGATAGTTTGATGAAGAAAGTGCTAATGGCACAGGAAACCCGCAATGCGCGGGTTATTAAAACTTGGTCCCGCCGGTCCACGATTATTCCCGAAATGGTTGGACTCACTTTAGCCGTGCACAATGGGCGTAAATTCATACCCGTTTTCGTTTCGGAAAATATGGTCGGGCACAAATTGGGTGAGTTTTCTCCTACCCGTACTTTTTATGGCCACGCCGGCGATAAAAAATCAAAACTTAAGAAGTAATTTCAGAAAAGGGATGGCTGCAATGGAGGTTAGAGCGGTTGGTAAATATATGCGTATCTCGCCCAGCAAGGTTCGCAAACTCGCCGGGGCGGTAAAAGGCAAGCCGGTAGAGAATGGTGTCGAAGTACTCAAATTCATGCCGCAAAAGGCCGCTGGAATGCTTGAAAAGCTGGTTCGTTCAGCGGTGGCCAACGCAGATCAGAATCCGGAGATCGATGTCGATACGCTGGTCATTCGTAATGTAATCGTCGATGGTGGTCCGACGTTGAAGCGGTTCCGAGCCCGCGCCCGCGGCCGTGGCACGCGAATTCTTAAAAGAACCAGTCATATTACAGTGATCTTGGCCGACCAATCGGCCTAAAAAGAGGAGGTACGGCCTTGGGTCAGAAAGTCAATCCCATCGGATTAAGATTGGGCATCGTTAAAACTTGGGAATCGCGCTGGTACGCTGGTAAGCAGTACGCTGATTATATATTGGAAGACCACAAGATTCGTCGATTTGTCAAAAAGAAGCTCTACCATGCAGGCGTTTCCAGAATTGAGATCGAGCGGTCCTCCAAGAGAATTCGGTTACGCATTTATACGTCGCGGCCGGGCATCGTCATCGGTAAAAAAGGGTCTGAAATTTCCCAGCTTAAAAATGCGGTTGAAAAACTGACCTCTCATGAAATTATGATTGATATCCAGGAAGTTCGCAAACCTGAGACTGACGCCCAGTTGGTGGCCGAGAATGTCGCCATGCAGATCGAAAGACGCGTCGCCTTTCGACGGGCCATGAAACGGGCGGTGACTTCGGCCATGCGGTTTGGTGCCCAGGGGATCAAGATTGCCGCGGGTGGTCGATTAGGCGGGGCAGAAATGGCGCGCTCGGAATGGTATCGTGAGGGACGGGTGCCGTTGCATACGCTTCGCGCCGATATCGATTACGGCTTTGCCGAGGCGAATACCACCTATGGTATCATTGGCATCAAGGTTTTTATCTTCAAGGGTGAGATTCTAAAGAAAGACGCGGCTGCCCAGAGCAGCCACTAAGCAATAGGAGAGGCGGACATGCTGAGTCCTAAAAAGGTTAAATTCCGAAAGCAGCAGACAGGTAGAATGCGGGGAGTCGCTCGTCGCGGGTCTGACCTGGCGTTTGGGGAATATGGTCTACAAGCCGTGGAATGCGGTAAGATCAGCTCCAAACAAATCGAAGCGGCCCGTATTGCCATGACACGGCATGTCAAAAGGGGCGGTAAAATGTGGATTCGGATTTTTCCGGACAAACCTTTTACCAAAAAACCGGCTGAAGTTCGGATGGGTAAAGGCAAGGGCTCGCCTGAAGGGTGGGTGGCCGTTATCAAGCCTGGGCGTATGCTCTATGAAATGCAGGGCGTTACCCGTGAGATGGCCAAAGAAGCCCTGCGCCTCGCTTCTCACAAGCTCAGCGTAAAAACGCGTTTTGTTGAGAGGGGTGACTTGTCATGAAGGCAAACAGTATAAGGGAAATGAGTCCGGAAGAACGGGGGCAAAAACTTGTAGAAATGCAGGAAGCTTTTTTCAACTTGCGCTTTCAGCATGAAACTGGGCAGTTGGAAAACCCTCAAAAGATGAAGCAGGCCAAGCGTGATATTGCGCGCATCCAGACCATCATTCGTGAAATGGAAGTAAACTCAAACCCTACAAGTGAATCATAATAGCGATGATGAAAAATCGAAGTATAAAAAAAGAAGTGGTTGGGACGGTTGTCAGTGATAAAATGGACAAAACCGTGGTCGTGATGGTTGAGCGCTTGGTGAAACACCGTCTCTATCACAAATTTATTCGTAGAAGAGCCAAGTTTTCGGCCCACGACGAATCCAACAGTTGCCAGATCGGCGACAAGGTGATGATTACCGAATCTCGCCCTCTCAGTAAAACTAAAAAATGGCGGGTTAGCAAAATCATTGAGAAGGCGGTTTGATTTTATAAGGATAATCGATAATGATTCAGGTAGAAACAAATCTAACAGTGGCAGACAATTCTGGGGCGAAAAAACTATATTGCATCAAGGTCCTCGGTGGGTCTCGAAGACGATATGCCAGCATCGGCGATATCATCGTCGTTTCCGTTAAGGAGGCGATCCCGAATGCCAAAGTCAAAAAAGGCGATGTGCTCAAGGCCGTTGTCGTGCGCACGAAAAAAGAAATTCGCCGAATTGACGGATCCTATATTCGCTTTGACGATAATTCAGCGGTATTGGTGAGCGCGAATCGTGAACCTGTCGGAACGCGCATTTTCGGGCCGGTAGCCCGTGAGCTGCGCTCGAAAGGGTTCATGAAAATCGTTTCCTTGGCGCCTGAAGTTTTATAAAAAGATTCTGTCCCTGTGGAGAGCGATACCCATGGTCAAGACTAAATGTCATTTGAAGAAGGACGACAAGGTTAAAGTCGTTGCCGGAAAAGATAACGGTAAAATCGGCAAGGTTCTTAAGGTTAACCGGAAGAAAGCGCGCGTTCTTGTTGAGAACATCAACATCGTTAAGCGGCATCAGCGACCCTCCGCTGTCAATCGGCAAGGTGGGATCATCGAAAGTGAAGCGCCGATTCATTGGTCCAATGTCATGTTGCTTTGCAACAAATGCATGAAGCCGGTGCGCATTTCCATGAAGCGCCTTGAGGATGGGAAAATGGTGCGCTTCTGCAATAAATGTGAGGAACTCATCGACAATTAGGGATGAGTTGCCGGAGGATTGAGATGTCACAACTAAAACAGTTTTATCAAGAAGAAGTCGCTCCCAAGCTGACGGAAACGTTCGGATACAAAAACGTGATGCAGGTACCGGCCCTTGAAAAGATCGTTTTGAATATGGGGCTGGGCGAGGCCATTCAAAATATCAAGTTGCTGGATTCTGCGGTCGAAGAGCTGAAAGTGATATCCGGACAAAAACCCGTCATCACCCGGGCGAAGCGGTCTATCGCAGCCTTTAAGCTCCGCGAAGGCATGCCGATTGGCTGCATGGTGACGGTTCGGCGGGAAAAGATGTACGATTTCTTTTCAAAATTGGTCAACATCGCCCTGCCACGCGTACGCGATTTTCGCGGTATATCCGGGAAAGCATTTGATGGCCGTGGGAACTATTCTCTTGGCATTAAAGAGCAGCTTATTTTCCCGGAGATCGATTATGATAAAATTGATAAGATCAAGGGATTGAATATTACGATTGTCACATCCGCGAAGACGGACGAAGAAGGCAAACTCCTTCTGAAGCTGATGGGAATGCCATTCCGCAACTAGTCAGTGGTTAAGCGATTGACGATCATGATACGGTCCATAAGGAGGAAAAGTTGGCTAAGACATCGCTCAGAATGAAGGCCATGCGAAAACCTAAATTTGGTGTGCGTGCATACAATCGCTGCCCCGTGTGCGGTCGACCAAGAGCTTTTATGAGAAAGTTTGGGATTTGTCGAATCTGTTTTCGTGATATGGCTTCCCAGGGCAAACTCCCGGGGGTCACAAAATCCAGCTGGTAGCATAGCGGATTGTTAGATTCAGCGGATCTATTAGGATTACAGGCAGAGATAAACGGAGAACAAAAATGGCGATAAGCGATCCCATTGCGGATATGTTAACCCGAATTAGAAATGCCGTTAAGGCCAAATTCAACAGTGCTGACATTCCTGCGTCAAAGCTGAAAACGGAGCTGGCCCGGGTCTTGAAGGATGAAGGGTATATTAAAAACTATAAATTCATTCAGGACGGCAACCAGGGCATCCTGAGGATTTATCTCAAGTACGGACAAGGCCAGAAAGCAACGATCTACAAGATCGAGCGCGTGAGCAAACCCAGCCGCCGTGTTTATACCAAGAGCAAGGATTTAAAGCCGGTTTACAATGGTATGGGGATCTCAATTCTGTCGACCTCGAGGGGTATTATGACAGATAAGAGGGCTCGACAGGAAAATGTCGGAGGCGAAATCCTCTGCAATATTTGGTAACAAGAGGAGCGACGATGTCTCGAGTTGGTAAAAAACCGATTCCGATCCCCGAGAAGGTCACGGTGACCCTTAAAGACCGGTTTGTCACTGTCAAAGGAAGCAAGGGAACCCTCTCGCGGACGATCCATGATGCAGTGGACCTTAAGATTGCAGACAATCTCATTGAGGTCTCGACGAAAACGGACACTAAAAAGCACTTGGCGTTGCAAGGGCTTACACGCAGCCTCGTTGACAATATGGTGACAGGTGTCGACAAAGGCTTTGAACGGGTGCTTGAAATAAACGGGATTGGGTATCGCGCTGAAGTAAACGGCAATACGCTCGTACTCAATCTGGGATTTTCGAATCCCGTTAATTTTGAACTTCCCAAGGATGTTTCGGCCAGCGTCGACAAGAACACCATCATCAAGCTTTCCTGTATAGACAAGGAAATCCTTGGTCAGACGGCCGCCTCCATCAGAAAGCTGAGGCCACCCGAGCCGTACAAAGGCAAGGGAATCAAGTATGCCGAGGAGCGTATCATCCGGAAGGCAGGCAAGACCGGAACAAAGTAGGCGGAAGTTAATGCGGCAGCATTGATAATCGCAACGGTTGCGAAATATCCGCTTAAATCGATAAGGATAGAACACATGGGTGCGACAGAAAAAAAACGAATAGCACGAATTAAACGTCAGCGGCGTATCCGTAAACACATTCAGGGTACTTCGGGGCGGCCGCGACTCTGCGTTTTTCGCAGTGCTCGGCATATTTATGCGCAAATCATTGATGACAGCCGTGGCCTTACGTTGGTTTCCGCTTCCAGTACCGAAGCCGGAATCCGACAGCGCGAGGCCTTTGAAAGCAAGGTTGCACTTGCCACCTTCATTGGGAAACAGGTCGGTGAACGGGCCCAGGAAAAAGGAATCAAGCAGGTCGTATTCGACCGTAACGGGTTTCTATATCACGGGCGCGTGAAAGCTGTTTCGGAGGGTGCTCGAGAATCCGGGCTTGAGTTCTAGCCTTTAAACCGCTGTGAAGGAGGCAGTCCCTTGTTCAAACAAGATCCAGCTGATAATCAATTTATAGACAAAGTCGTACATATCAATCGTGTCGCCAAGGTTGTCAAAGGTGGCCGGCGCTTTAGCTTCAGCGCCATTGTCGTGGTGGGAGACGGCCAGGGGGCCGTTGGGTTTGGTCTCGGCAAAGCCGGTGAGGTTCCTGAGGCGATTCGCAAGGGCGTTGAAAAAGCCAAAAAGAACATGATCAACGTTCCGCTCGTAGAGGGTACCATCCCTTACGAGGTTATCGGCCGGTTTGGCGCTGGCCGAGTGCTATTAAAGCCCGCTTCCCAAGGTACGGGTGTGATTGCCGGAGGTGCCGTGCGGGCCGTGTTGGAGGCGGTTGGTATTCAAAATATTCTGACCAAGTGTATGGGATCGCACAACCCGCACAATGTCGTCAAAGCGACGCTTGCCGGCCTCGAGATGCTCGAGAGCCGCAAAGAGGTTGCCGCGCGCCGTGGCAAGAGTGTGGACGAACTGTAGTAAGGAAACAAGCCATGACAGAAAAACTCAAAATTACACTCGTGAAAAGCATGGTCGGCAGACCCGAAAAGCATCGGAAAGTGCTGCGCGGCATGGGACTCACTAAAATGAACAAAACGGTCGAACTGACAGATACGCCCGAAATTCGGGGCATGGTCCATAAAGTATCCCACCTGGTTCGGACAGAGGGGAGCAACTCATGAAGCTCAACGAACTTTCACCGGCAGACGGGTCGAAAAAGTCGCGCCAGAGAGTGGGACGAGGCGTTGGCTCCGGTTGGGGAAAAACGGCCGGTCGTGGCAGCAAAGGACAAGGCGCCCGTTCCGGCGGTGGCGTAAGACCTGGTTATGAAGGTGGCCAGATGCCGATTCATCGACGGCTGCCCAAACGCGGTTTTACCAATATATTCAAGAAAAATTTTGCCATCGTCAATATCCGCGACCTGGCCCGGTTTGAGAGCGGCAGCACGGTTGATGAGGTGGAACTGGTTAAATGCGGCCTGATTAAGGGAACTTACGACGGAATTAAATTGCTGGGGCAGGGCGAAATCGATTATCCGCTACAAATCAAGGTCAATGCGGTAAGCGAAAGCGCCCGGAAAAAAATTTCATCCGCCGGCGGAACAGTCGAGGTTGTGTAAATGGTTGGCAGCGGGTTCCAGAATATATTCAAAATTCCCGAATTAAAGAAGCGCATCTTTTACACGTTGGCACTTTTGGTCGTTTACCGCATTGGTGTCAATGTTCCGGTCCCCGGAATCGACAGCGCCGCTTTGGCGGAGATTTTCAACCGGTTCAAGGGCGTCCTCGGAATTGTGGACTTATTTTCGGGCGGTGCCTTGGAGCGGTTTTCGATATTTGCGCTCGGCATTATGCCCTATATCAGTTCCTCAATTATTCTCCAGTTACTGACCGTTGTCGTTCCGCATCTTGAGCGGCTGTCCAAGGAGGGGGAGCAAGGGCGGAAGAAAATCACCCAGTACACCCGCTATGGAACCGTTTTTCTGAGTATCATCCAGGGCTTTGGCATCAGCTATGGTCTGGTCCAGGGCAATGCCAACGCCATTCCCGCCGCCATGTTCATTCCGCTGACCGTCATCACGCTGACCGCCGGAACCGCGTTTATTATGTGGCTGGGGGAACAGATCACCGAACGCGGCATCGGCAATGGTATCTCGTTGATCATCTTTGCCGGCATTGTGGCCCGGGCACCAGCGGCTGTGGGCGCTACCCTTGAATTGCTGCGCTCCGGCACCATGAACATTTTCCTGGTTCTGATTCTGCTGGTTTTCATGGCATTGGTGGTCGCCTTTATCATCTTTGTCGAACAAGGTCAGCGGCGTATTCCGGTGCAGTATGCCAAACGGGTTGTCGGCCGACGTCTATACGGTGGACAGAGTACGCATCTACCGCTGAAGATCAATCAGTCCGGGGTTATTCCGCCGATCTTTGCATCCTCCATCATCATGTTCCCGGCGACCGTGGCCAGTTTTATCGATGTGCCGATCATGCAGACGATTGCAGAGGCACTGCAGCCGGGGAATGTCTGGTATGAATTGCTCTTTATCGGGTTTATCTTCTTCTTCTGCTATTTTTATACGGCGGTAACCTTCAATGTGGTCGATGTTGCCGACAACATGAAAAAGCAAGGTGGTTTTATCCCAGGGATTAGGCCCGGTAAACGTACGGCCGATTACATCGATAAAGTGCTGACCCGTATTACGCTGGGTGGGGCGATATATGTTTCGACGGTGTGCGTGTTGCCGTCGATCATGATAACCCAGTTCGATGTTCCATTTTATTTCGGTGGAACCGCATTGTTGATCGTGGTTGGGGTTTCGATTGACACGATTGCTCAGATTGAATCGCATATGTTGACCCGTCATTACGAGGGCTTTTTGAAAAAGGCCGGACCGAGTGTCCGGAGCCGCTGATCATCATCGATAGCCATCAGCGAGGGGACAACGTCAGGCACGGATGTCTAACAGCACGATTCTAGGCGGCAACGGATAGCGGGGGCAAGTATGGCAAAAGAGGAAGCGATTAAAGTCGAGGGCACGGTTCTGGAAACCCTGCCGAATGCAATGTTCAAAGTTGAACTCGAGAATGGGCACAAGGTGTTGGCCCACATATCAGGAAAAATGCGCATGCATTTTATCAAGATACTGCCGGGTGACACGGTGACCGTAGAGTTGTCACCCTACGATTTGAGCAGAGGCCGGATTACGTATCGTTCCAAATAAGCCGGATGAACGGGAGCGCTCTATGGCGGCTACCCTGTCGAAAGGCCCGGTTACGGATAAGGAGCAGGAACAATGAAAGTCAGGGCATCCGTTAAAAAAATTTGCAGTAAATGCAAAATCATTCGGCGTAAAGGTGTGGTCCGGGTGATTTGCGAAAACAAACGGCATAAACAACGTCAGGGATAGAGGAGGAGTAGCTTTGGCACGAATTGCGGGCGTAGATTTACCTAAAAATAAGCGGGTGGAAATCGGCCTGACGTATATTTACGGCATTGGACGCACAGCCTCGCAGGAAATCCTTGCAAAGCTTGATATTGACCCGAATACGAAGACAGATACGCTTACCGAATCCGAGGTCAATAATATTCGTAAAATTATTGACGAAAACTATCGGGTCGAAGGTGAACTTCGGTCCGAGGTCGCCATGAATATAAAGCGGTTGATGGACCTTGGAAGCTATCGCGGGCTTCGCCATCGCAAAGGCCTGCCTGCCCATGGGCAGCGCACCAGCACGAACGCCAGAACGCGTAAAGGGCCGAAACGTGCTGCGGTTAAGAAGAAGGGTGGAGCCAAAAAGAAGTAATCTATCAGTTTACAGGGATTAAAATAAATGCCTAGAAAAACCCGTACCAAGAAAGTCGTAAAAAAGAATATATCGACCGGCGTCGTCCATATTCAGTCCACTTTCAACAATACCATTATTACGATTACCGACGCTATGGGAAATGCGGTTTCATGGTCCAGTGCCGGTTTGCAGGGATTCAAAGGATCCCGCAAAAGCACCCCCTTTGCGGCACAGCTCGCCGCCCAGGATGCGGCCAAAAAAGCCCAGGATCACGGTATGAAAACGGTGGAAGTGTACGTTAAAGGCCCCGGACCCGGGCGCGAGTCGGCGCTGCGGGCACTGCAAGCCGCCGGCTTTAACGTGACGATGATCAAGGATGTTACACCGATTCCGCACAACGGATGTCGCCCACCGAAAAGACGCCGAGTTTAGCGCTCGAAGCAACGTAAAGTTACCGTCCTTGCGGACGTAAAGGAGGATATCTTGGCACGATACACCGGTTCCGTTTGTCGGCTGTGCCGGCGAGAGAACATGAAGCTCTTCCTTAAGGGAGATCGATGCTTTTCTGATAAGTGTGCGTTTGACCGCCGCGGCTATCCCCCGGGGCAGCATGGGGAACGCCGCGGCCGAAAAATTTCAGACTATGGTATTCAGCTGCGTGAGAAACAGAAAGTCAAACGCATGTATGGCCTGACGGAAAAGCAGTTTCGGCTATTTTTCCAGCGGGCCCACCGCCAAAAAGGGATCACGGGCACGAACTTGCTGGTGTTGCTGGAGCGGCGTCTGGACAATTCAGTTTACCGGATGGGGTTTGTCAATTCCCGTATCCAGGGGCGTCATTTTGTGCGCCATAATCACTTCACCGTGAACGGTAAGAAGGTCAACATTCCTTCCTACCTCATTAAACCGGGTGATGTTGTCGAGGTCCGCGAAAAAAGCCGTAAAATTCAGTCCATTGGTGATGCGCTTGATGCTGTCGTTCGTCGAGGGGTTCCCCAGTGGATCGATTTGGAAAAGGATGCCTTCAAGGGTGTCGTTAAAGGGCTGCCGGTTCGCGAAGATCTGACGATGCCGATACAGGAGCAACTCATCGTCGAGCTTTACACCAAATAGCGAACTTCCCCTGATGATGCACCAAGGACGTTGTGGTCAGCCGCTCTTTTCGGACGCAATGGTCCATGGGGAATAACGTCAGCTATCCTTCCAACTATCTGGAGAAATCAACATGTCGTCAAAAGACCTAATGTACATGAACTGGCAGCAAATGATAACGCCGGAGAAAGTCCAGGTAACCAGCGACGGAACATACGGGAAATTCGTCTGCGAGCCGCTTGAGCGTGGCTTCGGGATTACGATTGGGAATTCACTGCGTCGTATCATTCTGTCTTCGCTGTATGGTGCGGCGATTACATCGGTCAAGTTCGACTCGGTGATGCATGAATTCAGCGTCATTCCTGGTGTTTTTGAAGATGTATCTGAGATTATTCTCAACCTGAAATCCGTTCGGTTCAAGACCAAAAATGCGTCGCCCCGGATGATCCACATTTCCAAGGATACCGAAGGGCCTGTGACGGCAGCCGATATTGTCAGCGATGATGGTGGTTGCGAGGTGTTGAATCCCGACCAGCATATTGCGACATTGTCGTCCGAAGGCCAGCTGAATATGGAAATGACGGTTAAGGTCGGGAAAGGTTATGCGCTTTCAGAACAAAACAAGGACGAGGAAGCCCCGGTAGGGACTATTCCAATTGATGCTGTGTTTTCACCAATTAAACGGGTCAACTATGTCGTGACGAATGCGCGTGTCGGCCAGCGCACGGATTATGATAAATTGGCCATGGATATCTGGACGGATGGCAGCATCAAACCTGAAGACGCCGTTGCATATGCCGCTAAAATCATCAAGGAGCAGATGACCATCTTTATTACCTTTGATGAAGCGGTCGAACCCTCGCATGAGAAGCATGTGAGTGATGGCGACGATTCCGACTTTAATGAAAATCTGTATCGCAGTGTCGAGGAACTCGAGCTTTCCGTGCGCAGTGCCAATTGCCTTAAAAATGCTGATATTCACAAAATTTTTCAACTTGTCAGCAAGACCGAGGCTGAAATGTTGAAAACGAAAAATTTTGGCCGCAAGTCACTGAACGAAATCAAAGAGGTCTTGTCGGAGATGGGCCTCTCATTAGGAATGAAACTGGAAGGTTTTGCACCGCCTGAAGAAGAGGTCGCAGAAGGGGAGTAATCGATTCTATGAGACATCGAAGAGCTGGAATAAAACTAAATCGAACGGTAAGCCACAGGAAGGCCATGTTTCGCAACATGGTCACCTCCTTATTCAAGTATGACCGGATTCGCACGACGGATGCCAAAGCCAAGGAAATTCGCCGCTGGGCCGATCAGTTGGTGACGCTTGCCAAACGTGGGGATTTGCATGCCCGCCGACAGGCCATGTCCATCATTCGGGAAAAAGAGGTAGTCCATAAGCTGTTTGAGGACGCCCCCAAACGTTTTGCCGATGTCAACGGCGGTTACACGCGGGTGGTTAAAATTGGGTTCCGGCCTGGGGATGCTGCTTCGGTTTCACTGGTGGAACTCGTGACACCGGAACCTAAAAAAAAGAAAAAACCGCGCCGTAAAAAGAAAGCCGCTCCTGTTGCTGAAACACAATCAGCCGCTGTGACGGAGACCGCCGAGACCAAAGCACCAGATGCCGACGTCTCGGTTGAGGCCGCGGCTGTCGATGAGGCGGTGGAGGATACGGCCGAAACTCAGGCCCCATCCGAGGCTTCCCCGGAAGACGCGCCCGTTGCCACGGTGGAAGAACCTGAAGCCGCCGAGAAAAAAGAAGACAAATAGCGTTATTTCGTTTGACGATTTGCCGTTAAGCCCTGCCGTTGTGACGGCAGGGCTTTTGTGCTTGGAAGGGTAGCGAAAAATGACCGTCCGTCTCTATAATACCTTGTCGCGTGCGAAGGAAACGTTCCAATCGATTCGCCCCAATGAAGTCGGTTTATATACCTGTGGTCCCACGGTATACAATTATGCCCATATCGGGAATCTTCGAACCTATCTTTTTGAAGATATCCTGAAACGCACGCTGACCTATAGCGGCTATGCGGTTAAACACGTGATGAACATCACGGACGTCGGTCATCTTACCGGTGACCGCGACATGGGCGAAGATAAACTGGAAAAAGGGGCCCGCCGCGAAGGAAAATCAGCGTGGGACATTGCCGCGGCCTATACCCAGGCCTTCCAGAAGGATCTTGAAAGGCTCAATATTCTGGCCCCTTCCATTTGGTGCAAAGCGACGGATACCATTCCGGAGCAGATTGCCCTCATCCAGATCCTGGAAGAAAAAGGATTCACGTATCGCACCGGTGACGGCATTTATTTCGATACGGCCCGTTTTCCTAAATACACGCAGCTTTCCCATCAGAATCTCGATGCGTTGCAGGAAGGGGCGCGCGTCGAAAAAAATCCGGAAAAGCGCAATGCGACGGATTTCGCTTTATGGAAATTTTCGCCGGCCGGGGTCCAGCGCCAGATGGAGTGGGATTCTCCCTGGGGGGTCGGGTTCCCCGGGTGGCACATCGAATGCTCCGCCATGAGTATGAAATACCTAGGCGACCAACTGGATATCCATTGTGGCGGGACAGACCACATCGATGTGCATCATACCAATGAAATGGCCCAATCCGAAGCGGCCACGGGCAAACCGTTTTTTAACGTTTGGATGCATGGCGCTTTCCTGATTATTTCAGGCGGGAAAAAAATGGCTAAAAGTGATGGCAACTTCCTTACCCTGGAAAACGCTTTTCTCAAGAAAGATATCGACCCGCTGGCCTATCGCTACGCAACGTTTCTGACGCATTATCGCAAGCCCATGGAATACAGTGAAGACGCAATGACAGCCGCCCAGAACGGTTTGCAGCATCTGCGAAATCAAGTGCGGACACTCAAAGAAGATGTTGCGCCTGCCGAACGTGAAACGGGAGCGATCAATGATAGATTCCGTGAAAAGTTTCGCCGCGAGATCAACGACGATTTGAACATGCCACGGGCAATGGCCGTGGTCCAGGAACTCCTGAAATCGGAGTTGGCAGCAGCGGATAAACTGGCAACCCTCTATGATTTCGACCGGGTAATGGGGTTCGGTCTGGCGCAGGTCGATCAGGAAGAATCGTTGCCGGAGGATATCCGCAAAATGGCAGACGACCGATTGAAAGCACGGGCTGCCAAGAACTGGGCGCTTTCGGATGAATTGCGCGATGCCATCCAGGAGCGCGGCTATATCGTTCAGGATACGTCCCAGGGAACCAAGGTATTTAAACCCTGAGACCGTAATTAAACCATTGGGGCATCAACACAAACTCATAACATTAATCTGTTGACGGGAGGCAGGCACCATGGGACGGACCTATCGCAAGCTATCCATAACCGTGCTTCTGGCAGTCACCGCATGTTTTTTTTCCGGTTGCGGCTACAATACCATGCAGCAATTGGAAGAAGCCGTTTTTAAAAGCTGGGGCGACGTTGAATCCAACCTGCAGCGTCGCGGCGATTTGATCCCCAATCTGGTCGAGGTGGTCAAGGGGTATGCGGCCCATGAAAAGGAAACCCTGGAGGCGGTCGTCGAAGCCAGATCCAAAGCCACGTCGGTGCAGTTGTCTGCCGAGGATCTTGGCAATCCCCAGGCCATGCAGCAGTTGCAGGCGGCCCAGGGAGCGCTTTCATCCGCCTTGTCGCGTCTCATGGTCGTGGTGGAACGCTATCCCGATCTCAAGGCCAATCAGAATTTCCTGGACCTCCAGAATCAGCTGGAAGGCACCGAAAACCGCATCAATGTGGCCCGCCAACGCTACAACCAGGCTGTGGAGGCGTTCAACTTTGCCATTCGCAAATTTCCCAACAGTTTGACGAACTCTCTGCTACTGCACCTGGAGCGCAAGGAATACTTCAAAGCCGACGCAGCGGCCCAGCAGGTGCCGACCGTCACATTTTCGGATTAGCGCCTCATGCGTTTGTCGCTATCACGCAGCCCCCGTGTCGCCGGATTGCTGCTCCTTGTCATGCTGCTCGTGCCCCTGGGGACCTATGCCTTAACAGTGCCGTCTCTCAAAGGGCGCGTCAATGACTATGCCCAGATGTTTTCCCCAGCCGCTGTGCAGCATCTCGATCGCGTGTTGCAGGATCTGGAGACATCCGACAGCACCCAGATCGTCGTCCTGACAATTCCGTCGCTGGAGGGCGACAGCCTGGAAGATTTTTCCATTCGCGTGGCGGAGCAGTGGCGGATCGGGCAAAAAAACCTGGACAATGGCGCCATCCTTTTGATTGCCAAGGCCGAGCGGAAGTTGCGCATCGAGGTGGGCTATGGTCTGGAAGGCCGCCTGACCGACCTCATGGCCGGACGGATTATCGCGAACGTGATCGTGCCGCGCTTCAAAGACGGCCAGATCGACCAGGGTGTCCTCGACGGGGTGCAGGCCATGGTCGGGGTCGTCAAGGGTGAGTTCTCAGCCAATGAGGCACCATCCGGCAATCGCGGTCAGGAGCCTCGATCCGGCAATGGGTTGTTCGGCCTGATCCTGGCGTTGTTTATCCTGAACGTGCTCGGCCGGCTGCGCCGTTCCCTGGGGGCTGTGGCCGGGGCGGTGATCGTGCCCATTATCGGAACGGCCATTTTCGGCTTCAGTATGATGCTGTTGGCCGTATTGATTCCAATCGGCATCGTTATCGGCCTGCTGGCCGGTTTTATGGGGGCCCCCCTGGTGTTCGGGCATTCGGGGCATCGGGCGGGCCGCGGCGGCTTCTGGATGGGTGGGGGCGGCGGTTTGGGAGGCGGGTTTGGCGGCTTCAGCGGCGGCGGTGGTGGCTTCGGCGGTGGCGGGGCTTCCGGCGGTTGGTAACGGCTGAACCGGCGCCAGGAAAGAGGACGTGTCCATGAGAGATCTGACCAGACGGCTTTTGAGTGATGCGGATCGGGCCGCCATTACGGCGGCAGTTGAAGCCGCCGAGAAAAAAACTACCGGCGAAATTGTTCCCATGGTGGTCTCGTCCAGTTATCATTATCCCATGGCCGATGTTATCGGCGGCGCCACCTTGGCGCTCCCGACAGCGCTCCTGCTGACCCCGCTGGCCGGTGGCTGGTTTTGGATCGGCACCTGGAACCTGTGGGTTTTTCTGGGGCTGTTTAGCGCGCTCTTTGTGGCCGGTCTGACAATTGTCCGCCATTTTTTAAATCTTAAACGGTTATTTATTTCCAATCGCGAAATCGATGAAGAAGTCCAGGAAGCGGCCGTTACCAGTTTCTTCAAAAAAGGGATCCATCGCACCCGGGAAGAAACCGGCGTGCTCATTTTTATTTCCCTGTTCGAACATCGCGTGTGGGTGCTGGCTGACCGGGGCATCAATCGCAAAGTGGCCCAGGATCAGTGGGACGTGATCGTTGCGTCCATTGTTGAGGGTATCAGACAAAAGCGTGCGGGGGATGCGATCTGTATGGCCGTGGCCGACGTCGGCAGCCTGCTGGGCGCCCATTTCCCGATCCGTGAAGATGACCGGGATGAACTGAGCAATCTTATCGTGGAAAAATAAAAACCACCTGAAAAACGCCTTTTATCCCATCCCTACCGTCCACGAATCTCGAAATTTGTCCCTCATTTCATCGCCCGGCAGCCCGCCAAAATCGAAAAGATTGGCAATGGAATCGTATAATGACCAGTGACGCCGACCAACCCGGGAAAAAATCCTATTACGCCGAAAAACTGGCCGCGGATCGCCTGCAGAAGGTCTACGATCTGGCCTCTGAACCGGTCAGGCGCTATCTGGCGGCGGAGATTGATCATGTGCAGGCACTTTTGCCAGTGGGAGGTCGTGTGCTGGAACTGGGCTGCGGCTACGGGCGCGTGCTGAAGGCCTTGACGCCCTCGGCGGGCGTCCTGGTGGGGATCGACATCTCTTACGCCAGTCTGGACCTGGCCCGGGACTATCTGGCGGGTTTTCCAGATGTCATGCTGGCCCTGATGGATGCCGTACGCCTCGCTTTTCCGCCCGCCACTTTCGACCTGGTCTGCTGCATACAGAATGGAATTTCAGCCTTCCGGGTGGATCAGCGAGCCCTGCTGGCCGCGGCGGTCGACGTCACACGGCCCGGCGGGCGGGTGCTTTTTTCGAGCTATGCGGAGGCCTTCTGGGACCACCGTCTGGAATGGTTCCGTCTTCAGGCGTGTGAGGGGCTTTTGGGCGAGATCGACGAGACCGCCACGGGCCGGGGGGTGATCGTCTGCAAGGACGGGTTCCGGGCCACGACCGTAACGCCCGACCAATTCCGATCGTTGTCCCGGGGGCTCGGGCGGCAAGCCACGGTGGATGTCGTGGCTGACGCCAGTGTTTTCTGCGAAATCCTGGTGTGATCATCAAGGCAGGGCATGTTGCAGCGATGATCGCCTTTCAACAGCGCACGGCGACGACCCATCATTTCAACTTTCGTAAGGGCAACGGTCCCCCGAACGCTCTTATCACCAGGACACGAACTGAACCTGCAGGTAGAGATCCCCTTTGTCGCCGGCGGGTGACGTCCGACCCTGGCCCTGCAGGCGCAGGGTATTGCCTTCCTTGATGCCGGGCGGCACGTTGACCCGCAGGGTCCTGCGGCGGAATCCCTGGGGGATGGTAACATATTTACTGGTGCCCGCCAGGGCCTCGAAGGCCGTGATGGGGAGCGTGGCGTAAAGGTGGAGGGAATCGGACGCACCGGTAGGGTGCAGCACCTGCAAACGATGGGAGGTCTTCTTGGTGGTGGTGGACTGAAGCTTGCGCGAAAGACCGGCCTTGGGCACCAGGGTGAAGAGTTTCAGCAGGACGATGCCCCCTATGAAACCGCCCACATGCGCCCACCACGCAATGCCGGTGGCCCCGCCATGCGATCCCGCCGCGCTGAGGAACTGGAGTACGAACCAGATGCCCAGAAATACGAAGGCCGGGATCTCGATGAACCAGGGGATGAAGATAATCGGGATCAGGGTCAGGATTTTGGAAGCCGGGTAAAGGATGAAATAGGCCCCCATTACACCGGCAATGGCGCCGCTGGCGCCGATGGTGGGGATCTGGGAATTCATGTTGAGTGCCATGTGAAAGAGGCCCGAGATCAACCCGGCGGCCAGGTAGAACCCAAGGTAGCGCAGCGGCCCCAGCCGGTCTTCCACGTTGTCGCCGAAGATATAAAGACTCCACATATTTCCCAGGAGATGCAGGAACCCGCCGTGCAGGAACATGAAGGACAGCAGCGAAAACAGGTTGCCGGCCAGGCCGAAATAGGCGGACAGGGCCGGGTGGGTGAATTTGGCCGGTACCAGCCCGTAGGTGAAGACGAACCGATCCAGGTTGGGGCCCTGGGAGAGTTGGATCAGGAAAACGAGTACATTGACGCCGATCAAAAGGTTGTTGACGACGGGGTAGTTCTGGGAGCGAATGGTGTCGCGCAGCGGGATCATGGCGTTCCGGTCGGCTCCGGCCGACGGCTTTTCAGGATGCGTTCAAGATTGTCATGCTGATATCCACGGCCACGGCCGAATGGGTCAGGGCGCCCACCGACACGATATCCACTCCGCTGGCAGCCAGCGCGGCGATGTTGTTTCGGTTCACCCCCCCCGATACTTCCACCAACGCCCGGCCGTCGATCCGGTGCACGGCTTCCCTTATCGTTTCCGGCGCCATGTTGTCCAACATGATGATATCGGCGCCGGCTTCGGCGGCTTCCTGGGCTTCGGCCGGCGTTGCGACTTCGATTTCCAGCTTGAGGGTGTGGGGCGCTGTCTGGCGGGCTTTTTCCAGGGCTGCGCGTATGCCGCCGCAAATCGCCACATGATTGTCCTTGATCAGGATACCGTCGCTCAGGCTCATGCGGTGGTTGGCGGCCCCCCCGGTGCGGACGGCATATTTTTCCAGGGCGCGCCAGCCGGGGGTGGTTTTGCGGGTATCCACCAGGCGGATGGCGGTGGCCGGCATGGCTTCCAGATAGCGGCGCACATGGGTGGCAATGCCGGACAGGCGCTGCAGGAAATTCAAGGCCGTGCGTTCACCGGTCAGCAGGGATTGCAGACGCCCGTGGACTTTCAGGACACAGGTTCCAGGCGTGACAGAGGTGCCATCGGCAAGTTGTTCCGGAAAGGTGATGGTCGGATCCAGGCGCCTGAAGACCGCCTGTGCCACCGGTATGCCGGCCAGCACCAGATCTTCCTTGGCGATGAGGGCGGCATCCCCTTCGGCATCGGCTGGAATCAGGGTCTCCGTCGTGATATCCCCCGTCCCGATATCTTCTTCCAGGGCGAGATCGATCAGGCGATTCAGAGCGTGCATGGTCATCATTCGCTTCTTTCAGGCCGCTAGCGCAGTGGACCCGGCTGGCGGCTGCTTATGCCGTATCAGGAGGCCAGCGCTTCGATCCGTGTCAGGTGCATTTCCAGGGCCTGCCGCTTTTCCGAAAAGGCGGCCTGCTGGTGCTTGACCTTGTTTACCACGGCTTCGGGGGCTTTTTTCAGGAAATCCTCGTTGCCGAGTTTCTTGTTCAGCGTCGATAGTTCCGTATCGATTTTCCCGATTTCTTTTTGCAGGCGGGCGGCTTCCTGGCCGAAATCGATGATGCCTTCCAGGGACACGAAAATGGTGGCGCCGTCGATTACCGCCGTGGCGGCCGCCTTGGGCTTTTTGCCCATGGGTGCGATCACCAGGCTTTCCAGCCGGGCCAGGTTGGACACCAGATCCTGATGGGCCTGCAAGGGGGCGTTTACATCCGTATCGTCGGTCTGCACGATGGCGTTCAGTTTCAGGCCCGGGGCTATGTTCATCTCGCCGCGTATGTTGCGGATACCGGTGATGACCTGCGTGATGATCTGCATGGCGGTTTCGGCCTGGGTGTCTTCCGCGATGGTTTCGGCCGCGGGCGCATCGGCCGGAAAAGTCGCCTGCATGATCGAGCCTTCGGTGCCGGGGAATTTCTCCCAGATCTCCTCGGTCACGAAAGGAATGACCGGGTGCAGCAGGATCAAGGTATCGTGCAATACGCGCCACAGGACGCCCAGGGTGGCCTGCTGGCGATCTTCGCCCTGGTTGCCATAGAGCGCAGGTTTGATGGCTTCCAGATACCAGTCGCAGAATTCGTGCCAGACGAACTGGTAGAGCATCGTCGCGGCATCGTTGAAGCGGTAATCGTCCAGGGCCTGGCCGGTCTCGCGAATCAAGGTTTTCAGGCGCGAAAGGATCCAGCGGTCGGGGACGCTCAACCGCTCCTTTTCGGGCAGCTCGGCCCGTTTTTGGAGGTGCATCAGGGCAAACCGGGCGGCGTTCCAGAGTTTGTTGATGAAATTGCGGTAGCCTTCGACCCGTTTTTCGGACATCTTGATGTCGCGTCCTTGGGCGGCAAACGCCGTCAGCGTGAACCGAAAGGCATCCGTTCCATAGGCATCGATGACATTCAGGGGATCGATGACGTTGCCCTTGGATTTGCTCATTTTTTTGCCGTGCTCGTCCCGCACCAGGGCGTGGACATACACGTCGCGAAAGGGCACGTCGTCCATGAAATGCAACCCCATCATCATCATGCGGGCCACCCAGAAGAACAGGATGTCAAACCCGGTAACCAGTGTCGCGGTGGGATAGAAGGTCTTCAGGAGCTTGGTGTGCTCCGGCCAGCCCATGGTGGAAAAGGGCCATAAGGCCGAACTGAACCAGGTGTCGAGAACATCGGTGTCGCGGATCAGGTGCGCAGCGCCGCATTTGCCGCAGGCGGTGGGATCCTCCATGGCTACCGTGATCTCACCGCAGTCTTCACAAGTCCAGGCCGGTATCTGGTGGCCCCACCAGATCTGGCGCGAAATGCACCAGTCCCGGATGTTGTGCATCCAGTCATAATAGGTCTGGGTCCAGTTGGTCGGGATGATCTTGGTTTGGCCGCTCTCGACGGCCTGAATCGCTTTTTCCGCCAGTGGTTTGACCTTGACGAACCACTGGGTGGAGAGATTCGGCTCCACCACGGTTTTGCAGCGGTAGCAGTGGCCGACGCTATGATTGAGCGGCTCGATTTTAACCAGCGCCCCCAGCTCCCGCAGGGCTTCCACCACGGCGTCACGGCATGCAAAGCGATCCAGTCCGGCAAAGCGGCCGGCCTCTGCCGTCATGATGCCGTCGTCGCCGATCACTTTGACACTGGGCAACTGGTGCCGCTGGCCGATTTCGAAGTCGTTGGGGTCGTGGGCCGGTGTGACCTTCAAGGCCCCTGTCCCGAATTTGAGATCGACATACCCGTCCCGGATAATGGGGATCTCGCGTTCCATGAGCGGCAGGGTGACATGGGTGGCGTTCAGCCCGGCATAGCGCTCATCCTCCGGATTGATGGCCACCGCCGTATCGCCCAGCATGGTCTCGGGGCGCGTCGTGGCTACCACGATGCCGCCGTCTTCGCGGGCAAACGGGTAGCGGATATGGTAGAGGTGGCCGTCGACGTCCTCGTGCTCCACTTCCAGGTCCGCCAGGGCGGTATGGCAGCGATGGCACCAGTTGATAATGTAATCGCCGCGGTAAATCAGGCCTTCGTCGTAAAGCTGAACAAATACTTTGCGCACGGCCTGTGAGAGACCCTCGTCCATGGTGAAGCGTTCCCGGGGCCAGTCGCAGGAGGCGCCCAGGCGTTTGAGCTGGTTGATAATGGCACTGCCGTATTTTTCCCGCCATTCCCAGACGGCTTCGATGAACTTTTCGCGCCCCAGGGCATGGCGGTCGGTGCCGTCCTCGGCCAGTTTGCGTTCCACCACATTTTGGGTGGCGATACCGGCGTGGTCCGTGCCCGGCATCCAGAGCACGTTGTCACCCCGCAACCGCCGGTAACGGCACAACGTATCCTGCAGGGTGATATTCAGGGCATGGCCCATGTGAAGAACGCCGGTGACATTGGGGGGGGGAATCACGATCGAATAGGCGGGCGCCGCATTTTCTTCCTGGGCCGTGAAAGACCCGTTGCTTTCCCAGTACTGGTACCATTTCCGTTCCACTTCGTGCGGTTCGTACCCTTTATTCAACACATCTGAATTCATGCAACCGACTCCTTCTTAAATTGAAAAAGGGGATTATAAAATAATCCCCACTGTCCTCATTCGCTGACCGTAAGTCCGCAGAACTTGATAATTAAGGTTTTTCCGGATGGTCTCCGAGCAATTGTTCCTTGAGGCGCGCGATTTCGGCGGATACCGATTTCTCGATGGCATCGTTCAGCAGATGATCGATTTTGTCTCCAACCATTTTTTTGATCACGTTTTCGAGCGCAGCTTCCAACTGGTCTTGCCCTACCATGGCCGCAGGTTGAATGTCCGGCTCATCGACGGTGGGGGGTTGGGGCGGCTCCTCGGCCAGTTTGGCGTCTAGCAGGTCGATGGCGTCCGAAAGCTCCTGGGTGCTCAGGTTAAAATCCAACTCACTGTTGTCTTCGCTGGAAGGGAGGAGATCGGCCTCCAGGTTCATCCCCATCGAATCGAAGAGTTCGTCATCCGTGTGGTCTTCGATGTCCAGCTCCATCTCGGCAAACGCAAGTTCACCACTGGTCGATTCCTCGACATCGCTGGCCGGCGGCACTTCTTCGGGTTCTTCCCCTCGTGTTTCCGCCATCGCTTCTTCGACGTCTCTATCGACCGGGGAAACCACCTCGGTCAATTCGATAATCGGCTCTTCGGAGGGCGGCGACTGAACCACATCGGTGAGCTCGATCACGCCGTCATCATCACCGGCGTCACGGGCGACAACATCCGTCAGTTCGATAATATCATCGTCGGTCGTCTCCGGCATGGCCACGACATCCGTCAATTCGATGATCCCGTCGTTATTTTCCGGCTCCGATGGGTCATGCGGGGGGTGTTGGTCGGTCATGGAACCCTCTTACATGATGAAATCATTTTTTTGCGTGCCAATCCGCTATAGTAAATTTGAGGAAAGTTATCACAGGGAGGCGCAGAGTGTCAAGATAGGGGCGTTGTCGCGAGCGGCGTCAAAAAAGCATTTACAGCGGGGCGCGACCATTCTAATGAATGTTCATGCGCTATTTTTTTATCGAGCCGGATGACTTGAAGCAGCCGACTGTCACCATTGGTGGCAATGAAGTCCGTCACATGGGAAAAGTCCTGCGCCTGAAGCCGGGGATGACGGTCGGCCTTTCCGACGGCTGCGGCATGCAGGGCGAGGCCCGCATCCGGACGCTGACCCGCGATCAGGTGGTGCTGGAGGTGTTGCGCCGGTTTCCCTCACAGCGCGAACCGTCGGGGGAACTTGTGGTGGCCCAGGCGCTGCTAAAGGATCAGAAGATGGATCTTCTGCTGCGCCAGCTGACGGAGCTGGGCATGACGCGGTGGCTGCCGTTCATTTCCGAACGCTCGGTACCCCAGCCGGATGAACGCCGGCAGGCTTCGCGCGCGGCCCGCTGGGCACGCATTGCCCGGGAAGCCGTCAAGCAATGCCGTCGGGGACGGATTCCAGAATTGTCGCCGGTGGGCCGACTCGACGATGTGTTGCGGGAAGCCTCCCATTTCGACACGCGTATCCTGTTCTGGGAGGGGGCCCGCCAAGCCTTGCCGATAGTTGCGGACAGCGACCCGGGCGGCACCCGGCGGATTCTCGTGATCGTGGGGCCCGAGGGGGGCTTTTCCGATGGCGAAGCCGCGGCCGCCGATCAGGCCGGCTTCCGATTGGCAACCCTTGGTCCTCGCATTCTAAGGGCCGAAACAGCCACGATTGCGGCCTGCGCACTGGTGCAGCATTTGTATGGCGACCTGCGCACAGCACCGCCGCGATCCCCGGTTTCAAGCGAGGGCAACGAATCCCTCACGCCCTAAAATTGCTTGACAGATCAGTGGGGCTGTGCGATAAGCGATTCCGTTTTCCGCGCACCATCCACAGGCTGGTCAGATCACGTTGAAAGCATCACAACGGCAGTTTGCCGAGGTAGCTCAGGCGGTAGAGCAGGGGACTGAAAATCCCCGTGTCGGCAGTTCAAATCTGTCCCTCGGCACCAATGATATCAAGGGGTTACGGTTCATTCCGTAGCCCCTTGTTTCGTTTTGGTCTCCATTTGGTCTCCACTTTTTTCAAAAACCACCTTATCCAACCTCACAGCCGCCTCTTGATTCACCGGTTTCATCAGGTGTGCATAGACGTTCAAAGTGACGGTTGGGTTGGCGTGCCCGAGTTGGCTTTGAATGTATTTGATGTTTTCGCCTTGCTCAATCAGGAGGCTGGCATAAGTGTGTCGCAAATCATGGAAACGTATCGTCGGCAGGTTAGCAGTTTTAAGGGCGGGGTAGAAGTGGCGCTGAAGGACGTTCCCATGATCAAGAGGTTTACCGACTTCATTGGGAAATATGAGGTCAAGCGCATTTGGCGGACAGGCAAGTTTCCAGGCTTTCAGTTCACGCATTACGGAAGGGCCGATATCAATTTTTCGATTAGAGGTTTTCGATTTGGGTTTGTACCAGGTGTCGAAGTTATAGGTGCGTTGGATTCGTATCTGTTTGTTAAACCAATCCACATCTGCCCACTTCAGGCCAAATAGTTCCCCCTGTCGTGCCCCGCTCATGATTGCCAGCATGAACAGCATCCGAAATTTAGCGCTGGATACAGATTCAAGAAGGGTGTTGATATCCGAAGGACTTAATACCTTGATTGTCGGTTTTTCGAACTCGCCCTTATTTCGAGGCCGTTCTGCCTCTCTGACAGGATTGTGGTCGATATATCGATGCCTCACGGCATAGTTCATAATTTGGTTGAACGTTACGATGATTTTACGAAGGGTGGTTAGGTTCATTCCCTTGTTTTGGCGTTCCGTGATGAATCGTTCAGCCGTGGCGATGGATATACGGTCGATTTTGAGGAACTTGATATCCTCAAAATGATGGTTCACATGTCCGCGATACATTTTTAATGTCGAACCTCTTACGTTCTGGCGCTTTTGCTGTAGCCAATTCTCTGCTACTTTGCCGAATGTCGGAACTTCCCTGACAGGTAGATAACATCGCTTTGAAACTTGGTCTTCGATCTTTCGCAACAACTTTCGCGCCTCTGCCTTATTGGCCCCCTTTGGTAACATCCGTAGGCGGCGCGTTCCATGCTGATCATAAAAATCAACTGCCCATTTCCCCCGCTTTTTGGTTACGCAGGCCATTTGCCCCCCTTTCAGCAAACTTAGGTTTTTTCAGGTTCTGACCCCTAAAAAATATAAGTTATATAACCATGTATAATTATATGTTGTGTACTGTCAATATATGATGTTGTTTTTTAGTATTTATTTCGCTATGGACAACCTATGGCTACGAAAAAACCACAGGTATTATTGACGCTGGACGATGAATTGTTGGCGCGTATCGAGGATTATCGGTATGAAAACAGGATTCCTGCCAGATCGGAAGCCATGCGGCGGCTTTTGGTCGATGCACTTGATAATTACAATAAAAAGAAACAATGAGCGATAATAGCATTCGGTATTGCGCTTTCTCTCATTTGTGTATAAAAAAGTCTTGTCCAGCCTGTTGAGATCCCACGGCAGACTCGGCTTTAAGCCGGCCCCATCAAAACGATTTTCTCTATAGCCAAACTCATATCTATTAGGGCAAAACCATTGTTCAAAGGCTTAGGGATAATAGACGAAGAAGCTCTAAATATATTTACTGACGGCTCGTCTTTTCCCAAAAAAAAGAGAGCAGCCGGAGTTGGTATAAGGTTTGTTTGGGTCAATAAAGAAGGTGATGAAGTTTGTGAGGATTATGCACCTCCAGGTTGGAAGTCTTGTACCGTTGACGAAATGGAAATCAAGGCTGTTACAACTGGCCTTAAGGAGGCCAAACGAATATTTTCTAACCTAAGTCGGTTTCAGCGAATTCTTGTTTATTCTGATTCGCAATATGTTGTAGATAATTTTTTTAGAGCAATAAAAATATGGCCAAATCAGAAATGGCTTGGATCAAATAAGATACCAGTCTCAAATATTAGCTTATGGAAAGAGCTACGAAAAGAAGTAAACAATTGCCCGATCCGGGTAGATGTTAAATGGGTTAAGGGCCATAAAAAAAATATCCATAATCGTGCCGCCGATAAGTTAGCTAAACAGTCTGCTTCAGAACCACTTAATGCTCCGATTACAATGAGTGAAACAACGAAAAAATGGTCCGAGAGGACAACCATTCGTGGTTGTGTGCCTGTAAAGGGGCAAATAATAAAAATTAGAATAGTATCTAGAGAATGTATCCCAAGGGCAAAAATCGAAAGGTATCGATATGAAGTCATTGACCCCAATGATAGCAATTTTCAAGACTTAGATTTTGTTTACTGCAAAACCAATTTGAGTAGGAACAAATGCTATGAGGTACGGTTAAACGATGATCATTCTAAGCCAACAATTGTGAAGATTCTTTGTGAACTTAATTGCGCAGATTTCAAATATTCTTGAGGTGGTATTAAGGGGTATAGATTAGAGGTGCAAATTTGATACATCTCTATTTGGGATGCTAACTACCATTGTTTTTCATGAGTAAAAATTAAAATCCGGAGACCGTATGGAAAACAATAACTCGCAAAAGAAATCTGGTCAGACACTATCAATTATTGCTCTTTTACTGATTGGAGGACTATTAGCATTTGAGATTTGGCAAGTTAAGAACCAAGGGGAAAAAATAGCAGAATTATTATCGGAAATTGAGGTGGTGAAAACCGAACTTGCGGAATTTAAGTCAGAGGTTAGCATTTTATCAAATGTAAGCGGTGAACTAAAAGAAAAAACCGAGAAAATTTTTAATGATCTTCTTGAAATCAAGTTAGAAAAACTAATGGAAGATCCGAGTCGTGTAAATTTCACAGAATCTACTATCCAGAATATCGGTAATGGTTTTTTTGTAACTGATTTAGAAATGAAAGAGCACTTAACCGGTATAAAATTGTCTGGTCGGGTGATTAACACACAATCCGTCAGACATGAAAACATCACTTTCAAAGCGTTTATGAGCGGTCAGGTTAAGGCGTTCACCATTAATCGCATATCACCAGGAAATAGCACAAAATTTTCTGTATATATTCCGGATGTTGATGTCAAAATGACAACATATGGAAGTATTCAATATCAGAGATCCTCTGTCGAATATTTTATAAAATAATCAGTTTTTCAAAGAGCAAGTCGTTCTCGATTATTCGGAATCGGTCTCAACATTTTTTAACATCTGAAGCCTGCACTCCATCCCAGAAATCCGGCCCCGCAAATATGCGCCAGTATCAACCAACTGCTCCAAATTTGGCTTAGGACAAGCCTTTTCCAGGGATTCTATGTAAACACCCTTGAGGTATTTCAGCGCCCTGCCGTATATCCGAATATCCCGCTCTAGTTCCGCAATACGCTTCTCAGACATTTCAGCCCCCATCCAGAATCGATTTCGCCATACCCATACCGACATTGGTCAGATAGATGCCGTGATTGTAAACCCTGCGCGCCAGCCCTCTTGCTGCCAAACGATTGAAGGCCTTCACCACGGCCACAGACGCGGCATTGTACCTGGCCTTGCCGATCTGCCCCACATCAAAATTGATTTTGTAAGACCTGCTATACCTATCAGCAGGCTCGAAACCATAATAGGTTACCAATAACCGCCGGTTGGTCATATCGCCTGTTTTACGCGCTTCACAAAGAATAAACCGCTGAAGTTCTGAAAGTCCCTTTGCCATGTTGCTGGCCCTTTTTATGGGGTGAAATATTTAGCCAATAAATGAAACAATTGACCATCGATACTTTTGGCAGATAGTCCTTGCTGGCATTGCGATTTTCTATGTTTTATCTAACCCAAACAAAATACAAATTATTGGCATTGGATTGTCATTTGATGCGGCAAATCTAATACAGAAATTAGCCAATATCCCTCGCGTTGAGGTTGCGAACTTAAACGCGAACACGCTATAAAATGATAACAAAATGTTAAAGATTTCAGGGTATTTCAACTTGTCGGATTAGCGCTATATTATTGAATATTTTAGCCATATGATCGATATAATGGTTCTGGTTAGTTAACCGCTTATCGCGCGCGCGTATTGCTCTCAAAACTACCCGATTCCATGCCATAGATAGCGGGGCGATGATTCTCAGAATATAGGACGCAATCCCCATGAAGATGGGACCCCTAATTCATTCGAGAAATCCCCTTGCCCCCGGTGCGGGGTCTATCCCCCCAGTTGTCAGATAGGTTGACCGATAAAATGTTTCTCTGGCATTGTCTGGATTCCATATATGAAAATAATTGCAGGCATAGGCCATAGGGGGGTGGGGGCGGATTGCGTCGGGTGTTCCCCGTATAGTTCCCTCTCAGGGTTAAAAATTTTATAAAAGGCCTCCCGCCCGTGTAATGCTCCGAAAAACATCATATAGGCGCAACTTACCGAACTGGAACCTTTCCCCATACCTGAGTATACCCTCCTGCCATATACCTCCTGAAACGCCCTCCCGGTGCCTTGTTTCGGCCTTAGAATCGGTATTCTCTCATGCCCCCCCCCAACAACCAAAGCATGCTTTTTCTTCTGCCCATATGATGGGGGTAGACAATGTGACATGGTACGTATCACTTATTTCATTATGTCCACGCGCCGGGAAACGTTATAAAAGCGACGGCCATTAAGACAGACTTTGCCGGACGAAATAGCGGACAATTTAATCATTATACCGTCTTTCTATGCTACTGATATTAAATGGTTTAAAGTGCTATGACATCCCGAAATTTAGTAAAAATGGTTGACGGCAAATCCCTATAAAAGAGCCTCAAGGCAAGGCAACCATCAGTTAAGACAGTCAAGGTAATCTCCTGCTTTCGCATATACCCCTGGATCATCGGTTTTTAACATAGCCCTATACTCTTTGATCGCGATAGAATTCCTGAAGTAATAAAGTGGGCAATCGATAGCTGGACACTGCGCAACTTCCAACGGCTGTTCACAGCAGCACCATAAACAATATTGCCTGATGGCGCGATTGCGTTCCCTGGCATCCTGCCGCCCTGTTCCCATTCGAAAAGGATACAGCGCACAGTCAGTCATCTGGCATTGGCGAACTTCCGAAAAAATCCAGGCGGAACAATTAAGGCAGCGTTCACGAATGGCCTTCCGGCGATTCAATTGTTTTACCTCATGCCCTTCTTTGGTCTGGATGTTTGCAAATATTTTCATTCGATCCCCAAAATAATGTTAAGTTTTGTTAGGTTGTTCGAATTTGATTGCCGAATTGAAATCTCAAGTTTTCACAAGTTCATGGTCGGCCTCAGAGTTGCGGCAAAATCGCTCGAACTTTAAAAATATCAACATTTGTCAACAGGCCCCCCAAGCCCCCTACATGGTAGTACATGTATACAACCACGTTTCCGTACCCTAAATCCGGAAATCGGCTTACTTTTGGAAAGAGCGCTTAACTGTTTGGAATAAATATTCATATTGATAAATTTAGACATAAAACATGGGTACGCTTACGAGACACTAAACGGACTGTTTAGGGTACGATTTCGCGTGTGTGTATGGGTACGGTTACGAGTGCGAGATTTTTTTTGGCCTACAAAATCCGCGCGTGATTTTAACCCTTGGACGCTCCTCAAAAACATGGCCCGGTGCCCACCTCTCCCATCTGTCTGAAAGCGCATATACCGTCTTATCCTGTTGATAAGCCCCACCAGAACGGACGATAGAAATGAAACCCTTGGCAAGCAGTTCATCGATTCCTCTGCTGAATCTTGACTTTGTGATGCCATAGGATTTTTCCGCTTCAAGATAGGTGAATGTCAGTGAATTACCGTTCGCACAGAACAGATTGTCGCGACCCTTTTTCGCAGGAAATTTTTCAAATTGCCGTTTTCCCATGAAGATGGTCAGGAGTTGCGGCGCGCATCCGCCTAATGCGAAATAAGCTGGAGATTGAAACAGTTTTCTTTCAAGCCATGTGCCGGGGGGTTTCTTGGTCTTTCCCATATCCGCTACAATACCCCTCGATAGTTTCGGCTTTCTTCTCGCCGCTGTCGCTCTAGTTCGCTAAGCATCTCACGGATTAACAATTCCAATTCCGGTATAAGGGGTATTTGGCCGTTTAAGATGCCGTGCATCTGGTCGGAAGTAATCCCCAGGCAGAATGCCATAGAGTCTGGCGTGATGCCTGCGCATTGAATCCGTTTGCCCCATATACGCGCCTTTTCAGCGGCTAAATCAATTAGGTCCATACCTTTACCCTCGGAAAAATTTTTATCGTCTGTAGTTGCCCCTATATGCTCTATTCAGCGTTCTGGCGCTCGATCCAGTCTTTGACCTTTTCCCATTCGAAACGGACGTACTTGCCTAATCGCACACGGGGAATAGCACTCGGGCCAGTTTGCCTGGTTCTTGCGTACACCCAGGACTTGTGGACATTTAGTTTCCCTGCCAATTCATCTACGGTGATAAGATTGTGGTCCAAGATGTTTTCTCCTTTAAAGTGGGTTTGTAAGATAGAATAAGGAAGAACGACCCCATCCAATGTAGGTAAACATATATAACAGTCTGTTATGATATAAAATTCCCGCTAACTTAAGAAAACTGTTTTTTGAAAAGGGGGAATTTTTTTATGATGATTTATCAGGAAGTTGGAAAAAGGGTCGTTACGACCTTGGAAATTAGGAGGGTAATTATTTTTAGGGATATTTTAGTGCTTTTGTTTCTTTGGTCGCCCCGGTGAGCGATCAGGACATAGATCTTTTATCCAATTTCGAACAGTTTTCTCGGAATATAGTTTGCCCCCGGCTTTAGTTGAGGCTTCAACAATCTCTTTGCGGTCTATCATCGCGGCAATCGTAAGGTGCGGGTTATCAGCCCAGACTTTTTCTGCAATCCCTCGACATACCAGTCTTGCCTTTTGGCTTGGATTCAAATTATTAGTGGTTTTATCTGTTTCGGATCCAGAATTTAGCATTTGATCTTGGGATTTCTGAACATTTGATAAACAAGGTGGATATGGTAAACCAACCACATTTTCTAAAAAACTGGATAAATCAGATAGCTTTATATAACATGGACCTATTACAAAGGGCTTTGTAAAGTGCTTTTTTTCAGCTAAACGTACAGATAGTTCGACATTATCAAGCGCAATATCTGACTCACCAAGAAGAAATAAGGGCAGATAGCAATCCTTTCCTGTTTGTTTTGCAATAGGATTATAGTTCTGCTTGGTCCAAATCGAAATTATCCCGTTCCAAAATTTGTCTCTGTTTTCTAAAGACTCTGACCAATCAAAAACTATTGAACCATCTTCTTGGTAATCACCAAATTTTATAAAATTTCGCCCCAACTTTTTTATGTTTCTTTCAATTAGAGGACGTAGGATTGATTTCGAATAAATATTTTCATGCGCTAAAATAGCAGCAAGGGTTCTTACCCCTATAAAGCCAAGGCATAATGCTTTTATAGCTACCTCATTTTTCCACACAAGCGTTTGCCTGGATATAGACAATTTATCCAATTCTAAAGAGGTAACCTTTTGGCCTTTTCTTTCAGGATTCAACTCGATGAACAATTGTTTGAGCCAATTTTCTTTAGTGATTGCGCCCCATGATTTTAATGCATGTTTCGGGTGCGGTTGATCGTATAACTCTGATCTTAAATCATATTCATCTTGAATTTTAGTCACGAGGAATGGTTGAAATAATTCTTCATAAACAAGTATGGAGCGAATTAAGTACGTTTTTAATACATAGAAAACAAACAAATCAGCGTCGTCTGTAAAACTCTTGCCTTTTGACGGTAACTGTTTCGAAATGAGATGTGCTTGTGACGCAAGGTTTTTCAATTGTTGTATTCGTTTTTCTGCAATAAATTTCGCTTTTTCAATGGAGTCAGATGCGTCTAAGGTTGTCTGCGCTTGCCTTTTAATGTCGTCGTATTCATCCTCGATAACTAATAGAAAATATTCTGATTTCTTATCTGGAGGCGGTGGAATATCAAGGTCAAATAGTGGTTCTAAAATTTCATCGGATTCTCTTGTAATCTTACCAATATTATCGGGATTTTCTTCATCAATAGAAATTCTTATAATTTCTCCCTCAGGAACAAATTTATCCAATTTTTCAGAATCTTTTTCTGTTTTAGGAGCAAATTCTTTACCAGTCCAAATAAAGGACACAATAGTTTTTTCGTGCAAAAGTTTATCGATGATTTCTTCCGATGAATACTTTGACAAAAATGGTCTCAATTCCCCATTTATTATCGAATCGAATATTTTAAAATCTATCTGTCCAATCCCGCTTGGCTTTATATCGGACATCATGCCTCCTGTCGCAGCCTGAAAGGTGGGCCGGGGAAAGCGGTCCAGGAAAACCGCTTTTTCAGGTCGCGATCCCTATCCCCGGTATAATGATATTAATACGTCAGATGGATTGCCATTTTCATTGCAATGGAATTTTAATCGCTATTACCAGCCGTATGTTTTGGTATTTTCATCACTGTTGTAAATTGTGTCACCAATCCGTGTTGAACTGGAACCGTCACTATGAAAATAGGTGTCTCCGATTCTTGTCGAACTTGACCCATCGCTGTTAAAAGTTGTATCGCCTATTTGAGTGGATGATTGCCCATTACTGTGAAAAGTGGTGTCTCCGATACTTGTCGAACTTGACCCATCACTATGGAAATAAGTATCACCAATACCTGTAGTTGATGACCCATCACTATGGTAGTAAGTATCTCCAATCCTTGTGTCTTGGGCAAAAGCCATCGTTCCAACCAAGAAAAAGAATGACATTAAGACTATGAAAAACGTTTTTTTCTTGTCCATTATCCCACCTCCCTAAATTATGTATTCGTTAGATTGTCAGGCTTAAGCTTTTTGATCCTGTATCCAGCAAGACCTATTAAGTTTAGTCCAAATATAGATCCAAGTACCCGATAAATGTAAAAATCATCTTATGATTACTGCCAGTTCTCTATCAAAACCACAAATCTACGGCTCTGCCTTGCTATCTGAGTGGTCTTTATTTCCTTAATTGTTTGGCAGTTTGTTATAGTGAAAGGAACATTATACACTTGCAAAAAATTCGTTATTATTGAACTTTTTAATGCAAAATTGACATTTTCAGGGATAGATCCCGTGTATTTAACCATTTCAAGTGCATTTAATTTGGCAGTAACCACACCGACTACATTCCCTTTTTGATTAATCAAAGGCCCGCCGCTATTGCCTGGTTGAAGCGGTGCTGTAATTTGTAAAAATCTACTATCATTCCCAACCCCAGACAATCCACTTACAATACCTTCAGTTATGTTTAAGCTATCGGATAAAATCCCCTGGTATGGGTACCCCGCAACGACAACATTTTCGCCCAATTCATGAAAATTGCAAAATACACAGCAATATTTTTCAGTTTGATTGATTTTTAATAGTGCTAAATCGTTTAGGTTATCGACCCCCATCAGTTTAAGGGGGGATTCAAAGGAAGATATCCTAATTTCAGAAGCGCCTTTTATTACATGATAATTGGTGAGAATATATCCATCCCCGCTTACAAAAAAACCTGAACCAGTGCTGTGCAAACGGTATGGATTTCTTGGCTTTACCTCGTGATTGATTGGGGTTTTTTCCTCAATACGGGATGGCTCAATAGCATCCTTATCAGGTTCAACCACCTCTATAGGTGGCTTTCTTTGTCCTACTCTTGTAGCCTCATTATTTTTTTCTGATGCGGTTTTTCTCTCATGGATTTTATCTCTTATATATTCTTTACTAACTAAAAGATAATCTTTACCCCATCCAATCAATCTATCATCTTTATAAATAAATGGTGTTTTATCTTTCGTATCGAATTTAATTCTGTACCACTTGACAAGAAGAATATTCCCATCTTCGTCAATCATGGTTTCAGCTTCATCATTGCGAACCCATAATGTGTTTTCTACTTCACTTTTTGTCATCCCGATTCTAATCTTATTACTTTTGACAGATGCTACAGATGAATTATGAACAGTTTGGTATACGCCACAACTGTTGATGATGAAAAAGCACAGGAGGATAGTTAAGGGATAGCATTTTTTGAACATTTTCCCTCTCAAATTTGAAAATTTCGAGGGGTTTTACGCTCTAACAGAATATAATGCCTTAAAGGAGATTTGAAGGGCGTGAATATGATCTCCATTTAGTCTTTATAATATCATAACAAAACGCATATCAATATCAAGCATTATCCCATATATTGATTTGGTTCCTCGACGATATGAATGGGAACGGCAATAATTCTGGCTGACGTGTGACCGAATCTGTCACGCGATCATGTTATAGCGGACTCAAAATTTGATATGCAGGGGGCCGCTATGCAACATTGGTATCTATTAGAGCAGGTAGAGCAGAGCATCACGGGCATGGACAAGGATCATCTGGTTAGGGCGAGGCTCTTATTACAATCTGATTTATGGTCCACCAATTCCTATCTGGATGACCGCAAAATGATGGCTCATAGACAGGTCTCCGAGCTTGAGGCAGAGCGGGATAGGATTGAGAGAGCAATGGTCAGGATCGAAAAACGGATCGAGGCGTTGGTGTAGATCGATGATATCACAACACATTCGAAACCTGCGACTAGTTGGAGGTATCTGAAACGCCTGAATTAAGTTACGCCGTGGAGCGGCATCGGCTTGAATGAATCGTTAGGCGGCATACGAAGTGCAAATAAGAGCGTGCTGGTGAATTCACTGCCAGTAGGCTCATCTATGCACAGAGGTATTTTGAAGTTGCGGGCTACAAGATCGCTTTTGATGGTAGACAAATCGTAGGTGTGGAGTTGCATTGCTGGCTCAAACGCTGGCCGCCCCTTTGCTATGTTTCTGAGCCAATTGAAGGGTGGGAAAATATATCTAAGTCGAACTAACGCACGGATTAATTTAGGGGCATTACAAGAGGTGAAGACATGGATGGCTATATAGCCGCCAGGCTGAACTCGCTCCGACAATGTCTGAATAAGTATACGCCCGCGAATCCAGGAGATATGTTGGAAAACGATATATGAATGCACTAAATCAAATTGTCCCGTCACGTTTGACAAGTCTTTTAGTTGGATAAAAGTGACGTTTCTGACATTCGCCAACTCACAGTTCTTTGCCGCTTCGGAAAGCATCGAAGGCGATACATCAACTCCGACCACCTCATTCGCGAGCCCCGCTAATGGTATGACTAACCGACCGACTCCACAGCCAAAATCGAGTGCAGAAATTGGGGAAAACTTAGGGTCGAAATGTTCCCGTATTGTTTCAATGACTCTTTTGACGTGTCTTTTCCCTGAATCAAAGAATTGATCCTTTACAGATTTGTTTATTTTGTCTGCGCGAAATTGTTCGCTACTTAGGACACCAAAATATGGGTCCGTTGCTCCCCATTTTTCCCAGTCTTTATCAGTTCCCATATAAGTGGCTCTCAGAGATTGGTTCAATATCGCCTTAATAATATATTGAGTGGGAATTCTACTTTCGGCACTATAATCATTATACTATTTAACCTCAAAAATTTCCCCCTGTAAAGTATGACCCATCGCAAACTCACCTCTCCACAACCACTATTATCCTATAATTCAAACCCTTTTGACAAATTTGCCAGTGTTAGCTCAGAAATCATCCGAGCGGTATTTCTCAATGATTATTGTTGTTATGCGAAAATCCCTACAAACAACTGATAAAATCATCAGATCGGTGAATTGGAGAGGGATCCTACCCAAACCAAATGTTGATGCAATTGGTGATTAATTGAGAGTATCCCACGAAAATCGCGGATGTCAAAACATGTGATTAAATATCAGATGAAAGACTAAGCACCAAGAGGCTATTGTCGGGAAGTTCTACACGCAATGGGGTGTGCTGCCTCTGCCCTTGGATACCACCATGTTTACCCTGTTCGGCGGTCTCCATTTGGTCTCCACAATGTCAAAAATCATCCAATATGAAGGGCAACCACCGTATAACATGATTGCCCTCAACTTGCTGAAATCATATAGAGACCAACACTACTAAAAAACATTAAACAAAACGATTTCAATGGCTTGGACAGACTGAAAATCCCCGTGTCGGCAGTTCAAATCTGTCCCTCGGCACCAATGATATCAAGGGGTTACGGTTTATTCCGTAGCCCCTTGTTTCGTTTTACAGGATCCCCAGGGGTTGAAGGGGAATCAAGCCGACCTAAGCGTCCCTCCGTGCGGTTGCGATAACCAACGCCACTTTGTGCCAATGGCTTTGTTTCGCCACAGTGTCACGAATTGAAAATCGACTATAATAGTTTCTACCTATTGAAAAGCTCCAAATCCTCTCCTGTTGTCAGATCGCATCCCGTGGCTAACTTGTCAGGTAGAAAAGACAGCAACCCACAACCAAGCAAACGACAAGGAGAACCACCATGGAAAATACACGCACGGACGACTACACCGAAGACGACAACGAAGGTCATGTTGATACCCGCGCTCAGAATCACGAATGTGAGAAACCGGATCCCCATCTGGGATGTGACCTGGGAATCGACGTCGCAGGATAATTTCAAAGGAGGTGCCCTCATGATAGGAACGATACTGACAATTACGATCCTCGGGTACTACATCAACAGCTGTGTCGCGGACCTTAACAAGTTTGCGACCTGCAAAATCTAAGAAAACGGCAGAGCTTCAACATTAAGGCACCCAATTGATACCCCGCTGAACCGAACTGTGTTGCCTTGTGGAAACTGGAAATAGATCCTGGAGACGGGATGAAACGGGCAGAGCCTCTTTGAGGCTCTGCCTTTTTTTGTGCTCATGATCGGGTGAGCTGACACCGGTGGCAGCCGGAGGTCTGTCTCAAAGAAACTTCAGCCACCGGTCCAGGTCCGTTGCCCCGATCTTTGTCACACATAGCGTATAATCTTCTGGAATCCAGCGATTCAAAGAAGGAAACAAAGGTTGATCCATGCTCATCCATTTGAATCTGTTGCTAAATGATAAATTCTGGGCGTCTTGGCGCCTTTGCATGAGAAAAAGCTTTATCAGGGTAATCCGCCTTCATCCTTGTCCTAATTCATAGACGTTGACGTCATGCCCGGCACCCGGCGTCAAAAAAATATCTCAAGGCCCCGCGATTAACGACCGATGCCTATGGGGATATCCGGACTTGACGATTGACGATGCCAAGCGTATCCAGAGTATATCCCAAGCGGCGTTGGTATTTTAAAAATGAAGAATAGCACCTTGTTGGGTCCGGAATGCCAAAAGTGCAGACCTGCCCCCGTTAGAGGTGTGGAATGACCATGTTCCGATTGCATTCCATCCGCAGCAGTTTATTCGCCATCGTATTCCTGGCGATCCTGCCGGCCCTGGCAATCATCCTGTATTCCGGGCTGGAGGATCGCCGGCGCTCGATTGAAGACGCCCGGCAGAATACCCTGCTGCTGACCCATGCCATGGCGGAATCCCAGCAGGAATTCAGCCGCTCCGTTCGGCAGATGCTGGCAACCCTGGCGCTCCTGCCACAAGTCCAGCGTATGGACCGGGAGCAGTGCCGGCAGATTTTGGGGGCGATGCTCGAACAGCACCCCGATTACCTCAACTTTGCCCTGACGGATCGGCACGGCGTCGTGCAGGTCGCCGGTAGCCCCCTGAGGATCACCGATCTCGCCGACCGTAAACATGTGCGCGCGGCAATGGAACGGGAAGCTTTCTCCGTGGGCGAGTACATCATTTCCCGGACCGGCTCGGGGACACCGGCCTTTGCGTTCGCGCATCCGGTCTACGACCCGGACAAGCAGCTCCGGGGTGTGCTGACGGCGGCCATCCGGCTGGCTGATTTCGCCAAGTTCTACGACGTCTCCAATCTGCCGGAACAATCCTTTGTCGCCGTGACGGACCACCAGGGGATCCGCCTTTTTTATTATCCATCGCTTAAAGACACCAATCCCATCGGCCAACCGATAAAAAAGAGTTCCTGGGAAAAAGCCCACCTGGCCGGCAAACCGGGCATCTTTTCGGGTCAAGGCTCCGACGGGGTTCGTCGCATATTTGCCTTCGAGCCGGTTCGTTTCGAACCCGAAGACCCCCCTTACATGTATGTGTGGACCGGCATCCCCGAGGCCCATGTCCTGGCGCCGGCCAACGCCCACTTGAAGCGCAACCTGCTGCTGCTGGTCGCCGCGGCCGTGCTGGCCCTCTTTATTTCCATGCTCATCGCCAAGAAAACCCTGCTCTCTCCCATTGAAAGCCTGATGGAACTCTCCCGTCGCTATGCGCGGGGGGATCTCGAGGCCCGCAGCACCCTAGCGGCGGCCCCCGACGAGTTTCTCACCCTGACCAGGGCGTTTCACGATATGGCCGATACCCTGGCCCAAAGCCAGGGGACACTAAAAGAGAGCGAAGACCGTTTCAGACGGCTATTCGAATATGCCCCGGAAGCCTACTATTTGACCGATCTTGACGGCAGTTTTATCGATGGCAACAAAAAGGCCGAAGAACTGCTCGGATATACACGAAAGGAACTGATCGGAAAGAACTTCCTCGAACTCGATTTGATGCCGGAAGAAGACGTGCCGAAGGCCCTCGAACTATTGGCGCTGAATTTGGACGGCAAACCGACCGGCCCGGATGAATTCAGGTTGATAAGGAAAGACGGCGGCCAGGTAACGGTGGAGGTCAATACCATTCCGATCATGATCGGGCACGAGAATATCGTGCTCGGCATCGCCAGGGATATCACCGAGCGCCGGCAGGCAGCCGAGGCCCTGCGGGAGAGTGAAGAAAAGCTCGCTCGGTCGAAAAAAATGGAGTCCCTGGGACTTCTGGCCGGCGGTGTGGCCCACGATTTGAACAATGTCCTCTCCGGCATCGTGAGCTACCCCGAGCTGCTCCTGCTGGACTTGCCGCCCGACAGCAAATTGCGCAATCCCATCGAGACCATCCAGGAGTCCGGCAAGCGGGCGGTCGACATCGTCCAGGATCTCCTGACGGTGGCGAGGGGTGTCGCCATGCCCCGGCAGCTGCTGAACATCAACGATCTCGTCGAAACCTACCTCCATTCCCCTGAGTTCGATCAAATCAAGCGGCATTCTCCCGACGTGACCGTCAAGGCCGATTTGGCGGTCGATCTCTTGAATATCAGCGGTTCGCCGGTCCACATCGGCAAGGCGGTAATGAACCTCGTGTCCAACGCCGTCGAGTCCATCGATGGCCGCGGCCAGGTCACCCTCGCGACAACGAACCGCTATCTGGATCGTCCTCTCAGGGGCTATGACGACGTCGCCGTCGGTGAATATGTGGTCCTGTCCGTGTCGGACGACGGCCTGGGCATCTCCCCGGACGACCTCAAACGGATATTCGAACCCTTCTATACCAAAAAGGTCATGGGACGCAGCGGCACCGGTCTGGGGTTGGCCGTCGTCTGGAATATCCTGATGGACCACAAAGGCTACATCGATGTGCTGACCAGCGATAAGGGCACCACCTTCGAACTGTATTTCCCGGCCACGCGGGAGGCAATGCCGACCAAGGACCTTCCCGCCGCAACGCAGAGCTATAAAGGCCGCGGCCAGAGAATCCTGGTGGTCGACGATGAATCCAGTCAGCGCGATATTTCCTGCCGGATGCTGGAGGTTCTCGGCTATCGACCGCAGGCCGTTTCCAGCGGCGAAGACGCCGTTGCCTATCTGCAAACCCACGCGGTGGATCTAGTGTTGCTCGATATGATCATGGATCCGGGCATGAACGGCCGCGAGACCTACGAGCAGATCGCCCAAACCCATCCCCGGCAAAAGGCCATCATCATCAGCGGCTTCGCCGAGACGGAAGACGTGCTGGAAGCCCAACGGCTGGGTGCCGGCCAATTTCTCAAGAAACCGATCACGTTGGAAAGATTGGGGCTCGCGGTCAAGCAGGAGCTGGAAAGATAGAAATACTGCCATAGCATGTTATGACACACGTCATGCCGCAACACATGCAAAGGATAACCGGAAAACCACGTGACTCATGCAAAGCCCTGAATCACGCCAAGAGGAATAATACCAATGGGTGACTTGGCCTCCGGCCAAAAAGAGCCGGATGTTTTTATTACGGTTCTTAGCGAGCTAAGCGGCTTCGCGTGAGTAATTATGCCCCCAGTAACTAAGCGTCATGCTATCGCCTTGGCGGGAAATAGCTGCTCAAGAATAACTTTTTTCTTTTCCATTGGATGGAGAGTCTATTGCCTGAGTGAATCAATCGGCAGATTTAAAAGTTATAATACATTGACAATATAAAAGTTTTCCTTCAATATTGTCATATTCTTAAATTGAAGGAAAACCTATCGCGGACATAAATTCCCCACCCTATTTTTCCTTCAAAATAAATGAATTTCAAAAATGAAGGAAAACTATTTGGAACCCCAAGAGTGGTCAGATATCCAGCGACGAACTTATATAGACACCGTCCAACTCTATGACGCCTATCTGGCCGCATTCCGTCAGAGTCGGTCCTATCGCGGCGGCATGCATTGGAAGAAATCGAAAGGTCGCGAATATCTGTTTCGATCGAAGGATCGCTATGGATACGGTAAAAGCCTGGGGCTGCGATCCGATCAAACCGAAAAAATCCTTGCGGATTTCCGACATGCCAAAAGTCAGATCAAGGACCGACTGGCGTCACTGAAGTCTCGTCTCAACGAGCAGGCCAGATTTTGCCGGGCCGCAGCAATCCAGCGCGCGCCCCGCATCGTTGCGGGAATCTTGAGGGTCTTGGACCAGCAGAAACTGCTGGGTAAAAACGTTATCGTCATTGGCACCAACGCTGTCTATGCCTATGAAGCGGCGGCCGGCGTATTTGTCGACAATCCGATCCTGGCGACCGCCGACATGGATCTCTTGTGGGATATCCGGTCGCCCTTGCATCTCTCGGCCGTCGATGATGCCCCAACGGAAGCCGGGCTGATTGAACTGCTGCGCAAGGCCGATCGATCGTTTGAGCGTATCGGGAATCAGCGCTTCAGGGCGGCAAACAAAGATGGTTACATGGTCGATCTCGTGAAGCCGGAACCCCGACCGATAATGAAAAGCGAGCGGCGCCGCATGGGAGGGGAGGCGGATCTGGAAACTGCCGAAATCCGCAACCTGCAATGGTTGGCTTCGGCGCCCAAATATAGGCAGGTCGTTATCGGGGAGGACGGATATCCGGCGGCAATGGTGTGCCCGGACCCCAGAGCCTTTGCCCTGCATAAGATCTGGATGAGTGCCCAGCCGGATCGAAATCCCTTGAAAAAGCACCGCGATCACAGCCAAGCGCTCGCGGTGGCCTATCTCGTGCTCAAATATTTGCCGCAGCATAAATTTGCGCCTTCAGAATTGCGAATGTTTCCAAAAAGCGTTGCTGATGCGGCCACCGAGAAAATTTTTAACCAGGAATTACCGCCGGGGTTCGAATAGGAGGCATCACGCCAAGCCGCAAATCACTCAAAGAGAGATAAAACTGAGGGGGGAATGTGGCCATCGGCCAATGTCGAACGTTTCAATTCCTGGATTAATCCAAATCAGAAATTGAAACATGAACTGATGCATCGATCAGTGCCGATCTGCGGTTATCTGCGTCCCAATTGGTCTGAGGAAGTTGATATCATGCCCAGCACCTGGAGCCAGGAAAAATACATACGGTCTCTCAAATTTGCCGCCGCGGCCCACAACGGCCAGACCGTGCCGGGTTCGGACCTGCCTTATGTGGTTCACGTCACCATGGTGGCCATGGAGGTCATCGCGGCCCTGACGCATGAAGACAATCTTAACGGCGGCCTGGCAATCGAATGCGCATTGCTTCACGACGTGATCGAGGATGCCGGCATATCCTACGAAAAACTCGTCGCCGAGTTCGGCCCCGAAGTGGCCGAAGGCGTCCTGGCTCTCTCCAAGAACAACATCCTCAAATCCAAGCAGGAAAAGATGGCCGACAGCCTGGCGCGGATCAAAGATCAGCCCAGGGAGATCTGGATGGTCAAGCTCGCCGACCGCATCACCAACCTCCAGCCGCCGCCGGGACATTGGGATGCAGAAAAGGTTGAGCGTTATCGGGCAGAGGGGAAATTGATTTTGAATGAATTGGGGGATGCGAGCCCGTTCCTGTCGAAACGGCTGAACGGGAAACTTCGTGTTTACCCTCATTCATGGCCAAATTAAATCCAGGGAATGAAATCGATGAGTAATCCCGCAAGGCTGGAAATATTTGAAAAAGCGGTCAAGACGAAGTTCGATGTCTACAACAGCTTATTTTTGAATCTGCCTTTCCGCAAGGTCAGCAACATCGGCATGCTCATTCCCCTATTGCACAATGTGTGTAAGCAGGGCCTTGAAGCGGAGCGTGACCCGCTGGCGATCCTGGATTCCTTTTTCGACGTGCACACCGGCCTGAAAACCGAAAAAGAGAAAATCGATTTTATGTTCAATGTCATCCAGTATGTCGAACGGCAGGTCGTGCTTTACGACAGTGCGGAGGATGCCGCCTTCGAACAACTGGTGCCGCTGGAAGATCACCTGTCGCTCAAGGACTGCATCACCTTGCTGAAGAGCGATGACAAGACCTGCAGCCTGACGGACGACCTGTCCTGTTTCAGTGCCCGCCTCGTATTTACGGCCCATCCCACCCAGTTTTACTCACCTTCGGTATTGAATATCATCGGCAAACTGAAATCGATGATTGCACGCAACGATATCGATGGAATCGACCTGACATTGCAGCAGCTGGGATTGACCTCCCTGATCAATGCCCGGAAGCCGACGCCCTTTGACGAAGCCCAAAACATTATCTACCTGCTGCGCCATGTGTATTACGAGGCCGTGGGGGAGCTGTATGCCAGTGTTAAAAAGACCCTCCGCGACAGCTGTTTCGATTGCCCCGCGATCGTTCAGCTGGGATTCTGGCCCGGTGGCGACCGGGACGGCAATCCGTTTGTCACCGCCGCCATCACCGCGGATGTGGCCGACGAGCTGCGCATGACCCTGATGAAGTGTTACTATCGCGATGTCAAGCGGCTGGCCCGAAAACTGACCTTCCGGGGGGTGGAGGACGTCCTCGCGAAGTTAAGGGGCAGGCTTTACGCGACCATGTACGACCCGGCCCAAACGATCCGCTATGAAGCGATTATGGATCCCCTCGCCGAGATCAAAGCGTCCCTTATCGAGAACTACAACAGCCTCCATCTCGACGAGTTGGAATCCCTCATCGACAAGGTTACCATCTTCAAAACGCATTTCGCCGCACTCGACATCCGGCAAAACCATAATGTCCACCGGGAAACCGTGGAAGCCATCCTGAAAAAAGAAAACCTGATCGCCCAAGGCTTGGACGAGCTGGGAGAGGCCCAATTAATCGCCCTTCTTCTGCGCGAAGACATCGCTGTTCACCCCGATCAGTTCGAGGATGCGCTGATCAAGGATACGATCCAGACGATTAGCCAGATGAAGCATATCCAGCACAAAAACGGGAGCGAGGGGTGTGATCGGTATGTCATCAGTCACGCCGAGGATATGTATTCGGTACTGTATGTGTTCAGCCTTCTACGGTGGTGCGGGTGGGGCAAGGGGGAGGTGCCGGTCGATATCATCCCGCTGTTCGAGTCGATGGAAGGCATGCAGAACGCCGGATCCATCATGCAGGCCCTCTTTGATATCCCCCAATACAGGGCGCATGTCGCGCAGCGCCGGAATCGCCAGACCATCATGCTGGGATTTTCGGACGGCACCAAGGACGGCGGGTTTCTGCAGGCCAACTGGTCGATCTATACCACCAAAGAGACGCTGTCGGCGGTTTGCGACGACAACGGTATCAAGGCCATATTTTTTGACGGCCGGGGCGGTCCCCCCGCGCGCGGGGGCGGCAAAACCCATCGCTTCTATGCGTCCCATGGCAAGAATATTGCCAATCATGCCATTCAATTCACCATTCAAGGCCAGACGATTACCAGCATGTATGGCACCAAAGCGCATTTCAAACATAATTGCGAACAGCTGCTGACCGCCGGGTTGTCGACGCGGTTGTTTGAAAAAGAAAATACGATTTCCACGAAAGACAGGCAGGTTATCGAAAAACTGGCGCAGTTGAGCTTGGAGAAGTACACGGCCCTTAAAAACCATCCCATGTTTGTGCCCTACCTGGAAAACAAGAGCACGCTGAAATATTACGGCAAAACCAATATCGGCAGCCGGCCGTACAAGCGGGGCGATAAGGAAAAACTGGACTTCGATGATTTGCGGGCGATCCCTTTCGTGGGTGCCTGGAGCCAATTGAAGCAAAACGTTCCGGGGTACTACGGTCTCGGAACGGCCATTCAAGCCCTGGTGGCCGACGGCCAGACCGATCGATTGAAACACTTGTTTAGTGGTGTGCCCTTTTTCAAGGCCTTGATCCTGAACAGTATGATGGCGTTATCAAAATCTTATTTTGAATTGACCGCCTATATCGCCGAAGATGAGGCCTACAACGAATTCTGGCACATGCTGCTGGACGAATACCGGCTTTCCAAAGAAATGGTTCTGCTGATTTCCGGATACCAGGCGTTGATGGAAGAGGAACCGGTATCGAAAAAATCGATCGAGATACGGGAACGCATCGTGTTGCCATTGCTGGTCATCCAGCAGTACGCCTTGCAGAAAATCGAGAAAGGGTCGACGCAAAAAGCGCTTTACGAGAAGATCGTCGAGCGATCCCTGTACGGCAATATCAACGCCAGTCGAAATTCGGCATAGGTCCAACAGGAGGCTGGTGGAGGGGCGGTCAGCAACCGGTGTGAAACACGGCCACAAGGCCCTGTTTGGGAAGCCGGTTGAACAGGTTTACGGCGTCCATGGTGTCGAGGATCTGCACGGCGATCCCCCTGTCGCGCATGGCTTTGGAAAGCGCAGGGGTCACCGAAGCCTGGCTGGAGACGCCGATACCGATAATCAGGGTGTGGGGAGCCCCCGTCAGCAGGCTTTCGACATCCCCTGCATCCACGATATGCCCGAGTAGCATCCGCCACGGCCGGGCGTTGCCATCCGGACCGATGGCAACGTCCACATCGCGAAATTCCTTTCCGTCGACCACCATCTTCGCAAAGGAGAAGTGGGTGATGGCCGTGTCGCTGCTGCCGGCCGGCGGTGTGTAGTTCACCTCATTGGATGAACACCCGTGGAGCCCCAGGCCCAATATCGCGGCGGCCAGGGTGACCCGCGCGATTCCACCGACAAGTCGAACGGATTTGAAGCGGATCATGCTGCATCCTCCGGATGACGCAGGGTCGCGACGATGCCTGGCAGCGCTGCCTGCGTGGTCTGTGTTGCGTCCAATCGAGTCCGTCAATCCACTTTAATCATCGTTGATCCAGTTAATGATAGGATCGAGCCAGATGTCTGTTGGCGTATAGAAGAGTTTATGCCCTTTGTCACTTGTCAGTCTGATTTCAGAGTCCGATAGTTCATCAGACGCCAGTGCAAAAGACGCTTCGCAGCTGTTGGCAACCGAATCGGAAGTGGCATAGACCGATAGCATACGACCCTTAAGCTTTCTGAAATCCGGATACATCATAAATTTTTCAACAGATGCTATCCTGCATCCTGCCATGATCACAAAATTGACTTGCGGGTTTTCCAGTTCGGATGCGACACAAAGGCTGATAACACCCCCTTTGGAATGTCCTCCCACCGTAATGTTTTGTGGCGGGACACCGGAATGGAGAAGCGTTCTGACTAGCTTGACCACTTTTTGGGCGTATGTACACGGAACGATTTTGCCGGTTCTTACCTCACTTATAACGATAAAGCCTCGGTCGGCGAAAGCGTTTAGAATGTCTTCATACTTACAAGCACCGTCCGGACCGTTTTTCTCTACATAATAATTGTGCATAAAAAAGAAATATCTGGCTGACGGATCAATATCGGACGGCATATCGTATGACGGCTGTTTCGAATAGGATGGCGGAACACAAACCATCATAAATACGGCAAGCAAAAAAACAGAAAACCCTTGACCAGAAGGGATGAACCGATTGGGAATAACATTGGTTCCACCAGCGATTTCACCACTGTAGCATGTCACTACAGCATAATCATCGACATTGTAATTATAGGTCTGATTTCCATTGGTGTTATTACTGGCAGGAGTTGCATGTGACCATAAATAAACCGCAAGGCCTATGACTGATTGGTTGGCTTCAAAAAAGGCATCGACGCTAATAGCTGATGGATATGGATTCCCAATAAAGTTCCAATCTCTGTCTCCATTATTTCCATTATATTGTACAGGAACTGTAATGGTACCTGTATTTAGCGGTCCATTAAAGACATATTGATATGAGTTGCCAGATACAAAGCCAGAAGACGAGTGTGTGGTTGCATAACCAACTCCAGGGGTAAGCGTATCTGTCCCTCCCAATAAAGTCCAATCATTACCATCATCGTCAATATCATCCTGTCCTATGATATAAGACCCAGTATTTCCTATTTCTGCAAGATTGTCTAAATAATTTACCGCATTGAACCAAAATCGACTATAAGGATGAGAAGACGAAAATACGTCATTGACAACCGCATTGCTTACTGGAGAACTCCAATAGGTATAATCGTTCCAGTTATTAAGGGCTGATGTATATTTTTGCACCAATGAATTGCCACTTCCATTCAAAGTAAAAGTGCCAGTATCATCAATTTGTACAAGGGCACCACAGGTTTCTACCCATAGGTCTCCATCTACCGTTACATCCATTTGTACTTCAACAAATGTATTATTACTGATTACTAATTTTTTCCCAGCATTTACTTGTAATGACCAAGCGCTAAATCCTCCATCAATTAAGGTGGTATAGTCGCCATCAATTACAGTTATTGTATTAATATCTGGAACACCATTATCCCATGTGGTACCATTCCATATCGTGGTCGTTAATGATATACTGTTGGAGTTTTCAGGGGATTCTGCAATATTGGATATTGACAATTCAAATAAATTAGCAGTGGTGCTTGTTGAGGTTAGAATTGTGTTGTCTTTTATTGATGCATATGTATTAATTATAAAACAAATGCTCATAAAAGAAATCAAGTAGATTTTATAAGTTTTCATAATGAGTAGGTTAGTTAATTTGGGTATTCAAACGTAAAAAAAAAATCAACAAATCTGTTTAAAAACCAATATATTCGATGAACAACATGACGATTCAGACGAAGTGTTGATTAAATTCGTTTAACTGCATTTTTGTTAAAAAAGTTAACTTGATAAAAAATCAATTATGTAAGAAAAAAGACAGGTATTTTATAACAAAAAAGCAGCTTAAAATAATTTTAAGCTGCTTCTATAATGAAAGTTAGTAACGCTTTAAAGATTAAACGTCGCTCCAATATTTACTGAAAATTGATTGTGAATATATTCGGCTGGCGATAAATCTTTAGTATCGTATTTTGCCAATGGAAAAAGCGCTTCTGTAAAGATCCCAAAACCATCACTAAAGAAGTAACGTGCTCCTACATGGCCACCAAAATTCTTTAGGCTAAAGCTCAATCCTGGATAGATGTCAAAATTTTCATCGATGTTCACCACATTGCCAAGGTTGGCATTAAAACGTGCTTTGATATCAAATCGGTCACCAAAATCGGCATCCAATTCTTCTTTGACTCCTAAAGCATAGGTAGCAGACACACCAACTGAAATATTTTCACCAAGACCATAATCGTAACTTACATTAAGTCCCGAAGCGGCATCTTGAAGGTTGGCACCAACTTGAAATTTATTGTCGCCTTCACCTCTAAAAGCTTGCGCATTTACTAAAGACACACTTAAAATGGTAATGATGAACAGGATATTTTTCATAGCTATTGGGTTTTATATTTTATTTTGGACAAAGATAGCAATAGTTGTGAATTATTGTTTAATCAGATTAAAAAGGTAACGAACGCTTCTCTAACTTCCGTTTAGGATTTTGTGAGTGCGCTCAATAGCTCGACTATTTTTCCATTCAATCCATTCTTGGCCTTTGATTCGTCGCATGGCATTATCAAAATGGCGCATGATAAAAATATTATAGATGGCTTTGGAAAAATTCTTTGGGTTTCTGGCAATGGCACGCAAGCTCATCGAAAACCCAGGGGTTAGGTATTTCATATAATGCCAATAGCCTTCTGGCATGTAGAGTACTTCACCATGTTTCAATATGGTTTTATAACCTTTGGCTTTTTTTAGTGCTGGCCATTTTTCAACATCTGGATTTGAAAAATCAATATCTTCTCTAGTGATGAGGGAGTGAGGTATTTTGTATAGATAATCATTCTGTTTTTGATCGAACAAGATGATTTCCTTTTCACCTTCAAAATGAAAATGGAAAATATTGGCCAAATCGATGTCATAATGCATGAAGGTATGCGAATTGGTGCCACCAAAAAACAACATGGGCAGACCTTTTAACAGTTTCAATCCAAAATCGGGATATGAATAATCGTTCTGTAGCTGTGGCACTTCCTTTAGAGCATTCCAAAGAAAGATGCGAAATTTGGTGGGCTCGCGCTTCAACAAATCGATATAATCGCTCATCTTCATTTTGGCGTGTGGCTCATTAAAACCATCTTTATAATCGACAGGCCGATCATCATACAATGGCACTATCTTGTCGCCAACGGTAGCTTTCATATAGTCCAGACTCCATTTGCTGTAGGCAGGCCAATCTTCAATAAAACGCTCAATGACCACAGGTTTTTGCGGCTTGAAATAGTGTGTTATAAACTCCTCTTTGGTAATAGTCTTTACACGAGGAATATCTTGTAGGTCTAGTGCCAATATTATAAAATTTTAACGTGTAAAGTTAAACAAACGTTATGAATTTTAAATAAATTGTATGTTAATGTCTATTAATTAAAATCGTACTTCAAG
>JABZFP010000033.1 GCA_014237395.1 Desulfobacteraceae bacterium | reverse complement strand
TTGCGATGGCATTTCTGGCACTCGGCGTTATCGAAGGCGGCGTATGCGGCCTCACGGTTCTTTTCGCGGTCGTAGGCCTCCATCGTGAAATGCTTCACGACATCCTTGATGCCGTGATAAGTCTTGGCAAAAAAGAAATCGAAGGTGTTCTGGGGCGCGGGCAGATGGCAGTCCATGCAGTCCACCACCACACCGGCGGCATTGTTGGTGTGGGTGGAAGACCGCCAGGCCACGACGGCCGGTTTGATTTCGTGGCAGGAAGCGCAGAACTCCGGCGTGGAGGTGCGCACCATGGTGTAGTAGCTCATGCTGAACAAGGGGAAGGACAGCAGAACGCCCAGGAAAACGAGGGACCCGCCGATGATATATTTTTTCATTATTCGTATCCCGCCATGGTATGAAAATTAAGGCGACAGCACCCTTCAGGGTGCGCCGTGTCAGTACAACCGGGTACGATGCCAGCCGATTACGGCCTGTTTTTTATGAACAAAGCGCCAAGGAGCAGAGGGAAAGTGAAGCGTTGGTGATACCAAATGTGTAAGTTCAGCCATCGAGGAATTTAGTGAAACTAATACCCCTTCCGCCAATGGGATGTCAATATATAAATCCAATTCATTTTTTTAAGATTAGCATAAAACGCCTTCCATAAAATTGACTTAAGTCAATCTTTCTGATCTAACCCCATCCGGTAATTTACGCGATGTGGACTTTCCGACAACCGCCCAACCCCACAGGATCACCATGAAAATAAACGTCAAGCAACTGATCGCCAACGTGCTTTTTTTTAAGGGCTTGTCCGAGGAAGAAATCGACGGCATCCACCGGATTGCCTCCGAACGTCACTACCAGCGAAACCAGATGGTGTTCAGCGATGGGGAGGAGGGTGCCGGTTTTTTTCTGGTGGTGGAAGGCAGCGTCAAAGTGTTCAAGATGTCCCCCGAGGGCAAAGAGCAGATCCTGCATATTCTGGGACCCGGCGAACCGGTGGGGCAGGTGGCCGTATTCGCGGGCGTCTCCTTTCCAGCCAATGCCCAGACCATCGCGAAGAGCCGCCTGCTGTTTTTTCCGCGCCGGTCATTCGTGGATCTGATTCAGGCCCGCCCTTCCCTGGCGCTCAACATGCTGGCCATTCTGTCCAACCGCCTGAGGGAGTTTACGGTCCAGATCGAAAATATCTCCCTCAAGGAGGTTCCCGCCCGCCTGGCCTCTTACCTGCTCTATCTCAGCGACGAGCAGCAGGGCGCGGCCCCCCTCCAGTTGACCATTTCCAAAGCCCAACTGGCCAGTATCATCGGAACGATCCCCGAAACCCTGTCACGCATTCTCAGCCGCATGTCGGCCAAAAACCTCATTGGCGTGAATGGCCGGGAAATTCGGCTGCTGGACCGGGACAACCTGGCCGCCCTGGCCGAACATGGCCGTCTGGGGGATCTATAGTCGCCTTTCCGGTCCCGACGGTGTTTGCCAATCAGCCGCTCATGATTGAGGACCGCGTATAATCCGAATTCAGGCGGTTTCGTAAAATGTTCGAGATACGACTTGCGAATACCAAGGAAAGCGGCGTACTTAGGGTACGCCGCAATGACGAGGGATACGTGTAACACCGATATTTATCCGCCACTTGCGGATCGGATGGTTTGCGAAACCGTCATGATTGACTCATCCCCGTCTTTTTCCTATAAAGCGAACTATCATCCTGTGGAATCGGCGGTCGAATGGCATTCAAGCTCCCAAATCGAAAAAACCTCTCAGAATCAATGGTCCTGACCGGCGTCGCCCTGGCAGCGGTCTACTGGCTTCTGGAATCCCTTTTCTACTTCTTTTCCACCCCGGGCGCGGACTTTTTGCAGCGACTTTCGGGAACCGACTCCTACGACAGCTGGACCCGCATTTTTGTGCTGTGCCTCTTCGCCATCTTTGGTTCGCACGTGCAGTACACCATGAACAAACGCCGCGAGTCGGATGAGCGCCTGCAGGACAGCGAAAGCAAATACCGCACGATTATTGAAAGCATGGAGGAGGGCTATTTCGAAGTCGACCTCCAGGGCACCCTGACCTTTGTCAACGGCGCGCTCTGCCGCATGGCCGACCGGCCGGCCGGCAAGCTGATCGGGATGAACCAACGCGACTGCTCCCGCAAGGAAAGCGCGGACCGACTGGTGCATGCCTTTAATCAGATTTACCTCTCCGGCGATTCCCAGCATATTTCCCACTATGAAATCATCCGCCCGGATGAATCCGAAGTCACGTTGGAGCTTTCGGCATCCCTCATCCGCGACAAGAAAAGCGAGCCAATCGGCTTCCGGGTTGTTGGCCGGGATGTTTCCGAGCGCCTGCGGGTCGAAAGTGAGAAACGCCGCCTGGAAGCCCAGTTGCAGCAAGCCCAGAAAATGGAGGCCGTAGGAACGCTGGCCAGCGGGATTGCACACGATTTCAATAATATCATGATGGGCATTCTCGGCAATGCCTCGCTGATGCTGGCCAAAATCGAGCCCGATCACCCCCACTACGAAAAGCTGCAGAACATCGAGAAATACATTCTCAACGGCTCTGAGTTGACCAAGCAGTTGCTGGGATTTGCGCGCGGCGGTAAATACAATGTAAAATCCACCGCCCTGCGGGATCTTGTCGCGCAGAGTGCCCAAATGTTCGGCCGCACCAAAAAGGAAATCCGCATCCACACGGCCCATCTCAAAGACAGCTGGCCGGTGGAAGTCGACCGTGGTCAGATCGAACAAGTGCTCCTTAATCTCTTCGTCAATGCCTGGCAAGCCATGCCGGGCGGCGGTGACCTGCACCTCCTGAGCGAAGACGTCGAACTGGACGACAGCTATGAAATGCCCTACAAGGTGGAACCCGGCCGTTATGTCAAACTTTCGGTGGTGGATACCGGCGTCGGGATGGATCAGTCCACACAGGAACGCATTTTCGAACCTTTTTTCACCACCAAGGAGATGGGGCGAGGCACCGGACTGGGGTTGGCCTCGGCCTACGGCATTATTAAAAACCATGGTGGCCACATCAACGTCTACAGTGAAAAAGGCCGGGGGACGACGTTTAACATCTATTTGCCGGCCTCCGACAAAGCCGTCGAACAAGAGGCCCGGAAACCCCGCGAATTGCGCAAGGGAAACGAAACGATCCTGCTGGTGGATGACGAAGACATTACGGTGGAGGTCGGTGAGGAAATCCTGGTCGAACTCGGCTATGCGGTGATTACGGCGCGCAACGGTCTGGAGGCGCTGGCCGCCTATAAGGAGAATGCTCCAAAAATCGACATGGTGATTCTGGATATGATCATGCCGGATATGGGCGGCGGCAAAACCTACGACGAACTGAAGAAAATCAACCCGGATATCCGGGTGCTGCTCTCCAGCGGCTACAGCATCAGCGGGGAAGCCTCTGAAATTTTAGCCCGGGGCTGCAATGACTTCATCCAGAAACCGTTCAACATGAAGCAGCTCAGTGAAAAAATGCGGGGCATTCTGGATGCCGCCTGACGTTTTCCGCACCCGACCGATCAATCGCAGGATCACCCGCAAGCCCTTCCCCATCAGTGGGCGGGGCGTTATTTTTTGAGAGCTGTTGCCGATGGACCTCAGCTATAAAAGCATAAGGAGACCTTATCATGACAGCGTTTAGCCACCAGGAGATGTTCCCGCTGGGGGAAGACACCACCGCCTATCGCCTGATCACCACCGACGGTATCGCGACCGAAACCTTCCATGGCCGGGAAATTACCGTCATTCAGCCGGAAGCGCTGACAACACTGACGGAAGCCGCCTTTCGGGATGTGTCCCACCTTTACCGGACGCGCCACCTCGAGGCCCTGCAGCGCATTCTGGACGATCCGGAAGCCTCCCAGAACGACCGCTTTGTGGCGCTCGAAATGCTGAAAAATGCCGTGATCTCGGCCGAAGGGGAGTTCCCCATGTGCCAGGACACCGGGACCGCCATTGTCCTGGGCAAGAAAGGCCAGCAGGTATGGACCGGCGATGCCGATGAAAACGCCATCGCCCGGGGGGTTTTCAATGCCTATACCCGCGGCAACCTGCGCTATTCCCAGAATGCCCCGCTGACCATGTTCGAGGAAAAGAATACCGGCTGCAATCTGCCGGCCCAGATCGAACTCTATGCCACCCCCGGCAACAGCTACAAATTTCTGTTCATCGCCAAGGGCGGCGGGTCCGCCAACAAAACCTACCTCTACCAGGAAACCAAGGCGGTCCTGAATCCCGACACCCTGATACCGTTCATCACGGCCAAAATGAAAAGCCTCGGGACGGCGGCCTGCCCGCCTTATCACCTGGCCGTCGTGATCGGCGGGACGTCCGCCGAGCTGACCCTGAAAACCGTCAAACTGGCCTCGGCCGGATATCTCGACGCCCTTCCCACCCACGGCAGTGAGACCGGACATGCCTTCCGGGATATCGCACTCGAGGAGAAAATGCTCCAGATTTCGCGCGACCTGGGCATCGGCGCCCAGTTCGGCGGGAAATACTTCTGCCACGATATCCGCATTGTCCGCCTGCCGCGACATGGGGCCTCCTGCCCCATCGGCATCGGGGTGAGCTGCAGCGCCGACCGCAATATCAAAGCCAAAATCACCCCCGAGGGCGTCTTTATCGAAAAACTGGACCGCGATCCGGCCCGTTTCCTGCCCGCGCCGGGATTGGAGATGAGTGACGCCGTGCCCATCGACCTCAACCAGCCCATGGACACCATTCGGGCCACGCTCACCCAATACCCCGTCGCCACGCCCCTCCTGCTGACGGGTAAAATCGTGGTGGCCCGCGACATCGCCCATGCCAAATTAAAAGAACAGCTGGATCGCGGCGAAGACCTGCCGGACGCTATCAAAAACCACATCATTTACTATGCCGGACCGGCCAAGACCCCGCCGGGGTATGCCTCCGGCGCCTTCGGCCCCACCACGGCCGCCCGCATGGATCCCTATGTGCCCATCTTTCAGGCCCGCGGGGGCTCCATGGTGATGCTGGCCAAAGGCAACCGCTCCAAACAAGTACTGGATGCCTGCCAGCAATACGGCGGGTTTTATCTGGGATCCATCGGCGGACCGGCGGCCCGCCTGGGAAAAGAATGCATCACCGAGGTCGAGGTGATCGCCTTCCCGGAACTGGGCATGGAGGCCATCTACATGATCACCGTGAAGGATTTCCCGGCCTTTATTTTAATTGACGACAAGGGCAACGATTTCTTCGCAGGGCTGCTATAACCCGATAGCCATCCTGAACATCAAAAGGCCGCCCGACAACGCTGTCGGTGCGGCCTTATTCTTTTTTCTTCCCACCTGTCCGATATCAAACCGCCACCGGCGCACGCACCTTTTCCAGAAAGGCCTTGCTGTGGTGATCCCGGAAAAACAGCATGACAAAGCGGATATGCAGCCGCATGGCACTGGCGGCCATATCCGGGTCCCGACGCGCAATGGCCTGAAAAATGCTGCGGTGCTGTTCCACCACGGCGTCGATATTCCGGGGGTCTTCATAGAGCAGCCGCAGGTTCTCCTTGATGCCGATAAATAGAAAATCATGAAAATGTTTCATGAGATGAATGTGCACCGGGTTTTTGGTGGCATGGGCAATGGCCATGTGGAATGAGGCGTCCACCACCGGTTCGATATTGTTCCCCTTGTGCCGGAAGGCCGTCTCCATCTTCTCCAGGCTTTGCTGCAGCACCTCGATATCGTCCTCGGTGGCCCGCCGGGCGGCCAGGGCCGCAGCATTGCACTCCAGGCCCATGCGCACTTCCAACAGGTCTTCCAGGGTGGCGCCTTCCGTTTCCAAGGCCAATGCCAACGGGTGCCGGTCGCGAGCTTCCGGCGAACGCACGAAGGTGCCCTGCCCCTGCTGATGCTCCAGCAGCCCCAGCACCACCAGCTTGTTGATGGCATTGCGAACGGTGGTGCGGCTGACTCCCAGGGCCAGGGACAGTTCCCTTTCGGGCATCACCTGGTCACCCGGCTTGAGTTCGCCACGATAAATGAGTTCCCTCAGCTGCTCAAAAACCTGGTCGGAAACCCGTTTCGGTTTGATCGGCTTCAATACGGTTTTCATGTGGGTTTTAATGACTCCGCGTAAAGTTCCACCGGGTGTTTCACCTGGATGGCATCCCCCGCCTTGGACAAGCTGTCGGAAAGTTGGAGCATGCAGGCCGGACAGCCCGTTGCGACGATGCGGCAGCCGGTGGAACGGATATGCTCCCGCTTGCGCTCCCCGATGCGGCCCGAGATGGGATAGTACTGCAGGTTGAAACTGCCCCCCATCCCGCAGCACCAGTCGGACTCGGCCATTTCCTTCAAACGATAGCCACGGCTGGCATTGATGAGCGTCCGCGGCTCGGTCCACACCTTCAATGATTTTTTCAAATGGCAGGGATCATGGTACGTAACGGGGGTATCCGCTTCCCCGGCCTCGCCCCCGGTAATGCTGAGCTCTGATACCAAAAATTGATGGATATCGAAAGTCTTATCGGCCAGTTGCCGGGCCTCGGCATGCAGGCGGTCGTCGGTGGCGGTCATCATGGGCCAGATCTCCTTGATCGTGGAGGTGCAGGTGGCACAGGCCGTCACCAGGCAATCGTATTCCCCGGCCCTGAATTGCCGGATGTTGTGGCGCACCAAGCGTTGAAAGGTTTCCGTATCACCGGCAGACACCGCCGGAATGCCGCAGCAGGCCTGATTTTCGGGCATGAAAATGCCCACCCCATGATGGGTCAGCACATCCACGGTGGCCTGGGCCAGATGGGGGAAGATCTTGTCGGCCAGGCAGCCCACGTAAAAGGCGACCTTGCGACCGGAGGCCCCGGCCTGTGTATCCAGGGAAGGCATCATTTTATGAAAGGGGGTTTCTGCCAGGGGCCTAAAATGACGATCGCCGATCAAGGGCGACATAAACCGGGCGCAGGACGTCCCGATCACCTCGTTGGCCGTTTTGGTGAAAATCTTCTGGAACTTGGCCCCCCATTCGCCCAGTTTGTCGAAAAGCCCGGGATGGGCCAGCAGCCCCTTGAAAATGGCTTTCTTGGCCGGCGGCAGCCCCTGATAACCGGTCAGAATCGCCCGCGCCTTGATGAATATTTCCAGAACATTGACACCACTCGGACAATTGGCGGCGCACGACCCGCAGAGCAGACATTTATTCAGGCGCTGGCTGACCCCTTCCGGGTCTTCGAACATCTGCTGCATCAGCCCGTCCAACAAGGCCAGTTTTCCCCGGGCCACGTCAGCTTCGCGGCCGGTCTCGGCAAACAGCGGACAGACCGCCTGGCACATGCCGCATTTCATGCAGACCACCAGTTGGTCCTCGAGCGCTTTCATCATCCGGGACAGTTCCTGCATACTTGTCATGACTGCCCTCCTATGATCTTGCCGGGGTTGAGGATGTTGTGGGGATCCATTGCCGATTTGATCCGCCGGGAATAGACCATGGTGGCACGGCTGGTCTCTTTTTCCATGAAGCGGCATTTGGCGGTGCCGATCCCGTGTTCGCCGGACAGGGTTCCACCCAGTGCCAGGGCTTCCTCGAAAATCTCCTCGATGGCCGCTTCCACGCGCTCCCATTCCTGCGTGTTGCGACGATCGGTCAAGATGGTGGGGTGCAAATTCCCGTCACCGGCATGACCGAAAGTGCCGATGGTCAGATCATATTTCTTGCTGATCGCATCCAGCGCCCGGATCATGGCGGGAATCTTGCTGCGGGGCACGGTGGCATCTTCCAGCACGGTGGTGGGTTTCACTTTGGCCAGGGCCGACAGCGCTGCCCGGCGGGCTTCCCACACCTTGTCACGCTCGGCGTCATCCCGGGCCACCCGAATCGAAGTGGCCCCCATTTCCTTGCAGATAGACTCGACCTTGGCCGCATCTTCCTCGACCTGGCCGGGATAGCCGTCACACTCCACCAGCATCAGAGCGCCGGCATCCAACGGCAGACCGGCCTGGCTGTAAGATTCCACCGCACGGATGGTAAAATTATCCATAAACTCCAGCGTCGCCGGGACCACCCGGTTTGCAATGATGGCGGCCACGGCTTCGGAAGCCTGCCCCATTTCGCTAAACACCGCCATCATGGCTTTGCGGTAGGCCGGTGGCGGAATCAGCTTGAGCGTAATCTCGTTGAACACCCCCAGGGTGCCCTCGGATGCCACCATCAATCCGGTCAGGTTGTAGCCGCTGACGCATTTGACCGTACGCCCCCCGGTTTTCACCAGGCCGCCGTCCACGTCAAAAAAATCCAGCCCCATGACATAATCGCGGGTCACGCCATATTTCAAGCCCCGCAACCCGCCGGCATTTTCGGCCACATTGCCGCCGAGCGTGGATACCGCCTGACTGCCGGGATCCGGGGGATAAAACAACCCCTGGGCTTCGACGGCTGCCGCCAGTTTCGCCGTCACAACACCGGGTTGGACGCGGGCGTACAAATCTTCGGTGTTGATTTCCAGAATACGGGCCAACCCGTTGGTCACCACCACCACCCCGCCAGGCAGCGGGATCGTGCCGCCGCTTAAATTGGTACCGGCCCCCCGCACGGTCAGCGGCAGCCGGTTTTCATTGCACAGGCGCACGACCTGTCCCAGCGCCTCGCTGCTGGTGGGCCGCACCACGATGGCCGGCATGACCTTGTCCAGCACAGCGGCATCGTAAGCGTAAGTGGCCAGATCCGCTGGCTCGGAAAACACGTTATCGGCACCCGCCGCCGCTTCAAATGCTTTCACGATTGTTTTTGCCTGCATAACGCCTCCTTATCCATGGGCATGCCCACAGAAATTATTGGTATGACCTTTGTTTGACATACCAATAAAACATTCGAAATCCAAAACCCGGCCCGTGCAAAACCAGATTATGCCTTTATATAGGCGACAAATTCGGAAACTTGCAAGCATTTTTATTTTCTTGACAAATTATTAGCCTGCCAATTATTAATGGTCATACCATAAATTGACGCGATCGCCAGCCATCAACACATGTCGGACAACGCCCATGGGCGCCGCCGGCACAGGGAGAAAGCGCTTATGAACTCGACCGAAACCCTTGTCGACCGTTTCCAGGAAAAAGCCGAAGCGGTTTCCGCCATCGTCACCCGGGTGGCGTCTGTGCAGGCGGCCCTGGACTATGCCGTCACCTTGTGTGAGCAAAAGGAGGCCTGCCAGCTGCTGGTGGCGGGCTGCGAGGCGCCCCTTTCGGCCCCGGCCGAAACCCTCTGCGACACCAAGCAGACCAAGGTGATCGCCGCCCCGGGACTGCCGCCGGATCAGCTGGCAACCCTCGACGCGCTGTGTGCGGCCCGCGGCATCCAGTG
>JABZFP010000039.1 GCA_014237395.1 Desulfobacteraceae bacterium | reverse complement strand
CACTGGATGCCGCGGGCCGCACACAGCGCGTCGAGGGTTGCCAGCTGATCCGGCGGCAGTCCCGGGGCGGCGATCACCTTGGTCTGCTTGGTGTCGCAGAGGGTTTCGGCCGGGGCCGAGAGCGGGGCCTCGCAGCCCGCCACCAGCAGCTGGCAGGCCTCCTTTTGCTCACACAAGGTCACGGCATAATCCAGGGCCGCCTGCACAGACGCCACCCGGGTGACGATGGCGGAAACCGCTTCGGCTTGATGGATAAAAAGATCCAGTGATTTATCGCGTTGATTCATCCGTTCGGTCTCCTTTGTCACCGTATGATCTCTGCGAGGGCACAAGCGATGATGCTATCATCACAGTGTCGGTTGTGGGCGGCAGCCGTCTGTACCGACGGCCGGCCGCCCTGATTTATGCAGCTTATCCCTGAGCGGCCGCGATAAAAGCGCTCAAGGGATCCTGGTAGCCGAAGACATAAATGGCAACCAGGCCGATGATGCCGGTCAGCACGCAGTAGTAAATCGTCGGGATAATCGTCCGGCGCAGGGTGACGCCTTCCTGACCCAGCAGCCCCACCGTGGCCGAGGCGGCTACGACGTTGTGAATACAGAACATGTTGCCGGCTGCCGCACCAACTGCCTGCAGAGCGACCACCAGCGAACCCGCAACCAGCAGGTTCTGGGCCACCCCGTGCTGGAAGAGGCTGAACATGAGGTTGCTGACCGTGTTACTGCCGGCAATGAAGGCCCCCAGCCCACCGATAAACGGCGCGAAAAAGGGCCAGACGTGACCAACGTTCGACGCCACCCACTGGGCCATGGCCAGGGGCATGCTGGCGTATCCGGCGGCATTGATGCCCGAGTTGATGTAAACCCGCACCATGGGGATCGTGAAGATCAGCACAAAGCCAGCCCCCAGCAGAATCTTGCTGGATTCCTTGACGGCGTCACCCAATTCCTTGGACGTCATTCGGTGCAGGAAAAAGGTGATAATGACCACGAAGATCAGCATCGCGCCGGGAAGGTACAGTGGTGCGCTGGAACCGGTGATACCGGTGCCAAGAATATCCGACCACTTGATGGCCACGCTATTGAGCCATCCCCCCAGGGGCAACTGACGCAAGCGGCTCAGTACGAGAACCACCGCCACCAGGACGTAGGGAATCCAGGCCAGGACAAGGTTCATCGGCTTTTTGGTGGTCAGGGACTCCAGGCTGATCTCCATGTCGGATATCCAGCCTTTGTCCCATTCCTCGCGCGGCGGAAAATCCCAGGTGTCCTTGGGCACCAGAAACCCTTTGACGGCACAAAAGGACATGATGGCCATGCCGACCAGTGCGCCGATCAGGGAAGGAAACTCAGGACCTAAGAAAACACCGGTAAACACATAGGGAAGGGTGAAAGCAAGACCGCCCAGCAGGGTGAACGGCAAAATCGAAAGCCCCTCGGTCCAGGATTTATTCTTGCCGAAGAAGCGGGTCATCATGACCACCATGAAGGTCGGGATGAGGGTACCGCAAATGGCGTGAATGATGGCGCTTTGGGCCGTTATCAGCTGCAGGTAATCCGTAAAATTCATGCCGACCTGAGCGAGTTGCGCGGTCAGCTCGGGGCTTTCCAGACCGCCTTTGACACCGATCAGAATGGGGGTACCCACCGCGCCGAAGGTCACCGGGGTGCTCTGAATCATCATCCCGATCATGACGGCCGCCATGGCGGGGAAGCCCACCGCCACCATGAGGGGGGCCGCGATGGCGGCCGGGGTGCCGAAGCCGGAGGACCCCTCGATGAAGGCGCCGAACAACCACGCGATCAGCACCAACTGGACCCGGCGATCCGGGCTGATGTCGGCGAAGCCGGAGCGAATGGCGGTAATGGCGCCCGAATGTTTAAGGGTGTTGAGGAGCAGAATGGCCCCGAAGATAATGTAGAGGATGTTGACCGTCAGAAACAATCCCTGGATGGTGGAAGCGACAACACGTACCGTATCGACTTTCCAGAAGGCGATGGCCACCACGACAGCGACCACGTAGCAGATGGGCATGGCCCGTTTGGCGGGCCAACGGAAACCGACCAGCAGCACCGCAGCGGTCAAAATAGGCAAGACGGCTAAGAACGATTGAAGACCAAGACTCATGAGGAACCTCCTTATTTTATAACACGTCCAAAAAAAGTTGACATACTTCGGGACTCCAAATCGTGAACAGTCACGTTTTCTTTTCTCGTTTGTTCTCTGCGCTCAAGCTGCGGCGTTTTTAAAGCAATTACTATACCTGACAGCCAATCTTTTTACTTTTCATTTGTTTCCAGACAGTTAGATGTTTTTATGTCCCATCGGCAACGGAAAGATAAGCATACGCTTGCAAAATTGCGAAACATCAATAGAAGAATATCGAAAATGGTGTTGGTTGTCGGGGAAGAATTGATCGAAAGGGGTGCGATTCAAATGGATCTATTCAACGGACGCGTCGCCCTTGCCAAGGGGTGCCACCCGCCTGAATTTTTCCGGTCAGTACGCTGCTCGTCTTATGACTGCCAAGGCTTCACATCATAATGGCGGATCAGCTCATCGCATGGCCCGCTGTCGATATACTTCCTGTAAAAAAATCCGTATCCACAAGGCTTGTCTCAGATCCGCTATCGAGCGGGGATTGGCATAAACTATGCTTATCGACGATAGCGGAGCACAGCCCCAATCGAGAGATTGAACTGACACGTGCTCGGACGGTGTTCTTTTCGATATGCTTACCATCTGCGCTTAATGGTTGATCGGCCTCGCCCTAACCCGAAAGGAAACACGATGAAAACCGTACTGCTCGAACCGCTTGTAATTTCTCCCGATGTTCTCGAAAGGGTCTCTGGATTTCTCAACCGCAACGGCCACTCCTTCACGGCGTATGACACGCGGGTCGAGGATGACGAAACCTTGATCGCTCGCAGCCAGGACGCTGAAACTCTAATGGTCGGCAACCTGCCGCTTTCGGCCAAGGTGATCGATGGGATACCGAATCTCAAAATGATCTCGGTGGCGTTTACCGGACTCGATCATATCGATCTTGACGCCTGCCGCAAGCGCGGCATTACCGTATGCAACTGTGCCGGCTATTCCACCGACTCGGTAGCTGAACTGGCGTTCGGGTTTATGATTGCCCTGCTGCGATTCGTGGTTCAGTGTGATCAGGTCACCCGTGAGTGTATGACAAGGGCCGGCTTCATCGGCAAAGATCTGAAGGGTAAGACGCTCGGCATTATCGGCACGGGGGCCATCGGAATGCGGGTGGCGGAAATCGGTAAAGTCTTCGGCTGTGATCTGATCGCCTACAGCCGCAGCAATAAGGCGGCAGCCGAGGCGCTGGGCATCCGCTATCTCGAACTGGACGACGTATTGGCCCAGAGCGATATCGTTTCGTTGCACCTGCCCTTGACCGATGCGACGCGCGGCATCATCAGCCGCGAGAAACTGGGCCTCATGAAGCCGAGCGCGCTGCTCATCAACACCTCCCGAGGACCGGTGGTCGATATTCCCGCGCTGGCCGAAGCCCTGGATAATAAAAAAATTGCCGGAGCAGCGCTCGATGTTTTTGAAACCGAACCGCCCCTGCCCGAGGGCTATCTCCTGTTTGATAAGGAAAATGTTCTTCTGGCGCCCCACGTGGCCTTCGCTACCGAGGAAGCGTTTGTCCGTCGGGCGGAGATGGCCTTCGCGAATATTGCATGCTGGCTGGCGGGAAAACCCCAGAACCAAATTCTCTGAAACCCACAAATAAGGAATGTTTTTTTAATGTTCGGACCTTATCCAACGTTATCGACCGAGGAAGCCGTAACCCATATTCAAAACGGCGATATGATTTCGTTCAGCGGCTTTACGCCGGCCGGATCGGCCAAAGCAGTCCCGATGGCCCTGGCCAAACGCGCCACCGAAGAACATGCCAAGGGACACCCCTTCAAGGTGCGTGTGCTTACCGGCGCCTCCAGTGGCTACAGTATTGATGAAGCGCTGGCCAAAGCCGATGCCATTGCCTGGCGCGGGCCCTATCAGGCGGACGTCACCTTGCGCCAACAGATCAATCGGCAGGAGGTGGAATATGTCGACATGCACCTGTCTCATCTCCCCCAGGCCGTTGCCGAAGAATTCTTATGGCAAATCGATACCGCTGTCGTGGAGGCTACCGAAATAACACCGGATGGCCGGGTGTATCTCACCACCTCCATTGGTGCGTCACCGACCTATTTAAAATATGCCAAAAAAGTGATCATTGAGATCAATCGGCACCAGTCGCTCCGATTGAGGGAAATGGCAGACATCGTCGTGATGCCACCACCGCCCTACCGATACCCGATTCACATCTACGACCCGTTGACCCGGATCGGATGGCCTTACGCCCAGGTGGACCCGGAGAAAGTCATCGGTATCGTCGAAAGTGATGAGCCGGATCGCCTGGGTGCCTTCAACCCACCGGATGACACCAGCCTGAAAATCGCGGCGCATGTCACCCGTTTCCTGCTCGACGAACTGCGGGCCGGTCGTATTCCGCCGCGTTTTCTACCCTTGCAATCGGGCGTCGGCAACGTCGCCAATGGCATCATGTCTGTTCTGGGAACACATCCGGATGTGCCGCCGTTTATGATGTATTCGGAAGTTTTTCAGAATTCCCTGGTGGATATCATGGCCGCCGGGAAGCTCTTGGGCGCCAGCGCCACGAGCCTGACCATAACAGCGGACAAGCTGCAACAGATTATCGACAACATCGATTTTTTTGGCCCGCGGATTGTCCTGCGACCCCAGGAGATATCCAACCATCCTGGCATTATCCGCAGGTTGGGGGTCATCGCGATCAATACGGCCATCGAATTCGATATCTACGGAAATGTGAATTCTTCGCATCTGTTCGGTACGGATATCATGAACGGTATTGGCGGCAGCGGCGATTTTACACGCAACAGCTATATTTCCATTTTTACGGCACCGTCCGTTGTCAAGGACGGCCGATTATCGACGGTCGTCCCCATGTGCACCCACGTCGACAGCAACGAACACTCCACCCAGATCATCGTCACGGAGCAAGGTCTGGCGGACCTCCGTGGTCTGGGCCCCGTGCAACGCGCCACCCTGATCATCGAAAAATGTGCCCATCCCGACTATAAACCGTATCTGGAAAAATATATCCGGGAAGCACGGGTCGGCCACATCCCCCATGATCTCGGCCGATGTTTTGAGCTGCACCAAAACTTCCTGGCCTCCGGCACCATGTTGCCTGCTTAAGACCCAAAACCAACTCGAGCAGAAAGGCCGTTTGATTGCGCTAAATGGAGGCGTTGTCCGCAGACCATTGCGGATGGGGATGCCGGCCGGACCCACGACAAATATCGGAATCCGGCCGGTTGAGGGCGCAACGCTTCGGGGCGGGCGTAAAGGGCGTTGTCCCGGAAGGCAGCGGCCGGAAATCACGGCGGCACATGCGGTGCTTCTGGTGTTTGTCTTCTATTCTTTTTCCTGCTGGAACACGCGTCCGGGGAAACGGACCAGTTCTTTTATACGCGCCTTTCGTATTTTTTGTTCCTGCAGATCTTTCTTTTCGAAGGCTTCACTCAACTTGATCATCAGCTCTTCCAGCTTGATGGGTTTTAGAAGATAGTCGAAGGCCCCCATCTTCATGCCGTCGATGCTGGTTTCAACCGAGCCGTGCCCTGTCAGCAGGATCACCTCCGTCAATGGCTGATGACGCTTGATTTCGCGCAAGGTTTCAATACCGTCGATCCCCCCCGGCATTTTGACATCGAGAATGACGACGTCGATGCGCTTTTCCCCTAATATTTTCAGCGCCTCTTCGCCGCTGGTGACACCCACGGTATCGATGTTGCGTTTTTGGAGACGTTTGACCAGTGTTTCCAGGAAATCGACTTCATCGTCAACGACCATAATACTGAAATAATCCATATGTGCCTCCCCGTCATGATGCGTCATTTTTTTTCCGGAATGACAATCGGAATTTCAACCGTAAAAACGGCCCCCTTGTCGTGATTGTTTTTCACCTGAATGCTGCCGCCCATTTTGCTGACAATGCTGTGGCTGACCCAGAGACCAAGGCCGGTCCCTTTGCCGGATTCTTTGGTGGTATAAAACGGGTCGAAAATTTTTCGCATTTTTTCTTCGCTGAGCCCCGGACCGTCATCCCGGATATTCACCACGATAACATCATCGCGGCGTCGACTGTCCACCTCGATCGCGCCGTTGCTGCCGATGGCGTCGATCGCGTTCGAGATCAGGTTTAAAAACACTTGCTGCAGCTGGGCCTGGTCACCGGCGATAATGGGGATCGTCTCCGCCAGATCCACCTGGATATCGATATTGTTGATGCGGGCATGATTTTCGAGAATGGTGATGGTTTGGTGAATGGTGTCATTCACATCCACATCTTCCAGGCGCGGTTCCATTTTCCGCGCGTATCCGAGCATATTATGAACGACTTTGCGTGCGCGCTCGACGTGCTCTTCGATTTTGGCAATGGATTTCCGAAATTCCGCTATGTTTTCACTCTCCTTGAATTCCTCTTCCGCCAGCAGGTCTTCCAGCCAGCCTGTTTTCTGGAGAATGACGGCCAGGGGATTGTTGATTTCATGGGCCACGCCGGCCGCCATTTTGCCGAGAGCCGCCAATTTGTCCGACTGCATCAACTGGGCATTGAGTTCGATCATTTCCTGATCGGCTTTGATCAGCCGGCTGATGGCCAGCCGGGTGGTAAAAACCGTCGTCGCCATGATCGCCAGGACGCCCAGGGTGATAATGAATATCTCCGTCTGGCGCAGGGCAAACAGACGCGACATGAGTTCCAGTGGTTGCTGGTTGATGACCAGCAGCCACTTGTTGTCGTTCAGCCAACTGCCGGCATAGAGCCTTTCTTCACCCGTTGGATCTGCCTTTTCGATGACGGTGACACGTCCCCCGAATTGGGTTGTATCGAGGCTGGTTTTTTCCAGCACGTCCCCCTCAAACCGAGGGCGGGTCTGAAAGATGCCATCCCGGTTGACCAGGTAGGCATCCCCTGTCCGGCCAATCTGGGCCGACCGTATGATCTCCTCGAAGCGGTTGGGGTCGATCGTGGCCCTCAGGATCCAGGCCTGCTGATTTTCATGGCGACGGACCGCGATAATGAAATGCGGCTGACGGCGAAACCCCATATAGACGTCGCTTTTATAGTGCCCTTTGACGATCACCTCGTTAAACCAGGGCTGATCGAAATAATTGCGACCCCGGAGATCATAAGGTCCCACATAGGCCCTGTGGGTGCCGATGCTGTCGATAATCCCCAGGTCGACGAACGCACCGGCATGCGCATTCATGACGTCGAAAATACGCGCCAGGTTTTTTTCGTCGATCATGTGGTCAAAGGTGTGGGTATCCGCCATGGCATTCAGTATGGCCGTGCGCTCCTTTAAGAACAGATCGACCGCTTCCGCCTGGGCCTGGGCCCGATAGCGGATTTGCTCCTTGGTTTTCTCGCGGCAGGTCGCTTCGAACTGGTAGTAAAGCGTCATCCCAAGGATCAACAGCGGGGCCAGGGACACAACCAGTGTCAGGGCGATAATTTTTCGCTGCAGATTGCGATACACCTGTTCCTTCATAATGCCCCCCGCTTGGATTCTCCCGCGGTAGCCTTGTTTCAGCCGACCGTCGGCCAGGCCAGCCAGCGCCAGTAGCCGAACACTGCCCAAAACCAGAGCACGAGCCAGGCCAGGATCGTCACCGGAACCCCGTATTTTACAAAATCCATTACGTCCAGCAGACGTTCACCGGTTTCCGGATCGCGCCCCATGCCGAAACAGATGGCGTTGTTGGGCGTTCCCACAACGAGGAAGTTCGCAAAGGATGACGAAAAGGACGTGATCAGCCCCACCTTCCAGACGCTGACATTGGCCAGGGTTGCCATTGGCAGCACGATGGGACCTAAAGCGGCAACCGTGGCGCCGTCGCTCATGAAATTGGTCATGGTGCCGGTGAGAATACTGACTCCGACGACAAGCCCATCGCCTTTGGTCAGCGCATCCGGCAGCAGGTTGACGAATGAATTGGCCAGCCAGAGAGCGCCGCCGGTGAACTTGAGCCCCACCCCCATGGCACAGGCCGCCGCATAGAGCCCTACCACGTCAAACGCCACGCCTTCCTGCAGGTCCTCCCAGGTTATGATGCGGCACACAAACATGGCCATTACGGCGTACAGGGTTGGCCCGCCGAGACCCGCATGTTCGCCGAGCACGATCCAGGCGATCACCAACGCCACCAGGATGATGGCCATCAGCGCCTCCCGCCCCCCGAATTTGGGCATGCGGGCCACTTCGGCCTTGACGATTTCACTGGGATTCATGTCCTTGACCAGGAATTTCGGTTTGCATCGGATATACATGTAAGCGCCGATCACCACCGACATCAGGGGCACAAACGGCATACCGATTTTCATCCAGTCGAGAAACGAAATCGGGAACCCATACTCCATTAAATAGCCCACCATAATGGCGTTGCGTCCCCCGGCCGCCGGCGACCCCGGCCCGCCATGATTGGCGGCGAAGCAGACCCCCAGGAGCAGAAAAATCGCCAACGCGCGATCCTTCTGGACACCGTGTATTTTGCAGGTCACCTTGTAGATCCCCATCAGCACCGGGATCAGGAGGGCCACCAGGGCATGCTCGGACAAAAAGCCGGCAGAGATCGCCAGCATGGGCAGGAACATGAAGGCAAAGGCCTTGGTGCTCTTGATACGGCTCAATAAAATTAGACCGATGCGCTTATCGAGTCCTGTTTTGGCTACCCCCACAGCCACCGCCAGAATGCCGAAAATGAAGAAAACGGCATCTTTCATATACGCCTGGGATATTTCATTGATGGGCAAAATCATAAAAAGGTAGAGCAGCACCGCCACCAGAAGGTCGGTGGCCCCCAGGGGCAAGGCTTCGGTCCCCCATAAAAATGCTGCCAGGAAAAGGATGCCCACCATGATTTTTGCCAGCTGCGCCACTTTTTCGTCGGTCAGCAGCGGTTCCTGATCGTGGTTCGTAGAGACGACCTGCCCTTTTTTTTCAGCCGTGAACGCTTCCGGTCGCAGTTTCTTGTTGACCGTGTCGACAATCGTGTTGCAGCCCGTCCCGAGTTTATATCCCGGCGGGTCGGCCTTGCTAACCATTTCCAGCATGCTTTGCGGCGCCGGTAACATCACGATCGCCAAAAAGACCAACCCGGCGATCAGGATCAGAACGGGTTTATATCCCGGTCGATTTTTCCATGTCCATGCCTGTGTCGCGATATCCTCAGTTGCCATATGATGTGTCATGGATCCTCCTCGCCGATCTTCTTCATCTATACGTGGTTGTCTGTGCCGCGCATCCCCAGCGTGGCACGGCGCCTGACAGGCACCATGTCGATGGCCAATCCCGACAATGATCCGATCGCGTGTTCGCTATCCCTTCACGAGATCTTTCCTTCGGGACAACGATGCCCGGCAGCCTCTGCAATCCCCGCCGTTGACGACCGCAACAGCCGACCGACGGCCTCCTTGATGCGCTCCACGCTGTCCCCGGCTTTTTCGATGATGGTGACCCAGCGATCATCGTTGCGAAGCAGCGCTTCGTCATGGCGCCGATGGGTATGAAGCACGATGGGTAGCACCGGAATGCGATCCGCCAGGGTGGTCAACATCGCGGCCAGGTCGATACCGGGTAAATCGGGATCCAGAATCAGCAGATCGATGCCATCCCGGGCATAGGCCATTTTCAAAACGTTCTCAGCGGTGGCGGCCATTTTCACGCGATAGCCTTCCGCCATCAGCTCACGCAGTAAAAACATGCGCACATGAGAGTTGCGGTCGGCAATCAATATGGTGAAAAATTCTTCCATCACTTACTCCGTTAATAAAACCGTCAGGCGAAAGGGTCTCAGAATCCGTTCGTTGGCAGTGAAAAGATCCTGCGCCCGCATCACACCGGCGACGCTCCCGGAAAATTTCATTGCCAAACATCGCCCTCAGGAATTCGCGATAATCTCCCGCGGGGATTTCATCAGGTACCGCATCCGGGCCACCCGTATTTTTTCCTCCATCCCCTGCCGCCGAGAAAATGCTTCCTCGGCTTTGGCGATAAGATCCTTGACATCGGTGGGTTTCATCAGATAGTCGCTGGCGCCGGATTTCAATCCATCGATGGCCGATTCCACGGTGGCGTGCCCGGTGAGCATGATGACTTCCGTCATGGGAAATTGGCGTTTGATTTCAACAAGGGTTGCGTTGCCGTCCATACCCGGCATCTTGACATCCAGAATAACGACATGCACCATGGTCTGGCGCAATGTTTCCAGCGCCTCAGCCCCACTGCGAGCCGTCACGACGTCATATCCTTTTCTTTCAAGCAGCTTCTTGGTCGTGGCGAGAAATCGTTCCTCGTCGTCCACCAGCATGAGTTTCATTGCTTCCATTTCACGCTCCCTCCTGATTTCCATAGGTCTTGCGTTATCCTCAACACAGAAGGCGCATCACCCCATCGCATGCAGGATGGGGCGCCGCTATGCATCTCTGGTATCGGTCGTCGGCAACCGAACCGTAAAAACAGAACCATGCCTCTGCTCGCTTTTCACTTCCATGGTGCCCCCCATGCTCTCGATGATGCCGTAGCAAACGGACAGGCCTAGTCCGGTTCCTTCGCCCACCGGTTTGGTGGTAAAAAACGGTGAAAACACTTTGGCAAGGTTGTCCGGGCTGATGCCGCAGCCATTATCGGAGACCATGATTTCGACCCAGCCATCCGGTTTCATTACCGTGTCGATGCGCAACTCCCCGCCGGATGTGCCATGCCGGTCGAGGATGGCGTCGAGGGCGTTGTTGAAAAGATTGATCAACACCTGCTGAAGCTGGGCCGGATCCCCTTGCACCGGGGCGGCATCATCCGCCACCTGCTGTTCAAGCGTGATCCCATGGACGCTGGCTCGTTTCGCTACCATCTGAACGACTTCGGGGATGTAGCGATGAAGGTCGATGGACTGAACGGTGGGCGCCGCCTGCCGTCCGAATTTCAAAATCGCCTGTGTAATTTGTGCACAGCGCGATATTTGAAGGTCCACCTGATCCATGGACTCCTCCAGTTCCGCTAGCGACGGCGAGGGCGGTAATTCTCCTGCTTCCTTCAGATCGGTTAAGACTGCCGCCATCAGAGACTGCTCGCTTTTTATGATCTGGAGCGGATTGTTGATCTCGTGGGCAAACCCCGCAGCCATCTCCCCCAACTCAGCCAACCGGCTGGCACTAATGAGCTGTTGGCCGAGTTGATCTTTCTCCGCATCGATCTTTTGCATGCGGTTCACGATACGGTTTGTGAGATAAAACGCCGCGACAACGATCAGCAAACCACCCAGCAGACAAATCAAAGCCGTGGCAAAGACCGTCGTGCGGAGGGCCTGATAAGCTTCCGCTTTGGTCTGTCGCACGAACAAAACCCAGGTGCCACCTTTCAAGAGGGTAACGGCATACAAATAATCCCCCTTGGTAAAATAGGTGTTTTCGCTACTGGGCACGCCCTGCGGGCCATCGCGCAACCGCATGACGTCACCGGCCACATCCAACAAGTTGCCGTCTGATCTGCGGGTCGTCTGGAGCACCCCTTCCCGATTCATGATGAAGGCTTCGCCGGTTTGGCCAATTTCCACGCCTCCTACCAAGGTATTGAAGGTCTGACTATCGATGGTCGCGCGCAGAACCCAGCGTCCCTGATCGCTGTCACGCGCAACAGCGATGACGAAATGGGGAGACTTTCGAAAGCCCATGAAAACGTCACTGATGAAGACCCCCTGTTTGATCACTTCCTTGAACCAGGATTCATCCTTGTAGATTTTACCGGTCAACGGAAAAGGCCCCTGATACGCCACGTGAACCCCATTGGCATCAAAAACGCCCAGATCCGTATAGGCATTGGAGGTTAGCTGGAGGCGTGAAAAAATGGTGGCCAACATCTGGTGGCGGCGCAGTTCATCGAACTGGTAGGAGGCGTGAATCAACTCCAGATCGCTTACCCGCTCTTTCAAAAACGATTCGATAATCTGGCGATGATCGCGTGCGATCCGCTGCATATTTTTAAGCGTGCGGGTCTCTAAAGAAACCTTGAAGTGATAGAAACCGATGAGCAGGATCAATACAAAAGGAATGGCCGGCACGAGGATCATACAGGTTAATATGGTACGCTTAATCGAACTGTAGCGATGGCGACTCAAGAGAAGGCCCTTTCCCGCGTAAAATTTATTCAGATGCCATCATGGTGGCAGTGATCGATAATGCATTTCACACAATTGCTTCTCTTTTCGTTAAAGCAATAGATATGCCATCCAATTTGACAGACTTCACCATGGCGCAACTGTCTGTTTTTGTATGGGTTATTTTATTTTTACTACAGGCTGTGGTGTTCTCATTAAACGGACGGCTGTCGTGAACTTTTACACAGAGGAAAGTAATTTTTCCGGCATGGGGGAAAGGGGCAACCGAGGATGGTGGGATGCTTTCGCTTCACGCCGATTAGCGTTGCGGGTGTATCCGCACTTCCCTTTTGATCTTGGCACAGCGATGTTGTTACAAGGGGGGCTTCCGCAGGCAGAATGCCGGTCGAACAGCTTGTGCAGCGCCGTTCGGCCGGCAACGGTTTGGCTATCTGACAGGAATGGGGCCCGGCTCAGATGATACCACGGCGGCCACCTCCAGATGGCGTGGCCTGTCGCACAGGGCGGGTATTATTTCTCCTTCTCTTGCTGAAACACACGCCCGGGAAAGCGCATCAATTCCTTGATCTGGGCTTTCCTGATTTTCTGGTCATGAAAATTTTTCTTTTCGAAAGCTTCTCCCAGCTTGGCCATCAGATCTTCCAGCTTGATGGGTTTCAGAAGATAATCGAACGCCCCTAGCTTCATCCCCTCGATGCTGGTTTCCATCGATCCGTGCCCCGTCAGGAGAATCACTTCCGCCAGCGGCTGATGGCGTTTGATTTCCCGCAGGGTTTCAATGCCATCCATTCCGCCCGGCATTTTGATGTCAAGAATAATCACGTCGAAGCGTCGTTTTTCCAAAGCCGCCAGCGCTTCTTCGCCGCTGGTGACACCGACCGTATCGATGTTGCGCTTCTGCAGACGCTTGACCAGTGTTTCCAGAAAATCGACTTCATCGTCAACGACCAAGATGCTGAAATAATCCATCTGTGCCTCCCGTCTTGGTGATTCATTTTTTTTCCGGAATCACAATCGGAATCTCAACCGTAAACACGGCGCCCTTATCGGGGTTGTTCTTCACGTGAATACCACCGCCCATTTTGGCGATAATGTTGTGGCTGACCCAGAGACCGAGGCCCGTTCCCTTGCCGGGGTCCTTGGTGGTGAAAAAGGGGTCGAAAATCTTGCGCATCATGTCTTCACTGAGTCCCGGACCGTCATCCTTGATGGTCACCACAATATGGTCATCGCTGCGCCAGCTGGCCACCTCGATGGTGCCGTTGCTGCCGATGGCGTCGATGGCGTTGGTAAAAAGATTCAAAAAGACCTGCTGGAGCTGGGCCTGGTCCCCGGCGATAATCGGCACCGTTTCCGCCAGATCCACCTGAATGTCGATATTGTTGATGCGGGCATGGTTTTCAAGAATCGTGATGGTCTGGTCGATGGTGCTGTTGACGTCCACGTCCTCCAGACGGGGCTCCATTTTACGGGCATAACCCAACATATTATGGACCACTTTGCGCGCCCGTTCAACATGCTGCTCGATTTTGGCAATGGATTGGCGGAATTCCGCGATATTGGCACTTTGCTTGAGCCCCTCTTCTTCCAGAAGATCTTCCATCCAACCCGTCTTCTGGAGGATGACGGCCAGGGGGTTGTTGATCTCGTGCGCCACGCCGGCGGCCATTTTCCCCAGGGCCGCCAGCTTGTCCGACTGGACCAACTGGGCATTGAGTTCAATCATTTCCCGATCGCTTTTCCGCAGCCGGTTGATGGTGAGCCGGGTCGTAAAAATGGTGGTGGCTACGATCCCCAGAACACCCAGCGTGATGATGAAGATCTCCATCTGACGCAGTGCAAAAAGACGCGACATGAGCTCCAAGGGCTGCTGGTTGATGATCAGCAGCCACTTGTTGTCATTCAACCAGCTGCCGGCATAAAACCGTTCCGTGCCGGCAGCGTCCTCCAGCTCGATCACCGTCACCCGACCGCCAAACTGCCGGGTATCGATGGCGGTCTGGCCCAGAACATCGCCCTCGAAACGCGGACGGGTCTGGAGAAACCCCTCCCGGTTGACCAGGTAGGCGTCGCCCGTGCGCCCGATCTGGGCCGACCGCACGATCTCCTCGAATCGGTTGGGGTCGATGGTGGCCCGCAGGATCCAGGCCTGCTGGTTCTCGTGGCGCCGCACCGCGATAATAAAGTGGGGCTGTTGGCGGAACCCCATGTAGACGTCACTTTTGTAATGCCCCTTGATCATGACCTCGTTGAACCAGGATTGATCGAGGTAGTTGCGCCCTCGCAAATCATAAGGGCCGATATACGCCCTGTGGGCCCCGCGGCTGTCGATAATGCCGAGATCCACGAAGGCGCCGGCCCGGCTGTTCATCACTTCGAAAATGCGGGCCAGATTCTTCTCGTCGATCATCTGCGCGAAGTCATGGGTATCCGCCATGGCATTCAGAATGGCCGTGCGCTCCTTCAGAAACAGATCCACCGCCTCCGCCTGTGCCTGGGCCCGGTAGCGGATCTGTTCCCGGGTCATTTCGCGGCCGGCACTTTCGAACTGGTAATAGAGCACAGCCCCCAGGATCAGCAGCGGCGTCAGCGACATCACCAGGGTCAGGGTAATGATTTTACGCTTGAGCGTGCGATACAGGCCTTCTTTCATGGTCTACTCCTGTTCCCTCTGGCCCGTGTGTCGTGCATCAGCCGCCGTTCGGCCAGGGTAGCCACTGCCAGTAGCCGAAGATCGTCCAGAACCAGAGCACCAGCCAGCCCAGAATCGTCACCGGAATCCCATATTTGATGAAATCCATGACGTCCAGCAGGCGCTCGCCGGTTTCCGGATCCCGCCCCATGCCGAAACAAATGGCGTTGTTGGGGGTCCCCACCACCAGGAAGTTGGCGAAGGAAGAGGAGAAGGACGTGATCAATCCCACCTTCCAGACACTGACATTGGCCAGGGTCGCCATGGGCAGCACGACAGGCCCCAGGGCCGCCACGGTGGCGCCGTCGCTCATGAAGTTGGTCATGGTGCCGGTGAGCAGGCTGACGCCCACCAAAAGACCGTCGCCCTGGGTCAGCACGTCGGGCAGCAGACCGACGAAGGAGCTGGCCAGCCACAGAGCGCCGCCCGAGAATTTGAGGGCCACCCCCATGGCGCTAGCAGCGGCGTAGAGCCCCACCACGTCGAAGGCCACCCCGTCCTGCACATCCTCCCAGGTAATGATCCGGCACAGAAACATGGCGACGACGGCGTAAAGCGTCGGTCCCCCGAGTCCGGAATGTTCGCCGAGCACGATCCAGGCGATCACCAGGATCACCAGGATGACGGCCATCATGGCCTCGCGCCCACCAAATTTTGGCATGCGGGCCACCTCGGCCTTGACCACTTCGCTGGGATTCATCTCCTTGACCAAAAATTTCGGTTTGCAGCGCAGGTACATGTACCCCCCGATGGCCACGGATATGAGAGGAACGAAGGGCATGCCCGTGATCATCCACTGCAGAAACGAAATCGGGGCCCCGTATTCCATCAGGTAGCCGACCATGATGGCGTTGCGTCCCCCGGCCGCCGGGGATCCCGGGCCCCCGTGGTTGGCGGCAAAGGTGACGCCCAGCAGGAGAAATATGGCCAGGGCGCGATCCTTGTCGACGCCGTGCATCTTACAGGTGACTTTGTAGATGCCCATCAGGACCGGCACCAGGAGGGCCACCAGGGCGTGCTCGGATAGAAAACTGGCGGACATGGCCAGCATGGGCAGGAAGATAAACGCAAAGGCCTTGGTGCTCTTGATACGGCTCAGCAGAATGAGCCCGATGCGTTTATCCAGGCCGGTCTTGGCCACACCGACCGCCACGACTAAAATCCCGAAAACGAAAAAGACCGCATCGGTCATGTAGGCCTTGGAGATCTCTTCCATGGGCAGAACCGCGAACAAGTATAGCAAGACACCCACCAGGATATCGGTGGCCCCCAGGGGCAAGGATTCCGTTCCCCACAAGAAGGCCGCCAGAAAAAGGATGCCCACCGTGAGAATGGCCAATCGGGCCACTTGTTCCGATGATAGAAGGGGTTTCGGGTGGTGATTCGTTTTGACGGGCTCTCCCTGCTTTTCGGCGCGGAAGGCTTCCGGCCGTAACTTCTGGTTGACCGCATCGGTGATCGTGCGGGCGTCACGCCCGAGCTTGTATCCCGGTGGGTCGATCGACCGGACCATATCCACCATGCTCTGGGGTGGCGGTAAAACGGCGAGCGCCGCAAAGGCCAGGGCCGCAATCAAAATCAGCAGGGGTTTGTACCCCGGACGATTTTTCCAGGTCCACCCCGAGTCCGAACCTTTATCGATGGGCATATGATGTGCCATGCCTTCTCCTCCAAAATCTTCTTAAATCCGTTATGCCGAATGGGTTATTTTTCTCGTCGGGCGAGGCGTCGTGTCTCTCCTGAAATTACATCAGATCCGCCCCTGAATACCAGTTAAGGACGCCGTGTCACTGAAGCGTAAAGCGCGGTCACCGTTATAGCGCACAAGCCTTGATGGACGCGGTAATGGCCGCGAATACATCCGTCAACCGCAGGATGCCGACAATATCTGTCTTCCGCCGCACCAGCAGAGATTGATAGCCGCCCACAACCAGCTGATGAATGGCATGGTCCAGAGTTGCCTCGACATCAATCGTTTCCCCGTCCGACGGCACGTGCATGAAATCCGGAACGCGCTGCGCACCGGCCTTCTTGCAGATATCGTGCATGGCCCCGCCCCAGAGATTGTATTTTTCCATTAGCGATTTCATGAAAGCGCGCGTCATTCCGGTATGGGCTAAACTTTCACGCGCCAGAAAGGTCTCGTATTTGGGCTCCAGCGACCTGAGGACTTCCGTCTGGCCAATCTTCCCAACAACATCCCCCCGGGCATCGAGAACAAGGACGGCCCGCTGCGGATAGCGGTTGGCGTCAAATTTCTTCTGGGATTCCTCAAGGGCCAGGACGGCTTCATAGAGCGTGGCATCTTCGGATACCGTGGCGTAGTCCGCAAGCGGGATCATCAGATTTTCGATCTTCTGTGAATTCACGACAATTCTCCTTCGCGGTAGGTGGGTCCACCAGCTTCGGTGAAATCCCGGACAGACGATGACAGCAGCTTCCCGACAGTTTCTCTGATACGTTCGATGCTGTCCCCTGTTTTCTCGATAATCGTCACCCAGTCGCTATCGATTGCACCGATGACGTCCTCGTCGTAACGCGAATGGGTATGGAGCACGATGGGCAGCCGGCCATTGTTTTTACGCAAGGCCATAAGCAGCGGCACCCCTTCGAGTCCCGGTAAATGAGGGTCCAGGATCAACAGATCGATGTTGCCTGCGGGGCCGGCCATCTTGAGAACATGATCACCATCGGCGGCAAGTTTCACACGGAACCCCGCCGCCATCATCTCCCGCATCAAGAACATGCGCACATGGGAATTGCGATCAGCGATCAAAATCATGTTCGAAGCTGCCACCGGACACCCCTTATGTCTGTCAATACGGCCATTTCCCCAGGGGACGCAAACGAGCCTCTCAAGCGTCAGGAAACGGTGAAGATCTTCGCATCGTCGCATCAAAAGCCTTTATCGTCCTCCAGCAATAGATATGCCATCACGAAGAAAAGCGGCAGTCCACTCTATCATACTGTTTTTCATATGTTTTTTGATTTGTGAACCTGCTTAAATTGAAAGGCGGCGGGAACACTTGTCGGTATTTTTTACATGATGATAAAAAAAATTACGACAAAACGAGAGCACCGCGCGGGAGGACCGGCCGACAAAAGACGGTGTGGAGAATTCGAGAACTGCCATACGGCTGGGGCAAGGTTCGTTTAGCGACCTGGCTGGGTTAGGGGGCACCACTTTCCTTGGACGACGCGTCCGTTAGCGACCGGATGTCTTTTTGCATCTTGGACCGGTAGAAATCGACCATGGACCGATTGGTCATGATCATGTCGAGCTGCCGGGTGTGAAGGGTTAGATACCCCAATATTTTGATGCGATCCAGCATGTAGGCCTTTTCAAACCCTTCGATCCGGGCAATCAGGTTATCTTCTTTCACGCTTGCCCGGAAATTGGTTTCTTCCAGCAGTTCCGCGATGAACTGAATGCGATTGATGCGTCGGCGGTCGTCGGCCGCTCCGCCTTTGAACTGAAAGCCGATATAGTTCTCCGGAGTGCGATCGCTGACCAGCGCTTCCAGGGTGGAGAAATGATATCCCAACCGGGAATTGAGGTTGCAGTAGTGTTTGGAAATCATGAAATAGTTCCGGTCCGCGTAGCGGGAGCGGACGCCGGGGGTCAAAGCGGGATTGGCCGTGGATTGGAACATGACCGCCATCAACCCTTTGCCGTCCAGTGCAGGGGGACCGTCCCAGGGAATGGCCGCAAACCCATCCCAGAACGCCAGCATGGGAATCGATGCAATGTTGTCGAGTCGGATGTATTTCCCCCGGACCTCTTCCTTGAAGCCGTCGTCCAGGTTCAAAATCCACCACTGCATGGGGGCATGAAAGTAGAGCTGCTTGCTGGAGCGCTCGTTGAAATGATGATCCCGGCCAAAATGAAACATCTCATGAACGGACTTTTCATGAATGAACCGTGTAATGTCATGCAACGTGCGGCAGTTGGCCGGTGCAAACTCGGCGTCATCCGGATCCAGCAGGTTCAAGGGCACGATCAGGCGCCCCACCTGGGCCAGGGTCTCGTAGACGGGGCTGCCGACCATCAGGCTGGTTTTCGGCGGAGACGACGCCAGCAGCACTTCGATACGGCCGGCGTGAATGGCGCGATTCCCGGCATCCAGCGTGATCAGGGTTCCGGGCTGAAGGTTTTCCAGTACGTCGGGAACACCGAAAAGCGCCGGCAGCTCAAACTCACGCGCCACATTGGCCAGGTGCCCCGTAAAACTGCCATGCGCCGTAATTACGCCGGCCGCCCGGGTTAAAAGAGACGCCCAGCGGGGGTGCGCTTCGCGCGTCAGCAGGATGGCCCCTTGGGGAAAGGCCAGCATATCCAACCCGCTGTCCACGCGATGAATCGGGCCGACCGCGATGCCCGGGCAGGCCGTAATGCCGCCTGCCAGGAGCACACTGTCTCCCTGTACCAAATTGAGTGGACTGTCTGAGGATGGCGCCCGGGAGGGCATCTGCAGCAGAGGCCGGCATTGCAGGATGCAAATCTCCCCCTGCTGATCGGTGGCCCACTCGATATCCTGGGGCGCGCCATAGTGGTCCTCCAATTGGACCGCCGTGGCCGCCAGGGCCAGGGCCTGAGCATCCTCGAGCGAAGCCCGGTGGCGAAGGGCGTCATCCATGATATCCAGCCGGCAAACCCCTTCTTCGGGATAACAGGTAAAGCGGCGCTCTTTGGGACGGATCTCCCGTTGGACGATACGCTGCGGGCGATGGCGGTCGACGACGAAAAGATCGCCGTCCACCGAACCGTCCACCACGGCCTTGGGAAGCCCCCAGGCGGAATTGATCACGATGTTGCGGTCGTTGAGGTCGAAGGGGTTGCGGGAGTACATCACCCCGCCGGCCACCGTATCCAGCATGGCGAGACAACCGACACACATGGCAATGTCTTCATCCCGGAAGCCTTTATTGAGCCGGTAGGTGATGGCCGGAAGGCTGTATTTACTGGCCACGATCTGCTTGTAGGCGTTGAGAAGATAATCGCCGCTCACGTTTAATTCCGAACGGTGCAGCCCTGCAAAAGAACTGCCTTTTTCATCTTCTCCCAGGGCGCTGCTGCGCATGGCCGCCGTCAACCCGGGGCCGTGGGGCGCCGCCATGACGTCCCAGGCATCTCGGATGGCGGTGGCCAGATCGGGCGGCATTTCCGACTGGACGATCAGTTTGTCCAGGCGGGCGTGCAATCGGTAGAGGTTTTCGATGTCGTCCAGATCGGCCGATTGCATCAAACGGTCGATTTCCGCTTTGAGATCGTTGTGGGCCAGAAAACGGTCGTACGCAAAGGCGGTGATCACAAAGCCGGAAGGAACGCGCAGGCCGAGCCGGTTTTTCATTTCCCCGAGATTGGCCATCTTGCTGCCCACCAGATCGACCATGTCCTTGTCGATGTCATCCAACACAATGACCAGGCGCTCATCCAGTGCTTTCCTTTCACGGCCCATCATCGCGTTGATCTGTTGGCTGATCGCGTTGAAACGCGGCGTCAGGGCATCGTATTTTTCGGGTGCCAGCCGTTGCAGATTGTCCACCATCTGGAAAACGCTCACCGAAGCGCTGGTGACACAGGCGCGCACAAAGGCCATACCGAAAGGCCGGTTTCCCTGAAGCGCGCCTTCGATTTCCGCCATGATTTCAAGGGCTTTGTTATTGGCGCTGATAAGCTGTTTAAAATAGGCGTAGCGTTCCCGAAAAACCAGGCGCAGGTTATCCACATCGACGGTGTCGACCGTCTCCTGTTTCGGGAAAAACTTGTGGATGATCTGTCGAAAGTTGATCATGCGGCCTGGTGACGTTTGATGGTTAGGGTGGATGGTAAGGGTATCATTGCACAGGGGCCTCCGGCAAGGGATGCGCGGGCGGCGTTGTATAGCGCCGCCACCGGTAACGCCGGCACAACAAAAGCCGCAAACGGATCAGCTTATCCCCGCTTACGGCTTTCTTGGAAAAGGCGCCAGGCCTAATGCGGCCCGGCGCCGGTCACAGCATCGGTCGGATTGCCGCTGCACGGTCAATGTTCGAGTCGCAGCCCCCATCCTTCAAAAAGGAACATGATGCCAAACCCGTACCAGAGCGTATAGAGTACGTAAAACACCAGGGAAAAAATAACGATACCGTAGCGATCCGCTATGCTCTGGGGATCGATGCGGTAGTAGTTATAGGCGGTTTCAATGGCTTTTTTATTGATGGTGGCCACGATTTTGGCGGCCTTGAACTGTTTCTGGCGCTGGAGTTCCTTTTCCATGGCATTGCCCGCCGCCCACCAGTTGTAAAGCGCTTGCCGCTCGTCGTATCCGTACTTGTCGGACACGGCGGTCCCCTTGTTGTGATACATCAGGTCGGCGTCCTCGAGGCTGACCGTGAGCATTGCGCCCAGGTCCCCGTCCAACGAGAGGGTCGCCCCCGAAACGTTGACCAGCGCCCCTCCTTTCTGGAAGAGCAGGGATGTCTGGCGAGCCTCGGTTTCATCCCCCATGGTCAAAGTCAGTTTGACATTGCTGCCGGCGTAGGATTTGACATCTTCCTGCAGGGCCGGAATATAATAGGCGGAGCCCTTGGATATGGAGTTGTAAAGCGAATCGAGATAATCGAGACCGTTATGCCCTTTGAAAACCGGCATGAACATCACGATCAAGATCACCACGAAAACCGCCATCATGCCGGCGCCGCTGTAGAATTCTCCTTTTTTTGCGATCATGAGTGCGCCTCCCCTTTTCCCTTCAACTTGCTGATGTTGGTCACAAAGGTACCGATCACCCAGACACCGAACCCGGATATGACGATGAAAAAGGCCCAGATGCCAATGGTGTCGAGGGTTTTTCCCAGGCCCGGCGAGATCGGAATCACCCCCATCTCACCAAGTTTGGCGGGCAGGGCGAAAATCCGGTTGACGAAGCCGGCCAGGACCGCCATGGCATAGAAACCACGAATCGTGATCCCCTTGACGACCTTGGTGACCATGGCGCCGATCTGAATGCCCACCAGCGACCCCAGCAGCATACCCATGGCCAGGGTATAGAAGATAAAGCCGTAAATCGCATACTGGCTGATGGAGGCATAACCGGCGGTGAACACGATCTGGAAAATGTCGGTGCCCACCGTTGTCATGGAAGAGACGCCTAAAATATAGACAAAAATCGGGAAGGTCAGAAAGCCGCCGCCGACGCCCATGATGCCGGCCGCAAGCCCCACCAAAGCGCCGCTGAGGACCAGGAATACCCAGGAGATGGCCCGGCCGCCCGGAACCAGGTCGTGATCGAAACGCACCATCGGGGGCACTTTCAGGGCCTGTATTTTCTTCGGTAGGCTGCCCATTTCGGCACCCTCGTCTTTGGCCCCGTGGGCGCCGGCATCACTCGCGCCCCCCTTGCGGGCGTTCAGATAGTCCAGCAAGGCGTAAATCCCCAGGAAGCCAAGCATGCCGGCATAAACCGTCGTGATAAAGGCGTCGCTGAGAACGGGATTGATTTCGTATAAAACACGGTTGATCACACCGCCGACCGTCGCCCCGATGATCGCCCCCAGCAGGAAAACCACGGCCAACGGCACGGAAACATTGCCCAGTTTGCGATGAATCACACTCCCCATGATGGCTTTGGCAAAAATATGGAAAAGGTCTGTGCCGACGGCCAGAATACCTTTGATACCGGCGCTCATCAGGGCCGGTGCGATGATAAAGCCCCCGCCGGCACCGATGCAGCCGGTGATCAAGCCGGCCCCAAGCCCGATGAGGATGGATACGATAAAGATACCGGTGCTGTAAAAGGCGGGACTGTAGGCCTTTTTACCACCCAGTAAGTCCGGCAGCGCGCCGCCGATTTGTTCGGCAAACGCCATGCCGCCCAGAAGCACCGGAATCAGCAGCAGACCCAACAGAAAGATCCGTTTGCGGTCGTGCAGAATGGTGTGGGCATTGTCAATCTCCCACGCGGCAAAGGCTTTTGCTCCGGCCATCATGAACTGGCCCCATTGTTGGAAAAAATTCATTGCGTTTTTCTCCTCCCATGCTCGATAGGTTCTATATCCCGAGATTTTCTGCTCACCCTGTCGGCGAACTTTCCGATTTCAGCATCATGTTCAGGGTTTTTATTTTTGCTTCCTGTATCGTCTTTTTGTGAAAGGCATCCTGAATCTTATAGAGTAAATCATCGATATCGACCGGTTTCATCAGGTAGTCAAAGGCCCCGTTTTCCATGCCTTCCCTGGCCACCTCCAGGCTTGCATGCCCGGTGAGCATGACCACCTCGGTCAGGGGCGTCTTTTTTTTGATCGCCCGGAGCGTTTCAATGCCCCCCATGCCCGGCATCCTGACATCCAGCACCACCACGTCCGCCGGGGACTGGGCCAGATGCACCAAGGCCTCTTCACCGCTGCCGACACCGGAAGCGTTCACGCTGCGTTTACGCATCCGCTTGAGCAGGGTCTGCAAAAAGTCCGGTTCATCGTCCACAAACAGGACCGTCATTGGTTCCGACATCTCATTTCTCCCGTTTAACGGCCTGCATGATTTTGGCGACAAGATCCTCCAGATCACTGGGCTTGGTCAGGTAGTCAAACGCACCGGAGGCCACCCCCTCTCGCGCCGCCTGCTCCGAGCCGTGCCCGGTCAACATGATCACCGGCATGGTCGGGACGAGTTTTTTGAAAATCTTGAGGATTTCGATACCGTCCATATCTTCCAGTTTCAGATCCAGCACAGCCACGTCAAAATCCTGTTTGCGCAAGGTCTGGATCGCCTCGGTTCCGCTATAGGCTGCCGTCACGACCATATTCCGCTTCGATAACCGTTTGCTCAAAACGTCGACGAAGCCCACTTCGTCGTCAACGAGAAGCAATTTTACGGAATTCGGCATTTCTCCCCCCCTGCCGGACCACGGGCCCATGCGTTTTCATCGGCCCGCCGATCGACCGCCGTGATGGTATGGCAGCGTATCCGGCTGTTGCCCTTCACTCCCGGGCCCCCTCCCGATCGGCGACCGGATGGATCCACCCTAAAACCATTCGTCCTTTCCGGACGGCACTTCACCCCCATCAGGGGCGCGCCTTGAGGATGACATTCACCCGGGCTTCACGAATCTTCTCTTCATGATCGCGCTTCTTCTTGGTGGCCGCATTCACCTTTTCGATGAGTACATCCATGTCGCAGGGTTTCATCAGGTAATCGAAGGCGCCCAGCCGCATGCCCTCGATGCTCGTTTCCACCGTGGCATGACCCGTCAGCATGATGACCTCAACCAAGGGGAATTCCTTGCGAATTTCTTTCAGTGTCTCGATCCCGTCCATTCCCGGCATTTTGACGTCCAGAATAACAAGGTCGATCTGACTGTTTTCTTTGAGGGTTTCCAGCGCCTCTTCCCCGCTGTAGGACTTGAAGACGGTAAGTTTTCGTTTGGTCAACCGCTTTGTCATGGTATCGACAAACGGGGCCTCATCGTCCACTAGCAAAACAATCGGTTCCAACATGGTCGTTCTCCTTGCGTTAAAACGATTTTAGTAGTTCGTGACATTGCACGTATTGTATCGTTCTTAACCAACGTGTTCTTCTCGGACGGGGATCTTGATGACAAACGTCGTCCCTTCGTCCATGGTACTGTCCACACTGATATCGCCGCCCATCTTTTTGATGATGCCGTAACAAATCGACAGGCCCAGGCCGGTGCCTTTGCCCACCGGTTTAGTCGTGTAAAACGGATCGAAAATCCGATCGATGTTGGCGGGCGGTATTCCCGGGCCGGTATCCCGCACTTCGATGACCAACTGATTCTTTTCACGGCGGGAGGCGACAACAATTTCCCCCCCCTGCCGCTCCATGGCATCCACTGCGTTGTTAATCAAATTGAGGAACACCTGCTGCATTTCGGACGGTGAGGCCTGGATGGACGGCAAGCTCGCGTCCAATTGCGGCGTGATGATCACTTTGGCGTATTTGGCGCGCTGTTCCGAGAGACTCACGACCTCCTCGATCAGATCGTTGATCGAAAACTCTTGCAAGCGGGCATCGGTTTTACGGGCAAAACTGAGCAGTTTGTGGGTAATTTCCTTGCAGCGTTTACCCTGGGTATTGATCTGCTTCAAGGCCCGCTCGAACTCGTCCAGATTCTCACTCCGGGCGAAATCCTCCTCCTCCAGCAAGTCTTGAATCCAGCCGGCTTCCTCGACCATGATGGCCACCGGGTTGTTGATTTCGTGAGCGATGCCGGCCGCCAGTTCACCGATGGACGCCAGTTTGCCGGTTTCGATCACCTGTTCGTTCATCAATTCCTTGGCCCGGTCAGCCTCTTTGATACGACCCACCTGCCGGATGGAGAGCATACTGGCCATTATGATGATGCTCACCCCGCCGACGATAAAGATGACGACGGAAATGAACTGGGCACGCCTCAAATCCGAAAACGCGTCCGCGCTCTCCTGCCGGTACACCAGCAGCCAATCTTTATCCTTGAGCAGCGCCGTGACATAGATGTTTTCTTTGCCGTCGTCGTCCTCACGTTCGGCAATCGTGACACCATCGTTCAATTCTTTTTCACAGTCGAAAAAATGCCCGTAGCATCCTTCACTGGGAACGAAGTCGATCAGCGGTTTGGTCTGGAACTCGCCCCTGCGGTTCAGGATATAGGCAAATCCGGTTTCCCCCACTCGAATATTCTCCACCAGGTCGTTGAACGCCACAAAATCAATGGTGGCCCTCAGGATCCACGGTTCCCCGTTAATGGTATTTTTGACCGCAATGATAAAATGGGGCAGCCGCCGCAATCCCAAGAAAACATCGCTGATCACATACTCCTTGTTCATGGCCTGCTGAAACCAGTCCGTCTCCGTGTAAACAGCCTCGGTCAGTTTGAAAGGACCGGCATAAGCCACCTGCTGACCGGCGCCGTTGACAACGCCAAGGTCCACAAAAACGGGGCGGTAGTTGCGCTGCAGGGAGGCCAGGGTCGACTGCAGGAAGGCTTCGTCGCTCAGATTGGCGTAACCGAGATTTCGGGATAGAAACCGGATATCCGCCAGTTTATCCACTAAAAAAGCATCAATTTGCTGCCGGTGCTTTTCCACCAATTCTTCAAGGTGGGCATACACTTTTTCCCGGTAGGAGGCATAAAAATTGTAATAGATGGTGCTGCCCACCAAGAACACGGGAATGAAGGAGACAACGATGATCGCCACCGTCATATTCAGCGTCAGCGAGCGATAATAAGGTGATAGCGGCAGTTTAGTTTTCGACATGGGACCCGGTTTCCTCTTCGGCAATGAAGGTGCCCCTCCGAAGAGCAACAACTGTGCCACTCAAGATACCTGCTTTCTATTCTTAACATATTGTTTTTAATTATTATTTTTATTTTCAGGAGAGCGTCTGGAGAAAAGCCCGTCGGTACATGTCAGTTTTTTTTACAGGATGGAAAAGATAATGACACTAACGACGGGCGATTTTTATCCGAAACCGTTTGCCATAATCCATATGGCGGGGAGCGGACAAACCATGATGACGGCCGGTCGATCAACCCGTACATCACATACTTCCGAACGCCAAAGGGTAGGGACACGTGCCGGCTGAAACGGTTTAAAACCGGCGATAAGAGAGGCGCGGTCGGTGACTTCCTTGTCGCAAGAATCGGTCGTCAGCCATCGCCTTGATAAACCGCGGTCTCAATTTTGAGATGGTATTTATCGATTTTGGCATGCAGCGTCGGCCGGGACATCCCCAGCAGTTTGGCGGCACGGGATCGATTGCCGCCGGTATACTGCAACGCCTCATGGATAAGGATACGGGCAAAAAAATCCATGCAGCGATCGTACAAGTTATCGGTATCCTCCGCTTTGGCGGCATCCCGGAACCAGCGCCGGATATCGCTTTCCAGGCTGCCGCTTTCCGCCTGCGGATGATCGTCCTTGCCCGCCAAGGCCGCCGCAATATCGGGCGGACCGATAGGCGCACCGCGGTTGAAGATCAATGTTTTTTGGAGGGTATTGGCCAGTTCCCGGACATTGCCGGGCCAACGGTTGTCGGTTAACGTGGCCAAGGCCCCCTCGGTGATACTCGGGTTTTTGATCCCCAGTTCCGCTGCGAATCGATCCAGGAAATAAGCGCTCAACAACGGAATATCGGTAATCCGCTCCCGCAGAGAGGGCAGGCCGATGGTAATGACCTTGAGCCGGTAGTAGAGATCCTCACGAAACAGAGCCTGGGAAATAAGCGTTTCCAGGTCACGATTGGTGGCGGCGATAATCCGCACATCCACCGGAATGGTCTCCCGTCCGCCAAGACGTTCGATTTTTTTCTCCTGCAACAGTCGGAGTATTTTGGTTTGAAGATTGACGGGCATATCGCCAATTTCATCAAGAAATACCGTACCGCCGCCGGCCTGCTCGATCTTGCCCAGCCGGCGATGAGCCGCGCCGGTGAAAGCGCCTTTCTCGTACCCGAAAAGCTCACTTTCCAGCAGGGTCTCGGGCAACGCCACGCAATTGATCACAAGGAAGGGTTTGTCCGCACGCTGGCTATGCTGATAGATCGCCCGCGCGACCAGTTCTTTGCCGGTGCCCGTTTCGCCGCGAATCAAAACAGTGGCATCCGTCGACGCCACGCGCCCGACCATTTTGAAAACCTGTTGCATGGCATCGCTGCGTCCGATGATGGCGTCGCGGTCGGTTTTCGCGGGAGCGTCGCCCATATTCACCGGAGAGCGCATAAACCTCCCGGTCTCGAGCGCCTGGCCAATGGTTTTCAGCATGGCCGGTATGTCGAAAGGCTTGAGGATATAATCAAAAGCGCCCATCTTGGTGGCTTCAATGGCGGTTTCGGTGGTACTGAAAGCGGTCATGATAATGACCGGCAGCTTGGGTTCAACCAAATGAATGGCCCGAAACGTTTCCAGTCCGTTCATCCCGGGGAGACGGACATCAAGCACCACCACGTCGGGCAGGGCGGCGTCGACGATTTGCAGGCCTTCCTCACCGGAGGCCGCGCTTTGCACCTGATGGCCTTCTTCGATCAGCAGTTTGGCAAAACTTTTGCGCAGTTGATCGTCATCGTCGATGATGAGGATGTTACTCATCGGTTGACTCCTTTACCGGCAGTGTCACGATAAGGGTTGCCCCGCCGCCTTCGGTTTCGGCGATATCGAGCCACCCGTTGTGTTCGTCGATGATGCGTTTGGCGATACTCATCCCCAATCCGGTGCCTTCTTCCTTGGTCGTAAAAAAGGGATCGAACACTTTTGGGCGCAGTGCTTCGGGAATCCCGGGACCATTGTCACTCACACGGATGACGGCCTCGCGCCGGGCATCCGTCCCCAGGGACACCACTTCTTCAATCCGAATGGTCCCCCCTCTTTCCATGGCTTCACAGGCATTGATCACAAGGTTCACCAAGACCTCTTTTAGTTGGTCCGGATCGGCATCCACCGTGGGAAGGGTGCTGGTGCGGATCACCTCGACATGGACATCATATGATTTCAAGCGATGGGACAGGAGTTGCAGCACCGTGTCCACCACGGCCGAGGGGCTGATGCGTTGCATGACCAGCTTGGGCGGACGGGAAAATTCCAGGAAATTTTGCACGATGGTGTCGATGTGGCGAATTTCCTCGGAAACGACATCGAAATCTTCCTGCTGGGCGTTGTTCAATTTAAGGCTGCGCTCGAGGGAAAACAGACGCATTTTCACCGAGGTAAACGGATTGCGGATGCTGTGGGCCATTCCGGCCGCCAGTTTGCCGACGACGGCCAGTTTCTTGGCCTGTAGAAGATTTTCCCGGCTTTTTTCCAATTCGGATTGCGTGGAATCCATATTGTCCAGCAGGTCGTAAACCCGGTGACTGAGGATTTTGATGACGTTTTCCTTCTTCGTCACGACGTCTTCATGCGTGACGGCTTGAATCAGTCGCCGAATCGGTCCCAGGATCTCTTTTACGACAATCATGGCCAGGAAAAGCGCCAGGATAAAATTCGCCAGAATCGCAAACACGGCGATCGTTCGAAGCTTTAAGGCCTCGGCGCGGCTTTCCTGCCGTGCTTCGATGATGTTGTGCACATTGACGGTCTTGAACTTGTCGCACAGGTCGAGAATGGTAAAAAAGCGTTCGCGCACCTCTTCGTGCAAAACGGCCCCCGCGTCGGAACGGCCGCTTTTATAGAGCAAAATCACTTTGTCCCGGGAGTGAACATACTGGCGGTATTCGGCGGCAATGCGGTTGATCGTGTCTTTTTGATCCGGGGAGGCGGCAAGCAACTGGGCGTCGTTCAATTTGCGGTTGAAGCGCTCCTGGTATTCACGCAGCTGCCGCAGCCAGTCCGGATTGCCGTCCAGAAAATAGTAGGAAACGAATCCTTTCTGGTTGGCTAAAGCGATCTGCAGATCTTCAGCGGTTTCCAGCAGCACCATATTTTCGTCGGTGACGGTGGTGATAAGCCCTTCGATCCGGTAGGTATACCAGATCATGACCACCGCGCCCAAAAACGTGATCAGGACCAGCGATGCCAGCATCAGGTAAATTCGCTTGCGCAGAACGATACGGTTCCAAATGGGTATATCAAAAGGCATGGTCAGAAGGCCTAAATCGTGTCGTTATTGGTGTATTGCGCAATGGCCTGAAAGCGATGGCGAACACGAAATCTCCGCGCTTTCAACCGATACGGGGGTGGTGGCCTTCGGCAGCCCTGTCGGTGCACTCGGATGGTATCCGCTCTCGCAATAAAACGAATCGCAACCCGTTACTGACAGCAAAGCACATGCCAAACCACAACCGCGAGTCCCGAAAACCGGCAAATGGCGGCCATGTCTTCGTCGCAGATCCGAATCATCATACAAAGCCGGAAAAAGACCATCGTAAGGTGTCAGATTTTTTTACAGTTGGCAAATTAAATTTATGATGGCAGGCGTTCGTTCGGGTAGGTGAATGCGCAGGCAAGGCTTTTTTTTTGATAAGTTGACGGAAGCGATGCGTTGTCTGTCAGAATAGCTGCCGCGGGGTGATTCATCATCAACGAAACACGATGAAACACCCCAGCGTAATCAGCGTGGGAACCATGCTGCCGGCCAGCAGCATGAGGGGCGAAATACCGTTTTCAAAATAATTTTTCAAAATGCTCTGCCCGGCCGGGTTGGGCGCATTGGCGATAATGGTCAACCCCCCACCGGCGACCGCGCCGGCCACCACGGCGTACTTGAGGCTATCGGTCAGATTCGGCACAAGGGTGCTCAAAAAGGTAATGGCGGCATTGTCGTTGAAAGCCGTAAGGCCCGCGGCACCCAGCATCAGCGGTATTTCCGAGAGCGCCCCCAAGACCGGGGCAATCCACCATCCCTGCACGCCCCCGTGAATAACCAAGCCCCCCAGGAAAAACCCGACCAGCAGAGGCGGCTTCAAATCGATGCGGTTCTGGAAAGGCGCGGTCACTTGCGAAAAACCCAGAAAAAACAAAAGACCGGGAATGAAAATGGCCGGATCGTGTGCGTTCAGGATGGTCCAGGCCATGAACATCACATGGAACGCGACGACGAGGGCAGGCACCGAGTCATCGCGGCTATCCCACTCGGGATCAAGATAATCGGGGCGCTGATCCTCCGGCAGCAATACCGGAAACGTCCGGCGGAGATTCCGGCGCTTGATTTCTTCAAAACGCATATCGAATGCGCCCCTTGCCAGCTCGGATGAAATACCGCGGACCCGCAATTGGTTTTCATGCTTCTTACGAAGTTTTTTTTCAATCGTTCTTTTTAATTCGCTGTAACGATTTTCGATGACATCGCGAATTCCCATCTTTTCACTCAGCTCGACGGCAATCCCGTCGAATTCCGGTTCAAACTCGGTTCGTTGAATGAAGGTTCGCATGATGTCGTCTTTGAGGCTGACGACGGCAAAGGCCTCTTCCAGTTGAAACAGCTCACGGCGAAAAATAAAATAGTACAAGCCGTTGGAGGCCAGAATCGCCAGCGCCGCTTTCCAGCCGAAATGGGTGAGCATGTAGATCGTGTCCCAATGCCACGGCTCGGAAACCATGAGCACCGGTGGGGCGGCAAAATTCGACAGGGTCCCGCCGATCGAGATATTGACGAAGAGGAGCCCGATCGTCGCGTATTTAAATGGTTTTCCGGGATTGAGGTCATAGAATTTGCGGGCCAGCAAAAGCGCACTGATGGTCATGGCGGCAGGCTCGGTTATCAGGGATCCGAGCAGCGGTCCGATGGTCAGGATCGTCATCCACCAGGCCCGAAGGGTTCCGCCCAGCAGTCCGGCAATATGCGCCATGGCGGATTCCGCAAGCTTCAGGATCGGACGCGTGGCCGCCAGGGTCATGATGACCACAACGAACATGGGTTCCGTAAAATTAACCCGCTGGGTGATGTAATAATGAAGGGTTGTCCAGTCGTAAAAAAAGAAAATGGCAGCGGTGAGGGCCGCTGCCCACAGACCGAAAACCACTTCGATCTCTCCCATAAAATGGAACACTTCAGCACCGATATGCACCGAATGGCGATCGACAAGGCCGTTTTCAATCCGCATCTGGTGCTCATGCTCCCAGCGGTGGGCCACCTTCAAAAAACGGCTGGTCAGAAAGGTATGCACGATGGCAGCGAAAAAGATGGCCGTTGCCACCAGATTAAAGGGGTCTATACGGATACGGTTGAGGAGGAGGGTGCCAAGTCCATCGACATGGTCATCATCATAACTGTCAAGACTTCTTGGAAATTCAAGCGTATCGATCGAAGAGATGGGCCCGCTTCCGGCGCCTACCACCGGGGATGCCATCAACAGGAACGCGATTGCCGCCCAAACAACATGTCCGCAGAACCATCTCAGCACGCTGGACTCTCCTTGCCGCTATGAATTGGAGATTGATCATACCAGGGATTTCTTCGCCGTCAAGGCCGCACCCATGCCAAGGCCTGTTTATCGACGTATCGATCACCAAAAAACGCCAGCCATGGTGGTCAATCCATGGCTGGCGTCACACGATTAACATCGGCGATCCGTCGATGCGGATTACTGTTGCCAGTAGGGGTTGATGATGTCTTCAAATATGGTCATGGCGGCCTCGGCCCCCATGCCGGTGGCCGTGACGATCTGCTTGTAGCCCCCCTCCACATCCCCGGCCGCGTATATCCCCGGGATATTGGTACGGTGTTTGGCATCGCGCGCGATATACCCTTCTTCGGTAAGTTCCAGCCCTATCTTACTGGCCAATTCTACCGCCGGTGTATAGCCAATGGACAGAAAAACACCGTCCGCCGGCATGGTCGAGGTTTCATTGGTCTGGTTATTGAAAAGCTCAACCGAGGTCACGCGCTCCTCCCCCAAAATATCCTTTATTTCCGTATTCCAAAGGACGGGGATACCGGATTCCTTGAGATTTTTGACGAGAAACTCCTGGGCGCGCAAGGTGTCGCGTCGATGCACGAGGGTAACCGCGACCCCCATGTGGTGAAGGTGAAGCGCTTCGGTTACGGCACTGTTGCCGCCCCCCACCATGAGCACCTTTTTGTCACGAAACAGCGGCCCGTCACAGGTGGCGCAGTAGCTCACCCCCCGGCCACTCAGTCGTTTTTCGCCCGGCACACCGAGCATGCGGTGGCTGGCACCCGTGGCCAGCAGAATGGTCTTGGTCATGAACTTGCGCCGTGTGGTTTGCACCTCGTGCGGTGTTCCCGGCTTGATATCGATGACTTTTTCACCCTGGAAAATCTGCACGTATTCCAGCGCATGATTGACCATGATGTCCACCAGGGTCTTCCCCCCCACCTGGGTAAAACCGGGGTAATTTTCGACAATGGGTGTCGTAGCGACCTGCCCACCGAGGGCATTGGCCTCCACCAAAGCGGTCTTGAGGCCGCTGCGCACGGCGTAAATCGCCGCGGTGATCCCGGCCGGCCCGCCTCCCACGATCGTAAGGTCGGTTTCCACCACCTCGGCATCCACATCGGGAATAAAAATGGTCTGAGGCTCGAGTTTCTGCAGCGAACTCATAAAGACTTCTTCGGCCTGGGCGCCCTGGCCGATCAGGGTTTCGTTGGCGTAGGCCACGGGAACACTCTGGGCCGCATACTGCTGGGCAATATCCGGGCGGCATTGGATATCGATGAGTTCAAGGGAAATCAGATCCGGTCGCGCCACCGCCGCCTTGGCCCCATTGACCGCTTCCTGGGGGCAATAGGGGCAGGAGGGGCTGATGAAGACTTTTACATGCCGCGGCGCATCGATGCGTTCGAGAACCTTCAAAGACTGCTCGCTGGCGTTGCTGTTGCCCGAGCCCACCAGCAACAGCAACTCCAGAAAGGTACGGGCCTCCTCGCCCATCGGCGCGCCAATCCAACGGATGTTGTATTGATCCGGCGCAATCACCAGGGTTGGCGAAACCGTGACGTTATGCTGGCGCGCCTTCTCATGACTCAGATCATATTCGTGCAGCGTAATCTTGTCCGTGAGCTCACGAAAGGCGCGAATGACCTGGCGGTTGGCCTGGGCGAAAACATCATCCCTTGATTTTTCCGTAAAGAGCAGCAACGGGATCGTGTTCGGCATCTGGGCAAAGGTCGCGCGCAGTTGATTGAGAAACGCTTGGCCGTCAGCCCGGTTCGGTGCTGCGTTAGCTTCCATACCTGCCATTTCCATCATTCTCCATCCTCCTTCGTGGCATGGGGTTCGATAGCAGACGATCGATGACGCTTTTCAGGTCCGCAGGTGTAAGGTAAAGGCCGGCCGCTCTGACAACCGGCGCTAAACTGTACAAGATACGTAAAACAGCGGAACGTTACAAAGGCATCGTCAATCACCGGTTTTAAACACCGAAACCACATGGAATCGGTATCGGTCCGATACGGTTGTATGTAACCTATTACTATAGGGCGCTTACGGAAAATGGCAACAAACATGGGTCAGGTTTTGGTCGGGATGATGGTCGGCGGCCATCGGAATTCCAGTCGGGCGGAGAAGATTTCAAGGTGCGGCAGCCTGGCTATCGCCGGGGAAACCCTCGATGGACGACAGGGCAGTGACGCATCGTGAAGCCACAGGCCGGAGATAAAAACGGGAGCAATTAGAAAGGACGGTCGTTGCGGCTCTAATCGTTGCCGGGTGCGTTGCGCGCATGTCGCCAAATGGCTTCCGCCAACTGCAAATCCTCCGGTGTCGTAATCTTGATGTTCAGGCGGCTTCCCGGAACAATCGTCACGGCCTGCCCCAGGCGCTCTACCAACTGCCCGTCATCCGTCCCCTTGAAGCCCTCATCGCGCGCCTGGCGGTGGGCGTCGCGGATAAGACCAAGCCGGAACCCCTGGGGCGTCTGAGCCATCCAGACCGCATCACGGGGCAGCGTTTGAACGATCCGTCCATCATCGTCCGTCTGCTTGAGTGTATCGTATGCCGCCACCGCCGTGAGGCAGGCACCATATGCCATCGTAGCTTCCAGGCACTGGGACAGCACTTCCGTCGACACAAACGGCCTCACCCCATCGTGGATCAGAACCACGTCATCCGCCTGCCCGCGACTCGCCGCCAGTCCTAAAAAAACACTTTCCTGACGATCCCGCCCGCCCGCAATGATTTGCAATGTCGACGATGTAGACAACCCATCGGCAATCTGCTCACGACAAAAGGCCGTCTCGGTGGCCGCGACCACAAGAATGATTTCTTCAAAAAGGCCGCTTTGGGTAAAAACGGTGAGCGTCCGTTTCAGAATCGGCACGCCCCCCAGCGGCAAATACGGTTTTCGGATCGATCCGCCCATCCGGAGACCCTGTCCGGCAGCGACAATAATGGCTGAAGGCATAAGGTTTCTTATTGAAAGGGGAAGAGGTTATAAGCTGCCGGGGCCTCTCGCAGGCCGACGGCAAACAGGACAACGTCCATCCTGGTGGATTTAACGTAAATAAAGAAGCTCTTTCGGCAAAGGAACGCCTTTTCCCATGGTGTCTTCACCATAATTGACACCGGCCAGAATTTCGATGTCCTGAAGTGCCCTCACGTCCCCCTCGAAAACAACTTCCTTAATGTTTTCCTTGTTGATTTTCCCGCCCGCCCACTGGATATCCAGGACACTGCTGGCATCGAAGCGATCCTCTCCGATGCACAATTCCACCTGTCCGCCAAAATACTGAACGATTTTGGCGACCAGCAAGCTGGGTCGGCTATGGAAACCAAGCTTCACGGGAATGCCGACGGTGATGGCGCCACGCTCGATATTTTCATTGAGGATTTCACGCGCCAATTGTTTTCCGGTGGTCAGAAAATGGCAGGCATAGAAAAGGCCGTAATTGATCGTGCGGTCCAGAAGCTCTTCCGGCACGACCAGTTTGGAAAGCCGCTCCTGAACCTGCTGATAGATGTTTTTGAAACTGGTCCGGTGCTGATGCCGTTCATAAAAATGAAGCAGCCGCCCGATCATCTGCAGGAGATGAAATACGACGGAAAAATAGCTGCGCAACTGTTTGAGTTTGCGATTCCCGAACCGGTAACCACCCTGAATGACATAGGAGTCAAAACTGGACTGCAGATTATGGACCAGCATCTCGAATCGTCGAATCTCGACCTCATTGACCTTGGTGGGCACGATCGTGGCCAGAGCATCAACGGGGTAAGGTTCATAAAAACCAAGTTGATCGAAATTCTGGGCAATACTCAGAAATTCACTGGCGATTTTTACGATGTGTTTCTTTTGTATATCTTTGTTTTCATCATCGATATCGTAGTCCAGCAAGTCGGTCGATGTGATGCTGGGAAACTTGGTCGGGTCAAAACCTTTGGCCGGTGCCGGGATATCCAGGCGTGCGGCCTCGGCAATGATCGCCGGCGCTAGTTTGCACAGACAGGCATTCAAAAAATCCAGTGTCCGTTCGCCCTGAATCTCAAATGCTTCGGAATCGGGGAGGTCGTAGTAAACAAGGCGATTGGTGATATGTTTCTGCGAATAGGCGCCCAAACTGAGATGACGCGTCGTTGCCGTCAGCTCGCGGTAATAGTACCAGTCGTTGTTATTTTTCGCTCCGTGGAAGTCGAGAAAATCTTCCATCAGCTGCGTCGTACCGATCAATTTGGAATAAAGCTTTTTGGTGAAAAAACGTCGGTCACCGTTCGATGCGATGATGTATTCACAGCAGCGCAGATAATCATGTGAAAAAATGCGCACCTTTTCTCGAAACGATATGATGTATTCTTGGGTATCTTCCATTCAACCACACTATTAAAGGATTACGTTAATAGGGACCATACCGTTCGCTGCCGCCCAAATGGCTGGCGACATACGGTAAGCAGTAAAAAAAAGGCTGGAGCAGACCATAAGCCGAATTCTGTTCCCGTGGCGGGTTACCCCGCAACGGGCGACGATCATTCATCTTGGGCATCCGTTACCGAATACCTCATGCGACCTACCCGGGAGCTCGGACGGGCCGCCCTCGAACGCTCCTCTATTTGGTCTTGCACCGGGTGGGGTTTGCCAAGCTTCCCCGGTCACCCGGGGAACTGGTGCGCTCTTACCGCACCGTTTCACCCTTACCCCGCCTCAACGGCGGGGCGGTTTACTTTCTGTTGCACTTTCCTTCACGTCACCGTGACTCCGTGTTACGGAGCACCCTGCCCTGTGGTGTTCGGACTTTCCTCCGGGAACACACTGTCCCAGCGATCGTCTGGTCGGCTCCAGCCGGTTGCCGCACGCGCCATCCTGTCAATCGTTCGTGCCCATCCCGAAATCGGCAAATTGGGTTCAGATCAAGGCGCGCAAAAAATGTAACCGCAGGCCTTAGGGGGATATTCCGAGGAATCCATTTTTCGCGCAACGCCGATAGTTATCCGCCTTCGGCGGGTCGGGCAAATTGGCCATTTATGGACGGGCACTTGATATATTTCAGGCGTTATCCCAATACAGAATTCTATTACAGAAGGGGCACAATTTCAAGCTGTCAAACCGCTGCAGCTCATTGTAGGTCTGGGGAGGGATATTCATGTGGCAGCCCATACAGATTGAATTGCGCGCAGGGGCCAATGCCTTGCCATCCGGGCACATTTTTTTTACGTTGACAAAGGCCTTGAACAACTCCGGTGTCAGGTCGGCTTCCACCGCTTTCACTTCACGGGTAAGGTCGGCAAACCGCGTTTCACTTTCCGAAGCTTCCAATGTCACGGCCTTTTTATCCGATGTGACCTGGTCATCGAGCTGACGATGCTCCTCCTCCTGAGCGCTGATCTTCTGGCCGAGCGTTTCCATCTCCGACATGCATTCGAGCATCTCATCTTCGATCTGCGATTTGCGCGCCCGCAGTTGTTCTTCTTCCTTGAGAAGCGATTGATATTCGCGGTTGGTTTTGACAGATCGGCGTTTCTCTTCGATTTTGCCAATAAGCGCGGTGTTTACATGAACCTGCTCCTCGAGTTCACGGTATTGCTCCTGCAACGCCGACAGGGCCTGTTTTTCCTTCTCGATGGTCTTTGTAAACGCACTCAACTCTTTATCCAGAGCGGCGATTTTCTCCGCCACGGCATCGAGAATGCTTTGAACCGCCTTTTTCTGGATCTCGATTTCTTGAAGGTTTAAAAGCGTTTCCAACTGTGCTCGGGTAATTGCTGTCATCGTCTTTCAGGCACTCCTTAGCATGATTTCTCCGCGGTGCGTTCGCCCGGTATCCGCCTCCGGAAAGCACGGGAACCACGGATCAAGGGTTCAATTCATTTTTTTCGTTCCGCACAACAGCAGAAGCCGTATCCATCGAAAAAGGCCATCAAACCGTCTTAAACGGTGCCTGCTCATTCAAGCAAGCGGCCACGGTGACATCCAGGCCTCCGGCAGCCAACTGATCCGCCAACTGCTTCGCAAGTGATTCTAAAATGATATGTTCCGATTCATAGTGACCGATATCGATCACGCCCAGCCCGCGGGCCTCGACCTCCCGGGCCTCGTGATAACGGACGTCACCGGTAATGTAAACCTGGGCACCGGAAGCAAAAAAAGCATCCAACAGACCCGACCCACTGCCGGAACAAAGCGCGACACGCTGAATCGACAGGTGCGGGTTACCGGCAAACCGGATGTGCGGTAAGACCATCCGGGATTTGATGGCAACCGCAAGATCCGCCAGCGTTGTTCGATCCGGCAGGCTGCCGACGCGGCCTAATCCGCAATTCGGTTGCGCCGCCAGGGGTTGCAATACGGTCAGATGATCGACCTTCAAGTATGACGCCAGGACATCGTTCACGCCGCCGGTTACACTGTCCAGGTTGGTATGGGCCGACATAACGGCAATTTGGTGGTGCAATAATTCCTGCAAACAGCCCCCCACCGGCGTATCCAAATCGACCGCGCGCAAGGGGCTGAAAATAAGCGGGTGATGCATCACCAAAGCATCGGCCTGGCGATGGCGCGCTTCGGCCATAACCTCCGGGGTGAGGTCTAACGCGGTCAGCACCCGTTTGACCGGCCATTGGCGACTGCCAACCTGCAAGCCGACATTATCCCACGATTCAGCCAGCGCTGCCGGCGCAATGGTTTCGAGCGCCATAAGAACATCGTTGACGGTGGCATCCATCAGGCCGTGACACCCCGTTTTGCAGATGCAAAAAAGGCGTGGTCCCTGAGTGAACCACGCCTTTCGGAGTCATCGGTCGGAGGCAATGTTGTGGCCCCCTTGAAAATTTTACAACGCTCCTCGTCCATACCGATCATACCCTCATCCACTACGCCGGCGCCTGATTCGGCACCATACCGCAAAAAATAAATGGGCCCACCTGGGATCGAACCAGGGACCTACCGGTTATGAGCCGGTGGCTCTGCCAGCTGAGCTATGGGCCCGCATGGCTCCCGAAAGAGCGTCATCTGTACTATCTGCCTCTATTGGTTTTGTCAAGCCGTGACGCAAAGCGACCTGGGGGCGTTCAAACCGATCGGACAACCATGACCGCCCCCCCAAGATTTTCAACTCTCGATAAAGTATTTCAGTTTTCGACTGCGGGTCGGGTGACGAAGCTTACGCAGCGCCTTGGCTTCAATCTGGCGAATGCGCTCGCGCGTCACAGCGAAATCCTGCCCCACTTCTTCAAGCGTATGGTCCGCCTTCTCCCCGATCCCGAACCGCATACGCAACACCTTTTCTTCCCGCGGCGTTAACGTTGCCAGTACCTTGCGGGTTTGCTCCGCCAAATTGAGGCTAACCGCCGCGTCGGAAGGCAGCATAAATTTCTTGTCCTCGATGAAATCGCCAAGATGGCTGTCTTCCTCTTCCCCGATGGGTGTCTCCAGCGAAATGGGTTCACGTGCGATCTTTAAGACTTTGCGCACTTTTTCAAGCGGGATTTCCATTTTTTCAGCAATTTCTTCCGGGGAAGGTTCACGCCCCTGTTCCTGCACCAGATAACGCGAGGTCCGAATCAGTTTGTTGATGGTTTCAATCATGTGGACGGGAATCCGAATCGTACGGGCCTGGTCGGCAATGGCCCGGGTAATTGCCTGACGAATCCACCAGGTGGCATAGGTGCTGAATTTATACCCCCTTCGGTATTCAAATTTATCAACGGCCTTCATCAGGCCGATATTCCCTTCCTGGATGAGATCGAGAAACTGCAAACCGCGATTCGTATACTTCTTGGCAATGCTCACCACGAGCCGCAGATTGGCTTTGGTCAACTCGCTTTTAGCCAGCTTGGCCCGAACCCGCCCGTCATCGACACTGGTGATAATCCGTTTGAGAATGCGGTTATTGGCGTTGATCTGGCTTTCTTTTTCCTCCAACTGGTCGCGGACATCACACAATTCCTTGTAGATCAGACCCAGCTCCTTGTGGGTCAAATCGACACGGACCTTGGCCCATTTGACAAACCGGGTTTCCGAAGCCAGATTGTCGCGCAATTCATTGATGGGGGCATCCACAACGTCGGCATAGATTGCGATAGTTTTGTTGCGGGATTCAAACCACTCGATCTGATTGCGAATGATCGTTTCCATTTTTTCAACGATGCCGCTTTCCAATCGCCAGTCTTTCAGCAGGCTGAAAATTTTCTGCGTTCGACGGGATATCGCCCGTCGAATACGGCGCTGTTCATCGGCCTTGGCATCCGACCGAAAAAGTTTTTCCCGAAACGTACGATTTTCCTCGTTGATGGCGCGGATGGCGTCGATCGTTTGCAGAAAACGGTTCGTCTGTTCATCTTCATCGACAACGTTATCCCCCTCATCGATATCACGCAAAACGTTTTTGGGACGCAAGGCGCCGCTCAGGATATGGTTCCCCAACTCCATAATGCAGTCAACCGCCGTAGTCGTATCCAAAAGCGCTCGCAACACTTCCTGCTCGCCGGCCTCGATTTTTTTGGCAATTTCGACCTCGCCCTCGCGGCTCAGCAAGGTTACATTACCCATTTCACGCAGATACATCTTCACGGGATCCGTAACACTGCCAAAATCCGTAAGCCCGGCATCAGCCATCGGGACTTTTCCGTCCGCAATGTTTTTAGTTTTGCCCGTCAGGCTCTGTTTTTCCTCATCCAAGACCTCGATGTCGTATTCATCGAACATCATCAGCGTATCGTCGATCTGGTTGGGCGACATCAGTTCATCGGGAAGGACCTGATTGATCTCGTTGTAGGTCAAAAATCCCTGGGCTTTGCCCTTGGCCACCAATGTCTCTAATACCTGGACGACAGCATCCTTCCCGTCGTCGACACTCGCTTTTTGCGGTGCGTTCTTGGCGGCAGTCGTTTCCTTGACAGCGGGTTTTGAGGTTTCGTCCTTCTTGGCAGGGGAAACATTGGGTCGAGCGGCTTTTTTGGTTGCCTTGGCTTTTTTTGATTTGGCTGTCTTTTTTGGAGGCGAAGATTTGTGATTGTCCGTTTTTCGAGCCTCAACTTTTTTCTTCGATACCGCCTTCTTTTTAGCGGCTGTTTTCTTGGCGGAGGTCGCTTTTTTAACGTTGGTTGCCTTCTTTTTCGCCGCTGTTTTAGCGGTTTTGGAAGACGTCATGGATTCGGCGGTCGCCTTTTGGGTTTCCTTATTTTTTGCAGCTTCTTTTTTCGAAGACTTGGTGGTGCGCGGTTTAGCCGCCGCCGGCTTTTTCCGCTTATCTGCCTTGGCCTTTTTAGTCGTCTTGGCCTTGGCTGTCGTCGTCTTTTTCTGCTTGGCGGATTCTTCTGTCTTTGCCGCGGCTTTCTTTGCCATAAAAACTTGCCTCCCGCATACGTGGTATTGATGCACTTAAAAAATTGTTACTGTGACTCGCTCATGTGACGGCTTGACCGGCCCTTTAGTTTGATCTCTTTTGAATTTCCATTTTTAGTTTATCATACTTGACGGCCCGATCATTTTTTTCCCGAAGCAACTGAGCGACTCGATTAAAATCATTGTCATTTTCAGCCTGTCGGATTTGTTCCTCCAGATCATCCTTGGCGTGGTGGCTTTTGCTGGCGATAAACTGTTTAATCAACCCCAAGCACCCATTATACTCCCAGTTTTCATCCTGGACGCTCAGATTCGCCTTGATGCTACGGACGTCGTCAGGCGACACTTCTTTCGAATATTCATTATGTTGGCTGCCGGGATCTCTCTCCCCCAATATTTCTTGCCCGATCATTCGCAATGCCGGATCATTGATCAGGGCAACGACATTCTGTTTGCGGATTTCCGGCAGAATGTCTGGGTACTGCAGCATCATCGCCACCAATTGACGTTCTAAGCGGCTGCCACCAGAAATTTTCGGTGGCATAGTTGGTATCGCGCCAGGCCGACCAGATTGCCCTTGGGGCGAACCAGACGCGGATATGGGTGCCATTTGACGGATTTTCTCCAGAATGGCCGCTTCGTCAATATCGACCCGTTCCGATAAATACTTGATATAAACCGACCGTGCCACGGGATCCTCGAAAGCGGCCATCGGTTCGGCGACATCCCCCAGCGTCTTGATACGCCCCTCCATGCTGGTTCCATGCCGCTCAATCGCGGCATCGATCAAAAACGGCATGATACCCTTGGCTTTTTGGGCCTTTTCGATAAACGCCTCAGGGCCGAATTTCGTCATGAACGTATCCGGGTCATGCCCGGGGGGCAGCACCAGAATACGGGCATCGACGAATTCCCGCGCAAAAATCTCGATGCTGCGGTGTGCGGCCTTGATGCCGGCGTCGTCCGAATCAAAAACCAAAATCGCACGGCCTGTTTGGCCGATATATCCCCGCAGCATACGGACATGGTGATTTGTCAGGGCTGTCCCCAACGTGCCAACCGCGTTTCGAATTCCGTTCTGATACAACGCGATAGCATCGAAATAACCTTCAACAATATAAACCAGTTCTGCGGCTCTGCAATGTGCCTGGGCAATATCCAGGCCGTACAGCGAATGGCTCTTGCGGTAAACCTCGGTTTCCGGTGAATTCAAATATTTGGGCAGGGCATCATCAAGCACCCGCCCACCGAAAGCGATCACCTTGCCGCGATGGTTCGCAATCGGAAATATAATCCGCTCGCGAAAGCGGTCATAATAGCCCTGCCCTTGCCGCCGGGGGGCCACCAGCCCCGCCTTGTATGCCACGTCCAATGGAACGCCGCGACGCTCGAAATACCGTGCTAGATTGTCCCAGCCGGCCGGCGCAAACCCGATCCGATAGGCCTCGATGACCTCCGGTCGGAACCCGCGCTTGCTGAGATAATCGCGTGCGGCCTGACCGCGGGGATCACGCTGCAACGTTTTTTGATAGAGCCCCACCGTCAAGTCGTTGAGATCTAAAATGGCCTCCCGCTCACTCAGGCGGCGCTTCTGTTCCGGTGTCTGGCGTTGTTCCGGTAGTGCCACACCGGTTCGTTCGGCCAGGAGTTTGACCGTTTCCGGAAACGAGGTCCCCTGCTGTTTCATCAGGAAACTGAATACGTTGCCGCCCTCGCCGCATCCAAAACAGTAAAACATCTGCTTGTCGGGGCTGACGGTAAAAGAAGGCGTCTTTTCAGCGTGAAAGGGGCAAAGTCCCAGATAGTTTTTACCGGCTTTTTTTAGCAAAACCGTCTCACCCACCACATCGACGATATTGCATGCATCCTTTATTTCTGCGATTTTTTCTTCCGGTATGAAAGGCGCCAACCAGTGATTCCTCCCGGCGGTAAAGCGAGTGGATAAACGAATGGATGGGGGGGGTTAGATGGGATGAAGCTTGACCGGCTGCGTTTTATATTTCACTCGGGTCACAGTGATTCCCACAGTGCCATATTAAAAATTATTTAAACGCAGTTAGATAGATTAGCCGTTTATTTTTGTCAACCTAAAATATGCTGTCCGACCACCGGCAGATCGCCTTCGATGCCGGCCGCCATCGGATCTCATGTTATGTACTCGATGACGAATAATGGGGATTTGGGCGAAATATCAGCCAATGAAGCTTATGGAAGGGTTTCGCCGTGCCGCGCAAGGTCAATGGCCTCCTTGAGATCCAATGAACCACTATAAAGCGCTTTACCGGTGATGACACCCTGGACACCGACGGTTTCCAGCGGCAGCAGATTGCGGATATCATCGATGGTGGATACGCCCCCGGAGGCCACTACGGGTATCGCAACCGCCTCGGCCAACTGCCGGGTTGCCTCCAGATTCGGACCGCTTTGCATGCCATCCCGATGGATATCTGTAAAATTGATGGCCGCAATACCGATGTCCTCAAAACGACGCGCCAGATCAATAGCGGTGGTTCCGGTCGTCTCCGTCCATCCCTCGATGGCAACATAGCCATTGCGAGCGTCGATGCCGACGACAATGCGCTCAGGAAAAGAGCGGGCGGCCTGGATAACAAGGTCCGGGTTACGAATCGCTTCGGTACCTAAAACAATGCGCGCCACACCAAGTTGGAGATAATTTTCAATGGTGGCCATATCCCGAATCCCCCCACCCAGTTGAACAGGGGTCTTAACACCGGCCAATATGCTTTCGATAACAGGTAAATTACGGGGTTTTTTGTCGACGGCCCCGTTTAAATCGACCAGATGGATGAGCTCCGCCCCCAAGGCTTCCCAACGCTGCGCCATTGCCGCCGGATCATCCGAAAAAACAGTTTCACGGTCCATCATGCCTTGCAGGAGGCGAACACAACGCCCGTCTTTGATATCCACTGCCGGTATAATCATCATGGTTGCTTGAATTCCTTAAACATGTCGTCCATCGCCGTTGTCGCCATTTCCTCCGCTGTAATCCAACGACCGCCACGCCGGAAAAACGTTCCGATATAACGCAGATCGTCCGACAGCGCCTGCTGGGTTTGATCGAAGTAGCCCGACCAGACCAGTTTTTGTTCGACGCAATCGATTAAATAGACATCGAACGCGACGGAAGCAGCTGATTCTGCTGAATAATCCGCTCCGACACGGTCTTCGAAGCGGTACAGATAGCCCTGAATCACCATATCCGCTTTCAGCATGCGGCCGGTCTTGGTCAGAATTTTTAGCGCTGACTGCTGAGAATCCCCGGCGGATTTGACCGCATCCATGACGGCATAGGCGTCCCGTGAGGGTACGGTTTGAAACACCGTCTGCTGTTGCAGCGCATCGACAAGCAGGTCCGTGAGCAGACGATCGGCGCCTTCACGCGTAGCGCCGGTCATGAAAACCTTGCCGGTCAGGGGGCTTCGCACATTCACATTCGTTCCGTGCAGCCAGGCCATATCCTGAAACGGCAACACCAGAACTTTCCCCTTACCGTCAAATGCGCCGCTCACGTGGGTCACCGGTCCGCTCGATTTACAAGCCCAGAGGCCCAAAAAACAAACCAAAACCAGTACCCATTTCATAATATCCCATCGTGGTTTCATAAGATTCTCATCGGATATGGGTTGCCACTAAAGAGGAAACGCTTCGGTATGCATCAGGAGAACACAGGCGAACAGATTGTCGGATCGGTCGCGGATATTGGAATACGTCAGATCGTGCCCTTGGTGGAACGAACACCCTTCACCCTGCCGTCCACCCCGACGGCTTGGGCCATTGCACGTCCCATCGATTTGAAGACGGCTTCGATAATATGGTGAGGATCATCCCCGTAACTGACGTTGATGTGCAGATTCAGGCCACCGCGCATGGCAAGGGCACGACAAAATTCCCGCACGAGATGGGGCGCGAACTGACCGGCCGACCCTAATCCTTCGGGCAAATGACAGACGAGGTAGGGTCTTCGGGAAAGATCGATCGTAACCGCCGCCAAGGCGTCATCCATGGGGGTCACCGCGTGGCCGAAGCGTCGAATTCCCTTCCGGTCGCCCAACGCCCGATCTACGGCTTCACCGAGAACAAGCCCCAGATCTTCTACCGTATGATGGTAATCGACCTCGATATCGCCCCGGGCCGTAATGTCGATATCCATAAAACCGTGCGCGGCCATCAGGGTCAGCATGTGATCCAGAAAGGGAACGCCGGTCGAGATATCGGTGTGCCCCCGACCATCGAGATTCAGCCGTGCTTTGATGCGCGTTTCCTTGGTATTGCGTTCCACTTCCGCCGTGCGTTCTTCCATGCTTGCCTATCCCCCTCCGGGATGTATCCGCTATTGATTGTTATGTCCGGATAAGTACAATGGAGATGAACAGCAAGTCAAGCAGTTCATGGGGACATCCGTCCTATCGACAACCGTAAACCTGATGCATCGGGAGAGGCGGTAGACCATGCAGACCTTATTCGTCGACGATCCTGAAGTCGGTATTCTTATCGATCAAGAAACGTCCCGCTTGCAGCATACCATCAATTTGATCGCGGCCGAAAATCAAGCGCCGGAGAGTATCCTCGCAACCCAGGGATCCGTTTTTTCAATGAAAGCAGCCGAGGGGTATCCAGATGCTCGCTTTCATGCCGGGTGCGCTCACACCGACGCCCTCGAGCGTCTTGCCGTTAAGCGCTGTCGAGAGCTGTTTGGCGCCGATCACGCCAATGTGCAGCCTCACAGCGGGGTGGCGGCCAACCTGTCCGTCTATTTTGCCATGCTGGATATCGGTGACCGCGTTTTATCCATGAAGCTCTCCCATGGTGGTCATCTTTCCCACGGCGCAACCGCCTCCATCACCAGCCGCTGTTTTGATTTTTCACATTACGGTGTTTCGCCGAAGACCGAACGCATCGACTACGACGCTGTGGCGTCAATGGCCAAAGAGCGGCAGCCCAGAATGATTGTGGCGGGAGCCAGTTCTTATCCACGCCTGATCGACTACGCCCGACTGGCAGACATCGCGGCCGGGATTTCCGCGACCTTCATGGTCGACATGGCGCATATCGCCGGGCTTGTGGCCGCCAAGGTCATTCCGAGCCCGGTTCCACATGCGGACTTTGTCACGTTCACCACCTACAAAACCCTGATGGGAGGGCGCGGCGGGGTGGTCTTGTGCAAACACCCGTATGCCGACCGCATCGACCGCTCTGTATTCCCCGGCTGCCAGGGCACGCCGTCCATGAATATGATCGCCGCCAAAGCGGTCTGTTTTCAGCGGGCAGGGAAACCGGCCTTTCGCGCAATTCAGCGCCAGACGCTTTCGAATGCCCGCTGCCTGGCGAATGAACTTGCGGCACACGGTTATCACATCGTCAGCGACGGTACGGATAGTCATATCGTGCTCATCGATCTGCGCACCAAAGGACTAACGGGAGAAAAAGCCGAAAACCAGCTCGAAGCCGTCGGCCTGATTGTCAACCGCAACCCTATTCCCAATGATCGGCAACGTCCCCACCATGCCAGCGGTTTGCGACTGGGAACGCCGGCGATAACAGCGCGGGGGATGAAAGAGGCGGAAGTCAAACAAATCGCGACATGGATCGACACGGTGCTGAACAATCAGGGTCGGCAGCAGGTCCTGCAAGAAGTGGCAAACGAAATTGCGGCATTATGCGAGCGATTTCCGGTAGTCAGAACCGGCACCTCTCAAACAGACCCTGACAGACCGTGACCGAAGACAATCCGGTTCACTGTTGACGGCACACCTTGACTCTACTACATTTACGGCAGGTGGATAGGATAACGTTACGGAAGGGATATGTCATGAAACGCTGCCCTTTTTCCCAGGCCTACTGCATGGAAAACGAATGCATGCTTTGGGACGAGCAATGTGCGATCCTGGAAATGCGAACCCGTCTAGAACAGATCCATGCCGCCAATACCGCTATCTGGAACCAACTCCGGGAACGTCAAAACGAACACCAGCCATTGGACGAATCACGCTGAACCGATGGTACCTGCGGCCCATCCAGCAAAATGGCGGCGCCACACCGGATAGCTGCAAACGGCTGCAATCGCCTTTGTCATCACCGTTAAATGTGGCCAAATGGTCAATTGCGCCTGGCACAATTCTTTCATCCCTGCATAGCGAGACATTTCATGGTGCCAACCGAAGAGAAAGCGGAATGGCTGGAACGGATCCGGGATATTTTTGACAACAAGATCCCGTTCAACAAAGTGCTGGGCCTCAAGGTGCATTCTCTCGACATGGAGCGGCCTAAAATTCGTTTTGCCATGCACGACGCGCTGGTGGGCAATTATATTCGAGGATCACTGCACGGCGGTGTTATATCCGCCGTCATCGATGTAACGGGTGGCCTCTCCGCCTTCATGGGGCTGCAGAAAAAACTGGCCGGAGAACCGCTGGACATCAAGCTGGAAAAATTCCGCAAACTCGGCACCATTGATCTCCGCATCGATTATCTGCGTCCGGGCGTGGGGAAGATGTTTGAAGCCACTGGCTATGTGCTGCGAACCGGCCACAAGGTTGCCGTTACACGCATTGAGTTAAAAAATGAGACCGAACAATTAATTGCTGTTGGTACCGGTGCCTATGTCATTGCCTGATAGGCCAGCTGGCCGGTAATCCGCCGATCTCTTTTTTCCCGAAAAAGTCACTGTACAAACACTGGACAAATCGTCCCCATGCCTGTCTAATTGATAGACGTTTGCCCACCTTAAATTATCCTTCATAGCAATCGAGCGCTTCATAAAAAATGAATAAATATAGTGTTATTAGTATGTTGTAAAATATTTGGCCGATAAGAAGCGCTGCCCTATACATTGGCATACTACCTGCTTATACACATCCCGGGATGCAATCTTTAAACAAAAACATGACGGACATATCTGATTCGAAAGGAGCCGCGCCGCTATCATGGAACTCACCGAACTCACCACCACGAAAACCCCTCCCTATATCGACATTGACCATACCATGAAAATGCAAGCCCGTGAAAAACCCAAAAGCTGCCCATGGTGCGGATCAACAAAAATAGCCCTCCTCTTGCGGGGAATGCCGGTTTTTTTACCGGAACTGGAACACGCCTTGGACGGTGGCGGCATTGGGATTGGCAACCTCAAGTCAGACAGCGAAGAACCCGCCTGGCAGTGCACAGAGTGCTATGCTCAGTTCTTTCGTGACCCCTTTTGAACCTGTTCGTTTCGGTCCGAATCAGAATCCGTTATTGAGCATTTTGGCACGGCCAACAATGATCCACCGATTATCCATTACCGATTAAATACCCACCGCGTTCATCACGGTGCATTCTTTTCGATACGTATCTGGCCAGAATAGCGCTGCACGACGTCAGCCTCGACACATCCATCGGACTGAATCGCCTGACGCGCATTTTCGATGTCTTTCGCGGCTTCTATCGGACAAAAATATGGCAAACCTTCTTCTTCAACCCGAATGTAACGTTCGTTGCTATCCATTAGCTTCCCTCCATGTCAATACGAGCGGCTCTCAAACCGCTGCCGTTTTCCCAAAAGCGAATTGCCGAAAAACTTCGGTCCGCTCCTTCGTTTGAAAAGGCTGTCAGTACCCGCCCAACAAATTGAACCTGACCTTCGTCGATGGATGAATTGGATTGCGGCGTCCTTTTCGTTTCACGTTATCAAACGATAGGTCCGTCTGCATCGAAGGCAACCCGTCATTTTTGGGGGGTTTATAAGGGGTAAATCCTACTGATCGAGCCGGTTCTGCTTGATCCTGCGGACATGAAACCTTCATTCGGTCAGGCAACATGTCCCTGCTGGAGGTCTCGCTATCTCGCTATTGGTTCCTGTGATGTGTTGACACCCGCCACCTTCGCGACACCATCCTTATTCCAACGCCGGCCGCCGCACCCTCGAACCGCTTTTTCCGATACGCGCGGCACCAGACGACCGTCCCCTTGAGATCGCATTGGATTTGAGGTATCAAACGCCCAACCGATCGACGGACCTGCACTTGAAAAGGGCAGGTCTGCAACAACAGCGCCTGAAGCATTGGAGCAACCGTATGCGTGTCATCAAAGTTGGCGGAGGCTGTTTGAACGGCAAAAAGACCATTGAAAGTATCGTGGATCTCATTGCGTGCCGCGGCAAGGGCCATGTCTTCGTCCTGTCGGCTTTGCATGGGATAACAGATTTTCTCATCACCAGCCTGCAGACGGCACTGGTCGACGAAACCCAGATCCCCCTCATAACGGGCAAACTGAAAACCCGGCATTTGCTGGTGGCCCGGCACCTGATTCAACCCAAACAGAATCTTAAAGAATACACACGGGAGCTCGAGAAAAGCCTCGGCAAACTCGAACGCCTTTACTATGGTCTTAATTTCACCCGTGCCATCACCCCCCGCTTGACGGACGTCATCAGCAGCTACGGAGAACGCCTTTCGGCCCAGCTTCTGACGGCCATCCTGCGCAGCCGCGGCTTATCCGCCACCTGTCGCATGCCCCATGAAATCGGACTGATTACCGATGGCAAATACGGCGATGCCACGGCCGATTTGACGAAAACGTCCCGTCATTTCAAAACACATCTGTCCCCCCTTATCGGGGGCGATAAAATTCTTTTTCTGCCGGGTTTTTTCGGCACCAGTGAAGAGGGTGAAATCACAACATTTGGACGGGGGGGAAGCGATTATTCGGCCGCCGTGGCCGCCGTCGCCTTGGACGCTGAGCGGCTCGACATCTGGAAAGATACGGAAGGGTTTATGAGTGCAGATCCCCGCTTGGTGCCGGAAGCCCGACTGATTCCGGTGCTGTCCTATGAAGAGGCCGCCGAGCTCGCCTATTTCGGCGCCAAAATTCTACACCCGCGGACGGTGGAACCGGCCCGCCGCCGGAAGATGAATATCGCCATCAAAAACACCCTGGCACCGGACGCCGAGGGCAGCCTGATTACCTCCCGCAGCGCCCGCCCGAAGCACGTCATCAAAAGTGTGGCCTATGATACCGACATCGGCATCCTGAAGGTCCATGCCTCAGGTGTCGGTGCCCGACCGGGCATCCTGGGCGAGGTGGCGACCTGTGTGGCGGACAGCGGGATCAACATCAAATCCGTGGTCACCTCCCAGACCTGCATCAGCCTGCTACTGGCACAAAAGGACATGGAAAAGGCCCGTCAGGCGCTGATGGGGATTCGACCGCGCCCGTTCCGCAAACTGGATCGCCTGACCGATGTCGCCCTCATCGGGATTGTCGGTGATGGCATTCAACACCGCGACGGCATTGCCGCCCGATGTTTTACGGCCGTCGCCAACTGCCGGGTCAATGTGGAAATGATCTCATTTGGCCCGTCACGTGCCGCGTTGTATTTTCTGGTGAAAAAAAAGGACCTTGAAAGCGGTGTCAATGCCATCCATAGCACGTTTTTCAGTACGCCGCGCTGCCGTCGGCAAGGATAAAATGGGACCGCTATTCCGCTAATGGATCCATTTCCTCCCTCCGGGAATGACAGATCATTGACCGGGAACAATGATGCGGGAGTCTTCTTTTTCCTGATATTTTTTCTGCATCTCTTCCAGCTGCACGATCATCTCATGTGTGGCTTGACGCATGGCATCCGGAAAAGCCTCCAAAGCCTCTTGAAGATTATTGACCATCAGTCGCGCCTGGACGGGCATCGGACCTTCCGGGGTGAGGAGTTGTGTGGTACCGACAAAAATTTCAGTTCGGGCCTTATCCGTCGCACCGTCGGCCTTTACAGGGATTAAACGCCGAATGGCGCCGGCCTTCAAATCCGTATAAGATTCTTCGCGGTAAAGGTTTTGAGTGTCCAGCTTGAAATCAATTTGATCCGCAGGGTTCTGATTCATCACGTTTCCTATTCTTTCTTTTGCTGCTTCAATGACCACAGAAAACCGGCAGATCCAGTCGTATAGCCATATTAATCAGCGCTTTAAATGCGTTTACGGGATTCTTCCTCGATTTGTTCAACAGCCGCGACGTAGGGACTGTCCGCAGGGAGGGCCTCTTTCAGGTGCTGGGCGACGGTTTCAATTCGCTCCAACGCCTCGGCTTGGCTTTGAATGATCGTCTCATATTCTTTCTGTAAGCCGAAAAGATGGTCGATCTTCCCCCCCAAGGTCCGTAGAATTTGACCCAGTTGTTCTTCGGGCAGATCATCACGGTTTTCCAGCAGGGTCAGGGCCTGATTGTGCAAGGCCCGATAAATCTGCAACGTATCCCCCGAGTTGATAAACTTGCGATAATCCAATATGCGTTCGATTTTCGCTTTCAGCTCATTCAACGGAATGGGTTTCATGATATAGTCGAAGGCGCCCATGCGCATGGCTTCGACCGCCGTTTCGATGGTTGCATATCCCGTAATCATGATGACTTCGGCGGAGGGCATGTGCTCTTTGGCATATTTTACCAGGGTCATGCCGCCCTCCATACGACCGTCGACATCCGGCATATTTTTATCGGTCAGGATGACGTCATACCGGTGGGTTTGCATCAAGTTGACGGCACTGGCCACATCTTTGGCAATGTCCGCTTTGTACCCAATTTTTTCAAGAAACCGGGAGAGTAGATCAAGGATGCTTTCCTCGTCATCGGCAACCAGTATTCTGACGTCCATTTGCAATTTCTCCAGAGGGGTTCCAGCAGCGACTGGAAGCGATATTTTCGAAAGGACTTCTTCCGATGCCGGTTAAACAACGGCCGTTCGAATGGCAACAGGGGACGATATGAGACTTTGTTTCATGACCGATTCAATATTTCCCAGTTGCTGTTGTTTGTCAATTCAATTCTAAGCCGGAAAATCCACCACCGGATTGGAAGACAAATGGCGTGCCACTCCACCGCCTGACCGGCAGGGACCGCGCCCACTATCCTTCTCCCTAAAAAAACGATATACCTCTATGCCGGATGATGCATCAAAGCATGGAGACGAGCGGCGATACGGCACGCGCTTGGAAATTTCGTTCCGCAATCGCCTAAGAATTTGCCGGCGATTTAAGCTGGTAGCGTTTAATTTTTTCCACGAGGGTGGTACGGTTGAGGTTGAGCAGTTGAGCGGCCTTGTTTTTGACCCACTGGGTCTTTTCCAGGGATTGCAGGATCAGCGCTTTCTCGAATTCCGTTACCGCCGAGTTGAGGTTGATGCCGTCTTC
>JABZFP010000024.1 GCA_014237395.1 Desulfobacteraceae bacterium | reverse complement strand
CAAGAGCCGCCATGCCAACGCCAACATCACCTGTCTGGACTGCCATTTGGTGCAACCCGGGGACCAGGACATCGCCCAGGATCACGAAAAATACTACAGCCGTTCCGACATGCCCTGGGGCGAGGCCAAGTACAAAATGCCCATCGCCTCCATTGTCACCCCCAAGGACTGTTCGCGCTGTCATCCGGACGAGGCCACCCAGTACAGCAAGTCCAAGCACGCCAACACGATCGAAATCATGTGGAAACTCGATCCCTGGCTGAACAAGGGCATGAACTCGGACAACGAGCGCAAGGTCGGTTGCTACAACTGCCACGGCACGGTGATCGCGATCGACGACAAAGGCAAGATCGATCCGACCACTTGGCCCAACGCCGGCGTGGGGCGGCTGAACCTGGACGGTAGCAAGGGCTCCTGCACGTCCTGCCACACACGTCACCGGTTTTCAGTGGCCGAAGCCCGCATGCCCGAAGCCTGCGACCAGTGCCATTTAGGTCCGGACCACCCCCAGATCGAAATCTATGAGGAGTCCAAGCACGGCACGATCTATCACGCCTACAAGGACGAGTACAATTTCGACGCGGCCGGCGGCACCTGGACCCCGGGCGTGGATTACCGTGCCCCCACCTGCGCGGCCTGCCACATGTCCGGCGCCGGCAAGGAGCCCACCAGCCACGATGTCACCCAGCGTCTGTCCTGGGAAACTCAGGCCCCGCTGACGGTGCGCCCCCAGGACTTCAAGCCGTTTCCCTCCGGCACCAACTGGCAGGACGAACGCCAGAAGATGAAAAACATCTGCAGCGCCTGTCACGGGGACTCTTGGATCAACGACTTTTATGACGGTTTCGACAAGGCCGTGGAAGAGTACAACGAGGTCTACTTCAAGCCGGCCAAGAAAACGTTTGACGAACTCAACGAAAAGGGGCTGCTGGACCAGACCAAGTTTTTCGACGAGCGACTGGAGGTGGAGTTCTATGAATTGTGGCACCACGAGGGCCGCCGAGCCCGCATGGGCGCCATGATGATGGCCCCGGACTACGCCTGGTGGCATGGCTTCTACGAGGTCAAGCTGCGCTTTGCCAACTTTATGGAAGAAGCCAACCACCTGATCGAGACCGGCGAAAAAGCCTATGTGGCCGAGGACTTTCCCAATGCCACGGGAGATACCACCCGCCCACCGAAAATATTCGGCAAATAACGTACAGCATAATCTCATACCAAAAAAAAGCTCCGCTCTCCATTAACAGGGCGGAGCTTTTTTATTGACTCAATTGTACTTAGATCGGTTAGTTGCCAGCCATCATGGCAGCGATGTCGCCTTCAACGGTGCCAATGGGTTTAATATCAAACTTTTCCACCAACACCTTGGCCACATTCGGAGAGAGAAAAGCCGGCAGTGTCGGCCCCAGTCGAATGCCCTTGACGCCCAGAGACAGCAAGGCCAGGAGAACGGCAACGGCCTTCTGTTCGTACCAGGCGATGTCGTAGGAGACCGGCAGGTCGTTGATATCCTCCAGGCCGAACACTTCTTTCAGTTTTAGGGCAATGACCGCCAGGGAATAGGAGTCGTTGCACTGGCCGGCATCCAGTACGCGGGGAATGCCGCCGATGTCGCCCAGGTTCAGCTTGTTGTAACGGTACTTGGCACAGCCGGCGGTAAGGATCACGGTGTCCTTGGGCAGATTTTCGGCCACTTCCGTGTAGTAGTTGCGGCCTTTCTGACGGCCGTCGCAGCCGGCCATGACAACGAAGCGCTTGATGGCGCCGGATTTGACGGCATCCACCACCTTGTCGGCCAGGGCCAGCACCTGGTTGTGAGCGAAACCGCCGACGATGGTGCCGGTTTCAATCTCGGTGGGCGGCGGGCAGGTTTTTGCTTTTTCGACCAGGGCGGAAAAATCCTTCGCGCCGCCTTCGGGCCGGTCGGCGATATGCACGGCGTTTTCATAACCCACCACGCCAGTGGTAAAGAGCCGGTCCAGGTAGGTGTTGTTCTTTTTCAACGGCACCAGGCAGTTGGTGGTCAGCAGGATGGGGCCGTTGAAGGATTCGAACTCCGTGTTCTGGTGCCACCATGAACCGCCGTAGTTGCCCACGAAATGATCGTATTTTTTGAAGGCCGGGTAGTAATTGGCCGGCAGCATTTCGCCGTGGGTATAGACGTCCACGCCGGTGCCTTCGGTCTGCTTGAGCAGTTCCTCCATGTCCTTCATGTCGTGGCCGGTGATCAGGATCCCGGGATTCTTGCCCACGCCGATGTTCACTTCGGTGATTTCTGGGTTGCCGTAGGCAGTGGTATTGGCTTGGTCCAGCAGGGCCATGGTGTTGACCGCTGTTTCGCCGACCTTCATGACCAGGGCAATCATCTCGTCCACCGGCAGGTCCTTGGTGGTGGAGGCCAACGCTTCCATGATGAAGTCGTTGATGTCATCTTTTTGAAATCCCAGGATGGCGGCGTGGTCCGCATAGGCGGCAACCCCTTTCAACCCGATGATCAGCAGCTCGCGCAAGGAACGCACATCCTCGTTTTCGGTGGCCAAAACGCCCACGGTCTTGGCCTTGTCGGCATACGTAGACGGGCTCCCTGTCCAGGTGGCAGCCTCGGGCAGCACTGCGTTAAAATCGCTGCCGTTTTTCTCTTTGTACGCGGCCAGGAATCTGGAGTGGAGCTGGTCGCGGCGCTGCAGGCCCTCGGTGATCATGGCCGTAAAGCGGAGATCGTCCCAGTTGGCATTGGTGATGGTGGCGAACAGGCCCTGGGCTGCGAAATCGTCATTGGACCGATCCGCAGCCCCCAGTTCCTTGAGCTTTTCTTCGTACACGGCAATGCCCCTGAGTACAAAGATCAACAGGTCTTGAAGGTTGGCGGTCTCTTCCGGCTTGCCGCAGACGCCTTTGACGGTGCAGCCGGTGTTCTTGGCGGTTTCCTGACATTGAAAACAAAACATGGGGATTCTCCTTTTGGAATTATGAATTGGGTATTAAGAAACGGGTTTGCCAATGTTACGCCCGTTATCAGGTGAAACCATTTTCTTTATGTTTTTGGGCAATCGCGGCCGCCAGAGCATCCAAGGCCTTGAAGGCCTCCTCCGACGGCAGGCCTTTGCAAAGGACGGGATCGAGGACCTCGACCTTGAGGTTGGGAATCATTCCCGCAAGGGTCTCCACGGTCTTCCCCCCCCACCCATAGGAACCGACAATGGAGAGAAATTTGGTTCGAGGCTTCAGGGCATTCGCCAGAAACGCGGCATAGGCCGCATAAGGATGGGGGCCTGCCAGAACGGTGGGTGTGCCGACGACGATGGTCGCCGCATCAACCAGGGCCATGGCCAGTTTCCCGATGTCGGTGACGGCCAGGTTAAACGGCTCGACCCGGACGCCTTTATCCACCAGGGCACCGATCAAATGGTCGACCATCCGTTGGGTACTCGCGTGCATGGATACGTGCGGCAGCACCACTGTGTTGCGAGGGGCTCCCAGGGTCCAATCGCGATAGGCATCGATGATCATCGCCGGGTGTGAATAGAGTTGTCCGTGGCCGGGAGCGATCATTTCGATATCGTAAGGCGCGAGCTTCTCCAGATTCTTTTTGATCACACTCCGGAAAGGCATCATGATCTCGGCATAGTAGCGCTTGGCCGCCTCATAGACCCGCCCTTCATCCGTAACGAAAAGATCGGTTGTGGCGATATGGGAGCCGAAGAAATCGCAGCTGAACAGGATCTTGTCTTCTTCCAGGTAGGTCACCATGGTTTCGGGCCAGTGGACCCAGGGCGTATGGATGAACTGCAAGGTTTTATCACCGAGCGAAAGGGTTTCCCCGTCTTCCACGGTGATGAAAAATTCCTCTGGAATTTGCAAATGATCGATCAACATTCCTTTGGCTTTGGGGGTCGATATGAGCTTTGCCCCGGGGTATTTTTCGAGAACCTGCAGAATGGTTCCTGCATGGTCCTGTTCCGCATGCTGTGAGACCACGTAATCGACCATAGGGATGCCCTCGAGCTGTGCCATCAATTCCTTGGCCATGGGGGGATCCACCGTGTCCAGCAAAACAGTCTTCTCACTTCCCTGGATGAGATAGGCGTTATAGCTGGTCCCGTCCGGAAGGGGAATTAACGAATCGAACAGACGGCTGTCCCAATCCACTGACCCCATCCAGTAAAGACGATCTTTGATCTTTCGTGCCTGCATAGTCGCGCCTCCTTAAGTTAATTATGATTAAATCATGTTGCGTTTTTTTTAGCTGCTCCGCTCATGGTTTCTTGGGATAGCCCGCACACAACAGGTCAAAATCCATGGACGATTTCAGGAACTGTTTCAAACGACAGACTTCAGCAGCATGGCAGCGATAATACCGAAACGAAGAATAAATGTGGTTTTCAAATTTGCCTTTGTGCTATCGCAAGCAGGATCGTTTATTAAAATTCAACTTTCAGGACGGGTTATTGATATTTTGCTTTCAACACCTCCGCCATCCGGTTGACAGCGGCAAACGCGCGCTCCACGGTACGCTCCTTGTCCGGGTTTACCAGGCAGCACGTGGCGGGGGAAAGCATGCTGCGGGCGATGAGGAGCTCCCGGTCAATGCCCTTGGACCAAAGCACTTTCCAAACGTTCTCGAGGCGTTCGATCAAGGAAGGAATCTCTTCCTGGGCAAAGGACTCGAATCCCGTCGGGACAATGCCCCAGACAATCACCCCGCCACGGTCTAAAAATTTTCGGATGGCCGCCGTATAGGACGAAAAGATTTCCGCATTGGTGTAGACATCCAGGGACAGCACATCCAGGTCCAGGTTGAGCAGGAAATCCCAATCCGGATTGCCGCATAGATGAATGCCCCGGGGGCGATCCACCTGGCTGAAAAACTGGTCCAGGTCGCCCTTGGCCTTCAAGTCGCTATAGCCCGCCATGGCCGAAAACAGAAACTGCAATCCCGGTTCATCTATAAACATGAAGGCATTGGCATTACGCTGTTTGAGCCGCGCCAGTTGTACATTTATCCGTTGGGCCATAAAATCCAACATGAACGGCCGAACGGTGTCGTCAAAGATAATCGGCCGGTCATCCTGATCGATGATGTTGAACCCGAAGCTGATCGGACCCTCCAACTGCCCCCGGATGGCGGGCCGGTCCTTCAGGTCCAGTGCCAGGAATTGGTGGTACACCGCCGAATAGGTCTCGCTGACATCAAAATAAGTGGGATCGTCGAAGTGCAGCAGCGCCTCTTCCAATTCCTCGGCAAACTTATCCATGGAAAACCGCAGGGTCCGTTTTTCCATATCCAGGACAATCCCCGGGAAATGTTCGGCGGCCTGCACGTACATGTCTTCGGTATAGCTGTAGTTGGGCAACTGGGGCCAGAAAGGTACGTCCACCGACAGGGCGATTTCAAGGGCCCGCGCCACGTCCGTGTGGGGCATCACCGCCATGGCGGTGGTCAACAGGTTGCCGGGTATTTTTGAGTTCATTGGGTGCCTCTTTGTTTTGTTGGGGGAGTGATCAAGGCATTGCTTCTCCCGTCGTCACGGCATCGTCTATGGCACCGACGCCATGGGATCGTTCAAGCGGAAAGCAGACCGTTTTTAGTGTTGTGAACCATCTTCCCTTCACCGGCGGTCTCCTGGGTATGCCCGTCGCGAATTTGGTAGATCCGTTTGAAGGTTGGAATGATCTTTTCATCATGGGTCACCACGATGATGGCCGTCTCGTATTGCCGGGCCATCTGGTTAAGAATCTCGATCACGGATAGGGCACGTTCGCTGTCCAGCGGCGCCGTGGGCTCGTCGGCCAGAATCACCGGCGGCCGGTTCACCAGGGCCCTGGCGATCGCCACGCGCTGCTGTTCGCCGCCGGAAAGCTGTGGCGGCATGGCCTTGGCCCGGTGAACGACATCCAGGGCATCGAGCAGTTCCAGGGCTCGCTTGCGGGCATCGCCATTGGCCTTGCCGGCCAGCATGGGCAACAGGGCCACGTTGTCGGTCACATTGAGAAACGGGATCAGGTAGGGGGCCTGGAAGATAAAACCGATCTTGTCGCGACGCAGGGCACGCAAATCCGAAATCTTCCACCCATCGTCATAGATGACGCCCCCGCCTAAAATCATGCGCCCACCGGTGGGTTCGATGACGGCGCCGAGGCATTTGAGGAGCGTGCTCTTGCCCGAGCCCGACGGGCCGATCAGGCCGACGACCTCGCCCGGGGCAACCTGCATGTCCACCCCCTTTAGCGCGTCGACGGCGGTCTCTCCCTTGCCGTAGCGTTTGCGCAAGCTCTCGATACAGATCCCGCTTTCACAGATGTCAGCCACCGATGGCCTCCGCCGGGTCGACTTTAAGCGCCACCCGAATGGCCAGCACGCTGGCCAACACACAAATCATCATCACCGCCAAGAAACCCCGCACGGCATCCCCGGGCAGCAGTAAAACGTATTTGGGAAAGACCGGTGCCCAGAAAAAGGCCGCAGTCTTGCCCACGATAAAACCGATTATTCCCAGCGCCACCGCCTGTTGAAGGATCATCCCCGCAATGGTTCTGTTTTTAGTGCCGATCAGCTTGAGGACGGCAATCTCGCGGATTTTTCCCAAGGTCAGGGTGTAGATGATAAAGGCCACGATGGCGGCACTGACCACCGATAGAATCACCAGAAACATGCCGATCTGCCGGGCCGATGTGGCGATCAGTTTACCGACCAGGATTTTTTCCATTTCCATCCGGGTGTATACCTGCAGGCGTTTCCAGCGGCGGATCGTATCGGCTACCTGATCAGGCCCGTGGCCGGGCTTGAGTTGTACCAGCACGGCGTTGACATAGGGGTTGGTGCTTTGTGAGGCGATCACCGCATCGAGAAGACCCGGCACCGAGGGGCGATCAAACGCCGGGTTGGCCGCGGTACGGCGGCGTTGCTGAACAATGGCATCGTTATCTTTCAGAAACTGGGCCTCCTGGGCATCTTTCAGCGGGATAAACACCATGGGGTCGCCACCGGAAGAGACCATGCGCCGGGTCAACCCAACGACGGTGTACAGGTTGCGGCGGATCCGGATCCGGTCGCCGAGCGCGAAACCGGTCGCCATATCAGCCACGGCTTCGTAATGGCTGCGGGTAATATGCCGGCCGGCGACCAGATAACCGGGTTGACCGGGACCACCCGGCACAATACCGACCACCATGGCCCGGACATCGTTGTCGCCCAGACGCACCTGCATGGTAAAATAGGTCACATTGGCCGCGCGTGCCACGCCGGCCATCGACAGGATGCCGCGGTACTGATCGTCGTAGATGCTGGAAGATTCGGCATAGGGACCAAGGGTATCCTGCTGCACCACCCACAGGTCGGCCCCGCTATTGTCGAGCAATGCCTTGGCGTCGTCCACCATCCCGCGGTATATGCCGGCCATCGACAGGGTCACCCCGATGAGCAGCCCGAGCCCGATCCCGGTAAAGACGAACTTGCCCCAGGCGTGCGAAATGTCGCGGCCGGCCAGGCTGATCATGGCAAAACCCCCGGCAGACGATCAACGACCGTGATGCGGCTGTGTGCATCCAGCCGGCGCTGGCTGTAAAGCGCCACGTGATCGCCCGCATTCAGCCCCTGGAGAACCTGTATACGGCCATCGAGATCGGCGACCCCCAGCATGACAGGCACAAACCGCAAGCCACCGTTTTCGATCACCCAGACACCGATCGATCCGCCGATGCGTTGGATGCTGGCGCTATGGACCACGGGCAAGGCCGGTAAAGAGGGCAGCACAACGGTGATTTCGGCCAATTCTCCGACCGGGGGCAAGGGATCTGGAAGTTCCTCGAAAACCACCTTGGCCAGAATCTCTTCGGTCACGGCGTCCGCCATGGGCTCGACGCGAAGCACCTTGCCGGCCACGGAAGACCCGGACATGGACCGCAGCACGATGCGAACCGGCAGATCCGCTCTTAAGCCCGCCGATTGCAGTTGATCGAACCGCACGTTGATCCACAGGCTTGACGGGTCAATCAATTCCACCACCGCTTGGCCGGCGACAACCGTCGTGCCCGGATCGGCATCCCTTGCGGCAACCAGGCCAGCCACCGGCGCCACCAGACGCAGGTTGGCCCGTTGCGTGATCAGGCCTTCCAGATCGGCGCGCATGCTGACCTGCTCGTGAAAGGTCGCATCCCGATTGGCGATAGCTGCCAGAAGCCGGGCTTCGGCCACCTGAAGTTCCTGCCGCTTGGCTTCAACCTGCTCCGTAGTGGCGACCTGTTCCAGATACAGTTGCTCATAGCGGCGGGCCTGGTTTTTGGCGTAGGTCTTGGTGGCCAGGGCATCCTGAACCTGGGCCTCGGTGGCCGCTATATTGGCCCGGGCCCGCTTGAGCGCCGCCGCCTGGGCCTCGATGCGCGCATCCAGATCCACGGGATCCATTTCACCGAGTAAATCACCGGCCTCAACCGTATCGCCCACTTGCACGTCCACGCGCTTGACCCGGCCGGCGACCGTCGGACCGATCCGGTAGGTATAACGGGCTTCGAGAGTACCGATACCAAACAGGCCAGGTGAAATGGACTGGCTTTCAACCGTTGCGGCGGTTATCTTGATGGGCGCCAGGGGACCGGACCTCAAAGCGGCATAGGCGAACACCCCGACCAGGATTACGATTACGCCGACCAGCGCCACCGTACGAAAAATTCGGGCCAGGTTTTTCATCGGCGGCTCCGGATGGTTGGGTCGACAGACACTCCGCCTATCAACGCCGTAATGGTGGTTGTTGGGAACATGCTATCATCGCTTCCTTTTCGTCGACCCGGAGTTGCGAAAAGTGAATCCAACCTCCGGTTCATCAATTACAGCTAAGATTGACTTTTGTTGTTCGTTGCGATGCATCGCACGAAAACGGGCCATGCTTTTTCCACATGCGCGATCAGGTCAAAGCCGCCCTCGGTTAGGTTCCCAAGGACCGCGGCGGGCAAGATCATACCCAAAAACATCACAGAGGCCGTCGTGGGGGCGACGTCTTCACGGATAGCGCCTTTTTGCTGGCCTTCTTCGATGATCTTCTGAATCCGGCTGAGATGGCTCTGCATAATTTCGGCAACCTTGGCCTTCCGTTCAGGATGCCCGGTGTAAATCCCATCCGAAAAAACGATGTGTGGAATCCCCCGATTTTCACTCAACATTTGGGCTTGTTTCATCAAAAGCAACCTGAGGCGCGACAGGGCATCCGGTGTTTGTTTTCTTACCTGGGTGACATTGCGCAACAATCGTCTTTCGAGCAACGCCAGCACACCGTCAAGCACATCATCCTTACCCTTGAAATGCCGGTACAAAGCCGAAGGCACGATGCCCACCCTCTCGGCAATGCCGACGATGCTGAGGGCATGGACACCTTCGGCACTAATCATATCAAGCGCCGCCGCCACGATTTGCTCTTGTCTCAATTCCGTTTCGGTTTTTCGTGCGCGCATTCCACGCCCCCCCCCCATTTAAGAATTGTGATTCACTGTTCACAATATAGTGAGGCCAAAATATTTGTCAAATTTTTTTTACGGGGAGTCGACGGGCGAGTCACCGTGCCGCTGGACAACCTTTCGCATTTCGGTCGTATGGTTTTTCAGGTAATTGACTTTGTGGATGAATTTTGATCAATAGTACCTGCCGTTGCCTTTCGCCACGATAACAGGGCTATCGAGCTTTTTGACTGCAATCCAACGTTAGCGGCTACGGCATGCCACTAGGCGGGAAAGCTTCGATGATCACACAACGTTCTTCAACCCTGTTACTTACGACGAAAAGGAACTCAAGCTTTGGGAAATGATAAAAAGCAGGCCCACAGTGATACCTGTCCTCTGGATATGGCCGATGACGATATTCTGGATGCCATGAAAAGCATTCCGGGCTATATCGACATTACGCCCAACGATTTCAAGGAGATCTACAAACTCGCCTATGGCCTTGCGGTCGATCGCCTGGCCCGGGCGCGCAAGGCCGGGGATGTGATGACAGGCGACGTTGCCTCTGTAACGGCAAATACGCCCTTGCAGGAAGCGGCCGCGATCATGGCCCACCATCGTATTTCCGGACTCCCCGTATTGAATGACCGGCATGAGGTGATCGGGGTCATTTCCGATAAGGATTTCTGGTCGCAAATGGGTGGACCCGACGTGCGTTCGTTTATGGATATTGTCGCCCAATGTCTGACCGTCAAGGGATGCGTGGCAGCCTCTTTGCGCCAGGGACAGGTCAAGGATATCATGACCTCGCCCGCCGTAACCATCATCGAAACCACGACCGTTTCCGAAATCGCCTCGATCTTCGAAACGCGGAATATCAACCGCGTCCCCGTGGTCGATCAGAACGGCCGCTTGATCGGCATTGTGTCGCGAGCCGATATCGTCCGCACCAGTTGCATGGTCTAAAACCGGTCGTATTTACTGGAAAGAAGTAATCCCAGGATGCGTTATTTCCAAAAAATGAAGGGCGTGACCCAAAGTCCGCCAGGTGTAAGCTTAAAGGAGATTGGTTGGTCATGGGCCGGCGCCTTTCTGGGCATCCTGCCGGTGGCCTACATCAATTATATCCTGTTCGCCGGTACCGATTTGGTCATGATCATCGGCTCATTCGGTGCGTCCGCTGTTCTGGTTTACGGGGCCATCCGCAGTCCGCTGGCCCAGCCGCGGAATCTGATCGGCGGCCATGTCCTCTCGGCCATCATTGGCGTGGCGGCCTATAAAGTATTTCCCGACCAGCTCTGGCTGGCGGCCCCCATTGCCGTTGCCACAGCCATCGCCGTCATGCACGCCACCAAGACCCTTCATCCGCCGGGAGGCGCAACCGCATTGATTGCCGTCATCGGCAGCCCCCAGATTCATTCTCTCGGATACCTTTACGCCCTCGTCCCGGTAGGTGTCGGCGCCCTTATCATGCTGGTGGTGGCCCTCCTGATCAACAATATCCCCAATCACCGGCGATATCCTGAATTCTGGTTTTAGTCTGCCGGGGTGGATGGAAACATACCTGATTCGGCGGATTCAGAAACGCTTGCGAAGAAGGCATGCGCGTCACATAGACGGCAACGTTTATGCCTATGCCGTCTTGAGGGTGATGATGCACAGGATGGCTGGCACGCTTTCTGCGAAGCCGCGCCGATTGACATAGGTCAAAGCGTTTCATCTATTCTTCCCTTAGGATAACGATGAAATATTGTGAGATGACGTACAACCATTCTCATGGAGGCCATCATGCGTGCAACGAAGATCCTGACCGCGGAACACGACATCATCCTCCAGGTATTGGCATCCCTCGACCGCGCCCGGGAGAAAATGGAACAGGGCCTGCGTCCTTCTCCTGACTTTCTGGCAAAATCCGTCACATTCGCCCAAAACTTCGCCGACCGTTTCCACCATTTCAAAGAGGAATACCTGATGTTCGGCCTCTTGGCGGAAAAGAAAGGCGGCCTTTTGGACCTGCATATGGGGGTTTTGCGCTACGGGCATGAGTTGTGCCGCGGTTACATCAGGGAAATCTCACAAGTCCTGGATGCCTATGCCGAAAAGGATGAAATGGCGGCCATTACCGTCCTGAGCAGCATTGCCGCCTATACGGCTGTGTTGCGCCATCACATCCACACCGAAGATCGACTTTTTTTCCCCATGGTGGAAAAAACCCTTTCCGATGACGAAAAAGAAATGTTGATGGCCCAGTTTCACAAGGAATCTGCCACAAAAGATGCGGCCACGTTCCGCCTGTACCAGGACATGTCCCACGAAATCGCCTCCCTTTTGGAAACCGGTGGATGAGACACCACAAGTGCAATTGCTGGGAAATCAAACAATGCGGCCGCCAGCCGGGGGGACCCATGGTGGCCGAGCTCGGGGTGTGCCCGGCGGCCAGCGATAAGACCTTCGACGGCATCAATTCCGGCGCTTGCGCGGGACGCTTCTGCTGGGCCGTGGCGGGCACCTTTTGTGGCGGGGAAATCCAGGGCACGTTTGCGCAAAAGCGCGGTGCATGCCTCAAATGCCATTTTTACCACCGGGTGCGCGCGGAAGAAGGCACGGCCAACCTTCGAACCAAATTCATGCGCCTGGTGTTCAGCAACGCGGATGTACCGTTGCTTCGCGAAATGACAACGCGCGACGTGGCCGCCGGGGAACGCCTGTTCAACCAGGGCGACCCCGCCGACAAGGCCTTCGTCATCCAGCAGGGCAGCAGTTTGCTGATCGTCGAAAAAAACGGCCACCTCCATCCCACGGACCATCGCAGCGAAGGCGATATTGTGGGGATGACCTCGGTTTTGACCGGTGAACCCCGACAGGCACATGCCGAGGCGGAAACGGACATGGAAGTATGGTGCCTGACCCGTGCGCAATTGGACAACCTATTCCAGCAAGACCCGGATTTACGCGATTTCTTGACGGAACTCGTGGCAGAGCGCTTCGATTCCCGACGACCGGTGGCCGACCGCTCGATCGGTGCGTACATGGCCACCGACATCATCGGTCGGGGAGGGTTCAGCATTGTCTACAAAGGCGTTCATATCGACAGCGGATCACCCGCGGCGATCAAAATGATGCGCCATGACCTGGCCATGAACCCGGACTTTATCCGTAATTTCCGCAACGAGGCGCGCATCATAGCCGGTCTTGACCATGCCAACATTATAAAGCTTTACGACATCGAAGAAAAATTCCGCACCCTCTTTATCATTACGGAACAGCTGGAAGGCGAAGCCCTCGAAACACGGCTCCAAAAGCACCATCGATTGTCGACGGACGTGGCCGCCGGTTATCTTCATCAAATTTGCTGCGGCCTGCAATATGCCCACACCCGGGGGATGATTCACCGGGATATCAACGCCACCAACGTCATCGTTTTACCGGGTGATCACCTCAAAATTATAGACTTTGGACTGGCCTGCCCCATCGGAACGGAGGATTTTGATTTCGGCGGTTCCGTGTTCTACATGTCTCCCGAACAAATCGAAGGAGATCCTCTCGACCAGCGTACCGATATCTATTCCCTCGGGATTCTGGCCTATGAGATGGTCGTGGGCCGGCGCCCTTTTCCGGAAGATGACCTGAGTCTTCTATTGAAAATGCACTGCGATCGCGAAATACCCGATCCTCGGGAGGAAATTCCGGAGTTGTCCCCTGTTATGGCCGAACTGATTCTGAAGGCATGCCGCCGTGACCCGCAGGATCGTTTTCAATCTGTGGATGCCATGATCGGTATTGTCGCGTCTCTTGCAGGCGGCGCCTTTCCGCCCCGAAGGCAACAATGACAGGAAATCGACGGGAATCCCCATCTGGAAAGACAGCCTTGATGCATGAACTCGTGGTCGAGACGGCAGCGCGGACCCATCGCGGTCGGGTCCGAGCGGACAATGAAGATCGTCACCTGGTCAAGCGGCTGGGTCCCCAAAGATTGGTTTTGGCCGTGGCGGACGGCCTGGGTGGTGCCCCAGGTGGCAGCGAAGCCTCCTGGCAGACGGGGTAGCGCATTGGGTGCATGTCGGCGACAGCCGCTTCTACGTGTTTCGACAGGGAAGCCTGACCCAGGTCACCACGGACCAGACCATGGCCCAGTTGCTGGTCGAGGAAAACCGGATCACATCGGATGAAGCCCGTTCACACCCTTACAGCCAGCTGCTGGATCAAAGTGTCGGCGGCCCGCTGTGTGAACCCGTAACAGGATCGATCAAGATTAAACGCGGCGATCTGCTGCTGCACACCACCGACGGCCTGCACGATGCCCTGTCTGAACAGGAAATAATAGAACGGTTGGCCGCATGGGATACATCCCTCGAAGACAAGGCAGAATCGCTTCTGCGAGCAGCCCTTCATGCCGGCGGCAAGGACAACATCACCCTGGTTTTGACGCAGTTAGGATCCTGAACGATCCAGAGCGGTGCCACCCCGTTGGTGCTTCACCATTTTTCTTCTTTGCGAAACGACCATGCCGACGGCGGTTCACCCCGTTCATTTAACTTGCACGGCCGTCCCATTAGACCGATTCTCCCGCTGCACCGCAACAATGGTAATGTCGTCAAACGGCGTCTGCCCGGAAGTGTGATTCGCTTTCGCATGAACGATCCGGTCCACCAGTCTCTGAGCACCGCCCTCCCCACACCCGACAAGCTCCGATAGCCGCTGGCGGCCAAAGGCCTCGCCTGTCGACGATTCGGATTCGGTGAGACCATCGGTGAACGCCAGGATTGTTTCACCACGTTTAAGTGTTAAATCACCGATCGCGAACACACTGTCGATCATCAAACCCAAGGCGGGCCCCGTCGGTTTCAGCCGGTTCATGACACGCCTGTGTCCGATAACCAAAGGGGGTTCGTGGCCGCAATTCACATATCGCAAGTGTCCGGTACCGTGTTCCAGGATGCCAATGAACAACGTTGCAAACATACCCGTGTCGGCATGGGTGTCGGCAAGGTATCGATTGGTCTGGGTGATGGCATTGAGGACGGCGGTGTCCGAACATCCCTCCGGGTTGTCCCGCAGGTCGCAGTATTGGTTGAAATCCTGGATCGCAAAAGCCCGGATGAGGCTTCGGATCAACGCCATGAAAAGCGCTGCGCCCACCCCCTTGTCGCACACATCGGCAACGACAACGGCAACATAGCGGCCACCGCCCAGTTCGAAAAGATCGTAAAAGTCACCAGATACCTGCCGTGCCGGTTTGAAATGGGTGGCCACTTGCCATCCAGGCGGGCAGACCCGATTCGTCGGTAGAAAACTGCTCTGTATACTGCGCCCGATATCGAGATCTCTTTCAGCAAGCTGCCTTGCAGTCTCTGTCATGGCGTGCGTCCGGGCATTGGCCACCGAACTTGCGATATGGACGGTGAACATGCCGATCACCACCATAGCCATCGGCTGGATCAAGGGAAGCATAACACCCGACGCGTATAAAAAAACGGTCGTCGCTACAAGATATAAGGCTGTCATGACTAGCGTCGTCAGGGTGAAGGCTATGGCCGAAAAACGAAGCGCAAAGAAAAGCATGCCAGCCAGCATGACGGCATTGATCAGAAGCAGGACCGGCCATGGAGACGCCGTCAGGAAAGACTCGGTCAGTATGGTGTGCACGGCATTGGCATGAACCCCGCTGAGAGGGAAGTGCAGATCAAGAGGGATGGGGCCCACATCCGCCGCACCGGTGGTGATATCCGACACCAAAACGATTTTTCCGGACAGTTCCTCCCGCCAGATCGCCATGGCGTCCTGGTCGCGGGAAGCCAAGAAGATATCCGCAAACGCGTAGTGCCGCATGCGGCCCCAGGGGCCGACATACTGAATGCGAAGTCGGCCGGCCGCATCAACAGGGACGACCAGTTCCCGGGGACGATCCTCTCCTGGAAACAGGGCATCTACCAGACGGATCTGCCCAGGTTCAATCGCAATCTTATCAGGAGGGACTCCCAAATACCGACTTACCGCCGCCAGCGTAAAGCTGGGATAAAAACCCTCTCCACAGCGGACAAGCAACGGGAGACGTCGAAAGACACCGTCGTTATCCGGCACAAGCGTAAGATACCCCACCGCCGCGGCGGATGAGGCCAGGGCTTCGAACGGAAGGAGCAGATCGGTGCAGCCCCGGTAGAAGTTCACCGCCGCCGACCCTGCTTCCCGCAGGGGAACCACTGGTGCCCGGGATTCACCCTGATCACTGAATCCGGACAGAACGGTTCCGGAACCGGCTATCCTCAGGGCCATCCCGACCGCAACCGCGTCCGTTTCACGAACGGCATCGACCAGAGCCCTGTCGGCGCTATTGGCTGTCGTGCCGGCATAGACAAAATCCAGCATCTGCAGCGAAGTGCCCATGGCGGACAAATTGCGAATCAGCTGAGCGTGATCGGTACGATCCGGATGGCGGTTTTTCAGACTCTTTAGGCTATGGTTGTTGAGATCCACATGGACGATCACATCCTGATAGTCCGGCCGCAATTCTTGTGCGGCGTAGAGCAACCGTTGGATATGGTCGATACCCCGGTCATTCAACGTATTCGATAAATCCGGCAGGAGGAACGAAAACAGTTGGGAGGTCAACAAGGCGAAAAGAAGCCAGGTCGCAATAATTTTCAGCGCGGCATCTTTAGCGATGATCAATCGTAAACGTCCTGCTATAGAAGGTTGATGCCGATATTTCTACGGCAATAGCAGACAAGTCAGGGGGAAACGACCGGATGGGTTCTTCCCCGCCGCGAAAACCGCCCCCGAGATGGATGGGGCGTTCAACCGGTGCCGTGTTGCGCAGGTGCTGACGCCGGAGGCCCTTGATCGTTTCAACAATGTCCTCAACCGCGGCTTGGCGATCCGCATCCTTGTCGACAGATAGGTAATGAAGATAGCGATCCTCAAGTTGGCTCAGCCGCCGGTGGCACGCAAGAAGATAGAATTTTTCAGTGCCGGTTTCCTCGTCCAGAGCAAACCACCGATCATCTGGCGGCACCAACACCACCACTCCTGGTTGCACCGCATCGTCATTGAATTCTGGTGGATACAATAGGGTCAATTCCTTTTTGCCGCTCAGGTGAAACAGATAGACGAAACACGGTGTCTTTTGCGACACCATGAATTTAAGGCGATCACCGCTATGGAGAGCGAGATCGCGGTCGACGGCAATCAGTTTGCGGCTGTCCGGGGGGCCGACCAAAGCCCCAAACGCCCAGACAAAATGAACGACCGGGGCATCCTGCCCGTTCTGGCCATAAGCGCATACGGGTTGGGCGGCCGTCACCATGGTCGCCAGAATGACTGTCATGACAGTGATGTATTTACAATGGACCATCGTATCTCATTTCGATGGACGACGGATGGTTTGAAAAACCGAAACACGTTTGGTTTAGTTGACGATGCCAAGCACCAAGTGTCCCTCGACAGCCCCCTTTTTGATGGGATGCTGTTCCTGGTCGGTTGCCCCGGGAACCGTATCGGATACAAACCGGTAGGCCTCATCCACCGTGATCAGGCCGTCCTTGTCATAATCGGCACGTCCCTTGAGACCCTCGATCAGGTAATATGTAAAGACGCCATGCTGAAGCTGGTCATTTTCTGCGCTGACCTCGTTGGCACCGCTGGCGGTGATGATGACGCGGCCCTTGCCGTGTGCGATACGACTTAAAAAAGCGTCTGAGATGTTGGCACGAAGCCCCTCGACACCGATAGTACGACCGCCGCTGGCGCCGCTGTAGCAGGCATCGGCAATAAATACCAAGCGCTCGGATTGAATCCGATTCAGAATATGGGAAATCTCCCGCATGGGCAGGGCCGTGGCATAAAGATCCTGTGGGTCGGCATCGTGGGGCAAAATATATTTTTCAAGACCATCCCCATCCGGACTCATGGCATCCCGCTCCGTAGCACCATGGCCGGCAAAATAGATGATGACCATGTCGTCACGGCCGGCATTCTGCTTCAGTTTCGTTCCCAAAGTACTTCGCAGGTTGGTGAGCGTCGCCTGCTTGTTGGTTAAAAGAATGATATTTTCAGCAGGGATACGGTTGTTCTGCACCAGCAATTCGTAAAACGCCTGGGCATCTTTCACAGCGTATTTCAGCTGGGGAATACGCGTATAGCTATCGATCCCGATCACCACCGCCCAGATAGTACGGCGTTGCTCTTCTCGTTGAACCAGAAATACTTTTTCCGTCACCCGACCACCGGTATCGACGGCGCGAATCCGGATGCGGTTAACGCCCATTTGGACAGGGATTTTTTCATTGAACTCAAATCGTTTGACCGGTTCCGCAGGGGTCACCGTCAATCCCCGCGCCTGACTGGGAGGCAACAACCGGTCATTGATGAATAGTTCCATTTTTTTCAGCCCCTGGTTGTCTTCGATGACGCCGGCAAGCGTCACCGAGGCATCCCGTGTTTCTTGGCCGTCACGAGGAGAGGCAATCAGGATAAGGGGAGGATATTGATCCAATCCGCCACCGCCCCCCTGACTGATGGATGCCTTGAGCTCTTCGGACAACCGTGTCGACCGCTCCCTCTCAGCGGCTAGTTCTTTTTTGGTTTCTTCCAGTTGGGCCAGGGCGGCCGTGAGTGTTACCAGTTTGGTCTCAAGCACCGCAATTTCACCGCTTTTTCCTTCATTCTTTTCAGTTGCGGCAAGCGCACTCGAACCCATAGTGTCCGAGAAAGTTTGGGCCGGCTGTTCATCCCCCGATGCCGTTGACTTTTTCAAACTGTCAATCTTTTCTCTGGTACTTTCCACTTCTTTTTTGGTTTCTATTTCGGCGAGATAAACGTTTTTGTAGCGTTCGGCCTGGGCCGACGCGAACCGAACCGCCTCGTTTCCCGGGTTTAAGGCCTCGCTTTCCCGGAAAAACTCGCCGATATAGTTCCAATCCTTCTTTTCCCAGATAATCACGACCACATCGAACTTGCCGCGATTGGTCGTATACCAATCCGGATGCAGGGCCCTGCCGTTTCGGTGGTCGAACCCGCCGTCCTCGACATAGAACTTGATCTCACCCCTTTGGTCGGATTCAAGGGTCCGGTTAGCCGGGATGAATCCATAGTAATTATCGTCCAGCATCATCCCTAAACGCCCGTAGGGTCCCTCCCAGCGCTTGGGATAGTTTTTGGGATTGGTGTTCACCCGGCCGGTGACGATCATTGAAAAAAGATCGCCTTTGTTGAGATAGACGCCGGTTTTCTTCGCGGATGCGTTATTGGCGTATATGCTGATCTGCTTGCATACTCTGATATGATCGGGATTGGGCGCGGGCAGGACAGCACCGCCGGTGCTGCAGCCGGCTATGATCAGGCCCCAGAGCCCGACAACGAACAAAGAAGCTGCTATTAATCTTTTGAAGGTCATGGTCAACCTCCCCTATGGAGCAGCGGTGGCCTCGGCAATTGCCGATCATGGATCGGGTATGGTGGGTATTTTCAATGGTTCGTCAGCATTCGATAGCGTGTCATTAAAGAGGCCACATCCTTACGCGGCGACCAAATAGGTTGTGGCGATGTCCATGGTGCTCTCTGATCAGGCGGACTTGCCGAAGGGACAGTGCGGGAAACGGCATTCCGGGCAATTCAAGCACAGCCCGCCGTGCCCCATTCCGGCAATATCCCGACGGGTCAGCCGTTCACCAGCCAGGATACGCGGGAGAACCAGATCCAGCAGGGTTGTTTCATGGTACAACCCGCACGCCGGAATACCGATCACAGGGACGTTATCGATTTCGGCGGTCATGAACATGGCGCCGGGAAGCACGGGAGCCCCATAGAACTGGCAATCCCCGCCGGCCTGCTGGATTCCCTGGCGCGTGACATCGTCCGGATCCACGGACATGCCGCCCGTCGTCAGAATGAGATCGGCCCCCGCTGCGATCAAACCGCTTATCTCCGAGGCAATCGTCCCGGGCTTGTCCGGTGCAAAGGCGACCCCCATCACCTGCGAGCCCAATTGATTGGTTTTCCTTCGCAGAATGTCCTCGAAGCGATCTTCAATCAGACGGGTAAACACTTCGTTCCCTGTTATCACAAGACCGACCCGGGCGCGCCGCAACGGCTTGACTTCCAGCACGCCCCCGCAAGTCTTCGCTTTGGCAACGGCAGCCTCGACATCCGCCGCTTTGATGACCAGGGGGATGGCGCGGGTTCCGGCCACCACCTCACCTTTTTTAACGAGGGTATTGGTGTGGCGTGTGGCGCACATGACGTCGCCAAGCATATTGATTTCCGTCAACCCGCCCACATGGACTTTCAGCAATCCATCCACCAGAGCCACTAAATTCAACTTCCCTTCCCGGGGTTCGCCCTCCCAACCCACGTTGGGGCCGCAAAACGCATTGGCCATAGCAATAGCGGCATCATTCTCGTGGAGGTAGCCCTCCTCCAGCGTCAAGACGAAAAGATGTTCCTTGCCCAAACGCTGCAAATGGCAAAGATCTTTATGGCGGACGCGGTGGCCTTTCTTGAAAGCCCGACCTTTGAATTCTCCTTGGCGGATTTCAGTCACGTCATGGGCCAGCACAAGCCCGACCGCATCCTTGAGCTTGACGGTTTTAAACATCTGGTCGTGCCCCCGCTAAAATCACTAATTGCCAACCACCTTGGCGCGATGGCCTTCGTAGTAGCCATTCCCTTGACAGGCCCGGCAGATCGAGCCCTGGGTCGCCTTAAAAGCTTCGTTGCAGACCGGACATACGTTAATGCCGGTCTTCTTTACACGGTCATGAAACTGGGTCATGGTTATGGCCTGCGATGACAGGACATGTCGCCCCGCCTCTAAGATAATTCCCAGCAGGACATCGAGCGGCAACTCTTTTTTAGGAATCAGGCGCATATACCATTTGTACAATTTAGGGTATGGCCGCATCTTTTCCAGGTCAACCCATACCCGACAGCCATGTTTCGTCCGGCGATCGTAAAGGCTCAGAGCAAACTTGTCCCAGTCCAAGATTTTCATCCAGCCGTTGCCGACCGTACAGGGCGTGAAGAGCTGAATGGCATCCGGCAGGCAGTGGCAGGTTTCCACGATGGCGTCGGCTTCGACCTGCGGGCCGATCAATTCCTGCGCCAGGTCCACCATGAAAAGGCCTAAAACGAGCCCGGGCGCCTTCCATCCGTGAAAGTTTTCAATGATCCGAAGACACGTACCCAGTGGTTTGCCACAGGTCATGATGTTGTCTGGTTCGTGGACCATGCCCCCTCCTCATAGATACTTTCTATCCGCTGATCACTTATATTTCGAATGGCGTTCCCCGGCCCATCTCAGGTGGAAACCGCGGCTGATTTGGGTTCGGCGGGCGCATAGCGGTTCAAAATGACGAACAATACCAGGGCAGCGATCGCCAGGGCCAGGAATACAAAAAAGCCTTGCGCGTAGCCGGCTTGGCCACTGAATTTGATAAACAGCCCCATCAGCGGCGGCACCACAAAGCCGCCGAAAGCCCCTAAGCCCCCCACGATTCCCGCCGCCCCGCCCACCGCGGCCGGGCTGTATTTCGGGACCAGCTTGAACACGGCGGCATTGGCAAAGCCCATCCCCAGCGCCAGCAGTATTTCTCCGGCCAATGCCAGGCCAACCGAACGGGTGGCCAAAACCATTAGAGAGGACCCTGCGACGACAATCACAAAAGAATACAAGGTGATTTTTTCACCGCCCATACGATCAGAGGCATAACCGCCAAGCACGCGGAGCAGACTGGCGGATAACGAGAAAAGCGCCGTCAAGCCACCGGCCTTTACCAGACTGAACTGATGGAATTCCGCCCAGTAGGTCGGAAACCAGACCGTCAGGGCAATGAAGCCGCCGAAGGTAACAAAATAGAAGTAGGTCAGAATCCAGGTGCGCCAATCCGCCCCGGCGGTTTTGATTGATTGCAGGGCTGTGCCGGAGGGGACCAGTTCCTCGCCGCAGGCAAGCATCAGCGCGTCGGGATCGATATCGATGCCCATTTCGCGATACTGGAAATAGGGGGCGTCTTTCATAAAGACACCAATGAGGACCAGCAGCACCGCCAGCATCGCCAGCCATAGAATGTAGGAATTTGTGAAACCGATGGCAACCACCAGAAACGGCAGCAGCATGGCAAATAACCCGGGGGCCAGGTTTCCCAGTCCGGCGTAAATGGCCAGCGCCGAGCCCTGTTTTTTTTGCGGATACCAATAGGATACCGTGGGTATTCCCACTGAAAAAACCGCGATACCGGAACCGCACAGGACACCAAAGAACAGGAACAGGGGGTATTGACCGGATTGTGGTTCGGGATAGAGGTAAAACATCACCATGATGCCGGCGATGCCGGCCGCCGCCAGACCCAAGAGAATGAGAATCGGCTTCTTGCCGCCCGTTCGGTCGACCATGGCCCCGAAGGGGATTCGCAGGAGGGAACCACTCAGGGCGGGGCAGGCGGCCAGCAGCCCCATGAGCAGCGGGCCCAAAGCCATGGCATCCTTAAGTTTGGAGACGATCGGACCAAACGCGGACACCCCTGCAAAACCGCCAAAAAAGGCCAATGTCGTCCAGAAAAGGGCGACCTCTTTACGGGATTGCGCATAACAGACATTTTCATCGCCCATCTCCGCCCTCCTTCCAGCCGATACCTCAGGAACGTGAATCGACCACCTTGCGTGTCAATTCCGGATTACGTCGGAACAGAATCGGGTTCCTGAAAAAATAGAAAACAGGTGCGCTCCAGATGTGAACGAGGCGGCTGAAGGGCGAAAAGCCCAGCAGGGCCCAGGCTAGTGTGACGTGGATCTTGAACCCCAGCGGGACCGGTCGCATCAGTTCGGGCTCGGGGCTGAAAAAGACGATCCCTCGGATCCACGGGGCTACACTGTCAAGCACGTTGTAATTCCCGAAAAACACGTTGTAGACGCCCCCGGCCACCACAAGGGTCAGACCGCCCAGGGTGATCAGATCATTGACGCTGCCGGCGGCTCGAACGCGGTCATTGGTCAGTCGGCGCCGCAGCAGGAGCAGGCACCCGGCCAAAGCGGCGATGCCCACCACCTCGCCCATCCAATGGGCGATGGCGAGGTGCATCTGCGACGTGATGCCGAACAGATCGTAGTATTTTTGAGGGATTAAGAGACCGCCGGCATGCCCCAAAAACGTCAGGATGATGCCCAGGTGAAAGAGCACGGTGCCCCAGCGCAGGGATTTGTTGTCCAGGAGCTGGCTGGAACGGGCATTCCAGGCGTAGCGGTCGGTGACATACCGGTAGGAATGCCCGACGACGAAAGTTGTGAGGCACAAATAGGGAAAGACAGTGAACACGAGCGTATAAGAAAGGTCCATGGATCTCCTCCTGCGGGCTATGCCTTCGCTTCGGGCGGATGGCCGCCGTTATCAACCGATGCGCCGCGTTCAATTGCCATGGCGGCAATCGGTTGCAGCAAGGCCGCATAGACCGGCGCTTTTTCTTCCAGGCGTTCCACCAGCGGCGGTATGCTTTGCAGGCACTGCCAGACCGGTGCGGCATGTCCCGGATGCCTGCAAACGGAGAGGAATTCCAGCATCAGGGGCAGATAATCCGGCAGCTCCCCTGTGACGCGGGCCCACCCGGCCTGTTCGTAGGTGTGCTGCAGAAATGCCAGCGCCGCAGCCCGTTTTTCATTGTCGCCAAAGGCGTGGTAGGTGATGTTCAGGGTCGTTGCCGGATCCATGTCGAACACGGCCGTATAGCGTTCCTGAACGCCGATGAGGGGCCGGGTTTTAAGATCGCTGATAAAGGCTTTGATGGCCGATTTCGTTTCCGCCCGCGGCAAATCGGCAGCACGCGATTCAATCTCTTCCAGGCCGTTTAACATGTCCTCGTCGGGATAGTGCAGCAGCACGGACAGCACTTGCAGCGTATCGCGGTGGTGATCGGTCATTTGGTGGTCTTCCTTTGCATGCCCGCTCAAAGGGCTTCGCCAAAGCCGCAGCATCCCTGCCGGGCGTAACTGTCTTCATCCTGAACGACGGATTTGGTCGGCAGAACGAAACGATCCTCCAAACGCGCCAGCGCCAGCAGGCGGTAAATTTTTGCGACCGTTTCTTCGTCGAGTCCCACCGCATCGAGCACCCCCGTGTCGGCCTGCTTTTCCACCCGTTGGGTCCGCATGTAGCGGCGGACGGCCGCGAGACGTTGGAGGGCCATCCGGACGGGGGCCTCGTCGCCGGCGGTGAGCAGGTTGGCCAGGTAGGTGATGGGAATCCGCATACGGTCGATGGCATCCGCTTCTTGGGACGGATCGATTTGACGGCTGACCGGACTCAAGGGCGGCACGTACCAGACCATGGGCAGGGTGCGAAATTCGGGGTGCAGCGGCAGGGCCAGGCGCCAGTCCTTGATCAGGGCATAAACGGGTGACTTTTTGGCAGCCGCCAGCATGTTCGGCGCGATACCCTGGGATGCGGCGGCACGTTCGATATCGGGATCGTTGGGATCGAGCAGAATGTCCAGGTGCGCCGGATAGACATCCTGGTCGGACGGGGCGGCCGCCGTTTCGGCAATGCGATCCAGGTCGTATAGCAACACCCCCACGTAGCGGATGCGGCCCACGCAACTGTGGGCGCAGAGCGTGGTCAGGCCGGCTTCGACGCGGGGATAGCAGAAGATGCATTTCTCCGCCCGCCCGGTCTTCCAGTTGAAATAGACTTTCTTGTACGGGCAGCCCGACACGCAGTAGCGCCAGCCCCGGCAGCGCTCCTGGTCCACCAGCACGATGCCGTCCTCTTCGCGTTTGTACAGCGCGCCGGACGGGCAGGAGGCCACGCAGGCCGGGTTGAGGCAATGTTCACACAGGCGCGGCAGCCAGAACATGAACACATTGCGGAACTGCAGATAGGTCGCAATTTCAAGATTCTTAAAATTGGCGTCGCCTGCGCCGGTTTCGCCCAGGCCGGCCAGATCGTCCTCCCAGTTGGGCCCCCACTTGAGGTCGATCGGTTTGCCGGTCAGGCGCGAATGGGGACGCACGGAAGGCTGGTGCTTGCGCTTGGGGCTTTCGATCAGGCGCGCATAGTCGTAATTCCAGGGTTCGTAATAATCGTCGATGACCGGCAGGTCGGGATTGTGAAAGATGTTGAGGCCTTTGTGGATGCGGCCGCCGGCTTTCAGTTGCAGTGTATCGCCATTGAGGTGCCAGCCGCCTTTGTGGATCTCCTGATTTTCCCATTTTTTGGGATAGCCGATACCGGGTTTGCATTCGACATTGTTGAACCACATGTATTCGGCTCCGTCGCGGTTGGTCCACACGTTCTTGCACGGGATACTGCAGGTGTGGCAGCCGATGCACTTGTCCAGGTTCAACACCATGGCGTATTGGGCTCTAATCTTCATACCAGTCCACCTCCCCGGCTTTGCGCACGATAATCGTCTCATCGCGCTGGGACCCGATGGGGCCGTAATAGTTGAATCCATAGCTGAGTTGTGCATACCCGCCGATCATATGGGTGGGCTTGACGATGATGCGGGTGACACTGTTGTGGGTGCCGCCGCGCCGACCGGACAAGTTCGATCCCGGCGTGTTGATCAGCCGTTCCTGGGCGTGGTACATGAACGCCTTGCCCGGCGGGATGCGCGGGCTGACCACGGCCTTGGCCATGACCACCCCATTGGCATTGAAGCATTCCAGCCAATCGTTGTCCTTGATAGCGATTTTCCGGGCATCCTCGTCATTGATCCAGATGGCTTCACCGCCGCGAAACAGGGTCAGCATGGTGAGGGTATCCGAATAGGTGCTGTGAATCGACCATTTAGAGTGGGGCGTCAGGTAGCCCAATTCGATCTCCCGGTCCGGCTCGCGGCGCACCTGGATGGAGGCAGGGTTCAGCATATCCAGCGGCGGCCGGTAAAGCGGCAGGTGTTCGCCAAAATCCAGCATCCAGGGATGGTCCTGGTAAAACTGGGCCCGGCCCGTGAGGGTCCGGAAGGGGATCTTTTCTTCGATGTTGATCACAAAGGGCGAATAGCGCCGCTCCTCGGATTCGATACCGCTCCAGATCGGCGAAGTGATGATTTTACGCGGCTGGGCGGTCAGGTCATCGAAGCGGAAGCGTTCCCCCTGACGGCGCAGGCTCAGGTGCTGCAGCGACAGACCGGTGCGTTTTTCCACGCCAATCCAGGCTTTGACCGCTGTCTCGCCATTGGTTTCCGGCGCCAGCATCAGGATGGTTTCGGCCGCCTGCTTTTCGGTTTGCATGACCGGCTGCCCCTGGCTGACACCCGCTTCGGTCACCTTTCCCAATGAGGCTTTCAGAGCTTCGACTTCTTCTTCGGCCTTCCACATGATGCCCTTGGAACCGACGCCCACCGAAGCGGCCAGGGGTCCCAGGGCGGTCATCATGCGATAGACCTCCGGGTAATCGCGGGTCACCACCGCTAGGTTGGGCATGGTTTTGCCCGGCTGCGGTTCGCATTCCCCCTTGCGCCAGTCCCTGACGTCCGGCTGGGCAATTTCGCCGGGGCTGTCGTGCATCAGGGGCGTGGCCACCAGATCCTTGACCGGCCCCAGGTGATCCACCGCCATTTGGGAGAACTTCTCGGCGATGGTTTTAAACTGCTCCCAGTTGGTGCGGGTTTCCCAGGGGGGATCGATGGCCGGGTTGAAGGGGTGGATAAACGGGTGCATGTCGGTGGTGTTCAGGTCGTGCATCTCGTACCAGCCGGCGGCCGGCAGGGCAATATCGGCGTACATGGCGCTGGTGGACATGCGCAGTTCCAGCGTCACCAGCAGGTCCAGTTTGCCTTCCGGGGCCGGATCGCGCCATTTGATTTCCTCGGGGCGCAGGTCGCTGTCCGTGTTCATTACGGCATTGTCCAAACCGAGCAGATGCTTGAGAAAATATTCATGCCCCTTGCCGCTGGCCCCCAGCAGGTTGGCCCGCCACAGGAACAGCATGCGCGGGAAATTGGCCGGGTTGTCCGGGTCTTCCACCGCAAAGTGCAAGTCGCCTTTTTTTAATTTATCGACCGCAAAAGCAACGATTTCCTCGTCTGATGCAGCACCGTTGATCATGGCCTCGCGCACTAGTTCGATGGGGTTTTGATCGAACTGCGGATAGGACGGCAGCCATCCCAGCCGGGCGGCGATCACGTTGTAGTCGGCCATGTGCTGCATCGGCTTCTGTTGGGCCAGCGGCGAAAGAACACTTTCAGGGCGCAGGCCGTCATAGCGCCACTGGTCGCTGGCGAAATAGTAAAACGACGTGCCGTTTTGCAGCCGCGGCGGTCTTCGCCAGTCGAGACCGAAGGCTACCTGGGACCAAGCGGCCTGGGGACGCACCTTCTCCTGTCCCACGTAGTGCGCCCAGCCGCCGCCGTTGACGCCCTGGCAGCCGCACAGGGTGGTCAGGTTGATGATGGTGCGGTAGATCATGTCGCTGTGGTACCAGTGGTTGGTGCCGGCCCCTAAAAAAATCATGGATTTGCCGCGGGTCTTTTCGGCATTGTCGGCGAACTCGCGTGCCACCCGGATGGCGTCGAGCGCCGGCACACCGGTGATGGCCTCCTGCCAGGCGGGCGTGTAGGGTTTGGGATCGGTGTAATCCGTTGGATAATCAGGACAATCGTCTGCAAGTGTCGACGGCGCGTGCTGGGGCAGCACCCCCAGTTGGGCGGTCATCAGGTCGAAAACCGTGGTCACACGCCGTTCACCGGCGGTGGTAGCGACGGTTTTGTAAGGCACCCGGCCCTTTTTGATGCCGCTGTCGACAACTTCGAATACGGGAAAAGACACCTCCTGCCAGCCATCGTGCTGGCCGGCAAAGCTGAGCAGTGGATCGATGGGCCGGCCATCCTCCTCCATCTTCAGATTCCAGCGTCCCTCTTCGTTCCAGCGAAACCCGATGCTGCCATTGGGGACCTGGAAATCGCCACTGGCCGCATCCACCACTACGGTTTTCCACTGGGCATTGTTGATTCCGGCATTCAGATCCGCGGCACGCAGGAACCGGCCCGGCGTATGGGTGTCGCCGCGGTCTTCCAGCACCACCACAAAAGGCAGATCGGTATACTGCTTGGCGTAGTCGATAAAATAGGGCACCTGACGGTCAACGTAGAACTCCTTGACGATGACGTGGGTCATGGCCATGGCCAGGGCCGCATCGGTTCCCGCCTTGGCCGGCAGCCAGGTATCGGCGAACTTGACATACTCGGCGTAATCGGGTGCCACCGCCGCCACCCGGGCGCCCCGGTAGCGCGCCTCGGTGTAAAAATGCGCATCGGGGGTGCGCGTCATGGGCAGATTGGTGCCCCAGACGATAAAATAGCTCGATTCGTACCAGTCGGCGCTTTCGGGCACATCGGTCTGCTCGCCCCAGATCTGGGGCGAGGCCGGCGGCAGGTCGCAATACCAGTCGTAGAAGCTGATCATGGAGGCCCCGATCAACGACAGGAAGCGGGACCCCGAGGCGTAGCACACCATGGACATGGCCGGAATCGGCGAGAACCCGAAAATGCGGTCCGGGCCGTATTTTTTAATGGTGTGGATCAACCCGGCCGCAATCATCGTGGCGGCCTGGTCCCAGGTAGCCCTGACAAAACCGCCCTTGCCGCGCTCCTTGTGAAACCGGCGGCGCTTTTCGTCGTCGTTGACGATACTCTCCCAGGCGGCTACGGGATCGCTCTGCCGCGCCAGCGCCTCGCCCCACATTTCCATCAGACTGGACCGGATCAGGGGGTGTTTCAATCGAACAGGACTATAGGTGTACCACGAGTAGGTCGCTCCGCGCGGGCACCCGCGGGGTTCATGGTTGGGAAACCCTTCGCCGCAGGCCGGGTAGTCCGTGGCCTGGGTCTCCCACACCAGGATGCCGTCCTTGACATAGACATCCCAGGAACAGGAGCCGGTGCAGTTGACCCCGTGCGTGGATCGCACCTTCTTGTCATACTGCCAGCGGCGGCGATACAGATCCTCCCACTCCCGCTGGCCACAGCGCAATTCCGTCCATTGGTCCGGGGATTTTTCTTCTGTGCATCCATGCGTTCGACCGGTTGGACGAAGGAACCGCAGCTTTGAAAACAGCGAGGATCTTGCCATCGGAGACCTCCCGTGCTGTGAAAGCGTTTAGATGAGATGATGCGAGTTGCCAGTCTTTTCGATTAAACGAATTCAAACCCATCAGCGTCGATGTAAATAACAACAGCAGATTTGTCGCCGGCTCGGATAGGAAGTCAGGATTTCGGTCGAAAAATTTCCTGGTTTGTGATCATTCCATAAACTGAATTTCAAGAAATGTATTTGACTTAGGTCAATAGTGCCACAGGATCAGAATCGTCTGGCGAGAATGTGGATCAACTGCGCTTTAGGAGGCTCAATGCAAAAAGGGTAAAAGTTAGGGGTAGCTCAGTCCGTGACTTAATAGGATAGCAAAGATATTTTTCCGGAGAGAAAACCAGATCATATAGTGTTGATGACGTGCAATATGTTTAACTGAACGCAGTTGGAATGACAATACAAACCGTCGAATCGAATTATTCACACGGAAAACTGTATCTTGGAAAGTTGCGATAGCGTGCCACTGTACGTAACAAAAAGATGATTGACTAAAAGCATCTCAAAAGTCATCATCTGCCTGTTTTTTCTATGGAAATTAGAAAGGAGGCAGCTGATGACTCTTGAATCGATTTCCATTGAAGGTTTAAAACCGCAGGCAGTACCCCACCAAGGTCAATACCCATCCGCCACCGTCTCTCCGGAACACCATCCATCAGACACTTTACCTGCGCTCCAAAATTTTCTCAGGCGAATGGACGAGGCGGGCTTGTCCAACAAAGGCTATACCCTGCATGCTCTGCGGCATACCTTCGCCAGTGAGCTGCTCAATGCCGGTATGCGCCTGGAGTGCCTCCAGCAGCTTCTGGGACACAGCAGCATCGAAATGACCCGGCGCTATGCCCGGCTTACCGACAATACACGGCGGGAAGAGTATTTTAAGGCAATGCAAATCATCGAAAGTGGAGGAGTCCATGGCCATTACCGACGCCATAGTCCATTACCGCAGATTTCTTAAGCGGCGCAACTACTCCCCCCACACAATCCGAAACTACATGTATACGCTGCGTCAGTTCGTTTTGTGGGTGGATGTCCCCATTGAGCAGGTCTCTCACAAAATCCTGCTGCGCTATATTGATCACCTGCTCGACAGACGGTTGACGCCTAAAACGATCAACTGCCACCTGGACAGCATCCGGGGGTTTTATAACTACCTCATCCATGAGGAGCAGGTCGCGATGGTCCATCCCATCAAGCGAGGCTACACCTTGCGGCTGTCTCGTCCTCTGCCGCGTTACCTGAGGGAGGAGCACCTCGACCGTCTTTTTAGCGTCATCCGTAACCACCGTGACCGAGCCATGTTCATGCTGATGCTGCGTTGTGGTTTACGTGTGCAGGAGGTCGCCAACCTGACGTTGGCCTGCATCGATTTACGGCGGATGCAGTTGATGGTCTATGAGGGCAAGGGGCGCAGGGATCGCGTGGTATACTTAAGCCCGGATGCGTTGCAGGCGTTGATTGACTATCTGCGGGTACGCCCGCAGTCCCGCATACGGGCGATCTTTTTGGTCGAAAAAGGAACTTGCAGGGGCAAAGCCATCTCCGTTCGTGGCATCCAGAAACGCATGGAATACTATGCTCGAAAAAGCGGTCTCAAGGCCTCCTGCCACCAGCTGCGGCATACCATGGCGACCCAGTTGCTCAATGCCGATGCCGACCTGGTCACTATCCAGGATCTATTAGGCCATACGCGCATCAAGACAACTCAGCGGTATTGCAAAGTCTCCAACCTAAAAGTCCAACGGGACTACCACAAGGCCATCGGGGAGGTGATGCGCAGGCATGGAATAGCAGAAAATAACTTGACAGAACGTCGAAAACAATCCACTCTATGACCACATAACTTATTATAATCTATAGATTAAACAGCATTTGTTACGTATAGCGTGCCACTGTCCGTAATGTTGCTGATTCTGCGACTAGTTGGAGTAACTCCAAGCACAACCATAGAGCCCGTTCAACCAAAAAAATCATAGTTGAACACCTACTTTGCTTTAAGTTTATAGTTAACGTTTGGACTCTCTCCCTTAAATGGAAATTCCTTGTCATCAGGATCGTAACGAAGAGTAATGCCAGTGTCGTTACAACCGTCGAGATTGACAGTATCCTCGATAATTGTGACATTACGCTCACAGCTCTGATTCCAAGCAGCATTATGGATTTTTACCACGATATTCTCTCCTCGATCTTCAAATATAAAATCGAGCACCCCGCTGCTGTTTCCACGCCATTCCACTAACCATCCACCGGGTCTAAGCAGCATGTCTTTGATGTTGTCTGCCCCTATGGCCTCTCCTGAATAAGCAGTTGTCATTAAGCAAAATACACACACTGCTGCTAAGATAACATTCCGTTTCATGGTGACCTCCTTTTGACCTTTTCATAAAGCATTAAATGAAAACAATTATCCGTTTCAGAAATCGGAGGCACTTAGAGGCTCAGCAAGAGGAAAGAACTTCCGAAAAAGCCCGGTATCTCTGGAGATTGAATCTATATGCGCTAAGAGAGTCACAGAGGGTAGGAATAAATAAGATTACAATACGCTTTAATTTGATGTCAACATTATTCACAGCCAAGCAGTTAAAACACCCAACATTTTAGGCCATTGATTGATTACATTGGCTGTGGTTTTGAGCAGATTACCGTTTTGTGATTTATTGAGATAATCCCACGAAAAACGCGCCTGCTAAAACCTGTGATTACGAGATCATATCTGACAATATGCAATTTTCAACGGTTCAGACCACCCGCTGATTGAGATAGCCAGCCCAAAGCAGCCGAAGGGCCTTTCTGAGAGGCTCCATCTGATAAGCATCTATCTTTATTCCCGCCCGAAAAGGGGCCTGAAAAAGATTGGGGTCAGTCGCCGTGACGCAGTTCCAGCGCAGCGTGTGTAAGAAAGCACCAAACTGCTGCGGGGCATCAAAACCCTGAGAGGCCAAATCGCCCCAGCCCTCCTCCTCGAGAATGCGTCGGTCAGGCTCATAATCCCAGTAAACTTCAAGCGCCTGGCCCTGGTTATCATCGTCGGCACATGCAAGACGAACCAGACTGCTCTGTCCGGAAATCTTGGGTGTGACAACTTCTTCCACAAGCCATCTGCGGGCTCGGACCTGCACCAGTTCGCCAAGCTCTGGAGAGCGTTTAGGAAGGAAATGGTTTTTGGTGTCTTGTTTCAACACCTAAGAATCCCTTTTAGTGGCCATGTTGTAGGTAGGTATGTTGTTGCCCTAAAAGATCAGCATAAGGTGCGGCGACTTTTTCCCGTCGCCCTTAATGCTGTTGTTAGGGCTTTTTTGATCCTGTCATAAAAGTCAGTTTGTCATATATTCGAGCCATTGGAACACCCTTCTCTAAGGCACAGAACTCAGTGACTCCAAAATTAAGGATGTCCCTTTTAGCATGCTCCATACAATCTATATAAATGTCGCTTGAATATCCATTTTTGTTCGCGCTGATCTTGTCAGATTACAAAACGAACCCCCTGCCTTCCAATTCGGGAACATGGCAAGGGGTTTGTTCTCCCTCCAATCCGACCTCTTCGGTTGGTAATTGAGCATTTTCTTATATCATGCTAACCAAACCAAATGATGGTGATATTGTCAACTACCACAGCATGTTAGGAATGGCTATCAAGTGTCTACCTCCTGTGCGAATTACACTAAAAATCGTATATATGCTTGGTACTTGGCGCAGACACACCGATCCTATCCGGCCTCAAAATATAATATGATTACATGTACATATACCACCCAATCATCGGGGTAATGCATGGCACGTAAAATGTGACAGCAAGGGATGTACCAGATGAAAAATGGTATCGATTACGATATCACGCGTGAATTAATACTCACCCAATAGATCCAGCTACATTCAGATAAGCTACAGGTGGAAAATGAATACAAGAGAGCTATTTGAAATACTCGGATTCGAGCAGATATGGGGAACCATGACAGATCAAGAACCAGCATACCGTTACAAAAGTGACAGCCTCGAACTGACTGCGACGCAGGTGACAAATATGAGCTTCTATCCTGTTTTCTTGTTGGCCGGGGTATTTCACGATGGGAGAACGTTGGCAGAAATCAACTACCAAATGCCCCTTGAAGTTGAATCATTTAAACAGGGAGCGGCGTTCGTTGCGTACGCTCTTCGCCATTATCAATTTAAATCTCCACCTGCGTGGTTAAGTAATGGGCTTCAGTGGGCAGATCTATTACCTTGGGAGCGGATAAGAAGAGAGTATGAAAAACGACCAAAATGTACTGTTGAGTGGGAATGGTTCCGAATCGCCATTAAAAAAATACGTAACCAATTAAAAGATACAGATCCAGACAGTTTGGTTTCTTTCAAATTTGATGGGGAAGTGCTCCGAATTAAAACACCCAATGAATTAATTGCTCTTTCGGCACAAGGGGTAGCTTGGGACCAAGACTATTACGTATGTATGGCGAGCCTTGATGAGCTTCCGCAGCGTCTTATCAGGCAACCCGTGCATCTTGACATCTGGGAGGGCAGATTAACCATTGGAAACCGGTCATTTGAGCTTGTATCTTTACCAGGACAGATCAGCTTATTTGATTTCTAATGTTTCATATGACGCTGCTACCAACAATTGCACCATTTAACTTAGTGAACCTTAAGTCCACTAAGGTGGCCGTCATGCGATGGAGAAGGCAATCCACACATGGCGTCTGAAAGTAAAAAGGCTTCACACTCGTTGTGGGGCCTTTTTTTGTGAAATGTGGTGGAATTTGCGTTTATAATGCTGCGGGTTGGAAATACGGTTGGAATCCACTTTTTCAACCAAAAAACAAGGGGCTTAGAAACTAATCTAAGCCCCTGTTTTTATTAGTGGCGGGAGCGACGAGACTCGAACTCGCGACCTCCGGCGTGACAGGCCGGCGTTCTAACCAAACTGAACTACGCCCCCGAATTTGGAGATTCCGGATATAGTCTGTTTCCGGACTAGCGTCAATAAAAAAATGGTGGGCGGAACAGGGCTTGAACCTGTGACCCTCGGCTTGTAAGGCCGATGCTCTCCCAACTGAGCTACCCGCCCGACGCAAAGACTGCTTTGATACTTTATCCGCCATACGGTGTCAAGCGGAAACGAGACAACACACCAAAAATACAGACGGATTGCGGCCGCTAACCGGTACTCAATTCAAGGGCGACGCCGAACTGCCCTCACCCTCGCCTTCCGCGATGGCAAACGGTAGATCCACCTCCTTGAACAGACGATCCCCATCCGCCAGGATCAGGGCATGGCTGAGGACTTCATCCATGTGCTCCACCGGAATGATCGTCATGCTGCGGGAGATTAGTTTAGGAATGTCCCTAAGGTCCTTCTCGTTCTCTTTCGGGATGAGGACGGTTTTGATCCCGCCGCGATGGGCCGCGATGATTTTTTCTTTCAGCCCGCCGATGGGCAGCACGCGACCCCGCAGGGTGATTTCGCCCGTCATGGCAATATCCCGGCGCACCGGACGCTTGGCCAGAGCCGAAACGATGGAGGTGCACATGGCAATCCCGGCCGAAGGACCGTCCTTGGGGATGGCCCCTTCGGGGATGTGGATGTGCAGATCGAGCTTCCGGTGAAACTTTTCGTCGATCATCAGGTTGGCGGCCCGCGAGCGGACATAGCTCACCGCGGCCTGGGCCGATTCTTTCATGACATCGCCCAATTTTCCCGTCACGGTGACATTGCCCTTGCCGGGCATGGTGAGCGTTTCCGCGATCAGAAGTTCCCCGCCGACCTGGGTCCAGGCCAGGCCCGTCACCATGCCGATCTGGTCCTTGTCCTCGATCTGGTCTTGCTTGAAGCGCGCCGGGCCGAGGTATTTGGCAATCGATTGGGCGGATACGTGATACACCCCGTTGCCCTGCTTCTTGACCACCTGCTTGGCAATTTTGCGACAGATGGAGGCGATCTCGCGTTCCAGGTTGCGCACCCCGGCTTCACGGGTGTATCGCCGGATAATGGTCAGGATGGCGTTCTTCGAAAACTTGATGTCACGGCCTTCAAGGCCGTTGGCTTCGATCTGCTTGGCGACCAAAAAGTTATTGGCAATGTTGTATTTTTCGTATTCGGTATACCCCGGCAAACGGATGATTTCCATACGGTCCTGCAACGGCAGGGGAATATCGGGCAGCGTGTTGGCCGTGGTGATGAACAGGATATCCGACAGATCGTAATCCACATCCAGGTAGTGGTCGTTGAAGCTGTAATTCTGCTCCGGATCCAGCACTTCTAAAAGGGCGGCCGAAGGATCGCCCCGGAAATCCATGCTCATCTTGTCCACCTCGTCCAGGCAGAAAACCGGGTTGTTGACACCCGCCTTTTTGAGGGACTGCATGATCTTGCCCGGCATGGCCCCGATGTAGGTCCGCCGGTGGCCGCGGATTTCGGCTTCGTCCCGCACCCCACCCAGCGACAACCGGACATATTTGCGCCCGGTAGCGCGTGACACGGATTTGGCCAGGGATGTCTTGCCGACCCCCGGAGGCCCCACCAGGCAAAGAATCGGGCCTTTCACCTTTCGGGTCAGGGTCTGAACCGCCAGGTATTCGATGATGCGCTCCTTGGGCTTCTCGAGGCCATAGTGATCCTCGTCAAGAATCCGCTCGGCCGCCGCCAGGTCCTGATTGATCTCGCTGACATCAAACCAGGGCAGACTGATCAGCCAGTCGATATAGTTGCGCACGACCGTGGCTTCCGCCGACATGGGCGTCATCATTTTAAGTTTGCGAAATTCCTGCTTGACCTTCTCGGTGCCCTCTTCGGACATCTTTTTGGCCTTGATCCGTTTTTCCAGATCTTCCAGCTCTTCGCTGGGGTCGTCTTCCGCCCCCATTTCCTTCTTGATGGCCCGCATCTGTTCGTTCAGGTAATAGTTGCGCTGGGTTTTTTCCATCTGTTCTTTGACCCGGCCCTTGATGCGCTGATCCATCCGCAGGACTTCGATTTCCATCTTGATCAGGCTGACCAGGTCGGACACGCGCTCTGCCGGGTCGACCTTATCCAGCAGGCGCTGCTTGTCATCGACCTTGAAGGCAAAATGAGCGGCCACGGTATCGGCCAGCTTGGACGGGGAACTGATCTCACCCACGCTCTCCATCAATTCCTTGGAGATGCTCTTGTTCAGTTTGGCATACCGGCCAAAGTTTTCCAGCACCGACCGGCACAGGGCTTTGGCCTCGATGGGGTCCACCTCCGGCTCGGGCATGGAAGCGAGTTCGACGTTGAAGAAATCATCCATCTCCAGAAACTTCAGGATGCGGGCCCGGCTTTCACCCTCCACCAGGGCTTTGACCGTGCCGTCCGGCAATTTCAACAGCTGCAGGACTTTACCGATCGTACCCACCTCGTTGATATCCGCTTCCTCCGGTGTATCGACACCGGCATGCTTCTGGGTGGAAAGAAACACCCGTTTGTCACGGCCCATGGCGTTGGCCAGGGCGTTGACGGATTTGGTGCGGCCCACGAAAAGCGGTGCCACCATGTGGGGAAAAACCACGATGTCACGCAACGGCAGAAGCGGGAGCTGAAGGTCTTCCCCCGCAGGATCGTCTTTAAAAACAGTGGGAATCGTTACCATAATTATTCACTTCCTGATGATAGGGTCTAAAAAATTGATCGGTCGGCACGTCCGAATGCCATAAGGCGTTTTGCGCGCTCTCGGACAAGCCGATCACTTACATATTTAAAATAATCGGAAAACACTTCCATTTCAAGGCTAGCCGCGGATCTTATCCAGGATATGGGGTAACGGCGAATATCGTGGGCGCAATGCCGGACCCGATAAAATGGGGCTCTAAAAGGTCTTATCGTTTAATTGATGCAAAACTTAAACGGCGAGCGTGTCCATAACAAAATCGGCCCGTGGGGCGCCTAAATGGGACTGGCGCTGCCATGGGCCGACAAAATTCCCATCAATGGAAGCGGATCGGGTTTGATCAAGCCTGTTTCTTGGTTTTGGTCTGGTCAAAGAGCAAGATCGGGTCCTCCTTGTTCAGCACCACATCCTCACTGATCACGCATTCCTTGACATTCTCCACGGAAGGCAACTCATACATGATATCCAGCAAGGTTTTTTCGAGAATGGCCCGCAGGCCACGTGCCCCGGATTTGCGCTTGACCGCTTCCTTGGCAATCGCGGCCAAGGCACTGTCGGTAAATCGCAGGTTAACCCCTTCGATCTCGAACAGTTTGCAGTATTGCTTGACCAGCGCGTTTTTAGGCTCGTTCAAAATCCGGACCAGCGATTGCTCGTTGAGCTCACCCAGGGTGGCAATGACCGGCAACCGTCCCAGGAATTCGGGTATCAAACCGAATTTGATCAGGTCTTCGGGCTGAACATTCAGGAGAATCTCGCCCACGCTTTTGTCGGACGGTTTGACGATTTCGGCGCCAAACCCCATGACCTTGGACCCGTGCCGCCGCTGGATGATTTTTTCAAGGCCGTTGAACGTGCCGCCGCATATAAATAGGATGTTGGAAGTATCGACCTTGACAAAATCCTGCTGGGGATGCTTGCGGCCGCCCTTCGGCGGAACACTGGCGGTCGTGCCTTCAATAATTTTCAACAGGGCCTGCTGCACCCCTTCACCGGACACGTCCCGGGTGATGGAGGGATTGTCGCCTTTGCTGGCGATCTTGTCGATCTCGTCGATATAGACGATGCCTTTTTTGGCCCGCTCCACGTCATAATCGGCATTCTGCAGCAACGCCAGGATGATGTTCTCGACATCCTCCCCGACATAACCGGCTTCGGTCAGACTGGTGGCATCGGCAATCGTAAAGGGGACGTTGAGAAACCGGGCCAGGGTCTGGGCCAAGAGCGTCTTGCCGCAACCGGTAGGGCCGATCAGCAGGATGTTGCTTTTCTGAAGCTCCACATCACCCGCGTGAACGGTCGAATTCAAGCGCTTGTAATGGTTGTAGACCGCCACCGCCAGGATTTTCTTGGCGGCCTCCTGCTCGATGACGTAATCGTCCAGCAACGCCTTGGTTTCTTTGGGCGCCAGGAGGTTCTCCAGCGCATCGGCATCCTTTTCGCTCTCCTCTTCAATAATCTCGCTGCAGAGCTGGATGCACTCGTCACAGATGTATACCGCCGGACCGGCGATCAGCTTGTTGACTTCCTTCTGGCTTTTGCCGCAGAACGAGCAAAACAGGTTGTCATTGTCCTCATCTTTATGCGTCATCTTTCTTCTCCGTGGCTGCGCCGTCTCCGAGATCGTCGCGCTTGGCTATCACGTGGTCCACGATCCCGTAAGCACGGGCTTCTTCACCGGACATGAAAAAATCACGGTCCGTGTCCGTCTGCAGCGCTTCGACCGGTTTGCCGGTATGTATCGACAGGATGCGGTTGAGATCCTGTTTCATCCGCAGCATTTCGCGGGCGTGGATTTCCACATCCGAGGCCTGCCCCTGAAAGCCGCCCATGGGCTGATGGATCATAATCCGCGCATTGGGCAGGGCGTAGCGCTTGCCGGCATTGCCGGCCGCAAGCAGGACTGCGCCCATACTGGCGGCCTGGCCGATACAGACCGTGGCGATATCTGGTTTTACATACTGCATGGTATCATATACGGCAAGTCCCGAAGTCACAACCCCCCCGGGTGAATTGATATAAAAATTGATGTCCTTTTCGGGGTCATCCGACTCAAGAAACAGCAACTGGGCAATGATGAGATTGGCAACGTCGTCATTCATGGCGGAGCCGAGGAATATGATCCGGTCTTTCAGCAGCCGGGAATAGATGTCGTAAGCCCGTTCACCCCGACTGCTCTGCTCGATAACCATAGGGATTAGCGGCACGTTTTTTCTCCTTGTTAAGGTGTCTGATGGTGGCCGGTGAAGCGGTCCGATGAAGGGGCCGGGCCTTAACCCTTAGTTGGATATAAGGCCCGTTAGTTGATGCCAGACCAGACAGATCGGATTATTCGGTCTTGTCGTCTTCAGCGGGTGTTTCCAGTTCCGGCTCGACTTCCTCGATGGAACTTTTATCCATAATAAGCTTAATCGCCTGTTTTTCAAGTAAAGCGTGCTTGAACACGTCAATACGTTCCGGATTCTGGGCATAAAACTGTTTGATGACATCCACGGGCTGGTTGAAACTGTCGGCCATTTCCTGGTAGCCGCTCTCCAGCTCCTCGTCGGAAATCGCCAGGGATTCCTGACTGATGATTTTCCCCAGGATCATGTGACGCCGCACTTGATTGACCGCGGTTTCACGGTAGTTGGTATTCAGCTGTTCATCATCCAGTCCCAGTTCCTCCATGGACGTATTGTGGTAGGCAAATTTCTGTTTGGCCTCCGCCACGATGTTCTCAAGCTCATGAGCGACCATGGATTCCGGAACCTCAAACTCCTGCTGATCGAGGAGGGCCGTAAAAACCTGTTCGTTCAGCTCCTGCTCCTGCCGTTTGGTGTAGCCCATGGCAAGGTTTTCATTGATTTTGGCCTTGAGATCGTCAAGCGACTCAAACTGCCCAAGGCGCTTGGCCATTTCATCGTCAATTTCCGGCAGGTGCTGCTCACGAATTTCCTTGAGGTCTATAAGAAAGGTGATCGCCAAGCCGGCCAGTTTCTCGTTAAAATAGTCATCGGCAAATTGGACGGAAACTTCAGTGGATTCACCAGCTTTGAGACCGATGAGGCCGGCATCGATATCCGGATGGATCATGCCGTCACCGATCTTCATCGAAAAATTTTCCGTCCGTTGGGTTTCCGCAAAAGGTTTGCCGTCTTTCAGCCCCTCGTAGTCGACCACCACGTAATCCCCATCGGCCACCGGGCGATCCTCTTCAATCGGCACCATGCGCGCCAGATTGTTGCGCAGCATCTGAAGCTGGGCGTCCACCTCTTCATCCGTGGCCCGGTAAAGCGTTTTCTTAAGCTGAAACCCATCGATATTGTAATTTTCCAGTTCGGGATTCACTTCGACCGTGGCGACAAAGGTAAAGGCTTCGCCGGCCTTGAGTTCTGGTGGATCGATATCCGGCATGCCGACCACATTCATTTCGGATTCCTTCAAAACCTCGATGAATGAATCCTGGATCAGCCGCGACGATACATCCGCGCGCACGTCTTTGCCGTATAGCCGCTCGAGCACCGATCGCGGTGTTTTGCCCGGCCGAAACCCCTTGACCTTGGCATTTTTTTTCAGTTCCTTGTAGGCATTGTCCAATTCACGCGTCACATCTTCCAGGGGCACTTCGATGGTCAGTTTCTTTTTAACGGCACTCTGGTCCTCAACTGAAAAATTCATTCGGATTCCTTTCCGGGCAAACCGCTGCACCACCTCTCATGGTATGCGGCTTAATCAATTGGCCTATAACAAAAAATCGGCTGGCTGGGTGCAACGCCAAAACCATCCAAAGATTGCACCAGCCTCTATACGTCGAGTGCCCGGAGTCGATCATCTCCAGGCACTCTCAAAACCGTTGGATATGGTGCGAGAGGGGAGACTTGAACTCCCACTCTGTCGCCAGAGCTGGATCCTAAGTCCAGTGCGTCTACCAATTCCGCCACTCTCGCAAATGCAGTACGGCACAAGAATAAATGGGTAATTTAATATGACCGAAATAGTGTGTCAAGCAAATTAGGCCATGTCAAACCGGCACGGCATCCATTCGCCCTGGGTCGGCATATACCCTCAACCCCTTGATAAGCTTCCGGATTAAATCTTGCTTTGCGCTTGCACCCACCCGCAATACGTGATAGAAAACCGTCCCGTCTTTGATGCCGGATTCACGGGGCGTAGCGCAGCCTGGTAGCGCGCCTGCTTTGGGAGCAGGATGTCGGAGGTTCAAATCCTCTCGCCCCGACCAATCATATCAAGCACTTAGACCACATTCACGCCTTCTCAATCGTCATTTTCGGCCGCTAATAGTTGCTGGGATAGTGGCTACGGTGTCAGAATCGACTAATTTACCCTTCCAGAAGTCGGCCAGATAGTCCGTTTGTTTCTTGGTACCCATCTCGATATGGCCAGCATAGATTTCCGTGGTTTTCTGGTGGTCGTGGCGCAGGAACCGCTGAAGCTGTGCGAGGCTCATGCTTCCCTTGTCCTTTAAAATGGATGTCGCAAGATGTCTAAGCTGATGGAGGTTAAAGGGCGGGACTTTAGCCTTCTCATAGAGCCTGACCGTGAATCGGTTGAGATTCTGATAACGATCCTCACGCCATCCTTTCAGATTACGATCCCAAAAACGATGCCAAAATACATATGGCAGGGTTACATGACGCTTGCGGAATCTAACTGATTGCCCAATTGAGATAAGCGACTTTTAATTCTTGAAGATCCAGTTCATACTGCTTCCAGGAAATATCGTTCAGTCTCATTGTTTACCCCCCATAGTTGGCATAACTATCTGTATTTACATCTATTACACCATCTTCCAATGGGTGGGTAAACAACCTATCCTATTGTAATCATATGGTATTTTGGTAGGTGAACCCCTTTGGACACTACATAACTATATAATTGGGTTATCAGGGGGGGAATAATGGGATGATATTTGGATGCTTCTGTGAGAGGGGTGTTTGGTTACACAAGTTGTCAGAATTGTAAAAATTGAGAGATAGTTATAGGTGGGACGCCATATCGTATCTCGGCTAAAGGGCTCCAATATGATTACTGACAGTGATAATAGGGATACGAACTGGCTCGATAACGTACCGTGCACTGCATCATATCAGACTTGCAAATGCTCCGTTTTTGCCTCAGGAAAAATGGCCAGACTGGCCGATGCAAATACAACCACCACGCTGCCGACGTTGTGAACAATGGCGGCCATTATAGGTGACAGCCATCCCATTCCGCTTGCCACCACTGCAAATGCATTGAATGCCAACCCAAAAAAAATGTTGATCTTGATGATGCTCAGCATCCGTCGCGACAGACGGATCAACCAGGGCAGTTTGGCGATATTGTCGTGTGTCAAAGCGATGTCGGCAGTTTCCAAGGCCACATCGGTTCCGGCTGCTCCCATGGCGACTCCGACCTGTGACGCGGCAAGCGCTGGTGCGTCGTTGATCCCGTCGCCGATGAACATAACTGGTAGGTTTCGCAATTGATAATCTTTAATCACATCCACTTTGTCCTGAGGTTTTAAACGGCCATATACATTAGCGATGCCGACAGTATCGGCAACTCGCTGAACCGCTTTGTCATGATCGCCGGATAAAATCGCCTGTTCCTCAATGCCCAACTGATTGAACGCCCTGATTGTTGACATCGCCTCCGGACGGACTTGGTCGGTCACATTGAGTAACCCCACAGGTGTCTGATCGCGATAAACGATGAGCGGGGTAACACCGCGCATAATGGAACTGTCAATGCATTGTTGCAGGTGCTTAGAAAGTGCGACTGTACTGTCGCCGGCCGTTACACTACCTACTTCTACCAGGCTGCCATCGACCATAGCGCGCACACCAAGTCCGATTTCATGGAAAGCGTTTTCCGCACCCCGCACAGCAATTTTGGCATAATGGGCCGCTTTTAGAATCGCCCTGGCCAAGGGATGGGTGCAATGCTGTTCAGCGCTGGCGGCACACGAAAGCACCTCATCCTTGGAGACCCCTTCGGTACAGGCAATCTCTTCCACCCGGGGTTCCCCCAGCGTTAGCGTGCCGGTCTTGTCGAATAAGACGACTTTCACCGACGCGGCCTTTTCAAGATACTGTCCGCCCTTAACTAAGACACCGGCCTTGGCCGCACGCCCCAACGCCGCAACAGTGGCCGTAGGCGCGGCTAGAATCAGGGCGCAGGGGCACCCGACGATAAGTACGGCCACGGCACGACTAATTTCCCCGGTGGCCAACCAGGCAATGGCGGCACAGGTAAGGATAACCGGCGTGAACCAAGTCGCGTAGCGGTCGATGAGACGGACCGCTTCCGGGCGATGCTGTTCGGCGTCGCTAACCAGCTTAATCACTTTGCCCAATGTGGTGTCCTGGCCTACCTTGGTCGCCTCGGCCCGGATGACCCCATTATGGTTCAGCGTTCCGGCGAGGATGTCATCCCCGACCTGCTTTTCAACGGGCAGCGGTTCGCCGGTCATGGCCGACTCGTCGACGGCCGACACGCCCGAAAGGATGCGGGCGTCCACCGGGATTCGCTCACCTGGCTTGATGAGAATATGATCACCGACAGACACCTTCTCGATAGCAACGGCTTTCTCTTTTCCCCCCTCAAGAACAGTAGCTGTTTCAGGGGCGATTTGAATCAGCGATTTTATGGCCTTGCGGGCCGATTCACTGGTTACTTGTTCGATCAATCCACCGAAGGTCATGACAAAACTGACAACGGCGGCGGTTAGGAACTCACCCTGAATCAAACTGGCGATGATGGCAATGCTGACGAGTTCGTCGACGTTGACCTCTCGCTCAATCAGTCCTTTGACCGCCCCCCAAATGATTGGCGCCCCGTTGATTGCCACCGAAATGATGGCCAGGGTATTGCCCACAATGCTTGGTGATTCGTTCCCGTAGTCGAAGATATAACTCAGCAGCGCCAGGAGCGATGCGCCAAAAGCAAAGTAAAAATCTCTCAACCTGAACAATTCCTGATAAACACCAAGTTTGGAAAAACGACCGATCATGTTAAAAAACCCTATATGATTAACTTGTTGAAAATCCCGACGACTTCCGAAATCAGTTCCAATTCATGGTTGTGGTGCTGATGGCCGTGACCACACACCCCTTAAAACGGTCCTACAGGATAAATGTCCTCCTTGAACGCAGCACACCCTTGGCAGTGGCGGCTTCTTAACACATGCGGACAGTTCTGTGATGGCTAATGAAGCAATCCTCCCGCCATTTTGGCAGCTTTTGTTTCAAATAGAATTATTTCTTCCACCCTAGTCCGGATGCCTATATGGTCACCGACCCGGTGGTCATGGTGGCTGGGAACGATCGAAAGAACTCTCTCATTAGATGAGAGCCGCAGCACATATAATATAGTAGGTCCACGGAAATTCTTTTGAAGGATCTCTGCCTTGTAGGGGCTGTCATCATCGTGCGCCACATCCTCCGGTCGAATCAGTACTTTGGCCGGGCAGCCATTGGTGCAGGGATATGAAAACCGGCCCTCAAGGAGCCCTAATCCTGTTTCAACCTGACCTTCAGAAATGACTTTTCCATCAATCAGAACGCCTTCCCCAACGAAATCCGCAACTTTTGGGTTTTGCGGTCGATGGTAGAGTTGGTAGGCGGTATCCCACTGCTGTAGTTCTCCATTTTCCATTATGCCAATCTGGTCGGCCATGGCAAAGGCCTCGCTTTGATTGTGGGTTACCAGAATTGCCGTCGTTCCCTGCTGGTGAAGGACATTCCGCACTTCGATGGATAGGCGCTCTCTTAACGTCACATCCAGATTGGAAAATGGCTCGTCCATCAAAAGCAAACGGGGGTTTGGAGCCAACGCCCTTGCAAGCGCGACGCGCTGCTGCTGACCGCCAGATAATTCGTGAGGGTACTGGTCGGCAACCGCTTCCAACCCTACCAAATCGATCAAATCGCTCACATGCGCTCTGGTATGTTTTTCTTTCTTTTTGCCAATGCCGAAGGCAACATTATCGCGAACGTTAAGGTGGGGAAAGAGTGCATAATCCTGAAAAACCATGCCGATGCGGCGATTTTCCGGCGGAACATGGTTATCGGTTGAGGAAACGATATCTGAACCGATCCGAATACGCCCACCTTGGATATGTTCAAAACCGGCTATGGTTCTCAGGGCCGTTGTTTTACCGCAACCGCTCGGTCCAAGGAGGCAGCCAATGGCCCCTTCTTCCAGTTGAAAGGATAGGGATTTTAGAACCGCTGTTTCGCCATAGTATTTCTGCACATGTTCAAGGCTTAATAAATAGGGTTTCATACGATGCGTTTCTCACTTTTTGCGACCAAAAGAATGACCGGAATAAGTCCGCACAGCACTAACACCACGGCTGGAATGGCGGCCCGCTCCCACTCGCCTTCAGAAGTTAATTCATAAATCTTGACCGCCAAAGTGTCCCACCCAAACGGGCGGGTCATCAAGGTAATTGGCATTTCTTTCATTATGTCCACAAAGCCCAGCAGTATGGCTGTAAATAGACCACCTTTTAATATTGGGATGTGGACCCTAAAAAGCATTTTGATTCCCTTGACGTTTAAACTCCGGGCCGCCTCGTCGATGGAGGGCGTGATTCTCAGCATGGCGCTGCTCGCTGGATGATAACCCACAGCCAGAAATCGGACGCTGTAGGCAATGAATAGCATTGCCAGGCTTCCTTGAAGGACGGACTCAATCCCTAAACCGTTGGCTATGGCCGAATCAACATAGGAAAAACCAACAAAGAGTCCTACCGCCAGCACTGTTCCGGGTAACGCATAGCCCAAGGTTGCAATCTTTATCGAGGCATTAGTTATCGAGTCTTTATGCCGCCTATCGGTATAGGCAAGCACCAGCGAGGCCAAACAGATAATACCTGCCCCTCCCGCAGCGAGGATTAGGCTGTTTACGATTTCAGCTGTATATGAAACGTCCAGTTGGTTCTGAGCGACCTCAAGGCTCCATGCGACGAGGCGTAAAAAAGGAAGGGCGAAGGCCACGATAAAAACCAATCCGCAGAATAATGATGCCGCCCATCCTTTCCAACCCTTAAGAGGGATGCGATGTTCCTCCATGGACAAACGGCCGGTTTGAAAATAGCGCATCCGGCTGCGCATCTTCTGCTCAATCAACATTACGGCCAAAGCCAGGATAACAAGGATTGATGAAAGCTGCGCCGCTGCATCGAGCGAGAAGAGACCAAACCAGGCCTTGTAGATGGCCGTTGTTAAGGTATCGTAATTGAATATGGAAACGGCTCCGAAATCGGCGAGCGTTTCCATCAAAACAAGCATCAGACCACCGGCGATCCAAGGTCTTGCCATTGGTAAGGCAACACGGAAAAAAGCGCGGATAGGTTTGCACCCAAGAGAACGTGCAGCCTCCATGGCTTTGCGTCCCTGGGTCAGAAAGGCTCCCCGTGCCAGAAGGTAGACATAGGGATAGAGCCCAAGAGAAAGAACGATGATAACGCCAGGGGCAGACCGAACGTCAACCGGATCGAAGTGTCCAGGCAACCAGGCTTTTAAAGCCCCCTGAACTGGTCCGGCAAAATCGAAAACACCCAAAAAAACAAAAGCCATCACGTAAGCCGGAACCGCCATGGGCAATAAAAGAGCCCATACGAATAGTCTGCGGCCCGGGTATTCGCATACCGCCGTGAGCCAAGCGAGGCTTACGCCCATTATGGCCGTGAGTGATAGTACACCCGCTGTCAGCACGGCGGTGTTGCGCAGGAGATCAGCCAGCAGATGTTCTGAAATGTGTTTCCAGATATCTGTTTCTGGCCTTAGGAACGACAGGAATATTACCAGCAGTGGTATGAGAACAGCTGTGGCGATTAGCGCGGATGCAACTTTCCACCCATTGAATTGCCTGAACAATTTGGGCCCGCGAAACGTCAAACGTTCACGGCAAGCCATATCGCCACAGCTTGCATTCATTTATAGCCCGCTTCATCCATGAGGCGTATCGCTTCACCTTGATACTGTCCGGCACTGGCAACATTGCGAGGATTGGCTTTGAAATCCCCCCACGCTTGAACCACGGAATTGGCTTGGTTCTGAGGATTGACGGGGTATTCCATATTGACGTCGGCAAACAGGTTCTGTGCCTCTTCGCTGGAGACCCATTCAAGAAAGGCGACAGCGGCTTCTGGATGTTTAGCGTGGCTTGTTACACCTGCTCCGGACACGTTGACGTGCACCCCGGTCGTTTCCTGATTGGGCCAGTAGAGCTTAAGCGGCAAGCGGGGGTTTTTCTTAAGGAGACGACCAAAATAGTAAGTGTTGACGATCCCAACGTCACCCACCCCTGAATCGATGGCTTCCATAACCTTGGTATCACTTGAAAGCGGCGGTACTGCCAGATTGCCAACCCAGCCTGATATCACCTTTTTCGTATTATCCAACCCAATGTCCTGGATCATCATGGCCACCAGGGATTGATTGTATACTTTCTTTGATGTCCTCAGAATCAAACGGCCCTTCCATTCCGGGTCGGCCAAGGCTTCGTAGGTGCTGAGGGTACCCGGGCTTACCCTGCCCGAATGATAGACAATGGTTCGGGCACGAACGGAAAGGCCGAACCACCGGTTCTCAGGATCGCGCAGATGGGAAGGAATGTTGGCTTCCAGAGTATTTGATTGAACCGACTTCAGTATACCGGCCTCGGCGGCATACCAAAGATTACCGGCATCAACTGTAATCAGGATGTCAGCCGGGGTTCGCTTACCCTCTGAGAGGATGCGTTGGACGAGAGCGGCTTCTTTGCCGGTTGTGAATTCAATCTCAACCCCGGTCTTTGCTGTGTAAGCTTGAAAAATCGGGGTAATCAGGTGCTCCTTACGGGCAGAATAAACCACGAGATCGTTGGCAAATGTGGATAACGGTAAGACCAAACTAACAATGAGCACAATGCTTGTAATTCGAGCTACTTTTCTAATCATAATTTCTTTTAGACTGACACAAAGGAATACCAATATCCTTCAGTCACCCTCCTTTCAGTGGGTTATTTTTGTTATCGATCTCGGAACGAGGATTTTAGGTATAAGAATCTATTGCGACTGTCAATAATATCTTTGGAATGCCTAACTTTTTATGGGCTCCATAGTTATGAATGTTATTTCAGACACTTGAATTATATTCGGTTCATGGATGATTAGATAAAGAAACGGGATAACTCATTAATATTGAGATGGTTATTGTGGATAGAGGTCTGTTGAAGGGCCACCTGGATAGACAATTTGATAGACGCTACGACCCCGACTCAGGGGCCGCCAGTGCAAATAATGTCTACTGAACGGGAATCGGCCGATTTGCCAACTATTTATAATTCACGCAATTACAGTCTCTTAATAGCTTTTTCTCAAATTGCCGACCTTAATTTGGGAGCAGGATGTCGGAGGTTCAAATCCTCTCGCCCCGACCAATCTTATCAATCCTACCTTCATCTCACATTTTAAAATCTGATTGGGGCGGATTATTCTTGTTGCATATTGAACTTGGCTTGACGTTTGAAAAGGCAATCCGTCAGCGGTGGAAGGTTGGGACGCGGCCCTAACTATCCGGCGGAACCGCTATCCCCCAGGAGGAACCCGGAAATCATATCCGCCAGACCACCGACCAGACGTCCTTCCTCGATGTCGGAGCCCATAAACTTCGCCGTGTGGGCGACGTTCTCAACGGCATTATGGATGACCATCGCGGCGATATGGGGATCTTTGATGTGCACCAGATGATTGATATTTTTTTCTATCAGGTACTGGATTTGATCGACCTGGCGCACCCGCTCCCTGTCATAAATGCGTTTGATATCAAGGTCCGAATACCTGAGCGCATGGGTCTGGCGGTGGAACTCCGGCGCAATGTCGTAGGCCTCGAACACACTCGCTATGATGGCATTGATCTTATCGCGATCTAATTCATCCAGATTAAAACCGTCCAATTTCCGCCACACCATCTTGTAGTGCTCCTCCACATATCCTTCCAGCATTTCAAGCAGAAGCACTTTTTTGTTCTTGAAGTAGGAATAAAAACTGCCGATGGAGATCCCCGCTTTTTGGGCAATCTCCGTTGAGTTGGTGCCATGGATTCCCTTTTCGGCAAATAATTTAAAGGCCGCCTTTATGATCTGTTTGCGGGTCTCAATGCCCCGTTGTTGTTTCGGTGTTCTGACACTGCTCATATCGTCTCCGCATTATTATTATCAAACCAAGAAAATCTTACACACTTGATCAATGGTTTCAAGGAGAAATATTTTATATGAATAAATATTCGACTTATTTATTTATTATATTAAAATTTTAGTAAATATTTTTCTTTACAAATATGAATGTTTATTCGTATTATAACTTCTAAAATCGCTACCCATACCTGGAAGGATCTCTGGCCCGCAAAGCGCCAGCTGTGATTGGCGACTCGCATACCAGGGACTCAATCGGCACCGGGGGAACCGCTACTCGTCTTGTGGAGGCCATATGCGCGCATTGCAATTCAGCGTCAACACACCCAAGTTCATTGCGGCCAAAAGCCTTAAACCCTTTCTGGGCAACAGGGTGTTTTTCAAGGGGCCGGTGAAAACGACGAAACTGGTAGATATCCCCGAGCCGCAGCTTCCAGCGCAAGAATGGGTCAAAATCCAAACCATCTATTGCGGTTTCTGCGGGAGCGATCTCAATCTTATGCTCCTGCACGACTCCCCGACAGCCTCACCATTTACATCCTTTCCCTGCGTTACCGGCCACGAAATCGTCGGCAAAATCATCGACACGGGCGAGAGGGTCGACGGATTCAAGGTTGGCGACATCGTCGCCGTCAATCCGGGGCTAGGTTGCGAAACCCGGGGCATTGCGGAGAGGTGTCCCAGCTGCAGGACCGGTCGGCCTTCCAACTGCGAGAACTTTGCGCGGGGAAATCTTCAGCCGGGCATGTTCACCGGTATCAACAGTTCGATCAACGGCGGATTTGCACCGTTCATGGTGGCCCACCAGAGCCAGTTGTTTAAAATACCCAAAGGACTATCCCTGGAATCCGCCGCCATGACCGAGCCACTTGCCGTGGCCCTGCAGACCGTGTTCGACAATTTCCCGACGCCCGGGGACAAGGCCCTTGTCATCGGAGGCGGCGTCATCGGCAACCTGATCATCCAGTCCTTACGCGCCCTGTCGCCGAAATGTCACATATCTGTGATCGAGCCCTCCCCCTATGCCGCCGATTTGGCCATCAAAATGGGCGCAGGTGAAATCATTGCCTGGAAACAGGTTTTTAGACAGTCGTCCGACGTCACCGGCGCCACCATCCATAAACCCATGTTGGGAAGCGATATCCTCATGGGGGGTTTCAACCGAATCTACGACACGGTGGGCAGCTCATTTACTCTGAATATGAGCTTGCGGCTGCTGGCAGCCTTCGGCACCCTGAGCGTGGTGGGCATCGGCAGGGAAGTCAAAATAGATCTGACGCCACTGTGGTTGAAACTCCAGACCGTAAAAGGCGTGTACGGCTATGGCTTGGTGACGTATGAGGGGAAAGAGCGCCATGTGTTCGACGTCGCGCTGGAGTTTATGACGTCGGGCCGGATCGATGCCGAAGCCCTGGTGACCCATAAGTTCAAATTGGAAGATTACCTGGACATGATCGAGGTCAACATGAACAAGGGAAAACACAAAGCGGTAAAAACACTGGTATCGTTTGTGTAGTCGGAAGCCCATAAAAAGACGACAGGAGATATTCATGCGATTTACGTTACTTCTTTTCGCCCTGGGGCAAATTTTGAAAGTTGCCTCAATCACCTCCAAGCCCTTTAAACATTACATTCGCAACACCGATGCACGTGTTCTGATCAAGACCAGGGACAACCAGCGTGCGAGGCTTTTCGTGTTCAACAAGGGCAAGGTTTCCTCAATGGCGGGAAACCACGAGACCTTCGACGTGGCCCTGATCTTCAAAGATGCCGCCACCGGATTTTCGGTCCTGACCAGCAAAAAAAAAGATGCGTCCTTCAATGCCGCCGCCGAAGGGAAACTGAAAGTCGCCGGCATGAGCTTTTTTGCCCAGTGGTTCGAGGATGGTACTAAAATCATTCTGTCGTGAATCGATCGGGCGACCATCAAATTGAAACAAAACTTTCAAGACTCGAGGAGAACATGATGACACAGATATACGGTGGACACATCGCGGCCAAATACATGAAGGATGTGGAACAAGTGGAAACAGTCTTCACCCTTTCGGGCGGCCACATCGAAAATCTTCTGGACGGATTGAACACCTATGATATCAAAACCATCGACGTCCGGCACGAACAGGCCGCCGCCATGATGGCTCACGCTTGGTCGATCTATAAAAACAAGCCCGGCGTATGCCTGGTCACGGCCGGCCCGGGGTTTACCAACGCCCTCACCGGTATTGCCAACGCCTTTCTGGACAATGCCCCCCTGGTCGTCCTCTGCGGCCGGCACCCCTTGCGCGATGATTTAAAGGGCGCATTGCAGGAGATGAACCAGATCGACATGGTGAAACCGATCACCAAGTGGTCCGCCACCTGCTACGATATTAAGCGAATCCCCGAATATCTGGCGACGGCTTTTCGGCAGGCCACCCAAGGAAGACCCGGACCGGTCTTTCTGGAACTCCCGCCGGATATTCTTTTCGTGTCCATGGATGATAAAGAAGTCCATTTCCCCGCCAAAAAAACCCATCGAACCGTCACCCGTCCCCATGACGCCGAGTTGGAAGAAGCCGCCACGCTTATCAACAGCGCCCGGAAGCCCCTGTTTATCGGTGGCAGCGGCATCGGCATGAGTGGCAGTGATCAGAGTTTTAAGCACTTTATTGAAAAAATTGGTTTTCCTTTTGCCCTGCTCAATAACGGCCGCGGTGTTCTGCCGGACACCCATCCCTTGTCGATCAACGACGGCGCCTTTACGGCTGTGTCGGCAGTAGCGCCCCAGGCGGATGTCATCATTGCGGCCGGTATCCGGTTCAACTGGGTTATGCAGGCCACCAAACTCTTTCCGGATGCCAAAGTCGTCCGCATCGATATCGACCCCAATGAAATCGACCGGAACAGGACTTCGGAAGTGGGCCTGGTCGGCGATTGCGGCCAGGTGTTCGACGCCCTGGCCCCCCTGGTCAATACTACCCGTCATGAAGATTGGGTGGGCAAAGTCAAAAAGGCCTACAAGGCGTTTATGACCACCGAAATTGAGCAGAAGGTCACCGCATCCGATCCCATCCACCCGTTCCGCCTGGTCGCACGAATCATGGAGGAATTTGGCACGGATGCCTATTATGTATCCGATGGTGGTGACACCAGTTATTACAGCTTGGCCGGGTTCCTCTCCGACCACAAGGCCGGTGTTTTGACACCGGCGGGGGCCCTCCTGGGCTGCCTTGGGACTGGCATCCCTTTTGCCATGGCCGCCAAGCTGGCCCACCCGGACAAACCGGTTATCCTGCTGCATGGCGACGGCTCCTTCGGTTTCAACGCCATGGAATTCGACACCATGGTACGCCACAACATCCCGGTCGTCTGTGTTATCAACAATGACTGTGCCTGGGGCATGATCAAACACTCCCAGGAAATGAGCCTCGGATGCGACCGCTGCACCTGCGCGGAACTGGGCATGCGGCACTACGAAAAAGTAGTGGAGGGCTTGGGCGGCTACGGTGAGCTTGTTACAAAAGACGAAGATATCAACCCGGCCATCAAACGGGCAGTGGCATCCGGTAAGCCGGCCTGTGTGAATGTCGTCACCGATCCCACGGTCAGCAGTCCGGCCACTGCCATGTTCTATCAGAACCTTTCCGACTTCTGATCGAAAAACACGCCGGGATTCAGCCCTCTATCGGATGCGTCCCGGCCTTCACCCTGCCAACCAACAGGATGTTCAAGACAGGATTCAATATGAAGATCCTTATCACCGGCGCGGCCGGATTCATCGGATTCAACCTGACCAAAGCGCTGGTCGAAAAAGGGCACAGCGTCCGGGGATTGCTGTTACCTCAAGAGGACGGACAGGCGCTGGAGACATTGGGGGTTGAGATCTTCCGGGGAAACCTTACCGCGCCTGATTCCCTGATGGGGGTAGCCAATGGAATGGATATTGTTTTCCACCTGGCGGCCCGCACCCTGGACTGGGGGACCCGGAAACAATTCGAGACCGTCATGGTGGACGGCACCCGCAACCTTCTGGAAAAATCCCGTGGGCATGTATCCCGGTTTGTCTACTGCTCGTCCGTAGCCGCCTATGGGCTTGGCCGAACCCTGGCGGAATTTACGGAAGAAGACGAGCGGAAGGTGTGCGGCATCCCTTACTGCGACACCAAAATCATGGCCGAGAATCTGGTGGCGGCCTATTCCAGTGCCAACAACCTCGATTACACGATCATACGGCCGGCCAATGTATTCGGCCCCGGAAGCGTGTGGGTGAAAGAAGTGTTGGATGCCTATAAACGCGGACCGTTTCCGTTGATCGGGAGAGGCCGGGCGCCAGGCGCCTTTGTCTATATCGACAATCTGGTGGACGGCATAATCCTGGCCGGTCTGTCGGATATCGCCAAAGGAAAAATTTATTTGTTCCGTGATGATTTTCCTATTACCTGGGGCACGTATCTGAAGACCGTGGGGGGATGGATCGGCAAAACCCCCACGGGCAGTATACCCTTCTGGCTTGCCTGGGCCTTGGGTTCGTTTTTTGAAACGCTGCTGACCCCCCTGGGGATCCGGCCGCCCATGACGCGCCTGGCGGCCGGAGTCATGGGAAAAGACCTCAGCGTGGACGCCAGCCGCGCCCACCGTGAACTTGGCTGGGAGAGCCGGGTATCCCAGGAAGAGGCCATGCAGCGAATCGAAGCATGGGTGGCCAGCTGCTACCGGTGATCGCAGCGTGATTAATCTAATCTTTAAGAAAAGGGTTTCATGAAAAAAATCGATACTTCGACCATCAAGGAATTGAATTTGCCGGCCATGGGACAGTTGGGCATCGTCGTCAAAGATATCCACCAGGCGATTGGTTATTATTCTCCCATGCTGAACATCCGTCCCTGGTATCGCGCTAAAATCGTCCAAAGCGATATTCATTACGGCGGCAAGCCCATCGACCTTGAACTGGACATTGCCGTGGGCTACAGCGGAAGCCTTCAGTTTGAACTGATTCAAGTCATCCGTGGCGATACCAATATCTATACGGATTTGCTCAACACCCGTGGCCAGGGGATCCACCACATCGGATTTGTCGTTTCCAAAATTTCCAACCGTATTGAAAGTTTTAAAACGGCAGGAATCCAGCTCATTCAACAGGGCACCCTGGAAACCAAAGGGAAGGCCATTACCCGGTTTGCCTATTTTGATACCATTGACCAGTTTGGTTATATAACCGAATTGATTCAGACAACGCTTTTTGGATTCAATGTGGGCATGTCTCGCGGTATGATGAAATTAGGGAAGCTGATAGGCGATGTCGAGATCATTTTGGAGAAATAAAAAATAGCCAGACAGACGATTTGATAGACGCTACGACCCCAACTCAGGGGCCACCGGTGCAAATAACGTCTACTAAACGGAAATGAACTGATTTGCCAACTATTTAAAATGCAAGCAATTACAGTGGCTTAATAGAATTTACCCAAATTGCCGACCTTAATTTGGGAGCAGGATGTCGGAGCCTGCCTAAGGCGGGTAAAGCAACCCTCCCTAGGAGGAGGTTTATGCGCCTCCAGCGCATTCAAATCCTTTCGCCCCGACCAATTATTTCAAGTGTTTACCTCACCTTCTCACCTTTTCACCACTCATTTTCCACCGCTAATAGACGCTACGGTGTCAGAATCAACTAATTTGCGTTTCCAGAAGTCGTCCAGATAGTCCGTCTGCTTCCTGGTGTCCATCTCGGTTTGATCCGCTTAGATTTCAGTGGTTTTCTGGAGGTCGTGAACGGGAAATTGTGACCGTTCAAGGGGAAAAATTAAGATAATTCGACTATATGCCGATAATAGCCCAATGGAATAGAATGAAGAGGATGACACCCGTCGAAAAATAGAGGACATATCATGAGTTCTAGTTACAAGGCCCGATACGAAAAGTTGGAAGACAAATACCGATTGATTACCGATAATCTGATCGAAGCCGTATTTGTTTTGGATGCGGAAACATTAGAATTTGATTACGTCAACCCCAGCATCGAAAAGATAAGCGGATATAAAGCTGAGGAATATAGCAGATTAACCGTCAAAGACAGGTTGTTGCCGGATTCTTATCATAGAATCCTGAGCTTACTCAACAAGGCGAAGGAAAGATATAAGCAGGGAGTGAATGACATCCAAACCGTTGAAGTGGAGGGTGTCAAATTAACTGTGTAACTGGTTTTCATACTGTCACCCGTTCGCCAAAGAGGATGACAAACTGATTGAGCGCCGCTTTCCAGTCCCGGATCGGCATCGTCCACTTCTTAG
>JABZFP010000018.1 GCA_014237395.1 Desulfobacteraceae bacterium | reverse complement strand
TAACTTAATTAGCTGCCTAAATTTCACCTCTGTAATTTTTGCACGTTTGATGTATTTGTTTTTAATTGCCATGACTGGGATTGAGCGTAGTTTGGGTACGCTGTCCTAGTCAAGCCCCCAATAATAATATAAAAAACGGCTTGTAGACGTGACGTCATCCTCTGAAAAGGATATTTTCATAAGCAAAAAAAGATCGAAGGAGTTCAGCATGGAAAAGATTCTGGCAGCACTCGGCCTGGAACCCATTAATTTCGGGGCCACCACGGGTGGACCGGAGGGCTGGCTGACCACCGGTGGGGAAATGTTGACCAGTGTGTCGCCGATCGATGGACGACCCATCGCCCGCATTCAGCAGGCCACTGCCGATGACTATGACACCGTGATGGCCGCTGCCCGGGACGCTTTCGAAAAATGGCGTTCCATGCCGGCCCCCCAGCGGGGGGAGGTGGTGCGTCAGATCGGTCTTCGTCTGCGGGAAACCAAAGACGCCCTGGGATCGCTGATTACGCTGGAAGCCGGTAAAATAGCGGCGGAAGGACAGGGCGAGGTTCAGGAAATGATCGACATTGCCGATTTCGCCGTGGGGCTCTCCCGTCAGTTGTATGGTTTGACGATGCACAGCGAGCGCCCCCGGCACCGCATGTACGAACAATGGCATCCCCTGGGGCCGGTGGGGATCATTACGGCCTTCAATTTCCCGGCGGCCGTCTGGTCCTGGAACGCCCTTATCGCCGCGGTTTGCGGTGATGTGGTGATCTGGAAGCCCAGCTCCAAGACAGCCCTCACCGCCATCGCCATCCACCACATCATTGCACCGGTGCTGGCGCAGCATGGGCTGCAGGGCGTATTCAACCTGGTGATCGGCAGCGGTGCCCAGGTGGGCGAGATCATGCTGAATGACCCCCGCCTGCCGCTGATCAGTGCCACCGGCAGCACCCGCATGGGCCGCCATGTGGGCACCACGGTGGCCCGGCGCCTGGGGCGCAGTCTGCTGGAACTGGGTGGCAACAATGCCATCATCGTATGTGAGGATGCCGATCTGGACCTGGCCCTGCGCGCCACGGTGTTCGGGGCGGTGGGTACGGCCGGGCAGCGCTGCACCAGCACCCGGCGGATCATTGTCCACGCGTCAATCCGCGAGCGTTTCATCAAAGCCCTGATGCGTGCCTATGCGCAGGTTCGAGTGGGGGATCCGCGGAGAAAAGAAACCCTCATGGGCCCCCTGATCGATGCCGGTGCCGTGGAACAGATGATGGCGGCCCTGGACCAGGCTCGCTCCCAGGGAGGGCAGGTGCTTTACGGCGGTGGACGCCTGGATCCGGTTCCGGGAGGTTTTTACGTGGAACCGACCCTGGTGGCGGCCGAGAATCACTACCCCGTTGTCCAGACCGAAACCTTCGCGCCGATTCTCTATATTCTGACATACGAAAAACTGGAAGATGCCCTACGGATGCACAATGACGTCCCCCAGGGACTCAGCTCAGCCATTTTTACGGCCTCGCTGCATAACTCAGAAGCCTTCCTGGCGGCCACCGGCTCGGATTGCGGCATCGCCAATGTCAACATCGGCACCTCGGGCGCTGAAATCGGGGGGGCTTTCGGTGGTGAAAAAGAGACCGGCGGCGGCCGCGAGTCCGGCTCCGATGCCTGGCGGGCCTATATGCGGCGGCAGACCAACACCATCAACTGGGGCCGCTCGCTGCCCCTGGCCCAGGGGATTGAATTTGATTTGTAGAACCGCCGGGTGGGGGTACCGCATGGTGTCGGTGGCGGCTTAACCCTGCTGTTTTTGGCGTTGCCATCAATTCCGACAAGGGTATTCCCGTTGCCTTCCTCTGGGATGGGCGATATAAGGATGAGGTATGTACGCCAAAGAAATCGATCATGAACGGCACCGGGTTGTCACGATCTGGGGAACGGTGGTTTCCGATGCGGCCCTCATGGCCTATCAAAAGTCGGTCTGGAACGATCCGGCGGTGCGCGGTTTCGACGAGGTGATTGATTTCCGGGCGCTGGAGAAAGTCGATGTCACCACGGAAGGACTTGAAGCGGTGGCGCATACTGCGGCCGGTATGGATGATCCGGACGCGCAAAGCCGCTTTGCCATTGTCATTGGCGACAGTCTGTCATTCGGTCTTTCCCGCATGTACGAGGCGTTCCGTGAGATGCATGCCAAGTCCGCCCGCCGCATCATGATTTTCAAAGACCTGGATGCGGCCATGGCTTGGCTCGACGAAGGAAAGGGCACCCGGAAAAGCTTCGAATCAACGTGAAATACCCTTCCCGCAAGGAATTCAAATCCTATTTCAAGCGTATGCCCCGCTGGGTGATTCCGCTGATCCTGGTGCTGCTCTTTGGACGCTTCGTGCTCATCGCCCTCTGGCATTGGTAAAATGAGCCAATATCTTCCATCGACCCCGGCACAAATGGTGCTTGTTTTCCCACCTATCCATATGGTTATGATCCCACGTCTGGTCTATCCCTATCGCTATGCTGTATTCACCGCCATGTTGGGCTGGCTGTGGGCAACGGGTTGTCGGGATTCCAGCATGTAGCCTTTACGGGCCATATGACGGGTCAGCAACGCATCGAATCCATTGTAAAACGCCAGAAGCAATAGGGCGATGCCGACGTTTTCAGTGCCGCCTTCGGCCAGCATTCCCAGCACGATCGACCACACGATCAGCGAGCCTATCAACTCGCAACACCCCAGAAAACGATGCCCCAGGTACCAGTCCCCCCAGCCCGGGAGGAGGAGCGAGCGCAGGGCCGCGCTTTTGGCGGTCTTGAAAGCCGCATGACAAACGGTGCATTTCTCGAGGCCGGCCGGAAGACCTGCATAGCAGGAAGGGCAGAGGTTTTCGTCAAGGACATTGCCCTGCGGCATGGTCTGGCCCTCTGTTATCAGCGGTTTGAGATACGATTGCAATTCAGCGCTGAAGGCCATTTTCATGGAGGTGAAAATACGTCGTTTGCCCTTTTTGCGTGTCAGGCTCAAACTGGTTCGGAAAAGGCCGCGGGAGACCTTTTTGATCTCGTCGAAGCCCATTTGAAACAGGTAATGACCGGGTTTGGTCATCCGGTGGTTGGTGTTGATCATGACAAGACGCCGGTTGGTCGCCACCACGGCATAGCGATTGTACAGCATGGTGAACATGCCGTTGCCGAAAAAGATTTCGATCGGGAAATAGGCGGTTCCGCCTGCGATGCACATGATTTTTTCGTCTTCTTTGACCAGGTGATCGAGTGTCGGTTTAACCGCCGCCAGAATTTTCAACTTCAGTTTGTTCAGGCGGGTGCTGTAATTCCCCCTTCGGTTCGGCTTCAAGATCTCTGACATGGCGTAATGGCCGGGGGCATAGGCGGCAATGTCAGGAAACGCCGCCACAATACTTCGGTCATGCTGGGAGGCAGGAGCGGCTTGCCGTGGGGGCAAGGGGGCGGGTGCTGTCGTTGGATCCGTTTGACTGCCGGCATCCGCGGGATCGATGACGATTTGATTGCCGCAACGTTTACATTTGGCCGCGGCTTTCTTTGGCGGCAGTTTGTGGTCGGCAACGGTGTAAGTGGCATTGCAATGCCGGCATATGATATCCATGTGTCCGCCTCCTATTTGAATTATGGCATTCGTGCGCTATTGTAAGAGTAACTGGTTGTAATCAAAGCAAATTCTGTTCCTAAAACCTGGAAATGATAATTTGCAACTAATTCAAATAGTTATCATTTTTTGCCCGGGCGTGGCGTTTGACGAGTGACAATTCATGTCAGTCACAGCGCCGCAGAATGTCACGGTTGCCGAAGCTATAATCCGGCCTTATGCTTAACGAGATGAGTCCTCGTCCCCTAAACCTATTTCCGTCGCCGGAAACCCGATAAGGCATAATGTCATGATACGTGTCAGCATTGCGCAAGCCGAAGGCCTGGATGCGGCCGACACCGCCGCGAAGGTCATTCAGGACAGCCTGGCGCAGCTTGACGGCCGATCCCCTTCCGCTGGAATTCTCTATGCCGGTGCCGGTTTCGATCACCAGGTGATCCTGGACGATGTGAATCGTGCCTTTCCGGGAATGCCCCTCATCGGTTGTACAACAGCGGGCACGTTTTCCACGGCCGGCGGGTATAGTGACGACGCCATCAGCCTGATGGTGTTTGCCGGCGATTCGATTGAAATTCGTGCGGGGCTTGGGCACCGGCTGTCCGATGGGTACCGAAAGGCCGCCCGGGCGGCCCTGACCATGGCAAACGCGGGACGGAGACAGCCGGCCCGTGTATGCTTGACCCTGCCGGACCTGGTCCATCACGCCGGAGGGGATATCATTGGTGCCTTGAGTCGGGAATTGGGAGACGACTGCGGGATTTTCGGGGGCGGGCCGGCGGCGCTGGATGGCGCCGGCCAGACGATCCGACAGTTTTTCGGTCGTGAGGTCCTGGAGGACGCGTTGCCCCTGCTTCTTTTTTGTGGGCCGGTCGACTATGCTTATTTCGTGGCCAACAGTTGGAAAACCATTGGCCCGCGGGAAAAGGTCACCGAAGTCGACGGGCGGCGTGTGAGACGGATTGGAAATCGCCGGGCCCTGGATTTCTACTGTCACTATCTGGGCCGCCACACCGATCCCGCCACCGAGTTTCCCCTGGCCGTCTATGTGGGCGACGGGCCGTCTTTTTCCCTGCGGGGGCCAATTATCTATCACGATGAAGAGGGCGCCATCACCTTTGCCGAAGCCATACCGGAAGGATCGACCGTTCAACTGACGGAGGCCATCCGCGACCAATTGATCCGTGACATCGCGACATCGGCCAAGGCAGTTAAAGCGGAATTGACACCATTCGAACCCTTTGCGGCGCTGGCCTTCTCCTGCATCCTGCGCAAACAGGCTCTGGGGACCCGCACCATTGAAGAAGTCGATGCCCTCGAGCGGGAATGCCCGGGTGATCTTCCCATCATGGGGTTTTACAGTTTTGGTGAAATCGCGCCACCGGCGACCGATTGGGAGAGCATTTGCCACAACGCCACCCTGGTGACGCTTGTTCTCGGGTCTTCCGATGCGACGCGTGTCGTCGAGAAGTCAGCCTCAGCGATGCCGGGGTCACCCCTCCGCGGGGATAAAACAGGGATACCGGATTTGACGCACCGCGGGTTGGAACGCGAAAATGAATACCTGCGGATGAGATTGGCGCGTTCCGAAACCTATCGCCGACGATTGGAAGATACCAAGGAGCTCAATGCCGGCTTGCATCGCCAGGTTATCCAGGAAATCGAAACCGCCCGCCGCAAAATTGCGCTCAAGGAAAAAGAAAGCGCCAAGGCCCTCCGGCTGGCCGGCGAAGTGCAGAAGAATTTGCTGCCCCGTCACCACCTGACCATCGGAGGTCTCGAAGTGGCCGGTAAAAACCTTCCCAGCCACGCGATTGGCGGCGATTACTTCGATTATCTCCAGCACGATCCGGCCTGCAGCACCTGCTTGAGTGTCGTGGTCGGTGATATTTCCGGCCACGGTGTGGATGCGGCCCTGCTGATGACCTCGGCCCGTGGGTTCTTGCGCACCCGCGTGGGGCAGCCTGGGTCAGCAGCTGAAATCGTTACCGACATGAATCGCTATCTGGCGGAAGACGTTCTGGACAGCGGGCGGTTCATGACCCTTTTCTTCCTGTCCATCGATCCGCAGGCACACACGCTCCATTGGGTTCGTGCCGGCCACGATCCGGCTCTGGTGTATCGGCCATCCCAGGATCGTTTCGAGATATTGAAGGGCGAGGGGCTGGCGCTGGGGGTCGACCGGCGCGGATCTTATGTGACGAATGTGTTTGACGGTCTGGAAGCGGGGCAGGTCATCGTCATTGCCACCGATGGGATATTTGAGGCGCGCAATCGCCATGGTGACATGTTCGGCCACGCGCGTCTGAAAGATACCATCCGTCGCTATTACACCGAATCGGCCCGGCAGATCGTGGAACGCGTTTTCGAAGCGGTTGCCGCGCATGTGGAAGACTTGCCGCCGGAAGACGATCGCACCCTGGTGGTGATCAAGCACCATCCGATACCGACCTGAAAGAGCATGCCGGCATACCCTGACCTTGGTCGACCGTCCCTGTAGCATGTAGAATCGATACCGCGTATGTTGCCTCTGCCGTCCCATACCCACCTGAAGTATTTTCCCGATGGGTGTGACCGTATCTGTCACACCCCTGGTTTATGATCCCTCCCATATGCTGGCGTGAGCGGTCCCACATACCATCCAAGGGGAGGGCATTATGGAAAAATCAAGCGATTCATCGCGCAGGATGCAACTGGCGGCTGGATTTCCGGTGATCACCGCCGGCATGATGATGGTGAGCACCATTGTCTTTTTCACGACCCCTCCGGGAACGAGCGAGCGAATCTGCACTGTGGCGCTGGACGACTTCAGTATGCCGGATCTCGTGTTGACCACGATGACCCGTCCCTTTTTACACTCGGGCTTCGGTGTTTTCCTGGCCAACATGCTGTTATTATGGGTTTTGGGCGCGGCCCTGGAACCCCGCCTGGGGCGGCAGCGCATCCTGGCCGCGGTCATCCTCAGCAGTGTCATTGCGAGCATTGTCAGCCTGAATCTGCAACTCTCCGAGATCGATTTCCTTGCCGCGCCCATCGCCGTAATCCGGTGCGCGCCGGATGGTGCTTCCGGCGCCATTGCAGGACTGGCGGGTCTGCTGACATTGCGGTCCGGGTTTCCCCGTCGTCCGGTCGGAGGATTCCTTCAAAGCAGGGCGTTGTTTTCGTGTGGGGGGGCAATCAGCGGCCCATTGCTGGTCGGACTTTTAATCTTCAGGGATGTTGCCGGCATGGCCCTGCCGGCTGATGGCTGGGGACACACGGGAGGATTTGTGGGTGGTTTGACGCTGGCCCTGGTCTTCAAACTGCAGGATAAGGATCCGGACGGCATCCACAACCGTGTCATCTGCCGTCTGCGCAAAAACGGTTTGTCTACCTTATAGACAGAAGTTGCCAAGCCATTTGGCATCTGTTGCGGCGTATTTTACCTAACCCGTTGTTGTGTCATCCTAAATTTAAATTGGGACGATGGCATGACGATTGCTTTATGTCCTGAGAAAAATTGATGCCACTGGTCACCAAGGAATGATGGTGTCGGAAAATACGTTTCGGAAAGGGCGATAATGAACCAAAAGCGCATTATAGTGTCGATAGGCATACTTTTTATGGCCGGTGTGACGGGCTACCTGCTGTTCGGCAGGATCGGCATTTTAGCGGGGCCGGTGATCGCCGGCCTATGCTATGGGGTCCATTTCCTGACGCAATCGTTGCGGGCGTCGGATGTGATGTGGCATCCTATTGGCGTGCGGTTTCGTTTGAGCGCCGATGTCCTTGATTGGGTATGGGATCGACAGCAGCGCCACAATGCACAGGCCTTGGAACGCAAAACCCATTTGGAATCCCTGAGGGCCAAGGCCCACCACCTGGCGAGCGCCTGCCACGACATCTATGGCGCACAGCGCTACTGTCTGGAAATCATCGGGAAGACCGAAAAAGACGATCCGCTTTTTACGGAAGCGTGCGATCTTTATATGCGGACCGTCACCGACCCGCCGCGGCGTGGGCGCGATTCACTGTCTCAGGGCCTTTTAAGCCCACTTCATAGCGCGTCCCGGCCGGTTTCCGCCGGAGCTGATGTGATTCCTTTCCCGCGATCCGCCTCCCGCAATTGACCCTGTCCGCCGGTTGCTTTGCCGTGCCCATTCCGGCGTCATGGCGCACAACCGACCACCGAATCGTCGTCCTCGGCGGCGGCGATCGCTGTGCTCATGCGTCAAAAGTCATCCTTTTTTATGAAGTTGTAAATGGTTTCATCTTGACCGGATAGGGTTTCGTGACGGTCATGGATCTTGTCGAGGAAATAGTGGTAGAAATCGTGCCGCAGACTGTCACGGTTGGCGATGACGAACCAGCGGTTGCGGGTCCAGATGACCGGTGATGTCATTTCCTGGCCCGTTTCAAAAATGCCCACCAGGGCCTCCGAACGATCGACGATGATGTCGATGGATTCCCCGCCAAGCTTGGCGTGCAGGGAAGCCACCTCGGGATGGGTAACCTGAATGTCGCAGACGTGTGGAATTTCCCCCATTCCAATCAACCGTATGCCGACGCCCCGTTTGAGCGCTTTTCGAATGGATTTCTCAAGACGCTTCCAGCTGTCCGGAAACAGGCGCAGATAGATTTCTTCGCGGGCACTGTCGATAATATCGATGGCTTTGGCGATGGCCTCCTTCCTTCCCCGGATGGTCAGCAGATATTCATAATCGGTATCAGGATTGAGTCGGCTGACCTGTTTTTCGAGCAGACCCAAATTGGATTCGAACTGGTTTTGCAGGCGCTTCTTGAGTTCTTCGAAAGGAAGGGGAACGAAGAGGCCCTTTTCGATTTCGAACACGATGCCCTTGCGGGTCAAGCCCCGCAAGACATCATAAATGCGTGAGCGGGCAATGCCGGAAAGTTTGCTCAACTGGGAGCCGTTGCAGGGGTGCTGGGTCAAAAGGGCGAGATAGCAGGACGATTCATATTGCGAGAACGCAAAATCTTTCAGCAGGCTGGTGATATCCATGGGCAACATCCGTTGATGGCCAGGGGCCGTTGATAAGGGCGCAACGCATTGCGAGGATCGTACATGCTCTGTCTTAGGGTAAGGCCGTGACACTGTCAATCTTGGATGCGGTTTTGGCAAGCATTGCGGTTCCATCCCTTGTCGCGGTTTATGCGTGGTGCGACAGCATCGGTGGTGATTGACAGGCGCTCAAGAATGATGATATTAATGTTGCTACATAGATAGCAACATTATTCCCAAGGAGGTTGCCATGTTGTCCACGCTCACCTCGGCCAATACGCCCCCGGTTTTCGGGTTTTCCAACACACCGGACGATATCATCAAGGCGCTCGAGGAAAAAAACGGCGCCCATCATTACGAGCGACTGGATGTCGTGGTTCGCCAGGCCCGTGGCAGCTGGATCACCGATGTCAACGGCAAGCGCTATCTGGACTGCCTGGCAGCCTATTCCGCCGCCAATCCCGGGCATCATCATCCCACAATCGTCAATGCGTTGATCAAGGCCTTGCTGGGCGATTATGCCTCGGTTATTTCCAATGTGGTCTATACGGACCCCCTGGGGCTTTTTTTGTCCCGCATGGCGGAATTCGTACCCGCGCTCGGAACGCGTTTCGGGACGAACGGTAATAAGGTATTGCCCAAAAACGGCGGTGTCGAATCGGTGGAGACCGCTATTAAAATGGCACGTTTTTATGGCTGGAAAGCCAAAGGCATTCCGGATGGCAAACAGGAAATCATCGTCTTCGATCACAACTTCCACGGCCGCATGATTTCGGTGGTGTCCTTTTCCTCGACGGAAAAATATCGCCGCGGCTTTGGGCCGTTGACCCCCGGGTTCGTATCGGTACCGTTCGGCGACCTGGAAGCGGTGGCGGCGGCCGTAAACGAAAATACCTGCGGTATCCTGGTGGAGCCCATGCAGGGCGAGGGCGGTATGCAGGTACCGCCGCCCGGATTTCTGAAAGGGCTGCGGGAGATTGCCGACCACCACGATCTGCTGCTGCTGTTCGATGAGATCCAGGTGGGCCTGGGCCGCACCGGGAAACGATTCTGCTTCCAGCACGAGGACGTGGTGCCCGACGGGTTGATCCTGGGGAAAGCCCTTTCCGGCGGCCTAGTGCCGCTGTCCGTGTTCGTTACAAATGCGGAACTCATGGATATGGCGTTCAATGTGGGGTCGGATGGTTCCACTTTCGGCGGCTACCCGCTGGCCTGTGTGGCCGGGGTGACGGCGCTGGGTGTCATCGAAGATGAAAAACTGGCCGAAGCATCGGCCCGGCAGGGCGCGCGGCTCAAACAAGCCATTCAGCATCTGGCCGAGCGTTCGCCCCACGTCAAGGAGGTGCGCGGCAAGGGCCTGTTTATCGGTATTGAAGTCAAAGAGCGCAATGCCATGGTTTTCTGCCGCAAACTGGTGGAGCTGGGACTCATTATCAACGACAGCCACGGTCACACGATTCGCGTATCGCCGCCGCTGAACATCACCGACGAGGATGCGGATTTGTTGGTTGACCGATTGGGGCAGGTTCTGCTGGAAAAGTGAATGTGCTAAGGCCTCGTTAGACGGCTTCGTAAAATTGCCAAGATGCGGCGTGCAAGTTCCGAGGAAAGAGGCGTACATCCAGTACGCCGCATGGACGAGGAATGATGCACAACGCTGATATTGGCAATTTTACGAAGCCGTCAGGAAAGGAGATGAATCATGGACGGATGGATGGGTAAAATGCTCCGTGTCGATCTTGGATCGGGAGAAATCCGTGATGAAATCCTGGATCCACAGGTGGCCAAAGACTATATCGGCGGCCGTGGGATCGGCATCTACTATCTGAGCCGTGAGGTCGACCCCGCTTGCGATCCGCTGTCACCGGAAAATGTCCTCGTCATGGCGGCGGGGCCCCTGACAGGCACGGGAGCTCCCACCGGCGCGCGCTACATGGTCATGACCAAATCGCCCCTGACCGGCGCGATAACTTGCTCCAATGCGGGCGGGCGTTTTCCGACAGAACTCAAGCGCAGCGGCTATGACGGAATCGTTTTCTCCGGTCGGTCCCAGCATCCGGTCTATTTGTATATCGATGCCGGGCAGGTTGCGTTGCGGGATGCCGCGCACCTGTGGGGCCAAACCACTCACGAAACTACAGATCGTTTGCTTGCGGAAACAGACCCCAAAGCCCGGGTGGCCTGTATCGGCCCGGCCGGCGAGCAACTGGTCCGGTTTGCGGCCATCATGAACGACAAGGACCGTGCGGCCGGCCGCTCCGGGGTAGGCGCGGTCATGGGCAGCAAAAACCTCAAGGCCGTTGTGGTGCGTGGTCAGGGCCGGGTTTCGCTGGCCGATCCGGCGCGATTCAAGGGGTTCAATACCCAAATTCTGGATAAGTTCAAGGCCGCGGCCAGGGAAACCCCGCTGGGCCTGACCATCAACGGCACCGCCGGCGTCGTCCTCACCACCCAGCACCTGGGGGTACTGCCCACCAAAAACTGGCAGCAAGGCACCTTTGACGGCTGGGAGAATATCCACGGGGAGCGCCTGACCGAAAAGTATCTGGTCAGCAACAAGGCCTGTTATGCCTGCCCTATCGGTTGCGGCCGCAAGACCCGGGTGACGGATCCTGATTTTGCCGGGGAAGGGGAGGGGCCGGAGTACGAGACCATTTATGCCATGGGATCCAACTGCATGATCGACAACCTGGCGGCGGTGGTCAAGGCCAATTACCTGTGCAACGAACTGGGCCTCGACACCATTACGATGGGCGCCACGGTCGCCTGCGCCATGGAACTGGTGGACCGCGGTTATCTCTCCGAAAAGGTAGTCGGGCGTCCGCTGGTATGGGGTGATGGCGAGGCCCTGGTAGAATTGACCCGCATGACGGCCTATCGGAAAGGGTTCGGCAACCGGCTGGCCGAGGGCAGCTACCGTCTGGCGGAGAGCTGCGGCCATCCGGAGCTGGCCATGGTTTCCAAGAAACAGGAATTCCCGGGTTACGAGCCCCGAGGAGCCCAGGCCATGGGCCTGGCCTATGCCACATCCCCCATCGGGGGATCCCACATGCGTGGCGATCCGGCCTATTTCGAATTGTTCGGCATTCCCCAGCCCGTGGATCCCCACCAGTGGAAGGGCAAGGCCAAAATCACCAAGGCCTTTCAGGATCTATCCGCTGTCATCGATTCGGCCGGGCTGTGTATCTTCTTTGCGGTGCGCAACCTTGCGGGAAAAGAACTCGACGTGCCGCCGGTCGGGATCCTGGAATACCTGAACGCCGCCACCGGCCTGGATTATACCCTGGAGGAACTCATGCGCGCGGGCGAACGGATCATTACGGCCGAACGCAGGTTCCTGGTGCGGGCCGGCATGTCCCGCAAGGACGACAGCCTGCCCCGGCGCCTGACCCACGAGCCCATGCCCAGTGGGCCGGCTCAGGGAATGGTCTGCCATTTGGAGGAGATGCTGGACGAATACTATCAGGAGCAGGAATGGACGCCGGAGGGCATCCCCACGGAAAACCGCCTGGCTTCGCTGGGCCTGACCTGAGGAGACGTCTTTTGATGGTTCGCGTCCGGTGTTTCACCGGGATGAGGCGCTACCTGCCGGATGGCAGACGCGGCTTCGAGATCGAGCTGGCAGAAGGCGCCGATCTTCGATGCCTCTTGGACACCATGGAAGTGCCGCCCGACATCGCGCCCTTCATCGCCGTCAACGGCCGCAAGGTGGCGCAGGATCATCGGCTTCGCGACGGAGATGAGGTGGTCCTGTTTACGCACATGGAAGGCGGCTGAAGTTCCATCACCAGGGTATCCGGTTGGCGCTTAAGGCGCCCGCAGGAAAAAACCGTTTCGTGACCCTGCCAGCCGACGGCGCGTTGATGATGCGCCGTCACGGTTGGCAGCGACAAAACCCGGATTCTCTTCTCACATCCCGAACTTCTTGAGCATATCGATGACCCGATCCTGATCTTTTTTCGCCACAATCAAGGCCTTCTGGTTGTGGGCGCTCTTGATTTTTTCGGACAGGGCGTCCAGATCGGCCGGTTTTTCGATCAAATCCATGGCCCCGGCTTTCATGGCCTCGACGGTTTTCTCGACGGTGGCATGACCGGTCAGCAGGATAATCTGCATCTCCGGGTTTTTCTCCTTGATCGCTTTGAGGGCCTCGATGCCGTTCATTTCCGGCATCATGAAATCCATGATGACGGCGTCGAAGGATCCCGTGGCAATCATGTCGAGGGCCTCGCGGGCTGACGTCGATGTGGTGACGTCGATATCGCGGGCCCGCATTCGTTCAGACATGATTTCCAGGTATTCCTCTTCATCGTCAACCAGCAGTACGCGTTCCGTCATGGTGCTACTCCTTTCTTGTATCGATCGTGTCTTAGAAAATAATAATACGTTTCACATTTTAAGAAGGTTATTCTTCCCGGCGTTTTTCGGACAGAAGTACCCGAAACTCGCCCATCTCCGGAAATATCGTCAATCGGGCGCCGAACCATTCAAAGATTGCTTCCGTTTCCAACGAAGATACGGCAGAAGTAGAGAATTTCTCGCCTTTATCCATGTCGGCAAATATCAGGCAAGGCCCCTCGGGGGTGGTTTCGGCGATGACACGGATTGGGGCTCCTGGTTGCGGCATCGCCATGGCGGCCGCCATGCAGCGCCAGATCACGTATGTCAGAAAAAAACAATTGGTGGTTGTGATCACGGCCTTCGCCGGTGTCGGCATGTCGAATTCGGCCCCGTGCATCATGATCAGGCGATCGGCCAGTTTCGCCACGAATTGAAGCGTTTCACCGACATCCACGGCCTCTGAACCGTGATCCGCGCTGTGGGCAAATCGGTTCATGGCCTGAAGGATATCATCCGCCCGTGCAATCTGCCGCGAAACGGATTGCGACACTTTTGCGATGCGCTCGGCCGGAAAGGGTGCGCCTTGCCGATTCATGGCCACCATGTCCTCCAGGAGGCCGGCATTTTCATTGACGATGGCCATGACATTTTTGATCTCGTGGGAAATGGTGGCCGTCATTTCGCCGAAGAATCGTGCGCCATCCATGGCAAGGGTTTGCTTGGTGTCCGTCATGGGTGTTCCTTTTGTAAAAACGGCCATTCCGGGTTCGAAGGAACGCGTTATGGCGTATCTGTTTTATGCGCGTCCGTGTGGGTGTCACGACGATCGCCATCGTGTTTCACGGGAACCGTTACCGTGAAACGGGTGCCTTGGCCGACCCGGCTTTCGACCGAGATATGACCGCCCATCTCCGTTACCAGACCGTAGGTGATGGATAACCCCAGGCCGGTGCCCACATTCTGGGCGCGGGTCGAAAAAAACGGTTCGAAGATCCGTTTGATATCTTCCTCCGGAATGCCATGACCATTATCGCTCACCGTGACCTCGATGGGATCCCCTTGCCGGTATGCAACGAGGATGTCCAGGTGCCCCCCGTCGGTCATGGCGGCGAAAGCGTTGTTGATCAGATTCAGGAATATCTGCTGGAGGTTACCCCGATCCCCCATGAACTCGGGGATATCGCGGGCGAAGTCCATGGTGACGCGAATGCGGCGACGTTCGACTTCTTTATCCATGAAACCCATTATCTGCCGCAGGATCGCTTCAATGTTAACCGGTTCGATACGGGAGGCCATGTGGCGGGAGAAGTCCAACAGCCTGCGGGTGACGGAGCTGCAACGAACGATGGATTCCATCACGTCGTCCACCAGCCGCATCAGTTTTTCATCGGCGGCGTAACCCGGCCGCAGGGTGAACAGATCCTTGATGAGTCCGACTTTCTGGTTGATGATGGCCAGTGGATTGTTGATCTCGTGGGCTACGCCGGACGCCAGCCGTCCGATCGAAGCAAGCTTGTTGGCATATTCCACCCGGTGCAGGGCCTGGACGCGCCGCTGATCCGCCTTGTGAATCCGGTTGACCAGATACGTGGCCGTGCCAAGGATGGAGACCATAATCAGGAGAATACTGAATATCAGAAATCCGATAAGCTGCATGCGGGGTTTAAGCCAGAGGTCGGTGATGCCGGATTTCTGCCGGATGACCATAAGGATGAAGGCGCTGTCCGGAATGTGGGCGTAACCCACAAGGATCGCTTCACCTTCGGGGGTGGCCGTATCGATCATGCGCGTGCCGTCCGCCGGGGCAGGGATGGGCAATGCGATTTTTTGAAAGGGGTTGCCATAGCGCCGGGATGGGGTCTGCAGCAACCCGTCCGTATTGATGATAAAGGCATCGTCGCCCGGATCGATTTCCAGCTGGGTAATCAGGTTTTGCAGGAAGCGCCTGTCGAGGGCCGCGCGCAGGACGAAAAAACGGCCACCGTCTAAATCATGACGGATGGCGACGATCAGCTGGCGATCAGCTGGCCGGCCGGTGGGTACGTCACTGACAAAGAAACCCTTTCTGACGGCCTGTTCGAAACAGGGGCTGGTCCCCGTGCGGGGTCCCTTGGCGGCATCGGGGCCGGCGTACGCCAACATGCGGCCCGAGGCATCAAGGACGCCAATGTCAACGAATCCGCCGATGCTCGTCTTTAGGCGGGCCAGGAGTGTTTCCAACCGTTCCGGCGAGGTCAAGGCCTGCTGGGAATTGTCACGGGCGATGAAGTCAAGCGCCGACCGCCGCTGGGATAGAAAAAACGAGACGTTGCGCCAGGTCGTGGAAACCATGCGGGACGTATTGCCGAACGCTTCCGATTCGAACGCCTGGTGGGTCAGACGGTAATCCATCAGCGCCATGACCACCAGCGGCGTGAGGGTCACCACCGTGGTGAAAATGACGATCAGCTTCCATTTGCGGCGGAAGCTGTAGTGTTCCCCGGAGGATCCGGCGGCGGCATCCCGGTGGTCCCAGAAACGGGGTTTGATTTTGGCAAGATTCAACATGGCAATCCGTCGATTGGGGATATCAGCGCTCCGGGGCGCACGGCATATCGGTTTCGGCCGTCATGACCGGTCTTTGTGAATTTTGGCATGGGCTTTCTTCAGGGTGTCGCTCAGGAGATCGATGTTCACGGGTTTCTGCAGGTAGTCAAAGGCACCCAGTTGCATGCAGCGTTCGCGGTCTTCCTCGCAGCCGTGGCCCGTCAGAACGATGACTTCAATTTCAGGACGCGTCTGCTTCACCTTTTTTAGAATCTCGATACCGTCGATGCCCGGCATCTTGAGATCGATAATCATGACCTCGGGCTCGTCCTCGTTGATCAGGGACAGGGCCGATTCTCCGTCATAGGCCACGACCGAGCCCATTTCGCGCAACTGAAGGCGCTCCGAGAGCGTTTGGACAAACTCCCGTTCGTCATCCACCAGAAGCACCCGGGAGGGGACTTCGAAATTGTGCTTCCGATAAATATGAGACTCATGGAAATCCTTGCCGACCGTGGTCTCCACGGACGCGACACCGGGAACTTGACTGGCGATCGCCCGAAGCTCGTCTTCCAATCGTGAGAGCATCAACACCTGTTTATTGATGGTCAAGGTGACCGCTCCTGCTTCGGCCTGCACCGATACGTCATGACCGGATTTGGTCAGTTCCACTTCAACGCTGGCTGCCAGCAGGAAATCTTTTTCGGCGGCATCCGAAGCGGGCGTGCGGCGCACCGCTTCCTTTACCAGGTTTTCTTCGATCAGGGCACTGGCCCGGGGGACCGCCATCTTGTTCATCGGCAACACCATGTCGTAGAGATTTTCGTCCCAGGGATCCGGTATCGAAAAGAGCGTGTCGGTCCAGGCCGCTCGGTTGGCATCGTCGCTGTGGATGCGCTTCACCGCGTCTTTATCGGACAGGCCTTCTTCCGACATCGCCAGGTGGATGCGGTAGGGCATTTCCGCGATCAGGCAAACCCGCAGGCCATGGCTCACGGTTTGGGGAATGAGCAGACCGCCGAACCCGTGTACGATGGCCGGCGTGTTGTCCAGTAACTGGGCCATGGCCAGCCTCAGGCAGGCAATGGCGCACTCTTTTTCACGGGTAAATTTATTAAACACCGACGTCTTGGCCAAGAAAGCGCGTCGGAGTTTATTTTCGGGCATGTCGAACTGCTGAACCGCGCGGGTGATGATATCGTCGTCCTTAATCAGCCGGTGACCGGTGCTGTCCATGATATCGCGGACAACGACTTCGGCATGACAGAAAAGACCGTTAAAAATCGTTAGGACCGGCATGGTTATTTTCCTTTCCCGCTGGGCCCTGAATCCAGGACGCGCACGGTGGTCAGGGGGCAGTTCTTCTCGCTGCCGCCCCTGTGGGTCTGATCGTGAATGGCGCGAATGGCGTTTTTCATGGAGGGGTAGAAATGATCGGCGCCAATGCGGTGGTAGAGATGGGTTCGTTTCAGCACCTCCATCACCGCTTCGTGGACGCCGCTCAGGGAAATATCAATGCCGGCGCTCCGTACCCGATCCACGATCAGGGCGAGCGTTTCCTGGCCGGAGGCATCTATGTCGCTGATGCCTTCGGCCCCGATGATAATGTGCTTCAACTGTTTTTTTATCCGGCGCCGGTGTCGAATTTGATCTTCGAGGTAGCTGGCATTGGCGAAAAACAGCGGCCCGTCGAAACGGACGGCATCGATATAGCGGCACTCCTTCAAACCATGGGAAACAGCATCATGCAGGGCCATATCCAAGCCGAGCGAGAGGTCCACCACTTTTGGCCGCATGCTGCGGTAGAGAAAGACACCCAGAGAGAGCCCCACGCCGACCAGGATGCCCCGGTCCAGATGGGGTGCAAATGCCAGGGTGCACACGAACGTGACAATGGAAATAGCGCCGTCAAACCACTGGGCCCGCCAGGCATGGATGAACCCCCGGAGGTTGATCAGGCCCGCCACCGCCATCATGATAATCGCAGCCAGCACCGACTGGGGAAGATGATAGAGCAGGGGGGTCAAGAAAAAGAGGGTTGCCACCACAGCCAGGCTGGCGAATAGGCAGGACATGCCGGAGAAGGCGCCGGCCTGCAGGTTGACGGCCGATCTGGAAAAAGAACCGGCCACAGGGTAGCTTTGCCCGATGGCGCCCACCATGTTGGCCAGGCCCTGGCCGAGCAATTCCTGGTTCGGGTCGATGCGCTGGCCGGTCTTGGCGGCCATGGCCTTGGCAATCGATATGGCTTCCATGAAGCCGAGCAGGGCGATGATAACGGCGGATGGGAGCAGCGCCACCATCGTGTGGCCATCAATATCCGGCAGAGAAAAGCCAGGCAGCCCCCGGGGTATAGCGCCCACCACCTTGCCGCCGCAACTTAGCGGGAGGGCCGCAGGATCCAGGGGCGATTGACCCACCTGGAGACGCCAGGTGCTCCCGAAAGGGGATAGATCGTCCGGACAGGCGCCTTTTGGAAAAAATCGGATCTGGCCGATGGCGTCCTGCCCGCCATCCATCAGGACTTGATTCAGTGCCTGGCGGTAATTGCCCGCCTGGCGCTTTTTAAGTGTGCTGTTGTTATCAAGGATATCGAGGTCGCGGCGGGTGTTGATCATCTGGAGCGCGGCGCCGTCCTTACGGGCTTTTTCGAGAACGGCATTGAGCGCCGTGCGATCGTCCGCCATTTGGTGGATCTCGGCAAGGGCGGCATTATATTGAAGCACCAGCGTGCGGGTGTGGGCATCTTCCAGCGCCTCGATGGGAACCACCGTGGTCTGATCGAATCCGATGGCCCAGGACAAAAGCGTCGTCAGGGCCACGGCCACCAGGACATTGGGGATTTTTAGGGAAATCTTTTTGAGGGTCGCCATGATCAGGAAGGCCAAGACGCCCATCAGCAGGGTCGGCCAGTGGGTATAGTGGATGATTTCCGATATGATCTGGTGAAGGGTCTGGTAGTGACGGTCGGCATTGTCCACGGTGATACCGAAAAGTTTGGGCAACTGCCCCGTCGCAATAATGATCGCGGCGGCGTTGGTGAAACCGTTGATTACCGGGTGGGACAGGAAATTGACCACGAGACCCAGCCGCAGGAGACCGATGACAAATTGAAAGCTGCCCACCATCAGGGCCAGTAGCACGGCATAGGCGATATAGGCCTGGCTCCCGGATACGGCCAGCGGTTCCAGCGCCACCGCCGTCATGAGCGACACCACGGCCACCGGCCCGGTGGCCAGTTGCCGGCTCGAGCCAAACAGGGCGGCAATGGCCGGTGGCAGGAAGGCGGCATAGAGGCCGTAATAGGACGGCAGCCCGGCCAGTTGGGCGTAGGCCATGGATTGGGGGATCAGCACCAGCGCCACGGTCAGGCCCGCTAACAGATCGCTTTTGAGATGCCGGGTATCGTAGCCTGGCAGCCATTCCAGAAAGGGGAATAGAGTGGAAGGGTTTGCCATCGCAAACAGGGCTGGTATACGCTGTGTCATCGGGCGGCCTGCCCGTTATCGGTCAGCAAGCGGCGGCAGGCGTCCATCAGGCTGACGTATAAGGCGCCGGCATTGTAAATGCGGTACGTGTTCAGTCGGACAATGCCGTCCACCATGGCAAACATGACCATGGCGGTGTTACGGGCAGAAAGTGTTTGGACCGAACCGTCCTGCTGACCGACCCGCAGACCTTCTTCAAAAATATCCAGAAGACAGTTGTAGATGGATTCCAGGCAAGCGCGGCAGACCGGGTTGGTTTCCGCCATCTCGTAGGGGAAATGGCGGTGGAGGAGCAGAAACGGGTCTTCCAGCGTGCCCGTTAAATTAAGATAGAAGGCGACCGCGCCCTCCACCATTTCCAGGCCGTTGCGGCATTCACGAACTTTTTGGTAATGCGCAAACTCGCTAAGGATGGTTGCCTTGGTATTTTCCAGAATATTGAGAAAGAGATCTTCCTTGTTCTTGAAATGGTGAAAGATGGTACCGCCGGCGGCACCGGTGGCTTTGGACAGTTCCGCCATGGACGTGCCCTTGAAGCCCTTTCGTGAAAAAAGCCGGGTGGCGGCCGCAAGGATTGCATTTCGTTTGGACATATGGTACCAGCGCTAAAAATAATCGACCGAATGATCGGTCGGTTTTTGATGATTAGAGAGTTTCAGCGCGCAAGTCAACCAAAAATAGTGTCCATCCAGAAATCGGCAAATTGGGTTGAGATCAAGGCGCGCGAAAAATTTAACCGCAGGCATATGGCTGATATTCCGAGGATTCTATTTTTCGCGCAACGCCGACATCGGGCAAATTGGTCATTTATGGATGGTCACTAAATAACACCCTGCACCCCCTCAGGAGGGCCCGAATGGCCACCGTTGTTCCCGAAAAAGCCAAATTGCTCAAAAAGCTCAAAGAAGCCGGTTTCGCCGTCCCGGATTTTATCTATGTACCGGCCGATCATTTTGAAAACGACGACACGGCAGCACTCGAAGCCTTTCTGGCGAAACATCGCGAGAGTTTCAAGGTGATCGCCCGCAGCGCCCATCCCCAGGAGCGCTGTTTCAAGGGCGGCACGTTCGATTCGCTGGAGACCTATGCCGATGTGAGCGGCATTCGCTATGCCCGCAACAAGATGATCAAGCTGGCCGAGACGACCAAGCGCCTGACCATTCTGCGCCAGCAGAAATTCGGGCGTGCCCCGGAACTGGACATGAACGAGATGGGGGTAGTGGTGATGCCGTTTGTCGACGGCACCAGCGTGATGGCCAAGCAGATTTTCGGGCACTGGGAGTTTGGCTACTGCCGGGACAGGGTGCACCGTATCCAGAGCGAGCCCTACATCACCCGAACCCCCCACGACCGCCGACTGGTGCAGCTTTCAAAAAAAATTCAGGAATGCCTGAAGTTTCGATGTGAGATCGAATACATCATCTCCGGCGATGGTGAAATTCATGTTGTCCAGGCCAAGGATATTTCCAATATCGATACCTTGGAGGAAGTCGAAAGCCGGCGTTCCATAACGCTGACCGGCATCCGGCGAATTCGCAAACGGCGCAATTACCGGGAACGCCCGGTTTATGTGATGGACAACAAATCCTTTTATATCAACATCATCAGTCGATGCGAGGAGATGCTGGATCGCTGTACCCAACCGGGAACGGGGGATGTGGCGCCGATTATCGATGCCATCAAAACCTACGAGGCGGATTGCGAATCCTTTGCCCTGCGCCATCAACGCTACGCGGTGCTGGGCCTTTCGATTCAGGATACGGGAGATCTCTACCAGATTGCCAGTCACTACTTGGACGATTTCCCGGAACAACAGGCCGAACTGTCCAAGGCGCTGCACAACAACCTCTACCAGATCGACATCTTTCTATCCGAGGCCGACACCCTTATCGCCAAGGATAAATTCAGAATCGGCTTGGGCAGCCATGATGCCTACGGTATCGATACGGTCCGCAATCCGCTTTGGAGTGTGTACTGGCCGGCGGACCAGCATGAGGCGATGGTCGCGCAGTTCCGGCGGGTGGGGTTCAAGACCGGTGATACGGTGGGCATCGACATCAATGCCGATGGTAAGCCCGTGGTGTTCAGACTTTAGCCCGCTGCTGTGCCAAGGTTTCAGTGTCGGTGTTCCATTTCAGGAGCGCTTCCTCCTTGGCTGATTGTTCATCTTCTTCCCCGTGGAAGAAAACCGAATCAAAAGAAGACGCCCGTGTCCCGCTTTATCCTGCGCGTCGCCGACAGGGACGGAGCGCGCGGAAACTCGCCCGCTTTTTAGCGGACGCAAACAGTCCGCACGCTATTTTCCGTCCCCATCGTCGATGCTCGGCGCGGGACAAAGAGATTATTAACCAACACCTTAAAACATCCCTATGCTTTCTTCTTCAGGTGGCTGCCTGAGGTGCCGTTCTGCGGGATAGGAACCGCACGCCATAACCAAGCCGACACCCAATCCCCATCATTAAAAACACCTTGCTTTTTCTTCCACTGTTTTTTGAGGAAGCGTAAAGTCAGATGGCCAGGAATCATCCGATGCCGTCTGGACGTCTATGCAGGGGAGGCCGCCCGCGTTTCGGATGAGGTGGACGTGGGGCAACGGTTTGCGGCCCGGTCCCAGTTGGATGCTTGAGATTTTATCGGCAGCGGTGGTCGGCAGGCGGGTGGCGCCATATTTTCGGCGATAATAAGCGGTGGTATCCCCGGTCGGCTTGATGTGGAACCATTGGAGATAATGAGCCTCGGCGTATGCCAGTGCGATGGCCATCATCAGTTCATCAAGGTTCCATACCCCCTTCCGGCCTTTATTGCGGTAATCCGGGCGAACGAAAAATCCATAATGGTGGTGTTGCCGTAAATCGTCAAAACGATGCAGGGAGATCCCCATCGTCCGCCCCAGGTCAGCCGAAAAAGGAAGCCCGATCAAAGGGGAGCCGAAGGCCGAGTCGAGGTGAATTTCACGCTGAAGGTCGAAATCGAGGAAAGCGATATGCCGCCAGTCCCGGCGGTCGAAGACGTCGATCATTCCGGTTCCCCGAAATGTCACCACCAAATGGGTGCGACCCGTCCTGAAACAGGCGAGCCCTTTTTCCTGCAGACGCGCAAAACCAAACCGAAAAGTAGCGTGCTTTCGTTCCGGTGCGCAATGATCATGCTGGTCAGATTGACCTTTCACGGTCGCTCCTGAAAGAGTGCGTCACCGCCCTTTCCGGGGCAGGTGACGCACGTGGCAGGTCTATTTTTCATCGACGGGATATTTCGCGCGGAACCATTCCCGCCAGCCACCCTTCAGGGCATACACATTCCCATAGCCGTTATCCATCATCTTCCGTGCCAGACCGGCACTGGTGTATTCGCTCGGTCAGGCGCAGTAGAGCACGATCTTTTTGTCTTTGGGGTAGGTATTCGACCACGTATCATAGGCGTCGGGCTTGGCATAGGTGGCCCCTTTGATCTTGAATTCGGAAGACGTCCAGTCTTTGCCGCGCCGGACATCCAGGACGAGGAGGTCGGGATCGTCCAGCATGGCGTTGAGTTCATCGATCGTCATCAACGGCACATCGCTGCCGGCTTGGGGCGTTCCCATGCTCGTCATCACGAGTGCCAATGCAAACAGCAAGACGATCGGAATTCGCTGGTGTTTATTCATGGTGTCTCTCCTTTCTTTATCTTGGCAGGCATCATGTTGGGTTTGACAATAAAGCTTTTTGCAAATCGCAGGCCGACCATGGCCAAAAAAGTGGCCAGGGCAAGGATCGTTGACATGGTTTTAAGGAGGATGACAGGTGCATCGTCGGTGACGACAAGCATGGCGGCCCCAGTGATCATGGCTGCTATAACAATGATGCGCAGGGCCTTGTTTCGCGCAGCGTGAAGGGGATAACGGCCGACGCTGTCCGGCTTTGCACGGAGGCTTTGGGCTATCTGGCGCAGGGCGTAAAATACAAGCCACAACATCAGGCCGGCGCGAAGGCTGACATCCAGCAGATCGGATCCGGCAAACCCCGCCGCCATGAGCAGACCGGTGGCGGCGGTTAGACCGGTTATGGCCAGTAGCGGGCGGGCGGCGGATCGAGCGAAGATGGCCGGCAGCAGGCCATGGTGTGCCATGCGTGCCATCATGCGGGAAACGGTCTGATAGAGGTAATTGACGGCCGCTCCCGCACCGGCAATGACCACAACGCCGATAACGATACGGCCGGCCGGTCCCATCATTGCCTTGGCGGCCAGGATGTGGGGGATGGTGGTGGCGGCCAGACGTGAGGGGGTTACCCATAAGAGGGAGGCGCTGTTCCAGAGGATAAAAACAATCCCGCCGATGATGAACGCGGTTTTCATCACCATCGTCAATTGGGCTTGCTCGAGGCCGTGCCGCGTATATCGGAGCATGTCATACCCCACGAAGGCCATGAGGGCCAGGCCGACGCTTTGACCGTTGGCGACAAACACTGCTTGTTGGGGCGCATGCGGTGCCTGGCTCCAGGCAAGGATTCCGACAATGGATATCCCCGTTATGCCGATAATCGCTATCGATGTGAGCATCAGTTGGAGGGCGGCGGCGACTTGCGGTCCGATAAAATTCACAATCAGCAAACCGCCGAGCACCAGCGCGGCAAAACCGAAATTCGGAAACCAGTAGAAAAAGACCTCATTGAAAACAAAGCCGGATGTTACCAGCACCGCGGTGGCAAGGCATACGGCAGCGACCGGTCGTGCCATAAGCAGCAGAAAGGCTGCCGCCAGGGGGCCCCAGGTCTCCTTCAATAGTCGAATTTCAGCGTCCGGTGCCGTTATGGCAAAGCCGCCCTGCCCGCCGCCGGTCCCGTTCATCCAATGCAGGACAAGGCCCACCCCGAGCGGCAAGACGAATCCATATCCGCTCAGTCCTGCCATTTTTCCGTGCAGGAAAAGGGCCTCCGGCGAGAAAAACATGCCCATCATCCAGGCCATGGCTATGAGGTGTTTCGTTGTCATCTTAATGCCATTCGGTCGACGGGAAAGACCACTCCTGACATGCCGTGCCGGTTGGGCGTTTCCCCGGGAAATGCGGTTAACGTGCAGTGCGTGTTGCATGAAAAGACGGCGGGTTCCTGCAGCGCCGCGATTCTGCCGCCACCTTTAATGAATGGTATGCCCCGCATGCGGCATCGGTGATTCTTGGTCCAGCATGAAGAAACTTATCAAGGCATCGTGCACTTGCTGGTAGATGCCTCTGTCCTCTTGAATGTCGGGGCCGGTGATAAACAGGCTGGTGAGGGCATTTGTCGAAACCCATGTACCGATCCGGAAAGCGGCCGGATGGGGTTTAACTACGGTGAAATCAATATGCAGACAGGGGGGCGCTTGTGTGTCTCTATCGGGCAGAATCGGCGTTAGCCGATGGGGCATGGGGCCATTGGAAAAAACCAAGACACCGTCGGCCCGATCCCGATTGGCTTTCAAGAGCAGCGCCGGGTTGACGAAGGGCTTTTCGTCCAGGGTATAGCGGCCGGGAGGACGGTCTCCGGCTATCAGCGAACCCTGATTCGTATAGCCGCCATAGGCAATGTTAAACCGGATGGCGACATCCAGGGCGGCGGATTCCGCGCCCAGTGTACCCGAGGATATGATTTTGGTGATGGCCATCAGTGCCTCGCGATATCGGTGCCGGATCGTCCGGGTTTGCGGGCTGTCTTTGGGCGGTCGCAATAAAAAATGATGCTTGCTATGTCACGGGAATGCCGCCCTGTTTCAACAATGCAGAAATGCGCCACTCCGCCAGCACGATCTTGACAACACCCGTCCCGTGTCAACACATTATAAGTGTTGTTATTTCATGTGCAATGCCGGCCGGCCATCAACAGGTGAGAAGCAACCGCCCGGTTGCCGAGCCGCAAGGTGATACTGACCATAGAGGAGGGATTAATATGGAGACGGATAAAAAACACGCCAAAGCATGTTGTTCCATGGAGCATGATAAGTTGAAGGCACATCTAAACTATTGCGACAGTCCTTCGAGAACAGAAGAACAGAAGCATCATTGTTATCGCTATGCCGCCTGGCAGAGCGGTCGACGTGCAAAAAAATGCGTAACGACATCCTGATCGAAAAAGGATGTCGCGATTGTCCGTGGAATAGATAGTGCCCGTGCCTTAAATACCAATTTGCTGATGTCTGGATGGGCACTAAATAGCAAGGCGCGGTAAAATGCCGCGCCTTGCTGAATGGAATGGATGTGATGTCCGGTGGTCCTTGTGGCGTTTCGCCAACGCCGGCGCCGGGAAGCGCGCCTACATGAACCGAATTACCAGGTAAAGCCCGATCATTGACAGGGCGACCGCCAGTTTGGCGGCGACCCCCAGTGCCAGCCCGATCGTTGTACCGATACCGGCTTTGCCGGCCGCGATCAGATTCCGCTGGACGGACAACTCCCCCAATACCGCCCCGATAAACGGCCCCAGAAGCACGCCCGGAATGCCGAAAAAAAGGCCCACAATCGCACCGATCGACGCGCCCACGATGGCCCGCGTGGAAGCGCCGAAGCGTTTGGCGCCCAAGGCCCCGGCGATGAAGTCCACCGCATAGATCAGCAGGGCCATGACACCCAATGCGGATAGCGTGCCGAAGCCGATATGGGTAAAACCCTCGGCCCAGGCCGCCAGCAGAAATCCCAAAAAAATCAGGATGGCACCAGGGAAGGCCGGTAAAACAAGTCCGATAAGGCCTGCTGTGACGATCAATCCGGCGATAATCAGAAACAGAATTTGAGTGGTCATGTGGTCTGGATGTACTTTCTGACAATCGAAGGGAGCGCACCGGCAGATTCGGCCGGCGATGCTTTCATAAACATGGTCGAGCGCTTCTTTACGGACATCGGAATAAATGGCCACTGTAATCTTAAAAGGCCATCATCGCACACCCCTTCCACAAATCAACCATCAAAAATTAACGATAGATTCAACCGCGTCTTGTCCAGCGCAAGACCTGCGTGGTTTTGAACCAAAAAAAGGGGCAAGGCCCTATGCCTTGCCCCTAAGAGGAGGGAGAAAAGATGTTCTGAGAAAAGTATCAGCAAATTATGTGCCATATTTTGTTTAATCTGAAAATAATATATTAAAACAATGACTTATAATGATATGGCTATTTTCGATGTTGCATCCAGCGGGGGGCATTGTCAGAATAGTTGACGCCGGGGTGTCATTATTTTCGCACGCCTGTGACGGTCATGGGGCTGGTAGGTGTTGCGGTTCACTCGGACTGGACGCCCTGCAGGGTCATTTCACCGATAATGCGGTCTCCGATTTTGACGACGCCCGTGATTTCTTTGAAATTTTCCAGCAAAACGCGCGTTTCGGCCCATGTGGTAATTTGGGTATCGAGGGGAATCGTATCGATCGCAAAGGTGGCCTGCTTGATGCCCACCAACATGCCTTTTTTGGCGTGGCCGTCCGTTGGATCCATCATGGCGTTATAGCCGCCGATGGCGGCCGCGGTCTGGGCCACGAGTTCGATCAATACCACGACCTGGGCCGCACCGTTGGCAACGGTCGGCCAGGATGGCGCCACCGTGGCGACGGTCGTGGCCGTCTGGCCCGTAATGGCAATTATCTCATCGATCAGCCGCATGGGCCGCCGCTGGGGGACGAGGGTGTCGATATCGAGGTTAAGCATAGATCACATTCATATTCGCATTGTGTGGATGAGCGTTCAAGCTGTTTTGAGAAACATCAAAGATCAGGTCGTGGATTGATTTTTGATATAGGCTGCAACGCCGAATATGGCTTCTGACGACATGGTCACCAGCATCTTCTTATTTAAGAAAACTGTCAATGATAACCTGGCGCAACCATAATGATCAGGACGGCATGGCCGCCGGGGGTAGAAGGTTTTGCAGAGACCGGTTATCGCCTTGACACCGACAGGCCCAATTGTTAGTTCCATGCGGACATTCGTGTGCATCACGATTTTGTTATAGCGTTTAAGTGTTTTATCGATGGTTGTGGGTTTTTTGTCCAAGAATCGAAAACAGCCCTTCGAAGGTTTCTGAGATCGATGCAAAACGTGCGGGTGGTCATTACGGGGATGGGAACGATCAACGCCATTGCGCCCAATGCGGACGCATTTGCGGCCGCCCTGAAACAGGGCCGGTGCGGTATCGGTCCCCTCAAGGTTTTCGATACGGCCGGGTTTCGTACGCGGACCGGTGGCGAAGTCCGGGCGTTTGCGCCGCAGGAACGGATACCCCCGGTATATTATGGCAAACGCATGTCCCGGGCGGATGCCATGGCGATGGTGGCAACTCTGGAGGCGCTGCAGGATGCCGGTCTGCTTCCGCTGCCGGACGGTCTGCGGGAGGATACCGGCGTGGCCATCGGCGGGGGAGCCGGAGGCATGCTGGAAGGCGAGGCGGCCTACCAGCGCTATCTTAGCGGGCACGCCGACACGGTTCGCTTTTCAGACTTCTCAGCGTTCTGCGGTGCCTCGTCGGCCGATCACATGGTATCGAAGCTGCAGCTCTGGGGGCCCAAAACAACATTTATGACCGCGTGTTCATCCGGTGCCACGGCCATCGGCTACGCCCGCGACCTGATCCGGGACGGGGTGGCTACGGCCATGATTGCGGGTGGGACCGAACCCTTGGCCCGCACAACCTATGCGGCTTTCAATTCCCTGAAAGCCGTGGATCCGGAATACTGCAAGCCCTTCGATCGAAACCGCCAGGGCATGTCCCTGGGTGAAGGGGCCGGCATGCTGATTCTGGAGTCCCTGCCGCATGCCCTGGAAAGGGGCGCCACTATATATGGTGAGGTTTTGGGATATGGTGTGAGCTGCGACGCCAACCACATGACCGCACCCGACCCGGAGGCTTCCGGAGCCGTGCGCTGCATGCAAATGGCCCTGGCGGATGCCGGTGTCGCCGCGTCTTCCGTCGACTACATCAATGCCCACGGCACGGCCACCCCCGCCAATGACCGCATGGAAACCATCGGGATCAAGCGCGTTTTTGGCGACAGAGCCTATCACATCCCGGTGAGTTCCACGAAGTCCATGATCGGCCACACCCTCGGGGCGGCCGGGGCCATCGAAGCGGTGGCGTCGGTGCTGGCCATCGCCCGGGGATTTATTCCGCCGACAATTCACCGGGACGTGCCGGATCCCGAATGCGATCTTGATTTCGTGACCGAAGGTGCGCGTGCTGTCACACTCAATGTCGTTTTATCCAATTCCTTTGCCTTCGGCGGCAATAATACGTCCCTGGTCCTGGGCCGCTATACGGCGGAGGGGATTGTCCCATGACGAATCGCGTGGTGGTTTCAGGTCTCGGCATGGTAACGCCCCTCGGCACCGGAAAAGAGGACTTTGCCGCCAACCTTTTCGCGGGCCGCTCCGGTATTGGCCCCATCACCGCTTTTGATACCGCCCGGTTTCCGTCGCGGCTGGGGGCGAGCGTAAGCGATTTCAATCCGAAAGACTTTATTTCGATTAAAAACCGGCGCCGCATGGACCGCCTCTCCCTCATGGCCACGGCTTCCGCCCGCATGGCGCTGGACGATGCCGGGCTCGCCATCACGGCGGCCAATCGGGACCGGATTGGTATTATTCTGGGGGTGGCCTACGGGAGCACCGATGTCGCCGCTCAGTTCATGGGAACGCTGTTCACCGAGGGGCCCAATCTCGTCAGCCCGATTCTGGTGCCCAATACCGTCATGAATGCGCCCGCCGGACATGCCTCTATCGAATTGGGCTTCCGCGGCATCAATTCCACCGTCAATCACCATGAGGCTTCGGCTGAAACCGCGATCGCCTACGCCGCCGCCGAAATCCAGAACGGCCGGGCGGATGTCCTGTTGGCGGGCGGTGCGGATATTTTTTCAGCTTTTTTCTTCGAAATCCTGACGCATTTTAAAGCACTGTCGCCCGTGGACGGAAGCGAAGAGGGCGCACGCCCGTTTGATATCCAACGTAATGGTCCGGTGGTCGGGGAGGGCGCCGGGGTGCTTTGTCTGGAGTCAATGGCGCATGCCCTGGAACGCGGCGCCACACCGTATTGCGAAATCGGGGGCTGGGGGCTCAGCTCTTCTCCGGCGCCGCCCACCGACTGGCCCGAGGATCCGCAAGGACCCGCACTGGCGATCCAGCGTGCGCTCGGGGCAGCAGGCATTCTGCCGGACCAGGTGGACTATGTGTCGGCTTCCGCCAACGGGGGGAGAAATCTGGACCGGTTGGAAGCGACCGCGCTATCGCGCTTGTTCGCCGGGCAAGAAACAAAGCCCAGGATATCCTCCATCAAGGGGGCCGTGGGGGAAAGCTTTTCATCCGGCGGCATCCGGGCGGCAGCCGCGGCCCTGTCCATCCAAGAACGTATCCTTCCCCCGACCTTGGGATTGACCACGCCGCTACAGCCGTTGAATTTTGTCAAGGCGCACGCGATCGATATGCCGGTGGCCTGCGCCCTGCTGAATGGCTTTTCATCCGGCGGCACGTTTGCCTCTTTACTCATGAGAAGCGTGGACGGATCAACCGATTGGCATGGAGCGACGCGATGAATGTCGGGAATTGGGTGGGCAAGCGGGCCCTGCTGTATCCGGAACGGCCATTCTTAAAGGAAGACGGCCAGGAATGGGACAATCAGCAGTTTGACGCGCGCGTCAACCGGACGGCGCATGCCCTGGCGGAACTCGGTGTGGGGAAAGAGACGCGGGTCGCCATGTTGATGGCCAATTCCAGCGCCTTTCTGGAAATATTCTTTGCCTGTGCCAAATTGGGGGCGGTCATTGTCCCGTTGAATACCAGCCTGGCCCTGCCTGAACTGGCGCATATCGTCGAGGACTGCGCCCCCCGCCTGCTGGTTTATTCGTCGGATACCCTCGCCAAAGTGGCGCATCTGAAAACGCTTCTGGGGGCCGACGTTCACTATCTGATCCACGGCACAGCGGCATCTTGCGATGACAGCAGGTTGCAGGACGTCACCATGGATCGCCCCTCGACGGTGCCTGCCAGCGATGAGGCGTGGGACCTGGATACCCCCCTGTTAATCATGTACACATCGGGCACGACGGGCGTTCCCAAAGGGGCCGTGCTGTCCCATGGCAATTTTCTTTTCGGCGCGATTCATTCCCTGCACAGCTATCATCTGGATGACACCTGCAAATCGCTGGTGGTGGCCCCCCTTTTCCATATCGGCGCCCTGGCTGCTTCGGTCACACCGGTGGTCTATGCCGGCGGCGCCCTGGTTCTCAAAAGCTTCGACAACCCATCGGATATCATCACCTGCATCATGCAGGAGAAGATTTCCTTCATGTTTGCCGTGCCGGTCATGTACGAAATGATGACCAAGGCAGCGCGCTGGCCGTCGGCCGATTTCAATGCGGTCCACTTTTTTATGGCGGGCGGGGCGCCCATGCCGGTGCCGCTGATCCGTCGCTACCAGCAGGAGAAAAAGGTCCAATTTGCCCAAGGGTACGGCATGACTGAAACCCTTCGCATCACGGCGCTGGATCTCGCGGATGCCGAGCGCAAGGCCGGATCCATCGGAAAAGAGGTCTTTCACACCCGACTGACCATTTTGACCGATGACGGCCGGGAGGCGGCCCCGGGTGCGACCGGTGAACTCGTCGTAAAGGGCCCGACGGTTTTTCAGGGATACTGGCGCAAACCGGAGGCGACAGCGGCCGCCATGCATGGCGGTTGGTTTCATACAGGTGATCTGGGGCGGCGTGATGCCGACGGCTTTCTCTATCTCGTGGGACGCAAAAACGACTTGATTATCTGTGCGGGCGAAAATATTTACGCCGCCGAGGTGGAACGGGCCATTGAGCAGCATCCCCAGGTGGCCGAAGCTGCCGTGGTGGGGATGCCGGATGCGAAACGTGGCGAGGTGGCGGCCGCCTTTGTTCGTTTTGAAGATGGGGGTGTTCCGGGAGAAGATGAACTGCTTCGCTTCCTGGATGGCAAAATCGCGACGTTCAAGCGTCCTCGAAAAATAATTTCGGTTGAGACTTTTCCGCGCAACAAGGCGGGCAAAATTCTCAAAGAAGAATTGAAGAAAACCTTCGAAGGCCGGTGACATGCTCAACCATCGCCTCAAAAGCGACATCAGTGAATACGCCCGCCAGCAGGGCGCCGATCTCATCGGGTTTGTGTCGACGCGGCACCTCGATGCGGTAACACCGACCCGGTATACCCCCACGCGCCTTTGGCCGGAGGCCAAAACCGCCATTTCGATTGGCAGACGTCTCCTTACCGGCGCCGTGGCGGTGGGGACCGGCGACATGGTGCAAAACGCCCGTTGGGTCGCCTGGCGCACCAATGAACTCCTCAACAATTGCGCCATGGAGATCGGCCATTTTGTGGAACAGCATGGCTTTCGGGCGCTGCCCCTCTCCAACGGGACGATGGTGGATCCGAAATGGAACAATATGGGGCTTTATGGAGAACTTTCCCATCGGCATGTGGCTGCCGAGGCCGGCCTTGGCACCATTGGTGTGGCAACCTATATCGTGACGCCGCAATTCGGCCCGCGGGTTTTTTTCAACACCATTTTGACCGACGCGGAACTCGAACCGGATTCCAAGCTGGATTTCAGTCCCTGCGACCAGTGCCCCGGTGAATGTGTCAAAGCCTGCCCCACCGGTGCGATCATCCGGGGGCGCCGAACCATTAAAAAACGGTTGTGCATTCCCAGGGCCAATCCCCAAGGCTTCATGGTGCTGCAAGACTACATCAACAGCCTTATGGCACTTCCGGATCTGGAATCGCGGCGCCAGCGGATCGAGGATTTCGATTTTGCGCGTCTCCATCAGTCCCTGGTGCAAGGGGTAGGAACCATCGCGGGGTGTTTTGACTGTCTGGCGGCGTGCCCCGTGGGATTGGGCCCGAAGGGCCAAACCGCGTGACAGCCTATCTGAAAAATTGACCGGATTGGATCGATTCATGCCGACCCAAAAGAAGCATTCGTCTCTTTCTGACATCAGCATTGATGACGCCGAGGTATCCCTCGAACAATTGATTGCGGTTGCGATGCAAGGCCAACGGGTCAGGATTTCTTCCGATCCGGACTGGCTGGCCAAACTGAGCCGGGGTCGGCGTATCCTGGAAGACTCCCTCTCGGACGGGAAACGCATTTACGGTGTCTCCACCAGTGTGGGCTACAGTTCGGGCCGTTCGGTCGGGCCGGAGCACTCGCAGGAGTTCGCCTACCAGATTATCCGCCAGCATGGTTGTGGTGTGGGAGAGCCCTTCGGTCGGCAGGAAGGGCGTGCCATTGTATTTGCCCGCCTGGTCAGTCTGGCCAAGGGGTATTCCGCAGTTCGACCGGCCCTGCTGGAAGCGCTGTGCCGTCTGCTCAACCACGATTTGATTCCGGTCATCCCCTCCCTGGGGTCGGTGGGGGCCTCCGGTGATCTCACGCCCCTGTCCTACCTGGCCGCGGTGCTGTGCGGCGAACGCGAAGCGTATTACGACGGTGAAGTGCTTCCCGCTGCCGAGGCGCTCAAAAGCGCCGGGCTGCCGGTGCATGATTTCGTTCCGAAAGAGTCCCTGGCCATTATGAACGGTACGGCGGTGATGACGGCCATCGGGGCGATAACGGTCACGCGTTTCGATCGCACCCTTGCGGCATGCGAACAGGCCTGTGCTCTGGCGGCCGAAGTGCTATACGGCCGTTCCCAGGCGTTTCATCCCACTGCCCACACTTTAAAGCACCACCCGGGCCAGATTGCTTCCGCAGCAGCGATTCGTAAGGCTTTGCATGGGAGCCGTATGATCGACAGCCACAAAGAAGCGGACCGAATTATTCAGGATCCATACTCCATTCGCTGCTCACCCCACGTCATCGGGGCCGCCCGGGATGCATCATCCTGGATGCGCCAGGTGCTGCAACGCGAACTGAACAGCGTTAACGACAACCCCATTGTGGATCCGGATCAGGGCGACACGATTTTCGCGGGCAATTTCTATGGCGGCCACATCGCCCTGGCCATGGATCTGCTGAAAACGGCCGCAGCTTCGGTGGCCGATCTCATCGACCGCCAGTATGCCCTGCTGGTGGATTCCCGCCTCAATGTGGGGCTTCCCGAAACCCTTGTGGGCTACGAGGGATGCGGTCTCAAGGCCCTCCAATTGACCTGCAGCGCCCTGGCGGCAAGGGCCGTTCAGCGTTCGGCCCCGGATACCGTCCTTTCCCGTCCCACCGAGGTAAACAACCAGGACAAGGTCAGCATGGGGCTCAACGCCGCCCTCAATGCCGCCGAGGTGACAACATTGGTGCAGCAGGTGCTGGCCACCCAGATGATCGCCCTGTCCAATGCCGCCGCGCTGCGTGATGAGACGCTGCTGTCGATCGAGGGGAAACGATTCCTGGAGATGATTCGAATGAAATCGCCGGTTTTGACTTTCGATCGACGACTGGACGGGGACCTGCAAGGTTTGACGGAGATGATCGATCAGGGCGCGGTAATTTCTGAACCATAATGAAAGAAGGGTCAAGATGAAGAACGGGATCAAAACACACGGCTTATTGATGCTGGCACTCATGGCGGGCGCGATTTCATTTATGTCCGGGGCCAAGACGGCTTCCGCTGCAGAACTCAAGCTCGCCCATTTTATGCCCACCGTGCACACGCTGCACCAGGAGGTTTTTCTGCCCCTGGCCCAGGATCTGTCCGAAGCCACCGGGGGCGCTTTGACCATCAAGATCTACCCGTCGGGCGCGCTGGGAAAAGGGCCGGTTCAGCAGTACAAGCGGGCCGTCACCGGCGTGGCCGATATCACCTTCATCATTCAGAGCTATTCATCAGCGGTATTTCCCCGTTCGTTGATTGCCACCCAGCCGGGCGTGACCCTCAGCGCCGAACAGGGCACCCGTCGCTTGTGGGACACTTACGATCCTTACCTCAAGGAAGAGTACGAGGCGGTCAAGGTGCTGGGGATCTGGGTCATGTCGCCGACGGTTCTGATGACCCGCAGCCATGCGGTGCGGGTCATACCCGACCTGCAAGGCATGAAGGTGCGCATCAGCTCGCCGGTGGAGTCCCAGTTGATTCAAAGCTGGGGCGCCGTGCCGGTGGCTATGCCGATTACCGAGTCCTACAACGCCCTGAATTCAGGCGTCGTGGATGCCGTCCTGATCCAGCCCAGCGCGCTTTACCAGCCGTGGAACCTGGCCGAACCGGCCCAGTTCGTGACGGCCAACGTGCCCAGCCCCACATCCATTGTCGGCCTGATCATGAACAAGGCCAGCTGGGAGGCACTGCCCGCCGACCAGCAGGCGGCTCTGAATCGTCTGACGGGACGTGACTTCAGCATCAAGGCCAGCATCCTCTGGAGTCGGAAAGACGTCGACGCACTGGCCAAGGCCCGCACTGATAACGGCATCACCGTGATCGATCTCCCGGATCAGGAACGGGAGGCGTTCGACGCAGCCGCCCAAACGGCCATCAGCGCCCATCTGGATCAACTGGAAAAAGAGGGCATCAATGCCAGAGATATCTACCAGGCCTTCAAACGCTAATTCGCCATCGGGGATGCAGGCCTTTTCGATGGATCTTATCGACCGGGCCGTCCGCAACGTGGCCCTGTGGGGGGGCGGTGCCATGCTTCTTGGGCTGATGGGGCTGACCGTTGTGGATGTGACCTTACGGTATCTGTTTAACGCTCCGTTGTACGGCGCCCATGATGTGGGCAAATTGATGCTCCTGACCATGATCGCGCTGTCGGTGGCCTACAGCGCCCGCACGGGCGGGCAGGTCGTGATCGAGTTTTTCAGCCACTGGATGGGCCCGCGTCTGGCCGCTTTTTCCGAGGCCGGGGCCCGCATTGCGGCCATCGCCATGTTGCTGATCCTCTCCTGGCAGCTCTGGCTGTCAAGCGGCAGTGCGGCTGCTTTCGGGGAGGCGTCTTTGGCGCTGGGGATACCCTTTGGCCCCTTCTACATCCTACTGGCGGTCGGCATGCTGCTCTATGCCGTCGTTCTGACGGCGGAACTTTTTTTCATCTTCCGGGGTCGCGCAGGCGACCTTGGTCACCACACCGAATAAACGTGCTCATGACGCCTGAATGGATCGGCTTCGCCGGATTGGTCGGTTTTTTTGTGCTGCTGGTATGTCGTGTGCCCATCGCCATGGCCATGATGATCACCGGTTTTGTCGGGATTGCCGCCATCAACGGTTTCCCGGCGGCCTGCGCCACCCTGTCCGCGGAAACGTTTGAAATCGCTTCCCTGATCCAGCTGAGTGTCATCCCCCTGTTCGTGCTGATGGGCAACCTGGCCGGCCTTTCCGGTATGAGCCGCGATCTCTACAGCGCCGCCTATGCCTGGGCCGGGCATCGTCGGGGCGGTTTGGCCGCGGCCACCATTATCGGTTGCGCGGGGTTTGCGGCCTTGAGCGGATCCTCTTTTGCATCGGCGGTGACCATGGGGCGCGTGGCCCTGCCCGAAATGCGGCGGTTCGGCTATGACGACAGCCTGGCCACGGGCAGTGTCGCGGCCGGCGGTACGCTGGGATTCCTGATCCCGCCGTCTTCCGGTTTTGTCATCTATGCCATTTTGACCGAACAGTCCATCGGGAAGCTTTTTATCGCCGGTATTTTTCCGGGCTTGCTGCTGACCGCGCTCTTTCTGCTGGCCATATCCGTCGTGACATACCTGAAGCCGGATGCCGGCCCGGCCGGCCCGCGCGCCCCCTACCGGGAACGATGGCGCACCCTGCGCAGGGCCAGCATGTTCATCCTGATTGTGCTGGTATCGATCGGCGGCATATACGGCGGTGTGATGACGCCGGTGGAGGCCTCCGGCATCGGCGCTTTTCTGACCTTGATCGTGGCGCTGGCCCGGCGGTCGCTCAACCGGGAGGGGTTCCGGTTGGTCATTCTGCACACCCTGCGCACCACGGCCTTGACGTTCATGATTCTGATCGGGGCCCACGTGTTTATTCCGTTTATGGCACTGTCGGAGATACCGGGAAACCTGCTGGGTTTTCTCACGGGGTTGGATGTCGGCGCGCTGGGGATCCTTCTGATGATCCTGGCCATGTACATTCTGCTGGGGACCTTCCTGGAGGGTATCGCCATGCTGGTGCTGACCCTGCCGGTGGTGTTTCCGGTCGTAATGGCCATGGGCTACAGCCCCATCTGGTTCGGGGTCATTGTCGTGATCGTGCTGGAAATGGGGTTGATCAGCCCCCCCGTAGGGGTGAACGTGTTTGTGGTGAAAGGCGTGGCCCCGGATGTTCCCCTGGAAAAAATCTTCCATGGCATCTGGCCTTTCTGGCTGGCCATGCTGGCCTGTCTGCTTATTTTGGTGGCATTTCCGCAGATTGCATTATATCTCCCCAACACCATGTTTTAAGCGATTTCGTGAAACGCCCAATATCGGTGTTACGCGTACCCTTCGTCGCTGCGGCGTAAAAAAGTACGCCTCACTCCTCAGGCTCCGCAAGCCTTGATCTTGGACGTTTCACGAAATCGCTTTTAGGTCGCTATCAATTATTTGCGGACAGCTTACGATCATGGTATCCATTGCAGGTTCGAGAATTGCGGTAGTGCTTTGGCGATGAAGGTTTCAAGCGACAATCATTCCAGCTCACGTCAACCATTGCGAAACGACAGCTCACAGGAGAAAACCGCATGTCAAAGAAGATTCTGATCACGGGTGCCTCGTCCGGCATTGGGCGGGCGCTGGCTTATGAACTGGCGGGCAGGGGATATGCGCTGGCCCTGACCGCTCGCCGCTTGGATGCGCTGGAGGAAATCCGGGAAGACCTGAAAACCAGGCATCCTTCGGCCACGGTTGTGGTGCACCCGCTGGATGTGGTGGCATACGATACGGTCCCCGGGGTGATCGCGGCCTGTGCCGAAGATCTTGGGGGTCTGGACATCCTGTTTGCCAATGCCGGCATCAGCCGGGGGGAAAAAGTGGGGCAGGGCCGTTTTGACAAAGCCCGGCTTACCATCGAGACCAATCTCCTGGGGGCCATGGCTGCGATCGACGCCGCCGTGGCATATTTCCTCGAGCAGGGGAACGGCCATGTCGTGGGCGTCGCTTCCTTCACTTCCTTCCGGGGAATGCCGCGTATGGCTTCTTATTGCGCATCCAAGGCCGGTTTGGTCTTATATCTCGAGTCCCTGCGGGCAGAAGTCTACCGCAAGAATATCCATGTCACGGTTTTAAACCCCGGCTACATCGACACGCCCCTCAACGATATGCTCAAAAGCCGGCCGTTTCTGGTTTCGGCCGAGAAGGGCGCCGCCATGATCGCCGGGATGATCGAAAAAAAAGTAAAATCTTCCACAGTGCCGGTCTGGCCGTGGTGCATCCTGGGACCGCTGTTGAGATGGCTGCCCACCCGTGTCATCGCACAATTTTGATTCACACGCTGGAAGGCCTGCCGGCTGAGAGAGTGTTGCCGTGAATTTTCGCTGCCGTGCCCGATGGGTGGGCGTTCTTATCCTGACGGTGACCGGACTGTTGCTGGGCGGTTACCTGCTGCGCGGCGTTCTCCTTTACCCTTACCTGCGAACGGCCGCTATCGAAGTTTTTCAATCTGATCTGGACCTGCATCTTGCCGTGGGTGACATCAGCGGATCGCTGCTTGCCGATCTCGAACTGGCGGACCTCCAGATCAGCACCATCGAACCCGCTGATACCCCCCTGAAGGCCGCCATTGCCGCCATTCGTTTCCGCTATCGTCTATTCGATCTCCTGAAGGGTATTGACACGTTCATCGGTGGTGTGGTCATCGAGATCGATCGCCCCGCGGTCTTTATCGATCTTTCGCGACCGTCGTCTGAGGCTCTGCCGGGTGATGCCCAGGAAGCATTCGGCGGTTTGCCGGAAATTCTTCCCCGCGTTTCAATCAATGATGGGCAGCTGGACCTGAAGGGAGACGGCTACGGCAGCCGATTCGGCGGCATCATGCTGTCCTCGCTTGCCGTAAGCAGCAAAGATGCGAATGTGTTTGAAATCGAGGTGAAGGACTGGCGCTGGCACCTACCACCGTTGCGTGACGGGCAGGTTGACGCCCGTGTCCGGGTTGATGTGGAACCATCCGGTCGGCTGGTTGTGCATCAGCTCGCGCTGAATCGCACCGTCGTTGTCGAAAAAGGACAGGTGGACCTGTCACAATTACCCCGGAGCCTGATCTTCGAGGCCCAGATTCCACGCCAAAACGGCAGCCTGGTTGTGAACGGCCGGCATGACGACGAAACCCTCTGGCTGAACGTTGCCGGCGATGATTTGGATCTGGCCCTCATCGCGCATGTCCTGGACATCCCGGAGCTCGATTTGACGGGACATGTGGCCATAGAGGCCGACATCCGGCTGCCCTATGCCCATCCGGAATTGCTGCGCGGGAGGATGGACATTCGTGCCGGTGCCGGACAATGGCAGAAGCTTCCCTGGGACAACGGCACGTTTCAGGCTCATGCGGAAGAGGGGATACTGACCGTGTCGCAGGCCGAATGGCAGGGTGCCGGCAACACCGGCCGGATCCGTGATGTATCGTTGCCAACACCGGCACTGTTCGAGGGGGCGGTTGATCAGCTACTGGCTGGCCTGACGGCGGTCTTCGATTTTTCCCTGCAGAATATTCCGCCGTTGTTGACGCTTTTCGGCGAAGGTAACCACCCGGCTGGCGCGACGGTTCCGCCGCATCACCTGGCGCTGCAGGGGCGTGTCGCGCAGGGCGTTCTCACGGTCGACGACGGGCGGCTGCTATCCGGGAGCAGCACGGTTTTTCTGAACCGCCTGCAGGTTGATCTGGGAGCGTTGCGGGAAAGAGCGGAAGCCGCCAGCCTGGATGCCGAAGCAAGCTTCGATGTGCCGCAATTGGAGGATCTTGCCGCCCTGCTGCCCCTTCCGCCGCTGACCGGTCAACTGCAGGGTGCGCTGGTTTTCGCCGGGTCGATGCAGACGCCGAAGGGAACGATTGAACTGAAAGGCAGGAATCTGACCCTTGCCGGCGTCGGCCTTGGCGATCTGGACGTGTTCGGTCAGTCCGATGGGGCATGGCTGACGGTCGAGACTTTTACGCTGCGCAACGGCAACGATCGTCTGAACCTCACCGGCCGCTTCGGCCTGGAATCCGGCCGGTTGGAAAAAGCCCGAGGGGTGGCGCTAATCCAGGATATCGGTGCCTACGCCAATCCGTTTTTGCCGGCTGAATGGCCGACCGCGGGGGAACTCAGCCTCCAGTCCACGATCGAAGGTACGCTATGGCAGCCTGATTTCCAGGCCGCTTTCACTCTATCAAAATCCAGCCTGGGATCGTTGACTGCTGAAATGGCACGAGGGCGGGTACAGGCATCACCAAACCGCCTGGATGTCGAACGCATTGAATTGCAGTCATCGCTGGGTGACCTGGTGCTGGCCGGACGGATGGGATACAACGGGGGTGCGTCTTTATTGACGGTCGATATAGAGGAATTGTCCTTCCAACGTGACGACACCGCCATGCGCATGTCGGCACCGGTCAGGATCTCACAGATGCCGGACGACCGCTGGCGGATCGCGCCCCTGGTGCTGGAGGGAACCGCCGGGCGGGCGACGATTGCGGGTGATCTGGGATGGCCGGGCCAGACAAATATGACCGTCGACCTGGACGGGATCGAGAGTGGGGATTGGTTGGATGATGTGGACGGTCCGATCCAGTCCTTTTCAGGACTGAAAGCGCGCATCCACCTGACCGGCACGGCCGCTTCCCCCCGGATCGAGATTGAGGGCCAGCTGCCGAACCTGGTCGTACGGGATGTCCCGCGACCGCTGCAGGGTCGCTTCGGCCTTGCGCTTGCCAGCACCGGGATCGAGATCCTCCACTGGGCCTGGGACGACGGTGCCGACACACAGTTTACCGCTACCGGCCATCTGCCGGTGGCCTATGACAACGGGTGGCAAATGCTGCCTGGGCCGCTGCAACTGCAGGCCGCTCTCGATATCGAGGACGAGGGTATCCTGCAAGGGGTTCTGCCCGCGTTACCCGTGAGCGGGGGGACGTTCCAGGCACGACTCGGCCTGGCAGGAACACTGGCATCGCCTTCCGGCACCCTCGAGTGTGCGATTCACGATTTGCTGCTGGATGCCGCCGTTGACGGTTCGCCTCAGGGGCCGTTTGACGCTTGGGCGGCTATGCGCCTTCATCGAGAAGGGGTGGATCTGGAAGAACTGCGAATCGATTCCGCGCTGATGTCATTGCAGGGCCGGGGTCGCTGGCGGGTCGACAACCCCCCGGTACTTTGGACGGCTTTTGATAAGCAGTTGCCGATGGGAACCCTGGCGGCTTCTGCTGATTTCGACATTCCCGACCTGGGATGGCTGGCGGGGATGCTGCCCGGTGTTCAAAAGGTTACCGGACGATTGAACGGGTCACTGAACGTGAACGGCCCGCTGAAGACCCCCGTGGTGGTGGCCAACCTCGCGCTCCGGGAAGGCAGCCTGCGGCCGGAGGGCGACGCCCCTCCGCTGAAATCCCTGCAGGCTGACCTCCAGGCCGATGCCGCCCGGTTGACAGTCCGATCCTGTCGGGGAGAGATCGGTGGTGCTCCCTTTGAACTGTCGGGTGATCTCCGGCGGTCGGTTGAGAAGGGATGGATCACCGATTTCCATCTCACCGGCACCAATTTGCTGCTCTACCGTACCGTGGACGTCCGGGTGCGGGCCGATACGGACTTGCGCCTGACCGGGCCGTTGGAGAAGATGACCCTCACGGGCGAGATCGGACTGACCAATGGCCGCCTGTCGCGCAATGTCGATTTCTTCAGCATCCTGAAGGAAAAACAACCGTCCACCGGGACACCCTCGGAACTGTTGTTCTCACTGCCGGAACCGCCCTTGAAGGACATGGTCTTCGACGTGGACATCACCAGCCGGACACCCTTTGAACTGCGCAACAATGTGATCAAGGGGAGTTTGCGTCCGGATCTCCACCTGGGCGGCACAGGGGAACTGCCGCGCTTGACGGGAGACGTCTACGTCGATCCGACCCGTCTGCGGCTTCCCGCCGGTGTCATGACCATCCAGTCCGGGGTCGTGCGGTTTCTTCCTTCACGGGCCAATCGTCCCGAGATGGATCTGCTGGGTGAAGGCAAGGTTTTCGACTATGACATTACGGCTCTGATCGAGGGACCCGTTGAGGAACCGAGAATTACCCTGTCTTCATCGCCGCCCCTGCCCGGCAATGAGCTGATGCTCATGTTGCTCACTGGCCAGCCGCCGACTGACGAAAATCGTATGGCGACCGGCGGCGTTCCCATGAATCTGGCGGTCTATATTGGGCAGGACCTGGTGTCCCAGTGGTTTGCCGGGGATTCGACGGAATCCTGGACGTCCATCCTCGATCGTTTCGAAGTCACCCAAGGCCGGCGTGTAACCCGCTCGGGAGAGGAGACCCTGGAAGCCCAGTTCCGTATCGGAGAGGACGTTTTTCGAGACGGGGACAGCATTTACATTACAGGTGAAAAAGATATCTTCGACTTTTACAACGCGGGGTTGAAATTTGTCTTCCGGTTCAAATAACGATCGCCGCGGGCGTAGACTTGAGGCGGGTGGCCGACTGCTTTACCGGCGGGCGGCAGGCCTGGTCCTGGCACTTTGCATGGGAGTCTTTTCTCCGCTGTCGGCTGACGTGGGTGACCAGGGGCGGCGCTATGCCTTCCAGTTCGAGGGCAACCGCGCTATAAGCGCCGCCGCCCTGCGACGATCGGCAAGCGCGGAACTGGACGCCTTCGTTCAAAACGAGGGGCGCGAAGCCGACCTCGAGGATGCGGTTTTCCAGATGGAAATAACCTACCGCGGCAAAGGGTATGCCTTCGCTGCGGTGAGCTACACGCGGACCGACCGTGAGGATATCGTGCAAGCCGTTTTTACGATTGCCGAGGGTCCGCGCGTGCTGGTTGAGAACCTTAAATTCACTGGCCGAACCGCCACATCGACCGATTCTCTGGCGGCCTTCTTCATCCCATCGAGGATGATCTTCGATCCATCGAAAGAACAGCCCTTTGTCCAGGCGGAACTTGACGCCGGTGTCAGCCGGGTGCGCGATTACTATCTGGCCCATGGCTATCTGGATGTGAAAGTTCACGATCCTGAGTTTTCATTTTCGGAAAACCGCACCCGCGTCAGCATTACGATACCTCTTTCGGAGGGACGCCTATACCGGCTCACCGATCTCCGCTTCACGGGTGACCTCCCGGAGACGGCGGCGGAAAAACTCCGTGCGCTGCGCCAGGAAATGGTCGGAAATGCCTACAATCGCGGTCAGCGCCTGGTGGTCCAAAGCCGTCTGGAGGAAATCTACGGCAATCTCGGATACGCCGAAATGCAGGTGAGCCTTGAAGAAAAACGGCTTCCGGCCCCGGACGGCATTCTTCTCGAAGCCGCCATTACCAGCGGTGAGAGTGTTACGATCAACGACATCCAGGTAAGGGGTAACATCAAAACTAAATCCGATTTCATCCGCCGCCGAATAAAATTACAACCCGGGGATCGGTATACTCTGAAGGGGGAACGGGACAGTTCACGGTCTCTCTACCGTACCGGCCTGTTTTCCAAGGTGGACTTGCGCCTCGAGAATCAGGGGCGACCGGCGGAACGGACCCTGGTGGTTTCGGTAGTCGAAGGGCCTTCCCGCGAAATTTACATCGAACCGGGCTGGGGATCCTACGAGTTGGCGCGGCTCAAGCTGGGTTGGCGCGAAAAGAATCCCTGGGGGGGCGGACGCAACGTGGGGATTGAATCCATTGTTTCGGTCAAATCAAGACAGGTCGTAGCCAATGTTGTGGATCCCTGGTTTTTAAATGCGGAGATCACCGCTGATGTGCCGCTGTATTACAGCTATCGGGAAGAGCCCTCCTTTACCCGGGAAGACATCGGTGTATCGCCCTCCTTTTCCCGTCAGCTGAGCGACCATGTTTCCGCAACGGCGGCCTACAACCTCCGCAACACGGACATCAGCGACGTTGATCCCGCCGCGGCTTTGGAAGACATCGATACGGACAGCTACAATTTTGCCAGCATCAAACTACAGGGGACCTACGACGACCGCGACGACCCGTTCTACCCGGCCAGGGGCAAACGGTTCAGCTTCGGCATCGAACATGCGGATAATGCCCTGGGGGGCGATATCACCTTCACGCGCCTGACCGCCGGTATGCGGTATTTCTATTCCTTCGGTCGGGAAACGGTTTTGGGCCTGCGCTATGCCACCGGCTTTATCTATCCGGGCTCGGACGAGACCACCGTGCCCATCAGTGAGCGTTTTTTCAACGGCGGTGAGAACAGTGTCCGCAGTTTTCGCCAGTCGGAGCTCGGCCCCAAAGATCTGTCAGGCGATCCGGTCGGGGGGCTGGCTTACAACACCATCAACATCGAATTGCGACGACGCCTGATCGGCGATTTGTCGGGCAGTCTTTTCTTCGACCTCGGCAACGTGGCGCCCAATCGCTCCATCAGCGAAAGCGACGGGGAGCCGCCGGAGAACCGCTCGGATGCGGTCTCCGACACCCTCCACGATTTCTTCAGCGATTTCAGACCGGGCATCGGGATCGGTCTGCAGTACAAGCTGCCGATCGGACCGGTCCGCTGCGATCTGGCCTTCAATCCCGATGCGGATGATGACCGCGACGAAGACGAATACGTCTTCCACTTCAGTGTTGGCATGGCCTTTTGAGGTTTTCTGAAATTCGTATTGTAAAATAACCGCTATATTTGGTGGAGAGCCCGAGAAGGTTCTACCTTGTACGGTGCGCTGCTTTCTTTGCCATTTGTTCATTTTCTTCCCCGTGGAAGAAAACAGAACCAAAAGAAGACGCCCGTGTCCCGCTTCATCCTGCGCTTCGCCGCGGCGGCCGGAGTACGCGGAAACTCACCCGCCTATTGGCGGGCTCAGACAGTCCGCCCGCTTTTTCCCGTCTACCACGCCGATGCTTGGCGCGGGACAAAGGGAATTACATCAACTTCGTTTCCAGCGCACTCGCAGACGGCTGCGTTAAATGTTCAAGATCAAGGCGTGCAAATTCTGAGGAGGGAGGCGTACTTTTGTACGCCGCACGGACGAAGAATGCTGCACAACGCCGATATTGGGCATTTAACGCAGCCGTCTCAGAAGCGCTCGATGAGCTTGTCGATAAGGAAGGTCGTCTCCCGCAGCGCCTGGTCGCTGAAGGGGTCGAACCAGTCGGCGATTGTTTGAAAGTGCGTCTCGAAGGCCGCTTTGTCGCCCGTTTCGATCAGCGCCAGGCTGTCCTGCAGAGACGCCAGATAATCCCGCATCAGCTGGCGTCGTTCCGGCGAGGCCAGGATGATTTCCGAATAAAGGGTGGGGTCCTGGGCGAAGAGGCGTCCCACCATGCCCAGTTCGAGCCGGTAGATGGGGCTCGAATATTCCAGGGTCTGGTCCAGGGCGATCTGACGCTCAAAAAGGAATTTACCGAAGGAGAAGGTTGCAAAATGCCGCAGGGCCTGAATGACCGCCATGGCTTTGTCGTGTTCGGCCGGATCGGCCTGGACCACGATGGCGCCCCAGGCCGTGAACTGATCGAGCAGCCACTGGCATTGCGGGGCCCGGCGTCCCGGGCTCGTGATGACGACCTGCTTGTCCATGGTGGTGGTGGCCGGGCCGAAAAGGGGGTGAAGGCCGATCACCGGTCCGGGGTGGGCATCGAGCATGGCGGCCATGGGGGCCGCTTTCACGCTGGCGATGTCCCCCAGAATGCAATCCGGCGGCAGGTGGGGCGCCAGCCGCTGGATGACCTCGGGAGCAGATGCGATGGGCACGCTCAACAGCGCCAGCTCGATGTCCTCGCACAGCGTCTGGACCGCATCCCAGTCTTCCCGATCCAATACCCGGATCCGGTATCCGGCATCCGTTAGCCAACGGCCCAGGTAGCGCCCCATGGCGCCGGCGCCCCCGACAAGGAGGATGCGGGCGCCCGGTTTGACGCCGCGACGGGCCAGTTGCGCGGTCTGCTCGACGCGGGACTGGCGCAGAATTCGGCGGAAGATATCCTCCAGAAAATCAGGGTCCAGACCGACGGCTCGGGCGGTGCGCCTCTTTTCCGAGATCAGGTTTTCTTCCCGTGCAGGGTGATACACCGGCAGGCCATGCGTCCGTTTGAGTGCCACCACGCGATCGACCTGTTCCTGGCGCTCCTTGAGGAGGGCGACCATGTCATGGTCAATGGCGTCGATGGCCTTGCGCAGGGACGCCAGTTCGGCGGCGGCGGGGTGGGGCTGTTCAGTCGTTTCCGCGGTCATGATCATGTTCTCCAATCGCACCATTGTCGGTTCGCTTGCGGTACAAGCGCGCTGCTTCAGGCGTATAAGTTTCAAGCGTGCCCGACCGAAGATCGTTGACCAGATCGGGTGCTTTCAAATAGACAAAGACGTCACGGGAATCCGGCGTCGGGCCGGCAACCCGGTCGACCGTGATGCAATGGCGCCGGTAACCGTCGGGAAGATCGATGCGCTCGAGCCGGTCCATTTGCTCAAGTCCCGCCTGGTCGACCGCGTAGACTTCACCGATGACCTGTCGGCCAAAACCGGTACCGGCCATCATGCAGGGTGAATGACGTTCGCCATTCAGGACGAGCCGGTAGCGGTCACGGGTGCGATAGGTCCCGATCAGGCGGGCCTGCCGCATATAATGGTCATGGTTGGGAAACCCCTTTTTCAGTGTCCCATAGACAAAAATCAGGAATCGGTCGGCCATCGGTGCACAAGGTCCTCGAATGATGCTGTCGATATTACGCCTAAAGAGGGCATCCGGTCGATAGCGCGGTTCAGCTTTAATGGCACATCGTCGCCCGAACCCTCTTTGTAGACGCCAAGGCGGTAATAATCAAGACGGCCGCCGAATCGACACCGGAAAAACAGCGGGATGGAAGACGTTTTCACGGCGCCGTCTTGAACCTGCATGAAGATGTGTCATATTACCTGAAAGAACAGCGAATCGATAACCGTATCCGGGTTTCGCCGCCAAGACAGGCCATCGAGGAGACTTCCATATGACTTTGAGCGTCATCAATCCTTACGATCAGAGCGTCTATCGCACGTTGGCGTTTGATACCCCGGCGGAGGTGGAGGCAAAGGTTCAGGCGGCGAAAGCCGCAACCGAGAACTGGCGCAAGGTTCCCTTGGCAGAGCGTATCGAGACGGTTCGAAACGCGCTGGACTATTTCCGCACCCATGAAGCGGCGATTGCCGAATCCATCACGGGCCAAATGGGCAAACCCATCACCGCGTCTCATAACGAGATCGCCGGCTTGTTCGAGCGGGCCGGGCACATGCTGTCCATTGCGGAAGACACCCTGGCTCCCGAGATTCTGCCGCTTAAGGATCACCTGCACCGGCGTATCGAGCGGGAACCCCTCGGGGTGGTGCTCAACATCGCGGCCTGGAACTATCCTCTGCTGATTGCCGTCAACGTGGTGGTGCCGGCCCTGGTGGCGGGTAACAGTGTGCTGCTGAAGCACAGTGCCAAAACACCGCTGTGCGGCGAACACTTTCAAGCGGCCTTCAGCCATGTGCCGGGACTTGTCACCCATCTGGTTCTCTCTCACGACCAGACCCTTGATTTGATCCGGGATGCCCGGATCGATCATGTGGTGTTTACCGGGTCCGTGGCAGGTGGTCGCCATATTCACCAGGCCGCGGCCGGTCGCTTCATTGACGTGGGTCTGGAATTGGGAGGCAAGGATCCGGCCTATGTGGCCGAGGACGCCGACCTGGGGTTTACCGTGCCCCATGTGGTGGAAGGGGCTCTCTACAATGCCGGCCAGTCCTGCTGCGCGGTCGAACGGGTTTACGTGCACCGGCGCGTGTACGACGCTTTTCTTGAACAGGCCGTTGAGGCGATGTCTCATTTCCAACCGGGTGATCCCATGGATCGCCGCACAACACTGGGTCCACTGACGGACCCGGCGGCGCTGGACGTTCTCGACGGCCAGGTCCGGGATGCCCTGCGCCGCGGGGCCCGGCTGATGGTTGGCGGGCGGCGGCTGGAAGGTGCCACCGGCAACTTCTATCTGCCGACACTGCTGGCCGATGTGGACGGCTATGCGGAAGTGATGCAGGAGGAAAGCTTCGGGCCGTTGCTGCCGGTGCGTGCGGTGGACGGTGATATGGACGCCCTGGCGCAGATGAATGCGTCGCGCTATGGACTGACCGCGTCCGTTTGGACCCGCAGCCGGGAACGGGCCGAATGGTTTGCCGCCCGGCTGCACGCCGGGACCATCTACCAGAACCGGTGTGATTACCTCGACCCGGGCCTTCCCTGGACCGGCGTGAAGGACAGCGGGCGGGGATCGAGCCTGTCCCGCTACGGCTACTACTGCCTGACCCGGCCCAAGAGTATCCATTTCCGCGAGGGACCTGGATAAACTGGCCCTATTCATGGCTTGCAAAATGGGGGGCAAGTCCGCTATTAAGAGTTTGTCAGAGTTGTCCCGCCTTTTCCCGAAATACAGTCTTTCACGATGGATTCATCATGGTAATGAACATTGCGCACCGCGGCGCGCGTTCCCTGGCCCCGGAAAATACGCTTCTGGCGGCCCGACGGGGGCTGGAAGCCGGCGCCGACCTATGGGAGACGGATCTGGCCGTCACCCGGGATGAAGCGCTGATCCTGTTTCATGACGATCGCCTTGTTCGCACCACGGATGTGCAGCAGCGTTTCCCCGATCGCGCCCAAGACCCTTTTACGACTTTCAGCCTGGCGGAAATTCGCACTCTGGACGCGGGGACCTGGTTTGTCGAGACCGACCCCCACGGGCAGATTGCCGCTGGCGTGCTATCCAACCCGGAACAGCAAACTTGCAAGGGCTTGCAAGTGCCGACGCTGGAGGAAGCCCTGGTGTTCACCCGCGATGCAGGCTGGAAACTGAATCTGGAACTCAAATTCCTGCCTGCGCCCATGGCTGACTTCCCGGTGGTGCCGCAGGTGCTGGCCATGTTCGACCGCGTGGGGATAGGCGAGGAACAGATCCTGATTTCGTCCTTCAACCACGTTTGGCTGACCGAAGCCCGGGAACGCCGACCGGCACTGGAGATCCAGGCCCTGGTCGGCTATTACACCGATCGGCCGCTGGACTGGGGCGACCTTTCTTTTCATACCTACAATGCCAGGCATACCCTGATTCGGGATGAAGACATTCTCCAGCGCAAGCAGGAGGGGCATGCCATCAATCTTTTTACCGTCAACGAGGAAGCGGATATGCGTCGTTTCATGGCGCTCGGGGTCGATGGGATCATCACCGATTTCCCTCAGCGCCTGGCGATGCTGTGTCGAAACGAGGTCGCCAATGAGGAATGAAATATGAAAGCGGAGCCGCGCCTGGCGATTGCCATTCTGAATGGGTACCCCCGCCAGAGCCGCGAGAATTTCGATCGCACCGGGGTGGGGCACCCGCATGATTTCATTCAGGATTTTTTGCAGCGCTACCTGCCGTCGGCGGCGGTGGAAACGTGGTTTGTGGCCGATCCGGATCAGGACCTGCCGGGTGGTGCCGGGTTGGCGGATTACGCCGGCATTATCTGGACAGGATCGGATCTGACGATCTATCACGAGGACGACCCGCGGGTGACCCGCCAGATCGCCCTGGCCCGTCTGATTTTTGAGGCCGGGGTTCCCAGCTATGGCAGCTGCTGGGGCATTCAGATGGCGGCCGTGGCGGCCGGCGGCGCCGTGGCCAAACATCCCAAAGGCCGGGAATGGTGCATTGCCCGTGACATCCGGCTTACCGATGCCGGACGGCGCTCGCCCTTGATGGAAGGCAAACCGGAGCGGTTTGACGGCTTCATCATGCACCTGGACGAGGTGACCCGATTGCCTCCCGGGGCGACCCTTCTGGCCACCGGCGACCACACCCGGGTCCAGGCCCTGGAAGTCAAACACGGCAAAGGCACCTTCTGGTCCACCCAGTACCATCCCGAATTCAATCTTCGGGAGATGGGCCGCTTGATTGCCGCCCGGGCCAAACCCCTGACACAGGAGGGGTTTTTCGCCAAAGAAGAAGACGTGGCTGGATTCGCCGCCCAGTTGGAGGCGCTGCACAATGATCCCCAATCAGCTTCGTTGCGGGAGACACTGAAGATCGGGGACGATATCCTGGACCCCGCTATTCGAGAGGTGGAACTGCGCAACTGGGTCGATCACCTGGTGCTGCCGGGCTACAATGAACGGTGATGGCTCATATGATGCTAATCTTCTCGATTTAAAACCAACTGTCTGAAACGTTGTCCCGATAAACCGTTACCCAAGGAGGAAAGAGGATGAAACGAACACTGGTGTGTCTCATGGTATTGGGGGCCTTTCTGGCCCTCGTCGCGGCGCCGGTCAGTGCCGAAACGTTGGAGTTAATTACCTGGGAAGGCTATGCCCCGAAAGTGCTCATCGATAAATTTATGCAGGAAACCGGTATAGAGGTTAAACCCACTTATTCAACGAATGAAGAAATGATTGCCAAACTGCGGGCCACCCGCGGGGCCGGATTTGACTTGGCTCAGCCCAGCCAGGATCGCATTTCGGCAGTGCAGGCCAAATATAAAATTTACCAGCCCATTGATTACAGCCAGGTGAATTCCGATCAAATCATCGCCTCAATGCTGGAGGCTGTAAAGAAGAATACGGTGGTGGATAATGAAAGCTACGGCATACCGCATGTCTACGGCACTTCGGGACTGATTGTTAACCGAAAGTTTGCCCCTGATGCCAAGGATTACACGGATCTGCTGAACCCGGAATACAAAGGCCGAGTGAGTTACCGCTTAAAGCGACCGACTTTGATCGGGTTGGCTTTCGCAATGGGGAAAGATCCCTTTGCATTATATAGTGATCCAAAAGCGTATAAAACACTTATGGAAGATATCGGTCAGAAAATGATCGAGGGTAAACCATTGGTCAAACTATACTACGACAACAATGATGCTATCCTTCAAGCATTGCAATCTGAAGAAGTGCATGTGGCGATGGCATGGGACATTGGTGGCTGGAAGATGCATGCGGTAAATCCCGATATCGATTTTATCGCTCCCAAGAGCGGTGCTCTGGGATGGATCGATACGTTTGCTATCCCTGCCAAAGCCAAGAACGTGGCCGGTGCCTATAAATGGATCAATTTCATGATGCGACCTGAAAACGCGGCTGTTTTCACCAATGCGGAAAAATATGGGACCGCATCCAAAGGGGCCTTAAAATTTGTTGACGAGGCTGTTAAAGCTAACTTCACGCGCAGTTTTACCGATGCCGATATCGACAATATCAAGTGGTATCCAACGGTGCCTGCCGGGTTAGAAGGGATGGAAGGCAAAATCCTGGACAAGGTCAAAGCCGCCCAGTAAAGCAAATCCATGGTGCCGGCCGTGAAAATGCCGTCCACGGTTGGCACCCTGCAATCTTTCGAAAGACCTCATGCAGACTGATCTGTCGGTTCAATGTGTATCGAAGACCTTTGGCGATTTTACGGCTGTCGACAATGTCTCTTTTGAGGTGCCTCAAGGGGAGTTTTTCTCCATTCTGGGGCCCTCAGGATGTGGGAAGACAACGCTCCTGCGCATGATTGCCGGGTTTACTGCACCCAGTCGCGGAAAAATCTTGATCCGTGAGGAAGACATGGCAGGCGTACCGCCCAACCGTCGTCCGGCAAACCTCATCTTCCAGCATCTGGCCCTGTTCCCCATGATGACGGTGGCCCAGAACATTGCCTTCGGACTCCAGCGGCGCAGGGAAAAGCGCAGCGATATCCAGCAGAAGATAACCCGCATCCTGGAGCGTGTGGATCTGCCGGGATTCGAAGACAAGGCCATCGACCAATTGTCCGGTGGCCAAAAGCAGCGGGTGGCCATCGCGCGCTGCCTTGTGCTGGAGCCGGCCGTCCTGCTGCTGGACGAACCCCTGGGCGCGCTGGACCTCAAGCTGCGGGAGCAGATGAAGGTCGAGCTTAAAAAGCTTCAGGCCCAGGTGGGCACGACCTTCGTGTATATCACCCATGACCAGTCCGAGGCGCTGGTGATGTCCGACCACGTGGCGGTCATGAACCAGGGGCACTTCGAACAGGTGGACACGCCCCAGAACCTTTACCATCAGCCCCAAACGTCCTTCGTGTCACGGTTCGTGGGGGATAACAATGCCTGGTCCGGAGTGGTGAAACGCTGCGAGGCGGAGACCGTTGACATTGAAACGCCTTCCGGCCAGCACTTCCGAACACGGGCCACAGCTCCCCTGACACCCGGCACGGCGGTGGACCTTTTTCTTCGGCCGGAGGCCATGATCATTCAACCGGCGGCGGACCTTCCCAATTTGAACCGTTTCGAGGTCATTGTTAAATCATTGTTGTTTGACGGGGCCAACAGCCGCCTTCTGGCCAATCCCCTTAACGACGATACCGAACTGCTCATTGCCTTGCCCCAGAACCGGCAATTTGACCACATCCGCCGGGATGACCGGATCGAGGTGGCCTGGGACGAGCAGTCCGGCATCTGCTTCGCATCTTCGGAATGACGATGAAGCGTCGTTTCCACATCACCCTGCCGCTGATTTGCTTCCTGACGCCGGTGCTGCTCTGGCTGGTGCTGCTGATCGTCCTGCCCCATGTGGATCTGCTGCGCATGTCCCTGCGGGCCGAAGACGACTATGGTAACGCCATCTGGAGTTTTTCGAACTACATGGCGTTTTTTCAGGAACCGATATACTGGCTGACCTTTGTTCGCACGGCCGTCTATTCCATCATGGTGACCGTGATGACCTTCATCGTGGCGATGCCGGTGGCGTTCTATATCACCAAGGTAGTGGCCCCCCGCTTTCAGGGGTTCCTCATGATGTTGCTGCTGATGCCGTTCTGGGTCAGTGAGCTGGTGCGGGTTTACGGCTGGATGATCCTGCTGCGGGAAAGCGGCGTGATCAATCATTTCCTGACACGTATGGGAATTCTGAACCAGCCCATTGAAATGCTTTACAACGACGTGACCATGGTGATGGGGCTGGTCTACACCTCCATGCTGTTTATGGCGGTGCCGCTGGTGTCGGTGCTGGAAAGCCTCGACGACAGCCTGATCGAAGCGGCTTGCGACCTGGGGGCCAACATGGGGACCATTTTCTTCCGTATTGTGATCCCCCACGCCATGCCTGGAATTGTCTCAGGCTCCATTGTTGTTTTTATGCTGACTTTGGGAAATTATCTGACGCCCAACATGATCGGCGGTAAAAATGCATTGTGGTTTACCGAGCAGATTTATAATCAGTTTATTGCCAGCTTTAACTGGAACCAGGGGTCTGCCTTCGGGTTTCTGCTTCTGGTATTGTCTTCTCTGGTGATCTGGGCTGGCCTGAAGCTCACGCGACAAAAACTGAGCCGGGTGGTCCAATGATTCGATCATTGCCCAACAGCCGGCGTTATTTATACAGCTACAAGCTGTATATTGGGCTGTATTTTGCCTTTCTTTTTGCCCCCCTCCTGGTTACCTGCGTGCTGGCCTTCAATGATTCCCAATTTCCATACTTGCCATGGAATGGTTTTACGCTGGAATGGTTCACCGCTGATCTACCAGAGCGTGTGGGGCTTTTCCATGATCGCATGAATCTGGAAAGCATTTGGGTGAGTGCCCAAGTGGCTTTTTTTGTGACGATCCTCTCGGTGACGGTGGGAACTTGCGCGGCTTTTCTCTTCGAACAGGAGGAATTTCCTTTTAAGTCGGCACTCTATTTCCTGATGCTGTCACCTTTGGTCATCCCGGGGGTCATCCTGGGGATTTCGATTCTGCTGTTTTCCAACACCTTGGGGATGTTTTTCGAGACACATTTGGGCATCGACGTGCCCCTGTTCCGACCGGGATTCTGGCTGGTGGTGCTGGGCCAGTTTTCGTTCATCGCCACCCTGGTGACCCTGGTGGTGTCCGCCCGGCTGCGCAAGTTCGACCGCACCCTGGAAGAGGCTGCCTTGAACCTGGGCGCCAACCGCTTTGAGGTCATTTGGCACATTACCCTGAAATTCCTGCGGCCGGCCATAGTAGGAGCCGCTGCGGTGGCCTTTTTGATGTCGTTTGAAAATTTCAACACCACGCTATTTCTTGTGAGTTCGGATACAACCCTGCCGATCAATCTTTACCTCCAGGTGCGCGACGGGAGCACACCCGTCATCAATGCCATTTCCTTCCTGCTGATTGTCGGGACATCGCTGGCAGCCGCGGTCAATCTTTACTTCAGCCGCAAGCAGGACTGACGGCCTCGTAAAATGTCCAAACTCTGCGTTGTGCGGCGCCCCTCCTCGCTGCGGCGTACTGATGTACGCCTCGCTTCTCGGGGCTTGCACGCCTTGATTTTGAACATTTTACGAGGCCGTCTACTATGTGAGGGTATCGATAATACCGTCAGACATGAGGGATTGTAGGGTGATGGCTGCTGCGTCGCGGCTTTAGGCGCTGTATATCCGCGGCCTGTCAGGCGATATTCGGGTAATGCATTACCTTGGGTGACATGGCAATGCAGACCGCCCCGGGGCCGGTGTGAACGGAAATCGTGGCGCCGACTTCGGCCAGATAGATTTCGTCCGCCTGCCGCGCCAGGCGATCCGCAAGGTGATCGCGGGTCACCATGGCCTCGTCCAGGTTGTCATTGTAGGCCACCCAGATATCGCAGTTGCCGTCCAGTTTGCGGTACTGGCTTTCGGCCATATCCACCAGGCGTTTCAAAGCCGGCTTCTTACCCCGCATGCGGTCTTTGGGTATCAGTTCGGCGTTTTCGAGACGGATGATGGGTTTGATGTCCAGCATGCCCCCCACGAAAGCAGCAAACGCGCTGACACGGCCCCCTTTTTTGAGCCAGGCGAGATCGTCCACCGTAAATCCCATGAAAAGGCCTCTGAGATAAGGCTGGAGCCGGGCGTCCAGGGTCTCCAGGTCATCGTCTTCCCGGAGCAGTTCCACCGCTTTTTTGACCACCAATCCCAGGCTGACGCTGACTCCGCGCAGATCCATGACCTTGATGCGCCGGGCCTCGTCTTCGAACATCAGGTTCAGGGCGGCTATGGCGCTGTTGTAGTTCCCCGATAGTGCCGTGGACAGATGGAACGACACCACCCGGTCATATTTCCCCAGGAGATCTTCAAAATAGTCGGCGCACTCATGCGGGTAAAACGGTTTGGTAAAAACATCCCGTTTCTGCCTGAGGGCTTCTACAACCTGCCGGTTGCTGATGGTTTGGCCGTGAAGATGATCCTGGCCGTCGACCATGATATGGACGGGGAGAATATGAAGGCCGAGTTCTTTTTCGAGACCCTTGGGAAAATCGGCCGTACTGTCGCAGATCAATCCGATGCGTTGTGGCATGCGATGGTCGCCCTTCTTGAATACGGTTTTCTGCCAGCAGGCAAATTATAGGATAATAGCGTATTATCAATGAGATGGAGGGGAGATTAGCCTGGAAGGGGCAGGAAGTCAATAGATAACGTTAACGTTAGCGTAAAGTTTGCATATGTTGAAACCATCGTTTTCCACAAAGGTGGCAACCTATTGTCGTTGTAACGATTTTTGCATTTACAGGCTTTGTTCGGACCGACGGCATGTCCGCTAAAAAAAGAGGCCGAGAGCGCGGGGAACGCTTTCGGCCTCATATGGCACGTATGTCCTGGCGCATCCTTCCGGGTGCGCCTAATCGACAGGATACATCTGGTTGATAGCTTCTTCGTAGTGGACGGCCACGACATTCTTTTTCACTTTGAGCGTTGGCGTAATCAGGCCGTTCGCAATCGTGAATTCCGGTACGATGGTCACTTTTTTAATGGATTCGAAACTGGCGAACTGGGCATTTTTCGTGGCCACTTCGGCATCGATAAGCGTCTGCACTTTTTCGTTGGCCATCAGATCGTCCGTGCTGCTGTAAGAAATACCTTCAGCATCGGCCCAGGCCCTGACGTTTTCTTCATCCAGGGTGACCAGGGCCGATAGAAACTTGCGCCGGTCGCCGATGACAAATACCTGGTTGATGTATTTCGACGTGGCAATGACACCTTCGATAGCGGCCGGAGCGATATTTTTGCCGCCAGCCGTGATGATCAGTTCTTTTTTGCGCCCGGTGATGCGGAGAAAATTCTGGTCGTCGATTTCGCCGATGTCACCCGACAGCAGCCATCCGTCTTCCGTAATGGTGGCCGCGGTTTCTTTGGGCATTTTGTAATATTCTTTCATGACATTGCGGCCCCGGAACATGACCTCGCCGTCTTCGCCCAGTTTTTGTTCGACACCCGGTCCTGGTTGGCCCACCCAGCCGAAGCGATAATTGTCATAGCGATTCAGGTTGCTGAAAGACGTATTTTCGGTCATGCCGATGCCCTCGACAATGAGAACGCCCGCCGCATGAAAGAAACGCCCGATTTCCTGGTTGAGGGGCGCCGCCCCACTGATGCACCACCGCACCCGACCGCCGAGTGCCGCCTGGATTTTAGAAAACACGAGCTTGCTGGCCAGGGCATATTTCAGGCCCAGGGCAACGGGGATCGGTTTTTTGGCGATTTTGAGGTCGCTGACCTGGCCCCCCACTTCGCAGGCCCACTTGAAAATTTTGAGCGCTGCGCCGCCCTTGGCTTCCGCACCGCTGATGACCTTGGAATAGACTTTTTCATAAATCCGCGGCACGCTGGCAAACCAGTGTGGACGGGTGAACTGCATGTCCTCGACCACCGTTTCCATGCTGCGGGTGAAAGTGGTCGGACACCCCACGAGCAGGGTGGCATAGACGCAGGTGCGGGCAAAGACGTGGGCCAGGGGGAGAAAAAGGAACACCTCGTCACCCTCTTCGATTCGGGTGCTGCCCTTGACGGATTGGGCCGTGAAGGTGATGTTGTCGTGCGTCAGCACAGCGCCCTTGGGAACGCCGGTCGTGCCCGACGTATAGACGATTCCGGCGGGATCCTGGGGGGTTGCGGCCTGGGCCCGCTGGTCGAAGTCTTTATCGGAAACATCCTGCCCCAGGGCCAGAAAATCTTCGTAACTGATCACCCAGTCATCGTCCGGCGCATCCCCGCTGAAGAGGATGACTTTGCGGACATCGGGAATCTGCGCCCGTATTTCGAACAGCTTGTCCATCTGCTGGTTGTCTTCGGCAAATACGACGACCGCGTCCGAATGATCGATGATGTATTGACAGTCCTTGGGGAGGTTCGATTGGTAGATGCCGACCGTGGCGGCCCCGGCACTCATGATGCCCATGTCGGTCAGGACCCAGCGGTAGCAGGAGTAGCTGATGATGTTGACCTTGTCACCCGGTTCGACACCAAGCGTCATCAGGCTTTTGGCCACCTGGCCCACCTGGTTGTAAAATTCCCCCCAGGTGACCGATTCCGTCTGTCCCGGTGCCGTAAACCAGCGATAGGCGGGTTGATCACGATAACGATCGACGGTGGCCATCAGCATAGCGTGCGTGTTTTTAAAATCCACAAATTGCATAAATATTCCTCCCTTGGGTTCAAATATGGAGCCATCCGCGTTTCTGCCGGATAGTCGCCGTCTTCGATCAGGGCAATGCCATTGCGACCATCGGCCCCCTGTTTTGCGCGGATGCTCCCAAATTTTTTTTCGTTGTTGTATTCGAATGAGGTTCAAACTGTCAAGATGGATTCATAATTTTCAATTTTATTTGGTTTGATGGCCGGATTTTACGAGAAGGCCCGGGCGCGGATGGGTCCATTGTGGTCCATTTTAATGCAAGGACGTCATCATCGCTAAAGAGGGTAAACGCAGGAAATTAATGTATGGCAGCCCGTGATGGCAGAAAATGTAGGCGCCAAACTGAAGTTTCCCCTATCATCCGGAATCAAATCCCATCGTTCGCGACGACCGATCCGGCAGAGTGATGCCGTCGTCAAATCGAAGTCAGTATCACCGTCATGTTGTCGTTTCCGCCGGAATCCAGCCCGGCGCTGATAAGGGCCGCCGCCTTTTTTTCGAGCGATGCGTGTGACGCCATCAGAATTTTGGCGATCTCACCCTCGGACAGGGCGTCGTGCAGACCGTCTGTGGTGTGCAGGAGGAGATCACCGGGTTCGATAGGCAGCGAACCGGTCACCGGATCACAATCCGGGCAGCCGACGCATTGGTCGAGCAGGTGACCGTAAGGGTGGGTCCGGGCCTCGTCCGGGGTGAGCCGGCCCTCTTCGACCAGGAGCTGGGCCATGGTCTGGTCGGTGGTTACCTGGATGAGGCGCCCCTGGCGAAACACGTAAAAGCGGGTGTCGCCCACATGCGCCCAGTGGGCCGTGCCGTTGGACAGGACGGTGGCAGTCACGGTGGTGCCCATGCCCTCGAGGGCCGGATTGTCCTGCGCAATTTCCAGGATGGCTTCGCTGGCTGTGATCACAAGCTTTGACAAGGCCTGTTCGGGGTGGGGTGCCCCTGCCGGGTACTCGGTCAAGGCCTCGCGCATGGCTTCCGCCGCGGCCGAGCCGGCCGGCCCCCCGCCCATGCCGTCCACCACGGCCATCAGCAGGGTCTGTTCGTCCAGGCACTTCACATAGTGGCGGTCCTCGTTGACCTCGCGTACCAGACCGCGGTGGGTCAGGGAAGCAATTTCTATTTCAGAGCAGTCACGCATAGCCATCCTCGTGCGGTGGGGATTAGGGGCAATATGTTTTTTGCGGTGGAACAAAGCAGGCTTAGCATTAAAGAGACAAAAAAAGACTTTCTGCGCTTGAGGGAGCCACCGCATTCTTTTTGCAAAAACAGATGATATTGACCAATAGTCCTCTAACATCAGGTTGTCGCATTTGCAAACCGTCCAGGATATATGCCATGCCACTTGGGGCCCGTCCTGGCGGTCTATGAAAAGGAGAAATTCTGGCTTTTCCACGACCGTTTTTTAAAATATAATCAACTAAACGCGCAAAAAAAACATAGGGATCCAGCAGGGGCTCGGGCTAGTTGCGGACCGCTTTCAGGCCCGCATGAACCCACCGGTTTTGAAAAACCCCATCCATCGGGATCTGGAAGAAGAGAAGGCGGCCGGCGTGAACGTCATATGGTATAGGCTCGTATAGAGCGTTAGGCAAAATTGCACGTTCAATTGCAGTATGGGGGTATTTATGGGTCGGCGCTGACGACGATAATGGTCAGATCGTCGTGCTGGGGAACGGCGCCCGTGAAATCACTAACGTCATTTATAATATCATTCATCAGGGCTTCCGCTGTTTCGGCGTGTGAGGCGTTTACGATCTCATGCAGCCGCTCGAAGCCATACATTTCTTCCTGCTTGTTCATGGCTTCCACGATACCGTCGGTATAATAGACCACCTTGTCGCCGGGTTCCATCTGCAAGGGGGTTTCCTCATAGTTGACGTCGTCCAGGATTCCCAGGGGGAATGTGTCGCCCACCGTTTCCACCAAGGTGGCTTCGGCTGTTTTGGCGGACAACAAAATCGGTTGGGTCTGCCCGGCACTGCACAGGCCCACGCTCCCATCCTTGGTGTCAAGCACGGCATACAGCAGGGCCACGAACATGCCGCTTTTGATGTCCTGCTTGATCCGCCGGTTGGCCCGTATCATCGTCTCGCCGACGCTCAATTCCTCTTCCGCAAGCATGCGAAATACACTCCGGGAAGCGGCCATGATCAGCGCGCCGGACACACTTTTTCCGGTGACGTCGCCGATGATGAGCCCCACCTTGCCTTCTCCGATCATAAAAAAGTCGAAGAAATCCCCGCCCACCTCCATGGCCATGGTCGAACTGGCGGCAATCTGATACCCCTCGACCTCCGGGCAGTTGGCCGGCAGCATGCTCATCTGAAGGTCGTGGGCACTGGTCAGGTCGTCTTCCATGCGCAGCTTGACGAGAAACTCTTTGAAAAGCCTGGAATACTCGATGCCCACGGCGCCGGCAAAGGCCATCGGCACCTGAAAAAACAAGGGGATGACAATCGGATACCAGATGCCGTTGGTCTTAAAAAAGAGGACGGCCACCCCCAGGTACAGAATGCTCAGGCCAGCGATGTTCAGGGCGCCGATTTTAAGGGAAAACAGGCGGCAGGCGATCCCGGCGAGGATCCCCCACAGAAAAAGAATCAGCGTGTGAACCGCCAGGCCGACCGGTTTCACCGGGGTGTCTTCGATGATGTTGGACAGGGCCGTGGCCGCAATTTCCACCCCGGCGATGAAAATGCCGTCAGCCTGGGAATATACCGTGTAGAAACTGTCCTTGCGGTCGGCCAGCACGGCTTCCGAAAGCCCCACGAAAACCGCTTTGCCTTTGACATCGTATTGGCGACCTCCCACCTGGCCATCGTGCAGATCCAGTGCCTGATGAAACGGTATGGTCGTGATCGTGCGGGGTGGTCCGTAGTAGTTGATATAGCGGCTGTTGGGCGCGGCATACATCTTGACGAGGGATCGGAGCATCTCTTTTTTGGGGGAGGCGTCTGCCAAAGATGAGGATGCGTCCAGGGCCTGCAGCATATTATCCGCAAGGGTTGGATCGCCCTCAAAGATGTTCCGTATGTCTCTGATTAACCGCTTGACGCCTTTGGCCTGCAGTGCGGCAGCGCTATCCGGCGGCAGGGCCGCTGCTTTCTGGGGACTCACGTTCCTCAGCAAACTAAGGAATTCGTCATACAGCGGCAGGGTGAACAGTTGGTATGTGACCACCGGCAGGGTAGGGGAATCCCCGGCACCGGTCTGGAAACCCCAATACTGGTTCACCTTGAAGGGGATGCGGGGCAGCGAAAAGGGGGCCGTGGCGACCGCCGCTTTGGCGAATAGTTCGATGGGCTTGACGATTTTGACAATGCTGTGAATGCCCGGCTGGGCCTGCCCCCCGCCGCTTCCGTTTGCGTCAATTTCCCGGGTAACGAGGGGTTCGCCGATAATAACATTGCCGGCCTTTTTTAGTGCAGCGGCAAACAGCTGGTCGTCCTCCGGATTGCGCGGTTCGATGAAATGAACGTCGAAGGTGATGGACGCGGCGCCTTCCTGAACAAGGTTCTCCACCAGACGGGCGTGCAGCGAACGCGGCCACTTGTCGGGGTTGTTGGGCAGCTCGAGGGCATCGGAAGACTCCTTCTCGATGCTCACCACCACCACTTCGTCGGAAGGCTGTTCCACGCCCCTCAGCTTGAACAGCAGCCCCAGCCCCGTGTTTTCCTCGAGATTGAGCGCAAAACGGAACGGGCTGAGCAACAGCCCTATCAACCCGATGACCAGGCCTAAGACAACCGCTTTGAACAGGCGCGGCCTGGCGTTGCGGCTCCAGTCTTTCACCTTGTTTAAAAGAGACCTGTAAAAATTCGCTTTAACCAATTGCGCCGCCTTAGAATTATATGCCGGGAGGGATTAGAAAAACATTCGAGCGAACTATCACGGTATGTCTTGTTTCTTGGATTCTCCTAACAAACAAAAGACAGGGGCGCATAAGCACCTGCCTTCTGTTTGTTGGTTCAATTGCCATGAGGTCTGAATTTGATTAACGCTTATTTCTCCGATCATATAATCCTGTGAACGATATCCCAATTGTTACGGTCGCGTGTAGACATCGCCGCCGAAAAGATAGGTCCGCGGGTTGGCATCGATCACGCACCCCTGATATTGCAGTCCGGCCTGTTCGGGTTCGATACATAATATCAAACGATCAGGATCAACAGGGTGTTTTGCAATATAAAGATCACCGAACTCACTGCCTTCAGGAGCGGGGGTGCAGATCCAGGCTCTACCTACTGGCTGGACCGGCATATCATCGATGTAAACTTCTTTTACCAGATCCTCCCCGCCGCTGTAGGAGCTGGAATCGAACACGACATCGATGGATCCCCCATCCGGAAATGTATGTTTTTGTTCAGCATGGAACGGGAGTTCCCTCTCGAGGCTCGGCCCCAGGATGTACGTGGGTTCGTCCGGGTCGCCGCAACCCGATTTCGTCAGCACCACCGATTGATTACCGCGCGTCCAGCCCTGGACATCGATCGGGTAGGTGAGGCTGAAGATGACCTCATTACCAAAACCGCAATTCAAAGAGGGGTTAAGTTTCAGTAAAACTTCGTCTTCGAGAGCTTTGATATAACATTTATTTATACTATCCCCTGGGATAAGCAACTGGGCTCCCGGCGGGACGGTCATGATCAAATCGTCGGCAATGAATGCACTCTGCTTTTGGACGAAATAGTTCCAGGTGTCCACGCCCTTGCAAGTGATCAAATTCTCATGCACAGATGCTCTGTAGCGGTACTCTTTGGTTTTAGCATCGGGATCTATTATCGGCCAGGGCAAATCTCCATTAAACGGAAGAGTTGGATCCTCTGTCCATTCATCAACGAAGACCTGCACTACGTAGGCACCACCAACGGCCTCGAAACACAATCGCCGGGCTATTTCGTCATCAGTGCATTTATCATCTGTTACGTCGATGTCTGGCCCCGGGTCCTGGGCATATAATGGGCTCCCGCATGGCAGGGCGATTACCGCAAATACAAGAAAGGTTAACAGCATCGGCATCATTTTTATTTTCATGGTTCCTCCTCTCCATGATCAAGTCTGGAAAGTGAAAACGGGTTCAATCGCTTTCCGCGAGCGACATCCTCGCACGATGAATGTCGACCATTACGGTCTGGTATAGGCATCCCCGCCGATCAAATATGTCCGCGGATTCCGGGAGACCAGACATCCCGTCGTCCCCGCGCCGGCCTGCTTTATTGGATAACATTCTACATTGACGGTACTGTCAAATATATCACAATCAGCGCTTCCATCCGTACATATGCAGATCTCTCCTTGCTGGGGATCCGCCTTCACCCAGCAGTCATCGGTAGCGGGAGATGTGCAATCCTCATCCAGAAAAAAGACGGTAACTGTTCCGTCGCTATTGGAGACAACTTTCGTATTACCGTCAATAATGGTTTCGGTGAAATTGGGCGTTGCCGACTGGGCCCAGAGCGGGCTGAAGCTCAACAGGGCAACGGTGAAAAATACCAGCGCGAACAATACCTTTGTTTGTTTTCTATGATGCATGGTGACCTCCTTTTTTTCCTTCCGTATATTCGGACATCAACAGGCGTCTATTCGGCCGATGGCCATCGGCTCGATGACCGCCCGTCAATTTTCTATCGATCTGTCTGTCACCTCCTTCCAAAAATAACCGCGCCAATCCAATCGTCAGGGCAGCGCCAGCGTGACTTTGAAGAACACGCTCTGGTCGGGCTGTACGCTGGGGTTGTCCACGTCGATGTCGGCGTATTCGAAGTCTTCGTCAAACAGATTGGTCACGCCGAGTGTAATAAACCCGTGGCGTTTGGGTATGCGATAAGAAACGGCGGCATCGACCACCCAGAATTTGTCGTCGCCGTCTTGAAATTCGTCGGCGGCGGCTTCCTGGGTCTGGAAGGTGCCGTCCTGGTAATAGTAAGTGGCCTTCAGGCCGGCGCTCAGGCCGGACGGGTGAAAGAAATTGACACCCAGAGGAACCCGATGGGTATCGACGTCTTTGATCGTAAAAGGGAAATCCCGGTCCCGTTCCAGTTTTTCATATTGATATTCCGCACTGAGGGCGAACCAATCATGGGGCGTCCAGTAGACGTAGGCGCGGCCGAGATACTCTTCCCAATCGGCCTCCCTGAGGACAAAAGAGGGTGCCGCGGGCGGTACGGAAATGTCCTGGTAATAGGGCACCTCCATGTCGCGGTAGGTGAATTCCGCCCCGGCGTAGACGTTACGGGAGAATTTCTGATCGACCCCGACGCCGTAGACCCAGGCCTTGGTGGCATTGATGTCGTCATAAAACTGGTTGAAGCCCGCCACCTGGGTGGGCTCGAGGGTCTGGTCGGTGATCAGGGTGCGCTTGAAGGTCCGGAACACCGCACCGCGGAGCGTGGTGCCCTCCAACGGTGACCAGGTGATCCCGAGTTTGGGATTGAACTGGTCTTCATCGATATCGCGATCGTTGCGGTCCTTTTCATCGCGGTCGAAAAAGTCGCCGCTGGCGCCGAGGGTCAGGGTCAGGTTGTCCAGGATATTGACGTAGGAATAACCGTATACGTTGTAGTGATCGATGTCGGTTTTCACGCGTTCGGTCGATGAGACAATCAAAAATGGCGGGGTGAAAAAGGGATCGAAAACCTCGTCCGTGATGGTCCGGTCGAGGTCGATGTCGAAATACCCGCCACCGACGACCGTGTTGACATACGCGGATCGAAACAGATGCTGCAGCTCGCCGCTGTAAGCCTCCTCGTTGCCCTCGATGGCGAAGAATTCCTCCAGCATGGGCGGAAAGCCAATGTCGATAAAAATCAGGTCGTCCAGATCGCGATCAGCGTCCTGATAGGAAAAGTTTCCGATCAATGTGGAGGACGGTGAAAATTCATGCCGGAAGCCTATACGGGTTGAGTCGGTTTCGTCTTTCTGCCTGAGATCCGGCAGGAAATCGTCCTCGAAGAAACGCAACTGGACATCCCCTCGATCGTTGTCCCTGTATCGGTATTCGGCCTGAATGCTTGTCTTGTAGGATAGTTCGTACTGGGCAAACAGGTTGATAATGCTATCTTCCTGGTCGGCATTGTCACGCCACCCATCGGTTTGGAAATAGGCGTAGCCGCTGCTGATGGAAAGATTGTCATGAATGCCGGAAATGACGGCTTCGGCTCCGGTGGTCTCATTGCTGCCCGCAAGCGCGCTTCCCTGAAAGGCGATGCTATTGCGGTTGAAAAGCGGGTTGAATTCATTAAAGGACAGGCCGCCCGGACCGCTTGCACTGATGAGAAACTGGTTGCTTTCCGCCAGCCGCGGCTGAATGGGCGTGATGTTGGTCGGCTGCAGCAACTGGGATTGGAGCAACTCGCTGACCCGGGCGATTTCGTGGCGGGGTCGGGACGAATAGGTGTCGGCCAGAAACCGGTGGGCGGAAAAGTTGGTCGGGTCGGTATTGACCGAGTTCCATCCTTCCACCAGAGCCCGCTGCTGGAAGCCTAAATCGGAATAAACACGGGCCGTCGCCGCGCTGCGGGCCGCCAGATCCGAGTCGAGTTGGAGTTTCGAGCGGTAAACCGCCCGGTTGTCGTTCAGCTCCTTGGCTTTTTCCAGGTTATGCAGGGCTTCCACCGGGCGGTTGGTGGTCTGCTTGGCGATGGCATCGTAAAAATACGGGGTGGGATCGTTGGGATCGAGCTCTTTGGCGATGGCGTACTCGCGCTCGTCCAGCCCTATTTCTTTCTTCTCGAAATAGGTTTTGCCCAAGTAGCTGCGGATGATGGAATTGTTGGAGTCCAGGCTGGCGGCGATTTCGATCTCCCGGCCGCCGGCATCCAGGTCGCCGTCGCGGATCTTGGCCAGGCCCAGGCCCAGCCGCGAGAGGGGATCGGCCTGATCCAGTGTGATGGCCTTCTCGAAAGCCGCCCGGGATTCGGCCGTTTTAACCTGCGTCAGATAGGCAAACCCAAGCACCATATGGGGCCGTGACAGGCCTGGTTCCAGTTCCACCGCCTTCTTGGCGGCCGCCAGACCTTTGTCGAGTTCACCGAAGGAAGACCGCAGTTCGGCCAGCCGTGCCCAGGCCAGGGCATCATTCGGATCCAGGTTGACGGCGGTTTCGACACTGGCGCGGGCGCCCTCCAGGTCAAAGCTGGCCTGCTGGGCATATGACATGGCAATAAGGGCGCTGGCCGAATTCGGGCCGGTCTCCACCGCCTTCCGGCCGGAAGCCAACGCCTTTTCTTTCTCGTTTTGAACCACGAAAAGAACGGCCTGCAGGGCGTGGGCGTCACTGTAATTCGGATCCAGGCTCAGTGCCTGCTGGATATCGGCACCGGCCTCATCCACGCGGCCCACCGAAAGCGCCTGGGAGGCGCGGTAGGCCAGAAAGCGCGGGTCGCCCGGGTCTTCCTTGGGTGCTTGGCCGGGCGCAAACAGCATGACCGGCGGATAGTACAGGGCCCACTGGACGGCATCGCGTGGCCGGACCACGGTGTACGCTGTCGGTGCCTTACCGGCTTCGGCAACGGCCGACTGGCCGCCCGTCACGGCCAGTTCGCCGGCGGTGTTGGAGGCCAGCACCTTACCGGCGTAAATGGTGATCACCGTCCGGTCTTCCTCGACGCGGACCAACCCCTCGGTGCCTTCGACACCGGCGTTCACGAAACCGGTGCGCACTTCCAGGTTGCGGCTGATGCGGCTGAAGAAGTGTATTGCGCCCTGGGCCAGATCCACGATGGCGCCCTTTTTCTCCTCCACGCCCCCCAGGGTGATGGTGGTGTTCTGGTCAAGGCGCAGCAGGGGTTGGTTGGCGAGCGAAAGGGCGGCCCGACTATTGTCGTCCACACGAATGGTGTCACCGGGGCAAAAGGTGTTGTCAAGCATGACGGTTTGCCACTGTGTCTCCCCCGCCCGTTGCACCTCGACAATTCCCTCCACCGAAACCGCTTTTGCGATCCACTGATCACAGGTTGCGGCCCAGGTCACACAGGGGTAAAGCAAGGCTGCCACGAAGCACAAACATACGATGAGGCTGAGATGGTGTGTGAAAGTACGTCTCATTGCCCTCCTCCTTAATTGTTCCGGTACTTTATTCCGCTACGCCTACGGCCACGGTGAGTAACGGTGTCCGCTGTGACGGGCATAAGGCAATATTGACGAATGCCAGCAGGCTTGAGGAGGTCTGCATATCCTTGCGAAGTGCCGGCGTGGTATAAAGTCATCGATGCTGATGCGCGAGGTGTTGTAAACAACCAAAGATGATCTCGTAACGTCAGATGGAAGATGACCGTACGCACCTTGTCGAAAGAAAACACCTCATTTATGTGACATCACGCTTTTGTGTCGTCCCGTTACTTTCGAGACAAGAAATATAATCTGGTATTACGAATCGAATTGGCTATGCCGCCGGCACAGGGCCAATTTCTTTTGTTGGGTAAGGTCGACTCTTGGGCAGACCGCGACAGGATCAGTCAGAGAAGTAGAAACGGGATAGGGTTGCCGCAATGCGATCAAAATATGGCGATCTACCGTCCGTATGATTTTGCTACGATTGCACTACCTAAAAAATGATAATAATTTATAAACAATACAGATGGCAAACAATAAAATGAGTCACATTCATTAATTAGGGTAATCTCTAATTGCCATATTACAGTTGTCGATTGCAAGAAAAAAATTGGCTGTAAAGGTATTATTTTATTCGTTCTTTTTTATTTAGCGAGCACTTCAAAAATTGTGGTCAACCGGCCGTTCGGTAAAAGGCCATAAAATCAAAGACTCAGAACGAATGGATGAACGATTGAGCTATTTCAATCGCCTTTTAGCAGATCAGGCGGTTTTTGGGAGTCATTAAGAAGCATGTCATTCCTGCGCAGGAAGACGCAATGACAAGCCATGAAAAGCAAAACTTGTGCCGATAGCACGGTATCACTGGGTTCTGCGCTGGTTAGAAAGTGGAAACCCCCGCCATTATTGTATTTGACGACGGGCATCCCTGAAAGGATGTCGTTGATATTAATCAGCTATGCCGGCAGCAGGTTTTCCGGATGAACGGGTGATTTCGAGAACACAATGTTTTTGAAGAGCGGTCGAAAACCATCGATCGTTCAATGAAAACAACGGGTTTTCGACCGGATGGATATTATTTTCTGTAGAAAGCGTTTCACAATTGACCCACGGAATGCCGGGCTGACTTTCATTTGATGCCGACGTTGAGGAACGGTCGGCCAACTTGTCGGCAACGAAGAGGGCGGTAAACATTGATCAGCAAAATGATTGGCTGATCATCATTGGCAGGAAAATGGCGGATGATGGAACGGTTCCAGTGCGTTGGGATTTGAGGCTGGTTTAAGCGTTAAATGTCGCTGAAATCGGCCGCCTTGAGGGTGATTCCCATCTGTTCCACCTCACTGCTGAAAGCCTCCATAAGGTCATTCAACTCGAGCTGGTGGCGATCTTCATAGAGCAAAACTAACGTCATCATCCGTTTCCGGCGGGAGACCGGGGACAGCTTCGCAACACCCAGTTTCTCCGCAAGGGGGGTGAGGTCGTTCAACAGGGCGGGGATGTCGCGATAGCGCTGTGCGATATCCCGGGCACAGCATTTCAGGATGAGCTTTCGCAGGCCCTCGGGCAAGTCGGGAATGTGCTGGGCCGGGTCCGGAATATCGTGTTCCACATGCAGCTCCATGGCTTCATGGGGGTCTTCTTCATCGAAAGGGCGGTGGCCGGCCAGCATCTCGAAGGCGGTCAACCCCAGGGCGTAGATGTCGCTGCGTTCATCCACCGGCAGGCATTCGACCTGCTCCGGCGCCATGTAATAGGGCGTTCCGGTCATCATGTTTTCGGCGCCGCAGGGGCAGGCCAGGCCGAAATCGAGGATTTTGAGCCGGCCGTCGGGCAATATAAACAAGTTGCCGGGCTTGATGTCCTGGTGGATGATGTCATGCTGATGGGCATAGTGCAGGCCGGCGCACACCTGCTGCAGGTAATGGATAACCTGTTCGGGCGGCAATTTGCCCTGGTCGTTCATGATCTGCCGTAAAGTGCAGCCGTCGATGTTCTCCATGACAATGAACATAGTCTGATAGAGGGCCTCGACGTCATAGACCTTGATGATATTGTCGTGATTGAACCGGGCAATGGTGATGGCTTCCTTTTGGAAGTTGCTGACAAATTCCTTGTCCATGGCCATGTCGTGATTCAGCATCTTGATGGCCACGGGCATGTTCAGGCGGCGATGCAACCCTTTGTAGACGATGCTGAACCCGCCGCGCCCGATGATATCGGTGATCAGGTATTTGCCGATCTGGCGCTCGGCCGTCATGCGGCTGGTGGCAAACCGCTCGGCCACGATCTCGGTCAGGAAGTTGCGCAGCCCCGGATAATCCGCCGTGATGGTGTTGAAATCGTCTTTGCTGATTTCCCACACATCCATGTCGGTGCCTGCCTCGACATGGGCGCTGCGCGGTTCGCCGGTGAGGAGCGACATCTCGCCGATGATATCGCCTTTCTTACGCACGGCAATGGCGTGGGAGTCCCCGTTTTTTTCGATGACGATGGCACAGGTTCCCTTTTGGATGATGAAACAGGAATCCCCGGCATCGCCCTGGGTGACGAAGCGTTCGCCGGCCGCTATCTGCCGGAAGACCAATGCGTTCAACAGGGGACAGATGGCTTCGCGGTCCAGGCGCTTCAGAATGTTGATGTTGCGGAAAAAAACATAATCCTCGGAAGTAGGATGTCGTTTCGCGTCGGCTTTTTCCTGCGGTGGCCAGTCAATCGGTACCTGGGCACGAAACGCGAAGCCTGAAATGTGGCGATTGGTCTGGGAAGGCGAGGGGACGCTCCATTTGACTTCCGCCGGGAAGTAGCTCCAGGTACGGTCAATGGGGTTGTGGATTTTGAGGACGCAATGCGCACCCGGTTCGAATGGTTCCGTGGCAATCGCCTTGGCGCCGCCGGGCGTCTGTTCGGTCAGGTCGACGAATCGCTGGCAGGTGTTGTCGACACAAGTGCACGCCGACGGTGTTTCACCTAACGGAAAGTATATGGCCAAATTGGGGTGGTCCAGGTTTTTCCTGTCCCAGCGTCTACGGTAGGTTTTGGGTGCCATCGAAAGAAATCTCCCCGCAGCTGAGAAGTCGGGCTGTCATTAGGATAGGGCAAACACTTCGATTTCCTCGGACAAGTTTTTGAGTTTGAACGGACCCAAACGCTCAAAGGCAAATGACGTGTGGGTGCGCACGGCGGTGTCGCGTGACACCAGGACCGCGCCGCCGGTGGCCTGGCCGCAGAGCCGGGCCGCCACATTGGTGGTGGTCCCATGGGAGGTGTAGGCCCACCGCCCGCCGGTGTAGCTGTCGAACTTGGAGGCCCCCACGAAAGCCCGGCCGGAGCAGATGCCGATGTTGATGATGACCGGATCCCTTCCCAGGGTACATTCATTGTTGATGCAGCGGGCTTTTACCCGGATGGTTTCGGCGGTTCGGACGGCTTCCAGGGCATGCTGGGTCGGGTCTTCATTCATAAACAGCACCATCAAACCATCGCCCGCGGTCTCCACGACATCGCCGTTGTTCTGGTAGATGGCGTCCATGAAAACCGAAAAATATTTTTCGGTCAGGGTGTTGACCTCGATGGCGCCGATTTCTTCGGTGATGCGCGTATAGCCTTCGATGTCAAGGAACAGCACCGATATGTCCCGTTCCCTGGCTTCCTGAATTTCGCCGCTGGGGGAGGATTCCATCAGGCGGGTAACCGCCGTCGGTACAAATTTGCACAGATTGGATTTAATGCTTTCTAAAATTACGACTTTTCGCAGGGCGGCCTGGAGCTCTTTCATGGCCTGCTCCAGCTGAACGTTTTTCGCTTCCAGATCCCGGTTGAGATTTTTGATCTCTTCAATGGACCGGGCATTTTGCAGGGCGATGCTCAGGTTGTTGACCAGGGTTTTGATAAGTTCCCGGTCGTTTTCGTTGAAGTGTTCGTCGATCAGTTTGGGGCCAAGGCCTATCGCGCCTGTAAGGTGGCTGTCGACTTCAAACAAAAAGATAATGTCGAGGGGATCGCAGTCCGGCTGGAGAATGGCGCCGTCCCGTGAAGCCTTTTGGGGCTGCCGACCGCTGTCTTCTATAAGAATTTGTTGTAAATCGTTTTGCAGGGCAGGTATGTCGGCCTGCTGCACACCGACGGATATAAAATGCACTGCTTCCAGGCCTTGGCCGTTGAACAGCATGACGGTACCTTCCGCAACGCCAAAATTACCCATCACCATCAGGAGAAAATTCCGCAGGATCACCTCGGAATCCACGCTACTGAAAATGTCCTTGCTGACATCATAGAGGGTTTTTAGATTGAAGATGCGCCGATCTAGCTCAAGCTGCACGCTTTCGGACTGTTCCAGCTGGCAGCGCAGTTCGTAAATTTCGGGTGGATTTTCTAATTGGGATGGACTCATGAGAATGTGGCGGATTGAATCAGGTTCATAAAGTGGATTTTGACTTCCTCGCGGGTCTCTCTCAGACGTTCAAGGAGTCGCTGGGCCAGGTTTGTCATGACGGTGCTGCCGAATTCCGGGTCGCTTTCAAAAAGGGCGTAAATATCCGCACGCGCGATAACGGTCAGCCGGGTGTCCTCTTTACATCGGGCGGAAAGGCTGTAGGTGTAAGGTTCGAGCAGGGCTCCCACCCCCACGCAACCGTTGCCGGGCCGGATAAGGGCGACGGGAATTTCGATATCGGGTTCCACCGGCATCACCAGTTCGATGGCCCCTTCTTCCACCAGATAGATATATTCGGCGCGCTCACCTTTATGAAACAGCCATTGCTCTTTCGGGATTGTTTGGAGGTGCGAAACAGCGTGCAGGGCACCCATTTTTTCGTCTGGCAGGTTGCGAAAAAGGTAACAAGAAGCCGCTGACATGATGCTTTCCTCGCATGGTTTCTCGTACGCATTAGAAATGCTGTTTGATGCTGTTTGGGGAGATCGGTGCGGCGCGGATGAAACGGAAGGATGAAGTCGGGCTTGGGGCGAACGCTTTTCAGGTCAGCGCCTGGACGGCCAGTTCCGTGGATTCGAAAACGTCGGCAAATTTGGTAATACCCACCATGTTGAAAATCTTTTTGAAATGTTCCGATATCCCGGTAATGGCGACGCGCTGGTCTTTGCGTCGGGTCTGGGCCAGAATCTGGATCAGAACGGCGATGCCGCCGCTGTTGATGTAGGCCTCCTTTTCAATTTTAAGCAAAAGTTTGCCCGCGCCCTGTTCGCTGGCTTTCCGGTAAGCATCCCCCAGTGCAGATTCCGAAAAAGCCGTGATATCCCCTCTGATATCCAGTATCGTAACGGCACCTTGAGCTTCGAGATGGATTTCATTGGTATGTTGTTGCATTGCCATTGGTTGCGCTCTCCTCGCGCTTTGCTTCAGGTAGACTGACGATGCCCGAAGTTTTTTTATATCTGACGATGCATCGATGGTGGTTCGTTATGTTTCAAAAAAGCCCGGTTCCAAGCGGGCAAATCAGGGTTGCATCGCGATCCGCATTTCGATGCGGTGCCCTCCTTCCGGCAGTTGACGATACGCGAAATGGTCGGCAAGATTCCGAATGAGAAACAGGCCGAATCCAACGGGCGTTTCTCTATCATCCATGATGCGTTCGATATCCGGATCAGGAAACGTGTTCTGGAAACCGTTGCCTTCGTCTTTGACCGTCACTCGAATAGCCTCCGGGGTCGACTCAAACCATATGCTGACACGGGCTTCCGCACGTCCCCCGTTGCCATGCTCCATGGCGTTGGTGGTTGCCTCCGCGACAATGGTTTTGAGATCCTCGATACGATCAGGTGGCAGGCCATTCAATTGTGCAAAATAAGCCGAACAGGCCATAGCGATACGTTCGTAGCCCAAAATATTGGGCAGAACGATTTTGACGGCAGTATTTGAGGCGGATGGCTGCATATGCCTGTTTTGATGGATATAAACCGGACTAATAAATTATCACGAATCACTTATTGAATCGTATTCACTTATGTAATAAAGATAACCCATATTTGTCAATGTGAAAATGAATATTTCCGGTTTCTTATCCTTCGGCCAACTGGACGGGGAAAGTCGCCATACGCGGTCACATGATCTTTTGGCTGGTGTGAGGGACAGATCATGAAAAGGCGTGTTTTATCCGATTTGCTTGTTATTCGGCATCCCATCGATTTTCTGCGTGAAACTTTGAAAGTTTCTGGCCTGAAAGAGCACGCGCCGGCGGGTGTTGTCGTCACAGCCGCCTACCATATGGCGGTCCGGTTGTATCGGGGCGAATTCGACGGTTATTTTAAATGCGACACGAATTATCATGATTTCGCCCATGCGGCGGAAACGTTATTAACCATGGCGCGGCTTATTCATGGCGCGCAACTTGCTTCGAAAAAGATCGCGCAAAGGGATCTGGCGGTGGGATTGACGGCCGCCATTCTGCATGATGCCGGATACATCAGAACATCAGCCGAATCGACAGAAAAGGGTGCCTGCTTTCGCGCCGAGCATGAGATGCGGAGCATGGCTTTCGTTCTACAGCATGGCGAAGCCATCGGCCTTACACCATCGGAAATTGCCGAATGTCAGACCATGATTCAGAGCACCATGATGACGGAAGACGTCAACGCCATGTCTTTCCAATCCGGAACCCATGAGTTACTTGCAAGAATGCTTTCGGTTTCCGACCTGCTGGCCCAGCTCTCCAGCGCCACCTACCTGGAAAGACTGTTTTTTCTATATGAGGAAGATCGTGATTCCGGCGCCCCCGGCTATCAGAACCCGCTGGACTGCTGCCGGAAAGCGATTTCATTTGATGAGCGCGCCCGCGCTCGGTTGAAAAACAATCTCGAACAAGCAGACGTCTATCTGGTGAATCATTTCAACGCCCGTTGGCATACACCCGGAAATCTCTACCGGATTTCAATGGACCGCCAGCTGAAATACCTGACGGGGGTTGTCGAACAGGATGGCTTCGATCCCCGCTGCCACCTGAGGCGCTGGGGAAGCGTCAAAGCGCTTCGGGGTCTGCTGGCGGAAAACCGAATCGCCACGCCTGGATAACCCCCGGTGAAAGGGCACAATGGCAGGGGCTGTTCCCATTTCTCTAAGAATGCTTACATATTCATAAACACAAGAAGATTCCACAAATGATTCCCCGATATTACCCAATGGGCCTGTCATTATTGGTGGACCACTGAGGCTTGTCCGGCAGGGAAGTCGGCAGTGGCGGTGTCACCCAAGGGGGTTGGATGCACAACAGAAATCTTAATTTGCGCAAGACACTGGATAGCGATTCCCTGCGTGCGGTTTTCGAAGCCCAGTCCGCCTTGCTGGAAAAGCTCGTGTCGACGGCCCGGCCGCCTTACGAGGAGGAGGCCATCAAGATCATTCTGCGCGAGGCCATCGCGATATCGCTGGACCTCAGCGCGGCCCAGCACGGCAGCTTGATCCTTTTCGACAGCGATGGCCAGGTCGCGGACAGCCTGCTGCCTGAGGACGATCGTCAGACCGACACCAAAACCGAACGCATCGAGCGGGTCCTTAAAGAGGGGCTGGCCGGCTGGGTGACCCGTCACCATGAGATCGGGCTGGTGCCGGACACGCGTTCCGATTCACGCTGGCTGGTCCTGCCGGAGCCGCCCTACCATGCCGGCAGCGCCCTCTGCCTGCCCATCGTCAGTGCCGAAATGCTCCTGGGTGTTCTGACGCTGGTGCATTCCGAACCGGGCCACTTTACCCCCAAGATGGCCGATACCATGGGTATCCTGGCCAACCAGCTGGCCTTGATTGTCGAAAACGCCAACCTCTTTGCCAATCTCAGTGATTCCTTGAATGCATTAGGCTCGACCCAAAAGGAATGCGAGGTTTTCTCGCAATCGTTGACCGATGAACTGAACAAGTGTCGCAAGATGCAGATGGATTTTTTGCCCCAGGACCTTCCACGGCCATCCGGTTGGGAGATCGAAGGGTTCTTTTTCCCGGCCAACCGTGTATCCGGAGATTTCTACGATGTGTTTGAGTTGCCGGGAGGGTATCTCGGGATAGTGATTGGCGATGTCTGCGACAAAGGGGTTGGCGCCGCGTTTTTTATGGCGCTTTTCAGGAGCCTGATTCGCATTTTTTCAGGAGAGGCCCGACTCAACCGGAACGTGGTCAATCGATCCACGCACACCGTCGGTGGCAATATCGAAACCCCCGTCCATCGCCGGTTCAGTCAAGTCGAGGCCATTCGGGCCGTGGCCTTGACCAATGACTACATCGCCGGCGAGCACGGTGACATGTGCATGTTCGCAACCCTTTTCTTCGGGATACTGGAGCCCGACAGCGGCTCTCTTGTCTATATAAACGGCGGGCATGAACCGTTATTCGTTTTGAATGAAAAAGGCGTAAAAGAAACGCTCCGCCCAACCGGGCCGGCGGTTGGACTGTTTGTCCAGACAAAATTTGTCTACAAAAAACTGACCCTCCAGCCCGGCGATATTCTTTTCGGTTATACGGACGGTGTGCTCGATGCTCGATCCCATCAGGGCGCCCGATTCACGAAAAAGCGTCTGATAGAATTATTGTCGAAACCGGTGGATTCGGTTTTAGAGGTGATGGGAAACGTGGGCACGGATCTTTTTGCCCATATCGGCAAAGCCCCCCAGGAAGATGATGTCACGATGCTGGCCCTGCGTCGGAAGGCGTCTGATTAGGGTATCGTTCGCGGCCGCTTGCTGTGCAGGTCTAAAAGACCTTGCCAGGAGTGGTAAAACAAACATGATTTTTGGCGGCGGCCTCCTCAGTGATGATGTTACGGTTATCACGATAAGAATCCCCTTATTACAATCTGACGGTTCGATGTTACCAATGGACAGGGAGCACTATTCCATTGACAACAGGAACGCTTGTCGATAAATGTTCGCATACGAAGGAAAAATTGGAATGCACTCAACAACGAAACCATTGCCGGACTGTACGATTTTTTTGCTGGCGAAAGCCTACCAGAAGGCCCATGGTCGTTTTAAAGAAATATTAAAACCCTATGGCCTGACCAATCTCCAGCATCTCGTGCTGGAGGGCCTCTGGTATGAAGCCGGCCAGACAGCGGCGGAACTGGGAAAAATGCTCGTGATGGACAAGGCCACGTTATCCGGTGTGCTGGACCGCATGAGTGAGGCCGGGTGGGTTGAAAAAAGGCCGGACCCCGACGATCGACGGGTGGTGCGTCTTTTCCCGACCCGGTATGCGGATGACCATAAATCGGAATTGATCGAGCTGCGCAAGCAGGCCAACGAGGCGCTTCTGGCACGTTTCAGTGTTGAGGAGCAGGTGCTACTGAAACGTTTTCTATGGGATTTGATGGAACCGGAGCGCGCCTAAAAAAAATCGAGCCAAAGGTTCGTATGCGAAGGGCGCCAGCGAGGGTTGGCGCGCTGCAGGATTCAAGGGTTCAAGTGAATTCAAGGGCGAGGTTGATAGAACATCGGCTTTGACATAGATACAGACGAGGAGTTGTTGCCTTTTCGCTTTTCACTCGACTCCTTGAATTCTTGCCTCCGGAATCCTTGCGAAGCAACTTCCACACAATAATCAACCGCAATCAAAATGATCAGATGAAGCGTAAACGCTAAGGAGGATGCAACCATGATTTTCAACCCCCGGAAGGAAACCTTCGATCACTTGGACGAGCGTTCCAAGGAGATCATGACCAAGACCATCGAATTTTTTGAAGCCAAGGGCAAAGCCAAGCTCAAGGAAGATGATCACGAACGCCGCTGGTATGCCGATTTTATAGCGTTTGTGAAAGAAAATAAAATTTTTTCGACCTTGCTGACACCGCCGGAGTTTGCCGAAGGCGATCCGGATGCCCGCTGGGACACCTACCGCAACAGCGTCTTTAGCGAAATCCTGGGGTTTTACGGTCTGGCCTACTGGTACAACTGGCAGGTCACGATCCTGGGGCTGGGACCGCTTTGGATGAGTCCGAACCGTGCGATTCGGGAGAAGACCGGCTGTTTGCTGCGGGAAGGGGGCATTTTCGGGTTCGGCCTGTCTGAAAAAGCCCATGGCGCTGATCTCTATTCCTCCGAAATGATGCTGACGCCCTTGGGCGAGGGACGTTATGTGGCCGATGGCGGCAAGTATTATATCGGCAACGGCAACGAAGCCGCGCTGTTGTCGACATTCGGTAAAAATTCGGAAAATGACGAATATGTTTGGTTTGCGGTGGAGACCACCCATGACAATTTCGAACTGGTCAAAAACGTGGTCAACGCCCAGATGTACGTGGCTGAATACGCCCTGAACGGCTATCCCATTACCGACGGGGAAGTGCTCTCCACCGGTCAGGACGCCTGGGACGCGGCCCTGAACACGGTCAACGTGGGCAAGTTCAACCTGGGCTGGGCTTCCATCGGCATCTGCACCCATGCCTTTTACGAAGCCATCAATCACGCCGCTCACCGCAACCTCTACGGCAAGTTCGTGACGGAGTTTCCTCACATTCAGCAGATGTTCACGGATGCCTATGCGCGTCTGGCGGCTATGCGGATCTTTTCGGCCCGCGCCATCGATTACATGCGGTCGGCGTCTGCTGAGGACCGGCGCTATCTGCTTTTCAACCCCATGGTGAAGATGAAAGTCACAACCCAGGGGGAAGAGGTGATCAATCTCCTGTGGGATGTGATCGCCGCCCGCGGTTTCGAGCAGGACACCTATTTCGAAATGGCGGCACGCGATATCCGGGCGTTGCCCAAGCTTGAAGGTACCGTGCACGTCAACATGGCCCTGATCGTGAAGTTCATGGCCAACTACCTATTCAATCCAGGGGAATTCCCGGAGATACCTTTCCGGACGGATGCGGCTCACGATGAATTTCTGTTCAACCAGGGGCCCACCCGGGGCTTGGGTAAGATCCAGTTCCACGACTACACGAAGGCCTACAGCAAGGTGGATCTGCCCAACGTGAATATCTTCAAGGAGCAGATCGAGGCCCTGAAGACGCTCCTCATGACCGCGCCGCCCAGCAAGGAGCAGACCCGGGATATCGACTTTCTGCTATGCATGGGTGAGTTGTTTACCCTGGTGGCCTATGGCCAGCTGATCATCGAGAAGGGGAAGATGGACGGCCTGGGCGATGACCTGCTGGAGCAGATCTTCGATTTCATGGTGCGGGATTTTTCCAAGTTCGCCCTGCAACTTTATGCCAAGACCAGCAGCACGGAAGCCCAGATGGAGGGCTGCCTGAAGATGATCCGCAAGCCGGTGGTGGATGAGGAACGGTTTCAGCGGGTGTGGCAGAAAGAGGTGCTGCCCCTTACGGACACTTACGAGATGAATCCCTGATAGCAGCATATCCGCCGCATTGGCAGTGGATATAATGAAGGGCACGCCTTTATGGCGTGCCCTTTTTTAATTTGCATTCCTCTATAGGGGTGCGACCGGTTCGGTGATTACCCCCCCCTCTGGTTGTTGTTCATTTTCTTCCTCGCCGAAGAAAACGAACCAAAAGAAGGCGCCCGGTGTCACGCGCCCTGCGGGTTCGCCTGCGCGTCGTGGCCACGGCCGGACGCGCCGAAACTCGCCCGCCTTCGCTTTGGCTACGGCGGACTCAGACAGTCGCCGCGTCTTTATCGGCCGCAGCCACGATGCTCAGCCTCATGACAAAAGGGAACGGCAAAACCAAAACCTCAAATGGCACATTTTGCTCTGATCGGCTATTTTTTACCACCCAGTTTCACAATGGTGTCGAATTCTTTTTTGGTGACCGGCATGACCGACAGGCGGTTGCCGCGGCGCAGGAGAATCATGTCTTTTAGGGCTGCAACGTCTCGCAGGGTTTTCAAAGGGATGGGTGCCTTGAATTCTGATTCAAACTTTATGTCGACCATGAACCAGATAGGATTCTCCGGCGTGCTTTTGGGATCGAAGTGGTTGTTTTTCGGATCCTGGGCCGTGTGGTCCGGGTAACCCGTGCGGACCACACGGGCCGTGCCGACCACCTCCGGCTTTTTCCCGCTGTGGTAGAAAAGGACACCGTCGCCCACCTGCATGTCATCCCGCATGAAGTTGCGGGCCTGGTAGTTGCGCACCCCATCCCAGTGCTCGGTCTGGTCCGGTTCATTTTTCAGGTCATCCAGGGAATACTCCCCGGGTTCGGATTTCATGAGCCAGTAGCGGGTGGGCATGGCGAAAATTCCTTTCGCTTGGCGAGCGTTTCAGGATATTGGCGCGATGCGATAAATAGGACCTATCAGGGGCCGAGGGGTCAAGGGTTCAAGTGAAAAACTAAAAGACCCCACTGTGTATAGTTCGCAAAGAAAATCAGTTTCACCCCTTATTCATAGCATCGCCTAAAACCTTTATTGTCATCGATTATGGTGTTTCCTCCCTTGGACCCTTGACCCCTCGGATCCTCGAATCCTTTCCCTTTCATTTCAGCACCTGCTCATAGACGCGCAGAAAGTTTCCCCCCAGCACATTCAGAATATCGTCGTCGCTGTAGCCCCGCTGGACGAGACCGGCGGTGAAGTCTTTCAGGTGGTGGTGTCCGGGCAGGACATCGTAGGTTTCCAGGGCGTGGGGCAGGGACAGGTAATCCTTGAAGCCGCTGCAAAAATCGAAACCGATGCCCACGTGTGCGATGCCGGTCAACTTGGCAATATGATCCACATGGTCCAGGAGATCATCGACACCCCGCCTGCGGGAGGTATCGCCCACAAAGGCGCTGATGGTATTCATGCCCATGACGCCGCCCTTGGCCGCCAGGGCCGTGATCTGATCATCGGTCAGGTTGCGCGGGGTGTCGGCCAGGGCACGGCTGTTGGAATGGGAGGCGATGACGGGCTTGGTTGCCAGGTCCATGACATCCCAGAATCCGGCTTCGTTCACGTGGCTCACATCCACCAGCATGCCCAGGTGTTCCGCCTTTTCTACGAGGGCCCGCCCGAAGTCGGTCAGGCCGCAGGGACGCGCTTTGGCGTCGCTGGAGAAGGCACAGCCGTCAGCGGCATAATTGCGCCGGCTCCAGGTCAGGCCGAGCCCCCGGACGCCCAAATCGTAAAACACCCGCAGGAGGTTCAAGTCGTTTTGCAACGGATCGGCGCCTTCCAGCGAGAGCAGCAGCCCGATACGGCCGTTTGAACGCAAATGTCGGATGTCTTCCAGGCTGCGGCACAGGTGTACGGCGTCGGAAAGGTCATCCAATTCTTCGGCGATGTGGCTGATTTGTCCCAGCGCCTTGCGCAGGCCCATTTCCGGCAGGAAGTAATTTTCGATGAAAATGGCGGATACGATAAGGTTGAACCCGCCTTTCCGGAAGCGGTCGAGATACTGGGAGGCAATGACCTTTTCCTTTCCGCGATCGCGCTGGTTAGCAACATCCCACGGAAGGTCGAAGTGGGCGTCGATGGTGAAGGCCTGCTGGTGAAGGTCGGCGACTCTTCGGGCCAGTTTACGGTCCATGCTAAGCTCTCCCGTTTATCTTTGACGGTCTCGTAAGAAGTCTGATATCGGCGTTACGCGTATCCCTCGTCACTGCGGCGTACGATAAGTACGCCTCGCTCCTCGGGATTCGCAAGCCGTATCTCGAACTTCTTACAAAACCGTCTGAAATCGGACTTTTTGCGAGTCCATCATCTTTTCTTTCTCGAAACCTTCAGTAAGCATCCATGTCGAATTCTTCCAGCATCGCGACGGCTTGCCGGTCGTATCCCAGGCTGGCGCTGAGCAGCTGGCGTGTATACGGATGCTGCGGCGAGCGGTCCCGCAGGGTTTCGACCCCCAGTTCCTCTATGATAACACCGCGATTCATGACGGCAATGCGGCGGCACATGTGGGCGACCACGGCCAGGTTGTGACTGACCAGAATATAGGTCAAGTTGCGCCGTTGGTGCAGACCCGTCAGGAGATTGAGCACCTCGGCCTGGACCGAAACATCCAGGGCGGAGGTGGGCTCATCCAACAGCAAAATGCGCGGCTCGAGGATCAGGGCCCGGGCCACGGCCACCCGCTGGCGTTGACCGCCCGAGAGCTGATGCGGGTAGCGGAATCGAAACTCGGGACCCAGCCCGACTTCCTCAAGGGCTTTCACGACGCGGGCGGCCGACTGGCCCAGCCGGTGGATGGCCACGGGCTCGGAAAGGATGCGGTCCACGGTGTGACGGGGGTGGAGAGACCCGTAGGGGTCCTGGAACACCATCTGCACCTTTTTATGGAAGGCGAGGTCTCTTTGCATGGCCTGCCGGTCGCCATCGATGGTGACCGAGCCGCGCCACCGTCGATTCAGGCCACTGAGAACATTTAAGATCGTAGACTTGCCGGATCCCGACTCGCCCACGATACCGTACAACCCTCCGGCTTCCACCGCAAAGGAAACACGTTGCACTGCCGGCACGGCGCGGCGTCCCCGGCCGAAGGTGACGCTGAGATCGCGGACGGTGATCATAACGAGCCATCCTGCCAGGCCGGATCTCGTTGGAGAACAGGTAGCTTGCCGGGGGGCGTGTCGATTTGGGGCAGGCAGTTCATGAGGCCCTGTGTATAGGGGTGTTGGGCATTGTGCAGTTCGGCCGCGTTGCATGTTTCCATAATGCGGCCGGCGTACATGATGATGATGCGATCACAGAAGGAGGCCACCAGGTTGAGGTCGTGGCTGATAAAAATGAGTCCCATGCCGCGCTGCTGCACCAGGTCGTCCATGATGGCCAGCAACTGGAGTTGAACCGTGACGTCCAGGGCGGAGGTCGGCTCGTCGGCGATCAACAGGTCCGGCCCCGGGATCAACATCATGGCGACCATGATGCGTTGTCCCATACCGCCGGAAACTTCGTGGGGATAGGTGTCATAGACCTGCTCGGGCCGGCGGATGCGCACCGCTTCGAGCATTTCAATGGTTTTCCGCCGTGCCTCCGCCTGGGAGGCCCGGGCATGAATCCGGTAGGCTTCGGCAATCTGGTCGCCGACCGTCATGACCGGGTTCAGGGAATACTTCGGATCCTGCATCACCATGGATATCCGGCGGCCCCGGATCGCCCGCATATGGCGGGGGTCGGCCTGCCGCAGTTCGACGCCGTCGAACAGGAGGTGATCGGCGGTTACGGTGCCCGGCGGTCGCACCAGCCCCAGAAGGGCGCGGCAGGTAACGGATTTTCCCGAACCCGATTCGCCGACAATACCGATTTTTTCGCGTCCCATGGCGAAGCTCACCCCACGGACCGCTTCAACCGTCTCTTTCCGGGTTCGGAAGGTAACGTGCAGATTTTCGACATCCAGCAGCGCCGTCATCTATTGGCCCTCCGCTTTGGGGTCCAGCACATCCCGCAGTCCGTCCCCCAGCAGATTGAACCCGAGACTGACCACAAAAATGGCGATTCCGGGCATGGCGGCCACCCACCACTGATCGAGCATGAATTTACGGCCACTGGAAATCATGGCGCCCCACTCCGGCAGCGGCGGCTGGGCGCCCAGACCCAGAAAGCCCAGACCGGCGGCGGTGAGAATGATACCGGCCATATCGAGGGTGACGCGGACGATAAGGGAGGATAGGCACAGCGGCATCACGTGGCCCCAGATCAACCGGGCCGGGCCGGCGCCCTGCAGCCGGGCGGCTTTGATGAAATCGGCGTTGCGTATCGTAATGGTTTCCGCCCGTGCAATACGGGCGTAGGGGGGCCAGGCCGTGATGGCGATGGCGATGATGGCGTTTTCGATGCCCGGCCCAAGGGCTGCCACGAACGCCAGGGCCAGGATGAGTTTCGGAAAGGCCAGAAAAATATCCGTGATCCGCATCAGCACCATATCCAGCCATCCGCCGGCGTATCCGGCAACGGTGCCGATCAGAAGCCCGACCGGCGCGGCGATGATGGCCACCAGGACGATGACGTACAGGGTCAGCCGTGACCCGTGGATAATGCGGGAAAGGATGTCACGCCCCAGTTCATCCGTTCCCAGCCAATGTTCGGCGGACATGGGTGCCAGCCGTATCGACAGGTCCGGTGCGTTGGGCGGGTAAGGCGCGATGATCGGGGCCAGGGCGGCGGCGGCCACTAATGCGATGATGATGCCCAGTCCGATCACGGCCAGCCGATTCTGTCTGAAGGTCAGCCAGGCCTGATAGGCCCGCCCCAGTCGCGCCTGATAGCGGGACCGGGGCGCGCTTGCCAATAGCCAGCGATGATAGCGCCCGCCTTGTCCCTCAGGTGTCGTGTATTTGACTTGGGTTGTCATCGGGCACGGGGGTCCATGAGCCGGTAAAGGGCGTCGGAAAGGAGGTTGATACCGATAAACACAGTGCCGACGACAATGGTGCCGCCCAGTACGGCGTTCATGTCTGCGCTAAGCAGGGATTGTGTCAGGTAGAAGCCCAGGCCCGGCCAGGCGAAAACCGTTTCGGTGAGAACCGATCCTTCCAGCAGGTTGCCGTAGCTCAGCGCAATCACGGTGACCAGCGGGATGCGGACATTGCCGAGGGCGTGCCGCCAGATAACGGCACGCTCGCTCACGCCTTTGACCCGCGCCGTGGTGATGTATTCCTGGCTGAGCTGCTCCAGCATGAAACTGCGGGTCATGCGACTGATATAGGCCAGGCTGAAGTAGCCGAGGATGGCGGCCGGCAGGGTGATGTGGGCCAGGGCATTGCGGAAGATGTCCCATTCGCCGGCCAGGGCGCTGTCAATCAGGATGACACCGGTGGTCGGGGTCAGCAGGCCTTCGTAGAAGACGTCCAGCCGCCCGGGGCCGGGCACCCAGTCCAGGCGCCCATAGAACAGTAGCAGCCCCATCAGGCCCAACCAGAAGACGGGTACCGAATAGCCGAAGAGACCCACCACCCGGAGCACCTGGTCCGGCCAGCGGCCCTGGTGCACGGCACCGATGACGCCCATGGGAATGCCCAGAAGGATACCGAAAAACGTGGCGGCCGTGGCCAGTTCCAGGGTGGCCGGGAAAACGCGCAGAATATCGCTTGTGACAGGGTTGGCGGTAAGAATGGATCGCCCGAAATCGCCCTGGAACACCTTGGCAATGTAAACAAAAAATTGCTGATAAAGGGGCAGGTGCAGGCCCAATTCGATGCGGACCCGCTCATACACTTCGGCCGGGGCGCGATCGCCCACCGCTGCCAGCACGGGGTCGATGGGCACCACCCGGCCGATCAGAAAGGTAACAAAGAGCAGCCCCACAAACGTCAGGGCAACCGATGCGATCAGGGCCGACAGTTTTCGGCCGTATCGCCAGGCGCGGTTGCCCTGCGCGGATGTCTGGGAACGAGGTCCCATAGATTATTTGGTAACGCCCCGGTAAAAATTGCTGTCGAAGCTGGGGCCGAGGACAAAGCCCTTCACGTTCGACCGCTCGGCGGCCACTTCGATGTCCTGGAACATGATCACGAAGGGCGAGGTCTGCTGGTGCTCGCGTTGGAGTTCCAGGTACATCTGGGCGCGTTTTTCCGGATCGCTTTCTTTCACCGCCGCGTCCGTCTTCTTGCTCATCTCCGGGATGTCCCATGCGTTGCGCCAGGCCAGGGGTTTGGCCTTGGCATCGTCGGCGTTGTCTACATTTTTAGCAAAGGTGTCGGCATTGGTGTGGGGATCCTGGTAGTCCGGTCCCCAGCGGCCGATATAGATTTCGTGGTTGCGGGCCCGGTATTTGGTCAGGGCCTGCTTGCCGTCCATGGGAATGATTTCCAGTTTGACACCGCCCAGCGCGAAGGTGGACTGGATGGCCTGGGCCATGTCAAGGGTCGGGAAGTTGTTGCGGGTATCCATTGTGAGGGTCAGGCCGTTGGGATAGCCGGCTTCGGCCAGCAGTTGCTTTGCTTTTTCCGGGTCCAATTTGAAGGGTTTGTCTTCCAGCGCCCCCAGGAATCCTTTGGGCAGAAAAGCCTGATGCGGTTCCATGCTTCCTTTCAGGATCGTGTTGGCGATGCCGTCGTAATCCACGAGGTATTTCAGGGCCTGGCGCACCTGGGGTTTCTGGAGGGCCTCGTGTTTCTGGTTGAGACCGAGGTAGAAAATGCCGCCTTTGGGGGAGGAATGAATACGCACCTCCGGGTTGCCTTCCAGACCTTTGATCTGATCGGGGCCGAGGTTGCGGGCAATGTCGATATCGCCTTTTTCCACTAACAACCGCTGGGTGGCCTGTTCGGCAATGTGGCGGATGATGACGCGTTTCAAGGTTGGGGCGCCGTCCCAGTAGGCTTGGTTGGCATCCAGGATGAGAAGTTCACTGGCCTTCCATTGGTTCAGTTTGAAGGGGCCTGAACCGGCGTAATTGGTCCGCAGCCAGGCATGGCCCAGATCACCATCTTTTTCATGGGCCATGACTTCCTTTTTGTCCACCACCGAGCCCACCGTGGCGGTCAGGCAATAGAGCACAAAGGTCGGAGCGTAGGCCTGGTCGGTTTCGATGGTGACGGTATTGGCATCGACGGCCCGGATCTGGTCGCGCACATTATCGGCGGTGAAGCCGAATTGCCCCAGGATGAAGGCTGGGGATTTGTCCAAAATGACGGTGCGCTGGAGGGAAAAGGCCACATCTTCAGCGGTCAAGGGATTGCCCGAAGCAAAGGTAATCCCGTTGCGGATCTTGAAAGTATAGGTCTTGCCGTCCGGCGACACCGTCCAGCTTTCCGCCGCGACGCCATAGATTTTACTGACGTCGTCCACCTCATAGCCGATCAGGCGGTCATAGGTGTTACCGGCATATTCCGCACCGGAGAACTCGAAGATTTCCGCGGGATCGAGGGTAATAATGTCATCGAACTGCCACGCCATGACAAGGGTATCAGCGGGCGTGGCGGCGGTTGCGGGAGTTGCGGAAAACGCGACCACCAGTACCAGAACGAATGCAAACCATCTTTTCATGGCAAACCTCCTGTTGGAAAAGGGTTTCGCAATGCGGGCCACCGAGATTATTCACGGTGACCGGTGCTAAACGGGGGAACCGAACGGTGAAGGGCTATTCTATACAACGGGCAGTCCTATTCCTGTCAAGAGCAGAACTGTGTCAGGCTGTGGATAGAAAATGGTAACTAATTGAAAATATTGTTAAAAATCACATTAAACAAAGCAACTTGTTGATTTTATATAATGTTTGTCTATTATAGAGGTGTGGTGGTATTGTTTGAGACGGGACGTCGTCCGCTGACGAAATTAGAAAACGATCACCATTGCGGGCGGCCGCTCCTGTGCGCTTGTAACCGGTGTTTAACCGGAGGGGAAAGCCATGGAACAGGATCCGCATGAAACTGCCGAGATCGATCTGAAAAGCGATTCCAAGAAAACCAAGGACCAGGGAGGCCGGCGGAAAAAAGCCGATCGGCGCGGTCGGACATCGGCCGGTACATTTCCTGAGCGCCGCTGGTTACGGCATCGACGGGACGGCGGTGACCGCCGCAGTTTCCCCTTTTTCAGCCCCCGTCGAAACCGCGAGCGCCGCGATGCATTCCAGGAAACTGAACCGGCGGATCACGAGGACAACGGATGATACGTCAGTTTCGACGGGTGATCGCAGGCTTCAGACGCGTACCGCAAGACACAGGCCATCCTTTTCGGGGGAGTGCTCCGGGAGAAAAGCGAATAAACTGACCGTTCGCCACGCCGGGTCTTTGACGATGGCGCGATTGAAGGCATCGGCATCCGCAAACCCCACATTGTCCGCCAGCAGAAAACCGCCGGTTCGCAACACACGAGCGCAGTGCGGCAGCATCGTCAGGTAGTCTTCCTTCTCGATATCCATGAAAATAAAATCCAACGGTTCCACTATCCGGGCCATTTCTTCCAGCGCATTGACACATTTTACCTCGGCCCATTGTGTAAGCCCCGCGCTTGCGAGGTTCGCGGCGGCCCGTCGGGCCATGGTTTCGTCCACCTCCATCGCCGTCAGGTGACCTCCGGTGGCGGCACAGGCTTCCGCCAGGAAAATCGCGGAGTATCCGGTGGCGGTTCCCAGTTCCAGAATGCGGGCGGCACCCGTGGCGCGCGCCAGCACATAGAGTAATTCTCCCACCACCGGACCAACGATGGGGATCTCTTCCCGACGGGCTTCTTCCTCCAGGGCGTGCAGCAGGGCACTGCGTTTTGGCAGCATCCTGCGGAAATACGCTTCAGGCTTCGCCATCATTTCAGACATCGCATTCTCTCCATTCGGTGTAAGTGGTTTTACCGTTGGCCGTTTTTATGCAGCGAGAGGGATTACTTCTGGCAGACCTCGCAAATATGGGTGCTGCGTTGCCCGACCACAAGACGGGTGATGACCTTCCGGCAGCGCGGGCAGGGTTCACCGTTGCGGCGGAAGACCTTGAGTTCGTCCCGGTTGCGGCCCCGATGGCCGGCAACGGAGTAAAAGGTGGTTTCGCCGGTTCCCAGCGTGGTGCCCAGGTTGCGCAACCCGCGCCGGAGCACTTTACGGATGGCGCGGTGCAGGCGACGGACTTCGGCGTCGGTCAATCCGTCCGATGCCCGGGTGGGATGGAGGCCGGCATCCCATAAGGCTTCATCCACATAGATATTGCCCAGACCGGCCAGGAAGTGCTGGTCCAGCAGTAAGGGTTTGAGCTGGCGGCGGTGCGCTGCCAGTCGTTTAACGAGTTTACGGGCGGTAAACTGTCGGGACAGGGGTTCCGGTCCCAGGCGGTCGAGCATGGCCGTGCCGTCCGGGAGATAGAAACGGCCGAATTTGCGGGTGTCATGGTATCGCAACTGCCGCTTTCCATCGATGGTAAAGGCCACGTGGTCGTGCTTGCCATAGGCCGCTCCCGGGGCCGTCAGGTGAAAACGACCGGTCATCCGCAGGTGGGTGAGCATGGTCAGTCCACCGTCCATCCTCCAAACAATCCATTTGGCCCGCCGGCTGAGCGTTTCGATGCGGCGCCCGATCAATGTGCGCCGGAACACTTCCGGCCCGAGCCGCGCGATGCTGCCCGGCCAGCGGATGTGGACGTCCGTGATGGTCTGGCCAATCAATCCGGATGCCACCAGATCGTTGACAACGGTTTGGACTTCCGGCAATTCCGGCATGGTATTCGCCTTTACGGGGGCCATCATTGGAGGAGAGCGCTTGGCCGTTTCATCGGCAAGTGCGTTTCTGTCCGCCTTGCGTCAAGCTAAGACCGTGACGGGGTTGGTCAAGAGCCAATCAAACGGGAAGGATCATTGGGCGGGAAAGACATGCATCAGTGCCGAAATGGCTCATCCCATGGCGACCCGGATGAGGGATAAGAAAGCAATCATCAAACCGATAAGGTCAAAATTGTCTATGGTGCGATGCATCGTACGGTAATCTCCATGGTTAAATTGATGGATACGAAAAATTATAAGTATATTTATAGAGCAATATCTATGCCTTGCTTTGATCATGTTTCTATAGTGCTGTAATCATATATAAAGGTTCATTTTTTTGATGGTTTGGTCGCATACGTTAAGGTCAAAACGGCATAGAATTGAGAAAACTATTTCATAGTTTGCGCTTGCGTCAGGGGGGTGGCCAGCGGGATGGCGCCCTAAAAAATTACCCCGCCTGTCAAAGCCGGCTGATGACAGGCGGGGTAGAAGAATACGCGGAGAGGTTTGGGCGTATCCTTCAGGAGGGCTGTGGTCGGGTGTCCCCTTTCGTTTGGAGAAATTTACGGGGTATTTTGCACCCTTTCAGGTTGTATTTTTGTATTCTGCATAATTGGTGCCAGCTTGAACAGGCTATACATGTTGCTTCGATGTTTGTTTTATGATGAAAAGCCATATGATTTCAGTCGATTAAAATGAAGGTCGTTTTTAAAGGCATTGGCCGGGTGCATAGGTCTGTAAAGGATGTTGATATGCGATGAATATCTGTGTAAATGTTATTGACAGCGCTCCGCCTTTTTCATATCAGTCCATAAAAACCCCATTATTTGAGGATTGGCATGCCATCCGTCTTACCCGATGAATCTTTCTCCGGTCATGAGCTGGAACTCCTGCATGATGTGTCCGCCTCGATTCAGGCCTTTTCAGATCTGAATGATTTGCTTCGCCATATACTCAGAAAAATTAAAACCGCTTTTGATATTGAAGGGGCCTCAATTGCGCTTCACGACCCTGCTCAAAAAGAATTTTTCTTCATCCGTACCGTGGAAGAAGAAACCCAACAGGCGTTGGACGACGCCAAACCGATGCGGTTTCCGGACCACTACGGCGTGGCCGGCTGGGTTTTCCGGAAGAACCGTTCGGTGATCATACCGGATGTGGAAAATGATGAGCGCTTTGCCAATACCTTGAACCTGCAGCAAGCTTTCCAGACGCGTTCCATGATTTGTACCCCTCTCAATACGGCGAAGGAACGGATCGGTGTTTTGTATGCCTTGAATAAGCGTGAAGGAACCTTCACCGAACACGAGGCCCGATTGCTGGAAGTTCTCGCTGGTCCGATTGCGATATCCATCGAGAACGCCCGTCTCTATGGCGAATTGAAGCAGCATGCCGATCATCTGGCGTCCGAAAATGTTCGATTGCAAGCGGAAGTCCAAAACCGGTTCAATCTCCAGGGGATTATCGGGTCCTGTCCGGCCATGGAAAAAGTATTCAACCTGGTTGAGAAAGTGATCAACACCACGACTTCCGTTCTGATCCAGGGTGAAACCGGAACCGGCAAAGAGATGATCGCCCGGGTGATCCATTACAGCGGGCCTTTGCGGGACAATCCTTTCGTTGCCGAGAATTGCGGCGCTTTGTCGGAGAATCTTCTGGAAAGTGAATTGTTCGGCCATGTCAAAGGCGCCTTCACCGGCGCGGTTGCTGACAAAAAAGGGCTGTTTGCGATGGCGGACGGCGGCACCGTTTTTCTAGACGAGATTGCCGATATGCCGCCGGCGATGCAGATCAAGTTGCTCCGCGTGCTGCAGGAAGGCCAGGTGCGACCGGTTGGCGGGTCGGAGGTTATCGACGTCAATTTCCGTCTGATCGCATCGTCCAATCGTGATCTCTACCAAGAGGTTTCCAAGGGGCGATTTCGGGATGATCTTTTTTATCGTATTCAAGTATTCCCCATTCTTCTGCCGCCCCTGAGAGACCGTCGAGAGGATATCCCATTGCTGGCATCGCATTTTCTGGACAAATGCGCCCGCAAATTTGACATGCCGGTCGGGCGCCTGAAGCCAACCGTCATGGAAATGCTCTCCCGTTTCAACTGGCCGGGGAACATCCGGGAACTTGAGAATGAAATCGAGCGGTCGGTCTGCCTGGCCGGCCCGGAGCAGGACATTGGCGTCGACTGTCTTTCCGAAAAGATTACGGCCGTCTCCCATGAAGACGCGCTGGAACCGATAGTGGACGCAACGCTGCAGCAGAATGTGGCCCAGCTCGAAAAGAAAATGATAATCGATGCATTGCGCAAATCGGGCGGCAACCGATCGCAGGCGGCACGAACACTGGGATTGACCCGGCAGGGCCTTCTCAATAAAATCGGGCGCTATAAGGTCGACTTATAGCCTTATCGACGAATCGGACGCGCTTCGTTTCCTGGATGGGTTCCCTTCAATGGAAAGAAAAAAAGCATGGCAGACCTGCTGACGGTTGGCAATGTGACGGCGGTGCCGGGCAAGATCCAGTACGGTCAATGGGAGGCCTTGGCCCATCCAACGGGCCATACGGAATTTTTCCCGATCATCCTGGCCCAGGGGAAAACGGCCGGCCCTTGTCTCTGGCTGACCGCCGGAATCCATGGCACCGAGCAGGCCGGCCCCTTGGCGATCTACCGCCTCATCACCGAAGACCTGCTGCCGCGATTGCACGGCACCATCGTGGCGCTGCCGGCCCTCAATCCCGCGGGGCTGCGTACGATGCAGCGGGATCCTTATCACGCCAATGACGACCCCAATCGATTCTGGCCGGAGAAAAAAGTGATTTCGGCCACCGATCCGGACCGAGATCCGCCGTCTTCGCTGGAGCGGGCCTATCAGGGGTTATACGAGGAGATCGTGACGTCGGCCGATTATTTTATTGATTTTCACAACGCTTGGATCGGCTCCCTATCATTTGCCTTGCGGGATCGCATCCTTTACCAGCCCGGGGATGCGGCGGATCGCGACCGGGCGCTGGCTTTGGCGGAGCGCCTGGACAAGATGGTTACGGCCTACGGCCATACCGTCGTTAACGAGTATCCGGCTGAAACCTATATTCGCGAAAAACTCCACCGGACGGCCTCCGGGTCGGTCCTCCAGAAAAGCCGCATCCCGGCCTTTACCGCGGAGCTGGGTACCGGGCTGGTGCCGGACCCGGCCATCATCCAGGCGGCGTGTGCCGGCACCCGCAATGTCATGCGATGGGCGGGTATGCTAAAGGATGATACGGAGGCGATCGAAGGCATCCGGGTGATACGGCCGGGCTACGCAGTGCGACGCATGCGGACGCCCCGTGTTCCGGAAGCCTGTATCGTCCACCACCTGGTGGACGCCGGCATGCGTGTCGGGAAGGGGGATGTCGTGGCGGAAATGCGCGATGTCTGGGGGCGGCCGGTGGGCAACCGGGTTATTCGCTCATCCTACGAAGGCCTTGTGCTGGGCCGCACCAACGGGGTCTATTTCTATCCCGGTCAGCCGATCATGACAATGGCGGTACGCGACGGCGACAGCCTTACCGCCCCTTATCCGGATACCTACTGACCGCCTTGTTGAAACATCAACGACCTGCCGTTACGGTCGATCCTCCGTGCGAAGGCATATTCTGAAAGCCGATCGCCTTTCCGGTCGTTTGCGGATTCTGGTTCGTTCGTTATTCGGCGGTAATTCGGGTGCCGGCGCATCCCCGCACCGCATCTTCGATGGCATCCAGTGAGGTGATGACGGCCTCTTTGCCACCCTGGCGAACGAATGCCAGGGCCGCTTCGATTTTCGGCTGCATCGTGCCGGGAGGAAAGTGGCCGTCGCGCAGATGGGTCTCCATCTCTTCGACGGTGACCGCCTGCAGGTCGATCTGCTGCGGCGTGTTGAAATGGATGGCGGCGCCGGGGACATCGGTGGCGATGATGAAACGGTCGGCGCGGATTTCCTTGGCCAGAACGGCGCTGACCAGATCTTTGTCGATGACGGCATCGACCCCATTGAAAGAACGTCCTTCGCGGGTGACGGGAATGCCGCCGCCGCCGCAGCAAATCACGATAAAGCCCATATCGATCAGTTTGCGAATTTCCCGCTTTTCAACGACGGTGACCGGGCGCGGGGAGGCGACCACACGGCGGTAGCCTTTGGCTGTCAGTCGGGTGGGGAACGGACTGTCGGCTGCCTGGGCTTCGGTCAAAACCGGACCGATCGGTTTGGTCGGGTTCTCGAAGGCGGGATCTTTTTCATTGACCACCACGTAGCTGATCACCGTGATAAAAGGCTGCCGGGAGTGGACACCGAGCTCCATGAGGGCGGTATCGAGGGTGGATTCGATCATATAGCCGATCTGGCCCTGTGTTTGCGCTACCAGGATTTCCAGCGGCAGGCGGGGGACCGCATCACAGCACTCCTGCTGCAGCAGCAGGTTGCCCACTTGGGGGCCGTTGCCGTGGGTAATGATGATGCGGTTACGGCGTGACAATCGTGCGATTTGCCGGGTGGGAATTTTCAGGTTGGCAAACTGCTCCCGAATGGTCCCGGCCTGACCTTTGCGGATGAGCGCATTGCCGCCCAAAGCGATCAAGAGTGTTTCGGAGGGGCTGGATGTAGGCATTGGATGTCGACCTTGTGCCGGGATTTAAATGGCCAACCGCCGGGTGAGGGCTTCCTCCAGCGGTAGCCCTCCGGGCGAATCCTGATACTCGTAGCGCACACGGAGGGTCGGTTTGTCGATCTGCAGCAACCGTGGCAGGTCGATGGGTGTGGCGCACAGGACCAGATCGCATTCGGCCGCGCGGATGGTGGCTTCGAGGTCTCTTACCTGCTGGGGACCGTACCCCATGGCCGGCAGCACCTGGCGGATATGGGGATACCTGGCGTAGGTGTCACGGAGGCTGCCCACGGCATAACGGGCGGCTTCAACGAGTTCCGCGGCGCCGTAACGACGGGCGGCGATAGTCCCGGCTCCGAAGGCCATGTCGCCATGGGTCAGAGTCGGGCCGTCTTCCACGACCAGCACCCGTTTCCCTTTGATTTGTTCGGGGGAAGCGACCAGAATCGCCGATTCAGCCAGCACGATATCGGCGTCGGGTGCATGCGTGACAATATTGTTACGCACGATGTCGATGTGATCGGCCGCCGCACTGTCGACCTTATTGATCACGGCAATATCGGCCATGATCATGTTGGTTTCACCAGGGTAGTAACGGCATTCGTGGCCGGCGCGGTGGGGGTCGAAAACGACGATGTGAACGTCGGGATGATAAAAAGGCGTGTCGTTGTTGCCGCCGTCCCAGACGATGATGTCGGCTTCTTTTTCAGCCTCGGTCAGGATGGCCTGGTAATCGATGCCGGCATAAACAACGATGCCCTGGTCCACAAGGGGTTCGTATTCTTCTCTTTCCTCGATGGTGCACTGGTGTCGATCGAAATCCTCATGACGGGCAAAACGCTGGACCACCTGCTGGGTCAGGTCGCCATAGGGCATGGGGTGACGGACGGCCACCACGCGCTGGCCCCGGTCTTTGACGATACGGCAGACCTTGCGGGTGGTTTGGGATTTACCGCAGCCGGTGCGCACGGCGCATACCGCTACAACGGGTTTACTGGAGCGGAGCATGGTATAGGTCGCGCCGATCAGGATAAAATCGGCGCCTTCGGCCATGGCCAGGGAGGCTTTGTGCATGACATCGGTGTGGGGGACATCACTGTAGGAAAAGGCCACCAAGTCCACTTTGTGCTTCCGGATCAAGCCCCCTAATTCTTTTTCGTGATAGATCGGCACTCCGTGCGGGTAGATTTCTCCGGCCAGCGCCGGCGGGTAGAGGCGGTCGTCGATATCGGGGATCTGGGTGGCCGTGAACGCCACCACCCGGTAGCGGGGGTTGTTTTTAAAGTAGATGTTGAAGTTGTGAAAATCGCGGCCCGCGGCACCCATGATGATGACGTTTTCGATCATTTCCATGCCTCGCTTCTATAGCTCACTTCGTGTAATTTCCGGTCAGAAAAAGCATGATGGCATTCTGGACATGCATCCGGTTCTCAGCCTCGTCAAAGACAATCGAGGCTGGAGATTCCATGACGGCATCCGTCACTTCGATGTCCCGCTGGGCCGGCAGGCAGTGCATGAAGTAAGCCGACGGCTTGGCGGCGGCCATCAAGGCTTCGTTGACCTGAAAGCCGGCGAAATGGCGTTTGCGTTCTTCCAGCTCGTGTTTTTGACCCATGGAGGCCCACACATCCGTATACACCACGTCGGCGTCTCGGACGGCCTTCAACGGATCGTGGTCGATGGTGATGGTGGAGATACCTGTGCTTTTGGCGCGGGCAACGGTGGCGCTGTCCGGCATATATCGCTCGGGGCAGGCGCATACGAAGTGCAGGGGGAGGCGGCCGGCCAGGCGCAGCCAGGAATGGACCATGTTGTTGCCGTCTCCGACGTAGACGATTTTCAGGTCGTCCAGGTGGCCCCGTTTTTCCCAGATCGTGAAAATGTCGGCCATGACCTGGCAGGGATGGTTGTAATCCGTCAGGGCGTTGATCACCGGCACCGATGCGTATTCGGCCAATTCCAGGATATGGGCGTGGTCGAAGAGGCGTGCCATGATGATGTCGTTGTAGCGGCTGACCACCCGGGCAATATCTTTGACGGCTTCACGCACTCCGATTTCAATATCTTGCGGCGTAAGATAAACGGCGTGGCCGCCCATTCGATAGAAACCGGTTTCGAAGGAGATGCGGGTGCGCGCCGATGGCTTGTTAAAAATCATGGCCAGGGAATGATTTTTAAACGGTTTGTAGTCCTCCCGCCGTTTGAATCTGGCTTTGATGTCGCGCGCTATGTCAAGCACTTGCCAGATTTCGTCGGTGGTCAGGTCATCAATATGCAAAAAATCACGTTTCACGGTCATGCCTTTCTTGCTGAACGGGTTGTCAGAAGCTGCCGGTGCCACGGTCTGTAAGCCTTTACGGCGATTGTCGGTGATCCGGCACTGGTATGCCCCGTTTCTAATCGTCCCGCAGCACTTTTGCAATCCTTTCCAGCGCCCAATCGATGTCATCCCGGGTGATCACCAGGGGTGGGGCGATGCGGATAATGTGATCATGGGTTTCTTTGCAGAGCATACCCTCGGCCATGAGTTTCTCACTGTATTGACGGGCGCCGCCCACTTCCGGGTGAAATTCGATGCCGATCATCAGGCCTTTGCCGCGAATTTCCTTGATCTTGGGATCTTTGAGGGAGCGCAGCGCATCGATGAAATAGTGGCCGAGGGTGGCGGCATTTTCGATCATGCCTTCTTCCACCAACACCCGCAGGGCGGTGCGGGCAATGGCGCAGGCCAGGGGATTGCCGCCGAAGGTGCTGCCGTGTTCGCCGGGGCGCAGCACATCCATGACTTCCTTATTGGATAAAACAGCGGAAACCGGATAGAACCCCCCGGAAAGCGCTTTGCCCACCAGGGTCAGATCCGCTTCGATGCCCTCATGCTCCTCGGCCAGCAGTTTGCCCGTGCGGCCCAACCCGGTTTGGATTTCATCCAGGATCAGGACTACGTTATGCTGCTCGCAGAGACGCTTGGCTTCCCGCAGATAGCCCTCCGGTGGGATGATGACGCCGGCTTCACCCTGAATCGGTTCCACCAGAAAGCCCACCGTATGGGGTGTAATGGCTTTTTCCAACGCATCGGCATCGCCGAAGGGAACGATTTTAAAACCGGGGGTAAAAGGACCGAACCCCTCACGGGAACCCGGATCCGTGCTGAATCCGACAATCGTGATGGTGCGCCCGTGAAAATTGTTGCTGCATACAATGATTTCAGCCTGGTCGTCGGGGATGCCCTTGACCTTGTAGCCCCATTTGCGAACGGCTTTGATCACGGTTTCGACCGCTTCGGCGCCACTGTTCATCGGAAGCATTTTATGCGAATGGGTCAATTCGCAGACTTCCTTGTAGAGAAGACCGAGTTGATCGTTGCGAAAGGCCCGCGAGGTGAGGGTCAGCAAGCGTGCCTGATCCACCATGGTTTGCATGATGGCGGGATGACAGTGGCCCTGGTTGACGGCCGAGTATGCCGAAAGACAATCCATATAGCGGTTGCCGTCGACATCCCAGACCCAAATGCCCTCTCCGCGCGTCAGGACGACATCGAGCGGTTTGTAGTTATGCGCACCATAGCGATTTTCCAGATCGATATACGCCTGCGATTTCATGATTCCTCCCACCTCTTTCTATCGTTTTAGTTTTCGTTCCGGACCGGTGGGCCCGGTGCGCTCGGCCGGCGAGCGTTCAATTCTTCGGTGTTGCGCGGTTCGAGGGTGATGGCGCTTCAGGTCCGTGCGACGCGTTTTTCATGTGTCGGTTAAACCGTCCCACATGGCTCAAGGCAAGTTTTTTGGCTTCCTCGGACCGGCCCGCTTTGACGGCGGCGACGATAGCGCCAAGATCACGATAATTTTCTTCCAGTACGGCGCGCCGACGAAACGTGAACCGATCATAGAATCCGAGAACGGTTTCATGGATCATTTTCATGACCGCCACAAAAACGGGGTTGCCGGTAATTTCCGCCAATGCGATATGCAGCCGGATGTCCATACGGATGAAGTCGTAGGGCGTATGATCGTCGCCATTGAGGCAGGCCTCGGCCTGAACCAGGATATCCTCCAGGCGGGCGATATCGGATGGTGCCGCCTTGAGGGCGGCCATGGCCGCCACATCCCCTTCGATGCTTTCCCGGAATTCAGCCAGGTGGTCAAAAGAAACCTGTTGCTGCTGCATCAGGAGGGTGAGGTCTGCCGTGATGGATTCGGTGCCGGCTGTCTTGATCACGGCGCCGCCACTGACGCCCAACTTGACTTCGATAAGCCCTTTTTGCTCCAGAACCCGCAGTGCCTCGCGAATCGATGCCCGGCTGGTTTGAAACATATCGACAAGGTCCCGTTGGGACGGCAGTTTGTCGCCAGGCTTGAGGCGGCCATCCAGGATTGCCGCCTGGATCTGATCGACAAGGTCCTGAAAAACGCGATTGTGCTGTGTTTTTCGAAACATGGGCTTTTGGCACCTCAAATGCCGTTCGAGGCTGTCATCCTTGGGCGGTGTTATCGCTCGTTTGCAATCCTCGAAATAATTGACAATTCCTCCGATTGACACCTACCGTTCGGAATAGATCAGACGGGAACTTTCGCGGAGTGGGAAAACGCGATAGGGCCTTGCCAGGAATCAAAATCTGTCATTAATTTTAGATTCTGTTTAAATGGGTGACCCATTCGTATGATGCAGGCCGGCCAATGTCAATCTTTAAAATGCAGTAACTGCGATTCGTTGAAAATTTAGCGCGTGACGCTTGCCTTTTCTTGGTCAGGCAATAGCATTTGCCTTGGTTCTTTCTATGGGAGGTTGCCATTTGGCTGTTCTCATGTGTCACGCCATGGCGAATTGCAATGGGGATCAGGTTCGCCATCGTGTGTCACCGAGATTGCAAAATAGTCAAATCCATGACGGCAATCTTACAAAAATGTGAAGCGGCCACAGTCACGATGGGTCGTAAAGCGCGTTCCGTTTGAGATGAAATATCGACAATTGTTTGAAAATAAATAGAAAATATCTGTCATTCAGAAGGAGCAAACGGTTTGGCATGGGTTTTGTAAATATTTTTCTGCAGATCCGATAACGCTGTTTGACAGGAAACCATATAGAAAGTTCAGTGAAATATGATGTATGACAAGTCCAATATGCCAAGTTTACCGCAGACGGTCGATCAAGTTGCCGATTTGCTGATAGCTGATTTGCCGCCGAAAGAAATGGCGACATTGTCCCTCATGAGTGAAAAAGATTTTCTGCGTCTTTACAATTCCGTCGCGCAATATGTGCTGGACGAATTCCGGGTTTGGACCGGCAATGACGATTTGCTGGAATCCTGTTTGGAAAAGGTGTCCGACAGCGAAGATATGACCGATCCGGCCATGATCATCCTGCGGCGCGTGTGGCAGAAACTGAATGATTTCCCTGAAATTCTGATTATCACCTGAAATCCGCGCCTGCCCGTCTGGTCTTTTGGGTCCATCCGTCCGGGCGATCGATTGCCTTGGAACGGCTATTTCCATTTGTCTATCGCAATTGCCGCTGCGAATTGGTTGCGATGTTTGACGTGCTGAAACGTTCCTCGCCATTCTTGCCAAAATCTGTTGAGGTCCTTCCCCTTCGGTTGCCATTTAACATCAACGTGTCCAATTTGGTCTGGGCGTCTCGCGAAAAATGGCGCGGCCGGCGCGCCGGACACGGACACCGGCCTTGACGAAAAGTCCCCATATATCCCATAACACAAAGACGAAAGGTTTGAGGGGCTCTGCCCAAGCCTTTGCGCTTGTGACGCCGCCACTCAACCGGCGATTCGGAAGAGCGCCGGGCATTGCGCTGGATGAGGTCTTCGACCTTCTCGTTTAATGGCCAATAATCGCAGCAACCGTTGCATTTTCTAAGGAAAGGAATGCGTCATGACGGAACTCAAGAAAACCGTACTGCATGATACCCACCAGGCAATGGGCGCCACCATGGTGGATTTCGGCGGCTGGCATATGCCGGTCCAGTATCCCGACGGCATTCTGCATGAACACCTGATGACCCGTCGGGGCGCGGGGATTTTTGATGTGTCCCACATGGGGCGTTTCGTATTTGGGGGCTCAGCGGCCTTGCCGTTTATGCAGAAGGTCCTGAGCAACAATGCCGCGGCGCTGGATGTAGGGCAAAGCCAATATACCATGATACCGGATGAAACCGGGGGCGCGATCGATGACGCCTATCTCTATCGTTTTCATGAAAAAGACTATCTATTGGTGGTCAACGCCGGAAATCGTGAAAAAGACTGGGCCCATCTAGAGGAAATCGGCGCGGAGTACGAAGACCTTAAGATGCGGGACCGGTCGTCTGAGATGGCCATGGTGAGTTTGCAGGGCCCTCGGGCCAAAGCGCTGCTGCAATCGCTGCTGACCGGCGGCGCTCTGCCGGAGCCGGAAAAAAATGCCCTCAGCAAGGCGGTTGTCAGCGATGTAGATGTGTGGTTGGCGCGGACAGGGTATACCGGGGAGCCGCTTGGCTTTGAGTTGTTTATCCCGTCGGATCGGGCCGTGGAGGTATGGCAGGCCTTGATTGAAAAGGGCGCTACGGCCGTGGGCCTTGGCGCAAGAGACACGCTGCGTCTCGAAGCCGGGCTGCCACTCTATGGACATGAACTGGGAATGGACGCTGACGGCCGGCCGATTCCCATATACGCCTGCGGGCTGGCGCGGTTTGCGGTCAGCTTTTCGGACATCAAGGGTGATTTTATCGGCCGGAAAGCGCTGGCCAAACAGTATGCGGCCTGGCAAGGGATTCAGAAGCGTGATTTGTCCCGCCTTGCTGATTTGCCGCGCATGGTCATGCCCATCGCCCTGACGGGCAAGGGCATCGCCCGGGCCGGCGCCCCGGTATACCGCAACAGCGATCTGGCCGGCTATGTGACCAGCGGCACGATGGTGCCTTACTGGCAGTATGAGGGGCAGGGCATTGCCGCCCGCATGAGTGACCAAAAAGGCCGGCGCCCCATCGGGCTGGCCCTGATCGACAGCGATTTGCGGGAAGGGGATCAGGTGGAGGTCGAGGTTCGCGGGAAACGTCATTCAGCCGTGGTCGTGCCGTATCATCTGCGGACCGAAGCGCCGCCCCTGGCACGGCCCATACTGGCCGACCAACTGCATCCCGATCATAAAGCCGGCTATGACCTGTCTGAAGGGCAGCGCAAAACCCGCCTGCTTGTGGAAAAAGCGCTCGCCAATACGGTCTGGCGGCAACAGGATTGCATCAACCTGATCCCATCGGAGCAAACGCCCTCACGACTCACCCGCCTCCTTTCTATTTTGGACCCGGTCGGCCGCTATGCTGAACATAAACCCGTGACGGCGTTAGACGGACATGATGTCTTTTATTACCAGGGCACTGAATTCATTGCGGAGACAGAAGCCTTGCTGGCCAGTGAAATACGACAGTTTCTGGGTTGCCGTGAGGTGGAGACGCGGTTGATTTCCGGCCAGATGGCCAACACGGCCGTTTTCAGTGCCATGGTCGATTACCTGAACCGCACGGACCGCCGGCGGGAGCCGCGTCGTATGCGTCGCGTGATGAACCATCATATCATCAAGGGCGGGCATCTTAGTGCCCAGCCCATGGGGGCGCTGCGTGATTTTGTGGCCCGCGACCCACGCACCGAGAAACCGGCGGTCGTCAACTTCCCGGTGATGCCCGAGAATCCATACCAGGTGGATGTCCAAGCCTGCCGTGATCTTCTTGAAATCTATCAGCCGGAATTGGTGATCTTCGGTCGCAGTATGACGCTTCACAAGGAGCCCGTACGTGAGATTCGAGCGATGGTCGATGACATGGGACTGAAGACCATTCTCATGTACGACATGGCCCATGTTTTGGGTCTGGCGGGGCCGCATTTCCAGAAGCCGTTCGAGGAAGGGGCGGATCTGGTGACAGGCTCCACCCACAAGACCTTTTTTGGCACCCAGCGGGGAATTATAGGGGCCGAAGTCGGGCTGGGCGATGAGACCTGGCCACTCTGGGAGGCGATCCAACGGCGTTCCTTTCCCGGCAGCGTCAGCAACCATCACCTGGGAACCCTCCTGGGGCTGCTCCTGGCCGCTTATGAAATGAACACATTCAAAGACCCTTACCAACGCCAGGTGGTCGCCAACGCGAAAGCCTTTGCCAAGGCACTGGATGACGCGGGGCTGAGCGTGGCCGGCGATACCGGGATGGGTTTTACCGAAACCCACCAGGTCATCGTCCAGGTAGGCTATGCCAAAGGGCCCGAGATTGCTCAGCGCCTGGAAGACAACAATATCATCGTCAATTATCAGGCCGGGCCGACCGAGGAAGGGTTCACGGCTTCGGGCGCACTGCGGATGGGGGTGGCGGAAATGACGCGCTTCGGTATGAAAGAGGGCGATATGCAGGAATTGGCCCAATTTTTTTACGATGTGATCGTCCGTCAGCGGCAGGTCAAGAATGACGTCGCCCTATTTCGAAAAAAATATCAGGACATGCACTTCTGTTTTCCGGAAGATGCCACCGGCGATCTACTAGAGCGCCTGATGCAGACGATTTAAAAAATGCGGCAAGAGGTGCTGCAATGGCGAAAACAGCGTCGACATGCCCCCGGACGCAGTCCCTTTCCAATGGGTGGACCGCTCCGTTTTTCAATCTTCCGATAGTTGTCCGGGGGTGCGATTGGCGTTGTTTTCCGGCATAACGAGGCTGGCTTTACTGATCAGGCCGCGACCGAATTTGGCATTGATGGCATCCACCGTATGATCGACTTTTTCCCAGTTTGATGCGGCCGCATTCTTTTCAGGGAACAATTCGGTCTGGACAGGGGCCGTGGCCGCGATGAACGTGGCAGCGCCGACGCCGATCAAGCGTACCTTCTGGCGCAGGGGGTAGGCTTCAAACAGATGGGCCGCCTGCCTGAAAATCAATTCGTCGGCCTGAACCGGTCGATCAAGGGTTTTGCTTCGCGTAACCTGATGGAAGTCGGCATGTTTAATTTTCAGTGAAATGGTCCGTGCCTTGACGTTCAGTTGGCGCAGCTGGCGGCCGACATCTTCGGCGTGGTGTAGCAGGAGATTCTGCAGAACGCTGCGGTCCATGGTGTCCTGTGCCAGGGTGTTTTCAGAGCTGACGGATTTGGCGGCGGTGTGCGGTGTAACCGGTGTCGGGTCGTCACCCCGGGAAAGAGCGATCAACCGGTGACCAAACTTTCCCAGGCGACTGATCAGCATTTCCGGCGGATAGCGGCGGACATCGCCAAGGTTTTTAAGTCCCATCTTCGTCAGCTGCTCATGGGTGACGCTGCCAACACCCGGAATTTTCCGAACAGGAAGTTGTTCGATGAACGCTGACATATCTTCCCGGCGGATAATGGTCAATCCGTCGGGTTTTTCCAGATCGGAAGCAATCTTCGCCAGAAACCGCAGGTGCGCAGCACCAATAGAGCAGGTCAATCCGGTGGTTTGGAGAACTTTTTCTTTGATGCGGCGGGCCACAAGCTCGGGCGGCCCGAACAATCGATGGCCATCGCTGATATCCAGATAGGCCTCATCAATCGATACTGGTTCGACATGGGGCGTAAAGTCGTGCAGCAGATCCATGATCTGGCGCGAAACTGTCTTATAGCGGGCCATGCGACCGGGTACGATGATGGCATGCGGGCAGCGGCGGCGGGCTTCGAACATCGGCATGGCCGAGCGCACGCCATAGCGGCGGGCTTCATAGCTGGCGGTTGTCACCACACCGCGATTGGAGTTTCCGCCAACGAGAATGCATTTCCCCCTGAGCTCCGGACGATCAAGCTGTTCCACCGAAGCGAAAAAAGCGTCCATATCGATATGCAGGATCATGACAGTTTCGATTCCCGATGATTCGCTATATCCATAGGGCGGTTACCTCTGGATTTTACGCGGTCGCCGCTGTCCCATAAGTCGCGGTTTTGTCACTTGGTGCGGCACTTTTATCCAACACGCAGCGCTAAAAAGCATACCAGGGGGCCATCTTTTTTTTGGATATCACGAATCGGTCCAGATTCCCAAGGCAATTGCCGACACGGCCAATTTGCCTATTTCTGGATGAACACTTTATAGCATCCTTAACGCCGGGGCGGTGGCGATGACCGCCAAACTTGCTATATGGCATGCCATGATTAGCATAGTGCTCATCCATAAATGGCCAATTTGCCCGACCCGCCGAAGGCGGATAAATATCGGCGTTGCGCGAAAAATGGATTCCTCGGAATATCAACCATATACCTGCGGTTAAATTTTTCGCGCGCCTTGATCTCAACCCAATTTACCTATTTATGGATCAACACTATTATAGCGGGGTTTAAGGATTTCTAACAAGCATTGCACGCTGCATGTCAAATACGAGGCAGGAGATATTTTTCGCTTATGGGATACCCGTTCGGTAAAATCAACCCCTTTTGGGATCGTCGCGCAACAATGGTTTTGTGCCTGATGGTTGGCTTCTTTACGACAACCAGCTGGAATGCGAATGCGTTTCCAGTTTTTTGCAGTGATATCAATCCTTACAAGGAGAGCATGCTGACCGGGTGCGATCTGAACGCCGGGCCCTTGAACTTGCCTTATGGCTCGCGCCGTGTGATTGCCTTGGCGGATGGAGCGTCCGAGGCCATCGAAGCCCTAGTGGCGACAGCGCCGAAAAACCGGGCGCTATTTCACGTTGGCCGTGTCGCCCTTTCCGCCGGCAAGGGCGGAAAGAGGGACGACGGCCAACCCGCGGACGTGGGTGACAAGCAAAAGGCACCTGAGGTTGCGGTGGATCTCCATTCACCAGATGCGGCATCAGGGTTTCTCGATCAGGACGAGGGATGGTATTACATGAGGATCGATCAGGACGGGACCTACCTGTTTTTCGGCGGCGTGCCCGGCATGGATGACATGATGACCAACGGGGATGAGGACGATTTTATGCCGGACGGTGTTGGCATCGGTAAACGCTGGCGTTTTTGACCGTTGGTTTCCGACGACGACGGGCTTACTTGAACGGCCTAAACAGCCAAAACATTGTTGGTACGCGTGTTTCAGCTCTACGGCGTTTCGCCCATAGACTTACGGGCCAAATACGCGAGTTGTGTTTCCAAGCGCCTGTAGTTGATATGCAGATCATGGTGGCAGGCGATGTGCTGCGCTGCCGCCTTTCCCATTTTGTGTCTCAAGTCGCCGTCCACCAATAGACGCATGATATGGCGTGTAAATTGTGGCCAATCCCCCGGCGCACACAAAAGACCGGTCTCGTTGTGCCGGACAACTTCCGAGGCCCCCCATCCGGCGCAGGCCACAACCGGCAGCCCAGCGGCTTGGGCTTCAAGATAGACCATTCCCAAACCTTCCTGAATACCCGGGAAAACGAAGATGTCGGCGCTGTGGTAGTAATGGGGCATCTGATCCCTGGGAACCCGGCCGGCAAAATGGACGGATTCTCCCAGATGATGCCGTGCCAGGCGCTTAAGAATTTCCTGATTGGCACCATCGCCGCAGATCACCAATTGGAAACGGTAGCCCTTGTCTGCCAAGCAACCGCAGGATCGAATGACCCTGGCAAGACCTTCGGTCTTAACACCTGGCCGGAACATGGCCGCGGTCAGAATTACAGGACGGTCCCCCGCGATCCATTGTAGCGGCGGCGGTGCGTGGTCCGGCGGGGTGGCCTCAAAATGATCCGGTCGTATGCCTGGCGCGATATAGTGCAGGCGATCATTGGGTACCAGGCGTTTTAGATTGGTTTCGTCCCTGCGCTTATTGGTGAATACGACATTGGCCTGCCGCAGCGCATAGCGATTCAACCAAAAACCGGGTTGGGTCTTCAAGCGCCGTCGGCGTTTGGTGGAATAAACCCCCTGAAAAATGGCATAAGGTATGCCCAGGGAAGGCGCACAAATGGCCCCCAGTACATCCGGCGCTTTATAGTAGGAATGGTACGTCAGCCATAGATGGGGCTGGAACTGGCGCACCCTGCGTCGGACGCGTGTGATTTCCATTGGGACAAGGGCCCAGTTCCAGGGCTTCCAGTAAAGCCAGCGTGTTCGAAGTCGGCTAATAAGCCGCACGTCATGACCGGATCCTTGCAGGAACCGGAAAAGTTCCGTGCCGATGACCAGGTCTCCCGAAGGATTAGGATGGCCGAGCGGCTTAAAGGGCATGTAGAAGGCAATACGCAACCTATCATTCCTGTGGCATTGGGGCGCATGGGGGTGTTGTTGTCACAATTATCGGATTCTATTGATATTTAGGGTATTTCCATTTAAAAGTAAACTGCTGTTCGAGGCGATTTTTCGCCAGGCAAGCTGACGGTTGCCGTGGATGTAGGACACAAACAGGACGCGTTTGGGATGAGTCGACTGGATTTGCTGATATATGCGCACGACGGTCGTGGTCTAGGTCATGCCAGCCGGAGTGTTGCTATCGGTCTGGCCGTGCGACGCTTGTTTCCGGAGCTGAAGGTTTTATTCCTGTGCGGTGCAAGACAAAGCGCCGATCTCATCGGCGAAGGGGGACTCGACTGGATCAAGCTTCCGGCTTATCAGACCCGTGTGGTGGGGGGTGTCTCAAAAGGCTGTGACGGGGAAAGCAATTTTTCTGATCGGGAACTGGGCGTCATCCGTTCCGGCATAATTCGAGATCTGGTTGTCCGACTGAATCCGCGCTGTGTTTTGAGCGACCACATGCCCCAAGGCAAACATCGCGAATTGATGCCGGCTTTGGAGGCTTGTGGTTCCGCGGGCAGCACCCATTGGATTCTTGGGATGCGGGGTGTCATTGGCGATGTGGCCGGGGTATGGTCGAGTAGCACTGTGTCTGCCTTCCGCCGGTTTTATAAGGATATCCTGTGGTATGGTGATCGAACGGTGCTGGGGGAAAGCATACCGGATGGAATTGAACGCCACTTCGGACGGAAGCCTACGGTAACCGGTTATGTTTCTCGTCTGGCGGAATGGCGTCATACCACGTCGGATGCCTCGATGGCTCCTGCCTCCCTGGCCGCTACGGTATCGGTCCCCTGGATTGGCGAGCACACCTTGTCTTTTTTAAACGCACTGGCCGGCGCCATCGAACGAATTGGGCCATCACTAGGAAAGTGGCATCTTTATATAGGACGCCCCAAGGATCGTTTGTTAGGTCAAGAAGCCGAAGAGGGGTTTCGAAGGCTGGCCTATTGTCGTTTGTTCGAACCGGGCGCGGGCTATTTCAATTCGCTGACTCAATCTCGGATCGCCATTATCTATGGGGGCTACAACAGTCTGACCGACCTGCTCCATACGGGTCTTTCAGGCCTTGTTGTCTTGCGGAATATGGCCGACCTGGAGCAGCAGGAACATCTGGAACGATTGACGCACCTTTTCCCGGAGCGGTTACCGGCCATGAATGAAGAGGACTGCCGTGCGGCAAATCTGGAAAAGGTATTGCGCCGCCAGCTGCAATCCGTTCGGCATGACTATGGCGGTATCCAATTGGACGGTGCCGAAATCGCCGCACAGTGCATCCACCGGGCGATCAGCGACCAATGCGATCGTTTTTCATAGATACGGGAATGCCGCGTTATCCAAAACGCTTACCATAAAGCTGCGGATTTTCTGATGTAATGATGGGACGGGTACGAGGGGGGCTATCGCCGGTCGAGCAGAACGGCCATATCAATGAAACGTCTGGCGATCTGTTGGTTTTTTTTAAAGCCAACTGCGCGGCAACGAAATGGTGTGATCATTGGCATGAATTCAACTTTGGGAATTTCTTGTGGAGACGGCCCGGCGGCCATATGCGCCCAAGGCAATCATGACGGCACCTAAACCAATCAGCGCCGCATGCTCGGGGAAGGCGGGGGCGGGCAGCGCCGATGCCGTGAACCAATCGGCATAGGCCGTGCCGATCAGCATTATCATAAACAGGAACATGCACGAAAAAAGAAACAATTTTTTCATTTTGCCGATCTCCCAAGTCAAAGTAGGCTTTGAATAACCTCTACTAGCGGAATACATGGATTCATCCGGTGCACCCGGATGCCGGTTTAGCTACACCATGGTTAAGCAAACAACATGCCACGATACTGAAATAATAATATAGTCAATAAAAACAAAAGGATAAAAAATTTTATACTAACCAAACATTAACATTTTATCCATTGGGTTTCAGGTTGTTGTGAAATTTTTTGCCTAGTGGCCAATTCAGTTCTCTATTGAAGCGATATGAATCTTTAAAGAGGAGGGAGTGGGGTGGCAATCAAGACGATTCTGCTGATGGCTCAGACCCTTGATGGCAAAATTGCAAAGTATGCCGACCATTTTCCCGATTGGACCGGCAAGGCCGATAAACAGCTTTTTGTGCGTGAAACGCGCCAGGCCGGCGCGATTATCATGGGGTCCAAGACCTATGATACCATTGGTAAACCGCTGCCCGGCCGCAGGAATATCGTTATGACACGCAATGCCAAACGGGTGTCACAATGGGAAAATCTGGTTTATACAAGCCTTGCACCGCACGCTATATTACAGAATCTGGAAAAAGATGGTTACCAACGGGTGGTGCTGGCCGGTGGGGCGCGCATCAATACGCTTTTTGCTGAAGCCGGGCTGATCGACGAGGTTCTGGTAACGATCACGCCCATGATTTTCGGTGGGGGCATCGCCATGTTTGATGACGGCATCGGCGGTGATTTGCGCCTTCTTCGGGTAACCCAAATCGATCCGGAACGGGTTTGCCTTCACTACCGATTGCTGCGGTTCACCGGCAGCAAAGCCTGAGGATCTCGAAGAGAGAGAAGGCGTGTGGTGTCAGTGGGCTTTGGCCCTTTCACGAATAGCGTCTTTTTTACGTAATGCCAGGTAGGCATTGGCGGAAAAAATGAGCGCCGCACCGGACCAGCCTCTTGCTGTCAGGGCGGGATCGATAGCAATCAATGGTCCGGCGAAAGCGGCTATCAGAATCCTTGTGGAAGACAGAATACTGCCCTCGACGGCGGTTACATATCGAAAACCCGCTGTTATGAGGTACTGACCGGCAATTCCGAATGCCCCGCAGAGAACCAGATACACAATGTCGACGGCATGCCGGATCACCATGCGATCATGAAAACCGGCATATATCATCAGGCTGCCGAGGCCGAACATATAGAATAGAACCGTTTCAGAATCATGCACTTTCCGGCTGCGATTCAGGCAGATGATGGCGAGGGCCGCACTGATGCCGGACCCCAGCCCCCATAGATGCTTGACGTTGATCGCCATATTCCCAGGGTGAAGAATCAACACGATACCCGTAAAGGCGGTCATCAATGCCAGACTCATCCGAAATTCCAACCGCTCGTGCAGAAAGCCCCAGGTGATTAAGGCCACAAAAACAGGATAGGTCATGTTGAGGATGTTGGCATGGGCCACGGTGGTTGTTTGGACCGCCATATAGAAGCAGTAGACCGCAATGCTGTTCGCGACCGCCCGACCCGCCAGAAGATGGTATTTTACGGGGCGTGGCGGACGCTTCTTTAAAATGAGAATGCTTGCGATGATCATAAATCCGAGCAAAAAACGCACCAATACATAAAAGGCGGGGTCCGCATTGACGCCCTGCATTTGGGCCCATCGAATTGTGGCGGTCGAGAGGTAGAAACAAAGCGCTGAAGCCAGAACCGCAACCCTCCCGCCAAGGGTATTCAATCGATTCAATGATTCAGTCACTCGTTACAATATCCCCACTATCATCTCTGTTTTTTAAACACCCGTTGGATCCGCACGCGGCAATCTTTCCGGGGCATGGCCGGGTTGCGCCCGTTGTATGGACATGATGACTTTTTGCGTTGGCGGTCAATCGCGAATGGTTTTGCTCAGATTGGGGAGTGTTTCCGGTTTGTCGCGCACGACATAGCGGCTGTCACCATCCCGGGCGGTCACGTTTTCGTATACGCCGGAGTCCCGTTTGACGAGCTTGGTAAATCCCATGTCTTTCAGTTCGGCATTGGAGCGGGGGGTACTGATATTGGAGCGGGAGATTAGTTTTTTGATCTGTTGACCGCATTCCGGGCAATGCGTCAGTGGGGCGTCATGAATGGACTGCTGGACTTCAAAGGTTGCCCCCAGTGAGCAAGACTGCTGGGTATGTTCATATTCATATACTGGCATAACGAATGTCCATGTTCGCAATGTACAATAGGCCGACGGGCTTGAATCAACCTAGTTTGGTGAAAAAATAATCGACGGCCCTTTGGATGTCAATGGATAAAGAATCTGCCATATCGGCTGGTGGTGTGGCAGTAATAATAAAACAAGGCCTGATCATTTCAACGATCAGGCCTTGTTTTGGTAGGTGGTGGGCGGTACTGGGATTGAACCAGTGACTTCTACCGTGTGAAGGTAGCACTCTCCCGCTGAGTTAACCGCCCGCTAATCCGATATGTCGACCATTTCTTTAAGTTCTTTGCCGACCTTGAAAAACGGCAATTTTTTGGAAGGAACACGAATGCGTTCACCGGTTTTGGGGTTGCGGCCGACGTAGGATTTATATCCGTTGACCGTAAAACTGCCAAATCCCCTGATTTCAACGCGCCCCCCACTGCCGAGCGAGTCTTCGATGGATTGGAAGAAAACATTGACGATGTTTTCAGCCTCCTGGCGGCTTAGGTTAACGTTTTCCTTGAGAGCCATCATTAAATCTGATTTATTCATTAAGACTCCTTTGGTTATCCGAACCCGAGCTTTTATGAAGACGAGAATAAGCCTGCTCTATAGTCTTTAGGTGGTTTTCAAGTCAAGATTTTTTTCTGTCGTAATGGCTTTCCTGTGAATCTTCGTCAAAATTCGTGTGATCGGAGGTGGCGTCCGTATCGTTTTGCCGCGATGACGGATCCGGTGAGAACGCGTCTTCAACGGTCGTGAGCGGCATGGGAGCATCGGATGGGGATATCGCTATTTTTTCATCTTCGGCAGGGCTTTCATGACCGTTCTGGCGATTGGGTATGCGGTCTCCAGAGCCCGATGCCTCATTTTCTTGCGGGTTGAGGGTGTCCTCGGATTCTTGAATATCAGAAAGCCCATCGCTATCGGCAACGGGTAATTCCGCTTCAGCGTTGCGAGGCGAGAGTTGAGTTTCAGGCCCATCATCGGATGTCGAAAAAAGGTTATCCACCTCCGTTCCCAAAGATTCAATTTCTTTGGGAGAGGGAAGGTCGCGGAGATCTTTCAGATTGAAGACTTCGAGAAATTGCCGGGTCGTGCCGTAAATCATCGGTCGGCCGGGAATGTCTTTGCGTCCCAAAACGCGGACTAGTTTTTTCTCAAGAAGCATGCGCAGCACACCGCCACAATCGACACCGCGAATGTGCTCGACGTCGGCACGGATGATCGGTTGTTTGTAGGCGATAATGGCAAGCGTTTCCAGTGCGGCCCGGCTCAATTTAGCCGGGGAGGGCTTGAGAAGTTTTTTTACCCATTCGCTGTACTCCGAACGGGTGCGAAACTGAAATCCTCCGGCAACTTGTTTTATTTCAAAACCACCACCGCGGCGGTCATATTCATCGGCCAACTCTTGAAGTGCGCTTCGGATGGCGTCGGCATCGTCGGTTTCAAGAATAGCCTTGAGCTGCTGAACTGATAGGGGTTCCTCCGCCACAAACAAAAGGCTCTCGATGATGAAAGGCAATGGTTGTGTCATTGATAGAACATCCGTATCACACCCGTTTGAATATGCTGGGTGACTCTCAGGAGACTTAACTTGACCATTTCCAGCACGGCCAGGAAGGTCACAATCACATCGGCACGCGTTCGACTATCCGAAAAAAGTTCTTCGAAAGCGACGGAACCTTTTTGTTCTAATATATCAATAATCTGGTTGATGCGCTCCTTGACCGAGATACGCTCCGTAAAAAGATCGACATGATGCTCACCGGAAACGTCATCCAGTATTTTGCGGAAGGCATCGATCAATTCAAAAAGACCGACGTGAATTTCTTTTTCCTCAATAGCAAATGCGGCCCTCTGTGAAGATGTAGAGCGAACAAAGATTTTGTCCCCCAGCAGGTCGCGGCTGGCGAGCTGCTGAGCGACAGTCTTCATTTGCAGGTATTCAATCAGGGGGCGTGATATCGCATTACGGGGGTCTTCATCTTCGTCTTCCTGACCATCATAAGCAGGGAGCAACATCCGGGATTTAATTTGTGCAAGGGTTGCTGCCATGACAATAAAATCGCCGGCAAACTCAATCTGGATGGCTTTCATCCATTCGAGGTATTCCAGATATTGTCGGGTGATTAAGGCGATGGGGATGTCATAAATATCCACCTCATTTTTCTTTATGAGATGAAGGAGAAGATCCATGGGGCCTTCAAACACATCCTCCAACTGGATTTTGTAGCTATCCGCCATGAATGCCTTTATGTATATTGAGGAAGTTACAGCGTTATAAATGGAAGTCTTCTATCCCAGTGATGCAATACCGATTGTCCGACGGATTTGACTCAGAAACGGTTGACTATAGTCACGGGCCTTACGTGCCCCCTCCTGGAGAATTTTTTCAATATGGTCCGGATGCTCGAGAAGTTCGGCATAGCGTTCACGCGGTTTTCTTAGATGATCGTTGAGGTATTCAAACAAATATTGCTTCATTTCACCCCATGCAATTCCGTTGCGGTATCGTTGCCGGAGGGCGTGTGTTTCAGCGGGATCGGCAAAAGCCTGGAAAATTTGGAAAAGAGTGCAAGTCTCGGGGTCCTTGGGTTCCTCGGGGGGCTGTGAATTGGTTTTGATTTTCATGATCAGTTTTCGCAGCTTTTTTTCCGGCGTGAAGAGCGGTATCGTATTGTTATAGCTCTTGCTCATCTTGCGTCCGTCCAGACCCTGGAGAATGGCTGTTTTGTCATCCGTCACTGCTTCCGGTAAAACAAATGTCGGACCATAATGATGATTGAAACGTGCTGCGATGTCGCGGGCCATTTCAAGGTGTTGAATCTGATCCTTACCGACAGGAACCCGGGAGGCCTTGAACATCAATATGTCAGCTGCCATAAGGATCGGATAGCAGAAAAGTCCCATGTTGATGCCCTTGTCAGGATCCTTGGCTTTAATGGCTTCGTTTTCCTGAACAGCGGCTTTATACGCATGGGCGCGATTCAGCAAGCCTTTGGCGGCAATGCAGGTTAAAATCCAGGTGAGTTCTGGAATTTCAGGGATATCCGTCTGCCGATAGAATACACAGGTGTCGGTATCCAGTCCCAACGCCAGCCAGGTGGCAGCGACTTCAAGGGTCGACTGCCGCAACAGGCCAGGATCATGGCATTTTACGAGAGCATGATAATCGGCCAGGAAATAAAATGACAGTGCCTCCGGGTTGCCGCTGGCGTCGATTGCCGGTCGAATGGCACCGACATAGTTGCCGATATGAGGTGTGCCGGTTGTGGTGATACCGGTCAATATAATCTTTTGGCTCATAAACGCCTTTCACTTTCTTTAGCTGGATGCAGGATTGGGCTACAGATCTGGGGTTTGATGTTCACTCCGCTGTTATGTCCGGCCGCGGCAAGCCGTCCTTTATGGGATGTCTGAGAGTGTAAGAAAATGACAATAGCGGCCTGGGGTCATCGGCGGATACCATCCCGGATATCTCGCGGCATGGTGTTACGTTGATCCGTCATCACCGTTGTGCTGGCCATATGTGAAACCCGAACGTCGCTCTTAAGGCTTCCGCAGATTCGCCAGACGCCGAGCAAAGATCAGTTCATCTTCGCGGGTTTCCAAATGCCCGTTCAATTTTTGATCTTGGATGGCGTCCAGAATTTTACGGTAACTTGGGCCTGGCGGTAATCCCAATGCACGCAGGTCCTTGCCTTTTAATAACGGCTCTATAAACCGCAAATGGACACAAAAATGTGAAATAGCTTTGCGCACACTTTCTGTTCGTGCGGCGGCCATCATATAGAGAACGATCTCGATACGAAAGGGGGCCAATTCACGGTAAATGGCGCTATTGTCAATCTTTGTATTGCGTTCTAATGCAAGCAGACTTTTTTTTGCGGCAAATCGTTCCTTACCAAAAATTGTTTTCAATCGGGGCGTCAGCTCAAACTGCCGACATATATCCATGGTGGTAGCCATGTCGCATGAATGGGCCAAGCCCATAAAATAAACGGCCCACTTCATATAAGATTCTTCCATAAAAAGCAAATCATACCATGCGATGACTTTTTTGGTTGATGTGAACAAATTGACCAAGGAATCCGTCAGTTCGATGGACGGGTGGATAACCTTCAACAGATTGAAATCATTGAGCCTTACAATGGCCGGAGTGGGGTTTTCCTCTTTCAGGATTTGCCGTAATTCTGAAAACACGCGTTTGCCGCTCAACCGTTTAAAAAAATCCATCCGCACGGCATTGTGAATCAGGTTGACGGTAAGCTTTCCGATGGTAAAACCGAAACGCTGCTCAAATCGAATAGCGCGAAAAGCGCGCGTTGGGTCTTCAACAAAGCTCAAGTTGTGGAGAACGCGGACGGTTTTTTCCTTCAAGTCCTTCTGAGCGGTGAAAAAATCGATCAAGGTTCCAAATTTATTGGGATTTAATTGGATGCATAGCGTGTTGATGGTGAAATCCCGACGAAACAGGTCCAGTTTCAGAGAACTCATCTCCACTGTGGGCAGAGCGGCAGGGAATTCATAATATTCCATGCGGGCGGACGCGATATCGATCTTGAAACCATCCGGAAAAATGACGACGGCTGTACCAAATTTTTCGTGGGTATGGATACGCGTTTGTGTTTCCTTTGAGAACTGGCGGGCGAAGGCAATGCCGTCACCCTCGATGACCACATCAATGTCCTCATTGGGGTGATAGAGGAACAAATCGCGAACAAATCCACCGATGACATACGCATTGTAGCCCAGTGCCTCGGCCGATGATCCGATGCTTTGGAGCAGTTCGATCAACCGTGCACTCAAACGCTCACGCATAAATTTTAAAATGACCCGTGTGCGCACATGCACGGTGTGGGTTCGTTGGCCGTTGAGCCTGTCGTTTTTTTGGTTATGGCTCCGAACGAGCAGATTCAGAAGGTCGGTGCGCGTGATGACGCCCATAATGCCGGACGGCCCGACAACCGGCAGAATACGCTGCTTGTTCTCAATTATTTTTTCCTGAATTTCGTCGAGTTCGGCATCCGGAGCGACTTGGGCGATATCCGTGGTCATGTACTCGCTGACACTCACCATGGATAAATGATGATAGAGCGCTTTTTCAATAACCTGTCGAGTAATATAGCCTAAAAGGTTTTTTTGATTTCGGTCCTTTTGAGTGACCAGCAAGGCATTGATACTATAACGGTTTACCAATTCAGCGGCTTGGCCACAGGTCAGATGCGCATCAATACAAATAGGCGGTGCCGACATTACGTCGGAAGCCCTGCGACGGTGTCGAACCGTGTTATAAAGGGCATCAACCAATTCATGTTCGGTCTGCGCCAAGGTTTTATTCTTGACCGAGGCGGCTGCGGCATTGGCATGGCCACCTCCGCCAAAATCGGTCAATACTAAACCCGCATTCACCTCTGGGACACGACTTCGGGCAACGATGTGAATTTTGTTGTCCATACGCGCAATCGCAAAAATCGCATCGATGTTTTCCATGCGCATCATTTTGTGAACGAGAAAGGCAAAATCCGGCATGTAGTGGGGCGTCGTGACGCTGGTAACCACAATGTCGATCCCATGAATATGATGCCGAATTGTTCTTTGAATGAGATCATTTAATACCGTAACCTGTTCGGGCGTTATTTCGCGGGTAATCAAGTCCGTGATAATGTTGAGATTGGCGCCCTTCGACAAAAGCCAGGCCGCTGTTTTCAGATCGCGTTCGGTGGTTGATGGGAATGTGAAGGATCCCGTGTCTTCATAAACCCCAAGTCCCATGATCGTGGCTTCGTCTGCTGATATGGGGATCCGTTTTTTTCTGATTTTCTCGACCAGCAACGTGACGTTGGCGCCGGTCAACTCATGGACAACGAAGTGTCCTTCGATATCATTGGGCGCGGGGGGGTGGTGGTCATAAACGTGGATTTCAATACCGGGCTGGCTTAAAAGCGCGGCCATTTTACCGATTCGTTTGGCTTGTCGTGTATCGACCAGAACGAGTTTTTTGACGCTTGAGAAATCGATATCCTTGATATCGGTCATATTAAATAAATAAACCATGGAGTTGATAAAGAAATTTCGCAGGTTTTTTTCCTGTGAGCCGGGGAAAACGACCACCGCACCCGGGTAGAGTTTTTGTGCGGCCAGCAACGAGGCCATCGCATCAAAATCAGCGTTGATGTGGGTGGTGATAACGGTCAACTGTTGCTCTAAATGAGTCGTATGGTCAGTCACAGGGAATTGCCGATCAGTAGAAATAGATGATTGGGCTGCTCATGCAATGAGACAGTAATAATACGCACGGATGAGTTCAAATGTGGCATAGAAACAACTGTGAATCAAGATGAACACTATGAATATGGCGGTTTATCCCCATCTGGGGTGCAAGGGTTTCATTCACAGAAGAAAGGATTGCATGAAAATCAGCCGCCTAATTCAGGCTGACAAAATGAACTATCGGTTGGATTACATGTATCCAGAAGGATCGCTGTTTATGCGTCACAAAGCCTGTCCCCCCCATTCTTAATTGTATTTTAAGGGAAGAATTGACAAAACCTACAAATTTTTACTATTTTAAGATGTTAGAACGATATCCGAGACAATCCATGGTCGATAGGACATGCGTTTCGGGGAAATTATCTCTTTTTTTGATCTTAAGGTTACTGCGTCTTGGCGAAGAGGAAGAAATATCCATCCTGCTGAACCAGCAATTTTGGATGACATCGACTTGTTCCCCATTGTGAGGAGGGTTTAGTATGCCGGTCTATCTTTGGACGGGAAAAAACAGGAAAGGTGAGACCCAGAAAGGGGAGATGGAAGCTGCCAATGAAAACGCTGTCAGAAACCATCTGACACGATTAAAGATTACGCCGGTCCGGATTAAAAAGAAACCAAAAGATTTGCTGGAGAATGTTTCTTTTCTGCAACCCGGCGTTAAACAGAATGATGTTATTCTTTTTTGCCGGCAGTTTTCGACAATGATTGACGCCGGTCTGCCGATCATTCAATGCCTCGATATTCTTCACAGTCAGCAGGAAAACCCCACATTCAAAAAAATGCTTAAAAGCATCAAGGAAAATGTGGAAAGCGGCAGTACACTGGCCGAAGCCCTGAAAGCCTATCCCAAACATTTTGACGATTTGTTTGTCAACATGGTGCACGCCGGAGAAATGGGCGGCATTCTCGATACCATTCTCAGGCGGTTGTCGGCCTACATGGAAAAGGCGGCCAATTTGAAAAGAAAAGTCAAGGGGGCAATGACATATCCTATCGTGACGCTTTTGATCGCCATTGTTGTTTTAGCCGTCATTTTGATCTTTGTTATTCCCGTATTCGAGGAGATGTTTAGCGATTTTGGTTCCGCCTTGCCGGCTCCGACGAAACTTGTTGTCGTCATGAGCAATTTTGCTAAAGCCAATGCCGGTTATGTATTTATTGCATTGATATTATTTGGATTTGCTTTCCGTCGTTTCTATCGTACGGAAAAGGGGCGGGTTTTGGTTGATCGGACTGTTCTACGGTTGCCGGTTTTTGGTGATCTGTTGAGAAAAGTGGCTGTCGCTAAATTCACACGGACCTTGGGAACCATGCTATCGAGTGGTGTCGCCATATTGGAAGCGCTCGATATTGTTGGTAAAACTGCGGGAAATAAAACGATTGAAGCCGCTCTCTATAAAACAAGGAGTGGTATATCGGAAGGGCGGACAATGGCGGATCCGCTGGCTGAGAGCGGTGTCTTTCCATCGATGGTTTGCCAGATGATATCAGTGGGTGAGGCTACCGGTGCACTGGATGCCATGCTGGGGAAAATCGCCGATTTTTATGACGAAGAAGTCGATCAGGCGGTTGAGAACCTGACGGCCTTGATCGAACCGTTCATGCTGGTTTTTCTCGGCGTGACGATCGGTGGTCTGGTCGTAGCCATGTATCTGCCGATCTTCAAAATGGCCGGCGCTATCAATTAGGTATGGACTATCACATAAAGAAAGAATTATTTCACGGGTGATCTTCATAGAATAGCGAAACGCCAAGTAATATTGGTATTTATTGTCGATTCTCAGACGATGAAATGATTTGATATTGTTGTCCTTGGGGTAAGATAAAGGACATGTCCACAAGCAGAAATATATGAAATCTCCCCACGCGCCCCAGAGTGAGTTGCGGCAGAACCTCCGGTGGCTGATTAATTCAAGAGTTATTTTTACCATCCTCCTGTTATGCTCGACGGCCTTTATCCATGTTAATCGTTATGACTCGGCCTTCAAATCCCCACTAATACTTTTATACGGGATGATCGCCGCTCTTTTTCCCCTATCAATGGTCTACGCTTTTATTCGGGTTCGCGTTAGCCGAGAAGTCCTGTTTGCCTATATTCAGATCGCTATCGATTGCCTGGTGGTGACGGTTGTCATTTTTGTCACGGGCAGTTTCGACAGTATTTTTTCCTTTCTATATCTCGTCGTTATTATTTATACGAGTATGCTGCTTTATCGTCGCGGCAGCATGATCATCGCCGGTGTCTGCAGTTTATTTTATCTTATGCTGGCCGGGTTGGAATATTTGGGCTGGATTCACCCGCTTGATTTCGGTAGCGCCGTGGCGGCATCGCATTACGATTGGCAAAACGTTTTCTATAAAATTGTCATTACCAGCATCGCCTGTTTCGCGGTAGCGTTCTTAAGTAGCCTGCTGGCCGAGCAGGCCAGGCGAACGCGCAAAGAACTCCATGCGATGAGTGCCAGAATGCAGCGGGTCGAGAAAATGGCTGCTGTTGGTGAAATGGGTGCCGGATTGGCCCATGAAATTAAAAACCCCCTTGCTTCCATTACCGGGTCCATTCAGCTGCTCCTCGAAGAGATGCCCTATGACGCCGGGCGGGACAAGCTCATGCGTATCATTTTGCGTGAAGCGGACCGATTGAGCGCCCTTGTTGGGAATTTCTTGCTGTTTGCCCGCCCGCCTTCCGGAAAGAGCAAACCGATTTCGCTTGACCAGGCCATTCCGGAAACCGTTCGTTTAGTCGAGCAGGATAAGCGCTGCCGAGACAGAATCGCAATCCGTCAAAGCGGGCAAAAGGGATTATGGGTGGCAATGGACCCTGACCACTTTCGGCAGGTTTTATGGAACCTGCTGTTGAATGCGGTCGAATCCATTGATGGGGATGGCGTGGTCCATGTGCGGGTTGAACCATGCAAACCCAAATACGTGAGCATTGAGATTGCGGACAGTGGTTGTGGTATCACAGAAAAAAACCTCAACTATATATTCGATCCCTTTTATACGAGCAAACCGGATGGTACGGGATTAGGGTTGTCCATTGTGCATACGATTCTGGAATCTCATGATGGCTGGCTGGAGGTTGAGAGCAAAGCCGGGCAAGGGACAACCTTTACCATAAAGCTCAATCGTATAGCCTCGCCGCCCATTGCTTGACTCTTTTTACAAGATAGATTAATTTGCCAGATCGCCCCATTCTTATAATGAGGTCTAACTCGCTGTAAGAATGGGATTTTTTTATTTAAGCGGTGTTTTATTTTATTCACATTCCGGTATAGGGATAGGGGGCTTCGAGGTATGACGGCTGAGTGGATGCGTCCACCATATGATGTTCATTGCATTAAAGGCGTTCCGATTGACCTCAAAGCCTGAATCTCATATAAACAACTTTTACATATCAGCATGGCATTGTTTTTTAACTTTGGACGGCATGGCAGGCACGAAATCAACTTCCAATTGGCTGGTTACGAATGGTGCAGGGTTTAGGATGTATCGGCAACCCCTATAACAATAATGTGCGCGGGGGCGTCGCGCGGCCATACGATTTGCAGCGGCACAGGTAATTATAATTGAATGCACTTTGAGTTTTTTATAGGACGCCGTTATCTTCGGGCTCGGCAAAAACAGGGGTTTATCTCGCTGATCAGCGTGCTTTCCACGGCCGGGGTAACGGTCGGTGTGATGGCGCTCATTGTTGTCATTGCGGTAATGGCGGGTGCCCAGTCTGAATTCAGATCGCGTATACTCGGTGTTGATTCTCACGCGATTCTCATGCGGTATGGCGCAGAACTCGCTGATTATCGCGATCTCATTGCTCAGGTCCAACGGGAGGATGGGGTCCTGTCGGCCCGCCCTTTCATCTATACCCAATCCATGCTGCGTTCATCTTCAGGAGCGTCAGGCGCCGTCCTGAAGGGCATTGACCCACCCTCGGAAACAGAGATTGCGATTGAGGGTATGGGAGAGGCCTTCCAGAAGCTTTACCCTCCAGGAAAGGACAAGGATCAGCCGGGCGATGGTCTGCCGATCGTAATCGGTAAGGAACTCGGACGAAAGCTTAGTGTGGTGGAAGGGGATACCGTCTATCTCATATCTTTCCGGGGGATGGTCTCCCCGATTGGCCACGTGCCGGCGATGAAGCGGTTCCGCGTCGCCGGCTTTTTTGCTTCGGGCATGTACCAGTTTGATGAGGCCTATGCGTTTGTGCGGTTGGCGGATGCCCAACGAATATTAAAAATGGGGGATACCGTCAGCGGTATTGAAATCAGGGTCAAGGATATCTATCAGGCCGATAAAATCGCTGAGCAGATAAAAAAAAATCTGGGTTTTCCTTATTGGACCAAGGACTGGATGCAGATGAACGCCAATCTTTTTTTTGCGCTCAAGCTTGAAAAAACGGCTATGTTTGTCATTCTGACCTTGATCGTACTTGTAGCCGCCTTCAATATAGCGAGTACCCTTATCATGATGGTCATGAAAAAAACCAAAGATATCGCCATATTGAAGGCTATGGGAGCTACAGATGGCATCATCATGCGTATTTTTGTCATCAAAGGTATGGTCATCGGCGGATTCGGCACCGTTTTAGGTGTTATTCTCGGAATCATTGTCTGTATGATTTTAAAACATTACCCCTTCATCAAATTACCGGGAAATATATATTATTTTACGACGTTGCCCGTGCAGCTTCAGTTTGCCGATGTTCTGACCATTGCACTGGCAGCCATAGGGATTTGTTTTCTGGCAACACTTTACCCGGCCAGGCAGGCTGCGCAACTCAATCCTGTCGATGCTATTCGATACGGTTAGGAGACGGCACGCACTTGTCAGATCAACCGATTGTTCAAATTGATGCCCTTTCAAAAAGCTATCCAGTCACGGCCGGGCGCCGGATCGAGATTCTTAAAGGGATTGAGCTGACGTTGACGGATGGTGATTCGCTGGCCGTGGTCGGGGCTTCGGGTATCGGAAAATCGACCCTGCTGCAGATACTGGGTACGCTTGATCGCCCGGACAGCGGACGCATGTTTTTTCGAGGGATTGATGTCTTTAAATTAAACCACGACCGCCTGGCGAAATTCCGGAATCAATCGGTCGGGTTTGTTTTTCAGTTTCATCACTTGTTAGCGGAGTTCACCGCGATTGAAAATGTGATGATGCCGGTCCTTATTAGCGGTGAACACCGGGATCAAGCGCATGTGAAAGCTATTCAGATATTGGAGCGGGTGGGCCTTGGCCACCGGCTTGAGCATCGTGTTACGGACTTGTCAGGCGGTGAACAGCAGCGTGTTGCGTTAGCCCGTGCATTGATATTGCGACCAGCCCTGTTGCTGGCCGATGAACCGACCGGCAATTTAGACAAATCCACCGGGCGACAAATTCACAAACTCCTCTTGGAGTTGAATCAAGAGATGCAAATGACGATAGTCATCGTGACACACAATCCTGATTTGGCGGCTCTTATGGCGAGACGGATTACAATCGTAGATGGCGCACTGGTGGAATTGAATTAAGGAGTAGGGATGTTAAGACGTATTGCCTGGCTTGTCTTGATCATTCTGATGGTGATAGCGTCGGCATGCTATGCCCGAGGTGAAACGCGTGTGATGGTTTTACCGTTCGAAGTGAATGCGCTGCAGGATTTGACCTATCTTCAAGCGGAAGTCCCCAAGATTATCGTAAAAAATCTGGCGGCAGAGGGGGCTGTGATTGTTGAGCCTCCCATCCGATCGGTTTTGACAGATCCTGTCCAGATTCGCGAAATGGGGCTTGAATACGACGTTGATTTCATCATCTGGGGCAGTTTGACGTGGATCGATCAGCAATTTAGCATCGATCTCCGCATATTATCGCCTACTGATGAAACCCCCGTTGAAACCCTCACCGTGGAAGGGCAGGGGATTGAAACGCTATCCGGAAAAATTGCTGAGTTGTCGCAGGCATTGATGGTTCAGCTTTTTGACCTCGTCGCGGTTGTGGACATAAGGGTCGAAGGCAATGAACGCATTGAAACAGCTGCCATCCTGCCCAACATCAGTACCAAAGCGGGCGACACGTTTATGCCGAAAAGCATATCCGAGGACCTTAAAGCTGTCTATAACATGGGATACTTTAATGATGTCCGGGTAACAACAACGGATATCGAAACGGGTAAGATCGTCACTTTTCAGGTGAAGGAAAAACCAACCATCTTAGGCATTGGCATCAACGGCAACACGGTTTTTGACGACGAAGAAATTCGGGAAAATATTACCATCAAACCGGGTTCCGTCCTGAACCAGGCCCGCATTCAGATCAATGCTCAGGTTATCGCTGATTTGTACAAGGAAAAAAACTATCACAACGCCAAGGTCGATTATGACATTAATACGGTTGAAAACAACCAGGCCAATGTAGAATTCATCATTACGGAAGGGGAGGAAATCAGCATCGAGTCCATCCGTTTCGTGGGAAATCAAGCGTTTGACGAAGATGATCTCAAAGACATCATGCGTACCAAGGAAAAGAACTGGTTGTCCTGGATAACCGGTTCCGGCGAATTGGATCTGGAAAAGCTCAACCAGGACATCATCTCTATTTCTTCTTTTTACCAGAATAATGGCTTCATCAATATCAAGGTCTCCGACCCCGGTGTTGTTTTCAAAGAAGATGAAATCGAAATCACGATCAAAGTCTCAGAAGGGGATCGTTATAAAGTCGGCCAGGTGGACATTGACGGGGATTTGATCAAACCCAAGGAAGCCCTGCTCGATGAATTGAAAATTGCGAGTGAAGAATATTTTAACAGAGGCTTGCTTGAAAAAGATGTTCTCCATTTGACCGATGTATACGGCGATGAAGGATACGCCTATGCCGGTGTTACCCCCCGCACAATGCCCGATCCGAGAACGCAGACGGTGGACGTGACCTATGCTATTGAAAAGCAGCAACTCGTCTATTTTGACGAAATCATCATCGGTGGCAACACCATCACCAGAGACAAAGTGATCCGGCGTGAACTTAAAGTTATCGAACAGGATCTCTACAACCGGACCAATCTCAAAAATGGCATCCAGCGACTGCATGGCCTTGGCTATTTTGAAGACGTCAAGGTCAATACGTTGAAGGGCGACACCGATGACCAAATGATTCTCAAAATCGATGTGACGGAGAAACCCACGGGCCAGCTGACATTCGGTGGCGGTTTCGGGAGTGAAGAAGGGGTTTTCGGTGTACTGTCGGTGGACGAGAAGAATCTCTGGGGGCTCGGCCACAAGGTCAAGGCGTCCATCAATTTAGGCGGAGACTCCACACGGTTTGACGTTACTTATACAGACCCGTGGTTGTTCGATATTCCGTTGGCCGGTTGGGTCAATATCTATAAATGGGACAGGGAATGGGATGATTATGGCTACGACAAGGACAGTTACGGCATTCGATTTGGGGTGAGCTACCCCATTTTCTATCGTACGCGTCTTTCCCTTTCCTATCTTTGGGATAACTCGGACATCAAGATCACGGATGAGGACGAAGCATCAGAAAACATAAAAGATCTTGAGGGGGAAAATATTACCAGTAGTGTGACCGCCGGTTTGACATATGACTCCCGTGATCGGGCCTTCAACACGAGTCGAGGTTCGATAAGTAAGGGAGAGATTGAATATGCGGGGCTTGGAGGAGATTTTGATTTTACTAAATATAAGGCCGAAACCGCCTGGTATTGGCCGTTGTTTTGGAAGCTCGTCGGAATGACCCGTGCTCAAGGGGGGTACATTTCCGGAGGCAATGTCCCAGACTATGAAAAATTCTATATTGGTGGGATCAACACCATTCGAGGCGTTGAGAGAGACGATATCAGCCAGCGCGAAGATCCAAACGATCCCGATTCAGCCCTGATCGGGGGTGATAAATATGCTGTATTTAACGCTGAATTGAGCTTTCCGATTGGGGAAGAAATGGGGCTTTATGGTGTCGCATTTTATGATACCGGTAATGTCTGGGAAGAAGGGGAAAGTCCCGATTTCAGCAGTTTGGTCAGCACAGCCGGCGGCGGTTTACGCTGGCAATCGCCCTTCGGTGCGTTGCGACTGGAATATGGGTTTGTCATCGATGCAGCGGATACGGACGCTTCCGGTGGGAAACTGGAGTTTACGATGGGGTCGAGTTTCTAATAAGCGAGGCCACTAAACCGGCTTGTGTGAAAGCATGTTCGCATACGGGCATTACGAGTAAATGTTTGATAATATGAGAAGATAGGGGGAATGATGCGGCAATTCAAGTCTGTTTCTATGGGCGTCATAATGATAATCCTGAGTTTAGCAGCCTCTTCACAAGCAGCGGAAATGAAAGTCGGCATCATTGATTTTCAGGAAGTCGTGGAAAAATCTCAACCCGGCCAGAAAATAGAAGCCGAATTAAAAAAAGAAGGCGAACGGATGGAAGCCGAACTCACCAAGGATAAAGATGAGCTGACCGCATTGAAAGAAAAGCTGGAGCGCGAAGCCATGGTGATGAGCCGGGAAGCCCGCGAGGAAAAAGAAATCGAGTTTCGGGTAAAAGCCCGCAATTTGCAGGAGAAGGAGAAACAATACCGGAATCAGTTTATTGGGAAACAACGTCAGGAAGTCGATAAATTGAGGACTGTGGTGCTTGAGATTGCCCAGGAGTTAGGCAAAAAAGAGGGTTTTACGCTGGTGCTCAGCAAGGTCGGGGTACTCTATCACGATGCCTCCGTCGATTTGACCGATAAAGTGGTCCAATTGCTGAACCAGCGCATGGCTGGAAAATAGTTCTAACGATGCTTGGACGAGGTGTTGTCTTTTCATCGACGTGGTCATGAGATGATGGGAAATCTTCGTTCGTAAGGATAATCTGCCCGGGAGAAGATCCGAATGGAGAAGACGCTGGCGGAATTGGCCGAATGGGTAGGAGGACGTATCAGCGGCGATGGGCGGCAAGTGATTTCAGATGCCGCACCTTTTGAGGACGCCGGCCCCAAGACGATTACCTTGGCGCGGTCGGCCAAATACCTGCGCCGGATAGATCATATTCATGCCGGCGCTATCATTGTACCCGATGAATTTGAACAGGCGGGTTTGAACCTGTTGCACGCGTCCAATCCTTACGCGGTGTTTGCACGCATTCTGGCGCTCTTTCACCCGGCCGAACAATTGCCGAAGGGCATCCATCCCTCCGTCGTCGTGGGAGAAGACGCTGAATGGGGGGCCCATGCCGCCATCGGCCCAATGACCGTCGTCGGAAACCATGTGCGCATTGGCAAACGGGCCACCATTTATCCCGGTGTCGTGATTGGCGACAATGTCACCATCGGTAACGATGTACGCCTTTATCCCCATGTGGCGGTGCTCGAAAGATGTCGTCTGGGACATCGTGTCACCATTCAGGCCGGATCCGTTATCGGAAGTGATGGGTTTGGATTTGCGCCCGACGGGGATATTTATCATAAAATTCCCCACACCGGCATTGTTCAAATCGACGATGATGTGGAGATCGGCGCTGCAAATACCATTGATCGCGGTACTTTCGGGATGACGCATATCAAAAACGGTGTAAAGACCGATAACCTGGTTCATATTGCGCACAATGTCACCGTGGGAGAAAACACGGTCCTGGTGGCTCAGGTCGGCATATCCGGGAGCACGACCATTGGCCGGCACGTGGTTTTAGCCGGTCAGGTCGGGGTGGCTGGCCATATCCACATCGGCGATCATGTTATGGTGGGGGGGCAATCCGGCATTTCCGGTGACGTTCCGGCCAGCCAGATTATCTCCGGGTCACCGACGATGCCTCACAAAACCTGGCTCAGGGTGCAGCGCATCATTCCCCGTTTACCGGACCTGCGGAAAAAAATATCGGCTTTGGAGAAACGGCTGCAGAATCTGGAGAGCGGGGGAAAAGGGTAGTTCCAGAAGCAAGACACCGCTCGCAACGCCGTCAGACAGAGATCAACCATGACTTGATATGAAGCCAATCGGTAGGAAACATAGGGTGTGTCTATGGATACCATCAAGCAAATAAAAGAAATCATGAAACACCTACCGCATCGCTATCCGTTTGTCATGGTGGATCGTGTGGTGGAACTGGAGCCAGGGCATCGGATTGTCACATTGAAAAACGTTACGATCAATGAACCTTTCTTCCAGGGGCATTTTCCCGGCAACCCCATCATGCCCGGTGTGCTGATTTTGGAGGCCATGGCCCAGTCGGCCGGTGTTCTCACATTTGAATCGCTGCCGCCTGAGAAACGCAACATTCTTGTTTATTTTATGGGAATCGACCGTGCTCGGTTTCGTCGCATGGTAGTGCCAGGCGATCAGTTGGTTATCGAGATTATTCTGAAAAGGCTCAAAACAAGAGCCGTCAAAGCTACCGGCCAGGCCCGTGTCGACGGGGAACTGGCAGTCGAGGCAGAATTGATGGCTTCGATTGGAGAAAAAGAATGATTCACCCCACAGCCCTCATCAGCCCCAAAGCTGAAATCGATTCCGGTGTGACCATCGGTCCGTACACGATTATTGGCGATCAAGTTAAAATCGGAGCCGATGCGGTTATTGGGCCGCATGTCACCATCGATCCATATGTGGAAATTGGCCCGGAGTGCCATATTTTTCAATTTGCTTCGATCGGTGCTTTGCCCCAGGCTATCAAATTCGAAGGTGAGGAAACCCATGTCAAGATAGGCCGCAAAACCATCGTGCGTGAATTTGCCACGATCAATCGCGGCACTGGATTTGGCGGTGGTATCACGGAGGTTGGCGAAGAAAACCTCTTAATGGCCTATACGCACATTGCCCATGATTGTAAAACCGGCCGGGGGGTTATCCTGGCGAACAATGCGACTTTGGCGGGCCATATTACCATTGAAGACTACGTTACCATTGGCGGCTTGACCGCCTTGCATCAATTTGTGCGGGTTGGCAAGCATGCCTATATTGGCGGTAAATCAGCCGTTGTCAAAGATGTCCCTCCCTTTGTCATTGCGGCAGGCGATCGGGCGAAGCTGCATGGCCTGAACCGCGTGGGGTTAAAACGGCATGGTTTTTCCGACGATGCCTTGGCGATGCTGAAAAAGACCTATCGGTTGATATTCCGCATCGGCCTGACGCTCAACGAGGCTATCGAGCGGGTGCGCGCCGAAGTCGGTCAGACGCCGGAAGTCGATTATTTTCTCGCTTTCATTAAGAAGTCCGAACGTGGGATGACCCGCTAAATCGAACCGGATCAACGGCCGGAGGTCAATCATTCGGTCCTGAATTCGTCGCTTTGCATGGAAATCCGGATAAACGGCTGATGGACTATCGTCCGCTTGTGTTGTCGGTGTGCACGGGATGTGATTGAATCACAACGGGTGCAAACTTGGCCGCCAACGAATCTTGTCGTGCAACGAGGGAGATCGGTCCCCTCTGTTAGGAATTAAATGCCTTATGCCATCGAATAATTGCCTGACAAAACCGCGTGTCGCTGTGATCGGCACAGGATATCTGGGGCAATACCATGCTGAAAAATACGCCGCTATGGATATTGTCGAGTTGGTTGGTGTTGTGGACACCGACGCGGAACGTGCGGCTGAAATAGCCCATCGCCATAACACAAAGGCCTTTAATGATTTTCGCGCATTGTTTGGGCATGTGGATGCCGTCAGTATCGTCACACCGACGCCGCTTCATTTTGAGATCGGACGGGCGATGTTGAATGCCGGTATCCATGTCTTGATTGAAAAGCCCATTACCACAAGTCTGGAAGAAGCGCGGACCCTGATTGATCTTGCGGAATCAAAGCATCTGGTTTTACAGGTGGGTCACCTTGAACGCTTCAACCCTGCTGTGGTGGCTGTCCAGGATCGTATCAACAAGCCCATGTTTATCGAAGCCCACCGCTTGAGTGTTTATAAGGGACGATCGACCGATGTCAGTGTGGTGCTCGACCTCATGATCCACGATATCGATATTATCCTCAATTTTGTTGGTTCGGAGGTCGAGAGTATTCACGCCTCCGGCGCCGCGGTGGTGTCGGATCACTGCGATATCGCCAATGCCCGCATTGCATTTAAAACCGGATGCGTTGCCAATATCACGGCGAGCCGCATATCCACCAAGAGCCAGCGTAAAATTCGCTTGTTCCAGAAGAACGGATACATCGCCGTTGATTTCGCCAAACGCGAAATTATGCACATCGAACAGACCAACATTCCCAATGATGCCTTAATTCCGGGGATGGAAGTGCATCAGTCCTGTTTCCCCGAAGGGGATGCGCTGGAAGCGGAATTGCGCTCCTTTGCGGCTGCGGTTACGGCCTGCCATGCACCGGTCGTGACAGGACGTATGGGGTATCAGGCCCTGGCAGTCGCACTTGATGTAATGGACCAGATTGACGCGGCTGCGCGTCGCTTTGGTGAGTTCTAACATGCGTCAAAAAATTATGATGGTCGCGGGCGAGGCATCGGGCGATATGCACGGGGCCAAACTGGCCGAATCGCTCTATGCCCAGGGCAGCCCGATCGAACTCTTCGGTATTGGTGGGGGACGGATGCGATCGGCAGGGGTGCGAATCGAAGTCGACGCCCATCGATTGGCCGTGGTCGGCATCACGGAGGTTTTGGCCAAACTGCCGCAAATTCTGGATGGCATGCGTACTGCCAAACGATTGGTCACGAATGAAAAACCGGACCTCCTGATTTTGATCGACTTCCCGGATTTCAATCTACACCTGGCGGCGTTTGCCAAAAAACATGCCCTTGCGGTGCTGTATTATATCAGTCCGCAAATCTGGGCCTGGCGCCAGGGACGGGTCAAAAAAATACGCCGCCTTGTGGATCATATGGCCGTTATTCTGCCATTTGAAGAGACATTTTACCGGCAGCACGGGGTTCCCGTAACGTTTGTTGGCCACCCCCTCATGGATCATCACCACGCACCTCATGATCGACAGGAGTGCAGAACCGGAGAAAAAGCCGTCACCATTGGACTCTTGCCAGGTTCGCGGGACAGTGAAATAGAAAAACTCCTGCCCCTGATGCTGTCGGCAGCCAAGTTGATTGGCCAACGGGAAAATGTGCGGTTTCTGCTTTCCCAGGCGCCGAGCGTCAGTCCGAGCCTCATTCATCGTTTGACCAAAGAATGGGGTTTTGCCGGCGAGATTGTCAACGGCACGACAGATGCGCTTCTAAGGCAGGCCACGCTCGTTATTGTCGCGTCCGGCACGACGACGCTTGAGGCGGCCATTCATCAAACTCCGATGATCATCGTTTATCGGGTGTCCCCATTGAGCTATCAGCTTGGCAAGGCCTTGATTAAAGTGCCGCACATCGGCCTGGTGAATCTGATTGCCGGCAAACGCGTTGCACCTGAATTGATCCAGCATGATGCGTCACCCGGACAAATTGCGCGACAGGCGCTTGGCCTGTTGGCCGACCCGGAAAAATTGAACCAGATGAAAGACGGGTTGGCTGACGTGACCCGACGCCTGGGTAAGCCCGGGGCTTCTGACGCAGTTGCCAGAATTGCCTGTAGATTGCTTGGCAGACCGGATCAATATCCCTGTGTCGCTTGCGAATGAATTCGGAATAATCATGCATTTTAAATTCAATGTTGATCTTAAACCGCGGCATCGCCAACTCTTGGCCATTATCAAAGGGCACTGGGTTGTGTTGTTGCAGGCCGGCATTTGTATGTTGGTCATGGCAGCTGGCGAGGCGGCCACCGCATGGCTGATGAAACCGGCGGTTGACGACGTGATCATCAATCGGGATCAAACGATGCTGAAGTTGATCCCCATTGTGATCCTGGTTGTCTATTCGATCAAAGGTACGGCCATGTACTTGCAGGGCTACCTGATGAATCGTGTCGGGCGCTCGATCATTCGCCAGTTTCGTGACAGTCTTTACGACCATATCCATGATTTGCCGCTGTCTTTTTTCCATAGCGCCAAGACCGGCGCCTTGATGTCACGCATCATCAACGATGTGAATATCATCAAGTCCATGGTGTCAACAGCGGTTACGGGGGCTCTGCGGGATGCCTGCTCGGTCCTGGCGCTGACCGTAACTACCTTCATGCTGGATTGGAAGATGGCGTCTTTTACCTTTCTGGTATTACCGGCGGCGTTTTATCCGCTTCATGAGTTCGGGCGGCGCATCCGTAAAATCAGCACTCGCGGCCAGGAAGCCATGGCGGAGTTGAGCAATTTTTTGCATGAAACCTTTGCCGGTGCCAAAATCATCAAAGCTTTTGGCATGGAAACCTACGAAAAAAAGCGATTTTTTCAAAAGACCAAAAACCTTTACAAAATCGAAATGAAAGAGGTCAAGGTCGATGAGTTGTCTTCCCCGGTGATGGAACTGATTGGCGGGATTGGTATCGCCGTCGGCATCTATTATGGCGGCTATCGCATTTTTCATGACACCCTATCCCCCGGAACATTTTTTGCGTTTATCTCCGCAACGGTTATGCTGTATCGACCCGTCCGAAAACTGAGCAAGCTCAACCTCAATATCCAGCGGGGTCTCGCCGCTACAGACCGGATTTACGATATACTGGAACAAAAATCGGAAATTGTTGAAAAAGATCAACCCGTGGAGATTCCAGCCGGACCCCATCGCGTTGTTTTTGAAAACGTTTGCTTTCAGTACGATTCCAATGACGCCGACGACACGATGGTGCTGAACCAGGTTAGTTTCAAAGCCAATCCGGGTGAGGTTGTGGCCCTGGTTGGCATGAGTGGCGGCGGAAAAACGACACTGGTCAATTTGCTGCCGCGGTTTTACGATGCAACTTCTGGTAGTATCCGAATTGATGGAATTGACATAAGGGATGCCGCGATCGCCTCGCTGCGGCGTCAGATTGCCGTTGTTACCCAGGAACCCATCTTGTTTAACGAAACCGTATACGAAAACATTGCCTACGGTAACCGGGGTGCCCCTCGTGAGCTGATCGAAAATGCGGCTAAAGACGCATACGCCTACGATTTCATAAAGGGTTTTCCCAAGGCCTTTGAAACCACGATCGGCGAGCTGGGCAGTCGTTTGTCCGGTGGTGAAAAGCAGCGTATCTGCATTGCCCGGGCGTTGCTGAAAGATGCACCGATTTTGATTCTGGACGAGGCGACGTCCGCGTTGGATACCGAGGCTGAAATTGTCGTGCAGAAAGCCCTCGAAAACCTCATGAAAGGACGGACCACGTTCGTCATCGCCCATCGCCTCTCCACCATTACACATGCCCATCGGATACTCGTTCTGGTCAAGGGGCGAATCGTCGAAGAAGGAACCCATGAAGAATTGCTGGCGCGGGATGGCGCCTATCGCAAACTTTACCACATGCAGTTCGGCAATTCCTGAATAGCGACGACTGTCGTGGCATCCCGTTGGCATTCGTCCCATCCTCTCCGGGAACGGCACGCTTTTCATTCGGAAAACCTGTTGAATATGTCACCCTGACCTCATTATGCTGATTATTCACCGATACATTTTTAAAGGATTGATTCCACCGCTCCTGATCAATCTTCTTTTCCTCACCACGGTCTTTTTGATGACCGAGATGGTCAAGATCACCAAGCTGATTGTCAATTACAACGTTAGCCCCGCCACGATCGGGTTCATTCTCCTCTTTTCCATTCCGCATTTTCTGGTATTTGTCTTCCCCATGTCGGTTATGATGGCTGTTTTGCTGACACTGATGCGGATGTCGGGCGATAATGAAATCGCCGCCCTGAAGTCCGGCGGTGTCAGTCTGTATAAACTGCTGCCGCCGATCGGCATATTAGCGGTCGCCGGTTGTTTGGCAACCTTGTTCATGACCGTCTACGGTATGCCCCAGGGCAAGATGGCCATCAAGCACTTGACCTATCAGATGCTGACGTCCAATACCGATATCGGGCTCAAGGCCCGGACCTTTAACGACAGCTTCAAAGGCGTTACGCTCTATGTCAACGAGGTGGATCTTCACGATAAAAAAATGAAAGATGTATTTATTGAAGACCGGCGCAATCCCAAAGCGATCAGCACGATTGTGGCGCCGGAGGGACAGTTGTTGAAAGATTCGGAAGGGCGGTCCGTCCGGTTAAGATTATATCATGGCATGATCAACCAGGTCGAACGCGGCAAGCGTTCGGCCAATGCGATCTATTTTACGACGTATGATATCAATCTAAATATGACGCAGACGGTAAACGTGAAGCGGTATCTGCGAGAAGAGGAAGATGAGATGTCACTCGCGGAACTGAACGCCTATATTCTCAAGGTTCGGGAGAGGCCCGAAAAATATTATGATGCGCTGATCGAGCTCCACCAGAAGTTTTCCATTCCGGCCGCATGTCTGGCACTGGGCCTTTTGGCCGTACCATTAGGCGTTGAGTTGAAGTCCACCAGACGGTCGGCAGGGCTGGGAATGGGCATGTTCATTTTCATCCTTTACTATGTTTTGATGACGGCCGGGCGTGTTTTCGGTGAAATGGGATGGTATCATCCCGCGATTGGCCTGTGGGCTCCGAATATCCTGATGGGAATGGGGGGCATCTTCCTGTTGATTCGAACCGCTAATGAAAAGCCCACCTATCTATTCGAATTCATTCGCTCGTTGGGCCGGTTTATGCGAAAAATGCTACAGCACCTATTGCACCGTGTTACACGGCGATAAACGCTCTCATACGGACCGCGGCAGGATAAAACTGAACTCATGACGATATTGGACCGTTATATCAGTCAACAGATTTTGCGGTATTTTGGCGCCACATTTGCGCTGGTCACCGTGATATACATGATTGCCGATTTTTTTGAGAAGATCGATAATCTGATTGAATCCGGCTTGTCGTTTCCCAAGGCGGCCCTTTATTTCCTGTCACGCATTCCTCTTGAGCACCTGATTCCTGCCAGCACCCTCCTGTCGGTGATGGTGGTGTTCGGTTTGATGAATAAGCATTGTGAAATCACCGCTCTCAAAGCAGGGGGGATCAGCATCTATCGTCTGCTGAAAGCACCTTTTTTCTTGGGGGTGCTTTTCAGCCTGGTCCTTTTAATGTTTTCCGAGATTTTCTTGCCGATCGTCCGGTCCAATGCCAATCGCATCTGGTTGGAGGAGGTTAAAAAAGTCCAGGTCAACTCCCAGAGGCAAAATATCTGGCTGAAAGGGCAACATGCGATTTATCACATTCAGTTTTTCGATCCCGTCCGGATGCGAACGTTTGATGTGAGCTTATACTATTTTGATCAAGATTTCAGAATGATGCGTCGTGTTGATGCCGGTGAGGGTGAATATCGCGAAGGAAAATGGGTTTTTCAGGATGTGATGGAGCAGGTGCGGAATTCGGAAGACGGTTCTTTTACGGTGCAGCATCACGAGCAACTGGTCGTTCCGCTGAACTTCGAGCCGACAGACCTGAAACGTGTGGTCAAGAATTCCGATGAAATGAGTCTCCTGGAACTGGCCGACTATATTCGAACCGCAGAGGGAGAAGGGTACGATGCCACTTCTTTCCGGGTCGATTGGCATGCCAAGGTTGCCTATCCGCTTGTTTGCGTCATCCTGTCGATCATCGCGGTCTCCATTGCTGGAAGAGGGCGGCGGGGAGAAAATTTTGCCATCATGGTGGTCACCGGGATCGGACTGGCGTTTTGTTTTTGGGTCTTGCATGGCTTCAGTTTATCGCTGGGGTATGCCGACATGCTGCCGCCACTGGTGGCGGCTTGGCTTCCCAATCTCATTTATTTCTTTACGGCGGCCGTTCTACTGTTGAGAGCCGAGTAGGTGAAAACGGAAATGGCAAAACGTGATGGGCAGAGCCCTCCGCGCTTGATGGCGTCTATTGCGGCGGTCATGCACGAGGATCTGTCGGCCAGCCGCCGCTTGGCGGTGGTCTTGAAAGGCCTATCAAGTCTTTATGGGATTGGGGTTCAATGCCGTACCCGGTTGTTTCGAAAGCGATGGCGGGTGTCCCATCGACTCCCCTGCAAGGTCGTTTCCATTGGCAACATAACCCTGGGCGGGACCGGAAAAACGCCCATGAGCGTGTACATGGCGCGTTTAATTCATGGGTTTGGCTGTCGTGTGGCGATTGTCAGTCGCGGATACAAAGGCTCGGCCGAAAAGAACGGCGGGGGGGTCGTGAGCAATGGGCATGCCCTTCTCATGGACCCTTCCAGCGCCGGCGACGAGCCTTTTTTGATGGCGCAGCAACTGTTGCCCTTGGGCATACCGGTCATCGTAGGACGGGATCGCGTGCGTGCGGGCCGACGGGCTGTGCAGCGCTACCAAACGGAGGTCATTGTTCTTGACGACGGTTTCCAGCATATGCGCCTGAAGCGCGATCTCGATATTGTCCTGCTGGATGCGCAACATCCTTTTGGCAACGGCTATCTGGTGCCTCGCGGCACCTTAAGGGAACCGTTGTCATCGCTGTCACGGGCGGACGCTTGCCTGCTCACGCGATGTCCGCGAGTGGCTATTACCAAACGGTTTGCGGGGCATTCTCAGACCAATCGCAGCCTGACTGGCGACAATCGCCGGCGTCCGGTTTTTGCCGCCGCGCATGCCCCGTTCATCAGCGAATATTTTTCCGCAAAGCATTCCGATGGTTGGGCGGCCAAAATCCAGATGAACGAATGGCACGGTTGCCCTGTTTTTGCCTTTTCAGGCATAGCGCGCAATGACACTTTCCAAAAGATGGTTTGCGAGATGGGATTCGAGCTGAGGGGATATGCGGCATTCGCCGATCACCACCACTATTCCCGTGACGACATCGTGGCGATCGCCAGGCAAGCGGGCCGCAAGGGGGCACAATTGTTGGTCACGACGGAAAAAGATAGGGTCAAGCTTGACGCCACCTGGCTTCGGAATATGCCCTTGCTGGTGGTCGGGGTCCGAATGGATTTAGGAGTCTACGCCGAGGCGTTTGAACATTTCGTGGCTCGCAAACTCGGTTTGCCAGCAACAAGTGGCCCCTAAAAGCGATTGCCGGTAAGGACAACGCTCATTGGCAACAGACTTGCATTCTCATCGCCTATTGGGTAGAGAAACGCACATTCGTTTGGGGGAAATATGACTGTATCGTTATATGCCATCAAGCGATGACCGCCAAAAGCGAATGTGAACGCGTCATTGAGCACGAAAGAACTCACTCCCCATACGATGTCAAGATGGAACGGGTGAAGTGATGCCGACAACAATGGGAGAAAAATCGTAATGATTGTACTCGGTCTATCAGGGTCACTCACGCATGATCCATCGGCGGCGCTTTTTGTCGACGGACGCCTTGTCGCCGCAGTGGAGGAAGAGCGATTCCTGCGCGATAAACACGCCAAACGCCAGTGGCCTTATCATTCCGCCCGCTATTGTCTCGAGGTGGCCGGTATAGCGCCGGGTGATATCGATGCGGTGGCCTTTCCTTTTGCCGCATTCGGTCTGCGTTATCCCGGTCGGTGGCATTTTGCCAAACGCTACTGGTATGCCCCCGACCGTGCGTTGCAGGCCATTTTCAACGGCAACCGCCATTTTCGCCGCAATCGCGATGCCATTTTAAAGCTGATGCGCGACCTGTCGATCGACCCGGACCGCACGCCGTTCGTCCCGGTTCCTCATCACCTGACGCATGCCAGCAGCGCCTACCACCTCAGCGGTTTTGACGGGAAAGTGGCCATTATGGGCATTGACGGTAAAGGCGAGTATGCCACGACGTTTTTTGGTTACGGGGAAAATGGCCAGATTCATTGCATCAAAGAGTTTTTCGACCCGGATTCCCTTGGCGGCGTATACGGTGCTTTGACCCAGTACTTAGGCTTTGAAATGCTGGACGGTGAGTTTAAAGTCATGGGCATGGCCCCTTATGGCGACCCCACCAAATATGATTTTTCACCGCTGATACAGTGCGACGGGCGTTCGTTCACGGTGGATACGACCCTCGTCAATACCGTGGGCTTGCGGCGCTACAAACAGGACGGCCTCGGGTTTTATTTCAGTCCCAAGCTGGTGGACTGGCTGGGGCCCAAGCGGGAAGGGGATGAGATTGACGATCCCTATGTGGACTACGCCGCCAGTATGCAGAGACTGCTGGAAGATGTGGCCCTGCAGCTGATCGAAACCTACCTGGGCGATATCCTGCGCGAAACCGGCAAGCTGTGTTTTGCGGGTGGGGTGGCCCTCAATGTTAAATTGAACCAGCGGATCATCGATCTGCCGCACGTCCATGAACTCTTTGTACAGCCGGCCGCCAGCGACGCCGGAACGGCTGTGGGTGCGGCATCCTACGTGGCCCATGAAATGGGAGACGCGATTGCCAAACAGGAGCATGTGTACCTGGGACCATCCTTTTCGACCGAAGACGGTCGCAGGGCCTGCGAATCGCATCCGGAAAAGCCGATATTTGAGCAAGTTCCCGATGCCCCCCAGGCGGCGGCCCGTCTGCTGGCCCAGGGCCACCCTGTGGCCTGGTTTCAGGGCCGCATGGAATTTGGCCCGCGCGCGTTGGGCAACCGCAGTATTTTAGGTGATCCCAGCCAACCCGGGATCGCCGATCGGATCAACGCCCAGATCAAATATCGTGAACGCTGGCGTCCCTTCTGCCCAAGCATTCTGGATCGGGCCGCCGAAGAAATTCTACAGACGGGGCATCCGGCCCCTTACATGACGTTTGCGTTTACCGTTGCCGAACACTGGAAGACGCGTATCCCGGAGGTGGTCCATATGGACGGCACCGCCCGGGCGCAGGTGGTAACCCAGGCCACCAACCCGCGCTACTATGCTCTCATTGAGGAACTGGAGAAGCTGCGCGGTGTGCCGGTCGTTTTGAATACGTCGCTCAACAGACGGGGCGAGCCCATCGTGTGTACGCCCGGCGATGCGTTGGACATGTTTTACGGATCGGATCTCCAGTATCTTTTCATCGAGGATCTTCTGGTGCGAAAAGCAAAATAGGCTGCCAGGGGTTCCGATCAGAACAGTTTGCCGGCCGCCAATGCCTGCTCGAGTTTGCCCATGACCATGTCAGCCGTGATCTCTGCCATGCAGTTGGATCCTTTATAGTCGCATGTCTTGCGATAGCACCCCTCACAATCGTTTTTGGCCTGAACGACGAAAGGAAGGCAACGGAATGGCGCGACCCGGGCCGGGTCGGTAGGGCCAAACAGGGCCACGTAGGGTGTGCCCACCGCTGCCGATAAATGTCCCGGTCCGGAATCAGGCCCGACGCAGGCCGCGGCTTTTTTGAGAATGGCCACGAGTTCCAAGAGGGATGTCCGGCCGGCGAAATTCAACAAACGGTCGGATTGAAGCTCTTTTTCAAGCGCGCTGGCCGGCGCTGTTTGTGATCGATCCCCCACCAGCACGACCCCGTGCCCGTCCTTTGTCAAAATTTGACGCAGCAACTCCTGGTAGCCGTCATAGGTCCAATCCTTGGATAACCAGGACGATCCCATAACCACCACGATAAAAGATTGCGGTAGTTGCGAGGACAGACTTTCCGGGAGTTGCTCGGCCTCTAAGAGCGAAAATCCGAAATCAGGTGTTCCAGAAGGGGTTCCCCCCAAATATTCGATAAATTTCAGGTAGTGGTCGAGTTTGGGGCGCTGGTTACTGAAATAGGAAAGGTGATGATTGTTGAAGAGCCAGTTGAATTCCTTGGCGTTGTGTGGGTGGACGCCGACTCTGATTGGCGCTCCCGACAGCAGTGAGAAAAGGCCGCTTTTAAAATGGCGTTGCAGGTCCAGGGTGATGTCGAAATGGTGGGTTTTGAGATTTTGGTAAAGGGTGTTGACGGCGGCCAGGCCCCGCGGTCGATCAAAGACGATCACCTCGTCAATCAGGGGGTGGTTTTCGACCAGGGATTTCCAACTGGGTTCGACCAGCCATGTGAGGGTTGTATCCGGCCAGTGTTGCTTGATTTCTCCGGGCAGACAGAGGCCGCGGACAAGGTCCCCGAGAGATCCCATTAGAATCAGCAGGATCGACGCGTTGGTTGGTGTTGGTCCAAAATGTTTAGTTGCAGGCATCGTTACCATCGGAATAGGGTTTTTATTTGCATCTGGCCCGGTGCACCAAATGATGCGGTTCTGACAGACAGCGCGTGTGACCCGATAGGGTCAGGTCGCTGTGGTCGCTCTTTTCATAACATCTTCCAGTTCCGTCAGCAGGCCATACTTGGCAATAGCCCGCGTCCAGCGCTTGCGATACCTTACCGCGAGCAGGCGGCGATTGTTAAGATAGCGCGCCTTGTCAAAGTCGATGATATGTGGCGTGCCGTTTTCGTCCACCAGGACGTTGCCCGGATGCAAATCCCGATGCCAGATCCGCTGCCGAATCAGGGTCTCAATCTGTTTCGCCAGTAAACCGTAGATCGCCTGCCGCCGGTCATCCTGCTGTTGGCTGATCTGGGTTAATGGGTAAGGACGGGGGATGGCCGCCGTGACCAGCCAGCATTGCCCAACGAACCGGCCGGTGGATGCAAAGACGAGTGGTCGTGGGGCGGCAAGGCCAAGTTGACGGACCGTTGCCAGCCAGCGAAATTCTTTCTCACCCCGGGTGCACGGCCAATTGACATAGGCGCAGTGGTTGACATGCCGGATCAGGCCGCCACGCACATAGTGTTTGACCGCCACCGATCCCATGTTTTCCAGATGGGCGATCGTCGCCCCCTGACGGCCGGCGAGCACTTCCCCTGCCGGCAGCGCTGGTTTTTCAAAGCATATCCGCAATTGATGCAGCTGGCGGGCGCTAAGGGTTTGGTCCGTGCCGATGTGATACCCATGGTACATTTGGTAGGTCAGGGTATTCATGACAACGTCAAAACCTTGTTTGCAGCCGCCAAAATTTCTTCCGGCAACAGCGACTCCATACAGGCGCGCGTCCCGGTGGGGCAGGTGTGGCCGCCATGCCGGGCGCAGGGCTTACAGGCCAGTCCTTGCTTTTCAACAACGACAGCCCTTGGGTTCTGCCAGGGACCGAAACCAAAGGAAGGGCAGGTGGCGCAGAAGACGGCCACGCAGGGGATGCGAAAAGCGGATGCCATATGAAGCGCCATACTGTCGTTGCAGATCATGAGGCGCGCGTTTTGGACGATCGCCATGGCATCGGCAACGGATGTCTCCCCGGCCAAATCGATGATTTGCAGATTCTGGGCGACCTGTTGATTGACCACCCGGTCGGCCGGTCCCCCCAGCAGGGCAACGGTATAGCCTTGATCGATAAAATGGCCGGCCACGGTGCGATAGTGTTTCCAATACCACATTTTAGTCGCCCAGGCACTGCCCGGAACCAGAAGTACAAGGGGTTTGTCCTGCTTCAGAATTCCTTTTGCAGCGGGCCCGAGTTCTTCGATGGGCGGGGGAAAAAGTCTGAGCCGGGTGTCGAATTCGGAAACGGGGGCCTCGCCCATTAAGAGCGATAAATTGCGCAGGACGTCGTGATCGGAAGGTGTGCGGATGCCTTTGGCGTGATAGATAAAGGACAGCTTGGCATTTTGGAATCCAGTGCGGTGGGGAATGCCGCTTGCCAGCAGCGTCAGGGCGGTGCGGTAGGATCGCTGCAGGGCATAAACCCGGTCGAACTGCATCCCCCGCAAATAGCGACCCATGCGCACAAGGCCGATCAGTCCGGCCGCCTGTTGGCGTTTGTCGAAGGCGATGACCCCTTCCAATAAAGGGTCACGTGCTACGAGTCCGGTTGCCGCCGGTGTGGTCATCATCCACAGCTTCGCTTGGGGATAAAGCTGGCGCACGGCGGCAATAACCGGGGTGGACAGGATGGTGTCTCCCAGGTAGCTGGTTTGAACGATCAGAATGCGCATATATCCCCAAGGTTTCTCAATGGGCCATCTTCAACGGCAGCCTCTGTGCCTGGCAGCCGGCTGATGGTCGCGCAGAAGCGCTTCAATTGCCTCTACGGCGATTGCGGTGCCGCCCCGTCGTTCTGCCAGGTACCTGTCAAGCCTGATCAATACTTCCTCCCGGTCAAGGGATACGGCCATCGTTTCGAGAAGGGTATCGGCGGCATGGCGCCAGTTGTCAGCGACACGAACGAGGCCTTTGTCAAAGAGGTCCCGGCCGACCCAATTAAAGGTTGTCCATGAAGGGCCGATGGTCGGGGCAAGCCCGCAGGTCAGCGGTTCCAAAAAATTTTGCCCCCCCAAAGGGGCCAGCGTGCCGCCGACAAATACGCCGGTTGCGTGGGCATAAGCATCCGTTAGCTCGCCAAAAACATCCCATAAAATGACGGATTTGGCGTTTACCGCAGAAGCAAGTTGCGACCGCATATGGCAGGGGATACCAGCGGCTTTGAGCCGTTGCTGCCAAGCGGAAATGCGGTGCATATGCCGGGGAAACAAACCGATCAGAATGTCCGGCCGCCGATCGAGGAGATAGCCTATCATCCGATCGACAGCGTCTTCCTCCTCCTTGCGTATGGACCCCAGTACGACAAAAGAAGCGTCCGGTGGAATCAATTCTCCCACGGGATTAGGTTGTACGCTATCCGTCTTGGAGCGAATTCGATCAAATTTCATGTTCGGCATGACCGACACATGCGCGGCGCCATAAAGGCGCCCATACCGGTCGGCGTCTTCGGTGCTGACCGCCAGGATACGGTCGGGAGCCAATGCCTGCCAGAATGTTGGCCAAAGCTGATAGTGGTGCAGGCTTTTGGCCTGCATGCGGGCGTTGATGATGATGATCGGGATTCCCGCCGTTTTCAGGGCATCCATCAATCCCGGCCAGATTTCCGTTTCAAGAAGCACCATGATGCGCGGCTGAATGGATTCAACGGCCCTTTTCATCCGTGACGGCTGGTCAAACGGGAAATAGGCGGTCTTCCAGCGTGTCGGCGTCGCCTGTGGGGTTAGGCTTTTTATGGCGCCATCGATGGTATCTTTGCCCTGGCGGGTATTGCTGGTCACCAGGATGCGGTGGGGGGTGTGCACGCCCATCTGCTCGAGGATCTGCCCGGCCAGATGGCTTTCGCCGGCGGATGCCGCCTGAATCCAGATATCGAAGGGGCCTTGCGGGAACGGTTGCCCGCGGCGCTGTGACAGACCTTCTTGGAGCCTTTGATTCCGACACAGAAGAGGGGTCGCCGCTTGCCATAACCATTCGTATATTTTTAGTGCCGCCCGGACGGAGTGGGATTGGATCACGGCCGCCGTCTTTCAGAAATTTTGCTGATCGGTTATTTCGTCCTGTGACGAATCCCGCCACAACGCTCAGCAAGCTGTTAAATGGGCGATCCTATTCAAATGATGACGGCCTGTCAATTTTAAAACGGCGCCGATCCGAGGCAATTGCGCAGCACCGCGCTGACACGGGGTCTTTGTTGTGGGAGGAAGGTTTTTGTGGTATGGACGGTTGGCTTATTGAACGGCGATCCCCGTAGTGTCGATATGGGCCCATATCGACCCTTTGGATCAGTATGCCGAGGGCGATGCCGCAGGTCGTGTGAGGCGGATCGCCAATGGGTATTGAAAGGAGAATCATGGCAGCTCAACATTGCGTATCGGTTGGTTCGGTGACCTGTGGCGCGGATCAACTTTTTCTGATTTCCGGCCCCTGTGTCATCGAGGATGAGGCGATCATGATGCACACCGCGGAACGATTGAAGACGGCCTCCCAGCGTCTGGATCTTCCATTGATCTTCAAGTCGTCCTTCATGAAAGATAACCGAAGTGCGATAGAGCATTTCCACGGGCCCGGGCTCGATAACGGGCTTGAACTGCTGGCCAAAATTCGTGAAACGTTTGATGTGCCGATTATTACGGACGTCCATTTTCCCGAACAGATCCTGCCGACGGCCGAAGTTGCCGATGTGATCCAGATCCCGGCTTATTTGTGCATGCAGACGGAGCTGGTCGTATCGGCAGCCAAAACCGGCCGTGCGGTCAATCTCAAACACGGCCAGTTTCTGGCGCCGGCCAATATGATCAAGCCGGTCCAGAAAATCGAAAGCTTCGGCTATCATGATATCCTGTTGACGGAAAGGGGCTATACGTTCGGTTACAACGACCTGATCGTCGATCCCCGCAGTTTCTATGAATTGCGGCAGATCGGGTATCCGGTGGTGTTCGACATCACCCACAGTATTCGTCGCTACGGCATCCCCAGCAAAGATCCACGAGGCAGCAGCCGTGAGTACCTGAAGACGATTGCCCGTGCGGGGGTGGCGGCCGGGGTCGATGGCATTTTTGTGGAAGCACATCCGAACCCGCCGGAGGCGCTATGTGATGCGGCCAGCCAGGTCGCCGTTGATCAGATCGAAGAATTTATCAAACCGTTGATTGATATTCACAATCTTGTCAAGGAACAGCGCGATTAAACACCCCCTGCATCCAACGGTTGTGATGGTGTTCTCAATGCTATTCCCGCGATGCTTTCAACCGATCGTGTATCACCGAATGCCGGTCAGCATTCGACGTAAAGAAAGGACTGACGATGGATTTGTATCTTGATTCAGCTGATTTCAAGGAAATTGAGGAAGCGTTCCAGCTGGGTTTCATAAAAGGGCTGACAACGACACCGACGTTTATGCATCGACATGGTATTACCGACATCGATGGTGCCATTGTCAAGCTTTCCGGCATGGTGCCGGAGCTTCAGGTGGAAGCGCTGGGCGAAACCCATGATGAAATCGTATCGGAGGCTCATCGCCTGCTGAAACTGCCGCTGACCCAAGCACCTGTTTTCAAAGTGCCGATTTCGCTGGAAGGGCTGCGGGCATGTAAAACATTGACCGATGAGGGGCATCGCGTAAACGTTCATTTGATTTACACCCTCAACCAGGCCTACATGGCCATGGCGGCCGGCGCGGCATACGTGTGCCCGTTGGCTGGGCGTCTGCAGGATCAAGGACACGAAGCCATTTTGTTATATGAGCAGTGTGTCGAGTTGGTCGAAAAATACGCGTATCCGACCAAAATTATGTTTTCTTCGGTACGCTACCCGGATCACATCCGCCAGGCTGCCCTGGCGGGCGTCCATGTCTGCACGGTGCCATGGGGCGTGATGAAACGATTGTGCGACAATGCTCTAACCAAGGTCGGCACCGAACAGTTTTTTGAACACACACGTCTGATGACCATCAAGGTCAAGGACGTCATCCGCGAAAGCAATCCGATTTGCCGTCTTTCTGAAACCGTTAAAGATGCTCTGGTGAAGATGACCGCCTCGCGTATTGGTGCAGTTACTCTTGTAAACGACGCCGGTGAATTGGCGGGTGTTTTTACCGACGGCGATGTCCGTCGTCGCCTCCAGGAGAACGGCGAGGGCATTCTTGATAAACAGATGGGGGACGCCGGCTACACTGCTGACCCATTTACCGTTAATGCCGATGCGCTTCTCTACGAAGCCGTCAATGTCTTCAATGCGCAGCAGATCGACAATGTCATCGTTCTGGAAGACAATCTCCCCATCGGGATTCTGGATATTCAGGACCTGGTGAAAATGGGACTTTTGGGATAACCACCATGGTGGCCGCGACTTCCTCGAAACCGTCTTGGGCGGGTATGTTTCAAACCCTGGGCGCTCAGTTCGTGACCGAGCCTGCAGCGCTGCAGAAGAAGCTTTCCCGTGTCCGGGCGTTGATTTTTGACTGGGACGGCGTATTCAATGCGGGGCAGAAAGGTGAAGGGGTGACCAGCCACTTCACCGAACCGGATTCGATGGGGAGCAACATGCTACGCTTCGGACTCTGGCTGCCCCAGCGCAGGATGCCGATTGTCGCCGTCATCACAGGGGTCGACAACCGGTCCGCCATGCATCTGGCGCGCCGCGAACATTTTCATGAAGTGTACTTTGGCATTCGCAACAAGGGGATTGCCGTTGCCCATCTTTGTTCGGCCCACGGCATTCGGCCCGAGCAGGTGGCGTGCCTTTTCGACGACATCAACGATCTGGAGATGGCACAGGCCTGTGGGGTGCGGTGCCTGATGGCACGTGCCGCCAGTCCCATGTTTAGCCGTTACGTGGTCAGCCGGGGCCTGACGGACTATGTGACCGCGTGCGGTCCACTCCAGCATGGCGTGCGGGAGTTCTCGGAAATGGTGCTGGCGGCATTGGGATGCTACGATCAGGTGGTTGCCGCACGGATGACCTGGAACGATTCGTATCAAGACTATTTCACCCAACGGCAGGCCATTTTAACCAATTTCTATACCCAGAAGGCCGACCAGATACGAACAGCATCCAACGTTTCTTAACGCGGCTCTCCCCGTTTCTGAATCTTTCTGAGGTATACTTTCCTGGTGAAGATCCTATGGCCCTCAAAAAACTGGGTGCGGTGGTTGGCCATCTGCCGTTATCCGGACTGAGTATAATAGGCCGTGGTCTTGGACGCATCGCCTATTGGCTGGATCTCCGGCATCGCCGTATTGTGCACCAGAACATCGCGTTTGTTTGTCCCGATTGGACTCCTCGCCAGCGCCGCCGACTGGCGAAACGCGTTTTTCAGCATTTCGGCATTGTCTTCCTGGAACTACTCCAAACACCTTTTCTTCCTCGCACCAAACTGGTCGAACGGGTCCGCATCGAGGGCCAGGATATTTTGGACCGGGCCATGGCCCACCCGCGGGGCTGCCTGCTTTACTCTGCCCACCTGGGAAATTGGGAAATCGGTCTTCTGGGCCTATCGGCACGGTTGAATCGCCCGGTCATGACGGTGGCCAAACCCATCAAGTGGAAATTGGCCCATAATTGGCTGACCGCTTTGCGGACCCGATTTGGGAATCAGGTGTTTTTCAAGGAGGGGGCCATGCCCTGGATGATTCGGGCGCTACGCGAAGGGCGAACCCTGGGAGTCCTTATCGACCAGGGCGTACGGCGAAAAGAGGCCGTAGACGTGACTTTCTTCGGCAAGCAGACGCTTGCCACACCGGCGGTTGCCTTACTCGCACTGCGATGCCGCATGCCGGTCGTTCCGATCTTTTGCATGCGCGAAAATCACGGGACTTATCGCCTGAAGGTTTTGCCGCCGATGACATTCAAACGTTCCGATTCTTTGCGCCATGATATCCAGGCGTATACCCAGATGCTCATGGATACGCTGGAAAATGCCATCAACGACTATCCTGAGCAATGGTTCTGGTTTCATCGACGCTGGAAACGGACCTACCCGGAGCTTTATCCCGAATATCAAGTGATACGACGGCGGAAAAGGAAGAAAAAAGGATTGGCGGCCTGACGGTTTAAGACAAATCTCATGATGCCTTCGGATTCTTACAGCAGAAATAATGGTCAAAATGACGGCGAAGGCGGTTTTCCTGGCGGGGACTTAACTTGGCATTGCGGCAATAAACATCCATGAATCTATGCCGCTCGGAAGCTAAATACGCGATATCGGCCTCATATCGAAAAAGATGGCGTAAATTACGAATACGCCGCCCCATGCTAAGGGGGCCGTTGCTAATGCGCATATCGACCACATCGATCAAGCCGATATCATCATCTTCCGTGAGGACCATGTTATCAAAGTGAATCGACCGAAAGTAAATGCCGTATTTATGAAGCGAATGAAAAAACAATCCCAACCGACCCGCTAGAGCGGAATCAATAGGGTTGGACTCGCAGTGCTTTCGGAGCGTTATGCCTTTCAGAGGATGATAGTGCACGGCGGTACGTTTGATAGCCGGTATTCGGTAAACTGACGCAATCGTCATTGTGGGCACCCTGCATGACACAAGATACGCCACGTTGCGCTGGAATCGCCTCGTGTATGGAAAGAGGCGGGCTGAGGAGAAGAGGCGTTTGATTCGGAAAAGTTTCAAAATGCTTTGATCCGCAAGTCTGAAAACTTTATGACTTAACTCGCCGTCCACGAATTCGCTCGCAAGTGGCTCCGCATCTTCTATCAGCTGCCTGTATGCTGTAATGGTAAGTATTTTCATGCGGGGTTTACGTGAATTTCTCCCGTTCGACTTCAAAAAAACTCCTTTACCCTATCCTTTTCCGCCTGCGTCCGAAACGCCCGATCGCATTATACATCATATGGACAGGCGGTCGGTCAGCTTGGCGATTCTGCTGCTTAAGTTCGGCAGGTCGGGCCAGTTTTGACGCAGGCGCACAAAATCTTTCCTGAAGGCTCTCTTAAATGAACCGGTGAAACGGTGTGCGGTCATACCGTCTAAATCCAAAAGGTGCAGTTGGCTGGATGATACCAGAAAATTGGTGGCCTTGAAATCACCATGACTGATTTGTGCTGCGGCAAGCTGTTTTATGAGTGTCGCCAAATGATTGAAACAATTTTCAATCGCCTGGGAATCCTTGATCTTGTCATGAACGATTTCATCGATGGTTTCTCCCGGGAGATACGCCATGATGAAGTAGGCACGGTGTCGAAAAATGCCCCAGCGTTCTTCGATGACCGCTATCGGCCGGGGTGTGCGAATTCCCAGGAAATGAAGCCGATGGGCATTCTGCCAGGAAACCATTGCCCGACTGGGCCGCAGGCAGCGGCGCAGCGCATGCCAGCGGTTTTTAATATTATACCGTTTTACAACCAGTGTTTGCGACCCAAGGGTGACTTTGGCTACGGTAGCGGTGTTGCCGTCTTTCAGGATCGTACCCGTCTTGATAAAAGTATCCGGATCATTCAGAAGGTTTTGTATTGAAGGGGAATACCACGTCCGATCACAGGCCATGAAGCGATGCCACGCCTTTTGGGCAACAAATGCGGTACAGTCGCGTTTGGTTTTTTGGAAATATTTTTTTTGACGCCAGTCCCGCCAACGCCGGATTTTTTTTTGGATGGCGGAATATGTTCCAGGATCGATGGGCCAGTTGCGACAGTCGCCATAATCGTCAATCAACGGGGGCACGATGGCGTCGAATTGCGGATAAAACTGGGCGAAAAATAGGGCGATATTGGAAAAGCTCTTTCGCTGCGAGAGGGGCTGACGGCCATTGTTCTCGATGTCGTCGCCGTCGATCACCATAACGTCATTCCCAGACAACAGAAAATTGCCGGGGTGGATATCGCGCTGCCCGAGACCGGCGGCATGCAATCGGGCGATCAATTGGATCACCGGCTGCATTGCCGCCAGGCGGTCATCGACGGTGTTTGCCGTCGCCAAGCGTTCGGCCAGGTTCTGATAACCCTGCATTTCCTGAAACAGAAGCAGAGGGGCCTTCCCATCAGCAAGTGTCCCTTTAAACAGGATGGCGGGTGTCGCAATTTCGGCGGACCATAGCGCTTCGATGCCCTGCAACTCCCGCTGGTAATGTCGTTTTGCCCCCGATGCTGCCAAAAAGATTTTGGCGACGACCGTTTGGCGCTGATGCCAAACACCACGGCAGACCAGGCGTTTGCCGGGAAGATGACGCAGGATCGCGGTGCAGGTCAGTGCCCGTTGTTCTCCCGACGTATCGAGCAACAGCTGAAACGGTGTCGGCAGGGTGCGGTCGCTCTCGCGCAGCGTTTCGGTATCATAGCAGAGCATGCAATAGCGCTACCATCGGACGGCTCGATGCCCGATAGCCCTTTAAGAGATCCCGCCGTGGGGACGTTTCCCGAATGAGGTATCTAAATAGCCTCACGCTCTTCCCCTGAAGAAACGCAGAATTCGGCGGATCTTTTGTTTATTTTTATCCCCAAGGCGTTGCAGGCCTTCGTATTCCAAGTAAAACCGCAACCGTTGGGTACGTGACAATCGCTTTTTGGCAACCTTATCGAGGCAAGCGATATCCTTGACGAACCACCGTCCGGCACCGGGACCGCGACGAATCTGGCCGGCCGGGCAATCGATAAAATAGACCTGGGGGGCATTTGACATGGTTACCAGAATGTTGCGCCATTTGAGATCCAGATGGCCGAAGCGGTTCTGGTGCAGGCAGCGCGTGTGCCGAGCGATTTGATGACTGACGGATGCGATCCATTGCCGATTCTTTAAAATAGGATGGTTATCAAGGTGCAGAGCGTTAAGGTCCCGGGTATTTTTCAGTTCGGCTGTTACGAGAGCCGCCTGTTGGAAAAGCCCGCCGCGCGTCTTTTGGCCATAAGCCACCAAGGGGGCGGTCGGAATGCCGACATTCTGGAAAAACAGAATGTTTTCCCATTCGGCGCGTGCCCGGCTGCGTCCGATCCATCGCCGCAGGCTTTTCCCGCCGGCCGTATAGGTTTTAATAAAAAAGCGCTGATTGTCGACTTCTTTCCGGATGACCCTGCTGATCGGACTCGATGTCACATATTGGCCGGTTGTTTCGGCGGTTTTCTCTAAGGATTGAAATGCCTCCGCCACCGGTGAATTAAGGTAAGGCTTCGTTATGTTCCAGAAACTCGTCATGGGCAATTTATCGGTGTTTCGTTTGGTCGTTATGCCTGCACGGTATCGCAAAAATTCGCTGAAAACAGGAATATCCCCATCTGGCCGGTATCATGTGAAAAGATCCGGATTTTTCCGGCGGAATTCCCGATACCCGGCCTGGCCACGGCGTTCCACCTGTTGCCAGAAGCGTTTGTTTTCCCGGATGGCCTCATGCCAGGGGCGTTGACTGTATTCGGCAATGAACCGCAGCCGATCCCGCTGCGTCAGCCCGATATCCATGCTTGAAAAATAGAGCCCCGCCACATCCTTGACACACCATCGGAGTTTAAGATGGCGGTGCTGCTCCGCCCGGTGGAGATCGATCAGGAACAGCTGCGGAGGTATGATGCCGGGCTGATCTGCCTGGCGGGTCGTGTCCAGAAGAAAATGGCATAGATATAAATCGCGATGAACAATGCCATTGGCGTGCAGGGTTCGGGCAATTTGGGCCACGCGTTTGATTAGCGCGCGCTTTAATTCCAATGGCGGCGGGTGGCCATCCCAGTCGCGACAGAAATCCTCCAGGCTGATGGTCGGTTTGAGTTCTTCCGTAATGATAAACGATTGCATTCGGGCCGGATTGCGCCCCCGTTTCCCATAGCCCGCCAGGCGCATGGTGGAAACACCAATTCGTTCGAGTTTTTCGATGGCCCGCCATTCGTTTTCAGCAGTGATGATGGGCCGCCGGAATTTCAGCAGACAGGCCAGAAGCGTCGGCCAGCCGGTTCCCATGAACACCTTGGCAAAATAACTCTGCCCGTCAACTTCGAACCGAAAGGTACGGCGACCTTCCTTTTCCCGAAAAACCTGGCCCTCCAGGTGAAACAGCAGTGAATATATATCCCTGCCCTGCCAGGCTTTTTGGAGGTGGTTGGCAAGGTTTAGCATGGGGCAGACCCTTCGATGATGTCGGCAACCTTCTCCGGCATGCTGAAGACATCGTTTTGGGCGACATAATGTCCGCCATTGGCACCCCACCTGTCACGCTGTGCTGCGTCCTGCAGCATTTCAGCCAGCATTCGGTTCAGTGTGTCCTGGTCGAAGGGGGACGGGACCAATTGACCGGCGTCGGCCTTGGCGATGTGATCGGCATAGCCGCACACGTCGGAAGCCAACACGGGGAGGCGGGCCGCCATCGCCTCAATCAGGACCGTACCGGTGTTTTCGCGATAGGCAGGGTGCAAGAGCATATCGGCGCTAAAAAGGAAACGGGGAATGTCGTCACGTCCATGGAAAAACAGGATCTGGCGTTGGATGCCAAGGCGACCGGCCAATCGGCGAAAAGGACGGAAGTTATCCTTGCCAATGATGACCAGTACGGCGTTGTTTCGAAGGGGTGCCGGAAGGGCGGCCAGGGCCCGCATGGCGCGGTCGGTTCCTTTGGTGCGAAAGCCGGATCCGACCATGAGTACCACATACGTTTCGGGGTCGATCTTCAGCTCCGCCCGCAATTGGCGACGAATGGTGTTGGTATCGGGAGGGGCCAGCCGGTCTCGCGCAATGCCGGGGGGAAGAACGTGAAAACGCTCCAAGGGGGTTTGGTAATAGCGCTGATACGTTTCGCGGTCTTTTTCGGTCAGGAGCATGATTTGGGTGGCGGCCTGGGGGGCAAACACGGTCTGTTCAAGCAAAAGATAAGATCTACATCGCCCCGTATAGCGATACCAGAAGGGTTTCTTTTCCACACGTTCGGCAAAACAGCTGTCAGCGGCATAATAAAAATCAAGTCCCGGCATTTTACTGAAGCCCACAATGGCATCATAGCGGTTGTCGCGGGTGAGTCGGCAAACCTCCCGGGACATTGCCAAGCGGCGTTTGTGGTTGCTGAGCGCCTTGAGCTTGAGCATGGTCACGTTCAGACCGGCCGGGACTTCCCCCTGCCAGTAGGGGGTGAATACGTCCACCTCATGGCCTCGTTTGAGGCATGCTTCGGCGATTCGCATAAAATCCCGCTGCAGTCCGCCAAAAGGGAAATATTTAATGAGAGTGAAGGCAAATTTCATCAATGACCCGCTCGTTCCGGAACCTTTAAAGACGAGGTCCCTCTTAATCCAACGCCTGGCGGATTGCAAGGTCCGGCCTCGTTTCGTCCTCATGAGACCGCGGTTACGGCTTGCCAAAGCAGGGGAAGGCTGATAACCATGAACACCCATTTGGCGCGATCATGGTCATCGACCAGGCAAGGTGGCTGGACGTGCAGGGGCATGCCTTGCGTGGTGCAGCCGATCATTGCAATTTGGGTCTGATTGATTCGTCAGCCGCTCGGCACGAAAGGATGACCGAAGCCAAGTAGACGCTTATTCGAAGGGGAGCTTTGAATCATGAGCCTGAACAAAGCCTTACTGGACATACTGGTTTGCCCCCAATGCAAGGGCGAATTGCAGTTGGAAGACGATGAGAGCGGTCTGCGCTGTGAAGCCTGTCGATTGCTTTACGCCATCCGTGATGACATCCCCATCATGCTGGTGGAAGAAGCGCAGCCCATTAATCCATGAGTGTTCCCGCCTCTCCTCGTCCGGCGAAACTTCTGGTGGGTTTTTTCATGGCGCACCAGCAACTCGCCGGCACGTTGATGGAACGGTTGGAAACGCACTTTGGTCCGGTTGATCTTGTCAGTCGCTGGCTTCCGTTCGATTTTACGGATTACTACACCCGGGAGATGGGAGCGCCGCTTTATCGCCGCATGGTGGCCTTTAAGCGTCTCGTCGACCAGGAAGCGCTGCCGGACATCAAGCACCTGACCAATGCGCTTGAGACGGAATTCACACGCGAGGGGTCCCGGGTGGTCAATATCGACCCTGGTTATCTTTTACTGGAGCGTCTTGTGTTGGCAACCGGTAAGAACTTTTCACACCGGATCTATCTCCGTCGGGGAATCTATGCGGATCTGACGCTCATGTATCGCAAGGGGCATTTCGAGTCCCTGCCATGGACCTACCCGGATTATAAGAATAAGCATTTGCAGGATTTTTTGCTTAAGGTCCGCACTAAATATGCGCTCGATCTAAAAACGGATGAATGTGTGCGCGAGTAGACGCACATGGCATCACGCCATGCATGTCGTCTGTGAGCGATAGCGCCATGCCGAACGAACGGTAGGAATTGATGCTAAAGAGTATGACCGCCTATGCACGGGCTGAAAATCGATTGGAGCCATTTGAAGCGGTGGCCGAGATTCGCAGCTATAACAGCAAAAATCTCGATATTGTTCTGCACCTTGCCCGTCCGTATCTGCCGTTGGAGGAGCGTATCAAGGCGGCTGTGGCGGGCCAGCTTCATCGCGGCCGTGTCGAACTTCGCATTGATATCAGGGAACTCGGGGATGACGCGCAGGCGTTCGAAATCGACTGGCCCCGGGCTAGAGCCTATCACGACGCCCTGCAGCAGGTGAAGGACACCTTAAATCTGTCAAGTGACATCTCGCTGGATTTGCTGATCAATGCCGGGGGCATTATCAAACCCTGCGAAAAAGAGCGGGAAATCGATTCATTGTGGCCAGTCGTCGAAGGGTGTCTTCTGGAAGCCCTGTCGGCGCTGGATAAAATGCGGCAGCGGGAAGGCCGCGCCCTGGCTGCCGACTTCAGGCGTCGCCTGGATGATATTGCCCAACAGCTCGATCTGATCGAAAAGACCAGCGATGGATTACTGGCGGTATACCAAGACAAGCTCTTGTTGCGCATCCAGGCCCTGACTCAGGGAAATGTGGACATCGACCCGGGCCGTATCGCGCAAGAGGCCGCTTTTCTGGCGGACCGCAGTGATATCTCCGAGGAAATCGTCCGGGTTGCCAGCCATCTGGAACAATTCCGGCGGATTATGGATGTTGAAGAACCCGCCGGCCGCAAGCTGAATTTCCTGCTGCAGGAGTTCAATCGCGAATTCAATACGATGGGAGCCAAAACCTCACGTACGGAAATCGCCCACCGGGTGGTCGATCTCAAATCCGAACTTGAAAAAATACGGGAGCAGGTTCAAAATATCGAGTAGGCGATCGGGGGGAGCCGCGCCCGCGCCGTCATGGAGGAAGGAACAGGCTGTTATGGAGCCGAATTTACTGAATATTGGATTTGGAAGCACGGCGGTAGCGGATCGGGTTGTGGCGATTGTCTCCCCGAATTCGGCACCGATGAAGCGCCTGAAAGACGACGCCAAGAAGGATCAGCGTCTGATTGACGCCACCCATGGGCGACGCACCCGATCGATCATCATCATGGACAGCAACCATATTATTCTTTCAGCCATTCAGGCCGAGACCATTTCCCAGCGCTTCACCCTGCTCAAAGAAAACAACGGATGAGGATGGCCTGACAGCGATGGCGGAAAAAAAATCGCACTTCGTATCCCAGACGGGGCATTTGTTCATCGTATCCGCCCCTTCCGGCGCCGGAAAAACGACGCTTTGCCGTATGCTTACGGAACGCCTGCCAGAATTGCGTTATTCCATTTCCACCACAACCCGATCGCCGCGCGAAGGTGAGGTTGACGGTGTGGACTATTTTTTTACCGACGTCGAGACCTTCAAGGCCGGCATCCATGCCAACCAGTGGGCGGAGTGGGCCCAAGTGCACGGGAATTATTATGGGACAGCGGCGGCGTTTATCGATGCTGAGCGCTCTGCTGGCCATGATGTGCTGTTGGATATCGACGTTCAGGGCACGGTTCAACTTTGTGCCAAGTATCCGGATGCCATCACCATTTTCATCATGCCGCCCTCATCCGACGTCCTGCGCCAGCGCCTGGAGCAACGCGGCGCCGACTCCCCGGACATTATCGATAAACGGATGGTCAATGCCCGGCGGGAAATGGCGCAACGCGGGGCTTATCGACATACCGTGATCAATGATTGTCTTGAAACGGCGGCGGAAACCCTTGTTTCCATTGTTCGCGGCTACCGGGAATCGTGACGCCATCGTTTTGATGACGGATGCGTCTGCCGCTATCGCGACCTCTTTAGGCAAACCGAAGCACACCTACACCTTCTATGGCGAGTCCAAAAACAGAAATTTTGTATGGCGTGCATCCCGTCTGTGAGGCGTTGCGTGCCAACCGGCGCCGGATCCATGCCGTATGGGTGCGCGAAGGCCGTCAAGATGCCCGTATCGCATCGATTCGACAACTGGCGGGCGGCCAAGGGGTAACGGTTCAGGCGGTCGGTGAACAGCACCTCGTAGAGTTGACCGGTCATGCCGGCCACCAGGGCGTCTGCGCCCGGGTGGCGCCTCTGCCCTATTGCGATTTGTCCGACGTCGCGGGGCAGGAGCGTTCTCACGATGAGCTGCCGTTTGTGGTGCTGCTCGATAATCTTCAGGACCCGCAAAACCTGGGCGCTATCATTCGCACCGCCTATTGCGCCGGTGCCGACGGCATCGTTATACCGCAGGACCGGTCCGCAGCGCCCAGCCCCTCAGTATCGAAAGCTTCCGCCGGTGCGCTGGAGCATATGCCGATTGCCAGGGTTCCCAACCTTGTCAATGCCATCCTGCAATTGAAAAAAAACGGATTGTGGATTGTGGGGCTGGAAGGCGCTGCCGATCAATCCTTGTTTGACTGCGATCTGAAAATACCGCTGGGGTTACTTGTCGGCGGTGAAGAAAAGGGCCTGCGGCCTTTGGTCAGGCGGCACTGCGACTTTCTCGTGTCGATTCCCCATGCGCGGGCGTTTAATTCATTGAATGCCTCTGTGGCCGCGGCACTGGCTATTTTCGAGGCCTATCGTCAACGGTCACAGCCGGCGGGAACGCCATGAACGGCCCCGCCATCAGCAGCCAAACATTGGCAACGAAAAAGGAAGGCTATCGGCACGACGTGCCTGCCCATGCGGGGCTGCTTCGGTTGAAGGGGCCGGTGCTCGGGTTCGGGGGATATATCGGCCGGGCGCTTACCGATGCCATTTTCCCCCGGAAATGCCGTGCGTGTGGGGCCTATTGGCCACATGGCTCCCAGTCTTCTTCTTCGCATGTCGATCACAATCCCGACCTACAGGCTGGGGATCATGGGCTGTGCAACATCTTTCATCGGGTGGCGTTGCCGTTTCTTTGTTCTGATTGCCTCACGTCTTTCGAACCGGTGCGGTCTCCCTTGTGTGAGCGTTGCGGCGTGATGTTTAAGAGTCCTGTGGGCGAGGACCATTTGTGCAGCGATTGCCTGCGGCAACCCGGCGCATTCCGGCGAGCGCGCGCTGCGGGGGTTTATAGCGGCGCCCTCATGGAATTGGTTCACCAGTTGAAATACCGGGCCTGTTTCGTGTTGCTTGACCCTCTGGGACAGCTTCTGCAGGAGTCCTTCCAGCTTCATTGGCTGCCGGGAGAGATCGACATGGTGCTTCCAATTCCCTTGCATGCACGCCGCTGGCGCCAACGCGGGTTTAACCAAGCCCAGATGCTGGTGGATGCCTGGGCCAGGGCGGAAGGACGGAGCACGCGGGACGAATGCCGTTTCCCCAAAGCACGTGACATCTTCGTGCGATCCCGGCCCACGGCACCCCAGACCGGTTTGGGCAAGCCCGAGCGCCGACGCAATATCCGGGGCGCATTCAAAGTGGTTGATCGCGCCGCCGTAAAGGGGCGCAGCATTCTACTGGTGGATGATGTCTATACGACGGGGGCAACGGCCGAGGAAGCGGCCAGGGAATTGAAAGAGAACGGGGCGGAAGCCGTGGATGTTTTCACGATCGCCCGTACCATGCCGACGCTTGATCGCATGGGCAGGAAGGAAAACGGATTGGTAAATAATGAATTTGAAGGACGGGAATAAACAGGTACCCAGGACCACGGCGGCAGCCGCGATCGTAGCCGCACAGGAGGCCGGGCGACGGGTTGCGTTTACCAATGGCTGTTTCGATATTCTGCATGCCGGCCACGTTCGATATCTGTCGGCGGCCCGCGCCAGTGCGGATATGCTGGTGGTCGGGTTGAACAGTGACGATTCGGTGCGAAAGATCAAAGGGCCCCTGCGCCCGATCAATCCGGAAGCCTTGCGGGCTGAAGTATTGGCTGGGTTGGCCTGTGTGGACTACGTGATTCTCTTTGATGAACCGGATCCCTTGACGTTGATTCAGGCCTTGCGACCGGATGTATTGGTCAAAGGGGCGGATTGGCCGGAAGATCAGATTATCGGCGCTGATTTTGTGAAGCAGCAGGGGGGGCGGGTCGAACGGATTGCGCTGGTTCAGGACATTTCCACATCGGCCTTGATTCAGCTGATTACGGAACGTTATTGCTGACACCATTGGCGGCTGTCGGTATGCGGGCCGCTTTTGTGAACAGGGTTTGGGCCGATATCAACGCCTGAAGACGGGGGAGAGGGGCGAACCTGCGATGAAAGTCCATCGTCGCAATGGGATCGATTTCTATTGCTTTGAGAACCTGGCGGCGTTCCCAGCCCTTTGTCATGGCATCACCACCCGCCAGGGCGGCGGCAGCCAGGCCCCGTTTGATAGTCTCAACATGTCCCTGCATGTCGGTGACGCTGCCGATCAGGTGGCCGTCAATCGAGAGGCCGTTTGGGAAGGGTTCCCTCACCCGGCGGAACCGGTCTTTTTGAACCAGGTGCATGGCAACAAGGTCGTTGTATGGGACGGCAAGGCGCCAGCCGTTGCCCCCCGGTTGTCCGGGGAAGCCGATGCCATTGTGAGCGACCAGCACGGATGGCTTTTGACCATTCTGGTGGCGGACTGTCAGCCGGTCCTGCTCCACGACCCGGTGCGGTCGGTCATTGCCAATATCCATTCGGGCTGGCGCGGCAGCATCGCCGATATCATCGGTCGCACGGTGACGGTCATGACGACCCGTTTCGGATGCAATCCCGCTGATATTTATGCCGGTGTGGGACCGTCGCTGGGGCCATGCTGTTCGGAATTCGTGCACTACCGAAAGGAAATTCCCGAATCGCTGTGGTCTTACAGGGTGTCTGAGAACCATTTCGATTTCTGGGCCATAAGCCAGGCCCAATTGGTGCGGGCCGGACTTAATCCTGTGCATATCGAGATCAGCCGCATCTGCACGCGCTGTCGGCGGGACCTCTTTTTTTCCTATCGGGCGGCGCATACCACCGGTCGGTTCGCGGCGATTGTGGGTATGGCACCGAAGACCAGAATAACGACCGATCCTGGAGCGGAGAGATCATGAACCAAGCCTATGCCGAAATCTTGGACAATTTTACTATGGCGCCGGGGTACCACAAGATGACGCTTGGATGTGAAACACCATTCGGTGCGGCGCAGCCCGGGCAGTTTGTCATGCTGTCCATTGGGGCGGGGGCCACGCCGCTGCTGCGTCGCCCCTTTTCCATTCATCGCATGGTGCCGGATGCTTCCGGGCGCGTCAAACTGGAAATTCTCTACAAAGTCGTGGGCGAGGGGACGGACATCATGGCGCGCATGCCGGTGGGGGCCATGGTGGATATCCTCGGTCCCCTGGGCAAGGGATTTATCGTTCGCGGGCATTATCGGCGTATCTATCTGGCAGCCGGCGGCATTGGCGCCGCCCCGATGGTTTTTCTGCTCGAAACATTGCGTCAACAGCCTGAGACCTGCCAGTGCCATGTCTTTCTGGGCGGACGATCCCGGGGCGACCTGCTGTGCCGCGAGAGATTTGAACAACTGGCGGATCAGGTGGATTGCACGACGGATGACGGCAGTGAAGGCGCGCAGTGTTTTCTGACCAGTCCGCTGGAGGCGGCCGTGCGCCGGCAGCCGCCGGACGTGATCATGGCCTGCGGCCCCATGGACATGTTGACATGTGTGGCCGGTATAGCCGACCGTCTGGATGTGGCCTGCCAGCTTTCGATCGAATCGGTCATGGCCTGTGGCATGGGGGCATGTTTGGGATGTGCTGTCCCGGCGGCGGGTGACGGCAGTGCTTACCACCATGTATGCAAGGATGGGCCGGTTTTCGATGCCCAGCTTTTGAAGCTCTGAGGGAGACGTCGGCGATGGGTTTTTCGTTGACTTCACCTGGGGGCTATGGTAGATGCTTCTGACTCGATTGGGGCGGAAATCGTTCCGATTCGGGCCGAAGCGTCGATTACATCCATGAAAAGAGAAACCCGGCGGGCGATCAGGGAACTCGCCTATTACAGTAGTTTGGGGCTGCAAGTCGCCCTGTCGATTTTTATCGGTCTCTTTCTGGGTGTTTACTTGGATCGGCGTTTGGCTTGTACACCGTGGCTGACCTTGATCGGTCTGGGTATGGGCATTGTGGCCGGTTTTCGCAATATCGGGCTCGCGATCAAGAAAAGCCGTAAACTCTGAACGTCATTACACCTGCAGCCAAGGACGAACAGGATCAACTTGGACATTCAGAAGCGAATACTCCTTTTCATTACACGTGCCAACTGGGTTCTATTTGTAGCGGCCGTCCTCGTCGGACTGGTCGCTTTCCAATTTGATGTCGCCCTGGGGATTTTTGCCGGCGGCCTGATCGTTACCGTCAATTTTCACCTGCTGGCGCGCACGCTGAAAAAATCCCTGACACCTCCCCACCTCGTCTCCCATAATGTGATCATTGCCAAATATTACGTCCGCTTTATAGCCAGCGGCGTTATCATATTCTTTCTGATCTCCGGCCACTATGTCGACCCGCTGGGATTGTTCGTCGGGTTATCGGTCGTGGTTGCCAGTATTGTCGTCGCAACGGTGCGCGAGTTAAAAAATCTTATTTTCAAGGAGGCGTTTTAAGGATGGAACATCCGTGGCTGTTTTTAGTCAAATTTTGCGAGATGCTTGGTCCGGGACCGGCCCACTTTGCCCATGAATATCCTCACGTCCTCTATACTTGGCTGGTGATGCTGTTTCTGATAGCCATGGGTATACTTGGCGGCAAGAGCATAAAACTGATCCCGGGCAAAGCCCAGAATTTTTTTGAGGTGGTTGTCAGTGGCATTGAAGAATTCATGGTCGATGTCACCGGGGAAGAGGGGCGCTGGTTGTTACCCCTGTCGGCAACGATCTTCATTTTTATCTTCATCGGCAACCTGACCGGGATGGTACCGACCTGCTTTCCTCCCACCGCGGACCTGAATACGACGTTGGGCTGTGCCCTGGTCGTGGTCATTTTTACGCATATTATCGGCGTTAAATATCACGGCGCCGGTTATATCAAACACTTCTTGGGGCCGGTATGGTGGATGGTTCCCATCATCTTCCCCATCGAGTTGATCGGACATTTCGCGCGAATTCTTTCCCTTACCTTTCGTCTCTTTGGAAATATGATGGGGCATGAACTGGTGCTGACCATTCTGTTTGGTCTGGCCGGTGCTTTTTTTGCCCCCTTGCCCATCATGGCGCTGGGGGTTTTTGTGGCGCTGGTGCAAGCTTTTGTATTTTTCCTGCTTTCGATCATGTATTTTACCGGTGCCATGGAACACGCCCACTGAAGGGCGCGGTATTTGACCGGAAAAATGATTATTCAGCCTGTTTTGCCTTAATGGGGCATTGGAAGAAGCCAAAATTAACTTTTTAACAAGGAGGAAGTGTACGTATGGAAGCTGAAGCTCTGAAGTTTTTTATCGCTTGTGTAACGGCAGCTGGTTTTGGAATTGCGATCGCCGCTTTCGGTTGCGGCATCGGTCAGGGCCTCGGCCTTAAATCGGCCGTTGAAGGTATTGCCCGCAATCCCGAATCTTCCGGTAAAGTTACCGTTACGATGCTGATCGGTCTGGCCATGATCGAGTCCCTTTGTATCTACGCCCTGGTTATCTCGCTGATTTTGATCTATGCGACCCCCATGGCCGGTATCGTGGAAGGCCTGCTGAAGTAACACTGATTTCCGTTCAAAGAAAAAGCCCGGCTTTCTGGCCGGGCTTTTTTTATGGTCAAACGATACGGTCGTTCTATGGGGTCGATGCGAAAAGCGCCTTGCGAAGAAAAGGCGCTGTATGGGATCCTTTTATGGTGATCAATGCTTCCGGGGTGCCGCATCCCATTACCCGTCCACCCGCATCTCCCCCCTCCGGTCCCAAATCGATGATATAATCGGCGGTTTTTACCAGATCCATGTTATGCTCGATGACGATGACGGTGTTCCCGGCGTCCACGAGTCGATGGAGTACTTCTAATAATTTGCGGGTGTCTTCAAAGTGCAGCCCTGTTGTTGGTTCATCCAGAAAATAGATCGTGCGTCCGGTCTCCTTGCGGCTGAGTTCTTTGGCCAGTTTGACCCGCTGGGCTTCGCCGCCCGAGAGGGTTATCGCCGATTGACCCAGGCGAATATAGCCTAATCCGACGTCTATCAGTGTTTCAAGTTTGCTTCGGATTTTCTGCAGACGGCTGTAGAAGTGGTAGGCCTGGTTGACGGTCATGTCGAGAACATCGACGATGGTTCGGCCGCGGTATTTTATTTCGAGGGTTTCGCGATTGTAGCGCTGGCCGTGGCAGGCCTCACAGACCACATAAATATCGGGAAGAAAATGCATCTCGATTTTGATGATACCGTCGCCGCGACAGGCTTCGCAACGGCCACCCTTGATATTGAAGCTGAACCGCCCGGGCTTATAGCCGCGTGACCGGGCTTCAGGGGTGCGGGCGAACAACTCCCTTATCAAGGCAAATACACCGGAATAGGTGCCGGGATTTGAACGGGGGGTTTTGCCGATCGGCGATTGGTCAATATGAATGACTTTGTCAAGATGACGGACGCCCTCAAGCCGCTGAAACGCGCCTGAGGAGATACCCGAACGATACAATTTTTGGTGCAGGGCAGGGTAGAGGGTTTCCAGAACCAGGGTTGATTTGCCCGATCCGGAAACACCGGTGACGCAGATAAAGCAACCCAGCGGGAATTGGACATCGAGGTGCTGGAGGTTGTTTTGGGTTGCATTTTCCAAGCGTAATACATGGCCGTTTCCCGATCGGCGTCGCGTGGGACAGGGGATTTGTTTTCGGCCTGCCAGGTAATCGGCGGTCAATGATTTTTCTGTCTTCACGAGGTTTTCCGGCGTTCCGCTGAAAACGATCTCCCCTCCGTGGATACCAGCCCCCGGCCCCATGTCGACCACATGATCAGCGGCGCGAATCGTCTCCGCGTCATGTTCGACCACGATGACGGTATTGCCGATATCCCGCAAATTTTTCAGCGATTTTAACAAACGCTGATTATCACGGGGGTGAAGGCCGATGCTCGGTTCGTCAAGAACATAGAGGACGCCGGTCAGCTTGGAGCCGATCTGGGTTGCCAGTCGAATTCGCTGGCTTTCACCGCCGGAAAGGGTGGTGGCACGACGATCGAGTGACAAATAGGGCAACCCCACGTCGACGATGAATTGCAGCCGGTTTTGAATCTCGGTAATAATTTTGGCTGCAATCGCATGGGCTTGCCCGGCAAGCGACAGATGCTTTATGAAGGACAGCGCCGCGGCCGCATTGAGGGAACAAAACTCGGCAATGGTTTTATCGGCAACGAACACCGCACGGGCGTGTGGGTTTAATCGGGTTCCACGGCATGCCGGGCAGGGCTGATCACGCATGTACTGGCGGATCTCAGCGCGGGCGGCCGTGGTTTCAGATTCGTGATAACGGCGTTTCAGATAAGGGATAACGCCTTCGAATGGTTTGCGGTAGGTATGGCGGCCGCTTTTTTCGAAGAAGAAGGTGATTTGCTCGTCGCCGGAACCTTCGAATACCGCTTTCTGCAACGGTTCGGGAAGATTTTCAAAGGGGGTAAAAATATCGCCGCCGTAGTGTGCCGTGAGCGCTTCCATGAAGGCATTGAAATGAACGGAATGGCGGTGGGACCAGGGGGCGACGGCCCCTTCCCTTAGAGAGAGGGTTGGATCGGGCACGATGCGTTCAGGATCGAAGGTCGGTTTGATGCCGAGACCGTCACAAAGGTCACAGGCTCCCTGGGGGGAATTGAACGAAAAACTGGCCGGTGTGAATGCCGGGTGACCTATCTGGCAGATAGGACAAACCGCTTTTTCGCTAAAAACGTGGCGGGGGCCTTCCATTTCTTCGACGACAATCTGATCACCTGACAGCGATAGGGCCAATTCCAGCGAATCTGCCAGGCGGTTCCGGATCGTGGGCTTGACGATCAGGCGATCCACAACGACATCGAACATTGAGGGGAAGGGGGCATGGTGTTTAGGAAGATCGTCAACCTCATAAATACGCCCATCGACCCGAATACGCGCAAAGCCTTCGCGGCGCAGTTTGCGAATGCGCTCCGCTGGTGATGTTTGAGGCGGCGTCACCACCGGTGCCATGATGATAAGCCGTGTGCCTTCCTTAAGTGCCATTACACGATCGATAAACTGGTCCAATGTCTGTGATGTGATCGGGCGGCCGCATTGATGGCAGTGGGGTTGCCCGATGCGAGCGTAGAGCAGACGTAAAAAATCATAGATCTCAGTGATCGTCCCTACGGTGGAGCGGGGATTGTGGTGCGATGATTTTTGTTCGATGGCAACCGCCGGCGACAGCCCATCGATGCGTTCGACTTCGGGTTTTTCCATTCGCTCCAGAAATTGCCGGGCATAGGTCGAGAGGGATTCGACATAGCGGCGCTGACCTTCCGCATAAAGGGTGTCAAACGCCAGGGTTGATTTCCCTGAACCCGACAGACCGGTGACGACAATCAGCCGATCCCGGGGAAGATCCAGATCGATGGCTTTGAGATTATGGTGGCGGGCGCGCCGGATTTTGATCCAACGGGTTGTCATGATGAGGGGGACGCTTCCTTGTCGATTGTTGTGTGCGCCTCGTGTCAGGATTAGGCGCAGCGGCTATTTTGTTACGGTGCAAAAATTTTGGAGCGGACAAGCAATGCATGTCTCAATGGAGAAACAGCAAATGGAATAACAATAATGTATAGAATCATGGGCGGCAGATATCAAATAAAAAGGATGGGACTGGTTTCAATTTGGACGTGATCGGTCAGGCCATTGGTCCCAAATAAATGGCGGTGGCTGAAAGGGCTCCTGCTGCTGGATAGGCATCTTCCGCTCGCTCCAGTGAAATGGGATGAACGAACTTCATTGATTAGATTTTTATTTGATAAGGATTAAAATAAAAGAAAAAAGAAGAAAATAGAAGAAAATCAAAGATAGGAGAAATGTCAAAAACCAGTAGGCTGAATTGGATACCCTTAGAATTCCTACAAAAATTCGGCTTATTAAAAAGCATCGTATTTAAAGATAGTTGGATGGTTTCGTTATGAAAAAAACATAAATAACAGATGGTTGTGCATTGTTCATAACTTCCTCCGGAAATGCGAAAAACTTCATATGGTTCGGTTTGACTTTGCGTGGCCTTTCCCATAAACAGGGTCCTGTTTTTCTCACAAGCGTTTCTGATAATCTAATCTAAATATCCAAAACCGATGGGAAACATTCCTAATTTTATTAGGATTGTGTTTGGTGCCTTTCGATTGACGTGTCGGCGAACTTGAGCCATGAGGATGATAACAGAAGATCATATGGGTAATATCTGGAAGCAGGTTAAAGCAACCATCCAAAATCAAATTCCCTCGCATTGCTATCGAATGTGGATTGACCCCATTTTGGTTCGAGAAGCCACCGACGGTGTTTTGACATTGGCCTGTCCGAATGCCTTTTCGCTGCGTCGTGTGCAGGAAAATTATGGTCCCCTGATAGCGCAGGAAATCCGCAGGCATGGCGGCAGCAGTTGTCGGTTTGTCGCGGGGAATGGTCATAAACCCACATCGGATAATCTACCGTTTGGCAACGAGAAACAGCTGGCCCTGCAGAACATGGCGTTCAAGCCGGCGGCGGGGCGCTTCCTGCATAAAGATTATACCTTTGATCAATTCGTTGTCGGTCGGAATAACGATTTTGCCTATTCGGCATCCCTGTCGATTGCATCCCGCCGCAAATCCGAACAAAGCTGTTTGTATCTGATGTCCAAAACCGGCTTGGGAAAGAGTCACTTGGCCCAGGCGATCGGCCATCACATTATCGCGGCATACCCGGATGAACGGGTTTATTATGTAACGGCGGAAGATTTCAGCAACGAGATGGTGTCGTCTTTCCGAAACGATTGCTTCGACCAATTTAAAGGGAAGTATCGCAGCCAGTGCGATGTTTTGTTGCTGGAGGATGTGCATTATCTGGGGGGTAAAGATCGCACCCAGCAGGAATTGGCAACAACACTGGATTCATTGTTTGAAGCCGGCAAAAAAATTATTTTTTCCAGCTGTTACCGGCCATCAGAGATTCCACGCCTGAACGATAAACTGCGTTCACGTTTTTCCTATGGACTCGTTTCAAGTATTGAACCGCCGGATTTCAAAACGCGCGTTCGGATTCTGGAAAAAAAAGCCAAAGTCAAGGGCCTGCAAATTCCGCGCGACGTGACGCATTATCTGGCCGGTGAGCTAACGGAAGATATACGTCAACTGGAAAGCGGCATCATGCAAGTCGCTGCGAAGTCATCGCTGCTGGGAATGCCCATTAACAGCCAATTGGCCGAAAGCGTGATTCGCAATATCATTCGCACGCGTAAAACGATTACGGTGGATGTCATTAAAAAGATGGTTTGCCGTCATTACAATGTATCCCTGCAGGATCTGGTGTCGCGGTCACGCAAACAGTCGATTGTAAGACCTCGCCAAATGGCCATATTTCTTTCACGGCGTTATACGGATGCTCCGCTGCAGACCATCGGAAAGGCGTTTAACCGCTACCACGCCACGGCCATGCATTCCATCGCCGCAGTTGAAAAGGGATGCCAAAAAAGCAACGCCTTGCGCAAACAGGTGGCCTTTTTTACCGAAAAACTGGATCAGGGTGATTTTTAAAGCGTTATGGTCTTGCCGGAAGGCCGATCAGAAAACGCACCTGATCGGGAATGAGGCAGCATAGAACAACGGGGTGAGGCACACCCGGCAGGAGGCCAGACATTGGCCTATCGGCGATAGATACGCCGAAGAACGAACGCATTATTGCATTTTCAGAATATATCCATCGGACGTCATGAGATCTTCCAAAAGTTCCATCCGGGAATGGTGATCTTTTTCGATGGCGCAACGCAGGCTCAGCACACACTGTTTCTGGCAGATGGGGTCTTCCGCCGTAAAGCTGCCATAGCAGCCCAAATACTGGTCCAGTTCTTTGCCGCCCAAAACATCGTCCTTCATTCGATTCCCTTCACGTCGAGCAGTTCCAGCATGCGATGATGGATCCGGCCATTCGAGGCCAGAATAGATTTCATTTCAGGTTCAAACGGCCGGTTATCAAAATCGGTTACCTGGCCGCCGGCTTCGGTCACAATGAGGTGCCCGGCGGCCGTGTCCCACGGATGAAGCTGCTCTTCCCAGAAGGCCTCAAAGCGGCCTGCCGCGACATAACACATATCCAATGCCGCCGATCCCAGCCGCCGGATACCTTGCGAGGCCTCTAAGCAGCGTGTCAGCCGGTTTATCACCGGCGCCATGATGGTTCTGACGTTATACGGAAATCCCGTTGCGATCAGGCTGTCGCCTACCCGGTCTATGCCCGATACGGTCAGGCGGCGCCCATTGAGATAAGCCCCGGCGCCGCGAACCGCTGAAAAGAGTTCATCCGTAAACGGACCCCAGACGATGCCGATGATGGGCCGGTTTTCCTTTACCAACGCAATCGATACACAACATGCCGCCAGACCGTGCGCAAAATTGGTGGTGCCGTCAAGCGGGTCGACGATCCACTTGTATGCGGAACGGCCTTCTGTCAGTCCATGCTCTTCCGACAGGATGGTGTGGTCGGGAAAACTGGCGCGAATAATATCGATGATGCGTCTTTCGGAGCCGAGGTCGGCTTCGGTGACGAGATCGATTTCGCCTTTGTGATCAATTCGGCGGGTGCGATCCAGCCTGCTTCGAATGTAACTGCCGCCGCTGTACGCCGCCGCAAGCGCGACGGCCTTCATGTGATCCAAATCCATAAGACTCCTAAACTATATTAAATATACATCTGTTGTCAAATAAAAAGCGGTATTTTAGCGCATGGCTACATGGCGGGCGACGATGGAGAGGGCGTTGTATCTGTCAGGGCCGGATCGAGGCGACCAGCGGTGAAATAATGATCCATGGCGTCGATCAGCGGGTGAAGCGTCTGGGAATCAATGGCCGCAATCGGCACCCCCTTGAGAATGTTGACACGTTTGGCAAGATCGTCCGGCTTGAGACGATCCTGCTTGTTTAACACGCGTAGCGTAGGGATATGCGACAGGTCAAGTTCTTCCAGAATGCGTTCGACGGAGCGAACCTGCTTTTGGTACTGGGGATGATGGATGTCGATCACGTGCAGCAGCAAGTCGGCGTTTTCGAGTTCTTCCAATGTGGCACGGAATGCCGTCATCAATTCGCGGGGCAGATCGCGTATGAATCCAACCGTATCGGTGATGATCACCTCGGTTTCACGTGGGAATTTCATGCGTCGACTGGAGGGGTCGAGCGTGGCAAAAAGACGGTTTTCGGCACGAACCCGACTCCGGGTCAGGTTGTTCAACAGGGTTGATTTGCCGGCATTGGTGTACCCGATGATGGAAACCACCGGCAGATGACGTTTGCTGCGGCGGGCACGCTGCTGCTGGCGTTGTTTCTGGACGTCTCGCAGGGCGTTTTCCAGACGGTTGATGCGGTCCCGGGTTTGCCGTCGGTTCAGTTCCAGCTTGGTTTCTCCCGGTCCGCGCCCGCCGATGCCGCCGGTAAGTCGGGACATGGCCGTATTTTTGCTGATGAGCCGTGGCAACAGATATTTCAATTGGGCCAGCTCCACCTGGAGCTGACCTTCGCGGGTCTGGGCGCGCTGGGCGAAGATGTCAAGAATCAGTTGGGTGCGGTCGATGACTTTGAGTTCCACCTGGTCGGTAATGGACTTGATCTGTGACGGGTTGAGTTCCTGGTCGAACACCATCATGGTGGCATCTCGTTGCATGGCCAGGATGGCGAGGTCGCGGAGTTTGCCCGATCCCAGCAAGATGCGTGGATCGATCTTGGTGCGCTGCTGCAGAATTTTATCGACAATTTCGATGCCCGCGGAGGCGGCGAGTTGTGCCAGTTCATGGAAGGAATCAAGCGCTTCGCGACGGGAGGATGTGGTGACGCTGATCAACAAGGCCCGTTCGCCCTTGCCGCCGGACTCGCGCAGGGCCAGTTGCTGCGCCATTTCCGCTTCAAGCGCCAGAATCGTTTCCAGACAAAACCGATCCGGATGGTAGGGGTCGATGGGCGGCATGACCTCGTAGGCCTGGGTTTCATTTTCACCCGGCAGAATATGGGCCGCATAAATTTGGTCCGGACGTCCGTCCGGTGTCAGGGTGATGGTGGCCATCATGTCGAGGCGCAGCAAAACGAGGTCGGTAAGGTCTTCCTGGGACAGCGGATCCGGTTTTAAATGGGTATGGACGCAGCGGAGTCCGGTCAGGCGGCCTGCGGCGACGCGCTGGGCCACAATGCCTGGTATGAAGATCTGGTGATGATCGCCGACAATGACGCAGGCGACTTTGCCTTTCCGGTTGATGAGAAGGCCGATCTGGCGTCGGATTTCGCTGGAGATGCGGGCAACGTCCCGGGCGAGTTCGGTTGAAATGAGCACGGCCGGTGAGACGCGCCGCCCGGTGATCCGCTCGATCCGTTTCAATTGGCTGGGCTTGAGGCCTGACAGATTGCCGTATAATCGTTTCATACGTTAACGTGCCATCGGGGGGGTGGTTGGTGGAGCGGATAGTCGCTGGTGGTCATGGCATGCAAGGGGCTTCGGCGGCGATCAGTCGGGCTCGGGCACGAAGGTTTCTCTGGCCAGGTTTTCAAAGCGCGTCGAGGCATGGATGAATGCCAAATGGACATCGCCCGTCGGGCCGTTACGATGTTTGGCCACGATAATTTCAGCTTTACCGGTATTCTGGTTGTGTTCATCACGGTTATAGACTTCGTCGCGGTAGATAAACATCACCACGTCGGCGTCCTGTTCCAGGGCGCCGGATTCCCGCAGGTCGGAAAGCTTGGGGCGCTTGTCGGTGCGTTCTTCAAGTTTACGATTGAGCTGGGAAAGGGCGATGACCGGCACATTCAGTTCCTTGGCCAGCGCTTTCAACGATCGTGAAATCTCCGAGATTTCAAGATCCCGTCGCTCGATGTTGCGGCGCCCCTGCATCAATTGCAGATAGTCGATAATAATCAGTCCCAGCTTGTTGTCCATTTTCAAGCGGCGGGCCTTGGCGCGAATATCCAGGGAGTTCAAGTCCGGCGAGTCGTCGATGAAGATCGGGGCTTCGGACAGCACGCTGGCGGCCTGCGTTAGGTTGGTCCAGTCGTCGTTGCTCAAAAAACCGCCTCGGAGGCGATGGGAATCGACGCGTGCTTCGGCACAGAGCATGCGCATGGAGAGCTGTTCCTTGGACATCTCCAGCGAAAACAGCGCCACCGCGGTGTTGGTTTCCACGGCGGTATTACGCGCCATGTTCAGCGCAAAGGCTGTTTTTCCCATACTCGGACGGGCCGCCAGGATAATCAGATCCGAGGGCTGGAATCCGGATGTCAGATAGTCAAGATCCGTGAAGCCGGTCGGGACGCCCGTAATCAGGGTTCGATTTCCCTGGCGCTCCTCGAGTTTATCGATATTTTCTTCAATGAGCGCGCTGATGGGATAGAAGGATTTGCGGGATTTATTTTCGGCGATTTCAAATACGGACTGTTCGGCAAAATCGAGGAGATCATCGACGTTGCCGCGGTCTTCGAAACATCGCTGGACGATCTGGTTGGATTTGGCAATCAGGCGGCGGACATTGGCCTTGTCGTGGACGATTTTAGCGTAGTGCGCGGCGTTGACCGCCATGGGGGCTGTATCGACCAGCTTGGAAAGAAAAGCGGCACCACCGATATTTTCCAGATGGCCTTTTTCTTTCAGAATGTTCGCCAGGGTGACGAGATCCACCGGTTCGTTGCGGGTAAAAAGCTCGGTAATCGCCTCAAAAATGCGCTGGTGGGCTGATCGGTAAAAATCTTCGGGGGTAAGGATTTCAAGAATATCCAGCAGGGCTGAATTGTCGATCAGAACAGCACTGATCAGGGAGGCTTCCGCCTCCAAATTTTGGGGCGGTAGGTGGTGAAGTGAAGGGTCTTTCGCAGGGGGTGCTTGCGTTGCGGCCATGTGTCAATGCCTATCGTTCGGTTGGGTTCTCCGCCGACGGCGCATGACCACCGTACGGTGGTGTTCCGGTACGGTGATCATGGACATCTACGATCGATCGGGAAGCGTTAGGCCGTTTCTTCTTCCGGTTCCACATGCACCGTAATTTCCGGTTCCACATCGCGATAGACGCGAATCGGCACCTTGTAAGTTCCAACCTCTTTTAGGGGTTCTTTCAATAGGACGATTCGGCGTTCCACCTCGACATCCTTTTTGGCAAGCGCATCGACAATATCCCGCACGGTTACAGATCCATAGAGCCGTCCATCATCCGCGGTACGCGCCTTGACGGTGCATTCGACGCCTTCCAGGCGTTGGGCCATTTCCTCGGCCATGGATTTCTCTTTGGCAATCTGCAGCTCAAACTTGGCTTTTTCCTGTTCGAGCATGCGGTGATTCTGGGGCGTCGCCTTGACCGCCTTGTTTTGTGGAAAGAGAAAGTTGCGCGCGTAGCCGTCGGCTACATCGACCTCGCTCCCGATGATGCCCAGGGATTCGATGGTTTCTTTTAATATGATTCGCATAACGGTTAACCTCCAAAAACGCAATGAGCCGTAAACTCGTCACGATGAACAATCCCGTGGATGGGCTGCTGTCAAATCCGTATGGTCGTGATGACGCCTTTTGTGGACGTCAAGCGATGGTGCGGCCTTCCACGGGTTGGCTGTTTTTACTTGAAATCGAGCGTTCCTACATAGGGCAGGAGTGCAATCATGCGTGCGCGCTTGATGGCAAGCGTTATTTTACGCTGATGTTTGGCGCAGGCGCCTGAAATGCGTCGCGGAATAATTTTACCGCGCTCGGTCGTGAAATTCCGCAGCGTGCGGGGTTCCTTGTAATCAATTTCCAGGCCGCGGTCAGCACAGAAACGGCAAACTTTGCGGCGATGATAGACGCGTCTTTTTCGCTTGCGGGGACGGGCTTGTGCCATGTTATGCTTCCTCCTTCTTGGCTTCGGAATCGGTGGATTCAGGAGATGTCTCGGGTTCTGCTTCGACAGGCGCCGCCTCGGCAACCGCTTCGGTCGCGGTTTCCGGGGATTCGGCCGGCTCGGAAGCAGTGGCGGCTGCCTCGGCTTCCTGCTCGGCTTGTGTCATCGCTTCCTGAATACGTTCCATGTCCGCTTCCGTATCGAGAAGAATCGTCATATATTTCATGACACGATCATCAATGCGGAACTGCCGTTCCATTTCACTGACAAGATCGCCACCACCACAATAGTTAATTCGCACGTAGTAACCGCGCTGCTTTTTTTTGATCTCATAGGCCAGCTTTCGGCCGCCCCATTCATCGAATTCCACCAGCAGACCCCCCTTTTGGGGGATCAACTCGCGAATTTTGTCGAATACGCCCTCGCGTTGTTCTTCGCCGAGGTCCGGATCGACGATCACGATTGTTTCGTATCTCCGCATACTGCCTCCTTTTGGATATAAAGCCCCGAGCACGCCCCGGAGCAAGGATCATGACCAATGGATATCGGTCAATGGATAAACCAAACTAATTAATGGATTCTCATATTGTTTGTCAACTTAAAATTCATTGGGGCCTCTGCCGGCAGTATCCGACAGGCCCCTGATTCGCCATAAAAAAAAGGGCCGATTCAATTAATCTGCCCTTAGAAGACGGTTGTGGTGGGCCGTGAAGGAATCGAACCTTCAACCTACTGATTAAGAGTCAGGTGCTCTGCCTAGTTGAGCTAACGGCCCGCATGAATGCCGGTTGACAATCGGGTGTGCTTCGTACCAACTTTACCAAGGCTTGTCAAACGGTTTTTCCGATCGTCCATGCGCCCTGTTTAAGGTGGATGGCGGCGATCCTGTTTCCAGCGACGTTCTTTTTGGCGCGCTTTTTTCCAATCCTTGGATCGGCGTTCGCGAGGGCTTGTTTTCCAGGGGGTGGGACTGTTCACGAGCGGTTCGATGTCCAGGGTAAAACTCCCCGGGGTCTTGGCGGTGGCGGGTGCGTCCACCTGTTTTTGTTCGTGGCGTTGGATCGTTTGGGGGGGGCGCGGCAGCCGGCAGCAGCTTGCGGGCAGATGATCTGCCAGATAAAGGCCGTCACCGAATTGTCTGAAGACAACACCGCACTGACGCGAGCTATGGACGTGAACGGTGACAATGATGGGGGCGGAATCACGCCGGCGTCCGATTTTTTGGGCGAGATTTTCTGCCGCACACAAGATCACCTGGCTGATATGCCCCTGGGGTTTGAGCCCATGCTGCAGGACGGTTTCGTAGGCACGACGCCGGATAGAAGTGTACAGCAACTTGGGGCCGTCGGTTGTTTCGCGGTACCGGTCAAGCCGGGAGCGATTGACCGCCCGCACGAGATAATCCCGAATTTCGAGGACGGGTTGATTTACCTGCTGCGATAAAGTGGCCAAATCATGACGCCGGACACGGTGCCAGCCTTCCTCTTGGGCGACTTTAAGGAGATCGGCCACAGGGATGAATCCATCAACGTCGGGCACCAATCCGAATTCGTCAGGCCGACGTCCCAGGACATACTGAATGAAACGGGCCAGTTGTTGGGATTCTTTGATGCGCATTACTGTTCCCTCGCGGTTCGGCGGTGTTCGCCAAGGAATCTAACCGCTTGCTTGACCCGAATGCCGCGATTTGATAAATTTCTAAAATTATGTGAAATTTTTAACTTAAAGCGGTCTGGGGCACGCCGATTCCATCCAACTCGTTTAGCGATGCCTTGGCGATGTTAGAACACTTTTTTGAATGGCGGCTTTTGGCGCGTCTGTCAAGGCATTAGTGGCGATGGCTCACCGCAACATACGGCAGCAGCGAGCTGCTTATCTTTTGACATGTGCAGACCTTTACCCCAAACGATGCCACCTTCGAACCCGACGCATGAAACCATAGAAAAGGATTTCCGCAGATGAAAACCGATCGTTCGACCGTACTCTTTCAGAATTCTCAGAAGGTGATACCCGGCGGGGTCAACAGTCCGGTCCGGGCGTGTAAAGCGGTTGGCACCCTGCCGCGCTTTATTCACCGTGCCGAGGGGTGTCGCTTGTTCGACGCCGATGACAATGCCTATATCGATTATGTCGGCTCCTGGGGGCCGATGATTCTGGGCCACCGGCACCCGGCCGTCATCCAGGCTATAACCGAGGCGCTGGCGCGAGGGACCAGTTTCGGAGCTCCCACGGATTTGGAAATGGAGCTTGCCTGCCGGGTCATCGAAGCAGTTCCTTCCGTCGAGATGTTGCGGATGGTCAACTCCGGCACCGAAGCGACCATGAGTGCCGTTCGCCTGGCCCGGGGGGCCACGGGGCGCGACATCATCATCAAATTTGACGGATGCTATCACGGTCATGCGGATACGCTTTTGGTGGATGCCGGCTCAGGGGTCGCCACGTTGAACATTCCGGGCAGCCCGGGTATTCCCGCATCGGTGGTGCAGCATACCCTGTCGCTGCCGTATAACGACGCCGAGGCCGTCCGGTCCGTCATGGCGGAAAAGGGCAAAGACGTCGCTGCGATCATCGTGGAGCCCGTCGCCGGTAATATGGGCATGGTGCCCCCCGCCCCCGGATTCTTGGAGACATTGCGCGCGGTGACGCAAGAAAACGGCAGCCTGCTGATTTTTGATGAAGTCATGTGCGGTTTTCGTGTGGCTTATGGCGGCGCCCAGAGCCTGTATGATATCCGGCCTGATCTGACCTGCTTCGGAAAGATCATCGGTGGGGGACTGCCGGTGGGGGCTTATGGCGGGCGGAAGGACATCATGTCTCAGATTGCGCCCGAAGGGCCGGTCTATCAGGCGGGGACGCTTTCAGGCAATCCGGTGGCCATGGCGGCCGGACTGGCGACATTGGAACAGCTGCGGCAGCCCGGCGTCTATGATACGTTGGAGAAACGCTCAGGACGCCTGGCCGAAGGACTTGCGGCGGCGGCCCGGCGCAACGGCGTACCGGCATCGTTCAACCGGGTGGGGTCCATGCTGGGCATGTTTTTCACGGATCGGACGGTCGAGAATTTCGAAACGGCCAAAACGAGTGATTTACCGCGTTTCGGTCAATATTACCGCGAGATGCTGGATGCGGGCATTTATTTGGCACCCTCCCAGTTCGAAGCCTGCTTCGTATCCCTGGCCCATGACGATGCCGCCATCGAGCAGACGATCCAGGCGGCCGATGTCTCGCTGGCCGCCCTGTCCAACGGATAGTGCGCCGTCCCGACCGTTTTTTCAGGTGGCGCCATGGTGGTCCGGCAACACCACGCAAATTCCGTAAAATGGTTTCGGTCGACGGTAAACCCCTATATCTAAGGCCTCTTGCGGCGCGAGAGGGGAGCGTGGGACATGAGTGATTTGAAGTGGTACCAGAAGTTATCACTCAACCAGAAAGACGTTTACTACCGGATGATTCTGGCTTTTGGACTGTTCTTTCTGGCACCCCTGGTAGGATTCGCCTACTTTGCCCACCGTTACGATCTCCTTCAAGATCAATACACCCTTTATTTTTTATTGGGCTTCTTTTTGTTTTCGCTGGCCGGCTTTTTCATTCTCCGGCGTCTCTTCGACCAGATTCATTCGGTTTCCCGCGATGTTTCCCGCAAAGTCATCACCGGTTTTCATATCGATCAGCTGGCGACCGGTGCGAATGAATTGCAGAACATCGTCCAATCCGTCAATGCCATCGAGAACCAGTTCGGACGGACATTGCATCAGCTGGAGATGAAGGCTTCGGAGATGGCGATTCTCAAGGAGCTTTCGGAACTTTGCTACGTGACCTTTGATCCGGATGAGATCTTGTATGTCACGCTGGAGCGCGCGCTCTCCCTGACCAAGTCGGACATCGGTTCCGTGCTGGTCATCGAAAAGGCCGATGCGCGCTACTTTACGGTAAAGGCCAGCATCGGCACGGGGCAGCGCATCCAGATCGGCGATCGCATCGATTTCGAGACCAGTATCGCCAAATATGCGGTGATCAACAAATCGCCCCTGGTGGTCGAAGACGTGGAAAAAGACAGCCGATTCGGGCGGGCCAACCTGGCCCAGTACAGCACCAAATCGTTTGTCTGTATGCCCATCAAGACCAGCAAGGAGATCGTCGGCGTGGTGACCATCTCCCGGCGGGACGGCAAGCGCACGTATACCCATGACGATGTCGAGGCGCTGACGCCCCTGCTGAGCAATGCGGCCTTTTCATATGAAAACCTGCAACTGACTCGTCAGAATGAGAAAAATGCGCTGCAGCTGAAGGTGATCGAGAAAATCTTTCGCATCATCAATTCCAGTTTTCGTGATTCCGAATTGCTGCATGCCATCCTGGCCGAGGTCAAAGCGATTATCCCATTCACGCTGGCGACAGTGATGACCTTGAGTGAAAACCGAGCGGGACACCTCGCGGTTTTCGAGATTCTGTCCTCCGGGCCCAACCGGATTGCCCGTGGCAGCAGTTTTCCGATGCAGGGAACCATATTCGAGCGCGTGATTCGCCAGGATGCCTTGATGGTGGTGGATGATTTGCAACCGTTGAAGCATCCTGCCGAACGGCGCATCCTCAGCCCCCCGGGCAGTCGTTCCGCCATTATTGCCCCGCTTCGCATGGAAGGGGCTGTCAAGGGAGTGTTGACGATGACCGCACCCGCGGAAGATATTTTTGAGGACCGGAAGGCGCTCATCGGGTGGATGGCCAATACGCTTGCCTTTGCCATCGAACGCAATAATCTGTCGGCCGCGGTCTACAAAAGGGACCGTGAACTGGGGAGCATCAAACAAATTGGAAGCGCTTTGGCTTCCTCCACCTTCGAAATGAAGCAGGTTTTGAAATACACCATGGACATGATCCGCGTGATCATGAACGTGGAAGCCGGGTCGCTCCTGTTTCTCAAGGGCGATGAACTGAAATTCGCCGTGGCCTTCAACACCAAGGTAAAATCCAACATGACCCATCCCATTCGATTGGGGCAGGGTATTGCCGGCTATGTGGCCGCCAAGGGCAAGCCCATCATCGTGAGCGATACCAATCGGTCCCCGCATTTTTTTGCGGGGGTTGATCGATCTACCGGGTTCACAACGCGCTCGGCCCTGTGCGTTCCGATGATTTCCAAAGGACGTGTCATCGGTGTGATTGAAGTCCTCAATAAAATCAACGGCGATTTCACCGAGGGGGACGAGGATCTCCTCCAGTCGATTGCCTCGTCGGTGAGCATCGCCATTGAGAATGCGAGGCTCTACCGAGAAACCGTCTCCATGGCCGAACACGAACGCAGTATACGACGGATGTTCCAGAAATTTGTGCCGAAAGAGGTGCTGGACCGTATTCTCCATGGGGCGGAAGGCGGAAAAACCGTTATCGAAGAGTTGCGGACCCTGACCCTGCTCAATCTCGATATTCGCGGGTTTTCCCTCCTGTCCAAGGATATCGGTCCCCAGAAGACGGTATCCCTGCTGAATCGCTTTTTTTCCATTATGGGGGATATCGTCTTCAAACACCACGGCATCGTCGACAAGTACCTCGGCGACGGGTTCCTGGCCATATTCGGCGCACCCGTGGCCAGCACCCGCGATGCCGACAATGCCTTGATCGCCGCGCTGGAAATGCGTCGGGCATTGCAAGTGGCAAACCAGACCTTTCGCAAAGAGATGGGCACCACGATTAAAATCGGAACGAGCATTTTGACCGGTGAGGTGGTGGTGGGGAATATCGGCTTTGAAAAAAAGATGGATTACACGGTTATCGGCGATGCGGTCAATGCGGTTTTTCGACTTCAGGATCTGACCCGTTTTTATCCCGATGGGATTCTGCTCGGAGAAACCACCCGTCGCGCCTGCCGCTCGTCCTTCAATCTGCTGCAAATCGATGAAATGCTGGGTGACCTAAAACTCTACGCCCTGCTGGATGAAGCCGATGACCAGGCATCCCGCGGCAAACTTGTGGAACTGACTCCGCCGGCAAGGCCGGAGCCGTCATCCGCCGGCAACTAAAACCAGCCGAAGATCCATGACGTTGGTATTGGTTGGCCCCGTTATCAGCAGATCGCCCAAGCCCTCGAACAAAGGATAGGCGTCATTTTCCATCAGATGACGCCGGGGATCCATACCCAGGGATCGCGCGCGTGCCGTCGTGTGGCCGTCTGCAATGGCGCCGGCGGCGTCGGTGGGGCCATCGGTGCCATCCGTACCGGCGCTGAGAATCACCGCCTCGCAGGCCCCTTCGATGTCCAGGGCGGCTGCCAGGACGAATTCCTGGTTGCGCCCCCCCCGGCCATCGCCCTTTATTGTCACGGTGGTTTCGCCCCCCGAAATGAGACAGGCCGGGGAAGGTACGGGGGCGCCACTTGCCAAAATCTCGCGCGCCATGGCGCCGTGTACCCTTGCCACATCTCGTGTTTCACCTTCCATCAGGGACGACAGGACCAGGGAATGATACCCGTGCGCTGTTGCTTCGTGGTGCGCGGCCTGCAGACATTGGCGATTGCTGCCGACGATGAGATGCTGCGTCCATTCAAAGCAGCTTGCCCGGGCCTTGGGCGATTCCGGGATATGACCGGCGGCGCCGCGGGACAGGTAGCGGCAAACCGCTTCCGGGAGAGCGGTTGCAATATCGTAGCGGTCGATAATGGTCATGGCATCCTGGAACGTACCGGGGTCGGGCACCGTCGGTCCTGAGGCGATGATATCCAGATCATCCCCCACCACATCGGATAAAATGAGCGTGCAGAGCTCGGCCGGGTAAACGGCGGCCGCCAGGCGCCCGCCTTTGATGGCGGAAAGGTGTTTTCGGATCGTATTCATTTCATGGATGGAAGCGCCACAGGACAGGAGGACCCGGCTGGCGGCCTGTTTGTCGGCCAGCGTCAATCCGTCGCCCGGCAGGGGCAATAGGGCCGAACCGCCACCGGATATCAGACAGAAAACGAGATCGTGAGGTCCGGCCGCCTGGGCCATCGCCATAATGTCACGGGCGCCTTGGCAGCCGTTTTGGTCCGGCACGGGATGGCCGGCCTCGATCATGCGGACGGTGCGAAGGGGTGCACAGTGATCGTATTTGACGATCACAAGACCGCTGTCCAGCCGGTCCCCCAGAAGCGCTTCCAGTGTCTGCGCCATTGCCGCTGCGGCCTTGCCGGCGCCAATAATCCGAATCGTTTCGTAACGGGATAAATCATAGGACCGGGACCCGGCATGCAGCCAATCCCCATCGCGCCGGCAATGGGCGTGGATGGCCGGCCCGGGGGCGGCCGCTGTCAGCCCGGCGTGAAAAATAGCGATGGCATCTTTCCGTAAATCCGGCAGCGTCTTTTGCAGCATGGTGCGAACCTCCAGGGAATACCGGCGGATGGTGCGGCAGATGGTTTCGTAGACAAATTCACCCTATCAGCCGAAACGGCATTTGACAACGCCGGGGCGGGCGCTTCTGTCATGCGGCGCCAGAATGTCCGGCAAATTCTTGACAACCCATCCGGTTCCACGTATGGCCTGAGCATGATGGGATTTTTTTCGAGCGAGGTCCAGCCGCATGACGACTGACTACCCCGAATCGTTGAAGGGCCATTTCCTGATGGCCATGCCCGGCCTGCTGGATCCGAATTTCCACCAGACCGTCATCTGCCTGAGTGAACACACCCGGGATGGGGCCGTTGGCATTGTGGTCAATCGCGTTCATCCATCCCTCAAGGCGGAAGCCATTTTCAGTGAACTGGAGATGCCCTGCCGCCATGCGATCGGTCAGGCACCGGTTTATCTGGGGGGGCCCGTGCATGCCAGTGAAGTCTTCATTCTTCATGGCCGTCCTTTTGACGCCGGTGTCAGTCTGGAGATTACGCCTTGGCTGGCCATGAGCACCTCACGCGAGGTGCTGGCGCGGATCGCGCTTGGCAAGGGACCCGAGGCGTTTGTTATCAGCCTGGGGTGCGCGGGGTGGGGCCCCGGTCAACTGGAAGCGGAAATACGGCAGAATGCCTGGTTGACGAGCGATATCGATGAAAATATCATGTTTGACGTCCCGGTCGAAGCGCGCTGGGAGGGCGCCATGCGGCAATTGGGAATTGATCCGGCACTATTGATCGGCGCGGCCGGGCATGCCTGAATGGCTGTTACTGTGGCATCGTTCTTTGGACGGAGATCACTATTTTTTACGGGAAGTGGTTTTGTTTTTCGGTTTTTTCTTTTTAAGGCAGGTTTTATCTTTGCGCACAAAGGCGCAAAGCTTTGGGTTATAGTATTCCTTGCAGTTGAGGGGATTATACAGAGGGCATTCAGGATGCTTTTCAGACATGGACAGTATTCCCTTTGAGCTTCTAGTTTGACGTCGATCTACAAAATCCCAGTAACATAAAACCATTGATTTTACAAGAGCTTATGTTTTTCTTCACAATCAGCGCCGGTCGTTTCCCCCGTGGAACCGACCGGTAAATCGTTTTGACAATCACCTTAAGACATTGTAATCATTAGCCGCACCGGAACCGGAAAGGACACGGCCGCCAGGCCGGATCGTGGCGGTTATCGCCGGCCACGTCGGCGCAATGACAGGGGGCGCCATCCGACAACCATCCAGCGGCAAAAATCCGCGACAGCGCATAATTATAAAAAACGGCATGCAATCATACGAAAAACGTAAGAACGAACTGATCGATCTCACCCGCGAATTCGCGTCACTCATCGAGAGGGCGGGCGCCACCAACGGCCTGGCCGAAGCCTCACTCGAAAGGAGTCTGGCGTCCTGCAACACCATCAAACGGCAGTTGAATGAAGAAACGATTCGGGTTGCCGTCGTCGGTCCTATCAAGTCCGGCAAAAGCTCGTTTGCCAATTCAATCCTTGGCGGCGACTATCTGAAACGGGGGGCCGGCGTGGTGACGTCTTTTGTCACACGGGTGCATTACGGTGAAGCCCTCAAAGCCGAGCTGCAATTCAAAACCTGGGATGATGTCAACGCCGACATCGAACAGGCCCTGGTGCTGTTCCCTTCGCTGGACTGGGATGGCCAAGACGGTGGTTTCGATATCCGCCGGGATGAAGCGCGCGCGTCTCTGCAACGCGCCCTGGCATCGCTGAATCCCGAACAATTGCTTTCCCGTGATACCCGCAATGCCAACAGCGTTTTGCTTTCGTCGTATCTGAAGGGCTATGATCGGGTTCAGGGTATTCTTACCGCAACCCCAGAGACCCTCTGCTTCGCCTCCGATCGATTCGCCGAGCATCGGGATTTCGCCGGCGACGATGCGCTCGCCGTCTATTTAAAGGATATTCGGCTGGAGATCAGCAGCCCCCATTTGCCGCGCCACGTCGAACTGGCGGACTGTCAGGGCAGTGATTCGCCCAACCCCCTTCATCTGGCCATGATCCAGGATTACCTTTTGCAGACCCATTTGCTGGTCTATGTCATCAGCAGCCGCACCGGCCTGCGCCGCGCCGATATCCGATTCCTGTCCATTATCAAGAAGATGGGCATCATCGATAACATGCTGTTTATCCTGAATGCGGATTTCAGCGAACACGATTCCCTCGAAGATTTGCAGCAGCTCAAACGAAAGGTTGTGGATGAGCTGGCGCTCCTGCGGCCGGATCCCGAGATTTATACCCTCTCAGCCCTTTTGAATCTGTTCCGGGCCCAGCCCGGGCAGTTATCGGAGAAAGACGGCGAACGCCTGGCCCAATGGGAGAAGGATGCTTCTCTCAGGGATTTTTCCGACAGGGAAACCGAGCGGTTTTTCGCGGCGCTGCAGGACAAGCTGGTCAATGAATCCCTGACGCTGCTGCTGCGCAACCATGTGGAACGCCTGATGGTGATGACCGCCGATCTGAACCGCATGGTTGGTGTCAAACGCGAACTCCTGATGGCCGATGAAACCAAAGGCACGGAAATCGTAGCCAAGATCATGCGCAACCAGGACCAGATGGCCCGCATTCGATCCGTGATCAAAAGCACGTTGGAAGGCAGCATCCAGAAGATTCGTAAAGAAATGCGCAGCGACGTGGATCGGTTTTTCGACCCCGGATCGGCCAGTGTCATGAAAGATGTTGTCGATTTTATTCGCAATTACAGCGTTCCGTCCTGGCAGGAGCATCTGGACAGCTTGGCATCCTCCGGCTTTCCGAATACGCTCTACCATGTTTATCAGGAATTCAAGCAAGCCCTGGACGGATTTATTGCCGAGGCCATCAATCCTGAAATTTTCCATTTCGTGCGCGAGCGGGAGCAACAGATTGTCGATTACATCCATGATGTTGCCGGCCCATACGGGGCGATGGTCCAGGATGCGGTGAGCGATTTCCAGTCAACAGTGGAAGACCTCGGGATTGCCTGCCCGGCGGAGGGAAGCCACCCGCGAGCGGCCTTGCCGGGGCTGGAAACGATCCGGCAGGCGTCCGGTCTGAAGCTGCCGTCCGCCAGCGCCTCCATGCGCTATTCGGCCAAAGTCAAGACTGAAGCCATCATGCGCCTGGGGGCCTATAGGCTCCTGCGGGGTTTTCGGAAATTGATTCGAAAACCGGTGACCGATGACCGGCAGGAAGAAATCCGGGCGCTCAAGGATGGCGTCGAACGAATGAAAAAGGAAACCGAACGCTCCATCCTGTTCCATTTCAAAGATTACCGCGAAAACATAAAATTCAGATATATTTTTCAAATGGTGGAGGCAGCTGCCACGCAAACCTCGGACGTCCTTCTGGAGCGCTTCCAAACGTACGAGGATGATCTGACCCAGATGGCCGAGTTGATCAACGCGGATCAGACGGATAAGAGTGCCCGGGCCGATACCTTGCGGGAATTTGCGGCCGGCGCGGATCTCCTTTTCCAGCGGGCGCAGTGCCTGCGGGAAGCCGTCGTGCCGCTTTAAAGGTCCGCCCGGTTTCCAGGGCACCGTCAACCCGCCATCCCATCGGCCAAGACCCGCTGGCAGACCTGACCCGCTACAACCCAAAGGGAGGTGTGTGCATGGCGTCCAAAACGGCTCGGAAAATCGCGGTGGCCAATGAAAAGGGCGGGGTTGGTAAAACGGCAACCATCGTTAATCTGGGGGCGGCCCTGACCCTTCGGGGAAACAAGGTTTTGATCGTGGATATGGACCCCCAGTTCAATGCCACCCAGGGTCTTGGAATTTCAAGCGAAGACGTTTCCATTTCGGTTTACGACCTGCTCCAGGGCAACCCGGATATCGCGCCGGCCGATGCTGTGCTGCCTACCCGCTGGAAAGGCCTCGACGTGCTGCCGTCGGTGCCCGATCTGGCCGGAGCGGAAGTCGAACTGGTGGATGAAGCCGGTCGTGAGAACCGGCTCCGGGAAGGGGTGGCCGGCCTCAATGGAAACTACGATTTTATCCTTCTTGATACGCCCCCGAGTCTTTCGCTGCTGACCGTCAATGTTTTCGCCTATGCGGACGAAGTCCTTATTCCATGCCAGACGCATCCCTACGCGTTTGGCGCCCTTAACGAACTTTTCGATACCATTGGCGCCATTCGACGGGGGATCAATACGCGTCTTGAAACCACGGGGGTGGTGGCCACCTTTTATGATCAGCGCACCCGGGTCAGCAACCATACCCTGGACCGTTTGAAATCGGACGAGCGCTACGGGCCCTTGCTTTTCGACACGGTAATCCGCGCGAATACGACGGTGGCCGAGAGTGCCCATGTGGGTAAACCCGTGGTTTTCTATCGCCCGAGCAGCTTTGGCGCCCGGGATTACATCCAGCTGGCGGAGGAACTGGCGGGCTGAGATAGGTGACGGTGCAGGTGAACCGCCGGATTCCCGATGAGCCGATCCATCGGTGAATGTTCAGGTAGCCGGAAAGGCCGCAGGCTGAAAAAGCCGCGGCCTTTTTTCGTGACGGGCTTCTCTCTGCCCAGAGAGATTCTCAGGGGAACCCCGCCCTGTATTATGCGGGCTCCGGGTTGCCGGTCAGACGGGCCAGGTTGTCCCGGGCGAACGCGATCCCCGGGTCGATTTCCAGCGCCATCCTGTAGTAGCGAATCGCGTCGGCGGGCCGGTCCAGGTCGCGGTAGTTGGACGCAATGTTGGCGTAATCGATCGCCGAGCCGGGATCTAACCGTATGACGGTCTCGAAGCATTTTATGGCGTGTTCGTGCTCTTTGAGCTGGAAATGGCAGAATCCCATCAGGTTGTGGAGATCCGTGCGTTCATCGTCCACCGCCACCCCTTTCTGGAGGGCTGCCAGGGCTTCGCGGAAGCGGCCCGTGTCTTTCAGGCACACCCCGATATACGAATAGATGCTGGCGATATCCTCTTCCACGGGGTCGAGCTCCAGAGCGCGATGGAGATGGGGCAGGGCTTCCTCGGGGCGGCCGGCATTCAGGTGGCACAGGCCCATATAGAACTGGAGGTAGTAGCGACCGGGCAGCAGGGTGTCGAATTTTTGCAGTTCGTAGAGTGCGATTTCCGGCGGCTGGTTTTCCACCACCAGTTTGGCGGAGAACATGCCCACACTGGTCCCCTCGGCCCGCTCGCGAAAATGGGTCCCCGGCACAATCGTGTAAAAGGCCGGGATGTCGAGCTGGGGATGCATGGTGTTGATCACCAGCACTTCCAGGCCGCGACGGTCAAGCGCCTGGACCATATTTTCCACTTCCACGCGGATATTGTCGTTCGACAGATCCGGCAGGGCGCTAAGATCGATGGTCGCTTGCGGGTTCATGAGAAAGGCTGCCTGGTCCAGGCGGGTATACTTGGGCAGACCGCTGGCCACATAGTTGGCGCCGGAATTGAAATCGCCGGCCAGTTGGGCCACTTCCGTCAGGGCCCGGCTGAAGGCTTTTTCCGGGTTGGGCGTGGTGCCGGCGGTCCATACCAGTTCGCTGGATTTCGGGAAAGTGGCCGGATCGTAGGCCAGCACCCCCACGGTGGGAATTCCCGTGTCCAGGCTGAAATCCTGCACAAAGAGTTCGATCCCGTTGCGGTGGTATTTTCCCAGGGTCTCCCGGACCATGGCATCGGTGGCCGATTCGGGGCGGATGGCCGGCAGGATGCGCTTCCGGCGGCTGACGATGGACGACACGTGCCGCTCCACGATCTCACAGATGCCCTGGCTCAGGGCCTCTTCCTGGCAGTTGCCGGCCGAGGGGCCATTGAATTCATTGATGGCGTAGAACCAGTCGAAGGGCACCATGACCTCGCGTCCGGCCGTGAGGCTCCAGGCCCGGGTCCAGCGCATGGGGATGGTTTCAAAGACCCGGCAGGCCGCGTCCAGGTCCCCGGTCGTATCGTGAACCGAAAGGGCGATGGCCTCGAAAGGGAGTGCTTCCTGTTTGAGATTGGCATAGGTGTCGATGGTGAAATGGGCTGGGTTTTTACAGAAGCTGAAAAAACTGAAGCGTTCGGCCAGTTCCATGATGGCGCTGGCTTCGGCCTGGGCCGGCGTGGCTCCCTTGCCCATCTGTTTTTTGTTGCCGATGACGGCCTGCCCGTCTTTACCGCACACACTGAAAAAAACGGGGATGTCGAGCCGGCCGTTGTCAATCCGTTCGGTATGGTCCAGGATATCGAGTTGGGCGCTTTGCAGCCGATCCCGGTATGTTGCGATGGTTTCCTCCGGGGACATGATCTTGTCCTGGTCGTCCGTAGAGGTCTTGTAGGCATCCTGCAGGGTGATTTTGACACTCATGAAGCGGGCAACTCCTTTTCAATCGTTAATGCGGCCACATGGTTCCGGCAGCCGCCTTCCAGTATCAGGTGAAGGCGTGTCACATGGAACCAACAGCCATGCCTGCCGGCATGCTTCCGGATCCGTAACTATAATGATCCTTTAATCCGGTCAGGCAAGTTTGTCAGTCGTTTGTAAAGTTGCGGGGGGTGTAAACCGAAAGGCCTTGCCCTGACAAGGTTTTTTTGAATTGATTCCTGTGCCGGGATCTGTTAAGAGATCTCCCGTTTCCCGTGGGGATGTAGCTCAGCTGGGAGAGCGCAGCGTTCGCAACGCTGAGGTCGAGGGTTCGAATCCCTTCATCTCCACCATGTAAATCCTACAATCCTCAGATATTATTGCGGATTACCTCTTTGTTTTCCCATCTTCAATAGCGCAATCCCACTCGTTACACACAATCCTCACACCATTTGCTTAATTTAAAAGCGAGAGTTTTATCGGCTGTCACGACCGTATTAACCCTTTTACACACCACCGCAAAGCGTGGGGGCAGCATTTCAAGGCCTTCACGATATCCCGGGATATGCGCCATGTGCGGTCAAGCGGGCGGTTATTTTTTAAAGTGTTCTTTGAGGATGGCGTATTGGTTCATCAGGCGGTTCAGCTGGCGGGGTGTGATCCGGGCTTCATTGGCCGAGATGTTGATGCGGCCTTTGTTGCGCGTCAGCAGGTCACGGATATAGCGTTTTTCAAAGTCCTCGATTACGATTTGGCGGGCTTCGGCTAGCGAGAGGTCCGCCATTGACCGGTCTTTCACACGAAAGCCTTCATAGGGCATCATATCGGCCGGGAAGTTTTGGGGCATCAGCATGTTGGATCTCTCCAGAATGTAGGCCCGTTCCAATACATTCTCGAGCTCGCGGACATTTCCGGGCCAGCCGTACTTGCGGAACGCCTCGGCCACGGAAGGGTGGAGGCCGCTGATCGGTTTGTTATAGCGCTTTTGGAGCTTTTGCAGAAAGGCTTCCGTCAGGTGGGGGAGATCTTCGATGCGTTTTCTGAGGGGAGGAATTTCGATGGGAAAGATCTTTACCCGGTAATAGAGGTCTTTGCGGAAGTGTCCTTCGGCAACAAGCTTTTCGAGGTCGGCGTTGGTGGCAAAGATGATGCGGGCGTCGGTGTGCAGGGTTTCCTCACCGCCGACGCGACTGAAAGAGCCATCCTGCAACACCTGCAGTAGCTTGATCTGCAAGGACGGTGGGATGGTACCGATTTCGTCCAGAAAGATGGTGCCGTTGCGGGCCACCTCAAATTTCCCCAGCTTTTTACGGATTGCGCCGGTGAAGGCGCCCTGCTCGTGACCGAAAAGTTCACTTTCGATCAGTGTTTCGGTTATCGCGCCGCAATGCACCGCGATAAAGGGCTTGTCGCAGCGGAGGCTGTGCCAGTGGGTCAGGCGGGCCAGCAGGCCTTTGCCCGTGCCGGTTTCCCCCAGCAGCAGGACCGTCGCTATGGTCGGCGCCACGGCGCGAATTTTTTCGAAAACCGCCCGCATGCCAGGGTTGAAAGAGTGAACGATGTCCAGCCATTCGGCTTTCCAGAAGTGGTCGCGCAGATAATCTAATTCAAGGGCATGACTGACCTCATCGCGGCAGGCGGCAAGCGCCATTTGCAACTCGAGCTTGCTGGTGGGGCTGGTCACGTAGTCGTCGGCACCGGCCTTGATCAGGTGAAAGGTTTCGCGGATCGCATTCCGGGGGGCGATAAGGATCAATCTGGCCAAGGGGTTGTTTTTTTTAAAGGATAGAATCGTATCGCGATTGCGGGAGATTTCGGAAATCGTATCGAATTGTTCGAGATCGGCAAAAATCAGGTCGAAAGGCGACTGGCGGTGTTTTTCCAGGGCCTTGGGCAAGGCGTCGACTTGGACGCAGTCCGATAGATCGGGGTGGTTTTCGCGGACCAGCGAAACCGTTTCGGGACGGGAGGATATAATGAGCACTCGATCCATTTCGGCGCCCGGTCGATGGGAATGAATAGGAGGTGAGGTTGTCAATAATGATTAATAATTTCATATAGATAAAAATTGTGGTGATTGTCAATAAAAACAAGTCGCCTGGTATTGGCAGCGGGGTATCCCGGCGGTCATCATTTGGACGACCTGCGGTCCTCTCATCGAAATGGCGGCAGGATGGCCTTTCGGTGGCAAAGGGTGTTGTCCCCCACCCGGTAAGTCTTTTAGCATTGCGGCTCGGTCAGGATGAGGTCGCTTTCGGGCTATGGGCGTACCCCGCGATCGCGACGGTGTGATGCGACGCCCAAGGTCCGTTTTTTCCCCAGGGCAGAAATCACACGACTGCATTTGACCCTGCCACGGGAAAGGCGTTATAAAAAATATCCTTCCGCGCCAATCCGTGGGCATGCTGTCGGGGGTATGGCTTGCCGGCCGGTGCATGCATGACGGCAAGCTGGATATCGACGGCTTTGGCCTGTATATTGCTCATCACGTTATGGATGCACCGGCCGCTGACTGCGTCCCTTGCATGAATTCTTGCCGAATAGGTTGTGCCTATGACATCGGATGCCATCATTGCCGTCATCGTATTCACCGTCGTTTATGGCCTGATCGCCTTTGAATGCCTCAACAAGGCCATCGCGGCCCTTTTGGGGGTGATGATCCTTCTGATCCTGGGCGTCATCGACGACCGTGCCGCCGCCCGCTATATCGATTTCGAAACCATCATGCTGTTGATCGGCATGATGGGCATTGTGGCCGTTCTGAAACGATCGGGGTTTTTCGACATCCTGACCGTCCATCTGGCGGGTCTGACCAAAGGCCGCCCCCTGGGCATTCTGATCCTTTTCGGCGGCGCCACAGCACTGCTTTCCGCCTTCCTGGACAACGTAACGACCGTTCTCGTCATGGTCCCCATCGTAATCGAGCTTACCCGTGGAATGGGGCTGAACCCGCGCATTTACGTTATCGCCGTGGCCATGGCTTCCAATCTGGGGGGCACCGCCACCCTGATCGGCGATCCCCCCAACATCATCATCGGATCCGAGGTGGGGCTGACCTTCAACCAGTTTCTGATTTACCTCTCGCTGCCGGTGGTGCTCTGCACGGCCGCTGTAATGGCTTGGTTCCGTCTCAGCAACCGAGATCATTTCCGCTCCATCGAGGACAATCTGACCCGCCTGTTCACGGTGGATCTGCTCTTGGGCAAGACCGTTCACGATTTCAAGGCCGTTCCCATCGACCGCCGCTTTCTGATCAAGAGCCTCGTCTGTCTCATTGTGGTTTTGCTGCTGTTCGTGACCCAGTCCATCACCCGCTTGTCGCCGGGGGTGGCGGCCCTCACGGGGGCCCTGGTGCTTTTCGTCATCAACCGCATGGAAATCGAGACCATTCTGTTGGAAATCGAGTGGAGCACCCTGCTGTTTTTCGCCGGGCTCTTCGTCCTGGTGGGCACGCTGGAAGAAAAAGGCGTGATCGAATGGCTGGCCCGCACCGTATTTCTTTCGGCCGGCAGCAACCCCTACGTCATGGTGCTGCTGGTGTTGTGGGTCTCCGGCCTTGCCTCGGGGGTGATCGACAACATCCCCTTTACCATTACCATGATTCCCATCGTCAAAATGATGCTGGCCGACCAGCCTGTCCCCCACGACCTGCTGTGGTGGGCCCTCTCCCTGGGGGCTTGTATGGGGGGCAACCTCACGCTGATCGGCGCCTCGGCCAACATCGTCGCTGCGGGGATCATGAAAAAATACGGCGAAGACATCTCCTTCTGGGAGTACACGCGCCGCAGTGCTCCCGGGGCGCTCTTGTCCCTCGTGATCTGCTCCTTCGTTCTAGTGGGGTATCTATGGGTGCTGGGATGAACCAAACAGGCGGTTCGACGAATAACGGCAGCGACCAGGCCCTCCACGACCTGATTCGGGAATATTTGCAGACCATCGGGGCCTCCCGGACGACCATCGAGGTGCTCCGTTCCTATATCCACGCCGTCTCCCGGATCGAATGCGCGTCGGAACGTTACGGCGCGCTGGTGGAAGCATTGAATGCGGCCCTGCGCCGGACCGAACCCATCGTGGCGCCGTTGGTGCACCTGATCGACGCCTTCGAGGCGGAAATCAAGCCTTACTTGACCGGCCCCATAGACCTGGCCAAAAAAAAGACCGTGGACATTCTGACCCGCGCGTTGGAGCGCTTCGAAGCGGACACAGCCCGATTGACGGAACACTGCATGGCATGCATTGAACCGGGGGATTTCATCGCCGTCCACGGCTCCACCGCCTATATCCGGGAGGCGCTCATTCGCGCCCACACCGAATTGGCGCGTTCTTTCAGCGTCCTCGTGCTGAAGCAGAACTTTCCCCGCACCCGTGAACTGGTGCGGGCTTTAGAGCAACATCACATCCCACACGTGCTGATTCCCGAATACAATTTGAGTCATTACCTGGGGTCTCTGAGCAAACTTTTTATCGGCGCCGTGTCTGTGACCACAGACAACAAAGCCGTGACCGGCATCGGAACCGCCAATGTGGTCAGCCTGTGCCACGCCCACGGCGTGCCGGTCCACCTCTTCATCGAATCCATCAAATTGACCCCCGGCGCCCTTCCGGATCAACATATTCATGCGGCGGCCCGTGACACCGTCGAAGAGGACTTCACCTTTCATATGACTACGTTCTCCCACGACATCGTGGATCTGACCATGGTGGACCACCTTATTACCGAGGACGGGGAGATGGAAATCGGTCCAGCCGCCTGAATTGCCGCCAATTGATGCTCCAAATTCTTTTCATCGGTGAGCAAAAAAATAAAAACCAACCTCAGGGTGAAGATTGGCATGAGCCTTGCTGATACGATTGACGAAATACGAACCACGCACTACCGCGGAGGTGAAAAAAAGCACCCCCCGGTTTATCGCAAAGCGAGGCTACCCATGGTGCGGAAAACCCTGGATGACTTGAGCGAAGCCATCGATGCGGTGATCGATATTATGAACAGCTTAACCTCACGGAAACTTCAATCCATAGTACGCAAAAAAGGAGATTTTGATGAAAACGATTAACAAGATTATGGTGGCTGTTGACTTCTCCGAATTTTCACTGCCCGCTGTCCGATATGCGAAGCATTTGGCTGAAGATGTGGGGGCAGACTTGCTTTTGGTGAATGTCATCAATCAACGGGACGTCGACATGATGAAAAAAGTGGCCAAAGAAGCCCCGAACTTTCCCTTCGAGACTTATCTGGAGGAAATGCGGCAGGACCGGGAAGATCGATTCCAACAAATGATCAAAGATGCCGGTGGTGAGGGTGTTAAAGTAAAATCCGTCCTCCGCATCGGGGTCCCTTACCAGGAACTCCTCAAGGTCATCGAAGATAAGAAGCCGGATTTGCTCATTATGGCCACCAAAGGCCGCAGCAATCTGGTGGACACCATCATCGGATCTTGTGCCCAAAAGATGTTTCGGCGCAGCCCGATCCCGGTACTGAGCATCCGCAGTGATGGAACAGCCGCCTAAACGCACGGCTGGGAAGCGTGCCGGGCGTGTCCATAATATGTTTATGTTGCCTGGTACAGGCATCAGGTCAGCGACATGGGGTCGCAGGGTATCATCAGGGGGACTGTTCCATGAGCGCGCACACGGAGAAACGGTCGACCAAACGTTTTACCCGGCATGCCGGCGTGGAAGTCAGGGGACACGCTTGCTCGGATTGGTGCACAAAGGGCGAATTGATTGACTGCAGCGAGGGGGGCGTCGGTTTCTTTTTGCCGGAACCGATGAAAAGAGTTGGGGTTATCTTGTTGAGGGTTTGTCAGAAATCACCGCATGATACATCTCACTGGCCCCAGGAAGCAGGCCAGTTTAACATGATTACCGCCAAAGTGTGCTGGTGCCTTGAAGGCTGCTCCGCGGAGGGTACCCGCGGTTTCCGGGTGGGTGTCCAGCGTATGCTGCCCTTTTATTGATGTTGTCGTATAATGGCCAATCCGCCAGATACGGATACATTCCACTTTAAGGGGATGGATATCGGCATTGGGCATCCTCCGTAACTCACAATTGCGGTATACCGCGTTCGTGCGGCTTACTCATTTTATCTCCCCCTCCTTCGACAAACGACATTAGGCCGGACAATTTCTTGCCCGGCCTGCGCGGTGAATCAAGTGCCGCCCGAGGGCTCGGTCTACAGGCGGTGGTGATCGGGCTTATGGTTTGATGATCTTGAAGGACTCCACCATGATTTCCCTGGGACCTTCAGCTTGCTCGATCACCGTGCCACGGACCTCGACCTTCTCCCCGACCATGTTCATCACCGTCATGCCGTTTTCGGTCTCGGCGATTTTATAGGTATTGCCGTCCTCGCCGACGAGTTGATTGTCTTCATCCACGGTGCCCGTGATAGAGACCTGGTCGGCGGCCAGACCGACACCGACGAAAAATACGAGCGTGATGACGGCCAACATACTGATGAGTGCCATTTTTTTCATTTGGGAACCTCCTTTTGGGTTGGGTTGCAGCTGGCCGGTCATTTCCTGGAGTGCGCCTCACGCTGCTCCTGCCGGCATGCCGGCCGTTCTTGAAATAGAGACGAAACCGGAAAAAGGCCCGAATGGCAGCGGCCGGTTGCGTCTGAAACTGCCGTTGGTTGAATCAAATCACATGCCAATTTGATGGAGATTGGGTGTTATTGTCGATTCAATCGGGGAGCCTGTAAATCCGTCCGTCAGATCGGAACCGTTATGTCCGATCAGCGCTGCGGGGTAATCCCTGTAAGGAAAATGCCACTTCCGACGGTATTTATAGGCTGGCCAGTATCTTGGTGTAATAGTTCCGGAGATATTCTTTCACCATCCTTCGGGCGGAGAAGCGGACGGCATTGCTGCGGATGGTTTCTTTCATGACCCTTACCCACTCGTGGGGAATGCCGTCATCCGACATCCGGTAGTAAAGGGGAATGGCCTCCGTTTCCAGAATCTGATAGAGGGCGTCGGCATCCTGAGCATCGCGATTTTCACCGTTCGGGTTGGCGGCGCTGATGGCCCAGCCGTTTTTACCGTTGTAGCCCTCGATCCACCAGCCGTCCAAGATGCTCAGCTGGGGCACGCCGTTCAGGGCCGCTTTCATGCCGCTGGTGCCGCTGGCTTCCATAGGGGGCAGCGGGTTGTTCAACCATATGTCCACGCCATGGACCAGATATTGGGCAATTTGCTCCCCGTAATCTTCCACGAAGGCGATCCGGCCGCCGATTTCAGGGTCGCGGCAAATATTGAAAACTTTTTGCAGGATGCGTTTGCCCGGATCGTCGGACGGGTGGGCTTTGCCGGCGAAGATGATTTGAATCGGCCGCCAGCGGTCGTTGAGCATGCGTTTCAGGCGTGACAGGTCGTGCAGGATCAAGTCGGCCCGTTTGTAAGTGGCGAAGCGGCGGGCAAAGCCGATCGTCAAAACGGAAGGGTCGAGCATGGCGCCCCCGGAAAGCAGAATTGACGGGCTGGTGCGATTTTCCACCCACCGTCGCCGGCAGCGCTCGCGTATGGCATCAATCAATTTGATTTTCAGCCAATAGTGGGTCTGCCACAGTTCCTGGTCGGGTATTTTTTCCACCAGCTGCCAGATGGCGGGGTTGTCGTGATCGTCGATCCAGCCGGAGCCAAGGTAGCGGTCGAAGAGGAGTTTCATCTTCGGTTCCAGCCAGGTGCGGACGTGGACCCCGTTGGTGATGGATCCGATAGGGATCTCCCCGAGGGCTTTTCCCGGCCACAGGTCCCGCCACATTTCCCGTGATACTTCACCATGACGTTGGCTCACGGCGTTGTTATGGTCGGAGAGATTCAACGCCAGGACGGTCATGTTGAAGCCGTCCGGGGCTTTCCGGGGGTGACCGCCCAGTTTGAAAAATCTGTCGCGGTCTAAGCCCAGATCGGCCCAATAGGGGTGAAAATATTTTTCCATCAGATCATAGGGAAACACGTCATGGCCGGCCGGAACCGGTGTGTGGGTTGTAAATACCGTGGTTTTCCGGACGGCTTCCCGGGCTGCCTCAAAGGACAGGCCCTCCTGCAATCCATCCCGAATGCGTTCCAGCAGGGCAAAGGCGGCATGTCCTTCGTTGAGATGGATGAGCCGGTAGCGGATGCCCAGTTGCTGGAGCATTTCCGCACCGCCGATCCCCAGAACGATTTCTTGTCGCAGGCGCTGCTCCAGATGGCCGGAATAGAGCCGGGCGGTGATCTTTCGGTTCCAGGGATCGTTTTGTTCGATGTCCGTATCCATCAGGTAGAGGGTGTTGACCCCCACGGCGATTTTCCAGACCGCCACAAAGATGGACGGACGCATCAGGGGGATCTCAAAAACAAACTGCCGGCCCTCCGGGGTCATCACCCGGGAAATCGGCGCTGCTTCCCTTTCAACGGGGTCTTCGACATTTTCCTGCCAGCCGTCTTCGCGCATCCTCTGAAACAGGTAGCCTTCCGGGTACATGAACCCCACGGCGGCAACCGGAATATTGAGATCGCTGCATTCCTTGAGGAAATCGCCGGCCAGGAAGCCCAATCCACCGGCATAGAACGGCAGGGAACGGTGCAGGCCCCATTCTGCTGAAAAATAGGCCGCCGCCACGGTTCCTGACGCCAGGGGGCCGCCGATCAGGGAGGTGTCCCGCCGCGTCAGGTAGGTCTGGAAAAGCGTCATGACGACATCGTAATGCCAGAGGTATTCGTCGTTGTGAGTGGCGGCGGCCAGAACCTCGACCGGCAGGTCCCGGAGCATTTTATCCGGGTTGTGGCCGCTGTCCTTCCAGGCCTGGCGATCCAGCATTTTGAAGAGCATGCGGGCCCGGGGGCGCCAGCTCCACCAGAGGTTTTCCGCCAGAGTGCCCAGCCCCGACAAGCGTTCGGGAAGATGGGGGAAAAGCGTTTGGCTGTTGGGCGTCATGGATTGCTCCCATCGTTTCAGTTGTTCAGCGGCCTGCGGCTTATTTGTCCCATGGATAGGCCCGAGGGACGGCCTGAGCGACGGACAATCTATCCACCAGGACGCGTTTGGGGCTGCACGACACGCTATCCAGGCCGCTCCGGAATGCACCGACAGCAGCAAGGAGGGCTGCAGAATCGCCGAAACGTTTGGCAGTCAGGTCCTCCACGTGTTTCAGAGCCTGAAAACCTGGTCCCAGAGTCCATCGGGATGTCTCCGTTCGTCTGAAGGGTTGTCCCCAAGGCTTCCCGGCGTAAAAAGCCAGGTTGTTCCATCAGCCGTGAAGCGGATCGGAGCTTTCGCCGTCAGGACGATACGACGATCACGCAGTTACGGGTTCCGAAGCGGTTGGGGCATTGTCGGTCGTTGCCGGGGTCCACGATCCACTGGCCATCCTGGATAAATTTATATTCATAAGTTCCCGGGGCCAGGATGACCGTTTTTTCCCATAGGCCGTCCGCATTTTTCTTCATGGGATGTTTGTCGGGATCCCAGGTGTTGAAATCCCCCGCCAGGAAGACCTGCTTTGCGTGGGGGGCATCCAGTGAAAAGCTTACGCGGCGCTTGCTCGATTTGACTTGAGCGGTTTTTCCCATCGATCGTCCTCCTGCTATCATATGGCGTGTCGGATTTCCGGGTGGCGATGCAGCTACGGCCACCGAGGGGGCTCCGGTGCTTCTCGTGTTGGTGTTGCACGGCATTGGCCGTGCGCAGCATCTCTTTCGGATTACAGCTGGAAGAAATCGCCGACCCGGGCGACAAGCTGTTTGGGGGTCAGTTTGTCACTGGTTTCGACCCCTGCCACGCGGGTGGCCAATTTCGGGTCTGTCTCGATCATTTTCATCAAGCCATTTTTGGCTTCCCCCGGTCCCATGATAAGGATGCGGTGCGCTGCCGAAACGACCTTGACCAGACGTTGGTAAAATTCTTTCAGCTGGGCCTGGTGGCGTGCTTCGGCCTTGCTTTCAGAGACAACCTGCTGCGGACCCCAGGGAGAGTTTCCCGTTCGCGAGCCGCCGGCTGTGCGTACCCGCTTTTCAACACCGGAAGCGATCTCCGTGATCTTGATTTTGCGTTCTGTTTCGTCGAAGCGGTCCGGTTGATTGAGAATGGCGACGATCGCTTTGCGCCGATCGACCCAGATGCCGATGTAAATTTTCATGGACGGTTCCAATCTTGTCAAAGAGGCGTCGGCTCCTCCGCCTAAAATGCCCCGGTTGGAATGTTATCTGCCTTCGGGGGCGTAATTTCATGTCACGCGATGTCCCGATAAAAATCCCCGACATCGATCACCATGTTCTGCTCCTCCTGGTGGACCTTCCCAGACACGACGACGCGTTCATTGAGCAGGGACAATAGCTGGCGGCATTTAGGGCTCTCGGCCACCAGGTATTTCTGTTCCCGATAGGTCGCGATGGCCACCGAACGAGGGTGGCCATTGTCATACCAATCCGTAGGAATCACGATGCCACGGATCGTTTTGGTTTCGGGATCGACCATGCGCCACTTTCTTCCTGGATGATTCCTTTTCATCAAGCGGGTGTATATCCTCCACACCTATCAATTAGTGTGCCAGGCATTGACGATTTTGTCGGCATCGCCGGTGGAACCTTCCGAATGATTAGTGGACTGCGCTGTTGGCTCAAACCGTTCAGGTTTTTTTGGGAGGGCATGGTGTTTTCCGGCAGACAAAGACCTTCACTTTTTCCTATGGGCAGCGCCGAAACCTTCCTTTACCCGAAGTTTCATGTCCGTTTTTTTCTGAAATAGGACGCGGGATGTCTTTTCGTCGTCTTTGTTGGCCATCGCAGCGGCTTGTCCGCATCCGGGAATGGGAAAGTAGAACCATCTTGAAAGAAGATCTTTTTCGATGCATCGCGTTGAGCGTTCCCCGGCGGGTCTCGGGCGACGGCTGCACCGTGGACCGACAACCAGATCCTGATCGGGGGGGTAGTGTCGGCAATGCGCTTTTATTTTTCTATCATTACAATAATTGGCACTTGGATTGCTTCCTGTTCAAGATGGGCAGCCGCCTTGCAGGGGAATACGCAAGGCGGACCTGCCGGGTTGTGAGGCTGAAAACATCGACGTCCGTCTGACGGGATGGCGCCTCACTATCAAGGGTGAAAAAAGGATGAGTAGGAAGATGGAGACGTCAAATGCCCGAAATGCCAAACAAAAGGCTGAAATCGCTATTATCGGCATTTCAGACGAGAACATCCCAAAAAAGTGAAACCCGAGAAGGAGGACCCTAAATGAAAACCAACACCATAAGAACACTGATCGTGCTGTTGCTGATGGCAGGGGTTGTGGCGCTCATCGGCTGCGCCGGGGGGGGAGAGCAAACGATCACCGGAACGCTGGAAAAGACCGAAAAGGGGCATTTACTGACGGCCAGTGACGGTGCCGCAACTTACCAGCTGGTGGAGAATAAGGACTTTTCAGCGATGGTGGGGCAGAAGGTGGCAATCACAGGCACTGTTCTTGAACGGTCAGCCGGCAATTTTATTTCGGTTACGCGGTTTGAGGTCATCGGCGGAGGCGACGTCGTCCAGACCGAAGGTGCGCCGAACGATTAGGAGAACCGCATCGCTAAGTCCTTGACCGGCATGCGTCGTAGCGATCCGATGAGGGCTACATTCCGATCATTTCTACCCCAAAAAAGCCATTTGAAAGGCCGATTCCAGCGGGATCGGCCTTTTTTTTATGGTTCCGGCAGGAAGGGGCCGGCGTATGGCGAGCCGAGGCATTGAAATCCCTGCTTGCGATTTGGAGGCGGCCTTGTGATAGTGTCGTCTTATCTCCTTGTCGGGAAAAAGGAGGCGGACAACCGGGCGCCGCCTGCCATGGCGTCGGAGCTGAGGAAAGTGCCTGTGGGTATCAAAGCCGACTTCGAGGAAGCGGAACGGATCATCGCAGGGCTGCGCCCTGCCGATCGCCTGACGCTTTGCAGGATCTGCGACGAGATTCAGGCGGCGGAAGCTGATCTTCTGAAACAGGCCGAACACAACATGGACCGCTGCATCGCGGCCTGCCAGGGGCTTTGCTGCCGCAACATCCAGCTGGAGGCCATCATCGGGGTGTGGGATCTGGTTTACATCCTGACGGTGGCAGAAGCATACCGCGAACGGATGGTGGCCTGTCTGGAAAAAGAGATTCCGTTCTATGCCGCCGATTGCATCTTTCTTGAAAACGGGGTGGGGCCCTGCATCTTCCCTGATACCGCCCGGGCGGAAGTCTGTCTGACCACCTTCTGCAGTTCCACGGATGCCATCGCCTCGGAGATCCGGCAGGTCAAGCGGAAATTCTACAAGCTGGGGTGGTTCATTGCGACGCGCAGGCCTCTGCTGGCCTTTGATCGTTTGAGGCGATGGCTGGGGAAGGGCCGCAGGTGATAAAGTCGTCTCGACAGGCGATCGGGGTGGCCGTGCGCAGGAATCGTCTTGCATGGCGCTTTGATATCTGCCACTCTAAACTGCGGTAATCTTGGTTTCATTCCAAACAGCAAGGAGGGTGGTTATGTCACGATTCGATCAGACGGTCTGCATCTGGCCCCTGCTGGTCATGTCGGCCGGCCATCGCCGGATTTTGACCTATGACCTTTTGGCCCGGCTGATCGGCGTTCCCGAATCCGATTTAGGACGCTTGTTGGAGCCGATCCAGTCCCATTGTATCTTAAAGGGGCTGCCGCCCTTGACCAGCCTGGTGGTCGACTCACGGACCGGCATGCCTTCCGAAGGCTTTATTGCCGCAGACAACGTACCCCGGGCCCAGGCCGAAACCTTCCTCTTCGACTGGCTGGCACAGCCGGTTCCCACCCGGGAAGATTTTAGGGACGCCGTTGACAAGCTGCCCAGCTGCGGGCTTTCCCTGAGCGCGCTGATGCGACAGATCGGCAGCAAGGCATACGCCTGACGAGAACACCGCTGGAAAACAAGCGTGTCAGGCAACCTCGACGGCATCGGCAATACGGCGAATCGTCGTTTCGATGAAGGCGTCATCCTCGATTCGCAGTTCGATGGCTTGTGACGGGCATACCGTCACACACCGCCCGCAGCCCCGGCATTCCGGGCCGATCCGGGCTCGCCCATCCTCCATATGAATCGCTTCGACAAAGCAGACATCCCGTGCACAGGTGCCACACCCCACACAGGCTTCGGTAACGTGCACCGATATGCCCGGCATGCGTGTCAATTTGCCGCTGATCACGGGCGAGATTTCCGGCAGAATTTTCCACAGGCAGCAGCAGGGGCAGCAGTTGCAGACGGTCAGCAGCTTGTGGGCCGGTCCGGCATTGAGCCAGACGCTGTCCAGCTTGTTGCGGCCGATCAGGTGCACCAAGCCCTGCTCGCGACAGCGGCGGGTATGGGCGATGGCGTCTTCCGGTGTGACCCGTCTTCCGAATTTGGGGTTGATATCACGGGCGGCCTCCCCCATGAACAGGCAGCCGAGGTCCACTGGGTAGCTCTTGCAATGGGAGGCGTCCCGGCAGATGCAGAAATCCATCACCCAGTGATAGCGGGCCCGTTGGATGAAATACTCCAGCACCTGGGAAGGGACCGCCAGATCCTCACGGGCAGGGAGGCGGTGGTTGACGGGAATGGCATTGTCCCGCGGGAGGTACATGATATCGTCGCCTTCGAAAAGCAGGTGATCGATCAGACGGCCGACGAGGGGGCGGTGGGACAGGCGCGCCAGGACAAAGCGCTGGGCAAAGGTGCGGCGGATCAGGGTCTTGATGCCGTAAGGGCTGGCCATGGGCGGTTTCCGATCGTGCGAGTTGGTTTTGGCAGTGACCGTTGACGTGCGGGCCGGGTTTCGATTATAGCGCTATCATGCCCACCATCGAATATACCTGTCAACACTGCGGCCACCGCTTTACCCGCGTTGCCCTGAGGGGGGAGGCGGTCCCGCCGCTCCCGTGTCCCCAGTGCCGCACCCCGGCGGGTGCCCGGCCGGCCAAAGACGCCGCCAGCCTTTTCGACGGCATTGCGCCTTTCAGCAGCCTTGTCAAAGACACCAACTGAACGCGTTGACCCGGCGGCCGGTCCGGCCGCTTCATTTTCAAGGGGACCCATCGCCGAATAAGCAAGAGCCGTTCGGATAACCGAACGGCCCTTTGTTGGTTACCGCAGTAATTTCAAGGCGGGGAGGCCCTGGTCAGGCGGCTTTCTCCAGCACCGCGATGTCTTCCGGGTCGAAAACCCGGTCGATGTCCAGAAGAATCTTAACGCTTTCGTCCATATTGGCCATGCCCAGGATGTACTCCGTGCGGGCAAGGGCGCCAAAGGACGGGGCCGCTTCGATCTCTTCCTTCCGGACATTGAGCACCTCGGACACGGCGTCCACGATGACGCCCATGCGGGTGGTGCTATCGGCACCCCGGATGTCCACCACGATGATGCAGGTGCGGTCGTTGTAGGCGATGGCGTCCATCCCGAAGCGCAGGCGCAGATCGCTCACCGGGATGACCTGCCCCCGCAGGTTGATGACCCCCTTCACATGCACCGGGGTCTGGGGCACAGCGGTGACGGGCATCATGCCGATGATTTCCTTCACCTGGTGCAGGGGGATGCCATAATCCTCTTCCGCCAGGCGAAAGGTAAGGTACTTACCGGTCAGGTCGGTTTTCATGCTGTTTCCTTTCTCCTGAATGCCATTAAAAATCGGAAAACTGGTCATCTTCGAACGGAATAATCGCCTGGGCGCTGCTTGCCGCCGAAGCGCTGGCAGCGGCCGATGTCCGACGGGCCGGGACCCGTGCCGGTTTCATTTTTCCGGCAGCCGCTTTGCGAACCCGCGGGGCGGCCTGGGCCTGATCCCGCTGTTCCGCACCACCGATAATGGCCACCAGTTCCGTAACCACGGCTTTCATCTGCTCGGCCTGGGCATTCATTTCTTCCGAGGCCGAGGCGGATTCCTCCGCATTGGCCGCGTTTTGCTGGACCACCTGATCCATTTCGGAAACGGCGGTATTGACCTGCTCGATGCCCTGGGCCTGTTCACTCGAGGCGGCGCTGATTTCCGCCACGAGATCGGCCACCTTGGCGGAGCTTTGGGCGACCCTGTCGAAGGCGCTGTTGGTCGTCTCCACCAGTTCGGAGCCTTCCTTGATGCGCTTGACCGAGTCGTCGATCAGCGCCGATGTGTTCTTGGCGGCCTCGGCGGCGCGGATCGCGAGGTTGCGGACTTCATCCGCCACGACGGCAAAGCCGGCCCCGGCCTCGCCGGCGCGGGCGGCTTCAACCGCCGCGTTCAAGGCCAGCAGGTTGGTCTGGAAGGCGATTTCATCGATGGTTTTGACGATTTTCTGGGTTTCCTCGCTGGTCTGGGTGATTTTTACCATTGAGGTGGTCATCTGGTTCATGGACTGGTTGGCTTCGTCGATAACCTGGTTGGCATCCTTCATCAGTTTGTCGGCCTGACTGGCGTTGTCCGCGTTCTGGCGGGTCATGGAGGCCATTTCTTCCAGGGAAGACGAGGTTTCCTCGATGGCTGCCGCCTGTTCAGAGGAACCTTCCGCCAGGGATTGGCTGGCCGCCGATACCTGGCCCGAAGCCGATGCCACTTCATCCGCCCCGGCGTTCATCAGGCCGACGACCCGGTTGATGGGGAGCGTGATGGAGCGGGCAAACCACAGCACGCCCAGAATGGTGACGGTTAAAAAGGCCAGGCCCACGCCCATGATGACATTGCGAATCGAGCGGGAAGCAGCCATGAATTCCGCACTGTCCTGGGTGGCGGCAACGCTCCAGCCGGCCAGCGCGACGGGGGCAAAGCCCGCAATTTTATCAGTGCCCTTGAAGGTGTAGTTGTCCACCCCGGCATCCCCTTTCATCATGTGGCGGGTGATGTCTTCCATGCCTTGGAGGGTTTTGAGGTCCAGTTCCAGAACAAACTCCGGTTTGGGGTGGGCCACAATGATGCCGTTGCTGTTAGCCATATAGGCATAACCGGTGGTTCCGATTTTTTTCTGGGAGACGGTATCGATCAGGAAATCGATTTTTAACGCCAGGACTGCCATGCCGATGGTCTGTCCATCGGAGGATTTAAGGGGGGCGGCAGCGTATACCGTGGGTTCTTTCGTGCTTTTGGATCGCAGGGCATCGCTCAACACGGGTTTCCCGGTGGACATGACGGCTTTGAAATAGCCCCGGTCGTTTATGTCAATGCCTTTGTAGTCTGCGGCTCCGTTGTATTTCGTGCCGCAAAAAATGATACCGTCGCGGCCGGCCAGAAAAAGGCCGGCGTAATTTTCACCGAATCCCTTGATCAAATCATGGATTTGGCGATTTATTGCGTCTTCCTCGCTGGCCGTCAAGGCACCGGTGGCAGCGGCATCCCGAAAGGCATGAATCGCTGCCAGGCCCGTGACTTTTTGAAGTTGTTCGGCCAGCACGAGATTGACGGCTTCGGCCAGGTCGGTGGCGATGTTCAAGGCCTGGCTTTTGGAGGCGTCCGCCAGGGAGGTGGCGGCCTTGTTGACGGCAAACAGCCCGACCACGAGCAGGGGGATCAGTACGGCGGCAATGCCGCCGGCAACCAGTTTAAAACCTAATGTTCTCTTTTTCATGGGGTTCTCCTTTTTTGTCCTATGCCTGTTTATTGGAAACGTGGGAAACGATGGATCCCAGTTCTTCGGTATTCAGCGGTTTGATCAGGTAATAAATGACCCCCCATTTTCGGATCTGCTGCTCCAGGGACAGACTGTTGCGGGAGGTCAGGGCCACCACCGGCAGATCCGGATGGTGTCGCCGCAGGGATGGCAGCAGATAGGTGATGTCGGCATCACGCAACTGCGCGCTCAGGATCATCAGCTCGCAGGGCGTCTTCTCGAGACTGATAAGCGCCTCCGGACCCGAGCAGGCCCAGCGCGTTGCGTGTCCCATATGGTCAACCAGGCGCTGGATGGCATCGGCCGTGGCGAATTCATCTTCGGCAATCAGGATATTCATGTCGGTTCCTTTAATAATGTTGTGCGTCATCAATTCCGGCTCAGAATAGAGCAATGACAGTGCCAAATCGTCCGGAATGGCTAAAAAGTTCATAACTATTAGAAATTGCTATTTAAAATGGGGGCCAGCCTCCGATAAACCCTGTACTGCACGATTGGGGTCAAACGCTCTCAAACCAGGGAAGGGGATCGATAACATATAGTAATAATTGAGGATGAAGTTATTGGGAACGATCGTTCCCGAAGCGGGGTCAGTCGAGCGCGTGCTGCTTCATTTTTTTGAAAAGCGTCCGGCGGTTGATTCCCAGGCTTTCCGCTGCTTTGGAGCGGTGCCATTGGTGGCGTTGCAGGGCCAGGGAGATGACCTTTTTCTCGTATACTCTGACCATGTCCTGCAGATCGCCGTCCGGCGCGCTAAGCGGGGCATCGACGCTTGAGGGGCTCCCTGTGTTGCGGGGATGCCCTGCCGTGGCCAAATCCAGCTGGCCCAGCGCTACATATTGTCTCAAGGCATTCTGCAGTTCACGCACATTGCCGGGCCAGTGGTGTTGCATCAACTGGTCCATGATGCCGGCACTGATGGGGCGTTTTTTTTGGGGATCGATCTGCCCCATGAAATGATCGATCAGTAGCGGCAGATCGCCGGAACGCTCCCGCAAAGGCGGCAGGTAGATCGGGATGACATGGATCCGGTAAAAAAAATCGGATCGCATGCGTCCCTCGGAAACCATTTGCTGCAGATCACGGTTGGTGGCCGCAATGATGCGCACGTCGGGCCGTTTGAGGGTCTCCGCGCCAACCGGTGTATACCCGCCGCCTTCAATGGCCCGCAACAGCTTGGGCTGGAGCGATTTTTCGATTTCACCGATTTCGTCCATGAAGAGCGTGCCCCGGTGGGCGACTTCCAGATGGCCTTTCTTGATGCGCTCGGCCCCCGTAAAAGCGCCCGGGACATGGCCGAAAAACTCGCTTTCCAGCAGATTGGCAGGGATGGCGCCACAGTTGACCGTGATAAAGGGGTTGCTGCTGCGGTCGCTCATTTCATGGATGGCGCGGGCCACGAGTTCTTTCCCGGTGCCTGATTCGCCATAGACGATCACCGGGGAATCGGTGGCGGCGGCTTGCAGAATATGCTGGTAGACATCCTGCATCCGGGAACATTGCCCAATGATCTGCCCGAAGCGCTGACGGTTCTGCAGCGACTGTTTCAGGATGGCGTGCTCTTTCTGGAGGGTCTCCTCGGCCATTTTCCGTTCGGTGATGTCGATAATGACCGATTGTTTGCGGACCACCTGCCCGTCCCGAAAAATGGGGTTTTCGAGGGCGAAGTACCAGCGCTCGTCTTTCGGGCTTCGTATCTCCCAGCGTACGCTTTCGCCCTTGAATACTTGGGCGTTTCGACAGAACGCGCAGGGGCGGTCGAGGTCGTGGAGGACCTTGTAGCAAGGTTCGCCGAGCGCCTCACGACCAATTCGTTTTATCAGGCCTTGGTTCATGAATTCGATCTTGTAGTCCGCCGTGCTGGTGTAGACATCCCCCTCCAATATGTCGATCATCTGCCGGATTTCGCGGTTGGTTTCGACCAGGGCCCGCTCAGCTTCTTTGCGGGACGTGATATCCATGAAGGACAGGATGCTCTGTTGGGTGCCGTGGATCATACCGACTTTCATCTGGATATCACGGATCGTGCCCTCCCGGGTGACGACCCGGCACTCGTACTCGGTCGGCGGGTGTGATTGTCCGGTGCGTCGGGCAATATGGAACCCTTTCATCATTTCTACATAGTCCGGATGGACGAATTCCGGCCAGCGTTTAACTCCCTCGATTTCCCGGCACGGGTAGCCCGTCAGTTCTTCGAATTTGGCATTTGCTTTGATAATGGTCATGTCTTCTTCGACGATGACCGTAGCGGTTCCCGTATTTTCGAAGATAGTGCGATAGGTGATGTCGTGTCGGTGCGGCGGGGTCTCGTCTGATGGCTTTTCCGGCCGCTTATGATCGTAGGATGGTGTTGATATGAGCATGGTGCCGTCCGTTCAAGGCTTGCAGGTCGATCAAAGGGCATTCGCGCCGCTGACAACCATGGGTCAACCGGCGCTGTCCCACAGAAAAAGGGTACCAATAGCCTTATCGCCCCTATCCCCAAAAACTTGAGACGCGCGACACTCTATGCGCAGTGATGGCCGGTCCCGGCGATTTCTGCCAAAACCCCTCGACGGATTGAAAAAAGGCTAAAGGAATTCCCCCATGGACCGATAACAGAGCTAATGGTTCCCTCTTTCCTGGGGGTGCGGGGTTAGCGTCCATCGTCATGGTTGCAGCATCATCGTCCGGGACATTCGCATAGGGGCCATTTCACGGATGGATACGAACGAAAGGAGGTCGCCCGATGGTGACCGGTCTCAGCAGCACCCTGTCCTCCCTCCAGGCGCACGAGCGCAAAATGGCGAGCAGCGCCAATAATATTGCCAATGTCAACACGAATGGCTACAAGCGTGATCAGGTCGTTTTAGCGGAAGGTGAGGCCGGTGACGTGCGGGTCCATCTGCGCAAAGACCTGTCGCCGGCCCCGCAGGATCCGCTGGCGCCGGAGGCCCCCGGTGTGGAAACGGAATTGTCGAATGTCGATCTGGCCGATGAAATGAGCGGCATGATTCCGACCGAAATCGGCTACAAAGCCAATTTGAAAACCATCCAAACCCGCGATGAAATGATCGGGACCCTGTTGGACACCCTGGCCTGAGCGTGTGCCCTATTTGTATGTCGAACACGCTGAACGGTCATCCTGATATGGCGCGTCGTTTTAAAACGATTGACAATTTCTCTAAAAAAATCTACAGCTTAAATCATTTTTAACCGATATCGAGCAAGGCTGGATGACCGACGCGTCCCCCCTCTACAACAGTCGATTGATCAAGAATTATCTGGAATATCTTGAAAAGATGCATCCGGATATTTCGTTGGACCACCTGCTGGCGGCCAGTGGTATCGGGCGTGCCGAGGTAGAAGACCCCGGTCACTGGCTGACACAGGATCAGATCAATCAGTTTCATGCGGCGATGAACCAGGCGGTCAACGCGCCTGAGATTGCCCGCGACGCAGGCCGTTTTACCCAGGTTTCCCGGACGTCCGGCATGTTGAAACGCTATGCCCTGGGTTTCATGACGCCCATGATGGCTTATCGTGCGGTGGCCAAAATTGCCGCCGAATGGACCCGGGCCACCGATATTGCAACACGCCCCCTTTCCGCTAAAAGTATTGCCTTGACAGTTACCACGAAGGCGGGCGTTCAGGAGCAGCCGTTTCAGTGCGCCAACCGGTCCGGCATGTTCGAGGCCCTTGCGCAGGTGTTCACCGGGCAGTTGGCCCGGGTCGAACACCCCACGTGCATGCACCGCGGAGGCGAAAGCTGCGAATACCATATCTCCTGGCAGTGGTTGCCGTCCAGTCACTGGAAACGGTGGCTGCGTTTCGGGTCGATGGGGGCGTTTCTTTGCCTTACGGTCACCATGGGCGTCTTGTCTCCCCATCATTGGTTGATCCAGCTCGTCGGCTGGGCCGGGGTGCTGGGGTTTGGCTGGACGATTGCCGTCGCCCTGGAAAACCAGGAGCTCAAGCGCTCCATCACGCATCGCGCTGAGATAGCGGATCAGGATCTTCACGAGATCAAGCATCGCTACAGCAGTGCTTTTCTGATTCAGGAGATCGGCCAGGCCGCCTCGGCCCTGCATCCCCCGGAAATTTTCATCCAGACCGTCATGTCGATTCTCGAAAAACGGCTTGAATACAAAGGCGGGATGCTATGGGTGGCAATGGAAGGTCAGCCGGACCGCCTTAAAGGAGACGGCTATGGATTGAAGTCCGCGCAGCTGGAATCTTTTCGGGAAATCCTTTTGGGGCGGCCCGGAGCCGTTTTGTGGGGCATCTTTGAAGCTGTTTACCGCCAGGGGGCGGTGGTCGTGGCCGACCAGCCGGAAGAGATTGCGCGGCAGTTCCCGGATAGCGTCGAGCGCTTGAGCCAATTGGGCATTCGGTCGTTGGTGGCCGTTCCCCTGAAAAACGAGGCCCAGACATTCGGTATCCTGTTGATGTTCAATGACATGGGCAGGGGACGGACCGCTTTCAGTGACATCAACCTGATTTCGGGCCTTGCCTCCCAGATTGCCCTCGGACTGGCCGGCGTGCGCACTTATCGCCGACTGCAGGCGAGAGAGGCGACCTACCGCATGCTGGTGGAAAACCAGACCGACCTGGTGGTCAAGGTGGATACCGAGGGTTGTTTTCTCTTTGTGAGTCCGTCCTACTGCCGCGCGTTCGGCAAGACAGAGGAGGAACTCCTCGGCCAGGTTTTCATGCCCCTGGTGCACGAGGACGACCGGGCCAGCACCGCCAAGGCCATGGAGGCCCTTTACCATCCGCCGTATACGGCCTTTTTGGAACAGCGGGCGCGGACCAAGGACGGCTGGCGCTGGCTGTCCTGGGCCGATACAGCCTTGTTGAATGCAGCCGGGCAGGTGACCGAAATCATCGGGGTCGGAAGGGACATCACCGAGCGCAAACAGGCGGAAGAGGCGCTGAAAGAAAGCCGTGATCTGTTTGATTCCTTTATGAGGCATCTCCCGGCCCTGGCATTCATAAAAGATCGCAAGGGACGCTACATTTATACCAACCAGACCTATTGCGCGATGTTTGGCGAGCCCGATGGCCATCGGTTGGGTAAGACCGACATGGAACTTTGGGACGAAGAGGGCGCGCAGGAACTGATGGCCAATGACCGCCTGGCGCTGAAGCAAAACCGGATCCTGAATGCTGTTGAGAAGACGCAGTACGAGGGGGAAACCCAATACTGGCAGGTTTCCAAATTCCCCCTGTACAAAGATGGTGAGGCACATTATCTGGGCGGCGTGGCCTTTGATATTTCCGACCGCATGAAGACCGAGGAGGCCAAACAGGAACTGGAGTTTCAGTTGCTGCAGACCCAGAAAATGGAGGCCATCGGCACCCTGGCCGGCGGTATTGCGCACGATTTCAACAATATCCTGTCGGCCATCATCGGATTCACCGAGATGAGCCTGTTGGATGCGACACCGGAGTCCGGCTTGACCGGAAACCTCCAGAAAGTGTTGCAGGCCGGCGGCCGCGCGCGCGATCTGGTCAAGCAGATCCTGACCTTCAGCCGGCAGAGCCAGATGGACCCCAAACCCGTCGAGCCGCGGCTGATCATCAAGGAAGCCCTGAAGTTGCTGCGGGCCTCGCTGCCCACCACCGTCAAGATGGATGTGATGATCGAACCGGCCGGCATGGTCATGGCCGATCCCACCCAGATCCACCAGCTGGTCATGAACCTGTGCACCAACGCCCGGGATGCCATGGAGAACATCGACGGCACCCTGACGGTGATTCTGGAGCCGGTCGTGATGGGCGCGGAAGAGGCCGCCCGCTATCCGCGGTTGACACCCGGCCCGTATTGCAAGTTGACGGTGTGCGATACCGGTCAGGGGATTCCCACCCACGTTCTTGAGAAAATATTTGATCCTTTTTTTACGACCAAGGGTGAAGGTCGCGGCACCGGCATGGGGCTATCCGTGGTTCACGGCATCGTCGAGCGCATCGGCGGCGCGATCAAAGTGGACAGCACGCCTGGAAAGGGCACGTGTTTTATCATCTTTTTGCCGGCCATCGCGGATCGCCCGGCGGATGTCCTGCCCTTGTCCTTGAAGATGCCGGGGGGGACCGAACGCATCCTGTTTGTCGATGACGAGCCGTTTCAGACGGATCTGGGCCGGCAGATGCTCGGCCGGTTGGGTTATCACGTCAGCGCCTTTACGAGCAGTCTTGAAGCGTTGGCCAAGTTCCAGGCCGAACCGGATGCCTACGACCTGATGATTACCGACATGACCATGCCGGAAATGACCGGCGATGTCCTGGCAAGCCGCGTCATGACGCTTCGTCCCGATCTGCCGGTGATCCTTTGCACCGGCTACAGCGAGCGGATTACGGAAGAAGCCGCTGCTGCGCTGGGCATTCGCGGTTTTGTGATGAAGCCGGTGGTCATCCGCGAGCTGGCACTTCTGCTGCGCGAAATATTGGATTCCCCTTAATCCACCATGCCTCCGGCACGCTGAGCGCGGTTTCGTCTGGAGGGACCCGCGAGGGGGAAACCAGTGCTTTTCATGACGGTGTCCGGATTTCCCCTGGGCAACGGTCTTGTCCCTGTCGCTGCATTGCCATCACAGTAATCGAATGCTATTTTATAAGTCTCACCCATCCAAAGGAAACGCTTCATTTTCCCTTTTGGCATCAGGCGGTCGTTTTGGCAGGCACGCAAAATGATTCTCCTATGTAAAACGTATCAGGAGATCTTCTTATGATCTCGGTTCTCCGTGTTTTCTTTCTGTTGGTGGTGCTTATTTGGCCGGCCACAGGCACAGCAGAACACCAGTTGAATGACTTCGCCTATGGATTCCGTATTGCAGCGCCGGAAAAGACCGGGTTGGTAAAACTGGTTTTGCCGGAAAGCATTTACCGTCATCTTGTCAGAGCCGATGGCGGGGATATACGCGTCTTTCGTATGGACGGCCGGGTGGTGCCCCATCTTCTGCGCCGTCCTGATGCGGAAGGCAACCTGAGCCGGACGCAGGCTCTCCCCTTTTTTCCGCTTTACAGCGGCACGGCTCCCAGCGGTGGCCGCGATGTGCGCATCCGCACGGACGCCAGCGGGGCGGTCCTCATTCTTTCCCCGCCACCGGCGGAGGGCGTGGGGCTGCCGGCCCCGGCATATCTGATCGATATCCGCCCGATGGAAAACAGACCAGCAGCATTAAGGCTGTCCTGGCAGCGCCATCAGCCGGATGTTTTGGTCAAAGCGCGTCTCGAGGCCAGTAAGGATCTGACCCAGTGGCATTTGCTTGCGGATATCGTGACATTGGCGGATATCCGGCACGGCGATCTCCGATTGGTTAACCGGGAGATCGCGCTTCCGCCGGGTCAAACCGGGTTCGATTACCTGAGATTGTCCTGGCGCAGCGGGGGGGATGCGATCACGGTTGAAAAGGTGGAGGGGATCTCAGCGCCGCAAGATTCCTTGCCCCCACGCTGGTGGGTGCGGGCTGCTTACCGGTCGCATCCGGAAACACCGGGCAGCATGCAATTTGACAGTAGGGGGGTGTTCCCGGTGGACCGTATCGATCTGAAACTGTCCCAGGGCAACAGCCTGTTGAGCGGCAGTGTCCTATCGCGTGCTTCCGAGCAGGCCATCTGGCGCATCCACTACCGGGGGCCGTTTTATCACCTGAAAATCAAGGATACGACATTGCACCATGATCCGGTGGTGGTGCCTGAAACCGCGGATCGCTATTGGAAGCTGGATATCGACAACCGGCAAAGCGGCCTGGGCGGCAGTGTCCCTGAGCTAATGCTGGGCGGGCGGTCGCATGAACTGTTTTTTATCGTCGAGCGGAGTGGTGTTTATGTCCTTGCCTATGGCAGCCGCAAGGCCACCCTGTCGGTTCCACCGCCGGAGTTGGCGGAAAAGGTGGCCATGCAGGGGGCCCAGGCGTCCGTCGCCGACATGGGGCCTCGCATGGCGCTGGGAGGCCCTTCCCGCCTGGAAGGGCCGGTGGCCGGCGCCTCGGGCCGGATGATGTCCTTGTCCACACTGTTGTTGGGATGCGTGCTGCTGCTGGCGTTTTTCGCCTGGTGGGTGGTACGTCGTCTGCTGTCGCGTGATGCCATGTTTTGACTTTGAACGGTTACACGCAAGACTAACGGACGAATTGTCAGGCATCCAATCTTATGAACGGTTATCGAGCCGTGCCGTTTGATTTACCGGTTTCACACCGCCACTCTAAACCCATTGAACGCATCGCCTGAAAACAGTCGATGTGGGGGGGCGATAAATGCTGTCTGCCAAAATGATTGACAGTGGTAAACCGACCAGCCCGCTGCGTATCGTTGTGCCGGCGTTGGTTCTGGTGCTGCTATTCATCGTGATCGCCATCAAGGGGGTGCTGCCGCTGGTCGAAGACCGTCTCCTGGACTACAAAAAAGAGATGCTTCGGGAACTGACCGGGACCGCCATCCAAACCCTGGCCTACTACCATGACCAGGAGCAGCGGGGGGTGCTTTCGCGGTCGGAGGCCCAGAAACAGGCGGCCGGTTTACTGGAAGACATGCGCTACGGCCCTGAAAATAAGGATTATTTCTGGATCAACGATTTCAGACCGCAAATGATCATGCACCCCTACCGGAGGGATCTCGTTGGAAAGAATGTTTCCGATTATGCCGATTCCAACGGAAAATTCCTGTTTCGTGAGGCTGTGCGGATCGCCGAAACCGAAGGCCGTGGCTACGTTGATTACATGTGGCAGTGGCAGGACGATCCAAGCCGGATCGTCCCCAAAATTTCATATGTCGAAACCTTCACGCCCTGGCGCTGGATCGTGGGGACGGGCATCTACATCGAAGACGTCCGGGCCGAGATCGCGACCTTGTCGCATCGTCTGGCCATTCTCAGCGGTCTTACGCTTCTGCTCATCATGACCTTCTCGGGATACTATATCTGGCAGTGGATAAAGACGGAGAATAAACGGCATGACGCCTGGCAGGCATTGACGGAGAGCCGGGAAAAATACATGGCGGTTTTGGCATCCAGCCCCAATCCCGTGGTGGTCTACGACGATGATGGCAAGGTGCTCTACGTCAATCCGGCCTTCACCCGTGTTTTTGGCTGGGAACTTTCGGAGTTGATCGGGCAGCGGATCGATTTTGTCCCGGACGCGTGTCTGCAGGAGACGCAGGACGCCATCCAAAAAGCCTATCGTGATGGCTATTACGCTTTTGATACCCGACGCCGCACAAAAGACGGCAGCGAAATTTTCGTTCGGATCAATGCCGCCACTTACCGCCTGAGCGACGGCACGACCGGCGGCATGGTGGTGAACTTGGAGGATATCTCCGATCGCAAACTGGCGGAAACGAAGCTGCGGGAAAGCGAAGCCCGATTTCGACGGTTGCATGAGGCCTCGGTGGGCGCTATCGGTATTCACGTCGGTGGACGGATTGAGGATGTCAACCAGGCTCTCGCCAAGGTTACCGGTTTCAGCGAAGATGAACTGATCGGCATGGATGGACTGCAGCTCATCGCCCCCGAGTGGCGCGATACCGTCAGGAAGCATATTGCGGCAGGCACCGATGCACCTTACGAGGTGGTCGGATTGCGCAAAGACAACTCGCGCTACCCTCTGGAGATTCAGGGCCGGGACATAACATTTGGCGAGCACAAGGCGCGCGTGACCGAATTCCGCGATCTCACCGAACGGCACCGGGCCGAAGCCGAACTGAAAGACAGCCAGGAGATGTTCCAGGCCATCGGCGCCGCCGCCCGCGATGCCATCGTCATGATCGATAACGTAGGGCGGATTGCTTATTGGAGCCGTGCCGGCGAGGGGATCCTGGGGTATCGAGAGGAAGATATTCTGGGCAAGCGCCTGCACCACCTGCTGGCGCCCGACCGCTACCTGCAGGATTTCGCCCGGGCGTTTGAGGCCTTCCGGCACACGGGGGAAGGAAACGCCGTCGGGAACATGATGGAACTGGCGGCCCTTCACCGTGATGGACGGGAAATACCGGTCGAACTTTCCCTGGCGTCGGTGCGTTTGAAGGGTCGGTGGCATGCCGTGGGAATCATGCGTGACATTTCCGAGAGGAAAGAAACGGAAAAGGCCCTTCAGGAAAGCGAAGAAAAGCATCGCTTCCTGACCGAAAGCATCACCGAAACCATTTGGACCATGAACATGGACCTGGTGTTTACCTACGTCAGTCCCTCGTCCATCAATATCCAGGGCTGGACACCGGAAGAACTCATGGCGCTTCCCCTGGATCGGATCATGCCCGCTCCCGAACTGGAAAAAGTCGTGGCAGCACTTGCGCAGGAAATCACCGCGGGGGAGCGTACCGGTCACTATCGGCGCTCGCGCACGCTGGAAGTGGAAGTGCTCCACAAGAACGGCGGCAGGATATGGACAGAGGTAACGGCAACCATCATGGTCGACGAGGAGGGGCTGCCATCCGGCATCTTGGGGGTTACGCGCGATGTCACCCAGCGAAAAAAGGCGGAAGCGGAAAAGTTGGAACTGCTTGAGAAGCTGTCTCGCTCCAGGAAAATGGAGGCTTTGGGCCTGTTGGCCGGGGGGGTGGCGCACGATCTGAATAATGTTTTATCGGGTATTGTGAGCTACCCGGATCTGATATTGATGGACCTCCCCCCCGACAGCCCTCTGGCAGCGTCCGTGATGACGATCAAAGATTCCGGGCTCAAGGCCGCCGCCATCGTGCAGGATCTCCTGACCCTGGCCCGCCGGGGCGTCACCGCGTTCGAGGTGCTTAACCTCAATGACATTGTTTCGGATGTCCTTAGGAGTCCCGAACATCGGAAAGTAATGGCTTACCACCCGGATGTGGATTTCCAGGCCCGATGTGAACAGGACCTGCCGGATATGGAAGGCTCGGCGGTCCATCTGAAAAAATCTTTGTTGAATTTGATTGCCAATGCGGCCGAAGCCCAGCCGGGCGGCGGCCGGGTGACCATATCGACCGAAAGCCGCTATATCGACCGGCCCCTGGCCGCCTACGACAATGTGGAGGAAGGCGAGTACGTCGTCCTGCGCGTCGAAGACCAAGGCCAGGGTATCGCGGAGGAGGATCTCTCCCGGATCTTTGAACCGTTTTACACGAAGAAGGTGATGGGGCGCAGCGGCACCGGGCTCGGCATGGCCGTTGTGTGGGGTACGGTTCAGGATCACAAGGCCTATATCGATATCCAGAGTGATGCAAACCGGGGGACCGTCTTCGAGCTTTATTTCCCGATGACGCGCAAGGCCCGCACCGACCGACACGTCACCTCCCACGATGTCCTTCGCGGACGCAACGAGATCATCCTGGTGGTGGATGATATTCCGGAACAGCGGGAAATTGCGTCCCGGATTTTGGGCCGTCTGAACTATGCCGTGACGACGGTTTCCAGCGGAGAAAAAGCCGTCAGTTTTTTAAAGGAGAACGATGCGGACCTGGTGATTCTGGATATGATCATGGATCCCGGGATGGACGGGCTGGATACCTACCGGGAAATCCTTGCCGTCAAGCCGAACCAGAAAGCCATTATTGCCAGCGGCTTTGCGGAAACCGACCGCGTCAAGACCGCGTTGGAGTTGGGGGTGGGTCGCTACCTGAAGAAGCCCTATACATTGGAGAACATCAGCCGGGCGGTGCGTCAGGAACTGGATCGCTGAACGTCGGCCGACGGGATGATAGGCAGCCGCCCTGCCTTCGCTATGAAACCCATCAACATGCCGGAGCCCAGTGGACGCCCCCTTCCTTCCAATAGCGCACCACACCGGGTGAATTTATCGATAACGGGACACTTTGTCGGCGAATGATGAGCGTGGGGCTTGCAACAGGGCGGCTGATCCTTCACCTCAGGTCTTCAGTCGATCCGCGAACTTGCGCATGAGCCCTCTTAACTGATCATAGGTCAAACCGAGGCGCGCGGCTGCTTTGCGCTGGTTGAACTGGGTAAGCCGGAGCCCTTCCTGCAGACGTTCAAGTTGGAGCTGTTCCACGGCGGACTTCAGCGGCAGAGTTGACAGGGGTTCGCTGGCAGTTGGGACGGGCGGATCGGAAGACTTCGGGGGGGGCGGTACCGTCTGGAGGGAACCGCTTTCAAACGGGTCGAATCGGATATCCTCAAGACGGTTACTCTTCGAGCGATAGACGGAGCGCTCGACCACATTTTTAAGCTCTCTGATATTCCCCGGCCAGGGGTAGTTTTCCATGGCTTTGCGGGCCGACCGACTGAACGTGGGGATCGTTTCCCGGCCCAGTTCAAGCGCCATGCACCCCGCGAAATGGTTTGCGAGCAGCGGAATATCGCCCTGGCGCGCCCGCAGGGGGGGAAGATAAAGCACTTCGAAGGCCAGGCGGTCCAGAAGATCCTGTTTGAAGCGGCCCTTCTTGACCATTGCGCCCAAATCCGCATTGGTGGCGCCGACAATGCGCACATCGACCTCGACGGGGGAGGCGCTGCCCACCCGCTCGAAAAGCCCGTATTCCACCACACGGAGGATCTTTTCCTGAGCTTCCAGGGGAATAGCGCCGATTTCATCCAGGAAAAACGTGCCCCTGTCGGCGGCCTCGAAACGCCCGACCCGACGCTGCTGCGCGCCGGTAAAAGCCCCTCTTTCGTGGCCAAAGAGCTCTGATTCGATCAGGGACGGGGTCAGGGCGGCACAGTTCAGGGTGATAAACACGCTCTGCCATCGCCGGGACAGGTAATGCAGGCGGCTTGCCGCCAGCTCCTTGCCGGTTCCCCGCTCGCCGATCAGCAGCACCGGTCGATCGACCGGGGCAACGCGGGACAGCTGTTCCTGGAAATCCAGAAACGCTTCCGACTGTCCCAGGGCTTCCCCCCGATCTGCTGAACCGGTCGATGATGGCGTCATGACATATAAGGCAAAATTAACTTAAAATTGGTAAAATAACTAAATATTGGTAATTCTATACAATCAACAGGCGCACCATGTCAACATCTATCGATCTGTAATCATAATGGATATTGTCCGAACTACCTCCTGGCATCATTTGTGCTGTCTTATCGTACAAACCAAATCAGGAGGAGATCATGGGAATTTTCACGCGCTTCAGAGACATCATCAGTTCCAATATCAACGTCATGCTGGATCGTGCCGAAGATCCGGAAAAACTGATCAAGCTGATGATCCGGGAGATGGAGGACACGCTGGTGGAACTCAAGGCGGCCTGCGCCGGTGTCATTGCCGATCGTAAAAAAACCGGACGGCGCCTGTCGGAGGTGCAGGAGCGGGAACACCATTGGGACAGCCGCGCGCAGTTGGCTGTTCGGAAGGGGCGTGACGATCTCGCCCGCGAGGCCCTGGTGGAAAAACGGCGGTTTACCCGTATGGCGGAAGGGCTCCTTGTGGAATCAGGGGAGCAGGACGAATTGATCAATCAGTACCATGATGATATCCAGCAATTGGAAAACAAACTGCATACCGCCCGCGAAAAACAGCGCATGCTGGTTCACCGCCATGTGCGGGCCCAGAACGCCCGCCGGGCGCGCGAGGACATCCGGCGTGCCGGGAACCATGAAACCATCGCCAAGTTCGAGGAACTGGAGCGTCGCATTGATCGCATGGAAGCGGAGGCTGACCTGGTTTCCTATGGCGCCGGGCCGGACCTGGACCAGGCGTTTGAAGACCTCGTGACGGACGATGATATCGAAAACGAGTTGACCGCCCTTAAATCCCGTTCGGATGCCCCTGACAAGACCCAGGCGTCCTGACGGTCGACGACCGGGTCAGCGTCGTTCGGGCGGTTGATCCTTTTATGGGAGTACTATTTTTATGACGGCCGTCTGGATGCTAATGATCGTTTTCGGTAGCCTTGTGCTCATTCTGGGAACCATTTGCGGCACGATTCTCTTTGCCATGAAGTTCAGGCATGGTGGGCTTTCGGCTCGCAGCCGCGAAGCCCAGGGCGAGGAAGCCCGCATGATCCAGGAAATTTACCAGGGGCTGTCACGGATGGAGGCGCGGGTGGAGGCACTGGAAACCATTTTAATGGAGCATCAGGAGAGGGGGCCAAAGAGCCATGGCTGACAGGCGCTATCCTAAACGCAACGGTTTGTATCGATCCCGGAAAGGCATGCTTTTCGGCGTGTGCCGGGGGCTGGCCACGTATTTTGATCTGAATGTGGTCTGGATTCGGGTTCTGGCGGTGATTTCTTTGGTTATTACCGGACTGTGGCCGATGACCGGCATCTATCTGTTGGCGGCCCTGATGATGAAGCCGGAACCGGTGCGTCCGATCGAGAATGCAGATGAAAAAGAATTCTACGACAGCTATGTCCATTCCCGGGAAGGCGCCGCACAGCGTATTCGGCGTCGTGCCCAAAATCTGGAGCGGCGTATCCGTCGGCTGGAGGACAGCGTTACCTCCCGCGAGTTCGATTGGGATCAGCGCATCCGCGAATAACGATCGTCTCCTTGTAGCGTTGTCCCTTCACGATGTCTCCGGATTGTGATCGCCTTTCCGCCAATTCTCTGTCGCAGGCCTTCCAATTTCCAGCCGCCGATAGCTTCGCACGGATCTAACGCCGGTGCGGTTGGCGGATTTCTGGCATCCTGGCCTCAATCCGCTTTCGCATTCACCCCTTGCGGTTCCAGATGATCTTGGCGCGTGAATCCCGGGCGGAAAGAAGCTCAAGCCGCACACCCCCGACCCGGAATCCCTCGCTGGCCTCAGATAGTGCTATGGTGCGCCGGTAGGCATACTGGGGATCCAGATCCAGGATATACACATCCAGTCGTAGGTTTCGGTTTTTAACGCCCCGGTAAATGATGTCCAGCTTGCCCAGGCGTTGCCGGATGTCCCGTTTCAAGGTCATCGTGACACGGGGGGCGTCCGGATAGGGCAGGGCATCGACAGCGGAAGCCACGGTCGCCGGCGTTTGCGCTGTGGCGGCCGTCGTGCCGGTCGTAATGAGGTACAGGGATGTGCCGAATATGATGCCGGACAGGGAAAAAAACAGTACCGGCAGCCATTTTTTGGGAGTTTCGTTTTTCATGGTTGCTGTTGATCCGCTTTGTATTGAAAACGCCGCTTTAGCGCAATTGGTTTTGCTCGTCAACCTGCCGTTTGTCGAACGGCTTTGAGGCATGATCACCAAAGGGCGAATTCTAAATGAGCGAAGAACGTAAGAATTGAACGTAACGTATTCAAGTCCACCATGTGTTTTCCGGCATGATTAAAAAATCAGGGATCAGCCCCGCCTATTGATTTGACAGGATGTTTGAGGTGCCCACGCGCGTGAAGATGACCGCGAAAGCGGTATGCGTTTTCTTTCGTATGCCTGGGGGCATACGGATCGGAACTACTGGTTTCAAGTAACCTACTCATGGGATGCCGCTGAAAATCGTGAAGTGAACGTATTCGCTACCAGCGGTATGGCCGCATTATCACGTGCAATGCATCATCCGGTGCGCTATCGCATCAGAAAAAGGCCCTGGCCTGCCTCGGGGCATAACAGTTGCAGTGAAATTGCTCGTTCAAAAAGCGCTGAATTTTATATGGCTTGCGCTCAATGTCGCTTTCCACCATTTCGTCCACCAGATGGTCGCGATTGGTCATGAGAAACCGTGCTTTACTGGCTTCCAGGTGGCCTTTGCGTTGAAGCTGGTCGGACCGGGAATTTTGCAGTGACGTCTTTTCCAGGCAACTCTTGATTTCATGATCGATGGCGGCCTGGTAGTAATGACGAAGCGCTGCCGTGCTGCCATCACCGCCAAAGGCCGGGGCATAAAAGCAAAGGATCATTGCGACGACCAAAAGGCTCAAACAGGTTTTCATTGTCTTTCTCCTTTAGATGGGGGTTATGGGGGTAGACAGGCAACACCTTGGTATTCTTGGCGGCGTTGCCGGGATGGCCATGTCCGATGCCGAATTGGCTTTATGGGAACAAGCCTTGCGCTGTCATCCGGGCGGAAAACCCGGTTGGATGTGTCCAGGATGTCTGGCAGAATCGATGCTGTGGGGTCGTTGCGAGAATGAGAATACGAATGTCGCTGTGAGGAATCGGGCGCTATCGTCTGCAGGGTAAAAAACGGTGCCTTGTGGCGATAAAAGCGAATACGTTCACTTCACAGCCGTTACAAAGCATGAAACATGCCAGTTTATTTCGCGGGCTCACTGCGGAAGGCCTCCGAGGATTTGTGTTTGCCTCGAATTATTCACCAATTTCGATTTGTCGGAAGATAAAAGAGGTCGATATCCTGCTGGAATGTCTCGTATAAATTGTCAACCGGATTGGCAGGTGGCAGGGCATGCGGCAACCTTGTTGACACGGCCCTGATCCAGATGCCGCATGAAATCACGGTGGATGCCGGTGCTCTTTGGTGAATACCTGTGGACAAACGCCGCCTGATAACGTATAGGCCCTGATTCTTCATATGCATATGTATGGTTTTTTCCACGGATGATCCCCATTGACGAAAGGTCTGCTGGGGATCGATTTTTGGTGTCGACGACAACATAAGGATAAACAGTTCCGATGTCCGAACGCTTGCAGCAAAATAATGCCATTCGCAATATCGCTATTATCGCCCATGTCGACCACGGCAAAACCACCCTGGTGGATGCCATGTTCCGGCAGAGTGGACTTTTCCGTGACAACCAGGATGTTGACGAGCGCGTCATGGACAGCATGGACCTGGAGCGGGAGCGCGGCATTACGATTGCTGCGAAAAACTGTTCGGTGGTCTGGCAAGACGTCAAGATCAACATTATCGACACCCCGGGCCATGCGGATTTCGGCGGCGAGGTGGAGCGGGCGCTCTCCATGGCCGATGGGGCTTTGCTGCTGGTGGACGCCTCCGAGGGCCCGTTGCCCCAGACGCGTTTCGTGCTGGAGAAAACCCTGGCGGCCGGTTTGACGGTCATCGTGGTCATCAACAAGATCGACCGGAAAGATGCCCGCCCCGAAGAAATCCTGGACAAGGTCTACGACCTGTTTATCGACCTGGATGCCAGCGAAGAACAGCTTGATTTCCCGTATCTCTATGCCATCGGGCGCGACGGGGTGGCCCAGAAGACGCCCGAAGAAAAGGGCCAGAATCTGCACCCCCTGCTGGACCTGATTATCACGGCGGTCCCGGCGCCGTTTTTCGACCCCCAAGCCCCCTTTCAGATGCTGGTCTCCGATTTAGGCTACTCCGATTACCTGGGACGTCTTGCCATCGGGCGGGTGGCCAACGGGAAGGCCCGGCACAAGGACAGCCTGGTGTGCATCGGCGCCGGCGAAAGCCATCGCCCGTTGAAAGTCTCCCGCCTGCAGACCTACAGCGGTGTGACCCTGCAAGAGGTGGAGACGGCCGAACCGGGTGACATTATCGTGCTGTCCGGCATCGAGGAGGTCCAGATCGGTGACACCATCGCCACCCGGGACAAGCCCATGGCCTTGCCCCGCATCAGCGTGGACGAACCGACCGTTTCCATGCGCTTTACCATCAATGCGTCCCCTCTGGCCGGCCGTGAAGGCAAACTCGTGCAGTCCAGCAAGATCCGGGAAAGACTGGTCAAGGAGACGCTACGCAACGTGGCCATCCAGATGGAAGAGACCGAGAGTCGGGACGTTTTTCTGGTCAAGGGCCGTGGCGAGTTTCAGATGGCCATTCTGATCGAAACCATGCGCCGGGAAGGCTTCGAACTGACAGTGGGGCGGCCCGAGGTGATCTATAAATACAAGGACGGAGAACGGCTGGAGCCCATCGAACATCTCTATATCGACTGCGATGAAGCTTTCATGGGGATCGTGACCGAGAAGCTGTCTGCCCGCAAGGGACAGATGGCCAACATGATCAATCATGGCAGCGGCCGCGTGCGCCTGGAATTCACCATCCCGGCCCGCGCCCTGATCGGCTACCGCGACGAGTTTTTGACGGATACCAAGGGCACGGGGATTCTGAATACCTACTTCGAGGGTTACGACAGCTACCGCGGCGATTTCCCCAGCCGGTTTACCGGTTCCATCGTGTCCGACCGTCAGGGGCAGGCTGTGGCCTATGCCCTTTTCAACCTGGAGCCCCGGGGGCAGCTCTTTATCGCGCCCGGAGATCCGGTCTATGAAGGTATGGTTTTCGGGGAGCACAACCGCGCCAACGATATCAACGCCAATCCCTGCAAAGAAAAGAAACTCTCCAACATGCGGGCCTCGGGGCGTGATGAAAACGTTATTTTATCCCCGGTAAAACCCATGACCCTGGAGCGCGCCATCCATTTTATCCGCGAAGACGAAATGGTGGAAGTCACCCCGCGTTCCATCCGCCTGCGCAAGGCCGTGCTCTCCGCTCAAGGCCGCTATCGCCAGCGTCCGCGAGATTAATGCTGCCGCAGGAATTGCATTGCCATCCGAATGCGTATTCGCTATGGTCTTGCCGAATCAAAGCAATTTCGAACGAATTTCTGCGACTGCATCCCGAGCGGCTCTGACCACTTTCTATCGTACCCCCTCTTTCGGAAGGAGACCCTGTCCATGTCCCTGCTGCAGATCGATCGCGAGCGTTGTCACCGTGACGGCATCTGCGCCGATGTCTGTCCGGCGCTGATCATAACCCTGGAAGAAGAGGATGGCTATCCTACCCTGGTGGAGGGTGGGGCCGAGCGCTGCCTTCACTGCGGCCACTGTGTTGCCGTATGTCCCCATGGCGCCTTGAGCCACGCATCGATGGCGATGGAAGACTGCCCGGCCATTGAAAGGGATCGCCTGCCGGATGCGGTCGGGATGGAACAGTTCCTGAGGGCCCGACGCTCAATCCGTCGATATAAAAAGGATCTGCTGGACCGGGAAACCCTATTGCGCCTCATCGATGTGGCCCGCCACGCACCCTCCGGCCATAATTATCAGCCGGTCCAGTGGCTGGTGGTGCAGGCGCCGGAAGAGGTTCAACGCCTGGCCGGGCTCGTGGCGGATTGGATGCGGCATCTTATCGATGAGAAGAACCCGATGGCGGCAGCCCTGCATATGGACATGGTGGTGGATGCCTGGGAAAAGGGCCATGATCGCATCTGTCGCAGTGCGCCTCATTTGATCGTGGCCCATGCGGCCAAGGCCAACCCCACGTCACCGGCCGCGGCCACCATTGCGCTGACGTATCTCGAACTGGTCGCGGCATCCATGGGGCTGGGCGCCTGCTGGGCCGGCTATTTCAATGTGGCGGCCAATGTCTGGCCGCCGTTGACGGAGGCCCTGGCCTTGCCGGATGGCCATGTTCCTTTCGGGGCCATGATGGTCGGTCGTCCGAAATACCGGTATCAACGCTTGCCGCTCCGGAACACGCCCCAGATTCTCTGGCGCTGATCTCACCCGCGTTGTGTGGAGAATGTTTGCCTGAGTCTAAAAAATCACATCCGGATGGCCAATCGATACCCATGAATCCAGTCTATCCTCAACTGGCAAGGCACCTGGACGACCTGCCGGGCGGATATCCGGCGACGGCGAGCGGTGTCGAACTCCGCATCCTGCAGCGCCTTTTTACGTCACAGGATGCCGCGTTGGCATTGAAACTGACCGTTATACCGGAGCCATCCCGGGTAGTGGCCAGGCGGGCGGGGTTAAGCGAAGCCGCCACGGCCGAACGCCTGGAAGCCATGGCGTCCAAAGGGCTTATTTTCAGGGTGACGGGTAAGAACGGGCATGCTGCCTACATGGCGGCCCAGTTCGTGGTCGGCATCTGGGAGTTTCAGGTCAATCGACTGACCCCCGAGTTGATCGAGGACATGGAGGCCTACATCCCCACCCTGATGAAAACGGCCTGGAAGCGGCCCCAGTTGCGCACGATTCCGGTTCACCGCAGTATCCGCCCGGAATTGGCGGTAATGACCTACGAGCGGGCCGAGGCGCTGCTGGCCCGGCACCGGACTTTTGCGGTGAGTCCCTGTATTTGCCGAAAAGAGCGCACCATGGTGGGGCAGGGCTGTGACCGCCCCGAGGAAACCTGCCTGTCTTTTGGTACGGCGGCGGAATACATGGTTGCCAATCACATCGGACGGTTCATCGCATCATCCGAAGCGCTTGCCATTCTTCAGTTGGCCGATAAAAAGAGTCTGGTGGTCCAGCCCGGGCATGCCCGGGCCGCCAATTATATCTGCCTGTGCTGCGGTTGCTGCTGCGGGGTCCTGCGGACGCTCCGGACGTATCCCCGTCCGGCGGACATGGTGGCATCCGCGTTTTCGGCCCATGCCGATCGATCGGTCTGCAGTGGGTGCGGTGTCTGCCTGGAGCGATGTCAGATGGCGGCGCTTTCGTTGGCCGAAGACCGGGTCGTGTTAGACGCCGGCCGCTGCATCGGCTGCGGTTTGTGCGTCACCACCTGTCCGACCGGGGCCCTGACGCTGAAGCGCAAGCCCGCCGAACGGCAGCCGCGCATCCCGCACAATGCGGTCACGGCGGCCCTGGCCCACGGCCGGGCCCGGGGCAAGCTTGGCATGGGTGAATTGATTCACCTTCAGTTGGATTCTACCCTGGATCGGCTGCGGACCCGCCAAAAAGCCGCGGGTGAAATGAAGCCGCGTGTCCCGGCTGTGCACGATTATTACCATGAGCATTACCAGTCCTACCATGACGAAACGGTTGCCATCGACCCGGAGCCCTTTCTGGGGGCTTTTGCCCGGCGCCTGGCGCCGGGTGACCGCGTGTTGGATGTGGGTTGCGGTTCGGGGCGGGACCTGCGCTGGCTGCGGGATAAAGGCATGGCGGTGACCGGCTTCGAGCGGTCACCCGGACTGGCAAAGCTGGCTGCGGGCCATGCCGGATGCGACATTATCGAGGGTGATTTCACTACGCACGATTTCACCCCGCTGGCGATGGATGCCATCCTGATGTCCGGCGCATTGGTGCACGTGCCGCATGACATGCTGCCGGCCACACTTGCGAATATTCTTGGCGCACTGAATCTTACGTCCTGCCGGCGCGTCGTTTATCTGTCCCTGAAAGAAGGCGAGGGCGCTGCGACCGATAGCCGGGGGCGTGTGTTTTACTTCTGGCAGCAATCCGAACTGGCCTGCCTTCTGTCCACATCCGGTCTGCGTATCCTGGAGTCGCAGCGCAGTGCGTCGGCCGACGGCAGCGGTCAGATCTGGATGGGTTTTTTACTTCATTACGGTGGCGTACCATAATACGGTTTTATACCACCGGCGACGGCGGTTTTCGTATCGCCGGGAACACCCTCAGAGGAGATTAGCGAAAGTGAGTCAAGACACTAAAAAAGTCATCTATTCGATGATCAACGTCAGTAAATTCTACGACAAGAAACCGGTCCTGAAAGACATTTCCCTGTCGTATTTCTACGGCGCCAAAATTGGCGTGCTGGGTCTGAACGGCAGCGGGAAAAGCTCGCTATTGAAAATAATGGCCGGGCATGACACCGAATTCAACGGGGAAACCATTCTCTCCGAAGGCTACACCGTGGGTTATCTCGAACAGGAACCCCTGGTGGATGTGGACAAGACCGTGCGGGCGGTGGTGGAGGAAGGGGTTCAGGAAACCGCCGATCTGCTCAAGGAATTCGAGGCGATCAACCTGCAGTTTGCCGAACCGATGGATGACGACGCCATGGACAAGCTCATCCAGCGGCAGGGCGATGTTCAGGAGAAACTGGATGCCCTGGATGCCTGGGATCTCGAGGCCCGGCTGGAGATGGCCATGGATGCCCTGCGCTGCCCGCCGGCCGACACCTCGGTCAAGGTGCTCTCCGGTGGTGAAAGACGCCGCGTGGCGCTCTGTCGCCTTCTGCTGAAGAAGCCCGATATTTTGCTGCTGGATGAACCCACCAATCATCTGGATGCGGAAAGCGTGGCCTGGCTGGAGCATCACCTGCAGCAGTATGCGGGAACCGTCATTGCCGTGACCCATGACCGCTATTTCCTGGACAATGTGGCTGGCTGGATTCTGGAATTGGACCGGGGACAAGGTATTCCCTGGAAAGGCAACTATTCCAGCTGGCTGGAGCAGAAACAGGAACGCTTGCGCCGGGAAGAAAAGACGGAAAGTACCCGGCAAAAGACGCTGGAGCGTGAACTGGAATGGATCCGCATGTCGCCGAAAGGGCGCCATGCCAAGAGTCAGGCGCGCATCAGCGCCTATGAAAAACTGTTGTTCCAGGAAGCCGAAACCCGGGAAAAAGAGCTCGAACTCTTCATTCCCCCCGGACCGCGGCTCGGCGACCTTGTCATCGAGGCAAATGAGGTGCGCAAGGCCTATGGGGAGCGCCTGCTGGTGGAGCACATGAGTTTCAGTCTGCCTCCCGGGGGCATTGTGGGCGTGATCGGCCCCAACGGCGCCGGCAAGACCACCCTTTTCAGAATGGTTACCGGACAGGAAGCGCCGGACAGCGGCACGATCCGACTGGGCGAAACCGTGAAACTGGCCTACGTGGATCAGAACCGGGAACTGGATGGGGAAAAGAACATCTGGGAAGAGATTACCGGCGGGGCGGACCAGATCGCCCTTGGCCAGCGGCAGGTCAATTCCCGCGCCTACGTGGCCCGGTTCAATTTTTCCGGGCAGGAGCAGCAGAAAAAGGTGTCCATGCTTTCCGGCGGCCAGCGCAACCGTGTCCATCTGGCCAAGATGCTGCGGGAGGGCGCCAATGTGCTGCTGCTGGACGAGCCGACCAACGATCTGGATGTGAACACCTTGAGGGCGCTGGAGGAGGCGCTGGAGAATTTCGGGGGCTGTGCCGTAGTCATCAGCCACGACCGTTGGTTCCTGGATCGCCTGGCAACGCATATCCTGGCGTTTGAAGGCGACAGCCAGGTGGTCTTTTTCCAGGGCAACTGGTCGGAATACGATGCCGATCGCAAACAGCGCCTGGGGGCCGATGCGGCTGTGCCCAAACGCATTCGGTACCGCCAGCTGACCCGTTAGGCCATGTCTTAACGGGAACGGCAGGGGACTGGCGGCAGGTAAAGACGATCTGGTTTGCAGGAGAACAGGATGGAGCTTGATTCGCGTTATACTGGCACCCGCTTGAAAACCTACAACACCCGTGTCGACGCTCGCCACAGCATGAATTACGCGGCCGCGGTCAGCGATGCCAATCCGGTTTACTTTGATGACGAGCGGGCGGGCGGCATCCTGGCGCCGCCCATGTTCAGCGTTGCGCTGACCTGGCCGATTCTGGAAAACATCGGCGCCTATATTCTGGCCGAAACATTTCCCCGGGAACTGCTTCTGACCCAGGTGCATCACACCGAACACCTAAGCTTTCACCGCCCTGTCCTTCCGGGCGAAGACTTGACGGTCCGGGGGCACATCGCCGCGATTTTACCGCACCGGGCCGGAACCCGGGTGGTGATTTGTCTGGAAGCGCAGGACGCGGACGATTGTCCGGTTTTTACTGAGTACCTGGGCGCCATGCTGCGGGGTGTGACCTGCCGGGGCGGCGGACGGGGAGGGGCCGACTTGCCGGCCATTCCCAGGGCGCCGGATGCCGGGCGCGCGATTTGGGAGAAAACCGTTTTTGTCGAACCGGAGCGGCCCCATATTTATGACGGCTGCACCGGTATCGTTTTTCCCATCCACACGTCCCGACGGTTTGCCCGCCAAGTGGGCCTGCCGGGAATCATCCTGCAGGGCACGGCCACCCTGGCCTTTGTCGCCAGGGAAATCGTCAACCGCGAGGCGGCCGGGGATACCGCCCGCCTGGAAGGCCTGGCCTGCCGTTTCAGCGGCATGGTGCGGCCGGGGACCACCATCCGGATTCGCATGGTGGGGCGATCCGCCGGCGAGGAGGGAAACGATCTGTTTTTCGACGTTACGACCGAAGAAGGACAACCCGTCCTCCGCAATGGTTGGGCATCGGTCCGCTATCCCGGCGATGCTGATGCCGTATAGATTCAGACGTATGTGGTGATCATCGATTCATTTGAAAGGATTTGGCATGTCTGACCCCGGTTGTCTTCGTCTGCCGCGACTCAATGATTACATCAGCCACTATGCCCGGACAAGCGCCGCGAAACCGGCCATGATCCAGCATGAAGACGGCAAGACGCTCACCTATAAGCAGTTTCAGACCATAATCGATTTTTTTGCGCTGCGCCTGATGGACATGGGCATCGGCGCCGGCGATCGCGTGGCCACCCAGCTGGTGCTGGTGCCCGAGCACATGGCCCTCATGTACGCCTGCTTCAAGGTCGGTGCCATCCTGGCCCCCCTCGATGTGCGCCTCCAGGATGCCGAGGTCGTGCGGGACGTGAATAAGATCGCCCCCAAGGCCTTTTTCTTCCTGGGGAATACCCCGGTACGGGATTTTCGCACGGCCGGGCAGGCGGTGCAGGCGGAATGTCCCGGCGTGGACTGGCTGGTGCAATTCACGGCCGACCCCCAACCGGGCGACATCCTGCCCGGGGCGCAGGGTATCACCCAGCTGATGGACAAAAAACGATTGGCCTGGCTCAAGCTGAAAGACATGATCACCCGTCGCTCGGCTCAGGCCTATGCCGCCGTGACACCCGATTCAGCGGCTCTGATCATCTTTACCACGGGGACCACCGGCGAACCCAAGCCGGCCATGCTGAGCCATGCCAACATCATCGTTCAGAACGAGATTCTGGCGCGCGGCATGAGCCCTCTGCAGGACCCGCGCATTCTGATCAATCTTCCGCCCAGCCACGTGGGATGTGTCACCGAATGTTTCATGACGACCATGTTCATGGGAGGCACGGCGATCTTACTGCGGATTTTCGACGTAAAACTGACCCTGGAGGCCATCCAGCAGCACCGGGTCAACGCCCTGGGGCAGATTCCCACCCAGTACCGCATGCTCTGGCACCACCCCGACTACGACCGCTACGACCTGAGCAGCCTGGCGGTTGTGGTGTACGGCGGCTCCGCCGTGGACACCGAATTCCTGCGCAAGCTCTCCCGGATGGCCCCCGACTTCGGCACAGGCATCGGCATGACCGAAAATGCCGGTTTTGCCACCTTCACGCCCCGGGGCATTCCCATCGAGGAAATGGCCGGCCAGGTGGGGCGCGCTTTCCCTGATCTTGCCGAGGTGACCATACGGCGTCCCATGCTGCCGGACGGCCAGGCCGGGCCGGAACTGCCGGATGGCGAGGTGGGGGAGATCTGCTATCATCCCCCCATTGTTTTTTTAGGATACTACAACATGCCCGAAGAGACGGCGCGGACCATTTCCAAGGAAGGCATCCTGTACACCGGCGATCTGGGCAGCTTCAAGGACATGGGCAGCTATCGCGCGCTCTACCTTGCCGGCCGGCGCAAGTTCATGATCAAACAGAAAGGCTACAATGTCTTTCCCGATGAGATTGAAAACCACATCGCCGGGCTACCGGGGGTCGATACCGTGGCCGTGGTGGGCATGAAGCACCGCCTGTTCGACGAAGGCGTTTTCGCCTATGTGCGGCCGGAAGCCGGCGCGGAATTGACACCGCAAGCCGTCCAGGACCACTGCCGGAAGATTGCCTCCTACAAACGCCCCCAGCATGTAGAACTGTGGCCGGCTGACGAAGAATTCCCGATCACCCGCAGTACCAAGGTGGACAAGCTGGCCATTCAAAAAATAGCTGCCGAGCGGATCGCCGAACTGCGGGAAGAGGGCGCCTGGGACGCTTAATACCGCCTGAAGACCTGATGCTTGCGATGCATTGGACCCGGTAAACAGGTTAAGCTGCCGAAGCGACGTCGCGGTCCGGCGGAACCGTCACAACCGGTACGGTGGCGTTTTTGACAACCTTTTCAGCGACGCTGCCGAAACGAAAATGGGCTTTTGCCCCGCGGGTGGACATGACCACCATGTCGATATGTTCTTTTTCGACAAGTTTCAGGATTTCCTGGGCCGGGTCACCAACCGCGATATGGCGAAATTCCTCAGGGCAGCCTTGGAGATCGTCGCTGCAGATCTGGCCCAATTGCTTTTTGGCTTTTTTGTTCAGCCAGGCCAGCATTTTCTCGACATGATCCGGTTCGAAATCGCCGTACCACTCCGGGTGATGCAGAACGGGGTTGTCGATGACATAGAGAACGTGGATTTCGGCATCATAGGTTTGGGTCAGGGATTTGACGTGATCCAAGGCGTGTTTGGCCTGGTCGGAGAAATCCGTGGGCCAGAGAATCTTTTGCAAGGTCATGGGGGACCTCCTTTCCCGGCCGATGGCCGGCGTTGCCGTAGCAGTGAGAGGCAATTGACCTTTTTATAAGAATATGTGCATTTTTAACCGAATAACAAGCGCGTGACATCCCTTACCGGCGATGAAAGGCCATCGCATGGCAGCCGTGAAGGATAGAAAAGGCGCCTGTCTGCTTTGCTGGGATGCATGGGCGTCTAAAATGTGACGCTGTTTTGGGTGAGCCCTTAATCTCATGGGATTTCTTGGAAAGGAAAAAGGTACGGTATGAAACCTGTCGATTACATGGCGGTTGCGCAAACCGCCATCCAGAAAATCAAAAGCGGGGCGTTCCTCACGGTACGCGCCGGCGATCGCCTCAACACCATGACCATCGGGTGGGCCACCATCGGCTTCTGCTGGCGAAAACCGGTCTTCATGGTGGCAGTGCGGGATTCCCGTCACACGTTTACGATTATTGAGGATGCGGCGGATTACACGGTGTCGGTTCCGAGCGGGGACATGAAAGATGCCATCATGTACTGTGGCACCAAATCCGGTCGGGATGGCGACAAGTTTGCGGCCTGCGGGCTGAAGACGCTTGCGGGGCAGACCGTCGCGTCACCGGTGATCGATGTGCCGGGAATCCATATCGAATGCCGCATTGTTCTAAAAACCGCCATGGATCCGGCCCTGATGGCGGCGGATTTTGCCGGGTTGTACCCGGAAAAGGATTATCATACCTTGTATTTTGGCGAGATAACGGCCTGTTACGAAACGTGACCGTCGGGTCTGTTCGCATGGGGATCCGAATGCGCGTTCGTTGCCGTAGCCGTCAGGGTTCGGAATGCTTGTTTCATTCCGAACCTTTGCCATGACAACGTTTCATTTTACCCGGTCCGTCGGACCAGAAAAGGGAGGCCACTATGAAGGCAACCATTACCAAACAGTGCATGGGCGATCGCAACTGCAACAAATTATGCCCGGAAGTATTCGCCTACGACGAAGACCAGCTTCTGTCCGTGGTCCAGTTTGACGTGATACCGGAAAAATACGAGGACGTCGTGCGGCTGGCCGCCCAGGAGTGCGGGGCGGATGCGATCATTATCGAAGAGTAGCAGACGGATCATCATGTTTTTCCGAGGCCGGCTTGAATGGCACTGCCGGCGGAAGCCACCGGGGGACACATTCTTTCACCCGGTGGCTTCCGAATGGCGGGAGTCCTGTCTGCCGGACGGATGACCGGCACACGCCGCTTTCCCCCTTTCCGTAACATGCTTTTTTTCTGGAGGATCCTCATGGCCAAATTTCGCGACAGCCAGACCGCTAAAAACCTGCTGGCGTCCTTTGCCGGCGAGTCCCAGGCCCGCAACCGCTACACCTATTTTGCACGCCGGGCGGCCGACGACGGCTACATTCAGATCGCCGATATCTTCGAAGAAACCGCCGGCCACGAGTGCGAGCATGCCCTGCGTTTTTTCAAGTTTTTTAACGGCGGCGAACTGGAGATCACCAGCCGCTTTCCCGCCGGCGTTATTGGGACCACCCATGACAATCTGGTGGCGGCGGCCGACGGCGAGCGTTTCGAGCACAGCGAACTCTACCCGGGGTTTGCCCGTGTCGCCCGCGACGAAGGATTCGACCGGGCGGCCGACACCTGGGAGGCCATCAGCGTCTCCGAAAAGCAGCACGAGAAACGCTACCGGGAGCTGGCTGCCAATCTCCTGTCGGGGCGCGTGTTCACCCGGCCCCAAAAGACCGTGTGGCGATGCCGCAACTGCGGCTATCTGCACACCGGCGATGCCGCTCCGGAAAAATGTCCGGCCTGCGTCAAACCGCAGTCCTATTTCGAGCTGTTAGCCGAAAACTGGTAATCCCCTTTCCTTTCTAACTTGGCCGACAAGGGCCCCAAAGGCCCTGTCGGTTTCCTTCCATGGCACCCTCCATCGCCTGTGTTGTCAACTTTTAGCTCGGCTGATGCGTCTTGTGATTTCAAATGGCCGGAAGCGAATCGTTGACAATTGTGTGGACGGCATACCGCCGACCATGCTCCGGTCCTATCGAGTGAACGGAAAAGGGAGGGAACATCATGAAAAAGCAGACCATACTGGTAGGGTTTCTTGCCGCGGCATTTGTTTTCGTGGCTGCCGGCGCCTCTTTTGCCGGCGACCGACGGCTGCATAAACCTCGTGCAAGTCACTGGAAGGGCAACTATTTTGCCGCCAAGCATCACAACGGCTATTGGAAGCGTGGTCACCAGGTTCGCGCTCCACGGGCGCATTGGAAGAGAGGCCATCAAATCCCCCGTCACAGGATAGCCAACCGTGGCGCTCATTATCGTCCGGGGCATTATGGGCATCGCCCTCCGGTGCGCCATTATACGAATCGTTACCACGCCGGCCCGTCTTTTCGCCGCCAGCATGATGGGCGTAGCGACCGGGGACATGTGAGCGACCGTCAGACCATGCAGCGGGGAGACCGTAACGGTGGCCGCGGCGACCAGACAGCCGCCTACAGCGCCGATGATACCCGTTCCAACCGGGGTAACCGGGATGCGTCGGGAAGGCAGCGCCAGCGCTGATGCCAAAACATCAACAACAAATGGGGTTCCGGACAGCGTTGGCTCAGGTGGATATCAAGACAAGCACCGGGGCGCGTTGTACCGGAACCTCTCTGTCATTGATGGCATCGAAACGTCCTGAAGCCTTCCCTCCCGCGAAGGCGGGAGTCTACGACCCTATTGATATAATTGGATCCCCGCCTGCGCGGAGAGGACAAAAGGATTACCTTGGCGACTTTTTACGAACGCGTCTGTGTTTAGAGGCATAAAATTTTAAGGTAGGGATGCGCGGCCGCTGCGCCGGGCGGCTCAGGGCACCGGCGCGACCGCAAAGATCACCGCACTCCACAGGGCATGGGAAACGATGACCGGCGCCAGATGCTGCCAGCGCCAATACAGCAGCCCCCAGAAAGCACCGGCCACGGCAGCGGCGCCGATGAGCATGAAGTTGAAGGACCAGATATGGACACCGGCATAGATGGCGGTGCCGGCTATCCAACCGCGCCAATTCCCATAGCGCAGCATCAGTTGCCGCTGTAGAAATCCCCGCCAGTAGATTTCTTCGCAGGGTCCGGTAATCAACAGAAGCAGGGTAAAGACCACAGGCATGGGGACATCGGCGCCCTTGCCATAGATGGCGCCGATCTGATGGGCGGCAAACGGGAAGAGGGCCGTCGAGACGACTTTGCCCAGCCAGAATATGCCGTAAAGGGCGGCGGCCGAAACCAGTCCCTGCAGGAGGGCCTTGCGGTCGAAGCGCATCTGGCCGCGGTAATCGGGCTGCAACTTGAAAGCCAGCAGGGCCAGCAGCGCGGCCGAGCAGCTAATCTTGATCCAGAAATTGGACCAGGTCAGGAAAAAGGTGACAAACCAGAGGACGGCCGCCAGGCCGACCGTGGACCAGATGGCCAGTGGATTGACACTTCGGTTTCTCATCCGACCAGCCCCTCGATGATCAACGAGACCACCAGCAGCAGCCCGAAGGCCGTGTCCAGTTTGGCGGTAAGGGCATCGGCGTTGGCGGGAACGGCCCGTTTCATTTGGCGCAACAGTTTGACGGCAAGGGGAAACGACGCGAATATGATCAGCACCCACATGGTCAGAACACCGGTAAGGGCCAACACCAGAATACCGGCATAGGCCAGTACCATCAGCGACAGATAGGTATTCAACCCCAGACGATGCCCCAATAAAATGGCCAGCGTTCGAATACCGCGGCGGTGGTCATGGTCGATATCACGAATGTTGTTGGCGAGGAGGACCAGCGCCACCAGGACGCCGAAGGGCAGCGATACCCAGAATGCCGAAATACTCAAACTCTGGCGCTGCACGAAATAGGCCCCCTCCACCATGAGCGGGCCCCACATGAGGAAAACCGACACCTCCCCCAGGGCCACATATTTGTATTTCAGCGGGGGGGCGGTGTAGGTCAGGCCGGCCAGCAGTCCTACCAGGCCGATGATCAGGACGACGACGCCACAGACCAGGGTCAGGTAGATTCCGATCAGGGCGGCCAGGATGAACAGGCCATAGGCGACCAGGCGAACATGCTCGCGCGGCAGCAACCCCTCCACCAGGGGATGGGGACGATACTGGGCCGTCGCGGCCTGGACCGTATCGACACCGTTGACGACATCGTAGTAGTCGTTGATCAGATTGGTGGCGGCGTGCAGCAGAATCGCACTCAGCAGCGCCAGCAAGGCCAGCGGCCAGTCAAAGGGGCCGTCGATCGCCGCCAGCGCACTGCCGACACTCACCGATATGGCGGTCATGGTAAACGACCAGGGCCGACTGGCCAGAAACCAGTTCCGATAAATTCCCATCATTTTTCCTTCGATTTTTATTATCTGGACGTTTTCAACAGATCCGGAAAAGTATAAAACAGGTGCAATCTATTGAATCCCCGCCCCGATGTCAATCGGTCCGGCACCGCATTGCGGCCGCCATTGCACTTGAGGCTGCAAGCTGTTAACAAGAGCACACACGCAAAAAGACACCGTCGTTTCATTCCCGTTACATCTGAATGCATGAGGAGGCTCGAGATGCTGTTGACAACCACTGTGGGCAGTCTGCCCAAACCGGAGTGGCTTGCCGAGCCTGAAAAATTATGGGCGGCCTGGCGTTTCGAAGGGGAAGAACTCGCTCGGGCCAAGGAGCGCGCCGCCACGGAATGGCTTGCCCACCAGGAAGCAGCTGGTCTGGACATTGTCACGGACGGGGAAATGTTTCGCACCCACTTCGTGCATGGTTTCCTGGAGCATATCCAGGGCATCGACTGGAAGAAAAAAACACCCATGGGAATTCGTGACAACCGCTATACGGTGGATGTTCCCACGGTGACTGGGCCGCTCTCCCGGCCGCATTCGGTGCATCTGGAGGAGGCCCGCTTCGTCCGGAAAGCCACCCGTCGGCGGCTCAAGTTCACGCTGCCCGGCCCCATGACGATTTGCGATACGATCGCCGATGCCCATTACGGCCGCCGATCCGACATGGCCATGGCCTTTGCGGAAATTCTGAATGCCGAAGCGCGGGAACTGTCCGCGATCGGCGTGGACGTCATCCAGTTCGACGAACCGGCCTTCAACGTCTTCATGGAAGATGTCAAGGAATGGGGCATCGCGGCCCTGCATCGTGCCGTCGAAGGGCTTGATTGTAAGACGGCGGTCCATATCTGCTATGGCTATGGCATCGAAGAAAACCTGCGCTGGAAGGATACGCTGGGGAGCGAGTGGCGGCAGTATGAAGAGATTTTCCCGGCCTTGAATGCCAGCCGCATCAACCAGGTGTCCCTGGAGTGCGCCGAATCCCGGGTGCCGCTGTCGCTCATGTCACTCCTGAAGGATAAAGAGTTGATGGTGGGCGTGGTCGCGGTTACCCCGGACAGGGTCGAGACGCCCGAAGAAGTGGCGCGCGTTATCCGCAGGGCCTTGGATCACGTCGACCCGGAACGGCTTTTCCCATGCTCCAACTGCGGTATGGCGCCCATTCCTTACGAAACGGCTTTGGGCAAGATCAAAAGCATCGCCGCCGGGACGGCCCTTGTCAAGAAAGCCCTGTAACCGCCCGATGGTCAGACGTCCCAGGAAGTGGCCTTCAGGGGCTTGGCGGCAGAATATCGACCCCATCCCGAATAAAGGGTCTGATAGGAGCCTAGGACCATGAAAATCAGCCTTATCGAACTCTACCACGTTTCCGTTCCCCTGCGGGAGACCTTCTGGCCGACCTGGATTCCCGGCTATCCGCAAACCCACAATCGGTTTACCCTTATTCGTCTCGTCACCAAGGACGGCATCGAAGGATGGTCGGCCGGGGCGGCCATGGGACAGGAGCGGGAGGGCCTGGGGGATCTTTTGGGGGGCTATCTCATGGGCGCGGACCCCACGGACATCGATCGCGTGCAGAGCCTGCTCAAGCAGGCCGGGTTCCTGGGGTGGCGCAATTTCTGGATCGAACCGGCCTGCTGGGACATCATGGGCAAGGCGATCAACAAGCCGGTTTACGAACTGCTGGGGGGTACGGCCCGCCCGGTGGACGTGTATTGCTCCACCGGCGAAATGCACGATCCCGAGCGGCGGGTCGAGGAACTCCTCGCCATGCAGGCCAGGGGGTTTAAAACCGCCAAGTTGCGGGTGAAAAACCATACCCTGCCGGACGATATCCGGCACATTGCCACGGTGCGCAAGGGCATGGGGGACCGATTTACGCTCGGTGTGGATGCCAATCAGGGTTGGCTGGTATCCATCGTGGACCGGGTGCCGGCCTGGGACCTCGAGCGTGCCCGGGCCTTCGCCGACGCCTGCGCGGACCACGACATGGCGTGGCTGGAGGAACCCCTGGATTCCAGGGATTATGACGGCAATGCCGCGCTGAAGAAGACCTCCAAAGTCAATATCTCCGGCGCCGAACTCAACTATGGCTGGGATGAAATCAAGATCATGTTCGAAAAGGACTGCTTTCATATCTACCAGCCGGACGCCTGTTTCGCCGGCGGCATCGCCCAGGTGAAAAAGGTGATCGACAAGTGCCGCGAAACCCGGCGTCTGTTCTCCCCCCACACCTGGACCAACGGCATCGGTTTCTATATCAACTGGAACATGGTTTTGGCGGACAGCCAGAATACACTGCCCCTGGAGTATCCTCTGGAGGAACCCTCCTGGATACCGGAGTTTCGTGAGGGCGTTATCGCCCCGATCCTGCCCGATGAAAACGGTCGCCTGCAGCCCTTTACACGGCCGGGCCTCGGGTTTGAAATCGACAAGGGGCTCCTGAAAAAATACGGCAAACGGTTTTTCCGTCTCACGGAAACCAAACTGAAGATGAAAGTCATCCGGGAGAAGGGTCTCAAGGCCGCCCTGACAATCAAAAAGCGCAAGGCCGAATCCCCGCAGTAGCTATTCGCTTTTTACCCGGTGTCTTGGCATAATAAAAAGCATGGTTAACCCTGCCCATCAGGTGAGACTGCACGGAGGCGGTTCATGACAGTAGCCCTTACCAGCGAAGACTTGCAGCACTTTATCGAAACCCACCATATCGAAGCCACCATCCTGCCGATGGACGGGCATACGCCCACGGTGAGCGACGCCGCCCGGGAACTGGGCGTGCAAACCGATCAAATCATCAAGTCGCTGGTTTTTATCGCTGCCGGCAGTCCGTTGCTGGTGATCGGCAACGGTCTCTCACGAGTAGACCGCAAAAAGCTGGCCGTTCACCTGGGAGTCGGCCAAAAAAAAGTCAAGTTCGCCACGGCCGAGAAGGCCTTCGAGATTACCGGGTTCGTGGTAGGCAGCATGCCCCCCTTTGGACACCATCAGCGCTTGCGCACCCTGGTGGACCCGGCCGTGATGGGGTGGAACGCCATCTACGGTGGCGGAGGAAATATCGATGCCATGATGCGACTGACACCCGCCGAGTTGATCCGCGTGACCGAAGCGGAAATTCACGCGATTTCAGAGTCCTGACGCGTCCACAGGGTGATTGCCCCGTTCATCTTTTACCGGATTATGGATACAATCGAACCTTTGGGAGACCCATCATGAAAGACATGCCGGACCTGTTGGAGGGCCTCAAGCGATCGGCCAGCATACTGTCGGCCTTTATCCAGACCATCCCTGCCGACGCGCTGCACCGTCGCCGGGACGCGGCCTGCTGGACCCCGGCCGAGCATGCCAGCCACCTGGCCCAGGTACAGCCCATGCTGCTGGAGCGCCTGCAGCGGTTCCGGGACGAGGAGCATCCCGTATTCGTGCCCTACATCCCGGGTGAGGGGGATGAAGAACCCGACACGCCGGAGGTGATGTCGATCGATGCGGCCCTGGAGCAGTTCTCCCGATATCGGACCAAACAGACGGAATTGCTGGCGTCCGCAAGCGCCACCACCTGGGAGAAGACCGGATCCCATCCCGAGTTTGCGCTCTATTCCTGTTACATCCTGGCGCGCCACATCCTGATGCACGACCATTGGCACATGTACCGCATGGAAGAGCTGTGGCTGACGCGGGATGATTACCTGACACAACTGACATAACAGCCCTGGGGCCCTTTACGGAAACCATCGGGATGGCTACTGTTATGTCTACAGGCTGGTGGCCGGGAGCAGGGTGGTTGCATTTTTCCTGGGGTCACCGTTTTTATTGTGGATCCGAACGCGCAAGGGAGGGCTGAAGATGCCACTGGCAAAGGATGAATTCCTAAAAAAAATGAAACAGCAGTACGAGGAGTTGAATGACCGTTGGAATAGCGAGCGCAGCAATCTGCAGGACAAGACCCGGAATATGTCGACCGAAGCGCGTCAGAAGCTCGAGGACGAATGGGAGGAACTGGGCCGCCTGCGGAAAAACATGAAAGAGAAAATCATCGACCTGGAAGTTGCCGGTGAAAATGCCTGGGACGAATTCAAGGATGGCGCTGAAAACGCTTGGGACGATGTCCGCTACGGTACCGAAAAGGCCTGGCAGGCGTTCAGCGAGGGATTCAAGAAGGCGATCTCCCGCTTCAAGTAGACGTCATTGCAGGAATTGGATTTTGGCCCACTCTCCGCATTGCGGCCATGCTGCAAGTCCTCGGCGTACATGAGTACGCCTGCAGGCATTCGCCGTTGAAGAATCAATCAGACGGGAGGTCCCGCTCTGAGGGATTGCAGCACGACCGCGCCTTGATAGAGAGCCAAAATCCAATTCCTGCAATGACTTCCAATTATCCCTTTTATATCGGCCGCTAAATAGAAAAACGCCTGTCTTCCCGGTAGGTCCCGGATCAAGTTTGGGAGGGATCTCCGTCAAACCCCAACGGTTCTTGAAGAGATTTCAGCTTTCGCCGAAATGACAATTTGGGAATGTTTAATTGCCAGAATAATTCTCATCGGATGAACAAAATGAAACATCTCTTAAAGTTAGTCGCCGTGATCACTGTCCTGTTGCTGACCGTGGTGCCGGTGGTTGCAACGGATGCGCCGCGGTTTTTCCACAGCGGCGATGGCAAGCTGAGCCTGATCAGCGAAAAGAACGGCCGGGCTTTCGAAGGGGCTTTCCGGAACGCTGCCGGGGATTACGACGAAAGCGCCCTCAGGGCGATTTATCGCGTTTTCGATGCCCCCTATGATGACGCATTTCCCCGGTTGTCGCTCCGCTTGATCGCCTTTCTCGATTTCCTGGAAGACCGCCTGCGCCCGGGAACCAGGATGACCATTACCTCCGGCTACCGCAGCCCGGCGTACAATACCAGCGTGCGGAACCGGGGCGGGTTGGCGGCCAAGGCGAGTCTGCACCAGTATGGGATGGCGGCCGACTTCGTTATGGAAGGGGTGCCCTCCGAACGGGTGTGGGATACGGTCAAATCCCTGGGCTTCGGTGGCGCGGGTTACTACCACGGCCGGACGGTCCATGTGGATGTTGGGCCGGCCCGTTCCTGGGATGAAAAGACGTCGGGGGTCGGCACGGACATTTCGGATGACAACAAGCTGATCGGTTTGGTGACCGATTTCGATGTCTACCGGCCGGGGGAGACAATGACCCTGCGGTTTATCCGGATGACGGCCTTTCCCATCGGCGTGATGCCATCTTTCACCTTGGGTCGCAAAATGAATGACGGGGCAATTGCCGAGGCGATCACCTTCGCGCCAACCTTTGCTGAAAAAAAGAAAGGGGATTGCCCCCAATTTGACGATATCGACCAGATGGCTGCCATCCAGTGGCAACTGCCGACTGATCTGTCGCCGGGACGCTATGAAATCTACGCCCGCTTCTGTGGGCGCGCCTGGGAAGCCATGCCGTCGGAGGTGGCGACGCCCATATTTGAGGTGGCAGCGCCCTGACGACACAAGATCGCCTTCCGAAACCGATTCAAATCGACCGTGCTGTTAAACCCAACTTTAACCAGGATAGAAACCCGTGACGATTAAGTTCATGCCCATCGGCTACGTGCGCAACCCGCACCGGGAGGTACCCCGCCACTGGAGCGTGTCGGATCTGGAAGGAGCGTTGGACATCCTGCCGGAATATGAAGATGGGTTGGTGGATATCGGCGTGGGGCAGCGCATCGTTGTCATCTTCCACTTCGATCGCAGTGAGCCTTTCGGATCGGAGCATCTGCGCCAGAAAAAACGTCACAGGGATGAGATCAGGGGGGTGTTCAGTATTTGCTCCCCCATTCGCCCCAACCCCATCGGGTTTTCGGTGCTGACGGTGCTATCGATAGCCGGCGGGCGCATCCAGGTCCGGGGATTGGACATGTTCGATGGCACACCGATTCTCGATATCAAACCCCACGCCGAAGACAACGCATCCTGATAATAGATTCAGGCGCGGAATCGCGGTTTTCCCCGGCGATGGTCGCCGCCGCGTTTCTATCAGGCGGAAAAGCGCCTATAGCGGGCGGATAGGGTCAATAGCTTCACAAAACGAGATCGAGGGCAAAAACCAGGAACACCAGCACCACCGCAAAGATTACCAGGCGGAAATTCAGCTCTTTTTCCGGGAGTGCCGGAGAGGGGCGCGCTTTCTTTTTGAGATCCCGCTCAATATCGTCGGGATCGAGGTATAGGGATCCTATGATCGTGCGCATCAGGGTGTCGGCATCCCGCGCGGTTTCCGCGATATCGTTTTGGGCCGTCACCGTCTCTGCCCCGGGCGTTTGGGAATGATCGACGGTCCGGGTGGTGTTGCATTTTCCGCCGGATAGTGGCGTGTCCATGGGCATCCTCCACCGATCTTTGTGCGCCCAGGATCGGCGTCAAGCATTTGCCGAGGCCTCGGCTAAAAGTTTGATGTGCCTGCAGGACGGGGAATCATGTGCGGTGAGTGCGGGACGTGGTGGTCGGATCAAAAACAGCCTGCACGGTCAAAACCTGATCGGGTAATTCAGTCGAAAACCCGACAGGATGATTATAGTCTTCTCTTTTCAAGGACGTCAAGCCGTCAGCGAAACAGGGGGGGATTCTCAGGATGCTGCAAGGCCGCTCGATTTCCTTGATTCCGGGCGGAGTCCACGCCTCGGCGGGTTACTTGACCCAAAGGCTAAGGCGGCATAAAAAGCGGATGAATGGAAAAGCCCGCAACTTGCACAGTGAACTACCAACGCATTAACCATGTGCCATGGACAAGCCTATGTATTTTTCTGAGGACCAGACCCGACGTTTGGACGCACGCATCCGTCAGCTTGAAAAAAATACCGGCATCGAACTGGTGGCGGCGGTAGTGGGCAAATGCGACCACTATCCCGAGATTCCCTGGAAAGCCTTTGCCTTAGGGGTGGCCTTCGGTGCTCTCGTGATCGTGGTCCAGAGCATGCTGCGGCCGGACTGGCTTTCGGTTTATAGCGCGTTGATCCATACCCTGCTGGTTCTGGGGGCGGGAACGGTGATGGCGCTGCTGACGGTGTTCTGGCCCGCTTGGGCCCGGTGCTTTCTGGATAAGCCGCGCGCTGAGGCTGAAATTCGACAATACGCGCAATCGGTCTTTCTCGAACGTGAGATTTTCAAGGTGCCGGCGCGTACCGGCATGCTGCTGCTGGTGGGCCTTTTCGAGCGCCAAGTGGTGATCCTGCCGGACAGCGGCGTTGGTCGCCGTCTGTCGCCCGAGGCGCTTCAGCTTGTCATTGCGGCCATGCGCGGCGATTTAAATCGAGGGAACCGGCTGCAAGCGCTGACCAACGGCGTGGCCGTACTGGAAGAACAGCTGAAAGCGGCCGGGTTTGCACCCGCCGTGGCGGACACCGACCGGATCCCCGACGCCTTGATTCAGCAGAAGGGAGACGCCGATGTGTAATCGCGGGCTACGGCACTTCGTTCTGGTGGTGTTTTTTATAGGACTGGCGGGTTCCATTGTTTATGCGGCGGACATTCCTTATTTGCAGGGCCGGGTCACCGATGATGCCGAAATCCTCAGCCCGGCGGCTATCAAGCGCCTCTCTGTCCTGCTGGAAGACCATGAGGCCCGTACCACCGCCCAGGTGGCGGTACTCACCATTACCACCCTGGACGGTGAGAGCATCGAGGATTTTGCCCTGCGCGTTTTCGAAGCCTGGAAGCTGGGACAGCGCGATCAGGACAATGGCGTTCTGGTCGTGGTCGCCCCCCAGGACCGTCGCATGCGGATCGAGGTGGGCTACGGCCTGGAGGGACGCCTGACCGATCTCGAGGCGGGGCGCATCATCCGCAATGTCATGACCCCGCGTTTCAAAGCCGGTGATTTCGATGGCGGCGTCGAGCAGGGCGTAACAGCGATTGTGGCCCAACTCCAGGGTGGCGACGCCTCGATTCCGGAAGCGAGCGCGCCTGCCGATGCGAAGTCCAAGGACGCCTTTTTCGAGGGCCCGGATCTTGGCATCATCGAACGCATCCTGATCGGCTGCTTCATTTTCGGTATTATCGGGCTGTTTACCGTGCTGGGGGTGGTGACGCCCGGAGTGGGGTGGTTCCTCTATTTTTTCCTGATCCCTTTCTGGGCCATGTTTCCCATCGTGGTGGTCGGTACGACCGGGGCCTTTATCCTGCTGGCCATTTATCTGGTCTGTTTTCCCATTGCCAAGGTGATTCTCTCCAAGAGCAAATGGTACGGCAAGGCCAAAAAAGACCTTAAACAAAAGGGAAAAGCCACGATCGGCGGGTGGACCCTGACATCCGGGGGGCGATCGTCCGGCAGCAGCTTTTCGGGGGGCGGTGGGTTTTCAGGCGGGGGTGGCAGTTCCGGCGGCGGAGGAGCCTCGGGCTCCTGGTAGAAGTGTTTCAAAAAAGTCTTTTGATGCCACCTCTGCGTTGGATGCGGATTTCAAATCCTCGAAATACCGGTGTATTCCTCCGGTTTGAAATCCGCATCCGCCTTGATCTGAAATCAAAATCCAATTTTTGAAATCACTTCTATGGCCTTGATCAGCACTCATTTTCAAAGGAAACATGAGAAATGCCCAACAGGAGTTTTAATGCTGGACGAATCGACCATTGCCAAGTTTGAACAGCAGGCCGAGATGCTGGCCAACCGGGTGAAGAAGCGGTTCAAGCATCTTTACAAGCGGTTTGCCCGCCAGAATATCGATGTTTTCCGCCTATACGACGGGGATATTCCGGAAATTCGGGCCGCGGTGGACTGGTATGCCGGCCATCTGGTGATCGCCGAATACATGCGCCGACAGTCGGTCCCGGAGTGGCTGCCTTTAATGGGGGCGGCGGTGGCAGGGGCGTTGGACGTCCCTCCTGACAAGGTGCATTTGAAAACGCGCTGGGCCGGAAAACAGGAGGGAAAACGCTATGAGCGATTGGCCCGCACCGACCAGCGAATGGCAGTGAAGGAGGGCGATCTCAGGTTTTACGTGAATCTCAATGACTACGTGGATACCGGTCTCTTTGCGGATCACCGCCATACGCGGCAGATGGTGCGCGAGATGGCGGCGGGCAAAGACTTCCTGAATCTCTATTGCTACACCGGCGCCTTCTCCTGCTATGCCGCCCGGGGGGGCGCCCGGACCACGGTATCGGTGGATCGATCGCAAACCGCCATCGACTGGGCACGCGAAAACCTGACCCTCAACGGCATCCCGGAAGAAGGCAACGCGCTGGTCCAATCCGGCACCTTGACCTATCTCACGAAAGCCCATCAGGAAGGGCAAACCTTCGACCTGGCGGTCGTGGATCCGCCGTCTTATTCCACTGACCGGGATGGGAACCGTGATTTCGATATCTCCCGGGATCACCCCCGGCTCTTAGCGCGGGTCATCAGGGTGATGCGCCCAGGCGCCGTCCTCTTTTTTTCCACCAACCACCAGAATTTTGTTTTTTGCGCGGAGGGATTGGATATCGCCGATGCGGAAGAGATTACCACACAGACCATCCCGGAAGATTACCGCAGCAAGAAGAAAACCATCCATCGCTGCTGGAAAATAGCGGTCTGACGGGGATATTTTAGGCCGTTATGACGTCCCGAGCTTCTGTCTGCTCTAATCTCGGATACTTTTAAAGCCAGATCGATCGTCTTTTCCCTTAACCCGAGTATTTCACGCGTTCGAGATGTTCATTGGACGGCATCAGGGGCGCCGCTGTACGAATGCTACCGCAAGCCCCTGATAACGCAGTCAATGGGCATCTCGGGCGCGCCCGCAGGGTGAAATATTTTCTATGATTTTCAAAATCGGCCAAGGGTAAAAAGTGTCAGCTGAAAATTGCACCCCGAATAGCTTTCATACCATTGAATATTTGCATAAAATTTATGGCGTAGAAAAAATTTCATGAAATGTTCGGGTTAATTGGCCGTATGATCGGCATCCACCAGGGCCAGCTTGACTTCCTGCCGCAATTCACCCTGACAGCGCGAGGCCAACGCCCGGAGTGCCGCCACCGCGGTGTTGCCGCCGATGCGGCCCAGCGCCCAGACCGCCATGGCCTGTACGCGATGGTCATCGTTAGTTTCAAACGCCTGGATCAGATCGGTCACGTAGCGAGGGGCGCGGGTATTGCCCATGGCCCGGGCAACATTCATTTTCCAGCGCCAGAGATCGTCCGTTGCCATGTAGAACATGTGCGGCCACACCCGGTTTTCGAAATAGACCGTATCCATGGCCAGTAATTTGGAAAGATCGAAATCAGGGGTTTTGGCGACGACCTTGGAATTTAAGGGAAGATCGGCGGCCAGCCAGGCCGCGTTGCGCGGGCAGACGTTCTGGCAGCGGTCGCAGCCGTAAATGTAAAGACCCATCGGTTCCCGCAGTTCACGCGGGGTCAGTCCATCGCCAAAATAGGTCAGAAAGGAGATGCAGCGGCGCGGGTCGATGGTGCCGTTGCCTTTCAGCGCGCGGGTCGGACAGGCCGCGATGCAGGTGTTGCGGCACCAGTCCGGGCAGCCCATTTCGATGGTGGGGGCATCCGGGGCGAACGGCTGGTCGACGACCACTGCGATGGGAAGCACCCAGGAGCTCTGGCGGGCGACCTTGTTGGAATAGAAAAGACAATTCTTCCCGAACGTTCCCATGCCGGCACGGGCGGCGGCAACGCGATGCGGCAGGTTGAAGGGGACCTTGGAGTCGATGCCGTTGTCGCGTAGAAAACTGCGAAAGGCTTTGATACGTTGTGCCAGTCCGTCTTTGGTAACCCGGTCGTCATCCAGGTAGCAGCGTCCGAAATGGCCTTCCATGATGCGAGGGTAGGCGTTGCGGAAATAGACCTCCATCAGGACGATGACCGATTGCGCCTCGGGCATGATAGCCTTGGGGTCGGTGCCTTTCATCAATTCCAGCCCGACCTGTTCCGCCCAGCCGTATTCTTCCTGTCGCCCGGTCAGGAATTCGCGGTGGGATTCAAAGGGCTCGGCCGTCGTAAACCCCACATCCTCGAAACCATTTTCATGGGCGGCCTGGACAACATCGTTTCGCGATAGCATGGCGCTCCTATTTTGGGGGTTAGCGGGGGATGCGCGAAGGCAGTGCATTTCACCGGCTTCGTTGAATCGCGTTTCGGTTACACCATATCGGATTCGGCGGGTGTTCTCAATGGATTAAAAATGGTTGGGGTGGGGGTGTTGTTTCCGGATCAGGACAGGTTTCGTAAACGGCTGCATTCGCAGCGACATGGCGGAATGACGGGGCGGCAGTATAGCTGCAGGGGCTGGGCCGCAGGCATCCTCTCGCAACGCCGTCAGCAGTGGCCGCCGATTTCACGGTCCGCCCGGTCAGGGCCGACTGCAGGGGGATCGGCGCCCTGACAGCTTGCGCAAGATGGAAAGCATACGGAAAGGGGCCAATTAATTTAGGGTGCCCCCGGTCGCGCCAAATCGAAGGAGAGCTTTTTGGCCTCGTCGGGTGTTACGACGATCATCGGTTTGCCGCAACAATCCAGACTGCCCTTGCCGCCTTTCAGAACGGTGACGATGCATCCACATTCCCGGCATTTAAAAACGTCGGCTTTCTCTGTCATGACGGGCCTCCCTATGGGTAGCAGGGTGATGCGCAAGGCTGCCGTCCGTTTGTGAATCGGACCTGATCGATCCAGCGGCAGATACCGGAAGGAGAGGTTGGATGTGGTCTGATGATGGCAGTGATTGTGGCTCAAAGCTGGTTTCGGAAGTGGGCTGCATGGGGATGGAACGTATCGGACAGTAGCCGTCTTCGATTTTTATAGTGAGAATATAATCATTTCGTGTGGGGCTGTCCACTATGAAGGGCATTATTGAAGGGCGGGGAAATTTGCAAGAGAGACCTAACCCCGTATGACAAACACACGGCTATTGACGGTCATTTCATTTCACCGTCATGTCGTATTGGCGTCGGGTGGAACATGGGACAAGCCCTTACGCGGTGAGCTGCCGGGCCGCCCAGGCAACCAGAAGGTAGCGTGCGGCTTTGCCTGTTGCGACCAGGAGCGTGAACCGCATCAGGGGGACTTTCAGCAGGCCGCCCACCAGACAGAGCGGATCGCCGACGACCGGGGCCCAGGCCAGGAGCAGGGACCAGCTGCCCCAACGGGCATACCAGCCCTCGGCGCGGATGCGGTCGCTGTCACTGATCCGCAGCCAGCGGTTAATGACCCAGGAGCCGCCCCAAACGCCGATGGCCCAGGTCGTGACGGCCCCCAGGGTGTTGCCGGCCGTGGCGACGGCCACCGCTGCGGTAATATCCACCGACTGGGTCACAAGGCCCGCCAGAAGCCACTCGGAGGCGATGGGGAGCACCGTGGCGGCTAGAAAACTGACCGTGAAAAGGGCGGGCAGGCCCCACTCGAGGAGAAAATTTTCCATTTCGAGAAGGCTTTTAGATCGGCGGGCGCTGTGCTGTCAACAAGGTCAACGAAGGGTTGTCCCGGTGGTGTATCCCTTTGGACTTTTTTTTCTCTTGTCGGATGATTTGCCATCATTAGCGGCATCACCATGGTTGCCCTTGAAAGATGACGGTCCGGGCTTGGGGATTGACCCCGATGGTTACATCATTATCTTAGAGAACACCCCGCAATTCACACGCTAACAATCTATTAGTGGGAGATCCCATGGACAAGACACGCCAAATGGAGGCGTTTGCTTCGCCTCCCCTGGATTCGTCCGTCACCACATTCCAGTGGGACGCCGGTCTGTTCGAGGCCGAGACGGTGGCCGGCCTGAAGCGAGACATCATTCGACATATCGTCTCCAGCCTGGGCCTCGATTATGCCCGGCGGGGGGAATACAACTATTACCACGGGTTGGCCCTGGCCGTGCGCGATCGCATGATCGACCAGTGGATCCGGACCCAGCGTTCCTATTACGAAGACCAGAGCAAGCGCGTGTATTACCTGTCCATGGAATACCTGCCCGGCAAGTCCCTCCTGAACAATCTGCATTGCCTCGGCATTTACGACGAAGCCAAGCAGGCCCTAATCGACTTTGGTCTCAAGCTCGAGGACGTGGCCGAGGTGGAATGGGACGCAGGCCTGGGCAACGGCGGGCTGGGACGTCTGGCCTCTTGTTATCTGGATTCCATGGCCACCAAAGGCGTATCAGGCTACGGCTACGGCATCCGCTACGACTACGGCATGTTCCACCAGGTCATTCAAAACGGCGCCCAGGTGGAGCATCCGGACAACTGGACCCAAAGGGGCAATCCCTGGGAATACGCCCGCGGCCGCTTTCTGCACGAGGTCCGCTTCTTCGGCCGCGTGCACGAATGGCGGGATGACCAGGGCCGGCTGCGCCACGACTGGGTCGACACGGAAAAGGTGCTGGCCATGGCCTGCGATCTGATCGTGCCGGGGTTTCGCAATGACCATGCCATCAACATGCGGCTGTGGTCCGCCAAGTCGGACACCGAATTCAACCTGGCCTATTTCAACACCGGCGACTATATCGGCGCGGTGGAGGCCAAGATCCGCGACGAAGTCATCTCCAAGGTCCTCTACCCCCGGGACGAAGATCTAAAGGGCCGCATGCTCAGGCTTTCCCAGCAGTATTTCTTCGTGGCTGCCAGCCTCCAGGACATCCTGCGCCGCTACAAGAAAACCTACGCCACCTATGACAAACTTCCCGAAATGGTGGTCATCCAGCTCAATGACACCCATCCGGCCATCGCCATTCCGGAACTGATGCGGATTTTTCTGGACGAGGAGCTTCTGGACTGGGATACGGCCTGGGACCTCTGCACGCGCGTCTTTGCCTACACCAACCACACCCTCCTGCCCGAAGCACTGGAAACCTGGTCCTGCTCCCTGATGGAACGTGTCTTGCCCCGGCACATGCAGATCATCTACGAAATCAACCACCGGTTTTTGCAATGGGTGGATCAAAACGCCCCCGAGCACCTGAAATCGGGTGACGCCAGAGAGCGCCTGTCCATCATCCAGGAATCCCCGGAAAAGACCGTGCGCATGGCCCATTTGGCCATTGTGGGCAGCTTTTCGGTCAACGGGGTGGCTGCCATGCACAGCGATATTCTCCGGAACGTCGTCTTTCCCGAATTCAACGCGCTTTTTCCGGACCGCTTCCGTAACATCACCAACGGCGTTACCCCGCGCCGCTGGTTGAACCAGTGCAATCCAGATCTGGCCGTCCTGATAACGGAAAAGCTTTCCGGCGACTGGCGCCGTCATCTGGAGCAGTTGCGCGCGTTGGTGCCCCATGCCGAGGATGGTGAATTCAGAGACCGCTGGCACGCCGTCAAGCGCGCCAACAAGCAGCTCCTGGCGGACTACGTTCAGCGGAAGGTGGGTATCGCCTGCAACCTGGACGCCATGTTCGACGTCCAGGTCAAGCGCATCCACGAGTACAAGCGACAACTGCTCAACGTGCTTCACGTGATCACGCTTTACAACAGGATCAAGGTGGACCCGGGCGGGGAATTCACATCGCGTGCCGTGTTTTTCGGCGGCAAGGCGGCTCCGGGATATCGGATGGCCAAACTGATCATCCGGCTGATCAACGGCGTGGCCGATGTGGTGAACAACGACCGGGACGTGGACGGCCGTCTGCAGGTGATCTTCCTGCCCAACTACTGCGTATCCCAGGCCGAGCGAATCATTCCCGCCACGGAACTCTCGGAGCAGATTTCTACGGCGGGCTACGAGGCCTCGGGGACCGGCAACATGAAATTCGCTATCAACGGCGCGTTGACCATCGGCACTCTGGACGGCGCCAACGTGGAGATGCTGGCGGAAATCGGAAAGGACAACATGTTCATCTTCGGCCACACCGCCGAGGAAATCGCTGCCATGCGCCAAAGAGGTTACCACCCCTGGAATTATTACGAGGGTGATCCGGAACTGCAGGAGGCGTTGCAGATGATTTCGAATGACACCTTTTCGCACGGCGTTTCAGGCCTTTTTGCGCCCATCACGAATGCGCTTCTGTACGAGGGAGATAAATTCTGTGTTCTGGCGGACTACCGGGCCTACCTGGACTGCCAGGAGAAGGCCAGCCGGCTCTACCGCGACCCGGACGAGTGGACCCGCCGTTCCATCCTGAACACGGCCAACATGGGCAAATTTTCCAGCGATCGCTCGGTTGTGGAGTATGCTGAGAACATCTGGGGGGTAACACCGCAGTTCGCCTGATGCGTTTTGAAGAAGTGACGGCATTGCGGATCGCGGCGGCTGGTGGTACGAACCGCCGGCAAAGAAGCCATTGCGGGGCAGAAGATGCAACGGACATCGAACAACCACTCGAAGTCGAATATGAGATTTGCACAAACCGGTTTTACCGAACTGCTCCTCGAAGCAAACAACCTCAATGCCGGAGAATTTCAGTGCTGGGCGTTCTGCCCGGGCATGCAATTTAATTCTCCGCATAAGTGGTGGGGAGACCGCGGACCGCGGGATTTCCCCCATGAAGGTGTTGATATTTGCCTCTACGAGGATCGCTCAGGACAGGTGCATCGACTGGATGAGAAGACGCGCATTCCGGTGATGGCGGATGGTGTGGTCCGGGCCATGTTCAAAGACTATCTCGGCCAGGCCCTCATTGTTGAACACGATGACCTTCAGGGAGGAGGGACTTACCTCTCGATCTACGCCCACGCCCGCCCCCGGGAAGGCCTGAGACGCGGTCATGCCGTCAGGGCAGGGGATATCATCGCCACCATCGCCGACACCCGCCATTCCAAGGCCAAGATCCTCCCGCACCTGCACTTTTCCATCGGGCGCCCTTCGCCGGATCTTGCCTACGAAAATTTTGTCTGGAACATCATGCGTGATCCCGGCCGGGTGACCTTGCTGAATCCCATGGACGCCATCGATGGCCCGTGGCGGACATTTGATCCCGAAGACATGGACGGCGCTGGGCTCTGATGCGGAAATGCTGTTCGTTCACGTCACGCGCAAAATGGAGGCGCTTCCTGGCGCGGTCGGCGCGGTTCCCAAACAAGCCTATGTCAATCCCTTGGCCTCTGTCGTCACCATTGTCGAAACCGCTTGTCACCCCCCTCGACAGGGCCAGTGGCACCGCCATCGACAGCGTCGGCATCCCCACCTTCGCTTGCGCCGGCGCCTTCACCGTCGGTGGGGCGATTTTCACCACCTTCGACTGGGCCATTGTCCTTGGGGCCGGCTTGGTCTTCTCCCCACCCCAAACGGCGCCAGTACTCCTCACGGTCGGTTGGCGTATTCTCACCGCCCTCGATGGCGTTAGCGTCATCATCGGGCGCGCGATTTGCGCCTTCTTCGGTATTGCCGGTATCGTCACCGTCAGCCGGACGATTCTCACCCCCTTCGACGTTGCCGGTATTTCCAAAAGCGGCTGCGCCAGTGCCGGCAGGCGGTTCATCGGAAGGGGTTTCCGATAAGCTTTCGACGATTTGCGCACCGGGAGGCGGTGGCCCGTCTGTGAAATGCTGGACGCCATCCTCGTCAATCCACTGGTAAATCTCACCGGCTTGAAGGCCTGCCACCATGCCGGCGATAAAGATCAATATCCAAAGATAACGATTTAAATTCATTTTAAAATATCCCTTCATCAGGATCGTGACTGGTTGCGCAGGATGTCGTAGTAATTCAGGATGCGGGTGACAAAGCGCACCGGTTCGGTGCCACGGGCGTATCCGTAGGGGGTTTTGCTGTAGTATTTTCGCAGGCGCAAGAGGGGCAGGGTTTCTTTCAGGGACGTCCACTTGTCGGGGGGAAGATCCTTGTCCCGCGCAATCTGCTGAGCGTCTCGCACATGGCCGTAGCCCACGTTGTAGCTGGCCAGGGTGAAGAGCATCCGGTCCCGGCCCGGGATGTCGTCGAAGCGGCTGTAAATTTCGGCCAGGTATTTCACGCCGCCCCGGATGCTTTCCTCGGCATCGAGGCGGTTTTCGATGCCCATCTCGGCCGCCGTCTCGAGGGTCAGCTGCATCAGACCGCGAACCCCGGTGTGGCTGCGGGCATGGGGTTTGAAGTGGGATTCCTGGTAGATGGTGGCGGCGATCAGGCGCCAGTCGAACCCGTGGCGTTCGGCTTCCCGGCGGATCGTATCCTCGTACAGGGGCAGACTTTCTTCGACGGCCTTGTGAAAGCTGACGACATCCACGTAGTCGAAGTTCGTCGCACCCGTGTAGTATTTCCGGTAGAGTTTGTCGAAGGTACCGTCGGCTTTGATGGCTTCCCAGAAGGCATCGATTTCTTTTAGCAGGGACGGGTTGCCCTTGCGGACGGCCCACGCCAGGGATTGTTCTTCGGTAATGGGAAAACCGATGGCCACGGCGGGATAATAGCGCCGGTTCAGTACGGCGACATTGGTATCGGCCACGGTGAGCGCAATTTCCCGGTCGGCGACCTGACGGATCAGCTCCTCCGTGGGGACATTCGCATGCAGCACCAGCTTCAGGTCGATGCCCTCTTTTTGCAGTTGCAGCAGCCGCTCGTGATACGACGACCCCCGGCGCACATGGATCGTGCGGCCGGCCAGATCGTCAATCGCGCGGGGGGCGCGGTTGTCCCGGTGGGTGATGATGTGCTGGCGGATCGGGAGGTAGGGCGTCGAGAAATCCACTTTCTCTTGGCGCTGTTCGGTAACGGTCAGGCTGGCCGCCACGAGATCCCCCCGTTTTTTTTGCAGCGCGGGGAAGAGCCCGTCCCAGCCGGGGGTCAGGATTTCGAGTTCGACCCCGAGGCGGTCCGCAAATGCTTTGGCCAGGTCGTATTCGAAGCCCATGGCCTTGCCGCGGTAGGTGTAGTAGCAGTGGGCGTTGTTGTCGGTAATGACCACCAGCTTGCCGGAATGCCGGATACCCTCTACGGAACTGTCGCGGCTGCAGCCGAGAACAAACAGCCCCAGTATTGCGCACCCCAAGGCCAGCCACCGAATGGTCGTTATCATAATGGGTGTGATGCTCCGGTTGCGTGATCGTGAACCGCTGCCGGGTGGTTGTCATCGCCGGACGCAGATCCATACACGATCAGCGGGTGAACAGAATCGCCCTATGATATCGAAATCCATAAAAAAATCAATCAATCCCCCACATAATAGCCGTATTCCCGGGCATTGACATTGTGGCGTTTTTCCCAGCCGATGGTGGACGAGGGGGTGGGGCCGTAGTCGTGGCCCGGCCAGACCACCGTGTCATCCGGCAGTTTCATCAGGCGCCGGATGGAGGCACCCAGCGTGGGGCGGTCGCCGCCGGGGAGATCGGTACGGCCGCTGTCGCCCACAAAGAGGGTGTCACCCGTGAAAAGGTTGCCCTGGGCATGCAGGCAGATGCCGCCGGGCGTGTGGCCGGGGGTTTGAATTACGTCGATCGTGATATCGCCCAGTTGGAGGGTTTTTTCATCGGACAAGCGCACATCCGCCTGGGGATAGCCCGCGGCGTCACGTTCGTGGAGAATGATTTTTGCACCGGTAAGGGCTTTCAAGGGGGTGTTGCCGGCCGTATGATCGCCGTGCGCATGGGTGTTCACGATCATTTCGATGGCAAGCCCTTCCTTTTCGGCCGCGGCCACGATGCGCGCCACGTCCGCCCCGGGATCGATGACCAGGGCTTTACGGGTCGTCTCGCACCCTAAAATGTAACAAAAGTTGTCCATATCGCCGATTTCAAGCTGTTTGATGATCATTTCAATCCTCCTCCGGCCCTTTCACCAGCACTTCGCCCAAAAACCGGCACTGGCGGCGGCCATCCCTTGACGAAACAATGATCCGTTCCCACCTATTATAAACGGGCCTAAATTCGGCCACCATTCGAATACCCGAAGAGGCGTTCGGCGCCTTGATTTTACCAGGAGGTTACCATATGGACAATCAGCGTATATATCAACTAGGCCAGAAAATTAAACAGCTCTACCAGGACGAAGTCGGCGGCAACCCCAAGGATCTGATACGGATTTGGGATGACGGGGCCTGGTACTATGTCGTGCGTAACGACGATACCCAGGCCGTGGTGCCCATTCGGGATCTGGCTGAAGACCGTCGGGACCATATCGTTGAAGCGCTTCGGAAGTTCCAGCCGATCAGTTGAAGTCGCTCCCTCCCCGGGTGAGGGTTGCCATATTCGGCAATCCGGTCCCGTACCGGGGCTTCACGCACGCCTCCGGCAATGCGGGGGGACAGCTCTACCAGCGTCAGATGAGAAAGGATCACAATGCAGCGTTATTCAGGCGCCCTGCGCGCCGCGCTTCTGGGCATGGCGGTGTTTTTTTGGGGAGGGCTATCCGTTGCGGTGGCCGAGCCGTTTCCCCGGTTTGATGCGATCGCGCCGAATGTCGCCTTCTGGACCAATGTCTATTCCCGCTACCCGACCACGCAGGTCATCATTCACGACAGCATCGATCTGAACATCGTGTACGACGTGATCACGGTCAAACCCTACGACATGCCAGGGGCACGCAAGATCAACCGCAGTCGCACGAAACGGGCCATTGCCACCTACCGGGACATCCTGAAGCGGCTGGCGGCCAACCCGCACATCGAGGACAGTGACTGCCGGCGGGTTGCCAAGCTGTTCGGACCCAATGCCGACGCCAAGACGTTTCGCCGCGCCAGTCAGCAAGTGCGCGGTCAACTCGGTCAGAAAGATCGCTTCCGGGCCGGACTGATTCGATCCGGGGCCTATCTGGATGAAATCCGGACCATCCTGACGTCCTACGGGGTGCCCGAGGATCTGGCCTATCTGCCGCATGTCGAATCTTCCTTCAATCCGAGCGCCTACAGCAAATTCGGCGCGGCCGGCATATGGCAGTTCACGCGTTCCACCGGCAAACGGTTCATGCAGGTGGGCTACGTGCTGGACGAGCGGCGCGATCCCATTCGGGCCACCCATGCGGCCGCCCAACTCCTGCGTGAGAACTACGAAAAATTGGGCAGCTGGCCCCTGGCCATTACCGCCTATAACCACGGTGCCGCCGGCATGGCGCGCGCCCGCCAGAAGCATGGTGATTATCCTGCTATTTTTAATCGTTATCGCAGTCGCACCTTCAAGTTCGCTTCGCGTAATTTCTATTCCGAATTTCTGGCCGCCCGCCAGGTGGCCTCCGATTACACGGCCTATTTCGGCGACCTGGAGTTGGCCGCACCCGCGGCATCGCACACGGTCCGCCTGGATGGCTATATCCGTTTCGAGGATCTCTGCGCCTACTACCAGGTAGCGCCGGATGTCATGAAGCAGATGAATCCGGCCCTCAGATCGCCGGTTTTCAACGACCAGAAATACGTTCCCAAAGGCTATGACCTGCGGCTTCCGCTGGATGCCGCCCCAAGCGGAGCGACCCTGGCGGCGATCCCGTCGGCCCTCTACCAGTCCGCCCAGAAGCCCAGCCGGTTTTATACGGTTCAGCGGGGCGATACGGCCGGTCGGATTGCTCGCGTGCACGGAGTCCGATTGTCCGACCTGATTCTGGCCAACAACCTGAGCGCCCGGGCCACGATCTACCCAAAGCAGACTTTGCGCATTCCGGTACCGGGCGAGAAGATCGCGCCGCCGAAACCGGAACCCCCGGTCGTGGTTGCCGCGGAACCGCCGGTGGTTGTGGCCGCCATCGACAAGGCGAAGGTGGACACCGTCGTATCCTCCGATGCGCGTCAATCCATCGAAAATCAGCCGGCGCCCGAGGTTGCCGAACCGTTGCCCGCAGTGCGTGAGGAACCGCAAGTGCCTCCTGCGCCCACGCCCCGGGAACAACAAGAAACGGAAGTAACGACGGCCTCCGTGCCTACTGAGATACCGGCTTCGCCGGTGACAGCGGGTCCCGAGCCTGAAGCGGTGCAGGAAATGCCGACCATTCCCGTGTCCGTATCAGAGGTCGTCCCGACGTCGCCTGAAACGCCGCCAACGATACCCGAGGCGCCCCAAGCGCCTCAGACAGCCTCGGCCCCCGCCGTCGCGGTGCAACCGACGTTGCCGCCCGCCCCGGCCGTGGTCATCCCCAATCCGGCCATTGTTTCCATCGATGTCCGTTTCGACCAGGTTAGTGAGGTCGATCAAAAGCCGGTGGGCCTGCTGCAGGTCGAAGTGGAAGAGACGCTGGGACACTTCGCCGAGTGGGCCGGCGTTCGCACACAACAAATTCGGCGTCTCAACGGTCTGCGCTTCGGGCGGACATTGCATCTCCACCAGAAGATCAAAATCCCCCTGGACAAGACCAATGCCGCTGCTTTTGAAGAACAGCGCTACGAATACCACAAACGCCTGCAGGAAGATTTTTTTGCCGCCTATCGCGTTGCGGAACTGGAACCCTACCGGGTTGAGCCGGGTGACAATTACTGGACCCTCTGTCGGGAAAAATTCGGCGTGCCCATGTGGCTCCTCAAACATTACAACATGGACGTGGATCTGGCCGATTTGCATATCCACCAGAAGCTGATGATTCCGGCCATCCAGGAGACCGCCGCCGGGGATCCTGGAACCGTGAGCAACGATACGGCATCCGAGACGGACCCTTCGGAATTGCCCGAGGACGATCCGGAACCGGTCCCGCCTGAGGAAACGCCAGCCCGCTGACCCGGCGCCGTCGATTGGAGAATGCTTTCCGGCATCGTCTCTCGCGGCGCCTTTGAGCGGCAGGGCTGCGGCGTGGCAACGAAGGGTTGTTCCTATCCGTTGATCTTCACATCATTCTAAGGTATGGCGTATACCGTTTTGCAATTTTCAACCAATTGCAGTAAAAAAGCGGTGCCAATCACCATGGTATCGTCGCCAACCGATGTTCCGATCAGCGCCTGAAGGACATGTCACCATGCACAGCGTCACCATACCCGCGATGGGTCGGCGAATTACCCCAAAAGCGTTTCAGCGGCCTATCCGCTGCATCCTGCAGGGTCTGCTGCTATTGTCCCTGACCCTGCTGCCGGCCTGCAGCCGGGTGGTTTCCATGGCCGCCGGTGATCTGGCAGACAATCTTTCCCATGCCATTGCCAACAACGATGATCCGGAAACCGTCCGGGAAGGGGCGGCGGCCTATCTCCTGATGCTGGACGGCATGATTTACAGCGATCCTGACAATGAGGATTTACTGACCAAGGCGGCTGCGCTCTACAGCACGTATGGCGCTGCCTTTGTTGATGACTCGGAGCGGTCCCGCAAGCTTTCAACCCGGGCTTTTGGGTATGCCCAGCGCGCGGTGTGCGCCCATCGTTCGGACGATTGCAGTTTGCGGCAGGCCGCCTACGAGACATTCGAGGCCCGCATCCAACAGATGGCGCCGGAGGATGTGCCCGTCTTCTACACCCTGGGAGCGGCTTGGGCCGGATGGATTCAAGCCCACAAGGACGATCTCGAGGCGGTGGCGGAGCTTTCCCGGGTGGAGGCCATCATGCAGCGGATCATTGCCATCGATGAAACCTACCAGCAAGGGAGCGCGCATTTGTACATGGGGACCTTTGCCGTTCTGGTCCCGCCGGCCCTGGGCGGCAAGCCCGAGGTGGCCCGTGACCATTTCGAACGCGCGATAACGCTTTCAAAGGGCGAGAACCTGATGGCCAAGGTCGTTTACGCCCAGCAATATGCCCGCATGGTCTTCGATCGTGAGCTTCACGACCGGTTGCTCACGGAAGTTTTGGAGGCCAATCCCCAAGTTCCCGAACTGGTTCTTCAGAACACCCTGGCGCAGGACCGGGCCCGCGTGCTGATGGCCAGTGCCGATGACTATTTCTAGCATGATGCCGGAAGGAATGCATATGACTCGTTTGAACCTGCTTCGTTTCGCCGCCATCGTTATGGTGCTGGCCATGACGGCGACCGCCCAGGCCACCATCCTGAAAATCGCGACGCTTTCGCCGGACGGTTCCAGTTGGATGCAAAAAATGCGCGAAGGTGCCGACAAGGTTGCCACGGCCACTGAAAACAGGGTGCGCTTCAAATTTTATCCGGGCGGTGTCATGGGGAATGACCAAGCCGTTTTGCGCAAGATTCGCATTGGCCAGTTGCAGGGCGGTGCGTTCACGGGCGGTGCGCTTTCGGGCCATTATACCGATGCCCAGATCTATGCCATGCCCCTCAAGTTCCGGTCGTTGGAAGAGGTCGATTACGTCCGCCAGCAAATGGACCCCGTGATCCAGGAGGGATTGGAGAAAAACGGATTTGTCACCTTCGGGCTGGCCGACGGGGGGGGCTTTGCCTATATCATGTCCAACCAGCCGGTGGATACCGTCGCATCCCTTCAGCCGCTGAAAGTCTGGATCCCGGCCCATGATAAAATGGTGTTGGAGGCCATGAAGGGTTTCGGCATCGATCCCATCTCCCTGCCCATCGCCGATGTGCGCACCGGGTTGCAGACCGGCCTGATCGATACGGCGGCCACCACCCCCTATGGCGCGATCGTGCTGCAGTGGCACACGCAGGTGAAGTACCTTACGACGCTGCCGATGGTCTACATCTACGGCATCCTGGCCATCGACAAAAAGGCCTTTGCCAAGATTGCGCCGGACGACCAGACCCTGGTGCGGCAGATCATGACGCAGGCCTGGCGTGAGATGGACGCCATGAACCGCGAGCAGAATGTTGAGGCCCTGAAAGCCCTTCAGAACCAGGGCATTCAATTTATCGACCCCCCGCCGGAAATCAAGGCGAACTGGTACGCGGTGGCGGCATCCGTCCACCAGAAGATCATGGATGGCGGCCACATCACCCCGGCCATGGTCGAGATGCTGGATCGCCACCTCAATGATTATCGATCCCGACTGGCCCGCACGCATGACTGAACCGACGGCCCCATCCCGACTGGCGCGGATGCTGCAGATTACGCACCGGGTGGAGGATATGATCATTGCCGTGCTGCTCACGGCGACCATGGGGCTGGCCCTTTACCAGATCGTGTTGCGCAACGTGATGGGCACCGGCATCGTGTGGGGCGACATTCTCATCCGCCTGATGGTGCTGTGGCTCGGCATGGCCGGTGCCATGGCGGCGACGCGCCAGAAGAAGCACATCAGCGTCGATTTGGTAACGCGTTTCCTGTCGCCCGGTGGACGGCGGGTGGCGGAGGGGCTGACCACCTGTTTTGCCGGAAGCGTTTGCTTGGCGGCTTTTTACTACTGTCTGCAGTTCGTCAAGAGCGAGTATGAGGCCGGGGGACTGGCATTCGGGCCGGTGCCCTATTGGGTCTGCGCCTCTATTCTGCCGCTGGCCTTCCTCATCATGGCCCTGCGGTATGTCCTCCAGTTTGTTTTGATCCTGACCGGCAGGCTAAGGGCGACACCGTGACGGCCACGATCCTGATTATTCTTCTGGTCCTGTTTGCCATTCTGGGGGCCCCCCTTTTTACCATCCTGCTGGCCGTGGCCATGGTGGGGTTTTATTCCCAGGGCATCGACCTGTCGGTCGTGGCCATCGAAATCTATCGCATCGCCGACATGCCGCTTCTGCTGGCGCTGCCTTTTTTTGCCTTTGCCGGCTATGTGGTGGGGCACAGTCGGACGTCGGAACGCCTGGTCCGCCTGACCCAGGTTTTCCTGGGGTGGATGCCCGGTGGTCTGGCCATCGTGTCCCTGGTGGCCTGCGCCCTTTTCACGGCCTTTACCGGTGCGTCGGGTGTAACGATTGTGGCGTTGGGGGCGCTGCTGTACCCGGCCTTGATGCAGGACGGTTATCGCGAACGCTTCAGTCTGGGGCTGGTGACCTCCTCGGGAAGCCTGGGCCTCCTTTTCCCCCCCTCGGTGCCCCTCATCCTTTACGGGGTGGTCGCCCAGCAGATGGGGGTCGGCCGGGTCTTCACCATCGAGGATTTGTTCTGGGCGGGGTTGCTGCCGGGATTGCTCATGCTGGTGTTGTTGGCTGGCTGGAGCTTGTGGACGAACCGTCGCATGGCCCGTCAACGACAGTCATTCTCGATCAGCGAAGCGCTGGCGGCCGTGCGCGCGGCTATCTGGGAAATACCCTTACCGATATTCTTGATCGTCGGTATTTACAGCGGCTATCTGGCCATATCGGAAGCGGCGGTGATGACGGCCGCCTACGTGGTGGTGGTCGAGGTGTTTATTTACCGGGAAATTCCGATCAAACAGCTGCCCGCCATCATGCGGGAGTCCATGGTGATGGTGGGGGGCATTCTGCTGATTCTGGGCGTGTCGCTGGCGTTTACCAATTACCTGATCGACGCCGAAGTTCCCATGCGCCTGTTCACCCTGATCCAGCGGCTGGTCAGCGACAAGATTGTGTTTCTCGTTCTCCTCAACCTGCTGCTGTTGATGCTGGGCGCCATCCTGGATATCTTCTCGGCCCTGGTGATCATGGTGCCGCTCATTCTCCCCGTGGCCGTCAGCTATGGTGTCGACCCCGTCCACATGGGCATCATCTTTCTGGCCAACATGCAGATCGGCTATTTCACGCCGCCGGTGGGCATGAACCTGTTTATTGCCAGCTTCCGATTTGAAAAACCGGTGGCGGAGCTTTACCGCGCCACGATCCCATTCATGATCGTGCTCCTGGTGGCCGTTCTCGTGATCACCTATCTGCCCCAGCTAAGCCTGTTTTTCCTTTAGCGCGTTTTTACGGCCAGCCCATCCAGCAACGGCATGCTCTCCGGCCGTTTTGGCGGTGGCATAATCGTATATCGTTCGCATATTAAATTTCTGGAAAGAAACAGATCGGCCCAAACTCAAATCCTCTCATGCCGGCGAACGTCCTTTGAAAATCATGAAAGGCACTCTGGCTGCCGGCGAGGAGGTTTTGATAAGAGGTTTTGGCAAGTTCTGTGTCCGCGAAAAATCATAGTGCCGCACAAGGACCCCGGCGACAAGGTCAGACCTGATGCTGCCGGCTGTATGATGGGTATTATTTAAGTCCTCGGGAAAGTTCCGGGGCTAGGGTAACGGTTAGTGCGGAAGGGAATAGCGTGAGGAATCTGACATTTTTGATAATTGTGATAGCGACACGTCATCTAACGTTTTGACCGGTTCGTTTTTGACGGGCGTATCGCAATCTATTTGTAATTATGTGACAGTTGGCTTCCTGGCAAGCTGCCACAAATTTTGACATAGCCCCTTTTTTTGGGATAGTCTCAATGGATCACTAAAAAGAATCGACGGGATATACAAATTGGTGGTTCTTGGTTGAAATTAAAGTGACTTCTACGAAAGGGCGCTATGATCATGCCAAATCGAAATAATAACAATCGCCATGACCAGGACAAATTAAGAAAGATGATTCGGGAAGGAAAGACGGCCAGGGAAATCACGGCTGAATTTCATATCACGCCCTATGGGCTCCTGGAACAGCTGATCATGCTGCAGGAGATCGACCAGAAGGTATACATTATCAGAGGACTCTTCAATCGTCCTGAAAAGGAAACGCAGAAATTCAGGAAAGAAGGAATCGTATTCCACGAAGAGGTACTTGAAAAAATCGGGTTCAAACCCGGTGATACCTTCGAGATGAGGGCAATAGGCAACCGTATCATTCTTGAAAAGATCAAGGGGGGCTGAGTCAAAACCAGTTCTGATTAAGGGTAGAAATCGCAAGTGGCAGTCAATCTCAATATTGCTGAATATCTCCGACTCGTTGCAGGATCAGCACCATTACAGACAGTGGCACCCAATTAAAAGCTTTGACCATGACGATTCATGAGGGATTATCTCAATAAATCTGAATTTGGCCGATATGTTATATTCTGGTAGGCCAGTATTTTACCAACCCGATAATTAGGGAGGATGTTATGCAATTGTATTGGGTGCCAGAGTTTGAAATCGGAAACGAATATGTCGATTTACAACATCGCTATTTCTTAGACCTTATAACTCGAATCGGAAAAAACTTAAGAGAAACAAGTGATGCTGATTATAAAAGAAAGCTAATCATTGAATTACACAAGTATGCAGAATTTCATTTTGCTTCAGAAGAGAATTTAGCCGCCTCTATTGGTCTTTCAGGCGTCAAGGACCACCACCAGCTTCACTTAGAACTCCTTGAGGACTTGAATCTTTATGCAAAGAATTTAGATAGCGGATTGAAAACAATCGATGAATTTCTTGAATTTATAACGGATTGGTTTTTGGTCCATACACAGCATGAAGATCGAAAATTTTTTAAAACAAAGAAATAAATAAAACATTCTATTCACCTGTAAATTTCTCCAACTGATCTCCATTCTGTTTCATCGTTTCGCTTTTAAGATAGAGGAACTAAAAGCGTGTTGACGAAACATTCTCTCGGGATAGTGATTTACCCTTTTTGCCTGATCCTAATGTTGGGCTGTACGATGCGGGTCGGCAAGAGAATGGCAGACGGAACATATCTAACGTTAAATGGAGAAGCGGTCAGTTATTATATCGGGCCTTACGATTTAACGCTCCAGTCTGGTTTACAGGTCATATCCTCCATGAAGATGCCGATTCAGGAAATACGCAAGCTGCGCGACGGAACTGTGATTATGTCTGAGACGCCTGACAGTTCACCACTGAGGCTTCAATTCATCAAGGAGGGGCGTGACATTACAATGGTCAAAATTCGTACCGGAAGGGTTGGTTTTGGAGACAATGAATTCTCCTTTCAATTGCATGCAATGATGAAGGCACAATTAAAGCGCTTGAACCATCAGAGAGCACAAGTAGAGCGTATGAACCAACAGAAACCTTTGCCGGAATCATCCATGGATAAAAAACAAGCAGTAGCCTCGCCCGGCACCCGTAACGCTGCTTTAGCAAGTAAACCTTCAGCCCCTGTTCAATCACCTAAGCTGAAGTATGAAGCAGCCAGCTTGCCAAATGAGGAGGATAGCAAACCACAGACGACTAAAACAGTTGCTTCCGCCTCAGGAGAATCCTTGCCGATTGTGGAAAATTTTTCGGAGTCGCAGCATACGAAATCAGGCGTTTCGATATTTTTCGATGCGGATTCGAACTTACCTGCTGACGGAGAATGGACCAAACTGGATCGCATTGCCATTCAAGCGCATTCAAATTTGAATTCGAAAATTGCACTTACAGGACATGTTGGTGAATTCGATAATATGGATCAAGCAGAGTTGCTTTCCAAAAACCGTGTTATGGCAGTCAAATATTATTTTATCGGAAAAGGGGTCGATGCAAATCGTCTGGTTGTCGTCCCGCAGGCACTTATTAAAAAAGAACAGATGCCGGGTGAAGCCTATCGACGCGTCGAAATACGCATTATTACTGAACCATAATACACATACGATTCAAAGCAAACATCACATTACACATAGCAACTAAATGCAAAAAGCCAGAAGATGCTGTTAAAATTGTCTATCCAAATATCATCGGGGCCATAGCCTTTTGTCTTCATCTAGTAGGGAAACGCCACAGTCGTTTCCTGAATTGTAATCCATAACCTGCTCGGTCCTTCATGAAGGGAAATAATCAATGCTCCCCAAAATCATCGGCACAATATTCGGCATTCTGGCAGTTGGAATCTTTGCCTGGAAATTTAAAGAGACGCCTTTATGTCGGCCATGAATCATGCTGCCGCTCGGTCTCGGCGTCGGGTACGCTGTGTTTTGGTTGCTTAAGAAGATGGTATGATAGTGACTATAGTGAGCTATGGAAGGACGACGGGTCTGATTCGACGTGGATTGCGTTGACGTTGTAGATGCACCACAAAATTTAATAGCCCCAATTTTATGTGATACTCTCAATCAAACTATAACTGAGTGATATTTGTTTTCCTGGCACGTAATCTGGATATTTGGCAGGTACAATTTCGATGGGTTTATCGCAATTTATCAATGACTGACGTTTAAATGAAATTCAGCCAAGTTCTAGATGGATTTTGACATTCAATTATTCCAACCTGTCCAAACGAGAAACGATATAAAGCCGAGCGCTATCGAATATCGAGCCCTGCTTTACCTAAGCCCTGGATAATGCAGTCAACCAAGGTTTCGGGCTTTGCCCAAAATTTTATCAGCCTGCGTCCACGATCCGGGAAATCAGGTTTCAGCGACAGGAGGTTTGTGACAAACTGATTGGCCTGCGCGAATTTCTCCAAATGCCCCAGGGCGGAGGCACGCAGCAGGGGGTCCCAAAAGAGCGAGGGGACGCTGAAGTTCAGCGTCTCCAGATAGGCCTTTTCATATTCTTTTTTTCGCAGCCAGTCGACACACAGGACATGGTAGGCATAGGGGCGATGGTACGGATTGAGCTTGATCGCTTTCCGTATTAAATCCACGCCCTCGTCCCAGTCGCCCAGAAGAGCCAGTACGTGGCCGATTATATCTATAAAAATCAGCGAAGCGGGGTTTAAAGCGAGGGCTTTTCTAGCCTCGACCAGTCCCTCCGCCAGTTGGTCTTTCAGTAGATAGCCCATCGCCAGCGCGGTTCGGGCTCTCTGGTTGTGAGGATCCAGTAGAACCCCTCTTTCAGCATATTCGATGGCCTTTTCAATGGGGGTTTGCCGGCTGATCGTTTCCATGGCGTAGTTTTCGGCATAGAGCCGTCCTAAACACGTCCAGGGCTGCGGGCATGCGGGCTCTCTGACCACAGCCTGCTCCAGCGCCACCATTGCATCTTCGAGCGTCTTGGAAGTGAAGGTTGCCTCGTGCTTGTAGAATTTCAGTATGGCTTCATAGGTTTCCATTTCCGCCGGGGGCTTGTGTAGCGACTCGAGGGCGAGGGTTTGCGTGATGTAGCCCTGATCCTGGGCGATCTTGGCGGCAATCATCTGGGCAATCTCTCGTTGGAACCCCATCAGGTCCTCGGTATTTATGCGGCACGCGTAAACATCTCCCCATATCTGGCGGTGTGTCTTCTGATCAAATAGCTGGACCGAAAGCTTGAAATCGCTGGGTCCGCAGCGGATGTTCCCGTCGATTAAAAAACGAGAAGGCGGTTCCGCCACCGCAGCACCTCCTTCTCCCGGTGTTTTCATGAGAACCCGAAGATCCTGATAGCGAGACAATTCGATGGCCAGCTCGGTCGTGCACCCTTCGGCAAGATAGCTGGGCTCGGTGCCTTCGCAGAAATTCTGAAAGGGACGGAGAAGGACAGTCGGCCAGTAATCAGCGGCAGCGTCGCGATCAGGGGCCTTTTCCGATGAGGAGCAGACGGGGCTCGGGACTACCTGGATGTGAAAATGGGGAACATAGCCTCCGACCGGTATGTCGATGCGCACTGGATCCCGCCCGCCTGCCACCAGATAATAGTGCTCCAAGGCCCGGCGCAGCCGCTTGGCTTCGATACTCACAATGGGGTCTGATTTCGGGTCAAAGTTCTTGTTGCGGCCAAAGACATCGGTTGCCACGGTATACCCTTTGATTTCATCGGCCTGGCCGTCGAGGACCTTTTGAACAACGAACCGGAGGAATTTTTTTTGGCGGGCTGTGGCCCTGAAATCGGGTCTGGACAGAATGCGAAGAAGCTGAGCCTCGATGAGCTTAGGATCTGAAACGTTTCTGCGGGTCATAATGCAGAACCTTTGGTGTAAAGGCGCTGAGAAACTTCGCGCATAATTCACTGCGGCAATTAACCTAATATTATCAAATACTCATAAGGTGTAGTTTAGGCCTAAATTAGCCTAAAATCATTTTACATCAGTACGTTAAGACCTATTGTAGCTCAGGCGAAATAGCAAGTTCATTATTTTATGACCACTTACCTAACAGAGAAACATTGAAAACGGCTGCTGCGAAATACCGAGGAGTGAGATCTGCAGGATATCCTTGAATGCGCACGTGAGACGTTCCATTTCTGAAAGCATCGTGCACCAGCAGATTGCCGATCATCCTTGGGTTCGCTCCCTTCTCGGGCCCAGCGTGAAAGGTTTGGCCATGACACTGATCATTCCTGAAACATTTGCCCAGATCGCATCCCACGTAGAACGACAGTACAGGGACGACGAGACCTTCAGGGAAACCTATGATGATTATCTAACCTATCGCGAGGCCTACCGATTCTGGACCCAAAGTTGCGCTGACGACGCCCCCGCCCGCCAAGGGGAGTATGCTGAACTCGTCCGCGAGCTGGAGGATGAGTTGATGCAGATCTTGAAAAGTCCAATGACCTCGTAAAGCCTCGCTTGAGAGGTACGAATGCATACGCCGATCACGCAGTCAGCACCAGCGAAGGGCACCTGAGGAGATTCGAGATGAAAAACAGGCATGCGGCTACACCGTCAAGGGGGCGGCAGGGCGGTGGTCATACCGTTTCAAAGCGACAGGGTTTTTGGCCGTAGGATTTTGATTAATGCTTTTTCTTTTTTCGGAAGGATTGGTCTGCAGTAGGCCGGATGAATTCCATGAACGCCAGTTAACGGTCAGTCAGGAGAGGTTGACGTGGGGTGTGCCGATGCGGCCGAAGCCCTTTGAAAGGAAATGAGGATGAATCGTACGAAAATTGTTTGCACATTGTTCATGGCGACCTTTGTGATGCTGCTGTTGATTGACCTCACACCCATGCCGCATGCTGCGGAGGCCTACGCTCAGACGACCCCGCAAGGAGCGACCGGGGAACTGGAGACCCTTCGGACCTATACCCCCGAAGAGTTGAGGGCCGCTCTAGCGACCCTCAGCGACGAGAGCGCGCGGGAACTTCTCCTGGCGGCAATCGACCAGCTCGCCGTTAATGCGACTGAAGCGGCACCGGATGCTGCGACCTCCAAGGGCGTTGCCGGCGTGATGAAGCATCTGGAGACCGTCTATACCATGACCCCATCCCGGCTCAAGGCCGTCATCGCGGGAAGCGCGACGCTACCGTCGGAATTGGGGCGGGTCTTCGACCAGATGGCGGCGGGCAAGGGTGGCGGTCACCTCATCCTTTTGCTGGCCGGCATAGCGGCCATCCTTATGGCCAGCTACGGATTGGAGAAAATCCTACGCCGCACGGTCTTTAATTTCGGGGATACCGTCGCAATCCCGAAAATGGGCGGCCTGGAAAAATTCGGTGCGGCCCTTCTGGCGATATTGCCCGCCCTGCTGGGCATCATGGCCTACACCCTGATAAGCGCCCTATTGTTTCTGGTTTTTTTGGGCGCCGAAGGCCCGATTCGTCACCTTTATGGTCCCATCCTGACAGCCATTGTCATTGGGCGCTTGGCAATGCTGCTTATGGCAATCATGTGCACGCCACGACAAAAAGAGTTGCGCTTGCTGCCAATGGAAGATTCAAATGCGCAATACTTATACAGCGCGCTTACCAAGATTCTCTGGGTCTTGGTGGTTGGCCTCATCTTGTCAAAATGGTTTCAACGTATCGGTATCCCCCAGGACAGTTTCCTGCTTGTTAACGTTGCGGTGGGGACTTTTTTCATGCTTTGGCTTGCCGGTCTGGTGTGGAAAAATCGAACCCGTGTGGCAAGCTATATACAAGGCGATAGCGGGGCGGATGCGGAAAGGAAAGGCTGGCTTACCACACAATTTGCCGCGATTTGGCACATATTGGCCTTGGCCTACCTGTTTTGGGTGTGGTTTGCATGTGCGAGTCGCATAATCCTTTACGGCCCGAATTTCGGCGGTGCCCTTTTACGCAGTCTGCTTGTCGTCCCGCTTTTTATTTTGCTCGACCGATTGATGCAGGCGGTCTTACCGGCGATTCTGGGGCCGGGCGGAGATGTCGAGGAAGAAGGTACAAAGAGCCCAAATGCGGACTCGGATGATGAACCCGTGCCCGTCAAAACTTTGCGCTCGAAGCTATCCGTTATCCGAAGCGTTATCCGTGCGGTTATTTTCCTGGTTTTGCTTGTATGGTTTCTCAAAGCCTTTAACATTGAATTGCCCTTTATCGAAAAAATTGCTGCCGGCGGATTTAACATATTGGTAACAATCGTATTGGCCCTGGTCGGCTGGCGATGGCTCAATGTTTATATCACCCGCAAGTTAGCGGAAACCGCACCTGACCCTGCAGAAGAAAAAGACGAAGACGATGAGTTCGGCGGCGTTGTTCTTGATCGCAGCCATACACTGCTGCCCATGTTGAGAAAGTTTTTGGGTACTGTACTATTCGTCATGGTAATTATGATCGTTCTGTCTTCTCTGGGTGTCGATATAGGCCCTCTCCTGGCCGGTGCCGGTGTTATCGGGTTGGCGATAGGCTTTGGCGCCCAGAAGCTGGTATCCGATGTGCTATCCGGCTTTTTTTTCCTCATGGACGATGCCTTCCGGGTGGGCGAATATATCAAAGCCGGTAGTGTCTCAGGCACAGTGGAGGCAACCACTTTGCGCAACGCCATGATACGTCACCATTTGGGGACCCTCCAGATCGTGCCCTACAGCGATATGGGAACCATCAACAACAGCATGCGGGGTGGCCTCGTTATCAAGATTAACATTGATCTACCTTATGATACGGATATCGAAACGGTTCGCAAAGTTGTTAAGAAAGTCGGAAAAAAGATGCTTAGCAACCCAGATTACGGTGCCGATTTCATCCAGCCGGTCAAGTCACAAGGTGTCAGCAAGGTCGGCGACTCGGTGATGACGTTCCGGGTAAAATTCACCGCCAAGCCCGGCACGCAATTTGTCATTAAGCGGGAAGCTTTTAGGCAAATCAAGGATGCGCTCGAGAAAAAAGGCATCTATTTGGCGCATCGGAAGGTAATCGTCGAGGTTCCCGAAACACCAAAAGAAAACGCTGCGGATCGTGAACAAGCTATAAGGGCAGGTGCTGCCGCCGCCTTGGACACGATGGCTAATCAAAACCAGGAGGACGGTCAGGAAAAGACTTGAGGCGACGATGCCATTTGAGGTTTTGAGACAGCGGACTGCGAGCGAAAATTGAAAATATTTGCAGAAGATATGGCATCTGCTTTTGGTACCCGAGGTTGGAAGTTCAATGTTCCAGGTTGAATAACAATGGGAAGTCGGTTGTCATTTCTTCTGCGTTTTACGTGACGATACAAACACCTATGAAAGCATACCCGGTTCCGAACACTGTAAGACTGCTCGGTGGCTATCGGGTTCTTACCTGGGATTATGAAGACGGCCGCGGAATGAACAAGTTCGTGTGGAACGTAACCTTGCATGGCCCCATCCTCGGTCGGATAATCACGTTTTAACCTGAAAATGGGGTTCCAGGTTCGGGATTAGGGGATAGGCAGTTCATCAGATAACTTGGAACCTGGAACGCTGAACCTATAAACCTGAGAGGGGCCCCGCCTCCGGGCGGGAAGCCCTCGACCCTTTTGTACGAAAAGGAGAAATCATGAAAACCAATCATTTGTTTGCCCTGCTCCTGGTCCTCTTCATGACCATCGGCATATCCTGCTCCCATGCGACCCCCCAGCCGCCCAGGATGAAGATGACGACAGACATTCCCGAAGCCATCACCACGCCGGACAGCGTCGAGACACGAATCGGCACCCTCGAGTTTTTCGATGGGATCCCCACCAAAAAGACGGCCGACCTGGTCTACGACTACCTTGATTTCTCACGGGCCATGGAGACCTTCCTGAATGGGATCCCCGCCGCCTCCATTGAAGGCCTTCGGCTTGGTGCCGCGTCGCTCGGCGCAAAGAATTCAAACCAGGTCTTGTACTTTGACCAGCTGATGGACAGCAAAGCCCTGTTTCTCACCGGCAACACCAGCACGGTCTACGCCTCACCCTTTCTCGACCTGAAGAAGGACGGCCCGACGGTCGTTGAGATTCCAGCAGGGGCCGGCCCGGGGACGGTGAACGACGCCTACTTCCGCTTTGTGATCGACATGGGTGCCCCCGGACCGGACAAGGGCAAAGGCGGCAAGTATCTGATCCTGCCCCCGGATTATGAGGGCGACCTCGAAGGCCCCATCGGTGGCAAGACACAGGTCATCGACGGTGAGACCTATTTCGTCGCCAAGTCAACCAGCTATGTGAACTGGATCGCTTTGCGTGGATTCCTGGTTGACGGCAAACCTGACGCAGCGGCCAAGATGTGGCGGGAGGGCCTGAAAATCTACCCCCTTGCCAAGGCCGCCAATCCGCCCGCGATGGAATTCATCAGCGGCTCAGGAAAATCGTTCAACACCGTCCATGCCAATAATTTCGAGTTCTTCGAAGAACTCCACAGCGTCATCGAACGGGAACCGGTCGAGATGCTTGACCCAGAACTGCGCGGACTCTTTGCCTCCATCGGGATCGAGAAGGGCAAGCCTTTTGCCCCGGACGCGCGAATGAAGAAAATTTTGACCGATGCGGTGGCGGTGGCCAATGCGACTTCACGTGCCATGCTTTGGGATGATCGCAACAAAGAGGAATTGCTCTATGAAGGCAGCCACTGGAAGAGGGGTTACCCCGGCAATAACTACCAGTTCCTTAAGGATGATGGCATGGGCGGGCGCAACCTGGATGCGCGCACCATGTACTATTATTTTGCGACGGTGAACACTCCGGCGATGGCGATGAAGCTGATCGGCGCGGGCTCACAATACGCCTGGGGCTATCTGGACGCCAAGGGCGACTACCTCGACGGCAGCAAGACTTATAAGATGAACATCCCCAAAGATGCTCCCGCCAAGAAATTCTGGTCGGTGTGCGTCTATGATCCCCAGACCCGCTCCATGCTGCAGACGGACCAGACCTTCCCCAGCAAGCAAAGCCAGCGCGACCAGTTGATTGCCAACGACGACGGATCGATCGATCTGTATTTCGGTCCCGAAGCTCCGGCCGGCATGAAGGCGAACTGGATACAGACTGTTCCCGGCAAGGGTTGGTTTTGTCTCTTGCGCCTCTATAGCCCCACCGAGCCATGGTTTGAGAAGACCTGGCGTCCGGGTGAGATCGAACTGGTTCAATAATTATAAAAATAGCCAGCGAAAACGCATAAGTGCTTTCGCTGGCTATTAGCACATAAGGAGAAAAGATAATGTACACAAAAACAATATATTGGATCGTAGCCCTATTTCTTAGCGTTTTTCTATCCCAGCAGGTTCAGGCCGACGAACGAGTCACCGTCGACAACTTCACCCGCGCCGAGACCGACCGCACCATGGCGGACTATGTGAAGCTGGGCGGCTTCGGTAAATTCTACCACATCCGCAAGCCCACCCCGCTTGACGAGCAGAAGGTTGTCCGGATGAACCTCGACACGCTCTACTCCTTCGGCGTGTTCGACCTCTCCTCGCCGGTCACCATCACGCTGCCGGATTCGGGCGATCGCTTCATGTCCTTCCTGGCGATCAACCAGGATCACTCGATGCTGCCGGTCGAGTACGCGCCGGGCGAGTTCACAATCACTCAGGAGCAGATGGGAACCCGCTATGCGATCTTAGTCCTGCGCACCTTCATGGATTCCACCGACCCGGAAGACATCAAAAAGGCAAATGCGCTGCAGGACAGGGTCACTGTGGCTCAGGCCGCCAAGGGTAGCTTTGACTTACCCAAATGGGACGAGGCATCGCTACTCAAAGTACGCGGCGCACTAGCGGTTCTGGCCTCGACCACGTCGGACACCTCGGGCTTCTTCGGAGACAAGGACAAACTCGACCGGCTCGACTTTCTGATGGGCACCGCCGCAGGCTGGGGCGGCAACCCGAAGGAGGGCGCGATGTACTTTACCTACTCGCCAGAGCAGAACGACGGCAAGACGCCCTTCTCGGTGACCATCAAGGACACGCCGTTTGAAGACAAAGGGTTCTGGTCGATCACGGTCTACGGCGAGGACAACTATCTCAAGCCGAACGATCTTGGTGTTAACGCGTTCAGCAACGTCACTGCCGAGAAAGACCCCGACGGCAGCATCACTATCAACGTCGGTGGTTGTGACAATGGCCGCACAAACTGCATCCCGGCCGAGCCGGGCTGGAACTACCTGTTACGCGTCTATCGCCCGAAGGCCGGGGTGTTGTCTGGTGAGTGGGCTCCCCCGGAGATGCAGCCCAGCAAGTAAATTTCCAAATACTGCGATCACGAAGGCAACTGGGTTCAAACCATGTCGGGTAAAGGGTGGAATACCATCTTGCGGGTCTACGGTCCCCTGCAGGAGTGGTTCGACAAAACCTGGGTGCCGTGCGATCTCGAACTGGTGAAGTAAAACAAGGAAGCGCGTTTATGCTTGAAACAAGCCTGCAGCAAGCTGCAGGCTTGTTTTCCTGCCATGCGGCCCAAGGCGGAGACCGTCTTCTAATTTCTGAAAATTGGTTATAGCGGACTGTGTTAAGCGTTACCGCTGAACGATGGCGAGATTCCAGACAGCTTCAGCTAATCTGCAAACCCGCCAGTCTTGCGATTACGGCTTCTGCACTAATCAAGATGGGAAATTATTGAGATAGCGGAACCATAGCTGTAACTAAATCCTGGTATTTTAATAGCCAGAGCATATCCAGCATAACAGTATGATTTCGACAGGTTGAGAGACTGGCACGTCATCTTAATATAGAGGAAAGGTTATGAAACGATTGGTTAATCGTTTGGGAAAAGCTTTTATCCGATTTTGCCTGCTGGCGATGGGGGGATGGGCTACGGTTGCCATTTTCTATTCAAACCTGCCTGATCTTATACGGCCATGGGTTGCCGGCTTTTTTGCAGTTGGCAGCCTGTTGGTTCTGTTTGGCAAGTACAGCAATAGGCGAACACGACTGGGCTTTTTGGCAGCGTTTGCACTGGTACTCACCTGGTGGCTGCTCATGCCGCCAAGCAATAACCGGGACTGGCAACCCGATTTGGCAACTCTTTCCTGGGCCGATATTGCCGGCGACAAGATCAACATCCACAATATCCGCAATAGCGATTACCGGACCGAGACCGACTTTACCGTCCGTCACTACGACAAGACCTTTGACCTGTCCAAGTTGAAAGGGGTTGATTTATTTCTGGTCTATTGGGGATCGCCGAAAATAGCCCATACCATGATGAGTTTTAACTTCGAGGGACAAGGAAATGTCTGTTTCTCCATTGAGACCCGCAAGGAAAAGGGGGAGGATTATTCCACTATCAAAGGGTTCTTTCGCCAGTACGAGATCATCTATGTTGTGGCTGACGAACGTGATCTGGTCCGCTTGCGGACAAACTACCGTGAGAAGGGCAAGGGAGAGGACGTTTACCTCTACCGGCTGAATGCCAATCCGGAGGTTGCCCGCAAGGTGTTTCTCAGTTACATAGGGAAGGTCAATCGGCTAAAAGAGCAGCCCCAGTGGTACAACGCCCTGACCGACAACTGCACCACCAGTATTCTCAAACATACCATGCCCCACAACCCTGATGCCCGGTTTGACTGGCGGCTGATCGTCAATGGTTACGTCGATGAAATGCTCTATGAGAGAAAGTCGATTGATACATACTTACCCTTTGCAGAACTGAAAAAGCAGAGTTACATCAATCCAAAGGCCCAGGCTGCTGACAAGGACCCGGCCTTTTCGCAGCTGATTCGTGTGGGACTTCCAGGAAAGGAGATGAAGTGATGATGTCACGAGTGACCCATTTTAGCGCAGGTGTCGTGCTGCTGGTTTGGTTGGTCATCCTTTCCGGCTGCGCCACTCCGGTCGGGGTCAATAAGGTGTCCCCGCGTGAATCATACCAGGACACCTATGCCAACCCATTGAATGCGGGAGTGCTCAGTGATCCGTCCAAGTACGTGCTCGACCGCTATGACCTGTTGGAGAAATTCGACAAGGAGCCAGCGTCGGTCATCGCGGTTCTTCATGAAAAGGCGCTATATGATGATCGAGGGGATATCCTCTACACCTTGGCCGAGTGTTCCTATCTTTACGGTAGCCAGCTGGCTGACAGTTACCAGGAGAAAGAACAGAAGCTGGCACCCGACTATTTTCTGCTTTCGGTGCTCTATTCTGTCTATTTTGTCAAAAGAGAACGCTCCAGCCAGCGCCTGAACATATTTGACCGCCGTGCCCGTGCCGCTGTCGATATTTACAATTTCGGTATGTGGCAAGGTTTTGCAACCGGTGATACCGAGGGACTGGTCCTGGAAGCGGGTGCGCGTAAACTTCCGGTTGGCAGTATTTCCATTTCTCTTGACACATCTCAGTTCCCCTGGAAATTGGAGGAGTTCGGGAAATTCCTGCCGGCTGACCAGTATGCGGTTCGCGGCGTATCCGTGCGCAACCGGACATCGGGTGTCGGTCTGCCGCTGATCGCCGTTAGGAAAGATGCCGACAAGCGGGTAAGTGGCGGCCAGACAGTGCCGGTGACCGCTATTCTAAGAATCCAGGGCGGGGTTGCAGCCCTGAGCGCCGGTACGGCCCGCGCTGCCTTGGAGCTTTACTCGACGCAGGATACCAGTACCGCAAACATGAATGATGGCATTGCGATACCGCTTGAAAGCGATCTAACCACTCCAATGGCCTATACGCTTGAAGGCTCTGAATTATTTGATCTCGGTTTGATGTCCTTTCTGGGCAGAGAGCCCAATAAAATTCCCGATGGCCTCTACATGACAGCGCCTTATCGTTCCGGAAAGATTCCGGTCGTCTTTGTCCATGGCACAGCCAGCAATCCGGTCTGGTGGGTGAAGATGTTTAACACCCTTCGTTTTGATCCGCTGATCAGGGAAAAATACCAGTTCTGGTACTTTGTCTACACCAGCAACAAGATCGTTGCCAGCTCCGCCGCCGAACTGCGTGATGCACTACGTGACAAGGTGGCTAACCTCGACCCACAGGAAAAAGATCCGGCCCTGCAGCAGATGGTGGTGGTCGGCCACAGCCAGGGTGGCCTGTTGACCAAATTTACTGCGGTTGATACCGGTGATATCCTGGTGCGTGCGCTAACCGGAAAGAATCTTGATGCGCTTGAGATGCCTGAAGAAAGCAAGGACAGAGTACGTCATCTGCTTGTCCTCAAACCGCTCTCCTTCGTAAAAAAGGTCATCTTCCTCAGCACCCCGCACCGGGGGAGCTTTCAAAGCAAAGGGTGGAGCCGAAACCTTCTCCGGTGGCTGGTCACACTGCCAGTCACTATTGTCCAGAACTCCATGGAGTATTATGACTATATGACCGATGACGTAAAAAAAATAATGGGAGGGAAAAAGACCTTCTTCACCAGTGCCGACGGCATGTCACCTGACAATCCGATGCTCAAGGCCCTGGCGGAGATCCCATTGGCACCAGGAGTGCAGGGGCATTCGATCATCGCGGTCCAGACTGATGGCGACCCCAAGCTCGGCAATGACGGCGTCGTTGAATACAGCAGCGCCCACCTTGACGGCATGGCGTCGGAATTTATTGTCAAAAGCGACCATTCCAGCCAATTGAACCCACTGGCCATTGATGAGGTGCGGCGGATTTTGGTCGAAAATCTGGCTGCGGGGCTGGGGACTGGGGTTGTGGTGCGGTAACTATCAGATATCGTAATCAATACTGTCGAAGCATTGGGTGGCACACCTGAACGCGCTATATCGACAGGCCTTGTTATGATCAATGGTTTACCGCCGGAGAACCGTAAGATATTAGCGTTGCAAATCAAAGAAGCTGCTGAAATTGGTGACATAAACGCCTTGCATGAAATTGCAAGGGAATTGGACAAGCATTTCGGGGATAAACAAAATCTTAGCAAGAAAATTGAAGCGTTGGCAGATGCACCTGATTTGGATGGATGTGCGCGGCTGGCAGAGGTTTTGAATGAACAATAAGGAGGTGCAATTAATTAATCGGCCTATCTGTAACTATACGAATTGCTGGTTTCTGCTGTTACACACAGGTTTTTTTCTAACCGTAAAACGTGAGGTATCTACAACTATTCGCAGAATCAGCAACATTACGGACAGTGGCACGTAATCACAGGTTTTGACGGTTGCGGTTTTGGTGGGATTATCTCAATGTATCGATAAGTATGTATTGGGTGGCTCCGGCGTTTCCTGACAGCGCTGCTGTGATTGACACTTCTGCAACGACCATAACAGGCTTGAAGGATCATCGCCTGTTACCTTTTTTCACCTCCTTCTCTGTTCTTTTTGGAAGTCTTAAACTAATACACCCTTCTGTAAAAAGTGTAGTCCGGGGCCCCATTCTATACCTTGGCGGTGGATGCCGCACGAAGGAGCGAAGCGGCAGTTCAGGTTTAGAATCACCTCCAACGCCTGCCAGAGGGGGGTGGCGTGAAAGCTTCTATCGGCGGGACGGCCGTGGAGTAGGTCTCGGACGGGACGGCCGGTTGGGCGGTCTAGGGCGGTTAGGTGGACGGTAGTGGGGTGGTTTAGGGCGGTTCGGGGGGCGGTAGTGGGGCGGTCTGGGACGCTGCGGGGGCCGCGGTCGATAGTGGTGGTAATGGTGGTAGTCACGCCGGGAATGACCCCAGTAGGAGCCATAATTGACGTTGACGCCGTAGTGCACGGTGGGCGGATAGCCGTAGGAGGCACACCCCGCAAGAGCAAACGCCAGAAGACTCGCCATGAAGAAGAGTATTAAGCTTATCAATCGCCACATAGTGCGACTTCTCCGGATAAAATCAGGGCCTACCGCTGTTGCACGGCAAATACCGCACCGGTGGGATCGGCGATGATGGCTACCTTTCCCTCCCGGATGTTGGGATCAGGTTCGATCAGCAGGCGCCCGCCCAGGGACTCCACGCGGCTTGCCACGGCATCCACGTCCTCGACGGCAATATAGGGCACCCAGTTGGGTTTGACGTCCTCCCAGGGAATCTGCACCACCCCGGCCCGGGGGGTGCCGTTTTCCACCAGCAGGTGATAGGTTCTGCCGTCCCCCAGATCCGCCAGTTCGAGATCGTAGCCGGCGACCGTCTCATAGAAGCCGATGGCCGCGTCCCTGTCTCGGGCCCAGAGTTCGGCCGCGTAAAAACCATTCCTATCGAAGCCATTGTCGGGCGGGTCGCCTGTTGCACTCCTCACGAGCGCAAAGGGCGCACCTTCCGGGTCGAGGACGACCGCAACGCGGCCCCGATCGGGCAAGTCCCGGGCCGCCATGTATACGGAACCCTGGTTTTGCTCAATCCGCAGAATCGTCTGATCGACGTCCATCACCGACATATAACTCAACCAGCGAGAAGGTTTGTCTTGTATTTTGGTACGCTCCACCTCAACGGCGTTTCCGATGGGAACACCTTCGCGTTCTATGGTCATGACCCGTCCTTCGCCCCCGGGCGCTTCATGGAAAGACCAGCCCATCAGACCTTCGTAGAAACGGCGGGCCTGAGGAAGATCACGGGTAAAAAGGTCGAACCAGACAAACTTGCCCGTAAGGTGCAACGTCGTGGGCTCGGGTGTCACCGGCGGCACCTGCAGAGTCTGAGGGGTGCAGCCAAAGAAAGTCAGGGCCGCGATCACGTAAAGGTAGATCAGCATCAAAGTGCCTTTTCGGTGATCCGAACAGCAAAAAAGAAATCCCGATCTATTCATGGAATCTGCCAGGTTAAGATATGGTACGGATTGAATTCAATAGCTCCGGACAGCGCCTGTCGGCAATCAAATCAAATACTTATTTCATAATGGTGACATTTACAGGCCGTGTCAAGGTCGACCTGCGAAGATTGCGGGGGGGGGACCAACATTTCACAAAAAAATTGTTACCCTTTCCAAGGTCATGATTCGACCCCTCAAGGCTATTAACCTTGTCCATCAACGTATGGCGGCTGTGATGGCAGCTAAAGCGAACATCGCTTCCTAATATGGGCCTTACAGATAGCGCCAACTAGTCCCCACTCCGTTCCATATAGTGCTTTGTGCTGGCTATATGAATCAGTGAGTGGCCCGAAGCGCTAAAAATTATAGATCGACAAATATGATCTCGTAATTGCAGGTTTTTGCAGGCACGTTTTTCGTGGGATTATCTCAATATAAAACAAATCCTAACAGAGCTGTTGGTCTGGATTCTATCTGAAGGAATCCGCAACTCTCTTTGTTGCGCTAAAATTGAAATTTTTTGGATAAAAGGCATTTCTTTCCATCTTCAGTCGACATCCCCTCATTACTCTGGTTAAATTTCCCATCCAAGCATCTCAATGACTCAAAAAATAATATTCTTACCCTGCAGGTATTTGGATGCCCACAAAGTCGCAAAATGTAGGTAATTCATTTCATAGTTTAGGACACCGATTCTTTTTGGGTTATCTGTGTCATATTGATAACAAAGGATAAATCACACTTCAAAGATTGTTTTATAAAGTGGTCTACTTCTTGCTTTGAAGGGCTTGGAAAAAGCAAAACCAGTAGAGATGGAAAACCACGGGCCTCATGCCAGACCGCCGGGTTTCTCAACAGAGTAGGCCAGTTTTTATTATCGCAGGAATAAATTCAACGATAGAACTTAAGAAAGGGATCACGTATGCAAAAGTTACTCAGCATCTTTTTATGCATGACTGTGGCTGTTTTCTTGGCCAGTCCGGCCATGGCCGATTTGTTATTACCTGACAACCCAGTCAGCGCCGACGATTTCTTCAATCCAGATTCAATAGTTTCAGGTGACGCGATTGAGAAAGCCTGGCTTGAAGGACTTGCAGGTGAAGAGTTGTTTCTTCTCGATAAAGAAGAAGCCCTGTTGGACGGGTCAGAACTCAACTTAGATAACCTGAACGAACCTGAAAATATGATTTATTACATTTTAAAATTTGGCAACGAACCAAGCCACTTTGCATTTATGGATGACGGAGATGGTATCGTAAATAATTTTGATTTTGATGGCGATTCTTTTGCAGAAGAAACATTCGGTAGCAAAGGTTTAAGTCATGTATCTTACTATGGCACTGCTCCCGTTCCCGAACCATCGACAATCGTCCTCATGGGTTTAGGTCTTGTCGGTCTGGCTGGGTTGGGTAGGAAAAAATTTAAACAGTAACAATCGGCATATAGGCTTCACTTCAGGAGGGGGACCCCGTTACTATTAAGTAGCGGGGTTTCTTTTTTTGAAAATGGCAATCAGGATTTTTTTAGTTAGCACGGCGTTACGTTTAGCTCCAACTAGTCACAAAATTGAGCGTTGTTGTGATATCACAAATCTACATCAATCTTTGAATACGTTTTTCGATCCTGCCTGTTATGTCGGTGTTTGTGGGGTTCATGGTGGTTTGTTGGTTTATATTTGTGAGGTGCGCTGACAGGGCCGAGTTTCCCCTACGGTCTGTCTAAGAACATTACCGTATCTGACATCCCATTTAATTACCTTTCTGCTTTGCGCATCGTTCATTAAGGTCAATCGTGCTTTGCTCAATTACGCACGTAATGGGGTCACCAATATTTTCAGTTCTAACTATGATGTTATTCTCTACTTTGAACAGCCATGAACAGCCTTGCTTGTTGGTGATCCTATAAGACCATTCAGCATCATCCAGTTTAGTTATTGTCAAAGGTATTCCCGGGGCCGCATCTTGGAATGAATCCCATCTGCCACCCTGTATGCACCTGCCGATTGCATTGTTCGTGTCTGGTACATAGGTTGCACATGAAGCCAGCATTACAAGTATGATTACCATTGTCAGTGCATGTTTCATTAGGTATCCTCCGCTGTCGTGGTCCCTTCAGATTCGTCTTCATCATAATTGAAATTGCATTGGTGTATATTATAGCTCTATTCAGACTACCTTATTTCTTCATGATGTCAAGGAGTTGGAAAGCTTCTGATAGGAATTATGTGCAACAAGTTCCAAAGACCCTATGATTTCAGATAGATTAATTCTTAGATCTTTTGGCAGGGTAGAAGAGAGATAGGATATGAAAGGTTTTGATGGTTTTAAATGAATGCGCGCAAAAAGCCGCACACCGCTGAAATGTGACGTTACGTATAGCTCCAACTAGTCCACATTCCGTTCCATATATTGCTTTGTGCTGGCTATCTCAATAAGTGGCCGTCCGAACCGTTTGAAAATTATATATCGGCAGGTATGATCTCGTAATCTTAATTTTTGACAGCATCGGTTTTAATGGGATAATCTCAATCTATCTTTAATTCAGCGATAGCTGGTTTCCTGGCACGAAAGCACAGGTTTCAAGATAAATAGACCCACCACAACATCTGGTATCCTCTTTAAGGCATTGGAATGAAGACTAT
>JABZFP010000003.1 GCA_014237395.1 Desulfobacteraceae bacterium | reverse complement strand
ATCGAATACAACGAGCAGCGCCCGCACGATTCTTTAAACGATCTGACACCTGTCGAGTATATGGAAAAGAACGCTGAAAACTCTACTTATAAACTGTCTGCTTGACGGGGAAGCTTACGGATTCTTCCCATAGATGCCGCAAAACCACTGCCCAAACCGTCCCCATCGTCCAACTTGCTAAAATTTTTGAGCATTATTCCCATATTTGTTATAATCATCGTGACTGCTGGATCGTCAGATCGCAATAGGATGGATAGGCAACAGATGATATCTTAAATTAATCGGAGGCTTTTATAGTACTCTAAGACCCTATAAATCCATGTATTACAGAAGCCCGATCACGCTGTGTGGTCGGGCTTTCTGCGTTTAAGAATCAACATCAATAAGTAAGGAGTAAGCGTCTATGAAAAGCTAAGTTGATGGGTTCATTAGTATCTTTTAAGTCAATGCTCCTCACTTTGTAGAAGTTTCTTTTATAAATTTACAAATGTCATTAACAACTTCTTCTTCAATCCCATAGAACCCATGTGCTGATAATGCCTGACAAGGTTCAGATTTTGGTGGTTTTCCTCCGGAATAATAAAGCACCTCGACCTTTTTTGAATTTGAAAGAGCACTTTTAATTTTATCTGAATCTTCAGGAGGCGTTACTGAGCACTTATCATCTTTATGTGAAACAATTAAAGATGGAGCTGAAATTTTATCAAGTTCCATATTTATAATACCATCTGGATGGCTTGACTTGATTTTCCAATCTCCTTTAGCTCTTGTAACCGTTGATGTTAAAACCATGCCATCAACTTCAGAGTTGAGCCTTATTGCAGCATTTGGAACAGAAAATGTACCCATACTAGTTCCAATAACCCACACAGGTAAATCATATTTTTGTTTCAAACTTTTTATAACAGCACTAATATCGTCGGCATGTTCTTGACTCATTCGCCATATCGCATTCATTTTTCTATAATCAGAAGGTGAATCAATTACAGCAACGACAAAACTGTTATCAGCAAACATTTCACTAGTTCTAACTAAAAAGTTATTTTTGCCCCATTTCATCCCAGGATTTCCAAAAGCATAGGATGTCAGTTCAAGACCGCCATGGCCACCTGCAAATAATATCACAGATGCAGTCGGATTTTCTGGTTCTATGAGAAGATACTTCTGGTCGACATCGCCCCTTGTCTTTAATTCAACAATCGATTGTTCATGAGCAAACAGATTACCGTGGAACAGAACCGTAAGTAGAGATAAGTAAATGATAGACCTTTGTATCATCGCAGCACCCCCCCCAAAAAAATGATAGTTTGTGGTGATAGCCTTGAACCTTCCCAAAAGTCGGCTTTATTATTGGAATAAGGTGAAAACTGAAAATTTGCCGATAAGGGCGTAAATTGCCAGCCACTAGTTGAAAATTTGTTCTATTTGTCAATTCTTTTTTATATGGTATCGGAAATAAGCCCGACAAGATGGGAATCGATACTCGATTTCATATATTACTTTGGCAATTAAACACACCAACTATGCCGCATAGGCAATGTTGGGATCTTTGAAGTATTTGATAATCCTTTTGGGAAGTTTTTGAAGCTTGCGCAAGTGGCCAATGGTTTTGCGTTTCAATTGCGTTTTGGTGCGTGCTGGTTTGCCCCTGTGGACACTGAGTTTCAGGTCCCGGTTTAAATACTCGTCGGGATTGAGCTCCGGAGAATACGAGGGCAGATAAAACACCTCAATTTTTTCCCGGTGCTTTTCAAGCCATTCACACACCGGCTTACTGTGATGAGTTCGCAAATTGTCCAGGATTAAAAACACCTTCCGGTCAGCATCCTTAATCAACCGGGTCATGAACCGGACCAGCGTTTTGGCATTCATGGCATCTTCATACACCATGAATCGAACTTTGCCCTGGTTGGTCACGGTCGATATCATTGAGATCTTTTCACGCTTGGCCGGCAACCGTATCGCCGGTGTTTTACCGGCAGGGGCGTAACTACGATGGTAATACGCGTTGTTCAACAACCCGGTTTCATCGCCCCAATGAATTTCGGCATCTTCGCTTTTGGCCCGCTCGGCAATCGTTGGATACGTCTCATCCAGCCATTGCCCGACTGCTTTCGGATTCTTTTCATAGGCCCGGGTAAGCGGCTTTTGCGGGGTAAATCCCCAACGCTTGAGATATTCCCCAACCGTTCGAATGGGCATTTGAATCGAATACAATTGCTTGACCAACTGCTGAACCGCAACACGGGTCCACAACGCAAAAGGAAGCTTCATCTGGTCGGGGCAATGATCTTTTATCGAACGCTGAAGCTCGCGTTCCCGATCATCCGTCAGTGTGCGACAAGCCCCTTTGCGGCGACCACGCGGCTTGTGTTTGATCGCTTTTTGACCACCTTGCTCGTAGGCCTTCCACCACTTGCAGACGTTGGTGGGGTGAACGCCAATAATGGCACCGATTTCCTTGTACGTCCGCCCGGTCTTACGAAGCCGTATGGCCTGATTGCGAAGTTCCTGTTGCACCTCTGGTTTCAGTTTTCGTGTATCTGTTTTTTCCATACACGAGCTTATAGCATAAATGAGTAGTTTTTGGTATGTTTAATTGCTGCATTAGTAAAAAACGGATCTGCCCTTCGCCAACAGCCTGCAGGACTTCTATACAAAGTGCGTGAAATACAACCGGCAGGCGAACTATAGAGGGTGAATGTGGACATTGCCTCGCATACCAAATAGCATCGACGTTTTGAAATTAGCATCATCGGGAGCCAGATCATCGTAATGTGGTCGGGCTTTTTGCGTTAAAAAACGAAGGCAGCATTGCAGAAAATTTCGTTACAGATTAGCTTTGATAAATGCTGAAATGTCGTTTACGACCTGCTCTTCCTGGCCGTAATAGCTGTGGTGCCCCCAGAAATTGCACCCCTTTTCCTTGGCGGTTCCGCCGGTGTAAATCTTAAGTTCTGCACGCGGAGAATTCACTATCTTTTCTTGGAGCGTCTTTGCCCGGTCTGGCGGTGTCGGTTCACAAGAGTCTTCCGCGTGGGCAACGACCAGGGCCGGCACAGTGATCTTGTCGAGTTCGAAATCAAGAATGGCGTTTGGATAGTTTTTGTAAACGGGCCATTTAGTAAACCATTTGTCCCTCGGCTTTGTGGCGTTCGAGGTCATAATGATACCGTCGAGAGATGAGCTGTAGTTGATTCCTGCCATTGCAACCGAAATCGTCCCTAAACTCTGTCCTGCCAAAAAGACCGGCAGGTTCTTGGTTTTCATATAGTCAATGGCAGCTTTGATGTCCTTCATGTGTTCATCGGAGATTCGAAAAGCTGGATCAATGCCGTCTTTTAACTGATCGGAAGGCACGTCTACGACTGCTGTAACAAAACCTTGACTTGCGAATTGTTCCCTGGTGCGAACGAGGAAATTTTTGCTGATACCGATTTTAGGGCTATCTGCTTTTCCCTTGGCTTCGATTTTACCGAAGCCTCCATTGAAAAGAATAACTGAGGCGACTGGCTTTTCAGGAGTAAGGACCACCATTTTTTGGGTAATGCCAGGCCGGGTATTCAGTATTATCAGTTCGGCCTTGAAATCAGGATTAGGAGCGACAGAGGTGGTTCCCGCACAAGAAACGATAAACGCCAAAGTTAACAAAATAACCAAAAATGCCGACCATTGCTTCCTCATAGTCCAATCTCCTTAAATTTGAATTTGTGTGTTTCATATTCAGCGTTTCAACCGGATGGTATGAAGGCTGGCTTCCGAATGCGAGAATATCCTTCATTAGGCAAAAAATAAAGCGGCGGTTTGCACCTCTGAATGACAATGCCCGTATGAGTGTAACAGCCACCCTTGGTACTGTAATTACAGTCTACCCGAAAAAGTGTCACAAAACGCTGAAAAGTGTAAAAAAGGCGTAATTACAGGGGGATAGAGTGTAACGACTTCCGTTGCGGAGTGTAACGGTTTGGGGCGATGAGCAGGAGAAAGCATCCTGAATCCATCCTTAAATTCACTCGGAACGCCCTCATAGCCAATAGTGACATTCGCCCGATCACAGCATGTGGTCGGGCTTCTTAATTGATATAGAGCGGGGATAAAACTACATCGAGCAAAGGATACTTCCTCATGAGTAAGTTAGCCGTCATATCTGATATCCACGGTGACCTTGAAGCGACCCAGCGGGCCTTCGAGATCATCGAAAAGGAGGGATGCGAAAAGACTATCTGCCTTGGGGATGTTCTTGATGAAGGGGCCGATAACGAAAGCATCCTGAATCTGCTGAAACAGAAAAACGTCATCTGTGTCCGTGGAAACCATGAGGACATCGAGCGGGTCGAAAAGACACCAACCATCAAATCCTATATGGATGGATGTCTGGAGGAATTGACCATAGGAGGCTTTCATTTCACCCATGTGATAAAGCGAGTGCCAGAGCTCAGTATCAAGAACAAATACGAGGCCTGGAACATCTTTGACGAATTTCCCTGGAAAATGACCTTTATCGGACACAACCATCTGCCGATGCTGTTCGTACATGATGAACATAGCGTTGGGGAATGCCCACAGCTTGAGCCGGTGCCCGGAGTGTCGCTCAGGGTCGTGAATGGCACCAGGTGCATCGTATCGGTTGGATCACTGGCCTATGGAAGGGATTATTACGGCCGGAAAAGCTTTGTCATCTTCGACACAAGCACTTCATCCATCGATTTCCATTTCTTACCCACTGGATCGGCTTCACAGGATCTGCTTAGGGACATGGTGTAACGGGTGGAATTTTTCACGCCGGCAAAACAGTTTTTGAGCTCAAGATTTTTGAAAATAACCATTTCCAAAACATTTCCACGCTCACAACTGCACAATCACACCGTGTCTTCGGGCTTTTTTACTGTCTTCGTTGACTCATGAATAATAAATGATAGGATGCTGAGAATCATCAGCAACTTAGGAGGGCTATTCAGAAAACTTATTCAAAAGGGCCAATCATGAAAAAGTTGATCGCACTTCTCGCTGTTTTTCTGTTTCCGGCATTGGCATTTGGGTGGAGCTCGATTGAACCCTACAACACGCACAACGAAGTAACACTGCTGGCACTGACGGCCATGCCGAAAGACAATGCCTCCAGGGTACGAACCCTTCCTGCCGCAAATCGCATTCTGCATTTCGATCAAGTCCACATCAAAAACGGAAAGCTCACGGGTACAAGCCCGGATGTGGGCACCAATTCCACGTATTCCGAGCACTATTTTAGCCCTTTCTTAGGATGGGGCGAGGCTCCCAATTCCGTCGCCAAAAATTTCGAAGTCCTGCTGAGTTCCGATCCTAAATCGGATACCGCCGCCAAAGCTGCGGCCTATGCCGCCCACTTCCTGGCGGATATGCATGTCCCGTATCATGTATATGGGATGCCAGCTGAATGGGCCTATGACGGGGTAAGCAAGGGCGAAAGCCGGCTCAAGCTGGAAATTTCCGGGCCATTATTCCTTTATGGTGGAACGCCGCCGGCTAAATTTGGCGATGACAATGACTTTAGCGGTGCCCTCTATAATTTCGTCAAACACAATAAAAGAGGATCGGATGTGGATTGGTTCGATGCCTGGTATTGGAATGGCGTAGGAAAGGAGGAACCGCTCGTTCCACAAGACCCCTTGACCGCAACCAGTAGTCACGGTTGGTGGGAATTCTATTTCCAGAGTCAGCTTGATACTCAAAAGCTGAAGAAAGTCTGGAATCAGCTCATCGAGCATTCGAAATACGACCCAGCGTGGACCAATACACGGGTTCCGGAGGAGGCAGACTACCGCAAACACGCATCCGAGCAAATCAAACAATTCACCAAGGACTGTGCCAGCGAAACGTCCAAGGGCGTCAAGACCTATTACAACGACTCTTATTACAGCATGACTCGGGCGGCTCGGGCGGTCATGACGATGTTTCGGGCCAGCCAGACGACCATTCAGATCCAAAAGCGTGAGAATAACGACCGTCTGCAGTACGTCATCACCAATTTGAATCCAGAAGAGAGCTTTTGGGACCCGATCGTGCGGGTTTACGCAGACGGCTCCATGGTTTCAGAGAAGACATATGACGATATCGCCGCTCAAGACAACCTGGTCATTGACAGCGACATTGCTGAATCTAAAAAGGTCGTCGTTGAAGTGTCAGGAATGTATATGGATACCCCCGACCTCTGCTATAACAGGATCGAATTCGCATACGCCAAGCAGCAACAAGCACAAGAAGAACCGGAGCATACATGCCCAATCCCTCCGGGTGCAGAAGAAAAATGGGAACGCGGCTTATATGGCAGCGAAGCAGTTCATTATTATGTGTTGCCGGACAGACGAGTGAAATGGATGAAGGGAGCGACAATACAAGTTGGTCCCTACAAATCATACTTTAAAAAGGGCGGGCAGATACAGGTTGATGCCTGCTACGACAAAGACGGAAAGATGCATGGTTGGCGAACCGTCTATGACCGCAAAGGCAACATCCGGGGCCAGGCCCTTATCGAACATGGCAAAACGGTTTTCGTGAAATACGAAAATGGCAAGCTCGTGAACAAGCAGGTAAAGTAGTCCGAATTATTCAACGAAAAATGGCTCCTGCTGATAATGTCGGTGGGAGCCATCTTTTATTTGACAGCCTTCAACGAAGCGTTATTTTTACCATTGTTAAGCACGATCTGCATTCATCGCTAAAGTCGAAGCACTTAGCTACCCCTCCTATTCCTCACCAGCTGTTCAGACCCTAACACGCTGAAGCATCAAAACCTCCCCCAAGCCGGCATAATTTGTCTCAACCATGGATAGGGCCATGATACGAGGGCACCTGAAACTGCCATTGCATTGCCTCCAGGGGTGATCTGCCTCTGGGGGCGTGGGAACGAATGGCTCGCAGCAAATTTATCCTTCCCAACCATCTATGAAGGCAAAGGAGGTCATCATACCTTATGGCAGAGGCCCTGGTAAATCTAACCAAATTAAAGCGAAGGGTTACTTTCGGAGCTGAAACGGTTGGGGGGCCAGTCGATGTTGCAATAATCTCTAAAGGTGATGGTTTTGTATGGATCAAGAGAAAGCAGTACTTTGACAAAGATTTAAATCCAATGAACTTTGCAAGAACAACTCATCTCAACGGGGAGGGATGAAAAATGGCTAAAGCCTGTAAAATCACAACGGTAAACTCTATGGCTGAATTCAGAAAAAAATATTTGCCAAAGACAAGGGCCAAGACACTCTTTGATGCCCACAACGAATCGCAGACGTTGGCGGTTGAAATGGCAAAAAGATCCATTAAGTCAGTCCAAAAACAACTGTCAAAATAGCCGAATAGATTTCAGAGTTTTTGTGAAGCCCGATATGAGTTTATCGGGCTTCGTTATTTTTGGGTCCATATAGGTCCAGGTTGGAAATACAGTTGGAATTAAAAAAGGAAGGGCAAAAAACAAGGGACTTAGAATCGCTTCTAAGTCCCTGTTTTTATTAGTGGTAGCGGGGGCTGGATTCGAACCAACGACCTTCGGGTTATGAGCCCGACGAGCTACCAGACTGCTCCACCCCGCATCAATTTGTAAAAAGGGAATCTAATCTTACCTGCTCTGATTGTCAAGTCCTTATCGAAACTAAATCTGGTCCAGCAGAATCTTTTTCAACGATTTTTTGCGGGATTCAATGTCGCCGTTATTGTCGATGTGAATCAGGAGGCGCTTGTTGCGGCTGGCCTGGCCGGATACGATTTCCACATTGGATTTGGGGCATTTTAGGAGCTTAGCCACCAACTGGATGAGAGCTTTGTTGGCTTTGCCTTCCACGGGGGGGGCATTGAGTTTGATTTTAAGCGCTTCTCCGTGAATACCGACGATGGCGGTTTTTGACGATTTGGGCTGCACCCGTACGTCGATCAGCAGGCCGTCGGGATGATCGGAAAAAACCATGGTCTAATGGCTGTTTTTGATCGTCTGGATGATTTGCGACGATGAAATATCCTCGCTGACGGGCACCAGGGCCACGCGCCCCCCCTGCCGGGCAACGAGGTCGCCGCCGCGCACCTGGGAGGATTCGTAGTTGCTGCCCTTTACGAGGATATCGGGTTTGACGGCCTCGAGCAGCCGTTCGAACTCGTCGGAGGCGAACACCACGACAGCGTCGACACTATCCAGCGCGCTCAAGATGCGGATACGCTCGGCTGCCCGGATCACGGGGCGGCCGTTGCCCTTGAGCGCCCGGACGGATGCATCGTCGTCGATGGCAACGATCAGGAAATCGCCCAATTCCTTGGCAGCGGCAAAAAGCTGCACATGGCCCGCGTGCAGCAGGTCGAAGCACCCGTTGGTCAGGACGATTTTATTGTTCCGTCGCTGCAGGTCGCCAACCAGGGCGGGGAGTTCTTGCAAGGTACGATGTTTGGAGGGGAAGCGCTGCCCCGTATTGGTGAGCGCGGACTGCAACTCATCGATACCGACCGGGGCGGTGCCAACCTTACCCACCACGATGCCGGCAGCGGCATTGGCCATGACGATGCCGTCCTGAAATGAGGCGCCCAGGCCCAACGTCAGGCCCAGGACCGATAATACGGTGTCACCGGCGCCGGAGACATCGTACACCTGGCGGGCCCGGGTGGCGATGCGGTAGGGGGGGCTGCCCTTGGTGAACAGCGCCATCCCTTCCTTCCCAAGGGTGATCAGCAGCTTGTCCAATCCTGCCGTGGCCATGATCCGTTCGGCCGCTATTTCCAGCGAGGCATCGTCCACGATGTCAATGCCCGCCGCCAGGGAGGCTTCCTTGCGGTTGGGCGTGAGCAGGGAGGCGCCCTTGTATTTCTGGTAGTTCAGGCCTTTGGGGTCGACAATGACGAACTTGCCGTGGCGGTTGGCCGCGGCCGTTACCCGTTCCATCAGGCTTGCCGTTACGAGCCCCTTGTTGTAGTCGGAAACCAGCACGATATCGATGTCCGGCATCACGGCTTCCATAAACGTCACCAGCCGGTCAAACGATGCGCTCGATATTTCGCGTTTGGTTTCACGGTCGACGCGCAGCACGTGCTGGTTGGAGGCAATAATCCGGGTCTTGCGGGTGGTGGGGCGCTCGGCTTCCTGCACCACGCCGCGACAGTCGACCTGCAGGCCGTTGAACATGTCGATCAGGCGGTCACCGTCGGCCGCCGTGCCCACCACGCCGGCCACGGATACCTGGGCGCCCAGCGCCCTTAGATTGTTGACCACGTTGCCGGCCCCACCCAGGGTCAGGTCTTCCCGGATGACGGAAACCACCTGTACCGGTGCTTCCGGCGAGATGCGATCGACATCCCCCCAGACATATTCGTCGATCATCAAGTCGCCGATCACCAGCAGGCGGCAGTCGGCAAAGCGATGGATGAGTTTGTGCATGTGTGCGTGTCCCGTCGGGGCGTTTCGCGCTTCCGTTGCTCTTCGATGCAACCGCTTTTCCCCGGTTCTTTGCGATCAGTTTTCGAGGCCGGCGAGGGCCTCCTGCAAGAGGGCTTTCAAATCGTCGAAATTATCGGTCACCGGAAATTCCGGGAACTCGGCGATCACGTTTTCCGGGGGACGGAAGAGAATGCCTTTTTCCGCTTTCTTCAGCATCGTGATGTCGTTGTAAGAGTCGCCCATGGCAACGACCTGGAAATTCATGCTCTGCAGGCCTTCCACCACCTTACGTTTGCCATCCTCCTGGCGCAGGGTATAGTCGGTGATCTGTCCGTCGGGCGCCACCACCAGCGAATTGCAGAAGAGGGTCGGGCGCTTCAGCTTGGCGATAAGCGGGTCGGCAAATTCGACAAACGTGTCCGAGACGATGATCAGGCGCGTGCGTTCCCTGAGCCAGTCCAGGAATTCAAGGGCGCCCTTCAGCGGTTCCATGGTGGCGATGACGTTCTGGATATCTCTCAGGGTCAGGCCGTTTTGATCCAGGAGCCCGAGCCGTTTGCGCATCAGGACATTATAATCGGAGATGTCGCGGGTCGTCAGTCGCAGTTCATCGATACCGGTGATTTGGGCGACATTGATCCAGATTTCCGGCACAAAGACACCTTCTAAGTCAGAACAGACAATATGCATCGATCCTCACAATCTCGTGTACGAAAGGGTATTAAAACCAATCCTTGGTGCGGATATTTCAAATGCCTTCTGCTGTCGGCCTGGGGCTCATCCTTCAGTCGATCCCGCCGTTGTCTTCCAGCCGGATCAGCATTGGCTTTTCGTCGACCACGTCCAGGGCTTCGATCCGGCGGAAAGCCTTCTGTACATCCGCTTCCCGGGCCCGGTGCGTCAGCATGACGACCGGCACGGCGCCACTGGATTTGCGGCCTTTCTGCTGGACGGACTGGATGCTGATGCCATACTCTCCGAGAATTCCAGAGATGGTGGACAGCACCCCCGGCTGGTCCTTGACGGTGAACCGGAAGTAATAGTGGGTGACCAGTTCTTCCACCGAAACAATCGGAATGCGGCCGATCTTGTCCGGCTGGAAGGACCGCAACGGCACCCGGCCGGTGGCCCCGCGGGACAGGTTGCGTGCGATGTCCACCACATCCCCCACGACGGCACTGGCGGTGGGCATCATGCCGGCCCCATGGCCGTAGAGCATGACATCGCCCACTGCGTCGCCGGAGATGTTGAGGGCGTTCAGGGAGCCGCTGATGGTGGAGAGAAGATTGCCTTCGGGAATCATGGTGGGGTGCACACGGGCCTCGACCCGGTCGCCATGATTTTTGCTGATGGCCAGCAGCTTGATCCGGTAGCCGAACTGACGGGCAAAGTCGATATCCAGCGGGGTGATCTGGGTGATGCCCTCGATGAAGATGTCATCAAAATCCACTTCGGTCCCGTAGGCCAGTGATGTCAGGATGGCAAGTTTGTGGGCCGTGTCGAAGCCTTCCACATCCAGGGTGGGGTCGGCTTCGGCATAGCCGGCTTCCGTGGCCTTGGCCAGGGCCTCGCGGAAGTCGATGCCTTCGTCCGTGATGCGGCTCAAAATGTAGTTGCAGGTGCCGTTCAAGATGCCGCCCATGCCGTTGATCCGGTTGCCCACCAGGGACTCCCGCAGGGTCTTGATGACCGGCATGCACCCCCCCACGCTGGCTTCGAAGGCCAGATCGACCCCTTTGCGGTCGGCCGCCTGGAAGAGTTCCTTGCCGTGTTTGGCAAGGAGGGCTTTGTTGGCGGTGACCACTTGCTTGCCATTGGCGATGGCTTGCAGGATCAGCGTTTTTGCAATGCCTTCGCCCCCGATCATCTCGATGACGATATCCACCTCGGGATCGTTGACCACCCGCTCGGCATCGTCGATCAGCACACCGGCTGCCAGGCGCACCCCCCGGTCGGTTGTCAGGTCGATGTCGGCGACGTATTTGAGGTTCAGGCCCATTCCCAACCGGTCACGGATGCGATCGGCACTGTCGATCAACAACCGTGCGACGCCGGCGCCCACCGTTCCGAATCCCAGCAATCCCACCTGCAGTGTCGTCATTTCCTAAACTCCTCTCTATCGTGCGACCGTTGCGTTCATGAGACCGGAGAACGTTGTCGGTTTGGTCGTGATGATCAATCGGTGCGCGTTGCATGCCGGCCTGGAGGCCGCTTGGATCGGGTTTGCCACCTTGATGACGAAGGTGGTCCGGACATCAAACGGACCACCTTTACCAAATTTACCGTTATGGGGAAACCCGCCGGTCAATTTTGACGGTTTCGTAAGAAGTCCGATATCGGCGTTACGCGTCATCCCTCGTCATTGCGGCGTACCGTAAGTACGCCTCTTTCCTCGGGATTCGCAAGCCGTATCTCGAACTTCTTGCGAAACCATCTTAAATCGGACTTTTTGCGAGTCCATCAAGTTTCCGGGCGTCACGGTCTATTTGATGACATTGCGGATACCCCGCACCGCCTGTCCGATGCGCATGCTGTTTTCAATCAGGGCGAAACGGACGTAATCATCCCCGTAGTTGCCGAAGCCCAACCCGGGGGACACCGCCACTTTGGCTTCCCGGATCAGGAACTTGGAAAAATCCACCGACCCCATGTGGCGGAATGCTTCCGGTATGCGGGCCCAGACGAACATGGTGCCCTTGGGGGAGGGGACGTCCCAGCCGGCCCGCCCCAGACCCGTGATCAGGGCATCCCGGCGTTCGCGGTAGGTGTCCCGGATCTCGGCCACGCAGCTCTGGTCTTCGTTTAACGCAATGATGGAGGCAATCTGGATCGGCTGAAAAATACCATAGTCCAGATAGCTCTTGATGCGCTTCAGGGCCGAGATGATTTCTTCGTTACCGACGCAAAAACCGACCCGCCAGCCCGGCATGCTGTAGCTTTTGGACATGGAGAAGAATTCCACCCCGACGTCCTTGGCCCCCTTGGCCTGCAGGAAGCTGGGGGCCTGGTAGCCGTCGAAGGTCAGGTCGGCATAGGCGAAGTCATGGATGACCATGATGTCGTGCTCCTTGGCGTAGGCCACGATCTTATCGAAGAACTCCGGATCCACCACTTCGGTGGTGGGGTTGTGGGGGTAGCTGATAATCAGGATCTTGGGTTTGGGCCAGGTTTGGCGCGTGGCTTCGATCAGGTTGGCGAAGAAGTCGTTGCCGGGACCCACCGGAATGCCCCGCACGTCACCACCGGATATGATGGCCGAGTAGGGATGAATGGGATAGGTGGGGGTCGGGGTAAACACCACATCGCCCGGACGGATCGTGACCAGCACGAGATGGGACATGCCTTCCTTGACACCGATGGTGACGATGGCTTCCCGGTCCGGATCGATATCGACATCGAACCGGCGGCCGTACCAGTCGGCGATGGCGCTGCGCAGTCGGGTGATGCCCATGGAGGCCGAATAGCGGTGGTTGTGCTGTTTTCCGGCGGCTTCCACCATTTTTTCGACGATGTGGGGCGGGGTGGACAGGTCGGGGTTGCCCATGCCCATATCGATGATATCCTCGCCGGCCCGCCGGCATTCCATTTTCAATTCATTGACAGTGGCGAAAACATAGGGCGGCAGGCGGTCTAATCGGGCAAAACGCGTCATCTCACACCTCTTGAAGTTGCGTTAATATCAGGAAACGTTCGCAACGGGCGTCGACCCAACCCGATGGGCGGAAAACCCCATGGGGGCGGCTTTGGCGATATAACCCGTGTGCTTCAGCGGTATGGGAAGTGAGTTACATTATCGCCGGGGGCTTGTCAAAAAAATTGTTTTGGCTTATCAGGGAGGGAAATCGAGCTGTTGGAGGCTCGCAACAATTGTCGATGCCAGGAGATATGACCATGACAGAGGAGTTGACCTACGCCGCATCCGGCGTGGATATCGATAAAGCCAACCGCCTGGTGGATCGCATAAAAACGATCGCCAAATCGACCGCGCGTCCCGGTGTCATGGGGGATATCGGCGGGTTTGGCGGCTTGTTTTCACTGAATGTCACCCAGATGGAAAAGCCGGTCCTGGTGAGTTCCACCGACGGCGTGGGCACCAAACTCAAAATCGCCTTCCTGACCGGCCGGCACGACACGGTAGGGATCGACCTGGTGGCCATGTGCGTCAACGATATTCTCGTCCAGGGGGCCCGCCCACTGTTTTTTCTCGATTACTTCGCCACCGGGCGGCTGGATGAAGGCCTGGCCGAAGCGGTGATCAGCGGCATCGGTGATGGCTGCCGACAGGCCGGCTGCGCTCTGATCGGTGGTGAAACCGCCGAGATGCCGGGTTTTTACAAGGACAATGAATACGATCTGGCCGGTTTTGCCGTGGGGCTGGTCGACAACGCCAAGATCATCGACGGGAGCGAAATCCGCCGGGGGGACAACCTGGTGGGCATTGCTTCCAGCGGGCTGCACAGCAACGGCTATTCGCTGGTGCGCAAGATCGTTTTCGATGTCCTCAAAATGGATGTCACAACCCATGTCCCGGAGCTGGGCCGGACCATCGGCGAAGAACTGCTGACCCCCACCCGCATCTATGCGGCGGCAATCGAAAGCCTGGCGAGGGACTTGCCCCTGCGCGGCCTGGCACACATCACCGGCGGCGGCATTTCGGAAAACGTGGTGCGCGTCATCCCGGATTCCTGCGGCATACGCATGTTCGAGGGCAGTTGGGATATTCCACCGATTTTTCCCTTTTTGCAGAAAGCCGGCAAGATTGCCGACAATGAAATGAAACGCACGTTCAACAACGGCATCGGAATGATTGCCATCGTGCCGGAGCAGGTCACCTCCGAAGTGGTGGCGCGCCTGCGGGGTATGGACGAGAAAGTGTTCATCATCGGTGAGATCATCAAACGTTCGGAAACCGGCCCGCGTATCGATTGGGTGGAAAACGATGCCTGCCGCGCTCAATAAGCAAAAGCCGACCTTACCCAACGACGGGTCCGGATGGCTGCGGCGGTTTCTGGCGTGGGTTTCCAAGGGCGCCCAGCAGGCCCCGCTTTGCGGGAGTTGAAAACCGGTGCGGCCGGCTCCCGGTGGGAGCCCGAAGCGTCCCCAACGATAACCGTTGATTTTCGGTTCTGTGCCCATCGGGCGTGAAGTCCAGGAACCGGTCAATAGCACAGCATCGCTTTCACGGCCGGATGTCGATGACGTCCGGCCATTTTCATATTGAGAAGGCAGCGCCTATGGCAATCGTAATGAGATTATCATGCTGATATTGGGTATCGAATCCTCGTGTGACGAGACGGCCGCGGCGGTCGTGGAAGACGGCTGCCGCGTTCTATCGTCGGTGGTGGCTTCCCAGGTGGATGTTCACCATCGCTACGGCGGGGTAGTGCCCGAGTTGGCGTCACGCAAACATATCGAAGCCATTCTGCCGGTCGTGACAGATGCCCTATACCAGGCTGGGCTTAAAAAGGACGATCTGGACGCCGTGGCGGTGACCCAGGGGCCGGGCCTGGTGGGGTCGCTTCTCGTGGGCTATTCGTTTGCCAAGGCGCTGGCCTACGGGCTGGATATCCCCTGGGTGGGGGTCAACCACCTGGAGGGACATATTCTTTCGGTCTTTCTGGAAGACGACCCGCCGGATTTTCCCTTCTGTGCCCTGCTGGCCTCGGGGGGGCACACCGCCATTTATTATGTGACCGGTTTTACGGAAATCGAACGGATGGGGCAGACGCGGGACGATGCGGCCGGCGAAGCTTATGACAAGGTCGCCAAGGTGCTCGGTCTGGGGTATCCCGGCGGCAAGGTCATCGACGATCTGGCGCACCAGGGAGATCCGACCCGTATTCGCTTCAAGCGGCCGTTCCTGGACCGCAATGGCTTCGATTTCAGTTTCAGCGGCATCAAGTCGGCGGTCAACCGCTTGGTCCAGAACGATCCGGAAGGGATGGCCGAGCAGGTTGCGGACGTGGCCGCCGGTTTCCAGGAAGCGGTGATCGATGTGTTGACGTATAAGCTGATGCAGGCGGCACGCAGCAGAAATTGCGGCTACGTGGTGGTGGTGGGCGGTGTGGCGGCCAACCGCCGCCTGCGGGAGCGCGTGAGCCAGGCCGGTGCCGAGCAGGGAATTGCCGTCCATATCCCTGGTCTGGCGCTTTGTGGCGACAATGCCGCCATGATTGCGGCGGCGGGGTATCATTACCTGCAGAAGGGGCGACGGGGTAAATTGGATGATGATGTGTACTCGCGGGTGCCTCTGTAGCGGTCATCAAAAAATCGTTTTAATTCAATAGCCTCTTTTTAAAGTCAGCACCGATAAGGCTCGATCCCGTTTTTACGCATCAGGCCTGGCCTAACTTGCCTTCCAAAAGGTCTGAAAGCCCGAGCTCGTGAAGTTTTTCTGCCCCGGGATAGCCTGTTTCAGGATCCCACCCTCTTAATTGATAAAACGCCTCCCGCATTTTCTTGAAGACGTCACGGTCCATGGTTTGGCCTTTGCGGCTTAAAACAATATCACCCTCACCAGGGACAAGCACATCAACGTTCATAAAAACGGATTGAACCGGATCCGTAAAATTGAAGTCTGCGATCGTATCATCTTTCTTTGGTTTCCAACCTTCCCGCAAAAGGATGGCACGCTGTTGATTAAAAATGGTTTCACCGAATTTCAACAAGGCATCCTCATCCAGTTCTTGTCCGGTGACGGCATTGAATGTGCGCGCTTCCAGGGTTGAATCACCCACTTTGTCGCCCGTATGGTGTGAAAACATCAATGGCCAGCAGGAATCACAAAGCCCCAGGCTGTCCTTGACATAAGTGCGGTCAATAATGCAGGTGGCCGCCATGGCTTTGCCTTCATGGGTATTCAAATCCCAGGCCTTGTCATGGCGCCAGAATCTGGCAGCGGCAGCTCGATATACATCCGCAGAAACCGGCGTAGAGCCGGGATATTGCAAATTCATAACCCACATACCGATAATCCTGCTGACCTCATGAAGCATGGCAATGGGCTGCCGGGGCTCAAATGCATAGAGCAAACCATTCATTGGGTATTCTCTTGCCGAATAGGTGGCACCATCACCCACACCGGCAACCTCGTTGGCAAAAAGCAGTTTAGCCTCCATGCCTAAGGTTTCGCCGGCCCTCAGGAGTCCTTCTGCCAGGACATCACCGAAACCTTTTCGATAGGCGATCATGTTGCAGAGCTGTTCAAAGAACGCCCACGTACCCAGCTTATCTATTTCAAGACCGGTTTGGACGTCGCTCAAAAAACCCGCCTTGTAACCCGCAGAGATCCATTGAACAATATTGGCCATCTCCATGGTGCATAACGATAGATTGTTACAGAGCCCGGTTGCATCCAGGGCTGTTTCAGCTGGTTCCCCCGGACGTCCCATCACCCAGGGAAAGTAAACAAACATGGCCTGGCACTTTCTGACGACTTCCTTGTTGGATTTAGTGCGGAATGTGGATCGCATGATACAGTCCAGGCCACACTGGAAACAAGACGCCTTGCCTGCACGGGTAATCTGATCCGGGGGGTATGGATTGAAAGAGGTGTCCCGTTTGTTTAATTTTATTGTCAACCGATTGAGCTCGTTTAATGCCGCAGGGTCCTTTACCAGGGGAGATTGAGTCCCTATTACGGCAATGGCTTTTAAAAGTTTAGCCCCCAAAACGGCGCCAAAACCACCGGTTGCACTTCCTTCATTGTCCGTTACCAGATTGGCATTGCGACATAGATTCATTCCGGCCGGACCAGTGGTAATAAAATGCGTCTTTTTGCCATGTTTTTGTTTCAGATACGCTTCGACCTGCTTAACGCCTTCAAGATGGATGGAACCGGCATCTTCGAGCCTTGCTTTCCCATCTGAAATGAAGAGATAAACAGGTCGATCCGCCTTTCCAGACACCATCAGCCCATCGAAGCCAGCCCTCTTTAATGCGGGTCCCCAATATCCCCCAAGGTTGCCGTAGCAGAAGCCCTCCGGCATCAACATCGGCGATTTTCCCACGACTTCGAAACGGGATGCCCCTTGCACGCCTGTTGCCGTCAATGGTCCTGTCATAAAAATTAAATGGTTTTCCGGATCAAAAGCCCTGGCAGTGGCAGGGACATGTTCCCAATAAAGGCGGGTGGCGATTCCCCTTCCACCTAAAAACCGAGCGGCATACGGATGGGTGTCAATCTCCGTGATGACTTCTGAAGAAAGATCGACCTTTAATATTTTTCCACGCCAGCCGTAGCTTAAGGAATCTAAGGACCTTTTTTCATTTTCTGCCATATGGACCTCCCTGTTGTTACACCTAAAACGAATCAAGGGACGGGCGATAGCGTCAAATAAGATTGCTTCAGTTTCAGGATGCGCCGAACCGATTCGCGCGCCGGTTCCGGTGCGCGGCGGGTCTGGGCCAGCATTTCATCCCACCCTTCCTGGATGCGGGGCCCCTTGTGACAGATCAGGGCGAAGTCGATTTCGGCGGCCACGACCTGGCGAATAACGGTGCGGATATCGAAATGGTGCACGATGGCGCCCATGTCGAGATCGTCCGTCATGGTGACGCCCTGATACCCCATCTGCCGGCGCAGGAGATCCCGGGCGATGACCGGCGACAGGCTGGCCGGCCACCGCGGATCGATCTTTTCGTAGAGAATGTGCGAGAGCATGATGCCGGCCACCCGGCACGCGATGGCGGCCCGGAACGGGGGCAGGTCGATGGGGGCCATGGCGTCAAGATCTTCCCGGAAGGTGGGCAGATCCAGGTGCGAGTCCAGAATCGTGCGGCCGATACCGGGAAAATGTTTGGCTACGGCCATCACGCCGCCGGCCTGCAGGGTCTCGATCAGGGCCGTTCCCATGCGCGCCACGTGATCGGGGAGGCTTCCGAACACCCGGTCGGCCATGATGCCGGAATGATCGTCGGGGGCCACGTCCATGACCGGGGCCATGTCCATGTTGATGCCGGCGGCGGATAATTCCCGGGCGGTGGTTTGCGCGAAGGCCCGGGCGTCGTCTTCATCCCGCATGGTCGGGTTGCCCGGGAACTCGGTGAAGTGGGGCGCTTTCATGCGGGCCACCGGGCCGCCTTCCTGATCCACCGCGATGATCAACGGGGGCTGGCCGCAGCGGGCGGCAAAATCCTGGCAGTCCCGGCAAATGCGTCGCAGCTGGACCGGGTCGGCAATGTTGGAAGAAAACAGGATCAGGCCGCCTACATAGAGATTGCCAATCAATTCCCGCAAGTCATTGTTGAAGGTCTGACCTTCGAAGCCGACCATGAGGCGCTGGCCGGCCAGCTGTTCATCTGAGAATGTATCGATTGTCATGCCGTATTTTTAAACCTTCCCAATATTTATGGCTTAATTGCTGCCGGGCGTGTTCAGGATGATTTCCGTTTTCGGCGCAATTGGTATTTGCGAACCGCTTTTTGATGGTCTTCCAGATTGGTGGAAAACTGATGGGTGCGATCCTTGCGGGAGACAAAGAATAAATAGTCGGTTTCGGCCGGGTAGAGGGCTGCTTCCAGTGCCGCATGGCCCGGACTGGCAATGGGGCCGGGCGGCAGTCCTTTTATAACATAGGTATTGTAAGGCGTCGGTGTGCGTAAATGTTTGCGGGTCAGGTTGCCGTCGAAATCCTTGATGCCGTAGATGACGGTGGGATCGGTTTCCAGGCGCATACCCTTTTTGAGCCGGTTGTGAAACACCGAGGAAATCAGGGGGCGTTCGGCGGGATCCCCCGTTTCTTTCTCGATAATGGAGGCCAGGGTGACCACCTGGTGCAATGTCAGGCCGAGGGCGTCGGCTCTTGTGCGCCAGGTATCGCTGATGCTCTCACGGAACCGCTGTGTCATGGCGGCAATGATTTTACGCTGGGAAAAGCCTTTCGGAAAGTAATAGGTATCCGGGAAGAGATACCCCTCCAGACTTTGCTCCTCCAGTTGCTGGTCCTGCACAACCGCGGGGTCCGTGGCAAGCTGGTAGAAGGTTTCGGCATCGCCGAATCCGGCCTGGGCCACGGTCTGGGCGATCTGTCGCAGGGTGTAGCCTTCCGGTATGGTGACGCGGTAGAGCAGAACCTTACCCTCAACAAGGGTGTTCAGGATCTGGCGGGGCGTCATGGAGCCGTAAAACTGATACTCACCGGCCTTGATCTGGCGGTGCAGGCCGCTGAGCCGGGCATAAAGTTTGAATTTGAGCGGCGATTGGATCAGGCCGATATCCTGCAGTTCGCGGGACGTGGCGCCAAAACCCTCCCCCGGTTCGATGGTCACGATATGGGCATCACCATGGAGCGCGTCCACGGTGTCGGGATACCGGGACATATCATAGATACCGATTGCGGCCCCTGCCAGAAGGATCAGCAGGAACGGCGCCAGTATTTTAATCCATTTCAAAGCGGATTGCTTCCCCTGTCATGCGATTGAGACGTCAGCACGGGTTTCGGCTTGGCTGCGCCGGAGGTGCCAATTTATGCGAAAGCATCCCGGCTGTCAAAGAGAATGTCCCGTGCCGACGGTTGACACCCATCGGGTTTGGTGCCACTTTTGATGTTTATTTGATAATCAGGATTAAAAAGGCTTCTTCAGATTGAGGTGACTTATCTTGCGTATGTCGACGCATGCGAAATCAACGACCGATGATGGGTACCAGGGTTTCGAGCAGGGGCCCATCCGTCCTCCCAGCGAGGCCAACAGCCTCCTGATCCGTGTGACCCGCAACTGCCCCTGGAACCGTTGCCGTTTCTGCCCGGTATACAAGGGGCGGCGATTCTCCCTGCGCGCGCTGGCGCATGTGCTCGAGGATATCGACCGGGTCCATCGTTACGTCACGGCCATTCGTGAAATCGTCGCCGAAACCGGGCACCTGTCGCCCCGGGATGTGCAGCAGATCGGCGAAGCCGTGACACCCCGTGATGACAGCGCTTTCCAGGCCGCCTTGCACTGGCAGGCCGGAGGCATGCGATCGATTTTCCTCCAGGACGCCAACAGCCTGGTGATCAAACCGGCTGACCTGCGGGCGGTACTCGACCATTTGCGGCGCTGCTTTCCCTGGGTGGAGCGGATTACGTCCTACGCCCGTTCCCACACGGTGGCGCGCATTGCGGACGCTGATCTGGAGGCGTTTGCCGCCGCCGGCCTGAACCGGATCCATATCGGACTGGAGTCCGGCTCGGACCGGGTGCTGACGCGCATGAAAAAAGGCGTCACCAAGGCGGGGCACATCAAGGCCGGGCAGAAGATCAAGCAGGCCGGGATGCAGCTTTCCGAATATGTCATGCCCGGTCTGGGCGGGCGGGAGCTCTCCCGGGACCACGCCCTCGAGACGGCCGATTGCCTCAACCAGATCGATCCGGATTTCATCCGCCTGCGCACCCTGGCCATTCCCAACCATACCGAATTGTACCAGGACTTTGACGCCGGACGCTTTGAAAAGCTGACGGACCGCGAAATGGCCGAGGAAACCCTGCTGTTCCTGGAACACCTCGAGGGTATCACCAGTACTATCAAGAGCGATCACATCCTGAACCTCTTCCAGGAGGTCGACGGCCGCCTGCCTGAAGACAAGGCTGCGATGACGGCCGTGATCCGGGACTTTCTGGATTTGGCACCGGAAGACCAGGTGGTTTATCAGGTCGGCCGCCGCCTGGGGCTGTTCACGCGGCTGGCGGACATGGCCCGGCCGGAACGCCGGTCGCGGGCCGAACAGGCCTGTCAACATTACGGAATCCATGCGGGGAACGTGGACCAGACCATCGACGAGCTGATGAAACGATTTATCTGACGGCTGCGTAGAATGCTCAATATCGGCGTTGTACGGCGCTCCTCTTCACTGCGGCGCAGTGGTACACGTCTCGCTCATCGGATCCTGCACGCCGCATCCTGACCCTATTAGGCGGCCATAAAAACGATGGCCTTGCAGGTGTTGCGCTTCATCTAACAGCAGAAAATTCACCAATCGCAAGGCAGCGCCTTCCCGTCGAATGGCACTCTGCCTCCGTCCTTGTTCTCTATCGGTTGACATTCGAATGATTTTGTTGAGATCCAGGTCATTCTTTGCACGGCAGTTGCATTGTCATGCTGCAAGGGGTGGGGTTTTCAATCTGTCCCGATAAAGTGCCTGGTGAATCGACGACTTAGGAGGAACAAGCGATGACAAGCATTGCCCAGATCGGCAGCCAGCCGGTTCAGCGCGTGGTTCAGTTCCGGGCCAAGCCCGCCGCGTCGCTGCTTTCCGCTATCGAAGAAGCCGTTCAGTCCGAGGACATTCAGGCCGGCGTAATCGTCTCCGGGTTGGGGGCCCTGAAAAAGGCCGTGTTTCGCAACCTGAGGCATTTTCCGCCGCAATTCCCGGTGACACCCCGCGACCGCCTCTATCTATCGGTATCCCAGCCCATGGAACTGGTATCGCTGACGGGTTGGATTGCCCCTAAAAAGGGTGGTGATCCGGAAATCCACGCGCACTTTTCCGCATCCCTGGTGGAAAACGAGACCGTTGTCACGCTGGGCGGTCATTTGACTCACGAAACCATCTGCGGCATCAAGGTGGTCGTCGCCATTCTGGTAGTTGCGCCCGAAACGGTTTGGGCGGCCAAGGATAGCGACACGCAAACGCATGATCTTTTTATAGGCAGCTGATAACGGCCGGCCGGCGATAGGGTGATATCCGGTTGCGACGGGATGAGGTGCCATTATCCCAAACCCAAGCACGGATGCCGGACCGGGGCTTCCGGACGGATGATGGTTTCGGGTGGTCCTATTTAAAAAGATGGAGGATAGCGTGCAACCAAACGAATCGGTGACGATTTCCGCGGAAAAACTCGAGAAGTGGGTGCAGCAGGTTTTTGAGAGATACGATCTGCCCCCGCAGGGGGCCCTGACTGCCGCCCATGCACTGGTCAAAGCCAATTTGCGGGGGGTTGATTCGCACGGCGTAGCACGCGTGCCCATGTACTGTGCAAGATTGAAGCAGCGGGTGGCCAATCCCCTGCCGGTCATCGAGGTGACGCGCGTGGCGCCGGCCGCCGCCCTTGTCGACGGCGATAACGGGCTGGGATTGGTGGTGGGGCACCGGGCCATGGCCGAAGCCATCGCCATCGCCCGGGAATGCGGCATCGGTCTGGCGGGCGTCAAGCGCAGCGGCCATTATGGAATGGCCGCCCTCTATATCCTCCAGGCTGTCAAAGCCGGCTGTGTGGGAATGGCTTTCACGAATGCATCGCCGGCCCTGCCCGTGTGGGGCGGCCGGACCCCGTTTCTCGGCACGAGCCCCTTTGCCGCCGGCGTCCCGGCCGGCGATGCCCCGCCCTTTGTGCTGGATATGGCCTGCTCGATCGTGGCCCGGGGGAAGCTGAAGTTTGCCGCCCAGCGGGGCGACCCCATTCCGGAAGGCCTGGCCTTGGATCGGCAGGGCCGTCCGACCACCGACGGGGCCGAAGCCTTCGAAGGGGTCGTATTGCCTATGGGGGGTGTCAAGGGCGCCGGACTCTCGATGCTGATGGACGTCCTGAGCGGCGTGTATACAGGGGCGGCATTCGGCGGCGACGTCCGCAATCCCTTCACCGGCCTGGATGGCCCGCAGCACACGGGACATTTATTCCTGGCCTTCAAAGCGGATCTTTTTATGCCCAGGGACATTTTTGAAACCCGCATGCAGACCCTGGGCGCACGCGTGAAGGCACAACCACGGGCGGAAGGTTTTGAAGAGATCCTGATGCCGGGGGAGCCGGAGGACCGGAAGGAACAGGAACGTGGGGCCCAAGGGATTCCCCTGACGCCGGATGTGATCCTGACCCTGAAAGCCGAGGGCGAAAAGGTGGGCGTACCTTTTTCGGCCCTTGCCCGTGTGTAACGATTTGTTGTGACAAATGGGTTTGTTTTTGAAACGTAATGTTTCAATTCCACTTGGATGAGAGGTGAAAATATGAAAACGGCGGATTTGATGGACGACTTTCAAGATGAGCTGCAGAGCTGCACGCTGCAATTTCGCAATTATGGCAGCGTCGCCGCTTTTTACGGGCCCTGCCGGACCGTGAAATGCCGCAATGACAACGTGCTGGTCAAGCAACTGATGTCCACACCGGGAAACGGGGGGGTGCTGGTTATTGATGGGGCCGGATCGTTGGAAACGGCCCTTATGGGGGATCTGATTGCCGAACTGGGCCGAACCAATGGATGGTCCGGGGTGGTGATCCATGGCGCCGTGCGTGACACGGTTACCATCGGCACCATGGATTTCGGCGTCAAGGCGCTGGGGAGCAATCCCCGAAAAAGTCAAAAGCATGGGGTCGGCGAAGTGGACGTGCCGGTTGAATTCGGAACCGTTTGCTTTACGCCGGGCAATTGGGTCTATTGCGACGAGGATGGCATTGTCGTTGCTAGTCGTGAACTGCCTGTAGGATAAACGGGCAGAGGGCGGCTTGGACAGTTCTATCGCTATGTCAATTGGGCCGCCGGACATTGCCATGAGCCATTTCGTCGTCTGGCTTGTTTGACGCGGAAGATGGAAGGCCCAGTGGAGAGATAAGGAGAAATGATGAGAACTGGAGCGTCACCATCCGTCGGTTCCTCAGAACCGATCGATGTGCTGGTCATCGGCGGCGGAAATGCGGCCTTATGCGCCGCCATGACCGCCAGGGAGGCGGGTGCGACCGTATTGGTGCTGGAAGGTGCGCCCCGGGAGTTTCGGGGCGGCAACAGCCGGCATACCCGCAATCTTCGCTATCTTCATGACAGCGCGAACGCCGTTCTGACAGGGCCCTACAAGGAGGACGAGTTCTGGGAAGACCTGCTTCGTGTGACCGGCGGGAAAACCAATGAGGATCTGGCGCGCGTTACCATCCGTGCGTCGAACAATGTCGGCGCGTGGATGGAGCAGCACGGATGCAAGTTCCAGCCTTCCATGCGCGGTACCCTTCATCTGTCCCGGACCAATGCTTTTTTTCTGGGAGGCGGCAAAGCCCTCATGAACGCCTACTACCTGACGGCCGAGCGCTTGGGTGTTCTCATTCAGTACGATGCCGATGTGCGCGATCTGGCAATAGTGGACGGGCATTTCGTGTCCGCCACCTACGAGACCGCCGGTGTTGCCCGTACCGTGGAGGCCCGGGCGGTGGTGGTGGCCTCCGGCGGATTCCAGGCCAACATCGACTGGCTCCGGGAGTATTGGGGGGAAGCGGCCGATAACTTCATCATCCGCGGCACCCCGTTCGACAAGGGGCGCATGCTGCGGGTGCTGCTCGACAATGGCGCCCAGTCCGTGGGCGACCCCCGGCAGTGCCATGCGGTGGCCATCGATGCCCGGGCACCCAAATTCGATGGTGGGATCGTCACCCGGCTGGATTGCGTTTCCTTCGGCATCGTTGTCAACAGAGACGCGGTGCGATTTTACGACGAGGGAGAAGATTTCTGGCCCAAACGATACGCCATCTGGGGCCGTCTGGTGGCACAACAATCGGATCAGATTGCCTATTCCATCATCGACGCCAAATCGATTGATTTGTTTATGCCTTCGGTGTTTCCGCCGATCGAAGCGCAATCCATTCGGGAACTGGCGGAAAAACTCGAGCTTGATCCGGATTTGCTCGAGAAGACCGTGGAAAACTTCAACGCTGCGACCCGGCCCGGGACCTTCGATGCCGGCGAGCTGGACGATTGCGTCACCGAAGGGCTGACGCCGCCCAAGAGCCACTGGGCCCGGCCGCTGGATTCGCCGCCCTTTTACGGGTATCCCCTGCGGCCCGGCATCACTTTTACCTATCTTGGGGTGGCGGTCAACGAGCGCGCCCAGGTGATCCTGCAAGACGGCACACCGGCGCCCAATATCTTCGCCGCCGGCGAAATCATGTCCGGCAACATCCTGGGCCAGGGCTACATGGCCGGGTTCGGGATGACCATTGGTACGGTTTTTGGCCGCATTGCAGGAAAGGAGGCGGTGCATCATGTCATCGACAATCTTAAAGGAAGCTGATCGGGTGATGACCATCTGCAACGCCTGCCGCTATTGCGAAGGGTTTTGCGCCGTTTTCCCGGCCATGGAGCTCCGACGGACGTTTTCCGACGAGGATCTCAAATATCTGGCCAATCTCTGCCACAACTGCCGGGACTGCTACTACGCCTGCCAATATGCGCCGCCGCATACGTTCGCCCTCAATGTCCCCCGAACCATGGCGGAGCTGCGCCTGGAAACCTACCGTGAGTATAGCTGGCCGCATGCGATGAAAAGCTTTTTTCAGAACAACGGTCTTCTGGTCGCGTTGATAACGGCACTCAGTGTCGTAACCGTGTCGCTGCTGACCCTCCTGTTTCAGGGGCATGATGTGGTTTTCGGCACCCATACGGGGGCGGGGGCTTTTTACCGGGTGATCCCCTATGCGGCCATGGTGGTGCCCTTCATGGCGCTGGCGATCTTCGTGCTGATCAGCCTGTGGAAAGGGTTCGCAACCCAGTGGCGGACGGTTGGCGGCACGCCACAGGAACTAAAACACTGGCCGGCTCATCGGCAGGCGATCTGGGACGTGCTGCGTCTCAAATATCTGGACGGCGGCGGTTACGGATGCAACTACCCGGACGATCGGTTCAGCATGATCCGGCGTTACTTGCACCACGCGGTGTTTTACGGTTTCATGCTGTGCCTGGCGTCCACCACGGTCGCTTTTGGCTATGACCACCTTCTGCACCGACCCGCGCCCTATCCCTTCTGGAGTTGGCCCGTCCTCCTGGGTACGCTGGGAGGGCTGGCGCTGCTGGCAGGGACAGGCGGCCTTCTTTATCTCAAGCGGCAGATGGACCGGGATCCGGCCGCCCCTGAAACACTCGACATGGACATGGTTTTCACGGTGCTTCTTTTTCTGACGAGCCTGACGGGTCTGCTGCTGCTATGCTTGCGGGCCACGCCGCTCATGGGAACCCTGCTCATCGTGCACATCGGATTCGTGCTGGGACTTTTCATCAGCATGCCTTACGGCAAGTTCGTCCATGGGTTTTATCGCTACGGCGCCCTGGTCAAAAACGCCATCGAGCAGGCCCGTGAAAACAACTGACAAGTCGGCCTTTAAAACCATCGAAAATGAAGCTGTGCATCGTTCCTGGGGAATCCACGGCAACAGCGCAGCGAAGGGACGGGAAACCGATGACGGATAAACGCAAGGAAAACCCATCTGATTGGATTCCGGCCGCTATCCGGCACTTTGTGGATCATTCGCCGGACAACCATCTGCAGGATCCGGATAAGGAAAGGGCTTTTGATACACCCCTGGTGGGGTTTGCAGGGGGGAACGATCCTTTGTTCGATGCCTACAAGGACCATGTCGGTCCGTTCCACTGGACGCCCCTGGAGGTGTTCGCGCAAACGTTTCCGGATTGCCCGGCAACCGCGGACGCCCTGACGGTCATCAGCTGGGTTCTGCCCCAGACCCGTGCCACCAAGGCCGACAACCGCCGGGAGAAGCAATTCCCTGCCGAGCGCTGGACCCGGGCCCGCACCTACGGCGAAATGTTCAATGCCAAGCTGCGGCAGCATGTGGTCGATCTGCTGGGTGAGGCCGGCATACGGGCCGTGGCGCCGATGCTGTCGCCCCAATGGGAGAAAAGAGAATCGCCCAAACACGGCTATGCCTCCACCTGGTCGGAGCGCCATGCCGCCTACGCCTGCGGGTTGGGGACCTTCGGGCTCAGCGACGGCCTGATAACGCCCCTGGGGAAAGCCATGCGGGTGGGATCGGTCGTGGCCCGGATCCGGGTGGAACCCTCGCCGCGACCCTACGACAACCATCAGGCCTATTGTCTCTTCCACGCCAAAGGGATTTGCGGCAAATGCATGCAGCGCTGCCCGGCCGGCGCCATCACGGCCGCGGGGCACGACAAAGTACGTTGCAAAGCCTACATTCGGCAGGAAACCATGCCCTTTGTGAAAAACCGCTACGGTTTCGAAGGCAAGGGCTGCGGCCTGTGCCAGACCAAGGTGCCCTGCGAGTCGCGCATCCCGGTCCGGGAAGACAGATCGGAATAAAAGCGGATTAATTTTGCTATTGTCAGCCTGATCCAGGATTGTATTCTTCCTCATTTAACCCGCCACTGGTGCATCCTATAGCGACGTGCTGTCATTCCCGAATGATTTTGTTTGAATTGTTCTTCTAATCGCATGCGAAAAAATATGATTTTTTCGTATAAATTTCAGGCGGGTTCGTAAAAAGCGCGAGATCAAGGCTTGCGAAGCCCGAGGAGTGAGGCGTACTTATGTACGCCGCAATGACGAGGGCTGAAGCGTAACGAAGATATCGCGCTTTTTACGAACCCGTCAGGAGAAGAATTTTAGGAACAGGGGTGCTGTGAGGATAACAAAGACCACGCGGAAGAAGTGAAAACAGACCACCAGGGTGGGACTGGACCCACTCTCGAAAGCCAGCACGATCAGGGCACTCATGGCACCGGGGCTGGTGCCGAGATAGGCCGAAGGCGCATCCAGGACACCCATCCGGGTGAAGATAATCGACAACAGGATACCGACGCCGACCAGGGTGACGGTGGAGGCCAGCACGGGGAAGAATATTTTTTTGAGCACCGGCACCATGGCCGGCTGGAAAGAGGCCCCTACCATGATGCCCAATGCAACCTGCAGCACAAAGTTGAACCCCCGGGGCATCTCCCAGTGGGTTGTCGTGATCAGTTTGAAGACGATGATGGTCAGCATGGCCACGATCAGGCTGCCGGCGGGTATTTTAAGCCGTGCGCCTGCTATCCCCCCAAGGGTGCCCAGCACGATATAGACCAGCCAGCCGAGATTTGGATTCATGGGGCGTTCCTTTCCGGTAAGGGGCGGTTGCGCGATCAGGCATGCGCTCCAGTTGATTTGAGGACTGCTTTCAGTTCCTTGGCGACAAGTGAGGCCCCGCCCTTGACAGCCCCCGTGGGCATCAGGGGAATACGCTTCTGAGCATACAAATTCCAGACGGCGTTTTCCAGTTGTTCGGCGGCCTCTGCTTCGCCCAGGTGTTTCAGCATCATGGCCGCGGCCAGAATCTGGGAGGTGGGGTTGGCCAGACGTTGTCCGGCGATATCCGGGGCCGAGCCGTGGATTGGTTCGAAATAGGCCAGACGGTCACCAATATTGGCCGCCGGGCACATGCCCAGCCCACCGATGGTGGCGCCCCCCAGATCGCTTAGAATATCGCCGAACATATTTTCGGTCACGATAATCTGAAAATGCCCGGGACGATTGACCAGAGCCGCAGCGGCGGCATCCATGTAAAGGCATTCGGTCTCGACCGCGGGAAAGTCGGCGGCCGTGTGGAGAAAGATGTCCCTGAAAAAAGCGAACGATCGGAGAACATTGCTTTTGTCGACAAGGGTGACGCGCCGGCGACCATCTTCCGGGGCGCCCCGTCCTTTCTCCATGGACAGACGAAACGCGTAGCGGGAAATGCGTTCGCAGCCCCGACGGGTCATCATCATGCTGTCGGTGGCGGCATCCCGGGTCTTCAGACCGACGCCCCGGGACAGGTAGAGCCCCTCGCTGCTCTCGCGCAGGATGATGTAGTCGATACTGTCGGGATCGTTGGCGGCAAGCGGTGTCAGGACGTTCGGAAACAAACGGATCGGGCGCACGTTGGCGTAGAGGTCGAAGTCGACGCGCAGCACGCCGCCCAGCAATCCGGCTTCGGTTCCGTCCGGCTTGCGGACGTCCGGCAACCCAACCGGACCTTTCAGGGTCGCGTTGGCGCGTTGAAACGCCTCCAGGGCTTCGTCCGTAATCGGTTTGCCGGTTTCCCGGTAACAGCCGGCGCCGGCCTGGTGGAACTCGTAGATCAGGGAGAATTGCCCTGAGAGCTCCTGAACGGTTTCCAGCACATCCAGGGTGGCGTCGACAATCTCAGGACCAATACCGTCGCCCGGCAGGATAGCAACCCAGTAGCTTTTCGCCATGCAGTTTTCCTCTCTCGAGCTCAGGTTTCGTGGCTGGGCGTGAATAAATAAATCTGGATCAGCGGGCCATCAGCCTGCCCGGCCGGACGTTATTCGAAATAGGCTTCGGGCACCAGGACGTATCCTTCCATCAGACGACGAGCGGTGCGGCCGATCACGGCCTCCCTGTAGGTACACCGATCGCCTTCGACGTCAATGACCGCCCCGATGTCGATCATACCGCCCGGGTGTCCAATACGCAGCAAGCCTTTGCCGCGGGAACCCTCTTTGAGTAGATCGAACGCCACCGTGCCTGGAATCATGGCCGCGCCGGCCGTGGCAATGCCGCCGCTGACGGCGTAAGAACGGTGCAGGGTCCCCATGGACATGATCCGGCCCACGAGATCGACATCCTGCGCGGTAATGGCCTCGCCGCCGGTGGTCGTGTAAGGCTTGGCCGCCGTGATGAAGGCGACCTTGGGAACGGCCTGGCTGCGCTGTGTGGCTTCCTCTTCGGAAGCCGCCAGACCGATCAGAACGGCGGCCTTGCAGCGGATGGTTTCCAGGGTGGTCGTGATCGCAACGCTGGTATCCACCTCATCGATTTCGACACCGGTCAGACCGATGTCTTCCGCCCGAACCAGGACGACCGGGTTGGCCGCATCGATGATGGTGATGGTGACCGGCCCGTGATCCGGCATCTCGATCGTGTCCCGGCGGTTTCCGGTCGGGAAGAGTTTGCCGGTCAGGGCCCCGCCCGGGTCCGCAAAGCCCAGGGCAACTCGCGCATGGGTGCCCGGCACACCGGCAATGGCGTAGTCGCCCTGTTCATCAAAGCGGCCGTTTTTTACGGGCACATCGGCCGTGATCAGTTTATTGGTATTCAACTGGTGGATGCGCACGCGGGTGACCGGCGCAACGGCCTTGACCAGGCCCTCGTCGACGGCAAACGGGCCTACCGCCGACGAAATATTGCCGCAGTTGCCCTTCCAGTCGACAATGGGGCGATCGATGGACACCTGACCGAAATTGTAGACGACATCATAGTCCGGCGATTCGGACGGGCTGATAATGGCCACTTTGCTGGTGGTGCTGACCCCGCCGCCAACGCCGTCGATCTGCCGTCGGTTGGGGTCCGGACTGCCAAAAGCGGCCAGAATGACCCGGTTGCGGGCATCGGTATCGGATGGAAGGTGATTGTCGTGAAAGAACAATCCTTTACTGGTGCCCCCTCGCATTAACACCGCGGGGATACGTTTTTGCATGGTTGCGTCCTCCTGCGTTATGAAAGCATCAAGCCCTATGGATATCGACGGTGCGTCGCCTGGGAAAGCGGGTGGCCAACGCTCATTGCCGCTGTCCTGGAAAGGCCGGAATCCGCGATGGAAACATAAATGGGAAATTATCCCGCAAAGGATAACAGCAAAAAAAATGCCAGTTGGTTTCCTGGCACCTTTTTCTTTCCGGCCATCAGTCGATTCCGAGTTCCCTGATTTTGCGCCACAGGGTGGTGCGGCTGATGCCGAGGCGTTCGGCGGCTTTGTTCTTGTGATAACGGCATTGCGCGAGGGCTTCCAGGATAATGACCCGTTCGTTGTCCTGGGAATGGACTTTCACGCGGTCCTTGAGTGCGGCCGCAGGCGCAGGTTCGGGTATGTCCTGCGTCGGTTGGGTGCCGTACTGGATCAACTCATGGAAAAGGATTTCCAGCGTATCGGGGCTGCAGCGCAGGCTGCAGTTCATCACGACGCGTTCTGCAAAATTGCGCAACTGGCGCACATTGCCAGGCCAGCCATAGCGCATCAGTCGTTTCAGATAAGCCTCCGGCAGCGCGATCGGTTCCAGGCTGTGGCGGTTGGAAAAATGGTGGATAAAATAATCCAGCAAGAGCGGGATATCTTCCTGGCGTTGACGCAGGGGGGGGATTTGCAGCCGCAGGACATTCAGCCGAAAAAAGAGATCGGCCCGAAATTTTCCCTCCTGGACCGCCGCATTCAAGTCGCGGCTGGCGGCGGCGATAATGCGCACATCGACAGGGATTTTGCGGTCGCCGCCCACGCGCATCACTTCCTTTTCCTGTAGTACCCGGAGCAGGCGGATTTGAACGGTTTCAGGCGTCGAGTCGATTTCGTCCAGAAATATGGTGCCCTGATGGGCGATCTCAAATCGACCCGGCTTGCCGCCCTTCTTGGATCCCGTAAACGCCCCTTCTTCGTATCCGAAAAGTTCGCTTTCCAGCAGTTGCTCGGGAAGGGCGGCGCAGTTCACGGAAACAAAAGGCTGGTTGGAACGTTGACTGAGACTGTGAATACCATGAACAAAAATCTCTTTACCGGTGCCGGTCTCCCCCATGACGAGAATGGTGGATTCCGTACCGGCATACTGCCGGCCAATGTTTACCACGTCCCGCATGGTGGGACTGGCGTGAATCAGATCGTTAAAGTCGTATTTAGCAACAAGACCTTTCGACAGCGATCGCCGGACCACGTGCTCGGAGCGCATGACGTTGCCGATATCCCGAAAGGTTGACACCGCCCCGATAACGGTGCCTTCCAAGGTCACCGGGCGGTAATTGAATACATAGCGATCCTTGCCGATGCGGGTCAGGCGGTCATGAATCGGTTTTTGGGTTTGCAAGACCCGATCGATGGGGGAGTCGGGTATGATCTGGGTAATGCGGCGGCCTGTCATTTCTCCCCGGTCGAGCTTGAGCGTGCTGGCAGCCGTGGCATTGAGGGTGGTGATGCGCCCCTCTTCGTCCACGGCGATAATGCCGTCCGAGGCGGCGTCGATGATAGCGTGATAGCGCTGGGCGGTGGCCTCCTGGTCGCGTGCGCTCAGGGCGATGGATTTAGCGTCTTCAATTGTCGCCGCGATATCCTCGTCCGAGGTTCGGATTTCGATGAACTTGATACCTTCCGCTTCGGCAATCTGCTGCGTAACGCTGCCACCGACAACGATTTCGCAGCCTTCGTCATAGGCGGTGGCGATGATGCGCTTGAGACTGGCCTTGTCTTCGTAGACCTTCTGGATGAGCTCGATTTGAAGCAGGTCCTCAAGGGTGGGAAGTCCGCTCCATTGCTGGCGAAATACGGGTAGCAGGATTTTACCGCCCAATGCGGCGGCCTGTTTCATGCTGATCAGGATATCCAGAGAGCGGTGCGGAAAAGACAGTACCGGAATACGCAGGTTTTCACGCAGCAGGTGGGCGGTGCCGCGCCGGCTGATAATCGTTTCGACGCCGTTGCGGACCATTTCCAGGGCTACGGGGATGGCATCGTCCAATCCCTGGGTGTTGATAAAAATCTGGTCGTGCTGTCGGGCCGCCAGAACCTGGACGCGCTCGATCAAGGACTGGCTGGAAGCGAAAATACCGATGCGAATTTTTTTTTGTTGCATGTTGACCGGCTCCGAGCTGAGAGGATGTTTTTGGAACAACATGTTTCATGGTTGAAACTTAATGTCAATACAAGTTAACGTTGACCCGCTTGCCAACGGTTTCCAGCCGAGTGTTGTCACGAATAACCGGACTTAACGGAAATTCAATTTGCTTTTTATAGTTGGCATACTTTATGAATTTAATATTCGTTCAAGATCCTATTCCCGGTCTCCAACTTTTGCGGGTTCGATGCGGTTTCCACCACGTTTACGGATTATCTCAGACGATTTAGGAAAAAGAATATTCCCTGGGGCGTATTCAGAAGGGGAGGGCAAGGGAGGGCCTATTTTGACAAGGCCCAAATGTTGATATCCAGCTGTAATGCAGGAGAGGAGGATTTCTTATGAAAAAATGGTATTGCATGATACTGGCAGTGGTGTTTGCTCTGGTGCTCTTAGCGCCGGCGGCTCAGGCCGAGGTTGATTTTTCCGGCGAACAGATCAACTGGATCATTCCTTTCCGTGTTGGCGGGGGTAGCGATGTCTGGTCGCGCTTGTATGCCCCTTTCTTTCAGAAATATCTGCCGGGCAACCCGATCGTGGCCGTCAAGAATATGCCCGGTGGCGGCAGTATCACCGGCGGCAACCATTTCGAGCAACGCGTCCGGGGAGACGATGGGTTGACCGTTTTCGGCTCTTCCGGATCCACGAGTTTTCCCTATCTACTCGGCAACAGCAAGGTTCGTTATGACTTTGCCAAATACCATATCGTGTTTGCCTCTCCCACCGGTGGCGTCGCCTATATCAATCCTGAACTGGGCGTGAAGTCGGCGGCTGATCTGAAAGGCTTTACCAAGGAGATGAACTACGCCTCTCAGGGAGCCACCTCCCTGGACATCGTTCCCCTGCTGGGCTTCGATTTGCTGGGTCTCAACGTCAAGGCGGTCTTCGGCTACAAAGGTCGCGGCGCCGGCCGGGTGGCCTTCGAGCAGGGCGAGGTCAGCATCGACTACCAGACGACGACGGCCTACATCAAAAACGTTCGTCCCCTCGTCGAGCAGGGGCTGGCTGTCCCGCTGATGACCTGGGGGGTGCTGGATGATGACGGCAATATCGTGCGCGATCCCATCGAACCGGACCTGCCCTGCTTTCCTGAAGTATACGAAATGGTGCATGGCAAGAAACCCTCTGGACAGGCCTGGAATGCCTGGAAAGCCTTCATGATTGCGGGCTTCGGCGTCCAGAAAGCCATGTGGCTGCCCGAGCAGACCAAACCCGAAGTCGTCGAAGCGTACCGCGCGGCCGCGAAAAAGGTCATAGCCGATCCGGAATTCCAGGTGGTGGTCGAGAAGAGCCTCGGCGGCTATCAGCAGATGGCCGGTGAGAATGCGCGTAAAGCCTTCGATCAGGTGTTAAGCGTTCCCAAGGAAGACAAAGCCTGGGTCGTCAAGTGGATCAAGGACGAATACGACATCGAAGTCAAATAATCCATTGCGTCGGCCGGCCTGCTTGCCGGGCCGGTCGGCATGACCCTGCAAAGGGGGGATTATTTGCGCCGCTTCCGGCGCACGCGCGACCGATGGCCGTTGACCCCTGAGACTGCCGAGGATCTCCGGCCGCTGACCTGACAACCATCCCGGGATCTGCCCATACCCGATCGGAGCGTCCGTCGAGGCCGATCGAGACGGCACCCGCCAAGTTGAGGAACGCCCATGGAGGCCTTTTTTCAAGCACTCACCGTTTTGCTGACGCCCTCGCACCTCGTCTATCTGGTAGGCGGGGTCACCCTGGGATTGTGCGTGGGAATCCTGCCCGGACTGGGGGGCATTGTCGGCATGACCATTCTTCTGCCGGTGATCTACGGCATGGACATCCACAATGCGTTTGCCCTGCTGATCGGCATGGTGGCGGTCATTCCGACCTCCGACACCTTCCCATCGGTCATGATGGGGATTCCCGGGTCCTCCGCCTCCCAGGCCACCATCATGGACGGCTATCCCCTGGCCAAGAAGGGCGAAGCCGCCCGGGCCCTGGGGGCCGCTTTTACGGCCTCCCTGATCGGCGGACTTTTCGGCGCCTTCGTGCTGAGTCTGATCATTCCCATCGCCCGGCCCCTGGTGCTGGCCTTCGGCTCCCCGGAGCTTTTCATGCTGGCGGTGCTGGGCATGTCCATGGTGGGGGTGCTTTCGGGCAACCAGCCCATCAAGGGCATCATCGGGGCCGGCATCGGCCTCATGCTGGGAGCCATGGGAGACGCCCCGGCCATCGCCGAGTACCGCTACACCTTCGGGTTCGACTATCTCATGGACGGGATTTCCCTGGTGATCGTCGGCCTTGGGCTGTTTGCCTTCCCCGAGATCATCGACCTGCTGATCAAGGGGCGCCCCATTGCCGAAAAGGCCGAGCTCGGCCGGGGCTGGTTCGACGGGTTGAAGGACACCCTGCGCCATAAATGGATCGTGCTGCGCTGCGCCACCATCGGTGTCATCATCGGTTTCATTCCGGGCCTGGGCGGCTCGGTGGTGGACTGGATCGCCTACGGCCACATTATCCAGACCAGCAAGGATCGCGAGCGTTTCGGTAAGGGTGACATCCGGGGCGTCATCGCCCCCGAGAGCGCCAACAACGCCAAAGAGGGCGGCGGCCTGATCCCGACCTTTCTCTTCGGCATCCCCGGATCCGGGTCCATGGCGGTCTTTCTGGGAGGGTTGTTGATCCTGGGCATTCAGCCCGGCCCTTCCATGTTGACCGAGAACGTCGATCTCATCTACACGGCCATCTGGAGCCTGGCCCTGGCCAATATCTTCGGTGCCGGCCTAGCCCTGATGCTGGCCAAGCCCATCACTAAACTCACCATCGTGCCCTTCCGCTACCTGGCGCCCTTCATGATCCTGATCATCACCTTCGCCGCCTACCAGGCCAGCTACAGCTGGGGCGACCTGATCGCCCTGCTGCTGGTGGGCATCCTGGGTTGGCTCATGAAGCAGTTCGGCTGGCCGCGGCCGGCCGCCCTGATCGGCTTCGTGCTGGCCGGCAACCTCGAACAGTACCTGTTCATCTCCGTGCAGCGCTACGGTTTCGACTGGCTGACCCGCCCCGGCGTGATCATTATGACGGTGATCATTGCGGCCTCCCTGGGGGCCTCGATCGTCTACCAGAACAAACTCAAGGCGGCCGGGCGCACGGCCGCCAAAAAATAGGGAGGATGGAATGAAACAGTGGATGTCGATCAGAAACCTTTTCTCCCTCTTCCTCCTGGCCTGGTTTGCCTACGGTGTCTATGAAGCGCGCGGCTACGGATTTCTCGCCAAAATCTTCCCAATGTACGTCAGTCTCGTTCTGCTGGTCCTGGTCATTGTCTACATCGCCATCGAAATCGTCCAGGGGATCAGGAAAACCGGCGGCGGGAAGGGGGCCGCAACGGGTTCCGATCTGAGCGTCGACTGGGATATGCCCCTGGAGGAGGTCTACGTGGCCTTCATGCTCAACCTCGGCATTCTTATTGGGGTCTACATCGCCATCTACCTGATCGGCTACCCCCTGGCCATGACGCTCTTCATCTTCCTTTTCTACCGTTTCATGGCCGGGGCGAGCTGGGTTGCTTCGGTGGTCGCCGGCGCGGCCGGCCTCGGTTTCATGGCGGTCGCCTCACATGTCCTCGGCATGGACTGGCCCGAAGGCCTGATCGCTCTGCCGTGGCCGCTGGGGTGACGATCGTCGGGTATCCTTTACGGTGTGGGTGGAGGCCTCGCGCGGAGACCGCCCGGGATTCCGGGGGGAATCCATCAATGGGGCGAAATCGATAGTCTTCGATCGGGCCACGAGCTGCTGCCCCACGCTTGTCGACGGTCGCAATAGGACTTGCAGAGGTTGCCGATTCCTGTTTTATAACTAAAATAAATGCAGATGTTTTTACCTGCCGGTTGAACAGCGGGCACAAGCCCTTCATAGCGTATGGAGAAAATCATGACATCAAACGAACAGAAAATCACAGTGACGAAGGAAGGCGGCCTTGTGGTCCCCGACCGTCCAACGATTCCTTTCATCGAAGGCGACGGCACGGGGCCGGACATCTGGCGGGCCACCCGCCTGGTTCTGGACGCGGCCGTGGCCAAAGCATACAACGGCACGCGCGCCATCGACTGGCTGGAAGTGATGGCCGGCGAGAAAGCCTTCAACGAGACCGGCGAATGGCTGCCGGAAGCCACCCTGGAAGCGATCCGGACCTATCGGGTGGCCATCAAGGGCCCGCTGACCACACCGGTGGGCGGTGGCATCCGCAGCGTCAACGTCCAATTGCGCCAGGTGCTCGATCTCTACGCCTGCGTGCGCCCGGTGCGCTATATCGCCGGCATCCCGAGTCCCATGAAGGCCCCGGAAAATGTGGACATGGTCGTTTTCCGGGAAAATACCGAAGACGTTTACATCGGCTATGAGTGGGAAGCGGATTCCCCCATGGCGAAGAAACTGATCGATTTCATCGACCGGGAGGAAGGGCGGCAGATCCGGGCCGGATCGGGTATCGGCATCAAGCCCATCAGCCGTTTCGGTACCCGGCGCCTGGTGAAGATGGCCGTGCAGTATGCTCTGGACCACAAGCGTCCCAGTGTCACCATTGTCCACAAGGGCAATATCATGAAATTTACGGAAGGCGCCTTTCGCAACTGGGGTTATGAAGTGGCCCGGGAAGTCTTCGGGGACCGGATCGTGACGGAAGAAGAGGTGTGGGAAAAGTACGACGGCCAGGCCCCGGCCGGGCGCGTTGTGATCAAGGACCGCATCGCGGATGCCATGTTCCAGCAGATCCTGCTGCGGCCGGCGGAATACGATGTCCTGGCCATGCCCAATTTAAACGGCGACTACATTTCCGATGCCCTGGCGGCCATGGCGGGCGGCCTCGGCATGGCGCCCGGGGCGAATATCGGCGACGGCTACGCACTTTTCGAGGCAACGCATGGGACAGCGCCCAAATATGCCGGCCTGGACAAGATCAACCCCGGCTCGTTGATTCTTTCGGGGGCCATGATGCTGGATCATCTCGGCTGGCCGGAAGCGGCCGAAGCGGTGCGTCAGGGGGTGATCGGAGCCATCAACGCCAAGCAGGTGACTTACGATCTGGCCCGCCAGATGGAGGGCAGCACCGAAGTGGCCTGCTCCCGCTTCGCGGAAATCGCCGTCGAGCACATGCCCGGCTGACGCCTGCATCGACCACGGGCGGTCATAAAATTATTTTCACCAATGATGGATGGGGGAGTCATGAAAAAGGAAGATTTCACCGGAACGATCGAGGTCAAGGGCCGCAGCTATCGGTATTTCGATATCCTGCGACTGGCAGCGGACGGCATTGCCGATATCCAGCGCCTGCCGTTTTCCATCCGCATCCTTACCGAGAACCTGCTGCGCAAGATGGACGGCCGGGTGGTGCGGGAAGAGGACCTGCGCCAGATTGCCGGCTGGCAGAAGCAGTACGATGCGCCGGTGGAAATTCCCTATCATCCGGCCCGGGTGCTTATGCAGGATTTTACCGGCGTGCCGGCCGTGGTGGACCTGGCGGCCATGCGGGATGCCATGGCCAGGCAAGGGGGCGATCCGGCCAGGATCAACCCTTTGGTGCCGGTGGAACTGGTGATCGACCATTCGGTCCAGGTGGATTATTTCGGCACCCACAATGCCGTGGTCAAAAACGTGGCCAAAGAGTACGAGCGCAACGGCGAGCGCTATGCTTTTCTCAAATGGGCCCAGCAGAGTTTCGATGACTTCAAGGTCGTGCCGCCGCGATCGGGCATCTGCCACCAGGTCAACCTGGAGAATCTCGGCCGCGTGGTGATCGGCGTGGAAACCGCGGAGGGGTGGCTGGCCTACCCGGATACCCTGGTGGGGCTGGATTCCCACACCACCATGATCGATGCTCTGGGGGTCATGGGATGGGGCGTCGGCGGCATCGAGGCCGAAGCGGTCATGCTGGGTCAGCCCTACTACATGTCCATACCCCAGGTCATCGGGGTCAAGTTCACGGGTGCCCTGCGGCCGGGGGTCACCGCCACCGATCTGGTCCTGACAGTGACCCAGATGCTGCGCGAATATGGCGTGGTGGAGAAATTCGTCGAATATTTCGGGCCCGGGTTGAAGCAGTTGACGGTGCCGGACCGCGCCACGATTTCCAACATGACCCCGGAATACGGTGCGACGCTGGGTATTTTCCCGGTGGATGAAAAGACCATCGAATACCTGCGGGCCACCAACCGCAGTGACCAGGCCGATCTGGTGGAGGCTTACACCCGCAAGAACGGCCTTTTTTACACCGGTGAAGACACGGCCGAATACAGCGACATCCTGACCCTGGACCTGGCCACGGTGGAACCGTGCGTTTCCGGCCCGGCGCGTCCCCAGGACCGTATTGTTCTCAAGGATCTCAAGTCAAAATTTGCGGATATCCTGGGATGCGACTACAGCCGCGATGAAGACATGGCCCGCGTTTCGCAGTTTCATGAAGAGTCCGGCACGCAGACCGCGCGCATGCCCAAATGCCATCCGGTTTCGGACGGGACCTGCGATCTCGACCTGCACGGCACCCCGATTCAGCTGCGCAGCGGTTCGGTCGTGATTGCCGCGATAACGTCATGCACCAACACGTCGAATCCTTTCGTATTGTTGGGGGCCGGGCTGCTGGCTAAAAAAGCGCTGGCGCGCGGCTTGAAAGTGCCCGCCCACGTCAAGACCTCCCTGGCCCCGGGTTCCAAGGTCGTGATCCAGTACCTGGAGGCCGCCGGGATGATGCCGTATCTCGAAGGCCTGGGGTTCCACCTGGCGGGCTTCGGCTGCACCACCTGCATCGGAAACAGCGGTCCGCTGGACCCGGTTATCGAAAACTGTATCGTGGAAAACGACCTCAATGTGGCCTCGGTGCTTTCCGGCAACCGCAATTTCGAGGCCCGCATCCACCAGCGCATTAAATCCAACTTTCTGATGTCCCCCATGCTGGTGGTGGTGTTTGCCCTGGCCGGCCATATCGATGTGGACCTGACCTTCGAACCCGTGGGGCTCGATCCCAATGGCGAACCGGTCTACCTGGACGATATCTGGCCCACCAACAAAGAGATCGAGAAACTGGTCAAGGCCCACCTGAAAGAAGAGTTCTACGAAATAGAGTATGGCCGTATTTTTGACGGCGACGAGTTCTGGGCGGAACTGCCCGATGTCAAATCCATGACCTATACCTGGGATGACCAGTCGACTTACATCAAGAATCCACCCTATTTCGAGAACTTCACGATTGAACCGGATCCGACGACCGACATCGAGGGGGCACGGGCCCTGGCGGTGCTGGGGGATACCGTGACGACCGATCATATTTCGCCGGCCGGCGCCATCCCCGAAGCCTATCCGGCCGGGCAGTACCTGGTGGCGCAAGGGGTCGATGCGGCTCATTTCAACTCCTACGGCTCCCGTCGGGGCAATCACGAAGTGATGATGCGGGGCACCTTCGGCAACATTCGCCTCAAGAATCGGCTGGTGGAGGGTAAGGAAGGCAGTTTTACCCTCAAATTCCCCCAGGGCGACGAAACCACTATGTACGAGGCCGCCATGGCTTATAAAAAGGAAGGCACGCCGCTGGTGGTGCTGGGCGGTAAGGAATATGGCACAGGTTCGTCGCGTGACTGGGCGGCCAAGGGGTCCAACCTTCTCGGGGTGCGCGCCGTCATTACGCAATCTTTCGAACGCATCCATCGCAGCAACCTGGTGGGCATGGGGGTGCTGCCGCTGGTGTTCGAGGAGGGCGACAGTGTCGAGGGCCTGGGGCTTGCCGGCGACGAAGTTTTTACCATTACCGGCATCGAAGATATTCAACCCCGCAAAACGCTGCAGGTCAGGGCGGAAAAAGCGGATGGCACGGTCATCACCTTTAACGTATTGGCCCGGCTCGACTCGGAGGTCGAGGTCGATTATTTCCGGCATGGCGGCATCTTGCCGTTTGTGTTGCGCAAACTCATGAAGGCCTGATCGCTGACAATGAAACCGGTGGCAGAATGGTCCTTTAAAGCTTAAATAACGATATGTTTTCAGTGGGTTGGTCTTTTTCTGGCGGTGGTTTGTTTTTTCCGGTTTTCCTTGACAAAGTTTATGGGACTCACTAAGAGGGGCGGGCCAGAGGGGGTCACCCGTGACGGCCTTGTTGACGATCAAAACAGCGTACGCTTTTGATATCCTACGGTTTAGGAGAATGCTGGATGGCTAAGAAGAAGAAACTGAAGCAGCATCATATCGACAGGGATTGGTGCAAAGGGTGCGGCATCTGCGTTCACTTCTGCCCCAAGAATGTTCTGGAGCTGGATGAAATGGACAAAGTGTTTGCGGCCAGGCCGGAAGACTGCATCGCCTGTAAACTTTGCGAGATCCGATGTCCGGACCTTGCCATCGAAATCGAAACCGAAGAGGGCGGATCATGAGCACTCAGGTTAAATTCGTTCAGGGCAACGAGGCGTGTGTGGAAGGGGCACTGTATGCCGGGCTGGATTTTTTCGCCGGGTATCCCATCACACCGTCAACGGAAATAGCCGAGCTGCTCTCCCGGCGCCTGCCGATGGCGGGGGGCAAGTTCATCCAGATGGAAGACGAAATCGCTTCCATGGCCGCGATCATCGGGGCTTCACTGACCGGCCACAAAGTAATGACGGCCACCAGCGGCCCGGGCTTTTCCCTCATGCAGGAAGCCCTGGGCTACGCCGTCATGGCGGAGATTCCCTGCGTCATCACCAATGTCCAGCGGGGGGGACCTTCCACCGGCATTCCCACCCACGGCAGTCAGGGTGACGTGATGCAGGCCCGCTGGGGCACCCATGGGGACCACGCCATTATCGCGCTGACGGCCTCCAACCACCAGGACGTGTTTGCCATGACCATCGAGGCCTTCAACATGGCCGAGACCTACCGCACGCCGGTGATCCTGCTGTTTGATGAAATCGTGGGGCACATGCGGGAGAAACTGGAGGTGCCCGAACCCGGGGAAATTCCTCTGGTGGAGCGGCTGCGGACGTCCGTCAAGGGTGGGGTCAACTACCATCCCTATCTGCCCCGGGAAGACGGCCGGCTGCCCATGAGCGACTTCGGTGACGTACACCGCTATAACGTGACCGGGCTCTACCACGATATGTGGGGGTTTCCGTCCTCCGATCCGGACGTGGTGCATGGCCTGATCCGGCACCTGGTGGATAAAATTGAAAATCGCACCAACCTGCTGGCGCGCTACAAGGAGCATCACCTCGAGGACGCCGAGATTGTGATGGTTTCCTACGGTTCGGCGGCCCGCTCGGCCCTGCACGTGGTGAAGAACCGGCGCCTGCGGGGCGAGCGCCTGGGGTTGCTCGAACTGCAGACCTTGTGGCCGTTTCCCAAGGACATCGTCCGCGAGAAATGCGCCAATGCCGAAGCGGTCGTGGTGGTGGAATTGAACATGGGACAGGTGATGCAGGAGGTCAAAAAAGCGGTGGATTTCCCGGAGCGCGTTTTCCTGGCCAATCGTATCGACGGTGTATTCATCACCCCGATGGATATCCGTAAACTGCTGCGGCTCATCCAGGGAAAGGGGGTATAAGCATGTCGACGCATGATTATCTCCGCCAGCGCTTTTTTCCACACATGTGGTGCCCGGGCTGCGGCCACGGCACGGTTTTGAACAGCCTGCTGCGGGCCGTGGAGCAGCTGGGCATGAGCAAGAACGAAATTGTGATGGCCTCGGGCATCGGCTGCTCGTCGCGCATTTCCGGGTATGTGGATTTTCACACCCTGCACACGCTGCACGGCAGGGCCCTGGCGTTTGCCACCGGGGTCAAGCTTTCGAAACCGGAGCTGAACGTCATCGTTCCCATGGGGGACGGCGACGCCCTGGCCATTGGCGGGAACCATTTTATTCATGCCTGCCGGCGAAATATCGACATCACGGCCATTGTCATGAACAACCGCATCTACGGGATGACGGGCGGGCAGTTTTCGCCCATGAGCGGGGTGGGGATCAACGCCACCACAGCGCCTTTCAGCAACATCGACCGGGAATTCGATGTGGTGAAGATGGCGACGGCGGCCGGGGCCACCTTCGTGGCGCGCAGCACCACCTTCCACGCCCAGCAGGCCACGGATCTGATCAAGCAGGCCATCTTGCACGAAGGTTTCAGCGTGGTGGAGATTCTCTCCCAGTGTCCGACCCACTTCGGGCGCAAAAACAAGCTGGGAGCCGCCGCCGACATGATGCAGCACTATAAGGACATCACAGTGCCGATCGGGTCCTCGAAGAAAAAAGACAATCCCGATCTCATCGAGCGGGGCATCTTTGTCCAGGAGGAAGCGCCGGAATACTGCCGTGAGTACGATAAAATCATTGAACAGGCGATGAAAGGTTAGTTTCCATGGAAAGAATGCGGATGGTATTCACCGGTTCCGGCGGTCAGGGTGTCATAACCGCAGCCATCATTTTCGCCGAAGCCGCCGTCATCTACGAGGGGCTCAATGCCACCCAGTCCCAGGCCTATGGGGCGGCGGCCCGGGGCGGATCGACCCGTTCCGACATCATTATTTCCGAAGAAGAGATCAACTTCCCCAAGGTCATTCAGCCCAACATGCTGGTGTGTCTGACCCAGGAGTCCTACACCTCGTATGCCCCCATCATTCGCCCGGGCGGGCTGCTTCTGACGGACAGCCGCTTCGTCAAACAGGAGCGCAAGGTGGACGCCTGGCAGGTCGAGCTTCCCATGTACCAGACGGTGATGGACGAGATCGGCAAACCCATCGTGTTCAACATCTGCATGCTGGGGGCGGTTGTCGCCTTGACCGATCTGGTGCAGCCGGCGTCTATCATGACGGTTCTCAGGAAACGCATTCCCTCGGGATTTGTGGATATGAATCAGAAAGCCCTGGATCTCGGCATCGCCTTGGGAGCGCCCCAGAAACGATAGCCGGCCCGTGACCGGTGGCCGTTTTCCCGGTACGCGATGGCGTCGCCACTGAACGGGCAGGATTCATGGCGATTCGGAATGTGATGTCAGACGAAGCAATCGGGCACAACCGCACGTTGTAACGTGTGCGCGGAGCAGGCGATGCCGCCGGCCGGACTCTACTTCCACATTCCTTTCTGCAAGCGCAAATGCCCCTACTGTGATTTCTACTCCGTCACCGGGCGGGATCATCTGGCCGCCTTTCTGGCGGCGCTGCACCGCGAGATAGCGCTTCGCGCCGCGCCGGAAATGACGGTCAACACCGTTTATTTCGGTGGCGGAACCCCCTCGCTTTTATCCCCCTCAGCGGTCGCTGATGTGGTGGCCGCCGTGCGGACCCATTTCAATCTTCTGGCCGACGTCGAAGTTACCCTGGAGACCAATCCCGGCGCTGTTGGTCGCGAGGGCTTGGCGCACCTGCGGAAGATTGGTGTGAATCGTCTGAATATCGGCGTGCAGTCGTTCCGGGACGATGCGCTTCATTTTCTGGGGCGTATCCACAATCGTGCCGAAGCTTGCGCCGTGATTGACCAGGCCCGTGCGGCTGGTTTCGACAACCTGGGAATCGACCTGATCTACGGTCTTCCCGGGCAGACATTGGCCGCCTGGGTAAACGATCTGGAGCAGGCCCTCCAGTACCGGCCCGAGCACCTCTCCTGTTATATCCTGACCTTTGAACCCGGAACGCCCATGACATGCGATTTAGAACGGGGGCGGCTGGCACCGCTGGCGGAAAGTCGCGTGGTGGAGATGTTCGAGACCACGGCCGCCTTCCTTTCGGGGCACGGTTACGACCACTACGAGATTTCCAACTTCGCCCGCACACCGGACTTTCGCTCCCGCCATAATATGAAATACTGGCATTTTGAACCCTACCTGGGGTTCGGACCGTCCGCCCATTCCTACCGGGGAAACACGCGGTCATGGAATATCGCCGACCTGGACATCTACATGCAGCGTTTGGCCCAGGACCGGCGGCCGGAAGACGGACGGGAGGTTTTGACCCGGGAGCAGCAGGTGCTGGAGGCGCTGTTGCTTGGTCTGCGGTTGAAAGAGGGGTTTTCCATCATGGAATTTGAGCAGCGCTTTCACCTCCCGGTAGAGGCCACTTTCGGCCGGCTGCTCAATCAGCTGAGCGAGGAGAGGTGCCTGGCGGATCGTCCGGGCCGCTGCGCCCTGACCATGAAAGGCATGCGCTATCATAACAGCATCAGTGCGCGGTTCGCGGCCGAACTGTGACGGCTGCGTAAATCGCCCAATCCGCCAGAGGCGGACAATTCTCTGCACTGTGCTGCAGAACGCGTCGCTGCGGCGTACGATAAGTACGCCGCACGCCTCGAAACTTGCGCGCCGTATCTTGAACGATTTACGCAGCCGTCCAAACAGTGAGCTGACCGCCAACCAAGATTTTTGAGGTGTGGAGAAGAAGATAGTGGCGAGGTTGTGCAAAAGGGGGGAGTGCAAATGCTTCTGGGAGCGCCATTCCACCCTAACGTAAATAAATTTTCCGACCGGATCCTCAGGCGTTCTTATCCAGAATCATGCGGATCTTGCTTGCCAGACCCTGAACCGAGAAGGGTTTCTGGATGAAGTCGATGCCGGCTTCCAGGACGCCATGGTGCAGGATGACGTTGTCCGTGTAGCCCGACATGTAGAGCACTTTTAAATCGGGGCGCAACGGGGCCAATCGGGCATAGAGCTCCCGGCCGTTCATTGCGGGCATGACCACATCCGTTAGGAGTAGATGCACCGGACCGTCATGGGTGGTCAATCGCTGGAGACATTCGTCTCCGCTACCGGCAATGAGGACGCGATAGCCATGGCGTTCAAGGATTTTTTGGGCCATGTCCCGCAGCATGGTATTGTCTTCGACCACCATGATGGTTTCCGCCCCCCGGTTCGCCTGGCGGTCGTTCTGCCGAGCGGCGATCGGTTCAGCGTGCCCGTTGGCGGCGGGAAAGAAAATTTTGAAGGTCGTTCCCTGGTCCGGTTCGCTGTAGAGCCAGATATCGCCGTGGTGCTGCTTGACGATGCCGTAAACCGTGGACAGTCCTAAACCCGTGCCCTTGTCGCGTTCTTTGGTGGTAAAAAAGGGATCGAAGATGCGGTCACGATGGGCGTGCGGGATGCCCTGGCCCGTGTCGCTGAGCGACAGCATGGCATGCCGGCCCGGCGTCAAACCGGGATGCTCATGGGCGTAGCTTTCGTCGAGGTCGATGACGGCGGTTTCCAGGGTCAGGCGGCCGCCTTTGGGCATGGAATCCTGGGCGTTTACGGCCAGGTTCATGATGACCTGTTCGATCTGCCCGGCATCCGCCCGGATCAGGGCCGGAATTTCGGTCAGGTCGATCGTGATCAAGATGTCTTCCCGGATCGAGCGGCGCAGCAGCTTTTCAAAGCCGGAGACGACATGATTGAGATCGATGGTGGTGATTTTCAGGGGCTGTTTGCGCGCAAAGGCCAGGAGCTGCTGAACCAGGTCACGGGCTTTTTGGCCGGCCTCCTGAATGGATTCGATCGCCGGTCGATTTAAATCCTGCGGGGCCAGATCGTCCAGGAGAATTTCGGCATAGCCAAGGATGGGGCTGAGCAGATTGTTGAGATCGTGGGCCACGCCGCCGGCCAGCTGCCCCACGGCTTCCATTTTCTGGGCGATCTTGAGGCGTTCTTCCAGGTTCCGTATATCGGTCTGGTCGATGGCAATGCCGCGTATTCCAACGGTCCGGCCGTCCTTCCGAATCGGGCTGGTGTAGGTGACGACAGGAAAGGGACGTCCATCGCGGTGCCGGGCCGTGTATTCGGCCCCCAACCGCCGGCGCAGATCGTCGGACCGGGCAATGTCGGCCCTCACCCGCTCATGGTCTTCTTCGATCAGCAGGTCCCGAATATGGAGCCCTGCGTCAAGATCCTCCTGGGTGTAGCCGAAGGTGCGCAAGGCACTCTGATTGGCAAACGTAATTCGCCCGTCAAGACTGAATTCGTAGATCGACTGCGGCAGGAGATCGACGAGTTCGCGGAATTGTTTTTCACTCTCATACAGGGCGCGTTCGGTCCGTTTGCGCTGGGAAATGTCCCAAAAGACGCCCAACACGCCGGTGACTTCCCTCTGGCGGTTATAAAGCGGGGCCTTGATAACGCTGACATCCATGGCCGTCCCGCAGGTGGTCCGGTGCTCTTCTTCAAGGGCGACGACCTGCCGGCTGTCCATCACGGCGCGGTCATCAAGGCGGTACTTGCGGGCCATTTCCGGTGGATGAAAATCATCATCCGTGCGGCCCAGGATTTCTTCTGCCGATTTGGCGACGGTCTGGCAGTACTGCCGGTTGGCCAGGATGAAACGGCCTTTCTTGTCCTTGCTGAAAACGTTGAGCGGCAGGGAATCGATCAGGGAAAATAAAAGGGATTGGGTCTGCGTTTGTTCATCATAGGCTTGTCGCTGGTGCTTCAGCTCTTCTTCCAACGCCGCGATCTGTTGCATGAGTTCGTCGTGGGTGGGCTGGTTCCCCATGCGTGTCGCTCCAGAGATGATGTCGCCCATCATCCGTGTCGTGCGGATCGATGGGCTCAAGGCTGTCGAGACGGGTGCTCCGGTTCGTCGGCCCCCGTTATCGTGCTCTTATTCCTGTCAGGTGGAAAGTGTTTCGATGAGCAGCCCGACAAAAAAACGGGCGTGGCTGATGGGGGCCGCCATGTTGGCCCGGTGATTGGCAAAGATACCGTCCGGGGCGCTGTCCAATATCAGGATCGGATCGATCTGGGTGGCATGGTGCAGCGATTCCAAGGCATGGTGCAGGATTTCCGTGCCGCGCCGGGTTTCGATCGCGGTGGCAAAATCGACGGCGACGGCCTCCAGAATCGAGTGCATGGCACCGGCCACTCCTTTGGCATAATAGAAATAATCATCCGCGCTGAACCAGCTCACTTCTGAACCATCGTCCTCGTAGTGCCTGATCAGTTTGTCATCGCAGCTGCCCAGGAGATTTTCGTAGGCCCGCAGCAGGGGTATCAGGTTGTCGATGCGGCCATAGAAAAAAGCCGTTCCGTTCATCAACTTGCCCCTGTAATTTCGCAGCGCTTCAAGGGCTTCTTCGTAACTGTCTTCGGCCGAAGGCAGCATGTAATCACTTGCCTTGATCATGAGATTGTTGCGCGCGAGCTCGAGATCTTTGTCGAAGGTCTGGCTTCCGCCGGTGCTGGAAATGCGTTCCACCAGCACCTCGACTGTGCGCCGGGTGACTTCCAGAACGCCCAGTTGGTAGTTGTTCACGTTGTCGGTAACGTCGACGATGTCGTTGGGCCGCCAACCGTAGTAGCGCTCTTCGAGTTCGTAGTGCAGGGGGGCGATCGTGGCTTCCACGAAGGCTACTCCCGTGACACCGGAAGCGCTGAAGGCGCCGTGTCCGGCCGGGGCATGGGAAGCGTCTTCAGCAACAGTTTTGGCGGCATGGCCAGTCGTTTTCTGAGATGGGGGTGCCGTATGCGTGTCGGCGGCCTTTGCGGCTGTCCCGGATGGCTTGTGGTCCGCCACGTCTGCCTTTTCAGCAGCAGCATGGGGTGTAGTTGGGGCGTGACTTGTTGTATCGGCGGAGTCGCCGTGCATCGTCGTTTCCGGGCTTCCATGGTCTTCCTCGGGTTTCGCCGCTTCGGCGTTGCCATGGGAATCCACCGCACCGGTTGGCGTGTTTTCATGGGCCGTGTCGGCATCATGATCGGCCGTGCCGGCGGTGCTGTCCTGCGCGGCCGTGTCTGACGTACCCGCGGTATCCGCGATATGCGTTGTGTGACCGGGTTTTGCCGTTTGGGTCGTATCGAAAAAACTCAGGCCGTAATGCACCAGCCACAGCAGGAGCACGATCGCAATGGCCCCTATCACAATGCGTTGGGCGGCAAACAGTTTAAATCCCTTGGTTTGTTTTTCACCGGAATCCGGGTTCGGTGTCTTTTCCATGATGACTCCTGGATAATATCAGGCTTGAGGACTCAGCCTTTTCTCAGCTGGCGGGTGTCGCCGACACGAATCGTAACTTGGACGGCGTCAAAATATTCGGCCAAAGGTATCACATATTTGCGGGATGCACCAGTCATATCCTTGAATTCGGGCGTGGTGATGGCGCCCCGATCCCGCAGGAATGCCACCAGGCGTTCCTTGAGGGTGTCGATCACCTTGCGCTGGAAAAAAAGATCTTCCTTGACTTTGACCAACTGGTTTTCTTCCACCAGCAGCTGCAGCACATCCCTTGCGGCCCGTGCGTCGACATTCAGGGACTGACAGATCTCCTTGAAATAGGGCGGGGTAATGCCGCCACGATCGTAGGCCCGGATGATATTTTCTCTCAGCTGGCTCTGGTCCACCGCCAGGGAAACCTTGTGGGCCGCCAGGCGAATCGTGTCTTCGTCAACGGCCAGCTCTTCGTTTTTGAGCATCAGGTTCAGCACCTGGGGGGGCAGTTTGGGATGAATGGCGGTCGGGAACTTGCTCCGCAGTTCTTCGCGGGGCATGCCGGCCTTGAGCGGATTTTTGGCATGGTAGGCCGCCAACTGGTCGAGGACCATCTGCCGCAGGTAGGCGTAGGTGTCGGCGTGCACGTAGAGTCGGCGCTCGCGGTCGATCATGATCAGCTCCCGGCGGGACAGCAGGGCGCTGGTGGCGGTGTCGAGTTTTTTATCGGGAAGATTGGTGACCAGCCGCAGCTCATTGTGCTCCGTGCCGCGAAAACCGGCCTGGCGGGCATGAAAGCCGATGACGTCCTCCGGCGGCATTTCCGCCAGGGCATCCAAGGCCTCGCTGATGTCGGTCCGGAAACGTTTGTGTTTGGTGGGGATCGGATTGAGGATCTGTCCGCCGCCAATCGTGCGCACCGGAGAATAGCTGCGGATGACATAGCGGTCTTCTTTTACCAGGGTGACCGGTGTGTCCAGGCGCACCTGGACCGCGGCCGCATCGCCGGGGGCCAGTTCGTCGCGATCCAGCAGGATCAGGTTGCCCATGATTTCGCTGGTGCCGGTGTGGAAACGGATTCGCGTGCGGTTCTTGAGCGGTTTGGCGGCACTGGCCAGATACTGGAACGACAGGTCCGCCATATAGCTGGGGCTCAAACTGTCCGGCCGGGCCAGCACGTCCCCCCGGTTGACCGCCGTCATGTCCAACCCCTGGAAATTGATGGCGGTGCGCTGGCCGGCGAGGGCCTCGTTGACGCTCTGGTTGTGAACCTGGATGCCCCGCACCTTGGATTTGATCCGGGAAGGGTAGATCATGATAGTCTCCCCCACGGCAATCATGCCGGATACCAGCGACCCCGTGATCACGGTGCCGAAGCCCTTCATGGTGAAGACCCGGTCCACCGGCAGGCGAAAGAGGCCCGTCTGTTTCCGCTCGGGCACGGCCTTGCATATGGCTTGCAGGGTTTCGAGAAACGTCGGGATGCCGTCGCCGGTTACCGAGGATACCGGCACGATGGGCTGCCCTTCCAGGAAAGACCCCCGGCTGAAGGACTGGATATCATCGATGGCCAGCTCCAGCCACTCTTCGTCCACCATGTCGATCTTGGTCAGCGCCACAAAGCCGTGCCGGACCCCGAGCAGGCTGCAGATTTCCATGTGTTCGCGGGTCTGGGGCATGACGCCCTCGTCGGCGGCGATCACCATGGCCACGATGTCGATCCCGGTGGCGCCGGCCACCATGTTTTTGACGAATTTTTCATGCCCCGGCACGTCCACGATGCCCACGTGCTGGCCATCCGGCAGGTCCAGTGAGGCAAAACCCAGCTCGATCGTGATGCCGCGCTGTTTTTCTTCCTTCAGGCGATCCGTGTCGATGCCGCTGATCGCCTTGATGAGGCTGGTTTTACCGTGATCGATGTGGCCGGCCGTGCCGAGAATGATCTGTTTCAAGATAGTACAACTCCCTTATGTGTGCTCAGCGTTTTTTACGCTTGCGCAGGTACTCCATGGCATAGGCCAGGCCCACCAGGATGGTGGCCAGTCCGACGATATAGATCGGATCGCTGTTCTGGCGAAACATGCGGGTCAGCACCACGGCCATCCCCAGGCCCATCAGTGCCCTGATGATAAATATTTGAAATGACATATTTTTTATCCTTTTTCAGCATGTTGCAAATGTGACGAATATCCTATAGCAGATGGGATTTAGGGTCAACACTGCAAATCGCGCCCAGCGGGGATCCTCAGGTGCGAAACGGCCGTGAAAAGGCCTATTTTTCCCCTTGCATTTAAGGGGCGCTTCTGTTAATTACACGCGTTCATTGCGGTGGGTGTAGCTCAGTTGGCAGAGCATCAGGTTGTGGCCCTGAGGGTCGTGGGTTCAAGTCCCATCACTCACCCCATTTTGTCTTTCCTGAAAGCCCCTGAGAAAGGTTCATTTTCGTTCTAGCTCAAGGAAGGCTAAAATTTTAACCGCAGGAATACTGATTCGTATTTCGAGGATTAAAATTTGAGCATGACACCGAGATGGGACGAAAGGGGGCTTTTCTCAGGGGTTTTCTCATGCGCCCGTAGCTCAGCTGGATAGAGCGCCGGACTTCGAATCCGTAGGCCGCCCGTTCGAGTCGGGCCGGGCGTACCATAAAATCAAGGGGTTAGCCATTTACTGGCTGGCCCTTTTTTTGTTGGTTGCGGATAGGTTGCGGATGGTTGCGTCCCCATCCAAATCGTCCAATCGGTCCACCGCATCTTTATTCCCGCCTGGTGTAAGGTGCCCATAGATGTCAACGGTGACACTGATGCTATGGTGTCCGAGCTGGTCGCGCACGTATGCTAATGATTCCCCCGCCTGAATCAGCAGGCTTGCATAGGTGTGCCTGATGTCGTGGACCCTAATCTTCCGGAGCTCCGCCTTTGCAATGGCTTTGTAAAAAACCCTCTTCCGCCAGTGATTAATGTCCAACGCAGTTCCATTGTTGCTTAAGAATACCCACTCGGGGACTTTTCCCCATCCGTTATTGATGGTTTCAATCTTCCGCTGGTGTTTGGTATCCTTTAGGACCTGGGTCAGTTGCTTTGACATATCAATGCGCCTGCGTTTCCCATTCTTCGGCAGCCCGATTTTCCCTCTTGAGAAGGTCCTCTGAATGGTAATGGACCGTCCTTCAAAGTCAATGTCATCCCATTGGAGAGCCAAAGCTTCGCCCAAGCGCATGCCTGTTCGTGCCAACGTCAGTGCTTGCGGATAATGGCCAGGGAAATGAGTTTGGAAAGAATCAAGTAGACTGGCCAGCTCATCCCTTGAATATGGCTTTATGTCGCTTTGAACGTTCCTTTTCTTGAAAATTTTACCAAGGCGATGGGCTGGATTTGCCATCAACACCCCGTCATCGACTGCGACATTCAACGCTCCGCCGATACAGCTTTTCATGTGCGATACCGTGCTGGCAGCGAAACCGGACTTAATTTTTCCCATCAGAAATTTTTTGATCATCATTCTTTTTATTTCCGTGACCGGTTTCTTTCCAAAAGCGGGCAACACGTGATTGTCCAGAATGCTCCGGTAATCCTTTTCTGTCGATGGTTTACATGTAGCTGGCACGTTCAAGGTCATCCAGGTTGTTGCATACTCTTCGAATGACGGTGCCTGGTTTTCATGTTCTTTTGACAGATGCAGTTCACCCAGTATCAATCGTGCTTCGATCTGCTTAGCAACGGCCATAGCCGTCCGCTTATCCTTGCCGATTTTCTTTGCCTTCCTCCTTCCCTGATGGTCTATGAATACCCACCAATTTCCTGAATTCTTTGGCTTTTCTCTGACTTTAACTCCCATTCTGACCTCCTTAAATCCGGTCCAGATTTGAGCTAAAGTCGCGCTTCTACCCCTATCTGGACCCGTTTATCACATTTGGGGCCAGAATTCTCGACCTTTATTCCATGTTTTGCACATCCAACATTTTGAAAAAACATGGATTTTCCATAATCTAAGTTTTTTGAATTTCTTGGGTTAGCGATTGCTCGCCCTCCTCGATACAAATTCAGCCACGATGACAACACAGGAGGCCGACACAGTGACGGTGCAGAGAGAATACTTCAAGGTTTCAGAGTTGGCGAAGTACGCGGGGATCTCAGAAAGGACCCTTTGGGAACTGCTGAAGGACCCGATCAATCCCATACCATTTTTCAGGGTCGGCGCAGCCGGGCGGATGATCCGCATCAAGAAATCGGACTTCGATCGTTGGATGCGGTCACATCAAGTTCTGGATTCAGCCCAAATTGATCAGCTGGCTGAAGAATTGTTGAACTGATTAGCAACCTTAAAAACAAGAAAACTGGGTGAATAGGTTATCGAAAGCCCGGGATCGAGACTCCAAGATGGAGGATGTAATGTCAAAGATCATCGAAGATTTCATCCAATGTGCCGTGCAGGGCTGTAGTGTCGGCCATTTCGAGAATGATGAACACGCATTGTCCTATGCACGGACCATGGGAATCAACCAGATACGCAAGTATGAACGCTATGGAATTATCCCCGCCGCTTTCTTCGGATACCTGAAGCGAAAAAACGCAATCCAAAAGGACGCATGGCTTCCGGAACGTCAAAGGACCGTGCATGCTCTGCTGGATTTACTTTCAGATGCTCCGAACAGGCAGCCGTGTGTCTATTCTGAAGGTGAAGCGCTCAGAGATGCCATTCTGCTGGAAATGCTTCCGGAGCTAAAAAATGCGATGGGCTCAGCTCAGTATGTTTGGCAAGCGATTGAGCGCGATGGCAGATTGCATAGCCTGAATGTCCGCGGTGGTACAAACAGATTTCCAGACTATCTGGAGGAAAGTTAACAAAATCAATATGTAAAAATTTACTGCTTAGATCGTATGACCGGCCGGATATCATAACCGCCGGTTTTTTTGTTCGACTTATTTAGTACGGGCGGCCTTATTAACCGCCTGCCCATCAGGGACAAATGGGACCGATGGGACAAATCATTCTAAAACTTTTTTTCTAACAGGGGACATGGTGGCCCCCATTTAATTTGCGGAGGTGTTTATGGCTGGAAAAGACATTTTGGAAGAGAGTTTAGAGCAGACAGCGGAGGTCGCTATTAAAGAAGCGATGGAAGCCGCTGGAAGGGATCGAGTTCCGCCGGACTCGGGAAAGGAACAGCCAATGAAGGGCTATGTTGAAAAAGAGGAGTCGAATGACGGCCCGCAGCCGAAACCATGCACCGACCTGGCCAATGCCGAGAGGCTAGTGCAACGATTCGGCCCTGTCATCCTTCATTGTCCAGCAAACAAGGGCTGGTATGTTAACCGCCGGGGGCGCTGGGGTCTTGACTCCAAAGGCCGGATTTTCCGGATGGCCTACAAGGTGGCCCGAAGTATCGAGGATGAAGCTAAAGCTGAGTACCTTACAACCAAGCAAGTTGAGGACCTTGAAAAACACGCAAAAAAATCGGCATCCAAGGGAGGACTTCGGGCGATGATCGATCTGGCCAAATGGTTGCCCGGTATTTGTGTACCCGTTGGGTCCCTGGACAGTAACCCCTGGCTGCTGAACTGTCAGAACGGCACGCTGGACCTTCGGACTGGGGTACTTAGATGCCATGACCCCAAGGATTTGATCACAAAAATGCTACCGGTCAAGTATTCACCCGATGCCACCTGTCCTGTCTGGGAGGCTACCATCGATATGGTGATGGGTGGTGATCAAGAAAAAAGTGGTTTTCTCAAGCGAGTACTTGGCTACGGAATGACCGGGCTCATCAGCGAGCAATGTTTGTTCGTGTTCTACGGATCAGGTGCCAACGGGAAATCGACTATTCTGGAAATCTTCCGTGAGCTGCTTGCTGGTTACGCCATGCACACAACCACTGCTTCTTTGCTTGGTTCGTCCGGTTCACCGATCAGAAACGATCTGGCCCGTTTAAATGGTGCCCGTTTTGTTTCGGCTGTAGAAATCGGTATGGGAAAAAAGCTGGACGAAGCATTGGTCAAGCAATTGACCGGTGGCGATCAGGTAACAGCCCGGTTCTTGTACAACGAATTTTTCGAATACAAGCCGGAATTCAAGCTATTCATCGCTGCCAACCACAAACCGGACATCCAGGGAGTTGATCACGGCATCTGGCGCCGCATCCACCTCATTCCTTTTGATGTAACGATTCCAACCGAGGAGATCGACCGGGATCTACCCAACAAGCTCAGGGCAGAACTACCCGGCATTCTGGCTTGGGCTGTACAAGGTTGTCTGGACTGGCGGGCACAGGGCCTAAACGTGCCAGCTTCGATATCCAGTGCCACCGCCGCCTACCGTGCCGAAATGGACATAATCGCGGAGTTCCTGAACGATTGCTGCACTTTGAGGGCCAGGGAAAAGACTTCCCTGGCCAATCTGTACGTTGCCTATAGAGAGTGGGCCGATAACGCTTGCCAGGATGCTGTGGGCAAGAAGATCTTCGGCAACTTGATGCGCCAGAAGGGATTTTCGCAATCAAAGAGTGACGGCGTACGCTACTGGAATGGCATTAAACTGATTATAAAAGGAGGAAAACAGGCTGCCTAACCATAATCATTCATTAACGCGGAAACGATTGAGGCTCCCGAATCCCGGGAGCTTTTTTTGTGCCCAAAATAAAGGAAAGGGGGTGGTCGCTATGCGGGTACTATAGGCGTCGTAGAGGGGCGAAGTCGTACGGGTCAATCCGATGGTCGGGTTGGCCCTTTTTGTTTGGAAATCTTGAATTTAGAAAGGGAAAGTCAGAATGTCGAAAAACAAAAAGGTTGAAGAAAAAAACGTAAATCGATCTGCAGACAACGGGTTCAATAGCGATGGAGCAACGGTCCCAGAACCCACGAAAAAGGCAACGTCTCTTCCGAAGGTAACGTCGGCTATCCCCGAAGAACTGAGCAGCCGCTTTTTCGAGTGCCCGGTGGTAACGCCTGACGGTACCCACCAGAGTGTATTGGTCGCACCAGCCGGCCACATGCTGCAAAAGGGGGTTTATCCCGACAACCTAAGGGCGGCCCAGCTATTGCTCCTGATATCGATATCATCGAGGTTGGGGTATCCGCTGAGCGCCATGATTGTCGCTGAGGATAAGTTGGATGTTGTCGGATTGCTTGATGCGGTGGCGAAGCTGACACCGGAGAAGGCCGTTCGGGAGGTAGGATCGGTAGCTTTGGACTTGCTGTTTGCGCAAGGGGGGCTGCACTATCGCGACCGTTGCATCGTTTGCCCCAACCCTGATGGCTTTAGCAAGGTTCAGGCTCATATCGAATCGCTACTCAGCAGCGATCACGCGACTCACCAGGAGCTTGTAAAACGTCGTTTTGATACTGGCATGGAAGTCTGCACGGCTCAAGGACCCATATCCTTCATCGGTGTGGAAAACGGCAAAAAAAGCGGTAAGGGTCTCAGCCATCCGTCCATATTAAAGGTACCGGTGCTTCGGCAGACTTTCTTGCCGGAGAGTCTGCAAACGTCGGTTTTAGAACATATGGATCTGGCTAAATCGCCTGATTTCAAGATCCGGAAAACCTTCGAGCGACTGAAGGCGGTGCCTGTCGAAATCCCCTTTGCCGAGGTCCTGTGGCAAGCGATAGCGGAGAGCCAGTGTGAGCATCCGTTTATCAAAATGTCAGTGCTGATAAAGCTGATCTCCATTTGCGCCATTATCAACCAGCCTCCGCCTTTGACCAATGCCGAGTTGGGAAGCTATTTCTACGGCATCAGCGAGGTCGAGGTTCGGAGGGCACTTGTGGGGCTCGGAGATGACCAGCAGCGGCAAGAAGACGTCACTGGCAGAGGTGCCATTAACGCCACCAAAATCGACTATTATTTGGCCAAGGGTTTGCTTGAAGGACTTTTGTCGACCGGCGGGCCCTATCTCAACGAACGTCAAAAACAGGTGTTCCAGTCCGTCAAAGAGATCAATATTGGGAAGATCAACCAAGCCATAATCAAAGATGGTGATGACGTTAAAAAGCTGGCCACGATCAACAGAAGCACGAACTGCTGGACTCCCCGTGAGGCCGTGTACGAGAGAATCAACAATGCAGGCAGTGAAACTTACGCATTATCAAGCGTGAGCAATGATCTTGTTGCCCTTCATGAAATGGGACTATTAGACCGCGCAAAGCCGCCAAAGAGCCGAGCCTACGGTTATTACATAAACAAGATGGACATTGATGGAGCCATCAGGTTGCCGGAGCCCGCTGAGATTCAAGACCCGATCTATCAGGGCCAGGAGGTCAGCGTGGTCAACCCAATAACCGGCCAAATCGAGAAAATTTAAAAATTTAACGATTTCTCGATCGCTGGAAGATTCCGCTGAAATTTTTAAAAGTTGGAATTTTCCGAAGTCACAAAACGAGGGCCGATTCCCATTCCCGGGGGTTGGCCCATTTTATTTCAAAAATCTAAAAGTGAGGTGTTGAATGAATTTAAATCTTGAAACGGAAGTGAGAAAGCACATGGATGATTCAATTATTGATCTACAAATAACAAAGAAAGTTGATTCGAAAATAAATTTATATACTGTCGATGGTATATTGGTAAAAGACAATTTTGATTTTTCTAACAGAAAAAAAGTAAAAAGAATTATCACAAAAATGATTAAAAATTTCAACGTTCATATGGTAGTCACTATCTATGGAGCATGGATAAGCAACGATTTAAAAACTTTTCCAAGCATCGCATGCGATCGCAGAAGATCAATCTGTGTATATGGTGAAACGAAAACAAATAAAATTTTATCCTATACAGAATATTCGAATTCAATTGATGGTAATATAATAATCGGAAAGACAAATGCCGTAAAAAATAATTTTTGTGGCCAATTGACAAATTATTTTTAATTCTACAAACTGATTTATAATCACAAAACGATAGGCCGATCCTTAATTAGAGGGGGTCGGCCTTTTTGTATTTCGAAACTGTGTCATTTTGGAAAGGAGAAATTTATATGTTGAAAATTTTTGATCCAAAAAATGGGATGTATCCCTACGTCATTCACGGCTGCCCTCTCACAGAAACCGAATTTCCATACTCAACGCATACGCACGGTTTGACAGAGATTGGAATGCCGGAATTTATATTTGATCCCTTGGCGTTTGGTGCGGATGGGAATACAAGCCGCATCAACAAGGCGTTTGAATTTTTCATGAGACCCGAGAATGAACGTTTGATGCAGTCCATTTTAAGGGGTCAGATCGTTAAATTATCGTCTGGCGAGCTATACCCACCAGCAGCCTCAGAACCCTATGTGTATTGTTTTCGCGAGGTAACCCCAGATTTCCAGGCAGTGATAGAGGCCTACGGGCCAGAGATTAGCAAGTTTGTGCCTCCCATGCGGTTCATTCAGATTTGGGTAGACGGCGACGATTTCGCCTTGACCGACGAATATTATCGAGGAAGTGAAAAAGAATGAAAAATCGACGAACTACACGATATATAAAAAAGGGCAGCCACGGTACGTTAGAATGGGCTGTTAAGTCAGTTAACTGCTGCACAGGCTGCTCGCATGATTGCCGGTATTGCTTCGCTAAAGAAATGGGAATCCGGTTCGGGTGGGCCACTGCAGGTCTTTGGCCACTTGAGCAAATACGGCAAAAAGACGTGGATAAGATTTACAAGAAATACGACGGACAGGTCATGTTCCCTTCTTCCCACGACATCACGCCGAATAACCTCAATGGCTGCCTAACGGCTTTGAGATGTTTGATCATCGTTGGCAATCGGATGTTGGTTGTCAGCAAGCCACATTTTGAATGTATTAAAGCATTTTGTGAAATGTTCAGGCCATACAGAAGAAGAATTTTGCTCCGGTTTTCAATCGGTGCATGTGATGACCGGATACTATCGTATTGGGAGCCTAATGCGCCGTCATATGATGAGCGCAAAAAATGCCTGATGCATGCCTACCAACATGGATTTAAGACTTCCGTCAGCGTTGAGCCGATGCTGGATTCTGGCGGCATAGACGCCCTGATATGCGATCTTTCGCCTTATGTGACCCATTCGATATGGTTGGGAACGATGAACCACTTAAAGCGATTTGAGAAGCATGCAGATGCTGTTTTGAAGGAGGCGATTGAAGCGGTGAGAGTAGGGCAGACCGATGAGATAATCAAAGCGATATACCGGCGATACAAAAATGATCCGATGATCCGCTGGAAAAAGGAAATCAAGAAGGTCGTCGGAATCCCGATACCGAAACAAAACGGGTTGGATAAATAGTTTGCTTGATTGTATACTGCGGATGGGCAATCTCGTTCGAGGGATTGCTCTATATCCCAGTCTTGCTCTGTAAAGGGGGATTTAAAAACAGATGAATATGGCTGATCGTGGTATCCGACAGAGAATGTTGGGAAATTTATATGCAAAATTTAGATCGGAGAGAAGTTTCTTCGGTTATGATCCGCATGTTCTGAAAAGCGGCATTCAAAAATATGCCAGACGAGCAGAGTTACAGAGATACCCTGAGGTAACGCGGGCGAAAGCAAAGGCTAGGGCTAAGACAATACGCACCAACATGATTAATCGTTTGGTTGTCATGATGTCAGAGGAAGTGAATATCTCGGCATGGTGGATGCCGTTGAGAGTATGTCAAATTTATCAAAAATGGGTCGAAAGCCGGGATGAAGCGTTTTCGTGGAAGCTATTAATGGATATGTATTTGTATCTGACGAGCCAAAGGATGATTCGGCTCATCAGCGATTTGAAGTCTGTCTATATTCTTCCACCATACTACGTCAAGCCCCGACAGATGGACGATTTCAGGCAAATCCATCGTAGTATTAGTGCCTTGTATCCAGCTGTTTACGCTAACCAAACAGATGTTGGGGATGTAGATTTAGATTTGACTGACTATTCAGCGAATATTCGCCGCTGCATTAAAGGTATCGTGTACAATCTCGAAGCTGGCAGCGACCACGCCTTCTATTGGATAAGCAGATTATGCGATCTCGAAAATGAAGACGGAACAGCGAAATATAGGTATCTACGTTTTGTCTGGTCAGTGCTGTATCGTTTCATCGACCGGCACGGTGAGTATCAGTCTATCCGGGAAATTATTTCCGCCCTGGAATTCTTCTTCAAAAAGATGGGGCACCAGGAAAAACCGATCTACCTATACCACGCCATGCTCCTTTTTATCCGCCGGAATGAAATCGATTGGAGTTCAACAGATCCGGGCATCGACACGCCGGTAGACGACGTAGAGCAGCTTTACAGGGATCACCTCGTCGGTGGAAAAATGCTGATGGATCCATACATTTTGGACCTTCATACCCATGGTGGTAAACGAGGTGGCGACTGTCTTGAAAATTTCGCTTTAGAAGGCGCGTACATTGAAAATGAAAATGATGCCTTCCTTCGCCATGAGTATCGCGAAATTTATGTATTGCTGAAAAAGAAGCTGGACCGTTATCGTTGTAATGGCGGTATGTTGCAATGAGTATAGACGACCTTGAAAAAATCACTCGCATCGGGGGGACTGCAATTCAAGAGTTGTCCGCCGTCATCATGTCTAAGGTAAATGGTGCTCCCCGCGCTCAGCTGCGAACTGCAAGATTCAAAAAGGCAGTCTTTGTCGTTGATGATTTGGTGTATAAAGGTCCATACAAGCGCAGTGACCCAGGGCTGATGAACAACTTGAGATTCACATTTGCTATTCAGTTGCTGGAAGATGCACTGCATTTACCGGAATGGAAGAGAGCATCCTTGCCTTGGCGATGCATCAGCTGGGATGGCAATGATCAATATTACCTGGTGGCGGAAAACGTGGGCAAAACTAAGAATATTCCCTTTGAGCTGGAGTCATCAAAAATAGAAGTGGATGTACCGATAATTCCACGAGGAGCAGCCGTGTGGCGGGTTTCCGAAGTTGAAAAGAACGGGCATCTGACCAATCGACCAAAATTTGCGGCTTTGCAGCATCTGTATTTACGATTTCTTTTGGATATAGGCGACTCTGGCACCCATAATATTCTCGTACGGGAGGACCACGTTAAAACTGGAAGGTTGATAGCGGGCATCGATCTTGAAGAGATGCGTACGAATAAAGATAGAGACTCCCGATTGACCCATTTATTCACAAATGCATTCTCTTATAAAAAAAGATCACTTTATGGACCAGAGGTTCGGAATATTCAATCGATTACGTATTGGCAGATTGATCAGCACATATTGGAAAAAATGAATGCTGTTGGAATTGATCTGGAGAAGCTGAAAGAAAAGATGGAG
>JABZFP010000041.1 GCA_014237395.1 Desulfobacteraceae bacterium | reverse complement strand
TAAAAATGGAATCGCCAAAATCAGAAGCCAAAATTGGAACTTTCTTATTAATCTGATTGACCTAAGCGCGCCACTGTCAATTTTCATTTAGGCTACTCTCGAATTCGAAACACATAACGTCTTGGCTTACTGGTGAGGGACGCGCAGCGGACCGAATCCACTACAGCCAGAGGTTAACTGCCGAAATCTTTTTCATAAATTAATTTATCAGCTAAAGCAGTTTCACCATTTATTCTTAAAGCTTTGCAATACATCTGGAGCATATCTCTATAATTTCGTAAATACCTGTAACTTCTATTCTCAATGAGTTTTATATTAAAAAGATCATATGCTTTTGAAAGCCAATTTATCGCAAGGTCAATTTTTCCCATTCGAAAATAGCATTGACCGATGAAATAATAGGAAATTTCATTGCCTGGCTCTCTTGGATTGTCACGGCATATAGATTCTAAAATTTTGGCTGCACTTTCAAATTTACCAATTTCCATCCTTCTAAATGCTTTTCCATGGTAGAAGGCAGATTTGTATTCTTTAAGTTTTTCTTTAAATGATTTTTTCATTTGCAGAGCAGATGCAGTTAACGCCCCTGCTTTGGGGCGCGCGTTTTGTTGCGCGTCCAAAACAGCAGGTTGTTATGCAATTTTTATTGATTCTGCAATCTGTCCAAATGCATTTCGGAGAAACTTCTCAAGATCTTCTTCCTGGCCCTCAGAGGTCCTTTGAAGGATACCAATTACAACGATTCCGATTGAAACAATGGTGATCAGAAATGAGGAAACGAAATTATCACCCAAAGATACCATGGAATACATAAAGTAACCAAATGCAGGGAATCCAATCAAAGCTGTTATAGATAGTAGCCATGCGGGGATTCTGAAAATTGGATCATTCACGATCTTTCCGGTTAAAATTGATCCATCTTCATCTTCATCTATTTGCCCTGTAATATAAGCAGCTGAGATATCCTTATTTGGCCCTTTGGGCCAAATTTTGATCTTATTGTTTTCGATCTTTCCCCAAAACCAAGGATCTTTCATTATTCTGAGAATGCGTATACCCGAAGGCGGATCTGTTTGATCCTTGATAATGCGCAATGCAGATTCAGAATCGCATTTAAGCTGTATTTCAACATTCTTCATTTAAATTCTTGTATGCATAACGCCGTGTTAATTTGCCGGAACGGAGGCGCTTTATTTGTGGTATTGACCACAAATAAAGCGCTGCAGTGGAGGTCAAATTGAACGCTTTGTTATACGCTATTGATATGACTCCCATTTACTCCAGGAAACCTCTCTACCGGGAAAAATTATGCTACCGAAGGGCCAACACTCTGAGACCCAATCTTTCATTATTTTGTAAAGCTTAGCATCAAGTTCAGCGCAATCGTCTCTAAGCCAAAGGTACACCTCCCAATCAAACATCTCAAGCCTGCAAGGATCGATATAAACGCAGCCAAGACATCTAGTTCTATCTCTTGATAACACGGTATATGCGAATGCTTTACGTGACTCAAATTTGGTTTGATGTCTTTTTAAATCATCCCTATTTTCTGCGAGTGTCATATCGTCTCGAGGCCATTCCGTAGCTGAAGAAAAGACCTGTCTCAACCTTTGCTTGCTCGACATTACCGCATCATAGTCGATCTCGGCAACATCAGGCCTGAGCACTTCAAGCCTAAATTCTTCGACTTCAAGTACCTTTGGCACCTCAAATTCTTTTGGGAGAAACTCCACCATCATTGGGTAATCGTTTTTACGTATAACGCCCACAATAAGGGGCTGGCGTGTTTATGGCTACCAATGTCATGCAAGTAGAAATGTTCCGAAGCCTAAGAACTCCGCCCGGCAAGATGGTAGCCAGTCGCACTTAATTGTGATGTTATACCAGTTTAAATGATGTCTGGGTTATTACCTGAATATATTTTTACACTTGGAAAATCTTTTACCCAAAATTTAAAGATAACTAAACCACCTTCTGAAAGCCATGATTCTGTTTCATCACTTGGAACTTTTGCCACTTGATATTTTAAATCATATTCCAATATTTCCTTTATGAGATTATTTGGCAAATGATCTATGTTATTTTTATCAATGTCAAATGGTTCATTTTCTTCAGCATCAAATAGTTTTTTTCTCCAATAGGAATTCTGACTAAGATCAACAACATCAAGTTCCAGCCAAAATTTGTGTTTCTTTTTTGATATTCTTTTTTTCATAATTGTATAGGTATAACGCCCTGGCTTAAGGGTGAGGGCCGCGAAGTGGCCCGAATCCTATACAGCCAGTTGTTATGTTTTTCTGCTTGCCCTTAAGTCTGGATTCCTATCATAAAAGCCATCAAGCTCTTCCAGAACGATGTTACATTTTATGCATTTATTGCTTTCGATTTCAGTGCGAAGGTAAACTTTCAGGCAATCATGGCAGATTAAATAGTCATTAACAGACTTCAATTTCCTATTTCTTATTGTGTTAACAAGCACAAATATTCCTGCCAGAATAAGTAGTATGCCGCCTATTTTGGGAACCGGAACCTCATATGTTGACCACCACCCCGTGGTAAAAAATATGTATCCACAAGAAATGAAGGCTACGGCAAAAAATATGTTGGATATATATTTCATTGAAACATAACGTTAAATTCACCGGCGAGCTTAGCGAGTCCGGTGGAATGTTTGGTTGTGCTTTTATTTTATTATTCCCTCGGCTTCGCACCTAAAAATATATGTAGTGCACACCAAAGGATGTTCATTTGAGATATCTATTTCTTTTAAGGTTCTTTTACCAGTTCTACGGTCAAGCATACAAATTGCTCTGATTACGTGGTTTTTTGAAGATAAAATATCCTTAATGGATAGATTTTGATATTCATGCATGGCTCCACCCAGATGACTCTGCATGAAAATTCCTTTGTTTTCTAGTTCTTCTTCTGCCATTTTTCTAAAACGACCTTCATCATAGTCTGGAGCATTTTTGTATTGAAGTTTTAACTCATTGATTTCCTTTTTATGTAATTCTAGCCATTTCCAGATATGGACCATATTGGTAATTTCTTTTTTGTCCAAAGTTATCCAAGCACGGCCATCATGATCATGCATAGTTCGGTATCTTGTGGAATGCAGACCGACCCTTCCTTTCACAGTGTCAGCGAAATAAGATTCTATATTCTTTTTAAGTTTGCTCCATTGCATGATTATTTCTATGCACAACGTTGCGCTTCACCCGCCGGGCTCAAGGAAGCAATGAATTATTAAACTACCGGCTATTTCGCCTACCAACAGCGCTTGTATGTCGCCGCTGGATAGCCCGGTCGGCTGTGAAAGCGCTGGTTATGTTCTTATTTCTTTATTTTTATCTTTGAAAGGAACTTTTCGGGATGAAAAGTGTTTTTCATTACATTCGGATGCCGGTATTTCGTAACGTATAAGATATTTACAGAAATTGTATCAACCATGTAGAGCCATGTAGCAAAGGCGGAGCCGCCATTAATATTTAGTGACTCGATAGGAGTTACCCCTGCATATTTCTTTTGTAACTCTCCAGGTCTTGGCCCAATAGAAAGATAAATATTTTTATGCGGCTTCGCATGCAGTAACGAATATTGAAACGGGGCGATATTAATTGGTACATTATCTTGGATGATTCTGCATCCAAACAATTTCACAAAGAACAAATGAACATACAACACTGACTCCCTTACATTACCCCTGAAAACTTTGGTTAAATCAACCATTCCAGAATGATAGTGTGTATCCCAGTTACTACGTAAATAAATTGATAGTTGCTCCCAAGCCCTATCATAAGGCTGTGTCTTCCTGCTATTACAATCATTGCATATTAACGCATCCGATTTTAACCGCTTTGACCTTTTAATACTTCCTACCGGTATGTTTTTCGCTTTAGATGTATGAAAATATAATGGTGATGACTGAGAAACTTCACCAAATAAAGTTTTCAAATCGGAGGCTTTGATTAAATGCTCTCCTGTGTTTCCCTGCTTTTCACAAATCCAGCACTTATTCATGTCTATTCCAAAAACATAACGTTTAGTTGAGCGGCGCGCAATCATGCGCGTCCGAGCGGAGGCCTTAGCCGTAGCGATCTCAAACGACTGGTTCGGTAATTATATATTTTTGTATATTCCACTTATGAAACTTAAATACTCAACATTTTGATCACTCAAGTTTTTCTTGAGTATTTCAACATCTAATTCATCAGCAAGTTTGAGAGTTTTTTGGACTTCAGGATGCCTCCAGTTTAAGTTTCTATCTTTAATTATGTAGGCAAATGCTTCCATTTGCCCATAAATACTTTCTACAGTTTTTATTGCATGAATAGCACGATTGTAATCTTTAATATCATAAGATTGCCCTTTGGCAACCAATGATAGCATTTTGGCCAATGCCTCTTGTAAAGGAATTAACTTTTCAAGAATAGAATTACTTGTTTCAACCCCTCTATTATTTATGTATTCAATTATATGACTATTCTCGTACTCTTTATCCTCTGCAAGTTGTGGTTTATTGCATCCAAAAGAGGTTTTTGCTAAATGAATCAAGGTTATAGCAGGGCTTGTGGCAGCCATGAAATTATGAAATTCATCTGTTAGTTGATCTAAAAGAGTTGTTTGTTTTTCTAATTTTATTTGTTTCTTCCATTGCGTTAAAGCAATATAAGCAACAATTGCTAAGCCTATTGCACCACCCCCCTGAAGGATTGCACCTAAATCAAAATTTACTATTAGATCAAATTGTTCGATATTCATTATATTGTGACCGAACTATTATATTATCATGCTGCTGTTTTTTGACTGAAAAATGTATCAAGAGACACATAAAACTATGATTTCACAATGCTGATAAGAATAGCATATATTGACTATCTATCAACAACTTAGCCTTGATCTCCAATTCTTGCTGCCCATTTTTATGTGCATCAATTGCAGCTTTTCGCGCTTATTATCGTTATTATCAGGCTGCATGATAATTCCAACTAAGCGTTATCTTGAAACACATTCAATCCAGGGGGCTTACGACACCGTGCCTGTTTTTGCTGATGACATGCGTATAGATCATTGTCGTACGCAGGTCCGAGTGGCCCAATAAGTCTTGAATGGTCCGAATGTCGTAGCCTGCTTCCAAAAGGTGGGTAGCAAAACTGTGCCTCAGGGTGTGCACGGTTATGCGCTTTGGAATGCCGGCCCTGTTCCCTGCCGCCTTAATCGCCCTTTGCAGATTGCCGGGGTAAATGTGATGCCGCCTTAATATACCGCTTCGCGGCTCTCGCGATTCCCTTAGAGATGGAAAAACCCAGAACCAAGGCCACTCCTTGCCCGCATTCGGATACTTCTTCTCCAGCGCCCCTGGCGTCATGATACCGGTGGCGTCTCGCCGGCGATCATCATCATAAAGACGGCGCACTTCCTCAAGATGCGCCTCCAACGTCGGTGTCAAACTTGTCGGCAGCACGGTTTCCCTGTCTTTGTCGCCCTTTCCACTGCGAACGGTGACCGCTTTCCGCTCGATATCGATGTCTTTTACCCGGAGCTTTACACATTCGGCCAAACGCAGCCCGCATCCATAGATCGTTCGAGCCATCAAGAGGTTCAAGCCCCGCATTTGGTCGAAAAGCCTGTCCACTTCCGCTCGCGTCAGGACAACCGGCAGGCGTTGTTTTCTTTTGGCCCTGACGGCCTCGCCAATGTGTTCGATGTCCTTATCCAGAACATGCCGAAACAGGAACAGGATGGCATTGAAGGCCTGGTTTTGACTTGAAGCCGATACGTTCTGCTCCACGGCAAGATAGGTCAGGAAATCCTTCACGTCCTCGCTTTCCAGAGTGGCGGGCGGTCTTCCGCCGGCAAAGCGGTAAAACCGCCTGAGCCAGCTCAAATAGGCCCGCTCTGTATGATAGGAGCGGTGCATGAGACGCAGCATTTTGTGCATATCGTCTGCGGCTATTTTCCATTGATCCCGGCTGTCGATTGTTTTGCAGCCATTGCCGACTTCTTTACGGTTATTAAAAAACTGGTAAAGGCTTATCGCCTTGGCCGCCTGATCGACCTGCCAGGATTCCCGTCTTTTGGACAGATGCTTCAGATAGGAGTCCATTTCCTGTTGGGTGATGGTGTCCTCTGGTTGTTTGTTAAGAAAACGATAAAACCGGGTCACCCAATGAAGATAGAAATCCACCGCTTTGGGACCGGCGATGTGCATTGCCAGGAGATAGGATTTGAAATTCTGCATGCCCCTGGCAATCCGCAAAAACCATACCAGCAAATCGAGACAGTAATTTCAGAGGGTTATTACATCTTGAATTAGCCATTGGCACGCTTAACGGTGCACTGTGCCCTGATTTTTGTGCAAAGCGGCCCTGTTGTTGGGTTGCGGAATGCCGGGTCACAGTAGGGATGCCCTTCAGAGTTCGCGTCAAACGCTGCAGGCGATTGCCATTAGCGATGTGTTTGGGCGGTTTCAAGGACCAGCAAAGGGCAGCAACTTTGACGACAGCGAAACCATTGCATGCCGCGGTCCATAATTGAATCGTTAAACCTGCACCACATTTTCCCGTATTGCACGGGTAAGACGGGGAGACCGGCGAAGGGGTTTATGCTCAAAACGCTTATCAGGTTTTTTACATGATGACAAGGACTTGCCAGGGAGGACGGTTCCTCTGCGGGACACTGAAATTTTGGGGAAAAGCGGGGTCTGTCGGAAAGCGCTAAAGCGGGGAATTCGGTTTCCTGATCACCTCTTGAATGGTGGAAAAGCGTACTGGATTCCGGATCGCGTCCGGAGAATGCCCGATTAAGATCGTTTCCAATTCAGAAATGAGCGTATTTTGGCACGGGGACGACGGCTATACAATGGTATTAGAATCCGACCTTTGGCCACTGGAATCCTTGAATCCTCTTCCCCCTGAACAGGAGAAAAACCACCTCAAAATCAGCCATCCTCACGGCAGCCGATAAATCACGCCACCCCACGTCAACCCGGCCCCCAGGCCGATGAACAGGACATGGTCTCCGGACTTCAGTATGCCCTTTTCCATCACTTCATCCAGTGCGATGGGGATCGTGGCGCTGGTGGTGTTGCCGTATTCCTGGATGTTGTTGTAGATTTTTTCATCGGGGAGTTGCAGGCGGTCCCGGAGGGCCTCGTTGATCCGCAGGTTGGCCTGGTGGGGGATGACCAGGTCGATGTCCGCCAGTTGCACGCCGGCTTTAGCCAACAGCTCCCGCGCGACTTCCGGCAAACGGGTGACGGCCATCTTGAAAACGGTGCGGCCGTCCATGAAGGGAAAATACTCGTTGTTGGCCAACACTTCGGGATCCATGGCATAGCCGCTTTTGCGGGCCGGAATCCCCACCCGCAGGGCATCGGCATGTTTCCCATCCGCATGAAAGACGGACGCCAGAATGCCGACCGTTTCATCGGTCTCTTCCGCTGCGATGCAGACAGCCCCGGCGCCATCGGCAAAAATAACGGCCGTATCCCGGTTCGCGGTGGTCTTCTCCATAAAGCGGCTCTGGTAGTCGGCCCCGACGAGCAGGATTTTACCGGCGATCCCGCTCCGGATGTAGGCGTCGCAAACTTCCAGGCCATGCAGGAAACCGGTGCACTGCTGGCGGATGTCCAGGGCCGGGACGTAGCCGCCTCCCAATTTGTGCTGCAGATGGGTGCCTGCGCCGGGGATGTAGGTGTCCGAGGTCATGGTGGCCATCACGATCAGGTCCAGTTCGGCCGGCTCCCAGCCGGCACGGGCCAGGGCGATCTGGGCGGCTTCCAGGGCCAGGTCCGATGTGCCCGTGTCGTCGCCCTCTTTCACCCAGTAGCGGGACTCGATCCCGGTGCGCTGCCGGATCCATTCGTCCGTGGTGTCCATCAGGCCGGTTAAATCATCGTTGGTAATACGGTTGTCCGGCAGGTATCGGGCGGTGCTTTTGATGATGGAACGCTTGTTCATTATTCGCTCCCCGGTATAGCGGCACTTGCGTTAGCCATGGCGCCGGATTGATGATGCTTCAAATGAAAGAAGGGTCGAGGGGTTGATTCCCAGCGGCGCATGCTGCCACTTGGATTTTCGAATTCTTGATCCCTTGAATCCCCAGGATGCCTCCACCACTTTTTGAGATCATCGGTAAATGGTAAACCTTGATGGAGCCGTAAAAAGTCTTTTAGCTGTCATTCCGGACTTGATCCGGAATCTATAACACTCTGAGATCATAAGATTCCGACTTATTACGGTTTCATCAAATCTTACCACCAGAAGAAAAATGTTTTCTCCTCGCACCATAGGGACGCCTGTGTCGGGGGTCAAGCTCGGGGCAAGGCGCGGCGGAACAACGGAAATTGGAAAAGCAATGGCGGCGGGTGGTGGTACTTAACGTCAGAAATGAAATATCGGCAAGGCTATAAACGCCTATTTTCTACCCTTTTTGCTTTGGATCGCCTTGTATTCATTAGGGAAATGCGCTTCCATGCAGGCGGGGCATATCGAATGGCTGAACTTCGCCTCGGTATGGCGGGCAACATACTCCTCGACTTTGTTCCAATATCCCTTGTCGTCCCGGATCTGTTTGCAGTAGGAGCAGATCGGCACGATGCCCCGCAGTGTTTCGATTCTTTTCTGATAGGCGCTCACGGCCGCATTGATAAGCACCAGAACGACCAGCGTCACCGCAACACAAATACCCAGGTTCATGAGGAGGGTCGTATGAATCTGCCGTATGGTTTCCTGTTCCGGCTGCTCGACGACGAGGTACCATTCAAACTCGTCGATGAAACGGATATTGGCGTGGACCACCTGGCCGTTTCGTTCGTAGCGGAACGAGCCTTCCGGTGAGGCGCCGGCGCTATCCTTCAATGGGAGGGAATAGCCCAACCGGGCCATGTTTTTAACGGTCGGGTCGAAATTCGACCCCGCCAATTTTATGTCGCCATTCCTGTCCGCAAAATAGATCGTCCGGTTGTATTTCTCCTGGTAGGTTTCGATCAGTTCCATGACGGCCCCAACCGTCAGCCCCACCCCCGTCGCACCGATATAGGTGTTGTCATAATCAAAGACGCGGTAATTGATGAAAATGGTCATGGCGTCTTTGTTGGCCAGATCGGGGTCTACATTGATCTCGTAATCCGTCTTCATGTCCCTGACCCGGAAATACCATCGATCCCGCGCCTCATCCGGTGAAACCTTCTTTAGGATGCCATTCGCGTGGTAGTAGTTCCTTGATTTTTCGGATACGAAGAAACTCGTAAACGTGTGGTATTTTGTCTGGATTTCTTTCAGGTATTTGATGATTTGACGTTCATCGATCTCGCCGTCGAGGATCCAGTCGCGCAGGAAGGTATCGGTCGCCATCATGGCGGACAGGAAAACGGGCCGGGACAGGTCATGCCGGATTTCAGAATAGATGTTGTCGCTGGTCAAGGGCAGCTCGCTGAGGGCTATCTGGGCGCGCAAGGACTCCCGGGCAACGAAATAGCTGGCCAGGCTGGTCACCAGGAACCCCGTAGCGAGAAGAACGATGATAACCATTACAAGTTTATATTTATTGCTGTTCTCGAACATGATCTTTCTTTCAGATAAAGACGGCGAAACCATTGGCGCCGTGCCTGCAGCCCGCTACCACCGGCCCGGTTCCCCGATGCAGCACCTCACAGGTCGTCGTGCCGGCTCCTATAACCAACCTGGAATAGCCCCTTATCACAACATTTCTGAGATAGCGACAGGCTTGATGGTTAGCGCTGCCGGAGGACCGGGCTGTTAAAAACCAGAAAAGCCGGCGCAAGGAAACTTTCTTGCGCCGGCTTTCGCATCGGTCGTTAGGTGGATCGCTAAAAAACCATTACACCGTTTCAAACACGATATGGTCGCCCTCCCGGTCGGCCCGCAGGCGGGTGCCCTCGCCGTAATTGCCCTTGAGCAGCTCCATGGCCAGCGGGTTTTCGATGTACTGCTGGATGGCCCGCTTGAGGGGGCGGGCGCCGTAAACCCGGTCGTAGCCTTTTTCGGCCAGGAAATCCCGGGCCGCCGCGCTGAGTTCCAGGGTGATGTGGCGATCGGCCAGCCGTTTGGCCAGGTGCTGCATCTGGATATCCACGATGGCGGCGATCTGCCCGGGCTGCAAACCCAGAAAAATGATGGTCTCGTCGATGCGGTTCAGGAACTCGGGTTTGAAACTGGCCCGCAGGGCCTCCATGACCCGGCGCTCCATTTCGGCACGGTCGTTGTCCGCCAGGTTCTGGATCATCTGGCTGCCCACGTTGGAAGTCATGATGATGATGGTGTTCTTGAAGTCCACGGTGCGGCCCTTGCCGTCCGTCATGCGGCCGTCGTCCAGGATTTGCAGCAGGACGTTGAAGACCTCCGGATGGGCCTTTTCGATCTCGTCGAAGAGGATCACGGCATAGGGCCGCCGCCGCACGGCCTCGGTGAGGTAGCCCCCCTCGTCGTAGCCCACGTAGCCCGGCGGGGCCCCGATCAGGCGGGCCACGGAATGTTTTTCCATGTACTCGGACATGTCCACCCGCACGATGGCCTGTTCACTGTCGAAGATGAACTCCGCCAGGGCCTTGGCCAGTTCGGTTTTGCCCACGCCCGTGGGTCCCATGAAAATGAAGGAGCCGATGGGCCGGTTGGGGTCTTGCAGGCCGGAGCGCGCCCGGCGCACGGCGTTGGACACGGCCGCAATGGCCTCTTCCTGGCCGATCACCCGGCGGCCCAGCCGCGCTTCCATGCGTACCAGTTTGTCGCGTTCCCCTTCCAGCATCTTGCTGACCGGAATGCCGGTCCAGCGGGAAACTACCCCGGCGATGTCCTCGTCGTCGACTTCTTCCTTGAGCATCTTCTTCTCGCCCTGCAGCTCCGCCAGCTTGGCGCGCACCGCCTCCATGCGGCGCTCCAACTCGGTCGCCTTGCCGTAACGGATCTCCGCCACCCGGGCCAGGTCGCCCGCACGCTGGGCCTGCTCGGCCTCGGTGCCCAGTTGCTCCTGCTGCTCCTTGATCTCACGTAGCTGCTGGATCAGCTGCTTTTCATGCTGCCAGTGGGCTTTCATGCCGCGCATGGTTTCGTTGAGGCTTTCAACCTCTTCGTCGAGCTTCTTCAGGCGATCCCGGGAATCCCGGTCGGATTCCTTTTTCAGGGCCTGGCGCTCGATTTCGGCCTGGGTGATGCGCCGCTGGATATCGTCGATCTCGGTGGGCATGCTGTCGATTTCGATGCGCAGCTTGGAGGCGCACTCGTCCATCAGGTCGATGGCCTTGTCCGGCAGGAACCGATCGGCAATATAGCGGTCCGACAGCGTGGCCGCCGCCACGATGGCGGAATCCTTGATGCGCACCCCGTGGTGCACCTCGTACTTCTCCTTGAGACCCCGCAGGATCGAAATGGTATCCTCCACCGAGGGCTCCACCGCCAGCACCGGCTGGAAACGCCGCTCGAAGGCTGCATCCTTTTCGATGTATTTGCGGTATTCCTTCAGGGTGGTGGCCCCTACGCAGCGCAGGGTGCCGCGCGCCAGAGCCGGCTTGAGCATATTGGAGGCATCCATGGCCCCCTCGGCGGCACCGGCCCCCACCAGGGTGTGCAGCTCGTCGATGAAAAGAATGACCTCGCCCTCGGCGTCTTCGATCTCTTTCAAAACCGCCTTCAAGCGGTCTTCGAACTCCCCCCGGTACTTGGCCCCGGCGATCAGGGCCCCCATGTCGAGGGCCACCAGACGCCGGTTCTTGAGGGATTCGGACACGTCGCCCTCAACGATACGGCGGGCCAACCCTTCGACAATAGCGGTCTTGCCCACACCGGGCTCACCGATCAACACGGGGTTGTTCTTGGTGCGCCGCGAGAGCACCTGGACGATGCGGCGGATCTCCTCGTCGCGGCCGATCACCGGGTCCAGCTTGCCCGTGCGGGCCAGTTCGGTAAGGTCGCGGCTGAACTTCTCCAGGGCTTGGTATTTTTCTTCCGGGTTGGGATCGGTGATGCGCTGGGAGCCGCGGATCTCCATGAGCACCTTGAGCAGGCCGTCGCGAGTCACGCCGTGACGTTTCAAAACGGCCGCCGCTTCCCCCCCCTTGGCCTCCGCCAGCACCAGCAGGATGTGTTCGATGCTGACGTACTCGTCCTTCATCTTGGCCGCCTCGTCGAAGGCTTTCTCGATCGCCGCCCGCGTATCGGTTGCAAGATAGACCTCCGAAGCACCACTGACCTTGGGCAACCGGTCCACGGCCGTCCGGATCTCGTCGCGCACCGCATCCGGGGCCACCCCCAGCTTGCGCAGGACCGTGCGGGCAATGCCCTCTTTTTCCTCCAGCATGGCCAGCAGCAGGTGTTCATTGACGATCTGCTGATTCCCGTAGCGCGAGGCCAGGGACTGGGCGTTCTGGATGAGCTCCTGTGATTTTATCGTCAGCTTGTCAAACCGCATCCCTTCCTCCTATGGTGATGTGATCTTAATGGGTTGAATCTTACAAGGCCAACATATGTATTATTGAAAGCCTGTCAATCAATTTCCGTACATTACTTAATGACTTTATCGTTTTTCAGTAATATTTAGCCACCCGTGGCAGGGCGGCGCTTCCCGCAAACTTTCATAAAGAGCAATGCCCACGGCCGTGGAAAGATTGAGGCTGCGGATCGCCCGCGTGATGGGGACATGGTAGTGGGCGTCGGGATAGCGCTGCAATACCGCATCCGGAAGCCCCCGTGTCTCCGAACCGAAGATCAGGAACATGCGCGCCTGAAGGGGCATGCGCCGGTAGGACCTGGCCCCCAGCTTGGCGAAAAGACAGACCTCCCCGGGTTCGGGGGCCATGCCGGCCAGAAAGTGGTCGAAACTGTCCCACACCGACAAATCGACACGGGGCCAATAGTCCAGTCCGGCCCGCTTCACCTGGCGGCTGTCCAGTGAAAACCCCAGCGGCCGCACCAGGTGCAGGCTCGCATTGGCCCCCAGGCAGGTCCGTCCGACGTTCCCGGTATTCCAGTGAACCTCCGGCGCCACCAGCACCACGTGGCGCTCGAGGGATTGCGCCATATTTTTTTCCTGTGAAATGTTGTCATGATTTTCCATGCAACGATTGCCCTCTCTAATTCGTCTGATGAAATGAGGATTTTTTGTTCTGATCAAGGCCGCACAAGGGTTTACGGTGAGGCGTACTGATGTACGCCGCAGCCGTAGAACCCGCGGAGAACGCCGATCAGGGCAAAAAAGACCATTTCAAACTAAAATTCGCGGGGCTTGCATACGATTTCCCTGACCCTCAGATCAAAAAACGACGACTGGTGGGCCGGTTTGATCACCAGGGCCGCGTCGGCCCCTTTCGACGAGCCGCCGATGGCGATGATGTCGCGGCCGGACAGGGCGCCGGCATCTGCGGCCATGATGGACACTTCCACGGCCACCTTGGCGCCTTGCCCGAAAATTTTCAGGGTATCGGCCACCAGCAGCACCGGACAGGCCCCGCCGTGCTTCTTGGCCACGCTGCGCTCCACCCCGGACAGGGCGTGGGTGGCCATGACGACCTGCACGCCTTTGTCCGTCAAATCACGCCGAACCGTTTCGGACATGACGGACTGGAAGGGTTCCTTGAACCCGCAGTGATAGGTCACGGCCGTAATCCTGAAGCCGGGGCAATGCTCCAGGGCCGCATAGGCGGTGTCTCCGCCGGTGGTCGCCAGAACGATTTCATCGAGCCCCAGTTCCTGCCCTCGCCGGGCAGCTTCGGTCAGGGTCGGGACCGTGTTGACTTTTCCGGGTTGGTCGAAATACACTTGTCCTCCTTCAGTTGGCCGCTATGAATATGAGAGTGTTATCTGCTTTGATCGCGCCATGCCCTTCCCCACCCTTTTTCACGAGGCTGAGCATCGGGGACACGGCCGAAATAGACGCGGCGACTGTCCGAGCCCGCTGCCAGGCGGGCGCGTTTCGGCGCGTCCGGCCGCGGCCCCGACGCGCAGGCAAACCGGAAGGGCTCGTGAAACGGGCGCCTTCTTTTGGTTACTTTTCTGCCGCGCGGAAGAAAAGTAACATGCAAAAACATTCAAAAGGAAGCCATAAAATACGCATCGGGCGATACTCGTCAGCACATTATGGAATTCGACCGTTTACGAACCCAGGGAGCATACACCATGATCATCGACTTCCACACCCACATCTTCCCACCCGAAATCCGGCAGGATCGCAGCGCCTGTTTTACTTCCGAGGAAGCCTTTTACCGTCTTTACAGCGACCCCAAAGCCTGCATGATCGGCGCCCGTGAATTGATCGACACCATGGACGAGGAAGGGGTCGACCGCTCGGTGGTCTTCGGGTTTCCCTGGAAGGAGGCCGATCGCTTCCGGCGCCAGAACGACTATATCATGGAAGCCGTGGCGGCGCATCCCGACCGCCTGATCGGTCTGGCCTGCTTCGATGCCGACCACCCCTCGGCGGCGGCGGAAACCCAGCGCTGTCTGGCGGGCGGACTTTCCGGCGTGGGTGAACTGGCCTACTATGAATCCGGCATCACCGAAGACAACCTGGAGCGCCTGGCCCCGGTCATGGAACTCTGCCGGGAGAAAAACGCCGTCGTGCTGATCCACACCAACGAGCCGGTGGGACACCTCTATCCCGGAAAATCGCCCAATACCCTGAGCCAGATTTACAGCCTGCCCCAGCGCTTCCCGGAAAACCGCCTCGTTTTGGCCCACTGGGGCGGCGGTCTGTTTTTTTACGCCCTGCTCAAAAAGGAAGTCCGTGAAACCCTGCGAAATGTCTACTTCGATACGGCCGCCTCGCCCTTCCTGTACGATCCTTCGGTATGGGAAATGGCGGCCCGCATCGTGGGAATCGACAAGATTCTGTTCGGTACGGATTATCCCCTGCTGAAACCCGCCCGCTATTTCCGCGAAATCGATGCCAGCGCCTTGAGCCAGGAAGACCGCGCACGCATCAAAGGCGACAATGCCGCGGCCTTGCTGGGGTTGACGGTTGCGTAGATCATCCCTTAGCCGCATTTTCTTCCACATGGCAGAAAATGCACAAACGACATAAACGACCGCTCGGACAGTAGGCCTTTACGCGGGGCCTTTACCCGAGGCGCCACAATGCTTAACAATACCCCATCTCAAAATTTTGAAACGGGTTCAAATAACCGCGAACATCAGGAGCCGATACCATGACCGTGAAACGCGACGCCACCTTTCTCGATCTGTTTATCGAGGTCACCAAAGCCATCACCGCCAGCCTCGATTTGGACGAAGTCTTCAATCTGATCACCCGTAAAATACCCGAAATCATCGATGTCGACGCCGCCACCATCCGCCTGCTGGATGCCGCCGGCGAAAAGCTCGAGCTGCGTGCCGCCCATGGCCTGAGCGAGGCCTATCTCAACCGGGGCACCATCGACACCGAACAACCCATCTTCAAGGCCCTCTCCGGCGAGCCTATCGTGATCGCCGACGCCCTCCAGGATCCCCGGATCAACTATCCGGAAGCCACCCGCAAGGAAGGCATCCGGACCATCCTGGTGGTGCCCATCCCGATTCGGGGACGTATCAGCGGCATCCTGCGGCTGCTCACCAAAACACCGCGGACTTACACCCGGGACGAGATCGATTTCGTCACCGCCCTGGGCGAGCAGTGCGGCATTGCCATCGAAAATGCCCGCATCTTCAAGGAACAGCAAGTCCAGCTCGATTATTTCAAGGCCATTCACGAGATCGGCAAGCAAATCAACGCCACCTACGAGCTGGGCACCATCCTGGACCTCATCGTGACGCGCCTTCCGGCCGTCATGGGGCTTAAGGCCGCCACCATCCGGCTGATCGAGGAGAACAAGGGCAAACTGGCGCTCAAGGCCGCCCATGGTTTGAGCCAGACCTATCTCCAAAGAGGCCCGTTGGACGACGAACTGGCCACCTACTATATCAAGGAGGGGGAGCCGGTGGTGATCCCCGACGCGCGCAAGGACATTCACACCCTTTACCACGCGGAAGCCAAAGCGGAAGGTATCCGCAGCATCCTGGCCGTGCCGATTGCGGTCCAGGGCGAGATCATCGGCATTTTAAGGCTGCTCACCGAAGACGTTCGCTATTTCTCGACCGTCGACATCAACTTCGCCATGGCGGTTGCCGAACAAAGCGGCATTGCCATCCAGCGGGCGCTGGACTATCCCAGACTGCAGTAAAAAAATCACGGGGAAGCGCCCCTATCGCAACGGGCGTTTAGGAAACAAAGCGCAACCCCTGCTGGATTTCCGCCAGGATGGGCTTCATTTTCGCCTGGTGTACCGGCGGCACCATCAGCACAGGGGCTGGCTGGTTGGTAATCAGGCGGGTGGCTTCCGTCGACGGCCGCCCGTCACGGTAGGCCGCCTGCCAATCGTCCCGTCCCAACGCCTGAAGGACATCCTGCATGTTGCCGAAACACCCCGGGCGATCGATGTGCTCGATGGTCTGAAGAAAGACCGTGTTGACCGTCAGCACCCAGTCGTCCACGTCGGCATAGCCCTTCGTCGCACAGGGCTGCCGGGACACCATGCAACGGCAGCCGAAAGGCCGCAAGCCATAGAGGGAGCAGGCGGCGGCGGTCAACAAAGAGCAGCGGGAACCGCCATGGACCAAGTCGTCCTCCGGAGCGTCATGGCCGTCGCGGCAGAGCGCCGCAATCTGGTTGGTGGTATAGCGCGGCCGGAAGACAATCTGATCGGCCCCCTGCCTCAGGGCGGCCAGGCAGGCCGCCTGCTGGGCCGCATCCAGGCCCTGGAGCAGATACACGCCCTCGAGGGTCGTCATGGTCACGTTCCGTGAGCAGCAGTCGGCGCAGAATTTGCGGCAGGCCAGGTTGTCGAGGGAATCGCAGAACTGATCGTATACCCGGTAAAGATGGGCAAGCGCGGCCAGCCGATGGTCGATGGTCACGGTGTGCCCCCCCTTGGATCATCTTGGCCCATGGCCAGCTCTGATGCCTGGGCCGTACCACGACCCAACACTTCTTTCATGTAATCCAGAAATACCATGGCCTCGAGCTGCGGGCGGGTCAGTTGTTCGAGATAAGGACCGTTTTCGATGGCCTGCGCGTACCATTTGTCCGGAAACTGCCGATCGCTGCCAAAGCGATTTTCGAGGGATTGCAAGTGCCGTCGCCCGTGCGCTTGCAACTGCGATCGGCTCATGCTGCGGATTTCTTCGGCCGCGGCGGCAATTCGGGACGGCGGGGGCAACTGAGGGGCTTCCAGGATTTGCCGGTAGGTCTCGGCATAGCGCTCCAGGCCGCGCCGGATGTGACTGCGCCGGACGAAATTCATATCGTTCCATCCCGCCCGCAGCCACTTGAACAGACCGCAGCGGACCCGCGGTGTCGCGTCGTCCACCTGGATATAGACAATCGCCGAGAAGGCATCGTACAGGTAGGATTCGACCCAGCCGAGGCCCATCTTGTTGATGCCCTTCTCACCGCTGTAGATGTAATTCCAGTCATCATCCGGGCCCAAAACGAACCCCTTGCGCCCGACATCGGAGAGGTCCCGCTGGCGGGCCAGGGAAATCCATACCATTCGTCCGCCGATCCGGCACATGATCAGGGTGCGGCTCAGATCGTAACTGTAATAGGCCCCTGAAAACAGGTCGGGGGCGATTTCTTCGTGTTCGATGCCATGGATGACAAGGGGCGCATCCAAATCGGTCAGTCGCTTCGCAATAGCATCCGGAAAGGGCTGGGGCCGGCCATCGACCTCTTTCCAGTAAGAGAAGCGGATGGAAGACAGGGCCAGAACGTGCGAAGGGATGTCCGGGTGAAAAGCGTATTGGAGAATAGTCGCCAGGGATTGCTGCAGCTCGAATTCGTGGTATACAAGGGGGTCCAGAAGGCGGTCGGAAGTCGAAAAATACGGCTCGCCCGCCGCCTTGTCCTGCATAATAAAGTCGACCAGGGGGGCCAGCTTGCGATGATCAATGGTGGTTGCCCCGGCGTTGTCGACCACCTGCTGGAGATAGGTCACCCCCGGCTGAATCGTGTCCGGCAGCGGGCGTTCGGCGGCCTCAAGCGGGGTCCCAAAAACCATTAGCCACAGGCCGATCACCGCCAACAGCAAAGACGGCCGCCCCGGACGGGGATTATCGCCAGGTGAATGCGTCATGGGGTCATCATCCTTCACAGGCGCCGGGGTTACGTGCAATATCCCCGAACCGTGCTTATCGTATGGCGAACGTGTTGTGAACAAACGGCTGAAATCTCGCATTGACGTGCCCTCTTGTCAATGATCGTTCCCGGTGGACCCTTGGCCCTTATCGTCGGCCCCTGTTTTAAAAAAGGAGGTTTTAGAACCATGATCGATTGCGACCCTGTTGACTGGCAGCAGCAAACCGTCACCCCGGAACAGGCCCTGACCCGTATCGAACCCGGCATGAGCATTTTTATCGGCACCGGTGTGGCGGAACCCCTGACCATGGTCAAAGCCCTCATGGCATCCAGTGCGCCGAACCTGCAGGACCTCGAATTGACGCAGATCGTCAGCTTCGGCGATGCCATCTCCCTGCGGGAACTGCAAACCCACAAATATCGCCTGCGGACCTTTTTCTCAGGCTGGGTCGCCAGCGAGGCGATTACCACCGGGCGGGTCGACCTGATCCCCAGCCGTTTCGCCCGCATACCTGAACTGATCGAGTCCGGGCAGATCACCTTCGATGTCGCCATCCTGCAAATTACACCGCCAAACGAAGCGGGTTACTGCAGTCTGGGGGTGGCCGTGGATGCGGCGCGCCAGGCGCTGGAAGCCGCCGACCTGGTGATCGGCGAGATCAACACCAAAACCCCCTATACCTACGGCGATACCTTCGCGCACATATCCGAGTTCGATCTGCTGGTGGAAGCCACCGACCCCCCCATCTATTTCCCGCGCTGGCCGGTGGACGATGTCTTCGACCGGATCGCCGCCAATGTGGCCTCGCTTGTCGAAGATGGCAGCTGCCTGGCCTTTTCCATCGGGCCGGTTTACGAAGCCCTCAGCAAACACCTCCGCCACAAACGCAACCTGGGGATCCACACGCCCTTCCTGACGGACGCCACCATGGATCTGATCAAAAGCGGGGCGGTCACCAATCGTCGCAAAGGGATATTCAGGGGCAAGTCGGTTACCTCATATGCCTTCGGCACGCCGGACCTCATGAAATGGCTGGACCGCAACCCCATGATCGAATTCCAGAGCACCGACCGGGTCCTGAACCCCATGCGGATCGGCAGCAACCCCCGGTTCGTTTGTATTCTCCCGGCCCGCAAGGTCGACCTGTCCGGCCGCATCGCCCTGCATGCCGGCCGCGGCAATGTGGTGGCCGGCCCCGCCGAAGCCGCGGACATGGTCAGCGGCGCGGAGCTCTCGGCCGGGGGAAAATCCATATTCGCCCTGCCCAGCCGCAATCGCAAGGACGAGCCGAACATCCGGCTGAGTGTCGAGCAATTCCCGAACCAGTTCAATTTACGTGAATCGGTGGACATGGTGGCCACGGAATACGGCGTGGCCCACCTGCGGGGACGATCGGTGCGGGAGAGGGCGCTGGCCCTGATCGAAATTGCCCACCCGGATGACCGGGAGACCCTCGTGGAGCAGGCCAAGACCGAACATATCCTCTACCCCAACCAGATCTACCTGGCGGACAACGCGCGTCTTTATCCCTCGGAAATTGCCACCCGGCACGTGTTCAAGAATGATCTGACCGTTGATTTCCGGGCCATCAAACCCTCGGACGTGGAAGACATGCGCCGGCTGTTTTACCGGTTTTCGGATACCTCCGTCTACTACCGCTATTTCAGTCCCATCAAGACCATGCCGCACGCCAAAATGCAGGAATACGTCAATATCGATTTCAGCCGGACGCTTTCCATCGTGGGCCTCGTCAAGGAAATGGGGGAAGGCAGCATTATTGCGGAAGGACGCTTTGTGCGCGAGCCGCACGGGCCGGTTGCCGACGTGGCGTTTGTCGTGGATGAAGCCTACCAGGGGCACGGCATTGCCACGTTCATCCTCAAAATGCTGATCCGGCTGGCCAAAGAGCGCGGCCTCAAAGGATTCAAGGCCGATGTTCTGAGTTCCAACAAATCCATGCTGAAAGTCTTTGAAAAAAGCGGCCTGGCCGTCGAAGCCCGCGTGGTGGACGGGGTCTACGAATTGAATTTGCCCTTTAGCAGCCCGGCGGGAAGCCGATCCTGACCACTTTTATATAGCGGTGGTCTACGCACAGCCCCACCCGCCTATTGTTCCTTTTTGGCGTTCAGTGCCGCCTGTAATTTGTCGGCCAGCGACCCCATGGATTTCTCTTCCGCCGGCGCGAAGGACTGCCAGTTGCCGCCACCGTCGGCACGTTCGCTCGGCCCCAGGCTGATGCGACGCTGTTCGAGATCGATGGATTCGATGGCTACCGCAAGACGATCGCCGGGTTTGGCATTTTCCAGACGCCCGGGTTCAAGGGCATCGTGCCAGCGCGCTTTAGGCAGCAACCCGGTCACGCCCGGCTCGATGGCGACAAACAAACCGAAGGGGGCCTTCTTCTCCACGGTCCCCTCGACGATCTGTCCTGGGCGGTACTTGGTCGACAGGGTCTGCCAGGGGTCGCCCCCCACATCCCGCAAACTCAGGGAAAGTTTGCGATGCTCCCGATCCACGGACTTGATCATGACGGAGACCGTCTCACCCGGTGTCACGAGATCCTCCGGTTTGCGCACCCGCTGTACGAAACTGAGTTCACTGATGTGAATCAGGCCTTCAATCCCCGGCACGACTTCGGCAAAGGCCCCAAAGGGCGCGCAGCGCGTGATCTTGGCCGGGACCACATCACCAGCCTTGAAGCGTTCGATCACCGTCTCCCAGGGATTGTCCCCGGCCTGTTTGAGCGACAGAGATAGTTTGGGCGCCTGGTTGGCCTCGCCGGCTTTGACTTCCAGCAGCTTGACCGTCAGGTGATCACCCTCCCGGACCACGTCGCCGGCATTCTCAACCCGCGACCAGCTCAATTCGGATACATGCACCAAGCCTTCCACCCCCGGCACGAGTTCGACAAACGCACCGAAGGGCACCACCCGCACGACCCGGCCTTCATGCAACGAATCCGGCTTGAGTTCGGCCATAAAGGCCTCCCGGGCGGCTTCCCGTTCCTTTTCCAACAGACGCCGCCGGGAAACGACAATGTTGCGCCCGCGGGCCTCGAACTGCGTCACCAGAAACGACAGGGTTTGCCCCACGTAATCTTCCGGGGTTTCCACATAGCGGATATCGATCTGGCTGACGGGACAAAAGGCGCGCTGCTGCAAAATTCGAACGTCAAAACCGCCCTTGCAGGTGGCCTGCACCTTGCCCTCCACCGGAATCTGGCTGTCATGGGCTTCCTGCAGCATCTGCAGTCCGCCGAAGCCGCTCAGGGCGCGTGAAAGCCGGATTTCGCCTTCCGCCCGGGCCACCACGAACAGGTCCAGGGTATCACCGACCTCGCAGGTCAGATGGCCGTCGTCGTCCAGAAGCTCGGACCGTTCCACCGCCCCATCGATCTTGGTCCCCGTATCGACGAAAACCGCGTCCTTACCGATCGCGATGACCCGCACCGATACCTTGTCGCCGACCTGCAGCGAATCCTCGGATCGCCCTTCATAGGCGTCCAGAAGCTCGGCAAAACTGGGCTCGTCTTCCGGGATTTCATTTTCGTTGTCGTTGTCGTCAACCATGAGCGTCACCTTCTCCTGTAGGGTGGAGTTTGAAACCTTCGTCAGGGGCCGGGGCCATCGGCACAAATGCCGGGAACCTAACAGAGCATAACGGTCCTGGCAAGTCGTCGCCGCAGACAAAACGCCTCTTGCCCTTGCCATTCAGCAGGTAATCCATATTTTAGCCTTTGGCAATATGATCCACGACCCAATGTGACCGACGGAGGAAAGAACGAGCCATGGGAAACCAATTTAAAACCGCCCTGCTCCTTGCCGCCCTGACCGCCTTCATTATTCTGGTAGGCCGTATGATCGGCGGCCGCCAGGGAATGATCATCGCCTTTTTTCTGGCCGGCGGCATGAATTTTTTCAGCTACTGGTATTCGGATCGTATGGTCCTGCGCATGTACCGGGCCCGGGAAGTCAACCAATCCCAGGTGCCGGAACTGTATGCCATGGTAAGCCGTCTCAGCCGCAACGCCGGTTTGCCTATGCCGCGTGTTTACGTGATTCCCCAGGAAACGCCCAATGCGTTTGCCACCGGCCGCAATCCGGATCACGCGGTGGTGGCGGTCACCGAAGGCTTGCTGAAATTGATGGCCCCGGCGGAAATCGAAGGCGTTCTGGCGCATGAACTGGGGCACATCAAAAACCGCGACATCCTGATCGGAACGGTGGCCGCCACCATGGCCGGCGCCGTCATGATGCTGGCCTCCATGGCCCGCTGGTCCGCCATCTTCGGCGGCGGACGGGGGAATGACGAGGAAGGCGGCATGGGCGGCCTGGGCCTGATCGTTATGTCGCTGCTGGCCCCGGTGGGGGCCATGATCATCCAGATGGCCATCTCACGCTCACGCGAATACCTGGCCGACACCACCGGCGCGGCCATCGCCGGCCGACCGGACGGGCTGGCCGCGGCCCTTGAGAAGCTGGGGGCCTACAGCCGGAAGCTTCCCATGCAGGCCAACCCCACCACGGCTCACATGTTCATCGTCAACCCGCTTTCCGGCGGAGGGCTTAAAAGCCTCTTTTCCACCCACCCCCCCATCGAGGAGCGCGTGTCCCGGCTGCGCGGCACGCCGCCGTCGGCATCGCCGCCCCCGCCCCCCGAACAACAATCAGACCCCATGAATAGCGGCCGCGCCTTCTGGGATCGCATGTCCAACCGGTAGACGGGACGATCCCCCTAGCCGATAACGGCGCACCATAAGCCGGACACAGGGGCCGGCAGAAAACGGCCGTTGTGAGAGGTGAACCCAGGCGTAACAGGGGATGGCTTGCAGAAAAATCAGCGGCCGTGACAGGCCTTTCCAACCGACCGACAGCTGCGGCAAGGCCCGGCGGCCCTTTTCGCGGGGGGTTGCCCGTCCGCCCGGCAAACACGGCAGCGATCATCACTGCATTGCTGGCAGGCATAGCAATCCCGGCAGGGGTGTTTTCGGTTCGAGGGCGCCTCATCCGGGATGAACACCTTGCCTTCGATACCGGGAATCGTTTTAAATCTCATGGCGCAGCCCTGTCAGGGGGTTGGTCCGCCCCGCACAGTCGCGGTTGCTGAACCGCTTGAAAACCACCTGCAACGGATCGATGGTCAGGAAACCGTCCGCCTCCGCGTCGGGTGGGCCTTGCTGCAGCGGAACGACCGCATCACCAAAGAGACCGGCCAGCATCAGATTCAGTCGCTCACGCAGACGGCGATAAGAATAATGCCGTTGCGCAATGGCATAATTGGTATCGACCATTTGCGTGCGCCGGTCCCGGGAAGACAGAACTTCCCGCACAAGCTGAACGGTTTGTTTGGAAAGGTAGCCATCCATGACCGCCAAATCAAACCCCAGGGGCTCGATATCGCGCACAAAAGTGGCATAGCGATTGACCAGCAGCGGCTTGCGAAAATAGATCGCCTCCAGAAAGGCATTGCCAAATCCTTCGTAGAGACTCGGAAACGTGATGAAATCGGCATGGGGATAAACATCCCACAGGGAGAGCGATGGGGCCTCACGCGGGCCGGAATGCCAGGGGTCGGAGATGCGGGTGGTCACCAGCCGCAAATCGACCTGGTTTTCACAGGCATAATCCTTGAGCCATTCGGCATATTCGAACCCTTCGTCGCCGGCCTCGTGGGAGATGATCAGTTTGCAGCGCGGGTCGTTGAGCGCCTTCACCAGTTCAATGGCGTGTTCGATACCTTTGCGGCGCACGATCCGCGTGGGCTGCAGGATCATGATGTCATCGGGCTGCAGATCGAGGGACTGGCGGAAACGGTGGGTACCCTCGTCGTCAATCCGCGGCGGGGTCTCAAAATCCAGGACATTGGGCACGATAACGGAGGTGATCCCGGTGCGCAGCGCCAGTTGCTCCCGGGCCTCGGAGTTGATCACGGCATGTTGAATATTGGGCAAATGGGGCGGAAACGCCATCCGCAGATAGTCGTTGACCGCATTGACCGAAAACCGCACGCGCTCCCAGTAAAAATCATGGTGGTGGCAGATGGTGGGAATCTGGGTCTCCGCGATGGTTTCCGTCAGGGCCAGGCCCAGGGGGACATGCATGGGTATCGTCAGGGCATTCTGCACGATCAGGAGCTGAAGACCGAACCGCTGGATAAAAATGTGCAGATGCTCCTTGAGGAAGGCGCGCTGTTCGTGAATGGCCTGGGTAATGGACGGCTTGCGCTCTTTGCGGCCCACCACCTCCTGGTTGATCCAGCGGTTGACCGGGTCCTGGAAATGGGCCTCCCTGACAAGGTAGCGGCTTCCGTTGCCGCGGTCGAGCTCCCCCGCGAACCAGAAACAGTGGTGCCCATTTTGCTGAAACACCTCGGCCCATTTGCTGGATTCGAGGGTAACACCATCTGTACCGGAAAATCGTGTCGATACGAAACCGATATTCAGGGGCATCGTTGCTCCGTCTCGCAGTCAGGCGGCGGTATCATGCATTCATGGTGGTTCGGGTCCGCTGCCGGAAAACCCAAGGCGTGAAGATAAGACGCGAAGACGGCTTGACAAGCGGGGCCTGACAGGTCGAGGCGGCGTGGGGGGAAAGGGGGGTGGATGCCTGGGAAATGGGCTGACAGGTGAAAGCGGACACCCAAAAGAGCGAGCCGGGCGTTATCCGAGCCGCTTTCAACGCATTCACGATGTCGTTGCCATGATCGCCCATATCATCGCCAAAACTATGTGCTATGCGAAAAGGGAATACACCATCGTTCAGCTACATATGGGGCGACTAAACCATATGTAGTAGCTTGTCAAGTTAAAAAGCCAACATATTGGGGTATCGCACCTATATACCCGTATCCCGGAAAATATTGCGCGGACCAAACGGCAACGGGTCCGGGGCGCCGTCAGGCCAGCAGATCCGCCGGTGCTTCGCAAAAATCCGGGCTGCCCTTGCGCATCTCCACATGATGGGCCGAGGCCAGGGCCGCCACAGCGCCGTCGGCGGCTGAAATCACGATCTGCCGGAAGGTTTTTTCACGCAGATCGCCAATGGCATAAATTCCGCTGATGGCCGTTTCGCAGTTGTCATTGGTCATCACGTACCCGTCGGCATTCATTTTAATACCGGCCGGCACGATCTGGTTGTTGGGTTCGAACCCGATAAACACGAAAACACCATCCAGGTCCATCGTGCGCTCTTCCGCGGAAAGAGTGTCTTTCAATCCAACGCCCACCACACCGGCATCGTCCGCCAGGATTTCCGTCAGAACCGTATTCCACAGAACGTCGATCTTGCAATCGTCCAGCACGCGTTTCTGAAGTATTTTGCTGGCGCGCAGTTCGTCCCGGCGGTGAGCGATGTAGACCTTTTTGGCCAGCTTGGCCAGGTAAAGCGCCTCCTCCGCAGCCGTATCGCCGCCGCCCACGACGATCACAGTCTTGTCTCGGAAGAAAAACCCGTCGCACACCGCACAATACGAAACGCCTTTGCCGTAATAGTCATCTTCCCCCGGGATACCCAGCTTGCGCGGGCTGCCACCGGCGCCCAGAATCACGGCATGGGCCTGCAGCACCTGGCCGTCATCCAGATGGACCTTATGCCAGTCCAGGCCCGGCTCGATTTCGGTCACTTCCTGATTGCGCATCTCCAACCCGTACGATTCGGCATGTTGAACAAATTTCATGGACAATTCAGCACCGCTGGTGTGCTCGAACCCCGGGTAGTTTTCCACCTCATCCGACATGGTGACCTGGCCGCCGGCCACGCCTTTCTCGATAAGGACCGTCTTGAGCGCGGCCCGCATGGCATAGATGCCGGCGGAAAGGCCGCCGGGTCCGCCTCCCACGACAATCAAATCATACGTTTGGTTTTCTGACATGCGCATTATCCTCCTGCTGCCCGAACGATGGTTTATAAGCGCTCGAGCGTTTCATCGGCGTCGGGGCGCCAAGGGTTTTATCGTCTATGCAATATACGACGTCTGCGAGGCGTGCGCTGCGGCACGCTCACTCAGGGATTTTATCAGTGTCAGGGTATGTGGGCCAGGTCGGCCGTCGCCGATTTGAACGTCATCCACCTGGACCACCGGCACCACACCTTTGTTGGTGCCGGATATGAAAACTTCGTCCGCCCGGAGAAGCTCTTCCAACGTCAGGTCCCGGACTTCGACGGTAAAAAGACGTTGGGCCAGGTCCAGGATAAACGCCCGGGTGATGCCGGATAAAATCCGTCGGCCGGGTGTTGCCAGGGTCGACCCGTTGAAAATAAAAATATTGCTGGTCGTGCATTCGTAGACCTGCCCGTCGCGATCGACGTAAAGGGATTCCACCGCGCCCCGGTCACGCGCTTTTTTGAGCGCGATGGTGGCGGACAGGTAATTGATGCTCTTGGCCCCCGGAAGGATCCGGCGGTTTTGCATGGTGGTTATTTTGACACCGTCAGTGTACCATGCTTCCAGCTGGCGCGGCATTTCCGACACCAGTACCAGCAGGCGCGGCTGGCCTTGCGGGGTCATAAAATCGGAGCTGGATCCTCCGGTAACGATGATGCGGATATTGGACTCCGTATGCCCGCTGGCCAGGTTGCGCTGAAGCGTTTCCAGAACGATGCGGCGCAGCGCCTCGATCGTCCAGGGTAGCAGCAACCCCATTTTTTGCACCGAATGCTGCAACCGCGCAAGATGCTCTTCCAACGCAAAAGGATGCCCCCCATACGTGCGCAACAGCTCAAAGGCACCCAGCCCCCTCAGAACCGCCAGGTCGGTTACGGGAATGACCGCCCGGTCGGCGGGAACGAATTCACCGTCAATATAATACGTATCCATAACGCCCTAAAATTTCCATGCTGTTCGTCCCGTGCGAGTCCGCGGCCACGGGCCCGGGATCAACCGTCGCTATTCTGACCGCCCCTCCCATATCAGGAAGCCTGGGGCTTTGCAATTATCCTCTCAATAGCACTGGATAGGCGGCTAATTATCCGTTATGGTAGGCAATGATCATCTGTTGTCAATCACCCGCGACGTCGCCTGCAACCGCTGCGGTCGGCCGCTGCCGTCCATCCACAAAGGAGCATGTCCATGCCTGACACCTCGTTTTACACCGTCGCCAAGAAACCGCCCATCGCCTGGGTCCATCTCAACCGCCCCGACAAAAAGAATGCCATGAACCCCCCGGCCTGGCGTGAAGCCCAGCCGTTATTTGAAGATCTTGATCAGGACCCCGACATCCGGGTTGTCATCCTGGCAGCCCATGGGTCCTGCTTTTCGGTGGGCATCGACTTGGTGGAAATGGCCGGAGAGCTTCCCGAAATCATGGAAAAAGAACAGATGGGCGGTGTCAAGTGGCGTTTGTTGAAAAGAATCGGCGCCCTGCAGGATACCATGTCCTGCATCGAAAGCTGCCGCAAACCGGTCATCGCCGCGATTCACGGCTATTGCATCGGGGCCGGCCTGGACATGGTGACGGCCTGCGATATTCGCCTGTGTTCGCGGGATGCCGTATTTTCGCTCAAGGAAGCCGCGGTCGGATTTGTGGCGGACGTGGGGGTGCTGCAGCGGATCCCGCTGATCGTAGGACAGGGAATTGCCCGGGAGCTGGCCTATACCGCCAAAACCATCGATGCAGCGCGCGCCCGGGAAATCCTTCTGGTAAACGAGGTCTTTGACGATCAGGCCGCCCTCATGGCCGGTGCCCAGGCCATGGCCGAAGCGATTGCCGCCAATGCCCCCCTGGCCGTCGAAGCCACGAAAAACGTCCTGAACCACGGCGTCGGCAAAAGCATCGACGACGGTCTGCGCTATGTCGCCTCCATGAGCACCAACATCGTGCCGTCCAAGGACCTGATGGAAGCCTTCACGGCCTTCATGGAAAAGCGGCCGCCCAAGTTCACCGGCCAGTAGAAATGGTTTGATCATTCCGCCGGAGGCAATGCGCTACCACTTCCAGAGAACGGGGTTGTCGTCCAGCTGCGCCGTCACCTGACGGCTGATGCGGTCCATCTCCGCCAGATCCTCCGGCGTCAGGGACACGGCCCCGGCCTGGGCGTTTTCACGGGCCTGGTCGGCATTGCGCGCGCCGGCAATGGCGCAGGCGCCGGGCTGGGCAATAACCCAGGCCAAGGCCAACTGTCCAAGGGTGATGGTGTGGCGGTCGGCGATCGGTTTGAGCGCCGCGAGGGCATCCTGCACCCGCGTGAAAACCGGCTCCTGGAACAGGCGGTTGGCGCGCCGGTGATCACCTCGTTTGAACTGGTGATCCGGGCCGAACTTGCCGGTGAGAATCCCCTGGGCCATCGGGGAATAGGCCAGGATGGAAAGCCCCTTCGCCGCACAAACCGGCATGGCATCCGCTTCCACATGCCGCCAGAGCAGCGAATAGGGCGGTTGCAAACTCACGATGTCGCCAAAAGCCATGGCCTCTTCCAGCTGGCTGCGGGAAAAATTGGAGACCCCGATCGCGCGGATCTTGCCCTGCTCCTTCAGCGCGGTCAAGGCCCGCATGGTTTCCTCGATGGGCACCACCGGACTGCCGAACGAACCGGAAGGCCAATGAATCTGGTAAAGATCGATATAGTCCGTTTGAAGATTGGCCAAAGAGCGCTCACAGGCGGCGATCACCTGGTCGTATTGGAGTTCGTTGGCAAATACCTTGGTGGCAATGACGACCTGGGGCCGCCGCTCGCCAACGGCTTTGCCCACCACGCGTTCCGAATGGCCCTTGCCGTAGACCGCCGCCGTATCGATCGTATTGACGCCGGCATCGACAGCCGCCTGGATGGCGCGCGTGGTTTCGGCATCATCGATGTCGGCCCACATGTCACGACCCGCCTGCCAGGTTCCCATGATGATGGGCGAAATCTTGATGTCGCTCGCCCCTAAGTTGCGCAGCTCCATATCTCCCTCCTCAATTTTACAGTTGACCCGTCCTCTGTTTAATTCATACAGAGTATAGGATGCAAGTCGGCCGATAATGCGACCCTCATCGTGTTCATGAATGGCCCTCCCGTCAAGTGCCAGGCGACCTGTCGCAGACCGCCGCCGGAGGGCTCGGACACGCACGATCAACCATTGAACGCGCAGGAGAAACGGATGGAGAAACCGATCGACCACTACTGGCAGTTGCGTCTGGAGCACCTGAAAACCGCTCTGGAAAAAAATAATTTCGAGGTGTATCTGGCTTCCCGGCCGGAAGATACCGCCCGCATCGTGACCGAAGCCATTCTGCCGGTGATAAAACCCGCCAGCATGTCCTGGGGCGGATCGCGGACCTTTGTGGAATGCGGGCTTTACCGGCAGCTGCGCACCATGGAAGGTGTGCGCGTTCTGGACACCTATGACACCACGATTTCAGACACCGAAAAGATGGAACGACGACGCCAGGCGCTGCTGGTGGACGTCTTTTTCACCAGTACGAACGCCGTGACGGAAAGCGGCCATCTCGTTAACCTGGACATGATCGGCAACCGCATCGCAGCCCTGACATTCGGCCCCAAGTTCGTGGTCGTATTGATCGGCCGGAACAAAATCGTACCGGATCTTGAAAACGCCTGGGATCGCATCAAGAATTACGCGGCGCCCGTGAATACCATGCGGCTGGAGAAAAAAACACCCTGTCAGGCCACGTCCTTTTGTCAGGACTGCAGCAGCCCTGACCGCATATGCAACACATGGACGATCACCGAAAAAGCCTTTCCTAAAAACCGTGTCAAAATCATTTTGATCAACGCCGATCTGGGCTTTTAATATCGACCGGTTGCCATGAAATCCATTCGATCGAAAACGGGCCGAACGTCGATAGGCCGGCGTTCAATCCACTCGCCAATCCGAAAAGGCATGACCAACATGCCGAAGCGCCGCCCATGAACCGTCAACCCAAACCCCTCGGACTCGATCTTGGATTTGGATTCACCAAATGCCTCGATGGGAAGCAGACCGTCATCTTCCAGTCTCATGTGCGTCAGGCCAGCGGGCAATCCGACGCTGCCACGGAACAACCCGCGGGAACCTACCACATCGCGCTGGAGGACAGAGACTATATCGTGGGAAATGACACCCACGGTCCGCCGCTCTTTGAAGATTTCGCCCGCCGGCCCGAACGGCTGATCGATAGCTACGGTCAACGACTGGCTCTGACCGCGGCGGCCCCCTTCTCCAGCCATGAGAATCCATTGCATGTGGTCATCGGCCTGCCGATCAGCTACTTTCAGCAATGGGCCGCCCGTCTGGTCAAACAGCTGACCGGTTATCATAAAATCGGTATTTTCCAGGCCGACGGTCGCTGCGGGCGTAAAAACATTCACATTCGCAGGGTCCATGTCATTCCAACCCCCCTCGGGACCTATACCGGACTGATCATGGATGCGGACGGGCGGCGGCAGGCCTCCGAATATGACGACCTGAAAATCGCCGTCGTCGATATCGGGTTCCGCACGACCGACATCATGGTCATGGCGTCCGGGCGCTTCTGCAACCGGGGCAGCGGCACCATCGAAATGGGAATGGCCAACGGGTTTGACAAGATCGCCGGCCGGCTCTATCGGGAATCCGGCGTCATGCCGGAGCTGGATCGCCTCTACAAAGCCATCCGCATGGGATCCATCCGCATCGAAGACCAGGAATACAATGTGACGAAATTGCGCGATGAAACCTATCGCGAGGTGTCCGTCGCCTTGGCGGATCGCATCAACTATAACCTCAAAGATGACTGGGACATCGAACGGGTTCTGCTGACCGGTGGCGGGGCCGCTGATGCCGCCGCAACGATTGCCCCGCTCATCGACAGTGAAGTCGTTTTGATTGAACACGAACAGGATGTCCGCCTGAGTAACGTCCAGGGTCAGCTCCGCCTGGCACGGCACATGTGGGGCGCCTCCGGATTTTGTAATGCCGGATAGCCCGCCCAACCTTGCCCGGATCGATGGCCCCCGGAGGCATCCGATGTTTGACTTCCACGGCGTCAATCAAAGGCCCGCCACCATGGGAAAACGCCCTGCGGAAGCGGGACGGCACCCGCTTCCCGGCACCATGCCGTCATCATGAAGCCACGCGACAACACGCCCATTGGTGGCTTATCGATTACGGGAGCCCTGCCGCATTTGCTCCTGCTGACGGCCATCTTTTTTATAAACTTCCTGGCGCGCATCATTCTGGCACCCCTGCTCCCTGAAATCCAAACAGAACTTGGCATCGGCTACCGCAGCGCCGGCAATCTTTTTTTCATTCTATCCACCGGATACTTCCTATCGCTGTTGAGCACCAGCTATCTGGCCGGCCGTTTTCAGCACCGCACCATTATCATTGCCGCCAGCATCGGTATGGGGCTCGTTCTGTTCACAGTCCCCGTGATCACGACAATCGCCGGCTTCCGAACCCTTGTCTTTCTGCTGGGACTGACGGCCGGCCTCTATCTCCCCTCCGGCATCAGCGCCATCACGCGTCTGACCCGTCCCTCCCACTGGGGGCGGGCGTTGGCCATTCATGAACTGGCGCCCAATATGGCCTTTATCCTAGCGCCCCTTGCGGCTGAACTGGCTTTGCGCCACGCCACCTGGCGTTCGGGATTGACACTCCTGGGATCCGGCATCCTTCTGCTGGGACTGCTGTATACGAGGCATGGCCGCGGCACCGACTTTCATGGGCAGGTGCCGGATCGACAGGCCATCCGGGACCTTTTGGGCCAACCTTCCCTGTGGCTGATGGTCGCCTTGTTCAGCCTGGGCATTACATCGACGCTGGGAACTTATGCCATGTTACCGTTGTATCTGGTCAGCAGTCAGGGGATTGATCACAGCAGCGCCAACACGCTTCTGGCCGCAAGCCGCGTGGCGGCATTGCCGATGGCTTTTGCGGGCGGATGGTTGGCGGATCGTTTCGGCCCACTGTCGACCATCCGCCTGATATTTTTACTGACCGGACTGGCCACAATCGCCATCGGTCTGCTGAAAGGCCCCTGGCTTCAAGGGGCCGTATTCTGCCAGCCTGTTTTGGCGGTATGCTTCTTTCCCGCCGGTTTCAGTGCGCTTTCAGCGCTCAGCCCGCCAAACTATCGCAACATCGCCGTTTCTCTGACCATCCCCAGCGCATTTCTCTTCGGCGGCGGTGCCGTACCGCTTGCAATCGGCTGGTTTGGCGATGCCGGCCATTTCCCCCAGGCCTTCATCCTGACCGGCCTGCTGATCATCCTCGGGAGCGGCCTGACGCTCCTGCTGCCGCCGATCAACCGATGAGTTTCAGTTGACACCCCGTCATGGGTTGCATAGAATTCCGTCACACACAACGCCCATTCTTTCGACACCCATTGCATAGGAGGAGTTGACATGTACGTCGGAACTGTCATGCGGACCGAACTGGTTACCGTGCCCCCGGACACCACACTGCTTTCGGCCCAGAAAACATTGGACGCCAAACAAATCAATCATCTCCTCGTTGTCGACCGTAAAGGGGAGTTGCTGGGTATCGTCTCGGATCGGGACTTGAAAAAGAGTTGGGCTTCGTCCGCCACGACGCTCAGCAAAAACGAGCTCATGTATCTGCTGGACCAGGTCACCGTCGAATCGATCATGGCCAAAAAGACCCTGACCATTGCCCCCGGGACGACCATCGAGCGGGCGGCTCTCTTGATGAACCAGAATCGCATCAATGCCCTGCCGGTGCTCGAAGGGGATGAGCTGGTCGGTATCATCACCTCCAGTGATGTCATCAAAATCCTTCTGGAAGCCATTGGAATCGAAAAGGACAGCGCCCGGTTGACCGTTCTGGTCAAAGACCGTATCGGCGTTATATCGGATATCTCCCAGACACTCCGGAACCAGGGCATCAATATCCGCAGCCTTTTCACGTGGCCGGAAAATACGCACCCCGGTGTTTACTATCTGGTGGTTCGGGTCCCGGCGGATGCCGGCGCAAAGGCCGCCGCCAGCCTTGAAAACAGCGGTTTCAAAGTGCTGTCCCAGTACGTCAAGGATCTCAGCCCCTATCTGCCCGCCAGTTAGACCATGACCACCCGACCGCTACAGATCTGGTCCGGGGTTTATCCGGTGCGGTCCTATGATGTGGATGCGCGGGGGCACTTGTCGGTGGCAACCATCTGCAACTTCCTGCAGGATGCGGCTGGATGCCATGCCCATGCCCTGGGAGTATCCATCGACCAGTTGCACCTGCGCCATCTCACGTGGGTGCTGGTTCGAATGCGGGTCGAACTCACCCGGCACCTCGGTTGGCAGGACCACCTTCACATTCAGACCTGGCCTTCGCACCAGGAGCGCCTCTTGAGTCATCGCGACTTTCTCCTGCTTGATGAAGCGGGGGAGGACGTCGGCCGATGCGTCACGGTCTGGGTTCTGATGGATCTGCAGCGCTGGCGCCCCCAAAGGCTGACGGCGCTGCCGGCCCCTCTGCCCATCGTGAACCGCCGGCGCGCTTTATCGACGATGCCCAATAAACTTGATGTGCCGGAAACGCTCGTGACCCAGCGCCCGTTTCAGGTAGGAGACCGCGATCTTGACCGCAACGGACACGTCAACAATGTGCGCTATATTGAGTGGGCCCTGGAAACCGTTCCGGTGAACGTCCTCAACACCTGTGAACTGGAAATGCTGGAAGTCAACTTTACCGGCGAAGCCTTCCATGCGGAACATGTCCTCGCGGGAAGCCAACCCGTTGACACCGCCCGGCCGACCTTTTTGCACGGCATCCACAGTCAATCGACCGGCACCGATCTTGCCCGCGCCAAAACACAATGGCACCCAACGGAATAAAGGCGGAATTTACTGGAGGGGATGAACAAATGACCGATTTGCCGAAACGCAAAGTACTGGTTCCGATCGCTGACGGTACCGAAGAAATCGAAGCCGTATGCATTATCGATGTTCTGCGCCGAGCCGGTGCTGACGTGACCGTGGCGTCGGTGGGAAACCTCCAGATTACGGCATCGAGGGGAGTCAAGCTGGTTGCGGACTGCAAGATCGCGGACTGCCGGGATGACGAATTCGATTTGATCGCCCTGCCCGGCGGAATCCCCGGCGCCGAGCATTTGCGTGATTCACAGCCGCTGGTCCAGTTGCTGCGCCGCCACCAGGCCGGCGGTGGCTGGTATGGCGCCATATGCGCGGCGCCAGCAGTGGTCCTATCCCATCACGGGCTGCTCGGCGGCCGAAAGGTCACAGGGCACCCGTCGTTTGTTGCGCAATTGAGCGACGGCACCCCCATGGCAGAACGTGTGGTGGTAGACGGCAACTGCGTCACCAGCCAGGGGCCCGGGACGGCCCTGGAGTTTGCCCTGACCCTGGTCGCATTGCTGTATGATAATGCCAGGGCGGCGGCGGTTGCCGCCCCTATGCTGGTGGCCTGACGACGGCCGGTTTCCCCTTGCCCCCCGGCCCGACACAGGCATTCTCAGGAGGGCGACCCATCCGCTTCGGAGTGGCCTTCGCTGAGAAACGCGTACAAGCGACCACGATAGCCCGACTTTTCTGCGGTCACCAGTTTATTGGAAAGATAGACCTGGCTTGCCACCAACCCATCCAGTTTGAGGCGAAAGGCAAGAAACCGTTTGAGGCGGATGTCGCCGCGCTGATCGGCCGGCACCAGACGCATCAACTGGTCAAGCTCCTGGGGATCCACTATGGCCTGCTCCTCCAACCGAATTACCCTGTCCGACATCGCATCCTCGCTTCATTTTCAATAGCGTGATCGAAACACCGGGGGAATCATAGACGAGTCCACCTGAAGGTGCAATGCCCATGTCGACGCCTTTGCCGAAAACATTGTAGAAAACCCTGGTTTGTGGCATACTGGCCCGCAATCACAGCCCTTAAAACCATTCGATTGCTTTCTCTAAGAACGAATAGCACAGGTGACTGACACATGAACGACACGTCAGCATTCAGCCGGGTCACGCGAACATCACAGGCACTGTATGGCCCCCGCAAGCTCCTCATTTGCGGATTTACCCCGGAAGGGCAGACGCTCCTCGATGACGTCGTCGCCACCTCGACCATCCGTGACCTTCCGCTTGCATACGCAGCGACTTCGGATCTAGAAATATCCCTCGCCGACATCTTGTCCCGACCGGCGGATACCGGTCGCGGTGAAGCCTCCCGTATGCCGGCCGCTATCATCATGGCGGGCATAACGGAAAATGAACTGCACCTCTTGATGTCCAGCTACCGCAGTGCCGGTCTGCCAAACCCGCTGTGGGCGACATTGACGCCCACCTCTGAGGCCTGGACGCTCCGCCAATTGCTGACTGAACTGTCGGCCGAACGGGAGGCCCTGGAAAAACAGGTACCACCTCCCGCGAAAAACGGCTGACAGCTCTCGCCGCGGCCGTACGGTATTGAAAGTCTCTCTTGATGCGCATCACAAGAATTCGCTGTTATCACTACAACCAGGCCTTCACCGTCCCTTTCGATTCACTCCAGACACGAAGAAGTCATGCGGATTCCATTATTGTCCGCATTGATTGCGGGAGCCACGCATCCGGTTTTGGTGAAAGTGCCCCGCGCCGTTATGTGACCGGAGAAGATGCACCATCTGTTCTGAAAGTCATCAACACCATTTTTGCCCCCATCCTCTTGACGCAGCCGTTTTCAAATCAAAACGAGGCCGCCGACCTGCTCACCCGATGCGAAGCCGCCTGCCAGCAACGAGGCCTATCCGCTTATCTATCGGCACTGGGCGCCATGGACCTTGCTCTCTTGGATGCGTTGCGACAAAGCGGCAACATGGCGACGGAACGCTTTTGCGGCCCCTACCTGCGCGACCGGCTGCCTTTTTCAGCCTCGGTGCCCTTTTTACCGATGCAACTGATTCAGGACTATTTCCCACTTCTAACGGCGAAATTGGATATCCAGGTCATCAAGATTCTCATCGACGACAATCTCGAGCGGAATCTCGAACGGGTCAAAATGATCAGAGAAATGGCGGGCCGGGATAAAGAACTGCGGCTCGAGGCCAATGGCAAATTGACCTTCAAGCAAGTCGAGCATCAACTCCAGCATCTCCAGCACTTCGATATCGCCGCGATCGAGCAGCCGCTTCCGCCCGGGGATACATCCGGCCTTCATAAGCTTTGTCAATCTTTTGATATGGCGATGATTGCGGATGAGTCCCTGGTCAGCATCGATGATGCCCGGCAGCTCATTGCGCGCGGGGGATACGATATCTTTAACCTCAAGGTATCCAAATGCGGTGGTCTGCTCCGTGCCAGGGCCATTGCAGACTTGGCTGCAGCGCATGGCATTGCCTGCCACGTGGGCACCCATGTTGGTGAAACCGAGCTTCTGGGCGTGGCCGGTCGCTGTCTAGCACGAACCTTGTCGGATTTCGATGCTTATGGGGGGGGGTCGCCTGTTCTGTTCTCCAAGCTTTTCAGCACTGCACCCCCCCCGCTGCCGGCAACCCCATCTGGTTTCAGCGCTGATGAAACTGTTAGTCGGCCTTGTATAGAGAAGATCCTCCAAGAAAGCCGTCTGGATAGCGATATCGATGGCGAAAAGCCTCCGTGGGAGGCTACAACGTCCTAATGGGTTTACTCGCAAGGGTATGAGCTCTTGTGCCGACCACAACCGGCGAAGGCGGCGCCATGAACCACAAAACCTAAGTGATACATCATGCCAAAACTCGTACTGATCAATCCGGTGGGGAAAAAAAGCGGTTACCTCATGAGCAGTATTTCCCGATTCGCACCGCTGGGACTGGCCTATATTGCTGCTGTGACGCCGGATCACTGGGATATTGAAATCATCGACGAAAATTTTGTCGATTTTCACTATCAGGAAGCCGACTTGGTCGGCATCACCGCCTTCACAAGCAATATCAATCGCGCCTACGACATCGCGCAACGCTACCGCCAGAAAAATACCAAAGTGATTATCGGCGGGATTCATGCCTCCATGGCGCCGGATGAGACGGCCAGGTTTGCCGATGCCGTCGTCGTTGGGGAGGCCGAAGGGATATGGCCTCAGGTTATTCTCGATTTCGAACAGGGACGCCTCGGTCGCCGGTATGAGGGGCCGCGTATCGATTTATCCAAGGGCAACCTTCACCCGCGACGCGACCTGTTGCATCCCAACTATTTCTGGCAGTCGGTGCAAACATCACGGGGGTGCCCGTTCGACTGCTATTTCTGTTCGGTCAGCCGCTACCTGGGTCGCCGTTACCGGCAGCGCCCTGTCGAGGACGTCCTGGACGAACTCGAATCGATATCAACGCCTTACATCGCATTTGTCGACGACAACCTGATAGGTTACGGCGAAGAGAGCAATGAGCGCGCCAAAGCCCTTTTCCGGGGGATGATTGCGCGCAACCTCAACAAGAAATGGTGGATGCAGACGTCCATCAATGCTTCCGAGGACGAATCCGTGATCAAACTGGCCGCCGAGGCCGGCTGCCTTTTTGTTTTCATCGGATTCGAGACGATCGATCAGGCCTCGTTAAAAAAGATGAAAAAAGGGGTGAACCTCAGAGCCGGTGTTGCCAGCTACAAGAAGACCGCTCAGATCTATCACCGCCATGGTATCGGTATTCTGGGGGCGTTCATTCTGGGAAATGACTTCGAGTCCGCGGACTATTACCGCCGTTTGGCTGATTTTCTTCTTCATTCCGGAATCGATGCCTTTCAAATCAGCATCCTGACACCCCTTCCGGGCACGCGGTTGATGGACGACCAGATTACTGCCGGCAACCTGATTCATGGCAACTTTCCGGAGGATTGGGAAAAGTACCGCTTTTCTTATATGGTCCACCAGCCCGAGGGTGTTTCCAGGGAGACCGTCTATATCGGTGACAACTACATTAAAAACAAATTATATGCATTCCCGTTCTACCACCTTCGATTGCTGCGCTCGTTCATACAACTGAAAAACCTGACCAATTTTATGGTCACGGTAAAATTAAATCGCGCCCTTAAACGCAGCTGGCAAAACTCTCATTACTACCAAAAATATCCACGTCGATTCGATTCCAAAAAATAGAAGGCGAAACAGAATCTGCTTGGCTGGAGGAATCTATCTTCCTTGGGAGGGACTTTGTATCAGGACGGCAAGCGGGTTGGGCGGCCCCGATCCATTCGTTTCGGATCAGGCCGACAACACTTGCAGCCAGGGTTTACGGGGTGTCTGCTGTTTGTAAAACGTCATAAAAGCATCCACCGCCGCGGGATCAAAATGCGTTTGGGATTTGGATTGCAAAAGCAAAAGCGCATTTTCTTCCGTCATGGGAGCACGGTAATGGCGCATGGACGTAATGGCTTCAAAAAAATCCGCCACGGCAATAATCCGGGCGCCCAGAGGAATCTCTTCCCCCTTTAACCCATCGGGATAGCCGCTGCCATCATATCTTTCGTGGTGCCCTCCGGCAATTTGTGGGACCTGCGCGAAAACACCCTCAAAATTGACCTGTTCCAAAATCTCCTTTGTCTTTTGAGCATGTGTCCGAACAATACGGATCTCATCCATGGTCAGGCTGCCCGGTTTTTTCAGCACGGCATCCGGAACACCGATTTTGCCATAGTCGTGAAGAAGGGCCGCGACCCGGACCGCTTCTTTGTAATCACGCCCGACTGAAAGTTCGTCGCAAATCCCCATGGCGTATAGGGTAACATTTTCCGAATGCCCCTTGGTCAACGGGTCCCGTGCGTCGATAGAAGCGCCCAACACACGCAGAATAGAGTTCATCTGGCGCTCACGCGCTTCAATCAGCTGGGCGTTCTTAATACTGATGCCCAGTACCGAAGCAACCCCTTTGAGAAGCCTAAGATCCGTCTCCACCAGTGGTCTGTCGGTGTTCAGGTTATCGACTGCCAGAATACCCAGTGATTTGCCGTCGCTGAGAATCGGACAACAGATAAATGATTTTGATCCAACTTTTCGTGCAAATTCAAGACTTCGAGGGGAAAGCTCATTTTCGATCACGTCAAGATCGTCAATGAGAAACGCCTTCTTGTCGCGATGGGAAACGATAAAGACCCCTTTTGACTTTGGCTTGTCAAGGCTGAAATATAGGCGATCCAGCCAGAGGCGGTGGGAATCATCGTATCCGAATCCGGCTTTGAATTCCAGACGCGTCCCGGCGGCGTTGGCTAAGAGAATCATCCCGCGATCAAAATCCAGGCGATTTTGAAGTGTTTGAATGATACTGTTCAGAACTTCCGCAACATTCGTTTTGCCGCTTATGGCAAGGCCAATTTCGTTCGTGATGATCGAATTATTATAATTGACATTGATCTGATCCAGCAGTTTTTCCGTAGAGTCCATCAAATGGGTATGGCTGCGCTTCAAGTCACCTTTTTCAACTTCTTCGCATACAAGCGAAATGATCAGCGCAATCACCAGGGCCACGACCATGCCGGCGGTCACCGAAATCCCCGGTAAAAACATAGCCGACAATGCCATTCCCAACCCAATGGCTCCCAAGATGATGGGGCTGAGACGACGCCAGAGAAACGGTACGGATTTCTCCCAGGTGATGACATAACGGCAGCACTGGCCACCCGTGAAGATACATTCAGAGTGATCGACCCGAGGGAATTTATTCAGAAATCCGGCCCCGATGGATTCCAGAAATCCTATCCTGTTCTCACACTGGAACGGCTGCTCCTGAACACCCTCGCGCGGTGTGACCCGGATCTCAACTTTATTGGGACTCAAGCGACAGGGTTCAAATCTCGTGGACCGTGTGAATTTGCTGGATGCCAGGCCCACCATACTGTAGGCCTTGGCCGGATCAATCATGCCAAGGATATAAGGGCGGATCAGACCGACGGCGTCCGGCGAAGCGGCATAGCGGCCGGCCTCTCTGGAAATCTGGGGGTTCCTGGTGATTTGGGCGAGACGTTTATGAAAACGGTTGATTTGGCGCTGGCTGAACCAATGCCCCGGATCTTTGACCTCATAGATTTCCATACCTGCATAGGTAAGCAAATCATGAACATTGACATCCGGATAGCGTGCACGGATAAGCCGGATATACGTATCAATAATCCTGCTGTTGTAAAGCGGATTGTCAAGATTTGAGGGTACGCTGTTCATGCCGGTTACAGTGCCTGGCAATGGTTATTTCTTTGCTAAACGAAACATCCGATCAATAAATTTGAAATATTTGTCCGAATAGCGTGTGTTCAAAATCCACAAGCAATATTTCTTCTCCATTGGGATATTCAGTTTTTCAACAGCTTCGACAGGATACATCAGCACCGGCATGTCACCATTGAGTTGGTAATCCCTAAAAATTCGCCTCAGCGCATTCTGAATAACGCTCCGATCAACATGGCGACTATCGGTAATGAGTACCTTCACGCAATTGGTCAGGTCTGAAAGGTTCAAGCCGATATTGGTGCGATGAATGATAATGCATCCACACAGCCGACCGTCCTTTCGCAGCGCCAGGGTGATCCGCTCTTTGGCAAAACCATGTTGCTGGTATTCATCGATCAGGTCCTGAGAGTCGAATGTGTGTAAGTCCAGATCTAGGCAATCGAGCATCAGGCCGCCCGAATAATGTTGATACCAATGCCCCAACTCCTGCATGTCCGATCCGTCACCCTCCGTCAGTTCCCACTCCGGCGGCAGCACTTCAAAAACCTCGGAATCACCATCAATATGGCAATAGGCAAATTCGTCAATCGAGCAGCCGTTCTGGTCCTTGGCATACCGGTTGAACCCGCCGAATACGCTGTTGGGGAAATGATTCTCGGGTCGAAAATAACACATCAGGTACTTCATGTGCATCGAGTACAAGCGGTGGGAATCATATGTAAAACAGCCAATTTGGTTCAGTACCGTAAGCCCGGCCCGCACCATGGACCGCTTGCGGGCAGCATGGTGATGGATTAGCCAGGCATTGTCGTAAAGCCGAACCATGGCCATATGTGCTAGAATGCGCCCCTTGTTCTGATAGATAAAGTGCCGCGCGATGGTTGGATTTTGGGTATAGAGTTTCCAGTACGTTTCCTTGATTTTTTCTTTATTGGCCTGGATATAGGCGTACTTTTTAGGATAGATGAATCCCGTTTCAAAAAAGAAATCCCACAGGGCGTCCATTTCGACACGCGTGTTGATATAGGCGTTTTTATTATCGGCCTGATGCAACAGCGACAGCAATTTTAGATGCTCGTTGCTTTCCATATCGATAATGGCCAGACCGTTTATAATTTCACAGGCGTCCCCCTCACATTCCGACAAGTTGCGATAGAGAACCTGTACCTTGAACCGTATGGTCAGGCTATCGGCAAAAATCAGTTCAACATTCGGCAACATCATACCGGGAAGCAGCAATGAACTGCCAACCCCTTCAACCACCGATATGCCCGACCCGGAAATATCTAAAACCTTCAAATTGACCGTCTGGCGTGTCAAAGGGTGTTGGAAAACAATATTGGGTGTCGGTTTGAGTTTCAGGCGTTTACTGCGATAAGATTTCGGATTGTATCGGTGAATCGGCGCGGCTTGCGGTTCGAGAACGAATCGTCGCTGTTGTCTGCCGCCATCGTGTTTCAGAATTTTAAAATCACCGGAGTAAATAAGGTCGCCCCCATTATAGACGATCAGGTTCAGGGGCTGCGCAGAATCAATACACTGAAATGTCTGCGGTGGATTTATTTCAAGATCGACGAGGAAAGAGCCCGTGCTGAATTCAACCAGAACGCCTTGAAACAACATACTGTTTTGTATGACTTGAACCGGGACACTGTCGCAAACAATACGAGGTTCGCGACGATTCTTGATTTCCCAGCAACGCTCCGGTAATTCGACTTCCAGCCCAACCGCATCCATTCTGATAACAAGGGGTTCAACCATCAGCGCCGTGGTGCCGTCATCGACATAAAAAGCGGCAAACTCATAATTGTCTACCAAACGTTCAATGATTTCCGGTTCAAGCCAAACACATTCCAGACGCTTGTCACTGCATGGCAGCGGACGCGCTTTCGCGGTCAAGGTCCGCTCAAAGCGTCGATGCGACATGACGACCTGAATCGTACCGTTCTGAAAGTTGATATAATTAAGCTTGTTGATGAGGTAGTCCATCTTGAGCGTGGACCGGTGGGCAGCAATTGATTCGGTTGGATCGGTGGTGTGTATTGGACTTGCGTTACTGCTGGCGGAGGTCAATTCCGTTTCAGGCGCATTCGTCTCGTTTTGGCGATAGGCCCTCTCCATTCGTTACAACCTTTCATCCATGAACTAAATCAGTCAAAAGAAGCCATCATGTGCCATCGCAAAAGGACCAAGGTCCGTCGAACGGATATAATCCCGCCCAATAGCTGACAAAAATAGCACATAAAAATTTGGAGTTCAACTAAAGCAGACCGTGACTTACTGATTTTTAAGCAGAAAACAAAAAAGATGTCGTGTCGAATCGTATCTGTAGTACTTTTTAAAAAAGCCCGACACAAGATATTGTAAAGTGAGAAAAAATATCTATAGAAATAATTTTTCTTATTTTCCCATTTTGAAAAAGATTGGGCGGGAAGATGGTTGGGTATGATTGTTGCGGTTATCAAACCTAGTACAAGATATTGTGGGGATCCTTTACAGCGTGAGCACGGGCCCGGAGCTGTTCTGCAAGGCAACCGTAATATCCGCAACACTGGTTCCAATCGCCTGCTTTACGATCTTTAATGCCTGGCGTGACGTGTTGTTGGTTTCGCTAAGATGACCCAGAATGACATGCTTGAGGTCGGCATGCATCAAATTTCGCAACAATGCTTCGGCCGCCTCATTGGACAAGTGGCCATTGCGCCCTTTTATCCTTTGCTTTAATGGCCATGGGTATGGCCCGTTAGTGAGCATATCCAAATCGTGATTCGCCTCGATGACAAGAAAATGGCACCCTTTCAAATGCTGTTCCACCAGTGCCGTTGCGATACCGAGATCCGTTGCAATACCGATCCGGCTGCCATTCATGGCGATCGTAAACCCGACGGGGTCGACGGCATCATGGGAAACATGGAAGGGGTGGATCGTAAAAGGCGGAATCGTAAATGCTTTCCCCGGATGGAAGTGGCAGGTGCGTGGGAGTTTCCCTATAACGGGAAGGGCTGCGCATTCCGTTTCTCCGGACATGTAGACCGGCAATCCATAGCGGCGCGCCAGCACCCCCACACCCCGAATGTGGTCGGCATGTTCGTGAGAGACCACAATGGCAAGAAGGTTATCCGGCGACAAATCGCGTTGACGCATCCGCCGCTCAATTTCACGACCGCTCAATCCGGCATCCACAAGGAGCGACCTATCACCTGCCGATATGTGGATACAATTGCCCTTGCTGCCGCTGGCCAGCATGCATAAAGAAACGGTTAAATCGCCGTTATCGTTATCCGTGGAATTGTGACACATGCCAAAATCCGGGGTGTGAAAGCGATTCCGGTTTCACAATGAATAAAAACCGGGTGAGGAGACCGACGACATAATGTCCATAAACCCATATCCATCAAGATGAGGGATGCTCGGTCGCTATTCGCGCAACCCGGTATGTCCGAAGCCGCCCTTATCACGCACCGTCGACGACAAATCCTCCACCACGGCCAACTGGACGCGACATACGCTTTGAATTACCATCTGGGCGATTCGGTCAGCGCGTTGAATGGTGACCGGTCGGTCACCTAAATTAATAAGGGCAATTTTCACTTCACCGCGATAGTCGGCATCAATCGTTCCAGGAGAGTTGATAAGGCCAACCCCGTGTTTGACGGCCAAACCGCTCCGGGGGCGGATTTGAGCCTCGTAACCGTCCGGCAATGCCATTGCAAACCCCGTCGGCACAAGTGCGATGGCGCCTACTTCCAACCGTAAGGGATGCTCAACCGCCGCGCAAATATCCATACCGGACGCCTGTGGCGTCATATAACGCGGCAGCGGAATGTCAGTATCGACATCAGGCCGCAATCGAAGAAACGACAAGACGATAGGAGAATCATTGCCCATGCAGTTTCAATCCCAGCTAAGTCATTCGGATCGCATCTTGAAATGGCCCAACACCCGAAAGGGGGCCCAGCACCGTTAGTACCAGTTTATCGTCTTGAAAAAGTGTGGCGGCAAGTGTCTGTATTTCTTCAGCCGTCACCATTTCAATATGATCCACAACCTCTTCCAAAGGAATGTATCGACCAAAATTAATTTCACCCTGCGCCAGCCGGACCATTTGATTATCCGTACTTTCACTGGCCAGCAGCATATTCCCTTTGGTAAACTCCTTGGCATCTTGCAGTTCTCCCGGTAGTACCGGACACGTTCTCAATTTGCCCATGGTGTCCGCAACCAGCGCCGTCACCTCAACGGCCCGCGAGGGTTCGACACCGGCATAAACGCCAAACATGCCGGTATCTTCATAGGATATCAAGTAAGAATATACCGAATAGGCAAGACCTCTTTTTTCTCTTATTTCCTGGAACAGCCGGGAACTCATATTACCGCCCAGAATGGAATTCATCAGAGAAAAAGCAAACCGGGCTGGATCGGTGGCCGCAAGCCCAGGGGCCGAAAGACAAATATGCACTTGTTCGAGCTTGCGATGGCAGACATCGACATAGGCCCGGCGCTCGGGTGTGGATCGCCGGGGGAAACCGTTGCCGGGTTGAATCGCTTCAAACGCCGGCGCGATCCGGTCGACCAATACCTGATGATCCACTTTGCCGGCCGCGGCAATAAGAATACGATCCGGCTGGTAACAACGCTGGAAGAAATCACGAACCGCCGCAGCGTCAAAGCGCAGGATATTTTCCGGAGACCCCAGAATGGATCGGCCTAAAGGATTATCCCCCCAGTAATTCTTACCCGAGAGGATATGGATATACTCCTCGGGGTTATCCTCCACCATGCCGATCTCCTGGAGAATAACAGGGCGCTCCCGTTCGACTTCGCTGGCGTCAAAAACCGAATTTAAAAAGATATCGGTGAGGATATCGACCATGGTGCCCAGATGGGTTTCCAGCACCCGCGCATGGTAGCAGGTGCTTTCCATGGCCGTGAAGGCATTGGTCTGCCCCCCGATGGCATCAAATTCTTTGGCAATTTGGTATGCGGTCCGCTGCCGTGTCCCTTTGAAGATCATGTGCTCAATGAGGTGAGACAGCCCGTTTTCTTCCGGGCTTTCATCACGTGCCCCCACATTCACCCACACCCCCATCGACACGGAGCGGACATACGGCATATGCTTGGTCAGAATCGTAATGCCGTTGGATAGGACGGTTTTATTGACGTCCTGAGTCATCACTGCGCCGTCCTTCTTCCTCGAGGATCGCTTTATGACTCAGGCGAATCTTGCCGTCACGATTGATTTCAAGAACCTTGACCCGCAGCGTATCGCCTTCCTTCACGATGTCCGAAACATTGGACACACGATGGGTCGCCAATTGGGAAATGTGACAAAGTCCGTCCGTGCCGGGCATGATCTGGACAAACGCCCCAAAATCCATGATGCGCACAACGGTGCCGTCGTAAACCTTGCCGACCTCGGGCTCCATGGTAATGTCACTGACCATCTTTAATGCGGCTTCCCCTTCTTCTTTCGAAACAGCGGCAATCTTCACCAAGCCGGAATCGTCGACTTCAACCCGTGTATTGGTTTCCGATTGGATCATGCGAATCATCTTGCCACCGGGGCCGATGATTTCTCTAATTTTATCCGGTTTGACTTGAACGGTTAAGATCGCCGGCGCATAGGGAGAGATATTCTCGCGCGGAGTTTTGATGGCGTCGTTCATTTTAGACAAAATATGAAGCCGCCCCTGGCGGGCCTGCTCCAGCGCTTTCCCTAAAATTTCCTTAGGGAGTTCATGGATCTTAATATCCATTTGCAATGCAGTGATACCGTCACTTGTACCCGCGACCTTAAAATCCATATCGCCGGTATGGTCTTCATCGCCCAGAATATCAGACAAGATGACAACGTCATCGTCGTCTTTGACAAGCCCCATGGCAATGCCGGCCACGGGAGCCTTGATCGGAACACCGCCATCCATCAACGCCATGATGCCGGAACACACCGTTCCCATCGAAGAGGAGCCATTGGATTCCATAACTTCGGATACCAGGCGGATCGTGTAATCGAAGTCTTCCTTATCCGGCAATACTTTCTCGATCGCCCGAGTGGAAAGACCGCCATGCCCGATATCCCGGCGGCTGGGGCCACCGATTCGCCGTGTTTCACCGACGGAATACGGCGGAAAGTTGTAGTGGAGCATGAACGGGCGAAATTCCTCGCCACTGAGGGTTTCGACCCGTTGCTCATCCTGACCGGATCCGAGGGTCAACACCCCCAGGACCTGGGTTTCACCTCGGGTAAACAGGGCACTCCCATGGGGACGGGGAAGAAGCCCGACCTCACAGGTGATGGGTCGGATTTCATCAAAACGGCGGTTGTCGATCCGACGCCCTTCCTTGAGAATGAGATTTCGGCAAACCGTCTTCTGCAGATCGTCAAAAATCGCATAGACCTCATCCCGACGGTCGGCATAATCCTCGCCCAACGATTCAAAAATCTCTTTTTTGGTGTCACGAAGGGCCTTGTTGCGCTCAACCTTGGCCGGAGTGACCACTGCCGCGCGGAAAGGTTCGGTTGCCTTCTCCTCGATAAGACGCACCAGATCCTGATCTTTTTCAGGCGGCGTAAAGGTTCGTTTCGGCACGCCACAAGCGTCTTTCAATTCCAGCTGCAAGTCGATGATAGGCTGAATCGCCTTGTGGCCCAAATAGATGGCCTCCAGCATGTCCGCCTCGCTGACGATATCGGAACCGCCCTCAACCATTACAACCCCGGTACGCGATCCCGCCACGATAATGTTGATGTCGCACTCATCACAATCACACAGCGGCGGATTGACAATGAGTTCACCATTTATCCGCCCGACGCGAACACTGGCAATCGGGCCGGCAAACGGAATATCCGACAACTCAAGCGCTGCCGAGGCCCCGATCATCGCCAGGACGTCCGGATCGTTTTCCCGGTCCATGGACAACACCGTGGCAATAACCTGCGTTTCATGACGGTAGCCTTTCGGAAACAGGGGACGAATGGGGCGATCGATCAACCGCGCCGTCAGCGTCTCCTTTTCGCTGGGCCGCCCGATTTCCCGGCGGAAATAATTGCCGGGAATTCGCCCGGCCGCATAAATCTTCTCTTGATATTCTACCGTGAGCGGCAAAAAATCACCCGGTCGTTCATCCTTGGCGGAAACAACAGTGACCAGGACCATGGTTTCCCCATATTGAACCAGAACCGCACCTGAAGCCTGTTTGGCCAGTTTGCCGGTCTGGATGCTCAGGGTTCGCCCCCCGATCTCGGCTTTTAATCTCTTTTCCATTTTGCCTCCTGCAGATTACGCATCGTGGCATCCGTTTCACGGGATTCCGTTGCTGTAATCATGCTGGCATACGAGTGAATTCGACCCATCGCCACATGCAACAGCCTAAATTCCTCGTCATAATTAACTGCATGACATATCGATCGATATGGTTTCCCCCCGCAACCGCCCCGGCGAATATGCCATCAGCACGCCAAGCCGTCACTGGGGAAAACCCATCCCCGGATTATCTGCGCAATCCAAGATTTTCAATAATCGATCGATACCGGTTTACATCTTTGTTTTTTACATAATTGAGCAGACGGCGGCGGCGGCCGACCAGCATCAACAATCCTCGCCGAGAGTGATGGTCCTTCTTGTGGACCTTGAGATGCTCGGTGAGATAGGTAATGCGATGGGTCAACAGGGCGGTCTGAACTTCCGGTGATCCTGTATCCGAATCGTGCAGTTTATACTGCTCAATCAGCCGCTTTTTATCTTCAGTTGTAAATACCACAGTCTTCAAGCCTCCTCTTAATTAAATGATGCTCATGTATAGTATGCGGCACCCTATGCCTTCATGCCATCCTTGTTCAGATCCCAATCCTGCAGGCCTCATAAAATCGGCGGTTTTTCAGGTTAGATAAAAACCCCGCAATAGGCCATCTTTTCTTTTTCGGGAACTGCCGAAACGATGGCAATCAAATCCTCGTTGCAATCGAGGACCTTGTAGTAGGTGCCCTCCTCACCATTCATCATTACCGTTGCATCACGCGGTAAATCGGTGAAATCCTTTACATCAATAGTCCCCCCGCATCTCACTTTAGCGGTTATTTTGCGATCCGCCCTAAGGGTGGGCATGGCCTTTAAGGCATCCCCCGGCGGGATAAGGGGTACCGGCCAGGCCGGGTCAGCCACACAACGTGACAAGGTCTCCAGGCGGATCGCCTCATCAATGCTAAAGCCACTACTTACCGTCCGGCGCAATTCGCTGAGATGACCGCCGCAGCCCAGCATTTCGCCGATATCCGCACAAAGCGTGCGAATATAGGTTCCCGCCGAACAGGTCACCGAGAAGCGCACCATGGGAAGCGATACAGAGCGAATCTGCAGCCGTTCGATCCGAACGCGGCGGGCCTGCTTCAGGACCGGTTTGCCGCTGCGTGCCAGCTTATAGAGCGCGACACCTTGATGTTTCAGCGCTGAAAAGGCCGGCGGAATCTGTGCGATATCGCCGACAAATCGATCGCATACCCCTTGCAGCGCCGCTTCAACGCTTTCCGGTATCGGCCGGCGGCGGATCACCTGCCCGGTGCGGTCTTGGGTATCGGTATCGATCCCCAAACGCAGTTCCGCTTCGTATTGTTTCTCGCTGCTCAGAAAAAACCGGGCCAAACGGGTCGCCTGGTTCACCAGGCAGACCAGCACACCGGTTGCAAATGGATCCAGCGTCCCGGCGTGTCCGACCTTTTTGGCGCGCAAAAGCTTCTTGACCCTGCTGACAACCTGTGCCGAGGACAAACCAGCCGGTTTATCAATGATCAGAACACTGCCCTGCATGGGGTTCTCAAAGTTTCTCGGCAATGGAATTGATCGTCTTTTTGAGAGCCTTCAAAGAAGATTCGACACCAAATCCAGCAGCACTGAAATGGCCCCCGCCTCCGAAGGATGCCGCAATTTCGGCGACATCCACCGTTCCGTCAGAGCGCAGGCTCACATGATAACGCTTTTGGACGGCACCGTTCTCATTTTCCATGATGAGGGCGGCCACTTTCACGTCTTCGATGCGTTTGGCATAGTTAATCATACCGTCCACATCTTCCGGGTTCGTATCCGTCTCCCGAAACATATCCTGGGTCAGCGTCATCAACGACAACTTTCCGTTGGCGGAAATTTCGATCGAATCCAGCGCCATATTCAACAGTTTGATGCGACCAAGCGAATAGGTACCGTAAACATGCTGTGCCACGGTATACGGGTCCACCCCCGCCTGCACCATCTCAGAACATATCGTGTAGGCCGCGCTGTTGGTGTTCGCAAAACGGAAAGACCCTGTGTCGGTTAAAATCCCGGTATAGATGGACGTCGCAATCGCAGCATCAATCGTGATGGCCATTTTTTTCAAAAGCCGATAAACAATTTCGGCGGACGAACATGCCGTCGAATCCACCAGGCGGTATTGACCGAAATTCGTATTGGTCACATGGTGATCAATGTTAATGACCTGCGGCAGTCCACGGACAAAATCCACCGCCACGCCAATGCGGTCAAGCGTACCACAATCGAGTACAACGGCCGTATCCCAGGCTGACGATTCCGGCAGCACCTGCTGGACCAGCTGAACACCCGGCAGAAATCGATAAACCGCCGGGATGGGACTCGCATTGTACAGGTAAATGTGCTTACCGTGTTGCTGCAACCCCAGGCCCAACGCTATCAGAGACCCGATCGCATCGCCATCGGGGTTGATATGCGTTGACAGAAATATCGCCTGGCTCTCAGTCAGTCGGTCGATGACGGTGTCCATCGGCCTCACCTATCGATCGAAAAAGCGCTTCCATGCGGGCGCCGTAATCGAGAGAGTCGTCATAATAAAAGCGAATGTCCGGCATATAGCGCAACCCCAGTTCCCGGCCCAATAACCGCTTGATGTAGGGGCGCGCTTTTTTGAAGCCCTCCTGGACGCGCTGAATCTTCTCGTCGTCACCGGTGGTCGCAAAATAGATTTTGGCCTGTCGGAGATCCGGAGACACATCGACACTGGTAATCGTCACCAGCTTCAGCCGTGGATCCTTGACATGGCGCTGCAAAATTTCTGCCAGGGTGCTACGAATATGCCGGCTAACGCGTTCGGATCTGGGAGATGCCTTCATAAGCTGATAATCTCCATTTCCATATCAATCGTTTCGGCCAGCCCGATGTCTTCAGCCATATTAAACAGTTTGTCCATTTTAGAATTGACAACAGCCCGATCGTTTCCCACCATACAGAAACCGATCACCGCTTTTTGGTGTATATCGTTAGCGTCCACTTCCGCTACGGAGGCGTTGAAGCGATTCCGCAAGCGCGTGACAATGGCTTTGACGACCTTGCGCTTGCCTTTCAAAGAACGACAGTCATGAATCCGATAAACAATATGACCAACACCGACCACCATGGCTTTTCCGCCAATTGACAGACCATAATTCCCGCCACCCACAATGCGTGGATCCCCGTCCGGAAACGACTTACTCGACTTCGGGACGGATCTCTTCAAGGTAGTAGCATTCGATCACGTCACCCACCTTGATGTCATTGTAATTTTCAATGCCGATGCCGCATTCATACCCACTTTGGACCTCTTTGACATCGTCCTTGAAACGGCGCAGGGATGAATTTTTACCTTCGTAGTAAACAACCCCGTCACGCAGCAACCGCATCAGCTGACTGCGTTCGATCTTGCCGTCCGTGACATGACAACCGGCGATCGCACCGATTTTCGGTATCTGGAAAACCTCCCGCACCTCCGCCCGGCCAAGGATGCGTTCTTCGAAAATGGATTCCATCATGCCGGCAATGGCGTCTTTTATCTCTTTGATGACGTGATAAATCACATTATGAAAGCGCATATCAACGCCCTCTTCAAGCGCCATCGTTTGCACCTTCGGCGTCGGTCTCACATTGAATCCGATAATAATGGCATTGGATACCGCGGCCAAGGACACATCGGATTCCGTAATGGTGCCTGAAGCAGAATGGACGACATTGATTTTGACTTCGTCGTTCGACAATTTGACGAGAGAATCTTTCAACGCTTCCATGGAGCCATCGACGTCGGTCTTGATGATCAGGTTGAGATCTTTGACCTCGCCCTCCTTCATCTTCTCGAAAAGGTTGTCGAGACTCATCCGGTTGGTCTTCGCCAGTTCCTTGCTGCGTTGTTTCTGTGTCCGATGGCTGCTGACCTGTTTGGCATCTTTCTCATCCTTCAAGGCAACCAGTTCGTCACCCGCAAAGGGTACACCGGAGAGGCCCAACACCTCCACTGGAATCGATGGGCCGGCTTCCGTAACCGGGGTGCCCATATCGCTCAGCATGGCGCGCACCTTGCCGAAGTGAACACCGCATACCACCGGATCGCCGGTTCGCAGTGTGCCCTCTTTTACCAAGACGGTGGCCACCGGTCCTCTTCCGGAATCCAGCTTGGCCTCAACAACATGGCCAAAGGCTTGTTTGCTCGGATTGGCCTTCAATTCCATGACCTCGGATTGCAACAGGATCATCTCCAGCAGGTCATCGATACCTATTTTTTGCTTAGCGGAAACATTGACGAAAATCGTATCGCCGCCCCAGGCTTCGGGCGTCAGGTCCTTCTCGGCCAATTCGCGGTACACCCGATCCGGATCAGCCCCGGCCTTGTCGATTTTATTGACCGCAACGATGAGGGGGACTTTCGATGCCCGGGCATGGTTAATGGCCTCAACGGTCTGGGGCATGACCCCATCATCGGCGGCAACCACGAGAATAACAAGGTCCGTAACCTGCGCCCCACGCGACCGCATCGCGGTAAACGCTTCGTGTCCCGGCGTATCCAGAAAGGTAATCTGGCCCTTTTCGGTGGATACGCTATAGGCGCCGATATGCTGGGTAATCCCGCCTGCCTCAAGGTCCGTGACATGGGTTTTGCGAATAACATCGAGCAACGATGTCTTGCCATGGTCGACGTGCCCCATGATCGTCACAACCGGCGGCCGCTCTCGCAGTGCTTCTGGATCATCCTGTTCCACCTTGATCAGCTCTTCCTCTTCGAATGCCGCTTTCTCCACTTCATAGTCGAACTCCGCCGCAACAAGACATGCCGTCTCATAGTCAATGCTTTGGTTGACTGTTGCCATAATGCCCTGACCCATCAGCATTTTTATAATCTCGCTGGCTTTTATGCCCATGCGTTTCGCCAACTCCGACAGCATGATGGCTTCATCCACTTTAATTCTCCGCTTAATCGCTTTGGCCGTCGTAATCTGGGTCTTTTGGCCAAGGGCGGCTTTCCCGCGACCATCCTTGCGTCCTTTACGCGATCGCCCCCGGCCGGAATAGAGATCGGCGCCCTCGACAACCGCTTTTTTCCGAAAGGCGATTTTTTTCTTGAAAAATTTGCGGTCCAGTTCTTCTTCGGTCCGCTTTTTTCGTCTTTTTTTCCTGGCATCCGCAGCGGCATCGGGATCGCCCTTGACCGCGTCGGGCTCTGATACCGCCGGCGCAGGACGAGGGGTGGGCCGTGCAACGGGTTTCGGTGGAAGTTTGATGATTTTCGCCGCCGGTTCCGCTTTCTTTTCCTTTTTAGGCTTAGCCGCCGGCGCCACCGTTTCTTCCACCACCTCAGGCGCCGCATCATCCGCGGCCGCACTTTCAGAAGCGACCGGCGCCTCCTGCGAGGACGCCTCTTCCGCAACAGGTTCCGCCACCGGTTCCGTTTCAGCAACGTCTTCGGCTACCGCCTCCTTTGTCTCTGGTGCGGCCTTCTCCGGAGGTTTGGCGACAATTTTGGCAGGTGTTTCAGATGGCGGCACACGTTTGCGCACACCTGCCGCCGGGGCGGTTTCGACGACGGGCTGTTCTTCTTTCTCTACTGCGTCGGCGGGAGGTTCTTTTGCTTCCGCCTCGACAAGACCTTCTTCTACCGGCGCTGTTTCAGCGTCATCAACCGGTTCAGGCGCAACGACTTTTTTCCGCCGACGCCGAATGACTGTAGGTTTGATCCTTGTTTCTTCGACCTTCTCAGCAGGCTTGCCGAGCAGGGCATTTTTAATCTGAGCAACGGTCTCATCCTCAAGAGAACTCATGTGACTCTTCACCTCGAGGTCCAATTGACTCATTTTGTCAATCAGCACCTTGTTGGTCATATTAAGTTCCCGGGCAAGTTCATATACCCTGATTTTCGCCATGTATTCCCCCTACAGTCTGGCTAACAGAGATACCTCTGGTCGCCACCGCTCCAGCTATAATTTCCGGTCAGAATGATATGACCCCTATTCCTTCGGCTCCGCGCTTGTCTCTGTCTCGACGGGGGCTTCGGGCTCGGATGATTCCACGTCAGCCGCATCTGCTTCAAGTTCCGGCTCAGCGGCGGCCTCCGCCGGCGCCGTAATCCCTGTCGGACCCTCTTCCCCCAAGTCAACGTCTTGACCGTCGCCCGGGATTTCCTCTATCTCCGGCGAATCGGCTTCCTCACCCCTGGCTTCAGCATCTAAAACTGCCTGGCGCGCAGCGGAGATAAGCTCTTGTGCTTTTTCCTCGGTCATCTCCCTCACCTGCATCAGATCTGCTATCGATGCGATACTGATTTCATCAATCGAGAAAAACCCGGCCTCGTATAAGGCATCCGCCAGGCTGACGCCGACTTCCGGTAACGCGACAAGGGACTCATAGCCGCTTTTCATCGTCTCGTTGTAGCGGGATTCACTTTGGACATCGAGGTGCCAACCCGTCAGTTTAGACGCCAGGCGTACATTTTGGCCCCGTTTGCCAATCGCAATGGAGAGGTAATCATCTGGTACAATCACTTCCATCGAGCGATTAGCGTCGTCGATGATCACGCGTGAAATTTCCGCCGGTGCGAGCGCATTGCATACAAACTTCGCCGCATCCAAGTGCCATGGAATGATGTCGATCTTCTCCCCGCGCAACTCCTGCACGACATTCTGCACGCGGCTCCCTTTCATGCCAACACAGGCCCCCACAGGATCAATGTCCGAGTTGTTAGACGACACCGCGATTTTTGCCCGGACACCCGGCTCACGCGCGGCCTCCATGATGGTGACGATTCCCTCGCTGATCTCAGGGACTTCCGTCTTGAATAAATCCATCAGGAATTCTTTGTGGCCACGCGACAGAATGATCTGAGGGCCACGCGTCTCGTGCAGGACATCCAGAATATACGCTCTGAGTCGATCACCACGCCGGTAGGATTCTCGCGGCACCTGTTCCCGAACCGGCAAGATGCCTTCCGTGTGTCCGAGATTGACAATAATGTCACCGCGATCCATGCGTTGAACGATCCCGTTTATAATTTCCCCTTTGCGATCGATAAAGCTTGCGTAAATCGCATCTTTTTCCGCGTCTTTCATCTTTTGGATAATAACCTGCTTAGCGGACTGGGCGGCAATGCGGCCAAAGGTCGATGTGTCCATTTTGGTCCCGAGACTGTCCCCTATCTCACAGTCGGCATCGAGCTTGCGCCCCTCTTCCAACGTTATTTCAAGAACCGGATCTTCAACCGTTTCAACAACGTCCTTGAATTGAAAGACTTCGATCTCACCGGAATCGTCACTATACTGGACCTCGATATCAATTTTACTTCCGAATTTCTTGCGAGCCGCTGACTTGAGTGCTTCTTCAAGCGCACTGATTAAAATCTCGCGATCAATCCCTTTGTCTCGGCTAACTTGGTCGACGACTCGCTTTATATCCGCTACAAACATTATTTTTCTCCATTAAAATTGACAAGTCGTGCAATGGATATCTTCTCCAGAGGAAGATGTATTTCCGCGTCGTCACAACGCAATGCAACGACATCGTTCTCGAGTCCGCAGAGTATTCCTCTGTAATTCTTGCGGCCATCGATGGGCTGGCGCGTTTTAATGTGGACCTTATTTCCTTTAAACCGGTTATAATCTTCCGGGCGCCCCAGTGGGCGGCTTATCCCCGGCGAAGAAACTTCCAGGCTGTAGGGTCCGATGTCTTCCAGAGTGGCATCGAAAAGATCGCCCATTTGACGACTGATACGGGCACAATCATCAACCGTCACCCCACCGCGTTTATCAATATAGATCCGTAAAATACGGCCCTGTGGTTCACGCCGAAATTCGATGAAAACCAGTTCCATGCCCTCATCGCTGCACAGGGGATCCGCAATGGCCCACGCCTGAGCAACGATCTGCGCCTCCTTTTGCTGCGGCGACTTCTTCTCTTCTGTCTTGTGGTCTTTCACTATTTTCTACCACCGCTCAAAAAAACAAAAAACGGGCAACCGCCCGTTTCCAAAACCAGGTACACCGTTAAAAATGGCGTGAGACGTTATGTACTCATGCAAGGCACCATGATCGATAGATTACTTTCCCGGTTCCATACATAACGTTTCCCTTGAACGACCTTTTGAAAAAGGCGGAAATGGAGCGGGCAACGAGATTCGAACTCGCGACACCAAGCTTGGGAAGCTTGTACTCTACCAACTGAGCTATGCCCGCTTCCGAGCATCCCTATTTAGGACAAAAACCGTTCTTTGTCAACACGTTTAACCATTCCCGCCCCTAAAATCATGCCCGGGCGGAAATACCCGCAAAGGGGGCATTCAACCTGTTACCTCAGCAGTTTCCGAATGGCTCGAAGCTCTTTCTTAACAGATTCCAACGCCTCCCACAGATCGTCTGACGGGAGCTTCTCGCGACGTCGTAAAAACTGTCGGGCCCCCTGAATGGTAAACTTTTGTCGATGCAGCAAATCTTTTATCTCGCAGATGCGTTCGACATCCACCGGTCGATAGAGCCGCTGCCCGGAATCGGTTCTTTGGGGTTTGATGCTGGGAAACTCACCTTCCCAGAAGCGCAAAACATAAGAGGGAACACCCGTTATCGCGCTGACTTCCCCGATACGGTAATACAGTTTCTTCGGTCGTTTCACCTCGGAAGACATAATTCCTCCGGTATGAATGGCCGCAGGCTATCCACCCTCCTCAGGATGGCAGATCCGCTTTGAATGCCGTCAAAAGCTGATGCGTCAATTCACGATGAATCGTGTTGACCGTCTCATCCTCGAGTGTACCACGGGGGGAACGATAGATCACGCGCAATGAAAGGCTCTTCTTGCCGGCGGGAATCGGATGCCCTTTGAACACATCAAAAATCGATACGTCCTCCACCAGCTCGTGGTCCTTCTCGCGAATACCCAGCAGAACCGCCTGCGCCTCAAGATCGTCATCCACGATGAGCGTGATATCCCTGGAGGTGGAAGGGTAGCGCGGCAGGGGAACCGCTTGCGGGCTTTCAGGAATGAGATGGGTCAGGCGATCGAGATCGATTTCAAACAGAAACGCCGGTTGTTTTAAATTGAAATCGGCCAGAACGGTTTCATGCATTTCTCCCAGGCAGCCGACACGCTGACCGGCAATGACAATATCCGCCGCGGCGCCACAGCGCAAATAGGGGGCCTGGCGTCCTTCGGAGCGTATGAATTGGATACGCGCCAGTCGCAGTCCGAACAGCAATCCCTCTAAAACACCTTTTATATCATAAAAGTCACAAGGGACGGTATCCCGGTTCCAGATGCTTTCATGGCGGGCACCGGTCCAAAGCGCTGCCAGGATGACACTTTCATCAGGCTGGTTGTCTATTCCCCGGCTGATAAAGGTTTTACCAATTTCAAAAATCTTCAAATCTTTTATTTGCTGGGCAATGTTGCGGACGGCCGTTTCCACCAAGCCCGGGACGAGGGATGTCCGCATGACATTCTGGTCCTCTGTCAACGGATTGAGAATCCGGACGGTATTCCGACGCGCATCATCTTCAGCAAGCCGCAATTGATCTACGGCATGCGCGCTGATAAAACTGTAGGTGATGGCCTCTGTGAAGCCAAAACCATTCATAAAAGACCGTACCGCGCGCTTGACATCAAGAGTGCGGTTTGGCCGTGCACTTCCCGTGGCAACACGGGGCACGCTGGTCTTGATACGGCCGTACCCCCAGAGCCGTGCAATTTCTTCAAGCAAATCCTCGGGCTGATGAATATCGACCCGGAAAGACGGGGGCCAGCTATCAATGAACGCCCCATTTTCTGAAGATTCAGCCTTGATTTCAATGGCTTGTAACAATCGGCAGATCTCTTCGGCACTAATCGAGGTACCCAGCAGACGGTTGGTTCGGGCCACATCGAGTCGGATGGGCGGGATTTCCTGTGCTCCGGGATGAACGTCAATGTGGCCGTCGACCAGCGATCCCTGCCCGAGTTCGGCAATCAGCTGGGCCGCACGATTCAACGCCGCCAATGCCCCCTGAGGATCGACGCCCCGCTCAAAGCGATGAGACGCCTCCGAATTCAAGTTCAACCGTTTCGCTGTTCTGCGGATACTAACCGGTTGGAAACAGGCGCTTTCCAGCAGCACCCGCTGCGTCGAGGCGCGAACCTCGGAGTTCAAGCCCCCCATGACGCCGCCGATCCCCACCGGTTTTTCCCCATCGCAAATCATCAGCATCTCGCTGTCAAGGACGCGCGTTTTGTTGTCCAGCGAAATGAAGGTTTCCCCTTGACGGGCACGCCGCACAATGATGCGGTGGCCGGCCAGCCGATCAAAATCGAAAGCGTGCAGCGGTTGACCCAGCTCCATCATCACAAAATTGGTAACATCCACAACATTATTGATCGGACGCATACCGACCGATCGAACACGATCCTGAAGCCAGGCCGGTGACGGGCCGATGGTTATCCCGTCGATCAAACGCGCCGTGTAGCGCGGACATAAGTCCGGATCTTCAATGGTCACACTGGTAAGATCCGAAATGGCCTGGCCGGGATCCGTCCGTTTAATGTCGGGGTACTGCAGTGTCTTTCCTTGCAACGCTGCGGCTTCACGGGCAATTCCGATCAGGCTCAGGCAATCCGGTCGATTGGGCGTCAGATCGATTTCCAGCACAAAATCGGAAAGGTGCAATGCTTCGGCAAGGGATGCCCCGAGGGGCAACTCTTCCGAAAGCTCCCAGATACCGCTTTGGTCGGTGCCCAATTCCAACTCCGCCTCACTGCACAGCATGCCATGTGAAACAACCCCGCGAATTTTGGTTTCCGTTAAGGTGCGCCCGTCCGGCAAAACGGTTCCCGGCAGGGCCAGCGCGGTCATCATGCCGGCCGACACATTGGGCGCCCCGCAAACGACGGTCGCATTTTCGCTTCCGGTGGAAACCTCGCATATCTTCAGCTTGTCAGCATTGGGGTGCGCCGCTACCGATTTAACCTGGGCAACTTTGATGTGCCGCAAATATTCAAAACGGTCGTAAAGCGCATCCACCTCGAGGCCGGCCATGGTCAACCCCTCAGCCAAACGCTCGGCATCCCACTCGAGGGCAACATATTCTTTCAGCCAACTCAAACTGACTTTCATACTAAAATTGCCTCAGAAATCTCAAATCATTGTTGAAGAACTTGCGGATATCATCAATGCCGTATTTCAGCATGGCGATACGCTCAACCCCCATTCCGAAAGCAAATCCGGAATACTGTGTCGTGTCATATCCGACACTCCGGAACACATTGGGATGCACCATTCCGGACCCCAGTATTTCCAGCCACCCGGAGTGGGAACAGACACGACATCCCTTTCCGCGGCACATCACGCACAGGATATCGACCTCGGCACTCGGCTCGGTAAAGGGGAAAAAGCTCGGACGGAATCGCAAACTTGTCTGCGCATCGAACATGGCATGCACAAACGCGGTCAAGGTGCCTTTCAAATCCGCAAACGATACCTGGTCATCAACAAGCAAGCCTTCCACCTGATGAAACATCGGGGTGTGGGTCAGGTCGGAATCGCAGCGATAAACTTTTCCGGGAGCAATAACGGCCACCGGGGGTGACTGTTTTTCCATGACCCTTATCTGCATCGGCGATGTCTGGGTCCGCAAGACAATATTGTCAGATACATAAAACGTATCCTGCATGTCGCGCGCCGGATGATATTTCGGGACATTGAGGGCCTCGAAATTATAGTAATCCAGCTCCACTTCAGGGCCTTCGGCGATGCTGAACCCCATCCGTTCGAAAATATCGCAAATTTCGCGCGTTATCCGCGTGATGGGATGCAGTGCGCCCGGCGTTAACGGGCGTCCCGGGAGAGAGACGTCGATCCCCTCCTCGCGCTTTTCCACACCCGCCTTGAGGCGTTCGCCATGATCTTTGATGGCGGCTTCGAGCTTCTTCTTGGCAATATTGGCCTTTTTTCCGGCTTCTGCGCGTTGCTCCGGCGGCAGGCTGGCAATATTCCGTAAAAAGGCTGTCAAACGTCCCTTGCGCCCCAAATAGCGCACGTTAATCGCCTCCAGGGCCTCAAGGTCGGACACGCCGACTAATGCGTCGTGAGCCTCCTGATATATTTCATCTATCGACTTATCCACAGTTGTCGCTCAATCTTTATGCTTAGGGGAGGAAAAATAGCAGGGGAAGGGGGTGGCAGGCCCTTGAGGGGAAAACAGCCTGCCACGCATCACCCCGATCAGGTATTGACGTTACTGCGATGCCAGAGTGGCAATTTGGGTAAAACCGGCGGGATCGGAAACGGCGAGATCGGCCAATATTTTTCGATCCAGCTCAATGCCCGTATTTTTAAGTCCATGCATGAACCTGCTGTAGGACAGGTCATTCATGCGCGCCGCTGCATTGATTCTAACGATCCACAATCGCCTGAAGTCGCGTTTGCGGACCCGGCGATCACGGTAAGCGTACATGAGGGCCTTGTCGACCGCATCCGCTGCCGTCCGGAATAATTTACTGTGGCCGCCACGAAACCCCTTGGCCAGTTTCAATACTTTTTTTCGCCGTCTGCGGGCTTTGAACCCTCTTTTAATTCGCATGGTGTCTTCTCCTCAGGCCTTTTTTACCCCCTCCAAACATTGCGCGCGTCTTGAAAGACATGCGCGTGTTTCAGGGAGCGGCCATTTTCAATCGTATTGTCGGGCCGCGCACAACAGAGCCCGTCGTGCACCGGATGCCTTACCCGTTGGGCAGCAACAACCGCAATTCACGCATATCGGATTTGTCAATAATCTGGCTTTGGCGCAGCGAACGTTTCCGCTTCCGCGATTTTTTCGTCAAAATGTGGCTGGCATGGGATTTATTATAGACAAACTTGCCGGAGCCTGTCTTTTTAAACCGCTTTGCTGCCGCACGGTTGGTTTTGATTTTTGGCATGCGTATATCTCCTTGTGATATTTATGAGGGGCTTGGCACTCGCGGCTAGCCTCCTGCAAATTTTTCAATATGGCGCCATCATCGCCAAAAAAGCTTTGGCGCGGCCGGATTTTTACAGGCCCACGCCAACTCCGTTGCGAATGCCGCAACGCTCATTTGAATCACGCGCTGGAGCAACCCAGCGGCCGTTGAAAGCTAAGCGAATAAAAAGGGGCTGTCGTCCAAATTATTTCGGCGACAAGACCATCATCATGGTGCGGCCTTCGAACTTGGGATACTGCTCAACGATGGCAATCTCTTCAAGGTCGGTCGCAATTCGCTGCAACAACTCTCGCCCACGGTCTGAAAGCGTAATTTCACGCCCCCGGAAAACAACCGTCACCTTAACTTTATCCTTCCGCCCAAGAAATTTCCGGATATGGCCGATTTTAGTCATCAGATCGTGATCGCCGGTCTTTGGCCGAACTTTGATTTCTTTTACCTGGAAGGTGCTTTGTTTCTTTTTGGCTTCCTGCTTCTTTTTGGTCTGCTCGTATTTGTAGCGCCCATAGTCCATTATTTTGCAAACCGGAGGGGCTGCGCTGGGCGAAACTTCCACCAAATCAAGACCAAAACCAGCGGCGGCCGTCAAGGCTTCTTCTATCGGCACAACACCCAGCTGGTTGCCTTCGGGGTCAATCACTCTGACTTCGCGCGCGCGTATATCGCGGTTGATATTAACACGATCCGACCTGTTTGGCTGAAATGTCCTTCTTGGTTGAGCTATGCTTCCACCTCCCAACAGAATTAGGGTTTCACAGTGACCGACGGGGTGCTGTTCGTCAAGCCCGGTGCGGTCAAAAAAGCGCATCCTACCATCTATGCACCTATGAACGAGGGCATATGCAACTGTGTAGAAAGTTGCCTATATCGGACAACCTTAGGAAATGCAAGTAAAAAATGCAAGTAAAATTGACGACGGAAAGCCCCTTGAGCAGGTATTTACGTAGGGTACCGGAAGGATCGCCAAACGGTTACTGCCCTGCCGTATAGCGCGCCAGCAGACTGCCCTTCCAATAGTCATTGGCCGGATCCGCAAAAAATGTCTGAAACAAATCGACGCTGGCGGCTCGCATGACCCCCCCAGTTACGCGTGGCTTCAATGCCTGGTAGAGGGGTGGCAACGATGCGAAGTCGCACCGGGTGCCACCGCCCATAACGTCTTCATAGGCATATACCACCCGCCCGATACGGCTCAACGTCAACGCCGCAAAGCACATCAGGCAGGGCTCCATGGTGCTGTATACGACCAGATCCTCCGGGGGAAAATCGGCATCCGCGGCATCCAGGCGCCTCAAAGCCGCCATCTCGGCATGATCGATTTCGTTGGGTCGTCGCGAACGGGTTCCTGAGCGGGCACCACTGGCGATGATGCGGTCCTGATGCACAATGACGCATCCCACCGGGAACTCCCCTATCGTTAAGGCTTGGCGTGCCTCCTTTATGGCTTGCGCCATGAAATCGTGATCACCCATTAGATCCTTTTCCCGTATACCATTTTCCGAAAATTCAGCGGTGCTCGTACTCACACACGCTGTCGTCGCAGGGACAGCGTCCATCCACCTCGTAAGCATAGAGGATCCGGGCCGCCAGCTCGCGATGGTGGCGAGAAACCGGCCGGACGTCACAGGACCGAATGCGGGTTTCCAATGCCTTTCGCGAAAAAATCCGGTCAAGACCGCTTTCAATCCCTTCCCCCGTGTAATTGTTTAGGATATCGGCATCCTTACCATTCGTAACCACACTGAAGGGGATCTGATAGGGCGCCAAGAGTCTGGAAGCGGCAATCGCGACTTGATGGCGTGTCGTCAGGGATCCGGGGGCGTATTTAATCAGCAGCACGATTCGCTCGTTAAAATGAACGATCAGGTCGAGCCGCACCCTTGCCTGTTTGTCACCCAGGTCAATATCGATGGAAACCCGGGGTGTCAGATCTTCCCGGCGGAACCCCTTGTCCTCTACCAGCAGGCGGGCGATCTCCTGACGGTAACGCTCGTCAAGGGTGTCTTCGCGGATTTCACCGGTCAAATAATCGACCGTTTCGCCCAAAACGAGATGGTGTCCCCCCAATTGACAGCCTCCGTCCTTTTACCTCTTGAATGCATTAGACCTTTACAAGGCCCCTTAAAGCCGGATAGAATCTTGTCGAAGATATGAATCAGGCACTAACTTAGTTTCCGTAACACCCTATGTAAAGTCATGAATTTTAGCCCGGTATCCCACAGAATGGGGCCCAACATAAATGGCGAAGGGCCCGCCGAGTCTCTCCGGGAACAATTTGAAGCCCGGGAACGGCGGTTTATGTCTTCCTATGGCAGCTTGAGTTCCAAAGCCCGCCGACGTGTCATGGATACCGCGCCCTGTCCGGTTCGCACGGCCTTTCAACAAGACCGCGACCGAATCGTTTACTCCAATGCCTTTCGCCGCTTGAAATACAAGACCCAGGTCTTCCTCAATCCCCTGGGTGACGAATATCGCACCCGTCTCACGCATACACTGGAGGTCGCTCAAATCGCCCGCACCATCGCGCGGGCCATGTTCCTGAATGAAGACCTGGCCGAAGCCATCGCCTTGGGACACGATCTGGGACACACCCCGTTCGGGCACGGTGGCGAAATGGCGCTCAAGGAGATCTATTCCCCTGGATTTACTCACAACAAGCAAAGCCTGCGCGTCGTCGACCGCCTCGAAAACAACGGACGGGGATTAAATCTGACGTTGGCGGTGCGCGACGGCATTCTTAAGCATTCCAAAGGATTCGGCCGGGTGATGCCGGACAATCCTGCGGAACTGCCCATTTCCGTCGAAGGCCGTATTGTTCGTTTCGCCGACATCATGGCTTATTTGAACCATGATCTGGATGATGCCATTCGTAGCGGTGTTATTGACGCCCGTCAGGTTCCGGAGGTATGTCTGCGCATACTGGGAAACTCGCACTCCGAACGCGCCATCCGCATGATCCGCGATTTGATTACCAACAGCTGCACCACCGATAGTGGCCTGGATTTGCAAATGAGTGGTTCCGTCAATGAGGCCATGCAGACCTTGCGGCATTTTCTCTACGAAAACGTCTATCGCTCGGACAAAGTCCATCAGGAGTTCGTCAAAGCCAAAAAAATTCTGTCCGATTTATATGCGCACTTTCTCGGAAACGAGTCCGATCTGCAGCAAGAGTTGCGATCCATGGAAATGAACGGCTGTAATGACCGCTCGCAGCCGCGCGAACGGCTTGTGTGCGATTTACTGGCCAGCATGACCGACCGCTATGCCATGAACCTCTATAAGCGCATTTTCTTTCCTTCCCCAACGATCTGACGAACCTCAGCCAATGCCTTTATCCTACCGCCAGTTGCAAGACATCCTCACGGGGCAGGCCGATGCCATCCGGCAATTGCAGGCCATCTATGCGGCTATGGATGCCCGCTACGCCGCGGCGGCCGATCGTTATAGTTTTGAATGCCGGGGGTGTGACGATAGCTGCTGCCTGACCCGGTTCTACCATCACACACTCGTTGAGCTTGCAGGCCTTTTTTCAGGCTACCTCACACTGTCGGCGGAGGAACGCCGCTGTATCAGCCAGAACGCACAGACCTACTGCCATGTCGTATCCGAAGATGAGCGCCGCAACCGCCGGACCCCTCATCTTTGCCCGTTGAACCGGGATACGCAATGCCTCCTCTACCGTGAGCGCCCCATGATCTGCCGGCTTCACGGCATCCCGCACATCATGCGCCACCCGTATAAAGGGTTGATCACCGGCCCCGGATGCCACATCTTTGAGGCGACGGGTCAGCCGGCTGGCGAATCTCCGTTGGACCGAACACCACATTATATCGCGCTGGCCAACCTGGAAAAGGTCTTGCGAAATGCCACCGGGATAGAAACACCCGTGCGCCTTACCATTGCGCAGATGATCGTTTGTTTTGAGACTTAACGAACCACACCGGATCTGAGGGTCAGGGTGCCCGATGATCTATTGATGGGGGGACCTGCCGCATGAAAACAATTCCGGACGACATGCTGGCACAGCTGCCCGGGCAATGCCTCAGAAACAGCGACCGGTTCCGCTTCCGCTGCCATCCGGGTCTTGCCTGTTTCAACCGCTGTTGCCACAATCTGAACTTGTTTCTGTATCCCTATGATGTGATTCGGCTGAAACAAAACCTCGGTATGCGTTCCGATCAATTTATCGACCGCTATGTCGATATCGTTCTGCGTGAAGGCAACCATTTCCCCGATGTCCTCCTGCGCATGGCAACGGATCGGGAGCAGGCCTGCCCTTTCCTGAGCGATGCGGGTTGCACGGTTTACCCGGATCGCCCGGACACCTGCCGCGCCTTTCCGGTCGAGCATGGCTTGCACTATGGCGAACCGGGAACCCCGCCCGAACGCATCGGTTTTTTCAGACCGCCCGCTTTTTGTTTGGGGGGACAAGGCCCAGCCGAATGGACGCTGGCGACCTGGGCCCAGGATCAAAACGCCGAAGAGCATCACAAAATGACCCTCAAATGGGCTGGCCTAAAGCGGTTGTTCGATCAAGACCCCTGGCAGGGTCAAGGACCAAACGGGCCCAGAGGCCGCATGGCGTTTATGGCCACCTACAACATGGATGAATTCCGGGAATTTCTTCAGTCCAGCAGCTTTTTAAATCGCTACAAAGTCAAAAAAGACCTCTTAAACCGAATTCGCCGGGATGACACCACGCTTCTGCGCTTCGGCATGGTCTGGGTCAAGTTGTTTGTCTGGGGAATCCCCAGCAAAAAAATCCGGCCGCGCTGAACAGGACGGCCGCCGGTCCCAGCCCTACCGGCTATAAAACACCGGGCGGCATCGGGGCCACCTTCTCGCCCCCCAGCACATACCCCCCGTCAAGCCGAATAACACTGCCCGACATAAACGGGGCCTCGTCGATGATAAACCGAACGGCCTTCACCACATCGTCGATCGTGCCGGTGCGCCCCAGGAGGGTATGGTCGAGCAGGGCCTGTTTCTGATCAGGTTCGAGCAGCCCCCAACCGCGTGTCATGGCCGCATGGCGGGTGGCAACCAGGCCCAACATGATTTCGTTGACCCGGACCTCCGGGGCAGCCACGCGGGCCCATGATTCCGTTAGCAATCCGACCGCCCGGTTGGCGGCGGCATAGCCATCGTTGAATATCAGGCTGGCCGGGCCGCTGCGGCCAACCAAGCCCGCAATGGATGACAGGTTCACCACACAGCCATTGCCACTCTCCTTCAGATGCGGCAGCGCGGTCTCGAATACCCAGCGCTTGGCCCGCAACGTGGTCTCAATCTCAAGGTCCCACTGGGCCGCTGTGTATGGCCCATGCACCACCGGCCATCCGCCGCGCTCGATATTATTGATCAGGATATCAAGACGCCCGAAGCGGGCCATCACCGCGGGAATCAGCCGCAGAACAGTTTCACAATCGCGCAGGTCCACTTGAAATATATCGGCATTGGCGCCGAAAACCGCAAAATCCGCCTGCATCCCGGGGAGTTCATCCTCCCAATCGTAATAGGTCAGGGCCACCCGACATCCCCGGCGGGCCAAATCCAGACCGATCCCCTTTCCGATACCCTTGATGGCACCCAACACCAGGGCGACAGGGGCCTCGCCGCCCATTTTCGACAGAACCGCCGCACTCATTTGGAAAGGGCCTTTCCGAACAACGCCCATTTGATCCAGGTATGCGCGAAGGTCAACAGCGCCACATCGTCCGCCATCATTTCAGACTGTTCCGCCTCATCCATCGCCAACCCTTCCGGCACGCCATTTTCCTGAAGGTGCCGGCGAAACCCATCCAGATCGTAAAGGGCCAAATGAAACATCCGATGCTCGCGCAAATCGAGCGGCGCCGGATGCAATTGATTCTTCATGCTGATGATGTCCATGAGCATGTCGTTAAATCGGTTGAAGTGCTCCAGTTCCTGATCCTCAATCCATTCTTTAACGGTTTGCGTACGCGTCTGTTCACAGCCACAACAATGATTTTCGCGCATCAACGCGAAATGCTCGGTGATCTCTCCGGTTTCCCGCGACCGTGTGATGGCCCGTGCTAAGGGATAGGTCCGGCAGGATGCGGGACGATCTTCGTAGACCTGGCAGCCGGCATCGGATACGAACGGACACCGCAGATCATCCCCGGGAACCGCCTTAAGACTGATGACCGGCAGCCCGGTCTGGGGCCCGAGGTGTTCGACCGCATAGCGGCTTAAAAATTCACTGGATGACAGTTGCAAACGGGATTTCAGCCGATAGATGTCGTACGGTGTTAAAAACTGGTTGAGGTCTCGACAGCAGGCATTGAAGCAGGGGACATCGGGGCCACACGCAAACTGAAAGCGGTCATGACGACCCAGGGGTATCATATCGTTTTCCATCGTTCACCTTTCGTTGCTGCGAGAAGGAAAAACCCTTCCACTTTGGCGGTTTTCATACCATATGTGGTGTTAAAATGGTATGGCATTTCAACATCTGGCCCTGTCCCCCGAAAACGCCGCAAACAGCCTGCCGGACTGCGTTTCTTTCATCGAAAATTCTTGACAAGCTTAGGGTCGAATGATATTTAAACTATCTCGTAAAAGCTATATCCTCTTGAAATTTTTAAATTTTTTGCAATATCAACAACCCTTGACGATACAACTGGGAGATGCTCCCCGTTAATGACGATTCACCGATAGGAACGACCGGGAGGCTTGCCTGACCGGATCACGGAAATGAAGGGAGGTGTTACAAGCTCTACGATGGATGCGACGCTACCGAGGGGAACCCCATCGGTAAAACTTTTATGAATTTTATTCTAGGAGGATCTTAAATGCCAAGCTTTGTAATTGATGAAAAATGTGACGGCTGCAAGGGCGGTGACAAGACAGCTTGCATGTACATCTGCCCCAATGACCTGATGGTCCTGGATCCTGACGCCATGAAAGCTTACAATCAGGAGCCCGATCAGTGCTGGGAGTGCTTTTCCTGTGTCAAAATCTGCCCGACCCAGGCCATCGAAGTACGCGGCTATGCCGACTTCGTGCCGTTGGGAAGCAGCATTATGCCGATGATGGGCACCGAGGATGTCATGTGGACCTGCAAGTTCCGCAATGGCGTCGTCAAACGCTTCAAGTTCCCGATCCGTACCACCCCTGAAGGCGCGGCCAATGCCTACGAAGACCTCAAGGGCAAAGACCTCGAAAGCGGCCTGCTGAGCACGCAAGAAGCCGACGGCTACGTGATTCCGACGCCGAAAGTTTAAGCTGTTTGAGGTTATTGTTGCCTGTTGAAGAAAAATTCTGAATTTACCAATATTTAAGGAGGAAGCAATATGGCATTACCGAATGTACCTGAAGGCGAACTCAAGGCCGTACGGGATCCGGAAGTCGAGGAGCGTGAAGTTGACGTTTTGATCGTGGGTGGTGGTATGGCAGCCTGCGGCACGGCGTTTGAAGTCAAAAAATGGCTGGGTGACGACCAGACCGTTCTCCTGTGCGACAAGGCCGCCATGGAGCGCTCCGGCGCCGTGGCTCAGGGTCTTTCCGCCATCAACACCTATGTTGGCGAAAATGCGCCTGAAGACTACGTCCGAATGGTCCGCAACGACCTCATGGGCATAGTGCGTGAAGACCTGATCTTCGACCTGGGCTGTCACGTGGACGACTCCGTCCATCTGTTCGAAGAGTGGGGCCTGCCGGTCTGGAAAAAAACCGAAGACGGCAAAAACCTGGACGGTAAAAAAGGCCAGAAAATGGGCACCCTGAAAACAGGCGCCCAGCCGGTCCGTACCGGTAAATGGCAGATCATGATCAACGGCGAGTCCTACAAACGGATCGTGGCCGAAGCCGCCAAAAAAGCCCTCGGCGATGACAACATCATCGAACGCTGCTTCATCGTTGAGCTTCTCCTGGACGCCAATGTTGACAACCAGATTGCTGGCGCTGTTGGCTTTTCCGTTCGTGAAAACAAAGTCTACATCATCAAGTGCAAAACCATGATGGTCGCCTGCGGCGGCGCGGTGAATATCTACCAGCCGCGTTCGGTGGGTGAAGGTAAAGGCCGCGCTTGGTATCCGGTATGGAACGCTGGTTCCACCTACACCATGGCCATGCGCGTCGGCGCCGAGCTGACCATGATGGAAAACCGTTTCACCCCGGCCCGCTTCAAAGACGGTTACGGCCCGGTCGGCGCTTGGTTCCTGCTGTTCAAGGCCAAAACCCTCAACGGTCTGGGCGAAAATTTTGCCGCCAGTGACAACTCCAAAGCCGAGCTGGAAAAATATGCACCTTACGGCACGGCCGCCATTACCCCGACCTGTCTGCGTAACCACCTGATGCTGGTCGAGATGAAAGAAGGCCGTGGCCCGATTATGATGGACACCGTGACCGCACTGGCCGAACTCGGCAAAACCATGGACAAGAAAGAGCTCAAGCACCTCGAATCCGAAGCTTGGGAAGATTTCCTCGACATGACCTGCGGTCAGGCCAACCTGTGGTGTGCCCAGAACTGCGAACCGGAGAAAAAGAACTCCGAAATCATGCCGACCGAACCTTACCTGCTGGGTTCCCATTCCGGCTGCTGCGGTCTGTGGACCTCCGGTCCCGATTACGACTGGGTTCCGGATTCTTACAAAATCAAGGCCCGCAATGGCAAGGTCTACAAACAGATGACCACCGTGGAAGGTCTGTTCACGGCCGGCGACGGCGTGGGCGGCTCCGGCCACAAGTTCTCCTCGGGATCCCATGCGGAAGGCCGTATCGCAGCCAAACAGATGGTCCGCTATGCCAAGGATTTCGCGGACTTCAGTCCGGCCCTGGCCCAGAGCAAGGAAGAGCTGGTCGACCTGGTCTACAAACCGGTGCGCACCTTCCTGGATCACAAAGGCTACACCACGGCCATCGACATCAACCCCAACTACGTCAAACCGGAAGGGATGATGTATCGCCTGATGAAGGCCACCCACGAGTACGGTGCCGGTACGGCCACCTACTACCTGACCACCACCAAGTCGCTCGAAGTGGTCATGGATCTGCTGGCAACCATGCGCGAAGACTGCGATTTAATGGCGGCCGGCAGCCTGCACGAACTGATGCGCGCCTGGGAAATCACCCACCGCATCTGGACGGTCGAATCGCATCTGCGCCACATCCAGTACCGCAAAGAAACCCGCTATCCCGGTTTCTATTATCAGGCGGACTACCCGGGTCAGGACGACGAGAACTGGTTTTGCTTCACCAACTCCAAGTACGATCCGAAAGCGCAGACATGGGATGTCTTCAAGAAAGACTACATCAAGATCATCCCGGATTAATGGGTATGAAGACTTGGCACTAGCTTAGTCGAAACATCAGCCTCCAGGTGCCCGGCAACGGGTGCCTGGAGGTTTTTATTAATGAACAGTCGAAACATTTTTAGATGTTTCACGGCGGTATCCGCTGTTTATCAATTGGCTCTGGACAGACGCCGGCGCGTTGTCCCCGGCATCGACCCGCACCGACGTGTGTGCATAGACCAAAACGGATATCGCCTGAAACGATTGATAACATCCGATACGCCATAAATCGTTCAGGTAACAACCAATCTGTAAGCACGGAGGGACAGGATGACAGAAAACAAAGCTCCTGCTAGTGGAAGCATTCTCGTCGTGGGCGGCGGCATCAGCGGTCTGACGACGGCGCTTGAAGCGGCCGAGGTGGGATACGAAGTGTTTCTCGTTGAAAAGAACCCCTACCTGGGAGGGCGCGTAGCACAGCTCAACCAGTATTTCCCCAAGCTGTGCCCGCCAACCTGCGGTCTGGAAATCAATTTCCGCCGAATCAAGGACAATCCCTTGATCAAGGTCATAACCCTGGCGGAAGTGACCAAGGTCACGGGCGCCCCTGGGGATTATGACGTCCAGATCAAGATCAACCCCCGCTACGTCAACGAAAATTGCACGGCTTGTGGGGAATGCGCCAAGGTCTGCCAGACCGAGATCGACAGCGCCTATGATTTTGGTATGAAAAAAACCAAGGGCGCCTTCCTGCCCTTTGAAATGGCCTTTCCCGCTCGCTATGTCATCGCACCCGAGATTATCGGGACGGACGATGCCGCCCGCTGTAAGGAAGCCTGCGCTTACGATGCCGTCGATTTGGACATGCAGGCCAAAACCCTTGACCTCAAAGTTGGCGCCGTGGTTTATGCCACGGGCTGGCAACCTTACGATGCCACCAAAATCGATAATCTTGGCTTCGGCCAGGTTCCCAATATTATCACCAACATGATGATGGAGCGGTTGGCCGCCCCCAATGGTCCGACCCAGGGCAAAATCCTTCGCCCGGCCGACCAGAAGGCGCCTGAAACCGTCGCTTTCGTCCAATGCGCCGGTTCACGTGATGAAAATCACCTGCCGTACTGTTCCTACATCTGCTGCATGGCCTCGCTGAAGCAGGCGCTCTACGTTCGCGAACAGTATCCGGAAGCGACGATTTACATCTTTTATATCGACATCCGATCCCCCGGCCAACGCTACGAAAAGTTCTATCAGAAAGTTAAGGACGACGAAAAAATTATATTCGTCAAAGGCAAAGTTGCCGCGGTGGAAGCCGCTGCCGGTGGTGCGGTCACCCTGACGGCCGAAAACGCGGTTACCGGCGAGAAATCCAGTCAGACGGTCGATTTGGCAGTGCTGGCCACGGGCATGCAGCCTACGGCAGCCGAAGCCAAACTCCCGGGCGACATTACCTATACGGAAGACGGTTTTATCTTAAACGATTTCCGTAAAGGGGGTATTTTTGCCGCTGGTTGTGCCAATAAGCCGGCGGATGTTGTTTCGTCCAACCAGAATGCAACCGGTATGGCCCTGAAAGCGATTCAAACTCTGGCAGCGAAGTAGGAGGTAATCCATGGATAAGAAATACGGTGTGTACATCTGCACGGGCTGCGGTATCGGGGATGCTCTGGATATCGAGGCGCTGAGCGGCGTGGCCGATGAGGAAGGACTTCCCGTCCAGACTCATCCGTTTCTCTGCAGCCAGGCCGGTGTTGATATAATTAAGAATGATACGGAAGAAAAAGGCATTAACACGATGGTGATTGCGGCCTGCTCACGGCGTGTTAATTTCGATACATTTCGATTCGTGGGCAGCATCGTCGAACGCGTCAGCCTGCGTGAAGGTGTGGTTTGGTCCCACCCGCGAGATCAATTCGCGGCCCTGACCGCCGATGAAAAAGAAGACGAGGCCAACTTCGATCGCGTCCAGATGATGGCTGAAGATTATCTGCGCATGGGAATGGCCCGGGTTGAAAAGGTCGACCTGCCGGAAGCCTACCAGCTGGAGACCTTCAGCCGAAAAATTCTCGTGATCGGCGGCGGCATAACGGGTATCTCGGCCGCTATCGATGCGGCCAAGGCCGGCTATGAGGTAACGATTGTTGAAAAAGAAAACCAGCTCGGCGGCCAGGCCAATAACTGGCGCAAGCAACTGCCCCTGAGCTACCCCTATGATACAACCCTGGCACCGACCATTGCCGACCAGATCAAGGAGCTCGACAATTACGCCAACATTAGCGTACGAACCAATACCGTTGTGGCCCGCCTAGCCGGCGAGCCCGGAAATTTTACGGTGACGCTGAAAAAACCCGGCGAAAAAATTGAATTCGATGTGCCCTACCCCCTGCCGGATGAAATGAAGGTGGACGAAAAGGGCAAGGAGCTCAACGCCGAACAGCAGCACGAAAAATACCTTGAATACAACGAGGGTCGAAAGGACATCCTGAAACTCGACCCCAATGGTGAAAAATTCGGCGCTGTCGTTCTGGCGGCCGGCTATAAGCCATATGAGCCCAAAGATGGCGAATTCGCTCATCTGGGCTTCGGTGAGCTGCCTGACGTCGTCACCAACGCCACATTCGAAGCCATGGCCAAAACGGGCCGCATCACCCGGCCGTCGGACGGCAAAAACGCCGAGTCCGTGGTCTTCATCCAAAGTCCCGGGCAGGACAATGATACGGACTTCGAATACGCCGGCGCGGTAACCAGCCTGGTCGCTCTGAAACAGGCCACCTATGTGCGGGAAGACTACCCGGATACCGGCAAGGCCTATGTGTTTTATCAGCACATGCGAACACCCGGTTTGCAGGAAAATTTCTACAAAAGCATCCAGCAGGATCCGGGTATTTTCCTGACCAAGGGCGAAGTCGTCGGTGTTTCCAAGAACGGGGCCGGCCTGGTGGTCGACGCCCGGAACACCCTCCTGGGTGAAAACGTAAAGGTCAAAGCCGATCTGGTGGTGCTGGGAACCGGTCTGGTGCCTGCCACGAAAAACGATCCGGTTATCAACCTGGCCTACCGCCAGGGACCGTCTTTCCGGGATAACATCGATCTTTTCCAAGGCTACTGCGATTCCAACTTCATTTGCTTTCCCTATGAGACGCAGCGGACCGGGATCTATGCCGCCGGCGCCATCCGGCGCAGCATGACCATGGAGGAATCCATCGAAGATGCCTCCGGTGCCGCCCTCAAGGCGATTCAATGCCTGGAGTCGGTCAACCGCGGCATGGCGGTTCATCCCCGCTCGGGCGATCTGACCTATCCAGATTTCTTCTTCCAGCGTTGCACCCAGTGCAAACGCTGCACGGAAGAGTGCCCCTTCGGCGCCCTGGACGACGATGAAAAAGGGACACCCAAACCCAACCCGGCGCGTTGCCGCCGCTGCGGCACCTGCATGGGCGCCTGTCCCGAACGTATCATCGGTTTTGCAGACTACAACATCGACAGCATCGGATCCCAGGTTAAATCGGTGGTCGTGCCGTCCGAAGACGACTACTCGGAACCGCCCTTCCGCATTCTCGGGCTGGTATGCGAAAACGATGCGTACCCGGCCCTAGACATGCTGGCGTTAAAGGGCTTGTCCTATTCGGCGGATGTGCGCCTGATTCCGGTGCGCTGCCTGGGGTCGGTCAACGTTATCTGGATCAAGGATGCGCTCTCACAGGGAATGGACGGTGTCTTTCTCCTGGGCTGCAAGCATGGTGATGATTACCAGTGCCATTTCGTCAAGGGCAGCGAGCTTGCCAGCATCCGGATGAAAAAGATCGGCGAGGCGCTGGCCAGCCTGGCGCTTGAAAATGAGCGTGTGGCCCAGTTCGAAGTTGCCATCGACGAATACGACAAGATCCCACAGATCATTAACGAATTCGTTGAATCCATCGAAACAATGGGCCCGAACCCCTTCAAGGGCTTCTAAGTCGAATGCACCGGGCGGTGTCTGCAGACAGCAGAGGACACCGCCCTTAGCTTAATGTTCAATTTCGTCTCGGGCAGGCGACGATCATCTTCACCGGCCCATTCGAACAAGGAGGTATACACATGTCGGAAGCGATCATGCTTGATCCTGATGTTGGTTTTATTAAGGACGTGCGTGCGCTAGGCGGCGGCGATCTGAAAAAATGCTACCAATGCGCCACATGTTCCGTGGTCTGTCCTATTTCCCCCGAGAACAAGCCGTTTCCCCGTAAAGAAATGATTGCGGCTTCCTGGGGACTCAAAGACAAATTGGTCAGCAGCGCCGACATCTGGCTCTGCCATAACTGCGGCGACTGCAATACCCGCTGTCCCCGCGATGCCAAACCCGGAGACGCCCTGGGCGCCATTCGCGCTTATGCCGTTTCCGAATATGCCGGCCCCAAAGCGTTGGGGAAACTGGTGCGTGACAAGTCCAAACTGCCGGTCCTGCTGGCTATTCCAGCCGCTATTTTTCTGGTCGTCGGCCTTCTTTCCAACATGGTGGGTCTCAATTGGTTGAATTTTTCACCGGCAGGCGGGCATGAAATCTGGGGGCATAGCTATATCAATAATTATCTGGTGGACATCATCATGATTCCCACTTTTTTCTTTGCCGTCGGCACTTTCGCCTTAGGCCTCAAACGGTTTATTGCCGATATGCATGCCAACGCCCTGGCGGAAGGCAAGACTAAGCAGGAAAAAATCGATCCGGCCGGTTTTGTGCAGGCTTTTATTAAAATCATTCCGACCATTTTCAAGCACCAGAAATTCGACGAGTGCACCGAAAACAAATCGCGCTCGACCGCACATATGATGGTCCTGTATAGCTTCATCGGCCTTTTCATCGTCACCAACTGCTTTTTCTTTGCGGAATGGATACTGCACATCGAAGGGCCTTACAGCCAGATCAATCCTGTCAAATGGCTGGGAAATATCGCCGGAATCGCTTTGATTGTCGGTGGTCTGCTGTTGCTGAAAAACCGTCTGGCCAAAACCGACAGCGTTTCCAGCTACTGGGACTGGTATCTCGTGGGCATGGTGCTGGCCCTGGGTGTAACCGGTATGGGGACGGAGTTGCTGCGATTGGCCGGACTGTACACGCCCATGGCGATTGTCTACTTTTTGCATCTGATGGCTATTTGGTGCCTGTTTGCCTTCACGCCTTTTTCCAAACTGGCCCATCTGGTTTATCGCACGGTGGCCATGGCCTATGCCGAGTATTCCGGCCGAGGTTTCTAAACCCAGCAAACCTTTGATGCACTGAATGTCCCAAGGAGGGAGACCCGAAAAAGGCTCCCTCCTTTTTTTATCCTTGTGCGGATCAGCAAACCGACGGTCGACCAGCCGAATTGTTTTCCATGAAAACAAAAGCACTGGCATAGACACGTGGTAGAGGTTCCCTTGTCTTCCGATAAACGCGGCCACTATGATCATCATTGCGGCCTATGCCATCGACCCTACAAGGTCCAGATTTCGGCCCTCCAAAGATCAATGACTATCCACCACCTCACACCAATGCCTGTCATTTATAAAAAAAGGGAGATACCTGTTTAGCGGTATCCCCCTTTTTGAACACATTATGAAAACCGGGGAGATAAAAACCCCGGTTACGAAAAACAGGCGGTTAGTTGCCGGTCGCCGCCTTGTGAGTCTTGATTTCGACCTTCTCGGTCACGCCTTCGTAGTATTCACGCAGGATGGCGACAACTTCATCACGGCCGAAGTGATCCGGCAGATCGCCACCTTCGGAAAGCATTTTGCGCAGCATCGTACCGGACAGCAGTACGCGATCTTCCTTGCCATGCGGGCAGGTTCTCAGGGAGGCCATGCCGTCACACTTGTAGCAGTAGAAGGTCCAGTCGATTTTCAGGGGCTGGCAAAGCAGGCCTTTACCGCCTTCAGGGTTTGGGATCTTGTCGAAGATGGTCTGGGCTTCGAACATGCCGTAGAAATCACCCACACCGGCGTGGTCACGACCAATGATCATTTTGGAGCAGCCGTAGTTCTGGCGGAAAACAGCGTGTAGCAGGCCTTCACGCGGCCCGGCGTAGCGCATATCCAGTGGGTAACCGCCCTGGACGACGTTCTTTTCAACAAAATAGTTTTTCACCAGGGCATCGATGCATTTCACGCGGACGCCGGCCGGAATGTCACCTGGTTTGAGGTTGCCGACCAGCGAATGGATGTACACGCCGTCGCAGACTTCCACGGCAATCTTGCACAGGTATTCGTGGGAGCGGTGCATGGGGTTGCGCAATTGCAGGGCCGCAACATCCGACCAGCCGCGATCCTCAAAAATCTTGCGGGATTCCGCCGGGCGGTGATAAACACCGGCATACCGGACAGGATAGTCGCCTTCGCTGAGCACTTTTACCGGACCGGCCAGATTGACCTCTTTCTGGCCCATGACCATCTGGACACCGGGATGATCTTCTTTGGCGATTTTCCAGAATTCTTCCTTGGTCGGGGTGCCTTCGCCCATGAAGACCTTTTCACATTCCCAGATCTTGTCGGCTTCGCTCTCTTCCCACTTTTCGGTCACTTTCATGGTGGCCATGATCTCATCGCCCTCGGGATCATACAGGGCAATTTCATCGCCGTCGGCAATACCGGCAGCATCGTCACTGGAAACATCCAAGGTGACCGGCACCGGCCAGAAAGTCCCATCCGCCGTCAGAAAGCTTTCACACACGCCTTTCCAGTCGGCCTTGGTCATGAAGCCGGTCAAGGGGCTGAACCCACCATTTCCGAGCATGATCAGGTCGCCTTTGACACGAGGGGAAATCGTGATCTTTTTAAGGCCGGCGGCTTTGGTTTTTTCCGCTTCCAGTCCAGCGCCTTCCAGCAAACAGATTGTAAGGCCTTTACCACCATGAGGTTCGATTAACTTTGCCATTTGTTCTCCTCTCCTCCTTCTGAATGATTTTTTATCCCAGTCTAGTCGTTAAAACGACGTACAGTCACGATTCAAAGGCTGATGATTAGTAGGGAATCCTTCATTTGTCAAGCAGAATGAAGGGTTGGCAGGACGCTCCACTGTGCGGAAAAGCCGCCCCGCGAAAAAGGGCGTATCGTGTCATGCGCAAAAGAATGGAAACCATCCAACGAGGGATAAAAGGCCTCCTTGGGCACCAAAATTCCTTGCTTCCGAAAATATTTTGTATTACAGGGGTGAATACAGGATATTGATAAACATACTACATCAACCACAACATATTGATTAATTAGCGATTTTTTTGATGGCTGAACGACGAATAGCAAAACGTTTTCGCGCCCTCGATGGCGCATTGGCGGCTTTATCGCCCGAATCCGGCCGAGTCGGTCAAATTCAAAATATCAGTTTGCACGGATTGGCCTTCCAGTACATTGCGGATGATCCCGCAGAAATGACCATTCCCGAAACGGTCAAACTTCAGATCATGTTTGCCGGCGAAGGCGTTTGGCTGGAAGGGGTGCCGGTCAAATGGGTTGCCGATATCGATATCCCGACCACGACATCTTTCTCCCGCATACCGATTCGTCAAACAAGCCTGCAGTTTAAGGCACTGACGGACGCCCAGAAAACACGCCTTCAGGAATTTATTCGCCGCTATACCCGCAGCAACAACTAAGATTGCGCGGCCCATCGATCTGGCGCAAAGCCATGGCCTTTCCCGCCCGTCCCCGGTCTTTGGCCTAAAGCGGATTCCCTCACCGACCGATAAGAAAATCAAGACGACTATTGACGGAGGTAATCATGGGAACCCTGTTTCTCATTATAATCCATATCATCCTTGTCACGGCCGTGTACATCACGGCCTACCGGACCGGCTATGGCGCTTGCCGAGATGACGCCCTGCGGAAAGCCAGCACTGAAACCCAGCCGTTGAAACGGATGCTTGAAGAGTTGAATCTGGATATCGAAACCTTCCTCGATGACGACAAAGACCGTTGACCCGCTCAAAACAAAACGCCCGACCAAATTCGGTCGGGCGCATACGATTAAAATGGCGGAGAGAATGGGATTCGAACCCATGGTGGAGTTTTACCCCCACACTCGCTTAGCAGGCGAGCACCTTCAGCCGACTCGGTCATCTCTCCGTGTCATATTGCGGATGGCGGAGGGAGTAGGATTCGAACCCACGGAGGTGTTACCCTCAACGGTTTTCAAGACCGCCGCTTTCGACCACTCAGCCATCCCTCCTCACAATGAATTTTGCTTGTTATCAACTCCTTGGGGTGCGGTCAATATTTTTTCATGGACCCATGCGTTTTGAAGTTGACATGCCATTTTGAATATGGTTTCCAAGGGCCAAAAAGCGGCTAAAATGCTTGTAAAAATAACCCGGCAACCACCTGGTATCGCTGTGGGCCTAAGGAGCACCATCATGAAACAAAAATTCCAGATCCAGAAAAATGACACCGAACAACAGCTGATCATCAGGGAAAGCGCCGAATTAGATAAAGATGTCATGTCCCTCCTGTGTGAAGTCACATTTCAAGCGGATGCCATTAAACGTGCAATGGCAGACGGCCGCGAGGCCCTGATTGCCGCGCTGCGCACCCGGAATATGTATCCTCCCCGGACCTATGCCGAAATGATTGCAGAGGCCGTCCAAGGCCTTTACCAGTCCCAGGACAGCGACAGCGCGGAATTGATCTTCGACGACCTGGACCTTTTGAGTCACGAGCGGGCATCGGCGGCTGTTCTTGACGATATCAAGGAAGAAGCCAGTGAAATAGACGACCTTTTAGACGACGATTTCGATGATGAGTTTGAAGAAACCGCCGACATCAAAAAAATTAGCTCCCCGATAAAAATTGATGACGACAGCCCGACCGATCTTGATGAAGAACTGTAACCTCGCCCTCACAGCGAAACGATTAACACCCTTCCTATAAATGAGCCGGCATAAAGGGGCATGCCGAATAGCACCCCTTTATGCCGGCTCATTTTGTCATGCCGCCGCCCGCCAGATTCATAAAACACGATGCCTTGTGGCTATCTTTATTATGAGATCATTTCCGCCCGTTTCTATCGGGCGCTCACCCCTCGCAGAATCCTGACATTGTTCGCAATTATCAGCATGATCTGGCCTTTCACTGAAGTTAAGTATTGACTTGAAGGATACATTCTTTTAACAAGTATGAACTGAATTTATTTAATTTATTGGGTACAGAACATCTTCACTCGGGCGATGAACACCAACCGGCAAACAGGACAACATCCCTAAGATCAATTGTTCTGTTCGGCCGGATTTGTTTTGAATATGGTGCAGGAAAGGTATTCAGGCGCTTTTTAAACCGCATCAAGGAGGTGCAGATGGAAAAGGAGAAGGAGTTTTATGAACGTCTAGCGTCAAAAGGAGTCTCTCGCCGGGACTTCATGAAGTTCTGTACGTTCCTCACGGCAACCATGGGGCTGTCGTCGTCCTTTGTGCCCAAAGTGGCCGAAGTGTTCGCCGCCCCGAAACAACGGCCGCCCGTCATCTGGCTGCATTTTGGTGAATGCACCGGATGTTCGGAGGCACTCTTGCGCTCCATGTATCCCTGGATCGACGAACTGGTTCTGGAAATCCTGTCGGTGGAGTACCATGAGACCATCATGGCCGCCGCCGGCCATCAGGCCGAAGAGAACCTGCATAATGCCGTCGAAAAATACGCCGGCCAGTTCATCTGCGTCGTCGAGGGTTCGGTGGCCACCAAGTTTAACGGTGGTTACGGCAAAGTCGCCGGGAAAAGCTTCCTCCAGATCGCTCAGGAAGTGGTGCCCAAGGCCGCCGCCACCGTCTGTATCGGATCCTGCTCGAGTTTTGGCGGCATCCCTGCGGCCAAACCCAACCCCGGCGGCTACAAGGGTGTCGGGGATGCGCTCGGGATCAAAACCCTCAACCTGCCCGGCTGCCCCCCCAATCCGATCAACCTGATCGGCACCATTGTCAACTATCTCCTCCTTGGCAAACTCCCCGCCTTGGATGACAAGGGACGCCCCGTATTTGCCTACGGCAAAACCATCCATGACACCTGCCCGCGGCGCGCACACTTTGAAAACGATGAATTCGTCGAGGAATTCGGTTCCGAAGAAGCCGCGCTGGGCTACTGCCTGTATAAGATGGGTTGCCGAGGGCCGGAAACCTACAACAACTGCGCTGTTGCCAAATTTAACGACGGCACAAGCTGGCCGGTAGAAGCGGGCCATCCCTGCATCGGCTGCAGCGAACCGAATTTTTGGGATACCATGACACCATTCTACGAGGAACTGTAGGATCCGAATTAAGGGAATAACTATCAGCCCTTTTCAGGAAGGAAAGGAGAACATATGGGCCAGAGAATTGTAGTCGATCCAATCACCCGAATCGAAGGCCATCTTCGCATCGAGGTGGAAATCGCAGGAGGTAAAGTTGTCAATGCCTGGAGCTCCGGGCAAATGTTCCGTGGCATTGAAATGATTCTTCAGGGGCGGGATCCGCGCGATGCGCATCTTTTCGTGGGCCGCTCATGCGGGGTCTGAACGCTTATCCATTCTCTGTCCTCGGTGAGGGCAGTCGAAAATGCGGTTGGTGTCCAAATTCCTGAAAATGCACGCCTGCTCCGCAACCTGCTGCACGGTGCCCAGTATCAGCACGACCATATTGTTCATTTCTATCATCTGCATGCCCTTGACTGGGTGGACATTGTCAGTGCGCTCTCGGCCGACCCCAAAAAGACCGCCGCACTGGCCGACAACGTCAGTGAAGCGCCGTGGGGCGGTGCCGCTTATTTCAAAAACGTTCAAAACAGGATCAAATCTTTTGTCGACAGCGGCCAATTGGGCCCGTTTGCCAATGCCTACTGGGGGCACTCGGCCTACAAACTGCCGCCGGAAGCCAACCTGATGGCCACGTCTCATTACATCGAAGCGTTGCGTCTCCAGGCCAAGGCCGCCCGCATGCACGCCATCTTCGGCGGCAAGAACCCCCATCCGCAATCCCTTGTGGTGGGTGGTATCACCTCTATCCGGGATCTGAGCCCGGATCGCATTGCCGAATTCCTGTATCTCACCCGTGAAACCCAGGAATTTGTCAAAAAGGTCTATATCCCCGATCTGCTGGCCGTGGCCTCCTTCTACAAGGACTGGGGCGGCATCGGCGGGACCACCAACTTCCTGGCCTACGGTGACTTTGCGGAAACCGACGCCGAGCCGGAAAGCCTGTATATGCCGCGCGGCCTGATCGTCAACCGCGATGTGGGCGGCATCAAACCGGTGGACCAAGCCAGTGTTACCGAAGATGTCACCCACGGCTGGTATGAAAAGGGCGATGCCAAGCATCCCTGGAGCGGTGAAACCAAGCCGATTCAGGAAGATCCCGAATACCGTCCGGGCAGTGGCCAATATACATGGCTCAAGGCCCCGCGTTACGAGGACTTGTCCTCCGAGGTCGGCCCTCTGGCCCGTGTTCTGGTGGCCTACGGCAAAGGCCATGACGCCATCAAACCGTTGGTGGACAGCACGCTGCAGAAGCTGGACGTCCCGGTTGCGGCCCTGTTCTCGACCTTGGGCCGCACGGCCGCTCGCGGCCTGGAAACGGTTGCCATCGGCGACCGGATGGAAACCTGGATGGGTGAGCTCCTGGCCAATGTCAAGGCCGGTGACACCAGCACCTACGAGCCCTGGGAAATGCCCGACAAGGCCCAAGGTTACGGCCTGAACGATGTTCCCCGTGGTTCACTGGGCCACTGGATCGACATTGAAGGCGGCAAGATCAAAAACTACCAGTATGTCGTTCCTTCGACCTGGAACTTCGGTCCCCGGGACAGCAAGGGGGTTCTGGGCCCCGTGGAGGAAGCGCTCATCGGCACCCCCATTGCGGATCCCAAGAAACCGCTTGAAATCCTGCGGACTGTCCATTCCTTCGATCCCTGTATCGCCTGTGCGGTCCATGTGATCGATCCGGATTCGAATGAAGTCATTAAAATAAAGGTTCAGTAACCCTGCGTTGCCAGCAGCCGCTCCGCATCCTGCGGGGCGGCTGCTTCGTTTTTGGTGGCAACCTGCCGCCACGGGTTTGCGTTCCCCTCCTGCTGTTACGGACATTATCCGTCACGAAGCAAACAGGCCCACCAATGACTTGCATGGCACCGTAAACCATACTATAGGAGCGGGGTGTCATACTTTACGAGGAAAAATCAATGACGGATGAATTAACGACCGAGGCACCGGCCATCACCGTGCTCGGTATCGGCAACATCCTGCTCACCGACGAGGGCTTCGGCGTGCGGGTGGTCGAAAAGCTTTACAGCGAATACAAATTCCCGGAGAACGTGACGCTGGTTGACGGCGGCGTGCTGGGGATTAACCTGTTGGGGGTTATTGCGGACACCCAGCATTTGATCGTGGTGGATGCCGTCAAAAACAAACAGCCTCCCGGCACCCTTTACCGCTTGGAAAAAAATGAATTACCCGAGCGTATCCTGCTCAAGAACTCGCTGCACCAGACGGATTTTCTGGAAACCCTGACGCTCTGCCAGGCCATTGACAAAGTCCCCGAAACAACCGTGGTGCTCGGTGTGGAACCGGAAGACATCCTGACGCATGACATTGAATTGACCCCCACCGTAGCCGCCCGTGTCGACGAAATGATGGCGCTTGTGCTCCGTGAACTGAATCAACTGGGCGTTACCGCCCAAAAAAGGAACCCTTCCGAATGTGTCTCGCCATTCCCTCTAGGATAACGGAAATCAATGAAAACATGGGCGTCATCGATGTTGTTGGCGTGCAGCGCGAGGTCAGCCTGCTGCTGGTTGAAAATCCGCAGGTGGGGGACTGGGTGATCGTGCATGCCGGCTTTGCGATCCAGATCATCGATGAGGCCACGGCGCAGGAATCGTTACGCTACCTGAGGGAAGCGGCCCAACTGCTTGCTGAAAACGACGATTCCGGTACAGCCGCCAACGGCTGACCGACAAAACCTCGCCGGCCCGACCGGCACCATCCATGACAGAAACTATCGCGGCCAAACAAATCAGGGTCAAAGGCATTGTCCAGGGGGTCGGTTTTCGCCCCTATGTCTACCAACTCGCCGGCCGCTTCAAGCTCTGCGGCCATGTGGCCAATACCGCCGCCGGCGTACGCATCCATGTGGAAGGACCGCAGACGGACATCGCCGCCTTTCTTGCCAGCATTCCCGCCGAAGCCCCCCCTCTGGCGCAAATTACAGATGTTGACACTATGGATGCCCCAACGGAAGGTTTTCACCGCTTCGACATCATCGCCAGTCGTGATGACAGCGCCAAATCTGCGTTGATATCGCCCGATGTCGCCATCTGTGACGACTGTCTCCAGGAAATGTTGTCGCCCCGGGATCGGCGCTTTCGGTATCCCTTCATCAATTGCACCAATTGTGGCCCGCGCTACACCATTATCGATGATATCCCCTACGACCGTCCTCAGACGTCCATGGCGTCCTTTCCCATGTGCGCCCTCTGCCAGGCGGAATATGATGATCCCGAAAATCGTCGGTTTCATGCCCAGCCCAATGCCTGCCCCGTCTGCGGCCCCCATGTGCAGTTGCTGGACGGCAGCGGGCAGGCCTCCGACACCAAGGATCCCATTGGCACTGCGGTTGGCTTGCTCAAGCAGGGCCGCATCGTGGCCATTAAAGGGCTCGGCGGCTTTCACCTGGCAGTGGACGCCGAGAATGAACCAGCGGTGGCGCGGCTACGGCAGCGCAAACATCGTGAAGAAAAACCCCTGGCTGTGATGGCTTACGATGGGGATCGAATTCGGCGTTTCGCGCATTTGGATGACGAAGAAATGGCCGTGCTGGCATCGCCCCAACGGCCGATCCTGTTGCTCGCCAAACGGTCCGATCAAGCCCTGGCGCCGTCGGTGGCACCCCATAACCGCTATTTCGGTGTCATGCTGCCCTACGCCCCCCTTCACTATCTCCTTCTGGAAAAAGCGTTTGCAGCCCTGGTCATGACCAGCGCCAACCTGAGCGAGGAACCCATCGCCATTTCCAACCACGAAGCGGTCGAGCGCCTGGCCGGCATCGCCGATGCCTTCCTGGTGCACAACCGCGACATCTATTTGCGCTGCGACGACTCGATTGTGCGCAAGACAGCCGGCGTCACGCGGTTTATCCGACGCGCCCGGGGCTATGTGCCAACACCGGTATTTCTGAACCATACACCGCCCCCGGTGCTGGCCTGCGGTGCCGCGCTCAAGAATACGGTTTGCCTCACCAAGGAAGACCGCGCTTTTATCAGTCAACATATCGGCGATCTGGAAAACCTGGCGACGTATGGGGCTTTCCGGGATACCATTGCCCACTTGCAGCGTATTCTGGCGATTACGCCCCAGGCCATCGCCTGCGACCTTCATCCGGACTACCTCAGCACGCGCTATACAACCGAGCAGAGCGACCTGCCGGTTATTCAGGTTCAACACCATCATGCCCATATTGTCAGCGCAATGGCTGAAAACCACCTGGACGGCCGGGTCATCGGCCTGGCGTTCGACGGCACCGGCTACGGACCGGACGGCACCATCTGGGGTGGTGAAGTCCTGCTGGCGGAAAATAACCGTTACGAACGGGCCGCCTTTTTAGAACCCCTCCCCATGCCCGGGGGGACTGCCGCCATCAAGGCGCCCTGGCGGATGGCGATCAGTTATTTATATCAGGCTTTTGGTGAAAGCTTTCGCGATCTTGATACGCCTTTCATGGCCTCTGTCGACCTGAAGGAGGCCGATATTCTGGTGGCCATGATGCAACAAAGGCTCAATGCCCCCTTGACCTCCAGCATGGGCAGGCTTTTCGACGGCATTGCCGCCTTGATCGGCCTGCGCAGCAGCGTGGCCTTTGAAGGCCAGGCCGCCATGGAACTTGAAATGATCGCCGCACCGGAAGCGGCCGCCCCTTACGATTTCAGTTGGCAGGCATCGGACCATGGCCTCCGGATTCCCACGGCACCGATCATTCAGGGTGTTGTGACCGACATCCAGCACGGTCTGAGCAACGCCCACATCAGCCGCCGGTTCCACACCACCCTGATCCATCTGTTGACCGATCTTTGTTCTTATTTGCACCGTCAGACCGAGTTGGACCGGGTGGTCTTGAGTGGCGGGACGTTCCAGAATGCCATTCTCCTGGAAGAATTATCCCGTTCGCTGGCGAAAAACGGTTTTGCCGTCTACGCCCATCGCCTGGTCCCCCCCAATGACGGGGGCATTTCACTGGGACAAGCCGTGGCGGCCGGCGCCATGCTGGCTGATGGAGCGTAACGCCCAAATTACGACTTGTGGGCCCTCTGCTTTTTGACTATAACCATTACGTTTTAATGCTATTTTTCTTGGGGTCCGTATTGAAACAGTTCTGTTTTGGCACGGGCCCCGGACAGGAATATCAGCGCCATGCCCCTCAAGCATCAACGCGAATACCGCGATCCGCACCTATCCCGTCAATTGATCCAGGCGATCAAGCACACGCATGTCCGCCCGGTGAAGCTGATGGAGGTCTGCGGAACCCACACCATGTCCATTTTTCGGCATGGCATCCGCGACGTCCTGCCGGAAACCATTCATCTGCTTTCCGGCCCGGGCTGCCCGGTATGCGTCACGGCCCAGCCGGAGATCGATGCGTTTATCGCTTATGCCCGGGTGGAAGACACCATTGTCACCACTTTCGGCGACCTGATCCGCGTGCCCGGCACGGAATCCAGCCTTCAGAAGGAAAACGCCGCCGGCCGCGACGTACGGATCGTTTACTCGGCCTTCGATGCCCTCAAAATCGCCCAGGCCAATCCGGACAAACGCGTTGTGTTTCTCGGGGTGGGGTTTGAAACCACGGCGCCCACCATTGCGGCCGCCATCCTTGCGGCCTGTGAAATGAAGGTTCCTAATTTTCTGGTGGCTTGCGCCCATAAAACTGTTCCGGCCGCCTTGGAAGCCCTGATGACTATAGAACAAGTTCAAATCAGCGGGTTTCTCCTACCGGGCCACGTATCCGTGATACTGGGCCGCCAAGCTTATCAGCCCTTTTTTGATCGATACCAGGTGCCAAGTGTCGTGGCCGGGTTTGAACCCACCGACATTCTCGAGGCCGTTCGGCGTTTGGTGGACCAGATCGAGAAAGGGCAGCCGCAGCTGGACAATGCTTATATCCGAGCGGTCAGCGAGGAAGGCAACCCTAAGGCGCGCGCCGTGATGGATACCGTGTTCGAACCGGTGGATGCCGTATTCCGCGGCATCGGCCTGATTCCCGGCAGCGGCCTGCGGATCCGACCGGCCTTTGCTGCGCATGACGCCGCCATCCAAATTCCCGTCAAAGTGCCCGTGTCCAAAGAGCCAGCGGGGTGTGCCTGCGGCGATATCCTGACCGGGGCCAAAACACCGCCGGAATGCCGGCTTTTTCGCCGGGCTTGCACGCCTGAAAACCCCATCGGCCCCTGCATGGTGTCCAGTGAGGGAACGTGTGCCGCTTATTACCGATTTCACCCGCAAACCACGACAAGATAGAAGACACCCGCTAAAGGACCGATTATGACTTCGGAATTCATTTCGCTGGACCACGGAAGCGGGGGCAAGATTGCCCATCGCCTGACCGCCGACCTGCTTCTGCCGCTTTTTGACAATCCGATCCTCTCCGACATGCACGATGGGGCGGTGCTGGCACTCAATGACCACACGCGGGTGGCGTTTTCCACCGACACCTTTACGGTCACGCCGTTGTTTTTCCCCGGCGGCGATATTGGCGAACTGGCTGTCAACGGGACCATCAACGACGTGGCCATGTGCGGTGCAACACCCCTGTTTATCAGTCTGGCGCTGATTATCGAAGAAGGCTTTCCCATGGCGGACCTGACCCGGATTCTTCAAAGCATCCAACAGGCCGCAACCCGGGCCGGCGTCCAGGTGGTGACCGGCGATACCAAGGTTGTGCCCAAAGGCGCGGCGGACGGCCTTTTCATTAACACTTCGGGCATCGGGCTGATCCCCGAAAACGTCACCATTGGCAGCACAGGCGCCCGCCCCGGCGATAAAATCATTTTGAGCGGCACCATGGCCGATCATGGTATGACGATCCTGACCCAGCGGGAAGGCCTTTCATTTGACCACGCCATTCAAAGCGACTCCGCACCGCTGAACCAGATGGTCGCCAAGATTCTGGCCGCCAGCGGCAAGGTGCATGTGCTGCGCGATCCGACCCGGGGAGGGGTTGGGACAACCCTGAATGAAATCGCGGAAAGTTCCCGGGCCGGCATTATCTTGCAGGAAAGCCGCCTGCCGGTGCGTGAAGCCGTTGCCGGCGTCTGCGAATTGTTGGGCTTCGACCCCCTGTATGTCGCCAATGAAGGAAAGTTGTTGGCCTTCGTGGCCGCCGAAGATGCCGAAAAGGTGCTGGCCGCGATTCAATCCGATCCGTTCGGCCGGGAGGCCTGTGTCATCGGCGATGTTACGGCCGAGCACCCGGGCCAGGTCGTGTTGGAAACCCTTATCGGCGGTCGCCGGATCGTGGACATGCTTACCGGAGAGCAGCTGCCGCGCATCTGTTGATGGTGGCCTGCTCCGCAACCGGCGAATGGCTCTGCCGCCACCTAACCGTTGAAAGATGTTGGAATGCCCATGCTTTTGTTGATCACCAATCAATGCCATGGCCTGTTTAAACCGCCTACCGCCAGGCGTTTCTTATGCTTGGGATCGGCTGGTCTGGCGTCTTTGCTCATCCTGTCGGGGTGCTTCGGCCAGCGGGAAATCAAACTAGCCGGCAAAACCATGGGCACCACGTACCACATCACCCTTGTCGGCGGCTATTTGACAGCCGCCGCGCCGCTGCAATCGGCCATCGACGACCGGCTGGCCGCTATAAATGCCAGCATGTCCACCTACCGCCCCGACAGTGAGATCAGCCGATTCAACCAGATGACCACCGTGGACACGCCCTTTCCCATCGGGAAAGATTTCCAGGCTGTGATGCAGGTTTCCCAAAAGCTTTTCCGCATCACTCAGGGGGCCTGGGACGGTACGCTGGACCCGTTGATCGATTTATGGGGCTTCGGCCGGACGAAGCGCCCCGAAAAGCAGGTGCCCTCGGAAGACGCCATCCGGACGCGGCTCGACGCGGTCGGGTTCCAGCATATCGTGCTCCATCCCGATGGCCACTTGAGAAAAAAGCGAGCCACTGTTTCGCTGGACTTGGCTTCTGTCGCCAAAGGCTACGCCGTGGATGTGGTCGCCGCTCTGATCCACCAGAAAGGGTTTGACAATTATCTGGTGGAAATCGGGGGGGAAGTTTATGCGGCGGGGGTCCGTATCGACAAGCAGCCCTGGCGCATCGGGATCAACAAACCGGAAGCCGGGGCTTCCGCCGACCAAGTTTACCATGTCGCTACCCTGCAGGACCGGGCCTTTGCCACCAGTGGCGACTATCGTAATTTTTTTGAAAACGAAGGCCGGCGCTACGCCCACATTATCGACCCCCGCACCGGCTATCCGGTGTCCAACGACGTGGTCAGCGTGTCGGTCACGGCCGACACCTGTGCCCTGGCGGACGGCCTGGCGACAGCGTTGATGGTCATCGGCGCCGCCCGCGGCATCGACCTGGTGAACCGGCTGGAAAACGTGGAATGCCTGATCATCACGCGGGATGATGGTAATCGTCTGCAAGATCATGTATCGCAGGGCTTCCGAACCGCAAACTGAACCAAATGGGAAAGGCCTATTCAGGCCGCTCATTGAGAATCGATCGCCGCATGCAAATTCATTTGATCAATCTTGGCTGTGCCCGCAACCAGGTGGACAGCGAAATCATGACCGGCCGTCTGGCGCAGGCCGGCCATGACGTCACGGATGACCCGGCCCAGGCCGAGGCCATCATCATCAACACCTGCTGTTTCATCGAAGACGCCGCCAATGAATCCATCGACACGATCCTCGCGGCCGCCGCCTTCAAGGAAACCGGCTGCTGTCGACGCCTTATCGTGGCCGGCTGCCTGCCCGAGCGCTACCGGGAAGCCGTGCGCGACGCTTTGCCAGAGGCCGATTTTTTCCTGGGAACAGGTGCCTATGACCGCATTGTGGAAGCCCTTGCAGAGGAAATAGAGGGCCCGGCGCCATGCCTGCTGCCCGATCCGGACAGCCTTGCACCCCAGACGACCGACACCCCCCGGGCGCGGCCCCAGGGGCCTATGGCCTACCTGAAAATCGCCGAAGGCTGCGACCGGCAATGCACCTTCTGCATCATCCCCCGCTTGCGCGGCCGCCAGAAGAGCCGGCCGCTGCAAGATATTCTGCAGGAAGCTCGGAAGATGGTGGCCGCCGGCATCAAGGAACTGGTGCTCGTGGGCCAGGAAACCACGCGCTACGGCGCCGACCGCCCAAGCGAGGATAAAGGCCTGGCCGATCTCCTTGCCCAACTCAGCGCGCTTTCCGAAGACCTGTGGATCCGGTTCATGTACGGCCATCCCGACAGCCTGAGTGACACCATCCTGCAAACGGTGGCCTCCCACGCCAATCTGTGCCCCTATTTTGATATCCCGATTCAACACGTCAGTGCCGCGGTGCTTCGCCGGATGGGACGCCCTTACGATCCCTCCCGTATCACCCAACTGGTCCGGCACATACGCGCCAGCATGCCGGAAGCGGCCTTGCGAACGACCGTCATCGTGGGCTTTCCCGGCGAAACCGACGACGATTTCGATGAACTGCGCCACTTCATCGAAACCGTGCCGTTCGATCATCTCGGTGTCTTCACCTACTCGGATGCCGACGATCTGGCGTCACACCGATTGCCGGACCATGTGCCGCCGGATGTTGCGCAACGACGCCGGGACATCCTCATGGAGCGGCAAATGGGGATCTCCGAAGCCTTGAACCAAAAATACCTGGGGCGCCATATTGATGTTTTATTGGAAGAATCGCCCGAAAGCGGCCTTTTTATCGGGCGGACCATGTTCCAGGCCCCGGAAGTGGATGGTCTGACGTATGTGCGCCCCATTACGCCAGGGCCCCCCATGGCGGTGGGGCAGTTTGTCCGAACCCGGATTGTCGACACCCTGGAATACGACCTGGTGGGAGAACCGGAATGAATGATCTGAAGACCCGCATCCTGAGCCTGGTCAAAGATGAACTGGTCGAGATCGAGGCGGAACTTGTGCATCATCTGAATCCCCACCTGGATCTCGTGCGAGAGGTGGCCGGCCACATTCTGTTCAGCGGCGGCAAGCGGCTGCGCCCCCTGCTCCTTGTTCTGGCCGCCCGCATGTGCGACTACCGCGGTGACTATGATAAAACCTTTTCAATATCCCTGGAATACCTCCACGCCGCCACCCTGCTGCATGATGATTTAATCGATGAGGCGGACCTGCGTCGCGGCCGACCGGTGGCTCATTCCATCTGGGGCAATGCGACAACGATTCTGGTGGGTGATTTTCTTCTGGCCCGGGCCCTCACCATTGCCGCCGGCACCGGAAATATCGACATCATCAAAGTAGTCGCGGGGATTACCGAAAACATGTCCCAGGGCGAAATCCATCAGCTGAGCCGGAAAGGCGATCTATCCCTGAACGAGAGCGAGTACCGGGAAGTTATCTGGCGCAAGACCGCCGTCCTGTTCGAAGGCGCCTGCCGGTCGGCGGCCCTGCTGGCCGACGCATCGCCGGATCGAATCGAGGCCCTGTCGACCTATGGCGTTAATCTTGGCCTTGCCTTTCAAATGGCGGACGATCTCATTGATTATACTTCCGACACGCAAGAACTGGGCAAAAAAGCCGGCGCGGATTTGCGGGAAGGCAAACTCACCCTGCCGGTCATCGCCGCCCTCCAGGCTGCTGACAGCCGGGATCACGCACGCATGGCCAGCATTATCCGCAACCCGTCATTTACAACCGAGGACTTCGAAGCCCTGAAAGCGTTGCTGCAGCATTACGGCGGCCTGGCCTACACGCGCGAGAAGGCGCGGGAACACGTAAGGCTTGCGAAAGAAGCCCTTTCGAAATTCAAGCCGTCAGAGACAACCGGCATACTGCATGATCTTGCCGATTTCACACTGCAGCGCCGCGCGTGATCGTGTCATACCGGCCAACGATGGCCGATGCATCATTGAAACGCAAGACACCCGTTCATCAAACAGCAGGAGGTTTCGTACGCATGAATCCAAGACGCCGTATAACGTGCTGGGGCATCGTCCTCACCCTGTCGCTTATCATTATCGGGGCTATCGACGCGGCCGCCCAATCGTCACCGCCAGCCTCCAAAACATACCTGGTGGTCGGCACCAGCCTGGTTCAGAAAGGCGGCCTTAACGCCGCCAAAGAACAGGCCATTGCCAACGGCAAGCGTGTCGCGGTGGAACAGATGACGGCCGAATTGCTCCCCCAGGAACTGCTCGTGCAGCACTTTTCGGATATCAACACCGTTATCTATAACCAGGCCGATAAATTCATCCAGTATTATAAAATGCTCAACGAAGTGAATGAGGGCAATCACTACCGGATCTTGGTCCAGGCGAAGGTTTCCGGCCGCATGATTCAGGACAAATTGCGCACGGCCGGCATTGTTCTGGCGGACGCCCGGCCTGCGGTGCGCCTCTCCCTGAGCGTTATGGGAACGGATAACCTTTCCAGTTTCGTTCTCTTCCGTAGCAACTTGAATAAGATGGAGGGTGTCGAGTCCGTGCAAATCCGCGAGATCCTCCCGAATCAAACGACCCTTTCAGTCAGCTACCGCGGATCGGCCGGCGCCTTTGCCGAAGCCCTGCTGCGGGAGCAGCATGACGGATTTACCACCCGGGTTTACCAGGAATCCGACAACGCCTTCCGCATCGACCTGGCGCCTGCGGAACCCGTGCAGCAACAGGAATCGCCGTGACCCGTTCGCCCGGCGTCATCATCAACATCCCCAACTTGCTGACCCTGCTCCGCATTCTGATCACACCGCTTTTTGTGATCTTTATGATCAAGGGCCAGTACCAGCTATCCTTGTTGATTTTTTTCATAGCAGGCGTCAGCGACGGGCTGGATGGGCTCTTTGCGCGCTGGTTCAATCAGAAAACCGTCCTGGGAGCCCATCTCGACCCTATTGCCGACAAACTGCTCCTCACCGCGGCCTTCATCGCCCTGGCCGTGCAGCAGGTTATCCCCAGCTGGCTGGCAGTAGTGGTCATCAGTCGTGACATCCTGATCATCACGGGCATCGCCATATTGCGTTTCTTTCACGTAGCCTTTACCATTCGCCCCAGCATGATCAGCAAATGCACCACCGCCATACAGCTGGCAACCGTGTTTCTGGTCCTGCTGCGGTTTGAAATAGCGGCCGTGCAACCATTGCTGCAGCCTCTCTTCTGGTTTACCACGCTCCTGACAACGGTCTCCGGCTTGCACTACGTCGTTTTAGGCATCACCCTTTTAAGTCAGGAACAGCAGGACAAACCCGAGCACTGACCACCGCCATCGTTGGGTATCCCTCTATTTTGCTTGACATAAATCCAACAGGATGCTAATTGCCCCATTTACAATTTAAAGGCACGTAGCTCAGGGGGAGAGCGCTACCCTGACACGGTAGAAGTCGTTGGTTCAAATCCAATCGTGCCTACCATTCAAAGAAGGGGGCTATGGTTCACACCATAGCCCCCTTTGTTTTATCATATCTCCATTCCTGCCATAATATATTCCCCAAGCCTTGGGATACCCATGACCATTCTTTTTCCTAATTGTCCGATCAACACACAAGTAATTACTTAAAATTAGGAATAATTGTTTACAATATTTACATTGGCGATCTTCAAAATAAACTTTATCGATACTAACACATTGTGAATATTACTATTATTAGATTTTTTATTTTATGGCATGGCGATTGTAAAGAAGAGCTTATTTCTATTCAGACTAAAACATGTTAATTAAATGAGTATATTTTATGCAATGGGCCCTACTAACACGACCCAACTGACTCAGAAGCCTGTATGCTTGCAATCGTGACGCGGACCACATCCCTGCTCGGCCTGCTCATAGTGCTATCCGCTTTAATCGATGCGCCGGTTTCAGCACGTCCTGAGAATACCCCCCTGAAGTATATCAACCTTATTGAAACGTGGGATGCGGCAACGGCTCGCACAAGTGCTGACGACCTGTTAGCCCATATGTCGTCCGACGTATATTTACCTGAAATCGTCATCGGCCACCCGGACGACGGTGCTGTTTTCCCGCCGAATATGGCCGCCCCGCATTTTTTCTGGAACGATACATTCCTTTTTTCGGATGCCTGGCTGGTGGTGATCGAAGCCGCCGGGGGGGAGCGCGTCTGCTGTTTCACGGACCAACCCCGCTGGGTGCCCGAGCAGACCACCTGGAATTGGCTGCTGCGACACATGGGGAACAATGCCGCCACGCTGACCATAATCGGCGTCAACCGATCAAAGGGCTTGCAGCCGGTAAACCGCACGCAAATCACCTTTTCGATTTCACCAGATCCCTTCGACGGCGTTCTTTTTTACAAGCAGACGCGGTTGCCGTTTCTGACGGCACGTGAGCATCCGGAACAATCCGCCTGGGTACTGGCCGATATTACCGCGTACGAGCCTCCACGAACCGTGCTGACAGGCGTCCGTTCCTGCGCACACTGCCACACTTTTTCGCCGAACGGACAGGTTTTTGGAATGGACGTGGATCGCAACGGGGACAAAGGCGGTTATCTGCTGGCACCGGTGACGCCCCGGATGCAGATTGATAAAGGCCATTTTATCAGCTGGAACACCTTTGGACCGGAAGACGGCCGATCCAGCATGGGGCTGTTTACGAAGGTATCGCCCTGCGGACGCTACCTTGTCAGCACGGTCAAGGAAACCTCTCTGTTTGCCATGCTGCCAGATATCTGGTTTTCCCAGCTTTTTTTCCCTATTGAAGGCTACCTTGCAGTTTACGATCGTGGGGAACGCCGGTTTGCCGCCCTTCCAGGAGCTGACCGAACCGATGCCGTTCAGACCTGTCCGGCGTGGAGCCCGGATGGCCAGACCGTTGCTTTTGCCCGTGCGCCTGTGAATGCCGCCTTGGTGGACCTGATGCAGGATAAAAAGTATCTGACGCCAGCCAAGGGCGAAACGATTGCGGATCTGAACCGGCGTTACCGAATTCGCTTCGATCTCTATACCCTGCCCTTTAATCACGGCAACGGCGGCAAGCCGATGCCGCTTGAGGGGGCCAGCCAGAACGGACGCAGTAATTATTTCCCACGTTATTCACCTGACGGACGATGGATTGCCTTCAACCAGAGCGACACCGGTCTGGTCCTCCAGCCGGACAGCGCTCTTTACCTGATACCGGCCGAAGGGGGCAAGGCCCGGCGGATGAGGTGCAACACCGGGCGCATGAACTCCTGGCACAGCTGGTCGCCCAACAGCCGCTGGCTGGTGTTCGCGTCCAAAGCCATCACGCCCTATACCGAGTTGCTGCTGACCCATGTGGACGCCGCCGGCAACGACAGCCCGCCGGTGGCTCTTTCCCGCTTGAACCGCAAGGGATTTGCGGCTGTTTTACCAGAAGTCATTCCGCAAGAAGGCTCCTCTCTGGAATGTATCCGGATAGGGGCCGGTGTATTCGCGGGAAAAGATGAATAACGGTTTACAACTATTTTTATTCACGTTTTAGTTAACCAGAAAGGAGTGTTTATGCGTAGATTTCTTTACGGGTCAATGGCCACTGTCCTCCTGATGACACTTTCCGGGCTACCAGCTTATGGGTATGGCGGTGGCCCCGGCGATGGTGGGGATCCTTTATCGAACATGGGCCCAAGCACGAGTGGTGGCAGCATCGTGCCGGCAGGCTTTACCCCCATCGATATGGAGTTTGTGTCTCCGGCTCCGCCGTCTGAATTATCCAGTGTAGGTGAAACGCCTGTCACCGGTGGGCCTCGGCAGTTATCCGAAGAGGAGTTGCAAGAACTGTCGGCAGCGTTTGAATTTATCATGGTAACGGCAGGGGGCATTATCATCGGTTATGCCACGGGCGGCGCAGGGTGGACTGTACTTGGACAGGCTGCGGCCGGAGGCGCCTGGTCTGGAACGACATCCTATGTCCTCAGCGATGATGATAATCCTGGAGAACAAGCGGTTGATGCCGCCTTCCAGGATTTTGCTGTGGGCTTTGTTCCCGTTCCCCCACCGGCTCAGGCCGCTATCAGCTATGGCATCACCCAAATCAGAGAACAAATCCCTGCCAGGCCATACCGAACGCAACGTCAACACCTGGAGCATATCGCAGATCCCCGTCCCCGCCCACTTCAATAAACTAAAAATATCCATGCAGGAGGGTTGCAATGAAACTTAGATGGCAGAACTTGACCATCACAATGGGAATCATCGTTGGCCTGGCCGCTGTTTATGTCACAACAGCAACCGCAGCGACAGGTCTCACCGATTCCCGGCCCCAGAAAATTGCGAAAGCCATCGGCTTCGCGATGAGCCGCCAACATGACAACTTGGCCAGCATAAAGGCGATCGAACAGACCCGAGCGCTAAAAAACATTGATGGCGCAATTGCCGATAAGGATTTTTTCCTTGCCGGGGTCATGATCCGCAATTTTGACATCAAGAGCGGCGAGGGGCGTCTGGACGGCCTGATCTCTCACCGGGATGGGTTGAGCCGGGTCATCATGACACGGTTCGCGGCCACCTTCCAAGAGGCCGACACGCTGGCCGTAACAAGCGTGGATTTGACCCCGGCCTATGCCCCTGCTCCCCGGAGCGCCCTGTTTTTCGTGCCGGCGGCCCGCGTGCCGGCGGCTGGCTTCAAAGGCCTTTCCTTCCAAGAGGCCTTGTTGAAAGCCAATAAAAATGCCATCCCGCAAGAAGGCGCCGGCCGGGCCGACGCTCAACCAAGACCCTATACGGTCATCGCCTTCATGATGGACCGGCAGCCGCCCGAGATGCAAATGGAACTGGTTCAGGGCGAAGCGGTCGACAGTAGGAAAAAGGCCCTGCAACAATCCGAAAAAAACCAAGCCGGCTGGTGCTATACCATCCTTCCGGCGAAATTCGCCTACAACCAGGGGGCAGAAGTATCCTTCAACATAATCCTCCGGGAAGGGCAATCCTCCTGGCTGGCCAACACCTACTCGACCCATTCCCTACTGAAACGCACCCAGAGCGCCCTTGCACAGCGCGGCTTTGATCCGGGGGTGGCCGATGGCCAATTGGGAGCCAAAACACGCCAGGCTATCCAGCGTTTTCAGAAACAGCAGGGTATCATAGTTGATGGGAAACCCTCACCGGAATTGCTTGCGCTTTTAGACGCAACCGAAAACCCGCCCGGGATTCAGCTGGCACAAGCATCCCTGAAAACCTTGGGATACGATCCGGGGCCAGTTGACGGCCAGATGGGCCAAAAGACCGTCACGGCCCTCCGCGCCTACCAGACCGCTTGTGGTCTTCCTGCTGACGGTGTGCTGAGCGCCGGCTTGCTTTGTTATCTGGCCGATGCGGCCGGCCCCATGCCAGGCCAACTTGGTAATACCCCCGCGTCGAACACCAAAGTCAACCGTTTCGAATCGCGGATGTGGCCCAATCAGTTATCCACCCCATGAAACACAAAACGACCCGATCAACGGGAGGACTAAAGATGATCACCAAACGAATATGTAAAATGACAATCCTATTGATCGTTCTGGGCATGATGATGGGATGCAGCACGGCAAATCAGATGATGGGTGGTACCTCATCACAAGCATTGGTTGCCGATTCTCTGGAGGCCATGCCACCGGATGCGGCCATGGTAACGCGCGCCATCGGCAATCGGCTGGGTGGATACACTGTTCCAGCGAATGTCCGGTTAAACAGCACGGTAAAGAAGTCTTTAGGCACCAACAACGTGGTTGAGCCTGGATTCAAATTACAATCCGCCTGCCTGGGGCAGTATGTGAACACGGGTTCGGCAACAGCGGCCCGCTCCGCCGAAGGACGCATGGAGTTCCAAGACGGCCTGGGCCGCCGGACGGCCGTTGCTTTCGAAACAGGCTACACCATGCAGGAAGATCAGGCCGTCGTGGCATCGGTCCGTCTCCGTCCCCTCTTCGACACTGTGCCCGAAACGGTCTGTTTTGTCGTGCCGGCTAAAGCAGCGGCCCTAAACAAAGACAATATGCCGAAAAGCTTTTCCGCTTTCTACCAGTACATGGGTGAACGGGCTATTGATCCCAAGACCGTTGTTCCGGGAAAACAGGACGATTATGTAATGGCCGTGTTTTTCCTGAACCAGATGTCCCCTTCCGCCAAAGCCAGTCTGGTGATCTCAAGCTCACCCGATGGCGACCAAGGCTACGCCGATGACAGTCGTTATGTGGATTACAACGGCTGGCGTGTTGGCTTAATGGCCGGGCGTCTGGTATTAAAGAACCCTTCGCCTGACAGCAGCATTTACCTCAAAGCGATCTATACGCCTGGTAAAGAAGCCGGCTTTTTTAAGGCGGCCAAGCCGGTGGGCATTTATTCACTGGCCCTGAAACAGTAAACCGCTGCCGACCTATAGATTAACATATCGGATAAATCGCGCGGCGCTTACACTTTAACCATCTATGCCACGTTGTGACCGTATTTGTAGGGGTGGGCAGAATATCTGCTCACCCCTTTACTTTTACGAGGAGACTACCGTCGGTTCTGGAAAGATTTAATGCGGTCGGAAAAAAGTTTGCTGCAGGTGGGGCAGTAGCGGTGATGTTCCTTGAGATCGGGATGCGGCGTCACACGGTCGTGAATATGGTTGAGAAACCGCTGGGTGGCAAACAGCGCCCCGCAGCCTTCGCAGCGCTCCAAGGGATGACGGCCGATCACGTCGTCCCGGATGTAAATGGTGCGCACATTGTCTTTGTCTTCCATCCGGATAGCGTCGGTGGGGCAGATATTGACACAGGTACCGCAGCCGATGCAGCGGCCCTCGATCGGTTCCACATAATTTTGGCCGCCCCGTTTGTGCATCACCAGGGCGCCCGGCCCCACGATTTCACCGCAGACACGGACGCAGAGACGGCAGCGAATGCAGCCATCCGGCCGCGGACCCAGATCGACATTCCAGGTCGCGGCCAGTTCGCGGACCGATTCCGACTGGGGGGCCATGGTTAACAGATGTTCGAAGGCCTGCCGGCGGGCGCGTTTTACCAGCTCGCCCGTGGTGCGAACCGCAAGCCCCTCTTTGACGCGGAGCACACAAGACAGCATCGTCGTCAAGCGACCGCTTTTCCCCGTCACCTCAACCGCACAGAGCCGACAGGCCCCGGACGGCTTCAAAGCCGGATGGTAGCATAGCGCCGGCAGACGGATATCGTTGGCCCGGGCGACTTCCAGAACCGTCTGGCCGTCTTCAGCCTGAAAGTTATGGCCGTCAATCGTAAGGTTGATCACAGCAATCGCTCCTTAAAGCGGTAATAATAGTGATGACAGGGTTGTACAACGGAAGGCCCAATGTGCGTGGTGATAATATCCAAATAGGGATGCCTCTTGGCCTCACAAGATTATTACATGGCGGCAGGCGACATCATCAGTCCAGCGGCCGCAGGCAGTCCTGGGGCAGACGATGCGTACCTTTGCTTTCCAGGCTGATCTCTACCAAAGCATCCGGGTCGTTGATAGCCGTGTCCGGATCGGTTACGATGCCGTGCAGTCCAATGAATTCATCCATGTAAGACTCCCAGCTTTCATCTTCGGACTTGCGGTAAAGTTCCACCTTCTGACCTTTGCGAAACACCATGGTCCGATTCTCCTTTTCTGGCTGGCATGCTTAAGATTCAGATTGCATCGTCTTGGCTGCCGTTTTGCGGCCACACGCATCGCACACCGGTCGGTTGTCGATCAGTTTGCCAATTCCTTTGGTGCGATTGCGCACATATTCCAGATAGCGGAACGGTTCCATCTGCTTTCCGCACATGGCGCATGCCGTCAACGCCTCGTGATTGAGAACCGTGCCGCACAGGGACAACACCCGTTCACCGTTGCGATCTTCGATCTGCATGGCCCCGGTGGGACAGTTGGCCGCACAGGCCCCGCACAGAATGCAGCGCTCGGCCGTGAGCCGGAAGTCGGTTTCCACCGGGTGATCGAAGTCAAAATACCCCATGGCCAGCGCGTTGACGCCCATTTTATCGCGGCAGATTTCAACACACTTGCCGCAGCGCAGGCAGATGTCGCAGCGCAGGCAACGACCGGCTTCACCCCGAACATCCTGTTCGGCATAGCCCAGTTCCACCTGCTGAAAGGTTGTACGACGTCGATCAATGTTAAGTAAAGGCATCTCTGGCCGCTTGGTTGTCATTTTTTCATTGGCGGACAGGGGGTGGCAATCGATACGGCCTCGCCGAACAGGAACGGGCGGCATTTTTGGCTGAGGAATACCGGAAAGATATCGATCAATACCTTCCGCTGCCCGCTTGCCGGCCCCAATGGCTTCAATCACCGTGGCCGGACCGGTTACGGCATCACCTACTGCAAAAATGCCCGGGATCGATGTCTCCATACTGATCATGCTGGTGTCGATGGTGCTGCGTCGCGTCCAGCTGAGTCCCTCCAACGGTGCGAGGCAGGCCGTATCCACCTGTTGACCAATGGCAGGAATGATGGCATCGGCCTCGATGACGAAGTCGCTTCCTTTTACCGGGACAGGGCGCATGCGATCACTGCCCGCCTGAGCCACCAGTTCGGCGCGCAGGCATTGCAGTCCCTCAAGGCGTCCATCCCGACCGACGACAGCCTCGGGAATCGTCAGAAAACGCATTTCCACGCCTTCTTCCTCGGCATGTTCGACTTCTTCCTCATCGGCCGGCATTTCATGCCGTGTCCGCCGATAGGCCAATATGACCGATTCCGCGCCCAAGCGCAGAGAGGTACGCGCGGCGTCGATGGCCACGTTGCCGCCACCGATGACAACCACTTTTTTCCCGGGCACCGAACGGTTGCCCAAGGCGACATCTCGTAAAAAGCCGATGGCATCCAGGACCTGTGGGAAATTATCCTCGCCCGGAATCCCTAGCGCATAGGCTTTGTGCGCACCAATCGCCATGAGGTAGGCCGCGTAGCCTTCCCGTTGGAGATCCTCCAGCGTAACATCCTGTCCGAGACGGGTGTTGAAGGAGAATTCCACCCCCAAATCCTGCAGCATGGCAACTTCCCGGTCGATAACTTCCCGCGGCAGGCGATAGCGGGGGATCCCGAGTAAAATCATGCCGCCGGCACTGGGCTGGGCTTCAATCACGCGCACCCGATAGCCTTTCAGCGCCAGATAGTAGGCAGCACTCATGCCGCCGGGCCCCGCGCCCACGACACAAACAGACTGGCCCGTGTCGGGCGCTTTGGGCGGATTTTTATACTGCCCCCAGGACAGCGCCCGTTCGGCGGCAAATGCTTTCAGGAATTTGATGGAGACCGGCTTGTCGATGCGGCCCCGCACGCACATGAACTCGCAGGGACGCGTGCAGACCAGGCCGCATACCCAGGGAAAGGGATTGTCCTTGCGAATGACCTCGATGGCTTCGGCATCCCGGCCCTCGCCGATCAGCGACACGTAGGTCGGAACGTCGATCCCGGCCGGACACGTCATCTGGCAGGGTGCCGGTGCCAGGCGGACGCACGCGCCAGTGGCACAGTTGTGGGTTTCAATGTGACTCTGAAACACCTCCGCGGCGTCTTCCAGCGCTGTCAGGATGCGACCGCCGCTTTCCGCGCCGGCATCCGCCGCGCCCTCCTGGCGCATTTCCTCGGCCAACTGCCGGATGGCCGGCAGATGTTCACGGCCAGCCCGGCCCCAGGCCACATCATTGAGCAACGCCAGGATTTCCTCACCACGCCGGTGGTTTTTGGCATCGTGCAAGCGGCCCGAGGCCAACACCTGCTCCAGATCCTGGATAAGCTGGGCTACCGGACAGGTTTTTTCGGTCATATCAACCACTCGGTCACTCCCCGTAAAGGGTTATGAGGTGCTCATATCCAAGGCGGCCACAGCTTCGGCATGCCGTCGCTTGCGCACGCTGACGATTTCATCCACGTTCTCGCCGAACTCCAGGCAATGGGTGGTGCACACCGTCACACAGGCCGGTTTGAGTCCCTGGTCCACCCGGTCCATGCAGTAGTCGCATTTCACGGCCTTGCCGGTTTCCGGATTCCACTGGGGCGCTCCCCAAGGGCAGGCCGTAATACAGGCTTTGCATCCGACGCACAGGTTGTGATCGATAAACACGATGCCGTCCTTGGCGCGCTTCTGCATGGCACCGGTGGGGCAGGCCGCCACACACCACGGATCTTCACAATGGAAACACGGCATGAAGACATAGGTGGCCCGGGGCAGTCCGCCGACCATTTTAGGGCCAACCTGTATGATCTGGCTGATTTTTGGACCGATTGGCAGCCGTTTCTGGCTTTTGCACTGGATCGTACAGGTATTGCAGCCAATGCACTTCTTGGTATCTTGAAAGAGGTAGTATTTGCTCATTGAATTCCTCCGGTGTCCTTCATCCGATGTCGGTTAGGCCGCCTTCACGGTCACAAAGGTATCGTGGAACGCCGGGCTTCCGCCGACGCGGTCGGTGATATTTTCCTGCAGCACGCTGTCCGATACGCCCTTGTTGTAGCAGCGCGCCGCCAGTTTGGCTTCATGTCCGAAACCATGCACCATGAAGACGGCTTCCGGATGGATCATATCGGTCACGTAAGCTTTGATCGTACCGGAACCGACTTTGGAGGAAATCTCCACCAGGTCGTCATTGCTGATGCCCAAGGCCTTGGCCTTGGCAGCGTTGATCCACAGCACATTCTCCGAAAACAGTTCGTTCAGATAGGGGACGTTCTGGGTGGACACGTGGGTGTGCAGGGCCACCCGGCCCACCACCAGGCGAAACACATCGTCGCGGCCTTCCGGCACCGGAGTGTAGGCCGGGAAGGATTCAAAGCCGGCGTCTTCCAGCAGCGACGAACGGAACTCGATCTTGCCGGAGGGCGTTTTCAATTTCAGGTCATCCTTGCGATCCCAGAATATCTGCTGCTTACCGTAGGCCACAAAGCCTTTGGCTTCGAAATCCGCCATGGAAAACCCAGTGCCCTCCAACTGCCATTGGACCAGTTCATCCATGCTCGTGTAGGGGAAGTATTTTTCGATCCCCATGCGCTCGGCGAGCTGCCGCATGATCACCGAATATTCACGGGTGTCGTAACGCGGCCCCACCACTTGGCGCCGCAGGAACATCTGGGGTTTGAGGCCGTTGGCCTGTTGCACGCAATCGGTGCGCTCCAGATAGGTGGATTCGGGCAGAATGACGTCCGCATACCAGGCCAGGTCGCTGTAATTGACATCCACCGCCACGATCAGGTCGAGCTTCTGCAGGGCTTCTTTCATCTGGTTGGTGTCGGGGATGGATTTCAACGGATCGAGCCGGTTGATGATCAGGGCTTTGATCGGGTAGGGATCCTCGTTCAGAATGGCCGGAGCCAGCATCTGCCCTACCCCGTGAGCCGTGTCCGGAAGGGGGAAATCCGGCGTTCCTGCTTTGTCAAATCGTGTCTTATCCGTTTTGGGCAATTCCTGCTCGGTCAGTTTGCGGGCCGGTTTGCCACCGGCCGCTCCCGGACCTTTTTTAAAAAACATCCCGCCCGGGGTCTCCAGGCTGCCCATCAGGCAGTTCAGGATCAAAATCGAGCGCCGCAGGTAAATTTCATTGGCATGGTGTGCGCCGCGATAGCCGTAGTGAAAAATAACCGAAGGTTTATGTTTGCTCACCTCGCGCGCCAGGGCCCGGATTTCATCGGCAGCCACACCGGTTTCTTTTTCGGCCCATTCCGGCGTGTAGGGCCGCACGAAATCCTGGAGCTCGGCCAAGCCTTCCACCCAGCGATCCACAAAGGCGCTGTCGTAGAGACGCTCATCGAGAATGACGTGCATCAGGGCATAGTTAAGCGCCAGGTCGGTGCCCGGTCGAATCATCCAGTAGCGATGAGCCTTGGTGGCCGTGACCGTAACACGCGGATCGATATAGGTCATCTTGGCGCCCTTTTCCAGGGCGGCCATCAGGTTGTTGATTTCCTTGACCGAGACAGACTCGAACATGTTGCGGCCGTACAGGACGATGTGCCGCACATTTTTATAGTCCATGCCCATCTGGCCGTCGGTATAACCGAACAGGCTGCGGCAGGCCGTGTTCACAGAGCCCTTGCACAAGGCATCGTGCGTAAAATGGTTAGGAGACCCTATGGCTTTCAAAAAGGTCTTGCTGATATGCGTGGCCAAGTTAGCGCGTTCCCCCAGGACCACACTGTGACCGCCATAGGTGTCGATGACGCCTTTCAGTTTTTCGGCCACATAATCGAGGGCTTCGTCCCACGACGCTTTGCGCCATTTACCTTCACCACGCGCCCCCTCGCGGATCATCGGACTTTGAACACGCTGGGAATCGTATTGCATCGAAATACCGGCGGCGCCCTTGGGACACAGACTGCCCTCCATCCCGGCCACGTGCGGATTGCCCTCGATCCATTTCACCTGCCCATCCTTGACCTCGACCCGGATCGGGCACCGTACCGAGCACATGAAACAGAGGCTGTAAATTGATTGTGTCATACGTCTCCTCCCCATTATGAAAAACAACACGCTGATTTGGTCGACCGTAAAAAAATGCCCGCGAGCGGGCATCGATGAATCGATCACCACTGCAAATAGCGGAAAGCCTTTTGCAAATAATATACCACCCGCCATATGACCATAAGGCGATCCCGCCGAGGCATCACCCTTCAAGGTAATATCAACGATATTGACGGTATAAATCAAGTGAGAAACGGAAAGGGCGAATTGGCCAACGCCACGCGATGGATTTCAAGAGGCTTTAAGACGCCATTTTTTTTGGCAGTGCCATAAAAACATGGCGTAATTACAGTGAGATAAAGACCATAACGTAAGGCATACTTCCACCATTATTCGTGCTGGTGGGGCACCTGGCCGTGGCGATGGGCATGCACATGCTCATGGAAATGAACCGTTTCATCCAGCAGGATGCGGCCCCCCTCCATGGAATAGGTCTTGTCAGTAGTCGCGGCCAGAAACGGCACGTTGTGGGAAATGAGCACGTAGGTTAAATCGAACGCAACGATCAGATGGGTCAGGGTATGGCGGGTCTTGTCATCAAGGCCGGTGGTGGGCTCATCCAGCAACAAGACCTCGGGCTCCATGGCCAGGACGGTGGCCAGGGAAACCAGGCGTTTCTCCCCTCCGGACAGGCGAAAGGTGACACGATTCTCGAACCCCTCCAGCCCCAGCCGGGCCAAGGTTCGGCGGGCGATGGTTGCCGCCTCCTCGCGGGACTTTCCCAGATTCAGCGGACCGAACGCCACATCTTCCAGCACGGTGGGGCTGAAAAGCTGATCATCCGCATCCTGAAACAGCATGCCGATACGCTGCCGGACCTCGATAAAATCCTGCTCCCGGTGAACCGGCCGTCCAAAAATACGGACCTCACCGGCACACGGTTTCAGCAACCCCATGAGGATATGGAAAAGGGTCGTTTTGCCGCTGCCGTTGGGCGCGACCAGCCCCACCCGTTCACCCCGAAACAGCTCAAAGTCCAGGTCGTTCAATATGGGAGGACCGCCGGGATAATTAAAACAAACACCCCGCATGGCGATAAGGGGAGATGGTTGGTGCGTATCCGTCAATGCCGCCTCTCTCAGGTTAGAGTCAGTGGTTTAGCCGCCAAGGCCGCCTGGATATGACGTACAAATATCGCCTGGATGGCCGGCTCCAGACCGACACCCTCGGCCCGGGGTGCCACCACGAGCCCGGCTGTTTCCAGTTCGGTTTTCCAGGAACCCGAACGTTCCCGGGCGATGTCCTGGCCGAAATGAGCGCCGGCCACCAGCATTAAGGGACGCAGGGTGACACGACGCACGTCCGCCATTTTTAGAATCTGGGCAACCTGACCGGGTCCGGGACCCTCTTTTATCAATCCCAACAGAACCCGCTCTTGGAAACGGTCGCGCATGTGACGGATAAGCAGGTCATAGGTCATCCAGGACGGATGGGCCGTGCCGTGGCCAACCCATACCAGCGCCTCCCGGACATCCTGCGGGACCAAAGCCGCCATCCAGTCCATGACATCGCTAAAGTCTTCCGGGTGGGAAAGCAGCGGCAGACCGAGGTTGACCGCCAGCGGACTCCTGGCCGCCGACCACACCATGTGATGAAACTCGGTACCGCAAATGAGATGCAGGGACTGCACCACCGCCTGTCGATACCCACGGGCGGCAAGATCGCCCAGAACGGCCGTCGGTGTTTTCAGCTCCCCACCGCCCTGTGCCCGGACACGGCTGCGAATCGCACGGGAAGAATAGGCCCAACAGATCTCATGGGCGGGAAAATGACGGCGGAACACCGTATCCATTTTCTGGTAGGTTTCGGATGCGGCGGTTGCCGTGCCCGATGCCACGAGCACGATCGGAATGGTCCCTGTGTTCACGATGATTCCGTCTCTCCCTTCACCGGCGAGGCCATAACGGTTATTGCAACCACTCCAGCCAGGCCAGGCCAAGCATAGCAGATGTCGTGGCAACTAAAAACAGGCGATTGCCGGCCTGTCGGGGAAATTGGGCCATGGTATGAAAGCGGCCCTGAAACCCGCGACATCGCATGGCCTGATGCACCCGTTCGGCGCGCGCGGCGGCACGCACAAACAACATGCCGACCAGGTAGGCATAGCTGCGATAGGTGTGCAGGTTGGTCCGGGGCCGAAAGGCCCGGATGCGCATGGCTGCGTTCAAGCGGCGATACTCCTGCTCGATAACGAAAATATAACGATAGCACATCAGCAGCAGATGAATGAGCTTGCTGGGCAGGCCCATTCGATCCAGGGCGTGGCCCATGGTGCTGACCGCCATCGTGGCCAAGAGCGCTGTGAAAGCAGCCAGAATGGCAAACGATTTCAGGGAAATTCGGGCAGCCAGGGCCACCCCCGGCCGATGCCAGACCAGCGGCCCCCATTGGCCGACGGGCTCCCCCTCATAGGTTAGCGGTAGAATGAGCCAGAGCAAGATCAAAAACCCGAAAACCACCGAAACCCGACGGCCCACCGCAGCAAGATCCAGGCGAGCCAGCAACACCAGCCCCAGGGAAATCATACAGGCGATGACAAGCACGGTGAAAGAATTGGCCACCGCGACCAGACACGAAAAAACCGTACTTGTCGCAATGCGCACGCGGGGATCAAGGCCATGGACGAATGATTGCCCATGGGCGAAGGGTTCAGCGAGCACGGGGATCCTCCGAGGTCGAGCGCCGGCGGAAATGAATATAAGCACCCAGGCCCACCAGACCCAAAATGTAGCCGATGCCGCCAATGATATCGGCCAGCCGCGGGCCTTCATCCATCTGGTACAGGCGGCGCAGCACCGGCTGCAGCTGCTTTTCCAGGGCCGCCTCGATCATGGTCTGCAGATCCTCACGGGAGATATCGATCCTCCCCGGCAAAGGGGTAGCGCCCACGGGTTCGGTCTGCTTGGACAATACCGTATCATCATCTGCCACCGGCCGCACATGACCCGCAAATTCTTCGGCTTTGACCACCCACTCATTCCGATGGCCCGCGCCGGCGACCAGCACGATGCGCAATTCCTCCTGCTTGGGGGCCTTAAAAACAAAACGCCCCTCATCATCCGTGCGCCCCTCCAGCAAGAGCGCTCCGGTGCGGTCATATACTTCGATAGAGGCCTGTTTGGCAACGCGCCCGCCGCTGAATTTACTTTCCGTGTGGACGGTATCGCCTTCGACCCAGGCAAAAATCGTCACCTTGTGGGCGAAGGCCTGCTTGACAACTAACGGGAAAACAAACAGAACCATCACCACGACGATAAGCGTAAAACGACGATGCCACCCCCAACAATCCACTCGACACATGATCGTTACGACCTCCCATTGCAGGAAAAATCCGTTTTCGGAGCTTTAAAATGGGGCAGCATGTCGGGCTGCACCTTGCGAAAAAAAGCCACGCAAAACGCCGTCATCAACCCCTCGATGATCATCACCGGAAGATGGGCGGACACCATGAGAAGGGTGACTTCCAGGAAATTCTCCTCCGTGAACATCAACGCCGCACCGGCCACCACCGCCCCCAGGAAAATCCCCATGAAACCGCAGGCAAAGGCGGCCGGCAGCGCAATCCGGTTGCCCTGCTGTACGAGCGGACCGAAGCTATAGTAGCAAACCACGGCCGGCAGGGCCATGATCAACGTGTTGACGCCCAGCGTGGTCAATCCACCGAACTGGAACAGCATGCCCTGAAGAAACAGTGCCACCAGGATCGCAGGAAAAGCACCCCATCCCAAGATCAACCCGACAATACCGTTCAGGATAAGATGGACGCTGGAGGGGCCGACCGGAACATGGATCAGGGAGGCCACAAAAAACGCCGACGACAAAATGCCGGCCCGGGCAATTCGTTCGAAATCCAGTTTTTTGAGACCGATGGCCGTTCCCGCCACGGTCAGGACGCCCCCCGTCAGTAAAACCGGGCCCGACAGCACCCCCTCGGAAATATGCATCTTCGCTCCTTACGTGAGCCGGGCGGAAATAATCCCCCTCTTCCGCCCGGCAGCACCTGACCGTATCGCGTCAGACTTTCATCGGGCCAATATCTAGTGTGCGTCCATAAACGGTAGATTTTGGTTCCTGGCAAGGCCCGAGCGAATTTTCCCGCTCCGCGAGACTTCCCGTCTGATCTATTCCGAACGGTGGGTGTCAACCGGAGGAATAGCTCAGCTATTTCGAGTATTGAAAACGAGCGAGAACGCCGCCAGGGGCCGAAAGATGCCATTTACGGATGGGCACTATCTATCGGCCCTGCCAGTCCTCAAACCGCACCCAAATCACCGCGCCCAACTCCACGTCCTTGTCCTGGCCGTCGGCTTTCAGGGTGTAGTCGGCCGTGTTCAAGGCGGCAAAGCCCCACCACCCCGCCTTCGGGGCCGCATAGCTGAACACGCCATTCTGGTCAGCCTTGACCGTCTGGGTCACCATATAGTCCGTCGGGGCCGTGGCGGACTGGTCTTGGTTGTAATATTCGACCTCCACCTCGGCGTAAGGCACCGGTTCGCCGTCCAGCTTGACGACGCCCTGGAAAATATTGCCGGCATACAAGCCGTAGGGCTTGGCCAGGGGCACGATCTCGGTTTTGAGTCCAAGCTCGGCATCCCAGCCCTCGTCGTCGCCGAATGCCGTGACCACGGTTTTGGTGTAGTGGATGATGTAGCAGTCTTCAGCCGGTTCCCAGTAAGGCTGCGGTTCCATGACAAACATGTAGACCCCGGGCCGCTTGATCGGGTAGGCGGCCGTCCAGGCGGGATGATCCATCACCTGCGCCGGTTGCAGCACCGGAATGAGGTCCTGGGCCTCGCCGTTGGCCTGCACGTTAAACGCTTTGGGTTTGACCAGCGGCATGCCGACCATTTCCATGGGGTGGGAAAAACTCAGGTTGAGCGCAATGGTGCGGTCATCCGCCTGCATCACCATGTTGTCCGAGGGAATCACCATACCAAAATGCGCCCCGGCGGTCCCTCCCAGCCCGAAAACCAGCATCAGTGCTGCGACTAAAACCCTGCCTGCCAACTTTGCCATATCTTCCTCCATTCCATAAAAAACGCCACGCAAGCAGCCCGCCTTCATGGGGGAGGGCACCTCCGTGGCGCATATGTCGTGGCGAAAGAAAAAATTTAAATTGTCGGTTGTGACGAACGCAATCGGCAGGGTTCGCCCTGCAGTTGGATCATACCGTATAGAAAAGCATCACAGGCGTCAACAGAGAAATAGTGTCCGTCCATAAAAGGCATCTATCGGCCCAGGCCGGCGTTTTTGCTCTTTTGAAATCCTCGGCGTAGCCGGTCTACGCCTGCGGTTTCCACCCACAGGGAGGATTTGATCAGACAGAAAGTCCCGTGTAACGGGAAAATTCGCTGCGGCCTTGGCCTGAACCTGAATCTACCATTTCTGGATGGACACGAAATAGATGCCGTCGGCGTACTGGGAAGACAAGACCGGGGGGACCACGGTGTCGCCCATTACCCCACGATAAAATAAACCAGGCCGATTGCTATCAAACTGCCAACCCGCAGCGCCTGGCCCATGACCAGCAACTGGGTTCCCATTTTGGGCTGAAAAATGCCCATATAGTGCGGCAGCTGGTGACGCAGCGCCCGGATGGGAAACGCCAGAATGTTGCCGATGAGAAGCGCCAGGACGGTCTGTTTGACGGTCAACACACCCGCATCCATGAGGGCCCCGGCAGCGGCAAACCCGGAGGTGAATTCTGCCACGAAGCTCAGCACCACCATCGAAAGGCTTTCCACCGGAATGAAAGAAGATACCACCAGATGCGCCAGCGCGTCCTGCGTGAAAGCAAACCATCCCATGGTGTTGGCCAGAAATACCGCCACATAGATGGGAATCACATAGACCGCCACCATGGTCATGCGACGCGGCAGCTTGCGGCGGACGCCGGCCATAATTTCGCGGAACGAAGCGATTTTGGAGGTGCGTATATCGGCTGGGGCTGAAGGCGCCGCTGTTGTCGGGGGTAGCCGGAGATGGCCGTAGCACAGCAGCAGCAGAGTCCTTAGCAGCGCCGCTGAGAATGTCAACAGAAAATAGAGCAGTCCTGCCCGGCCGGTCAGTGGGACGACGATGAAAAAGGTGGTCGGCAAATGCAGGAAAAAGGCCGGGAACTGGTTGATGAAGTTGGTCAGAAACAACTGCTGGCGGGTGATTTTCTCTTCCCGGTAGAATTCCACCAGCATGGCGTTGGCAGTCACGCCCGAGATGAAGGCGGCCATGAAGGCGGCGCCGCAGCGGTGGCCAAGACGACCGAACCGGAACACCGGGCGCGCGGCAATCGCCAGGGCCCGCGTCCAGCCCAGCGCTTCGATCACCTGCCCAGCCATGAGGCCCACCAGGATGAACCCCAGCAGACGCAGCAGGGGACGAATAAGGCGCCCGCCCGCCGCGGACCACGACAGCGTCTCCAGGCCATAGACACCGACGGTCAGCATGGCCAGGGTCACGCCCAACGACACCGCAAGCGCCCGATACGGGTGCTTAGCCTTCTTGCGTGCCATTAGAATTGGATTTCTTGGCGATGATCAGGGTCCAGTAATTCGGCTCCCGTCGCAACAGCGTGCTAACATCCCGGATCAACTCTTCCCCGGGCAGGGAGCAGCTCACCACCCCGGCCGCATGGCTCAGCATGCCGGCCTCATCCAGGGCTTCGCAAATGCTGGGCACGTTGCGGTAAGCTTTCATGAAAACCACATTGTCCGGCTTATGATGCTGCTCCCGCAGACGGTCCCCCCCCTGGGCACCGGACAGCACCAGAAGCGATTCCTCACCTTCCACCAGGGGCATGTTCAGCGCCGCGGCCGAGGCCTGGTAGGAGGTGATCCCCGGCACCGTTTCCACTGCCACCTGTGGATAGCGATCCTTGATCTGCCGCAGAAGATAGCCGAAGGTGGAAAACGTCAGGGAATCTCCCAGGGTAAGAAAGGCCGCATCGTGCCCCTGCTTTAAAATATCCGCCACGATGGCGGCATTGGCCGCCCAGGCCTCCTGTTTGGCCGCCACATCCTGGGTCATGGGAAATGCCAGCGGATGCACCCTGGCATCCTTGGGAATATGCGGCCGAGCGATTTCAAGCGCCAGGCTGTAGTCATTTTTCGACGAGGCCGCCGTGAAAACAACCGACACCTGCTGCAATACCTTGACCGCCTTCAGCGTCAGCAGGTCGGGATCGCCGGGGCCCACCCCAATGCCATAGAGTTTACCGATTTGATGGTTCATGCGAAACTTTCACTTCATTTGGGTTCGGGCGCGCGCCGGCTTCTGTGGCGCTCAGCGCCCCGTCAGCCTTTTGCAGAATTCGCGCGCCGTGATCCCGGAAATGCTCCGGGTAGAGCAGGTTGCCGATCGTATGGATACCGTCGAGCAGGCGCCAAGTGGGACGTGCAACGATGGTTTCGTCGATAATGAAAATCTGCCCGTTTTTAACCGCCTTGATAACGTCAAATCCCGGTTCATTGCGGATCAGCGCCGTGGTCGGCTGGTTCATGGCCCCATACTGGGCGAGGTAGACATCGATTTCCCCGGCCCTGCTTAGAATGCGTTCTTTACCGTAATAGGCAATATTGGTCGTACGGACCCGGTCTGCATCGGCGGCCACATTAATGCCGCCCGCGGTTTCCAGCGCAAAAATCGGCATGGACCCGTGGGTGAAGGTTTTCATCCGCTTGTGAATGGCCTCGAAATAGACGCGTTTCGGCACCTGAACAGAGGCCGCCAACGCCTGAAAATCCGCCACGGCCTGCTGAAAAGCCTCGATCATGGCTTCCGCGCGCGCGCCCTGTCCGGTCAATAGGCCCAGGATGCGCCAGTAAGCCATCATCTCGTCAATAGTGCCGGGCTGCAGCGATACCACAGTGATGCCGCTCTGCTCCAGGCGCTGGATCAGGGGCGTGTAGCCACGATCGATCATGGGGCGGATCAGCACCAGATCCGGCGCCGCCGCCAGAAAGCGCTCGGGACCGTCATGATAGGAAAATATCTGCTTTGACCTTGCCCGCGGGGGATAGGCCTCGTTCCGTCCAACCCCGATCAAGGCTTCTTCGGCCCCCAGCTTGAAAAGATTTTCCGTGTGCGCACCATAGAGCGAGATCACCCGCTGAAAGGGCCGCACCACAGAAATCGAGCGGCCGGCGGCGTCCGTAACGATCTCGGAGCGTGCCACCGCCCCGCCGTGCGCTGCCCACGCACCCGTCAGCACCATCACCAGTAAAACGGTTCGGAGCACATCCTTCAGACAGGGCGTATGTCGGGAAAAGATCATCTTCGAAACACCACTTGGGGCGCGTTCGATTCCGCCGGATACATCACCCGGGCACGCACACCGTAGATACCATGCAGCGTTTCCGGGGTCAGCACCTGCGTCGTCGCGCCATGGACCGCCACCTGGCCATTTTGCATAAACAAAAGCGCATCACAGTACATGGCCGCCAGGTTGATATCCTGAAAAACAGCTATCAAGGTTCGCTGCTGGCGGTCCACCTGCTCCCGAAACAGATTGAGCAAGTGGAGGGCATGCCGGATGTCCAGGTTCGAGGTGGCTTCATCCAGCAATATGACGTCCGTATCCTGCACCAGGGCCCTGGCAATGATCACACGCTGGCGCTCTCCGCCGCTGAGGGCCGTCACCTGTTTGTCGGCCAGGGCCGCAATATCCGCCGTTTCCAGCACCGCATCCACCCGGGCTCGGTCGTCCGGCCCGGGGGCGGCAAACCGAGGCAGATGGGGATAGCGGCCCATCATGACCACCTGCCGGACCGTGAACGGGAAATTGATGTAAAAATTCTGGGGCACCAGCGCCATGGCCCGCGCCAGCTCCGAACGGCGATACGCCTTCAGGTCGCGCCCGCGAAAATGAATCTGTCCGCCGTCAGGCCGCTGCAGGCGCATCAACAGATCCAGCAGGGTTGTCTTGCCGCATCCGTTGGGTCCCAGCAGCCCGTAGAAACGCCCCCCCGCAAGGGTCAACGACAACCCCCGGATGATATCCCGGTCCGGATACCGGAAACGGAGATCGGTTATCCGAAACAGGTCGTTGGTATCGTTCATCAGGCCTTCCCCAACTGGCGGCGGCGGAACACATAACAAAAAAACGGTCCGCCCACCAACGCGGTCAACACCCCTATCGGGATCTCCTGGGGCAGCACGGCCCTGGTCAGAGTATCGGCCCCCAGCAGCAGAATCGCCCCGGCCAGCATGGATACCGGCAGCAACCGGCGGTTGTCCGGTCCGGCCAGCATGCGCATCATGTGCGGTACCAGCAGGCCCACGAAACCGATGATCCCGGACACGGCCACGCAGACCGCCGAAACCAGCGACGCCGTGATCAACAAAACGAGCGTCACGCGCTGGAAATCAACCCCCAGGGACGCGGCCGAACGTTCGCCCAACGCCATCAGATTCAGATCCCGGGCATACACCATGAACACTGCCAGGCTACCGAACACGGCCGTCCCCACCATGGCCACGTCGAGCCAGGTGCGGGAGGCAAAGCTGCCCATCAGCCAGAAAATGATGACCCCCACCTGTTCGTCGGCCACGTATTTCAGGAAACTGATGCCGGCCGACAGGATGGCCGCCACGATGATGCCGGAAAGGACCAGGTTGGTGGACGACAGCCCCCCGCTGCCCGATGCCAGAAACACCACCAGCAGCAATGTTCCGGCCGCCCCCACGAAGGCGAACAGCGGCACCGAATAGACCCCCAGCAACCCGATATTCAAAAGCAGCGCGATCGAGGCCCCGAAGGCGGCCCCGGCCGATACGCCCAGGGTATAGGGATCCGCCAGTGGGTTCAGAAGGATGCCCTGAAAGACCACCCCGGCCAGGGCCAGTCCGCCGCCCACCAGGGCGGACGTCAAAATCCGGGGCAGACGCACTTCCGTCACCACCACTGTCCAGACCGGGTCGATCTGCGCGATCCACCCCGGCTGGTCGAACAGGCGGGAGGCCATGATTTGCAGCACGGCCGGGAAGGGCAGACGGATATACCCCAGAGCGGCTGTGGCCACCACGGCAACGGCCAGCAGAAACAGCAGACCGGCAATCGTCCCAAATGTCGAAGGCACCGAAAGTGTGGCACGCGACATGGGTCGATCACGCTCTTGGGACTCTATGTCCCTGGTTTCACCGGAACGTTCCATTGGCTCTCTGCGTTGTTGAACCGGGATCCATCTGGCGCTCTTTAACAAATCGGCCCGGTTCGTTTTCTCTTTAAACGCCCGCCGATGGTCGTCTCCCACCGACGGGCGAATGGTCAGCCATTTTTTCAGAAATGGCGCAACGATCCATCGATGTGACTGACCCAGATGTCGACAAATTCATCGTATTCGGCCGTGCCCTTGAGAACGGGAATACATGCGATCCCGGCCTTGGTCAGGATGGACATCCACGAATCGTCCTCGACACCGGCCATGTCGTTCTTGGCATGATCGCCGGCCACGGACATAAACGGCATCAGGTACGCCTTTTTGATCTTCTTCTTGAGCAACAGTTCCTGGATCAGGTCCACGCCCGGATAGCCTTCCACCGTACCCACAAAAATGTTGGGATCCTCGAGTTGCAACTGGAACATGAGGGCGGCGTAAAATGCATTGGACGGATGGTGGCTGCCGTGCCCCATTAAAACAACGGCCTCATTTGTCTGGCGCTCTTTGGGGATCGTTTTTAGAATGGCCGCCACGGTGCGTTGCATGTCGTCCTGTGTGGACATCAGAGGATAGCCCAGAATGATGCGCTCAAATCCTCCCATCATTTTAAAAGCTCCCACCGTCCGACGCAGGTCATGATACTCAGCGCCACCGATCGTATGCAGACTCTGCACGGCCACATGGGTAAACTTTTCGTCCTGCATTTTGGCCAGAGCGACTTCGGCGGAATCCAACATCTGGCCCTGTTTGGCGAGTTTTGCGCGAATGATGTGGGACGTATAGGCCCAGCGGACCGGAATGCCGGGATAGGCTTCTTTGACCTTTTTATCGATATTCGCAAACGACACCTGGGCCGAGGCTTCACTGGATCCAAAAGCCACCAGCAAAATCGCCTTTTTCATTGGGCGCGCATCCCCGTGCCCGCTTGCCAGTGCCACGGCAGCAAAAACAATTATGGTCAATACCGCTGCGCCAAACCAGAATCTGCTTACTTTCATCATCACCATCTCCTCGTCTGCTGAAAGGTAAGTAAAAATGGCCCGCCTCTCAGAAACCGTTTCAGCAGCCACAGCGATCATGGACCGATTCAGTGCCGGTTTAGGATGACCTTAAAAAAACAAAAGCCCTTCAAGCGAATCGGCTTGAAGGGCTGCACCCAGCTTACTTGGCCCTGTATGTCGTGTTTTTATCGGTTGCCGCTGTCGTTGCCGCTCCGCAAAGGCAGAACCCGATCGTCAAGGCAGGTCTTCTGGCTCCCGGATCTTCCTACCTCCCGACCCTTCCCGCAGGCGTCTTCCCCGCAGTGGATGTGTCAGGTTTCGTCCCCGGTTACAGCGGCGGGACCGCTCCCGAATTACACGGGATTTCCTATTAAGCGCACAGCACCTTGTTGGCCACTATCTATGGGAACCCTATCGGCTTGTCAATCGGTTTTAGGGAACAAACCGCGGCTTCCGATGCTGAAACCGCTTCTTGAAAAGCCGCGGCAATTATGCGATAGGATACCATTTCCGTTGCACCGGACGCGTGGCAGGGCTTTCAGGCTGCAGCCGTGCGCCGCCGCAACCCATATCACCACCGGCGGACATCCCTTGCGTTGCGTCCGCCGTTTGTATTCGCGGGAGACCCTGTAAGCCGATGATAAAAAGCAACCTCAAACAGATTGTCCGGGAGGCCGCCCAACGGGCGCATGCCGAAGGCCATCTTCCCTCCGACGATTTCCCCGACGTCGAAATCGAAGAACCGAAAATCGAAACCCACGGTGACTTTTCCACCAACCTGGCCATGATCATGGCCAAGGTCCAGAAAATGCCGCCCCGCAAGGTAGCCGAAATCTTGCAACCCTACCTGGAGGAGGCGGCGGCCTGGATCCAGCAGACCGACATCGCGGGCCCGGGGTTTATCAACTTTTTTATTGCGCCCGACGCCTGGGGACCAGTGCTGACCACCATCCATGCCGCCAACGACCGCTACGGCGCCTCTGCTTTCGGAAAAGGCCGGAAAATCCAGGTGGAGTTCGTCAGTTCCAACCCCACCGGCCCGCTGCATGTCGGTCACGGGCGCGGCGCAGCGGTGGGTGACAGCGTGGCCCGCATTCTGGCCTTCAGCGGCTACGACGTGCAGCGCGAATACTATATCAACGACTCGGGCCGCCAGATTCGCACCCTGGGCTTGTCCGTCCTGCTGCGCTACAGCGCGTTGTTCGGTGAAAGTATTGACTTTCCGGAAACCTGCTACCAGGGCGACTACATTATCGAGATGGCCCGTGCCCTGAAGGATCAGCAGGGCGACCGGCTGCTCTCCCAGAGCGAAGATGAGGCCGTCACCACCTGTGCGCGCTATGCGGCCGGCCTGATCATCGAAGGCATCCGGCAGGACCTTTTGGACTTCGGGGTCTCCTTCGACCAGTGGTTCAGCGAACAAAGCCTCTATGATTCCGGCCGGGTCGACGCCTCTATAGCAACCCTGCGTGAAAAAAAACAAGTCTACGAAAAAGACGGCGCCCTCTGGTTTAAATCCACCGACTTCGGGGATGAAAAAGACCGGGTGGTGGTGCGCAACAACGGTATCACGACCTATTTTGCCTCGGACATCGCCTACCACCAGGAAAAATTCGAACGCGGGTTTGACCGGGTGATCGATGTCTGGGGGGCCGATCACCACGGATACATTCCGCGCATGAAAGCCGCGGTGGCCGCCTCCGGCGTGAATCCGGAAAATTTCCAGGTTATCCTGGTGCAGCTGGTCAATCTTTTACGGGGCGGGGCGCCGGTGGCCATGTCCACCCGGGCAGGTGAATTCGTCACCCTGCAGGACGTCGTCAACGAAGTGGGCAGCGATGCCGCCCGTTTTCTGTTTCTCACGCGCCACTACGACAGCCCCCTGGACTTCGATCTCGAATTGGCCAAACAGAAATCCAATGACAACCCCGTCTACTATGTCCAGTATGTGCATGCTCGGATTGCCAGCATCTGTCGCAAGGCTGAAATCGACCTACCTGTAGACGCGCCGTTGGACCCGCAGGCCTTGGCCGTGCTGACCGACCCGGAAGATGTCCAATTGATCAAACAGCTGAATCGTTACCCCGATATCATTCAGACCAGTGCCCGCTTTATGGAGCCGCACCGGGTGACCTTTTATCTGATGACCCTTGCAGGGGCTTTCCATTCCTACTATAACCGGCAACGGGTATTGACCGACGACCCGATCACGACCAAAGGCCGCTTATACTTGGTAACCGCCGTCCAGAAAGTCATCCGCAATGGATTGGCCTTGTTGGGTGTTTCCGCCCCGGACCATATGTAACCACCGGCGACAGGACACCGCCAGCAACAGCTTCCGTCGTTCCGGCCACCCGACCCGGCATGCACCATGGCAAAGACCAAAACCACCACGAAACGTAAACCCGTCTGGCAGCTCTCCCGCCGGGGGGTATACGGCAGCATTGCGCTGGCCTTGACAGCCTGCGCCTGGACCTTTTTTGTGGGTGTTCTGGTGGGCCGAGGCACCGCGCCGGTCAAATTCGACATGGAAAAGCTCGGCCAGGATCTGCACGCCCTGCGTGAGCAGGTTCAACACCAGCAGGCCCGGCAGCTGGAGGCCTACTCCGCCGCCGTCGAAAACAAATCGAATATGGATTTTTACGAAGACTTGAAGCAGCCCAGCGACGATCCAGCCATCGATCCCAACCTGACCCGCACGCCACCCCAACCCACCATCGCGCCGACGGCACCTGCCCCGGCCGAAGCTCAGGCCCCCCCGGCGCCATCCGGCGTTCCGGTCAAAAGACGCATGTCCGGCTTGCAGCCGAAAAAGAAAGCCGCGGTCCACAAGCCGGCCCCGACGCCATCACCGCCCCCCCGCACAGCATCACCCACGTCAGCCGGAGCGTTGACCCTTCAAGTGGCTTCGCTGCAGGATGCCAAGACCGCCGATGAAATGGTGGCGCGGCTGCGCAAAGAGGGCTATAGTGCGCACCGAACCAGCGTGACCATCCCCGGCAAAGGCCGTTGGTACCGCATTCAGGTCGGCCGGTTCAGCGACCGTGAACAAGCCGCCAAAACCATACACGCCCTGGAATCAAAGGGCTTGAAGCCGATCCTGGTTTCGCGATAAGGACCGGAAAGAATCAAACCGTCACCGTCGATACACGCTGCCATTTGCCGAAACAAAGGAACACAACCCATGAAAATCACCCGAGAAGAAGTGCAACATGTCGCCCGCCTGGCCCGCCTGGATCTGGCAGACACGGTGCTGGACACCATGGCGGAACAGCTGGGTGGCATCCTGGATTATATGGAAACCCTGAACCGTGTGGACACCGACGGCATTGCCCCCACAGCCCATGCCGTCTCCCAGGCCACCCCGCTGCGGGCGGATAAACGACGCCCCCATCTGGACCACGAAGCCGCGCTGGCCAACGCACCGGAGCGGGACAAAGAAAGCTTTATCGTGCCCAAAATCATCAGTTAGGTGACGTGCATCAACGGCCTTTAGGTCTGCTGAACGGGTAATGCGGCAGGTCAACACATGGAAATCGATCCCGAAAGTCAAACGCGATGAAACTGCATGAACTCACCATCGAAGAAGCGTCCCGGCAGCTGGCCCGGAGGGAACTTAGTTCCGTGACGCTGACCCAGGCCGTGCTCGACCGCATCGCCGCCGTGGACCCCCGGATCGGGGCCTATCTCACCCTGGACGCCGAGGGTGCCCTCGCGCAGGCGGCCCATGCCGACCGACGCATCGCCAAGGATGAGGGGACGCCGCTGACCGGCATCCCGCTGGGCATCAAGGATGTCATCTGCACCCAAGGCCTCCGCACCACCTGCGGTTCGCGACTACTCGAAAACTTCATCCCGCCCTATAACGCCACCGTCATGGACAAGCTGCAGACAGCCGGAGCCGTGATTTTGGGGAAACTCAACATGGACGAATTCGCCATGGGATCCTCCACCGAGAATTCGGCCTACCAGGTGACGCGTAATCCCTGGAATCAGGACCACATCCCGGGAGGGTCCAGCGGCGGATCGGGCGCGGCGGTGGCCGCCGACATGTGCCTGGGAGCCCTGGGGTCCGATACCGGCGGTTCCATTCGGCAGCCGGCCAGCCATTGCGGCGTGGTGGGACTGAAACCCACCTACGGGCGTGTTTCACGCTACGGTCTGGTGGCCTTTGCCTCATCCCTCGACCAGATCGGCCCCATGGGCAAATCCGTCAAAGACTGCGCCCTGATCATGAATGCCATCAGCGGCCACGATGAACGGGATTCCACCTCCGTCCCCCGGCCGGTGCCGGACTACACCAAATTGACCGGTGACGGATTCAAGGGCCTGCGGGTGGGCCTTCCGCTGGAATACCACCGGGCCGAGGGGCTGGATCCGGATGTTCGAACCGCCATGGCCGCGGCCATCGAAACGGTCCGCGCCCTGGGCGCCGAAACCGTGGAGGTGTCGCTGCCGCATACCGAATATGCGGTGGCCGCCTACTACATCATCGCGCCCTGTGAGGCCAGCTCCAACCTGGCCCGCTACGATGGCGTGCGCTACGGCGTGCGCAGCAGGGATCACGAGGACATGCTGGACATGTTCCGGCGGTCGCGAACCAACGGCTTCGGGGCGGAAGTCCAGCGCCGCATCATCCTGGGCACCTATGCCCTTTCGGCCGGCTATTACGATGCTTACTATGGCAAAGCCTCTCAGATCCGGAGCCTGATCATGCAGGACTTCCGGTGGGCCTATGAAACCTGCGATGTCCTGCTGTCGCCGGTCGCACCGACACCGGCCTTCAAGATCGGGGAAAACACGGACGACCCCCTGACCATGTACATGTCCGACGTTTTCACCCTTTCGGCCAACCTGGCCGGCATCCCCGGCATTTCGGTGCCCTGCGGACTGTCGTCCGATGGCCTGCCCATCGGCCTCCAGATCATGGGGCCCCACTTCAGTGAAGACCGGCTGCTCCAGGCGGCCTATCATTTCGAACAGAATACGGCCTTTCACCAGCAGAGGCCGGAGTTATAAGAGGAGATTCGCATGAGCAGCATCCAGCCCCAGGGCGAAAACATTCGCAAAGCCGTTAAGTGGATATCCGAGGAACGGCAGGTCGGAACCGCGGCCAGCAACAACCGTTTGGTGGAGCAAGCCGCGGTCAAATTCAACCTGTCACCGAACGAAGTCGAATTTCTTATCAAGTTCGTTAAAGAAGAGCTGTGACGGTCTTCGCAAAACGCCCGATATCCGCGTTATGCTGCATCCCTCGCCGTTGCTGCGTAGTTCAAGTACGCCTCACTCCTCGGGATTTGCATGTCTTGATCTCGAACGTTTTTCGAAATTGTCCGAATTCGATCGTATCGTAAATAGGCCGAAATCAATGCCCCGCATTCGCATCCTCCCCGACATTCTCTCCAACAAAATCGCCGCCGGTGAGGTGGTGGAACGCCCGGCGGCTGTGGTGAAGGAGCTGGTGGAAAATGCCATCGACGCCGGAGGGCGGCGGATCGTGGTGGAAATCGAGGCCGGGGGCCGACGGCTGATCCGCGTGGCGGACGACGGCGCCGGCATGGATCCCGACGATACCCTGCTGGCCCTGGAACGCTACGCCACCAGCAAACTCGCCAGCGATGAGGACCTGTTTGCCATCCGCACCCTGGGGTTCCGGGGGGAAGCGCTGCCCAGCATTGCCTCGGTGTCGCGGCTGACCCTGGTGTCGCGCCCCGCCGACCTGTCCGCCGGAACCGAGGTCCGGGTGGAAGGGGGCCGCATTCAGAACGTCAGCGAGACCGGGGCGCCGCCCGGCACCATGGTGACGGTCAAAGACCTGTTCTTCAACACCCCCGCCCGACGTAAATTTCTCAAAACCGTCCAAACGGAAATGGGGCACATCGGGGACTGCCTGGCTGGTCTTGCATTAGGGCACCCGGAAATCGATTTTCGCCTGATCCACAACGGCAAAGCCACCCGGCGCTGGCCGGCCGTCAGCGACAGTGGGGACCGGGTGGCCGACGTGCTGGGGCGCAACCTGCAAAACGACCTGTTCCCTCTGTCCCTGGAAAACGAGGCCGCCGCCGTCACCGGCTGGGTGGCTTCGCCAAGGGTCAACCGCAGCACCTCACGGGGGGTCCACCTCTTCGTCAACGGCCGCCACGTGAAGGCCCGGACCCTCCTGCATGCGGTCATGCAGGGCTATCGCCAACGCTTGATGAAAGGACAGTTTCCGGTGGCGGTCTGCCACGTCCGCGTGCCGGCCGAACAGGTGGACGTCAATGTGCACCCCACCAAACATGAAGTGCGGTTTGCCCGTCAGCGGGAGGTCCACGGCGTCGTAGCAGGGGCCGTCGCCGCGGCCCTGAATCAGGCCGATCGCCGGCAGCGCCCTGGCATGGGCGGGAGTCCCCAACCACGAACGCCGCTGCCATCGGGCATTGGGGAAAGCATCCGCCACTATCAGCGATCGCCCTTCGATGACAAGATTTCATCCCCCGCACAAAAACCCCTGACCCGGCCACCGGCCGAACCGGATCCCGCAAGGGAACTCCCCCGCCAGACGAACTTGTGGCAACAGGGGCGGTTTGCCCGCCTGAACGTGATCGGCCAGTTCCGGCGCACCTATCTGCTATGCGAATCCGAGGAGGGGCTGATCATCATCGACCAGCATGCGGCCCATGAGCGCGTTTACTACGAGCAGTTGCACCGCCGCCGCGGCAGCACCAATGCCGCCGCCCAGAAACTTCTTATTCCGGAAACCATCGAGCTGAGCCACCGGGAAGCGGCCCTATTGCAAGACCTGCTGCCCGTGCTGGCACACCTGGGCCTCGAGATCGAGCCTTTCGGGGGCACCACTTTTGCCATCAAGGCGGCTCCGCTGATGCTGCTGGAGGGGGAACTCGGCCCGGTGATCCGCGAAATCCTGGAAACAGCCCTGGCCCCGGGCGGCGCGGCCGAGCCAGATGCTGTTTTGGACGACAGCGTCAAGATCATGGCCTGCCACGGTGCCATTCGCGCTCGCCAGACCCTGGACGACCGCCAGATCCGCCGCCTGCTGCAGCAGATGGATGAATGCGACAACCCTTCCCACTGCCCCCACGGCCGCCCCACCTGGATCCGCTGGACTCAAAACGACCTCGAAAAAGCTTTTGGACGCCAGGGTTAAACCTTAAAATGCCAAACAGCCCATTCGGCAGAGCAACGAATGGGCTGTTTAGGCCTTATCGAATTAGGGTCACCCGTCAGTCGGCTGGTGCCACATCTCCTTGCTGGTAAGGGTCCCATGAGACAAGATAGCTCTTGGACTCCCCGGTGATCGGATCGCCGACTTTTTTCACCACGGCAAAAACCAGTTCGTCTTTGCCATCGTTATCGAAATCACCAAGATTGTAGTCACTGATGTAGCCTGAAAATTTCCGAGTCCGCCACAGGGCGCGCAGTCCCACATTGTCCCATGCCAGGCATTCAAAACGGCCGTCACGGAAAGACCGCGACCGCTGCATGAGCCCCTGGGTGAAATCGTAATTTTGAACCACCAGCACCTCGTTCTGTCCGTCTTTATCGAAATCTGTCAACAGAACCCGTTGGGGCACATAAAAAACAGACATGGGCAGCGGATCGGGGTCCAACTTGTTGACGCTCTCACGCTGGCGAAACACCCCGCTGGACATCAGAAAGGTGTAACTGCCGCCATAGGGTTCCGAACTGGTCCATTCCTCACGGCCTCCGCTTGTGGAAAGACGCAGCAAATCACTGTCGGTGTAGGTCACCCAATCCTCGACCCCATCGCCCGTGAGGTCCCCGTAAGCAAAACCGAACACCGATCCCTGGTCAGGCAGAGGGTAGGTTTGTTGGGATTCGTAGGCCCCGTTGATCCAGGCCATCCGGTATAAAGGCCCTTTCACCACCGGATTGATTGTGTCTCGCTGGCCAACCTGCCGCATGGAGCCTTTTTGGCCAAACAATGCCAAGCGGCCGGTCTGAGGATCGTGATGGACGCGAAAAAACCAGTCCGTGATGACCTGGATTTGCTGAAATTGCGTCCCGTCCCATTCCAGCACGATGGTTTTAGGCCAGTATTTTTCGGTCCGTCCGATCAGGAAGATCTCCGCCTTGCCATTGGCATTGATGTCGGCCACATCCAACCCGATGCCGACAAAATCAGGACCGGCCTCAACATCTGTAATTTTGAGAAATTGCCCCTCTTTAAAACGAAAGATAGCAACACCGTTGTCACCAGAGAAAACCGTTTCCACCGCGCCATCACCGTCCACATCCCCGATCGCGAGCCCCTTCACTTCATAATTAAAGCGCCGGCTGCGCCAAAGTTTGGCTCCCGTATAATCCGTATCCGGGTTCGTGGCCTGGATCCGCATGCCGCCGTCACCGCCCCAAATTCTCTTTTCAGGATTGGCCTGGTCCGGATCGACGGGTGCCGGATCGGCGGGTGGCACAACGATTGTCGTCTGCGGCTGTCGGCCAAAAACCCGGGCGTTCACTTCCGCGCTAAAATCGTTGATATGACCAATCACGTCTCCCTGGCTTTGGCCGGTACCGCTAAAGGTCACTAGAATGGTATTGGTAGGCGCTTCGACAAAACGGGCATCCGTGCTGATGTTGTCGCCGAAAACCGTCAGACTGCCGAAAGCCACGAAGTCGGCTCCGGCTTTGCGGCCCACCTCAGCAGCCGCCTCCCGGGTCACGGGGTCCGGCAGGTTCGTGATGCTATCGGCCACCGCCGCCTGATCCATCACGATCACCTTGCCGATGTCTGTCAGGCGGGAGGACAGCATGGCTGTAATCCCCTTACGTAAAAACGACAAATCCTTATCGGCATGAATGCTAAACGGGATAATGAGCACCCGACGCACCTCAGCCGCACTCCGGCCGGGAGTCAGCCCCCATAAAGCCACCGCCACCAATACGCCGCACCCCCAACGAAAAAGAAACCCGCGAAAAAACATCGTCATGATACGCTCCTACGAAGTTTCACTGTTGTTGCTGTATAACCATACCGCCTCGTTGTCGAAATATTCTTAGCAAATGCCACGCTGTATAACATTTGCCTTACTGGAATCCAAGCTTTTTGCCGATGCTCCCATAGGTAGGCGCGACAGCCGGGTCTCGTGACGACAAAAGCCAATTCAGCCTTGACTTGCCCGGGTTCGGTTGGTATAAAAAACACGATTCGCTGCATTCAGCAGCGGCAATACTTACGGCGGAAAGGAGGTCATCGACAAGCTGTTGTCAGGTTTGATCAAAAGCAACACATTAGGTTAGGTTATTTTAGGTTAGGTTATTTGGCCGGCGGCTGGTTACCGTCGGCGACACGTTAAGGAGGAATTCTAATGAAGAAGTATGCTATTTTGGCACTGGCCGCCCTTATGGTCGTGGCTTTTGCGATTCCGGCCTCCGCGCTGGAAAATGAGTTCGGTGGTTACTGGGATGCCCGTTTCCAGACCCAGAAATATTACGACGGCCTTGACCGCAACGATCCGGGCGGCGTGGACGACACCCAGCAGAACGTCGAATCCCGTACCCGTCTCTACTACACGGCCAAGATCAACGACAATCTCAAACTGGTCAACAAGTTTGAAATGGACGCCACCTGGGGTGACGGCGCTTCCTACGGCGACGTCGGCGCCGATGGTATCAACATCGAAGTCAAGAACACTTACGCTGACTTCAACGTGGGCCCGACAAACTGGACCGTCGGTACCCAGGGCTACAGCCTGTTCAACGATTACTACATCTCCAATGACGCCTCCGGTGTCATCGCCCGCTGGAAGGTTCTGGACAATCTGGTTCTGGCCGCAGCATGGCTGAAAGCCTTTGAAGCCGCTGCCGGTGATTCAGGAAATCGTGAAAACGAAGATATCGATTCCTACACCCTGTCGGCCGGTATCTGGTTCAGCGAAAACATCTCCATCAAACCCAGCTTGAACTGGATTCATTCCAGCTATGTTTGGGCGCCTGTGGCAGCGGCCAATGGATTTACCCTGCCCGCCGGTGTCGATGGCGAAGATCTGGACATCTATACCTACGGTGCCGATTTCAACATGGCCTATGATGCGTGGGGCCTCTGGGCCACGGCCGTCGGCCAGACCGGTACATTCAACACCACCGGCCGCGATGTCGACTTTGGCGGCTACCTGTTGGCCCTTGGTGGAAACGTGATGCTGGGCGGATTCGACCTTTATGCCGAAGGTGCTTACGCCAGCGGCAACGACAGCGATCCGGCTGTGTCCGGCGATTATGACGCCTTCTACAATCCCAACGGCTCCCACGTCTGGTCCGAACTTCTGTCCGACGGCTCCCTGTGGGGCAAAAACCCCAGCCCCAGCGGCACCTACGACGTGGTCACCAACCTGTGGTACGTCGGTGGTGGGGTGAAATTCAGCCCCATGGAAAAACTGACCATCAACCCCTCGGTCTGGTATGCTCGGCTGGCTGAAGACAATGTGCTCAATGACGACGAACTGGGCACCGAAGTCGACCTGGTGGTTTCCTACCAGCTGGTGGAAGGCCTGAACCTGCAGTTGATCGGCGCCTACCTGTTCGCGGGCGATGCGCTAGTTCCCTCTGCTGCGGCGGCATTGGGTCAAGACAACGAAGAAGACGCCTACGAATATGGTGTGAAGCTGAGCCTGAGCTTCTAAGCTATTCAACACCCGTAAAAAACCGGTAAGCGCTAAGCCTGCGTTTACCAACACAATCTGACAACATACAATCTTTTCCTGCCGTAGCCCGGGTGATTGCAGCGCAATCGCCCGGGTTTTTCATTGAAGTTCCCGTTTCAAGATTTCGTTAACCAGCTTGGGATTGGCCTGGCCCCGGGTTTCCCGCATGACCTGCCCCACGAAAAACCCCATCAATTTCTTCTTGCCCTGGCGGTAGGCCGCCACCTCGTCAGGAGCGGCCGCCAGCACCCTGGCCACCAAGGCTTCAAGTTCGCCGGCGTCGGATACCTGCTCCAACCCCTTGGCCTCGACGATGGCCTTGGGGTCCTGACCGGTCTTGACCATTTCTTCGAAAACGGTTTTGGCAATCTTACCGCTGATCCGCCCCCCGTCAATCAGGGCCAGCAGTTGCCCGAGGTACTCGGGGGAAACAGACGATTCGGTAATGGAAAGGTTTTCCGCGTTCAGCCAGGCCATGAGATCCCCCAGAATCCAGTTGGCCGCCAGTTTGACCTGGGGCGCGTGGGCCAGGCAGGCTTCGAAATAGTCTCCCAGGTCGCAGTCGGCCGTCAAACGTTCGGCATCGTAAGCCGTCAAGCCGTATTCGTCGATGAACCGCTGCTGGCGGGCATCCGGCAATTCCGGCAGGGCGTCACGGATCGCCGCCAGCCAGTCCTCGTCCACCACCACCGGCAGCAGGTCCGGGTCCGGAAAATAGCGGTAGTCGTGGGCCTCTTCCTTGCCCCGCATTGAGGTGGACCGGCCCATTGCAGGGTCCCACAGGCGGGTTTCCTGCACAACGGCGCCGCCCTCCAGCAACACCTCCTTTTGCCGCTCGATTTCGTAAGCAATGGCTTTTTCCACATGACGGAAGGAGTTGAGGTTTTTCAGTTCAGCCCGGGTACCGAACGCGCTGGCACCCACCGGGCGGATGGAAATGTTGGCGTCGCAGCGGAAGCTGCCTTCTTCGAGGTTGCCGTCGCAGATATCCAGGTAGCGGACGATGCTGCGCAGCTTGCGTAGGTAAGCGCCGGCCTCTTCGGGAGAGCGCAGGTCTGGTTCACTGACAATCTCGATCAAAGGCACGCCGGTACGGTTGAGGTCCACCCGACTCACGGGCCATTCCGGGTCGTGCACCAGTTTACCGGCATCCTCTTCCATGTGAATCCGGGTGATGCCGATGCGCCGCAGCTTGCCGTCGCTGGCGTCGATGTGGATTTCACCGTGCTCGGCCACCGGCAGTTCAAACTGGGAAATCTGGTAGCCCTTGGGCAGATCCGGGTAAAAATAATTCTTGCGGGCGAAGCGGCTTTCCCTATTGACCCGGCAGCCGGTGGATAGGGCCATGCGCAGGCTGAAGGCCAGCACCTCGCGGTTCAGCACCGGCAGAACCCCCGGCATACCCAGGCAGACCGGACAGACATGGGTGTTAGGCGGCGCACCGAAGGCGGTGGAGCAGCCGCAGAAAATTTTCGTTTGCGTTTTGAGCTGGGCGTGCACTTCCAGCCCGATGACCGGCTCGAATTCCATAAGCGTTTTCCCTGTTCATGCCGTCTGGTTGTCAATGCGACCGGGTGATCCGGCCGGAACGGAATATAATGAAACAAGCGGCGCATACCGTCAAGACGTTTTGCATCAAGGAGGCCAGGTTGACTCGTCACCGCCATATAGACCGTTGGTGGGCGGCCATCCCCGGCAAATTGGCGCATTCGCAATGTCATGCTTGAAATATCCCGTAAATTCAGGTAATAAATGTCCAACCGGAGAGGCGTCTGGCAACCAGGATGCGATCTCCGGAATTGTTTGAAGCAATCATCGCGCAAAAGGCACGCAACGGTTTTCCGAATGGCGCAAAACGGCACCTTTAATATTCTGATGTATTCCCACGACACTTATGGACTGGGGCACATCCGGAGAACCATGGCAATCGCCTCGCAGCTCTGCAGCGACGGCATCAACATCCTGATCCTGACCGGCTCCCCAATCGCAGGCCGCTTTGCCTTCCCGGAACAAATCGATTTCGTGCGTATTCCGGGCATGATCAAGAAAACCAACGAAGAATACCGCCCGCTTTCCATCAAAATCAACCCCCGGCACGCCCTCGATATCCGCAAAAACATCATCACGGCCACGGCCAAAACTTTCCAGCCGCATCTGTTTATCGTGGACAAAGAGCCCCTCGGCCTGAAAAAAGAGGTGCTGCCGACCCTGCGATGGATCCGGCGCTGCCTGCCCCACGCCCGCACCATTCTGGGCTTGCGGGACATCATGGATGACGCCGAGACGGTCCGGCGAGACTGGTGGAAGAAAAACGTCTACGAAAACCTGGACAAGCTCTACAGCGAAATCTGGATCTACGGCAATAAGGAATTTTATGACCCGATTACCGAGTATGCCATCCCGGAATCGGTCAAGCGCAAAATGCTGTTTACCGGCTATATCCCCCGCCAGATGCCGAGTAACCGAGAGGCCGGACGTATCCGCCGGGAGTTGCGGGTCGACCCCGATGAAAAACTGATAGTGGTTACCACCGGCGGCGGCGGCGACGGCTTTAAGGTGATGGACACGTACCTGGCCATGCTGGAAAAACAGCCCTTGGACAACGGCATCAAAAGTGTTCTGGTCACCGGTCCGTTCATGCCCAAGCAGGAACGGAAAAGGCTTTTCAAGCGGGCCCGCAAAGTCAATGCGCAAACCTTTCTCTTCTACCGCCGGATGGAAAAGCTGATGGCGGCGGCCGATCTGGTGGTCAGCATGGGCGGCTACAACACGCTCAGCGAAGTGGTCAGCCAGGGCACCCTGAGTCTTGTCATCCCGCGGGAAACCCCCCGCACCGAGCAGCTGCTCCGGGCCAAAGCCTTCAAAAAACAGGGATTGATCGACTATATCCCCTGGAACGATTTTTCAGCCCCGCTGCTGCGCACCAAAATCGAACATCTTCTCGCGAACCCCGAACGCTATTATGAGGCCCTGGCCGGTTTTCGTTTTACGGGCATCGATAGCATGCGTCGCCGGATCCAGGCCTTCAGGAGCAAGGTGAATGTCGTTGCCTGCTGATCCGCCCTGCCTCGGCATGATTCTCAAGGGGTATCCGCGCATCTCCGAAACCTTCATCTCCAACGAAATCCTGCTGCTCGAAGAACGCGGCATTCCGGTGCATATCTTTTCCATGCGCAAACCCCGGGAATCGTTCTGCCACCCCAGTGTTAAAAAAATCCAAGCCCGGGTGGATTATCTTCCCGAAACCATCATCAGCCGCCGCCTGCCCCGTCTGCTCAAGCACAACGCCCTGCTGGCCGCCCGTCGACCCGCGCGATATGCGCTGGCCTTGAACCTGGCCCTGCGGCGGTTCCGTCGCACGCGCAAATCCGCCACCCTCAAGCACCTGTTGCAAGCCGGCTACCTGGTGAACTTCGGATTGGCCAAGCGCGGCATCGTGCACCTGCACGCCCATTTTGCCCATTCGCCCACATCGGTGGCCATGTTCAGCAGCCTGCTGAGCGGGCTGCCCTTCAGCTTTACGGCCCACGCCAAAGACATCTATACTTCCGATCCGCGCCAACTCCGTGAAAAAATGGCCATGGCCGCCTATGCCGTCACCTGTACCGAATACAACCGCCGCCATCTGATGGGGCTTGGGCTCAACGGCCAAACACCGATCCACCGGATTTATCATGGCATCGATCTCGCCCTGTTTAACGAGCAAGCCCCCCGGCCCATGCCGACCCCTCCCTACCGTATTTTATCCATCGCACGCCTTACCGCCAAAAAAGGCCTGCCCACGGTTTTGCAGGCCCTGGCGCGCCTCAAGCAAGACGGGATCGCCTTCGACTATACCCTGATCGGCGACGGGGACGACCGCGATGCCATCCTGGGCCTGATCGAAACCCTGGGGTTGGCGGACCGCACCCGCTGGCTGGGCACCCTGCCCCACGATGTGGTGCGGGAACACTACCGCCAATCGGATTTATTTGTTCTCGGCTGCGAAGTCGCCGCCAATGGCGACCGGGATGGGATCCCCAATGTGCTGGTGGAGAGCCTGGCCATGGGGGTCCCCGTGGTCGCCACCCGTGTCTCCGCCATCCCGGAAATCATCACCTCCGGGGAAACCGGGCTGCTGGTGCCACCGGGCGACCCTGACCAGATGGCGGACGCCATGCTGCAGGGGCTCCAGGATCAGGACCTTCGCCGCAAGGTCATCGCGGCCGGACGCCAACGCGTGCAGGAAGCTTTTGACAATGTCGCCCTGGTGGACGAACTGGTCCAGATCCATCGCGCCCAGTTAGACACCGCATCGGCCGGACAGTCGGCAACCCGACAGTGAGGTTCTTCCCGCAGAGAGAGGCCTCAGGTAGCCCCCGCGAAGGGGCTTGCGAAAGATTTTTGAATTTATGGTTTTTTTAATTTCCCTTTGCCCCGCGCCGAGCATCGGCGATGTGGACGGAAAAAAGCGCGCGGATTGTCTGAGCCCGCCGCAAGGCGGGGGAGTTTCCGCATGCTCCGGCCACAGCGACGACGCGCAGGGGTAAGCGGGACACGGGCGTTTTCTTTTGCTTCGTTTTCTTTTCACGTGAAAGAAAATGAAGGCGCAAACCCAAAAACAACACCCCGATTTGGAAAAAATCTCCGGTTCCCCCACCATAGATGGCGGGTTTAGATCAAAACCAATTAACACAAAGGCCGCACGGCCTGACGCTGCAACGGGAACGCCATCATGCCCACCTTCGACACCGATCATCATACGACGACATGCTTCATCATGCGCCACGCCCCCACCGAGTGGAATGGGGCCGGACGCATCCAGGGACAGGCCGATTCGCCCCTGACGCCGATCGGAAAAACGTGGGCCGCTTGTTGGGGCTCGCAACTGAGCGGCCTGGGATTGCAGCGCATCTTGAGCAGTGATACCGGCAGGGCCGTAGCCACGGCCCATCATATCAATCAGACACTGCAACTGCCCCTGTCCCATGATGCCCGGTTGCGGGAGCAGGACTGGGGGCAGTGGACCGGACAGACCATGGCGGACATACGCACGACCCAACGGGACCTGTTCACGCAGCAGGAAAACCGCGGCTGGTCCTTTTGCCCGCCCGGCGGCGAAGAGCGTCTGGCAATTCTCACCCGGTCCCTTGACGCCCTGCGGGAGGCCGGCCGAAGGTGGCCCGATGAGCGCCTGCTGGTGGTGACCCATGAAGGTGTTCTGAAATGCCTGGTCTACCATCTGGCCATTATTTATAGCTGCGGCCGGGCTTTCGACAGAATGGCGCCGTATCATCTGCATCGTCTGACGATAACGGAAAACGACCTGAGGCTTGCCCAAATGAACGCCCTGGCCTTTCGGCCACCAGCCGCATAGCAGCGGTAATACCGGCCTCCACTGAAATGAAAGACGTGGCGTGAAAATCATTATCTATTGTCAACATGTGCTGGGTATCGGGCATTTTTTCCGCACCCTGGAAATCTGCCGGGCACTGGATCAGCATCAGGTTGTTCTGGTTTCCGGCGGACCGGAAACACCCGCGCCCCTGCCCCCCCATGTGCGACGCCTCCAACTGCCGGAGCTCGCCATGGATCACGCCTTTCAAAACCTGCACGCCACCGACGGCCAATCGGTAACGCAGACCCGGGCCAGCCGCCGTGCGTTGCTGGAAGACTTGTTTCGGGAGGAAACACCGGACCTGTTCCTGATCGAGCTCTACCCGCTGGGACGCAAAGCCTTTCGGGACGAACTGGACCCGGTCCTGGCGCAGATCAGAGACGGCCGCCTGCCCCCCTGCCGGGTGGTGTGCAGCGTACGCGACATCCTGGTGGAAAAGGAAAACCAGGACCGCCACGAAAGGCGCGCGGTGGATACCCTCAATCGCTGGTTCGACGCCCTGCTGATCCATTCGGACCCGGCCGTCATCCGCCTGGATGCAACCTTCGACCGCATGGCCGACATCCGGATTCCGGTTGCCTATACCGGCTTTGTGGCGTCGCCTGTCAGACCTGCCGGAAATCGCACCGCCTGGAAAGCAGTCCGGGGGATCCCCCCGGAGCAGCTGTTGATTGTCGCCAGCGCCGGCGGCGGGGCGGTGGGGTATCCGCTTTTAAATGCGACCACCCGGGCTGTCCGCCACCTGTCGGAAGGTCGGTCGATTCAAATGCACGTCTTCACCGGCCCCTTCATGGACGCGCAAGATGTTCAACGCCTAAAACAACGCGCGGACCACAGAATCCATATCCACCGTTTTTCAAACGATTTTCCGGCCTGGCTGCAGGCCACAGATCTTTCCATCAGCATGGCCGGCTACAATACCTGTATGAATATCCTGGCGACCGGCGTGCGTGCGCTGGTGCATCCGTTTGCCCAAAACCGGGAACAGGGCCTGCGGGCCACATTGCTGGAGGATCGCGGCTGCCTGGGTGTTTTGTCCACCGAAGACCTGGATCCGGCCCGACTGGCCGGGCGGATGGCCCGACAACTGCACGTTTCCCGCCAGGGCGGTGCCTGCCCGGTGGATATCAATGGCGCGGCCCACACGGCGCGCTGGATCACCGACACCCTGACGCATGAAAAGAGCCTTTCATGACATCACAGACCTCAGCCGTATGGCGCAGGCTGCCAAAAGGGTGGGCCGATGAGCTGCAGGCCTGCTGTCTGCGGGCGAATAGCGCTGTCAACGACACGACGGCGGTCTTCTTCCGGGCCGATGATGTGGCCGTCCCCGGTCGGCAGTTCCGACGCCTGATGGAAATTTTTACCCGCAACGAAGTTCCGCTTAGCATGGCCGTGGTGCCCGCCTGGCTGACGCCGCCCCGCTGGCAGGCGCTTTCCGGCATGGGGGCCTCCCGGCCGGATCTCTGGTGCTGGCATCAGCATGGCTGGCGGCACCGAAACCATGAACCGGAAGGCAAAAAACAGGAATTCGGGCCCTTTCGCCCGGCCGATGCGCTGCGTGCCGACCTCGAATGCGGCCGCCGCAGGTTGAACGCCATCATGGGGGCAGCCTTTAGCCCCCTGTTCACCCCTCCCTGGAACCGCTGCTCGGAAATCACCTTGGCGCTGCTGCAGGAAATGGGGTATGATGCGGTCTCGCGCAGTCGGGGCAGCCAACCACCCGCCCCGTCGGGCCTCCCTGACCATGCGGTCGATGTGGACCTGCATACCGACCGGGCGCCGTCCGCCGCCCTCGGCTGGCAGCGCCTGATCGATCAGCTGGAGAAAAGTTTAGGCCGACCCCGATGCGGCATCATGATCCACCACCAGCGCATGAACGATGCAGCGTTCTATTTCCTGGACACCCTGCTGGGTCTCCTGCGTCAACAGCGCCGGTTGCACATAGCCGATATGCGAGATCTACCGACATGATGAAAAAAACCGTTATCCTGACCTCCATCAACCCGCCCACACCGGCCATCGCCCAGTTTGCGGCCCTGCCCGACTGGGATGTGCTGGTTGTTGGCGATTTCAAAACGCCGCCCGACTGGCACTGCCCGGCGGTAACGTATGTTTCCGTCGAAATGCAAAAAGCGTTGCCGTTTAAAACCGTTCAGCATTTGCCCTGGAATCATTATGCCCGCAAGATGATCGGCTACCTCCTGGCCGCCAGGGAAGGCGCCGCGCTGCTGGCCGAAAGCGACGACGACAACCTTCCCGAAGCCAATTGGCAGTTCCCGGAAATGGCGGGTCGCTATGACCACATTCCGGAAGGCCACGACATCGTCAACATTTACAGCCTCTTTACCCGCCAGCCCATCTGGCCCCGGGGCTTTCCCCTGACCCGCATTACGGCGCCCGGGTCCACCCTCGATCCGGCGGTCCTGGCACCCCAGTCCGCCCGGATCGGCATCTGGCAGGCCCTGGCCGACGACGATCCGGATGTGGATGCCATCTACCGCCTCACGTCCAACACGCCCTGCCGGTTTACCCGGCGGGCACCGGTGGTGCTCCCGCCCCGGACCTTTTCACCGTTCAACTCGCAAAACACGGCCTTCCGGCGCGAGTTCCTGCCGTTGATGTATCTGCCGGCCCGGGTGAACTTCCGGGTGACCGATATCCTGCGCGGCTATGTGGCGCAGCCCATTCTATGGGCCGCCGGCTACCGTCTGGGTTTCCTGGGACCCACCGTGCGCCAGGAGCGCAATGCCCATGACCTGCTGGCCGACTTCACCTCCGAACTGCCCCTTTACACGGACATCGAACGGATAATGGACCTGGTGAATGAACGCGTTCAGCCGGACGCTTCCATCAGCGATAATCTCACCCATGTCTACCGCCACTTGGCCCGCCACGGTATCGTAAAAGAAGCGGAGCTTATCCTTCTCTCGGCCTGGCTGGAAGACGTGGCCGCCCTCGATCGGACCTGACCGGATGAAACCGTTTATCTACCTGATCCAGTCGGCGTCCGGCATACCCTATCCTGAAATCCCCCATGAGAGCAACGACCGGATCGTGCTCCACTGGCAGGATCCCTCCCCGGCAGACGACGCAATTTTCGCCCCGGGCGTCAGCTGGAACGAAGGCCGCAACCGTCTGCTGTGGGAAGCGCTGCAGCAAAGCAAAGCCATCGGCAACGACTATCTTTACTACATTTTCCTGGATGACGACTGCATCGTGCGGGAAGATACGATCCTGGCCCGCCAACTCGACATCCCGCTGACCGGCAATCCCTTCCGGACCTTCGAACGCTTTCTGCTGGAATGGGAACCCGCCGTGGGATACACCCGCTACGACTGGCAGCACTACGAAAAAGGACAGGCCGTCAACCTCGGGCACAACATCGACGCGCTGTTCAACGCCTTTCACCGTGAGACCCTGTCGTTTCTGCTCCCCTATTACACCGGATTTGACAGTGAATCGTGGCTCTACTCCCAGCACATCATAAACCATATGACGAGTTTGCTCTACCACCCCCACCGGATCCAGTACAATCTGGTCACCACCGCCAATGCCCGGCGCAAAGGCTATGCCCAGCGCAAAAAATACTGGGGAATTCCCACCACCTTTCTGGCCGGTGCCCTCAGATCAGCGCTTCGTGCAGCCCTGAATACGACGGCCCCCAACACGCCCCTTCCGGCACCGGGCCAACCCCGCAAGAAAGACCGTTCCTACCGGCTATCCCCGTCCTGGATTGACCAGCATTGGCATGCCGATCATCCCCTGGTGAAGCATCGCCGCCTCGATACGATCGCGCCCCGACCGGTCCGATCGCTGCACCGCCCCCCCCGCGTGGCGGTCTGCCTGTCGGGACGCTGCTGCGGCCTGGACCGGACCTACCGCAATCTTCAGGAAAAGCTGCTCGACCCGCTTGGCCAATACGATCTTTTCATGTATGTTCCAGAGGATGAATACACGGGCCTCGCATCCCTTTTAGACCCAACTGTTCTGGCGGCGGTCCCGGACCACCGCCTGGACGAAGGCCACCTGCGAAACGGTACCGACTGCCTGCTGAAAGTCGGTCTGCAGCGCTACCTGCAGCAACTGCATGGCCTTAAAATGTGCGACCGGCTGCGGCAAGCCTATGAAAAGGAAAACGGCATTCGTTATGACGCGGTCCTGCGCTGCCGTCCGGACCTCCTTTTCGAAAGCCCGCTGCCCGACCTGTCGACACTCGATTTGAACTACATCTACGTGCCCGATTTTCATATGTACGAGGGCTGCAACGACCGCTTGGCCATTGGCAACCCCGTAAACATGACTATCTATATGAAGAAGCTCGACGACTGGCACGATTACGTTGCCGCCTGGCACCGATCCAACCGCGACGCACCGCCGGTCACGGCTGAAATGTTCACCGCCGGCCAGTTGCGCCAACACGGCATCGATGTGCGGCTCATGCCGGTGCGCTTCAATCGGGTACGGGCTCACAAGGTCAAAACCGATTGGAACGACCACTGCCGCAAAGCGCAGCGTTACCGCAAGGATTGCGGCACATAGACACCGGTAGACCTTTCTTGAAATGACCGCGGCGCATGCGCACCAAAACGGAGTTTGCCCAGCGATATGAAAGCGACCGCCAAACCGACACCCCCGGCAACCGAATCGCTCCAGATCCATCGGCAAGTCGTTCTCCCGTGGGGCAAATCGATAGCCATCGCCTTCAACAGCATCCGGGTGCGGTTTTTCCGTTCCCTGATCACCACCATGAGTCTCGTGCTGGCGGTCTCCTTTTTGAGCTTCGTCTCGGTCAACACGAATGTAGCCAACGGGCTGCTTTCCACCGGCGACCCGGCGCTCCGGCAGGCGCTGATCCGCTCCGGCTACGATCTGCAACCGGAGGACACCCGGGCCGACAGCAGCCCCAAACAGCGTTGGATCGTCATCCTGTCGCTGCTGGTCTGTGTCGTCGGCATCGTCAACGCCCAGTTGATGGCCGTCACCGAGCGTTTCCGTGAAATCGGGACCATGAAATGCCTGGGAGCGCTGGATCGGTTTGTGCTGCGGTTGTTTCTGCTGGAAGCCAGTATGCAGGGATTGGTCGGTGCCGGATTAGGGGCGCTGGCAGGCGCCCTGTTCGCCCTTTTGAGCAACGCGGCCCGCTTCGGCACACAGGCGGTCACAACACCGGTTCCCGGCGATATCCTGCTGTCCGTCGCCATCGCCACGGGCGTGGGGTGCCTGCTGAGTGTTCTGGGCGTCCTGTACCCCGCGTTCGTCGCCGCCCGCATGCAACCGGTGGAAGCCATGCGCGCCGAGCACTGACAGCTCCCACGGGCACTATGAATTGGACCACCGGGGGTCACCACCCACCCCGGTTTCGGGAAGGACCACCATGGCCAGCGTGAAAAATATCGTACGGGTCGCGAATGTCACCAAAACATTCCAGTTGGGCAAAATTGATGTCCAGGCCCTCAAGGGGGTCGATCTCGAAATCGCCGCCGGACAATATGTCTCCATCATGGGGCCTTCCGGTTCCGGTAAAAGCACCCTCTTCAACATGATCGGCGGGCTGGACAAGCCCTCCACCGGCAAAGTCTTTATCGACGAGGTGGATATCTCCCAGCTCGATGCCTACGAACTGGCCTGGCTGCGCTGCCGCAAAATCGGGTATATCTTCCAGACCTTCAACATCATTCAGGTCATGACGGCGCTGGAAAACGTCACGCTGCCCATGACCTTTGCCGGCGTACGCAACGAAACCGCCGTCGAGAAAGGCATGGAATTGCTCCAACTGGTCGGCCTGGCCGATCGTTTTCAGCACAAGCCGTTCGAATTGTCCGGCGGCCAGCAGCAGCGGGTGGCCATTGCGCGGGCGCTGGCCAATGATCCGGCGATTATCCTGGCGGATGAACCCACCGGCAATCTCGACCTGTCGACCGGGGAGGAAATCATCACCCTGTTGAAAAACCTGAGCAAAGAACGCGGCGTTACGATCATATCCGCCACCCATGACATCAAAATGCTCAACGTCTCGGACCAGGTGGTGTGGATCCGTGACGGCCGCATCGACAAAATCGAAAGCCGCGAGGAACTGACCATTTCCGTGGGCCGCATCGATGCCCGTGCCGAGGCCTGACCCCATGCCTATCCCGACCCGTCATCATTGGCGCGCCAACTCCCTGCTGGGCGTTCCCGACCCCAGAATTCATAAGAAGGCTGGGTGTCTGGATCGCAGCCGGGCCTGCGCCCTCCTGGCATTCATCATGGCCGGGATCCTGCTCGGCAGCGCCGCCCATGCGGCAACCACGACGCCCCTGATGCACGACATCCAGGTGCTGTCCGCCTACGGGGACCGCAGCACCGGCAGCGAGGGCGCCCGTCAGGCCGCCGATTATATCCAGGGCACCTTCACCCAGCAGGGCTATGAAACCGTCGGGCGCTTCCGTCTGCAAGTTCCGATTCGAAAACACACGGACAGCACCTTGCGGCTCAGCCCGGAAGGCCCCCCGCTGGCCGTCCGCCCGCTTTTGGCCAACAGCATCTCCCCCGGCACCCTGCCTGCAGCAGGCGTCACGGGTCCGCTGATTTATGCCGGTCAGGGGGAACTGGCCGATTTCAACGGGCTGGACGTTTCCGGCGCCATTGTCCTGATGGAAATGACCTCCGGCAAAAACTGGCTGAATGCTGCCAACCTGGGCGCCCGGGCCCTGATTTATATCGATCGCGGCCATACCCGGCGCCCTTTGTTCCAGGACAAAGCAGAATTAACCCCCATCGATTTTCCACGCTTCTGGGTGCCCGTTGAGGCGCTTGCGAAGCATGTCGACCGTCCCCAGGGCCTGACCCGCGAAACCCTGGCGCCCCAGGCCCGGCTGACCTCACGAATCGCCTGGCAGAATGTCCTGGCCGCCAACATCTTCTGCCTGGTCCCCGGCACCGATGACACCCTGCACCGGGAACTTTTGGTGGTGGAGGCGTTTTATGACAGCACGGCCCGTGTGGTCGGCCAGGCGCCCGGTGCCGATGAAGCCATGGGTATCGGCACGTTGCTGGAACTGGCCCGCTACCTTCGCAATCATCCCCCCCAACGCTCGATCCTGCTCCTGGCGACCGCCGGCCATGCCCAAACCCTGTCCGGTATGCGTGAAGCCGTCTGGAGTATCCATGCCAAGTCCAAGGAATTCATCCTTAAACGGAAAATGCTGTCCAATGACCTCAAACAGGCGCAAAAGGTCTCCAAGGGCTTAAAAATGACCGCCGTGACAACGGACGCCCCGGATGCCGCCCTGGTCAAAGCGCTCCTCGACGCCATTAAAACCGAGGCTGATCAGACCTCCCGCCGGCTCATGCGGCTTCGCCTGCAGGCGAATAGTGTTGACGACGAAGACACGATCCGGCAACTGGCGCAACAACGCCAACTTCTGCGGGAGTTGAGTTGGAAAACGGATTTCCAACAACTCACCGAGCCGCAGGCCAAGATGATCGAGCGCCTGATCCCTGAAGCCCGGGCCGTCAGCAAAGCCATTGCCCAAGACACGCGGCAGCAATTAACGCTCCTCAAAGAGGCCATGGCGTTCCGGCGCGTCGTGCGCGACCACGAGATGGGGGCCATCATTTCCCTTCACCTGTCAAGTCACGGAGATGGTGTCGGGGCCTTCAACCAGGGGTGGCTTTACAGCCTGCGCCCACACCGGGCCAGCGCCCGCGTATCCCCCTACAGCACCATCGAGGAAGTCCTCCGCGAAACAGCGGCTGCCGTCGAATCCGAGCTTGGCCTGCCGCCTGTTTTCAAGGACAGCCTGCGGCCCAGCCGTCTGAAATCCTGGCAAAGCTATCTTCCCGACCAGCCCCAGATGGGGGGCGAAGTCAGTGCCCTGGCCGGTTTTATTGGCCTCACGCTGGCCACGACGCATGACGTGCGCGACCACTGGGGAACACCTTCCGACACGGTCGAAAAAATCGACTGGCATTATGCCCAACAGCAGGGGCAACTGGTATCCGGACTGATTCATCGCCTGGCCGAAAACAGACCCCTCGCTTCGGGCGAATATCCGCGGGACGGGTTGTCCACGCTGTCCGGACGTGCCAAATTCATCCGCCAGGGAGAACTCTTTGCCGAACAGCCCGCACCGGGCACCATGGTCCTGGCCTTTCAGGGCCCGGCCGCTTATCATGCCATGGTCGACCCCATGGGCCGCTTCCAACTCCGCGGCATATCGGACAAGAAACTGGTTTTCGACAAGGTGATTCTGGAAGGCTACCGTTTCGATCCCGACAGCGGCCAGACCTTGTGGGCCATCGATAAAAAGCAAACCGGCAAAAATGCCTACCGCGTTAAAATGCAGCGCAACCAGATGGAAACGGATCTCATCATGTTTGCCTGCCGCCCGACCACTTTCTTCAGCCTGTTGGAACCGCGCAGTTTTCGTTACATGACCAAGATCGAACTGTTGGACGCCCGTCTCGAAGCCCCTCCGCTGCGCTACTGGTGGAGCCGGATCGACACCCGCGAATCCACGATCAACACCCTGTTTCTGGCGCCGGAGACACGTTTCAAATTGACGCTGTCCGACTCGGTCCTGAATAAGAAAATGATCCTCACGGGCGCCACGGAACGCCGCTCCGAGGGCATCGGCTATCGCGTCGACGACTGGCCACGGCTCTACCACACCGAATATCGGGTCGCACAGGACATGTGGCGCCTGCTGGGACCCCGGCTGCAAAGCCTCGAGGAAAACGGCATCCACAACGAACGCCTGCTCACCATCGAAGCCGAAGGCCGGGAGGCCCTGGAACAGGCCCGGCGGGCGCTGGCCGGACAAACCTACGACCGCTTTATGGCGGCGGCCACCCGCTCCTGGGCGCTGGCCATCCGGGTCTACAATCAGGTGGAACAGACCCAGAAGGACGTTCTCTTCGGCGTGTTGTTCTATATCGCCCTGTTCGTGCCGTTTGCCTTCTGCGCCGAACGTCTGCTTTTCGGCTATCGCAATATCCACAAACGCATCATCGCCTTTACATCTATCCTGATGCTGCTCATCACCATTATCTACAATGTCCATCCGGCCTTTGATCTGGCCTACAGCCCGACCGTGGTGATCTTGGCGTTTTTTATCATGGGGCTCTCTTTGATCGTGACCCTAATCATCTTCTTTCGTTTCGAAGAAGAAATGGCCCAACTGCAAAATCGGGCCGTCCGCAAAAGTGCGGAAGAAATCAGCCGCTGGAAAGCGTTCGTGGCATCCTTCTTCCTGGGTGTCAGCAATTTGCGACGCCGTCGGCTGCGCACCGCACTGACCTGCACCACGCTGATCATCCTGACCTTCACGATCATGAGCTTTACGTCCGTCAAATCCTCCCGCCTGCATGCCCGCATCATGTTTCGGACGGACGTGCCCTACCAGGGCTTTTTCCTGAAAACACCCAACTGGCAGGATCTGCCGGCGGAAGCGCTGGGCACCCTGGCCAACGCCTTTGACCAGGCCACGGTCGGACCGCGGGTCTGGCTCGAAAACGAGGACCGCACCCTTGTCACCCGCATCCCGGTGGTGTTCGGCCCGCAGACATTTGAAGCCCAGGGCTTGGTAGGCCTTTCGGCCCAGGAGGGGCAGCTGACCGGCCTGGATCGCCTGCTGGTGGCGGGCCAATGGTTTGCCAACGACACCGATCCCGCCGTGATCATCTCCCGTCGCATGGCGGACAGCCTTGGCATCCGGCTTGATCGGATCGACCAGACCGAGGTGACCGTGTGGGGCACCCGCTACAAGGTACGCGGGGTCTTCGACGACAGCCGCCTGGAGACCCGGACGGATCTGGATGGCGAACCGCTGACCCCGGTGACCTTTCCAAGTGAAGTTTCCACCGAGTTGACCGAAATTGAGATGGAGGCCCTCGAATCCGGCGAAGATGTGGAGGCCTTTCAAAGTCGCTACCAGCATACGGCCGGGGATCTGACCGTTTACATGCCCTACCGCGCCTTGCAGGCCATCGGTGGCCGCCTGAAAGCGGTCGCCGTTATTCCGCCGGCCGGCATCGATACCCGCGAAGCCGCCCAGGACCTGGCGGATCGCTTTGGGCTGGAACTCTTCAGCGGTGAACCGGAAGGAACGTTTCTTTACCACTCCAGCGATACCATCAGCTACAGCGGGGTCCCGAATATTTTTATCCCCCTCGTGATTTCCATCTTCATCGTTCTGAATACCATGATCGGCAGCGTCTATGAACGCCGCCGGGAAATCGGCATCTATACGTCCGTAGGGCTGGCCCCTTCCCACGTGGCCTTTCTGTTCATTGCCGAGGCCATGGCTTTTGCCGTGTTGAGCGTCGTATTGGGGTATCTGGTGGCCCAGGCGGCCGCCAAGCTCTTTGCCGGCACGGCCCTGTGGTCCGGTATTACCGTCAATTACTCCTCGCTGGCCGGTGTGGCCGCCATGGTACTGGTTATTCTGGTGGTGCTGATCTCCGTCATCTACCCGTCGCGTGTGGCCGCCAACATTGCCATTCCGGATGTCAATCGTTCCTGGAGCATGCCCGACGCGAAACAGAGCCAGCTGGATATCACCCTGCCCTTTCTGGTCAAACGGGACGAACAAAAAAGCCTGGGGGGATTCCTGCTGAGCCATTTCACCAGTCACCAGGACGTTTCCCATGGACTTTTCTCGACCGGTGAGATAGCGTTTGAATTTGACGCCGGCGCTATTGACGGCGCCCCGGCGGAAACGCCGCAGGATCGCGCCCCCGCCTGTTTTAAAATGTCATCACGTGTCTGGCTGGCACCCTTTGATTTCGGCATTATGCAGGATGTCGATATTCTTTTCTGTCCGGCTGAAGACGATGCCGGGTTTCTGGAAATCCGCACCCGCCTGACGCGCAAAGCCGGCGAAGTCAATGCTTGGGGGCGCATCAACAAAGCCTTCGTCAATGATCTGCGCAAACAACTGTTAATTTGGCGATCCATGGATGGGTGGACGCTGGCCCACTATGAAAAGATATTGGAAACAGCCGCCGCGCCTACGGCCACTTGAAGGGCGCCTTCAACCGTAAGAATCTGCTGACCCGGAATGCCGATGGAAAACCAGGTACCGCCCACATCCCCATCAACGCTTCGACCACGCGCCATTTTTCTGGGGCTTCTTCTGGCGGTCGGCATCTGTGCGCTGACCCCTTTCAATAATGCTTTCCGACAGGCCACGCCGCTCGGTGGGGGACACTTCCCCCTGGCACCGTTTTTTATTTTTTTCTGGCTTGCGCTGATCATGGCCGGCGGCGGACGCCTTTTCAAACGCCCCCCCTGGTTGAACGGCAAGGAGCTCCTGTTTATCTGGATTTTGATGGTGCTCGTGTCGGGAATTGCCTATACCGGCCTGGTGCGCACCTTCTTCATCAACCTGACCGCCCCCTTCCATTTTGCAACCCCTGAGAACCGATGGGCCGAAATTCTCACCCCCCTGCTGCCGGCCAACTGGTTTCCCCGCAGCCAGGAGGCCGTCGCCGCCCTTTACGAGGGACTTCCGGGGGGCCGGCGACTGGGGTGGGCCGCAGTAATAGAGGCCATTCCATGGGCGGTCTGGCTCCCCTCGCTGCTGACCTGGGGACTCTTTGTGGCCTTGTGCTATTTTGTCATGATCTGCCTGGTCAACCTTCTCAGCCAGCAGTGGCTGCGCAACGAACGCATGAATTTTCCGCTCCTGCGAGTTCCGCTGCTGATGGAAGAGGCCTATTCCCAGGGCGCATTCGGGCAGTTCCTGCTGAACCGCTTCATGCTGGTGGGGCTGCTGATACCGATCACGCTGCACCTGTTGAACGGCTTGAATTTCTATTTCCCGGGCGTTCCGCAGATGCCCACCCTCATTCTGGCCGGCGCCTACTTTCCGAAATTCGGTTTGTTTTCCGGTTTCTACAAACTGAAGATCTATATCTATCCCGCCTTTATCGGCTTTGCTTTTCTGACCACGCGGCAGATCTCCTTTTCCTTCTGGGTCTTCTTTCTGCTGGGAAGCCTGCTTTTCGGCCTGCTGGCGGTCATGGGCTATAATATCCCGGCCGCGGCATTAGGCATTACCTTCGGCCCCACCCTTTCCCGACCGGAAGAAATGCAGATGATCGGGGCCTATGGCATTTTCTTCATTTTTATCATCTGGCTGGCCCGCGACCACCTGATAGATGTCGCACGCCAGGCCTTCGGCCTGGCTCCCGCCCGACCGTCCAACGCCGCCTGGTTCTCCACCCGTCTGGCAGCCTGGGGGTTTATGGGCGGAACCCTGATCCTGATCGCCTGGCTTCACCTGATCGGCGTTGGGTGGTGGGTTTCCGGTCTGGTGGTGAGCGCCTTCCTGATGATCATGCTGGTGGCCAGCCGCATCATCACCCAGGGCGGGCTGGCCTATTTCACCCTGACCGCCGCTCCCCTCGATGGGGTCGTGGCTATTTTCGGACCGGGTATCTTTTCCGCCGCGGGTATTTTCATCGCCGGTATCATCCAGAAAGCGCTTTTTCTCGACCTGCGTGAATCCCTCATGCCGTCCTTGGTGCATGCCAGCCGTATCACCGAAAAAATCAAACAGCGCCGTGTGATGGTGACGACGATTTCGGTTGCCCTCCTGCTCGGCGTGGTCGTCTCTTTCACGGCCATGCTGGCTTTGTGCTATAAATACGGCATCCGCGAACTCGGCCTGGACTGGGCCAGCGGCACCACCATGCATACCTATGAAAACGTGGTGGCGTTGATTGAAACGCCGCCCGAAACAAGTGCATGGGTCCGAACCTTTGCGGTGGCGGGGGCGGCCGTCATGCTGCTCCTGGTCATCGGCTACCACCGTTTTTACTGGTGGCCGCTGCACCCCATCGGCTACCTGACCTGCTACAGTTCCGCCATGCGCATCCTCTGGTTCAGCTTCTTCATCGGCTGGCTCTGCAATGCGCTCTGCATGCGGTATGGCGGGGTCGGCTTGTTCAAGAAAGTCCGCTATCTTTTCATCGGTCTGATTATCGGCGACTTCCTGATGGGCGGCCTGTGGGCGCTTGTCGGTCTGTTTTCTGATGCCAGCTACCAGGTGCTGCCCTCGTAAGCGGCGTGGATAATAGCGATGTACGAAGATAAAGAACTGCAAGAATATCGCGATCTGCTCAAGCCTCCCACGCATTTTGAGGAGGGCTTCGACTGGAAGACCGTCGTGGGGGCGATCTTCATCGGCTTTCTGATGATGCCGGGCAGCATGTATCTTCAACTCGTGATCGGCACCGGTATCGGACCGGCCGCCCGCTGGGTCACGATCATTCTCTTCGCTGAAATTGCCAAACGATCGTATACGGAACTCAAGCAGCAGGAAATTTTTCTGCTCTATTACATGGCGGGCGCCGCCCTGGCTTCCCCCTTTCAGGGGCTGCTCTGGAACCAGTATCTCGTTCAATCCGACGCCGCCCGCATGCTGGGACTGACCGATTTCATCCCCGCCTGGATCGCACCGGGCATGGGTTCGGAGTCCCTGATCGAGCGGACTTTTTTCCATCGCGACTGGCTGATTCCAATTCTTCTCCTGGTGGGCGCCCAGATCATTCAGCGCATCGATCAGTTCGGTTTGGGCTACGCCCTCTACCGCATCACATCGGACGTTGAAAAACTGCCGTTTCCCATGGCGCCGGTGGGGGCTTTGGGCACCATGGCGCTGGCCGAGTCCACCGAAGACCGCAAAACCGGTTGGAAATGGCGTGTTTTTTCCATCGGCGGCATGATCGGTCTCTTGTTCGGCGGTGTCTATGTGCTGCTGCCCACGGTTTCCGATCTCCTGTTTACCCAACCGATCCGGCTGATACCGATCCCCTGGATCGAGCTGACCCGCCACACCGAGGATGTCCTGCCGGCCGTCGCCACCGGTATCCAGCTGGACCTGGGCCTGGTGTTCATCGGCATGGTGCTGCCGTTCTGGGCCGTGATGGGCGGTCTGGTGGGCCTGATCATCACCATCATTGCCAATCCGATTCTCTACGAACACGGCATCCTGCACCGCTGGCATCCGGGCATGGGTACCGTGGATACCATTTTTGCCAATAATTTCGATTTTTACATGAGCTTCGGCATCGGGCTGGGGCTGGCCATCGCGGCCATCGGCATCTGGCACGTCATCCGATCTTTCCGGCAACAGGCCGCCGGCAGCCGGGGAACCCTTAAAGATCTCTTCCACCCGCCACCCGGCCGGGGTGATTTCAATTTCTGGATCTCCATCGGCATCTATGTGTTTTCCACCCTGGCTTACGTCGGCCTGTGCGTGTGGCTGGTGCCGACGTTCCCCTGGATCTTTTTTATCGCCTACGGCTTTGTCTATACCCCCATCGTCTCCTACATCACGGCCCGCATGGAGGGCATTGCCGGCCAGTTCGTCAGCCTGCCGCTGATCCGGGAAGCCAGCTTTATCGCCGGGGCCAAATTTTTCGGCTATCAGGGCATTGAAATCTGGTACGCCCCCATCCCCATCCACAACTACGGCGAAGCCACCGTCAATTTCCGGCAGATCGAGCTGACCGGCACCAGTATCCGGGGCATCATCAAGGCCGAGATCGTGGTCTTTCCGGTGGTCATGACAGCCAGCCTGCTGTTTTCCCAGTTCATCTGGCGCCTGGCCCCGATTCCTTCCAGCAGCTACCCTTATGCCCAGGAGCTCTGGCACCTCCAGGCCCTGAACACCCTGCTCATGCAGACCTCCACCATCGAAGGCAATTCGCTGTTCTTCCAGGCCCTCAGCGCCTCGTCCCTCCTGTCGGGATTCGGTTTCGGGCTGATTACCTACATGGTGCTGACCCTGCTGGGGCTTCCGATTCTGCTGATTTACGGCGTGGTGCGGGGTTTGGGGCAGAGTGCCCCCCACGGCTTGATTCTGGAACTGATCGGCGCCATGCTCGGGCGATTCTTTTTTCTCAAACGCTACGGGGCCATGTGGCGCCAGTATGCCCCGGTCCTGTTGGCCGGCTTTTCCTGCGGCATGGGCTTGACCGGCATGTTCGCCATGGGGTTCACGCTGATCTTGAAATCGCTGGGGCGATTGGCATATTAAGAATATCGGCGGCGGCGGGGGCGCACGTTTTTGGCCTTGTCACCAACCGCCCGATTGAAAGGATGTGCTATGAAGTACCTGTCAGCCATCGTTGTCTTTTTAGCCCTATGGAGCGCCGCCCCGATTCAGGCCGGTGATATTCCCCATGGGGTGGCCGGGTTCGTTATCGGACAAAATGTTGCCGAATTCAGCGATCGGCTCCAGATGGATACCCGCCTTCCCCTGCGTTACCAGGAGTACCTGCAGGAGGTGGAAATCAAACCCCTGACCGGGTTTAAAAGCGGTCTGATCACCTACGGGAACTGCGCCCAACCCGGCCGTATCGTGCGCATCAAAATGAAATACACCGATGCCAGTCGGTCGTTTTATGATGCCCTGTTAACCCGGGTCGAGCGCCGCTTTGGAAAGCCAACTGCCTATGATGGAGACCCCTTTCATATCGTCATCGAATGGAAATGGTCTTTCACCGATGCCGATGGCAACCAGATCACGCTGCATCTGAGCCACAACAGCCGGGACACCGAAGAAAAATTCGGTAACGCCGTAAAGCTCACGCTCGCCAATGGCGTGGATGAAGAGCGCCAATGCTCTCTCGCTGCCACCCCACAGCAGCGCGAGCCGGAAACGGTGCCCCACCCGCCCCTCAAATCCATGACCGCCGAGGACTGGGAACAATTCATCCCCCAATAGGGGACGCTACGATCCTTAAGACGTCCTGTTTTCGTTGCAGAACCTCTGTTTTCCGGAGCCCGATCTGACATTGACCAGCCATGGCCATGACACCAAGCCCTTTGCCTGGGCCGGCATTGAATTGACGATTCCAGCGGCATGGGAAACCGGCCACCTCGGCGACGGCTATGCCCTGCTGGAACACCGGTACCGCCCTGTGCTGGAAATGAAAACCGCCACGATCCGGGGCCGTTTCAATTTCCAACGCCATTTCAAAGCATTGACCCGGTCGGGCCGGACCCGATCGGCGCCCCCGCTGAGATTGACGCCCCTGCCCCCCGGATGGCCGGCTTTTTCCGCCAGGATGGACGTCCAGCCCTTTGCCTGGCAGGGCGACCATGTCGGCGGCCGGGGCCTTTTACTTTATTGCCGAGATTGCCGCAAAGCCACCCTGATCCAGTTCTATGATCATGGGGATCACCGTCTGGCCGCGATTCCAGACGTTCTGGCCTCCTTTAAAGACCATACATCCGGATCCGGCCCCACCGTAGCGGTGTATGATATTCAAGCGACCTTGCCGGACAGGTTTGCGCTCACCCGTTTCCAGTTTGATGCCGGCCGCTTCGAACTGGTTTTCACGCGTTCACGGGAGGGCGTCACCCTGTGGCGCTGGAGTCCGGCCGATGTCATCCTCGACCGCTGTGGCAACACCCTATCACATGTTGCCCGCAACAATGGCTTGCTCCCTCCGGCGGTCATCGACCAAAACGGCCGCCCCGTCGAGGGTGGCCTGGAGTGGCAGTGGCCGGCAAGGGGCTACCGACACCGTCTGAGGGGCTTTTTCGCCCACCGCGCGCCGCCGCCGGGCCACGCCCTGCGGATCTGGCACCGTTCTGATAGCAATCGCATTTTGGCGGTGCGCGGTGAGGCCATCGACACCTTCGACACATTTGAGGGAATATGTACATCCTATGGGGCTATTTAGAAAAACACCGGCACCGCCGCCATTATCCCGGGCGGAGGCTCTGGCGTGCATCCCGGTGCGAAACCACGCCATTCAGGCGTCGCAAACACCGGAAGGTATGGTCCGGCTGCGCTACCCGCTGATCCTGAAACCCTGGATCGCCGAATTGGCACAGCGTTTCCGTAGCGCGCCAGATACCCCGCCTTCACGGCAACTGGAACTGGATGAACTGGGCAGCCTCACCTGGGGCCTGATCGATGGGCGACGAACGGTAAGGGCGATTGTCAGGCAATTTTGCCGCCAGACACAGGTGCATCCCAAAGAGGCTGAAGCCGCGGTAACGCGCTTCCTGAGGGAGCTGGGGCGCCGCGGCATCATCGGGATGGCGATCGGAGGGCATGGCAAGGCCGATTGACATGCGCCGTGCACGGACCGCAAACTCGATCGCAACACACGGCGTCGGGAAACCGGTGGAATGGGTTATACTGTTTTTACCGCATCGTCCAGCGTGGCCTCGATGGGCAGGAAGGAATCAAAACCGGATATTTCGAAAACTTCTTTGACATAGTCCTGCATCGCACACAGCACCAGTTTTCCCTCGGCGCTTTTAAGATTCTTGGTCGCCTTGAGGATGACGCGCAGCCCGGCACTGGAAATGTAATCCAGCTCCTGGAAATCCAGAATCATCCGTTGGGTGCCGTTTTCCATGCATTCGAAAAGCTTTTGTTCAAACCCCATCGCCGTATTGGAATCCAGACGCCCATTCAGCTTAAACACGCTGTAATGATCATGCTTAGTCTCGGTAATATCCATGCTTTCCTCCTTGAATCATTGCCATACGCGGGCCGGCGCAACCTCTCCATTCCCGCAAAAACGATCTAAAGCGCTTTGGTCAAAACAAGAACGTTCTTACCGTCCTTGCGGGTGTAATCGATGCGGTCCATATAGGAGCGTATCAAATGAATCCCCAGGCCCCCGATCTCCCGGTCTTTAAAGGCACACGCCAGGTTCGGGTGAGGGGCGCCGGTCGGATTGAAAGGGATGCCGTCGTCTTCGATGGTAATCGTGAGCACCCCGCCTTCGTTGACGCAGGTCACATGTACATGATGCTCTTCTTCGTCCGCAAAGCCGTGGGAAATGATATTCGTAAACAATTCATCCAATGCCAGGTTGATTTCAAATGTCTGACGTTTGGAGGCTCCGCAGGACCGGCTGAACTGACTGATATGGTCACACAGGACATCCAGTTCAGACAGGTTGTTTTTTAATGCGAAGGATATCATTCCCATCGGTTCCTTGCCCGCGAGGGTTAGGGTGCTGTCACCCGTTGGTCGAAGCGCCTCAAAGTGCACTGATGCCGGTCGCGCCTTCTAATGATAAGCCTTTTTCCATCATTTCAAAGAGGCGGTCCTGATCCCAGCTGCGGATACGGTCCACAACCGATTTAAAGATCTTGGGGATCAGTTCCGGAAACTGTTCGATCGCCTTGGCGAATTTTTCCCGCGTCAGCACCAGGCAGGCCGTATCCTCGCCGGCTTTGAGCGCAAAAAGACGTTGCGTCGATCCCAGCAATGACAGCCCGCCGATAAATTCACCGGCGCCATAGCGCCCGACCGTCAACTCCCGGCCCTCGGCCTCGTGAATCAGGTGCAGCTGGCCACTCAGGATATAAAAGGCCTGACCGTCATCGTCATCCTGGCTGTATAGATACTCTTCGCGCGTGAACGACTCGCGCGCGCACAGATACGCAAATACTTTCAGGGTTTCCATCGGCAGCCCTGCAAAAAAATCGATCTGCCGCAAAATTTCCAGGTTTTCTTGGAATTCACAGGCCGTGCCGGAGCTATTTTTTTCCTCGGATGAGTCCATACAGTACTCCTTTTTGGGCCATGAGCTCGTCGTAGCCCCCCATTTCGATCAGTTTGCCGGCTTTCATCACGGCCACTTTATCAAATTTTTGGATAATGTCGAGGCGGTGCACCACGGCGATCACGGTTGCTTTGCCCTTGAGCCGTGCTTCCAGGAAGTTTTGAATCCGGGCCTGGGAGTTATTGTCCAGCGCGGAGGTGGCCTCGTCCATGATGAGCAGGCGGGGTGATTTAAGAAAGACACGGGCGATGGCCAGTTTCTGGCGCTGGCCGCCGGACAGCTTATCCCCCTTGCTCCCCACCTGAAACTGCATGCCGATGCCGACAATCGTTTCCAGGAGATCTTCTTCGATCAACAATTGGATGATGCTCTGGACGATGGCGTCCTTGGCCTTGGAGCTGGTGGTCTTGGTCTTTCCGAAAAAAATGTTGTTCTGGATGGTCTGGGAGAAGATGTAGTCGTCCTTGTCATAAAACGCAAAGGCACCCGCGAAATCACCATTGATATGCTCTTTGAACAGTGCACGCGCCTCCAGAATGAGCCGCTTCAGAAGATCGGGAAAGGATACCATCTTATGGCGCCCGGGAACAAAGCGCAGGGCCAGATCGAGCAGCTTGTGTCGCTCTGCGGACTTCAATTCGTGGAGTTTCTTGCGCCGGGTCTGTTGTGCCAACCGTTTGAAATCCTCCAGTTCCTCCGGTGCGATGGGGCTCTGTTCGAAAAACACCTTGTCAGGCGGCAGGTTGCCGAGAATATCGACGGTCTGGCGCGCCAGGTCGGCACCGAGTTCCATCAACGGGCGTTTGAGTTCGACCTTCTCCAGGAAGGCGATGAATTTACGATTCTCGGAAAGCGCCGGCCCGCTGAATTCCTTGTGAGTGGAGGTGCCGAACAATAAATTGACCGCCACACTGGAATGATAGAGGTAACGATCCTCTTCAAAAAACTCCACGTAAGCGGACAGCGTTTCACCGAATCGCTGCCGGAAATTCTGGCGCACCTTTACCAATTGTGCCACAAGCGTGCTGTCGCGCTCCGCATCCAGAATCGCGTTCAACCCGAACCGGAGCGTATCCACGAAAAGCCCGGTCTGGTGCAGGACTTGGATCATGTCCTCCAGGGATGGCTGGAACCACTCGGAGGATCCATCGGCGGAATCCTGCGCCGCACGGCAGGAGTAGAGGAGGTTGTCTTCAATCGTGCCGTCAAAAATAAACGGCGTTTGGGAGACAAACCCCATGTTCCAGGCCATGTCCTTCTTGCTCAACTCAAGCACTTCCACATTCCCAAGCAGCACATGGCCGTCCGTGTAGGAATAGAGCTGGCCGACGCACTGGGCCAGGGTGCTCTTGCCGCTGCCGGAAAAACCCACCAGGGCCATGTGCTCGCCGGGCTTGAGCTCCAGCGAAATGCGATCGAGCAGATGGATGCCGTCACTGGTAACGAAGGCCAGATTCTTCACTTCCACATTCCCGTCCAACCGGTAGGGCTCGCGGTCGGCCGGCACCAGCGCATGCTCCGGCTGGCTATCGAAATAGCGCATGGTTTTATCATAGGTAACGCTGCCGTCCTGGTAAGCCTGGTAAAACTCAATCAACTCCTTCCAGGGATCGTACAGCTTTTCCTGGGCCGACAGAAAAGCCACTAAAGCCCCCAGTTCCAACTGGCCCTGGATGGTCAGATAGCCCCCCAGGATAAAAATGAGAAACGGCCCCAGACTAATAAAAAAATTATTGGAAACCTTGATGCTGGCCCGGAAGAAATCCCAACGCAGGCGGACACGGTAGAGGCGGTCCGTGATGCTGCCGATCTTCTGGTTTTCGATATCATAGGCCGCGTTGCCGTGCACTTCATGGATGCCGGAAATCGTTTCCTGAATCCGGTCGGAAAGATCGCGGGTTATATCGACGCGCTCCTTGTTGGCCTGATTGACCTTCCGCTGAAGCAGGGGCACGAGAAAAACCACGATGGGATAGATCGACAGAGAAAGGCCGGCCAGCCATGGGTTGAGAAAAAAGAGATAGACGGCAAACGCCACCAGGGTCAGCAGGTTGATGACCGGAATCGCAACGGCCATGCCCACGAAATTGGCCGGTATGGTCAATTCGGATATGAGGGAGGAAACCACCAGGCCCGGTTGGGTATTGCGAAAAAAATTGAGCGGCAGGGAAATGATGTGCGCAAACAAACCTTTGCGCATCCGAGCCAGGGTCCGTTGGCTGATCATGACCTGCAATACCGTTATCAGGTATTTGAGGCCGCTGGCGAGAACCACGGACACCAGGTAGATGGCACAATAGCGGATCAGCAGATCGATTTCACGCAGCCGGATCGCTTCGTTGACGATCCGTTTCTGCATTTCCAGAGGAATGACCCTGGCCACGACCGTCACCGAAATCAGTGCCAGAACCGTTAGCTGCAGCTTGGTATTGCGGCCCCAAATCCATGAGTAAATGGATCGCTGCACCACAGGTGGACGCTTTTTAGCCATGTGGGTCTCCGACAGACATCATCCATTGATCGGGGTCTGGAAAAAATGGGTACATCAAGGGCGTTCGACAAACACCCTTAGGACCTCTCGATTGGCTACACCCAAACCCCCGCGATTGACAAGCTGATTTTAGGATTCGTCCCCCGGCCGGACGAAACGGCGACGCCTGGTTGAATCATGGGGATGACAACGGGCCCTGTCAAAACAGCCGTTCCTCCAGACCGATGGACAGCGTGTTCCAGGCATATCGCAGAACCGGCCGAAAAGATACCAGGACAGCGCCTGCCCATGACAGGTTCCGCTGTGGATCAGGCCGCATCCAGTTTGACGACCACCAGTGTCGTATCGTCTTCCCGCGGCAGGTCACCGCGATACGTCTCGAGGGACCGGAATATCGCATCTTTTATGGCGGCGGCCGATTGGTCGCGGTGGGCGCGAATGACCTGACGCAGCGGGGCGTTCCCGAACATCTGCCCGTGATCATTCCGGGTCTCCTGCACCCCATCGGTGCTCAGGAGAATAATGCTGCCCGCGGCCCAGCCGTGCTTTTCGTAGGCCTGGTAGCGATAGTCGGATTCGACCCCCAGCGCCATGCCATCGCCGTCAAGACGATCGAATTGATCCCGGACCGGGTCGTAAAACAGGGCGGGCTCGTGACCGGCACGAATCCAGGCCAGTCGGCGGCGCGCCGGATCGATTTCCAGCCAGAATAGCGTGATGAACCAGCCGGTGTCCTGGATGTCGCGGGTTAAAAACCGATTGGCCGCCTGGATAAGGTGCGGCCCGCCGACATAGGATTGGACACCCGCAATAAGGTGGGCGCGGGCCGTTGCCATGTGCAGGGCGGAGCTGACCCCGTGGCCCGATACATCGGCGACGACAACGCCCAGGCCCCCTTCCGGCAACCGAAAATAGTCATAGTAATCGCCGCCGGCCTCCGTGCAGTATATGCTGTCCCCGGCAATGTCCGCCCTTTCGAAAGTCATCCCCCGCCGCGGCAGCAGGCTTTTCTGTACGTCATCGGCCAGCTTCAGCGCCTGGAGCAGTTCGGTGCGATGCCGCAGCCCCTCGATCATGGTGTTGGTATGCCCGGCGATGACCCCGAATTCATCCCATGTGGCCACCGGCACCATTCGGGAAAGATCGCCCCGGGACACATTTTCAAGAATGCGGGTTTCATTGTTGAAAAGCAGCTTCAGATTGCGCGAGTAGGAAAAGATCAGATTGACCACCATCCCGAGCAGGGCCGCCATGATGAAGACCACTTCGAGCATGACCGTGCGTTCGGCTTCCTTCAGCATGGCGGCATTGCTTTGAACTTCCGCCAGCCAGGCAAAATCCCGGGAAATCACCAGCGCCAGGATAAGGCAGACAAACAGGCTGGAAAAAAAAGCGACCACCGAAAAGCGGCGGGTCATGGGATAATATTTTTGCGGCGGATGGACGTTTCGGTGTTTTTCGAGCGCCTCCTGAATACCGTCGCGCTCCCGGGCCAGGGCCATATCCAGCCCCAGGAAGAACCCCACCACCAGGCAACCGGAAAGCAGACTCAGTGCGCTGATCAGGTAGAAATGGTGAACGAGATGATTGAATACGCCCACCAGGCTTCCGGCCGCCATACACAGGGTTAGATCGATGATAAATTGCCGCCTGGGGCGGTCCTGGATAGGGGCTGCCAGAACCAGGCGCCGATTCAGCGGCGCCCGAAGCAAAAATGCCAGGAGAAAGGCCCCGCTTAACGTTGTCCCCAAGGTCACGGGGGACAGGGTTTCCAGAAACGGTCAGACCTGGCCGCCGTAAAGCGTGAGAACGCTCACGGCAAAAAGGTAGTGCATCAGGATGCGCATCAGGCGGTTCTCCTATCGGGTCGCCCACACGACCGGATAACGTTTTATTGTCAGGGAACGCTGGTCATCATAGCGTTGTGCCGACATTGGTGCAAGGCTCAAACCGGGAGTTTGACCACGATATAACACCCACTGAATTGCGAAAAAAATTGAACACACCCCGGCCGATTGTCAAAAAAATTATGCACGGCCACCCGATTGCCCAGCAGTTGAGCATGGCCGTAGTCTTCGAAGACCATGATGCCGCCGGGCGCCAGAACATCCGGGAAAATCCGGCGAATAAGGTAATCCGTGGATCGATAGGCATCGCAGTCCACGTAGACAAAGGCCAGTTTTTTTAGGCCGGCGATCTCGAATGTGCGGGTAAAATCTCCCTTGATCAAAGACACGAACGGAAAAAGGTCGAATTTGGCGCGAACGGCATCGAAATCCACCGGGTGGGACCCGCTCCAGAATTGGTCGATGCCCAGGGGTTCTGCGGGAAACGCATCGAAGGTATCAAAGAGAAACAGGCGTTTGTCCATCCCCAGGCCGGCCATCAGGGACGCCATCAGATAACCGCTGTGGCCGCGATAGGCCCCGAATTCCGCAATGTCGCCCGCGATCCCGTTGTCCATCACCGTTTTGAGCAACTGGCAGACATCCATAAAATCGCGGATGTCGCATTTTTTCTCGAAGTGTTCCAGAGACGCGTCATAGAGGTCAAACACATCCACGGGGTAGGTCGGCAACGGCGACACCTTGGCCAACGCCCGCTCGGTTTGATGACGTTCCAACGTGTCATAGCTGGCCGCCGGGAAAGTGACATATTCAAAGGTCAAATCGCGCAAACGGCTGTCGGCCAGAACACCCCGGGCCACCGCCGTGGTGCGACGGATATCGGTATAGGTGCAAAGGACGCAGGCGAAACGCTCCGGGTTCGGCGGGCCGACCGTCAGGAAGTCCTCCAGGGGCAGCGCGACCGGCACCATACCGTGCCGGACGAGAGCCTCACAAACCGCTGCGGTCATGGGGTCCCGGGCACCAATGACGAGAATATGCGGTCGCCGACAGGCCTTGAAGGCATTACGTGCTTTTTTGCCAAGAAACCGCACGGCATCCGCCGTATCTTGAATTTGCCAGCGATTGCGCCGGCCGCTGTGGGAAGAGGCCACGAGAACTCCCTGATTTCGAAAATAGTATACACGGCGCAAGGATGGGGGCCATGCGGGTTCAAAAGTGTTTCAGCTTAGCCGATTCCCTGCAATCTATCAATCCGTCCCTGCAAATTGGGTGCGCCACATCCCTGTCGCGGTTTTGGGGCCGGGTTTCTTTTTGACAAGACCGCGCCCGGCAGTCTATATTCCAGCCCCCAAAGACGAAACGGCGATAATGCCTGACGGGAAGCAGGGGTCCATGAAGTTTTTTATCTGCGTGCTGGGTATGGTGATGATCATTGAAGGTCTCCCGTATTTTGCCTTTCCTGAAAAAATGAAACGCTGGATGCTCCAAATCCAGGAGATGCCCGATGATGCCCTCCGGCGGTTCGGCCTGTTGCTCATGCTGGGTGGGCTGGCCCTGGCGTATTTCGGCAAGGCGGGATGACCATCGATGTATTCCCTGGATGACTACGATTATGTCCTGCCGGAAGAGCGGATTGCTCAAACCCCGGCCCCGGAGCGCGATCAGGCCCGGCTGATGGTCATGGACCGCCGGAGCGGTGCCGTTCGTCATCATCAATTCCAGGACTTGCCGGATCTCCTGACACCCCGCGATCTCCTCGTGGTGAACAACACCCGGGTGGTGCCGGCGCGTCTTTTGGGACATAAATCAACCGGCGGCAAGGTGGAAGTGCTCATTCTGGACTACGCCGGCGGGCTGCAGCGGCTAAGCGCCGAGGGGGTTTTCACCAGCGCGTGCCTGATCAAAGCCTCCAAAAAGCCCAAGCCCGGCGCCCGCCTTCATTTTAGTGATGACCTTTCCGCCGAAATCATTGGCTCCCGGGGCGACATCCACACCCTGCAATTCACCAGCTCCCATTCATTCGAAGCAACGTTGGAACGGACCGGTATCGTACCGCTGCCCCCCTATATCAAACGCGCCGCACCCGCGGAAAACCCGCATGACCGCCATGACTACCAGACCGTCTATGCCACCGAAAAGGGGGCTGTGGCAGCCCCCACCGCCGGCCTGCACTTTACACCGCAGCTCCTGCAGGACCTCGAAGCCCGGGGAATCCCCGTGGTGGCCCTTACCCTGCACGTGGGCCACGGCACCTTCCTGCCGGTCCGGGTGACCGATATCCGCGATCATGCCATGCATGCCGAACGCTTCACCGTTACCCCGACCGTCGCGGCAGCCATTAACCGCCACAAGGCCCGGGGAGGACGAATCGTGGCCGTGGGGACCACCAGCGTACGCACCCTGGAATACGCCGCCGGCCAGGATGGCCGGCTTCAGGCCATGGATGGCCAAAACGACCTTTATATCTATCCCGGCTATCGCTTTCGTCTGGTGGATGCCATGATCACCAACTTTCACCTGCCCCAGTCGACCTTGCTCATGCTGGTATCGGCCTTTGCGGGACGGGAAGCCATCCTGGCGGCATACCGCGAGGCGATCCAACAGCGCTACCGCTTTTTCAGCTACGGCGATGGCATGCTGATCGCCTGAAGTTAACCTTATGCCAGGACCGGACAACAGACCATGACACTCCCATTTAAACTGAGTGCCCAATCCACCGAAACCGCCGCCCGCTGCGGCACTTTCAAAACCGCCCACGGTGAGGTCAAAACCCCCGTTTTCATGCCGGTGGGAACCCTGGGGACGGTCAAGGCCCTGACGCCGGAGGATCTTCTCCAGGCCGGGGCTCAGATCATTCTCGGCAATACCTATCACTTGTACCTGCGACCCGGCTGTGAGGTCATCGAACCTTTTGGCGGGCTGCACCGGTTTATGCACTGGCCCGGTCCGATCCTGACCGACAGCGGCGGTTTCCAGATCTTCTCCCTGGCCAAGCTGTTGAAGATGAGCGAGGACGGCGCCACCTTTCAGTCCCACATCGACGGCTCCCGGCATCTGCTGACACCGGAGAAGTCCATCGAGATTCAGATCGCTTTAGATTCAGACATCATCATGTGCCTGGATCAGTGCATTGCCTATCCGGCGGCCAAGGAAGAGGCCCGGGCCGCCCTGGAACTGACCACGCGCTGGGCCCAGCGCTGCCTCACCACCTGGCAAGCCAAAGCCCGCCCCGATTCGGCCCTGTTTGGCATCGTCCAGGGCGGCATGTTTCCCGACCTTCGGCAGCAATCGGTCGAAGCCCTGGTGGCCCTGGATTTTCCCGGATACGCCATAGGAGGACTCAGTGTGGGGGAACCCACCGACCTGATGCTGGAAATGGCCGAACACGCCCTGCCCCTGCTGCCTTCCGACCGGCCGCGCTACATCATGGGCGTGGGGACCCCCGAAAACCTGATCGAGCTCGTGGCCCGGGGCGCCGATATGTTCGATTGCGTGCTGCCCACCCGCAATGCCCGCAACGGCCAGTTTTTTACCTCTCAGGGAACGGTCAACATCAGCAACGCCCGGTTTCGAACGGACCCGACCCCCGTGGATCCCGATTGCGCGTGCTATACCTGCCGGAACTATTCACGCGCCTACCTCCGTCATCTCTATACGGCCCGGGAACTTTTGGCTTACCGCTTGAATTCCATTCACAATATCTATTACTATACCCACCTCATGGCGCAAATGCGCCAGGCGATTGCTGAAGACCGCTTCAAGGCCTTTCGCCGCCATTTTTATCGGATGCGACAGGGAGGTGCCGGTTGATTGCCCATCCACCTAACCGGATGCGGCAGCACGCCGCCCTCCTGCGACGTCGTTGGAACAGCCCGGGAGGACACCATGCAGGAACAGGTCAAGGAAGTTCTGGATAAAATTCGCCCTTCGCTCCAGGCGGACGGCGGCGACGTGGAACTTGTGGAAATTGTCGATGGGGTCGTCAAAGTCCGCCTCAAGGGCGCTTGTGCCGGTTGCCCCATGTCCCAGATGACCCTTAAAAACGGTATCGAAAAGTTGCTCAAACGGGAAATTCCCGCTGTAGTGGCCGTGGAAGGCGTATAATCGATCTTTAGGCCAAGACAACCGGCCCAAACGTCCGCCGACGGTTTAACCCGGCGGATTGCAGAGACCCTGATCATCAGCGATAGCCGCTCGCGCCCATCCTGAAAGGACCGATACCATGACGATTGCCCGAAAAATCGAAACGATTCTCAGCCGCTCTTCCTGGATTCGCAAAATGTTTGAAGAAGGCGGCCGCCTCAAGGCACAGCACGGGGCCCAGAATGTATTCGACTTCAGCCTGGGAAATCCGAACATCGCCGCCCCGGAGTGCTTTGACAAAGCCCTGGCCGAAACGGCCTGCTCCTGCAGCGGTGAGCACGGCTATATGCCCAACACGGGCTATCCGCATGTTCGGCAGGCCGTGGCCCGCCATGTCAGCGAAGAACAGGCGGTCACCGTCGGTGAAGCCGATATCGTTATGACCTGCGGCGCTTCCGGGGCCCTCAACGTGGCCTTGAAAACGCTGCTCGATCCTGGTGACGAAGTCCTGACCCCGATCCCCTGTTTCGTTGAATACGGTTTTTATGCCGACAACCACGGCGGGGTCCTGAAGACCGTGCCCACCCATCCTGATTTCTCGCTGGATCTCGAGGGGTTCGAGCAGGCCATTACCGACCGCACCAAAGTGGTGTTGATCAACTCGCCGAACAACCCCACCGGACAGATTTACAGCAGGGAGAGCCTCGACGCCCTCGGCGATCTTCTGCGGCGCAAGAGCGCCGCGTTCCAGCGAACGATCTACCTGGTTTCGGACGAGCCGTATCGGAAAATCGTTTTTGACAACCACTTCGTGCCCAGTATTTTTGGGTGCTACGCCAACAGCATCATCGGCACCTCCTATTCGAAGGATATTTCCATTCCGGGCGAACGCATCGGCTTTGCCGCCGTCAACCCGGCCGCCGACTTTCACGATGACGTGCTGAACGGCATGGCCCTGGCCAACCGGATTCTGGGTTTCGTCAATGCACCGGCCCTGATGCAAAAAATTATCGCCTGTCTGCAGGGCACCAGCGTCGATATCAGCCTCTACCAGCGCAAGCGCGACCTGTTGTGCGAGGGACTGGCGGATGCCGGCTACACCTTTGTCACGCCACCCGGCACCTTTTATCTCTTTCCGCAAACACCTATTGCCGACGATGTGGAATTTGTGCGAGCCCTGCAGGAAGAGTTGATCCTGGTGGTGCCGGGCAGCGGCTTTAACGGCCCCGGTCATTTCCGCATTGCCTTCTGTGTCGATGATGACACCATCGTGAAAGCCTTGCCCGGGTTCAAGCGCGTGATGGCGCGCTTTCGCTGAAGCAAAGAAGCCTTAGATCCATCAGGGAAGACGGAAAACCCTGCGCTTGCGGGAGGGCATCGCGCCACCGGCCGGGCGGATGCAAGCACCCGCCTTTCCACCGCAACCATCCCGATGGCTTCAGGGAGGCGTAACCATGGACCTGTTCCGCTCGTTTCGGGACCTGCGAATCCAGCACAAACTGCTGGCCGGATACTCAGCCGTCTTCATCCTGTGTATCGTGATGGGCAGCCTCGTGGTCTACTCCGTGGTCCGCCAGACCCTGGAAACCAATATCGAAAGCGAACTCAAGAACACCACAACCACCATTCTCAACATGGTGCGCACTTCCGCGGCCACCTCCATCAAGAATCATCTTCGAGCGGTCGCTGAAAAAAACCTGGATATCGCCACTTATTTTCACGGCCAGGCCCTTGCCGGGCGGATAACCGAAGACGAAGCCCGGCTGCGGGTCGCCGAGATTATCCTGAGCCAGCCCATCGGCACCACCGGCTACATCTATTGTCTGGACAGCGCCGGTGTCATCGATGTTCATCCCAAGCAGGAATTGATTGGTGCGAATCTGTCCGAGTATGCTTTTATTCGTGAACAAACCGTTCGCAAGGAAGGCTATCTAGAATATGACTGGATGAATCCTGGTGAAACCCGCGCCCGTCCCAAAGCGCTTTACATGACCTATTTTGAACCCTGGGATTGGATCATTTCCGTTTCATCCTATCGCGAGGAGTTCCGTGAGCTGGTCAATGTCGAGGATTTCCGTGACAGTATTCTTTCGCTGCAGTTTGGTCAGACCGGCTATTCCTACATTATCGACGAGCAGGGCAACATGGTCCTGCATCCTCAGGTGAGTGGCAACTACCTGTATGCCAAGGACCGCAACGGGCGCGAATTCGTGCGCGAGATCTGTGACCGCAAAAGCGGCAAGATCACCTATTCCTGGGAAAACCCCGGAGAAAACAACGCCCGCGATAAACTGGTAATCTTCAACCACATCCCCGAGTTCCATTGGATTGTGGCCTCCTCCAGCTATCTGGACGAATTTTACGCCCCGCTGACCACCATGCATCGTCTCATTCTGGCCACCGTCCTGATGTCCTTCATCATCGTATTGCCGCTGACCCTGACCATCAGCAATTCCATTACGACACCCCTCAAAGAGCTCATGAATCACTTTTCGTCCGGCGCCGCCGGCGATTACCGGGTCCGGATGAAACGCCGCTCGCGGGATGAAATAGGCCGCCTGGCGAACTATTTCAACCAGTTCATGGAGCGTCTGGAGGCCTATAGCAACCGTCTCGAAAACGAGATCCATGAGCGTGAGCGGGCCGAAGAAGCCATTCGCGAAAGCGAAGCCAAATATCGGGAACTGGTGGAAAACGCCAACAGCATCATCCTGCGCCTGTCCACCGAAGGCGAAATCACCTTTTTCAATGAGTTCGCCCAGAATTTTTTCGGCTATACGGAAGCGGACATTCTGGGGCGTCCCATCCTGGGCGTCCTGATTCCGGCGGTCGACAGCACGGGGCAGGCCCAGCACGATGAAACCGCCCCGATCTACACCAACCCCGAAAAACACCCTGCCTTCGAAACCGAAGCCGTGCGGCAAGATGGGGAGCACGCCTGGATTTCATGGACCAACCGGGCCATCCGAGACGATCAGGGTGCGCTGGTGGGCTGCCTCTGTGTGGGCAATGACGTCACCGCGGCGCGCAAGGCCAAGTTGGAAATGGCCCGCCTGCAGCACTACCTCGCCAGCGTTGTCGACTCCATGCCGTCGGTGCTCGTGGGGGTCGATCGGTGGGGCCGGGTTACCCAGTGGAATCGCGAGGCTGAAAAGGCCACCGGGGTGACCAGCCAGCAGGCCCGCCACCGGAACCTGGAGGAGGTTTACCCGCAATTAAAGCCACTGAGCCGCCTGGTCAAACAAGCCATCCGCCAAAGAACGGTTCGCCAGGCGGAAAAGGTCGCCTACACGGTCGGAGATCAGATCCACTATGCCGATATCATGATTTACCCCCTGGACATCGAGACCCTGGAAGGAGCTGTCATCAGGGTCGATGACGTCACGGCCCGGGTGCGCTTGGAAGACACCATGGTACAGACCGAGAAAATGCTCTCGGTGGGCGGCCTCGCCGCCGGAATGGCCCATGAAATCAACAATCCGCTTAGCGGTATGCTGCAAAGTGCCCAGAATATCGTGCGCCGGCTGGATCCTACCCTGGAGAAAAACAACACCATTGCTGTCCGCTGCGGTACCACGCTGGAAAGCATCCGTGCCTATCTGGAAGAACGGGGCATTATCCGGTTTATCGACGGCATCCGCCAATCCGGCGAAAGGGCCTCCACCACCGTATCCGATATGCTGCATTTCAGCCGGCCCAGTGATTCCCGCATGGCACCGGCATCGCTTGCGGAACTCGTGGATAAAACCGTGGCGCTGGCCGCCCATGACTATGATCTGCGGAAAAAATACGATTTCCGTAAAATTGAGATCATCCGCGACTACGAAAACGACCTGCCCCTGGTCCCTTGCGTGGCCACTGAAATCGGCCAGGTGATTTTAAACCTCCTGCGCAACGCCTCACAGGCTTTCGATCCGTCCCAACCACCGGTGGAGCCGCCGTGTATTGCGCTCAGGCTGCGGTGGGACGGGGATTTTATTCGTCTTGACGTGGAAGACAACGGCCCGGGCATGGATGAGGAGACCCGCAAACGGGTTTTCGAACCTTTTTTTACCACCAAGGACGTCGGTGTCGGTACCGGCCTTGGGCTGTCGGTGTCCTATTTCATCGTTACCAGCCATCATGGGGGCACGATGGCCGTGGATTCCACCCCCGGACAAGGCACCCGCTTCACCTTGCGGTTGCCCTGCAGCGATCGCCCGTCGCCGGCCGGCCGCAATTAAGGAGGGACTTTCATCATGCGAAAACCGCGTCTGCCCATGCCCTCCTCGGCCCATCGGCCTGTAAAGATTCTGGCCATCGATGACGAACCTGTGATCCGGGACAGCATTGCGGCCTACTTAGAGGACAGCGGATTCAAAGTGCTCCAGGCCGGTGACGGACAGCAGGGGCTGACCCTGTTTCGGGAACAGACACCGGATTTGGTTTTGCTCGACCTGCGTATGCCGGAAATGGATGGCCTGGCGTTTCTGGAAGCTCTGCGGCAGGAGGGCTCCGACACCCCGGTCATCGTCGTATCCGGCACGGGGATGCTGCAGGACGCCATTGAAGCGCTGCGGGCCGGTGCGCATGATTTCGTCACCAAACCCATCCTCGACATGGCGGTCCTTGAACACGCGATTCAAAACGCGTTGGAGCGCGCCCGTCTCCGGCAGGAAAACAATCGCTATCGGCAGCACCTCGAAGAAGAGATCGCCCGGCGCACCGCCGATTTGACCGAGCGCACCCAAGAGCTCGAAAAATCCAATCGCAAGCTCCAGAAAGAAATCGGCCAGCGCCGGCAAGCCGAAGCGACTTTGCGCCGCCGGGAAGAAAAATTTCGGGAGCTGGCCGATCTGCTGCCCCAGCCGGTTTTTGAAACCCACCAGGACGAACGCTTTTCTTTCATCAATCGCTACGGCCGCGAAATCCTGGCCGGCGGCGATGCGGATCTGATCGATCGGATGTCCGTCCTGGATATCTTCGGTACCGAAACGCACGCCCAGGCATCCGTGGCCATCCGCCAGATAATGGCGGGCAAGGGACCGGTGGAATTCGAAGCCGTCGTCCACCGCAAAGATCGGACCCTTTTTCCGGCCATGGTGTATGCCAGCCCGATCATTCGCTCCGGCGCCCTCATCGGGATGCGGGGGATTTTGTTCGACCTCACCGCGATTCGCAAAGCCGAAGCGGCCTTGCGGGCCAGTGAAGCCCAACTGCGCCAGGAAAACCTGCGCCTGCGATCGTCCTTGAAGGGCGTTGGCCGTTTCGGCCGCATTATCGGCAAAAGCCAACCCATGCAAGACGTTTATCAGGTCATTCTCAAAGCTGCCGCTTCCAGCGCCAACGTTATCATTTATGGTGAATCCGGAACCGGCAAAGAACTGGTCGCCCAGACCATTCACAAATTGAGCGACCGCAGCCGCCGCCCATTTGTGCCGGTAAACTGCGGGGCCATACCCGAAAATCTGCTGGAAAGCGAGTTCTTCGGTCATAAAAGAGGGGCCTTTACCGGCGCCCATAAAGACAAACCGGGTTTTCTGGCCGAGGCTGACGGCGGCACGCTATTTCTGGACGAAATCGGCGAGATCAATCCCAATCTGCAGGTCAAGCTGCTGCGCGCCATCGAAGGCGGCGGCTACACCCCGATCGGGAGCAATGAGACCATTGTACCTGATATTCGCATTGTGGCGGCCACCAACCGCAACCTTACCGAAGAGGTGCGCAAGGGCACCCTGCGGGATGATTTCTTCTATCGCATCCACATCATCCCCATCCACTTGCCGCCGCTGCGGTCCCGTCGGGAAGATATCCCCTTGCTCATCCAGCATTTTCTGCAGTCCCTGAGCGATGCCGATACCTTGCCGGTCATGCCCGACCACGCCATTCAGGCCATGATGCAGCGGGATTGGCCCGGCAATGTCAGAGAACTCCAAAACGCTGTTCACCGATTTATCACCTTGAATTCGGTGGAATCCACGGAAGTTTCGTCCGCCTCTCCCACGCCTCGGCCAGCTATCGCCACCCCCACCATCGACACCGCGCTTTCATTGAAAGCGGCCATGGCCCATTACGAAAAACAATATCTCCGTCAGATGCTCGACACCCACCAATGGCACAGGGCACGTGTCGCCGGCCTTTTAGGCATCGACCGCCGGACGTTGTTTCGGAAAATGAAGGATCATGGGCTATAATTACCCGCATTAGAGACAAATATGTCCCTTTCGAATAAAATCTAACATATTCATATTGTTAACATCTTTTCGATATACCAATGGGGCGTTTTCGCCGCTTTAATGAATGATGTTCACTTGCAATAATACTTTCAATCCGCTGTCTATATATTAATCCTTAAAAGCCTTTCTAAATCTTGAATTTTGTGGCATATGAGTTGCACTGCCATGGGCATCCTGTCCGGATGAGTCCGCAGCGAGGATCATCCGGCATTCGACCGCGAAAGGGGGTGGCGCTTAACAGACAGACCGGTCGAGCACAGGAACGGCGATTGAACAGCGGAATGGCCACCCAAAAACGCTCACCATTCCGCAGGACGATAAACGCCAATGCCTAAAACAATTTTAATCTCAGGAGGATGACATGGCAGAGCAGCAGCAGATGGGTAATCCAGCGGTAGTCGGTTTGGCAGGGTTTGGTTTGACGACGATGGTTCTGCAGTTTCACAATGTGGGCTGGTGCGGTTTGGGCCCGGTTCTGGCCCTGGCCCTGGCCTTCGGTGGCGCGGCGCAGTTGATCGCCGGTTTTCAGGAATTCAAGTGCGGCAACAATTTCGGTTACAGCGCATTCGTTTCCTATGGCGCTTTCTGGATTGCCATCGGCATTATCTTCCTGCTGAATCATTTCGGCATTTACAAATCCAGCGGAACGGATGTGGGTTGGTTCCTCGTTGCCTGGACCTTTTATACCGCGATTCTCTGGGTAGCCGCGATGCGAATCCACGGGGCGATGGCGATCACGTTCACACTCCTTCTCATCGGATTTATTCTTCTCGATCTCGCCCACTTCGGCTATCCCGCCCTCACCAAAGTGGCCGGCTATGAGCTGATGGCCTGTGCTGCCGCTGCCTGGTACATGATGGCACATGTCATTTTTCTCCAGGTGTTTGGAAAAGACATTCTTCCGGTTGGCAAACCATGGATTTCCGGTGAAGCGGAAAAGGCCACCAACATCCCGTTGGCAGCCAAAGCCACTTCGCGCTAGCGGCGAAGGGCCGATAATCCGGGCACAGCGCCCCGACCACACGACCCTGCGGCTTCGCCGAACCAATGGATTCCAATCGAACGGGGTGTTTTCGGCAACTCGGATATGAAACAGAAAGGAAAGCGATCCATGACCAATCTGTATGAAGAAGCCTATGCGAAATCCATGAACGACCCGGATGCCTTCTGGGGAGAAGCGGCTGAGGACTGCCACTGGTACAAAAAGTGGGACAAGGTCCTGGATGACTCCAACAAACCCTTCTACCGCTGGTTTACCGGCGGCATCTGCAACACCTGTTACAATGCCCTGGACTTGCATGTTGAAAACGGGCGCGGTGATCAGGTCGCCCTCATCTACGACAGCCCGGTCACCGACACGATCAAAAAATACACCTACCGTGAACTGCGCGACGAGGTGGCCACCTTTGCCGGCGTCCTCGTGAACCAGGGCGTCACCAAAGGCGATCGGGTCATCATTTACATGCCCATGATCCCGGAGGCCGCTATCGCCATGCTGGCCTGCGCCCGCCTTGGGGCGGTCCACTCGGTCGTTTTCGGTGGGTTTGCCGCCAAAGAACTGGCCACCCGCATCGAAGATGCCAAACCCAAGGTCATGGTATCCGCTTCCTGCGGCATCGAAGTTAAAAAAGTCATCGCCTACAAACCCCTGCTGGATGAAGCAATTCGTTTGTCGAGTTCTAAACCCGATAAATGTGTCATTCTGCAGCGCCCCATGGAAAAAGCCAGCCTGACGGATGGCCGCGATGTGGACTGGCAAGAGGCCATGGCCGCGGCCCAGCCCCAGGACTGCGTGCCGGTTGCCGCGACGGATCCGCTGTATATCCTTTACACGTCGGGCACCACTGGACAGCCCAAGGGCGTTGTCCGCGACAATGGCGGCCACATGGTGGCCCTGAAGTGGACCATGAAAGCCGTCTATGATGTGGATGCCGGTGATGTCTACTGGGCCGCCAGCGATGTCGGCTGGGTGGTGGGCCACTCCTACATTGTATACGGACCGCTGTTCAAAGGCTGCACCACGATCCTGTTCGAGGGTAAACCGGTGGGCACGCCGGATGCCGGCGTTTTCTGGCGGGTGATCTCCCAGCATGGCGTCCGCTCGCTGTTCACGGCGCCCACGGCTTTCCGGGCCATTAAAAGAGACGACCCCAAGGGCGAACTGATCAAAAAGTATGATCTCTCCAACTTTAAATATCTGTTCCTGGCCGGCGAGCGGTCCGATCCCGACACCATCCAGTGGTCCGAACGGAACCTCAAGGTGCCGGTCATCGATCACTGGTGGCAGACGGAAACCGGCTGGGCCATCGCCGCCAATTGCATGGGATTACACAAGTTTCCGGTAATCTACGGTTCGCCCACCAAAGCGGCCCCGGGCTGGAACCTGCAGGCCGTGGATGCCGAGTGCAACCAGATGCAGCCGGGTGAAATCGGCGCTCTGGTGGTCAAGCTACCGCTGCCACCGGGCACCCTGCCTACCCTCTACAAGGCTGATGAGCGCTTCAAGGAAGCCTATCTCGAGGAATTTCCTGGCTACTACAAAACCGCCGATGCCGGATATATCGACGAAAACGGTTACGCTTACGTCATGTCGCGTACCGACGATATCATCAACGTGGCCGGGCATCGCCTGTCCACCGGCGCGATGGAGGAGGTTCTGGCCGACCATCCGGATGTGGCCGAATGCGCCGTTCTTGGTGTGGAAGACAGCCTGAAGGGCCAGATTCCGGTGGGTTTTCTGGTCTTGAACGCCGGGGTGGACCGGCCTCACGACGACATCACCAAGGAAGTCGTTCAGATGGTGCGGGACCGCATCGGTCCGGTGGCGGCCTTCAAGACCGCCACGGTCGTCAAACGGCTCCCCAAGACCCGTTCTGGTAAGATCCTGCGGGGGACCATTCAGAAAATCGCCGACAACAAAGACTACAAGGTACCGGCCACGATTGACGACCCGACCATATTGGGGGAAATTGAAGACGCCCTGAATACGATCGGTCTGGCCGGATCACGAAGCTGATGTCCCGGCATGATGCTGAAACCGTTTGACCGTTTACCCAAGTCGACACCTGCTTGACGGCAAACCCGATAGCTGGCATGAAACGGAGACGTTCCATGCCAGCTATTCTTCCTTGAATCAACTCACCGGCCATGCCGGGAACAGGCATAAAACTTGCTGTGTTTGATTCACCGATAAGGATTGATAAAATCGAAGGAGAACGTATGCAGATCCTTAAAATCGACCACCTGGGCATTGCCGTCAACAGCATCGACGACGGCAAAAATTTCTGGTCCGACGTTTTAGGGCTTCCATTCGAAGGGGCTGAAACGGTGGAGGCCCAGAAAGTGACGACGGCCTTCTTTCCGGTGGGTGAAAGCGAAGTGGAACTGCTGGAATCCACCAGCCCGGATGGCCCCGTCGCCAAATACATTGAAAAGCGCGGACAGGGCATCCAGCATGTGGCCTTTCGAGTCGCCAATATTGAAGAGGCCCTGGCAGAATTGAAGGCCAAAGGGATTCGCCTGATTGATGAGAAACCACGCATGGGCGCCGGCGGTGCCAAAATTGCCTTTCTGCATCCCAAGGCCACCAACGGCGTTTTAGTGGAGCTCTGTGAACGATAAGTCGGCGTCCTTTGCCGGCACGAAGCATTTGTTTTAAAACCGGTTGCCCGAAGCATCACCCGGAAAATCTCGTTGACATGGCAGCGAGATTTTTCTAAGCCCTGAAAGGGTAACAATAGTACATTTTTAATTGTAGCCGGGACGCATCAGATTCATTAATATTTGATATTACTATACTATTTTATTGATAACCGATTTTTGGCTTTTCGTGTAGACCCGATCGACAGACTGACAGGAACCGTTTCTTGCTCAACGCAACACATCATCGAGATGATCGCCATATGACCGCGCTTCGCCCGGACGTGCAGGCGCGATTGGAGAAAGCCGTTCTCGAAATTTTTTCCGAGTCCGATTTTCACAAAGCCAACATCCGTGATGTCGCCCAAAAAGCCGGCGTCAGCTTTACCACCATTTACAAACATTACGGCAGCAAGGAGCGCCTGTTGTTCAGTTTCGTGGACATCTGGCTGGGCAACCTGACCGAGCGCATCATCGATCACCTGCAGGGAATCGAGGATCTGAAAGAAAAAATGCGCAAGGTCTACTGGCTGCAGTTGGATTATTACGAACGGCACCCTGGGTTGGGCAAAATTCTTTTCATGACCCTGCCCATGCAAACCTGGATGTCGGATGAAACATTCCGCCAGAAGCGAATGATCAATTTATACCTGGAAGTGCTGAAAAAGGGTCAGGCCGAGGGGATATTGAACCCCCAGGTACGGGCCGGCGTCCTGCTGGATTTCATGCTGGGCACTGTCCAGCGTGCTTTTTTCATGTGGGTCTCCCGGGGGCAGCAGAAAAGTCTGGCCGGAGAGTCTCAGGTTCTTTTCGATATGGTGTGGCGGGCCATTGCCCGTCCGTCAGGCACCCCGTGACATCCGATCTGCTCCCCGCAAAGCGCCCGTAGCAGCGGGCAGACGCCGATCGATCCCGGCAAGGACATGGAACAATCCGCATTGGAGCTTAATACGACCAGAAGGAGTGCATCATGGCAGAACATCCCGAATTGAAGCAATGGCAGGCACTGGCTGAAAAACAGATGAAGGGCAAATCGTTGGATACCCTCTTGTGGAACACCCCGGAAGGCATTCCCGTCAAACCGCTGTATACCGCCGAAGATCTTGAGGGACTCGACCATCTTGATGCCCTGCCGGGAATGGCGCCCTACGTTCGCGGCCCCATGGCCACCATGTATGCCGGCCGTCCATGGACCATCCGACAATACGCCGGGTTTTCCACGGCCAAGGCGTCCAACGCCTTTTACCGGCGCAACCTGGCCGCCGGTCAACGCGGCCTCTCAGTGGCCTTCGACCTGGCCACGCATCGCGGCTATGACTCCAACCACCCGCGGGTCTCCGGCGATGTCGGCAAAGCCGGCGTGGCCATCGATTCGGTGGAAGACATGAAAGTCCTCTTCGACCAGATTCCACTGGACCAGATGTCGGTTTCCATGACCATGAACGGGGCGGTGTTGCCGATCATGGCCGGCTACATCGTGGCGGCCGAGGAACAGGGCGTCAAACAGGAGCAGCTCACCGGTACGATCCAGAACGACATCCTGAAGGAATTCCTGACCCGCAATACCTATATCTATCCGCCGGTGCCGTCCATGCGCATCGTATCGGACATCATCGCTTATTGCTCCCAGAACATGCCCAAGTTTAACACGGTCAGCATCAGCGGCTACCACATGATGGAAGCCGGGGCCAACTCCGCGCTCCAGCTGGCCTTTACCCTGGCCGATGGCGTGGAATATGTAAAAGCGGCCATCGCTTCCGGCATGGACATCGATGCCTTTGCCCCGCGCCTGTCTTTTTTCTTTGGTATCGGCATGAATTTTTTCATGGAAATCGCCATGCTGCGAGCCGCGCGCCTTTTATGGCACAACCTGATCAGCACGTTTAATCCGAAAAACCCCAAGTCCACCATGCTGCGGACCCACTGCCAGACCTCGGGCTGGAGTCTCACCCAGCAGGATCCTTATAATAACATTATCCGCACCACGCTGGAATGTATGTCCGCCGTTCTGGGCGGCACCCAATCCCTGCACACCAACTCGTTTGACGAGGCGGTGGGCCTGCCCACCGACACGTCGGCCCGCATCGCCCGCAACACCCAGCTCGTGGTGCAGCACGAAAGCCAGGTCTGCCATGTGGTCGATCCACTGGCGGGCTCCTATTATGTCGAAGCCCTTACCGCCAGTCTCTATCGTGAAGCGGAAAAAATTATTGCGGAGGTCAACGAACTGGGCGGCATGGCCAAAGCCATTGAAACCGGCATGCCCAAGATGCGCATCGAAGAATCAGCCGCCCGCCGCCAGGCCCGCATCGACCAGGGCCTTGACGTTATCGTCGGCGTGAACAAGTTTCAGTTGCCGGATGAAGAGCCGCTGGAGGTGCTGGAAGTGCCCAGCACCGTGCGCGACGAACAAATCGCCCGCCTGGAAGAGCTCAAGCGCCAGCGTGACGACGCCGAGGTTCGCCGCTGCCTGGAAGCGGTCACCAAAGCGGCGGAAAACGCTGACAACCTGATGGCGGCCTGCATCCCTGCGGTGCGGGCCCGGGCCACGGTCGGGGAAATTTCGGATGCCATCGAAAAGGTGTTTGGCCGCTATGTCGCCACGACCCAGTGTATTTCAGGCGTTTACGCCGCTGAGTTTGGTGACAGCGAGATCATCGCCTCCCTGCGCAAACGCACGGGCGACTTTGCCGAAAAGCAGGGCCGCCGACCGCGCATCCTGTTGACGAAGATGGGTCAAGACGGGCACGACCGGGGCATCAAGGTGGTGGCCACGGCCCTGGCGGATCTGGGCTTTGACGTGGACATCAGCCCCATGTTCCAGACTCCCCAGGAGGCCGCCAAAATGGCCATTGAAAACGACGTCCACATGGTGGGGGCCTCCAGTCTGGCGGCCGGTCACAATACGCTGGTGCCCGAGCTGATCGCGGAGCTGAAAAAGCTCGGCGGCGAAGAGGTTCTGGTTTTCGTAGGCGGCGTGATCCCGCCCAAGGACTATGCCTTCCTGCAGAACCAGGGCGTATCCGGCGTGTTTGGGCCCGGCACCCCGATTACGGACTCGGCCAATCGCATCCTGAACGCCCTGGAGGGGTGATGGTGAACCTGGCCTCGCCCGAAGATTACGTAAACGGTGTGCTCAAGGGCGACCGGTGGGTGCTTTCCAAAACCATTACCATGATCGAAAGCGCCCTCGACCGCCATAAAGATATTGCGCGCGCCATTATCGACCAGTTGCTGCCCCATGCCGGCGGGGCGGTTCGACTGGGAATCACCGGTGTGCCGGGGGTGGGCAAAAGTACGTTTATCGAAAACTTCGGCATGGCCCTGATCCGACAGGGCCACAAGGTGGCCGTCTTGGCCGTGGACCCCAGCTCCACCCGCAGCGGCGGCAGCATCATGGCCGATAAAACCCGCATGGAGCAGCTGGCCGTGCAGGCCGACGCCTTTATCCGACCCAGCCCCTCCGGCGGCACACTGGGGGGCGTGGCCCGCAAAACCCGCGAAACCATGCTGGTCTGCGAAGCCGCCGGGTTCGATGTCATGATTGTCGAAACCGTCGGGGTCGGCCAGTCGGAAACGGCCGTCGCCTCCATGGTGGATTTTTTCCTGGTCCTGATGCTGGCCGGGGCCGGCGATGAACTGCAGGGAATCAAGAAGGGTGTGCTGGAAATGGCCGATGCCATCGCCATTACCAAAGCGGACGGCGACAATGTGGACAAAGCCCGTCAGGCCGCCCGGGCTTATGCTTCGGCCCTGCATCTGCTGTCGCCGGCCTCCGCCCACTGGCAGCCACCGGTACTGACGTGCAGCGCTGTCACGATGGAGGGGGTGGATGCGGTGTGGCAAACCGTCTTGGATCACCGCCAGAAAATGCAGACCTCCGGCGAATTCGACATCAAACGCCGCGGGCAGGCCCTGGATTGGCTGCAAGCTTTGGTGGATGAGGGGCTGCGGGAACGGTTTCTAAGGCACCCCAAAATCCGTCAACATTTTCCCCGATACCAGCGGGAAGTGGCGCGGGGCGATGCCTCGCCGACCGTGGCCGCCAATGAACTCCTTTTTTTCCTTGACAACCCACAGTCGCCATAGGATCTAAGTGATTTCGATTTATTTACTAACTGGCATTTTAAATGCATACTGAAAAATTTTCAGCTTACAACGACGATAAAACATAATGAGTTCGGTGCCCGTGATTCAGGATCGTTCAACGGGAGAAAGGAATGTTCTAATGGGGGTTACGGAAGACAGAATCAAAGCGCTCAAGGAAAAAGAAAAACAAATCCTTGGGATGGGCGGCGAGAAAGCCGTCGCCAAGCACAAAGAAAAGGGCAAACTTACCGCCCGTGAGCGAATCGACGCCTTGTTTGACGCCGGGACCTTCCGGGAAATCGATATGTTTGTCACCCATCGCTGCACCAATTTCGGCATGGAAAAAGTCGAAATTCCGTCGGACGGGGTCGTCACCGGCCATGGCCGGGTCAACGGGCGAACCGTGTTCGCTTTTGCCCAGGATTTCACCTCGCGGGCCGGCAGCCTGGGGGAAATGCACGCCAAGAAAATTTGCAAAGTCATGGACCTGGCCCTGAAAGCCGGCGCGCCCTTTGTGGGGTTGAACGACTCCGGGGGCGCCCGTATCCAGGAAGGGGTCGACGCGCTCTCCGGCTACGGCCAGATCTTTTTCCGCAATTCCGCCGCCTCCGGCGTTATCCCTCAGATTTCCGCCATCATGGGACCCACGGCAGGGGGTGCGGTTTACTCGCCGGCCATGACGGACTGGATCTTCATGGTCAAGAACACCAGCTACATGTTCATCACCGGGCCGGAGGTCATCAAGTCCGTCACGGGGGAGGAGATCTCCTTCGAGGAGCTGGGCGGCGCCATGACCCACAACGAAAAAAGCGGTGTGGCCCATTTTGCGGCGGAGAACGACGCGGACTGTATCGAACAGATCAAGGCGATGCTCTCCTATCTGCCGTCCAACAATATGGAAGACCCGCCCATCGTGGCAACCGGCGACGACCCGCGCCGCACGGCGCCCGAGCTGGATGCCATCATCCCCGACAATCCCAATCAGTCTTACGACATCAAGGCCGTCATCAAGTCCATCGTTGACAACGGCGACTATTTCGAGCCCCACGCGTATTTTTCACCCAATATCGTGGTCTGCTTCGCCCGCCTGAACGGCCGGACGATCGGCATCATCGCCAACCAGCCCGCGGTAATGGCCGGCTGCCTGGACATCAATGCCTCCGATAAGGCCACCCGGTTTATCCGGTTCTGCGATGCATTCAACATCCCGATGCTCACCATCGCCGATGTGCCGGGCTACCTGCCGGGCAGCAACCAGGAATGGGGCGGCATCATCCGCCACGGCGCCAAACTGCTCTGGTGCTATTCGGAAGCCACGGTCCCCAAGCTCCTGCTGGTGACCCGCAAGGATTATGGGGGATCGTATCTGGCCATGTGCTCCAAGGACCTCGGCGCCGACATGGCCTTTGCCTGGCCCTCGGCCGAGATCGCCGTCATGGGCGCCGCCGGTGCCGCCAATATTATCCATCGCAAGGAAATCCAGGGGGCCGATGACCCCAAAGCCAAGCGCGCCGAAAAAATCGCGGCCTACGAGGAGCTTTTCTCCAATCCGTATTGCGCGGCCAACCGGGGTTATATCGACGCCGTCATCGTGCCCAGCGAAACCCGGCCGCGCCTGATCGATGCCCTGGAGGCGCTGTGCACCAAACGCGAGCTTCGTCCGGCCAAGAAGCATGGCAACATCCCCATGTAAGGATGCCGGGCTGCGCCTTGCCGATGTCGGCAGGGCGCCCATTAAACGAACGGAGAATCCATGGACCAGAAGAAAAAAATGGCGGCGGCTTTAGCCGCTGTAACGGCTTACATCCAAACCGAAGAGGAAGCGCTCTGCCTGCAGGGCGCCGCTTCATCGGCCGATAGCGCGGCGGGCGCCCCGCCGGCGCCGACCGGACCAGCCAATCTGTGGGGCCTCAGCGGGCGCCAGTCCCTCATGCAGATGGGCAACATGATGCAAATGAAGGCGTTTCACCGGCCCTGAGGATGAAGCGCGGCCGACCCATAACCGATAACCGCAGTTTTGCTTTTTATACATGATCAAGGAGATGGTTTAATGAGCGAGCACACCGTACTCAACATGACCGACATGAATTACGCCCCGGATCGACCGGCGGCGGCCAACCCCGTCAAGGTGATGGACCTGACCCTGCGCGACGGCCACCAGTCGCTGTTCGCCACCCGCGGGCGCACCGAAGACATGATTCCCGTTGCTGAAGCCATGGACGAAGTCGGCTTCTGGGCGGTGGAAACCTGGGGCGGGGCCACCTTCGACACCATGCACCGCTTCCTGAACGAAGACCCCTGGGAGCGCATCCGGACCCTGAAGCGCTATTTCAAGAAGACCCCTTTTTCCATGCTCCTGCGGGCCCAGAACCTGGTGGGCTACCGCAACTACGCCGACGATGTGGCCAATGCCTTCATGGACCGCGCCTGTGAAAACGGCATGGACATCTTCCGCACCTTCGACGCCCTGAACGACTACCGCAACTTCCAGACCGTCGTTCCTAAGATAAAGGAATACGGCATGCATTTCCAGGGCTGCATCTGCTACACGTTGACCGAACCCCGTCTGGGGGGCGAGGTCTACAACCTGGACTATTTTGTCAACAAAGCCAAGGAGCTCGAAGCCATGGGCGCCGACAGCATCTGCGTCAAGGACATGGCTGGCCTGATCGCCCCCTACGACGCCTACGAACTGATCAAGGCCCTCAAGGCAGCCTCCAAAGTGCCCATCCACCTGCACAGCCATTTCACCTCCGGCATGTCGCCCATGAGCCATCTCAAGGCCATCGAAGCCGGCGTGGACATCATCGACACCTGCATGACGCCATACGCCTACCGCACGTCGCATGCCGCCATCGAGCCGCTGGTCATGGCCCTGCTGGGCACCAACCGCGACACGGGTTTCGACATCCGCAAACTGGCCGAGATCAACGAGATCCTTGAAAAAGAAGTGCTACCCAAATACAAGCACCTGCTGGACGACTCCAAGGTCTCCATCATCGACATCAACGTGCTGCTGCACCAGACCCCCGGCGGCATGCTCTCCAACCTGGTCAACCAGCTGCGCGAAATGGACGCCCTGGATAAGATCGACGCCGTCTACAAAGAACTGCCCAAGGTTCGCAAGGATCTGGGCCAGATCCCGCTGGTGACCCCCACCAGCCAGATCGTGGGAATCCAGACCGTCAACAACGTGCTTTTCGATGAACCGGGCGAACGCTACAAAATGATCACCGGCCAGGTCAAAGACCTCTGCTACGGGCTCTACGGCAAGACGGCCGTGCCCATCAACTCCGAAGTCCAGAAGAAAGCCCTCAAGGGTTACGATCGCGGTGAAGAGCCCATCACCTGCCGCCCGGCGGAAGTGCTGAAACCTGAGCTCGAAAAGGCCAAAGCTGAAATCGGCGACCTGGCCGTTGATCTGGACGACCTGGTCACCTATGCCATGTTCCCCGTCACCGGCAAAAAATTCCTGCAGTGGAAATACGGCAAGGAAGAGCCCCCCGCCGAGGTCAAAGCCACCAGCCTGGAGGAGGCCAAGGCCAAGGAAGCGCTGGTCCAAAAAGCCCGCAAAGGTGAGGTGGTCGAAAAGGCCAAACTTGCCGAAATGCCGGCCCGGTCGGAAAACGCGCGCAAGTTCAACGTCTTCATCGATGATGATTGCGTTGAAGTCGCCGTTGATGAAGTGGGCGGATCCCCGGTCATCAACTTCCTGCAAGCCGGCGGCCAAATTCCGGCGGCACCGGCAGGTACTGCGCCGGCTCCGGTCACCCCTGCCGCACCCACCCCGGCGCCCGTTGCCGCCCCGGCAGCGACTGCTGCTCCGGCACCTGCTGCCGCACCGACCCCGGCGCCTGCCGCAGCACCCGCTCCGGCGGCGGCGGCCGACGGCACCCCGCTGAGCGCCCCCATGCCGGGGATGATCGTCAGCTACCAGAAAAATGTGGGCGACACGGTGGCAAAGGGTGACACCGTCGTCATTCTGGAAGCCATGAAAATGGAAAATGCGTTGCCAGCCCCCTGCAGCGGCACGATCAAGGCCATTGGCTACAAGAGCGGTGATTCCGTCGCTAAAAACGCCGTGCTGGCCATCATCGGATAGCCTTTCATGACCGGGTGGCATCCCACCTCACCGCAGGGAGGTGCCGCCCGGCGAATCCCGCGCCGTTCATCCCGGATAATACCGGATAGGGGCATCATCGGCTCCCGACCATGCCATCTCAAGGAGAAGGGCCATGAAGATCCACGAATACCAAGCCAAAGAGCTTTTCCGTAAATTTGATGTAAAGGTTCCCGAAGGCGGCGTTGCCTTCACCCCGGCCGAAGCCCGGCAAACCGCCGAAAAACTGCCGGGTTTTCCGGTTGTGGTCAAAGCCCAGATTCATGCCGGCGGCAGGGGCAAGGGCGGCGGCGTAAAACTGGCGCAATCGCTGGACGAGGTCGAATCCCTGGCCGGGGAAATCCTCGGCATGACCCTGGTGACGCATCAAACCGGCCCGGAGGGGCGTCTCGTCCGCAAACTCCTCATCGAACAGGGGCTTGATATCGCCAAAGAGCTCTACCTGAGCATCCTGCCGGATCGCGCCACCGCCCAGAATGTCATCATGGCCAGCGAAGCTGGGGGCATGGACATTGAAGCGGTGGCCGAGGAAACCCCGGAGAAAATCATTAAAGTCTACATCAATCCCCTCGCGGGCATCCAGCCCTATCATGTGCGTGAAGTGGCTTTCGGGCTGAATATTCCCCCCGCCGCCATGAAGGGGTTTGGGCAATTGCTCCACAATCTGTACCGTCTTTTCAGTGCCTACGACTGTTCGCTGCTGGAAATCAATCCCCTGGTGTTGACGGCGGACGATCAGGTTCTCGCCCTCGATGCCAAAGTCGATGTGGACAGCAACGCGCTCTACCGCCACAAAGACATTCAGGCCTACCGCGATACGGACGAAGAAGATCCCCTCGAAGTGGAAGCCTCCCAATACAACCTCAATTACATTCACCTGGGCGGCAAGGGCAATGTTGGCAACATGGTCAACGGGGCCGGACTGGCCATGGCCACCATGGACATCATCAAGCAGGCCGGCGCCGAACCGGCCAACTTTCTGGACGTGGGGGGCGGCGCCAACGCCGAAATGGTGGAGAACGGATTCCGGATTTTACTCAGCGACGCCAACGTTAAAGGCATTCTCATCAACATCTTCGGCGGTATCCTGCGCTGTGACGTCTTGGCGCAGGGTGTTGTGGAGGCGGCCAAGAAGGTCGGCCTTGAAGTGCCGGTGGTCGTTCGGATGGAAGGCACCAACGTGGAAGAGGGCCGCCGCATCCTGGCCGAATCAGGTTTGACCCTGACGACGGCGGTGGATCTAAAGGACGCGGCCCGCAAGGTGGCGGACATCGTAAAGTAACCCTTTTTGGATTCCAAAGCGAGGATACAACGTGAGCATCTTTGTCGATAAACATACCAAACTCCTGGTTCAGGGCATCACCGGACGGGAAGGCCAGTTTCATACACGGCAGTGTGTCGACTACGGCACCCAGGTTGTCGCCGGGGTCACGCCGGGCAAGGGTGGCCAGAAAATGGACGACGTTCCGGTGTTTAACACGGTCAACGAAGCCGTTCGTAAAACCGGCGCCAACTGCGGCATGATTTTCGTGCCCCCGCCCTTTGCCGCCGACGCCATCATGGAAGCGGCCGATGGCGGGATCGACCTGATCGTGGCCATCACCGAGGGCATCCCCGTCATGGATATGATGCGGGTCAAAAACTTCCTGAAAAATAAGCCCTGCCGCCTGATCGGGCCCAACTGCCCCGGCATCATCACGCCGGGCGAAGCCAAAATCGGCATAATGCCCGGTCCGATCCACAAGCCCGGCGGACCCATCGGGGTGGTGTCGCGCTCCGGCACCCTGACTTACGAGGTTGTTCACCAACTAAGCGCCCAGAACATCGGTCAGACCACCTGTATCGGCATCGGCGGCGACCCGGTCAACGGGACCAACTTTATCGATTGCCTGGAAGCCTTTCAGAACGACCCCGCCACCGAAGGAATTGTCATGGTAGGCGAAATCGGCGGCTCAGCTGAAGAAGAGGCCTGTGCGTTCATCAAGGCCAACGTGACCAAACCTGTGGTGGGATTTATCGCCGGTCTGACGGCTCCCCCCGGGAGACGCATGGGGCATGCCGGCGCCATCATCAGCGGCAACAGCGGTACCGCCGATGCCAAACTGGCCGCCATGCGGTCGGTCGGGGTGCATGTTTGCGAAAGCCTGGGGGCGCTGGGCGAATTGTGCGCCGACGTATTTAAATAATCGTTTAATAATGATAGAGAAGGTGTTCGCACGGACGGGTATCCATCAGGACCGCCCCGGCGGGCACCTTTTTGTTTCAGGAGGCGAGTTGTCTCATGCATGAAATGGGCGTTGCCATGCAGATCGTTGAAATCGCCACGGCCTCCATTCCCGGCCATCTGCCCGGGGCCCGTGTCGCAAAGGTCAACCTGAAAGTCGGCAAGCTGTCGGCCATCGTGCCGGACAGCCTGACGTTCTGTTTCGACGTGGTTGCTAAAGACACGCCGTTGGAGGGCGCCCGCCTCGACATTACGGAAATACCGGTACAGGCCGTCTGCAATGCATGCCGGAACGAGTGGACCATTGATCAGCCGGCGTTTTCATGCCCCGCATGCAACAGCGGCGACATCACGCTGTTGACCGGCCGGGAGCTCGACATCGAATCGATTGAATTGGCGGAAGAGGAATAGGGCTATGCTATTAGACGGAATCAATGCCATCAGGGCCTGCCACCACAAGGAAGGCCATCCCCATCATCACCCCCACGCGGGCGACGCACCGGTGGAAACCCATTCCCATGGCGGGCGGGAAATCAAAGTCGTACGCCGCGTGCTGGATGCCAACGATTTCATGGCCGGCGTCAATCGCAAACGGTTCGCTGAAAAACACGTCTTCGTACTCAACCTGATGAGTTCCCCCGGTTCCGGCAAAACCACCACCCTGGAAAAAACCCTGCAGCACCTGATGCCCGAATTCCGATGCGCCGTTATCGTCGGCGATATCTGCACCACCCAGGATGCCGACCGTCTTGCGGCCAGTGGGGCCCCGGTCGTTCAAATCAATACCGACGAGTTCGGCGGCGACTGTCACCTGGCCGCGCACGTTATTGAAAAAGCGCTGGGGGGCCTGGATTTGGACGCCCTTGACATCCTGATCGTGGAAAACATCGGCAACCTGGTCTGTCCGGCGGAATTCGATATCGGCGAAGACAAACGGGCCGTCATCCTGAGTGTCACGGAAGGCGAAGACAAACCCCTCAAGTACCCGCTCATGTTCCGGGTATGCGACGCCGCCCTGCTGAACAAGATCGACCTGCTGCCCCACCTGGACTACGACATCAAACTGGCGGCTGCCAATATCCTGCAGATCCACCCGAATATGCCCGTATTCGAAACTTCGGCCAAAACCGAGGAAGGCTTTACGCCTTGGTTGGAGTGGCTCCGGTCTGCCACCCGAGAGAAATTGGGGTAGTTTCCATTCAGACGCGCCATGCGTTCGTCATGCCCGTTACGCAACGAAAAGCCGCCGGAAGCAATCTGCTTTCTGGCGGCTTTTCGTTTAAATAACTCGATAGCGACTGTGGGCTGTAGATTTTGTTTCCGGGCAAGGCCTTGGCCTTCTGGTGACCGGAGGCGTAGCCAATGCTACGGCGAGGATCGCCTGAAGGGCCAAAACGCCGCCCGGGGACAAAAGATGCGGCCCACAGTCGCTATCGGAGGTGGACTTGTTTGACGGACACCATATTCGGCAGCGCCCGAATATCTTCGATCGTACTGTCGTCCGCCGGTGTATCGATATTGACCATGCAGACGGCCCGATCCCCGAGGCGGCCTAGCTGGAAGCGGCCGATGTTGATCTCATGTTTGCCGAGCGTCGTCCCCACATTGCCGATCACCCCCGGTTTGTCGATGTTCTGGATGATGATCATCGATCCTTCGGGAATGGCATCCATGTAGATTTTACCAAAACGGACAATGCGCGGATACTTGTCGCCGAAGATGGTGCCCCAGATTTCATTGGGCCCCTCATCATAGTCTTCCAGATACATGCGAATGGTGCCGGTATAGCTGCTGCGATCCTTGTTCAACGTTTCCTTGACCTTGATGCCTTTGGCCTTGGCAATGGCCCGGGCATTCACGAAGTTGACTGGTTTGTCCGTGAAAACACCCAGAAACCCCTTCAGGGCCGCGTGGGTCAGCGGGCGGGTTTCCAGTTCGGCCACGTCGCCCGAAAACGTCATGGTAATGTTGTGAATGCCGCTGACCATCTGGCCCATGAGGGCCCCCATTTTTTCGGCCAAATCCAGCCAGGGTTTGATCTGCGCCATGACCTCGCGCGAAACGGACGGGAAATTGACGGCATGCACGATCACGTCTTGCAGCAGGTAGGACGCCATCTGGTTGGCAATCATCTCCGCCACCTTGACCTGGGCTTCGCCGGTACTGGCCCCCAGATGCGGTGTAAAAACGACCCGGGGATGCTGCAATAAGGGCAGGGTCGGATCCGGCGGCTCCGTAGGCAGCACGTCCAACGCGGCTCCGGCGACATGGCCGCTTTCCAGCGCTTCGTAGAGGTCATCCAGTTTGACAACTTCACCACGGGAACAATTGACCAGCCGCACCCCCGGCTTCATCTTGGCCAGGGTGTCGGCGTTGATCATGTTGACGGTTTCTTTGAGACGCGGCACATGCAGCGTAATGAAATCGGCCCGGGCATAAAGATCATCGTTGGTCACCAGTTCCACATCGAGCGTTTGGGCCGCCTCCGCACTCACGAAGGGATCGGCTGCAATCACTTTCATGCGCAGCCCGTTGGCCAGCGATGCCACCACGCGTCCGATATGCCCCAGCCCTAAAATGCCCAGCGTCTTGCCGGTCAGCTCGACCCCCATGAGCGCCTTTTTTTCCCAGCGCCCCGCCTTGAGCGTCGCGGTGCCTTGGGGGATATTGCGGGCCAGGGCCAGAAGCATGGCAATGGCATGTTCGCCGGTGGTGACGGTGTTGCCGCCCGGGGCATTCATGACAACCACACCGTTGCGGGTGGCGGCGGCGACGTCGATGTTATCCACCCCGATACCGGCCCGGCCGATCACCTTGAGATTGGGGGCTAGCGCCAGCACGGCTTCGGTGACCCGGGTGCCGGAACGCAGGGCCAGGCCGTGAAAATCCCCAATAATCTCGGCCAACCGGTCTGGATCGTTGGTCGTCTTGTCGTTGTCCACTACCACCTCGATCTGCCCGGTGGCTTCCAGAATCTCCCGCGCCACAGGGGACATACTGTCACGAATCATCACTTTGAACATGTGCGCTCCGTCTCTCATTCAAGGGGTCTTCGTCAAAAGGCCGGCCATTGGCCGGTCCGGGAAAACGGCTGTATACCACATTCCCCCCGCCTTTAGCAAAGTGGATTCCAGCAAGAGTAGAGGGCTGTTTTCCCGCCGACGCATTTTTGACTTCAGAAGACAAACCATTATCTTGTAGCATAACAAACACCATCAAACCTTATACGCCCCAGTAAGGCTCCTCCCACAGAGCGGGAGGCTTGAAAAACAGTTTTTGAATGTATGGTTTTTTTATTACCCTTAGTCCCGCGCCGAGCATCTGCGATGCGGATGGGAATAAGCGCGCGGACTGTCTGAGCCCTGCTGAAAGCTGGGTGAGTTTCCGGGTGCGCCGGCCGCAACGACGACGCGCAGGATAAAGCGGGACTTGAGCGTGTTCTCTTGCTTCGTTTTCTGTCACGTGACAGAAAATGAAGGAACAATCCCAAATGAGAGGAGGAAACCCCATGTCCTTGCGCCGCCCTGCCTTTGCCGGCAGTTGGTACCCGGAAGAAAAACAGGCCTGTCGGCAGCAGATCGAACAATTTCTGGCGGAAGAATTTTCAGCGCCCGCGCTGTCCCGGGCCCCCCGCGCCGGCATGGTGCCGCATGCCGGCTGGTTTTACTCGGGCGCCATTGCCTGCCGGGTGATCGAGGCCCTTCGAACGGATCCCATCCCCGACGCCATTATTCTCTTTGGCATGCACATGCGCCCCACCCAACGCCCGGTGATGATGGATCATGGAGCCTGGGAAACGCCTTTGGGCCCCTTGCCCGTCGCTGAAAACCTGGCCGGCTACCTGACACAGCGACTGTCCTTTCGCATTGAAGCGCCGGAAACGCCCAGCCGCGACAACACCATTGAACTGCAGCTGCCGTTTATCCGCTATTTTTTCGGGGAAATTCCGATTCTCGCCATCGGCACGCCACCGTCCGAAACCGCCGTGGACATTGCCAAAACAGTCGTGGCGGGCGCCCGGGAACTGGACCTCGATCTGAAAATCATCGGATCCACCGACCTGACCCATTATGGGCCCAATTACGGGTTCACCCCTCACGGGAAAGGCGCCGCTGCCGCCGCCTGGGTCAAAGCGGAAAACGACCGTCGCTTTATCGATGCCGCCCTGGAGTTGAATCCGGAAATTGTCCTCGGCGAGGCCCTGCGCCACCAGAATGCATGCTGCGCCGGTGCGGCGGCCGCCACCATCCAGAGCGCTTTGGATCTGGGGGCTTCCGAGGGCGTATTGATGGCCTATACGACCAGTTACGATAAAATTCCAGGGGACAGTTTCGTGGGGTATGCGGGGATTGCGTACTGCTGATCTCGGACATGCGCCGCCAAGTCAGGAGGACGTTTCCTGCCCCGTCCGGACAGAGGGGACAGGACGGCATCCGCTATAACGAGGGGGGTTCGCGAAACAGGGTGTACAATAGCTCCAGGTAACCGGATTGGCCGCCGGCCCCTTTATCCACGATCACCCGCCAGGAGGAGTGGTTCTCCAAAAGAACCAGCGCCTGGGTGATGCGCGCCAGGATGGCGGCGGGTTCGGCACCCTGTAAGGCAATGCTTTCACGTTCATCAAAAGTCGCTTGATCTCCGGCGCTCATGCCGTTCGGAAGGCCTACCAGGACCGAGCCCTCGCCGATATCGACCAGGGCTCGATTCAGGGCCGTGGCAAGCCGCGGGGCGATGGGGGACAAATCCCGGTGCAGTTCCCGGGACAACTCATAGGGTGTCATTGGTAAAAACTCCTTGCGGAGGCGACGGCGGCGTCATCAGGACGTGGCCCGCGTCGCCTGTTTTTGTTGACGATCGATTTTGGCCCAGGGATCCCGCAGGGTGGCCGTTCGATTGAAAACCGGATGGTCGGGCGCATCGTCCCGGATATCACGGCAAAAATAGCCCATCCGTTCGAACTGGACCGTTGTACCCTTCTCAAGCTGCCCAAGGCCCGGTTCCAATTTACAGGCCGTCAGTGTTTCCAGCGATTGCGGGTTGAGGCATACGCGGAAATCACCCTCACCGGCCGCTTCCGGATCAGGCGCGGTAAATAGACGATCATAGAGTCGCACTTCCGCATCGATGGCATGATCGGCGGCCACCCAATGGATCGTCGATTTAACCTTGCGGCCGTCCGGCGCATTGCCGCCGCGGGTCGCCGGGTCATAGGTGCAGCGCAGCTCGACCACCTCCCCGGTGTCCGGATCCTTGACCACATCGACACAGGTGATGAAATAAGCATACCGCAAGCGGACCTCCCGGCCGGGTGCCAGCCGGAAGAATTTCTTGGGAGGATCTTCCCGGAAATCATCCCGCTCGATATAAAGGACCTTGCCAAAGGGTACCTCGCGGGTCCCGAAACGCTCATCCGTGGGGTGGTTCATGGCTTCAAGCGTCTCTTCCCGGCCTTCCGGATAGTTTTCGATGACCACCCGCAGGGGATTCAGGACGCCCATGAACCGCGGCGCCCGATCGTTCAAATCCTCCCGGATGCTGAATTCCAGCAACGCCAAGTCCACCGTGCTGTCCCGCTTGGCAACCCCGATGCGGTCACAGAAATTCCGTATGGCGTCGGGCGTGTACCCGCGCCGCCGGAGGCCGGACAGGGTGGGCATGCGCGGATCGTCCCAGCCTTCCACGATGTTTTCCTGCACCAGTTTGAGCAGTTTGCGTTTGCTCAAGACCGTATAGGTGAGATTGAGGCGTGCAAACTCGTATTGCCGGGGGCGGTTTTTCACCGGCAGATTGTCGAGAAACCAGTCGTAAAGCGCGCGGTTGTTTTCAAACTCCAGGGTGCAAATGGAATGGGTCACGCCCTCGATGGAGTCCGACAGGCCATGCGCGAAATCGTACAGGGGGTAGACACACCACTGATCCCCGGTGCGATGGTGGGCTATCTTGCGGATACGGTAGATGGTGGGGTCACGCAGGCTCAGGTTGGGTGCCGCCATGTCGATTTTAGCCCTCAGCACATGGGCGCCGTCCGGAAATTCTCCCGCCCGCATCCGTTCGAAGAGATTCCGGTTTTCTTCCACGGACCGATCCCGGTAGGGGCTATTGCGGCCGGATTCGGTCAGCGTGCCGCGATAATCGCGAATAGCCTCGGCGCTCAGGCTGTCGACGTAGGCTTTGCCGGCCTCAATGAGGTGCACCGCATACTGGTAGAGCTGTTCGAAATAGTTGGACGCAAAGTATTCCCGATCTTCCCAGTCAAACCCCAGCCAACGCACATCTTCCTTGATGGAATCCACATATTCCACCTCTTCCTTGGCCGGGTTGGTGTCGTCAAACCGCAAATTGCAGACGCCATTGTAATCCCGTGCCAGCCCGAAATTGAGGCAGATGGACTTGGCGTGCCCGATATGCAGATAGCCATTGGGCTCGGGGGGGAAGCGGGTCATCACGGATGTATGGGTGCCACGCGCCAAATCTTCGTTGATGATGTCCCGAATAAAGTTGGACGGACTGTTTGACTCGTTCATGGTGTCTCCAGCACACTAATGGGGTTTTTACAAATCTGTCCGGCGGCACGCCATATCCAAGCTGTGGTTGATACTTGCGGTGGCCCGGCCGTGCTGCAGCAACATTTCATTTCGAAACGGCCGCTGCAACGTCTAAATTAAAAAAGGAGTCACGGCTTCGCACCGCAACTCCTTTTAATACCGTGGCTGAGGGACCAGGATTCGAACCTGGATTGACGGAGTCAGAGTCCGTAGTCCTGCCATTGGACGATCCCCCAGTGATATAACAGGATGGGTTAACTACCCTAAATCTTTCAATGAGTCAAGCATTTTTCAGGACCCGCCGGTCAATCGCTTCGGCCTGAAATGAAGCTGGCCGCCTGCTCCAGGCGGCTCAGGGTTTGCGCTTTACCCAAAACCTTTATGATTTCAAAGATTCCCGGGCTCACGGTTTTACCCGTCAGCGCCACGCGGACCGGTTGGGCAATCTTGCCCAACTTGAGACCGGCGGTTTCCATGGTTTGTACGAAAGCGGACTCGATCGACGCATCGGTAAAAACCGCCTGCGCGTCCAGTTGCGCGATCAAAAGCCGAAGCGGCTCCAAAATGGCGGGCTTCAGAAATTTTTGGGCGGCCTTTTCTTCGTAGGCAACTTTTTCCTGAAAATAAAACAACGCCCCATCAGCCATTTCCACCAATGTCTTGCTGCGCGTCTGCAGGGTCTCGATGACCGCCCTGAGGTAAGCGGAATCCGGCGCCGTAACGCCCCGGGCCGCCAGAAACGGCAGGAGATGATCAGTCAGGGTTTCCGGCGCGGCCGCCTGGATGTGGTCGGCATTCAGGGCCTGCAATTTGTTGGGGTCAAACACACCGGCGGACTTGCCGATATGCTCCAGGCTGAACTTGGCGATCAGCTCTTCCCGGGTAAAAAATTCCTGGTCGCCATGCGACCACCCGAGGCGCACCAGATAGTTCAAGACAGCGTCCGGCAGATAGCCCATCTCCCGGTATTCCGTCACGGACATGGCCCCGTGACGCTTGCTCAGGCGGGCCCGGTCACTGCCCAGCACCATGGGCACATGGGCAAAGACCGGCAACGGGGCTCCCAGCGCCTTGTAGAGCAGAATCTGCTTCGGGGTATTGTTGACATGGTCATCGCCGCGAATCACGGTGTTGATCCCCATCGTGACGTCATCCACAACCACCGCCAGGTTGTACATGGGCATGCCGTCGCTGCGGCAGATGATAAAATCGTCCAGTTCGTCATTCTGGAAAACGATAGGTCCTTTGACCACGTCCTCTATCACTGTCGTACCGGTTCGCGGCGCTTTGAACCGCACCACGGCATCGTCCGAAAACGGTCGTTGCTTGTCACGGCAACGGCCATCGTAACGCGGTTTGTCGCCGCGCGCGGTGGCGGCTTTGCGCATGGCCTCGATGTCTTCCGGTGAACAGGTACAATAGTAGGCACAATCCGAATCGAGCAGTTTCTGGATATGCGACCGGTAAACGTCCAGGCGCTGGGTCTGGTAATAGGGACCCTCATCCCAATCGATGCCCAGCCATGCCAGGGCGTCAAAAATCGCCGCCACCGAAGCTTGCGTCGAGCGCTGGACGTCGGTATCCTCCAGGCGCAGTACGAAACGGCCACCGGTGTGCCGGGCATAAAGCCAGTTGAAAAGCGCCGTCCGGGCGCCGCCCACATGCAGATAGCCGGTCGGGCTGGGGGGAAAGCGTGTGACGATAGGGTCCATTCTCGTTTTCTCCTATAAGTATTGGCGCTAAGGGCTCGCGCAAAAATAACTTCACATTTTAGACGCCCATGCATCCCGCCGGTCTGCGTTGCGAAAGCTCGGAATATGCTCGATATTCCTGCGCTTGCACGCCTTGTCCGCCGGGCGCCTGAGCACCTATAATTGCGAACTAATTTTTGCGCGAACCCTGAGAGCCATATTTTCGGTGGGTCTCCATAGCATATCCATCATTCCGGTACAATATGGTACACAATGAAAATAGCATAAAATTTCTTGACATTTGTATTCGGTTAAATTACTTAGTTCAGTTTATGTCGCTGTACGCTTAAACAATTAACATTTACCATGATATCCATATGTTAGGAGATTACTCATGGCTGTACCCAAGCGAAAAACATCCAAGTCAAGACGCGATATGCGCCGTACCCACAAAAAGACGGCGGCCATCAGCATCACCACCTGCGCCCAATGCGGTGAACCCAAACGGCCCCACCATCTCTGCTTGAGTTGCGGAACGTATAAAGGCCGAACCTTGATGGATACGGACGAAGATTAGCATCCCGGTCTTGTCAACAAGGGCGGGGGCTTCCATTATTGCCGCTCCAGCCATACGTTGGACGCATTGCCGTCATCAATGGTATGCCATGACAGCAGACCGGATGCCAACTGCTTATCAAGCACCGGTCCTATTTGAACGCCATCCCCATTTTATGCTGCCGCCGGTAAAAGGAGGAAATCATGTCGACTGAAGATAAAGTTAAAAAGATGATCGCCGAAAAGCTCAATGTGGACCCGTCAGAAGTGGTTCCCGAAGCGAAATTTGTTGATGATTTAGGGGCTGATTCGCTCGATCTGGTCGAACTTATCATGACCATGGAAGAAGAATTCGACATTGAAATCCCGGACGAGGACCAGGAAAAAATCCTTTCCGTCAAAGATGCCATCGATTACATCAACGCCCACTAAAACCGCTTTAACAGTGGCACGATTCACCGTGCGGTCTTGACCGCGACATCTTTTGGGCGATGGCCCTTCATCTCTGACAAGCCACCTGTTTGAACGAGGCCGGCGCGAAAACGCGCCGGCCTCGTTTCTTTGCTTGCCATGCCCGCACTGGCACCCGCCCCTTGTTTCTGCGTCGTTCCACCGGCTGGAACAGCACGGGAACCGGTCTTTTCACTTGCGCTCGGGAAACAGGATGTATTAGAAGCATGGTCCAAGTGCCATGCTGGCCCCTCCTTTATAACACCTGAAAAACCGGATTTCAGACGGGACCAATCCCGTTAGGAGAAGGAGCGAAGATGACCGACCCGAATGCCACCATCGTCATTGGCTGCGATCACGCGGCTTACGAGTTGAAGGAAAAACTGAAAGCCTTTCTGCTCAGGCGGGGAGCCGCTGTCGAAGATGTCGGCCCTCACGGTACCGCCTCCGTCGATTACCCGGACTACGGCAAAAAAGTCGCTGAACTGGTGGCATCGGGACGCTACCCGCGCGGCATCCTGCTGTGTGGAACCGGCCTGGGTATGTCCATGGTGGCCAATCGCTTCCCGGGCATCCGCGCCGCACTCTGCCACGATCTGTTCGGGGCCATCATGAGCCGCAAACATAATGATGCCAATATTCTGGTGCTCGGCGGGCGTGTGACCGGCGAAACGCTGGCGGAGGAGATCGTCAAGGTCTGGCTGGAAACGCCTTTCGAAGGCGGACGGCATCAGGATCGCCTGAATCTGTTCGATCGTATCGACGAATCGGCTTAGGGCCGTAACCATTATAGAAAGGGGCTGCGCAGCGCGCCCAACCTGAGGAGATCGAAGCGACTGTGGAATACAAGCACATAACGGCGGTCGACCCGGAAATCGCCCGGGCCATTGCCAGCGAAAGAGACCGCCAGGAAACCCATCTTGAACTGATTGCCTCAGAAAACACCACCAGCTTGGCGGTGATGGAAGCCCAGGGAAGTGTGCTGACCAACAAGTACGCCGAGGGCTATCCCCAAAAACGGTATTACGGCGGCTGCGAATTTGTCGATGTTGCTGAAAAACTGGCCGTCGACCGCGCCTGCAGCCTTTTCGATGCCGAATACGCCAACGTTCAGCCGCACTCCGGCTCCCAGGCCAACATGGCGGTTTATTTTGCCCTGCTCAAGCCGGGGGACACCGTTCTGGGCATGGACCTCGCCCATGGCGGCCATCTCACCCACGGCAGCCCGGCCAGTTTTTCGGGACGCCTATTTCAATTTCACCATTACGGCGTAGTTCGCGAAACCGGCCTCATTGACTATGACGCGGTCGCCCGGCTGGCGCATAACGTCCAACCGCGCCTGATCGTCTGTGGTGCCAGTGCCTATCCCCGGATCATCGATTTCCAGGCCTTCGCCGATATCGCCCGTCAGGTCGGCGCCAAGCTGATGGTGGACATGGCCCATATCGCCGGCCTAGTGGCAGCCGGCCAGCACCCGTCGCCCGTGCCCCATGCCGATGTGGTAACATCGACGACCCACAAAACACTGCGCGGTCCACGGGGCGGCTTGATCCTCGGCAAGGCCGAGCTGGGGGCCCGGCTCAACAAGGAAATATTTCCCGGCATCCAGGGTGGTCCGCTGATGCACATCATTGCCGCCAAGGCCGTTGCCTTTAAACAGGCCCTCGGCGATGCCTTCAAAGCGTATCAGCAGGCCACCGTCCGCAATGCGCGCAAGATGGCGGATGAATTGCAAAAAGCAGGCCTCCAGCTCGTTACCGGGGGAACCGATAACCATATGATCCTGGTGGACCTGCGCAATCTCGACCTCACCGGCAAAGCCGCCGAGTCGGCACTGGGCCAGGCCGGAATTACCGCCAACAAAAACAGCATTCCGTTTGACGAACAGGGTCCGGCCGTCACCAGCGGTATCCGGCTTGGCACACCGGTCGTCACGACACGAGGCATGGGGGAGGCGGAAATGGTCGCCATCGCCGCATTCATCGCGAAGGTATTGCGCCATCCGGCCGAGACCGCCGTGGCGGCGGAAGTGCGTCGGGAAGTCCAGGACCTGTGCCGCCGTTTCCCGCTCTACCCCGGCGACGCCCGGTCCTGAGAAACACCGCAAAGGAAATTGGATGGCATGAACCCTGAGACCGATCGCCCTTCCTGGGACACCTATTTTATGGACATCACCACCCTGGTCGCCAAACGCACGACCTGCCTGCGGCGTGCGGTGGGCGCCATTATCGTGAAGGATAAACGGATTCTGTCCACCGGCTACAACGGTGCGCCGAGCCATATCCGGCATTGCCGTGAGGTCGGTTGTCTGCGGGAGCAGCTCAAGGTTCCCTCCGGCCAACGGCATGAATTATGCCGGGGCATTCACGCCGAACAGAATGCCATCATTCAGGCCGCGTTTTACGGGGTTTCCATCAAAGATGCGACCTTGTACTGCACCACCCAACCGTGTTCGATCTGTGCCAAAATGCTGATCAATGCCGGTATTCGCAAAATCTGTTATCAGTCAGGCTACGCCGATCCCATGGCAACGGAAATGCTGGCCGAGGCCGGCGTAGACCTCATCCACCTGAACCCCAGTGATCAGGAGGCCGCTGAATGAAATGCCCTTTTTGCAAGGAGACGGACAACAAGGTCATCGACTCGAGGCTCAGCAAGGACGGTAACGAAATCAGGCGACGACGGGAATGCCTGATGTGCAGCCGACGGTTTACGACCTACGAGCACATTGAAAAAATCCCGATCATGATCATCAAGAAAGATGGGCGGCGGGAAGTCTTCTCCCGCGACAAGGTTCGCACCGGTGTCCAGAAAGCGTGTGAAAAACGCAACATCAGCGTCAACCAGATTGAAGCCTTTCTCGACCAGCTGGAGCGCGATCTGGGTGAAGTCGGGGAAAAGGAAATCCCGTCTTCCTATCTCGGCGAAAAAATTATGGCCAATCTCCATGCCCTGGATGACGTGGCCTATGTGCGCTTTGCCTCGGTCTACCGGGAATTCAAGGATGTGAATGACTTTTTTGCCGAACTCAAAAGTTTGTTGAGTCACCGCTGATGGTTGGTCCATGAACGCTTCCGCGGTGAAAGACCGGTTCTACATGCAAATGGCGCTGGACCTGGCGCTGAAGGGCACGGGCTATACCTCCCCCAATCCACTGGTGGGTGCGGTGGTCGTCAAGGACCAAAAAGTTGTCGGACGCGGCTACCATGAGCGCTACGGCGAGGCGCATGCCGAGGTCAATGCCCTGCGGCAGGCCGGCGCGCAGGCCCGCGGCGCGACCCTTTACGTCACGCTGGAGCCCTGCAACCACACGGGTCGGACCCCGCCCTGCACGGCCACAATCCTGGCCGCCGGTATCCGGCGCGTGGTGGTAGCCATGCGGGATCCGAATCCCGGTGTCAAGGGCGGCGGCAGCACCTATTTACGACGCTCCGGCATCGACGTGGTTGAAGGTGTCGCCGAAGAGGCGGCCCGCCGGCAAAACCCCTTTTTCCTCAAACACATCCAGACGGGCATGCCGTTCGTCATTCTCAAATGCGCCGCTACCTTGGACGGTCGCATCGCCACCCGGACCGGCGACGCCCAGTGGGTCAGCGGCGACCGCTCCCGGCAGTTCGTGCATGAGCTGCGGCACGCGGTGGATGCCATTCTGGTCGGCGTCGATACGGTCAAGATAGACAACCCCAGCCTGACCACACGACGGCCGGACGGCAGCGGGAGCGATCCCACACGCATTATCCTTGACACACGCCTGTCGATACCGGTAAACGCCCGTGTGCTGACGCAAACGTCCACGGCCGAGACGATCGTGGTGACAAGCCCGGACGTTTCGGCTGCGAAACGGCAGCCGCTCATCGACAATGGTGCCAGGATAATGGACTGCCCCTGCCGGGAGGACCGCATCGACCTGACGGCCCTGATGAAACGGCTCGGCGCCGAAAGCATTGCCAGTGTGCTGATCGAGGGGGGCAGCCGGGTCAGCGGATCGGCCCTGCGGTCGGGCATCGTCGACAAACTGTATTTTTTCTATGCCCCCAAACTGTTGGGCGGCGACGACGGCGTTCCTATCTGTCGCGGTCCGGGACCGGAACGCATGCAAGACTGTCTCAATATCGCGGATATGACCGTCCATCGTTTCGGCCGCGATGTCATGCTTGAGGGAAATTTCAGCCCGCCTACCGGGCGTCATTGACATCCGGTCAGGCAGATTTATTGTTATAGTTTACGGGCATTTGGACAAACTTGCTCGGGATCTTTTTCAACCAACCGACGGATCACATCGCCGGGGCGATGCGTGCAAAGACCATGTTTACAGGAATCATAGAGGGATTGGGAACACTGGCCGCCATCCAATCGGCCGGCCGGGGACGCCGCCTGGCGATTGAATCGGATTTTGCGCTGGACGACGTTCGCATCGGCGACAGCATTGCGGTCAATGGCGCCTGTCTGACAGCGGTGACCATCACCGGCCGCCGCTTCGAAGTCGATCTGTCCCCGGAATCCCTCGCCACGACCACCTTTGGCGACGCCCGCAACGGCGATCGCTTGAACCTTGAGCGCGCGTTGCGCCTGTCCGACCGTCTCGACGGCCATTTGGTTTCGGGACACGTGGACGGCATCGGCGTCCTTGTGTCCCGTGAACGCCGGGACAACGCCCTTCTGATCCGGGTTTCCGCTCCGCATGCGCTGACCCGCTATATGGTCCACAAAGGGTCGATCGCCCTGGACGGCGTCAGCCTGACCATCAATCGTTGTGATGACACCAGCCTGGATGTCAGCATCATTCCCCATACCGCCAGTCTCACGACCATCGGGTTCAAACCCATCGGCAGCCGCATCAACATCGAGACCGACCTGATCGGCAAGTACGTCGAACGCTTTACGACCAGCGCCCGGGGGGCAACGGACAACCCCTCCGCCGTCGATCGTGATTTTCTGATCAAAACCGGGTTTTTATGAAGATCCGGGCAACTTGTAAAATCGGGAGGAACGCGAACCACTCATGCCGCTGATAACAATTGAACAAGCGATTAAAGACATTCGAAATGGGAAAATGGTCATCCTCGTGGATGACGAAGATCGTGAAAACGAGGGCGATCTTTGTATGGCCGCCGAAAAAGTCACGCCGGAGGCGATCAATTTCATGGCCACCCACGGGCGGGGATTGATCTGCCTCTCGCTGACACCGGAAAAGGTGGATGCGCTGGATTTACCGCTGATGGTGGACCATAACACTTCACCGTTTGAAACCGGTTTCACCGTATCGATCGAAGCCCGTTGCGGGGTGACCACCGGCATCTCGGCGGCCGACCGCGCCATTACGATTCAGACCGCCGTGCGCGACAACGCCAAACCGACCGATTTGGTCCGCCCTGGGCATATTTTCCCCCTGCGGGCCCGCAAGGGCGGGGTGATGGTGCGTACCGGCCAAACCGAGGGATCCGTGGATCTGGCCCGCCTGGCCGGCTTGCGGCCATCCGGTGTGATCTGCGAAATCATGGACGATGACGGCACCATGGCCCGCATGCCATCCCTGGACAAGTTCAGCCAGAAACACGACATCGGGCTGGTCACCATTGCCGATCTGGTCGAATATCGCATGCGCAAGGAGTCCTTCGTGCGACGGGCGGCCGAAACCAAGATCCCAACGGCCGTCGCCGGTGAATTCCGGATCGCGGTCTATGAAAATGACGTGGACAACCTGACCCACATCGCCCTGATCAAAGGCGATATCGACTCCGAAAAGCCCGTCCTGGTGCGTGTCCATTCGGAATGCCTGACCGGTGACGTTTTCGGCTCCATGCGCTGCGACTGTGGCGACCAGCTTCACCGGGCCATGGAAAAAGTTGATGCGGAAGGCTCCGGCGTCATCCTATATCTTCGTCAGGAAGGCCGCGGCATCGGCCTGGTGAATAAAATCAAGGCCTACGCTTTGCAGCAGGAACAGGGGATGGACACCGTCCAGGCCAACGAAGAACTGGGGTTCAAATCCGACATGCGCAACTACGGCATCGGCGCCCAAATCCTGGTGGACCTGGGGGTTCGCCAGATGCGCCTGATGACGAACAACCCCAAGAAAATGGTCGGGCTGGAGGGGTACGGGCTGAGTGTTGTGGAACAGGTCCCCATTGAGATCGAGCCTAACGAATACAACCGCTGCTACCTGAATTGTAAAAAATTGAAGATGGGCCACCTGCTGAAAACCGTCGATTCCACGCCATAGTCCATGGAAACCGATGATGGGAATGGGTCGGCCCGGATGATTCCCACCGTCCACTAGATAAGGAGATACCATGCCGAGAATTCTGGAAGCCAAACTGCTGGCGGAAGGTAAAAAATTTGCCCTCATCGCGAGTCGTTTCAACGATTTTATTACGGACAAACTCGTAAGCGGTGCCGTGGACGCCCTACTGCGCTCCGGGGCCCGGGATGAAGACATCGACATCGTCAAAGTTCCGGGAGCCTTTGAAATCCCGCTGTTGGCCAAAAAAATGGCGGCCAAAACCCGTTACGATGCCATCATCTGCCTGGGCGCCGTTATTCGCGGTGCGACGCCGCATTTTGATTATGTCAGCGCGGAAGTGTCCAAAGGGGTGGCCATGGTCAGCCTGGAAGCCGATATACCAGTCATTTTCGGTATCATCACCACCGATAGCATCGAGCAGGCCATCGAGCGGGCCGGCACCAAAGCCGGCAACAAGGGCTGGAGCGCCGCCATGTCCGCCATCGAAATGGCCAATCTCACGGAAGTCGTGCAGCAGGCCTAACGATGGGAAAACGCAGACAAGCCCGCGAGATGGCGATGCAGGCCCTCTATTTCCTCGAGGAGCAGCGCGGCGACCCGGAGCAGGCCATCGCCCTCTTCTGCCATAATTTTACGCCGCCGCGCAAAAGCCGGGCGTTCTTTTACGATCTGGTTAAAGGTGTCCATCAGGCACGGACCGTCATTGACACCATTGTCGAAGGCTACTCGGACAACTGGAAAGTCTTTCGCATGCCCCGGGTCGATCGCAACATCATCCGGCTGGCCGTCTATGAAATGCTGTGGCACGAAGACATTCCCTACCGGGTATCGATCAATGAAGCCATCGACATCGGCAAACGATTCGGGGCCGAAGATTCCGGCGCCTTTATCAACGGTATTTTAGACCGGATTCGGCTGGCCCTGGAAAATGGCGAGATAGACATGCCGGAAGCCCCGGTTTTTGAGACCGCGCTGTCACCGCCCATGCCAGCGGCCGAGTGAGGCCCCTTCTGCAAAGCGGGAAGCCTCAGGTAGCGCCCTTGAAGGAGGCTTGAAAAACGGTTTTTGAATGAAGAAACTATTTCAGAAAAACACCCCGGATCGGTCCTACCTCTCCGGGGTCCTCCACAAGCGGTGGGGGGGTTAAGATAAAACTAACCGGAAAGCACGTCATCAGGAGGCTCTTTTGATCATAAAAAGTATCGCTGTTGGTCCGATTCAGGCCAATTGTTTTATTATTGGATGCGAAACGACCCTTGCGGGCGCTGTCATCGATCCGGGCGATGACGCGGACCGCATTCTGGCGGAAGTAAAAAATGCCAATCTCCGGATCGAACGCATCATCAACACCCATGGCCATTTCGATCACGTGGGCGCCAATCGGCAACTCAAGGCTGCCACGGGTGCGGAATTGATGATTCACCCGCTCGACGCCCCCATGCTGGAACAACTCGACCGCATGGCGGGCGCCTTCGGGCTCAAGGCCGAGAACTCGCCGGCACCGGACAGACTGCTGGAGGATGGTGAGACCATCGCCGTCGGCGACCTGCAGCTTGACGTCATTCACACACCGGGGCATACCCCCGGGGGCATATCCCTGCACGTCGACGGCAGCGTCTTTGTGGGCGACACCCTCTTTCAGGGCTCCATCGGCAGAACCGATTTTCCTGGCGGCGATTTCAACACCCTTATCGCCAGCATCCAAAAGCGGCTGTTTGCCCTGGCCGACACGACCACTGTCTATACTGGCCATGGTCCGGAAACCACCATCGGGACCGAAAAAAAGTATAACCCCTTTGCACGCATGGCTTGACCTGGTTTTTCATGGACGAAACGATCGCCATCCATCGCCGCCAGTCGCAACCGATTCAGATCGGCAAGGTCACCGTGGGTGGCACGGCGCCGGTTTCCGTGCAGTCCATGACCAATACCCCCACCCAGGATGTCAACGCCACCGTCTCACAGATTCAGCGGCTGGAAGCGGCCGGCTGTGAAATCATCCGGGTGGCCGTGCCCGACGAGGCGGCCGCCGCGGCCATCAAGGCCATCAAAGCCGCCATCGCGATACCCCTCATCGCCGATATTCATTTCGACCACCGTCTGGCCATCCGGGCTGCCGAGGCCGGCGCCGACGGCCTGCGCCTCAATCCCGGCAATATCGGCGGACCGGGCAATGTGCGTGCCGTGGTCAGCTGTGCGAAAGATCATGGGGTGCCGATTCGGATCGGGGTCAACGCCGGATCGCTTGAAAAAGACCTGCTGGAGCGCTACGGGGGCGCCACGCCGGCCGCCATGGTCGAAAGCGCCCTGCGCCACACCGCCTTGCTGCAGGAGCTGGACTTTCACGCCATCAAGCTGTCGCTCAAGGCCTCCGACGTGGGCCGCACCCTGACGGCATATCGCCTGCTGGCGGGCCAGACCGATCTGCCGCTGCATATCGGCGTCACCGAGGCCGGGTCGCTCTACACCGGTATTGTGAAATCCGCATTGGGCATCGGCATGCTGCTGGCCGAGGGCATCGGCGATACGCTGCGGGTTTCCCTGACACGGGATCCGGTGGAGGAAGTCCGGGTCGGTTATGAAATCCTGAAAGCCCTTAACATTCGCCGCCGCGGCCCCGACATTATCGCCTGTCCGACCTGCGGCCGGACGGAAATCGACCTGTTCGGTATCGTCGACGCCGTTGAAGCCAAAGTGCAGCGCCTTGCAACACCCATCAAAATCGCCATCATGGGGTGTGTGGTCAACGGCCCCGGGGAAGCCCGGGAAGCCGACATCGGCATCGCCGGTGGAAAGGGCGTCGGCATTCTTTTCAAAAAGGGGAAGGTGGTTCGCAAGGTCCCCGAATCACAGCTGGTCGAGGCCCTCATGCAGGAAATCGATCGCTTTGAACAACGTGATTCCGCAAAGGAACCGCCGTCCTGAAACGGTATGGGATGTTCTGTTGCATCCGGCGACTGACACCTTACACTTACATCTGGAACGCAGCACAACGCATGAATGGGAGAAACCGCATATGGCCAAACAGGTGAAACCAGCCATCACGCCGGTACGCGCCGACGACTATCCTGAATGGTACCAGCAGATCATCAAAGCGTCCGACCTGGCGGAAAAATCACCGGTGCGCGGCTGCATGGTGATCAAACCCTGGGGGTATGCCCTGTGGGAAAATATCGTGCGCGGCATGGACGACATGTTCAAGGCCACCGGTGTCAAAAATGCCTATTTCCCGTTATTTATCCCCTTGAGTTTTTTGGAGAAGGAGGCCGAGCACGTGGAGGGCTTTGCCAAGGAATGCGCCGTCGTGACCCACCATCGCCTCGAGAAAAGCGACCAGGGCGGGTTGGTGCCGGCCGGCAAACTGGCCGAACCCTTGGTGGTGCGACCCACCTCCGAAACGATTATCGGCGATTCGTTCGCCAAATGGGTTTCCAGCTACCGGGATCTGCCGATCCTGATCAACCAATGGGCCAATGTGGTCCGCTGGGAAATGCGGACTCGCATTTTTCTGCGCACCAGCGAGTTTCTCTGGCAGGAAGGGCATACCGCGCACGCCACCGCCGACGAAGCCGTCGCACGCACCCAAATGATGCTCGACGTCTATGCCCGCTTCGTTGAAGAATTTCTGGCCATACCTGTCATTCGGGGACGCAAAACCCCCTCGGAACGCTTTCCCGGGGCTGTGGACACCCTGTGCATCGAGGCCATGATGCAGGATCGCAAGGCACTGCAGGCCGGCACCTCCCATTTCCTGGGACAAAATTTTGCCAAGGCGTCCGGTATTCGCTTCCAGAATGCCCAGGAGCAGGAGGAGTTTGCCTGGACCACATCGTGGGGATCCTCCACACGTCTGATCGGCGGCCTGATTATGACCCACGCGGACGACAACGGCCTGGTGTTGCCGCCGCGCATCGCCTCCGCCCATGTGGTCCTGCTGCCCATTTATCGCTCCGATGGCGACCGGGATCAGGTCATGGCCTATACCGAAAAACTGGCTTCGGACCTGCGAGGCCAAATCTACCACCACCGCCCCGTCCAGGTCGAGATCGATACCCGCGACATCGGCGGGGCAAGGGGATGGGACTGGATTAAAAAAGGGATCCCCGTCCGGGTGGAAATCGGCCCCAAAGATATCGAAAAAGACGCCCTGTTTGTCGGGCGGCGCGATGACGATCCCAAAAAGAAAACTTCGATTCCACGCGCCCGGTTCCTGCAGGACTTCACCGCCATGCTGGACGACATCCAGCAACAGTTGTATGATCGGGCGCTTGATTTCCGCGAGAGGAACACACAGCCGATTGACACACGCGACGCCTTCGATACCTACTTCACCCCCCGCTCGCAGGAAAAACCGGAGATCCATGGCGGGTTCGCCCTGTCCCACTGGTGTGGTGACGCTCAGTGCGAGCGCCAGATCAAAGACGCGTTGAATGTCACCATCCGCTGCATACCGTTGAAAAACCAACAGGAAGACGGGCCGTGTGTCTGTTGTGGCCGACCCAGCAAAGAACGTGTCGTTTGGGCGAAAGCCTATTAGGTCATTATGATTCGAATTAACGACATTCTGGACAAAGTCGCTGAAACCAACCCCGAGGCCGATTTGGATATTATCGATCGGGCCTACATCTTCAGCGCCCGGGTCCACGACGGCCAGACACGGTTGTCCGGCGAGCCCTATCTGTCGCACCCCCTGGAGGTCGCCGGCCTCCTGGCCGATATGAATCTCGACCCGGTCAGCATTGCGGCCGGCCTGTTGCACGACGTGGTTGAAGACACACACGCCTCTCCGGAAGAAATCGAAACGATTTTCGGACCCGAGGTGCAGCATATCGTCGCCGGCGTCACCAAAATCAGCAAGCTGCCGTTTAGCAGTTCCCAGGCCCGCCAAGCCGAAAGCCTCCGAAAAATGCTGCTGGCCATGGCGGATGACATTCGGGTGGTCCTTATCAAACTGGCCGACCGCTTGCACAATATGCGCACCCTGCAGTTCCACAAGGAGAGCAAACAGCAGCTGATCGCCCAGGAAACACTCGACATCTATGCCCCCATCGCCGCCCGCCTGGGTATTTACTGGATGAAAAACGAGTTGGAAAACAGCTCTTTTAGATATCTCATGCCGGATGAATACAACCGTATCAAAGAGCGCGTCATCGCCGACATCAAAGAGCGTGAAGCTTATATCGAAACGGTCAAAGGCATTATCCACGAAAAAATGGACGCCCACCATCTGAAAAGCGAGGTTCTGGGGCGCTATAAAAATTATTACAGCATCTACCAGAAGATGGTTTCCCAGAATCTGGCCTTCGAGGATGTTTACGACATCATCGCCTTTCGCATCATCCTGGACACCATACCCCAATGCTACGAAGCATTGGGGATCGTGCATTCGCTCTGGAAGCCCATCGACATCAAATTCAAGGACTACATCGCGCGCCCCAAACCGAACATGTATCAGTCCCTCCACACCACCGTCATCGGCCCGCGGGGCGAACGGGTCGAAATTCAGATCCGGACCCACGATATGGACCAGGTCGCCAAATCGGGGATTGCCGCCCATTGGCATTACAAGGAAGGCGGCGAGATCGATGAAAATGTCAGCAAGCGATTCGCCTGGATCCAAAACCTGGTAGACAACCAGGAAAACATCGGCAACCCGGACGAATTTCTGGAAAACGTCCGTATCGACCTTTATCCCGACGAAGTTTACGTTTTCACGCCCCACGGCGAGGTTAAAACCCTTCCCAAGGGGGCCACACCGGTGGACTTTGCCTTCATGATCCACACCGAGGTCGGCAACCAGTGCACCGGCGCCAAAGTCAACGGCCGCATGGTGCCGCTGAGTCATGAACTGGTCACCGGCGATACGGTCGACATCATAACGTCTAAAAATCATTATCCCAGCAAAGACTGGCTGAACTTCGTCAAGACCGTCAAAGCCCGCTCACGCATTCGCCAGTGGATCAAGACCCAGGAAAAAAACCGTAGCCTGACCCTGGGGCGGGAAATGTGCGAAAAAGCCTTCCGGAAGCACCGCTTGAATTTTCACACCCTGTTGAAATCACCCGAGATGCCGGCCGTGGTGGAGCATTTCGGCTTCAAATCGACCGACGATCTGATTGCCAGCGTGGGGTACGGAAAAACGACGCCCTTGCAAGTGGTGCGGCGATTTCTTCCCAAAATGGATGACGCCGAGGAAGACATCCCGCGGGACTCCATCCTGAATCGCCTGATGGGGAGGGTCAAAAAGAAGCCGACCAAAACCGAAATTCTGGTCAAAGGCCTGGATGATATCCTCATTCGGTTCGGCAAATGCTGCCAGCCGGTCCCGGGGGACCCGATTATCGGCTACATTACACGCGGCTATGGTGTTACGGTACACCGCGCCAATTGTGTCAATGCCTTGAAGATGAGTCCGGAACGGCAGATTGAAGTGGCCTGGACGGAAGAAAACAAGGAAACCTACCCGGTCAAGATCCTGGTGATCTCCTACGACCGGGTCGGTCTGTTGGCCGATATTGCGACCATCATCAGCAAGAGTGACGCCAATATCGTCAGCGTCAATACGAGCACGAAAGAAAACCAGATGGTTGAAAGCTACCTGACGCTGGCGGTCTCAAGTACCGCCCACCTCAACCGGGTGCTGTCCTCGCTGCGCAAAATTCACATGGTGCAGGATGTCCGGCGCCTGAATGTCTGAGCCTGCGGTGGCCCCAAACAGGCGCTTACGAGCGAACAAAATGAACCGGTGAAAACTCAGGGGGCCTTGACCACGTTGCCGGATTTGATGCAATTGGTGCATACCAGCATGCGCTTGGCCTGACCATTCTTGAGTGCCCGAACCGTCTGCAGATTGGGGTTGAAGCGTCGCTTGTTGATATTGTGCGCATGGCTGACGTTGTTGCCAACCATCGGTTTTTTGCCACAGATCTCACATTGCTTGGACATTTTCAGGGTTCCCTTCGATAGAATCTTATCTTTGCCACACAAAACATCGGAATATAAATTAACCAATTTTTTTTGTAAAGGATTTTGTTTGCGCACCGCCATTACGATCGTCGCGGAAGGATGCATTCGCCCGTCTGGGATGGGACCGGGATTAGAAAAAGGGCAGGATACTGCTACTGTCGGCCTGGCTGATCTCGGCCAGGGAAGCCTCGGCCTGCATAATATGGCGCAAGGCGGTTTGGTGAACCCCCACATCCGGATACCGGGTCAACACATTTTTAAATCGCCGCAGGGCCGCTTTATAGTGACCGGATTTGTAGTAAAATAGCCCGATATTGAGTTCGGACTCAGCCAGACTGCGAAGGCAGGCATTGATATTTTCCTGGGCTTTGACCGCATGAATGTCTTCCGGGTAGTCCCTCACCAGACGGCCAAACACCTCCAGCGCTTTCCGGGTCGACACCTGGTCCCGGTCCGGTGTGTCGATCTGGTCGAAATAGCACATGCCGATCTGATAAACGACGTAGGGAATGGCTTCGTTGCGGGGGTGCAGACTTTCAAATTCTTCATAGGCGAATATCGCCTCTTCATAATTGCCTAATCGGTAGTTTGCGTCAGCGATTTTAAGTTCCGCCAGCTTGGCGTATTCACTGTAGGGATACCAGTCTTTCAGTTTTTCGAAGGCTTCCTTGGCCCCTTCGTAATCACCCGTCTCATAATCATCGATACCATCCCAGGCCAGCGTCTGGGCCGTCTCATCATCCTCCCCCTCCCAGAAAAGATTGAAAAGGGCGCATCCCGATAATAGAAAAGGAAGGATCAAGCATAGTATGATGAATCGTTTCATGAGGTCCTGTCTGGGGTAGCCCCCCATCCTCCGGTCACAGCAACATCAGACCGCAACCGTACGGGTGAACCGGCATCACGGCCTTTCTTCCCCCGCACCAGCCTGTATGGCTGCTATAGTAATTTCCCGAGCGAGGCTTCCAGTTTAGTCTTGGCCACCATGCCGGTAATCTGGTCGACAACGTCGCCCCCTTTGAAAAAAATCAAGGTCGGAATCGCTTTGATGCCGTATTTGCCCGGAGTGGCAGGATTGTCATCGACATTGCATTTCATGAATTTGACCTGTCCCTTGTAGTGGCCGGCCAACTCTTCCACAACCGGACCGATGGCTTTACAGGGGCCGCACCAGGGGGCCCAAAAATCAACCATCACAGGGGTGTCGGATTGCAGTACTTCGGACTCAAAACGCGCATCATCGATTTCCATTACATTGTCAGCCATATTGGTTTCCTCTCTGGCAATTTTAAAGTCAAATGTCTCGGGAGTATATGTCCACGGTCACGGGTTGTCAACTGTGGAAAAGCCCGCTAATGCAGTAATATTAAGGCTTTTTAAGAATTGCGGATGTTTGACAGGCCTCGCTGCATCTGCTACCAATCCCGCATACGGCGATCCGCTGTCATCACCCACCATCCACGGAGGACTGCGCATGAAACCGAACCTTCGCATCGGCGCCCTCATTTCCGGTGGCGGCACCAATCTCCAGGCCGTTATCGATGCCTGCGAAAATCAATCCATCAGCGGCCAGGTGGTTTTCGTGGGCACCGACAATCCGGAAGCCAAAGGCCTGGAACGTGCCCGCCGGCACAACATCCCATCTTTTGTGGTGGATTATGGATCTCTCCTGGCCAGTTACCGCCATGATCCGGCGGATTCCCCCCTGCCCGACGATTTCGACTTGGCGGATATCCAAAAAAAATGCAGCCTGTTTCCACCGGGGGCGGAAACGGACCGCATCCGCAAATTTCTTGAAACCCGCGCCATCGCAGAAGCCGCTTTGATCACGGCCATGAAGCCCTACCCCTACGATCTGTTGATTCTGGCCGGCTTTATGCGCACCCTGAGCCCCTATTTCATCGACCGGGTGAATACCGACCGTACCCGGCCCCGCATCATGAACATCCATCCGGCCATTCTGCCGGCTTTTCCGGGAGTTGACGGCTACGGTGACACCTTCACCTATGGCTGCAAGGTCGGGGGATGCACCGTCCACTTCATCGATTATGGAGAGGATACCGGCCCCATTATCGGCCAGCGCGCCTTTCCCATTCAACCCGGGGACACGTTGGACACCATCAAGAAAAACGGCCTGACCGAAGAGTGGATCCTCTATCCCCACTGCATCGAGCTTTACGCCCAGGGGAAGCTTCAGGTCGTGGACAACGGGCAACGGCGAATCGTGGCGATTGCCCCCTGACAACGGGCCGGTTTACACAAGGGCGATCAGATGCCCTGCAGCACGCGCACGATCATGGGAAACGCCACGAAGGTTCCGATCGAACTGCCCAGGTTGGTGAACACCACCACCAGCAGAATGCGGGTAACCTTGTTGGTCCAAAACCCCCTGACCGATCGAATGTCGTCCTGGAGCGATTCGAAATCGCGCACTTTAGGTTTGCGGGAAACCGTTTCCACCAGGCCGGACACCCAGCCGGCGGCGATCATCGGGTTCAGCGATGTCAGCGGTGCCGACAACACAGACGATAAAATGGTCAACGGATGGCCCCAGGCAATCAAGGCACCCGCTCCGGCCAGCAAACCGTTGGCGGCGACCCACCACAGGATCATGTCCGATCCGGCCTTGGAGCCACCGGCATAGAACCCATAGACAAAAAGCCCCAGGATCGCCGCCGGAAGCCCCCATTTGATCAAACCGGCGAGACGGCTTTTCGGCGGCAGCGCCTCCAGGGCAGCCAGATCGGTTTCGGAGGACCAGTACCGTTTGATGCCCGGCACGTGGCCGGCCCCCACCACGGCAACGATATGCCCGCCGGGGGCGTCCTTGATCTTCTGTGCCAGATAGCGATCCCGCTCGTCGATCAGGATCTCCCGGATGACCGGCTGCGAGGTGCCGATTTCCTCCAGGAGCGCGTTCAGAACGTCCTCCTGTTTCATCCGCTCGATGTCCTCCTGGCTCAGGTCATCCACCTCGCCCAGGGAGAGCAAAAGCTGGTACAACAATTTGAGCTTGTCCCACAGGCCCATGCTGCGCCAGGTCCGGGAAAGCGTCACCCGGATATCGCGATCGGCCAGCCATACCTGGGCGCCGGCCGCCTCGGCCGCCTCCACCGCGGTGATCATTTCCTGTCCCGGTTTGATGTCCATGCGATCGGCAATCCGCCTCTGAAAACTGGCCAGAATCAGGTTCGACAGCAGCAGGAAGGCTTTTTTCTCTTTGACCACCTTGATAATGTCCATTTCCTGCCAACGGGACTTCTGGCGGACGGATTGCAGCCGTGATTCGCAAAGTTCGATACAAACCGTGTCCGGCTGTTCCGTCTCGATGGTCCGACGCACGAGATCGGCGCTTTCCTGGGAAACATGGGCCGTGCCAATCAAGGTGATGGTGCGCCCGTCCCGTTCCAGCCGGTGAATGGGGGTGTCGTCTGTCATGATGCTCCTGTTTAAATTACAATAAATAGATGAAGATATGACATGCCGGGCTCCAGCGCAACACGAAAACCATATCTGCTGTCAAGGACAGGCCTCTTTTCAAAGCGGCTGAAATACGATAAGGCACGAGAATCCACACAGAGGGAGAGAAATCACATGAAGGCAGCCATGCCGTCGCCAGCATCTCAGCACCTTATCGACCGGCCCCCCTATTACTTGAGAACCAAAGACGAAGTCCAGCAGTTTGAGGCGGCCTATCGTGCCCATCTGCCGGTGATGCTCAAAGGCCCCACGGGATGCGGCAAAACCCGTTTCGTGGCCTTCATGGCCCACCGCCTGGGACGGCCTTTGATCACGGTATCCTGCCATGAAGACCTGTTTGCCTCCGATCTGCTGGGCCGCTTCCTTCTGAAAGACGACGAAACGGTTTGGGTGGACGGCCCCCTGACCACCGCGGTGCGCACGGGTGCGATCTGTTACCTGGACGAAATCGTGGAGGCCCGCAAGGACACCACGGTTGTCATCCACCCGCTGACCGACGACCGCCGGCAGCTTTCCATCGACAAAAAGGGGGAAATCATCCCGGCCCATCCGGATTTTATGATGGTCATTTCGTTCAACCCGGGGTATCAGTCCATTCTCAAGGATCTGAAACAAAGCACGCGTCAGCGGTTTATCAGTCTGGATTTTAACTATCCCGACGAGACCCGCGAGACCGAAATCGTGGCCCATGAAGGCGGCGTCGAACCGGCCGTGGCCGCCCGATTGGTGGCCTTGGCGACCCGCATCCGGCGAATCCGCGAACAGGGGCTGACCGAAGGCGCCAGCACCCGCCTCCTGATCTATGCCGCCCTGTTGATGCGGGGGGGCATCGATCCCATCCAGGCCTGCCGTTCCGCCATCTGCCAGCCCCTGACCGACGATGAGCGACTGCAGGAAACCATGGAAGAACTCATTCGGGATTTTTTCTGACCGGTCATGACCGCTGATCATCCCTTTGACGCCCTGACCCCATTCGATCCGGAGTTGACCCGAACCCTCACGAAGGCCAGCCAGAAGGGCGGCCTGCCCCTTTCCGCCGATGCCGTGTCGGACATTGTGGACACCATCCTCCTCGGATATCAGCAGGAAATCCATTTCGGCGAGGCGTTGACCAACGCCTACCTGACATTGTTGGGCGGCGGAACGCTGCAGGCCATCACGGTCTTCGGTCGTGAAATCCGCAAGGTGGCCAGCCGCAGCGCCGCCTTGGGGCATCATCTGGCCCATGTCCTGCCCTCGGTTCTGCTGACGCGTGACGACACCCTGTTGGACACATTCCAGACGACCCTGGCCGTCCTACTGGCCAAAGGCGAATATCTGGTCAAGGCGCCCCTGGAGGCGCTGTCCGCCATTGCTGCCGGCGACGACGACAACGGCCCAGCCTACCTGACACTTCTTCAAGCGGTATTCGATCGCCCCCTGTCTTATAACCGGTGCCAATACCTGGGCAACCTGCTGCCGCGCGCTATCCTTCAGCTGCAAGCGCCGCGCCGAAGTGTTCAGACGCGGCAAATGACACGCCTTGTCACGGCAGACCTGAACCTGATCGAACCGTTTCTGGAAGGCCTGTCCCGGGGCTTGGACCTTTTATCGGCCGAGGCCCTGAACCGGTTTGTCACCCGCGGACTGGCCCTGGCTGGCGAGGACCCGCACGCCACCCGCCGGTTTGTCGCGCTGCGGTCAGGCCGCGGCCAGGCCGCTTGCCGGTCGTTGCAGACCGCGGTCACCCTGGATCGCCTTCAGGCGCGTTTGAATCGCTATTTGCAAGCCCGGACCGGACAGGCCGGCCGTGTTCGGCCCCTTTCCGCGATTCGCCAACCACAAGACGCCTCCATGAAAGGGCGGATACAGGCCAGCACCACCGACGGGGTTCATCTTTATCTCCCGGATGCCGTGGACTGTTTTTCGAGCCGGGCGGAAAATACCCGTCTCCTGTATGCCATGGCCAAGTTTGAAGCCGGCCTGCTGGAGTTCGACACCTTTGCTTTTGATATCGAACGAGCCCGGGACATGGGTTGCCTGGCGGACCTGCCGTCCGTCCCGTCAACCCCATCCAATGAAACGGTTTCAGATTTCTCCACCTTCAGCCGGCAGTTTGACACCCCCCGACTGGCACTGGACCTGCTGACCCTGTTCGAACACGCACGCGTCTGCAAGAAAATGGCGATCGCCTACCCGGGCCTTGTCCGCAGCGCCCTGCCACTGTTCCGGGACGCCATGCGATCCCGGCTGGCATCGCCCCCCCCCAATCTTCTGGATACCTGTTACGGGGTCATCGCTCTGGACCTGGCGATGCCCCCAACGATTCAAAAAGACCTTGCGGCGGCCGCCTTGGTCAACGATCTGGTCGGGCTGTTTTCCGCCCATGACCCATTGACCATGCGGGTGGAACACTGTGCCGGACTGGTAACGGCATGCTACAGCCGCGTCCGGAAATCCGTTGCCAACGGCACCGATGCACCGATCCCATGGGCCCCCCCCTATCGTCTGGTGCTGCAGCCGGAACGCCTCGCTGCCGCCAGCCGGGAAGCCGACCAGCAGGCCGACCGATTGAGAGCGCGCCTGCGCGCCTGCGGACTGAAAAGCTACCGGGGGGACCTGCGCCAGTTGATGCAGCGCACCGCGGGACATCCCACAGCGGAAGATCTTGAGCAACTCGTTTGCCGGCTGCCGGCGAACACGGACGATTGCGCTGGAGAACCGATGGTCGGGCAGGCGTTGCGGTTGCCCGCCGAAATCATCGACCAAACCGCCCTGTCCGGCACCATCGAAGACCCCGACGATGTCGACCGCATCACCTGGCAGAAAGAATGGAGCGCCCTGATCGGCGATTACCTGCATGAGCATGTCCGTGTCCGTGACCGTCGCATCGGCGGCACCGATACCGCTTTTTATGAAACCATGCTGAGCCGCCGGGATGGGCTGGTAACGCAGATCAAAACCGCTTTCGAATTGCTGCGTCCGGAGGGGCTCGGGCTTCTGCGGCCATGGGTCGAAGGCGATGACTTCGATTACCGGGCCCTGCTGGATGTCGCCCTGGACCGCAAGGCCGGACGCCTGCCCTCGGACCGTCTCTACATCAAGCGGGTCAAGCAGCGCCGGGATGTCGCCGTCATGCTCCTGGTTGACCTTTCCCGTTCGACGTCCAATATTGTAGCAGGGGCGAACGGGTCGGTGCTGGACGTCACCAAGGAGGCCATGGTCCTCTTCACCCAGGCCCTGGAAGTTGTCGGGGATGCCTATGCCGTGGCCGGTTTTTCCGGTACGGGACGCCTGGGGGTGGATTTTTTCCGTATCAAGGACTTCGACGAACCTCTCAGTGCCGGCGTCAAGGGGACGCTGGGCGCGTTGACGCCCCAGCGCAGCACCCGGATGGGCGCCGCCGTCCGACGCGCCGCCCTGGAACTGATGACCCAGGAAAGCCGCGTTCGCCTGTTGCTGCTGATCGGCGACGGGTTTCCCAACGACACGGAATACAAGGGGGATTATGCGGTGCAGGATACCCGCAAGGCCATCGCCGAAGCCCGCAGCCGCGGCATCATCACACAGGCCATCACGGTCAACCTGCCGGCCAGCCCCCAATTGGATGACCTCTACGGCCCTGTCCGTCATACCGTTATATCGAATGTCAACGAACTGCCCGACAAACTGCTGCGTCTCTATGGGACGCTGACACGCGCCTAAAGAGGAGGCGATTGTGGTCGTGTACGACGACATCTTCGAGTGGGAGGGATGGGGTGGGCGGCTCAAGCTGGCCCGAGGACGCTGCCGGCTCAGGATCTTCGATCTCAACCGCGCCGACGGCAAAGGCATCCTCCACCTGCGGCCGATGGTGGTGGTGGCCTCCGACCTGCCGCGGGAAGGCATGATGAAAGGCGAAGTCTCGGTAAGAAGCGCTGCGGGCCATATTGCCACCGTGGTCTGCCGGAAATTCCAAATCGACCCCCAGCGCATGCAGTTTGTGGAGTACACGCCCGGCGAAACCTATGGCCCCAAAAAAGAATACGTCATCCCAGCGGTTTATGATGCTGTGGAATTCACCTGGCAGGATGGTTTGGCGCTTTTTCCGCGGATGAAACCCCTAGACGAATCTCTAACCGCAACCCTGAAAGTGTGGATAGAAGAAACGCCGGCCAACGGATCGCCCCCCCCCACGGCTACGGCTTGACGGCGGGGTGAAGCACCTTTATGTTAAAGTAACAGGCACACGATGGTAATCACCTCACCCTGACACCCGCGACACCGCTCTTGAATTCGAACAGCGGCCAAACCTCCAATTCCCATGTGCACGCACACGCCGTAGAACCGGCCCCAAGGCCCATCATCGCTCGGATCTTCGCCCCAGTTTGAACAGAACCTCTCCCCTCCGCCCCCTTCGTGGCCCCATCCGACATTCATGCCTTCGGGCGTCATGAAAGGAGGACCTATGCGAACAAAAACCCGATCCATCGAACAGATCATCGAGGAGCAGGTGCGCAAATGGCAGTTTTCTAAAACGGAACCCAAAGCCGAGACGGTTTTCCGTCCGATCGTTACGCTTTCACGGGAACCGGGCAGCGGGGGGAATGTGATTGGCGAGCGGCTGGCCCGGCGCCTGGACCTGGATCTTTTCCATCAGGAAATGATTCACGCCATGGCCAAGAGTGCCAAAGTCAGCTCCCGGCTCTTGGAAACGCTGGATGAAAGGGGCTTGTCCGTGCTGGACGACTGGATGGCCTATATGGTGGATGCCCGCCACATGTGGCCGGATCAATACATGAAACACCTGATGAAGGTCATCGGGGCCATCGGACGCCATGGCGGGGCCGTTCTGATCGGCCGGGGCGCCAATTTCATCCTGCCGCCGGAACGGCGTTTCAGTGTCCGCGTGATCGCGCCCTTCGACGTCCGTGCGGCCAACGTGGCCCGCGATCACCAGGTGAGTGAAAAGGACGCCCGCAACCGCATCACCAAAACCGACTCCCAGCGACGCGCGTTTATTCGCAAGTATTTCAACACCAGCATCGCCGATCCCCTGAACTACGACATGGTCGTCAACACCGGCAGTGTCTCCATCGATGGCGCGGTGGAGGCGATTACAGGATTCCTGGGGATGCAAGCGGCCGGGAAAGCCCGCAATCAGGCACAGTTGCATTCAGCTCGGGTGGCGGCAACAAAGTAGCCCTAGTAACTGGGCAAACGGGCGTGATGTACGACCCGAAACGCCATCTTTTTCAGGAAAGGCCGTATCGTCGCGCTCAGTCCCGTCACCAGAGGCTAAAGCGGCGCAGGTTGCGCCGGATCATTTCCAGCTGGCAATAGAGGTGGGCCACCACAAACGTCAAAAAACCCACGGCGGCCCCTTCATGGATCCAGCGCAGCACGTGCCGCAGCGCCCGGGCCTCGCCGCCGCGAGGCAACAGCCAATTGATCAGGCCGGTGATGGCCAGTACCGTGATCATCAAAAACAGGAGAACCTGCATCCGCCAGCGGGTGCGTTGTTTAATCATCTTGCCACCCCCCTCTCAGCGGCAGGCGACGCTATTCACATATAGCACCGGTGCCCGGAATCAAAAATCAACGCGAATACGGCGCTTGCGCCCATCCAAGCCCCGCGCCTTGTCGGGGTCAACCCATGACCGCGTTGAAAAGAAACCCGACAAAAAGAATGCCCGTGGCCACCACGGCAATGAAAACAGCAATCAAACGGGGCTTGAGGACCTTGCGCAGGATCACCATTTCCGGCAGGGAGAGGGCGATCACCGACATCATGAAGGCCAGGGTCGAGCCCAGGGCAGCCCCCTTGCCCAACAGGGCTTCCACCACCGGAATGATGCCGGCCGCATTGGAATACATGGGCACCCCCAGAATCACCGCCAGGGGAACGGACCACCAGTCGCCTTTGCCCATGACGGCGGCCATGACGCCTTCCGGCACAAACCCGTGAATGCCGGCACCGACGGCGATACCCAGCAGGACATAAATCCAGACCCGGCCGATGATCTCCACCACGGCGTCCTTGCCGTAAACCAGACGATCCCAGAGCGTCAGACGGTTCTCCACCGGGCTGTCTCCAACGGTGGTCATCTGCTGCACCCAGTCTTCGATGTGGTGCTCCAATTTCAACCGGCCGATTACCCAACCGGCCCCAATGGCGACCGTCAATCCGGTCGCGGCATAGAGGGCCGCCACCCGCCAGCCCACCAGGCCGTATAGCAGCCCCAGGGCGATTTCGTTGACCATGGGCGCCGCGATCAGGAAGGAGAATGTCACCCCCAGGGGAACCCCCGCCGTGACAAACCCGATAAAAAGCGGCACCGCCGAGCACGAGCAAAACGGCGTTACGATGCCCAGCAGGGCTGCCAGCACGTTGCCGGCCAAGAGGCTGCGGCCGGCCAGCAAAGCCCGGGTGCGCTCGGGAGAAAAGTAGCTGCGGATCACCCCCACGCCGAACACCACCAGCACCAGGAGCATCATCACCTTGGGCGTGTCATAGAGAAAGAACTCGACGGATGCCCCCAGGTGCGAGCCGGGGGTAAACGGCAGCAGGCGATAGGTGAGTAATTGTGAAAATGCCGCCAGGTGCGTGTAAACCAGCCACCAGAGGGCAATCCCCAAAGGGGCGGCCAGCAGCAGCATCCAGGTCGGTCGGGATGGATTTGTTTCGACCGTCCCCTTGGGCGGAACCTGGCAGGCACATGTCGTTTCATTTATGGATTTCAACATCGGTCGACTTTCTCCGTCGCCTTTCGCGGCGGCGCATTGTTGATTCAGTCAATTTCAGATCCCAGGCGGTCATTCCGGTGAAAGCCGGCGGTCTGACAATGACCATGGTTGCCGAATGAACAGATTACGATAAAAAATGGGCCTTACTTCAGCCACCCGGCAATCTCGCCCTTCTTGGGCACCTTGCCGGTGGATTTGATCTCGCCGTCCACCATCACGGCCGGTGTCGATACCACACCGCTGCCGGCGATCTGCATCATGTCGGTGACCTTTACCACGCGGGCCTGGGCACCGGTTTCCGCCACCACCTCCTGCACCAGCTTGGCGGTTTTCTCACATTTGGCACACCCGGGGCCCAAAATCTTGATTTCCATCGTGTCTACTCCTTTGGTTTAAAGTCCGCCCCGGCAGCGTCCCGGTCGCTCAATAGCACACCGAAGCGTGTCGACGCCCACCTTCCATATTACCATTTATACATATATTGCCCTCATGAACGGCGACATAAATCCTCACGGTTCACGAAGGGCAGCTGATCCACCGCACGGCGGATCTCCGGATCGTCTTCCAGCCAGTGCCGCAGGTTGCCCAGAAGACTGGCCGCAAACGGGCTGCGACTGCCGTCCGACGGCGCGTAATTCACCCACAGCCCGTCCTTGCTGGACACCACGAGACCAGCTTCTTCAAGTATTTTTAAGTGCTTGGACACTGTGGGCTGGGCCAGCCCGAGAACCCCCTGCAGTTCGCAGACGCACATGGTGCGGTGTTGCAGCAATTTGACGATTTTGACCCGGTTGGCATCTGCCAGGGCCTTCATGACATCGGTAAAATTTTTCATCACTATATTCCTTTTTTGGAATATAGTGATGGGCGCGTGCATTTGTCAACCCCAATCCGGTCTTCAGGTCATATTTTTCTTGGTCGCGTCCGCCACCCGGCGGACATCCGCCAGACATCAGGTGCCCCGCGGATGCTTTTCCCGACACTGGCATCGCCCCATCGCCTTGGCCATTTTTATTTCCGCCAGAATCCGGCTGGTGCCGTGCCGGCGCACATCATCGATGATATCCTGCTCCGTGTGGTCGAAGCAGTAACAAATCCTTCGCGGCATGAGATGACCTCCCTCCTCACCGAATGATCACCCGAACGTACCCGATTGTCCGGGGCTTATCCATAAATGGTCGCTTTCGGCGCCGGTCAAGAAAGGCGACTTATAAAAGACACAGACACCGTCATAGCGCCCCCGGGTCGTTAAAAGCATGCGAATGCCGACGTGATCAACGCCATTCCGTTTCACGTCAGACACGACTTAAGTGATCCGGCAAAATGACCGATAGCAACAATGGCAATCATAACGGAATCAGACGAAGGACATCAACAGCCGCATGAATCCCATTTTTTTGATACCCCCAACGCTTTCCCTAGTGGTCAGCCTTTTTTTGGCCGGGCTGGCTCTGATCAAAGGTGGGCGACGTGCTGAAACGCGACTCTTCGCCTTGATGTGCGTCTGGTGGTCCCTGCTGTGTCCGGCCTTTATCAGCCATTTTTTCTTTCAGGATTTGAGTTTACTCCTTGCCATTGAGCGTTTCATTCATTTTTTTTATGTCTATCTCCCAGCCATTACCCTGGTTTTTTTTCAGCGCGTCCTCAACCAGCCTAACCGTCGCCTGCTCGTCGTCAGCTTTGCCCTGAGTTTTTTAATTTCACTGACCGTTCCCACCGATTTCTATTTTAACGGCCACAACCTTTATCCCTGGGGGATGATTGCCCGTGGGGGCCCGGCCTTCCTGCTTTTTGGCGCCTATAGTTTTGCCGTGATCGGCTACAGCCTGATCTGCCTGTATTGGCGGCTACGGACGGAAACCAACCCCGTGCTGCGTCTCAAGTTTAAATATGTTCTGATATCCTTCGGGCTCAGCGGCGCTCTGACCCTGTGTAATATTCCGGCTATCAACGGCATCGACTTCTATCCGCTGGGCAACCTGAGCTTCATCCCGCTCCTGGTGATGGCCTATGGCATATTAAAATACCGGATGCTGGACATCCGGCGCATGATGCAAAACTCCCTCGCTTGGGTCGTCGTATCATCCCTTATTCTGATGCCCAATTTGGGTATTTTCCTGGGCGTCCGGAACATGATGCGCTCATGGCCGGATGGATGGCTCTTCGGGGTCCTTGCCGGCTGGTTCGGCCTCAACCTCCTTTATTTCACCAAAGCGCAACCGGCTATCAACCGCGCCTTCAACCGGTCTCACGCCAACCTCTTCCAGAACCGCACGGCATTCCTGGAAGAAATCGCTTTTCTGAAAAACCTGGAAGAGCTCTCCGCGGCCCTGACCCGGGCTTTGTCCAATGGGCTGGGACTGTCGCATGCCGACCTCTATATCAGCCGTCAAGAGGACCATCCCGACTACCGGCGAACCGACGGCAGCGGGCTGGACCTGCCCCCTGCCCTGGCGCGCGCGCTGGCCCGGCGGGGGCGGCTCGTCGAACGCCACCGACTGGAAGCTCGCCAGGATCGCAGTCACGAAACGCAGTCCCTGCTCAACCTTCTTGAAGACGCGGATGCCGCCTACCTCATTCCCATGGTGCAGGAGCATCGGCTGCTGGCCGTCATTCTTCTGTCCGAAAAAACCAACGGCTTCCCCCTGAACAGCGACGAGTCCCATTTCATCCGCGAATTGACCGCAGCGGGCACCATCGCCCTTTTCAATTCCCTGCTCTACCAGAACGTCAGCGATCTGCGCGACCGGCTGCAGACCCGCAAAGTCATCCTCGTCCAGGAAATCAAAGACCGGGAAAAGGCGCAGAGCGCCCTGCAACGCAGCGAGCGCCAGTACCGCCTGTTGGCGGAAAATATCCAGGATGTGATCTGGATCATCAATTTGGATCGCAGCGCGTTTGCCTATATCAGCCCGTCGGTGGCCCACCTGACCGGCTATGAACCCGAGGAGGCCCTCAATCTGCCCCTGGAGCGGATCATAACCGCCTCATCACTGGCCCATGTTCGCAATCAGTTGCAGCGCCGGGGCGGCCCCCTTTCCGACAGGGAGAAACACTCGGCCTGGACTCTGAATACCGAAATCGAACTGATCTGCAAAGACGGCAGCACCGTATGGGTGGAAAACAGCGTCGGCCCGTTGAAGGATCCCGGGATCCCCTATGCGGCCATCATGGGCGTCACCCGCGATATTACCGATCGGCGGCAACGCATGGAAATGCAACAGGCCAAAATCGCCGCGGAAAAAGCCAATCAGGCCAAGAGCGACTTTCTGGCCAACATGAGCCATGAGCTGCGAACGCCTCTCAATCACATCATCGGTTTTACAGAGCTCGTGGTGGATCAACTCTTCGGCCCGCTGAACGACGCTCAGACTGAAAACCTCAACGACGTACTGCAAAGCAGCCACCACCTGCTGGAATTGATCAACGACATCCTGGACCTGTCCAAGGTGGAAGCCGGCCGCATGGAGATCGAACCCACCACCTTCCAACTGGCGCCGCTGCTGGAAAACAGCCTTGTCATGGTAAAGGAAAAAGGCCTCAAGCACGGGATCGCCCTCAACCTGGATGTCCACAATGCGCCACCGACCATCCGGGCCGACCAACGCAAGTTCAAACAAATTCTCTACAACTTGCTGTCCAATGCCGTTAAGTTTACACCGGACGGCGGGAACGTAAGGCTTTCCGCCCGAATGACCAATGGCGGCCAACCACCGCAGTTGGAAGTCAGTGTGAGCGATACCGGCATCGGTATCGCGGCCGATCATCTGGAACGAATATTCGACACCTTCGAACAGGTCGAAAGCTCCACTGCACGCCATTTCGAAGGTACCGGGCTGGGTCTGGCGCTTTCCCGGCGTCTGGTCGAGCTTCACGGCGGCCGTATCTGGGCCGAAAGCCCGGGTTTAAACGCTGGCAGCCGCTTTGTCTTTACCCTGCCGCTAACAGGAGATTGACATGCCCCACACCATTCTGGTGGTCGAAGACGATCACCTGAACATGAAGTTGATGCGCAGCATCCTGGCCCTCGGCCACTACCAGATCCTGGAAGCCGGCGAGGCGGAAACCGGTCTGGAACTAGCCGCCCGGCATCATCCGGACCTCATCCTGATGGATATCCAACTCCCCGGCCTGGATGGCTTGAGCGCTACCCGACGTCTCAAACAGACGCCGGAGCTGGCGAATATCCCGGTGATCGCCCTCACCGGTCTGGCCATGGATGGCGACCGGGAAAACGCCCTGGCCGCCGGCTGCGACGACTACATCTCCAAACCCATCAACACCCGCACCTTCCTGGCCAGCATCAGTGAGCGACTTGCGCCTGTTGAAGCATCGCCCGCACCACCGGCTGCGGAACCGTCCACCACCGTCACCGGGCCGGGCCGAAGCAAAATTCTGGTGGTGGATGACGACCCCATGAACGTCAAACTAATCAGTGCCATTCTCAGCAAGGACGACTATGCCATCGTCACGGCTTACGGTGGGGAAGAAGCCCTCCGAAGGACGCGTGCGGAAAACCCTGACCTGATCCTGCTGGATGTCATGATGCCCGTTATGGACGGGTACCAGGTTACCCGGGAAGTCAAAGGTGATCCCGCCACGGCCGGCATTCCGATTATCATGGTCACGGCCCTCAACGGCACCGAAGATAAGGTGCGGGGCCTGGAAAGCGGGGCCGACGAATTCCTGACCAAGCCGGTCAACCGGGCTGAACTGCTGGCACGCGTCAAATCCATGCTGCGCCTCAAACAATACCGCGACCAGCTCATGCTGCGAACCTGCTCGGAACAGGCGTTTGCCCATCCTGCCACGCCGGCCCCCATCTCAAAAGCCGCCTCTCATCGGCAGAAAGTCCTGCTTGTGGAAGACAATGCCAAGGACCTGCGCCTGCTTTCGGGGCAACTGGCGGAACAGCCCTATGACGTGGTTGTGGCCGCGGATGGCGAAGCCGCCCTCCAGCATGCCCTGGCCGGCGGCATCGATCTCCTGCTGCTCGACATTTTTCTTCCCGGCATCGACGGGTTTGACGTCTGTCAGCAGCTCAAAGCCAGCGCGGAAACCCGCGACATCCAAGTGGTGCTGATCACTTGCCTGAACGATCTGGACGGCAAAATCAAAGGGATGGAACTCGGCGCCGACGACTACCTGATCAAACCCGTAGACGGCCGCGAACTGACCGCCCGCATCAAGGCCCTGCTGGCCAAGAAATCTTATTTGGATCAACTCCACTCCCATTATGAACAGGCCCTTTCCTCGGCCATCAGCGATGGGTTGACCGGCCTTTACAACCACGCCTACTTCAAAAAGTTTCTGGGCCTGGAACTCAAGCGCAGTCTGCGCCAGAACTACCCCACCAGCCTGCTCATGCTCGACCTGGACAATTTCAAATCGCTCAACGACCGCTTCGGCCACCCGGCCGGTGACCGCGTGCTTCAGGATATGGCCCGGATCATCAAAGACGGGATTCGCGAAGTGGATCTGGCCGCCCGCTACGGCGGAGAAGAATTTGCCGTCGTGCTGCCCTATGCCGATACCGATGGGGCTATGATCGTGGCCGAGCGTATTCTGGAAGCTGTGCGCGCCTATCGCCCCGAAGGCGATCTGGCCGGCCGCGTGGAAGGGATTACCGTCAGCATCGGCCTGGCCACCTGTCCGGCGGACAACGACCAGGCCGACAACCTGATCAAGACCGCCGACCGCCTGCTCTACAAAGCCAAAGCATCCGGCAAAAATTGCATCGCCGCGGTCGAGCACCAGCACCGTCTGCAGGCGGTTTGATCGCGCCCATAAAAATGCTTTCGCCACGGTAAAACGCGTGAGGGCGCATAGCGTCCGCCGCAGCGCTGCGCCTTGCCGCCGAACACCAATGGGCAATAAGCTCGCCGACACGGAATGTATTGCAGGAAAGATCGTACGGAGGTTTCCGGCCGAGGACCTGCGGTCGGGAGACGCTCACAGGCAAGGCGTGAGGAGTGAGGCGTACACCAAGTACGCCGCAGCGACGAGCACCGCCGCCGAACCCCGCATGCGCCCCTTTTCTCCCCCCGAAGACCTGAGGCCGTGAAACGGTCGCAGGCAAGGCCGGCAAGGCGTGAGGAGTGAGGCGTACACCAGGTACGCCGCAGCGACGAGCACCGCCGCCAAACGCCGCATGCGGGCGTTTCACGGCCTCAGGTCAGGCGGTTTTGAGGAGGGCGTCCCTGCTGATCATCCCCCGAAACCGCCCCTCGGCATCCACCACCGGCAGGCGCTTGAGGCGTTTGTCCACCATCAGGCGGATGGCTTCTTCGATACCGGTACTCTCGCCCACAATCACCAGATCGGTGACCATCACATCACCGGCGGTCTTCTCCCGCAGGGTCTTGCGCAGCTCCAGGGAACAGGCGTGGCTGGTCTTGAAACTCAGCTTGCAGCTGAGGTAATCCCAGAAGCCGTGCCCCTTGCCGGCAAACGCGGCCAGCAAGTCCCGGTCTGAAATCAACCCCAGAAAGCGCCCGTCCGAACCGACCACCGCCACGCGCTGGATATCGTCGGTGTCGATGATGCGGATGACGTCTTCCACCGGAGTCTCCGGCGTCACGGTCTGGCTGTCCCGCCGCATGACGTCCGACACGTAACGCAAGTTTCCAACCTGAACGCTGCGCTGGCGGATGGCGTCCCAGTCCGGAGCCTCGCGGGTGATGGTCCGGAACACGTCGACCCGGGAAAGCATGCCGGTCAGGAGGCCATTTTCATTGACCACCGGCAGGCGCTTGACCTTTTTGCCCAGCATGAGATCCACCGCCTCGGTGAGTTTGCTGTCTTCCGTGATCACGACGGCGGGCCGGGTCATGATGGCCTCGGCCTGCTTGCCGGCCAGGGCGTCCAGGGCCCTGTCCTTGCGGCCGGGGGCCGATTCGGCCAGAAGGCCCAGGCGCAGCGGCATGCCGGCCCGGTACACCAGGTCGCCCTGGGTGATGATGCCCAGCGGCCGCCCGGCCGGGTCCACCACCGGCAGACCGGTAAAAACGGCCCCCAATAAGAGACGCACCACATCGCTGACCGGGGTTTCCGGCCGCACCCGCATGGGGTCGGGCGTCATGATGTCGCGCACTTTGATCTGCCGGGGAATGAGATTCTGCCGCGTTTTGTAGGCTCGCACATCCAGGTCGCCCACCGCCACGATGCCGTCGGTCACCAGATCTTCCAGAACCGCCAGTACGCCTTCCGCCTCGGTAGCCGGCAGGATGATTTCAATTTTGACGGGCATGTTGTAGGAAATGGTCAACAGGTTCTGCGAAGCGATTTCCCCGGTTTCATAGCATCCCGCCATGGCGCGAAACACGACGCAGCGGGCCGCGATCTTTAAATGTTGGACATAGTCCGTTACGGCTTCATGCAGCGGTTTGCCGTGGCGACGGACTTCTTCCGCCGTGTAAATGGTGATCAGCCGGTAGTTCATGGCCATGTCGTACCTCCTTTGAACAGGATTTGGACCAGCCCGATACCGGCCAGAACCAGCCCGATACCGCCGATGTTGTTGGCCAGAAAGGTGATTGCCGCCACGCCGAGCCCCCCGCCGCGCATGGCCGCCACCACTTCGAGCGCATAAGTGGAAAAGGTGGTGAGGGCCCCCAGAAACCCGGTCATGAAAAACAGCCGCACGGACGGTGTCAACCACGGCACGCGGTCCGCCAGGGCAAAGATGACACCGATCAGGAAACACCCGATCATGTTGGCTAAAAAAGTTCCCCAGCTCAAGCCGGTGCCAAACAGGCGGATCGCCCCCAGCGACACCAGGTACCGGCACGCCGCCCCCAGGCTGCCCCCGGCCATCACGAGGAGTATTTTCGTCAACATATCCGTCATCTTTTATGTGCCGATCCGCTCAACAATTCCGTTTCCGCAATGCCAGCCCGCACGCCTGCTTCACGGGGCAGTGTGCCCTGATAACTGTGCAGCATGCAGTCGATCCGGAGGTCCCTGTTGGGTCAACGCTTTTTCTTCATAGGCTGGATGCCATCTGATTTCAATAAGCTATGGCAAATGGTCAAGAAAAACCGGCACGCCGTTTCCAACGCATCTGTTAGAGCAAGGCTACGCCCCCCTGTCGTTTCAAGAGTTACTAGACCACAAAAGTATCAAGACCACCCAGATTTACACCCACGTTCTCAACCGGGGCGGGCAAGGTGTTTTGAGTCCCGCGGAAAGTCTGAACCAGCGGTGACATCGCCAACGGACCCTATCTGTGCGCATACCCTTGTATTAATGGAGTTTTCCTGCTAATCGAAATTGAGATCAACCCACTCCGGCCGGCATGTCTCAATGTACCTCACCAGCGGATAAAGTCCGCATAAGCATTATCGGATTTCAGTATTTGTATATGGTTTAAATCCAATTGAAGGGACAAGTGACGCTTTGGCCAGTGCCGAGCACGCGCGTTTACAAAAGCTCGCTTATGAATATGCCCTTAAATACAACAGGATGATTTTAAATTCTAAAGACCGTTAAGGCTGCGAAAACATCGCCTCGGGTAGGAGATGCGTGAAAAAAACCACTTTCCCCAAAGCAGGGCGGTTATACAAATCAAGGAGAATATGAAATGATAAACGTAATTGCATCCATACACATAAAAGAGGGCCGGCTATCAGAATTCATAGATATTTTTAAGTCTAATATACCCGAGGTTATTGAGGAGGACGGTTGCATAGAGTATGTGCCCACCATTGATGTCCCCTCCGGATTACCTCGTCAAAAATTGGATAAAAATGTTGTTACCATAATCGAGAAGTGGGGCAGTTTAGAAAATTTACAGGCACATCTATCCGCGCCACATATGGTTGTCTATCAAGAAAAAGTTAAAGACCTGGTTGAAAACGTATCGCTCAAAATACTGGCGGAAGCATAACCCGTCACTTAAGACGGACCGAGAAAAGCATACCCCTTAATATATCCGGATAGCACCGGTATTTTTCTATTCGTTTCCCCCACCCCCTTGTCTCAGCGTTGGGCGTCAGAAAGCGGATGCTCCAACGATCCCCGTAATGGTTTTCACTGGCGGATGGTGGTTCGCTGGAAACCGGAAAGAAAGAAACATGGACCTGGATAGCATTGCCCTGTACCGCAAGATGCTGACTTGCCGGCGGTTCGAAGAAGCGATCGCCGTCCTCTGGCACGAAGGCCCTATCTCCGGCGAGATGCACCTCGGAATCGGGGAGGAGGGCATCAACGCCGGCGTGCTCGACCATCTCGGAGACGACGATGCCGTTGCATTAGACCATCGCGGCACGGCCGGCATGGTGCTGCGCGGCGTCGACCTGGCCGCCATTGTCAAGGAGTGCATCGGTGCCGCCGACGGTCTGTGCGGCGGCATGGGTGGCCACATGCACCTGTTCTCGAAGGGGCACCTGGCGGCCTCTTCCGGAATAGTGGGTGCCGCCGGCCCCACCGCCTGTGGATTTGCCCTCGCCGCGCAGCACCTGCGGCCGGGAACGGTCGCCGTAGCATTCTTTGGCGAGGCCGCGATGAACCAGGGCATGCTGATGGAGGCGATGAACCTGGCGGCCGCCTGGGAGCTGCCGGTCCTGTTCGTCTGCCGGGACAATGGCATCGCGATCACGACGGCATCGGCATCGGTTACCGGTGGCGACCTGGAGGTGCGGGCGCGGGGCCTCGGCGTGTTGGGCAAAACGGTCGACGGTGCCGATGTGGAGATGGTCTGGCGCGCGGCTGGCGAGATGATCGACCGCGCCCGCGGGGGGCGGGGGCCGTCCTTTCTGCGCGCAACCTGTACCCGACCGGAGGGTCACTTTCTTGGCGATCCCCTCATCCGAATCGCGCGCAGCCCGCTTGCCGAACTGAAGCCGCGTTTGGGGCCGCTCGCTTCGGCGACCACGAGCGCCGGGGGCGCGCCGATCGCCCAACGCGTTGGCAGCCTGGGCAGGATCATCTCCATGCTCGGGCGCACTGCGCGCTCACAGCTCGGTCCTGCACACGACCCGGTAAAGCGATTGCGCAAGCGTCTCGCAATCACCTCGGACGCACTGGTCACGTTGGAACAGGAGGTCGACCTGATGGTGAAGGGCGCCGTCGACAAAGCGCTGGCCTCGGTAACGACGACCGGAGAGGAGGCCTCCCGATGAAGGAAATGACCTACGCGCAGGCGATCGAGGATGCCTTGGCCCAGGCGATGGCGGCGGATGAACGCGTGGTGATCTTCGGGGAAGATGTCCCGGCCCTCCGCATGAACCTCTACGCCCGATTTGGAGAGCGTCGCGTACGCCAGACACCGATCAGCGAGTCCGCCTTCCTCGGTGCGGCGGTCGGTGCCGCAATGGCCGGTCTGCGGCCGGTAGCTGAGCTGATCATGATCGATTTTGTCGCCGTCGCCGCGGACGCGCTCATCAACCACGCGGCCAAGATCGAGGCCTTTTCGGGCGGCCGATGGCAGGTACCGATGGTCGTTCGGGCCGGGTGCGGCGGCGGCTACGGCGATGGCGGACAGCACGAACAGGTCCTGTGGGGGTGGCTTGCCCATATTCCGGGGATCAAGATCGTTGCCCCTTCGACACCGGCCGATGCGGGCGGGTTGTTGACCGCGGCGATCGCCGACGATGGCCCGGTCGTTTTTCTTGAGCACCAACTCCTGTCCGAGGACTGGCTCGATTATCTCGGGGCGGGCGGACGGTCGACGGTCTCCTATGACATTCCGGCCGAGGGCCGACAGGGTGTGGTTCCCGACCGCTGGGAGCCGATTGCATTTGGCAAGGCCGCCGTGCGCCGGACAGGCTCGGATCTTACGATCGCCGGTGTCGGCGTCGGAATCCATCGGGCAGCGGAGGCCGCCGAACGGCTGTCACGGGAGGGCATCTCGGCGAGCGTTCTCGACCTGCGCAGCATCGCTCCGCTTGACCGCGACGCCGTGGTGAGCGATGTCGGCCGCACGGGGCGGCTGCTCGTGGTCGATGAGGACTACCGCGACTACGGATTGAGCGGCGAGCTGGCAGCCACGCTCCTCGAAGCGGGGCTGACGGCACGCTACGCGCGTGTCGCCGTCGAGGGGACGATTCCCTTCGATCCGGCACGCGAGCGCGCGACGCTCCCCAATGTGGAACGGATTACAACGGCCGCGCGGAACCTCATGAAATAAACGGTCCGGTCGATTGCGCCTTAAAACTCTATCGGGAGAAATCATGTTCAGCACAGAATTTCTGATAACGTCACTGGTGGTGGTGCTGGTTCCGGGAACCGGCGTGATCTATACGGTATCCACCGGCCTTTTTCTGGGCCGGCGCGCCAGCATTGCGGCCGCCTGCGGATGCACGGCCGGCATTATCCCGCATTTGACCGCCAGCATCCTGGGATTATCCGCCATTCTTCATATGAGTGCCGTGGCATTTCAGGGTATTAAATATGCCGGCGCCATCTATTTACTTTATCTGGCCTGGTCGATGTGGCGTGAGACCGGAGCCTTGAGCTTCAATTCGCCTTCCACCAGGAAAAATGATCGACAAATTGCCCTGAGAGGATTTTTACTCAATATTCTCAATCCCAAACTTTCAATTTTCTTTCTGGCGTTTCTACCGCTTTTCGTCTCAACGGACACCTCATCGCCCCTGTTGGAGATGGTGCTTCTGAGCGCTGCGTTTATGGCAATGACCTTGATCATTTTCATTTTGTATGGCCTTGCGGCCCATAGCGTCAGCCGGCAGGTTGTTGACGCACCGCATCGAATGGCATGGCTGCAGCGATCTTTTGCCGCCGTGTTTGCCGCCCTGGGGGTTAAACTTGCATTGACGGAGCCGTAGCGTTCCGCTTAAAACCACACCGGAAACCGCCGATCGGACCGCATGCGACCCATTTCCTCGGCACAAAATACCTTGTGCCGGATGACCCGCATGGCTTAGCCGCCAGAAAGGCGACCATCATCCACAATGGAAACGCTTCACATTCGACGGGGGCTCGTATCCGACGCGCCTGCTCTGACCGCATTTGCGACCCGTACATTTGCCGAAGCGTTCGGTGCGGACAACCGGCCCGAAGACTTGCAGGCCCACCTGGCGTCATCATACAATGTGCCGCGGCAGACGATGGAACTCACCGATCCGAACATCGCCACGCTGCTGGCACTTCAGGCTGAAACGCTGCTCGCCTACGCGCAAGTCCGATGCCAAAACCCGCCGCCCTGCGTTACCCAGGCGCGGCCGATCGAATTGCACCGTTTCTATGTGGACCACCGGGTCCATGGACAAGGCGTGGCGCAACGACTGATGGCTGCCGTTCACGAGGCGGCACGCGCGTTTAACGGTCAGCACTTGTGGCTGAGCGTGTGGGAGCGAAACCCGCGCGGCATCGCATTCTATCGCAAGGAAGGGTTTGTCGATGCCGGGCGCAAAGACTTCTACGTCGGACCCGATCGTCAATCGGATCGCGTCATGGTTGCTGCGGTGCGGCAGATAAACACGGATACCACCCAACCCGTGCACCAATGACATCCCGATCAACCCGACCCACCAGGGAGATAGAAAGATGCCAAACACACACCCGCCGGACATGACCTATGCCCCGCAGCACATATTTCAAAATCTGGCCCGGTACAACGAACGGGCTAACCGTGAGATATTCGAACACCTTTCGTCTCTGACCGGCCAGGCCCGCCGCAGGAATGTGGGGTCGTGGTTCGGGTCGATTCATGGTATTCTCAACCACGTCCTGGTCTGCGATCTCAACTGGCTCAAACGCTACCGGGCGCTGTCACCCCAATCACCCGTCCTGAGCGATCCGCAGCTGGATCCACCCAACCTCTCATGGGACCATGACCTCCACGATAATTTCCGTGACATGCAAGAGCACCGGACCCGTCTGGATGCCCTGATCCGGGCCTGGTTCGAGACATTTCCTGCATCACGCTACAGCGAGATCTTCCCGTATCAAGATTCGGTGGGAACGGCGCGAACCGCCATGGCCGGTCAGGCGTTCGAGTTCCTGTTTCTCCACCAGGCCCACCACCGGGGTCAGATCAGCCAGATTCTGGACACGTTTGGACTGCCCAACAACCTGGCGGACAATGCCGCCTATCTGGAATAGAACAAGCAGAGGACGCAAATTCACTTTAATCGAAGCGGCTTGAAGGGGGTAAGAATGTATCAATTTCATTTATCTGTCGAAAGATATCAACGCCGGATCCTTGAAAAATGATTTTGAAGTCCTTAAGGCCTCCGCAACAGTGGAACCCTGATCGACACAGGTGAAGGTCGAGAATCAGTCAATGCCGGAACCGGAAACCTATATCTTTGAGTCGGACCAGCACCAGCGTCATTCCTACGAGATCAGTACCGCAGGGCTGACCCATCGTCCGCCGGGCCGCAAAAGCATCACGGTGCGGTGGGAAGATATTCGATACCTGGATGACATCCCGGGCCTCAAAGTGGACGTCGTGCTCAATGACGCCCCCACCATCATACCATTGTACTACGGCACCCGGAATTTTGGCGCGCTGCTGACGGCCGTGTGTTCGAACCTGGCCGGATTGCACCGGGAAAAAATCGGGACGCAAACCTTCAAGGGCAGCCTGGCCTATTTTGTCCACAGCGGGTTGGTATTGGGCGTCTTCCTGGTGCTGGTGTTGGGGAGTGTTTTTTATTTATACCGTTTCACGCCCGTCTGGCTGTTTGTTTTAACCATCACACTCCCGATGGCGCTCTACATTCTCCTGCAGCCCCACACGGTGGCACCCGAGGACGAAATGCTGGTTGTAAGGGATTTTGTGCGGACGCGATTTATCGACTATGCGCGTATCGAACGGGTGGCGTTCGATTTTCACGGCGACCGGCAGGCGGCCTTTTTGTGTATCCTGGTCCATTTGACCAATGGCCGGAAAATAAAAATACAACGGTTCGAAAACCTCGCGTTGTTGTTTATTTTTATTCAGACCAAGTGGCAAAACGCCCGGGGGAAAGCCGCCGCCAATGTGGCACCGGCGCAACCCGGCAATCAGCCATAAGGTTGAACCCGCTGCAACTATTTTATACAAACCGGTTTTCAAAAAAGGCGATCCATATGGCAGAAAGCATCCGGTTCAGAGGCTACCTCACCTTTGACGACAGCCTGAAAGTCCAGCAGGCCCTGAAAACCCGACGCCTGGTTCCACCGGCGGCCATCGTTACCGTTTTGACCCTGGGCGCCGTTGCCCTGGCTTTTTGGCAAATGAGGGTGGAAAAATCCATGGCGATCTTCATGCTGGTCTTTCTGGCGGCGTTCATGGGCGGGGGCTTCTGGCTGATGAACGCTTCGGCCCGGAAATCCCAGAAGAAACTTTACGAAAAAGCCTGCATCAAACGCCACGGCACACTCAAAGAAGACGGCATCCAGATCAAAAAAGGCCACAACAGGCATCATATCTTGTGGGAATTGTTTGACAAAACCATTGAAATCGACGGCGTCCTGGCCGTCGTAAAAAAAGGCGAATCATTGGGTTTTGCGAAATATATGTTCAGCTCGGAGAACGAATGGTCCCGCGCCAGAGACCTCATTAAAAGCCGGTATCCACAACGATAGCCGCTAATCCCGGTTGTCTTTGAGACCCCGAATGCTTATCATCATCATTTAATACGTTACTGGCGCTTGGGCTCCGCACGACCCGGCATCCGTGCCGGCCAACTGCCGTTGATAATTCCTGCGCCTGACCACATTGCGGTACCATGATGCTGATCGCTATCGCCCACGCAGCGGTGTGGCTGGCGGATGCATGCCCGTTCGAAAGCGCCCGCCTGATTCACGGAAAGACAGCGTGCGCCACTACCTGCTTTCCCATCGTTCCGGCTGAAAGGAGCCGATCATGAATCGAATCGTCAAATGGATGCTGATGGCCGGCGGTGCGCTGCTGGTTCTGCTGGTCGCGGCCATCGTTCTGATTCCCCTTCTGGTGGATGTCAACAGCTACAAACCGCAAATCGAAGCCAAGGTCCAGGAAGCCACCGGTCGCGCCTTCAAAATAGGCGGCGACATCGAATTGTCGGTTTTCCCATGGGTGGGCCTGTCGCTCAGCGATCTGCGGCTCGGCAGCCCGGCAGGATTCAAGGAACCCGACATGATCAAGGTCGGCGACTTTGAAGCCCGGGTCAGACTGATCCCCCTTCTCTCCAGCAACGTCGAGATTAAACGCGTGATCTTGCAGGCCCCCGACATTGTTCTCGTCAAGAATAAAAACGGCCAGACCAACTGGGATTTCAAACCCCCCGCATCCCAGCCCAAGAACGCCGCGCCGGCCGCCAAGGACGTCACGACCGGAGACGCGGGATTCGCCCTGAAATCCCTGACGGCTGAAGAAATCGCTATCCGCGACGGCCGGCTGACGTTGATCGACCACTCCAGCGGCAAGCGCCAGGAGGTGGCGGAGATCAACCTGGCGCTCTCCGACGTGTCCCTGGACCGACCCGTAGCCCTGGTTTTTTCCACCCGTGTCAACGGCCAGCCCCTGAAAATCGAGGGCACGGCCGGCCCGCTGGGCAGCCCTCCGGCCAGCCAGCCCATCTCTTACGATATCAAGATTTCCGCTCTGGACGAACTTAACGCGGTGCTGAAGGGTTCGGCCCGCGATTTGACCGGCAAACCGGCCTTCGACCTGCAATTGTATGTCGCTGCCTTTTCACCGCGCAAGCTTTTCGATCGTCTGGGACAACCCTTTCCGATGGCAACCGCCGACCCTGCCGTTCTCAACAAGGTGTCGCTGAAAGCCCAGGTCAAAGGCGACACGACGCGTGTCAGCCTGGACGGCGGCACACTGGTACTCGACGATACCAAGACCGACGTCACCCTCGAGGCCAAAGCGTTTGATCGGCCGGATCTTAAATTCGATGTCCGGATGGATGCCATCGACCTTGACCGCTATCTCCCGGGTACGGGCAAAGCGCCGACTGACCAGACCGCCACACCGGGAACGACCAAAACCGCCGGGAAGTCGACGGGCCCGGACTATGAACCCTTGCGGCGGATGATTCTCGACGGCCAGATAGCCGTTGGCCAACTGAAGGCCGGCAAGGCGAATATGCAGAACGTGCGGTTTCAGATCACGGGCCGGGACGGACGCTTCCGGATCGCCCCCCTGGCCTGTGACCTCTACGGGGGCGCTGCCACGATCACGGGTACCATCGATGTCAGTCAAAACCAGCCCCGATCGGATCTGCAGGTGAAGCTTCAGAACATCGCCGCCGGCCCGATGATAAAAGATGTGGCCCAGAAAGAGATTCTCGAAGGACTCCTGCAGTCCGACCTCACCCTGCAGTTTCAGGGCGACTCCCCGGACCGCATCAAGCAGACCCTGAATGGCGGCGGACAGCTTGACTTTGCCGACGGCGCCCTGGTGGGCATCGATCTGGCGGCTATGGTGCGCAACGTTCAGGCCGCCTTCGGCCAGGGCGAACGGATCACAGAAAAACCCAAGACCGACTTTTCCGAATTCACCGTCCCCTTCACCCTCCGCAACGGCACCTTCGGGACCGACGCCACCCGACTGCAGTCGCCCCTGCTGCGCGTCAGCGCCAAGGGGCAGGCCGACCTGGTGGCCGAGCAGCTAAATTTCAGAGTGGAACCCAGTCTGGTGAAAACCATCAAGGGGCAGGGCGACACCGGAGCCTATGAGGGTATCATGGTCCCCGTGCTGGTCAGCGGAAGTTTTAAAGATCCCCGCTTCGCCCCGGACCTTGAGGCCATCGCCCGGCAGCAGGTGCAGAAACAAATCATCGACTCCGGTAAGCTGGACGAAGTCTTTGAAAAGAATGAGGACCTGAAACCGCTGGAAGAAACCACCAAGGGCCTGCTGAAAGGGATATTCAAATAGCGGCCGATCCTGAATGATGGATCGCTATTTCAGCCCCTGAAGAAAGGGAATCGACGAATGACGACATCGCTTAAAAGGCTTTGGCCAACGCTATTCCTGCTGACAATCGCCGCAATGCTGACCTGGAGCTGCGCCACGATGGGGCCGACGCTGGAAGCGCCCCGGGTCAGCCTGGTCAATATCATTCAGCAACCGTCAAGCGGCATGGAGACTACTTTTCAGCTGGAACTGCGCCTGATCAACCCCAACGACGTGGCCATCGACCTCAAAGGGATCGACTGCCGGCTGGAGATCAACGACACCACCATTGCCTCCGGGGTCTCCAACGAGGCGGCTGAACTTCCCGCGTTGGGCACCCTTGTCTATCCGGTGACGGCCTATGCCTCCGCCAGTGATTTCATCATGCTGATGGTACGCCTGATGGCGGACAGCCGTGGCGCACCGGAAGACTTCGAGCTGAATTACAACTTGCTGGGCCGCGTGTTTCTGGCGGACGGTATGCCGGGATGGAACCGGCTCAACTTCAAATCCGAAGGCGATCTGCTCAAACTGATCCAACCACCGAACTGAACCCCATCTATGGCTACAGTGAAAATCCACCTCTGGCACCATGAAAGGAGCTTGGCATGAAGGTCGTCGCATTTAACGGCAGCGCCCGCCGGAAGGGCAATACCGCCCTCCTGTTGGATCACGTCACCGCGGAACTGAATAAAGAGGGCATTCAAACGGAAATCGTCCATCTGGCCGGCAAATCCATTCAAGGCTGCATTGCCTGCATGAAATGCCACCGCAACAAGGACCGCCGATGCACCGTGGATACGGATTATCTGAACAAATGTATTGCGAAGATGGACGCCGCGGACGGCATTCTGCTGGGATCGCCAACCTATTTTGCGGATGTGAGTACGGAAATGAAGGCCCTCATCGACCGCGCCGGGATGGTAGCCAAGGCCAATGGCGATATGTTCCGACGCAAAGTCGGGGCCGCCGTCGTGGCCGTACGCCGCGCCGGGGCGATTCATGCCTTTGACAGCATGAACCACTTTTTCCTCATCGGCCAGATGATCGTGCCGGGTGCCAGCTACTGGAACATCGGTATTGGTCTGGATCGGGGAGATGTCGCCGCGGACAGCGAAGGCCTTCAGACCATGGACACCCTCGGGCAAAACATGGCCTGGCTGATGAAACGCCTCGGCGACTGACCATCGCCGGGTATTTGCCGGGTCGGTCGTTGCAATATAAGAGCGAGTGCGTTAAGAAGACGTCTTTTTAATGCGCCCCCGCGGCGATCGATGAGGAGCCATCATGAAACTCGGAATCATTGGGCTGGAACAGGCTGGCAAAACCACAGTCTTCGAAGCCCTGACCGGCGCCGATATATCGGCCGGCGCCCGAACGGAAAGCCATATCGGTACCATTCGTGTGCCGGACGACCGGGTCGACATCCTCAGCGGCATCTACCAGCCGCGCAAAACCATCTATGCCCAGGTCGAATATTTCCTGCCGGCCGGCCAACCCCAGAGCAGTGAAAAGCGTTCCGGTGAACAGCCCTATTGGACCCAGGTCCGCGACTGCGATGCCCTGATCCACTGTGTGCGCAACTTCGACCTCTTCGGCACCCAGCCGCCGACCCCGCTTGACGATTACCGGCAGCTCGATCAGGAATTGATCATTGCGGACCTGATTGTCGTCGAAAAGCGTCTGGAACGGCTCGAGCTCGACCAGAAAAGAGGCAAGAAAGCCGATCCCGAAGAGCTGGCCCTGCTGATCCGCTGCCGGGAAGCCCTGGAAAACGAGCGCGCCCTGCGGGCCACGCCGGAACTGGCCACCGCCCACAAACTGCGGGGCTTTGCTTTCCTTTCCGCCAAACCCCAGCTGGCCTTGTTCAACAATGCCGACGAAGACGATCAGCGGCCCGCCCTGGCCAACGATCTGGAGGCCGCCAACACCATGGTCATCAGGGGCAAACTCGAACAGGAACTGGCCCGCATGAGCCCGGAAGAGGCCGCCGAGTTCCAGGCCGAGTTCGGCGTCAGCGCCGCCGCCGCCGATCGCATCATCCAGCGCTCCTATGCCTTGCAGGGCCTGATTTCTTTCTTTACCGTGGGCGAGGATGAGGTCCGGGCCTGGACCATCCGACGCGCCACTCCCGCCGTCGACGCGGCCGAAGTGATCCATTCCGACATCAAAAAAGGCTTCATTCGGGCGGAAGTACTTGCTTACGATGACCTCAGGGCGGCCGGCAGTTATGCCGAAGCCCGCAAACAAGGCACCACGCGCCTGGAAGGCAAGCTCTACGAAGTCCAGGATGGTGATATCATCAATTTCCGCTTCAATGTTTGAATTCGAAGACCTTTTTCGCCGGCCGCCGACCGGGCGGGGTTTCCTGTGAAAAACATCCCCGTGCATGCAATAAGATGGTGAATCGCCAGGAATTATGGTATGCTCATTGGTTATGTTGAACCGCTGTTATGCGCCGCGACGACAGGACGACAGGAATAAGGCGTGAGTAACTCCTCGGTACACGAAAAATTCATATCCGGCCTGATGGACACCCAGAGCATGGGCCGGTACAAAATCATCCGGAAACTCGGCCAGGGCGGCTCGGGCGTCGTCTATCTGGCCCGCGATGCCTACATCCAACGCCAGGTGGCCTTGAAAATTTCCCGGGGCATCTCAAGCCAGTCCCGCAAAAAGCTTTTCCTGGAAGCCCAATCCGCCGGCCGCCTCAGCCACCCCAACATCCTGGCCATCTATGACACCGGATTGTACAAAGAATTTTGCTACATCATCATGGAGTATGTTGAGGGTGAAACGCTCAAAAAATACTGCCGCCCCCAGCATCTCCTTCCCATCGACCAATGCATTGAGATTGTCTTCAAGGTGTGCAGTGCCTTGAGCTATGCCCACCAGCACGGTGTGATTCACCGGGATATCAAGCCCTCGAATATCATGCTGGACAAACAGGGAACCCCCAAGCTGACGGATTTCGGCATCGCCCGCATCTCCGAGCAGAAATCCGAAAAGGGCGTCTGGGGGACTCCCAGCTATATGTCGCCGGAGCAGCTCAAGGAAGAAACCGGCACGCACCAGAGCGATATCTTCTCGCTGGGCTGCGTCATGTATGAGTTGCTCACCGGTCAGCGCGCCTTCACCGGCGAAAACGACTTCGCCATCATCTACAAGATCACCCGTGAAAACCCGACCCCGGTGCGCGAACTGCGACCGGACCTACCAAAAATTTTCGAAGACATCATGCGCAAAGCGCTGGCCAAAAACCTTGAAGAGCGCTACGCCTCCTGCATGGATCTGGCCTATGACCTGCGGGTCGCCCTGCGCGGGATCATGCTGCCCAAGGGGGACAAAAAGGTCGAAGATATTATCGATCTGCTCCGCCAGGTGCCCTTTTTCCAAAATTTCACCCGCGAGCAGATCGAAAGCCTGGGGCTGGCCAGCAGCATCATCAAGGTCCCGGAAGGTAAAATCATCGTCACCGAAGGCGATATTGACGACACGTTCTATATCCTGTTGAACGGCAAGGTTAAAATCCGCAAAAATGACACGGTCATTGCCAAGATCAGGGCCGGGGAATGCTTCGGAGAAATGGCCTATATCGCCGGGAAGGCCCGTGTCGCCTCGGCCACGGCCCATACCAATTGCCTCCTGATGAAAATCAGTGCCACCTTGATGGATAAAGCCCCGGATGCGGTCCAGCTATTATTTTTCAAGAATTTTGCACGCACGCTGTCCTATCGACTGGAAAAAAGCTCCGGGCTTAAGAGCGGCAACAACTCCAAATGAGGCGACCTGTTGATGATTCGCTGTGAAACCCTATCGACCTGCTATCGGCTTATCTTTCGCGCTCCTCGCGAGGCCTTGGTATGATATCGGTAGAATCCGCCGGACAAACGGATGTCGGCCAGAAGCGCAAGGGCAACGAAGATTCCTTCCTAATCGATGATCAGCTTCAGCTCTACGTTGTAGCGGATGGAATGGGCGGGCGCAAAGCCGGCGAAGTGGCCAGCCGTCTGGTGGTCGACACCATCAGCAAAACCATGCACAAACTGGTTTCCGCGGAGAATCCGGACCAGATGGTGGGCGTCGACCGCAACCTGTCCTCACAGGCCAACCAGTTGGTTTACGCCATTCGCCGGGCCAATCTGAAGACCTATGAATACGCCCAGAACGATGAAACCTGCAAGGGCATGGGGTCCACCGTATCGGCCGTTTACCTCAGTGATACGCACGCCATTATCAGCAATGTGGGTGACAGCCCTATTTTTCTGATAAGGGACGGACGCGCGGAAGTGGTCTCGACCATGCATACCGTCATGGCCGAACAGGAAGCGCTGGCTCCGGAGGGCGGGCTCAAGCTGGGCCAGCAATACCTGCATATGATCACCCGCGCCATGGGCATCGGCGAAACCGTGAATCCCGATACCACCGAGATTTTCTTCAAAGAAGGCGACATCCTGGTCATTTGCTCCGATGGGTTGAGCGACAAGGCCTTTGCGGAAGAAATCTGTGAAATTGTCACCCATGCCGCGCCGCAAGAATCCTGTCAAAAATTGGTGGCCATGGCCAACGAGCGCGGCGGCGACGACAATATCACGGTCATTGTCCTCCGACTGGGCGCCCTGCTGCCGTCCAGCAAACCGGTACCGACCGCATCCGACGCAACGGCGGATCTTCCGGAAGACCGGCCCCAGGTGCTGGTGGAGTACGACACGGACGATGCTTCCTATTCGACCTTTACGCGCGCCCTTCGGCTGGATGGTATCTTTCTGGAAACATCGGAACCCTTTTCCGAAGGCGAAAGCCTGATGATGACCATCACCGACCCCGCGACCCAGAAAACACTAATGCTCTCGGGCATCATCATGGGCCGCAAAGCCAAAGGCATCGAGGTCGTTTTCGACGATCTCACACCGTCCCAGATCGAAACGCTGAAAAACCTGATCCGCAATCTTTAGGGGCCTGTCCCCCAGCGGGTGATACAATATCGCCCACAACCCGCTATAGACCTGCCTTCATGAGATTGCGCATTAAGGGGGGGCGTCCAACCAGAGAAAAACCTGGGCCGGCCACAGGAAATACGAACCGCCTCTTGACATTCCTTCATTCCACCGCTATCGTGCGTTAACCGATAACAGGAAGACATCATGCAAAACGTAGCAGGCAGACACTTTTTTTATTTCGGCTATTATTTTTATTTTGCCGGTCTGCCTGCGGTGTGCTGAAAATCTGACCCAAGAATTTCAAAACCGCCGGCGGACCAATCGCCGCGGTTTTTTTGTTTAAGTAGGCCGTGGCGGATCAAACGCTTCACGGCCTTTTTTTTCGGCCCGATGGCCCGGCGAGGGAAAAACAAGTCAACCCGTGATTCACCAATCGTGAACACCCAACGGTGCCGAAAGGAAAACACCATGCCAGTGCCAAAAACAGAAGATCTCCGAGTAAGGGACTACCTGCCGCTGATGCCGCCCAAGGAACTGAAGCAGAAACTGCCGCTCTCGGCCAAGGCCCAACAAACCGTCATAGAGGGCCGGGAAACCATTCAGCGTATCATCAACAAAGAAGACAAGCGAACCCTGGCCATTGTCGGCCCGTGCTCCATCCATGATGAAAAAGCGGCGCTGGAATACGCGGAGCGTCTTGTCAGCCTGCAGGAAAAGGTCAAGGAAACCCTTTACCTGGCCATGCGGGTGTATTTTGAAAAACCGCGCACGACGGTGGGGTGGAAGGGCCTGATCAGCGATCCGGAACTGGACGACAGTTGCGACATGAACGCCGGGCTCGTCAAAGCGCGCGGGTTGATCCTGCAGATTGCCGAAATGGGGCTGCCCACCGCCACGGAAATGCTGGAGCCGATTACGCCGCAGTATCTGGCGGACCTTGTCTGCTGGTCGGCCATCGGCGCACGCACCACCGAATCCCAAACCCACCGAGAAATGGCATCCGGCCTATCCATGCCGGTTGGGTTCAAGAACGGCACCGACGGCAAGTTGTCCACGGCGATTAACGCCCTCGTGGCGGCGCACGCCGCCCAGACCTTCCTGGGCATCGACCAGGACGGCCGGACCTGTGTCGTCCGGACCGGCGGCAATCCTTACGGCCACATTGTCCTGCGCGGCGGCAGCCGGCCCAACTACGATCCCATCAGTATCGAGGAAGCCCGGCTGATGCTCATTACCAAGGGCCTCCCCGAGGCCATCATCGTGGACTGCTCCCATGCCAATTCCCATAAAAAATACCAGGGGCAGGCGATTGTTTGGCGCAACGTTATCGACCAGATCGTCAATGGCAGCGAATCCGTCATCGGTCTCATGCTGGAGAGCAACCTGCACGAAGGCAACCAGAAATATACCGGGGACAAATCCGCCTTGAAATACGGCGTCTCGATTACCGACGAATGTATTTCGTGGGAAACCACCGAGGAGCTCCTGCTCAGCGCCCATGCCAAACGCATGCAAACGGCCGGCGCTACGGTCAACCGCGCCTCCTGAACAGGACACGACAACCGCCCTCCGCCATTGCTGCCGGCAATGGCGGGTCAAATTGGAACGAGAGCGTCTTCCGCATGAAAAAATTGCAAATCCAGGGCGTCGGCGGCCTGTCCACTATCCTGGTGGGCGAACCGTTAAAAAACCTGACCCATTACCTGCCGACGCAGCACCCGGTCATCATCACCGACGAGAACGTCGGTCAGCGGTATGCTGATCAATTTCCCCCCGGACACGTGATTACCATCGGCACCGGTGAGGGCATCAAGACCCTCGAAACCATCAGCCGGATCTATAGCGAACTGGTCGCCATCGAGGCTGACCGCTCCTGCAGTATCGTCGGCGTCGGCGGCGGCATTGTCTGCGACATGGCCGGTTTTGTGGCATCGACCTATCTGCGGGGGGTGCGCTTTGGTTTTGTGGCCACCACGCTGCTGGCCCAGGTGGACGCCAGCGTCGGTGGTAAAAATGGAGTGAATTTCGGCGGCTACAAAAACATGGTGGGGACTTTCAATCAACCCGAGTTTGTGCTCTGCGACCTGAAAATGCTTCACTCGCTGCCGGAAACACAACTCCAATGTGGTTTTGCCGAAATTGTCAAACACGCCGCCATCGCCGATGCCGGGATGTTCGAAGCGCTGGAAAAGGATGCTGAAAAGGCCCTGACACTCGACCCGATTGTGGTCGAGCGCCTGGTGTACGATTCACTGGTTATAAAATCCTCCTTCGTCAACCAGGACGAAAAAGAAACCGGCGAGCGGCGCAAGCTCAACTTCGGCCACACCTTCGGGCACGCCATTGAAAAAGTGACCGGGATTCCCCACGGCCAGGCCGTCAGTGTCGGCATGGTGCTGGCAGCAGGCCTGTCCCAGCAGCGCGGTCTGATTACAGCGCGCGAGAAAGAGCGGCTGTGTGCGCTTCTCGAACAATTGAACCTGCCCACCCGGATGATATTCGATAAGAAAGCGGTCCTGGAGGCGCTGGGCAAAGACAAAAAACGGGAAAACGAAAGCGTGCATTTCGTATTGTTGAATGGCCTCGGACGTGCGGTAATTACCGACATCTCCCTGGCTGAATTGCGTCAGCTTCGTGACCTCTGATATCTTTGCCGAAACGCCGGTGCAAAAGGCATTGACTGGAGACGCCTTTGCAAAGCTGTGTTTCGTTAGATGGGATGAAACGCTATGGATAGGCCCAATATTGTTCTAACAGGATTCATGGGAACCGGAAAAACCACCGTCGGGAAAAAAATTGCGCAGCAATTAGCCTATGACTTCGTCGACACGGATGAATTGATTCAGGAACGCGCGGGGAAGACTGTTCCGGAGATCTTCCAGGAAATGGGCGAAGTCGCTTTCCGGGAAATGGAAGCTTCGGTCGCCCGCGAGCTGGCCGGCAGGCAGGGCATCGTGATCTCGACGGGTGGACGACTGATGCTGGATCCTGACAACGCCGCCGCTCTCAGCAGCACGGGACGGGTATTTTGCCTGGTGGCCACGCCGGAAGAGATTCTCGATCGGGTCACCAAGGATATGGCTACGGAGCGGCCGCTGCTGGCGGTGCCGAATCCCATGGAACGCATCGTCGAGCTGATGCAGCAGCGCCAGGAAGACTATGGGAAGTTTCCCCAGATGGTAACTTCGGAAAAATCACCCGACGCCGTCACGAAGAATCTGGTCGGTATTTTTCAGGCCAACCCGGACCAGCGCGTGCCGATCACAGGTGCCGGCAAGCGGTATGAGTACATCGTCGGCGGTGGACTGCTGCCGTTTGTCAAAAATCTGGCAGGTATCGCCGGACCGGTGGCCGTCATCACCGACACCAATACGGGACCCTTATATGCGCAAAGCTGCGGGCCGGTGGACATGGTTGTCGAAGTGCCCCCCGGCCAGCAGCATAAAACCCTGACCGTGGTGCAGTCCATCTGTGAAGAGCTCATTGAAAAAGGCTTTGACCGCAGCGGCACCATCATCGGCCTGGGCGGTTCCGTCATCAGCGGACTGGCCGGTTTCGTGGCGGCGGTTTACATGCGGGGCGTGGACCTGGTGCATTGCCCCACCAGCCTGCTGGCCATGGTGGATACGAGCATCGGCGGCAAGGCCGGCATTAATCTTCCCCAGGGAAAAAATTTGGTCGGCGCCTTCAAACAGCCCACCGCGGTGATCGCCGATGTGGCAACTTTGCAGAGTCTTTCACCGGAAGAATTCTCGTCCGGCATGGCGGAGGTGATCAAACACAGCCTGATCGACGACGCAGCCTTGTTCGCCCGAATTGAAAGCGGGAGCTGGGCGCGGGAGGCTGGAACGCTGGTGCCTCCCCTTGCGGATCTCCAGGCCCTGGTCGCCCAGGCCATTCAGGTCAAGATAAGAATCGTACAGGAGGACCCCTTCGACCAGGGACGCCGCAACGTTCTAAACCTTGGGCACACCTTTGCCCACGCCATCGAGCAGGTATGCGAGCACACCATTCGCCACGGCGAAGCTGTGGCCATGGGCCTGGTGGCGGCAGCCAACCTGTCGGCCCGCCTGGGCCATTGTTCACCGTCACTTCAGGATCGACTAGAGCCGGTTCTGACAGATGCCGGTCTGCCGAACCGCATTCCGGCCCATATCAATCTGCCCGGTGTATACCAGGCCATGCGGCGGGATAAAAAAGCCGCCTCTGGTCGCATTCGGTTTGTTCTTTTTCGGGAGATTGGCGATGTCTTTGTGACTGATGCGGTGACCCAGGCGCAGGTGCTCGAAACCCTGGCAGACGTCCAGGGGTAGACGTCCCCAAATTACGCGCCACTTCCGTCAGCCCGCGCCTCGGGACGGCCGACCCGCCGTTACCCTTTCAGGGCCCGCACGACCTCGAACATGACGTCCACGGGTGGTTCCGCGCCCGTCCACTTCCGGAATGCCTCAGCGCCCTGGTAGACCAGCATCCCGAGGCCAGGAACGATCCGGCCGTTTTTTGCTTCGGCCACCTGCAGCAGTTTCGTCCGGGCCGGATTGTAAACGATATCGCTCACGATCAGGCCGTTGGGGATCAGATCACCGTCGATGGGAATCCGATCTTCATCGGGGTGCATGCCGACACTGGTGGTGTTGATGAGGACGTCCGCTTGCCTGACAGCCGCCCCGATGCGCGCGGGCTCCCTTGCGACTACCTCGCTGCAGGGGCTGACCTTGGTGTTGATTTCAGCGGCCAGGTCATGGGCTTTCTGTTCGGTACGGTTGCAGAGGAAAATCTTTTCAGCCCCTTTGAAGGCCAGCGTCATGGCGATGGCGCGTGCCGCCCCTCCGGCGCCGATGATGAGATAGCATTTCCCGCCCACCGCGATACCGGTTTCCGTCTCCAGGGATTGCACAAAGCCCTCACCGTCGGTGTTATAGCCGGTGGTACGACCGTTTTCCACGATAACGGTATTGACGGCGCCGATGGCCAGGGCCAGGGGGTCGATGGCGTCCAGGCAGTCCATGATGCGGATCTTGTGGGGGATGGTGATGTTGTAGCCCGCGAAATTCATTTTGGCGATGCCGGCCGCGACGGCAGGCAAATCTTCCGCCGTCACCTCGATGGGCAGGTAGAAGTAATTCAGACCGAGGGTCTCAAAAGCCTTGTTGTGCATGGCCGGCGAGAAGCTGTGCCCCAGGGGGTTGCCCAAAAGTCCAACCAGTTTCGTATTGACATCCACCACAGCCATGGTTGCTTTCCTTTCTTGCCAAAAGCGCGATTCATCCCCAACCCAGTGCTGACCCGATGACAGCATGCCCGGCGCGAAACCGCCCACCCCGGTGACGCACGTCTCCACCCTCAAATCAGGCGGCATTCAGTAGCCCAGGATGGTGGCTTCATATCGCTTTTCAGGACTTTGGTTTGATTCCCCTTTGTCCCGCGCCGAGCATTGGCGGGGCGAACGGAATAAAGCACGCGGACTGTCTGGGCTCCGCTGAAAGCGGGGCGAGTTTCCGCGTGCTCCGGTCGCCGCGACGACGCGCAGGGTCAAGCGGGACACGAACGTCTTCTTTTGGTTCGTTTTCTGCCACGCGGAAGAAAATGAACAAACAATATAATAGATCCACCAGGATCGCCAGATCCTCCACCAGAAATGAAGGCTTTAGACTAAAATTAACTAAAGGGAAGTGCCGACCAGGCCTTACGCAAATCAGCGATGGGAATCTGCCCCGGAGCCGAGCTGGCGCTGCCGAGGGCAAAGGTCAGGTCGGAGCCGAACAGCCCGCCGGCGATCCGCGTGATGCCCCCCTCGGCCCCCATGGACATGGTGATGATGGGGATGTCCAGCCGTTCGGTCCGGGCCGTGTAGGTGACACTGAGCAGGGTCAGCACGTCTTTGTAGCTTTTCGGCATGACGGCCACCTTGGCGATGTCCGCTCCCAGCTTACCGGCCGTGACCAGACGGTCCAGGATAAAGGCCTCATCCGGGGTTTCATCGAAATTGTGATAGGACAAAATCAATGGACAGTCGGCATTCCGGCAGGCCGCTTTCATTTCGGCCACCATGGTTTCACCGTTGGACATCTCCGTATCGATGAGATCGATTTGGCCTGATGCGATAACCGCCTTGTTTAAATGAAGACGCTCTTCGGCAGCGATTTCCTGGAACCCGCCCTCGTGGATCACGCGGCAGGTAAAGATCAACGGGATATTGCCGATGGTTTTTCGAAGCGCGCCCAGGTCCGCCAATACGGCATCCGTATCCAGGATCGCATCGAGCTTGTCCACCCGCCATTCGATCACATCTGGATCAAATGAACATACCTCCCGCGCCTGCTCGAGAAGCGAATTCCGATCGGTGGCCACCAGGGGTAGACAAATCAGGGGGACCGGCCCGCCAAGGATCTTGTCTCTGATCTTCAAAGTTTTCTTGCTTTGCAGTCGCATGCCTCATTCTCCTATTATGGTTTGCCGCATTAATGATGATCAGTTCCTTGAGGCCGATGGTTTGGGAGATCGATCACGGCGAGAGTTGCAGCAGCAGCCATACATCTCACGCACGCGCCCGGTTGCCCAGCAACGTCGACAACTCCTGGGCCGCAGCGAGCAGCTGCGCCAGCATCTTTTTGCGGCGATCATCGGCAAATCGCTGCTTGGGGCCGGCAATGTTCAGCGCAGCGCATACTAGGCCGTCACAGTCATATACCGGTGCCGCCAAGCCGGCCACCTCGGAGACGAGTTCGCCCTTGCTGAAAGCGTAGCCCTGGCGACGAATGGTTTCCAGCTCTTTTTGAAGCGCGTCCGGGTCGGTAATCGTAGCGTCCGTAAATTTCTCGCGGCGTTGTCGAATGATTTCTTCCTGAAATGCTTCGGGCGCAAACGCCAATAGCAACTTACCGCCCGCCCCGGCGTAGATTGCCTGGGTTTCACCTTCGTTGATGGCGTATTGAAGCGGGGAAGGGCCTTTTTCCCTGACAAGACAAAGCCGCTTGGTGCCTTCGATCACGAAAAGCTTGGTGGATTCGCCCGTCAACGCGGAGAGGTCCTTCATGATTGGCCGGGCAACAGCGGACAAGGGGTTGGTCCTTTCGTAGACCTTCCCGAGAATCATCAGCTTGGGACCGAGCTTGTGCGTTCCGGCAGGCGTCCGGATCAGAAATCCGTGAGCTACGAGCGTGCCACACAGACGAATAATACGGCTTTTGTAGAGCCCGGTCTTTTCGCTGAGCTGTTTGAGCGACAGTTCGGGTTCGGCGGCCGTAAAGCAGTCCATGATGCATAGGGCTTTGGCGACCGTGTCGATCTGCCGGTCGGATTCCTTGACCGGTTTGCGGCCAGTTTTATTCACAGCTCCTCCGGTGGTCCAAGACCCTTTTCATGCGCCCGGGCAGTTGACGCTCCAATTTGTTTTCGAGATAGGCCACGGCTTCACACAGCGTCTCGATGGCGATGCCAGTCGCAACCCCCATGCTCTCGAACATTTGCACGGCATCTTCGGTGGGAACGTTGCCGGCCGCGCCTTTGACGAAGGGGCAGCCGCCCAGGCCTCCCGCGCAGGTGTCGAAAATGCGGATACCGGTTTCATAACCGGCAAACATGTTCGCCAGCGCGAGGCCTCGGGTATCGTGCAGATGTAATGACAGCCGTGTATCAGGAAAGGCCTCGCGAACCCTTTGGATCAGACTTCGGATGGTGAGCGGGGTGGCCATGCCCGTGGTGTCGGCCAGATTGATTTCCCGGACTCCGGTCTGCACCATTTTCTCGGTCGCCTTTAAAACAGCCGTCTCGGCGATGGCGCCCTCGTACACGCAGCCGAAGGCGCATTGCAAGCCGGCGCGGACATCCAGACCCGAGGACAGGGCCTGACGAATCAGTTCTGTCATGGCGTCGAGGGCCTCGGCTGCCGGGCGCCGGGCATTTTTCCGGCTGTGGGTGTCGCTCACCGAAACCGACATGCTCAGATGCGCGACACCGCTCGCCAGAGCGCGATCCAATCCCTTTTCATTCAGGATCAAGGCGGATGTCAGGTGCCGATCCGCTTCCGGGATAGCCTGGATGAAGGCATCCGTGTCCGCCATCTGGGGCACGATTTTCGGATGAACAAACGAACCCACCTGAACGCGGGGGACCCCGGCGGTCTTGAGCAACTTAAAAACCTGGAGCTTCTCCTCCAGGCTGAAAATACGGGATTCCATCTGAAGCCCATCGCGGAGGGCTTCGTCCTCGATGAGGACGGCATCACTTGGCGGGTTAAACGTCATTTAAGCTTCCTCCTGTTGAGCCTCTTGCTTATCATGTATCCTGTTTCAGGCAACGCCCAAAACCACCCGGCGCAAAATTCGAGAGGTCTCCTCTATGAATTCTTCTATAATGCCACCCGAAATCAGCGCTTTAAAAAGGACTTGACAGGGGCATTTCATCACTATATTCTGCAGAACAGAAATGAGTTCTACTGGGCAGAATATCACGATCCAATTGCATATTACAAGTCTTTTTTAACAGCACGCCCACTTGCCTAAGTTCTGATGTCCAGTCGGAACAACAATGAATTGGTGCTCCAGGAACTGTTCATTCATCTCTATATCGCTATCCCGACCCTGGCAGTCATCGATATGGTCCTCAACCAGGCACCCCTTTTTCTGCTTTATCGTGAACGGTTGCGACAAAGATAAGGTTTGGTACCGCCATCGAATGGATGCCGACTAATCCCAATATCCATAAGATATGAATCGTCTGCAATGGCAAGGAGGTTGACGTGGCAAGACCCATTACCGAAGAAGAAAAACAGGCTGCCCAAGCCTTGCTGGCAAAGGCCCGGGCGGCGCAAAAATTGATCGAGGACTATGACCAGGCCACCATCGACCGGGCGATTCAGGCGGTGGGGTGGGCCACGGCCAACGAGAAAACCTTTACCCGCCTGGCCCAAATGGGAGTGGATGAAAGCGGATTGGGCGACCGGGCCGGTCGTCCCAACAAGCGCTTCAAGATCATGGGGATCCTGCGGGATGCCCTGCGACAGGAAAGCATCGGTATCGTTGAAGAGATACCGGAAAAGGGGCTTGTCAAATACGCCAAGCCCGTCGGTGTGGTTGCCGGGCTGGTGCCCACCACCAACCCGGCCCTGACCCCTCCGGGCATGGGCATCTACGCTCTCAAGGCCAAGAATGCGGTTATTTTTTCCCCCCACCCGCGCGCCAAGAAGACCTCTTTCGAGACCGTGAAGGTGATGCGGGCAGCCTTGAAGAAGATCGGTTTCCCCGAAGATCTCTATGTCTGTGTCGAGAAACCGAGCATCCCCATGGCCCAAGAAATCATGGCCATCTGCGACCTTACCATCGCAACCGGCGGTCCGGCCATGGCCAAGTCCGCCCACCAGTCCGGTAAACCGGCCTATGCCGCCGGACAGGGCAACTCCACCATGGTGATCGACGAAACCGCCGATATCGAAGAGGCCGCGTTGAACACCCGGCTCAGCAAGACCTCCGATTTCGGCTCCGGATGTTCGGCAGACGGCAACCTGCTGGTGGAGGCGACCATTTACGACCGCTTTCTGGAGCAGTTACAAAAGGAAGGCGGCTACCTGGCCTCCGATGAAGAGAAAACCAAGATTCTGGCCATCTACTGGGATGCCGAGGGGCACCGAACCTTCGACACCATTGCCTGCCCGCCGCAGAAAATAGCCGAAAAAGCAGGCTTTAAGATTCCTGACGACCGGAAATTCATCATTGTCAGGGAAGACAAGATCGGCCGAGAGCATCTATTCTCTACCGAGAAACTTGGAACACTTCTGTCAATCTTCAAATACAGCGGCTTTGATAAGGCCCTGACAATGATCAAGCAGATCTATGACGTACAGGGCAAAGGGCACTCCTGCGGCATCTATTCCTTCGACGACGACCATATCCACCGCCTGGCTATGGTCGCCCCGGTGAGCCGCATGATGGTGCGTCAACCCCAGTCCAAAGCCAATGCCGGCGCGTTCAACAATGGCATGCCCATGACATCCAGCATGGGCTGCGGCGTCTGGGCCGGTAACATCACCAATGAAAATATCAACCTGAAGCATTATCTGAACTACACCTGGGTGGCCCGACCCATCCCGGAAGACCGGCCATCGGATAAGGAGCTGTTTGGGGAATTCTACAATACGGAAACATTTTAACCGTTTAATTGTCCCGGAAAACACGGATGAAACCATCCTCAGAAACAGAAAACAAACCTCCCATTCGGCTGGGTGTAATAGGCGCCGGCCTTGTCGGCGCCAAACATGCCGCCATCGCTGCCGGTCTGCCTGGATGCCGTCTGGTGGGCATCGCCGACCCGAATTCGGCGACCCACCATTTGGCGGAAGACCTAACGGTCGTCTGCTACGACGATTACCAGGAAATGATCAGCGCCGAAAAACCCGATGGGGTTATCATCGCAACGCCGACGGAACGCCACGCCTCAGTTGGGATCGCCTGCGCCGAACACGGGGTACACCTTTTGGTGGAAAAGCCCATCGCCTCGGATGTGCAGGCCGCCCGCGACTTGATCGCCTGCGCCGAGAAACGCAAGGTTCAGCTGCTGGTGGGCCATCACCGGCGGTTCAACCCGCTGGTGGAAACCGCCCGGGAAGTTGTCCAGTCCGGTAAAATCGGCCGCCTGGTGGCCGTGTCGGTCCTCTGGACTCTGCTGAAACCGACCGACTACTTCAATGTCGAATGGCGCCGAAAGCCCGGCGGAGGCCCCGTGTTGATCAACATGATCCACGACGTGGATAATCTGCGCTACATTTGTGGCGAAATCCAGAATGTTTACGCTCAAGTGAGTTCGTCCGTAAGGGACTTTGAGGTGGAAGACACGGCCTGTGTGGCGTTACGGTTCAGTAATGGCGCCCTGGGGACGGTTGTGACCTCCGACTGTGTTCCCTCCCGCTGGTCCTATGAGGCCACTACCGGTGAGAACCCGGCCTATTTCAACACCCACGAGGACTGCTACCTGTTTTTCGGAACCGAAGGCACCCTGGCCTTTCCGACCATGAAACGCGTTCACTACGCCTCACCGTCCAAAATCGGCTGGGAGTATCCCATCCAAACCGAAGAAAATCCGGTCCAGGAACAAGACCCTTTAATCCGGCAGATCGAACACTTCTGTGCGGTCATCCGTGGCGAAGAAGCCCCACGCACCAGCGGTGAGGACGCCCTGCAAACCCTTGCGGTAATCCGCGCCGTATTGGATTCCGGCGCCAGCGGGAAAGCCTTGACACCGAATTTTGGAGAAGACATCCGTTAGGAGGATTTCTTATGAAAAAGCTCGTATCCCATCAATTGGTCAGATATCTGGAAGACCGCGGCGTTAAACATATTTTCGGTCTTTGCGGGCACACGAATATCGCCGTATTGTCCGCCCTGGAAAACAGCACGATCGACTTCATCAACGTCCGGCACGAACAGATCGCCGCCCATGCGGCTGATGGCTATGCGCGTATCACCGGCAGGGCTGCCGTGGTCATGAGCCATCTGGGACCCGGGATGACCAACGCGGCCACCGGCGTCGCCAACGCCGCCCTGGACTGCATCCCCATGGTGGTGATTGCAGGCGACGTCCCCAGCCACTACTTCGGCAAACACCCCCACCAGGAGGTCAATCTGCATAGCGACGGCGCCCAGTATGAAATCTATCGCCCTTTCGTGAAGCGCGCCTGGCGGGTGGATCGCCCGGAACTCTTCCCGGAAATCATCGAAAAAGCCTTTCAGCTGGCTGAAAACGGGCAGCCGGGGCCTGTGCTGGTGGATGTGCCCATGGACATTTTTTCCAAAGAAGTGGACACAACCCTTTTCGACCGGGTCAAGGCTAACACCCGGAAGCTCCGCCAACCGTCTATCGATGAGGATACGGCCAAAGACATCATTACCTGTTTGGCGACCGCCCGCAAACCCGTCATCTACGCCGGCGGGGGCATTCTTCTGGCACAGGCTGCCGAAGAACTGAAGGCCTTTGTCAATCACATGGGTATCCCGGTGGCCCACAGCCTGATGGGAAAGGCGGCCCTGCCGGATGATCACCCGTTGACCTTGGGGATGACCGGCTTCTGGGGCACTCAATTCATCAACGACGCCTGCCGGGAAGCTGACGTCATTTTGGGCCTCGGCACCCGCTTCAAGGAAGCTGACAGCAGTTCCTGGTACCCGGAATACACCTTCAATATACCGCCCACCCGGCTGATACAGGTCGACATCGAACCCAGTGAGATCGGCCGCAACTATCCGGTGGAAATCGGCGTGGTCGCCGATTTGAAACAGGCCCTTGCGGTTCTGACCCGCGTGGCCAGATATCTTTACCCCGACGGCATCCAGAGAAAAGAGCTTATCGAGGAGATCGCCGCTTATCGCCAGACTTTCAAGCAGAGCAACGTGGCCATGGAACAAAGCGACGCCTTCCCCATGATGCCCGAACGCATCCTGGCCGAGGTGCGGGAGGTGCTCCCGCGGGATGCCATCATCACCACCGACGTAGGTTGGAACAAGAACGGGGTTGGCCAGCAATTCCCCATCTACACGCCGGGCAGCATCCTGATCCCCGGCGGTTATGCCACCATGGGCTTCGGCGGACCTGCGGCCATCGGCGCCAAGATCGCCCGGCCTGACCGGGTTGTCGTGGCGCTGATCGGTGACGGTGGGTTTGGCCAGAATCCGGCGTTATTGGCAACGGCTCTGGCCGAAAACGTGGCCGTGGTGTTTGTCATCATGAACAACGACGCCTTCGGCACCATCGCCGGTCTACAGAAGGCGCACTACAACACCACCTTCGGCACTGTCTTCGAGAAGGACGGCACGTCCACTTCTCCGGATTATGCGGCCATTGCAGAGGCCTACGGCGTTGAGGGGGTGAAAATCACTTCTGCCGGTGCATTTAAGCCCGCCCTCGAAAAAGCCATTCAGTCCAAAGGGCCCGTCGTCATCGATGTCGCCATGATCAACAACCCGGTACCCACCGCAGGTCACTGGAACATTCTGGATATTTACTCCCCCGGAAAGAAGGTGTCCCATGTGAGCACATGACCGATGGCTGTCATACCGGATGGTGCAAAACCATTGGTGACTGGGCGCACATGCGCCCCGGATTAACAACAACGCTACGCCTAGGGTTCCATAAATCATTTGGGGGAGATTTGACCCCCGATAGATTCAAGACAGGCCGCGCACCTCGAGATGAAACATAGGAGAAGAAACCAAATGGCGTTTGAATTTTCCCTCGCGCACTTGACCGTTTTGCAGTGCTCGCCTCTGGAGATGATCGCCATCGCATCCCAAACCGGCTATCCCTATGTCAGCTTTCGTATGACGGCAGTCACCGCCCATGAAAAAATCTATCCCCTCATGGATGACCGTGCGATGATGAAGGAAACCAAGAAGCGCATGGCCGATACAGGCATTCGCGTTCATGACATCGAATTGGTCCGCCTGGATCCGAACACCGAACCAGAAGCATACCGCTTTTTCCTAGAAGCGGGCGGCGAACTTGGTGCCCGCGCCGTTATTGCACAACTTCCAGATCCCGAACGAGGGCGGGCGACCGAACGTTTTGCCAGGCTTTGTGATCTCGCCAAGCCCTTTGGCCTGACCGTAGATCTCGAATTTCTGCCATGGACGGATACCCGGGACCTGAAAGCGGCCGCCGCCGTTATTGAGGCCGTAGACAAACCCAATGCGGGCCTACTGGTGGATACCCTCCACTTTGATCGCTCCCGGTCGAGCCTGGAAGATTTACGCAACCTCCCCCGGGAATGGTTTCATTTCGTCCATCTCTGTGATGCCCCCAAGGAGATTCCGACCGCTACGGAAGCGATCATTCACACGGCCCGCGCCGACCGCTATTTCCCAGGGGAAGGCGGCCTGAATCTGCGGGCTATACTGGCGTGCATTCCCACGCTTACCTATTCTCTTGAAATCCCGAACGAGGTCCTGATGAAGGAGCTGGGACCGGAAGAATACGCTCGTCGCGCCATTCGCGCGGCCGAAACGTATTTGAAGGAAGAACCGAATTAAATGTGATGAAGACGCTTTATATAGGACGCAAATTGCCTGGAATTTCAAACAATTTACGTTGCAAGTGAATCCAACAACCGATGGCGCCAATATGGCCATCAAACTAAAGGAGGCGAACATGATCCGTTCTATCAAAATTTTGGGTCTCGCTTTGCTCATGGCCGTTTTTGCAACAGCCGCCATGGCAGGACCGACCATCAAACTGGGGCATGTCGACCCCGCCGATTGGCAGAGTTCCAAAAAAGGAGCGGCCGGGGTCATTTTCAAGAACATCGTCGAAGGGGAATCCGATATCACGGTGGAGCTGTTCCCGGCCAAAGCCCTGGGTGATGAAAACGCCCTGGTGCAGCAGGTTCAGGAAGGCACCACCCATATGGCCATCGTGTCCGGGGCCATGTCGACGGTCTGCAAGACAGCAGACGTGCTGAACATTCCCTATGAATTTCCATCAGCGCCGGTCGCCTGGGACGTACTGGACGGCCCCTTCGGCAAGGAGCTGGCGGAACACTGCCTGCAGAAGACCGGTCTGCGCACCCTGGCTTACGGTGAAACCGGTTTCCGCAACTTCACCAACAACGTCCGGGAAATCAAGACGCCGGCGGACATGAAGGGCCTCAAATTCCGTGTTCAACCCATTCCGCTGTATGTGGAGATGGTCAAAGGTCTGGGGGGCGAGCCCACCCCGATTGCCTGGTCCGAGCTGCCCAATGCCCTGGCCACTGGGGTAGTGGACGGACAGGAAAACCCCGTTGGCGTCATCTACAACAACCAGCTGCACAAACTGCAGAAATATTTGGTGCTGGACGGCCACGTGTACGGCGCCGACTTCATCATCATCAACGATGAATTCTTCCAGTCGCTGCCGGCCAAAGACCAGGCCATCATTGAAAAGGCCGCCCGTGTTGCCGGCAACATGGGCCGCGCCATCCAGCAGTTCAATACCGCCGAAGGCGTCACCAAGGTGGCGGCCGAAGGCATGCAGGTCTATTCCCCGACGGCCGAAGATCTGAACCAGTTCAAAAAATTGGCCCAGCCGGCTGTAAAAGAATGGCTGGCCGGAGAGCTTGGTGACGACGCCGTATGGATCAAAAAACTTGACGATGCGGTAGAGGCCGCGTCTAAATAACCGCCTGTTCCCTGTAACGCCGGGAGGAGCGGCCAGCTTGCGCCTCCCGGCGCGTTCATATAGGGGATATCAAAAAAGCTTAGGTGAAAATTTTAGGATAGGGAGCAACGGTTATGCCGAACGTCATTGAAAAAATAACCCGCCGTTTTTCGCAATTGGCCTCCGGAGGCGCATCCCTGTCCATGATGACTCTTTTTCTGATCGTCTTTGTCAATTCCGTCCGCCGCTACGCCATCGGGAAATCCTTCGAGTGGGGGGAGGAACTTCCGATTTATTTGGGCATCTACGGCGTCATGTTCGGGATGGCCTGGGCCTATGTTCAGGATCGGCACATCCGCTTCACCTTACTGGTCCGGTTCCTGTCGGAAGCCATGACCCGCAAACTGTACATCCTTGTGGACCTGATCATGGTGCTGAACGGCCTGCTGCTGGTTTATTCCGGATGGATGTTTGTGATCAAACGGGGCCGCCTGGAATCCCCCGGCATCATTAACATGGCGAAATGGCTCAAATCCTTGACCGGGTGGGACGGCATGATCTGGATCGGGCACATGTATCCCTATATGGCGGCCATCGTCATCGGGGGCGCCCTCTTGACGATCGCCGCCCTGCTGAAACTGTCGATGCGCCTTACGGAAAAGCCTGCCACCCAAGCCACCAGAGGATGAGCCCATGGTCTATGCGATCCTGATTGTCTGTTTAATCATCGGCGTACCGGTGGCCTTCTCCATTGTGACCGCCCTGATGTATTTCATGGCGGTGGGCGAATTCCCTTACCACCTGCGCATCGTGACGACGCAAATGTTCGGCGGGCTGCGGTCTTACCCGCTGCTGGCCATCCCGTTGTTTATTCTGGCCGGGGAGCTGATGAACGAATCCGGCATCACCCGCCGGATCATTGCCTTTACCAATGTGATCGTCGGGCGACTGCGGGCCGGCTTGGCCCTGGTCAATATCTGGGCTTCGGTCATTTTTGCCGGGCTGTCCGGCTCGGCCGTGGCCGACACCTCCGCCATCGGCCGCGTTTTTATCCCCGAAATGGAAAAGAGAGGCTATCCGCGGGACTTTGCAGCGGCCATTACCGCCGCTTCTTCGGTCATTGGCCCCATTATTCCGCCGAGCATCCCGGTGATCATTTACGCCCTGATCGTGACCGGCGTCTCCGTGCCGGGCATGTTTCTGGGCGGCGTGGCGCCCGGGATCCTGCTGGCCATCTTTTTGTCCGTGTACGTCATGCTGTTCAAGGGACACTACGAAAAGAAAGCAACGGAAGCGGAGGCCACGACCGTCGATAAAAGAAAAATTCTCATTCAAGGGATCATTCCCTTGCTGATGCCGGTTTTTGTGGTGGGCACCATCCTTTTCGGTATCGTGACACCCACGGAGGCCGCGAGTTTTGCCGTGGCCTATGCCCTGATCGTCGGCCTGTTTCTGTTCCGGGAGCTCAAATGGACCAAGCTCCCAAAAATCTTCGCCAGTTCCATGCGTGACAGTGCTGTCATCATGATCGTCATGGCCACGGTCTCCGCCGCAAACTGGCTCTTGACCTACAACCGCATCCCCAACATCATTACCGATTTTGCCCTGACGTTCATGACGGCCAAATGGATGTTCCTTGTATCCTCTATGATCCTGTTCCTGTTTATTGGCCTGTTTCTGGAGGGCATCGCCGCGATGCTGGTGCTCGTGCCCATTTTACATCCCATCGCGGTCAGCATGGGCGTCGACCCAACCCATTTCGGCATTCTGGTGGTGTTCAACCTGATGATCGGCCTGATCACCCCGCCCATGGGCTTGTGCCTCTTCGTGGCGGATTCCGTGGCCAATGTCGGGTTGGGCAATCTGACACGTCAGATCATTCCGCTCTTTTTCGTCGAGTTGCTCGTGCTGATCATTATTTCGTTCGTACCGGTGACGGTAACCTGGCTGCCGCGCTTGTTCGGCTTTTAACGCTTTCGGCGTCACGAATGGCCTGGGGGAGACGCCTAAGTCCTCGTGCCATACGGTTGCACCAAACACGAACCAAACCATTATTTTGGAGATCCATAAAAATGAAGGCTGCCATATTGACTGAAGTCGGCAAAATTGTCGTTGCAGACACCAACATGCCTTCATGCGGCCGCGATGAGGTCCTCATACGGGTGAAGCTGGGGGGCATCTGCGGCTCCGACCACACCCTTTATCACGGCCGCTTTAACGTTCCGCTACCGGTCATTCCCGGCCACGAAGCCATCGGCACCGTCGAGGCTGTGGGTGCCGAGGTCACTGGGATTGAAACCGGCCAACGGGTTACGATTCAACCCAACTTTTCCTGTGGTCAATGTGCCTTGTGTACTTCGGGACACGGCAATATCTGCCCGTCAAAAATCAGGCTGGGGGTGGATACCAACGGCGTTTTCGCCGAATTTGTCAAAGTGCCGGCACGCTATGTCTGGAAAGTTCCGGACACGCTCCCCGACGAGGTTGCCGTTTTTACGGAACCGCTTTCCGTGGGTGTTCATGCGATGCGCATTACGGCGCCGAATCCCGGGGACAACGTTCTCATCTTCGGTGCGGGTGTCATGGGATTGCTTGTTTTGCAGTTGGCGGTAAGCAGGGGCGCCAGGGTCACCGCCTGCGACCTCGCTGAAAAACGGTTGTCGCTGGCAAAACAGCTGGGGGCATCCGAGATTTTAGGGCCGGATACGTCTCATGAAACCTTCCTCAACACCTTCGACGTGATCTATGAGACCAGCGGTGTATCAACGGCGCTGGACAAGGTCATTCGATTGGCAGCACCGCTTGGAAAAATCGTCGTTTTGAGTCTGCCGGGAAAAGACCATGCCATCCCCATCGACATGGTGGTCCGCAAGGAGCTGGTGATTCGCGGATCTCTGATCTATACGGACGAGTTCCCCGAGGCCATCGAAATCCTGCAAAGTGGGAAGGTCAAGACCGGTCCCTTAGCCACAGGCAGGGTTTCCCTGTCCGGACTCGATCAGTTTATGGGGGCATTTGCATCGCCTGAGCGGGTCAAAACCCTGGTTGAAATCTGATCCTTTCAGCGCATGCAAGTATTCTCGACCATCATTCCCATCTTTGCCGTCGTTATTTTAGGCTGGCTTGCCCGCCGCCGGGGGTTCATGCCGCCGGAATTCCTGGGGCCGGCCAATCAGATGGTATATTACCTGGCCATCCCGGCACTCATCTTTCGTTCCATTTCAAACGCCTCCTTCCACACGCAATTCAACATGACGGTTCTTCTCATCACGCTGTCATCGGCGACGATAGCCTATTTCAGCGCCTGGCTGATCGGACAGCTTACCCGCTGGCCTAAAGGACGCGTCGGCGCCTTCATCCAGTGCTCCGCCCACGGGAACCATGGCTACATCGGGCTTCCCGTGGCGTTTTACTTCATGGGGGAAAGCGGCCTGGCCAAAGCCGGCATCCTGGCGGGCTTTCTCATGATTCTGCAGAATGTGCTCTCGGTCCTGGCGTTGCAGGCCTGGTCGGTTTGGCGTTCTTCTTGTTCTTCGGCCTGAAGACGGCTGAGTTTTTACCCGGCCTGATCGTATTGGCCACCCCCATGGCGACGGTGGCCTGCGTCATGGCCAAAGAGATGCACGCGGATGATGAATTCGCCGTGGCCGCGATTTCAACCTCCACCTTGGCTTCCGCCTTGACCTACCTTGGCTGGTTAATGGCCGTGGGGCCTTAAGCTCTCTGTTTCGGTCTGGTGGACCCCGTCATCGAGAACGGCCACGGCTGTTCGTGTGGCCGCGATACACGGCCGGAAGCCCTGTGGAAAGATAAATCAGATGGGAGCTCGTCAACAGATATAATAGCGCGGCATGGAAATGCGGGTCTGCCGGCAACGGGGGCAGCGGCCCGGGCGGGAAAAGCGCCGCCGATCCTTGAAAACAAAGCCGCAGGCCAAACATTCCGCCGGGCGGATCTCAAGAGACTGGGGGCCGGCGGCCAGACTGCGGCGAATGTGGGTCAGGTGGTCGGCGACCTCTTTTTCGGAAATGTGCAGGGCCTGGGAAATATCACGCACACCACATTCTTCAGCCTTGAGCAGGGTCATCATGCGTTGCCGCAACGTTTTATCCCCGCTGTCTTCGGGCATCGCATCGTTCCTCAGGGTGGCAGAATCTCTTCTTTCAGCATGCAACAGGCGATCCGGTAGGCCGGCACACCGTCCGCATCGTAGACAAGGTTTCCGGGCTGGATCAAGCGGTTCATGACGCAACCCTCCGGAATATCCAGCGCAAACAAATCGTTTTCATTGATGGGCGGCATGGCGTCGAGCCGCCCCTTTTCCAGCGTCAGGCTGTGCAGGGGGAAATCTTCACACAGCGGACAGCGATAGACCCGGCCGTTGGGAAAAACGAAATAATTGTCGGCCACCTTGCCGGCGCAGGCGAAATTCTCCCGGGGTGACAAGAAGACCTTGGGATAGGTCACCGTAAGGCCCCGATCGGCAATCTGTTCGGCCGCTGTCGGTACGACTGCCAGCCAACGGTCCCGATCCACCTGGAGCGGCCGGTCGGCCGCCATACGGTCGGCCTGTAGGGCCGGATTGCCCCGAATCCCCAGGACCTGAATGAAAAACCGGTCGATACCGAGATCTTCCAGCAGCGACCCCATCTGCGGCAGTTCATCGATATTGGCCGTGCTCACGGTATAGATCAGGCTGGTGCTGAATCCTTTGGCCACGGCCCGGCGGATACCCGCCAGGCAGGCATCATAAGATCCCCGGCCCCGCAGGGCATCATTGGTTTTGGCGGTCGCCCCGTCCAGGCTGAAACTGAAATAGTCCAGATCCGTCGGGGTCAGCCGGTCCAGGATGTCGTGAAAAAGATAGCCATTGGTATCGATGGTAACCGAGGCAAACTGCAGGCGGCGCGCCGTTTGGACCACCGCCGCCAGGTCCGGATGCAGGGTCGGCTCACCCCCGAGGAGAATCAGATTGGCCGGTTTCCCGAGATCCGCAAACACCTTGAGCCAGTTTTCGATGGTGTTCAGCGGCAGTGTTGCCGTGCCGTGCTGGTCGGGGTTGATGTAGCAATGGCGGCATTTCAGGTTGCAGCGGGTCAGGATATGAAAGAAGAGATTGACGGCCCGGGGCGAAAAGGCCACCGTTCGTTTGCGGGTCATGGGGCTAAGTGGTCCTGTTCGTATATACGGTGAGGCACCGAGACGGGCGATGCGCCCGGATGGCAAGGCGCGCGAAGCGCCCATCGAATGCCATCGTATTTATGAATAGGGCCACTAAGCCAGCGCCTTGAGAATTTTGTTGGCCTTGATCAATTCCTCGTTGGTCAAGCGCAGGCGAATGGAAAGGAACTCGGCGAAAATCCGGTACAGCAGGAGGAGAAAGTCCAGCTGCTCATCCCGGTCGCTCGTGCCGGCCATGCGATCTTTGGCCATGGTGTTGATGGCCAGGCAGACGGTCGGTTCCAGCGCGACCACAGTGGCGGAACGGATCTGGCTGTCGATGATGCGCATCTCGCCGAAGACCTCCCCCACCTCGCTCAGGGTACCGATCTCGACATCATTTTTCGTAATGCGGACACTGCCTTCCAGCAGGAAATACAGCCAGGGGTCTTCATCACCTTCCTTGATGATCGGCTCATTCGCCTCATATTCGCGCATTTTACTGAGGTGCAACAGGCGGCTGAGATTGCTGGTCTCAAAATTACGCAAAGCCGGGATGGACATCAGTCGCTGGATGTTTTCCAGGTTATCTTTGAGATAACGCGATTCCTGCATGGCTCCCCCCGCATCAATGTGACGTCATGGTTGAAGCGACTATAGCATTTCCATACAGTTTTTGGAAAGCGCGCCATCGAAATCCACCGGATAACAGCCATCGAAGCATGCTTTACAGAAATGATTTTCCGGGTGTTCGACCCCGGTGGATTCTAACAGGCCCGGCAGGCTGAGATACGCCAGGGAATCCAACCCCAGGTGTTTTCGCAATTCTTCCACCGACATGCGGGCCGCGATCAGTTCGCCCTTCGTGGAAAAATCGATGCCGTAATGGCAGGGAAACCGGTGCGGGGGACCGCTGACGCGCAGATGGACATGCCGCACGCCCAGCGCCCGCAGAGATTTGACACGGGTTTTGACCGTGGTGCCGCGGATGATGGAGTCCTCGATAATAACGATATCCTTGCCCTTCAGCAGTTCCTTCACCGGGTTCAGCTTCACCCGCACGCCGAAATCGCGCATGCTCTGGGTCGGCTGGATAAAGGTCCGTCCGATATAATGGTTGCGGATCATGCCCATTTCGAACGGAATGCCGGACGCTTCCGAAAACCCCAAGGCGGCGTAGGTTCCCGAATCGGGAAAGGGCATCACAAAATCCGCTTCGGCCGGCGCTTCCTTGGCCAGCTGGCGCCCATGGGCCTTTCTGGTCAGATAGACATTTTTCCCGAAAAACGTGCTGTCCGGGCGCGCGAAATAAATGAATTCGAATATACAGAAGGTTCGCTTGGTCCCTTCCGGCTGGGTTTGAATGCTTTTGACCCCCTTCTCGCCAATGATGACGATTTCACCCGGGTCCAGCTCCCGCACGAATTCCGCTTCCACCAGGTCCAGGGCACAGGTCTCCGACGCCAGGACATAACTGCCGTTGAGACGCCCCAGGCAGAGCGGGCGAAACCCATTGGGATCCTTGATACCCACCACTTCGCCCTCGCTGGTCAGCAGCACAAACGAAAAAGCCCCCTGCAGCCGTTTGGCCGTCTCGACCAACGCACCCTCAAATCCATGCTTCAGGTTTTTGACAAAAAGGTGCAGAAACACCTCGCTGTCCATGGTGGTCTGGAAGATGGAACCCGACCGTTCCAGTTCGTCCTTGAGGATATGCGCATTGACGAGATTGCCGTTGTGGGCCAGGGCATAGGATCGATGCTGGTGACGTACGAAAAAGGGCTGCGCATTGCCGAGGATGGAACTGCCGGTCGTGGAGTAGCGCACATGTCCCACCGCACTCAGGCCGCGCAACTGCTCCAGGTGATGCATTTCAAAGACATCGGGAACCAGTCCCATGCCCTTGTGGCCTACGATGGTTTTATCCTGGCAGACCGCGATGCCGGCACTTTCCTGCCCCCGGTGCTGCAGGGCGTAGAGCCCGAAATAGGTCAGCTTCGAGGCGTCCGGATGTCCGTGGATGCCAAAAAGCCCGCAGGCCTCACGGGGTCTTTCGTCAAAGGGTATCATCGATAGCGCTCTCCAGAGATACTCGATATCATGTGGAAGGGTGGTTTACCGCACCTCCCGATTGAGGGTTCGGTGATATTCCTGCAGGGATTTCACCTCCAGGCGCCGCTCCTTGAGGGCGGCGACACCGTGACAAATCGCCCGGGCCCCGGCAATGGTCGTGGCATACGGCAGATGGAACTTCAAGGCCGCCCGCCGAATTTCATAACCGTCCCGCTTGGTTTCGTCACCGGAACCGGTATTGATCACCAGCTGAATCTCGCGGTTCTTGATGGCGTCCACCACATGGGGCCGGCCGGTGGATACCTTATAGACAAAACGGGCGGCAAGCCCCCGCTCTGCCAGAAAATCGGCTGTTCCGCGGGTGGCCATGATCGTAAACCCCAGCGCGATGAAACGACGGGCGATGTCCACCACCGCGGCTTTGTCCCGATCCTGTACGCTGATAAAAATCGTCCCTTGTTTGGGCAACCGCTGTCCGGCCCCCATCTGCGCCTTGCAGAAGGCCGCACCGAAGTCGGAATCGATCCCCATGACTTCGCCCGTGGATTTCATCTCCGGCCCCAGCAGGGTGTCCACGTCCGGAAAGCGGTCGAAGGGCAGCACGGCTTCTTTGACCGAAACGTAATCCGGCACGATTTCCCGGGTGAGTCCCAGTTCTTCCAGCGTTTTTCCCAGCATGACCTTGGTGGCCAGTTTGGCCAGGGGCACGCCGGTGGCCTTGCTGACAAACGGTATCGTGCGGGAGGCCCGGGGGTTGACTTCGAGCACGAACACCTGCTGGTCCTTGATGGCGTACTGGACGTTCATCAGGCCCACCACGTTCAGCTCCTGCGCCATGGCCCGCGTGGCATCGGCAATCTCGGTTAGCACGGCTTCCGGGATGGATTGCGGCGGCAGGATACAGGCCGAATCGCCCGAATGAATGCCGGCTTCCTCGACATGCTCCATGATCCCGCCGATGATGGTCCGCTGGCCGTCACAAATGGCGTCCACATCCACTTCCACCGCGTCTTCCAGGAATTTGTCGATGAGCACGGGATGCTCGGGCGAGGCCTCGATGGCCAGCCGGGTAAAATTCTCCAATGCCTCCTGGTTGTAGACGATCTTCATGGCCCGGCCCCCCAGCACGTAAGAAGGCCGCACGATCACCGGATAGCCGATGGTGGCCGCAACCGCTATCGCCTCCTCCACATTGGTGGCGGTACCGTTGTCCGGCTGCACCAGGTCGAGTTTTTTGAGCATGGCCTGGAACTGTTCTCGGTCCTCGGCTCGGTCGATGCTGTGGGGATGGGTCCCCATGATGTGAACTCCGGCGTCCAGCAACGCGGTCGCCAGGTTGAGCGGGGTCTGGCCGCCGAATTGGACGATGACGCCGGTGGGGCGTTCGGTTTCGACGATGTGAAGCACATCTTCGCGCGTCAGGGGCTCGAAATAAAGCTTGTCCGAAGTGTCATAATCCGTGCTGACCGTCTCGGGGTTGCTGTTGACCATGATGCTTTCAACCCCTTCCTCGCGCAGCGCAAACGAGGCGTGAACACAGCAGTAATCAAACTCGATGCCCTGGCCGATGCGGTTGGGCCCGCCTCCCAGAATCATGACCTTGGTGCCGTCGGTCTGGCGCGCTTCGTTTTCTTCCTCATAGGTGGAGTAGTAATACGGCGTGGCGGCTTTGAATTCCGCCGCACAGGTATCCACCAGTTTATACACCGGCAGGAGCCCCATTTGGTGGCGCCTCTCGCAGATCGCATTTTCGCTCCGGCCGGTGAGGTGGCCAATCTGGATGTCCGAAAACCCCCACGATTTGGCCTTTTCCAGCAAGTCGTCATCGAGATCGGTGCCCTGGGCGGCAATGGCCTGCTCCAACTCGACGATCTGCCGGAGCTGGTGCAGAAACCAGGGGTCGATGCCGGTCAGGGCATAAATCGTTTCGATCGAAACCCCCTGCAGCAGGGCATGCCGCAGATAGAACATACGCTGGGAGTTGGGCGTGGCCAGGTGCTGCTCGATTTCGGCCGGGGAGAGCGGCTGTCCGGCCCCGGCCCGTTTATCACCGACGTCCTTGCCGTCGGCCCCAAACCCGAAGCGGCCGATCTCCAGCGAGCGCAGACCCTTCTGCAGGGCTTCTTTGAATGTCCGCCCGATGGACATGGTCTCCCCGACCGATTTCATGGCGGTGGTCAAATAATCCTGGGTCTCGGGAAATTTCTCAAACGTCCAGCGCGGGATCTTGACGACACAGTAATCCAGGGTCGGTTCGAAAGACGCCAGCGTTTCCCCGGTAATGTCATTGGGAATTTCATCCAGCGTATAGCCCACCGCCAGTTTGGCGGCGATCTTGGCGATCGGGAAACCGGTTGCCTTGGAGGCCAGGGCCGAACTGCGCGATACCCGGGGGTTCATTTCCACCACGATCATTTCGCCGTTTTGGGGGTTGACCGCAAACTGAACATTGGATCCACCCGTATCCACCCCGATTTCCCGCATGATGGCCAGCGAACCGTCCCGCATGACCTGGTACTCCCGGTCGCTCAGGGTTTGGGCCGGCGCCACGGTGATGCTGTCACCCGTGTGAACCCCCATCGGATCGAAATTTTCAATGGAGCAGACAATGACCACATTGTCGTTTTTGTCCCGCATCACCTCCAGTTCGTATTCTTTCCAGCCCAGAACCGACTCTTCCAGCATCACCTGCGTATTCAGGCTGGCATCCAGACCGGATTTGGCGATACGCGCCAGATCTTCAGGGTTGTAGGCCACACCGCCGCCCGTGCCGCCCAAAGTGAAACTGGGCCGCACGATGATGGGGTAGCCGATGTCGGCCACGATGCGGTGGACCTCGTCCATGGTGTTGGCAATCCCGCTGCGCGGGATGCGCAGACCGATATTGTCCATGGCCTTGCGAAAAAGATCCCGGTCTTCCGCTTTCTGGATCGAATGCAGGGACGCCCCGATCATTTCCACACCGTATTTTTCCAGAACGCCGCGCTCGGCCACCTGTACGGCCGTGTTCAACCCCGTTTGACCGCCCAGCGTGGGCAGCAGCGCATCCGGGCGCTCTTTCTCGATGATGCGCGCCACGGCCTCCGGTGTCACCGGCTCGATATAGGTGTGATCGGCCATCTCCGGATCGGTCATGATCGTGGCCGGATTGCTGTTGACAAGCACCACCTCGTACCCTTCTTCCTTGAGGGCCTTGCAGGCCTGGGTACCGGAGTAGTCGAATTCGCAGGCCTGGCTGATGATGATGGGCCCGGCGCCAATCAAAAGAATTTTATGGATATCAGTGCGTTTGGGCATGAACGGTTGTCCGTAATAGTTAGGTTCGCTTGGTGATCCGCGCTTATCCGGCCTCTTGGACGGATCGCCATCCAACAACGCCGACCGCGCTCAGGCGCCTGGGTTGGCGTCCATCATTTGCTTGAACTCCCCGAAAAGATAGCGCGCATCATGCGGTCCCGGCGATGCCTCCGGGTGATACTGCACCGCGTAGAGCGGCTCCCGGCGGCTTCGGAAACCTTCCAGGGTCTGGTCATTGAGGTTAATGTGGGTGATCTCCACATCCTTGTCCGCGAGCGATTCCGGGTCCACGGCAAAACCGTGGTTCTGGGAGGTAATCTCGATCCGCCCGCTGGCCAGGTGCTTGACCGGCTGATTGGCACCCCGATGACCGAACTTGAGCTTGTAGGTCCGCCCGCCTAATGCCAGGCCCAGCAACTGGTGGCCCAGGCAAATGCCGAACATGGGACGATAGCCGATGAGATCGCGGATCGTTTCAATGGCGTAAGTCACGGGCTCCGGGTCCCCCGGCCCGTTGGACAGGAAAATGCCATGCGGCGCCATGGCACGGATGGTGTCCGCGGATGTCTCGGCCGGCACCACGATCACCTCAAAGCCGGCCTGGTCGAGGCAGCGCAGGATATTGTACTTGATGCCGAAATCCAGGGCCACCACGCGGTGCCGGGAGCCGTCGCCTTGCCAGAGGTCGCTTCGATCCAGCCCTTCGTCCTCGCCTAAAGCAACCGGCTGCCCCGCCACCCATCGATAGGGCCGGTCTGTCGTGACGATCCTGGCCAGGTCCTGGCCCTCCATGCCGGGGATCGACCGGGCTTTGGCCACCGCCGCGGCCGTGTCCAGAATCGACGTCGAGAGATACGCGCGCATGGCACCGGCCTTGCGGATGTGCCGGGTCAAGGCACGGGTGTCCAGCGCTTCGATGCCCATCACGCCCTGGGACTGCAGATATTCTGCCAGGGATCCGGTGGCGCGGTAGTTGCTGTAAAACGGCTGGTACTCCTTGATGATAAAGGCGGCCACCTGGATGCGATCGGACTCCACATCTTCAGAATTGACACCGTAATTGCCCACCAGGGGATAGGTCATGGTCACCAGTTGGCCGCGATAAGAAGGGTCGGTCAGCACCTCCTGGTAGCCGGTCATGCTGGTGTTGAACACCACCTCGCCCTGGGATTCCCCCGGGCCTGTGAACGAACGGCATTTGAACGTTCGCCCGTCTTCAAGTGCAAGCAATGCTTTCATGGGATTCCTATCCATTATCCTGACGCGGGCGCCGAAAGCCCGATCGAATCTATTTCTAAAACCCGTAGCTAGTAATGAACTTGTGCCGATTTATCAATAGTAAACCGGCCCCTTTCCCCATACCGGGAGGGGCCGGAACAGCGCGCCGCCGTTTGTACCGGATATGCCCTTCGATCAGAGCGGCGTATTCTCCACCAGGTCCCAGATCCCACAGGGGCAGGCCCCCGCACAGAAACCACACCCGATGCAGCGCTCAGCGTCCACCACGTATTCATAGCTGCCGTCGGGGGTTTCTTCCCGGGTGATGGCGCTGTAGGGGCAGACCGCAGCGCAGATGCCGCAGTCCCGGCAGGCACCGCAGGAAGAGCATTGCGAACCGCAGTGGTCGATGTTTTCGTATTCGATCACCCGGGGGTCGAAATATTCCAGTGAAATCCTTTTTTTGTCGATCATCTGGCGGGTGTCGCCCACCGGGCGCCGCCCCTCCAGCATGTCGATGATGGCGGCGGCGGCCGTCCGCCCGGCGCCGATGGCATCCGTCAGCAGGCCGGGTTTGACGGTGTCGCCGATCGCAAAAATGCGCGCGTCCGTGGTCTGGAAAAACTCATTCACGGCCACAAAACCGCGTTCGGTGGCCACCTCCTCCGGCAGGAAGCTTAAATCCGGCGCATCGCCGATGGAAATGAACACCGTGGCGGCCGGCAGAAGCTCCCCGTCGGCCAGAACGACGCCTTCCGCGGTGACCTCCTTGGTAAAGCAGGGCCAACGGAACTTGGCCCCCGCCGCTTCGGCGGCTTCACGTTCCTTGCCGAAGGAAAGCGGTTCCTGGATATCGATCAACGTGATGTCGTCCGCCCCCAGGCGATGGGCCTCGGTGGCCACATCGCACCCCACGTTGCCCGCCCCGATGATGACCACCTGTTTGCCCACGATGGCCCGGCCGGCTTTGGCGTCCGCCAGGAAATCCAGCGCCGTCACCAGCCGCTCCTTGCCGGGAATCGGCATGACGCGGGGTTTCTGGGCCCCCGTGGCCAGGACGACGAAATCGTAATCTTCGCGCATCTGCTGCAAATCTTCCTTCTGGATGGCCTGCTGAAGATGCACATGCGGGATGACCTGGCGGACCCGCTCCAGCTCGGCCGTGACGACTTCTTCCGGAATGCGGGTGCTGGGAATGACCGAAGCGATCTTCCCTCCCAGAACGGCTGACGTATCGAACACCGTGGCCGTATGGCCGCTGCGCCGCAGCTGCCAGGCCACCGAAATGCCGGCCGCGCCGCCACCGATCACCGCGATTTTGCGGCCGCTTTCCGGCGGCAATTCCGGCAGCACGGCACTCACACTGGCCTGGCCGAGACCGCGGATATCCACCGGTTCCATGAGGGCGGTATGGCGCGTGCAGGCGCTCATGCAGAGATTGGGGCACAGGTAGCCGCACACCGTGGCCGGAAACGGGGTGTAGGCCAGCGACAGGTCCACGGCCTCGTCCACCCGCCCCTCCCGGACCAGCCGCCAGCGGTCCTGAACGGGAATCCCCGAAGGGCAGGAGGCTTCACAAGGCGAGGCGTATTTGCGGTTTTCCCAGACCGGCACGTAACGGCGCAAGTCGCCCGTGGTGATGACCGAAATCTGGCTGCGATCCAGATCCGACAGGTCGCCGATGATGCCCCCCCGGCCCAGTTCCTTGTCCCAGACATCCCGCCTGAAATCAGCCATGGCACGCATCGAACGACCGGTTTTCTCCTGGGCGGTGCGGGCTTCCAGCAATTGCCAGGCCGTGCGATCGGCCAGGGTTCCGGCCAGATCCTCCCGGCGAATGCGCTGCAGGAAAACCTGCAGGTGGTCCTGCAGCCAGGTCCAGTCGTCGTCATCAATGGCGCTCAGCTTGGCATCGGTCTGGCTGAAGCCGCCGTGCGGCCCGCGAAAAAACACTTTGCCGCCGACCATGCCCACAAAAGGCCGGTAGCCCAGCACGTTGTCCGGCGTCTGGGGATCGATACCGCAAATCACGGCCGTGCCACCGGCCATGAATTCGCCGAAATAATCCCCCACCGACCCCAGCACCCAGAGCTCGGGCGGCGCAAAGCGGGGATTGCGCTTGGTCATGGTCATGCCGCGCGCCCCGATGCTGCCGGCGACCTGGACTTTGCCCTGGGCCATGGCATTGGCCGTTCCGTTGCCGGCATTGCCGTGGATGACGATCTCGGCCCCGGCATTCAGCCAGCCGGTGTCGTCGGACGCCGGCCCTTCCACTTCAATCAAGGTATTGGGAAACCCCATGGAACCCAGGCGCTGCCCCGGGGGGCCCTCGATCAGCAGACGAACCGGTTCTTCGCCCGCCCGCCAGAGGCGGCCGCCGATCCCGTGCTGACCGAACGCCAGAATTTTCAGGCAGCGCTCACCACTGACCACCGCTTCCTGTATTTTTTCTTCCAGCACGCGGGATTCGATCCGCTCGCCATCCTGCCGGCCGGAAATGATATGATAAGAGATGCTTTCCTGGTTTGCGTCACTGCTCATGAACCCTCTCCCATACAAATACGAAAATGATCACCCCCGGGGCAACCCGTGACGATCAGACCACATAGTTGATCTTCAAGCGCTGGGCAGCGTTGTAGTCGTTGATCCCAAGGGCATCGGACATGCCGATGGGCAGTGTCGTCGACCGCCCCAGGGGGGCTACGATCTTGCGAAGTTCCGTATCGAAACTGAGAAAAACATCCACCACCCGTTCCGCCACCTGGTCCACGTCCAGGCGCCGGTAAAGCCGGGGGTCCTGGGAGGTGATGCCTTTGGGGCACAGGCCGATGTTGCAGATATTGCAGCGGTCGTTCTCAGAACCGAGGCAGCCGGCCGCGGCCTGCATGATATATTTTCCCATCTGCACCGCACTGGCGCCCAGCATGATCAGGGCCGCCGCATTGGCGGCCAGATTACCGGTTTTACCGATGCCGCCCCCGGCGATAATGGGGATCTCGTTCTGCATGCCGATCTTGGTCAGGTTCAGGTAACTGTCGCGGATGTTGCTGGCAATGGGATAGCCCATGTGATTCATGGACACACCATAGGCGGCCCCGGTGCCGCCATCCTCACCGTCGATGGCCAGCCCTGCGGCGTAGGGGTTGCGCGTCAGGTTGTTCAATACGGCCAGGGCGGTGCTGGACCCTGAAATCTTGGGGTAGACCGGCACCCGGAAGCCCCAGGCCATGTACATGGACTGGATCATCTTGGCCACGGATTCCTCGATGGAATACTGGGTCTGGTGCGTCGGCGGGCTGGGCAAACTGACCCCCTGGGGCACGCCGCGGATGGCCGCGATAAGCTGGTTGACCTTGTACCACATGAGCAGACCGCCATCTCCGGGTTTGGCGCCCTGGCCGTACTTGATCTCGATGGCGCAGGGGTCCTCCTTCATTTCCGGCAGGGCATGAATGATTTCGTCCCACCCGAAATACCCGCTGGCGATCTGCAAAATGACATATTTGAGAAACCGCGACCGCAGCAGGCGCGGCGGGCAGCCGCCCTCACCGGTGCAGATGCGCACCGGCATGTTGAGTTCCTCGTTGAGATAGGTCACCCCCAGTTGAAGGCCTTCCCACATGTTGGGCGAAAGCGCCCCGAAGGACATGCCGCCGATCATGAGCGGATAGATCTCCCGAACCGGTGGGATCCACCCGTTTTCCGCCATGAATTTGAGGCTCTGCTCCGGCGGCAGCACCCGCCCCAGAAGCGTGCGCAACTCGAATTCGTGCCGTCCGGCATCCAGCGCCGGATCAGTCAACATGGAAATCCGGATAAACTTGATCATGTCCAGCAGGCTGCCGGGATCGTTGCGGCGTCCCCCCCGGCGGCGCGGCTGCCCCCCCCGGTTGATGTGCATGCGCAGCTTGTCGATTTCATCGCCGTGCATGGGAATGATGGCATCATTGGGGCAGACCATATTGCACATGGCGCACCCGATACAGGCATAGGACGGATCGGTCTTCTGGCGGATGCCGTAATACAGGCTGTATTCATTTTCAGGGGCCTCGAGCTGCCCCACGGCCGGCACCACCTGGCGTTTGCGAAAGACCCCCAGCTCAATCGCATTGACCGGGCAGCTAGCCGTGCACCGGCCGCAGAGCGTGCATTTATCTTTATCCCATGCGATCTGCCAGGGCAGATCCTTGATGCTCAATGAGAAAGGTGCAATGACTCCGTCTGACGGCATATCTTAACCTCCTGACGATCCGCATTGACGATCGCGGTGTCGAGATGCATGGGTTGAAAATCCTGGCGTTTATCGCGGTCCGGAATCGCGGCATCCAGTCCGCAAAGCTCCGAGGAGAAGGCGAAGCGGCCGGGGCGGCCGCCCACCACGCCGGGGCGCAGCTTTTTACGGTCCTGCACCATGAACAGGCTGTGGTCCGGCAGGGACCCGATGACGCAATTGGGACCGTCGATGATCAACTTGCGGCAGGTCTGTTTCAAATTCTGCAACAGTTGCCGGTTGGGATGCTGCTGAAGGTCCCCATCCTGGAGCGGTGTAATGATGTGTTTGTAGGATTCGACCCCCAGCCCCAGACGGGTCACGGCAAAATGCAGAATGTGGGAAAAGACCTCCGAGTCCGACTGGTAGCCGGCATAACCCGGAAACCCGCGGGATTCGAGATATTCCCGGATGGGAATGAAAGCCGTGTTTTCGCCGTTGGTCATGGTGGAAAAGCCCTGGACGAAAAACGGGTGACAGGCGTAGAGGTTGATGGCGTAGTTGGTGTTCTGGCGCCCCTGCGCCATGATGACCCGGGCCTGAAGCTCCTTGCGGTCCAGTTGCAGGTGCCGGGCCACGCGCAAGGGATCGCCGATTTCCTTGATCATGATCACATCCGGCCAGAAGGAAAAAACGATCATGTCGCCGGTTTCTTCCCCCATGGCCCGCAGAATGAGCCGGGTTTCCAGCAGCCGGTCGTACAATACACTCTGGGGCAGCCCGTCCCAATCCTCGGGATATTCATAGGCCCGTACCAGATAGATGTCCCGCCGGGGGACGCCCGGCGGCGGTGTTTTGGGCACCTTGATGGACAATTTGTATTTGGTCATGAAGCCCAGGTCCATCATATAGGCATCCAGTCGTTTCAAACCGGCTTCACTGAAAATACCGGATAAAACGGGCGCATCCTTTATATCTTCAAAGGCCCCGCCCAGATCGCGCAGGAAAAGGCCCACACCGGATCCGTCGTGCCCTTCCCGCATGACATCCAGCGCCTCGAGCGCCACCATGGGAGAAACGGGATCTTCACTGGTTATGGCAAATAAACGGCACATGTCTTTTGGTCCTCCTTGCCCGAAATCTTTCGGATAACCGATCAACCATCGACCGATATGTCTTTATCGCTTCCCGTCCAAACAAGACACCCGTTGCCGCAGGAGACGACCAAACGGGAACCGCATGCCGGACGAGAGGCGGACGACCGGTCCCGCCGATGACGTCATACGGATGCGGCTTGGGTTAACTTAGCAACAGACATGCCACGCATCGGCAGTATCCATAGCCTGATATAATTTCAGCATGTTAAATGGATTGAAAACGGCAACCCGGCACGACTGACGCGTAAAATACAACAAAATTGTCAGACATTTGGGCTACAAATGACAAATTTGTCGATTCGCTTAACACCGGCATTTTTATCGCATTATCAGGAAGATGCCACCTCCCTGCACCTAAAACGAGCGAATACCATACTGACCCCGCATAAAAGAATCAAGGCGTAATTGATCTCGCATTCTTTTTTCAGTATACCGGTAAAGGCCTTTAACACGAGGGAAATCACCGTCCACCGGACGAGGATGTCGAGCATGCCGAACGACTAGCGAAAGGACCGTGCCATGACCACAGCAACCCATGACGCGCTGACCGACGGCGGACTGAACCGCCGGGACTTCATTCGCCTCAGCGCCCTGGCAGCGGCCGGCCTGCTGAGCGGGTGCGCCACCAATCCGGTGACCGGTGAGAGTCAATTCATGCTGATGTCCGAGCAGGAAGAAATCCAGATCGACCGCCAGAATTCGCCCTACCAGTTGTCCGCGGATTACGGTATCACCCAGGACCGCCGTCTCGAGGCCTATATCAACGAGACCGGCCAGCGTTTGGCCACCCTCACCCATCGCCCCCGCATGCCCTATCGATTCAACGTCGTCAACGCCACCTATATCAACGCCTACGCCTTTCCGGGGGGGACGATATCCGCCACGCGCGGTATTCTGCTGAAACTCAACGACGAAGCCGAACTGGCCTCGCTTTTGGGCCATGAGCTGGGCCACGTCAACGCCCGGCATACGGCCCAGCAAATGTCCAAGGCCATGCTGTCCCAGGCCCTGGTGGGCGGCGTGGCCGCCCTTGCCGGCTCCCAGGGCAGCATGCTGGGAGACCTGACGACCCAGTTGGGCAGCATCGGGGCCGGCGCCCTGCTGGCCTCCTACAGCCGGGACAACGAACGCCAGGCCGATGACCTGGGGTTACGCTACATGGCCGCGGCCGGCTACGACCCGCAAGGATTCGTAGGGCTGATGGACATGCTGCGCACCCTCAACAAAGAGCAGCCCAATGCCGTGCAATTGATGTTCTCCACCCACCCCATGAGCGACGAACGTTATCAATCCGCCGTGCAGGCCACCCGCACCCAATATCCCCAGGCCAAGGGATCCCTGTATCGCGAGCGCTACATGGATCAGACGGCCGACTTGCGGCGTCAGCGCGGCGCCATCGAGGCCATGCAGAACGGCGAAAAAGAAATGGCCCGCAAGAATGTCGACAGCGCCGCGGCCCAATTCCAGCAGGCCCTCAAAATTGCGCCCCGGGACTATACCGCCAATATGCTGATGGCCAAGTGCCGGTATGCGCAAAAACGCTTCGACCAGGCCGAGCGCTTTGCCGCTGCGGCCAAACAGGTTTACCCTGGGGAGGCCCAATCCTATCTGGTTTCCGGATTTGCGCGTTTTCAAACCCGACAGTTCGACGGGGCCTTCGACGATTTCGACGCCTATGAGACCCGGCTGCCGGGCAACCCGGAAATCTTTTTTCTAAAAGGCTATGCCCGGGAAGGCGCCCAACGACCGAAGGAAGCCGCCCCGCACTATATCGACTATTTGAAAGTGGTCCAGCAGGGACCCCAGGCCCAGCATGCCTACCAGCGCCTGGTCCAGTGGGGCTATGTGCGCCCCTGAACCCCGCCGCCATGCAATGCCTGTGACCCCGAGAGGACGCCATGCCCCAGCTGCCCGACTCGTTAGCCGACGACGCCCGTGACAAATGGGCCGCCATTTCCGGAGCGGCCCACCAAGGCGGCCTCGACCTCCAGCTCCCGACCGAACTGGCCGAAGAAAGCCGGACCGTTTTGGCCTGCAGCGACTTCGTGGCCCGCACCGCCCAGCGCACGCCTGCCGTTTTCGATGACCTGCTCCACAGCGGCGACCTCCAGCGCGCCTATCCTCCCGGGACCTTTCAGGCGATCGTTCAGGCCCGCCTGCCGCCCCCGGCGGATGACCTCGAAAGCGTCGAAAAGCTGCTGGGGATTGCCCTGCGCAAAGTGCGTCAGCGGGAAATGCTGCGCATTGCCTGGCGGGACCTGGCCGGCCGGGCCGACCTTGAAGAAACCATGACCGAGTTGTCCGACCTGGCGGACGCCTGTATCGAGGGCGCCCTAACCGTCTTGTATGAGGGCCTGTGCCGACAGCGGGGCACCCCGACCGGAAGGGGAGGAACCCCGCAGCAGCTCGTCGTCCTCGGAATGGGTAAGCTGGGCGCCCGTGAACTTAATTTCAGCTCGGATGTGGACCTGATCCTGGCTTTTCCGGAGGGTGGCCGGACCGTGGGCGCCCCCGCCGCCATATCCAATGACGAGTTCTTCACCCGGCTTGGCCGTCGACTGGTGCGCGCCCTCGGTCAGGTCACGGCTGACGGGTTCGTTTTCCGCATCGACACCAACCTGCGGCCCTTCGGTGAAAGCGGCCCCTTGGCCATGAGCTTTGCCGCTCTGGAAGGCTACTACCAGAATCAGGGTCGGGAATGGGAGCGCTACGCCTGGATCAAAGCCCGCGTCGTGGCCGGGGACAAACAGGCCGGCCGCAGCCTGTTGACCCTGCTGCAGCCGTTTATCTTCCGACGCTACCTCGACTACGGCGTTTTCGAATCGCTGCGGGAGATGAAACAGAAAATCGCCATGGAGGTCAAACGCCGGGGCATCGAAAAAAACATCAAACTGGGCGCCGGCGGCATCCGTGAAGTGGAGTTCTTCGGCCAGATGTTTCAACTGATCCGGGGCGGCGTCGAACCCGATCTCCAGGAACGCCGCATCCTGCAGGTGCTTTCACTTCTGGTGGATCATGGCTCCCTGGCACCCCAAACCGGCGCGGCGATGCGCGATGCCTATCGTTTCCTGCGGCGGGTCGAACACCGCCTGCAGGCCTACCGGGACCAGCAGACCCACGATCTCCCGGCTGACCCGGCCTGTCGTCTGCGACTGGCCTGGGCCATGGGCTACAGCGACCCAACGTCCTTCCTGACCGCCCTGGCAGACCATCGCCGCCTCGTCCACCATCAATTTGCCACCCTGCTGGAGCCCGTCGCCGAAGGCACGGCCACATCCGATCATAAAACACCGGTCGACCCCTTGTCGACCGTCTGGCATGCATCACTGGATCCCGATCAGGCCCATGCCATCCTGGCCAAGGCCGGATTTGCCGATCCCCCGGATATGATGCGGCGGCTCACCTTTTTGCATCGGCAGGCGGACAAACACAAATTCAGTGCCGAAGGACAACAACGCCTGGATCGACTCATGCCGCTGTTTCTGACAGAAACCAGCCGGGCCGACCAACCGGACTTGACCCTGGGGCGCATCATCGACATCCTGGCCAATATCGGCCGGCGCACCACCTATCTGGCCCTGTTGGCGGAAAATCCGATGGTACTGCAGCACCTCGTGCGCCTGGTCGGGGCGAGTCATTTCGTGGCCACCTTCCTGGCCCGCCACCCGGTCTTGCTGGACGAACTTATCGATCCCCGCACGCTCTTCAGCCCGCCGGGGCGCGAAGAACTGCAGCGCGACCTGGCCCACACCCTGGACAAAGTGCCATCGGACGACATGGAGTTCCGGATCGAATCCCTGTGCATCTTTCAGCAGGTCAACACCCTGCGGGTGGCCGCCGCCGACGTGAGCGGTGTGCTGCCCCTGATGAAGGTCAGCGACCACCTTTCCGACCTGGCGGAAGTCATTCTCGATGCCGTGGTCGCGATGGTCTGGCAGGACCTCGCCGCCAAACACGGCCAACCGACCGGCCCGATCGATGCCGTGCCCGGCTGCCATGGATTTGTGATTGTGGCGTACGGTAAACTCGGCGGCTTCGAGTTGGGCTATGGTTCCGATCTGGACCTGGTGTTTCTGCATGCCGCCGCCAAGGGGCAAACCACCGGCGGCCCGCACCCCATCGACAACACCCAATTTTTTTCCCGCCTGGGCCAGCGGGTCATCCATGTCCTGACCACCCATACCCGGGCCGGCCGCATTTACGAAACCGACATGCGGCTGCGCCCCAGCGGCAGTTCCGGCCCCCTCGTCAGCCATATCGAGGCATTCGCCACCTACCAGCACGAAAGCGCCTGGACCTGGGAACACCAGGCCCTGATCCGGTCCCGCGCCATCTGCGGCGACCCGTCTCTCAGGGCGCGCTACCAGCAGATCCGCGAAGCGGTCCTTATCCAGCCGCGCGACTTGCAACAGCTTAAGCATGATGTCCGGGACATGCGGCGTCGCTTGATGCAAGAAAACGTTTTGCCCGACGACACTGTTTTTGACTTGAAGCAGGGCCGGGGCGGCATCGTGGATATCGAATTTCTGGTCCAGTTTCTGGTGTTGGCCTGCTCGCATGCCCACCCGAACCTTACCCGCTGGACCGACAATGTGCGCCTGCTGGTGACGCTGATCGACAGCGGGCTGATGGACCACACCACCGCCTACCGCCTTCGGGAAGCCTATTTGACCTATCGCGCGGCCGTCCATCGCCTGAGCCTGCAGAACCAGCCCCCCGAGCTCCCGGTGGCGCGCTTCCAGTCACAACGGGACCATGTCATCAGTGCCTGGCAACATTTCCTGGAAGAAGACAGGGCCCTCATCGATTTCGCCGAATAAAAACGCCCGGATGCAACCCACGTAAAATACAAAAATGTATTATACGACTATATGTGTTTCAATTATGTAATATTAAACTCCGCTTTTGCTTTTCCCCCATATTCTATATCTTCATATAAAATCAAATAGATAAAACGATTATAGGCGGCGCCACCCCAGTGGCACAGCCCTTGCTTTGGTTATCCTTCCAAACGGAATTCCAACGATGAAGACAATCCCATTCAACCGCTAATGAAAGGAACCGGCACCATGAAAAAAATCGAAGCCGTCATCAAGCCCTTCAAGCTGGATGACGTAAAAGATGCTCTGAACAAAATCGGCGTCAAAGGCATGACCATCAGCGAGGTCAAGGGCTTTGGCCGCCAGAAAGGCCACAAGGAAACCTATCGGGGCGCCGAGTACCAGGTGGATTTTGTCCCCAAAATCAAAATCGACCTGGTAGTGGATGCCGAGATGAGCGACCAGGTGGTGGCCACCATCAAAGAAAGTGCTTCTTCCGGCAAAATCGGCGATGGCAAGATTTTTGTTCTTCCGGTGGGGGAAGCCGTCCGCATCCGAACCGGGGAAAGCGGCAAGGAAGCCGTATAACACCGATGATTTCAATGATCCAAAGGAGTCGTATCGTGAAAAGTTTGATTCATGTAATCATTTTAATGGCAATGGCCGCCGGCAGCGCCTGGGCCGGCGACGAAGCCCCGACCGCGCTCAGTAACAAAGAAGCCATCGGCCTTGTCCAGGACCATGCGAATTATCTCTGGACCCTGATTGCCGCCGCCTTGGTCTTTTTCATGCAAGCTGGATTTGCCATGGTGGAAGCCGGATTCACGCGCGCTAAAAACGCCGTCAATATTCTCATGAAAAACCTGATGGATTTCTCCATGGGCTCCATCGTTTACTGGGCCATTGGCTTTGGCCTGATGTTCGGCGCCTCCGGCACAGGCTGGTTCGGCACCTCGGGTTTCTTTCTGAGTGATTTCACCCCGGACGGGGACCCCTGGGTGCTGGCCTTCTGGATGTTCCAGGTCGTCTTTGCCGCCACGGCCGCCACGATCGTATCCGGCGCCATGGCCGAACGCACCAAGTTTACCGGCTATCTGCTCTATAGTATCTGCGTCTGCGGCCTGATTTATCCGATCTTCGGCAGCTGGGCCTGGGGCAGCCTCTTCAACGGCAGCGGCTGGCTGGAGGGATTGGGTTTCATCGATTTCGCCGGCTCCACCGTGGTACATTCGGTGGGCGGCTGGGCGGCGCTGGCCGGTGCCATCGTGCTCGGGCCCCGCATGGGAAAATACCAGGCCGACGGCAGTGTGCGCCCCATCCCCGGACATAACATGCCCCTGGGGGCTCTGGGGGTTTTCATCCTCTGGCTGGGGTGGTTCGGATTCAATCCCGGCTCCACCACAACCGCCGATAAAAGCATTGCCATGATCTTTGTCAACACCAACCTGGCGGCGGCCACCGGCGCCATCCTGGCCATGATCACCTCCTGGGTCAAGTTCGGCAAACCGGAGGTCAGCATGAGCCTCAACGGGGCCTTGGCCGGCCTCGTGGCCATCACGGCCGGATGCGCCAACGTGAGTCCGGCCGGTTCCGTCGCCATCGGCGCAGTTGCCGGCATCCTGGTGGTGCTCTCGGTCATGTTCTTCGACAAGATCAAAGTGGACGATCCGGTCGGTGCCGTTTCCGTCCATGGAGTGTGTGGCGCCTGGGGCACCCTGGCCGCCGGCATCTTCAACATCGGCGGCACCACCGCTGCCATCATCGGTGTCCAGCTGATCGGCATCGCGGCCTGCTTCTTGTGGACCTTCCCGGCGGCGTTCATCATGTTCAAACTGATCGACAAAACCATCGGACTGCGGGTGTCGCCCGAAGAAGAAGCCGAGGGACTGGATTTCACCGAACACGGCGGCAATGCCTATCCCGATTTCGAGGTTTCCTCCTACGCCCAAAGCTGATGCCCTCGTCGCCACCGATTGCCCATCGGGGCGACCCTCCCGGCCGGGTGCCATGCCCCATGGTCCCGTCCCGATCCTCCCTGCCCCGGACGCCCGCCACCACGGGCGTCCGGTCTTTTTGACCTCGCCTTTGCAAAATTACGATTGACAATCCATTCGACTTGGACAAATAGACCACCTATGGAAAAATTGATTGTCACCGCGGCCTTGACCGGGAATGTGCCGCATCGCGACATGACGCCCCACGTGCCGCTGACGCCATCGGAAATCGCGGCCGATGTTCGGCGCTGTGCCGATGCCGGCGCCAGCCTCGTGCATATCCATGCCCGCGACCAAAAGGGAAAGCCCACCCTCGAAAAGGCGGTTTTTCAGGAAACCGCGCGCCGCATCAAAACGCTTGCCCCCGACATCATTATTCAGCTCTCCACCGGCGCCCGGGCCGGCCGCGAATGGGAAGCCCGCGCCACACCGGTGCGCTTGTTGCCGGAAATGGCCTCCTTTACCACCGGCTCCAACAACCTCCCTGGAATCGTTTATGAAAATGCCCCCGATTTCCTGCTCTTCCTGGCAGGTGTTTTCCAGGAAACCGGGGTCAAGCCTGAAATCGAGATATTCGAAGCCGGCATGATCAGCAACGCCCTTTTTCTTCAGCAAAAACTGCTGCTGACCCCGCCGCTGCATTTCGATTTCGTGCTCGGCGCTCGCGGTGCCATGCCCGGAACGGTTAAAAACCTGGTCTTTCTGGCCGATTCCCTTCCGTCGGGTTCCACCTGGACGGTGGCCGGCATCGGTGCGGCCGAAATCCCGCTGGCGACCGCAGCCATTGCCATGGGCGGGCATGTGCGGGTCGGTATCGAAGATAATCTTCGCCTTCCCGACGGAACCCTGGCAACCAATGCCCAACTGGTCGACATCGTCATCACCATTGCGCAAACCATGGGCCGCGACATCGCCAGCCCGGACGAGGCCCGGCGCATTTTGTCGCTGGATCCGAAAAACAAAGACCGGATTTTAACGCAGATCGATTGACCGATTGCGGCCAAACCGCCTAACCTTGCAACCGCCGGCTCAGAGTTGATGGACCATGGCAACGCTGTCAGCATTACAATTTTGTATGATCGCCAATGCGGCCACAACGGACACAGCCAACGCACGCTCCGTTCTTCATCCGGCACCCGATACGCCCATCATGGCCGACCCCCGAAACGGCACGCTTTCGCCTGAAACGCCCAAACATGAGAGGTAAAAGAAAAATTCCATGGACGCTCACGAGCATGTATTTTACCGAAACCTGAGGAAAGCCTACCCCATGGCCGATCGCGCCGAGGGGGTTTACATCTGGGACACCGCCGGAAAACGCTACCTCGACGGCTCCGGCGGGGCCTGCGTTGTCAGTATCGGCCATTGCGTTCCCGAAATCCTGGACGCCATCCAGCGGCAGTTCAACCGTGTGCCCTTTGTACACAGCAGTCATTTCACCAACCCCGCGGTTTGCGAACTGGGTGATCTGCTCCACCAGATGGCGCCCGATGCCTCTTTCACCCGAACGTATTTTCTCTCCGGCGGGTCCGAAGCCGTGGAAACGGCCGTCAAGCTCATGCGCCAGTATTGGCGGGAAACCGGCAAGCCAGATAAATACAAGGTGATTTCCCGCTGGTCGAGTTTTCACGGCAACACGACCGGTGCGCTGGCGCTGGGTGGCCATACCGCCCGCCGGAGCCACTACCTGCCTCTTTTTCAGCACACCCCGCACATCGAACCCGCCTACTGCTACCGTTGCAGTTTCAAGCAAACCCCGGAAACCTGCGATCTGCAATGTGCCGACGAGCTCGAACGCTGCATCAAACACGAAGGCCCCGAATCGGTCGGCGCCTTCATCGCCGAGCCTGTCGTGGGGTCCACGGCCGGTGCGGTCGTACCCAAAGACGGCTATTGGCAGCGCATCCGACAAATTTGTGATGCATACGATGTCAAGCTCATTGTCGATGAGGTGATGACCGGCATCGGTCGCTGTGGTCGCAATTTCGGCATTGAAACCTGGGGGGTCGTCCCCGACTTCATCGTTTTGGCCAAGGGGTTGAGCTCCGGCTACACCCCGCTGGGGGCCGTCATGGTGAAAGATGAAATCCATGCCGCCATCAAAGAGGGTTCCGGGGCCTTCGTGCACGGCCACACCTACTGCCAGAACCCGCTTTCGACCGCCATCGGGGCAGCCGTCTTGCGCTACATCCAGAAACATGCCCTGGTGGAACGATCCATGCGAATGGGATCCTACCTGATGCAGAAACTGGCAAGCCTCAACGCGCTGGACATTGTCGGCGATATCCGGGGCCTTGGGCTTTTTGCCGGCATCGAGCTGGTCCGCGACAAAGCCAGCCGCGCCTGGTTCGACCGCGGCTTGAAGGTCAATCTCCAAGTGGCCAACCAAGCCTTTGAGCACGGACTCATCACCTACCCGGGCAACGGCGGTATCGACGGTATTCACGGCGACCACATTCTGCTGGCCCCGCCCTTTACCATCAGCGAAGCACAGATCGATGAACTGGTCGGCATCCTGCACCGCGCTATCGGCACCGTTCAAGACCAGCTTTAGCGAACCGGACCAGGCCTTTGGGCACCCGCGCTGGGGCCTGGTCCGCCGCTTTCCGGCACACACCATCGAGGGAACGCCTGTCTAACGCCCGCCTTTATTTACGAAAAATCACCACGTCCACATACAAATATGTAACTTTTATAGGGTTGTGCGTTACAAATTTGTTATTTATTTTGCTTGTCAGGCACCGAAAAAATTCGTAACACCCTGTAAATTTTCCTATTCGTGTGCATTTCGATGGATGGCACAACAATTGCTGAATACCCCCTATACATCAACTGGACTCGGAGAGACCCAAGACGACGATGTCAAACACGAAGCAAAATGCGGCGGAAATGCTCAACCGCGGGCGCAAGCGACTGATTCGCGAACTGCCCAAACACACGGCCATGGATTTTATGCACCAAATGGCCGGGCTGGTGGACGAATACTTCCGCACCAGCTTCGAAACCAGCGACATCGGGCCCCACATGGACATAGCCCGCAACCCGTATGCCATCATCGCCCTGGGCGGCTATGGCCGCAACGACCAGTGCGTACACTCCGATGTGGACCTGCTTATCCTCTTTGAAAAACGCGTGCCGGACACGGCCGAAGGGCTGATCCGGGAGATTATCTACCCTTTGTGGGATATCGGATTGGATGTGGGCCACGCCACCCGTTCCCTGAAAGAGTGTCTCTCGCTGGCCGGCAAAGATTTTGAAATCCTGACCCCGCTGCTGGACGCCCGTTTTGTCTGCGGCATGTCCCGGTTGTACACCGCGCTGACCCAGCAATTGCGCCAGAAGATAGTACAGCGGCACAGCCGCAAAATCATCGACTGGCTGGTGGAAACCAATCAGTCCCGGCACGCCCGCTTCGGGGACTCCGCCTATTTATTGGAACCCAATCTCAAGGAAGGGCAGGGCGGCCTGCGCGATTTCCACACCATGCGATGGATCGCATGCATCCGTTCCGGGCTCAAACAAATCCGCGACCTCGAATACCTGGGCTATCTTTCCCATGAGGAATACGAGCAGCTTAAGGAGGCGCTGGCGTTTATCGCCAACGTCCGCAACCGCCTGCACGTTCTCAACGGCCGCAAATACGATCAGTTGCATTTCGAAAACCAGCTGCGCATTGCCAAGGCGTTAGGATACAGCAAAGCGAATGGCCAACAGCCCGTGGAGCGTTTTTTGGGAGATCTTCACGGCCAGATGGAGTTCATCAAACAGCAGCATCTCTTGTTTCTTTTTGAACAGGGGTACGAAAAACGATCCCGCCGCCGCCGACGCCGGTCAAAAATAACGAAAATCGCCGGCATCGAAATCATCAAGGATACCCTCAATTTCGAGTCCACCCGCATGGTGTCGGAATCCCCCCTGCTGCTGCTTCAGATATTCGAGGAAAGCGCCCGGCTGCGCCTGCCCCTGGGCGCCGAAGCCCGCCGTATCGTTCGTGAATTCGGCCATCTCTGTGACGAAAACCTGCGCGGGTCGCACGCGGCGGTTCGCTCTTTTGAAAAGATATTGCAAGCCCCGGCACCCACTTTCAATGTACTCAATGCCATGCTCCATACCGGTTTGTTGGAGCGTTTCATCCCGGCGTTTCATGCCGTGGTCAACTGCATTCAATACGACGAATATCATATCTACCCCGTTGACCGTCACCTGCTGCGCACCGTCAAAACCCTTAAAACCTTCGCTGGCGACGAAGACCGTGCGGATGGCCTGGCGGGTCAGATCTATGCCGAACTCAAGCAACGCAAGCTGCTGCTGTGGGGAGCCTTGTTGCATGACATCGGTAAAGGCCAGCCCGGCGGCAATCACTCCGAGAAAGGCGAGGCCCTGGTGCCCGACATCCTGGCCGAAAAAGGCTATCGGCCTGACGAGATCGATACGGTGGCCTTTCTTGTGCGCGAGCATCTGCTGCTGGCCAAAACCGCGGCCCGCCGCGATATCAACGATGAAGAAACCGCACTTTACTGCGCACGGCGGATCAACGACGCCGACCGGCTCAAAATGCTCTACCTGCTGACGGTCGCCGACTGTATCGCCACGGGCCCCAAGGCGTGGAACAGCTGGACGGCGGCCCTTCTGAAAGACCTCTTTCTGAAGGTCCTGAACGTGTTGGAAAAAGGCGAACTCGCCTCCCAGGAGGCGGTCGCCAAGGTGGCACGCAAACGCGACGCCTTGCTGACGCAGACGCCCAAACGCCGGCAAAAAGAAATGGAAACCCTTTTGGATGTGTTGTCACCGCGTTATCTTCTGAATGTCCCGCCGGAGGTGATCCAGGAGCATATCCGGCTCTATCGGACCCTGGGCGATGACCGCTTCGTCTGGGAAATCGAACCGTCGATGACCTCCGATACGCGCATTGTCACCCTCTGCGCCAGGGACCAGCCCGGCCTATTTTCCCGGATTGCCGGAGTTTTTACCCTTAACGGCATCAACATTCTGGACGCCCAGGTGTTTACCTGGCGCAACAACATGGCCCTGGATATTTTCAAGGTTCAGCCGCCGCCCGATCCTATTTTCGAATCCGACAAATGGGAAAAAACCCGCCGACACCTGAGCCAGGCACTGGAAGGCGACCTCGACCTGTCGGGGCGTCTGCAATCCCGGATGAAAGACTACCGTCCACCCCGGCCTTCCGCCATGGACCGGCCGCGGAGGATCCAAGTCGACAATCAGACATCCAGTTTTTTCACGATCGTGGAAGTCTTCACCGAAGATTTCCCCGGACTGCTTTTTAGCATCACGGACGCCCTGTTTCGCTGCCAACTCGATGTCTGGGTGGCCAAAATCGCCACCAACGTCGATCAGGTCGTGGATGTTTTCTATGTAAGGGATTTTGATGGCCAGAAAGTGGATGACCCCGATCAGGTCACCCGGATCCAAACAACCATTCAGGCGGTTCTGCCGCCTGTAAACGATACGGCAACCGCCGACATCCAAGAGGAAGGAGTCCAAACTGATGGCAGGAAAACTGCTTAGTTCGTTTATTTTCATTCTGTTGTTTCCCGCCGCCGCCATGGCGGCCGAAGGCCTTGACAGCGGCGATACCGCGTGGATGATCGTCTCGACGGCCCTGGTCATGATGATGACGCCGGCGGGTCTGGCGCTCTTCTATGGCGGTCTATCCCGCTATAAAAACCTGCTGAATACCATTGCCATGACCATGGTGGCCTACTGCCTGGGCAGTGTTATCTGGGTCATGTGGGGCTATACCCTGGCCTTCGGGCCCGACCACGCCGGACTCGTCGGGGGCCTTGACTATCTTTTCCTGAATGGCATCGGGGTCGATAGCCTCTCCGGCACCATTCCGACCTATGTTTTTCTGCTCTTCCAGATGACCTTTGCCGGCATTACAGTGGCGCTTGTGCTGGGGTCTATTGTAGATCGCATGAAATTTTCATCCTGGGTGGTCTTTACCATTCTATGGTTGACCTTCATCTATTCGCCTGTTGCCCACTGGGCCTGGGGCGGGGGTTGGATGGGAGAAATGGGGGCCCTGGATTTCGCCGGCGGCACGGTGGTCCATATCAATGCCGGTGTGGCCGGGCTGGTGCTCTCGATGATGGTGGGCAAACGCATCGGATATGGCAAAGACGCCATGTTTCCGTCCAGCATCACCCTGACGGCTCTCGGGGCGGCGCTGCTGTGGTTCGGCTGGTTCGGTTTCAACGCCGGCAGTGAGCTGGCCGCCGACGGCGTGGCTGGATCCGCTTTTCTGGTCACCAACACTTCGGCCGCCATGGGTGCCCTGGCCTGGATGGGGGCCGAATGGGCCGTTACCCGCAAACCGACCGTCCTTGGCCTGGCCTCCGGCATCGTGGCCGGACTCGTGGCCATCACCCCGGCCGCGGGCTTCGTCAACATGCCGGCCTCGCTGGTGATCGGGCTCTTTGCCGGTATACTCGGTTATGTCAGCGTTTCTAAACTGAAAAACATGCTGGGTTACGATGATTCACTGGACGCTTTCGGCGTCCACGGGTTGTGCGGTATCTGGGGGGCGCTGGCCACCGGCATCTTCGCCAATCCCGCTGTGACGGACGGGGCCCGAGGGCTCTTTTACGGCAACCCCGGTCAGTTGTGGGTGCAATTTCTGTCCATTATCGGGACCGCCGCCTTTTCCGCCGTCGGCACCTTCGCCGTAGCCTATTTGACAAAGCTTATCACCGGCGGCCTGCGGGTTGACCCGGAGGAAGAAATAGCCGGGCTGGACAATGCCCAGCATGGCGAACGTGCTTTTGAAATCCAGAATATCTAACATTTCGGCCGGCTGATTCGGCCGGCCAAACCGCACGACCAGGAGGAAACCGCATGAAAAAAATCGAAGCCATTGTCAAGCCCTTCAAACTGGATGATGTCAAGGAAGCCCTCAATGAGGTTGGCATCCAGGGCATGACCATCACCGAAGTGAAAGGCTACGGTCGCCAGAAGGGGCATAAAGAAATCTACCGCGGTGCCGAATACGTGGTGGATTTTATCCCCAAAGTCAAAGTGGAAGTGGTGGTTGCCGCCGACCAGGCCGACGCCGTGGTGGCAAAAATCCGTGAAGCGGCCAATACTGGCAAACTAGGCGACGGCAAAATTTTTGTTTACAATGTTGAACAGGCCGTTCGCGTAAGGACCGGTGAAACGGGGACCGATGCGCTATAACCGCCGAATGGTTCATCAAAAAGCAATACAACCGTTATCGTCGATGATTTAATTTTACCAACTTGAATAGGAGGAACATTATGACCCCCAAAGAAGTATTGGCATTTGCAAAGGAACAAGGCGCCAAAGTTGTCGATATCCGCTTCCTGGATTTCCCCGGCGTATGGCAGCATTTTACGGTCCCCATGAGCGAACTGGATGAATCCAGTTTCGAAGACGGCTTTGGCTTTGACGGCTCCAGCATTCGCGGCTGGCAGCCCATCAACGCCAGCGACATGCTTGTCATCCCCGATCCGACAACGGCCAAGATGGACCCGTTTTTCGAAGTCCCCACCCTCGTCGTGGTCGGCAACATCGTCGATCCCATTACCCGTGAATCCTACACCCGCGATCCTCGCTTCATCGCCCAGAAAGCGGAAGCCTATCTGAAAAGCACCGGGATCGGGGATACCGCCTTTATCGGCCCGGAAGCCGAGTTTTTCATCTTTGACGAAATCCGCTTCGAGTCTTCCCGTCATCGGGCCTTCTACGAAATTGATTCTGTCGAGGGCATCTGGAACAGCGGGCGCGACGAAGGGCCGAACCTTGGTTACAAACCCCGTCACAAACAAGGCTATTTCCCGGTGCCGCCCATGGATAAATTTCAGGACCTGCGCACCGAAATGCTGCTGGTTCTGGAAGAGCTCGGTATCGCCGTGGAATGCCAACACCATGAAGTTGCCACCGGCGGCCAGGCCGAGATCGACATGCGCTTTCAGCCCCTGCTCCTGATGGGCGACCAGCTGATGTGGTTCAAATATGTCTTGAAAAACGTGGCGGCCCGCAATGGCTACACCGTAACCTTCATGCCGAAACCCCTTTTTGAGGACAACGGCACCGGCATGCATACCCATATCAGCATCTGGAAAGACGGGGAGCCGACCTTTGCCGGTGACGGCTATGCCGGTGTTTCCGATACGGCGCTTTATGCCATCGGCGGCATCCTGAAGCATGCCCGGGCCCTGTGCGCCTTTACCAACCCCACGACCAACTCCTACAAACGCCTCGTGCCCGGATTCGAAGCGCCTGTCAACCTGGCGTACTCCAGCCGCAACCGCAGTGCGTCGGTCCGGATTCCCATGTATTCCGCTTCACCCAAGGCCAAGCGCATCGAATTCCGCACCCCGGACCCGTCCTGCAACGGCTACCTGGCCTTCTCGGCCATCCTGATGGCCGCCCTGGACGGCATCGAAAACAAGATTGATCCGGGTGAACCGCTGGATAAGGACATCTACGGCATGTCACCGGAAGAACTGGCCGATGTCCCTTCCGCACCGGGTTCGCTCCAGGAAGCTCTGGCCGCCCTGGCGGATGATCATGCTTTTCTTTTAAAGGGGGATGTGTTCACCCAGGATGTCATCGACACATGGATCGCATATAAAACCAAAAATGAAGTCAACGACGTCAATCTGCGACCCCATCCACACGAGTTCTTCCTGTATTACGACATCTAATCGCTTACCGGCCGGCGGTTTCCCACCGCCGGTCACCTTCCTTGGGGGGCGGCCGTATTTCCAAATCACGGCGGCCCCTTTTTTTACCTGACAGATCGCGTTCGGCCGTACCGTAAGCCCCTGATCGCCACTCCCTATAATACTCAATTTAATACCGTAATTTAGCATTAAATTTACCGTATTGTAAAAAGCAGCGTTTTTTAATAACAAATCCTGTTACTGATAGCTATTATTGTTAAATTCGGGAGGCGAGGTGTCGTTCTGATGACGAAAGGATACCTTCCGCAGCCCGGTTGCCAGGCCGCCACAAACGATATAATTGGAGGGACCACAAAACATGCAATTAACCGGAGAGCAGTTAAACCGATTGCTGGCCGCGGAAGAGGGCCTCTCCCAGAAAAAGGCCAAGGAAATCTTAAACGTCATCTTCGAGAGCATGACAGAATCACTGGCAATGGACGATCGCGTGGATATCCGGGGATTCGGGACATTCAAGGTCAAGGAATACGAGGGCTATGTCGGCCGCAACCCGAAAACCGGTGAGGCCGTGTCGGTGGAGCCCAAACGGCTGCCGAATTTCAAAGTAGGCAAAGCGCTCAAGGAACGCATCAACAACGGTTTCGGAAAAGCCTGAATCTTTCCGTAAACGGCATTAGAACGAGAGGCCGAAGCCAGCCCCGCCGCCGCCATGACTGCCGGTCCCCACCCCCAGGTGTACGGCCGGTCCACCGCCCCCCCAATCACTGGTCGACCACTGCTTGATCTCGATGGGCCGCAGCACCGGCAGGGTGTAAGGGTAATCACCGACGGGACGCTCCACCTGACCAGTGACTTCGCCAACCACGGTAATGAGCGCCAATTTCGGGTAAACCGCCGGATCGAGAAATTCCGGCGAAGCGATGAGAAAGCGCCCCTGGGAAGGCTGATCCAGGGCCGGTTTGTCCCGGCCGGCCAGGGGCAGTTGAAGCACCATGATTTCGGTTCCCGTCGCTGACGGCGATGTTTCCACGATCCGCCCACCCAGCATGACCACCTGCCCGCGCTGCTGATCCGGCGCACCCTGCAGCTCCGGGAATGTGCCTTGGTAGGTCACCATGGCACGCGAATAGTCCGACACGCCGGACACACAGCCGGCCAGTCCTGCCCAGATAACGCCCAAACCAATGAGGATTCCCACCCGGACAATTTGGCTAAAACGCTTTTTCGGCAGCGCCATGGTCAACCTCCACATACCATTTGCAGTGCGGCGCCGGTCTTGGGAAACCGGCCCGTTTATGCGGCCCGGGCCAAGCCGGCACGGTGACGAATCTCAAAATCCCAGACCAGCGGAATATGGTCGGAAAAGGCAACCCGGGGGGCTTCGAACCGACGCGCTTCAATTTCCGGGCTGTGCAGAATAAAATCAAGTTGGCGCCGGGGGGCGCGGCTGGGGTGGGACGGCGCACCGGCGGCGTTGGCATTCAACAGGCCGGTGGCCCCCATGAAATGGGCCAATTCACTTTCGCCGCGAAACACATTAAAATCACCCGCTACGATAACCGGTTTTCCCGCCGACCGCACCAGCGCATTCAAATCGCGCAATTGGTCCTGGCGATGGCGGTACTTCAAGGAGAGATGAACAATGAAGGTCGTGAATTCGGCAAGCTCCGCCTCGATCACCAGCCGCTTGAACCCCTTGTTGAAATAATGAAAGCGCAGCGCGCGGATATCCTGATTGGTCAGAAAGGCATTGCCCTGTTTGTTGAACAACGGCAGTTTGCGCACCATGGACTGCCCACTATATTTGTTTTCGAACACATGGTGATGCTGAATTTCTTCCGCAAGCAAGCGGGCCTGGTTGTTGCGATGGGAGCGGAAAGACCCGCCGTCGACCTCGATGAGTCCGGTGATGTCGGGGTTGACCGCCTTGATGAAATCTGAAATTTGGCGGAAATTGTCACTGGTACGCCTAAGACAGCCGCCGAAGGGCACCGGAAAATGGACTTTCCAGCCGATGCCGGCACCGTATCGAATGTTGTAGAGTAGAAAACGCATATGCCTCGCATTTTGAGTTAGATGGAATCAGGTCGCCAAACAGCAATGGGGACAAAAATCACAATGGCCGTATAATAGGTGCTGCAACCCCAATGTCAACCACAAGAGCATCCAATCAAAGCGTGCCGGATTGGGCGAAGGACCACAAAACCACCCAGGTCTTGACATCCATCCGCCGATCGGCGGCCGCACACAGGGCCTGGGCCTCCGCCGGCCCCACAAACAGGGTCCGGATGTCCTCGGAGCTCTCATTGGCGGCATTGGAGGGTGTCCCGTCACATTCCACAAACACCATTGAAACGGCTTCGTCGGTAATCCCGGAGGACGAATACACGGGCGGGCTCTGGCGCAGAATGCGGCTCACGGACAGCCCCGTCTCCTCCAATAGTTCACGACCGCAGGTGGCGGCAATCGTCTCGCCGGGATCCATCAACCCGGCGGGGAACCCATACTGATACCCGCCCAGCACCACCCGGAACTCCTCGATGACAACAAGTTTCTGGCGGGATACGTGGTAGGGGACGATCACCACGGCGTCGGGGGTGTCCCATTTTCCGGACACAAGGCGGGGTGGATCCTGCCGGGACGTAAAAACCCACGCCTTCGGGTCTCCGTTGCGGTCTTCGTAATGTGTACGATAAAGATTGAGATGGGGGAGATCGGTCAGCTTGTGCGTCCGCAGGATATTCACAGGGAGCCATCCTTCCATGGATAGCGGAATTCGCTAAAGTTTTAGCCCCGATTGGCCGATAGACAGCCGAGAGGGTTTCAAAATCCGGCCTCTCATCGCGATAGGCCGCGATGCCCTTGCCAAAACATCGGAAAGGATACCCATATGACCCGTTATTTGGTCCTGGCCCTGGCGGCAGCCCTCGTGACAATGACAGGCTGTGCAAGCCTGTATGGCGTGGTGGAAACTGATGCCGCACTGATGACACCCTGTGACAGCATCGGCACGTTTGCCGAAACCGCCAATCCGGGACGGGAAGACGGCGGGTTTATCAAGCACTATGTTGACACGACCGGCGTCCAACAGCGGGTGCTGAAGCAGGCCGCCATGGCGGGCGCGACCCACGTCGTGTGGATGCATACCTACAGCATCGCGGCCGCGGCCCAGGCCTACCGCTGCCCGGAGACCGGCCCTCGGGTGACGGCCCATACCGCGGTCACCCCTGACGGTATTTGGGAAGAAGATTTAAACTGAACGTCACACGCTCAGGATCTTGCCCGTCTCTTCGGTATGGTATCCTCCCAGCGCCTCGACCCGCTGCTTGAAACGGTCGGTACGGATCGTTTCAAGCAGGACCTGGATGCCGAATTCGTTGAAAAACCGCCCCGGAATCACCAGGTCATATTGCTCCGTCACCACTGGGATAAAATCGAGATCAAGCGCCCGGGCTGCCGCCTGAATGCCCAGGCCGACATCGGCCGTACCGCTCAGCACGGCCACCGCCACGGCCATGTGCGTGAATTCTTCATCGGTGTATCCCGCGATGGCGGCCGGGTCGATCCCCAGTTCCTTTAGCCGGAAATCCAGCAGAATACGCGTTCCGGCCCCGCCCTGCCGGTTGATGAACCGAACGTCATCGCTGACAAGATCCTCAATACCGCCAATCTTTTTCGGGTTTCCCCGTGGCACGATAAGGCCCTGGTCGCGCATGACCAGATGAACCAGCCGAATGTCCTCGTTCGGCAAATATTTTCGAATATACGAGACGTTGTAGGAACCATCGGATGTATCGAGCAGGTGAGATCCGGCCAGATGGCATACCCCGCGCTTGATCGCCATCAATCCGCCCATGCTGCCCACGTGGCTCGATGAAAGGGTGATGTCTGCGGCGCCGCGGCGAATTTCATCCGCCAGAATGTCCAGACTGTTGTCGTGGCTTCCGACAATCATAAGCGTTTTATCGATGCTATCGGCCGTACGGAGCAGCTCGGCCCTCATCTGTTCGCCTTCGCGCAACCCTTCCACGTTGCGGGGGATGCGCAAAATCCCGTCGGCTTCGGTAATGGTGGTGATGCATCCCGCCCCGCGCGGCAAGGGGGCGGCAACAACACGATCCCCGACACGGCCCAGTTTGACACGCAGAAACTCCTCGGTGCCCAGTTTGGACGGGATCTTGCGGGCGGTTTCGACCAGGAGGGTTTCCGGTTGGATATCGGCCTGATCGATGAAGCGGCGCAGCAGGGGCCGCACGAACTGCTCGAAAGCGATAATCGCTGAAACAGGATAACCGGGGATGCCGAAAACGGGTTTGCCGCCCACATCCCCCACGAGCAGGGGTTTGCCGGGCATGATGGTGACGCCGTGCACCAAAATCTCGCCCAGCTCGGAAACCACGCGCTTGGCATAATCCTCGGAGCCGGCCGAAGACCCGCCGATCGTGAGGACCATGTCGAAGTCGCCCCGGACCGCCTGATCGACGGCCTGCCGAATCGTATCGGGATCGTCGATGATGATGCCGTAACGCTCGAAGGCGCCGCCGGCCGCTTCCACCAGCTGGCCCAGCACGAACGAATTGGATTCCAGAACCTGGCCCGGCCGTAAATCGTCGACGGCCGCTGTCCGCCAGTCCACCAGCTCGGATCCGGTGGGAATGATCAGAACGCGGGGCCGCGCGTGCACCGTGACCTCGAAAATCCCACCTGATATGAGCGCACCGACACAATAGGGTGTCACCACATGGCGGCGGGGAAACAGGAGTTCCGTGGCGACAATGTCTTCTCCCATGCGGCGGACATGCTGCCAGGGAAAGGCCGGCGCCTCGATTTCCACCAGATCCTCACCGCGCGCGTTGACCTGTTCGATCATGATGACGGCGTTGGTATTGGCGGGCAAAACGTGGCCGGTATTGACGTAAAAAGCGTCTTGCCCGATCTGGAGCTGTCGGGGGCTGGTCTCGCTGGTACCGAAGGTCTGCTCGGCCTGAACCGCGATGCCATCCATGGCCGCGGAGTGGAAATTAGGCGACGACAAGCGGGCGAACACCGGCGCCGCCAGAACCCGTCCCACGGCGTCCGTCACCGGAACCGTTTCAGTGGCGGGAGGTGACGGTGCCGCAAAACGTGCGAACATGAGCTCCCGGGCGTTTTCGAGAGACGTCATTTTGAGATAGATGTTCCGTTGATGGGTCATTCCACTATGCTCCTGCATTACCACGCCGCGACAGCAACCATCGGGCACCAAAGTTTATGGTTCAAAAAAGTTCCACCGCAACCGCATCGCCTTTGTCGAGCCCTTCGACCGGAGCCGCAATGCGAACCAGGCCATCCGCTTTGACCATCGTGTGGATCAGGCCGGATTTCCCCAGCACAGGTTCGGCATAAAGCACGCCATCGCGAGGCATGACACGGACCCGCACAAAATCCACCCGTCCCTGGGCGGACGGGAGGTTGCGGGTCAGCCGGCAGGGTATCGTAAATACCCGTCGGAATCGATCGTCCAGACCGCCGAGATGTGCGATAAAGGGCTGTACCAGCACATGGAACACCACCATGGCGGACGTCACATGGCCGGGAATGCCCCACATGGGTTTGGTGCCGGACCGGGCCAGAATCGTCGGTTTACCCGGGCTGATGGATACCCCGTGAACCATGATGTGGGCATCCTCCTGGGCTTCAAAGGCTTCGATGGTAAAATCTCGCATTCCCACCGAACTGCCGCCGGATACGAGGACCATATCGTTTTCCGCCAAGGCGCGGGTGCAGGTGTTTTTCAGAAGTGCCAGGCTGTCCTGCACAATGCCGTAAACATTGGGTTGGCCCCCTGCGGCGGTCGTCATGGCGGTCAGGGTAGTTGAATTCACGTCCCGGATCTGCCCGGGACCCGGCACGGCCGTCACGGGCACCACTTCATCACCGGTGGAAATGATGCCGATCCGGGGTTTGCGAAAAACACGCACCGTTTCACATCCCAGGGCGGCCAGCAGGCCGGCTTCCTGGGGGCGCACCGGTTGACCGCCGGCCAGCAGGGCATTCCCGCGCGCAATATCTTCTCCCTGCGCCACGACGTGCTGCCCCGGGGCAACGCTCTTGTAGATTTCGATCGTGGTGTCATCAAGGACCTCGGTATGCTCGATCATCATAACGGCATCCGCCCCGGGAGGCAGCATTCCCCCGGTCGCGATGCGCACGGCCTCCCCCGGCCCCACGCGCAAATCCGGTCTTTCTCCCATGGCCACCGATCCCACCACGGTCAAATAGCCGGGGTTGCTTTCGGTGGCACCAAAGGTGGTGGCGCCCTGCAAGGCATAGCCGTCCATGGTGGAACGGGCAAATCCCGGTATGTCCAGGTCGGCAATGACCGCCTCCGATAGGATACGCCCGACGGTGGAAGCCAACGGCAGCGTTTCTTGATCCACCACCGGAAAAGCGCTCCGTCGGTCCCAGACATCCTCAATATCAACCACTTTGAAAAAATTTTTCATGGCACCTCAACCCACTCGCGTATGCGCGGCAGCGCCTTCATGCCCGGGCATCGAAGTTTTACGCGTGGTTCAAGACGGTTTCGAACGCCTTTCGGTAAAAACCCTCGCGGCCTAAGTATCCTGTATGGCTTGCATTTGTCAGCAACCCGCCCTAAATTGGGTTTATCCATCGAACGTTGCGAAAAATCAATAGGTTTGGCGCGGCCGGACCGGGGATCAGGCAATGCGTGACCGGCAAACCGCGGCAACCCTGCTTCCGCCCTGAAGACAGGGTCGCGACATGGGACGGCGCGCTCGACGGGATTGACAATTAGGACACCGGCCTTCCGATGATTTGGCAGGCCGTGCACACCATGGTGAATGACCGATAACCAAGGGTTTTTCAATGGACACCATCCGCAAGGCGGCACGTGCAATTGCTTGCATATTCTTGAAAAGGGGGTATAATCCCCTAAATTCAGATGAAAAATCAATCGTGGGCGAAAGCCCCGCAGCCAATGAGGACATTATGACCGAAACACCCGACGCGCCGATGCCATCGGAGCGCGCCGACAAACCCACTTTTCTGACCAAAACAACCTTTGACAGTTTCGATTTGCCGGAGAGCCTGCTGGCCGGTCTTAAGGACGCGCAGTTCGACCGTTGCACCCCCATTCAGGCCCAAGTCCTGCCGGCGGCCCTGGAAGGAAAAGATATCGCCGGGCAGGCGCAAACCGGTACGGGTAAAACAGGCGCCTTTCTGGTCACGATCTTCACCCGCCTGCTCAAGCTGACCGATCGCCAACCCGGCATCCCTTCGGCCCTGATTGTGGCGCCCACCCGTGAACTCGCTTTTCAGATTCATGAAGAAGCGCTCTTGCTGGGGGCCCATACCGGTCTCAGCTGTGTCCAAATCGTCGGCGGTGTGGATTATCAAAAACAGGCCGGTATCCTGAAAAAGGGCGTAGACATCGTTATCTGCACGCCCGGCCGCATCATCGACTATTTTAAACAGGGCATTTTCAAAACCACCGGCATCAAAATCGTGGTCATTGACGAGGCCGACCGTCTGCTTGACCTGGGTTTCGCCAAAGACATGCAGTTTATCCTGCGCAAACTCCCGCATTACGACAAACGCCAGTCCATGCTGTTTTCCGCTACCCTTTCCCACCGGGTTCTGGAACTGACGTACGAGTACATGAACCTGCCGGAATTCATCTCGGTCACGCCTGAAGAAGTGACGGTCGAGCGCATCGATCAGTCGTTGATCCATGTCGGGTTGGAGAGCAAACTGTCTTTGCTGTTGGGTCTGCTCCAACGGGAAGACTGGCACCGCGTGCTGGTCTTTGCCAACACCAAGTCCGGTGTGGAATGGCTGGCGGAAAAGTTGAAAGGCAACGGCTTCCCGGCCGAAGGTATCACCGGCGATCTGCCCCAGCCCAAACGCTTTAAACTGATGGAACAGTTCAAAAACGACCAACTCAAAATTCTGGTTGCCACCGACGTGGCATCGCGCGGCATCCACGTCGAAGACATCTCGCATGTTTTCAATTACGACCTGCCCCAGGACTCCGAAAGCTATGTGCACCGGATCGGACGCACCGCCCGGGCCGGCAAAACCGGCAAAGCCATTTCCCTGGCCTGTGAAAACTATGTCTTCCATCTCGAGCCGCTGGAGGAAATGCTGGGATATAAACTGCCGGTTGTCTGGCCCGAAGATGACTGGTTGGCCAAAGACAAAGCCGGACCGGTTAAATCATCCCGTCGATCAAGATCCAAACAACCCGCCCGCAAGCCAACGCATCCCCGCAATAACAAAGCTACGGAGCGCGGCCCACGTGCTGCTCAGGCCGCTGGACGCGGACCACGCCAAACAGCGGCCAGCCGACAACTTGAAAAAATTAAAAATCGGCCGCCCAATTATTTCCCGGGGTCCTTTTTCGGTTTTGCACCGAGCAAAGACATGCAGGCGGTCGCTGACGACCAGGAAACGCCCGCCGCGGATATGACCACGGAAGCGGCCGCACCGGCCAAAAAGAGCCGGCGCCGTTGGCGGCGCAAGAAAAAAAGTTCCGCCCACAAAGCAGGAGCGGCGGACTCGAATGCCGGAGCCACGCCCTCGGGAGACAAGCCCGCATCGGATACGGCGGCGAAAGCACCCCGGAATAAAACGGCGACCCACGCCGCTGAATAAAGGGAAACGCCAATCTGTTTAACGGTGCGGTCATGATCCCAAGCCCATGCTCGGCAACCGCTCCGCCGGACCCACGCATTGGTCAACAGCCCTTGATCTTTCCCCGAGACTTACTAGAGTTTCCATCATGGGGCATGTTTTCGATTTCAATGATGCGAAAGACTATCAACGGTGGCTGAACAGCCCGAACCGCCATTTTGCGGCCGAGCTCGAAAGCCGCCTGATGCTCGACATGCTCAATCCACTCCCCGGCGAAACCCTGCTGGATATCGGCTGTGGCAGCGGCGCGAGTCTGAAGCCTTTCCTCGATTTTGGTCTTCAGGTGACCGGTATAGACCCCTCCCCCTACATGCTGGATATGGCTATTGGCCAGATCAAAGACCGGGTCGACTTCTATCGCGAATTTGCCGAAGACCTCCCCTTCGGCGACAATTCGTTTAATTATGCCATCCTTATCACCACCCTCGAGTTTGTTAAGGACCCACTCAAAGCGATCGAGGAAGCCTGCCGGGTTGCGAAAGACCGGGTCTTTTTAGGTGTTTTGAACCGATATGCCCTCAAAGGCATACAACGGCGCGTGAAAGGGATGTTTTCCCCGACCATTTTTAACAAAGCACGCTTTTTCAGTGTCTGGGAAATCAAGCAGATGTTTGTTACCCATCTGGGTGAGACCCCCATGTCCTGGCGAACCGTGTGCCAGTTGCCGGCCACACCCAATGGTCTGCTCTCACGTCTGGAGCGCTCGCGGCTCATCCAGCGATGCCCGTTCGGCACCTTTGCCGGGGTCGTGGTTTCGCTGGTGCCGCGCTTCCGCACCCGGCCCTTAACCCTGCGCTACGAGGCCAAGAAAGCCACCCACCCCCTGCCGAGCCTGCCGCTGTGGCGCTAATATCGATAAGGATCGAAAACCATGGAAGCCCTGCTCTATCGCCCCCTCGAAAATAGGGCTGTTCGCTGTGAACTATGCGCCCATCGATGTAAAATTTTGCCCGGCCAACGGGGTCTCTGTCAGGTGCGTGAAAATCGCGACGGCCAGCTGGTATCACTTGTCTATGGCCGACTGATCGCCCAGCATGTGGATCCCATTGAAAAAAAACCCCTCTTTCACCTGCTGCCGGACAGCCGCGCCTACTCGATCGCTACTGTGGGATGCAACTTTAGCTGCCGCTTCTGCCAGAATGCGGATATTGCCCAGATGCCCTCGGACCACCAGGGCGCCATCGTTGGCCGTCCGGTCACACCGGAAGCCGTTGTGGCCGACGCCCGCGCCAAAGCCTGTGCAAGCATCGCCTATACCTATACCGAACCGACTGTTTTTTTTGAATTTGCCCTGGATGTTGCCCGCCAGGCCCATACCGCCGGCCTGCGCAATATCTTCGTCACCAACGGCTATATGAGCGCGAAAGCGCTGGATATGCTCCTGCCCGTTCTGGATGCAGCCAATGTCGACTTGAAGTCGTTTTCCAAAGCGTTCTATCGCGACGTCTGCGGGGCCCGGCTGGCGCCGGTCAAAGACACCCTTATCCGAATGAAAAAGGGGGGCATGCTGGTGGAGGTGACGACCCTTCTGATTCCCGGCCTCAACGATTCGCCGGAGGAGCTGCAAGCGATCGCCGACTTCCTGGTGAATGACCTGGGGCCGGAAACCCCCTGGCATATCAGCCGCTTTCACCCGACCTACCGCATGATGGATCGAACCGCCACCCCGGTGAAAACCCTGGCCATGGCCCGTGACATTGGCATGGCGGCCGGGCTACGCTATGTCTACATGGGCAACGTTCCAGGCAGCGGTGGTGAAAACACGCTGTGTCCCGATTGCGGCAACATCGTCATCAACCGCTTCCAGTACCGCAGCCGGACCAACCTCATCGACGGCAATCACTGCGCTTACTGCAACCAGGTCATCGACGGCATTTTTTAATGGGAAGCAACGATGGTCACGCACTGGCCGGCACTCGAATGAACTGCACGGCAAGCAGGGACAGCAACGCCAGGAAAGCACCGCCTACAAAGGGAATCCGGTAGTCCACCATCCACAGCAGACCGCCGACCGCGGGCAGCGCCACGGCCGCAATATGGTTGATGGTAAACCCGACGGCCATGCTGGGGGCAATATCGCGGGGGTCGGCGACCTTCTGAAAATAGGTTCGAATGGCGATGGCAAAGTTAAAAAAGATATGATCCAGGATGTACAGCACGGCCACTATCCATTTGGCCTGCACCAGCGCGTACGCCAGGAAGATGAGGACCATGCTGCCATATTCGAGGGACAGGACGCGGCGCTCCCCGAACCTGACAATGGCCCTGCCGACCAGAGGGCTCAGGTAATAATTGACGCCGTTATTGACGACGAATAGCAATGTGATTTCCTGAACGGTAAATCCAAACCGTTTCACCATCAGGAAAACGGCAAAGGCGATAAAAATCTGTCGGCGGGCGCCGGCCAGAAAGGTCAACAGATAAAACAGCCCATACCGCCGTCGCAGGACCATTCGTTTGCGCTGTACCGGCAAGTTTTCTCGAACCGGATTCTGGGCAAACCCCCAGAGCCCCATCCCGCAGAGCACAATCCCCATTGCGAGGTACATGGCCGCATACGATAACACAGAAGCCATGCCGTATATGGCCAGCCCAACCACAATATTGGTGGCCGCCGCATAGCTGCGCTGGCGCCCGAAAACAATTGGTGCTGTGGCCTGGTCAAAATACTGGAGTGTCAGGGATTGGTTGGTGGTTTCGTAATAGTGAAAACCAAAGCTCATGATGAGGGTCGTCACCACCAGCCCGGCCATGCTCGGCATCAGGCCCGTGAGCCCCACCCCTATCGCCAGGCAAACGATCGATAGGGCGGACAGGCGATGTTCACGCATCACCAGCAGCACATACACGACCAGAAGGGCCAAGAAACCCGGAATCTCCCTCACGGACTGGATGATACCCACCTGATGGCCGTCCAGTCCTGCGACTTCCACCGCAAAATTATTGAACAATGTTCGCCAGCCTTGCAAACCGATAGCGGACGCCACGGTCAACACAAGCAGATAGCGATACATACGGTCTTTACGAATAGCCCCGTTCATGGACATCCATTATGATGATGGTGTTAACGTCGAGAATGATGCGATAATCCAAATCGCCATCCAAATTATTATCCTATAATTTCAAATTGTTGTACCTTTTTTATCATATATCGACCAAAGGGTTCAAAATTTTGAACTTTACCGGTCAGTTGAATTTAACAATAGTTTCAAATGGTTAAGAATTTATGTGCGGGTGTCGGTTAAAATTTTTGAATTTTTAGGGGCCCTTGGCGCTAAGCCGGTCATTAAAGATGATGATAAAAAAACGAGATCTATTATTATACACCTGAATTTATTGTAAATAAATCAATCCATAAAAATTACTAGAAAACTGGCATACCGTTTGCTTATCCCTAATACCAACCTAACCTAACCTTCAGTATAAGTTTTCCTCCTTAACGGTTATTCGCATGTCGAATAACCGTTTTTTTTGGGGCGGTATAGGCCAACGCGCCATCGATACCACGTTGCCCTGAGGCATGGAAGCCCAAACCACAACGCCCCCCCTTGAACCATATAAAGGTTGCGGTTTCAGCAACTTAAGCATATGCTTAAGTTCGTTGCCGTGAAACGCGCCACCGCGGCGCGACGGGGCCATCGCAAAAACCCAAGGGGAGGAATCGATGAAGGATCCCATCTTTGACCCGATCGCTATCAATCAGCTGAAGGTTAAAAACAGAATTTATATGCCCGCCATGCACATGGGCATGGCCGTGGATTTCGAGGTGACCGACCCTCTGATAAACTTTTATGCCGAACGAGCCCGCGGCGGCGCCGGCCTCATCTGTGTCGGCTATGCGACCGTCGACGACCTTTCCGGCAACACGACCAACATTGGGGCGCACAGGGACGAATTCATTCCCGGCCTGACCCGTCTTGCCAATGCCATCAAAGAAAACGGTGCCTGTGCCGCCGCCCAGCTCAACCACGCCGGACGTTATAATTTCTCCTTTTTCCTGAACGGGCAGCAGCCTGTGGCGCCCTCGGCCATCGCCTCACGCATGACCAAAGAGACCCCGCATGCCCTTACCATCGACGAAATCCATACCATTGTCGACGCTTTTGCCCAGGCGGCCGGCCGTGTTCAGGCCGCCGGATTCGACGCCGTTGAAATTCTCAGCGGTACCGGCTACCTGATCAGCGAATTTTTATCGCCCCTGACCAACCAGCGGGAGGATGACTATGGCGGTGATCTGCCGAACCGTATGCGGTTCGGCCTGGAGGTCATGCAGGCCATTCGACGTAAAGTGGGACAAGACTTTCCGGTGATCGTCCGGATGAACGGCAACGATTTCATGGTGGACGGGCAGGATCGTAGAGAACTGCAAACCTATGCCCGCGCCTTGCAGGAAGAAGGACACGTGGACGCTTTGAGCATCAACGTGGGGTGGCACGAGGCCCGGGTGCCCCAGATTACGACGGCGGTCCCGCGGGGTGCCTTTGCCTACCTGGCCCGTGCCATCAAAAAACAGGTCTCCATCCCCGTCATCTACGGCCATCGCGTCAATGATCCCGCGACCGCCCGGGAACTGATCCTGGACGACATGTGCGACATGGTGGCCATGGGACGCAGCCTCATTGCCGACCCCTACCTGCCTGAAAAGACCCGCCTCAACCGCGAAAAGGAAATCGTCCATTGTGTGGCCTGTGCCCAGGGCTGCTTTGACAACCTGTTCAAACTCAAGAGTGTGGAATGCCTGTGCAACCCCAAGGCTGGCCATGAGGCCGAATGCACCGCCATAAGGAAGACGGACACCCCCAAGCGCATCATGGTGGTGGGCGGCGGTGCAGCCGGCATGCGCGCGGCCCTGACCGCCGCCGAACGGGGTCACAGCGTTCATCTCTACGAAGCCTCCGCAGAACTCGGCGGGCAGCTCTATCTGGCGGCGGCCCCGCCAGGCCGCAATGAATTCGCAACGCTGGCCCGGGATCTGGCCATACAGGTGGCCCTTAGCCCTGTGGAGGTCCATCTGAACATGGTAGTGGATGAGGCATTGCTGGAAGCCAACCCGCCCGACCACGTCATTGTGGCCACCGGGGCACGGCCCATTACGCCTCCCATCCCGGGCATCGAAGGCGCCCATGTGGTCCAGGCCTGGGATGTTTTGTGCAACCGGGTTCGGACGGGGCGACGGTGCGTTATCGTCGGGGGCGGCGCCGTCGGGGTTGAAACCGCCCTGTTTCTGGCTGAAAAAGGCACCCTGTCCGGGGAAACACTTAAATTTCTGATGGTCAATAAAGCGGAACCCGTGGACGAGCTTTATGCTTTGGCCGTCAACGGCACCAAAGAGGTGGTGGTGGTCGAAATGATCGATCGTATCGGGCAGGGCCTGGGAAAAACCACCCGCTGGACCCTGCTCCAAGACCTGCAACGCACTAATGTGCAAACTTTGACCGCTACCCGGGTGCTGGAAATTACCCCGCAGGGAGTTACCGTGGAAACCGCGGACGGGGGCCGGCAGGACATCCCGGCGGATACCGTGGTGTTGGGCGTTGGATCCCAATCCCATCATCCGCTTTCGGAATCTTTAGAGCGGCTTGGCATTCCCTGCACCACGGCCGGCGATGCCGATCAGGTGGCAACGGCATTCGAGGCGATGCACAGCGGCTTCAAAGCGGGAATGGCGATCTGAGATCAGGATTTGCGCAGGCGGCGCATCAACCCCCGCAGGCGGGCGAGGCGGTTGGCGAGACGAACCTTGAGCTGGTAGGCCGGATTCGTGGCCCGGGCAGCGGCCGGATCCGTCTGATCCTTTTCGGGATGGGCATCCAAGCGATTTTTGAGCGCCTTGACATGGGCTTGGATTCTATCCGGCAAGGGTCGAATCCGGTGTGCCGCTTCGTACAACGAGAGGGCGGGGCGGTCCACCCCCCGTTGGGCCAGTTCCATGGCAAAGGCGATTCTCAGGATGTTGGGGTGGGCGTCCTCCGGTTGATCGTGCGCGATGATGGCATCAATCTCAGCCTCGATGGTTTCCGGGGTGTACACCGATAGCAAGCACTCCGTGAGGCCACGGATGTAATCCACCAGCGGCTGTTGCAGGCGAATCAAGCGGCGGTATTCTTCGATGGCGGCCTCATACAGGCCGATACTGCCTAGCGCGGCGGCACAGGTATGGATGTCGGAAGGACTCTGGGCGTCGCCCCACCCCTCCCGCAGGATGCACAACTCCCGCTCCGAAACCACATCGGTCAGGTCGACGTCCAGCTCCGCCAGCTCACCTTCGAGCGCGCGAATTTTTTCCTGCAGTGACGTCGCCAGACTGGGGCCCAGGGTACCGGCTTCGTCCATCACCTGGCGGTACAGCTGCCGCGCCTCTTCCAGCAGGCCGTGGGACCGGTATAATTCGGCCTCCCGACGGGTGAAAGCGATGGTCAGTTTATTGGTCATAGGCATATCGCGATGGTTTGCTTATTTATGCCATACACTGGACAACCGTCGAGCGTCAACGGCGTTGTGGATGTGTCGTGGCATTCTAACGCCGCCGCCTTTCCACCGGCAGAATCACTCTGAAAAGCGCCCCGCCGGCATCCGCGTTTTCGACCTCGATCATTCCCCCTTGGGCTTGGACGTTGCGTCGGGCAATGTACAGACCCAGCCCGGTTCCGCCGGACAAATGCCGGGCATCCTTCGTTGACATGTAAGGATCAAATATTTCGGTCTTTAGGGCCTCGTCAACTCCCGGGCCGCTGTCTTGAATTTCAAGCCGGATGGCCGGTCGGCCGCCCGGTAGCACGAGACCACCCAGCCGGATATCGATGCGGCCAGCCTCCGGTGTGGCCTCCATGGCATTGGTCAGGATATTGTGGATGGCTTCCTTGATTTTGCCTTCGTCAACCCGAATGACCGCGGAGGCCCGGGCAAACTGGGTTGAAAGCGTCAATTGCCGCTGCTCAGCCAGGGGCGCCAGCAATCCCACCAGGTTTCCCACCAGGTCCTGCATGTCAACGGGCATCAGCCGGGCCGCTTGGTTTTTTCCCCGATCGAGCATGTCATGGACCAAGCAAAGCAGTCGCTCGGTTTCTTCAAAGGCCACCGGATAGAAGGTCGAGCGGAAGTGATCGTCGTTCCAGCGGGTCGGAAACAGCTGCATAAACGTTGATATCGCCGTCAGGGGATTTTTAAGGTCATGGGCCAGGCGCGCCAGCAGATTCTCCAAAGGGGCCGACCGCGAATCCCGGGGGATTGGATCAGCCGCGTTTTGGCTGACCGCAGCCCGATCCTCGGACGGCCGGCTGAGCCGCGCATTCTCGATCAGTAGCGCCAACTGGGGGGCCAGGAGATCCAGCGCCAAAAGGATTCCGGCCTGAAAACCGTCCGGATTGAGCGTCCCGGCACATAAAATGCCAATGACCCGGCCGGGGATCGTTAAGGCGACACAATACATCGCCGCCATGCGATCCTGCATGTCGGAAATGAGCGGTGCGGCCATGACCTCCTCAACACACGGAGCCTGCGCCAGGAACCGGCTGAAAACCGCTTTTTCCTCCAGAGAGTCGCCCCGGGGGTTTAAACCATTGCGCCGTTCGGAAAAACAATCCGTCCCCGCCGTGAATGAATCAAGACCAGCGGATCCCATCGGCCAGTCCACCCGATGGATGAGCACGTCATCGACCGAATCCAACGTCATGCAGAGGGCTGCTAACGCTCGGATCCTCTCTTCAACACCGGCAGCAGGCAACGTCGCATAGGATTGCTGAAGGCGAAGCATGTGGTCAACCGCGTTTCGAACAGCCTCATCCGTAAAGTCACGTTGACGAACTTGGGGCATCAAAAATAGGGCTCCCATCCTTGAACAGTGCTATTTTGAAAACCAATTGCCTTAAACCGGGTCGGAAGCAGTGTTCGTCCTATCGAAGGATCCAAACGCCTGTGCACTATCGTATCAAATAGCGTCGTTCCTGCAAGGCCATCGCATGGCTTGAAATGTGGCGTTCACGCGGGGCACCGCATCCCCGCTGCAATGCACTGAAACTTGTGCATGCCTGTACATTTTTCTGTGCATTGTGGTCAGCGCGCTGATTTGACGAAATGCTCAAAATATGGTGCAATCCCTTCGCCGGCAATTTTCAATAATAACAAATGGAGAGGTAGTAATGGAGTCATTTACACCATGACCGACGGGCACAGCTGTTCGATCCTGATTGTCGACGATGAAAAAGGTATCCGCGAATCTCTCCGAATGGTTTTACAGGAACAGTACGATCTCTATATCGCCAAAACGGGGGCCGAGGCCCTTCGCTGCTTTGAATCGCAATCCATCGATCTCATCCTCCTCGATATCCTGCTGCCGGATACCGACGGCCGCCTATTAATCCAAGAATTCAAGGCCATCGACCCGCACGTTGACATCATCATGATCACCGCCCTCAAAGATCTTCGCTCCGGCATTGATGCCATTAAAAACGGTGCGCATGACTACCTGGTCAAACCGTTTGATGTGGAAAATGTTCAGGCCATTGTCGCCCGTACGCTGAAAAAGAAAGACATGCAGAAAGAAATTTTTCTTTTAAAGCATGAAATCGATCATTGCTGCCCCTTTGAAACCATGGTGGGGCGCAACCTTGAAATGAAAAAAGTCTTTCAATTGATCGCGACGGTTGCGCCCAGTGATGGCACCGTTCTGATCCAGGGAGAAAGCGGTACAGGCAAGGAGCTGGTTGCACGTGCGATCCACAATAAAAGCGGTCGCGCCAAGAAGCCCTTCGTCGTGATCAATTGCGCCGCCATACCGGCAACCCTGATGGAAAGCGAACTTTTCGGTCATCGCCGGGGCGCTTTTACAGGCGCCTCGATGGATTGCCCCGGGAAACTTGAAATCGCCAACACCGGCACCGTCTTTCTTGACGATATCGATTCGCTCTCCATCAAAATGCAGGCCAAACTGCTGCGCGTTATTCAACAGAAGGAGTTCGAACGCATTGGCACCCACCGCACCATTAATGCGGACATCCGCATTATCGCCTCTTCCAATCAGGATTTGCTGAAGCTCGTTGCCGATAACCGCTTCCGGCAGGATCTCTATTACCGGCTTCACGTTCTGCCCCTCACGCTCCCCCCTCTGCGCGACCGCCGGGATGACATCCCCCTCCTGCTCGAACACTTCCTGCAGATGCATGCCAAGCGGAAAGGAAAGACCGCCAAACAGCTGACGCCGGCCGCGATCGAGCACCTGACAGCCTATCACTGGCCCGGCAATGTCCGGGAACTGGAAAATCTGGTCGAACGCATCTGCACCGTCAACCCGGAACGCACCATCCGACTCGGCAATCTGCCCCCGTTAGCAGCCATCGCCTCTAAAAACGGCCAGCAGGCCCCCCTGCGCGAAGCGACCCAGGCCTTTGAGAAAAAATATATTCTGAGCGTACTGAAAGCAGCCCAAGGCAACAAAACCGAAGCGGCCCGCCGACTGGGCATTCATCGCAACACCCTGCTGACCAAAACCAAGGAACTGGGAATCGGGCTTTCCTGATGATCACGGGCGTGGTTGAGGGAACACATTAGGATTGTCTATCCCTTTGTATTATTACACTATATCGTGGAATTGCCCATAAAGCAGGGCAAACCATTGGGCAAAAAGCGAAATGGATTGCATTTTGCAGCTTGCCGTGGATCGTGCTATCGTCTTAAGAAGGTCGTAAATTTGTGCCTTGTGGCAGAATTGTATTAGAGTTCAAGCGATGCTTATTGACTTCGAAAATCTTTTAACGCGGCTCACCAGCTTCTACTACGGCCACACGATCGTGGCAATTGCACTGGCAGTGGCCCTTCTGCTCCTGATTTTTTTCCGCCCAAAAGCGATGCTGAAAACGGCCGGCATCGTTCTGGCCCTGGCTTTCGCCGTTTATCTCTTCACGCTTTTCATTGACACGGCCGGGACAGGCCGATCCCATAAGAAAGAAATGATTCATACCGTGCAGTAGAAACGGGTCGACGGATAGACGCGATGTCCACGTCATGCCGTTTTATCGTATGGGTGCCTTCATATGGCCGCCGGAAAACCGATATCATCGGTCACCATCCTCCTTATGGGGTATTCGATAGACCCAAAACGAAACCAAATTTTGGCTGTCCAATTTAAAACCGCATGATGGAACATGACGCGGCCGCTTGTTGCCTTCAGGCCGCTGACAACTTGACGAAAAATATCAGATTCGGCATCATCGTCATATCGTTAACATGGCGGGGCCGGACCCTGCCGGCACGTGAACCCCATTCCGCATTGAAGCGATCGAAACCGCCAATTGGCCAACCGCAATCACACCCTTTACGATGTCGCCATTGTCGGCACCGGGCCCTCTGGAAGCCTGCTGGCCCATGCCTTGGCCACCAACGGATGGGCCGTGCTTCTCCTGGAAAAGAAACAGCTGCCGCGCTATAAAACCTGTGGCGGTGGTCTCACCCAAAGAGCGTTGAAGCTCATTCCTTTCGATATCCAGGAGGTTATCGAGGACCAGGCCCATACCACCCGGTTGCGGGTGAATTACCAAACCGCTTTTACCCAAACACGGCACCTCCCGGCTGTGCATCTGGTCATGCGGGACCGCCTGGACCACCTTCTTGCGCAACAAGCCGTCGCCGCAGGCGCCGATCTTCGAGACCAAACGCGCTTCCTGTCCCTTTCGGGACAGCCCGGCAAGCTGACGCTCCAAACAACCAACGGATCTTTCAAGGCCCGTGTCATCGTCGGTGCCGACGGCGCCCACAGCCGGGTCGCGCGGGCACTGAATCTGCCGATCCACTATCGCCTCATGCCGGCCCTTGAAGCCGAATTGACCGTGCCACCCGCGACCCACGACCGTTTTGCCGGATCTATTCATTTTGACTTCGGCGTCATTCCGGGAGGCTATGCCTGGCTTTTTCCCAAAAAAAACCACCTTTCAGCCGGCATTTTAGCCCGCCGCCGCCCGGCGAAACAGTTAAACCCTTATTTTTCGCGCTATCTTGAAAACAACGGCCTGTCCCGGGCAGCCGATAGCCGATCGATGCGGCTGCATCCGATCCCCTGCCGCCCCCACCGCCGCAACCGCTATGCCGATAGCCGCGGCCTCATCGTGGGCGATGGGACAGGACTGGTGGATCCTGTGACCGGCGAGGGAATTTATTACGCCCTCAAAAGCGCCCACATCGCAACCCTTGCCCTGAAACGCCACCTGAAACACCGGCAGCCTTTGGCCCATTACAACCGCATGCTCAAGCGGGAAATCGAACTAGAGGTCCTAAGGGCCGATATCCTGGCCCGTATCCTGTATGGCTGCCCCACCATCAGCAATCATATGCTCAGGCATTACGGCGACAAGATCGGCGCCAAACACATGGCCATCTATCTGGGAGATATAACCTACCAAGAGCTGTACACCTACGTCCTGAGTCTGCGAGGTTTCGCCGACCTTTTACGGTCTCACAACAAAAGGGGCCGGCGTGCTTGACACATCATGCCGATGGCGTCAGGGAGCGGTATCCGACCCACAATCTGCCCTGGATATCGAGATCGTCAGCGACATCGACGCCCCCTGTTAAATGACCAGGGCCAGATCACCGGGCGGCGCTTTTTATGACGTTGCAACACCGGAGTGCCAGCCATTTTATCGCTATTTCAGGGCGACGCGAGGCCTCTCATCTGGGAAGTACGCCATGCTCAGTGGGAAATGTGTGGCAAGCAACGGCTGAAACCATCGTGCAGGCCGCACGGGACGATTGCACGAATGCAGGTAACCATTCCTGAAGACGATAAAACGTTGGTTGTCGTGAAGGCCCAAACAGCATAAAGGCGTCGGCACCCATTGACAGCGGACACGATTTTATCTACGGTGCCGGCCCGTGAAAGGGTTTCATCAGCGGCAATTCTTTAGAAGCGAAATGATGTCCGGAAAACGATATGGATGAAACGAAAAACACGAACGAGGATTTTTGGCAGGAACACGCCCTGGTATTTCTGGAAATGGCCTTCCGCACCGACCGGCAAAAACGCCCTGCGCACCCCTCCGGCATAGGCCATAATGTAGGTGCCTGCCGGGACAGCATTACCATGTTCGTGGTCGTTCGGGATGGCGCGGTTCAGGAAATCGCCTATGAACTGGATGGATGCCTGCACACCAACGCCTGCGCCAACGCCGTGGCCGAAATCGTTCAAGGCCACGACCTGGAAACCGCCTGGAAAATCACGCCTGAAATGGTGGCGGACTATCTGCAAACCCTGCCGGCCGACCACTTTCACTGCGCTGAGCTGGCCGTCGGCGCTTTCTACAAGGCCCTGACCGATTGTCGGCAAAACAGCCGCAAAGACTGGCAAGCCGGCTATCGGCGACCGGCCTGATGACCGCGACGGCCCATCAGAAAGCAACACGTTGGTCGCTCAGCGGTCGGCAACCAATGTCGCGTCAGGAACAGAAGCTTAAGGCTGCCTCGGCGATATGATGCTTCAATCCGGGATCTCACTTCGTTCTTATTTTGACCGCCGTTCCATAAGCCGAAATCGAGCAGAGTTCTTTTTTGGTTCCCTGTCGATGGAAAGAACCGCAGTTAAAACTCAGCCCGATGACCGCGTTGGCGCCGATTTCCCTGGCTTTGCGCACCATACTGTGCACGGCCATGGCCCGGTCTCTTGCAAAATTCTGTTCGACTCGGGTAAAGCTGGCGCTGAACACGACGTCGCCGGACACAACACCAATATACCGCTCCACGGCATACCCCTCAAGCTGAGGGGTGGTGGACACGATGATATCCTCTTCCTCGCTGGCATAGGGATAGCCGACGGTTTGCTTTTCTCGGGCATAGCGACCCATAGGTACCCTCCTTCATTATATGGTATGTTTTTTGGGCAAGCACCTGGGGGAACGCCTAATCGCCGTTGAATGAAATGCAATCGCCAATGCTAAATACCTGCCGGACACCAATTGCACCAGCATGTATCATGCCATGCCCCCTTTTTTTACATGGCTGTCACGAATTTTTCTAAAGTGCTAAATTTATTACCGTTTACCCCCTTCACCACATCAGGCACAGTGCGGTTGCCCGGTTGATTTGCGCCGCTTGTGCAATTGGTTGACATTTCAACTGCATCACGTGTCAATACCATTGGCAAAGTCCGTCTGGATGGGGCTCTCGACCGTTGCGGCAGGCCTCCGGGCAACACCCTTTCGGAAGGCAATACGAATTTAGGACGACCAAAACTAACCTATCGAGATCGCTCCAAATCTCCTTGACAGAAAATCTCAACTTGACTATAGAATTTTGATTCAAATCGGGCCTTTTCTACCCGAAGCCCGCATTGAATACCGAATGCAATGAAAGGAGTAGCCAAGCCGTTTTCGAGGGGATGGCCCCTTGAAACCGAGCCATCCCGTCAGATGAGGCTGGAACAACGCATAACCAAACATAAACGGCAGATCGCGAATGACTGGTTTGCCATCCTGGCCGGCACCTATCCGCCCGATACCACCCGTTTCCTGAAAACCAACAAAGACACATTCACCAATCCGGTCGGCGGGACATCCCGTCGAACCCTCGAGGCTGTGTTGGACGCCCTCCTTGAAAACGCCGCCCCGGACCACCTGGCCCAGCAACTGGACGCCCTGATACGCATTCGCGCGGTCCAGACCATGTTTACCCCATCTCAAGCCACCGCCTTCATCCTCGACCTTAAAAAAATTATCCGCGACACGCTTAAAAGCAACCTGCAGGATGCGGATATGCAATCACAGCTGCTGCAATTTGAAGCGCGTATCGACCGGCTGCTGTTGATCGCCTTTGATATATTTGTGCGTTGCCGCGAAAAAATCTACGCCATTAAGGCAACCGAAGAGCAGAGCAAAATATACCGCGCTTTTGCACGTGCCGGGCTGGTGCGGGCTAATCCTGACATCAAGCCGGATGCCGGGGTATCTTAATGTCATAACCTTCTTTAATTTTAATATCGGTTCCCGGAAGGCGGTGCCCGAATAAGCCGCTCCGGAAGCCCCAAAGTGAGGTAAAGGTCAATGAATGTTAAGTATTTCTATTCCTTTCTAGCCGTTTTGGTTCTGGCGCTGATTGCCTGGGTAGGATGTGACCTCCTCGGCCTTCAGGTGCTGTTCGGCGTGATCTTGCCCTACATCGCGGTGGTGGTCTTTTTGGTCGGCTTTTTCCTCCGCATGATGGATTGGGCGCGCTCCACGGTACCGTTCCAAATTCCCACGACGGCCGGCCAGGCCAAATCATTGCCATGGATCAAATTCAATGCCATTGACAGCCCGTTCACCACGGGAGGCGTGGTGGCCCGGATGTTTTTCGAAGTGGTGACCTTTCGGTCTCTCTTCCGCAATACGCGCATGCGGGTCAACCCGGACGGACGCATCAGCTACGACATCGAACTGTGGCTGTGGCTCTTTGCCCTGGCCTTCCATTACACCTTCTTCGTTGTCATTTTGCGCCACGCCCGTTTTTTTCTGGAACCACTACCCCTTCCTTTTGAAATTCTGGAAAAAATTGACACCTTTGTCCAGATCGGACAGCCGGTCATTTCCATGTCGAGTTTCGCGCTGCTGGGTACGGTCCTGTTTCTTTTCGTCCGGCGGGTCTACCTGCCCAACATCCGGATGATATCGCTGGCATCGGACTTTTTCCCGCTGTTCCTGATTTTCGGCATCGTATTCACCGGCATCTTCATGCGCTACTTTGCAAAAATCGATGTCACCGCTGCCAAGGAGCTCACTTACGGCCTGGTGTCTTTCAACCTGCCGTCTCTGGCGAAGATGCAGGGGATCGGCAGCATCTTCTATATCCACGTGTTTTTTGTCAGCGTGCTGCTGGTCTATTTCCCCTGGAGCAAGCTGATGCACATGGGCGGTATTTTCCTCAGCCCGACGCGCAACATGGCCAATAACACCCGCGCTGTTCGCCACGTGAACCCATGGAACTACCCGGTAAATGTCCATACTTATGAAGAGTATGAAGATGATTTCAGGGAAAAAATGATCGAGGCTGGACTGCCTGTGGATAAAAAGGAGTAATACACGATGAGTGACCTGCCCAAAAGCGATGAGCTATTTTCGCACATAGATCATCGGCCGCCCAAAGGGAAAGATTGGATGGACATTCCCGTGGACATTCGCCCGGGAATGTACTGCTACTCGGCCAACCCCAAAAGCATGGAGACGCTGAGCGCACCCAACGTGCGCAAGTGGAATCCGCTTGAGGAGGACTGGCTGCTGCCGGACAACTGGCAGGAAATCCTGCACAATGGACTCAAGGAGAGGCTGGAAAAATTCCGCTCCTTCAAAGTGTTCATGGACATCTGCGTCCGTTGCGGGGCCTGCGCCGACAAATGCCATTATTTCATCGGCACCGGCGACCCCAAAAACATGCCGGTTCTACGGGCGGAACTCCTGCGCTCGGTCTATCGCAACGACTTTACCAAGGCCGGTAAAATCCTGGGCCGCCTGGCCGGCGCCCGACCGATGACCCTGGAGGTGCTCAAAGAGTGGTGGTACTATTTCTTCCAGTGCTCGGAATGCCGGCGCTGCTCGGTGTTCTGCCCCTACGGCATCGATACGGCCGAAATCACCATCATGGGCCGGGAACTGCTGAACCTCCTGGGCCTTAACATCGACTGGATCGCCACGCCGGTGTCCAACTGCTACCAGACCGGCAACCATCTTGGAATTCAGCCCCACGCCTTCAAGGACATGCTGGAATTCTTCGTGGAGGACATCGAAGAAATTACCGGGGTCAACTGTACGCCCAACTACAACAAAAAAGGGGCGGATATTCTCTTTATCACCCCCTCCGGCGACGTGTTTGCCGACCCGGGCACTTACACCTGCATGGGATACCTGATGCTGTTCCAGTTCCTCAAAGACAAGTACGGGCTGGATGTCACCTGGAGCACCTACGCCTCGGAAGGCGGCAACTTCGGCTTTTTCACCTCCCATGAAACCATGAAGCGGCTGAATGCCAAGATGTATGCCGAAGCCAAGCGTTTAGGGGTCAAGTGGATTTTGGGCGGTGAGTGCGGCCATATGTGGCGGGTGATCCATCAGTACATGGACACCATGAACGGCCCGGCTGATCATCTGGAAGTGCCGGTCAATCCCATTACCGGCACCACCTTCGAAAATGCGGCCTCTACCAAAATGGTTCACATTACGGAATTCACAGCCGATTTGATCAAGCACGGCAAGCTGGACCTGGACCCCCGCCGCAACGATAACCTGAAAATCACCTTCCACGATTCCTGCAACCCGGCCCGCGGGATGGGGCTGCTGGAAGAACCGCGCTATGTCATCAACAATGTGGCCAACCATTTCTATGAGATGCCGGCCAACACCATCCGTGAAAACACCTTCTGCTGCGGCAGTGGTTCGGGGTTGAATGCCGGTGAAGACATGGAGCTGCGGATGTGCGGCGGCCTGCCGCGCGCCAATGCCGTAAAATACATGGCCGATAAATTCGACGTCAATATGCTGGCCTGCGTGTGCGCCATCGACCGTGCGGCCTTGCCCGACCTGATGAACTACTGGGAGACCGGCGCCGATGTCACCGGCGTTCACGAATTAGTGGGTAACGCGCTGATCCTGCCGGGCGAGAAAAAGCGAGAGACCGATCTGCGCGGGGAGCCCCTGCCGGGAATGGAGGAAGAGGCTGATGAATGATAAAGGCAAAATCATCGCGGGAATCATCATATTTTTCGTTGTGGCGACGTTTCCGTTCTGGTTCAATATGTTTGTTGAAAAAACACCGGCTCCTGAGCTGGTCCTGACCGCCAAAGCCCAGGCGGCTAAAGTGTGCGTGCGGGATACGGCGTTCATGAAAGCCAACCACATGCAGCTCCTGGATGAATGGCGCGACACAGTGGTGCGGAAAGCGGAACGGATCTATGTCAATGCCGAAGGCAAGGAATTCAACATGAGCCTGTCCAATACCTGCCTGGATTGCCATTCCAACAAAGCCGAATTCTGTGACCGTTGCCATCAGTATGCCTCCATTGAACCTTACTGCTGGGATTGCCACATCGATAATCCGAAGGAGACCAAGTGATGGAAGACAGCAGAAGACGATTTCTGAAAATTGCCGGTATCGCCGCCCTGGGGATGGGTACCGCGCCGGTGATCGATGCCGTCGCCGCTTCCGGCGGCCATGGTGCAGCGCCGCATATGCGCAAAGGGGATGACGCCCTTACCGCCAAACAATGGGGTCTCGTGATTGACACCACCAAACTGGACCATGAGAAGGTCGAACATATCATCGAAGCGTGTCATTCGACCCATAACGTCCCCAACATCTCCGCCGCAAAAGTCGGCCAAAAAGTGGCCACCCGCCATGAGATCAAGTGGATCTGGGAAACCCATTATCACAACGCTTTCACGGACCTGCGTCCCCAATACCTGAGTGAAGACGTCGAGGAGCGTCCCTTCCTGGTGCTCTGCAACCACTGTGAAGAGCCCCCCTGCGTTCAGGCCTGCCCCACCCAGGCGACCTTCAAACGGCCCGACGGCATCGTGCTCATGGATTTTCACCGCTGCATCGGCTGCCGCTTCTGTATGGCGGCCTGCCCCTATGGCTCGCGCAGCTTTAACTTGCGCGACCCGCGGCCCTTCATCGAGAAAACCAACCTGGCCTTTCCCACCCGCACCAAGGGCGTTGTTGAAAAATGCAACTTCTGTGCGGAGCGCCTGGCGGTCGGTCAGCCTCCGGCCTGTGTCGAGGCGTCCGAAGGGGCCATGGTTTTCGGTGATCTGGAAGACCCCCACTCGGAGATCCGAGAGGTGCTGAGAGAACATTACACCATTCGCCGCAAGGTTTCCCTCGGGACCGGCCCTGCGGTCTACTACATCATATGAGGTGGCTATGCTTGAATATGCGATAAAAGGAGACAAGAAATACTACGGATGGATCGCTATCCTGCTGGGCCTGATCGGGGTGGGATTCGGGTTTTATCTGTGGCAGCTCAAATTCGGTCTCGGCATCACAGGCCTCAGCCGGGACGTTTCCTGGGGCTTTTATATCGCCCAGCTGACCTACATGGTGGGTGTGGCCGCCGGTGGTGTAATGGTGGTGCTGCCCTGTTACCTGCACGATTATAAGGCCTTCGGGCGCATCACCGTGCTGGGGGAATTTCTGGCGATTGCCTCGCTGATCGTCTGTATGCTGAGCGTGGTAGTGGACCTGGGGCAGCCCATGCGGGTCTTGAACGTCATTCTGCACCCCTCGCCCCGCTCGATGCTGTTCTATGACATGCTCGTCCTCAACGGTTACCTGTTTCTTAATCTGATCGTCGGCTGGAACGTGCTGCAGGCGGAACGCAACGGGACCCATTATCCCGCCTGGGTGAAACCGCTGATCTATCTTTCCATTCCCTTCGCCATCAGCATCCATACCGTGACAGCCTTTCTGTACTGCGGTCTGCCCGGACGTCACTTCTGGTTGACGGCCATCCTGGCGCCGCGCTTTCTGGCATCGGCTTTTGCCGCAGGGCCGGCGCTGCTGGTCCTCCTGGCCCTCATTATTCGCAAAGTGTCCAATTTCGATCCCGGTCGCGAACAAATCCAGACCCTGGCCAAAATCATCACCTACGCCCTTATCGCCAACCTGTTTTTCTTCGGTTGTGAGCTTTTTGTGGCGTTTTACAGCGGTATTCCGGGACACATGGACCATATCAAATACCTGTTCGTGGGCATTCATGGACACGGGGTGCTGGTGCCCTGGATGTGGTCATCGATGGCCCTGATGGTGCTGGCCCTGATCTTGCTGATCCCGCCCATCACCCGTCAAAACGAAGGTGTGTTGGCGGTGGCCTGCGTCATGCTGTTTATCGGTGCCTGGATCGACAAGGGTCTCGGCCTGATCTCGGCCGGCTTCGTGCCCAACCCGCTGCACGAAGTCAACGAGTACCTACCGACGTTTCCCGAGGTCATGATCACCATCGGCGTCTATGCCGTCGGCGCCCTGGTCCTGACCATCTTTTATAAAATCACCATCGGTGTTAAGGAGGAAGTCCGCGCCTAATACCCCGATACGACAGTAAAAAAACGGCGCCTTTCCCGCTTGAAGGAAAGGCGCCGTTTTTTGTTCGCCGGTATCCAGCGGATTTGTGGCCGCCGGATATAAGGCGTCGGCCAGCTAATCCGTCTGAAATCGATTCGCCCCGGTATAGACCCAGAAACCGTCCCCGGGTCGCCGGGTCGCCAAGGTCATGTTCAAGCTCTCCGCCAGGGCCACGGCCAGCGCCGTCGGCCGGGAAACGGCCACCATAATGGGAATACGAGCGCAGGCCGCCTTCTGGACAAGTTCATAGCTGATGCGCGAGGAGAGCACCACCATGGCCGCCTCGGATAATTGCTTATCCAGAAACAACCGCCCGATGACCTTGTCCAAGGCATTGTGGCGCCCCACGTCTTCGGCCACGGCCAGAAGGCGGCCCTCCCGATCATGAAGCGCGGCCGCGTGGGCCGCCCGGGTCTGCGCCCGCAACGGTTGATGGTGATGGAGGCCGGACAGTGCTGTCCATGCCGCGGCTATCGGGACCGCCCTTTGATCGGCGATCGGTCGAATTTCGGTGTAAAGATCCTGAATGAGCTCTTTGCCGCACAAGCCGCAACCTGTCTGACTGATATAGGCCCGGCGGTCTCCCTTTTGTGCCAGGCGGCGGGCACAGTTCTCCTGGAGGGTTACCGTAACGGTGTTGGTGTCGTCTCCGTCGCAAAACGCCAGTTGGGCGATATCGGCCTGATCATGGACAAGCCCTTCCGCCAGACAGAGACCTGCCGCGTGAGCCAATTCGTCTCCCGGGGTCCGCATGACGACCACGTAAGGTCGCCCCTGAACGCGAATCGAGAGCGGTTCTTCGGCAATCAGATCCATGGCGTCGTTCTGGCGATATCCGGATTCGGGCGACCATGGTAATGCCGCAGATGGTTTATGGCGATGCATACAACATCCCTTTTCGTATTGATGGTTCGAGGCTCCCGCCTTCTATTTGCCTGGGGTTGTAGGCTTTATGCACGATGAATGTCAACGCCGCGATGCTGACCGTCGTATCATCGGGGACCATACGCGTTAAAGCCCATTACTGCACTTTTTGCTTGACAAGTCGCGCGGATAAAGTAATATTCCCTGATTTTGAGATAGCTAACCAAGCTCCCGGCTGAACGAAGCCGAATCACAAGGAGCCCAAGCGTAGAGTGAGCCGCGAATCGGCTCGCATCGTTAAAGGAGGCGCGGCATGTACGCGGTGGTCAAATCAGGTGGTAAACAATATAAAGTCCAGGAAGGCGAAACCTTCAGAGTCGAAAAACTCCCCGGCGACGTTGGCGGCGAAATTACGTTTGACGATGTATTGATGGTGGCCGACGGCGAAAATGTACAGGTCGGCACCCCTCGCCTTGACAACGTGGCCGTGAAAGGCACCGTTGTCGAGCAGGGACAAGCCAAAAAAATTCTCGTCTTCAAGTATAAACGTCGTAAACGATATCGCCGCAAGCAGGGACATCGCCAGCAGTACACGGCGGTCAAAGTCGACAGCATTACGATCAATTAGAACGGCAACATGCCGGTTCAGGCGTGAGGAGTATGCATCATGGCACATAAAAAAGCAGGTGGTAGTTCCAAAAACGGTCGCGACAGCAACGCCCAGCGGCGCGGTATCAAGTGCTTTGGCGGTGAAAAAGTTCTGGCCGGCAATATTCTGGTGCGCCAGTTGGGCACCCGCATTCATCCCGGTGACAATGTGGGCATGGGCAAAGACTATACCCTTTTTGCCAAAGTCGACGGCGTTGTATCCTACGAACGTCTGGGACGCGCCAAGAAAAAAGTCAGCGTTTATAACGAGTGAAATTCATTGATGAAGCAACCATTACCGTTCAGTCCGGGGACGGCGGACGCGGATGTCTGAGCTTCCGGCGTGAAAAATTCATACCCCGGGGCGGACCGGATGGTGGTGACGGCGGCAAGGGCGGCGATGTCGTTCTTGTAACAACTCACCGCAAACGCACCCTGCAACAATTTCAATTCAAACGCCAGTTCAAGGCCGCCAACGGCGGCCACGGTCAAGGGGCTCAGAAGACCGGACGCAATGGCGCCGACCTCATTATTGAAATCCCGCCGGGCACTCTCATTCTGAATGCCGATGACGGCACGCTGATCAAGGACATAGCCGCGCCGGACGAACGGTATGTCATTGCCCGGGGGGGCCGAGGCGGGCTTGGCAATACCCGGTTCAAATCATCCACCAACCGCGCCCCGCGGTATGCCCAACCGGGCGAATCCGGCATCACCCTCAAGGTCAAACTGGAGCTCAAACTGCTCGCCGATGTAGGCATCATCGGGTTGCCGAACGCCGGCAAATCGACACTCGTGGGGGCCATTTCGGCCGCCCGCCCTAAAACGGCCAGCTATCCGTTTACCACGCTGAACCCCCATCTGGGCGTTGTACGGACCGACTGGGCCGAACCCTTTGTCGTTGCTGACATCCCCGGTTTGATTGACGGTGCGCATCTAGGGGCCGGTCTGGGTCACCGATTCCTGAAGCATATCGAACGGACCCGCATACTGGTGCACCTGATCGACACGGACGGGATCGATCCTGACCGCCCGTTGGCGGCTCTGGACACGATAAATCGTGAACTGGCCCTCTATAAACCGTCACTCCGCGATCGAACCCAACTGATCGTTCTCAATAAACTGGATCTGCCGGGGGCCGACCAGAAAGCCGAGGGTTTCCGTAAAGCGCTGCCCGATATGGATATTTTATCGATATCCGCCCAGACGGGTGACGGCCTGGAAACGCTGAAATCAAAACTTACGCAGCTTTTGGACGATGAATAGGATGATGAACACCCGCCATCAATTTTCCCAGGCCCGCCGTGTCGTGGTGAAAGTCGGCAGCAATGTTCTCACACTGGATCAAGGTCTGAATCTCCCGGTGATCGCGTCGATCAGTCATGAAATCGGCCACCTGATGAGCGCCGGCCGACAAGTTATCCTGGTTTCCTCCGGCGCCATGGCCGCCGGGATGCGCAAACTCCAGCTGCCCGAGCGCCCCAGCGCCATACCGGCCCGGCAGGCCGTGGCCGCCGTGGGTCAGGCCGGACTCATCCTGGCTTACGAAAATGCTTTCGACCGGGATGACCGCAAAGTTGCCCAAATCCTTCTCACCGCCGAGGACATGACCAACCGCAAGCGGTATCTGAACGCCCGCAACACCCTCAACACCTTGTTGGAGTGGGGTGTCGTTCCCATAGTCAACGAGAACGACACCGTGATGGTGGAGGAAATCAAGTTCGGCGACAATGACAATCTGGCGGCCGTGATTGCGTTGCTCATGGATGCGGACCTGTTGATCAACCTGACGGACATTGACGGGCTCTATAACAAGGACCCCCGCGTCTTTGCCGACGCCCAGCTGCTGCCGGAAATCGACACGATCGGCAAAGACATCGAACGCTATGCCGGAGAAATCCCCGGAGCATTGGGGACCGGCGGCATGCTGACCAAAATCAAAGCCGCCCGCAAGGTCACCGCGGCCGGTATTCCCATGGTCATCGCCAACGGCACCCAGCCCGATATTCTGCGCCGCTTGTTCCGCGGGTCCCCGTCGGGCACCTTTTTCGTGCCCCGCACCGAGCGCCTCTCCAGCCGAAAATGCTGGTTGGCCTTCTCTTTGAAGCCCAAAGGCGCCATTATCATTGATGAGGGCGCTGTGCGTGCGATCCAAGGCCGCGGAAAAAGCTTGCTGCCAAGCGGCATCGTTCGCGTCATCGGGGAGTTCAGCGTGGGCGACCCCGTTCAATTTATGAACAGCGAAGGCGCGGTTCTCGGCAACGGTTTAGTGAACTACGCGGCCAGCGACATCCGTAAAATCAAAGGGCTTAAATCAGCCCAGATCACGGACTGCCTGGGTGAAAAGCCCTATGACGAGGTCATCCACCGCGACAATCTGGTATTGACCGAAACGACTGCCAACTGACCGCAGGAAAGTTTTGAACGGCCCGGCGGTTGGTTCGGAAGATGGAACGACATGGCCAAAAAAATTGGCATTTTCGGAGGAACCTTCAATCCGATTCATCTCGGACATCTGCGTGCCGCTGTCGAGCTTCGCGAGGGATTTGGGCTCGATGCCCTGTATCTTATTCCGGCGGCGTCACCACCCCACAAGGATCACGCCAATCTGGCGTCCGCCGCCGATCGGATGGCAATGGTGAAGCGCGCCATTGCGGGCCATGCGGGGCTGCGCGTCTCCGATATAGAACTCAAACGACAGGGGCCGTCCTTTACCATCGACACCGTATGTGCCTTTCGCAAATATCTGCCGGAGGATGCCTGGCTCTATCTGATCATGGGCCTGGATGCTTTTCTTGAAATCGAAACCTGGAAAGCCTATCAGGATCTGCTCCACATCGTCCCTCTGATCGTCATGAATCGTCCCGACCACCGGGGGCGCATTCAGCCGTCCGCCAACAATGCCGTTTCGGCGTTGCTGTCGGAAGGCGCGCTGCAGGGCTATGAATGTTCCATGGACGGTCCCTGCTTTACGCATTGTGAAAAACAGCCTATTTTTACGTACAATGTGACGGCGATGGATATTTCATCAACCCGCGTTCGGGATCAGATCCGTCAAAACCAGGCCATCGACTTTCTCGTTCCCGAGTCCGTCAGGGAATACATCGCCGCCAAAGGACTCTACCGATGAGCGACACCAAAGACCCCCGGCTGAATCTATTTGTGACGGCCGTTCTGGGAAAAAAAGCCTTGGACATCGTTGTCCTGGACGTGAGCGGCCTGACGTCTCTGGCCGATACCTTTATCATCTGCAGCGGCCGCTCCAACCGCCAGGTCACGGCCATCGCCGACTATATCCGAACCGATCTGAAGAAAAAGGGGGTGCCCCCTCTTAGTGTCGAAGGCTTGCAGGAGGGCCATTGGGTGTTGATGGATTATGGCGACGTCGTTATCCATGTATTCTATGATGACGTGCGCCGTTTTTACGATCTGGAAGGCCTCTGGTCCGACGCTCCCCGTATCCGCACAGGTGCCCTGGATGACTGGAACCAGCGGCAAATCCATCAGGATGCGCCGATCGATTAATTTGACTTCCCGCAGAGGATCGCATGACAACGTCTTCGACCCCGCCGACCATGACGGACTATCTCACCGGCAACCGTATTCCCGATGTGGGCGCAGAAAGCCACCGGCAGGCCGTGCTCCGGTTCCTGGTGGAAGAAAAGGGCTATGCCCGCGATGCCCTGTGGGTGGACGCCCCGATCCATGTCATGATCGCCGACACGCCCTATCATGCCAAGATCGATTTGATCGTGAAAGCCGGCGAGCCGTTGGCGCCCTGTATGGCATTTAAATGCTGTGCCGGATCATTGGGGTCGCGCGAAAGAGAAATCCTGGCCGCCGCCCGTATTTTCGACGCCACCCCGATCCCTTGGTGTGTCGTTTCAGACGGCCGGGACGCCATCGTTCTGGAGACGGCCACAGGCCAAGCCGTGGCCCATGGTCTGGCCGCGCTGCCGTCGCCGCAGGAGGCGGCCCGGCAACTTGCCGACGCGCCCTCCGCCCCTTACCCAAAGGAACGCGTCGAGCGCGAGAAACTGATCTTTCGAACCTACGATCAGGATAATATCAATATCATCCGCCCCACCGACAAGACCAAAAAAAACCGACCCGGAAAATAACACGATTTCCGAATCGGTTGCATGCACCGCTATCCAGCCATATGGATGTCAGGCCATGGGCGTTGCTTAAACGCCCGCCACCTCTTTACCGCAATGCTTGCAGGTCTTCGCCCGCTGTTTGATGATTTCCGCACAAAACGGGCACTCCCGGGTATAAAAGCGCGCATGGATTTTGGTGACACTTTCATCGACTTTTTTCTGGATGAGATCGTTGCCCACCTTAAAACTACGCAACGGCTCGATGACCTCGAGCTCACCCACGTCACCCAACATTTCCGCGGCCTTCATACGTACCCGGGCGGGCTCGGCCGGATCCAGCAAAAGCCTCAGAATGGCGGGGCCGTCCTTTTCCACGAAGCAGGTCGCTAAAATGTTGAACCCTTTCTTGGTGGCCTCTTTGAGCGCCTCCTGCTGGGCGATCACCTGATCGTCGATCATCTGCCCGGTGCCGCCGTGCGGGCTGAAGACCGGCATAAACTCAAAAACCGTGGTGCCCGGGTAATTCATGCAGCGGTAGGAGGCGCGATGGGCATAATTTTCTTCCAAGTGCTTCCAGCCATTCACATAGGCGGGGCATTCCTCGTTGAAACAGACGAAAAGAAAAGGCTCGCCCCAACCCAGCCCATCGCTGAAATTGATGGGCGGCACCTCCCACAGGCTCATTTCTTGATCACAATGGGGGCACTTGGGTTTTGTCATTTGCATCACGCGCTCAAGTACTTGCTCGCGGGTCTCGTAAGCCATCCGTTTATCCTCCGATTGATTATCGATCGAGTTGCAAAATTGGGTACTATCAACCAGTTTATTGGAAAGGTCAAGCTAAAGCTGAATTGGTTGATGTCAAACGAGATCCCGGCCACCACGGTCAAACAGCGCCCGTCTATCGTGCTTGATCACAGACCGGCAATATACTATGGTGAAGCTCTGCAATAGACAACCTGCCGACCATCAACCGGGGAGGAAACGCTTGGACAAGGACTACGTGCCCATCGAAGATCTGCAGTCGTTCGCCATTGACTTTATCAAGAAAGCCGGGGAGGAAGCGCTCGAATTCTACGGCCACGGTGCGCCCCAGGTCAAATTTGACGAAACCCTCATTACGCGGACCGAACTGCAGTTGAACCGGCTTTTCCAGAAAGCGCTCCAGGCACGATTCCCCGACCACCATTGCTTCGACGGTCAAAATCCGGATGAAGCCTACACCCACGATGCCAAGCGCTATGTATGGATTTTCGATCCCCTGGACGGCATGTCCAATTTTATGGCCGGCATCCCGGTCTGGGGGATGTCCATCGCACTGCTGGACAACAAATGGCCGGTGCTCGGCGCCTTTTTCATGCCGGCCACCGGGGATTTATTCCATGCCGTGGCGGGGCAGAAGGCCTTCCGGGGAACACAGACCATTCAGGTCTCCCCCCAGGAGAGCATCAACGATGAAAGCGTCCTGCTGACCTATTCGCGCTTTCACCAGCACTACGAAAATGGATTCCCCGGCAAGCAGCTCAACCTCGGGTGCACCTCCGCCCATATCTGTTATGTCGCCACGGGGTGTGCGGAGGCCGCCCTCATCGCAAATGAATCCTACCAGGATCTGGCCGCCGTGCGGGTTATTTTGGAAGCGGCCGGCGGCCATTTCATGCGGCTGGACGGGACAAAGTTTCCCATTGCCGAGTTTCTGGAAGGCCAGACCGCCGGTATCCACCTGCTGGCATTGCCAACGACGCTTTTCGCCCAGGTCAACCGTTGCCTGAAAACCATCCTCTGAGGGCGGCGCGGTCTTGCCGGCCGCTCTCAGGGAATGTCCCGACAGCCTGTTTCCAGGGCCTCGGACACCATGTCATTCAAAAACCGCTCCAGCTCGCGGGGCCCGAAGGTGGCCGCAACACGCTCGCTGCGCATACGCACCGGACGCCGGTGCACGATGCCCTCCCGGACCTTGCCCACATACACCACCATCTCCAGTTCCATCACCATGCGGGTGTGCATCAGCCGTTTTTCGGCATCACACCGTAGCTGCTGGATGTCGCCCCCGACAAAGACATCGAAGGCATCCGACAGGGCCAGCATCTGCTCCGGCGAATAGTCCCAGCCCTTCAAAACATCCGGCGTGCCGCCCTTTTGACGAATGAGCTCGCCGGCCATACGGGTCACCGAACGGGCCATGTCGTCCGGACTGGCGACATACCGCTCACGCTCCCCGCGCCCTATCTGGCGGTAGCCGATCACATAGCGATCGCCTTCGGTGCGCTGGTCGCGAAAGGCCTGAATTCCCACCGCCACCGGCTGTTCGACCGCAAGACCTGAATGGCCGCTGTAGCCCATTTTTACCGGGTGGGTGATCGGTGTCGCACACGCCCCCAGTAACGCCAGCAGGACGGTCGATAACGCCCATACGGCTGTCCATCGTTGTTTTCGCATCGGTTCTCCCCCTCCTGTCGTCATCGCGGATCAACGGGAAGCCGCCAGCCCGCGCCCGGGTCTGCCGCCGTCGCCCGCCTGAGAGATCAGCTTAACCATTTCCGATTCCCGGTGCAATACCTCCTCCCGCGCTTCCGTCAGGGAGCGGAGCGGCGGCAACGGGGCGATATGGTCTACGGTCAGAGTAACCGCCCCCCAGTCCGTCTCCACGCGGCCGGTCAACAGATAGGGCCGCCCCCAATCCAACATGTGGCAAAAACGGTGATAGATCGCCGGGAAAAAGGTGGTTTCAATCGTGTCGGTTTCATCTTCAAAGGTTAAAAACTCCATGGGGTCACCCTGCTTGGTGTGCACCACTTTGCCGGCGATAAACCAGCCCCCGAAACGCACTCGCCGCCCCAGCCAGAGGCCCAGATCTTGCGCCTTGACCGTTTTCCGGGATTGCAGCAGGCCGGCGTAAAGACGGATGGGGTGACGATCGCACAAAAACCCCAGGACGGTAAATTCACGCCGCAGCCGCTCCAAGGCATCCTCCTCCGGCAATCCGGGCGGGGGCTTTTCTGTCGGCGCCTCGAACAGCGTGTCGTGCACCGGCGGTCGGTCACAGCGCCGCTGCCAGCAGGCCAGCGTCCACATCAACCCCGCCCGACCGCCCGACCCCGCCAGGGCGTCCAGGGCGCCACAACGAATCAGGGCCTGGGCCTCTGTCTCGTCCGGTCGAACTCGGTTCAAAAAATCCGTCGCATCACGGAATGGCTGCCGGCGGCGGGCCGCAACGATGCGGGCGGCGGTAGCGGACCCCAGCCCTTTGACGGCCTGCAGGCCCACACGCACGGTGGCCCCCCGACCGGTCCATCGCTGCCGACTATCGGTCATATCGGGCGGCAACACCCGCAGCCCCATGCGCCGCGCCTCGGATACATACGCGAAGGTGGCGTAGTAGCCGCCCTGGTTGCTGATGACCGCCGCCATGAATTCAGCAGGATGGTGCACCTTGAGGTAGGCGGCCTGGAAAGACACCCGGGCATAAGAAGCACTGTGGGGTTTGCAAAACGAATAGCCGCTGAAGCTCATCATCATATCCCACACGGCTTCGATGGTCGGGACGGCGATGCCGTTGGCCCGGGCCCCGGCCAAAAACTGCGCACGGAAATCCTTCAGATGACATTCGCGGTCCTTTTTGGACATCACCTTGCGCAGGCGATCCGCCTCGGCATGGGAAAACCCGGCCAGGGCAACCGCCGCCCGGGACACATCCTCCTGGTAGACCATGATCCCGAACGTTTCCGCCAGCACATCGGTCAGCAAAGGATGAATCGGATCCCAGGCGCCGCCGTGGAGGCGACGGATATATTCCTGGATGAATTCATTGGCCGCCGGGCGGATGATGCTGCTGTGGATCACAAGATGCGCGAAATCCCCGACGCCGGCTTTTTTCTGAAGCAGCCGCATGGCCGGGCTTTCGATGTAGAAACAGCCCATGGTTTTGCCCTGGGCCACGGCTTCCTGGGTGGCGAAATCTTCTTCCGGTTCCCAGCGCTGTTCGTCGAGTTGGCCGCCGGACGTCCGGACGTTGGCCAGGGCATCCCGGATCACGCCCAGGCTGCGGTTGCCCAAAAGATCGATCTTGACCAGGCCGGCGTCTTCCGTGGCATCCTTTTCCCACTGGATGATGGGCACCCCCTTGGCGGCCCGCTGCACCGGAACATAGTGGTCCACCGGGGCCGGGGTGATGACGACCCCGCCCGAGTGAACGGACAGATGACGGGGAATGCCCACAATCCGTTCGGCGTGGGACAGGATTTCCGGCCAGGGTGCCGGAAACGTCAGCGACCGCGCTTCCGGCCGCTGGCGGACCGCCGCCAAAAGGGCCTCGGGCGGACCGTCCGTCCGCCAGTACCAGGGCAGACGGCGGGTGACACGGCCGATCTCCCCTTCGGTCAATCCGTAGACCCGGGCTGTTTCCCGCACCGCCATGCGGGGCTGAAACCGGATATGGGTGCACACCATGGCCGCGTGCTCCCCGTAGGTTGCCAGCACGGCCTGCTGCACGGCATCGCGTTCGTCCCAGGCAAAATCCACATCGATGTCGGGCGGATCGGTTCGACCGGGATTCAGGAAGCGCTCGAAATAGAGATTGTGCTTGATCGGGCAGACGTTGGTAATGCCCAGGCAGTAGGCCACCAACGAGGCGGCACCCGACCCCCGCCCGCACGTGCGTGAACTGGGACGAACGATATCCCGCACCACAAGAAAATAAGTGGAAAACCCCATGTGGGCGATCACTTGCAGTTCGTGTTCCAGCCGATCCACCACGGTTTCCGGCAATTCGCGTCCGTAGCGGCGCCGGGCACCGCGGTAAGCTGATTTTCGCAAAGCGGCATCCGGCGGGATCTTTTGACCGTCCTCCGTTGGCCAGGGTGGCATCACCAGGCCGAATGCCGGACCGGTAAACGTCAGTTCTTCCGCCAGGGCATGCGTCGCCGCAACCGCCTCGGGGCAGGCGGCAAACCGCTGGCGATAACGGGCGGGCGGGGCCAGCCAGGCGTCGGCCGGTGCCACGTCTTGTACCGCAAGGCGATCCAGGGCTGTTTTCCGATCGATGGCCCGCAAAAGACGATGCGTGGCATGCTCACCCGGGTCCAGAAAAAAACTGCCCGGCGTCGCCACCACCGGGAGACGGTTGCGGCGGGCAATCTGCCGCAAGGGATGGGCCGCGGGCAGCGGTCGCCGGGGCAGGGCCGCCGCCACCCGAACACCGGCGGCATGCCAGCGTTCGAGCAGATCGGGCGTCCCGGTCAGGACCACCAGGCCCTCCGCCCGGTCGGGCAGGGCCGTCGCCAAACGGAAGGCACCCGCCATGTGACGGGCCGTCAGCAGGCGGCAGAGGTTTCCGTAGCCGGCAGCATTGGCCACCAGGCAAACCGCCCGGCCGCGGCCCTCCGGATCAGTGACCTCGGCCCCCACGATGGGCGTCATGCCTTCACGCCGGCAGGCCGCCAGAAACGGCCACAGTCCGTAAAGGTTGTCCGTATCCGTCAGGGCCAGGCGCGTGTAGCCCATGCGCCGCGCCGCCCGGCACAGCCGCCTGACGGAGGATGTTCCCCACATGAGGGAGTAATGGGATCGGACAGTCAATGGCACCATACCGGCAGGAAAACCTTTTCAAAAGATAACGTTGATTTTCAGAATCGTATCCCACGCGTTTCCGGCGAGGGATTTTGAGCAAGGTCAAGGAAGAAAGCAATTTTAACCGCAAGCATACTCACGTATGTCGAGGATTAAAATTGCTTTCTGACGCCGAGATTGCGCAAAATAACCGCTGGAAACGCGTGGGATCAGGCCGCCAGGGTGCGGCCGACCTTTATCGCATCTGCGCCGAAACGCTGCCGGATCCGGTCCAGGGCAGATACCAAACGCGTTGGCCGGCGATCCGCATCCGCCGCCGCCGGGAACAGTTCCCGCTGCGCCGGGGGAAAGGTCAGGCGATCACACATCAGGCGCAGGTGACGGACCCGCACCCGTCGCCGCCAGGCCATATGGAGCACGGACCGGGCCGTTGCGAACAGGGCCATGTCGTTCGCCGTGGCCGGTCGCAGCGACCGTTGGCGAGCACCGCGCAACCCGTCGGAAAAGTCCACTGTAACAATCACCCGCCCCGCCGCCAGGGACTGCTGACGCAACGCCTGTCCCGTTTTTTCCACCAGACCGTAAAGGGCACCCTCCACCATCGGCACCGCGTGGGCATCCTCCTCGAATGTGTGCGTCGTCACCACCCGGGGCGGTTGGTGACCCACGGGCCGGACCGGCGAACGGTCGATGCCTCGCACCGCTTCAAACAAGTGGAGGGCCCGGCGGCCGAACGGTGCTTGCAGCGCATCCAGGCTCAGGGATGCGACCTGGCCCGCCTGCCGTAAATTGAAGCCCGCCAGCCGCACCAGATCCCGATGGTCGATGCCCGGCACCAGGTGCAGGGGAACCGGCACCAGGAACTGGGCCTCATCCCCGGCACGAACGATGGCGTCACCGTCAGGCTTCACCAGGCGGGTGGCGACTTTGGCCACAAGCTTGTTGGGCGCCACAGCCCAACCCGGTGCCAGGCTCAACTCGGCCCGGGCCTGACGACGCAGACGCCAGGCCACATCCACCGGCGGCCCGAAAAGGCGGCTGGTGCCGGTGACATCCACGAACAGGTGGCCGTCCGCCTCGCCCGGCTCGATCAGCGGCGAATAGGGCAGCGCCTGCCGCACCAGGGCCTGCATCACCTGTTCATAGCGTTCCGGGTGGGGCGGCAGGATCCGCACGTCCGGGCACAACCGCACCGCCCGGCGCAGGGCCATGCCCTTCCGCACGCCGGCCTGATAGGCCTCCTCACTCATGTCGTACACCACGGCCCGGGAAACCCCGTCGGGTGCAATGACGACCGGGCGTTCCCGCAGGCGACGATCCATGGCGCGTTCCACCGCCACGGCGAAATCCGCTACGTTGATGTGGATGACATGTCGCTCCACGACGCATCCTCCGGCAGGCCCTGCTTGGCCAACATGGCCATCAACTGCCGGGCGTTGGCCGGCGCCTGGGCCCGGACATGGTTATTAAAGAACACCAGGCCGCGACGGGAACGGCTGGCCATGGCGGCGATGCGCGTCTCGGCCCATTCATGCAGTTCCGCTGCGCCGTAAGCATAGTCAAACTGCTGTTGCATGTTGCCCGAGCGCCAGCCGGCCAGGTTGCGACCGTGAAAACGGACATAAAAAAGATCCGGACTGGTCACCACATCCAACGGAGGGAAAAGATACGGCAGGGCCGGCGCATCCACCGCCACCAAGGCCACCCGACGGTTTTCCAGCTCGGCAAACACGCGGTCCGTGGCCCATGACACGTGGCGAAACTCCACCGCCAGGGGCAGCTCAGCAAGCTCCTCCAGCAGTGCGGCCAGATAATGGCGGCGCGGTCGCGTCCGCTCGAACGATGCCGGCAGCTGCAGCAACACCGCGGCCAGCTGCCCTGCCAAGGCCAACGGCGCCACACCGTCCCGGTAGCGGGCCACCTGTCCGCGCCACTGGTCGCGATCCACCTCGTGGGTCATGGTGCGCGTCAGTTTCACGGCGAAACGAAAATGCGGCGGCACTTGACGCCGCATGCGGTCGATCGCCACGGCTTTCGGCATCTGGTACCAGGTATAGTTGAGTTCGGCCGCGGAAAACTGCTGGGCGTAAAGCGGCAGCATCCGCCCCGAGCGGGTGCCGGCCGGGTAAAAACCGGCATCCACCCACTCCGGATAGGAATAGCCGCTGGTGCCCACCCTCACACGGCTGATACCATCAGGTTCCAATGGCGGCATGACGTCCATCCCCATCATCATCCCCCACCGCTGGACGACCGTGAGCGGCATCGTGGCATGCGCCGATGTGCATCACGCCGGGTCATTGAACCGTCTCGGGGCCACGCTGCAACCCGACAACCTTGCCCTGCACCAGGACGTCGCCGAAGGTGTAACGCAGCACCGGATAAGCCTTGTTTTCCGGGCGCAGTTCAATGTGATCCGCAAACAGAAAAAACCGCTTGACCGTGGCCTCTTCCTGATGGATCAGCGCCACCACAATTTCGCCGTTCGCCGCGTACTGCCGGGGCTCACAAATGGCGATATCGCCGTCCAGAATGGCCGCATCCCGCATGGAATCTCCTTTCACCCGCAAGGCAAACAGGTCGCCCCCCGGAAATAAGGCCGCATCGATCACCACACTGCCATCCCATTCCTCCTGCGCATACATGGGCCGCCCGGCCGTAACACGACCGATCAGGGGCACCTCCCGCCACCGTTGACCGGCGATGGGTTCCTGCGCCCGGTTCAACAACAGCAGGTTGCGGCTGTAGCGGCCATCGCGCCGCACGACGCCTTTCTGCTCCAGGGCCTTGAGGGTCTGGGCCACGGCCGCGTGACTGACGCCGATATCCGCGGCGGCCTCGCGCAGGCTGGGTACACGTCCGCAATCGTTGATGTGTTGTTCCAAATAATCCAGCAGGCGCTGCTGCTTTACGGTAATGTCCGGTCGCATGGCATTCCTTCCGGTAGATCGAGCTTGTTGATCGAAACCATAGAATCCCCCGACTACAAATGTCAATATAAATGTAAATATAACGTATAGCATGTAAGGCCGTGTTGGTTTACCGTGCCAGGCATCGCGTTTGTGGGAAGGACAATCTGTGGTATTGAAGGATAGGGTGACGGGATCGGACAAGGACGGCCCCACGGCGCGCACATGGCGGTTGCCATTGACCGGCCCTGATAACGTCCAACGCGACATGACCGTAAAAGGAGAAACGGGATGAACAACCATGTGTTACGGTTGGTGGCAGGAGCAGCATTGCTGTTATTCGGATGCGCCACCGCCCAGGTAAGCCCGGATGCCGTGGAACTGTCCGTCGACTTCGCCTGGCAGGCATCGGATCGGTGCTCAAGCCAGTCGCCGGTCATTCGGGTAAAAAACATACCTGCAGCCACCAAAACGCTGCAGATCAAACTCAAGGACCGCGACGTGCCGACCTGGAACCATGGCGGCGGCACCGTGGCCTACGATGGATCGGACGTGATTCCCGCCGGGGCCCTGCAAGACGGGTACAACGGTCCCTGTCCGCCCAGCGGCTCCCATCGCTACCAGTTTACGGTCAAGGCGATCGACGCGGCCGGCGTCATCGTCGGCACCGGTCAACAAACGCGCAATTTCCCGTAAACCGCATCGACACCGTTGCGCAACGTGTGCCAACCGCGGCCAATTCACTTAGCGCGTTTTAAAAAAAGGGGACAAGGTTATGGCAGTATCACACCTTGGGCAACGGGATGGGGTTCGCTCTGATCCAGGGCGTCATTCAACGCCAGCCGGACCGCGCGGGCCAGGGCTTTCAACGGTACCGGTTTCTGAAGATAGTGCCGGATCCCGATGTCGGCCGCCGCCTCCGGGGAAAGCGCCTCACTGAAACCGGTGCAGAGAATGATCGGCAGATCATGGCGCGTCTTGAGGGCTTCGACGGACAACTCGGCCCCCGTCATCAGCGGCATGGTCTGATCGGTAATCAACAAATCAAAGGATTCCGGCGCCTGCCGGAACATCGCCAGCGCATCCTTGCTGTGTCGCATCGCGGTAACGGCGTATCCCAGCCGCTCCAGAATCTGCTCTTGCATGGCCAGTAGCTGGGGCTCATCGTCCACCAGCAGGATGTGTTCGTGACCCACCGGGACACATTCGGTGGTTTCATCAAACGTCGTCTCGTGCACACTGGCCATCCGGGGAATGTAAACACGGAAGGTGGTGCCGACACCCAGTGTGCTGGCAACCTCGATATGCCCATGGTGGCTTTTGACGATGCCGTGCACCATGGACAAGCCCATACCCGTTCCTTCGGCCGGCCCCTTGGTCGTAAAATAAGGCTCGAAGATGCGGTCAATGATGGCCTGATCGATACCGTGACCGGTGTCCTTGACGCTCAGACAAACATAGGTGCCGGGCAGCATGTCCCGGCAGGGGGCTTTCGTGGTCAGGTCAAAGGTGGTCTCCGCCAGTGTGACGTCCAGCCGACCACCGCCCTCGCGCATGGCCTGATAGGCGTTGGTGCATAAATTGACCACCAACTGATGAATCTGGGTGGAGTCTCCCATCACCGAGCCGGTTTCCTCATCCAACTGCACCTGAATGTCGATGGTGGACGGCAGCGAGGAACGCAGGAGTTTCATGGATTCCTGCACCACGGGCCGGATTCGCATCGGCTTCATTTCCTGGGTGTCCTGCCGGCTGAACGTCAGAATATGACGCACCATTTCTTTGGCGCGATGGGCGGCCGTGAGCACTTCTTCCAGATTGGCGCGGGGCTGGCTGTTTTCAGGCAGTTCCGTGAGCGTCATTTCGGTGAAGCCGATAATGGGCGACAAGATGTTGTTGAAATCGTGGGCGATGCCACCCGCCAGGGTGCCGATGGATTCCATTTTTTGGGCCTGGCGAAGCTGATTTTCGAGCCGTGTCTTTTCTTCCTCCGCCCGCTTGGACGCGGTAATATCCTGGACCACGCCTGAAACCAGCGGTTCGTGCCCATCCCCCCTGAACACCAGTTCGGCTTTGGAATGCAGCCATACCAGCTGGTTGTCGTCACCGCGCCGAATCCTTAAGACAACATCATAGTCCGTATTTTGATGGAGCAGCTCATCGAGGGCCTGTTGCGCCCGGGGACGGTCTTCTTCCACAATGAGGGTGCGAACGTTTCCCAGAGGAACAACCGGAGTTGTCCGGTCGAGACCGTACATCCGGAACCACTCCTCGGAACCGCGAACGGATTGCGTTGCCGGATCGAATTCCCAATGGCCGACATGCGCCATGGCCTGCGCCTTGCGGAGGCGCTGTTCACTGGCCTTGAGGGCGCGTTCGCCATCCACCCGATCCGAAATATCACGAAAATTCACAAGGATGCCGTTGATGCCTTTTTTGTCGAGCATGTTGGCAGCCATCAACTCGATGTGGCGGTAGGTTTGGTCTTTTGCGCGATAACGGCAGCAGATGGTCAGCGTCTTACCCGGGGTGCGCAGCAGACGGTCCATCTGCCGCTGGATACGCGCCCGTTCGCCCGGATGCACCAAATCGCAGCTGTGGGTCCCCACCAGTTCTTTCGGGACCCAGCCGAAATGGCGTGTGATGCTGGGACTCTCATAACGAATGATCCCCTGGGCATCCAAAATTACAATAACATCGGAAATATTGGCAATCAGCGCACGGAACGTCTTATCGCTCTCGCGCAACGTCTTTTCCACCCGTTTGCGATCACTGATTTCCGCCTTGAGTTCAAGGTTTGACTGGGTGATTTCCTCCGTACGCTCGCGAACCCGTTGTTTGAGGTTTTTCTCGGCCATTTTCAGCGCTTTTTGGCTGTTTTCCACCTGCTGATACATTTCCAGATACTTTTGCGTTGACAGCCAGATGATCGTCAGACTGAAGCCCAGGAATCCGAATTCCATGAGAAACTGGCCCACCGGGATGCCGATGGTGCCAAGAATGTCATGAAGACCCAAAAGGCTCCAGACCAGAAAACTCACAATGAACCCATTACGGCCGGGACGATGACGATACCGCGGCTGGAGCCAGATGGCCAATACGGCCAGAGCCATGCCGAACGCGTATAGCAGGTAGACAATCCCCAGCATCCCCAAGGCCGGTTCAATATAGGGCGTGTCGATCCAGAGGTGATGACGGATCACGAAGGTGTCGCTTACAATGAGCCGGGTAGACCACAGCAGGCCCAGCAAACTCGCGTGCCAGACCAGCAGAAGACGATGTTGGCGGCGGCTGTCGATCGCAAGGAAAGCCGTGGTAAAACCGAACAGGGCGTGCACCAGCAGAATAAAAACGGAGTATTGAACCTTTTCACAAATTACATTGGCCGGGACTTCGGTGAGATTGTGCTGACAAAAAATCGCCACCGAATAAATGGCCGTAAGGAAAGACAGGCCAGCCCCCCATTTATTCCAGGCGAATTCCGGTCGTTTCAGCGCGACCACGGTCTGAAACAAACCGAAGGTCAGACAGAGTGCCGCGACAGTCAGCGAGGCGACCATGGGCAGCATTGAGAGTTCAAGAATCATGGATAGCGACATTTTTTATTGACGACGGTTGATGTCCGCAGCAGTCCTTTAGCGGCGACCATTGAAAAAATTTCCATATGCTTTCTTTAATGCTATCGACCGTTTCTTCTTATTCTTTAGGGGTTTGAACAACCAAGACCGTCAGGCCGGCCTCCGAACCGAAAACAATTGGACTTGATCGGCCAAATCCAGTAGGGTCATGCCGTTGGATTTCTGCAAACACCCCTCTTGCCATGGAGCCTGATCATGACCCCCCAACCGCCCCCCGGCGAGGATATTGCCGCATTGTTTGAGGAGGGCCGCCGCTGTTTCCGAAAGCCGGACGGTCTGGGTGCTGTGCGCGCCCTGGAAAAGGTGATCGATCTGGATCCGGCCTATCGCCACCCCGACGGCGACAACCCCTATTTCTATCTCGGGAAAATAAACGAGGTGGAAAGCCGCTACAAGGATGCCATCGCTCTTTACTCCCAGGCCCTGGCCAACGACCCCTGGGACGAGGAAAGCCTGATCGGCCGGGGAAGCTGCCTGTCGGTGACCGGCCAGCAGGACCGCGCCATTGCGGACTTCCAAAAGGTGCTGGCCATCCCCGCCCAGCATCGCCGGGCGCCGGTTCAGCACCTGCTCTACGCCATCGCCGAAAACTACCGCCAGAAAAACGACTACGCCGCCGCCCTGCACTGGGGGCAGCAGGCCCTGGAAAAAGAGCCGGACAACTTCCGCCACCAGGAACTGGTCAAGGAAATGCAGGCCCGCCTGATGGTGAAGTCCTGACTGCCAATACCGCCGCATCAACAGGATTAAAACGTGATGGACTCGTAAGAAGCGATGTTTCAGTTTCGTAAAACTTGACAGGCGCCTAAAAACGCCTATCCTTCTTCGAAACATATTCATGTTGAGAGGCGATAGGGAACTGGCCTGACGACCGCCCGGCAACCTGATCCACAAGGTGCCAAATCCAGCCCGCAAGGGGAACATGAGGTGATACGACCAATGGAATCGAACCTCCCTTTGACGGGAGGTTTTTTATTTTCAAAAATATAAGTTGCGAACCTCAGGCCGGGAAAACAACGGCGGAAACCGCAACGACCGGTGCATAACGCGCTCGACGATTCCCTTTAGACATGCAACCACCGACCATCACGAACATCCTGCGATAGCCACAAAAAGGAGAATTCCCTTATGAGTGAAGATCAATATGGTTTAGGAACCCGCGCCATTCACGCCGGCCATTCGCCGGACAAGGACACGCATTCGCGTGCCGTGCCCATCTATCAGACCTCCTCCTACGTGTTCGAGAACACCCAGCATGCCGCGGATCTCTTCGGCCTGCGCCAGTTCGGCAACATCTACACCCGTATCATGAACCCCACCACCGATGCCCTGGAGCAGCGGATTGCCGCCCTGGAAGGCGGCGTCGGTGCCCTGGCCGTCGCCTCCGGGCAGGCCGCCGAAACCCTGGCCCTTTTGACCCTGGCCCAAGCCGGCGACGAGATTGTGGCCTCCACCGATCTATACGGGGGTAGCGTAAGCCTGTTCACCCATACCTTCAAGAAAATGGGCATCGGCGTCACCTTTGTGCCTCCCAACGATATCGCGGCCTGGGAAAAAGCCGTCACGGACCACACCAAAGCCTTTTTCGTCGAAACCATCGGCAACCCCAAACTCGACATCATCGACATCGAAAAGATTGCCGCCGTAGGCCGGCAGCACGGCATTCCGCTGGTGGTGGACAATACGGTGACGACACCGTTTCTCAACCGGCCGATTTCGCACGGCGCCGCCATTGTGGTGCATTCCGCCACCAAGTTCATCGGCGGGCACGGCACCTCCATCGGCGGCCTGATTGTCGATTCCGGCCAATTTGACTGGCAGGGCTCCGGCCGTTTTCCCTCGTTTAACGACCCCGAGCCCGCCTATCACGGCCTGCGCTTCGTGGACACCTTTGGCGCCATGGCCTTTATCCTGCGCGCGCGGGTCTTGGGACTGCGCGATATGGGGGCGGCCCTCAGCCCCTTCAACGCCTGGATGTTTTTGCAGGGCATGGAAACGCTTCATCTGCGCATGGCCCGGCATTCGGAAAATGCCTTGAAGGTCGCCACATTTCTGGAGGAACACCCCTGCGTCACCTGGGTGCGTTATCCAGGCCTGGCGTCGTCACCGACCTACAGCCTCAAAGACAAATATCTGCCGGACGGCCAAGGCGCTCTAGTGGGATTTGGCATCAAAGGCGGTCAGAAGGCGGCCGTTAAATTTATTGAAAGTCTCGGCCTCATCAGCCACCTGGCCAACATCGGCGATGCCAAGACCCTGGTGATCCACCCGGCATCGACCACCCACGAGCAGTTGACAGAAGCGGAACAGCAGGCCGCCGGCGTCACCCCGGATTTCATCCGGCTCAGCATCGGTATCGAAGATGTGGACGATATCATTGCCGATCTGCACCAGGCCCTGGAAACCGGTGTGGCCTGTACCCTGTAGGGTGATGTCATTTGCAGCCAAGCGGCTGCTGATAAAAGGATAAGCGCGATGTTCATCGAACGCCATTCGGTGGGCCAGGTCAAACCCCGGCGGTTTGTCTTCGGCAGCCAGGAGGACCCGCTGGTACTGGATTCCGGCCGGGCACTGGGTCCGGTCGAACTGGTCTATGAAACCTACGGCACGCCGAACCAAGACCATACCAACGCCATTTTGATCTGCCATGCCCTTTCCGGTGATGCCCATGCCGCCGGTATTCACGACCCACATGACAAACGGGTCGGGTGGTGGGACAACATGATCGGGCCGGGCAAGGCGTTTGACACCGAGCGCTATTGGGTCATCAGTGCCAATGTCATCGGCGGCTGCAAAGGGTCCACCGGGCCGAACTCGACCAACCCCGCCACGGGCAAACCTTATGGCAGCGATTTCCCGCTGATCACAATTGGCGATATGGTGGCAGCCCAGAAACGCCTGGTGGACCACCTCGGCATCGAGCGCCTGTTCTGTGTGGTGGGCGGTTCGATGGGGGGCTTCCAGGCCCTGGAGTGGTCGCTGCGCTACCCGGAAAATGTGCATTCCGTCATTTGCATCGCCGCCGGCGCCCAGCTTTCCACCCAGGGCATTGCCTTCAACGCGGTGGGGCGGCATGCCATCACCACCGATCCCGACTGGCAGGACGGCCATTATTACGATACCGCCGGACCGGTGCGCGGCCTGGCCAGCGCCCGCATGGTGGCCCATATCACCTATCTTTCGGAAATCTCCCTGAACAACAAGTTCGGTCGCCGGCTGCAGTCGGCCGATCGCCTGAGCTACGATATCCACCACGAGTTTGCGGTGGAATCCTACCTCAACCACCAGGGAACCCGTTTCACCGAACGCTTCGATGCCAACAGCTACATCTACATCACCAAGGCCATGGACTATTTCGATATCGCACGAACCTACGGACCGCTAAAGGAGGCTTTTGCCGAGGCAACCGCGCGTTTTCTAGTGGTCTCTTACAGTTCGGACTGGTTGTTCCCCACCGCCCAGTCCAAAGAAATCGTGCGCGCCTTGATCGCCACGGACCGGGACGTATCTTTCGTTGACATCGATTCCCCTCACGGGCACGATGCGTTTCTAATCGACATCGACCAGCTCACGCGGGTCACGTCCGCCTTTCTCGACGGCAGCCAGAGGAGCCAGCCCATTGCAAGACGATCGTCGGCAGGTTAACTATGTCAACACCCTGAGTCAGACCGACTGGGACATCATTGCGGCTATCATTCCCGAAGGGGCCCAAGTGCTTGACCTGGGCTGCGGCGACTGCGCTCTTTTGGGGGAACTGGTGGCCCGCAAGCATGTTCGCGGACGGGGAGTCGATATCGACGGGTCGCGCCTGGCGGGCGGCATGGCGCTGGGCCTTCCGGTCTACCAGGGTGATCTGGACGAGGGCCTGGCCGATTTTGCGGACAAGGCCTACGACTATGTTATCCTCAACCAGACCCTCCAGGTGGTCAAAAACCCGCAGATCGTCATAAGGGAAATGATGCGCATCGGCCGTTTCGGCATCGTGGGATTTCCCAACTTCGGCTATTGGGCCCTGCGGGCCGGTATTTTTTTTGGCGGCCGGGCGCCCAAATCGCCGGCCCTACCCTTCGAGTGGTACAACACCCCGAATATCCGGGTACTAACGATTCGGGATTTCAGGGCGTTCTGTCGGGAAGAAAATTTGCGCATCGTGGCGGAATACGATCTGATCATGAATAAATGGCGTCGGCATCTGCCGGCGCGGCTGTGCGCCAATTTACTGGCCCATATCGGCCTTTTCGTCGTCACCCGCAATGGTGATCGTGTGGTATAAGGCCTTCTTGGCCACCCTGCCGCGCCAAGGCAAGGGGTCGCATCACCGATCCATCGATGAAACGGATGGTTTTCCATGACCCAACGGACCTATCGCTTCCAAGTGCAGGTTTATTATGAAGACACCGATCACTCCGGCGTGGTCTATCACGCCAATTACCTCAAATACTTCGAACGCGCCCGGGAAGGTGTGATCAGCCCCGACGCTTTGGTGGCGCTCTGGAAGAAAAAGGGCCTGGGATTTGCGGTTTATAAGGCCAATGTGAGTTTCCTGGACGGTGCCGAATTTGGGGACACCCTGGATATCATTTCCACCGTGCGCAAGGACAGCGACTACCGCCTGGTCTGGCAGCAGGAAGCCTGGCGGCCGGGGGCGGCCAAGGCCGCCGTTCAGGCTGAGATCCATCTGGTGTGTGTGGACCGCGCAAAAAATTTGAAACCCATTCCCGACGTCGGCCTTGACTTCGGTTAGATCCCATCCGACGCTGATAACCCTCCCCCAAACCGTATTATAATGTGCACACCCTTTCTGCTTTATCCCGGTCCGGCAAACTTGTAATCCACGCCAAGCCACGCCAGTTATGACGAAACTTTCCCTGGCCTGATCCTTGCTTGAATAGTCCGGCACATCATGCAACTCACTATTTTTAAAAGATTAAGCTTGGGCTACGGCGTCTTTGTGATCCTGCTGATCGGGCTGGGGGTTTATGTTGCGGTGCAGCTCAACCGACTGAACCAACTGACCTGGGCCGTCGTCATGCGGGACGGGGAAACCGTCCGCCTGGCTGAAAGCCTCGACAGCATGGCCGTATCCCTGGCCCGGTTTGAAAAAAAACACCTGGTGACCGGCGATGCCGCCTTTTTCGCGCGGTTTCAGGAAATCCGCACCCGCTTTCTATCATCGCAACTGACGATGCAGAACCATCTCGAATCAGACGCGCTGCGGGCCATCCTCGATGACATCGGCACCCTCAGCACGGCCTATTTCGCCCTGATCGATCGGGAAAGGGAACGCATGTTGGGGGACGGCCGCCGACAACCAGATATCTATCATGACCGTAAGGCCGAAGTGCTCGATCAGATTCGCCTGTCTTTGCAGACCATCATGGGGGAAGCCCGCCAGGCCCGGGATCAGAAAATTCTACGGTCCAGCCACATCAGTGTCACGGTCATCCGCGTCGGCATCATTACGATTGGCATCGGCGGCTTGATCGGACTGTTTGTCTCGTTTATCAATGCCCGCCGTATCAACCACGCCATTCAACGCCTTCAGCTAAAAACCCACGATGTGGCCAACAGCCGTTTCAGCACCCTGCCGCCGATTGAGTCTCCCCCGGAGATAGCCGCCCTGACCCGGGACTTCAATCGGATGTGCGACCGCCTGCAGGAGCTCAACGACATGAAGGAAGATTTTATCTATCATGTATCCCATGAGCTTCGCACGCCCCTGACAGCCATTCGGGAAGCCTCCAGCATGCTGCTGGAAGGGTGCTTCCGTGAACGACCGGACTCCCAGGATCAGCTCTTGACCATTGTCAAGGATGAATGCGACCGCTTGATCAAATCCATCAACCGCATGCTGGATTTGTCCCGCATGGAAGCGCAGATGATGGATTATGCCTTTAAAGCGATCGCTATTCTGCCGGTGGTGCGCTCCTGTATCCTGAAACTGGCGCCCATCGCGGTGGCCAAGGAAATTTTGCTGGAACTCACACCCAACGACGCCCTGCCAAAGGTGCATGTTGATCCGGACCGTTTATACCAACTGCTGGAAAACCTACTGGGCAATGCGCTCAAATTCACGGAAGCCGGCGGTAAGGTATGCATCGCGTTGCAGCCGGATATCGACAATACCGGGTTTTTGCAGGTGCAGATCAGCGACACCGGCTGCGGTATACCCCAGAACGCGCTGAAAACTATTTTTGACAAATTCCGCCGCATCGATAGCGGGCAGGAAACGGAACGGGGCACCGGCCTCGGCCTGTCGATTGCCAAACATATCGTCATGGCGCATGGAGGAAAAATATGGGCCACAAGCCAGCCTGGAAACGGAAGCGTTTTCTGCTTTACCTTGCCGGTGGTCTGATGGGGGGTCTCCTTTTGGGCGCTTGCACAATCGGTCGGCCACCCATCGGAAATCACGCCCCGCCCCTCCCGGACACCGGTCGCCATCTATTGGAGGGTGATGTCCTGCTGCTGGAAGGCGAATATGAGGCCGCCCGCCGGGCAGCCTGTCTGCAACTGGAACGATTTCCCGGACAAGCGGATGACCGGGCCTTCTATCTATTGGGAATGGTGTGGGTCCATCCGAACAATCCACGCCAGGACATCCATCGCGCCGATGTCTGCTTCCACCGGATCGAGGATCGATATCCGGACTCGCCACTACTGGCCGCCGCCACGACATGGCGAACTTTGATCACGCAGCTGAAAGAAAGCGAAGCGTCTCTGGCACAGATGCAGGCGGCATCCCTGGCGTTGAAACAACAGCTCAAGGCGGAAGCGGCGAAACGCCGCCTATTGGAAGAGCGCCTGCAGCAGATGAAGGCTATCGACCTGAATCTGGAATGACGCCTTCCCTTCATCCTGCTCAAACACCATAAACGTGCGTGAGGTAGCTTATGGCCCACATCCTGGTGGTGGACGATGATTACAACATTCTGCAGGTACTGCGCATGCGTCTCGTGAGCGACGGACACCACGTGACCACCGCTTCTGATGCTGCTGAAGCGCTGGCCCGAAGCAAAACGGACCGGGTGGATCTGGCGCTGATCGATCTAAAACTGAAAAATGAAGACGGCATGGCCCTGATGGAAACCCTCTGTCACCAGATTCCCGGTCTGCCGGTGATCATTCTGACCGCCTATGGCTCCATCGACACGGCCGTCGCGGCCATGAAACGGGGCGCCTACACCTATCTCACGAAACCCTTTGACGGCCATGCCCTTTTAGCCCAGGTGGACAAGGCCCTCGCCCAGGGGCGGTTGTCCACCGAAGTCAAACAGCTGCGTCGGTTGGTTCGTGACAGCTATCGATTTGACAACATCATCGGGAACAGTACGGCCATCCAGCACGTACTGGAACAAGTTTCCCAGGCGGCCAATACCGACGCCAGTGTTTACATCGAAGGCAACAGCGGCACGGGCAAGGAGCTCATTGCCAAATCGCTCCATCTGGCAAGCTCCCGCCGTGACGGTCCCTTTGTCGCCATCAACTGCGCCGCCATTCCGGAAACGTTGCTGGAAAGCGAACTGTTCGGCTATCAAAAGGGCGCCTTTACCGGCGCGAACCGTGACAAAAAGGGCTTGCTCGCCGAAGCCGACGGGGGGACGTTTTTTCTGGATGAAATCGCCGACATGCCGCCGACCATGCAGGTCAAACTGCTCCGGGCATTGGAAGAGCGGAGCTTTTTCCCCCTGGGCGGCAGCGACACCATTCAGGTGGACATCCGCATTATTGCCGCTTCCAACAAATCTCTGGAAACCGAAATCAAAAAAGGTGCATTCCGTGAAGATCTTTTCTACCGTATTCATGTGATTTTGATCAAACTGCCCTCTCTCAGGGAACGCAAAGAAGATATCCCGCTGCTGGCTCATCACTTTCTCGACAAAATCAGCCTGGCAATGGATAAGCCCATCAAAGGGTTTACCCCCGCAGCCCTGAAAAAAATGATGGCCTATGACTGGCCCGGCAATGTCCGTGAGCTCGAAAACACGATCGAATGTGCGGTGGCCATGTCGGATGATGCCGTCATCGATGCCGGTGTCATCCTGCGCAACCCCATGCAGGTCAGCATCGATGAAAACCTGAAACCCTTCAAGGACGCCAAGGAATCCTTTGAGCGCCGGTATTTGATTCAACTGATGGAATTGACCCGGGGGAACATCAGCCAGGCCGCTAAATTAGCCGGCAAATACCGGGCCGATCTCTACGCCCTGCTGAAAAAGTATGCCCTGAATCCAACCGATTTTCGATCTGCCGGCTGACACGGGGTTAGACCAACGACGAGGCATCACGGCTTTGGCATCGTTACCGATAGAGGATGTCGTTTAACGAACGCTTAAAGGCAGGCGTGTGGGTGACGGTTGTCGTACCGGGAGGGGTCTTCTAAAAAATACGCGCGGTCGGCACGAACCATTGACGTTTGGACGGTAGCAGCCCTTTACCCGACCGTTTTCTGTTCATGCCGAAACACATTGGATAGGCCAGCGTAGAGGGGCGGGTTCGCCCCTCTACGCATCATGACGGTCAGGGTGTCTCCCATTCCCCAATGGTCGACATCAAGACATTATTCCTTTATGACCTTGTAGTCATTGATTTTAATCACTTTCTGTCCATCACTGTTTTCCAGGACAGTGCCCTTGACTTCGATTTTCTGACCGATTTGCGCTTCCAGCGCAAGACTGCCCTCATCTTTGGCCATCTGGTATTCCTGTCCCTGATCATCAACCAGACGCCCACCTTTAAGAACGGTTCCCGTGAGCTGAATTTCATCCGTGGCCGCCGTGCTTGACGCCCATCCGGTGCCGGCCAAAAGAACGGCCAGGGTCAATCCAACCACTATTAGCATTACGTTTCGTTTCATTTTCGAACCTCCTTCATTTTTTTACGGTTTGCTGCCCGCCGGCTCTGGATGGCCAGTCCACCGGATCGTACAAAACGTCCATGCTGCCGATCGAAAAAAACCACCATGGCTCCTTCCGCATTGACGGGCAGTCCCCAACAAAGCAAAGGCGATGCCAATCGGCCAAAAATTATATTCTATTAATATAATTGAATATTTTAAAATAATGGCCGATTCTCAAGACATCCGACATGAAGGAAAACACCTACATAGAGGCCCACTAAAGTCCATCCCAAGCGTCGAAATCGAGGGGCGGCAGGATACGATGCTGACGGGCTACCGAATGGGAGGCGGTCATTGATGAAGGGACTGATTTCGTCATGGTTATGGTGTGCCTGCCGGAAAGAATGGTGCATAGGACGGGACACGGCCACCGGCAGAATACCGGTTTGGAAATCGACACCCCATAAAATGTGTCATTTGCCATACACAAAGCGAATGAAATATCCTACATATGTAAAAATTCCAAATAAATACAAATGATTATAATATTTTTAGCCGTTGTCTTGTCCGATCCTGTTGTAGGTTTTTGCATTCAACAGGATGCCTATCTGAAACCGCAAAATAACAGATTTATCAATATTGTCGGCATGTTAAGTTTGATGGTATGCCTTTTGCTTTGATTAGGGCAGGCGGATCATTGAGAGTCTTTAGGGAAGGAGCCCTGGTATGAAAATGCTTGTTGTCGATGATACCCGTATCATTCTGTCCGTTGTCGAAGCCATTCTTACGCAAGATCATCAGGAGGTCTTTACGGCGACCAACGGCAAAGAGGGGTTGGCCGCCTTTCATGACATCCGGCCGGATATCGTCATTACCGATATCGAGATGCCCTGGCTGGACGGGTTGTCCATGATGCAATCGATCCGCCAAACCCATGCGGACACGTCTGTGATATACATGACCGGAAACCCTGGTCCTTATCAACAGCGCCTGGCCGATGAACAAAAAGCCCATGATGCGGGGATCTTGTACAAACCCTTCACCCGTACCGATTTGATCCGGGCCGTGACCGACGCCGCCTTCCTGAGACCGAAACCGCATCCATTTATCCCTCCGCGGCACCACCCGCGCGTAACCGACGCGACATGCCACCATGTGGTCAGGCACGATATGGCATCTTTGAGTGCAGCCAGTTTCCAAGGGGAGCGGCGCTATGAAAAAACCGATCGTTTTTTTACTGATGGCGGCTATTTTGCTGACAGCCACGCGGGCAGCCACGGATGAAACATCATCGCCGCCCAAAGCAAGCAACAACGCCATCATCGGAACGATATTAGCGGTAAGTCATGTCACGGGAGATATTCTGATTTCGCAGGACAGCGGTTCCCTTATGGCCCTTTACGGGATCAATCGCGACCGTCTGCGCGACATCGGCGCCGGCGACCGGGTGGCCGTCACATTTGGTGAAAATCTGGAAGTGGCCGCCATTGAAAGAATCGATTTATAGCGTTCGCGAGAAGTCGATCGTTTTGGTGTTGATCCCGCCCCTCCCGGATGGCGCCGACCGGCAAATGCTTCGCCCTTCCCGGCGAACACCATCCGGGAACGGCACGGGCGGCAACGCCCCTGACATTTTGCTCTGGCCCGGCACGGTCGCCATCCGTCAGTAGGCCCATTTCAGATAAACCGCCCCCCATGTGAACCCGGCCCCGAACGCGGCCAGCACAAGGTTGTCTCCCTCGCGCAATCGGTCTTCATACTCGAAAAGACAAAGCGGAATCGTGCCGCTGGTGGTGTTGCCATATTTATGGATGTTGAGCATGACCCGATCTTGTCCGATGCCCATTTTTTCGGCCGTCGCGTCAATAATGCGCTTATTGGCCTGATGCGGCACCAGAAACGCAATGTCGTCGGGATTCAGATGATTGCGCTCCATGATCTTCACCGCCACATCCGCCATGCTCTTGACCGCAAATTTGTAAACGGTCGAGCCCTCCTGGTAAACGTAGTGCTCCCGTGCCGCGACCGTCTCCAAACTGGCCGGCCGACGGCTGCCACCCGCTTTCATGTGTAAATAGGGTGCGCCGGCGCCATCGGATCTCAGGATCGCATCCAGCACTCCGACCCCTTCGTGCGACGGCTCCAGCAGCACGGCCCCCCCGCCATCACCAAAAATGATGCAGGTTGTGCGGTCTTCATAGTCGATAATGGACGACATCTTATCGGCGCCCACCACCACCACCTTCCGGCAGCGACCGGTTTCAATGAATTGCGCTCCAGTGGTGAGGCCATAGAGGAACCCCGAGCACCCCGCCTGCAGGTCGAAACTGAAGGCATTGCCGGCGCCCACGGCGTGCGCGATAATGTTGGCTGTGGCCGGAAAAGGCATGTCCGGTGTGGTCGTCGCACAAACCAAGAGGTCGATATCCTTCGGATCGGTGCCGGTTTTTGCCAGCAGGCCGTTGACCGCGGCAATACCGATGACCGAGGTTCCCTGGTCGTCGCCTTTCAAAATCCGCCGTTCCTTGATCCCCGTGCGGGCCGTGATCCACTCGTCACTGGTATCCACCATGGTGGATAATGCCGCATTGGTCAGAACATGCTCCGGTACCCAGGCATGAATCCCGGTAATGGCGGCGTTGATATCGTGCTTCTTCATCTTCTGAATTCCTTCACCACTGTCCGTCCGATTCTATGTCGCTTAGGTCGTGCCGCCCGGCAATGATGGCTAGTTTATCCGATTGTTCCACCGGCAAAGAACACCTTCTGCCTAAATAAAAAGCCCGCCAGGGGAGGGCAAGCTTAAACGGACCCGGTCATTTTTAGTGCGACCCTAATATCGAAATTCGGTTTTAAAAGCAAGCGCACCCCACTTCAATGGAATAGCTTTGTTTTACGGCTGCCGGACACACCATTTGTCACCCGGCCTCAAGGCGGCCACCGTGATGGCAATTGCGAGTTCCGTGCCATTCTTGACGTTGCCCTGCCGACCGATGGCATTCACGCGTCGGGCCTGTCTGGCCACCCGGCAACAGGAACGGTCGCGCCATTTCCAAACGACATTTCAGCGCCGGTATTTAACCACCCCATGGCAAGATGTGTCTTGTTGATCGTTTACAATGGACAGCATTTGCACACAACACGGATTTCCTCTATACTCCCGCAGAAAAGCAGGGTGTCATTTTTCAGCCAAACATCCACGCAAGTTCACTGTCACCAAACAATTGCCACGATAGCCTCATCCCATATCGGGGCGCTTAAAAAAGCCTTTACCATGAACGAAACATCCGACACCATATCCGTGCGCTACAACGCCCTTCTCCAGGATGCCGCCGCCTTTTTCGATGAAACGACATCCCACAATCAAAATGTCGTATGGGTTTTCGATTGGCTGAAGCAACGCCTGATCTATGCCAGCCCGGCTTACGAACATGTCTGGGGCCGCCCGCTGGAGAAGCTATACGGCCGCCACGAAGAATGGCGCGAAAGCATTCATCCGGATGACCGTGATCGTGCCGAAGCCGCTTTCCTTGCCATCGCCGCCTCACGCCAGAGTGCTTCGCATGAATACCGCATCTTACGGCCCGACGGCACCGTTCGTTGGATCGTGGACCGGGGGTTTGCCATTCGCGATGCCGACGGCAACGTCCTCCGGATTATCGGCATGGCGGAGGATATTTCCGAACGCCGGCAAGCCGAACTCGAAATGCAACGGCGCCAGAAGTTCCTTGAGTCGGTTCTCTATCACGCGCCGGATGCCATTGTCACGCTGGACGACCGCCACCATGTGATAGACTGGAATCCAGCCGCCGAAAAAATGTTCGGATATGACCGTAACGAAACCGTCGGTCGTGATCTTGATGATCTGGTGACACGCCCGGACGTGGTCGAAGAAGCCAATACCTGCACCCGCGATGTTATCGCCGGAAAGGTGCTCCAACCGTTCGAAACCGTTCGCTATCACAAAGACGGGCACCCGATTCAGGTCATTGCGGCCGGGTCACCCATCTACGTCGAAAATGAACTGCGGGGTGTCGTCGCCCTTTACACCGATATTACCGTACTGAAAAAGGCCGAAGCCGCTCTGAAGGAAAGCGAAGCGCGCTTTCGTACGGTCTATCGAACCATTCCCGACCCGGTGGCCATCATAAGAGTGTCGGACAGTTGTTGTGTCGACATCAACGACGCTTTTGCATCCCACACCGGCTATTCGCGCCAGGAAATCATCGGCACCACCGCGGGGGAAATCGGCCTCTGGCATCACGCGGAACAGCGGCAACAGATGCTGGCCGCTCTGACGGCGCATGGCGCCGTCAGCAATCTGGAAGCGGAATTTAAAACCCGCGACGGCCGTGTTCGCACCGGCCTGGTGTCCGCCAAAGTCTTCGCCCTTGAGCAGGTGCCGCACGCGCTTGTCATTACCCGCGACATCAGCCACCTCAAAGCGGCCGCCCAGGAGCGCAAAAAACTGGAAGCCCAGCTGCGCCACGCCCAGAAAATGGAAGCGATCGGCACCCTGGCCGGCGGCATCGCCCATGATTTCAACAACCTGCTCATGGGAATCCAGGGGCGCAATTCTCTCATGCTAACCGACACGACCGGTGATCACCCGCATTACGAACACCTGCAGGGGATCCAGGCCTATATCCGCAGCGCGGTCGATCTGACCCGACAATTGCTGGGGTTTGCCCGGGGCGGTAAATACGAGGTCCGGCCCCTCGACTTAAATCACCTGGTCGCCGATTCGGCCCGGATGTTCGGACGAACCCACAAGGAAATCCGCATTCAAACCGCTTTTGACCCGGGCCTTCGTGCCGTGGAAGTCGACCCGGGCCAAATCGAACAGGTCCTGCTGAATCTCTATGTCAACGCCTGGCAAGCCATGCCGGCAGGCGGTGATTTGTATCTCAAGACCGCCAATGTTTCGTTGTCGCCTGATGATACTCGTCCAGCGGACCTGACGCCGGGCGATTATGTGAAAGTGGCGGTGACAGACACGGGCAGCGGCATGGATGCCGCCACCCGCGACCGTATTTTTGAGCCGTTTTTCACGACCCGCGAGATGGGACGAGGCACCGGTTTGGGGTTGGCCTCGGTTTTCGGCATTCTCCGCAACCACGCCGGCCAGATAACGGTTTACAGCGAAAAGGGACGCGGGACGACCTTCAATATTTATCTTCCCGCCTCCGAAAAAAGCGCTCTGCAGACAAAGGCCGCTGCTGACGATATCCGTCCCGGCAAGGAAACCATCCTGCTGGTGGACGACGAAAAAATGATCCTTGAAGTCGGGCAAAAACTACTCGAAAAACTCGGCTATCGCGTCAAAACAGCCGGCAGCGGCAAGGATGCGATCGAGCGCTATCATCGTGAGCAGGATGCGATTGATCTGGTCATTCTGGATATGGTCATGCCGACCATGGGGGGCGGCCAAACATACGATGCTTTGAAAACCATGGACCCGGATATCCGCGTACTGCTCTCCAGCGGTTACAGTCTCAACGGCCAGGCCTCCGATATTTTACAGCGGGGGTGCCGGGGCTTCATCCAGAAACCTTTCGATTTGGGGACCCTGTCACGGAAACTGCGTTCGATCTTAGATGACTGAGCGCCACGCCCTCGCGTTCCATCTCTTTTCGTTGATCATGACGGTCTTGCGAAGGCGCTGCGGCACCCCTCCGGTAACGTCACAGCGCCAGGGATTCGCCCGGTTTCAGAACCGCCACCTTCGTGTTGGTTTCCTGCTCCACACGGGTTTTCCAGGCCATGGCGTCCTGTTGAATGACATCAAAGGTGTCGTAGTGAATCGGTAAAACGCGAGCCGGTTCAATCAATTTGACCGCCCGCAGGCTGTCGTCCGGCCCCATGGTAAAATTGTCGCCAATGGGCAGTACCGCCAGATCAATACCCTCCTCACCGATTAGCTTCATATCGTAGAACAATCCCGTATCACAGGCATGATAGATTTTCTTGCCCTGAATATAAAATAGGAACCCGCAGGGATTACCGCCGTAGGATCCATCCGGCAGGGCCGAACCATGGTGGGCGATGGTCAGTTTGACGCGCCCCCAAGGATAGTCGAACCCGCCGCCAATGTGCTGGGGATGCGCTTTTTCCACGCCCTGGGCCAGCAGCCAGTTGTGAATTTCGAAATTGGAGATGACCGTGGCCCCCGTACGCTGCGCAATGGCAACCGTATCCCCCACATGGTCACCGTGGCCGTGCGACACCAGAATGTAACCCGCCTGGATCGCGTCCACGGCAATCGGTGCCAGCGGATTGCCGGTGATGAACGGGTCCACCAAAAGCGTGGCATCTCCCGTATCGATAAGCAGACAGGCATGACTTAACCAGGTAACGTTGATGGTCATGGCAAACCTCCTTTGGGGGGAACAAAAGCCTTAAACGGTTATGGTCTTCTGGTACGATTGGATGAGGCGTTATCGGAGGAAGGGGGCCAAACCACATTAATCGCGGCCGCCCCCTATGGTGTTGGGCAGGATAGCGGAAGCACCGGCCGTGCGCAAATCAATTTCCGGGGGAAACGGAAGATCAACAGCCGGCGCGAGCCACGCCCAGTTTACCGAGAAATGTTTCCATCAGACACCATCCCGTAAAGGCCGACTGCAGCAGATTCAGCCCCACAAACCCTGTAAAAAGAAACCAATAGGGGCTGTAAAAATAGCCCAGCGCAAGGGATAAAAGAATAAATGTTCCGGCGATGGCACGAATATAGTATTCCATTGTCATGGGTAGGTCTCCATTTTCTCAACGTATAAAAAGGGTGGACAACCTGCGGCTTTGGGTGCTCGCGTTTTGTTTCTTTTGAGCCGGGGTCGAACGTAAGGTTACATTTCCAGGCGGATATCTTCGAGCCGAGTTCGCCCCGACGGTGTCCGGCTAGGGCATTCGCGCCTGCAGGATCTGGTCGATTTTTTGGATCAACACGGCCGCCACACGGGCCTCATCCTCAATCGTGGACGCCGCGGTAATCGCATCGACACCCTGGTAGGTGAAATCCCACTCCGTGTCGTCCACGGTCATGAAAAGAACGACGCGGTCAGGATCCTGGGCACCATCTAAAAAAGCTTTCATGGACGGGTTAAAGCGGGACCATCCCAGGCAGGTGTCTATGATCAGAACGGCATCGAAATCCTCGGCCTTGCGTGTTTTAAGGCTTCCGATGTTCACCACCTCGACATTGCCCGAAGGTGTGTAGTGATCGAACACCCGCCCCCGAACCGCATCTTTGAAACCACTGGCATCGCTGGCGATCAGCAGGTTAAAACGCGCGTTTACTGCAACATGACGCACTTCCGGCACGCTCCGGGCGCACGCTTGCAGGCTCAGCAGCATTGCCAGGAGCATCATCGTCATCCAACGACCGGCACGACCGCTCATCGGCCACCTCCTTTCACGTCCTATGAATCGATCTCAATCCTATACGCCTACATGACGTTCCGGCCAACAGGAATCGTCGTTCACAAAACCACGATGGGATGCTAAGCTTTTTCCGCGGTCGACAATGACATACGACGGCGGCCTAAATAACCCAGCAGGACCATCGCCCCCAGTGCCGCACCGGAAATGGCGGCGAAAACCATCATCGTCAAACCGATGGGCCATCCCCACCATAAGGGCGCATTGACCAGGACGGTGCAGCCCCCCACGATGGGCAGCACCAGAACGTTCATCAAGGCCATTTCAAACGCCACCGGTGTACGAAAGTCCGGATCGCTGATGCGCAGCAACAACAAACCGCAGGACACGGTGCCGGTTACCGTCCCGTAGATGGCCGCCGTCCGCTCCAGCGGAAACTCAGCCAACCGCCGACCGAGCCATACCACCAGAAGCGTTGTCATGATACCGTTGGCCACCGCCATCAAGCCTATCGGCACGCCATACTGCCATACAATCTTTAGCTGAATCGCCGCCACCGTGGCAACGATCAGATAATCCACCGACCACCCTGTGATGCGACGCTGAATGCCGTCATCCACCAGATGGGCAACGCGCACGAGCTGCATTCCCTTCCGGAGAATGAAGGCAACGACCAGGCCGAAAAAGAAGAAAAACCCCCATAGAATAGCCGCCGCGTCGGCCGGCATCAGGGTCCCCAGCAGACGCACGAGACCATAGGTCAGGCCGTAGACGATGCCCACCAGTGCCATTTGAAACGCCAGGGTATCGACATTGCCGCTATGAAGGGTCAACCGGCCGGCCGATGCGTTTGTCGCTTCACGGGGCAGGATACCGGTGATAAAATCCGGTGGCAGCCGGCGAGGCCCATGGGCGGCATGCCCCCTGCGAATGCCGCGATTGACGAGGGGCACGCCTATAAAAAAACTGCAGAAATAGCCGGCCGCCGCAAAGGTGAGACCAATGGTGGCGGCATGCCCAAACCCCAGCGATTCCCACACTTTTCCAATTGACAGGGCCTGGCCCGGCCCTTCATTGAACCCCAGCGGCACCAGGAACCCAAAGGTGGGAAACAGGTCCATCCCGGCCATACCGAGCAACAGGACGATCAGACCGCTCAGTATCGCCTGGAGGGGAAACGTCAGGCCCTGCATGAGCGCCATCCATCCGGCACCCCTCAACTTTTGCCACCCCCGGCTGGAACCGTTCGTTGCCTCGTTCGGCGTCAAACCGACCGATATGAAAGAAATGTTAAAAAAATGGTAGGCCACGGCTTCGACGGTGGACCTGTCGATCGCAAACAATCCCGTGTGGACGAGCACCAACCCCAGAACCCCGCCCACCAGACAACTGGGAAACAAGAATGTCTGGACAAGACGCACCCTGGCGCGCAGGACCACGCCGCACACCAACATGGCGGACAAAAAAACGAACACCAGCATGGTGTCGAACGGGTATGGCGGCGACATCGTCTATCCTTTCCATGGCGGCCGGTCGCAGCGTATGGTCCGCCGCCCTTTTAAAAAACCTTGGCCTCAGCTAAAAAGATTGTTGACGAAGGTCACCAGGAGCTGTTCCCGGACCTTCGGGGGCAGGGCATCCAGGACGCCGTTGATCTCCGCCATGCGATGCGGCAGGCCCTCATCACCGATACCGGCCAGGGCCAGCATGTCCGCCAACTCCTTCTCGGACAAGCCGGCCAGATCAATGCCGTCTAACCCGCTTTGAACCAGCTGGACCAGATCCCCGGTCGGCATGGTAGCGATCGCCGCCACGCATTCCTTGAGATCGGCCAGCAGCGCCGCTTCCCGGCCAACGTTCGAGGCATTGATGGACAAGTGAACATGGGCCGGGGAATTCTCGAACGACAGCGCCGGCTGGATATACCAGCCCCGGGCATTCATTTCATCCACGAGGTGAAACACGGAGCCCTGAGTTGTCGTAAAGGATATCAGGCACATATCCGGTCGCGTCAGCAGGCGCAATCCGTCCATCACCGCGATACCGTCCGCAATTTTTTGGGTCGCTTCCAATTTCTTGCGGGCAATGTCAAGATAGCCGTCATCGCCGATCGTATTCAGCACGGCCCAGGCGGCCGCCATCGGCCCGCCCGATTTACTGCTCTGGACGGCGTTGTTGACAATCGTGTAACCGATCCAGTGGGAGCAGGCAAACAGTTGATGCTTGCGCAGGTCCTTGTGGCGGTAGAGCACCAGCGAGGCCCCTTTGGGGGTGTAAGCGTATTTATGAAGATCCATGGAAATGGAGGAAACCCCCGGGACCTTGAAATCAAAATCCGGCACCGGGGCCCCCAGACGACGAAAATAGGGCAGCAGAAAGCCCCCCATGCAGGCATCGGTATGCAGCCACAATTCATGGTCGAGGGCGATGCGTCCCAGATCCGCAATCGGGTCCACAACGCCGTGGGAATAGGACGGCGCCGAGCCCACCAGCAGGATCGTGTTCGGCGTGATCGCCGCTTCGATGGCGGCCGGATCGGCCCGGAAGGTCGTTGGATCCACCGCGACACGCACTACGTTAACGTCTAAATAGTGGCCGGCTTTGTGAAAGGCGGCATGCGCCGTGGTAGGCAGGATCATTTCCGGCGCCGTTATCTCCGGTCGGATGGCCCGATAGTAATCGCGGGCCGCCTTGACCGCCAGCAGGATGCTCTCCGTGCCGCCTGATGTAAAATTACCCACCACATCGGCATCGCCTCGAAGATGACGGCGGCCGATGGCCGCCAACTCTTTTTCCAGTATCAACAGGCTCTGGAACACGGAAAAATCCAGGCCGTTTTCCGATAAAAACATGGTGTAGGCCTGTTTGGCAATGTCCTGCACCGCCTGACCCGGATCAAAGATGTAGCCGAATACGCGGCCATCCTGCCATTTTATATCGTTTTGACGAAACGCCTCCAGGCGGGAAAACACATCTTCCCGTGACATACCCGATTTTGAAAACGATGCCATGATGTCATCCTTTAAGATTGGGTCGCCGCCAAGGTTCGCTGCCGGACACCAAATCACTAATAAATTCAGCGCAATAAAATACTGGATCACCCATGCTGTTATCATTGCCGGTGCCGCCACGTCAATCCCGCCCCCCATATGCGCATCCCGGAAAAAGTCTCCAGCCAATGCACCCATTTCCCTATCGCTCCCCCTTTCGTTCGAATTTTTCCTGGACACGAACACGCCGGGCGTGTTCGTGTCCACACCACCACTGACAAACAAGGCCCAAAATGATATAGACCGATTCAATGACCGGGGGCTTGACTTAATCCTCGCCGAAAAAAGGGGCACTGCAATCCATGTTTTCCATCGACGCATTTCATCGACAATATCAAACCGAGGTGAGGGAATCGGTCATCAGCAAGCACCCGTTCCGCTTTCTGGTGCCACAGCGCCTGGAGCAATTTTTAGATCCGGAGGACCTCTTCCATCAGTTTCCCCTCTGGACCAAAATATGGGAAGCGTCCCTGGTGCTCGCCCATCGCCTGGCAGCGACGCCGCCGGTGGCTGGCCAGCGCTGGCTCGAACTGGGCGCCGGGCTGGGTGTCGTGGGCATCGTCGCCGCTGTGTTTCAGCACCACATCACCATCACGGAATATGATGCCCACGCCCTCAACTTCATCAGGGCCAACGCCCATCTAAACCAATGCCCCCAGGACCGTATTGAACATCTGGACTGGCTGCAACCCGCATTAGCACGCCGCTTCGACCGCATCGTCGGGTCGGAATTGATCTACAACGAAAAAGACTTCCCGGCGCTCAACCGCCTTTTCAAGTCCCTCCTGAAGCCGGGCGGTGAAATCCTGCTGGCCGGCGAAGTGCGCCAGACCAACCGCGCCTTCTTGGAGTTGATGCAGGCCGATTTCCACATCGAAATCACCCGAAATACGCTCCGTTCCGAAGAGGGCAGTGTCGCCATCCTCCTCCTGCGCATGCGGCCTAAAAATGAAGGGGCCATGCCATAGGGAGCGCTTTTGAAAGCCCTGTCGGAAACCGGAGGATCGACAGTAATGGGGACAACCCTTTGACGATGGGGGCCTCCGCCTTGTGGCCATCATGGATACGGCGATGGGCAAACCCGCCCGGCCGTGACAATTCCTACCGACCTTGACTTGCCTCTCGCGCTTCCATTTGATATGTTTTTAAATTAATTGCCAATAGTTATACCAAACCTATCGAGAAGGAGACCGCGGGCCGAACACGCAATGTCACGAAACGGGAAGACCGAAGTCCCCGTGTTCAAGTTTTGCGCCGGAAACACCGATAAGTGACTTTCAAACCAAGCCGAGGAACCCGCCGAACGACAGATAGCGCGGTTTTTTGGACCATCAAGGATGTTGCAAGCCATGTTGTATGATGTTGTTTTTCACGGGGAATTCTCGCCTGAATACGATATTGACGAAGCCAAGGAAAAACTGGCCCGGATTTTCAAGCTGAAGCCTGAAAAAGTCGACACCCTCTTTGCTGGCCAATCCGTGACCATCCGCAAAAAGGTGGACGAGGTCACCGCCAAGAAATACCAGAAAGCAGCGGCTGGCTGTGGTGTCATTTTTGAACTCGAACCCTGCGATGATCCGGCCGAAACCGCACCATCCACGGCCGCTGTGGCCGCACGCGATGCGACCATGGTGGTGTGCCCGAATTGCCATTTTTCCCAGAGCCGCTCCACCACCTGCCTGCAATGCGGTGAATTTCTGATCAAACCCGCCGAAACACCTCGGCCGGCCCCGATTGCCAAGGTCACCGTGCCCGTATCGACGGCCGAAAGTGCTGCGGGGTCAACCAAAAACCTCTGGAAAACGGCACGCATCGGTCTCCTACTACTGGTGCTGTTTATCGTCGGCATGAATACTGTCATGACCGGGCGCTGGGCCACTGATTGGGATGAGCCCCTTTGGGTCGGTATCTACCCCATCAACGGCGACCAGAAGGAGCACATCACCCACTATATCGACAGTCTGGACGAGGAACAGTTCCGACCCATAGCCGATTTTTTTGCCGAAGAGGCCGATGCCCACGATCTCCCTTTAGTGGAGCCATTCACGATTCGGCTGGCCCCGACGGTCGCCGCGCTGCCGCCGGCGCCGCCCCAGAGCCGGAACCCCCTCGCCGTCATGTGGTGGAGCCTCAAAATGCGCTTCTGGGTTTATCAGAATGACACCTTTACCGAGGGACCGTCACCGGACATCAAAATCTTTACGGTCTATCATGATGCCGGCACACCCGATCGACTGGAAAACTCCCTGGGAATGCGCAAGGGACTGTTCGGTGTGGTCCATGCCTATGCCGATTATCGACTGGAGCCCAAAAACCAGGTGGTTATCGCCCATGAAATCCTCCATACCGTAGGCGCCCGGGACAAATATGACATGGCAACCCAACAGCCCGTTTTCCCCGAAGGATACGCCAATCCTGATCGCCTGCCGCTCTACCCCCAGCAGGCGGCGGAAATCATGGGCAGTCGGATTCCCCTCTCAAAAACCCAGTCGTCCATGCCGCCCAATCTGAACTACACGCTAATCGGAAAGAAAACCGCTCGCGAAATCAAATGGATCAAATAACGCCGCAGGGCTGGACAGAGGCACCCTCTGCCCCCTGGCGAAACAGGAGACCCGATGGGCATCTGGGCGAGATCGACCACCGTTGAAAAGCTGAACACACGGTCCACCGACACGCTCGTCGCGCATATCGGCATCGAGTATACCGCTATCGGTGACGACTACATCCAGGCCCGCATGCCGGTGGATCACCGCACCGTCCAGCCGGCGCGAATTCTGCACGGGGGCGCCTCCGTGGTCCTGGCCGAAACACTGGGCAGCGTGGCGGCCTATCTATGCATCGACCCGACCCAAAAGATGGCCGTGGGGATCGAGATAAACGCCAACCATGTGCGCTCGGTCCGTGGCGGGCATGTCACCGGCACGGTCAAACCGCTGCATATCGGCCATTCCACCCAAATCTGGCAGATTCACATCCGGGACGACCAGGAACGCCTGGTCTGCATATCACGCATCACGCTGGCGGTTCTGGACATCCCATAGCGCCTGCCATCCGGGGGACAATCGCATCATGCGGCATACGATCCGGCATACCATCGTACTCCTGTTGCTGCTGACCAGCGCAGCCGTGGCAGGTTCGATTTACAAGTGGGTCGACGACCAAGGCGCCACGCACTATTCCGACCAGGCCCCGGAAGCGAACCGGGTCGAAGGCGCTGTCGAAACCCGCCAAGGGGTTGCCGGCCGCCCGTTGTCACCCCCACCAACAGCAGCGGAGACCGCCCAATCCCCTGCGACCATGGACCCGCCAGCCGCTCAGGAGCGCAAGGATGTCACGGTCGAGATCTATACCACGAGTTGGTGCCGCTATTGCCGGGATGCGAAAAACTACTTTCAATCCCGGGGAATTGTTTTTAAAGAATATGACATCGAGAAAGACCCTAAAGCCGCGCGGCGCCACAAGCGATACAACCCGCGCGGGGGGGTTCCCGTAACGGTAATCAACGGACGGCCCATTGTGGGGTTTGCACCGGCGGCTTTTGCCCAGGCACTAAACGGTTCTTAATCGCCGGTTCCGAAATTTTGCCGCGGAAAAAAGGAAAGGATGCCAATTGGGATGACGCCAAACCGGCCCGACCTAAAGCGCCTTTTCAATCCCAAAGCCATCGCCGTCATCGGCGCCAGCAACCGGGAAGGCAGCATTGGACGCATCATCTTCGAACGCCTGATCCCGTCCCTGCGCAAACTGTATCCGGTCCATCCCCGGGAATCGCATATCATGGGTTACACGGCCTTTGCGGAAATTGCCATGCTGCCCGAGGGCATCGACGTGGCCCTGCTGGCTACCGGGGCCGAAGCCGCCGTCGCCGCGGCCGAAGCCTGCGCGGTCAAAAAGATCCCTTTCCTGATTATCGTGGCGGGCGGCTTCGGTGAAACCGGGGCTGCGGGGGCCCGGCTTGAAGCGCGCCTGCAGGAAATCGTCAGCCGTTTCGAGACACGGATCCTGGGACCCAATTCGCTCGGTGTTTTTATCCCCGGGGAACGGCTGGACACCATTTTTGTGGAGCATGGCGACAAGGCCCTGGGAAGCGGCGGCGGGGTGACCTTCATCACCCAGAGCGGCTCGGTGGGGGTCGAAGCGCTGGGCCTGGCCAGCAACACCGGCTACGGCATGCGCGCCTTTGTCGGATTAGGCAACAAATGCGATCTCGATGAGCTCGACTTTCTCGATTATTTTGGCCGGGATCCGGAAACGACCTGTCTGGCCTTCTACCTCGAAAACATCGCCCACGGCCGGCGATTCCTGGAAAAGGCCCGTCAGGTGACGCCGCACAAACCGGTTCTCGTGCTGAAGGCCGGCCGCACCGCCGCCGGTGCGAGGGCGGTCAGCAGCCATACGGGCCGCCTGGCCGGCATGGACGCCGTGGTCAGTGGCGCTTTCCGGCAGTTCGGCATCCAGCGGGTCCTCGATGACGAAGAGCTGTGCGATGCCTCCAAGTGCCTGGCCATGCTGCCGCCGGCACGCGGACCGCGTGTCGCCGTTCTGACCCCCGCCGGCGGGTTCGGGGTCATGGCCGCCGATTACATCGAAGCCGACCAGCGCAGTATGCCGCTCAGCATGGCCGCGCTTGCACCGCGCACCGTCCGCCGCATCCGTGACGCCACCTTTCCCTTTGCCGCCTGCGAAAACCCGGTGGATCTCACGGCCAGCGCCGACGATGGCATGTTCGGACGCAGTCTCGACGCCCTGATCGAAGACGACGGCGTCGACATCATCATTTGTACCGCTTTTTTTGCCCCTCCGGCGATTTCCGACGGCCTGATCGCCGAAATCGCGGCCCGGGTGCCTCGCAGCCCCAAACCGCTGATCACCTTCACCCAGTATGGTCCGTTTACTGATCTCTACCTGCGCCGTTTTCACGACGCCGGTGTCGTGGGTTTCCCTTCCGTCAGCCGGGCGGTCCGGGCGGCGCGCTTCCTGGTGGAACGGGCCCGCATCCTGGCCGCCTTGAAGGAGCAGCCATGAACACCATCCTGGATCAATGGCGTGCCGAACTGACCGTCACCGACCGGCCGGACGAATACGAGGTCAAACGCCTGCTGTCGCGATTGGGGCTGACCGTTCCACGCGGCATTCGAATCGGGCCGGCGGCCATCGATGGCGTGCCGGAATTTTCAGGGCCCTTCGTGGCCAAAGTATGCTCGCCGGATATCGTTCATAAAACCGATCTCCACGGCGTCCACCTGAACCTGGGGCCGGAAGAGCTGGCGATGGCGCTGGGCGCCCTGCGTAACGCGTTCCCCGAAACCGCCATCCTGGTCGAGCAGATGGTGTCCTTCGACGGCCCGGAAATGATCGCCGGTGGCTTGATCGACCCTGGATTCGGGCCCGCCGTCATGGTCGGCGCCGGCGGTATCCTGACGGAAATCGCCCATGATGTGGCCTTTCGTCTGGCCCCTCTCGACGACGCCGAGGCCCGCCGTATGCTCGAAGAACTCAAAATCTGGCCGGTATTCGAAGGTTATCGCGGTTTGCAGCTGGACCCGGCGGCATTGGCCCGGCTGATCGTCACCGTGAGCCGCCTGGTGGACGCCCTGGGACCGCGCTTCGACCAGCTGGACCTGAACCCCATCGTCTGGAGCCATACCGGTTGGATGATCCTGGATGCCAAGCTTTTGCTGCATGCCGTCATGTGACGGTAAAAAATTGTGATTTCCGATTGACAGACCGTCTATCTCTGGCTTTCAAATACGTTCATGCTATGATGACCGCATCGCAGCCACACACCCCATACTTCGCCACCTTTCATTCTTTGATGGGCGTGGACACCGATTTTTGATTGCGCGGCTTTTCTGAAGGGCATCCACAATGAGCGATCAGACAGTCACGTCACGGTATCGTGTCGTTAAATCTTACCGGAGCGCCAATGCCGACCCGATTATCTTGCGCAGGGGCGACACGGTCCACGTTGGTCAAGATTACGACGGCGACCCGGAATGGAAAGACTGGCTCTGGTGTGAAAGCAAAACCGACAAAGGGGGATGGGTGCCGCGCAGCCTGCTGACGATCCTTGGATCTACAGGCACGGCGCGAGAAGATTACAGCGCCCGCGAGCTCAGCATCCAGAAGGGGGAAACCCTGAATGTCATCACCATCTTGAATGGCTGGGCCTGGTCTCGGCGCACAAACGGCGAAAGCGGATGGGTGCCGTTGCGCAATCTGGAACCACACCCCGTCTCTAAAACCTAATCCCGTCGGTCTGGAAACAATCGCCATGCTGGAAGCCATGAAAATTTTGATCCCCGTTGCCATCATCGGCATCGCCCTCCTGTATATCTTTCAGGGGGCCTTGATCTTTTTCTCCCAACCGGTTCCATCGCAAAACAGGGAACCGTTTGCCGAATATGCCCTGACCCTTGACCACGAGGGCAAACAGCTTCAGGGCTGGTACGTCCCCGGCAAGGTGTCAGCAAACCGTCCTTTGGTAGTGTACTACGGGGGCAATGCCGAAGAAGTGTCCGGCAACCTCTGGGACATGGCGCGTCTGGAAGCCGGGGCCTATCTTTTCATGAACTACCGGGGGTACGGGGACAGCGAGGGCAAGCCCTCCCAGCAAAATCTCTGCCGCGATGCGCTTTATATCCTGGACACTTTGTCCGCCCGGGAGAAAATCCCCCTGAACCACATCGTCCTCGTGGGACGCAGTCTGGGATCGGGTGTGGCGGTTCATGTGGCTGCCCATCGTCCGGTGCGGGGCGTCATCCTGGTCACCCCTTTTGACAGCCTGCTGAACGTGGCACGCCGCCACTACCCGGTGCTGCCCGTCAGATTGCTCCTGAAACACCCTTTCGACTCGGCCGCCCTGGCCCCGGATATCAGCATACCGGCCCTGATCCTCATCGGCCGGCAGGACACGATCATTCCCAGCCAACACGCCATCCGGCTATCTGAGGTGTGGGGAGGACCGGTAGACACGGTTATGATCGAAGGCGTCGGCCACAATGATATTCAGTTGGCCCCTCGGTACTGGGAAGCTATCAATTCGTTTTTGTCCACGGGTCAGGGTCGTGACGGCGGCTCCGTCCTTCCCGACCGTGAATAATCGACGGCCGAATTGCGCCGCACCAAAAGGACCGCTATGCCAGCCATTGACTTGACTTATCCCCTCGCTGCCGGCATGCCCGTATACCCGGGAACGCCTTCACCGGTCGTCCATGCCATCGCGGAGTTCGACCGGGACCATTTCCGTGAACGACAACTGACCGTCTGTTCCCACACCGGAACCCATATGGATGCCCCGGCCCATCTTTTAGGCCGGGGAGAAACCCTGGACCACTTCCCTGTAGACCATTTTCGCGGCACCGGTCTATGCATCGATGTATCGATGACGCGGGATGGGGTGGTCGAATGGGACGCCTTGCAGCATTACCAAGAGGAATTGCCGGAAAGCGATTTTGTGCTGTTGCGCACGGGGTGGGGTCGCTATTGGGGCGCTTCCCGTTATTTTGAGGGGTTTCCGGTTCTCTCCACAGCGGCGGCCAGACGGCTATCCGAATTCGGCCTCAAGGGAATCGGTGTGGATACCCTCTCCGTGGATACGATGGATACGACCGATTATCCCGTGCACCGCATTCTGCTGGAAAACCGTGTTCTGATCATCGAAAACATAGCAAACCTCGATCGCCTGCCGGAGGGCCGCTTTGCGGAGCTGGTTTGTCTCCCCCTTCACATAACCGAATCCGATGGTGCCCCAACGCGGGTGGTCGCTTTTCTTGGAACCCCATAAAAGGATCTGGCCCATGACGCAACGATTTCCACACCTGCTTCTGGTCTTCTACCTGGTATTGTTTACCCTGCTGGCGATCCACCCGTATGACCGGGCCGTTTGGTTCGCGGAAAACCTTCCGATCATGCTCATCGTGGCCGCCCTGGTATTCAGCAAGCGGTGGTTCACCTTTTCCAACACCGCCTACCTGATGATGGCGTGCCTGATTGTTCTCCACACCATCGGCGGGCATTTCACTTTCGAGCGGGTGCCGTTTGGTTGGGTGACCGATTTCTTCGGCTTTTCGCGTAATCATTATGACCGCATGGCGCATTTCACTGTGGGGTTTTATGCCTATCCCCTGGCCGAACTCCTATTGCGCAAGCGGCTCGTGGCATCCCGTTTTGTGCTGATCATGTTTCCGATTTGTTTTATTCTGGCCGTGGCCGGCGTTTATGAAATTTTTGAATGGCGCTATGCCGTTTCCGCCGACCCGACAGCCGGTGCCGCCGTCTTGGGATCACAGGGGGATATCTGGGATGCCCAGAAAGATATACTGGCCGATGGCCTGGGCGCCATCGCCGCCATCATGATTTTTTGCGGGATCCATTTTCGTGCAATCGGCTGTCTGGCCGATCCGGCGGCCTGAGGGAACCATCCGCCTAACCTAAAAAAGCCGGCCCCCGTAAGAGGGCCGGCTTTTTTTATTTTGGGTGACAACATGGGAACACCTCGCGCCATCATTCCAGCCAGGCGTCGTGAACATCCCCGACGATGTTTTTGACATCATGGATCGCATTGTTCATGCGGGCATACATCATCGCCAAACCGATGATTTCCGCCAGGACGAAGAGGGAATCCAAGTCCCGATCCGAAATATCCCATTGATCATGGTGGTAGAGCCGGAGCACACCGATCACCCGGCCGCTGAAATTTATCGGGACTGAAACGATCGCCCCGATGCCTTCCTGGATCGCATCCGAGGTATACTCCAGCAGGTCTGAGTTTTTGACGTCTTTGACGACCACCGCCTTATGCTTTTCGACACTCTTGATGCTGCGGTTGATATGAATCGGCCCTTTGTTCATATAGCGAATACTGAGACCGAAACTGCCCAGATCCTCGAGTTCTTTGGTCTCCACATTGGTGGCGAAAATGGTGGCACCCTTAATCTCCAGGGCACCCACCATAAGTTGCGCAAGATGCTTGGCCATGATTTCAAGATTATTCGATTCCGCAATCGCCCGGGTGACAACCTTGAAGATTTCGATATTGATTTTGTCCTCGGTTTGCATGGCATCTCTCCTTATCGGAGCACCTTGTGGCGGTCGCCAGCGACCGACACCGGCGCCGTTTACGTCACGATACGATACAGACGGTGATATCCCGCAACGCGGTGACAACCTTGGCAAACACACTTCCGGTAAAAAAGCGTGTCACCTTGCCGGGCTTGTGATTCAAGACGATGACATCGTAGTGCTCTTCCTGGGTCTGTTCGACAATGGCCGCGGCCACTTCACCTTTGCGTGATTTGAAGACATAGCGGACATGATCCTTATCAAACCCTTTACCGATCAAATACTGACGGACCTCCTGCAACGCCATTTCACGCTCCGTCAGTTCCTGGGTAAGGTATGAAAGCCGCCGTTTCAGTTTGGCGGTAGCGGATTGATGGTCGGACGCCTCGATTTCGGATAGGGGGGTAAAGGCATGAAAAATGGTTACGTCTATGCTCTCCAATGGCCCGAAGGTCCGAATGACGAATGCCAGCGATTTTTGGTCATTAGGCGAGAAATTGTACGGCAGCAGAATCCTCTGAGCATCCATGGGTTCCCTCCTTTCCCGGTCACGGGCGCAACGGATCAAATCCTGGCGAAATGGGGTGGCCGAAAAATGGTTCAGCGCCGGGTGGGTTGAACCGGCACGTTCAATGGCGTTGACCGAAGAATGATTCCAGCGCCACGAGAGAGGGCCGCATGCGTTTTCGCTAACAGCTTGAGGATTAGAGGTTTAGAAGGAGATATCGCTGGAATGTCCCATTCTCGTAAGAAGAACGACGATTATTAATAGCTGCCATAGGGCTGCCAAGCTGTCAAGTTAAATCAGAGCGGCAACCGTCTGGGACCCAAGCGGAACCAGGTCCATCGGCGGCTTTCCGTCGCATGAATAATATGCTATGATTGACCTATCCTGAAACAATCAACAGAATCAAACCGCCATCGCTTGATGACAACCGGCCTTTTGCCTATTCCTCCGTTTCGCTGCCCGTAATGGCCTCCGATCCACTAAAATGGAAGTTGATGGCCCTTTCACACTACCACGGTATCACCAGAGATAAGACAAGCCCGGTCAAAATCATGCCCAAGAGACTGTATAATGCATCGTCCCACGGCACCCTCATGGCGGGCTATGACGCTTGGGCGGAAACCTATGACCATGATGTCCAGGATTTCGGTTATGCCACGCCCGATGCCGTCGCGGCCGCCGTCTGCCGGCATTTTCCGAAACGGGATGCGCGCCTGCTCGACCTGGGTAGCGGCACCGGCCTGCTGGGTGAAAAACTTTATGGCCTGGGATACCGCCACCTGGTGGGCATGGATGGCTCGCACGGTATGTTGACACAGGCCTGCCGCAAAGGCACCTATCGCTTACTTTGCCGGATGGCACTGGGTCGTCCCCTGGGATTTCCGGACCACTATTTTGACGGGCTGCTGGCAGCCGGCGTGTATACCCCGGGCCATGCACCGCCCGATTCGCTGTTCGAACTCAGCCGCATCCTGCGGCCTGGCGGGATGATCATCTTCAGCCTCAAATGGGACGGTGGGTTTAAAGAGGACGTTCTGGCGATCCTTCAACAGATGAAAAACACCGCCGGGTGGCACTGTCAATCGTGGTCAGCGGCCTATCGCTCCTGGCCAAGGGCCGATGAAACTCAGGAAGCACGTGTACTGGTATACAAGCAGGCATGCCGGCCGTAGCATAGGGAACGGGCCGCGGCCGTCACCAACCGAGGCAAGGATGGCTGCGGGATAGACAAAGCGACGGGAACATGCCTAAAGAAAGACCGCTGGACTTTGCCGGCCGGAGAACGAAAGATCCCGGGCCGCGCTTTCGATAACCCTCTTTCCAAGAAACGATACAACCCATATGGCTTTTATCATTATCAAACCCAAACGCGACAGCGCCTTTCAGCGAAAACATCCATGGGTCTTCAGCGGCGCCGTAGCGAAAAAGAAAGGCAGCCCGGCGGCCGGGGAAACCGTGGATATCGTGAATTCCAGGGGTGGATGGATGGGAAGGGGGGCTTATTCCCCCAAATCGCAGATCGCCGTTCGGATTTGGACATTCAACGAAGAGGAACACATCGATCCCGCCTTTTTCCGGCGCCGACTGGAACGGGCCATTCTCAGCCGTCATGAACTGAAAAAACGGCTCCATCTCAGCGCCTGCCGGCTGGTCAATGCCGAATCTGACGGCCTGCCGGGACTGATCATTGACCAATACGAGCGCTTTCTGGTTTGCCAATTCCTGACCGTCGGTGTTCACACCTGGAAAGATGTCATTGTCCAGCAGTTGCAGGAGCTGGTTGCGCCGGAAGGTATTTTTGAGCGTTCCGACAGCCCGGTCCTTGACAAGGAAGGGTTGCCCCGGACCGTCGGCTGTCTGGCGGGGCACGAGCCGCCGGAAACGATTACGATCCGGGAAGGAGATTACCGTTTCCTGGTCGACGTTCGCAATGGCCACAAAACCGGTTTTTATCTTGATCAACGCGACAACCGGCACCTCGTCAGCCCTTATGCCACCGACAGCGATGTCTTGAACTGTTTCTGCTATACAGGAGGATTTGGCGTGCCCGCGATGGCCGCCGGAGCTCGGACATTGACCAACATCGATGTTTCGGCCCCGGCCCTGGATCTGGCCCGGCAAAACATGGCCCTCAACAACCTTGATTCGGAACAGGTGGACTACCTGCAGGCCGATGTTTTCAAACAGTTGCGGTCCTTTCGCGACGCGGCCCGCGCGTTTGATGTCATCATCCTGGACCCTCCCAAATTTGCCGATTCCAAACAACAGCTGGATCACGCCTGCCGCGGCTACAAAGACATCAACCTGTTGGCCGTCAAACTGCTGCGCGCCGGAGGCTACCTCTTCACTTTTTCCTGTTCGGGGCTGATGGAGCCGGCCCTCTTTCAAAAAATCGTGGCGGATGCCGCTCTGGATGCCGGACGCGATGCCCAGATTATCGGGCGCATGGGGCAGGCGGCGGATCACCCCACCTCGCTCGCTTTTCCGGAAGGCCATTACCTGAAAGGGCTTCTCTGCCGCGTCTGGTAGCCGGCGAAGGCCTTTCCGCGGCCACGCGGATACGGCACATACCAATCGCTTTCGATCCGCGGCCCCTTGCCGGCCAGAGCCCTCGGTCCTGACGCAACTGATTCACTTCCTCCTTCCATGGGCCTCGCCCTCGCGCCCACCACCCGGCCGGATACCATTTTAGGACCAAGGGCCTATTAAACCACCCCTTGCCCCCCTGTTTTGCAGATTCTTTCTCCCATGGCATCCTGTTCTTCCACAGCGCTTTATCGCGACCCACCGCCCATCAAACCGAATCGTATTCATTTTCAGAATTGAACAATAATTTTTTATGTTGACCTGGACGAATAGAGCCGATACAAACAATACCGACTGATCAGTCGGCAAACCGGACACCTGGTCGGTATCTGCCCAGCAAACAGGGTAATTCCTCATATAACAGGGAGAAAGGACCTACCAACGATGGCTGCCATCCCTGAACTTGAGGCCATTCGCAAGACCCAAATCCTCGATGCCGCCCTGAATACCATTGCCACAAGTGGCCATGCCAACGTCACCATGGACGACATCTGCAAAGCCGCCGGGCTTTCCAAAGGTGGCCTGGCCCACTATTTCAAATCTAAAGAGACCCTTTTCCGAGCGGCCTTCACGGCATTTTTTGACCGTATTTTCCAGCGCAGCCAGGAAACCATGACCGCCATCGACGACCCGATGGATCAACTGCTCTCCTTCGACTGGCTTTACGATCTGGAAGATCCCGATCTGAACATCGGCTACCCCATTGTTTTAGATGTCATGTCAATCGCGGCCCACGATGAAACCTATCGAACCATTTTTCATGACTGGATCAACAACTGGATCACCCTGCTCGAAGGCGCCCTGCGGAAAGGGATGGCAAAGGGACTTTTTATGAAACTGGATCCCGAGGCCACCGCTCGGACCATTTCCGCCATCTACCAGGGCATCGCGACGCGCTGGTACCTCGATCCGGAATCCCATTCGACCGAATGGGCCATAACGTCCTTCAAGCAGGCCATCAAGGGACTGATGCAACCCTACCTGACACAACCCCATACTTAAGGAGGCGCATGCCATGCCGGTTTTCGAAAACGTGGAAAAGATGCAGGAAGTACTGGGAGGATTGTTTCAGAATCTTCTGAGCGACCCCGACTTCGCCGTAAAATTCATCAAAGCCGATATCATCATCAAGTTCAATATCTCGGAGCCGAGTGCCGAGCTCTGGGTGACACCCGGCGATGGAACCACCGGCGTCGTTGCCTGGGGCAAGCAGGATATCAAACCCACCATCGAAATGACCCTCAGCGGCGATACCTGCCACAAGTTCTGGCTGCAGCAAATCTCCATGCCCATCGCCCTGGCCAAGGGGCTCATCAAGGCCAAGGGGCCCATGCCCAAGGTGCTCAAGCTTCTGCCGCTGCTCAAACCCGCTTATGCCGCTTACCCGGACTGGGCCCAATCCCACGGTCTGTCGATCGCCTAATGTGACAGGAGGACATCATGGAACGCAGCATGAAACAATACGAAACCGACCGCAAGGAGGCCGCCCGCCTCGCAGCCCGGCTGATGCTGGCTTCGGGCACCACCGCGCCCCGGGTCGGCGGTGTCGGTGAGTGCACCATCCACATCCTGGACGATGAGTGCGACATCGAGGACCTGTGCCAGGAGATGGAACGCATGGCCGACATCAAAAAGAGCTGGCAATTTTTCAAACGCGATGCGGCCATGCTGAGGGATGCCGATGCGGTCCTGCTATCGACATCCCTGCGCAGTCTGACCGACCCGGCCGACATCAACTGCAACATGTGCGGCAAACTGGTCTGTGAATACCTCAAGGAAGAAGACAAGCTGCCCGCCGATCCGGATGTCGCCTTCACCGGCTGCCTCTGTATTTTCAGGGCCAATAATATTGCCTATGCCATCGACGGCATGGTGTCCCAGGCCCGCAACCTCGGCATCGATCACGGCGTGTACTGGTCCGCCGGGGCCGCGGCCATGCGCATGGGCATTTTGCCCCGGGATACCGGATTCGCCCTGGCCGTTGCGATTTCGATTACCGAGAAGAGCCCCTTCCGGGACATCCCACAACGCTATGCCGAAATCAATCAGCGGACCATGAACGACCGGATGATCAACCGGCTCTGGCCGCAGTTCCGTTCGATCTACAGTTAGAGGAGGTCAACCATGCCCATTATCGAAATGCCGGATTTAATCCAAAACGGGCTGGCCCGGTCGGTGGAGCTGATGGCCGTCGCCGCCCACAACAGCTTTCGTTTCAACGACCGCAACACCATCCGGATGCGGGCCATCGATGGGGACGATCTGGAGCAGATTGCCGAATATTGCTTTTCCCTGGGCGACATGTCGCCCCTGGCCGCCCGGGACGGCCGTCACCTGGTCCAGCTGATGAAGGAACCCTGCTCACTGCTGCTCATCGGCGACAAGCGAAAATCTGATTTCAACTACAACTGCGGGGCCTGCGGCTACCGAACCTGTGCCGAAATGAATGCCGCCGAAGAGGTCGAGTCGCTGACGGCCAATGGCCCCAGCTGCATGTTCAAGAACATCAACATGAACATCGCCGCCAATGCCGCCGCCAGCATGGCCCACCGCCTCGGGTTGCACTGCCGGATCTTCTCCACCCTGGGGTTCAGTGCGCTGGCCCTGGAGATGATCGAAGATGTGGACCTGTGCATCAGCATTTCCGTCAGCGTGGCCAAAAAGAACCCCTACTTCGACCGGCACGAGTTCTGGACCAAGGAGCACTGGGAGGAAACCTTCGAAAAAGAGTTCCCGCCCTTCAACCGTGGCTTCATTGGTGCCGTCGAAGATTGACACCATAACGCACAAAACCTTCACTTTCCTTTTGCAAAGGGATTCATCATGAGCGCCAAAGCCCACCTGAATCAGGCCATTGTCTCCCATTTTCTGGAGATGAAGGCCGATGCCAAACCAGACAAGGAAATCCTGGTGTTCGAAAACGACGCCTTAGGCGAGGACATCCTCACCTATCGAACGCTGTATGAGAACGCCAACAAGATCGCTCGGCTCTTTTTACAGAACGACATCGACAAAGGCGATACCTACGCCGTCTTCATGCGCAACCATCCTGAATTCGTCTACGGCATGCTGGCCGGGCCGGTGGTGGGTGCCATCATGGTGCCCATCGATCCCCGTAGCCGCGGCGCGCGCCTCCGGTTTCTGCTGGAAAACTCCAAGGCCAAAGCGGTCATCGTTTCCGACGAGAACCTGGCGCCGCTTCTGGAGGTCCTTTCCCAGGTGCCGACCGTCCGCCGGGTTTTCGTAGCCTACCGGCCCGAACACAATGTGCCGGAATCCCCGGATTACCCGGCCCTGAACGAAATCCTGGAAAACGACCACTGGGAACGGGTCGACCAGCGCATTATGGATGTGCGCCATCCCATGCAGATCATCTACACGTCCGGGACGACGGGCGACCCCAAAGGCGTCATGATCCGCAACAACCGCTTCGGAATCTTCAATATCGTGACCCGGCTGGTCTGGAAGTACAAGCCCGGCGACGTGCTCTACTCGGGGTTGTCCCTGACCCACGGCAATGCCCAGGCCGTGACCCTCTTTCCGGCCATCGGCACCGGGACCAAAGCGGTCATGAGCGCTCGTTTTACGAAGAGTCGCATCTGGGACATCTGCCGCAAATACGGCTGCACCTCCTTTTCGCTCCTGGGAGGCATGATGAGCGGCATTTTCAACGAACCGCCCAGGGAAAACGACCGGGACAATCCGGTCAAAACGGTGATCAGCGCCGGCACGCCGGTGGCCATCTGGGAAGAATTCGAAACCCGTTTCGACCTCAAGATCCTGGAATGGTACGGCGCCGTGGAAGGCGGCTTTGCCTATAAGCCGCCGGGCAAGGGCCCGGTCGGCTCCTTCGGCAAACCCCTGCCGGGCATGATGGAATTCAAAGTGGTGGACGGCGCCGACAACGAAGTACCCCATGGCGAACACGGTGAGTTGATTGTCCGCATGACCAAGGGTGAAACCAAGGTGGACTATCTCGGCAAACCCGAAGCCTCCAAGGAAAAAACCCGGGGCGGCTGGCTGCGCACCGGGGATATCGTGCATCGGGACGAGGCCGGCTGGTATTATTTTAACCACCGCAAGGGCAGCGAGCTGCGCCGGGCCGGTGATTTTATCCAGCCGGACCACATCGAGCGAGTGCTCGGCGCCCTTCCCGAAGTCAGCGAGGTCTGTGTTTACGGCATTCCGGCCGCTTCCGGCGCGCCCGGCGAAAGTGACCTGGTGGCGGCCTTAGCGCCCTTTGAAGGACAGACCATTGATCCGAAGACCATGGTTGAAAAATGCCGCCGGGATCTGGAACCCAACTTCGTGCCGTCCTTTCTGCAGGTGGTGGCAACCATACCCAAAACCATTTCCGAGAAAGCGCTGGACCGCGTGCTCAGAGAGCAGTTCGCCCCCGATGCAGAAAATGTCTATCGAAGCGACGATTTTTAATAAGGAGATGCATGTATGGCACTTTATACCGATCTCAATATCGACCTGACCGATGAACAGATTGCCATCAAGGAAGAAACCCACCGCTTTGCCAAGGAAGTGCTGCGACCGGCGAGCCTGGAACTGGACAAATACCATGACCCGGCGGAGATGATGAACAGCGATCTGTTCCGCAACGCCCTCAAGAAAGGCTACGAACTCGGCTATCACACCATTTTCATACCGGATACCTGGGGCGGCCTTGGGACTGACCCACTGGAAACCCACATTGTCCTGGAAGAATTGGCCTGGGGCAGCGTGGATTTTGCCATCGGCATCGGCGTGTCCTGCTTCCCGGCTTTTTTTGCCACGATGGTCCCCAACGACAAACTGGCCGAGGAGATTATCGAACCCTTCTGCGCCAACGAAGACGCCTCCATCATCGGTTGCTGGGCCATTACCGAACCGGAGCACGGCACCGACACCCTTTGTCCCTATACCCCCGAGTTCGAAAACCCGGCCATTTCCGGCCAACTCACCGCCCGTCTGGACGGCGACGCGTACATCATCGAGGGGCAAAAATCGGCCTGGGTTTCCAACGGCACAATTGCCACCCACGCCTTGGCCTACCTGACCATTGATCCCTCCATGGGCATGGCCGGGGGCGGCATCTGCGTCGTTCCGCTGGATCTGCCCGGCGTGCGCAAAGGCCGTCCTTTGGACAAGATGGGCCAGCGGGCCCTGAACCAGGGAGAGATCTTCTTCGACAAGGTGCGTGTTCCCCGGGAATACATGCTGGTGGATCCTGAAAGCTACAACGCCATGCTGGACATCACCCTGTCCACGGCCAATGCCGCCATGGGCGCCATGTTTACCGGCGTGGCCCGGGCGGCCTACGAAGAAGCCCTGCAATATGCCAAACAGCGCGTGCAGGGCGGCCAGCCTCTTTTCGAGCACCAGTTGATCAAGCACAAGCTGTTCGCCATGTTCACCAAGATCGAGGCGGCCCGCGCCTTGTCTCGGGCGGCCATGATCTACAACTACAACAACACCCCGCCCAATGTGGAATACTCCATCGCCTCCAAAGTCTTCTGCACCCAGACCGCATACGAGGTCGCCAGTGAGGCCATTCAGATCTTCGGCGGCAACGGCCTGGCGCGGGAGTATCCGGTGGAAAAGTTCTTCCGGGATGCCCGGGCCGGCATGATCGAGGACGGGGCCAACGACAGCCTAATGATCACGGGCGCCCATCATCTTTGATCCGGGGGCGGAAACCGTCTGCCGAAAATCAGGATATACGCCTGCCAGCAGCAGAAAGGAAAATGAGAGATGTCCAATGTCTATATCGTCGGACTCGGTATGATCCGATTCAACAAGTACCCGGACCGCACCGTCCGGGACATGGCCCACGAGGTGACGAACCTCGCCTTGGAGGATGCCGGTCTCGACAAGGCGGCCCTGCAGGCCGCGTTCTTTTCCAACACCTTCTGGGGCATGTTCTCCAACCAGCACTCGATTCGCGGCCAGGTGGCCCTGCGGTCCATGGGCATCGACGCCATTCCGGTAACCAATGTGGAGAATGCCTGCGCCGGAGCCTCCACCGCCCTGCATTTGGCCTATACCGGTGTACGGGCGGGCATGGTTGATGTGGCCCTGGCGGTCGGCTCCGAGAAGATTACCGACCCGGATAAAATGAAATCCCTGACGGCCTACGCCACCTGCATGGATGTGGAAAATTTCGAACGCCATATCAACATGATGATGGAACTCAACAAGACCTTCAAGGTGGCGATTCCGCCGGACCAGGCCCCACCGGGCGACGGGCGCAGCATCTTCATGGACGCCTACGCCATGGGCGCCAAATGGCATATGAGCCGTTTCGGCAGCACCCAGCAGCAGCTGGCCGCCATCTGCGCCAAGAATCACTGGCACGGCTCTCTCAACCCCATGGCCCAATACCAGCAGGACATGACCGTGGCGGACGTCCTGGCCGACAAATCCATTGCCTACCCCCTGACCCGGGCCATGTGCGCTCCGGTGGGCGACGGGGCCGCCGCGGCCATCGTGTGTTCCGAAGCCTACCTGAAAAAACTTGCGGCCGCGCGTCCCATAAGGATTCTGGCCTCGGTACTGGGCTCGGGGACTGACCGGGACCTGGACGGCGAAGACATCGGCGAACGATTGGCCAAAAAGGCCTATGAGGCGGCCGCGGTCGGGCCCCAGGACATCGACCTGGCCGAACTGCACGACGCCACATCCTACGGCGAGCTTCACCAGACCGAAGCCATGGGCTTCTGCCCCATGGGCGAAGGCGGCCCCTGGGCCGAATCCGGCGCCACCAAGCTGGGCGGCAAACAACCCGTCAATACCAGCGGCGGGCTGGAATGCCGCGGCCATCCGATCGGGGCCTCCGGGCTGGCCCAGATCTATGAACTCGGGGTTCAGTTGCGCGGCGATGCCGGTCCGCGCCAAGTGGAAGGCGCCCGGCTGGGCCTGGCTGAAAACGGCGGCGGCAACATCGGCGTGGAAGAAGCTGCCATGTGCATCCACATATTGGAGAAAGTTTAACGGGAAACCGCCCATGACCACCCAGAAATCTATCTTCATCACCGGCGCCGCCTCGGGCATCGGCCGGGCCACCGCCCGCCACTTTGCCCGCCAAGGGTGGTTCGTGGGTCTTGGCGATATCAATGAAGCGGCGCTGAAAAATCTCGGCCGGGACCTCGGTGACGATCAGTCCTGCGTGCTGGTCACCGATGTCACCCGACTGGAGAGCGTCCAGTCCGCGGTCGAAACCTTCGGCGCGCAAACCGACGGCCGGATGGATGTACTGTTCAACTGCGCCGGGATTCTGCGCATGGGCCCCCACCAGCAAATCCCCATCGAAGAACAGACCCAAACGGTGGCGGTCAATCTAACCGGCGTGCTGCATGGGATCCAGGCCAGCCTGCCGCTTTTGAAGCAGACCCCCGGGGCCGCCGTCATCAACATGTCGTCGGCCTCGGCCGTCTATGGGGGGCCTGAGCTGGCGGTCTATTCCGCCACCAAGTTCGCGGTGCGGGGCCTGACCGAGGCCCTCGATATCGAATTCGAACCGCTGGGCATCCGGGTCTGCGACATCATGGTTCCCTATGTGGCCACCCCCATGATCGTGGATGCAACCGTCCAGGCCACCAGCGTTCGCCGCCTGGGCGTGCGTGTCAGTCCGGAAAAAGTGGCGGCCACCGTCTGGCGGGCCGCCCACGGTAAAAAACTGCACTGGAAGATCGGCGCCACCATCCGGGTGCTGATGTTCGGCATGTGGGCTCTGCCCTTTGCCCGGCGCTTTCTGGTCAAAACGCTGACGTTCGGCAATGGACAATCCTGATGCTTTCTGCCTGTGTCCGTCAATCCGGTCCGGATTTAATCGAGGGAGTTTATGAAACGCATTCTGATCACCGGTGTTTCCGGCTATATCGGCAGTAAAATCGCCCGCGCCCTGGCACCCCATGCGCGGATCGAAACACTGATCGGCATCGATATCCGTGCGCCGCAAGACTCACCCACCCGTCTGACCTTCATCCAGCATGACGTCCGCGCGCCCATGGCCGATTTGTTCCGCCGCCATGCGATCGACACGGTTATCCATGCCGCTTACGTCCTGCCGCCCATTCATGATCGGGCGCTGATGGAAGATATCAACGTGGCCGGCACCCGCAATGTCATCACGGCCTGTCAAAAGACCGGCGTGGAGCATCTCCTTTACACCAGTTCCGCCACGGCCTATGGCTTTCATCCGGACAACGAAATCCCGTTGACCGAGAACAGCCCCCTGCGCGGTAACGATGATTTCACCTACAGCAAGAACAAGAAAGAGATCGAATTCATCTTCCAGAACGTTATCGGGGAACAGCCATCCATGGCCATAACGATCCTGCGGCCCTGTTTCGTCGTCGGGCCGGGCTTCAACAACCCGCTGGCCACCCACCTTAAAAAACGCTTCGTGCTCTGCCCGAACCCGTCGGCGCCCATGCAGTTCGTTCACGAAGACGACCTGGTGCGTGTGATTCAACTGTGTTTGGAAAATCGGCTGGAGGGTGTTTACAACGTCGGCGGAGACGGAACCCTGACGCTGAAAGAAATGGTTTGCTTACTGGGCAATGTCCACTGTCCGCTCCCGGCGGCCATGATGATACCCATCAACCACATGGCCTGGTTTCTGCGAATGACTTGGCTGACCGAATTCCCCAGCCCGGCCCTCAACATCATGCGCTACCCCTGGGTCGTATCGTCGGCCAAGCTTATCCGGGAAACGGGCTTCATCTACCAGTATGACACACAAACAGCCTTCCAAGATTTTGCCTGCTCGGTAAAAAATGGAACGGCTTAGGTAGCGATTGAATGCCGCCGCCGTGATAGCAGCGCGCATGCAATCGCATCACCGACGGGCGTTGATGGTAAAGGCAATGGTTCCCGGATAGGGAAGCTTTTGGCTACCCGGAATGCCGAGCGCTTCCAGCTCGGGACGGATTCTGGATTCGTCCGCGCTGAAAACAAACAGCTTCTCGAATCCCGACAACTCGGCGTCATAGCCCGCCCGGTCCAGGGCCGCGACCACAGGTTCAAAAACCTTGGCGGCCTTCCAGCGCTCCAGAACCATCTCGTGGTTCTGCCACTGGGTAAACGCGGTGGGATTTTCGAGGTAGGCCGCCCAGGGCGCAAAATCACGGAAGGCCAGGGCACTGTTTTTCTCAATCTCCTTGACGCCCAAGAAACCGCCGGAACCGAGGCTTTCCAAATCAAGGTGAGGGCCGAAGGCGTCCCGTAGGGCACTCATCAATTTCCCAAAAAGCGCATCAAACTCGGTCCGGGTCATGGGCGGGGCCTCCTCGGGCGTTTCATATCGGAACCTCAGATAGGTCTGCTGAATATCATTGGAACCCTCGGCTGCCCGACGTTGACTTACATGAAGTGAAACGATGTGGGGAGGCTGGACGAGTTTCAGGGTGTGGGTGATCAGGGTACCCTGATCGAAAGTTTTTTCAATCTGCACGGGTTGCAAGCGGCCGGATTCATCCGCCGCCACACCATTGTGACATATAAGTAGGCTGAGAAGTATCAGCCTAAAAAACCCCGTCATACGGTAAAATCGCATCTTGTCTCCCTTCGGAATTCGGCTGCCGATCAACACCCCTCAATGTAACATACCAACCGGAATTACAACCAGGACATCCCTTTCTCCATTGGTAACCTCATATCGGTTTCAGGTTCAACCGCTTGCCGTAAAAAAGCACCGCATTTTTGTCAAGTCGACTATCATTCGGGCGCAGAAACGTTTTCGGTCTGTGCTCTCACAAGACCGTAAAGCCGATCAGTCCATTGCCAGGAGGGCCGTATCAACCGGTCGAAAGGTATCGGTTTGCCATAACGACTGCTGACCTTGAGACACCAGTCGGTCTGCAGATAGAGCATAAAATAGCTACTCGCAGCCAACGTTTGAGGGGTGCAGCTGTGAAGGGTTTCCGGATTGATGAGAGTCAGGGCACCGGGTTTGAGGTGTACGGACGGTCCTGCCACCTGGTAAAAAACGTCTCCCTGATCCACGGCACCGATACAGAAGCACCGGTGCATATGGGGCTTGAACACCCGCGGCTGTTCTGTGAATAGCGGCCCTCGACAAACGGCAGCCGCTGGTCTTTGAAAAAATGTTCACGGTTCACGGCTTTTCATCCTTCGGCCGGCAGTTTGGGTCAATCGACGTCATACAACAGGGGTTTCGTCAAGGATAACTGTTCACCCGCTTCCGGGTCCAGAAAGGACGCCTTGAAGCCAAAGGATTGATAGATGCCGCGGGCCGCGGTGTTTTTCATCTGCACTTCCAGCGTTATCTTGCAGCATTTGCGCTCTCTGGCGATACGTTCCACCTCCCACAGCAAGGCCTTGCCGATGCCGCGATTCCGGTATGCCTTCAGCACCATGAAATCATGGATGTTGATAAGCGGTTGGGCGTTGAAGGTCGAAAACCCCAGGAAGCAGATCGCCAGCCCGACATAGGCATCTTCGACCTTGGCCAGCAGCACGATGGCCGTCGGGAAGGCTTCCAGCCCGGAAACAAGATTTTGCAATACCGGCTCATCCAGCGCTTTACGAAATCCCAGTAAATCTTTGGCATACGCATTCAACAAATTTGGAATCACAGCGCGGTGTTCTGCGTCGGTATAGTTCGCCGCAACGATTTGGATAGGATGGTTTTTCATTGAAATCTCCCATAGGCCAGCGATGGCAATCTTCCCTGGCGTCACGAAATCCAGCGGGGGCTTAGCGCGCATGCGGTTGACATCGCGCCGAGAAGTGTTCACGGCCTTACCAAACGAACCCTATCGGCCCGTTTGGTTTGAAGTTGCCGACAGATTCTGCTATCCCCACCACTCGGTCATCTATCGGCGGCACGATTCGTCGAAAAGCAAAATACCTGAGATCTGGATCGATCATGAATAAAACCCGTATGCTGTTCCTGCTGGCCCTCCTGTCTGCCTTTCCGCCCCTGTCGACCGACATGTATCTACCGGCCATTCCCCTCCTCGTTAAACTATGGCAACAACCGCTGGCACTCGTCAACCTGACCCTGGTTGGTTTTTTTATCAGCTACTGCGTTTTTCTGCTCTTTTACGGACCGTTGTCGGACCGTTTCGGACGGCGGCCCCTTTTGCTGGCCGGCATCGGCCTCTTCATTCTGGCGAGCCTTCTCTGCGCCCTGGCCGATGGCGTGGTCAGCATGATCACCTTCCGGGTGCTGCAGGCGGCCGGGGCGGCTTCGGCCTCGACCCTGGCCCTGGCCATCAGCAAAGATATCTATGACGGGCATGAACGGGAGCGTATCCTGGCCTACATCGGTGTCATCATGGCCCTGGCGCCCATGCTGGCGCCGGTTTTCGGCGGCTGGATCCTGACCTGGTTTTCCTGGCGCTGGGTTTTCGTCAGCCAGGCCACGATTGCAACCGTGGCCTGGATCGGCGTCTGGCGGATGCCGGAAACGCTGGTGACCCCCTCGTCCAAAGGGGCGCTGCAGACAGCCGGAATTTACCTGGGGCTCTTTCGCAATCGGCGCTATGTCGGTTACGCTCTGATGCTGTCCATCATCGTGCTGCCGCATTTCGCCTTCATCGGGGGATCGGCCGACATCTACATTACCCGGATCGGCCTGTCGGAACAAACCTTCGGCTATCTGTTTGCCCTGAACGCGGCGGCCATCATGGCGGGTTCGTTGGCCTGCTCGTGGCTGCTGGGCCGCATAGGATCGAGGGGCGTCATGACAGCCGGTTTTACCGGTATCCTGTGCGGTGGGCTGGTCATGCTCACGGGCTGGCTCCCGGCGCCCTGGGGCCTGGCGTTGCCCATGGCCATGATTTCCTTTTCTTTCGGCCTCAGTCGCCCGCCCAGCAACAACCTGGTGCTCGAACAGGTCGACCGGCATGCCGGCGCGGCCTCTTCGCTGCTGGTGTTCATCTATTTCATGCTGGGCGCCTTTTCCATGTGGCTGATCTCCTTAGATTGGCTTGACAAGATTTACATGATCGGCATCCTTGGTACTGGAGCAGGCGGTATTATGCTGGGTGTCTGGATGCTGCTGCCCTTCATCGAGCGTCGCAAGCCGGCGGTTATCGGATGATATACTTGATCAAGCCGCCGCTCCGATGAACCACCAGCGTGTCGATGGCCCGCCATTCAAAAAGGGCAACCCCATGGATTTATATAAAGATCCGTTTTTTTGCGTCCCGCGATCGCCCCATGCCACCAGCCAGGGCGATGTCGAACTGCCGATCTTTTATTATGACAGCACGGCGGTCCTGGCCTTCTTCAGGTGTGATCGTCAAAAGGCGGCCGCGCTTCTAACGGCTGAGCGATTTCGCCCCACCCTTGCCTGGGGGAGCCGTGCGATTGTCGGCTTGGCGCTTTTCGAATATCGAGCGACCAGCATTGGCGCCTACAATGAAGTCGGCCTGGCCATCCCGGCGCTCTGGCAAAGGGGTGCCGTTCCGCGATGTCCCGTGGCGGAACTGTTCCGGAGTGTGTATACGCGCCAGTTGGGCTTCCATATTGTCGACCTTCCCGTCACCACTGAACGGGCTCACGCGGCCGGACGCGAATTGTGGGGCTACCCCAAGTTTGTTACGCCGATTGATTTCTCACTGCAAAAGAAGCAATTACACTGCCAGGTTCATGATCCCGTAAACCCTAGCGCCATCATGACGCTTGCGGGAAAGTTGGGCGTTGGCGTCCCCAGCCCGGCCCTGGACCTGGTCAATTTCGACCGTATCGATGAACGGGACCTGAGAACGATCATTCAAACCAGGGGCGGTGGTCATCTGCGAAGGCCGGGCACAGTCCGTCTGCGCATCGGAGCCTCTTCCCACCCCATGGCCGGCCACCTTCACGCACTGGGGCTCGATCAGGCCCAGCCGCTGGCGATGTGGGTCAGTACCCGGTTTCAGTCCCGTCTGAATCAGGGCGCGCCGCTGGTATCGAAAGGCAATGACAACCGATAGAATCCATTGAAAAAGGCCTTAGAACCGATGATTCTATACGATCCAACCGACCGGATGGGTTTTTTTGAATTCGGCATCCAGATTCCGATCCTTGACAGCAAGGTCACCCGAACCTTCGAAACCCTTCTGCAGGACCCGGAGCTCGGACCACGGGTAGCCGACTGGCATATCGCCCGGATAGACGAAACCCTTGTCAAAGAAGATCTGCAGAGGGTGCACAGCCGCGGCTATGTCGATCGCCTGTTTTCAGATCGGCTGGAAAAGGAGATTATCCACACCTACGAGTTGATCGACGCTCAGGGCCGCTACTACCGTTACAACCCGGAGGAAGCGACCCTGCCGCTGCCGCGCCTTTTCGATCGCATCCTGCAGCGCGTGGCCGGGAGCACCCGGTGCTACCGGACGGCGCTGGAAACCGGGTTCTGCTTTTATTTCGGCGGCGGCATGCACCATGCGCAGTATGACTACGGCCATGGCTTCTGCCTACTGAACGACATTGTCATCGGCCTGCGCAAACTGCAGGCTGAAAAGAAGATCCAAACCGCCTGGGTGATCGATGTCGACGCCCACAAGGGCGACGGGACCGCCGCCCTGACGCATGGCGACGATACCATCCACACCCTCAGCGTTCACATGGCCCGGGGCTGGCCCCTGGACGGAGCGCCCTTTGATGCCGACGGCCGGCCAAACCCATCGTTTATCCCCAGCGACATCGACATCCCCATCGCGCCCGGGGAGGAACCAACCTACAATAACCGCTTGCGGGAAGGCCTGCATCAACTGGATGCGCTCTCCCGACCCGATCTGGCCGTTGTCGTTTCCGGGGCCGACCCGTACGAAAAAGATGCGTTGCCCTCCACCCAGGGACTGCGCCTGACCTTGTCGCAGATGCTCGCGCGCGACCAGCTGATCTATCGTTTTCTCAGCGAACACCGGATTCCCTATGCCGGCTTGATGTCCGGCGGCTACGGCCCCGATGTCTGGGAGGTCTATGCCCGGTTTCTTTTGTGGGCCCTTCGGGGCCGTTTACGATCCGCTATTCACTGATCTCACCTCGACATGCTGCACAAGAAACCGCCACCGATGTGTTGACGTCAACCAGCTACCTTTGCTAATGCTCAATTATGGCATTATTTTAGTTCCAGGCCCATTTCACGGTGCCGCCGCTTCCCCCCTGCCTGTTCGCTTTTATCTCGATTCGGCCCCCGCCCACCGACAGGCAACGGCACCCTCAAGGAAAGGAGGACGCCCATGCTAGTCAAAATCTTCATCAAAAGACGCTTCAAGAAGGGCAAAGTCAAAGAAATAAACGCGTTGCTCAGGGATTTCCGTTCGGGGGCCATGACCCAGCCCGGCTATATTTCCGGCGAAACCCTAGTGTCCCACGACGATCCACAGGATGTCCTGGTCATCGGAACATGGCAGGACATGGAAAGCTGGTTGGCCTGGAGGGGCAACCAACGCCGGATAGACTTCGAGACCATGCTCACCATGTACCAGGAAGGTCCTACCCACTATGAGGCTTACGTTCTGGGAGTCCCGCCGCAGCCGTGAACCGCCTGAAGGGCGGGACAATCCGCCGGGATGAAATGGGCCGGCCAGGATCGCACGCTATCTTGCACCGTGCCGCACCCCGGCCGGCTATAACCCTTATGGATGGCCTGCAAATCCACTGCTGAGACGTGTTTTGCATTGCATTTCCCGAGAGAGCGCCTATTGTAATCGGGATTCTTTTCGTTACCCACACCATCGGGAGCAGGCCTCGGCCATGGACGCCCTCAGCCACCATATTGAAAAAATCATTCTCCAGTTCAACGCCCGGGGGATGGTGCCGCTTTCCCGCAAGATGGCCCCCGGCTACTGTCGGCGGGCCGCCCGGCTGATCCATAACAACAAGGGCACCGTGCTGATCGGTACGGGCTTTCCCGTCAAGGGCAGTTTTGAAACAGACGGCCCCATCGGCGCGGTGGCCATTTACCGCGTATTGGACCACCTGGGCTACAATCCGGTTTTTGTTTGCGGCCCCCCTCTCTCACGTATCTTCGGCGACCGGTTCCGTTCCTATGAAATTCCTATCCTGGCATGGCAGGACAGCGTGCCTGTCGTGAAGGAAGCGTTGCACCAATTAAAACCGGCACTGATGCTTTCCGTGGAAAGACCCGGCATTACCGCCGATGGCCGCTACTGTAACATGCGCGGGCAGGATATTTCCGCTTTCACGGCCAAATTCGACTTGTTTTTCGACCTCGGTTCCTGCCCGACAATCGCCTTTGGCGATGGCGGCAATGAAATCGGCATGGGGAACGTCCTCCATCTGCTGACGGACTTGCCCATCAAACCGTCGGTCACGACCTGCGACGAGCTGGTGATCGCAACGGTCTCCAACTGGGGTGTCTATGGGGTTATCGCCGAATTGAGCGATCTTGTCGGTCAGGACCTGTTCGCCTGTTTCGATCCACACGCCATCGTTTCATTTCTTATGTCCAACGGCAGCCTGGATGGCGTCACGACAGAAGCAACGCCCTCGGAGGACGGTTTTCCCATGACTGTCGGAGACCAGATCATCCGCCAATTGAAAGGGGCTTTGTCTGTCAATCTAGCAGAAGACCCCGTGTATAACAAGGAGAAGCGATGAAACACATTATGCCTATATCCGTTCTACTGGTTGTTGTCTTTGCCACGATGAGCATGGCCGGCAATGTCGGACTGGTCAATTTTAAGAGTGCCCACAGCGTCCCCGCCACGGCCGATCGCCTCGAACGCATACTGGCAGAAAAAGGCATGCAACTCTTTCTCCGGCTGAATCATGCCGATGGTGCCGGCAATGTTGGCATCACACTGCGACCCACTGAACTGTTCATATTCGGTAACCCAAAGGTCGGCGCTCCCCTGATGGCCAAACAGCAGTCCGTCGGCATCGATCTTCCCCAGAAGATGCTGATCTGGCAGGACGAATCCGGGCAGGTCTGGCTGACGTATAATGATCCCGATTATCTGGCGGACCGACACGGCCTGGATAAAAACCTCGCGCCCTTGCTAAAAGTCAAACAAGCTTTGGCCGCCGTTGCCCAAGCAGCCGGAACGCCGTAATGATCGTAGCCTGAAATATCCTTTTGGATGGGGCGTGCCTTGGATGACAAATCTTACGCGAACCGCGGTCGAAAAGGCCATGGTCCTTAGAGGTTGACATGATCGAAAAAAGTGCCTTCGGATCCATCCAGATCAAGGGAAAACGGTTTACGACCGATATTCTCATTTACCCGGACGGGCGTATTGTTGAAAACTGGTGGCGTCGCCACGGCCACCAATTGGCGTTCGAGGATCTTGAGCACCTGGTGTCAACCGAACCCGAGGTCATCGTTATCGGCACGGGGGTCTATGGCCGCATGCAGCCGGAACCCGGACTGGAAAAGGCTCTTAAGACACGCGGCATCACATTGCTGATGGACGTCACCGCCGAAGCGGTGGCCCACTTCAACCGCCTTCGGTCCTCTCGCAAAACAGGCGCTGGTTTTCACCTGACCTGTTGATCCCCAAGCATTTTCTTGTCATTGACACAGCCGCCGCATCACGCCGAATAGGGCCTACCCCCAAAAGCTGAAGCCCGTTTATGATTTATAGACATCTCTTTTTTTAATGTTGACATGCATCAGGAATATCTTTAGTAATGGTCGAACCATTATAAATGCCACTTCCGACGGATATCATGTTTAAAGCCGCCAAACAAAACCGCATCTTTCAAGACGTCGTCGACCAGATTGAAGACGCCATTGTTTCGGGACGGCTACAGCAGGGAGACACCCTGCCGTCGGAAAGAGACTTGAAAGAGCTTTTTCAGACCAGCCGCGGTACCTTGCGGGAAGCCCTGCGCGTACTGGAGCAAAAAGGCCTGATCGAAATCAAGCTGGGCGTGGGCGGCGGTTCGGTGGTAAAGGCCGCACCCATGGAGCAGGTTTGTGACAGCCTTGACCTGCTGGTGCGCTTTCAGCAGATCTCGCTGCAGCATCTGGCGGAGTTCCGGGAAGGTGTCGAGGGCAACGTTGCGGCAACAGCCGCCCAGCGTGCAACCCCGCGTGACATCACCGAACTGGAAAACTTGCTCGAAAAAGCGCGCCGCTACGTGGCGAAAGGGGTTTCGGAATGGCGCCACTTCGTCGAAATCGACGGCCGGGTCCATCAGACCCTGGCCCGCATCACCGGAAACCCCATGTATATTGTCATCCACCAGATGGTGCATGACAATATCCAACGCTACTATGAACTGTTTCTGCCCTGGACCGAGACCCGGCTCCAGGAAAATCTGGACGACCTGTGCGGCATCGTGGCCCTGATCAAGGCGGGAGATGCGGATAGGGCCAGTGCCAGGGCCCGACGGCACGTCCAGCGTTTTGGGGAATATATGATCGAAAAAGAAAAGGAGGGTAACACAGCCGGCGAAAGCCGCTAAATACGGACAACGAAGGCACATTGACAGTGTTTCGCCGTCTCTGCTAAGAGCACACCGTTTCACGCTGATTCTCGACAAACCAGAGTACACCAACATTTCCAAAAGGAGGCTTACATGAAAAAGATTCTGTTTTTGGCACTCGCGCTATGCTTGATGGCTGGAACGGCCGTTGCGGCCGATACGATCAAAATCGGTTTGATGGCCCCCCTTACCGGCGCCTGGGCCAGTGAAGGGCAGGACATGCAGCAAATCGTCGAATTGCTGGCCGATGAAATAAACATGGCCGGCGGTATCAACGGTCAGAAAATCGAAATCGTGACCGAAGACGACGGTGGCGATCCGCGCACCGCCGCGCTGGCCGCCCAGCGCCTCTCGACCCAGGGGCTCGTGGCCGTCATCGGCACCTATGGCTCCGCCGTGACCGAGGCCTCCCAGGGCATCTATGATGAAGCCGGCCTCATTCAGGTGGCCAACGGCTCCACCGCCATCCGCCTGTCGGAAAAGGGCCTCAATTACTTCATGCGCACCTGCCCGCGCGACGATGAGCAGGGCCTGGTTGCCTACAAGGCGCTCAAAAATGGCGGCTACAAGAGCATCGCCATCCTGCATGACAACTCCAGCTATGCCAAAGGGCTCGCCGATGAAGCCAAAACGCTGCTGGAAAAAGACGGCGCCAACATCGTCTTTTATGATGCCCTGACCCCCAAAGAGAACGACTACTCGGCGATTCTGACCAAAATGAAAGCCGCCAATCCGGATGTGGTCTTCTTCACCGGTTATTATGGTGAAGCCGGCCTGTTGCTGCGCCAGAAAATGGAAATGAACTGGAACGTGCCCTTCCTGGGCGGCGACGCCACCAACAATCCCGACCTGGTGAAGATCGCCGGCAAAGAAGCCGCGGCCGGTTTCATGTTCCTCAGCCCCCCGGTGCCTCAGGATCTGAATTCCAAAGAGGCCATGGCTTTCATGACCGCCTACAAGAAAAAATACAACGCCGAACCGGGTTCGGTCTGGGCGGTGCTGTCCGGCGACGGCCTGCGGGTCGTGGCCGAAGCGATCAAGGCCACCGGGTCCACCGATCAGGACAAACTGGTTGCTTACATGAAAAACGATCTGGATAATTTCCCCGGGCTTACCGGCCAGATTTCCTTTAACGACAAGGGTGACCGGGTCGGCGATCTTTACCGGGTCTACAAGGTGAGTGCCGACGGCAAGTTCATGCTGCAGCCCTAATCGGTGTTTAACCGCATGATGCACTAACTTCCAGACAAGGCGCTGGTCGTCGCGGGTACGCCAGGGACGACCGGCGTCTTGTCTGTGATCTGCCATCGAAACGGAGAGCCAGATGGAGCTCTTTATCCAGCAGCTGACCAATGGACTGGCGGTGGGCGGCATTTATGCCCTGATCGCCCTTGGATACACCATGGTGTATGGTGTCCTCAAACTCATCAACTTCGCCCATGGGGACCTATTTACCATCGGTGCCTATCTGGGACTGACCCTCCTGACCACCCTGGGCCTGACCAATTATTTAGGGCCTTTCGGGGTTGTGATCGTACTGGCCCTCATGGTCATGGGCCTGGTGGCCATTGTGGGAGCGGCCCTGGAACGCGTGGCCTACCGTCCGCTGCGGCAGTCCCACCGCCTGTCCGCGGTGGTCTCGGCCCTGGGCGCTTCTATATTTTTCCAGAACGCCGTTATGCTGATATACGGGGCCCGCTACAAAGTCTATCCCCACGATATCCTGCCGCGCACGGCCATCCATATTTTCGGACTGGATATTCCCCTGATCCGCCTGCTGATGCTGCTGACATCGATCGTCATGATGATCGGCCTTTACCTCTTTATCCAGCGCACCAAAATCGGCACAGCCATTCGGGCGGCCGCCATCGACCAGGGCGCCGCCAAGCTGATGGGCATCAATGTCGACCGTGTAATCATGATCGTTTTTCTGATCGGTCCGGCCCTCGGTGGTGCGGCCGGCTTGATGGTAGGCCTTTACTACGGCCAGATCAATTTCACCATGGGATGGCTTTACGGGCTTAAAGCGTTTACGGCCGCCATCCTGGGAGGCATTGGCAACATACCCGGTGCCATGGTCGGCGGCTTGCTGTTAGGGGTCATCGAGGCCATGGGGGCCGCCTACATCTCCATCGCCTGGAAGGACGCCATCGCCTTTTGCGTCCTCATTATCATCCTCATAGTTCGCCCCACCGGTCTTCTGGGTGAACGGGTAGCGGAAAAAATATGAAAGATAAACGTCTTGTCATCTATGCCGTTATCAGCGTCGTTCTCCTGCTGTCCCCGCTCTTTCTGAACGCCTATTGGGTGGATGTGCTGAACAATGTCGGCCTGTACACCATTCTGGCGCTCAGCCTGAACATCATTCTGGGACATGCCGGGTTGTTCCACATGGGACATGCCGCGTTCTACGCCCTGGGTGCCTACACCACGGCCATCATCAACACGACCTATCACATCCCGATTCTCTGGCTGCTACCGGTCAGCGGCCTGGTGGCTGGCCTGGCCGCCCTGGTGGTGGCCCGCCCGATCATCCACCTGCGGGGCGACTATCTGCTGATCGTTACCATCGGGTTCGTGGAAATCGTCCGCATCGCCCTGGTCAATAATGTCTTCGGCATCACCGGCGGCAGCAACGGGATCTTCGGCATCAACCGCCCCATCCTTTTCGGCTGGAAGATCAACAAGCCCTGGGAATTTTTCTACCTGATCTGGGGTTTTGCCGCCGTAACGATCTTTCTGTTCAACCGGCTGGAAAACTCGCGCTTCGGGCGGGCCTTGAATTTTCTGCGGGAAGACGATGTGGCGGCCGAAGGCAGCGGCATCAACACGGCTCATTACAAATTGATCGCCTTTGTCATCGGAGCCTTCTGGGCCGGTATGGTGGGCAATATATTTGCGGCCAAAATGACCATTATTGCACCGGAATCGTTTAATTTCTGGGAGTCCGTCGTCCTTTTCATGATCGTCCTGCTGGGCGGACGGGGCAGTATTCGGGGCGTCATTCTGGGCGCGTTTCTGGTCTTGGGGCTACCGGAGATCTTTCGCCAGTTCGCTACGGCCCGCATGCTGATCTTCGGCGCGTTCATGGTCGCCATGATGATCTTCCGGACGGAAGGCATTCTGCCGCCGCTGCCGCGGAAATATCCCATCGCCAAAATGCTCGGTCGGGAGGGAAGCGCATGACCACCTTACTCAGCCTGAAAAACCTGACCAAACGGTTCGGCGGTCTGGTGGCCGTGGATCATGTCAACTTCGATGTCGAGGCCGGCGCCATCGTCGGCCTGATCGGGCCGAACGGCGCCGGTAAAACCACGGTCTTCAATTTGATCACCGGCAATTATCGCCCGGATGAGGGCGACGTCATTTTTGACAACCAGTCCATCAAAACGTTACCGACGCATAAAATTGTTTCGCTAGGGATTGCCCGCACTTTTCAGACCATTCGCCTCTTTCATAAACTCGCGGCAATCGAGAATGTCCTGGCCGGTTGCCACTGCCGGATGCAATCCGGCTCGCTGGCGGCCATGTTTCGCACCCCCACCCAACGCCGCGAAGAGCACCAGGCCCTCCAAACCGCCCTGAAAGAACTGGAATTCGTCGGCCTGCAATCCCAGGCGGACCAGCTGGCTGAAAATCTTTCCTACGGCAATCAGCGTCTGCTTGAAATCGCGCGTGCCTTGGCCACCCAGCCCCGCTTCATCATTCTGGACGAACCGGCCGGCGGCATGAACAATCAGGAAACCGCCGCCCTGATCCAGACCATTCGCAACATCCGTGACCGGGGCATCACCGTGCTGTTGATCGAACATGACATGAGTCTCGTAATGGAAGCCTGCGAACAGCTCGTGGTGATCGAAAACGGGGCTAAAATAGCCGAAGGCGACCCCCAGGCCATCCAGTCCGACCCCAAAGTAATCGAAGCCTACCTGGGAACCGATGAGGAATAGTCCATGATTCTGAATGTGGAAAATCTGCACGTCAAGTACGGCAATGTGGAGGCCCTGCACGGTATCGACATCCATGTGCAAGAAGGTGAGATCGTGACGATACTAGGCGCCAACGGTGCCGGAAAATCCACGACCCTGATGGCCATCAGCGGCCTGGTCAAAGCCTCCCAGGGCAAAATCGAGTTCGAAGGGGAGGCCGTTCACAAGCTGCCCGCCCACACGATCGTCACTCGCGGCATTGCCCAGGTACCGGAAGGTCGGCGCGTATTCAGCACCCTGACCGTTCAGGAAAACCTCAACCTGGGAGCCTATACGTCCAACGATCCCGACCGCAACCGTAAAAACCTGAAATGGATCTTCGACCTTTTCCCCCGTCTGGAAGAGCGCTCGGGGCAATTGGCCGGCACCCTCAGTGGCGGGGAACAGCAAATGCTGGCCATTGCACGCGCTCTCATGGCAACACCGAAAATTCTTTTGCTGGATGAACCCAGTTTGGGGTTGGCCCCCATCCTGGTCAAAGCCATCTTCGATACCATTCGCGAGATCAACCAGGCCGGCCTCACGGTCGTACTGGTGGAACAAAACGCACGGGCCGCGCTCAAGCTGGCCCATCGCGGATATGTAATGGAAGTGGGCAACATCGTATTGGAAGACGCCGCCGCCAACCTGCTGTCCAATCCCGAGGTGCAAAATGCGTATCTCGGGGGGACCCACTGACCCCTATCAGCCCGGGCCAGCGGTGACGGCAGCGATCAGCACGTTTATTCTGGCCTGACCCGGACGGCCCACCTTCGCAGGTTAAACAGGAGCATCGTCTGTTGTGACGCCGGAATGAATTGGAACTTAATGGTTTAACCATTACAATAGCGTTGGCATTGGCGGCCGGATCCATCCGATCGCCAAAAGGAACCTCTTTGACACATCGCCCTCTCCCGAGGCGTGTGGATCGAACAATCTGTTTGGGAAAGGAAGAGCACCATGCAAACGGCCACGGATGAAACCCTGCAACATGAAGCGATCCAACTTGCCGAGGCCTGGCAAAACAGGGCCGATGCGTTGTATAAAAATGAAGAAAAACAGTACCAGAAACAGATCAAACATCTGCTCACCCACCCCGAAGACAAGATCACCCTGACCAAGCTGATCGATCAGAGCTTTCGCAGTGAAAACTACCGCCGTGTGGCGGACCAGGTCACCAGCCTGCTCAAACAGCGCGGCATCCCGGGCTTTTTTTCACCAACCGAAAAAATCCTGATGCATCTTTTTCTTTCGGTCGGACGCCTGATTCCCGGCCTGTCCGTACCGAAAATGATTGAAAAGATGCGCGCCGACAGCAACCGCGCCATCGTCCCCGGGGAGCCGGACGTTCTGCTGGCCCACCTGCAAAAGCGCAAAGCCCAGGGCATTCGTATGAATATCAACCATCTCGGCGAAGCCTTGCTGGGGGAGGAAGAAGCCCGTCATCGCCTGCAGACCTATATCGACGATTTGAAAAACCCGAACATTGAATACATATCCGTTAAAATTTCGACGATTTACTCCCAGATTCAATCCCTGGCCTTCGACCATACCGTCGGCGTGCTCGTTGAGCGGCTGTCCGCACTCTACCGGACGGCAGCCGCGCATGAATTTGTCCATTCCGATGGCCGGCGCGTTCCCAAATTCGTAAACCTCGACATGGAAGAATACCGCGATCTGGAAATCACCACGGCCGCCTTTATCCGCGCGCTCGATCAGGAAGAATTCAAGCAGCATGCGGCCGGCATCGTCCTGCAGGCCTATCTGCCGGATTCTTTTGCCATCCAGCAGTCGCTGACCGAGTGGGCCCGTGAACGTGTGGCCGAGGGCGGGGCCCCCATCAAAATCAGGATCGTCAAGGGTGCCAACCTGGAAATGGAGCTGGTGGAATCAGCGCTTTTCAACTGGCCCCTAGCCACCTATGACAACAAATTGGATGTCGATGCCAACTACAAGCGTATGGTGCACTTCGGCATGCAGCCCGACAACATGCGGGCCGTCCATCTGGGCATCGCGTCCCACAATCTGTTCGAGCTGGCCTATGCCTACACGCTCGCCGAACATAACGGCGTGATTGACGGCTTTTCGTTTGAAATGCTGGAAGGCATGGCCAACCATGTGCGTCGCGCCATTTCGGAAATGACCGGTGAAGTCCTTCTCTATGCCCCGGTAGCGGCCCGGACTGAATTTATCAACGCTATCGCCTATCTGGTGCGGCGTCTGGATGAAAACACCGGCGAAGAGAATTTCCTGCGGTATTCCCCCGATCTGAAAACCGGATCGGAGGAATGGCGCTTTCTGAAAAAACAGTTCGAGGCGTCCTGCGCCCACCGGGAGCAGGCGCCGAGCACCCCCAACCGGGTTCAAGACCGCAACCTTGAAAAATTTCCCGCTGAAAGGGGAACCTTCCATGACGGCGAGTTCAACAATGAACCCGACACGGACTGGTCGCTGGCCGCGAACCGCCAATGGGTCGAGGCCATACGGGACCACTGGCGGAAATCGGCCGACGATGCCCCCATCCAAATCCCCCTGGTCATCGGCGACGAAGAAATTTTGGAAGACCGGGATGTCCGGACCTGCCTGGACCCCAACCAGGCACCCACCGAAGTTGCCGTGGCCACCTATCGCCTGGCCACGACCACGGATGCGGAACGGGCCGTGGCGGTTGCCAAAGCCGACCCGGATGGCTGGCGCCGTCTTGCGCCGGCCGAACGCCATGCCGCCCTTTCACGGGTCGCCATGGAATTGCGCAAGGCAAGGGGCGACCTCATCGGGGCGGCCGCGGCCAATACCGGTAAAGTCTTCACCGAGGCCGACGTGGAGGTCTCGGAAGCCATCGACTTTGCCGAATATTATCCCTATTCGGCCCGCACGTTTACCGAACTGGAAAACATAACGGCCACCGGCAAGGGGGTGGGGGCAGTGGTGTCGCCCTGGAATTTCCCCATCGCCATCCCCTGCGGCGGGATCGTGGGTTCCCTGGCGGCCGGCAATACGGTCATTTTCAAACCGGCCTCGGACGCCGTTCTGGTGGCCTGGGTGCTGTGCCAGGCGATTTGGCGCGCCGGTATTTCCCGCAATACCCTCCAGTTTTTTCCCTGCGCGGGCGGCAGCACCGGTGCCCACCTGATCAATCACGATGATGTGGACTTTGTCATTTTGACCGGCGGCACCGAAACCGGCATGGAAATGCTGCGCCGCAAACCTTCCCTGAATCTGTCGGCCGAAACCGGCGGGAAAAATGCCACCATCGTCACGGCCATGGCCGACCGGGATCAGGCCTGTAAAAATATCATTTACTCCGCCTTCGGTAACACCGGCCAGAAATGTTCCGCAACGTCGCTGCTGATTCTTGAACGTGAAATTTACAACGACGAAAATTTCAAGCGCCAACTGGTGGATGCGGCCCGCAGTTTCCAGGTGGGGTCGGCCTGGGATTTCGCCAACAAGATGGGGGCTCTGATCCATCCGCCGCAAGGCGACTTGCAAAAGGCCATGACAACCCTGGAGCCCGGGGAGAGCTGGGCCCTGCAGCCGGAGATGGTCGACGGCAATCCCCACATGTGGACCCCGGGGATCAAGTTCGGCGTCCAGCCCGGTTCCTACACCCACAACACCGAATTTTTCGGCGCCCTGCTGGCGGTCATGCCGGCGGACAACCTCGAACAGGCCATCGAACGCGTCAACATGACCGGATTCGGTCTCACCAGTGGCCTGGAAAGCCTCGATCCCCGTGAGCACGCCGTCTGGAAGGAGAAAATCAAGGCCGGCAATCTCTATGTCAATCGCGGCACCACGGGCGCCATCACCCTGCGCCAGCCCTTTGGCGGCATGGGAAAATCCGCATTGGGGCCGGCCATCAAGGCGGGCGGCCCCAACTATGTGGCCCAGTTCATGAATTTCAAAGAAACGGGTCTTCCGCGTATCGACGCTCTCCAGGGGGAACACGCCCTGCTGCGCATGGCTCTGGAATGGCGCCGGAAACTGTTATGGGGGAAACTGGACACCTATAAAGCCGATCTGGCAAAGACCATCCGGGCCATCAAAAGCTATCTCTACCATACCGAGCAGGAATTCGGGCGAGCCAAAGACTACTTTCATCTGCGGGGGCAGGACAATATCCACCGCTACTTGCCCCTGGGCACCATCGCCATCCGGTTGCATGCGGATGACAGCCTGTTCGATGTCCTGGCCCGCCTGGCAGCCACCCGCATCGCCGGCAACCTTCCGATGATCAGCATCCCGGAAGCGCTGAACAACGCGGTCACCGCTTTTCTCACCACCATGGAGGGCCGCCAGATTGTGGGAAAGGCCATTGTGCGCCGGCAGTCCGATGAAGCGCTGATCGCGTCCATGACCATTGTCCAGCGCATCCGTTACGCCGCACCCGACCGGGTGCCGGAAGCGGTTCTGGCCGCCGCGGCCAAAAAGGGCTTCTATATTGCCCGGGCGCCAGTCCTCATGGAGGGCCGCATCGAAATGCTGCACTATTGCCAGAACCAGAGCATCTGCGACACTTACCACCGCTATGGCAATCTGGGAGACCGATCGATACTCTGAGGCTCGCAAAAAACCGCTTGGGAGATTGGATAACCACGGACCTGCTCCGGCGAAAACCGGAGCAGGTTTTTTACAACATAAACCACATCCAACCGGCTGTTTATGAAGCAAGAGAGGGGATTTCGGGGGCCTTAAGACTGCCGCCGATGCGCTAGAACAAAAACCCCAAGGCTTTGTGTTCGATTAGGATCTTGACCCCGATGGCCAGCAGTACCACCCCCCCCAAGACCCCTGCCATCGGACTCAAACGCTCCGCCGACCCCACAGACTTGCCCAGATGCAGTCCCACCACAGTAAAAACACCCGCTACCAGGCCGATCACCAGCGCCGGTAACCAGATCGAAACCTGAAGCATGGAAATCGTCAACCCCACAGCCAGGGCGTCGATACTGGTGGCCACGGAAAGCATGACCAGGGTCAGACCCCGGGTAGGATCTTGCTTTTGCCTGGCGTCCTCCTCCATTTTGAAGGCTTCCCGAATCATATTGATACCCACAAAGGCCAAGAGCCCAAAGGCGACCCAGTGATCGTAGCGCTCGATGCTCGCGCGGACCGTCAGGCCGGCGGCCCAGCCCATCACCGGCATCATGGCCTGGAAGAGGCCGAAGTGCCAGGCCAGCCGGAAAAACTGACGCAGCGACACGCGTTTCAGGCGTACGCCGGTGGCAATGGCGACGGCAAAGGCGTCCATGGCCAGGGCGATGGCCAGGGCAATGATATTGAGCAAGTCCATCCTAAATGTCCCGATCGAATAGGGTGATTAAATGTGGCAAAGGCAATGATGGTAAGCGGCAACGGAAAGGAAGTCAAAAAAAACCGACCATTTCACAAGGCCGCTTGTCGTTTGCACATTGACAGGTCGCAAGATATTCACCATAAAAGAAGCATTTCGGCAACCACATCCCCTAAATTTTCGACGATAGGATGCCAGGCGCCGCCATGGCCGATGCAACGCTCCCCATACCATCTTTTTTTGAACCCCGGGCCGTCGATACCCTATGGCGGGTCCCGTATCAGCAGCGCGCTTCCGAAGCGGCCGCTTGGGCCCACCGGCACCGAATCTCTTCTGCAGCCAACGATGCGTTCCGGACGGCACTTCTGCTGATCGATGTCCAGAACACGTTCTGTATGCCGGATTTCGAGCTCTTCGTCGGGGGGCGCAGCGGAACGGCGGCGGTGGATGACAACCGAAGATTATGCCGGTTTATCTATCGTAACCTTCACCGGTTGACCGAAATCTGCCCGACCATGGATACCCATCAAATCTACCAGATTTTCCACAGTATGTTTCTAGTGGACGGAGACGGAGGCCACCCCGCGCCCTACACCACCATCTCGATAGGAGATCTTGAAAACGGTGTCTGGCGATTCAATGCCGCGCTCTCGCCCCGCCTGGGGTTGTCCGCCGATGAAGGCCAGCACTATCTTCAACATTACGCCCGGGAGCTTCAACGCCGTGGCAAATATGAGTTGACCATCTGGCCCTACCACGCCATGCTCGGCGGCATCGGCCATGCCCTCGTGCCGGCCGTTGAAGAGGCGGTCTTCTTTCACGGCATCAGCCGGCTGAGCCCGCCCGATTTCCAAATCAAGGGCCACAACCCCCTGACTGAAAACTATTCCGTTCTGCGCCCCGAAATCACCACCGATGCCGCGGGCAACCCGATTGATGACAAAAACCGCTCGCTCATCGACAACCTTCTTACATTCGATGCCGTCATCATTGCCGGGCAGGCCAAAAGCCACTGCGTGGCCTGGACCATCGAAGATCTATTGTCGGAAATTCAGGCCCGGGACCCATCCTTGGCCAGGAAGGTCTATCTGCTGGAGGATTGTACGTCGCCGGTCGTGATCCCGGACGTCATCGACTACACCGCGCCTGCCGACCGCGCTTTCCAGAAGTTTGCCGATGCCGGCATGCACCGGGTGAACACCACCACCCCGCTCAGTGAATGGCCGGGCTTAGGCCAATGAGCCACATGCCCAACAGCTATTCCCCTGTCAGGACACCACCGCCATGACGTCATCCTATCTTGCCGGTCCCTTGTTGACCGATCTCTACGAAATGACCATGGCGGCGGGCTATTGGCGGCACAACCTCAACGACAAGGCTACTTTTTCCGTTTTCGTACGGAATCCCGACCACAAGCGAAACTATTTTGTGGCCGCCGGCCTGGCAGCGCTACTCGCCGAACTGGAAGCCTACCGCTTCCGCCGGGAGGATATCCGCTATCTGCAGCAGCTGAAATTATTCGACACCAACTTCCTTGATGCGCTTCGGCGATTGCGGTTCACCGGCGATATTCACGCGCTGCCCGAGGGAACCCTGTTTTTCCCGGATGAACCCGTTCTGGAAATCAGCGCACCGCTGATCGAGGCCCAGCTGATCGAAACCCTCGTATTGAACACCATCGGGATCGCCACCCTGATCGCCACCAAAGCGGCACGCTCCGTTCACGCTGCGGCCGGACGACCGCTTGTCGATTTTGCCCTACGCCGCACCCACGGTTCGGAGGCCGGCGACCAGGTCGCCCGCAGTACCTATATCGCCGGGTTCTCGTCGACCAGCAATGTGCGCGCCGGCCAGCGATTTGGTATTCCGGTTGCCGGCACCATGGCCCATGCCTTTGTCACCGCCTTCCCATCGGAGCTGGACGCTTTCCGCGCCTATGCCGCGACCTTTCCCCAGCACACGATTTTTTTAATCGATACTTACGATACGCTGGCGGGGGCCCGCAACGCCGCAACCGTCGCGTTGGAAATGCGGGCCAGAGACCAAAGAGCCCTCGGGGTTCGTCTGGACAGTGGGGACATGATTGCGTTGAGTCGCGGTGTGCGACGCATTCTGGATGAAGCCGGGCTGACGGAAATGAAACTCTACGCCAGCAGCAGCTTCGACGAATTCAAAATCACCGAAATCATTCAAAGCGGTGCGCCCATCGATGCCTTTGGCGTCGGCACCAAGGTGGGCGTTTCGGCCGATGCCCCTTATCTGGACATCGTATACAAACTGGTTCAGCTGGGAAAACGCCCCATCCGCAAGCTGAGCAGCAACAAAGTCACGTTGGCCGGTCGAAAGCAAATTTTTCGCCATGACGACCCCCATGGCGTTTTTCAGGAAGACATCCTGGCCTGCCGGGAAGAAAAGCGGGCTGCCGGTGAGCCGCTGCTCGAACCGGTTATGCGCAACGGCCAACGGCACACGCCCGAAGCCTCTCTCGTGGACATCCGCAAGCGCTTTGCAAAACAATTCGGATGCCTCGACCCGCGCTACAAAACCATCGATTCCCACATCGCCTATCCTGTCCGGCTTAGCGCGCGCCTAAAGGCGCTTCAGAAATAAGCGGAAAGCGGGAATTCTGGGGTGGGCGTTCGGATACCGGCATCACGTCCGGCATGATCCTCGGGAGTCTTTTGACGAGATGATGGCGTTTAAACCGGATAAGGAAGTGACGATCCGGGTACGAGGGACGGGTAGCGATAAAAGACCGCTAGATGCCGAGATAAGCTTTGCGGACATCCTCATTGACCATGAGTTTGTCCGCGGCATCCGCCATGATAATCCGACCGTTTTCCATGACATAGCCCCGGTGGGCCGTTTTTAAGGCCAGATTGGCATTCTGCTCCACCAGAAAAACCGTCGTGTTGTTCTCGCTGTTGATCTTCTTGACAATTTCGAAAATCCGCTTGACCACCAGTGGCGCCAAGCCCAGGGACGGTTCGTCCAACAGGAGAAGGCGCGGCCGGGCCATCAAGGCGCGGGATATGGCCAGCATCTGCTGTTCGCCGCCGCTGAGGGTGCCGCCGGCTTGGTGCCGCCGTTCGGCCAGGATGGGAAACAGCTCAAAAATATAGTCGAGATCGGTTTTGATTTCTGGTTTGTCGTCCCGCAGGAAAGCGCCCATATCGAGGTTTTCAAGTACGGTCAGGTAAGGAAAAATCCGCCGCCCTTCGGGCACCTGGGATATGCCCATGGACACGATGGCATTGGGGGGCATCCCCTGAATCGGCTGCCCCTCGAATAGAATCACGCCCGAACGCGGCGGCACAATCCCGGAGATGGACATCAGGGTCGTCGACTTCCCGGCGCCATTGGCACCGATCAAGGTCACGATTTCGCCTTGGGCGATTTCCAAGCTGATGGATTTCAGCGCCTGGATATTGCCATAAAACGTTTCGACGTTCTGCAACTCAAGCATCGATATCTTCTCCGAGGTAAGCCTTGATAACTGCCGGGTTGCTTTTGATTTCTTCGGGGTTTCCCTCGGCAATTTTCTTGCCATAATCCACCACATAGATCCGATCGGACAAACTCATGACGAGCTTCATGTCGTGTTCGATAAGAAGGATGGACACCTTCATGTCGGAACGAAGACGCAGGATGAGCTCATCCAGCGCCTTGGTTTCCTGGGCATTCATCCCGGCCGCCGGTTCATCGAGTAAAAGCAGAAACGGCTCGGTGGCCAAGGCCCGGGCAATTTCCAGCCGCCGCTGGGCACCGTAGGGCAGATTCTTGGCAAACTCGTTGACATAGCGGGTCAAGCCGATTTTCTCCAGCATGGCATAGCTGTCAGCGACAACTTCTTTTTCTTCCCGGCGGCTGGCCGGCGGGCGGAAAATCGCTCCTGGAATACCGGTATGCAGACGGCAATGGCGTCCAATCATGACATTTTCCAGCACCGTCATGTTCTGGAACAGCCGGATATTCTGGAAGGTGCGGGCCATGCCGCGCTCGGTCACCCGGTTGGGCTTAAGCCCATTGAGACGCTTCGGTTCGCCCTGGGGCCGCGTCAGGAACATATCGCCCTTGGTGGGGGCGTAAATTCCGGTGATGCAGTTGAAAAAGGTGGTCTTGCCCGCCCCGTTGGGACCGATCAGGGCAACGATCTCACCCGGATGCACCTGAAGATCAATATGATCAAGGGCCCGCAGGCCGCCAAAATCCATGGTCAGTTGGTTGACATCTAAAACCGGTTTCATACGCTTACGAGTCCACCTTGTTTTGGAGTCCTTCAAATTTGTAGATCCGTCGCACCCCGCTGACGATTCCTCCCGGCCGGAAGACCATCATCATCACCAGGAGGGCGCCAAAAACCAGCATGCGATATTCCGAAAACGCCCGCAGGTATTCCGGCAGGAGAATCAAAACCAGGGCACCGATGATGACGCCCAAGATGGAGCCCATGCCGCCCAGCACCACTACACAAAGAATGATAACCGACTCCCAGATGGTAAAGCTGGTGGGGTTGATAAAGGTGGTTTTAGCCGCAAAGACGACCCCGCCCATACCAGCCCAGGTGGCCCCCATGGCAAAGGCCGACAGCTTGGTCCGGGTCTTGTCGATGCCCATGGCCTGGCAGGCCACTTCATCTTCGCGCAATGCAATCCAGGCCCGGCCGATCCGTGAATCCTGCAAGCGCCGGACAACGAATATGGTCATCAGGGCCAGTCCGATCATCACAAAATAGATAAAAATGGAGGACTGCTGAAGGGATAACTTCAACCCAAAAAGACCGGGTTTGGGAATGTTGGCAATACCGCTGGGTCCGAAGGAAAACGCATTCCAGTTTTCCAACACCAGCCGGATGATCTCCCCGAACCCCAGCGTGACGATCGCCAGATAGTCGCCCCGCAGCCGTAATACGGGAAACCCCAGCATGATACCGAACAGAAAGGCCAGCAGGGCACCGATGGGCAACGCCATCCAGAAGGTGACCCCGAAATGGTAATTCAGCAGGGCGTAACTATACGCGCCCACCGCGTAGAAGGCCACATAACCGAGGTCCAGCAGTCCGGCCAGGCCGACAACGATATTCAGTCCCAATCCGACAACGACATAGATCAGCGCCGTAATTAGAATATTGGTCTGGTACATGCTGAAGACAAACGGGAAAATCACCACCAAAGCGACGGTTGCCACCAGGCCCGGAATATAAAAGCGGGGATTGCTCATCAATCGTGGGATCAACGCGATCTTCTCTTCGCCGCTGACTTCCGCCTTCTTCTTCCCGGCTTCCTTGCGCGCGATGGCAATTCGCCAGAAAAAGGAAAGCACGAAAGCCCCCAGCCCGACCGCAGCCATCCACCACCAGCGCCACTCGATGGTTTGCTCGATGGTGTTCACTTTGATCACCATGATGGGAAAGGTGAGAAACATGAACCAGAGCGATACCAGGAAAGACTTCTTGATTTCTTGCAATGTTATCATAGTGCGCTGTTTCAACCTCTAACTGCCGCGGCCCGCAAGTGCTTTGCCGGCCGGCGCTGCCCGGTGAGGGCTGCTCGGTATCAAACCTTGTCCGTATCCGACCGTCCAAGAAGGCCGGCCGGCCGGAATATCAAAATCAGGACCAGAAATAAAAAGGCAAAAACATCTTCATAGTCACTGGAAATGTAGCCCGTAAAAAAACTCTCCGTCCATCCCAGCACGAGACTGCCCAAAACAGCGCCGGGCATGCTGCCGATACCTCCCAGAACGGCGGCCACGAAAGCCTTGATGCCGACAATAAAGCCGACATAAAAATTGACCTGCCCGATGTGGGACGCCACCAGGACGCCCCCCAGGGCAGCGATGGAGGACCCGATGATAAACGTAAAGGAAATCACCCGGTTCACATCGACCCCCACCAGCATGGACATGTCGCGGTCCTGGGCCACCGCCCGCATGGCTTTGCCCATCCGGGTAAATTTGATCAGATAGGTGAGCAAGACCATCACCAGGGCGGTCGCAATATAAATGACCATTTCCGTTGAGCGAACGATGTGCTCATAGGGTTGTAAAAAGTCCCAGGTTGGAACCAGGTTGGGATAGGGCAGAAAGTTGGAGGTCTGGGCCAGCAGAACGTAGTTCTGAAGAAAAAGGGACATCCCGATCGCGCTGATCAGGGCCGACAAGCGCTGGGAGCCGCGCAGGGGTTTGTAGGCGATTTTTTCAATGGTGAACCCGTAGGCCGCCGAGTACAGCATCGCAATCAGAGCCGCCAGAACAATGATGGCGATCGAATTCCACCCCAGCATGGTCAATACGCTGATGACAATCAGGCCTGTAAAAGCGCCGATCATGTAGATTTCACCATGGGCGAAATTGATGAGTTCGATAATCCCGTAGACCATCGTATACCCCAGAGCGATCAGGGCATAGATGCTGCCCCGCGTCAGACCCCCGAGGAACAGTTCAAGAAAATAATCCATCGGAAATGATTCCCAATCCCGCACACAAGAAAGCGGTTGTTAAAGATCTCGGCAAGAAAGAATCGACCGCAATGGTCCATCGTCTCCTGTCGGGGCCTTCAACTAAAGTCATTCCTAAAGTTTTGTCGGCCCAAAACACATCAGGGGCCATCGCCTAACGGCGCGACCCCTGATGTCATCCTCTATTTACAGTTAGAATTCCACGGTCACATACTGACCGTTTTGGACTTGGTATACGGCGAAGCCAACACCTATGGCATCACCTTTTTCATCGAACTTGATGATCCCCAGCGGTGTGGCAACCCACTCCGACTGCAGTGTCTTGGTCAACACGTCATAATCCGTGGAGCCGCTCTTTTCGATGGCATTCAGCAACGCCAGGGTGGCGGCATAGGCATTCAGGAAGAAGGCGCCCGGTTCTTCACCGTATTCTTTCTTGTGGAGTTCAACCGCGTCCACCGCGATGGGATTGCTGGAGGTATCCACCGGTCCGGTGGCATAGACGCCTTCGGCAAATTCACCGGCCACTTTGATAAACGTGTCGTCTTTCACCCCGTCATCGGAGATAAAGACCGTGTCCATAGCTTTATTGCGCATCTGCTGAACGAGCTTGGAGGCTTCGGGATGGTAACCGCCGAAAATAACGGCTTCCGCCTCGGATTGTTTGATTTTCTGTACGACCGCGGAGTAATCCACGGCACCCGGCGTAATGCCCTCGTAGAGCACCACTTCGGCACGGCTGTCGCCTTCCAAGAACCCTTTGGCAAATTCCGCCAGCCCCTTGCCGTAGTCGCCTTTGTCATGCAGAACGGCAATCTTCTTCAGTTTGAGAACGTCCAAGGCAAAGTCCACTTCCAGACGGGCCTGGGCATCGTCGGAAGCAATCGTGCGATAGAAGTTCGGGTAATCGCCGCTCTGGGTCAGGGCCGGGTTGGTGGCCGACGGGCTCATGGCGATAACGCCGGATTCCTTGTAAATGCCCAACGCGGCTTTGGTGGCCCCGCTGCAGATGTGGCCTACCACGACATTCGCGCCATCCGTAACCAGCTTGGTGGCTGTATTCGTGGCCACTTCCGGTTTACAGACGTCGTCTTCCACCAGCAGTTCGATCTGACGGCCACAGATGCCTGTCATGGCATTTCGTTTTTTAACAATCAGTTCGGCGGCCCGCACCGTCGGAATACCGTAAGACGCCAAGTCACCACTGTGAGCACCGGCAACACCCAGCTTGATAGGCTCCACCGCTTTTTCCACCGGGGCGGCTTCTTTGGTGGCCTCGGCCGGTTGTTCCTGCTGCTGCCCACAGGCAAAAAGAACCATTCCTGTCAGGGTAACCAGCGCGATCAGGACAAAATATCTTCCAAAGCGTTTCTTCATCATCCCTTCCTCCTTGAAAAAGTGACAAAATACAAAGCGTATCCCTTGAAAACCCTGTATTTATAGTCTTACAGGGTAGTTGAGTCAAGATAGAAATTCCCTATGGCAGGCGGTATCCGGACTTTGCCGCTTGACCATGCGGTCCGGATGCAGTAGTCAACGCTTCAGACGACGTTCCATCCTGAACATCGCATCGGCCCACTAGCCACAGGGAGCCAACTAGCACCGTGCCGACCATCGGGCTCATCGTTAAACCGGTCCCGGAAGCCCAGCAAACAGCGGATCGGTTTGAAAAATGGCTTCAAGCACGCCAGATTGGTGTCGCACGGATCACGCCGCCGCTTTCCGGCACCACCCCCCGTTCTCCGGCACCGTCCAGCCTGGCATGCCTTTTTGTCCTTGGCGGTGACGGCACCTTTCTCAGCGCCGTACGATGGATCGGAGACACGCCCCTGCCGGTTCTGGGCGTCAAGTTCGGTCAGGTCGGTTTCTTGGCCGAAATCGCTGCAGATGATCTCTATGCCGCCGCGGAAGCGGTGCTCAAAAAGAATTTCACGATCCAAAAGCGCATGCGCCTGACCGTTTCCGTCATTAAAAACAACCAGGAGCGCTGCCGTGAAATCATTTTAAACGATGTGGTCGTGACCAAAAGCACATTGGCGCGACTGGCCCATATCGAAGCCTACATCGACAATCATTACCTGACGACCTTCCGTGCCGACGGTCTGATCGTGTCCACCCCGACCGGCTCAACGGCCTACTCGCTGGCCGCCGGCGGACCGGTCATTCACCCCGAGGTGCCCGGCATCATCATGACCCCGATTTGCCCCTTCACCCTGACAAACCGCCCACTGGTCATTCCGGACCGCGCCCGCATCCAAATGTCGCTAGAGAAAGACTCCTCCAACATGATTTTGACCTTTGACGGCCAGGCCGGCATGGAAATCAACCACGGCGACACGATCCAGATTGAAAAGAGCCCCCACCCGGTGCACATGATCAAAGTCCCCGGTAGCGAATACTTTGACATTCTGAAAGCCAAACTGAGCTGGAGCGGCGGCCGGGTCTGACCGGCCGGCCTCCAATAAGACAAAGACCGACCTGGGGTTATCATCAACCCCGGGCCGGTCTTGTAATCAGCGGATACAAATGTCGTGTTGCTTCAGTAGCGATAATGGTCCGGCTTGAACGGGCCCGCGACCGGCACACCGATGTAATCGGCCTGCTCCTGTGTCAATTCTGTCAGGCGAACGCCGAGTTTCGCCAGGTGTAGCCGGGCCACCTCCTCGTCCAGCTTCTTAGGCAGCGTATAGACCTGCTTTTCAAGCGGGTCGGAAGCCAGTTTGAGTTGTGCCAGACACTGGTTGGTAAAGCTGTTGCTCATCACAAAACTGGGATGGCCCGTGGCACATCCCAAATTGACCAGGCGCCCTTCGGCCAGAACGATGATCGACCGACCGGAGGCCAATGTCCATTTGTCCACCTGGGGCTTGATGGTGACTTTGGTGCAGGCCGGGCTTTTTTCCAGATAAGCCATATCGATCTCGTTGTCGAAATGGCCGATATTGCAGATGATCGCCTCGTTCTTCATCTGCTCCATGTGATGACCGGCAATCACATGATAATTCCCCGTGGCCGCCACGAAAATATCCCCCAAGGGGGCGGCATCGGCCATGGTCACCACTTCAAACCCTTCCATCGCCGCCTGCAGGGCGCAGATAGGGTCGATTTCCGTCACCAGCACCCGGGAACCGTATCCGCGCATGGAACGTGCACAGCCTTTGCCCACATCACCATAGCCACAGACCACCACGACCTTGCCCGCCATCATGATGTCCGTGGCCCGCTTGATGCCATCGGCCAAGGATTCACGGCAGCCATAGAGGTTGTCGAATTTTGATTTGGTGACCGAATCGTTGACATTGATGGCCGGAAACAGCAGTTCGCCATCGCGGGCCAACTGGTAAAGGCGGTGAACCCCCGTGGTGGTTTCTTCCGAAACCCCGCGAACGTTTGCCGCCACCGTCTTCCAATGCTGGGGATCATTGGCATAACCGGCGTTCAGCCGTTCCATGAGATAGTGCATGTCCGGATTATCGTAAGCCTTATTCAGCAGCCCGGGGTCCTCGGCCACCTTGACCCCCTGATGAATCATCAGCGTGGCATCTCCACCGTCATCGACGATCAGGTCCGGTCCGCTCCCGTCCGGCCAGGTCAGAGCCATTTCGGTGCACCACCAGTATTCTTCCAGCGTTTCCTCTTTCCAGGCAAAAACGGCCGCCGAACCATTGTGGGCAATGGCCGCCGCCGCATGATCCTGAGTGGAAAAAATGTTGCAGCTGGCCCAGCGAATATCGGCGCCCAAAGCTTTGAGCGTTTCGATCAACATGGCGGTCTGGATGGTCATGTGAAGGCTGCCCGTAACTTTCAGCCCCTTGAGGGGCTGGTGGGGGCCGTACTTCTCGCGCACCGCCATCAGGCCCGGCATCTCGTTTTCCGCCAACTGCATTTCTTTGTTGCCGAAATCCGCCAACGAAAGATCGGCAACCTTATAGGGTAAAGAAAGATCCAGCGCCATAAAACCGGGCGTCTTGTCTTTCATGGGGATCAGCGTCATTTATAACTCCCTTGTCGTTGTCATTATATATCCCTGGTTCGAATTGGTGCTCTATCGGGCACTATGTCAACATAGGACCCGAAACCGCTTCTGTCAGGACATCATTCGAAAAAAACCTGTCGCGATTGACGGTTTTGGAATTAAATACCCGCCAGATTGCGGATTTCATCCACGCGGTTTGTCTTTTCCCAGGAAAAAGTGGCCTCGGTGCGCCCAAAATGGCCATAGGCCGCCGTGGGGCGATAAATCGGCCGCAACAAGTCCAGATAATCGATAATGGCTGCCGGCCGCAGATCAAACACCTCTCTGATAATCTCTTTGACCTGCTTTTTGGGAATCACACCGGTTCCCATCAAATCCACCATAACGGAAACCGGCTCTGCCACGCCGATGGCATAGGCCACCTGGACTTCACACTTCTTGGCCAAGCCGGCCGCGACGACATTCTTGGCGATATGACGGCCCATATAGGAGGCACTCCGGTCGACCTTGGAGGGATCTTTGCCGGAAAAGCATCCCCCGCCGTGGCTGCCCTGACCGCCGTAGGTGTCCACGATAATCTTGCGCCCGGTGAGGCCGCAATCCCCCATCGGGCCGCCCACGACGAATTTGCCGGTAGGATTGATAAAATATTTGGTGTCCCCGTCAATCATCTCGCGGGGAATGACCTTCTTGATCACTTCCTCGATGACCGCTTCGCGAAGCGTTTCATGGGTCACATCCGGTTTGTGCTGAGTGGACACGACAATGGTGTCGACCCGTCTGGGGGAACCGTTTTCATACTCGATGGTCACCTGGGATTTGCCATCCGGGCGCAAAAAATCAAGCGCACCGTTTTTACGCACCTTGGACAGGCGCCGAGTCAGCTTGTGCGCGTACATGATCGGCATCGGCATCAGTTCCGGCGTCTCGTCGGTCGCAAAACCGAACATGAGCCCTTGGTCACCGGCGCCCTGGTCCTTATAGAGGCCCTGGCCCACATTGACGCCCTGGGCGATATCAGGCGATTGCTGGTCGATGCTGGTGACCACTGAACAGGTTTGAAAATCGAACCCCATCTGGGAGGAGCAGTAACCGATTTCCTGAATAGTATCCCGCACAATCTGAGGAATATCGACGTAGCACTCGGTCGTAATTTCGCCGGCCACAAAAGCAAGGCCTGTGGTGACAAGAGTTTCGCAGGCCACTCGGCAGCCTTTGTCCTGTCCGATAATGGCATCCAGAATGGCATCCGAAATCTGGTCGGCGACTTTGTCGGGATGTCCTTCGGTTACGGATTCCGAGGTGAAAAAAAACTGTTCGTTACCCATTTTGTTTCCTTTCCATAATCCTATTCGTCACCCGGCACCGGACCTGCGGCAGATCACGGCACCAGGGGCATGTTGTCGATCAACCGCGTCGTACCGACCCCTACGGCCATCGCCATCCGGGCCGGTCGGTCGATCACGGCGACCTCTTTCAGGGTCTCGGGGTCCACGATCACAATATAATCGATCGCCGTTTCGGGGTGCGCGCCAATCCTGGCCCTGGCCCCTGCCACGATCTGCTCCGCCTGGATCAGGCCTGCGGCAACCTGGGCCTGGGCCTCCCGCAGGGACTGGCTGAGGCTCAACGCTGCCGGTCGCTGTTCGGGCTTCAGGTAAGCATTGCGGGAACTCATGGCCAAACCGTCGGGCTCACGCACCGTGGCGGCACCAACGATGTTAACGTCAAAATTAAGGTCCTTCACCATTCGACGAATGATGGTGAGTTGTTGAAAATCTTTTTCGCCAAACACCGCCGTGTGGGGATTGACGATATGAAAAAGCTTGGCTACCACGGTTGCCACACCCTGGAAGAAAATCGGGCGTGAAAGTCCGCACATGCGTTTCGCCAGCGCCTGTGGCGTTACAAAGGTCTGGCAGCCATCTGCATAAATCGCCTGCTCATCCGGTGTAAAAAGAATATCCACCGGAACCTTCTCGGTTAGAAGGCGATCTTTTTCCATGTCGCGGGGGTAGGTAGCGAAATCCTCTCCGGGCGCGAACTGGGTCGGATTGACAAAGATGCTAACCACCAGGATGTCGGCCAACTGCCGCCCTTCGCGCATCAGCGACAGGTGCCCTTCGTGCAGAAATCCCATCGTAGGGACGAACGCAATAGAGCGCCCATCCTGTCGCAGCATCTGTGAACGGCGCTGCATTTCCTCAACTGTAGAAATAATATCGATTGGTTAGCCCCCTTTACCGGAAATCAGGCACACCGTCTCTTATGGTAGCCCTTTTGAAAAGTCAACCGGGATTTGGCCAACGCCGGCAAAGACTAAGGGCTACGGGTGATGGCCATAGCAATGCTTGGATTTCTTGCCGAACGGATACGGCAGGCGAAAAAGGGGGTCCACCGCACCGAATGATCCGGCCGTTTCCGGGCGTATTGCCGCGGCATGAAAACCAGATCAGCGGGGCGGTGACGTGTTGATCAGCGTACCGCTGCCCGTCATGGAAGTTTATATGCAGCAGCGCTGATTTTTGGTGTCATTGGCACGCGATCGAACGGACCGGGGCCCTTGTGGATGATAAACATGTTCCGGTGTCAGGGAACAAGACGATACCATCGCCTCAGATAAGGCTTTCAATATCCGGATGGTTTCGCAATACCGTCACAAACTGGCTGGTGCGGTGATCCAGCCGGTTTTTAATGATCCACATGAGACGCTTGTGGAAATGAAAAGCCATTTCATGATCGCTATTGAGAAGATTGCGGATTTTCTCCGCCCTAATGGAATACACCTGACAGGGTTCCGCACACACTGTCATGGAGGAATATGCCATGCCCTCGCCCATAACAGCTGACCATCCGAACGAAAACCCCGGTTTCACCGCTCCGATAGCAAAGGAAATCTTATCGGAAATCCGTTTCTCGAGTAGGATCTTGCCCCGCTTTAGAAAAAACATGCGGTCGGCCGGGTCACCCTCCTGGAAGATGATATCCTCCTCTTCATATTGCAAAATATCGAGATGCGGTATCACCTTGTCCAGCATCTCGTCAGTTAAATTACTAAAAATGATAATATCTCTAACGTCTTCATAGGAAAGCATGTTTCACCTCTGGATGACTAAACCCTCTAACCCTTAACCCTCTTATCGACAGGAGGTCTAATTAAGGAAAAAAAGCAGCAGCACAAAAAGTCCGGAGACGGCCGCACTCAGTCCGATCGGTACAACACCGTTTTCAACCGCCGCCTTGATGGTTTGGGCGTAATGCCGGGATTTTTCAGCAGCGTGTTTCCCAAGACGATAGAACGGCATCAGCAACCACCAACTGATACGGACCGGCGCATTGCGGCAGAACCGATTGATACCCCCCGTCACCCCCTTGGCCAGCCATTGGTCGCAAACTCGGTTCACGTTGTTGAAAACAGTATCCATCAACCCGTAAAAGAAGCGTCCGCCCTTGCGATAAAACCAATCGGCATCCAGATTGACGCAGCGAATTTCGGCCGGATAAATGCCGGAGAGCAACAGGAGGGCAAACGCCAGGGCCGAAAAAAACAGGATCTGGGTTTGGGCGAGAACATGGGGTACGGTGTAAGGTTCGTAACCGACGGGTTGGAATGGCAGAATGCTGTATAAATACTGCGGGAACGACCCGATGAAAATACACAGGAACGCGGCCAAGCCCATGGCCAACAGCATATGGAGGGGCGCTTCCTTCGGCCTGAGGCCGGAATCATGCGAGAAAAACGCGAAATAGGGGATCTTGATGCCAGCATGGTGAAACACGCCGGCCGAGGCAAACAGCAGGATAAACCAGACCAACCGCAAGTGTTCGCCGCCGGCCGCATCCATCACCATGGATTTACTGACAAAACCGCTGAACAGCGGGAAGGCCGAAATGGAAGCCGCCCCGATGATGCAGAAAATGCAGGTCAGCGGCATGGTCCGATAGAGTCCCCCAATATCCGTGGCATTGATCTTGCCGGTGCGGTACATCACCGCGCCCATGGTCATGAACAAGAGGCCTTTGAACAACACATCGTTGAAGGCATGCGCCACGGCACCGTTGATCGCCAGCTGGGTGCCGATGCCGATGCCGCAGACCATGAAGCCCACCTGGTTGATCAGGCTGTAGGCCAGGACGCGCCGCAGGTCGTTTTCGATCACGGCAAAGAAAATCGGGAATCCGGCCATGGCGGCCCCGATGTAGATCAGGGCCTCTGTCCCTGGATAGGCCCTGGCGAGCGCATAGACGGCGGCTTTGGTGGTGAAAGCACTTAAAAATATGGTGCCGGTAATCGTTGCTTCGGGGTAGGCGTCCGACAGCCAGGTGTGCACGAACGGCCAGGCGCAGTTGATCCCCAAACCCAGAAAAATCAGGAGCGACCCGGGGCCGTTCAAGCCGATCAGACCAAACTCGATCGAGCCGGTATGGTGGACACGCATAACGATGCCGGCCAGCAGAATCAATCCTCCGGCGGCGTGAAACAGGAGGTAGCGATACCCGGCCCCCATGGACAAGCGGGTTCGGCGGGCCCAGATCAGTTGCACACAGAAAACCGTCAGCAACTCCCAAAAAATGAAAAAGCTGAAAAAATCGCCGGCGAATACCACCCCCAACGCACTGCCGGTGTAAAGCGCACCCGCGACATTCTGCAGCGTTTCCTCCACGTGCAGGGCATAGATGGTGGAGATCAGACCGATCAGGATGAAAATATAGCCGAACACGAGCGACAGGCGATCGATGCGGGCCAACACCAATTCCTGCCCCAGAAAGGGCACCACCCAGCTGTCACCTAAAGGCAGATGAATCAGATTGATAAACGCCAGAACCGGCAGGGCCAGCATCACGATGCGCCGCAGATGTCCTTTGAAAAAAGGGATCAGCAGAGCGCCAAGGATAAAGACGGCCGCGGGAGGCAGCGGGCTAATCATAATAGTCCTCCCGGCGTTTGACGATCGGCCTTAAGATATATTTGGCCACCAGCACCAGCAGTACGCAGGCCACAAAGCCGTATACCGCATAAAACCCCCACCATTGCTCCCAGGGAAAATGCGGATGCTTATGGACAAAAAATTCAGCGATCAACAATACAACCAAGGTGGAATAGAAAAATATGAACACCCGTCTGACGTTTTTCGGCTTGTCGAACAGGTAGGTTTTTTTGTCCGGCGTCTTTGTGTCCATATTGACGACCTTTCAAGCAGCTGGCAATCCGATGGTCCGGCGCCGCACGGCTTACCTGCCGGGGCGCAACACCATTTATAAGGTATTGAAGAGGATGACGCCCATGTAAACGAGGCCTACCGTTATGGCCACGAAAAAAATGGGCCGGTAGCCCGGTACAGGGTCATGCTTCAGTTCCATCAATTCTTCATGCTCTTCGTGCATGGTTTATATTCCCGTAAACTTGGCGGCCGCCATGACGGCCAAATTCATAAATGGCTGGGGATAAAACAAAAGCAGAATGGATATCACAGCCGTTATGACCAGCGGCACGACGCAGCAAAGCGGTGCCTCCTGCACGCGGGCCTCGAACAGGGCTTCTTCCGGGGGACAGAAAAAGGCCCGGTACACCACCGGCATAAAATAACCGGCGTTCAACAGCGAGCTAAACAGCAGAACCACCAGGATCGCGATCTTATCGGCATCCAGCGCTCCCAGGACCAGATACCACTTGCTGAGAAACCCGCCGCAGGGCGGCATCCCGATGATGCTCAGGGCGCCGATGAAAAAGGCCGTCATGGTCACGGGCATCCGCCGTCCAATACCGGTCATTTCACTGATGTTTTTCTTGCCTGTGGCCACGAAAATCGCGCCCGCGCAAAAAAAGAGGGTAATTTTACCGAAGGCGTGCATGGCGATGTGCACCATGCCGCCGGTGACCCCCTTCGGGGACAGCAAGGCTGCGCCCAGAACAATGTACGACAGCTGCGCAATCGTGGAAAAGGCCAGCATCCGTTTGAGATTGTCCTGGGACAGGGCAATGAACGAACCCACCAGGATGGTGGTCGACGCCACCAACAACAGCGGTGTGCTCAAATCAAACGTCTGAAGCAGATCCGTTCCAAAAATGGCGGTGATGACCCGTACAATGCTGAACACACCAACTTTGACGACCGCCACCGCATGCAGCAGGGCGCTGACCGGCGTCGGTGCCACCATGGCCGCCGGCAGCCAGGAGTGAAAGGGCATGATCGCGGCTTTGGCGAAACCGAAGACAAACATGAACAGCAAAAGCGCGACCGTCCCGCGGGAGGCCGTGCCGGCCAGGATCCCCTGGGGGCTGAAATCGAGGCTGCCGGTCAGGTGGTAGGTCATCAGCATGGCCGGCAGGACCAGGCCGATGGAGGCGCCGACCGTGTAAAGCAGATATTTGCGGCCGGACGTCCGGGCCTCCTGATCCTGATGATGCGTGACCAGGGGATAAGTGGCCAGCGAAAGCATCTCATAGAACAGGTACATGGTCAGCAGGTTGGCGGAAAAGGCCACGCCGACGGCGGCACTGAGAGATATGGCGAAAAAACAAAAATAGCGGGTCTGCGCATGTTCGTCCAGCCCGCGCATATAGCCGATCGAGTAGACCGAGGTGATGATCCACAGGAAAGACGCCACCAAAGCGAACAGCATCCCGAACGCATCCACACGGAAAGCGATGCTCAGGCCCGGCAGCACCTCGACCAGCGAGCAGGAGATTTCCATACCGTTCAGGACGGCCGGCAGCATGGCGGCCACTATGCCAAACTTCACGATAGCAGCCAGAAATGTCCAGCCTTCGCGGACATTGGGGGAACGGCTGTAAGCGATAAAAGGGATCGCCAGCAGGGAAACGAGGACGGCAAGCAGCGGCTTTATCGAAATCAAGGTGTCCATAGGTCAGACGATCCCCAGCGGTATGGCCTTGTCAATGATCAGACTGACGATGTCGCCCGCATAGATCCCCAGCGCAAAGAGCAGCGCGGCGGTCACCACCAGCGGCACCAGCAACTCCAGAGGGGCCTCCTGCACTGCGGAAAGGACCCGCCCGTGTCCCGTCGGATGCTCGGCGTGATGGTCCTCGAACGGCTCGAAATAGGCGATTTCGAAAATACGGAAAAACAGCACCAGATTAATGAGGCTGCTCAGCAGAAGAGCGGCCATGAACCCGTATTGACCAGCAGCAATAGCGCCGGAAATCAGGTACCACTTGCTGAAAAAGCCACAGGTCGGCGGGACACCGATAATGGATAATCCCGCGATGACGAATACCGCCATTGTCACCGGCATTTTTTTGAACAACCCCTGCATGTCATCGATGGCGTCGCTGCCAGTCCGGGCGATAAGGGCCGCCGCTGCCAGAAATACACACAAGGTCATGACGGCATCGTTGATGATGTGCAGAATCGCTCCGGATATCCCCAAGCGGTTGCCCAACCAGAAGCCGCCTACCATATAACCCACTTCGGCAACGACGATATAGGTGAGCATGCGCTTGAGGCGCCGCGTCGAGAGGGCCAAAAACGAACCGGCCACAATGGCGACGATGGCCATCCATACCATCGGTTCGCTGATCGCCGTCAGGTCGAAGGCAAACGCCGGCGTGAAAACAAACAGCATGATCCGCACCATGACGTAGACCATGACCTTGGTCATGAGGGGCGCCACCAGGCTGCTGACCGGGTCCGGGGCATAGGAATACGCATTGGGCAGCCAGGCATGCAGCGGGAAAAACCCCATTTTGAGGCAAAGCCCGGCCAGGCAGATCACAAACGCCGAAAACACCACTTTGGAAGGATACAGCGCAGGCAAACGCACCGCCAGGTCGGCCATGTTCAGCGTACCGGTGACAAGGTATAGATAGCCGACGCCCAGCAGATAAAAGCTGGCACCCACCGTGCCCATAAAAATGTAGTTGAGGCTGGCGAGAGGTGCGCGCCCTTCCCCCATGCCCACCAGGGCGTAACCTGTTAAAGCGGCGATTTCCAGAAGCACGTAAAGGTTAAAGGCATCCCCGGTTACCACGATACCCAGCAGCCCGGCCACCAGCAAAATGTAAAGCGTGTAAAAAGGACCGAGACGGTCACCGAAAGCTTCCACCACCAGCGGCCGGGTGCCCAGCAAGTTGATAAACGCCACGGCGGCCACTGCAACGAGCACGAGGCCGTTCAGGTGATCCACCCGGTAGGCGATACCCACCGGGGGCGCCCAGCCCGCCAGGTGATATTCCACCACGCCAACCTGCATGACCCGGGCCAGCAAGCCGATGGCGGTCACCAGCGACCCCAACAGGGCCAGCGCCGTCAAGGGGAAGGCCAGACGTTTGTCCAGCAGGGCCCCGATCAGAATCAGAAAGGCCGCCACCAGCGGAATGATAATGACCAGCCCGGGAAAGTGCGCACTCATGGTTCGTTTATCCGCAAAGCGATTTCGTCTTCCTCCAGCGTGCCGTATTGACGATAGATCTTTATGGCCAAGGCCAGCGCAACGCCCAATGTCGCCACCGAGACAACGATCGCCGTCAGCATGAGCACGTGGGGCAGCGGGCTGATATAATCAATGGCTTGCGCCGCATGATGCCCGGTCTCCTCGTGTCCATGGGCGATAATCGGAATGGTTTTGCCCTTTTTGGCGCCGATGGAGACATAAAAAAGAATCACCGCGGTCTGCACGATATTCATGCCGATAATTTTTTTCACCAGGTTGCGCTTGGCGATCATGGCATACATACCGATCATGACCAGGCCGATATACACCCAGTAATTGTACTTGGCTAAAAAATTGCTCAGCAGGCTTTCCATGGCTTACAGTCCTTCGTCATGCCGACCGGCGGACGACAAATTGTAGTAAAGCGATACCATGACCGCCATGACGGCCAGTCCCACGCCGATTTCCACGATCAGAATACCGTGCGATCGCGCCATGATGGCATCCGTGTGGAGCATTTCGGCCAACATGCTGTAATCGAGAAAATTGCCGCCGAGAAGCAGGCACAGCAAACCCGTGCCAACATATATCAGGACGCCCGCCGCACTGGCCAGCAGGGCGGCTTTCTCAGATAGCCGTCGAAAGGCACGGCGCAAATCATTGGAAAGGGCATAGAGAATGATCGCCGCGCCGAAAATAACGCCGCCCTGAAACCCGCCGCCAGGGCTGTGGTGGCCATGGGCAATCACATACAGGGCGAACAGCTGGACAAACGGCACGATCAACCGACTGGTCACCTTGATGATCATGTCATAAGGCACCCATACGGAATCGATGCGCTCGAACTCGGCCGACCCCTCCGGCAATTTGCCGCCCTTGGCGATGCGCAGGGTGACGCCGGTGAGATTGTGACGGTAAAGCCGCGTGCGGGCCGACTTGCGGCGATACACCCGCAGCAGAAAAAGACAGGCGATACCCGCCGAAAAGATCACCGCGGTTTCAAACATGGTGTCGTAACCCCGGTAATCGGCCAGAACGGCCGTGACAATATTGGGCACCGCCGTATCTTCGACGGCATGCTCAATGTAATAGGGCGACACATGCAGGCTGGCGGGGGAGGCAGGGTCGCCCCAGTCCGGAAAATCCGGTGTTCCGTAAAACAACAACCCGCCGAGCAGCAAAACCGTTATCAGGGCAAACGTTTTCAATCTTTGGTCCTCCGGGAGGTCCGGAACACCGCGGCCACGAAAAACACCGCACTGACCCCCGCCCCCACGGACGCTTCCGTGAAGGCCACGTCCACCGCTCCCATGATGGCCCACAGCAGACACATCATGAAACTGTAGGCCCCGAACAGAATCGCCGCTCCCAAGAGATCGCGCACCATGATAGCGCCGATGCCGCAGATCATGACAAGCACCATGATAATGAGGTCCACCGGCCAGATCATGTTGGGTCCTCGCGGCTGTCTTTGGCCCACGGCAGGAGCCCGGCCCGCACGCCCGCATCGACAATGGCGTGCGTTGCCGTCGGGCTGGTGATAAACACAAAGGCGACGATCAACAGGATTTTGAGCGCCGTCAAGATCGCCCCCAGGGTCCATTCATGAACCACCCACAGCGCCATGGCCATCATCGAGGTAAACAGGCCCATGGTGTCCAGTTTGCCGGCCGGATGCAGACGGGAGTAGAAATCCGGAAAACGCAGAATCCCCACTGCACCGGCAAAAAAGAAAAAAAGCCCGCTGACCAGCAGAAAGATGACGAGCAGATTATAAACGCCCATACCGATCTCCTCGAAGCCGGGTCACCAGCCGATCGGCCCCCGGTCTACGGCTGTCGCCGAAAAAACGCTATTTATCGCCCATCTCGTCGTAAAGCCCTTTCCGTTTTTGAAAATAACGGGAAGCCGCCAGAACCGCGATGAAGTTCAGGGTGGCATAGGCCAGGGCGATATCGACAAACATGTCGACGCGATCATAGATCAGGCCGATCAGGATCAGAAGTGCGGTGGTTTTGCTGCCGATGGCATTGACACCAATCAGGCGGTCCAGCACGGTGGGGCCAAAAACCGCCCGATACAGCGAGAGGGCCATGACACCGCACAAAAAAACACTGGCATATAAAAAAACATCGTGCATCGTTTACTCTCTGAAAATGGCCGCCACCCGTGCTTCCATCTCGCCCGGCAACCCTTCGGCCGAAGCATCGTCGATGGCATGGACGGTGTACCCGCCATAAAGGGACACATAGACCGTAATCGTTCCAGGGGTCAGTGTGATGGAATTGGCATAGACGAAACGTGCCATCTCACTCGTCAGGCGGCTGTTGAACTTGATCATTTGAGGGTTGATCAGGTCCATCATCCGTGGATGAAAAACCAGCCGCATCACATGCATGTTGGCGCGAAATATCTGATAGAGAAGCCATGGCACATAGGTGGCGAAACGCAGCCATTGGCCCGGCAGGCGCTTCGGATTTTTGGTGGCAAAAAGCATGTCGCCGGAGGCGAAGGACACAATGGCGCAGGACACAACCCCTAAGGACAAGTGAAAAAGATCAAATTTGCCGGATAGCACGAGCCATGTCAGCATGCAGACCACAAACGTCAGTATATAAGGAACCGGAGAACGCTTGGGCTTGGTGGAAGGGGGTTGGGCTTTGGGAATACGGTTCCTTGATTGATTTGCGGGTGCATCATTCACAGTCAAAACGTTCCGTCTCCTGGGGAGCCTCCGGTGTCAGATCCTGCGACCACAATCGCACAAACAATAAATCGGCTTCAGAGCATGAATCTCATAAACGTTTCTTTGCTTTCAAGTCAACCCTTTTCAAGGTCCACCTCACGCGATCGTGATGCTGTCGCTTGCCCAAGATGTCATGCTGTGTGAGGACGTTTGGTGCCCCTGAAATCTCCAAAACTTAGGCCACAGGGACCCCTTTGGAGGCATCAAACATGTTTAAATATTTTGACAAAATATTAAGGATACGTTAGCCTCAAACGCTTTTGCGATAGCGTTTGTTCGTAGCGGTTCGTGTTACCCACTTGTCTATGCAGCGAAAGGAGGAACAAATGAAAAGGACGTTCTGGATCGTGCTCTGCCTTCTGGCCCTGGTTTGCGCCGGAACGGCATTGGCGGAAACCCCTAAAAAGGGCGGCACCTTGGTTTTCGGTCGTGGTGGCGACAGTGTCGGATTGGATCCGGCCTACGAAACCGACGGCAACTCTTTTCAGGTTTGCGACAACATTTTTGAAGCACTGGTATTCTACGCCGACGAAACAACGGCACTAGAGCCCGGACTGGCCGAGTCATGGGACATTGCCCCGGACGGCAAAACCTACACCTTTCATCTGCGTAAAGGCGTCAAGTTTCATGACGGCACCGATTTCAATGCCGACACCGTCGTCTTCTCCATCGGCCGCATGATGAAAGACCGCCAGATCAAATACTTCGGCAAAGGCTGGGAAATTCCGGCCCAGGAGCGTCCCCCGGAGTATTGGGTTTCCATGGAAATGGATGACATCGTGGGCAGCATCGAGGCCGTCGATGAATATACCGTGGTCTTCAAACTGAAAATGGTCAATGCCCCCTTCCTGGCCAACATGGGCATGGACTTTGCCGACATCATCAGCCCAACGGCATTTATCAAGAACCCTGTCGAATTCATCCGCAATCCTGTCGGCACCGGTCCATTCAAGTTTGTCAGCTGGGTTAAAGACGACCGCATTATCCTCGAAAAGTTCGATGGCTATTGGGATAAAGCCGCCGGGCCCTACGTCGACAAAGTGATATTCCGTTCCATCCCGGAAAACTCGGTCCGCTTTCTGGAACTTAAAACCGGCAATATTCACATCTGCCAGTTCCCCAATCCACAGGATATCGCACTGGCCAAAAAAGACAAAAACCTGACACTGCCCACCCAGCCGGGTATGAACGTTGGTTACCTCTCCTTCAACCACACCAAGGAACCCTGGAAAAGCAACGTCGATCTGCGCAAAGCCATCGGCCATGCCATCAACCGCCAGGCCATTGTGGACAATCTCTACCAGGGCATGGGGCAGGTTGCCAAAAACCCCATCCCGCCCACCATGTGGGGCTACAACGAGAGTATTCCCGGCTATGTGTACGATGTCGACAAGGCCAAAGAATATCTGAAGAAGGCCGGTTTCCCCAATGGCGAAGGCCTGGGCGAAATCAATCTGTGGTCCATGCCGGTGCCGCGCCCCTACAACCCCGACGGGGTCAAAATCGGCGAAGCCATGGCCGCCGACCTGGCCAAAGTGGGCATCAAAGCCAAGGTGGTGACCTATGAATGGGGCACCTACCTCAAACGCCAGCGTGAACAGCCCGAAGACATGGATCTGTTCCAGCTGGGATGGACCGGCGACAACGGCGACCCGGACAACTTCCTGGCCGTCCTCTTCGACGGTAAGGCCTCCACGGCCATCCGCACCCAGTGGATCAATGATGACTACCACGACCTGATGGTCCAGGGCCGTGAGACCATCGAGCAGGCCAAGCGGGACGAAATCTACCAGAAGGCCCTGCAGATCTTCTTTGACGAATGTCCTGCCATCGCGGTAGCCCATTCAACGGTGATTTGGCCGGCTCTGAAAAACGTCAACAACTTCAAGCTGCATCCCACCGGATCGGTCCGGTTGAAAAATGTGTGGCTGAAGTAAGTTTATCTCAAACGCCATAGACGAACGGGAGCGGCGGCCACCCGACCGCGCTCCCGTTCCAACCATGCATCGGGTTCGGTTTTCTTATGCTGGCATATATCCTTCGACGCATCATGATTATGATCCCCACCCTGCTGGGGGTCACCATCATTGTGTTTCTGATGCTGCACGCCACCCCCGGCGATCCTGCCGAACTCCTCATGGGCGAACGGGCCACCGAAGAATCCCTGGAACAACTGAGGGAACATTTAGGACTAAACGAACCGCTGCATGTGCAATACGGCCTGTTCCTTTCGCGCCTGCTCAAGGGGGATCTGGGGGAAACCATCTGGACCCGCCAGAAGGTCTGGGTCGAAATCAAGCAACGCTTCCCGGCCACCATTGAATTGTCTTTAGTGGCGCTTTGCATCAGTTGTTTTGCCGGTATGCTTCTGGGCGTCATATCCGCGACGAAACAGTATTCAATTTTTGACTATGCCAGCATGATCGGGGCCCTGGCCGGGGTCAGTATGCCCATCTTCTGGCTGGGGCTGGTCTTCATGCTGATCTTCTCCCTCAACCTGGGCTGGCTGCCCCTGTCGGGTCGCCTCAGTATCGGCGTGGATCTCGAGGTTATTACCAATTTTTATATTGTGGACGCCGTCATCACGCGCAATTGGCCGGCGTTTAAAGACGTTGTCTGGCACATCATCATGCCGGCCGTTACCCTGAGCACCATTCCAACGGCCATTGTGGCTCGCATGACCCGTTCGGCTATGCTGGATGTTTTGCGCCAGGATTATATCAAAACCGCCAAGGCCAAGGGACTTTCCCAGTTTCAGGTGATTTTCAAGCATGCCCTGCGCAACGCCATGATTCCAGTGGTTACCACCATCGGTCTGCAGTTCGGGGTGCTGCTGGGCGGGGCGATCCTGACCGAAACCATTTTTGCCTGGCCCGGGGTCGGCAAGTGGATGTACGACGCCGTCATGCAGCGTGACTACATGGTGATCCAGGGCGGCACCCTGTTCATTGCCAGCCTGTTCGTGGTCATTAATTTATGTGTCGACGTGCTCTATGCCGTGATCAACCCGCGGATCAGCATCCAGTAGATGTCATGAAGGCGATGCGGTTTGACCGCATACTGGAAATCAACGAACCATTTAAGAGTTTTTATGGGTAACCCAAAAAATCCATACGATCGTCACCCGTTTTTCGAGCAGATCAGCCAGCTCTGGCGCAACAAAACCGCTATCATCGGCCTGATCATCATTTCGGGGTTTTTCCTGGTGGCCATCTTTGCACCTATTCTCAGCCCTCACGACCCCTTGGAAACCTCCCTGTACGACCAAATCAAGCCGCCGGTCTGGCATGAAACCGGTACCTGGAAAAACATCCTGGGGACGGACGAACTGGGACGAGACACCCTATCCCGGATCATTTTCGGTGCCCGGGTATCCCTGACCGTGGCCATTGTCAGCGTCGGGATCGCGTTTACCCTGGGGACTCTACTGGGCTGTATTTCGGGCTACTACAAGGGCTTCTGGGACAGCCTGATCATGCGCATCATGGACATGATTCTGGCCTTTCCCTATCTGTTATTGGCCATCGTGGTGGTGGCCTATCTCGGTCCCAGCCTTGAAAACGCCATGATGGCCATCGGCATTACCTATGTGCCGCGCTTTGCCCGCATTGTCCGGGGCAGTGTGCTGGAAGAATGCGAAAAAGACTACGTCATGGCAGCCCGTGCGGTCGGAGCCCGTGACTGGCGGATTCTTTTTATCGGAATCCTGCCCAACTGCCTGGGGCCGCTCATCGTCCAGACCACCCTGAGCATGGCATCCGCCATCCTGGATGCCGCCGCCCTGAGTTTTTTAGGCCTCGGCGCCCAGCCGCCCACCCCCGAGTGGGGCGGCATGATCGCCCGCAGCCGGGCTTTGATTCTGCGGGCCTCATGGGTCATGACGTTTCCAGGTATTGCGATTCTATTGGCGGTGCTGGGATTCAACCTGCTGGGCGACGGACTGCGGGATGCATTGGATCCACGGCTGAGAGATTAGGAAGGCGTCACCAAACGATACAGAATGGCATTTGAATGGAAGCAACCTCCCTACTGAGTATCGAAAACCTTAAAACCTATTTCTACGTCAAAGGCCGTGTGGCCAAAGCCGTGGACGATGTCAGCCTGGCCATTCAACCCGGAGAAACCTTGGGGCTGGTGGGAGAATCCGGTTGCGGTAAAAGCGTTACGGCCCATTCCATCATCCAGTTGATTCCGGACCCTCCCGGTAAAATCGTGGACGGCCGCATTCTCTTCGATGGCCGGGACCTTCTCACCCTGTCCGAAGCGGACATGCGCAAAATAAGGGGCAACCGGATTTCCATGATTTTCCAGGAACCCATGACCTCCCTGAACCCGGTTTTTACGGTGGGGGATCAAGTGGGGGAAGTGCTTCGCCTGCACCAACGCTTATCCCGAAAAGAGGCCCGCGGCCGTGTCCTCGACATTTTCAAACAGGTGGGAATCCCGGCCCCCGAAACACGCCTGGACGATTTTCCCCACCAGATGAGCGGCGGCATGCGACAGCGGGTCATGATCGCCATGGCGCTGGCCTGCAATCCCCGGCTGATGATCGCCGACGAGCCCACCACCGCCCTGGACGTCACCATTCAGGCCCAGATCCTGGACCTCATGAACAAGCTCAAGGCCGATACCGGTGCCTCCATTCTTTTCATCACCCATGACCTAGGCGTCATCGCTGAAATGGCCCAGCATGTGGCGGTCATGTATGCCGGCCACATGGTCGAATATGCCGATGTCAAAACCCTCTTTACCGCTCCGAAACACCCCTATACCGTCGGATTGTTGGAGTCGATACCGGTTCTGGGGCAGAAAACGGCCGAGGGCCGGTTGAGCACGATCAAAGGGGTTGTGCCGTCCCTCTTCGACCTGCCCCAAGGGTGTCTGTTCAGTGATCGCTGCCCGGATGTTTTTGATGATTGTCGCCAAACCGCACCCCAAATGGTCACGGTTGGCCCTAACCATATGGCACGGTGTCTTAAATATGTCTGAAACAAAGCCCCTGCTCGACGCACGCCACCTGGTCAAATATTATCCGATTCGCGGCGGTGTGTTCATGAAAGAAATCGCCGCGGTCAAGGCGGTCGATGACGTGAGTCTGTCCATCAAGAAAGGGGAAACACTCGGCCTGGTCGGGGAATCCGGCTGCGGTAAATCCACCTTCGGCCGTGCCATCATGCGTCTTGAAGAACCGACTTCCGGCGAAGTCTGGTATGACGGCGACAATATCCTCACCTACGATGCCCAGCAGATCAGGGCCCTGCGCAGGAAGATGCAAATTATTTTCCAGGATCCGTTTTCTTCGCTGAACCCCCGCAAACCCGTTGCTTCGATTGTCGGGGAACCCCTCTTGATCCACGGGATGACAAACCGCCAGGAACGGGAAGCACGGGTCATGGAACTGCTCCAGGTGGTAGGACTGAGCAAGGAGCACATGCGCCGCTACCCCCACATGTTTTCAGGCGGTCAGCGGCAGCGCATCGGGGTGGCCCGGGCCCTGGCGCTGAACCCCGATCTCGTTGTCTGCGACGAAGCGGTCTCGGCGCTGGACGTATCGATCCAGGCCCAGGTGCTCAACCTGCTGAAAGATCTTCAGGACGAATTCAGCCTGACCTATCTTTTCATTTCCCATGACCTGCACGTGGTGGAACACATCAGCGACCGGGTGGCGGTCATGTATCTGGGCAAAATCGTCGAGGTGGCCGACAGTAAAGTCATTTACAAAACGCCTCTGCACCCTTACACGCAGGCCCTGCTGAGCGCGTCACCCATGCCCGATCCCGAGCACAAGCGCAAGCGCATCCTACTCAAAGGCGATGTCCCCAGCCCGATCAACCCCCCTCCCGGATGTCGTTTTCACACCCGCTGTCCCTATGTCCAGGACATCTGTTCCAAGACCGAACCCCCCTTGAAGGAGATCCGTCCCGGCCACGAGGCCGCCTGCCATTTCGCCGGGTCGGTGGGTGTCTAATCGCGCTGTCCGGGCCTGCTATGACCGGCATTACGCCTGGGCATCCTGAATCGCCACCTCTTCAAACGTTTTGATATCGGCCAGAATGCGCGTGGCCATGTCGATCAGCTCCATGGCCGCCGCCGCGCCGGTGCCCTCTCCCAGCCGGAATTGAAGGTCCAGCAACGGTTTCCGGTCCAACCGGGTGAGCATATAGCGATGTCCCACCTCCACTGAATAATGGCTGGTAAAGAGATAATCCCGGGCCACCGGCGCCAGTTCGCAGGCCACCAGGGCGCCGGCCGTCGCGATAAACCCGTCACACACCACCGGAATACCATTGGCGGCCGCACCGATCACCAGTCCGGCCAACCCGCCGATTTCAAAGCCGCCGACTTTGGCGAGCACGTCCAGCGCATCGCGGGGGTCGGGCTGGTTGATGGCCAGACCCTTTTCGATGACGGCCACCTTGCGCCGCAGGCCTTCATCGTCGACACCAGTCCCCCGACCCGTCAACTGGTCCACCGGCAGACCGGAGAAGGCGGCGATGATGGCGGTCGAAGGCGTGGTGTTACCGATACCCATGTCACCCGTGCCCAATAGATCCACAGGCCCGTCCGCGAGAAGCTCCCCGACAATCTCGATTCCGGCTTCGATGCTCTGGACGGCCGCATCCCGCGTCATGGCCGGCCCCCGGGCCAAATTGTCCGTCCCCTTACGGATCTTTTTGTGAAAAATCGGCAAATCCGGCTCTAAGTCCCAGTTGACCCCCAGATCGGCCACTTTGACCTCAGCCCCGGCATGACGCGCCAGAACATTAATGGAAGCCCCGCCCTTGACGAAATTATAAACCATCTGCGGCGTGACCTCGGCGGGAAATAGACTGACGCCTTCGGCACAAACCCCGTGATCGCCGGCACAGGTAACGATCACTTTCCGCGTCAGATGAACATCGAGCGTCCGGGCGATACCGGCCAACCGGGCGCCCACCTCTTCCAGCACCCCCAGGCTTCCCGCCGGTCGTGCCTGCTGACGCAGCCGCTCATAGGCCTTTTCCCGCCATTCGACGCTTGGCGGGGTCATTCGATCGAGGGCCTCGTTTAAACGCTTCATCACAACTCCTTTCTATTTTCCTTGCAGCTGATCGGTTGCACCAGAGGCGCGTTTTTCAGGACTGATCGACGCCTCAAAAAGCACCGCACCCCTTTCCATGGCACAGAAATCCCCGCACATGGTGCAAGTTTTCTGGTTTTCCGGTGTTCGGCTGGCACGGATTTCCCGTGCATGCGCGGGAAACATGAGCAGCTCGAAGTGGTCTTCCCAACGCATGTCGCGACGGGCCAAGGCCACTTGTTTTTCCAACTCCCGCCGCTCCGGGTATTTGGCGATATCCCCGATGCGGGCGGCCAGGCGCGTCACCCGAACCCCTTCGCGCACGTCGTCTTCGTTCGGCAGGGCGAGATGCTCCGCCGGTGTTATGTAACAGATGAGGTCCGCCCCATAGCGGGCCGAGTTGGCGGCCCCGATCGCCGCCGTGATGTGGTCGTAACCTGCCCCGCTGTCGGCTGGCAGCGGCCCCAGGACGTAATAAGGGGCGTCTCCGCTCATACGTTTTTCCAGCATGATATTGCCTTCGATCTCATTCAGAGGGACGTGGCCCGGCCCCTCCACCATGGTCTGGCACCCCATGGCGCGTCCGCGTTCGGCCAGTTCGCAGTTGATGATCATTTCCGCCATCTGGGCCCGGTCATGGCTGTCGTGGATGGCGCCGGCCCGGATGCCGTTGCCCAGGGACAAGACGGCATCAAAGCGTTTCAGCAAGGCACAAACCCGGTCAAATTGCTCATACAGGGGGTTTTCACAACGGTTGTATTCCATCCAGGACACCATGAAGGTTCCCCCTTTGGACACCAGCCCGCCGTAGCGGTAGCCTTGGTTGCGCAGCCGCTCTAAAGTGTAGCGGTTGATGCCGCAGTGAATCGCCATAAAGGAAATACCGTCTTCGAGCTGTTGCTCGATCAGATCGAAAAGGAATTCGGGGTCCAGTCGGTTGGGGTTGCGATAACGCCGGGCGGCTTCACAAAAGGCCTGGTAGAGCGGCACATTGCCGACGGGCAGACGGCTGTGCGCAAGAATGTCACGCCGGATGCGGTTGAGATCCCCCCCGGTGGAAAGCTCCATCAGGGTGTCGGCCCCTTCCTCCGCCGCAATCCGCGCTTTCCGGATTTCGAGATCAATATCGACAATGTCGGACGAGGTGCCGATCGATGCGTTGACTTTGGTGCGCAGGCCTTTCCCGATCCCCACGACCATTTGGTCCTGCCGGCCGGGATGGGCCGGGATAACAATTTTACCGGCGGCGACGTGGCGGCGAATGACCTCCGGTTCCTGATCCTCCTGCGCGGCCACGGATTCGATTTGGGGCGTAAGGCGGCCCGCTTTTGCCAGTTCCAGTTGCGTCTGCATGCCATAACCTCCCTGATTCACACGCATTAAACCATCAAACGCGCAACCGGGGATCGCGGCCAAAAAAAACCGCGCATCACGCCCGGGCGCGATACACGGAATTCAGCGGACACCATCCTTCCTAACTTTGTTGCCGGGCAGGTCTTCTGACTTGCAGATCATGCCGAACGCCGCGCCTTCCCACCCCGTTTTTACCAGGGCAGTGGCGTTGTGCGACGTCGGTCCCTGCTCACAGCGCCGGTCCAACGTTACGGATTTGCACCGTATTCCCTTTTCACCCCTCGCCTTGCGAGGGGCACCATAGCAACAAGCCGGTTCAATAATATACCCGGCTTCAGAATGCAACGCGAATTCTTACCAACGCGCACTTATCCCCGGTCCGGTGCCTCGCGATCCTCGAGGGCTTTAACGGCCGGTACCGGCCGGTCTGTTCGACGGAACAAGGAGGCGATTTTAGCGAAAACCGTTTTGATGCCCCGCCACAATTTCGGCAGGAGCCAGATCAAAAGGAGGACAAAAACCATCATAAATCCCAGAAACAACCAGGGGTGGGCCAGCGCGACCCACACGCCGGTAATGACGGCCAAATCTTCGCCGATGGATGCCAACCAGTTGGAAAAGGGTTCCGGCGAGGTGTTGATCAAAACACGGCTGCCGGCTTTGGCCGCGTGGGTCCCGGCGGCCAATCCGCCCCCCAGGATGCCGGCCGCCAGCATGACCGCCGGATTCACATCACCAACGGCCGCTGCCGCTAGCAGCGCGCCCCCCGGAATGCGGATAAAACTGTGAATCGTGTCCCATCCCGTGTCGACACCGGGGATTTTGTCGGCAAAAAATTCGATGCAAAACATCACGCCGGCCGCCAGGATGACGATCGGCTGGGTGACGATCGCCAGATTGGGCGGTAAGGCCATCTGACCGGTCGCGCCGAGCAGGCCCAAGGTGAGAATGGCCGCATAGAGATTGATGCCGCTGGCCCAGGCCGTTCCCATGCTCAAGGCAATGATCCCCGCGATTTGATTCAGCTGCTCCATTTTTCCCGGCTCCTTGATTGCGTTCACTGCTTTGGGTTGTTAGAATAAGCATAGCCTCCTGGCGCTATGTGGCTTTACCAGATAATGCTTTACAGAATAAAGTGGTTGTGCTAATTGCTTCCTTTTTGTATCCTAGCATTACTCTATAGATGATAAGGGCTGCCTTATGAAAAAGAAAGATCTTGATTACTTCAAAACGCTTTTGTCTGAACAATTGGAAGAATTGCTCAGCCAGGCGGACAGCACCGTCTCCGGCATGACGGCGCAGAAGGAAAATTTTCCGGACCCTACCGATCGGGCGTCTCTTGAAGCCGATCGCAACTTTATGCTTCGCATCCGGGACCGAGAGCACAAACTGATCAAAAAAATCAAAAAAACCTTGGATCGCATCGAAGAGGGAACCTTCGGTATCTGTGATACCTGTGGGGAGGATATCTCCATAGAGCGCCTCAAAGCCCGCCCGGTGACCACCCAGTGCATCGACTGCAAAACCAAGGAAGAGGCCCAAGAAAAAGCCCTTGGGTTATAAGCCGCATGGGAGCATTGATCTCCACATTCACTCCACGGCCTCCGACGGCACACTGACGCCGGCCGAAATCGTCGCCCATGCGTGCAGCCTCGGGCTGGCGGCCATTGCCATCACCGATCACGACACCGTGGATGGCGTCCACCAAATCCTGAAAAACGGCTCCCCCCAAGACATCCATTTTTTATCCGGTGTGGAACTGAGTACCGCCCCGCCGCCCGAGTTTCCCTGCCAGGGCAGTCTGCACCTGTTAGGCTATGGCTTCCGTTACGACGATTCGGATCTGGCCGGTCAGTTGCACACCTTGCAGGATGCCCGCCGCAATCGCAACCCCAAAATCATCGCCAAGCTACAAGCGCTTGGCATCGACATCACCGTTGAAGAGTTGGAAGCGCCCGGTGCCAAAAGGCAGACCGGTCGCCCCCATATCGCCAAACTATTGGTTGAAAAGGGTGTTGCGGCCTCTTTTGATGAGGCTTTTGACCGCTTTCTCGGCAACGGCAAACCAGCCTATGTCGATAAATATCGCGTTGAATGCCACCACGCTATCCGGCTTATTCGCCAGGCCGGCGGTATAGCGGTCCTGGCTCATCCGGCGCTGATTCACCCAACCCGTCCCTGGGCCCTGGAGGATCTGCTGAGTGTGCTCCAAACCGCTGGTCTGCAAGGGCTGGAGGTCTATTATCCGGAACATTCCGAAGCGCAAACCCGGCACTTTCTTGCCTTGGCCCGGCGTCATGGTATGATCGCTACCGGCGGCACCGATTTTCATGGGGCCATCAAGCCGGGCATCGAGATGGGCTGTGCGGATGGCACCTTCATGGTTCCGTTCAATGTTTACGAAGCGTTGCTTAGGCAGCTTTAAACGCGTTTGCCTGCTATAGGGCATACGGGAGGGGTCGGTTTGCCGACAATCGTTACCGCGACCTGTTATCGGACGCTGGAAAAATCGCTGGCCTACCAATTTCGCAACCCGCAGCTGTTGGAAGAAGCCCTGCGCCACCGTTCGTTTGTCAACGAACACCCCGAGACCGTCGGCCGCGACAACGAGCGGCTCGAATTTCTGGGCGATGCCGTGCTGAACCTCGTTGTCAGCCATGTTCTGATGCAGACCTTCCCCGATATGACCGAGGGCGACCTGTCACGCACCCGGGCCCACATGGTCAACGAAACCTACCTGGCCGAAGTCGCCCGGACCCTGTCGCTGGGACCCTGCATCCAACTGGGCCGTGGTGAAGCCATGACGGGCGGGCATGACAAGCCTTCGATTCTGTCGGATACACTGGAGGCGATTATCGCCGCCATCTATTTGGATGGCGGGTTTCAGGCCGTATTCGACGTGATTGGCAACCGCCTGGACTTCCCGTTCGAAACCGTGGGAACACCGGCTGAAATCACCGACTATAAAAGCCGGTTGCAGGAAAAGCTCCAAACGAATGGCCAACCGGTTCCCCAGTACCGCGTGGTGAGCGAAAGCGGCCCCGACCATGACAAGACGTTTACAGTTGAAATTACGCTGCCGGGACTGAACGCCACCGGGAAAGGCCGCAACAAAAAAGCGGCGGAACAGCAGGCCGCCCGGAAGGCGCTCGAGCGTCTGGCCCACCATGGCTGAAGGCATTACGATCCGGCAGACCAACGACCGGATCATCGCGACCATCGACGGTCTGCCCGCCGGCGGGCAAGCAGGCGCGCGCCCTTTCATCATACCCGTGTTCATTCCCATGTCCGGGTGCCTGCACCGGTGTGCCTTCTGCAATCAAACCGCCATCACGGGCGTCAAGCCCCACGCGATCTCACCGTCTGCCGTCACACACGCCATCGACACCTTTCTGCCCTTTGTGCGCGACCGAGGCCGGACGGTGCAAATCGCGTTTTATGGGGGCAATTTTCTCGGCCTGCCTGAACAACACCTGCACGACCTGCTGGCGATCGCCACGGCCCATGTCACCCGCGGCGACGTCGCGAGCATCCGCTTTTCCACCCGGCCGGACACGATCACGGAAAACCGCCTGGCCGCCATCCGGGATTTCCCGGTGCACACCATCGAGCTTGGCGTGCAATCCATGGATGATCGCGTCCTGGCGCGCGCCAAACGGGGTCACAATGCCCAATGCACGGTGAACGCCGCCCGTATGGTCGCGTCGGCAGGGTATGAACTGGGCCTTCAGATGATGACGGGCTTGCCCGGCGACACCCCCCGGCGGGCGATCCAGACCGCTCGGAAGCTTGTTGCGCTGGCGCCGGACTTTGTCCGGATTTACCCGACCCTGGTGCTGCGGCAAAGCCGGCTGGCCGAAGCATTTCGGAGCGGCGCTTTTATCCCGGCCAGCCTGCACGAAACGATTGCCCTGGTCAGCCGCCTGTTACTGGTGTTTGCGGCCGCCCACATACCGGTGATTCGAATGGGACTGCAGGCAGATGAAGCACTGGCGGCCCCCGGAGCCATACTGGCGGGGCCTTATCATCCTGCTTTGGGAGAACGGGTGCACAGTCACCTATTTTACCGACTGGCCAAAGCCGCGCTAGCGCGAGCGCCCCGCAGGTCCCACGCCTCGACCATTCGTGTTCACCCGCGGCATCTTTCCCGCATGATCGGCGCCGGCCGTGAGAATCTTTCCCGTCTGAAAACCCACTTTCATCTTGAAAACCTGTCGGTTCAGGCGGATGCAGGCGTCACGCCCCACCATTTGGAAGTTGACATAGCACCATCCCCTATAGCACTTAAATAGAGCGTTCTCCCGCCACCCCAGAGGACGGCACACATCAGGAAAATCCGGTTATTTGCGGAGATATCGTTCATGAAATTGCGCCTAATCCTCCTCGTTCTCTCCCTTTTGGCGTTTCTGTCGACGGCGATTGGCGGCTATCTCTATTACTATTCTTTGAAGGAATCGGCTTTCCAGGAAGCCGCCCAACAGGCTGAAATCCGCGTCGAAATGCTCAGGATCAACCTTTCCACCATGATTTCAGCCAATGTTCAGCCCGCACGCGTTCTGGCTGGCATACCAAGTATAATCAATGTATTGTATAGCGCTGATCCGTCCACTATGGCCCAGGCCAATGCCATCCTCGATCACTTCCAGGCCAACCTCGGGGCGGACGTCTGCTATTTGATGAATCAAGACGGCCTTACGATCGCCTCCAGCAACCGCCAAGACCCCGACAGCTTTGTGGGGTACAACTTCAGCTTTCGGCCCTATTTCAAGGGCGCCATGAATCACCAGCCGACATCCTATCTGGCGCTGGGGACGACATCGGGCAAACGCGGCGCCTATTGCAGCAGCCCGGTGTATGCCCGGGGCACCAGGACGCCGATCGGGGTTGTGGTCATCAAAGCCTCCATCGATCAGGTGGAAAAGGAGCTCGGCCTGGGCCCTGAAGACATTCTCCTGGTCACCAACCCCGTGGGGGTGATCTTTATCTCCACCCGTGAAGACTGGCGCAACAATCTGCTGTGGGATCTCAGCCGAGAGGAAATCGAACGCATCGCCGCTTCCCGGCAGTTCGGCCCCGGCCCCTGGCGCTGGACCGGCATGAAACTGTGGGATGATAAATACCTGGTCGATCAGGAAGGCCAACGCTACCTGATGAACCGGACCCAGATTGACCATTTTCCCGGATGGAATATCATTCATCTGCGGCCGCTGGAGACCATCGCCAAAGTGGTTTCCGAACCCTTGCTGCGGATTACGGCCCCGGTGGTGTTTACCATCAGCGTCCTGGTGGGGCTGGGCGTTTTTTTTCTATACCAGAAAGCCAGCCAGGAAATCCTGAAGCGCAAAACCGTGCAAAAGGCCCTCGCGGAAAGTGAAACGCGCCATCGCTCCCTTTACAACCACACCCCGGCCATGCTGCATTCCATTGACCGCGAAGGCCACATCGTCAGCGTCAGTGATTATTGGCTGGAAGTCATGGGGTATCAGCGTGAAGCCGTCATCGGGAGAACCTTGACGGATTTTTTCACCGAATCCTCGCGGAAATACGCTGAAGATATCGTTTTTCCTGAATTTTTTCGTACCGGTGTCTGCAAGGACATCCCCTATCAGTTCCAGACGGCCGGCGGCGATGTCATTGACATTCTGCTTTCAGCCGTGGCGGAAAAAGACCATGCCGGACTCCCGGTGCGCTCCCTGGCGGTTTCCATCGATGTCACCGAACGCAACCGCGCCCAACGCGCCCTTCAAATGGCCCAAGAGGAGCTTGGCCGCTATACCCGTGGGCTCGAAAAGCAGGTTGAGGAGCGCACACGTGAAATCACCAGCATCCTGCGCTACACCCCGGATGTGGTTTCCATCAAGGACCGGGATGGGCACTATACCTTGATCAATACCTGCTTCGAGCAGATCTTAGGCCGCTCCAACGAGGCCGTTCGTGGAATGAGCGATGCCGATCTTTTCCCGGCGGAGGTCGCCCGGCAGTTTCGGGAAAACGATCTGAAAGTGATGCGTGAAAGACGGTCTTTCCAGTTCGAAGAACAAATGCCCCACCGGGACGGGACGCTTCACCATTATCTGTCGGTCAAATTTCCATTTTTCAGCGAGGACGGCGAGGCAAACGGCGTCTGTGAAATTTCAACCGATATTACCGATGTAAAAAGGGCCCAGAACCAGCTGCGCCGGCTTTCCGCCAGCATCATGGCCAGTCAGGAGAAAGAACGGGCCGCCATTGCGCGCGAATTGCACGACGAGCTGGGACAGGTCCTCACCGCGCTGCGGATGGACTCGGTCTGGATGTCCCAGCGACTTGCCGATCGCGACCCCCGCGCCGCCCAGCGGGCCCGGGAAATGTGCCGCTTGATCGACAAAAATATCGAGGACGTCAGGGGGATGGCCATCCGTCTGCGCCCCGGCGTTCTCGATGATCTCGGTCTCGTGGCGGCCCTTGAATGGTACACCACCGACATCGAACGCCGCTCTGAAATTCTCTGCAGCTTCGAACACCAGCCCATTCCTTCCATCAGCGACGCCGTGGCCACCGCCGCTTATCGCATTGCCCAGGAAGCGTTGACCAATGCCGTCCGCCATGCCCGGGCCATCAGCGTCAAGGTGGAATTGCGGGTGGTCCACCATCAACTCGTACTGAAAGTAACCGATGACGGACAGGGGTTCGACATCAATGGCGTTCCCGAATCCGAAGGCATCGGCGTCGCCGGCATGAAGGAGCGGGCCAACCTTGTGGGCGGGCGTCTACGCGTTCGGTCAGCCACGGGGCAAGGAACGGAAATTCAACTGGAAATCCCTCTACCCGAAGACGGGAGTGTGAGCATATGATCAAGGTCCTCCTAGCCGATGATCACAGCATTGTCCGTGAAGGACTGCGGCGCATCGTCGAAGAGAGCGGTGACCTGGAAGTGGTGGCCGAAGCCGCTGATGGTCGTGAAGCGCTCAAGCAAGTTGCAGAACTGACACCGGATGTCGCCGTGGTGGATATTTCAATGCCCGGCATCGACGGACTGGAAGTGGTCAGCCGCCTGAAAGACACCCATCCCGGGCTGCCGGTTCTTATTTTGACCATGCATGAAGAGGCGCAATACATTGTGCGCGCCATCGAAGCCGGCGCCATGGGCTATCTGACCAAACAATCGGCACCGGAGCAACTGGTGACCGCCATCCAACGCGTCTACAGCGGTCAACGGTATATAACCGACGACGCCACGGAAGCCCTGGCCCTGAGGATTGCCCGGGGCACCCGGGACAAAACGCCGCTGGACTCCCTGTCCATGCGTGAACTTCAGGTCCTGCGACGCCTGGCCATGGGTCACACCAACCGAGAAATTGCCCAGGCCTATAGTCTCAGCATTAAAACGGTGGATACCTACCGGGCCCGTCTGTTGAAAAAACTGGATCTGCGCAATAACGCCGAACTGATCCGGTTTGCCCTTCAGAATCGCCTCATTGAACCATGAGACACGATGATCACACCTTGATTTTGTAAGAAAATTCCTTACAAAAAAATCCGAGATCCCCTGATTGACCATTGACCTGGTGGTTGTTAGGGTGCCTACACTCTGATCCGAACCTAGCAAGTGAACACGGTTTAGTGTTCCGACAACCAATGGCTACCGTCGATCCAACCAGCGGCCTGCCGATGCTGAGAATCGGGTGAGAGGGGAGGCTCGCAGCATTTGTTGGTTGTGTTAACTTCATTTCTTTCAAGGAGACCCTCGATGAAGAAAAAACTGTTTCCCGTTGTTCTGGCTGTCAGCATCATGCTGATTCTTTCGATGACGTTTGCGGGCAATGTTGCCGCCAAGAAGCTGATCATTTTTGCCGGCGGTCCGGCCGGTGGGACCTTCCAGATCGTTGGACAGGCGATCGCGACCTATAAGCCGGTAAAAGCGATGACGGACTATAACATCAAAGTCCAGTCTTCCGGTGGTTCCACCGAAAACTTGCGAACGGTCAACTCGGGTAAGGCCCATTTCGGCACCGTCTACTCGGGTCACGTCTTTGCCGGCCGTAACGGCCTCATGGTCAACGATCCGACGAAATATGAAAACGTTATGGCCGTGAACTACCTTTATGAGGCTCCGGCCCAACTCGTGGTAGGTAAAGATTCCGGCATCAAGAGTGTTATGGATCTGGTTGGTAAAAAGGTGGCTGTCGGTCCCGCCGGTTCCGGCGCCTTCTCCTATTGCGAAATGTTTTTCACCCACGCGGGCATTTGGGACAAGATCGAGCGAAACGCCGTTTCCTACAATGCGGGCGCCGACGCCTTCAGCAATAACCAGGTGGACGCCCTGTGGCTTTTCACCGCCTACCCCAACAGCGCCGTGATTCAAGCAGCCACCATGAACGAAATCGCCCTGGTGGACCTGGATGCGGATGCCAGAAGCAACGGGTTCTATGAGAAATTTAAAAACTTCGAGCCCAAGCCGATCCCCACCAGTGACGGCAAATATCGTGGCGTCACAGAAGATGTGGGATCGTTTGTCGACACCACGCTCCTGGTGGCCAACACCAATACGCCTGAGGATCTGGTATACGGCATGCTGAAGGCCATCTACACCCCCGAAGGCCTGGCCTATATGGTCTCACAGAAAAAAACATTCAAGGCCATGTCGGTTGAGAAGGGTATCAAGGGCGTTGCGACACCGCTGCATCCTGGTGCCGAAAAATTCTGGAAAGAAATGGGCGTTCTCAAATAAACCCTTAAAAAGCCCGGGCGGCAGCGAAATGCCGCCCGGTATTCACCTGCCACCCCTTTGAATAGGTAAGCCACCGTGTACAAAAAACTAAAGCCTTTCGAAAAAGTCATATTCGACGCTCTTGCGCTATTGCTGGTCTTGTTCTACTCATGGTCGGCCGTGATCGAACCTGCCAATCTTCAATATCATCGCGGCATTTACGTGATCATCACGTATATCCTGTGCTTTCTGCTCTATCAGTCAAAAAGCACCATCATGCGGGTGGTTGATTACCTTCTGATTGTCCTCTCCATCGTTTCGGTGGGCTACTGGATGATGAATTTTGAAGTGATCAACTACCGTACCGGTGCTGAAAATCTGGTTGATCAGTGGATGGCCGTGATCGGCGTTTTGATCGGCATCGAGTTGGCCCGCCGCGTGGTGGGCAACGTCTTTGTTATCCTGGGCACCATTTTTCTTTTTTATGGGATGTACGGCGCACACATGCCCGATATGCTGGCCCATGCGGGAGATACCCTGCCCGGTCTTTGCACAAGCCTCTTCTATAAACCGGACGGCGTTTTCGGCATCATGGCCAACGTGCTGGCCACTTACGTGCTGCTCTTTGTCCTGTTCGGGGCCTATCTCGAAAAATGCGGGGCCCAGAAGTTCTTTATCGACTGGCCCCTGGCGGCCGTCGGCCACAAAATCGGCGGACCGGCCAAGGTGTCGGTTATCGCCAGCGGCCTGTTCGGCTCCATTTCCGGCAGCGCCATCGCCAACACGGTGTCCACCGGGACCTTTACCATTCCCATGATGAAAAAAGCCGGTTTCCGGCCCCACATCGCCGGCGGCATCGAGCCGGCGGCCTCCATCGGCGGGATGTTCATGCCGCCGATTATGGGCGCGGGCGGCTTCATCATGGCCGAACTGACGGGCCTGCCCTATTCCCGCATCATGCTGGTGGCCATTTTCCCGGCCCTCATGTACTTTTACAGCGTCTATATGATGGTGCACTGGGAGGCCAAGGCCTATAACGTCATCGGGGAACGTTTCGGGGAAAGTGCCATGACCATTTTGAAGCGGGAGTGGATTTACACCCTGCCCCTGGTGGTCATTACCATCTTCATGCTGACCGGCTTTTCTCCGGGCTATTCCGCCATAATAGGCCTGGCCACCTGTGTGGCGATCAGCCACAAAACCAAAGAAACCCGCATCGAATTGACCTCCGCTTGGATAATGGTCTTAGTGCTGCTGGGCACCTGGGCGCTCAAAGGGATTGGCGCCACCTCGGGAGAGGCCACCGTCACTAGCCTTTACCCCTTCATGCGGCCCCGCGTGATGCTGTTTTACGGGATTATCGTTTCCATCGCCGTTTCCCTGTGGCGGCGCTCTAAAGGCGCGGACTTGAAACAGGAAGCGATCCACTTCGTCGAGGCCGCGCGGGCGGGCACCGAAAACAGTCTCAAAATCGGCGCCACCGTGGGCGTCATCGGGGTCATTATCGGGGTATTGACATACAGCGGTCTCATTCTGACTTTCGCCGACATCGTGATCGAACTGGCCGCCGGCTCGCTGCCCTTGACGATCTTATTCATCGCGCTGGCCTCCCTCATTCTGGGGATGGGCGTGCCGGTCACGGCGGCCTACCTGATCACAGCCGTGGTGGCGGTGCCGGCCCTGACCCATCTGGGGGTCAATGAACTGGCCGCCCACATGATCGTCTACTGGCTCTCCCAGGATTCCAACATTACACCGCCCGTCTGTATCGCGGCCTTTGCCGGCGCCACCATCGCCAAGGCCAATATGTGGCGAACCGCTTTTGCGTCCTTCAAGTTCGCCAAGTTCCTCTATCTGGGGCCCTTTCTTTTCGGCTACGTGCCGGGCTTCTCGATGAACGGCACTACGATGGACATTGCCAAGGCCTACGTCCTGATTATCATCGGAACCTGGATTTATGCCTATCTTTTGAGCGGCATCTGGATTAAACACATCCGGAACCTCTTGGGTAAAAAGACAGTTGCAGCGGAAAAATAGGGCACATTCCTAAAAACGAAGGAATCCAAACCATGAACGTCGATCTACCGATAGTAGACATCAAACGCATCCTGTATGCCACCGACCTGTCGGAAAACGCTCGCTATGCCATGGCCTACGCCGTGAGCCTGGCCAACACCTATTGCGCCCAGATCACCATTCTGCACGTTATCGACGAGACCCCCGAGTTCGTCGATCAGCATGTGGTCGGATACATCGGGGCCGACCAATGGGAAGACATCAAAAAACGCAACATGGACGAGGCCCGGGAAGTGTTGATTGGTAAAAAGCGCGACAATGCCATGATTCACGAGGTACTGGACCGCTTCTGCCAGAACCTGCGTCCCGGCACCAACGACCACGAAGCCGCCATGGACGAAACCGTCATCAAAAGCGGCAATCCCGTCGTCCAGATCCTCACCACCGCGGAAGAAAAACGGTGCGATTTGATCGTCATGGGGACCCATGGCCGGGGGGCGCTAATGGACACCATGATGGGCAGTACCACCAGCCGGGTGTTGCGCCGATCGAAAATCCCGGTGTTGTCGGTGCGCTTGCCGGAATAAACCGCGCATGCCCGATCCACAGGGTTCGTCGCTCGTACCCAACGAATCTCCCCAAAAAAGCCGCTGCTCTTTCGAGCAGCGGCTTTTTTAATTTTATAGAAAACATTTTATTACTTGCAGCCGGATACCGGATAACGGTGTTCAACAAACCTCAACCGAATGGCGCCGGATGGGAACCGAACCGTGTCCTTCCAGGAAGGGTAGATTTCGGTTCCTGGCAAGGCCGCAACCGACCGGCGCCCGCAGGCGTAGCCCCGCTGCGCCCAGGGCCGACGGGAGGTGAGAACGCCGCCAGGGGCCGAAAGATGCCCTTCCTGGAGGGACACCTACATGCCCACCTTGAAGAAATCCTCCTGATCGGCAATCGCATCGGGGGGTTTGGTGTATTCGGTGGGCACGGTTCCGTCCTTGAAACACTCGAAAATGGTTTCCTTGGATTCAGGAATCGGCAGCAGCCCGGTTTCGGCATCGATCCGGCTGAAAACGATGCCCTCGGGAACCTCGAACACTTTGACGGGGCGGTCGGCCATGGCCCGCTGCATGAATCCCAGCCAGATCGGGCTGGCCGCCCGGGAACCGGTTTCGCCGCGACCCAGCGAGCCTTCCTCATCAAACCCCACCCAGACACCGGTGATCATATCCGGCGTGTAGCCCACGAACCAGGCATCATAGAGATTATTGGTGGTACCGGTCTTGCCGGCCACCGGCCGATTCAAGGCGCGCACCCGCTGGCCGGTGCCGCTCTTGACAACACTTTCCAAGAGGCTGTTCACGATAAAGGCTGTAGTCTCTTCGATCACTTTTTCCCGCTCGGGTCGATTCTCCTCCAGCACGCGGCCGTCACGGTCCGTGATACGGGTAATAAATATCGGATTGATCCGATACCCCAGATTGGCAAAAACCGAGTAGGCATTCACGATTTCCAGCAGGGAAACACCCGAAGAACCCAGCGCGATGGACAAATCACGGTTCAGGTGGGAATGAATGCCGACCTTGCGGGCGTATTCAATGGCATAATCGATGCCGATATCTTTCAGAATCTTGACCGTGACCACATTGCGGGATTTGGCCAGCGCCTGGCGAAACAAGGTGGGCCCGTAGAACTTTTCCGCGTAGTTTTTGGGTTTCCAGGTGAAGTCCCGTTCGGTGTCTTCGAAAACAATGGGCGCGTCCAGAATCATAGTGGCCGGTGTATAACCATAGTCAATGGCGGCGGCATAGATGATGGGCTTGAAAGCGGAACCCGGCTGCCGCCGGGACTGGATGGCACGGTTGAACTGGCTGTCCTGGAAATCACGGCCGCCCACCATGGCCTTCACATAACCGGTTTCGGCCTCGATGCTCAACAGGGCGGACTGGGCCTTGGGCGTCTGCTCCAGCGCGAGCTGCCAGCTGTCATCATCACCGGCCTTCTCTTTCAAACGCACCTGAATAACGTCGCCCGCCTTGAGCACCTGACTCGGGCGGACTACTTTGGCCGACCAATAGATGACTTCCGGATTTGGCTTGCGGGCCCATGTCATGTCGTCCAGCAGGAGCAGGCCGGTCGTCACTCCCAGATTTACCGTTACGCGGTTCTTTTTATCATCGACCGTCCCCACCAGGCCCTCGAGAATGGCGCCGGGAACCAGGCTTTCGGCCTGCGTTTCGGCCAATGTCGTTAAAAAGGCCTCGCGTTCCTCCGGGGCGATGTTATCAAGGGGGCCGCGATAGCCCTGCCGTTTATCCAGTTCCCGCAGCCCCTTTTGGATCTCCTCCCGTGCCGCGGTCTGCATCGCCACGTTGACCGCGGTATAGATGTTGAGACCTTCCTGGTAAAGTGCCTCTTCGCCGTATTTCTGCTCCACGTAGCGCCGGACGTGCTCGGTGTAAAACGGCGCCTGCTCAACGTACCAGTTGCGTCGCGGCTTGATGCCCCAGGTTTCGTTGCGGGCCTCTTCCGCCTGTTGGGCCGTGATGTAGCCTTCCTCCTCCATCCGGCTGAGAACATACAGCTGCCGCTGTCGGGCGCGCTCCGGAAACCTGTGGGGGGAATAGCGGCTGGGGGCCTGGGGCAGCCCTGCCAGAATGGCACATTCCGCCAGGGTCAATTCCTGAACGGGCTTGTCAAAATAATTCTGGGCCGCCGCCTGCACGCCATAGGCGCCGTGCCCGAGATAGATCTGGTTCAGATAGAGGAAAAGGACTTCTTCTTTGGAAAACGTTTCGCTGATGCGGTAGGCCAGCACCGCTTCCTTGAGCTTGCGCTTGTAGCTTCTTTCCGGTGTCAGGAAAAAGGATTTGGTGACCTGCTGGGTAATGGTACTGCCGCCTTGGACGATGGTGCCGGCTTCGAGGTTCTTGAAAAACGCGCGCAAGATACTTTTAAAATCAATGCCTCTGTGCTCGAAAAACCGCGAATCTTCAGCGGCAATAAAGGCCTCCACCAGCATGGGGGGGATGTCTGCCAGCGGCATGACCAGGCGGCGTTCTTTGTAAAATTCCGCTATTTTTTGTTCATCGTCGGCATACACCGTGGTGACCGTAGCGGGTCGATAATCGGCCAGAGAAGAAATTTTGGGCAAATCCTCGACCAGATAGAAAAAAAACCCGATGGCGGCAAGAGCGCCGACCACCCCGGCCATCAATACGAGCCCGAACAACCAGAGCAAAAGGCGGCGTCCCCAGCCGCCGGCGGTTTGGCGTGCCCGTTTTTCCATGGCGCGCGTGCGCTTGCTTTCCTCGGTCATGATATACGGTTCCTGCTGAGCAAACGTTTCAGGTAACGATGGGGTCAGCCATCGGTCGATGGGGTGCAACTCATCGACAAAAACACAAATTTACCAGAAGACCTTTTATAAAGCAAGCATGCCATATCGGAAAATAATTGACTTATACGTTTGATATCGTTAAGCTAGTCGTTTTATTTACAAACGCCATCATCGGGTGATGACGTGACTGCCGGCGTTGCCGTTCGGGTTTGAGCAGCGCGATACAAAGGGAAAACCATGGTTGAACTGGATTTTGTGAAAATGGGGGGCCTTATCCCGGCTATCGTTCAAGACGAAGCCAGCGGTGATGTCCTGATGCTGGCCTATATGAATGCCGAAGCCTTCCAGGCCACGTTGGACACGGGACACGCCACTTTTTATAGCCGCAGCCGCAACGAACTGTGGGTCAAGGGGAAGACCTCCGGCCATCTGCAAATGGTCAAGGCCGTTTATTTTGACTGCGACCGCGATGCCATCCTGGTAAAAGTGGACCAAATCGGAGGGGCGGCCTGTCACACCGGATATCGAAGCTGTTTTTATCATAAAATCGAAGCGGACGGCGTTAATGTCATTGGAGAACCCGTTTTTGATCCCAAGGAGGTTTATAAATAAAATGACGGATATGCTTAAACTGGGCATCCCCAAGGGAAGCCTGCAGGATGCCACCATCGCCCTGTTCAAACGGTCCGGCTGGAAAATCAACGTCAACGGCCGGAGCTATTTCCCGGAAATCAACGACAGTTCGATCGACTGCGCCATCTGTCGGGCCCAGGAAATGTCGCGCTACGTTGAAAATGGCACCCTGGACGCCGGCTTGACCGGTAAAGACTGGATTGCGGAAAACGATTCGAACATCCATGTGGTCAGCGACCTGGTCTACTCGAAAGTCAGCGCCCGACCGGCGCGCTGGGTGCTGGCCGTGCCATATGATTCGGATATAAAAACCATCGAAGACCTCCAGGGCAAAAAAATATCCACCGAGCTGGTGGCCTTCACCCGGCGCTATTTTGAAGAACGCGGCATCGACGTCGATATCGAATTTTCCTGGGGCGCCACCGAAGCCAAGGTGGTCTCGAAACTGGCCGACGCCATCGTTGAGGTGACCGAAACGGAGAGCACCATCAAAGCCCACGGGTTGCGCATCATCCACGAACTCATGCAGACCAACACCCGCCTCATTGCCAACCACACGGCCTGGCAGGATCCCTTCAAACGCGAAAAAATCGAGCAGATCGCGCTGCTGCTCAAAGGCGCCCTGCTGGGGGACAAACTGGTGGGGTTGAAAATGAACGTGCCCCAGGACCGCCTGGATACCGTCGTTACCCTGCTGCCCAGCCTGAACGCACCCACCGTGGCCTCGCTCTACCAGTCCTCCTGGTTTTCCGTGGAAACCGTGGTGGACGCCAATACGGTGCGGGATCTGATTCCGGAGCTTCTGAAAAACGGGGCGGAAGGCATTATTGAATACCCACTCAACAAAGTGGTATAGAAGGACCTGGTCATCGGTCGATAAAAGAAGACCCCTTTAATGGAAGGAACCGGAAAGGGCCCGCCCATGGTTGCCAAGCGTACCGAAGAAATCAGCTCTTTCATCGTCATGGATGTGCTCGAGCGGGCCTGCGAGATGGAAACATGCGGCCAGGACGTCATCCATCTCGAGGTCGGCGAGCCGGATTTCGACACCCCGCAAAGCATCAAGGATGCCCTCTGCCGGGCCATGGAAGAGGGGCATACCCACTACTGCCACAGTCTGGGGCTGCCCGAACTGCGGCGCGCGATCAGTGACTATTATCAGCGCACCTACGCGGTAGCGGTGGATCCCGATCATATCATCATTACACCCGGCACCTCACCGGCCATGCTGCTGCTCTTTGCCGCGCTGTTGGAACCGGGCGACGAAGTCATCATCTCCGACCCGCACTACGCCTGCTACCCCAATTTCATAAAATTTGTCCAGGGCCGAGTGGTCACGGTCCCCGTCTACGAAGAAGACGGTTTCCAGTATCGACCGGATGCCATCGCCGCCAAGATCACGGACCGGACACGGGCGATTTTCATCAACTCGCCCTCCAATCCCACCGGCAACCTCCTTTCGGCGGCACGCATGCAAGCCATCAGCACCATGGGACCGCATGTCGTTTCCGACGAGATCTACCACGGCCTGGTGTATGAAGGACAGGAGCACAGCATCCTGGAGTTTAGCGATCAGGCCTTTGTCTTGAACGGATTCTCCAAGCTTTATGCCATGACCGGCTTCCGCCTGGGGTATTTGATTGCGCCGCCGGCGTTTATCCGGCCGATTCAAAAAATGGTGCAAAACTTCTTTATTTCCGCCAATACCATGGTGCAAAAAGCAGGGGTCGCCGCCCTGACCCAAACCGATGACGACACGGCCCGTATGCGGACGACGTACAATGAACGCCGGTTATTTATGATCCGCCGCCTGCGCGAAATGGGCTTCGGCATCACCGTGGAACCCACCGGGGCGTTCTATGTTTTTGCCAATGCGCGGCATATTTCCAAAGATTCCTACCGCCTGGCATTTGACATTCTCGAGAACGCGCGGGTGGGCGTGACGCCCGGTATCGACTTCGGCCCCAACGCGGAAGGCTACCTCCGCTTCTCCTACGCCAATTCGCTGGAAAACATCGCCGAGGGCATGGACCGCCTGGAACGCTACCTGACCCAGCATGGATAGCCTCCGGAACGCTCGGGTAAGGCTGGCCGGATGGCGTTGCCGACCCAGGGTTCTTGCCGCCGGAAATCAACCGACAGGCTTGCCATGATCATAAAAAGCGCCGAATTCGTCACCAGTGCCGTAAAACCCCAACACTATCCCCCGCCGGAATACCCGGAAATCGCCTTTGCAGGGCGTTCCAACGTCGGCAAGTCATCCCTCATCAACACGCTCGTCAACCGCAAGCGGCTGGTGAAAACCAGCAACACGCCCGGCCGCACGCAGCTGATCAATTTTTTCCTGATCAACAACAACCTGTCTTTCGTGGACCTGCCCGGGTATGGCTATGCAAGGGTCCCGGCCGCCATTCAAAAACAGTGGGGGCCCATGATCGAAACCTATCTGGCATCCCGGGAGATGCTGATGGGCGTCGTGCTGCTGGTGGACATTCGCCGCACGCCCCGGCAGGAAGAACACGACCTGCTGCGCTGGCTCGATAACCACCGTCGGCCCTACCGGATCGTGGTCACCAAAGCGGATAAGCTTTCACGCAACAAGCAGGTGCGCCCCTTGCGTGTGATTGCCGATCAGTTCGCATGCGCGCCTGAAAACCTTCTGTTGTTTTCCGCTAAAACCGGCCAGGGGCTGGCGCCTTTGTGGCGCGCCCTTGAAGCAATGATTAAGATACCGTCATGACGCCTATCGATCCCACCGCTTTTGCGGGTTTTCATTCCGGCTTCGTCGCCCTTGTGGGGCCGCCCAATGCCGGCAAGTCAACCCTCTTGAATCGGATGCTCGGGGAAAAAATTTCCATCACCTCGCGCAAGCCCCAGACAACGCGCAACCGCATCCTGGGGATTGTTCACCGACCGAGCGCCCAGCTCGTTTTTATCGACACCCCCGGCGTCCATCGTGCTCACCAGCCGTTAAATGTCCGTATCGTGGACACCGCGCTTTCCGCCCTGGGCGACGTGGATCTTGTTCTGCTGATAGCCGACCCGCTGCGCCCGGATCGTGAAGCGGAAAACTTCCTGCTGGGCCGGTTGGCCGACATTCAAAAACCCGTCGTTCTGGCCGTTAATAAAATGGACCGCATTACCCCGGATCAATTGATCGAGCGCCTGGATCAATGGTCGCGGCGGTTTGCTTTCCAACAGATCGTTCCGATCTCCGCCCTCCAGGGCACTCAGGTTGACGATCTGCTGGGGGTGATGGAGGCCATGCTGCCTGAAGGGCCCCCCTTTTATGCCCCCGACATGCTGACCGATAGCGCAGAACGCTTTATCGTGGCGGAAATGATCCGGGAGAAAGTTTTCCGCCTCACCGGCGATGAAATCCCCTATGCCACCGCCGTCACCGTGGACACCTTCACGGAAACCCAAAAAGGCAAGATGATGCGCATCGGCGCGACCATTCATGTGGAACGGGATTCACAAAAGGGCATGGTCATTGGCCGGGGCGGTAAAAAATTGAAACAGATCGGCCTGGCCGCGCGCGAGGATATCGAAAAGTTGCTCTACACAAAGGTTTATTTGGAATTGTTCGTCCGGGTTCAAAAAAACTGGACGCGGGATACCCGCGCCCTGCGTAAATTCGGTTATTGACTACGGCTATGATTGTTTCGTTTCATCCTATCTACGAAGGCGATCATCATCGCCTCTGTGCCGGGCGAGACCCGGATGCCGAGGATCTGTCCGCCATCAAGCGCGCCACGGCTGTGATCCTCCCCCAGGGATGCCGGGCTTCGCTTTATCGGGCGGCCACCCGCTATTGTAAGCGGGTCTTTCCAAACTACGCGGCGCGGTTTGCCTATCCGGGCAAACAGGGTCAAAGCCGGCTTTTTCAGCAAGCCAATGTGCCCCACCCGCAGAGTTTTTGCTACCCCGATACCACCTCCTTCTTCCGGCAGCATCCCACCGGCAGCCGTCCCTTATCACCGCCGGCGGTTTTCAAACTGGATTGGGGGGGCGAAGGTGACGGCGTTTTCCCGATCATGCATGACCGGGACATGGCCGCAGTACTGAAACGCCTGCAGGAATTTGAAACCACCGGCCAAAAAGGATTTATCCTGCAGCAATGGATCCCCGCCGGAGCCCGCTCGCTGCGCGTGGTGGTGACCGGTCACCAGCTGCATTCCTACTGGCGGGTGATGCCGTCCGATTCCCCCCTGATCGCCAGCCTGTCCAAAGGCGGCGCCATTGACCGGACCAGCGATCACCACCTGATCGCAGCTGCCGAAGCCGCCACGCGCGCCTTTTGCCGCCACACCGGCATCAACCTGGCCGGTTTCGATTTTCTCTTCAGCACGGACCCAACGGTGGCCAACCCGGCAACACCGCTTTTCCTGGAAATCAATTATTTTTTCGGACGGCGCGGATTGGGAGGCTCGACAGTCTATTACCAAAGACTGCTGCACGCTATCGACCACTGGCTGGAGAATGACAACGCAACCCAGCCGCCCACGGGAAGAGAATCCATCGCATGACGACGCCTTACGCCGTTCCAATCGACGAAGCCGCCCTCAACCGGGAACGGCGCAAAGCCCGCGAGCTGCGCCAGACCGAATGGTGGAAGCGGCGCTGCGCCAAGGGCGTCTGCCATTACTGCGGTCGACCCACCCCGGCCCGGGAGTTGACCATGGACCATGTCGTCCCCCTGGCCCGCGGGGGCCGCAGCACCAAAGGCAACCTCGTGCCGGCCTGCAAGGATTGCAATAACAAAAAGAAAAATCTGCTGCCGATGGAATGGGAAGCGTATATCGACCGGATTCAGAAGGAAGCCCCATAGCGACCGGCACCACCTTTTAGGGCGGCCCAAAAGCTGTTGCTAAACACCCCAAAGCAAGCTATAAGCGGGCAATTATTGCAGCGCATCAACTCAGGAGGATAACTATGCGAAAAAATTTGATTTCTGCCTTAGTACTATTGGCGATGTTAGGTACTTGTTTGATGATACTTTCATGCGGAGAAAAGCCGGAAGATACAGCAGCACTTGAACAACTCAAACAAGAAAATGCTTCTCTTCAAGAGCAAATAGCAAGCCTCCAGAAAGAAAATGATGAGCTTAAAAAACAATTAGATGAACTCATGAAGAAAGCCGAAGTCAAAGAACTCCAGGTTGGCTTTATTTACGTATCGCCCGTCGGGGATGCCGGTTGGTCTTATGCCCATGACCAGGGACGTCTTTTCATCGACAAGCTGGACGGTGTCACGACCTCCTATGTGGAAGCCGTTCCCGAAGGCCCCGACTCCGAGCGCGTCATGCTCAACATGGCCCGCAAAAACTATGACCTGATTTTTGCCACCAGCTTCGGCTACATGGACCCCATGCTGAAAGTGGCCCAGAAATTTCCCAATACGATCTTCATGCACTGCTCCGGGTTCAAAACCGCCGCCAATATGGGCAACTACTTCGGTCGGATGTATCAGGCCCGCTACCTGTCCGGCATGGTGGCCGGCGCCATGACGAAATCCAATACCCTGGGTTACGTGGCCGCTTTCCCCATCCCGGAAGTCATCCGGGGCATCAATGCCTTTACCTTGGGTGCCCAGGCCGTGAACCCCGACGCACAGGTGCGGGTCGTCTGGACCAAAACCTGGTATGATCCGGCCACGGAAAAAGAAGCCGCCAAGAGCCTGCTGGACGTCGGCGCGGATGTCATCGCCCAGCACCAAGATTCACCCGGCCCCCAGGAAGCGGCCCAGGAAAAAGGGGTGTATTCCATCGGGTACAACTCCGATATGTCGGCCTTTGCACCCAAGTCCCACCTGTGCGCCCCCGTCTGGAACTGGGGTCCTTACTACAAAGAAGTGGTGGACGCCGTGCGGAATGGCACCTTCGAACCCAAACCCGTCTGGTACGGCATGGAACACGGCATCGTGGATTTGAGCCCCATGAGCGATATGGTTCCCGGCGACGTCCAGAAAGCCGTTTTGGCCAAAAAAGAAGCCATCACATCCGGTCAAATGCAAGTTTTCATGGGTCCGGTTAAGGACCAGACCGGCGCGGTGCGTATCCCCGACGGCAAAATCCCCGAAGACGGCGAACTGCTCGGGATGGACTATTTCGTCCAGGGCGTCATCGGTACGACGGAATAAATCAAACGGCCGGTTGCCTTGTGCACCGGCCTATGGCACTTGCCTGTAAACACCATGTTCACGCTGAGCGCCTACAAAAGACAGGAGCCGCGCCCGTGGAGCTCCTGTCTTATTGTTTTCGCGGCCGTGGTAATATCACTGGCCGTGAGCGCCCTCATGCTCAAACTCCAGGGGAAACCGGCCCTCCACGGCATCGAATTGCTTTTTCAGGGGGCGCTGGGCTCACGCTGGTCCATCGAAGACTGCCTGATCAAAGCCATCCCCATCTTTCTTTGCTCGCTTGGCGTGGCCATTGCGTTCCGCCTGCAGATCTGGAATATCGGGGCCGAAGGCCAGTTCGCACTCGGGGCCATCGGTGCTACCTGGGCCGCGCTGACGTTTTCCGACCAGCCCGGGTATATTGTGCTGCCTTTGATGTTCGGCACGGCCTTCCTAGGGGGCGGCCTGTGGGGCCTGATACCCGCCCTTCTGAAGCTGAAGATGCGCGCCAATGAAATCATCGTCACCCTCATGCTCAACTATATCGCTATTCTGTTCCTAGACTACCTGGTTTACGGCCGCTGGAAAGATCCCGGCAGCTTTGGGTTTCCCATGACCAAAGCCTTCTCGGTCAGCGCCATCGTGCCGAAGATCGGCGCTACCGATGTCAACTGGGGACTCGTTTTGTGCCTGGTCAGTGGCGTGGTGATGTATGTTTTCTTCCGGTTTACCCGTATGGGGTTCGAGTTGAAAGTCGCCGGGGAAAACCTGAATGCCACCCGCTATGCCGGGCTGCCGTATGTAAAGCTGGTATGCGTCGTGATGATCTTCAGCGGCGCCTTGGCCGGGTGGGCCGGATTGATCGAAGCCTCCGCCACGATCAATCGCCTGCAACCCAGTATCATGGTGGGCTACGGCTATACGGCTATCGTCGTTGCCTGGCTGGCGAGGCTGAACCCGTTGACCATCGGGATTGCATCGTTTCTGCTGGCCGCCCTGCGGGTCGGGGTGGAAAATTTGCAGCTCGAGCTGCAGGTGCCAGCCGCTTTTGGCGGCATCATGGAGGGGATGATTCTGTTGACCGTCCTGGCCGGCAGCTTTTTCAACGAATTCGGATTTCGCTTCCGGAGGCCCTCATGAATACCGAGCTGATCGTGCCTCTGCTGGCGGCAGCCATCCAATCCGGCACGCCAATCCTATACGCCACCCTCGGCGAAATCCTGACGGAAAAGTCCGGTGTTCTCAATCTGGGCGTGGAAGGCATGATGATCACCGGCGCCTTGGCAGCCTTCGTTACCGCCCAGGCCACCGGCCACCCCGCACTGGCCTTCCTCGTGGCCGGGCTGTTCGGCGCAGCCATTGGCGCGATCCACGCCATTGTATGCCTGTGGTTTCTCGGCAACCAGGTGGTCTCCGGACTGGCCTTGACCATTTTTGGTTTGGGGCTGGCGGACTATCTCGGCACGCCGCTCATCGGGCAAACCGCCCCCGGTTTCAACAAGCTGGCTGTTCCCCTGCTGCATTACATTCCCGGGCTGGGACCCATCCTTTTTCAACAGGACATCCTGGTCTACGGTGCGATTTTGATGGTGCCCCTGCTCTGGCTCTTCCTTGAAAAATGCCGTTGGGGGCTCAATCTCAGGGCCGTCGGAGAAAATCCGGAAGCGGCGGCGGCGGCGGGTATCAGCGTTTTACGTTACCGCTGGATCGGCATCTTGGGCGGTGGCTGCCTGGCCGGCTTCGGCGGCGCCTACCTGTCCCTGGCCTACACCCACTTGTGGACCAACGGCCTTTCCGCCGGCCGCGGATGGATCGCGGTGGCGCTGGTGATTTTTGCCTTTTGGCGCCCGGGGCGCGCCCTTTTGGGCGCCTATCTCTTCGGCGGCGTCATGGCGTTTCAATTGAGACTGCAGGCCGTGGGGACCCACCTGCCATCTTCTCTTCTACTGATGCTGCCCTATCTTCTTACGGTTGCCGTCCTCGTTTTTTCATCCTGGAAAAGCAAGCAAGCTGACGCTCCGGCGGCCTTGGGCGTCAATATGGAACCTAACGACTAGCAGGAGGGTTATCATGACCTCGGCCCGTTACCGAAAAACCTATCCGATTTCCTGGGATCAGCTTCATCGCGATGCCAAAGCACTGGCCTGGCGACTTTTGGATCATGATTTTTATAAAGGCATCGTCGCCATCACCCGCGGCGGACTCGTGCCGGCCGCGATTATTGCCCGCGAACTCGATGTCCGTCTGGTGGATACGGTCTGCGTCTCCAGCTATGCCTGGAAGGATCAGAAAGGGGACGTGGAGGTGTTGAAATCCATCGATCATGACGGAAGCGGCTGGCTGATTATCGACGATCTGGTGGATACCGGCCGCACGGCGGAGGTCGTCCGCAAAATGCTGCCCAAGGCCCATTTTGCCACCATCTATGCCAAGCCGGCCGGAAGGCCACTGGTGGATACCTTTATTACGGAAGTCAGTCAGGACACCTGGATTTTGTTTCCCTGGGATTCCGAATCCCAGTTCGTCCAGCCCATCATCGGGCAAACCCAGGAGCACCCGTGACCGGCGACCACCCACTCATTCGCTTGGAAAGGCTCAGCAAAGCCTTCGGGCCCATTTACGCCAACCGCGAGATTACCCTGGACATCCACGCCGGGAAGATCAAATCGCTGCTTGGCGAAAACGGTGCCGGTAAAAGCACCCTCATGGGCATGCTGGCCGGACGGCTGCACCCGGACGGCGGCCGAATTCTTATCGATGGTCGCCCGCGCCTTTTTGGCTCGGCCCGGGATGCCATCGATGAAGGCATCGGCATGGTGTATCAGCATTTCATGCTGGTGGAGGCCATGACCGTCGCCGAAAACATTTTTCTGGGACATGCTGGCGGCCTGCGGCTGAAAACGGAAGAGATGGAACGCCAGGTCGCCGACCTGGCGCGCGATGTGCGCCTTGACATCGATCCCGCCGCACGGGTCGCCACCTTGTCCATGGGTGAAAAACAACGCGTCGAAATCCTCAAACTCCTTTTTCGACGCAATCGGGTGTTGATTTTTGACGAACCCACCGCGGTTCTGACGCCCCAGGAGGCCCAGCAACTATTCGAAGCCCTGCGGCGTATGGCCCGCCAGGGCAAAGCCATTGTCTTCATCAGTCACAAGCTTGACGAAGTGATGGCCTTATCCGATGAAATCGCCGTTCTGCGCAAAGGGGAAATCGTGGCCGACATGCCGGCGGCCGAGGTCCAGACCAAAGAGGATCTGGCCCGTCTGATGGTGGGCCGCGCCGTCATCCTGCAAGTGAAACGCCAGCCGCAGGAAACGCGGCAGACCGTCTTGCGCGTCCAGGGGCTTAACGATAAACCGCTCAAGGATATACGCCTGACCGTTCGACAAGGCGAAATCCTGGGGTTGGTGGGCGTGGCCGGCAATGGGCAGAAACCTCTGGTGGAAACCATCTGCGGCCTGCGACGGCCCCAAACCGGACAGGTTCGCTTAATGGGTAAGGACTGGTCGCACTTTCATAGCGACCGAAGGTGGGATGGCAATCTTTCCTACATCCCTGAAGATCGCCAGAGCCTCGCCACCTGTCGCTATTTATCCCTGACGGATAATTTTTTACTGACGACGCGCCAGGGATTTTGTCGCGGCCCCTGGCTGCAGCGGGGCAAGGCCGAAAAGCGCCTCCGAGAGCTCATCCAGGACTTTGATATTCAGCCGCCCGACCCCCGTGCCGAAGCCCGTCAACTTTCCGGGGGAAACCTTCAGAAAATGGTACTGGCCCGCGAATTTTTCCGTCGCCCGCGACTGATTGTGGCGGAACAGCCCACCCAGGGCCTCGATATCGCCGCAACCGAAGATGTGTGGCAAGTGCTGCTGAAAGCAAGGGAGCGCGCCGGCATTTTGCTGGTGACCGGTGATCTGGCCGAAGCCCTTTCGCTTTCGGATCGTCTGGCGGTGATGTTCAACGGCCGCATCGTCGACACCTTTGAGGCTGACAACCAATCAAAGATCGACCGTATCGGTTTGCTGATGGCGGGGGTGACCGATCAACCCGCCGAGCCTGCACCGGTTCATGTGACCTGAATCAGGCAGCAACGGCCCGTCCCGACGCTTAATGGCATTCAATATTTTATTGACATTCTCCCCTACATATGAATTAGTCTCCCTTTTGCTCAAACATATATAGAGGGGCGTGTGCTGGCGCGGATGGACAGGTCACGGCCTTTGCACCCCTTATCCTTCTGCCGGGCCAATTGGGTATCCTCCCAGGGCAGCCATGGCAGGCAATTGCCCACAACCATCCCAGGAGGGATTTATCGATGGGTTTGGATAACATCGTTCTAAACAACGGTTGGTCTCAGGCCTTTGTCGGGGCGTCAATCGTCATGACGGGCCTCGTGATTCTTTCCATTGCGATCTCCCAGATTCACAAACTTGTCGAATTCTGGGAAAATCGATCCCAAAAGCCGGCGACCGAACCAAAATCCCCGTCATTGGGCACCGCGACGACGGTGGACCATGTGACGTTGGAGGTTCCGCTGCAATGCCCGGCGGATATCAACCAAACCGCGGCGCTGTATCAACCGCTGGTCGACCAGATGGGAACCCCGTTCGAATTGAAAGAACTCTATCAACGGGCGGTGCTGTTTGATCTCCCCCATCCGCACATTACCCTAAAATGTTTGCGGGAGGCCGGTATCCTGAGCCCGCAAGGCGACGGTATGTTTCGTTGGAATCAATAAACCACAGGATTTGATCCTGAAAGAGGATTGCCATGTTTGATCTGCTCATATCGTTTCTGACCAACACCGGTTATTATTTCATTGCCCAGGATTTCCGCTATTTTGTCATGATCCTGGTGGGGTGTGTCTTTCTTTACCTGGGGATTGCAAAAAAATACGAGCCCTTGCTGCTGGTGCCCATCGCGTTCGGCATAGTAGTAGGTAACATACCGTTTTTTAAGGGATTTGGCATTGGTATCTACGAAGATAACAGTGTATTTCACTATCTTTATTTTGGTGTCACCTCCGGAATTTATCCCTCGATCGTTTTCTTGGGCCTGGGCGCCATGACGGATTTTTCATCACTACTGGCCCAGCCTAAATTGATGCTATTGGGCGCCGCCGCCCAGATGGGGGTCTTTTTCACCCTGTTAGGGGCTCTTTTTCTGGGATTCGTTCCCAAGGAAGCGGCGTCAATTGCCATCATCGGCGGTGCGGACGGCCCCACCTCCATCTTTCTGACCGCCAAGCTGGCGCCGCACCTGATCGGCCCCATCGCCATCGCAGCCTATTCCTATATGGCGCTGATTCCGGTCATTCAACCGCCCATCATGCGGCTCTTGACCACCCGTAAGGAACGGCTCATCAAAATGGAAGACCTGCGGGAGGTCTCCCGCACGGAAAAACTGCTTTTTCCCATACTCGGCGTACTGCTATGCTGCTTGCTGGCCCCCACGGCGCTGCCCTTGCTGGGAATGTTGTTTTTAGGCAACCTGCTCAAGGAATCCGGCGTGGTTGACCGGCTGGCCAATACGGCCCGCAATGCCATTATCGACACGGCCACTATTTTTCTAGGCTTCTGCGTCGGCATGAGCACCCAGGCGGATGTTTTCCTCACCCCTCGGTCGCTGATGATTTTCGGGCTGGGCGCCTTGGCCTTTTCGCTGGCAACCGCTTCCGGCCTTATTTTCGCGAAAATCATGAACCTCTTTTTGCGCCACAAAATCAACCCACTGCTCGGCGCCGCCGGGGTTTCAGCCGTGCCTGGATCGGCCCGGGAAGTTCACCTGATGGGGCAGCATGAAGACCCCTCCAACTATCTGCTGATGCATGCCATGGCATGTAATTCCTCCGGCGTGATTGGGTCGGCCATCGCGGCCGGGGTCCTCTGGTCGTTTAATATGATTGGCTGACAGGCGATTCGGTGAAGGAGGCATAATGGCCAAATGGCGCTGTACGATTTGCGGTTACGTTCACGAAGGCGAAGAGGCCCCCGCCCAATGTCCGGTATGTGGTGCCGACCGCCGCAAATTCGAACGGCTCGATGGGATAGACCGTTCCGGCAAAGATAGCTCCAGCACGCCTGAAAACGGCGCCCCAAAAACCCAACCCGAACGCTGGCAATGTGCGGTATGCGGCTATATCCATACTGGTGCCGAGCCGCCCGATCCGTGCCCGGTTTGTGGTGCCGAAAGCCGACAATTTACCGGCCTTGAGGGATCACCGGTCTCCCTTCCCTCTACGCCTCCTACTTCTGGCGGCACGGCTGCCGATGACCAACGCTGGCGATGTACCATATGCGGCTACATCCATGTCGGACCAGAGCCGCCTGAAATCTGCCCGGTCTGCGGGGCGGACCGGTCTAAATTTGAGCTGTTAGAAGATGCGGCGGAAACCACCGCGACTGAAGACGAAATACCCGCCCCGTCGGTCGATGACAGCGCAATTGAAAAACCCACGGCCAGGACGTATCTCGATCGATACCGGCCCTGGATCGATCTGGCCATCGAATACCATGCGCATCCCATCGCCGTTCATATTCCCAATGGTGTGCTGCCCATAACAGTGGCGATGGTCCTGCTGGCCGCGTTGTTTGACTGGCCTGCGATCGGTCAGGCCGGCGTCTACAATATGGGGTTCACCTTTCTGTCCATGCCGGTGGTGCTGTTCACGGGTTATCTGCACTGGCAATATAAATTCGGCGGTAACATGACCGACCTTTTTAAATGGAAAATCATCTGCGGCGTCATCGTTACGGTGCTGTCCGGCCTCCTTTTCCTCTGGGGCCTGGCCGACCCTTCTTCAGCGCACGATCCCGGCGCTGTCTATCTTCTGCTCCATATCGCGCTGCTGGCGGTTGCCGGGATTGCAGGATGGCTGGGTGGCAAGCTCGTATTTCGACCCGGCCACTAGAATCCTTTCCAATGAGAGCGGCTTGAGGAAAAAACCTGCCTCAAGCCGCCCCATCGCCCCCATTAATTCTTCACCTCCCCAAGTAACAGCAACGCCTCTGCCCTATCCTCGCAAAGCCTTGAAAGACAAGGGCTGGAAGGCCGAACGCGCATAATGCCATATATTCAACTTACCGGGCTTAAAACACACCATATATTGTGTTTTAGGTAAAATTGAAATTTTACGGCCTGGGGGCCTTACAAACAGAAAGAGTGATCGGCAGGTAGGGATGGATCATCCTTTGTGGCGGGGGATGCCGGGACACCCAATATAGCAGCCCCCCACCCCGCCAGCGCCTTTTGCCATAGGGGTTGCAGTCCCTGGTCCGCATAACAGGCAAACAGACGGTCTTGCTCTTCATCCCTGAAACCGCTGACAACAAGACAACCCGAAGGCGCCAGGTGCGATGCGACCCATCCGCTTAGCGTCACCAATGTGGGCAGGCGAAGATTGGCAATCACAAGATCAAATCGACCGTTAAAAGAAGATAAGGGGCGGTCCGACACCTGAACCCCCTGCGCCTCTTGATTCAGGCCGATATTCAGGCGCGCTTCAGACCGAGCGCAGGCATCGATATCCAAGGCTGTGATGGTGGAGGCCCCTAAGCACGACGCCGCAATCGCTAAAATCCCAGACCCCGTGCCAATGTCCAATACGGATTGAACGGCGGGCATACCGTGCGACGTGCGATAAGCCCAGGCGCTTTCAAGCGCCTGGAGAGACAGGCGTGAGGTTGGATGACGGCCGCTACCGAAAGAAACCCCTGGAGCAATGGCGATCGGGAGACGATGCGGCGACATTTTTCCGCTATAGCCGGGTGGCACGATCGTAAACAGATTACTGACATGGACCGGGTTTCGAAAAGAGAGCTCAATATAAGACTGGCCAAAGGTGTAGCGGTATTCAAGGATTCCGGCTTCGATCAAAGAACGGATGGCCGTCCGCACGAGAGGTTTAGGAACCCCGTCGATGGCCGATATCTGCCTCTCCAGATCCTTGAAGGTCAGTCGCCGCCGGGATCCGGCCACCTTATCATGAACCCTTTGCTTGATCGCGTCCAAAGGCAAGTGCGCATCATCGGCCCCATTGCGTCGGCCGCCAAGGCTCACCCCTCTTTCTTCCCTTCACGCTGGAGCAGGTCGTTGTACCAGATGGCAAAATCGAGCATGGCCTTATAGCGTTCATCATTGTTGATGATACCGATGCACATATCCAGAACCCCCCGGCCGTAGGTATTACTGTAATCGTCCATGGGACACGATTGCAGAAATTCCCGCACCAGCTGCTGGCTGGTCCTTTTGGTGGCATCCTTCCTTATTTCGATAGGATCTTTCGGCTCCTCGAATGGATCCCATTTTTCATAACCGATGCGATCGATATACCGTCGATTTCGTGGTGCGAGGCTTTCATAAATTGCCTGTTTCCGTTCGGCGGCCTCCTCTTTGGATACACTCATTTCAGGAAGACTCCTTTTCAGATGAATTTTTCTCGATGCCCATGAACGCATCATCGAATTCGGTCATCAAGGCCATGGATAACGGCATCAGAATGTCAGCCAGTTTGATATTGGCGGACTCGATATCCCGTAAGAGCTCCCCGGAAATTTCTTGCAGACGGCCATGAATTTTGTCGATATCCACGGTGGGATAGGCCTTCCCGCCTTCAAACTTCGACAGACTGCAGGTCCGGCCCTTGCCGCCAATGGATGTCGGTATGCCATAAAGCCGGCAGGTGATGGGGCGATGATCGTACAGCTCACACATGTCATGGTCGTTCAATAGAGGACAGCGCACCTGCTCGGCTCCCAGCGCCGTCAATATCTCGTCCTCGGATTTCCCTGCTTGCAACGACTGATAGGCCTGGCGCTTCAATTTATGGGTGGTCCGATCGGCCCGGTTGGCTTTTTCCAGCAGGGCCTCACGCGCCTCACCAGTGAAGCGCGCTTTAAATTTTTCGTTCATATAGAGCGCTTCGATAAGCGTCAAATCAAACAGGGCATGGCAACAATCCGAGCACTCCTCCTTGCACCGCACACAATCCGGGAACTGCTTTTTGACCCGTTCAAACACCTGATCGGCCGCAGCCGACAGGGCTTCATATTTCATAAAGTATGGTGCTAAATCCATAACAAACTCCTTTTACCACCCCTCGCCGGGGCATACGATGTTTCACGTGAAACATTATTTGCCAATGCAGAACCGGGCAAATAGATCGTCCAATACATCCTGTTCCACGTCTATCCCCAAAATTTGATTGAAGTAGCGCTGACAATCCTGCAAATCCATGGCCATGGTATCGAGACTCTCGCTCCCCATCACAGGCTCAACGGCGCTGGTCAATACCGCCAAGGCCCTTTTTAACAGTTCGCGCTGGCGTGTATTGGGCAGGCACGCCTCGGCCTCGGCCCGTTCATCGACGCCCGCGGCCTCTAACAATCTCTTTTTGAGCCGTTGCATTCCAGTTCCGTCTAAGGCGGAGATGTCAAGATATCCCCCTAAGGGGGTTTGATCAAGCACGGTTAACATATCCGCATCAGATACCAAATCGATTTTATTTCTCACGACGACATAAGATCTGTGCGCCAGCCTTCCCAACAAGTGGCGGTCGTTGTCATCCAGCGGCAGACTCCCATCAATCATCAAGAGAATGAGATCCGCCGTATCGATGGCCATATGGGCCCGTTGCTGTCCCATGCGCTCCAGCGGATCATCGCTAGACCGCAGACCGGCCGTGTCGCAAATACGAATCGGTATACCGTCAATCTGGATCGATTCCTCGATGGTGTCCCGGGTCGTGCCGGGAACGTCCGTCACAATGGCGCGTTCGTGGTTGAGCAATTGATTCATAAGACTAGACTTGCCTACATTTGGTTTTCCGGCCAGAACAACACGCAGCCCTTCTCTCAGCAGTCTTCCATCATGGTAATGCCGAAGGAGGTTCGCCACCGGCAAGCGCAACTCCGAGGTGATGCGATCTCTCAAAGACATGTCCGGGGCGGCACCCTCGATGTCATCGCCAAAATCGATGGCGGCTTCGATAAGCGCCCGCAATTCGATGCCGATATCCGCCAGCCTCCGGATTTCGACCCCTATACCATGGGCCATCATTTGACTGCCCAGTCGGGCGGCCCGACGCGTGCGGGCATGAATCAGATCGATGGTACCTTCCACCTGGGTTAAATCGATACGGCCGTTCAGAAAGGCCCGCCGGGTGAATTCGCCCGGTTCAGCCAAACGCATCCCGGATTGCAGCAGGAGGTCAAGAATGGCTGTGGTCACCTGCAGTCCACCATGACAGTTAATTTCAACGATATCTTCACCGGTAAAACTACGGGGTTCTTTTAGAATCGTCAGCAGGACTTCATCGATCAGAAGGCCGTTATCCGGATGATGAATATGACCATAGATCATGGTTTGGGTTGGCAGGTGCTGCAATTTCCGCTGCGGGTTGCGTGGTCGAAATAAAGGAACCACCGCCGCCACCGCCTCGGGACCTGAAATCTTAACGATCGATATACCCCCTGTCCCCAGGGGGGTTGCAATAGCGGCTATGGTTTCCCTGTTCATGATGTCTTCTCGGCCACCAAACGATAGAAGCCGCTACGGATAGCGGCTTCCCTTAAAACGCACCCCACGATCCTTAGCGTGGTTCTTACGATTTGTTCCGTGGTTTGCGTTTAGGGTATATCATTAACTTCCGGAAAGGCCCCTCACCCACGCTCTGGGTTCGGACGTTCGGGTCGGTTTTCAATGCCAGATGAACGGTTCGTCGGTCCTGGGCATTGAGATAGCCGGCGGTGGTTGGGCTCCCCTTGGTTTTGACCTTCTGGGCCAATTGCTGGGCCGTGCGAACCAGCCCTGCTTTCTTTTTGGCGAGATACCCTTCCACATCGACCTGAAGCCGGATCGCATGACCATTGAGACGCCGGACGGCTTTATCCAAGATGAGCTGCATAGCCTCGAGGGTTTGTCCCCTCTTACCGATGAGAATACTGGATTGTCCTCCTTCGATTTGGAAGCGAAGCTGACGATCCTTCGTATCGATGGAGATCGTTGATTCCGGCGATATGGCATCCACCATGCGGCGCAGTATCGCCTCGGCCATTTGCTGGCTTTCTTCCAGCCCCCCTGTTTCTGTAGCGGCATTTGGCGCAGCGGCATCATGCGTTTCAGCATCGAGGTCTTCGAGCTTGTTTTCCGCCGATCTTTCCGCTCTTTCGACACCCTTTACCTTGATACGGGCCTTTTTTATTCCGGCCAGCCCGAATATTCCGGTCGATCCATGTGATATGATGTCATATCTTACAGCATCATCCGGAATCCCCAACGCCTTGGCGGCCACTTCAACCGCTTTTTGTACTGTTTTTCCCTTAAATTCCTGTTCAGCCGTCATAAAAGTCCTCCGGCTTAGGCGTATTTCTTTTGAATGTAATACTGTTGGGCGATAGAGAAAATATTATTGATTAGCCAGTACAATACAAGCCCCGCCGAAAAATTGATAAAAATAACCGTAAAGATTAACGGCATAAACATCATTAACTTGGCCTGCGTCGGATCGCCTGGCGGGGGCGACATCTTTTGTTGCAAAAACATGGTGGCGCCCATCACGATGGTCAACACCGGAAAACCGTAGGGCGGCTCCATGAAGGGTATGCTGAAACCGAATTGGAAAAGTCGATCCGGAGCGGACAAGTCGTTGATCCACCCGAAAAACGGTGCGTGACGCAATTCAATGGCCTGGTAAAGCATACGATAAAGTGCAAAAAATACAGGTAGTTGTACAACCATTGGCAAACAACCGCCCATCGGATTGATTTTATAGGTGCGGTACAGCGCCATGGTTTCTTCATTCATTTTCTTTTTATCGTCTTTGTATTTTTCCCGAATTTCGGTCATGAGCGGCTGCATGCGTTTCATGTCGTTCATCGATTTATAACTCTTATTGCCAAGCGGAAATAAAATGATTTTGGTAATCAGGGTTAAAATGATGATCGCGATGCCATAATTCGGGAGGACCTTGTATATCTGGTTCATGATCCATAGAAACGGTTTGGCCAAAAAATCGAACATACCGAAGTTAACCGCTTCACCCAATTCGTAATTCGCCGTCTTCAGGGTCTCGGTATCCTTGGGTCCGATAAATGCTTTATAGGCGAATGTCTTGGCTTCCCCCGAAGCGATCGCCGTTTCCGCTAAAACCAATTGCGATATGATCATATCGTCGCCGACTTTTTCCATCTTCATGGTGGCAGTGGCGGTTTCTTCAGGTATCAAGGCCGTCATGAAATAGCGGTCCGTAATCCCGATCCAGCGAAAACTGCCGTTGATGTCCGGTTTATCGGCGATATCCTTGACCTTGATCTCCTCAAGCGTACCATCCATCAAGGCCATCGGGCCTTCAAAGGTAATCCGGCTATCCGGGTCACCAATCACCTGGCCGATTTTCACCGCAGGCTGCCCAACAATACCCGTCGTCGAACGATTGGCTATGGTAACGTTGAGTTCGATCAGATAGCTGTCGGGGGAGAAGACGAATTGCTTTAAAACACTCACGCCCTCACTGTTGATCCATTGGAAATCCAGCGTTTGTTTCTCTTCGCTGAGAACCAATCGATCCTCCGAGGTGCCGAGGGTGTATACCGCATTTTCCATGCCGGCAATACCGTTACCCATCCAGCCGGTATCCATGTTGATCTGACGCGCTCTTTCATCAATCATGTGCTTGAGCGGACCATCACTGTCGACGGTTTCACGATACCGTTTCAGAATGAAATCATCCAGCACAGCCCCTTTTTCATCCAGCGTAATGGTGTAAAGAGGGGTTTCGACGACGATGGTGCGGGCCGTCCTTGCGTCATTGGCGGGCGGGGGCGTTTGGATCGGCATGGGAGTCACGGGCGTAACGGCAGGCGCAGCAGTCGAACTGCCGGTCGTATCCTCCGTTACCTCCGGTGACGATGGGCTTTCCACCTGAGCGCCCTGGTCTTGCACCTGCTTGGCCATTTCAGGCTCAACCACCAACCATTGCCACACAACAAAGACAAGAAATGACAAGACGATGGCCAACAATAACCGCATTTGTTCCATTATAGTCCAATCTCCTGTGTCGATAACGACCGGTATGCCACCTTCCCCGGGCGATTCAAGAATTCCATTTTTCGCTTAACGTGCCATCCATATGGCCTGTGATTCTTGGAGGGTGCGACCTGCCCCCAAGAAGCCTCGTCTTGATGAATTGCAGTGGCACGCCGGATCAGCTCTATGCCATGACAAGGAAAGGTCATGGGACAGGATCCACGCCGCCCGGGTGAAACGGATGACATTTTAAAAGCCTTTTAGTACTAAGAAGCGCGCCCTTGGGGAGACCATGCTTGGAGATGGCTTCGATAGCGTAATGGGAGCAGGTCGGATAGAAACGGCACCGCGGACCAAGCAGCGGGGATAACAACACCTGGTACCCCCTTATTAACAGCAGGACGATCCGGGCGCTGATCCCCTGCCCTTGCATGCTCTCATTTAATTTGGGAAAAAAGCTTATCAAGGCTTTCAGTTAATTCATCTGTGGCCGCTTTCGCTGATGCACTGCGCGCAATAACGTGTATATCAAACACGGCCCCCAATTGATCCTTGTGAGTGCGGAAATATTCGCGGCATATTCGCTTGAGTCGGTTGCGCGTGACCGCATTGCCAATCTTTTTCGTAACCGTGATCCCCAGTCGGGAGACCTGCTGTTCACGGCGTGCTAAGACTAAAATGAAGAGGCGCCCAAACAGGCGCTTGCCGTCGTCCGCCAGCTGCAGATATTCGGAACGTTTCCGTATTCGGTGCTCTTTTGGGTAGCCGTGTCGCAACAGTCCGACCTTGCCTGTCATCGTAAAAAGCCAGGGCCGGCCTTAACCACGTTGCCGTGCCTATTTAACGCGCCGCCGGAAATTAGTATTTTACGGCCAACCGTTTGCGCCCTTTGGCACGACGACGACCAATAACGGCGCGCCCCGCTTTGGTGGACATCCTTTTTCGAAACCCATGGGTGCGTGCACGCTTGATTCGACTGGGCTGATATGTTCTTTTCATTGCTATAACCTTTTTGCTTTGCGACCCCTCAGCAGGTATCGCCAATAAAAAAACATGCCGGAATACCTATCCCGGCAATCATATATCCATAACCGGAACAAAAAACCATATCACATGGACATTGTCAACAATTTGTTTCATTATAAGATGTTACAGAAAGTGGGGGTCAATCCTTCAGGATTTCGATGATTTCGACTTCTTCCAAATGGAACTGCGGGTTGGGATAGATAACGATCTGCAGGTTTAAACGGCTCTCAAGGGCTGTAATCAGTTCGTTCTCTTCGCCATGCAACAGATCGGCGACTTCCGGGTTGACTTTGACGGCCAGTCGTTCTCCCACGATGTCTTGACTTTCCCTCAAAATTTCCCGGTAGACATTATAGCAGATCGATTGCCGGGAAATCATGTACCCTTCCCCTTCGCAGTACACACAGGGTTCGCACATAATGCGGGTCAACGGTTCTTTGTTGCGCTTGCGCGTCATTTCAATCAACCCCATTTCGGAAATCGGCAGAACGTGCGTTTTGCTGCGATCCTTTACAAGGGCATCTTTAAGGGCGCTATAGACCTTTTCCTGGCTGGATTTTTTCTGCATGTCGATAAAATCGATGATGATTAAACCACCAATATCACGCAGTCGAATCTGGTAGGCGATTTCCTTGACCGCTTCCAGATTGGTTTTAAGGATGGTTTCTTCCAGATTGTGCTTGCCCACATACCGTCCGGTATTCACATCGATGGCCACCAAGGCCTCGGTGTGTTCGATAATGATGTAGCCCCCCGATTTCAACCAGACTTTTCTTTTAAGGGCCCTGGAAATATCGCCTTCCAGGTTATACGCGTCAAATATGGGCTCACGACCGTCATAGAGCTCGACCCGATCACTGATATTCGGCATGAAGGCATCCAAAAAGGTACGGATCGTCTCACATTCAGTCGCGGAATCGATCACCAAGCGATCGGCTTCATGCACCAGCAGGTCGCGCACCGCCCGCAAGCTCAGCGATAGCTCCTGGTGAACCAGGCTTGGGGTCGGCGCGGTTTTGAACTTCTTTTGGATCGTTTCCCACAAGTTGACCAGAAACTGTTTCTCATGGATCATCCGGTCGGCATCAAGCCCTTCGGCGGCTGTCCGCACGATATACCCATAGTCGTTTTCCTGCATGGCGCCGACCATGGTTTTCAATCGCGTTCGTTCCGCCTCATCTTCAATGCGACGCGAAACACCGATATGATTTGAAAAAGGCATCAGCACGAGATAGCGGCCAGGCAGCGATACGTAGGATGTTACCCGAGGCCCTTTGGTGCCCATGGGCGCTTTGGCAACGTGAACCAGAATTTCCTGCCCCTCCACAAGCAACTCTTCGATCGGGCAGGCCTGTTCAGACGAACGGAAGGTTTCTAAAAGAAATTCCTCCGTGTTGTCGTCCGTCTGCATCCGGGCCAATTCGTTTTCCACCTCGGTGAATCCGTTGCGAATAACGTCATCAACATAAATAAAGGCAGCCTGACGCAATCCGATATCAATGAAGGCGGCTTGAATCCCGGGCAAGACCCGCTGCACGCGGCCTTTATAGATATTACCTGTAATATCGACATGGTCGCCCCGCTCGATAAACACCTCAACGATGGTGCCATCCTCAAGGAGCGCAACCCGTGTCTCGCGTTCGGTAACATTGATAACGATTTCTTTAAACATGGCCGTGCTTTCACCCGTAATCAGGCGGTTGGTGACGCATGATCGCCTTTTTGCAGACGATATCCGAGTTTAATCATCCGGGCCTGGCGAATCGCCTCGGAGGAGAGTGCGAAGACCTTTTGCAGAATTATGTCAGGTCTGAGAAGCGCATCCGGTCGATGGTGAACCACGAGTTCCAAGGTGTCCGATGTCACGCATTGAATATGTTGCACCATAGCCTTCAGATCAATCTTTTTCAACTTTCCTTTGCGGTTGGTGCGTTCAATCCATACGGTATCGGCCGCCTTAAACCGCTCAACGGCTTCCGCATCGAATGTGCCCTGATGGAGCGTTACGCGATAAATCACGGCCTTATCGGTATTCCCTTCGGTTGGGCGATGCGGCAGGCAGTCGGTGGCGCGAAGCCCGTCGGGCAGTTCACGATTGAGTTTGACCACCAGCTCATCGGGCCGGATGTTGTCTGAAACCGTCAACAACATGGTTTCACAGAGGCTTTCGAGGCCAATCGGCAGGGCATCACTGAAAGCCATCTTGGGTTTCGGGTGAAAGCCCTCGCTGAATTTGACCGTGATACCGGACCGGCGCAAGGCCCGGATGAAAATATTGACCATTTCGAGATGCCCCCAAAACCGACCGCCACCGGTTTTGGCAAAGGTAAGCTGAAATTGTCGAAAACTTTCGGCTGGCGAAGCGGCAGCCCGATCTTCAGGCCGGCGCGCGCTGCCATCCTCGGGAAACACCTGCGGTTGAATGGACGTAAAATCACAGACGCCGCAGTTTTGACATTCGCCATCACGGCAGTCCTCGGTCATCCCGCCCTGGAGGGCCTTCTGCCACTCATCCCAGAGATAGGCGCGGCTGACTTTCATATCGATATGGTCCCAGGGGAAAACCTCTTCCGGCGCGCGTGGGCGGTGAACGTAGACATGGGCATCCAGGTCGAGATCGCGAATGCTTTCCTCCCAGAGATCGAACCGAAAATGATCGCTCCATCCATCGAGTCGGCACCCCTTGCGATAGGCGTGCTCGATCAGGTCGGCCATACCCCGATCGCCCCGGGCCATAAGGCCCTCGATATAACTTACTTCCGGGTTCTGCCACTTTAAACGGATGCGGGGAGAGCGCAACGCCTGCTTTATCCATTGAATCTTTTCCCATCCCTCCGCCACGCTGATCTGGGGGGCCCACTGGAAAGGCGTATGGGGTTTGGGTATCAGGGTCGCGACACTGACATTGATACTGCTTTTCTTACCACCAGGCCCCTTGATCAGACTCAACTCCCGCACCAGTTTTACCAATGCTTCCAAATCTTCCCGGGTTTCGGTCGGCAGTCCGATCATAAAATACAGCTTGATCACCTTCCACCCCAAACCAAAAGCATCTTGCACGGTTTGACGAATATCCTGATCGGTGATGTTTTTATTAATCACATCCCGCAATCGTTGACTGCCGGCTTCCGGCGCAATCGTAAACCCCGTCTTACGGACGGCCTTGATGCTCTTCATCAGGGCCGGCGTCAGTGTTCCGGCCCGCAGTGACGGCAGGGACAGCGCCACATGATCACAGGCATACCGCTGAATCATCTGTTCCATCAAAGGCGCGATACACCGGTAATCCCCGGTGCTGAGCGAAAGCAGCGAAATATCGTCGTAACCGGTGGTCTTAAGCGCCTGTTCGCACTGGCGCATCACCGTCTCGGGAGAACGTTCGCGTACCGGACGATAAATCATGCCGGCCTGGCAAAACCGGCACCCGCGCGTGCAGCCGCGGGCCAGTTCAAGCCGTAATCGATCGTGAACCGGGCGGCCGAAAGGCACGATCGGTGCGGAAGGAAAATCAGCATGATCCAGATTTGGCAAAAGGGCCCGCTCGACACGCGGTTGGGTCTCATTCAGGGCGATTACCTGCGGTTCGCCACCGTCATGATACCGCACCTTGAACAATGAAGGCACGTACACGCCCGGCAACAGGGACCAGTTGGCCAGCAGCGCTTGCCGGGATCTGCCCTCGCGCTGTTGCCAGTCCAGCCAGGCATCAGCCATCTGAAGGACCACGTCTTCGCCATCACCGATAACCAGCGCATCGAAAAAATCAGCAACCGGTTCCGGGTTGCAGGTGCAGGGCCCCCCCGCGATAATGAACGGGTGCTGTTGGTCGCGGTTCTTGCTTCGCAATGGAATCCCCGCCAGGTTCAGCATGGCCAGGACGTTCGTATAGTTCAGTTCGTACAACAGACTGAACCCGAGAATATCGAACTGGCCTAGAGGGCATCCGGACTCCAGGGATAGAAGCGGTATTTCTCTTTGGCGGAGAAAGGCCTGCATATCCGGCGCCGGGGTAAAAACCCGCTCGGCGACCACATCCGGACGCTTATTGAGAATGTGATAGAGAATTTGAAGACCGAAATGGGAGGTTCCAATCTCGTACAGGTCGGGAAATGCCAGCGCGAATTTTAGTTTGACCTGCCGGTGATCCTTGCGAACGGTATTGACTTCACTACCCAGATAGCGACTGGGCGCCTCCACCAGCGGGAGGATATCTTGAATGTGTGTTGACCTCATGTTAGTTAGTGCTTTTCCTGTTTTATCGATCGAAGCGAAATCGCCCCATAGCGCAACGCTACCGGGTCCCGTCAATTGGGCCGCCGGGGCTGTACCGCCAAGGGACAATCGGGTGAGGGCTCACATGACAAATATTGCCAAACAAATCAAGTATAAACAAGCGATAGCGCTTTTTTTGTCAGGGCTGGCGGTGTTGATGGTGCTGTTTCCGGCCGTGGGGCAGGGGCAGCCTTATCCCCGTCGCAACGCCATCGTCGACGCTGTGCAAAAGGTCAGCACAGCCGTGGTGAACATAAGCTTGGAATATGAAATCCGCAAACGGATCAGCCCCTTTTCGGAGTTTTCCAACCCGCTTTTCGATGAGTTTTTCAAAGATTTTTTTGATCCCGGTTTCGGCCGCCAGTATAAACGCACCAGTTTGGGATCCGGTGTTATTATCGACGGGCAACGTGGCTATATCCTGACCAACGCCCATGTGGTGGAAAAAACCGGTACCGTCACGATCACCTTGAACGATGAGCGGGAATACGAAGCTGAAATCGTGGGCGTCGACCCCGATTCCGATCTTGCCGTTCTGCATATCAAAGCCAACGATCCCCTGCCTTCCATTGCCATGGGAGACAGCCGTGATCTTTTGATCGGGGAGACCGTGATTGCCATCGGGAATCCGTTCGGTTTTTCCAACACGGTCACCACCGGGGTCATCAGCGCCGCCAATCGGAGTTTTCGTACCAGGGACCGTGTCTTCCATGATTTCATCCAGACCGACGCCTCCATCAACCCCGGCAACAGCGGCGGCCCCCTACTCAATATCAACGGCGAACTGATCGGCATTAACACCGCCATCTACGCCGGTGCCCAGGGAATTGGATTTGCGATCCCCATCAACAAAGCCAAACGCATCATCGAGGATCTGATTGCCCACGGCGAAGTGATCGACGCCTGGATCGGACTATGGGTGCAGGATCTGGATAGCAGTCTTGCGAATTACTATAATATTCCCAAGAAACAGGGGGTTTTGATATCCGGTGTCGACCCGGACAGCCCGGCACGGGAAGCCGGCCTGAGCGAGGGGGATGTCATTCTTGCCATCGACGGCCGTAAAGTGGTGTCGATTGAGGATTATCAGGCCCGCCTGCGAAACTATGGTGTTAAAGACCGTTTGACGCTGAGCATTTGGGCTCAGGGCCAGAAACGGGATATCCGCCTTGAAGCCCGCGCATTTCCCATAGCCAAAGCGCCCCAGCTTGCGTATACGCTTTTGGGGTTGAAGATCGACCCGCAAGCAAAAGCAGGTGTGGTGGTGGCCGCTGTCCAAAAGGGGGGCTTCCTGGCGCGCACCGGCGTGCGGACCGGTGATGTGATTCGGCAGGTCAATGAATTCCTCGTTCGGGAACCGGTCGATTTCTACAAAGCGGTCATTAAATACCGGGAGCAGGAATCCATGGTTTTTCTACTGCAGCGCGAATCTCAGCGCTACTATATTACGGTACCCGTCAACCGCTAAGCGCCTATATGACCGACGGCTCTCTGAAAATATTAATGAAATGATCCGAAATCGTAGGGGAAAATCACATGCAACGAACCAAGATCAATGTTTTGCTCGACCAGGAAAGCGGTCTTGATGCCGTTCTCATCAAGGGGTGGGTCCGCACCCGGCGGGATTCCAAATCGTTTTCCTTCATCGAAATCAACGATGGCTCCAGTCTGAAGAACATCCAGGTGATCGCTGACGACGGGCTTGCCAATTATGACGATATCCGCAAACTCACCACCGGATCGGCCGTCGCGGTCCAGGGGGTCCTGGCGCCCTCCAAGGGCGGCGGGCAGCAGTGGGAAATCCAGGCGACCGATGTAGCGATTATCAGTGCCGCACCGGAAACCTATCCCCTTCAGAAAAAACGCCATACGGACGAATTCCTGCGGACCATTGCCCACTTGCGCCCCCGAACCAATAAATACGGTGCCGCCTTTCGTATCCGTTCCGAGTTGGCCTATGCCGTGCACCACTACTTTCGCGAACGGGGATTCCGCTATATTCATACACCGATCCTGACCGGTTCCGATTGTGAGGGTGCCGGCGAAATGTTTCGGGTGACCACGCTGAACCTGGCCGATATCCCGATAAATGACAAACAGGCCGATTATTCCCAGGATTTTTTCGGTAAAGAAGCCAACCTGACGGTTTCAGGGCAGCTCTCGGCGGAAATGTTCGCGCTCTCCCTGGGCGATGTCTATACCTTCGGCCCTACCTTTCGCGCCGAAAACTCCAACACCCGCCGGCATGCCGCCGAGTTCTGGATGATCGAGCCCGAAATGGCGTTCTGTGATCTGGCGGGCAACATGGACCTGGGGGAAGATCTGATCAAAAACCTGATCCGTTTTGTCATGGATCACAGTCCGGACGACCTGGCGCTTTTTGCCCGCTTCGTGGACAAAACCCTCATGGCCACGCTCGATAACATCGTCACTTCGGAGTTCGAACGGTTGCCCTACCGTGACGCCGTGGCCATCCTTGAAAAATCCGGTCAATCGTTTAAATTCCCGGTTGGTTTCGGTTGCGATCTGCAGACGGAGCACGAACGCTACCTGACCGAGCAGCATGTTAAAAAGCCCGTCATTCTCTACGACTATCCCGCATCCATCAAACCATTTTACATGCGGGTGAATGACGATCAGGAAACTGTCGCGGCCATGGATATTCTGGTGCCCAGCATCGGTGAAATCATCGGCGGCAGCCAGCGCGAAGAACGCCTGGAGGTGATTGAAGCCCGGATGGAGGCCATGGGAATGGAAAAAGAAACCTACTGGTGGTACCTGGAGTCCCGTCAATTCGGAACGGTGCCCCACAGCGGTTTCGGGCTGGGGTTCGAGCGCCTGCTGATGCTGGTGACCGGGATCAGCAATATTCGGGATGTCATTCCGTTTCCCCGCACCCCGGGGTCCATCGATTTTTAATGTTTTTAACCTGCACTTAAAAACATAAAGACCCTCTCCGGTAAGTTACCGGGAGGGCCTTTGGATTTGAAATCGTTAACGCTCTATACGGTTTTCTTTTTTTCTAATCCCTCAGACAGCGCAGCTTGGCCAGATCTTCGGCATAGCCGTAGAGATGCAAGCCTTTGCTCTCCACGATCATTTTCCCGTCCTTGACACCAATTTCAGCCGCCATGTATTCCTTGAGATTCTGAATACCCGCCAGATTGGCCGGTAGTCCGCCCCACAGGTCCCAGCTGCGAAAATAGACGAAAAAATGCAGGGTGTCTTCCTGGATGCGGGTATCGATAGACCGCAGGCAGGGGGGGTCCGCTAATGTGAGATCGGACGGGTGGGCCACTTGAAGCACCATCTGGTTGTTGCGGGCGCCGAATTTTTTGTAGGTATTGATAATCCATTCGATCTGATTCAAATAAAGGCGGCCGTCTTCCTCGAATACCGCCTTGCCGTCCACATCGCGCTTGTCGATGATCTCGGTGTTGCCCGCTTCCCACCAGGCCAGCTTGTCACCGCTGATGGGCGCCCGCGTCAAACGTTCGCCATAGGTATAGGACTCCCCCGGTTCCTTGTGGGGGGTCATGAGGTATTCGATATAAGATCGATCATACCCTTCACCGCCATAAATATAATCGTGCTCCACCGGGTTGGGGATACCGCAGGACGGGGGGATGTCCGGAATTAACGGCTGGGTTCCGGGGTAGTTGATGAGCCCGGTAAAATAATCATATTCCAGACGGGTTTGACCGGCGTAGGAGCCCCGGTCGATGGTAAACCGCCGGCCGTGATCCAGAATATCGTGGACGGCCTGGAACCAAAGGTCCGGAAGATCTCTCGCGACAACACTGTGAATATACATCACGTCTCCCTTGGTGCCATAATTTGAGACTAAATATCCAGCATCGTTACTTCCAAGGCATTGTTCTGGATGAATTCCCGTCGGGGCTCCACTTCCTCCCCCATAAGAATCGTAAATATTTCATCCGTATCCAACACGTCTTCAATGGTGACCTGCAGCAGATGGCGATTGGCGGGGTCCATCGTGGTGTCCCATAACTGATCGGGGTTCATTTCACCCAGACCTTTATAGCGCTGGATGGAAAGGCCTTTTTTACCTTCTTCAAGCAGGAAATCCAGCAGCTTCTGCCGGTCGCGCACCTGGCTAGAGACCGGTTTGCCTTCTTTGTCAATGATATCGAAGGGCGGTTGATCATAAGACTTGAAATTACCGGCTAGCACCAGGCATTGCTGGAAGTCTTTGGAATGGATCAGGCCGCGGCCGATCCTTACGGGAGCAAAGGACTGCCCAATAATATCAAAGCCCGCCTCCTGGCTTGCCGCATCGATTTTTCGGGAAGTGACCGTGAACTCAAACATTCCCTTTTCACCATCCCATTGGGGTTCTTCCAGGACAAACCCCTTATCCCTGAGATACTGCTGCAGCTCCCGGGTTTGACGTTCATCCTGCAAAACGGCCTTGTCGCTCACGCCGAATTCCAGCAGCGCCTCCACCAGTTCCGCACTGATCATCTTCTTTTCCATACGGCCCAGGGCGGTATAATATTCGGCGAGATTGCCGATCATCAAATAGAGGTCGTGCCCCTCGATATTTTTTTTATCCGGACCGTATTGGACGGTCATGATGTCACAAAGACGGCGCACCACGAAGTCATCGAATTCACTCTCGTCTTTCAGGTAAACCGCCTTTTTGCCTTTGCCCACCTTGAACAATGGGGGTTGGGCAATATAGAGATATCCCTGTTCGATGATTTCCTTCATCTGGCGATAAAAAAAGGTCAGCAACAGCGTCCGGATATGGGATCCGTCCACATCCGCATCGGTCATGATGATAACTTTTTTGTAACGGATTTTTTCAATATCGTATTCATCCGTACCGGCGCCGGTGCCCAGCGCCGTGAGGATATTCTTGATTTCCTCACTGCGGATAATCTTATCGAGACGGGCCTTCTCCACGTTGAGAATTTTTCCTTTCAGTGGAAGGATGGCCTGAAATTTCCGGTTACGGCCCTGTTTGGCGGATCCGCCGGCCGAGTCCCCCTCCACAAGGAAAAGCTCACGTTCCTCGGGATCTCGCGATTGACAGTCGGCCAATTTACCGGGCAGCGTGGCATCCACCAGGGCGCCTTTGCTGCGCGCCAGATCACGGGCCCGTTTGGCGGCATCCCGGGCCCTGGCGGCATCGACCCCTTTGGCAATAATTTTGCGCGCCACAGCGGGATTTTCTTCGAAAAAGGCCGCCAGTTTATCGTTGACCAGGGACTCCACCAGCCCCTTGACTTCGCTGTTGCCTAATTTGGTCTTGGTCTGTCCTTCAAACTGGGGCGATTTGATTCTGACGCTGATAACGGCCGTCAGTCCCTCGCGCACGTCGTCCCCGGTAATCTTGGCCTGCAGATTTTTGGGAAGATTGCCGTTGGCCGCATACTGGTTGATGGTTCGGGTCAGGGCCGACTTGAACCCAATTAAATGAAATCCACCTTCGATCGTATTGATATTATTGGCGAATGAAAAAAGTTTTTCGGTAAAACTGTCGTTGTACTGGATGGCCACTTCGATTTGGACATCGCTGCGGGTGCCCTCAATAAAGACCGCTTCATGAATGGCCGTATTGCGACGGTTCAAATACTCGACAAACTGAACCAGACCCCCTTCATAATAAAATTCATCTTTCTGATCATCGCGTTCGTCTTCAATCGCGATGCGCACCCCTTTATTGAGAAAAGCCAGCTCGCGCAGCCGCTTGACCAGAATGTCGTAACTGTACTCGGTCGTGGTAAAAATTTCCTGGTCCGGCTTGAAATAGACCTTGGTGCCCCGTTTGTCGGTGGTTCCCACGACCTTCAATTCGGCTGTTTTGGCGCCCCGGGCGTAGGTCTGGAAATGAATCTTGCCACCGGAATAGATCTCCACTTCCAGTGTTTCCGACAGCGCATTCACTACCGACACGCCAACACCGTGCAACCCACCGGAAACCTTGTAGGAATGGTCATCAAACTTGCCGCCGGCGTGCAGACGGGTCATGACGACTTCAAGGGCCGGAATGTGTTCGGTTTTATGAATGCCAACCGGTATACCGCGCCCGTTGTCTTCCACACTGACGCTGTTATCCGTGTGAATGATGACTTTGATAAGGGAACAGTGGCCGGCCATAGCTTCGTCGATGCTGTTATCCACCACCTCATAGACCAGGTGATGCAACCCTGCCACGTCGATATTCCCGATATACATGGAAGGACGCTTGCGAACCGCTTCCAGCCCCTCCAGGATCTTGATGTTATCTTCGTTGTATGTTTGCTCTACGCGTGTATTCATATTCTCATCGGCATGATAATACTTAAAAAAGATTGATCTTCAGCCCCCTCCAGCAAACAGGGGCGCTCACCATCCACAATATGGATGACCACCGTATCCTCTTCGATGACGCCAAGGGTCTCGATAAAGTAGCGCGGGTTGAAAGCCCCTTCTATCACTTCTCCGGAAAACGATATGGGCAGATCTTCCTTGGATTCCCCCAATTCCGGGTTGTTGGCCCTGATTTCGAGACGATCCTTGTCATACTTGAAAATGACGCCTTTATAATTTTCAGAAGACAGGATGGACATGCGCCGCAATGTTTTTAGAAAGGCTGTCTTGGGAAGCTTGATGTCGAAGGCATTATCCGGTTTGACGATAATATCCTGATATTGGGGGAACTCGCCCTCCAGCAGCCTCACGATAATAATTTCATTGGCTTTCTTGACGATGAAATTATTGTTTTTGATGCCCAGTTGGACGTTGCCGCCCGGTTCAAGAAATTTTCCAATTTCATTCAACCCTTTTTTGGGAATAATGGTCGTTGGAATCTTGGGCAGCGGGGTACCTGTTTCAAAAGGATAATCCACTTTGGTCAGACGGCTGCCGTCCGTGGCGACAAGTCGAAACAAAGGGGGGGTTGCCTCATGCAGGATTTCCATCAAGGCCCCCGTAATATGGGCCCGCCGGTCATCGCCGGCGCCGGACACAAAGATCGTTTTATCGATCATTTTGCCCAAGGCTCCGGAATCGACGTCAAAAAATTCGACATCTTCAATGGCGGGGTTGTCCGGAAATTCTTCCGGATTCATCCCCATGATGTGAAATTCAACATTTTTATTGCTGATTTCAATCCACTGGTTTTCCGTTTCGTTGATGGAAATTTCATCGGAAGGAAACTCTTTAATGATCTCAAATATTTTTTTGGCATTGATGGCGATACTGCCGGACGTTTCGATGGCGGCCGGATAATGGCCTTCAAAACCGGTTTCGAGATCGGTCGCCGCTATACTGATCTCGGATCCCTCGGACCGAATCAGCACATTCGTGGTTATGGCCAGGTTGGTCTTTCGTCCTGCCAACCCTTGAACCTTTGCCAGCACATCTTGAATGTCCGCCTTCTTAATCGTAAATTTCATAGATCCCTTCCTTTATACATGATTAAAGAATAAAGGAGAAAATGCACTGTCGATATGTCTAATATTTTTATAACCATCTTAATTTATTTAAATTTTTATAAAATAAAATTGTTGATAACGTGTCGACAAACAATTCAAAAGTGTGATGTTGTCAACATCCTTTCAAGAGGTGTTCATAAGGCCGATGGTTATCGACACGCTTTAAATGCTCTCTGAACAACCTAAGAGGGGGTGATCCATTTGCGCATGGCGGGAACGGTTTTGGCAGACCAGTCGTTGGATACCCTCAGTTTTATAAAATAATGGAAAAGGTTGTTGATGAGGTTAATGACTTTCTCGCATAAAAAGACCTTTTCAATGATCGCGCCTTCGATATCCTCCTGGGTTTCAACTTTTCCGGTTTCAGGCACCTTCAAACTTGAAAAATTGAGGCTTTCCCCCTTCAGGTTGAAACGCCATTCGTTGTCGCCGGAGCGATATACAAGGTTGACTTCCGCCACCATGGCGCCTTTTCTGAGGGCCACCAGGCCTTCGTCCATGTTGGCTTCCTCGCCCTTGATGGTAACCGTTTCACCGCTGTCTTTCTGATGGCGGTTGGCCAGCACCATACGGCTGCCGATTTCGAGCGAGGCCAGCTCGGTGTCGATTTTATTCAGACGTCGGGGGTCATTTTCAATGACATACCAAAGCCAGGTGAGAAATTCATCGCCGATAAATTGGTAGCGACGGTATGCGACAGCAATATCCAGCATGGCTATTCCATAAAAAGGGTCGGTTTTAGTTGATCCAGGCAATCTTTATCCGGCCCGCTCAAGCCGGCATTCAAGCCGGCCGTATAAGGAAACATGCGGATCAGGCTCAATTTAAAGGATCGGGTAAAGAGGGTTTCCAATTCTTCGTTGGCTGATTTTAAATTGGAAAAAAACCACAGCCACCCCGCTTCGTAGTTCCAGACAATATCGTAAATATTCGGGGTGGCCGGAATACGGGTGTTAAGAACCGTGACGACGTGATCTTTCAGTTGTTTTTTTTCCGTTTTCGAAAGATAGTCCCGTCCAGATTCGACCAGTCGCTGGGTGACTTCCATATTATAGTGTTTCTTCAGAACTTTAGTCGGGATACTTTTTTTATCGATCCGCAGGGAAAACACCCATAATGTATCGATGACAAAACGGGACCCTTCGAAATCAGGCTGGTAAGGTGCATCAAACGATGTCCAGCCGATCGCCTGTTCGCCCGCGTCGTTGTCAATTTCATGAATCGTATTTTTTTTAAGCGCTTCGGTCACATGCTCGTTGACGGGGGACGGCAGTTGACCTTCAACGCGATACCGTGTGATCGATACGGTGGGTGATAAGAAGCCCATTTAATTCCATATCCATTGTTTGTGAGATGCTGTTTGGGATAACATACAACATCTTGTATAAAGATTTATCAAAAGTAGATGTATATAGCCTGATCAGCCAAAATTTACAAGGTTTTTGAAGGATTCAGCGGCGCTGGTTCATGGCAACCGCGTGGCATGGTTCGCTGGTCTGATCGGAAAGGCATTCCCATGACCTTTTTAGCTGATTTCCATATCCACTCCCGATTTTCGCGGGCGACCTCCAAGACGCTCGATTTGGAGCATCTCCATATTGCCGCGCAATGCAAAGGGCTTGCGGTGGTGGGCACGGGAGATGCCACCCATCCCGGGTGGTTTGCTGAGATAAAAGAAAAACTGGTGCCTGCCGGGGACGGCCTTTTGCGGCTGAGCGACTCCCTTGCCCAGGCGTGCAGCACGCGGGTGCCCGCCCGTTGCCGCGCCGAAGTCCATTTCCTGCTGGTGTCGGAAATCAGTAATATTTACAAAAAAAACGGCAAGACCCGTAAAAACCATAATCTTGTTTTTTTGCCCTCGCTGGACGCGGCGGAACGGTTCAACCGGCGCCTCGATGCCATCGGCAACATCCGGTCGGACGGCCGTCCGATTCTGGGTTTGGATGCCCGGGATCTGCTTGAAATACTCCTGGAAGTGGATGAGCGGGCGTTTCTGGTGCCGGCTCATATCTGGACGCCTTGGTTTTCCCTGTTGGGGTCCAAATCCGGTTTCGACAGCCTGGAGGAATGTTTTGAAGATCTGTCCGGGCACATCTTTGCCGCCGAAACAGGGCTTTCTTCCGACCCGGCCATGAACCGTTTGGTTTCCAGCCTGGATCGTCTTACCCTCATCTCCAATTCGGATGCCCATTCCGCAGCCAAACTGGCGCGTGAAGCCAATATTTTCCATTGCACCCCCGGTTATAGCGCGATTCGTGCGGCGCTGGAGAAACCCCAGACGAATCAATTCGGTGGCACCATCGAATTTTACCCCGAGGAGGGAAAATACCATCTCGATGGCCATCGTAAATGCGGCGTCCGTCTGACGCCGGATGAAACAAGGGTCTTGAACGGGATCTGTCCGATTTGCGGTCGTTCGTTGACGGTGGGGGTTTACAACCGGGTCCAGATGCTGGCGGACCGTCCCCCGGAAGCCATTCCGTCATGGCAGCCGCCGTTTGAGAGCCTTGTTCCCCTGCCGGAAGTCCTGTCGGAGTTGCTCCAGGTGGGTGCGGCCACTAAAACCGTGGCGCGTGCGTACACGTTGGCGCTGGAATCTCTTGGAAATGAGCTTCATATCCTGCGGGATGTGTCGCCGGAGCAGTTGGACCGCACTGGCATTCCCTTGCTGGGAGAAGCGATCCGCCGTATGCGCACCGGTGAACTGGAGATTCAGGCTGGATACGATGGTGACTATGGCCACATTCAGATTTTCAGCGATGCCGAAAAGCACATCCTTTTCGGGCAGCGCCAGCTCTTTCCAGGGGCCCCAACAGGTCCATCGGCCGGCGATGTGTCTTCATCCGGAGATATCTCCCGTTCTAATGCCGGTCACGCAGATATAAATGTGTCGCCATACGATGATTTGGCACCGCACCAAACACCTGTTTTCCGGGAAGATCGGGAAAACCGCGATCAACAGCAGGCCATTTCCCACGGGGACGGTCCTTTGCTGATTGTGGCGGGTCCGGGAACCGGCAAAACCCGCACCGTAACCCATCGCATGGCCCACTTGATACAGGATGGCGGGGTGCCGGCCGGCGCGATGCTGGCCTTGACGTTTACGGAAAAAGCGGCCGGCGAAATGCGCTCGCGTTTGGAGCAGTTGCTGGATGATGCTTCGACATTGCCTTTGACCGCCACCTTTCACGCTTTATGCTGGGCGCTGCTCCGGGAGGAAACGCCCGAAACCCCCCTTCGCATCATTGACGAAGATGAGCGACTGTTTCTTTTGCAGCGCACCATGCGTCGTTTAACTGGCAACGAGAAAGCGGTAACGCTGAAACCCCGGGAGCTGCTTTCCCAGATGGTGGATGCCAAGCAGCAACTGAAAGGCCCCGACGCCTATTTTGAGTCGGTTGTGGCCGATACCGCCACCAGTGTGTTTGCCCGTGTCTACACGGCTTACCAGAAGATGCTGGCGGACCAGCATCTTCTGGATTTCGAGGATTTGATCTTCCGGGTGGTCCGACGCCTGGAGACCGACGACTATTTTCGGACCACATGCCGGAATCGATTTCGCTATGTTTTTGTGGATGAGTACCAGGATTTAAATTACGGTCAATATCGGCTGATACGGGCCCTAGTGCCGGCCGCCGGCAATATATGCGTCATCGGCGATCCAGATCAGGCCATCTATGGTTTCCGGGGTTCAGATGTCGCTTTTTTCAACCAATTTGTTGAAGATTATCCCAGCGCCCGGGTGATTCATCTCACCCGCAACTACCGCTCCACCGAAACCATTTTGGAAGCTTCGTGGCAGGTGATTCGCCAACGTGGCGGGCCGGACACCGGGCTCGGGGTTCTGGGGTCCCGGCTTTTTTCACGTCTTACAGGGGCGCCCCATGTGGCCGTGGTTGAAATACCGTCGGAAAAGGCCGAAGCCGTGGCGGTGGGTCAAATCATCGAGAAGGCGGTGGGGGGTGCGGGGTTTCTGGCGATTGACGCCGGCAAGGTCGATTCATCCGCCCTGCACGACTATAGTTTTGCCGATTTTGCCGTGCTTTACCGCACCTCGGCCCAGGCCGATGTTTTTTCGGCCATATTCGACCAAGCCGGGATTCCCTACCAAATCGCCAGCCGCCGCAAGACATACACCCAACCCCACGTGGTGGCTCTGCTGGCGTTGCTGCGCATCATCACCGGAATGGCGAGCGCGCATGATCTCAACGGTATTGCCCGTGTCATGAAACCCCGCTTGGATAAAGCGATGGTTATGGCTTTTTTGGACGAAATGGACGACCGCGGACAGACCCTCCGACAGGCATTGGATCAGGCCGGCCCTGCCGATTTAAAGGGGGTTGCCCTCCAAAAAAGACAGCGGCTGGGTGACGCACTGGAAGACCTGAAACAATGGGTCGCCGACTTACAGCCGCTCACGCTGGAAGAACAGATTGTTTCCATATCTGAAAGCTGGACGGACCGTCTGGAAGGGCATGACGCCGCCCGGGACAAGGATCTGGTAGCCGATCTGGTGCGACGGGCGCAGGATTGTCAGGGGGATTCGGAACACTTTATCAACACCGTTTCCCTGCAAACCGATGCGGATATGGTGCAGGCCCGCATTGAAAAAGTGACCCTTACCACCATGCATGCCGCCAAAGGATTGGAGTTTCCGGTGGTGTTCGTGGTGGGGTGTGAAGACGGGCTGATCCCGCTGCGGCGGGACGGTCAGGGGCCCTCGGATCTGGAGGAAGAGCGGCGCCTGTTTTACGTGGCGCTGACGCGAGCCCGGGAACTGCTTTATTTAACCTGGTCGCGCAAGCGGCGCCTGTACGGCCGCCAGGAAGCCCGCATCGTTTCCCCCTTTGTGGGCGACATCGAACGGCACTTGCTAAAACACCAGTCCCCGCAGTTGTCGGTGACGCCCAAGGCGCAACAGGTGCAGCTCAGGCTCTTCTAAAATAAACGGCGTGGTTGATTAGATTTCAGACCCGATAAAGCGGGCCAGGTCTTGGTAGGTCTGAGCCCCGACCAATCGCTGCCGGTTCATGACAAACGTTGGCACCGCGGTGATTCCCATAAGCCGTGAGCGCTGCCAGTCCCGGTCGACCGCATCGCGATATTGCCCTTGTTCGATGACGGTGCGTGCTTCCTGGGGATCGAGATCGACCGAACGGGCAAGATCCATCAACACCGTATCCGCGGCAATGTTTAAACCATGGGCAAAGTAGGCCTTAAAGACCGCTTTGTGAAAGGCATCTCCACGGCCGAAGTTTTCGGCCCATTTTCCGAGCTCCTGGGCCCGACGGCTGTTGAAGGTCATCTGGCGGTCCCCAAACGGCAGGCCTAATTGTTGGGCGGTGTTTCGGAGATGGGTCAGCATTTCCGGTATGTTGATCGGCCGGCCGGCAAAGAGGTCTTCGAGACTTTGGCCGTCTTCCGGGGTTTCCGGATGAAGTGGAAAAGCCGTCCAGTGCACGTCGATATCAAATTCCTGCTGCAGTTTTTCAATACGCCCGGTAATGAAATAGCACCAGGGTCAGATATAGTCTGAAAAAATTTCCAGGACGTTGCGGTGCGGCATAGTTTTTTCCTTTTCGTAGCAGGTGTCGTCACGTGTCAGGAGGAGGATATCAGCGGGTACGATCATGCGCTCAGGAAGACGATTGAAACACCCGGTATCCACCGGTCAGAATAAAAAGGACCAGGTAAGCCAGGAAGCCGGTCGCGACAGCCGGTAACACCATGTTCCGCAAAAGTTCCCAGTCCCAGAAATTGGAAAACCCCACCGCCGGTATGCCGATGGCGAAAATCGAGAGGTGAATCATGATTTTTAATAAACGAGGCATGACGACTTCTCCTTATTGGTGTCCGAAGTCCATCTGTTTTTCGACGCCCCCATAGGGCGATCTCATGGTGCCGGCGTCAGTGAAAACCGAAAGTCGCAGGAGGGGGCGCCCTCCATGATGGTCTGAGTCCGCTCCATTTGGATAGCGGGATTGAATCCCCGGGCAAAAGCGGCATCGCGGCAGCAGGACAGGTGGATGCCCATATCGCGAAGACCGAGACGATCGTACAGTTCGGCGTAGCGGCAGCGGTGAACATCGAATGCAAGCCGGTCGCGGGGCGTGTCGATAAACAGGATTTCGAGCGCACCCTCCCGTGCCCATACCTCCCGGACCACCTGCGTAAGATCCGCCAGCGAATGGCTTCCCATGGTGATGGCCATCTGCCGGCCGGCACTCTCCGCCAGGTCCTGGATGGTCTCGCGGGCGATGGCAATGGCCTGAGGACGACCCATCGCAGCGGCATAGCGGTTGATCAGGGCAACCGCTATATTCGCCTCGATTTCCCGTTGCGCAATAAGGGGGATAGATCGCATTGTCCAATGAGCCCTATTGGTTTCGGTTAAAAGCGCGCCCGTTTCAGACGCATGTCAACCAAGACGGCCGAGTTCTTCGCTGCGACGGGTGGCGGCCTCCACCGCATCGATCAAGGCCGATCGCACACCGCCGGCTTCCATTTTGTGCAGCGCGGCAATGGTGGTGCCCCCCGGTGAGGTGACCATGTCCTTCAACTGGCCGGGATGCCGCCCGGATTCCAGGCACATTTTAGCCGCCCCAAGAAGGGTCTGGGCCGCCAGTTCAAGGGCGATGTGTCGGGGCAATCCCATTTTTACGCCCCCGTCCGACAGGGCTTCGATCATCAGAAACACGTAGGCGGGGCCCGATCCCGAAACCCCCAGGGCCGCATCCATGAGTTTTTCTTCAATGGAGACAATGCGGGCCACCGGTGCGAAAAGGGCCTCGGCAGCAGTGTAGTCTTCATCCCGGGCCGGGCCGTCGGAAGCCAGCGCCACCATACCCTCGCCAACGAATACCGGGGTGTTGGGAACCGTCCGGATAATGCGCGTGCCGGTCCCCAGTCCGGCCGCCATGGCCGCTACCGTCAGGCCCGCAACAATCGATATAACCAGCTTGGTGTCATCTGTGCTGGGCCCGATGTGGGTCAGTACCGAGCCCACCACTTGTGGTTTCACGGCCAGTACCAGGATGTCCGCGCCCCCGACCAATTCGGCGTTGTCCTCCAGGGTGTTGATGCCATAAGTGGACTGCATATAGTTCAGCCGCTCCGGCATCACGTCGGATGCGGTGATGTGGCCGGGTTTTACCGCCGCGCTTTCCAGCAACCCCCGAATGATGGCTTCGGCCATATTGCCGGCACCGATAAACCCGATCCGTCGACCTGCAAGTGCGTCTTTTGTCATGGCTGAAATATCCTGATATGCAGTTGGGCATTGGGGCCGGCAACAGCCCGCCGGCCGCGGGTTTGTATCTGATTGAAACCTAAACCATTTAATCTGAAATGTCCAACGGGTTCGAAACGGCAGACGGGTAGCGCCGCGGGATTTCATCCCTATTATAGTCTGCGGGTCCTGACAGGACGTTAACAATCAAGGGAGGAAGATGCGATGAAGCCATCTGAACGCGATGTTGTGATACTGGGACTGGGGCCAGCCGGCCTGCAGGCCGCGGTCCATGCGGCACGGCGTAAAATGTCCGTACTGCTCATGGGAAGCATTCAAAAAAGCAGTCTTTTCACCGCCCATATCGAAAACTATTTCAGTTTGTTCAATATTTCGGGGGAAGAGATGCTGCAGCGCGGACTGGCACAGGTCCAACACTTTGGGGCGGAAATTTTGGAGGAGAACGTGATTGCCATCGATCCGGAAGGGTCGCGTTTTCGTATCCGATCGGAGGGAGGGTCGTTTATCGATGCGTTCAGTCTGATCCTGGCGACGGGTTCCAAACGCAACAAACTCGGTGTTCCGGGGGAAAAAGCCTTTTTGGGTAAGGGGGTGAGCTACTGTGTGGATTGCGACGGACTTTTTTTCCGCGGGGCCGATGTCTGTGTCACCGGGAACGAAAGTGCGGCGGTGGACGGAGCGCTGACATTGGTGAAAACGGCCGGCCACGTTCATCTGGTTTGTGAAAAAGTGGCGGTCGCCGAAACCCTGCACAAGGAACTGCAGGCGTCGCCAGTGATCATCCATGAAAACAGCCGCATCAAGGAGATCTATGGCAACGCGGCGGTTGAAGGCGTTCGCTTGACCGATGGTACTCAACTGCCGGTGGAGGGTGTTTTTATCGAACAGGGCGCCAAGGGCGTGCTGGAACTGGCACTCAAACTGGGGATTCAGCTGGACGACGAAATGAAATACATCCAGACCAGCAAACAGCAGGAGACCAGCGTTCCTGGTATTTTTGCCGCCGGCGACATCTGCGGCATGCCCTGGCAGATGGCTAAAGCGGTCGGGGAAGGGTGCGTGGCGGGCATCGGTGCAGCGATGTGGGCTAAAAACCAGCGCCGCAAGGCGGGATAAACCTTTCGGGCCAATTTATTAACGACGTCATCAGCCTCCGGGACGCTACGTACCGGGGGCTTTTTATATTTTCACCCTCCTTGACGACCCACTATTAATCATTACTATATAATTGTTTTTAAAATAGTAATATAATAAATTTCATCATTTATCGGAGGTCGTCATGGGAAAAGTTATCGGGATTGATCTGGGAACCACCAATTCATGTGTGGCGATCCTGGAAAACAAGGAAGCAAAGGTGATCACCAATACGGAAGGCGGGCGCACCACGCCGTCGATCGTTGCCATCAATGACAGCGGCGAACGGCTGGTAGGCCAGATCGCCAAGCGTCAGGCCATTACCAATCCGGAAAACACGGTGTTTGGCGTCAAACGACTCATCGGTCGTAAACACAGCGCACCCGAGGTGCAGCAGGATATTCCGGTGCTGCCGTATCGAATTGAAGCGGCCGAAAACGGTGATGTGCGCATCCGCCTCAAAGACAAAGCCTACAGTCCGGCGGAAATATCCTCTTTCATCCTGGGGGCCATCCGTAAATCGGCCGAGGATTATCTCGGGGAGAAGGTGACCGACGCGGTCATCACGGTGCCGGCCTATTTTGACGACAGCCAGCGCCAGGCCACCAAGGACGCGGGTAAGATTGCCGGACTCAATGTCTTGCGCATTATCAACGAGCCCACGGCAGCCTCGCTGGCCTATGGCCTGGAGGGCAAAAAGGATCAGAAAATCGCCGTCTTCGATCTTGGCGGCGGCACCTTTGACATCTCCGTTCTGGAAATCGGGGACGGTGTTTTTGAAGTCAAAGCCACCAACGGCGACACCCACCTGGGTGGAGAAGATTTTGATTTGCGCCTGATCGACTATCTGGCGGACACGTTCCGCAAAGAGCAGGGCATCGACGTCCGATCCGATAAAATGGCCCTCCAGCGCCTTAAAGAGGCGGCGGAGAAAGCCAAGATGGAGCTGTCCACCTCGATGGAGACCGAGATCAATCTGCCCTTTATCACGGCGGATGCCGGTGGCCCCAAACATATGAACATCAAGTTGTCGCGGGCCAAACTGGAAGCCCTGGTGGCGGATCTGCTGGCCAAACTGGAAGGCCCCTGTCGTCAGGCCCTGCAGGATGCCGGTCTTAGTGCGACGGATATCAACGACGTCGTCATGGTGGGCGGTATGACCCGTATGCCGGCCGTGCAAGCCAAGGTCAAAGCCATTTTTGGCCGGGAACCCGGTAAAAGCGTGAATCCGGACGAGGTGGTGGCCATGGGGGCCGCTATCCAGGGGGCCGTCCTGAAGGGCGATATCAAGGACGTGCTCCTGCTGGATGTCACCCCCCTGTCCCTGGGAATTGAAACCCTGGGGGGTGTGATGACACGCCTGATCGAGCGCAACACCACCATCCCGGCCCGTCAAAGCCAGGTCTTTTCAACGGCGGAAGACAATCAGCCGGCGGTGACCGTCCATGTTCTGCAAGGTGAGCGGGAAATGGCCGCCGACAACAAGACCCTCGGTCGCTTCGAGCTGACCGGGATCTCCCCGGCCCCCCGGGGCCTGCCCCAGATCGAGGTCACCTTCGACATCGATGCCAACGGGATTGTGAATGTTTCGGCCAAAGACAAGGCCACCGGCAAGGAACAGTCCATCCGCATCACCGCTTCCAGCGGTCTGGACCAGGCGGATATCGACCGCCTGGTGCGCGAAGCCGAGCTGAACGCCGACACCGACCGACGCAAAAAGGGATTGGTGGAGGCCCGCAACGAAGCCGACGCCCTGGTGTATACCACCGAGAAAACGCTGCAGGAACTGGAAAGCCGGCTGGATGACGCTTCCCGGTCCCAGGCCCAGAATGCGGTCCAGGCATTGAAAACCGCGATGCAGGGTGAAGATGTGAGTGAAATACGTCGACTGAGCGAGGATCTCAAGCGGATTGCCCAGCAGATCGGCTCAATGGCTTACAGCCAGAATGCGGGCGGACCTTCCGGCACCGATGCGCGGTCGTCCGCGAGTCCCCAAAAGGAAGATGTGGTCGATGCCGAGTTTGAGGAAGTCGTCTGATCTTGTCGCCGCCCTCTGGTTCAACAGAGGGCGGCAATTTTTTTTAACCCTATTTTTGGGCCGAGGGCCGTCCCTTGCGTGGACAGCGATTCATGACGTTTGGCCTTTAAGCCCGATCGTGTCGGCTACCGCCTGCATGCCGGCAATGGTATCACTGATCAATTCCGACAATTCCACCCCCAGCATGGCGGCCCCTTTTTCAATAATGGACCGGTCCACGCCGGCGGCAAAGCGTTTATCCTTCCATTTTTTTTTCACGGACTTGGGCTTCAGATCCATCACGCTCTTGGAAGGGCGTACCAGGGCGGTGGTGGCCACCAGGCCGGTCAGTTCATCCACGGCAAAGAGAACCTTTTCCAGGGTGGAACGGGGTTCCACATCCGAGCAGATGCCGTAACCGTGGCTCACAACAGCCCGGATATAGTCTTCCGGCCAGCCGTTTTCCTCCAGAATGGCCCGGGTTTTCGTGCAGTGCTGCTCGGGAAACTGTTCATAATCAAGATCGTGGATCAGCCCGATAACGCCCCATTGGGTTTCGTCTTCGCCGTATTTACGGGCAAAGTGGCGCATGACGCCTTCAACGGCCAGGGCGTGTTTACGCAGGCTGTCACTCTGGTTGTAGGTTGTCAGCAGGTTCCAGGCGTCTTCGCGCGTGGGGGGCGCGTTGGTCATGGCAGGCCTCCTTTTACAGTTCCAAGGGCAAGAAAAGCTTCATTTACCTTCAAAAGTTTGATAATAATGTAAAAAAATCATCATTGGGTCTCAGTGAACACCTCGCTAGGCGTTTTAGATTATGGATCCCAATCTGTCAAAAGCCATTATCGATTTCTTTATGGGCATCCCGCTTTTCAGCCGGATGAATGCCGAAGAAGTCAAGCTGGTGGCCAAACACATGAACGTGATCGAACTGCAACAGGGTGAAATTCTGTTTCAGGAAGCCGACCGCGGCAACTTTATGTGTTTCATCGCCCACGGGACCCTGGATGTCATCAAACAACCCACCGCCGTCGATCAGGAAATCGTCATCACGACGCTTCGCAAAGGGCAGTCCATCGGGGAAATGTCGGTGATTGAAAACTTGCCGCGCTCGGCGACCATCAGGGCGCGCGACAATGCCAAACTGTTTATTCTATCCCAGGCGGCCTTTGATCTGGTTCTGACGCGTCATGCCAATATCGGCATCAAGCTCTTGAAAGGCATTGCCATTCTGCTCAGCAACAACTTGCGCAAAACCTCCAGTCGCCTGGCGGATTACATGCTGCCCATCAGTTGAGTCATGATCGGCCTTGCCCACCCTTCTTTTATAAAACCCGTTACGGCACTTGCCACCGGTCGGCGGCCTGACCCATGTCCCATGGAGAACCTGTCATGAATGACAACCTGATGGAAACCCGTCACCTGAGCAATGGCACCACGCTCAACCTGTATGATGTCTCCCGCCGCCAGGGCGCTGATCGCTGGATTGTGACCATGGAGGCTCGGCTGGACATACCGGTCACCGAAGACGCCCTGCCGCCGGAACCAATGAATGGCCTGCCGCTGGCAAGCGTTCGGGATGTATTGGGTCCCCGTGTCGTTTTTCTGAGCCGCAGGGAGCGTGTTTTCGTTCCCGATGACGAAAAAGACGACATCCTTACCCTCCTCAGGGATGAATTTTGCGCGAATGCGATTCCCTATCTGGCCAATCCGGTTTTCCCCACCCGGTTTATCATCAAGCAATATCGCGAGGTTCAGCAGAAAAAGGCCCTGCAGCAAGCCGTAGCTGCGGCCACCCCGCCGGATCCCACATGAAAGGCTTCCCGGGCGCACCAAAACCGCTCAAGTCGCCGGCGGAAACCGCCGATACCCTCGGTGAGACGCTTTTCCCCCGGTCAATGCAGACGGAGGACTTGAGTTTATCGAGAAAAAAAATATAATAATCGGAAATGGGGCGAGTCTTCAGGGTTGATTCGGTATTAACACTAACGGTCTGATGCGGGCTTATGACAACGCAAGCAAAAAAGAACATACGGGCGGGGCTAGGGGTGCTCGTGATGCTGTCGTTGCTTGCCGGCGTGCCGGTTTCAGCTGATATCTACATGTACCGGGATGCCGACGGGGTGATGCATTTCACCAATACGCCATCCTCGCCGGAATACCGCATTTACATCCGCAGCAGTAAACCCCGTTTCTATACCCCGGCCAATATCAATAAATACGACCGCATCATCAAAGAGGCCGCGCGCCGTCATGGCGTGGATTTTTCCCTGCTGAAAGCCATCATCCAGGCCGAATCCAGCTTCAATCCCCAGGCGGTTTCCAAAAAAGGCGCCCGGGGCCTCATGCAGATCATGCCCCAGAACTACCAGGCCTTGAACATCAAGGATCCGTTTGATCCCCACCAGAACATCATGGGGGGCACCCGCTATTTCCGCACGCTATACGATCGCTACGACGGCAAGTTGGCCCTGACGCTTTCCGCCTATAATGCCGGCCCCACGGTTGTGGACCGCTACCAGCGCATCCCGCCGATCCCCGAGACCGAACGCTATGTTGAAAAGGTCATGCGCTTTTACCGTCATTACAAGAACAGTACCTGAATCCTTCAGCGGATTCTTCCCCGCCGCACGTATTTCATATCCTGACCATCAATCCACCTTCAGCAGAACCTGCGCCGTCCGGCTGGGAATGTAGAGTTGCAGCCTTCCCTGCGACGGGACCGGGTTCGCTTCATCCGGCCGGGTGAAGTGGGCCTGGCCGGACTGCAGGCGGCCGTGGCCGCCAAAGCGCGGGTCATCGCTATCGAGCACCAGCCGATATTGCCCGGGTAAACAGGGGAACTCGCAGTCCGTCAAGGACCGTGTCGGGTGAAACCCGAAAACGAACAGAAGATCGCGGCGGGCAAATGCCAGAACCTGATCGTCGTTGTGTTCATAAACCAGGTGGGCCCAGGGGTCCTCGAAAACGCCGTGGGTCTTGACCAGGTCGAGCATGGCCCGGTCGAAGGCGGCCAGTTGGCCGTATTTCAAATCAGGATGGTCGGCCAGGTTCCACTGGCGCCGGGCGTAATGATATGACCAGTTGTTCCCCTCACGGGGGAAATCGATCCATTCGGGATGACCGAAGTCGTTGCCCATGAAAGTCAGGTAACCGTGACCGGCCGTGGCCAGGGTGATTAGCCGGATCATCTTGTGCAGCGCCATGGCGCGGTCCATGGCCGGGTCCGGATCGTCCCGGTGCATGTGATGATACATGGCGGCCCCGGCCAGGCGGAAGATGAGGGTTTGATCCCCCACCAGGGCCTGATCGTGACATTCGGCGTAGCTGATGGATTTCTCATGGGCACGCCGGTTGGTCAGTTCATACCAGAGATGCCCCGGACGCCAGTTTTCATCGGCCACATCCTTGGTCAAACGGATCCAGTTGTCGGCGATTCCCATGGCAAACCGGTAATCGAACCCAACGCCGCCCTCTTCAGCCGGCAGTGCCAAACCCGGCAGGCCGCTGATGTCTTCCGCGATGGTGACAGCCTGGGGGTCGACGGTGTGAACCAGCTCATTGGCCAGGGTCAAATAGGAGAGCGCGTCCTCATCGACGTTAGGGCTGAAATAATCGTCATACGACATGAAGGCCTTGCCCAGGCCGTGATCCCGATAAAGCATGCTGGTGATGCCGTCGAAGCGGAAACCGTCGAAGCGATACGCTTCCAGCCAGAAGCGGCAGTTGGACAGCAGGAAACGCAGCACCTCGCGTTTCGCATAGTCGAAGCAGCGGGAATCCCAGGCCGGGTGGAGACCGCGCGGCCCGTCGTGAAAATACTGGTAGAGCGTGCCGTCAAAGCGGCTCAAGCCCTCCACTTCGTTGGACACGCCATGGGAATGCACCAGGTCCATGACCACCCGCAGGCCGGCGCCATGGGCGCTGTCCACCAGGTATTTGAGATCTTCCGGTGAGCCGAAGCGCGAGGACGCAGCAAAAAAATTCGATACCTGGTAGCCGAAGGAACCGTAATAGGGGTGCTCCTGCACCGCCATCAGCTGGATCGTGTTGTAACCGGCATCCCGGATGCGTGGTATCAGGTGGTCGGCAAACTCCCGATAGGTGCCAACCCCTTCCTTTTCCTGGGCCATTCCCACATGGGTTTCATAAACCAGGATCGGGTCAGTCGGCGGTGGCGCTTCGTTGATCCATCGATAACCTTCCGGCGGTTCCCACACCTGGGCATTGAAAATCAGGGTCGCAGGGTCCTGAACCACCCGGTGGGCATAGGCGGGCAGGCGATCGCCGCTGCCGCCCGGCCAGTGGAGACGCAGTCGAAACAAGTCGCCATGGGTCATGCGATCTGGGGGCAACCTGATTTCCCAGGCACCGTCGCGATCAGCCACGGGCCGAAGCGCATAGGCGCGGTCCTCGCGCCAGGCGTTGAAGGTTCCTACCAGGTAAATGGCTTGCGCGTTCGGGGCCCATTCGCGGAAAATCCATCCGTCCGGATGCCGCTTCAGGCCAAAATAGCGATAATCGCCGGCCGCCGCTTTCAGGGAACTCTTGTCGCCAATGACCATCCGGCGGAGGGTGTCAACGGCCTGCCGCCGGCGGATCAGGGCATCGCGGTAAGGGGTCAGCCAGTGGTCCCTGGTCAATAGCCGATCCAGCCAGGGGGGTGTGGTCGTAGGGTGTTCGGATGCCATGGGACGAACCTCGCTATACCATCTTCAATGGCGGCACCGGGTGGACGGATCTTTTCCCTCAATGAGGGCGCGCGGCGATCAGGGGGCGCTCCAGCATTTTCTCGTACAACTTTATATACTGGCGGGCGGTCACGTCATGGTTGAACGTTTCAGCACTCTCCTGCATGATGCGCTGAATCTGCTTCCGGCGCATCTGCGCGGGTGCGCTATGGAAGTGCATGGCCTGATCCATGGCCCACAAAAGCCCAGGGCTGTCATAAACATCGAAAAGGAAGCCGTTGCCCGAATTGGTTTCTGGCGCGAGATGGGTCACCGTGTCGTGGATGCCGCCGGTATTGTGGGCCACGGGCAGACAGCCGTAGATCGGCGCGATCATCTGGGGAAGGCCGCAGGGCTCGAAGCGCGATGGCATCAGGATGAAATCAGCCGCGCCATAGGCCAGCCGGGCCAGCTGCTCGTCAAATTCGCAGATGGCGACCCGATCGTACAACTCGTGAAAGGCGACGATATTATGAAAAACCCCCTTGTACTCGCCATTGGCCACAAAGACGATTTGCAGGTGACGGTCCCAGTATTTGGACACGACATGGTATAGGATTTCGGCCAGAAGCTGGCATCCCTTTTGAACCGGGTCCAGGCGGTGGGGCCAGAAAAAGAGCGGCGCCCGATCATCTTCCACCAGCCCAAGGCGGCGCTGCAGGTGGCGCTTGTTGGTCCGTTTGCCTTTGGCATGATCCTTGGCGGAATATTGCTGCACCAGGGCGTCGTCCGTCTCGGGGTGGTAGGAGGGATCGGGGGCATTGAGGATGCCGGTGGCGCACTCGGCGTAAAATTTATTGGTCAGTTCCTGCTTGAGGTCGGCTTCCACGAAACCGTGGCGGCCCTCCACGATCTCCTGGAGGAACGTCGGGCTGACCGTATTGACAAAGTGGGCGGCAAAGACCCCGCTCACCAGCAAGTCCACCGGGTTGACTTCCCGGGTTTCCTCGTACTCGACGGCCATGCCCTCGTAATAGAGATGGTGCCAGAAATAGGCCGCATCGATGCCGCGGTCTTCGATGGAGGCCAGCAGTGTTTTCACGGTGTGGATATTGTGAATGGTGAACAGGCAGGGAATCCCCATTTCGCGCGCGGCCGCCGGAATCAAGCCGGTCATCCAGTCGTTGCAGTGAATCAGATCCGGTTTGACCCGCGGCATGATGTTATTGATGATTTCGCGCTGGAAGGCCAGCGCGATTTTAATGTTGTCCGATCCATAATGGGAGTAGACGGTGGTGGTATAAAAAAAAGCGCGGTCTTCCGCCAGATGGATCCGCTCATCCGGCATTTTATCGCGGATGCGCCGGAATTCACTTTTTAAGACAGGGGCCGTGTGGGCCGCAAATATCTCGCGGTAGTCCGGCAGGGCGACGTGGACATCGGCGCCCTGATCGAAGAGCGCGCTGATCAGGGCCGCGGAAACATCGGCCAACCCGCCTGCTTTGGCGGTAAGATGGTTGGACATGTTGCCCATGCCTTCGGGAAGATAGGTGACTTCGGGCGTTACCACCAATACGGTGGGATTGCTGCGCGATGCGGGCATGGCGCTCTCCTTCGATGGGGTTGCATCTTTCGCGGAAGGAAAGCAGTCGCATGGGCCTGCTTTCCTTCCAAGACCTGCTGATTGCCAAAAGGCATGGCCATCAGGCCCATGCGATCAGCCCCGGCGTATAGCGGATCCAGATGTCGCCCCGGGGCGTGACCCGTGCGGTGAATCCGTAGCGTCCGGGAGCATCGCAGGGCAGCGTACAGCTGTATAGATAACGATTATCGCTGAGGACCTCTTCCACGGTCATGGTTTCGCGATAGGTGACTTCCAGGCGGTCCACGGTTTTGGGCGGTCCGTAACAAAGCTGCACATCGACCTCTTCCGGCTTGATGTCACCGAGATTGACGAGCACATTGATCTGAAGCTTGTCGCCAACCCGCATGGGACCTTCGGATTGGGGTACCGGGAAATCCACGACCACGTTTTGCCAGAGCTTGACCAGGCGGGAATGGATCTGGCTTTTCTGCACGGCTTCCCGGGCTTCTTCGGCCATCAGGTCTTGATATTGTCGCTCGGCCGGTTGGTAGAACCGTTCGCCGTATTGACTCACCATGCGCTGGGCACTGAAATCCTGCATCGCCATTTGCATCGAGGCCTTCATTTTTTTCAACCAGCGCAGCGGCAGCCCCCCGCTCTCACGGTCGTAAAAACAGGGAATCACCTCGTTTTCCAACACATTATACAAGGCCTGGCCTTCGATCCGATCCTGATAGTCGGCATCCTCAAATTCCTCGCCGTCACCGATGCGCCAGCCGCGATCGTTGTGGTAGCCTTCGCACCACCATCCATCAAGCACACTGACGTTGAGGACGCCGTTGATGGCGGCTTTCATCCCGGAAGTGCCGCAGGCTTCGAACGGCCGGCGAGGTGTATTCAGCCAGACATCGGCCCCCTGAACGAGCCGTCGCGCGATTTGCATATCGTAGTCTTCGATGAAGATGAACCGGTGGCGCAAGTTGGGACGTCTGCCAAAATCCACCAGTTTGCGGATAAGTTCTTTGCCTTCGTTGTCCTGTGGGTGGGCTTTGCCGGCGAAGATAAACTGTACCGGAAACTCTTTTGAATTGATAATGCCTTCCAGACGTTCCGGATCCTGCAGCAGCAGGTTGGCCCGTTTGTAGGTGGCAAAGCGCCGCGCAAAGGCGATGGTCAGCACATCCTGGTCCAGAACGGACTCCACTTCTTTCATGGTGGTGATGGGGGCATTGCGCCGGCCGTATTGATCGGCCATGCGGCGTCGGCAGGCCCGGATGAGACGAGCCCGGTTGGTTTCATGCGCGTGCCAGAGCTCTTCATCGTACATTTCTTCGAGGCGGTTGCCGTTGTCGGTGTGGCCGACCGTCATGTGCCAGTCCGGGCCGAGATAGCGCTCGAACAACAGGCTGGTTTCGGAAGCCGTCCAGGTCGGAATGTGGACGCCGTTGGTCACGTGGGTGATGGGCACCTCATCTTCCGGAATCCCGGGCCAGAGATGGTGCCACATCCGGCGGGCGACGGCCCCATGGAGTTCGCTGACACCATTGCAATGGGCCGACATGCGTTTGCCGAGGATAAACATGGAAAGCGGGGTTTCCGGGGCGCTGCCCTGGGGCTGACCCCAACTGATGATGGACTTGAGGTTGGTGCCCAGTTTTTCCTCGAACGGTTTCAAACAGGGGGCCACCATATCCACCGGAAAATCGTCGTGTCCGGCCGCCACCGGTGTGTGGGTGGTGAAAACCGTTGTGCGCGGCAGAATTTCCATGGCGGTCCTTAAGTCCACATTGCCGGCCGCCACGAGTTGGCTGAGGCGCTCCAGACTGGCAAAAGCGGAATGCCCCTCGTTCATATGCACGACCTCGTGGCTTCGCTGAAGGGCTTCCAGGGCGCGCATCCCGCCGATTCCCAGCACCAGCTCCTGGGCCAGGCGGCGCTGGCTGCCGCCGGAATACAACCGGGCGGTAATATCCCGCAAGGCCGGCGGGTTTTCACGAACATTGGTATCCAGAAGATACAGGGGAATGCGGCCGACCTGGATTTGCCAAACCATGGCATGGATGGGGCCGTCGGGACCGTCGACCGTGACCAGCACCTCCCGGCCCTCGGGGTTGCGGGCGCGTTCTATGGGCATCATGTAAATATCGGTTTCAGGGTAGGCTTCCTGCTGCCAACCCTCATCGTTCAGGAATTGCCGGAAGTATCCCTGACGATAGAAGAGACCCATGGCGACCAGCGGCAACTTGAGATCGGAGGCCGCTTTGAGGTGGTCACCGGCCAGGACGCCCAGGCCGCCGGAATAGAGCGGCACGCTTTCGTGCATGCCGAACTCCATGGAGAAATAGGCAATGGTCGTGTCGGGCGTATAGGGCGCATCTTCGGCGCGCGGGCTCAACACCTGGGCTTCAAAATGATCGCGAACCCGGGCCATGTGGGCGATGAAGCCCTTATCGCTGGCCAGTTCTTCCAGGCGCTCCTGGGGAATGCGCGTGAAAAAGAGGATGGGGTTGCCCTGGCACTGATACCAAAGACCGGGATGAATGCGCCGAAAAAGTTCGATGGCATCCCGTTGCCAGCACCACCACAGATTACGGGTGAGTGTTTCTAGAAACGCCAGGGGTTCGGGTAAGAAGGGGAAAACCTGAAACGTTTGAATGTTTCGCATGCGTCTGTCTCCAAATAATTATTGTTGCGCCACCAAAGCGCGTTGGTGTCGGTCGCGGTTCAAACGCGAACCGAAAATGCTAGTCCGAAAAGGCCTTATCGTCGATGAGCGTTTGTCGGGTTAGCATTTTCCATACCCGGTAGACCTCGCTCACGGACCATGCCTGGGCATCGCACCCTCTCGGTCGGTGGGGAAGGTCGCCATCCACGATTTCCGGAATGTGTCCCAGGCAGCCGGTATTCATGTGGTCCAGGGATGTGGCCAAAAGGGCGCGCGCTGTATCGCGGCCGCTCTCACCGAACACCATGGTCCGTGCTTCACAAAAAGAGGGGAAAACCCATGCCCAGGCGGTGCCGTTATGGTAGGCGGGCTTGCGCCAGGTATCTTCGTCTCCCTGGTAATGCCCCTGGTAGGGGTTATGGGGGTCGTTCAAGAGACGTCCCTGGTGCTGAACAGTCAATGGGACCTGCACAGGACGATCCGCCAGACTGCGAATGGCGCCCGGTACGATCAATGCTTCACAGGCTTGAACGATCTGCCTGGCGCGGGATCGGTCATGGATGGCCCCCAATGTGACGGCAAACAGCTGGTTGGGCCGCAAGGCGTCGTCCGCCTGGCAGGCCGACGCCGGGCGTCCGGGCGGCCCGTGCCGGCAATCCGAGAGATACCCCAGTTCTTCCATAAAGTATAGATGATTGATGGATGTCGCAACCCGGTCGGCCAGCTGCCGCCAGTGCGCGGTTTTCTCCGGGCTTCCGATTTCCGCCAGAAAATCCAGAGCGGCAAACCACAGGGCCTGGATCTCGATGGGATACCCTTCGCGCGGTGTGCCGGCCGGGTGGTTCGTGTCCATCCAGGTAAAGTGGGATGGGCTGTAGAGCAGGGCAGAATCCGGGTCCATGCGGATGCCGTTGGCGGTGCCCCGGCAGAGGGCGTCGCCCATGTCCGACAGGACCTCCCGCAGGCGCCGCCGGCCGCAGATGACCTCCAGAATATCGCCATGGCCTTCCCGGAGCAAGTCCCGGCAGACGACAAACAGCCATAACGGAGCGTCGGACGTGTCCCGGTTGCCGGCATCATTGCCACGGATCATGTTCGGCAAGGTGCCGCCATCTTCAAAGGCGGCAAACTGCTGCACAATCTCCCCGACCATATCGGTCATGCCGGCGGCCACCATGCCGCGGCAGAAAATGAGCGTATCCCGTCCCCAGTCCAGAAACCAGGGATAGCCGGCGATGACGGTGGCAAAATCCCCCCGTTTCACGATAAACTGAAGCATGGCCTGCCGGAGGGCAAGATCTGGTAAAATATATTCCTTAGGCGCATCGATGGGCTTCAAGGGCGGTTGAGGATCGCCGGGCGTGTCGGCCGTTGCGTCCTTTCCGGTAATGGCCCGGGCGGTGATCACCTGCTGTTCGGCTCCGGCCAGCGGGGTCGTGAAATAGCCCGGACTGAAGAGATCCGAATCCGCTTCCAGGCCCCTTTCGGCCTCCAGTGGGCGGTGCACCATATAGGCCCATTCCGGCTCGTGGACGTAGTCGCCCCGCGAGGCGGTCAAGCGCAAACGCCGTTGCGGGTCCGGCTGGAAGGTGAATCCCGCGGGCTCCGGCCGAACCGAGGCCGGGTAGTGGTTTTCCGGCCCCAAGAAGGCCTTGGTGGTGGTGTGGAAATTGCGGTCTTCAATGTCGGGGCGCACAATCAGGCGGACCGGTTGGTCATTCGGCAGGCCATTATTGGGCACCTGTTCCGCGGGCATCCGGCTGAACATGATCTGAACCGTATTGGATGACGGTCGCATGCGCATCGCGATGTTCAAATGGATGGCTTGCCCCTGCCCCGTCGGGATGTGAAACCGCCATGTGGCCTGGCCCTGGTGGTCGTAATAAAACGATTCCAGACAGTCGTGGAGGATTTCCTGGGAGTACCCCTGGAACACCACCCAGGCGCGCATTCGGGTCAGCATGATCCAGCGGTCTTCCGGCACATCGGGATCCAGGTTGGCGGCCAGCAGGGCATCGTAGCGGCTGTAAAGGGTCCCCCATCGAATGGGGGTGTGCGTCATGGCCCCGCGGCCGTTGGTGCCCAGCCAAACTAGGGGCGTGTCCGGCATGCCCCGGCGCGACCACAGGGCGCGCACCCTTATGTTTTCCGGCGGCCTGAGAATTTGCAGGGCCGTGCGGGATCGCTCGGTCGCGCCGGGGGCGTAAAGAAAAAGTTCCAGCGTGACGGCCGCCGCTGACGGTGCCACCTGGCTTAGGGTGAACAGCGCGACATGCGGACCGCTGCGGGTGGCCAGCGACGGTTCCGCGCCAATCACCACGTTTTCCAGAATGATATGGGCGCGAAAAGGATGGGGCGCCGTTACGAGCAAGACATGCCCGGGGGGCATCATGACCTGGCGTTTGAGGTCGTGGGGCCACTGCCACCGGGTGACACCGGGCTCGCCGGCGGACGGCCGCAGGTGGCGGCAGAGCGCCAGGGGGTCGTCGGCCAGCAGGTCTGCCAGGGCGTCGATGTCCAACTGATCGCAAGCACCACCCGTCCAGTGCGCTATTAAATCCAGCACTTTGGCCCGGCGCCGCTGGTGTTCAACCCGGGGTACGACGGCGGCGCAAGGCAGGTCACAATCGTCCGGCCCGTCGAAGGCCGCCGTGGCGGGCGCCAGACAAAGCACCTCACCGGCTTGCAAATCGCAGTGCATGCCGCCATCATGGACAGCAGGTGTCAGAGGGCGGTCCGTCAGCAGATCCCTTAAGGCCGCGGCTTCCCTTCCCATGATGGTGACGGGCCAGCTGGCGGTGACGGTGGTCTGATCATCCAGGTTCACGACCACCAGTACGCGCTGGTCACTGGGCTGATGGTGGCGCAGTAAGATGGCCACATTGCCCCCGCCGGCCGGGACCCATTGCAAGCGGGCCCGATCATGAAAACAGGGGTGGTGTTTGAGCAGGTCGGTGATCCGGCGAATGGCCGCCACCTGATTGGGCGTTCCTCCCCAGTTCAATGATGGCGATTCGTGAACATTGATTTTTTCGGTGGCAAACCATTCGACGCCATTTGCAAAGCCAAATGCGCCCTGGGGAGCAAATAGCGCGCAAAGGGCGGTCCGCATCGCCGCCCAGCGATGAGACCGTGCCGCCAGGCGGAGATTGTCATGGGTCTCGGCATAATTGACCGTCAGCCCATCGCTCCCCGATATATCGAACGCTTGCGGCAGGTAGGCTTCAATTTGACCGCGGTCATAGTTTTGGAACAGTTCGGAATAGGCCCAGTTGAAGTCGGCCCGATTCAACAGGTCGCGGGTGACCGAGATTTTTCCACCCAACCCCTCCAGAAAGAAGATGGTATCGGGAAATTGCTGGCGTACTTTGGCGATCATGTAGCGCCAGGCCGGCTGCGGAATCATATAGCCGGCGTCACAGCGAAAGCCGTCCACCCCGCGGCGGCACCAGGTGAGGAACATATCAGCCATGAAATGCCAAAGTTCACGATGGGAATAATCCAGCCGTGTCAGATCCTCCCACTGGACGCCCCAGGCCCCGGGTACTTCGATGCGCCCGCCGTCGTCCCGGGACAGCCATTCCGGGTGCATGCCGTGCATGCGCGCCGCCCAGCCGGTATGGTTGATGGCAATATCCATAAAGATGCGGGCCCCGCGGGCGTGGATGGCATCCACCAGTTCCCCGAATTGCTCCAGCGGGGTGGCGGTCGGGTCAAATTGCGCCAGGGCGGGATCGACATCCAGAAAACTCAGGGCGGCATAGGGGCTGCCGAAGCGGCCCATGCGGGCGTAGGTGGTGGGCGTCGGATGAATCGGCAACAACTGCAGAATGGTGCAGCCCAATTCTCCGATGATAAAATCAAGGTGGTCGATCAGGTCGCGAAAGGTTCCCGAGGGCGGGATGACCGTGAACCGCTGGCGGTCCAGTTCGGCAATGGCGTCGTCGGCCCATTGCGGCCCGGCCTGTCCGTCCTTGTTCGGGCCGAACTGCCTTACGAAAGCATTGTAGATAATGTTGGCCGCACAGCTGTCGGCCGGGGCCACATTGATGACGGTATTCTCTCCCGCCGGCCACAGCGGGGTCTGGCGGCCGCCCTCCATGAAATAGCATTTGGCTTCGAAATGCCCCACCTGATGCAGCGGCACAACAAGGCGAAAGGTGGACGCATCCACCGCCGGCATGGCAAGATCGTACCAGTCCCGGCCCAGGGGGGTTTCGTCTTTCTCCGCCTGACGGATGATTTCCTGCCGCGTGGTTTCCACATGGCCGATGTTCGATCGCAGCCAGGCCTGGCCCTTCAATGGCCGGGAGAGGTGGAGGGTAAAGGTCACCGTATCCCCCCGATTCAATAAAAGCCGCCGGTCGGGGGACGGATCTTGCTGGAGAGTTATGGTCATGGGGCCTCTATCCAGAAATAGGTGCAAATGCGTGTGGGGTTCGGTCGCTGGCGGCCCATCTTATGGTTCCATTCCAAATATGTTCACCATGAGGCTGCTCAATCGTTCGCGCAGAATGCCATAGGAGTAATGGCGGGCTGCGACCTGGTAGTTATGGGTTACCATCTGACGGCGCCGTTCCGGTGAATCCAAAACGTCCCGCACGGCCGCCACATTGCGGCTGGTGAGATAACCGTCCATGACGACCAGGTCGAACCCCTGGGGCTCGATGTCCTTGACAAAGATGGCATAGCGGTTGATCAGTAGGGGCTTTTTAAAATAAATCGCCTCCAGAAAGGCATTGCCAAAGCCTTCATACAAACTGGGGTAGGTAATAAAGTCGGCGTGAGGGTAAACATCCCAAAGCGAAAGATGCCGGAAGACATCATGATCCGGTAGCGCCGGCGATGCGCCGGGGGCTTCCAGGAAGCGCAGATCCACGTTCATCTTGTGAGCGTCTTCTTTCAGCCATTCCACATACTCAAAGCCCTCATCCCCGGCCGCATGGGATATGACGAGCTTGCAGCGCGGGTCGTGCAGCTCTTTGACCAGTTCAATGGCATGCTCGATGCCTTTGCGTTGCACCACCCGGGTGGGCTGGAGAATCATAATGTCATCGCACCCCAAACCGATGCTGTCGCGCAGGGTGCTATTGCACACCACGTGTGAATTGGGCGGGTGGGCGAAGTCCAACACGTTGGGAATTATGATGGATGACAGCCCCTTGCGATGGGCCAATTCTTCCTGGGCCGTGGAATTGATTACCACGTGCTCGATGTTGTTCAGTCGGGGCGGGAAGGCCATGCGCAAATAGTCGCCCACGGCATTCAGGGAGAAGCGCACCCGCTCCCAGTAAAAATCGTGGTGGTGGGCGATGGTAGGAATCAAGGTCTCGGCGATGACCTCGGAAAGGGCCAGCCCTAGCGGGATCTGCATGGGGATCGTCAGCGCATTCTGAACGATCAGCATATCCAGGGAGAAGCGGCGGATAAAATCGTGCAGGCGGCCGCGCAGGAAATGGCGCAATTCGTGTATCGCATCGGTGATGGCCGGGGGACGGGCTTTGTGACCGAAAACGGCTTGCATGATGTCCTGGTTGCGATCGGTTTGAAAATGCGCTTCCGGCACCAGTTCGCTGATGGCGTCGGGTTTGTCCAGTTCACCGGCGAACCAGAAGCAGCGGTGTCCGGCCTCCTGCAAAACCTCCGCCCATTTGGCGGCCTCCAGGCTAACCCCGTCCGTTCCGGCAAAGCGGGTGGCAATGAAACCGATGTTTTTTTGTTTGGATGGTGTTCTCAATGGTATCGTCCCTGTCCCATCAAAAGGATTCTATCTGCCCGCCAACAAGGGCGGCCGTTATCCTGGCCGGAGAAGCCTGTGTAACGGACAAACGTGATTCGATCAAGCGCCGGATCGGGTGGTGAGCGGGTGCCGCAGGGGAATATTAGGTCCGGGATTTATAGTCGCAAGTCCTGTGCGACAAGGGTGTTTGTTTTTATGACCGCCTGTTCGGCACGGGTGTTGGTCACACGGACGTCACCGATGATGGTAACACCGCCTTCAAACCGGATGTCGCCCTCCAGCCGGAGGCGCGTGCATTGCACCAGTGAGGGCGCCCCCTGGGGGAAGCGCTCATCAAACATGTCGATGTTGCTGTAAAACCGGGGATCCAGTTCGACATGCGGTCCGGGAGGTATCATGGCCGGGTTGGGCTCCAGCACCATGTTTTCGTTCAGTAAAAAGCTGTCCGAGCGAACGACCAGGAGATCGTGGCAGGTTTTAACCGGAAAAAAACGGGTTCGCGGGACCTGAACCGCCCGGGCGCCGTCAAAAAGGGCGATAGCAGCCCCCATGGCGGATTCCACCTGGTAAACGGCCGGGCTGCCGGCATCCCGCGGATCGACGGTCTTGGGGTTCAGAATCAGCGGCAGGCGCAGGGTTTTTTCCCGCGCCATCACCGCTTTCAGTGCGGACAAGTTCAGCCAGAGGTTGTTGGTGTTGAAGAAACAATAGGTATCGATATCCTGGCCCTGGCTGTCGGTCGGGAACTGGGCCGACTCCCGCAGGAGAAAATTATTATTGCCGTCGACGGCCAGATGGCCGCCTTTGGCGTCCGCAGGGGTGCGCCGGGCCACCTCCATCAGGAATGGCACGTCGTGCCGGGCAAGATAGCCGAGAATCGATTCATCCATGGTAGCGCCGAGATTGTCTGAATTACAGATCAGGGCGTAGCGGATGTCCGCTTCCAGCAGGCGATCCAATATTCCGGACGTGGCCATGGCCGTGTAGACGTCGCCATGTCCGGGCGGGTTCCATTCCAGTTCGGGGTTGGCCGGCCAGGAGGCCGGCATCAGACTGTCCTGCAGGATTTTCGGGAACCGGTTCTGGATGAACATAAGGGGCGGATCGGCCGGCCCGATCGTCCTCAGGGCCTCTTCCGTGGCGGCCTGGGTGCTGAAGCTGTTCATGAAGACCTGCTTGATGTTCAAGCGGGCCGACTGCCCTAAAATGATTTCCAGGAAGGATTTTTGGTCTTTGACGGTGAGCAGGGATTTGGGTTCGGTCAACCCCATGCTGGTTCCCAGGCCGCCGTTGAGGGTAATGCGGACCGCGTGCTTCAGGGCGGCGCGGCCGGCATTCGCATAGGCCGCCAGGGCTTCCGCCGGGACCACTTCGTCTTCGCGGGGCGGGCGGATGGCATCGTCCGGTATGATACCGGTTTGGCCGGCCACCACCTGTCGATAGTAGGCGCCAAAGGTGTCGATCACCAGGGGAGCGAGCCCGGCCCCGGCCATCTTTTCTTTAAAATGGTCAAAATGGTCCATGTGGTGCTGGTCCATGTTTATCATCCTGAATCATGACTTTCCATTTTCAACCGATCGGAGACCGTCTGTCTGAGATCGCAAGACTAAACCGTCTCGACCCATCCCATGGCATCGTCTGCGGCGCCGTATTGGATTTCCGTGATGGCGTTGTAGAATTTTTGCGCCAGAGGACCCACCTGGTTGCCGCCAATCGCGAAGCTGCGGCCGTCGTAATTCAATTCCCCTACCGGCGAAATGACGGCGGCGGTGCCCGATCCGAATATTTCCTTGAGCTGGCCGCTCGCGTGGGCGGTTACCACTTCGTCGATGCTGATCAGGCGTTCGGAGACCGTGAGGCCCCATTTGCGGCCCAGGGCCAGCACGGAGTCCCGGGTAATGCCGGGTAAAATGCTGCCGTTGAGCGCGGGGGTTACCAGTTCATCGCCGATCACGAAGAAAATATTCATGGAGCCCACTTCTTCCACGTATTTCAATTCCACCCCGTCCAGCCAGAGGACCTGGGTATAGCCGGCCTGATGCGCCTTGTCGCCCGCCAGCAGGCTGGCGGCGTAATTGCCCAATGTTTTGGCTTCCCCCACACCGCCGCGCACCGCTCTCACATGTTTTCGCGTGACCTGGATTTTTACGGGGTTGAAGCCTTCCGGGTAATAGGCGCCGACGGGGGATAAAATGATGAAAAACCGATAGGTGTGAGACGCCCGTACCCCCAGATAAGGATCCATGGCGACAATGGTCGGTCGGATGTAGAGGGAGGTCTCGGGGGCGTTCGGAACCCATTCTTTTTCAATCTGCAGCAGTTTTTTCAGCGCCTGCAGAAGAAAGCCCTCGTCGAATTCGGGGATGCACAGCATCCGGCAGGAGTTGTTCAAGCGTTTGAGGTTTTCCTGGGGTCGAAAGAGCTGGATGCCGCCACCGGCCGTCCGGTAGGCTTTGAGCCCCTCGAAAACGCCCTGGCCGTAATGCAGCACCATGGTGGAGGGCTCCATCGCGATCGGGCCGTAGGGTTCAATACGGGGGCTGTGCCACCCGCGGTCCGGATCATAATCCATATTGAACATATGATCCGTAAAAAGCGTGCCGAATCCCAGACGGTCGGCTTCCGGCTTGGTTTTTAGAGATTCGGCTTTGGTGATGGTGATATCCATAACGGCCTCCTTGAATCGTTTCGACAGGTGGTCCGGATGACGATTAGACGCTATCCGGTGCGGATTGGCAAAAGGTCGGGGCCAGCGGTCCAATGTGGTCGTCATGACCCCAAATTCCAAAGGATACTAATCGCTTATTTCATTCCGAAAGAAAAATTCATAACATGTTGAGGGCTTAAATCAAGCATTAAGTTGTGTCAGGGTGTCCCTGGCACGTGAACGACAGGTTCACGTGTCGGCGCCAGGTTTGACTTCCCCCGGCAACTCCGTTATGGAGGGGCTTGCCTAGCGGCCCTTGAAATTAAAGGGTATTGCCAAACACATGAACAGCCACGACGTGGTGGAGGACAATCAGACACTATGACGGATCAGGATAACATGGCCCGAATCGCCCCGATGCGGGTGGGCCTCAAAAATCACTTTAAATTCAAATGCCATCCCGGCGTGTCCTGTTTTACCCAGTGCTGCCGGGGAATCAATATCATTCTGACGCCCTACGATGTCATCCTGCTGAAAAACCGGCTGGGATTGTCATCGGAAGAATTCCTGGCCATCTATACCGAACCCCATATCATGGAAAAAACCGACCTGCCGGTAGTCACCCTGAAACTGCTGGACGACGAACAGAAATCCTGCCCCTTCGTGCGGGACGACGGCTGTATCGTTTATCAGGATCGTCCCACGACGTGCCGCTACTACCCGCTGGGTGTGGCCGCCCTGACCCACAAAGAAGGCGCGGACGATGAGGGCTTCTACTTCTTCGTGGATGAGGCCCACTGCCGGGGGTTCGAGGAAGATAAGGAGTGGACCGTGGCGGAATGGCGCAAGGATCAGGGCGTGGATCGCCACGACGATATCAACGCCGAGTGGACCGACCTGGTGGTGCGCAAACGCTCATTCCCGGCCAATATCAAGTTGACGGAACAGAGCAAGCAGATGTTTTTTCTGGCCAGCTACAACATTGACAAGTTTCGGGAGTTTGTTTTCAGCAGTTCGTTCCTGGAGCGGTATGATATCGATGTGGCGACCCAGGAAAAAATCAAAGCGGATGAAATTGAATTGTTGAATTTCGGGATGAGCTGGCTCAAGTTCATCCTTTATAAGATCGGTGATTTTAAGCTGAAATCGCCAAATCCACCCAGCTAGTCTCGGTTTTACCCACGCAAGCCCCACGCCGCCGCTGGTTCCCAGCAGCGGCGTTTTATGTTGCACCGCTTTGTCTCAAACCCAGTCGAAGGTGCGCTCCACGGCTTTTTTCCAGCGCCGGTAAGCCTTTTCCCGCTCTTCCGCCGCCATGCTTGGCTCCCAGGTCTGGTCCACGGACCAGTTTTGGCGCAGGTCGTCCATACTGGCCCAGTACCCCACGGCCATGCCGGCGGCATAGGCCGCCCCCAAGGCCGTGGTTTCCGTCACCACGGGTCGGATGACGGGCACATCCAGAATATCGGACTGGAACTGCATCAGCAGGTTGTTGCCCACCATGCCGCCGTCCACCTTGAGGCGGGTCAGATCGACCCCTGAATCCTTGTTCATGGCTTCCACGATGTCGCGGGTCTGAAAGGCGTTGGCCTCCAGGACGGCGCGGGCCAGGTGTCCCTTGTTGACGAACCGCGTCAGGCCTACGATGGCCCCGCGGGCGTCCGAACGCCAATAGGGCGCGAAAAGCCCGGAGAAAGCCGGCACGATATAGGCGCCGCCGTTGTCCGCCACCGAAAGCGCCAGCTGCTCGATCTCCGGGGCCTGCTCGATCAGATTCAGGTTGTCGCGAAACCACTGCACCAGCGCTCCGGCAATGGCGATGGAACCTTCCAGGCAGTAAACGGGTTTCTCGCCGCTGACTTGATAGCCCAGTGTCGTCAGCAAGCCGTGGCGGGACGCCACCGGTTCGTGGCCGGTGTTCAACAGCAGGAAGCATCCAGTGCCATAGGTGTTTTTGGCTTCCCCTACGGCGAAGCAGGTCTGACCCACCAGGGCCGCCTGCTGATCCCCCAGGGCGCCGCAAACCGGCACGGTGGCTTTCAAGGGGCCGTCCAGAAGGGTATGCCCCCAGGTTTCGCGGTCCACGGACGGCACGATGCGCGGCAGCATTTGCGGTGGAATGCCGAGGGTCTTCAGGATATCGGCGTCCCATGCCAGCGTTTTCAGGTTCATCATCAGGGTCCGGCTGGCGTTGGTGACGTCGGTGACATGCGCGCCCCGGTGCGGGCCGCCGGTCAGCCACCAGATCATCCAGGTTTCGATGGTGCCGAAAAGGGCATCCCCCTTATCCGCCGCCCTGCGGGCCTCCGGCACGTTGTCCAGGATCCACTTGATTTTGGGGCCTGAGAAATAGGTTGCGATGGGGAGCCCGGTCTGTTCCCGGAACCGATCCTGCCCGCCTTCCGCTATGAGATCGTTGCAGATGGTGTCGGTGCGGGTGCACTGCCACACGATGGCGTTATAGAAAGGGCGTCCGGTGTGTTTGTCCCATACAACAGCGGTTTCGCGCTGGTTGGTGATCCCGATGGCGGCCAGATCGCTGCTTTTGATGCCGCTTTTGCCGAGTGCCCCCCGGATCACCGCCTGGGTGTTCCGCCAGATTTCCATGGGGTCGTGTTCCACCCAGCCGGGCTTGGGAAAAATCTGTTCATGTTCCTTCTGATCCAGGCCGACAATGCGCCCTTTTTGATCGAAGATAATGAAACGATTGCTCGTGGTCCCCAGGTCAACCGCGCCGATGTAACTGCCCATGGCGGCTCTCCTTTCTTGTGAAGTTGCAGCGATGCAGCCATGATGGTTATCGATGGCCTTGTTCGTGTGTAGCGATAGGCTTCATTGGTGCATAGAACCCTAGAAAAAGCAAGCAACGGCGCTCGTGGAAACCGCCGGCAATAGGACCGGCCCGCACGTTAAACCGCCTCGCTCCCTGCAAGCCCCAGGCTGTCATGCGGTAGACCCAAGGCAAGCCCCAGCAGCTGGGAGTAAAGCCGCGCCGGCAGGGATTCGGTTTCGGTGGGATGCGCATCGCGAACGGTGTCAAACTGGAGCTGGCAATAGGTGCAGGCGGTGGCCAGCACCTGTGCTCCGGCGGCGTGGGCATCTTCCCGTTTGCGTGCCATCAGCTTCAAGGACAAGGTCGGGTTTTTTTCCCATATGGGGTTGCCGCAGCATTCCAGCCGCAGCGGCCACTCCACAGCGGTGGCCCCGATCGCGGTGATAAGGTTTTCGAAAATCGTGGGGGCCAGCGGGTTGTCCAGCTGCACCACATGGCCCGGCCGCAGGGCGTGGCAGCCATAGTGGGCGGCGACCTGGAGCCCCTTCAGGGGCCGGCTCACCCTGGCCCGGATCGCGGCAAGCCCGATATCCTCGGCCAGAACCGAAAGCAGGTGGCGCACCGGTATGTCCCGGTGCCACAGAAGCCCCTCGGCCTTCAGCTGACCATTGACGAAGTCGCGCAGGGCGGCGTTTTCACCCAGCCAGTAAGCGGCTTGCTTCAGCTGGCCATAGCAGCACTGGCAGGGTGTCAGCAGGGGCATCCCTTCCCGATCGGCAATGGCCAGGTTGCGGGCAGCGGCCAGAACCGAGGCGGCTAAATTCTGATGGCGCATCGGGTAGCCGCAGCAGTTCAGTTCGGTATGGTCCAGGCGGACATCGAGTGCACTGAGCACCGCCCGTGTCGCGGTATCGTATTGGGGCAGGAAGGGGGTGATCTTGCAGCCCGGAAAATAAAGATAGGTGTTTGGCGCCATGGTGTTGTCTGCCGTTGGCCTTGTTGCCGTTTACGAAGATTCAGCAGCGATGGCCTGCGGCGAGAGCATCGCCCGCCGACAGGCTTCGTTGCGCAGTTCATAGAGCACATCCGCCACTTTGACATTCTGGGGGCAGTGCTCCTGGCATTGGTAGCAGGTTACGCAATCCCACAGCATCCGACAGCCAAAGGCCTTTTCTTTGAGCTGCAGGCGCATCAGGTTCATGATCTGCTGCGGGGTCAGATCGAGATCCCGGCGGGGATCGTCACTGGCGGCCACCACCGGGCAGACGCTGGTGCAGGTGGTGCACTGGACGCAGGCCCAGAACGTTTCGGGGCGGTCCGTCAACCCCAGCGATAGGGGCGGGTGGCCAGGAAGCGTTGATGCGGATGCGCGGGGCACGGAAGACGCAGTGGCAGCATCCTGCTCATAGAACGGCGGAAAGCCTTGTTGGATCAAATCCCGTCGGGAGGCCTGCCACAGGTCCTGCAAATCGATCCCGGATGGGCACCACCGGGTGCAGCGACCGCACAAGGTGCAGGTAAAGCTGCCTTCGGCCAGCAGCGCCATTTCAACGTCCGGTGCGCGGGTCGCTGCCAGGCGCTTGACGCCCAAAAGTTTTTCGGAGGGGAGGATGCTCGGGTTGGGTATCACCTGAAAAAAGGGGGCCACCGAACAGTGTTCGGTGCAAACGCCGCAATGGGTGCAAGCATCCAACCCCAGCGCTCTGCGAGCCGCACGCAAAGTCCGGGGGCCATCACTGACAGGCCCTGCGGCCCGGGCCAGCAGGTTGACCGGTGTGGCCAGCAGATGGAAAAATTTGCTGAACGGCAGGCAGGCCAGTGCCAGACAGCTGGCCAGATAGTGTAGGGTCCACAGCCAGTTGTCGATACGCAAGGCGTCCATCATCCCTGCGACGGGCTTCAACAAACGCGAAATCGGATAGGATAAAAACGCCGTCTGGGGCCGGGAATGGCAGGAGGCGCAGTAGGCCTCGTGGGCCATTTGTCCCGCTGCCCCGTCATCCATGCGTTCATCGGCCCTGACCGGCAGGGCGGCACCCATTTCGGTGGCCCAATAGTGCCGCAGGGCCGCCACCTCGTCAGGATCATCGTCGCCCATATAATCCTCCACCATTTCCTCAAAAACGGAAACGGATAGGATCTGGGAACTCTCCAGCAGAATACCGCTGACGATGATGACCGCTAACAACAGCAGAATCAGCCGGTCGGCATTGGATCGGATGCGTTTAAAGCGGGTATGCGTTCGATGCCGGATAGCGGTTCCCAGGACACCGGCCAAAACCAGAAAAGCAAAAAAATTGCGCAGCCAGCGGAATGGGTTGAGCGTCGGGTAATAGTCGGCAAAAAAAACAGGTGCTGTCCAATCGTCCAGCGCATGCAGGAGCACCAGCAGCAAAACCCCGTAGCACATGGCCATATGCATGGCCCAGCGCAGCCGGTTCTGCTGAAGAAGATGACCTTGAAGCACGATTTCCCAGAGGAAAATCCGCGTTCTTGGCCAAAAGCGGGGGTGGGCCAGGATGCGCGGCAGAGCACGACCGTAAGCGGCCAGCCGCCGGCCGGTCGAAAGACCGTCGCTTTCCGATCCGATGTCACTCCGGAACCATCGGCTGATGCGCCACGCAGTGCCAGCCAGACAGATGCCCAGAGCGATGGTGGCCACGTTGGATGTCAGCACGCAAACGTCCTTAATGGGTGGGTCTCAAGGGGCCGAATGTCATGGATCATGGATGCCATCGTCATGCGGTAGCGGCCTGCGGGGTTTGTCCCAATACGGCCTGGCAGGCTTGCACGGCGGCATAGGCGCTGGCGATGGCCAGGCCGCTGCCGCACTTTTGTCGAATCCAGTCCTGGTGCGCCAGAATGGAACCGGCAGCAAACAGGTTGGGATAAACGCAGCGTCCCTGCGCATCGACGGGTCGAAATTGAGTGTCAATGCACAGACCGGCCTGATGGATCGGATGGCCTTCGTCATGAAACAGTTCTTTACGGTGCCACTGGCTGCGGTCGGCCGGCTGGTGGACTGGCAGGTTGAAGATGGTTTCCCGGATGGCATGCCGGTCGGCATGCAGTCCCTGCCCAAAAAAGCGGCCGCTGGCAAGTACAATCGCCCGCGCCCGCACCTGCACCTCAGGGAGTTCACCGCCCGCCTTTAAAATGAAGCAATCACCGGCAAGGGACGGTGTGGGAAGGATTTTTTGCTGATAACGGGCGCGCACACCCATTTGAGGCAGTTGCCGTTCGAAACATTCCCGCAGCCGCAACCCCGTGACAGCCGGCAGCATGGTGGGGATTTCGAAAACAGGTACGTCAAGTGCCTGCTGGAGTTCGGTAAACACCAGTTGGGTGCGGGCAATGCCCAAAACGGCCGGCAGACCCACTCCCCGGGCATCGCCAAGTTGCGGGCGAATCGCATCCGCCAGTTGGGCCCGGGCCACCGGGGTTTCCAGGCGACGCGCCATGCGTTCGGTCTGCAGTTCGCCGGTGAGGCCCGGAAAAGGCAGGCGTGCCGTGCGCAAATCAGGCCAGCGCTCGTGCAGCACGGCCTTGATCTGATGGGCACTGAACCCCCTGAGCCCCGGAAAATCAACCAGCAGACAGGGGGGCCGATTGGCCAGGGCGCGGTCGATCCACGCCATGCTTTCCGGCCGCGCGTAGGTGGTTTTAAGGGTCCCCACGGGTGTGATCACCTGGGCGTTTTGATGGGCGTGGCAGCGGTATGGCAAGGCGGCCGTATTTAAAAAACCGATGAAGGTCTCCATGGCGGCCCGGATGGTGTCCACGCCAATGCGCGCATAGGGATGATCGGGCTGATCATGGATCAGCTGCGCAATGCCTTCCCAGGGGTCGGACCAGATTTGCGCTTTGGCCACCGGGTGCATACCCAGGAGATCCAAGAGACCGCTGGCAAAGTTGAGCTCTCCGGTCATGCCCACCTGGACCGTGTCAATGCCGCGCTGGGCGGCAAAGAGTGCGGCGGCCATGCCCGCCATGCCGGTCCCGATGACCAGCAGATCGCATTCAATTTCGGGGCAAACGGTTTTCATGTGATCGCCATGAAGGGGGTTGTCATAACGTGAAAAGGCTATCCTTGGGTTTTGTCGAGCTGTTCCAAGCCGAACACGCCGCTGTGCATGGCCTCCAGTAGTTCGGCCTGGGCCAGGGAAATATCCCACAGCAGTGGCTGCTGGCCCCGCCAGCGTTTTTCCATGAAAGACCTCAGTTCGCGCAGGCCCTGATCCTGCTCTAACTCACCGCGGTCATACAGATAGGCGGCCAGGCGCTGACTGCAGAACGTTCCCTGGCAGGGGCCTTTACCGATACGGCTGCGCAGCCCGATGGCGTTGAGGCTGGGGTCTCCGCCCTGTTTGCGAATCGATGCGACGAGCTGGTCGACAACGCTCTGGGGCACCATTTCACATTCGCAGAGCAGCATGTCCCGGGGATCGTTTTGACGGATCCACAGGCTGGGGGTCAGCCCCGGTTCGGTCCAGCGGGCATCCCCGGTTTGCGGCAGCGGATCCATATGGGTCCGGCAGGGCTGGCACAGCCCCAGGCGCCGGCAAACCTGGTCGGCTGTTTTTTCCGCCATCAGACGAAAGGTGGTGAGTTTGCCGCCCGAGATGGTAATGAAATTGTCGAGGCCGGGGGTGCTTTCGGCATGGTCGATCAGGGCAAACCCGCGGCTTACACTGCGGTCGTCGCCCTCTTCATCGTCACTGCTGATCAGCGGCCGTACACCGCAGTAGGCCCGGATATAGCGGGTGTTCGCGAGGACGGGAAGCATGGCGGACCCCTCGTCGATGATATGGTCGACCTCGTGGATTTCCGGATAAATCACATCCGGCGAGACGCAGCGCTCGGAAGTCGTCCCCAATATGGACACCGTACCGCCGGGAACCAGGATGTCGCCGTCGGTCGCCTTGCGCAGCCGATTGATGACCCGCTGTCCGATACGGTGATGGGTGACGAGCAGGCTGCCCTTGGAATAGCGGATACGGATATCGATGCCGGCCAGGGCGGCCACTTGGCCGGCCCAGGCGCCAGAGGCGTTTACCACGACATCGGCCCGGACATGCGTTTCCCGCCCGGTAAGTGTGTTTCTCAGCTGAACCGACCGGATGCGCCCGGCATGGGTTTCGAAGCCGGTGACCTGTGAAAAGCGCAGGAGTTGGCTGCCGCGCTGCAAGCCGGCCGCCATGTTGTCCAGCGACAGCTTGAAGGGGTCGATGGCCGCATCGTCCACGGCATAGGCCGCGATGATGCGGTCCGAGAGGGCCGGTTCCCTCTCGCGGGCTTCGGTCGGCGTCAGTGGCCGGGCGGGAATCCCGCAGGCGCTGCACATCTGGGGAAAATCGGCGATGTACGCTTCGTCGTCACCCGCCACAGCGACGAAAAGTCCACCGGTGTCTTCGATGCAGTGGGGCGCCAGTTTTTTCAGCAGCAGGTTTTCCCGGTGGCATTCGGCGGCCGCCGCCGGGTCGGATGCGATATAGCGGGCCCCGCTGTGCAGCAGGCCGTGATTGCCGCCCGAGGCACCGGCATTGAGATCCTGTTTTTCGACCAGGATGCAGTCAACCCCGCGCAGGGCCAGATCCCGCACCAGGCCGGTGCCCGTGACGCCACCTCCGATGATCAGTACCTGAGTTTCCAAAACGGTCCTCAATTGATCGGTGAATGTAATCGGATCTTTTCAGATTAGCGTTTCGAACAGACATTTTTTTCTCTTGCGAAAATCAAAGGGCCATGCTACGGCCTGTCTATTCCTTATATTCGGTATAAAAATCCTTTTTTCACCGTAATCGCTAACAGAACAGCCGCAGTTTGTCACGCAAATTTTCTTTTATTTACATTTTTAGTCATTTTTTTTCTAATACGAATTTTTATTGTGTAATTCCGCCATAGAAAGCGTAACGGCGATGGCTTCTCCCTCCAAGAATCACGGCAAGGTCAATTTTCCAGTCAGCCCGTCTGTCGGCAGTCCGCCGATAAATGGTAAATCCGCCCCGGTGCGGGACCGGCACATCAAAATCCAGAATCTGGTGCGATCCAAAGGGTTTATCACGATTGAACACCTGGCGGCGCAATTCGACGTCACGCCCCAGACCATCCGCCGCGATATCAATATCCTGAGTCGTGAAGGCCTCATTCACCGCTATCATGGCGGCGCAGGCCTGCCCCCCAGTACCGAGAATGTCGCCTACACCCAGCGTAAGGTGCTGTGCCTTAAGGAAAAAGAACAGATCGCGCGGATGGTGGCGGCCTGCATACCGGATCATGCATCGCTTTTTATCAATATTGGCACGACCACCGAGGAAATTGCCAAACTGCTCTGCGGCCACGAGCGGCTGCGGGTCATCACCAACAGCCTGAACGTGGCCTCGATCTTGGCGGGCAACGACCATTTTGAAATCATCGTGGCCGGCGGCCTGGTGCGGCCCCGGGACGGCGGCATTGTGGGGCCCTTGACCATCGATTTTATCCAGCAGTTCCGGGTGGACTTCGGTATCATCGGTATCAGCGGCATTGATTTGGATGGGACGCTCCTCGATTTCGACTATCGCGAAGTCCGAGCGGCCCGGGCCATCATCGATAATTCGCGCAAGGTGTTTCTGGCGGCCGACCATACCAAATTCGGACGCAACGCCATGGTCCGGCTGGGCAGCATCGATGAGATCGACGCCCTGTTTACCGACCGCCAGCCTACGGAAGCGCTGGTCGAGGCCATGAACGCCGGGGATGTCGAACTGCACGTGGCCAACGCCGATCAGGGAGAGGATGCTGGCCTCAAGGGGAAAAAATAGGATAAAAACGAAAGTATATTTTCACTTGCGAAGATTATACGGCTGTGTTAATTGAGCATGATATCATTACAGAACAGACCTACCTTTGCATGGCGCTTTTAAGCCGGAAGGCTGAAAACCTGAGAATGCCAACGGGGGGTTCATGAGTCTGGCGCTTCGAAATGTCGATAAAATCGTCGGCGGCGAAACCCATCTGAAAGGGATCGATCTCGAATTTGAAACGGGATCCCGCAATGTGTTCTTAGGCCGCACCCTGGCCGGTAAAACCTCTTTGTTACGTATCATGGCCGGTCTGGACCGCCCCTCCCGGGGTAAGGTGCTGATGGACGGTGTGGATGTCACCGGCGTTTCGGTCCGCAAGCGCGGCATTGCCATGGTGTATCAGCAGTTCATCAATTATCCGTCCCTCACCGTTTACAACAACATTGCCTCGCCGTTGCGCCGCAGCGGGCTGAAAAAACGCGACATCGATCGCCGGGTCCGCGAAACCGCCGAGATTCTGCATCTCGAGGAGTTGCTGGATCGATTGCCGGCCGAGCTCTCCGGTGGGCAGCAGCAGCGCACGGCCATTGCCCGGGCGCTGGTCAAGGATGCCAAGCTGCTCCTGCTGGACGAGCCCCTGGTCAATCTGGATTACAAACTGCGGGAAGAACTGCGGGTGGAACTCCAGGATATTTTCCGGAAACGCTCCGCCATCGTTGTCTACACCACCACCGAGCCCTCCGAAGCCCTGATGCTGGGTGGGAAGGTCGTGGTTCTCGACGAGGGACGGGTGCTGCAGACCGGGGCCACCGCTGCGGTCTATCAGCGGCCTGAAACCCTGAGAGCAGCAGAGGTTTTCAGCGATCCGCCCATCAATGCCCTGGACAGCACGGTCACCGATGGCAGGGCGGCCATGGGCGACAATATTCCGATCCCACTGACCGGCCACCTGGCCGGCCTGGCCGACGGCGCGTATCGCTTTGCCTTCCGATCCAACCACCTGTGGCTTTCCAGCCAGGGAGAGGGGGACGTCGCCATTTCCGGCAAGGTGGAGTTGGCGGAAATCAATGGTTCGGAAACCTTTGTTTACGTCCATCACGGGAAAAGCGCCTTCGTGGTGCAACAGGAGGGGGTGCACCCCTTTGCCATGGGCGCCCCGATTTCCGTGTTTCTGAACCCCAAGCACCTTTTTGTATACGACACGGCCGGCCGGCTTGTGGCGGCGCCACCGGCCGCTGGGGTTGCCGAACAGCAATAGCCAGGAGAATGGCATGGCGCGTATCGAATTCGATCAGATCGCCCACTCATACTACCCGAATCCCCGGGAACCGTCGGATTACGCCCTCAAGGAGATTAATACCCTGTGGGAGGACGGTGGGGCCTATGCCTTGCTGGGACCGTCGGGCTGCGGCAAGACCACCCTGCTCAACGTGATTTCCGGGCTGCTGCAACCCAGCCGGGGTCGGGTGCTCTACGACGGCACGGACGTGACCGCCTTGCCCCCGGAGAAGCGCAATATCGCCCAGGTATTTCAATTCCCGGTGCTTTACGACACCATGAGCGTGTTCGACAATCTGGCCTTTCCTTTGAAAAACCGGGGTTTCAACCGGGCGGACACCATCCGGCGCGTGAAGGAGGTGGCCGAAATCCTCGACCTGACCCAGGATCTGAATAAAAAAGCCGCGGGCTTGAGTGCCGATGCCAAGCAGAAAATATCCCTTGGGCGCGGCTTGGTGCGAAGCGATGTGGCGGCTGTGCTCTTCGATGAACCGCTGACCGTCATCGATCCCCACCTGAAATGGCAGCTCCGACGGAAACTCAAGGAGATCCACGAACAGCTGAAACTGACGCTGATCTATGTCACCCACGACCAGGTGGAAGCGCTGACCTTCGCGGATCAGGTGATTCTCATGTACGAGGGAGAAATCGTTCAGATCGGTACACCGGAAGACCTTTTCGAAAATCCACGGCATAAGTTTGTCGGATATTTTATCGGCAGCCCCGGTATGAATTTTCTGCCCTGCACCCTTGAGGGCCAAAACGCCCGGGTGGACGGGATCACCATTCCCCTGGCGGAGGAAACAGCCGCCCTCGGGGCCAAGGCAGCGGGGGCCTTGGAGCTGGGCATCCGCCCCATGCACATCGAAGTACACGCTGCGGCCGTCAATGATGGGGTGCCGGTAACGATCGAAGCGGTGGAAGACCAGGGCAGCTTCAAAATACTGAGTACGACGCTCAATGGTCACACCTTACGCGCCCGGGTGCCCGAGGGACATCCTGTGCCGGAAAGACAGGCCTGGTTGAGGTTCCCGCCGCTGCGGACCAAACTGTTTGCCGACGAACGGCTGGTTATATAAAGGGAGGACCCATGGAAAAATGGGCGGACAACAAGGCATGGTTGCTGGTGCTGCCGGTTTTTGTCGTCGTGGCGTTCAGCGCGATCATTCCGCTGATGACCGTGGTAAACTATTCCCTCCAGGACATCTTCGGCCCGGGCAACGCCGTCTTCGTGGGAACGGAGTGGTTCAAGGAAATGTTGACCGACAAGCGCCTGCACGATGCCTTGGGGCGTCAATTTATATTTTCAGGCTTAGTCCTGCTGATTGAAATTCCCCTGGGCATCCTCATTGCCCTGGCCATGCCCAAAAAGGGCTGGAGTGCCTCCGCCAGTCTGGTAACCCTGGCCATCCCCCTGCTGATCCCCTGGAATGTGATCGGCACCATCTGGATCATCTTTACCCGGCCGGATATCGGTTTGTTCGGCGTCGGCATCAACAGTCTGGATCTTCTCGACATACCCTTTGACCATACCGCCCGCCCGGCTTACGCCTGGGTCACCCTGATGGCCATGGAGGTATGGCACTGGACACCGCTAGTGGCCCTGCTGTGCTACGCCGGTCTGCGCGCCATTCCGGAGGCCTATTACCAGGCCGCCAAAATTGACGGCGCCTCGTCCTGGGCGGTCTTTTGTTATATCCAGCTGCCCAAGATGCGCGGTGTCCTTACCATTGCCGTGTTACTCAGGTGGATGGACAGCTTTCTGATCTACGCCGAACCCTTTGCGCTGACCGGCGGGGGGCCGGGCAACTCGACCACCTTTTTATCCATCTATCTGGTCAAGCTTGCCACCGGCCAGTTTGACCTCGGGCCCGCGGCGGCCTTTTCCCTGATTTATTTTCTGATCGTCCTCCTGTTCTGCTTTATTTTCTACCAGGTACTCCTGAATGTCGGCAAAGGAGAAAAGATATCATGAAGGTCCAAAAGCGAACTTTCGCCTTACTCTTCTATTTTCTATTGCTGGCGTTGCCAATCTACTGGATGCTCAACATGTCGCTGCGCAGCAATGCCGATATTTTGAGCACATTTTCGCTCTACCCATCCCACATCACCCTTGAAAACTATATCAAGATCTTCACCGATGAGACCTGGTACTCGGGTTATATCAACGCCATGATCTATGTCAGCATGAATACGATCATGTCATTGGCGTTTGCGCTGCCCGCGGCCTACGCTTTTTCGCGGTATAAATTTCTGGGTGACGGCCAGATGTTTTTCTGGCTGCTGACCAACCGCATGGCACCGCCGGCGGTTTTCCTGCTGCCCTATTTCCAGCTCTACTCCACCGTGAACCTGATCGATACCCACATTGCGGTGGCCCTGGCGCATTGCCTTTTTAATGTGCCCCTGGCGGTGTGGATCCTGGAAGGCTTCATGTCCGGCATTCCCAAAGAGATCGACGAAACCGCCTTTATTGACGGCTACAGCTTCCCCCGTTTTTTCTTTACGCTTTTCATTCCGCTGATTCGGGCGGGCGTGGGTGTGACGGCGTTTTTCTGCTTCATGTTCAGTTGGGTGGAGCTGTTGTTTGCCCGCACGCTGACGGTCACCGAGGCCAAGCCGATTGTCGCCACCATGACCCGCACCATCAGCGCTACCGGTCTGGATTGGGGCCTCCTGGCGGCCAATGGTATTCTCACCATCGTTCCGGGCGCCCTGGTCATCTGGTTCGTGCGCAACCACCTTGCCAAGGGGTTTGCATTGGGCCGCGTCTAAGGGGAAATCAGCATGAGTTTCGAATGGATGTACTGGACCGTCCCGACGGCAATTTTCTTCATCACGATTGCGCTCATGCTCACGGGCATGCTCGTCTGGGAGTTGGTGTCCCCGACGGTCGAGCGGCGCGGATTCCTGAGGATTCCGACCACGCGCGGAACGCGGTTTTTCATCGGTTTATTGGGCGCCGCCTATATTCATCTGGCCTGGCTGGGACTGACGGATTTAAATTTGTGGTTTGCCCTTCCCATTTCAGCGGTTTGGCTCGTCATCATTATGCGCTGGGGATAAAAAGGCCGCAGGCATTTCAGCGGTTTGGCAATCACCCATGATTCACAACGTTCCACCCCGCTTCGAAAACGAGGACGTGTTCACTATCGTTCGGCGAGTAAGGCCTTCGCGCCCGCGATGCCGTCCCACAGCCCCATCCTACCCTTGAAGGCTAAAAGGAGGATCCCCCCATGAAAGTGAAAAAGACCATGTTTCTGAGCGTTGCTTTGGCGATCATGTTTGCCCTGGCGGCCGGACCGGCCGTGGCGGATATGGCGGCCGCCAAGAAATGGGTTGACACGGAGTTCCAACCGTCGACCCTGTCCAAAGACGAACAAATGAAAGAGATGGAATGGTTCATCAAGGCTTCCAAGCCCTTTCAGGGCATGAACATCAAGGTCGTTTCCGAAACCATTCCCACCCATGAGTACGAGGCCAAGACCCTGGCCACGGCGTTCGAGGAAATCACCGGCATCAAGGTGTCGTTCGACCTCATCCAGGAGGGGGACGTCATCGAAAAGCTCCAGACCCAGTGGGCGTCGGGCCAGAACATCTACGATGCCTGGATCAACGACTCCGATTTGATCGGCACCCACGCCCGCTATGGCTATGTGGTGCCCCTGTCCGATTTCATGACCGGGGAAGGCAAGGACGTGACCCTGCCGACCCTGGATGTGGACGATTTCATGGGCAAGTCATTCACCACCGGACCCGACGGCAAGCTCTACCAGCTGCCGGATCAACAGTTCGCCAACCTCTACTGGTTCCGTTACGACTGGTTCAAGCGGGACGATTTCAAACAACAGTTCAAGAAAATCTACGGCTATGAGCTGGGCGTTCCGGTCAACTGGTCGGCTTACGAGGATATCGCCGAGTTTTTCACGGAGCATGTCCGTGAAATCGACGGCAAGGCCGTGTTCGGCCACAACGACTACGGCAAAAAGGCGCCGGATCTGGGCTGGCGTTTTACCGACGCCTGGCTTTCCATGGCCGGTGCCGGGGACAAAGGGATTCCCAACGGCAAGCCGGTGGATGAATGGGGTATCCGTATGGAGGGATGTCAGGCGGTGGGGGCAACCGTGGCCCGCGGTGGCGCCGCCAATGGCCCTGCGGCCAAGTATGCCCTTCAAAAGTATATGGACTGGCTCAGAAAATACGCGCCTCCCGGCAGTTTGGGGATGGATTTCTACACCTATCTGCCCTTTCTGGCCAACGGAAGTGTAGCCCAGCAGATCTTCTGGTACACCGCCTTCCTTCCCAGCATGGTCGAACCCGGACCCACCGTGAATGAAGACGGCACACCCAAATGGCGCATGGCCCCGTCACCCCACGGGCCCTACTGGGAAGAGGGCATGAAGCTTGGCTACCAGGATTGCGGTTCCTGGACCTTCATGAAGAGCACGCCCCTGGAACGCCGCAAGGCGGCCTGGTTGTTTGCCCAGTTCTGTGTGGCCAAGACCACGTCGCTCAAAAAGGCCCATGTGGGGTTGACCCCCATCCGCGACAGCGACATCAACCATGCGTCCTTCACCGAGCGCGCGCCCAAACTGGGTGGCCTGGTGGAATTCTACCGCAGCCCGGCCCGCGTGGCCTGGACCCCGACCGGCGTCAATGTGCCGGATTATCCGAAACTGGCCCAGTTGTGGTGGCAGAATATCGGTGAGGCGGTTTCCGGTGAAGTGACCGTGGATACGGCCATGGACAACCTGGCCAAAGAGATGGATCGCGTGCTGGAGCGCATCGCCCGTTCCAAGACCCAGGGCGAATGCGGTCCCAAACTGAATCCCGAAAAGGATGAAGCCTACTGGCTGAGCCAGCCCGGGTCGCCCAAAGCCAAACTGGACAATGAAAAACCCCAAGGAGAGACGGTGGATTACGACCAGTTGCTCCAGGCCTGGAAGGAAGGGCGGGTGAAATAAGACTCGGGTGAACGGTCATTGGTTTTTAAGATGTTGTCCCAATCGCCGTGTCTGAACAAAAAAGAGCGGGAAGCAGCCTGAGGGGTGCTTCCCGCTTGTATTTTTGAGCTGCGTGCAACCCCCTAGTAATCGGCGTATACCAAATCTTTCCAGTTTGCGGGGTCCGACAAGCGCTGGTCGATGTCCACCCCGAAAAAGTCCGCACACGGTTTAAGAATGGCGGGATTGGTCGCCTGCACCTTGCGGGCCGCCGCAAGGACCACGTCAATGGCGTTGGGCATCAGTTTACCCAGGGGACGCCGGCAGCCGCCGCAAGGCATTCCGATAATGCTCATCAAGGCTTTGATGGCACTGGGGTTGCGGAAGCGGGCCGTTACCGTGCCAAAGGGTGTTTTTTCGACGGTCGATACGGTGACAAGGCCGAACAGGGGCGCCAGGTCGTCTTTCAGCGCTTCCGCCTGGTCGCGCTGCTGCGAGGATAGAAGTCTTACGAGCTCGCTGACAGCCGCCGGCGCGATATTGGAGATGACGGAAATGACCCCGCCGGCGTCGATCTCGGGATCGGTCATCATATCAAAGGTCATGCCGTCGTCACCGGATAAGATGGTGAAGTCGGGTCCGCAGCAGGTGCGTGTTCGCTTCATGTTCGCCAGGTTGCCGGTGGCTTCTTTGACGCTTGACACGTTTTTGTGTTTTTGGCTCAAAAGCCCCAGGTCTTCCGGCAGCAACTGGGCGCCAGTCCGACCCGGAATAACGTAGGGTATCACCTGCAGGTCAGGGAAGGCGGCCGCGATGGGCGCCACGTATTCCCGGCGAATTTCCAGGGAACTGGGACCATTGTAGTAGGGGTCCACCAAAAGGACGGCGTCCACGCCGGCCTGGGCGGCATGTTGGGTTGCCTCCAGGGCCTCGCGGGTATTGTTGCTTCCGGTGCCGGCAATACAGAGGCACTTGCCTTTGGTCCGCTTGGCAATCCGCTCGATAATCTGGTTGTGCTCATCCCATGACAGGGACGGGCTTTCGCCGGTGGTTCCCACGGCCAGAACGCCGGTGATTCCATTTGAGATCTGGAAATCCACCAGCCGGTCGAGTCCGTCATAGTCCACCGTGTTTTCTATAAACGGCGTGATAATGGCGGTATATGAACCTGATTGCATGACGTCCTCCCCATTGGTAAGCGTGAATCGTGTATTGTGTTACGCCTGCAGAACCTAATGAGGTAAAGAAATGGCGGGATCGTGTCAAGGAAAAAGCGTGTCAACGATGCGCGAGGCATCCCAAAAAGCGGTGTTTTTCCTTGACAGGCAGCGGGGGCCCATATTACCCATGCCCTTTTCAACTTGAAAAGTGACGATCCGCTTCGCTGAAGCGGCCTTGACGCCTTTATATGATGACAATGAGGTAACAAACCATGGATAAGTCTCAAAATGCACAGGAATTCATCGCCCAGCAGCGACAGGCCATCGCCTCGAATCCGGATTGCGGTACATCCCATTACAACCTGGCGGTGGCACTCATGGGTGTTCAGGAATACGACGAAGCGGAAAGTGAGCTTCTGGCGGCGATTGACTGCAGCCCCGGGCTGGCGGAGGGGTATGTCCAGCTGGGTGCGATTTGTCTGCGGCGGGGCGATCTGGAGGGATGTTTGGAATGGAACCAGAAGGCCGTCAAGGCCCGGCCAGGCTTCTCGGAAGGGCATGGAAATATCGGCTTCGTGCACTTGCAACTGGGCCGTGTCGATGACGCCATTGTTTCGCTGAAACGTGCCACCCATTTCAATTTCCGTTACGTGCAGGCCTTTGCCTCCCTGGCCACCGCCTATCTGATGAAGGGCGAGGTTGAAAACAGCATAGAAGCTTCTCGTCAAGCGCTCAAGATCGAGCCCGATTTTCCGATTGCGCACAACAATTTAGGCATTGCGTATATGGAAAAAGGGGACTTCGATAAGGCCATCGAGCATATCGACCGGGCCGCGGCGTTAGACTATGAGGTGGCCCCCCAAATCCTGGAAGAGCTGCAACCCCATCGCAAGGCCTGATTTGCTGCGGCCGGAACAGCACCCGGCCGCATCTTTGTTTGTCCCCGGAGGGGCCGCCATCGATATCCGCTACCGTATCACCGGCTATGACGGTTTCGTTCAACCGGGCCATCCCCTTTGGCAGAAGTCCCTGCCCTCGATGAATCGTGCGGCCCGCCTTTCAGCATCCGCTGATGGGGCCACGTCCAAAGTCATCACGCACGCCGAGTATTTTGAGGCGGTGCGGGCCTATCTTACCGGCGCCGGTCGATCTCATATCCAGCAAGCCCTTGCCGCCCATTTCCCGCAAAATGAGACTTTGTTTGAGCCGGCCCGCATGGACGTCGTTCTGGAAAAGCATGGGGAGTTTTATCATCCGGCCCGCATCGATATCCTTATATATGAGCGATCGATTTCACTGGTGCTGAACGTTGCCGTGACGCCGGCCGGCGGTGACTGCATGGCCAGTGAGGTGGCGGCATTGGGCCGGGTGGCGCCGCGGCTGCCGCCGGGCACCATACCCATGGTCTACGGGCATGCCGAGGTGCCTGGACCGAGCAATCTCACGATGCCGATGTTTCTGGCGGATTGGTTTAACGGTTTTCATGAATTCCATTTGTCCATAAACCCCCGGGACGGTCGCCAGGGGATGGTGGTCTGGGATACGCAAGACAGGCCATTTTATCTGTCGGAGCAGCAGCAGGCAGACGTCCATCGCCAGGTGGCGTTTCTATTGACCCGCGCCTATGATCCGGACACCACCGACCAGGTGTATCCCTGGCATCATGCTGCGGGTGATTTCATTGTGCGCATCAGCGACGCTTCGGTAGTGTTGCGTCTCATCACGGTCCGTCAATATGCGCCGACCCTGGGTGGTGGCGACAAGGGACTGGACGATGAGGCACGCCTGATGGCCCTGCTGGTGTTTTTCCTCAATCTGACCCTGCGCAACCGCATCGACCGCCTGGATGGGACCGGCGATATGGCCTGGGCCGGTTCGCGGGCGGTTGCCGCCACGGTGAGGGGGGCGATCGAAGCGCTGTCAATGGCTTTAAAAAGAAAATTGGTTGATTTTTTAAATAGTTATGATGTTTCGGAGCTGATGAATGTTTTACGGATGGTGGCGGATCGCTATGCCCTCATGCCGATGGAAAAAGATCTTATCCGTGCTCACCTGGCATCCCACGGGGAACAATTGGCAGCGGCGCTTCAGGCCGTGCGCCACAACCCGTGAAACGGTGCACAGCGTGCACTTGCGACAGCCCGCGACAATGGGGGTGGTCGGTGGAAAACCACAAGATAGAGGGGTTGGGAGTCGAACCTTCACAAGATAAATGCACTTTGCTGGGATAGCGCGCTTAACCCCGTGAAACCATGCTTTTTTATTGACAAGAAAGCGGTTTGATTTTATACCAAACGACTTAATGGTCTAAAATATCCCGTATCGGATGATACCTATCTGAATAAATGAAATCGAGAGGAGGTGACGGCGGAGCCCAACCAAAGGACTGGCATCAAAAAATGATAGTGTATGGGTAGTTAATTCCTATTTTAATTGGAGGTAAGACGATGGCAAAACACGCAACTCCTTTGTTGGACCAGCTGGAAACTGGGCCGTGGCCCAGCTTCGTGTCCGACTTGAAGCAGCAAGCCGAAGTTCGCGCCAAAAACGAGGCTAACGTTGAATTTCAGATTCCCCAGGACGTGGTGGAAGACCTTCTGGGAATCTTAGAGCTTTCTTTTGAAGACGGCACCACCCACTGGAAGCATGGCGGCATCGTGGGCGTCTTCGGTTACGGCGGCGGCGTCATCGGCCGGTACTGCGACCAACCCCAGAAATTTCCGGGCGTGGCTCATTTCCACACCATGCGCGTTAATCAGCCTGGTGGCAAATTCTACACCACCGAATACCTGCGCAGCCTTTGCGACCTGTGGGATTTCCGCGGCAGCGGCATCACCAATATGCACGGCTCCACCGGCGACATCATCTTCCTGGGCACCACCACCCCTCAGCTGGAAGAAATTTTCTACGAGTTGACCCACAAGCACAACCAGGATCTGGGCGGCTCCGGTTCCAACCTGCGGACCCCGGCCGACTGTGTGGGCGCGGCCCGCTGTGAATACGCCTGCTACGACACCCAGGCCTTGTGCTACACCCTGACCCAGGAATACCAGGACGAGTTGCATCGTCCGGCCTTCCCCTACAAATTCAAGTTCAAGTTCGACGGTTGCCCCAACTGCTGCGTGGCCTCCATTGCCCGGGCCGATATGTCTTACATCGGCACCTGGCGTGACGACATCAAGATCGACCAGGAAGCGGTCCAGGCTTACATCGGCGGCGAATTCCCGTCCAACGGTGGCGCGCACTCCGGCCGTGACTGGGGTCCGTTCGACATTCAGAAGGAAGTCATCGATCTGTGCCCCACCGACTGCATGTGGATGGAAGACGGCAAACTGAAGATCGACGACAAGGAATGTACCCGCTGCATGCACTGCATCAACGTCATGCCGCGTGCCCTGCGGATCGGTGACGACCGCGGCCTGTCCATTCTGGTCGGTGCCAAGGCCCCCATCCTCGACGGTGCCCAGATGGGCTCCCTGCTGGTTCCTTTCATCAAAGCGGAAGAACCCTACGACGAGATCAAAGAAGTGATCGAAAGCATTTGGGACTGGTGGATGGAAGAAGGCAAGAACCGCGAACGTCTCGGTGAGCTCATCAAACGTCAGGGCTTCCAGAAACTGCTGCAGGCCACCAATATCGAACCGGTTGCCCAGCATGTTCTGGAACCGCGCTCCAACCCCTACATCTTCTGGAATGAAGACGAAGTTGAAGGCGGCTGGGACCGTGACATTAATGAGTACCGCAAACACCATCAGAGATAAGGGGGACGCACCATGGCATTTGTTTCTTCAGGTTACAATCCTGACAAACCGATGGAAAACCGGATCACCGACATCGGTCCGAAAAAATACGATCAATTCTATCCGCCGGTCATCGCCAAGAACAAGGGCAAATGGCTGTATCACGAATACCTGAAACCGGGTGTTTTGGTCCACGTGGCCGAATCCGGCGACGAAGTCTACACGGTCCGTTGCGGCGGCGCGCGCCTCATGAGCACCACCCACATCCGTGAAATCTGCGAAATTGCCGAAAAACACTGTGACGGCCACCTGCGTTTCACCACCCGCAACAACATCGAGTTCATGGTGGACAGCAAGGATAAGGTCGAGCCTCTGGTCAAGGATCTGGAAAGTCGCAAGTTTGACGGTGGCAGCTTCAAGTTCCCGATTGGCGGCACCGGCGCCGGTATCTCCAATATCGTCCACACTCAGGGCTGGATTCACTGCCACACCCCGGCCACGGACGCCTCCGGTACGGTCAAGGCCACCATGGACGAAGTCTTCGCCGACTTCCAGAACCATCGTATGCCGGCCCATCTGCGCATTTCCATGGCTTGCTGCCTGAACATGTGCGGCGCCGTGCACTGTTCGGATATCGCCATTCTCGGCTACCATCGCAAACCGCCGATGCTGGACCACGAGTACCTGGACAAAATGTGCGAAATCCCGCTGGCGATTGCCGCCTGCCCCACCGCGGCCATCAAACCGGCCAAAATGGAGATCAACGGCACTAAAGTCAACAGTGTGGCTGTGAAAAACGAACGCTGCATGTTCTGCGGCAACTGCTACACCATGTGCCCCTCCATGCCGCTGTCCGATAAAGAAGGCGACGGCATCGTCCTGATGGTGGGCGGCAAGGTGTCCAACCGTATCAGCATGCCCAAGTTCTCCAAGGTCGTCGTGGCCTTCCAGCCCAACAACACCCCTCGCTGGCCGGAAATGACTGATACCATCAAGAAGATCATCGAGGTCTATGCGGCCGACGCCAACAAGTACGAGCGTCTGGGTGAGTGGGCCGAGCGTATCGGCTGGGAGCGGTTCTTCGACAAATGTGAACTGCCGTTTACCCATCACCTGATCGATGACTTCCGTGATCCGGCTTATTACACCTGGCGTCAGTCGAGCCAGTTCAAGTTCTAAGCCTGACCTTAAGGAATGTACGCTAATAGCCGGAGCACCCCCTTTTGAGGGTGCTCCGGAGTTCCATGAAAGAAGGTACCCTATGGCAATGGACTATGAAGAGGCGAAAGCGACAATCGTCGAAGCGCTGACCAAGAAGCTCAAAACCAAAAGCAAGTTCTACTTCAACGATCTTTCCAAGATTCTTGAAATGAAACCGCGCGAAGCCAAGAAGATCGTGAACAAACTCGTGGAAGAGGGTGTTCTGGAATACTGGTCCAGCGGCAGTACCTCCATGTACGGCATGCCGGGCACCGGCAAACAGGCGAGCGCCGAGCACGAAGACTAAGTCGTTGCCTGTCAGAAGATGGAATTGATCTGATGATCCGGCGGTGGCAGCAGTACCGGCGGAGACGGTGGTTTTTACACTAAAGGCGAAAGGCGGGTGGGGTTGACTCTGCTCCTGCTTTTCGCCTTTGTGCTTTTAAATGGACATTGGCGCTGAAACATTTTTTCGTCATAGGGTTAAAGCATGCCTAAAGAAGCAGAACCATTGCCGGGAATCGTGGTGGGCGCCCTGCGGGGCGGGTCCGGCAAGACGATTGTGTCCATCGGACTGATTGCCGCCCTGTCATCCGCGGGACACCGGGTGGCGCCCTTCAAAAAGGGGCCGGATTATATTGACGCCGGGTGGCTATCCCTGGCCGCCGGAGAACGACCCTGCTACAATCTGGACACCTTTCTGATTGCCGCGCAAGACATTCGGCGGACCTACGCCACCCATAGTCACGATTGTGATCTGGCGATCATCGAAGGCAATCGCGGCATCTATGACTGCATCGACACCCATGGCGAAACCAGTACGGCCGAATTGTCCAAACTGCTGGGCCTTCCCATCCTGCTGATCATCGACGGCACCAAAACCACGCGGACCATGGCGGCCGTCGTTTCGGGCTGCAGCATGTTCGATCCGGCGGTACGGATTCGCGGCGTGATCCTCAATCGCATCGCCGGTGCCCGACACGAAAGCATTCTGCGGCGCAGTATCGAAGAGCATTGCGGGGTTCCGGTTTTGGGTGCCATTCCCAAGCTGCGCAAACAAAGTTTTCCCGAGCGCCACATGGGGTTGGTGCCGACACCGGAGCACGGCTGGGCAAAGGCTTCCATCGATGCAGCGGCTGAGATGGCGCGAGAGCATATCGATCTCGAGGCCGTGATCCGCATGGCGCATGAAACGGAACCTTTTCTGGCAGAACCGGAAAATATGACCGGGCAGAGGGCGGGTGTTGACCCTTTCGCCGCAAATGCGCCGACCATTGCTGTGCTCCGGGACAGTGCGTTTCAGTTCTACTACCCAGAAAACCTGGAAGCCTTGGAAGCGGCCGGGGCCCGCCTGATCTTCGTCAGTCCCCTGGCAACCGACACCCTCCCGGACATCGACGGTATGTACATTGGCGGTGGGTTTCCCGAAACCCACGCCGCCGACCTGTCCCGCAACCGAACGTTTCGCGATCGCCTGAAATTTTTAGCGGAAGACGGCATGCCGATTTATGCGGAGTGCGGCGGCTTGATGTATTTGGGGGAGCACCTCGTTTTGGACGGGAAACCGTATGACATGGCCGGCATCCTGCCGGTGACGTTCGGATTTTCCCGGCGTCCCCAGGGGCACGGCTATACCATTCTGGAAGTCACCGGGAATAACCCCTATTTCCGGCAGGGCCTGACCCTCAAAGGACACGAATTCCACTATTCCAGCGTGCTGGAATGGAAGGGGTCGGAGGAGGACCTCGTTTACCGCATGGTACGGGGCACCGGTCTGATCAATGGCAAAGATGGCTTGTGTTACAAGAATGTTCTGGCCACCTACACCCATTTGCACGCCTCCGGTACACCGGAATGGGCCCCTTCCCTGGCCACCAGGGCCCGGGCCTACCACGCGGGGAAATAAAAAAGGCGGGAGAAACGTTTCCGTTTCCCCGCCCTTTATCGGTCAAGCAGCACGTGCCAGGTTTATTTGGTCTTGGGGTGGCACTTGGTGCAGGATGTCGGTGCGGCCTTGGATTTGTTTTCCTTGTTCCAGGTCTTGTGGCAGCCGATGCAGTTGTCATGCAGGGCTTCGGCATGGTATTCGCGGGCCAGCTTGTTGGTTTCGTCTTTTTTGAGCTTCTTGGTTTTCCATTCCTTCTTTACGTCTTTGGGAACCTCGCCGGGGATCTTGTGGCAGGTGATGCAGGCCTGCACATCGTCGCCCTCTTTGAGATCCGCCAGGGGTTGCCCTTTGTCGTCGTGGTGGCAGTCGCCGCAGGCCGCGCCGTATTCGGCGGCATGCTTCTTGTGCGAAAATTCGACAATGCCCTTGGTGTGCTCCGAATAGGCCGGGTTTTCCATCTTAATGACGTCGGCCACCTGAGTGCCGGCCTGAATACTCCCTGCCAAGAATACACAGGCAATGCCTACCAGCGTGAGTGTGAAAAAAAGCGTTTTGAGCTTCATAGGACTCTTGTACCTCCTTCCAAAAAGGTTAGTCATCCTTCATTCCCCAAGCTGTCCTCTCTAACAGATCCCGGTAGCGCTGTCAATGCTCAAAGCCCCGCCGGGCGTGGTTTTAAGCTGAAATTGTCGGACAGGAAAAGGCCATGTTCAGACGGTATGACGACGGAACGATAAAATTTGTCGACAGGGGCGACGGATTTTTTTCAGCGATGGGATCAAGCGACGTCGAGATCGGTCGCGACGATGGTGACAAGGTCCTGGTGATCGCCGCGAAAATCCTCCAGGCGTTGCAGCAGGGGTGCGATACGCTGCTCTTCCTGCGACACGTATTCGTAGAGCGGCAGGAAATTGCGGTCGATGTCATCATAGATCAGGCTGAGGCGTTGGGACATCCGTTCGGTCAGTTCCGCTTCAAATCGATTTTTCCCTTCGGCCAGGCCTTCATTGAACTGCTGGATGAGGCGCCCCTTGCGCACAAACAAAACGCCACCCGCCAGAAAGAGGCCGACCCCGGTCAGCAGGCCGCCTGTAATGTCGAAAAACAGACCATGGGTGACGGTCAGCAGAAAGGCCCCGAGGGCTGTCAAGGCACTGCCGCCCACTAACGATGGTGCCAGGTTGTCGGAGTTTTTAACCGCATTTTCAGCAAAATGGTCTTCCATCACCGATTCCGCCATTTTGGTCCGTACGGTGGCAATGACCTCCTGCCGGCGGCGGTCGATCTTCAAAAGCAGATCGTCTTCGCGCAGCCGGTGCCCCTTGACGTCATCGAGCTCATCCAGCAGATATTTGAGCAGCTGTTGTAATCCTTCCAAAAAATGGTCGGCGCCTTCCTCGGCCAAGGTTTCCATTTTGGCTTTGAGGCTACTTTCGAATTCGCTCTGAATGTCCCCCAGCCAGTTTTTGACGGAGGACTTTTGGCCCAATGTGGAGCGAATAGACTTCTGAAATAATTTTCCAAGAGACAGTCCTTCGCGGAACCGATCCGTCGCTTGCTTTGCGGCCGCATCATAGGCGGCGCCCAACTGCTGGACCAAGGTGCGCAGTTCGTAGGCCGATTGCTGATGACCGCTTTCCAGGCGGGTGCGGATCGTCTCGACAACCGCCTTATCGGCCTTGAATTGCTCTCGACGTTGGGCCAGCGCCAGGTCGACCTGCTCCAGGATCTGGTTTGTGGTTTCCAGGATGGATTCCAGCTTGAGGCGGTAATGGCGCCCCCCCGTGACGGTCTGGCGAATGAACTGGCGAACCGCGTCAAATCCGCTGGCGGGTTGCTGCTGCAGTTCCCGTTCGGCCGAAGTGGCAAAAATCTGCGGCGTTTCGATACCTTTATGGATCGCCAGGTCACGAACGCGGGCCATGTTGGTTTCGATTTCATCCGGGCGGGCCAGATCAGCCTGCTGGAGAATAAAAACAGTCCGTTTGCGCCAGTCTTCGCGGATATAATCGAGTAAATCCCAGGCCGACTGGGTGTAGGGATTTTTGGCCTGGAAGACCATCAAAACGAGATCGCTGTTGGGAATAAAATTGCGCGTGATTTCCTGATGGTTCTCGATCACCGTGTTGGTGCCGGGAGTGTCGACAATGGCGATGGTTTTTAAAATGGTCAGGGGGCGGGCAATTTTTTTTAAAAAGGGCCGGACACTATCTTCATAGGGGCGCTCGCCATAGACGATTTCCTGGATGACATCGGTACAGGGCGCCGCATCGACCGGGCAGATGTTTTCGCCGAGCAGGGCGTTGATAAAACTGCTTTTACCGGATTTCACCTCACCGACGACGACGAACAGAAAGGGTTCGTTCAGTCCTGAGCGGAGATCGCTTACAATCGAGGGCAGCGATGTGCTTCCCATGTCGTTGATGTAGCCATGCAGGTCCTTGAGAAAACCTTCCAGGCGGTCTTTGAGAATGACGAAGCGGTCATCGATGATGGGTTGTCGCATGCAGCCATGGTCTCCCGGTGGGTTTGAAACGTCACCATTGCAGGCTATGCCACGAAAAGAAAAAAGGCAAAGTAAATTTAAGGTAAGAACGCAGCGTGTTTCCCGGGGGCGACAGCGGCGGTGCATCCGGTTCGTAAGTTACCATTTCCACTGCGCTAAGCGCCGGAATCGTCCATAAGTGCCAAGGTGTTGCGGTAGAGCCGGGGGCTCACCCGCGCGTAGCGGTCGTAATCGGCCATCAACTCCAGCCCGGGGACCAGGGCCCGGACCACAGGAATGGAAAGATCCCGCCGGGTCAGGTCCACATAGACAGGATGCAGTTGATTAGCGGCCAGCAGGGTTTCAAGCCGTTGAAGGTCGGCCGCCATGTTGCCGGAGGAATAGTCCGGCAATGTTTCCAGATGGCGTACCGGCAGGTCGACCGGTCCGGGGCGTGAGGCGGGACCGTGGGGATACGGATACGGTGTCTCGGTCAGCGCCGACAGGGCGGCCTGCCACCCGGCGAAATGGGCGCTGGTGCCTTTGGCAAGCTCATCAGGGCCGGGGCCGTATACAATGCATTTATAACAGGGAACACCGAGGCCGGCGCAACAGTCCTGGAAGATGACGTCGAGGCCGCGTTGGCGGTAGTCTGCCAGCAGGCTGCCGACGGCGGCGTCCCGTGACGCCAGTCGAAAACAGTGTTTGCCGTTAAACAGCGATACGGCTTCGGCGTCCCGTTCGATGCATTCCAGGAGCGCGTGGAACTTGGCTTGGGCCAGCGTACCGCCGGCCGCGAGACCGGTCGAGCCGAGTCCGCTGAAAAGATCGATTTCATCCAGGTTGGAAAACAGAAACACAGTCTGGAACGGCACCAGGATGGCCTCCGGATCGCCGGAACCCCCGGCCGATTCGCCCTGGATCCAGTAAAGCGGTTGGTCTTCGTATGGGACTTCGAGGCCTAACGCGTCCGGGTTCAAGGCGCGAAGCCCTTTAGCGTTGAGTTCCGACAAACGTGCCCGCCGCAAATGATGGTCCTGGGCCGTGTCGGGAAGTCTGTCATCCGCGACCGAGGTGAAGGAAGAACAGCGTTCCACGATTTCCATGGCGCAGGAGGCCCGGGCGCGTTCCAGGCTCAACCCCTTGCCATAGGAGGTTTGCAGGCCGCTGAAATGAAAGCAATGCCGATCCTGTCGGATCTGGACCTGCATCTGCCAGCGGCGCAGCAGGGCCACCGGGCTGAGGGAGCTTTCGTGCCGCATTTCGGTTTCCGCCAGGATGCCCAACCGTTCCAGTCCCTGCATGGCCGTGTCATAAACCGTTTCAAAATCAGGCATTTCGAGTGACGTCGCCATGGCCTGGGATGAAAGGGCGATATGGTCCAAAGAGATCCACGTCCTGGTGTGGTCCTGCTCATACAGTGGCGACAGGTGCGTTTCGGACAGCGGCGGCAGGGGCTGGTGGTGCTGCAGGTTACGTTTCAGGAGGGCCGTCCATTGCCGATGGCGGCCCTGGTCGGCGAGCTGTTCCGACCGCAAGATCAACAACGGCGTGTCCTGCCGGCAAAGGGACCCCATTGCAGGGGTGAATCGGTCCCGCAGCGGCATCAGGGCTTCGCTGGTAAGGGCCGCCTCCATCAGCAAAGCCGTCAAGACACGATTCGGGCTTGCCGTTGCTGTCATTTCGCGCACCTGGTCAAAGGGCATTTCCATCACCAGCTGCAACCCGTAGCGATGCATGAAGGTATCGTTGGGGTGGTCGTGCAGGTAGGCTATGGTCTCCGCAAAGCCCGGCGCATGCTTTGGGACGGGCATGAAATAACCCGTGGCTGCCTGGGTCTGCATCAGGCGCAGTTCATACGACAGGGCGGGGACGTCTTCCGGGCGGTCCGGCGAAATGGGGTGCGTCATGGGGGCGACCGTTTCGGTTGTCGCGGCTCAATTCATTCCGCAGGGGGGCGGCTTTCAGGGGCGTCTTCTTCGGTGTCGGTGGCATCCAGGGGCTTCCGGCCGAAGATGCGTGCCCCCACGATACTGACTTCATAAAGGAGCATAAGGGGCAACGCCATCATCACCTGGGTCACGACATCCGGCGGTGTCAGAATGGCGGCTCCAGCGAAAAACAGGAGAACGGCGTACTTGCGGTTCCGCTTGAGAAAGGGCACCGTCACCAGTCCCAGTTTGGCCATAAACGTAATTACCAAGGGTAGCTCGAACACCACCCCGAAGGCCAGTAGCAGTTTCGCTGCAAAGGACAGATACTCCTTCATGGAGGGCATCGGGCGAATGGTTTCGGTGGCGAATCCCAGGAAGAATTCGAAACCGTAAGGAAAGACGATAAAATAGCCGAACAAGGCCCCGCCGACAAAGAAAAGCGTCGAAAGAAAAACGATGGGCAGGAGCATCCGTTTTTCCTTATCGTACAGGCCGGGGGCCACGAACATCCAGAACTGGTAAATGAGGACCGGTGAGGCCAGGCCGATGCCGGTCAGAAAGGCGACTTTCAGGTAGGTGAAGAAGGCTTCCGGCAGATTGGTGAAAATGAGGGTGTCCCCTTCCGCCATCACCAGTTTCAGCGGCCGCACCAGAATTTCGAACAGATATTCCTTGAAGCCGTAAGCAGCGGCAAAACCAATGGCAACAGCAATAAAGGAGATGATGAGCCGGCGCCGAAGTTCATCCAGGTGAGAGGTAAACGGGATTTTATCGTCGTCATTCATCGCGGGGCGCTTTCTCGGACGTGCTGCTTGGCGGTGGTGGCTCGGGAGAGGGTTCCGTGGACGGACGGTCATCCGGTGCGGCGTCTGCAGGCGACGGTTTCGGTTTGGCGGATTTGAGAGGGTTCAGATCAACCGCATCTTTGACGTCCGTGTTGAGGTCATCCAGGGATTTTTTAACGTCCTGCAGATCGCCTTCAATATCCATGGATTCCTTGATTTCACGGGTGGCTTTTTTAAATTCGTTCATCGCGCGCCCAAGAGACTTGGCCAGGTCGGGCAGCTTTTTGGGGCCGATGACGATCAATGCAATCGCCAGAATCAGGATCATTTCCGGCATGCCGATACCGAACATGACGATACTCCTCGGTCAGGGTCGCCGCATTCATCGGCCACCGTGTTGAATGGGGTGAACCGCTATGGAAGCGGCCGCACATTAAACTCGAATCAATACTGTGTTTCTAATCGTCCGTCAAGGCGAGGTTGGCGCTGTTTCAGGCTTGAGCACAAGAAAATAAAGGTCTCCCGGATGCTTCAAATGACCGGCGGCGGTTTCCGCATAGGCACCGCTGCCCCAGAAAAGATCGGCGCGTCCGGGGCCCTTGATGGCGCCGCCGGTATCCTGGTTGAGAACGAACCGCTTGAGGGGCGCCCATTCACCGATCTCACGCTGGCCGGAAACCAGGGGCTTGTGGGTGTCGACGTAAGCCAAGGCCCCGGACGGGAAGATATGCCGGTCGGTGGCGATGCTGCGGCCGGGTGTGACCTCGACGCCTAGGTTGCCGAGGGGGCCGGTGTTCCCGATCCGGAAGAACACAAAGCTGGGGTCCAGATAGAGCATGCGCTCCGTTTCTTCAGGGTGCTCGCGGAAGTAGCGCCGAATCCGCTGCATGGACATCTCTTCCTGCGGCACCTTGTTTTCCCGGATCAGATGCCGGCCGACCAGATCGGCTGTGTGTCCGTTTTGAGCGGCATACAGAATGCTCACTTTTTGGCCGTCCGGGGTTTGCAGGTGACCGGATCCCTGCACCTGAATGAAATAAAGATCGACAGGGTCCCGCATCCAGGCAATCACCGGGGCTTTTTCCCGCAGCACCCCATCACGCTGAATCTCTTCGCGGGTGTAATAAGGCACCAACCGCTGCTTCTGCACGTGCCCGATAACACGTTTACCGGCCCATTCCGGTAAGAAATCCCCCAGGTTGACCGTCACGAGGTCTTCCGGCAGGCCATAGACCGGGATCGAATACTCCGGCGACGGTGTCAGGCTGCCGGGATAAAGGGGTTCGAAATAGCCGGTAAACAGGACGTTGTCGTCCGGTGGCCGCCCAATGGAGCGGTACACCAGGTAATGTTGCCGAATAAACCGGTTGAGCTGCTCCCGATGGGGGCGCGTGGCCACGAAATCCCGGAACTTCTCCAGGGAGCGCGTCATATGGGGCTTGTCGTATGCCGTCGATCCGAAGCGAAAACGGCGATCATCCGGCACCCGGCTCAAATAGGTCAGGCTCTGGTTGATGGCCGTTTCGATGCCGTCGTAATCCATGTCATCGGCAAACTGCGGCAGGTCGCCGGCCTCCGCGATGGTCAGAACGGGTGGCGCAACGTCCGGGCGATCAGGGGCGTAACGGGCGCACCCGATCCATAGCAGCGCAAGGCCAAGACCGAGGGCCATGGCCGTTCGAGACGGGCGATGTCGATGGGTCGTCATTCTTGTGTATCCTTTATGCTGGGGCGCGGGGTGTGCGCGATCGTTCGGGGTGACGCCAGGGCCGGGTCTTCGCCGGCCACGACGCCCAGATCCTCGAAACGCCGGGCGGTGGTCAGCACGCGGCGCTCAAATGAGCCGGTCATCCGGTTATAGTGCTGCACGCTGCTTTCAAGCGCCTTGCCCACCTGATCCATGTGGCGGGTCATGACCTGCAGGCGGTCGTAGAGTTCCCGCCCCATGCGGCAGACGGTTTCGGCATTGGCCGCCGCCTGTTCCTGGCGCCAGCCGAAGGAAACGGCCTTGAGGAGGGCAATCAACGTGGTCGGCGTGGCCAGGATGACATTCTTTTGGATGCCGGTTTCGATGAGCGCCGGGTTGCGGGAGAGGGCTGCGGAGAAGAAATTTTCGCCGGGAATGAACAAGACCACGAATTCCGGTGTCGGGTCGAAATGGGCCCAATAGGACTTGGCCGACAACTGCTGGATATGGTTTGCCACCTGTCGGGCATGGTGGTCCAGATGGGTTTCCCGTTCCGCCTCCGACGTGGTTTCGAGCGCATCGAGATAGGCGGCCAGGGGAACCTTGGCATCCACCAGAATCAGCCGCCCGCCGGGCAGGCGAACCAGCATGTCCGGCCGCAGGCGCTGGCGGCCATCGGAGGATGTGGGTTGTTCATAAAAATCGCAGTAGGCTTGCAGCCCGGCCATTTCGGCCACCCGTTTCAGGGTGATTTCGCCCCAGCGACCGCGCACATGAGGGACCCGCAGCGCTTTGACCAGCTTGCCGGTTTCCTTGTGAAATAGATCCTGGGTTTCGGCCAGGGCGTGCAGCTGTTGACTCAGTTCGCCATACGCTTTTTCGCGGGCCCGCTCAAGGGAAAGGGTATGGTGGTCGTAGCGCTCCAGCGCCTCCCGGATTGGCTTTAGCATGCCGTCCACGGCCTGGGAGCGCTGGGTCAGATCGTTCCGGGCGGCATCCAGCTGGCGGGCCAGCGCGGATTGGGCCAAATCGAGAAAGACCTGATTGTTTTCTTTGAGCGCACTGGCCGAAAGGGCTTTATAGGCGTCGGTCATGCGGGCCTGCCAGTCCTTCATAAAGGTCAGTTTTTCCCGCATGGCCTGCCGATCGCGGCGAATGATGGTTTCCAGGCGGGCTCCACGCTGGCGGGTTGCGGCCAGTTGCTCCTGCAGCGCGAGCAGCCTGGTGTCGCGCTCTTTAAGCGTGCTTTCCAGCGTTGCCAGTTGCTCGGTTCGGGCGCGGGCTGCGGCGCTTTCTTCGGTCAGATGGACGATTTCCTGCCGGCTTTCTTCCAACTGGTCGCGGGCCGCGTGTTGGGCCGCGAGGAACTTGCGGTTGAAGAGCAGGCGGGCGATCCACCAGGCCAGGATAAAACCGATGGCGCCGGCGGCCAGCAGGTGAAGGGCCTCCTGATCAAACGTCATAGCGGTGGTCCTGTGCTGTGCGAGCGACCGATCACGCCGGGCCGTCCGCTGTTCCGCGGGCGTACTCACCGCTTTTGCCGCCGGACTTGCTGAGCAGCCAGGTATCGACAATGGCCATGCCCCGGTCATAGGATTTGCACATGTCATAAATGGTCAGAGCGGCGACCGTGGCAGCCGTCAGGGCTTCCATTTCCACCCCGGTCTGGTCGATGACCCGCACGGCGGCTTCGATACGAATCCGGTGGGCGGCGGCCTCCGGGAAGAAATCAACCGCCACATGCCGGAGCGCCAGCGGGTGGCACATGGGGATCAACTCCGCAGTTTTCTTGGCGGCCATGACACCGGCAATCCGTGCTGTTTCGAGAACATTACCCTTTTTAATGGTTTGGTCGGTAATGCGGTCGAAGGTTTCCGGCTGCATGACAACAACGGACTGGGCCACGGCGCGGCGATCGGTCGGCGTCTTGTTGCCGACGTCCACCATGCGAACACGGCCCTGTGCATCGAGATGGGTAAACGATCCCACGATGGTGTTCCTCCCCGTTCTTAGTCGATGAAATACTCGGTTTTTGAGGTGACGGTGGTCTTGATGGCATTCAGGGTTTTTTCGAGGGTGCCAATGACATTCTCCCGGATATCGCCGGCGACGACCAGCACCATGACGTCGTCGCCGACGGCCAGATCCCGGTTTTCCGCGATTTCGACCTGAACGTCGACGATACCCGGCGTCTGGCGTGCGGTATCAAGAATCGTGTTCAACCGTTCGTGGTCGACGGCGACACGCAGCCCGGAAACCTTCCGGCCATCCCGGGAAGTGGCACGGACCACCCCGTTGTGGCACAATACCATGCCGGCCTGGTGGTGATCGGGGTGCGACTTGACGGCTTTCAGCATATCAGCGGCATTCATGACGGTACGCCTCCATTGGTGTGAGGATCCTCCCGGTCTGTAACGGTCGGAAACTGTTGGCGGACCTGGGCCAGATCCTCGGATGTGTTGATATTATAAAACGATCGTAAGTCCGGATCGCAGCGCCGCAACTGCGGTTCGGGAACATGGCGCACCCGGGCCTTCCGGAAAAAGGAGCGAATACGATAATCACCCTGGCGCAGCCGGTGCGTGATGGGATCCAGGCATCGCTGAGAATAGACGGCGCATAGCGGCTCCAGCCCCTTTTCCGTTTTCGGAATGACCACATCGATGTCATCGCGGGCAGCCCCCAGCAGCATTCGGATCAGGGCCGGCTGCAGCAGGGGCGTGTCGCAAGCCGTCACGAACGCCAGAGGATGATTGGCGTAAAAAAGTCCGGCGTGAATACCGGTCAGCGAGCTGCGTTCCGTGAACAGGTCCGTCACCAGCGTCATGTCCCAGGCGGCGAAAGCCCCGGGAGCGTTCGTCACCAGGATGATTTCCTGAAATAGATCGCCTAAGGCCTGTCGGATGTGCGCCAGAAGCGGACGCCCCTTCCATTCGATCAAGGCCTTGTTGCGTCCGTCAAAACGCGAACTCAAGCCACCGGCCAGAATGATGCCGGAACAAGGGGGGATGGCGGGATGGGTCATGCCGTGTCTCAAACCCGGAACCCGTCAGGTCGGATACCGGTTATAGTAAATTTTTTTATAGCGTTATCGATGATTTGGAAGGACCTATCATAGTGGAAACGGAAAACCAAGGCAAGGCGATTTGCGTTGTGCCGGGCAATATAGCCGCCGGATACCGACAATAGGCTTGATCTCCCTTCGACGGATGATATAAGCCAAATAAGATGGCGTTTTGCCCAGGCAATCGGGTATCGGCGAAAATTTTTCCAACCGGCAAGCTTACGACAGTTCCCACAGGAGACCGTCATGCGTAAAAGCGAAATGGTTATGGATGCCAAGGATATCGAGCGCACGATCATCCGGATGACGCATCGCATCCTGGAGGTTCATAAAGGGGCGGCCGACCTGACCTTAATCGGTATCCAGACCCGCGGTGTCTTCCTGGCCAAGCGGATCCAGGACAATATCCGCGCCATCGAGGGCACCACCGTGGCCACCGGCGATATGGACATTACGCTTTACCGCGACGACTGGACCCGCATCAGCCATCATCCGGTGGTGCAGGCCACGGATATTCTCTTTTCGGTGGATGGCAAGGAAATCATTCTGGTGGACGACGTCCTTTTCACAGGCCGCACGACCCGGGCGGCCATGGACGCCATCATGGATTTCGGGCGCCCCGACCGCATCGAACTGGCGGTCCTGGTGGATCGAGGGCACCGTGAACTGCCCATCCAGGCGGACTATGTGGGACGGTTTATCGAGACCCGCCGGTCCGAGATGATCAATGTCGGTTTGCGTGAAAACGACGGCGAAGACAAGGTGCTTATCGAAGAGCGGCAGGATTAGCCATGGGAACCCACGAACACAAAGCAGCAGCCTTGCGGCATTTACGGGTAGCGATCCTGACGGTGTCCACCACCCGCAGCATCAAGGAAGACAAAAGCGGCCAGTGGATGGCCCGCCGGGCGGCCCGGGAAGGCCACCAGGTGGTGGATCACCGTGTCGTAACCGATGATGCGCCGTCCATTGTCTCTCAGGTGAATGAAATCGTAGCGGCTTTCCGGCCCCATGCCCTGCTCGTTACCGGGGGGACCGGGATCGGTCCCGCCGACGTCACCATCGAGGCGGTGCGCCCCCTGCTCCACAAGGAGCTGACCGCCTTCGGGCCCCTTTTTGCCCAGTTGAGCTACGAGGAAATCGATTCGTCCGCCTTGCTTTCGCGGGCCACCGCCGGGCTTATCGAACAAACCCTGCTCTTCTGCATGCCCGGCAGCCTCAATGCCTGCAAGCTGGCCTGCAAGGCTCTGATTTTTCCGGAACTGGGGCATCTCGCCAAACACGTTCTCAGCGGTTGACATCCCCCGCGGTCACTTCTTTTCACCCCCGCCTTTTTCCTCGGAAATCGCGTTGTTGATCATTTCTGATAGAGAGGTCGGCGCCGGCAGCGGGTTACCGTCCAGCGTGACCGCCGGCACGCAACCCATCAAGGCATTGGTCAGCAGGACCTGATCGGCATCGTAGAGATTCACCGGATACAACGGCCTGTGCCGGATCTGGTATCCCATCGCGCGCAGGTGTTCCAAGGCACAGGCTTCCATGACGCCCGGCAGGACATGGGCCGATCGCGGGCGATAGACCGTGCGTCCGTGGACCGCCAGCAAGTTGGCGGTGTTGGTTTCAGACAGGGTACCGTCCGGGTTGACAATCACCGCTTCGTCAGCCCCCTTGGCCTGTGCCCACCGGCCGGCCTGCCGGTAAAAAAGATAATTGAGGGTCTTATGGTCGGCGAGGGGGGTCTGGCGCGGCTCGGGATAGACGAACAATTTCAGACCGGTCGCTTCCAGCACCTGCAGACGATGGCGATAGGGACGGGCCGTGACGATCAGGTGGTAGCCGGGGGCTTCCGATGGCTGCCCCCGGGTGGCGGTCAGGCGCACGCAGGCGGTGGATGCGGATAGCTGATTGTGTTCCAGGACCTGGCGGATAACGGCCTCCCAGGTGATATCCGGTAGCGGGCCGCCGAAGAGTGTTTTCCAGCTTGCTTCCCAGCGGGCCTGATGGCGGGCCAGGAGTGGTATTTTCCCGCCAGCGGCGCGGATGGTTTCAAAAAAGCCGAACCCATAGCGGACCCCTTCGTCGCCGACCGGCAGGCGGGCCTTCCCGGCGTCACAAATGCGGCCGTCCAACCAGATTTTTTCAGGTCTTACTGTCAATGGCGCGCATTCGGCACAGACGTTCACCAGTGTGCGCCCCTTGTGGAGGGTTTCTTCGTACTCGTCGGCGGGGTCTGAATCGTAGACAATGCCGCCGCCCACGGAAAAGGCCATGCGGTCCTGATGGATAACGGCCGTGCGGATCGCGATGGACAGGTCGAGGGATCCGTGGAAGCTGATGTAGCCGATGGATCCCGTGTAGACGTGGCGGCGGTCGGGCTCGAGTTCGTCGATGATTTCCATGGCGCGTATCTTCGGGCACCCGGTAATGGAGCCTCCCGGAAAAGTCGCCTGGAGGAGATCGATGCTGTCCCGATCTTCGGCCAGCTCGCCTTCCACGGTCGACACCAGGTGATAGACATTGGTATAGGCTTCGACGGTTTTATGGGCCGTCACCCGGACCGATCCGCCCCGGCAGACGCGGCCGATGTCGTTGCGCAGGAGGTCGACGATCATGGAGAGTTCAGCGTCGTCTTTGGTGCTGGCTTCCAGTTCCTCCCGCATGGCGTTGTCTTCGCGGGGGTCGCTCCGGCGGGGGCGCGTGCCCTTGATGGGGCGGGTCTCAACATGACGGTCGTTCAGCCGCAGGAAACACTCCGGGGAGGTGGAGACCAGATGATGGTCGCCGGCGTTCATGAACGCGAAATAAGGGGCCGGATTTTGTTGGTACAATGCCCGGAAAAAACCGAAGGGACTCCCTTGGAACCGTGTTTCAAACCGCTGGGAGAGATTCACCTGATAGACATCTCCCGCCGCAATATAGTCCCGAATACGCCGGACCGCCGCTTCATAGTCCGGCCGGTCGAAATTGGACTGCAGCCCGCCCTGCTCCACCGCAAACTCTTCGTCCGGCAGGGGGGTCTTCCGAAGCGCCGCCATCCGATCTTCGCCATCCGGCCCCAACCGTCGGTACCCCTTGCGGCGCACGATTTCATGCAGGCTGGTTTGCTGCCGCTGCTTGTCGTGAACAAGGATCATCGATGGGGCATAGAGGCAAAGATGCGGCAGCTGCCAGCGGTCCACCGACGTGCGGGGGAGATCTTCAAGAACGTCTTTCAGGTCGTAAGCCAGATAGCCCATGAGTCCGGCGGCCAGAGGCGTCGGGGGCCCGGCGTCCGGACGACGGTGATAGTGGCTCACGACGGCCCGCATGGCCTCCCGAGGATCCAACGACAAGGGGTGTGTCTGGTGGTCCATGGTGAGCAGCAGGTCATGGCCCCGTCCCTTAAGGGTAAGCCAGGGATCGAAGCCCAGGATATGATAGCGGGCACTTTCCAGGTCGCCGCCGCTGAGCAGCAGGACCGTGCCTTCTTGGGTGGCCACGCGGGCCGCCAGATCGAAGAGGGGGCCGTCCAGGGTGATGTCCCGTGTGAGGATGCTTTCGATCTGCCCGCCGGTTTTTAGAAGTTGATGGATGGCGATGGTCATGTCGTTTGGTCGGCGTTTAGTGAATCGTCAGGGGTGATACCGTGCGTGGGGCCTGACGAACCGGTGTCGCCAGCGGCCCTATCCGCAGGAAATTTTCGATTAGTTCAAATCCGGTCTCCGTCATAAAGCTCTCCGGATGAAACTGGACCCCGTGCAGGGGGAATTCCGGATGGGACAGGCCCATGATGACGCCGTCGTCGCTGCGGGCGGTCACCGCCAGGGCCCCGGCGTGGACCTCCACCATCAGGGAATGGTAGCGGGCCGCCGTAAACGGGCTCGGCAACCCCGTGAACAGGGCCTGTCCGTCGTGATGGACGGCGCTCACCTTGCCGTGTCGGGGGATCGGTGCCCTTACGGTTCGCCCCTGAAAGACTTCATTGATGCACTGCATGCCCAGACAGACGCCCAGGATGGGAATCTGGCGATGCCATTCGCGGATGATTGGAATGGAGATGCCGGCATGGGCCGGGTCTTTAGGCCCCGGGCTGACCAGAAGATAATTTGGCGCGAGGGTGGAAACCTGATTCAGCGCGAGCTTGTCGCTGCGGAACACCCATATGTCCAGATCGTACTGCAGAAACATCTGGACCAAGTTGAAGGTGAAGGAGTCGTAATTGTCGATAACCAGCAGGCGGGACCGCATCGGTCTTGCCCTCCATAAAAAAACGCCACCCATTTGAGTCTGGGTGGCGTCGGCCTATGGCATAACTCAACAAAATCAAACGAATTGTATGGGCCACCATATCAGATTGATCGTGGTGGTCAAGTAGCGCTTGAATCTTTAAATACAAAAGCCGTCGATCTGCTGGGTCTCGGTATTAAGATGCGGGCGGGAGGTCTTTTTCAGTACCCCCGGTAAGATGACTGGACATCAAATCGTCGTAAATGTCGTCGGATTCTTTTTCCATCAGCGTTTGGATGCGGCGATACTGTTTCATCAGCTTGACCGCCAGGGGTGTCAAGCAGGATCCGCGTCCTTCGCGGGCCACCAGCGATTGACCCAAGCGTTCCTCCGAGGCTTTGATCCGGCACCAGACGGCCCGATAGCTCATGCGCAGATCTTTGGCCGCGGCCTGCAGCGATCCCAGGCGATCGATCGCGTCCAGGATGCGGTAGCGCCCCAGGCCAAAGACAACGTTGCCTTCCGCGTCTTCGATCCAGAGTTTGGATCGGATGTGGTAGTCGATGGTTTCTGCCGGCATCTTTTTTCCTCCGCAAACCTCCCCTTTTCCTATCAGAAGTCTTCATGCGAAACAATCCCGCCTTTGTGTCGGTTTCTGTCGGCATAATCGCACAAACGTTTTTAAGAAAACGAAAATCAACGCAAAATGACAGTTGATTACAATATCAAAATTGACATAGATAAAACAATGCGCTAAACACGCAGTTCGAACATCAATCGCCTGACCCGTTCGGGATTGTTTGCTTTTTTAGCGCTGGGCGCATTCGACCGATGGGTCTTGATCTGTATATTCATTGATATCGATACGCCTTTACACCATTCCTATCAAGGTGAGCGTCGAATGAACATCGCGCCGGTGAGGCCCCATCCGGAAAAAACCCATGATTACGATCCCTACCGCCGGATCAATGACCGCCTCGATCAATTGGTCGTGCCCTATACGGTCAACGAAACGTCGCTGGTGGCCTACCGTGACACAGTATGCCGGGAAGGCAACCCCGCCGCGGCATGCTACTGGCTGCTGATGGCCCGGTTGGCCGAGCTGGCGCTTCTGTGCGCCGGCTATTATGCCGATTGCGGGGAGGTCACCGCGGCCGGCGATTTGCTGTTCAATCCGCGACGGATCCACGTTCATGTCCGGGGAAGGCATCAGCCGATCGTCAAAGACCGCCATCGACCGCTCTCCGAGCAGCTAAACACCGGTGGGGCACCCTATCCCGAATTTCGTGACTGGTTCCACCATAATGCCATCACCCGCGTCATGGAACCGGCTTTAATTCCGGATTTGCTGAGCCGCCTTACGCATTCCGGATGGATTTCGGTGGCCTTTCTGGATGCCTATCAGGCGCGCATGGCGCAGGTGGCCGATGCCATGCGGTTCGGGTCGTGCGCTACCGGTTTGAGTGCTCCCCCTGGGAATCCCGCGTTCCGGGCGGGTCGATCGTCTGACAGTGGTATTCGACCGGCCCATCATTGCCGCTTGGAGACAATGTGTTATCGCCGTTTGGGGCAGGACATCGAACAAACCTGGCATGATGCGGCCTATCGCAGTCCTTATCTGGTGACCGCTTGGCATCGGGAAATCGCAACGGCGGCCGCTGGCGAGAAAAAACACCCAGGCCTTCCAGAACAACTGTCCGTTTGAAATGCAACACGAAGGAGAGAACAGCGTCATGTCGATCGGTGCCTATGCGCTGGATGATTTTCTTGATCTGGTGAAATCGTTTCACGGCAGTGTCGCACCCGGCATCCTGCTGGGCGGCTACATGGTGGCCTCGCTCCAGAAACAACTGCCCCGGGGCCGGCTCTATGATGCCTTGTGTGAAACACCGGCCTGTCTGCCGGATGCCGTCCAATTGCTAACCCCCTGCACAACGGGTAACGGCTGGCTCAAGGTCATCGATCTGGGGCGCTATGCGGTCACGCTTTACGACAAGGAAAGCGGCGACGGCAGGCGGGTTTTTGTCGATTCCGGAAAACTGGCGGACCGCCCTGCCATCGAGGAATGGTACGCCAAACGCAAGCCCAAAAAAGAACAGGACAAAGATTGTCTTCTGGCGGAAATCAAAGCCGCCGGGGCGTCTGTCTGCGGTTATCACGCGGTCCATGTCCCTGCACGGCTGCGGGGTAAGGCTGCCCGCGGCGCAATGACGCTCTGTCCGGTATGCGGCGAAGGCTATCCCGCCCTGCACGGGGCCGTTTGCCGGGGCTGCCAGGGGGAATCACCCTATGTGAGTATTTCAAATCGGGACGCACTGCCCATCCTGCCGGCGCCGGTGGTGAATGCGGTTGCCTTGAACCATGCCGTGGGCCTGCCCCTGCTGCATGATCTGACCCAGATCGAACCGGGACGGTCCAAAGGGCCGGTCTTTCGCCGCGGTCAGGTGATCGAGGTAGGAGACATCTGTCGTCTGCAGCGCATGGGGCGGCGCCATCTCTATGTCGAGGAAAGCCCGCCCCCGGTTGCCGACTGGGTGCACGAGGATGACGCGGCACGCGCCTTCGCCGATGCCATGGCGGGTGACGGCATTACGCATAACGGTATCCCCAGGGAGGGCAAAATCACCTTTACCGCCCGGCAGGACGGCTTGCTGGTGGTCCATAAACACCTTCTGGAAGCCTTCAACATGATCGAAGGTGTCATGTGCGCCGTCCGGCAAACCTTTTCCGTGGTGCAGGCCGGGCGTCCCCTGGCCGCGACGCGGGCCATACCCCTTTATCTTCCCCGGCATCAGTTTGATCAGGCCATGGCCCTTTTGGGCCGGGGACCGCTTTTCACGGTGCAGCCCATGCGTCGGGCGCGCGTCGGTATCCTGGTGACGGGCACCGAGGTTTTTGAAAAACGAATCGTTGACGGGTTTGCGCCCGTCATTCGCAACAAGGTGCAGCGACTCGACTGCCGGGTGGTATGGCAGAAGATCGTGCCCGATGAAAGGACCGCCATTGCAGCAGCAGTGGCCGAGGCCCGGGAAGCCCGTGTGGACCTGCTAGTCACTACCGCGGGCCTGTCCGTGGACCCGGATGACGTTACCCGCCTGGGCCTGCTCGATGCCGGGGCGGAAGCTGCGATCTACGGCGCACCGGTGCTGCCCGGGGCCATGCTTTTCCTGGCGCGCATCGCCGATACCCAGATTGTCGGCGTGCCGGCCTGCGCCCTCTACCACAAAGCGACCAGTTTCGATTTGCTACTGCCCCGCCTGCTGGCCGGCATCGCGGTGGGACGTCGCGATCTGGCTCAACTTGGCGAGGGCGCTTTCTGTCTGGGGTGTAAAACCTGCACTTTCCCCAAATGCGGTTTCGGTAAATAGCGACGTGCTTGACACATTCCCAGGGCGTTTGCCGAAGGTCTGGCCGCCCGCTTCATTCCCGGAGGAGGTATCGATGTCTAAGGAAAAAGTTTTCAGCGTCTGCGGCATGTGTACCGTTCGCTGTCCCATTCAGGTCGAAACGGAAAACGGGCAAGTCGGCTTCATCCAGGGCAATCCCCATGTCAACGGCATTGAAGGGGCGTTGTGCGGACGCGGAGCGGCCGGCAAAGCGCTGATCGAGGATCCGGAGCGCCCTCGGGGACCCATGATCCGCAAGGGTGCCCGGGGAGAGGGCAAATGGCAGGCGGTGAGCTGGGACGAGGCGCTGGATTATACCGCTGAAAAAGTGCAAAAAGTGATCGATGCCCACGGCGGGCGCAGCATCCTGTTTTCGGACCGGGGAGGCCCGTTCCGGGATCTGCATCGGTCTTTCGTCAGGGGACTGGGGTCGCCCAACTGGTCCAACCACGATGCCTCATGCGCCCGCAATGTCCACCACGCCGCCCAATCCCTCTTCGGCTTCGGCCGCAAAGGGGTGGTGTACGATCTCAAAAACGCACGGCATGTGGTGCTCCAGACCCGCAATATGTTCGAAGCCATCAATGTCAAAGAGGTCAACGACCTGATGGGCGCCCTGGATCGCGGTTGCAAATTGACGGTGATCGATATCCGGGCCACCGTGTCGGCGACCAAGGCCCATCGTTTTTTTATGATCCGTCCGGGTTCGGACTATGCCTTCAATCTGGCCGTCATCAACGTTCTGATCAACCATGGCCTCTATGACGAGGCTTTTGTCACACGCTGGATGAAAGATTTCGACACCCTGCGCGCTTTTGCGGAACCCTACACGCCGGAATGGGCCGAAACCGAAACCGGCGTGCCGGCCGAGGCGCTGGTCAATTTCGTCCGGGAGCTGGCCACGGCCAAGCCGGCCGTGATCTGGCACCCCGGCTGGATGACGGCCCGCTATAACGATTCCTTTTACATGTCGCGCACGATCTACATCATCAATGCCCTGCTGGGGGCCATTGGCGCCAAGGGCGGCCTGCCCCGGGCCAACACCCCGGCGGATGTCGGCGGTAAAGGGCTGCGGGCCCTGGTGGATCTGTTTCCAGCTCCTGAGGAGAAGCGGGCGGACGGCGTGGGCTGGCGTTACCCGCAATTTGATAAAGGCCCGGGCCTGCTGCATCTGGGCTTCGAAGCCATTCGTACTTCAGATCCTTATCCGGTGAAGGCCTATCTTGCCTACCGGCATGATCCCCTGATGGGATTTCCCGATCCGGAAGCGTTGAAAAAAATCTGGGACGAACTGGACTTTCTGCTGGCGGTCACCTTCTCCTGGTCGGATACGGCCTGGTATTCGGACGTGGTGTTGCCGCTATCCCCCTATTTGGAGCGGGAATCCATCCTGGCGTGTAAAAACGGGCTCAATCCCTATCTCTTCATGCGCCGCCGGGCCGTCAACCCCCGCTATGACACGCGGGCCGACTGGGAAATTATCGCCGGCCTGTCCAAGCGGCTGGGGCTCGATGCGCTGGCCTTCGATACCATCGAAGCCATCTGGGACTATCAACTCCAGGGCACCGGCGTGACCCGGGACGATTTCGAGACCAAGGGGTTCGTTGCCTTGGCCGACGGCCCCCGCTATCGTTCCCAGGATAATCTTGGTTTCAAGACCGACTCGGGTAAAATCGAAATCATCGCCCCCAAGTGGGAGGCCCAGGGACTGCCGTCGCTCAAGCCCTACGAAGGCTCCCATCCGCCGGAAGGCCAATTCCGCATCACCTTCGGCCGCTGCGGTGTTCACACCCAGGGCCACACGGTCAACAATCCCCTGCTCTTCGAACAGGTGCCGGAGAACACCCTGTGGATGCACGCCGCCGCCGCCGAACAATTGGGGTTGTCGGACGGGGACGAGGCCCTGGTGGGGGCCAACGGCGAAGCCGGTAACATTACCGTCAAACTGACCGAGATGATTCATCCGGAAGCCGTTTTCGTGCTGCATGGCTTCGGCCACACCCTGCCGGTGGAAAGCCGGGCCTTCGGCAGAGGCCTGGCCGAACAGCGCTTGATGTGCGGCGGGTTGAACAAATGGGACAAAGCCGGCGGTGCGCTGGCCTTGCAGGAACACTACGTCACCGTTCGTAAAGCTGTTGCCTGATATCAGCGTTTGGATTTCATCCTTGTAAGGAGACCGCAATGTCGGAAAAAGAGATCCTCACCATAAACGGCCAATCCCTGCCGTTTCAACCGGGGCAGACACTGCTCGAGGTGGCCCGGGATCATGGCATACCCATACCGACCCTTTGCCATCTTGACGGGACGGTGCCCACGGGGGCGTGCCGCATCTGCGTGGTGGAAGTGGAAGGGGCCCGCAATCTGGTTCCGGCCTGCAGCACCCCGGCGGTACCCCGGATGATTGTGCAAACGGAATCGCCACGGGTGGTTGCCGCCCGGCGGACGATTTTGGAGTTGCTGCTGGCGTCGGGCAATCACAATTGTGCCCTTCCCAGGGAGGGCAACGGCGACTGGACCGATTTTCAGCTGCAGGTCCAGGCCGCCGACGATACCGACGCGCTTTGCCCGGCCTGGGGGGATTGCAAACTCCAGGAGCTGGCCTACGCTTATCAGGCCCGCGCCGACCGCTATCCGCGCACCGATAAGGCTGGGGAGCCGCCGGAGTTGGCCAACCCGATGATCGTGCGGGATTTTTCGCGCTGCATCCTGTGTGGGCGCTGTGTGCAGGCCTGCAACGAGGTGCAGGTGAACCGGGCCATCAGCTATGGCTATCGCGGGTCGGACAGCAAAATCATCGCAGCCGGCGATCGTCCGCTGGCCGCATCCGATTGCGTGTTCTGCGGCGAATGCATCCAGGCCTGTCCGGTGGGGGCCTTGGTGGAAAAAAAGGCGCGCTATACCTGGCGCCCCTGGAAAGGGGAGAAAATCCGCTCCACCTGCCCCTATTGCGGGGTCGGTTGCCAGCAGTGGCTGCACGTGCAGGAGGGGCGGATTGTCAAAGTCACCGGGGTGGAGGAGGCCGAACCCAATCGCGGCCGGCTGTGCGTCAAGGGGCGCTTCGGCTATGACTTCATCTATTCCGAAGAGCGCCTGCGCACCCCCCTGATACGGGAAGGAGACGACTTTCGCGAAGCCAGCTGGGACGAAGCCCTCGATCTCGTGGCAGAGCGTTTCAAGGCCATCATCGCCGAACACGGAGCGGATGCCATCGCGGGGGTCAGCTGTGCCCGGAGCATCAACGAAGATTCCTACCAGATGCAGAAACTGTTTCGCGCAGCGATCGGGACGAACAACATCGATCACTGCGCGCGCACATGACATGCGCCCACCGTCGCCGGTCTGGCGACAGCATTCGGTTCCGGCGCCATGACCAATTCGTTCAACGAATTTGCCAGGGCCAAGATGTTCATGGTGATTGGTTCCAACATGACGGAAGCGCACCCCGTCGCGGCCACTTACGTTAAAAACGCGGTGGCGGCCGGCGCCCAACTGATCGTGGTGGACCCGCGGCGGCACGCCCTGGCGGATCATGCCGCCCTGCACGTGCCGCTGCGGGTGGGATCGGACATTGCTTTTTTGAACAGCGTCATGCAGGTGTTGATCGAGGAAAATCTCTACGATCGGCAGTTTGTGGAATCCTGCACGGTGGACTTCGAGGCGCTCAAGCAAAAGGTGGAGGCCTATCCGCCTGAAAAGGCCGCCGCCATCTGCGGTCTCGAGGCCGACCTGATTCGTGACGTGGCTCGACGCATCAGCGCTGTCAAACCCATGATGCTCTGCTACACCCTGGGCATCACCGAGCATACCTGCGGGCGCAACAACGTTCTGGCGGTCGCCAACCTCCAGATGCTGCTGGGCAACATGGGGGTGGAATGCGGCGGGGTGAATCCCCTGCGCGGCCAGAACAATGTCCAGGGGGCCTGCGACATGGGGGCCCTGCCCAATGTCTTCCCCGGGTATCAGCCCGTCACCAATGCTGAAGCCCGTGAGAAATTCGCCCTCGCATGGGGCGTCGACCGGCTCCCGGATCAAAACGGGCTGATGATTCCCCGGATGATGGAAGGCCTGGTGGACAAAACCGTGCAGGCCTTTTACGTGTTCGGTGAAAACCTGGCCAACACCGAACCCGATATCCGCAAGGTGGAGCACGGGCTGGCCTCGGCGGCATTTCTCGTGTGCCAGGATATTTTTCCCACCGAGACCACGCGCTTTGCCGATGTGGTCCTGCCTGCCGCCGCCTGGAGCGAAAACGAGGGCACCTTTACCAACAGTGAACGGCGTGTCAACCGGGTGCGCACGGCGAGCGCCGCCCCGGGAATGGCCAAGCCCAACTGGTGGATTTTCAAACAGATCGCCAGGCGCCTGGGCCATGAATGGCCATCCGACAGCGCCCGGGAAATTTGGGACAATGAAATTTCAGTGCTGGCCCCGCAGCTGTGCGGCATCAAGTACGCACGGCTGGAAGGCGACGGTCTGCAGTGGCCCTGTCCGGATGAAACGCACGGAGGCACCTGCTACCTCCACAAGGACGGTGCTTTTGCCTGCGGGTTGGGCGTTTTCACGCCCGTGGACTGGACCCCTCCGGCGGAGGAAGCCTGTGAGGACTATCCGCTGGTTCTCAGTACCGGGCGACGCCTGGCCCATTACCACACCCGGACCCAGACCGGGCGCTGTGACGGCATGAACGACATCCTGGGCGAGGAAACCGTGGACATGTCTCCGCTGGATGCCGCCTCGCTGGAGATCGTGCCGGGAGAGACGGTGCGGGTCGTGTCGCGTCGCGGGGAAGTGCGCGTCAAGGCGCACGTGACGGATCGCGTCCCCCGGGGCATGGTCTGGATGGCCTTTCATTTCCGGGAGGCCAATGCCAACTGGCTGACCAATCCGGCGTTTGATCCGGTCACGCTGACGGCGGAATACAAGGCCTGTGCCGTTCGGGTCGAGAAGCTTTAGCGCCGCCGCGATCCCTTACCGGCATTGTCGCTTGTGAAAAGACACCTTGAAATCCGGCAACCCGTTCCAATGATATGAAGGATGTAGGATAAACGGCCATGCCCTTGGGGATTACCTGATAGCAACCGTGGCACGGCCTGTCGGGGGGACCCTTCATCGCGATTTGAGAGGAATCATCATGCCACAACAATACAAAACCCTGATCGACGGCCAGTGGGTGGAGACCGGTCAGGTGCTGGATGTGCTGAATAAATACACCGGCGAGGTGATTGCCACCGTCCCGCTGGCCGACTTAGCGGTTACGCACGAGGCTATCGCGGCCGCGGCCCGTGCGTTTGAAACCTATAAAAAAGTGCCGTCCCATGCGCGCTCGTCCATGCTGGAGGCGGTGGCGGATCAACTCTGGCAGCGTGCCGATCAGCTGGCCGAAATCATCAGCCTGGAAACGGGCAAGGCGCTGAAGTTTTCCCTCAACGAGGTGCAGCGCAGCAGCGAAACCTTCAAGTTCGCGGCCGAGGAGGCCAAACGCATTCATGGCGAAACCGTTCCCATGGATGCCAGCCGTTTCGGGGAAAACCGCTTCGGTTATTGGGTGCGGGAGCCGGTGGGGGTCATCGGCGCCATCACGCCCTTTAATTTCCCGCTGAACCTCGTGGCCCACAAGGTGGCCCCGGCCCTGGCGGCCGGTAATACGGTGGTGCTGAAGCCGGCGTCCACCACACCCCTTTCCGCCCTGATGCTCGGTGAACTATTAATGACGGCCGGTTTGCCGCGGGGAGCGTTGAACATCGTGGTGGGTGCCGGAGCGGTGGTGGGGGACGCCATGGTGACGCACCCGGTATGTCGGAAAATCACCTTTACCGGCTCGCCGGCGGTGGGCGAGCAGATCATCAAAAAAGCCGGTATCAAAAAGGTCACCCTGGAGCTGGGCAACAATTCGGCCACGCTGATCGAGCCGGACGCCGATCTGGCCAAGGCGGCCGAGCGCTGCGTGGTGAGCGCCTTTGCCAATGCCGGCCAGGTCTGCATCTCGCTGCAGCGCATTTATGTTCACCGAGACTGCGCGGAAGCGTTTACGAAGCGCTTTGTGGACAAGGTGAACGCCCTGAAGGTGGGTGATCCCCTGGATCCGGCCTGTGACGTGGGGCCCATGATCGACCGCCAGGAAGTCCAGCGCATTGATGCCTGGGTGCGCGAAGCCGTGGCTCAGGGGGCTGTGGTGGCCACGGGCGGCCGGGCCGAGGGTCGCATGTATCGGCCGACAGTGCTCACCCAGGTCACCGAATCCATGAAGGTGATGTGCCTGGAAACCTTTGCGCCGGTCGTATCGATCGTGGTCTATGATGATTTTGAAGCGGCATTGGCCCGCATCAATGCCTCGGATTTCGGGCTGCAGGCCGGCGTTTACACCAACGATATCCGTAAAGCCATGCAGGCGGTCAATACCCTTGAAGTGGGCGGCGTGATGATCAACGACACGCCCACCTTTCGGCTGGATCACTTCCCTTACGGCGGCAACAAGCGCAGCGGACTTGGCCGCGAAGGCGTTCGCTTTGCCATGGAGGATATGACCACCATCAAGATGGTGGTCATCAACCATAATTGATGCGCTCCCACTGTATTCGACGGTGGTTGACCCGCCGGCGTTCAAAGGGGGCGCCGGGCTTGATTATACGGTCATGGAGGCTTATGAGTTATAGCAACAAAATCGCCAACACCGGGAGGATAACCGCATGAACCCAACGGCTAACGTGCTTTCCATTACGGAAACCGGCCGCGCTCGTGACATTTTCCGCCGCCAGAAAGAAGCCGTCCTGAACAATCCACCGCTTTCCCTCGAGGAACGCCGGGACAATCTGCGCAAGCTGGAGGCCGTATTGGTCAAGCATCAGGACGCCATTGCCGAGGCCATTTCAAAGGATTTCGGCAATCGTTCGATCCATGAAACCAAGATCCTGGAGCTCTTTCCGGCCATCGACGGGCTACGCTATACGCGCCGGCATCTGAAAAAATGGATGAAACCGGGCAAGCGTCATGTGGCCCTGTGGTTCAAAGGCGCCCGCAACCGGGTGATTCCCCAGCCCAAAGGTGTCGTGGGCGTTATCGCCCCCTGGAACTATCCCCTCTTCCTGGTGATCAGCCCGCTGACCAGTGCGCTGGCGGCGGGGAATCGCTGCATGATCAAAATGGCGGCGAATGCGCAAGGGCTTTGCCATCTGCTGCATGACATTCTGGCGCCGGTTTTCCCCGAGGATCTCCTGGCGGTTCTGCCGGGTGTTGCCGCCCGGGATTTTACGCCCCTGCCCTTCGATCACCTGGTGTTTACCGGGTCACCCGACTCCGGACGCACCGTGATGAAAACCGCCGGCGACAATCTGACCCCGGTAACGCTGGAACTGGGCGGTAAATCACCGACCCTTATCGATGAAGATTTCGATATCCAGACGGCGGCCGAACGCATTCTGCACGTCAAATACATGAATGCCGGCCAGACCTGCGTGGCCCCGGACTACCTGCTGTTGCCGGCGCACAAGGTGGACGACTTTGTTGCAGCCGCGGGCCCTATTGTCCGGCAGCGCTATCCCCGTCTCGACACGCCGGACTACACCTCGATTATTGACGACCGCAGCTACCAGCGCCTGACCGGCGTGATCGAGGATGCGCGCGCCAAAGGCGCCACGGTTGTCAACCTGCTCGAGGGATCGGCCGCGGCCGCGGACCTGCGCAAAATCCCGCCGACCATCCTGCGGGATGTGACGGATGAAATGGAAGTAATGCAGCACGAGATTTTCGGCCCGCTGCTGCCGATCAAGCCCTATCGCACACTGGACGAGGCGCTGGCCCATATCAACAGCCATGAGCGCCCGTTGGCCCTCTACTTGTTTTCCAATGACCGCCAGGTTCGGGAGACCGTTCTCTCCCGCACCATGTCCGGGGGCGTCAGCATCAACGACTGTGCCATGCACGTGGCCCAGCATGACATGCCCTTTGGCGGTATCGGCAACAGCGGCATGGGGCAGTACCACGGCTACGAAGGGTTTGCCGAGTTCTCCAAACTGCGGCCTGTTTTTCAGCAGGCGGCCCGGCCGCTGGGCGCATCCTTCCTCTACCCGCCATACGGCAAAGCCTTTGCCACCATGTACAAGATACTGATCAAGATGCGATGGGTGTAGTCAATGCGCGGCGCATTGCAGAGGGGAAAGCGCCCGTTCTTTTGATCGCCTGTAAACCGTCGCCAGTATGTTCCCTGAAATCATTTCTAAATGGCGCGGTTGATCAGAAATTCTGGCCTCATGGGGTCGGGGGCTGGTGGTAGGTGAAGAAGTTGTCCCAGGTGTGATCCAGCTTGGCGTTGGCTTCCGCCAGGGGGAGGACTTCCAGGCGGTCGCCGTGGTGTTGCAGCAGTCCCCAGCGCGCCAGTTTGGCCAGCGCGTCGGCCACTTCGAAGTCGATGGCGCAATCCCAATCTTTTTCCAGCCAGGATTCAACCGCCTCGTCCAACTGCCGGCGGGTCAATCCGTTGGCACTTTGTGCTAAAAACAAATACGCCAGCAGGGCTTCTTTGAACTCTTCTTCTTCGGCCGCGTCGATGAGGTGATGGAAAACACCGGCATTGTTGTCCAGGTTCTTGAAATAGAGATTTTCAGACAGGGCTTTCATGAAGCGCAGTTTGCGGTTTTTGAATTTGCTGATCTGCTTGAATAAAAAGCCGCCTAGCGCTGCCATCCCCAAGCCCAGCGCCACCAAATGCTTCTGATTGATTTCCACCGCGGTGTCGCGCAAACCCAGCCAGAACGCCACCAGGCCACCGACCAGTGCCAGGGAGGCCCCCAGCTTGGAGACCACCACGACCACGCCGCTCACGGCGGCTGGAACGCCGATGATCAGCTTGTCGATGGTTTTCATGCGCACTTCACTGTTGGGAAAGAGCATTTCCAGATCCGCTTTGGGGACGTTCTGGAAAAGTTTGATCAGGGTGGCCCCGGGTTGATAGGGGAGATCCTTGCGTCCGGCCGCCTTGAAATAGGCCTCTTCCTTGAATTTGATATAGACGACCACACGGTCGTAGTTGGTGAACGTCATGGGGGTTTTTTTCAGGCCCGCGAACGAAACCAGGGTTTCCTGCTGCAGGTGTTCGCCACGCCGGAAAAAGAGCACTTCTTCGAAATCATCGAAATCGACCGCCAGGCGAATTTTGAAAAGCGATTCCTCGGCCAGGGCTTCTTTTAAATCGGCATCCGTGATGGGTTCGAAATTGGCGGCATCCAGCAGAGTGTTCATTTGATGAACAAAGGATTTCTGGTGTGTCAGCAGGGCCTCCCGGTCCAGCGGTTTCAGTGGCCGGGTATCGGCATCGGGGTTGAAGGGGGCGTAGGCGTCCTTGAGAGACTCTAGTAGCTGGTGGTATTCGAAATGCAGAAGGGCCCCCAGAAGACGGTGGAAGTTATGGAAGTGGGTTTCGGCCTTATTCGGCACCAGGCCGGCGTCGCGGCACATGGCGATGAGGTCGGATTTGCGAAACGGGATGAAACGGCCGCGTGGTTTGGGGTCTGTCATGATCGTGCTCCGAATCAGGATGGTTTGGTCGGCGTGCCGGAGGTTGGAACCACGCCGGGATTTGCCTTCGGCCGTCAGCCCCTTCGCTGTTGCCGAAATCCCCGTGCAATATGGCCTCTTCGGGCGTGGGCGTCAAGGAAGGGATGTCCGGGAGACCGGGAATCTCTGCAAGCCGTCTACACCCCAAGGGGTTGAAGATCCCGGGCAGCGGCTGCAGAAAGAGGGTGTTATTCGGCATGGCGGCTTGGCATGGACCTTGTCGAATTGTTAGAAAATTGTTAGAATCGTTTCAAATTCCGACGTAGCGCACAGGGACGACATGGGCTGCAAACGGCTTTTTCCCCTTACACCGGGCCGTATCCATGCGTCAGCTTGACGTCAGACAGGTCCCCGGCGTTTAAATGTGAATCGGGTTTCTTTTAGCCGCCGATCACGTTGTGTCGGGCGAATGGGACACCATGTACAACCAAGAACACCATACAGAAAAACAGCCGCCGGGCCAGAGCCCGGATCCTGACGTGTTGCCGCCGGTTTCGCGTCTGCTGTTCGATCGGCGTGACAATGAACTCATCGAGATCATCAATGCCGTCCTTCGCCAGGACAAAGATCTGAGCTATGCCCGGAAGCAGTATTACGGCTATTTTCACCCCCACGGCATCAAGGAAATGGCGGAATCAAGAAGCCTGCGCATCGCCTATGCCATGGTGCACCTCCTGACCTCGCTGGAAGTCGGCCGTATGGACGACCGCCTCAGCGCGCTGCGTTCGCTGAAAGACGAGGTACTGGACACGGCCGAAGGCTCCATGCCCAAAAACACGGCCCGGGTCCTGCTGCAGATCATGAAGGAACTGGTGCGGGCCCGTGGCGACCACTACCGCCAGCTTGAACTGGCGCATGATTTTCGCATTACGGCTTCGGGGCGGCCCCGTATCGTACGCAAGCAGTTGTTGCGCTACCACCTTCTGGAAATGCCGGAAGAATGGAACCAGGTGACCTTTGACGACCATGTGCATGACGTCAATACTAAAGGACGCAAGTCTTCCACCCACTTGATTATGGACGCCTGGATCAAGGGTATCCGACGTCTGCGGGTGGTGCATTACAACTATATCGAGCCCCGGTTTGCCGCCGAATTGCTGGAAGCGGCCGAGATTATGGATATCGATGTGCGCATCGGCATTGAATTCCCGGCGCGTTATCGCGATCGTTTTATTCAGCTGATCTGGACCCCGCGCGGGTTTGCCGACGCCCAATCCTTTTTGTGTTTTTTGGAGGAACCCGCCGTCAGTCAGCTGATGCAGGAGGGGCGTGAGCTTTCACGCTACCAGCAGGCCTATGTCATGGCCATATTGGAGGCCTTCAACGCGGTCCACCTGAAACACATCAACGATCATTATGACCTGGCGCTTGGCCCGCTCGATCCAAAGGAATTCCTGGCCTTCGTCGGCATGGGCCAGCGATCCATTCTCCATCTGGAAGCCTTTGTCCGCCAGAAAATGCTGACAGCCCTGCAGATCAAGGCAGCGGCCTTGCGGGAGGACTATCCGACGGCCGACGCCACCACCCGCGAGGAGATTGCCCAGTGGTTCGAGGCGTGGAACGACCGGGATCTGGAAGCGCTGGCGGCCGACTACCTGACGCCGTCGAACAATCCGGGAATTCCCCATCCCATGCAACCGAAGGAGGAGGACCAAGAGCCGTCCTTGCTGACCCTCACGCCCCGGCAGCTACTGGAGCGTCTGGCCGTTCTGCAGGCCGGCTACCGTATCACCCTGAATCTGACCCACCTCCAGGTGGAAGATGTGCTGGAACTCATTTATGATTGCGATGGCATGATTTCACGCCTGGAAATCTTTAACCTGAAAGATTGGGCTACGGCCCAGACGGCCCACATCGAGGCCATCAGTCGTCTTCAGGAAGCCATCAACGAGCAGAACCCCATTGCCCTTAAACGGATTATTCTCGAAATTATGGCATTGGTGGAAACCGCGGCCGAGGGAAATCCGGAAAAGCGCGCGCAGATCGAAAAGCTCACCTATATCCTGCACGACATCATCGGTCTCCAGGCGCTCTACAAGGGAAAGCCTCTCAAGGCCCGGATCGGAAGCGATTCCACCGGCAGAACGCTTCGTATCCATGGGATGGGGCTGGCCGTGATCGAAAGTCTGCCGCGAAGGGCCTGGAACCGGATCAAACGTGATATCGGGGCCGGGCGCGCCATGATTCCGATGCAGATTCCGGTCCATAAGCGCCAGACATTGGTGCCCCGCCGGGAAGCCAATGCGCATCCCCGACCGGTCCATCGCTTGAGTGCCTGGCTGCCGGGCCTGCGTCATCTCGGCCATGACCGCGTTGTGGATTGGGCGGTCCAGGGCGATGCCGCCAGCATGACGACGCACGGCAACCTGGTCACGTTGGGCGGGGTGCAAAAGCGGGTCGACAATCACTTGCGGCTGACACCGCCGACACTGGAAAAAACGCGCCCGCGCTTGTCCTGGACCTATCTCAACTCCAACCTGCGCAACTGCATCAAGGTGCTGATCGGGTTTATACCGGCGTTTGCCACCTTTGCCCTGACCAAGGACTGGTGGTTGCTGGCCTATTGCGGGGCGTTTATCTGGTTCGGCATTACCGGCCTGCGCAATATTCTGCAATCGGTGCTGGGCGGGGGCGGGCTGCGCCGTTCGCCGCTGTTGCGCTGGAACGCCTATGTCAGCTGGGACCGGATTGCCGACTCCCTGCTTTTTACCGGATTTTCCGTACCGCTGCTGGATTTTGTGGCCAAAACGGTGATTCTGAACCATATGTTCAATATCAACACCACCACCCAGCCGGTGGCCCTCTATACCTTTATGGCCCTTACCAACGGCATCTACCTGTCCAGCCACAATGCTTTCCGGGGCTTGCCGCGCGGGGCCGTCCTGGGCAATTTCTTTCGCAGCATCGTTTCCATTCCCATCGCCATCCTGTTCAACCTGGCCCTGGGCGGCCTGCTGACGTTTGCGGGCGTCGGCGCGTCCAACCTGATTCTTCAGAAATGGGCCGCCGTGATCAGCAAGGCCGCGTCCGATATGGTGGCCGGCATCATCGAGGGCACGGCGGATCGTTTCAAGAACATTCAAATGCGTTCCCGCGAATATCGCAAGAAGCTCGCGGCCCTGTTCGACATCTACGCGCAGCTGGAACTGCTGTTTCCCGAATCCCGCACCCTGGAGATTCTCGACAAGCCCGTGCAGTACCGCAAGCGGGCCAATGCTGAAGCGCGTGATATGGAAAAAATCATATTTGTCCACGCCCTCGATCTGCTTTATTTCTACATGTACCAGCCCCGTGCCCGCAGCGCCCTGCTCCAGCTTCTGAGCACCCTCACGGAAGAGGAGCGCCACATTCTCATCACCGCCCAGATGACCCTTATGCGGAAGCGTGAAATCAGCCAGATGTTCATCGATGGCGTCCTTGGCCAGGATTTCGCGCGGGCCCTGTCGTTTTATTTGTCCTTTTATCCGGGCTATCTGAAAACCCTCAAACAGTTTGCCTGATGGCTGCCTGATATAGACGGCGGTCTTGTCGGAGGCTGAGAGCGGCTGCTTCCGCGGAGTTGATTCTTTTCGTGGTGAACGGTGGCGGTTGTCGGGTGGGGAATGCCAGGAGGGGGGGTGGCCAGGCCGCGGCCCTTGATCAAGGGCCGGGATCGGTCAAGGGGCAATCCGTATTAGGGTCGTATCCGGTTCAAGGGGCAAGCGGTTCATCGGCGGACGCTTCCGGATTTGCTTCGGTTGCCGGTTGCGGCGCAAGCAGGTCAACGTCACCATCCGCTTCGACGGGCGTTTCTTCCTCGGTTTCTTTTTTGGCCATTCGTCGCTGACGTTTTTCTTCCTGCTTCTTTTTGCGCTCAAGTTCTTTCTGACGTTTTTTAAAAGAAAAATTAGATCTTGCCATAGGGCGATCTCCTTGATGAAAAGCGTGAGAGGGGGGTACGAAAAGAAAGAGGCATTTCTTCAGTCAGCGAAGAAATGCCTCTTTTTTAACCGGGCGGGGAACTAAACTACCGTGACATTGGCTGCTGCGGGACCCTTCGGGCCCTGCTCTACATCAAAGGTAACTCGGTCGCCCTCGCTGAGGGATTTAAAACCGGTCGCATTGATTGCGGAATGATGGACGAATACATCCGGTCCGTCTTCCTGCTCAATGAACCCGAATCCTTTTTGATCGTTAAACCACTTTACTGTTCCATTGGCCATGATATTATCCTCCTTTCTTCAAATTTTCAACGTCGCCTGCTGGAGGATGCCATCTTGATCAATGGGGTTTTCCTTCAGAATGCTCCTGGTTCACCAGAAGGGTGAAACCGTGTTGATTTGCATAACGATAGGCTTTCTTGAGGCAGAAAGCAAGTGAATATCTCTTTTTTTACAATAAACAGGTCAAATTGTGGGGAAATAGGACAAGTTAACCCATATGTTGTGTTTCTAAGACATTCGACCATGGCATCATGTGGTTAACGGGCGGTTTTTTTCCACCCAGATCCACCGTACTGGCCGTTCACTGCAACAAGTATTCATCGGCCGCTGGAGATATGCTTTGCCGGTCGTGATTCTTGCCAAAAAGTGGTTTTCTGTCACCAATCATATTCGGTTATATGACCAACACATTGTTGGATGCCAAAAATTTCGAACAAGGAGTGGGGCAAAATGGAATCGCAATCCTTCAGCGAAAAAAGCTACTGGTTGTCGACCCGGGATTATGCACCGGGTCAACCCTTGTCCGCCGATATCGACGTCGATGTGGCGATCGTCGGGGGTGGATTCACCGGCCTTTGCACGGCCTATCACCTGAAAAAGAAAGAACCGGGGCTGCGCATCGCCATCCTGGAGAGCGAGGTGATCGGATTCGGCGCCAGCGGGCGCAACGGCGGTTTCAACATGACCCTGTTCGGGCTTACCCTGGGAATCACGGCCCTGCGGTTTGGCAAGAGGAAAGCCCGGGAGGCCCACCTTTACATGGAAAAGGCGGTGGACCTGCTGCGGGATCTGGTGGCTGAACTGGACCTGGACTGCGATTATGAGCATCCCGGATTTCTCCGGGTGGCGACTTCCGAGAAATACAGAGCGCGCATTCTGGAAGAGATCGAACTGGCCCACAAGCTGGGCCTGGGCGGCATCGAGTGGCTGGACAAGGCACAACTGGAACGGGAAGTCCGCAGCCCCATGTACCTTGGCGCCTGGTGGGAACCGCGCTGCGGCATCCTGAACCCGGCCAAACTGGCCTGGAGCTGGAAAGCGGTCATCACCCGCATGGGCGTTGCGGTCTACGAACGCAGCCCGGTGGCGGAAATATCCCGGCAGGGTGGGAAGGTCGTGCTGACCACCACCAGAGGCCGGGTCAGGGCCGACAAGGTGGTTATGGCCACCAACGCCTGGTCACACTTTTTTCCGCAACTGCGCACCAAGCAGGTTCCGGTCTGGACCCACATTGTCCTCACGGAGCCCATCCCTGAAAAAGTGTTCGCCGATATTGGATGGCAGAATCGCCAGGGCATCGAGGACGCCCGCAACCTGGTCCATTACTATCGCCTGACTGCGGACAACCGCCTGCTTATGGGCGGAAGGGATGTATCGGTTACGGCTTCCGGTGATGATATGGACCAGGATTTGAGCCCGCCGACCTTTGCCGGGCTGAAAGAGGACGTACGCCAGCTTTTTCCGGCCCTTAAGGACATCCGCTTCACGCACGAATGGGGCGGTCCCGTCTCGGTCCCGCTGGATATGGCCCCGGCATTAGGCTATCTGGGAGACAAGAACGTGGTGTACAGCCTGGGCTGCGTCGGTCACGGCGTGAGTCTGACCCATCTCAACGGTAAAACCCTCAGTGATATGGTGCTGGGCCGGCAGACTGATCTGACCGAGGTGTTTTTCGTCAACCGGCGGACCATTCCCTGGCCGCCCAAATTCCTGCGAAATATGGCCATCAAGGCAATCATGGGCTACATGCACTGGGAGGACCGGCGCTTCGATGCCCCGGTGGCCGATCCGTCCATATCCCCACCAGAAAGAACGGCACGATGATCTTCCCGCATCATGTCGCCGGCTTGCGGAAGCCCTCTTATGGCGCGGCACGAAACGACGTATGGGGATTGACCCGAAGCGATCGATAGCGGTGGGGGGGCGGATGCCGGACCTGATAAAAAGACCCTGCACGGAGCAGGCAAAGGCCCGGGAGGGCGGTGCGCCGATTTGTCGTTCCGTTTATAATTCGAAGTGCATATAGGTTACATCAAACGGCAGGTGCTCGAAGTGGCGGGTTTCTTTTTCGATAAACCCCAGGTTCGTGTACCAGTTTTTTAAGACGTCATGGCCCGCGATGATGCCGATACTGATGATTTGCACCTGTTTGGATCGGGCGTAGCCGATAATGTGGCGGACGAGTTTCGCACCGATACCCCGGTGACGATATGGGGGCCGCACGGACAGCCGGTTCAAGTAGCCTGTTTCGGGGTCGGGCTGCTCGAAGGCCACACATCCGGCAAAGGTGTTTTCAGCCTTGTAAAGGAAGTATTCCTCGCCTCTTTGGAAATCGGACAAGACCCAATTCTGGGTGCAAAAAGAGGGGTGTTTGGGATTGTTTTCCCGGGTGAGGTTGAACCGTTGGGCGACATCCTGATGCGATTCACGGATAATTGCGGCAATCTTTTTTGCGTCTTTTTTGGCGGCCGGGACTATTTTTATGTTTACCGTCATCATGATGTCTTCTCGCTGGGCATTTCAAGGTCAATTTCAGACCACAGTGAAAGTGAGTGCCGCTCCAACAGCTAATCCTGGCCGTTATTGGGTAGGCCGCTTTTCTCAAGGGGCTAAGACAGGCCCCTATCGACCGTTCATGGATCGATCCCGCTGGGCTTGGTTGATCGTATCGCGATTCTTCGGCGTTTGGCAATATGTGGTGGTGAAGGCTGCGCTGGATTGCTGCGCAGCCTTCACGCTTAGGAACGAATGCCTTTGCGGCAGCGAACGTCCGGGGGTTACATTATAGCGGCAAGTGCAACCAGGCGAAGACACCGGTCATTTTCAGGCCCATGTAGATCATCACGGCGATGAAAAGGTTTTTGAGTTGTTTCGCCGGCAGTTTGTGGGCGGCCCGGGCCCCGACCTGGGCCATGGGCACGCTGGTTCCCGCCAACAGAATCCATTGCCATAAATTGACGTAGCCGACGGAATAGGGCGGCAGTCCGGAAACGGCAAGACCGTTGAAAACGTAGGACAGCGTGCCGCCGATGGCGGCAAAGATCATCAAGGCCGTGGACGTTCCGACGGCTTGGTGCATCTTAAACCGCAGGGCCAGCACCATGACGGGGATCATCAACACCCCGCCCCCGATGCCGATAATGCCGGATAGGATGCCCAGCGGAAAGCCCCAAAGGATGTAGACCAGGTTATTCTCCACGAGGTCTTTTTCGATCTTGGGCGGCTTGGCCGTCAGCATCCGGATAGCGCCGGCCAGAATCGCCAGGCCAAATCCGATTTTGAGCAGATTACCGGGCAGGTGGGCCGCAAAGATGCCGCCAAGAAATGCGCCAACAAGCCCGGACAGTCCCAGGACAATCCCGGCTTTCCATAAAACGGCCTTTTTACGGTGATGCCCGATGGCGCCGCTGATGGCCGTGGGCAGAACGACGGCCAGGTTGGTCCCAAAGGCGATCCGGAGCGCAATGGTCGAATCGATACCGATGGACGTGAGGGCCCAGAACTGAACGGGCACCATGATGAAACATCCGCCGACCCCCAATAATCCGGAGGCGAAACCAACACCGACGCCGGTGATGAGGAGGGCAATAAGTTGAAGTGAGCCAATTTCCATTATGAAATATCCTTTCTTTCAATGAAAGCCATTCGACATGTTGATAAGCCATCGAAAGAAAGGATTACGAACCCGTCCACCAGCAGCGGCATCGTTTTCTTCTTTTAGCGTGCGGTTTGGATTTGTTCATTTCGGGATCGTCCCATGTCTTCAGTTGATCGTGGCGCTTGTGATATTTTTCGGTATAGGTTCAGGATATAAACGCAACGAATTGAGATATATCACATATATCAGGGGGGGGTTATAATGACAAGGACATACAGGGTGATCGCGATAGGATTCAGGGGGGCAAGTGATAAAAACATACAGGCCTGATCGCAAGTGTCTTCAGAACGCCAACACCAATGGAAATTACGACTTGCGGCGTTCGAGCACACGGATCGCATGCCGCAGGGCGGCGTTGACCGGGGTGGTTATGCCGAGCGCCTTTCCTAAAGCCACTACTTTTCCACCGAAGACATCCACCTCGGTCTGGCGGCCGGCCTCGATGTCCTGCAGCATGGATGTTTTCCCGTCGGGGGACAGGGTCTGGAGGATAGCGCACCAGTCTTCGATGTCGGCTTCGGCGAGATTGACATCCGATGCCTGGGCCAGTGTAATGACTTCCTGCATGAGGGCCCGCATCAGCGCGCGGGCATCTTCCGAGGTCTGAAAGACGCCATAAGGTGCCTGCATCAACGCCGAGGCCTGGTTCATGCCGACATTGATCATGAATTTCCACCACAAGGTGCGCCGCATGTCTTCCGGTGTTTCGTGGGGAATGCCGGCCAGGGTGAAAGCCTCCTGCAGCTGCCTTACCCGCGGGCTGATTTCCCTGTTCCGGGTCTCGCCGAACAGGATCTTTCCGGGGTTGGAATAGGAAATGCGGTTGCCGTCCCGCAGGGCATCGATACCGACGGCGATGGACAGGAGCAGTTTTTCCGCGCCATAAACTTCTCCGATGACGGCTTCGCTCTCCAGGCCGTTCATGATGGAGATGATGGTGGTTTGCTCCCCGACAAGGGGTTTCAGATCGTCCAGGGCATCTTTGAGATGGTGGTCCTTCAGGGCGACAATGATCAGATCGGCGGGGGCCGCCGCATGATCCGGTTGGACGACCTGAAGATGAAGCGTTCTCCCGTTGACGATCAAACCGGCTTGCGCCAGGCGCTTGGCGCGCGGGCCGCGGGCCACGAACAGGGTGTCGAAGGCCTCTGCGGTGTCAAACATGGCCGCATAGGCGCCACCCATGGCGCCGGCGCCGAGAATGGCGATCTTTTTGATGGGGGAAATGGGATGGGTTTCCTTTGGCATGGATTGTCTTTCATTTACAATTTTATTCTGGTTGTATCCAAGAATAGGGGCTTACACTCAGGGGTCAAGGATCCAAGGGTCCCCGGGGGCAAGAATCTAAGGACGTATTTTCGAATCACTTGAATCCTTGAACCCTCGGCTCCTCGAATCCTTCCTCAGGCCGCTACCGTCTTGCCACCTTCGCACCATTCCTCAAAGCCACCCGTCTTGCAACCCTATTGCAATTTCCGCTTTAGCTTTTTTCCTTCCCCCCAGGCATTGCCCACACGGGGGCCGAGGGACCAGTAGCCCTTGCTGGCCATATCGAAGAGTAGCGGTTTGACTTTGCCAATGTCGATCTTTCCCTCTTTCAGCACCTCCGGTTGGACATGGGTTTGCACCACGTCGCCCACAAAGACGTCATGCTCGGTGAAATCCACGATGCGCTCCAGGCGGCATTCCATGCAGACCGGACATTCCCGGATCATGGGAGCTTTTTCAAGATCCCCGTAGAAAATATCGAAGATAACGGCCTTGTCGGTTTTCTTGCCGGTCATGATGCCGCAGTAGTCGGTTTCCACAATGAGATCTTCCGACGGCAGGCAGACGCTGAAGACCTTGTTCTCCTTGATGCCGGCATTGGTGTAGTGGGATTTGTGGATCCCCAGCGAAATGTGATTCAGGGTCATGATGCCGATGTGCGCGATGGTGATGAAGTTGGGTTTGCCGTTTACCAACGCGCCTACCAGTGTGGTCGGTGTCGGGTAGAGCGCGTTGACGGGGCCGATGGGTTGCATGGCGACTCTCCTTTTTCAATGTGGGCGAAATCTTGCATATAGACCATACTATGGGTTCCGTCGTTTCCTTTCAAGGGCGACGAACCGTCAAACGCGTTTCATGATCCGGCAGGACGGATGGGTTTCGTCAAGCGATGGGTAGTGCGGAAGCCGAACAAGCGGCTGAAAGGGCCCATGGTGTGGGTTGCGATCTGCCTGTAGCCCAGACGTTCATAAAGGCTGCGGGCTCGGGGGTTGGTGTCGATGACTTCCAGTGAGACGGTGGTGAAACCGTTCTCCCCGGCCAGGTGTTCGAAAGCGGCCATGAGGGCGCTGCCGATGCCCTGCCCCCGCAGCGACGGGTCGACCACGATGCCGTCGAGGTAGAGATCCCCCGGGGGCACCTTGTGATCCAGCAGCATGAGCAGCATGGTGCGAAATGTCCCGGAAATCTGTCCGTAATGCCGGACCATCGTGCCGTAGGACGGTTCCAGAAAGCTGCCTTGCTGGTCGTGGATGCCAAGGATGCCAGCCAGCCGGCCTTCTGAAAGGGCTGTGAGGCAGCGGGTGGGATGAATGCTGCCGGGCAGCACGGCCAGGGCTGACGCCAGGGGCCCGAAAACCGGTCCCAGCTTGACCCCCAGGCCGGTGTAGTAGAGCCTCACCCCCTCCGGAACGCGGGCTTCGGGCAGATGGTCGAGGATGTCGATCATGGTTCTCGTCCACGTTAAGGGTTTTAATCCGGTGGGAAAAGCGCCGGTCGCCAGGCCGGCATCCCTTAGGCGTCGCCCTTGAACCGCATCTCGCCGCTCTCCGTAACCGCGAACATGGGCCCCCAGGCGATTTCCCAAAAATACCCGTCCAAATCGGCAAAGTAGCCGCTGAATCCTCCCCAGAAGGTCTCCTGGGGTTCCTTGACAACGCGCGCGCCGGCCGACCGGGCGCGGTTTACAATGGCAAGGACCTCGTCCCTGCTGCGGACATTGTGGGCCAGCGTCATGCCGCTGAACCCGCGGCCCGCTGTCGGCACGTCGGGCGAGATGTCTTCGGCCAGTTTCTCAAGCGGGTATAGCGCCAGCCAGGTTCCGGGGAGTTCGAAAAAGGTTACGCCTTCGTAAGACCGGTTCGGGAGGGCATCGAGGACCGCTTCATAGAAGTGCGTGGCCGCCTGGAGATCCGCGACACCGAGGGTCAGCAACGTCAACCGTGGAATCTTCATGGTCTCTCCCATTGGGTTTGTCACAAGGATCGAAGATTTTATCCTGCTGAACATGCGTTCCTCAGCGTTTTCCTTGAAACGAGGACATATTCCCATATGATCCGTAGAATGTACACCGGCTCCGCCTGATCAGCTTTTTTGCATCTAACGGCGGATGAAATGAACTTTAAGGGCTTCACGTGCAACTTAACCGGTAACAGTGCAGTTTCTCTTTCACTCTTGGATGGAGGATCGACCATGGCGTCACACGCATTGAAATTGTCGCGCCGGCTGTTTACGGGAATGGTGCTCGCTGTGTTTATCGCCACATTGGCACCTTATGCGGAAGGCGGACCGCTTAAACCGATCCTAAAACCCGTGAGCCCCGCGGCGGTGATGTCCGTCAAAGCTCTGCCGGATCTGGTCGTGAAACCACCGTCCTGGTCATCGCCGCCCAAGGCGGGTGATCCAATCGGTACCGCATCCGTTCTGAATCTGACGGTTTTGAACCAGGGCAGCGCCGCTGCCGGCGTCAGTAAGCTGAAAATCGCCTGCCAGCCGCTGGGCGGCACGGGATGTCCAGGCGTTTTAGATGGCACCATTGATATTCAGCCGCTTGATCCCGGGCAATCCATGACCTATGCCTGGCCGCCTGCCAATCTTGCGGAAAAATGGGTTCCCGGCCAATATCGTCTCACTTTTTCGGCCGATGATGCCAAACAGGTTGCCGAATCCAATGAACCAAACAATACAAGCCATTTGATCTTTACGGTGCCTTCGAAAAAGAATTTTGAAGCGGCCAAGGACATGGCGCCGATTTCGCAGGCGCCAGCCCTGGCGGTTTCTTTGGTTATCCCGGTTTTGAGCCCCACAGGGGGATCCGAACATGAAACGGGCCAACCCCTGCCGGTCAAGTGGAACGAGGCTCCCGCCAGCGCCTACCCGACCATCAACATCCTGCTGGTGAACGCACAGGACGGCCAGGTCGTGGAAACCATAAAAAGCGGCGCCGCCAACAGCGGGGCTTACCTTACCTGGCCGGCACCCCAAATGTATGCCTGGCCGGGCACGTCGTACAGGATCAAAATCACCACCCCGGACAACAAGGTTCACGGCCAATCGGGGGTGTTTACGATTGTAGCCCCGAAGGAAAAGAAAAAAGTACCCTTCATCCTGGACGCCCAGATCACCAATGGTTGGGCCTACGCGAGGGGCGGCGACCTGCGCCCCCAAGATTGCATGTCGGCGCCACAGGTCCAGGCCGGGCGGCAACCCGGGAGTCACGAGGTAAAGGTCGGTCATTTCGTTAAAGAGGCCGCGCATGGGGAATGCCGGTATTATGACGAATACTATTTCCGCTCCCGGGTAACCTTCGACATGGATGCCCTGGCGGGTAAGGAAATCGTTGAGGCCACGTTAATGATCCGGCAGGGCGATTCCATCAAATTGTATCCGCCGAACAACAATTCAGAAGTGTCAAGCCGATGCGATATCTACCGCCTCAACGGGGCCTGGCCGGCTTCCCCGCAGCCGCTTTACGATTTTTATCCGGGTACGTTGCTCGAGAGTTTTTCCCTGTTCGGGGAAAATGAAACCGCCCATATCGAGCTGCTCAATGTGGTCAAGGACTGGGCGGCAGGCCAGGCCAACCACGGCCTGATGCTGCGCGGCCCGGTAAACCGCAGCCACTATGCCCCCAGCGCCTCCGTCAACTACTATCATTCGGTCAAGCTGGTGGGATGGTACCTGGAATAGCGGCCAACCGGGAAGCATCTATGCAAGGGGACAGGTTTCAAGCCTGTCCCCTTTGACAGGCGACCTCGTCACCCGGACGACCGTCAGCAGAGGGTCTGTTTTAGATGTTGCAAAAAGCTTCTATAATAATGCTTATGGAGATAAAGAGAAGGATCGCGAAGAATAGTAAGGGGAAAATATGGTCATCATCAATCTCTTATATGATTTGGTAATTGCTGCGATATGCTTAGGTTCCGGCGTGTATATGCTTAGATTTTACCAGGGGAAAATTGAAGTCCCAGAAGACCAGAATAGAATAAGAAAATTGAGGGTCAAAAAATATGGTACGATAATTAAAACGTGTATTGTGATAGTGTTCATAAGCGGAGCATATTTTCTTATTGTATTTTTTGGCAACTTATTGAGGCTTCTATAGCAGTTAGCGACATCAGTCTTTAAACGACAATATTTTGATGGCAACCAGGCCGTTGAACTGAAGGCTTAGCGGCCTGGGTTGCGTTTGGGGGATGGTTTGGTAACTGATGGTTGATCAGACGGATAAAACATAGCGCCATATAGGTTGTTCCCAACTTTTGCCTCGATTTGCCGCCGCCGGATATCCCCATCAAACATTCTTTGAAAATCCCCCCGAAATCCCCTATGTGTAAACCAACGTAAAGCATCCGCAACTTGACTTTTCGCAATTTCAGGCACTGAGTTTTATCACCCCCGGTCAGGTCTGGGTTATGCTTGACAGTTCCCGGGCTTATCGTATACGGAAGCGCATTCATCGAAAGCAGAAGAAAGAGGGTTTTATGGTTATGAAATTAATGGATATTGTGACAATCGTTGCCGACAAGGGGATTCACCCGCGGGTAGCGGATTGATCATCGTTTTACCGTATCCAAAAAAGCGGTTCCATTTAAAGACCGATTGATTTCCTCCCGCCTGTTGCCCGGGCGATATCGGATTGAGAAGCGACCCCGATAGTTGCCCCCTTTGTCAGCAACGTCCCTTGCCGCAAGATATCAAAAAAAATCAAATGCTACGGTGGGCTGCATACCTTGCCATGTGAGGGTTCATGCGCTGACCAAAATCGGCAAACTAACAGGTAACGATAGGATGAACGCGATAATGAGCATCGAAGATAATACAGATAAAAACAAAATCACACATCATCTTTCACAGATGGGATGGACGTCCTTTTTTCAGGCCCAGCTAGAACCCTTTGCCAACGACGGCGTTATTCCGGCCCGAGTGGCCGGGGTAAGCAAAAACAGCTTTCGCACAAGCGACGGCAATCGCGAATGGCTGGCCACATTGGCCGGAAGGCTCAAACATAACGCCGACAGCCGGTATCCGGTTACCGGGGATTGGGTCCTCATGACCGATGCCGTGATTTACAGGGTGCTGGTGCGAAAGAACGCCTTATCCCGCGGCGCTTCGGGCACGCATAACAAACAGGAGGCTCAGCCGCAAAAGGAACAGGTCATTGCGGCCAACCTGGACACCGTATTTATCGTTTGCGGTCTGGACCGGGATTTTAATTTGCGCCGCATCGAGCGCTATCTGACGCTGGTCTACAACTGCGGCCTGACGCCGGTCATCCTTCTGACCAAAGCCGATCTTCACCAGGATCCGGAACCGTTCGTCGGTGAAGTGGAAGCGGTCGCATTCGGCGTTCCCATCCACCTGGTGTCGGCATCCGACGACACCGGCCTGAATGCTCTGGCGCCCTATCTGTCTCCAGGGCGGACCACGACCATGGTGGGGTCTTCCGGTGCCGGCAAATCCACCCTGGTGAATCGGCTCTACGGTAGCCCCATACAGCTTACCGGTTCCATCAGCAGCCACGTGGGCAAGGGGAAGCACACGACCACCTCACGGGATCTGATCATGATGCCCCAGGGGGGAATGGTGATCGACAACCCCGGCATCCGTGAAATTGCCTTCTGGGAAGTCGATAAAGGAATTGAAGCGGCGTTCCCTGAGATAGAAAAACTCAGTCAGAGATGTCGCTTCACCAACTGCAGCCATACCCACGAGCCTGGCTGCCGGGTTCTGGGGGCCGTCGATGACGGTGATATCTCAGGAGACAGGCTGGAAAACTACCGGAAAATGAAACGGGAACTGGCATACCTGGCCGATCGCCAGCACAAAAGCGCTGACCGAGTGGAAAAGGAACGTTGGAAAGAGGTTGCCCTGAAAATTAAAGCCGTGAACAAGAGGAAAAAGAACATGTAAGGCTGGACGCAGTTTTTTATGTCCCGCAGAAAGTCCGGTAGGGCTCCGCCGATGGGGGCGCCGGCAGGTGATAGCCGGCCTCTTCCGGCGGATCCTGGTAAGGGTGGGACAGAACCCCCAGCAGCTTTTCCATGACCGAAAAATCAGCCCGCTCCGTGGCTGCCGCCAGGGCTTCCTCCACCCGGTGGTTGCGGGGGATGATGGCCGGGTTGTGGGTGTTCATGAGCTGGCGGGATGCCTCCCGGGAATCGGGCTGCCGTTTCAGCCGGGCCTGCCAGCGTTCGAACCACGCCTTGAAATCCGACGCCTGGAACACGGAGGCCTCCGGCAGGGCGCCGGCTGCCAGGTCGCGGAAGGTATTGGTAAAATCCGCACCGTGTCGCTGCATACCATCGAGCAGGTCCTCCACCAGGGCGCCGTCATCCGCTTCCTGGTTCGACAGCCCCAGCTTGGCCCGCATGCCCGCCCGCCAGAAATGGCGGAAGGTGTCCGGAAAGCCCGAGACGGCTTCGGTTGCCAGGGATACGGCCTTTTGCTGGTCCTCGTGAATGAGCGGCAACAACGTTTCGGCAAACCGGGCCAGATTCCACTGGGCGATCTGCGGCTGCCGGCCGTAGGCATAGCGGCCGTTCTGGTCGATGGAGCTGAAGACGGTGTCCGGGTCGTAGGCGTCCATGAACGCGCAGGGGCCGTAGTCGATGGTTTCACCGCCTATGGCCATGTTGTCCGTGTTCATGACGCCGTGGATGAATCCCACCAACAGCCAGCGGGCCACGAGGGAAGCCTGCCGTTCCATGACGGCTTGAAGCAGGGCCAGATAGGAATTTCCGGCCGCGGCAAGATCCGGAAAGTGGCGGCGGATGGTGTAATCGGCCAGGGTCCGGAGCGCGTCGGGGTTGTCCCGTGCCGCCGCATACTGGAACGTGCCCACGCGGATGTGACTGGCCGCCGTGCGGGTGAGAATCGCCCCCTGCAGGGTGGTTTCACGGAACACCGGCTCCCCCGTGGTCACCACCGCGAGGCTGCGGGTGGTGGGTATTCCCAGGGCGTGCAGGGCCTCGCTGATGATGTGTTCCCGCAGCATCGGCCCGATGGCCGCCCGCCCGTCCCCATTGCGTGAAAACGGCGTCTTGCCGGATCCTTTGAACTGGATGTCGACGCGGTCATGCGTCGGGGTCACTTGCTCGCCCAGCAAAATGGCCCTCCCGTCGCCTAGCATGGTGAAATAGCCGAATTGGTGCCCGGCATAGGCCTGGGCAAGGGGTTCGGCGCCCTCGGGGATCTTGTTGCCCGCGAAAACGGCCGCGCCTTCATCGCCCTGCAGGGCCTCGGGGTTCAGTCCCAAAGACCGGGCTAACGGCGTGTTGAAAACTACGAGCTTCGGCGCGCGCACCGGTACGGGATTCAACCGGACATATAAGGTCTCCGGCAACCGTGCGTAGCTGTTATCGAACGTCCACCCCGCGTCGGGGCGGTTGGGTCCGCTGCTGGGCGTCATGGAATCCTCCTGCCCTTCATTTGAAACAAGATAGCTAAAAAGCGGGTATCGCTTCTGCAAACCTTGGGCTGAAAATCCCGAAGGTCAAGGGCGGCGGCTACAAATGGAGCGCGCTAACGGTCAGGGGATAGGCGCGTTTTTTCAAGAAAGGCGGTTCGAATTGGGGCGGGTGTTGACGAAACGGACAAGCGTTCGCGTTAGTATGCTGGGTTTGGATGGAAATCCACGCGCTCTGGTGGCGGTCTTGTCGCGCTCCGCGGGGCTTCCCGTCTGATCTGTTCCTTGCGGTGGGTGGCGACCGCCGGAATAGGGAACGATGTCGAGAATTTCCAAAGCGCGAAAACGCCGCTCGGCGCTAAAAGATGAGGCTTATGGATGGACACCTTATCGTTTTTCCGGGACATACCCCTCCGGCAGATGGGCCGTGCCTTTTATACAGGGAAGCCCGGTGGCTTCATGAACCTGTTCCATTAGCGCATCGATGTGATCGCAGAATCCGCCCTTTTCCATTTTCCAGCCGTTCCCGGTTTTGGCGGCAAACGTGCAGGTGCAAAAATGAATGGCTTCGGCGCCCTTGGATTTGAGGATCTTGGCCAGGTTCGCCAGATTGTCGCCCGGGCACCGGCAGGTGAAAACACCGGCGGGTACGGTGTCCTGATATCCGGCAAACCCTTCCTTCGCCGCCATCAGGCAATTGAAACAACCCGTCAGGGGACATCGGTCCTCGTTTTTTTCGCAACGGATCATGGCGACTTTGGTCATTTCTCAATCCCTCCCAATCGGTTGTTATGGTTCAGGGTTGCTCATTCACCGGAAACCGTGCGCTGCATGTATCGGCTCAACGCCTCCTGCAGGGCGGCGGCGGCAAGGTCCGCGCAGTGCCGGTCGTCATCCGGAAGGCGGCCGATGGCGTTTTCGACGACATCCCCGTTGATGTCGGCCACGGCGTCGAGATCCTTCCCAATGGCCAGTTCGGCGGCAAACGATCCGCAGATGCTGCTGGTGCCGCAGCCGTCCGTAACATAGGCGGCGTCCTGGATCCGGTCGTTTTCAATCTTCAAAAAGATTTCGATGCTGTCGCCGCAGTCGCCGGTGACACGGGCCGAACTGTCGGCCGTATCCATCCGGCCGTTGTGCCGGGGATTGCGCCAGCGGTCAAAGCCCTTTTCCCCATAGGCCTCCCGGGCTTCATCAAAAATTTTTTCCTGCAATTCATTCACAAACTGATCGAATTTATCCATGGTGGTTTTCCTGGTGTTGCCCTTTCCCGAACCGTCGGGAAAGGCGTTGGATTGCGCATGGCGCACCCGCTCCGTCGGGCATGCCGGGGGGCGCCGAAATCTGAGTTTCCTGTCATTCTGAGATTTACGTAACGAGTATATGCTTATAACATTGGCGCGTGTCTTCGCACAAGGGTATTTTTTACATTCTGAACCGCCAATGCGCGGTGCGGGAGAAAGGGATGCAGGCCATTCGGGAGTGCACACAGCGTTATCAGACCGTTGTCAGGAAGGCCGCACGCGACAACACCCCTCACTGGCTTACAGGTATCTGGCAGCAGCAATCGCAGCAGGCCATGCACAATGTGACGAAACTGTGATAGGGGTACTTCTGTCGGATCTCACCGATTGCTTGTTGTCTTTGAAGTGAAGCGATTTCAAAATTTTGATCTATGCCACGCGGCGGGTGCAAGCAGAAGGCTAAATCGGAATTACGAGGAATCCTAATGGGCGCCCAACGCCGCTATGGGGCCACAAGATTTTTTGTGAAAGCTTCCAGGAACCGGAAACCACCACCGTGCCTTTGTCCCGACTCATCCTGATCGCTGCCTGCCTTGGCCTGCTATCCTGCAGCATCGTCGAAACGACCTATGATGTTACCGTCGGCACATTGAAACTGGGCTATACTGTCACCAAATTCGCCGGCAAGACCGTCTACCATGTCGGCAGGTTTACCTATACGGTGGTCATGGCCCCCTTGAGCTGGGCCCTGACGAACGACGACATCGAATCCATCGACGGATTGCCGCCGAAGGAAGCCATCCGCCAGGGGCGGGTCAAGACGTCGCCTTACGTGGTCAAGGGCAAGCGCTACGTGCCCATGAGTGTCGAAGAGGCCCGCACCTATCGTGAGACCGGCATGGCCTCCTGGTACGGCTACGAAACCTACCATCAGGAAGACGGGCACATGACCGCCAATGGCGAAGCCTTCGACCCCAACGGGTTGAACGCAGCCCACAAACATCTGCCCCTGCCCACCTTCGTGCGCGTCGTCAACCTGGAGAACAAACGGGAAATCATCGTGCGGGTCAATGATCGCGGCCCCTTCGTCGATGGCCGGATCATCGACTTGAGCGCCGGCGCCGCCAAAAAACTCGGGTTTTACAACAAAGGCACCGCCCGCGTCCTGGTGGAGGCCGTCGAACTCGAAGGCTGAGGAAGCGCCGCTAGGCATGGCAAGCGGACGGTTTGACAGCGTCCATCCGGCACCCTAAATTATTGCTTATGGATACGGGGCCGAGGGCGCAAGCCTTTAACGCGACAACACCATAAGAGGGATTCACACCCATGCGCACAATGATCTTCTTACTTGCAATGAGTCTATTTGCGGTGCCGGCGGCAACCGGCGACTTTACAATCGAGGGTACGCAGGGCACCGAACTTGCGGCCGCTGAGGTCGCGACGTTCGATGAGCCCTGGGCCATGACGTTCCTGCCCGACGGCACGCTTCTGGTGACCGAAAAGAGAGGTAGGCTGTGGCATGTTGGCCCCGACGGATCGAGAACCGAAGTGCAGGGGTTGTGGGATGTCGCCTATGGCGGTCAGGGTGGCCTGGGCGATGTCGTGCTGCATCCTGATTTTGAACGCAATGCCTGGGTCTATTTGTCGTATGCCGAAGACGGCGAGGATAGCGGCACACGGGGGGCGGTGGTGGTCCGCGCCAAGCTCGATCTTGAAACCCGTCCGCCCAAGCTCGCTTCCGTGGAAAGGCTGTGGGTTCAGGCGCCTAAAGTGACCGGAAAGGGCCATTACAGTCATCGCATCGCGTTCGGCCCCGACGGTAAAATGTTCATCACCTCCGGCGAGCGCCAGAAATTGGAACCGGCCCAGGATTTTGGCGGCCATCTTGGCAAGGTGATTCGCTTGAACGACGACGGCACCGTGCCCGACGACAACCCCTGGCAGGATCGCGGTGAAATCGCCAGGCAGTTCTGGACCGTGGGGCACCGCAACATGCTGGGCATCGCATTCGATGCCGACGGAAGGCTGTGGGTCCACGAGATGGGGCCGCGTCACGGCGACGAGTTGAACATCATCATAGCCGGCAAAAATTACGGCTGGCCGATCGTATCGAACGGCGACCATTACTCAGGCATCCCCATTCCCGACCATGACACCCGCCCGGAGTTCGAAGCCCCGCGGGCATATTGGGTGCCTTCTATCGCGCCGTCCGGTCTGGTGATTTACGATGGTAATTTGTTTGCCGACTGGCAAGGCAATGCGTTGATCGGCGGACTCGTATCCCGAGCCCTGATTCGCGTTGCTCTGAACGGGGACAGGGCCGAAGAGGTTGAACGCTTTGAATGGAATGAGCGCATTCGCGAGGTGGAACAGGGACCCGACGGGGCGTTGTATGTGCTCGAGGACGGTGACGGTGGTCGTCTTCTGAAGTTGACGCCCAGACGTTAGGAACCATGGCTTCTGGACGGCGCGCGGCCCCCGGACGCCCCTTTCCGGTCATAGACGCGGTTTCAGGCCCAAAAGGGAGGTTATAGGGGGCATTGTGATCGGTTTCTAACCTTTATTGATTACGGTTTAAGTGTGTCGGTTTGGTCCGATCCCGTTATCCTGTTAACCGATGTCAATCATCATCTATAAACCGAACAGGATCGAAAGCCCGCCGCCGATAAACCACTCCGAACGCTGTTGATCGAATCCCCAGGAACCGATGGTTAGGCCCGGGCCGATCGTATGATCGCCATCGCCTTTCAGATCGAGGTTGAAGTAACCGCCGTTAATAAAGGGCTCGAGCGTAACACGTGACAATTTCACGGTGCCTCCCAAGGAAGCGTTAATTCCCCAGGAATTTCCATCTGATTCAATATCATCCTTTTCCGTTAAAACGAACAATTGGCTGGATTGTTCAAAGTCATGGGCGACCACCCAACCGTAAAAGGGGTTCAGACCCATCCGCAGGGCGGTAGAAGGTGTCAGCTCCCACTCACCGGCAAGCTGTACTTCTAACCGATGCTCTTTGTGTTTGGGATAATCCGTGTAATCGTAGAAAAACGGATAATCCGGGTTCCTGAACCACTGATGTTCCCGTCCCTGCAGGTAGTGGTAATAAAGCGCCGCACTGATCAGGCCGCCGGTATCAAGTTTCTTTTGCACCCCACCGCCGATCCTGGCCTCAAAGTTTGTCTCTTCGTGCTCGTAGCTATACCGTTCACCAAAGTCAGCAAGGCCTATCCCAGTACCATCGCCATCCCGCTGTCTGGAGATATAGCTAACACTCACAACAAAGGGCAAGGTAAGCGCATCGTTCAACTGGTACCGAAACCAGAGATCTGTGCCGATGCTGTAACCCGACACATCGCCATCCATAACAACATGCTCATCAACTCCAGGTGCAAGAAAATATTGATATTCATATTCGTTGTCTGAGGCTATAATATGGCCGCCATTTATCGTCCAATCAAACCGCAGGTCATCAAAATTTTTGCCCAAACCCGCTTTCCAGAATATCTCCCAGTATCTGGAGTTATAGGGGTTCATAAAGTAATGTAAGTTTTGCTCATAATCACTGGGCCAGACATCATTTTTGGTGTCCGGAATCCACCACTTTTTTTCCTCATCGCGATACGTCATTCCCAGTTCGACACCCGCATCCATTCCCAGCACCGGTAACCCGTACAGAAGCCTCAGGGCAAGATTGTTATCGTTATGGGTGATGTCGTACGCGGCAGCGTTGCTTACTCCCAGGAGATCTTCTTTCCCATCGTAATCACCCTGCAGGTCGTTGTAAGTGAAAAATACTCCCATCCTCCCCGGGCCCAGAGAGAAGCCGGTGCCAACCATCGCATTGTTGTTATACTCATCCCCCGAGGTGTCAAAATCGTAGAAGTCTAACAGAACGCCGGCCGTATTGAATCGCTCCAGGGTAGTGTCCCAGTTTGTCACATCGGTGTAGGTGAAGCGATAGTCTCCGTAGAATCGGGTCCCTTCGCCCATGGCGATATTGGCAGGGTGAATGAGGAAATCCGATTCATCACCAACAAGCCCATAAGGGTCCCCCATACCGGCCATTCGCCCTTGCCATGCGAGTGAAGATCCGGCGACAAGAAAAACGGATAGCAATACAAGTGCAAAACCCCCCAACCATTTTTTCATTACCTTTTTCCCTTCTTCCAGGTGTCGTGCTACGCCGTGTTCGCAAGAAATGAGGCCAGATCGTGTTCGCCGTAATGGTAATGAAGCGGATAGACGATGACGCCGTTTGTCTAACCGTAGCAAACGGGTGAATTTACCCTACTAAGGAATTACTAAGAGATAAAGCGAAACCTGACGCATGGCCGGGATCGAAAGCCTCGATCCCGGAAGGGTCCCGATGAGATGGCCGGGTTGCCGTGAATGGCAATCCGTTTGCCTGATGCGGTCAACTGGCTTCAGATATCGCTGCCCCTTCACCATTGACGTCTTGCTCCGCCCGATCTGGTGATTTACGATGGGAACCTGTTTGCCGACTGGCAAGGCGACGCGCTGATCGGTGGCCTTGTATTCCGAGCCCTTATTTGTGTTGATTTAGAAGAGAACGCGGCCGAAGAAGCCGAACGCTTTGAATGGGGTAAGCGGATCCGCGAGGTGGAACAGGGATCCGACGGGGCGTTGTACGTGCTCGAAGACGGGTCCGGTGGCCGCCTGCTAAAGCTGACCCCCGGACGTTAGGAACCATTCAGCATCTCTAGTGCTCAACCAATGCCGCGTGTGAATTCGCAAACCCAGCGATTTTGTTCATTAGTCCGCTATCCCGCCGCCCAAAAAAACAAAATGTCATTTATAATTGAACCCTTTGGGCGGTTATTGATACTTATGAATACAAGATCATTTAAAAAATAGATCAACAAAGGGGGGGGTATGAAAACGACCATCAAATCTGTTTTCCTAATTATCGGAGCGGCGGCGATGGCATTTTTATTTGCCGGACAGGGCTTGGGTGCCGAAAATACCAAACCCTTGAAAAGGGTACCTGCCGGCAGCAACATGAAGAAGATGGACGTTGGCAATGTAATTGGAAAACCGGATTTGAAGGTTATCGCGCTAAACGTCAACCCGAAAACGCCATCGGTTGGCGGCGGTACGATCACAATTGAAGTTTCGGTGAAAAACCAGGGGAATGTCGCCACTTCCGCGGCATGTTCGCTGACCATGTCGGTCTTCAGTGTCGATGAAAATGGTTACCGGATACAAGGCAACAGCCTGATGGCGGCCATACCGGGCTACACCAACAATATCCCCATTCTCGGCCCGGGTCAAAAGCATGTCATTACCAAATACATCAACCTGCACCATCCAGGGCGCAACCAGATTGAAGGTGGGATCAATACGGAAAGTCTGCAACCCGGGGAAGAATCAAACCCTCAAAACAATTATTACAAACACTATTTCACGATGAAACCCCAAGCCGCTCCCGCAGATCTTGTCCTCCACTATATCAAAGCAACCCCTGACGGGCGCATCCAAATCAAAATGTCCAACGCCGGCAAAGCCATTCCTGATTACGCTTTTGGTCGGGCCTGGGTAAAAGCGACGGTGATTGGCAGCAGTCCGCATCGACAAATACTGCTGAAAGATATGGACCCCCAGGGGATATTGAAAAAGCCCGGTGTTCCTGCCGGCACTCCTGGGCAAAAATATGTGACGTTTATCTGGCCGGACAGCGGGTCCCAGGGAATCAACCTTACATCCGGTTACAGCTACAGCGTTGAAGTGATTCTAGATTGTTTTCCAAGAATCATCGATGCCGACCGTACCAACAATTCAAAAACGGTGACGCTGTCGCCTTAGAGAGACATTCGATTCACGTTGTCGGGATGCTTGGGGCCGCATGTAATTGATCGAAGACCGTACCCGTTGCCGCCTTCTATCGTTGACCCCCAGCCGTTAGAAACCATTGCGTCGGGATGGGACGCAGCCACAGCGCCCCTTGCCCCTCATACTTTCAATACCCGCCCCGGCCGGACACCCTCGACATAAATCCCGTCCTTCACGACGGTTTGCCCATTGAGCAGCACCCGCTTGATTCCTTCGGGTCGGTCGGCCGCCTGACGGTCTCCGCCAGGGTTGTCTGCGATCGTTTGGGGATCGAACAGGACGATGTCCGCGGCCATGCCGGGCGCCAGGCACCCCACATCGTTCAATCCAAAACGTTCCGCCGAGGCGCGGGTCATTCGGCGGACGGCTTCCTCTACAGAAAACAGCTTTTGGTCCCGAACGAAGCGGCCGAGAATGCGCGGGAAGGTTCCCGTCGCAGCTGGATTGGGCAGGCCGTTGGCCTTGATGGCGGCGTCGGTCTCGAAGAGGCAGTAGTCGCGGGAGAGGACTTTCTCCAGGGGGTCTTCGAAACCGGGTTCACCGCTATAAGTGTGATAGAGCATCAGGGCGGCGCCTCGGCTTTTTTCCGCCAACGTCAACATGGCCGTAAAGGGGGAGCAGCCCCACTTCGCGGCGATCTCGGTGATCCGGAGACCATTCAGATCTTCATAGCCGGGAATGCCGCTGTCCATCACCTGAAAGTCCGGATAGCTGAAGCCCAGCAGGCGGAAGCCCACGGCCAGCTCCAATCTCAGGCGCGCTTTCAACAGCGCATTGGAATAGGCATCAGGGATTTTTGCCAGGAACCAATAAGGCACGGGGGCCAGGATGGTCGTATTGCCGCAAGTGTAGGGGAAGGCATCGATCATCACATCCACCCCCCGGGCGCGGGCCCTTTCAACCAGGTCGAGGGCCTCACCCACGGTGGACCAGCTTTTACGGCCAACGAAAATAAAGTGGGACAACTGAATGGCCGCGCCGGTCTTTTCCGCCAGCAGCAGGGCTTCCTGCAAGGCTTTGATGTTGTGGGCCGCCAGCATGGTCAGGGGATAGCAGGGAGAGAGGCGGGAGAGGGCTTTCATGTGGATGGTGACCGGTTTGCCGGCCTCAGCGGCGATGCGGCTGAAGGCCTCCAGTTCTTCCAGGGAGGCATACATGCCGGGATCGTAGCCCAACCCGAAACTCAGCCCGCAGGCGCCGTCATCCAGGGCCTGACACGTGCTTTCCAGACAGCGCTCGAGATCCTGCGGGCTCATGTCACCCCGATCCCGGCGGCTGTTCGCGTAGCGCACGGTGGCATGACCGACGAGCTGAGCGATGTTGACCAGGGGGCGCTGGTGCGCCACGTGGGTTAGATATTCGGCCATCGAACGCCAAGGGTAGTCCAGCTCCCCGGCCGTGACGATGGACGCCAGAACTTCGGTCCGCGCCCTGGCGTCCGGGGTCATGGGCGCCGGCGAGATGCCGCAGTTGCCCGCGACCACGGTGGTAATGCCCTGTTCCACCAGACATTTCAGAATCGGCGCGTGGTTCGCCAGCGGCAGGACCCAGTCGGCATGGGAGTGCATGTCGATGAAACCGGGGCAAATGATCAGGCCCTGGGCATCAATCTGGCTGTCGGCCGCCGGCAAGGCCGCCCCTGAGGGAACAATATCCGCAATGCGGTCGTCGTCGACCAGGACGCTGCCGGCAAAAGCCGGCTGGCCGGTGCCGTCCACGATGGTGCCGTTTTTAATCAGAGTCGTTGCCATGTCGCCGCGGCTCCTTCACGGGGGGTGATGATGACGTGATGTCCAATATTGATATAGGTTCTATGTTTACTACTGATGGGTAAACGATATCAATTGCTTTTGGTGCATATGGTGATAATCGGGTTTAATCATATTGCTTGCAAAGGGGACGCGGCCGAAGAAGCCGAACGCTTTGAATGGGGTCGGCGCATCCGCCAGATCGAAAAGGGACCCGAAAGATCCTTGTTAGTGAAAGACGCCCCCTTTTGCTTTCGGGACCACATCCGTTACGGCACCCTTGCGCGTGAACATCGCATCCCGGTTGAGCCGCACGACGGCGGCGGCAACCGCCACGAACAGGGCGGTATCGTAAGGCTGTGCATCCGGCCACAGGGGATTGATCAGCTGGAGGTGGAAAAGAGCGGGAAGCAAGATACTGCCGCGCGCGCTGTTGAACAGCGGTGTCACAATCACGCTGAGGGCAATGGTGCCCACGAAGAACGGCGTCAGCGACCAGGCGCTTTGGGGCGTGCCGCTCAGCAGAAAGGCCGGCAGATGCCAGATCCCCCAGATGACGCCCAGTAACAGCCCGGCCCAGATGGGTGCCATGCTGCGCTGCAGCAGCGGCAGCGCCAGGCCGCGCCAGCCGATTTCCTCAACCGGTCCCTTGATGGCCATGACAAACAATGCCAGCAGGTAGGCCGGCACGGACGCGAAGGGAAACAGCGTGTTGGAGGCGCTTTCCTTGAACAGGGCCGATACATAGAAAACCAACGGTACCCCAACGATCACCAGAACATACCAGGGGATCGACACCCGCCAGAGCAGCAGCCGGGCGAGAAAACGCCACGTCCCGTCGATGCCGTGTCGGAAAAGGGTCAGCGTCAGCGCTGCGATGGCCGGCGCGTAGACCGCCACATAGAACAGGGGATGCGAACCCGTAAGGTTGCCGAACCATCGGACCGTCGGCTCCGGGACAAAGATGTAGAGCGCGAGGATGCCCCAGGAGATCAGGAAGGCCATTGCAAAGAACGGGATCAGGTCACGTTGACGCACGGCAGGCACTCCTCAGTCCTAAAGAAAGTCGATATTCGTCACGTCCGCCACGAAGAACGGAAAATACTGGTCCGTGCCGAAGAAGTTGCCGGCTTCCACGTGGGTGGGCAGGCGGAAGCCGTCAAACGCGCGAAACGCCGAGAGGGTGCCGCCAAACGGCTGCCGTCGATGAACCTTCGCGGGATTGGCATTGCTCCATCGTTCAAACCGGACTTCCACCGGCTGCCCATCCGGCGCCACCGTGAGATCGACCGACTGCTCGAGACCTTTGTGGCGCACGGTGAGGCGGGCGCAATTCGCATCCACCAACGACCACTGAACACCCGGGCCGGGCAGCACCGCTGCCGGTGTCCAGAACACGGCTTCGGCCACATAGCGTCCGAAAGCCGAGCGCCTATGATCCGCATCGCCACCCATGCGTGCCACCGGCAGCAGTCCCATCAGCCAGAACCGGGTCCAGCGTTCGCTGTCGGAGCCGGACAGCCGCACCAGACCGCGCTTCGCGCACATCTCCCAGACAAACCCGGCCGGCATGGCCAAGGTCTGGCGGGCCGTCATGTCGAGGTAGTTGGGGTTGGCCTTAGTCCCCATCCCGAAGCGCCCCGCCATGGTGATGTCGGCCACCGTGTGGAGCGGGGTGTCCGGCTGGATGGTGTAAAGGAAGTAGCGCCGGGCCGGTTCCGGTAAATCGGCAACCATCGCAGGGTCAAAGCATGCCGGTGCGGCAGGCTGAGCAGCGGCGAGCCGCTGCATGGCCGCGCGATCCGCCCGGTGGTCCCTGATGCGCCAGGCCCACAGCCCCAGGGCGGCCACCAGGATCGAAAAAAACAGAACGTTCACCAGCATGTTTCAGACGCTCCATCCGCCGCCGCAACGACCGCGGGATATCGGGGCTCGAATCTCTTTGTAACGCATTGTGATGCAGGCTGCGGCCGGGCCGTTCACCTATCCGCATCCTGGCCTTGAGCAGTGAGGGCACCTAATAAATGGGCACTGTTCCCCTTGTCAACAGTTGGTTAAAGCTGACGGATTGATACCCGCAAATTCCGCCGAGCCCGAAGGTGTGTTATATGTGCTCGCAGACGATTCGGGTGGTCATCTTCCCGGGTTGACGCCCAGCCATTGGAAACCATTATGTTTCAGGATGATTCACTGGTGTACAGATGCCGGCCTGGCTGGGTATAACGGCAGATAGGCCATTCCGGCAGGATCAATAAAGCATTGAAACATGGACGCCCCGCGCCCTCCCGCCACGGGCGGCACCCCAAGAAAGAGTTGTTTCATGGCGAATGCCAAAACCGAGCACCTGAGCCTGATTTGCGACATCGGCGAATTGGCCAACCTGATGTCGGAAAGCAAAGACATCGACAACTTCCTGCAGCAGGTTGTTCAGCTCGTGGCCTCGCACCTGAACGCCGATGTCGGATCCATCTACCTTCTGGAAGCCAACTCGGGCACCCTGGTGCTCAAAGCCACGGTCGGACTGCACCCCGATTCGGTGGAGCGGGTGCGGATGGAAATCGGCGAGGGGTTGGTTGGCTGGACCCTCGAACAGATGGCCCCGGTTTGCGAGGGTGACGCCAGCAGCAATCCGCGTTTCAAATATTTTGAATCCTCGATGGAGGAGCGGTTCAAATCCTTCCTGTCGGTTCCCATCCGTTACGGCGCAGAAAAAACGGGCGTCCTCGTCGTCCAGCACACCGACGCCAACTACTTCACCCCGGCGGATGTGCTGGCGCTCAAGGCCATTGCCGCCCAACTGGCCGGCACCATTGCCCACGCGCGCATGATGATGACCCTCACCCATTCGGCCACCACGGCCGACGCGCCCGCCATGCCAGAAGGCATGCAGATGTTCAAGGGCGAAGCCGCCGTCAATGGGTTTGCCCTGGCACCGGCAATGATCATGGGTTCGTCAGACCCCCTGATGGAGGATGTGGCCGACGATCAATTCCATGCCGGGCTCAAGGATTTTCGGAACGCCATGGCCAAGACCATCGATCAACTCCAGCAGCTCCAGGAGCAAATGGTCCGCCGGCTGCCGGAAAGCGCGGTGTTGATCTTCGAAGCCCACCACATGATGCTGAAGGATCCCCGGTTCGTTCAAGAAATAACGCAGCTCATCACCGACGGGCTGTCCGCACCGGCCGCGATTCGCCTTGTGGCCCGCCATTTTATCGACCTGTTCGAAAAGAGCGCCAACGCCTATATCCGGGAGAAATCAAAAGATATCGAGGACCTGGTGCGGCGTCTGCTGTTCAACCTGCGCAAGCAGCCGATGACGGGGCAGAGCCCCATGGATGGCCGCATCGTCATCGCCTCCCAGCTTTATCCTTCGGATATCCTTAAACTGGCCTCCGAGTCCGTGGCCGGCATCATCCTGGCCGGGGGCGGCGTCACATCCCATGTCACCATCATTGCCCGGTCCCTGAATATCCCCACCATCATTGCCATGTATCCCGCTCTATTGAAGGTCCCCTATGATACCCCGGTGCTCATGGATGCCGATGTCGGCACCCTGTATGTCGATCCCTCCCGGGATGTCCGCCGGCGGTACGACGAGCGCAACCGGGCCCTCCGAAAAACATTCGGCCCCGGGGTAAAAATGGCCCCCGAAACCCGCACCCGGGACAAGGCACGCGTCCACCTGATGGCCAATATCAATTTGCTGAGTGAGTTGGACCTGGCCCTGAAACTAAAAGCCGAGGGCATCGGACTTTACCGGTCGGAATTTCCGTTTATCGTCCGCTCCGATTTGCCCTCGGAAGAAGAGCAGCGGCTGGTCTACGAGCGGCTTTTCGACAAGATGGACAAGCGCCCGGTCTGGATCAGAACTTTGGATGTGGGCGGCGACAAAGTGCTCCCTTATCTCGATACGCTCCAGGAAGACAACCCGGAACTCGGTTTGCGCTCCATTCGATTCTCCTTGAAACACCGCGACATCTTCGATCAGCAGGTCCGGGCCATTTTGCGGGCCGGCGCGCGCTCCCCGTCATTGGGCATCATGTTTCCCATGATTTCCTCCATCGATGAATTCAGGACCGCCTGCCAGACCGTCAGGCAAGCCATTGTAAAACTGAACGAGGAAAACCTGCCGCACCATCGCGAACCCAAGCTGGGCGCTATGATCGAATTGCCCGCCATCGTCGAGATCATCGACGAACTGGCCCGGGAGGCCGATTTCCTCTCCATCGGCACCAATGATTTCACCCAGTATATGCTGGCGGCCGACCGCACGAATAAACATGTTTCAGCCTATTACCAACCCTATCACCCCTCCGTCCTGCGCGCCCTGGCTCGTATCGTTCAACGGGCGACGGCCAGTCGGGTCCCGGTCTCCGTATGCGGTGAAGTGGCTCACCAGGAAGATTTTGTGCCGTTCCTGATCGGCATCGGCATCCGGCGGCTGAGCGTGGACCCCCAATTCCTGCCCGCCCTGCAAAACACCATCCGCGCCATGTCGGTAACCCGGGCGGAAGAGTATGCAAGGCAGCTGCTGGCGGCGTCCACCTTCACGCAGGTCGAGCAGGTGAGGAAGGAATGGGCCTGGGGTGGCGCTAGCGCATAAGGGCGGATATGAACTCAGAATGCCCCCTCTATCCCCTATATGCTGAATTGGTGGGTATAATGGGCGAATTAGCAAATCAGACCGGATTAGTAGTGCATAAAAATATAGACGTCGCCAAGTTGGCCAATACCAGGCTGACCCTTTGAGTTGGGCTCGGACGCCATCTTCACCTGCCGCGTGGATGGCAGGTAAATCTCTGTGGCCGCTACCGAGCATCTCCTGAACAGCCAATAGCGCTATCGCATCGTGTTGCCAGTCATTTACCGCGGCGGCAAGGGCAGCCTATGCCGTTCCTGGCTGGCTGAAGGAAAGGTGTTTCAGCTCCAAGGGGCAAGGGTATGATATTCGGCCGGAAATATGGGTTTATCAATCTTGCTATGGCGTATCTGATCAGTGGTATTGTGTTGGAACAGACCTGAAAAATGCAGGGAGAGGGATTAAATGCGAGATATACATAAGTCGGACTTATGCAAAGCGCAAAGACAATAATATGAGTGAGATTATTTACAGCAAATGTGGGTTTATGCTAATATCTTCATAGCTCCTGTACCGGATGCAGCCGGTTTTCCCTCCAACTGCCGCAACGGCATTAGAAAATGAGCAGTGTTCCGCTTAAAAGCGAGGTAAACATATCCAGTCACCCGCGATTTATCTGAAAATAATTAACCTGATGGGTTAACAATTTATTGATTATGTGATATATGGATATATCTTTTAAGAACAAGAAGCTTGCAAAATCCTTCAATGAGGGACCGCAACTCGTTAAAATTCACGGTGGGCTGCGGGCCAAAAAGATACGCATTCGCATGACAGAATTGCGAGCGGCTGCAAGTCTGAAAGATTTCTGGCCGCCCAAAAGTCCGCCTGGCCGCTGTCATGAGCTGACTGAAGGGAAAAGGTCTGGTCAACTCTCCGTGGATCTGGATCATCCCTATCGTTTGATTTTCACCCCCGATCATGATCCGGTCCCAAAGCTAGATGACGGTGGTTTAGACTGGTCCAAGGTTACCGCGATCAAAATTCTGGGAGTGGAGGACACCCATGGCTGATAAGACCTCAATTCAATATAATCCGGATTATTTGGTTCTGCCCGGTGAGGTTCTGGATGAATATCTGGAAGCCTTCAGCATGACCCAGGCCGAATTGGCTGCCAGGACTGGGCTTACTAAAAAAACCATTAATGAAATCATAAAGGGAAAATCCCCTATAACACCAGAGACAGCGCTGAAACTGGAGCATTCGCTTGGTCGCCCTGCGCATTTTTGGAACAACCTTGAGAGGCAGTTCCAAGAAGATCGCTCCCGTTTAGCCGAAGCAAAGAGACTTGCCTCCCAATTGGATTGGCTAAAAAAGGTGCCAGTTGGTCAACTGACTAAACTGGGGTGGATCCCTAAAAAGAAAGACAAGGTATCTCAACTGACCGAGGTGTTGCGTTTTTTTGGAGTGGCATCCCCTGATCAATGGGTAACAGTTTGGCGAAAACACCAAGTGGCCTATCGACAGACACAACGCTTTAAGGCCTGCGCTGAATCAGTATCGGCCTGGCTTCGCCAAGGTGAGCTCGAAGCAAGAAAGATATCTTGTGACCAATTTAACAGGACACGATTTCAAGAGGCCCTGGGGGACATACGAGGGCTGACCATAGAAAAACCGAATGTTTTTCAAGCTAGATTGTTAGAGATATGTGCTTCGGCAGGTGTGGCAGTGGTTTTTGTCCCCGAATTGCCAAAGACCGGAGTGTATGGCGCAACGCGTTGGCTTGGCAATAAGGCCGTCATACAGTTGAGCCTCCGATACAAGAGCAATGACCATCTCTGGTTCACATTTTTTCATGAGGCGGGGCATATACTCCGGCATGGGCGCAAGGAAATTTTTATAGAAGGCAATGGTATGAATTGTGAAAAAGAGGAAGAAGCCAATGGCTTTGCCAGGGATAAATTAATTCCACCAGCCGATTACCGAAAATTTATTGAATCATGGGATGGCCAATCATTAGCTCCAATTAGAACCTTTGCAAAGAAAATTAAAATTGCCCCAGGAATTGTCGTTGGGCGATTGCAACATGATAAACGTTTGCCTAATTCCCATGGCAATGGGCTTAAGGTATTCTATCGTTGGTCGGGTGTGTAATTCATTAAATCATCATTAGCAATGATTTTCGACGAGATTCACTGTGGGTTAACCGGGTCGGGCTAAGCTAAAATATTGACAGCAGTATGCTAATGACAGCGCAGATAGACGGCGGTTGGAGAAATTCTTCTTTAACCGTCGTTCCTTTTTTATTGGGATGTGCGCAAGTGTGCCGCAAACGGCGCGTGGCCTTGCAGGTAGTGAGCCGCGGCAGCAATGAAACATAGCGCTGTTTATGTCAAATTGGGGTCAAGTTTACGTTTGACCATTGCCTTTCCTGCCATTCATCCCATGTCATAACCACTGCGGATATAATACCCTAGCCCTCCCGCTGGCTTAAGTCCTCTGAAGAAAACGGTTAACCTACCGCTAACCGGCTGACGCGGTCATCGGTGCGGCCGTTCCGCATTCTGGCGCACAGGCGGCCCAAGTGAGCGATGGCTTTTTCCACCCGTTCATTCCAGGTCCCGGAACTCAGACGCAGGTGATGGTGATAGCGGTTGTGGATGGAAAAGAGGGTGCCGGGGGCGAACAGGATACCGGCTTGGACCGCCTTGCGGTAGAGAAGATCGGCGTCGAGACCATCCGGCAGCTCGATCCAGACGAACAGGCCGCCGTCCGGACGAGTCACCTTGGTTCCGGACGGGAAATATTTCAATACCGACGCGCGCAGCGCTTCCACCTGAACCTGGAGTTGCTGGCGCACCCGGCGCATATGCTTTCGGTAGCCCCCCTCCTTTAAAAAACGTGCGGCAACCATCTGGTTGATGGGGGAATTGGAGATGTTGATCAGGGTTTTAAGCCGGTTGACCTGGTCGGCATATTTCCCCGGCAGCATCCAGCCGACCCGCAGCCCCGGGGCGATGGTTTTGGAAAAGGAAGAGCACAGGAGCACCTCACCTTTGGCGTCATAGACTTTGCACGGTTCGGGCCGTGGTCCAAAACACAGATCACCGTAGATATCGTCTTCGATCAATGGAACGCCGCGGCGCGCCAGGAGATTTACCAGCTTTTTTTTCTTCCACGACGGCATGGTGAAGCCCATGGGGTTGTTGAAATTGGGGATCGAGAACATGGCTTTGACCGTGTGGTTGTCCAGGACAAAGCGCAGTGTTTCCAGGGAGATGCCATCATCATCGGACGTCGGGATCTCGATAATTTTCAACTTCAACTGCCGCAGCAGATCGATAAGGCTGAAATAGATGGGGCTTTCCATGACCACCGTGTCGCCGGGCTCGCAAATGGTCATCAAGGCCAGGAAAATGGCCTCCTGGCAACCGTTGGTGATGACGATATCATCGGGCGAGATGTCCAGACCGCAGGAGAGGCCCTGCTGGGCAATCTGCTCGCGGAGCTCCCGGCTGCCCGGCGCAATGAGATAGGTAAAGGCTTCTTCTGGCTGGTAGAGGGCGGCTTCCTGGAAATAGCGGCTGAGTTTCTTGGCCGGCCAGAAATCGGGATCCATGTGGGCCACGGCCAGACGGATTTCCGGTGTTGACTTCCCAACGTCCTGGAAGGCGCCGAAGATCTGGCAAAGCGATATCTCCTGGGGATCCAGTTGGGTAGGGTCCACTGGGGCATGGGCCTGGCTGAGCTGGGGCTGTTTGCGGACATAATAGCCGGACTGGGGCACGGCCGTGATGTGGTATTGATTTTCCAGCCGCCAATAGGCTTCTTTGACGGTGTTGATGCTGACCTGCATCTCTTCGCTCATCTGGCGCAGCGAGGGCAGGCGGTCCCCTTCCTTGAGCGCGCCGTTCTCGATCAGATGGCGGATGCGCCGGGAAACCTGCTCGTATCGGGTGATTTTAGCTCGCATGTCCGACTCCTTAGATCGTGTCCATCCATAAAAGGCATCTTTCGGCCCCGGCCGGCGTTCTCGCTCTTCGGAAATCCTCGACGTAGCCTATCTACGCCTGCGGTTTCCAAATCGCTGCGGCCTTGGCCGGAGCCAAAATCCACCATTTCTGAATGAACACTATAGATCGACTGCCTATGCCATCCGGCCGTCGGAAAGCTTTTGGCCTTAATGGGGATATAGCCCAGCTCGAAGCATAATTAAATATACAGTTGGTTGTCAAATCGATGGGCACAGTTATCTGGAAAAACAAATTGTGCCCTTCGGCTTTTCGCGGGCTGCTGCTACCGAATGCGGCTTTCTCGATCTAAATTGCACTTGGAAAACGGGAAACGTATTCGAAAGGAGCGGCAGCCATGTTCAGACGACCCGAGTTTTGCCGGCCACAGCGGATTGAAATGACGGAAAACCAGGTTCTGGCCCTGAAAGGCCGGCGTTTGGAAATCACCTGCCTGGCCGGCCTGGTTTGGATTACCGATGGTGTGAGCGGCGACCGCGTGATTCAAAGCGGCCAGCAGGCGACACTGCGTTCCAAAAGCAAGATCTGTGTTCAGGCCTTCGCGCCGTCCGTGATACGGATCCAGCCCCCTGCCCCGGCCGCATCTGCCTTGATCCGGAACCAGAATTTAAATTTCGAGATGGGTGCCACCCAGCCGACCGCCGAAGCGCTTTGATGGCCGGGAATCTGCCTGGATCTTTGCCGCAAGAGGATGGGGCGCTGTTTTAAGCAAGGAGGAGCGCCATGCTCAATCCATACACGATGGAGAAATTGAATGCCGAAAGATTGAAGGACCTTGACCGTGAAGCCGCCGGGCTGCATCTCAGCCGCCTCTCCCGCCGCAATCGACAAGCGGCCCTCAAAACGGTCCGCCTGCGACTGGCCGACTTGTTAATCACGGCGGGGGACCGCATCAAGCGCTCGGTGGGAAAAAATACCCGGCTTTTGAGTGGCCAGGTCCAGAAGGACCATTAGGCCATGAGCCGTTGGATGGGAGCGCCGCGAGCGATTTGCACCCTTCGATGCATCTGTGCCGCTTTTTCAGATACGATTCGGAAATAGTTCTTCCGCCATCTCCCGCAACTTATACTTCTGAATCTTCCCGCTGGCCGTCATGGGGTAGTCGTTCACGAAGGCCACGTACTTGGGGATCTTGTAGTGGCTGATCTGGCCACGGCAGAAATCCCGGATGTCCTCGGGCTGATAAGTCTGGCCTTCTTTTAAGACGATGAAAGCCCCCACCTCTTCGCCGTACTTTTCGCTGGGCACGCCCGCCACCTGGACGTCGGCAATGCCGTCCAGGCGGTAAAGAAATTCCTCGATCTCCCGAGGGTAGATGTTCTCCCCGCCGCGGATGATCATGTCCTTGTGGCGGCCGGTGATGGCCAGGTAACCGTCTGTGTCCATGACCCCCAGGTCGCCCGAGTGCAGCCAGCCGTCGATGTCGATGGCCTCGGCCGTGGCCTCGGGCATGTTGTAGTAGCCCTTCATCACGTTATAGCCCCGGCAGCAGACTTCGCCCTGCTGCCCTGTCGGCAGCACTTCATGGGTTTCGGGGTCCACGATCTTGACCTCGATGCCGGGCATGGCCCGGCCCACAGATTCCACCCGCAGGCGGATATCGTCGTCGGCCCGGGTCTGGGTGATCACCGGGGAGGCTTCGGTGAGGCCATAGCAGATGGTGATCTCGGACATGTTCATCTGGTCGATGACCTGGCGCATGACCTCGATGGGACAGGGCGAACCGGCCATGATGCCCGTCCGCAGGGCGCCGAAGTCGAACTTCTTGAACAGCTTGTGCTGCAGCACGGCAATAAACATGGTGGGCACGCCGTAAAGCGCCGTGCAGCGCTCCTCCTCCACCGAGGCCATGACCGCCACCGGATCGAAGGTTTCCAGCAACACCATGGTGGCGGCGTGGGTGACGGCCGCCAGCACGCCCAGCACGCAGCCGAAGCAGTGGAAGAGCGGCACCGGGATGCAGACCCGGTCCTTGTGGGTGAAGTTCTGGTTTTCACCGATCCAGTAGCCGTTGGTGCCGATGTTGTGATGGGTCAGCATGACGCCCTTGGGAAAACCGGTGGTGCCCGAGGTGTACTGCATGTTGACCACGTCGTGGGGGTCGAGGCTTTCCTGGCGCTCGCAGTAGGCGGCATCGTCCACCATGACATGCAGGGCCATGATTTCGGGGATGGCGTACATGCCCCGGTGCTTTTCAGGTCCGAGAAAGGCGACCCGCTTCAGGTGGGGGAAGGCCTCGCTTTTCAGGAAACCGCGTTCCTGGGTTTTCAGTTCCGGCACGAGTTCGTAGAGGGTCTGGACGTAGTCCGTATCCCGCAGGCCGTCGATGATGAAAATGTTCTCGGTTTCGGACTGGCGCAGGAGGTAGTCCAGCTCGGCGGTTTTGTAGTTCGTGTTCACGGTCAGCAGGATAGCGCCGATCTTGGCGGTGGCAAACTGCAGGGCCACCCAGTAGGGCACGTTGGTGGCCCAGATGGCCACTTTTTCGTTCTTTTCGACACCCAGGGCCATGAGCCCCTTGGCCAGGCGATCGACCACATCGCCGAATTCACGGTAGGTGAGACGGAAATCGCGGTCGGCATAGACCACGGCGTCGTTGTCGGGATGGGCGGCAATGGCCTGGTCGAGCAGCTGGCCCAGGGTGGCCTGTTTCGGAGCGTGTTGGGTCATCAGGTCCTCTTTATACGGTTATTCGGGGATGTACAGGACGGCATAGATGGCGGCCGTGGCGTCATCGAGGGTGCCCACGTGATGGGGCACGATGGAGTTGTAATAGATGCTGTCGCCCGGCTCGAGCCGATGGGTTTCCTTGCCGTAGACCACTTTCACGCGGCCCTCCAGCACGACGATGAACTCCTCCCCCTCGTGGCTGGAAAGTTCCGTCTCCTGGGCGGATTCGGGCAGCAGTTCCACATAGAAGGGCTCCATGTGGCGGTCGGTCTTGTCCCGTCCGAGGGCGTAGAATTTGGTCTTGACGGGCCGGTCCTTGGCCCGCAGGGTACTGAGGGCACTGCGCCGCTCGGTGCGGCGCACGATCAGGGGATCCACGCCGCCCTGGTCGTCGAGAAAGGTACCCAGCCGCACTCCCAGGGCCCGGGCGATTTTCACCAGCGGCCCCAATGAAGGATAGACTTCGTCATCCCGGATGGATGTCAGCAGGGTGACGGACAGGCCGGTGCGCTCGGCCAGGGTGTCGATGGACATGTCGTTCTGGGCCATGAATTTGGCCATCCGCGGACCCACTTTGGATGCCAGCATGCGATTACCTCCTCATGTTTGATCGCGGTGCGTTCCGGCGTCGCCGGAAAATTAAAAAGAGGCGATCCTATGACAGATGATCCGCGAGGTCAACTCCAGGGATGGGGAAAGGGCTTCGCAGCCGGAAACGGGGGAGGTGAGCCGGTTACTAAACAAAAAGGCAGAGCCTCAAAGAGGCTCTGCCGCTGTATTCAACTTCAGGGTCAACTACTTGGAGGCAATTCCGTTCAGGTCAGTGGGGTATGGTATGGGTTGCCCTTATTTTGAAGCTCTGCCGTTATCAGATTTTGCAGCCGGCGTATTTGTTGACGCCGGTATTGCAGCTGTTGATGTAATAGCCAATAATCGAAAGGGTCAGTAAGGTTCCAATCATAGGTCACCTCCTGGTGTTTTATCCCGCCACGTCGATGCCCATGTCGCATCCCAAATGGGGATCGGGGTTTTCACAGCGGTGGTTCTGTTCGCGGGTGTCAACATGACCGTCGTTGTCGTCTTTGAAGTAATCCTGAGGTCGTGTATTTTCCATTATCATTCTCCTCGTTTTGTTTGGTTGTGTGTTGCTGTTTTGCCTTGAGAATAAATTAGCCATGGAAGACGCGTTGGCAACAAGAGAGGAATAGGGTAAAAACAATAGGTAATAACTAATAAATTAAGGGGTGTGCGCGATCCGCTGGCATCGCAATGGATAGCGGGCGATCATGACCCCGCGCATCAAGATGGGAAGCGAGCGCGAAGAAAGCACCCGTGTCCCCGGCGCCCTTCGGAGGGACCTGCCGAGGCCAGCTTTTCAGCAGCAGGCGGCTTAAGCGGTGGACAGCTTCAAGGCCTGATCAAAATCCGCGATCAGGTCGTCGATATGCTCGATGCCCACCGACAGCCGCAGGAGGGCGTCGGTCACGCCGACGCGCTGGCGTTCCTCCGGCGACATCTTGGCATGGGAGGTGACGGCCGGCGCACAGATGGTGGTTTCCACCCCGCCCAGGCTGACGGCCGGACGCACGATGTCGAGGTGGTGAAGAAAGGCATCGGTGCGGACCTGTTCGGCATCCAGCTCGAAGGCCAGCATGGCGCCGAAGCCGGTCATCTGCTTGCGTGCGACGGCGTGGCCGAAGGCATCCTTCAATCCGGGATAAAACACTTTTCGCACGACAGGGTTGGCGGCCAGGAACTCCGCCAGAAGGCCGGCATTGGCGGTCTGCTGCTTGACCCGCAACGCCAGGGTTTTAAGACTGCGCTCCAGCAGGTAACAGTCGCCGGCATTCAGGCTGCCTCCCAGATGGCGGGCCAAGTGAAGAATCTTCTTTACATGGGGTTGCGACGATACCGCGACGCCGCAGCACAGGTCGCTGTGGCCGCCCATGTATTTGGTGCCGCTGTGAACGACGATATCGATCCCAAGTTCGATGGGTTTCTGGTTGATGGGGGTGGCGAAGGTGTTGTCGATGATGGTCGCAATACCGCGGGCGCGGGCGAGATCGGCAACCTTGCGAATGTCGATGATCCCCAAAAGTGGGTTGGTGGGGGATTCGATCACGATGACCCGGGTCCGGTCGGTGATGGCGGCGGTGATGGCGTCCACGTTGGTTTTGGCAAAGGAGTAGCGGATGCCGAGGCGTTCGAAGGTGTCGGTGACAAAGGCGTGGGTGCCGCCATAGAGCTCATCCATCAGGATGACATGGTCCCCGGCCCCGGCCAGGGCCAGAATGGCGGTGCTCATGGCGGCCATGCCCGAACTGAACAGGACGCCGTCTTCGGCCTTTTCCAGGGCGCAGATTTTCTTGACGACGACATCCTGATTGACCGTGTTGAAATAGCGCGGATAGGGCGCCTCTTTCCGGTTCAGGTAATCATAGGCCGAAGAAGTGAAAATCGGGGTATTGATACCGCCGGTGGTTTTCTCAAAATAGCCGCCGCTGTGAACACATTGGGTGTCGGTTTTCATGAGGGGCATTCTCCTTTTGATTCGGCCGTTTTGTTCCTCTAACGGATGGACCGTCGGTTAGTCCATACAGGCGCCTGACCTTTGACGCCTCTCTAACCCCATGGGCGCACTCCTGTCAAAACCTAAAACGCCCCTGCTTCGAGGGACATGGCATGATGGTGAGGGGAAAAGCGTGCCTGCCGCACCATCTTGCTTCTCAATACGTTATTGGCTATAACACACGGTATGAGCTGCCCTCAATGCGGTGCGGAAATGGCCCCGGGCCAGAACTATTGCGGTGGTTGCGGCGGACAGTTGAAGAATGCCTGCCCGGGTTGCAGCACCATCAATCCCCCCTTTTTTAAATACTGCGGTCAGTGCGGGCGCAACCTGGTGGAGGTGGCCTCGGTGCTGCTGGACCGGGCCGGTCTCATTCTGGCGGCCGATAGCAAAGCATCGAAGCTGATCAGCCCCAAAGCCACCACCCTCAAGGGCAAGCCCTTCTCGCTGTATGTCAAGAACGACGATCTGGTTATTTTTTACTCCCACTGGAATGAATTGATTCGTTCCTCCCAGCGCCAGAGCGTTGAAATCGAATTGAAGCCGGCGCCGAAGACCACGATTCATGCCCAGATCGAAATGAACCTGCTGCGTGATAAGAAATCTCGGACCCCGCGCATTCACATGACGCTGTCCGACATGACGGCCCAGCGCCGATCCCTGCAGGACGCCCAGGTGATGCAGGATCTCATCAACCTCATTTTTACCTGGGTCGACGATTTTCACCCGTCGCAGGAGACGGGACGCGACAAGACCATCGGCAGCATGCTGGAGAAAATCGGCCTTTATACCATCGCGCAATACGGCTTTATCTGCCGCATCGATGCGAAGGAAAATTGCCTTTCGACCGACTTCACCTGGCAGTCATCCCCGGACGCGGAACCGCGCTCCCAACTGCCGGTCATGCCGATGGCCCTCATGGCCCGCCTTTTTGAAAAACTCCTCAAGGATCGTCAACTGGTGGTCAACAACACCCAGGACCTTTCCCGCATGGAGCGCAAAGCACTGCACGAATGGCACCAGATGGATCTGGGTGCCATCCTGTGCCACGTCATCTATCGCGGAAAGAGCCCGATCGGGATTGTCGGGGTGGCGACGACGCACCCCACGCCCTGGTCCGACGATGCGGTTTCCCTCGTGAAACTGGCCGGCCGCCTGATGGCGGACGCGCTGCCCCATTCACGGCCGGGTCTGTCGGTTATCCGGCAGCAGAAACCGCGGCAGACGGACATCGAAACTATTGATATTGCCGATATCGAGATCATCGAAGAGCCACCGGAAGGAAAAAAACCGACATTTCCTAACCCGCGCAAGACAGCCAAAGGTCTAGCGGAAGGCGCGGTCATACCCCGCATGAAGTTTGGTACCGACAAGCAGCCGGGGGACGAGGGGCGCCGGCCCGTATTCCCGGGTGATGATGGTAAATATCAGATGACCTGCCCGCAATGCGGCTTTCAGGATATCGTCTCCGCCCGCCTTTTTGAAATGATGGGGTCGGCCGTACGCGTTAAATGCCCGTGCGGTCATCGGTTTCGCATTATCCGCGAATTGCGTTCCATCTATCGCAAACAGGTACGGTTGGAAGGCTATTTTGCCCAGGCGCGCTACAAGGGCAACATGGTGGCCCCCGGAGATGTCTGGGGGCCGATGGTGGTGCAGAATCTCTCCAAGGCCGGTATGAAATTTTCTTGCGCCAATGCCCGACAGCTGCGCCCGGGCGATCGACTGCAGGTTCGCTTCAATCTGGATAACGCCAACCAGACCCTTATCAAGAAGACCGTCATCGTCAAATCCGTCAATGCCGACACGGTGGGTGTGCAGTTCTATGGCACGGATCGCTACGATGCGGCGCTGGGGTTCTACTTCCTTTAGCGGTTTTTTAACCGTCAAAAGACTTGCCGGGGCAAGCGGCCGCCGATGCCAATCGCTGGCGCTAACAACAACCCCAAAATTTGGTTTGACACGTACGGCCCTGGACTATAAAAAGATCATACTTTTCAATGAAGACTCAAAATTCCCATCAGCGACCAAGCTCCCAAGCTGAAATGCCTGGGAGATATCATACGCAGTAAAAGACGTTTCAGCCTTACGGCCCCAAAAAATGGTGGTTTTGCTCTGGCGCGGTTTGCCTCCTGAAACGGCGCCATGAGACGTGACGGAAAGACACGGCGGGCGAAATAAGCATCGGTGTGGTTGACGTACGCCCGGACGTTGCGCCGACAGCTTCCTGCAACATTGAACCATTTACCTTTCAAAGGACACACTATCTTATAGAAAAACCCATACAACCGATCATTTTCTTAAAACATGGACCTGAGTGAAATCTCGCAATGATTCGACGCGCCCTCTTCTCTGCCCTGTATCTGGCCATCATGCTGTCTTTCGTTTTCCTGCCGTCAACTGCCAAGGCGGAAGAACGCATCGTTCTCGTAGCGCCCCAGGGGCCTGTTGTTGCCGGGCAAGGCGTGGTTTTTCGCATCCGTGCCCAGGAATTTGTCTTGCCGCTGCGAGCTGCCTTGCATTACCGTAATATCGGCACTTCCGCCTACAATACCCTGCCCATGCATCAGGACACCGAGATCGAGTTTTCCGTCGCCCTTGAACAGGATTGGATTTTACCGCCGGGCATCGAATACTTTTTTGTGGTGGAAGACGGCCGGGGGCGGCAAATCACCCAGCCCAAATTGGATCCCCGAAAGAATCCCTTGCGGATCGAAGTCTCCCTGGATCGCCCCCCACCCGCCGGAATTGTCTTCCCGGCCATGGATAACCAACGCATCCAGGAGCGCCGTCCCGCGGTGACGATTCGGTTTGCCGACAGCGGGCTGCCGCCCGAGTGGGCCTCGGTCCGGTTGCTGCTGGATGATACCGATGTGACGCCCATTGCCGTTATCTCGCCGGACGCGATATCCTTCGCGCCGGAATGGGATCTCGAGTTCGGCAACCACCGCGTCACCCTCGAAGTGATGGATGCCGCCGGCAACATTCTGCCGCGACAGGAATGGGCCTTCATCATTCCCCATTCGGAGCTGTTCGACCGGGTGGCGGCTGAAATGCGGGTGGATACCGAGCTCGCCCATGAAGTTTACCAGAAAGACGACAGTCCGCAGCCGGACTGGACCGTGCAGTCCAACGCCACCATCTTGTCCAGTGTGGAAACCGGTGACTTCAAAGCCTCCCTGGAGGCCAACGCCTGGTACATCACCCAGGACGGCCCCGACCCCCTGGAAGACGACTTCAATCTCAACAACTACCTCGTCCAGCTGGAATATCGGGGGCAGCATCTGGCCTACGGCGACGTCAATGTCACCGGCACGGAGCTGGTGAGCGAAACCATCTCGCGCCGGGGCGGGGTGGTCACGCTCAACGCGGTCGGCGTCACGGCCCAGGGGTTCATGCTGAGCAGCGACTACCTGACCGGTTTCGATGATATGGTCGGTGTCGACGATTCCGACAACCGCCTGGAGGGCGGATCCCTGGAAGGCGCCCTTTTAGACAACGATCAGTTGACCCTGAAGGGAACGGTGGTCACCGGGCGCAACGAAGAGCCCGATGACTACAACGCCAGCACCCTGGCCGCCGGCCATGAGGGCACAATTTACAGTTTTCAGTTGACCAGCCGTCTTTTTGAGGAAAAGCTGAACCTGACGACTGAATACAGCATGAGTGATTTCGACGAAGACACCTCCGACGACATCGATTCCGACTGGGATGATGCCTGGTTGCTCCGTTTTTCCGGCCGCGCCGGCAGCTATGACTATGGCGGCGGCTATAAATACCTGAGCGAAGAATTCCAGAGCGTCGTAACGCCGCTGGCCATCAACAACCGGGCCGAGTATTCCCTATACGGGACCAAGGCCTTTGAGGTCGCGAGCCTCACCGCCAATGTGATCAACAGCCGCGACAATGTCGAGAAAAATGATGCCTTGCCGGTGATCGACAACACGAATGCGGGCCTGTCCTTCAATTGTTATCCGCCGGACTGGCCCACGTTTTTCCTGAGCGGGAATGTCGGCTGGCAGGACAGTTCGCACGAGCCCAGCGGGACCGACCCCATCGAAAACCGCACGGACACCGTGGGCGGGGGATTGTCCTTCATCCGTGAATCATGGAACCTGTCCCCCAATTATTATTTTACCCATTTTGACGACGACACCCCGGACGATGCCGATAGCCGGACCCACCAGTTGGCGCTCAACGTGGGCTGGCAGCCGATCGAGATGCTGTCGTTTAATCCTTCGGCGTCCTACAGCCGCACCGAGACGGATTTCGATGACCTGGTCACGGAAACCTGGCAGGGCACCCTGGCCGGCATGTGTGTTTTCAACGATGCCCACAACCTGAACTGGACCCTGTCCGCAACGGATACCCAGACGGATGACGATTCCTTCCACACCCGGACGTACTATCTGATCGGTCAACACAACTGGCATATCCAAACCCCGTTCCTGGAAAGCGTGCAAAAGACGCTTTCGCTCCGGGGGCAGTACAGCCGCACCGAAGATAAAATAAGCGACATCACGGACGAAGACTACACGGTATACCTGGTACTCAATATCGGTATCCCCTTGTCATACCCTTAAGCCTGCCGATACGGTATGGAGTCATACATGCTGAGAACGTTTTTCCGATCTGTTCGTATCCCCCCCCGGTTATTCGCCTGCACGTTTCTGGGGGTACTGGTGATCCTCATCGTTGGTTTCCCGGATGCGGGGCATGCCCTGGATGTCACGGTGTCGCCCCCGGCAGTCAATGTCGTTCCCGGGGCGAACAACACGGCCCAGATTCGCTATACCGGAAGAGAAACTGATATTGCTAATTACACTAGCACCTCGCTACAGGGACGTTTCGAAACGTCAGATGGCCGCCTGCTCGGAACTGTCAATAGAATTATTTCGATTAATATCGTCAATGCGGTCCCATCGATAACCCTGGAGTCCCTTACGATTCCGGCCAGAGTTCTCTCGGCAGCCCTAAAGCTTAAGCAAAGCCGTATCTTTTATCGGCGTAATTTTTTGGACGCACAGGGTGCACCGGTTCCCGTCGAAGTGGCGCTGCCGATCGTGCCCGCCTCGGCCGGGGCTTTCAACCTGGTGCGCATGACGCTGGAGTTCAACCAGCCGCTGGATGCGGGCGGTACCCGGCCGACCAGCGGGGGCCGGATCACGGTGCCCCGTTTTACCAAGGGACTGCAGGCTTTTGCCACACTGACCTACAACGGCGGCGGCACCCTGCGGGGACAATGGAAGGTGGACGGCCAGATCCTGCGCGTCGTCACCCAGCAGCTCAACCCGGGGTTGCGCGAGATCATCATTGCCAGTCCGTTGACACCGTCCTTTCCCACTTACGGGACGGGTCTCCACAAGGTCGAATTTGAAATTCTGGATCCCATTCCGGGGTTCGACGAGCCCGTCATCTACTATTTCGTGACGGAAGCCTATACCGGCGCGCCTCTGGGCTCTCTCAAACTGGCGGCGCCCCTGGAGCGGGCCTATGTTCTATTCTCGCCCAAACAGTTTCCGCGATTTTCCTGGCAGCCGGCGGGCGAAGACGCCCTCTACCGCTTCCATCTCTATCGCCTGGATGCGGTGGCGACGTTTGACTCCCTGGCACCGCTGGCCTTCGCCTATCAAAAACCCCTGCTGGCGGCGGTGACCAAAAAACCGTTTTATGATCTGACGGTATTCGACCTGGATGACATCGTGCTGGGCTCACCCTACTGCTGGCAGGTGCAGGCCTTCGAAGACAATGCCATGGTGGGCGCCAGCGCCTACCGTCTGGTGTTTTTTACCGGCCCGTCGGTGAGCACGAATAAAATTCGTCTCGACCCGCTTGATTCCAGGGAAAGGTCTCTCCAGTAAGTTCCCCCGTTTACTTGTTGCGGTTGCGCATCACGATGGTCGACGTCCGTGGCGACCATGCCGTCATGGGACGAAAGCGTATTGAACCGCCCCATTCCTCTGCCCGTTAACCGGTACAAACGGCCCTTCCAAACCTTGTCGCACATCGCGCTGGGTGTTGATGGTGCGCCCGGTCTGGTCTCATGCGGCCAGGTGATGATCCTTGGCGATCAGCATATAGATCGATGGGATGACAAAGAGGGTAAAGAGGGTGCCGATGGCCATGCCCCCCACCAGCACCAGACCGATGGAGTTCCGCGCTTCGGCCCCGGCCCCGGTGACCAGGACCAGCGGGAAATGGCCGGCAATGGTAGCCCCGGTGGTCATGAGGATAGGACGCAGGCGGGTCAGGGCGGCCTGGTGCACGGCCTTGCGCTTGCTGAGGCCTGTTTCCTGGAGCTTGTTGGCGAACTCCACGATCAGGATGCCGTTTTTGGAGACCAGGCCCACCAGGGTTACCAGACCCACCTGGGAGTAAATATTGAGGGTTGTGGTCCAGCCCGCGGTCCAGAACGTCACGTTCGGGTCGGGCATCTTGAGAAAAGTGAACACCAGCGCGCCGAACATGGCCAGCGGCACCGATCCGGCCAGGATGACAAAAGGGTCCCGGAAGCTGTTGAACTGGGCCGCCAGTACCAGGAAAATCAGGATGACCGCCAGGCTGAAAGCCTGGATGAAGGAGTTGCCCTCGGTGCGCAGCTGGCGGGACTCCCCAGTGTAGTCTATCACATACCCTTTGGGAAGGATTTGTGCGGCCTCGTCTTCCAAAAAGCGCAGGGCTTCGTCCAGCGGGCGCACCGAAACGCCACTGATGGTGACCGCGTTGAGCTGCTGGAAACGGAGCAGCGCGCGCGGCACCGTTTCGTTACGGATGGTGGCGATGGTGCTCAAGGGGATCAGCTGGCCGGCCGGGCCTGTGACGTAGATGTTTTTCAGCTGGCCCGGGGTCAGCCGGTCGATGCGTTTGATCTGGGGGATGACCTTGTAGCTGCGCCCGGCGATGTTGAAACGGTTGACGAAGTTGCCCCCCACCATGGAGGCGATGTCGTTGCCCACCTGTTCGAGGCTGAGGTTCAGGTCGGCGGTCTTGTCCCGGTCGATGATCAGTTCGGACTGGGGCTGGTCGATTTTGAGATCGATGATGGGGGGAAAGGCGAACATGCCGCTCTGCATGGCTTTTCTCTGGATCTGTTGGGCGAAAGACAGAATTTGATCCGGCTCGGCTGTTGAGGCCAGGACGAACTCCACCGGAAACCGCCCCCCGCCGGGCAGGGCCGAGGGTGTTGTGGCGAACATGCGGATGCCCGGAATGGTGCTTAGTTTGCGCTGCACTTCCGGCAGGATTTCTTCGATGGTGCGCTCACGCGCGTCCCAGGGTTTGACCACCATGCCGGCAAAACCTGACGAGGGATTTGTGACCTGGAAGGAGAAGTTCGTTTCCGGTGTCTCGAAGAAGATATCGTTGGCCGCGGCCGTATATCGGCTGGTCTGATCCAGGGTGGAATTGGCGGCGGCGTCGACGATTCCGAAAAGGATGCCCTGGTCTTCTTTGGGGGCCAGTTCCTTGGCCGACATACTGTACATGGGAATGGTCATCAGGCCGATACAGATCCACACCATATAAACCGCCGGACGGGCGTCGAGGGTGACATCCAGCAGCTGGCCGTAGCGTCCGCGCAGGCGATCGAAATCCCGGGCGATCTTGCCGGCCAGCCCTTTTTCGGACATACCTTCGCGCAATAGCCGAGACGCCATCATGGGCGAAAGGGTGATGGCGACGATGCCGGAAATGACCACCGCTCCGGCCAAGGTGAAGGCAAATTCGCGGAACAGGGAACCGGTCAGACCGCCCTGCAGGCCGATGGGGGCATAGACGGCCGCCAGCGTGACGGTCATGGAAATCAGCGGACTGACAAGTTCGCGGGCACCCAGGATGGCCGCCTGGGTAGGCGATTGGCCCTCACGCAGATGCCGTTCGACATTTTCCACCACCACGATGGCGTCGTCCACCACCAGCCCCACCGACAGGACAATGGCCAGCAGGGTCAAAAGGTTGATGGTGAATCCGAAGACCTGCATCAGGAAAACGCCCCCGATGAGGGACAGGGGAATCGCTATCACCGGGATGATGGCCGAGCGCATGGATCCCAGGAAGAAAAAAATGATCACGATGACGATCAGGAGGGTTTCACTCAGGGTTTTAACGACTTCGCGGATGGCATTGCGGATATAGTTGGTGGCATCGTAGGCGATGCGGGCCTGCAGTCCGGAGGGCAGGCGGTTCTGGACCGTTTCCATTGCGGTGCGGACCCGGCTGATGACGTCCAGGGAGTTGGCATTGGGAAGGGCCCAGATGCCCATGAAGACGGCCGTCTGGCCGGAAAAGCGGACTTGGGCATCGTAATTTTCGGCCCCCAGTTCAACATCGGCAATATCCTCCAAACGGACGATGGCACCGTCCTCCTGGCGCACGGCCAGGCGCTTGAATTCGTCCACCGAGCGCAGGTCGGTATTGGCGATCAGGTTGACTTGGACCAGGGCGCCCTTGGTCTGTCCCACGGCCGCCAGGAAGTTGTTCCTCGCCAGGGCCTGGCGCACCTGGACAGGACTGATATTGTAGGCCGCCATGCGTTCGGGCTTCAGCCAGACCCGCATGGCAAAGGTGCGGGCTCCCAGAATGTCCGCCCGCTGGACCCCCTCGAGCGCCGATAGTTGGGGCTGCACGGCGCGCACGAGGTAATCGGTAATTTCGTTCTGCTTGAGGACATCCGAGGTGAAGCTCAAATAGGCTGATGCGAATTGACTGTCGGCGGACTCCACGTTGATGATGGGCACTTCGGCTTCCGGGGGCAGGTCGCCCCGGACTTGGTCCACTTTGGAACTGATTTCGGACAGGGCCTTGGTGGGGTCGTAGTTCAGTTTGAGCCGCACGGTGATGGTGGAAAGTCCCAGGCGGCTCTCGGATTGGATGTAGTCGATCCCGTCGGCGGCGGCGATGGCGCGCTCCAGAGGGGTGGTGATGAATCCTCGGACGAGATCCGCACTGGCGCCGACATAAATGGTGTTCACCGTCACGGAGGCATTGTCGCTGCGGGGGTATTGGCGGACATTCAGGGATCGTACAGCCTGAAGGCCGGCGATAATGATAAGGAGGCTGATGACCAGCGCCAGCACCGGTCGTCGGATAAAAATGTCAGTGAATTGCATACGGAAATTCGCTCGACAAATGGGTAATGGGGGTTGGGTTGGACGGGAAGCCCCTTTTTACGATCCGGTGGGTCCGCCCTGTCATCGGTCTTCCGGTTTGGGCGCCAGGCTGAATTCCGGTGCCAGGGTATTGTCAACGATAACGCTCTGACCGTTGCGGTATTTAAATACCCCGGTGCTGACGACCTGATCGCCCTCCTCTACGCCGGACAGCACCGCCACATAGTCGCCGCGCTGAGCACCAAGCCGGACGAACTGCTGCCGCAGGACCTGACCGACCGGCTGGCCATCGCCGGCCGCCTTTTTTTCCAGCACAAATACCGAATCACTGTACGGGGCATATAAAACGGCCGTCGTCGGGATCATCCGCACGTCTTCCCGTTCCGGCAGAATGACATCGACATCGACAAACATGCCGGGTCGAAGCCGTTCCTGGCTATTTCCCAACGTGGCCTGGATACGAATATTGCGGGTCGCCTCTTCGACCTGGGGGTTGATGGCGGTGACGCGGCCCTGGATTTCTTGGCCGGGCATGGCATCGGTCCTAATGCGCACGGTCAGGCCCGGCTGGATTTGGGCGATCTGGTTTTGCGGCAGCAGGAAATTGACGAAAATCGGGTCCATGGCCTGGAGGGAAACAACCGGCTCACCCCCCTCGAGGATCTGTCCCAGATTGACCAAACGAATTCCCAATCGACCGGCAAAAGGCGCCCGGATGGTTTTTTTGGCGATGACCGATCGAATATTGTCAATGGCAGCCAGGGCCTGTTTGTATTCGGCCAGGGCCTGGTCGTAGGCGGCCTGGGTTACCACCTTATCGGCCAGCAGCTCCTTGGCGCGATCATGATTGGCCTTTTTCAGCGCCAGGGTAGCTTCCTCCGCGCGGCGCTGGGCCTCTTCGGAGGAGATGTCCTGTTGCACGAGCAGGTCGCCTGTTTCAACGTGGGCGCCCGGCTCGAATGCGATCTGCTCGATCTTGCCGCTCAATTCCGCCGTGACCATCACGCCCTGTACGGCCTCCAACGAGCCGACGGCCGTCAGGCGCTGCTCCCACGCCATAGACACGACCGGGGCGGTGGTCACGGTGGCAGGCGGGGGTACAAACTCCTTGCCCTGGGCGATCATGCGGTTGATCTGCAGGAATTTAACGCCGCCCAGAACGCCGGCTATCACCAGCAAGACGCAAAAGGCGATGAAAATTTTTTTCTTCATGGTCCGTGTCCGTTTTATCCGCGGCTGGATTTTAAAATTAGCTTTAAAAATGCGTCATAGCCCCTGCAATGTCAAACGCCTTTCGCGCTCACGGTTTTCTAACCTACTGATACGAAGGCTTAATCATCAACACGTGACGTCGGGACGTAAGGCTCGTGTCTTTATTGACAGCGTATTGGTGAATACACAAGAGAGAGGGCTGCGGCCGATAAACTAAAACGAAGGCTGAGATGATCGTCAATTGAGGCCATGATCATGATGAAGAGGCATGCAAATCCTGCCGGGCGCAAGCCAGGAACGCTACATCTATTGAACGAATAGGCAGATATACGGTTGTCGTCTATCCATCGGTCATAGCGGTAATAGGAGCCGCGGTCACCGATTTTCGAGGGCGTACGAAACGGCTTTGGCGGCATGGATGGCGGTGGTATCGTACAACTTAACGGAGGTATCTTCCGGTTTGATCAGCATACCGATTTCAGTGCACCCAAGAATAACGGCTTCAGCGCCTGCAGCGGCCAACTGGTCCACAATGCGCAGATAGTGCTTTCGGGATGCTCCCAGGAGTTTGCCCCGGCAGAGTTCATCGAAAATAATGTCGTGTACGATCTGGCGGTCATTTTTTTCCGGCACGATCACCTCAAGGCCGTAACGATCAGCCAGGCGCCCCCGGTAAAAGGGATGCTCCATGGTAAAGGCGGTGCCCAGCAGCCCGACGGTCTTGATGCCGTCATCCGCCAGGGCTTCGGCCGTGGCGTCTGCGATGTGGAGCAACGGGATGGATATCGCCAACTCGATGGCGGGTGCGACCTTGTGCATGGTGTTGGTGCAAATCAGGAGGAAATCGGCCCCGGCCCGTTGGATGCGTCGGGCGGCGTCCACCAGCAATTCGGCGGTGGCGGACCAGTCGCCGCGGGCCTGGAGTTTTTCGATGGGGGCAAAGTCGACGCTGTACAGGACGATTTCGGCGGAATGCAGGCCACCGAGCGCCTGTTTAACCCCGGTGTTGATGGCCTGGTAATAATGCGCCGTACTTTCCCAGCTCATGCCCCCTAAAAGCCCGATCGTTTTCATGGGTGATATCATCCTTGTCAGGGTTGTGTGTCTTCGCGGTGGGTTTGCCGAATGAGGGTATACTACATGGCTTGCCCATCGCTGTCACGCGGCATTTTCGATGGGTGGTGGACGCGCTGCGGGAAGGAGGACACGACGCGACCGCCAGGCAACATCATCGGGTCATGGGACCGGGTGCTGTTGCCGGTGTTCGCGCCGTGTCTGGAGGAGAGTTGCCAAGCTCAAGACGGCAAACGGACGCTGAATTGAGCATAAGCGCATAATAACACGCTGACCGAAAAAAGAAAGCTTTTTTTTGAGCCGGCCCTCGGCAACCGAACTCACCGGGCGTCAGGTCTATTCAGCGGCGGCATACCCTTCCGGTGTCAGGAAAACGCTGGTTTTTAACGAATTCATGTCCGTCAGACCCTTTTCAAAAAGGTGCTTCAGGGCGGCCAGGGTGTCGCTGGGCGCCAATGGCAGCGCCGCGACGACGTCACTGACATCCAGGATTCCCGGAGGTCCTTTCAAGTTCCATTCCTTGGCCAGCAGCTGGAGTATCTGGCGTTCTTCCGCGGTCATGAGGGCATGCTCCTGATGCATAGCGGTTCTAATGGTCGAAATTCAATCTCCCGACCACTTGCGGGGGCCCATTTTTCAATTGCAGCACCACCCCTTCGCCCGACGAAACGCCTTCTCCGGTCATCGCCGCAATCGTGACATAATGGGTGACCAGGATGATCGGTCCGCCATCACGGGGCTGTTTGGCCAGGAAGGCTTTGAGGGCATCGATGCGCCCTTCGCGGTCATCGGGGCGATCAAAAAAGGAATTTAACGCGGGCAGCGGTTGAACAGCACCCAGATTCATCAGCCGGGCGGTTTCGAGACATCGACACCACTGACTCGAATAGAGGCGCACCTTTCCTATCGCATGGTGACGAAGCACGTCACCGATAGCCCGCGCCTGGGCACGGCCGCGTTCATCCAGATTCCGCTGGGTCGCACAATCGTCGATCTTGAAATTCGCCGGATCGCCACTGCCCGGGGCATTGGCATGACGAATCATCAGAACGCCGCCGCCGGACTTGAGGGTGCGGACGGCGTCAAGCTGTTCGGATGCACCGATAGAGAGGTCCGGCAGACATATCCCTGCCAGAATCACCAGCAGGATTCTGAAGGGTAAGGCTTTCAAGATGACACTCCGTCATGCAACTCTCGAATGTGCCGGCCTACGGCGGCGCGATAGGTGTCTTTGTGGACGTAGTAGGCCATGCGATCGAGTTTGAGATAGTTGACCCCGCCCAGCATGTCTGGAAAGGGCGCCCGTTTCAAACCCTGAAAGACGACCGCCGCGGCCTGGTTGCGCTCGATGCCGTGAATGTAGCGCGCAATCAGTTCGGCCTGCTCGTTGCGCCCTTCCCAGCCGAGCCCGGCCGCTTCCACCAACCCGGCGATAAAGAGGTTGTCATAATCGGGATGGAAGGCGTTCAGGTAGAAATGCGGGGCGGCGCCCTGCCAGTTGAGATAGCGTTTGTCGATAAAGGGATAGTGCAGTTTGTAACCGGTAGCGGTCAGTATCAGATCGAAAGCCTGGCGGGTGCCGTCCCGGAAAACCACCTCATCGCCATCGAGCCGCGCGATGTCCTTGAACAGGGTGATATCCCCATGTCCGATATGGTGCAGGACCAGTGAATTGACGATGGGGTGGGACTCGTACAGGTCGTGGTCGGGCTTGGGAAAGCCAAACCGTTGCGGATCGCCGGTGAACCATTTGAGCAGCACTTTGTCAAGGCGCTGTTTGAGGGCAAAGGGCAGCTTGATGCGGCCGCCCACGGTGTCGGCCGGGCGGCCAAATACATACTTGGGCACGAAGTGGTATCCCCGGCGCACACTCATCCCCACTGAGCGGGCCCGGTGCACGGCATCCACCACGATGTCGCAGCCGCTGTTGCCGGCCCCGACGATCAAAACGCGTCGGTCCTCGAAAACGTCGGCGCTTTTATATTCGGCGGCATGCATCAGGCGGCCGTTAAAGTTGCCTGCAAAGTGCGGACGATTGGGCTCGGACAAGGTGCCGTTGGCAATCACGACGCCTTTGAAGGGCCGCGTCCGGTCGGTGCTGCTGCCATTCTTGCGGCTGAGAGTCGTTAGCTGCCAGCCTTTGTCGGGGGACCCTTCGATGGGTTCTACGGCCTTCACTTCGGTTTCGAATTCATACTTGGCGTTCAAGTCGAAGTGTTCGGCAAACGCTTTGAAATAGTGGTAAACTTCGGTGTGGTGCGGGTAATCGGCCACCCGCTCGTCCATGGGAAATTCTGTGAATTCCGTCATGCGTTTGGAGGAGATCAGGTGCGCCGAGCGGTACATGGTGCTGCGCGGGTTGTCGATGTTCCAGAGGCCGCCCACGGTCGAACCGGCTTCAAACCCGATGAACGGAATACCCAGTTTGTCCAGGTTCCTTGCAACCGCCAGTCCGGCCGGCCCGGCGCCGATAATGGCATAGTGATGGGGGGTGTCGGTCATATCGGAGTCCTCCGACGACAACCTAAGGCACACAATCGCCTGCGTAAAGCCAACGGGCAATAGAAATACGATGCAGACGATTTAAATAGCCGGCGAGGCTGTTTCTTGTAAAATGGTTTTTTCCTGCTTGGCATCGCCTTCAGGAGTGGCGTCTCATCTGTTGCCCGTAATACACTTACACCAGCGGGCGGCAGCGCGTTTCCCGCGTGAAGCACAAGAGAATTACCGCCAGAATGGTCCAGGCGATCATCAGGCTGAAACCGGCCTGGTAGGCGTCCAAGCCATACCGGCGCGCGCCATCGGCGAGCTGACCGCTCCAGCGAAGATCGAGCATCCAGCCCACGAGCGGTTGCAACACCATCGGCCCTGACATGACGCCCATATTGACGACGCCGGTGGCGGTCCCCGACAAACTGGCCGGAACGGATTCTTTGACAAAAGCGAAACTGATAATCATGCAACCGGAGCTGAACCCCGTGATGACCAGCACCGCCAGGAGTGCTGCCAGGGGAAGATGTTTCACATAGATGGCCACCGCCCAACCGGCCAGCGCCAATGCGCATCCCGCGATGTAAAGAGGTTTACGCCGTCCGGTGTGATCCGACAACCACCCGAAAAAGGGGCCGCCCACCGCCCAGGCCACCAGGAGGGTGGTGGTAAGGGCGGAGGCCCAGGCGGGACGCAGGCCATGGTGGGTGGTTAAATAGGGCACGCCCCACAAGCCGGAGAAGGTAAGGACCGGCCCCACCACCCCGCCCGGAATGAGGAAAAGCAAGAGGGTATTGCGATAGCGCAGGACTTCCCGCAGGCCTGCCATGACCGACAAGCGTTCGGATGGCGACCGGTTCTGGCCCGATCTGTTCCAGTCCGCAAAGCCCCGGTCTTGGGGGTGGTCGCGTACAACGATCCAGATCGCTGCCGCAATGACAAAGGTCGCCAGACTGGAAACCAGGATGGTGCCGCGCCACCCGTATTGGTCGACAAGGAGCCGTAACGGTGGACCGGCGCATACCGCACCGATAATGCCAACGAATAAAGCCATGCCGGCGGCCATGGCATAATAGCGGGGCGGGAACCAGTTGTTGGTGAGCTGCAGCAACCCCACAAAGGCCACGGCCACCGAACCGCCGATCAGCAGACGCCCGGCGCCCACCAGGAATATGCCGGGTGCCAGGGCAAAGAGCAGCGCGCCGACGCCGGCCACCAGCGCCCCGAAGCTCAGAAGGCGACGTGGCCCCCAGCGGTCGGCAATAATGCCTGTCGGAATCTGCATGGCAACGTAGCTGTAGAAGTACAGCGCCGATAAGTTTCCCAGAGCAGCAGCCCCGATTTGAAAATCGCGCATGAGCGCATCGGTCATCACGGCGGGGGATACCCGCTGGAAAAACGCCATCAGATAAAACAGCGCGCCGATCCCCCAAATTCGCCAGGCCAGGCGCATGGGCGGCGGTGACATCTTGTCAGATATGATCATCCCTGCTCCGCAGACGCTTTCCGGTTGTGAGCGGTCGTTGGCACATGAACAGGCCGCCTTCAGACGGATAAACCAGCAGCATTGTGCGCGGTGGTTTGTTCAGGCATTGAGCACTTATTTCAACGCCGGTGAAGGGCATTTTCGCACGTCCTTTTTACATGGCGTTATGGCCGGTATCAATCCCGATAGCCGTCCTCGTCGGGATCGTAGACAATGTCCACAAGGCGGTTATTGCCACCGGAATATACCAGGCGGCCCTCGTTTTTGTAGTAGTCAATGGTGCGGGTTCGATCGGGTCCGTAATAAAACGGGATCCAGGCTTTGCCCGACGCTATCATCTTGAAATCGCTTGCGGCACCGATCTTTTCGTGGACCTGGGGCCGGGACATCCCGATCTCGAGTTTGGCAAACTTGGACGTGGGTGGAACGACGGTGGACGGTGTCTGGGGTTCCGGTGTCGATGGTGTACGGGCCGTGTTGGACGCACATGCTGCCAGACCCATCATCAAGCACAATACCAGGACGAAGCGAACCGCATTTTCCAATTTCATCTGCCATCTCCTCGGTTGGGTGTAATTGTTGTCTGCCATATTGGCTGTCAATCGAATTGTCGATCGACGTTTTCTTCTTGATAGGGGGTTTAAAATGGATCCGTATCCTTCTCGTTGCGCGACGACAGGTAAAAATGCCACAGAATCCTGGCCGCAATGGAACGCCATGGACGCCAGGCGCGTCCCATGGCCTCAAACCGTTCGTCGGAGGGAAGGGCGGGAAGATGTTTGACCTTCTTAGCGGCCGCTTTCAGGGCCAGGTCACCGCGGGGCCATATGTCCGGTCGCCGCAAAGCCATCAACAGATAGATATCGGCAGTCCAGGGACCGATCCCTTTCATCTGCACCAAGGCCTTGTGGGCCTCGGCATCCGGCAGCCGGTTCAATCGATTCAGCGAAAGCTTTTGGGTGGCGATAGCCTCCGCCAGGTGTTTACAGTAAGCCAGTTTCTGGCGTGTAAGGCCTGCGCTTTTGAGGTGCGTCTCGTCAATCCGGCGAAAGCGAACCGCGGAAAAAGGGACGACCAGCGCGGCCAGGCGCAGATAGACGGCACGTGCCGATGCCAGTGAAACCTGCTGTTCCAGAATGATACGCACCAGCGTGGCGAAACAGGGGTTGCGGCGCCACATGGGCGGCGGTCCGTAGCGATCGACGACACGCGCCAGGTCGGGATCGCGGGAAACAAGGGCGCCCAGTCCACGTTGAAGTAAAGATGGTGTCAATGCCGTCGGCGCTTTGATGTGGGGGCTCCTCGGGGTTAATGCGAACCGGCCGCAGCGCGTGCTATGCGGCAGACATGGTCATTTGTAGCGTGTAGAGATGCTTCGGGAACGTATCGCGGCTCACCTTATCCTTTGTGGGATAGAAACGGATGGCCATAACAATCGTTCCTCACCCTAACGACAAACGCGCCCGATGTAAAGATTACCCTTGAGATTATTACCAATTTTGCATACCTATCTATAAAAACACCCCGTTCAAACAATATTTGCGCCCCCGGCGCATGACGATTCAAAAGGGAGATCGGCAGCATGGGTTTTAACGATGTGGAAACAACGCGGGCAACGCTGGAAGAGGCCGGCTATGTCTGCACTACGGAAATCGCCACGGTGGTGTTCCTGGCGGCGGCGGGCGACAAGCCGGTGCTGGTGGAAGGGCCGGCGGGCGTGGGCAAGACCGAACTGGCCAAGGCGGTCGCACAGGGGCTGGGGCGCGAATTGATTCGTCTGCAGTGCTACGAGGGGCTGGACGAGGCCAAGGCCCTCTATGAATGGGAATATGCAAAACAATTGCTCTATACGCAGATCGTGCGGGACAAGATCAGCGACGTGGTGGCCGGAGCCCAAACCCTGAGCGAAGCCGTGGACGGCATTGCCGCTGAAGCGGACGCTTTTTTCTCGGAGCGTTTCCTGCTGCCGCGGCCGCTGTTGAAAGCCATCATTGCGCCGGCGCCGGCGGTGCTGCTCATTGACGAGATCGATAAGGCCGATCCCGAGTTCGAGGCCTTTCTCCTCGAACTGCTGAGCGACTTTCAGGTGACAATTCCCGAACTCGGCACCCGCCGGGCCGTTCACGTGCCGTTCGTGGTGCTGACCTCCAACAGTTTCCGCGACATGAGCGACGCCCTCAAACGCCGCTGTCTGCACCTCTACATCGACTACCCGGGGCCGGAAATCGAGCGGGAGATCGTCGCCCGGCGCATTCCCGGACTGTCAGACCGGCTGGCCGACCAGATGATCGCCGCCATGGCACGCATCCGGCGCCTCGATCTGAAGAAAAAGCCCAGCATTTCAGAAACGCTGGACTGGGCCCGGGCCCTGATCAGTCTCCAGCTGGAAACCCTTTCGCCGGCAGCGGTCATCGCGACCCTCAACGTGATTTGCAAACACCGCGAAGATGCCGAGCAGGTGCGGCGGGAGGTGGATCAGGTGGTCAATTTCCATTAAATTTCCGCCAAAAGTAACTTACCGTTGAAGGAGGTCCTCCGCATCTGGCGGAGGGTCTGGAGAATTTGTACCGATCATGGTTTTTTGATAGTGGTACTTTTCTTCCGCGTGGCAGGAAAGTAACCAAAAGAAGACGCCCGTGTCCCGCTTAATCCAGCGCTTCGTCCAACCGGACGATGAAGCGGCGCTTCATGCCGCCATGCGGCGTTGTCCCGCGTTGCGGGAGTTCTCATCTCTTTATACATGTTTCGGTGAGTCCCAATCTTGCTCGGGTGCTCACAATCTGGCGATTGCTGCGCGCCTCGCCTAACAGCATGATGCTGGCTGCATCGTCCGGTTGATGCGGCCGGAGCACGCGGAAACTCGCCCACCTGTCGGTGGGCTCAGACAATCCGCGCACTTATTCCCGTCCGCCCCGTCGATGCTCGGCGCGGGACAAAGGGGATAGAACCAACAGCTGATAATGCCGCTACAGGAGACGGCATGGAAGCGATGATCCTTAAATTCGTGGCATCGGCCCGAGCTGCCGGGATGCGCATCTCCACGGCCGAGACGCTGGACTGCCTGGCCCAGCTGCCGCGGGTGGATGTCCTGGACGAGCGCCAATTTTCCACCGTCCTGCGGGCAAATTTTGCCAAGAGCCGGCTGGAGCGGGCCCGCTTCGATCATCTCTACCAGCTCTTTTTTCATGAAATCCGGGAGGATCTCGACCCGGCGTCCGTTTCTTTGGCCGGGCACATGGAAACCCTTCAGCAAGTTCTCCTGTCGCTCGAGCCACAGATGCCGGCCATTGCGGAATTCCTGGCGGCCGAACCGGCAGCCTACCTGAAAATGCTGCAGGAGATGCAATCCGAAGGCCACACAGCGGCCGGCGGGCCCCGGGGGGCAGGCTCCAATCTGGGCAGCCTGGTTCGGCGACTGCCTGTCCTGCGCGCTTTGCACCGGGCCCGCGATACCGTGAATGATTTTTTGCAGGCGAACTGGGACCAGATCCACTGGGAAACCCGCCAGGCGTTAAAACGGCATGCTGAACGCCGCCTGGAAACGGCACGGCGGCTACTGGCGGATAATGGCCCGCCCCTGATCGTGGCGGACGAAAAAAAGACAACCACGACGGAAGCATACGGCGAGTTGGGTCGGCAGCCGTTTGCCAACCTGTCCCCGGGGGAACTGGTCCGCTTGCGGGATGTGATCGCCCAGCTGGTGCGCAAGCTGAAGGATATGGTCAGCCTGCGCTATGCCGCCCGGTCCCGGGGAATCCTGGACGTCAAGCGCACCCTGCGGGCTGCGGCCCGCACCCAGGGGATACCGATCGGGTTGCGGTTTCGCCGCAAGCCACCGCGCAAGGGGCGAATTGTCGTGCTTTGCGATGTGTCCGGATCGGTCTGGTCGTCGGCCCGTTTCATGCTTTCCATGCTCTACGCCCTCCAGGACTGCTTCGACCGGGTGAAGAGTTTCGTTTTTATCGATGAACCCGTCGAGGTCACCCCCTATTTCGATGATTTCGATATCGAGCGGGCCCTGGAAGAAATTATGCACAGCACGGACATTGCCTACGGCGCTTCCACGGATTACGGACGGACCCTGCGCCTGTTCAAAGCGCGCCACATGGATACCATCAACAAGAAGACCACTGTGATCCTCATTGGGGATGGTCGCACCAACTACGGCAATCCCGAAGAAGGCATCCTGGAGGAAATGCGTGACCGCAGTCGCCGCATCATCTGGCTCAATCCGGAAACGGAACAGTTCTGGAATTCGGGCGATAGTGAAATGCGCACCTACGAAGTTCTCTGCAACGAAGTACGCGCCTGTTGGAATTTAAACCAGCTGGCGGCGTTCATCCAGGACTTGGTCCTATGACCACCGCCGACCTGGCCGTGATCGACTATTTACTGCAAGCACCGGTTACGCCAACCAGGATCACCGTCTTTGCCGAATGGACTGAGACCTGGAAGTCCCTGGTCCCCCTTTGGAAATTCCCCATCGATCGCGCGCTGGCCGGCGGCTTTGCCGCCGACCGCCCGGCCTGGGCCTTTGCCGCCGGTTACCAGGCGGCGCTCCAAGGCCTGCTGCCGGCGGCTGATCCGGCTCGGATCGCGGCGATCTGTATCACCGAAAAGGACGGCCCCCATCCGGCCCGCATTCAATGCCGCCTGAAAACGGACCCCGAAATCGCATCCCGCTGGTGTCTTGACGGCACCAAAGCATTTGTCTCCGGTGCCGGCGAGGCGGAAATCCTTTACGTGGCGGCATCCACCGGTATGACAACCCAAGGCCGCAACATTCTGCGCATGGTTTCGGTTTCTGCGGACAGTGCCGGGGTAACCATTGATCCTTGCCCGTCGCTGGGAATGGTGCCGGAAATGCCCCATGGGCAGGTTCGCTTCGAGACGGTGTCGCTGGCGCACGACGCGCTGTGGCCGGGTGATGGTTATGTCGGGGCCATCAAACCGTTTCGCACTTTGGAGGATTTGCATGTGATGGGCGCTTTCCTGGGCTGGCTCTTTGCGGTCGGGCGCCGCTTCGACTGGCCGGCTTCGACAAAGGAAACGATGGTGTCACTGATGGTGGCCGTGCGAAGTCTTGCGTTGGCAGCCCCTCTCGATCCTCACGTGCACCTTGCGCTGGGGGGACTGCTGATCCAGGTGCATGGTTTGCTGGAGGAGATCACCCCGCTGTGGCAAAGGGCCGATGCCCGGGTACGTGAATGGTGGCTGCGGGACCGCAAGGTTCTCGAAATCGCCGACACTCAACGTCAGCGCCGTCTGGAGTCGGCGTGGTCGCATTACCGTTGCCCATGATGGCGTTCCCGGCCGGATTCATACTTGGCCCTGTCCGGGGCCAAGGCTTCAACCCGTTAAACTTCTGTGGAAACATTGCCAGTCGCGATAATTTATTGTATTCGAAGAAAGAATCAAGCCGGTAGGAAATAGATGGATTCCAAACGAGACCATAACGAAGTGGTAATGCGATCAGCGGACCTGGATAAGGAAAGAGCCAGGCGCAAGGCTGCGGAAGCAAAGCTCGAAGCGCTTGAAGGGCTCTATCGTAGACTTTACGATAATGCCTCCGACGGTATTGTGCTGTTTGATGATCGGGGAATTATCATTAATGCCAATCCGACCTTTCTCAAGATGTTGGGATATCGCCTGGAAGAAATCAAAGGTCAGGAAGCGGTTGCGCTCATTCACCCCGAAGATTTGGAAAAGGTTCCGTCACAGCTGCATCGCCTGCTGGCGGGGCAATCCGTTACCATTGAACGGCGGCTACGCTGCAAAGGGGGCCACTACATCTGTGGCGAGCAGAGTTCCAGGCGCGTCGGTCATAATGTGACCATGGCGCTCTACCGGGACATCACGGCGCGGAAAAAAGTCGAACAGGAAAGCCGGGAAGCCCTGCAAGACGCTGAAGCTTCCGAGTCACAGCTCGAGGAGGCGATCAGCCGGGTCAATACCATGGCCCTGGATGCCGAAGTGGCCGCTCTTGAAATGAGCCAGATATTCAACGCCACTTCTGACGGAATTTGCGTCATCAACAAGGATTTCCAGATCTCCAAATACAACCGGATTTTGCAAGACATGATGGCCGGCATGGGGCTTGCGATGACCGAGGAGACCTGCAGCGATGTCTTCGGTCATGCGTTCTGCAAGACCAAGCGGTGCCTGATGAACCGTATTCTCAAAGACGGTCTTGACCGGATTGAAGAAGAAATTGAAATGACGTCCGCCGATGGTGGCAAACGGACACTGATTGTCACGGCCCAGCCCCTGCTGGACCTGACCGCCGACACGATCGGTATCGTGGCGAGCTACACGGATATCACCGACCGCAAGCAAATTGAGGAAGAACTGCGTCGGCTGGCGACCACCGACCCCCTGACCGGCGCTTACAACCGGCGGCAGTTCATGGAGCGCGCCCAGGAAGAAATCGATCGGAGCAAACGCTATAACACCCCCCTGACCCTGTTGATGATCGATATCGACCACTTCAAGACCGTCAACGACACCTTTGGCCATAATGCGGGCGACGCCGTGCTGAAACGCATGGTCAGCGAAAGCATGATCCAGCTGCGGGGCTCCGATATCTTCTGCCGGCTGGGTGGCGAAGAGTTTGCCGCCATCCTCACCCATACGGCGCCGGAACAAGGCATCCTGGCGGCCGAGCGCCTGCGCAAAGCATTAAAAGCGCTGACGGTGACCACGACCACCGGCCCGGTGCGTTTCACCGTCAGCATCGGGGTCGCGTCCCTGGTGCAGGCCGACCTGACGCTCGAACAGGTTATGAAGAAGGCGGACGATGCCCTGTATGACGCCAAAGATCAGGGAAGAGACCGGGTTGTTGCCGCTGACTAAATCAAAACGATATCCGCCATTCCCGATGGTTTGGGACGCCCCCCCCTCCTGGACGCCATCCGCCTACTTGCTGTTGGAACAATACCTGCCACACAAGCCGAAAGGTAGGCCCACGGATTTGTCTTGAACCATCTGTACTTTTTCCTCAAGACATTCGAGATTCTGCCGATAAAACCGAAGAAGCGGCATGTCACGCTAATGCGTTGGGCGGTTTTCATTTTTATCACGAATCTGAATTTTTCATACTTACGGCGTCCTTTGAAATCATTCTGTTTTCATCGTAAAAGACTATTTCTGTTGACGGGTTTTCTAATTTTACTTTGACACCCGGCTATCGAATAGCGTAATGAAATGCGCTCTTTTGAACAGTGACGGTTGGCCTGCGGAAGTATTGAATCAGCTGCTGCTGCACGCCCTTGTGACCTTTATCTATGAATTCTTATCGAGGTATATCATGACGAACAAACCATTCACTTGCCGAATGTTTTCCGCATTGGGGCTTGTTATCGCCCTCGCGTTGTCATTATCCGGCTGCTGGGGACCGCCGCCGATCGGAGGCCCTACTGTGCCTCCTCCGACAGTCGCCGATGCGCCGCCGCCAGCTCCCCGGACCATCCAGGAAGTCGATGCGGAAATCGACCGCCTGGAGAAGCATATCGATGATCTTGGTGAATTCGAGAAGGATCAGCGCAAGATCGGTGTGATTAACGCCGTGAAAGATCGCAAGTCCAGAAGCTGGACCAAAGGAGACGGTAAACCAAGCTACGAAGATCTTGCCGACCAGGCCTTTGAGCAGGCCGCGGCCACCGAAAAGGAAATCCAGCGACTGGAAAGACAATTGTCCAAGACGAAAAAGGAAAAACAGGACATTCTGTCGCAATCTGCTGGATGTTTCTTACCCGAGGCGCTGGTGAAAATGGAAGAAGGGTCTTTCAAGCCCTTTTTGCAGATCGAACCCGGCGACATGGTCCTGACCTACGATATCGGTTATGACACGCTGGTGAGTCGCCCGGTGGTCGAGGTTTATGCGGTTGACGCCAACCACCTCTACACGATCAACGGCGAGTTCATGACCACCGGAGGGGAAAGGCTGCTGACCCGTAACGGATGGAAAAACGTTCGCGACCTCAAAAAGGGTGAGTCTGTTCATGTGGACGGCCGTATGATCGAGATTGACAGCATCGTCTATCACCGTGTGAACCAAACGCTGCACAACATGCAGGTTGAGGGCACCCACAACTTCTATGTCGTGACCGCCGCCGGTGCCAAATATCTCGTTCACAATACAAGCGGCGGTGGTAGTGGCGGCAAATAACTTACGCTGGCCGATCTCATTCTAACGATATGTCTGCATCATTGGAGTCGCTCATGAACAACGATCGATTGAATTCTGCGCTGGTTTTATTGCTGACCCTGCTTCTTATCTCGGGATGTGCGGGTTTTACCGACACGCTCAAGTCCGGCATGTCCAATACGGCCAACTATTTCAAGGCAAGTACGGCTGAAACAGAAGGGGATGCGGCCTATCAGAACAAGGATTACGCGAATGCGCTGGCAGCCTACCAGACGGCCGCGGAAGCCGGGGGGAAATATGGTCAGTTCATGCTGGCCAATATGTATCTGGCCGGCGAGGGCGTAAAACGTGACCCAAAGAAATATCTCTACTGGATGCAGCAATCTGCCGACAATGGGTACCCACCGGCCAATTATTTGATGGGATTGGCCTATCTTACGCCGAATGCGGCCAAGGCGGCGCAGTATTTCGAAGCCGCCGCCAAGGAAGAGCATGGTACGGCTATGTACACGCTGGGCCTGATGTATGCCAGCGGAATGGGGGTGGAACCCAGTGATCGGGAAGCGTTGCGCTGGTTTCGCTTGGCAAAGGCCCAAGGCGTTTCGGTCGAAGACCAGTTTCTATCCGAGGCCAGCATCCAAACTTATATGAAACAGATCGATCGACAGGCGACGGGATCGCGCCAGGCGGCATTTGAGCAGCAGAAAAGGGTTCGTGAAATCCAGAAACTCCTGACCGATCTGGGATACGAGCCAGGTCCGGTCGATGGGTTGTTCGGTGGCAAAACGCGTGCCGCCATTCAAACGTTTCAGCGTGAAAAGGGGCTGGAACCGGATGGTCGCGCTACGGATAGCGTTCTCAACGCCTTGAAAAAGGCGCTTTGAATCTACGGTCGCAAACGAACAAATGATGAAGGATGATTTACGGACCGGCCAAAGCGTATTTCCCTGGCCGGTCCGTGAACGAACGCCGCCAGTGGCGGACCTCCCCCGGTCCAATTTGCGCTTGGCCGGAGGTAACGCCATGCCCCCTATCCCCTATTCACCGGCCATCTGGGCCATCATTTCCTGAAACCCTTCCACCGGGGCGCCTAAGGCGTCCGCCATACGGTCCATGTAGTTAAATAGGGACGTTACGGCCACGGCTTCGAAGATTTCTTCTTCGCTGCAGCCATCGGTTTTAAGGGTTTTGATATCCTCTTCGGTAACTTTATACGCGTATCGAGTGGTTTTTTCCGCGAGATGCAGCAGTTTTTTGGTTTTCTTGTCAATCAGATCAGAGCCGTCCACATCGTCGAGAATGCTTTTAACCTGTTTCCGGGTGAATCCCTGCGCCATGACCATGGCGCTGTGGGCGTCCACTCAATAGGCGCAGGCGTTGAGTTTGGACACATAGGCCGCAATCAGTTCCTTGGTGCTGCGGGGCAGGGCGTGGTCATCGATCATCAGCCGTTTGACGTAGGTGACGATGGGCTCCAGCAGGTCCGGCCGGATACTCTGGGCCACGAACACTTTCGGGACCGTCATAAACATCGATTCCAGGGTAGCGTAGGTCACCTTAAGCCGGCCGCGGGCCTCTTCCGGGGGCGTTGTCTTCAGATAGTAGCTCATGCAGGTCTCCTTGCAGTCTATGGGATGAATAGTCTCGGCGACGATTACCATATGGTTCCTTTAATCATAGGGACGGTTCCTCGTCTTTCAACAAAGAGGGTTGAAGCGAGGTATGGTGAGTAGAAGGAGCGCACGGCAGGTTATCATTTTGGCGCCATGGCAATTCGATTCTTGACAACCGACCGATTTAATGACAAAAATCGCACATATCGAATTTTCCAACCCCACCATCGGTCCTTTTTGGAATGCCCCACCCACTAGGAACTGGGGACGTGAACGCTTTTCGCCAGTCATAAAGGCCAGATTAGAGTGATACCCGAATGATATGCCCCGGCTGCCGTTATGAGAACTTGGAAGGGGCCAACTATTGCAATCAGTGCGGTTCCCCTCTCCTGACGACCGTTCGTGCCGATTTCCCCCCCCAGTCATTCGATGAAAAACTGGCCAAGCTTCAGCGCTATCTCCCGGAAGGCCTTACCAGAAAAATTCTCAGCCAGCGGGATCGCATCGAAGGCGAACGCCGCCATGTTACGGTCATGTTTTGCGATATGGAGGGGTTTACGCCCCTGGTGGACCGCCTCGGGGCTGAGACGGCCTACACGGTCATGGGCAAGATTTATGAAATATTGATCCGCCAGGTTCATGATTACGAAGGCACGATCAATGAGATGACCGGTGACGGGATCATGGCCCTGTTCGGGGCTCCGATTGCTCTAGAGGAAGCCCCGCAGCGCGCCCTCTGGGCCGCACACGCCATTCACCGGGAAATCGCGGTATTCAATCAACACCAAAAAGACTTCGGGCCTATCCGTATGCGGATCGGGATTCATTCCGGTCCGGTGGTGGTGGGAACACTCGGTAATGACCTGCGGGTGGAATTCAAAGCGGTGGGGGACACCGTCAACCTGGCCTCGCGTATGGAGCACCTGGCCGAACCGGGCACCACCTGCGTCACCCGTGACATTTTTAAGCAGGCGCGCGGGATGTTTGAATTCGAAAACCTTGGCAAAAAAGTGATCAAAGGCAAGGGTGAAAGCATTTCCGTTTACAAGGTCCTTCCCGACCGCAAGGGGGTCCATCGCCCGCGGCTGGGATCCGAGCGCATGATTTTCTCGGATATGGTGGGTCGCAGCAGCAAGCTCGACCAACTGGAACTTCAGGTGCTCAAGCTGATTAACGGCAGCGGCGCGATCGTCAATGTGATCGGTGAAGCCGGCATCGGCAAGTCGCGGCTCATCGCCGAACTGAAGCAGCGGGAGTCCCTCCGGCGGGTGACCGTGCTGGAAGGCCGGGCCGTATCGATGGGCCGCAACCTGAGTTTTCATCCCATCAGCGATTTTTTGAAGCATTGGGCCGGGATCCGGGTGGATGACGATGCGACCGAGGCGTTCAGCAAGCTTAAGGCTGCTTTGCAACGGCTTTTTCCGGACAAGAGCGGCGATGTATTGCCTTTCGTGGCGACCCTTTTGGGGATGAACCTGCCGAAGGCGCATCGTGACCGGATCCGTGGCATCGAGGGTGACGCCCTTGAGAAACTGATTCGTAAAAACGTGCGGGAGGTGCTGATCCGGCTGAGCAAATTGGGTCCTCTGATCGTCATCATCGATGATTTGCATTGGGCCGATAAAAGCTCCATCGCGCTTTTGGAATTCCTTTTCCGCCTGGCGAAGCAGGAGCGCATTCTCTTCATCAATCTCTTCCGTCCCGGTTACGCGGAAACGGGCCACCGGATCCTATCTGCCCTTGAAAATGGGAATTCGGTTTACCAACTCGACATTGTGCTGGAGCCTCTGGACGAACGCATGAGCGAAGCACTGATTGTCGATATGCTGGATCTGAAAGGCATCAATCATGCGGTTGTCGGACAGATCGTTCAGCGCGCCGGCGGCAACCCCTATTTTATTGAGGAGGTCGTACGCTCGTTCATCGATGAAGGTGCGGTTGTCATACGGGGGGGGAAATTTCAGGTGACAGACAAATTTGGCACCATGACCATCCCCAATACCATCAACGACGTGCTGATGGCGCGCATCGACCGCCTGGAGGAAAATGCGCGTGATTTGCTGAAAGTGGCGGCGGTGATCGGCCGCAATTTTTTCTACCGAATTCTCTCGGAGGTATCGGGTTCGACCCGGGATATGGACGACCGATTGTCCTATCTGAAAGACATGCAGTTCATCCTCGAGCGGGAGCGGTTTGAGGAGCTCGAATACCATTTCAAACATGCCCTGACCCAGGAAGCCGCTTATGCTTCGATTCTGCCTGACAAGTGCAAAGCCCTGCACCTGGAGGTGGCCCATACCATCGAGAAGGTCTTCGCTGAAAAACTGCACGCTTTTTATGGTATGCTGGCCTATCACTACAGCCGGGGAGAAAACCTGGAAAAAGCCGAGGATGCTTTGATAAAGGCCGGCGAAGAGGCGCTGAAAACATCCGCTTCGAGCGAAGCGCTGCACTACTACCTGGAAGCCTTAAATCTCTACAGAAGGAAATCAGGCCAGACAGCCGATTCGGCCAAAGTTGCCTTGCTGGAAAAGAATATCGCGGTCGCATTCCATAATCGCGGCCAATACGAAGAAGCGCTCCAATATTTTGATAAGTCCCTGGAGTTCTATTGGGGGAAGTTTCCCAAACATCCCGTTTCAAGATTTTTCCATATGACGTATGGCTTTTTCCACCTGCTGGTCGCACTTTACCTGCCGTTCATGAAATTCAAAAAAGAGCCCACCGCGAAAGACAGCGAAGCGATCGAACTTTTCTATACCAAGTGCCAAACCCTCATCATCATCTACCCCAGGCGGTTCTTTTTTGAATCGTTATATTTTTATCGGCGATTTACCCAATTCGATTTTACCCGATTCCCTAACGGCGCGGGGAAATTCATCAGCGCAAGCGCACTTTTTACCTTCACCGGCATTTCTTTTGGTTTAGGGCGGCGAATATTGGCCCTGGCGCAAGGACGATTGAACAGACAAGACGAACGGCAGATGATCACCTACGATCTGCTTCAGTCGACCCTGAAATATTTCGCCGGGGATTGGCCCGGCATCGACCGGCATGATGATGATCTGGTCAACCGTAATCTTGACATCGGTGAGATATGGTCAGCATCCCTGCACTATTACTGGCACGGATTTCACAACCTTTATCAGGGAGATATCGCCGTTACCCAATGGCTTGTGAAGCGTTTGAATGATATTGCCGAAGTGTATGAAAACGATGCTACGCTTCTATTCAAGCAGCTTTTGAATACGTGTTTGTTGATGGAAACCCGGCTTCTTCCGGAGGCCCTGGATGAAATTGACCGGGGTGTGGCGCTTGCCAAGAAGACCAACTCCGGCTTGTCGCTGATTCATCTATACGGATGTCGGGCGCAGATCCATCTTCTGATGGGAGACCGTAAGGCTGCCGCGGCCGCCCTGGAAAAGGCGGATGTCATCCGGCGTTCGCAGGAGATCGTGCCGTGGATGGTTTCCGTTTTTTGTCGCAGCCAGGCCGCGTTGGCCCTCAACCGCCTGCAGGCCGTCATTGCCGATGGGCATGACGCGGATCTGCCGAGGCTGCGCAGCCAAGCCCATAAATGCTGTCGGGCGCTTTTACGGCAGACCCGCAAGGTTGCGCAGCATCGCACGGAGGCCCTTTGTATGATGGGTGTCTATTGCTGGCTGATCCGTAAGCGGAGGTCCGCCTTGAAGTGGTGGCAGAAATCCATTCGTGTGGGCGAGCACATGGGGGCGCGTATCGCCCTGTCGCGCGCCTATGCAGAGGTCGGGTTGTGCCTGGCGGAAGCCGAAAGCCCTCAAACCCTGATGGGTGGCATCACATCATCGGCCTATCTCGAAAAGGCCGGTGCGCTTTTCGAAGAAATGAATCTTGAATGGGACCTGAGGCGCTTGCCGCGTATGTCCCAACCGAAAGAGGCGTAAGCTCTTCTATCCCGGGACGGCGAGCCGGCTCCGGAGCAGCAGCGGTCGATGCCCATTCCAAAATCAAAAACCAGTTGCCATGGAAATCATCCCGCCTCCCATTGTGCCCAACGCCGACCCGTCGGTGCGTTTCGGCCAGGTCACCCTGACTGAAGAAGCGGCTCTTTTTCGTCATGCCATGAATCGTGAAATGATGGCATTTTTTCGTTCGTTGCCGCCCTCAACCCATACGGATGCGGTGGTATTCTGCATGCAGCATTTTCGGACGCCGTTTTTCCCGGCATTCGATTATTTTCGAAACTACCCGTCCCCGGCCTGGTCTGTCATCCACTGGATAGAACGGCATGACGGCGGCCGGCTGCGGCAGGCTCCGGAAGAAGGCGGCCTTGCCCGGACGGCCCATGCCATGGCGCTTTTTCTGCATCCCCTGGACGACCATCTCAACGACGGCCAGTTGCCCGCCACCCATTTGCATTTGCTGCTCCGCAGCCAGGCCTGGTTGCGCATGCATGCGGCGCTCGAGCGACTGGCCATCCACGTGCCGGAGGGCGCGGCGCTCGTCCGGGGTTTCATCGACGCCTACTACGCCAGTATCGGTTCCCCACCGGCCATACCCACCCTGGACGGTTACAGTACGCATTTCCGCAACCAGATGGCCACGGGGCTGATTGTGCCCGTTCTCATGGCCAAAACGGCGGCGGGCGATGCTTTCGCCGCTGCTATTGAGACCGCCTACGGTGCATTCGGGATCGCCTGGCGGTTGCTGGATGATTTGCAGGACATGGCGGCGGACATGGCGAGCGGCAGCCATTCGGCCATTTACTTCTGCCTGCCTGCCGCTCTTCAGGAGCAATGGGACCGACCGTCGCGGCGTGATGACAGGGCATGTTACGATGTCATCCTGACGGCCGTTAAAAATGGCGGCATTGTTGAAACCATCGCGGTTAAGATTCGCACCGAACTGATGCAGGCGGCATCTGCCATGGAGGCGGTTCAGATGACCGGTCTGGCAGAAGAATTGCGTTGCCTGGCACGGCCGTTCACGGAGGCCCCGTATCGTATATGACGACCTGTTGCCATGAACCCGGTGGTCGACGCGGTCTGGTGGCCAATCTCAGCATCGAACTGACCACCCGTTGCAACAGTGCCTGCACCCACTGTTTTACCCGCGCGCACTTTGCGGAAGAGGCCTCTCTGGGACTGGATCTTGTAAAAACCATCACCCGTGAGGGTTACGACGAGGGATACCGGCACCTCCATCTGACCGGCGGGGAGCCCTTGCTTTGGCCGGGTTTTTTTGACCTGCTGGACGATGTTTTCGCGCAGGGATATCATGCTGTTTTTTTAAACACGAACGGGCTTTTGATGACGGACGCCATGGCCGTCGCGCTGGCGCGCTATCCCAACCTGGCGATTTCGCTGAGTCTGCAGGGTCCCGCGTCTCTGCATGACCGCATGCGCGGGGCGGGATCCTATCGCCAGGCGAGCCGGGGAATTTCGGCGGCGCTCGATGCCGGGCTGGCCGTTACCCTTTTTGCGGCAACCGGCAAAACGCTGCTTGCGCAATTGCCGGCGTTTGCGGCCACCGTGAATGAAAAATTCCATGGTATAGACCAGTTAACATTGATACAATTGATTCGGGTCAAGGACGACCGCTTCGACCTGACCGACGAACTGCTGGTGCCGGATGATTTTATCAGACTCGTGCGGACGGTTTCAGCATTGAACCTGTATGGCCTCAAAACCGATGTGCTCTACAACCCCCTGGTCAATGTGGCCGCCAGTCTTCTGCGGCTTCCCATGGTGCCGCGATCGTTTCCCCTTTGCCGGTCGGGCAAACTGATGATTCGGGCCAACCGGGATGTGACGTTTGCGCATTCCACCCGGCAGCGTTTTGGGAAATATGCCCCGGGTATGATCGGAAAAGTGCTGGCGAGCGATCGTTATCGTGCCGCGGTGGCGCCGGATGCTATCCTTTGTCCAACGTGCCGTTTTGAAGACCAGTGCCGTACAGCCGGTATGATGCGCCCCGCAATCGGCGAACGAGATATGGGCGCTGATGTTCCTTACTGCCAGCGCGTATTAGCCGGTATCGCGCCAGCGTGTGAGCCTGCAGCCAATTGAGATATGGATTGTCGTCCCGGCGACGAGGTCTGTGGCCGGACTCTTGAAAGGGGGCTTGACCCCCTCAACAAAGGAGGAAATGATGCCAGGTATTATCGATTTTTTGACGGACGTTGGTGGCGATCGCGACCTTTCGGGGCAATTTGTCAGCCTGATTGCCAGTCCGGATTGCACCCAGCAGGATCTCATGGATTTTTTTAAGGCCAATCACTATGGTGATGTAACGCCTGCGGACGTGGGCAAGATCATGACCCAGCGGGAGAACATCAAGACGGAATTCAACGTCCCGCCGAATGTCGACTACTAAACCGGCGAACAGAAGAGGCGCGTCTGTTTTCAGGCACCGGGCGGCACGCACACCCCGTGCCGGGCGCCGTTAAAACCACAGGTGCGATTCGGCCAAACGGTGTCCCGGTGCCGAGAAATAGATGGACAACGGATAGCTTTGTGTTCGCGACGGATTTTGCGCGTCATCCGGCAGGTTATCCAACAGCATCAGCGGAATCGCCAGCCGTGTGCCCGAGGGTTCCATCCGTAACAGGCAGTCGGCCTTATGCCAAATTGAAAGGACGGCATCCTTCGGGCAGGTGTTCATGTTCACGATCAGGATATCGGTTTTGATGCGGGCCCGCAGGTTCAGGGTCAACGGTTTGCTGCCCCAGATCTGCAGGGTCGGATCCCCGACGACATGATAAATTTCAAAGTGTTTCTGGGTATTGGCATTTACCCCATGCGATATCATCAGGTAGGCTTTGGCGTAGTTCATGATGTCGCCGATGCGATAGTATTTGACCGGGAACCGCATCGTGGTGATCGGGTAAGTTGGGATGACGCCCGGCCAAATTGCGTCGAACAGCGCTTTGATCATGCTGTCATTGCGCCAGGCCCCGGATAGCTCGGTGGACGCAATCAAAGACGGCGCGCCCCCGTCCAACGCCAGAATTTCTTCGGCAAAGCATTCCCGGCCGCCGTCGAAGCTTCCGGTTCGACAGTTGATGCTGAAGAAAACGGAAGGGGTGGGGCTGTCGATGCGGTCCAAATCATCGGTCTTGAGGGGCGGATTCTGCCACCCCAGGCGATCCCCATGGCCACGGTGTCCGATGATCAACTGGCCTTCGTTGATCAGGCCGATCAGTTTTTTGGTGGCGATCGGGGCGTCGGTTTTGTAGATCAGGTCTTCCTTGACCTCTGGCGGCACCGGGGTTCCATCGCTGTATTGTTCAGGCGCACGGGTGTTGGATACATAGACGCGGTTGACCTCGAACCCATGGGATACCATGTGTTCCCGGATGGTTTCCATGGTCTTCAGGTAAGCCTTGTTGGCGCGCCCGTCCTGACGCCCCTTGTCGTCACCATCTTCGAAATAGGCGGCCACGGTCATCCGGCTGTAATACGCCGGATCGCTTGGCGGGTCCTTTTCGTAGCGGATGATCTGGTCTACAACGGCGCCACCTTCCGCCGTCGTTACGGCGGCAATCCGGCCGCCGGCAATCCATGGCAGAAGACATTCCCCGCCTTGGGCGTCCCGATGGGTAAAATAGTAATAGTCGGTGGTGTCGAACTGGGGGGCCGCCGATGTTCCGGGCCGCTGCCGCTCTTCGGTCGGGATGGTGCCGATATCGCCGAAGAGCAGGACGTAGCGCAACGGTGACGATGGCGCCCCGCGTTGATGGCGGATATAGCGTTTGATTTTTGCGACCTGCATTTCACGGGAACACGGCGCGTCTTCCGCAATCAAAATTTCCGATAGGGGTACAATGGCGGTATCGATGCCGCGTTTCATTTTCCAGGTTTGGAGTTTGCGCGCCGGGCCTTCCAGGCCCGTCCCGTAAATGATCAGGAATTCCGGGATGTCGGGTCGGCCGACCGCGCTATCGACCGGGAGCATCCGAAGGGCCTTTTTCTCATAATATTTCCGCTCGGGATTGAAGAGAAAATTGCCGAAGCCTTCCAGATTCCGGGAGCGGTCCAGGTAGACCTCCGGTGCAACTTCTTGCCTATCGTTCCGGCGGATATCCGCTGCTGCTTTGGGGGAAAATTCGACCGTCACCTCGATATTGCAGAAACAGTGCAGCAGTTCCTTTACCGGATTGTATTGCATCGGCCGCACATGGATGCAAAGAACCCGGTAGCCGTCCATGAAGATTGGATCGCTGACTTCCACCACCTTTGCGGGGTAGAAGCGATCCCGGGTATAGGTCGCTTCGTCAAATTCGAGGGTGCCGGCGTTCTGATCCCTGGCCTTTTCCTGGGCCGGTTTGATTTTCATGTTGCGGCGCTTGCGCAAAAGGGTTTTCTTGACCCGGACCTTAAAGTCATGACCGGGTGGGATTTGAAGAAAACGCCCGAAGGACGGCAGCAGCGGTTTGCCGCTCTCGGAAAGAAAACCGGTTCCGGCCATGCCAACCTCATGCGGGTAGGCAGCCCGGGCAGAGTGGTCACCGGTGTCATCTTGGCGTGTATGATCCGCAAAACTGTAGCCCGGAAAAGCATACGACAGCCGAATGGTCTTCGCCTGCATGGAAAGGGAAATAATCGGCTTTGCGCCATGCTGGTCAAGATCGAATGCCTCGGGCAACCCCTTTGCATTCAAGGATTTAAGGCCGGCCATGGTTGTCTCCTTTTACCGCCGGTGTGCGCGATCCGAACGGCGCACCTTGGTGTCAGAATAGCAGCAGTTTCCACCCTTTTTCTTCATACCAATCCAGTTTCTGCCTTTCCGTGCGGACCAACGCCGTCGGGAGATGGGCAGACCGGTCGGCCAGGTTGGCTTTCATGGCCGGCACCAGATCACGGGCCAGCTGGCGTTGGGTGTAGAGGCGCCGGATCATTTCCCCCGGCGTGGTGTCGTGGTTCACATGGGTCAGGTAATCGTGCGGCCGCCGGGCGGCAACTTCCGGATCGACATAGGTTTTGGAAACGAGCGACCACCGGGTCCAGTCGTACAGGCTTTTCAGCAGGATCTCGATCTTCCATTGCTGCGGCTTCAGATGCAGTTGACTGCCGGGCAGCACATGCAGATTTTCGATCCAGTAATTGAATCCTCCGGCCTCGACGACGTGCTGAAGCATGTCATGCGTGGCCCGGAAGTCGGTCTCGGTTTCGCCCGGCAGGTTGCAGATCCAGGAACTTACGACAAGGCCACCGGCTTTGGCAATCTTCTTGACGCTGTCCATCATCTGCCGGCGGTTAGACCGGCGTCCCATGCGTTTTAAAAGGGCGTCCGATCCGCTTTCACATCCCATGGTGTAGCGGTGAAACCCGGCGTCAATCATTTTCCCGAGCAGGCCGCTGTCTGCGAAAAAGGCCGGATGGGTTTCCAGCTCGAATGTCATGCTTAAATCTTCGCGAATGATGCGGTCAATCAATTCCGTCATGAAGGCGATATCGAGAAAATGATTTTCTCCCAGGAAGACACTCTCGACCCCGGATGCCTGATAAACGTGAAGTTGGTTGATGATGTGATCGATTTGCATCGTTCGGAAACCGCGCGGATTGATGCCACGGTTGTTCGCAACGCAATAGGCGCACTGTTCCGGACAGAGACCCCGGGAAATATTCAAAAAGCTGCGTCGGGGCCAGAAAAGATTGCGGAAGGGTTTGGCATCCGGTCTAATGACCGGCATGTCGTCCAGTTTAAGCAGGCCATCGGGGCGGGTCGGGTTGCAGACAAGGGCGCCTCTTGGGTCACGGCCGGCCACCCCGGCAATCGTGTACAAAGCACGAGGGCCCTGCTCCCGCGTTTTTTCCATGATGGTTTGAAGGGTTTTTTCGCCTTCGCCCAGGACAACACCGTCGATGCCGGGAGCGGCCTCCAGGAACTGCTTCCAGCAGGCGGTGGCCATGAAGCCGCCCACCACGAGCGTACTGTCGGGGAAGAGGGTTTTATAGATCCCGGAAACATGCAGCGCTCCGCCGCAGTAGAGATAGAAATGGGCCTGTATACCGCAAACACGGGCCGGGTAGCGTTTCAATATCGCTTCGACAGGATGGGCCAACCCGTTGGGATCGATGCCAAAGCGGCGCAGATTGTGGAATTCGTGGGGGAGATGCACCACTTGAACGGTGAGGCCTTTGTCGTGCAGGGCCTGGGCCAGATGGATGAGTCCCAATGGGATGACCATGGACAGGTCCTGATAGCGTGCATCCTCCGGGCGAGGGAGGGGCCTGCCGTCCTTGTCGTAATGGTAGTGCGGCGAGATCAAAACGATATCGTACATTCATGGCTCCGCCAAAAGAACAGTGCGATCCAGGGCAGGGGCACCACCTGGAAGGATACAACCATCGTGATGGGGCATGAGATAAACGCTGGTGCGGGCGGCCTGAATCGTCTGGTTCTCCCCACGCGCTGACGCAAGGGGGGTATCGCCCGGTTGCGCATTGCCGCTATCAGTGGCAAATATAGGACCGCCTGTCAACAGCCGCCGTGGGGCATGACGCCGTGCGGGAAAAATATAGGGTGTGTCATGGTTCGGGCGCGTCGCCATCGGGGCAGGCCCCTTGGGATCAACCATGCGCAAATCACTCGTGAAAGGCATTATGGCGAACAAACAATCGATCCTGCTCATTCATCCGCCGATTGCCAAGCCGTGCGAGCCGCCGGCCGGTATCGCCCGGCTGGCAGGGGCATTACAGGCCGGTGGCGTCGACTGCCGGGTGTACGATGCCAGTCTGGACGGCATGCTGAATCTCGGACATGGCTTCATGGGTGGCGACGATACCTGGACCCGCCGGGCCGTGAAGCATTGGAATGCCAATCTGACGGCGCTGCGGTCGCCGGATTTGTACAAGACCAGGGATCGCTACAAACGTGCGGTGTTGGATCTCAACCGTGTGCTCCACAAGGCAGGGCGGGCTTTCGGCAACACGATTTCGTTTTCCAATTACGTTTCGGCCGGGCTGTCTCCGGTCCGCAGCCGCGATCTCATCCAGGCGGCTGAAACCCATGAAGCCAACCCGTTTTTCCCGACCTTTTCCGCCAAACTCGAGGCCCTCTTTGCCGAAAAGGTGCCGGACCTTGTGGGGCTGTCCATCAATTTCATGAGCCAGGCCCTGTGCGCGTTTGCCATGATGGGGTTCCTCAAAAAGCGCTTTCCCCAAACCGGCATCATTTGTGGCGGCGGGCTGGTGACCTCGTGGCGCCACATTCCGGGATTTAAAAATCCTTTCGAAGGGTTGGTCGATAAACTGGTTTCCGGGCCGGGTGAGGAAACGTTGCTCCAAATATGCGGTGGGGCGGCATCTGACGCGGCATCCGAAATGGCATACGATTTTACGTCCTTGCCATGGGATCTTTATCTGGCGCCGGGGCGCGTGTTGCCCTACAGCACATCCCAGGGCTGCTATTGGCGAAAATGCGCGTTCTGTCCGGAAAAAGCCGAAAACAGTGCTTATCGGCCCATGGAAGCGCATGTGGTGGCGGCGGAATTGCGATCCATGACCACGCGCGGCGCCCCACGGCTTATCCATTTTCTGGACAATGCCCTGTCCCCCAAATTGATGGCGCACCTGATGGTCAACCCGCCCGGAGTGCCCTGGTACGGCTTTGTCAGGATAACCTCGCACCTGGCGGATCCTGAGTTTGCCGCGGGACTCAAGGCCGCGGGGTGTGTGATGCTCAAGCTGGGGGTGGAATCCGGTGATCAGACGGTGCTGGATGCCCTGTCCAAGGGGGTCGATCTGGCGACCGTGTCGGCCGCCCTCAAAAATCTCAAGCAAGTCGGCATTGCCACCTATGTTTATCTTCTTTTCGGCACACCGGCCGAAACCCTGGAAAAGGCCCGCCACACCCTCGCCTTCACCCTGGATCACGCGGGTGCGATTGATTTTCTCAACCTGGCGGTCTTCAACCTGCCCGCCTACAGCGATGAAGCGGCCGCCTTGCAGACGGTCCCCTTTTACGAGGGCGATCTTTCCCTTTACCGTGAGTTCGTGCATCCTGCCGGCTGGGACCGGGACCAGGTGCGGCGTTTCCTGAGCAAGGAATTTAAAAAACCGGCCTCCATCCGGACGATCCTCAATAATGATCCTCCCTTTTTTACATCCAATCACGCGGCCTTTTTTTGACGACAGGCGCCTGGATTTCGGGCGGGTATGGCGTGAAAGGCTCGAAATGTTTGTTTTGCCAAGATTTTCATTGAGAATACAAAGCGTTTCCAATAGTTACACGGAGACTGCGGCCCATCATGCTCTTGAAAGAAAACGGATTCTGTCATGACCAAAAAACGCACCACCCATCGAACCCCCTCTCGCGTCCCTGCGGCGTATCTGACGGCCCTCGTGGCCAATGCCAACGGGGAAATTCTCGACCTGGAGGGCTATGCCGCCGTGGGCATGGACGGTCCCATCCTGGCGCCTCTCAGCACGCGCACCACGCGCAGGATGCCCCACGGCAGCGAATTCATGTTCCTGCCGGACCGGCGGCCGGTGGTCTACGATCTGGAAACCGGTGACCTGGTGACGGTCCTGGAAAATCCCTTTGCTCCCGGAGAGCCGGTTTTTCCACTGGCCGCGTTCAATTCGCCGGGTTACATTATCACCCAGCTGTGCGCCTATGAGGAAACCGAAACCGCGGATTTACTGCCGCTTTTTTCCTACGGGGCGGTAGGCTGGCACGCGGGCCATTTTTTCTCGGCCGTTCAGCAGGTGGATAAAGAGCGGCGCCAGGATTTGCGGCTGATGCCCATGGACAAGGTTCAGGGCGGGGTGGGACATTTTCAGAAGGAGATGCCTGCCAACCGGCTGCGGCGGCACTTGGAAAAATGCGCCCTGGAATACGGCTGCCCGGCGGCCAAAAACTTCTTCATCGGCCGTTGCGAAGCCCCGCTGCCCACCTCCCCCGCGTGCAACGCCCGCTGCCTGGGATGCCTGTCGCTCCAGAAGGATTCCCCCATTCCCTGCAGCCAGGACCGCATCGATTTCATGCCGACCCCGGAAGAGATCGCCGAGCTGGCCCTGGCCCACTTCGAACGCGTGCCGGAGGGCGTGGTGAGTTTCGGCCAGGGCTGCGAAGGCGATCCCCTGCTGGCGGCGGCCTCAATCGAACCGGCGATCCGCCTGATCCGCCAGAAGACCGACCGGGGGACTATCAACCTGAACACCAACGCCAGCCTGCCGGACACTGTGGCCGCCCTGTTCGATGCGGGATTGGACAGCATGCGGGTGAGCATCAACAGCCTGCGGGAGGCCTGCTATAACGCCTATTTTCGCCCCCGGGGCTATACGTTTGCCGATATCATGCATAGTATTGACATGGCACTGGCCCGCGGCGGCCACGTGGCCCTCAACTATCTCAACCTGCCGGGGTTTACGGACACCCCGGAAGAATACGAGGCCCTGGCTGCCTTCCTGACCGAACGCCCCATCCACCTGATCCAGTGGCGCAACCTGAATTACGATCCCCTGGATTATTATGCGGTCATGGACGAGGTGGCTACGCACAGCCGACCCATAGCCGTGAAGACGCTGCTACGCAAGATCCGCCGGCGTTTTCCCGATTTGAAGCATGGGTACTTCAACCCGGCTTTGAAATAGTATCCGACTATAAAGTGCATCTTTCGGCCACGGCCGGCGTTCTCGCTTTTTGGAAATCCTCGACGTAGTTGGCTATTATAACCCGGCCAAGCAATGACGAGGATTGCATCTCGAAACGGTTTGACGGAAGCGTTATTTTTTATGTTTGTTCATTTTCTTCCGCGTGGAAGAAAACGGAACCAAAAGAAGACGCCCGTGTCCCGCGGTCCCTGCGCTCGACGATACGGCCGGAGCACGCGGAAACTCACCCGCCTAACTGCGGGCTCAGACAGTCCGCGCGCTTCAATCCGTCCGTCCCGTCGATGCTCGGCGCGGGACAATGGGGATAAACCCCCAAACTACCAAAAGCGCCTCCAAGCCTGTCTCAGAGGGGGATTATTTAAGCCGCTCGTTATGCGGGATGAAGAAATTCACAAGAAATCTGCTAAAAGACACCAATAGATCAATACCTACAGGTGATTAGCCACAGGCGGTAGGTTGTGTTTCCTGGCAAGGCCCGAGCGATTTTTCAACCGGAGGAATAGTCCGCTATTTCGAGGATTGAAAACGAGCGACAACGCCGCCAGGGGGCACAAGATGCCGTCTGTGACAAATCACTCTCGGAGAAAACGAAAATGGAATGGATCGAAGCCAAGGTCGATTTCGACGCGGAGACCACCATCGCGGCCGAAGAACTGATCGCGGACGTGTTTTACCGCTTCGGTGTCAAAGGCGTCGTGGTGGACGATCCCGCCATGGAGGTCCCACCCGGGGCGGATGTGGTCCTTGAGGATGACGTCCGACCGTCCGTGAATGCCGTGAGTGGCTATTTCCCGGCGGCGACCTTCGATCAGGACCAGCGCCGGCGATTCGAACAAGCCTTAAAGTCGGTAAGTCGACAGCTGCCCATGCAGCAGCGCATTTTTTACCGCTCCCTCGACGAAGAGGACTGGGCCGAGTCCTGGAAAGCCTTTTTCTGGCCGGAAAAGGTGTCCGCGCGCATCGTGGTCAAGCCCACCTGGCGGGACTATCACCCCAGCGGTAACGAACTGGTGCTGGAGATCGATCCGGGCATGGCGTTTGGAACCGGCACCCACCCCACCACCTCCCTGTGCATGCAACTGCTGGAAAAGCACCTGCGGCCGGAAGATCGGCTGCTGGATGTGGGCACGGGCTCCGGCATCCTCATGGTGGCGGCATCGCTGTTGGGCGCCGCCGAGGTCCACGGCATCGACAACGACCCGGTGGCGGTGACGGTGGCCCAGCAGAATCTCGTGCTCAACGCCATACCGGCCGACCGCAGCCGGGCCTGGACCGGCGATCTGGTGGGCGGTGTCACCGCCTGCTACGATGTCGTGGTGGCCAACATTCTGGCCCCCGTGATCCTGGGCCTGCTGCCGGATGTGCGAGGGGTAATGGCCCGTGACGGACGCTTTATTTGCTCGGGCATTCTCATGAGTCAGCAGGATGAGGTGGTGGCGAAAGCCCGGACGCAAGGGTTTCAGCTCGTTGAAGCTGTCGATCAGGAAGAATGGGTGGCTCTGGCCATGACGTTAGATCCACCGGGCGATTAAAACGGTCAGCCCGAGGGTTGCATATTGCTATGCCGCAAGGTAAGTTCAGCCATTTTCACCCCTTGCACCCCCCATCGTTGATGAACAGGAGATTCGATTGTCGGGACTGACCGAAATACTGCTGATACTGCTGATCGTCGTGGTGTTGTTCTTTCTCCCCCGCATGGTGTCCCGACCGGCGTCCCCGATGCGCAAAGTTCCCGCGCAACCCCTGCTGAAAAAAATGTCCGGCCGCTGGCGTCTGGCCATTCTGGCGTCGGTGATCTGGCTGGCGGCCATGGCCCTGTGGTTGCAGCCATGGACGGGCAAACGGACTTTGTTTGTAGCGATCGGTGCGGCCCCGGTCGTTGTCGGCTGGGGCGTTTGGTGGGTCGTATCAGGCTTCAAGCAAAAACGGCGTTAGGACCTGGCCGATCGATCTCCGCACAAACCATCCTCATTGATCAGATCCAGTATGTGGGGCCGTAAACTTCGGATTGTGTTTGCCCTGGGATTGGTCTGGGTCATCTGGTACGATATCCTGTGGGCGTTTACACGGCTGCCCCACGATCAGCGGGACAGGCCGTTTTCTTCGGTTATGGGCAGGCTGTCGATTCCGGCAGCGGTTTTGGTCGATCTATTGCTCGCCGGTATCCTGGCTCGCCTCTGGCCGATATTTTATATGTAACGGCGTCCGTATCCAGACCTCGCTTGCTGTGACGCCTGCAGGTCCTACTGCTGATGGCGCTGGTCGTCCTGTTAGCGGTCGTTACCGCGCAATCCAAAGGATACCTGGCACGGCGCATGCATTTTCTTTGTGGCCATGTGGTATCCGGAAGTGCTCACATCGGCCGTGACCTGCGTTTTCGTCTGGTGACCAACCACTCAATATGGCAGCTATTCCATTTCTGTTGATTCTGACGTTAATGTTTCCCCTTAAGTGTATAATTCCATAATCTGTTCCTTTCGCTGCTCCAGAACTACCCGCCGTTTCAGTTTCATGGTCTGGGTGAGCGTGCCGTTGTCGAGGGTGAAGTTTTCACTCAGATAAAGGAATTTTCTGGGTATTTCATATCCTCCAAATTTTCCTTTTAGGGATTTTATAATTTCACCCGAGATCATCTCCGTAATTTCTTTTTTCTGAACAAGCGAATTCGGATCCGTTGGCATATTATGTTCAGAGGCATATTTTTCAAGCACGCTAAAATCAGGAACAACCAGGCAGACATTAAACGCCTGACCCTCGCCGTGAATCATTGCATTTTCAACAAGCGGATGTAATTTGATTTCTTCTTCGATGGCGGCCGGAAAAACATATTTCCCATTTTCCAGCTTATACTGCTCCTTGATCCGGCCTGTGATGAAAAGGAACCCGTCTTTATCCAGTCGCCCCCGGTCTCCTGTTCTGAAACCACCGTCCGCATTCATAACTTCTTGTGTGGCCTCTGGTTTGTTATGGTATCCTTGCATTACGTTCGGGCCGTGTATGATAATCTCGCCATCCTCACCACCGTCGGAAAATCTTTTATCAATTTCCACCCGGACATGTTCAATGGGCCTTCCCACACTTCCGGGTTTGTGGGCCAGGGGTCCGTTCATGGTTGCCGCCGGACTGGTTTCCGTCAGTCCGTAGCAATCATAAACCGGGATGCCCAGGTCGGAGAAAAAGTGACCGATTTCAACGTTCATTGTCGCACTTCCACTCAGGGCCCCCGTTAATCGGCCTCCGAACCGGGCCCGAATTTTACTAAACACGACAGCGTCCGCCATCCTGAATTTAAGGTTGGCAAAGAAATCCGACTGGCCATTTTCGGACAGTTGGCGCCTTTTTTTTGCGGCCGCAATTCCCATTTCAAACAGTTTTTTGGCCAGCCCCCCTTTTTCGTCCATTTTAGCCCACAGTCCCGCATAAATCTTGTTAAAAACCCTCGGCACGGCAATAAGGAAGGTCGGCCGAACCTTTTCCATATCATCGCCCAGGGTTGTCACATCACCCATAAATCCAATCGATCCGCCGATATGGGAGTAAAGGTAAAGCTCCCCGGTCTGTCCAAATGAATGGGCCCATGGAAGAATGGAAAGTCCTCTGTCGTTTTCAGTCAATCCAGAAAAAACCTTATGTCCGGCTAAAACATTACTGGTAAAATTGCCGTGGGAAAGCAGCACCCCCTTGGGGTTGCCTGTGGTGCCCGATGTATAAATCAATACAGCGATATCTTCGGGTTTGGGGCGTATGGAGGCAACCGGGTGGGCGGCCCCCATTTTTTCCAAACCGGCCATCGTGTTTTCTCCCTCACCTTCTATCAGATAGACACTTGCAAGACCCGGAAGTTCTTCTCGCATGGCTTCTATCTGGTCATATATTTCCTGGGTGGCAACAAGCAGCAGTTTAATCCCACCATCATTGATGATATGTTTCCAAATTTTCACAAGTTCTTTTTCGTACATGGGGATATAACGGCCACCGAGGCCGAATGTGGCATAGGCGGTGATCGCCCACTCCTTGCGGTTGTTGGCAATTATACCGACGGCATCGTTCTTTTCGATACCGGCATGGCTCAGACCGCCGCGAAGGTTGTCTATGCGTTCTCCAACTTCGCGGTAGGTAACCCACTCGTATTCCCCCTCTTTGTTCTTGGTTCCGAACATGGCATTGCCAGGATACTTCGCAAGGCTGTTTTCTATCAATTCAACTAAATTGTCAGGCTTTTCAAAAATATGCATGTTTTCCTCCTCAAACCAACTCAGGGGTCAGGGCGTTTTATTCTCCCCCAACCAATTGAAATACTAAAAACGATATATTGTGGCCCAATAAAAAATTTCCCTGAAAGGTCTTCAAGGCCTGAATAATGACGTCACTTTGTACAAGTCGCGCGGACGTGCGGAAATACGGTCATGGCCGCTTTTGTATAACCAACTGCAAGGTGCCGGTATCAGGCCGTTTCATCTGCTTAAGGTCTGGCTATAGCCTATAAAGCTAACTTTTTTAGAAGACCCGATAGCCGATCAGCTAATATGGATGACAGTCAAAAAACGGAAAACCCAGCCGCAACCCTATCACCGATCGAAAACCAAGTGTCCGGCCCGGTATGCTAAGCGCGAATGATTCCGATAAACAGTTTGACGTGGCGAACGCGAGAGCGCCTATGCTATCCGAGGCATTAAAGGATGTGAAGCAAGAGGTCCAAGGCCTCGTGTTACGCGCTACAGAAAAATTCGCAGAGGCTTCGTTGATAATTGGGAAAACGCTGCGACCACGGCCCGAGAAGAAAATTTTCCGGGCAGCCGGGCTCGCGCTTCAAGCGATACGGAATCTGGGCAGGGTGACCCAAAATGAAATCAGCGATGCCTATCCATCAATGGACATTATGCAGTTGAAGACCATAGAAGGCGGTTGAAATGCTTTTAACGTTCACCCCCGCCGCATTTATTTTACTTCGAAAAAGAAGGTTAAACCACTGGGCGACGACCGCCTTCAACAGGTTTTACACCTCACAAGCTTGCAGAACCTCTTTTAGGGGGGGGTGGTCTCCGGCTTTCTGACTACGATAGAGATAATGTGCGATATTACCGGGGCCGACTACCAACACCCCGCCCTGCTGTAGCGGCGGGCCTTGAATACCCTTTTGCAAATAACCGGTGCCAAGGGCACGGATCCCCGCTTTCAGCGGGTTGAATCCTATTAAAGAGGTAACGCCTTTCTTAAAACCGAGGATGTCATGCGTTGTAAGGGAAGGATCGGTGAACAATGGACCCTTGTATCGGGTAGCTTCCCTGAAAGGCTTGATAAATTCCTCCGGTCCATTACCAATCACCACCAATTGCGCGTTCCTGCGCTCAAAACCCTTCATGTTGTTATTGAGGTCGGCAACCTGTCGACGTGCGATCATTCATCCAAAATGGCGGATGAAAACCAGAACAACTCTTTTATCTTTCCACAACGCAGATAATTTTATCTGGTTTCCTGTTTCGTCCGATACTTTTTGCCGGCCTAATTTTTGTAATGTGTGAGCATCCATATGTGCTGTCAGTCCTTTATTGTGGGGCTATAAGCGCACTATCGGGGGCCATGGGGCCCTCCGTACATTTTGGGCGCGCATGACGGTGAGCGCGTTTTATAGACGCTCTCGCATCCTTTCTGGTTCCATGAAAACCCGATGACTTATCACGACTCAGGGTACATTATTTTCATCTAATCGGTCCTCTGCAGGAAGGCTCATACGACCAGTTCCCCCAGACGTTTTCAACGATTTGCATTAAGAGGGGCGTTACAATTTCATCTGCCAACTTGCCGTATAAAAGATCCAGATGGTTCGCCCCCTCTATGACAAAATCGACGAGCTGGCTGCACTCCGCAGTGATTTTTATTTTTCGCAGATCCTTGGGCGATTTGATGTGGTAGATCTTTTTGATCTTGTGGGGGTAGTACTTGCTGTAGCGCATATTATCCATCGGCACCAGATTGTCCCGGGTCCCCCAAAAATGAAATACCGGGATATTATCTGGAAACCAAGCCAGGCACGCGGAATAGTTCAGACCGCTGCCGTCCATCCGTTTGAATCCCTCGCCGTTATAGATCGCTTTTAAACACTGGAACCCAAGTCCCAAAGGGATCGATTCCGTGGCTTCCTTTAAGTAAAGCTCTACAAAGTGCTTGTCGTTTTTATGGTTTTCCGGTGAAATGAGGAAATTCAAATCACCCACATTATGCTGCCAAACAAAGCGGGTAATCTGTTTTAAGACCGGCAGTTCGGTAAATAATTTTGAAACTTCCTTTACCGGTACCTTCTGAAAACGCAATACCCTGGAAAGATGATTGAGCCACAAAGATACCGGAAAGAAGATATGAGAGTTTTTGTGGAAAAATTTAGGGGATGCTAGTGAGATAACGCACCGCACCATTTTGAGATATTTCTCGGCCATCTGCGGTGTTGGCAGGGATTTCGCCAGAAGCTTTTTTTTTTCTTGATCGAGTATGTCGATATCCTTCAGTTGACGTGCCAAGGACCAGTTGAGGATCATGTTCTCCGAAACAAGGCCTCCCATGCTGTGGCCCAGCAGGAAGGCGGGCTTACCTTGGCTGCGTTTATGGACAAAGCGCGTCAGGGTGGGCAGATCATAGTCACTCATGGTGTCCACGGTGTAAAGGGGGTCAAAACGACCTGTATTGACGCCCACGCCCCTTGAATCAAAAAGATAGACCCACACGTTCTTGTCGGCGATGTCTTTCGCCAGGGAATAGCGATTGTTTATATTGAAGCAATTGCTGTTGTTGGCAAAACCCGGGACCAAAACCACGGTCGGTCGATCGTCGCCGGCAGTGACGCCTTCCATGCTGATGATTCGTCGAAAACCGATGGCGTTCCCCTGATCGGTAAAATTCCGATAGTGGACGATTTCGTAGTCGCCCCGTCCGTTTTGTTCTTTTTCTTCGATGTCATTTTCAAAATAGATGGGGACGGGATTGGCCCGCACGGCTTCCCTTAGAATCCGGCGCCTTCTGGCTATTTCCGAAACACTCGGCAAGTGTTTCTTGGGGACCTTGAATCGTTTTAGAGAAAGATAGGTCAATTCATCTTCGGTGAGCAGAATGACATTTTCGGTGAGACGCAGGCGGCCATTTTTGAGTTCATCGTAGATGACCGCTTTGATCTCATCTCTGGTAATCTGCAAACCGGTTGCATTCAAAAAAATGTGATAGAGCACCAAGGCCAATTTTTGCACGGCCCGCTTCTTGATCTCCTCCTGGCTGACGATCAGTTCTTGAGACACCGGAAGGCCCAAACTAAGCTGCCCGCGATAAAACGTGCTGTAAGCGTTATAGCTTCCGTTAATCAAATAGGCCGGTCCATCATTTACCAAGTAGCGCACCATGTTACCGCTCAGATTCCGCAACTTCCTGAAAATCATGCTCGACTGTGCTCCTTCATTGCCAACGCTTTGACCCTGGCGATTTCTTCTTCGGAATAGATACCGTCGACACCGGAAATGGCTGCCAGTTGCATGCCGTGCTTGAGCCCCAGGCGATAGATTTCACGGACCTTGTCCCACTGGGGTGAAGCGCCGACAGTGAATACTTCAAAGCGCCCTTCCAGGGCAAGGGTGATCGTTTCGGCCAGTCCGGCATAGACGACGCCCGGGGGAAGCCCGATATCCCGCATCTCTACATTTTCACCGGGCAACCGGATATCGCCACCTCGAATCACCAACACATCGGGTCGCTTGGCAACGCCTTCCTTAGTGAAAATACTCGGCAGGTTGATATCGGTAATCACACAGCCCGGTTTGACCTGCATGATATCCAGCACCTGCCCGGCGCCGGAACTGGTTGCCACGATCATATCCATTTTACTCAATTTCGTGTCCGCCCGGGTGGAGACTTGCAGCTTGACCGAGGGGACTTCCTTTAGGATCGATTCCTGCAGGGCCAGGAGTTTGGCGATATTCCGGCCGACCAGATGAACCTCTTCGAAGGCCCTGGCCAATAAATGTGAACAAATTACGCCCACCGCGCCGGTGGCGCCGATGACCATGGCTTTGGCGCGCAGCAGTTTCCCGTTTTTAAGCCGCGTCATCCCCATCTTGCGGACGGCCTCAGCCCCCGCCCATAGGGCCGAGGAGGCGAAATAGCTGTTCCCCGTGGTGATCGGCAGCACGGCATGCTTGGCCACTTCCACGCTGGTGTCCTTCATTGCTTTCGGGAGAAGGCCGATCCCCATGATTTGGGCACCTTTCTTTTTGGCGATCTCGGCCGCCTCCAATATCCGTTTGGTCGTGAAATCGGGGCCGTGGGCCTGCATCTGCTCTGGCGTTACGCCAAGGGCGATCAGCCAGCCCTCCGCCTCCACACCGGTTTCCGAACGAATGCCGCTGACCGTGGAGTATACAAACGGCGGCGCGTAGGCCATGACCTTCTCGACCGTATCCATCATGCCCGGGGCGAGGTCCGACAACACTTCGATGGGTTTGAGTTTTTTCAGATAATCCTGGCTTGGTGGATGAATTACATAGGCAAACCGATTGACCCGCTTCGGTTTTCCCGAAGGATAAATGATGCGGGGTTCCATTTGCATGTTGCTGATAATTTCGAGCAATTCATCGTCGCTCTCGTCGCCCCTGGGGATCTCGAAGGCAACCCGCAGCATCGCTTCCAAAACGCTCACACCGGCCACATTCTTTAACAGTTTCGGCGTAGTATCGATGATCACGTCCACACCCTTGTCTTTCAGATAATCGATCCGGTCGTCATAAACCGTGGACGTGATTATCGTTTTGGCCTTGAGATCCTCGACGGTGAAGCGGTCCAGGTATTTGAAAAAACTGTGGTGGGGAACTACCAGGATATGAGAATCCTGCACCGCCTGGCGCACCAGATGGCCGGTCATCGAACGCACCGGCTCGCTGTCCGTGAGCAAACTTTTTCCAGGAACCCAGTCCAGTACGTCCCGAAGGCGGCCGCTGTAGCGTTTCAGTTCCTTCAACCCGTCGATCAATCTGGGGATCCCGTTTTCGAGAAGGGCATCGGCAAATGTCAGGTTTTGGCTGTATTCCGCCATGACCTTGGCGATGGTACGACTTGATCTCCCGGAGAAAAAGAATACGCGGGCATTGTCGAAATAATTGTTGCCGAGCTTGAACTGGATGTGGCGCAAAGACCATTCGTGACCCACCAGCCGAAGCATGTCGCCGGATGTCACGGGGGTTTCCAGCTTGGATCCGAGTTCCAAAAGCCTGGCCACATCATTTTTGAAAGCGCTCGTTTGGCCCATGGATTGGGCTGATCGAATGCCGCCCAAGGCGATGGCATCGGCTTTTTTGTTCCACTTCAGGAGCAGGTCGGAAGCTTTCTCCACATCCCCGTCGGTTCCAAGGCGCTGGACGGAAAACTTTTGTTCTAGAAAATCAGTTTCGAATTCATTGTCGTCTATACTGGGCCCTAAACTGATTTGGATGATATGCTTCACGTGAACCTCCGCTAACTGGCGATGGGTTGATTTCTGGCTTCCAGGGCAAGCTTTTTCACCTGGGCAATATCATCATCTGTGAAAACACCGTTGACACCGGAAATGGCGGCCAGTTTCATGCCGTGTTTCAGACCGAGTTTATAGATTTCCTTGACCTTTTCCCACTCGATGTCCCGGCCGATGGTAAAAACCTCAAAGCGGCCCTCCAGGGCCAAAACGATCGTTTCGGCCAGGCAGGCATAGGCGATGTTCTTGGGCAGACCGATGTTTTTCATCTCCGGGTTGCCAGGCAATTCGATTTCGCCTGATTCGATCACCAGTACGTCCGGGCGCTTGGCCACATCCTCCGGGGAGAGATCCAACGGACGGGCCACATCCGTGATGACGCAACCCGGCTTGACCTTGGTGATATCCAAAACCTTTTTGCCGACACCTGAAGTGGCCGTGACGATCACATCCATGTCGGCCAGGTATTTGTCGGGAAGGGTGGTCACGGTCAGCTTGACATCCGGGTCCTCCCGGTGGATCGATTCTTTCATCGCGAGCAATTTGGCGGTGTTACGGCCAGCCAGATAGACTTCGCTGAATGCCTTGGCCAGCAACCGGCAGCAAACCGACCCGATGGCCCCGGTCGCCCCCAGCACCATGGTTTTGGCATTGATGCGCCGGCCTTTTTCGATCTTGATCAGCCCCATGCGACGAACCGCGTCGGCGGCTGCCCAGAGCGCTCCGGAGGCACTGTAGCTGTTGCCCGTGGTAATGGGGATATGAGCTTTCTTGGCTACCGTCACGCCGGCATCGCCGACCACCTTGGTAAAGGCACCCAGCCCCATGATCTGAGCCCCCATGCGCTTGGCCATCCGTGCGGCTTGCAGCAAGCGCGAATAGGTGAACTCCGGGTCATGGGCCAGCATCTGTTTGGGTGTGCCGCCAACTGTCAGTAACCATCCCTCGGTTTCCACACCGGTGGGCGATTTGATGCCGGTAACCCGCGAATAGACCCATGGCGGTGCATAGGCGATCACTTTTTCGACCGCATCCAGAAACGCGGGAGGCGTGAAGTTGGCCAACACCTCCACGGACTTGTCCTTTTTGAGGAACTCCTTGGAGAGTGGATGAATCACAAAGGCAAAGCGGTTGACGCGTTTGGGACTGCCCGACGGATAGACCACCCGTGGATCCATTTTCTGGGCACTGATCAGTTCCAGCAGATCATCCGCACGCACCTGATCGCGATTGCGTCCAAGCGCGGCGAGGATCAGAGCCTCCAATACGTTCGGTGCCACAACGTGCTCGAGAATTTTGGGTGTCGTGTCGATAATAACATCCACCCCGCGTTCTTTTAAAAACGCCACCCGTTCATCATCCACGGTAGCGGAGATGATGGTCTTGCCGCCCAATTCTTCGAGCGTGGCATTTTTTAGGTAATCGTCAAACCCATAGTTGGGAACAACAAGGATCGTCGCCTTCTGCATGGCTTTGCGAAGAATATAGTCATTCCAGGCCTTGATCGGGACAACCGAATGGGTCAGCCGCTGGCTGGGAACCCATTGCAGCACCTCATGGGCCGAATGGGCATACGCCTTCAGATCTTTGAGGGAATTGATAAACTTGGGAATACCGTTTTCCAGGATCGGGTCGGCGAAGGTCAGGTTGTCGGTAAACTCGGACATCACCTTGGCAATGCGGTAGCTATACATGCCCGAAAAAAACAACACCCGGGCATTGCTGAAATAGTTGCCGAATTTATATTCGATATAGCGCAGGGCCCACTCGAAGGAGACATCCCGCAGGGTACTGCCGATGGTGACCGGTGTTTGCACCTGAGCGCCCAGATCCCTGATTTTACGGTGTTTGGTTTTGTTCAAGTAGCGGGGGCCGATCCCATAGGGATACTTGATTTGGCCCAGCCCGATGGCATCCGCTTCCTTGTCCATGCGCAGCAGGAGTTTGGCTGCTTTTTCCAGATCACCATCGGTCCCCATGCGTCTGATGGCGAAATCCTGACCCAGAAATTCGGTATTAAAAGCATAGTCCTTGTCGCTTGACCCCAAACTAATGCTGACCACCTGTTTCACGGTTTCCTCCTGACGTGCCATATCGGTTTTCAATGGTGCTTTAGCGAGCCACTGGATCCTTATACCTGCCTATCGATGGCGTTGACCGGACAGATGTCCATCGCCTCCGCACACAACCGTTCCTCCTCCGGACCGTTTGGCTGTTTGTAAACATAATCCAACCCGCATTCATGATTGGATCGAAAATTTTGGGGGGAAATGGCCGAACAAATACGACAACCGATACACCGGTGGTTGACATGATACCTGGCTGGACAGTTTTCTGCAAAAACACCCATATTCATCGGTCGCGAAATAGCTGATGCATGGCGAAGGGTCCCGATAGTCCGCCTGGGCACACCCGGCTTTGCTGAGGGTATCACGACCACAAACGGGCCAGCGGGCAATGGCCAATCCTGCATGCAGGGATCTATGAAGCGGCTCAAAACAGGTTCGCGGTCTAATCCGCGTCTTGCGGCCTGCCCGAACAGGCCGCAAGGCAAGGTGGTGGCTCGTGCCGCAAGGCCGAATGTCGTTAATCGAAACGGTGACTGACGTTTACCGTTCACCATATCCGATAACACGAAAAATGCAACGACCATTTGGGCCGCAGGTGGCATCGAGGTCACAATCTTATCCGAAGGATGTCAATCGGTCGCAAGCGACCAGAGGCCCGGGGTTTTGCAGCCCTATTTGACCTGCTCGCTAACCGGTTTTTCCGGGGCCTTTTTTTCCCGTTGCACAGTCGCCTTCTTTTTGACCAGGCTATTTTGCAGGCCATCTACCTGTTTGGTGAGGGTTTCAATATCAGCGGCCAGGCGCTTTATCTGGTCTCTGCTGGGGAGGTTGATCAATGCGATTGCCTTTTCGATGCGTCGATCAACCTGATCCGAAACCCAATTTTTAATGTTGTCAATATTCAGTTTGGGTTCTTTTTTCGTGTCCAACAGCGGGCCCAATCGCTTCATCACCGATTTGGTCACATCGCTGCCGGTCTTGTGCATGGTAATCGCGATCTCTTCTTTCTTATTGAACAGAGCCGCCAGTTGCTCTTTGCTGATATATGTTTTGTTGAGGGTGTCGTAAAATCGACCGTTGGTGTACGTTTTGATTATCCGCATGATCTACTCCTTGTTATACTTGTGACGTATTGGGGGGCTTGGTATACCCATGTCAGGCAGCGACAGCCCGCTGGAGCGCTTCAACTTTTTTGTTGAGACGGTTGGCACGCCGGGCCAGATCATCGATATCCTTTTTGCTGGGCAGATTGAACTGGGCCGGAAGCGTCCGGATCCGGCTGCGGACCTCTTTCTCGATCCTCTGCTTGCCGGGAATCCTATCCAACGCCTGCCTGCTGCCGGAAACCACCTCATCCACCACCAGCCGTGCATCCTTGCCGATCCCCTCGAGAAATGAACGGGTCTCCGCCTTCAACTCCGCCATGCGGCTGCGGGTGTCTTCGCTCAGATCCTCGATTTTGGCCTTGCCGTCATCCAACACGTCATTCAGGGTTTGGCGAGGCTTTTTGCCGGCTTTGGTTAAAAAGGCCTTGCCGTCCTTGATCAT
>JABZFP010000007.1 GCA_014237395.1 Desulfobacteraceae bacterium | reverse complement strand
CAACTTCGTGATCGCAGCCGTCAGCGTCGTCTTGCCATGGTCAATATGACCAATCGTTCCCACATTTACATGCGGCTTCGTCCGCTCAAACTTTTGCTTCGCCATCTTCTCTTCCTCCCCGTAATAGGCTTATAATGTTTTTTAAGTCATTCAAAACATAAAAAGACGCACCGACGCCACATTTTTCCATACGGTGGCCGTTTAGAGGAAAATATGGAGCCCACGACCGGAATCGAACCGGTGGACCTCTTCCTTACCAAGGAAGCGCTCTACCGACTGAGCTACGTGGGCCCATGACCAAATTATCGACTTGCGAATATCATTTTACCAATCGGTCTTATTTGTTTGGAGCGGGAGACGAGGCTCGAACTCGCGACATTCAGCTTGGAAGGCTGAAGCTCTACCAACTGAGCTACTCCCGCCCGATTCCTTTGAAATTGACGGTATTGGTAAAATTGCCCCTCTTTTCCGCCACGAAGTCAATGTATTGCAGGAAGCCTCGCAGTTCAACTGATTCCGTGTCTAAAACAAGAATCTCCTGCCACAGGCCCTCATTCAGGCTGGTGGTGGGGGGAGGATTTGAACCTCCGAAGGCATCGCCGACAGATTTACAGTCTGTTCCCTTTGACCACTCGGGAACCCCACCTTTTGATTAAACTGGAGCCAGCGAAGGGACTCGAACCCCCGACCCACTGATTACAAATCAGTAGCTCTACCAACTGAGCTACGCTGGCCTTTAAACCGCCGTAAAATTGTAACCGAGGCGTGCTGGCACCAGCCGCCGATGATTGACCAAATTAAAACATCGTTTAATACCGGTCTTTTTGTATATTTACAAGAGAAAAATTCATTTTTTTAAAAATAATCCCATTTCGATCATAATACACCGGTTAGAGTTGTTTTTACCCCATTTTCACTGAATCGTCATCCTGTTATCGCTATCGATAGTCACGTATTGGTTTTGTCAGCCATGGTGCCGCATTCAAGCACCCGATTTTTAATGTCTGCGCCGCCTTTCCACTGCCGTTTCCATCGGGGTATATTAAAGGTACCCTGCCAGCAGCCGATAAAGAAGATAGCGTCACACGAGCCATCTTGCGGACCGATCGGCAAGAGCGCCCGTCGGAGTCCGCTAAATTACGCATCACAACCCCATCCGCGGCCGCTATGCGGAGGATCAACCGGCGATAACTGCTTGACAATCTGACACTGCAATGTATAACGGTTCGAAGATACCGTATTTTCAAGCATTTTCCAAATTCAGACAAAGTGAGTCGATTTTGAAACAAAAAGAAATGATTACCTTGATTCTAAGCCTGTGTTTCTTGATCACCGGCTGCACAACCACCATGATGAATGCCACGCCATCCGAGGTAAGCCCCACGGTTGCCCAAGGCCTTACGACTGAAGCGGCGCCTCCCTGCTACGTCGACATCGATGAAAACGTCTACCAGAATAAGGACGACGCGAACATCCCCGCCCCTTCCATGGATACCAATGGATCCATTGATGAGGCCGCAACCCATTTGCCAGCGACATCCGAAACCAGCCCTAAAACCGAACAAGCCAAACTGGACGAAGCCTTGGAATTTTGCCGCGATTCCCAGGAATACTGGCAACGCGGTGAGTTGGAAAAAGCGGTAGAAGCTTTGGATCAAGCCTATTTGCTGATTCTTGACGTGGAGCCTCAGGATGACTTCAAACTTGTCCAAGAAAAAGAAGATCTACGCTTTATGATTTCCAAACGTATTCTGGAAATTTACGCGTCCCGCAATATCGTGGTCAATGGCAGCCACAACGCCATTCCATTAGACATGAACCGCCATGTTGAAGCCGAAATCAAACGGTTCACGGTCGGCGTCGAAAAAGATTTTTTCCTGCGGTCGCTCAAACGATCCGGTCGCTATCGCCCTGAAATCGTAGCCGAATTAAAAGCAGCCGGCCTTCCCGAAGAGTTGTCTTGGCTGCCCTTGATCGAAAGCGGCTTCAACGTCAAAGCGTTGTCCCGGGCTCGCGCCCTCGGACTCTGGCAATTCATTCCGTCCACGGGTTACAAATTCGGTCTCAAGCGGGATCGATTCATCGATGAACGCATGGATCCGGACAAAGCCACACAGGCTGCCATCGCCTACCTGAAGGAACTGCACAATATTTTCGGCGACTGGACTACCGTCTTGGCTGCGTATAACTGTGGCGAAGGACGTGTTTTGAGGGTCATCAAAACGCAGAACGTGAACTATCTGGATAATTTCTGGGATCTTTACGAACGCCTGCCGAGAGAAACGGCGCGGTACGTGCCGCGCTTCCTAGCCACACTGCACATCCTCAGCACGCCTGAGAAATACGGCATCGACCTGGCCCAAATCGATCCTCCGCTGGTCTATGAAACAGCCACGATTGATCGCCAAATCCACCTGAAAGATGCGGCCAAAGTGCTTGCCGTACCCGAGGCAACGCTGCGCGATTTGAACCCGGAACTGCGGTATAAAATTCTTCCACCGACGTCCTATGGTCTAAAAGTGCCGGTCGGCACCAGTGAGTTGTTGATTGCCCAAATCGAGGATGTTCGCCCGGCCTCACTCCCCCAACCCGCCTATGTCTACCACCGAGTCCGATCCGGGGAGACGCTTTCGACAATTGCACGACGCTACCGAACCAGCGTGTCGCGCATCCAGCGGGCCAACAATCTGCGCAGTTCCCATTTTATTCGTGCCGGGAAGCGTCTGAAGATACCGGGCAAGGGGACCACCTATGCCGCTGCCAGCCCGCCACCCAAGCAAACGCTAAGCCCCCCCGCCCAAATGCCGGCTTACCACCTGGTGCGCCGTGGCGACTCCCTGTGGAACATCGCCCGCAAATACGGCACCACCACCCAGGCCATCCAAACGCTAAATGGCCTCACGGGAACCCACCTTTACAAGGGCCAAAAGCTTAAGCTTGCCTCGACAATCCCCCCTGTCCAGGCGACCGACGGCATGAAAACGTACCAAGTGCGCTCTGGTGACAGTCCATTTAAAATCGCTCAAACACACCAGATGCCGCTGGACCGGTTTCTCAAAATTAATCGTCTCTCAGCGCGCAGCACAATCTATCCCGGACAACAGGTCTATGTTGAATAGCTACTTGCGCCAGAAAACCACCCCCATGATAATGAATAATAGCCCAACGGCAAACAGCAGAATATATAGCGGCATGGTGAAAACATAAACGAGCCAATCAAAATCCGCTGCCCAGTAAAGGCGTTCATCGCCCACCAAATCGACAATCGCCATTTCGCTCCAGCCACCCGGGGGGGCACCCCAGTCACCGCCCCCCCCCTCTTGCATCAGGCTGGTAATGGCCTGGAAACCGACAATCACAATGCTGACCAGCCACGCGCCTAAACCAACCATTGTAAACTTATTCATCTTGCCCTCTCCCTCGGATTGAAATCAACACCCGTAGCATGTCCGTCTGGCAATAGGGTCTATCGTGGGCCCGCAGCCGTCAATTACCCCGCGATCATCTTGACGACGGTACGCCCTTGATTGGCACCTTTCAGCAAGCGTGCCATGTAATTGTCGACATCATTCAAATCGATCTCACGGCTCAGTCCCGCCAGACCGGCCGGGCGCCAATCCCCCGCCAATTTCTCCCACAGCACCTGACGTAACTCACGGCCGCATTCTGCCGAGTCAATACCATACAGGGCCACGCTGCGCAGGATGAAGGGGAAGACCGTTAATGACAGATTCGGTGATGCCACCAGCCCGCAGCAGGTTACGGCGCCGCCATACCGCGTCATTTTGATAGCCTTGGAAAGAATCTTTCCGCCTACGGTATCGACCACACCCGCCCAGCGAGCCTTGAGGATCGGTTTTTCGGCCTGGGCTTCGGCCTCGTCACGCGCCAAGACGGATACGGCCCCAAGCGATTCCAGAAATGGTATCGCATCGGCTTTGCCACTGACAGCCACCGGTTTATAGCCCAGGCCGCTGAGCAGCGCAATGGCCAGAGAACCAACCCCGCCCGTTGCACCGGTAACCAGAATTTCACCCTGATCCGGGGTTACACCATGGTTGATCAGACGATGAATGCACATGGCAGCCGTAAATCCTGCTGTGCCATATATCATGCTCTCTTTTAGGCTAAGTCCGGGCGGCAGGGGAATGACCCATTGCGCCGGAACGCGGATGTATTGCCCCAACCCGCCGGATGTGTTCATCCCCAAATCAAAACCGGTTACCAGGACCGAATCCCCCGATTTCAAGTGTGCCACCTGGCTCTCAGCGACCACGCCGGCGGCATCGATGCCCGGCGTGTGGGGATAGTGGCGTGTCACCCCTTTATTGCCATGTCCCGAAAGGGCATCTTTATAGTTCAGCGAAGAATAGTGGACCTCGATAAGCACATCATGGTCCGGAAGCGTATTCAGTTGGCGATCGACGATCGACCGCTGAAAATCGCCGTTGGGCGTTTCGCTGACGACAAAAGCTTTGAAGGAATCAGGAAGGGCCATATTTACCTCGGGTTGAAAATCAAAGGTTGTCGGTTGTGGCGGAAAAACAGCCAACCTTATCCGAAAAGAGTGACCGTCGGGCATTGGGAGTGGCCGCGGATAATAACCATCATAGCGCATTGACAGGGACAAAGTGATATCCCCTGTGGTGTATTCGCCAGGGGGCCCGTCCCAAGTCTCGCCTGCTCACTCACTTAGCACTAGATTAACGGAATTCCAGCCGGAGATCAAGGTTCTCCATCAAACCACTGCTCCAAGAGAGGTGAGGTCCCCGGTGATCAGGCCATCGCACACTGTCGCTGCACCACCAGACGAAAACAGGAATCGTACACCTTTTGATTTTTACACCTCTTCTCGGTTAACGCGTTCTGACCTCCCAGCGTTGGCCATCGGTCCGAAGCCCCACAGCACCATTGTGATCCGTCCGATAAATTCTGGCGGCCAGTTCCTCATACCGCTCGATAACGCTCGTATGCGGGAAACCGAACCGGTTCTGCCAGCCGGCCGATATAACGACGATTTCCGGATGGACAGCTGATAGAAACCCCATTGAACTGGAAGTTTGGCTGCCATGATGAGGGGCCACCAGCACTCGACTTGGCAATGCCGATCGACAGCATTCAAGCAATTCTGCTTCGGCCAAAGCTTCGATGTCCCCCGGGAATAAAATGCTGCAGGCTCCCATGGTCAGCTTAACGACCAGTGAATGGTTATTATAGGCGTCTCCTGATGACGGGTGATTCTTCTTGCAGGCCGTCGGTGGCGGGTGAAGAATATCCATGGCGACACCACCGATGATCAGGTTTCGATCCAGTTTAAAAAACGCGGGTACGTTGACCCCACTGCGCAGCACGGCTTCAAAAAAATCACGAAAACTATCCGTAGATGCACGCGCCCCTGTCCAGAGCAATCTTTTCGGATGAAAATGCCGCAGAATGTAAACCAGGCCATTCATGTGATCACTGCTCGGATGGCTCAAAACAAGGGTATCGACTTGCATGATTTTCCGAGAGCGCAGAAACGGTGCGATGACCCGTTCGCCCATATCGAAAAATTGATTATTCGAATACCCGCCCCCGTCAATCAACATGGTCTCCCCACCCGGGAATTCCACCAACGCAGCACTTCCCTGCCCGACATCCATGATGGTCACACGCAAATCGCGATGCCAAAAGCGCGCATGCCCCCAATAAAGGCCATCGACGACCAGCACCATCAACACGATAAGCCAAACCGAGCGCCGCAGGCGGGCTCTTTTCCGCATCGCGACCATCCCCAAAAGGGCATAGTAGCTAATGATTTCGATGACGGATGGCACGACGGTGGGTATGGCCGCGCCATCGAAAGCGGCCAGCATCTGCATTATCCGAAGCGCCTGGGCAAGCCCCCACCCCGCCAGTTGAATGCCGGCTTCGGCCAAATACGTATTGACGGGCAGCACAAGCAAGGAAAGGATACCCAGCGGCAGGATACAAAACCCCATAAAGGGTACCAGAAGGCAATTGGCAATTAGTCCCACCAGAGAAATCTGTTGGAAATAATACATGGCCAGGGGAAGTGTCCCCGCCGTGGCCCAGAGCGTCACCCGCACAAACGTTTTTATCCGGTTCCACATCCGGGAGGGCCAGTCTGGCCGGGAAGTCGCCTGGTTCTCAATCGATTTCAGCCCCAAAACAATCCAAAAAACAGCGCCAAACGACATCTGAAAAGAAATGGAGAATAGCGCCGGTGGATGCCAGACCAGCATCAAAAGCGCCGCCAGCGCCAAAAAGTTCAAGGTATCACCGTCTTTATGGATAAAATACGTCACCAGAAACGCCAAGACCATGATCAAGGCCCGTTGCGTTGCGGGAGACAACCCGGACAGGATGGCATACGCCACGATGGGGCCGATCGCCAATGCGGTGGCGCCGCGCCGGCCCCACCCTCTCTCCAGGATAAAAGAAAACCGGTTTAACCCTTGATGACAAAGCCAGAAGACCAACCCGCCCACGATACCAATGTGCAAACCGGAAATGGCCAACAAATGTCCGACGCCGCAACGGTTGAAAATCTGGCGCAAATCCCGAGGGATGGCCTGGCGTTCGCCAATCAAAAGCGCCTTCATGACGACCTGCGTTGGGACGTCGGACAGGGTTTCGATCACGGTGCGTACCCGGTTGCGATAGCGCGAGACGAGAGATGACACGGGAGGACCTTCACACGCAATGATTCGTAGGCGCTCGCCACGAACAAAGGCGGAGCCGTAAACCCGCTTAAGCGTCATATGACGCTGATAGTCAAAGCCGCCAGGATTGTTAAAGTTCCGAAAAGCCTTGATACGACTGGGGAATGCCAACGTTGTTCCGGGAAATATTTCCGGTGCATCTCCGGCCATTGTAACGCGAATGCACCCTGTCACCTTCAACGTCTGATGCTGATCGTGCAGATGGGACACCTTCAGGATTAAACGGCGGCGACCGTGACGCTCCGGAAGAACTTCTATAACGGTCCCTTCGATGCGCCACCGCTGGGAAGTCGTGTAATGGCTAATATGATTTTCCGGAAAAGCGACCGGCAACCATGGGGATATGAGAATGTAACCCATAAGAGCCAGCAGAATAAGCGGAGACAATGCAGCGCTGCGATTTCGGTACCCTTTATAGAGGAGAACGGCGGACAGGCATATCGCGGTACCCCTCGCTTCATTAAAATGGCCCGGCCAACAGCCCCCGAGAAAGATCCCTATCGCCAATGCAGCGACCATGGGGATCAGCGGACGATTGTATACCTCCGGGGCACTGAAGTGATGATTACGGGTACGGCGAGAACCGAATCGAATTTCCACGCGCAGACTCCCCTCGGGCATTCCGTGCACTAACAACGGAATACCCGAGTGTCACCAGGGTGTGTCCCCCGGTCAATGGTTCGCCGCCTGCGGGTGTGGCCGCCCACACCGATTTGTTTTTCATCCTGCCGAATGGATGGGTGTCATGATGCCGGTCATCGGTTGTGTCGACCGATAACGGATGATCGGGTTATGATGCCTTTTCACGCCAGATCGCAGCACCGATTTGACGCATTTTTTCTTCGATTTGCTCGTAGCCGCGATCGATATGGTAGACGCGGTTGATTTCCGTCAAGCCCTCAGCCACCAGTCCGGCCAGAACAAGCGAAGCGCTCGCCCTAAGATCCGAGGCCATTACCGGGGCACCGAAAAGCGCCTTGACGCCGCGCACCACTGCGGTATCCCCCGAAATCGTAATATCGGCGCCCAGTCGCCGCAATTCGCTGACATGAATAAACCGGTTTTCGAATATGGTTTCCTTGATAATACTCTGCCCTTCGGCACAGGACATCAACACCATGAATTGGGCCTGCATGTCCGTTGGAAACCCGGGATAGGTCTGGGTTCGGACGTCAACACTGGCGATCGCTTTATCAGCCGTAACACGCAGGGACGTCCCCTGCGACCGGATAACGACCCCCGCCTGTTGCAGTTTGTCGCTAACGGCACTGAGGTGGTCGGGCTGACAGTGCGTCAGGGTCACATCACCACCGGTAAGGGCCGCCGCTGCCATGAATGTCCCGGCCTCGATGCGATCGGGAATGATTTCGAACGTGGTCGGCCGGAGTTCCTCGACACCGTTGATCGTCACCACCGATGTGCCTGCGCCTTGAATATCCGCCCCCATTCCCATCAGCACTTCGGCCAGCGCAACGACCTCCGGTTCCCGTGCGGCATTGCGCAATACGGTGACGCCGTCTGCCAATGCCGCCGCCATCATGATATTTTCCGTTCCAGTGACCGTCACGGTATCGAAATAAATATCGGCCCCTTTCAGGCGATGGGCCCGGGCTTCGACGTAGCCGTGACGAATATCAATGGTGGCGCCCAGCCGCTCCAGCCCCTTAAGATGCAAATTGATGGGACGAGCGCCGATGGCACATCCCCCCGGCAAGGATACCCGCGCATGACCTAAGCGTGCCACCAGGGGACACAAGACCAGAATCGAGGCCCGCATTTTCCGCACGAGGTCGTATGGCGCCTCGCTGGCCGCCAGAGTGGCCGCGTCAATTTTAATGGTGTGCCCATCCGCCACCACTCGCGCCCCAAGACTCTCCAGCAGCAGCAGGATGCTGCGAATATCCTGTAGATCGGGGACATTGGTAAAGGTGCACACCCCGTCCGTCAACAGTGCCGAAACCAGGATGGGCAGCGCCGCATTCTTGGCACCGCTGATGGCGACCGTCCCGGTGAGGCGCTTGCCACCCTCTACAACGATTTTATCCATGCCATAAGGCTTTCTGTTGATGTTCCAGGGAGATCATCCCATAGAAAAACAGCACATTGCGCCCGTCAAAACCCGATGGACCCGGTGTTTATCAAAGACGCAAAAAAAAAGCGCTTCCTTCTCCTGTGCCAAGGAGCAAGAAAGCGCTTTGGTCGCGGAGGGCTCAGTGGTGGTGCCCACCCTTGCCATTGGCCGTATCCAAAATGGCCTTGACGACGCAAAACGTCATTCCGGCCCCCAGAATACCGAGTGCATACCACAGCCCGCCCATAAAAACTATGTGGGACATATCCCACATCCACTCGAAATTGAATGGAAACATTGCGTTGCCTCCTTACAACCCGTTTATGCCTCGGCCGGGGTCAATCCCGGTTCCGGCACCTCTTCCGTTGTCTCCTCGGTACCCGCCGCGGCCGCCATATCGGCCTCTGGTTCCAGGGGATTCAATTCCGCCTCCTGGGGAAAAATGGGAAGATAGCGATAGGAAATCATGATCAAAATAATACCATAGGCCACCGGAAGAATCGTTGTCGCCACTTCCTGCCAGCTGGGATAGTACATGGCCCAGATATCAAAGGACATGACGGGCACCGCCATCACCTGCAGGACCATCACCCAACGGTTCAGCGAAACACCGATCACCGCCAGAATCGTCGCAAGGGTCAGAAGCAGCCGATTGCTCCTGATCTTCGGTGTAATCAGCATCAATGCCGGGACGACACCGCACAAGACGATCTCTGCAAAAAGGATCCAATAGCCATACACCGGGTTGTTGCTGTAAAAATCCTTGAGCGTGAATCCCAGGGACGGCGCGGTCGTGGTGGCCCAGTAGACGGTGTCGATGATTTTGGCAATGATATACGTAAACATCATCCACCCGGCGATCTTTGCCAGCAGCTGAATCGTGGTATCTTTAACCAATTGTTTACGGGTAATTTTCTCGGTAATGCGGGTGACCAGCAAGGTAAAGCAGGGACCGTAGGCCGCCGCCGACCAGGTGAAGAGAAAAAACGTCCAAGGCCAGATAAACAAATGTTCGCGGTAGGCGAAAGGCCGCCCGAAAAGCACGCCCGCCACCCCGCCCAGAGAGCCCTGGTGGAAAAAACTCAGAAATGCACCGGTGGCCGCAAAAACCGCCATATACTCGTGCATTGTATGGCTGAGATTATGCACAAACGGAACTTTATCCAGCTGGCGATTTTCGAGAATGAGCGGAATATATTCGATGGTCAGAACGCAGAAATAGCAACTCAGGCAAAACGCCACTTCCGTCAACATGGAATGGACATTGGCGTGCCAGAAAATAAACCATGACCGCAACGGCTGCCCGACATCGATAGCCAGGATGAGCAAGGCGCTGCTGTAGCAGATGAACCCGATCAATACGGCATAATTGATGATGTTCTTCAATTCATCCTTGCCGATGACATATTTCAGCAAACCGGTGAAAAAAGCACCGCCCCCCAGCGCAATGACGGCCAGGTCCGCCCAGATCCACAGCGCAAAGCCATAATAATCGTTCATGTTGGTCTGGTTCAAGCCTTTGAACCAACAAAGGATCATGGCGTAGACGCCCCATAGCAGAACCGCACCCACCACGCCGAGCCCCAGTGCGAATTGCCAGATCGGGCAACGTTTGACTCCCTTGGGTATCAATGCAGAATCCATAAAACCAATGCTCCTAAAAAAGCTGTCAATTGATGGAAGGGGCCGGGTCCAGCCAACCAGCCCTGTATGCTTTTTCCGCTTAGCGGGCGATCACTTAGTGATGCGCCTCCTTTTGGTCCAGCAAATGCGGTTTATGGATAGCATCCTGGACCCATTGTTTGCTGGATAGATAATATACCTTTGTATTGGTCTCAAGCTCTTCCAACAGTCTGAATGCCTTAGGGTTCTGGGGCTGTCCACCTTTTTTTAGATTCGGTTTGGCAATCTGGTGAACCGCATGTTTCGGATTGTTCAAGTCCCCGAAAATAATCGCTCCCGCAGGGCAAGCCTGGGTGCAGGCCGTTTGATATTCATTTTCTTCCAGGTCTCGCCGCCCTTCCGCATGGGCTTTCTCGGTGGCTTTCTGATACCGCTGGAAACAAAAATTGCATTTTTCGACAATGCCGCGCATCCGAGCGGAAACATCAGGATTCAGGTATTTTTCCATCCCCTTTGGCCATACCGGATCCCACCAGTTGAAATGGCGGGCGTGATACGGGCAGGCCCCCATACAGTAACGGCAGCCAAAGCAGCGGGTATAAATCTGGCTGACGATTCCGGTCTGTTGATCATAATCCGTGGCCGTGGCCGGGCAAACCGATACGCAGGGCGAATGGCCTTCATGCTTGCCGGCACAATGCTGGCAGGGACGGGGAAGATAACAGACCTCGGCATCAGGATAGGGTTTGCCGTTGGTCAAGCGATAAACCTGCAACCAGGAGATGCTGTCCAGTTTTTTGGACTCATCCTCTTTGAAGGGAACGTTGTTTTCGGCCATGCAGGCCACCATGCAGGCACCGCAACCGGTACATTTGTCCAGGTCGATGACCATGCCATAACGTTTGGGCTTACCGAAATTGCCAGAGTGTTTCATCAGAACCTCGTACTGTTGAATTAGGCTTTCACCAGAGATGCAAGAATACCCCAGGTCGCGTCAAGGCCGGAGGCCGTGTCTTCGACGGATCCAATCAAATCATTGGCGTTGACGCCTTTTTGAGCAAGATATCGGTCATAGGCCGTATGTCCGAGCCCCCGCGGCATTGCGACCAGGCCCGGCATCAATCCATCGGACAAATGCACACGCACCGCGGCATCCCCCAGGGGTGTTTTCAAAACCGCTTGGTCGCCTTCGCCAAAACCGGCGGCACGTGCTGTCTCCGGGTTCACCTCGACCAAAACCGTTTTGCCTTTCAAGACCTTGTCGGAGACGATCTTGATCAAAAAAGGCGGCGAACCTACGGCGCCATTGGCAATCCGGACCGAATCGTAGGGGATCAGTTTCAGATTGTAGCTGCCGTCGTCGCCTTGCGGCGCGGTCATGGCAAATAGCGTCTTGAGATCGGCTCCGGAAACCGCAAAGTCGAACTTTCCGGAGACGGTCGGAAAGGCCAGGGACCAGTCATCCGGTGTGAAGTTTTCATCGATCCAATAGCCACGGTCTTCAAGCTCAGCCCAACGCGGCGAAAGGGCCTCCTTCAAACAGGCTTCATAGTTCTCCCATGGGAGGGAAGCGGCTACGGTTCCCCCCAGCGCTGCGGCCAATTGCAGGAGGGTGTCGCCGGCATGCAGCGTGTCAAACTGCGGGTCGACAACCGGTTGGGCCAGCCCAAGCATCGGACGATGAAATCCTTCCGTCACCGGGACATCCTCCCATCGCTCCAGGTGGGACAAATTGGGAAGAATGATATCCGCCATCATGGCGGTCTCGTCCATATGGGAGGCAAAACTGAGGATAAACGGAATTTGCTGTAAAGCCTCGCGCACCATTCCGCTCCCGGGCATGCTGAAAAGCGGGTTGGCGTCGTAAACCAGCAAGGCCTGGCAGGGATAGGGCTCGCCGGCCTTCAAAGCAACTGGGACACGGTTGAAAAGCTGTCCCGCAAACGGGAAAGCGGCGCTTCCGGCACCGTCAAGGCGGGGCTTGGCCAGACCGGCTTCCGCCGGAGCATCCAGAACCGGTTCCAACCAGCCGTCCATCTCCGGCCGCGGCATGGCCCAGGCGCCTCCCGGGCGATTGATATTGCCCACCAAGGCATTCAGGGCATGCACCGCAACGTATTCGCCAAAACCACCCGGCACTGTTCCCTGACCACGGCCGCAAAGGGCGAGCGGCCGCCGAGCACGCGCAAATTCGCGGGCCAAAGCGACGATGGTCGATTGATCGACGCCGGTCTGTTTGGACACATTGCCCGGGCTGTACCCACTCAGGACGGCACGACGGAATTCGTCAAAACCGGCAGAAAAATTATTCACGAAGTCATAATCATAGAGGGATTCTTTGATGATCACATAGCCGATGCCGAGCGCCAGGATCCCTTCGGTTCCCGGCAAAATGGGTATCCACTGATCGGCTTTGGCGGCCGTGTTGGACAGACGCGGTTCGATCTGCTTAAGGACCGCGTTCGTGTCCTTCCATTTGCTGTTGATCCGGATCATGTGAACCGTGTTGCCCCAGCCCTCAATAAGGCCGCTGCCAAAGCTGAGAACATAGTCGGCGTTTTCAAGGTCGAAGCCCATCCGCCCGTCCACGCCATGCATCCGCTTCAGCGTCATGTCATAGGCGTCCATCATCGATGGCGTGGTCATGAAATTGGGCGATCCGTACGCCGTCATAAACCGTTTTAACAGAGCCGGCATGGAGCCATAGGGACGGGTGGAAAGGCACGCCACCGTTTCCGGTTGTCCGGCCTGCCGGATTTCCCCCAGTTGCTCCGCCACCATCGAAATGGCCTCTTCCCAGGACAACCGCACCCACTGGTTCGCGCCGCGTTCGCCAAGCCGTTTCATCGGGTAGGGGATACGGGTTGGACCGTATAACATCTGAAGCCCGGAAGCGCAGAGGTTGCAAATGCCGCCCTGATTGGTGGGATAGTCTTCCCGGCCCTCGATTTTAACGGCCCGCTCCCCGACCTTGCGCACGGTGATCCCACAACCGCCCCCACAGAGCGTGCTGACCGAATTGACATAGGTGTTTTCGCCATCGGGCGGGAACGGCGTCCACGGCCACATCTGGGTCCAGATGGCCAGGTCGTCTTGTATTTTCCAGGGCAGCGGCGTCAGGGCCGTTCCCACGGCACCACCGACGCTCATCGCTAAAAAGCTTCTTCGGTCTATTTTCATCGACATACCCCTCGTCTCTTTCTGGAATCCCCTCAAATCGTCCTTGAGCCGCTTATTTGTGACAGACGAAGCAACCGCCTTTGCCCGTCTGCACACTTGCCTGACGAACACCCTCTCTCACATGGCATTCAGCGCAGTCATCCATCTTCATCCGATCCCAGGTGTTCTTTTTAAAACCACCGATGTTCTTGCCCCAGATATTACGGCTGTATAGGGAAATGCGATTCTGCTCGTAGATCGGAAGTTCCGTGGATTCACCAATGTGCCCATGACAGGTGACACAATCCATATTCCCCATTTTGACATGGGCCACGTGGGAGAAATAAACACATTGCGGCTGTTTGGAGTAGACCAGCCAAGGGACTTCCCGATCTTTCTGAACGTAAGCTTCGACAAACTTGATTTCGTTCGGCGTGTCGCCCTGGACTTCTTCGTGGCAGTCGATGCATTGGGCAAGGGTCGGTGCACCGGAAAAGCTACCGTCTTCACGGAAAAAATGGCAGCTTTCGCATCCCTCGTCGACCAGTTCCATATGTTGGACATGGTTGAAATCAATAGGCTGTTTTTTCTGCGAATACAACAGCTTGGGGAAAACAACCCACCCCACGACGAGACTTAAAACGAATCCTATCATAAAAAAAAGAATGATTGGACCGCCCGTTTCACTGGCGTTCGGCACCCTATCCCGATCATCCACTGCAACTTGTTTGGTGTCGTCTGTATTACTCATGGAAACTCCGTCTGGCTGCTGAACAGAATAAAAAATCCCTTCAATCGGCAAGCCTGTCTTCGGAGAGAAACGCTTTAATGATGCATTGTCGCAAAACCATTTTCAGCATTCCATCTACCGTCGGCCACCAAGATCAGGGATCCTCCCCACCGTATCGTACCTCTATCACCTGTTACCAAAATCTATTCGGATATCGCTTGTTCTCAGCTCTCCTACAAAGAAAACCATCCACGCCACTCGGATCAAAAGGGTGGACGGTTTTTGTCCCGGCAGCCCTGCTCAAGACCGGGCAGCCTTCAATACCTTGATTTCCAGCTAAAATTTGCTTTTTTTACCCTGTCACCGGCTGAAATGTCAAGTTAAAATCACTGTCCCATGGCCCCATAACTGTGCAACCCGGGTAAATAATTGACACCAAAATAAGTGAATAAAACCGCCAGAAAACCGGCGATTGACAGTACTGCAATCCGATTGCCGCGCCACCCGCGCATAAACCGTGCGTGCAGCAGCGTAGCGTAAACGAACCATGTGACCAGCGACCATGTTTCTTTGGGATCCCAGCCCCAGTAACGTCCCCAGGCGGAATTGGCCCAAACGGCGCCGCTGATGATGCCCGCCGACAGGAACAGGAACCCGAACATAACCAGTTGATGGGTCAATTCATCCATCAAGCTGTCGGAAGGCAGCCGTTCCAGGATGGCGGGCCCCCCGATACGGCGCAGCAGGTACAGGAGGCTGATGCCAAACGCAATGGCAAAAGAAGCGTATCCGATGAAACACGTAAACACATGGGCAATCAGCCAGTTGCTTTTGAGTGCCGGAATCAGGGGCTGAATCTGGTCGGGTTTGAGCGATGCGTATGCCAGCGCGCTGACAGCCAGCAGCGATCCGATCAGGCCGATAATTCGATTGCGATAGCGCCACTCGATAAACAGGTGCAGCAGGATGATGCACCATGCGAAAAAAACAAGTGATTCATATAGGTTCGACAACGGGGCATGACCGATCCCCATACGATAGGACTCCACCCAGCGCAAAATGATACCCGCCGAATTCCCGGTAAACCCCAGGATAGCCACCGCGGTTGCCATGCGCCCGGCGGTTTCTTTTTTGAAGACCAATTCAAAGAGGTACAAAAAAAAGGCCAGTCCATAGATGAAGGTGACGATCGAGAGTATATGTGAACTGCTCATGGTATATCCTTATTATATTAGGGTCGATAGGGTGAAAGGAAAACGCGCCGATGCTTTTTCAGCGGCCGCGAGATATTCACGACAGGGATTTAAGCCGTTCCGCCAGCTGCGCCGTCCTTCTTTCCATGCCAAGCTTGTTGCGATCGGCAATGCCCGCCACGGCCACGTGGGTCCGGCCGCCCCGGGCCGTTATTTCGACACACACGGTTTGATGCGACATGAAAAAGGTAATCATGAAGCCGATGATCATGCCCACAAACCCGGTATAGACCACCGGCACACCGGGATCTCGGGTCACCTGGAGGCCGGTATAGTAGCGATCGGCCTTTTCGTCGGGTGTAAACGCCCGCTGTTTCTGTCCGAGAACGGTGAAGATGAGCGTCCCGCCCCGCATCTTATCGAAATTGGGGAAATGCAGAGGTAAAAGAACTTCCGTTTTCTCGCCTTCCGTTGACATCACCTCGACGATCAGACCCGGCCCCAGGTTTTGCCCTCCGAACTGCATCGCCTCCTGAAAACCGGCAATCAACACCTGGCCGGAACCATCCGGCAAGTCAAACCGCTGTCCGATCGCCGCCTTCTGGGTAAAGGATTGGCCCGTCGCCTTTTCGGTAATTTTCAATTCCACTTCCTCAGGGGGCTCGGTGTGGTCATGCCCGTCTTCAGGCGCCATTTTGCCGTAGCTGGATTGGAACAGATTTATGCCGCGATAGCGCAGGGGATCATTCACGATGATATCCTTCTGCAAAACAATTTGGTCACCCTCCAATATGGTGAGACTGGAGCGGAATTCTTTCGGGGCACCGTTGTCGTAGAAGCTGACGTCGAAATCATCACAGCGGATCGCGAAAGGCAGCGGGAAGGCCTGGCCGGTCTGACGCAGAAAAATGGAATCGACCGTCTCGTTCTCGGGGATATTCACAAACCCTTCAAATCCAAAAAGGGAACCGACGAGACTCCCCAACAATAAAATGACGACGCTCAGATGGACAATATAAACGCCGATGCGCGTCCAGCGCCATTTTTCAGCAAAAAGCCAAAATCCCCCGTCGCTTGCCTCCTGATGCGTATAAGCAAACTTTTGTTTTAGGACCGGAAGGAAAAGGGTCTGCAATTTTTCAGGACTGCGGTCGTCATCAAATGAAATTCGATTCCGACTTTTCTGAAAGCGGCTGCGTCGAAAATGGGGGGTTTTGACGAAAAGAATTTTACGAATGGATGCGAGCCGTTCGATCGAACAAATGATAATGTTCAACACTAGGAGAATGATCAGCAGGCGAAACCACCAGGAGCGATACATATCAAAAAAATCAAGCGCCGACAGCAATCGGTAGCCGAATTCACCAAAAGCCTGCAAGTATTCCATCGGTTGCTTGTTCTGGGGGATAAAGGTGCCGATGATCGATGTTCCCGCCAGGGAAAGCAGCAATAGAATGGTCAATCGCACCGAGGCAAAAAATGCCCAGATGGCATCCCATATACCACCTGAGACTTCTGTTTCACGCATCTGACGTCCTTTCCATACGAAAAAAGATTCGGGTTTCCATATCATGACCGTCCTTGTCAGGCAATATGCATCGCTGCCGAGCGGAAAACAGCGCCAAAAACACGCGCGCATGGGATGGCACGAATACAAACAAATAATCGCTTGATGTTCGTGCCCCCATCGTCAAAGTACCTACCCACGCCCATTGACTAAGGTCAGGCTCACCCCTGCGGGCATGGTGGCCGGATAAAACCCCCGGTCAGGTGCCACCGGCGGAGCGCGCGCGGATAACGGCACGCTTGGATAAATCAAGATAGCGCCGCGCCAACTGTTCGATATCGTCCGCACGAATGCTGGTATAATCGGCGATAATGGTCCTGCACCAGTCCAGTTGGACAGGCTGGAAAGACGCACCGGCCAGAACCGTATTCAACCAATATCCGTTTTCACGGAAGCGATCCTTGATCCCGGTCAAGGTTGGCTCCAGAGCCCGTTGCAATTCTTCGGGAGAAACGCCGTCTTGCCGGATGTCCCGAATAATGGCTTCCACCTCGGTCTGGACGGTATCCACCAGTTTCGGCGCCAGTGGGATATAAATGATAAAAAGCCCATAGCCCTTGTAGGCGCGACTGGGATGGCTGAATGCCCCTGGGGAATAGGCCGCGCCAAGCTTTTCGCGAATGCGCAACCGCAGACGCTCGGACACAATTTCCGCCAGAATGTTCAACCGGCGGGTTTGCCCGATATCCCACATGTCATCGGTTGGGAATGCCATGACCAGTTGTGCTTTTTCGATCTGGGAGATGACGTCAACATTCATCTGACGGGCGGCGGGGAACACCGGCCCCGTTCGGTTTTCGGGTTTGATGGGCTCGGCCCGTTTTCCGGGCAGGCTGCCAAGGTAGCGCGCTGCCATGCGGACAACGGTATCGCGGTCCACATCACCCACGATGGCAAGTTCCATAGCGCCTTGGCGCAGCGCGGGGACAACCCAGTTTTCGATATCTGTCACCGACAAGCCTTCAAACGCCTCCGGCGATGGCAGACTAAATCGCGGATCATTTCCGCTTAGAAAGCGCCACCCGTAAAGATTCAGGACACCATCGACCGATTGCTGCAGCGCTCGATACGTCTGCTGGTATCGGTTCAGCACCAACTGCCAGGCATCTTCCCGAAAAACGGGATCGACGATATAGGCCAAAAGCAATTGGAACACGAGCTCGATTTCATCGGGTGTCGAGCTGCCTTCGAGGGTGAACCGATCGTCTCTGACACCAAAATGAATATCCGTCTTTTTCCCTGCCAAGGCCTGTGCCAAGGCCTCCTTGTCCAGCTGGCCGAGCCCGCTTTCGTTGACCACGTCATCGGCCAGTGTCGCCAGGGCGGATTTGCCGGCCGGAACACCGGCGGTGCCCTCGCCAAACGAAAGTACGAATTTAATTTCATCGGCAGTGAAATTTGTTGCTTTGAAACTCAGTCGGATGTCATTTTCAAATTGAACCACCGACACACCGATATCCGCCTGCTCCTGCTGAGCGGCAATCCTTCCCTCTTGCGACGGCGGCGGCAAATAGGGGAAGGCCGCGCGCTGCACTTTAACCGGAGGCGAAACGGGCGTTGCCTGCGACTGGTTGAACACAGCGGCGATCTGGTCTTCCGGTGTTGCGGAGGGGGATACGATGGCCGCATTGCCGGTCACCAGCACGAGACGATGCGATACCGCCCAAATGTGACGCAATCGATCTTGCAGCGTTTGGGTTGTCGCGGCCGCAATCACCGGTTCGGCAAAAAGCTTTTCTTGCTCCGGAGAACGGAAAACGCGGTCGTCCAACACGGATCGGATGAGGTTACGAGCCAATGTGCTGCTGTCGCGAGTGCCTGCCTGTGCCGCGGCCTGCTCCAATCCGGCGCGATAATCTTGCTTGACCCGTTCGAGTTCCTCTTCGTCAAAACCATATTGCAAGGCCTGCCGAAGCGTTTGCTCGATCAGCGTCAGGGCATCACGCCAATTTTCCGGCTGACAGTCAGCGCTGATATACCCATAACGGGTCTGACGCAGAAAAATGCCGCTACCGGCGCTCACGTCCGTAATGGGGGATCCGGCTTGATTGAGGGCGCGGTTCAAGCGATTACGAAGGATTTGATTGGCCAGCTGTTCTTCAATCTGCCGGCGCTGAAAGTCTGCCGTATCGATCGCATGCGCATCATGCGTCAAAACCTGCACGGTGACAGACGTGCTGCCGAGTTCTTTTTCGTGATGATAGAAGGTCTTCAATTTTTCATGCTTAACCTGCCCCGTGGCCAGGTTTTCCCGGGCAGGCGCACGGGCTTCCATTTGCAGGAACTGTGCTTCAACCAGTTCAAAGGCAAGCGCCGGATCAAAATCACCAACCATGACCAGAATCATATTGTCCGGTCGATACCAGGCGTCGTAAAACGCCTTGAAAACGGACCGGTCTGCTGACCGTATAACTGTTTCGCTCCCAATCGGAAGACGATCGGGATAACGCGTCCCGGCCAACTCGAATGCCAAGGATGCCACATAGGCACGGTAATCCGCCGAGTCACGGGCGCGCTTCTCGGCTAAAATGACACCGCGTTCGCGCTCGATCTCGGACGGAAGCAGCAATGCCCCCTCGGCGTAATCCTGCATGACCTGAAGCGCTTCACGCAGACTTTGGCGGTCCGATACCGGCAAGTTGATATCGTAAACGGTTTCGTAAAAACCGGTATGAGCATTGGCATCCGGACCGAACTGCATGCCGATTTTCTGAAAATACTTGACGAGTTCGCCGGGAGGGAAATGCGTGGACCCGTTAAACAGCATATGTTCCAAGAAATGGGCAATGCCACGCTCGTTCTCCGCCTCTTGAAGAGAGCCGGCCTGCACGACAAGATGCATGCTGGTGCGATCTATTGGTTTGGGATTAGGCAATAGCACGTAGCGAAATCCATTGCTCAGACGCCCGAACAGCGCCTGCGGGTCCGGCCGTAAATCAGATTGCGCTTGCGGCCAGTCCGTTGAGGAGGGCACAGGTGGCATCTCTCCACGATTGCCACTATCCCCGCTGTCGCCTGCAGCCCTTATTGATCCACTACCGGCCGCATAGGCCGTCGGCAGACCGGAGAATAGACCAACCAAGCCTGAAAAGATCAAGATCAATGCCACCATGCTGGCTAAGACGTTTTTTGGCCGCTCCATCGCACACCTTTCCATGTCATTGTTGAAAATAGAAAAACCGACGACGACCGCACTGCCGCAACAGGATTGGCGCAGGCAACCGACAGCTAAACGATAATGATTGACGGACGGATGACAACCTCGGGATACCATAATTCCGCAGAAAGGCGGCGCGATTTTCAAGGAATAAATGCCGGCCGCCTCATCACCGGTGGCCGGCAAAAAAAGCATCATTCCCTTCAACGATAAAAGCCCGCTTCCTCACGATGAGGAAACAGGCTTTTATTCTAAATCGGTCAATAGCGTTTGCTAAAGCATAATGCGTTGTCGCACTTTCATTCTTTTGGATCTTGAACGTGCTAAGCCGACATCCGGTCTTCCGGCAGAAAAACGCGAATCCGGAGCCCGCCATCCATCCTTATTTTTTTACATAGAGCCCTCGTGATTGAGCAACGATCTTGCCTCGGGTCGAAAGCTTGTACAGCGCGTTGCTTAACTGGCGGGGAGAAAGCCCTGTTTTTTGCTTAAGATGGGCAATTGTCGCGCCGTTACTGGATTTTCCAATGACGTCAAACACAGCGTCAAGCACAGTTGCTTTCTTGGCAGCCGGTTTTTTTGGAGCAGCCTTTGTTACTTTCTTTTTGGCAGCAGGCTTTTTCGCCGCAGTCTTCTTTGCCACGGTTTTCTTGGCGGCCGGTTTCTTCGCCGTCGTTTTCTTAGCTACCGTCTTTTTGGCCGCCGGTTTTTTCGCTGCTGCTTTCTTGGCAGGCTTTTTCTTGGCAGGTGCTTTCTTGGCAGGTGCTTTCTTGGCCGCTACCTTTTTGGTCGCGGCTTTCTTGGCCGTGGCCTTTTTAGCTTCCGCCTTCATCAACTTGTCTACCTTTGCCGCCGCGGCTTCAACCTTTTTTGAAAACTTGACCAATTCTTTGGATACCGCTTTCAGCTGCTCTTTTAATTTCTTCATCTGACATATCCTCCTTATTCTATTCATTCAATGTGTGCCTGACAGTGTCGAAACTAATACAAAGTATTTATAAAGTCAACTCTATCATCAATAAAAAAAGCACATTAGCTGCGATGATAAATGGCGATACAATGTCCATGCGGCTTTCCTGCAGTACGCCAAGACAAAAACACCTGAAACAATATAGATAGCTGAATTATTTATATTATTTTTCCATTTTCTCTCTTCTTTTATGGTCGTTGCGGCCGTATCTCGCAGGGAGACAACGGCGATGGCGCCATTTCGAAGAATATATCGAACTGTTTTCGCTTCTCTATGGGAGTAGATTATTTCCTTTCCGTTTACCATGGTTCCCCCTTGAAGGCCGTTTCAGGATGACGGTTGACGTTTATCATATTACTGCGGATTGCGCGGAAATCGCTTCATCGCCCGCCTTCGGTTTTTGATCCTGGCCGACCCCGCCATCTCTTCCCTTTATCGGCCGGCATTTGCCCCCATCGTTGCGTCGCTCAGGGAGGGGTTGACCTTGTTGACAAATCAGTGGACCTGTGGAAGAACTCGCACCTTAGGACGATGCCCGCGGCACGAAAGGACGCCCCATCCTGTAACCCCAAAAGGCCTCCGACGGCATGCGGGATTCACCGCTTGTGGTTTGCCATACCGCCGATAAGGTGCCGGCAACTTTCCGAAATTGCAGAAAGCGATCGACATGGAACAGGCGCTTAGGGATCGATTCCGAACAGAATTGAATGCGGCTCAATTTGAGGCGGTTTTTCATGATGACGGCCCGCTGTTGGTTATCGCCGGTGCAGGTAGCGGCAAAACCCGAACGCTCACCTATCGGGCAGCACGTTTGGTGGAGGAAGGCCATCCACCGGAATCCATTCTGTTGCTGACGTTTACCCGTAAGGCGGCCGGAGAGATGCTCCAACGCGCCAGCCAGCTGCTGGATGCCCGCTGTCATCAGATTGCCGGTGGAACCTTTCATTCATTTGCCAACACCATCCTCAAACGTTATGCCGCAGCGCTGAATTTCCCCAACGGGTACACCATTATCGATCGCCCGGATGCTGAAAGCTTGATTGGCTATATCGTCAAAGAAAACATGGATGCCCCCAAATTGGGTGCTTTCCCCCGCAAGAAGACGCTGGCCGACATTTACAGCAAGATGGCCAATAAGGATGCCCCGCTGGAAGACATCCTGGATATGGAGTACCCGCATTTTCTCCCCCATCTGGATGCCTTGCGTGAGATTCAAGACGCCTACACGGACATGAAGAAACAGCAGGCTTTAATGGATTATGATGATCTCCTGAACAATCTTTGGCTTCTGCTGGATCAGCACCCTGCGATCCGCGAGCGCCTTACCGCACGCTATCGCCATATCATGGTGGACGAATACCAGGACACCAATCGCGTCCAGGCCCGCATTGTCCAACTCCTTGCCGGAAATCATCACAATATCATGGTCGTCGGTGACGACTCCCAGAGCATCTATTCCTTTCGCGGTGCGGATTTCCGCAATATTATGGATTTCCCATCGCTTTTTCCCGACACACGCTTGATCACTCTGGAAGAAAACTACCGCAGCGCAGAGCCGATATTGGCACTCACCAATCGCCTGATCGACCAGGCCATTGAAAAATACCCCAAAACCCTGTTCTCAAACCGGGGGGGCAGCAATTCCCCCCAGCTGATTCACACCGGGAGCGAAAACAGCCAATCCCGTTTTATTGTCGATAAAATTATGGCGCTGGCCGATCAGGGAATTCCGTTTAGCGACATTGCCGTGCTTTTCCGTGCCGGCTTCCATGCCTTCGACCTGGAAGTTGAACTCACGCGCGAGGGGATCTCCTATGTGAAATACGGCGGATTCAAATTCATGGAGTCCGCCCATATCAAAGATATGCTGGCGTATCTGCGCATCCTCTGCAATCCATACGATCGGTTGAGCTGGGTTCGCATTCTGCTGCAAATCAACAAAATCGGCCCCAAATCCGCCCAGACCTTGTATGATCATATTTGCCGGCAGAAGCAAGGCCTGCGGGGCTTCCTTGAAGACCAATCCAAACTGGCCACCAAACCGGATGTCCAGCGCCTGAAGGACGTCCTGGCGACAATCGACGACGCGACGCTATCACCAGGAGGTCAGGGTGAGCACATCCTGGCCTATTACCTGCCGATACTGAAACAACGCTTCGACGACTATCCCAAACGCACCCGCGACCTTGAACAACTCCTGGCCATTCTGGAAACATATGAGAGCTTGGAAAGCTTTCTGGAAGATATGACGCTGGAACCGCCGACAACGACTGTTTCAGGCGCCTTTGGCACCGTCGGCGACAGGGAAGACCATCTGGTCCTGTCGACGGTGCATTCCGCCAAGGGGCTTGAATGGCACACAGTATTCATTCTCTGGGCCTTGGATGGGCGGTTTCCATCCCTCATGGCGACTGAAAACGACGGACAACTTGATGAAGAGTTGCGGTTGATGTACGTCGCCTCGACCCGTGCCCGGGAACAACTCTATTTCATGTGCCCCGGCCAAGTGTATGACCGGATGTCCGGCATGCTGTTGAGTCAGCCATCCCGCTTTCTTGCGGATCTGCCGGAGGGTATTCTGGAACGTCACGCCGGCAACCTTTGGTAGATCAGGAAATGATATTCGGGAATAGCCGTCATGCTGTCTGAATCAATGGTCCTTGTTCTGGGGTATATTGTTGGCTTCTATATGTCATGGAATATCGGAGCGAATGACGTTGCGAATTCAATGGCGTCCGCCGTGGGTGCCAAAGCCATCACCATTCGTCAGGCCATCTTTATTGCCGGCATTTTAAATTGTGTCGGGGCGACGTTCATCGGTGCCCAGGTCACCAACACCATCCGCAAGGGAATCGTATCAACCGAGGTCCTGTCGGATCCTCACCTGGCACTGATTGGCGCGTTTTCGGCCTTACTGGCGGCCGCCCTGTGGGTCAGCTTCGCCACCTGGAAATCGCTGCCCGTATCCACCACCCATTCCATCGTTGGCGCCATGATCGGATTTGGCATCATGGCCGGAGGATTTGCCGTCATCAACTGGGGCAAACTGGGTGCTGTGATTGCCAGTTGGGTCATATCCCCAATCTTCAGCCTGATCATTGCCTGGAGCATGTTTAACACCATTGTCAAATTCGTTCTCCGCAAAAGAGACGCCTTCCGCTGGGCGCTCATGCTCTCTCCGGTCTTCATCGGATTGACCGTCTTTGTGGTCGTTCTCTCGTTTCTGTTCAAAACCCCTCTTGGGAAAACGCTCTCCCTCGGAACGCCTGCGGCCATTCTGACGGGCATGATCATCGCATTGCTTTTCGGTCTTGTTGGCCGGCTCCTGCTCACACGATTCGTCCCGAACGACGAGAACGGCACCGAAGAGATATTCCGGAAAATCCAGATCGGCACCTCATGTTACGTGGCGCTGGCCCAGGGGGCCAACGACGTTGCCAATGCCATCGGCCCGCTGGCCGTGATCTATTTCCTGGTCAAAACCGGCACGGTCGGGGTTCAGGTGCCGGTCCCGATCTATCTTTTACTTTTCGGCGGCGTTGGTATCGCTTGCGGCATCGGCATGGCCGGCCACCGCGTCATGGATACCATCGGCAATAAGATTACGACGCTGACAAATACACGTGGGTTCGCGGTCGATTTTGCCGCGGCGACAACGGTGTTGATCGCGTCCAAATTGGGGTTACCCGTTTCCACTACCCATGCGGCCGTGGGGGGTGTCATGGGCGTTGGTCTGGCGCGGGGGATCGAGGCGGTAAACTTCAGGATCCTCTATAAAATTGTTCTCTACTGGATTCTGACCGTACCGGCCGCGGCACTGACCAGCATGATCGTGTTCAAACTACTGGAACTGATAATGTAGTCGATAAAGGAGATCGTGATGCGAATTCCCTTTTTATCCCTTTTTGTCACCTCGCCTTTTGAAGGCCTTCTGGAGCACGCCGAGAAGGTGAAAGAATGCGCCTGGGCCTTCCAGCAGGCCATCGAATGCCATGTCTCCGATCGCTGCCGGCAGTTCGAGGAGCTTCGCAGTGAGGTCAGCAAGCTCGAAAATCAGGCCGACAACATCAAGCGGCGCATCCGGGGCCACCTGCCCATCGGCACCATGATGCCTGTCAGCAAATTCCAGTTATTTCGCTACCTGCGGGAGCAGGACCAGGTCCTGGATGCGGTCAAGGACGCCTTGAACTGGATTTCGTACCGGAGCGAACCAGGGATCCCACCGGAACTGGAGAAATATGTTTTTCTGCTGGTGGACGCCGTGGTTGATCCGTTGGAAGAATTGAGCCGTATGGTCGCAGGGGCAAAACTCTATTTCGAAACGTACTCTGAAAAACAGCGGGTCGCCGTCAAAGAAATTATCCGTCGCGTCAGATCCCAGGAGCATGAGGCGGACAAGGCCGAAGCGGAAATAAAACGACGGGTCTTCAACATGGACATCGACCCGGTGACGGTTTTCCACATGGTTCGGCTGGCCGAGACCATCGGCTCGATTGCCGACCATGCTGAAAACGCCGGCGATATGATGCGCGCGATGCTCGCCCGTTGATTGTTTATTGGGGAGACCAAGAATCTCCCGCATGGCGCCGTCTTTTTTCAGCGGCTACCAAGGGGAAAAAGCGTCGAAAAGCCTTGCCGCCTAACGCATGAAGGCCCACCAGAAAAAAGTGATAAAGATAATCGCTGCAACCAGCGCCGTGATGTAGGCTTTCCAATCGATCGTCTTTTTAGCCCACCCGGATGATTCCACCGGCCCCACCCGTTTACCGCACCGGTCGCATCGCATCACATTGACCGCCAGATGGCTGTAGCAATAAGGACATTTCTTTATGGTAAAGGTCTTTACGTTGACGGCTTTCTTTTTTTTTGTGGCCATAGTCAGTGTCTCCGAACAAAAAGATGCCGCTTCGCAGCGTCAATCCAGGATTTTTGACCTCACCCCTCGCCGCCTACTTCAGCAGGGCATGCTCAATCTCAATTTCGGTCTGGTTGCGGGCTTGCGTCATCCAGTTCCCATAGATTTCCCGCTGCTTGCGCTGCCGCAGTTGTTCCTGGATGGCACCCAACTCGGCCGCATCGGACTGGGCATCCGGGATCTGGCGATCGACATAACGGAAAACAAAGACGCCTTTCGTCCCGCGCACCGGTTTGGCTGCGTAAGGATCGTCCGAAGACAGGTTGAATGCCGCTGCCGCCAACGCCGGCTCGAACCCGACGTCCGGTATGGCGTCTCCCCGCTTAAACCACCCCGTCGTCCGGGGGGTAATGCCCCGGGCCTGCCCCACTTCAGCCATGACAGCACCGTCACGCAAGGCCTGCAACATTTCCTGTGCGTCGGCTTCGGCCTGAGTCCACTGCTTCTCTGATAACAAATCCTGCTGCACGCGTTCCTGAACCGTTTCAAACGCCGGGATCTGGGAGGGGATTTTTTCAAGAGTCTGAATGATGTAGAACCCATCGCCTAATTCCTGAACATCACTGACGACCATGGCATCCAGGCTGAAGGCCGTCGATAGGAACTTCTCGGGATCGGCAACACCCGGAACGGTATCGTTGCGCGCCAGAGCATCGGTGGTGGTTACGGCAACCCCCAAACGCTGAGCCGCCGCCAGCAGGTCGTCCCCGCCGTAAGACATGTCATATGCGGATTCGGCATCTTCCAACGCGAGGGCCCGTGCCTTTTTGTCGCTCAACTGACCGCGAATCTTATCCTGTGATGCCGCCAGCGACAAGGTTTGCGCCTCGTTGTGTTTTTCCACTTTAATGATGTGCCAGCCGAAATCCGTTCGAATCGGTTCGCTGATGTCACCGGTCTGCATAGCGAACGCCTGGTCTTCGAAAGGCTTCACCATACGGCCGCGACCGAACGCTCCCAGATACCCCCCCTGTGATTTGGACGGTCCCTCGGACAGCTCTTTAGCCAGTTCGGCAAAATCTTCGCCTTTGAGGATGCGGTCATGAATAGCGACGGCCCGCGCGCGGGCCGCTTCAACGGTTTTTTCATCAGCGTCCTTATCCAGCTTGATAAGAATATGACGCGCTTCAACCGTCTCCGGCGAATAGAATTCACCCTGGTTTTCTTCGTAATAGGTTTTGATCTCGTCATCTTCAAGCCGTACACGGGATCGATAATCGGCCGGTCGCAAAACCAGATAGCGGGCCTTGATTTTGGGTGCGGTTTGGTAGTTGTCTTTGTTCGCCTCAAAAAAAGTGCGTTGACTTTCGTCATCCACCGCGATGTCCGTATAGCGCGCCGGATCGACAAGGAGATATTCCATATCGATGGTGGTGTTTTGCCATTGATACCAGGCGATCGCCTCATGAGCGGACACATTCACGGTGCGGCCAATAAAGTCATTGACTTTCTGGATCAGCAGATCTTCCCGCTGCAGGGTTTCGAAAGCTTCGGGGGTCAGGCCCATTCGGCTCAGGACCTGTTGGTAGGCTGCGGTATTAAATCCACTCTCGGACTGAAAGGCAGGGATATCGGCGATTGACATTGCCAGTTCTTCGTCGGTGACCTCGAACCCCATTTTATCCGCCGCATTGAGAATGACGCGGCGATCCACCAGTTGATTGACAGCCTGCTCCTTCAGATTGAGGGCGTTGATCATTTCCTCATTGACGCTATCCCCGAACTGACGGCGCACGTTTTCCAATAAATTCTGGTAGGTTCGGCTGAATTCCATATACCCGATGGGTTGGCCGTCAACTGTCGCAACGATCGCGTTGGGGTTTTTCTGATCGGGTCCCACCCCCCACAGGATAAAGACGACCACGATCGCGCCGAGCAGTAATTTAATGATCCAACTGCCGACATTCTTCCGCATCTGAGTGAGCATAACCATCCTTTCTCAATGATCCGGTTGCGGTAGCAACCCGACCCGCACGCTGTAATATTTCATGCCGCAAGATTTTTCAGACCCGGGCGAGGCGATCCACCCGCTTGGATTCCACGTCGCAAGAGAGGTCTGTTGATTGAAAATTGCAAACGTTCTTAATAGGTTTTACAACATTTTTTGTCAATAAAATTGCACCCGTCATGGAGGGCGGATTCTGGCCGGGCGTGTTTGTAGTCACGCACCGTGGCGGAAGGCCGCCAAAATAAATATTGACAGCGTTTACAGACTCTGTTAGCTTTCGCGCTTACTGAAATGGGGCTGTAGCTCAGCTGGGAGAGCGCATGACTGGCAGTCATGAGGCCAGGGGTTCAAGTCCCCTCAGCTCCACCATTCGATCTCAAGGGGCGGCTTTGCCGCCCCTTTTTAGTTGGGCCTCGCAGCATTCTTCGGCGTCGTCCCGCGCGCCCTCTACCCCCCCACGATCTCTCTGATGCTGCGGTGCAGTTGTTCCATCTGAAAAGGCTTCTGGATGAACCCGTCGCAACCGCGACGCATGATTTCCGCCGCCTGATCTTCAATGCTGTAGCCACTGGAGAGCAAGACCTTGACACGGGGGTTCATATCCAGAAGACGATCAAAAACTTCGCCGCCGCTTAAATCGGGCATGATGATATCGAGGATGACCAAATCGATCTGCGACTGGTGTTGTCGATACATGTCGACGGCTTCCTTACCTCCACGGGCAACGACGACATCATAGCCCAGTCTTTTCAACATGGACGAGCACGCGTCCAGGATCGCATGTTCATCATCCACTAAAAGGATGGTTTCCGTTCCCGGCACCAGTTCAACCACCTTCTTTTCGGACACCTGCACTTCCTCATCGGTCGCCGGCAGGTAAATGGTAAACGTGGCCCCATTACCCGGCCGGCTTTGCACATCGATGAAGCCGCTGTGGCTTTTGATGATGCCAAAGGCCGACGCCAGGCCGAGCCCCGTTCCGGTACCAATTTCCTTCGTTGTAAAAAAAGGCTCGAAAATGCGCTGCATCGTGGCCTCGTCCATCCCCCCACCGGTGTCTTTGATGGAAATTTTGACATATTTACCCGGGACCACATGAAAAAACTTCCCGCGTTGGCCATCCAGAAGCACATTTTCCGTTCGCAAATAAAGTTCGCCCCCGTCCTGCATGGCCTGCCACGCGTTGATGTAGATATTCAATAGCACCTGTTCGATCTGCTTCTGATCCACGTTGACCGCCCAGATCTCATCCTCGTAATTTTCGAAAATAATGATTTCCTTGCGCGTGCGGCCGAATAACAGGGAGGTCGAACGGACAATACTGTTCAAATCCGTCGGTTCGACCACGTATTTCCCGCCCCGGGCAAACCCCAGCAATTGCTGGGTCAATTTGGCGCCGCTCTCAACGCATTGCTGAATACTTTGCAAGTGCTCGTCGAGTTCCGAACCCGGCGGGCAGTCCAATAGAAGCACCGAAACATTGCCTTGAATGCCCATCAGCAAATTATTGAAATCATGGGCCACGCCGCCGGCCAACGTTCCCAATCCCTTCAGACGCTGGACCTGCTGGAATTTGAGCTCCATCCGCCGCCGCTCCCGTTCGGCCTGCAGGCGCTCGGTCACGTCACGGACCAGACCCCGGTGGCCCGTGGGATTCCCATGCCGGTCGAAAATCAGCGAGGCCGATATCTCCATGGTCCGATGCGCCCGGTCCCGCCGGAAAACATCCAGTTCGGTCACTTTGACAGCGTCACCTTCAGCGGTAATCATTCTAAATTGCGCACTAATCTTTTGCGCGGATGCTTCGGACATAAAATGTCGCCCGTCCATCCCCATCAGTTCGGCACGATGAAATCCCAGAATGTGACACAAGGGATCATTGAAAAAGGTCAAGCGGCCTTCCAAATCACATTCGAAATAGCCCTCTTCGATATCTTCCAGGACCGTGCGGTAGCGTCCTTCGCTCTTGCGCAAGGCCTCTTCGATATCCTTGCGCTGCTCGATTTCCTGGAGGAGTTTTTGATTCGCGGCCTGCAGATCGGCGGTGCGGTCATCCACCAGGGTTTCGAGTTCACGGCGGTAGGTTTCCAACTCCTGCTCGGCCTGCTTACGGTCGTTGATGATCCGGAGGGATCCCACCATCCTTTCCGGTGTGCCATCCGCTGCCCGCAACAGGCGTGCGTTGATGGAACAAAACAGAAGCGTGTCGTCCTTGTCGCGAATCGTCAGTTCGTAATCGGTGACCTGGCCCTGATCATAGAAAACCTGCAGCAAGGTATCGCGCTGGGACGGATCCTGGTAAAGCCGGTAAACCGACTCTCCGAGAAGTTCCTCACGGGTGTACTGGGTCTGCTTTTCGACGGACGGGCTGATTTCGAGCAGGGTCCCGGCCATATCGCTTTCGTAGTAAATGTCCTGGATGTTGTCATAGATACTGCGGTATTTCTCTTTGCTCCGCAGAAGCGCCGCCTTCAATTCGGATAGCGAGTCGGCCGTGGCCTGGATTTCCCGGTAGATCGAATCGGTGGGCACCTGGTGGTGAAAATCCTTCCGCCGTATCGCCTGGGCTTCTTCGGCCATCCCCGCCACCGGACGAATGATGCCGCGGGCCAGCCAGAGGCCGAATATCGTCGCCGCCACCGAGCAGATCAGCGTGACGATAATATTCGCACGGCGGTTGTCCTTGATCACGCCGATATAATCATCTTCGGGAACATAGACCCCGATCACCCAGGGCCACTGGTGCTCGGTAAAAGGCGTAAACATCGTGTGATAGGTCTGCCCCGCATGGTCAAAACGCCCGAAACGGGGCTGCTCCAGGGTGAAAGGACGATCGTCGTCGAATTGAAGCCCCATGGCGTCAAAGGCTTTGCGGCTCAGCACATCGTCCAGTTCGTCGATCTTGGCCAGGCGATAGGTTTGGCCTTCGGCCGGGTCTTTATATCTCAGCTTGGCGAGATCAGGGAAGGCCACGACATCCCCGTTGCGATTGAGCATGAAGGCGCGGCCGTTTTTGCCGATACGCAGCTTGCTGATGAACAGGGAAAGCTCGTCGATTTCGATATCGACCCCTACGATGCCCTTGAGCCGGCCATCGTCCGTATAGGTTGGACCGGCAATCGTTATGCCGGGTTTCTGGGATGTGAAGAAGATATACGGGTCTGTCCAGACGATCCGCTTTTCTTGCATGGCCTTGATATACCAGGGACGTTGGCGAGGGTCATAGACGTCATCATGCATCATCTGGCGTTCCACGATTTGTTGCTTATCATCGCGCCAGAGCAGGCGGGTTTCCTTCTGTCCGTTGGCATGCAGTGAAATTTTGGTGCGGGTGCCGCCTTGGCCACGGGTTTCATCACGCCGGACATCGAAAAAATCGCCCGAGGGCTCTCCCAGATAAATCCCGGCAAAATGGGGGTAAACCGCCAGTTGGTCTTGAAAATAGCGCTCCAGCTCGGTCATGCGATCCTGGGCGCGGCCGACCACATTGGATGTCAGGAGCCGTTTGGTGAGGTTCGCCGCCGACTCGGCATGGATCAAATGACTTTCCGCCTGTGCCATGGCCAGGTCGGCAATGTTGCGCATGATGTCCTGGGCGTGCGTCAGCAGAACGCGTTGGGATGACACGTAGCTGGTGGATATCGTTATGACCTGGGTGACCCAGATCATGGCGAGACTCCCCAGTATGAGGACCCACCGGATAGATACTTTCATTATCGCCAATCCTTAATGGAAGAATAGAACGCTCTCAACCACCCCCTGATTTGTGCCTGGGGCCTTAGACAAACCAGTGCATCACACCTTGTCGCAAACCGCCGGCAACGACCACTCATCCGGGAGGCCGACCCGATTCCAGATGGTGAACAACTCCTTCCAAACAATCCTGAATTCGTTTTAAACAGGCCCGGTAAATCTTCAGAGATCGGGTATACGGATCATCGATGGTATCCGATTGCCGGGGCCTCTCAAAATCAGCCAGCAACCGGAGTTTGTCGGTTTCTTCACGCGGCACGGCCCGGGCGACGATTTCCCGGTGGAAGGGCTCCATCACCAGAATGAGATCCGCCTTCGATACCATATCGCGATCCAGCGAACGGGCACGATGACCGGATATATCGATGCCCATCTCAGCCGCCGCCTGAATGGCAAAAGGTGCCGCCGGTTGATCGTCCAGGCCATGGGTGCCGGCTGAATGAATGCGAACATTCGCCTTCCGTTTTTTCGACAGCATCTGTCGCAGCAGTCCTTCGGCCATCGGACTGCGGCAGATATTGCCGGTACATACCAATAAGATGTCCATCATCTTCTACCCGGGCATGTACGCCAGGTATCTCTGGCGGCCGTCCGGATCCTTTTGCGGTGCTTGTCAAATTGCGATTAAGCCTGATAAGTATATGCAAAAAGGGGCTGAGTGCAAGGGACGGTTTCAAGAAACGTCCGCCCAACGGCATGCAACGGGGCGACGATCACCGGGCTGTGGATCGAACCACAGGGCCCGGCCCCATTCCCGCAACGATGCGACAACCGGGAGGTCCACCGGCCATGGACACACTGGCACCGCCCATCCTTGCCACCATCGACCAAATCCTGGAACACGCCTGGAACCAAAACCGGTCCATCCTTTTCGAGCATGAAGTCTACCGTATTCTCAATCTTCTCGAACTGGATACACCGCCCGCACACTTCATCCGTGGCGCAAGTGACATAACCCCCCAGAACCTGAGCCGTTTCTCGAGCGACACCCTGATGATGAAAATCGTATCCCCCGCCGTGGCCCACAAGATGGCGGTCAATGGGGTGCGTTCCGTTTATCGGGATCTTGATTTTTTAAAATACAGCTGCGAACGCCTGCAGCAGGAGGTCGCCGCGCTGGGGCATCCCGTGGAAGGCATCCTCCTGGTGGACCACATCCCGTACACCAAAGATCTCGGCAACGAAGTCCTGCTGGGATTTAGAGAAAGCGATGCTTTCGGACCGGTGATTTCGTTTAGCAAGGGCGGGACGGATGCCGAACATTTTGCGGAGCATTTCTCTCCCCCCAACCTGATCCTGGCGCCCATTGACGAGGCGTGGGCCCGCGCCCTGCTGCAGTCCACCAAAATTTACAAAAAATATCTCAAGGATGCCCGACGACGCCATGTCGACCATCTCGTTCAGGCCGGCGTCCAACTCAGTCGCCTGGCCGTTTGTTTTTCCAATTTTTTCGACCAATCGTCCCGCTTCATTCTAAAAGAATTTGAGATCAACCCGTTCGTCTTCGATGCACGTGGCCGGTTTGTGGCGCTGGACGGCTTTGCCACCATCGAAAAGCGTGCTGGCTCCGGGCACACCGCAACGACAAATCACCTCGACCAGTTGACACCCTTCTTCGAGCCCCGGGGAATCGCTGTCGTTGGTGTCAGCCGTTCAGACAGCGCCAAGCCGGGCAACATCATTTTTGAAAATTTACTGCGTCTCAGACGCCGGGATGTCTACGGGGTCGGCATCAAAGGCGGCACCATCGCAGTTGGCGGACAGACAATGGCGCTGTGCATTTCCATATGCGACATCGCCGATCCCGTCGATCTGGCGGTGGTGGCGGTTCCGGCGGAACACAGCGTGGCCGTGGTGAAGGAATGTGCCCAAAAAGGCGTGCGCGCCATCATCCTGATTCCCGGCGGTTTCAGCGAAACGCATAAAAACAGAACACTGGAGCAGGAAATTCTGGCTATCGCCCGCCGCCATAGAATCCGGATCATCGGCCCCAATTGCCTGGGGATCGTGTACAGCGGCAACGAAAAGACACCCGGCGTCAATACCTTCTTCGTGCCGGAAGAAAAATTCCGCATCAATCTGGAAAAAGACAAAAACGTCGCCATTCTCAGTCAGAGCGGCGCACTGGGCATTACGGAAATATATAATCTGCGCAATGCCATATCCCCGAAAGTGATCGTCAGCTATGGCAACCAGTTGGATGTGGACCCGGCCGATCTGGTGGCTTATTTTGACCGGGATCCGGAGGTGGACGTCATTGGTTGTTACATTGAAGGATTCAAGGCGGCCGGCGGCAGGAAGTTCTTCAATACGGCCCGGCAGACCAACACGCCGATCATTGTATACAAAGCCGGTCGCACGGCCGCCGGGAAGCAGGCCACGGAATCCCACACGGCCAGCATCGCCGGTGAATACGAGGTGGCCAAAGCCGCCATGAAGCAGGCCGGCCTGATCGTGGCCGAAACCATGATCGACCACGGCGATTTCATCAAAACCTTTGCGCTCTTGAGCGATTTCGAAGTCCGGGGCAACCGGGTCGCCCTGATCGCCAATGCCGGCTATGAAAAAACCTACGCGGCTGACAACCTGGGCCGCCTGCAGATCGCCACCTTCGATCCGGCCACTCACGACGCTTTGGCAGCGCTGCTGCCCTCCTATGTCACTGTCGACCCACTGCTGGATCTCACGCCCATGGCCGGAGATGCCATGTATGCCGACTGTATCCGCACGATTCTGCAATCCGATACGGTCGATGCCCTGATGATTTCCATCGTTCCCCACAGCATTTTGCTGCACACCACCGATGACGAAATCGCGCGCACCGAAGGCCATCTGGCGGAACGCATCGTTGACCTCATCCACACCTACAAAAAACCCACCGTGGTATCCGTCAATGTAGCGTTTGGCGCCGGTGCCGTCTACAACCGCTTCGGACAGATCTTGGACAGCGGCGGCGTGCCGACCTTCCTCACCGCCAACCGTGCCATGATCTGCCTGAACGCCTTCGTGCACTATCGCCTCACACGCCACCAACAGTGCCGGGACGCGTGGCTGACCTGACAACCGCGCGGGGAATTCGTCACCCCCCTTCGCAATGTGAATCAGGGAGCGATCGTGCGATGGTGCCGGGCCAGATCGAGATAGATGCCGGCATCGTGGCGAATCGTTTCCGGCATGGACGCCGGCAGCGACTTCCGTATGCGGGCCGGCAAACCCGCTGCCAGTTCAAGCGGGCCGATGACCTGGTTTTCCAGCACCACGGCGCCCGCCGCCACGACCGAGCCCTGTTTGATGTGCGCCCCGTTCAACACCACCGCGTTGATGCCGATCAGGCACTGATCCTCGATCGTGCATCCATGGACGACCGCATTGTGGCCCACCACGACCGCCTCGCCGATGATACAGGGTTTTCCCTCGTCCACATGGATGGTGCCGTTGTCCTGGACATTCGTATCCCGGCCGATGCGAATCGACGCCAGGTCGCCCCGGACGACGGCCCCGTACCAGATACTGGCCCCGTCGGCGATCTCGACATCACCAACAACAACTGCCGTGGGGGCAATAAAAACGTTTTTACCGATTTGCGGGGTTTTCCCCCGGTAGGTCAAAATCATGATCCGCCTTTCGAAGATTGCGATGACGTTAAGCCACCACCCGGTTGCGGCCGGCTTTTTTGGCGCGGTAAAGGGCCTTGTCCGCCGCGGCCAGCACTTCCGGGGCCTTCCGGCCACCCGTACCCGGAACGGCCACACCGACACTGACGGTAATTTTAACCCGCTGCCGCGAAGCCACCCCACTTGTCTTTCGGCCGCGCGCCTTTTTAGTGGAACGCGAAACACCTCGCACCACAAAGGGCGTGCGGGCCAGGGTCGCCCGGAACGTTTCCATCCGATCGGCCGCCTTGAGCGCAGCCCTTCCCGTAAAAACAACCGCGAACTCCTCCCCGCCATAACGAAACGCACGTCCGCCGGGAATCTGCTGCATGCGGGCGGCAATCATTTTCAGGACGTCATCGCCGGTTCGATGCCCGAAACGATCGTTGAAGCGCTTGAAGTGATCGACATCCAGCATGGCAATGGCATAGCGCCACCCCAGCTGCCGGAGCTTGTCGTTCAGGCCGCGGCGTCCGGGCAGGCCGGTAAGCCCGTCCCGGTAGGCCAGGGCCACCATCGACTCCAGAACCCCCACCAGCACCACCAGGACCGCCGCGCTGGCAACGATCGCCAGTGAAATATCATTCAGGTCGCGCGCAATGGACGGCAGCAGCAGCACAAGGCTGGCACTCAACCCGGCGGCAATTGGATCGTGCGCCCGAACCGCATGCCATGCCAGGCAGACCGCCGCGATGACCGCCATCAGGGGGCCCATCCCTAAGGTCGTCAGCACTTTCAACTCAGTCGGCAGGGCCGGCAACCAACCGGTCATCTGACGGATGGCGGCCGCCGCCGGACCGCCGGCCGCACCAACGGCGACCACCCCCGCCCATCCCGCAGCTCCCGTTAATGCCCACAAGCCACGTCGTGACCGCCAGGCATGCCGGACGGTCCAGAGCCCCAAAAGATAGTTCACCGGCATCAGAAGAAAACCCCGCTGCGCCAGCCAGTGGATTCCACCGAACGATTCCGGGACCGCATCCCCGAAGGGGCGGCCCATTCCGAGAACAGCGCCGAGGGTCAGCATCACGAGAAGAACGCCGCAACTGCGCAGGCGGATACCGAGAACCACCCCCACGGCCGCCAGCATAACGGGAAGATAAAACAAAAACGGCCGCCATACATCCGGCAATCTGCCATCCCATAAGATATGGAATAACCAGGAATGGTAATGCACCAACAGCAGGGTACCCAGCATCAACAGGAGCGGCGGCGCCCCGACAGCAGCCAATCGACGGAACATGAAAACCTCATCGCGCATCAGATCATGTGACCGGGTGAGGGACATACCCGGAAAAAGAAGCTTCGTACGGCATTCTACCGGTTGACGGTAGCCCTTTTTTACCCTAACGTTCCTGGCGTATAATCGAATATTTCCAAAGGATCAAATCCATGGCGAATGAAAAGCAACATTATGATGTATGTGTCATCGGTTGCGGCCCCGGCGGTTTTGCCGCCGCCATGCGGGCCCTCGATCTGGGCAAACATGTTTGCATCGTCGAAGGCGGTGAAATCGGCGGGGCCGGCGTCATGTGGGGGGCCCTGGCCTCGAAGACCATGTGGGAAATCGCCAAGGATTTCTCCATCGCATCCCAAACCCTCCGGGGGTATCGGGCTTCCGGGCTGTCGATGGATTACCAGGCCATGCGGGATTCCGTGCTCCAGGCCGTACGGGAAAAGCAATACCAGATGCTTTCCCAGATCGAATCGTTTTCACCCCGGCGTTGGCCGGGACCGGGGTCGCTGACCCTCAAGAAAGGCTGGGCTTCGTTTTTGTCCGACCATGCGGTGGCCATTGCCAATCCAGATGGCGAACCGGAGGAGATCCAGGCGGACTATTTCGTAATCGCCACGGGGTCCCGCCCGCGCCCCTTTCCCGGCATCATCACCGATGGCGAACGGGTGGTCGACTCCGACACGATCCTCAATCTCAAGGCCTTCCCCAAACGAATGGTCATCGTGGGCGCCGGGGTCATCGGTTGCGAATACGCCACCATTTTTTCCAATTTCGGGCAGACTCAGGTCTACCTGGTGGACTATGCCGAACGCATCATCCCCTATGAAGACGACGATGTCAGCGATTTTATCAGCCACAACCTCGTCGACAACGGGGTGCGTATTCTGCACTCGGCGATCTTGCGCGATATCCGCCATTTTGACGACTACCTGCAGATCATTCTGGACTACGACGATGGGCATTCGGAAGTTTTGGAAGTCGACGCGGCCCTCATTTCCATCGGACGCGAAGCTAATTTCGACTGTCTGAAACTGGAAAATGCGGGCATCTCGCTGGATCCCGACGGTTATCTGGCCGCAAGCGAAAACTGTCAGGTCAAGGGGCATATCTATGCCGCCGGTGATGTCACCCGACGATCGGCCCTGGTCAACCTGGCTGAAATGGAAGGCCGTTTCGCCGTCAAACACATGTATGCAACCAATCGATGGCCCCTCAATTATCGCAACATGTCCACGGTCATGTTCTTCAAGCCGGCGGTGGCCGCCGTCGGCTTGAACGAAAAAGCCTGCCAGAAAAAAAAGCTGCCTTACCGGGTGGCTTATTACGCCAACGCCCTGCTCCCGCGCGCCATTGCCATGCGGGCCACTCAGGGGTTTCTCAAAATCATCGTCAGCGACGACGCCGAACAGAAAGTGATCGGCATGCGGGCCGCCGGACCCCAGGCCTCCAACACCATCATGTCCATCGCCTTTCTGATGGACCAGGACAAGGGCATCCACGATGCGTTAAAGTCCGTTCATCCCCACCCGACAATGTCCGAGGGCATTCAGGACTGCCTGCGCGTGCTGCTGAACAAATCCGTCTACAAATCGCACGCCTTCCCCAACCACATCAAGATTCGGCGCTGGCATCCGGACAAGGGGTATATTTCCTAATCGTGAGGGCGCGACGGTTACGGATAGTTAGATAGCCTCGTAAAAGGCCATTTATCATACGGTTTCGTAAAACGTTCGAGATACGGCTTGCGAATCCCGAGGAAAGAGGCGTACTTACGGTACGCCGCAGTGACGAGGGATACGCGTAACGCCGATATCGGACGTTTTACGAAACCGTCAAGGAAGAGACCGGCGGGAAATCGTCTGTTCAATCCTTTTTTGCTGGCGATTCAACCGCTCCCGCCAGGCCGACTGGTCATTCAGATACAACGCCGCCTGTTCGTGGAATGCCCGGGCTTGGATGCCGTTGTCCTTCTGCAGCCAGGATTCCGCCAGGTAATAATAGCCGGGGCCGTAGTAGGCCGACTGGGATAAGGCCTGCTCGAAAATGCGGATCGCCTGATCCACCCGGCCCGCTTCCAGCAGCTGACGTCCCTGGTCGGTCAAGGCGGCGGCCACCTGCGCCCGCCGGGACAGTTCGTTCTGAACCGCTTCCGGCGGCACGGCGTCCGGGGGAGGCGCCTTCCTTTCCTCTGGTGGCGGCTCTAAGACGGGCGGCGGGGCAAGAATGGCCGGACGGCAGGCGGAAAAAAGAAGGATGCCGAGAACAATGCCACCCCATCTTGTCTTAAAAGTCATCGACCGTCCCCTTGAATTTTTGCATCAGCCGCTTGAAAACGGAATCGGGATGGTAAAACAGCGCTGAATCTTCCGGAACATTCTTCTCCAGGAACCACTCCGGCATGGTTTCCGGGCATGTTCCTCCGAAATCGGCAAAGCCGTCCCGGCTGCAGATGATGCGCTCTTCGATGCCGGGCGGTATCCCAAAATCCCCCCCGGTGATCTGATGCGGAATGGCACGCGCCAGTTCCGCCCAGATGGGCAAAGCGGCCCCGGCGCCCGAAGCATGGATGGAAGCCCCACTGTCGTACCCCACCCAGACCAGGATAAGAATGTCCGGGGTATAGCCTACAAACCACGCGTCCCGGGAATTATTCGTCGTGCCGGTTTTCCCGGCCACCGGAAAATGAATGCCCCAGTCCGCAAGCCCGCGCGCCGTACCCTGCAAAACGGCACTGCGCAGCAAGGATGTCATCAGAAAGGCCCGGTTCGGCGGGATGATGCGACGGACCTGCATGTGGCGCCGTTCCAGCGGCTGGCTGTTTTCATCGTAGACATCCCGCAGACCAATCGGGACCGGCAGCAAACCGGCGGCGGGGAAAACACAATAGGCCCGCGCCAGCTCGATGGGGGCAACGTCCACGGCCCCCAGTGACAGGGACGGATAGGGTTCCAGCGGGGTGGAAAAACCGAATAATTCGGCCGTTTGGACAACCTTTTCCATGCCCACCTGCATGGCCAAATCCACGGTGGCGCGATTGACGGACTTCGCTAAGGCCTCCCGCAGGCTGATGACGGGCGTATCCAGCGCACTGTCGTTTCGGGGCTGCCAGGGTTTGCCGTTCACGGTATAGGTGCGCGCCCGGTTGGAAAGGGCCGAAATCGGGGTATGGGTATCCAATGCCGCCAGATAGGTGAACACCTTGAAGGTGCTGCCCGCCTGGCGCCGGGCCTGAACGACCCGGTTGAATTGGCTGAGACGATAATCCCGACCGCCCACCATGGCCAGGACCGCGCCGGTTTGGGGCTTCATCACGATAACGGCGCCCTGAAGGGGCTCGCGGGGCGCCGCTGGATCGACCGCGCCGGGCATCCCGGCTTCGATGCGCGCCAGCCCTTTTTCCAAAGCGGTTTCGGCCGCTTCCTGGACCTGCGTGTCCAGGGTGGTATAAATGGAAAGTCCCAGGGAAGCCAGGTCCTCCGGCGCATAGAGTTCCGACAACTGCCCCGAGATATAATCGACAAAGTACGATGCCGCGTTTGGATGGGGCGTGAACCCTGCCGGCTGGACGTCCGCCCGCCGCGCGCTGTCATAGTCTTCCGCTGAAATCAGCCCGTGGCGGTGCATGACGCCCAGAATGCCATCGCGGCGCTGGCGGCAGCGGTCCGGGTCGACATAGGGCGAATAGGTATTGGGGCTTTTGATGAGACCCGCCAGGGTGGCGGCTTCGGCAATGGTGACGTCCCGGGCCGGCTTGCCGAAATAGAACCGGCTGGCTTCGCCGATGCCGTTGATGGACACCGATCCATTCTGCCCGAGATAGATTTCGTTGAGGTACATTTCCAGGATGGTCGTCTTTTCGTAACGCCACTCGATGACCAGGGCCAGAAGCATCTCTTTCCACTTGCGCGCCAGGGTCCGGTCAGACGTCAGAAAAAAATTCTTGGCCAACTGCTGAGTGATGGTCGATCCGCCCTGGCGAATGCTGCCGGAACGCAGGTTGGCGAGAAAAGCCCGGCCGATGCCGCGCCAGTCGAGTCCAAAATGCTCGAAAAAACGGCTGTCTTCCGCCGTTAAAACAGCACCTGTCAGCCACGGCGGAAGTTGATCGATGGCGATCAATTCCCGTTTCTCTCTTTCCGGGCCGAAGAAAAACCCGAGCTGTTCCGGTTCCAGGGTCACCAGCGCCAGGGGCGCGCCGGACGGTATGCGCGTCAGTGCGACCAGGGCCTGTCGATCGAATCGCAACCGGACGGCAAACCCTTCCCGACGATCGTCCGGTAGTTGCAGGTCGTGCAGAAACAGCTCGACGGCGGTGCCGGTCGACCGCATCTCGCCCCTTGTGCGGGGCACATGCTTGACGGGTCGATAGCCCAGACGATGGAGTTTATTGGAAAACGAGGGCCGATGGATGCGCATGCCGGGGTAGAGCAGCAAGGCATCGGAAAAAATCTGTGACGGGATGCTCCAGCGGCGGCCGGAAAACCGCTGTTCGACCTCATGGTACAGATGCCATCCATAGAGGCCGGAGGCTCCGACCGCGACCAATAGCAGGGCCAACAGGATCAGGAGGACAGATCGATATTTACGAAAATTTATCAGCATGGGTACATGGATGCAAAAAAGGGTCTGGACAAGTGGTGCCGCCTATTGTCCATCCAGAAATAGGCAAATTTGGTTGAGATCACGACCCACGAAAAATGTGACCACAGACATATCGATGATATTCCGCGGAATCCATTTTTCGCCCAACGCCGATATTGATCCGCTTTCGGCGGGTCAGCCAATTGGCCATCTATGGATGGCCAATAGATTATCTTCCGCAGCCCATAAAAGCAACCGGCATGGCTGGTTGACAAACTCCCCGCGGCCGGCTTATGGCATATCGATCACTTTCCGGATCAGCGGCACCCGCCCCCTCGCGAAACTCGCGCCAGGCGGATTATCGGTTATTGACATCAGCCCCCAACCCGGTCCCATCCCCACACGCGACAAACCGTAACCGACCGCTGAGATCGGTGGTAAAAAACGGACGCCGTGAGGGTGTGACCACTACAGCCAGGACATCGCCATGCCGGCAACCCAAGATCGCAAAGCCGTCTGGGGCTGGGCCCTGTATGACTGGGCGAACTCCGCCTTTGCCACCACCGTCATGGCCGGCTTCTTCCCGGTATTCTTCAAGCAATTCTGGAGTGTCGGCGTCGACGTCAACATCAGCACCGCACGCCTGGGCTATGGCAATGCCGTCGCCGGCCTCCTGGTGGCGGCTTTTGCGCCGGTTCTGGGTGCCGTTGCCGACCGCGGCGGCACGCGCAAGCGCTTTCTGGCAAGTTTCACCTTACTGGGCGTTGCCGCTACGGCGACCTTCTTCTGGCTGCCCCAGGGGCAATGGATGGGCGCCATCCTGTGCTACAGCGCCGGCCTCATCGGCTTTTCAGGGGCCATGATTTTCTATGATGCGCTCCTGCCGACAGTGGCCGGGCCGGACAGCCTGGATCGCGTATCGGCCTTCGGCTATGCCGCCGGCTACCTCGGAGGAGGGCTTCTTTTCGTGGTCAATGTGGCCATGACACTGCAACCGCACTGGTTTGGGCTGGCCGACAGCACTGCCGCGGTGCAATGGTCTTTTTTAACCGTGGCCGTGTGGTGGGGCGGGTTCAGCCTGGCGACATTTTACTGGGTTCCCGAACCCATCGTTCTCCCGTCACCCTCAGTCGGAAATTCCGTAGGCCAGGCCTGGCGCCAGATCCTGACCACCCTGCGGCATGCCCGGGATCGTAAACCCCTGTTTCTTTTCCTGCTGGCCTACTGGTTTTATATCGACGGGGTGGACACCATTATCCGCATGGCGGTGGACTACGGCTTGTCCCTCGGATTCGCCGCACCGGACCTGATAACGGCCCTTCTGATGGTGCAATTCGTTGGATTTCCGGCGGCGCTTCTTTTTGGCCGCTTGGGGCAGTATTGGGGCGTCAAGCGCAGCCTCTTTCTGGCCATCGGCGTCTACATGCTGATTACAATCTGGGGAACCTTCATGCAGCACCGCTGGGAATTTTTCGGCATCGCCCTGGCGGTGGGGCTGGTGCAGGGCGGTATCCAGGCCCTGAGCCGTTCCTACTATGCCCGCCTCATCCCGGCCGGCCGTTCGGCGGAATTCTTCGGTCTCTATAACATGATGGGCAAATTTGCCGCCATCATCGGCCCGGCCCTGATGGGAACCGTCGGCCTGGCGGCCCGGCACATCCTTCTGAAACGCACCCCTGCCCCCGAAGCCGCGGCGGGCATCGCCGACCTGGCCACGCGCATCAGTATCGCTTCGGTGCTGCTGCTGTTTATCGTGGGCGCTATCCTGCTCTGGCGCGCTGAAGAACACGCCGGACCAGATCGCCCCTCAAAGCGGCCGCCATCGACGTAATCCCCTCACCCCCCAAAACCATCCAATGACTGCTGGGAGCCGGCAACGGTTGCCGGTTGACATCATGATGGGGGATCGACCTGCCTGTCGCTAGGCACCTCGCAGGCGATGATTTCCTGAAGCGCCAGAGCCCGGTCGGAAAAAAACCAGTCCACGCCCCGGGCCAGCTCCCGGTAAAAACTCTTGCGGGAATTGATGTAGCCGGTGCCGACCTGACAGCCGCGGCGGTGCAGGGTATCGATGCGGCGACGCCGGATCAGGGCATAATGGCCGGCAATTCCGCCCCAGGCATTGGCGTGGGCGAAACGGTTCACCTCGCGGAGATTTATCTGGGCGATCGGGATACAGGCATGCGGCGGAGAAAAATTGAGCCGGCGCAGAAAGTCGGGATCCAGGCTGAGCAGATGAAAATCCCGGCCGGGAGAAAGGGTGGCGAAATGCTGCTGCAGCATCTCCCGCTGGCGCGCCAGGCCAGGGCCGCTTTCGGGCTTGATCTCCACCATCAGGTGCATCCGGCCGCCGAAGCGGTCAATCACCGCGGCCAGTGTCGGCACCAGCGGGAGCGACCGCTTTAGGGCCGCCCGATCCATATCGGCAATGGGACGCGTGACACCGAACAGGCGCTGCCCGTCCGGGTCATGGGAAACGACCGGTACGCCATCGCGTGTCCAGCGGACATCCAATTCAATTCCCCAGCCCCCCGCCTCCCGAAACCGCTCGAAGGCCGGCATGGTGTTCTCAAATATATTACGGTTGTCGTAGACACCCCGGTGTGCCACGATACGCGCGGCCGCCAGCTGCGCCAACGGCGGGCGACGTTGGGAGCGGCGGGCCGCCCACTGGTCCACCCGCTTAAGAAGCCACTGCTCCAGAAGGGCTGGTATCCGCATCGGAAGACGCCTCGGGGACCGGAATTGCCCGGTCAGGAAATGCCGTTAGACGTGCTGAAATTTCTTTTCCAGCATGATCTTGAGAATCGTGCGGTCGGTCTCCATCATGCCTTGGGTGCTGAGGGTGCCGATATTTTGCATGGTCTGCTCCGGAGAATGGCCAATGATACCGTCCGTCGCCAGCACATTGACCCCCTGCAGGGCAAAGAGGGCCGCCTGCACCGCGGCCCCGGCGGCCGTGGCCAGTTTGAGAGAGCAGCCGGCTTTGGCACCGTCGCAGATGACACCGGCCAGGTCCTCCGTCAGGTTGGTAATGGCGCCAGCAATATGCTTCAAGTGCCCGCCCAGAAGGTAGGTCACACCGGCAGTCGCTCCGGCGCCGGCCGCAATCGAGCATCCGCAGACCGCCGAAAGCCTTCCCGTGTGGGTTTTAACATAGGCTGTCAGGATATGACTGAGGGCGATCGCCTCCAGAAAGACCTTCTCCTCGCATTCCACATAATCTTTAACGGCCCGGATCGGCAGGATGGCGGTCAACCCATGGTTGCCGCTGCCCGCAGAGCTCATGGCCGGCAGTTTGATACCCGCCATGCGGGCATCCGCAGCCGCCGAAGCCAGGATGCGGGCGGCCATGATCATGTCTTTGCATAACAATCGCTGCCGCACCAGCCGCTCCAGGGTCATGCCCACATTCAGGCCCGGGCCGAATTTGAGACCGTATTCCGCCAGTCGCATATTCTGCTCAACCCCCTCCTGCAGAAACGCAAAATCGTCATCGTCCAGGTCATCCACCATGGCCAGCAGGTCTTTGAGCGATTGCGTTTTGAGCCAGGCTTCCACATCGGACCGGGTATGTCCGGCCGGGCCGTCCTCCACACGAAGGAGCGGGTGGTCCACCAGGTCGCGGTCATTCAGCCGGATGGTAACGATATTGTCATGACTGTCCTGGATGATGCTTTCGGCCTTATCGTGACCGTTTGTGACCGTGGTATGGATATAAAGTCCCTGGCGGTCCTGCAGCAGATGCACATTGACGCCGCCGTCACGAATAAGCTGCTGGGCGGCGGCGACGGCGTTCTCATCGACGGGGTCGAGCACTTCCAGGCGCAGATCCGGGTTCCCGGCCACGGCGCCGATGGCGGCGGCGGCGTCCAGCCCGCAAAGCCCGTCCGTGCCTGGAATCGATACCGCCAGTCCGTTTTTATAGATGTTCGGATCGACGGCCACGTCGATGCGGGTCACCGTGTCCTTGAGCAGGGCGGCGGCCGCCGCCGCTCCAAGGGCAATGGCCACCGGTTCGGTACACCCCAAGGCCGGGGCAACTTCCATGGCAAGGACTTCTTTGATGCTGAACATGACATTCCCTTTTCTGCTTGTGGTGCCGAACGCCGACCGTGCCGTCAGCACCCGCTGCGGTGTCGGCATGATGAAAGCCGTGCCAGCCGGCGATCACCGCGCAAGCGTATCGGTGGCAGGCGCGCCCCCCCCCCCGCGGAAAGATGCCGATCCGGGAGAATAGACTTCGCGGCGGATCACCCTAATTGATGATCAGGACCGAAACCTCTTTAGCCAGCTGAAGCACTTTCTGGGGGATGCTCCCCAGGAAAAAGTCACGAATGCCGCTCACCCCGTGCTTTCCGATCACGATCAGGTCGTAGCCCTGGGATGCCTCCTGGATGATATCCCGGGCGATGCCCTTGCGCTTGGGTTGCGCCTTTAGCGTGATATAGGCCGGATCCCATCCGGCATCGCAAAGAATCTGTTTCCCTTTTTCACAGGCCGCGTTGACCAGGCTGCGTTTTTTATCTTCCAGTTGACAGAAACTGGATTGCTGGGCCTTGAAAAGCGGTGTCAATTCCGGGCTGTTCATGTCACACAAACTGGCCGTATCCGAAAGAACACTGAACAGCGTTACCGCCGCGTGGTTCTGAAAGTTCGCTGCGACATAGCTTACGGCCCGCAGCGCGTTTTCCGAATCGTCCAAGGCAATCAAGATTTTTTGCGTCATGGTGTCTTCCTCCTCCGGCCGCCGGCGTTTGCGCGCAGGCCGGAAACCCGGGTAAGCGATATGGAACCCTGTTGTCCAATATGGTTCTGATCCCGGTCATTGGCAAGGCGCGCCACACTCCGGGAAGGCCTCAATAGAGGCCGTAGCGCTTCATCTTGCGCTGCAGGGTCCGGCGGTTGACCCCCAGCGCCGCGGCGGTACGACTGACATGCCAGCGCTGTTCTTGCAACTGTCCCAGAAGAAATTCCTTCTCGAACCGCCCCACGGCATCTGCCAGACGATCGCCGCTGCCCGGGGGCCCCGCCACTGTCGTCCCCGTGTTCTGCTTCGACGCACCGCCCCCGACATCCTCCAGAACCAATCGCCCCAGCGTGACATAGCGGTGCAGCACATTCTGCAGTTCGCGCACGTTGCCCGGCCAGTGGTAGCGGGTAAGCTGCTCCATCACGTGCCCGGACAAGGGATAAAGCTGGCGGCCTTCATCGCCATAGGAAAGTAAAAAATGTTCGACGAGCAGCGGGATGTCCGAACGCCGATCCCGTAGCGGCGGCAAATGAACGGGGATAATGTGGACACGGTAGTAGAAATCTTCACGCATCTGGCCGTCCCGCACCATCTGCAGGGTGTCGCGGTTGGTCGCCGCAACGATGCGGATATCCGTCTTGCGGGTCTGCTTGCCCCCCACCGGCGTGTAGCCCCCGCCCTCGATGGCACGCAATAATTTGACCTGCATGGCCGGACCGATCTCACCGATTTCATCCAGAAAAAGCGTGCCGCCATGGGCCAGATCCAGGAAACCACTTTTATCGCGGTCAGCCCCCGTAAAGGCACCCTTTTTGTACCCGAAAAACTCGCTTTCCAGCAAACTTTCCGGAATAGCGCCACAGTTGACAGGGACAAAGGCCTGCTCCCGGCGGTCACTGAGATCGTGGATGGCCCGCGATACGAGCTCCTTGCCGGTGCCCGACTCTCCGTAAATGATGACATTGGCATGGGCGGCGGCGGCCCTGAGAATCATTTCATAGACCTGTTGCATGGGCTCACTGCGGCCAAGAATGCGGCCGAAGCGGAAGCGATCCTTGATGCTGGACCGTAGACGCTGGTTTTCCTTGTTGAGTTCCAGCTCGGCCTGTTTGCTGGCGTCGATATCGGTGACCAAACCTTCCAGCCGCAGCAACTCACCCTGGTCGTCATAGACCCCGACCCCTCGATTCCGGACCCATTTGTAGTCCCCGGAAGCCATGCGAAGACGGAAGACCGATTCGAAAGGCTGCCCGGTTTCAAGGGCCGCGGCCACCGTTTCCCTGACGGTTTTGGCGTCCTCCGGATGAATGTCCTTGTCAAAATGGTCTTCGAATTTCCTGCCCACCAGGGTTTCCGCATTAAAACCGGTAAAGGCCTGGGCGCCCTGGCTGACCATGGAAATGGTCTTGTGGTCATCGGCTTCGATGCTGTAAGCCATGCCCGGCATGTTGTCCAACAGGCGCTTCAAACGCTGCTGGCTTTCACGGTAAGCGTTTTCCGCATGTTTGCGTCGTGAAATATCGAGCAGTGAAGCAATGGTTAAACGGGTGTCCGGAATAATATCCACCTTCAGCGCGACCAACTTTTGCTCGCCCTGACGCGTCACAATCTGCCCCTCGTATTCTGTGGGGGCCTGGCCGTTTTCCTGGCAGCGCAGCTTGTGATACGCGACCAGTCGGTCAAAATCTTCATCGCGCACCAGTTCCCGGAAAATCCGTTTCTTCTGCAATTCCTCGGCCGGGATGCCGGTCAAACGAACAAACTCGGCATTGAAGCTGTGGATCGTCAGATCTTCTTCGAGGATGACCATGGCCGTCCCGGTATTTTCAAACAGGGTGCGATACCAGCTTTCCTTGCCCTCCGGCGGCAGACGGCGGGCCGTATCATGCGCTTCCTGAAATCCGGCGACGTCGTCGTGATGATAATGCGTCACATCCGTGCCCAAAACAATCGTCCCCACACGTTGCCCGCCCGCATCCATCCATTCGCTTGCGGTCCACGAGAGCCAGCAGATCGATCCGTCCGAAGCGCGATGACGGCTTACAATGGGGCCATGATCCCCGGGCCGCGCGATCATTTTCTCCCAGCCGGCGCTTGAAGGGATGGGCCATGAGAACCCCGGAGAAGTGAAGAATTCGGCAATGCCGGGGTCGAACGCCCCCCCCGGCGGAATCCCCAAACGCTGCTCGCCCCAGGGGTTGAGATAGGCAATACGCTGCTGGGCATCCACTATCAAAATGAGGCTTTGGGCCTGGTGGACCGTTTCCTGGTACATGCGATTATGACTCTCCGAAGGACTTCCGGTGGGAATGTAAACACTTGTAAAATAGCGGGGGCGCCCGTTTTAGCATCCACTTCCGACAGGCAAAAACGCCGCCATATCCGCGCCGCCTGCGGAACGATAGGGGGTCAAAAATCCTGTTATGCGGCAACCATAATCAGGATTCCGAGGGATGGCAATCATTTTTGATGTATGAGCAGAGAGGATAGCGGGGTGGCAATCGATATCGGAAATGGCTTCCGGCCGACCCGAGGATCGACCGGAGGCAGGAGCGTTCATTAGAATTCTTTCCAGTACTGCTTGATCACCTGGCCATCTTTGACCTGGTAGACAAAGAAGGATTTGGCATCGCTGGGTGGGATTTTCCGCTCGTAAACCATTTCCTGCGTGCCGTCGTCATGCGCAATCACCTTGTTGGGTGCACCCCAGTGAGCGATCACCTCCTGCTGCGTCGTGGGATGGGCACTGTACCATTGCTCATCCCAGGTGCCGAAACTGCCCGCACATCCCACCAGGAATGCGGCACAGAACAAAAATACAACCATTGCCATCATTTTCTTTGCGACTGTTTTCATCTTGTTTCCTTTCTTATGGGGTGGTTATTCCAGTCGTCCATCTACCGGACCCGAGACGTCCGTGATGAACGCGTATCGTTGGCAAACTGTTTCTCGAAATGCCGCACAAGGATTTTCAAACGGGATAGATCGCTGGTTTTCAGCAGGTAAAAATCCACCCCGTGGGACCGGACCTGGCGCTCCAGGGTCGGGCGATCCATGTCCCCCAGAACAATCAGCAAGGCATCGGGCCACGATTGGCGTATGTGGGAAATCCATTCCAGCCCTTCCGACGACAAGTTTTTAAGACTGATAAAAACGAGATGCCAACAACGGGCTGTTTCGCTGACAAGGGCTTCCGAGCAGGTCGACGCCCTTGCCACCAGATGCCCCCAAGCCCGCAGCATCCGGCCAATGGAGGGATTTTGGACGGGAAGCGAATCGATGATAAGAATATTGAGCATGTGCGTTGCCCTTTCGCTGAATGCATGGTTCGTGAACACAACACATAGCAACGATCATGCCCAATTTTAATATCTATAACTATCTGTATTCATTTTGATTATTAATTTTATCGTCAACCCTGCAAATAATGATAGCGACAAATTTGCCGCATCTATCGGCAAACCTTCCAAACGTCCTGACACTGTTAGACTTTTAGACTTTACATGATTTAGCGCAAATTGCGGCATATATGCCGCATTGACGTGAAGACAGTCCTATTCGGATGGGTCAGCACACTGGTCGCCAACCTTTTCTGCGGTGCAATTAACGAGGGTGGCATTCATGATTCGCATACACTTGGCGGGGTGTTGGGGGAAGGCAAACGATGCGTTGCCCGGGCAAGGATGGCCCGATGGGGAAAGAAGTGGAACGACGGCGGCCGGTTTAGTGGCACGCTCCGGCCGCCGGGAAAAGCGCTTTCGATAACCAAACGGAATAGCGGGTGCCGCTACCCCTCGCTCGCGGAAACGCCCTTGCTAAAATCAAGGGGTACCGTTGCCGCGCGTTGGGCCAGCTCACGATCCAGCATCATCAGCCCTTGGGGGTTGTCTTTGATCAATTTCAGCTGATCGATGATGTCGTTGTCGTTTTCCTCTTCTTCCACCTGTTCGGTCACGTACCATTGAAGAAAAATCCGGGTGGCATGGTCCTTTTCGCTGATGGCGATGTCCATGAGCTCGTTGATGGAGCGGGTCACCATCTGTTCATGCGCAAGGGTTTTGGTCATCATGTCCAAGGGGCCTTCGAAAGCCGCCGGCGGTTCATCGATGGCTTTCAACGCAACCGCCCCGGACTGGCTGTGAATGTACTCGTAGAGCTTCATGGCGTGGAACATTTCTTCGTGAAACTGCACCATGAACCAGTTGGCGAACCCTTTCAGCCCGATGGAATTGCTGTAGGAAGACATGGCCATGTAAAGATAGGCGGAGTACATTTCCTTTGTCACCTGGCTGTTCAAGGCGGCATTCATTTTATCACTAATCATCACGTTTCTCCTTTTTCAATCAATGTGAAGCGTCAACATCCGGCAGCCATTTTTCATCCATAATGGGCATCACCGGGCCACAAGTCAAATCGTACAACCACCGCTTGTGGATGGTGCCGGATCCCAAATAACACGGCCGCATCAGAGAATGAGGGGTTCGGGTTCCAACCGGATATCGAAAACCTTGGCAACAGACGCCTGCACGGCTTCGGCCAGCGCCAGGATGTCCCCTCCGGTGGCCCCGCCATAGTTGACCAGCACCAGGGCCTGGCGGGGATAGACCCCGCAGGCGCCGACGCGCCGGCCCTTCCAGCCGCAGTGGTCGATCATCCAGCCGGCAGCAATTTTGACCTGCTGGTCGTCGACCGGATAGGCCGGCAACCCCGGAAAACGATCGGCCAATTCACGGTAGCGTGCCCGGGTGACGATCGGGTTTTTGAAGAAACTGCCGGCATTGGCGACCTCTTTCGGATCAGGCAGTTTGCGCCGGCGGATCGCACAAATCGTCTCACTGAGTTCCTGCGGGGTAACCGCGGCCGCGGGGCGATCCGCCAGGGCCTGCCGGACATCGGCATAGGACGTGACCAGCCGCGCTGTTCGATCAAGCCGAAAGGTGACCGCTGTGATGAAAAAGCGGTTCCGGCAGCGATGCTTGAACATACTGCTGCGGTAGGCAAAGTCACAGGCGCCGGCCGGGAAACAGCAGCTCTCCCCGCTCTCTAAATCAATGGCCTCCACCGCCTCGATGCGTTCGCCGACTTCGACCCCGTAGGCCCCGATGTTCTGGACAGGCGCCGCCCCCACCGTGCCCGGGATGAGGGACAGATTTTCCAGCCCGTAAAACCGATGCTGCAGACACCATTTTACAAACGCATGCCAATCCTCACCGCCCCCGGCCCGCACCCGGACCATGTCCGGGCCGTCTTCAATGACCACCTGCCCTATGATATCATTTTTCAGGACAAGCCCCTCGAAATCACGGGTGAAGAGCACGTTGCTGCCGCCGCCCAGCACAAAAAGCGGCGATCCGCCGGGAGCCTCTTCGACAGCCGGCATCAGGCGCTGCGGTGTCGTGACCGAAAAAAAATAGCGCGCCCTGGCATCCACGCCGAAGGTGTTATAGGGCCGCAGTGAAATGTTTTCTTGAAGAGCCATCACGTTATTCCTGACGAACCATCGGCGGTCCTCATCCAACCGGACAACTCGGGCCAGGGCCGCTTTGTTCCTGCCCCGCCCGGTTCAGCTTCCCGAAGCCTGACGGCAGCGGGCGATCCATTCCCGAACCTGGGGGGTTTCATCCAGTTGCTGCAACCGCCGCAGGGCCTCATCATAGGCGCCCTGTTGCATGGCGTTGACCGCCAGGCAGGTCTGCAGGGCCTCATCCCGGGGGTGGTAATCCAGTCCCTGCCCCAGAATATCGGCGGCTGCCGCAAAATCACGGCGATGCTGACAGAGCATCCCCAGCCCCAGAAAAGCGCGGGCATCGGGGCTGAATCGCAGCGCCCGCCGATAAAGGGCCTCCGCTGTTTTTTTCTTTTCCGGAATCACGTCGATATGGGACCAATCCCCCTGGTGAAAGGTCATGGCCAGCCGCGAAAGAAAATCAGCGTGCAGCGGAAATAAATCCGGATCCTCCACCAGATCGATATCGGCCGCAAACCCCGGCAGCATGCGGTGAAAACCATCCCGCAGCATGCGGCCATATTCCCGGACAGTCTCCCCGTTCATGGCCGGATCGGTCTCAAAATAGAGGATATCCTCCATCGCAGCCAGCCAGATATCATCCGTCTTCCCGGTGCGCTCCAAATAGGCCTCGTAGAGCCGGGTGCCCGGGAAAATAGCCAAGATGTAGAAAATCGCCCCCAGCGGTTTGATCTCCGCCAATAGATCCAGCGTCTCCTGCATGGTTGCGGGGCTATCGCCGGGGCACCCGTAGATAAAATAGGCCCGTGGCAAAATGCCGCAGCGGCGCGTCGCCGCGAAGGCCGCCTTCACGTCTTGCAGCCGTATCCGTTTATCCAGATAGCGGCGGACATCGCTGTTGGCGCTTTCAACACCGTAGCTGATCTGAATGCACCCTGCCCTACGCATCCAACGCAGGATGTCGTCGTCCACCGTGTCCACGCGTGAAATGGCGGCCCAGCGGATATCGAGCCGACGGTGGATGATGTCGCGGCAAACCGCAAGCACCGTCTTTTTACGCAAAGTGAAGGTGTCGTCCGAAAAATGAAAAAAGGACACGCCCCGGGAAGCCAGCCGTTCGATCTGGTCCACAAAATAACCCGGCGAGTGGAATCGGACCTGGCGGCCCCAGAAACCGGGCGATCCGCAGAAACGACAGTTGGCCGGACATCCGCGCGTCAGCGACAGGTGATGATACGTAAAATGATGCGTCGGATCCGGCAACCGGTCCAAATCCGGTATGAACGGCCCGCAGGCCGTCCTCGCCGGTCGCCCCTCCCGGCGAAAGGCGATACCGCCGATGCGATCGACATCCGCGCCGGCCGTTGTTTCAAGCGAACGGACCAGGTCGCGAAAGGCGTGCTCACCCTCGCCGATAACGATATAATCGATGGCGTCAAAGTGCGTTAAAAAATGCTGCCAGAGATAACTGGCACCGACCCCGCCGAACACGGTAAAAATCCGGGCATCCAGTGCTTTGACCCGGCGCGCCAGATCGATACCGCCCCAGCGGTTGGCATTCAGGATCGAAAACCCGACAACATCCGGCCGGAACTGCTCGATCAGGCCGGTCACCTGGGCCGGCGGAAATTGGCCTTCATTGAGATTGAGCAGGGCCACCTCGTAGCCGGCGTCCTTGAGAACCGCCGCCACATTGAAAAGACCGATGGGCATGGATCGGATATCATCTTCATGGATGCGTTCCTCCAGGAAAGGGGGGTAGACCAGGAGAATACGCCAGGCCTGCTTGCTCATATGGGAAGGCCCCACTGCTGGCCGGACCGGGGCCGACCCCGCCGGCGGGATTTGGGTGAAGTGCAAAGCATGTGCACCATACCACCCTTGTTTAAAATCGCAATCCATTCAATGGATACACGAAGCCGCAACGTGCTGCAACAATTATTCTTATATGTTGTCATTTATTAGTATAATATTCTTGACAAATCCCAATATTATGAATATCAGTCTTAAAAACAACTGGAAATTGGAATGATTGATGATATCGGCTATAAAATTTTAGGAATTCTGCAACGCAAAGCCCGCATCCCCAATGTCGAGGTGGCGCGCCAGGTCAACATGGCCCCCTCCGCGGTTCTGGAACGCATCCGCAAACTGGAAAGCCAGGGCTATATCGATGGGTATGAAGTCCGGCTGAACCCCCGGCGCTTCAATCGCCCACTGGTGGTGTTCGTGTTTGTCGAGATCCGCGACCTCGCCTGCCGGACCCCGGTGGGCCAAGCCCTTTCACAGATTTCAGCCATCCAGGAAATTCACTTTATCGCCGGTCCGGATCGGTTTCTGGTCAAACTCCGCGTTGCCGATGCAGACGAACTGGATCACCTGCTGCAGGAAGATATCGGCCGCATCGATGGGATCCACCGCACCGGCACACACATCGTGCTCTCCACGATCAAGGAAACCGCCAACATTCCGATCGGCGAAACAACCTGATCCGTCTCGGTCATCCATCAAGGGAACGACCGCCGATAACAAATGATGCCGTTGCCTCGAGCAAAACGGCTGATGCACATGATATGAAAAGAAAGGTATGACACCATGCCCATGTCCCCCGCTTTCCAGAAACGCCTGCACCCTGTCCTGAGTCAAATCGCCGACCACTTTGATACGCCGTTTCACATCTATGACGAAGCCGGCATCCGGGAAACCGGACGAAGGCTGATCGAGGCCTTCGAAAAAATCCAGCCCTTTCGCGAATATTACGCCGTCAAAGCGCTGCCCAATCTGCGCATATTGGAAATCATGCAAGACATGGGGTTCGGGTTCGACTGCAGTTCCATCCCCGAGCTGGTCCTGTCCCGGATGGCCGGTGGACGGGGCGAAGACATCATGTTCACGTCCAACAACACGACGCCGGAGGAATTTGCCGCGGCCCGGGCGGAAGGCGGCAGCATCATCAATCTTGACGATATCTCACTGGTGGAAAAATTGTCGCCCTTCCCGGAACTCATCTCGTTTCGCTACAATCCCGGCCCCCGCCGCACCGGCAATGCCATCATCGGCAACCCGGTGGAGTCCAAGTACGGCCTCAGTCACGACCAGGTTGTCCCGGCCTACCAGATGGCCATCAAAAAAGGCGCCCATCGCTTCGGCCTCCACACCATGGTGGCCTCCAATGAATTGAGCTACCGCAACATCGTCGAAACCACCCGTATGATTCTGGATATCGCGGCCTGGGTCGGCCGCAGCACCGGTATTCAGTTCGAATTCGTCAACATCGGCGGCGGTATCGGAATTCCCTACCAACCGGATCAGGGGATCTTTAACCTGAAGGCCTTGGCCGAAGATATCGAGGGCCTTTTCCGGGCTTTTCAATCGGTCAACGGCTACCAGCCCGGCCTGTCCATGGAATGCGGTCGTTTCATGACCGGCCCTCACGGGGTTCTCGTCACCCGGGCCATCAATCACAAATCCATCTACCGTGAATATGTCGGTGTCGATGCCTGCATGTCGGCCTTGATGCGGCCTGCCATGTATGGCGCCTATCATCACATCACAGTGCCCGGCCGGAACAATGGAACCCCCGCCAAGGTGGTGGACGTGGTCGGCGCCTTGTGCGAGAACAATGACAAATTCGCGGTTCAGCGCTCTCTCCCGGCTATTGAAGAAAAGGATCTGCTGGTAATTCACGATACCGGCGCCCACGGTCACGCCATGGGGTTCAATTACAACGGCCGTCTTCAGCCCAAGGAGCTCCTGCTGCGAACCGATGGCACGGTGGAACTGATTCGCCGCGAACAGCGTCTCGATGACTATCTGGCCACGCAAACGTACGACCCGGACGTTATCCAGCCCCATTGAGCACGACCACGACTGGAAACCGCTTGACAGACGCTTCGGTCATCACTAAAAAAAGCCTTCGCCTCGGGTTAAATGCCCATAGACAGCGCAAACCGGTTATCAATCCAATCGACGCAACGGTCACCGCGGGAAGCAGCAGGCACACCATGCACGCATATACGGTCAACGCCGTCCTCTTCGATTTCGATGGCACCCTGACACAGCCGGGCGCCATCGACTTTCGGGCCGTCAAGCAATCCATCGGCTGCCCCCCGGACCAGCCCATTCTGGAATTTATCCGAAGCATGCGGGACGATGCCCGGCAGGCCGAAGCGAACGCCGTCCTTCACGCCATGGAGTTGGAAGCCGCCCGGCGCTCGCGCCCCAACGGCGGCGTCGATGCCCTTGTTCGTTTCCTGCAGGCGCGCCAGCTGCCCATCGGCATCCTGACACGCAACAGCCGTGCATCCGTGCTGATTGCCCTGAAACAGTTTTCACGCTTGTCCATCGACGATTTCGACGTGGTCATTACCCGGGACGATCCGGTGCAGCCGAAACCGCATCCGGCGGGTGTCCTGCTGGCGGCCGAACGCTTTCAAGTGGACCCGCAGACGGTCCTGGTGGTGGGCGATTTCCATTTCGACATCGACGCCGGCAGGCAGGCCGGTGCGCTCACGGCCCTTCTGGACGAAGGGCACACGGACCCGGAGGGTGAAATCGCGTGTGACTTCCGGGTCACATCCTTATCGGAAATCGAAAGGATCGTACGCTGCGGCCGCCCCCTTCCCAACGGCAAATTCCCCAACGATCTGCTGGAGGAATTCTTCGGACACCTGCAGCATGACGAGCGTCGCTTCCTCATTAAACCGGGCATCGGGGAGGATACCGCTGCCATCGACATCGCACATCATGACACGCTGGTGGTCACATCCGATCCCATTACCTTCGTCACCGACCAAATCGGCACCTATTCCGTATTGATCAACGCCAATGACATCGCCACCTCGGGTGCCATCCCCCAATGGCTGATGACAACCCTTCTGTTTCCGCCCGACACGACGCCCTCCGCTGTTTTTGAGGTCATGACCGATATCAATGCGGCTTGCCGCCATTGGGGCATCACCCTCTGCGGCGGCCACACCGAAATCACCGATGCGGTTCAGCGCCCGGTTGTGATGGGCACCCTGGGCGCCGCCATGGCGCGCCAGGATCTGATCGACAAGCGGAATATGCGTCCGGGAGATCGCGTGCTGTTGACCAAGGGGGTCGCTGTCGAGGGAACCGCCATTATCGCCAATGCGTTTGCCGACCGCCTGCTTGCCCTGGGATTGACGGCCGCCGAATTGGAGGACTGTCGGCGTCTGGTGGATCAGATCAGCATCCTGCCGGAAGCGGCGGTCGCACGCCGCATGACCAACGTCACTGCCATGCATGACGTTACCGAAGGCGGCATTGCCGCCGCCATCTATGAACTGAGTTGCGCCGGTGGCCACCAGCTTGACATCCATCTGGAGCGCATTCCCGTCCTGCCCGTGACCGACAGGGTCTGTCGGCTGCTGGATGTTGACCCCCTTGGATTGATCGGTTCCGGGAGCCTGTTGATCGTCTGCCGCCCCAATACGGCCGAGGCCTTGATGGCGACCATTGAGGCGGAAGGCATTCCCGTGGCCTGGATCGGCGACGTCAGCGCTCCCGGTCAGGGGGTCAGGGCCCATCACAACGGGGAGCGCGTTAGCTGGCCGGAATTTGAAGTGGATGAAATCGCGCGCCTGTTTTAAAAAACGGCGATACGGACATTACGGAAGGTAAGCAAACGGCGTGGAATCAGGGGCGTTCCTTGAGCAGGCCGCGATAAAAAATCTCGAATGCGACCTCCAGGGTCTTCTTGAGATAGTCTTTCTGGTCGTCAATAATCTTTTTGCTGGCCTCCCAGAGCACAACACCGGAAAAAAGCGACCAGAAGATGTCGGCCAGCGCCACCGGATGATGATCGACGAATGTGCCGGCCTTGATGCCCTGCTCAAATATTTTGGCAATCGCCCCGATGGATTTCTGGGAAAGGGTCTTAATTTCAGACATGAGTTCGGGCGAAAGATTTTTCAGCGTTTCACTGGATTGCAGATGAAACATATTGATGATAATGAGCGGGTCGAATTCGTAGACGTCATACATGGCGTTCATCAACGATTTGACCTTCTCTTCCGGCGTGGGGACATCCTCGGTATCCACATGCTCGACCCGAATCAGAAGGTACTGTAGAATCCGCAGAGACAGGGAGGCATAGAGTTCCTCTTTGTTTTTGAAGTATAAATAGAGGGTTCCCGGGCTTAATTCAGCCTCGTGGGCAATATCCTCCATGGTGGCCTTGTTAAAGCCTTTCTCGGAAAAAACGCGCTTGGCCGCCACCATAATCTGCTGTCGGCGCCGCTCCTTCTCCCGCTCCTTGCGTTCCTGAATTCCCATCGTATCGAGTCTCCTGAATACTATTTTTTTTTTGATGATCACTACATATTTTAAATGCGATACGTGGTCAAGTAAAAACTAAGGGTGATGGTCGTAAATAGTGGATCATGCCAAATTGGCCATGCGCCCGGATGGCAAGGCGTGAGACGCGCCAGCACCCAAGGTGGTCGGCGCGCCCTAGCCCCCATAAAAACAGGTGTCTTGTCATTCAACGCCATCGATTATCGAGGCCGATAGGGTTTCGCCGGTCAGCTTCCGGGGGAATGCTTGGATGGTCATGCATGGGAGAGCAACCCGAGTAGCGCCCGTTGCCACAGAACGCTTCGATCTTAGGTAGTGTTCATCCAAAATTAGTCAAATTTGGTTGAGATCAAGGCGCACGAAAAATTTAACCGCAGGCATATGGGTGATATTCCGAGGATTCAATTTTTCGCGCAACGCCGATATCGGGCAAATTGGACATTTATGGATGGGCACTAGATAAGGCTATCGGGCATTGCCAGCCATGGGATAATGAACCGGAAGGGCCGCAGGCGGTTAAACAATCCGCAACAACATGGTCTCTTCCGCCAACGGCATGGCTTCACCAATCCGGCAGGTATGCTCCAGTCCCGCGGCACGCAGGGCATCCACCAGCGCATCCGCTTCTTCCGGGGCCACCGCCGCCAGAAGGCCGCCACTGGTCTGGGGGTCATACAAAATTTCCTGCTGCCAGGTCGGCCAGTCGCCCGCCATTTGCAGAAAATCTGCCACCATGCGCCGATTGTGGGGATTGACGCCCGTATTGACGCCTCGGCGATACATCTCCAGGGCCTCGCGCATCACCGGCAGGCGATCCATGTTGATCGTCAGCAGGACACCGGAGGCCCGGGCCACTTCATAGCTGTGTCCGGCCAGACCGAAACCCGTCACATCCGTAACAGCGTGAATGTCAAAGCGCTGCATGGTTTCGCACGCCACGCGGTTCAAGGCCGTAAGGTGCGCAATACATTCGGCCAGGGCTTCCTCCGACACCCAGTTTTTAATATTGGCGTTGAAAATAACGCCACTGCCGATGGGCTTGGTCAGCACCAGGACATCCCCGGGCCGCGCGCCGGCGTTGGTCCAGAATTTGTCCGGGTGCACGATGCCATTGACGGCCAGACCGAATTTGGGCTCATCGTCTTCGATCGTGTGGCCACCGATAAGCACCGCTCCCGCCTCGGTGATCTTGTCCACGGCGCCGGCCACGATCCGGTGCAGCACTTCGGGGGGCAGCTTCCCGGAGGGGAAGGCCACCAGGTTCAAGCAAGTGATCGGGCGCCCCCCCATGGCATAGACATCGCTGATGGCGTTGGCCGCGGCAATCTGGCCGTAAACAAAAGGATCATTGACCGGCGGGGTAATAAAATCGGCCGTGCTCACCAACGCTATCTCGTCCGTCAGGCGATACACGCCCGCATCGTCGCTAGTGTTGAAACCCACCAGCAAATTGGGGTCTGAAACTTGCGGGAGTTGCCTGAGAAGATCGCCGAGCCCGACCGGGTCGATTTTGGCCGCTCAGCCGCAGGTCTTGGAAAGACTCATCAGAGTGTGTTTCTGAAATAGCTTAAACGCCACGCCACCACCTTTGGTTTTCACAGTGGACAGGGTTGCAGCGGTCGTCGTGCTCCTGGACCGCATCGCACACAACCGGATTTAAAAGGGATTACCGCCCGAAAAACCCGATTAGTTTTTTAACTTCGGCCGTCACACGACGATCTTGCTGCTGCAGATAGGCCCAGTCCGCACTTTCCACCAATTCGGGTTTGTGGTCAAGCACTATACCAGCGGCCATGCGTGCGGCCTGGCCGGTCATACGGGCACAGTGACGAAAATGATGATCTGAACCGTAAACCATCGATTTGGTCAAAACACGGCAGCAGGTGGCCTTGAAAGCGGTTTTGAACTGGTCGTGCAAATCGCCCACCGCTTTGCGAACGCTGGCCCCGTTGCCATAACCGGGGCCATTGCGCCCTAAAAAAAGCCCCAATGCCAGGGCACCGCCATTCAACGCCCCGCACAGACAGCCGCGTCGGCCCAGCCCTTCCGGCAGGGCCGATGCCAGGCGCACGGCAAGTTCCCGCGGCAAATCGCCACCCAGCCCCTGGTTCAGCACCACCATCACCGCTTCGGCGCATTGCAGCTGCCGGGTCAAGAATAAATTTTCAGCCCGATGCGCTATGCAGTCCAGGAGTCGATCATGTTTCGATTCAGCGTCCATCCGTTTTTACGTCCACGCTTTCCTTTTTATATAAGATGTTGCGCCGGGAAAAATGGGGTCGGCCGCGCCATCCATCCGCAAATCCACGGCCATCCGCTAATCGGCCTTTTCAATCGGATACCCGGCACCCCGCCAGGCATAGATCCCACCGGTGTAGCGATAAACATGCTTGTACCCCAGTTTGCGCGCCCAGGCCGCCCCGTTGTGGCTGCGGGTACATTTTACGAAACCGCAATAGACCACAATGGTTTTGTCCTTGTCCGGCCCAAGCAAGGCGGTGTAGTCGTCCAATGATTTACCGTCGGTCTCCTTGACATCCCATGTCTCCATGTCCGGAATAGGGAAAAGGAACTGCACGGCACCGGGCACATGCTGTTTTTTATAGCTGGCATCAAGCGGCATCGTGTCAACGATGACCATCGCCTTGCCACTGTCAATCCACTTTTTGAGTTCGTCGGTGGTCACTACGTCGTAGCCGCCCCGCTGAACCTCGCGCACCACTTTGACGGCAGCACTTTCCTTGTCCACTTCCGCTTCAAATTTGTCCTTGGCGATCGCCGTTCCCAAACCACCCCCGACCATCCCGATGATGAGCACCAGACTTACAACCAACCGATTAAACCGGGTCATGCGTTTCCTCCTTATTTTTGAATCCTGATAAATAAACCCTGACCGGCGCGATACGGAACCGATGTCGCCAGCCATACAGCAGCAGAATGCCGCCCGTGAGCACGAAATCCCGATAAAGCGCCGCGCGCATGCCCGCGAAGGCTTTCCCTTCCGGGTCTTCGGGGCCGAAACAACCACAATCCACATCCAGCCCCATCCACAGACCATAGCCCAGGACCGCGATAAAAATCGCCATCAGGACGGCCATCAGGGTCAGACTGCCGCGCAGATCAACCATCAGCCCAATGGCGGCCAGGACTTCAAGGGTCGGCAAAATCACCGCGATCGGCATCAACAAGCTTTCCGGCACCAGACCATAGGCCGCGATGATAACCGCAAAAGAAGTGGGGTCCACTAATTTGATGAGGCCCGCATAGAGGAACACCAGGGCCAGCCCCCATCGAAGGCCACGGCAAAGCCAGATACCGTCCGCGCGATGTGGGATGCGCCATGTCAACGTCTTCATCATATCGGTATCTTGCTTCATATATCCTTGCTGAAAAAGGGGAATTCAATGCGATTTAAGTTGGTTACATAGTAAAATGAGAATCGTGAATCAAATCGTTAATATTGATGCAAAGCCTGCTCGTAAAAAGGTTTTATCTATATATTTGTATTGGAACACGGCATTGTCGACGTTGCGGTAGACGGCGAAAGAGGGTGGGCTCCCCCCAAAGGGCCTGTCGCCAGCTGCGGGTTGCCGGCCAGGGAACCTTTACGAAAGGGTTCAAGTTTAGTATGGTCGTCGTCAGGCAGGGTCAGGACAACGCCCGTCGATCCCCACCCCAAAGAGGGCTGTCCGTCGTTATTCTTGGACATTACCGAAAGGACCCCCCCATGGAACCCAAAGACACCCTTCTCACCACCAAGGAGTTTGCATCGCGATCCGGTATGACCGTTGCGCAGGTCACCAAACTGCTCCGCGAAAACAAGATCAGGGGTGAAAAACAGTCCGGCCGATGGATGATCCCGGCAAGCGCCCTAAATACCGGTGACACCCCGTCGCCCCCGGCCAAAGCCAAAAAGCCCGCCCAAACCATCCGGAAATCTGCGGCGTATTCCCTGTCCGAATTCAGCGCCATGACCTACCTGACCGAAGCCGGTGTCGTCCGCTGGTTGAAAGAAGGGCGGCTGCAGGGGCATCAATCGCCGGGGGGCGAATGGCAAATCGATGCCGCAAGCCTTGAAAATTCCTATGTCAAAAATCTCCTGCGCCCATAGAAAATGACCGCTGAAGCCCATCAGGCGACCATGCCCCCCGAAAACCTTATCGACTATCTGCAGCCCCGTGCGGTGGAACGGTTCCTGCGCTATGTGGCACTGGATTCCACGGCCGATCCTGAATCCGGCCGACACCCGTCATCAGAAGGCCAACTGGCCTTAGGCGCCCTGCTGGCCGACGAGCTGAAACAACTGGGTCTGCTGGACATCGAACACGATGCCTACGGCTATGTCTACGCCGTCCTGCCCGGCCGTCACGCCAAATCGTCGCTGTCATTGACATTCTGCGCCCACCTGGACACGTCCCCCTCGGTTTCGGGTGCCCATGTCCGGCCGGTGGTGCACCGGTCATACGACGGCGGCCCGATCCACTTTCCCGACGATCCGGACCTGCGTCTCACGCCGGCGGAATCGCCTGAACTGCTGAAATTCACCGGTTCCGACATCATCACCGCGGCCGGCCGCACCCTGCTGGGAGCGGATGACAAAGCTGGCCTGGCGGCCATCATGACCGCGCTGGAGGCCCTCCAGCATTTTAAGGACTGGCCGCATCCGGAATTACGTATCGTCTTTACCCCGGATGAAGAAATCAGTCAGGGGACCGCCTTCATCCAGCGCGCCAAGTTGGGCGATATCGGCTACACCATCGACGGCGGTGAAATGGGGGAGCTGGAAACGGAATGCTTCCATGCCCTGAAAGCCGTTTTGACCTTTCACGGTATGAACGTGCATCCGGGCTACGCCAAGAACCGCATGGTGAATGCCGGCACGCTGGCGGCACGTTTCATCGCCGGTCTGCCGGCGGCCGAAGCCCCTGAACACACCGAAGGCCGTGAGGGCTTTTTTCACGTTACGTCGCTCTCCGGCAATGAAAGCCAGGCCACGGTTGAAATGATTCTGCGGGACTTCGATGCCGCACGCAACCGCCGGCGCGAAAAACTGCTGCAGCAGATGAGCGCCAGCTTTGAAACGGCCACCCCCGGCCTGACCATCGACCTCCGGGTCAGCGAGCAATACCGCAACATGCACGAAGTCCTGGCGCGCCATCCCGACGTCGCCCGTAAAGGCCAAGCCGCCATCGAGGCCGCCGGCATACCCGTCATCAACAAGGCCATCCGGGGCGGCACCGACGGTGCCCACCTCTGTTTCATGGGATTGCCGACCCCCAATCTGTTCGCCGGCGGCCTGCTGTTCCACAGCCGCAAAGAATGGATCCCGGTGATTGCGCTGGCCAAAAGCCCCCAGGTCATTCTGACGTTGTGCCGTCTCTGGGCCGAAGATCCGCCCCCCCTTGCCGCATCGCCGGCGGCGGCCTGACCCATGGCGACCATCCTCTTAAATCTTTTCGATAACCTGCGCGCGCGGCAGCCTTCCCCGGACGCCCCGCATACAGCCTTTGCAGCCCCGGAAACCGTTCAGCACATCCGTCGCTTTCATCACACGCTGCCGACCTACCGGCCCACGCCCTTGATCGCCCTCGATCAATTGGCACGCACGCTGGGGGTTGGCCGGATCTGGATCAAGGACGAATCCAAACGCTTCGACCTCAACGCCTTCAAAGGCCTGGGCGCCTCCTACGCGGTATGCACCACCTTGGCGGACCATCTCGACATGCCCCCGCCACTGGACTTCACCGCTTTCAGCCAGCCCCGCATTCGCAAGGCCATCGCCGCGATTACCCTCGTGACAGCCTCGGACGGCAACCACGGCGCAGCCGTGGCCTGGATGGCGGCCCAACTCGGCTGCCGCAGCAAGGTGCTGCTGCCCCGCGGTACGATAACCGCTCGCCTGGACGCCATTCGCACCTTTGGCGGCCAAGCGATCGTCATCGACGGCAACTATGACGACGCCGTGCGACGCGCGGCCCGGCAGGCCGACGACCAGGGGCATTTCCTTATCCAGGATACGGCCTGGGAAGGATACGAGGCCATCCCGGAGCGGATCATGCAGGGCTATCTGACGCTTTTGGACGAAGCGCTCGCGCAGATGGGCGACACGCTCCCCACCCACCTGTTCGTGCCGTGCGGCGTCGGCGCCCTCGCGGCGTCACTTCAGGCCTATCTTGTCGAGCATTTCGCGGATCAGCGGCCGCGGCTGGTGGTTATCGAAGCGGCGGCCGCCGATTGCTATTACCGCTCCATGCGGGCGGGCGGGCGGGAAATCATTCCCGTGAAGGGGGAACTGGCCACCCGCATGGCCGGGCTGGCCTGCGGCGAACCCACGCGGCCGGGCTGGGAAATCCTGCGCCGCTACGCCGATGCATTTGCCAGTGCCCGGGACGATCTGGCCGAAGCCGGTATGCGGCGTCTGGCCTTTCCCCACCCACCGGACCCGCCCATCGAAGCCGGCGAATGCGGCGCGGTCTCCACCGGCTGTCTGTGCCACATGATGCAATCGGAGACCACTCAGGACGGGCGAAAGCAGTTGGGACTGGGACCGGAATCACACATCCTGCTCATTTCCACCGAGGGGGCCACCGATCCCGACGCCTATCGGAAGACCGTCCGCCGATTTAACGACAACGGATCGACCGGGCGCTGACACCACACACCGGTACCCCACGTTAAGGGCGTCTTGATCAACGGAGGCAGCAGCTTCGCACCCATGAGCGACACAACACCGCCATCGCCTTTTGCCATCCCCAATGTGCGCCGTTTCATCGCCTTTCGGGTGTGCTTCAACGCCCGTTTCTACTATCCGGTCTTTGCGGTGCTCTTTCTTGATTTCGGGCTGACGCTGGAACAATTCGCCCTGCTGAACGCCGCCTGGGCGGCCACCATTGTCCTGCTGGAAGTCCCTTCCGGCGCCCTGGCGGACCTTATCGGCCGCCGCAATTTACTGGTGGTGGCCGGCGTGCTGATGATTGCCGAAATCGCCCTCCTGTGCCTGGCGCCCCGGGGCGGCGGGCAGCTGCTGTTCGCCATTTTTCTGGTGAACCGGGTCCTGAGCGGTATGGCCGAGGCGGCCGCCAGCGGCGCGGATGAAGCCCTGGCCTACGACGCCTTGAAACGCGATGGACGCCCCGAAGACTGGGGACGGGTGCTCGAAAGACAAATCCGCTACCAATCCATGGGCTACGTTATCGCCATGAGTGTCGGAGCGGCGGTGTATGACCCGGATCTGCTCAACCGCCTCATGGACGGCCTGGGACTGGCCCTGCGGTTTGCGCCGGAAACCACCCTGCGCTTTCCGCTCTTTCTGACCCTGGCCATGGCCATCGGCGCTTTGGTGCAGACGCTGGGGATGGAAGACATCGCTTTGGACGAAACCCCGGCCAAAACCGCGGCAGGCGAACCCGTCTCCATGATCCGGCAGACGTTCCGGATGACATGGCGTGCCGGGCGTTGGATTCTGCAAACCCCCATGGCACTGTGCATCATCCTGGCCGGCCTGCTGTTCGACCACGTGATCCGGGTGGTGATCACCTTGAACAGTCAATACCTGCGCGCCATCCACTACCCGGAGGCCTCCTTCGGCCTGATCGGGTCGGGCTTGGCCCTGATGGGAATCGTGATCCCCAAGATTGCCGAAAGAATGGATGCCCGCTTCACGCCCACGTCCAATTTCTTCACTATTGCCGCGATGGCCGCCATGGGCCTGACCGGCATTACGTTTTTCTGGCCCTACGTCGGGCTCCTGCCCCTGGCCATGCTCTCCGCCGTCATGATGTTCACGAACTTTTTCTCCAGCCGCTACCTGAACCAGATCACGGCTTCGGAGCAGCGGGCCACGGTCCTGAGTTTCAAGGGCCTGTCCTATAACCTGGCGTATGGCATGGCGGGGCTGCTCTATGCGTTGCTGTTGGCTTTTCTCCGCCGACACCCGTCCATTCTTGCCGCGGTTGGCGACAAAGACCTGGAGGCGCTGGTTTTCGAACAGTCCTTTCTTTACCTGCCGGGGTATTTTATTCTGATGCTGGCTGTGTTAATTATGGTGGCGCGACTTCAGCTCAAACGCCGTACAAAACCACCCAAAACAGGATAGGGCACCATGAAACCGATGCAGGTCAAGATCTTCTACGATGGAGGCCACATTCCCTCCGAACGCTTCGAGTCGATCATCACCAATCTCTCCGACAAGGTAAACCACTGGCTGAATGACCATCCGGACATCGAAGTCCTGAACATCCTGCAGTCCGAATCCCAGGGATCGGAGAACGCCTGGAATATCACCTTGTCGATTTTTTATCGCTGACCAATGAATGCCTGGTCCCATCCACAGACCATCGGCGACTGGCTGAAAGGCATGGTGGCCCTGCGACCCATTGTCCTGGTGCTGCTGCTCAGCCTGGGGCTCATCGCCGAGTTGCGCTTCGATTGGGCCGAGCACCTGGTCGGGCGCTACCTCGTGACCACCAACCCCTTCCGGCCTGAATCCGGCGCCATTTGGGAAAAGGGGCATCGCACCGAGGATGCCCGCCAGGTCCTTGAAAAGATCGTCACGGACAAGCAGGCCGTTCAACGCGAAGCAAGAGACGCCCAAAACTTCACGCAGATCGCCCAGGCCCTTTCCCGCGGCATCGAACTGATCATCTCGGCGGATCATTTTCGCCATCTCTACAATGAACTGCCGCCGGAACTCGCCGCGGAATTGCTGTCCCCCTATACGTTGGTGCGCATTGTCAGTAAAAATGAGTGGGATCGCGCCTTTTTCGAACCCGGCGCCAGCGGGTTCAGCATTTACTTCCTCAACAAAGACAACCGCGTTCTCCAGCAGTTGACCGTATCCGCCGATATGCTGGCCCGCATGGAACACGGAGAAACCCCGCGTATCGACCGGCTGGAGAACCTGCCCCAGTTTGCCAACCGCATTTATACCGCCGACCGCTTTTTCCGAGCCCTGGAGTCCGTTTCCGAGGATGTCCGCCGCCAGGGCGTCCCCTGGCCGGAAAATTTATTGAAGTCGCCCGGGCGGGTTTCCCGCGTGGCCATTTCCGACGAGGTGCTCTCGGGGTATATCGAGCTGGGATTTGAATTGGAGGAGCCCACCCAGACGCGGGTGATCCTCTTCCAGGGACGGGACTGGGCCGTGGCCCGCATACGGGCGGTGCTGGAGGGCGAAACATTTGAAAACCCGATCACCTTTTAGACTGTAACGTGTTGGCACTATCGGAATGATCCGTTTTCTGCGAACCACTTTTTATGTTGGATTGATTGCCGGCGGCCTGGCAGTTTTAGGCCTGGTGGGCCTGTTGTTTGTCGTCGTGCAGGATCTGCCCCGGGTTCCCGATCCGCTGGGCCGCATCATCGAAACACCGCCCACCGAAATCTTTGCGGTGACAGGCGAGCGCCTCATGGTCATCGGCGGCCGCGAGGCCATTCCCATCAAACGGGTTTCCCAGGACTTCATCAATGCGGTCATTGCCACCGAAGATCACCGCTTCTGGGGCCACCACGGCATCGATAAACTGCGTACACTGAAAGCGCTCTGGATCACCCTGTTCCAACCGGGCAAAATCCAGGGCGCCTCCACGATCACCCAGCAGCTGGCCAAAAATCTTTTCTTCTCTTTCGAACGCAGCTATATGCGCAAATTCCGCGAACTGCTGGTGGCGCTTCAGATCGAATCCCGCTACGGCAAGGAAGACATCCTGGAAGCGTACATCAACCAGATTGCCTTCGGTCCCCAGGCCCATGGGATCGAACAGGCCGCCCGGAGTTTTTTCGGCAAAACTGCATCCGAGATCAATCTGGCCGAAGCCGCCATGCTGGCCGGCCTGCCCAAATCCCCCACGCGCTACAACCCTTACCGGCATCTGGGGCGCGCCAAGACACGGCAGCGCATCGTCCTGGCGCGCATGGTGGCAACCGGGCATATCACCCGCGCCCAGGCCGACGAAGCGTTCCAGACCCCCATCGTGTTGGCTGCCAGCACACGCAAAGCGCGCACCGGCGGCTATTTTCTCGACATGGTCATCCGGCATCTCGAAGATCGCTATGGCACGGACGCGGTTCATCATGGCGGCCTCAAGGTGGCGACCACCATCGATCCCCAGCTGCAGACCTGGGCCGAAGAGGCCATGGACGAAGGCCTCGAAAGTCTGGCGGCCATGACCGGCAGGGCACCGGAAGACACCGCGGCGGAAGCGCAACACCCCCAGGGCGCGCTGGTGGCCGTCGAGGCTAAATCCGGCGCCGTCAAAGCGCTGGTGGGAGGCCGCGGCTATACCGAAACCACCTACAATCGCGCCATCCAGAACAACCGGCAGGCCGGCTCCGGGTTCAAACCCTTTACCTATTATACCGCACTGGAAACGCTTGGATTTTCCCCGGCCACGGTCATGGTGGATCGTCCCATGACCATCACCGTTCGCGGTGCCGCCGATTGGCAGCCCCGCAATTTCAGCCGAACCTTCCACGGCCCCATCGTTCTTAAGAAAGGCTTGATGGATTCGGTCAACACCATTGCCGCCCAACTCATCGAACGCACCGGACCCGAAGCGGTCATCGCCACGGCCCGGCGCTGCGGGATTCAAAGTCCGCTGCGGCCCGTCTACTCCCTGGCGTTGGGCACATCAGGTGTCAGTCCGCTTGAAATGGCCAGCGCTTTCGCCACCTTTGCCACCGGCGGCATCCGTCACGAACCCTTCTGGATTCTGCGGGTCGAAGACACCCAGGGTCGCATTCTGGAGGAACATCTTGTCAGCGGACAACGGGTCCTGGAACCCGATTTGAGCTACCAGATCGTGGACATGATGCGGGGCGTCCTGGATCGCGGCTCGGGCGCGGTGGTCCGCCGGTTGGGATTCACCTTGCCGGCGGCCGGCAAGACCGGCACCACCAACAGCTTCAAGGACGCTTGGTTCACCGGGTTTACACCGACCCTTTGCACCTCGGTCTGGGTCGGCTTTGACAAGGAGCGCCCCTTGCGCGACAAAAACGGCGTCGGCATTACCGGCGGACGCGGTGCGGCTCCCATCTGGACGCACTTCATGAAACAGGCCATGGAAGGGGAACCAACCCGCGAATTCGCGATTCCCGAAGACATTCACATGGAAATCATTGACCCGCAAACCGGCCGGCCGCCGGACGACCTGTCACGGGAAACCATCGAGGTGGCCTTGACCGAAGATCAGACGGCCAATGGCAACGTTGTTGAAGGACAACCGGCAGGGATTTTGCTGAACCCGGGGCCCGAGCATCCGGCTTCGCCGCCGCCAACGACAGAAGGCATCATCGAGGAAGATCTGCCGATCAACAATTAAAACCGGCATCCCGTGCCAGAAACCGCCCGGGGATGCCTGCAACATGAGACCAATCGTGGCCATTCAATCGCTAAAACATATCGCATTCCGAATCTGGGCCGCAGCGGCGCTGTCCGTACCCCTCAGCCTCTGGCTGCTCTCGCTGCTGGACAATGCCAGCGGGTTGACAACCCCGCTGCTGGTGTTGGCGGTTTCGTTTGTCCTGTTTTTTATGGCAAGCGGATGGCTGGCCGTCCAGCTGGCCCTGCAGTTGATTCCCCCCGTCTTGCATGAGGCCGGCGTCTGGGAGCGCAATGGGGACCCCGACCGCGCCGAGAAGGCCTATCGCAAAGCGCTGGCCCTGTATGACAGTTTCCTGATGTCGCCGGGTGCCCGCCGCCAGGGCCTCCAATCCCTGGTCTCCCGTATGGTGCGCCTGTATGCGGCCCAGACCGACAAAGATGCCGTCGCCGACCAATTTATGGAACACTATCTCACCCGCTACCCGACCGACCAGGAAATCGCCGAAAGCTGGCTCCAGACAAGGGAATACCAGGGCGGCTTGACACCGCAGCATCAGGATCTTGCCGCACGGATCGGCGAGACCCACGCCGCGAACATGACGATCCAGACCACGCTGGCTCGCCTTTACCTGCTTGCGAAGCGCACCGATTTTCCCGCGCTGCAGACCTACCGCCGTGCCATGACCTCTCCCCTGTCCCCGTCTTCGGCCATGGCGGTTGACCTTTCGGGAGTTTTTATCCGGGAAGGGCGCTCCGACGAATGGGCCCTGCCCGTCTATTTACAGGCCGCCGCCCAGCAACCTTCCTGGGAGGAACTGCGCTGCGGCATTGCGGCCTGTTTACGCTGGATTTTACCATCGGAGCGCAACGCCGACCTGCTGGCGCGGGCCCGGAAAATTTTAGGCCCTCTCGACGAAGAAACCCTGGAACGGATGTCATCCGGATTCGTGCCCCCCACCGGCAGCTACCCGGTCAGCGACCGGATAGCGAAAACAATCGTTCACGATGGGGAGGACATCGGCCGAGAGGCCCTCATCGACCGCCTGGGAAATGCCGCCCGCCGCGTCAACCAGGACCGGAAGCAACTGCAGGCGGCGGTTCTCGACCGCCTGCGCCGTTCGCCGGGACTGCGCCGTGCCATGACATGGAGCCTGATTGCCGGGCTGGGTGTTCTGGCCACCGCTTTCCTGATCAACACGGTGGGGTACCTGACCCCTTCGCCGGTGCCGGAACCAGCACCACAAGCGATTGCCCCGCCCCCCGTGGTAACCCCTCCCCCGCCCATGCCCTACACCCTGCAGGTCGCGGCCTATCTCAAACCCGAACATGCGGAACGCTATCTGGCAAGTCTCAAAAAACAGGCCATCGACGCCTATGTGATCAAAGCGCATGGTGATGACAAAATCTGGTACCAGGTCCGCATCGATCATTTCCCGGACAAGGACACGGCCCGTGCCTATGGCAGCAGCCTGAAGGAAAAGGGCATCATCGATGATTTTTATGTCGCCAGCACGCAGGAGCCTTAGCCTTCGGTCAAAGCCCCCTTCCCCAAAACGCCCCTTCCCAACATTGACAACCACGTCCGGCATGTATAGTTTTATCACTTATGATATTATCTACATGCCCGATTTTGCCATCACGGCCCAAATCGCCGTCCGGCACCCATCATCGGCGCACCGGAAAGGAGTTGCACTGTCTATGCCCAAACCCAAGAAGGTGATCACCGACCTCCAGAAACAAATTTTGCAAATTCGCCGGGAAACCGAGGAAAAGAAGGCCGAAAAAGCCGCCACCGAAGAACAGATCAACCGGCTCAGTTTCACCCTGTCCCTTTACCAGGCCGAAAAAACCATGGATGAATCCATCCAGGAAAAAATCGATAGTCTCAAGGATAACATCAGCGAATTGGAACTCCGCGCCCGCCAGCTTCCCCGGGCCATCCGCAAACTGAAAGCCCAACATCGCAAGCTGCGTTCGTCGGAGCATGCCCCGCATTAAGGTCGACGGCCCCTTTCAATAAAAAAAGCGGAGGAACCTTGGAAAAAGGGCCTCCGCTTTTCGTTTTTATCCTATGGGAAACGCTATTTGATCCGCTTGCGCCCCACAACCCCCAGCCCCAGCAGGCCAATGCCCATCAGGAGCATGGTGGCCGGTTCGGGAACCGGTGCTGCCACAAGCTGGTCCTGGCTTCCCTCAGATATAGCCAGCATGAACCCGGACCCTGTGAAACTGCTATTTATAACATCCAATTCAATCATTTTTTTGTATAAAGCAACCAGCCCATCATCATTCGCATCGCCGACAGATATCGATCCATACACAGCGTCCCACACAGCCAGCTGAAGCGCTTGGGCGACCATGCTGCGGTCATTATCATTATCGTAATCAATAAATTTATTGACACCAATGAAAGGGTCGTAGTTGTAAACCCGCCAAGCCGCCAACAGATAATTATGGTCCATTGGGGTATTCTCGAAAGAAAAAGGGGTATTCCAACTGAATGACTGATTGATGTCGACACAATAGGAAAAAGTGTCAACGAGCAACTTTCCATCGTCAGTGATTACTTTGGTATGAAAACGACCGGCTCCAACACTATCATGTATGGTGTTGCCGACCGTGATATCTATTAAAGATCCCCACAGTGACCCTGAGTTATCAATTTTCAATTGGGTGGCCTGAGCCGGCCCGGCAACTGCCAGGCATAAAAATACCGCTGTCAAAACAATCCATTTCCGCATGCTGATCTTCCTCCGATTTGAATCACAAGTGAACATGAATGAACATCCAAATACTGTGACCCATCTTATCAGCAAGCACCGTGCCACAAACTCTAATTACAAAATATATCAATTATTTTAAAATGTTATAAAATTGATACGCGAGGTGGGAATCGATTTTTAAGTAATCATTTCGGAGAATATGGGTAAAATATTTCCCATATTGATGGCGTACAACAAGAAGGCGCTCGGGGTCGTCAGATACGGTTTAAATATTAGGGAATTATCCGTTTTTATACAGGCGCATGGCCCGGGCCGGGCCCTCGGTAGCACCTATTTGGGAATCATTTGCCTGAGACCCCGAACGGTCTGCCTTGCAGAGCACCCAAAAAGATCGAAACCGGCTTTTCAAGGCGTGCGGGAAGACTCATTGATCGCATTGTTCGGCCTTGATCTGTTTCAATTTGCGCCACAGGGCGGCGCGACTGATGCCCAGAATTTCCGCTGTCTTGGATTTGTTCCCGTTCGAGGCTTCAAGAACTTCCACGATATACCGTTTTTCCAGTTCGGCCAGTGTTGCAAACGCTTTGGGCAACTGGGGTCCAACCGGTTTCGTCTCCTGCAGAAATCTTACCGGCAGGTGCTTCCGTTCAATGGTCTTGCCGTCGACCAGGATCACCGCCCGTTCGATAATGTGTTTCAACTCACGAACATTTCCGGGAAAATCATAGTCGACCAGGATTTTGATGACCTCCGGCGAAATCGACGCCACGGTTTTGCCAAGTTCTTTTCTGTATTGGTCGAAAAAATACCGGCACAGGGGATGAATGTCATCCTTGCGTTCACGCAGAGGGGGGATGGTCAGCTCAAACAGGTTGAGGCGATGGTAGAGGTCCTGATTAAAAGATCCCCTGCTGACCCGCTCGGCCAGATCCGTATCGGTGGCCACCAGAATCCGCATATCGATGCCTGTTTCTTGAGGCCCCCGGGACCGTTGACTGTCGGCCATGTCGAGAATGCTTAACAGCTGATCCTGCATGGGAAGGGGCATTTTTTCAACTTTGTCGAAAAGAAGGGTTCCCATCTGACCGCTGCTGAAAATACCGTTGCGGTTCCGGATCGCCTCGGAAAGATCGCCGCTCTGGTAGCCAAAGAGCTGACCGGCCAGTTGTTCGCTGCTGAAATTGGCGCAGTTGACGGCCAGAAAGCGGTGACGGCGGCGCATACTACCTGCATGGATGGCCCTCGCCGCCAACTCCTTGCCGGTGCCCGGTTCTCCACGCAGGGTTACCGTACAGTCCAACGAGGCCATACGTTCAATATCTTTGCGCAGCGCTTGCATGGCTTGGGTTTCACCGACAATCCACGGCCGTTCCATCTCGATGGATCGACGGGCCGCCGTTGAAAGTCCGTCGGCCCGCTCGGCGGTGTGCACAAAATCCTGATGGGGGTGAATTTCGATTTCATTGGCCGGATATGTGTCGGACGGTTGCTTTCCGCTTGCCGGGGTGGCCGTCGCGGACGGTGATGTTGCGGCCGGGCGAATGACCACGACGCTGCCATCGGTATTCAGTTGTTTGATAAACCGCCAGAACCCCCCCATCTCATCTTTTTCAAAATAAAATGTGTTGAGTGATTCGGTGGCCTGCCGGACTTTCTCGTTGCCATGCCCGGTGAGCAGAACGGTTTTTAAGTTAGGCTTGATTTCCTTCAGTTTGGTAATCGTCACCAGTCCGTCCATATCCGGCATTTGCAGATCGACGATGGCCAGATCGATAGGATGTTTCCTGGCAATGTCAATTGCCGCCATGCCGTTGGTTGCCGTGAACGGCACAAACCCCAGCACTTCCATTCGCCGGGCAATGGAAGTGAGCAATTTTTCTTCATCATCGACCAGGAGGACGCGTTTTGCATTTTCGGCCATGTTTCAATCCCTACCGTCGGGGTCAAAAAATTGGATATTTCTATAAATATTAAAAAGATTCAATCAAAATGCCTTTACCTATCCCGATTTAACTGGCGACACACATTTTTACAGGTTCTTTCTTCAGCCGAAAAAATAGTTGTTTCATTTTTATAATTCGCCAACAAAGTGTTTACAATTTAAACTTTATAATTTATATCCCTTCTATAAGTTATGTTTTAAAACAAATCAACCTAAATAATTGTTGAAATATGAAACACTATGACTTATTGATTGTCGATGACGAACAGCGCTATGCCGATATGCTGGCCAAGCGCTTGGGGCTGCGCCATCTGAACTGCAAAGTCTGTTATGACGGCCGGACAGCCATCGAAATAATTGAGGGAGAACCTTTTCCCGTGGTTATCCTGGACCTGCGACTACCCGACATCTATGGCACGGAGGTGCTGACGCGGATCAAGCAGTGCCGCCCCGAAACCGCAGTCATTATTCTGACCGGTCACGGAACGGAAAAAGATCGGGAACAGTGCATGGCCCACGGAGCGCATTCCTTTATCAACAAACCGCTGGACATCGATCGATTGATCGCCATGGTGGCCCTGATAAAAGAGGGCGCGTCATGATGAAATCCCTGAAGCGGCTTCAGGAGGCCATATGGCCCCGGTTTCACCGCAACGATGACGAGCATCTGAGTCCCTATTATACTTTTCAGGATTATCGCCAAACCTGGGGCATGACGATTTTTATCCTGATGGCGACCGCCCTTGTGCCGCTGGTCATCATGACCCTGATCTACTACCAGCTGATCGAAACATCCATCAATACCGAATCCCTCCTGCGTACCGAGCGGCTGGCCTCTAACGCCCGCCGCGCGGTTACGTTCTTTCTGGAGGAGCGCCTGGATGCCCTGACGTTCACGGTCAATGAAATGGGCTACGACCGGCTGACCAATCCCGGGCGCCTATCCGAGGTGCTCCGGAATCTGAAATTGGGGTTTGGCGGGCTGACCGATCTGAGCGTGATCGCGGACACCGGAACCCAGGTGACCTATGCCGGCCCTTTCAACCTGGAAGGCAAGGATTACAGCAACCAGCCCTGGTTTTTGGAGTGTCAGCAGCACAATGCCTGTGTCAGCGAAACCTTTTCGGGCTACCGCGACGTGCCCCACATGGTCGTGGCCGTCAAGTCCGTGCGCGCTGACGGCCGGTTCTTTGTCCTGCGGGCGACCCTGGAGACCGAGCGACTGATACAGGCCCTCTCATCGTACAAGACCGGGGAGCATGCGGATATTTTTCTGGTCAATCGCGAGGGTCTGCTCCAGACCCCCTCCCAGTTTTACGAAGGGGAATCCCATCATATGAATATTCCCCTGCCGGCATACGCCGATCGGACAAAAGCCGAAATGTCAGTCGATAAAAACGGTCAGCCTATCCTTATCGGCTACGCATTCATCGACACCAACATTGCCCCGACATCGTTTATCCTCATGGTGGTCAAGCAAAAAGCCGGGATGATGAAAGTGTGGCTGGACCTTCGATCCCATATCAACTGGTTTTTCGGCGTCAGTGCCGTCATCATCGCCATGGTGATCACACTCACTTCCACGGTGATGGTCAACAAGATATTCCAGGCCGACCGGCAAAAAGCGGAAACCATGGTCGCTGCGGAGCGAAACAGTCAGCTGGCTTCCATCGGGCAGCTGGCCGCCGGGGTGGCCCATGAGATCAACAATCCGCTGGCCTTGATCAATGAAACCGCCGGTTACGTGAAAGACCTGTTCACCATCAAGCAGCAGTACAAGGATGACCCGGATCTGGTGGAACACATCGATTCGATAATCGATGCGGTGGACCGTTGCGGCACCATCACCCGACAGCTGCTGGGTTTCTCCCGTCATTTTGACGTTCAAACCCAGCCCATCGATTTGAAGGACATGGTCGCCGATGTGATCAATTTCCACAAAAAAGAGGCCGAATACCGCGATATCAAGATTCATGTGGATATTCCAGAAACCATCCCGCTGATCGAAACCGATCGGGGAAAACTGCAGCAGATCATCCTCAACCTGGTGAACAACGCCTTTCAGGCCATCGCCAACGGGTGCTTCCTGGATATCCGGGCGGAGATGGATGGGCCCGAACAGGTGTGCCTGTTCATCCAGGACAATGGGTGCGGTATTTCAGAAGATCACCTCAACAAGGTCTTCGAACCGTTTTTTACCACGAAAAAGGAAGGCCAGGGAACCGGCCTCGGCCTCTCCATTACCTACGGCCTGGTCCAGAAACTTCATGGCAACATTACCGTTCAGAGCAAAACGGACCAGGGGACAACCTTTGTGGTCACGCTGCCCGTCCATATCCAGAAGGAAATCCTATCATGAAGGTCTTGCTGGTAGATGATGAACAGAAGTTCGCGCTGATGCTGGCCAAACGCTTGGCCTTAAGAGGAATAGAGGCGGAGGTCTTTTTCTCCGGTGAAAAGGCGCTGGACACGGTCGAACAGGGCCACCGCTTTGATGTGGCCATCCTCGATGTCAAAATGCCGGGCATCGGCGGTATTGAATTGAAGCGGAGACTGGGCTTGCTGGACGAGCGGATGAAGTTCGTTTTTCTGACCGGCCACGGCTCCAAAACAGATTATACGACGGGGGCCCTCGAGGCGGAGAACTATCTTCCCAAACCATTGCAGATCGAAGAACTGATTGAAACCTTGAATCGCCTGACCGATAGGCCGCCAGGAGCCTCCGATCCCGACGGATGATCGGGAGGGAGCGACGCCATGGATGTTCCTGCAACGGGAAATGATGTTAAAGGTGGGGGGGTACCGATGGACAACGTGAAAGAGTGGTTTGGATACGACAGCCTGGCTTTTTTCGGCAAGGTCAACGCCTCGATTTCCCATGAGTTGAAAAACGTCATGGCCATCATCTCGGAAACGACCGGGTTGCTGGGCGACTTGTCGGAAATGGCCCGGGGGGGAACCCCCCTCGACCCGGATATGCTTACCAGCAGCACCGAAAGTATCATCGAAGAAATTCAGCGGGGATTCACCATCATCCGGCAGATGAATCGATTCTCCCACAGTGTCGATACCCCCGTTGTATCCGTCGATCTGATGGAAATCCTGGACCTGGTCCGCAATCTTTCCGGCTACCTCTCCTTCGCCGGGAAAATAAGCCTTCACGCTATCGATGGGGTTACCCCCATGGCGACGACCTGCCCGTTCATTCTCCAGGCCGTCATCTATCAGGCGGTGGTCTGTTCGTTTCAGAATACCGGCCCGGGGACAAAACTGGAACTATCCATTCTATCCCAAAATAACTCCACCTGGCGGATCCTTTTTGATGGCTTTTGTCCCAAGGAATTTGACGTCTTCCCCGATGACCGCATCAAGCGCATGGCGGCATCGATCGGCGTTTCCATCCATTCGGACCGTGAGGCGAATCGCCTGGAAATTGGTGTTCCGGTCTCCATGGAAGGCCTTGCCGCGCAGCCGGGCGCACCGGAAATGCCGGCCGAGGAGGACAGTCTGCGCAACCGGCCATAATCCGGAGGAAGATTGTATGAAAACAACCTGAAACGAATGGCGGCACCAGGGCAAAGATCTCAGCAGCAAAAAAACACAAGGATAGGAGTGGCACATGCTGGCAAAGGTATTTCCGTTCATGGCGTGGTTTAAACATTACGACAAGGCATCTCTGCAACTCGACGCGCTTTCGGGCCTGACCGTGGCCCTGGTTCTGATCCCTCAATCCATGGCCTACGCCCAACTCGCGGGACTGCCAGCCTACTACGGGCTTTATGCTTCTTTTCTGCCGCCGATGGTTGCCGCCCTATTCGGATCCAGTCGCCAGCTGGCCACCGGACCCGTGGCGGTGGTGTCGCTGATGACGGCGGCCTCCCTTGCGCCGCTGGCCACCGCGGGCAGCCCGGGATACATTGCCTATGCCATCCTGCTGGCCCTCATGGTCGGCATTTTCCAATTGACGCTGGGCATCCTGCGGTTGGGGCTGGTGGTCAATTTTCTGTCTCACCCGGTGGTCAACGGCTTTACCAACGCCGCCGCCATCATTATCGCCTCGTCACAGTTGTCCAAGATGTTCGGCGTTTACGTCGACACCGCGCCGCACCATTACGAAACCATTATCCACGTCGTCAAGGCGGCCACCCACTACACCCACTGGCCGACCCTGTTGATGGGGATATTCGCCTTCGCCGTCATGTACGGCCTCAAGTGGCTTTCGCCCCGGATCCCCAATGTTCTCGTGGCCGTGGTCATCACCACCTCCATCTCCTGGGCAACCGGTTTCCAACATGACCAAAACGTCGGCATCGAAGCGATTGAATCCCCTGCGGTTCACACCCTGATCGAACAGTTCAACATGGCCTCCGCAGCGGTGCCGCCACTTGCCGAAGAGCGGGCCCGTCTCGGTGAAGCATCCAGCAACGCTAAAGAGCGCCACGACGATATCAGCATTCTGGATATTGAACACATGGTGGAGGTGGTCAACCTGAAGATTTCACGCCTGCAGGCGGAAGCCCACGACTGCCGGGAACAAATCAGAGCAACCCTGCTGGACGGCGTTCCCCAGGCCGATGGCGCCCTTCACTTTTATCCAAAAGATGAAACCCCGCCCGGCATGGAAAGCGACGGACGTACATGGCGGATCAAGGTCGGCAACGAACCCCTGGACACCGACAACCTCAAGATGATGGGCGGCGGGGCCGTGGTCGGCGTAATCCCCAAAGGCCTGCCGTCGCTGGACATACCGCCGATCGACCTTGGGGTCATGCTGCATCTGTTGCCTTTCGCGGCGATTATCTCGCTGTTGGGTTTCATGGAAGCGATTTCCATTGCCAAAGCCATGGCGGGTAAAACCGGGCAGCGGCTCGATCCCAACCAGGAACTCATCGGCCAAGGCTTGGGCAATATCTGCGGCGCGATCGGTAAGAGTTATCCCACATCCGGTTCATTCTCACGCTCGGCGGTCAATCTTCAGGCCCGGGCCGTCACTGGATTATCAAGCGTCTTCACCAGTCTGGCGGTCGTGATTGTCCTTTTATTTTTTACCCCCTTGCTTTATCATCTTCCCCAATCCGTGCTGGCTGCCGTCATTATGATGGCCGTCATCGGTCTGTTGAACGTGTCCGGTTTTATCCACGCCTGGAAGGCCAAATGGTACGATGGGGCTATCTCCATCATTTCGTTTGTCGCCACCATGGTGTTCGCCCCCCACCTGGACAAGGGAATTATGATCGGTGTCGTGCTCTCCCTGATGGTCTTTCTTTACAAAAGCATGCGCCCCAAGGTGGCTTTTTTGTCACGGTCGGAGGACGAGGAGTTGCGCTGTGTGGCAACCCATGGGCTTCAGGAATGTCCTTATGTGACCCTGGTGCGCTTCGATGGTCCGCTCTTTTTTGCCAATGCCAGCTATCTGGAAGACACGATAACCGAAATCATACGCAGCAAGCAGGGCCTCAACCACATCCTCGTCGTTGCCAACGGGATAAACGACATCGATTCATCGGGGGAGGAAACCTTGTCCTTGCTGGTGGATCGGGTCAGAAGCAATGGCATCGACATATCGATGAGCGGGGTCAACGAGTCAGTCCTGGAAGTGTTCGACCGCACGCACTTTCTGGCGAAAATCGGTGAAGACCATCTTTTCCCGACATTGGAAAAAGCCATTATCGGCATCCATGAATCCGCTCACGCACACGATCAGGAAGCGGACTGCCCACTGTTGACCGCTTGCCGACTTGTTGAAGCCTAAAAGGAGGAATTATCCATGCCCGTCATTTCCCTATTCAGCGGCAGCTATTGCAACGAGCAACAGGTCGTCCAGGAAATCGGTGCACAAACCGGTTATCGGCTCATCACCGACCGGGAGATCGTTGCCGAGGCCAGCCGCCTTTCCGATATACCTGAGAATCGGATCGAGCGGGTGTTTGACGATAAAACATCGGTATTCAACCGATTGACCCGTGAACGTGAGCGTTCGCTGGCGCACCTTCGGCTGGCCCTGGCAAAATGCCTCTCTGAAGACGACTTGATCATTTGCGGGTTTGCCGCTCAGCTTATCCCCCGCAATATCCATCATGTGCTGCGGGTCTGCCTGATTGCGGATATGAATTCGCGCATTGAGGCTGCCGCCCGCGAGCACCAAGTCACCCAACCCGAGGCGCTGAAAATCATCCACCAGGAAGATGAGAAGCGTGCCGCATGGATGTATAATCTATTTGGCATCCGCGATCCGTGGCATGCCTCCCTCTATGATATCGCCTTTCCGACCGACAAGACACCGCCGGATGAAATTGCCAAAACAATTGAAAAACACATCGCCACCTCCGTCATCACACTTGCCAGGCGTTCCAGACAGGCTGCCGATGACTTCAGTATCGCCGCCCACGTGGAAATTGCGCTGGTCAAGAAAGGTCATAACGTAGGAATCGACGTCCGGTCAGGTGCCGTTACATTGACCATTAACAAGCATGTTTTGATGCTGAATCGCCTGGAAGAAGAACTCAAGGAGATCGCCGGCCAGGTGCCGGGCGTGACATCGGTTGAGACCAAGGTGGGCCCGGGATATTACCAGAACGATGTTTACCGCCGCCAGGATTTCGGCGCACCATCGAAGATTTTACTGGTGGACGACGAAAAGAAATATGTCCAAACCCTGTCCAAACGATTGATGATGCGTGAGCTGGAGTCCGCCGTGGTCTATGATGGTGAATCGGCTCTCGAATTGGCCCGGGAAGACGAACCGGATGTCATGATTTTAGACCTCAGAATGCCGGGGATCGATGGCATCGAAGTATTGCGCCGCGTGAAAAAGACCAACCCGGCGATCGAGGTTATTGTTTTAACCAGCCAGGGATCGGAAGCCGATAAAAAAACGTGCTTGGAATTAGGCGCTTTTGCCTATCTCTCAAAATCGGTCGACATCGATGAGCTGAGCAAAACCATCAAGGCCGCTAACGAAAAAATCCGTCAAAAACGCGCAGGTCAGAAGTCACATTAATTTTAACCCTCACGGGTGGAGGACGCCATGAACCCAGAAAACGCGATTAACATTCTTTTGGTCGATGACGAAGTCAAATTTTTGACCGCTGTTGCAGACCGGCTGACCCTCAAGGGCTTCACCGTAACGACGGCAACCGACGGCGACGCCGCCATCGAAGCCGCCGGTAAAGGGGGCTTTGATGTGGCCGTGGTGGATCTGCAGATGCCGGGAACCGATGGCGCAGAGGTTCTCAAAATTCTCAAGCAGAAGCATAAATTCATTGAGATCATCATGCTGACCGGGCACGCCACGGTGGACTCGGCCGTGGAATGCACCAAACTCGGTGCATTCAAATATCTCGAGAAGCCTTATGATTTCGACAAACTGATCGAAGTGCTCAAGGATGCCTATCATCTGCGAATGCAAAAAAAGTTCGAGACCAACGCAAACCGGATGGAAGCCATTCAGAGGCTATCCATGGGTCAATCCCCCTTGGGTATTCTCAAAGAACTCGCCAAACTCGATGATGGCCAAAAATAGGCGGCGTTTACAGGAAAAACCTCCGACGCTTCTGATATCGACGTATCGTGTCAATCAACAAGCAACATATCAACGCCACAAAGGAGACTTTTCATGCAGCGATCACCCCAAATATCATGCGTTACACTCACAGCGGCCTTGTTGTTTACGATTTCACTTTTAATCGGCTGCGGCAACGGGGAAAATATATCAACCCAGATCAGCGGCACATGGCAGCGTGCGGAGGGCGATTGCAACGTTCAGATCAGCCTCGCCGCCGAACCGAATACGATAACTCTCGACGGACACCCCTACCCGGCCACCATCGATAAAGTCAATACGGGCTCATACAGCGTGCATCTCAAAGTTGAAACGGAAACCGGAAAGGCGGAGGAATGGATCATCCGCCAGGTATGGGATGACAATGGCAGCAGCTTCAGTCTCGCCTTTAATCATAACGGGACCCAGGAGAAGCTGGTGAAATGTGGCCACTCCTGAAGGATCGCCGTTCATCCGTTCCCATCCGTCAATATGGGCTGTAAAATAATCTGGGCAAGAAGCGTCGCATGCGGTCAAAGCCCTCCGCTCCGAAAAGGTATCTCCGCTCTGCGAAGCCCTTTGGATAAAAAACGGACCTGTTGGCCCTCCAAAAATGAAACTGCAAACGACTGTTAAAATCCTTTTGCTGGTCATGGTGCTGTTGCATTCACACCCGGCTGTGGCGCTGTCCGAGACGGATAACGATCTTCAGGGAATGCAGACGGTGACCACCTTTTCATATCGCGCGGGGCCCGGCGACACTCGGGAAACAGTACGGGCCCTCGCGCTTTTTGGTGCTCAGCACAAGGCGGTTCTCCGGTCCGCTGAAACTTTGGCCAGCGGAGGATTGCCCATAGACTACGGCGACAAGCAAAGAGAAATCTTTTGCCTCGCGGCCAATGAGCTGCAATTTCATGTGGTAAATGAATCGTTTTCTGAAAAGAACGACAGTTACACCATCACGATTAACGCCGTCGTCTCGCTGGGCGATTTCGTCAAAGCCGAAATCAGGAACGCGGCGCTGGAAAAGGAAGAGATGCAATTTTCATTTCAGGAAGAAATGGAACCGGTTGTGCCGCAAGCCCTCGATCCGGCCAAGGACTTGTCTCGCGCGTATCGCTATATCCGAAAACACCATTGGCGGATGGCCATTATCTATCTGGATCATCTCGAAAAGAAATACCCTCATTGGGGGACGCTGTTTCATGCCAAGGCAATGGGGTTCAAAGGAATGCATGAAACTGAAAGAGCTATCGAATCCTTATCATTGGCCTGTGATTTAGGAAATCAGGACGCCTGCATCGAACTTGAGGCGGTCGATCCATCGGACTGAGCCGCCTGACTTTTTCCAATCGTTTTTGTGTCGTCCCGCATGGAGATCATCAAGGAGGACATCGATGCCTTCCTTTTTGCTCAGGAGAGCTTGATGGCCGGTATGGGGGTGCCGGGCACCAGGATGTCAAGGATCAATCCCGATTGATGCAGGCCACCAGGGGTAGGTGATGTTAGACGACAACTGGGTATCACCCGAGGCTATTCTGGACGCGATGAACGTCGGCGTCTATGTCTGCGATCGCAACCGGAAAATTATTTATTGGAGCAAGAAGGCGGAAGCTATTACGGGGTGGCGGCCGGAGGACGTCCTGGGGCATTCATGCCGTGACAACATCCTCAACCACATCGACAAGGACGGACGGCCACTGTGCGGCGAAGAGAGCTGCCCCCTTTACCGGGCCATGGTCACCGGTGTCGAGGCGAGCGTACCCATTATTGTTTTCGCTCGGGGCAAAAACGGCCGGCGCATTCCCATGCGGGTGGATGTCGCGCCGCTTCGCAACCCGGCCGGAGAGGTCATCGGCGGCGTGGAAACCTTCCGGGACCTATCGCCGGTGATGCCGGACCTGCGGCGGGCCAAACAGATCCAGGACCGTATCAACAGCGTGGACCTACCACCTGATGCACGCCTGCGGTTTTCAACCCTGTACCGTCCCAGGGACATGGTCGGTGGCGATTTTTATGCCATCCAGGCCGAATCCGATGATCGATACACCTTCATGCTGGCGGACATGGTGGGGCATGGGTTGGCGGCGGCTCTTTATAGCGTGCATTTGAACCTCGTTTGGAACAAGTACCACGACCTTCGGACCGAACCGAAGGCATTTACGGCAGCAGCCAACGACGACCTTGTCCAGGTGTTTGGACCGGACAATAGCTTTGCCACTGCGATTTGCGGCGTTTTCGATGCCCGAAGCGGCACACTGAAACTGGCCGGTGCCGGCGGCCCTCCACCACTGCTGTTGCCCAAAGACGGCCAACCCCAATGGCTGCAAACGCCCGGCACTCCGCTCGGTATTGCCACCGGCAACGCATATGCCGAACTGTCGACGACGTTAAAACCCGGAGACCGGCTAATGGTCTGCAGCGACGGCGCTTTCGAGGTGCACAATGCCGCAAGGGATGAACTGGGACAGGAGGGGTTCATCACCATTCTCAATGAGTTGGATTATCCGCGTGCGGGCTTTCACATGGGACAGTTGGAAGAAGCGCTCCTGAAATTTTCCAATGCCATACGGCTGCAGGATGACTTGACCATGATCCTGCTTGAATATGTCGGATAACCCTTATCCGGCAACACCTTCTCTTTTATTGATGGTCCATATGGGGCCGTCACCCCATGTCAGACATCGAAAACCACCCGACCGTCGAACACCGTCATGACCACCCGGGTGTCCGTTATAACCGTCGGATCCTGGATGCGAAAATTTCCGCCACATAAAACAAGTTCCGGAAAAACGGACCTGGGGCCGTCCCTTGCGGATGCAGGAGAATACGGTTCAACAAAACGGGGCTCCGTTGAGCCATGCACCCCTTGGCAACCTTAGTTGGTGAGAGATCGGCAACGACGGATAGGAATTGCCTATGAAAACGCTTTTTGGCTCGCGAGGGACGGCGACCATTGTCCCAGCCGGGACTTGCGGGGAATATACTGCTTTAAAAAATGTCCGACATGCAGCCATCCGGCCGCTTTGATCCCGGCCCAGATCAGGACGAGCCCTCCCAAAAGAAACGGCTGTTCCGCCCCGGACGGAATAAGAGAAGCCTGGACCGCAACGATCGTGCCCAAAAGAAGGGCCTCGAGCGTAAAAAAGACGGCGCCGGGGTAGAAAAGGCGCAAATAAAAATAGGCGCCGCCGGGAAACAGCAGGGCCATCACCCCGGCCATTCGTTTGGATTTGAAGACAAGTTCGCAGCGCCGGCAACGCATCGTCCGTTCCGACAGGACAGTCGTGCATCGCGGACACAAATAGCGGCGTCCCACCGGCTGAAGCACTTGCTTCATCAAAGGCAGGGCGGGCAGCAGCTGCCGGATTTTCTTGCGTTCACGAAAAGCAACCCCGCCGAAGCGTTCCGTCCGGCCGTTTTTATAAGCGATGATAAGGCTCCCCCGACGCAGACCAATGCTGCGGATATCGCGGTAGCGAACCTGAGCGATGCACTGACGGTAGGTGTAGCCGCTATCGGTGGGAATGTGCAAAATACGATAGCTGGTGAAAACCAGAAACGCCTTTTCCAGCCCAAGGAAAAGCCCGCCGGTGCAAAGCTGCTCATACCAGCGGATGGGTGAGCGGGCCGGGGTGATGCGCAGGATACGCTCACCGGAAAGCAAAAATGGTTTGAGAAAAGACAGTTTGACGATCCATTTTCGCTGCCGTTTTTCAATGTCGGCCTGATAGGCATTCCGGTGGTCCGTATAAAGGATCTCGCGATCCACCGGCAGGCCGAACACTTTTTCACGCAGGACCGGTGAGGACGACGTTTCCTCCGGCGGGGTGACCAATTGTGCTTGCGGGGCATTCCCGATGGCGTTGACCAACACGGTTTGCAGACCTCCTGTTGCTCGTTTCCCTTTCACCCCATCCCATCACCGAATGGCCATGCGGTCACACACTAGGATAGGAACCAAAACCAGCTGATCGTATTCAAAAAGATACGAATCGTTTGATCATTGTTGCCCATTGTTTGGCTCAGCCATCCCCCCAGGAAAGACAGAGGTCTGAAAATACGCCATTTTTTATGTTTCATGGGCTTTCAATAACCGTTGGCTTCCGACATATTTTGCAAATCCCAGGCCATTGTTGGGGATTATCGCCGGGCGGTTCCGGCACACGACAAAATAGGGGGGGGGATAGCCACAATGGCATTGTCAAAAAACCGGAAACGCCCTATTCTCTTCTTGCTGTGCAGCGCTGACAGAGAACAAACCGGGACGGTGGTCATACGATGACGGAGATGCAGCATCTGATCGAGGAAGAAGTGTTCGCCATCCGCCAGTCGGGCGAGATGCCCGAAGTGGCCCTGCATACCGCGCTTCACTATCTCCAGGAAGATCCCGAAGGTCCCCGGGTAACCCTTTCCCCGGAAAACCTTCGCCTGCTGAAAGACGCCGTCGAAAACCGCTACCAGCGCATTCTCATGCGGGATCTCAACCCGCGCTACCGGGGCCGATCGATTTACCGCGGCCTGGCCCGGGCCATCGCCAACTGGCAGCGCCTGGAGCGCTTCTGCCATCGCGAAAAGCGGGATGTCGCAGGTCACCGCCAGGATGCCGCCGCAGCGCTTCTGGCGTTTCTCACGATCGAAACCGCCGAGGTCGCAACCGGACAAAAAGAATCTTCCGTCAATTGTTCGGCAAGCGAATTGAAAGCATTTGCAGAGGCTCTCGGGCTGGCCTCCACCCAACTGCCCGACGGCTGGACAATGGTATGTATTTGACACCATCATTCAAATCACTTATGGTCATTTCACAACGACAACCATAGGAAAACCAACGATCATGCTGATTTTACAATCAGCTGCCGCGGCCGCAGCCAGGGTGCCAGCCCTTGAAGCGGTCAACAGCAGCTAACACCACTTACGTGCTGTAACCGTCGCCATGGGCTGGCCATTCGGCCCATGGCGTTTTTTTAACCCCCGGGTCGAACACATCGATCCGGGGGTTTTTTATTTGAAAGGGGACTTGCCATGAACGACCATCAACCGACCATTCGTTTTGCGCAGCGCATGAACCAGCTCCCGCCCTACCTGTTCGGCATGATCAACAAATCGAAAATGGAAAAACGCCGCGGGGGAGACGATGTCATCGACCTCGGCATGGGCAACCCCATCGATCCGGCCCCCACGGCCGTCAGTGAAAAATTGAGCGAAGTGGCGCGCGACCCCAAGACCCACCGCTATCCGACGGCCGACGGCCTGCGCAGCCTGCGCCGCGAAATCGCCAACCGCTATCAGCAGGACTATGGTGTGGCATTGGACAGCGATGCCGAAGTCATCTGCACCATCGGTTCCAAGGAGGGTATCTCACATCTCTGCCTGGCCCTGGTGGGCCCGGGTGACACGGTACTGGTGCCGGCCCCGGCTTTTCCGGTCCACATCTATGCCGCCATCATTGCCGGCGGCAGCGTCATCCGCATCAACCTGGACGAGGACGAGGCCTTTGTGCGCCGCATCGCCGACATGTGCAGCAATGTTTCGCCGTGCCCCAAGCTGTTGATCCTTAATTATCCCCACAACCCGACGGCGGCCCTGGGCAGCTTGGACCTTTTTCGGGAAATCGTCCGACTGGCCAAGCGCTATGATTTCATGGTGATCCATGACTTCGCCTACGCCAAGATCGCCTTCAACGGCTATCACCCCCCCAGCTTTCTGGAAGTCCCCGGTGCCCGGGAAGTGGGCGTCGAGTTCGGCAGTTTTTCCAAAACCTACAACATGGCCGGCTGGCGCCTCGGCTATTGCGTGGGCCAGCGCCGTATTATCGAAGGGTTGGCCAAAATCAAGGGCTATTACGATTACGGCATCTTCTCGGCCATCCAGGTCTCCGGCATCATGGCCCTGCGCCACTGCGACACCGAAGTCGCCGAGCAGGTCGAAAAATACCAGTTGCGCCGGGACATACTCTGCGAAGGGCTCGAGCGCATGGGCTGGGACATCAACCGCCCCAAAGCCGGCATGTTCGTCTGGGCCAAGCTGCCGGCGCCATACGACCGCATGGGATCCATGGAATTTGCCCTGCGCCTGATGGCGGAAGGCAACGTGGCCGTGGCACCAGGGATTGGGTTCGGTGAAGAAGGCGAGGGATATTTGCGGCTGGCCCTGGTTGAAAACGAGCACCGCATCCGCCAGGCGCTGCGCCAGATGCGGCGGGCCCTGCCCCTGATCCAGCAGGCCTGAGGTGCCGTCAAGGCCGGGAAGCAACCCCCATGTGTCAATCAACTTAACGTCATCGCTGCCTATCGATTTTACGATTTGGCAGGATCGTCATCCGTTGAAAGGACGGCGGAAGATGGCATGTGGCCTGTCTGATCTTAGAGCATCAAGACAATGCTCATTTTCACCATCAGACGGCGATATTTGGCACGGGATATGCGTTGGATAGGAAATGATGCTTTCCGACCTTAAAAAATCCATCGCCATGCTGGACGACTGGCAGACCCTTATTTGCTGCCGCGGGCTGGTCCTGCTGATCGACCGCCAGATGGCCCTGAATCCCCGCAGCGGGCGGCCGACAGGGTTATCCGTCACGGATTTCAACCAGTGGATTCAGCTCGGGGGGCGCCCGGCGTGGTCATTGGTCACATTTCTATGCGACAGGCGTCTGGCGGCCACCGCCGCCACCGGCCGTAAGCTCCTGCAGTCGGCCCTTGACTGGGGGTTCCATCGTGAAGTCCACACCGCCTGCCGCCTGGCTTATGCACCGGTCGACCACCTGGGGACACTGGCGCCCGTCACCATCATGGCCGCCCTGGCCACCGTCCTGAGGTGGCACCCGTCCCAACCGTCGATGGATGCGTTGCTGGGCCCCCCGCCGGCGAACCGCGCGGCGTCGCCATCCTCCACGGAACGCCAGTTTCCGTGGTTCCAATCCACCACCGCCACGCAGGAAAAGGCCCGCGCCAAAAAAGAGGGCGTGACCGATTAGCCGGTTATCCTGATCACGATCAGGGTGGCATCGTCTTCCGGTGGTCGGGGCTGCCTGAAATCGTCCAAGGCCTTGATGACCGAACCGGCTATCGCGGCAGCAGGTTGATCCGCCTGCGCTTTCACAAGCGCCATCAATCGGTTTTTGCCGAAATAGTCGCCTTGCGGATTGCGGGCCTCCCAGATGCCATCGGTACCGATCACAATCACCTGGCCTGGTTGTATGGCACGCCGGCTTTCCTCGTAAGGGGCCGTCTTCATCACCCCCAGGGGCAGGGGGAATCCCGGCCCGGCAAGTTCTTCCACCGCATCCGCTCCCGGGGTGAAAATCAGGGCCGGATCATGCCCGGCCCGGGTCCAGCAGATACAACGGCGCGCCGCATCAATCTCGCAGTAAAACATGCTCATGAACCGGTTCGTGCCGTCCACGTCGCGGGCCAGGTGCCGGTTGACGTCCGTCATGATGGCCGCGGTGGAACCCGGGGCCGTTATCCGCTCTCGCAAAAACCCGCGCGCGGTGGTCATCAGGAGCGCCGAGGGGATCCCATGGCCGGTCACATCGCCGATCACGATACCCGTATGCGACTGCCCGCCAACCTGACGGATAAAGAAATCATAATAGTCGCCCCCGGTCTCATCGCACCACTGGCTCTTTCCGGCGATTTCCAGACCATCCGCCACCAAGTGGTCTTTGGGCATCAGGTTGCGCTGCACTTCACTGGCGAGCGCCATGGATTTTTCCATATCCTGAAGCTGGGAGGTTCGGGCGGAAGCCTGACGAAAATGGGTCACCCCCTCATGAATCGCACGAATCAACGACTCCGCCGGGCAGGGCTTCACGTGAAACTGGAAGATATGCCCCTCATTGACAGCCTGGACGGCCGTGCCCAGATCGGTCGAACCGGTCAGCATCATGCGAACCGTGTCGGGTCGCAGCGTCTTGATCCTGGCCAGCAGCTCGATGCCGTTCATCCCCGGCATCCGGTAATCCGACACCACCACCATGAAAGGGGGCTCCTGCGTTTCCACCATCTGCAATGCTTCCGCGCCGCCCGGGGCGGTTTCGATCTGAAAGTGGCGTCTCAGCTGGCGTCTCAGGCCGGCCAGCAGCAGGGGGTCGTCATCCACCAATAGGATTCGGGGTTTCATGGCGCGTCCTCATCGAGATCGAGACAGATCTGCCGCCAGCGATCGACTTTCCCGGTAACTCCCAGGGCGGCGATGTAGGCTGCATCGACATCGTCCACCGCGCCGCGGCCGCCCTCCCGGGGCAGCCGCAAACCATGGCCGAATCCATTGGCAAGGTGCACGGCCGTCAGCGGACCGAAAGCCGTCTCCCGGCTTTCCAGCGGTGTGTGATGAAAGGCGATGGCCATCAGAATGGAGGGTTCCATCCCCCACAGCCCCATGAGGTAGGCGCCCATCTCGGCATGGGTCGTACCGATCATTTCCCGTTCTTTTGCCAGGCGTTCAGCAGGTCCTTCCGGCACCCCCTTGAGCAAAGCCCGGTAGGCATCACTGAAATTGACGGCCAGGATCAACTTGCCGATATCGTGCAGCATGCCGGCAAGGAAGGCGGCGGCCGCCTGTTCACGATCCCGTGCGACCGTTGTCATGATTTTTTGGGCACAGCCCGCCACGGCCAGGCTGTGCTGCCACAGGCCGTCCAAATCAAAGAACGGAATCCGGCGGGTGTCGAAGGCCGCAAATACGTTGACCGACAGCACCAGGGCCTTGATGGCGTCAAGCCCCAGCAGCATGACGGCGTCCTGCACATCGGTCACCTGTCGGTAGAGCCCGAAAAAAGCCGAGTTGACCATCTGCAGTATCTTGGCCGTCATGCCCAGATCCGATGCGATCAAACCGGCAACTTTCCGAATCGAGGCATCCTCCGATTGAAGGTCTTCCATGATGGCGACACAGCTGGCGGGCATGCTGGGCAGGGTGTCGATGCGCGCCACCACCCGCCGGATGGCCTCATCCGTCAACAACTGGTTGAGGGTGACCGTCTTTTGCAAGGCCTCGCGAAGGACGTCCACATCACAAGGTTTGGCCAGCAATTGATGGGCCACCTTGACGGATTGGAGCGTCATGTCCCGGTCCAGCTGACCACTCAAGATAATGCGCACCACCTGGGGGAAACGGGCTTTGACGGCTTCGAGCAGCTGCGCGCCATCCATGCCCGGCATGCGCATATCCGTAATCACCACGTCAACAGGGTGGGATGCCAGCATCGCCAGCGCCGCCTCCCCGCCCTCGGCATAGAGGATCTCCCATTCATGCCGCATGCTGCGCAAGGAGCGCTGGAGGCCCTTCAAGACCATGGGCTCATCATCGACAAAAAGCAGATGCCGCTTGGCCATGGCCTCAGGCCTCCCCATCCACTGGCAGCCGGATGATAAACGTGGTCCCCTCCCCCGGTGCGCTTTCAAAGGTCAAACGGCCGCCATGGTTGTCGACGATGACGGAATGGGCGATGGCCAATCCCTGGCCGGAGCCGACCCCCTCTTCCTTGGTGGTGAAAAACAGGTCGAACACCTGGTGGCGGATGGCCTCCGGGATGCCGGCCCCTGTATCCTGGATGCGAACCTCGGCCCAGCCGTCCTGGTAGCGGGTGGTGATGGTGATGCGGCCTTTGACCGCCGGGCTTGGCCCATGCTTTGCGGCAATGGCGTGCGCCGCATTCGTTATCAGATTGAGGATCACCTGATTGATCTCGCCGCGCTGTCCCGGCACCGGGGGCATGGCGTCATCCAGATCCGTGACGACTTCCGCCACGTATTTCCATTCATTGCGGGATAGGGTGATCGTACTTTCGACGGCCTGATTGAGATCCAGGGGCGTCTTTTCCAGCCCCCCGGGGTGGGCGAAAAACTTCATGGAACGCACGATTTTCGAAATGCGCCCGACACCGTCCAGAATGTGATCGATCGCCAGCGGGATTTCCTCTTCCAGATAGTCAAGGTCCAGATCCTTTATGGCCGCGTCGACGGCATGGAGCTGGTCGGCCACGGCGTCTCCGGCGCGGACCGCCGTGGCCAGGGATTGAAAACGCGCCATGATCTGCAGGAGGTCTGTAAATGCTTCCCGTAAAAACTGGGTGTTGTCGCCCACGAATTGGGCCGGTGTACTGATTTCATGGGCGATGCCGGACGCCAGATGCCCGATGGCTTCCATTTTCCGGGACTGGGCCAACTGCGTTTCCAGGAGCTTGCGCTCGTTGCTCATGGTCTTGTTATCCCCGAATCTTTATTTGATCATTCATCGTTGCGCTCATGGCAACCCCCGGGCCGGTCGAAACCTCTCCTCCCAGCGTGCCATCGCCGACGGCACGTATGCAGGTTCGTCCTATCTTTCTTCGGCGTTTTCTGGAAAAACCTTAGGGTGGATATCGGCGGAATGGCTTCGGCGAATCCGGGGGCTGGAATTCAAGGATAGCGTCGATACGCCGTCCGCACTCGGATATGTGACTGTGACGGGCAAAAAAAGTTGGAAAGCATCAAGACGTACAGAACGGATCGTCGGTGGGCAGATGGCGGGGCGCCAGCGTCGCCGCCAGCGCGCGGGCATTTTCCAACGAAGGAACGCCGTTACGCCCGCCATAGTCCCGGCAGGACAGGGAGGCCACGGCCACGGCCAGGCGAACCGCTTCCGGCAAGCACTCCCCCCAACTGAGGGCCAGGGCAAAAGCGGCGTGGAAATTATCCCCCGCGCCCGTGGTGTCGCGAACCGCCACACGGGGTGCCGGAAGGTGGATCAACTGCCCGTCGTCAATGTAATAGGCGCCCCGCCGGCCGTCGGTGACGATCAGACGGCCGCGAATCCGGGCCTGCAGCCGGTTCATTTTTGCGGCCAGGGTTTGGCCGGAGCCGCCGGCGCGTTCGTCATTCAGAAAATCACGGCTGGGGATGAAATAATCCGCAACCTGCATCATGGTTGTCATGCCGTCCCGCCATCTTTCCGCATCGTACACCACCCGGCGACCGCCCTGCTTCGGCAGCAAGTCTGCCAGGTAGGTGGTCTCGGGGTCGAGCAGCAGCACCCGGACCGAGGCAATCAATGCGGCGGGCAGATCTTCGGCAGTCAGGCGCGGCAAGGTGCTGGGTTCGTAGAAAATGGTGCGATCACCCGTTGACGCTGTGACAACGATATACGCTTCCGGCGTCCGCCCGCCGGGAAGCACCTGGACGCGCTGCGTATCCACATTGAAAGCGGACAGGCGATCGAGGCAAATCCGGCCGGCATCGTCGTCCCCGATGCGGCCGATGTAACAGACCCGCCCCCCCAGGCGGGCGATACAGGCGGCCGCCGTGCCCCCCTGCCCACCACCCTCCACCAGCCGCTGCGTCAGGGCCACTTTCGTGTTTTCACGGGGGAAGGCCTCCACCACGGCAATGTGGTCCACGCAGCTGCGGCCTATGACAAGGACGTCAAACGTCGACATCGGGAAATGTTCCTATCATTGAAAAAGCAAGATCGACGACCGGTTGTCCGGCCGGTGCAAGGGTTGGGTCAAGCAAGCGCCGGTCAAGTTGCCGACTTCGATCCGGGTGGCATCGGCAAACCGATTGTACTGCGCGATCATGTTGAACTTCATGTTATCCCCGTTATATTTCTTGGCAACGGTCGAAACCGTATGGGAACCTCTATACGTTGTCAAGAAACACTGTGGGTGGAAGGACCATCGCAATCAGTGAGATCAGGATCCGGATTTGACGCCAGATGCCGAAATGCGTAAATAGATACAATGCCCTAGCGAGACGATCGAACCACCCACACGCATGCATCAAAAAGTCGCAAAACCACGATGGTCCTGTACCCTGGTCAAGACGACCGAGTTACGGTCCGCTCATGCATCGTCAAAACGGAGGCTTTGATACCCCGCCATGAAACCACCGATCTATCTGGACCACAACGGAACGACGCCCATTTCACCCGAAGTGGCTGACGCCATGCAGCCCTTCTGGGAATCCGCGTTCGGCAACCCCTCCAGCAGCCATGATTATGGCCGCGCCCCCCGGGAGGCCTTGGCCAACGCCCGCAGCCAGGTCGCCGAACTCCTGGGATGCCCGCCGGAAGCGGTCATCTTTACGAGCGGCGGTACGGAGGCCAACAACCATGCCCTGAAAGGCATCGTCATGGCGGCGCACCGCGGCGGCCACCTGATAACGAGTGCCATCGAGCATCCGGCCATCCTGGAAGTGTGCCGCTTCCTGGAGCGTTTCGGCATCGAGACCACCTATCTACCGGTGGATGACATGGGGCAGGTAGCACCTGAAGATATGAAAGCCGCCATCCGACCGGATACGATTCTCATCTCCATCATGCATGCCAACAACGAAGTCGGCACGCTTCAACCGATTGCCGCCATTGGCGCTATTGCGCGCGCCCACGCGATCCCCTTTCACACGGATGCGGCCCAGTCCGTGGGCAAGATACCGACGCGCGTGGATGATCTGGGGGTGGATCTGCTGTCCATAGCCGGCCATAAACTCTATGCCCCCAAGGGCGTCGGGGCGCTCTACGTGCGGCCCGGGCTGACGCTGGAAAATTTCTGCCACGGTGCCGGACAGGAAGCCGGGCGCCGCGCTGGAACCGAGAATGTGGCGTTGATCGTTGCGCTGGGGAAAGCCAGTGAAATTGCCGCACGGGATCTCGATCAGAATAGGGCACGGATGCGGGATAGGCGGGATCGGCTGCACCAGGGATTGGCGGCCGGGCTGGCAGGCCTGCGGTTGAACGGCCACCCCGAAAAACGACTGCCCAACACGCTCAGCCTGTCCTTCAAAGGGGTTGCCGCCGACCGGCTGCTGGCCGCCATCAGCGATGAGATCGCCGCATCGGCCGGTGCGGCCTGCCACGCCGACACCGTCACAATTTCCCACGTGCTCCAGGCCATGCGCGCCCCGGACGATTGGGCCCGAGGCACCATCCGCTTCAGCGTGGGGAAAACCACCACAGAGGAAGAAATCGAGCGCGCCGTATCGGTAATCGTTGCGGCCGTCGATCGCCTGCGGAAAGCGTGAAACGAAAGATAGCGCCTTCGACCGAAAAGCCAGAGGCGGCGCAATCAGTACCCGATGCACCGCCTCGGCAACCTTCGATCAATTGATTCCGTTAGTCCGTGCGGCTCGTGATCTCCAGCAAATGGTAGCCGAACTGGGTCTGAACCGGCCCGTGGACCGTATTCAGGGCACCGCTGAACACCACCTCATCAAATTCTTTGACCATCTGACCGGGGCCGAATTCGCCTAAATCCCCACCCTGGCGGCCTGACGGGCAGGTGGAATGCTTCTTGGCGACGTCGGCAAAATCGGCCCCCGCCTCAATTTCATTTTTCAGTTCTTCACACTTGGCCTGGCTGTCCACCAGGATGTGTCGTGCACTTGCTTTGGCCATTAGATTTCCTCCTGACGTTAGTCAACAGCGTCCGATATTCAGCGACACCATCGCGTAGTAAAAAAAACACCGCCCGGGCGGTGTGCCTTCAGTCAACGAACCGATGCTTAAGCTTAAGAAGTTTTTGGCCGCTGTAAACCGCTGCCCTGAATGTGAAAGGCGACCAATGGTCTTTGAAGCACCGGCATCTCCGTAAGCATCGTATCGGCAAATTGACAATAAGGGAAGTCAAAATGATCAAGAATCAGTATTGATGAGTTCCTTAGAAGTCGCTGAGGAAATACTTTCGTCATCCCGCGCAGGCGGGGATCCAGTTCTTTCTATTGGGTCGTAGACGCCCGCCCTCGCGGGAGTGACGGCTTCAGGGCTTTTGCGGTTCCATTATTATTGATTGTGCCACAATTTAATACCGTCACCTTAGAGACTGGCATCGAAAAGCTGCCAGGGGAAGTTAATATTCCGAAATCGCCGCGGCCAAGCGGCCACAGCCCCGCATAGCAGCTTCGGCCGCCGCCCAATAATTTCAATATTGTTATTTATTGCCTCTATAGAAACATTTTTGCAATATTTTTCGGATCATACCAACAACGATATTATAGCGAATTTCACATGATTTATGAATGTTAGGGGGGATCAGGATCATAGTACTTATTGGCATGGATGTTGAAAACTATCTTTATATTCTTGGTCACATCGATCGACGGGCCGCGATTCTCGAACCGAAAATGGATTTCCCCAAATGGGTCAGACGGCGGGGTAAAGGTAATGATAGCGCCTTATGGAAACCACGATATTTGAAATCGAGCTAAAAGCCCTCTATGCCATCAGCCAGAAAATCGGTCAGGTTCTCGATTTAAGTCAGACACTGTCGTCCATTCTTGAAACCCTTTCCATAAATCTGTCCATGGAACGGGCCACGGTGACCCTGAAAGACATGCCGACCGGGTTGCTGAAAATCATCGCATCCCACGGCCTGGATCCGATGGAACAAAAGCGCGGGATCTACGCACCGGGAGAAGGGGTGACCGGGTCCATTTTCGAAACCGCCCAACCGTTTGCCGTCCCGGATATCGGACGGGAACCGTTGTTTTTGAATCGCACCCAGGCGCGCAACCTGACCAAAAACAATTTGGCCTTTATCGGTGTGCCGATCGTGTTGAACAACGAGCCCATCGGCGTGTTGAGCGTGGATCGCCTTTTCGGACCCGAGGTGGAATTCAAGGAGGATATCCGCTTTCTGACCATCGTGGCGACGCTGATGGCCCAAGTTGTCAGCCTCTACCGCCAGGTGGAACAACGTGAGGAAGAGCTGATCACCGAAAACCGCAGTCTGCGGGCTGAAGTTTCGGCCAAATACAATCATTTTTTTACGGTGGGCATCAGTCCCGCCATGCAGATTCTGAACAAGATGATCCGCAAAGTGGCCCCCAGCCGGGCCTCGGTTCTTTTGCTGGGGGAATCGGGTACCGGCAAAACGCTTACCGCAAGAATTATTCACGAGTTGAGTCACCGGCGCCGCAACCCCTTTGCCAAAGTCAATTGCGCCTCTCTTCCGGACAACCTGATCGAATCGGAGCTATTCGGGCACGAAAAGGGGGCTTTTACCGGGGCCACCAGCCCCAAAAAAGGCCGGTTCGAGGAAGCAGACAGTGGCACGGTCTTTCTGGATGAAATCGGCGAATTGCCCTTGCCGCTGCAGGCCAAGCTTTTGCGGTTTTTGCAAGAGCGTGAATTTGAGCGCCTGGGCAGTGTCCAGACTCGCAAAGTGGATGTCCGCATCGTGGCCGCCACCAACCTGGATTTGAACCAGGCCGTTGCCGAAGGACGCTTTAGGTCGGACCTGTTTTATCGATTGAACGTTTTCCCCATCGCCATTCCGCCTTTGCGCAACCGTAAGGCGGATTTGCCATTGCTCATTGACTATTTTATCACCAAGACGTCCAAGGAGTATGGCCTGCCCTTTCGATTTTCCGATGAAAGCATGGAAATACTGTCCAATTATGACTGGCCGGGCAATGTGCGGGAGTTGGAAAACCTGATTGAACGTATGGCCATCATGGCCGAAACCGATCAGATCGAGGCCAGGATGCTGCCGCAATACCTGTTCAATCACCATACGACGCCGGCCTATCAATCGTCAGAAAATGACGGCTGCTCGCAGTTGGAGATCATGGAGAAAGAAACCCTGCTGGCGTCTCTGGCCAGGAATGAATGGATCCAGCAAAAAGCAGCCCGCGAAATCGGTCTGACGCTGCGCCAGATGGGCTATCGCGTGAAGAAGTATAATCTGGGGGGAATTATCCGCGAGAATAAGAAATTTCAGAGCCTCGCTTCATAACCGCTTTTATCGTCTATTGCCTTAACCTGGCATACGTTTCACCCCCACCTTGCTATCGTTTCTAAACCTCAAGATATCTTCTCTCGCCCACCACGGAACAATTGATTCCAGAAGAATCTTCTCTGAAATCCATCTACATTATTGTCGATCCCGATCGACACGATTGTAGATAGGCGTGTTTCCGCGCAGACCATAGATGTCTTCTCCCCCGAAGCCTATCAACTATTTTAAATAAGGATATCGGCAGATTCTATCAACTGAATCCGTTTAGCTCGCCGTCTGGCACGGCGGTTGCTCTATGGGAAGACAGCCGAACAGTAATGACGGACACTTAACCACGGCAGACAAAAGGAATCGGAAAAATGAGAAAAATCGCAATCTATGGCAAAGGCGGTATCGGCAAATCGACCACCACCCAGAATACGGTGGCGGGTCTGGCCGAAATGGGTAAAAAAGTGATGGTCGTCGGATGTGATCCCAAGGCAGATTCGACACGCCTGCTTCTGGGCGGGCTGGCCCAGCGAACGGTTCTGGACACGCTGCGGGAAGAAGGCGAGGACGTGGAACTGGAAGATGTGCGCAAAGAAGGCTACGGGGGCACGATGTGCACGGAATCCGGCGGTCCTGAGCCGGGTGTCGGTTGTGCCGGCCGCGGTATCATTACATCGATCAACCTGCTGGAACAGCTGGGGGCGTATGCCGACAGCGAAGACCTGGACTACGTGTTCTACGATGTTTTGGGTGACGTCGTTTGCGGCGGGTTTGCCATGCCGATCCGGGAGGGCAAGGCCCAGGAAATCTATATCGTCGTTTCCGGTGAAATGATGGCCATGTATGCGGCCAACAACATCTGCAAGGGGATCGTCAAATTTGCCGAAGCCGGGGGCGTGCGGTTGGGGGGCTTGATCTGCAACAGTCGCAAAGTAGACAACGAGATGGAAATGATTCAGGCCCTGGCCGACAAACTGGGAACCCAGATGATCCATTTCGTTCCCCGGGAAAACATGGTCCAGCGCGCTGAAATCAACCGCAAGACCGTGATCGAATTTGAGGCCGGCCACGCCCAGGCGGATGAATATCGCACATTGGCAAAAAAGATCGACGCCAATGAGATACGGGTCATTCCGACCCCCCTCGAGATCGAAGAACTGGAAAAACTGCTCATCGATTATGGTATCGCAGCGTAGGGGTAACCGTCTGCCATTTCGAACCAAAGGAGAACTAAAGCAATGATTATGATTCGATCTATCGTCCGCCCCGAGAAAGTTGACAACGTTCTGGCCGCTCTCATGGAAGCCGGCTTTCCCGGTGTCACCAAAATGTCGGTCGTGGGGCGCGGTAAACAGCGCGGTATCAAAATCGGGGAGATCACCTATGACGAAATCCCGAAAGAGATGCTGCTCACCGTTGTTAAGGACAATGACAAGGAGTTTGCTATCCGGACCATTATCAAGTCCGCACGGACCGGGGAAAAGGGTGCCTTTGGCGATGGCCGGATTTTTGTGGTGCCGGTCGAAGAAGCCTACACCATCAGCTCTGGTATCAAAGAAACGACTGACGGGGTAACCGAAGAGGTGGAGATATGAAAGAGGTGGTCGCCATCGTTCGCATGAACATGATGAACAAAACCAAACGCGCCCTCGCCGATGCCGGACTGGGGTCCATCACGGCACGCGATGCCCTGGGCCGCGGTAAAGGCATCGTGGACCTCAACCTGTTGGAAGGGGCGGAGCACGGGTATGAGGAAGCCATCGCCCAGCTTGGTCAGAGCCAGCGGTTAATCCCTAAACGGGCCATGCTGATGGTGGTCAATGACGACGCGGTGGAGAAGGCCGTGCACGCCATCATCAAGACCAATCGCACCGGCAAATCGGGAGACGGCATGATTTTCGTCCTGCCCTGCGCCGAGGCCGTCCGCGTGCGGACCGGCGAACGGGGCGAAGATACACTGGATGACGGCTGAAATCGCCGCGCCGAACGAAACCGCAAATTTCATCACGATACCGCTTATCGATAGGAGATATTCCCATGGCGACGGGTGCAAACAAAAAACCGGCCGAAGTGAGACTGGATCGTCAGGATCCCGAAAAAATCAAAGCCAGACTGCTGGCGAAATACCCCCCCAAAGTGGCGCGCAAACGCGCCAAGCAAATCGTCGTCAACAAGGTCTCGGCGGATGGCGAGGTGCCGGTCATCAGCTCCAATGTGCGCACGGTGCCGGGTCTCATGGGACAACGCGGTTGCTGTTACGCCGGATGCAAGGGGGTGGTTCTGGGCCCGACCCGGGACATCATCAACATCACCCACGGCCCCATCGGATGCGGCTACTACAGCTGGCTGACCCGACGCAACCAGACGGATCCGGACAGCAGTGCGGATGGCCACAATTATATCCCCTATTGTTTTTCAACGGACATGCAGGATCAGGAAATTATTTTTGGCGGGGAGAAGAAACTCAAGCAGGCCATCCAGGAAGCCTATGACAATTTCAAACCCAAGGCCATCGCGGTATTTTCGACCTGCCCGGTGGGGCTCATCGGCGACGATGTGCATGCGGTCTGCCGCGAAATGAAGGCCAAACTGGGCATCAACGTTTTTGGTTTTTCCTGTGAAGGCTACAAGGGCGTCAGCCAGAGTGCCGGGCACCACATCGCCAATAACGGCATTTTCAAACATGTGGTGGGCCTCGACGATACCGTCAAAGAAGGCAACTATCGCATCAACCTCTTGGGCGAGTATAACATCGGCGGCGATGCCTTTGAAATCGAGCGTCTGTTCGAACGCTGCGGCATCACCCTGGTTTCCTCCTACAGCGGCAACGCCAGCATCGATGCCTTCGCCAATTCCCACACGGCCGATCTCAACCTGATCATGTGCCATCGTTCCATCAACTATGTCGCCGAAATGATGGAAACCAAATTCGGGGTGCCCTGGATCAAAGTCAATTTCATCGGTGCGGCCGCGACAGCCAAATCCCTGCGCAAGATTGCCCAGTACTTCGATGAGCAGGAACTCACGGACATTGTTGAACAGGTCATCGCCGAGGAAATGCCGGCGGTGGAGGCGGCCTGCGCCGACGTTCGCCCGCGGACGGAAGGCAAACGCGCCATGCTGTTCGTGGGGGGATCACGTGCCCACCATTATCAGGAGTTGTTTGCCGAATTAGGTATGAAGACGCTATCGGCCGGATACGAGTTCGGTCATCGCGACGACTACGAAGGCCGCAAGGTCCTGCCGGACATCAAGGTGGATGCCGACAGCCGCAACATCGAGGAAATGGAAATTACGCCTGATCCGGAGCGTTTCAAGCCGCGTATCAGCGAAGCCAAAAAAGCCGAACTGGAGGCCAAAGGGCTGCAGTTCAGCGCCTACGACGGCATGATGACCGAAATGCCGGACGGCACCATGGTGATCGACGATCTGAGTCAGTACGAAACCGACCAGCTGATCAAGATGTTCAAACCGGATATCTTCTGTGCCGGCATCAAAGAAAAATACACCGTGCAGAAACACGGCATTCCCTTGAAGCAGCTGCACAGCTACGACTACGGCGGACCCTACGCCGGTTTCAAAGGGGCCATCAACTTCTACAAGGAAATCGACCGCATGGTCAGCAGCCGGGCCTGGCAGTACATGCGCGCACCCTGGCAGGAGCATCCGGAGCTGTCGGCGACCTATGCCTGGGAGTAGTTTACGCATCCCATAACAAGAAACCGCTTTCTTAGCTTGAAATCATCGTTGCCCGGCTGTCCCCTGAGATAGGCGAGCAGCGAACGGGAGAAACACATGCTACTGAGACATACCTCCACCGAGATGAAAGAACGCAGTGCCCTTACCGTCAACCCGGCCAAAACCTGCCAGCCGATCGGGGCCATGTACGCGGCCCTGGGCGTCCACGGCTGCCTGCCCCACAGCCACGGGTCGCAAGGGTGCTATGCCTACCACCGCAGCGCCTTGACACGCCACTTCAAGGAGCCGGTCGTAGCGGCCACCAGCGCCTTTACGGAAGGGGCCTCGGTGTTCGGGGGACAGGCCAACCTGGTGCAGGCCATCGACAATATTTTTTCGGTCTACAACCCGGACGTCATCGCCGTGCATACCACCTGCCTGTCCGAAACGATTGGCGACGACGTGCCCCAGATCTTCGCCAAAGCCAAAGCGGATGGCAAAGTGCCCGACGGTAAATTCCTTTTTCATGCCAACACACCCAGCTACGTCGGGTCGCATGTGACCGGGTTCGCCAGTACGACCAAGGCCATGGTGGATTACTTTGCCGAAACCAACGGACACAAGACTAAAACGATCAACCTGATTCCCGGTTACGTAGAGCCTTCCGACATGGCCGAAATCAGGCGCATCGCCGAGACGATGGGGATTTCGACCATCATGTTTCCGGACACCTCCAAAGTCCTCAACGGTCCCTTGACGGGAAAATACAAGATGTTTCCGGAAGGGGGTGTCACCGTCGAAGAGCTGAAGCAAAGCGGCAACAGCAAGGGTACCATCGCCCTGGGGCGCACGGCCTCCCTGCCCGCCGCCCGGGCCCTGGATGCCAAGTGCAAAGTGCCCTGCGAAATCCTGGGATTGCCCCTGGGCCTGCACGGCACCGACTCCTTCGTGGACACCCTGCGGCGCATGGCCGGGGTGAATGTTCCGGATGCCCTTAACCTTGAACGCGGCCAGCTAGTGGACAGCATTTCCGACTGGCACCAGTACCTCTATGGCAAACGGGTGGCCATCGTCGGCGACCCGGATCAGGTGCTGGCCCTGACACGTTTTCTGGTATCGCTGGACATGCGGCCGGTCCATATCGTCACCGGCAGCCCTGCCGGGAAGAAATATGTCAAATCCCTGCAAGAGGCCGTCGCTGAGGTTCCCGAAGAGGTGAACATCAAGGTGCCCGGAGACATGTTCCTCTTTCACCAGTGGATCAAGAACGATCCGGTGGACCTGATTATCGGCAACACCTATGCCAAATATATTGCCAAGGACGAGGACATCCCGCTGGTGCGTCATGGTTTCCCGATCTACGACCGGCTGGGCCACAGCTACTTCTCCACCATGGGATACCGCGGCGCCCTCCGGCTGATGGAAAAGCTGCTGGATGCTATTCTGGACCGCAAGGATCGCGATGCGGATGACATCACGATGGAACTCGTCATGTAAGTGTCCGTCCTGAAAAGGTTATTTTTCCCGATATCGGCGTTATGCTCAAAATTTTATCCTCTGAATATCAATTATATGCCTGCGGTAAAATTTTTCGCATGCCTTTATCTCGACTAAAATCCCTCGTTTCAGGACGGACACTATCTAAATTCATACAAAAGTCGGAAGGCCGATTTAAGACCGCAAACACCATTTTCGGAATTTTGACCCCAGCTACGGAAAAAACTTAGGAGAAGCACCATGCCATCCATCCCTATCCTGGAAGAACGACAGGCCCAGATTCACCGCAAGGGCAGCGCCCCCTTTGAGATGACCTGCGGCAAGCACAGCCTGGCAGGTTCGGTCAGTCAGCGAGCCTGCGTGTTCTGTGGTTCGCGGGTGGTGCTCTACCCTATCGCCGACGCCCTGCACCTGATCCACGGACCCATCGGCTGTGCGGCATACACCTGGGACATTCGCGGGGCTTTGTCCTCCGGTCCGGAACTGCATCGCATGAGTTTCTCCACCGACCTGCGTGAAAAGGATGTCATTTTCGGTGGTGAGAAAAAATTGGCCGCGGCTCTGGACGAACTGATCGACCAATACCAGCCCAAAGCGGCCTTCGTTTACTCTACCTGTATTGTCGGCATCATCGGCGACGATGTGGCCGCCGTTTGCCGGAAAGCGGAAAAAGAAAAAGGCATCCCGGTCCTGCCTGTCCATTCGGAGGGCTTCAAGGGCACCAAAAAAGACGGCTACAAGGCGGCCTGCGATGCGCTTTTCAAGCTGGTGGGCACCGGTTCTACGGCCGATATCACCCCGGTCAGCATCAACATCCTGGGGGAGTTCAACATCGGCGGGGAAGCCTGGCTGATCAAAAAGTATTACGAAGAGATGGGCATTCCAGTGGTATCCATCATGACCGGTGACGGCCGGGTGGACCAGATACGCCGTAGCCACGGGGCGGCCCTCAATGTGGTGCAATGCTCCGGCGCCCTGACCTTTCTGGCCGACATGATGCAGGAAACCTACGGCATTCCCTACATCCGCGCCTCTTACTTCGGCATCGACGACATGGCCAAGGCACTCTACGACGTGGCCGACCACTTTGAAACCCACCCCGCTATCATGGCGCGCACCCGCGAGATCGTGCGTCGCGAGGTGGAGACCATCATGCCCGAAATCAACCGCATCCGACGGGACCTTGCCGGCAAACGGGCTGCCATCTACGTGGGCGGTGCTTTCAAGGCCTTTTCCCTGATCAAGGCGCTGCGCTATTTGGGGATGACCGTGGTGTTGGTGGGCTCTCAAACCGGCAATGACAGTGACTACGCTACGTTGCGCGATATGTGTGATGACGGCACCATCATTCTGGATGATGCCAATCCGCTGGAGCTTTCCAAATATATCATCGAGAAGCAGGCCGACCTGTTCATCGGCGGGGTCAAGGAGCGCCCCATTGCCTTCAAAATGGGGATCGGTTTCTGTGACCACAATCACGAACGCAAGATCCCTCTGGCCGGGTTTGCCGGAATGCTTCAATTCGCCCGCGAGGTACATACCTCGGTGACCAGTCCGGTATGGCAGTTTGTGCCGACGCGTGCGGCGGTAGGCTGAGGGTAAAAAGGAGTCATAAAATGAAATCCGCCATGCGAACCGATTACTATACCGCCACCCAAAATGCCTGCAACCTGTGCGCGCCGCTGGGTGCCGCCCTGGTGTTCAAGGGGATTGCCAACACCGTGCCCCTGCTGCACGGCTCCCAGGGCTGCTCCACTTACATTCGACGGTACATGATCAGCCATTTCAAGGAGCCGCTGGACATTGCCTGCTCCAATTTCGGCGAGGAAACCGCCATTTTCGGCGGTGGTGCCAACCTGAAAATCGCCATCGACAACATCCGCAAGCAATATTGCCCCGACTTGATCGGCATCGCCACGACCTGCCTGTCGGAAACCATCGGCGACGATGTGCCCATGTTTATCAAAGCCTACCAAAACGGATGCCGAGATGAAGACTTGCCGGCACTGGTGCACGTATCGACCCCCAGTTACCAGGGCACCCATATGCAGGGGTTCCATGGTGCCGTGCGGGCTCTGGTGGCCACCCTGGCCGAAACCGCTTCTGTCGAGGGTCCTCTGTCGGTGAACCTTTTCCCCGGCATGGTGTCGCCTTCCGATCTGCGGCAGCTCAAGGAAATGGTGGCAGCCTTCGACCTTGAGGCCATTCTGGTGCCCGATTACAGCGAAACACTGAACGGTCCGCTGTGGACCGAATACCAGCCGATCCCGCAGGGAGGCACCCCTGTAGCAGCACTGCGCCGCACCGGGGGGGCTGCCGCCAGCATCGAATGCGGCCTGGTGCTATCCGGCGAAAAAGAAACCGCCGGAACATGGCTTGAAGATCATTGCGGCGTGCCGCTGCATCGCCTGGGGCTCCCCATTGGTATCGGTGCGTCGGACCTGTTCTTCGCATCCCTGGCCGCGATCAGCGGGCAACCGATTCCTGGCAAATATACTGCCCAGCGCGGCCGACTGCTGGATGCCCTGGTGGATGGCCATAAACACTTCAACGGTGTGAAGGCAGCGCTGTTCGGCGAAGAGGATCTGGTGGCCGGGCTCGCCGCTTTCTGCGGGGAACTCGGCATTATACCGGTGTTGTGCGCCACCGGCGGCGGCAATGGGCGCTTTGTGCAAACAGTGCAAAGCGTGGTCCCGGAACGCTACCACGACCAGATGCAGATCCTGGAAGATTCCGATTTCGTGACGATCGAGAAGACACTAGAGGCCCTCGCCCCAGACCTGCTGATCGGCCACAGCAAAGGCTTCACCATGTCCCGCCGGCTGCAACGCCCCTTAATCCGAGTGGGATTCCCGGTACACGACCGCGTCGATGGCAGCCGCATGCTGCACCTGGGATACCGTGGCGCCCAGCAGCTGTTCGACCGCATCGCCAACACCTTGATTGAAGAGAAGCAGAAGAAGAATCACGTTGGTTACACGTATTATTGACAGCTTCGCAAAATGCCCAATATCTGCGTTGTGCGGCCTTCGGCCCCCGCGATAGCGGTATTCCTCGTCACTGCGGCGTATCGATATACGCCTCGTTCCTTGGGATTTGCACGCCTTGGTCTTGGACATTTATACAAAGCCGTCTGCATGAGGACATATATAAAGTACTTCATTGTTGAGAACCTATTGAAAGCTGAAGTCATTCGATAAAGAAGGACGTGCCATGAATCTCGACAACCATCCCTGCTTCAACCCTGACGCCTGTAAATCCTTCGGACGGGTCCACCTGCCGGTGGCCCCTCGGTGCAATATCCAGTGCAAATTCTGCAACCGCAAATTTGACTGCGTCAATGAAACCCGTCCCGGGGTCACCAGCGCCATCCTCTCGCCGGGTCAGGCCATGGTCTATCTGGAGGAAGTGTTTGCTGCCAAGGGTAATATTTCTGTGGTGGGGATTGCCGGCCCCGGCGATCCGTTTGCCAATCCCAGGGAAACCCTGGAAACCCTTTCCCGGGTGCGGACCCGATATCCCGACGTCATCCTGTGCGTGGCGACCAACGGTCTCAACGTGACGCCTTACATCGACGAGCTGGCACGGCTAAAGGTGAGCCATGTCACCGTTACGGTCAATGCCGTGGACCCATCCATCGGGGCCCGGATCTATTCCTGGATGCGCGTCGGCAAAAAGGTGGTCCGGGCGGAAGAAGGTGCGGCGGTTCTCCTGGAACGCCAGTTGGAGGCAATCCATGGGCTTAAAGCCCGCGGCATCATGGTCAAAGCCAACAGCATCATCATACCCGGCATCAACGAGGATCACATCGAGACCGTCGCCCGCCGCATGGCCGACCTGGGCGTGGATCTGTTTAACGCTATGCCATATTACCCCAATGCGGGTTCCGAATTCGAGCACATAGCGGAACCGGACAAGAAGACGGTTGAAACGATTCGCCGCAAATCCGCCGTTCATGTCAAGCAGATGCGCCACTGCAGGCGCTGCCGTGCCGATGCCGTGGGTCTGCTGGGGGAATCCCCTGACAAGCAGCTGATGCATACCCTCAACGCCTGCCGGCGGCTGGATGTGAACAAGCCCCGGGCGGGCAAGGTGTCGCCCAGACCCTGCGTGGCCGTGGCCAGTATGGAAGGGGTGCTGGTGAACCAGCACCTTGGGGAAGCCGATAGGTTGCTCGTCTATGGCGAAAGAGATGGCCGTGTCCAGCTGCTGGAAGCCCGCATCACCCCGGCCCGGGGGGGGGGCTTGCAGCGCTGGGAAACCATGGCCGAAACCCTGTCCGACTGCAGCACGCTGCTGGTCGGCGGCGTGGGGGCCAACCCGAAGAAAGTGTTGGCGGGCGCCGGTATCGAGGTCCTTGAGATCGAAGGCCTCATCGATGAGGCGGTGCGGGCCGTATTTACCGGCGAAAACCTGAACCACATGGCCAAACGGACGTTGACGGCCTGTGGCAGTTCGTGTGGGGGCAATGGTATGGGCTGCGGCTGACAGGGCGCCGTTTATCGACGCCCTGTCCCGCACTGTGGGCGACCCTGTTGAAAAGGAAACGTTCTAATCAGTCTGAAAACGACCAAAAATTTCGAAGTTTGGAAGGCCTATACCGAAACCAAAAAAAATCAAACAACAATTAAACGAAGACGGTTTCGTAAAACGTTTGAGAGCAAGGCTTGCGAAGCCTGAGGAAGGAGGCGTACCCAATGTACGCCGCAGTGATGAAGGTTGAAGTATAACACCGTTATCGAGCGTTTTACGAAGCTGTCTTGAAAGGAGGAGTATTTTGGAGAAACCCGAACACCACATTTTTGTCTGTGCGAGCTTTCGTGCCGATGGCGACCCCAAGGGCGTTTGCCACAAAAAGGGATCGGTGGCACTGCTGCCCTACATCGAAAACGAAATTCTCGACCGTGGTTTGAACGCCCAGATCACCAGCACCGGTTGCATGAAAGCCTGCGACTATGGTCCGGTGATGGTCATTCAGCCTCAGGGCCTCTGGTACGGCAACGTGGCAAGTGAGGATATCGTGGATGACATCCTGGACGCCCTGGAAGATGGTGCTGTCGTTGAAGATCGCCTTATTAAGTAGCGCATTTCCAGAAGAGAGAACCCGATAAAGGAAACCCATTATGCAGATCCAATCCATCACCGGTTGGCAGGACCACATTCAGGCCGGATCCCGGTACCTGAAGACGGCCAGCAACGGACTGTCCCGTCGCGCCGTGTTTAACAACGAACTTATTTTCCAACTGGCGGCCATGGCCATCGAAAAACTCATGGTCGGGGTGTGTCAGTATCACCGCCAGATGCCCACCGATCACACCCTGTCTGGTCTGGTGGAAGCGCTGTCCGAGGTGTGCCCCATCGATGCCGAACTGGCCGACATGATCAGACGGATCGCGGACATCGACGACATGTGTGCCCTGACGCCCGTTCATCGTAAACCTCCCGGTGACCTTGACATTCAGACGATATTGATCGTCGGCCATGAGCTCGCATGCTTTGCCAAGCAGAACGTCCCGTGGGAGGATGGGGGCCTGGCAGCCGCTTGAACCCGCATAGGGCTGGAAAAACCGAGCCCGCCTGTCGGTTTCCGACAGTAATTGAACAAGGGCCTATCGAGGAGGTAAAAAATGGAGACAGAGCGATATGCCATCGTCTCGACCGACGGTGTCACCGTCAATGAACATTTTGGTTTTGCGACCCATTTTTTAATCTACAACATGAATGATCGGATGACCTTGGTGGAAAAACGGGAAACGGAATCTTTGTCCGTGGGCGATCCGGACCACCTCTTTGATCCGGATAGATTTGCCCGCATTGCGGCGCGTTTAAAAGATTGCTGCCGGGTGTACGTCACCCGGATCGGAGACACGCCGGCCGGCCGTCTCCGGGATATCGGTGTTCAACCGGTAATCTACGCCGGAGCTATCGCAGACATATCACGGTGACGGCCCCATGTGATGGCCACATCGTTTATCCGTTTGTACATCGAATGTGGTTTTTTTTACTGCAGGAAAAAACGAGATGGGTATTCCGATGAACATTGTGATTCGCGGTGCGCAGCACGGTGACAGAGATGCCATGGTGGCGCTGCTCGACGCGTTGTTTAGTATCGAGGCGGATTTCACCGTCGATAAAGAAAGCCAGCATCGGGGCCTTACGCTGATGTTGGACGGTTGCCGAAAACACACCTGCGTTAAAGTGGCGGTCGTCGATGAAAACGTGGTGGGCATGGGCACGGCCCAAACCCTGATCTCCACGGCTGAGGGCGGCCTGGTGGCGATGATTGAAGATATGATGGTGGCAGCTCCTTATCGCAAGATGGGCATCGGCCGTATGCTGATGTCGGCGATTGAAAAGTGGGCGCGCGACCGCGGTGTGACCCGACTTCACCTGCTGGCTGATCGCGCGAATGTCAGTGCGCTGGATTTCTATGATCGCATCGGCTGGCAGCCCACCCAGCTGATTTGCCTGAGAAGGAAATGGGACCTGTAAATGAAGAACAGCGGCATTAAAAACACCGATAGCCCTTCAGGCGGCCAGCATGTGTGGATAATCGACACGACATTGCGTGACGGCGAGCAGGCCCCCAGCATATCATTTGGTCAGAGCACGAAGCTGACAATTGCCAGTCGCCTGGCGGAGGCTGGTGTGGATGAGTTGGAAGTGGGCACCCCGGCCATGGGGTCTGCTGCGCGTGACGATATCCGCGCCCTTGTGGATTTGGGCCTGGACTGCCGCCTCACCAGCTGGTGCCGGGCACTCGCAACCGACCTTGAGCTGGCCGCCCGCTGCGGCACGACCGGGGTGCATATCAGCTTCCCGGTGTCCTCCATCCTGATGACGGCCATGGGTAAATCCGAAGATTGGGTATTGGCGGCGCTTGCAGCTATAGTACCGTCAGCACTGTCCCGGTTTCAATTCGTATCCATAGGAGCCCAAGACGCCTTCCGGGCGCAACCCGATTTTCTGCTCGATTTTATCGCATCCGCCGCCCGCGGTGGCGCTCACCGGGTGCGCATCGCCGACACGGTAGGGTTGGCCCGCCCCCTTCAGGTAGCCGACATGGTTCGCAACCTGATACCCCCGGCAGGCCGGACGGCACTTGAATTTCACGGCCACAACGACCTGGGGATGGCCACCGCCAATGCGATTGCCGCCATCGAAGCCGGTATCCAGGCCGTCAGCGTGACGGTGAACGGAATTGGCGAGCGCGCCGGCAACGCCCCTCTCGAACAGGTGGCGGTCGCCGTGGCGACGCTTGAAAATCGATATGGTTCTGTCGATTTACAAAAATTATTGCGGATCAGCCAATTGGTTTCACAAGCGACGAGCCGGCCTATTCCCGTCGACCAGCCTATCACGGGTGAAGCGGTCTTCCGCCACGAATCCGGAATCCACTGTGCAGGCATTCTAAGAGACCCCGCCACCTACCAGCCATTTTCGCCCGAGATGCTGGGGAGGGAAAAGGCCCAACTGGTGGCCGGCCGGCACAGCGGCACGAAGGTGTTGGAACATCTCATGGCGGAAGCCGGTATTGTCCTCCCAAGGGGGAAAACCGGAGAGCTGCTTAGGGCGGTTCGCGAGGAAGCCCTTCGCAAACAGTCCTCTCTGTCTTCGCGCGACCTAATAAAGTTGTACCGGCGCACCGTTGCTTGTTAGGGCTCCTTCAGGACAACGAACTCCCACCAGTAACGGAAAAAACATCCTTGTTGATTGTAGCACCGTTATTTTTAGTGACGACAACATGGTTTTGCCTTCCAGGCTTCAGGATTGGAGGGCAAAAGATTCAACCTCGATTTCAGATCCCGGGTGATCTTCAGCTGCTTTTTTTCGGACCTCTCCCCGATGATCCGGGACGATCCAACTTGTGGACGAATCATCCGCGGTTTTCAATCTAATCGTCTTCGATCCGATACCGCTCTTTGGCACGTTCTGCGATCATATTCAGGTCTAAATCCAGATCCTTTTCAGGCGAGACTATATCTAATCGATATTTCAACGAGCGTTTGCCAGGGTTCGTAGGGGCGTAGGTCCTCAGTATGCCCAGTGCGCTGATACCGGCGTATTTTGCGAAGACGTGTTCCTGGCCATAATCGAGGTTCTTGCGTTTCAATTCGCCCATAAGCTGGTTGTTCAGGCGCTCGAACGTGAAGGTGCTGAATTCGCCGAACCGGCCAATGCCCAATATTCGAATTAATCCTGTCAAGCTGTTTTCTTTATAGCGCGTATCATGGCAGACGACCACATACGGGGGATAAAGGGAGGTTCCATCCGACAATTCGGCCTCCTCTGTTGCCTTATCCATATTCTCAGCGAATTTTTTGAGATGGCCCTTGGACCATCGATATTCAGTTTTACAATACGCCAGGTACATGTGTGGGTCGATCAACCCGATGGATACACAAGTGCTGATGCGTGTCCTGGAACCGTATGGCGGGCCGATGTAAGATGGGCTGTGACTTCGGATAATGTCGTTGGCATCTATATCGACAGATAATTTAGGGCCTATCTTCTTGTTGCGTTTAAATGCAGCAGTTTTAAAATTGTTGATGCGTCGTGCAGCTCTCGTGAAAAAGCCACTGTCCAGGTTAACGCTGTTGGCCAATCCATCCGGAAAAAGGAGTGTGGCATTGTCGAAATGTAAGCTTTCGCGAATCTTTTCCCGAAAAACGGTTTCATCCATCGACTTTATGGGTGAATAAGCGACCTCCTTGTCGTCGACATCTTGATAAATCAACCCGCCAGGAATAAAAATGGCGCCCTTGTTGTCCAATTTGCCTGTGGCCCCTTCCTCATTAATACCGGGCAGCTGGCCTTGTTTGTCGCAGGACAACATCCGCCATAGTGTATCCGTACGTATGGCAATCAGTTCTTTGAACAAAATACTACCAATTATTTCCTTTTTAGCTCTCATGCAATCCTTCCATACTTCCTATTTTTTTATGGAATGCGCATTATCGTAGCAATGGAGAGCGATAAAATCAATTGGTGCTACGATACGAAGGATTTTGTAAATTTTTCCGAAAACAAGAGAATTGAACTATTGGTTAGATTTCTGGAACGACTGGCCGATAAAAAACCGCCCTTCGGCATCCTGCTGATGATCCTGTCGGCCATCTTTTTTCTGCGGGGTATGGGCAAGAAATGAAGAAGTATCCACAGATCCGGGGGGAAAGAAGATAGGGGTTAGCATGTATTGCAAGAATGGCCACGTTGCAGACTAATTGGAGTTACCACACGTTTGAAGGCCCAAAAAAACCTGTGTATTATAGAAATAATATTTGAAATGCTTGTCGCCTTTACGACGTGGGTTAAGCTGTCCCAACCCTGTTGCCCATCGCCTTCAAGCCACAAGAATCAGGGGCGGACCTCTTTAGAATCTCAAGAGGGCGGGCCTGGATCTGGCCCGCCCTCGTTTCGACAACCTCGCGTGCCGCAGTCAGTTCAGCAAACGGCTGTTCATCTTTTTGGCTTGTCCATGACTTCGGTGAGCGCGTCTTCGAAGGCCTGTAAGGCGACCCCCGCATCGGCATCCGAGTGGGAAGCCGAGATGAACCACGGTTCTCTCGAATCCATGTCCGGCATAACACCTTTCTCCATCATCCGGAGAAGGACTTCGCTGTATAGCCCATGGTTGCTCGAAGACCATTCCCGGTATTCGAAAACTTTGGGGAGTTCAGTAAAGACAATACCGAACATACCTGGAGACCCTTGAACAAGAGCCGGAATCCCTTTACGGCTTATTATTTCACGGATACCCGCCATAAGTTTTTTCCCATGGGCGTGAACCTTCTTGAGGATTCCAGCCTCGAGTTCATCGAGAACGGCCTCGGCCGCGGCCACGGATACGAGATTGCCCGAATAGGTGCCGCCGTGAGGAATTTTCTGATAGTCGATCTCTCCCATGATCTTTCGGCAGCCAGCGATGGCGGCGATGGGAAACCCGTTGCCGAGAGCTTTGGCATAGGTCGCGAGATCCCCCTTTACGCCAAACAGCTCTTGAGCCCCTCCATTGGCCACGCGAAATCCGGTTTTGACCTCGTCCATGATCATAACGATGCCGTGCTCATCGCAGAGCTTGCGGATCAGTTCGAGATAGCCTGGTTTGGGGAACAGGCCGGGACTGTTGCCCATGATAGGCTCGAGAATGATGCAGGCCAGATGCTGCCAGTTATCTTTCACCACTTTTTCCAAAAGCTCGAAATCGTTGAAGGGCACGCACTCCACAAGCTGGCTGATAATTCGGGGCGTCCCCGAACCATGGGGCACGATGACAGGCGATCGCCGGTATCCTATACCGGGTATCGGTGGCTGACAATTGAATAGGGTGTAGTCCTGAAATCCGTGGTAGTGGCCCTCGAACTTGAGGATTTTATCCCTGCCGGTGTACGCACGGGCAAATCGAATGGCATGCATAGTGGCTTCGGTGCCCGTATTGGTCAGCCGCACCATATCCATCCCCGTCATGGCACATATTTTTTCTGCCACCCGGATCTCGATTTCGTTGGACATGGCAAACACATTGCCGTCTTTCAACACATCGGAAACCCGCTCCACCACACTAGGGTAAGCGTGTCCTAAAATTACGGGGCCCCACGCCAGGCGGTAATCGATGTATCGATTCGCGTCCATATCCCAGACATAAGCGCCCTCGCCCCGTTTAATGACAAACGTCATATCATCGCCCCAGTAGCGGAAGTTTGAATTGACGCCTAACGGCATTGTTTGCCTTGCTCGTTCCCACATTTTTCTCGTTTTCGGTCCGGTCTTCATGACGCTATTTCTCCTCGATGATAATGAATGTTTTCCCGCCGAGAGACTGCTTGGCCGGATGATTCCGGACCGTGCGCGGGTGCTTTCCTGTTCTATTAAGACGGTCTCTTGCAACATGAGCGGTTGTCCTTCGACCGATGGACTCGCTGGTTTAATCCCTTAGAATATTGCTGTGGCAGGCGTCCCAGCGCAAAACCACTTCCCCCCCTTGCTTCAGTGGAACGCGGCAATCCTTGCTGCGACTCAGATGAACCGTCACGCGACAATCGGTTTCCGGTATCTTGATCGTTAATTCCGTGAAATCTCCCTGGTAAAAGACATCTGTGATCTTACCCCGCAGAAGATTATCCGACTTTTCCGCAGACCCTGCCAAATGCGGGGGAAGAATTTCGATCATTTCAGGATGGACAGAGATACCCCGGACCAGGTCCTTGTCCGTCAGCTTGCAATCGGGCACGCATAGGCTGTGTCCATATTGATCCTCGAAACGCATCCCATTTCCGTTTTTCGACAGCACTCGCCCGCTGAAGATATTGCAGGAGCCTATAAACCCGGCCACGAATCGGGTTTGGGGCGTTTCATAAATTTCCAGAGGAGTGCCGATCTGCATGATTTTCCCGTCGCGCATGACGCCCATCCGGTCAGAGAGGCTCAGCGCCACTTTCTGATCGTGGGTAACATACAAAAAGGTGATCCCGACCTCCCGTTGAATACGCCGAAGCTCTCCCTGCATTTCTTTGCGCAGTTTGCGGTCCAAAGCGGCAAGGGGCTCGTCTAATAGCAGGACCTTCGGATTCAACGCCAGGGAACGGGCAAGGGCTACCCTCTGTTTCTGCCCGCCACTGAGCTGATGGGGGAACCGTTCTTCCATTCCTACTAAGTTGACAACATCGAGCATCTCCTGAACTTTCTGTTTGATCTCAGGACGGGGGCGCTTTCTTTCGACCAAACCGAACGCCACGTTTGCTGCAACGCTCATGTGAGGGAACAAGGCCATCTGCTGAAAAACCAGGTTGCACTCCCGTTTGTTGGGCGGGATGTTGTTGACGACCTCACCCTGAATCCGGATGTCCCCTGAATTCTGTTTTTCAAATCCGGCGATCATACGCAAAAGGGTCGTTTTCCCGCATCCGCTTGGTCCCAGCAGCGCAAAGATTTCCCCTTGTGGTATGGCGAAGCTGATGTCGTTGACGGCGGTAATTTTTCCGAATCGTTTGGTGATGTTTATGAGTTCGACCGCATATGGGGCTTGGTTGTTGGAACGCGTCATAGTGGCTGTCCTTGGCATTGGAATGGTAAACTGGTTGCTCCGGATTGATTGTGGATCAAAGTCTGGCGGTTCGACTCCTTTTTTCCGCCATCTTGGTTGCCAGCAACCCTATCAACGTGATCACCGTAAAGAGGGTTCCGATCACATTGATAACGGGTGTCGATCCATGGCGGAGCTGAGAAAAAACGTAAATGGGAAGCGTGGTGTTGCCGATACCGGAAACGAAGTAGGTAATCACGAAGTCATCGAAGGACCAGGGAAAGATAAGGGCGGCCGCGCCGGCGATGCCCGGCATGAGCAAGGGTCCGATCACCCGGCGGAAGGTCGAAAGCCGTGTAGCGCCTAAATCCATGGAAGCCTCTTCCCAAGACCAGTCTATGCGTTGCATCCGGCCAAGGATCACGAAAACCGCCAGGGGCGTGCTGAAAACGATATGCGCAATGATAATGGTCGTGTAGCCGAGCTGCAGGGGGGACAGTTTAATAAAAAAAAGCAGCAACGCGGCACCCGTGACCACCTCCGGCATGACAATGGGGAGCAGAATTGAGGTACGCAGAAGCTGTTTGCCTTTAAATTTTAACTTGTAGAGGCCATAGGCGGTAATTGTTCCCAGAAAGGTGGACACGACGACAGTGATTAGGGCAATGACCAGGCTCCGCAGGCAGGTCTCCCGAACCATGTCGTTTTCAAGGAGGGCAGCGTACCATTTCCAGGTGAAGCCGTCCCATTTTATGCCGTATTTATTGGCGCTGAAGGAAAAGACAATAATCACGATCACCGGGGCCCACAGAAAAATATAGGTTACCAGGGATATCAGTCTCAAAAACAAGATTCGCAACTTCATAAGGCTTGCTCCAGGGATTCGCGACCACCGAACCTGATGACGAAATAAATGAGCAAAAGCAGGACAAAGGCCAGAGCTGCCGCCAGGCAAGAACCGCCAGGAATATCGCCCGCCGCGGTAAATTTATGGGCCACCAGGGTTCCGGCCATCATGAATTTAGAGCCCCCAAGGAGATGTGGAACCAGCCAGTCCCCCAAAGACGGGATAAAGACCAGCAGCGTTCCGGCCAACAGCCCGCCGCGAGTCAACGGAAGGGTGACCCTGAAAAAGCGGCGGACGGGAGTGGCGCCCAGATCTTTCGCGGCTTCCCAAAGGGAAGAGTCTAACCCTTCCAAAGCAGCATAAAGGGGAAGCACCATAAACGGAAGCCACGTATACACCAGTCCCGCGGAAACGGCATAGGAGGTGTAAAGGAACTGAATAGGCAGTTGAATCACCCCCAAATCGATCAGAAAGTTATTGATCAGCCCGTTGCTCCCCAGAATAGTCTTCAGCGCATATAACCGGATGATATAGGCCGTCCAGGAAGGAATAACGATCAAAAGGAGCAAGCTGGCCTTCCAGCGCCCGCCATAGCGAGCAATGTAATAGGCCAGAGGGTAGCTCAGCAGAATGCAGACAAAATTGGTCTGTAAGGCATAGTAGATGGATTTGAAGAAGACCGTTGCATAGCCCGTGTCCAAGAGGTTCCGGTAATTCTCCAGTGTCAGTTCGAAAACGATATTTCCGTAGGGGCCTGTCTTCAGGACGCTGAACATCAAAATAAAGGAGAGTGGTGCCAGCACGAAAAGCACCTGCACGAACATGATCGGGCCCAGATAGGTTGCCACTTGAAAACGGTGCCTGCGCTTCATTTCCCTCTCGCCGGAGGTTTCGGGAGAGGCGGTTTGCACTCGGGATGATTCCGCTAACCTGCTTTCGGCGGTTGTCGCCATCAAAACCTTCCTTGATTGGCCGGAAGGAATTGCCTCCCGGCCGGTGCTGTAATTGCGTGATGGAGAGAGTTTGCGGTTATCGCTTCAACTCTTCCCATATCTTCGATCGCATTTCCAATCCTCTGCCGGTCAGGGCTTTTTCGTTGATGACTTCGCATTTTTGAAGATACGCTTCATCAATGATGGTTCCCGGCCAATCTTTGAAGGACTGCGGCACCATTTCACGGGTGGCCTTGTGATTAGGGGTATACCCGATTCCCAGAATAAGCTGCGTGTTCACTTCCGGGCTCATGACATAATTGATAAAAAGGTGTGCTGCAGCAGGATGCGGCGCCCCTTTGGGAATCACCAGGGGGTCGACGCCAAATTCGGTTCCTTCTTTGGGCAGGCAGCCTCGGATGGAATCCAGCTCCTGATGGTAGAAATACGAATCCCCAACCCAGCAATTGGACAGCCAGGCTTCCTGCTCCAGCACAAGCCGTTTGGGCCAGGAGTCATACGCCATCACCCGGGATTTTTGTTTCATGAGCAGATCGCGAACTTCCATCAGCTCTTTCTCGTTATCGGAATTGTAGGAGTAGCCCAGATACTTCAAGGCGTTTCCAACGACCACAAACATCTCATCCAGCATGGTGATGCGGCCCGCATATGGATTTTCTTCGTAGAGAAAACCCCAGGAACCGATTCGTGGATCAGTGCTATCCACATATTTCACGTTGTAGGCGTACCCGTAAAAAAAACTATCGGTGGGGATGCCGTAGGCGTTGTGCGGGTCGAACCAGATCAGTTTTTGATTTTCTTCCGGCAGGTACTGGACAGCATTTGGGATCCAGGCCTTGTTGAGCTTGGAAAGAACACCCAGGGCTTTAAGCTGGATCATCCCCCGGGCCGAAGGAAGGGTCACGTCGTAAGGGGCGTTGGGGTTAAGCTTGAATTTGGCCACATATTCATCGTCGCTCGCAAAATTATCCCGGACGATGGTAATGCCGAATTTTTTTTCAAAATTGGCATAGATCTCTTCCGGCCACCAATCAGCCCAGTCATAAATGTGCAGTTTGCCTTCCTTTTGCGCTTGCTGCAAACATTCTTCGGGAACCGGGTAGTCAGGAAATTCGGCAGCGATCGCTGTCACACTGGTCAAGTTTAGGATCATATACCCCAAAAATAGGAAGAGTGTTGTTATTATCCATCTTCTTTTCAATACGGCCTCCTTGGTAAACGGGTTGTTGAAATTGACATAGAATAACCGGTAGTATCGAAACACAACAATCAGTCTGATATCTCCTTTCGGAGAGATCCAGAATAATCCTATTTTAGAGTCCCATGAACGATGATGGTCTGCCCTTGATCCAAAGTTAACGTTACGCCGCGCGGGACACCCGAGTAAGTACTTATAGCAAATCAATTCCGATCAAATTTGAAAACAGCAGCCTTGGGCGCAGGACCACAACGCTATCGTTATGGCATGGTTCTCCATTGCTTGATCTGAATATCTGCTTAATAGAGCAGGCGGATTGGGTCGCCTATTGCAGCGGGGCTGCATCCTTCGAACCAGCCATTAGTGACGTCGATGGGCTGTCTGTTGAAACCTGCTGCATGTTGCCGCTCGACCTGGAAGAAACCCAGCGATACGGCGCAAAGGAGAGTAAGGATGCGGCCGGTCAAGTAGGTACTGTCAAAGTCAACCGACGCAAAATTGCAGGGGTGATAAAAGTTCTCCCTTTGCTACAATTGAAAAATTACGAAAATCTCATTGGCGAGTTATTGCTTCTAAAGCATCCCCATATCGGCGCGATGCCGTGAGTGATCGACGCTATAAACCGGCTCTGTGACAATCACCTACCGATTCAAACCGCCGATATGGATAGAAGATATACGACAAAGCGCAGACAAATGCAACCGGAAAAATAGTCGGAAATGGACTGAACGCATGCATGATCGTCCATTTTCCCAAGAAGTATAACGGGGTTCAGTTATAACAAAGAAGCATTTTAACGCTGAAGAATAGCAAAAGCGGGCACCGGCAAATAACGTTTGCAAACCTTGACCATGGGAAGAGGTTGAATCCGCTTTTGGCGTTTTAATATTGATGCTTCTACTTTATCCAGCCGGATGCGCAGCGTGCGATGCCCGGCCAATTTCTTCCGCATTCGTCCCATCACGCTGTCGCGGATGCTGTCATTGTCGATTTCAAAATGAAAACCGATTTTCCTTAAGGTATCCCGCATCAGCTTCCTGGTAAGATATGATCTCCACCTAACGAGCCTCATTTTCTCCATCATGCGCCTCCAAGAATGCTAACCTCCTTGGGGCCAGGCTCCTACAGGGCAGGCCAATTCACACTGCCGGCAATAGCGCACCATACTCTGTTTCGAACCATCTGAATCATCCCATACGGGATTGGTTCGGTCGCTCTCCATCTGCACCATGCAGCTTCCTCTGGCGTAAAACCCGCTTGCATAGGCCTTTTGAGGGCAAGCTTGCCGGCAGGGCGCAGAACATTCCTCGCAGGGGTCAAACCAGTCTATGGGGCCGGTGGGGACTAAACTCCACTCCAGAAACATGGCCCTCAACCGCACCCTGGGGCCGAACTCCGGCGTCACCAGAAGGTTGTTTTTGCCTATGATGCCCAAACCTGCCAGGACAGCAGCGTCTTTAAGAAACACACCCCCTTTTTCAACATGGTAGGGCAGGGGGTGGGCCGGCTGTCCCAATTTTTCCCCGAACCATTGTTTAAGCTGCTTGGCAACTGACATCAGCACCCGGTTGCCGGCGGTTCCTTTACCGTCCCACCAGTCCAATTTTGGTTTCTGACGGGGGTGCCCCAAGGCCAGCACCAAAACCGACCGGGCATGCTTTGGCCATTCCTCGTGCGCCACGTTTTCGTATTGGGGGCCATCCTTCCAGCCCACATCAACGTTCGCTAAATGGCTGGGGCTTTCTCGAAGAATGTCGAGGCTTGCGATTCCGGCCAGCACTTCCGGGAAAGACTGGGCTTTCTTGATAATGCCGGCCGATACTCTGGGGTCGGCGCTATATTTTTCCGGGTGTTGCACGCCAGTCATAGGTCGTAATAGACTTTAAGGCCTCTTTTGTCCTTTTCGAAATACACCACAGCCACCTGTGTGTCCTGTTCCTCCGGTGGGCCCTTGAAGTAATGGCTGACCGGACGGACGCTGAAGGGACACTCATCAATAAAGCCATCGATGCCCGCTTCGCTTTCCTGGTCATCGGCCTGCCGGAAAGGCTTACCCTGAAGTTTGGCGATGTGCCTGAGAATGGTTTCTTGGATGCGCCAGGCGGCATAGGTGCGTTTGAGAACGGCTTCCTCCACCCAATGCCGTACCAGGTCCTCGTCCACCAACTCCAGAGCTTTGCGCAGCTTTTCTATGGCGCTGTATATTTCCTGACTGGCCGTATCCAGGGCGCCGGGACGTTTTTGGTCGTAGAAATACGCCCACTCTTCGAAGGTCTTGCCCTCGAATTCTTCGATAGCCAATGCAGGGTTGCCCAGCTTTTTACGGGTGGTGGCTTTGGATAAATGGTTGGCGAGGTTTATCAGGTCACTGGTTAAGTCCGGAAACTCTTTGGCCGCTCCGACATCTTTGCCTCTTAGGTCTTGTGGCTTAAGGCGTATCAAAACTAGTATCCTAACTTTGGTAAAGTTATTGCCGTATTCGCCGATCCCGCTGGACCGGGTGCTTAGGCGTTTCCCGAAGCCTGACTGTCGGTCCGATTGCCGTCAGAATATTGGATTCGCTCGCCCTGGTCAAATCAGAAGACACCGGAGGGAGAGGATTGTTTTAGGCACCTTGTCCGGTGCTATGCCGGGCGCGTCTCACGGCCCAAGGCCAGCCTAACCCGAATATTCTATAAAAAAAAGCAATTCGTTTCATTGTGCGCTGCGCGTATCACCCTGGATTATGCGGCAATCTCCGCGCTTCGCCCCCTTTTGGACATTTCCATGCTCCCGGTGGCTTGTTCCAACATGCCCAATTTACACGGGGTTATTTGCTGATCCGCATATACGCATACCCCAACGGCGCTCCAATAAGGCAGGTAGATAGCCTTCATTGGTTTTTCTTTTCCGTTAAAGATGGCGTGCCACTATATGTAAGCCTGCTAAACCACATACATCCACGATGCGTATGAAAGCAAAGAATAATTTCCTGAAAAAATCGCGCAATGCAGTCGATAGCAGACTGATCCTGCCGTAAATTTCATCACCGATGCCGGCGGTTATCGCCGGTTTCAAATATCCCGCCCTGCAAAGTGTGCGTTCTGATGCTACGCCGACAGGCTTTCCCTGTACCCTGCAGAATTAGTCGGTGGGGAGGGAAGCGGTTCGTTGATCCCACCCCGTACCATAATCCCAGGTGTTCTTGACGATTTCAACGATCAGGGATGCCTCGGAGGAATTCACGCCGTCGATTTTGCAGATATGGTCGAAGATGAGGGCCTTGAATTCATCCAGGGAGCGGGCGATGAATTCAACGTCGAGGTCCGCACCACCCGTGGTCAGGGCGATGTAGTTCAATTGGTCGATGGTCTTGAGGCGCTCCAGAATGGCGTCTTTCTTTTTGAGATCGATGTTCAATTTCAGGTTGCCGATGATCTCGAAACCCAGTTTGATCGGGTTGCTGACCGCCACCACGTTGATAATTTCTTCCTGGATCAAGCGTTTCAGCCGCGTCCGGGCGGTGGTTTCCGAAATTTTCATCTCTTTGGCCAGTTGGACAATGGGCATCCGGCCGTCTTTTTGGAGTAACCGGATCATGCCGCGATCCACCGCATCCAGAGGGGTGCTGGGAGATGCCATTTTTCTTCCTCATGGGTAAGGCAAGCTTACCTTTAATATATATTCGGTTGTAATAATTGTTTTCCACTAAATTTTCATATAATTTTATTGTTTTCCGCTTAATTTGTCAATATTTTTATTGACATTAGCTATTCAACTGGTTAACGTACAATCGAATAAATCAATCATCTCTTCGATCGTGCGCGGCACAAGCGCCCATATCGAAGCCACTTCAACAAAGAGAGGGAATGTGAAAAAGATCATTGTTATCGGCGTAGGTGCCCAGGGAAGTACCATTGCCAAGCGGCTGGACGAAACCGAGGGTGTTTCTGAAATCATCTGTGCGGACTATGACCAGAAGGCGGCCGAGGCCCTGGGCAGCACGTTGAAAAAAGCCAAGGCCATCCAGATCGATGCCAGCGATGTCAACCATGTGATCGACGCCGCCCGGGGGTGCGATTTGATCGTCAACGGGCTGCCGCTGGAGTACAACCTCGTGATCATGGAAGCCGCCCTGGCCGTGAACGCCTCCTATTTCGACATGGCTGGCCCCATGGAGGATATCGGCTTTGTGGAAAGCTACCAGCGCCTCTTTTCGGACTGGCATCCCAAGTTCAAGGAAAAGGGACTGACCGCACTCGTCGGCTGCGGGTCGGCACCCGGAATCGCCAATGTCATCGCCCGGGAATCCGTGGAGCAAATGGACAGCTGCGACACCATCGGCATCTATGTCTACGAGGGGGTCTGGACCAACCGCTTCACCCCCTTCTGGTGGTCGCCCGAAGTCGCTTTCGGGGACATGGCATACAAAACCTTCCGCTATGAGAACGGAAAACATGTTCAGGACAAGCCTTTCAGCCGGCCGATAAAAATCAAACTGCGCGGCATCGAGCGCAAAGTCCGGATGGTCGACCACGAACATGACGAGCCCGTTACCATGGGCCTGCTGGCGGACCAGGTGTTGAAGGGGGTCCGCAATGTGGACTTCAAATACGGCGGCTCCGGTGTGGAACTCAGCGAAATCCTCTTTAAAATGGGCCTGCTATCCCAGGACCCGGTCAATGTGGACGGCACCACCATCGTCCCGCGGGACCTGGTGCTTCACCTGTGCCCGCCGGCACCCAAATACCCGGACGAGATCAAAGCCATCATCGACCGGGGGGGCATCAAGGAACAAGGCGCTTTCCTGGTCCGGGTGGACGGCACCCGGGACGACAAACCCATCCGCATCGACTCCTATGTCAATGCGCCGGGGCTGGTGGAGTCCTTCGAAAAATCCGGCCTCAGCCACGAAGCCTATCTGACCGGTCAATGCGCCGCCGTGTTCGTCAAAATGATGGTGGAAGATGTTTTTACGGAAAAAGGGCTGTTCGTTCCGGAGCAACTCGGTGATGATGCCCGGGAATATTGCTTCCAGGAACTGGCCGAACTGGATGTCACGGTGGACGCCCTCTCGGAGAGCCCGGTCGCCTGATCGCCTCGCAGGCCAATTGAAGTTAGCCCCATCTGTGGAGCCGCCCCGCACAAGGGCGTCTCCACAGGGGTTTCCCCCTGTCGCCCCCCGTGTGCGGCATGTCGGACACGAGGGTCAATCCATTCCGGTGCCCCAATCGTAGTCGCGTTTGATGTATTTGAGAATCAAGGATGTCTCGGTGCGGATAACACCATCGATCGTGTTGATTTGTTCGTAGAGCATATGGTTGAGTTCATCGATCGAACGGGCCACGAACTCGGTGTAGATGTCGGAGCCGCCGGTTCCCTGGACGATGAACCACAGGGCCTTGATCTTGCGCAGTTCCGCGGTGATGCGTTTGATTTTTTTGATATCCACCTGGATGCGGATGATGCCCACGATATCGAAACCCAGTTTGAGCGGGTTGCTGACGGCCACGATCTGAATGTATTCTTCCGCAATCAGGCGGTTCAGACGGGTCCGGACGGTGGCCTCGGAAATCCCCAGTTTTTTGGCAATTTCCGTATTGGGAATCCGCCCGTCCTTTTGCAGCAGCGCGATCATCTCGCAATCTACCGGATCCAGTCCGCGTTTTCTCTGTGATGATGGACGTTTCTTCATGGTTTTACGACCTCCCCAGGTATCTCGATTCGTCACCGGCAACCCCCTGCCGCATTGTTTCGCTGGCGCAGCTGCCAGATTCGCAGTTTTTTATGCTTAATTATAGAATATTCGATTTATTGCAAGTGTTTTTTATTGACATACGTTTTTTACAGAGTTATGGATTGCGAATATCGTTGTATCAAGCGCAATCTTCGGTTTGATACGATGCTTTCCACACTCATTATCCATTTCAAAACAACGAGGTCTAAACCATGCCCGACTCCTTGATTAAAAACTACATCAATGGCGAATGGGTCGCATCCGGATCCCAACAGACCGGCGACATCTGGAACCCCGCCACCGGCACAAAAATTGCCACGGTCCCATACAGCGACCGCAACGATGTCGACATGGCGGTTGCCGCCGCCCGGGAGGCCTACCCGGAATGGCGGGCGACCCCTCCCCTGACACGGGCACGCTATCTGTTCCGTCTCAAGGAAGCCTTTGAAGAGCAGTTCGAAGACATCGCCCGCACCCTCACCACCGAACACGGCAAAGCTATCGACGAAGCCCGTGGCGAAGTGCGGCGCATGATCGAAAACGTGGAGCATGCCACCGGGGTCACCACCTTGATGTGCGGCTACACCCTGGAAGACATTGCCAAGGGCATCGACTGCTACGGCCATCGCCAGCCCATGGGCGTTTTTGCCGCCATCGCCCCTTACAATTTTCCGGCCATGGTGCCGTGGTGGTTCCTGCCCTATGCCCTGGTGGCAGGCAACACCTTTGTATTGAAACCCTCCGAACAGGTCCCCATGACCCAGACCAAAGTCTTCGACATCATCGACGAGATCGGGTTTCCCGAAGGCGTGGTCAACATGGTGCATGGCTCCCGGGACGTGGTCAACGCCCTGCTGGACCATCCGGACATCGAAGGCATTTCCTTTGTCGGATCGACCCCCACCGCCAAGTATATCTACAAACGGTGTGGTGAAACCGGCAAACGGGTGCAAGCCTTGGGCGGCGCCAAAAACATCGTCGCCATCATGCCGGATGCCGATCTGAAGGCTGCCATGCCCTCCCTGGTCACCTCCTTTTTCGGCTGCACCGGCCAGCGCTGCCTGTCCGGATCGATTCTGGTACCGGTGGGCGATGTCGCCGATCGGCTGCGGGACGAATTTATTGCCGCCGCCCGGGAGATGAAGGTCGGCGACGGTCTGGACGAACAAACCTTTATGGGCCCCCTGATCAGTGCCGCCCACCGCGAACGGGTCCTGGGCTATATCGAAAAGGGCATCGCGGAAGGCGCCGAACTGGTCCTGGACGGCCGTGATTACACGGACCCGGAACGGCCCGGCGGCTTTTTTGTCGGCCCCACCGTATTTGACCGGGTAACCCCGGACATGACCATTGCCCGTGAGGAAATCTTCGGCCCGGTGGTCAGCATCGTGCGGGCGCCGGACCTCGATGCGGTCGTCGATCTGGTGAATTCCCGCGGTTTTGCCAACGCGGCCTGCCTCTATACCGCCAGCGGCGCGGTGGCACGTGACTTCAAATACCGGGTCAAGCCCAGCATGATCGGCATCAACATCGGCATCGCCGCGCCAATGAGCTTTTTCCCCTTCGGCGGGGCCGGCAATTCCATGTTCGGCGACATCAAGGGCCACGGACAGGAGATTTTCCAGTTCTTCACCGACACCAAAGTGGTCATCGAACGCTGGTTCTAATATAAGATCGACGGTCCGGGCGCTGACCGCCCCTGACCTTTAAGGAGAAATTTATGCCGCTCAACAATTTCGGCAGCATTCTGACGTTTGCGGAAGAGCTGGAACGCCTGGGCATCGCCTTCTATGAAGGTGCCGCAGGCAACCCGGCCTGCGCGGCGCATGCCGCGCAGTTCCAACAGTTTGTCAAGGACGGCCGCAAGCAGATCCAGACGATTCAACGCACCCGGCGCGAAAATGTCACGGAGATGATCCTGGAACAGATCCGGGATTTCTATCGCGCCCCGTACGTCAAGACATATGCCGATCCGGCCGGCCGGCCCCTGGATGCAGTTCTCGCCGACGCCCGCCAGATCGAGGAAACCGCCGAAGCTTTCTACCGGGCCGCGATGGAGAAAATCAAAGCCTTGCCCGAGGTGGCCCGCGCCCTGAAACTCATCGGCAAGAAACATACCGCGCATCGCCAGACGCTGGCGTCGCGCTGATGCGAAACCGCTAATCATTCGGGAGATCCCATGTCCACCAATACTGCCCTGCCCCAATTGCCGCCCCATGACCACCAGCCCCGGCCGTATGAGGGGCCGACCATCGCGGAAGTCGCGGCCCTGCGCCAGCGCTATCTTTCACCGGCCCTGCTGACCTATTACAAGGAACCCCTGATGATCGTGGAAGGTTCCATGCAATACCTTTACGATGAAACCGGTCGGCGCTACCTGGACGGCTTCGGCGGCATCGTCACCGTCAGTGTCGGCCACAGCCATCCTTATGTATTGCAAAAGGCCAAGGAACAGCTGGACCTTCTTCAGCACACCACCACCATTTACTACCATCCCACCATTGCCGCGTACGGGAAAATGCTGGCCGACAAGATGCCGGGCGACCTGAGCGTCTGCTATTTTGTCAATTCCGGCTCGGAAGCCAACGACCTGGCCATGCTGATGGCGCGGCTTTACACCGGTAATTACGATCTCATCGCCCTGCGCAACGCCTACCACGGCGGCAGCGCCTCCACCATGGGCCTGACCGCTCACAGTACCTGGAAGTATAACTACCCCCACAGTTTCGGCGTTCACCATGCGGTCGTGGCCGATCCCTACCACGGCCCCTGGGGCCGAGACGATCCGGATGCCGGGGCCAAGTATGCCGCCGATATCCAAAGCGTGATCCGGCATGCTACGTCGGGGCAAGTGGCCGGTTTTTTTGCCGAGGCTATCCAGGGCGTCGGCGGCAGCGTGGTCTATCCGGACGGTTATCTGAAAAACGCCTATGAACACGTTCGCGCGGCCGGCGGCGTGTGCATCTGCGACGAAGTGCAGACCGGCTTCGGTCGCACCGGGGAGGCTTTCTGGGGCTTCGAAACCCAGGGCGTCATGCCGGATATCGTGACCATGGCCAAAGGCATCGGCAACGGCGCTCCGCTGGCCGCCGTCGTTACCACGCCCGCGATCGCCGAGTCCATGGTAGGCCGCATTCACTTCAACACTTTCGGCGGCAACCCGGTGTCCTGCGCCATCGGCAAAGCGGTCCTGGAAGTCATGGAACGCGAAAACCTGCAGCAGAACTGCCTGGAGGTCGGCGGGTATTTGCTGGAAGGTTTCCAGCGACTGATGGCCAAGCACGATATCATCGGGGATGTGCGCGGCAAGGGATTGATGACCGGCATCGAACTGGTCAAGGACCGCGGCACCAAGGAAGCGGCCACCCAGGAATGCATCCGGGTCTGGGAACGCGCCAAGACACTCGGTCTGCTGATCGGCAAAGGCGGGTTCTTCGGCAACGTCCTGCGCATCAAACCGCCCATGTGCCTGACCAAACCGGATGTCGATTTTATGATCGAGGTGCTGGATATCGCATTCAGCGAGGTATAGGTCTACACCTGCCCTTCAAACAAGATTGGCCCGCCCACAGTCCTGCTGTGGCGGGCCAATCTTGTTCTTACGACGCCATAATGATCGCCGGCATATTGGTCTCAATCGAAACGCGTCCAGCAGATCGTAAAATTTTAGCGCATTCCCCTCGATAGGGGCTTAAAAGCGGCTTTTTCGCTTTTGGTTTTCTTCTTTCCCTTTGTCCCGCGCCGAGCATCGGCGGGACGGTCGGAAAAAAGCGCGCGGACTGTCTGAGCCCGCTACCCGGCGGGCGAGTAACCGCGCGCTCCAGCCGAAACCAAACGATTCAGCGGCGTCTCATGCCGCCATGCTGTGTTCTCAAGCTTGCTCGGGTGCTCACAATCTGACGATTGCTGCGCGCCTCGCTGCGCTTGACACCTTGCCTGACTGCATGATCCTTGCTGCCTCGCCCGGTTTGGCGACGCGCAGGATTAAGCGGGACAAGGGCGCTTTCTTTTGCTTCGTTTTCTTGATGAAATCGTAACGTCCTGAAGCCGTCACTCCCGCGCCGGCGGGAGTCCAGATCCCATTGAAATAACTGGATCCCCGCCTGCGCGGGGATGACGAAAGGATTACCTTAGCGACATATTTCGAACTCATCTTTTCTTCTCACATGAAAGAAAATGAAGCGTGCCTGACCACCACCGTTACGACACTTCTATCGCCGCCGCCGGATGACCACGGTCCCCGCCATCTTGTCATGCCAGCCCTGTTTCCGTTTATCGAAGCCAACCCAAATGATGCCAAGCAATAGCGGGATGCTGGCAATATAGTATCCCAGGTAGCGTATAATCAATTGTGCGGTGGAGGGCTTGCCGCCCGTTTGGGCATCCACGATCGCAAGCCCGGTTACCATTTTCCCCGGGGTCGCTGATTTGTAGTGCCAAAACAGAATGATGGCCATGGCCGGTAAAATGTAGTTGAAGACCACATCCCAGACGCCATGGATGAAGACATCGCTGTCCCAATAGGTTTTTCCATAGATAAGGGTAATTGCCGGTATAAGGATTACCAGCATCAGGACCGAATCGATGAGGGCCGCCCCCGTCCGTATCCAGAATCCGGCATAAGTATGTTCGTCCATAAACATCTCCTCAGAATCCCGCGCTGCCAATAGACCCCGCGACTCCGGCGGCGTCCGGTCAGGCCTGATCGCCTGGATGCGCGCGACGAATGGATTGGATCACGTTGTCGAGTTGTTGCAGGAAACGGGATCGGTCATTTTTTTGCAGCGGCGGCGGCCCGCCGGTGATTTCACCGGCCGCGCGGAGCCCGGCCAGCAATTCCCGCGTTGCAACGGCCGAACCGATGTTGTCTTCCGTAAATGGCTTCCCCGTCGGTCCCAGCACACGGGCACCTTTCGCCAGGCAGCGGCTGGCAAGGGGGATATCCGCCGTGACCACGATGTCATGCGCCTGCACGTTTTCCGCAATCCAATCATCGGCCGCGTCGAATCGATCCCCGACGACTTCAAGGGTGATCCAGCGTTCATTGGGAACACGCATCCAGGCATTGGCCACCAGGGTGACATTCAGCTGATAGCGGCCGGCCACACGATAGATTTCTTTTTTGACAGGGCAGGCATCCGCATCGACGATAATATGAAGCAAATCAAGATCCTCTCCGCCACACCGGATCGCGTCCGAATGACGTCCATCATTATGGCATTGGCGAAAAACGCACGATGTCCCGGTCGGTCCGGCGGCTAATCCGGCCCGCTTCCTCCAGATAGCGCAGGTGGGCCAGGGCCTCACCGGTTGCGAACCACTGCTGGGCCACCGGAAAATCCGACCAGCTGGGAGCCTGGAGATCCCAGGTCATGCGGGCGGCGGTCTCGTAGGCATTAAAAGGGCCGCCTGCCAGGAGGGTCACGACTTCCGCCAGGCGCTCCTGGTGATGGTTTTTGAGTTCGCTGATACGGCGGTGATGATCGGCAAACAGCCGGCGATGTCCGGGCAGCACGAGCCTCACGTCCATGGCGTCGACTTTGTCGAGGCTTGCCAGGTAGTGCCGCAGGGGATCCTGCGTGTCCGACCAGCATTGAATGTTCGGGGTGATGTCGATCAACAGATGGTCCCCCGCGATAAGAAGCTTGCGGGAAGGGTCATAGAGGCAGGTGTGCCCCACGGTATGGCCGGGCGTCTCGACGCACTGCCAGACATAATCACCGACGGTGATGGCATCCCCCTCGGACAGGATCTGCAGCGGCGGCACCCAGTCGGTGCCGAACCGGCTGCCGGGGTGCGCTTTCAGTGCGGCCCGCAGCCGATCCACCGGAAACCCGTGGTGGCCGGCATACGCCAGCATGGGACCGAACCCTTCCCAGCTCTCGATAATCTCGGCATCCGGCCGGTTGAAATAAACCCGCGTGCGGTCCGCGGCCAGCCGCGACACCAGCCCGAAGTGATCGGCGTGCAGGTGGGTAATAAAGATATCCGTATCCGCCAGGTCCACATCGATCGCTGCCAAACCGTCGCGCAAGGCCGCCAAACATTCGTCGTGGTTCAAGCCGGTGTCGACCAGCAGGTGTCGGTCACGGCCGCGGATCACATAGGCATTCAGATATTTGAGTGGCGTTTCCGGCAGCGGAATCTCGATCCGATACAAATCCTTCTCAATTTCCTGGGGCATGCCGTGCTTTCCATTTTAGGCGCGTGCGTGTTTGACCTGGTCCACGATCTACGCTTCCGGGTCGGAGACCGTTTGGTGACGATACCAGGCGGCGCTCGACGGCGGCAAGAGCGTATTGCCCAAAATGATGTCGGCGGCCTTTTCGGCGATCATCATCACCGGTGCGTAGATGTTGCCGTTGGTCACGTAAGGCATGACCGATGCATCTACAATGCGCAGGTTTTTCAGTCCGTGAACCTTCATGCTGTCCGGATCCACCACGGCCATGGGGTCTTTGCCCATTTTACAGGTGCACGAAGGATGCAGCGCCGTTTCGCCGTCGGCCGCCACCCAGTCAAGAATTTCCTGATCGGTTTCAACCCCGGGGCCGGGGGAAAGCTCGCCGCCATTGAAGGCCTCGAAGGCCGGCTGGTTCATGATGTCGCGGGTGCAGCGGATCGCCTCGACCCATTCCCGGCGGTCTTTTTCAGTGGAAAGGTAGTTGAACCGCAGCGCCGGATAGTCCCTGGGGTTCGTGGAAACGATTTTGACCGTCCCCATGGCGTCGGAGTTCACGGGGCCGACATGCACTTGATAGCCATGGCCTTGCTGGGGCGAGGAGCCGTCATAGCGTATCGCCACCGGCAGAAAATGGAATTGGATGTTGGGGTAGGCCACCGAATCATTGGTCCGGATGAATCCCCCGGCTTCGAAATGATTGGTGGCGGCAGCCCCTTTGCGCTGAAAAAGCCATTGAAAACCGACCCAGGGCTTGTTGTACCACAGGAGCGCCGGGTATTCGGACACCGGCTTCTTACAGGCATACTGGACATAAACTTCCAGATGATCCTGCATGTTCTCGCCCACGCCGGGCAGATCGCAGACCACGTCGATGCCCAGTGAGGCCAGCTCTTTACCGTTGCCCACACCGGAAAGCTGAAGCAGTTGGGGCGAGTTGATGGCCCCGCTGCAACAGATGATCTCCCCGCCATAAACCTTTTGGAGGGATTTGCCTTTGGCAAACTCGAGGCCCACCGCCTTTTTCCCGTTAAAGAGAATCCGGGTGGTGAGTGCCCGGCAGACGACATCCAGGTTGGGTCGGCGCTTCACCGGGTGCAGGTAGGCGCGGGCCGCACTCAAGCGGCGGCCCCGGTTGATGTTGCGGTCAAAAGGCCCGATGCCTTCCTGCTGATACCCATTGACATCGCTGGTCATCGGGTATCCGGCCTGCTGCGCGGCCTTGAAGAACGCTTGAAACAAAGGATTTTGGCAAGGACCGGTTTCCAGGGCCAGAGGACCGGTGAAGCCATGGTATTCGTCAGCGCCGATGAGGCGGGTTTCCGCCCGTTTGAAATAGGGCAGGTTGTGGGCGTAGTCCCAGTTTTGCATGCCGTCGTCCGCCGCCCATTTCTCATAATCCATGGCATTGCCGCGAATATAGATCATGCCGTTGATACTGCTGGAGCCCCCCAGCACTTTACCCCGGCCGTGGAACACTCGCCGGTTTTGCATGTGGGGCTCGGGCTCGGAATGATAGCACCAGTCGTAAAGCTTGTTACCCAGTGGGACCGTGAGACCGGCGGGCATGTGGATGAAGATATCCCAGATATAGTCCGGCCGTCCGGCTTCCAGCACCAGCACCCGGTTGGCGGGGTTGGTGCTCAGGCGGTTGGCCAGGGCACAACCGGCCGAGCCGCCCCCCACGATGATGAAATCATACTTTTTTGACACCATTTTTTCTCCTTGCAATAGGCGGGCTGCAAACCCGCCCTCTCCAGTCAAACCAAGCCGGCCGGATGATAGTGCAGACCGGCGACATCGATACATGTAAAACCGCGGCGCTACCCGTGTGCGCTCACCTGTCGCGCGTTGGTGGCGATAGCGGCCGCGGGGGCGCCCCCACTTCAAACCGCTGGGATGGCTGCAGTCCCAGCGCGGCAAGTTTTGCCGCACGCGGCCGGCCGTCCGAATCCCACCCCCGCAAGCAGTAGTAGTCGGTCAGCAGCACGTCCATATCCTCGTCACTGATCCGTCGGCCCTTGTGGGGCCCGCTGGGCAGCGGCTCGTCCACAAACCGCCGGGGAAGTCGGTCGTCGCGGGCATCGAGGCCCTCATCCAGGTTAAACAGCCGCACCTGGTTCCAGATCCGTTCCCCGACTTCGTTAAAAAACGAAGGCGCCACGTCACGCCCCGTGGCGGCATTGAACATTTCGGCATAATGCGCGGACGTCACCCCAAATGCGCCGAAATCACATTTCACAAGAGCGTCCAGTCCGGCGAGATAATCCTGGCGGTCTTTCAGGATTTCCGCCTTTTGGGCAAGGCTATACGTGTCGACGGGCCGCCCCTGGAACTTCTCCCCCCCCACTTCGTAAGCCACCATAAACCCTCTCTGGTGGCACGCGCCACGATCGGCCGTCATGTAGGCCAATCCCATCCCCGGGGTGCCCCGGGGCGCCCAGCCGGGAACTTCCAACCCTTTCACGTGCAGGGCATAGGCCTCGCTGCCCTTTCCCAACTGAACGGCGGCGCGCTTGACGCCCTGGCCCAGCAGCCGTCCCAGCTCATCCTCCTGCCGGGCGATGGCGCGAATCAGGTATTCGGCGCCGTCCACGCTGCCGAAAGCCAGGGTGACACCGGCCGGAGAAGACAACACCTTTTTCTCCACGGCCTCGAAGGCGAAGGCGATCACAACCCCGGTGGACATGCTGTCCAACCCGTATCGATCACAAAGCTTCACCAGGTGGGCCACGGCGCGCACATCATGGATGTCGAGATTGCTTCCCATGAGCGCCGCCGACTCGTATTCGACAATATCCGTGATCATGTGAGCGTATCGGCCGGTCCGCACAGCCCCCATCTGGCTGCAACGGATGGGGCAGCCGTGGCAGGCGGCCTTGCCCAGAAAAAGATGCTTTTTCTGCCCTTCATCACCAAGGCGATCCGCTTTGGCATCCACCTGGTCGAAGTGATTGCGGAAAGGCAGGGTGCCGACCGTATTGGACCAGGGCACCGCATTGCTGGTGCCGCTGTCGGTGAGGGCCGAACATGCGTCGCTGGCGGCAATATCCGCTGCGGCCCGCCGACAGGCCGCGTCGAAAGCGACCGGGTCGTGCACCCTGACCAGCCGACGGCCTGTCACGGCGATCGCCTTGAGGTTCTTGGCGCCCATGACCGCCCCGGCGCCGCCCCGACCCGCCTGCCGATTGTATTCGCAACTGATGAGAGCAAACCCGACCTGGTTTTCTCCGGCTTGGCCGATGGTCACGACCCGGGCTTCGGGCGCGTCGAGTTCTGCTTTGACCCGGGCATTGGCCGTCAGGGCGTCCGTTCCCCATATCGATCCGGCCGGGTGAAACAGCACCTGGTCGTCCTGTATCGCAAGAATGGTCGGGTGGGCCGCACGACCGGTAACGATAAGGCCGTCGTAGCCGGCGTATTTGATTTCCGGCCCGAAACGGCCCCCGAAAAAAGAATCCAGATAGATGCCGGTCAAAGGCGATTTGGTGACCACGCAGGCCCGCATACTGGGTGCCGCCGTGGCGGTGAGCGGACCGGTCATAAACATGATGACGTTTTCGGGCCCCAGCGGATCCGCACCGGACGGCACCAGGTCGCAAAGCAGCCGGGCGCCAAACCCCTTGCCGCCGACAAACCCCTCCCGCAGCCAGGCGGGCAGCGGCACGCTCCAAGCCTCGGTGCGGGTCAGATCGGCCACCAGGAAGCGCCCCATATAACCGTCAGCCGTCATGATCATCTCCGGTTGTTGCCAGTTCTAAAGCACCCGTCGGGCAGGCCTTCACGCAGCAAGGATCGCCCCCGCAGAGGTCGCATTTGACAGACTTTTTCAAATCCGGGTCGATCCAAATCATTTGAACGGGACAGTAGCGATGACACAGACCGCAGGCCACGCATTTGTCGTGATCGACCACCATGGCGCCGGTAACCGCATTTCTTTCAATGGCATCCACCGGACAAACCGTGGCGCAATAGGGATTGGTGCACTGGCTGCAGACCGTCGGGAAGTGGTAGAGATTCTCGCGCGCATGCGCGATGCGCAGAAGGGCCCGGTGCGGATTGTATCCCCCCAGCAGGCGCTGGCTGCACGCCAGCTGGCACAGCTCGCAGCCCGTGCACAGGTCGAAATGGGTCCTGATAAAAATTTTCCGCGTCATGGGGTTGTTTCTAAACTGCCCGGTATTCAAATTGGCCGTAACACGAATGATCCGGACGCGATAGGGTCCGGATCATTCGCAAGGCTGTATTTCCACCAGTTTTAACAGGTGGTTGCATACTTTATCGTGCTACTTGATCCAGGGCGGCGTCAAAAATTGACTGCCCTGGTAAGGCGTCAATGGCGGGTCGGTGAAAATGGGCTGCAGTTCCCCGCCCTGCACCTGGTAGTGCACTACCGGTGCGCCCGACTGGGCCCTGAGGACATTGTTCTGGTCCCATTTGATCAGACCCAATTCGCCCTCGTAACCATGTTCTTTGATATAGGCGTTCACGGCCTTGAAGTCATAGGCATCACCCACTTGCGCCACGGCATGGGCCCATGCCTTTACGGCGGTATAGGCGATCCAGGCGCCGGCCGGCACCTGATGCTCATATAGCCCCACGAATTTGTCCACCCAGGCCTGGGCTTTCGCATTGGGGGCCTTGGGTCCGGGCAGCCCGCTGGGCATCTCGCCCACGATACCGTCGGCGGAATTTCCTAAGGCATCCACGACTTCACGCGGGGTGATGCCCCATCCGAGGCTTATGATCGCGTTGGACGGTTTTTTCAGAAACTGCTGAATAAAGGTGATGTTTTCCTGGCCACTGGGGATTTCCACGTGAATGAGGGCCGGTTTTATCCGGCGGATCTGGGAGAGAATCACCCCCCACTCGTTAATGCCGTAGGGAACGGTCTCGCGCTTGGCCACCTTCCAGCCGCTTTCCTTGAAACTTTTTTCCAGGGTATTGCCGACTTCCAGACCCCAGGAATCGTCGGTGTTGATGATCACCACCTTTTTGTTGGGGTATTCGTAAGGCAGTGCCATCAGAGCCCGGAACATGCTCTTGGCCTGTTCCACGCCGACATCGGTCGTCTGATAGATATTGTAATACTTGGCCGGGTCCTCCTTGAAGATGTCCACGGCTGCCTGGGAGCCGTCGTCCGCAAAAAAGGGCGCATCGTATTTACCGTAGGCCCGGACATCCTGACCCCATCCGGCCCAACCGGCATGCACCGAGGCCACGTTCTTCTGGCCACAGAGGTAGTCGGCGGCCTGCATCACCACTTCGGGTTCAAACCCTTTGGAGTCGAATCGGATGATTTCGAGCTGCTTGCCCAGCAGGCCGCCCGATTCATTGATTTCGTCGATGGCCATCTTGATCCCTTTGAAATAATCCGCTCCGGAACCTGCGGCCCATCCGGTCATGGGAATCGGAACCCCGACCGGTAGGGTATCGGCGGCCATGACGGTGGAAGAAAATAAGAACACGCCCATAAAGAGCCAAATGGTTGAAAACCTAAGAATCTTTTTCATTCTGCACGGTTCCTTTCGTTTGGTTTCGTATCGATCTTGTTTAGGTCAGCCGGCGGATAAGCGTTTACGCCATCCGATGAAGAGCCCCATCATGCCGTTTGGAAGCGCCAGAACCAGGATGACCACCAACGCCCCCATGGTCACCGCCCGATAGGCCCCCAGCGGCGCCATCAGTTCGCTGCCCGCCACCACCAGAAAAGCGCCGAAGACCGAGCCGGGGAAATGCCCCAGGCCGCCCACCAGCATCATGACCATGAGGATACTGAAGAGGTCCAGGTCCAGCATGCGATAGGACAGCACCCCGTAAAAATGGCCGTAGTACGCCCCAATAATGCCGGTCAGAAAAGACGTCAGGGCAAAGACCATGAGCTTGTATTTAAAAGCGCTGATGCCCAGGCTCATGGCAAAATCCTGGGAATCCTTGAGGGCCAGAAACGCGACGCCCCAGTAGGATTTGATGGTGAACATGATCACCAGCACACAGGAAAGCGACAGGAGGAGTGTCAAATAGAATGTAGGCACAATATTGGCGGAGCTGAAGGAATACCCGAAAATGCTCACCGGGGGAATGGTCAAGAGCCCCACGGAACCGCCCGACCCGATAGCGATGCCGATCTTGCCCCTCAGCACCGGCTGCAGGGCCATGTGTACGCCGAAGGTCACCAGGGCAATGTACGGCCCCGCAAGCTTCAGGCAGGGCAAGCCCACCAAAACCCCCATGACGGCGGTAAACAATCCGGCCATGAGGATGGCAAGCACAGGCGGCACGCTGTGCTCGATGGCCAGAATGCCGGAACAGTAAGCTCCCATGACAAAAAACGCCACCTGCCCGAAAGAGAAAATGCCGGCAAAGCCCATCATCAGATCCCAGCAGGAGGCGACCACCGCCCAGATGAGGCACATGATCATAATGTTCATGACAAACCGAATGTCGCCTACGAATATGGGCAGTACAGCCATGATGCCGTAGCAGACGCCGATGATGGCGATCATATGTTTTAAACGCATGGCTTACTCACCTTTTCCCCTCAGCCCCTGGGGCCGCAGCACCAAAGTCGCCAGAAGCAATACAAAGAGCGCGATAATGCCGTAGCTCATGCCAAACATCCAGCCCACGAACGCTTCCAGCATGCCGATAATAAAGGCGGCATAAAGCCCCCCGCGAATGGAGCCCATCCCCCCTAAAGCGGTGACCACCCAAGCCTTGACCATGATAATGCCGCCCGAGTTGGGGTTGATAAACCATTTTTGGCTCAACAGAATGCCGCCAAATCCCACCATGACGGTGGAAATGGCGAAGGTCGTGGCAAATATCCGTTCTTTGGGGATGCCCACGATCGTCGCCCCCACCGGGTTCTGGGCCACCGCCCGCACCGCCATACCGATTCGCGTGTTATTCAGCACCCAGGCGAAGATCAGGATGCCGCTGATGGACATGACAAAAATCATGATATCCTGGTAGGAGAACACCAGCTGCCCGACTTCCCATGTTCCCTCCAGAATGGGCGGCAGGGACTTCATGCGGACACCAAAAACCACCATGTACAGGCTGGTCAGAAAAAGCGCTAAGCCCAAAGTCATCATCATGACTTTGTTTTCCCAGTCTTTCCGTTTTCTGAGCGGCGCCACCAGCAGTTTTTCCAGCCCGTAGCCCACGGCGAACAGGAGCGGCATCACAATGAGCAGAACTACGGGGTATCCTCCGAATTCAAGGCCCAGTCCGACGATCAGGATCCAGGCGAAATAGCCGCCCATGTTGAAAAAATCACCGTAGGCGAAATTAAAGGCCTTGGTCACGCCGTAGACCAGGGTCATGCCCACGGCCATCAGCGCGTAGACGGAGCCCGTGGACAACCCGGCGATAATCACATCGGTTATTTCATAGAACAGTAATATGGTGTCTTCGCTGAACATAGGATTGCGTTTCCGTGCTTACATGCCTAAAAAAATTTCTTTCAGGTGCTTATCACCCAATGCTTCTTTGCTGTTGCCTTCGAAAGAGATGCACCCTTCCTCCATGACATAAATTTTGTCCGCCAGCTCGGCGATGTGGGGGATGTTCTGCTCCACGAGAAAAATGGTTTTCCCCTGTTTGTTGATCTCCTTGATGGTGGAAAAAAGCTCCAGGCGCAGGCTGGGTTGAAGGCCCAGGGACGGCTCATCGATGCATAAAAAATCGGCATTGGACATCAATCCCCTTGCCACGGCCAGCATTTTCGCTTCGCCACCGCTCATGGTGGAAGCGAGTTGTGTTCGCCGCTCCTTGAGTCTCGGAAAAAGGGAAAAGACCTTCGCCATGTTTTTTTTCTCATGGGGCCGGGCGGCCTTGACGTAGGCCCCCAGCTTGAGGTTTTCCTGAACCGTCATATAGGGAAACAACTCCCGGTTTTCAGCGATGTAGGCGACGCCCATGTTAACGAGTTTATCCGTGGAAAGATGATCTATCGGCTGGCCCTGGTAGGAAATCTCCCCAGCGACGCTTTCGGCCAACCCGCAAATCGCTTTTAACAGTGTGCTTTTCCCATGGCCGTTGGGCCCCAGCATGACGACGACTTGCCCACGGCCCACGGAGACACTGACATTATGCAAAACTTGCGCTTCACCGTAATAGGCGTTGAGATTGTTAACGTTCAACATACGCATCTCCGATATAGGATTCGATGACGCGTTTATCGCTGGTGGCCACCTCGGGCAGATCGCAGCAGATCATGGCGCCGGACTCTATGATGAGCAGCTTTTCGGTCAGTTCGGTCAGTACTTTCATGAAGTGCTCGATGATAATAATCGTCAGCCCCATCTCGCCATTGATTCTGCGGATAAGGTCCATCAGCGCCTTGATTTCATTGGCGTTGGACCCGGCCATGGGTTCGTCCAGCATGAGCATCCGGGGTTTGGTTGCCAGTGCCGCCCCAATCATCAATTTTTTCTTTCCCAGCAGGTTGAGGTGGCCGGTTTTCTGGTTTTTTTCCTCGGAAAGTTCCACAAACCGGATGATCTCCGCCACGTGATCCTCATCCAAACCATCCCTGCTGCCGAAGCGGCTCCCCACGCTGATGCTCTTTTCCACGGTAAGGCTTGGAAAAATCTGAGGAATCTGAAACGTCCGGGCAATACCTGCTTTGGCAATTTTATAAGGCGGCATTCCGGAAAGATCCCGACCGTTGAATTCAATGCGGCCTTCATAAGGATAAAAGCCGGTGATGAGATTATAGACCGTCGATTTTCCGGCGCCGTTGGGACCGGCGATGCCAAAAATCTGGCCGTCTTCGACTTTAAAGCTCAGGTCGTTGACCGCCACCAGCTCGCCAAATTTTTTGGTTACGTTAGTTAACGTTAGCATTCACAATACGCTTTCAGATGCCCTGCCCCGCCGCCGCCCGCGAATGGACGGCAGAAACCGCGTTCGATTGGCCTCAGTCGCATGGCGTCAGTCGTCCCCAGTGCTGGTTTTTATCGTTTCAAAAAAGGGGGGAGACGGAGCCGAGGCGTCGGATGCCGGTGTCGGGATGCCGATGGCGGTGCCGACCGGCGCGTCAATTCCCTGGGGGCGTCTCTTCGCCAGGCAACGCTGCAGCAGGACATAATGGTAACTGATACAGGATAGCGCCCTGAGGGTTTCACCCGCCGCGATCTGTTGTGCCGTTTCATGCCAGTTTAAGGCGGTTTCCGAACGATATTTAGCATCCTCGTAAAGCGCCTGGTCCTGCGAACTGAATCCAATCTGGATCGTACGCATGGACATTTCAAACATCGGGTTGCCGGCCATCTTGACCAGCGCGATATTCATTTCTCGATCAATTTCCGCAATTTTTTCCAAATTGAGGTCAGGCTCAGAGACCAACTTCTGGAAATAGGCCGTTTTTTCCAGCAGCGCCTGTTTGGCCTCTGCGGTTCCCCTCGTGATGGCCAGCAGGGTTATGGTGCGGTCGATCGATTCACGGAACTCGATAAGGAATTCAACCGGAATTTTCTGCTGTTTCAGAAAAAGGGCCAAAGGTTCACTGGCATTGATCAATTCGACATTCTTGACGTAGGCCCCTCCCCGCGCCCCTTTTTTGATCTCGAGCAGTCCCTTTTCTTTGAGCGCACGCAACGCCTCGCGGATGACACCGCGGCTGGTGCGAAACAATGTTTGCAAATTACGCTCGCTTGGCAGGCGTTCACCCTTATTGAGCTGACCATCGATGATCGCCGCTTCTATCTGCAAGGCCACATCTTCACTGGCCCGGCCGATTTTAGCAGGCCGGAATAGCGATAAGTTTATCGGGGCATTCATTTCCCATCCCTTAATGGTCCGACCTATAAAATAAAAACCGCGTTACTCTGATAAACGAAAAATATTTTAAATATTTGTTTTTTATATAAAATAATAATATTTAACGAATACTATAAAAATTTTTAGCTTCACTATAACCTTGTTTTGGTATGGCCAATAAACTGCATATCGCCTTAATTGTCAACCGATGCCGAAAAAATGCCACCGCATACATCCAACAGACATGAATGACGTGACACAGGCTCTCTCCGAGCCGGAAGCCTGCCAAAAAAGAAAAAACCCAATGGCTCGCATGCTTCAAATACTTTATTGAGAACAAAATAAATTTTCACTGATTGTCGATTCGATCAACAGTGACGACTCGGGAAAACCATACGATTTATATATTCATTACAAAACATTTTTTAATTGATAATTATCTTGAAATTATACTTTAACCCTATTATTAGTACATTTTTATTTGTGATTTTGTTTTCTATGCTCTATTTTATTTTGTTGTCAAATTATTATTTTAAAATTCATCGTTTTTAAAAAAGTAATCCAAAAATGGATTATCCATTAGAGGGCTAAATAATAATGCCGGATTCTTCAGCAATTGTACCGATCATCAACCGCACGGTCAGCGACAGTGTCATGATCGCCCTGCGGAAAATCATCCAGGCGATCGATACGAATTCCAAACAACTGATCAAGCGGGTCGGGTTGACCGGACCGCAGTTGGTCATTCTGCAGGAAATATCGCGCATGGGAGAGGTCACGGCCGGTGAAATCGCACAGGCGGTGAGCCTCAGCCAGGCCACCGTAACCGGTATTCTGGAACGCATGGAAAAACGCGGCCTGCTGGCCCGGCGGCGCAGCGAACGCGATAAACGGCGCATCATGGTGCGCATCACCAGGAACGGCCAGCAGGTCCTGGACGACGCACCGCCGCTCATGCAGGAAGCCTTTATCGAACGCTTTGCCAACCTCCAGGAATGGGAGCAGACCATGATTTTGAGTTCCCTGCAGCGCCTGGTGTCCATCATGGACGCCAAAGCGATTCAGGCCGCCCCCTTTCTGGAAACCAGTCCGATCGACAACCCCGTCGCCAAATCAGACGGGGCTGCACCGCCAACGCCATAGCGGCTTCACATTCATCAATTCAAGCAGCAGAGGATGATACAAGTGGATAAGATCGTTGTAGAAAATCTTTACAAAATTTTCGGCGACCAGCCGAAAAAAGCCATGCAGCTTCTCAAAGAGGGACACAACAAGGAATCCGTTCACGATAAGACCGGCATGACCGTTGGGGTCGACAATGCCAGCTTTTCCATCGAATCCGGCGAGATATTCGTTATCATGGGGTTATCCGGATCCGGCAAATCCACCATCGTGCGCATGCTCAACCGCCTCATCGAACCCACCGCCGGCAAGGTGATCGTGGATGGGAAAGATGTTATTCAGATGGGTCAGGACGAGTTGGTCAAGTTCCGCCTGCATAACATGAGCATGGTGTTTCAATCGTTTGCGCTCATGCCGCATCTGTCCGTTTTGGACAATGCCGCTTTCGGTCTGGAACTGGCTAAGTTCGACAAAGCCAAACGCCACGAACGCGCCATGGAAGCTCTTGAGCAGGTGGGTCTGGCTGGCTGGGAGAATTCATCGCCGTCCGAGCTCAGCGGCGGGATGCAGCAGCGTGTGGGCCTGGCCCGCGGCTTGGCCGTGGACCCCGATATCCTGCTCATGGATGAGGCCTTTTCCGCACTGGACCCCTTGATCCGCACCGAGATGCAGGATGAATTGCTGAAGCTCCAGGAAGAGCACCAGCGCACCATCGTTTTTATCTCCCACGACCTGGACGAGGCCCTGCGCATCGGCGATCGTATCGCCATCATGGAGGGGGGCCGTGTTGTCCAGGTCGGGACCCCGGAGGACATTCTGCAAAACCCGGCGGACGACTATGTGCGTGCCTTTTTCCGGGGGGTCGATCCGACCAACGTCATCTCCGCCGGCGATATCGTTCGCGACACCTACCCCACGATCATCAAATCCAAGATGGGAAGCCTGCGCACAACCCATGAACTCTTGAGCGGCAGTGAGCGCAACCACTGCTACGTGCTGGATGCCCGCAAACGGTTTCTGGGCATCGTTTCATCGGACTCCCTGCGCGAAGCACTGGAGCACGGCGCGCCCGACAAACCCATTGATCAGGCCTTTCTTGAAAATGGCACAGCCGTCAATTTGAATGATTCCATGCAGGACATTCTGCCGGATGTGGCCTCCCGCAGCTGGCCCATCCCCGTCGTCGACGATCAGAACGTCTTTAAAGGCGTGGTGTCTAAAAACCGCTTTCTGAAAACGCTGCATCGTACCGAGGAAGGCATGGAAGAGTACTCTGCCAGCTGATGGCCGGCAATGAAGACCGTAACGATTGACACACGCGGGCCATGGCCCGAAAACGGAGAAACACCATGTTTGAAGATAGTATGATTCCACTTGATGTGTGGGTATCCCAGTTTGTCGACTGGCTGGTCGACAACCATCGGGATTTCTTCCAGGCCCTTAAATGGCCGGTGGAACAGACCCTGAACGGCTTCGATGCCGGCTTGAATGCGCTTTGGCCACCCATCATTATCGCGCTTCTGGCTGTTGCAGCCTGGAAGTTTTCCGGTAAAGGGCTGGCCATTTTCACCGTCATCGCCATGACGCTTGTCGGACTGCTCGGTCTCTGGGAAGAAACCATGACGACGCTGGCCATGGTGCTGTCTTCGGTTATCTTCTGCGCCCTGGTAGGCATTCCGCTCGGCATCTGGGCCGGGCGCAGTGATAACTTTGAATCCGGACTCCGGCCCGTGCTGGATGCCATGCAGACCACGCCGGCCTTTGTCTACCTGGTGCCCATCGTCATGCTCTTTTCGGTCGGCAATGTGGCCGGCGTTCTGGCCACCATTATCTTCGCCCTGCCGCCCCTGATCCGCCTGACCAGTCTGGGTATCCGGCAGGTGCACCCCGAGCTGGTGGAAGCGGCCCAGGCCTTCGGCGCCACCAACTGGCAGGTACTGATCCGGGTCCAGGTGCCCCTGGCCCTGCCCACCATCCTGGCCGGGCTGAACCAGACCATTATGATGGCGCTATCCATGGTCGTCATTGCGGCGCTTATCGGCGCCGGCGGCTTGGGATCACCGGTCATCCTCGGCTTGAACACCCTGGATATCGGCCGGGCCGTCATCGGCGGACTGAGCATCGTGTTGATGGCCATCGTGCTGGACCGGATCACCCAGTCCATGGCGCAAAGGAAAAATGGTTCCTGAAACTTAAAATCGTTATTCGAAGTCCATTGAAACATTCAACCAAGGAGGGATTTATGAAATCACTACTGCGATTATTCATCACGCTCATTATCGGCTTGACGCTGACGGCTATTCCGGCGGCAGCGGACGACATGAAACCGGGCAAGGGCACCACGTTGCAGCCCGCCCGCGCCACCTGGAATACCGGTTTTTTCCAGGAAGCCCTGGTGCGCAAAGGCATGGAAGAGCTGGGCTATAAGGTCAAGGCCCCCAAAGATCTCACGAACCCGATTTTCTACAAGTCCGTGGCCCTGGGCGACGTCGACTACTGGACCAACGGCTGGTTCCCCATGCACAACGCTCAACTACCGAAGAATTTTGACGAAGATGCCGGCAAGATCGGCTACGTTGTCAAAGCCGGCGGGTTGCAGGGCTACCTTGTGTCTAAAAAAGAGGTGGAAAAGTTCAACATTAAATCGCTGGACGATTTCAAACGCGACGAGGTCAAAAAAGCCTTTGATCTCAATGGCGACGGCAAGGCCGACCTGACCGCCTGCCCGCCGGGTTGGGGTTGCGAAGGGGTCATTGGCCATCATATGGCCGTCTATGGCCTCGAAGATCACATCAATCCGGTTAAAGCCTCCTATGAGGCCGGTATGGCCTCGGCCCTGGGTAATTACAAAAGCGGCGGGCCGGTCTTCTTTTACACCTGGACACCCAATTGGACGGTCTATAAGTTCAAACCAGGTCAGGATGTGATGTGGATCAACGTACCCGAGATCAAGCCCACGGACGCCCAGAAAGAGGCCGAAGATCGTATGACGGTTGCCGGTGTTGACGGTGCGGTTAGCGACCCGGTCAAATTGGGGTTCGTCGTTTCCGACATTCAGGTCGTCGCCAACAAAAAGTTCATGGAAAAGAACCCGGCCGCCAAAAAGTTCTTAGAGATCTTCACGCTTCCCCTGGCGGACATCAATGCGCAGAATACCCGCATGAACGAAGGGGAAAAATCAGAGAAAGACATCGCACGCCACGCAGACGAGTGGATTGCCAAGAATACGGACAAATGGAATGGATGGCTGGCGGAAGCCCGTAAAGCCGCTAAATAGATCCATTAAAGCGCACCACAAAAAGCCCGAAGCCATGACACCGGCTTCGGGCTTTTTGTTTTATCGAAGCAATAGACCTCAGGCCGGCACGGATCAACTCAAGCGAACCCTACCCTATTCAACCGCACCGCCATTTTCACGCCATGCCTTAATCCCACCCTCGAGAAATTTGACCCGGCGGGCCTTCTGTTTGAGTTGTGCTGTCACCGACTGGCTGACTGAGCCGCCCTTGACGCAATAGACAACCACGTCCTGATCCTTCGGCACCGAACCGATCCAGTCCGCGATGGCTTCCGGATCGTGCCAGCGGGCGCCCGTAATTTTCTGCGGCGATTGTTCAAAATCACTTTTTCTGCGCACATCGAGCAACGTCATGTTGCGATGATTCACCAGATAATCGGATAGCTCCGGCACGGATAGGGAATCGGTCATGGGAATACCTCCTTTGGATGAGAGGGGTCATTCAAACGCTGTACCACCAAACGATCAGATCGCGCTTCGCGGCTGTCATTCACGTTTTCTTGAGAATGGCCATTCAGGACACAGCGTCAAGGGCCGTTCCCCGAAGCCACCGATATCGCATAAGATCTGCCTGTTTTCAGCCGATGTTTTTTTCAGTACAGGCCACACAAAGATCGGACTCCGGCATGGCCATCAGGCGCGCAAACGGTATCGGTTCCTCGCACTCCCGACACCATCCGAAATCCGGATCGTCCACCTTGCGCAACGTCTGTTCCAGGCGGGATAACTTGTTACGGGCTCTGCCCAGGGCCGCTTCGTTGATGCTCTTGCTGTTGATGGCTTCCATGCGTGTCAGCCGTCCGATCGCATCGTCCGGCGCAATGGGCTGGGTCAGCCCCTTGTAGGCATCGATGTCCGCTTTCAGACCAGCGATGGTTTCTTGAATGTGGCGGGTAAGGGTTTCCTTCTGTCGGGCATCCATAGGCGCTTGATCTTTCTATCGAGAGGTGTGTGGGGGGGGGACCGGCGTATTAGACGACATGGCGAACACCAGAGGCATCATGGTTTCGAATCCGCAGCGATCAGACCGAGGGCTCTGGCGCGGGCTTCCCAGTTTTTGCGGGCCAGACCCTGCATGTCGGCGGTGCGGTCGAATTCATCCACGATCTCCAGCCCCAGCAAGGTTTCCACCACGTCTTCCATGGTCAAAATGCCGGACGTGCCGCCATACTGGCTGACCACCACGGCGATATGGGCCTGCTGCACGATGAGGGTGTTGAAGATATCCGGCAGCAGGTCGCTTTCACCGACCATGACGATCGGGCGTTTGAGATCCTTCAGAAGCATCTCTTGTTTCCCTTCCACCAGCCGGGCTAGAAGTTCCGACCGAATGACAAACCCGGTGACATGGTCGATGGTGCCCTCATACACCGGTATCCGCGAAACCCGGAGGGCAGGGCTTTGCGCGTTGAACGTGCCGATGGACTGGTTTTCGTCCGCCGCGATCACCACCGTCCGGGGAGTCATGACATCCTGGGCCCGCACGCTCTCGAAACGGAGCAGGTTTTTGATGATCCCGAACTCCTGCTTCTGTAAAACCCCCTGTTCGGCAATGGTCTCGGCCATGGCCGAAAACTCCGAACGGCTCAGTACACTGCGTTCCTTATCGCTTTTCAAACGGCGCGTAATGACCTGGCTGAGCCACACCAACGGGTAAAGCGTGTAAATAATGATGGTCACGGCACGGATCGTCACGCCCACCAGCGATCGCCAGTAGTTGGCACCAAGCGTTTTAGGGATGATCTCTGAAAGGATCAGAATGGCCAGGGTCATCACGGTCGGCACCACCACCGCGGCGATGTTGATTCCCAACACACGGCTGTCGCTGAACAACCGGGCGGCCTGGGCCCCTACCCCGATGGCCCCGACCGTGTGCGCAATCGTATTGAGGGTCAGAATCGCCGCCAGCGGACGATCAATGTCGGCCTTGAATCGTCCCAGACGGTTTCCCATCCGGGTGCCTTCCTTGACACGGGCAGCCACATACGAGGGCGGAATGCTCAGCAGGACCGCCTCCCAGACCGAACATAGAAATGAGAATCCGATAGACAGCAGAAAAAACAGGACCAATAATTCCATATCAGGCAATCGCTTTCATGATGACAAATCCGTGATTATCAATGAATCCCCCCGTTCAAACCATGCGCGGTGGTCATTGTCAACGGTTACCGCATGGTCGAATCGTCGTCTATGACCGATAGATTGACAATTGTTTCAGATAGTTGTAATATTTTCTGTGTTTATGCGGCGCTTTCGTCGTCACCTTTAGAAGATCATTCCACCGATCGATACCAGACCGGTGACGTCACCAACCCGGGAGGGTTGACGGCATGGAACCTGATACACCCCAAGCACCTGAACCGAATGCTCAGCCCGCTTATCGCAAACCCCCCTGGCTAAAGAGCATCAAAATTCGCATCATGGCCTTTGCCTTGGCCGCCACGATTATTCCGGCCATCACCCTGGGCAGCCTGTCCTATCTTCAAAACACCCGGTTTCTCAACGAGAAAATTTCCCAAGAAATACGTGACTCGGCTTCCCAAGTATCCCGCGAAATCGACCTTCTCGTAAAAGAAAAACTTTATGATGTGCGGGTCTTCGCCAGCTCGTATATCGTATCGGAAAACATGGTCAAAATTCTCCGCACGGACGGCACCACCGTCGAAAACCTGGTGGCCATGAGCCTGATCCAGGAATACCTGCAGGTCGTGCGGGCCAAATTCGCCGATTATGCCGAATTGATGATCATCGACCTGGACGGCCATCTCATGGCCACCAGTGCCCCCGAAAGCAAAACACCGGCGATGCCCCTTAACTGGCGGGAAAAAGTCGAAGACGGACAGGCGGTCATCGGCGAAGCCTATTTTGATGAAGGGCTCCAGGCCCGGGTCATCCTGATCGCGGACCCCATTCGCACCCCCGGGGGAGAAAGTATCGGAGTTCTGGGCGCCAAATTATCGCTCGATGCCATCGACCGCGTGCTGACCGCCTATACCCAGACGGACACGCGTGAGACCTATCTGGTCAACAACCAGGGCAAAGTGCTGGCGAGCTCACACCTGTTTTCTTCTCCCTCCCGCGAGGTTTACCTGGACCACGCCAAAGTGACCCGGCTTTACGATCTTATCGGCCAGGCCATCACCTATGCCAGCTACGACGGCCCGACCGTGATCGGAACCCTCAACGTGGTGCCCTCCCTGGGGTGGGGCGTCGTGGCCGAGATGGACAAGGTCAAAGCGTTTGCGCAGATCGCCGATTTGCAGCGTATGACCCTGGTGCTGGTGGCGTGCCTGCTGGTGGGCATTGGACTGTGTGCCTACTTTCTGGGGTTGACCATCGTGCGGCCCCTGCGGCGTCTCACCCTGGGCGCCGATCAGGTGGCGGCCGGCGACCTGGACGTGGATCTCCCGGTCAGCACCCGTTCCGAAGTGGGCTACCTGACGCAGGTCTTCAACAACATGGTGGGGCGCCTGCGGCGCAGCCGGGATGAATTGGATGCCGTCAACAGCGAACTGCAGGAAAAAAACCGCAAACTGCACCAGCTGTCCATAACCGATGAATTAACCGGCCTGCATAACCGTAAACATTTAATGGAAACCCTGCACGGCGAAGTTACCCGCTCGAAACGCAACGACCATACCTTCGCCCTGTTCGTCATCGATATCGACCATTTCAAGCTGATCAACGACACCTATGGGCATCAGAAAGGCGATGAGGTTCTCCGTTTGCTCAGCACCCTATTCCGCGAAACCGTCCGCAGCTGTGATTACGTTGCCCGCTATGGAGGAGAAGAGTTTATTGTCATGCTGCCCGAAGTGGGTGCCGCCGGCAGCCGGGAAGTAGCCGAGCGCATCAGGGAACGGGTATCCCGCGAAAGCATCAACCGCAAGGGAGACCGGATCACCGTCAGCATCGGGATCGCCATGTTCCCCGACCACGGCAACAACCCGGAAGACCTTTTTCAGCAAGCCGACCATGCGCTTTACGCCGCCAAGGCGGCCGGCCGCAACCGGGTTGTCACGGCCACGGGCCAGGACGCATCGCATCAGGAAGAAAAACCCATCCGCCTGATTCCGACAGGAAAGCGCCAAAATATGACGTAAGAACCCTCAGCAAAGGGCGAATCGGATCAGGATCATCTTCAAAAAAAGTCGGGGTGACCATTAGGGGTCAAGGATTCGAGGCTTCGAGTGAAACACCTCAATATTAAAAATATCTACAAGTATTTAAAAACATACAAACGATATCTGAAGATTTAAGCAACATACGATGATTCCAAATGAAGGGGATAGAAACGATGCTGAATTCAAGGGTGAACAACCCCTTGAATCCGGCGCCCCTATTCCCTGCCCATGCTCTAACGCCCGCCCACCAGCGTTTGAAAGATCCACCCCTGACCGCCATCCTCGGTATGGACCCGAATCCACTCCGCCTTGTAGGAGTAGCCGACAATCATGGCCCCCTCTTCAAGCGTGCGGTTGACCTTGGCCTCCAGGGAGGGTTTCTGGCGCAAATTGCTGCGCGTCAATACTTTGAGCGGCAGCGGCTGGGCAAACAGGACTTCACCCGGGGCCATCGCATAATCGACCTGGTGGGACAGATGACTCTGGATGGCCCGGATCTGATTTTGGGCTTGACCGGCCAGGTAGAGGGACCCACCATAATTTTCTTTCTTGAATTCGTTGGTGCTCATGCGCAGCAGGGCCTCCGCTTTCAGATAGTCTTCCGGCGGCCCGCCGTCGTTCGTCGCAATTCTCTCCGCGAGCCCCTTGAGGGCGATCTCGGCTTCGGCCATAGAGGAGGCCGCCTCGGCCCGACTTTCGATGCTGCGGAGCTTGGCCTTGGTCCGCACGACCTCGATGACCGCTTCATCCAGCATGTTCTGCTGGAGCGACAATTGCGCCTGTTGGGCCTGATGGCGGGCGTCGCTTTCCAATAGCTGGAGTTGCAGCCGATGAATGCGGGCTTCATATTCCTGCAGCATGCGCTCCTGCTCGCGCACCGTCTGCGCGATGCGGTGGTTGTCGGCAACCAGTGCATCGTAAGCGGCCGGGTCGGGACCCGTCAGCACCGGAGCCGGTGGCGGGGTCTTCGGACAAGCAACCATCAGCGGCAAGAGAAACATGATCAAAAGTCCGCAAACCCTATTTCTGCTTCGGTGCAACATCACGGGTATCTCCCTGCTACAAAACACGAGGGTTGATTTGCACAAATCGCCGGCATGGATGACATGGGACGGATCACATCCCCAAACCAGCATATAGGTCTATTTATACATTAATTTTTATGGGTTTCAAGCGGTCGGACGGTCGACGGAGGGAAAGCGGGCGATCAGAAACAGGGTCACCAGCGGTATCAGCGAGATTCCGGTCAGAACAACGCGCACAGAATAGAGGTCGGCCAGTTTGCCCACCAGCGGGGCTACAAGCCCCCCCAGTCCGAAGGCAAACCCCATCATCAGGCTGCCCACCATGGACCGTCCCCGCGGTGCCAGGGACTGGGCCATGACCACCCCCAACGGCAGCGTCGCCAGGACGATTCCACCGGCCAGCGCCGCACCGGCGTAGACCCATCCGCCGGACAGCTGCAAAAAGAGCAGCAACACCGGCGTCATCAATCCATGGGTGACATAAAACACCGGTTTGAATCCGATCCGGTCGGAAAACGCCCCGGCCATCAACCCGCTGATGGTGCCGGCGACCGTAAACAAAGAGAAGATGATGCCGGCGGAAACGATGGTAAAGCCCTCCTGCACGAACAGCACCGGCATAAACGTCATAAAGGACTGTCCCACCACCGCCCGCAGCACCATCACGATCCAGATAAGCGCAATGGTCTTCCAGGCAGCGCCCAGGCTTTCCTTGATCGCCCCCAAAAAGCCGTTTTGCGACAGCCCTTCATTGGGGGGTGCCGGCAGGATCAGGTAGAGGTAGACGGCCACCATCAGGCCGAGCGCCATGGTGGCCGGTAGGGCCGACAGGCCAAAGCGGGCCGCATACCAGGTGACGAAGAGAGGGCCGACCCCGAATGCCAACGTGCCGCCGGTGTTGAAAATCGACATGGACAACCCGGCCTTGTTCCCCGCATAAAGCGGCACCATGCCCGTCACGGCGGGATGAAACATGGAAGAGCCAAACGACCCGATGGCGATGACGAGCAACAGCGTCCAGAAACCGGGCGCGATGCCGGACAGCGGTATAAAGACCACGGTCAGGAGAAGTCCCACCATGGTGAAGGCCCGTGTCGGATAGTGATCCGCCAGATACCCCACGGATGGCTGCACGATGAAGGCTAAAAACCGGGCGATACCGGCAATCAGGCCCACCTGGGTCAGGGTTAATCCTAATTTTTCCACAAATAGCGGGAACAAGGGGGTGGTGAAGGCGCTGTAGAAATCCCCCGTAAAATGCACCAGGGTCAGGGCGAAAATCACCCGCATGTTGGTTTTGGTGGCAGCCGTCAAGTCGGCGGTCCTTTCCGGATTCTGGTGGGGGCGGACCCGTCGGAAACCGCCCGGAAGGGGAGCACTATAGGGGACCATGCCAGGGGGGTCAATAGGAACGGGAAAGGGAATACTGACCCGGCGCCATCTATATCAGGGATTTGCAGTAAATCGCCTTGCCGTCGCCCACGGTGTAGAAGTCTTTGAGGACGGTCTCCAGGCGGTAGCCGCAGCTTTCGTAAAAGGCACGTGTGCTGGCGTATTGCACCCGCTGTGAGGTATCCACATAGATACGGCTGCCGCCGGCGGCCTTGATGCGGCGTTCGGCTTCCACCAGCAGGCGCCGCCCCAGTCCGCGGCTCTGGAAGTCGGGATGAACGGCAATCCAGTAAAGGTCATAGCTGGATGCCGTGCCGGGGATGAGGCCGAAGCAAACATATCCGGCCAGTCGACCGTAGTGGTCGGCCATGAAAAAGTTGTAGCCGCTGGCGTCGCCTTTGGCCAGATATTCCCCGACGAGTTCCTCGGCGACGTCCACTTCCTCCGGATTGAAAAAACCGGTGATATCCACCAGGCGGCGGACCCGCGGACCGTCTTCGGGTACGATGGTATCCCGGAAAGTCACCCCGTGAACCCGGTGATGGTGCGCGTGGCGGCCGTCGGCCCACTGGGCCACGCCTTCGGCCACCCCCCGGAAAAAAGCCAGCGCATTTTTCCCCAGGGTTTGCGTCCGGTAGCCGCCCTCCTGGATCACCACCAGGGGAAGTCCCAGGGCGCCGATCATCCGACCGTTCTCGGCAAAGTCTTTCATCGTGAGAGACCAGGTCCCGGTAGGATCCCCCTTGGCCGGGTCCAGCCCCAGGCCGATGATCAGGAACTGGGGCTGGAATTCTTCGATGCGGCGCAGGGCCCGTGCGAGGCTCTTGCGGTATTTTTCACCATCCACCGCCTCGGGCAGGGGAATATTCAGATTGAACCCCTCACCCTCGCCCTCGCCGCGCTCCTCTTCAAATCCGCAAAAATACGGGTAGGCAAACCGGGGATGGCCGTGGATGGAAACCGTCAGAACGTCGCTGCGGCGGTAGAAGATGTCCTGGCCGCCGTTGCCGTGGTGGTAGTCCACATCCAGGATGGCCACCTTGCCATGGGCGCACAGGTACTGGGCGGCGATGGCATTGTTGTTGAAATAGCAGAAACCGCCGAAAGAGCGGCGCTCGGCGTGGTGCCCGGGCGGGCGGATCAGGGCGTAGGCGATGCGGCGGCCGTCCAGAATCTCGCGGGCGGCGGTCAGGGCGCAGTCCACACTGCGCCGGGCCGCCAGGTAGGCGTTGGCGTTGATAGGGGTAAAGGTGTCGATGCAGTAATAGCCGGACAGGACCGAGGGCTCCTTGGGAGGCCGGGTCTTGTTGCGGATGGGGAAGATGTAGGGATAAAGGGATTTTCCCGCCGGCACCTCGGCGCAGGCCCGTTTGAGATAGCTCACGAAATCCTCATCGTGCACGGCATGCAAATGTTTGTCCGGAAAGGGGCGAGGCTTGATGGCGGCAAACAAACCGCTGGGTTCGATCACCTTCAAGATGCTCTTTACCCGCACGGGCGACTCCACATACCCCCGCTCGTTGACATGATGGATATCGTGACGGTCATTGACGATGAGCGCGATCTGCTCGGCGGACCGACTTTCCACCTTCGCCACCACCGCCTCGGGTTTGACATAGCGGAATGCCCGCGGATGAATCGGGTCGTCCTTGAAACTTTGCACCACCCGCTCGACGTAGTCGGCCGGGCAATAGGCGGCATACTTGCGCTCCAGCACGGCCCTTACCACCTGCCGGGCATAGGCCTTTTTCAATGGCTTGCCGCTGCCCAGATCGTCGTAGACCAGATGGGGCATGCAGGTGTCTCCCGGTTTGACGGGCGATTCGTAGCCGGTATCCACGATGGGGCGGGCACCGTAACGCTCGTAAAATCGCAACCGGGACCGGTTCAGCTTGAGTTCGGCCGGATCCTGGCAATCGTCGGCATCGTCGGGAAGACACTCGAAAAAGAGCCCCGCCACATTCAGGGCCGTGGCCTCCCGCCGGATGCGGTCGTACAGGGCGCCACCGATACCGCCACCGGCCCGGTTGGATGCGATGGCGATCCAATCCAGGTAAGCAAAATGCAGCTCCGGTTCATGGAGCAGCATGGCGAATCCGCGGACCTTGGACTTGATACTTTCGGCCACGAAAAGAATGGTTCGGAAGCGCTGTTTGAACGGGTTTCGGAGTTTTTCGCCAATGAGGGCGATCTCCTCTTCGGCCACGCCGGAGAAGCGGCTGCGAAGAATTTCCTGAACCTGGTTTAACGTGCTCTTGTTGACCGGCAGCACATTGTCATAAATGCGTCGAATGCGAAGCATGCCGTTTATGATCTCCCGTGGGCCATGGCCGGTTGTCTGGTTTCGCTGACGGCATTGTGCGGCACACCTCCATCGGCAAGGATGCGGCCAATCGCCTCGACATAGGCAATACCCGCACGCTCCAGGGCCGCCGCAAATCCGGCATCGGGCGAAAGGCAGGGGTTGGCATTGATCTCCAGCACCCAAAGCCGGCCCGCTTCATCCACACGAAAATCCACCCGGGCATACCCTTGAAGTTCGAAATGGTCCCAGCATTGCCGTGCCGACACTTTCAGGCGTGTCAGAAGGTCGGCATCGGAGGCCTCGAAGTCGAACCGCCGCGGCGTATGGTGGTATTCGAAGGCCGCCGTATCCCATTTGGCCCGGTAGTCCACGATGCGGGGCATATCCGCGGTGTAGCCTTCGAAAACGATCTCCGCCGGCGGCAGCACCTCGGGGCCCTCGGGCCCCGCCAGAATCGAAAGATTGAACTCGCGGCCCTTGATGAAGCGCTCGGCAAAACAGGCCCCGCCCAGTTGGGGGGCGCGTGTTTTAAGGAGTGGCAGCACCTGGGCGTGGTCTGCGTTTTCGATCACGCTATGGGGCCCCAGGCCGATGGAGGCATGCTCCCATACCGACTTGATGATCCAGGTCCCACGCTGGGACGTTGGCTTCCGGCGTCTATCACCGGTCCCCGGCCAGGGGCCGATCCAGGCGGGTGTGGAAATACCGGCCGCGGTCATCCACCCCTTGGCCAGCGTCTTGTTGGACGTCAGCAGCATGGTTTCTGCCCGGGCGCCGGTATAGGGCATCGCCATGGCGTCCAGACAAAAAAGCGGCAAGTGAATGAGACGCCCCTGTCCATTGATGGATTCCACCAGGTTAAAGACACCATCAATCTGACCACGGCGCAAGGTCGCCTGGATGGCTGCCAGGTTGAGGGTGCAGGCCATGCGGGAAACCGTGTGACCCAGCGATCTGAGCGCCCGGGCGACGGCAGCGGCCTGGGCCATGACGTCCTGAGCGTCGGGGGCGTCGGCCGCGGTAATGGTATCGTGCAGGATGGCGATCTTCATCAGGCGGCGCCTCGCAAGGGATGCGGTTGCTCAACCCGGGTCGCGGCCGATGCAATGATCCAGCCGATCAGGTCCCGATAAGGGATCCCCAGGTGATTACAGATGATGGGCAAATCCGAATGCTCGGGATGGATGCCGGCCAGCGGATTAACTTCGATGAACAAGGGATGACCGCCGGCGTCGCAGCGCAGATCCAGGCGGCCCGCATCCCGGCAGCCCAGCGTTCGCCAGGCCGCAAGCGCCACGGCTTCCGCTTCGGCCACCACCGGATCGTCCACCGGACGTACCAGACGGTAGAGCACGCGCGATTCACACTCTTCCTTATTGACATAGGAGTAGACCCCCTGCTCCGCGGTGTTCAGCAGGTGCACCTCGATGGTGCCCAGGACCCTGGCGTTCGCGCCGGTGCCCACGATGCCCGCCGTAAATTCACGGCCGGGCAGATAGGGCTCGATAATGACCGGTTGATGGAAGGTATCGATCAATCGCCGGCACTGTATTTCCAGATCCGTTTTCCGACGGACGATGGATTCCGGCGTGACGCCCTTGCCGGTGCCCTCGGCTACCGGTTTCACGAAATAGGGCCCTGCAAAATCCACCGCATGGGCGTCTTCGGGGGTCTCGGCCACGTGGAAATCCGACGTGGGGACACCGGCGTCCCGGATGACCCGTTTGGTCATGCCCTTGTGCAGGGTGAGGCTCATGACCAATGGATCCGAAAAGGTGTAGGGAATCCGGTACATGTCCAGCAGCGCCGGCACCTGCGCCTCGCGCCCGATGCCGTGCAGGCCTTCGGCGATGTTGAACACCAGGTCCCAGCGCCGGCCGGCGGCCAGGGCGGCGGCCAGTTGGCGGCCGTGCCCGATGCGTTCGGTCTGGTATCCCAGGGACCGAATGGTGGTCTCGATGGCGTTCACAGTGTCGTCCCGGTCGAACTCGGCCGTTTCTTCTTCCGAAAATCCTTCCGCCAGGTACTCAGAGCGAAGGTCGTAGGTCAATCCGATCGTCATGGTCATCGGTGATAATCTCCTCGTAGAGCTGGCGGTGCCATTGCCGCGCCAGTTCCATGGTCATGTGAATAGCGTCGAACACCGACTCCGCCGCGGATAGAAGGTGCCTGGGGCAACCCTCGTCCGGCTCGGCGTCGATGCGGTCGGCCGTGTAGGTCAGGGGGTGCAGCCGGCACAAGAGCGGGCGCACCTCCATGGTAAGAACACACCCCTGGGGGCCCAGAAACAGGCAGTCCCCGTTTGGTTTGCGTTTCAGGATCCGTCGGCGGCCGTCTTGGTCCAGTACATGCAGCTGCCAAATCGGATCGTCGTCCTGGTCCAGGTACGCCGGGTCCATCGTCGGCGACCATTCCACGAATTCAAGCTTTCCCGCGAACGCACGGATGCGCTGCCTATCTTCGGGAGTGATGTAAATTTCCCTTCCCTGGCAGCAGGTCTTGCCCTGCTGGGCGCACCGGGCGCACAGGGTCGGTGGTGTTGCCGTCATGGTTTCCTCCTCCTGGAACAGATCGGCCATCGCCGGGGATCGATGCCCGCAAGGGCCTCCGGTCGTCCAGGGTGTGATCATGCATTTATTCGTTTGTGATGTGGCAGATTTCCGGGTAGCGATACAGGTTGTTTTCGTAATTTCTGAGCACCAGGGCGTCGGTTTCCCGGCCCGCCACATAGTCGGGCATGAGAGGGATTTTACCGCCGCCGCCGGGGGCGTCCACCACGTAGGTCGGCACAGCATAACCGCTGGTGAACCCCCGCAGACCGCGAATGATCGCCAAGCCAGTTTCGATGGGGGTCCGGAAATGGGAGGAGCCGGTGATCGGGTCGCACTGGTAGAGGTAGTAAGGGCGCACACGCATCTTGAGGAGATGATGCATGAGGGCGCGCATGGTTTCCAGGTTGTCGTTGACCCCTTTGAGCAGCACCGTCTGGGAGCCCAGGGGGATACCGGCGTCGGCCAGCATGGCGCAGGCGCGGTAGGCTTCGGGGGTGCATTCATCCGGGTGGATGAAGTGCAAGCTCATCCACAAGGGGTGATAGCGGCGCAGCATACGCACCAGGCGCGGCGTAATGCGCTGGGGCAGCACCGCCGGCACTTTGGAGCCGATGCGCACGATCTCCACGTGGGGAATCTGACGCAGTCTGGACAGCACCCAGGAGAGTTTTTCTTCTCCCAGCATCAGCGGGTCGCCGCCTGAAAGCAGCACGTCCCGGATGGTGGGCGTCTGTTCGATATAGGCGAAGGCCCGCTCCAGCCGGTTGCGGCTGGGATGGATGGCCCCGTGGCCCACCACGCGGGAACGGGTGCAGTAGCGGCAATACGTCGAACAGAAATCCGACAGCAGCAGGAGCACCCGGTCCGGGTAGCGGTGGACCAGGCCGGGCACTGGGCTCATGGCCTCTTCGCCCAATGGGTCGTGGGCTTCGCCAAGTGAGCTGACGGTTTCATGAATGGTGGGAATCACGCTGCGGCGGAGGGGCTGATTCGGATCGTCCACCGAAATCAGACTCATGTAATAAGGCGTAATGCCCAGCGGCAGGACCGTATGGGCCTGGGTAAAGGCGGCCCGCTCGTCTTCCGACAGCGCAATCATGGTCTCCAGTTGGGCCAGGCTGCGAATGCGGTGGCTGGTCTGCCACTGCCAGTCATTCCAGAGTTTGGCAGGAACACCGGCAAAATATTTCTTGCGGAACGATCTAACCGTTGGTGTGAGTGCTAAGGCGCGAGGGGTTGGAAAACGGACCAGCCGGCAGGCGGCGTCGGGGGGGGCAGGCGAAGGGATAGCCTTGATACACGGGTTAGGGTCAGGAGGTTCGTCATCGCCCTCCTGGGTGACCGGCTTCGGTGATGCGATCAGCTTTTGGTTCCGCTTGATGGAAACCTGCATCGTCTTTTTTCCTTTGTTGGAAAAGGTTGTCTGTGTTCCGGCCCTGGGCCTCCGGGGACCGGCATTTCAGCCCGTTTATTTTCCTTGGGCTATTTGGCGCGAATATAGGCATTTTTGATATTAATGCAAGCGAATAATGAAGGCGGGTTGAAAATAATTTTTTTAATATTAACAGTGTTTTAAGGACTTTTTACCCGACTATGGGGAAATAGGATGAAAAATGTATAGCGACGTCGGCATGGCACAGGTAACAGGCAAAGACGGTATAAATATGATAAATCGTATAAATACAGATGGTTGTGAAGAAATTGGGATTGTCCCCTCAATATCGCCAAAAATACGTGCGGCGTCACCTCACCCGCACCGCGATCAACAGGGTGATCTCACCCAGTCCGCCGCGATTGAAGGAAACAGTTAATAGGGTGCCATCGGTTAGGTCCGGCGGAAGATTCAAGTCGAAGGAGCGACGCGATCGGACAACACCGTCTCCCCAGCACGCAGGGCAGGTCACATCCGGCTGCCCCCACCTATTAAAACAATGAGGACAGGGAACGGCAACCGGAATTGTAAGCGGAAATATGCCCCCGTGCAGGGCTTCCTCCTCCGTTAAAATGACGTCCAAGTAGAGGTCGTGGCCTCTCGCCGGACGTTGACGACGGTACCGGTGAGAACCGGACATCATACTTTCGGGAAAAGGGGCTCGAACGGGCGGGCTCCGGAACGCAGGCATGGTCCGATACCGGTGCGCGGTGGCCTTTGGAATGTCTTCCCCTCGGGCAGGGTTCTCTTGGGGCTGTCTTTCAGCATCATAGGCCCGCCGCTTATCCGCGTCGGAAAGGACTTCGTAGGCTTCACGCGCCGCCCTGAATTTATGAGGATCGGCACTTTTCCCGATCTTATCCGGGTGATAGCGCTTGATGGCGTTGCGGTATGCTTTTTTGATATCGGATAAACTAGCCCCCTGTTCGATCCCCAAAACGATGTAGTAGTCTCGCGGCATTCGTCACGTCCATCCACCCTTCAACGAAAGGCATGTGCTGCCATTCGTCGCCAAAAGAAAAACCGTTTACGGATCCATCAATGCGACGAGCCGACAGGCGGCAAACCGCCTGTCGGCCCTGGGAATTGTCAACGCGTTCGGACCGCAATCTTGCGCGGCGTGGCTTTCTCGACTTTGGGCAGCGTCAAGCGCAACACCCCGTCCTGAAGCTGTGCATCGATCTTCGCCTGATCGATCACTTCCGAGAGAGAAAATTGCCGATAGAAGCGGCCGCTTGTATACTCTTCGTAGATTGATTCCCCTTTCTGACCGTCCGTAGGGGCTATATCCCCCTCCAGGGTCAGGGTATTGTCGCGCAAATCAATGGAGAGCTTATCCGGCTTGACACCCGGCATGTCGGCCAGCAGCGTCATCTCCTTATCGGTTTCAAAAATATCCACCGTTGGTGTAAAGTAGACGCCTGGCCGTGTCTGCTCCGCAGGATGGGCGACCTCCTGTTTTTCGCGTACTTTCAGCTCTTTGCTATCCGTGGCAGCCATTTCTGGGCCTCCTTTCCTGAATTGAATCGTCAATGGCGAACAGTGATCTGCTTGGGTTTGGCCGCTTCCGCCTTGGCGATCTTGACGGTCAAAACACCGTTGACCAGATCGGCATCGACTTTTTCGGCGTTGATATCGCCCGGAAGCGTCACCACGCGCGAAAACCGCCCGCCTTCACGTTCACGTCGGTGGTATTTGACGCCGTTGCCCTCCTGGGCAATTTTGCGCTCACCCGACAAGGACAGGCTGTTGGCCGTCACCTGAATGTCCAGGTCCTCCGCTTTCATTCCGGGAAGCTCGGCGCGCAGGTAGAAGTTTTCCTGGTCTTCGGTCAAGTTGACGAGCGGATATACTCCGGCGCTCACACGGCCTTCACCTTGGCCCGAAAATGCGTCGAACAAGCGATCCATCTCACGCCGCATGCGATCCAGATCACGATACGGTCTGTAAACGCTCCATGCGGGCAAACCATACATGCTGCGGTAGATCATGGCTAAATCCTCCTTTTGTGTGGTTTATCTGTCGAAAACATTATTCATGTTTGTTTGAAAAAAATTTAGCCATGATTTATGTTATGTCAATATTCGAATATATATTTTTATTGCATTATTTTTTTGTATATGTATTTATGAGTAATTCTTATCTCTTAAAAAATTAGGAGTGCCAATGGTGACCAAAAAAACAAAACCCCAAACACCCCTATCTTTTTCGATACCCAAGGCCTCGGCGGCCGACCTGAGAGGCCGGCAATCGGTTCGCGTCTCCTTTAAACTATCCCCCAACTGCATTGACGCGATCACCATTCTCGGGTCGCATCTGCGATTGAAACCCAAGTCCCTTTTCGACCACATGGTGCAAAAACGGGACGTTCTGGAAGCCGTCGCCGCCACCATCAAAACCGATACCACTGAGGATGCGCCGCGACAGGTAAAAGCCTATGTCATCAGCAGAGAGGCCGTCTTCGTGCTCGATGAGGTCGCCCACATCAGGAATGTGCCCCGGGATGCGCTGGTGGAAGCGTCGGTGATGCGATTCATGCCCCTTATTCAAAAGGAACAGACCCGCCACCATGCGCGTAAAGCCCTGCTCCTGAGAATGGAACGCCATCTTAAAAGCGGCCGGAAACTGTTCGATGACATGAAAGGGGACCTGGGATCGAACGATCCCATGTGCGATCAGATGAAAAACGTGATGGGAGCGTATGAGCGGGCATTCGCCGCCATGGCCGCTTTTGTCGGGAAAGGCAAAAATATTGAAGGGTTCGATGCGGATGTCTGATCGACAGCCCCGATCCTGAATGCAACGCAACCAAGCCGGGGGGGGGGCGCCTGAAGCGAATCATTGAGTAGCTTTCGCTAATTTGCGCTTCATGTGGCCAGATAGCGGTAAATCGCTGCAAAATCTTTTTCACCCAAGCCGTGCTTTTCCGCCAACGCATAGATTTCCTTGACGGCATTGAGCGCCGGCAGGGCCACACCTTTTTCGTAGGCGGTTTGGGCCACCAGATGCAGGTCTTTGCGCATCCATCGCAAGGGGAAGTGGGCCTCGAATTCATCCTGATCGATCAGCGCCTGCTTCATCTTTAAAAACGGAGCCGCCACCGGGGTGTCGAGAATGACATCCGCCACGGTCTGCCGGGATAGCCCCAAAGCCTCTCCCAGAACCAGCGCTTCGCTGTAAGCCGCCATGGCGTTTCCCAACATGAGGTTGAAAAGCATTTTCATGGCAGCGCCATTTCCCGCGCCACCCAGGTACACGATCTTCTTTCCCATGCAGTCGAGCAGCGGTCGGCACTGGGCGAGATCTTCGGCGTTGCCGCCCACCAAAAAGATCAGATCCCCGCTGCCCGCCGGCCCTTTGGTGCCGGCCACCGGGGCGTCCAGAAAGCGCACCCCACGGGCGCCGGCCACCGCTGCCATCCAGCGTGCAAAACCGGGGTTCACCGTGGAGCAGTCGACCCAGAGAGCGCCCTTCGGAAGGGCGTCCAGAAACCCGTTCTCGTTGGCCGCCAGGGTCTGAATCACCTCCGGGGTGGACAGCATCGTAAAAAGGATGTCCACCTTCTGCGCCAGATCTGCCGGTGTTTCCGCCCATTTGGCCCCTTCGGCCATCAAGGCCGCGGCTTTGGCCGGCGTGCGGTTGTATACGATAAGGTCGTGACCTTTTGTCAGAAGATTGTGCGCCATGCGGCCGCCCATGATTCCCAGGCCGATAAAACCGATTTTCATGTTACCTCCTTTTATGGTCGGTCCGCAGCCAGGCCAAGTTCGTCTACCTTGTCCTTGATCTGCGCCCATCCGGTTTCATTTAATTTGGTCGGTTTCGGCCGATGCAGCTCCTGCAGGACATCGGCAACGTAGCGGGGGTGCCGCATGCCGACGAGGACCGAGGAAATGCCGCGGGTCGTTCGAAGCGTCCGGATCGCCATCTGGCTCAGGGTGCCATGGCCTTCCCCGTCCGGATCGGCCTCCGCCACCATCTGTTTGAGCGCTTCCGCCCTTTCGGCCGCTGCGGGCGCATAAATGGACGTCACCGCCTCCAAGGCGGTTGCCAGATACCGACCATGGGCTTCGGCCCACGCGCGGAGATTATGCCGAAATGCCTGTTGGTCGAAATAGGCCAGCACGCCGTTGACCCGTGGAAGAAGCTGCGACGTCAAAATCTGCCGCCAGTAATCATAGGACCGGAAATCCCGATGCTGCTGCAACAGCATGGAGCCGATCCGGATCTGGGTTTCGATGCGGGTGCGTAATGCTTCCGATAGGTCCAGATTGGGCAGCATTTCTCGGGCCAAGGCATTCTCGGAGCTCACCAGCGCCTGAATGGCCTGAACGATCCCTTCGGGGGAATAACGGCGGGGCAATCTCACATCGGATAGTCTCAGGAGGCCGTCGGCGGCGAGGGCATTCAGCGGGCGGTTGACGAGGGTGCCCAGTCCCGCCTTTATCGCCGTTGTGAGCAGCGTGGCGCCGTCGGCCTGGTTCCTGTTCAGCACCGCGCCGCTTTCGAGAAGATTCATGGGAAACTGGATCACGGCGAAATGGTGTTCCGGTCCCACCGCCTTGGCCACATCCAGAATCCGTTGCAGGCAGGTAAAGTCTGGTCGGTCCGAGGGCTCCGGGAAGGTGTTGGAACTGATGCCGTAATAGCGGATGCGCCCCCGGGCGACTTCCTTTTCCAGGTGTTGAAATGCGTTCAGGATACGGCCTTCGTATGCGGCGTTGGCCGCGTCCTGCTGCATGCCCTGTTTGGAAACGGCCCAACTCAGATAATATTCAGGATTGTGCAGAAGAAAAATATCCAGGGTGGCCAGGTTGAGGCGCTCCAGGCTGCGCGTGACCTGATCTTCCAGAAATGCGGGATGAATGCAGTGCTCCAGGCCATCGGCATAGGGCACGAGGTCGGGAAACGCCTGCCCCTGGGCTTTGCGTGCCTGGCTCAAGTCATAATTTCGGCCCTGGAGATAACCGCCTTTGGTCACCACGATGATCGCCTCGCGGTTTAATGCACCGGACGCGATGGCATCCGTCAGCACTTTTCCCACGAGGGTTTCCGATTCACCGTCCGCGTAATTGGCGCTGGTGTCGATCAGGTTGATGCCGCCGTCCAAGGCCCGCTGCAGGGCGTTTCGGTGCGAATCGATACCGTCCGCGATTCGGTAGCACCCGAATCCCGCCTGGGAACAGTGAAGCCCCGTGCGGCCCAAGGTCTTGTACGAAAGCGCATCGAACCGCTTCGCGTGGGCGTCCGTCGCATCAGCCGTGGCGAATCCCTCAATGATCGGCAAGGGCAACTCCTTTACCTGTTTTGGAATGGAACGCGGGGTGCTTACCTACCTTAGGGATACCCCCCACCCTGTCAAGCGGACACCAGGCATGTATGGTTGAAATGAATTGTTCCGATGAGGACCAAAGATAAGCAGATCGGCATGGCGGCGGCCTTCGACCTTATCGCCGCTCTGCCGCTTGGATTCCCACAACCCTATGGTGGCCCCGTGCCTGTCACAGGATTTGCTTCGGGGGGCGCCTTCGCCTGCGCAATTCCCGCATTGCGATAATGGCCAATGTAACGGCGGTTAGCGGGATTACGTAATACAGCATGACGGCGTTAAAGCTTGGCAATGCATCATGGTAAGATGCGGCCATGATGAGATACAGCGTGTAGGCCCCGTAGTACCCCAGAAACAAAGCGCCTTCCAGCCGGCTGATGACACCGCCGGTATAGAATATGGGGAGGCAAGCAAACGCTACCGCGATCATGACAGGAATATCGAAACCGGTGACCGCAGAAGACACACGGATCCCCTTCGGTGCAACGACGCTGGCAACGCCGAGCACGCCCAAAATATTGAAGATGTTGCTGCCGACGACATTGCCGACCGCGATATCGCGTTCGCCGCGAATAGCGGCAATGACGGAGGTGACCACTTCGGGCAGAGAGGTGCCTGCCGCAACGATCGTCAACCCGATAACGAGTTCGCTGACGCCAAGATATTGGGCAAAGGAAACCGCGCTGCCGACGAGCCAGCGCGAGCCGAGAACCAGCAGGGCGAAACCGAACAGGACGAATGCGATGTCCTTGACCCAGCTGTATTTTTTATTCCCTTCAAAGCGTTGTCCTTTGGTATCGGTATCTTGCGCGCCGACGTTTTCTCTGCGACTTTGAATCAATAAAAACGAAAGATAGATAACCAGCCCTGCCACCAGAGTAAGACCTTCAGCGCGACTGAAAATTCCATCCAGCGAATAGACGAGCACAATAAGGGATATGGCGATCATGAGAGGCACATCGAAACGCACCAGTTGCTGCGATGCAACCAGCGGTACAATCAGCGCTGAAAGGCCCAGGATGAAAAGGATGTTGAAAATATTACTGCCAACGACATTGCCCACGCCAATGCTGGCCTGGTCGGACAATGCCGCTTTAATACTTACCGCGAGTTCAGGAGAACTTGTACCGAACGCGACAACCGTCAACCCGATGACCAATGGCGACAGGCCAAACGCAGCGGCTAAACGGGAGGCGCCTCTCACCAGTACTTCCGCCCCGACGATCAGGCAGACCAGTCCGACAATGAATAAAACAATCACCATGGCGATTTAATGCTTTGGCAGCGTTTACCCAACAATAATTGTTGACCTCGATACACTTCTTAACCCCCGCCTTCTGAAAATTCCAGTCCATCTGTTTCCATAAATTCCAACAATGGGTTCCTGAACGGTCAAGGCACTACGCTTTATTGCGCGACATCTGGCTTTCCATACCGGCTGTCTGTTCGACCGGCAGCACCATGGCAATGCCCGTTCCCGGCTCACTGAAGCGACCGGCTTCTTTTATGGCGGAAAGAACCGGTTCAACGATACTCTCGCTTACGAGGAAAAGAACCAGCTCGGTGCGGATGTCCAGGCTGAGGCCAAAAAACGTTTTCGCCTCGCCGGCACCCGTCCCGGAGGCCGGGATGATGGTCGCGCCGGTCGCACCGGCCTTTTTGGCCGAATTGACCACCCTTTCGGTCAGGTGCGGCTTCACCATTGCCAGGATGCATTTATTTGCCATTTTAGTCTTCCTCCTGTGTCCTTATTGCGGCAAACAAACCCTTTTCTAAGACAAGCAGGGCCTTTAATTGTTTCTGTTTCGACGCCTGACCATCCATTGCGCCAATTGGGCGTATCCCAGCACGCTGATAATGGGAAACAGGCTTGCAAAAGCAATGAGCCCGAAGCCATCCAGCACCGGACTCCGGCCGGGAATATTGGACGCCAGCCCCAGGCCGAGCGCCGCAACCAGCGGAACGGTAACCGTAGACGTCGTCACGCCGCCGGAGTCGTAGGCCAGGGGAATGATCATGCGCGGCGCGAAAAAGGTTTGGATGGCGACGATGACATACCCGACGAGAATATAGATATAAAGCGGCGTTCCGGTAATAATGCGGAAGGTGCCAAGGGTGATGCCAACAGCAACACCAATGGCCACCGCGATCCGCAGCCCGAAAGATGATATGGCCTTGTAGGATGCCTCTTCCGCCTTGTGGGAGACGGCGATCAGCGACGGTTCCGCAATCGTGGTGGCAAACCCGACCGAAAAGGCAAACAGATAGATCCATCCATAAGCGGCCCAGATCTCGTTGCCCCCGCTTTGGGCGCTCTTGGCCAGTTGCAGTGCCATGGTCCGGCCCAACGGGAAAAGGGCCAGATCCAACCCCCCCAAAAAACAGGCCATGCCTACAAGCACCAGACCGAATCCGAAAATGATCCGGCCCGGTCTCGGGAGGGGTCTTTTCAAGACCACCATCTGAAACAACACCAGCAGCCCTAAAACCGGCAGCACGTCTTTAGCCGTAGCCAGCAGCAAAAGAACAGGGTCAAGAAATAATTCCATACCTCTCCTAGTGAACGAACAGGCCGTAAGCCATGACAAAAATCATGGGGGTAAGGGAGGCCAGGGCGATCAAACCAAAACCGTCCGTCAAAGGATCCCGTCCGCGAATGGCACGGGCCAGCCCTACCCCCAGGGCCGTTACCAGGGGGACCGTGACGGTTGAAGTGGTCACCCCGCCCAGATCATAGGCCAGTCCCACGATCTCCTTCGGCGCGAACAATGTCATGACCATGACGATCACATAGCCGCCCACGACAATCACGGGCAACGACCATCCCCGCAGGATGCGCAATACACCGAGAACGATGGCGATACCGACGGAGAAGGCGACGGTCAGGCGGACATGCAGGGCATATCGTTGGATGACGGCAGGCGTATTGTCGATAAGGGCGGCTTCCGCCGCAGCCCGGGCGCCTTCACGGGTCACGGCGATGAGGGCCGGTTCGGCAACGGTGGTGCCAAAACCCAACGCAAATGCGAACACCAGCAACCAGACAAGGCTGCCCTTGTGCGCGAATTCTTCGGCTAACGTCTCGCCGAGAGGAAACAGGCCGATGTCCAGACCGACGACAAAAAAGGCCAGCCCGACGATGACCAATCCCAATCCGGCCAGGACCGAAACAAGCTCCGGGAAGGGTTGGCGCAAGACCAGGATCTGGAACAAGGCGATGACGACGACGATGGGCGCCAAATCACGGCATGCGCCCAGCAGGGCCACGCCAATGGTTTTGATCAGATCATGCAGTATTCCGGTTCGCATTGACATTTTCGCGGTTGGCCGTTGTTTACAAAAAGGATGAGAAAAACCCGATTTCGGCTACCCGCCCTCTTCCACCGGTTTGAACTTGATGCCGACAAAGGTGGCCATGAGCACCAGGGCCGTGGAGATGAAAATCATCATGATGCCCAGGGCCGACAGCTGTCCCCACAGGCCGTCCTCGGAAAAGCGGAAGATCTGCACCGCCAGCACTTCCGTCCCCGGCCGCGACAGCACCACCGAAAGGGTCAGTTCCCGGACGAACATGGTGGCCATGAGGATCCATCCGGAGACGATGCCGGGAATCAACAGCGGGATGACGATCCGGCGCATGGTCGTGAACGCCCCGGCGCCGCATACCTGCGACGATTCTTCCAGATGGCTGTGGACCTGGACGAAGGCGCTGGTCAGGGGCCGGACGCCGTAGGGCAGATAGGTGGCGATGTAGCCGATCAGCAGCGACCAGATGGTGGCGTACAGGGGCGTGCGCACGAAAAACCACATGAAGCCCACGCCGATGACAATGCCCGGGAAGGAGAAGGAAAGAAAGGAAAGTGATTCCAAAACACCGGAGGCATGCGAGCGGATCTTGACGATGACATAGGCCACGAAAATGGACAGCGTCACCCCGAGGGTTGCGCCCACGACGCCTAAAAATACGCTGTTCTTCAAGGACAGGAGCGAAATCGGATCGTTGATCACCTCGATCCAGTGTTTCCAACTCATCATGGAGAAGGCCTTGGCGCTGGGAATCATGGAATAGGGCACCAGCGAGGTGTAAAAAAGCACCAGCACCGGCAAAACGATGAGGACCATGGACAGGATGCCGACAATGCCGAACAGGGGATATTTGGCCCCTTTGAGTTCGATGACGGTGGGACGGTACCCGCGGCTGGAGATGGTGACGTACTTTTCCCCTTCGGCCGTCAGATAACGGTAGACATAGATCAGGGTGACCGAGGTGGCCAGCACGCTCATGCCGATGGCCGCCGCCTTGCCGAAATCCGCCGCAAATCCGGTCGCCACGGACTGGTAGATGTGCGTGGCCAGCACATAGATCCGCCCGGGCATGCCAATCACGGAGGGCACCGCGAAAGAGGCCAGACTGCGCACCAGCGACAGGATGAAGGCCGCCAGAATGGCCGGCCGCAGCACGGGCAAGGTTACCCGGAACAGGGTGCGCAGGGTGGTGCTCCCGCAGACTTTGGAGGACTCCTCCAGCGCAATATCGAACGATGCCAGGGCCGGGGCCAGGATGAGATAGGCGATGGGCAGGTCCAAAAGTCCCTCCACCAGAATCATCCCCGGCAGGGAATAGATATTGATGGCCATGTCTTCCAGGCCGGGTATCTGACGCAGGAACAGGTTGATCAGGCCGTTGGACGGGTTCAGCAGCAGCACCCAGCTGACCGAGAACAGGATGTGCGGGATCATCATCGGGATGATCGAAATGATCCGGAACAGGAATTTGAAGGGAATATCCGTGCGGGTGTTCAGATAGGCCAGGAAAAGCGCCAAACCGGTCGCCACGATGGAGGATCCAAGCACAAAGATGATCGTGTTGACGATAATACCGAACAACTCGGGGTCGGTATAGGCCTTGATGTACTTATCCAGAGTGAATTCGCCGAAGGCCCCCAGGCCGGTGGAAAAGCTCCCGAAGACCAGCATGATCACGGGGCACACCGTCAGAAAGCCGACGATCGCGATCAGGGTCGGTGTCAGTACCGATCGTTTGTGGGCCATGGGCCTTTTCCTCGTCTAACGGCTGACCAGCAGGCAGTTTTCCGGGTCAACGGTGAAATTGACGCTATCCCCCACCCCGATGTCGGAGTCCGGCTCGATCTTGATAAAGAGCCGCGCGTCCTGAATGGTAATCTCGCCTTCATAAGCCTCGCCGATAAAAACCAACGACTGGATCTGCCCGTTGAAGACGTTCTGGCTCTGGTCGGCATCGCCCCGTTTCAGGCGAATGAATTCGGGACGCAGGCACAGCGTCACCTTGTCGTCCGGTTTCATGTCGGCCTGCTTGCGGCAGGTGACGCTGCCGATGGCGCAGTCCACCCTGGTGACCGCTCCTTCCTGGGAGGTCACTGTGGATTCGATTAGGTTGGTGCGGCCGATAAAGTCGGCCACAAAGCGATGGGCGGCGTTGAAATAGATTTTCCGGGGTGCCCCCGCCTCGATGATTTGCCCCTTGTTCATGACGGCCACGATGTCGGACAAAGCCAGGGCCTCGATCCGGTCATGGGTCACATAGACGGCGGTGATCTGAAGGTCGGTCAGAAACGTCCGCAGTTCCTCGCGGGTTTCTTCCCTGAGCTTCGCATCCAGGTTGGAAAGCGGCTCATCGAAAAGGATGACCTTGGGCTCGGCCACCAGCGCCCGGGCCAGGGCCACGCGCTGCTGCTGCCCGCCGGAAAGCTTGGTCGCCGGCCGCCCCTCGAACCCTTCCAGCTGCACGAAGCGCAACGTCTTTTCGACCTTGCGGCGAATGACGTCTTTGGGCAGTTTGCGGGTCTGGAGTGGGTAGGCCACGTTGTTGAAGACGTTCATATGCGGCCAGATGGCGTAGGTCTGAAACACCATCCCGAGGCCCCGGTTCTCCGTGGGAACGAAGATGTTCTTCGCACTGGACCAGACAACCTCACCGCCAATTTCAATTTCCCCGCTGTCCGGGGACTCCAGGCCGACGATGCACCGCAGGAGCGTGGTTTTGCCGCATCCGCTCGGGCCAAGCAAAGTGAAGATCTGGTTGGCCGGGATGGTGAGGTCCACGTTGTCCAACGCTTTGATGGTCTTGCCGCCGGAGTAATAAAACTTGCTGACGTTCTTGATGTGGATTTCCATAGGCTTTTCTTATGGGGTAAGGCTGGGGCAATGCGCCAAAGCGCTTGTCCGTATATTATTGCCGGTCCGGTGGTCGTCTGCCACCGGTCCGGCCGGGGTTATCGTCTTATGAATGCTTAGGGCAGCTCAAAGATCTTTTTGAACGTTGCCCCCCATTGGCTGATCTCCTCGTCCGACAGGGTCCGGATGGGGATCACCTTGGCTTTGTCCATGCCGTCGATGGGCGGGAATACACCCGGCGCCAGGACATATTCACCGACATCCGTGGCCAGCATCCCCATGGCCTGTTTGGACAGCCAGAAATCCATGAACAGCTTGGCCGCGTTGGGATTTTGAGCACTGGCGGAAATGGCCATGCCGCGGGGGGTTCCCAGCAGGGGCTGCTCGACCCGGGCCCAGTCGAGGGGGGCCGGGGCCTTGGTGATGATGTATTTGGGCATGGAGATGGCAATGGCTTTTTCACCGCTCTCCACGGGCGCCGGGGTGGGGCCGAAGGATTTGACCAGCATGGGCCGGTTGGCCGCCAGCCCTTCCAGAAACGTCATCCATTCGGCTTCGGACGCGAAGACATTCTCCTTCAGCCCCACCAACCAGGAAATAGTGGTGGCATGGGCCGCCGGGTTGGCCATGACGATTTTGTTCTTCCACTTGGGATCCGCCAGATCCTGGTAGCGCTTGGGAACATCGGCCGGTTTGACCAGTTCCTTGTTGTAGATCAGGCCTACATATTCGATGCCGAAGGTCTGAATCTGGTCGTCCTGGCGGGTCCAGTCGGGGTAGCCCGCGGCAACCGGCGAGGTGTAGGGCGCCAGGACGCCCTGGGCCTTGAGCATTTCCATCACCGGCAAGGGCGCCTGCAGCACGTCCGCCATGAGCTTGCCGGCCTGGAACTCGGTCAGCACCGTGGGAAGGAATTTGGAGGTGGAAATCCGTGTGTACTTGCCATCGAGGCCGGTTTCGGCGTTGAACACATCCATGATCGGCTGGATCGCCGTCATATTGGCATAGAAGGATACCTTACCTTCGGCCGCAGCCTTTTTGGCGAGTTCCGTATCCGCGGCAAAAGCCGCAGGCACGATGACCAGCGCCAGCAACACAACCATAAGTTTTTTCATTGGTGCACCTCCTTGATGTCGTGTCCCATTATCACTAAAGCCAATCGCGCCATCGCGATGGACGCCAGATAAGTAAAAAAACCGATATCATCTGATAAAGCGTGGGGGGAGCCTGCCTGCCAGACATGAACCTTAGGTGCTTGTAACGCAATCTGCGCGCCCGAGCAACCATGCGCGCCCGAAACACCCTTTCCGTTCAGTCTGAAAGCCTGTCCGACACCCTTGACCTAAGCCGGAAACACATGGGACACCCCGCCTTGTCAAATGGCATGTGTCGGAATCGACGATGTCGACCGCAGCGCCTTGACGAACATGGGCGTGCCCGCTGACCGGGCCTGGCGTTCGGCGTACTGGCGCGGTGACTGTTTTTCGAAACCGAGGTTTCGGTAGAGTGTTTGCAGGCGTGGATTTTTCGTCAACGAGATGATGCGCTGGTACCCCCGTTTGCGCGCTTCCGCGATAAACGAATTGACCGTGAACACACCGATTCGCTGGCCATGGAAGCGTGTCGATATGGCCAGGGCTCCCAGTTCGGCGGTTTGGCGGTCAATAGGGAGCAGTTCAACGCAGCCCACCGCGATCCCGTCGATCTGGGTCATATAAAAATTGTCGCGGTGCGCGGCAATATAGGCCCGGTCCCGTGGTTTTAAATATCCTTTGTTCTTGTATAGCTGAAGGATGCCGGCCAGGAGCTGCTCGTCTTCTTCATTCAAAATCGGTAAAAAGGCTTCCTGGAAGTCGTTGGCAATCAGGGTGCCGGTGCCCTCCACCGTGAAAAGCTCGTGCTTGATGGTATGTTTGCGCACCGGCAGAATATGGACCCGATCGAGATGCCCCGCATCGATGCAGCTGCATATCTTCTCCATGGTCGATTTGAAGTTGGTGTTGGCGATCAGGTCCCCGTATCCCTGCCAGGTGTCGCGCACGCGCCGGGTGTCCAACGCGTTTAGCCGACGGCCCTTGGCGTCGGTAAGGTATTTTCGTTCCAGGAAAATCAGTTTGAACACCGGGTCCTGCTCCAGGACCGCGCTGTAAAAATCCGTATCGGCATCCACCCGGACGATGCGTGTTTCGGGTAGCCGTTCCGCTATATTGCGAAAATGCTTCTGGTTGGCAAACCGATTGGCCATGTTGTGAAACAGGGTGGTGATAACGCCCTGGCGGTTCAGGAATTTGATGTCGTTGAGGATCACCGCCAAATGATCCCTCAGAATACCTTCCCGGCAGGCGATGCTGACATGTCGGCCGGCCAGGATGCGGGTATACTCTTCGATATAGAGCCTTGGCATGGTGGGATGATTTTCCTTCCGCAATTTAATCGGCAAGGGGGGAACAGACGAATAGATAGCGTGTATCACATTACGACGGTCGACCGCAAAAAGCCCACAGGCCCGCGCACCTTATACGGTGAGCCCCACAGGTGCCAGACCAATGGCACCCGCATAGCGCGTCACAGCGGTGCGCAGGGCTTCGCGGTCGGCGGCGGGCATTTTTCCCGGGGTGTCGGCGGCCTCGAACCGGCGGGACAGGATATGCAGGTTTCCGTTTTGGCGATCCGCCTTGAGATCGACCCGCGCCACCAGGCGTTCACCCGCCAGCACCGGCAGACAGTAGTACCCGTATACGCGCTGGCCGGCCGGTTTGAAAATCTCCAGCACCTGGTCGAAACCAAACAGACGGCGCACGCGCGGGCGATCCCACAGCACCGGATCGAAAGGGGACAGGAGAACGCCCCGGTCGTTGCGCGGACGCACCCGCCTCAAGCGGTCCGCCAGATCGAGATCCCGGGCACGAATCCAGCCGGGGGTGCGCCGGCCGTCATCATCACGCAGGGTGCAGGCAACGACGGTGCCTTTGCGCGTCAAGCGCGCCAACGCCGCCTGGATCGCTTCCCGCATGTTCCGCAAGCGCCAGGTCTGCGTGAGGGTTCCGGTGGTGGCCCACCCGTGCCCCCGCAAGGCCTGCAGCAGCAGGAATTCCAGTGCATCGTCCCTGGCCAGGGCGGTTTTGCGCCAGCGCTCCGGTATCACGCGTTCGGTCAGGTCGTAGACCCGCTGAAAATGGCTGCGCTCGCGGATGGCCAGGACGCCGGACGACCAGAGGGCGGTGGCCATCCGTTTGGCAATCTTGAGATCCCACCAACCCCGGCTGCCGCGGCCTTCCAGATCGAGGGAGCGCAGGGGGCCTTCCTCCCGGATGCGACGGGTCAGGTCTGCCGCCATACGGGGATGCTGCCCGATCAGATCGCCCCACCAGGGATGCTCCTGAAAGTCCTGCCGGCGAAAGTCAAACACCGGGTAGAGATCGATGGGCAGCCAGCAGGCCTCGTGTCCCCAATATTCGAACAGCGGCTCACCGGGCTGCAGCAAGGCTTCCGCCAACGCCGGATCGAACCCCTCCAGGCGGGACAACAGGACGATGGCATGGCTGCGGGCGCCGGCCACGGCCACCGTGTCCAGCTGCAGATACCCGAAACGCGCGATCACCTCGTGGGCCGCCCGGCGCGCACGCTGGGTCAAACCGGTCGCCCGCCGGGGCATCCCGGTCCATTCAGGCTTGAGCAGTCCGGCCCGCACCAGCGCCAGCCGTCGGGCTTGTGTAAGATCAAGGGTTTCCATGCTGCCGGTAGCGTTCCTGCACCTGTTGTTCAAAATGCGAATAGACCACACGTCAAGCGATAGACAACCATCGATAGCACAATCCGAATAACTGTAGAAGCAAGACGCCTTTTTTAAAGCAGCAGGCCCCAAATAGTCCCGCCAAGAGGAGGGGGTAAAACGGTTTTTGAATGTATGTTTCCCTTTGTCCTGCGCCGAGCATCGACGCGGCGGACGGATTAAAGCACGCGGACTGTCTGAGCCCGCCGACAGGCGGGTGAGTTTCCGCGTTTTCCGGCCGCAGCGGCGACGCGCAGGGTTAAGCGGGACACGGGCGTTTTCTTTTGGTTACTTTTCTCTTCACGAGAAAGAAAAGTAACAACCAAAATCAAATCACCCAAACTGATAGAATCTCTCAGAGGTCGCCACCAAAGCATAGGGATAGATCGATGCTAAGGGATATACTGATCTGATAGAAGCCACACAGGGATAGCGGTGCGGCGCCCTCTCGCGCGCCGCACCCTGGGACCTGCAGATCGAATCAAACGGGATCGGTCTCTGAAGAAACCCTATCTGATTTCATCGATGCTCAAGGGGAACAGAGAGAGCGGCTCACAGCGGTCTTCATAGAGCACGATCGGATTTTCATAGCGGAACCCGATGTTTTCCTCAGGGCAGGCGTACTGCATGGCACAGATCAGCAGCTCCCCGGCCTGGTAAACGTGCTCGGGGTTGGTCCAGTAGGGAAACGGCCCGTCGTTCAACCCGATGCGCCACTCGTCCCCCATCATGCCGATGCCGTGCTCGAACCCGGGCACCATGTAGTCGGAGAATCCCCGCTCATCGGCAAACCCAATCATTTTCTCCGCCAGGTCGGTCGGCGTTGTGCCGGCGCAGTAATTTTCCAGCGTCAACTTTACGATATCCACAAAATTGTTCGCGTGCCACCACTGCCGGTCCGTGACCGGGGCGATCAGGTAGTTGTGGGAATGATCCCCCAGCCCCAGCTTGAACATGGCATGAATGTCGATCATCAAGGGTTCGCCGGCCTGCAGCTCCCGGCGCGAGGCCGGTGTACAGGCCCCGCCCACCAGACCGGTGCGATAACCGCTGGCGATTTCGTTGCCGCCGGTGAAAGACCACTCCCATTCGCTGCCGGCCTTGCGCATGGCATAGGCCGCCAGACCGGCAATCTCGGTTTCCGTCATCCCCTTCCAGCCCCCGTTTTGAAGGGCGTCCCGCACGGCCTGATGGCCGATATCGACGATGCGCGACGCTTCCCGGAACCGGTTGACCGTACCCTCGTCCTTGATGGTGGCCAGGGCGTCCACGATCGTGTGGGCATTCACCAGTTCGCAGCCCGGCAGGGCCTCGCTATAGCGCTCATATTCATAGTGCGTCAGGTTGCCCTCGGGCAGGTAGTTGGACATGCCGCTTTCGATGCCCACCCGCCCCTTTTCGCCGGGCAGCAGGTCCTTGATAAAGTCGGCAATCAGCTCGATCTGGTCCTGGCCGCCCATGGGGGCAAAGCCGAAGACATGCTCCTCGTCCAGCCAGGAATCGTCGGCCACACGGGCCGCATCGATCACAAAGGTAAAGGCCGTGGGCAGGCCTTCGGCCGGAATCACCACAAAACTGCGCCAGGGACAGAAGGCATCCAGGGTCCAGGACAACGTGCGCAGCCGGGAGCCCAGGTAGACGTCGATATCCTCCTTTGCCATCTCCGCCTGGATGGCGCGAATGCGGGCCGGAAAATCAATGTAATAGGGATCATTCGAAGTGGTCATGGCATCAATCTCCTTCGGGAAGTGCGCCTGTTAATATTGCGCTGGAATCGTCGATAGGACCTTGTTGAGCCGATCGGCAATGGATGCCAGTTTCAGCGCTTTGACCATGTTGCCTTTGAGCTTGAGTTTACCGGTCATCAGCGCCCGCTGGGAGCCAAGCTCGGCCCGGGATATTTTAGCGAACGTGTCGTATTTTCCGCTAATTTTGAACTCGGCCGGCGGCGGTTCCCCTTCCCCCAGCAACAGGTCGGCAAATTCGCCCTTTTCAAACCGGAAAAAAAGATAGCGGCTGCTGCCGTCCGGACAATCGAGGTAAATATTGGACATGGATGATGTGATGAAATTCATCCGCTCCGGGCTCAACTCGGTTTTAAGTCTTTTTTCGGCCTCATCCCGCCATGCGGGGGTCAGGTATTGCACTTGCTCAGTCATGGTCGCCTCCCTGGAATAATGGTCCACCAACGTATACACCGACGATGAATTGGCTGAAATTTTATACTTCTGCTTCCTAAAAAATGGACTCTGAACAATTCATATTTTAGACGGTTTCGTAAGATGTTCGAGATACGGCTTGCGGATCCAGAGGAGTGAGGCGTACTTCCGGTACGCCGCAATGACGAAGGATACGCGTAACGCGGATATCGGGCTTTTTAAGAAACCGTCTTAAAAAGACCTTGAGTGATCAACGCCACCATCTGGTTAAACATCTCTTCCTGGGCACGATCCCGGGATTTGATGTACATACGGATGATGAACATTTTGTAGACGGAAAAAATGATCTCCGGAACGGTTTCCAGGTCCACGGTCCGGAAACGCTGCTCGGCAATTCCCCGTTCCAGGATGGACCGGATCATAGCCACCGAGTTGGCATTGATATCCGCGTAGGGGTCATTGGCCGGAAACATGGGGAAGATGTCCGGGTCGCGGACCAGCAGGCGCCGCAGGGCATCGTCTTCGGCAAGATAGGCCACCGCCTTGCGGCACATGACATGAAACTGCCGCTCCGCATCCGGTTCCCGTTCGATCGCGTCCCGCACCCGTCCCTGCCAGCGCAGCATGGCATGACGCACCGTGTTCCGGTAGAGATCCTTTTTATTTTTGGCATACCGGTAGAGATTGCCCTTGGTCATGCCAAGTTCCGCCGCAATGTCATCCAGGGTGGCTTTTTTGAACCCGTATTCGGCAAAGACGCCCAGGGCAGCTTCGTAAATTGTCGTGATGTCTTCTCTGGGTTTCATAAAGAAATAATTTTTAATAAACTTTTTGTTTATTTGTTTACTTATAGAAAGCGACTTTGCATGTCAACTCGAAAATAAAAATCTGGGCCACACGATTTTGAAACGGGGGTTGAAATGGAAGGCGACCCTCCGCCGAGCGCTATTTCGCTACGCCCGGCGGAATGCACTGCGGACTATACCGCGCGATCCATGATCGGAGGGGAAGGCGTCGCCGCGGCTCGAGGATATTTCAGGTAGGGAATCAGGATGTCGTTCTTGCGCCCGCCGGTGCCGTCGTAGGTAATGGGGACCACCGGCACCCCGGTGACATCCTCGATGCGGCAGGCCATGGCCTCGGTGACCAGGGACGGGCAGCAGAAGGCCGGGCTGGCCTGAACGAACAGGGTCACATCCGGATGGTGTTTCTTGATGTAATGCACTTTGAGCAGGTTATCCAGGGACTCGCCGGTATGTTCGATGCGCACCCCGTATTGCGCCAGGATGGCTTCCGGCGGGTCGTCGAAAGTCGCCATGGGTTCCCCCAGCAGCGGCTCGAACAGGCGGTAGTAGGTGCGCTCCAGCCGGGTAATGGTGGTCATGAGGGCTTTGCTGGAGATCAGGGCCAGAAACTTGCGCTCGTAGAACCATTTGCGGAAATAGGGGTTCGCAATCATCCGCGCGTAGTCTGAATACGGCGTGGTGACAACTTCCCCCCCGTGGCGTTCGATGAAGCGGATCAGGTCCTGATTCATGACCCGGTTGTCGCGGGAGTAGAGGTCGCCGAAAATGGCGACTTTGGGCCGTTCCGTTTTCGCGACCGGAATTTTTTCAAAACGCTCCAGCACGGCTTCCAGGGCATCCTGCTTTTTGATCCTTCCCATGAACGCCTCATAAAGAATCTCGAGGCTTACTTCCAGGACCTGGTCCACGTCACCGGCCTGGCATTCGTAGGGTCGCAGCCGGCAGGCCACCCGCCGCAGCAATCCCCCAAACATATAGGCGAAGACGGCATTGAAGGACGCTCGGGGGGAAATATCCTTGAAGAACAGATCTCCCACATAAACGCCTGCTTTTTCCAGACCGCCGCCCCGGGCATTGAGCAGGGTCTTCATGTGGTGCGGGTACAAGGTGATATTGCAGGCCATGCAGGCTTCGCTCATCCACAACAACGTCTCGCCCGGTGCCAGATTGTGTCGGTCCAGGCACTCCACAAACCCTTCCACGACCGCGTTGATGGGAATGCACTGGCCGGTGTTGTCCCCCAGGCTTTTAGCGATGGTGGTTTCGGTCTCTTCCATGAGGATGGCGCTGCGCCCTTCACGCCGCAGCACGGCTTCGAGCAGGCGACCGGTCAGGCGATCCCAGTTGGGCAGCACGATGGTGCGGTCGGTTTTGCCGCGGTGCAGATCCGGATTCAAGTGACCTAAAAGCGGCGTATGGGGTTTGGTCACCGTCTGATGGTGATTGCGAAACGCCCTTACAGCCGCTTCGATGCGGGTTTCGTACCCCACGCTGGAATCGTGTTCGTCCAGTTCCAGCACAAGGTAGGGCTTGTCATGGGCCGCCATCAGCTTCTTGAAATAATCCTGGACAAAGGCGTCCGGCGAACATTTGAAAGAGGTCACCAGCACCGGGTAAAGCCCGGGGGTTTTGGCAGCAGCCTGGGCGGCCGCCATCACCCGCGCCGCATAACGCCAATGGATTTCCTGCAGCAGGGGCTGGATCGCACGGGTGTCGTCCTCCGAAACCGTCAACATGTCCTGGTAGCAGCAGTCGATTCCCTGCCGCATAAACAAACCCGGAATGCCGCAATTGAGCGCCGGCGAAAAAAGGGTGTAGGGTCGCCCCAGGAGCGCGATGCGCACATCATCCGGGCGCCCCTGGCGGTGGGCCTTCCAGCGCGCTTGCAGGCGCGCCTGCCGCTCTTCCTGAAAACGAACCGCCTCGTCATAGGCCTGGGTCAGTTCAAGAAACGGCACACGCCCGCCGGGAATGGCGGTGAACATCCGGTAGAGTTCCATGCGGGTGTGGAAACCGGTGTAAAGATAGCGGATCAAGGGGGAGAGGATCTTCGCGCCGGACGTTGCCGTGGGCATCTCAGCCAGCACCGACGCATACTGGGTATAATAGCAGTACTGGCGCCGCACCTTGTGCTCGCTGGTGCGGTCTTCCAGGTAGGTCGGCAGAAAAACATAATCGCAGCGGTCTCTAAGATAGTGTACATGCCCCTGCAGGGCGGTCATCGGCGCACAAAACTCCGCATCCGTCAGAGGCTTGCCGACCCGGACGGCATCCTTAAAACCTTCGCTGGTAACCGTTTGAAACCCCAAGCGATCGAAAAACATCTGCCAGCGGGGCAAATCTTCCACCAGGTGCCCGCCCGCCGGCAGGCCGATGGTGGGTCGCTGCTTGGATACGGCTTTGTGGTCGAAACGGAAGGTCTTCCGGCGCTGCGCCACCAGGTCGAAAGCTTCGTTGTCGGTGCGCACGAAATGCTGCGTGTCGTAGTCCCGGCCACAAAGGAAACCGTAGGCTACCGTTTCGCCGCCTACCTCCGCCACGGAAAGTTTGCAGTGATTGGGGCACAGGTCGCATATTTCCGAACGCACCGGAACATCGGCGCGCCACAGATCGATCCCGGCAAAAGTGGTCGCGGGAATACGGCCATCCGTTTTCCGATGCTCGTCCCGGAGCGTCAGGGCCGTCCCCAAAGCGCCGGTCAAGTGGCAGTATTTCGACACCAGAATGGGTTTTTTAAGACGCTGTTCGAACGCCGCCACCAGGGCGCGATTTTTGGCGGTGGCCCCCTGAAACAGGACCACCTCGCCGATACGGCTGAGGGTGGCCACCTTGAGCAGATAATTTTCCCTGACCGAGTGCAGCACCGACGCCAGGACCTCGTCCGCGTCCCAGTTTTCCGCGAGATAATGATTCAAATCCCGCTCCATGAAGACCGTGCAGCGATCCGAAGACAGCGGGGCGCGGCGGTTTTCCGTGCGGCGTGAAAAATCTTCAAGGGGGCAACCGAGTTTGGCGGCCTGTTCCTCGATAAAACTGCCAGTGCCGGCGGCACACACCGTATTCATGGTGGCCGAGGTGACACGACCGTCTTTCAGGGTCGTAAATTTGGCATCCTGCCCGCCGATCTCGATAATGGTATCCACCTGCGGATTAAGTTCGCAGGCCGCCCGGGCGTGGGCGGTGATTTCATCCAGCACCAGGTCGGCCCCGATGATGCGCCCGATAAATTTGCGACCGGAACCTGTCGTGCCGGCGCCGCACACCACCAATTTGCTTTCGTGGCGCCGGGCCAGGTGGTCGACGCTTTCCAGGATGCGCTGCATGGCCACCAGGGGTCGCCCCCCGGTTCGGGTGTAGAACCCCGCCAGTACGATCTTGTCCGGCGCCATCAGGACCGCTTTGGTGCTGGTCGAACCGATATCGACACCCAGGTAGATGTCTTGCCGTCCGGCGAGCGGCGCGTAGCGATCGACCTCGACGGTTCGACCGTCGCCCACGTCTGAATCGCTGGGAAAACGGAACTGTTCCAGGCTGTCGAAATCCGGATAGCGGGATTGCGTCAGGGTCAGGGGCGGATAGGCATAGGTTTTCTTGCGGGTCGCGGTCTGGATGAGATCTTCCGGCGAGGTCATCGTGCGGGCGGCAGGATGATTCTCCTCGATGCCCAAGTGGGTTTCGATGAAGGTCAATCCCGCGCCCAGCGCACCGAACAATTCCATGTGATCCGGGATGTTGACCGCCGTGCCGGCGAAATCGGCGAGGTAACGCCCCACCGCCGCATTGCGTGCCACGCCGCCGCAAAAGACCAGCGGCTGCACAATGGGCCGCCCCCCCCAAACCGTGTCGGCGATATTTCTGGCGAGGCCGTGGCAAAGTCCGTCACAAATCGCTTCCAGGCTATGCCCTTCCTGCTGGGCATGGATGAGATCGGTCTTCGCAAACACGGCACAGCGCGACGCGATGCGGGGACGCGTCGCAGTGTTTTCCATTGCGAGCCGGCTGAGCTCCGCGGCATCCGCCAGGTTTAGGCGCCGGGCCTGCTGATCAAGGAAGGCACCGGTCCCGGCAGCACAGGACGTGCTGCCGCGGCTGCCGAGATACCCGCCGTCTTCACCCAGCCGGATCAAATGGAATTTCTCGCCGCCGACGTTGAGGATGCCTCTGACATCCGATCGCCAACGGCGGGCGGCCGCGATACAGCAGATTTGGTCGTCGAAGCGCGCGGTAGCCCGCACGGTTTCAGGCGTGGCCGCACTGGCGGCAACCCATACCGGCCGGGACAGGTCGAAACCGGCCATCAGCTGGACCAGTGTTCCGGCAATGTCGCCATAGTGCGCCGCATAAGCGGTCTTGACGATACGCTTGTCTGCTGTCAGCTGGACCACGCCCACGGTAACCGATCCGATGTCGATGCCCAGTATGGTTGGTAAACGATGATGCATTCGATTTTCCCTTTTGGCTTATGACCGCATCCAGCGCATGGGTGACAACATCGGTAAATCGTCAGGGGAGATATGCCAGCAAATACCGCGGAGTGGAGGTCCGATGGAAAGGTGGCCGCACAGTTGGCGTCCGATTATGATCGTTAACACTTTGATAATGCTTTTACATTATTTTTACAATCTTTTTTTAATTTTCAATCAATCTGTGTATGACCTGAAAGATGTAAGATAGGCGTCAAATAGGGCCATTGTGCCACAGCATCAGTTGACAAAATCATCCGTGAAAATATTTAACTATTTATATTTATTTATTTTTATTATTTTTTGGAGAGGAAACCGCAGGTAGGGAAAAATGGGAATGGGATGCCCGGAAGGGTCAAAATCAAAAAAGCAAATTATGCGCCATTCTATAGATCACATACAATTAATTTACAATTCTTCATATCATAATGACCATGGCGAGTACCATGACACTCATCGTCGGATGGGCAGGCCTACAGGGGAAAAATTCGGCGGGAAATGCCGTGGGCCATAAAACGGCCAGCAATGTTTCAGGCGGGATTCGCTTGGCACCATGCCTAAAAAGAATCGGCATCTCAACGGCATCGGATACGGGCGACGCCGTTATCGCCGGGATGACGCCGCCAGGCGTAGCGGTCCTCCGCGACACGGGCCCAGTAGAGATGACCGGCATCGCGCCAGGCGTCCAGCACCATACCGGTTGCGAGCCCCTGCCCGGCCGCCGTGACAACGACACAGCTGTGCTCGCGCCAGGTGCCGTGACGGCTCACGGCCCAGACCGCCTGGTACTTCTGCAACTGCAGCATTTCGATCTTACGGAGAAGATCCTGGGTCCAGTGGCAGCACAACCCCCGATCCCGGATGCCAACGTTTACCAGGAAATTGTGCCAGAGCGCCGGTGGCTGCACTTGGTAGTTTCTGGCGAGGGTGTCGGTTTCCGCCAAGATCGTTTGCGCCAGGCGAGACGTTTCGTCATCCCGGTATCCCAGGAGTGTCGTCAGATCCGCCTCCAGCTGTTGCGCCGCCCTGTCGTTGGAGAGCGCAACGCTTTCCGCCATCCCATCGTCTGAAACCCGACGTGCGGCACACCCGTTCAAAAAAAGCAGGGCAACCACCAGCACCGGAATTGTCAACTTTTTCCAGATCATATCACAACGATTGATCCCGCCGTCAGCCTTTGCTGTATCTCCGGTCGCGACCGAACCGGACAGAACCCATTATCCCAGCGATGCTTCCAGGGTGACCTTTTCGCCATCCGCCTCATCCCCGGGATCCAGCACCATGAGCCGCACCCGGCCGGACGCCACCAGGCGGTCACGATCATCTTTGATTTCCGCTTCCCATACATGGGACCGACGGCCGCGGGACAGCGGCCGGGCCGTGCCCCGCAAGGTTCCCGAACGCACCGCCCGGAGAAAAGCGGTGGCATTTTCCAGGCCCACCGTGCTTTTTCCCTCGTTCCAGACACTCAGCGCAGCCCCGGTGCTGCAGAGGCTTTCGATCATACCGGCGTAAACACCTCCGTGTACCAGGCCATAAGGCTGCAGGTGGCCCTCATCGATTTCCAACTCCGCCACAAACCGGTCCGGCGACGCCGCGACAAAGCGAAGTCCCATGACGTTGTTGTAGCCGCCTAACCGTTCGTTGATCAGATCGACCACATTTTCCGGAAAACTATCCATCCGTTGATTCTCCTTTTAGCTACGAAACCAGTAAACAACCGCCGGTGGTGTTGAAAACCCGGTGAAGAGAAACGGATAGCCCTAACGGGCAGGAATGTCCCTCTCCTGGTTGATCAAAATCACTAAAGCGCGTATGAAACCAATAAACACAGGAACACACGGAAGCAATGCCGCCCACGCATATCCATACCAAAAACCGGTCTGGTTTACGCGCGTTGCTGGCCTGCATGGTGTTTGGGGCCGTAATCTATATCTTCGTGGTAATTGCCGCTTACCACACACAATCCGCCATCATCTTCCGCCCGGGCGGCCTGACGGCCCACCATCCTCCGGGATTCCTTATTGAAACCGTTTCGATTGCGACGGCGGACGGTCTCCATCTTACCGGCTGGTGGTTGCCAAAGTCAGGCACCCGGCGCACGGTACTCTTCTTCCAGGGAAACCGGCACCAGGCAAGCGACCATACCCTGCGTTTGAAGACCTTGACCGAGTTAGGCGTCAATGCCTTGCTTTTCGATTACCGTGGCTTTGGCCTGACTGCGGGGCGCATTCACAGCGAAGACGATATCTACCGAGATGGCCAGGCCGCGTGGGATTATTTACGCTATGAACGTCGGATCCCTGCCGAAGATATCATCTTATGGGGCCGTTCCCTGGGCGGTGCCGTGGCCGTCGAAGTGGCCCGCCATCGGCCGGTCGGCGCCCTGGTGCTCGAATCAACTTTTTACACCCTGGATGAGATGGCGCGCCTCCATTACCGGTGGCTGCCCACCCGGTATCTTCTTAAATTTCACTTTCGCAACGGAGCCAAACTCCAGGATGTTCGCGCACCGATCATTATCATCCACAGCCCGGTTGACGGGTACATCCCCTTCGCCCAGGGCCGGCGACTCTTCGAAGAAGCGCCGGAGCCCAAGGTTTTTCTGACCACGGAGGGCCACCACCTCGAATTATTCGACCGCCATGCGATTTACCGGCAACAGGTCATCAACCAGCTTAACCGTTTGACGAACCTCACGATATCAACGGCCAGGCAACCCTGAAAGTCTGAAGCAGCCTTCTCCAGCAAATGCGCGATGGCCTTGTTGCAGACCGTTCCATAAGGGCGTGGGCGGCCATCCCAAGGTCCGCCGGGCCTTGTTGTTTTTCGGAAAGGCCTGCCACGGCATGAAACACAACTGCCCTTTGCGGATCATGGGTAACTTGCCGATGATGTCCGCCCGCAACGCGTCGATACGGACCCATCCCTGATGCACGGATCGTGGTGCGTTTTTCGATGTAATCGGCAAAACAACGGTTCGGGATAAAAAGGGATTACACCGACGATCGTCGCATCCTGGGACTCAGGAGCGTTCCATGGCCGCCGTCAGCACCCCGGCCCCGATCAAAGCGCTGCCGCCGCAACGGTCGAAAACTTTACGAACTCTGGTTTTTTTCATGGTGTCGCGAAAATGCCCGGCAAAGACGGCATACAGGGCTGCGTTGACGGTCGCCATTGTTAAAAAGGTGGCGCCCAGGATCAGGAATTGCGTCGCGGTCGAATGCTGATGGTTAATGAACTGGGGCAGAAAGGCCACAAAAAATGCGATGCTTTTGGGATTCAGGGCGGTGACAATATAGGCGCCCTTGAAAAGGGGCCACGGCGCATGGCCGCGGGTTGCCACAGGGGTCGCGCCGCTTTGCGGGTCCGTTCGCCACAGTTTGACCCCCAAATAGATCAGGTAAAGCGCCCCGATCCATTTGAGGACCACGAACAGCGTTGCCGAAGCAGACAGCACGGCCCCCAATCCCAGCAGCGAAAGGGTCATGGCGGTAAAATCTCCGGCTAACACGCCGGCCACCAGCGGAATGACGGACGCGCGCCCGTGGGCAATCGCCTGGCTCACCACCAGGATAATCGTCGGGCCGGGAATGACCAGAATGATCTCCGCGGCAATGACAAACGCAATCCAGATTTCCAGGTTCATGGTATCGACCTCAATCACGAAAGTGTTTTGATACAGTGTGAGGAAAGAACTGGGTTAAAGCGCCACCCTTGCAAGCGCGGTGACGGATTGAGAACAGCGCTTCGCCATCCGCCAAAACCGATCACAATGTTCCGTCCAGTTCATCGGCCACCGATCGTTTGCATGACCGGCAGCGTTGGGCGCCTCTGAAAAGAGGCGCGCCGCATGCGCTGCAGTGGTAGCGTTCGCATTCGGAACGGGCCCAGGCCTCACTTCCTTTTTCATCGCCGTGGGCGGCGACACAGCGGCGCCATTCCGGGATGGCCTTCTTCATCACGTTCAGGCCGGTTGCGATGGGGAAATCCCGAATCATATCGCAGGGCCACTCCTCACACTGGTGGCAGGAATAGTGGCCTTTGGACCTGACGCAATCCCTTATCCGGCAGCTCTGGCAATAGGCATAAAGTCTTTTAGCCGGATCGGCCTGCATACACCCCAGGCATGCGGTTTCTTCGGGCGGGGTGCCATACAGGTTGCCCAGAGCCGCCCTGAATTTTTCGTTCTTGTCCCGGGTTGCAATGTAAACGCCGCAGGTGCCGCAGTACAGACCGCACGGCGCCATCAAATCCTTGTTTTTGATTTCATCTTCCTGCCAGCCTTTCATAGCGCACCCCGCTTCCTAAACACTCATTGAAGGGAAAGAAAACCGCCGACCCGTCCGAGGCTCGGCGCCTGCGGCCGCATGCTTTAGAATTCTGCAAATACCGGATCCGCCATATTCTCCATGGACAAAGGACGCTGTTTGGCCTCGATGGCTTTGATCATGGCCACCACCGCCCGGTTGACCGGAACGGGCACCCCGTGATCGTCCGCCCGGTCACAAATGTAACCGTTGAGATAATCGATTTCCGTGGGGCGGCCCCGCTCCAGGGACTGCAGGCTGGAAGAACGGATCCGGCGATATTTTAATCCTATCATACGGATGACAAGATGACGCTTGACCTGCTTCAAGACGCCGCTGCCCGCCAGAAATCGGTAGTAGTCCAGTTTGCCGCCGGTGGATGGCGCCACCCGGATACCCATGGCAGTGGCCACGGCCAGCGCCTCCTGCATGAGGGCGATAAAAATACTGCGGATCTTGCGCACCGCCAGCAATTCCCCCAACGTAACCCCAGTGATAGCGCCCAGCGAATTGATACAGGCGTTGATCATCAGCTTGGAATACAGTTCGCCCATGATGTTGTCCGAAATGCGGGTGGGTTGCACCGCCGCCAGCATTGGCCTGATCATTTCCAGGCGGCCGTCCGGCTGATGATCGATATTGCCGACAATAAATTCCCCGTCGGAGGTCACTTCGAGTTTCCCGCAACCGGTATGGGTGGCGCCCCAGCCCACAACGCAACCGGTCACCCGCTCACGGCCGAGGACTTCCGCCAGGGCATCTTCGCTGATGCCATTCTGCAGGGAAACGACCACGGAATCTGGTTTGAGTTTTGGCAAAAGCGCTTCGGCGGCCGCGACACCGTCATTGGCCTTTGTGGCATGGAAGACAATGTCAAGGCCGGTCGGCAATTCCGTGATGGTTTGCACGGCCGACAACGGCACGGTGTGCGTTCCTTTCAGTCCGGTGATCTGCAAGCCGGGCGCTTTTACTTGCGCCAAGGTGTCCGCATGTTTGCATACCAGGACAGGATCCCAACCCGCTTTTTTCATAAACGCCGCCGTCACGCCGCCAATGGCGCCGGCGCCAACGACCGCAACTTTAAGATTTTTCGCCACCATAGTCTGTGCCTTCTTTTCTGTTGGCCTGTCCAGCAAACTCGGAAACCATCCGGTCAGAAAAATGCGCCTTATGGCCTGTCAATTCCGCGCTGAAAGGTGAACTGCTCCCGGTGGAACATGATACGGGCCATGATGACATCCAGAATGAGTTTGACACGCTTTTCCAGGGTTTTTCCCGCCCGGTAATCTGCCGGCGCAAAATAATCGATCCTGTTGGCCCGGGCAAGCTTACGGCAAACTGCCAGGGATTGGGGGTTGCGGGGTTTGTAGACGGCCAGGGCGAACCCGCCGTTATTTTTGGTCACCGTCATGCAGGGCACGTCCGTGAGCCCGTCACCGATATAAAGCATGTTCTCGAAGGGTATCGGCCGTTCGCATTCCGGCATGTAGTCGTTGATGGACTGGTTGATGTCCTCGATTCCCTTGTTGATCCTGAAAATATATTGGGTTTTTGAGGTGTCGTTGATGACCACGGTGGGAAATCTGGCGGCGTCGTGATGGTCGAAATAATATTCAGAGGCGTACATGCGCTCGAAGTACTTGCGGATCTTGATCCCCTCCAGGATCTCTTTCAGTCCGGCCGATATGATGTAGTGCTTGATTTTTATTTTTCCGGCGGATGTTTCCCTGACATGGCGGTTGATCCGGTCGAACCAGGTTTCCACGCCGGGGAAATAGCGAATGCCTTTTGCAAGATCGCGCAACTTCTTCTTGTTGAGATGGGTCTGCTTGGCCTCGATCTTTTCGGTCAACAGGCGCATATAGGTCAGCATGGCGTCGGCGTTGTATTTCTTGGCCTCCCGCTGGCACTCGTCCCAGAAGGCCTGCGGACTCACCCCTAATTCCGGCAGGACGGTATACTCCTGCATCGGCTGGGGGGATAGCGTGCCGTCGAAGTCATAAACCATCGCGATGGTATGCTGTTTGAACAATTTTCGCATGTTAGAATCACATAGGGAAAGCCGGTGCGCGGTTCAACACCATATCGCAACCCGGGATCAGTGCAGCATCATATCCGAACGCTTTTTCTTGACGTACTTCGGACTCACTTTTTCGGTCGACGCCGGTGCATCGACACGGTCGACATCGACAATCGCGATACGGATTTCATCGCCCGGCTTCAGATCACATCCTGTCCACTGAAGATTCTCTGAATCACTGCCATCCAGATTTCTCTGACCACTCACGACCATCTTCAGCATCTCTCCCGGCACCTCCGCGCGGACGTCCGCAGGTAAACGGCTGAGATCCCGTTTGGCCCATGAAAGGATGGCGGTTAACATCCCATAGTCCGAATCCACACCGGCCGTACACACTTTTTTATCGTTCACCACTATGTCAAATGCGATCATGGTTATCCCTTCGTATCGGTATGCTTGCGTGACCGTGTCGAAAAAACTTTTTTAAATAATCCCGGCGATTCTTTGCCGCCCGATTTTCCATCCAGGCCTCGGATGACCCGGAATCCCACCCGGGGACTTCGCCGCTGGGGCGAACTCAAACTACGGATCGCACAGCGACAGTACCAAGCCTCGGAACTCCAGTCGCCGCCGCGCAGCACCCGGGCCACCCCCTTGCGGGGACCGGCGGGATGTCTGGCGGGGCTTGCGGCGTAATAGTCCCGCTTGTACCAGTCGGCGCACCACTCGTGCACATTGCCATGCATGTCATGGAGCCCCCAGTCGTTGGGGGCCAGTTGTCCCACGGAATGGGTCTTACTGCCGCTGTTGTTTTTGAACCAGGCGTATTGTGCCAGCCGGCGGGTTTCCGGCCCAAAACAATAGGTGCTTTGGGCGCCGGCCCGGGCCGCGTATTCCCATTCCGCCTCGGTGGGCAGCCGGTAAAGGCCGTTCCCCTCTTTTACGTTCAGCCGTTTGATGAAAACGCCCGCATCTTCATGGGAAACCGTCTCCACCGGATGATCTTCACCAGAGAATTCGCTGGGGTTGCCGTCCATAACAGACTGCCACTGGGATTGTGTCACCGGGACCATCCCCATGTAAAACGGCTTGTCGAAGAGGATCTCGTGTTTGGGCAGTTCGTTTTCATCGGCCTGTTCGGCATCCCAGTCCCCCCCCATGATGAAAGCGCCCGCCGGAATCAAAATCAATTCCATACCGAAGCTGTTGGTAATGGTGTCCACCATACCGCCTCCCAAAGTTTTTGACCGGCGCAGCCGCGCGTGGTGCACCCGCTAATCACCGCCTTCCGGCGTCGTCCATTGATCGGCCAGCGCCAGGAGGGCTGCTCCGACAGCAGCCTTGTGCTCCATCATCAGCAGACGTGCCGCACGGCCCGGGCCGTAGAGCAGGCCTCCCAGTTGTTCGGCATCAGCGTGCAGACGCACGGCCATGACCCGTGAACCATGACGCTGCAGGAGGGATTCCACCTGCCGATAGAAACGTTCGGCACCATCGTTGGCCAGGATCAGCAGACGTGAGATCCGCTGGCCGCGTGGCACACCGCTTTTCTGGTCCGCCATCCCCTGGCCTCGCGCTTCGGCGGCCAGTCTTTGATCCGCCTTTTGCAGACTGCGGGCTACCTGGCCGGCATGGTATGCCGCCAGCAGCACTTCCTTCAGCCCATCGTTCAACCGGGCCTCCGGAATCTTCACCGTACCGCCCGGCCAAAGCAAACGGCTGTGATCGGCCAGAGCACCCAGCAACTGGGACGTCCGGGGATCCGATTCTATCGATTTCGGTAATCGAATGGCGCTGGTCATGTTCATATGGGGATGCAATCGCCGTCCCTGCGATACGGATACGTTATGCGTTCAACCACCAGGCTGGTCTTTTCGGAAAAAAAGCCTATCGCAATTTCATCATTCAGGCAAATAGACCGACAAAAACAAACCGGCTGCTTCCAGGAGGAAACAGCCGGTCGGGAACAATCAACACAGTGGAACGTGCAGATTACAGCTCTTCAATTTTTTCTGTCAGTTCAGGCAGAAAATCCAGCATATCGGTCACGATACCGACATCCGCGACCTGGAATATGGGCGCTTTGGCATTTTTATTGATGGCAACAATAAAGGGATTTCCCTTGATGCCGCCCATATGCTGGAACGATCCACTGATGCCGCAGGCCAGGTAAACTTTTGGTTTGACCGTTTGACCGGACGTACCAACCTGCCGGGCTTTCGGCAGCCATTTGGCATCCACGATCGGGCGGGAACAGGACACATCCGCTCCCATGGCTTTGGCCAGATCAAAGGCAATTTCGAGATTCTCCTCGTCTTCAATGCCGCGCCCGCAGGATACCAGCACTTCCGACTTGGTGATATCGACATCGCCGGCTTCGGCTTCAACGATTTCCAGAAATTTCCGTGTAGCGGCAAAATCACCGGCATCGGCAGATTTATCCACCACCTGACCGCCGGCGCTTTTGGATTCATCCGCCGCAAACACGCCCGGCCGGATGGTCATGACCGCCCCTTGTGAGGCGTCACAGGTGACATGGGCACTGACCGCTCCGCCGAATTCCTGGCGCACCAGTTTCAGGGTCGAACCGTCGGCGCCTTCGATATCGACGACATCGGGAACAAACGCCGCATCCAGCTTGACCGACAATCCCGGCGCCAGATCCATTCCCAAATGCTCGTGGGCAAAGAGCACGATACTGTCAGCCGGCAGGATGTTGGCCAACAGTTTGCGGACGATTTCGGCATCCGGGTAGGTGAGGGCATCATTGGCCACTTTCCACACTTCCCCGTAACTGGCGGCCATATCATTGCAAACCCCGTCCAGGGCATCACCAGCGCCGACCACGATCGCATTCGGCGTCGCACCGGCATCAATCTTCTTGGCCGCGGCGGCAAGTTCCAGCGCCGTATCATCGACCACCCCGTCCTTGTGCAGAATATATGCAAATACCTGAGCCATTATTTCAGCCCTCCTTTAGCCTTTAAAAGTTCCACCAGCTTATCGATGATTTCTTCCGTGCTGCCTTCCAGAATCTCAGCCCCATCGCCCATTTCAGGCAAGAAGTAATCGGTGCGCTGGACACGCGCGGCCGATGCCCCGACGGCTGCGGCATCAAGCCCCAGATCCGCTGCGCCCAGTGTGGGGATTTCCACCGAAGCGACTTTACGGATGCCGCGAATACCAACGTAGCGCGGCTCATTGATGCCGGTTTGGATGGAAAGCACGCAGGGCAGGCTGATTTCATACATCTCCTGGTTGCCGCCCTCGATCTCGCGACCGATTTTCAGTTTATCACCATTCACTTCGATGGTGTTGACCAGCGAGGCAAAGGGCACATCCAGCATGGCCGCCAGCATTCCCCCCACCTGGGCGGCGCCGTCGTCGGCCTGGGCGCCGGTGAAAATCAGGTCATAGTTACCCTTTTCCACGGCCGCCTTCAGGATGGTCGCAATGCCTCGCCCATCCACGTTTTCAAAAGCATCGTCACTCAGAAGGATGCCCTTGTCGGCTCCCATTGCCATTTCCCGGCGCAACACTTCCTCCGACTCATCGTCACCAACGGAAATAACCGTCACGCTGCCGCCAACCTTGTCCACGATCTGGAGCGCTTCTTCAACCGCGTAGTTGTCCCACTCGTTGACAGAGTAGACCAGATCGTCGCGGTCAATGTCGTTGCCGGCGCCGTTGAGCTCGATTTCATTTTCGGAAGTGTCCGGCACTCTTTTGACACACACCAAAATTTCCATTTTTTTCCTCCCGATGTTGTTATTGACCTAAAAATATTCCCCACCGGGTAAAGCCCCGGTGGGGACTAAACCGTTACATTATGCTGCCAAATGCTGCGCCACCAGCTCACATAAATCGATAGCCTCCATCTTGCCCTCCAACCCGGCCACCTTGATGGCGTCTTCTATGTTCACCAGGCAGAAAGGACAGGCGGTCACAATCACGTTGGCGCCCGCCTTGGCGGCCATATCGACCCGCAACACGCCCATGCGCTGTTCTTCTTCCGGCTCATAAAAAAGCATCAACCCACCGCCACCGCAACAGAACGACCGGTCGCCACTGCGCGACATTTCGACGCGGGTCAGTCCGGGAATGGCATCCAGAACTCGGCGGGGATCTTCGTACAACTGATTGTGCCGTCCCAGATAGCAGGGATCATGATAGGTATAGACCTTGCCGTCGCCATTGGCCGCCGTCAACGGGAGGCGGCCACTTTCGATCTCCTTCCGGATCAGCTCACTGATGTGTTCGACCGGTGGCAGATTTTCGTAGTCTTTGCGCAGGGCATTGTAGGCATGCGGATCCGCCGTGACGATGCGCTTGACCCCGGCTTCCAGGATCGCTTCCGTATTCTGGGCTTTCAGATCCTGAAACAGCATTTCCTCCCCAAATCGCCGGACTTCGTTGCCGCTGTCCTTTTCCAGTTTTCCCAGGATACCGAAATCGATACCGGCCTTCGAAAGGATGCGGGCCGTGGCCTGGGCAATCCCCTGCATGCGGTCATCATAGGAAGATATGCTGTCGACAAAATACAGGGTGTCGGCCGTCGCGCCTTTTTCAAAAAGCTTTACCGGCACCTCCTCCGCAATCTCCTTGACCCATTCGCTTCGTTTTTTCTCCATTTTTCCCCAGGGGTTGCCGCGCTTCTCGAGCGCCCCCAGTGGTTTCTGCAAGGACTGGGGAACGTTGCCCTCATCCACCATGCCGCGACGCAAATCAACGATCTTGTCGATATACTCGATCCCGAGGGGACATTCCTGCTCGCAAGCGCCACAGGTGGTGCACGACCAGATTTCGTCTTCTGAATAGATATCCCCGATCAGTTGATAAGCCTCGTCTTTGACAACGTTTGCACCACCAAGGGGGTAGTTGGCAAATGCGTAGTCACGGCCTTTGATGGAAATAAAGCGCGGCGACAGCGGGCGTTTGACCGCATTGGCGGGACAGTTATCCGAGCAGCGACCGCAATCCGCACAGGAATAGAAATCCAGCATGTGTTTCCAGGTAAAATCTTCAAATTTCTTGACGCCAAAAGATTCCAGGTCGTCCAACTGGTCGTCGCTCACGCCGTGTTTGACCGGTTTGACATTGCCCCTTTCCAGCCGCATGAAAAAGACGTTGAACAACGAGGTAATGACATGAAAATGCTTGCCGAGGGGCAAGAAACAAAGGAAAAAGAAAAAGGTCAGGTCGTGAATGAAATAGGCGGTGATGTGCATGCTCTGAAGCCTGGCAATCGGTTCATCGATCAACATATTGCGAAAAAGCCAAGCCAGTGTGCCGGGAGCAACAAATTCGGCCGGCTGCAGTTGCTGGATCTGAGCGGCAGCAAGGGTTGCCTCGAACAGACTTTCCGAAATCATGAGGGTGGAGATCAGTGCCAGCACAAAAACCGCCTCGCCGGTATGATCCTTGCCATATTGGGCCGGCACCGCATAGCGTTCCGGACGGAAGATACCCCGCCGTATGGCTGCAACCACACAGGCAATCAAGACCCATGTCGCAGCAAAGTCTTTAAAGACGTTGTAGACGTGGCCCAGCGTACCGCTAAATCCGGGAAAGGTGAAACTTTCCCAGAAACCGATGATCACCAGCGTGGTGGACCGTATACTGAGGATCAAAAAACCGGCAAAGATAAAAATGTGGATAACGCCGGCCATCATATAGCGAGGTTGTCGCCACTGGGCCAGCCAGATTTTGGCCACGGTCCAGAGACGCGCCAGGATTCGGTCGAATCGGTTATCGGGCGCCGCTTTCAACAATGGGTCGATGCGGCGCTTCATGATGTAAGTGAAAGCGCACATGCCGACCAGTGGGATCAAAAAAGCGAATAACGCGGTGGGAATGTGAAGAAATTTGTAGGCAGCAGGCGACAACAAGGCTGGTTCCATCGGTGTCTGTCCTCCTTCGTGGCGTAGAAAAGATAAAACTGAATGAATACTCATTCATTTTAGTCAACTATTTTGCGTTCGTCAAGAAAAAAACCATCCCCTCTGCGAGCTATACATCCTATTGGTATTATTAATCTTATAACATCATAAAATAGCTTATCACCATTTTTGATCGGCACGCCAGCCGCCTTATTCTTTCATGCATTCCAGACAATGCCCATTTGACGGCTTGACAATTGCGAAGGTTTCTCCTAATGACTGAATCGCAATTCAATCTATACCATTCACTTCATTATATTAGCCGATGAGGACGCCAACATTTTTAAATCAGGCACCGTCCGGACGCTTGTCATTCTTCAGCATTTCACGATAGGCCGTTATGCTGGCAAATGCTTGGGAAAGCCGCACGCAACGCCGATCATTAACATGCTCCCGCTTAAGGGGCAATCCGCTCGCAAGGAAAAGGAGGCTCATGTGACAAAACCCAGCCCGTATGCCGACAAACCATGGTTAAAAAAATACGAAGCCGGGGTTCCCGCAACGGTGGATTATGAAACAGTTTGCCTGCCGGTATTTCTCGACCGATCCGCCACGGCGTTTCCGGACCAGATGGCCTTGCTCTTCCAGGGTTACAAGGTTACCTACCGCCAGTTGCAGGAGATGGTGGACCGAATGGCCAAAGCACTGCAATCCATGGGGATTGGCCAGGGCGACAGTGTCGCCATCCTGCTGCCCAACGTGATCCCATGCGTCGTGGCGTATTATGCCATATTGAAAATCGGCGCCCAAGTGGTCATGAACAACCCACTCTATTCCGATCGGGAACTCGAGCACCAATTCAACGACTCCGGCGCCAAGCTGCTCATAACGTTAGATTTGCTGACCAAGCGCATGGTGGACTTGAGGCCCAAAACCGCCATTAAAACCATCATTTACACCTCCATCGGCGACTATCTTCCCTTTCCCAAAAATCTCTTATTTCCACTGGTCGGGAAGAAAAAAGGACTCGCGGCCGCCGTTGCACCGGCACCCAATCTGCTGAAATGGAAAGAGGTCCTCGCGCAATCCACCCCGACCCCTTCGGCCGTGTCGCTTTCTTTCGACGACATCGCCATGTTGCAGTATACCGGCGGAACCACCGGCGTATCCAAAGGTGTCATGCTGACCCACGGCAACCTCAGTAAGCAGGTGCAGGGTATTCGCGCCTGGTTTCCCAAATTCAACAAAGGCGAAGAAATCATGCTGGGAGCCTTGCCCTTCTTCCATGTCTTTGGGCTTTCCGTCGCCATGAATTTTGCCATCTACATGGGATGGGGCGACATCCTGGTGCCGAAACCCCAACCCGAGCCCTTGTTGGAGACCATCGGCAAATTTCGTCCGACCTTTGCGCCGCTGGTGCCCACCATGTATATCGGTATGCTCAACCACCCCCGCATCGATCAGACGGATCTCACCTGCATCAAGGGCTGCTTTTCAGGCAGCGCGCCGCTGCCGATCGAGGTCATCCGGGATTTTGAAAGTAAAACCGGCGCCGTCATCGTTGAAGGTTTCGGCATGACAGAATCATCCCCGGTGACCCACATCAATCCCTTTGGCGGTGAACGCAAAGTCGGCAGTATCGGCCTGCCCATATCGGACACCGAAGCCCGAATCGTCGATTTAAATGAGGGCACCCAGGAAATATCGGTTGGCGAAACGGGCGAGTTGGTCGTACGAGGCCCCCAGGTGATGCAGGGCTACTGGCAACGGCCGGATGCCACGGCGGAAACACTGGTGGATGGATGGCTGCACACCGGCGATATCGGCAAAATGGATGAAGACGGCTATTTTTACATTGTTGACCGCAAAAAAGACATGATCATCTGCGGTGGTTACAATGTCTATCCACGCGATATCGAAGAAGTCCTGTTTGAGCACCCCAAAGTCGCTGAAGCGACCGCCATTGGCGTTCCCCACCCAAGCCGGGGCGAGCAGGTCAAAGTTTTTGTGGTTCTCAAGGAAGGCGAAAAAGCCACGGCCGAAGATATTATCGCCTATTGCAAGGATAAGCTGGCCACCTACAAGCTGCCGACGGAAATCGATTTCCTCGACGAACTCCCTAAAACCAATGTCGGGAAAGTCCTCAAAAAAGACCTGCGGGCCGAAGAACTGGCTAAACGCAGCAAGGCCTGACATCCGCTCCCGTTCAAGAACAACAAACGGCCGGTCGCATAGCGATCGGCCGTTTCATTTCCGTCATTTCACCTGATGTAACACTTTATTCCCCGATGGCAGGCGACGTTTCACGCCATCTATCCATACGTCCGGACAGTTTACGAATAAAAAGGGCCGTGGGGATTTCCCACGGCCCTCCTTCCCATTGAGTGCCCTCAGCTATCTAATGCCCATCCATAAGTGGCATCTTTCGGCCCCGGCCTACTTTCTCGCTCTTTGGAAATCCTCGCCGTAGTCCAACTACGCCTGGGTTTCCAAATCGTTGCGACCTTGGCCGGAACTAAAATCGACCATCTCTGGATGAACACTATTTGAAAACGCCGGGCTACTTTGCTCCGAAAGCATCCTCAGATATCTCGACCGCCGCACCATTGTTGTTGAGAATAGCGTTCATTTTGCCGAGGGTAATGGGAAGAACCGAGTTGATAAAGTATTCCGCCGATTTAATTTGTCCTTCGTAGTACGCCACATCTTTCTTTTTGGCTTTCGCCAGCTTCTGGGCCGCGATCTGGGCCCGCCACAAAAGCTGCCAGGCCATGGTGACATCACCGCAGGCGTCCATGAACGGATGGGCAAAAGCAAAAGCGTTAAGCACTTTTTCGGACATCGCTGTGGCGCCCATGTGCATGGCCACCTCACCCAGCTTGTTGGCCACTTTTTCCGTCTGAGCCGCCAGATCGGCCGTGGCGTCGATTTCCTTGGCGCCATTGATGGTCTTTTGGATCTCACCGAAAAGATCCATCACCGCTTTGCCTTTGTTCAAACCAAGCTTGCGGCCCAGCAAATCCATGGCCTGAATACCATTGGTTCCTTCGTAGATCATGGTAATCCGGCAGTCTCGCAGAAGCTGCTCCTGCGGATACTCCTTTATATAGCCATAACCGCCGTAGACCTGCATACCCTGGCTGCAAACCTCGAAGGCCTTGTCGGTGATGTAGCCCTTGCACAGGGGAATCAGCACATCGATGATGCCCTGCAAGCGCGCCTTTTCACCCTCGTCCTCGGCCAGAAGCTTTTGGTCTTCGCAATACCCGGCGTAATAAAGCAGGCTGCGCATGCCTTCCACATGTGCCTTCATACCCAGCAGCATGCGTCTGACATCCGGATGCTGAATGATGGGAACACCCGGCGCACTCTTGTCGAACATCTGCATTAGGTTTTTACCCTGCACGCGCTCGCGGGCATAATTGACCGCGTTCATGTAGGAGGCACTGGCGCAACAAAAACCCTGCATCCCCACTAGCAGCCGGGCGGCATTCATCATCAGAAACATGGCCCGCATGCCTTTGTTTTCTTCACCCAACAACGTTCCGCGGCATTGCCCCTTGCTGCCCATGGCCATGGAACAGGTGGAGTTGCCGTGGATACCCATTTTTTCTTCAATGCCGGTACAGATGATGTCGTTGGGTTCGCCCAGACTGCCGTCATCGTTGACCCAGATTTTCGGCACGAGGAAGAGGGAGATGCCTTTGGTTCCTTCCGGTGCGCCCTCGATACGGGCCAAAACGGGATGAATGATGTTCTCGACCAGATCATGGTCCCCGCCGGAAATAAAGATTTTATTGCCGGTAATCGAGTAAGTGCCGTCCTCATTTTTTACGGCGGTGGTCGTCAAGGCGCCGACATCCGAACCGGCTTCCGGCTCGGTCAGCAGCATGGTCCCGCCCCACTCGCCGGTGTACATTTTCTTAAGAAACAATTTTTTCTGCTGCTCGGTGCCAAAGGCATCAACGAGTTTGCCGGCGCCATGGGTCAAACCCGGATACATCATCAGGGCAAAGTTCGCCCCATTAAAGAAATCACTGGCGGCCAGGGCGATCGTTGTTGGCATGCCCTGCCCTCCCCATTCCGGATCTTCCGACATGGCCAGCCACTCACCCTCGACAAACAATTCATAAGCGCGCTTGAATTCCTTGGGTGTGACGACCGCCCCGTTCTCAAACTGTGCGCCTTCTCTGTCGCCGATCTCCTGGGTGGGCAGAATTTCCTTGAGCGCCAAATTACGCGCCTCGCCTATGATCAAATCCACCGTCTTTTTATTGAATTCGGCAAAGCGCTCGTGCTGACTGAATTTTTCGACACCCAGCTGCTCATGAAGTACGAAATCCACGTCCCTGCGGTCTGCGATATACTGTGCCATCGGTTCTTTCTCCTTAATTAAAGTATGTGCCTTCCAAAACCATCGAATGACACGCTTAGCCGTTCAGTTCCTGCTGCGTCCCAATTCCCCGGATAAACAGATCCACCAGGGGATCCGCCATGGAAGTTAGATCGTAGTTACCATCGGAATGCAGCCAGGTGTTGATGACTTCATCAACACCCCCGATAATGTAGCGTTTGACCAAACCGACATAGAGATCGCGGCGGATGGCGCCTTCCACCTGACCCTGCTCCACGATTTCGGCGATCAGATCCAAATACATTTTGTGCATTTCATGGATCTGGTCTTCCGCCAGGCGGTTGATGCGATGCGTTTCGGCCTGGTATAGAACGGCCATGAAACGATCTTTCTGGAATTCGTCCAAATGCCGCCGAATGAGGTTACGCAGTTTATCGACGGCGGTTTGCGCATGATCGACCTCTTCACGGAAGCAGGCAAAGACCTGACGTGTTTTGTAATTGAAAAAATGGACCAGAATGTCATCTTTATTTTTGAAGTAAAGATAGATGGTCCCATCAGCGACACCGGCGGCCCTTGCAATCTGCGATATGGTCGATTCGTGGAAACCGGATTGCGCGAAGACCGTGACTGCAGCTTCCAAGATCCGGTGATATTTATCATTTTTGGCTTTGGTACTGATGGCCTCCCCCTCGGTTGGTAACTCCAACCCCCTCATGAATGAATATTCATTCATTTATCAACAACCATCTGACCCTGTCAAGCCAAAATCGATTCAGGATCGAAACACACAGAAATCTTCATATCAATAAAGTCGAATGGAGAAACGATGGCCATTTTTCGGTGACCCATTCGCTTGATTCGGTGCGGAAAAACCCACTATTCAAGAATGAATTAACATTCATGTTAATGCTTACTTACCCCTGATCACACCCTGGTCCCGACAAACCATTTTGGCATGGCCATCAAAGCGTTAGCGCCAGTACGTCGGGATCGATGAGGCGCGCGATGGGCTGGAAACAGAGTTGCAATTATAGGGGATTTTTGAGACGATACAGCACTTTTGGCAAGGTGTTTCGCCGCGATGCCTTTGGTGCGCATGCTGCGGGCAACACTGATCCTGCAATCGTGCTCCGACTTCACCCGGACAGGGGGAATTAATTGGGCTGCCGTTTACCGGCCAGCCGCGGCACGCACTCGGACAAGCACTATGGATTGGGAATCAGCCTACAAACATTTCAATGAGACGCTCACGTCTCCCTTGTTGCGCACAATTGTGATCTCGCCCGACTATGTGATTTTATCTGCCAATCCGCCTGCCTACGCCACCTTTACCGAAAGCATCATCGGCCGCCGCTGCCACAGGCTTTTGCACCTTCGATCGAGCCCCTGCCCGGGTTGCCCCGCGACAAGGCTGTGGCAAAACCAGGGGCAATCGGAATCAACACCGCATGCCTCGCGGGAAGGCGATGGTGCCCCCTGCCGGCATGCAGACTTTATCGATAACAAGGATACACAACGAGCCATGGTCATTATCGACAGCCAAGATCCATCTCTGGAAAGCCTGGAAGAACGTCTTCGCCGATCCAACAGTTTTCTTAAAAACCTGCTGCACAGTTCCGTAGATGGCGTCATCGCCGCTGATAAGAAGGGTAAAATTCTTCTTTTCAACGACGCCGCTTCTGAAATTAGTGGTTACAGCGAGGAAGAGGCCCTTACCACGCTGGATATTCGCGACGTCTACCCGGACGACGGGGCCTACAAAATCATGGAAAACCTACGCTGTGACCAATACGGCGGTCCCGGAAAACTGAAATCCTATCAAATCGACGTGTTGCGCAAAGACGGCACCCTGATTCCCATCAGTCTCAACGCCGCGATTATTTACGAAGGCGGCCGGGAGACGGCCACCATGGGTTTTTTTCACGACCTGCGGGAAGCCAATCGAATGAAAAAGGAGTTGGAAAAAACCCAGATCCAGCTACTGCAGTCTGAAAAAATGGCGTCTCTGGGTAAACTGGCCGCTGGCGTCGCCCACCAACTCAACAATCCGCTCGGCGGGATCACCCTTTTTGCCCGTTTGATGATGGAGGAATACGATCTCGAAGAGGGTGCCCGCAAAGATCTCAACCGCATCCTCAAGGATGCCGAGCGCTGCCGTGACACCGTCAAGGAATTGCTCGAATTTGCGCGCCAGACGCGCCATGAAATGCGTCCCCTGGATATCAACCGGGCGATTGCACGCACCCTTTTTCTGTTGGAAAACCAGACCCTGTTTCAAAATATTGAAATTATTCGCCAGCTTTCGACGGATATCCCCGATGTCCGCGGCGATACCCAGCAAGTAAACCATATGTTCATGAATATCATTCTCAACGCCGCCCAGGCCATGGAAGGACGCGGCACATTGTCGGTGAGCACCCGTCTATCCGATAAGGGCGACAGCGTCGTTATCGAAATTGCCGATACCGGCCCCGGCATACCACCGGATGTCCTGCCCCACATTTTTGAACCGTTTTTTACCACCAAGGAAGAAGGTCAGGGCACCGGCATCGGACTGAGCCTGGTATACGGCATCGTGGAAAACCATGATGGCAAAATCCACGCCGTCAACAATACGCCCTGTGGCACACGTTTTGTCATCGAGTTGCCCCTCAGCACAACGGAAGATGAGGAGACCCCCCGTGAAAAATGACCGTGGAGACATCAAAGTCCTGGTGATTGACGATGAAGACGGTATTCGGGAAGGATCGGAAAGAATCCTGAGCCGCATGGGATGTGACGTATACGGCGCCTCGCGTGGTGAGGAAGGCCTCGAAATCCTCAGCAGCCGGAAACCCCATATCGTTCTTCTCGATCTTAAGATGCCGGGCATGGACGGCATGGAAGTCATGCGTCGGATCCATGAAATCGATCCGAACATCCTGGTGATCATCATTACCGGGTTTGCGACCGTCGAAACCGCCATCGAAGCCATGAAACAGGGGGCTTACGATTTTATCCCCAAGCCCTTCGAACCGGACCCGCTGCGCATCGTCGTCAACCGTGCCAAAGAGCGGATCCTCTTGCGTCAGGAGACGGAGAAACTGGAGCGGGCGCGTCGCCGCACACTGGCGGATCTGGGTATGGAGAAAAGCCGCATCCGCACGATCATCGAATCGCTGCCCAACGGTCTGGTCGTCACCAATACCGAGGGGCAGGTGGTATTGACCAACCCCACCTTCTGCCAGCTGATCGGCTTGGAGCCGGGCGCGTGCACCGGGGGTCCTTTCACGGACTACATTACCGATGAAGGCTTGTGCAAGCTGGTGCAGGATATCTCCCGCGGCCGCTACGTGGATTTTGAAGATATCCCGACCTATGAATTCGTTTTGTCGGAGGACAAGTATTTTCAAGTCAAGGGACGCCCCGTTCTGGGAGGGCGCATGGAATGTCTCGGGGCGGTTATCTCCTTCCAGGATATTTCCGCCATGAAAGTCCTCGACCGCTTGAAAACAGAGTTTGTGGCCAAGGTGTCCCACGAACTGCGCTCCCCCCTGTCCACGATCCACGAGCAGTTGGCCATGGTCATGAAGGCCATGACCGAGGAAGAAACCGACAAGGACCAGCACTTGATCAGCCGGGCCAAGGAAAAAACCCAGGGCCTTATCTCCACCATCGGGGACCTGCTCGATCTGTCGCGGATCGAAACCGGCAATATCTGCTTGGAAACCCGTGAGTTCCGGATGGAGGAACTGTTAAACAGCGTGGTGGACTTCCTCGATGCCCAGGCCAAGGCCAAAAAACAGTCCCTCACGCTTCAATTGCCGGAAGCCCCCCTGCCGACTTTCACGGCCGACCCCCTGGCCCTCGAGAGCATTGTGGGTAATCTGATTACGAACGCTATCAACTACACCCAGGAGGGCGGTGAGATCACCGTCAAGGTTGACCAGGTCGGCGACAATGTCCGCATCGCCGTCCAGGACAACGGGTTCGGCATCGAAGCCAAATATCTGGGAAAGATTTTTGACCGCTTCTATCGGGTCAAAAATGAAAAAACCCGCTTTCTCACGGGCACCGGTCTGGGATTGCCGATTGTCAAGGGCTTGGTGGATTCTCTCGGAGGGTCCATCTCGGTGGAAAGCGAACCGGGAAGGGGCTCCACCTTCACGGTGCTGATACCGGTCCAACGATAGCGCTATAACCGCAACCAGACGCCGCCGTCGCAAAGGAGCCTCATCCGGTCATCCATACGGCCAGGCAAGGGACTGATGCGCCTCAGGAAATATGCAAGGCGGCCAGGAACTCGTTGGGTTCCACCTGGACGCCGGTCCATAGGGCAAACGTCCGGCGCGCCTGGTAGGCCAGCGTTCGCAAACCGTCGATAAACCTTATATCGGCAGCGGCGGCCTTGTGTTGCCAGATGTTCTGTTCGCGGCCGTAATTGAGATCGATCAACAGTTGGCAGTTGCTGAAATCAAGCTGCTCGACCAACGCGGCAAATTCCGGGGATTCGTCTTTGCTTGACACCGACGTGGCATTGATCACTATGTCCACATCGAGCGGCCCTGCGGCCGCTTCCTCTAATGAAATCGCTTCCCCGCCCAACCGCTCCGCCATTTCGCGGGCGCGGTTCTCATTGCGGGCCGCGATGTAAACCGATTCCGCTCGCAACCAGTTCAGGATGAAAACCACCGCCTTGGCCACCCCGCCGGAACCGAACACCAGGGCGCGTTTGCCCGGAACCGGGTATTCGATTTCCTCCAGGGTATCCATGAATCCGATGGCATTGGTGTTATACCCCTTGAGTACATCGCCTTCCCAAGCAATGGTGTTGATCGCCCCGATAATCTTGGCGCCTTCCGAAAGGACGTCTAAGAACGGAATCACACACTCTTTGTAGGGCACGGTAATGTTCGCACCGGCAATATTCAACACCCGTATACTGGCAAGGGCCTCACCGACATTTTCCAGGTTGGTCATGAAAGGGACATAGACCCCTTTCAAACCCACGCGCTGGAAAACAGCAGTAAACATCTCGGGGGATTTGGAGTTGAAAACCCGCTCGTCACCCAGAATACAATATACCTTACACTGGATTTCAAAAGCGGATTTGGGATTTCGGAAGGACTTGGCGTCAATGGCCATTAAGATCCCCGCATCAGCAAGAATGAGCGCGCGCCCTGATTCCGGCAAGCGCTTCAGCAACCAAATGGATCACCCCTGAGCAAAACAGAAGCCTGCTGTTGATCCATATCTTTTCTGGCCGCATTCTGCAAGCTTGTCGACAGGCCGGCACCATGGTTCTCCAGCAAACGCCACGGCACCATTTAAATCGTCATCGCGGCGCGCACCTGCCTTGGACAGGTCGGTAACAGGGGACGGCGATGCACGCCCGCCCACCGACCACCTTCCCACACCCGGCGCGGCAGAAGGCCGCGGGCTTCTCAGGTCATATTCAAAAGGCTTTTGATGCTGTCGGTGATTTCCTCGGCCGACGCCGGTTTCGGGAGGTAATCGTCAGCCTCCATGCTCATGCCGTCGAAATGGGAGTACCGAGTCGACGTCACGTGATCCGCCACGGCCGTCAGCATTAAAATGGCGATATCGGCAAACCGGTCGTCCTTTTTAAGCTCGGCACACACCTCGTAGCCGTCCTTTTCCGGCATCATGACGTCGAGAACAATGGCATCTGGCGGGTTTTGTTTTATTTTTTCCAACCCCTCGACACCGTTGTAGGCCACATCGACATCGAACCCTTCTTTTTCAAGATTACCCTGCACCAGCAACGCGAAATCAGGTTCGTCGTCCACCACCAGGATGCGCTTTTTCTCCGCCATTGGTATCCTCCTTTTATTGTCATCGGCACCGGCGAGTCATCGATAGGGTTATGCATCCACCTTCGCCGGGACACCCAGCAACGCTGAAAGTCGATCTTCCCGCCCCAGTGTCGTAATCTGCACCCCGCTGAACCCCTCGCTTTTCATCGCCGCAACCAACTCCTGCGTAACCCGCAAACATTCCCGGCCCTTGTCGGCCGCGGCCTGAATACGCTGCACCAGGGTACGGGGAATACTGACGTGCTTTAAGTTCCGTTCAATATAACGCACCATCCCCAGCGATTTGAGGAGCAGCACCGACGGGATAATTTTGTATTTTTTGGGATCGACCCGTTCGATAAACGCGTCCATGCAGGATAGGTCAAACACTGGCGGGGTAATGAAAAATCGTGCGCCAGCCTCGTGCCGCCGATTCATTTTCTCGATTTCCAATTCCAACGCCTGGCCTTTGAGACTTGAATTGACCGTGGAACCGATCAGAAATTGCGGCGTCCCATCCAGATCTTTACCCGCCAGATCCTTACCGTTCTGTAAACTGCTGATGGCATAAAGAAGATCCAGGTGATCCAGGTCGTGAACAGCCAGGGCCTGCTGATGATCGCCGAATATCGGGTCCTCTCCCGTGACCGCCAGCAGATTGATAATGCCGCAGGCATTGGCCCCCAAGAGGTCGGCCTGAAGGGCCAGACGATTGCGGTCCCGCACACAGACCTGCATGACGGTCTCGACCCCTCGCGACTGGAGCAGCATCGCACTAGAGAGCGCACTCATGTGCAACATGGCATTGCACATGTCCGTTACCACAAAGGCATCCACCTTATCCCGAACCGGCTGGATATTGGCCACCATGCGGGAGATGTCCGTCCCTTTGGGGGGCTGCAATTCGGCCAGAAGCGCAAATTCACCGTTATCGAATTTGCATTTCAGATGCACTGTCGGTCCTCCATCTGTTACGCCCGGGTAGTGACGGGCCAGCTTGTGCCACCGGCCCGAGAGGCATTCCATCATGACCTCCCGTGACTCTATCCATCCAGCAGTTACAGTCATAGCAAGTCCCAGGCCAGAGCATCGATATTCCCAAAAAACTAAAATTCCCCGTCTTTTCAATGAGTTTAATCGGGAACCCCATCGTCAGGACCGGCAGACGCGGTATCCAAGCCCTTAAAATACCTACCATTTTGGAACACTTCTCTTTACATTCTATTTAATATCAGATATTTATTCCGCCGGTTCCATTTTGGCATAGTCCATTTTGGCATTATCATCACCCTGTCGGATACGAACAGCACATTGGCGCTGGATTCATCTCCGGACATCTTCACTGCCTATTGAGGTCGACACCATGCCCAACCGCTTCCTTATTATCGACGATGATCGCGACTATCTGGAAATCCTCATGATGAAACTGAAAAGTGCAGGGTTTAAAGATATCACCGGCATCGATGACCCCCTGGAAGCGGCCAGCCGTTTTGATGAAGGCGAAACCTTCGACATCGCCCTGATCGATGTCACTATGCCGGAAATGGATGGCATGGAGTTGTTGGAAATCATAAAAAATACCAGTCCAAACACGGAATGCATCATGATCACGGCCGTCAACGAGGCACGTGTATCGGTCAAATGCCTCAAAAAAGGCGCTTATGACTACCTCGTAAAACCCGTTGCCGAAGAAGAGCTGTCCATGACCATCAATCGGGCACTGGAGCGCAAACGCCTGCTGGACATCCTGGACATGGACAAACGGGACGCCCTGCCGGAAGTTCAAAACAAGGCGGCCTTCCAGGCCATCGTCACACGCTCCCGCAAAATGGTTCGCATCCTGAAAGAGGCCGAACTGCATGCCGCCAGTCCCTTTCCGGTGCTCATCACCGGGGAAAGCGGCACCGGCAAGGAATTGTTGGCACGCGCCATCCATGCCGCCAGCCCGCGCGCCGATGCGCCCTTCACGCCGGTCAACATGGCCGCCTTGAACAGCAACCTGTTCGACGCCGAATTCTTCGGTCATACCAAAGGGGCCTTTACCGGAGCAGACCATGACCGCACCGGTTATCTGGATCAGACCAACAAGGGAACGCTTTTCCTTGATGAAATCGGTATCTTGCCGCTGGAGTTACAGGGAAAACTACTGCGGGTGCTGCAAAACGGTGAATATATGAAACTCGGCACCAGCCTGCCGCGCCGCACCGATGTAAGAATCATCGCCGCAACCAACGAAGACCTGGATAAGCTTATCGAAAAACGCATGTTTCGCAAGGATCTGTATTATCGTATCCGGGGTGCCTGGTTGCACCTGCCGCCCCTGCGGGAACGCCGCAATGACATTCCGCTGCTCATCACCGAATTGACGAAACAGAGCGGTACCACCACGGGGCGCCGCGCCGTCGATGAAGAGGCCCTGGAAGCTTTGATGCAATACGATTACCCTGGCAATATCAGAGAACTGGAGTCCATCCTGAATTCCGCGGCCAACCTGGCGCAAGGGCAGACGATCACGATGAAATGCCTCCAGGACCATCTCCACCAGCGCCGGAAACCCGTTGCACGCGAATGCCGGCCCGACGATACCGGCATGACATCCCTGGCCGAGGCCGAAAAATGTCATATTCTCAAGGTCTATGCCCAGACCGGTAACAATAAGACCCAATCGGCCAAGCTGCTCGGCATCGGCCTCAACACCCTGCGTCGCAAGCTGCGGTCCTATGGTATCGACCAGGAATAAAAAAAGTGGCATGGCCAAAACGATTGCCTTCGATAAAACGTTTTTTAAATGATAAAGGACTTGTGTTGCGGGCAAAAAGGGCGCCATAGCCATCCGAAAATTTTGGGTTAGAGGCATTACCAAAAAACCAGAACATCTCAAAAAGGTTGAATGACGTTATGAAAGACGAACGCGGGCTTTATTATCTCCCCTACCCCCAAAACCCCCAGACCCGGATGTACGTTGTCCAACGGTCGGATGATATTTACTTCCGACTCTGGAACGCCAAGGATGAAGAATTATGGGAAAAGCACGATTGGGTGCCTTGGGGCGCCATCCGCAAGGCATCGGAAATGTACGACAAGAAAGGGACGTTTGACCCGTCCCAAGCCTATGATATCCGGGTAGCCAAAGCCCTGCTGACTGAAAACGAATAGACCGTCGCACACGGTTTTTGTTCGGTTTGTATACAGCCGCTGGGAAACGTTCTTCGACCAGCCGATCAGAAATCATGCGGCGCTTACCATATGGAACACTGAAGCAGGAGCCATGACCCCCGTCCCAATGCGGCTCAGCAACGTCCTGAGCATCCAATCGCCGCCGGAAGCACTTTCCACGTGGCTCATTCCCACCTTGACCATGCCGAATCCCAAATGGCTGGACAATGAGCGCATGGGGCGCTGGAACCGCAAAACACCGAAAGAATTGAAATTCTACCGCAACGTCAGGGGCGGCGGAATCCGCATCCCAAGGGGTTTTACGGGAACCCTGCTACGTCAATGCCGCCGGATGGGCATTGCCTATGAGCTTACCGACCGGCGGCGTTTGCTGACCGAATGCGATTATGATTTCCAGGGCCGGTTGAAACCGTTCCAGTTGGAGGCCGTCACGAAAATGGGTGCCAAAGATTTCGGCACCCTGAGTGCCCCCACCGGCAGCGGCAAGACCGTCATGGGGCTCTATCTGATTGCCCGGCGCCGCCAGCCGGCCATCGTTATTGTCCATACCAAAGACCTGGCACACCAATGGGTCGAACGCATCCAGCAGTTTCTGGGCATACCGGAAAAGGAGGTGGGATTCATCGGCGGCGGGCGCCACAAGGTGGGATCCCGTATAACGGTCGCCCTGGTCCAGAGCCTCTACAAGTGCGCCTCACAGTTGGCCCCGCAGATCGGCCATCTGGTGGTGGATGAGTGCCACCGCACCCCCAGCCGGACCTTTACCGACGCGGTCAAAGCCTTCGATGCCCAGTATATGCTGGGGCTGTCCGCAACGCCCTGGCGGCGGGATCGGCTGTCCAAGTTAATTTTCTGGCACCTGGGGAACGTGCACCACGAAATCGCTTCCGAAGGGTTGGTGGAAAGTGGTGATGTGCTGGCGGCCGACGTCGTCATCCGGGAAACCGAATTTCGCCCCTATTTCGATCCGGTGAGCGAGTATTCCCGTATGCTGTCCGAACTGACGGAGGACAAGGAACGCAATCTCCTCATCGTGAAGGATGTCGCCGCAACTCTTCGTGAAAGCCACGGGGTCTGCCTGGTGTTATCGGACCGCAAAGCCCATTGCGAAAACCTCAGGGTGCTGCTGAAATACCGGCACCAGATTACGGCGGAGGTATTGACCGGGGATGTGTCCAGCAAAGATCGCAAAACCCTGACCGCACGGCTGCAAGCCGGCGACATCAAGGTCCTGATCGCCACCGGCCAGCTCATCGGAGAGGGCTTCGACTGCCCCCAGCTCGAAACGCTCTTTCTGGTGACACCGATTCGTTTCAGCGGACGCCTGCTCCAATACCTGGGGCGCATCCTGCGTCCGGCACCCGGTAAACGGGGCGCCCGCGTCTTCGACTATGTGGATATCCACGTGGATACATTGGTCAAAGCGGCCAACGCACGCCAGCGGGTTTATCCGCAGCCCGCCCGGACCGGCAAAGCTGTGCCGTAAATTTTTATCGGGACACGCTCGCCCGGCACCCAAAACATCCTGGCAGCAATGAGGTGGGGTCCAGAAACCAGATTTCGCTTCTCAGGGCCGACGCGGTTGATCGAGACGCCGGGATCGCCGATACCATCGGGATAAGCGATCGGCGGGGACACCCAAAAGATATCCGGCGATAATCGCCTGGTTGGTAAGGGTCGTCCGCAGCACCCCCAGTCGGCGCCAGCGGCGCGGGGATGTGTATATTCGCTCAGGGACCGTGACGATGCGGCCGGTCTTCCGCAGGTGCTGCATCATGGCGAAATCCTCCATGATGGGCAGTTCGGGAAAGCCGCCGCCTTGATGAAAACGCGCCGCCTTGAGAAACAGCCCCTGATCCCCGTAGGGCATCCCCAGAAAACGGGATCGCAGGTTGGCCCAGTATTCAACAATGCGCATCTTTTGACCGTCGGCGTCGATGCCCAGTGAAAATGCCCCTGCGGCCACGTGGGTGGCGTCAAGTGTTCGGCGAATCATCCGATCGAAGCCGGCCGGCAAGCGGCTGTCGGCGTGCAGGAAAAACAAAAGTGCCCCCCGGGCCAGGGCCGCGCCCTGATTCATCTGGCGCGCCCGTCCGGGCGGCCCCTGGCATAGGCGTACGTTGTGGGCCGCGGCCTGTTCAACCGTGGTGTCGCGGCTGCCGCCGTCGGCCACGATAGTCTCGATCGCTTCCCCGTGGGACAGGTCCTGGAGAACGCCATCGATGTGAGCCGACTCATTCAAGGTGGGAATAATCACGGACAGGAGCGGCAGCGGGATGGCAGGCGTGGTCATTTTGATTGGCACCGCTCCCAGATCGGCAAGTCCGCCGGGCGATCCACATCGTTCAAGGTTTCCAGAAGCGTGTAGTCGAGACCTTTCCGTTGCAGCCGGCGGCAGGTTTCTTGCAGCACCGTCGCTGTGCCCCAGGCCATATCGCAAAACAGGTCCGGCACCTGCCGGGCAATCACCCGGGAGGGCAGGCCGATCAGGTAATAGCCGCCGTCAGCAGCGGGCCCCAGCACGATGGTATCGTTTTCAATCATCTCAAAGGCACGATTCAGAAGCACCGTTGTCATCTCCGGGATATCGGCACCAATGACCACGATGGACGTGTACCCCCGGTCCCTGGCATCACGAAAGGCGCGTGCCATGCGGCGGCCGATGTCCCCGATGCCCTGTGGCCGATAGGTCAGTGCATCTCCCAGCCAGGCACGCATTCGTAGCTCATCCCCGCCATCGTAGCGCACCTCCACATTCAGGTTGCGGGATGCCTTTAGCGGCAGGGCTTGCGCTACAATATGCGCCGTCATTTGCCGCTGGATGTCGGCCGCCCCACCGGGACCCAGATGCGGTATCAGACGGGTTTTGGTGGTGCCCGGTTCCGGATAACGGGTAAAGAGGATCAAACACTCGCAATGGGGCATACCACTTATTCCATTCTAAATGATTCCGATGACAACCAATTCCCGTTTGGGGCCGCCAGCCGCCTCAGCATCGTCATGACGAACCCTGTCGCATAAAAGGCTCGAATAGGGACCGTACAAAATCGATGTCCATATAACGCTGGAGGGTCGCCCACGTGTCCGCATTTTTCATCCCGGCGAATTCCGTCTGGTAGGCCACCCACCCCATGGCCGACCACGATATCCCCCGCAGATAGACAAAGGGATCGCGCAGGCGAACCCGTTCCGGCAGGGTATCCCGCAGATGGGCGTCATCGATGTGCCGGGCATAGGTCGCCAGAAACCGGGCTTTGTCACCCGGGGTCATGCGATAAGCCGTTTTCCAGAGCGTCGTCAAGGGGGAGCAGAAATGGCTGAGATCCTGGGAGGGATCCCCCCAGCGGGGCATCTCCCAATCCACGAGATGCATCGTTTTTCTTGATGGGTTAACAATAAAGTTGCCGGAATTGACCTCCGTGTTGACGATGCAGGGCCAGGGGTCTTGCTGGTAGAATTGCTCTGTCGCGCGCGCTTCCGCCGCCCAGGCCAGGACTTCGCCTAAAAACATGCGGATGGTCGGATCGGCCAGTTCGGAGTGGAAATAGGTCTGCAGCAGCTGCGCGCATTCCCGGTAGATCAGATCCAGCGGGGCCTCTTCCCGGATCAGGTGATGGTCGTCCGATGGGACCGGCACCTGGTGAATTTTGGCCAACAGAGCGGCCGCCGCGTCCAGATCGGTGGTGTAGTCCAGGGCGCGCCCGGGCAGATAGGCCATGATGCCGATGCCCCGCTCGAAGAACGTGCGGGTGTCATCGACAAAATACGGCACCGGTGTCACGCCGCTGTTTTCAAGGAGCTTAAGGGTTGCGAATTCGTACTGGATCTGATCGTCCCGATCGATCTGGGTGCCCATATTGACGCGAAACACCATGTGCTGCTCACCGGCCGTGACGCAATAATTGAGGTTGTATTCCCCGCGCGCCAGAGGCGTGACCGTAAACGGGCCGTGGGTCATCATCGGCACCTCGGACCAGTCCCGGGATGCAAGATACGCTTCGACCCGCGCCTGCATGGATGTCATCAGATCGTTCATGCGTATAGCCTCACCCGTTGACGCTTGACGGTTCCGTAAGAAATCCGATATCGGCGTTACGCGTATCCCTCGTCATTGCGGCGTACGAAAAAGGTACGCCTCTTTCCTCGGGATTCGCAAGCCGTATCTCGAACTTCTTACGAAACCGTCTGACATCGGACTTTTTTCGGGACCATCACGTTCCATCTGCAAGAAAAAAAGAACCATCATGCGTCGGGAAAAAGTCGGAGCTTATCCGGCGGAACCGTCACTTCGACCTCCTGGCCGGGTAAAAACCCGTCCTGGGAGGTCAGCACCACCAGTTCGCCGGCGCTGCAGGCCACGACGATCCGGGTGGCACTGCCCTCGAAATTCGTCTTGACGATGCGACCGGCCAGTCCACCGGATGATTCGGCACGGCGCGGAACAATGCGGATATCTTCCGGTCGGATGGTGGCGGTTCGCAGATGACCGTTGCCATCCTGCGGACCGACGGCGAAAACACCAAAATCGGAATGGTACATGCCGTTTTGGATATGGCCCTGGAAAAAATTTTTTCCACCAAAAAAGCGGGCCACCTCCGGATCGGCCGGATGATGGAAGAGCTGGCGCGGCGCACCCACCTGCCGTAGGCGGCCATCCAGCAGGAGCGCCACCCGGTGGGAAAGCATCAAGGCCTCGGACTGGTCATGGGTGACAAAGAGCATGGTCATTCGGGTTTCCGATTGAATGGTCTGGATAAGCTCGCGCATGCGCTGACGGAGGGTGGCATCCAGGTTGCTGAGCGGTTCATCCAGAAGCAAGATGGACGGTTTCAACACCAGGGCCCGCGCCAATGCCACCCGCTGCTGCTGGCCGCCGGAAAGCTCATGCACCTTGCGGCGTGACAGTCCTTCCAACCGGGTCAACGCCAGAATGTGATCCACATGCCGGGCGGTTTCCCCGCCGGCCTGACCCCGCATGCGCAGGCCGAAACCGATGTTTTGGGATACGTTCATGAAAGGGAACAACAACGGTTTCTGGAACACCATCACGGCATTCCGTTTTTCAGGGGGCACCCCCCTTACGGAATGACCGTCGATCAGGATATTTCCCCCGGAAGGCTCCAGCAGGCCGGCAACGGCTTTTAGGATGGTGGTCTTGCCGGCCCCGCTGGGACCCAACAGCGACACCATCTCCCCATCGTGCACATCCAGGTCGAGCCCCTGGATCACCGCTCGGGCGCCATAATCGATGGCCAATTTTTCAATGCGTAGGTCACCCATCAATGCACTCCGGTCAGACTGCGCGTCCCCACGTATCGGGCACTGAATAGCAGCGCGACAAAAGCCGGGGCAACAAAAACCAAGCTGACCGCCGCCGCAACCGGACGATCGCCGCTGCCCATCAGGGCAAATAAAAGGACCGGCAAGGTCGTCACTCGGCCGCCGCCGATGATCAGCGTGCTCAGATACTGGCTCCATGAGAGCAGAAACGCAAACAGGGCCGCCACGCTGAGGCCCGGTAGAATCATGGGCAGCATCACCCGCGTTATCACCGCCAAACGCGAGGCCCCCAAAGACCGCGCCTGAGCCTCGAACTCAGGATTATAATTGGAAAAAACACCCCACAACACGAAAATTGCATAGGGCAGGCAGAAGGTCAGATGAACCCCAATCACGCCCGCATAGGTTTCGGCCAGCCCCAGGCGGATAAACCACAGGTGCAACCCCATGGCAACGCAGAGCGGAGGCACGATGATCGGCAAGGTCAAAATAACGGAAACCAGGTCTTTGCCCTTGAACGTATAAAGCCCCAGCGCCCGGCCGGCCGGAAGGCCAATCGCAACGGCAATGGCCGCGGTCACGGCCGCTACAACGACACTGTGCCCGATGGCCGCCATGACCTGCATACCGGCCGTCGAAGCAATATAGGTCCAGGCGCGCAGGCCCCATGCCTGGGGCCATAGGCCGGGGAAAAACCAGCGTTCCGAGAAAGACCACAAAATCAGCGGACCAAAGGGCAGCCCGACGGCCGTCATCACAATCCATCCCGTCATCCGCCGAACCGAGCGCGTCATAAGATCACCCCGCGTTTACGGGCCGCCTTGGTCAGCATCTGGGCCAGCACCACCGCCAGCATAACGACCAGAGCGATCACGATGCCGGTGGCGATGCCCTCCGGACGGGCCAGCAGATCGATGTCGCTGTAGTTCTTGTAGGCCCACACCGGCAGGGTCATGGGATAGGTCCGGCCCAGCAGGAACGGCACTTCAAACGCGCCGAAGGTGTAAGCAAATACGATCAGGCTGGCAGCACCCACGGCCGGGAAAATCGTGGGCAGCGTAATGTAGCGGAACCGCTGCCAGGGCGACGCTTTTAACGTGCGGCCGACATCCAGCAGCGCGTTGCCGGATTGTCGCAGAACTGCCAGAATCATCATGGTGATGAACGGGACTTCTTTCCAGACGTAGGTCAGGATGATGCCAACGCCCCAGGTGTCGTTGATCAGCAACGGGAAATCAGCGGATGTTTGAATCCAGCCCAGGGCCACCGCCGCACGGGAAAAAAGCCCGGCTGGCGCCAGCATGAACACCGCGGCCACCGCAATGACCAGGTGGGGCACCGTCAACGGCACCTGAAACATAAAATGGATCACGCGGGACCGTTCCACCAGGGATGCCAGCAAAAGCGCGGTGAGGATGCTGATGCCGGCGGCAATGCTTGTTGATGTTCCGGCGATGTAAAACGTCAGCAGAAGACTTCTGATAAAATCTGGGTCGGTCAACACCCGTGCAAAATGCCCCCAGGACAGCTCACCCAGCCCCGCCACCGGGAGATATCCCAACGCTTGTACGAGGCCCAACGCCAATCCCCCCCCGAACAGCACCCACACCACGGCAAGGGCCGGCAGGAGCAGCAACACCAAGCCCCCAGCGTCCGGTCCCCGGCGCGTGCGGGCATCGCCATCAGGTCGAGACGGGGAATCCATCATCGCCCCTTCAGCACGTGTTGTTGCCACCCCTTCTCCAGTTGAATCAGGATCTCCGAAGGGGGCTCCGGGAGCTGGCGGGATTGCAGCTCGGTGTCAGACAGCGTTGCCGTTCCCAGGGGACGGGCGTCAAAACGTTTTCGCCATTCCGCCGGCAGCCGCGCCGGATCAATAACCGGGAAATCCCCCCAGACGTCGGGAGCCGCCTTTTTGAGCTGGGCTTCCGGTGACAGAAGAAAATTGGCCACCACCATGGCGCCGGCCGTATCGGCGGCGTTGAAGGGGATGGCGACAAAATGCGTGTTGGCAATAGTGCCTTCATCGAACACATAGGTCCGAACCGTGTCGGGAAAAAAGCCATCGAGGATGTTGCGGGAAGCTTCGGCCTGGTGATAGGAAAAAGAGAAATCCACCTCGCCGTCCGCAAAAAGGGTGTTCATACGCACCGGCGATTCGGGATAGGTTTGGCCCTCTCGCCAGAGAAACGGCGCCAGCTCTTTAAGGACGCGGTAGGTGTCGGACGCGGCCTGCTCGAAGGCGGCCTGATCCATTGGTCCCTGCCAGCGCTGGGCGCCGCCGGACACATGGTAGAAAATGTGCCGTACAAACACCGACCCGGTAAAATCCGGTGGGGCCGGATAGGCAAAACGGCCAGGATGGCTTCGTATCCACTTCAGCAAATCTCCCACCGTTCTGGGGGGCTGCGGCACCCGGGCCGTATCGTAGATCATCACCACCTGGGCGCTACCCCAGGGGGATTCCAGACCCTCCACCGGTTCGCCGAAATCATTGGCGACCGAAGGGCGATCCCAGTTCACCAGACGCTGGTTGGGCAGCCGATCCGCAAAGGGGCCGTACAGCAAGCCATTTTTTTTGCAGGTACGAAAATTCTCCCCGTTGATCCACATGAGATCTACATGGCCGTCTTTATCTTTACCAGCCTGTTTTTCGATCACCAGTTTGCTGACCACCTCGGCAATATCCTGGACCGGCCCCTGGCGCAGGGTAATGTCAAAATGTGTTTTCAACTGCTCGGCCAGATAACCGTTGACGTATGCATTCACGGCCGGCGATCCACCCCACATGAACCAGTCCACCGTCTGCCCCCGGGCTTCCGCCACTATGTCTTCCCAATTTTGTTCTGCAGCTTTTTTCCCCGGCTCTTCTGAACAGGCCGACAATGAGATAAGCGTAACGATGAGCAGCAAGAAATGGATTGCTTTGTATCGGTGCCCGCGCATTGGAAATCTCCGTAAAAAGTTGCAGAAGAAGTATTTTTGTCGTCCCCGCGCAGGCGGGGGTCCAGTTTTTTCAGTTGGCTACGGACTCCCGCCTTCGAGGCTGTGTCAAAATTAACAAACAAAATTCAACAGGTTTACGTCATTCCGGGCTTGACCCGGAATCCAGCTATTTTTCAAGGTGGTAAAACAATGGATGCCGGATCGGGGTCCGGCATGACAGGACGAAAAAGAGTCCCCTTTGTCATTACGACACAGTCTCCTTCGCGGGAGTGACGACTTGGAGACTTTTTACTACTTCATCAACAGCAAAACACGCAACAATCGATTGTCCTGTCATACAAATAAAAAATACTGATATTACGATCGAAGACCTTATGCCGCATTGCGAAACCGTTTGATCAGCTTCGGAATAAAAAACGAAAAGACAAACAGTGCGATCGAAAAAAAGACTTTGAACGACAGCAACTGTCCCCAGTCGCCGGACGCCCAGATGTCTTTCAAGGTTCCGATAAAGAAGGTGAAGATAAAGGTTCCCACGAGAATCCCCAGACCTGTGCCGAACACGTAGTCCCGGAAGCCGACACTGGTCAGACCCATCCCGAAATTCATCGGCGTAAACGGGAAATAGACCAACCGCAGGTACAGCACCGTGGCAAATCCATTGCGCCGGATGGCCTCATCATATTTTTTGAGCCTGTCGCCAATCAGGGAGGCCGCAAAATCCCGCCCCAGGGTCCGCCCGATAAAAAAGGCCAGGCTGGCCCCGATCATAGCGCCGATCCAGACGTAGAGAAACCCCCAGTAGGCCCCAAAGATCGCCGCCCCCAGCCCGGTTAGAAGTGTTCCCGGGACAAACAGGCAGACCCCGGCCGCATACACGACCATAAAGACAATCGGGGCCCACAGGCCGGCCGCATTCAGGAACTGCTGCAGGGCATCGGCCGTGAGATAATTTCTCACCGGGGAATAGCGCACCAGACCAATGGCCAGGGCAATAAACAGAAGGAACAGGCCTGCTTTGATAAGGGCCTTCCGTCGATCGCCGGCCTTTGGTTGGGGACTGTCATCCATCGTTGTCTTCTCCTTGAAAAAGCACTGTATCCGTCTTTTTCATTCAGCACGCCGCGCTTTCGAGCGCCCGCACAGGCACGCGCGGCGGTCACCGGTCACATTATCCCTCCATTTCACAATCCTGCTGACATTTATCCTGCGGCCCGCCACAGGCCCGGCCCTTGAGGTTGAAAAACAGTTTGAGGCCCTTCTTAACCCGATCGGAAAATATCTTGGGGGCCAGATAGCTCCCAGCCACGCGCTTGTTGATCTCTCCCAGGGTGGGGTATGGATGCACCGCGGAAGCCAGGGCGGACAGCTTCATCTTACCGTTCAGCACGGCAACCCATTCGCTCATCAGATCGCCGGCATGGGGACCCAGGATCTGGACGCCGATGGGTTTTTCTTTTTCATCCAGTAGCATCTTAATCACCCCGGTCCGTTCCCCTTCGGCCAGACTGCGGTCGTTGTTTTGAAAGGCCTCGCTCCAGACTGCATAGTCGATGCCCTGCGCCTGGGCGGCTTTTTCGTTCATGCCGATGCTGGCCAGTTCCGGATCCGTGTAGGTGCACCAGGGCAGATAGGTATAATCAGCCTTGCGCGGCAACCGGAAAACCGCATTGGCAATAACGATGCCGCCCTCGTATCCGGCGGCATGCGTAAACTGATACCCGCCGTTGACATCGCCGGCGGCATAGATGTGGCTGCGGGACGTCCGCAGCCGACGGTCCACCGTGATGCCCCCACGGGCGACGTCCACCCCGGCGGCCTCCAGGCCAAGTCCGTTGACATTGGGGGTCCGTCCGATGGCCACCAGAATCGCCTCGGAATGCAGCGTCTGCTCCGTCCCTTCGGCCGTCTTGATGACGACCGCTTTTTGTGCCGCCGCTTCCCGAACGCGAATAACCGTGGCGTTCAGATGAAACGTGACGCCTTCATTCGCCAGGACGCCCATCACCGACTCGGCCATATCCTTGTCTTCCTTGCCCAGAATTTGAGGAGCCATGTCCACCACCGTCACCGCGCTGCCCAGGCGCGCGAAAGCCTGGGCCATCTCGATGCCGATGGGGCCGCCCCCCAATATGGTCAGGGATGCCGGCAGCGTATCCATATAGAAAATGTCACGATTGGTCAGATGGGCGGTTTCCCGCAGGCCGTCGATCGGGGGTACGATGGGCGACGACCCGGTGGCGATCACCCATGTCTTGGCCGCGTAAGGTCGTCCATCGAGATCCACGGTGTGGTCATCGGTAAACCGCGCCTCACCGAACTTGATCTGGGCGCCCAACCCGCAAAAGCGTTCGACGGAATCATGTTTCTGAATCTTCGCCACCACGGAACGGATACGATCCGCCACCTTGCGGAAATCGACCGGCGGCACATCCACCGTTGGCAAGCCATAAGCACCGGCATTTTTAATGGCGTGATACATCCGGGCGGATTTGATCAGGGTTTTGCTGGGAACGCACCCGTAATGCAGACAATCCCCGCCTAACGCCGGCTCTTGTTCAATCAGCAGGGTTTTGGCGCCCAGTTGGGCCGCACCGGACGCTACCGTCAATCCCGCGGCACCACCGCCGATAATCCCGATATCGTAATCGAAGCGTGCCATGGACACCCCCTCTTCATAGGCGTTCGGTCAGGTATACCAATCCTGTTTCGTCAGGTTCCGTTCAACGACCAGTCGTAGTCCAGATAGCTGACGCGTACGTCCCCCGGGACGGCATCTAATTTGGACCGCAAGGGTTCCTCTGCATAGGTCTTGAAGAATCCAACCGGGTCGTCGTTGAAATCTTCCGCAAACCACTTAAAAATACGGCTGACATGGAGGGTACCCCCCTCCAGCCGGTAGCGGGCGGGATCATTGATAAAAGCCCGGGTGACATGATCGAGCTGGCGATCCAGATCACGTCCCGTAAACGGTTCGCCATAAAGCGGCGGGCACCCCTTGGAGGCGCAATTGACCGCAAAATGAACCCGCGGGTCCCGGTACCGGGCCCGCAGAATATCATGCTCGATCTCGTCCAAGGATAACAGGCCGCCACCGATCCGGGCAATTTTTTTCTTCCAGGGACTCTGCCACAGCCGCCCCGTGTCCTTGATGGACTCGATTCCGGGGTAATGATCCAGGATCAGTTTCAGGGTCCAGGCGTTGTAGGCGTTGGTGTAAAAAGCAAATCGCTCTTTATCCGCCAGTCCGTCAGGATCGACACCGGCCAACTGGTCAAGATAGCGATCCAAAAGCGTCTCCTGCCGTTTTAGTCCGCCGTAATCGACGACCCCGTCCCGGACATGCTGCGTGAGCAGCTGTGCATAAAGGTCATTATCAACAACCGATTGGGCCCTGCCTGAAACCGGTCCGATAAACAAAAGGCTTGTGGTCAATCCGGCTAGTAAAAAAAGAATATAAACCGCATGTCTCATCAGCGAACTCCTCAACTGCCGGCCAAAATTATGGGTATATACGCACTTACTGTAAAAGGGTGTTTATCGGCAACCCGTTTGTCAATTGGTCGTCGCTGCCCTTTAAATTGACACACGGGCCTTGATGCGCAACCCGAAGGCGCTGAAACCCAGCAATGGTCAATGTTTCGCCGGCGATCCGGTGTCGCCGAGCCAATACCACCATCCCCCGAATCTTCAACGAGGCCGCTTAGCGTGGATTGATTTTTAGATCCGATTCTCTTATGGTAATGATAGGGTTAAGCAAAAACAACGTGCCCTATCGTCCGTAGCGTTTGTTCCGGTCACCCTATCCCCGCAACCCAGTCTCTGTTTGGGATGCAAGGAACCTGCATGAAAAGATTTCTCTCACAGCATCCCTACGCGGTCACCAGTGTCATTTTTCTGATTTTGCTATCCTTTGGCTTTCTCCACCTCAATTGGCGTAAAGACGACTACATGTTCATGCTGCTCCTGTATTTCATCGTCACGCTCGGTATTCGCCTGGATGACATTTCCCGCCAAATCGGTTCCGGCCGGGAGACACCGCCTGAAACAGATGAAAACGTCTTGTCGGCCCTGAAGCAAATACGCCTGACGTTGAAGGAAACCAACCATCAGTTGAAAAAGATCAGCCGCGCACTGGATAAAAACTCGGACGCCTGACATACGCCATCCCGTCAGATGGCACCGCAACTCTATCGCGATTTCCCCTTTTGGACGCACCCGGACTGTTTTCCCTTCCCGTCAGGACCGCAGAACCGGAAGGCACCACGGCAAATGGAAATCAAGATGATCGCCGCCCTCCTCAACAGCGAGGACTTGCCCGGCACCCCGGAAGAACTGGCCATCCTCGGCACGCGCCTCGAGGAATTGATCCGGCGCAATGGTCGCCAATGGATCATCGACCATCGCCGCACATTGATCGCGGAATGGACCTTGATCGTCGATCGCGCCCTCATTCGATAGGCCTGCCGCCATTACACAACGAAGGTCAGTGACACCACCTTACCCGGCGGCGCCCCCCTTTAAAGGGTCCGTTGAAGAACGAAACCGCCTCCCGCAGCATCCACCATCCGCGCCCCGCCGGTATCCCGCCTGCAGCGGGCAAACTGGCTGTGAAGCCCCTTTCAGCCAACCGATATACAGACCGTTGCAGCCGGTCGCAATCCATGATACAGCAGGCCCGCATGCCATTGTCGTCCTGCTCAGGACCATTTGAAAACAATGGCACGTCAGAGATGGGAATTCCGTAAAACCATTGACCACACAATGAATACGGGCATCGGATCAGGGCAGGTGTCGTCGTCTTGGCGATGCCGCCCGGTATATTGGCTTTTTGAGCCATTCGAATAAAGGAGAGACCGCATGATCCAGGTCGAGGGATTGACCAAATACTACGACGATTTCTGTGCCGTGGATCGTATCGACTTTGCCATCCAGAAAGGTGAAATTATTGGACTTTTAGGCCCCAATGGGGCTGGCAAAACCACGACCCTGCGCATGCTGACCGGCTATTTCAAACCCACGGCGGGTCAGGTTAAAATCAAGGATTTCGACATCCAGGAAGACATCGTTGCCATCAAGCAATTGATCGGCTATCTGCCGGAGTCCGCCCCCTTGTATCCCGGCATGCTGGTCTATGATTATCTCGACTATGTCGCCAGCATCCGCAAATTGACCGGTGACGCCAAGGCCAAGCGCCTCCGCCGCCTGGTGGGCCTTTGCGGACTGCAGGGCATCATGCACAAAACAATCGGCGAATTGTCCAAGGGCCTCAAACAGCGGGTCGGCCTGGCCCACGCCATGATGAGCGACCCTGAAATCCTGATTCTGGATGAGCCCACCTCGGGTCTGGATCCCAACCAGATCGTCGAAATTCGAGACATCATCCGCGAAATCGGACGGGAAAAAACCGTTATTTTATCGACCCACATTCTGAGCGAGGCGGAAGCCACATGCGACCGTATCGTCATTATCCATCAGGGGCGCATCGTGGCGGACGACCGCACCGAAAACCTGAAACAGTCCGGCAGCCACACCCGTCGGATTCACCTGGCCTTGCAGAATGCCGATCCGGCGGATGCCATCGCCACCTTGAACACGATCGACGGGATCACCGCCACCGCGTCACCGGGCCCGGACGGCATCCTGGGCCTGACGTTGACCTGCCGCGGCACTGATGATCCGCGGCCGGCCGTCTACGCGGCCATCAAGGCCACGGATTGGGTCCTGGTGGAATTCGTCCAGCAGACCAAAAATCTCGAAACCATTTTTAGAGAACTGACCAAGGAGAACTGACATGCATCAGGTGTCCCACATCATGGGCAAAGAGCTGAAAGATTTCTTTATCTCGCCCATCGCCTACATCGTGATATCGGTCTTCCTGCTGGTGACGGGCTGGTTGTTTTTCTCGACCTTTTTTGTCTTCAACCAAGCCGATATGCGCAATTTTTTCAATCTGCTGCCTATGACATTTGCCTTTGTGGTGCCGGCCATCACCATGCGGCTTTTTGCGGAAGAGCTGAATACGGGGTCCTATGAGACCCTCCTGACACTGCCGGTCACCTTTCGCGATATCATTGTCGGAAAATTTCTGGCGGGCGTCGTTTTCGTCAGCGCCATCCTCGTGCCGACCCTGGTCTATCCGGTCTTCATCGCCATGATGGGGGAACTGGACTGGGGGCCGGTCATCGGCGGCTACGCCGGTGCCGTCATGCTGGGAGCCGCTTTTACCGCCATCGGCCTGTTCGCCTCGGCGCTGACGCGCAATCAGATCATCGCCTTTATCATGGGGGCTGTCATCTGTTTTGCCCTGACGACGATGGACCGCATGCTGTTTTTCTTTCCCACCCCCGCACTCAATGTCGTCAATTACCTGGGAGCCAGTTCGCATTTTCAGAATGTCGCCAAAGGGATTATTGATTCCCGGGATATTCTCTACTTTCTGAGCCTGGTCTTTCTCGGATTGTATGCAGCACACCTCGCAATGCAGGAAAAGAAATAAGGAGTCGGGCATGGCGACGCGCACCTATGATAAATACATGAAATTTTCAATTTATCTTCTCGTACTGGTCCTGCTCAATATCGCCGGACTGACGCTGTTTTTCCGGTGGGACCTGACGTCCAACCACATCTATTCCCTTTCGCAAACCAGCAAACAGGTTGTGGCAACCCTGCAGGAACCCCTGACCATCAAGGTTTTTTTCACCAAGAACCTGCCGGCGCCGTATAACAATACCGAGCGCTACCTGCATGATCTACTGGAGGAATACGCCCTGCATGCCAACCGCAATTTCAACTACCGCTTTTACGATGTCAGCCCGCAGGAAGGTGATGTCGGCCTGCAGGCCGGCGAAAACCAGCAGCAGGCCACCGATTACGGGATAAACCCGGTCCAGATCCAGGCCATCGAAGAAGACGAAGTCAAATTCAAACGGGCCTATATGGGCCTGGCACTGATTCACGGCGACATGGTCGAGCAGATCCCCACCATCACGTCCATCGACGGGCTGGAGTACAAACTGACCACCGCCATCCAGAAGCTGAACAACAAGACCAGTGCCTTTCTCAACCTGAAAGACAGCATTCAGGTCACCCTCTTTCTGTCCTCCTCCCTCAAGGGCGTAGCCCAGTATATGGGGTTGGACGAACTGCCCTCCTTTGCCGAACGCCTGGAGGGCATCATCAAGAAGGTCAATGCCAAAACCTATAACAAATTGAGTTACCGCCACATCGACCCCTCCCGGGACTCTGACGGCAGGGAAGCCGCCAAGCAATACAACATCATGACGATCAACTGGCCCGCCATCCCCGAAGCCAACCTTGCCCCCGGCAATGGCGTCATCGGGCTGGTGATGGCCTATGGCGACAAGACCGTCACGACGCCCCTGCTCAATGTTCTGCGGCTGCCGATTATTGGCACGCAATACCAGATGGTCGGCATCGACGAGATGGAAGGTCTGATCAACGACAACCTCGAGGCGCTGGTGGACATCAACGAAAACCTGGGCTATCTGGTCAGCAACGGCACCCTGGCGCTGGATCCGATGCCGGGCCGACAGAACAACGTCACCCTGCGCAGCTTCACGACCTTGGTGTCGGACAGCTACTCCCTCCAACGCATCGAGCTCCAGGACAAGCCCATCCCGGCGAGCCTGCCCAGCCTGATCATCGCACGCCCCACCGAGCCTTTCTCGAATTACGACCTCTACCAGATCGACCAAGCCCTCATGCGCGGCACCAATTTGATCCTGCTTCTGGACAGTTTTATGGAACGCGGGCCGGGAGCTCCCCAGACCGCCTTTATGCAGGGGCCCTCCTTCGAGCCGGTCGATACCGGTCTGGGAAAATTACTGGCAACCTACGGGGTCAAGATAACCCCGTCGATGGTGCTGGACGAAAACTGCTACAAACAGCGTCTGCCCAGTGAGATGGGCGGCGGCGAGCGCCCCATTTACTTTGCCCCGCTTATCAAAAGCACCAATATCAACCAGGATCTACCCTACATGGAAAACATTCGGGGCCTGATCGCCCTTAAAATGTCGCCCCTGGTGCTCGATGAAAAGCAATTGGAGGGAAACGGTCTGTCGGCCACCCGCCTGTTTTCTTCCTCGGACCAGTCCTGGGAGATGAAGGACCGCATTACGCTGGACCCCATGATGATCGGGTCTCCGCCGCCCGCCGAGGATTTGCAGACCTACCCGCTGGCCTATATCCTGGAGGGTGAATTCCCCAGCCATTTTGCCGGGCAGCCGATTCCGGAAAAACCGGCGCCCGCGGAAGCCGAAGCGCCTGACACCGCGGAAGCCGACATTGAAACAGACGCCCCGGCCGGAAAGGATCTCTCCGGCATCGAGAGCACCACCCTTCGCCGGGACAAAGGACAACCGGCCAAAATCCTGATGGTGGGATCGGCGGAACTCATTCAGGACAGCGTGCTGGAAGCCGACGGCCGCACGCCCAACTCCATGTTCATGATGAACGTGATCGACTATCTCAATGATCGCGGCGACGTGGCGGTGATGCGCAGCAAGGAGCAGCGCTTCAACCCGCTCGAAGACCCCACGCCGGCGATGCGCACCATGACGAAAGCCGTCAACATTGCCGGTCTGCCGATTCTGGTGGTGCTTTTCGGGGTCGGGGTGTGGCTGCGCCGCATCGCACGCAAAAAACGCATTCAGGCCATGTTCCTGCAATCCTAAAAGGAGCGAAAATCCTGCTATGAAGGTTAAAAAAGAATACGCCATCCTGGCGGTGGTCATTGTGGCCCTGGGGCTCTACCTGTTTTTCCGCAATACGGACCGGACCACATACACCCTGCCCGATCTTCCTGCCGTAAAAACACAGGACCTGACCAACATCGAAATCGGCAAAGGGGACCAGACCGTGGTGCTGACCCGGCAGGACGATGGCTGGCTGGTCGCACCAGGCGATTACCCGGCTGACAGCACGCTTGTGGACCGGATGCTCGACGCCCTTGCCGACCTGAAGGTCACCGCCCTCATATCGGAAACCCAAAATTATACCCGTTACGAGTTGGATGAGAATCAGCAGATCCGGGTAACAGCCTATCAGGATGACAAGGCCGTGCGCAGCTTCCGTATCGGCAAAGCCGCGGAGACCATGCGTCACACCCATATCACCCTGTCGGATGACCCCAATGTCTACCACGCCCAGGGCAATTTCCGGCAGGATTTCGACCAATCCGTGGACAGCCTGCGCGATAAAACGGTTCTGGCCTTTAAAAAAGAGGACGTCAGGGAATATTCGATCGCCACCGAAGGCAAAACGGTCACGATCAAAAAGGCACCCACCCCTCCAGCGCCGGAGGGCGACGACGCTGTCACCGATGCGGCGCCTGAAAAGGCAACGGCTGTCGAATGGAAAACCGATGATGGCCTGACCGTGGCCAATGATGCCGTGCAGCGGCTGCTGGCAGACCTCTCCGGATTGAAATGCCGCACCTATTTGACCGACCGGGCTAAAACCGATTTTGCCGATCCGGCGTTTCTCATCCGCATCAATGGTTCGGCAGAGTCCGTCCTGGAGATTTTCGATCCGGCGGACGACACCGCCACCGAGGTGCCTGCCCGTTCGTCATTGCGGCAGGATCCTTTTACCCTTTCCGATTTCGACATCGATCCGGTCAAAGATTTCCTGACCAGTCTGGAAGACGCCGAGGACAAACCGGCCCCATAGACAATAGAACACCCGCCGGCCCCAGGGGCGGCGGGTGCCCGCCAACGGCACCGTAAGTCCGGGATGCCCTCACGTACGGAGCGGTCCGCCTATTTTGTCCAACCTGTGAGCTGCGCCGCCCGGTCATCCATCACCGCCCCCCCGGGTGCAACCACGCATACACGCCACCAGCAATTGACAGAACCCGGGGCAGCGCCATAGGTTATGGTAACGATTTGCTTTTGCGGTCGTCCGTAACCGCCCTTGCCCAAAAAACATCCAACACGGTGCAGGCCATGCCCATCACCCCTTCGTCCCGCAACAATCGGCATTTGATTCTTTTCAATGTCGCGCCCTACCACTTTTGTGCGCCGGCGGCCGAGGTGGAAAGCATGATCATGGTCCCCCCCGTGAGCCGCCTGCCGCTTGCCCCGCCATCGGTGATCGGGCTCATCAATCATCGCGGGCAGGTGTACCGGGTCATTTCCCTGCGGCGCAAGCTCGGGCTTGAAACCGGATCAGCCCGACCCCAGGGGCAGCTGATCCTCACCAGTCTGCCGACCGGCCTCACGGCGTTCCTGGTGGATGACGTGGTGGATGTCCTGCCGGGCACCCATCTCTCCCGTCACCCCTTGAGCGCGCATAGCCCCATGGATCTGTTTGATGCCTTTATGCTGCACAACGAACAGGTTCTGTTTCACACGACCTTCACCCGGCTCGAACAGGCGAGGGAAATCCCCTATCCCAGCCCGGATTTAGAAACGCTGTCACGGATGGCCGATGACGTGCGGGCCCAAACACCGGCGCCGGATCGATCATCCGCGGAGGTCGAACGCCCGGAGGGTGAAACGTCTGAAACGGATGGGATGACCGCAGGCGCAGAAGAAAGCGCACGCAGGGCCGACCATCCAAAAAATCCCGGCCTAAGCCCGGCCGCGAAAACGACCCGAGCATCGGCAGCGATCCCCATGGCCCGTGCCACCGAAAATGACCGCCCCATGGCGATTTCCCGCCCGTTCCGAAAAGAACCGGCGCAAAAACGGGCGGTATCGTCCACGACCCACCGGCGGGCCCGGCGCTACGCCCTTGGCCTGACGGTGGTTTTGATCCTGCTTCTGATCGTCGCCCTCAGTTCCGTCCTATTGCTCCAGCAACGCAAGAACACATCCCGAGCGGAAACCGATGTTAAAACCAGCCCCCTGCCAGCCATTGCCACCCAACCCGAAGGCCTTGATCCCCCGCAAACAGAATTAAAGCCCCATGCAACGGCCACTGATAAACCGGCGCCACCAGCCGAGGCAGCCCCCTCAAGGATGGCGGCGGCTAAACCGGAAAACACCCCGCCCGTGGAAGCTATCGAAAATGATGCGCCCTCCCGTCCGTCAACCATCGCCATAAACCCGGCCTCGCCTGCCCCCGTACCGGCATCAGAGGCCTCCCGGGAGATCATGCGGGTGGAAACCGAAAAATTTACCCTGATGGTCGAACGCCCCGCCGCAAAGACAACCGCCCCGGCCCCGCCGCCGTCACACCTGCCCCCAGCAGCCCTTGACGAGATCGTCCACCACGTCATCCCGGGGGATACGCTATGGGATATTGCCGCGCACTACCTCGACGACCCGTTCCAATACCCCGAATTGGCGCGCCTCAGCCAGATCAGCAACCCGGACCTGATCTATCCGGGAGACATCATCCATATCATCCGAAAAAAACGATAATTCCTGCGTATTATCTGACGAGGAGGTGATTCAGGTGATCGGATCTTCTTGATCTTTCAAGATAGAACGGGGTGGGGATTAACAATAATCAGGGATGAATGGCTGGTAATGGGGTTTTGGCCGCAACGGGCATCGCTTCCTGGAGACGTTTCGGAAGCTTGCGGCGGCGATCCTCGCGGCTTCTTCGCTCGGGGATATGCAGGGCATAGGAAAACTGGCGGCGATCTATACCGGAGCGCCGTTCAGTTGGTTTGTTGTGAATAGCCGGGGGCATGATGATCTCTGTTTGATTTTTGGTTAAACTTCTTACGGCACAGCCCGGCAAGCCAGACGAGGATACATCCCAGCATGACGAGCACTGGCGATTCAATGCTCGACCATGCGGGATGGCTAGATGACACGCCAGCCCCGCCGAATTCATCGGCCATCACGATCTCAACGGCTCGAGGCAAAATCATGATCACGATTGCGGTCAACCGCCAAACCAAGCGCACAGCTTTTCTCCTAGTTAATTAATGGTACCAAATGCAGCAAAAGCGATGCCAACAGCTGGCTCGTCCCCTTCTCTCATAAATCTAACTATTTAATTGTATTGCCAATACTTTATTTTAGCGTCTTCTGCGCACTGTAAAAAGCTGACAGCCGGTGAAAAGGTTCCGCCAGTTTTAGGGTAAACTGTTTCAGTAGAATATGAAGCAGGTTTCCCACTTCATTAATATTTTTGGCGATCACCGGTTCAGGCATCCACCACCGGTCCATAACTGGGTTTTGCGGGTCCAAGGCCTGCCCTGTCGGCCAGCGAAGATGGCAAAATAGAAATGGCTTGACCGGACATACCCTATCACAAGCAGGCCTTCACTGCCGTTTACCCCATTGATCAGATGGCATGGAATTTATGGCGGGAGGGGGGGGAGAAACGCTTGGATTGCCTTCAATGCTCGACCGTGTGGTTCCTTTTCGGCAACCCCCACACGGCCAGCAAGGCGGCGGTCAGGTATAGCAGGGCGGCGGCCCCGAAAACCATCCGCACCCCGAACCAGGCCGCGATGCTGACACCCAGCAAAGGGCCGATCATGCGCGCGCCCGAAGTGATCGCATTGTCCAGACCATAGACCGCCCCCTCGTCACCCTGCCTGCTGTAGACGGCCAGCAAGGCGCTGATCCCCGGAACGATGCCGCCCAGAGCGATACCGTAGAACATCTGTAAGACCAGCAGCTGCCAGCCGGCGCTTACCAGCGCCTGCAGGAGAAATAGCAGAAACACCACGAGCAGGCAGACGATTACGGTTCGACGATAGCCGGAGCGGTCGCCCATGCGCCCCAGGTAAATCGAAAAAAAGGCGGTGGCCGCCGAAGACAGACCGATCACAATCCCGGTATAGCTGTTGATCATATCCGGGTTGTCGATGAGCGTAAGGATAAAGAGCGGCAGGACCGGCATGAAGATGATGCGCCCCATCTGATTGATAAACCGCAGGGTGTAGGCCAACGGCACGCCGCGCGAGGACAGGGTGCGCTGCCAGGCGGCCAGAAAACCAACGGACGCCTGATCGGTCGATTCCCGGGCCACGAAATGTTCATCGACGCCAAACCAGACCACGACGCCGGCAAAGGCCAGCAGTCCGGCCGTGATGTAAAAAGCCGCCCGATAGCCGTAAGCGTCCGCCACCACGCCGCCGATGACGGGCCCCAACCCCAGCCCCAGTCCCATGGCCACCTGCATCAGTCCCATGGCGTACCCCGCCCGGCCGCGCGGCACCGTGGCGGCCACCAGGGCGTTGGTGGCACCCATGACACCGGTGATTAACCCCTGAATCATGCGCAGGACCACCAATTCTTCGGCCGAACGCGCGAAAGCCATCAACGCCATGATGATGGCCCCCCCGAACATGGCCCGCGCCACCATCAGCTTGCGTCCCCATCGGTCCGCCAAGGCGCCCCAGATGGGTGAGGCGATCATCATGCTGAAGGCCTGCCCGGAGAAGACCAGCCCGGTGCAAAGGTCGGCGCTCAGGGACGTAACGGTTCCCAGGGACTTCACGTAGAGCGGAAGAAACGGAAAAATACTTGAAAAACCGATCATGGAGACCATCTGAGCAAAGCACATGATGACCAACGTGCCTTGCCAGGCTTCCGGCGAACGCTTCCTGATTTTAAGGCGAATTGGCATCAAGCGCTTTAATCGTTTCTTCGCTGAACATCGTGAATAGTGTCGTTAGGGAAAACTTCCGCTGATTTTGATGCACTGATTTTATTCACTATGACGGCGATTTCTGAAACCTCTGATAGAAAGCCCGCCGCTGTACCATGGCGTGGAGATGACCGTTTCAAAAACAAGAGGGTTAACCAAATAATGGTTAACCCCTTGATAGTATCAGTGGTGATCCCACGGGGAATCGAACCCCGGTTACCGGCGTGAGAGGCCGGCGTCCTAACCGCTAGACGATGGGACCACATGCATGCGGAAATGTGAGGTGCATTTACCGGAAACCTCGAAAATTGTCAAACGCTTTCAATACGCTTTCGATGCCCGGGCAAGCATCAGCCGGCTTTCTCGGGTTTACGCCCCTGGCGGAATCCCGCCAGCAAATAGACTACCGCCCCGATAAACGGCACGGACGCCACGAGGGCCCAGAGCGCCTTGCGTCCGGTGGTGCCGAAATCTTTCATCAACACGTCCACGATGGCCCAGACCGTAAACAGGAGAAACGGTATACACGCCACGATGAACGTGATGGCTGCTTTTAAATCCATTAAATAAACTATCCTTTCAACATGCGTTCGATTTCGGCAATATCGTTCTCGATGGTTTCCAAGACAGGCAACGCTTGTAATGGTTTGGCATTTCACTCGAACCCTTGAATCCTTGACCCCTTGGATCCTTAAAGTATAACAAAGATTATGATTTTCACCCGTCCCTTAACCGGGCTGCGATGTCAAGAATCGTGTTCGCGTAGGGCTTGCTGTAATTGTATTTCAGAATCACCTGATACTGCTGCTGGCGCGTCATGCCGGGCTTCCAGCCATGGTGCTTCAGGTAGTTGGCCACGCTGGCGATGGCGTCGGTGTGATCGAAAAGATCGACCCGGTCATCACCGTTGCCGTCCACCCCGAGCCGCAGGGCATTGCTCGGCATGAACTGGCAATAGCCCATGGCACCGGCGTAGGATCCCTGGATGGTTACCGGATCTAAATTTTCGGCGTCAACATAACGCAGCAGGGCCTTGAGTTCGTTGTAGGCCCATCGTGACTTGCGATCCGCTTTCTTTTCGAAGGCCTTGCGCGAAAGACGTCGCTCTTGGGGCAGTTCCTTCCAGAACGCCTTGCGCACGGCAGGATCATCCAGGGCGGCCATGGTGGAAAGGATATTAAAAACAGACTGGTTACCCACCAGTTTGCCCAGTTGGGTTTCCACCAGCATAATGGCTGTAATGATCTCTCGTCGCACACCGTAGCGATCTTCCGCTACGGCCAGGGCACCACTATGTTCGACAATGTATTGCTGCGCCATTTGGATGCGTCGCTCTTGTAGAAACTGGCCGTAATTTAAACGCGCTTCACTGTGTCTGAAAAACAGGCCGACCCCGCGAATCTCGAACCCGACGCCCGGTTTGCCGTATAGCAATTGTATGCTTTCCGCGTCGAAGCCGTCCTTGATGAGACGGGCCTGCAACGCGGTAAAAAAGTCGGATGCCCTTGCCACCGATCCGCCACCAGCCTGAATAAGCATGAAAGCCGCCAATCCCAATAGAGATGTCTTGATGGCAAGGTGCCCGATTTTGCCGAACCGTATGATCATGGTGCCTTCTTTCGCCAACAATTGCCGCTTGGTGGCATTACGTTTGTTTGTTGAACCAACCTGTTGAGACCAGTCAACACCATAATCATAAACCCCTCATTTAGCGAGCCCTGGCACAGAAACGAACGCGATATTTAGTGCCTATCCATAAATGACCAATTTGCCCGATATCGGCGTTGCGCGAAAAATTGAATCCTCGGAATATCAACCATATGCCTGCGATTAAATTTTTCGCGCGCCTTGATCTCAACCAAATTTGCCGATTTCTGGATGGGCACTATTAAGAAAATTTGCTGGCAACCAAGAACATATCGGAATGCACGATGGCTATCGTTATCATATTCATCGCTGCCAATCCAGTCGGTCCCACCGTTGCATTACCGACCAACAGGCTCGCTACGGCATGCGGACACGAATCTGGACTTCCCTGCCTTGAAGGAGCCTCAGGTAACGTGGTATAAGGCCGCCGGAATGCCATCATAACCCACCATATCCGCATGACACCACGGAAGGACACCCTTACGCCATCATGCCCACCTCCAAAAAACCGAAAACCATTTTTACCTGTCAATCCTGCGGGCATCAGGCCCTGCGCTGGATGGGACGCTGTCCGGAATGCGAACAGTGGGATACCATGGTCGAATCCAAGCGACCGGCGCCTGCTCCGGGCGCCCCCCGCAGAGCCCTTTCGGCCACCGCGGAACCGGTCCCCATCGACCAGGTGGATCTGGAGGCCGAACAGCGCTGCAAGACGTTCGTGGGGGAGTTCGACCGGGTCCTGGGCGGCGGACTGGTGGAAGGCAGCCTGGTATTGATCGGCGGCGACCCGGGCATCGGTAAATCCACCCTCATGCTGCAGGCCCTGCACGGCCTGGCCAACCACCACGGCAAGGTGCTTTATATCTCCGGGGAAGAATCCATCCGCCAGATCCGGCTGCGCAGCCAGCGTCTGGATACGGTGGCGACCAATATGCTGGTGGTTTCGGAAATCGATGTGGACGCCATCATTCAGATGGTGGAAACCCACCAGCCCTGCGTGGTGGTGGTGGATTCCATCCAGACCATGTTCAACAGCGAACTGACATCCGCCCCGGGCAGCGTCAGCCAGGTGCGTGAGGCCACGGTTCGCCTGATGATGATGGCCAAAAAATCCGGGATTCCCGTCCTGCTGGTGGGCCATGTCACCAAAGACGGCGCCATCGCCGGCCCGCGGCTTTTGGAACACATGGTGGACACCGTGTTGTACTTCGAAGGCGACCGCAATCATGTTTTTCGCGTGCTGCGGGCCGTCAAAAACCGGTTTGGCTCCACCAATGAAATCGGTGTTTTCGAAATGCGCGATCAGGGGCTGGTGGAAGTCGCCAATCCGTCGGCCGTCTTCCTGTCCGAACGCCCGGCCGGCGCACCCGGCTCGTCGGTGACGGCCAGTATGGAAGGCACACGGCCGATCTTGCTGGAACTGCAAGCCCTGGTGAGCGGCTCCACCTACGGCACCCCCCGGCGCACCATCCTGGGAATCGACGCCCACCGGGTGGCCCTGCTGGTGGCCGTGATGGAAAAGAAACTGGGCCTGCACCTGATCGGGCAGGACGTCTTCATGAATGTGGCCGGGGGCGTCAAAGTGGACGAACCGGCGGTAGACCTGGCCATTGTCGCCGCCATCGCCTCCAGTTTCCTGGACAAGGCCGTGCCCGAGGACATGCTCATTTTAGGCGAGGTGGGGCTTACCGGAGAAGTCCGCGCCGTAGGCCATGTGGATATCCGCGCCTTGGAAGCGGCCAAAATGGGCTTCAAACGCTGCCTGGTGCCGCACAGCAACACCCGCCGCATGGAAACCGTCCCCGGCATTCAAACGCTTGGCGTGCGCACGGTGGAGGATGCTTTGGAGAACTTGTTCTAACCGGCCCGCGGATGCCCTACGCGGCGGTACGCCAGATGGCGCTCCACCTTGACTTCCTATGAATTTTAAGTGTATAGGAGGTTGCTTTTTATCAAGTAAAGACAATCAATTAAAGCGCGTAACGGCGGACGAAACACCATACGCATGGCCCGAAAAATTTCCAAACCGAATTCCCGCAACCGCTGGGAAGACCATTACACCCGTAAGGCGCGGAAAGAAAATTTCCCGGCCCGATCGGTCTATAAACTTCAGGAAATGCAAAAGCGTTACCGGTTGATTCACCCCGGCAACCGCATACTCGATCTGGGCTGCGCCCCGGGATCATGGCTCAAATATGCGGCGCAAATAACCGGCCCGCGTGGTTACGTGCTGGGACTGGACCTGAAGCCCGTCAACCTGAAATTGCCGGGACACGCCCAGGCCATCGTCGCGGACATTTTCGATTTGAGCGATGACGTCAATGAAATGCTGCGGCGGAAATTTCATTGCATCCTCAGTGACATGGCACCGGCCACCACCGGTCATCGGGACGTGGACGCCGCCCGATCGGTGACGCTTTGCGAAAGCGCTTTAGACATGGCCCGGAACTATCTGAAAGACGGCGGCCGGTTGGTTTGTAAAATTTTTCAGGGACCCGATTCACCAACGTTTATCGATCAGATCAAACACGATTTTACACGATGTCATATCTACAAACCCCAGAGCAGCCGGAAGGCCAGCCGCGAGATTTTCGTTATCGGCAAGGGGAAAAAACAGGAGGCATAAATGGCAGGGCATAGCAAATGGGCAAATATCAAACACCGCAAAGGCGCTGCAGACGCCCGGCGGGGAAAAATCTTCACGAAACTCATCAAGGAAATTACCGTTGCCGCCCGCATGGGCGGCGGCGACATCAACGCCAACCCCCGTCTCCGGGCAGCCGTCAACGCCGCCAAAGTTGAAAACATGCCCAAGGATAACATGGAGCGCGCCATTGCCAAGGGCACCGGCGATCTGGAGGGCGTCAATTACGAAGAAAACACTTACGAAGGCTACGGACCGGGCGGGGCCGCCGTGCTCCTGGAATCCCTCAGCGACAACAAGAACCGGGCCGTGTCGGAAATCCGGCATTGCTTCAGCAAATGCGGGGGCAATCTGGGTGCCGGCGGATGCGTGGCCTGGATGTTCGACAAAAAAGGCTATGTGGTGGTGGAGCGTTCCGCCGTGGATGAAGAAACCCTGATGGAAACGGCCCTGGAAGCCGGCGCGGAAGATGTCCGCGAGGACGGCAGCAACTTCGAAGTCATCACCGCCCCGGAAGATTTCGAGGCGGTCAAGGAGGCCATCGATGGGGCCGGCATTCCCTGCATCGACGCCGAGGTCACCATGCTGCCCCAGAACACGACCAGCCTGGAAGGCAAGCAGGCCGAACAGATGATCCGTCTCATGGACATGCTGGACAACTGCGATGACGTCCAGAAAGTCTACACCAATGCCGATATCCCCGACGATATGATCGACGCCTGAGGATTTTCCCAGCGATAGGACACGATCCATTCCAAAAAAACGCGGTGCCGCCAAACAGGCGGCCACCGCGTTTTTTCGTTTTACGCCTTCATTAAAAAATCCGGGCGTGTTTTTCTCAGATCGACAAATCCACCATCCGCTGGACGGCCTTCAGCGCCGGCACCCGAATGTCTTCCGGCACCTTGACCTCGCCCACCATGGTTTCCAGGCATTGCGCGATGTCCGTCAGGGAGATTTTCTTCATGTCGTCGCAATGCATGCGGGGGGACACCATGTGAAAGGTCTTGCCCGGACAGGCTTTTTCCAGGGGGTAGCGCATGCCCACTTCGGTGCCCACGATGAAGTCTGTTGCGGCAGACTTCTGCGCGTAGCGGATCATGCCGGAGGTGCTGACCGCGACATCCGCCAGGGCCACCACCTCCGGCGGGCATTCGGGGTGCGCCATGAAAACCGCGTCGGGATGGCGGGCTTTGGCGGCGTCGACTTCTTCCACCGTCAGCAAATTGTGAAACGGGCAGTACCCTTCCCAGGTGTGAATTTTTTTGCGGCTACGGGCGGCCGTGTTCAAGGCCAGGTTGCGGTCCGGCACCATCAGGACTTCGTCGCCATCCAGGCTTTCCACCACCTCGAAGGCGTTGGCCGAGGTACAGCAGATTGTGGAAAGCGCTTTGACCTCGGCCGTCGAATTGACGTACGTCACCACCGGCATGGGTGGTAGGGCGGCCAGTTTCTTCTTGAGGGCTTCCGGCGTCACCATATCGGCCATGGGGCAGCCGGCATCCCGGCGGGGCAGGAGCACGGTCTTGGCCGGCGACAATATGGACGCGGTCTCGGCCATGAAATGCACGCCGCAGAAGACGATGACGTCGGCGTCCGTCTGGGAGGCCTTGATACTCAGTTCCAGGGAATCGCCGCACACGTCGGCCACATCCTGGATTTCCGGGGGCTGGTAGTTATGCGCCAGTAGAATCGCCCGGCGTTTTTTCAACAATGATCGAATCTTATTTTGCATGGCAGTCTGTCTCCAACACAACATCTCTCCCGCAAGAGGAGGAAAAAATATTTTGCCCTATGGGTTGTAATACCCTTTGTCCCGGGACCTCCACCAGAAGTGGCATACATAAATCCACGTCAGAACTGCAGCACGTCTGTCCCTTCCGGGATCGCGAATTCAAACAGGGCGTCTGGAAACACCTGCTGAAATGTGATGTCACGAAAAACGATGCGGGTCGTATCGTCATATTGGTTGGTGGTTACCACCTCGATCACATCATGCGTCGCCCGGGAAATGGTCATGGTAATGAAGGCAATATCGAACGCCCCTTCCCGGGGTGTCAGTTTGAGCCGGGCGCGCTCATCGCTGCCATTCGGATCGAAATCGATCTGAAACTGTTTGCGCAGCAAACGGACATCCGACAGGAAACTGGCGCCCTGGCTGCCGCCCAGCACCTCATCCGTCAACCCCACGGTAACCTGGTTTTCCCGGGGCTGATACATCCACAGTGTGACACCGTTGGTGATAAACAGCATGGGATCGGGCTGTTCGTACTCCCAGCGCATTTTGCCCGGGTATTTCACCTTCAGGCGACCGGAAGCCGTATCCGTGACCTGCATGGCCTTGAGCGTCGACTCAATGTCGAAACGGGCCGCGAAGGCGGAACTGGCGTAGCGCGCTTCCACACCGGACAGGATTTCATCCACCAGGGGATCGAGAGGGGGCTCCTCGTCAGCCCTGACAACCGCAACCGTCATCAGTGCGACGAATAGAGCGATCACGCCCCATTGCCGCCCTGCCGTACAAAGCCATGACTGTAACCTCATCCTATCCATCCCTTCTATCCATATCATCATGTGCAGGTGCTTTCTTAGGGGAAACCGCCCGCGTTGTAAACACCCCGGGGCATTCTTGCCGCCCCCGCACAAGCGCAACAGGGGCGATCAGACGGTCACCGTCAGGACAGCCGATCCACCAATTCCGCCGGATCCGGGGGTTCGGCATAATTTCCCAGGTCGACCGAACGGGGCGAACCGTCCAGCCATTCCGTGCGGCCGAAAACCGCCATGGCAATGCGGTCGATCAGTGCCAGGGAGCGTTCCGCCGCATGGACATCGAAATAAGAGGGCCGCACCCCTGCCATGATACGGGTTTCCATGTTCGTGCGGGCAGCCCATTCCGTCGTCTGCCGGTTCTTCAAAAGATGCCGAAAAAGAAACTTTTTGCGGTCCATCAGGGCCTGGTAAAAATTGGTGATCCCTTCATGTTCTTTCAGAAAGACGAGCATAAAGTCCAACTTGTCGACAAAATCCTCGTCGTCAAGCGGCAGACGCTCGAAAAAATCACCCAAAAACAAAACCTGCGCTGGTGTTTGCCGCAAGCCGGCGTTGCGCAGGTGGACCCTCAGCCGAAGGCGTCCGTCCTCGTGGTCATGGGTCGGTGAAAGGGGGTGAGTATCCAAACCGGTTATCACCTCGCTTAGCGCCGCCGCCGGCTGCCAGGGAAGATTCAACCGGGCCAGGAACGCGTCGACCAAAAACGCCGGCATCACGGTCGGGACGAGGTCCGTCACGCCTGGAAGGCACAACCCGGTCGCGACGGGCGCCGCCTTGAGCCGGGCCGCAATCAGGCTGACGGCCTCTTCCGTCAGGCCATGACATTCTAGAACCGGTTCGATGGCAAGCTGCAGCGCTTGATCCGGAAAGAACACCAGATCCAGAAGGGAGTCCCGTTCGGCACTGGACGCGTCCGACAACAACGTCCGCAGGGTATCCGCCGAAGCGTCGCCAAAGGTGGCCGTCATGAAATCACGAACGTCTCCCGTCAGCGCGATGCCGTCTGCCATATAGCGGCGAAGGACTGCTTCCAAATCGTCGGAGGTTGCTGGGGAGGCGGAGGGCGTCAACGGGGCTCCAGTCGTCTCAGATATAGGGCGCCATCAGCATCATCAGCTCATGCTTGGTCTGGACGCCGGGCAGGCTCTGCTTCAACTGGCCGTTATCGAAAACAAAAAGAAACGGCACGCTCAGAATGTTGAAGCGCGATGCCAGCTGACGGTTGGCGTCCACATTGAGCTTGCCGGCCCGAACGCGGCCATGGGCCTCCCTTGCGAAACTGTCGAAGGCCGGCGCCACCTGCGTGCAGGTGCCACACCAGGGCGCCCAGGCAAAAATGAGGGCGGGAATGGGGGATTTCAGAATCGTGGCCTCAAAATTAGCGTCCGTCACCAGGTGCGGCTGCGCAATGAGGACTTCGGCGGTGGGAATCGAACCGCCGCACTTGCCGCAGCGCGCCACCACACCGAGCTTGTCAGCCGGGATACGGTTGCGTGTCCGGCAGTCCGGGCAACGGATGAGATAGGCATTGGTCGTCGTTGTCATGTCGCGTGGCATCTCCGGGTTTGCATTGATCGAATCGTGTCCTTTGCCGGGCAAGTCCCAAACAAAAGCGGGGACCGATAATTCACCCGGCAACAGTCCTAAAGATAATCGTCTTCGTCCGTCAATCAAGCAAACGAAAGGCAGCCTTGCACGGTCTGCCGCAAAACCATACCCGTGCAGCGCTCAGACTGAAAAGAAGGCGGAAAATCCGGATCGGTATGGCCGCCGGCCGTAATCAATAGATCGACGCGCGGGTCCGGGCGTCAAAAAGGTGTAGGTGTTCGAGGTTCATTGCCAGCCTGACCTTTTTGCCGGCGGAAACCAGTTTACGGCCCTCGCTCTTGGCGATCATTTTGGTGCCGGACAGGTTCATGTGCAGATTGGTTTCGCTGCCCAAGGGCTCGACCACTTCCACCAGGCCGTCGACCTTCCATTCCTCCGGCAGGTGCGTGTCCCCATTGTCGATGGTGAGGTCTTCGGTCCGCAGCCCCATGACCACCTCCATGCCGGCCTGCAGGTTGGCGCCTTCCCGGGCAGGGACCGGAACCCGCAACCCGCCTTCGAAGGCCAGCACCAGCCCGGCGGCGGCGGTTTCCAGATGCGCCGACACGAGGTTCATGGGCGGACTGCCGATGAAACCGGCCACAAAGGTATTGACCGGGTTTTCGAAGATATCCAGGGGCGCCCCCACCTGTTCGATATACCCGTCCCGCATCACAACGATACGATCGGCCAGGGTCATGGCCTCCACCTGGTCGTGGGTGACGTAGATGATTGTATTCTGGACCTTCTGATGCAGCAGTTTGATTTCGATGCGCATCTGGGTGCGCAACTTGGCATCCAGGTTGGAAAGCGGTTCGTCGAACAGGAACACCTTGGGATTGCGGACAATGGCCCGCCCCATGGCCACCCGCTGGCGCTGCCCGCCCGAGAGCTCGTGGGGCTTGCGCTTTAAATATTCGGTCAAGCCCAGGGTTGCAGCGGCCCGCTGCACGCGCTCCTCAATCTCGGCTTTGGGGGTTTTGCGCAATTTGAGCCCGAAGGCCATGTTGTTGTAGACGTTCATGTGCGGATAGAGGGCGTAGTTCTGAAACACCATGGCCACGCCACGGTCTTTGGGGGCCACGTCGTTGACCCGCTGGTCATCGATATAAATCTCCCCGTCGCTGATCTCCTCCAGGCCGGCCACCATCCGCAGGGTGGTGGACTTGCCGCACCCCGAAGGCCCCACCAGAACGACGAATTCGACGTCGTTGATTTCCAGATCGATCCCGTGCACCACTTCCACTTTACCGAACCGCTTGACCACCTTCTTCAGATCGACACGTGCCATCGCGACATTCCTGTCCCGGGATCAAGAACCCCGTCTATGGGCTCTTTATCCCTGCATTTTCAAGTCTTTTGGGCCCTGCTATCCTTGACTTTAACCTAAACAATTTATTTAAAATTTTCTCGGATAACCGATGCGTTCCAAATTCTACGGCAACGGCCCCAATTAATCCTTGACTCCATTAACACATCCCCGATATGCCTGTAAATTGCTATGGGCATATAATCATTTCAATGACAAAAAACGGGACCCGAACGGCGGGTTCTCAGCGTCAATAGCAATCCAGGGAGAGGAGAAATGGCTATGAAATCACGAAATCTTATCTTGTTCATCGTTCTGGCTATGGTGGTCGTCTTCACGGCCGGCGAAGTGCTAGCCGAACGGATTGAAATTCACTGGTGGCACGCCATGCGCAGTGCGCGGGGGGAAGTGTGCAACACCATGATCAAGGCTTTTAATGACTCCCAGGACAAATACACCGTCATCGGCACCAATAAAGGCAACTATGATGAAACGGTCAATGCTGGCGTCGCCGCCATCCGGGCCAAAAAACAGCCTCATATCCTGCAAAGCTTCGAGGTGGGCACCCAGACCATGATGCTCTCCGGCGCGGTTTATCCGGTATACGAACTCATGGCCGATGCCGGTTACAACGTCAACTGGAAAGACTACCTGCAGCCCGTGCTGTCCTACTACATGGATGCCAACGGCAACCTTGTGTCCATGCCGTTCAACTCTTCCACGCCGGTCATGTACTATAACGTGGACCTGTTCAAAAAAGCCGGCCTGGCGCCTCTGGACAAATCAACACCTGTCACCTGGGACGAACTAGGCGGGATGTTGGATAAAATCGTCAAATCCGGTACACCTGGGGGCATGGTCACGGCTTGGCAGTCCTGGACCCAGATCGAGAACTACTCCGCTATTCACAATATCCCGTTCGCCTCCAAATCCAACGGCTATGAAGGCCTGGATTGCGAACTGCTGATCAATAACGATAAAGTTGTCAATCATATTACACGCTTGAAATCCTGGATGAAAGACGGCCGTTTCTTTTACGGCGGCCAGAAATACCAGGGCCCCAAGGCTGAATTCATCGCCCAGAACGCCGCTGTTTATATCGATTCCATCAGTGGCATTGCCAAAATACAGAAAGCGGTCAAGGATTTCACCTGGGATGTGGCACCGCTGCCCGTGGAATCCTGGATGAAGGAGCCCCAGAACAGCATCATCGGCGGGGCTTCCAACTGGGTACTCAAGGGCCACAGCAAAGAAGAATATGCCGGTGTGGCGGCCTTCCTGGAATTCCTGGCCAACAACGACATGCAAATTTACTGGCACAAGGAAACCGGTTACTTCCCGATCACCCTGACGGCGTACAAAGCGCTCAAAGACCAGGGGTATTATAAAGAATTTCCTTATCAGGAAGTCGGCATCAAGCAAATGACCCGTAGGGACCCCACCACGATCTCGCGCGGGTTGCGTTTAGGCTATTTCATCCAGATCCGCAACATTATCAATGAGGAACTGGAGCTGGTCTGGAACGACACCAAGAGCCCTCAGGAGGCTCTCGACAATGCTGTCAAACGCAGCAACGAATTACTGCGGACGTTTGAAAAAACTTATCAATAAAGCACCAATCGTATAATGCCATAAATCTGGCGGCGCTTCCGGATCCGACAAATCCGAAGCGCCGCTTTAACGCCGAGCAACCATGATCAAGCGTTCAATATTCTCCAATCGATTTTTGCCCTATATCCTGATCCTGCCTCAGATATTGGTAACGGCCACGTTCTTCTACTGGCCGGCACTTCAGGGGTTGATGCAGTCCATGATGCTGAGCGACCCTTTCGGACTCCACAACCGTTTCGTGTGGTTCGATAATTTTATCCAATTGTTCCGGGATCCACTTTACCTGCAATCTGTTGCCACAACCCTGATCTTCAGTGCTTCGACGGCTTTTGTCTCCATTTCCACCGGGCTATTTCTTGCCACTCTGGCCAATCGTGCCCTCAAGGCTAAAGCGGTAATCCGGACCTTCTTAATCTGGCCCTATGCCGTTGCCCCTGCCATTTCAGGCGTTTTATGGCTTTTTCTGCTGCACCCATCTTATGGCGTCGTGTCTTTGGCCATTAAACGATGGTTCGGCACCGACTGGAACCCCGTTTTAAACGGCACCGACGCTCTGCTCATGGTGATCATGGCCAGTGCCTGGAAGCAGATCAGCTACAATTTCGTTTTCTTTATGGCGGGTCTGCAGGCCATTCCCCATTCCCTGATCGAGGCAGCGGCCATGGACGGCGCCAGCCCTTTTCGACGCTTCTGGGCCATTATCATTCCCATGCTGTCCCCGACCCTGTTCTTTGTCACCGTAATGAATATCATTTTTGCCTTTTTCGAAACTTTCGGCGTTATTCACACCGTCACCCAGGGCGGCCCGGGCGGCGCCACGAATATCCTGGTCTATAAGGTTTATCAGGACGGCTTCATCGGTCTGAATCTCGGCTCTTCGGCGGCACAGTCCATCGTCCTGATGAGCCTGATCATCTTCATCACGGTCATGCAGTTCAAATATGTCGAACGCCGCGTGCAATATACAGGTTAATCACTGATGGTCGAGCGAACACCCATTCTGGATATGCTGACATACGTCTTTCTGATGGTGGGAATTGTCATCGTGGGCTTCCCCATCATCTACGCCTTGATTGCCGCCACCCACACCATCGAAACGGTCTCGATGGTGCCCATGCCGTTGATTCCCAGCGACCAGTTCTGGGTCAACATGCAGGCAGCCTGGAACAAAGGCGACCTGGGAACCCAACTGATGAATTCCTTCATCATGGCCAGCGGCATTACCTTTGGAAAAATCTGTGTCTCCCTGCTGGGGGCCTTTTCGATCGTCTATTTCGACTACCGGCTGCGAACCGTGGCCTTCGTGACGGTTTTCTGCACGCTGATGCTTCCGGTGGAAGTCCGGATCCTGCCCACTTATGAAATGGCGGCCAACCTGTTCGGGCCCATGCAGATAGTGTGGGACTTTTTGCGTCTCGACGGAATCATTGCCTGGTTTATCGGGCATGACATACAGGTCAAACTCGATCTGAGCCTACTGGACAGTTACACGGGCCTGATCCTGCCCCTGGTGGCCTCCGCTACCTGTACCTTTCTCTTTCGGCAGTTTTTCCTGACCATCCCGGAAGAGCTTTGCGAGGCAGCTAAAATAGACGGCGCCTCGGCCATGACCTTCTTCCGTAAAATCATCCTGCCCTTGTCCAAAACCAATATCGCCGCGCTGGTGGTCATCGAGTTTGTCTACGGCTGGAACCAGTATCTCTGGCCCCTGCTGATCACCACCAACCCCAAGATGACAACGGCTGTCATCGGGCTGCAAAACCTGATACCGCAAGCCGACGACTTGCCCTTTTGGAACGAAGCCATGGCCGCCGCCCTGATCGTCATGCTGCCGCCGATCCTGGTGGTCCTGCTCATGCAGCGCTGGTTTGTGAAGGGGTTGGTGGAAAGGGAAAAATAGCGGTTGAGGAAAAACCGTTCAACATTTGAACACTATCTAATGTTTTGAATCAACGATCCAGAAGAACCTCCACCATTTCGGCAAATCCGAATCCACCCTCCCTTTGCGTGACCCAGGTCGGCGGGTGCTTTATGCGGTCGACAAAATCCCGCACATTGGCGACCCCCACGGCATGGGGAAAATAAGCAAACATGGGTTCGTCGTTGGGCGAATCGCCAGCGAAGACCACGTTATCTCTGACAACCTCCAGATCACGATCAAACTGCTCCCGAAAAAAAAGCCGGGTCATGGCAAGCTTGTCGTAGTCGCCGAACCAGCCGTTGACATGGATCGAACTGATCTTGGCCCGCGCCCCGGCCTGCTCGAAACAGCGCACGATCTTTTCCACCTCGGTCATGGGGAGGGCCGCCACGTCTTCACAAAAATCGATGGCCAGATCCGCCTCCCGATAGGGCTGATCGGCCGATACGCGGCAGCCGGGAATGGCTTCCAGGATACCTTTCTGGATGCGATCGAGACGAGCGCGGTCCTTGCGCCGCTCGTCATCGGTTTTCCAGTAGCGCCGCACCATGCGGCGCTGGGTGGCATCGTAGCAGAAATAGAAGGCGCCGTTTTCGCCCACCAACCCGGCAATCGGCCACATGCGGGCCATGTGATCGCACCACCCGGCCGGACGCCCCGTGATCGGGATGACGCGGATCCCGGCCTGTTCCAGGCGTTCCATGGCGGCATAGGCCGCTGCCGGCAAACGCCCATGCACGGTCAGGGTATCGTCGATATCGCATAACACATACTGAATCGCCGACCGCTTGGACAAAGGAAAATCTTGAATCGGCTGCATGGCGCACAATCCTTTTTTGCAACATGATTGAACACAGATAAACACGACCTTTTTTAAACCAAATATTGACAATACCATGAAGAAATCAAATTGCCACCGGCAAATCGATTCACTCAAGGAAACGTTGATGCCCTCGCAATCAAATCGAAAACCTTAAGGTTTTTTCTTCATGCGCTTCATGTCCTTCATGGTGAAAAAGGTTTCTGCTGTTGACGTTGCGAAAAAAGCCCTGCCCTCCGGCCCCTCAAGCGGGCAATCCACCATTGTCAAGCCGGGATGCGCGCCGGCGAAATGACGGCAACGGATATCCCGCCGCTCGGCGGGAACTGCCGATAACAGGACCAGATTTCCCGTCGAAATCAGCCCGACCCGGTTGACCGCCGCCGTTACTCTCTGCTATGCACATCGCTGCCCAGCAAATGACGGTTTCGTAAAAAAATACACAATAGCAATATGCGGAAACCCCTGAAGCCCATAGAAAGCCGACACCATGATCATCACTGAAATCCTGGCCCGCAACGCCCGCATGTACGGCAGCGAAACCGCGTTGATCGAACGCGCGCCGGCTGAAAAGAAACGCACTGAAATCACCTGGTCCACCTTCGATGACCAGGCCAATCGGGTGGCGCAAGCGCTGCTGACCCGGGGCATAAAAAGAGACCACCGGGTGGTACACCTGATGATGAACTGTATCGAGTGGCTGCCGATCTATTTCGGCATTTTACGCACAGGCGCCTGGGCCGTTCCGCTCAATTTTCGCTTCGTGGCCAAGACGATTCGGCGCTGCACGGAAACCGCCGAAGCCCGGGCCATGATTTTCGGGGAAGAATTTATCGACCGGATCAACACCATCAAGTCCGAGTTGGATGGCACGGTTCGCTTGTATATTTTCGTTGGCCCCCTTGAAAAAACGCCGGACTACGCCGAGCATTACGAGGCGTTCCTGGCCTCGGCCGACCCCATTCCGCCCGATGTCCCGCTGAACCTGGAAGATGAAGCCGCGCTCTACTTCACCTCGGGCACCACCGGCACCCCCAAGGCCACCCTGCTGACCCATCGCAACCTGGAGTTTGCCTGCTACGTGGAAAACCGCCACCACCAGCAGACCCACGACGACAATTTTCTGTGCATCCCGCCCCTCTACCACACCGGGGCCAAGATGCACTGGTTCGGCAACTTCATCGTCGGTGCCAAGGCCGTCATCCTGAAAGGGATCGAACCCCGCTGGATCCTGGAGGCCGTCTCCGAAGAGCGGGTGACCATTGTCTGGCTGCTGGTGCCCTGGGCCCTGGATGTCTTGTTCGCCATCGAAAGCGGCGAACTGAAACTCAAAGATTTCAACCTGGGCCAGTGGCGGCTGATGCACATCGGTGCCCAGCCCGTGCCGCCCAGCCTGGTACGTGAATGGCAAAAATGCTTCCCCCATCACCAGTACGACACCAACTACGGCCTGACCGAATCCACCGGCCCGGGCTGTGTGCATCTGGGCATGGAAAACAGCCACAAAGTCGGCGCCATCGGGCGGCCCGGTTTCGACTGGGAGTACCGCATCGTCGATGAAACCCTGTCACCCGTCGCCCCCGGCACACCCGGCGAACTCATCATCAAAGGCCCGGGGGTCATGCGCGAATACTACAAAAACCCGGAAGCCACGCGGGAGACCTTAAAAGAAGGCTGGCTGATGACCGGCGATATCGCGCGCGAAGATGAAGACGGCTTTATCTGGCTGGTGGATCGTAAAAAGGATGTCATTATCACCGGGGGGGAAAACATCTATCCGGTCGAGATCGAAGACTTTCTGCAGGAGCACCCCAAGGTCCAGGACGTGGCCGTGATTGGCCTGCCCAGCCTGCGGTTGGGAGAAATCGCCACGGCCATTGTCAAAACCAAGCCCGGCCAGACGTTGGACGCCAAGGAGATCGACGCCTTCTGTGAGACGTTGCCGCGCTATAAACGCCCGCGTCGGGTCATTTTCGGAGACGTTCCGCGCAATCCCACCGGTAAAATTGAAAAACCCCAGTTGCGCAAGCAATATGCGGGCATTGCGGAAAGTTTTAAAATTTAATCCGCTAAAGGTGAACGAGGGTTTAATTCACCGTCGCTTGCGATATGATTTGATTTTACTGGCACCCCGCTGCTCCGCGGCGGGGTAGCGCATTCTCCCGGGGGAACCGCATTGGCCCGCAACGCCACCGACGTTGATCAACCCGCCTCAGTCGCCGATCCGGCCCCACCGGCCCGGATCGGCATCATGGCCGACAGCCATGGCGAGGCTGCCAGCATCGAGGCCGCTGCCGCATTTTTCCATCGTTGCGGCTGTGCTTTAAGCGTCCACCTGGGGGATATCTGCGACACGACCCGTGCCGAAACCGCCGCGGCCTGCTTGGAGCGGTTGACCGCCCATCACATTCTGGCGATCCGCGGCAACAATGACCACACCCTGCTGCTGAATCGTTCGGCGCAGATCAGCCCCGAAGCCCTGGAGATCATCCGGGAAATGCCCTTGACCCGGCAAATCGGATCGGCCCTGTTGGCCCATTCGCTGCCGTTTGCCTCCCGCATGGGCCCGCGCTGTATGGTGGATGCCATGGACCAGGACCACTTGCAGCACTTTTTCCGGACCTACCCGGGCCGACAGCTTTTCAGGGGACACAGCCATCAACCGGAAATCGTTCGGGCCGGGCCGGCGTCTCTTCAGCGGGAAACACTCCACCCGGGCCGACGCTACCCCTTGACCCGGCACCAAACCGCCGTGGTGACCTGCGGCGCCCTGGCGGACGGGCTTTGCCTGCTCTGGGATCAAGCGGAAGAAACCATCGAACTTGTTTCTCTGGCGTCATTGTGAGACATCCCGAAACCGGGATGTCAGGCTATCGTATGGGGATCGATCTTGTCCAGCACCTGGCCGTCCGCATCGGTTTGAAACAATAAAAAGCCATGCTGGGCGGCATCCTCGGCCAAGTCTTGAATATGAACGGCCTGAACTTCATAGCGGCTGCCCTTGGCGCGCCGGATCAGGCTCAACCCCTGCTGGGCTTCTTCTTTGTCCTTGAAAAACGGAATAAACATGATGTCCAGATCGGCACTGTGCTGGCCCACAAACTGTTCAACACCGTCCACGGTCTGCACGACAACCCAGACCATGGGGTTTTCTTCAAACGAAAGGTTCATTGATATCGCTCCTTGCTCAACGGGGATGGATTCCTTTTATAGTGAACGAAAGGCGTCATGATAAGTCTTCCACACATTGTTCGGCTGGGCATGACCCATGTTTATCTCCTGCCTGGCACTGCTGGATACCTGCTGATCGATGCCGGCCCCCGCGGCTGCGCTGAAATTTTCGCGCGGTCAATCCGCCGATACGGCATCTCCTCCCGGCAGATTCGCCTGATCCTCGTCACCCATGTTCACTTCGACCATGTGGGCAGTCTGCAAGCGATTCAAGAAAAAAGCGGTGCGCCGGTGCTGGTTCACCAGGCCGAGGCCGGGCTGCTGTGCCAGGGCAAGGTTGTCCTGCCGCCGGGCACCCAGCCGCTGACCCGCCGGTTGATCCGCTTCGCCAACCGTCACCCCCGCCTGGTCAAAAGGCTGTTCCGCTTCGATCCGGTCTCACCCGACCGGGTCATCACAGCGCCTCTGGATCTGACACCCTTCGGATTCGATGCCCGCGTCCTTCCCACCCCGGGACATACGGCGGGCTCCCTGTCGGTCATCACCCCTTCAGGCCAGGCCTTTGTCGGCGATCTGGCGGTGAACTATCTGCCGGGCGGCCGCGGCCCGTTCTGGCCCCCTTTCGGGGATAGCCGCCGGCTTATCCGTGGCAGTTGGCAAACCCTGCGCAACCAAGGCGTCACCACCATCTATCCCGCCCACGGGCGCCCTTTTAAGGCCGAAAAACTACCCCAGTTCTCCATCCCGGAGGTGGAGAATAAAAATCGATCCTAAAGCCCTTCTCCGCAGTATTTACAAAACTTGGCATCCTTGTCATGCCCTTCACTGCCACACGCCGGACAAGCCTGGGTGGACACCCCCCGATGCACAGCCTGGGACAATTCGACGGTGACGATGCCGGTGGGGACGGCAATAATGCCGTAGCCGATGATCATGATGATGGCGGCCAGGGCCTGTCCGAAATCCGTCTGGGGTGAGATATCCCCATACCCCACCGTCGTCATGGTGACGATGGCCCAGTAAATACTGCGCGGAATGCTCGTAAATCCGTTAGCCGCCCCTTCGACCACGTACATCAGGGCACCGAAAATGATCACCAGCGTCATGACCGTAAACAGGAACACCGCAATTTTACGGAAGGACGCGCGCAGGGCCTCCAGCAGTAGCCGCGCTTCGCTGAGAAACTGAACCAGCTTGAACACCCGAAAAATGCGCAGCAGCCGCAGCACCCGGATAATAATAAAGTACTGCCCCCCCGGCAAAATCACACTGAGGTAGGTGGGCAGGATGGCCAGGAGATCCACCACCCCGAAAAAACTGCGAGCATAGAGCAGCGGCCGCTGCACACAAAACAGGCGCAGCAGGTATTCCACTGTAAAGAGGATCGTAAAAACCCATTCCCCGATATACAGCCATTGGCCGTAAACGGCCTGAATCGCCGCCACACTGTCCAGCATGGCCAGCACCACGCTGACGACTATGCTGAAGATCAGCACGACATCGAACCCTTTCCCGATAGCCGTGTCGGCTTCAAAGATGATTTCGTGCAGATGGTGGCGAAAGGTTTTCACACGGCCTCGGCGTCAGGGTTTGTCCTGCGAATTGTCCGGCGGATCGCCAGCGTCCTGATCATTTTCAGCATGGTCAAATCGGCCGTATCGCAGAAAATGGATCGTCTGGGCGATGACCGTATCATCGTTCATGATAAAGGTGTGACCGGCGGGAACCACCAGGAAATCCGCCATCTCCTCCAAACGGGCATTTGTTACGGCTACCTTTCCATCATCCTGACCGGGAATCAAGTGGGAAAACACCGGGTTCCAACTGGTGCTGCCGGCAATGATCCCGGTAGGGGCATCCACCGGTGCCAGCCGATTCGGCACGCTGTCGGCTTCCGTGCCCAACTGCTGACCGGCCGGACCGGTGATCCAGTGGTAGATCCAATAGGATTTCAGGTAATCGGCGATTTCACTGCCCTGATTGGGCGGACTGAGCATGACGATGCGACTGCCCACGGGCAACGCGTGTGTCTGCAGATATTGCCGGATCAATATGCCGCCCAGAGAATGGGAAACCATGTGCAGCACCCGGCAATGATCCTCATAGCAGCGCTCAACGGCCGGTGCCAGGTGATCCCGGGTGAGCACCTCGATCGTGGCATCGGTCGATGGATAGGCCAGACGCGTGACCCGGAAGCCGTCCTTCTCAAGTTGCCGGGCCATGGTTGCCATGGACATGGAGGTCCGCCCCAACCCGTGCAGCAAAAGGACGCAGGGGCGTTGGGATCCGGGCGAGGCTTCCGGCAAGCCGCTGCCAGCGGTGTCCGCCAGACATCCGCCACAGGCCAGCACCAGGACCAGACACAGGACAATATACCGCCGCATGGCGACCTCCCGTTATTCGGGTGGCACGCGAGGGGGCCCCGCCAACCCATAAAACCGAAAGAGCAAAATGGTGAGGAACAGCATGAGCACGACGGACAAAACCGTGTTCAAGGCCACCGGGAAGAGCAGCGGCATATGCAATACGGCCGTCAACCACTCGATCACCAGCTGCAAAGAGAGAAACACCCCGAACAGCACGGCCGTGCAGGAAATGATCGGCAGGGTGTAGGGTCGTGTCATCGTGAAACTGTTTTTCAAGGCGTCGCGGGGATGGTCGCCATCAATGACGATCCGGAACTCCGCCAAGGCCAGACGCGCATAGGCAATCAGCCCCGGCACGATCAGCGCCATAAACCCCACCAGGGTCAGCGCCAGGCTCACCAGGTTGACCAGCAGAAGCTTGTCCCACAACCGAACGCCCGTAATGAATCCTTCCCGTATCGTCCAGGTCTGACCGGCCTCGATGCGCGTCAACTGGTAGATCAGGGCACCGGTGTATATCGGCTGGTAAAAAAAATTAAATATGAAGGATAGCGCCGGAAAGCCGCTGCCGTCCGTATCCGTGCCGCCGCTTTCCGGCACCAGCAGCGATACGAGCACCACCGGCAGATACAGGACGATAAAAAAGCGCGACATTTCCCAACCGTATACACGGAAAAAGGCAATACTCTCCCTGAGGCGCAGGAGCGATGAAGGGGCATTGGTCGGTTTGTGTGTCATCGAAGAACCGTCGCTGTTCTGATATCGGAAAGGGAGCACCCGGCCGCCGTTCCTTCGGCCAAATCCGGCGTAACAAGAATGGGGCACCGGCGGCGGATTCCATCCGGTCTGTACAAATTAGCGCATCCTGTTTTCCACCATGGTGGTGTTCGGATCTGGCAGCGCCGTCGTCCCGTAGTGTCCGTGACGATGCTCTTTTCTGCCCGGCCTTCGGCGATCTGCCACAGCTGACCCGAATCTCGCGCAAACCGTTGCCGCCCGTGAATAACGCGGGCAACTTTTTCACACCTGGTCCGTGAATGCAAGCCTTTTACCCCGCACGCAATCTATCCCGTCGTGGATCATTGCGTCGTTGACAATCACTTTCAAATCATTTAAACAAAATTATTATTTTGAATTAAATTATAATAATGAATATAAATCATTCCATGAAACCCAAACCATCGGAGCTGCCATGGACCAGACCATCAATGACGTTTTCGCCCGACAGTCAAAGCGGTATGGCAATCGCCTGGCCATCGAAAAAAAAACAAATGGCCAATGGCACCAGGCCACCTGGACCCAGTATTACGAGCGGGCGCGTGAGACCGGCCTGGGCCTGACGCATCTGGGTATCCGCAAGGGCGACCGGGTATCGCTCTTGTCGGAAAACCGCCTGGAATGGCTGTATACCGATATGGGCACCCTGGGCGTCGGCGGCATCGTGGTCACGATCTATCCGTCGCTGACAGCGGACGAAATCGCTTACATCGTTGACAATTCAGGCACCAAGGTCCTCGTGGTGGAAAACGCCGAGCAATTGGCGAAAGCCCGCGAGGCATGGCCGCAATGCCCGACACTGGAGCACATTGTCGTCATGGTCCCCTCCGAACCCGATGAAAGGAAAGCCGGCGTCATCTCGTTTACCGATTTGATGGCCGCCGGAAGAGAACGGCTCAAAGAAAGCCCGGATTTGTTCCAGCAGTTGGCCGATGACGTCAAACCCCACGACATGGCCACGCTGGTTTACACTTCGGGCACCACCGGTGTCCCCAAAGGCGCCATGATCATTCATCGCAATATCATGGCCGTTATCGAATCGCTCGATCAAATTCGTCCCCCCTACGCTTCGGATGCCGACAGCACGGTGCCGTTCCTCCCCCTGAGCCATGTGTTTGAGCGCGCCGCCGGCCACTACTACGGGATGTACAAGGGCATCACAGCCTCCTATGCCGAAACCATCAACACGCTGCTGCAGGATTTCAAGGAAAAGCGGCCCACCATGATCCTGGCCGTCCCTCGGGTTTGCGAAAAAGTGTACCAAAAAATATGCCTGCAGGTGGAAGCCCAACCCCGATGGCGCCAGAAGATTTTTCACTGGGGCCACGCCATCGGTTTAGCCATCAGCGACCTCCGGGAAAAGAAGGCCCCGATCCCGCTGCTCATGAAATGGCAATACAGATTGGCCTACCGTCTTATTTTCAGTAAATTGCAGCAGGCCCTGGGGGGCCGCGTACGCTGGATGACGGCCTCGGGGGCGCCCACGTCCCGTGACATCATTCTGTTTTTCAACGCCGCCGGCATCACGGTGGTGGAAGGCTACGGCATGACCGAATGCTTTGCCCCGGCTACCATGAGCAATTTAAGCGATTACCGTATCGGGACGGTGGGCAAGCCACTGCCCGGCGTCAGCATCAAGCTGGCCGAAGACGGAGAAATCCTGGTCAAGGGGGACAACGTTTTCAAAGGCTACTGGAAAATGGAGGATGAAACCCGCCGCTCATTTACCAAAGATGGTTATTTCATGAGCGGTGATATCGGCCGGTTCGACGCCGATGGGTTTCTCTCCATCACGGACCGCAAGAAAAACATCATCATTACATCGGGTGGCAAGAATATCGCCCCCCAGAAAATCGAGGGCCTTTTCCTGAGCGATCCCCTCTTCGCCCAGTTCATCGTCATCGGCGACCGGCGCAAATTTCTCTCCGCGCTGTTGACCATCAATCTGGATGTGGCGTCCCATCTGGCGCACGAAAACAACATCCCCTTTACAGCACCCGGCGATCTGCTGACCGCGCCGGCCTTTCTGGCGTTGGTCGATGCCCGGGTGCAGTCCCGCAACAGCCGGCTAGCCCGTTTCGAGACCATCAAAAAGTATCGCATCGTTCAGCGGGAATTCTCCCAGGAAATGGGCGAACTCACGCCGTCGCTGAAACTGAAGCGCAACGTTGTTCTGGAGAATTTTCAGTCGCTGGTCGAAGAAATGTACGCCGAATAAAAAGGCCCGCGAGGGGCCTTTTTATGAAATGGATTGGTGTAACGCCGATAGCGGATGTTTTTCGGGGAGAGGCAATGCCCGTCGATCGATACGACAACATGGCGCCGCGCGTCTACAACATCTCCACCGAGGGCTCACGGCCGTCTTCCAGCACGATTTGGGCGCCCAAACGGTCCGGCCCCAGGGCACAATTGACCACCAGGGTATCCCCCAAGCGCTCCACCCCCGCCGCCTCATGGATATGACCGCACACCATCACGGCCGGTGCGGTTTTGCGGACCAGTCGCGACACCCCCCGGCTGCCGGCAGGCCAGCGCCCCAGGACCCTGTCGCGGCAGCCACGCGGCGGCGGATGGGCCACCACAATCATGCCGGCCTGAACCAGCGGCGATAGCCGACGCAGCATCCGTGGCTCATGCCACCCAACGCGGGAATGAAAAGGAAGCGGGAGCGTACCGCTCAGCCCGACCAGGCCGACACCATCCAGGACACGGGGGGCCAGATGCAGGGAGCGCACATTCCGGCTTTGGGCCGCCCACCTCTCTAAAAATGCCGGATCGCTGTTGCCGCGCACCAAAAAAACCGGCACCGACAGATCCTCCAAAAAACGCAGCAAATCAGGGTTTCGACGATAATTCAGAATATCACCGGCCAGCACCACCGCATCGGCCCGGCTGCGCCGGATGCCGTCTTTGATAGTCTCGCCATAACGGTATTTCCCGTGGAGATCGGAAGCAGCATAAAGGCGCATGATGGGATCTCAGTTCTCTTCGGCCGTATTCACGGGCACGCCATCCAGAATGGTCCGGATCGTGCGGGACATCTTGACGGTATCGTACGGCTTCTGGATAAAGCCCCGGCAGCCCTTTTCGATCAGGGCCGCCACCTGGTCGGTGCTGCTGTAGCCGCTGGAGAGCAATACCTTCACTTCCGGCTGAATCTGCTTCAAGGCTTCGAATACTTCACGCCCCCCCATGCCCGGCATCACGTAATCAAGAATCACCAGCGCGATACGGTCCTGCTGGTCGATAAAAAGATCGACCGCCGCCTGACCGCCGCTGGCGACAAGCACCGTGTAACCCAGGCTGGCCAGAATTTTGCGCCCCACCGTAATGATTTCTTCATCGTCGTCGACAAAGAGGATGGTTTCATCGCCCCCGGGCACACCCTCCACCAGTTCGCCGTCGGCACCACTGTCCTCGGGCGGATACGTCTCTTCGCACACCGGGAAATAGACGTTGAAGGTCGTGCCGTGCCCGAGTTCACTGTAGCAATTGATAAACCCGTTGTGATTTTTGATGATGCCGTAGGCCGAGGCCAGCCCCAACCCGGTGCCCATTCCCTTTTCCTTCGTGGAAAAAAAGGGCTCGAAGATGCGCTTCTGGGTTTCGGGGGTCATCCCCACGCCGGTGTCCGTCACCGAAAGTTTGACAAATCGCCCGGGTCGGATGTTGAAGGGTTTGATGCGCGCATAATGCTCGTCCAAGCGCACGTTTTCGAGTTCGATATACAGATCGCCACCCTCGGGCATGGCCTGCCAGGCATTTACATACAGATTCATGAGAACCTGCTCGATCTGGCTGGGGTCGACTTCCACCGGCCAGATGTCTTTGGCGAACACCGGATGAAGGTCGATTTCCTTTTTGGTTCGTCCGAAAATTTCCGCGGTTTTGTGGACAATCGTATTCAAGTTGCTGGGGGTAACAACGTACTTGCCGCCCCGGGCGAAAGCCAGCAGCTGATTGGTCAACTGGGAGCCGCTTTTGACACAGCGGGCAATGCTATCGATGCTTTCCTGCAAGGGGTCGGCCGCACCCACTTCCAAGTTCATCACGCTCACATTGCCCTGGATGCCCATCAACAGATTGTTGAAATCGTGGGCGATCCCCCCGGCCAGGGTGCCGATCGACTCCATTTTCTGGGATTGGTAAAACTGTTCTTCCAACTTTTTCTGCAGGGTCACATCCCGCATAAAGTTGAGGGTCGCCGGCTTCCCGTTGAGTTTGATGAGAATGGAATTAAGTTCGACCCAGATGGATACCGAACGCGGCCCTTCCAGGCGGAACATGAAGGAATAGGGCAATTCCATCCCCTTGAGGCGTCGCTGGTACCATTCGATGACTTTTTCGCGCTCCTGGGCATGAATCAGTCGGGTCAGGTCGGGTTTCGTGGGGTCCAGGGACAGGCGGGTGATGATCTCGTCGGCTTTGGGGTTGGTGAATTTGACCTGATCGTCCTGAAGGATAAAAATGGCTTCATTGGCATTTTCCACCAGCAGACGGTATTTCTCCTCGGACTCGCGCACCGCCGATTCCATGCGCTTGCGCTCGGCAATTTCCTGGCGCATTTGCTCGTTCATTTCCTGCAGTTTGCAGGTGCCCTGCCGGACCGCCTCCTCCAGTGAATTTTTGTAATCCACCAGTTCCTGCTCGGCTTTCTTGCGGGCATTGATCGTGTACTGGGCATGGGATCCGAATAGAACAAACAGACACAGGACAATCATCCGGATGGCGATATTGTATTGATTGGGGCCGATGAGTTGGAGAATAATATCGAATTCATTGAAGAAAAAGATGTGCAGGATGGAATCGATCAGCCAGAAAATGGTCGCCACGAGCAACCCGGAGAGCACCATGTAATCCGTTTTGAATTTCGTTTTAGATCCCATTGTCTTCCATCAGTCGGGGAATGATTGGCCCCTTGCGGTCTCAAATTCGATTTCAACCCGGCGGTTGCGGCGGCGGCCCTCGAGCGTGTCGTTGCTGTCAAGGGGATTGGCCGGTCCCATCCCCAGCGATGTGATGCGCTCCGCATTCACGCCCTTGCCCACAAGGTAGATTTTCACAATATTGGCGCGAAACTCGGAAACTTTGAGGTTGTAGTGCAGATTGCCCACCGCATCGGTATATCCCGTCACCTTGGCCTTGATATCATCGCGGGCATTCAGCAGTGAGGCGGCGCGATCGAGGTCCTGCATGCCCTCCGGCGTCAGTTCATTGGAATCCATCTGGAAATTCACCCGCAGGGTCTCCGTCGTCAGCGCCATATCCACGGCCGGGGCCTCCCGGTCTGTGGGTTCCACCACAGGTGTCACCGGCGGCGGGGCCGGCGCGGGCTTCATCCAGGGGGCTTCAGCGGTATCCGGATCGGCATCTCGCACCTCGGTCGTCGCGGTGGCTAACGGCGGCGGGGCCGGCGATGGATCGACCGGGGACTCTGCGGGGACTTCGTTGGTGGGGATTCGGACGGCCGCAGCCACCGGCGGCGGATCTTCCTTGGTGACGGACGCCGCCACGGCAGCCGCCTCACCGGTCTCCTTGGGCGTCGCGGCTTCGGGTTGCGCCGGGCGGTCGCGCAGGGAAAACACCAGCAATCCGGCCACAAAACACAAAATCCCGATGATCACCACCAGCATGGTCTGGGCGGTAGACAACCCGCGATCTTTCTCCGGAGAGGGTGTCGGGGTTGGATAGACGGTCGGGGCCGGCATGGCCTGCGGCGGCCATGCCGCCGGCTCCGGCGGTGGTGGGGTCGGCGTGACGGAATGGATGCGCAATTCCTCGGCACACTCGCTCACGATACTGCCGGTGATGCGTGCCACCCCCTGAACGAAACCGGTCAGCAGGGCATGGTCGCAGACGATATTGATAAGCCGTGGGTAACCTTCCGAAAAGGCGAAAACCTCCCGCACCGCATCACCGGTAAACAACGGCTCGTCGCACCCGGCCACCCCCAAACGAAAATTGATGTATTCCATTACTTCATGCTGTTCCAGGGGATCGATGTTGTAATTGATCGTGATCCGCTGGCGCAGGGGGCGGTTTTTTTGCTTCAAAATAATGTCGTTGAACTCGTTCTGCCCCACAAAAAAAATATTCAGCAGCTTGGTGTAATCTTTTTCGATATTGGAAAGCAGGCGGATTTCTTCCAGCAAGTCGGATGTCAGGCGCTGGGCTTCATCGATGATCAGGAGGACCTTTTTATTCAACGATTCATTGCGCAGCAGAAATGTTTCGAACACCTCCAGGAACTGCTGCTTGGTTTCGAAGGGCTCCTTGATCCCAAAGGACTTGGCGATATAGCGGTAAAAATCCATCAGGGACAAACCGGGGTCCGGCACCGTGGCAACCACCGTGTCGCTGCCGATGTCCTGGGTCAGGGCGTGGATGAGGGTGGTCTTGCCCGTTCCCACGTCACCGGACAGCAATAGGAATCCCCGGTTGTCGAATATACCGTATTTCAGGATGGCCAACGCTTCCTTGTGCTTGCTGCCCATCCACAGGAACTTCGGGTCCGCGCTGATTTGAAAAGGTTTGGCTTTCAGGCCGAAATGCTCGAGATACATGGCTAACCGTTCATCCTCATGGGTTGTTTTTGGAAGAGACGCCCCCGGGAAGGGAGGGGGCTGACTGTCCATCAGATCCGATCCAAATAGAGTAAGTCCTTCTCTTGGGTATTCTTAGTGCCGATCGCCAGAATGTCCACCTTGCGCGTCTTGGTCCGACGAAAATACAGGCGTCCCTTGCGCGCGAACACGATTTCGAAAACCGTCTCCTTGCCTTTGCCCCGGAATAATTTCCGTTTGATCGGCACGTCATCCGCCTGGGCATCCAGCTGATGAATGACTTCTTCGGCTTTGATCTGCAGGGTTTCGGGCAATTCCGCCAAACCCGCCAACGAACGATCCGAAAAAGAGGTATTCTTATAAAGCGTATCCATGCGCTTGCGCAACCCGCCGGCAAGTTTTCCCTGCTGAACACTGAGGGCTTCCCGCTCCCGTGCCAATTGGGCCAGTTGATGTTCCAGCTCCCGCACCCGCGCCTGCTGCCGATCCTGCTGTTTCAAATTCTGCTGCAACTTCGCTTCGAGGGTTTCGACCTCATCAAACAGATCGGCTTCGTTGCGAGCGGCACGCTCCTGGGCCGCTTGCAGATCCGATTGAATGGTGTCAATTTCGGCCGCCAAATCATTTTTTTGATCGGTCAGAGCTGCCAGCGCCTCTTTCTGCTTCGCTTCACGGGCCCTTATGGCATCCCGTTCTTTTTGACGCTGGGCTTCTTCCGCTTCGTAACCACGCACGCCCCGCCGATAGAGAACCGCCAAGCCCCCCAGTGCCAATAGGATACAGGACGCCAGGACCGCATTGGCCACCACGGTATTATGGCTAAGCGTCACATCCAGTGTTACATCCAACCCGTCGTTCAGCAAGGCGAAGTTTTCGCTGGCCACCTGCATCGTTTCAAGGCCCGGTTCGGCGGCGCTGTCATCGCTGAAGGCGGGGGGATAAAGCCGACGCCCGGTCTGGGTCCGGATGGTCACCGCCAGCACTACGCCACGATGGTGAAAAACCGCCTCGGTACGCAACGTCTCGACGATGGTCTGAAGTTGATCGACCAAACGGATCCGTCCGCTCAGAAGCGCCTGGGTGTCACCCGGTATCCGATTGGCAAGCGCGCTGCGATAATGATGTTCGAGGTACCCCTCGAGTCCCTGAAGCGAGGCCACGTATAAAATAGGTGGCAGCATCACCAGCACGAACAGCGCTTTGAATGATAGAAATCTCATCGGTCAGCCAATTACAGTTCCGCGAGGAGTTGCTGCGCATCTTCTTTTTCTGGAAATGGTTTGTTCAAATCCAGCGCGGCGCTCAGTTCCTGCCGTGCAAGGTCCGCATTCCCCTGTAAATGGTACGCCAAGCCCAAGTGATAGCGTACGGTCGGGTTGTCTCCCAACTTGGCGGCGCTGTCTTTGAGCTCGCTGACGGCACTGTCGATCAGCCCTTTTTTCAGATAGACCAGACCCAGGGTATCCATGACGCCGGGATCGTCCGGATATTTGGCTTTGGCCACCCGCGCATAAGTCAGCGCCTCGTCCAGGTTTTGTTCCTTGGTGGCCAGAAGATAGGCCAGATTGTTGGCGGCCGGCGCAAATTCCGGATCGATGGCCAGCGCCTTCCGGTATTGCGCTTCGGATTCCTGTGGCTGGTTCTGCTGGTCGTACAACGTTCCCAGGATGGTATGGATGCCGGGCTGTCGTGGATTTTGTTGAAGCGCAGCCTCATACTGGGCAATGGCTTGCGCGGCATTGTTGCTGCGCAGGTGCATGCGGGCCAAAGCGAAATAAGGGCGCATGAAATCGGGATCCAATGTCAGGGCATGTTGATAGGCCGCTTCGGCCTCGGTTGCCCGCCCCTGGGCCTGAAGCAGATCGCCGGCCAGACTGCTGAGCACGGCCTGGGCCGGTTTGTCCTCGCCGACGGCTTTCATCTGCGCCCGGCAGCGCGCCAAGGCCTCCTCGTAGCGCTTTTCGGATCCCAGGAGAAGAACGGTCTGCCGCGTGGCATCCACCATCAGGGGATCGATGGCGGCCGCACGATCGAAATACTGCAGCGCGGCCACATTGTCCTGTTTTGCGCGACTGAGCAAGCCCATTCGGTAGTAGCCGACCGGGTTTTCAGGTTCGGAGGCCACCAGGTCACCGTACCATTTGCCGGCCGCATCAAGATCGCGCTTCAACATGAAGGCATTCCCCATGATCAGTTTGGCCCGGTAGCTGTGCGGCGCGATTTCCAGCGCCGCCTGGGCCTCCTTTATGGCCAGGTCGAACTGCCGATCCCCCATGTAAATCTCCGCCATGAGCATACGGGCCCGGGCATCGCGGGGCGCAAGTTCAATGGCTTTGGTCAAGGCGGTCTGCGCCGTCTGGCGTTCGCCCTGGCCCACATGGGCCAGTCCTTTGAAATAGTGCGCCCGGGCCGCTTGCGGCTCATCCGCGATCAACTGGTCCAGCAGGACAATGGCCTCGGCAAACTGCTGCCGGGCTGTCAAGAGTTCGGCCTTGAGCATTTTGGCCGGCGCATAGTCCGGCCGCTCCTCCAACAGGGCATCGAGCTGGGTCTGGGCCTCGTCGATCTGGCCGGAATTCAAATAGAACCGTGCCAGGCGAACCTTGATCTGGGGGTCATCCGGGTTAACGGTCAGCGCCTCCCGGTAGGTTGCCAGGGCCTGGTCCGATGCGTTGTTGGCTTCATAGAACGCGGCCAGCGTCAGATAGGGCCGAGGGCTGTCAGGGGCCACCGCCACGGCTTGCTTGAGGGCCGCTTCGGCCGCCTCGAGCCGGTTCTGGCGGGCCAGAAAATTGGCCTGCACGATCAACAATCCCTCGTTGTCGGGATGGTCGGCGATGACCTTTTCGATCACGGCATCGGCTTTCTGCAGTTGGCCCTGACCGGCATAAAAGCGAAAAAGCGCCATGGGCGCCTCCAACCCCTCCGGAGAGACCTGCCCGGCTTCGATCAATGTCGCTTCGGCGTCCTCCGGGCGCCCCGCACGGAGCTGAACGCGTGCCGCTCCCAGATAGGCCCCGACACGCTGGGTATCGATTCGGCGTACTTTTTCATAAGTGGCCAACGCCTCGTCAAACCGTTCTTCGCGTTCATCCAGCCCGGCGCGAAGCAGCAAGGCCTCGACATTGTCAGGTTCCGTGGCAAGAACCAGATCCACCTTTTCACGCGCCGGCGCCATTTGCTGCCCCAAAAAAAGGAAGGTCGCCAGTTTCAACTGGGTATCCAGATTGTCCGGAGCGATCTTGGCCGCCGTGCTGAACTCGCCGAAAGCCCCTCTGGCATTGCCTAGCTTGAGGTAGGTTTCCCCTAGCTTGAGATGTGCCTCTACGCGATTGGGATCGATTTGGATTGCATTTTTAAACTCGATTTCCGCACTGCGATACTCCTCCTGGGCAAAATAACTGTCGCCGCTGGTGAGATAACGCTGAATCTTTTCCTCGTCGGAAGCACACGCCAGGCAAAAAACAAGGCTAAAAACAACCGTCAGCAGCAACCATCGAAAGCGTCTCATGATCCTCCCCTGAGATAGAGTTGGATGCCACGACAATGTCCAACCAAAAATGAAGGACGGCGTGGATCACCATTTACTATTGTGTATCATATTGTCCCATGGATTAAACGAGGTTGCAATCCATATAAGAGTGTACTATTTTATACAGATAAAAAAAAGAGGCTATTTTACACGCTGGTTTGAGAATATGATGGATGCGTCCGTTACAATCCGTTTCTGTTTGCCCAATTGGCATCGGCATGCTTATCCCACGACAACCTGACCAGGAATCAACTTGAGCCGGATAGCGCCACCACCTTCGCGATCGATTTCCGATATTTCGACAGTTTGGCCCTGGCTGCCCTATGTTGCGCCCTTTGGCGTGTTTGCCGTCCTGACGACCCTGCTGCCCATGATGCCCATCGGCGCAGGCGTGGGCTATACTGCAAAAACACTTACCACGGCCGCCATCCTGGCCATCTTTTGGCCGATGATGCGCCAGGAAATTCAATGGGCTTGGGATTGGCGTGCGGTGGCCGCAGGCATCGGCGTCTTTATTGTATGGATCGGGCTTGAAGGGCGATATCCGCAAATCGGCCACTCATCTTTTGATCCTTATGCCGTTGCCGGACCCTGGAACGTGTCCGGCATCATCAGTATCCGGCTTTTCGGCGCAGCAATAGTCGTTCCCTTGATGGAGGAGCTGTTCTGGCGCTCCTTTGTCATGCGCTTCCTTGTGGCATCGCGCTTTAAATCAGTGCCGCTGGGGCAATTCAGTTGGTACGCCTTTGTTATTACGGCCGTCGCGTTCGGGTTTGAACATCATCGCTGGTTGCCGGGCATCATTGCCGGAATCGTTTACGGCGCATTGCTGTGCCGTTCACGCAATCTATTTTCACCGATTCTGGCGCATACCGTGACAAACCTGTTGCTGGGGATTTATGTCTTACAAACAGAGCAATGGTCATTCTGGTAAGAGGAACCATCCCCTATGCAAAGCATGCCGAGATGAGGTTGCTGGACAGTCGTGACGGCTGTATTCCCTATCGGACGCTAATGCTTTTGGCGTTCTTAACCGATAGTTAACAGATGAAAGAAATTACAACCCACATCGCTGATCATACGCCAAAATCATCTCCAGCGGTGAAGGGCTTCGGATAGAACGACCACTGAAACGCGGGCAACAACCCCTTAAGGACCACTAAATAATGACAGAACGCACGCCCCCCACTGAAAGCCTTGTGGAAAGGCTGCATGAAATCGCCAGTTGGGTTTCATCATCCCAGGATCTTGAAAAGTTGTTGGAACTAGTCCTGGAAACCGCCGCCGGCATTCTGAATGCCAAAGCCGGCTCGATCCTGCTGCTGAATCGCCGGACCAAAAAACTGGTTTTCAAAGCCGCCACCGGCGAAAAGAAACAAGAAGTCAAATCCTTTACCATCAACCTGGGGCAGGGCATTGCCGGCCACGTGGCTGAAACCGGTGAACCGCTCCTGATCAGCAATGTAACAAAGGACCCCCTGTGGGACAGTTCCATCAGCCACAGCCTGCGTCTGGACACCCAGTCCATCGCCTGCGTCCCCATGCAGATCGAAGGACAGATTATCGGCGTCCTGGAAGTCATCGACAAAACCGACGGCCGTCCGCTGACCGAAAGCGATCTGCGGGATCTCTCGGTTTTCTCGGATGTGGCCGCCCGGGCCATCCAGAATGCCAAACGGTTTGAAAAAGTGAGCCAGGAATACCGAGACCTGCGGGAAGAACTGGCCGCCAAACACCAGATTGTCGGTAAAAGTCAAACCCTCAAGCGCATTACGACCGAAGCCCTGAAAGTGGCCAATTCCAGTGCCAGCACCCTGATCTTAGGCGAAAGCGGCACCGGCAAGGAACTGTTGGCGCATCTGATTCACCGCTCCAGCCCGCGCAAGGACGGTCCCCTGGTGGTTCTCAACTGCGCGGCCTTGCAAGAAACTTTGCTGGAGGCCGAACTTTTCGGCTATGAAAAAGGGGCCTTTACCGGAGCGCTTAAACGAAAAATCGGCAAATTCGAGCTAGCGGACGGCGGCACGCTATTTTTAGATGAGATCGGCGAAATGAGTGCCGGCATGCAGGCCAAGCTCCTGCGTGTCCTTCAGGAAGGCGTCTTTTACCGTGTGGGTGGCAACGACTCCATATCGGTAGACGTCCGGGTGCTGTCCGCTACCAACCGGGATATCGCCAACGAAGTCAAGGAAGGCCGCTTTCGGGAAGATCTTTACTACCGGCTGAACATCGTCAGCATCCAAATGCCGGCCCTGCGGGAACGCAAGGAAGATATCCCCATGCTGGCGGAGTATTTTATGGATGAGTTTCGGCGTGAACGCGGCCTGCCCAATCTCGTTCTGTCCGACGAAGCGGTTCAGCGCATGCGCAAATACGACTGGCCGGGCAATATCCGGGAGCTCCGCAACGCCATCGAACGCGCGGTCGTCATGGGCGACGATAAAAAAATTCGACCGGAAGACCTGCCGATTTTTAATTCCCAGAGCTGCGATTCAGGCCTGGAGGTCGGCCTCACCTTGAAAGATGCCCTGAATCGATTCAAGAAAGAATTTATCACCCTCAATCTCGAACACACCAACGGCAACCGCAGCCAGGCGGCCAAAATCATGGGCATCCAGCGCACCTATCTTTCCCGCCTTATCTCCAAATTTGAGCTCCGGTAGCGTCTGGTTACTTGAAAAGGTGCATGGGGGCGAATCATCGCTGTCGGATTGCGCGTGAGTCTGATACGATAGACACCAAAGGATCGCGAGTGGCCAAGCGAGCATCCCCCCTCAGCGTTGAAAGCTTACGGGGCCCCCAAGGGGAGACCTAAAAGGGCTATCACGCCGTTGGTTCGATCCCTTTTCCCCGCCCCCACCAAGTGAAGCATTGCCGCCAACCGGCCCCAAACCTCCAGAAATAATTGTAAAATATTGACTTCCCCGTTTTTTTGTACTTTAAGTTTGATAAGTTCGTAAAAAGTCGCCGAAATAATCCTTTCATCATCCCTGCGCATGCGGGGATCCAGTTATTTCAATGAGTTCTGGACTCCCGCCTTCGCAGGAGTGACGGCTTCATAACTTTTACGAAACCATCATAACGTGAATCGGCAACTTTTCCGCGGTCAAAGACTGCCACATCCGGAAGATTTCGTGCGAAATGCCGTCCTACCGATGTAAATACATGACGCCCGATGGGAATTACGTCAAAAAAACGATTGCCGCCGACTCGCGGGACGATCTTCAATGGCGCCTGGAAAAAGACGGTCACTTCGTTTATCGCATCCGGCGGGAAGATCGTTTGCGGTTGCCGCTGGGAGGAGAACCCCGTTCCAAAAAATTCAAGATTCGCGATTTTTTCTCATTCAATAAGGAATTTGCGGTCCTGATTCGTACCGGAATGCCCATTGTCGCTGCGCTGGACGCCATTATCGAGAAGAGCGAACCTTCCGAGCTGAACAATATCCTGCAGCAAGTCCGTTACGATGTGTCCACCGGCGAGTCCCTTTCCGATGCGTTTGCCAAATACCCCCGCATTTTTTCCAACCTGTATATCTCCTCTCTGCAGGCCGGCGAAAAAAGCGGCAACATACCGGAAGCGCTCATCAAACACGTAGCCTATTTAAAACAGATGATGGCCCTGCGGCGCAAATTGATTTCCGCCTCGGTGTATCCCCTGATTCTGGTGACGGCCTCCGTCGCGGTCTTGTTTTTATTGCTGATCTATGTCGTGCCGGCTTTTACAAAAACCTATTTCGAGAGCGGCACCCAGCTGCCGACCATCACCATGGTGCTGATCAATGTCAGCAACGGCATCAAAAACAATTTTATATACCTGGCACTCCTTGCCATCCTGATGACGGCCGGATGGGCGCACGCTGCCCGCCAGGAGACCCTGCGAATATACATGGATCAGTGGCTCATCAAAGTACCCTATATAGGGCGCCTTTACATCAGCTACGCCACCGCCCTTTTTCTGCGCACCGTCGCGATGGTGCTGACCGCTGGAGCGCCGCTGATTGAATCCGTGCGCATCGCCTCCGGCACCCTGAACAATCTGTTTCTCAGGAACAAGCTCATCCAGGTAGTGCGCCGCATCACCGAGGGGTTGGGCTTTTCCGAAGCACTTGACGAGACGGAAGCCTTCCCCCACCTGGCCATACGCATGATCGCCGCGGGGGAAAGTGGCGGCGAGTTGGAACAAGTGCTATTGGATGCCGCTGATTTCTACGATGATGAAGTCGACGTCAAACTGACCGTTATCTCGTCGACCATCGAGCCGGCACTGATGATTATCATGGGGCTGCTGATCGGCTTTATCGTGCTGGCCATGTATATGCCAATTTTTCAACTGGCCGGCACAATACAATAGGGGAAAAACAAAGAATTATTATTACCATGAAGCACATGAAGATCATGAAGAAAACGACAAGGCATGCTATAGGTCACGCTTAGAATAACCTGGCACTAACATTACGATACGTTATTCGACGATTTTATTTTGCGGGAATAACCAACACCAACCATCATATATATGGCGATTTGAAAGCCTTAATATGAGGTTTCGATAAATGCCCAAGGTCAAGGCGTGCAAATGCTGAAAAGCGAGGCGTGCTTTTGTACGCCGCAGTTATGAAGCATGCCGCATAACGCTGAGATTGGGCATTTAGCGGAACCGTCAACATGGGAAACAATGCCACCTAAAGCCTACCGCCAGCTTCGCTTCGGCGACTGGGCCCTGAAGCTCGGCTTCATGACCCAGGAAGACTTGAAGTATATCCTGTCGAAGAAAAACATTTCCAAGCAGATGATCGGACAGCTATGTCTCGAGGAAGGCCTGATCGACCAGGAAGATCTTGCCCAGATCATGGCAGCCCAGTTCTCCTACCGATATGTCAAGCTGGACGGGGTTATCCCGGAGAAACTGTCCAAGCTGGTGCCCGTGGATTTGATGGCGCGCTACAAATTCGTCCCCTACCGGAAATCCGGCGAACAGCTCACCATTGCCATGGCCGAACCCAAGAACCTGCTCAAGCTTGTGGATGAGCTCGAAATGCTGACGGACCTGGAGGTTTCGGCCGTCGTCGCCAGCGAACACAACATTAAAAAGGCGATCAGCCGGATCAAGACGTCCCGCAACATGATCGACAGCTCGTCGGACGACATGCGCCTGTCGGTGGTCAAGGAGTCCGACCAGGGGGAATACATCCTCAGTGCCGAAAAAGTGTCCACCGAGGAAAGCCCCATTGTCAAACTGGTGGATTCCACCATCCTGGATGCCATCAATAAGCGGGCCAGCGATATTCACATCGAAACCACCAGCAAGGGCATCATTATCCGCTATCGGATCAACGGCATGCTGCACCAGGCCACCAATCCCATCGATGCCAAGCATCAGAGCCCCATCATTTCGCGCATCAAGGTGATGTCCGAGCTCGATATCTCGGAAAAACGCATCCCCCAGGACGGACGCTTCAAACTGAACGTGTCGGACCGCTATATTGATTTCCGGATCTCCATCCTGCCGACCATTTTCGGCGAAGATGCGGTCATCCGTATCCTTGACCGGGAGAGTATCGCCGGCCGCCAGGGCACCTTCCAACTCGACAGCATCGGGTTTGCCGAGTACGAATTGCTGCGCATCCGCCGCATGATCCATGCCCCCTACGGCATGTTTTTGATGACGGGCCCCACCGGCAGCGGAAAGACCACGACCCTCTATGGGGCCCTGTCCGAAATCAACAGCAAAGACACCAAGATCATCACCATCGAGGATCCGGTCGAATACCAGTTGGAAGGAATCGTCCAGATTCCCGTCAACGAGAAAAAGGGGTTGACCTTTGCCAAGGGGCTGCGTTCGATCTTGCGGCACGACCCCGACAAGATTCTGGTGGGTGAGATCCGTGACCCCGAAACCGCCCAGATTGCCTTGCAATCCGCCCTCACCGGCCACATGGTGTTTACCACGGTGCATGCCAATCGGTCCTTTGATGTCATCAACCGATTCATGCACATGGGCATCCAGACCGAAAACCTGATGGCGGCTCTCAACTGCATTGCCTCGCAGCGCCTGATTCGAACCCTGTGCGAGTGCAAGACCGCCCACCGGCCCGATGAAGCGGAGCTCATGGAATCCGGGCTGACGCCCAAACTGGTCAAAGGCTACACTTTTTACGCGGCCAAAGGGTGCGAACGCTGCCAGGGAACCGGATACCGGGGCCGCAAGGCGGTTATTGAAATCATGGAGATGGATGATGAAATGCGGGAGCTCTTCATGTCGCGCTCGCGCATTACGGCCATCAAGCAGAAAGCCCGCGAATCCGGGACCGTTTTCCTGCGGCGCGCCGCCCTGCAGGAAGTTTTTAACGGAATCACCACCCTCCGGGAGGCCAACCGGGTCACCTTTGTCGAGGTGGACGGTTGATGAAGTTTACCTTTACCAAACGTTTCACCGGTATGGAAATCGCCCCGAACGCGCTGCGGATGGCCTTGTTGGAGAGATCCGGCAAACAATGGCGGTTGGTAAAAAGTGCCAGCATGCCCCTGCCGGAAGGGACCATCAAACCCGCTTTCAAAAGTCTTAACATCGTTGATCCAAATCTTTTTCTGGAGGCGGTTCAACGGCTGATGAGTGAATTCGAGGGCGCCGGGCGCACGGTAGCGCTGTCACTACCCAGTGAGATCGTGCGGATTCTCATTCGAGAATACCCCAAACTGCCGGAATCCAAGGCGGAAACGGAAAAGTTGATTTCCTGGAGCCTGGAAAAATCATTTCATTTCCCGATTGAAAATACCAAAATCGCCTACCAGGCGATTGGTGGCGATGTTTCCGGTGCGAAACAGCTTTTGGTAACGATCGCCATGCGGGATGTCATCCGGCAATACGAAGATCTTCTGGCCAAATTGACTGTTGATGTGCGTGTGATCCGGCCGGCCGGCATCAACCTGTTCAATTTTTTCTCTCCCGGCCTGCCACGCAAGGGAACCCATGCTTTTTTAGGGCTCTTCGACAATTATTTCAGTTTTCTGGTATTTGAAAACGAGCAACTGACATTTTTCCACGGGGTCAAGCGCGGATTTTCCGATCTGCAATTCTTCCAGGACGTGGATCTGACCATGCAGCATTACCTGGAGTCCAACCCGGGAAAACGCATCGAACGCCTGAGCGTCGGCAGCCAGGTAGGGTATCATGTCGAACTCAAGGAAGTGTTGGGCAATCTGATCGACATCAAGCTCAATATCCTGGACGAAGGGGAATTGATCGAATCCGATTTCGACCTGTCGCATCCTCTGGAACGGTTGAAGCTGTCGTCCTTCGCGTCGGCCATCGGAGCCGCACAAAGTTTGGTAAAATAACAGGCCTCTCATGATGAAGTATTGCAAATTTACGTCAATTTTGAATCGGCAGCAACGATTGAAATTTTTGTCGACACATTCCAGACGGATTCGTAAAACGTTCGAGATCAAGGCTTGCGGATCCCGAGGAGCGAGGCGTACATATATAGTACGCCGCAGTAACGAGGGATACGCGTAACGCCGATATCGGGCGTTTTACGGATCCGTCTACTGGGGAACCATGGAATTCAACCAGATTAACTTAACCACCCACGACCACGTGGATCGCCGCATCATCTATGCGGTTTTGGGTAGTGTCGCGCTTTTGTTGGCGGCCTTCACTTTGATCAACGGCATCCAGTGGATCTCAAAGTATAGCGAGCGTTCCCGCTACCAGACTAAAATCAGCGAACTTCAGCAGCAGGCCGGCGCCTTGTCCGCCTCCCAAGGTGACGAGCCCCCCTTCAAGCCCGAAGCGGCACTTGCCTTGCAGAAAAGCAGCCGGCAGGCCAACTATCTCATCGCACTGGACATTTTCCCCTGGATCGATATTCTGGACGAATTAGAAAAAACAATGCCGCCTCAAGTCATTCTGGATCGTTTTCTTCCTGCGGCAGATCTGAAAACCATCCGCATCAGCGGCCATACGCCCTCTGTTGAACCGCTGACGCGCTTTCAGGATGCCCTGGGGAAATCCGTCTTTTTTCAGTCGGTCGTGCTTGAAAATATGGATTTCGGCACTGGGTCTGCACAAAGGAAGGGAACCGCCGGCAATGGTGCCATGCAGTTCGAGATGATTTGCGGATTGAATCTCAAGGCGGTTTTTCCTGAAGAAAGCCACGGCGAGCTTTGGATGACACTGTTATCGGCAACAACCGGAAAAGGTAAGCCATGAAATCACGGGGACGGCTGCTTGATATCCTGAAATCCTACCGCCGTTTCTGGATTGTCTGCGGCGTTTTGCTGGTGGTTAACGTCCTTTTTTATTTTTTTTTCATCTCATCGGCAACCCGCAAGACCGGACAGCTTCAAAATCAATTTCAGGTGGTGCGCAAACAGGTTTCGGAACAGCGCAAACAACAGGCGGCCGTCGACCAGTATCAGTCCATGGCACAGACCTGGCGTGACTTCGAACAGGATCTGCCGGGTAAAATCGAATTCCCGGAGCGTATCCAGCAGCTAAAACAGATTCTAAGCCGCTATGGGCTGGCATCCGAAGATTTATCGTTTCGCGCTGAACCGGTCAAAGATGAAAACCTCGTCCGTTTCGCGACAACGTTTCGCACATCCGGGCAATACGCCGATTTCAAACGCTTCATCGGTGAATTGCAGGCCCTGCCGGGACTGATCTGCATTCACCAGCTTGAATTCCGGCAGCCCGACGGCGACAAACCACTGGAAATGGACCTTGAACTAGCAGCCTATTTCCGCAACGAACAATAAATAGCATGAACCAGAAACAGAAAATATTGCTGGGCCTGCTCGTCATACTTGCCATTGCGCTGGCCTACCGCCTGACGAATCCATTTGAACAGGAAACTGTCGACCGGCTGACCTATACCCGCGCAACCAAGGTTGCACCCGCCAAGGATGCCGGCGCCGCCCCCCATCAGGCTGAGGTCCGACTGGATCTTCTGCGGTCGCCGCCCCAAAAAACCGTTTCCATCCAACGCGACCCTTTCAGGCCGCCCAGCGTGCCCAAACCCGCAGGGGAGGACAAACCCGCGCCTCAAGCTCCAGAGGCAAGGCCCAAAAGCGATCGCGAAAAAATCCAGGAGCATTTTCAACGCTTTAAAACCTTTGGATCCTATCGCCACGGCGACACCATCTACCTTTTCCTCCAAAGAGGCAAACAGGTCCTGGTGGCCAGCCGGGGAGATCGCATCGACGGCAAATACGACATCACCGAAGTAACTGAAAAATCGGCCACTATTTCGGCGAAAGGCCTATCAACACCCCTAAAAATCGATTTTGACGAACTATGATGCCTGTCTGGAGTTCCATATAATTTCATGCTATAGAAATTACTATGAATTTTGTCATCGATAACGTTTTGGACAAACCGTCATGCTGAAAAATAGCCAACCCCAAAAGCTGCAGCGCTATGGTTGCCTGATAGCCCTCTTGCTGGCGATGATGCTGGCCGGCAGCTGCGCGACCGATACTTACAAATATCTTCGTCAGGGCCACAAATATGCGGCCGCCGGCGAATGGGACAACAGCGTCCGTTTTTTTCAGAAAGCTCATGACGAAGATCCGGAAAACACCGAGATCAACCTGATGCTGAAGCGCTCGAAATTTGAGTCGTCACGCATGCACCTGGTCAAGGGCGAATCCTACCTGGCGCAGGAATTGTTCAACGAAGCGATCAACGAATTTCGCATCAGCATGGCCATGAACCCCGCCAATGTCAAAGCCGCCGAACTCGAAGAAATCACCCGGCGCCGCATGGATGCCCGCCACCACTTCAAACAGGGACAAAATCATCTTAAAACAGAAAAATTCATCCCGGCGCGGCAGGCCTTTGAAAAAGCAGTTGCTCTCGATCCGGACTTCGAACCGGCGCGCAAGGCCCTGAGCTATTACCGGAAAAAAGAGGTCGACACCGGAACCTACAAACTCAACGGAGAATCCAACACGCCGGTGTCGTTCAAGTTTAAAAACACCCCCATCATCAACGTTTTCGAGGTCTTGACCAAGTTGTCAGGAATTAATTTCATATTCGACAAGGAAGTTCAGAACAACAAGGTGACCATGTTCATGACGGACGTCTCCTTCGATCGCTTTGTGGACGTCCTGCTGCGTTCCAATGATTTGAACTCGGTGTCGGTAAACGACAAGACCATGATCATCTATCCTGACAGCCCCCAGAAAGCCAAAGAATACGAGGATCTGCAGATCAAGACCTTTTATCTGTCCAACCTGGAGGCCAAACAGGCGGTGGGGCTGTTGTCCAAAATTCTCAAAAGCAAGGACATTATTGCCAACGAAAATATGAACGCCGTGGTCATTCGGGGAAGCCGGGAGGTGATCCAGATTGCCGGCAAGATCCTCCAGGCCAATGACGGCTCGCCGGCCGAGGTGCTGTTGGACGTCGAGTTTTTGGAAGTCACCCGCTCGTTACAAGAAAACATTGGTCTGACTTTTTCCGAAAGTCTCACCTTCGGCATCGGCGAAACCAGCGATGACGTCAGCGAAGATACAGATTTCGTCAGTAACATTTCCCTATACGCCCTCAAGCGCATCTCCGATAAAAATATCATCCTGTCGACGCCTTCGGCGACCCTCAATCTCTTGAAACAGGATGGTGACACCCGTATTCTCGCCAAACCGAAGATAAGGGTGAAAAACGCCGAAAAGGCCACGATTTTGTTGGGAGAACGGGTTCCACTGATCGTCAACCGGCGGATCGACTCCAATACCGGGGATACGACGCAAGACTTCCAATACACCGATGTGGGCGTCAAAATGGAGGTCTTGCCGGTCATCAACATAAATGATGAGGTGACCCTCAAACTCCTGCTGGAAGTCAGCGCTCTGGGCGAAAACATAAGCACTGACCCTAGTAACCCACAGATCCCCATTCGCACCCGCACCGCCCAAAGCGTGCTGACCCTGCGGGACAGCGAAACAATCATCATTGGCGGTATGATCCAAGACGACGAACGCAACACAATTCGAAAAATTCCTGGAATTGGCGATTTCCCCGCGATTGGCAGCTTGTTCACCAACCGGGATGAACAGGGCACGAAGAGAGATGTCTTGATGATTATAACGCCGGTGGTCATTCGCAGCCAGGAAATCCCCAGCATGGACGCCACTGAAATCTGGTCCGGCAGTGAAGACCGCTGGTCACTTGAAGCACCTTACGGAAGCACGAATGAACCAATTTACCAGGAAACGCCCGAAGAGGGCATCCGCGAATTCATGCCGACACTCGAACCCGAAGCAGCCCCCCCTACGGTTGAAAATACACCGCCGCCACCGCCTCTGAGCGAAGCCGCCCCGGATTTCCCTGCGGCACCCACCGCTATCACACCGCCCGAACCTCAACCAGATCCGGCAACAAAAGTCGTCAACACTGAAAGAACCTTTGGAAAAGGCTGGCCCGGTACTGCGCGCTACAGCATTCACGTGGGGTCCTACCTCGATCGTCTGGAAGCTGAAAAACGTGCCCGCCAACTGACGGCACTGAACTATGAGTGCTTCATGATCCCCGCCCAAATCCCCCAGAAGGGATTATTTCACCGCATTTTTGTTGGCCGCTATGAAGACAAAGAGCAGGCCGGCAATATCTGCAACCAACTGCGCGAACGACGTGAATTTACCCGAGATATCCATGTGGTAGACCGCCAATGGGCTGCCGGAAGCTGACATTATGTAATGTCCGCCACAAGATGGCAGGCGTTACATTGATCGAACTCATTGTCGCCATGGGGATCCTGACGATCCTCGTAAGCGGCATACTACCTCTGTCTTACATGACGTACAAGCGCTCCAAGGAAATCGAACTGCGCCAGAACCTGCGGGTCATCCGCAAGGCCATCGATGACTACAAAAAAATGGTGGACGATGGGCGCATTGCCATGGAATTGGACGGTACCGGCTATCCCGCGACATTGGAAATTCTGGTGGAAGGCGTCGACAGCAACGACCCCGACCCGATAAAATACAAGTTCCTGCGCCGGATTCCCAAAGACCCTATGACCGAAGACGGCGAATGGGGACTGCGCTCCTATGCCGATTCACCTGACAGTGATATGTGGGGCGGCCAGGACGTCTATGACGTTTACACAACAAGCGAAGAGCAGGCCCTGGACGAAACCTATTACCGGGACTGGTAAAAAATAATTGGCCACAGATCAACACTGATTGCACTGATAAAGAAAACATTTGGTCAAAGATTATTAAATCTGTGTTTTTCTGTGTTAATCTGTGGCTATTTAAGGGTTTTTACCAATGCACAAACGTGCAAATAAATACCAAAGATCAATAACATGGCTTAAGGACCGGCAGGGCTACACCCTGATCGAGATGATGATCGTGATCTCCATCATCAGCATCCTGGCGACCATGGCCCTGCCCAGTTTCCAGAAACAACTGGTGAGAGCCAAGGAAACCAACCTGCGCCGCTCGCTCTTCATCATGCGGGATACCATCGACCAGTATTTTGCCGACCACGGGCGCTATCCGGGTAGCCTGCAGGACCTCGAAACGGAAAAATATATCCGTCAGACCCCCATGGACCCCCTTACCGGCCGGTCCGACACCTGGGTTACCATCCCGCCGGAAGGGTTTGCCGAGGGCAATATTTATGATGTTCACAGCGGCAGCAACAAGGTTAGTCTCGATGGAACGCCCTACAACGAATGGTGACGGTTTTGTAAAATGCCCAATATCTGCGTTGTGCGGCATATCTTTTCATTCCAGCGTACAAAGGTACGCTTCATTAAAAGCTATTTGCACGCCTTGATCTTGAACATTTTACAAAGCCGTCAAATTTCTCTCCGCAGTTCCCTGCCGATTACGGCCTATCCACCTAAAGCCTATAATAGCCGCAGCAACAAAATGCGCCACAAAAATCTGAAATCATTTTATTTTATGCTCAAACGATCGATTTTGCGAGAGCGCCAAGGTCAAGGCGCACAAGTCTCGAGAAATACCGTTATCGCGGGTGCCGCAGGCAGCGTACACAGTTTGGTACGCCGCAGTGACGATCAGCGCCTTGCAACGCCGAGATTGGCCCTCTGGCGCAACCGCTCGGGGTTTTCGTATTTGGGAGTGCTGATTCTGGTAGCCGTCATGAGCATCTCCTTGGTCGGCACCGGCCGCTATTGGAGCACCATTGTCAAACGGGAGCTTGAAGCGGAATTGCTCTACCGCGGCGACCGGATCCGGCAAGCCATCGCGTCGTACTACAACACCCCCCCCGGCGGGCAAAACAAAACCTACCCCCGCCAATTCAGCGATCTTCTGAAAGATCCCCGCTATCCAGGCGTTAAACGCCATCTGCGCAAGTGGTACACAGACCCCATGAACCGCGGGAAGGATTGGGTGTATATCATGGATGCCTCCCAGAGGCTGAAGGGCGTGCACACTGCGCACGAAGGAACGCCACTGAAGACCGGCAATTTCCCCAAAGACTACAGCGAATTTGAACAGGCCCAGACCTATGCGGACTGGACCTTCGTCTTTGTTCCGAAACAATAGGAGTCGATATGAAACGAGTTATGCTTGTTATGTTGATCATGGCAATTCTGGCGAGCGCCGTATACGTATCGGCAGACCCCATGGAGGAGCTCATTCAATCGCTGGGGGATGAATACGAAGCACTGATACCGGCCCCCAACAGTTCTGTCGGCACAGACTACCCTACCCGACAAGCCGCCCTGGGGTCTTTGTACACCGCCCGGTCCATGGGGCTGATTTACCAACAGAACCAGGAAATGCTTTCCAGGCAGGGGGAACTGGCCGACAAATACGATGAAATTATCGACCAGAACAGGGAAATCATCCGGCTGCTGACGATCATCTCGGAAAGGATTGAGCCGGTTTCGGATGAACCGCCGGGAACGCCGGGGAGTGAGTATCCCGACCAGTAAAAACATAGATTTTCACCATGAAGGACATGAAGAGCTTGAAGTTAAAAGACACAAAAAGAAAAAATTTTACCACGAAGGACACGAAGCTCACGAAGAAAAAACTTGTTTTGATAGACAACAAATTTCGATCTGTGTTTATCTGTGTTGATCTGTGGCCAACAATAATATTTTCACCATGAAGGACATAGAGAGCATGAAGGAAACTTCAAAAACGAACTTTGTTTAATCAATTTGTCACTGACAAATTGATTTCTTCATGAACTTCATGCTCTTCATGGTAATATGTATTTTTGTTTAATTTTGTTTAAAATTTTTAAGTGTTTATCCGTGTTCATCTGTGGCCAAATGTTGATGCGGCCTTGAAGTTACAAAACTGTCGGATGGCCTTCAAATTTCTATATTTTCGATTGAGATCAAGGCATGCCAATTCGGAGGAATACCGCTATCGCGATGGCCGAAGGGTGCGAAAAGGGCTGGCACGCTGCAATGACGTCGAAGTTTACCCATATTGGGCGGTTTCGTAAAACGTCCGAGATCAAGGCTTGCGAGCCGTGAGGAGTGAGGCGTACTTAAGTGCGCCGCAGCGACGAGGGGGGAGCGTAACGCAGATATCGAACGTTTTACGAAACCGCCCGTCAGTGGGGGATGATAATGTTGAGGTCTTTGATCTTGTACAACAACGCCTTGTAGCTGATTTTCAAAATGCGGCTGGCCTTGCTGCGGTTCCAGCCGGTTTTTTCCAGCACAAAGCTGATAACTTCCCGCTCCACCCTGCCCTGAGCGGCACGGGTGATATCCTTCAGCGAAATATCGTCGAGGTTCAATGTCCGGTAATCCAGTCCGCTCAGCGAACTCACGGAGGCGGATCGTCCCATCGCCCCCGCACTTTGTCCTGATGAGGGAATACTGGCGGGGGCATAGCGGAATAGCTCATCGATGATCTCGTCCCAATTTCCCAGCGCAAAGCCTCTTTTGAGGATATTCTGCAACTCGCGGACATTCCCTGGCCAGTGATATTCACACAGCTTGGCAATCATGTGATTCCCGGGGATGTTGATGCGTCCGGCCTGAAACTGGTAGGCATATTCGTTCACGAAATGCTCGATCAGGTGCGGGATGTCTTCCGGCCGCTCCCGCAGTGGTGGTATGAGAATCTTGATGATATTGAGGCGGTAATACAGATCCTCCCGGAACTTATCGTGGCGGATGTCCTCTTCCAGTTCATGGTTAGTGGCCGCCAGCACCCAAGTGTCGGTGTGGACTTCCTTTTCCGACCCCAACGGTGAAAATTCACCGCTCTGTAATACATGCAATAGTTTGGCTTGCAGCGCGATGGACATATCACCGATCTCGTCCAGCAGCAGCACCCCGCCGTCGGCCAACTCGAACTTGCCGCGCTTTTTGCGCTCCGCTCCTGTAAAGGCGCCCTGTTCGTGCCCGAATAGCTCGCTCTCCAGCAACCCGTCGGGCAGGGCCGCACAGTTGATTTTGAGAAAAGGGCGGCTGCTTCGCGGTGATTCCTGATAAAGATTTTGAGCAACGACTTCCTTGCCTACGCCACTTTCCCCGCAAATCAGGATATTCAACCCTGTATCGGCGACATGGCTGATCAGGTCTTTAATCCTTTCCATCGCCTGACTGGTACCGATAATCGCCGGGGCTTTCTGTTTTATTTTAGATGGGCTCATAACCAAACGCTATTTGAGAAATGTGGTTAAAGAATAAACATTTTGTAGGAATACTGGACAAGAAACGGTTAACGGGCCTATTTCTTTTTCAACAAATCGCTGATGAACCGATCCATCCGATCCAGTTCAATAGGTTTTTCAAGAACCAGGTCCGCCTGGGCCTCGGTGGCCAGTGCCTCCGGGTGCTCGCCCCACCCCGTAATAGCAATCACGGGCGTTTGGGGAGACTTCTTTTTGACCAGGGATATAATGGCAACTCCGCTGATATTCGGCATGACCAAGTCGGTTATGATCAGGTCGAAACCGTCCTGATCATTTTCATAGACCTTGAGGCCGTCCAGACCATTGGAGGCCGTGACCACATCATAATTCTTTTTCGTGAAATATTTTTTAAGAGATCGCAGGACCTCTTCATTATCCTCGATAATCAACAATCGGGCCAAAGGGCTGGTTGTCATGGTGGATTCCTGGAAAAGGGTTTTATATCGATGAACAAGAAACTATGTATTTTTTTTCATATAGGAATTTTTTTATCCTGTGTCAAGCGATATTCGGCATCAAAAAGATCCAGGATTGGTCTCAAAAATCTTGATGAAAAATAGACAAACCGCGGCCAGCCCGACTATTGAGCCTGTCTCGGAATTATCGAACGGCATGTAGGATTGGATTTGTCATTCCGGAGGCGATCCGGAATCCATTACATTTTTGGTGCGATAGAAGTCTGGGTGCCGGATAGTTCATCCTGGACTCAACCCGGGCCAGGAATGACGCGAAAAACTGAAATGCCTTCCTAAATTATGACACGCCTCGCAGGCCCTGATCTCCTTACATTCCCTGCCGATTCTGAATAAATTTCAGCATTACCGAGGTGACAGATGACAAATAAGAACCAAGCAAAAAAGTTCCGGAATAGTGTCACAGGAAAAAAGACAGTATCATTGGATTAAAAAAAGGAAAACCCATTTTTTTCTTGCATTATCCTCCGCCCAGTCGTCAAACGCATATTGAGTATGACGGATCGGACAGCCAAAAATGACCAGAAATGGTCCTCAAATTATGTAGAATATTCCTCAAGACCGCATCAAAACCATGGGGATTCGAGGAATCGTCCGCAAAGCAAACGCCATGCAACGAAAATAGGAAGGACTTCCTGAGTACATATTTATTTTTATAACAAATGATTATAGATGATATCATTCAATTTTTAAATTTGATGCCGGTTGATCTTAAAATCCGGCTCACTCATTGCATAAAGATACCAATTCACAAGATTTAAAATTGCAAAGGAGATCACAGGCGCTGCCTTGAAAAATACAATTTCCTTCCCCGAGTTGAATCCTCGACATATGTCCCCGAGATATTCGTTATGCCTGAGGACTGCCTCTCCAGGCAGGATTCAATCAACCATTAGGCTCGGTTTGAAAAATAACAATTCGTGCTCAGCTTGGGGATAAAAAGCATGATTGATCCTGCAACCCAATAAACACTTTATGCTAAAGGGTGGGGTTTGAATTATTCTTATTTTAAGTTTTGATAATTTCAAATAGTTATGGTAAGTTAGCGTTAATTAAGTTGGCATGATCGGCTATTTGTGACGGTTCTATATCTCAATGGATCACCACATGCCGGACATAACCGTTGGGAGCGCCGTCTCTCGAAAAACAGCCTTCGCAATAGCCATAAAGCCGGTGGGGAAATCGCTGCGGCAATAAGGTCCATGCGTCATGTGGCAAACTGTAAAAATCAAAATAGAGTGCTTTTTATTTTAAAAATTGCCAACCAAATATTATTGGAATAACCAATTAGGATGAACTCGTAAAAAGTTCCCGAGCCGTCACTCCCGCGAAGACGGGAGTCCAGAACCAGCTAAAATGACTGGATCCCCGCATTCGCGGGGATGGCAAAACGACTCTTTACCGCGACTTTTTACGAACGCATCTTTTCTGTCGCGTGACAGAAAATGAAGTAGTGCCCATCCAGAAATCTGCAAATTTGTTTGAGATCAAGGCGCGCGAAAAATTTATCCGCAGGCATATGGTTGATATTCCGAGGATTCAATTTTTCGCGCAACGCCGATATCGGGCAAATTGGTCATTTATGGATGGCCACGAAGAAACTATTTTAGCTAAACATCCCGGATCGGCCACACCTCTCCGGGTCCTCCACCAGAGGTGGTGGGCTTAGGCCAAAACTACTATTTGCGGGAAAAAGAACCGTGCAAATCGAAAATCCCCTGCAGCAGGAATTCCTGAAACCCGAGTTTATCATCGACACCCTCATCCGGCGGCGATGGATCGTGATCATCCCCTTTATTCTGGCACTGGCAGTCGGATCGTATCTGGCAGTGACGCTGCCCAAGATCTACGAAGCCGAAACCCTAATTCTGGTCGAACCCCAAAGAGTACCGACCAATTACGTCCAGTCCGTCGTGTCGAACGAGGAGGTTGAAGCGCGTATCAACACCCTTTCACAACAGATCTTAAGCCGCACCAATCTAGAAAAAATCATAAATCAATTCAATCTCTATGCCGATCCACAGTTCGAAGGCATGTTCACCGAAGACAAGGTCAACGCCTTACGAAAAAACATCACTGTACAGACCACTACGAGCCGAAGGGAAACAAATGCCTTCTCGATCACCTACCGGGGTAAAGACCCCCAAAAAGTAATGGATGTTACCAATACACTGGCGACCTATTTCATTGATGAAAACTTGAAGGTCAGAGAAGCCCAAGCCATCGGAACAAGTGACTTTTTAGAGGCCGAACTGGTGTCAATGAGGCGTCGCCTGGAGGAACAGGAACGCGCACTGGAAGCTTACCGTACAAGCAACATGGGAGAGCTGCCCGAACAGCTTGAAACGAATTTACGCATTCTGGACCGACTGCAGGAGCAGCTTACCGAGCGCCAGGAAGGATTGCGGGACGCCCGCTCGCGCCTGGCCATGCTGCGCAACCAGGCTTCGACCGGCTTGCTGACGGATCAGACCGCGGCAGGCGATACCAGCCCCCGGGAGCCGGACCCCCTGGATCCGGCAGCTCTGCAAGCCGAGTTGGCCAGGCTACAGTCACGGTACACCGATAAGCACCCCGACATCATTAAAATCAAACAGCAGCTCAAAGACCTGGAGGCCAACGGTACAACCTCCGCTGCCGAAGCGCCCACCACACGCCGGGAGCCTGTTCAAATTACAGACGTTCGCCGGGAAATAGAAAATACCACGGCTGACATCGGCCGCATTCAATCCGAAATCATGACCTACGAACGCCGGGTGGAATCCACCCCGAAACGCGAGCAGGAGCTTATGGCCCTGCAGCGTGACTACGAAAATCTTCAAGAATCCTACAGTTCCCTGCTGAACCGCAAACTTGAGGCGGACATATCCGTCAATATGGAGCGCAAACAAAAAGGCGAGCAGTTTCGCGTGCTGGACCAGGCGCGCTTGCCGAAACGCCCGGTGGAACCCAACATGCAAATGCTGTTTCTAATAACCATCGCGGCAGGTCTCGGCATGGGGGGCGGCATTATTTTTCTGCTGGAATACATGAATGCCGGTTTCCGATCCCCCAAAGAAGTGGAGCTGACCCTTGGCCTTCCCATGATTGCCTTGCTCCCGTTCATTGAAGACTCCAAGACACGCATGGTTAAAATGCTGAACTGGGTGGCAACAGGTGTGGCCGTGGCTGCGGCCGGCATCATGCTGGTAGTATTTGCCTCCCTCGCGCTCAAGGGCGTCGAAGAATCCCTGGCGCTCGTGTCCAAGGTTAAAAATTTAATCCTCTAACGCACCACCGAGGCTTTGAAACGTGGGAAAATTTTTTGAAGCACTGAAGAAATCAGATGAAGGCCATGTCGCACCAAAGCCTGTCGAGATTGTAGATAGCGAAAAGGGCGATGTTGAACACATATCCGATCCCCCTGATGAGGACAGCCCCAGTTCTATCGAACCTGCTTTTCAGGAATCGTCCCCATTAGACGCTGGTACGGGCGCTGCCCCAACGGAGATTTCAACGCCCAAACCTGAACCCCATGTGGTGCGTCCCGTCTACACTCACCATGCGTTAGACAAAAATTTAGTGGCCCATCACAGCCCCCAGTCGTTTGAAGCCGAGCAGTTCCGGATGCTGCGCACCAACATCATGTTTCCGGCCGAAGGGAAATCCTCACCACGCACAATCTTAGTGACCAGTGCGCTGCCCGGAGAGGGGAAGTCTTTCGTGTCCAGTAACCTGGCGCTCACCATTGCCCAGAATATCGATAAGCATGTCCTGCTGATCGACTGCGACATGCGGCGCCCGACCGTCCACAAACTCTTTGGCTACGAAAATGTTCCCGGCTTGAGCAACTATCTTGTTGGAGAAAGGGCCCTTTCCGACCTCCTGATCAAGACCGGAAACAACCACCTATCCATTTTACCTGGCGGTCCTGTTCCGCCCAATCCGGCCGAACTGCTGTCCTCAAACCGCATGCTGGCGCTGCTGCGGGAAGTCCGAGCACGATACGACGACCGCTACATCATCATCGACTCGCCGCCGCCCCACCTGACCGCCGAGAGCAAAGCGCTGGCGCAATTCGTGGACGGCATCATCCTGGTCCTAAAACTTGGCCAGACCGATCGCAACCTTGTTGCGGAGCTCGTCGGTAAATTTCAAAAAGAAAAGATCCTCGGAGTGGTTGCCAACTGGCTCAATCGACGCTCGACTGTTTTTTACGGGTCGGGAAAATATACCAAATACAGCTATTACAGTTCCGATACGAAACATTGATGGATTCCGGATCGCGTCCGGAATGACAACCTTGAGGGTAATCGTTAGGTTAATAAAACTTGATGAATTCGTAAAAAATTGCAGAAGGAGCAATTTTGTCATCCCCGCGCAGGCGGGGATCCAGTTTTTTCTTTTGTATATGGACTCCCGCCTTCGCGGGAGTGAGACAACCCAAAGATTTTTACGGTTTTATCAAAACTTCACTTACTTCATGTCCTTCATGGTAAATTAATTTTTATGCGTTTCGTTTCTTTCATGGTGGAATGAACGTCTTATGCTGAGACTATTCCGAAAATACTACCCCATTCGCAACGTCATCTTTGCCTCGGGCGAAGGGCTGGTGATTTACCTGTCGGTCATTATCGCGGCTTATATCAAATTGGGCAGCGACCTGCACGTCTTCGACGATTGGGTTTTCTTTAAAAGCATGCTGATCACGGTCGTCTGCCAGATAGCCCTCTACTACAATGATTTATACGATCTGAAAGTCACCAACAACTACGTCGAGTTGGGCATTCGGCTGCTCCAGGCCCTGGGGATCGCCACCATATTCTTCGGCATCGCCTACTACCTGATCCCTCAATTGATGATCGGTGAAGGCATTTTTGTTATCATGATCGGCTTGCTCATTCTGCTGATCGTTTCGTGGCGGATCGGCTACACACTTGTTCTCGAAAAAGGGCTGTTCAACCAAAAGCTGATCATCATCGGCTCGGGCGAATTGGCTACAGGCATCATTAAGGAAATACGCGACAAGCGGGATTCAGGGTATGAGATCGACACCATCCTCGATGAAGAGGATTGCCGTGAAGGCGTGTGCGGGATTCAGTTGGACATGTGCGATCAAGCCAAGGCAAAAAACATCTCGAAAATCATCGTTGCCCTGGAAGAAAAACGGGGCAACCTGCCAATCAGGCAGCTCTTGAAATGCCGCACCGAAGGCATCGAGATATTGGAAGGCACCAGTTTTTACGAAATGCTGCTGGGCAAACTATATGTCAAACAAATCAACCCGTCCTGGTTGATTTTTTCCGACGGATTCCGTAAATCACCGCTGAAAAGTGCCATGAAAAGAACGGGGGATATTATCCTCTCCTCTATCATGCTGGTGATGCTGTCCCCCATGATTTTAATTACCGCTATCCTGATTAAAATCGATTCCAAAGGCCCTGTCATTTTTTCCCAGGAACGTGTGGGGCAAAATGGCAAAGGCTTCAATGTGCATAAATTTCGCTCCATGGTAACCGATGCTGAAAAAAGTTCCGGACCGGTATGGGCTAGCGAGGATGACGACCGGGTGACACGGGTCGGGCGGGTCATACGTAAATTGAGGATTGACGAACTTCCTCAGCTGTGGAACGTCCTCAAAGGTGAAATGAGTTTCGTCGGCCCTCGCCCGGAAAGGGCGTTTTTCATCCAGCAGCTGGAAAAGGATGTGCCCTATTATTCCGAACGCTTGACGGTCAAACCCGGCCTGACCGGCTGGGCCCAGGTGAGCTACCCCTACGGCGCCTCGGTTGAAGATGCTATTGAAAAGCTGAACTACGATCTTTTTTACACTAAAAATATGTCATTTCTACTGGATCTGCTGATCATATTCAGAACCGTTAAAATCGTGCTTTTTGGAAAAGGCGCCCGATAAAAGCACCGTTAAATTATATCTAACCGAACGTTTTTATTGTACTTTTATTATTTTCAGTGATGTACTTCAGAAGGCGGAGCTACGTGCAACGACTGGTGCAGGTGGGGATATGGCAGCTTTAAATTTGGATTGTCTCCAAACGTGATCGTCGCCCCCTGAGGATTCGAGGGGCCAACGATCCTAGGATCCGACTTAAATGCTACAACCAATAGATGATGGTTTCGTAAAAAGCCTCGCAGGCTGAAATTCAGTCGTTTTTCGTTCGGCAAAGTGTGGTGAATAGCACTCGTATAACTGGTTTTCTTCATCACCTTCGTGATCTTCATGGTAAATCAGGTTCTTTTGTTTAATGGGACTTAACCATAACGATAGAGAGGCCCTGCTATGAAAATTTACCGCCGTATACTAATTTTTCTGGTAGGTTTTTTAATGCTTTCATCGCCAACCCTCTCGTGGTCAGCAGGCGAAGGAGGCTCCTATAAAATCGGCAGCGGCGATGTCCTGGAAATCGTGACCTGGAAAGAACCTGACTTTTCGAGGGAGGCCGTCCTCGTGAGAACCGATGGCTTTATCAGTTTTCCCCTGCTGAACGATGTCCAGGCCGCCGGTTTGACGCCGACCCAGTTGAAGAAATCCCTTGAGGTAGGACTAAAAAACTATGTCAGCACTCCGGAAGTGACCGTCACCATTGTAGAATCAGGCAGCCAGCGCTTCTACATCCTGGGTGAAGTGGTCAACACCGGTGAGTACCCCTTGGCCAAACACCTCACGGTGCTGCAGGCCTTCGCCCTCGCCGGCGGTTTTACGGAATGGGCATCCAAGGATGAAATCCTACTGTTACGAAGGGAAAACGACAAGGATGTGACCATCAGGATTGATTACAAAGAGATCTCCGATGGCCAGAATTTAGATCAAAATGTTGCAGTGAAAGCAGACGACACCATCATCGTCCCCTAAGTTGGGTTTGTTGAGTGCGAGAGTTTTTTGAGTTGGTTGGGTTCGTTGAGTTCTTTGAGTTTGTTGGGTTTTTGAAGACCGAGGGTAGTTAGTAGCTTGCGGGTCGTTTGTAGAAGAGGCAGCAAACCCACCTGCAACCCACGACGCTCCAACCACGGTTTTAACCCAATAAACACAACAAACTCTATAAACTCAAAAACCTGAACGTTCTTCATGGTAAAGTAATCTTTGGTTTTTTATAATAGCCGTTTCCCAGTCACCACAACCAAAAGAGAGGACGATATGAAGCATCGAGCCCTTTTTGCAACTGTGGTCATCTTGTTTGCTGCGCTCGCCCCCTGCGTTTACAGCGCCCAACTGAACTTCACGCCGGTGATGACGGTCAGTGAAGAGTATAATGACAATATTTTCTTGGCTCCGGACAATGAAGAGGACGACTTCATTACCCGAGTTAGTTTGGGGGGCACCCTGGAACTATTAGGCCGCACGGCCGGTGCCGAACTCACCTATTTACCGGCTTATGAATGGTATAATGATTATAACGAATTCGATGGCTGGACCCATGATCTTTTAGCCCGAACCTGGTACAACTTTACCGCGAACACGACCATTGAATTACGCAATGCTTTCATTCGTACAAGAGGTTCCTTGGAAGATGCCGGCTTCTTAGGAGCAACGTCAGATGATCCGCTGGCTCCACCCGATATTGCACCGGACGCTAATAGGAGAGGACTCAGCGAATATTACGAAAATGCCACCACAGCCAGACTGGACCACCGTTTTGGAGCCGAGGATACCGTCTATACGGCCTTCAGATACAGTCTGCGAAGGGACGTAACTGATGGTGCAGATGAAAATGACATCTGGGAACCCTCCATCGGCGGCACCTATTGGTTCACCAATTTCTGGGGTGCTGAAACTGATATGTACTACTCGCATCGTGATTACGAGAGCGAAGAAGATCGCGAAGAATTGTACGGCCGTCTGCGTTTGAATCGGAGACTCAATCGTCACCTTAGTGTTTACGGCCAATACACCCATCGAAATCTTAATTACCAGGATGATGGAGACGATTTTGATGTTTACGAACCCACTGTTGGTTTTAATTACCAATTGGATGAAAACACGCGAATCGATTTAGGTGTAGGCTATTATTGGCAAGAATTTGATAGTGGAGACAGTAATGATGGATTTCTTCCATCGGCATTGGCGGACAAAGTTTGGCCCTTCAGGAGAGGATTGGTGGGCATTACCTTACTTGCCGGCTCTGACATCGATGACGAAGGTGTCGATGATCTGGGTTATAATATTTACTATGAAGGAGTTGTTCGTGGGGAATATGCCTTCACCCCCCGATTTTCAGGAATTGCCACAGCCGGCTACCGCTGGGACGACTACCCGGATGACGAACCCAGCCGAACGGATAAAACTATTTCTGCCACTGCGGGTCTTCAATACCAGGCCCTCCGCTGGATGGCACTCAACCTTGATTACACGTTTAGGGATCGTTCATCCGATGAGGACGCCGACGAATACACGGAAAACCGTGTGATCTTCAGCATCACCCTGACCCCCGATCAACCGTTCCGGCTACTTCAATAACGTCGAAGGCCTGAAAGCTATCCACCACGAAGTACACGAAGAGCACGAAGAATAATTAATCTGATTAGCTTATTTTGTTCTTAAAAACATAACTGTGTAATCTGTACTTATCAGTGCCGGAAGCTTCCTTCCTTGAATTGAAAATGCAAGACGTCCAAAAAGTGTTTCGCATGCCAGGTTTCATAAAATACCTGCATCCATGGAAAAACGACCAACCCAGCCAACGTTATGAACTCAATAGCGCTATAAACCCAACAAACACAATAAACTTATAGTGACCAAACCCACTTTTCTTTTTACCGTCGATGTCGAAGACTGGTTCCAGGTGGAAAACTTCAAGCCCTGGATCGCACCGGATACCTGGTCTGAAAGAGAATTGCGCGTTGAGCACAACGTCCATCGCCTCCTCGACTTATTGGATGAATTCCCATCGACTTTTTTTATCTTGGGCTGGGTTGCCGAGAAACTGCCGCATCTTATAAAAGAGATATCCGAACGTGGCCATGAAGTCGCTTCTCATGGTTTCGGCCATCAGTTGTGTCACGATATAAAGCCGGCCGACCTCAAACAAGATTTAATTCACAGCAAACAACTGCTTGAAGATATCACAGGATCGGAAGTCGTCGGCTACCGCGCCCCAAGCTTTTCCATCAACGCACAGGCCTTGGAAATATTGGAACAATGCGGCTATCGATACGACTCCAGCTATAATTCCTTTGAGGCCAATCCCCGTTATGGCCACCTCGACCTTTCCCAATATCGTAGAAACAGCCGAGGGATTCAAATTTCCGAGAGTTTTCATGAATTGCCGCTCAGCAATTTCACCCTCATGAGTAGGACATTACCTTGGAGCGGGGGCGGTTATTTCCGGCTATTTCCCTACAGCCTGTTCCGCCAAGGTGTGCGCAATATTCTTTCCAAGCAAGGCTACTATTTATTCTATCTGCACCCCTGGGAAATCGATGATGGGCAACCGAGGGTCTCGGAGGCCGATCGTCTTTCGCGTTTTCGCCACTATTGCAACCTCAAGACGGCTTATAAAAAAATCCAGCGGATGCTACGAGACCACGCCCACTGTCAGTTTACCACTTGCCGTGAATTTCTTAAGGTATAAAAAGGCCAATAGCTTCTACCATGAAGATCATGAAGGACCTGAAGTAAAGGTTTAAAAAAAGCATGCTCACCACGAAGAGCATGAAGTGCTCAAAGAGGATAAATATAAAATCAATATCTTGAGAAATCTTCACCCCTATAAACGCTATAAACCCAACAAACTGACTGATGGTCGTAGGTAGTGGGTGGTAGGTTGAAAAGGCTAAAATCTGTTGGTAGTTGTGGCGAGTGGCCTAAAAACCTACAGCCTAGCAGCCTATTATCCACCCACAGCGCACCACCCACGGTTTTTGCCAACTCAACAAACTCGACAAACTCGATCAACCCTTTAAACTCAACAAACCCAATAAACTCTACCAACTCGACGAGGTACTGCCCGTGAACCAATCCCTCTCCAAAGACGTTTTGACCCTCGACGCTCAACAAGAAACCGATAAAATATGCAGCCGCATAAAAAACCTTCTGACCAAACAGCTCAAGCGCCGCGGATTGGTGGTCGCCTTGTCCGGCGGTATCGACAGCAGTGTTTCTGTGGGGCTGGCGGCCAAAGCCTTAGGCCCCGAACGTGTCGTGGCCCTGCTGATGCCCGAACGGCACTCCTCGGACGACACTCTCGATCTCAGCAAATCGGTGGCCGACACCTTCGGCGTCAAGTGGTTCCACGAGGATATCTCCGGCGTGTTGGAAGCGGTCGGTTTTTATCAGCGCTACGACGAGGCCGTCCAGCAGGCGATTCCGGAATACGGCGATGGGTGGAAGTCCAAGATCGTCATTCCCAACGTGATGGAATCCAAGGGGTTCAACCTGTTTTCCATTGTGGCCCAGCCACCGGAAGGTCCTCCGGTTCAGAAGCGCCTGCCCCTGAAGGCCTACCTGGAGATCGTCGCGGCCACCAATTTCAAGCAGCGTGCGCGCAAGATGTTCGATTACTACTATGCGGACCGGTTCAACTACGCCGTAGTGGGCACGCCCAACCGGCTGGAATACGACCAGGGCTTTTTCGTCAAACTCGGCGACGGGGCCGCGGACATCAAACCCATCGCCCATCTTTATAAAAGCCAAGTCTACCAGATGGCGGCCCATCTCGGGGTCCCCGAGCAAATCCGCAAGCGTCCGCCCACAACCGACACCTATTCCCTGCCCCAGGGTCAGGACGAGTTCTACTTTTCCCTGCCCTACGACAAAATGGATCTCTGCCTCTACGGCAAGAACAACGGCTACACCCCCGAGCAGGTAGCGCCAACCCTGGATCTCACGCCGGAACAGGTCCAGCGGGTCTATGACGACATCGACACCAAACGCGCCACCACCCGCTATCTCCACCTGGCGCCGCAGTTGATCAAGGAAGTTCCGGAAATAGAGTAGAAATAGCGTTTTTCGGGTTCATTGGGTTTGTTGAGTTCGTTGAGTGCGCGGTATTGTTGGGTTTGTTGAGTGCTCGGGTTCATTGGGTTTATAGAGTTCTTTGAGTTCTTTGAGTTTGTTAGGTTGGCTTAGATTCTTGGGTTTATTGAGTCAGGTGCCGAAGACCAGGGGCAGATAGGTATTGCTCTCGAAGCTGTTATTAATCAGCCTGCAGCCTGTTATTTACACCATCCTATAACATGCCTTAAATTCAAGCAAAAAAACCAACCCCACCAACTTTTTTAACACAATAAACCCTACAAACTCAATTAACCCGATTAACTCTCTCACCCGATGAACTCAACGAACTGATATGCTTACCTATGAAAATAACGCGGTTTGAGGAAATACAGGCCTGGCAGGAAGCACGAGTTCTGGTTCAGATGGTCTATGAAGCAGTCAAATCGAATCAGAACTTCTGTAAAGATTATCGATTCGTTAACCAGATTCAAAATGCAGCCGTATCAGCTATGTCCAACATCGCGGAGGGCTTCTCCAGAAAAGGCAATAAAGAGTTTATCCAATTCCTATTTATCGCGAAAAGCTCAGTTGCCGAGGTCCAAAGCCAGCTATATGTTGCCCTTGACCAATGCTATATTTCGGAAGCAACCTTTAACCTGATTTACAACCAGTCCGAAAAAGTATCCAAGCTCACTTCAGGATTCATCAAATACCTGAAATCCAAACAATAACCACCAACTTAACCAACCCAATAGACTCTACAAACCCAAGGAACTCAATCAACCCAATCAACTCTATCAACTCAACAAACCCTATTAACTCAACAAACTCAAAGAACTGATTATGTGCGGCATAGCAGGCATACTCAACTTAAACGAATCCATGGCTCCCCCATCCCGTGAAGAGCTCGTCCCGATGATTTCGGTCATCCGCCACCGCGGGCCCGACGAGGCCGGGATTTACCTGGACGATCATATGGGCCTGGGCCATGTGCGGCTCAGCATTATCGGGATCGAAGGCGGGGGGCAGCCCATTGCTAACGAAGACGGCTCCCTCTGGATTATCTATAACGGCGAGGCCTTCAACTACGTCGAGCTCAAGCCGGAGCTGCTCCAAAAGGGCCACCGCTTTACCACCGACACCGATACCGAAGTGCTGCTGCACCTCTATGAGGAATACGGGCCAGCCTGCTTGGAAAAAATCAACGGCCAGTTCGCCCTGGCCATCTGGGACAACCGTAAAAAGGAACTCTTCCTGGCCCGGGACCGCATGGGCATCCGCCCCCTGTTTTACACCTGCAGCGGCAACCGGCTGCTGTTTGCCTCCGAAATCAAGGCCCTTTTCACCCACCCGGAAGTGACGCGGGCCATCGACGCCGAAGCCCTGCACCAGGTCTTCACCTTCTGGACCACCCTCGGCGGTGGCACCATTTTTGAGAATATCCACGAGCTGCCTCCCGGCCATTATATGACGGTCAAAGATGGCCGCATCACCCGAAAGGCCTTCTGGACCCTGCCCTACTACGCGCCGGAAGACCGCTGGCAGGGCAGCTTCCCCGAAGCCTGCGAAACCCTACACGACCTGCTGCTGGATGCCGTGCGGATCCGGCTGCGGGCCGATGTGCCCGTGGGCGCCTATCTCAGCGGCGGCCTGGACTCGTCTTTGATCACCGCCCTCATTGCACGCAATTTCAACAACCGGCTCAAGACTTTTTCCATCGGCTTCCAAGAGGGCTCCTTCGACGAAAGCCGCTATCAGCAAGAGATGATCGCCCATTTGAAGACGGATCATCGGCGAACCCTGGCATCCAACCAGGGCATTCGCGAGCATTTCGCCGATCTGGTCTGGCACGCGGAGAAACCCATCCTGCGAACGGCCCCCGTTCCTCTGTACCTCCTGTCCGGCCTGGTGCGGGATAACCAGCTCAAAGTGGTGCTCACCGGCGAAGGGGCCGACGAGGTCTTCGGCGGCTACAACATCTTCAAGGAAGCCAAAATCCGCCATTTCTGGGGACGGCAGCCCGACTCCAAGATCCGTCCCCAGCTGCTCCAGAAGCTCTATCCCTACATTTTCAAGAATCCCAGAAGGACCAGTGCCTTTTTGTACGCCTTTTATGCGGTCAAACCGGGTGACATGGAAGACCCCTGCTTTTCGCACCGCATCCGCTGGAACAATACGAGCAAGAACACCCAATTTTTCAGCACCCAGATCGCAGAAAAGCTCAACGGGACCCCCTGGCGGGACAAGGTGCTCGAAGGCCTGCCCCCGGATTTCGCCGACCGCAACCTGCTCGCCCGGGCCCAGCATCTGGAGATGGAAGTCTTCCTGTCCAACTACCTCCTTTCTTCCCAGGGCGACCGGCCGGCCATGGCAAACTCCTTGGAAATCCGACTGCCGTTCTTGGATTACCGGGTAATAGACTTTGCCGCGCGCATGCCGCCCCACTGGAAAATCAACGGTCTCAACGAAAAGTACCTCCTCAAGAAAAGCTTCAGCGAGGAGGTCCCAGACATCGTGCGCAACCGCCCCAAGCAGCCCTACCGGGCCCCCATCCAGGAGGTTTTCTTCAATCCGGCACCCGACGACTATGTGGACGCCATGCTTGGCGAAGACAGCCTCCGCCAGGCTGGCTTGTTCGATCTCCAAAAAGTCAGCCGCCTTCTCAACAAGTACCGCAAGGGCGGCCATGGCAGCGAGGTCCAGAACATGGCGGTCGTGGGCATCCTGTCGGCCCAGCTAATCCATCACCAGTTCGTGGCCAACTATCCCTGGCGTGCCATCGATCCCATCCCCCAGGACAGGATCCTCAAAACCGGACCTAACAGCCTGTGTATCAACGGCGCCTTAGGCCGAAATGCAGCGTTACAGCCATAGCACATTGTCGCTCATCCCTCCTGCGGCGGGGCTGCTCATTTCACATAGGACTACGCCTTGCCTTTTGACCCGATGCGTGTTTATCCACGGCCTGTTAATCATTTTTCCCGGTAAAAAGGATTAGAGAATATTATTTCCCATACTGAGCACCACAGTTCATAAAATACCGAAATGATTTGACACTATGGTAAACAGAATAATTGGGATATATCTTCCTCATACTATAACCCACTGAAATTAAGTTTAATTTGATCATAAGATAATGCGGCATGCAAAATGCAGTTGAGCCACTATTCCTAAGTTTGTTTCTGGGAGGTTTATAGAGATATGTTTGGCGGTTTCGGTTTTAATTCCCTTTGTCCCGCGCCGAGCATCCCGTCTGCGGACGAAAAGACGCGGCGACTGTCTGAGCCCCGCCGTAGCCTTCGCGAAGGCGGGGTGAGTTTCGGCGGGTCCGAGCGCAGACTGGACGCGCAGGATGAAGCGGGACACGGGCGTTTTCTTTTGGTTCGTTTTCTTTTCACGTGAAAGAAAATGAACGGGAGGGAAAATGCTCATAAAAATGGCCGACCTCTCAGGCCCATCACCAGAACTGGAATGATCGGGCCAAGACTTTGTGCAGATCTCTATTGCCGGGCTAAATGTAAACCACCATGCGGAGCTATATTCGATATTACCCTCCAATGATTATAATTAGATATAAAAACAAGGACTTTTTACAATGAATGACATCAAGACCAGCATCAGGACCTTCATCATCGACAACTTCCTGTTCGGAACCGCGGACAACCTGAAGGACGACACCTCATTCCTCGAAGAAGGCATCATCGATTCTACCGGCGTTCTGGAACTCATCACTTTTTTAGAGGAAACCTACGACATTACCGTGGATGACGAAGAGCTCATCCCCGAAAATCTCGACTCCATCAACAATGTCACGGCTTTCCTCAGCACGAAACTGGAAGGTGGCGCGAAGACTGCTGCAGCGGGCTAAAAGGGGATCCAAAACCGCATCTAACGCCCGATGGCTGTGTTCCAACCTTCTTCAAAATGCTCACATACTAACGTGTATGCTGCGCTTTTTCATCAGGCTGCGCCTTGCCCTCGGACGCGATCTGAGGTTTGAATCCCTTTTTTGATCCAAGCCAACTCAACAAACTCAACGAACCCCATAAACCCGTGAAACCCTTGACACCATCACAAAAAGAAAAAATCATGTCCCGGTTGTTTTGGGATACAGAGGTCAACCCTATTGATGCTGAATCACTGATTGAAGCACACCTCCAGAGCCTTGAAGATATCCAATCCCAACAATTTTTTAGGAAGCTATTAACCTCTTGTGATTGGTATACATTGCTAAAGCTTATTCCTGCCGAAAAACTCACAGCGATCTTAGATGATAATATCATCAAGAGTATTTTCCCGCAGGATTTGAAGATGAAATATAAATATGCAAGAGACATATTATATCGATAAATTGTACCCATTTCAGGACGAAATCCTGAAAATCATCGAAGATCTGGCTTTGGACTTCTATCTGACAGGCGGAACCGCACTTGGACGCTGCTACTTGAATCATCGCTATTCGGATGATCTCGATTTTTTTGTGAATGACAATGACAACTTCAAAGCGGAATGCAATGCCGCAATCAATGCCTTTAAGGATCGTTGGGCATGTGACATCGCAGCCACATCGGGAACATTTGCCCGCATTTTTTTAAAAACGGGAGATATAACCTTAAAAGTCGACTTTGTTAATGATGTTCCCGATCATTATGGAGAGATTAAAAAGTTCCCTCTTTTTCACCGTATAGACAGTTGGCAAAATATTCTGTCCAACAAATTGTGTGCATTGAGTCGTTTAGAAGTGAAAGATATCGTCGATATCGTTTTTATCGCGAAAAACTATTCTTTCGATTGGGAAACCATTGTCGGTGAAGCACGTACGAAAGATCTGTGGATCGATCCCATAGAAAATTGCAGAATCATCGACCAATTCCCGATAGAACGATTGTCGACCATAAAATGGACACAGGCGCCAAATACCGAGGAATTTAATCAACAATTAAAGACAGTTCACCTCGATATCTTTAATGGCAGGGAAAATTCATTGAAAGCGTAGTCGTAGATGATTGCTTTCTGAATTTGCTGTAGCCTACAGCCTAACCAACTCGACAAACCCAACGAACTCTATTAACTGAACCAACCCAATAAACCCAATAAACTCAACGAACCCAACAAACTCAACGGATGTTAATTCACCACTTCTTAGAAAACTCCGCCTCCCGCTATCCTAGCAAAGTCGCCGTAATCCACGGTGGCGAGCGGGTGGCTTATCGGGATCTCAACGCCCGGGCTGACAGCCTGGCCGCCTACCTGCAGGCCAACGGCATCGCCAAAGGCGACCGCATCGCCCTTCTTCTGGAAAACGGCGTCGACTACATCGTCGCCTACTACGCCACCCTCAAAGCCGGCGCCGTGGCGGCCCCCCTCAATCCAGGTCTGAAACCCGACGGTCTGCGAGACCTGCTCCACAACCTGCAGCCGGCCGCCATCATCACCAATTTCAAATGCGAACGCCTCCTTAAAGCCGTCGATCTCAGCGGGTTGGATCTAAAGCTGCTCATCATCCAAAGCCCCAAACAATCCTGGGCCAACACCCCCTACACCGTCGCTAAACTGGAGGATTGCTTAAATATAATAAACGATTTGGGGGTAGTAGGTAGTAGGTCGTGGGTTGATAACAACAAACGACCCACTACCCACGACCCACAGCCTTTCTCCAACCCACAACCCACCACCGACCACCCACAGCTTCTTTCCGACCCACAACCCACCACAGACTACGAACTGAATTCGTCCGATTTGGCTTCTATTATCTACACATCTGGCTCAACCGGGCAACCCAAAGGCGTCATGCTGAGCCACGCCAATATCGTGGCCAACACGAACAGCATCTGCCAATACTTATCAATTTCACAAAACGACATTCAAATGGTAGTCCTGCCTTTTTTTTATGTTATGGGAAAATCACTGTTGAATACACACATCGCTGCCGGTGGGACGGTCGTCATCAATAACCAGTTCGCTTTCCCGGCTACGGTCGTCAAACAAATGGCTGAAGAGAATGTGACTGCCTTTTCAGGGGTACCATCCACCTTTGCCTACCTACTCCACCGCTCGCCCCTGGCGGCCTACCGGGACAAGCTCCCGCATTTACGCTATTGTTCACAAGCTGGCGGCCACATGGCCAAATCAATCAAGTTCGCTCTACAAAAAACACTCCCTGCGCATACCGATATCGTCATTATGTACGGCGCAACCGAAGCCTCTGCTCGCCTTACCTATCTGCCACCGGAAAATTTTGAATCCAAGATTGATTCTATCGGTATTGCTATTCCGGATGTAACAATCCGAATCATGGACGAGAAAAATCAAGAAGTGTCTGAAGGAACCCCAGGCATGCTTGTGGCCAAAGGGCCCAATATCATGATGGGATACTGGAATGATCCGGAAGATACCCATCGCGTTCTCACACAGGAGGGCTATCACACCGGGGACATCGGATATTGCGACAGCGAAGGGTTTTTGTATGTCACCGCACGCAAGGATGGCCTGATCAAAGTCGGCGGCCATAGAATCAATCCGTTGGAAATTGAAGATTTTCTGGTCTCAACAAACCTTTTGATCGAAGCTGCGGTGATAGGCCTTCCCGACAACCTCTTGGGAAATAAGTTGGTAGCGATTGTCGTACCTAAGCACAAAAATTTTTCTTCCATAAAATTATTGAAACAATGTGCGGAAACCCTCACCAGCCAGAAATGTCCGTCAAAAATAATTGCTGCAAAGACGTTACCAAAAAGCGCTAGTGGCAAAGTTGACCGCCAACAGTGCGCCGAGATCTTAAAGAAAATATTATCACAGGATATTTGATTCATTATCTACGCCTTCACTATTGTCAAATTGGCGATTTTCAGATGATCTTTCGCCCATTGCTAATAGTAGGTTTTTTTCAGGTGACCGTTTCCTGAGGTAAATAAATTATTCTCGATTGATGAACGTATTGAAAACTTGTAAAATTGGGCTGCATTCCTATTTTTATGCTTCAGGGAAATTCTTTCTGGATAGATAGCAACTGCGGGTTAATATTGAATACGTCGATTGATTGAACAGACTTATGCCCCTTTATGAGGCTGATGTTGACATTGATCGCCGTGCTTCCCGAGGCTAAAGTCCTTATTGTTTCAGGCGCAATGTACTCCTTAGTAAAATAGTTTCAAAAAAGGAGACTTTTTATGATAATTGACCACATAGGAATTGTAGTAAAAAATATTGTAAAGGGGATTGCACATTGGGAAGAGGTCTTTGGATATAAACAGGCAACCAAGGTTGTTGAGAATACGCGACAAAAGGTAAAAGTAGTATTCCTCCAAAAGGAGGGTTCTATTGCCATAAAACTTACTGAGCCGACATCAGATTCATCACCGATTTATAAATTTGCTCTTAAAGGAGGAGGCCTTCATCATTTATGTTTCAAGTGCAACCAAATAGATGATGAAATTTCAAGGCTTAAGGATATTGGGCTTCGTCTTTTAGCGAAGCCAGAACCAGGCGAAGCTTTCGAAAATGAAAAAATTGCATTTATTTACGCTAAAAATCGAATGAATATAGAACTTATTGATACCAATAAGAAAGCTGATAAAATCATTTAATGATCCACTTTTGGGGTCGAACCTAAACAAGGGCAATTTATCCTGTGATACATTCAAAGTATATCTGTCGTATTGGAAAACCATCAACTCACAATTAATGCCCAAGTGAGCTAATGCCCTTACACGATCTCCTTATTGCCGTCCCCAAGATGAAAACGATCTGATTCAACCTGATATAAGACACATAGATCCTCAGATCCAAATCAAAAACAGTAATGGCAAAAATCAGGGAAGCGTTCTTCATACTATGGCTGCTGATATGTTTGAAAGTGTCAATCAGAAAAAACCAATCCAGCCCTATTGCGACATAGGTTCTCATTACGTTCCCGGACTCACTGAAGGAGCGCGGCTCATTAGCGACGGATGATCATGCTGATATACGCGGGTTGGGTACCGCATGACTTAGGTTCGTCGCGGAGCTTCCTCTCTCTATTAGCGGGAGTTCTTATTTTCCCATAGCAGCAACGAGGGTTCTCCTTTCCGTTACCTCGATAGTAATTGTATAAAAGAGCGAATTCAGACAACTTTTGTTATTTTTATCTCCTAATGCCAAAAACCGCCAGAGATAAATCCATAAATTTACTAATTGGCAGCCAAAATTTTATGCATTTATAAGCCTTATCATAGTTTCGCATGGGTAAGATAAGGAGAAATTAATGGATACAAACAGAAGAATATTAATCAAAGCTTTAGGACTTTTTATGTTTTTTTATGCGTTCTTTTCAAGAATAAAAGTTCGCTTATTTAAAGTCTACGCTAATGAAGAGAATGAAGTTAAAATAGTATCAAAACGCCCGGAACTTAAAAATACGAAAATTGAACGAAATCTAGGCGTAGAAACGGATGGCAAATCGTATGTTTACATCGCCAGGGGTGCTAAACCCGAGGACAACACTAAAAATGCTATTGAAATGGTCGGTGGTATTGAAAAGTTTATTGGGAAAACAGACATCGTAATTTTAAAACCGAATGCACAATGGTGGAATCAAGGTATGACAAATACGGATTCCATGAAGGCATTTATAGATTTGGTTTTGGAAATACCAGGTTTTAAAGGTGAAATAATAATTGCTGAAAATCAACATTTTATTCCAGCCGATAGTAGAGGATGGACCACTAAGGAGAGAAATGGAAAGTTCAATTTAAATGAACTTGTAGATCATTACAAGAATAATGGTTACCAAAACGTTACTAAATACCACTGGAGGGATGGTGGTAAAAACATACTACCATTGCAAGGAGATGATGGTGGGAACGGGATTGTGAAAGGTCCCGGCGGGAAAGATGGTTATGTATGGAGGGAAGACATCGTGTATCGCGCGCCAAATGGGCGAAAGTGTTTGATGACTTACCCTGTGTTTACGTCCGCATACAGCAATATACAGATAGACTTAAAAAACGGTCCTTGGCAGTCGGGAAAATACCTTGATATTCCAATCAAGCTTATCAATTTCTCAGCATTAAATCATCACAGCATTTATTCAGGTGCTACTGGCGCGATAAAGAATTATATGGGAATTGTCGATATGACATGTGGGTTTCCAGGACCTGAACCGAAGGGGACCTATAACACACATTATATCGGGGTTAGTAAGTTTATGAAACACAAAAAAATAGTGTGGCAGAGTCATTGGAGGATTGCCAAGTTTTTATACCGTAATTTTCGATATACAGGTGGATCTCTAGGTTTTTTCATGAACCATGTCCGAATGGCGGATCTGAATGTAATCACCGCTGAAAGAGTTGGCTGGCGTAGCAGGACAGATTTGGAAGGAAGTGTGCATACGAAAGCCATCGTCGTTAGTAAAGACCCTGTCGCCATCGATTTAATCGCCTCTGAAAAGATTCTATCAGAATCGACACCTGTGAACGAAGCATTTCTTAAATCTCTAAACAACGGGTTTTCTAAAAACGGGCCTTTTTGGAAGTTCATAAAAGAGTGCCATTTACAAGGGATCGGTAATATCGAGAAAGATAAAATACATATTGAATGGTTTGATGTCTAATATTTTGCAAACATTGTTTTAAGCTTAGGGATAAAATGAAATTTCAAGATAAGTTCAACGAGTTTAACCGCCTTTGGAAAAGAAAAAAACTGTTTAAAATTATATGGAAAATGTCAAACTTTTTTCCTAATTGGATCTTTGAGCTGCAAAAATTATTCTTTCTTAAAGCAGCCCCTGATCAATTGAAAATACCAAGAACGGTTAAAACGTATTGTTCCCAAATAGCCTATGAGAAGGATATAAATAATATTATTGAAATTACTGATTATGAGCCTAAAATTCACTATCAGAAGCTATATAGAGATTATTTGAGGTGCGGGAACCTTTGTCACCTTTTAACCGGCAAGTCAAATGATGAAATTGTAGGCTACGTATGGTCATTTAAAGATCAATATAAATTATCGACTTTGCAAGAAAATATTTTCGCTATTTTTCAAAACCAAGATGTTTTCTTCGCAGATGGATATATCTCTCCGAAATATCGATTACGCGGAGGGTTTCCATTGCTATTAAAAAGCGCTGCAGATGATAATTTAAAAAAATATAAAATTAAAAATATTTTCGCGTCAACCAATGCGATGAACGAACATTCATTAAAATCTCATAAGCGATTAGGTTTTAATGATTTTTGCACGCTATACTATATTACTGTATTAGGGTTTCAATTGATAATCATTTTATATAAAAACAAGACAAAAAGACTTAGAATATCCTTAAAAAACTTTAAAACTGAAGTTCCAATTTATTAACTGCAAAAAATATAACTAACTATAATTATACTATTAGTTTTAACTTTATTAAATTTTCAAATAATATGATAACTAAAATTGTGCCAGCAATCGTTCTTGATTGCGATTATAGATCACAGGAAGGTATCATACAGCCCTTGGGACGGAAGGGTATACCTGTCTTTGCAATTAGTAGTAAAAATGACTGCCCCGCTTTTCATTCGAAATATGTTTTCAGGAAATGTGTATCACCTCAGTTAAGTAAGAATGAGAATCAATACCTTGATTATTTGTTAAATTTAAAAATAAGGGGGGTATTGTATTACTCTGATGATTTAAGCGCCATGGCTATTTCAAAAAATAAGGATATATTAATCGACAGCGGTTTTCTTTTAAATATACCAGACGTCGATATGCTAGAAAATGCGTTTGACAAGTGGGCCTGTTATCAAATTGCATCATCTATTGGTATCCCAATGGCAAAAAGTGCTATCGTAAGCAATACTCAAGATATCTTAAATGAATGGGACGCGTTTCGTAAACCTATTATCATAAAAGGAACAAGGCTTGCGGGTGGCATTTACAAAAGAATTTTCAAAAAAAGTCAAATAGAGCAAAGTTGGAGAAAAATAAATGATATTGTAAATTCAGAGCATTATAGTGCCAGACGGTCTGGAATCCTAATGCAAGAGTGGGAAAAATACGATATTACAGATAACTGGAGTTGCGAAACTTTATATGACCAAAATGGACAATCCATCGGATTTTTTACTGTTAAAAGGATAAGAAGCTCCTTAAATAAAGATGGGACATTCTCCAGCAGATTGTTTGCAGGATATCACAAAGATTGTCCTCAAATTGTAAAACATACAAAAAATATTCTCAAACGGATGAAATGGAAGGGGTTCGCACATGTCGAATACTTTTATGTTCCTGATAAAAGCAAATATTTGCTTACTGAAGTGAATCCAAGATTACCTGGATATGCATACTATCCTAGCGTTGCAGGATTTAATATGGCATATAATTATTATTTAGACCTCATTGGAAATAGAACATGCTATATTAATAATTTTCCAAAAAGCTATTACTTTGAATCATTTCATTATCCGGGAGATATCACACAAGGTATATGCCACATATTACGGGGGAATCTGTCACTGAGGAGTTTCTTGAGTTCTTACTTGAGCCTAATTTCGAAACTAAAAAATATAATCGTCATTGATCCAATAAGATTAGATGATCCTAGCTATACGCTCCATGCCCTTTTCAAAACGCTTAAGGATTTTCAAAACGATTGCATCCGATTTTTAAAAAATAGGATAAAAAGTATCCTTTATAATTTGCATCAATAGATAAATTATGTATATAGAGAAAAATAAACGGCCCTCTTTAATCTTTTTTCAGTACGCAACAATCACTTTATTGTTTGCTGGTCTTTTTTACGATAGTCTTGTTGAATTATTTCAAATATGGATAGACAATTCCAACAATTCTCATGGAATGCTGGTGCCATTTATATCCTTTTATTTGATATGGCTCAAAAGGGAAAAGTTAAATAGAAATCGATTTGTAGGGTGCAATTTTGGATTCGTAGTTATAATTTTCTCTCTACTTTTTTACGTCTTTGGTATTGTAGCCGATATCGGGTTCGTTAGAAGATTAATGATTATTGGCGTGATCATTGGCCTTGTCTTATTCAATGGCGGAAAAAGCCTATTTAAGGAGATTGTATTCCCCTTGTTTTTTCTAGTTTTTATGGTACCGGTGCCAGACTCACTTATTTTGATGATTTCATTTCCCCTACAATTATTCGCAACTAAAGTATCATATTTTTTTATACAAACTTTTGGTATACCTGCTTATAGAGAAGGTAACATGATTTACTTTGCAACCACACAACTAGAAGTCGCAGAAGCTTGCTCTGGAATAAGGTCAATCTCTGCATATACAATGCTTTCTTTCTTGTTTGCATATCTACTGAGAAATAAAAAATATGGATCGATTATAATAATAATGGCTATTCCCTTAGCAATCATAGTAAATATCATTAGGGTTACAGGAACTGGTGTATTAGCACATTTTTTTGGCGGGGATGTCGCCAGAGGATTCCTGCATGAATTCTCAGGAATGGTTGTTTTCTTAGCAGGTTTTTTAATTATGGCGTTCTTATATAAAGTATTTACCAAAAAGGAACAGATATAAATCGGTGATACGGTTTTAATATTTGACATTCGCACTTGACAATTTTCGATTATAATTCCCTATGGCCGCATTAAAAATACGTGAGGATCTTATTGAGAAATAATCTTATCAGGAATAATTTCCTTACAATAGCAGTGCTTGTAATCGCCATTCTGTTGGTACGCGTTTTAGCTGACATAGCCCCCCCAAGAGTTCTTCAGACCAATTTAGAAAATATTCCTACCAATATTGATGGCTATATTGGCATTGAAGATTACTTTGAAAAAGGTGTATATGAAGAATTGAATGCAGACAAACACGTTTATAGACACTACACAAATAAATCAAATAAAAAAATAGTTAATTTGTACATTGGATACTATGGCACTAAAAAAGGTGGTAGAACACCACATAATCCATATGGTTGCTTGCCAGCAGGAGGGTGGAGCATTATTTCTGAGGGTAAAATCACAGTAGGAAACGTTGGTTATAGTTATGAACCAGAATTGAATTATATTATTTCAAGAAAAGACAACCTCATCAACTATATATTGCATTGGTATCAATCCGATAAAGATAAGGTCTTAGCCACCGGATTACAACAAAACATACATAGAATGATAATGAAGATAAAAAATAATAGAAACGATGGGGCATATGTTCAATTGTCGATACTGACCAATCAGAATGATCTAAAAGAAGATTCAAATCATTTGATAGAATTTACCAAATCAATTTTAAAACTATTGCCAAAATACTGGCCTAATGAAGGATAGCACTAATTTTAAGGAATAGTCTTTACAAAAATGAATATGTTCATAAAAACAATTTTAAAATCTCTTTATAATCTTGATATCGAATACCAAAATAATTTCTGTAAATTACTTTTATTTGAACGAACTTTCCGACATCTTGTTTTAACTAATATATTACGTGTTTTTTACTACCAGCCTCTATTTAAACTCCATTGTGATCATTATGGTAAAAATTTGAAAATATTTGGCGGAATGCCTTATTTTTCTGGAAATATCTCAATTGATATTGGAGACAATTTTAGGATGCAAGGTCTTTCCAATTTTGAGGCGCGAACTGATGTTTCTCAATGGGTTCCTGAATTAATAATCGGCGATGATGTATCTTTAGGGCATAGAAATGTCATTTCAGTTGGCAAAAAGATTCATATTGGCAATCGTGTATTGACAGCACCAGAAGTAAGAATAAGAGACAATGATGGACATCCGTTAGATCCAGTAAAAAGGTTTAATGGTGATAATCTAAATGAAAGCGATATAAAACCAGTAAAAATAGACGATGACGTATGGATCGGAGCATTTTGTATTATAAATAAAGGCGTTACCATCGGAAAAGCGGCTATCATTGGCGCAGGGTCAGTTGTCGTAAATGATATCCCGGCGTTTACCATTGCTGCAGGAAACCCTGCCAGAGTTATTCGATCAATAGAATAGTCCAATAAACCTAAAAACAAATTGAAATTTTATATCAAATACGCAGTTTCTTTTTTATTTTTTTACTCTGGACTAATTTCATTACTAAAACGATTTTATCTAAAATCTAATAAAAAATACGTCCGGACGGTATTTCTATATCATCGAGTAGTTGATTCTGAGGACCACCTCTGTTCAGCTCAGCAAATGATTGTTTCTCCGGAAATGTTTAAGAAACAGCTTGATCACATTAAAAAGAATTACGAAATTTTGAGTTTGAACGAATACATAAAGTATTCAGAAGATATTGCAGATAATATTCACAGACCTGCAGCGCTTATCACATTCGATGATGGTTGGAAAGACAATTACACAAATGCTTTCCCTGCGCTTCGCTCTAAAAATATTCCTGCAACTATTTTTTTGACCACAGGTTACATCGGCACTAATCGGTTGTTTTGGCCCGAAAGACTTAGTAATTTAATTCACGCCATTAATGCATGTGATTTGACTGAGACTCAACAAATCAATTATCTACTGGAAATGGGGGATAAATTATTTGGGGCAAATCAATATAAATTTCTATCGAATAATTCTTCAATCGCTTCAGAAGTATCTCTTTCCGGCATTGTCGAAACCTGCAAGAAATTAAGTTCTGATCATATTGAGAATGTTTTGAATGATATTGAAACTAAATATCCTTTTTTGAAAATGATGGAGATGATTAACACGAGAAGTCTTCTTTCATGGAAAGAAGTCCGTGAGATGGCTGGCAAAGATATTTCTTTCGGGGCGCACACACGTAATCACATTTTGCTTGATCGTGTTTCATCTGATGTTTTGTTATCAGAAATAGCGGGATCAAAATTTGATATCGAAGAGAAAATAGAGCAAGAGGTTGTTGCTTTTGCCTATCCTAATGGCAACTATAATAAGGAAGTTTCTGAAACCGTCGGCAACGCAGGATTCAAAGTCTCTTTTACTACTGAATATGGTATGAATATAAAAGGCACACCATCATTAAAAAACCAAAGAATCCGTGTGGACAACTCTTTTAGCGCTACGAAATCAGGTAAATTTTCACCTTGCCTGTTCGAATTCAACACTTGGCGTCACAGTTTTAAAATGTTAAAGAATAAGCCATAACATAAACTTTAAAAACTAATATGAAAATAACTGTCCTCAATACAACTGAAAAACTATACCATTATCGTAAATCGTGGAAACGGTTAGTACTTCAATGCCCGCGTGCCACTGTTTTCCAAACATGGGAATGGGCTTATCGGTGGTGGGAAACATTCAGCAGCGGTAAAAAACTTTTTGTGTTGGTTTTTGATAATGATAAAGGCGATACTGTTGGCATTGCCCCTTTATACAAAAGGAAAAGAAGATTCGGAATACGAATTATGTGTTCTATCGAATTTTTGGGATCCGGTGAAATGAAGAATTCCGAGTATCTCGATCTTCTTATATCAACAGGAAACGAGGAGAAAACTATTAAATGCTTTTTCAGCTATTTGAAACAACAAAATAAGGAGTGGGATTGCATCTACTTAACAAACTGCCGGGAAAATAGTTTGGTTTCAGAAAATTTTATACATTTATTGAAATCGGCCAAATTGCCATGGATACAAGAAAATAACATGCCTTGTCCTTTCATCAAATTGCCATCAACAATGGATGAATTGTTAAAACGCTTCAAGGCAAAAGCACGTTACAATATAAGAAATGAATGCAATAAGCTTTTTGATAAGCACAATGTAAATATATATCGATGTTTTAAAAAAAATGATATAGATAAAACCGTTGATCTTTTATTTGAATTACACCGTATCCGCTTTGGTGACAACTCTGTCTTTTATTCTAATAAAAATCGGGAATTTTTTAAAACGGTTTCTAATGATTTTCTCGATGAGAATATCCTTAGGCTCTATATTATGGAAATTGATGGTGAACCTGCAGCAGCTATATATGGATTGCTGTATGGAAGTTCATTTATCGATTACCAAAATGGGTTTAACACTAAATGGACAAAAATGAATGCTGCTAAGGTACTAATGTGTAAAACCATTGAATCAGTAATAAATGAATCAGTTGAAGTGTTTGACTTTGGAAGAGGAACTGAACAATATAAGCTTCATTGGAGCAAGGAACTAGAAAATACATATGATTTTTTGATTTTTAAATGCAAATTTCAAAAATCACTATTCAATAACCAGAAGAAAATATACAAACGATTAAAATCTTTACTAACAGCGCTAAAATGAAACTGGCATTTTGCAGTAAAACAATTTTAAATTAGGGCGGCAAACAAATGACATTTGATTTTCAGCCTTCTATCCGCCTGACTGATATTTTAGGACAGCGTTTTGAATACAATCGTTTTACCAATAAGGAAAGACAGTTTTTTTTAACTAAGAACGGCAGATCTGCACTAGTCCGTGGCCTTTCAATCATTTATAATCCTCAAAAATCAAAGATTCTTGTCCCTGACTACAATTGTGGTAACGAAATTGAAGCCGTCGTCAAAAGCGGACATACACCTGTTTTTTATCCGATCAATAAGGGATGTAAAGTTAATCCTGCTACTATTCTGAATCGAATTGACAAGACAGTCAATGCAATCCTGGTTACACACTACAATGGGTATCCCCAGCCGATATTTGATATTGTCGACTTGTGCAGAAAAGAAAAAATATATTTGGTTGAAGACTGCGCGCATGTCCTCAATACGGACTTGAATGACCAGCCCCTTGGCAGTTTCGGTGAACTATCCATTTTTAGTCCCCGAAAGCAGCTACCTATCCCTGATGGCGGGATTCTTTATCTTAATTCAGATCACTTATCGGCAAGGCTCAACCTCAATAGACTTAGAAAAACACAACAACTTTTGGCAATTTTTGATCTCGTCAAACCAAAAATTAAACAGATTTTTCCCGGGAAAAGTATGGGCGGTGTACTTTTTAACGAGATAAAATATACAACAATCTCTGAGAATATCAACCTTACAGATTTTACAGAAGTAGATTACGATGCTCCTATGTCCGCCATTTCAAAGTTTTTGTTACCTCGATTCAACCTTAACCAAATAGCGAAAATTCGTCGACGGAACTTTAATTTACTACATGATCGATTTAAAAACATCGAGTGCATCGAAGAATTATTCCCACCGCCTGAAAAAACAGTCTGCCCTTGGCTCTATTTGGCTATCGTACCAAATCCATGGGATTTATTTGCACACCTCAGGGCAGCCAGGATTCCGTGTATTGTTTTTTGGTCCTTTTTTCACCGATTGTACCCATTTGGACAGACAGCAGTTGCCGAGAACCTGAAAAAACATGTCATCGGCTTGCCAATTCATCAACAGATATCAGAGAACGAATTGGATGTAATGGCCGAAAATATCAGAAACTATTTCAAGATAAAAAAATGATCTCAATTGTTCACGTCATCGATGGATTGGGTTGGGCCGGTATGGAGCACATGGTTGCTTCATTGGTTCGGTGTATTGACAAGAAACGCTTTAAGGTTACGCTATTATCCGAAATTCCTATGAGGGATTCGGTTGTTGAACAAGCCGCCTTTTTAGAGAAAGAAGGTGTGCGCGTCAGGTTTTTACAAAAACACCATCGTAAGAAATTTTTGGCCATTGAATACGCCCGTTTTTTTAATGATCTAAAACCTCAAGTTGTGCATAGCCATAGTGGTGTATGGCGCGACAGTTGTATCGGCGCAGTTTTAGCAAAGGTTCCCCTTCTGTTTCATACCGAGCACGGCCGGGTTTTTCTTGATGACAACCGTCGCACGCGTCTGACCCACAGAATTCTGACCCAATTTCGGTCAGGCATAATATCAGTTTCAGATGAATTGCGCCAATTTTTGATCGAAGAAGTTCACTTACCTGTCGCTAAAGTTATCACCATCCAGAACGGTATTGATACAGATAAATATATGCCGGGTAATTACAAAAGCCGCCTTCGAGATGAACTCGGTATTTCCCCAGAGACTGTTATCGTCATGGCTGTGGGGCGCATTAATCCGGTAAAGGACTATGAAACCTTAGTTCACGCAGTGTCTTTGGTAAAACACTTTCTGCCGAATAATATGGAATTTAAAACGGTTATCGTTGGCCCGGAAACAAGGGACCATCTTACAGGCGGAGGCCTTCTGGACAGATTGCGTGAGTTATCTCGCAAATTTAATGTTGAAAAAAATTTGATATTTCTAGGCAAACGAACAGATGTACAGGAACTATTACGTGTTGCCGATATTTTTGTTCAAACCTCATTAACAGAAGGCTTGTCCATGTCGATTATGGAAGCGATGTCCACTGCTTTGCCAACGGTGGTAACCGATGTGGGCGGCAATAGGGAATTGGTTGAACATCGTGTAACCGGGTTTTTAACCCATCGAAAAGATCCTGAATCGATTGCCAATGCATTGTTGAAGCTCATTGAGGATGATGAAATGCGGGTTTCAATGGGGAAGAAAGCGAGAAATTGCATCGTTGAAAAATTCAGCCTTCAAGCTATGACAAAAAAATACGAAGATCTATACATGGAGAGCCTTCGTGAATAGACGAAAAGTCGGCTTTATATGGGATGGCAATTATCCGTGGGACATTCGAGTCGAAAAGATTTGTCTCAGTTTGATCGAATCGGGCCATGAAGTTCATTTGGTATGCAGAAACACACGATTTGAAGCCCGGAAGGAACGGTGTTCGGGTATACATATACACCGGTTACCTGCCATACGTCCTCACGGTTTAAATTCACTCCTCAATTTTCCTTTTTTTTTTAATCCAATATGGTATGCGAACATTAAACGGATTTTCAACCGAGTGCCTATCGATATAGCCATTGTGCGTGACATTACCTTGAGTCTCACCACACTTTGGGCTGCTCAAGAACGTCAAATCCCTGTCATTCTTGATATGGCAGAACCTTATCCGGAAATGATCCGCGCACAGCTTGAGTTCGGTGACCTTTCAGGTCTACAACGATTGATTCGAAGACCTGAATTGGCACACTGGGTTGAAAAAAAGACGTTAAGAGGCGTTAAAAAAGTGTTCGCGATGGTTGAAGAATCCCAAAGACGTATCTGCTCGATGGGCGTTCCAGATGATAAAGTCATCATTGTATCAAACACGCCTGATCTTAGGAAGTTTAAAGCTGTCCAGAAGAGTTATCCGGGGATTATGGCACATCTGAAGTCTAAGACTATTTTTCTATATGTGGGTTTTATTGATTTTTATCGAGGGGTCCAGGTAGCGGTAGAAGGATTTCAAAGTGTCGTGAAAAAACATCCAGATTCGGTACTGGTTGTCATTGGAAGTGGCGGCGCTACAACACATGTTAAGGCACTGGCGACGTCACTGGGATTAAGCGAACATGTCTATTTTGAAGGATATCAGGAACATTTCCTTATACCGGAATATATTTCCGCATGTGATGTCGGAGTAATCACTCATTTTGCCTGTGGACTTTGGAATAATACAATCCCTAATAAATTGTTTGATTATATGGCCATGAATAAGCCTGTATTGTCATCTGACGCTTCTCCAGTGAAAAGAATCCTTGAAGAAGAGAAATGTGGCATGACTTACGACAGTAAATCCACGGTCGATTTTGCAAAAGCAGCATCCCGTCTCACTGACCCAACCCTGAGAGCATTTTTAGGGGCCAATGGACGGTCAGCCATTGAACGTCGATATAATTGGGACTGGGAGGCGAAAGAGATACAGAGGCAGATGCAAATACTGGGATAATTAATTCTCTATTCTCCTTGGCTATAATTCAGATAAAACCGTTGTGAATAATACTACATGAGGGAAGTCTCATGTTATAGAATGCTCCCCAAGGTTATTTGCTAACAAAAATATAGATGCAATTCAATATTATTAAAAGCATAGATGGTTTCAAATCTTTAAACGGAATTTGGGACTCGCTTTATATCAAAAGTGGTACCTACACCCCCTTTTCTTCTTTTGCATGGATAAATGAGTGGTGGAATTGCTTTGGGAAAAATCGACGCCTTTTCATTGTCATTGCAACTCACCATGGAGAAACTATTGGAATTGCACCGATGATGCTCTCGCAACAAAGGCGTTTCGTTCGGCGTCTCGAATTTATTGTTGATGACAATGGATCCCGTTTTGATTTTGCGGTACTTAAAGAGTACAAGGCTGACTTTTTTAAAGGGTTATCACTGATCCTCTTTGACAATAGAAAACTTTGGGATGAGTGGTTTCTCAATTATTTCCCATGTGATTCTATAAATTTTTTAGGTGTTCGAAATTCACTTGCTCCATCTCAGTTCTGGGTTGGTGAGCACTTTTTCCACTCACCTTATATTATCCTTGAAAAAACCTGGAAATTATATCTTGAAAACCGGAAAAGTAAATTTCGTAATAATTTAAAACGTCTGATGCGAAAATCTAAAGAGGCAGGGTTCAAATATCGCATGGTTTCCAAGGATGAAAATCCAGAAGCGATTACAAAGGCGGTATGGCAAGTCGAAAAAAATAGTTGGAAACACCGTGCAGGGACCGGAATTGACGCTTCAAAGATCAAAAAGACCTTTTATAGGAGAATAATTCATCAAGCACATGATCAAGGCAATCTCTACATGGCGATGATGGAATTGGACGGGCGACCTATTGCATATGATTTTAACTGGTCATCCGGAGATACGGTATTCAGCCTGAAAATGGGATTCGATGAAGAATTTAGAAACATTGCCCCGGGGAAATTACTATTTGCCTATACGATAAAGAAATCCATAGAGGATGGTTTCCGGCATCATGAACTCATGGGGATCAATGAAGATTTCAAAAGTGAGTGGACAGAAAAGCTGCGCAAGCACTCCCGCTTTCATGTCTACAATAAGGGTATGGTTTCGTCGATATTTCGTCATTTTAATTTCACAGCGAAACCAATTTTAAAAAAACTTCTCAGAAAATAGAGCGTGTCGAAGGGCAAAACTGATCTTAAACTATTTGGCCCATTTAAAACGCTAAGTCAAATGAAAAACAAGCTCGTTACGTTGAAAAACATTTAAACATAGAAATGTGAGCAACCTAAATGTGCGGAATTTGCGGTATTTATCACTATAATCATAGCGGGAGAACGAAACTTGCTGTCGACCATGATGTCATCCAACGAATGAGCAATGCTATACACCGCCGTGGGCCTGATGATTGCGGGTGTCATGTTCAAGAAGATGTTGGGATTGGCAACCGCCGTTTATCCATTATTGACCTATCCAAAGGACACCAACCTATATACAATGAGAATCACTCTGCAGTTATTGTTTACAATGGAGAGATTTATAACTTTCAGGAAATCCGAAAAGAACTTATTGTCAAGGGACACTTGTTCCGAACGGATACGGATACGGAAATGATTCTTCATGCATATGAAGAATACGGAGAAAAATGCGTTGCTTTATTTAATGGCATGTTTGCGTTCGCTATTTGGGACAACTCTCGACGTAAGCTCTTTATGGCGCGTGATCGGTTAGGGATCAAACCTCTTTTCTATTCTGATAAAAATGGGGCTATCGTTTTCGGCTCCGAGATTAAGTGCATTCTAGAAAGCCGATTTGTTCAGCGAAAATTGAATACACAGGCAATGGACCAATTTTTTGCATTGGGTTATGTTCCGTGCCCAGATACAATATTTACCGACATACGTAAGCTACCGCCTGGCCACACCATGAGTTGCGATAGAAATGGTATTCATATCCAAAGATATTGGGATATTGATTTTGAAAAAATTCGATGTGGTACGATTGAATCCTTGACCGATGAATTTGTAGAACTGCTCAAACAATCGGTTAAGTTACGGCTTATTGCTGACGTTCCCTTGGGCGCTTTTCTCAGTGGTGGCATCGACTCAAGCCTTATCGTACGGTTAATGCATGAGGTCAGTGAGATCCCCCCTCGCACCTTCTCAATTGGATTCGAGGATGCGGTTTACGACGAAAGCCAATATGCCGAAATTGCTGCCAAAAATGCGAATGCACAACACCACAATTTTTATGTGAAACCGGATATCGGCGGGATTTTTGATCATATCATCGAAGCATTCGACGAACCTTTTGCTGACGATGGTGCGATTCCCTGCTATCACGTATGCCGAGAAACTCGTAAAGAAGTAAAAGTTGCCCTTTCCGGCTTAGGCGGGGATGAGCTTTTCGGTGGATATCACCGATACCTCGGCTTCCAACTCAGTCATCTATCGTCTAAGATTCCCTTTGTAAGGCTTGGCATCTGGAAGCGCCTCATTGCTATGGTTCCAGAAAGCCGGCAAGGGGGGTACACTGTAGACCGGGTAAAAAGATTCGTTGAAGCCATGCACCTTCCACCGGAGCAACGGTATATTCATTATCTATATAACCTTGATCTAATAGGGCGAAAAACATTATTCCACAACGATATTTCGCAAGCAATTGACCATCAACAAACTGAAAAAGAACTCATACGTCTCTATCGTCAACCCAGAACGGCGCATGAAATAAACAAGGCTTACTACCTCGACTTTATGACATATCTGCCGGAAGACGTTCTGGCTTTAACTGATCGGATGAGCATGTGGCATTCCCTTGAAGTTCGTGTGCCGTTTCTGGATCATCATCTTGTTGAATTTGCAGCTAGTCTGGACCCTAAGCTTAAGATCAAGGGAACTGCTATGAAATATTTCTTAAAGCGCGCTGCGTCGCAATTCTTACCGCAACAACTAATAAACAAACGAAAGCAGGGATTTGTTGGCCCTCTTCCTGTCTGGCTTAACAATGAACTCAAAGAATTTACACTGGACACCCTTTCATCTTCAAACCTAAAGAGGCATGGCATATTTAACCACACAGCTGTAAAAAAAATTCTTGACGAGCACATGGGACTGCAAAGAAAACATGAAACTCTGATATGGTCGATGCTTGTTTTCGATCACTGGCACAGAAAATATTTGGAGTAAAAAATATGGATGCAATATTAGCGATCATATTTTGGAATTCAGTAATAATTCTTACCTACACATATGTGGGGTATCCAATACTGCTCACTGCGTTGTCATATGTTCTTCATCGACCGGTGAAAAAGGATGAGAACAGTATCCCTAAGGTTACGTTGATTATATCCGTTTACAATGAGGAGAGAGTCATACGCGAACGCCTTGAAAACGCGCTGTCTCAAAATTATCCTTTTGAAAAATATGAAATTATCGTGGCGTCAGATGGATCCACCGACGAAACCCATAATATAATTAATGGATTTAAAGATCCGCGGATTCAATTGATTATTCAGGAGGAGCGTTTGGGTAAGACGGCAGCCCTCAATGCCACGGTGCCAAAATCATCAGGGGATATCATCGTGTTCACTGATGCCAATTCCATGTATGATAAGGATGCCATCCGTGCCATGATGCAAAACTTCGCAGATTCTGACGTTGGCTGTGTTACAGGAGAAACACGGCTTCTCAACCCCGAAGGATCAGCTATCGGGCAGAATGAAATGGCGTATTATTCTTATGATACACTGTTCAAAATCCGCGAAAGCAATATTGGATCGACGGTTGGCGCTGACGGCGCTATTTTTGCAATTCGTAAAGAGCTCTACCAGCCATTGGATCCCTCTTTGATTAACGATTTTGTCATTCCGTTGCAGGTCGTCTCTCAGGGATATCGTGTGATATATGAACCTAAGGCCTTTTTGTATGAAGCCACGGCAACACCATTGAAGGGTGGATTTTCAAGGCGCGTTCGCATTATCAATCGCGCGCTGTTCGGAGCCTTTACGGTTCCCTCGGTTTTTAACCCGAGAAAGGTTGGATTCTTTGCTCTGCAAATCATTTCAAGAAAACTATTGAGATGGATAGCCCCGGTATTTTTAATTCTCGCATTTTTATCGAACGCCGGCCTGCTTTCAGTAATGCTATATCGGCTGACGATGATTGCTCAGATCCTATTCTACGCTGTCGCGTTGGCATATCCGTTCTTTGGGAATCGTGTCAGTCATAAATTATTCAATTTTCCCTACTATTTCTGCCATGGCAATACAGCCGCGCTGGTTGCCCTTTTTAAATTCATAAGAGGTCAACGGATTGTCGTTTGGGAACCGCTCCGACGTTGATGGGATATTTATAAGTGAATAAGTTCGAATGTATTAATTTATCAAATGACCCGTCACGTTGGAGCGAGGCGCTATCTCGTTTCCCCGATGCCGGAGCAGGGCACCTTTTCAGTTGGGGGCATATCATCTGGTGTGCTTATGGTATGGAAAACCGCTATCTTGCAGCCATTCGCAAAAACAAGATCTGTGGGTTATTGCCATTAGTTGAAATCAAAAGCAGAATTTTTTCTTCAGCGTTCGTTTCCATGCCTTATCTTAACGATGGCGGAATACTTTCCATGGACATTGAGACCGAACAATTCCTCTGGGGAAAAGCGTGCGCAGAAATGAGACTTTCTCGTTCTAACTACCTGGAACTCCGCCACAGCTCCGAGCGTTCTATAAAGGTCAGCCCGCGCACCGATAAAATCAGCATGGTTTTAGATCTATCCGGAGGCAAGGGCTCAGTTTGGATGAACAAACTGCATCGGAATGTTCGAAACAAGATCCGGAAGAGTCAAAAGTTAGGCGTTGACATCCGCAAAGGATCAGATTGCCTACCGGTCTTCTACGATATGCATGTTCGAAATATGCAGGAGCTCGGCAGCCCGGCGCATAGCTATCGCTTTTTTGAGGAAGCGGTTAAAAGTTTTGGAGATGACTTGCTGGTTTATGCAGCTTTTGTCAATAATTCCCCCGTTGGCGGAAAGATCGTACTCTACGCCAATGACACCGTATATTTTTTGTGGGTATCATCACCGTCTGTTTTTAGGAAATATGCTGCTGTCAGTCTTTTAGATTGGGCTGCTATTGAGGACGCAATTGAACAGGGCGTCAAACAATGTGATTTCGGTCGCTCCACGGTCGGATCTACCCATTACGAATTTAAAAAAAAATGGGGTGCTGAAATCAAACAACTTTATTGGCACGTCTACCCGGAGGGCAACGATTCTAACAGGGTGTCGAACACAATACAGGCATTCAGTTATATGTGGAAGAAATTACCATTGTTTCTGGTGAAGTGGCTCGGCCCGAGAATTAGGGGAGGAATTCCACAATAATCTTGATACTGATTCAATTCAATGCCACAAATAAAGGGAGCCGTTAGGCGTGGCTAAATCTCGTCAACTTAAAGTTACCCATATTAGAACAAGCCATGGGCTTGCAGGTGCAGAGCGTGTCATCCTGTGCCTAATTCAGACAACTCAAAGCAAATGTGTTAAAAAGAGTGTAACACTTATTGGAAGTGACACCGGATTAAACAAAGATTTTCTTTTAGAGTTAAAATCTTTAAATATAGAAACAGCAAATTTTCGCCTCCAGGGGCGTTATGATATTCGTGGTATACGTCGACTGAGACGGCATCTGATCGATAATGAGATTGATATTATTCATTGCCATGATTTCAAATCAAATTTCTATGGATTGATGGCCTCCATAGGACTGCCAATTGGTCGCGTCTCAACGCATCATGGTTCCACAAAGGATGATCTGCTATTAAGGTGCTATCTAAACTTAAACGAATATCTCTTTTTCCATTTTTTCCATCGGATTGTTGCGGTTTCTCACCAACTTAGCACTGAACCCTGGGCTCGTATCCTCGGGTCAGACCGGGTGGCATTCATCCCTAATGGTATTGACACACAATTTTTTAAAAGGTCACCCAATACTTTTACGGATGAATCGCCTATATTGATACCAGGCGGTAAAACAGTTATTGGCATAATCGGTCGACTCTATCCTGATAAGGGACACATTGACTTGTTTCACGCCATTTCCGGATTACAAGATGAGTTTCCCCAGTTGATGGTCCTTGTTGTCGGTGACGGCCCTCAATCTCACTATTTAAAGAACGCATGCCGAGAAATGAGGATCGAAAACAGAGTGATTTTTGCTGGGGTTCGCAAGAACATGCAAGCGGTTTATTCCCTATTGGACTTATTCGTCATGCCGTCGATTAGGGAAGGATTGCCAATGGCGCTACTGGAAGCGATGCTTGCAAAGATACCGGTAATCGCGTCCATGGTTGGCGGCATTCCGACCCTATTGGAGAATAACCGGCATGGTATCGGTATTTCTCCTAAATCCCCTAAGGAACTATCGGCAGCCATCCGTCAGACACTAGTCAATCCCGATGAGGCTAAGTTGATTGCCAACAATGCACAAGAATTTATTAGAGAAAAGTATTCGGCGCAAGCCATGACCCGGAGAACGGAAAGGCTTTATATTGATATCCTGAAAAAATTACGGAGAAATAAAAGTGGACATATCGAGAATATCGACAGTTGGAGCTGTTAAATTGAGCGCCTTTGAGGATACCCAAAGCATACAAGCAGGGGTCCTCCGACTGATGGATCAGTTCGACGCTTTGATTCCACCGTTGAAAGACGCTCAAGTATTGATGAAAATTAACCTCTGCCTGCTTTTGGGGCCGGAAACGGGCGCAACACTCGACCCTCGAGTTGTGCATGCGCTGGTGAAATGGCTGCTGGAAAATCGACCTGTCAAAGAAATTGTGCTTGCTGAATCTGATGCCACTCAGATGTCTGCAGACATTGCTTATCGCGCGCTTGGTTGGGCAGACTTGTTTGACCGCATGCCAAAGGTTCGGTTTTTAAATCTGAGCCATGATAATAGAATTTCAATCAACTCTGTACGGACCTATATCAAAGATCTTGAGATGTCTGAGACCTATATGAACTGTGATTGGCTGGTGGATGTCGCTAAACTGAAAACCCACACGGAACAGTTGATTACTTGTTGCCTAAAAAATATTTTTGGTGCGATTCCTAAAAAAGTTAAGTACGTTTATCATCCGCGTTTAACGGAAGCCATTTGTGATGCCAATTCTGCTAGGTTACCAGATTTTGGTTTCATTGACGGTCTGGTTGCCACTGAAAACGATGGCCCCACCAAGGGCACCCCGCGTCAAACCGGACTATTATTAGCTGGCAACGATACAGTCGCATTGGATCATTATGCATCAATAATTATGGGATTCAACCCAAAACGGGTACCTCATCTGCAAATGGCTCTGGAGAGAAAAATGGGATCCAGCAAATATCGGATCATAGATCCTAACATCAAACCATGCAGACCTGCTTTCGCTTTCATGCCATTATGGAAGCAATTTATTCGAAGAGGCGTGAAAAAAATGAGGACGAATTAATGCAGAATGCCATAAAAAATGCCAAAACCATCAGAGTCGGAATTGCAGGACTTGGCGGGATTGCTAAACGCACCCATATCCCAATTCTTAAACTTGTACCTGGTTATCAAGTCGTCGCAGGAGCGGAAAGGGACGATATACAACGCGAGCGCGTTGCAAAAATGTACAATATCCCTAAAGTGTACTCAGATTTCCATGAGATGATCAAAAGTGCCGACATTGATGCTGTATTCATCTGCTTGCCGGCAACACTTCATTTGCAGGCGGTTACTTTGGCTTTAGAATGCGGCTTGCATGTTTTCTGCGAAAAACCCATGGGGCTCCACGCGAAAGATACAGCTGCCATGATCGAAGCGGCTGAAAAGGCCGAAAAAGTGCTTATGCCGGGCTACAACATCCGTCATGTGGCCAATTTCAGGAAGGCTAAACGTTTACTTGAATCAAAAAAGCTTGGCCACATTATTCATGTAAACGCCTTGTTTATGAATCCCGGGCCTTATATTTCATGGGATCCCAAAAGCGATTGGTATCTTGAAGCGAATAGTGGCGGAGCGTTATACGATATCGGTAGCCACATCGTCGACCTGCTGTTCTACATTTATCCTCATCGTCTCAAAAATTTGACCGCATATGCTAACCAAGGATACAAGCCTTACGATGCCACCACTAATGTTGTCTGTAGCTACCATACTGACAATAGCCTGCTTGGAACCATCCAGGTCGGGTGGCGGTCTGCGTCAGAAGTATGCAGCTTGGAATTTCATGGAACGGCAGGCACATTACTCGTCAGCCGCAGAAACTTTAGTTATACCCACGGTGCAACAGATCCGGCCGACCGCATTGCGATTTCGGCAACAAATATACTACAGGAACTAAAATCAGTGGTTGGAAAATTAAACTTGATCCGAAAAGGCGCAGATGTTCTTGACGAGTTTAATCGACAAGCATTGTATTTTAAACGGCTTGTTAAGAATAATCGTAGTAATGTTAGCGAATTGAAAAGTGCTATGCATGTACATGAAGTATTGGATGGAATTGGGCGGTCCATCGAGACTGGTAAAATGATTGAATTGTAGCCTATACAGCAGATAAAATTATTAAAAATATTTCCTATTTTTCAATATCATATTACTCAATTTGCAGTTTTGCAATTGCCTATATTTTGTAAAAAACTGTAATTTATATAAATTGTGGATTCGGTTATATCGGCACAATGATTGCTTTAGTTTCAAACATCAAGACCCAACCAATAAACACACCGATAAGAAGAACGATTCAAAACATAATGTGAGGTTATGAAATGATATATCGTGTATTATTATGTATTATTTTAATATCATCTATTGTTTATGCAAACACAGGCGAGTGTGCATTATTGACATATCAGTTAGAGGGTTCAATAAGTGATGTGATTTGGAGTATGCCAGAAGATGTTGAGGTGTCAGATGCTGCGAAACAATCCGTAGGCGATGATGTCAGCGTGGGAATGAGTTTTCATGGACAATTTACGATAGACAGTGAATATTTAAAACCTTCCATTTTTCTACCTAGCATGTATTTTGCCGACATCGGATATGACCTGCTATTGGAATCCGGATGCAACCTTCAAATCGGAAATAAAAGTGATTTGCATCGCAGTGGATATGATAGGTTCACTGGCGCAGGTCACACCCAACATCACTTTTTTCTTGGAGGCCTGTCCATTGATAACGATACGTTGGGCGGGTTTAATTATACACTTACAGAAGCATCTGTTGCTTTGGGTTTTTTAATCGATCATTTTATGTTTGATTCTGGGAATATGTGGTATACAGGGCTGATTGCGGGCACAACTTTGGAACCATTTTCAGGTTACTTGATCATCGGTGCTGAAATCACTAATTTTTACCAAGATGATGCCATTCCAACGCCTGAACCGGCTACCATTATTCTGTGTTGCCTGGGATTAATTGGTGTATACGGAGCCAAAAGAAAAAAGGGGCTCTAATTTCATTTTCACACGGGCGAAAATCAAGCCTGTTTCCAAAAATACAGCGAATATAATACCGACCTCACTATCGAGGGCGGTATTTTTTTTAAGGCTATTGGATTAATCAATGAATAAAAATTTATATCGATTAACCATCGTTTACTGGGTGCTATTCTTATTTAAACCCGGTTGGTTGATAGGGTATTATGTTCCCTCCTTAATATTTCTTGCAGGCATCAACAAATATATACTCGTTTTTCTTTTTGTTTCTACTTTTTTTAAGAAAGCCGATTATAAATTCCTTCTTCCTTTTTTAATTTTATGCGCGATATCATTAGTGTTAGCCGATAACACAGGCGCAGGAAGGCCGTATCTGAAATTATTGTTCCAGTACTATATGCTTGCTGTAGTGACATTTGTTTATGTTGATGATTATAAAAAGACGAATTTTTTACTGAATATTATCATCTGTCACTTTATATTCTATGGCTTATGGGGGATAGTACAAAATGGTAAAGTTGATTGGCACGTCCGACTCAATGAGCAAAATGCATTCGGTCCTTATATGGTTTATGGCGTGGCATTTTCATTTTTTCGACTATTTAGCCCGGGGTCGATAGTTGAAAGGATTGTTGCCTATTCCGCACTGTTTTTAGGTTTAATCGGCATTGTCTTGACTTTTAATATGGGATCACTTCTTGCCGTTTCAATACTTGGAATATATCTATTTATTCGAACACCTAATAAATTAAAATCATTGCTATACCTATGTTTGATGTTCTTGGTTTTTATAGGAACAATTAACTATTTTACTCCAAATGGAACCGACTATTTTCAAGAAATAGATAGGTTGATAAATGACTCGGGCAGTAGTGGTATGGGAGGAGAACGTCTTTTTCTTTGGCGCTGCGGTATAAGGGCCTTTTTGAGAAATCCTATTTTCGGTGTAGGCTTAAACAATTTCGGTGTACTTTTGCCACGGTTAACGAGTGATGCAGAAATATCGATGTATGATATCAGTTTTCAATCTGCTGGAGCTCTATGGGGTTTTCAGTTGCATAACAGCCACTTGCAGGTTCTTTGCGAGCTAGGTATTGTCGGTACAATATTTTTTTCACTGCTATTAAAAAACTTTATAAGTAACAACCTATACATGAGGTCAATTATCCGCCGAAATGAGGGGAACAATTTAAAATTAAGCCATCTTAAACAATTTGATAAAAAAAATTCACTTATAAAAGCTTATGTGAATATTTATGCGTTAGAAAACTGCATGGTTGTTTATGCCATTTGTGGATTATTTTATAATTTGCTCTTTTATCCTGAATTATGGATTTTATTGTTATTGAACGAGAATCTGAAGAGAAACCTACAAAAGTCGGTCGGAAATGACGGTGCGAAGCCAGTCGACAAATGAAAAACTCCAGATCTGAATACATCGATATATTACGTGGCGTAATTATTTTAGATATGATTCTCGTCCATAATAGCAGCCTTTTCAGTGGAGATGCGGGCCTATTCTATAGCAAAATAATTGGTTATACCGATATTGCTATTGAAGGCTTTCTTGTCTTATTTGGAATGATGATCGGAGGGCATTACTATAAAAACTATTTAAAGAATAGCAAAATTGCTATTCTACGTATTTTAAAAAGGGCTCTTTACTTTATCGCTTTGCATTATGGTATGGTACTCACAATTGGCATTTTGTTCTTTTACAACCATTATGGTGTTGGCGCAGCTGGAAAAAGTATCGGTCGATATTTGTTCGAATCGCTATTTTTTTTAAACCAAATGCCATTGCTACACATTCTTCCGACTTTTATTCCATTGTTGTTTCTGACCTTGCTCGTTTTCCCAATTTTAAAAAAGAATTTTGATCAACTATTGATTATATTGAGTTTCGTATTTTTCATTTTAGGAACAATCGATCCATATATATTTAATATCGGAGATAAAACGATATTTCCGATTATACTATGGCAGGTCTATTTTGTCATTGGAGTAATCCTCGGGAAATATTTTATCTTCGACAAAAAGCAGCCCAAAAGATCGATATCTTTTCATTTATTTTTTGCTTCTACCTGTGTGGCGATATTTTCCATTTTGTATTTTGGGCATCATTTTTCTGAGTGGATTGGTTCATTGAAATTCTTTTACGGTATAAAAATAACAAAATTCCCTCTGAATACATTTGGATTCTTGTACAGGTCTTCCATTTTGTATCTTGTGGCCTGCCTTACTTTTATGGTTTATAAGTATTCACCGAGTCCAAAAAATTCTATAGGTCGATTTTTTAAACTCTTTGGTCGTAATGCCCTGGATGTCTTTATTATTCATATCTATTTTAATGCCATAACTTTAATTCTTCAAGCTGACTTTGCTCAATGGAAACATTTTATTATATGGATTGGATTTCTATCAAATATTATATTTACTACTGCTTTGATCAGATATAGAGAATACCAAAACAAATGAAAACCCACATACATCGTATAGTAAAAAATATTATATCCCTTTCTATTGGCAATCTATTAGGGAGGGCTTGTGGATTAGTGTTGGTAATCGTTTTGGCAAGATATCTTGGGCCAAAGCATTACGGGGTGTATTCCCTCGCTTTCACCTATTATATGATTATGTATTTTCTTACAAATTTGGGGTTGGACATTTATTATGTTAAAGAAGCATCAAGAGCAGAGAAAATAGATAAAGTTTTTTTTGAGACCAATATATCGCTTAAGCTTGTCTCATCTATTGTGTCTATTCTTATTATTATAATTGTAGTAATGTCATTAAATTATAATGATATCACAAAAACTGCCATCTGTTTTTTCAGTATAGCTTTGGTTTTTAACCATGTTAGCGATACCTTTAAATCGTTGTTTGACGCCAAAGAATTGATGTTTCACAGCAGCATACTTGAATTAGCAAGAAGCGTAGTCAGCTTAGTGTTGGTTATAATGGTTGTGTATTTTAATGGAAATGTTCTCGACGCCTTGTCAATGCAGATCATCTCATATGCCTTATCTGCGATTCTAGCCTGTTTGCTTGTCGATAAAGTACTCATTTCTCTTAAAAGTTTTCGTTTTAACTTAATTAATGCAAAGGCAATAATATCTCAATCCATTCCTTTCTGGTATGTAACGGCCTTATTTATAATAAATACAAGGATGGACCTTTTGATGATTTCCTGGATGGAAAATGAATCGGAAGTCGGCTTATACAGCTCTGCGGTTGAACTGATAAATGTCATAATGATTGTGCCGATGATGATTAACAAGGCTTTCTTTCCGTCCATATCACGAAATTTTGCCACCGATAAGACTGAGATGATAAGAATAGCAAATTTCGGTTTTAAGTTGAGCATAACACTTGGCGTCCCGATTGCTTTTGGATGTTACATTTTATCCCCGGAGATAATACACCTTGTATTTGGTGAAAACTTCGCGGATGCAAAAATTGTCTTACAGATACTTTCAATAAATTTGTTTTTGCAATTTGGCGGGACCCTTCTTGGCTGGTTTTTTACTGCTACTGACGATATTAGAACCATTGTTGTGTTGAATAGCGTAGCGCTGATAATCAATATCACCGGAAATTTATTGCTGATCCCTATGTTTGGAATTGCAGGAGCTGCAATTACAACTGTTTTTGCAAGACTATTTGTATCGTTGGTGATGAATTATTTAAGATTTAAAAAATTTCGAGAAATTAAATATTTTACTTTCTATGGAAAGCCGATAATAGCTGCGGCTGTGATGACCTATTGTTTATTGCAAATAGACAACGTATACTTACCATTAACAGTTATGATCGGTGCTACAATATATTTTTTTACCTTTGTCTTGATGGGCGGTATGAGCAAAGAAGAATATCTCGGTTTAAAAAATTTTATAAAAAATGACAATTCATAGATGCAATTTTTTGAGCATTCGGTGGTGGTCTCCAGAATTTGGACAATGTGTTAAGCTCTGAGTCAATCCTTTTGAAAGGAGCTGGCCATGAGCAAGAAGCGCAAACAGTACCCACCAGAGTTTAAAGCTGCTGTCCTAATCACCAGATCGTGACACAAAGAAACTGAGAAAATAGGGTAACACTCCCGAGTGTATGAATCAATTGATTCAGAAAGGAGTGAGCCCCATGCGAAAGAAACGAAAGCGCAAGTCTGGCGGTAACCCCAAGGGCAAATCAGCCCCTCCGTATCCCTTCGAGTTCAAGCTAAAGCTGGTGCGATTGTATCTGGAGGATAACTACAGTGTCCCGATGCTGGCTCAGGAGTTTGGTGTCAGCGAGTATTCCCTGTATCGCTGGAGCAATCAGTATCGCGAGAACGGCGAGGCCGGCCTGGTATTAAAGGGGCGTTCAAAGTCAGTCTCACGATTATCGGAAAGCGTTCAGGAGAAAATTACCGAGATCAAAAAAGCGCAGCCGGGTTACGGCAGTCGCAGGATATCTGATGTGCTGCGGCGCTTTTTCCTGATCAAGGCCAGCCCATCGAGCGTTCACAAAACCCTCTCCCAGCAGGGACTGATTACCCGGCCCAGGGCAAAGCCAAAAAAGAATCCGGCCAAACCCCGGTTCTTTGAGCGCGCCCGGCCGAACCAGCTGTGGCAGAGCGATATCATTGTAAACCTCCCCAAGTTAGTGCCAGCAATTAGTAGAGAGTTCGGGCGAATTGATTCCAAGATACTCTGATGGTGTCAGGTTATTCAGGGATTCGTGAGGGCGTTGCCGGTTGTACTCG
>JABZFP010000021.1 GCA_014237395.1 Desulfobacteraceae bacterium | reverse complement strand
CAACTTCGTGATCGCAGCCGTCAGCGTCGTCTTGCCATGGTCAATATGACCAATCGTTCCCACATTTACATGCGGCTTCGTCCGCTCAAACTTTTGCTTCGCCATCTTCTCTTCCTCCCTATTACGGGCTATCTTTTAAAATTTATCCAGTAACGGCTGCCAGGCATATCGAAAACTGACGTCAGCAAAGTTGCTTGAGATTGACAGTCCGTCCACATCAATTCTTACCACCGGAAATGGGCAAACGCCTTGTTCGCCTCGGCCATGCGGTGCGTATCTTCCCGCTTTTTCGCCGCTCCCCCACGATTGTTGGCAGCATCGAGAATTTCACCCGCCAACCGCGCGGCCATGCCGCGCTCCCCGCGCTTGCGCGCGAAGTCGATCATCCATCGGATGCCAAGCGCCTGACGTCGCGCCGGACGCACCTCCGTCGGTACCTGATAGGTCGATCCGCCAACGCGACGCGATTTCACCTCACTCATCGGTTTCACATTGTCCAGCGCTTTTTCAAACACTTTCAAAGGCGGCTCGTTCGATTTTGCCTTGATGATATCAAATGCATCGTAAAGCAATTGCTCCGCTGTACTCTTTTTGCCATCGCGCATTACAGAGCGAATAAATTTGGCCACCAGAACGCTATTGTATTTGGGGTCCGGCAAAACGGTACGTACAGGAACTTCTCTTCTTCTCGGCATACGTCACACCATTTCCATTAATCGTTACGAAAATTGAATCTTTGCCATAGGGCGCTTATTTGGGCCGTTTGGCTCCGTATTTGCTGCGGCCCTGCCGTCGATCCTCAACCCCCAGGGTATCCAGCGTGCCCCGGACGATATGATAGCGTACACCCGGCAAATCTTTTACACGGCCGCCCCTCACGAGCACAACGGAGTGCTCTTGCAGGTTATGCCCGATACCGGGAATATAAGCGGTAACTTCAACGCCTGTGGTCAGCCGCACACGGGCGACTTTACGCAAAGCGGAGTTCGGTTTCTTAGGTGTCGAGGTATATACGCGCGTACATACCCCCCGCTTTTGCGGTGCCCCTTTTAGCGCCGGGGTATTCGTCTTTTTCTTGATTCTTTTTCTGCCTTTTCGAACAAGCTGGTTAATGGTCGGCATTTTTTCCTCATTTTTGATAAAAATTAGACGGATTTTTTTCGCACAGCAAAGCTGAGGTATGTATACATACCAAAAATATTTGTCAAGCACTTTCGCGCCTGAAAAACACAGCCGCCCCAAAAGGCCGATGCACATCCACCGACTCGATCGGTCTGATGTTCAAATTGTTTTAACTAAACGTGAAATGAGTACCTATGCTCTTAGAACGACTGAACGCCGAAGCGGATCGTTCCAGTAAACATGCGGCATGAAACAGAAAAATCGCCTGCCGCTCACGGCAGGCGGTTGGTGTCAGCCCTGATCCATGTGAACGTCGTTATACATAGGATATCCCGTTCCAGCTGGGATCAAACGACCCATTATGACATTTTCTTTCAAACCATGCAAGTAATCTTTTGTGCCGCCGATGGCGGCATCCGTCAAGACTTTGGTGGTTTCCTGGAAAGAGGCCGCCGATATGAAACTGTCCGTGCTAAGAGAAGCCTTGGTGATACCAAGAATCAGCGGTTCGGCCACAGCCGGTTGGCCACCTTTTTCAATCACTGCACGATTGGCCTCTTCAAACGTCATGCGATCGACCTGTTCCTCAGTTATAAACTCGGTGTCACCCACCTCATGGACTTTCACACGACGCATCATCTGGCGCACGATCACTTCAATATGTTTGTCGTTAATCCGCACGCCCTGCAGTCGATAAACCTCCTGCACTTCGTCAACAAGATAGCGGGCGAGGGCAATTTCGCCCTTGATATTCAGTAAATCCTGGGGAATCGCCGCACCACCGATCAATGGTTCACCAGCCCGGACATAGTCCCCCTCGTAAACATTGATGTGCTTACCGCGTGGAATAAGATATTCTCTCTTTTCGCCCACATCAACCGGGGTAATCGTGATTTTCTGCTTACCCTTCTTGGTCCCCTTCGCAATGGTGACATAGCCGTCGATCTCACTGAGTACGGCAATATCCTTGGGTTTGCGCACTTCAAACAATTCGGCGACACGCGGCAGACCACCGGTAATATCCTTGGTCTTGGTCGTTGCCCGCGGCAATTTGGCGATAATATCACCGGCCTGGGCGGCGTCGCCTTCTTCCACCAGCAAGATGGCATCCGTCGGCAGAATATAACGTGCCAAGCCCGATTTACTGGGCAACTTGGCTGTTTTGCCCGATCCGTCTTTGATGGAAATACGAGGCCGGGCATCCGCCAGTTTGGATTCAATAATGGTGTGGCTGGATTTCCCGGTCACCGGATCGACCTTTTCCTGAACCGTCTTGCCCGGCAGAATATCACCAAATTTAACCGTACCGCTCACCTCGGTAATAATGGGTGTGGTGAAAGGGTCCCACTGGGCCAAAAGATCGCCGGCGTTTACCGCAGCGCCATCCTTGACCATCAAATGCGCACCGAATATAACGGGGAACCTTTCCCGCTCGCGGTCATTATCACCAATGATCGCAAATTCCCCCCCGCGCCGGTTCATCACGATAAGGTCACCGACGGAATTTTCCACCACATTGAGATCCAAAAATTTAACGGTTCCTTCAACGCGGGCCCGAATATCTGCCTGCTCAACGCGCCGGCTAGCGGTGCCGCCGATATGGAACGTCCGCATGGTCAACTGGGTCCCGGGTTCCCCGATGGATTGTGCGGCCAGGATTCCGATGGCCTGTCCCATCTCCACAAGGCGCCCATGGGCTAGGTCCCGGCCATAGCAGGATGCACAAACGCCATGCTTGGCGCGACATGTCAGTGCCGATCGAATTTTGACACTTGTCACGCCGGAATTCTCAATTCTTTGAACCGCCGCCTCATCGACCTCCTTGCCGGCTTTGACCAAAACTTCATCCGTAAAGGGATCGACAATCTCATCGATGGTGTACCGTCCTAAGATACGCTCGCCCAAACGCTGGATAACTTCCCCGCCCTCCATCAGCGGCTCGACTTCGACACCCATCATCGTTCCGCAGTCGATTTCCGTAACCACGCAATCTTGAGCCACGTCCGCCAGACGGCGCGTCAGGTAACCGGAGTTGGCGGTCTTGAGCGCGGTATCGGCGAGACCTTTCCGCGCGCCGTGCGTCGAAATAAAGTACTGCAGAACGGAAAGGCCTTCCCGGAAATTGGCTTGGATGGGGGTTTCAATAATTTCACCCGAGGGCTTCGCCATAAGCCCGCGCATGCCGGCCAGCTGGCGCATTTGGTCTTTGCTGCCGCGGGCACCGGAATCCGCCATCATAAAAATGGGGTTGAAACCGGGCGCCTCATGCCCACTGGGAGACGGCGCATTCTTCATGGCCTCCATCATTTCGTTGGCCACATCATCCGTTGCTTTGGCCCAAATATCGACGACTTTATTATATTTCTCACCTTGGGTAATCAGCCCTTCGGTGTACTGACGCCCGATTTCGGTGACCTGATTTTCCGACTGCTTTAAAATGTCCCATTTTTTGTCTGGTATGATCATGGCATCGATTGAAATGGACAACCCACCCTCGGTGGAATATCGGTAGCCGATATCTTTTAGTCGATCCGACAGGATGACAGTCGCTTTGGCCCCCAAGCGCCGATAAACCAGGTCCACCAGTTCACGGAGCGATTTCTTGTCCATGACCTGGTTGACGGCCTTGAACGGAACGCCGGCACCGCGACGAACAGCAGCAAAAAAATGAAACTGTCCGCCCGTTTCGATTTTGCCGGAGCACTGGCCGACGTCCATTGCAAAAAGCATTTGCGCATCTTTGGCGTTAAGGTCATAGATGCTTGTCAACTCATCTTCCTTCAGCAACCCTGTGAAGCCTTCATCGGTCATCTCCACAGCTTCACCGAATTGCTCCACAAGGGCTTCAAAAGGTTTTCCGGACTCAAGCGCCTCAGCGACGGACGCCGCATCCGCCTCCGAAGCAACCGCGATGTGATTGAAGGCCATCACCACATCGTTGGGCATAATCTCATAGAGCAATACGCGACCAACCGTAGTTTCCACCCGAGCCCCTTCGACCCGGACGATGATCTGGGTGTGCAGTGACACCGCATTGGCATCATAGGCGATGCGCACCTCCTCAGGGCTGCTGAAAATTCGGCCGTGCCCCTTGAGGTCCTTGATACCGCGCGTCATGTAATAAATGCCCAGAACGATATCCTGGCTGGGAACAATAATCGGACTGCCGTTGGCGGGTGAAAGGATGTTATTGCTGGACAGCATCAATACACGCGCTTCAATCTGCGCTTCGACCGACAAAGGAACGTGCACCGCCATCTGGTCACCGTCGAAGTCGGCATTGAATGCGGTACATACCAGCGGGTGCAGCTGAATGGCCTTGCCTTCGATGAGAATCGGTTCGAATGCCTGGATGCCAAGGCGATGAAGGGTTGGCGCCCGGTTCAGCATGACCGGGTATTCCTTGACGACCTCATCAAGCGTATCCCAGACTTCGGGAATTTCCCGCTCGACCATTTTTTTGGCACTTTTGACGGTCGAAACCAGGCCTTTTTGTTCAAGTCGATAGTAAATAAACGGCTTGAATAACTCCAATGCCATTTTTTTCGGCAACCCGCACTGATGCAATCGCAGGTCAGGACCGACGGTGATAACGGTTCGTCCCGAATAGTCGACGCGTTTACCAAGCAGGTTCTGCCGAAAACGGCCCTGTTTGCCTTTCAGGGTGTCACTCAGAGACTTTAAGGGGCGCTTGTTGGTGCCGGTAATCACCCGTCCGTGTCGTCCATTGTCGAAAAGGACATCAACGGCTTCCTGCAGCATGCGTTTTTCATTCCGAACAATGATATCGGGCGCCTTGAGATCGATCAGACGCTTCAAGCGATTGTTGCGATTGATAACCCGGCGGTAGAGGTCGTTGAGATCCGAGGTGGCAAAACGCCCGCCCTCCAGAGGCACCAAGGGGCGCAGATCCGGCGGCAGCACCGGAATGGCATCCATGATCATCCAGGAGGGATCCACTCCCGATTTCCGGAAAGCATCGACGATCTTCAACCGCTTGGCCAGCTTCTGACGCTTGGCGATAGAACCGGTTTCCCGCACATCCGTGCGGAGTTCGTTGTAGAGCGCATCCAGGTCGATATCTTCCAGCATGACCTTGACGGCTTCGGCGCCGATACCGGCGTCAAACTTATTGCCGTACAGTTCAAGCGCTTCGTGATATTTCTCGTCCGACAACAGCTGTCCCTTGGTCAAAGGCGTATCTTTGGGATCGATAACGATATAGTTATCGAAATAGAGCACCTTCTCCATATTTTTCAGGGTAAGATCCAGCAAATTGCCGATCTTGCTCGGCAGGCTTTTCAGAAACCAGATGTGGGATACCGGCGTCGCCAGTTCGATATGCGCCATCCGCTCCCGCCGAACCTTGGACTGGATAACCTCGACACCGCATTTCTCACAGATAACCCCCCGGTGCTTCATCCGTTTGTATTTGCCGCAGTTGCACTCATAATCCTTGGTCGGACCAAAAATTTTGGCGCAGAACAACCCATCGCGCTCGGGCTTGAAGGTACGGTAGTTAATGGTCTCGGGCTTTTTGATCTCCCCGAAGGACCACTTCCGGACCTGTTCCGAAGAGGCCAGCGCCAAACGGATTCCGTCGTATCGTCTAGGGTCGGTGGGCTTTGCGAAGAAATCGTATAACGTTTCCAAGGTACTCTCCTTATTTATTCGCCTTCCAGTAACTGGATATCCAGCCCTAAGGCCTGAAGCTCTTTTGTCATCACCCGGAATGATTCAGGCAGACCCGGCTCTAAAACATTCTGCCCTTTGACAATTTTTTCATACATGCGGGTGCGACCGGCCATGTCATCTGATTTGACGGTTAGGAATTCCTGTAGCGCATAGGCCGCACCGTAGGCTTCCATCGCCCAAACCTCCATTTCACCGAGCCGCTGTCCACCAAATTGGGCCTTGCCACCCAGCGGCTGCTGGGTAACGAGCGAATAGGGCCCGATGGAACGCGCATGAATCTTGTCATCCACCAGGTGGTGAAGTTTCAACATGTACATGGTGCCGACGGTAATCTTCTCATCAAACGGCTTGCCGGTGCGCCCATCGAAAAGCTTTGCCTGGGCCAGTCGATCGTAGCCGGCTTCCTCAAGAAGCGATTTGATTTCTTCTTCCTTGGCGCCATCGAACACCGGTGTCGCCATGTGAACACCGGTCTTATAATTTTCGGCAAATACCTTCAAATCCTTGTCGCTCATTTTTTTGATGGGCGGCGCGTCTTTTTGGCCGGAGAAAATTCGGTCGAGTTTATCGCGCAAGGCTTTGGTCTTGTTTTCTTCCATGAGCATGCTGATCTGGTCGCCAAGCCCCTTGGCCGCCAGGCCTAGGTGAATTTCAAGTATCTGACCGACATTCATACGCGATGGTACACCCAACGGATTTAAAACCATATCGACCGGGTTGCCGTTTTCAAAATAGGGCAAATCTTCAACCGGCAGAATCCGGGAGACGACGCCCTTGTTGCCGTGGCGGCCCGCCATTTTATCGCCAACCGAAAGCTTGCGTTTCATGGCAACATAAACCTTGACCATTTTGATCACGCCGGGGGGTAAATCATCTCCTTTTTCAAAACGGGAAACCCGCTGTTCAAAACGGTCCCGGACCACATCACACATGCGTTGATATGTTTCAATGATCTCATGAATTTCTTCGGTTTGCTGAGGATCTTTGAGTACGACGCCTTCAATCTGGGATAGCGGAATGTCGCGCAAAGCCTCTTCCGTAATCGTGGCATTTTTAGCCACCACCACTTTTTTGCCCTTCTGAATGGACGAATAGCTTTTTTGTCCAGCCAGCAATTTGATCAGTCGATCTCGGGCGGCCGCTTCTATAATGGCGATCTCATCATCACGGTCCTTTTCCCTTCGGAGAATTTCCTCGTCTTCGATCAGACGGGTGCGATCATCCTTGCTTGCGCCCCGCCGCGAGAAGACCTTGGCATCGATGACAATACCTTGGACCCCCGGTGGCACACGCAATGAGGTATCTTTGACATCACCTGCTTTTTCGCCGAAAATGGCGCGCAGCAGTTTTTCTTCCGGTGACAGTTGGGTCTCACCCTTGGGGGTAATCTTACCAACCAAAACATCGCCAGGCTCGACCTCGGCGCCCAGCCGGATAATACCGCTTTCATCCAGATCTTTGAGCGCTTCATCACCGACATTGGGGATATCACGCGTGATGTCCTCTTTGCCGAGTTTGGTATCGCGCGCCACCACCTCGAATTCTTCGATATGAATCGAAGTGTAAACCCCGTCACGCACCAGTCGCTCGCTGACAAGAATCGAGTCCTCGAAGTTGTATCCGCCCCAAGGCATGAAAGCGACCGTCACATTTTTACCCAGTGCCAGTTCGCCCTGGTCGGTAGCCGGACCGTCTGCAATGATTTGTCCCTTGGTGACACGCTCGCCCTTGGTGATAATCGGGCGGTGATTGAAGCAGGTGTTTTGGTTGCTGCGTACAAATTTTGATAAATTGTAGATGGTAACGGGATGACCTTTGCTGTCGCCATTCACGACAAGATCATGCCGAATCACGATGCGGGCGGCATCGACGTCCACAACAACGCCATCTCTTTTTGATACGATCGCAACGCCAGAATCCCGTGCCACGACACCTTCGATACCAGTGCCCACGAGCGGCGCTTCGCTCATTAATAAAGGAACGGCCTGTCGCTGCATATTCGATCCCATAAGCGCGCGGTTGGCATCGTCATTTTCAAGAAACGGGATCAAGGACGCCGAAACACTCACCAACTGATTGGGCGAGATATCCATAAGTTCAATCCGCTCCCGTTCGACCATCATAAATTCACCAGCGATGCGGGAGGTGACCAGGGGATTCACATAGTGTTTCGTTTCATCCATCGGGGCGTTGGCCTGGGCGATTGGATGATCCTTCTCTTCGAACGCACTCAAAAACCGAACTTCTTCTGTCAACCCCGCGTCCTTGACGACACTGTAGGGTGTCTCGATAAAGCCGTATTGGTTCACCCGTGCATAGGTTCCAAGCGAAACAATGAGTCCGATATTCGGCCCTTCAGGCGTCTCAATAGGACAAATACGTCCATAATGTGACGGATGGACGTCGCGGACTTCGAAACCGGCTCTTTCGCGCGTCAAACCGCCAGGGCCCAGGGCGCTGAGACGGCGTTTGTGCGTTGTTTCAGAAAGAGGATTCGTCTGATCCATGAACTGCGATAACTGGCTGGTGCCAAAAAATTCTTTAACAACCGCCGAAACCGGCTTGGGATTAACGAGGTCGTGAGGCATCAAGGCATCGACTTCCTGCAGACTCATCCGCTCCTTGATAGCTCGTTCCATGCGCACTAAACCAATTCGGTACTGGTTTTCCAGCAGTTCACCCACGGCGCGGACACGCCGGTTGCCAAGGTGGTCGATATCGTCCACCACGCCTTGTGTGTCACGCAGTTCAATCAGGGTTTTAGCGGTCAACAAGATATCTTCTTTACGAAGAATTCTCAGACTGATTTCACTGTTGATTCCCAGGCGCTGATTAATTTTCATGCGTCCGACACCGGACAAATCATAATACGTGGACTTGAAAAACAAGTTGTCGATAAAATCTTGCGCGACTTCAGGCGTCGCAGGGTTGCCGGGACGGAGGCGCCGGTAGATCTCGATCAGGGCCTCTTCCTTGGATTCAACCTTGTCAAGCAACAAGGTTTTCCGGATGGCATCGCTACTGGTCATTCCATCGATAAAAAGAACATCAAAGCTCTTCACCTTACTTTCGACGAGCTTTTCCTGTACGTCTTCGTCGATGACCTCATTGGCTTTAAATAGCAGATCTCCCGTCTTAGAATCGAAGACCGGCTGCGCAAACACCTTCCCGATAACTTCTTCCGAGTTCACAGGAATTTCTGTGGTGTCAGTGGCTTTCAATCGCCGTATAGCCCGCTGGGTAAATACGCGGCCTTTTTTCACCACCACATCACCTGTCTCCGAATCTTTGACATCATGGCTGGCGCGCTGCCCCTTGAGTAAATCGGCATTGAATACTTTAAAATAGCGCTTGCCTTTGATCAGATAGGTATCGGTGTTGTAAAAATACGTCAGAAGGTCTTCCGCACTGAATCCAAAGGCCTTGAAAAGGATCGTAACAGGAAATTTACGCCGCCGGTCTATACGGATGTGTACGATATCCTTGGGATCGATCTCCAAATCAATCCATGATCCTCTGACCGGAATAATGCGGGAACTGTAGATGATTTTGCCTGAAGAGTGCGATTTGCCTTTATCGTGATCGAAAAAAACGCCGGAAGAGCGGTGAAGCTGACTGACAACGACACGTTCCGTACCGTTGATGATAAAGGTTCCCTTTTCCGTCATCAGCGGAATGGTGCCAAAGTATATCTCTTGTTCCTTGATATCGCGAATGTTTGAAATTCCCGTTTCGGAATCGACATCATAGACGACAAGACGTGCCGTAATGCGCAAAGGGATTTCGTAAGTCATTCCACGGTGAATACATTCCTCGACACTATGTTTTACTTCTGCGAACCTGTATGAAACAAATTCCAGAGAAGCACTCCCGGTAAAATCCTTGATCGGGAATACCGATTTGTATACAGACTGCAGCCCAATTTCTTCCCGCTCTTCAGGTGGGACATCCATCTGCAAAAAACGGCTATAGGAATCCCTCTGGACACCAATGAGATCCGGTATCTCAACGATCTTGGGAATTTTGCCGAAGTTTTTTCTAACCCGCTGTTTGACCAAAGACTTTTCCGACATGGCTTCTCCACACAGTGACGGGGGTTGCCGATATTGCTCTCAGGAGGGAGTTGCCTCCCTCCTGAACAGTGACGTCCTTATCGGGGAACGCTACTTGATTTCGACTTGTGCGCCAGCTTCTTCAAGCTGAGCCTTGATCTTCTCTGCTTCGTCCTTTGCAACACCTTCTTTAACCGCCTTGGGCACGCTCTCTACCAGCTCTTTGGCTTCTTTGAGGCCAAGACCGGTAATGGCGCGTACCTCTTTGATGACCTGAATCTTCTTGTCACCGAACGCTGTCATGACAACATCGAATTCGGTCTTTTCTTCGGCGGCACCGGCATCGCCAGCCGCGGGCATACCAGCCATCATGGCGACCGGCGCTGCGGCCGACACACCAAATTTTTCCTCGAGTTCCTTAACGAGTTCCGAAAGATCCAGAACCGACATATTCGCTATAAATTCAATCACATCGTCTTTCGTAATATCAGCCATCTTGATTTATACCTCCGATATAGTTTTATCGATTTTGTAAAGCGTTACACAAAACAAGCTGCTGTATTGATTAGGCCGCCTCTTTCTGATCCTTGATCGCATTGAGCACATTGACCATCCGCCTTGGAACATCGGCTAAAGCCCGGACAAGACCAGTCGGAACCGCGTTCATAGCAGACAGCACCTGTGCCAGAAGCTCTTCTCTGGACGGCAACTTGGACAACGCCGTTATCGCATCCAAATCCATCAGTTTGCCATTCATGACGCCCGCTTTGATTTCCAGTTTTTGATTGTCTTTGGCAAACTGGGTCAAAACCTTAGCAGGTGCTACCGGATCATCGAATGACAACGCAATCCCGCTGGGCCCCTTGAATACATCATTGAGCAACTCAGCGTCTGTGTCTTTAGAGGCACGGGTAAGCAGCGTGTTCTTAACGACCTTATATTCCACATCGGCATCGCTCAACTTACGGCGAAGCTCGGTCATCTGGGCGACATTCAGCCCCTTGTAATCCGTCACGATGACCACTTTGGTCGTTGCGAATTTCTCCTTTAAGTCTTCAACAATTTTTTTCTTGTTTTCAATTTTCACGAGTAACAAACACCCCCTTTCCAAAATCCATAAAAACCGGAGGTAACAAAACCACAAAACCAAGCTGCCTCTGTAGGCCGGCTATGCCGATTAAACACACCGATCGTGAACCTACGGTCTTTGACAGGATTGTATTTAGTTACAGGAATTGTGCTATTCTTGACGATTTACGGACAACCCCTCTGCACACGCCGGCAGGTGCACGTTACCTGCCGGGAGCAACGAAAGCAGAAAAGATCATACCCGCTGTGTCAATTATTTCACCAGCTCTTTCACAAACGCTGGATCTACTTTAATACCAGGTCCCATCGTGGTGGAGATTGCCATCCCTTTGAGATAGGTTCCTTTGCTGGAAGAGGGTTTGAGACGCATCACGGTTTCAAGAAAGGCGGTGATATTCTGAACAATTTTTTCTACCCCAAACGATACTTTGCCCATGGGGACATGAAGGATACCCGTTTTTTCGACACGAAAATCGATTTTACCGGCCTTCAGTTCGGTGACCGCTCGCGCCACATCGAATGTCACGGTACCGGTTTTGGCATTGGGCATCAAACCACGAGGGCCTAAAAGTTTTCCAATTTTCCCAACCGTTCCCATCATGTCCGGCGTTGCAATCGCTTTGTCGAACCCGAACCAGCCCTCCTTGATTTTCTCAATCAGGTCGTCATTGCCGACAAATTCGGCGCCCGCCTCCTGAGCTTCCTTCTCTTTCTCGCCTTTCGCAAACACCAAGACTTTGACTTCTTTGCCTAACCCGTTCGGTAAAACAACGGTACCACGAATCATCTGATCGGCGTGGCGTGGATCAACACCGAGCCTAACCGCAACGTCGACGGTCTCGTCAAACTTGGCGTACGAAGATTCAAGTGATATCTTTACAGCATCTTCGAAACTTGAGGTCTGCACATCCAAAGCTTTCGCCTTGGATTCAGAATATTTTTTTCCCCGCTTCGGCATTTTGTTTTCCTCACTCCCTTTATCTAAACAACCTCAATTCCCATACTTCGGGCGGTTCCTGCAATTATGCGACAGGCCGCATCCAAATCGTTCGCATTCAGATCGGGCATTTTCAACTTGGCAATCTCTTCCACCTGCGTGCGGGTAACTTTACCAACGCGATCACGCTTCGGGTCACCAGCGCCCTTAGCGACCTTGGCTGCTTTTTTGAGCAATACCGCAGCTGGTGGCGTTTTTGTTATAAAAGTGAAAGAACGGTCCTGGAAGACCGTGATGACAACCGGAATAATCATCCCCGCATCATTGACCGTTCTCGCGTTGAAGGCTTTACAGAAATCCATGATGTTCACGCCGTGTTGACCCAATGCCGGGCCGATTGGCGGCGAGGGATTGGCTTTGCCCGCTTCCACCTGCAACTTGATCATCGTCATTACTTTTTTGGCCATCGTTATTCCTAATCTTTTGCTGTTATGTCGTTCCAGCCATTGTTCAAATTTTGCTCACCTGAACAAAGTCAAGCTCTACCGGAGTAGATCGCCCAAAAATGCTAACCAAGACCCTGATTTTTCCTTTTTCGGGATTGACATCATCGACAATTCCATTGAAATTGGTAAACGGTCCGTCGATGACCCGGATTTCATCGCCTGCATCAAAGTAATATTTCGGTTGCGGTTTTTCTTTACCGGCTTCCATACGGTTCAGAATCTGAGCGGCCTCGTCATCCGAAATAGGGGCCGGTTTTTCACGCCCGCCCAGAAATCCAGTAACCTTGGCGGTATTGTTCACGATATGCCAAGTCTCATCATCCAGTTCAAGCTGAACAAGGATGTAGCCTGGATAAAACTTGCGTGCCGACGTTTTGCGCTTGCCCTTGACAAGCTCAACCACCTCTTCCGTCGGCACCACAATTTCACCGAATTTCTCAGGATGCGGCGATGTGGCAATCCGGTCTTCCAAAGCCTTTTTGACTTTATTTTCAAAACCGGAATAAACGTGAACAACATACCATTTTTGTTGGGCCACTTTGGGTGCCTCTCGTTATTGCAAGACCAACCGCACGAGACTCGATAATCCCATATCGACGACGCCAAGAAACGCCGAGATAATAAAAACCAGGATCAAAACCACCGCGGTAGAGCCGAGGGTCTGCTTTCTCGACGGCCAAGCCACTTTTTTCAGTTCGACTTTGACTTCACGCAAAAACTGAACCGATTGATCGACAACACCTTTTACTTTGCCGCTCGGCTCACTTTTGGGTGATCCGCTCCCGCGCCTAACAGGCATTGCCGCTTTTTTCTTCACCGAGGAAACCGCAGGCTTGTTGGTGGACGACACCGGCATCGTCGTCGCCTCTGGTGCCGCTGCGTCACTGTCCTGCTTTTTCTTTTTCGCACTTACAGGTTTCTTGCGCTGTAACCGAGCCATGAATCACCTAATTTTTCCATCACGCGAAGGAAACGGAATAAAACCGCCGCCCCCATAATTATCGGTCAATTACCGGCTCAGCGGAAAATGGCAGGCCAGGAGGGATTCGAACCCCCAACACCCGGATTTGGAGTCCGATGCTCTACCGTTAGAGCTACTGGCCTGCATATCATTTCCGCCGCTGTCCGAACAAATGGTGTCAACACTGTCGACCATTGCCAATCTATTTCGTTTCGCGATGATTCGTATGTTTTCCACAAAAACGACAGTATTTGCTGAATTCCAGTTTGTCCGGCGTTGTGCGCTTATTCTTCGTCGTCGTATAATTCCGTTGCTTGCACTCTTGGCAGGCAAGGGTCACAATAATTCGCACCTGAAAACTCCTTAATAGAGATTATTCCACGATTTCACTGACAACCCCGGCGCCTACCGTTCGGCCACCCTCGCGAATCGCAAACCGCAACTCCTTCTCCATCGCGATCGGGGTGATCAATGCGGCATCGATCGCCACA
>JABZFP010000011.1 GCA_014237395.1 Desulfobacteraceae bacterium | reverse complement strand
AAAAAACAACCCTGAACGGTGAACCCTGAACCAGTGAACGCCTACGGTTTTTGATCTTGTTTGAGATTTGGATATTGTAATTTGGTATTTGTAATTTGGTGTTTGCAATTTATTGTTTGCGGCGTACGCCTTTCCAACAGCACCGGTTTATCCGGGTTAGGCGTTTTCAACAACCCCATTTAAATGAAAGGAAAAGTGCAACATGAAACGATTGACTGTACTATCAACGGTAATGGCCTTTTTTCTTCTCCTCGGGTCCGTGGCCATGGCTGCCGACACCATTCCCGTCGGCGTTCCGCTGGCCATGACCGGTGCTTATACCGGTTCCGGCGATGACTATTACAAGGGCATCAAGATGGCCATCGACGAGATCAACGAGGCCGACGGCCTGCTGGGCAAGCAGATCGAGATGATCCGTTACGATTCAAAAGAATTTGCTCCCGAGGTGGTCATGCAGGGCGCCGATTACCTGTGCGGCCAGAAGAAGGTGACATCCGTCCATGCGGGGTGGGCCGGATGGGGCCAGGATGTCCGTGCCTACGGCAAGTACGATGTTCCCTTTTTCGCTGACGACGGCTCCCAGGCTGCCGTGGATGTCTATAGGGAAAATCCCCAGCAGTATTCCAATATTTTTCAACTGACCGATGTGGGTATCGAGCAGGCCAAGAGCATGTTCCGGGTGCTGATGGCACTGCCCTATGAATACCCCAATAAAAAAGTGGTGATCATCAATACCGATGATTCCTGGGGTGTCGAAGTGGGTGACACCCTGGAGTCAAGCTTCAAGGAAAAGGGTTGGAAGGTGGCCAAGCGTGAAACCGTTCCATACGGCACCAACGAATGGGGCGCTATCCTGACCCGCATCCGCAGAATTAATCCGGCCTTGATCCACATCGAAATCCCCAGCGCACAGGAAAATATCACTTTCTTCCGTCAGTTCATTAAAAAGCCCACCAACTCCATATTGAGCCTGGGATGGGGCATCACCCCCCGTGAAGTGGTGGAGAATCTGGGCGACAGCGCCGACGGTATCGTGGGTGAGATGCCTACCGGGCTGCCCGGACCGGTGGCGCCCAATGCCGCGGGTCAAGCCTGGGTCGACAAGTTTGTAAAGCTGTACAATCACCAGATTCCGGCCGGGTCCTGGGCGACCTATACCGGCGTAATGGCATGGGCCAATGCGGTAAAGGCCGTTGGCGATGCGAAGGGCATCAGGGATTGATCAAATGGGACAAAGACAATGTCCTGCGCGCACAGGAAGCCGCACCGGTGGTTCACTATCAGGTGCAGAACGGCGAGTTGATGGCCATTTACACCGATCCTCCCACTAAGGCATACAGAGATACCAAATTCATCGTTCCGCGCTGGATAAAGCAGTAAAGATGACCGACCATTTTTTCATCAAAACCAATTTTGATGATCTCGTAAAAAGTCGAAATTTCCCCTTTATTGTCATCCCCGTGTAGGCGGGGATTCAGTATTATCAAATGGTTGTAGATTCCCGCCTACGCGGGGATGACACAGCTGGAGACTTTTTACGACTTCATCAATTTTGATCTGTGTACCGGCTGCAGCCTCTGCCAGCTTGCCTGCAGCATGCGTTTGCTGGGCGGCTACAACCCTCACCGGGCCTTGCTAAAGATCGAGCACGTCAGCGAGAACCTCTATCATTTCCCTACGGTCTGCAACCAGTGCGCCAATCCCTACTGCGCCAATGTCTGCCCCGTTCAGGCGATTCAGAGAGATCCCACCACCGGGGCCATGGTGGTTGATGCCTCGGTGATGCCCAATGTGACCAACGGCAATATCTACGCTCCAGTGATGATGATCGCCGAAAAGGCGGCCGATTTGATCTTGGGCAACACCGTTCTTCCGCCCTTATCGTCACCTTTCTACAGGCATCAACCTGGGAAAAAAGTATCGTAAAAAAATCCATTGGGTAAAAGAAAAATTTTTCAAAGCTAAGATCGAAAGAGATATTCCACAGACTAAAACGCTGGCCCCGGAAAGGGGCACCATTAAAAGTGTTGTTTGCGGTTTCTATGCGGTTGCAAAGAGAGATCTGATTGCTGTGAGAATGAGCCTCGCGATGTGGCCATATACCTGATGAGGACTGTTTGTGGTGAACCATTGATGCGTATCGGCAACGAATTCAAAAGATCAATTCAAGGGGAGTCGTCGATAATAGCCGGGTTTTTCCGGTGAATAAAAATGGTCCATGGGGCCGTGCTCCACGTAGTGCCGATGCCAGCGGTCCAGAGCGTCCCGATCCAGTTCCACCCCCAGTCCGGGGCCTTCGGGTACAGGGATGACATTGTTCGTCTGGCGAAAGGGGCCGCCCTGGATCACATCGGCGATCTGCCAGCGGAACAGGCTCTGGCTGGGCTCGTGAATCCAGGGCATGGCCGCGGTCATATGCAGGTAGGCGGCCGTGCAGATGCCAGCGTCGCCGCTGTAGCACCAGAAACCCACACCCAAGGCCTCACAGGCGCCGATAAAGCGGACGGCGCGGTTAATGCCACCCAAAACGGCAAAGTTGACAACAATAGAGTCGGGTACTCCCAGGGCCACCGCCCGTCGGATATCCGGGACGTGGGTGGAGAAGGGAATGGATGAGTGTTGGCGTAGCATGGCCATCTCTTCGAAGGTGGCCACCGGGTCTTCGTAATTTCTCACATCATATGGTTCGATTTCGCGTAGCACCTGGCGCGCCGTAGATAGGGACCATTGCATGTTCGAGTCTAGGCGGATCATGGCGTCCGGTCCCAGGGCTTCCCGGATTGCCCGAACAGTCTCGATTTCCAGTCGTGGATTCCCCTGGATCAACTTGCCCTCGAAAAAGGTGGAGCCGTGTTCCTCCTTCATCTGCTCGCAGTAGTCGGCCACGGCCTTCGGGTCCATTTCGCCGCCCATGCCGTTTTTTTTTACCCGGAATGCGAAGTATTCGGTGAAGGGGATTTCCTTTCTCACCGCCCCGCCCAGCAGCCTGTACAGCGGTTGGTTCCATATTTTGCCCCTAAGATCCCACAGAGCGATCTCCAGGCCGCCAAACGCGGTGACACAAGAACTGTCATCGGTGTTCTGAACGATCTGCCAGGGCGGAATGCAGACATTTTCGATCTCCGCAATGTCCAGCGGGTCTTTGCCAATTATCTGGGGGGCCAGTTCCTGGATGACCGGTGCCAGATGGGCGGAAGGGGCCTCACCCAGGCCGGTCAAACCCTCGTCGGTTTCCACTTCCACAATGGCTTTGGACGTACCGGGATAATAGCCGCCTGTCCACAAAAACGGTGTTTCCAA
>JABZFP010000028.1 GCA_014237395.1 Desulfobacteraceae bacterium | reverse complement strand
TCACAGTCTTGCAGCAGTTCGTCAATGAGGGCGTCCTGCTTGGATTTCTTACTGGCCATCGCCTTCTCCTTTGAGTAAGGTTATTGATAACCAGTTACACAGTTATTTGTACACCCTCAAATGCTATGGTTTCCACAGTAAAAACCTTCCTCCGAAGCCTTAGTGAGATACCAGAAGGTATTTTCCCGCCATCCCATTACACCCCGATCTCTCGTCGTACTATAAATTTTGGTAACTACGCTTACCTTACTCCCTTTTTTTATCTCCCCATATATGCATTGGCCTGGTTACTGCTAAAGATCTATGTGTTATTACTAATCGTAGCCTTAGATATTCCTTTGCGTATTGCTGTATTTATTCTGCATAGAAAGGGTTATTTTCTGTGTGCGCATTTTCTTTCAGCTTTACTATCAATCACCCTTGTTATTCTCTACATACTAATACTTGGCTGGGAAGCAGGTTTTCAATACTTCTTGATTGTTCCATCTGTAACGGTTTTTTATACCCCTTGGAGAATTCCAGTTAAAAGTAGTTTAATAGGTTCGTATCTAATCACCTATATTTGCATGTATTTATATTCTTCTAATACAAACGCCTATTATCTTGTCAATCCTGTTTATCTTAAAATCTTGTATCAATTTAATGTTCTAACTGTCAGTGCGTTTATAGCATTTGCAATTAATATCTACTATAAAATGGCAATCAAAAGTGATAAAAAACTTTTTGCGGCGCACAGGAAAACCATTACGGCCCTCGAACAACGAGACCAAGTTTTAGAACAACTCAACAATGAGTTATCTGAAGCAGCAGACTATGTAAAAAAGATATTGCCCCAACCCATAACAGAGGGAGATATTTGCACCGATTGGCGATTTTTCCCATCGACATCATTGGGTGGCGATGCTTTTGGATATCATAATGTGGACGAGGAGAACTTCGCATTATATTTGATCGATGTGAGTGGTCATGGGGTTGGGGCCGCTTTGCTATCCGTATCTGTAATAAACGTTATTCGCTCTCAATCGCTACCGAAAACTGACTTCAAAGATCCCGCTCAAGTGTTGAACGCCCTTAATTTTGCCTTCCCGAGCGACAACAACAAAGACATGTTTTTCACCATTTGGTACGGCGTTTTTAATAAAAATAGTCGTGAACTAATCTATGCCAGTGCCGGGCATCCACCAGCCATACTGTGCGATAAAGATAGTTCTTGTGGCTGCCACATTAATCTCCTTAAGACACCCAATTTTGTGGTGGGTGGTATAGAGGGAACAAATTACGTCAAGGATAAATGCAAAATTCCTGAGGGTAATACGCTCTACATTTTTTCCGATGGGGTTTACGAAGTCGAAAAGTCAGACGGGAAAAGCTGGCATTACAATGAATTTGTGAATTACATTAAAAATGTCAAAACTGATGGACAGGCGGTTATGGATCAATTGTATGACTATGTCAGACGGAAAGGGAAATCTGACAATATTGAAGACGATTTCACCATCGTTGAGGTTGTTTTTGGTTAATAAAAAACCAGGTTTTGGGCAAAATTGTAATAGGTATACCGTCCGCTAATCTGAAATCCTGCCGCCCATCCCTGCTGCCTTTCTCTGATAGATCCACCTACGGCGTTCCTGGGTTTGGAACCTCATCCATGGAGGTACCTATGGCAGGTGGAGGTTTAAAGCCTAAGCTTGTGGGTATGCCCATCGCAGACGTCAAGGCCTGCCGTATCTCCTCACTGATCTTGCCCGGCAATATCACGAGGGAATTCTTGGTCCAGCGGAAGACAACATCATGCCAATCCTTACGAAACAAATGAGGTCAGTATGCGCTCGAATTATACAAAACGGAGGAATTCTTCACACTGTATTTTAGCATATGGGCTCTACGTTATTTCTGCCATAGCGATCTTCATAGGGTGCTCAAGTGAATCACAAGGTCCCCAATGTGAAATCTTTCCTCCGATAGGTGGTAAAGGCGCCATCGTTATTATCGCCTCCGGCTATTCGGGGAGGGGTTATTATCGTGACTTCAGTTCAAAACTCGCTGAGCTTGGCTACTATACGGTGCTTATGGATGGGAAGGATTTAATCGACCCTGGTCGCATAGGCCTTATCGTGGCTGGCGCTGAAAACTTGCAGACCGTCATTGCTGATTCAAAGTCTTCACCTCAAGCCATGCCAGGGAAAGTGTCCCTGGTCGGATTTTCAATCGGTGGCGCGGGAGTGCTGAGATACGGTGCTATCTTGAAGGATCAGGTGTCTGCCGTGGTGGCCTATTATCCAGCTATTACGACTGCGGGATGGGACATGAGGACCTTCGCGGCAGGGCTTCAAACGCCTGTCCTGTTGTTCGCTGGTGAGCAAGACCACTACGAGAACTGCTGTTTGATCGAGTCTATGCGAGAGCTGGCCGAGGCCCCCAAAACAGTTCCATTTGAGTATGTTGAGTATCCAGATGCCGGACACTGTTTCAATCTTGACATTAGCGTCCCGCTATTCACTTACCGCCCCCAAGAGGCCGCGGATGCATGGGCAAGAACCGTAGCCTTTTTAGACCGCCTTCACCCGCCAGGAGGCGAATAAAAGACTTCCATCGGGTATCGACCAGACACATGGACGTGATGAAGGGCCGTAATGGCTTTTTCGGTGGGAGCTGTCACGGGATCTTGTATCACCTTCTTTTCTCAAGCGGCAGGTCATTTGAATTTTTCAGTCACATTCCCTGCCTGAATACAGTCTAATGTAATAGATCAGGGAAAAATGAGAGGTTCAAACATGGAATCAACACTTGAAAATCTGGTTCAGCAGGCAAAAGAGGGTAGCAGGGAGGCACTGGAATCTTTGGTCCAGGGGATACAGGATCGTATTTACGGGCTGGCGCTGCGGATGCTTGGATACCCGGCTGACGCGGAAGATGCCGCACAGGAAATCCTGATAAAGGTTGTCACCCGTCTTGAGAGCTTCAGGCAGGAGAGTGCCTTTACGACCTGGGTGTACCGTATTGCTGCCAATCATCTTCTGACCACCCGCAAACGCCTGGCGGAGAATCAGGCCGTGTCTTTTGAAGATTACGAGGCCCTGCTCGGGATGGCCGTTGCCTCCGAGTGGCCTGAATCGGTTCCCGAGGCTGAGCGAAGCCTGGTTGTGAAAGAGGTGATGCTCAGCTGCACCCATGGCATGCTGCTCGGCCTGGATCGTCCACAACGCATCACCTTCATTTTGAGCGAAATCTTTGACATCAGCAGTCAGCAAGGGGCCTGCATCCTGGACATCACACCGGCAGCCTATCGCAAACGGCTTTCCCGGGCTCGCGATCGTATTCGGACTTTCATGCTTAAGAATTGCGGTGCTGTGAACGCGGAGAACCCCTGTCATTGTGAACAGGTAGCACCTTTTGCCATCCAAACCCACGCGATGGATCCGAAAAATTTGCTTTTTACCGGACACCGGCGGCGTGATGACGGCGGGAGGCTTTCCATGGCGTATCTTGAAGAACTGGATTCCCTTCAACGCATGGCCGCCCTTTTCAAAAACCATCCTGATTATACCGCGCCCGAAACATGCCTGGCGAATCTGAAGGAATTGGTTCGATCGCGACGGATCGGGATTTTCGAAGGACTCCATTAATGCGGGGGGAGCGTTATGAATTATGCATTCAAGCCGTTACTATCCGGAACAGCGTTGGGTATTCTGAGCTTAAAGCTTACCTTGATATTTCTGATGGTTGCAAGTTGCAGCGCGCAACAGGAAGCGCATCCTCCTCCTGAAAGGTATGCTATGAAACAGGTTACTGTGGAAGGGATCACCATTAGTTATGTTGAGAAGGGGAAAGGCAACCCCATCGTGCTTGTCCATGGGATCCCTACGTCCTCATTTCTCTGGCGAGACATGATCGAAGAACTCTCGGCGCATGGGAGAGTGATCGCCCTGGACTTGCCAGGGTTCGGCTTTTCAGATCCTCCGCATGATGGCGATTATGGAATTTCGAACTCCGCCCGTCTTCTCGAAAGATTTCTCGAAGCCCTTTCCATTGAACAGGCAACGCTGGTCTGCCACGATTTGGGTGGCCCAATTTCACTCACCTATGCCCTGCGGCATCCGGACAAATACGACCGGCTGATCATCCTTGACACCTTCCTCCACCGGGATCTCCCGCCGTGGCCGCTTTCGATGAGGATGGCCAAGATTCGGCCCATTGGGGAAATATTTATGTGGATAGGAGGAGAATCGATCTTTCGTACGGGTTTGGAAGAGGGGGTCATCGATAAATCCCGGATTTCAGATGGGGTCGTCAAGCGATACCATATGCCTGATGGAAATCCTGACAAACTGAACAGATCCATGCTTGGAACACTTCGAATCGATTACATGGAAGATTTGGAATTCATTGAAAAGAATCTTAAAACCATTCAAAAGCCCACGCTCATTTTATGGGGGGAAAAGGATACGTATCTTCCCATCTCCCTTGGAAACCGTATCCATAACGATATTGCGGGATCCCAAATGGAGAAAATCCCCAATTGCGGCCACTTTATTCCGGAAGATCAACCGGAGCTGGCAACTAAAATCATTGTGGCGTTTCTAAGCAATTAATTCAGTGCAAACCCCTTTCAGAGTCATAAGTTTATTAAGAATTAATCATGCTTTTGCATTATGCGACGGCTTTTGTAGAATAGAAAAACGGATACGTGATGCCACAGCAATTTTTTTTGCAACGGAGCAAGAAAACCACGCCATTGAAAAACAGCGTTCGCGCTCCGCCAGATGGGCGCGATTGGAAAGGCTGCCGTTATGACGATAGGTGCGGTTGCAGACAAACAGGCTGAAGAAAGGGCAACATTCGATCTCAAGAAAGAATCCGGACGGAAGGTCGCGTTCGACTATCTACGTGCATTTGTAATTACCCTCGTGTTGTTCGTTCATGCGGCTCTTGCCTACACCGCATCTGCTTACATCAATTTTGAGAATCCGATCGCGAGTTCCAATCCGGTCGTAAACGAACAGCGCTGGATCGGGTTCGATTTGGTTGTGGCCTTAAATGAAACGTTTTTAATGCCGCTGCTGTTTTTTGTCTCCGGCATGTTTGTATGGCAGAGTTTGGCAAGAAAGGGGGCCTGGAAATACCTTGCGGGTCGCTTGAAAAGGCTCGGCCTTCCCTTTGTTATCGGTGTTTTGTTACTGATGCCACTGGCATACTATCCGGCACAGCTACAAGTAGGGCTGATTACCGAAAAGGAAACCAGCTATGGTGTATTTTGGTTTGGTATGGTCCGATCCGGCTTTGGAACTGCCGGCCCCCTTTGGTTCTTGTGGCTGCTGCTGGCATTCGATTGCCTGGCTACCTTTTTTTACCGGGTAGCTCCTTTCATTGGCGGTTTTGTCAGAGGCCAATTGAATATCATCCTTGGTCGCCCCGCAGCGTATTTTGGCGTGCTGCTTGTAATCTCAATTATTGTGTACCCGCCCATCGCAATTCTTTTCGGACCGCTGACGTGGATTGGAATCGGGCCTTTTAATGCACAGGCGGGCCGGATATTGCTCTACCTGGTGTACTTTCTTACAGGCACTGCGATCGGTGCCATCGGCATTGACCGCAGTGTCTATAAAACTGGCGGAATGCTCGTAAAGCGCTGGTGGGGGTGGGGCGCTGTTGGGCTGGTGTCTTTTACCGTGTTTATCATTATGATCGTGGTTGTGACACCCATGGAGCGAACCTTTGTCAGTGAGATTGCGTTCGTGGTCTGTTGCTGGGCAATGGTTTCCGGAATGATAGGACTCTTTCTACGGTTTGCGGAGCGACGCGTACGTCTTTGCGACAGTTTGGGTGAAAACTCATACGGCATCTATATTGTTCACTACGTTTTTGTTACCTGGCTTCAGTACCTGTTGTTGGAAAACGGACTTTCTCCCCTAGTTAAGGGAATGGTCGTGTTTTCAGGCACATTGATTCTCAGTTGGATGTCGGTTGCCGCCATTCGGCGCATACCTGCGGTAGCGAAGGTTATTTAGGCCGGCTATATGCAAGGCACTTACAGAAATAGGGTGATAGACCCTTCCGAAACAGACGCTGCACCGGACAGTAAATCCGCTGCGCCTCCTTACCGCCAAGGAACTTGATCGTTGGGCAATAATCGGAGGAACCATGAAAAGCGTGATTGTAGCAAATCTTAGACCGGAGTTCGAGCCGGTGGCGGTTGTTTGGAGCAATACGATTCCTGACGATGCCTTTCAGTTCCGTAAGGGCAAATTCGGATGCATTCTTTATCTCTTTGCTGAGGCTGCCCGGCGCGGAAAAGTTGCCGGTGGCAATAGAGAGACGATTACATGCAATGGCGGGCGTGCCGCCTTAGGGTTGGGTGTCGACTTTGATGCCTCAGATGAACGACTGGATCGCTTCGCCGCTGCATTCAGCAAAGGGCTCAAATCGACTAATAATCCTACAACATACAAGGCACATATAGAGGCGGCACCCAAAAACTGGAAAGCATTGTTAGAATTAGGCGAGCGGCGGCATTGTCGTGCGGCGTTGGCAAGAGAGTGGATTCTTGATGGATTGCCCCGCTATGATATCCCTTACGCGTATGTCTTGTTCAAGCCTCTTAGACACACTGATGATAGCGAGAATATCCGCGCCATTATTTTTCCGGTAAATCCGGTTGAGCTTTCAGGTCTTGTAACGCTTGCAGGGTCAGTTATGCAAGGAACGGACGCTGTCAGAGTACCTCAGGGCGCATGTTGTAACAGCCTTGCCGCGTTTGCTTATGCCGAGGCTGAATTGGAAGCACCTAGAGCTGTGCTGGGAATGCTGGGGGCCGAAGGCAGAGGTGTTATGCGTAAACGTTTCCGGGACGATATTTTGACACTCACCCTGCCTGTGCCACTCTTTCTGAGGATGGAACAGGAGGCAGATGATTGCATTTTTCAGATTCCGTCATGGAAGAAATTCATTAGACGTTGATATGAACTTAATTGGGTAGCCCAACCTTTAAATACAGCGGACGCAAAAAGCCGTGCTTTTGATTAAGGCATACAACTCCGACTAGGCCGTAAAACTAATAGAATTGTGTCAGCTGCTATGTATGTGGATCCTCGAAAACACCGAAATCACAAAGGCCAACCCCAACGTCTGGTGGCTGGTCTTTGTACTCAAGAAAAGGGCCGGATCGCTGGCCGATATAGGACAAAGATCCTGGAATCTCAAAATGAAAAGTGTTACGGTCTCATTGCTACCTGAAGCCAATGGGGGTGTCTGAACTGAAAATACCAAGCATATCTAGCTGCAGAAGTATCCAATAGAAAATTCATTGCCTTTTGTTCTATCTGGTCCATTCAAGAAGCACTTCTATAATGCGATGGCAGCCAACTGAAAAGAGGCTCGATTGCGCAATCCTCCTGCCCTCTTTGCCAAGATAGTACACGCTATTCGGGCCTTTATTGGAAACGCAACACAGGGAATAGCCTCATTTAAACGAAAAACCAAGATGTTCCATTCTTTCATCATTATGGGAGAACGATTATGCCCCAAGTGTTTCAGCCCGCAAATCTTGGCGCCCTCGAACTGAAAAACCGGCTTATCCATTCCGCCACGTTCGAATGCATGGCAGATGAAAACGGGGCGGTGACCGATCCTCTGGTCAAGCGCTACGTCAACCTGGCCAAAGGAGAGGTGGGCCTGATCATCCCCGGCTATATGTACGTTAATCCCAGGGGAAAAGCTTCTGCCAGGCAGACAGGTATTCATGATGATCGGTTGATTCCCGGATTGACCCGCCTGGTCGATGCGGTGCATGCGGCCGGCGGGCGCATTGCCTTTCAACTGGCCCACGGCGGCCGGCAGTGCCCGAAGAAAGTCATTGAAAAGGCCCCTTTGGCGCCCAGTGGGTTCGGCCGCGATCCCGCCAGCATGAACAAGCCCGTGGCTATGACCGAGGCAGATATCCAAGAGGTGATCGCCTCATTTGCAAAGGCCGCCAAAAGGGCCTTTGACGCCGGGGCGGACGCCATTCAACTCCACTGTGCCCATGGGTATTTGCTCAATGAGTTCCTCTCGCCATTTTTTAACCGAAGGCAGGGCCAATGGGGGGGATCACCGGAAAACGACTTCCGGCTGCTCATGGAAATCATCCTGGCCATTCAAAAAACGGTGGGAAAGGACCGGGTGGTTATGGTCAAGATGAACACAAATGATTTTACCCCTAAAAAGGGCATCTCCCCGGACCTGGCGGCGCAATACGCGGCCTGGCTGGCCGATCTGGGGGTGGCGGCCCTGGAGTTGTCCAGCGGGACCTTCTACACTTTTCACTCGGTGCGCGGCGATGTTCCCATTGACGACCTGGCCCGAGCCCTGCCCTGGTGGATGCGCCCCATGGCGAAGATGATTTTTAAAAAGCAGGTTTTTCCCTGCCGGTTTCAAAAACTGTATCATCTCCCGGCGGCGGAAATCATTAAACCGGTAATCGGCAATATGCAGCTGATCCTGGTGGGCGGGGTGAGAACACTTGGAGAAATGGAAACCGTTTTATCGGAATCAAAAGCGGATTTTCTCTCCATGAGCCGTCCTTTTATCCGTGAGCCGTTTTTGGCCAAACGCATGAAAGAGGGTAAAACCAATGAAGCCGCCTGCATTTCCTGCAACAAATGCTTTGCCGCGGTTTTTAACGAACTGCCGTTGCGATGTTATGTCGACGGCCTGCTTTAATACGCCTTTATACAGCCGACCATGGTGATATGCTGAAACTGGACGGTGGTGTGTGAGCCGCAAAGACAAAGCGGATGGCCGCAATCGTATTTAACGTCACTTTGCTGGTGACAAAAGGGCGGGGACCATGAGCGATATTCATCGCAAATCCATTGCCGATCGCATTGACTGGCTGTTCGAACTGGCCCGTCGTCATGAACAAACCTTTCGCAGCCCCGAAGCGTGGCTGGCGCGCGAACGCTACCTCGCCGAGCACCCCACCGCGATTGTGGTGCTGAAGTGCATGGACGGACGCATCAACATCCCGGTCGCCACCAACACCCCCACCGGGATTCTGATGCCCTTCCGCAATCTTGGGGGTATTTTTGACCTGGGCTGGCCGCACCTCGGCGAAGTTCTATCCCATCACGTCTTGCGCATGACGAGCACCGGACGTCGCGTGCTTGTGCTTATTACCTACCACTGGTCCAAGGGCGACCCGCGGCGCGGATGTGCGGGCTTCCAATTCGACACGACCGCCGCAATCGCCCACACGCATGAAATCCGTCGCCAGGTCGAACATATTTTCGGCCACGCGCATGGCACGGTCTATCCACTGGTGTGCGGGTTTGAAACAGACGACGAAGCCCTGATGATCCACGGTACCGATAACGCCGTGCTCGACCTCGCCGGTTTTTCCGCTTCCGATGCCGCGACACTTGAGCCACGCCTGGCCGCCCTGCTTCCCGACATGCAGACCCAGATGCGCGCCGACCTCCTGCCGCTGCTGCACGGTAATCTGGAGCACATCGCGCAATTGCGCGAAAAGGCGCGGCGGAACGAGCGCACCCTCGACGTCGAACACCGCGAATGGATGATTTGCCTGGGGCGCGGATTCGACTTCCTCCATACGCCCAATGTCGCCCTGATCATCGGCCCTTACAGCCCGGACCTTGCCGACCCGCTGCGCAAAGCCGCCGGGATTATCGAAAACAACATGAAAGCCGGCCGCATCCCCGACGACGGTTTTCTGCTGCTGGCGTCCGTACCGTATGATGAGATCGGTGTCGACCGGGCGCGGGCGGAATTGAAGTCGCAGTTTCTTTCGCGGTTCGCAGCCGGTGTCTTGCGGGACGAATTCGGCAATCTCGCCGGAAAAATGTACAAGCATACCGCTGTACTCGACTGGCGATCACGCCGCCTCGAACTGATCGGAGACTGAAAAGGGTCATGTAGGGGGGGCTGCTTTTAAGGGGGGGCGATCATCGATGACGGGGCCTCACCAACAGCATCGATTTTCCACGCGATTATAAAATCGCCGAAATCCATCCAGCATTAAAAACGGGAGGTGCTGCCGGCACCGTCATGGCGACGCCGGCAGTCTCGGGACCGCAATCAGGTCGGGTCGGCCCTGGGAAAACACCGATATGGTTCAGGCCGCTGTGTGCGCACTGGCGGCGCACTCGTTTTTGCCGATGTCCATGATTTCCTGCTGCTCTTCGTCCACCGCCACCAACCCGGCATTGATCTCGCGGATTTTGGCGTATTCCTCGGGTTGCGGCCGCATATTGGCCTGGATGAAACCAAAAAAGGCCTTTTCATCGGCGATGGAGTAGATGGCGGCGTTGTCGGCTTTGATCTTCGCCATGGGGGCGGCGAAAGCCAGATCTTCGTTGGCCTCGTCCCAATCCATGTAGTGGCCCGGCAGGATGACGGTGTCGTCGTCCAGCTTCAACAGGATGTCGGTCATGGTTTTATACAGCATCCGGGACCAGTCCTGGGCCATACCGCCGAGGTCGGGGCGACCGATCGACTGGATAAAGACCGTATCGCCGGTGATGAGGTATTTGCCGTCCACGTGGTAACAGGTGCTGCCCGGGGTGTGCCCCGGCGTATGAATGATTTCCACCTCGGGACCGCCGCTGCTGAAGCCATGGCGTTCTCCATGCCGGGCAGGGGTATAGGGAAATTTCGCGGGTGCAAAATCGTCTTCCGGTGCCACGATTTCCGCGCCGGCGGTCTGCCGCAGCATGTCGCTGCCGGAAATGTAGTCAGCCTGGCGGTGGGTCTCAAAGGTTTTGATGATGGCGCAGCCCTTGTCTTTGGCGAAGTCGCGGTAAAAGGGGATGTTCTTGGCCGGGTCGAACACCATCATTTCCTTGCCGCTGATCAGCCCGTAGCTGCAAGACGCCTTGCCCGGGCGACGGAACTGATAGAGCTCGTAGTCGTCGCCGGCGCCGACCCGCACCGGAACCAGCAGGTTGCCCCAGGCCTTGATGCCTACTTTCATGTGGGCCACATCTTCAAAGCCATGCTGCACCAAGATTTCGCCGACGAATTTGGAAGAGCCTTCCTTGGCGCACACGATGCGCACTTTCTTCCCGCGGGGCACCTTGGCCACGCTTTCATCTTCCATCTCGATGAATTCCATGTAGGGCACATTGACCATCTCGAAAGGATAGGGCCCTTCGACCTTGAAGCGCCCGAATTCGACATCGTTGCGCACGTCCAACAGCAGAAAATCTTCTTTGCTGGTCAGCCAGGTGAATAGATCAAGGGCTGTAAAAGGTTGGACTTCCATCATCATACCTCCAGAAGGACTAAAGGGTTCAGGCTAAAATGACCAAACCGTTTCGGTGCAGTTATTAGGCGCATCCACATGGAGCATCGTACCTTATATGGCCTGCGAGATTAAAAATTGTCAATAAGATGGAGGCACACTTTGACCTTCGTGACCTGCTTTAAATGATAAGGAGCGCCTATCTGCCGAAGGGTTACAGTGACAGTGTCGAAAAAATAGGGGGGCTTCGCCCCCCCTATCTCCCTATCAAACAATGGATGGCCGGTCTAGAACCGCCAGGTGAATCCGAAATCGATGGCTTGTTCACTCAGGGTCGATTTGATTTCCACCGGGTCGCCATCCGGGTTGATCCCCGTTTCGGTGATGTCGTTTTCAAAGCCGTACATATACCCGACGTTGAGTTCCACGGTCGGGGTGATCTGGTAGCCGACCCCGAAGGTCAGGTGGTGCTCCACCACGGCCGGAAAGCCAATCGTGCGGAAGGTTTCATAGTAGTAGGTCGGAAGGGTTTTCCCTTGCACGTTGGTGACACTGTTAGGGCCGCCAGGGCCGAAGCTGCCGTCCCAACCGTTATGCTCGTTGACCGGGCTTTCGGCATAGTTGTAACCGGCGCGCAGAAAAAGGCCCTGGATGGGCTGCCATTGCGCCCCGATGGCAAACACCCACTGGTCGTCCCAGTCGAAGTCGTCGTAGCCGTCGGCGTTGGACCAGTTGATCCATTTCGTATCCGCCTCCAGCAGCAGTTCGATGCCGGTGAAAAGATAGGCGACGCCGAAACCCACTTGTTGGGGGGCCTCCAGGTCGAGATCGTCTCTGCGACCGTCCTGATCGAAATCGGTCACGTTGTCGAAAGTGGCTTTCTGGGGGGAGACATAGGTCAGGCCCAGGGACAGGTTGTCGATGGGCTTGTAGATGATGCCCGGCTGAAAACCGAACGAATAGGCGGTGGAGCCGCCGTCGCCCAGGTCGAGGGTTTCGTAGTCGATATGGAAGGCCAGCCCCAGGGACAGGTTGGGCAGCAGCTGAAATGACAGGGACGGAGCAAATTTCATGATCTGCAGCTCGGTGTATTCACCGGAGGCCACCGGAGCCCCGCTGGGATAGGACGCCTGATCGATAGGGGTGTCCCGGTAGTCCACGCCCAAACCGGTCACCCCGTAGGCCGCCAGTCCGAAGCGCCAGTTCTGGGGCGTCTCGGAGATGGGCACGGACAGCCCGATGGCCGGAATGGCATAGACATTGTCTTCACTGTCGGCCTTGACGACTCCGTTGGCTGTCGTGATCTTGGCATCGATTTTCGGCATGAACAGGGTGCCGGAGAAGTTGATCTCGGACGACGGGCAATAGGGGCCGAAACACATGGCCGCCGGGTTGGAAAAAACAGCGCTGATGGCGTCCTGGGGGGCCGCGATGCCCGTTCCGCCCATGGCACGGGAAATAGGACCGATGCCGATCAGGTTGTCGCCGTTGGTGGCCATGGACGCTGTGGCAAACATCAGCGTACAGGCCAGGATTGCCATACATACAAAGATCTTCCTCATGGTGTAATATCTCCTTACGCATCGTTATATTCGGCCCCTCAACCAGAGGTGAGGGGCCGTTGCCCAAGATAACGGACCATGATCTGTCAAAAACAGCACATGGTCATGTTTAAATGACGGCGTGGCGCACGGGTCGAAACCGGTCGGCTTCAGGCGGGAACCAGTGCGTCGGCCACCATGGATGATAAAAAGGTGACATCGACCTCCATCTTGTAGTGGTCTCTCAGGTTGCTGAGCTGCGTGTGGCAGTTTTCACAAGCCGTGGTCAGGATCGTTGCCCCAGTGCCACGCACCTGATCGACCTTGACCCGCGAGGACTTCATCCGGAAGTCCAGGGTGTCTTCGCCCAGGGCCACCAGGCCGCCGCCACCGCCGCAGCACCAGTTGTAGGCCGGCTCCGGCGCGAGTTCGCGGAAATCATCGGTCAGCTGTTTCAGGATATAGCGCGGGGCGTCTATCACGCCCCCGTTGCGCGCGATCTGGCAGGGGTCGTGATAGGTGATCGGAACGTTGAACTTCGTTTTGTCGAGCCGGATGCGGCCTTCCTTCAGGTAGCGGGCGTGCACGTCGGTGATGGAGGAGACCGTGAACGGGTGTTTACCGGACAGCTGCTTCATCACCCGGAAGGCGGTGCCGCATTCGCAGATACACACTTCTTTGACCTTGAGCCGCAGGGCTTCGTTGACGATCCGGTCGAGAATGAGCTTGGTGCGGGTGGGATCCCCTACAAAGGCGCCGAAGTTGACGGCTTCGAAGAAGCTCAGGGTCCATTTTTCGCCGGCAGCGTTGAAGATGGCCGCGGCGGGAATGATGGAATGGGCTCCGGCCAGGGCCACATAGAGCAGATCGGCGCCTTCCACGTCCACCGGGATGACGGCTTCGCCAGCTTCCTGGCGCCATTTGGCCACCACCTCGTCTTCTAACCGCTTGAGCCCGTTGATGAAACCCTCCTTGAAAATGTCGATGGATTTGCCCTTTTCGATGGACATGTCCGCCAGCATGGTCAGGGTCTCCGGCTCGGCGTTGGCGCCGATCAACAGCAGTTTGGCGATGGACATGAGCATCTGGGTGTCGATGCCGAAGGGGCAGTACATCATGCAGCGCCGGCATCCGGTGCACGAGTAGGCCGCTTCGTAGAGTTCGTCCAGGGCCATTTCCGTAAGCTCTTTCGATTCCCCCACCGAGGGCCAGACCTTGCCCCGGGCCTTGAAGTGCTTTTTGTAGAGCCGCCGGATGATTTCATGCCGGTAGGCGGCGATGTAGCGCACCTGTCCCATGGAGGCGTGGACGTGGCAGGCTTCCGTGCAGACGCCGCAACGGGTGCAGGTTTCAAGATAGAAGTGCATGGCTTCGTTAAGTTTACTCTGGAAAAGACCCAGCAGATCGTCCCGTGTCTTTGCGTCCATGGGTTACCCTCTCCGCAGTTTGTTCATTGGCAGTGATAAAAAGGAATGCATGACTTGGCTGAAAGGGAAGAAGATAAGAAACAGGTTGGCCAGGAAGACATGCAGGACGAGCATGAAAGCGTGTCCGCTTTCCGTCACGCTTTCCGGTAGATACGGTTCGAATGTGATCAGGCCGCCCAGATAGGTCCGATAGTCTTCCACCGACATGGTTTCGTAATAGTACCAGTTGCGGGCCCAGTCCATCTGACTGCCGAACAGCACAATCAGGAACAGCAGGATGAGCAGGTAGTAATCCTCCGGAACAGACAGGTCGCGTACCGGTGACCGGAAGCGCCGAAAAAGGAAGTAGAGCAGGGATATGGCGGTCAACAGACCGACCAGACCTTTGCCGAGAAAAATTTCGTGGGGAATGATCTGTAGAACTTCGAACTCCCCGAACAGCTCCAGGTGACCGATGATCAACAGCAGCAGGCAGATATGAAACACGATGAGAAAGACCCACAGAACCGGTTTGTGGCGCCGCACCGTCGGGAAGAGAAAGGTGTCGTGGAGCGCCCAGAGCCAGGCCGGTTTTTTGGCGGGAAATATCTGTAGGGTTGTCGGGTGTTTGGGGGCCTTGAAGATTTTGATTAGGCGCACCGTCGTGCCGATGATGAAAATGGCCGCAGCCAGATAGACCATGGGCACGAGAACGATATACGATATGGTTTCCACGGATGCCTCCCTCGGATGCCGAGGCCGTAAATCCCCCACCGCGCGCAGCGGCGGGGGGACCCCACGGTCACGCGTTGCGTTTGATATAGAACCGGATCACCTTGTCGTCCTGTTCGGTCTTTATGACCTCGTTGCCGGTGGTCCGCGCCCAGGCCGGGATGTCGGTCAGGGAGCCGGGATCCGTGGAGATGGCTTCGATCACATCGCCCACTTCGACGTCCTTGATCCCCTTGCTGACTTTGACAACCGGCATGGGGCATGCCAGCCCTTTCAGGTCGAATGTTTTGCTGATTTTGATGTCGTCACTCATTTTAGATCTCCTTTGTTTGATTAGATAAAAAGCTGAATTTTGCTATCCATGGCCTCTTCTAGAAACTTGGCCACACCGCAGTACTCCAGGCCCTCGTACTGGATCATCTCTTCGCGCTTGAAGCCCATGAGGTCCATGGACATTTCACAGATAAAAATGCGCACCCCGAGTTCCTCGGCCATTCCGATCATCTGATCGAGGGTGGCGACGTTCTTTTGCTTCATGAGGGATTTCATCATGGCCGTGCCCATGCCCCCCATGTTCATCTTTGACAGCTTGACGCCGCCCGTACCCTTGGGCAGCATGGTGCCGAACATTTTGCCCATGGTGTCCTTGCCGCCTACGCTCTTGTTGGCGTCCCGCAGCACCGGGGTGCCCCAGAACGTAAAAAACATCACGACGTCCATGCCCATGGCGACCGCTCCCGTGGCGATGATAAAAGACGCCAGGGCCTTGTCCAGATCGCCGCTGAAGCAGATCATGGAAAGTTTGTTCTCCGGGCTCTTTTTCTGCAGCGCGTCCAGTTGCGCTTTCAGATCGGCCAGCTGGGTTTCGATGTGTTCCATGGTTCCCTCCTTAAAGTTGATGATATAAACGGATAAAATATAATAAAAACGATTATATATAATTTATTTATGCTTTTTTGGTATATAGTATGTACTTTAAAATCCAAAAAAACCGCCCTCGATCCGAATGGAGGGGGCGGATCATACCATTAATTCTTTAACAGCCTCCATGGATGCCTTGAGCACTTCGAGGTTGGACAATACGGCCTTGCGTTGTTCCGGGGCCATTTGTGACAACACCTCCAAGTGAATGGATTCAAGAAAGTAATTGATTTCATTAAGCTTATCCTGCCCTTTGGGGGTCAGGCTGAGCAGGGTGATGCGTGAATCTTCCGGATCCTTGACCCGCTGGATCAGCTTGCGGCGCACCATGCCGTCGATGATTTTGGTGACACGGCTTTTGACCACGTTCATTTTGTGGGCAATGCCCTTGGGCGTCAGGTACCGCTCATGGGCAAAGAGCTGCAGACAGCGCAACTCGGCGTCCGGCAGCTTGAAGCGATCGCTCTGGTACTGCATGCGCTCCTGGCAGCACTGGAAGAGCTTGGCGATAAGGCCCTGGAATTGATCCACCTGGTAGCTCGGAATGGTGTCGTTTGATTGTGTCGTTTGTTCATTCATAGTGTGAACCATATGCGGATTCCAAAATCCTGTCAAGCATTTTTTAGGAGGGCGTTAAGGGTTTTTGCAGGGTCCAGATACAGGGGTTGTGGAATGCAATGTCATGTTCTTCATGAAAAATGCATGGGTTTCAGGCGGAGGGGGTTTAACGGGGTTAACCAAACCGGCCGGTGATGTAATCCTGGGTCAACTGGTGGCGGGGGGTGGTGAAGATCTGGGCCGTGTCGCCGACTTCGATCAAATCCCCCAGGTGGAAATAGGCCGTGCGCTGGGAGACGCGGGAGGCCTGCTGCATGGAGTGGGTGACGATGGCGATGGAATACTGCTGCTTGAGCTCGTCGATCAGGTCTTCGATGATGGCGGTAGCAATGGGGTCCAGGGCGCTGCAGGGCTCGTCCATCAGGATGACTTCGGGGCTCACGGCGATGGTGCGGGCGATGCACAGGCGCTGCTGCTGACCACCCGACAGGCCGGTGCCCGGCTGGTCCATGCGGTCTTTGACTTCTTCCCACAAACCGGCTTTGCGCAGGGAGGTTTCGACGATGTCGTCCAACTCGGCCCTGTTCTGGGCCAGGCCGTGAATACGAGGGCCGTAGGCCACATTGTCGTAGATGGATTTCGGAAAGGGGTTGGGCTTCTGGAAGACCATGCCGACCTGGGCCCGCAGCGGGACCACATCGATATCCTTGCCGTACACATCGATGCCGTCCAGGGTGATCTGCCCGGTCACGCGGCAGGTGTCGATGGTATCGTTCATGCGGTTGAGACATCGCAGAAAGGTCGATTTGCCGCATCCCGAGGGGCCAATCATGGCGATGACTTCGTTGCGTCCGATATCGAGCGACACATCCTTGATGGCCTGCTTGTCGCCGTAGTAGACGTTAACGTCACGGCAGGTCATGCGGGCATCTTCGACAAAAGGTTCGCCGACGGTGTCGCGACTGTCGCGATCGAAAAGTATCCGGCCTGATTTGGCTTTTGCGGGCCCGGTCGAGGCCGTCTGTGTGTTTTCGATTCCCACCGTCAATTCCTCAAAGTTGGCTGCGGCATCCATTGCGCTTTATTTCTTGTCGATTGGTGTGAATTCCAAGCGGCATAGTCCAAAGGGCGCTATACCACATCATAATAATCGGGCCGACCGGCGTCAAACAAATGTTCCACCGGTCGGCCACGGGTTTTTTCCTATTTCATCATGAGCGGTTTGAGTGCTTTGACATCGCTCTGGTATTGCTGACGTTCCTGGTCCGGCATCGGGATCAATCCCTTTTCACTCAGGTAGCCATCCTCCCCCCAGGTTTTCTCCGACGTAAATTCGGTCAGGTATTCCTGGATGCCCGGGATGACGCCCACGTGGGCTTTTTTGACGTAGAAGAACAGCGGGCGCGACACCGGGTAGGAGCCGTCGGCAATGGCTTCGAAGGTGGGCTGCACGCCGTCCACGAAAGAGCCCTGGATCGTATCGGTGTTCTGATCCAGGAAGCTGAACCCGAAGATGCCCAGGGCATCGGGATTGGCATTCAGTTTCTGCACGATCAGGTTGTCGTTTTCACCGGCTTCCACATAGGGGCCGTCTTCACGGACGGTGTGGGCGGCTGCTTTGAAGTCGTTCTTGTCCATGGCCTTGATAAAGGGGAACCCCTTGGCGGCTTCTTCCATCACCAACTCTACAAAAGCATCCCGGGTGCCGGAGGTGGGCGGTGGCCCCAGGACTTCGATTTTCGCTGCGGGAAGGGAGTTGTTGACATCTTTCCAGGTTTTGTAGGGGTTGGGGACCAATTTTTCAGCTCCGGAAGGATCGGGAACGTTTTTGGCCAAGGCCAGGAAGATGTCCTTTCGGGTCAGTTTGAGCGGGCTGGCTTTCTTGGAATTGGCGACGACAATACCGTCATAGCCAATCTTGACCTCGACGATCTCCTTGACGCCGTTGGCCTGGCATTTGTCATATTCCGATTTTTTCATGGCCCGGGAGGCATTGGTGATGTCCGGGTGTTCGACACCCACGCCGGCGCAGAAAAGTTTGAAGCCGCCACCCGATCCGGTGGATTCGATCTTGGGGGTTTTGAAACTCGTGGTTTTCCCGAACTGCTCGGCCACGACGGTGGCAAACGGGTAGACCGTGGAAGAGCCGACGATGCTGATGTTGTCGCGGGCGGATGCCGCATACGCGCTTCCGGCCGTCGCCATGAAAAAGGTGGCGGTGGCCAACAGAATTGACTTTCTAATCATGTGTTCCTCCTGAAGAATTTTAATCAATAAAAAAACCATTATGGTCAAGTTAGGGTAACCGTGCACGTTGCCCACTATAAAAACCCAGTTTTAGGGTTTTGTTAGGGTGGTATTAAAATCATGTTTTCATCATAAAAAATGCCGATCGTTACCAACGCCGTTCAAACTTCTTGCGCAGAATGACGGCCGTGGCGTTCATCACGATCAGAAACGCGAGCAAGACAATCGTTGCCGCCGATGTCCGCTCCACGAAAGCCCGTTCAGGGCTGTCCGCCCAGAGAAAGATTTGGACCGGCAGGACGGTTGCGGAATCCGTCAGCCCTCCCGGAATATCCACGATAAAGGCCACCATCCCGATCATCAGCAGTGGTGCGGATTCTCCCAGCGCACGGGCCATGCCGATAATCGTGCCCGTCAGGATGCCGGGCAGGGCCAGGGGAAGGACATGGTGGGTGACCATCTGCATCTTGGAGGCCCCGATGCCCAGGGCCGCCTCCCGGATAGACGGGGGAACCGACTGCAGCGAGGCCCGGCTGGCAATGATGATCGTCGGCAGGGTCATCAAGGTCAACACGAGACCCCCCACCAGCGGGGCCGAGCGCGGCAGACCGAAGAAATTCAGAAAAACAGCCAGGCCCAGCAGTCCGAAGACAATGGAGGGCACTGCGGCGAGGTTGTTGATATTGACTTCGATCAGATCGGTCCAGCGGTTCTTGGGCGCGAACTCCTCCAGGTAGACGGCCGAGGCGATGCCGATCGGAAACGACAGCAGCAGCGTTACCAGAAGGGTGTAAAAAGATCCCATCACCGCCCCCAGAATCCCGGCCTGTTCAGGTTCGCGCGAGTCCCCGGCGGTAAAAAACGTTCGGTTGAACCGTTTTTCCACGCGATTTTCCTGTTGCAGGCGATCGACCCAGGCCAACTGGACGTCATTTATGCGGCGCTCGCTTTCCGGCACATCGAGGTCAAAGTGTCCCTTCATGAGCATGTCGATATCATCGTCCGCCGCCACCCAGATGGGCAGGGTCTGCCCGATCATTTCCGGAGAATCCAATACAAGCTTGCGAACCTGGAAGGCAGCATCATTGCTGACCATGCCATAGAGCATGCGTTTATCCTGGCGCGTGGTGACTTCCGGAAACATCTGCCGCAGGGATTGCTTCACCACACCGGGGTAATTGGCGGTGGTCAGGGACTCCTGGCTCAAGATGGCCGGATCGAAGAAGATGTCCAGCCGGATAAAGGTTTGCTGAAACGCCGTATAGCCTTTGCTGATGATGCTGCCGAACAGAAACGAAAGAAAAAGGAGGCTGGCCAGGATGGCACTGATGCCATAGAGGCGGAACCGGCGTTCCCGACGGTAGCGTTTGGATAATCCGGCGTTCACGATATCGATGGCACGACGGCCGGGGGGCAAGCCGTTGGCAGTGGCGTTATTCATATTGTTCCCTGTATTTGCGCACCACATGGAGGGCGATGACGTTAAGGATCAGGGTCGCGATAAACAAAATCAGGCCCAGGGCAAAAGCGGCCAGGGTCTTGGGGCTGTCGAATTCCTGATCACCCACCAGGAGCGTAACAATTTGGACGGTGACGGTGGTGACGGTTTTCAGCGGATTGGCGGTCAGGTTGGCCGCCAACCCGGCCGCCATGACGACGATCATGGTCTCTCCGATGGCACGGGAGACGGCCAGCAGCACACCCCCCACGATGCCGGGCAAAGCCGCCGGCAGCACGACCTGTTTGACGGTCTCGGACTTGGTGGCGCCTAACCCATAGGCGCCGTCCCGCATGGCCTGGGGCACGGCGTTGATGACGTCGTCGGACAGCGAAGAGACGAAAGGAATGATCATGATGCCCATCACCAAACCGGCAGCAAGAGCACTTTCGGAGGACACATCGAGCCCCAATCCGATACCGGTCTCACGGATAAGGGGGGCCACGGTCAGGGCGGCAAAAAAGCCATAAACGACGGTTGGGATGCCGGCCAGGATTTCCATCAGCGGCTTGGCAACCGCTCGAAAACGGCGATCGGCGTATTCAGAAAGGTAGATAGCGGACAGCAGGCCAACCGGAACGGCCACCACCATGGCGATGGCGGAGATCATCAGCGTGCCGGCAAACACCGGAACGGCGCCGAAAGCGCCCGAAGAGCCTACCTGGTCGGCCCGGATGGCCATCTGGGGACTCCACTTCAAGCCGAATAAGAATTCCGTGATGGAAATTTTTTCAAAAAAACGAATGGCCTCGAACAGGACCGACAGCAGGATTCCGATGGTCGTAAAAATCGCGATCGTGGAGCAGGCGATCAGAATCCACTTGATGATGCTTTCAACCTGATTGCGTGCCCGCAGACCGGGCGCGATGATACGCATGAGGATAGCGATGGCCGCCATGGTCATTGCCAGGATGACCACGGCCAGGGACGCATGACTGATCGCCTGGAGTTCCAGATAGTGGTCCGCCGCGGATCGCATGGTCTGATCGATATCGGCGGAAACGATATTGCCGCTGACCAGGTTCCGGATATCGTTGACAACCAGATTCAGGCGGTCGGCCGGCAGGTCGCGGATGGCATCGGGCAGTCCGGCGACAACCAGATGGGTGATGATGCCGGATTCGAAAACGGACCAGGAACTGAATACCAGCAGCGCCGGAATACCGCACCACATGGCGGTCAACAAGCCATAATATGTGGGGCGCGAATGCATCCGCGCCAGACCGGCGCGACTGCCCGCCACCGCCAAGGCGCGTTTTCTCCCCGCGTAATAGGCAGCCGACATCAATAGCAGAATGGCGATAAATATGACCGATGGCGACATCATTTTCGGTATCTCTTGGTTTAGCGGTTTGAGCCGCCATTGGCAGCGGCTCTTCCATTGCGGACAATAGATAGTGGGGGCGTGTTAGAAACGTGTTAGGGGCCGGTTACCATACGGCTAGTTTTGCAATAGATTCGTGTGAATGCAGGCATAGGAAGGCTTTGTATTTGACTATCGTATGCCGCTCTTGGTGGAGGTTTTTGCAGTTACCGCCGATTCGGGATGGTTTATCTATAAAGTCTGTTCATTTTCTTTCACGCGAAAGAAAACGGAACCAAAAGAAAGCGCCCGTGTCCCGCTTCATCCTGCGCGTCGCCGCGGCGGCCGTAGCCCGCGGAAACTCACCCGCCTTTCGGCGGGCTCAGACAGTCCGCGCGCTTTTTTCCGTCCACCGCGTCGATGCTCAGCGCGGGACAAAGGGGGCGTGACAAAATTTCATCGTATTTCCTTAGCGATCCGCTTCGAAGCACCTGCGGTATGGCGTTCTGCAGCAAGGCGCATAGTTATGGCGCGGCCGCTTGGCCGATGGCCTGTCGGAGATCATCGATGCCTAACGACACCATCCGGGTATGGTTGACGAAGACGGTCGGGGTTCCCGAGACACCCGAATTCACGCCGTCATTGATTCCCCGGATCAAAAGATGCTGGATCTCAGGCGACGCCAGATCGCGATAGAATCGGGGAAGATCAAGGTGTTAATAATCGGCATGCCGGACGATTTCGCCCTCGATCAGATAAATCACTTCTTCGGCGATGTTGGTGGCGTGATCGCCGATACGTTCCAGATGGCGTGAAATCAGATAAAAGTTGATCAAAAAGGCCATCTGGTCCGGATGATGGGCCATTTCATCGCAGATGAGCTGGTATACTTGGCGGTGGATGCTGTCGACATCGTCATCCATGGTAACGACCTTGAAGGCGGTGTCCACGTCCATGTTGACTAGGGCATCGAGGCTCAGTTTCAGCATGTTTTCGACTTCCGCGCTCATGGGGTCGTAGTCGAAAAAAAAGCTGGCCGGGCTGTCTTTTGTCATGGTTTTGATGCGCTGGGCGATATTGACCGTTTCATCGGCGATGCGCTCCAGGTCGTTATTGATTTTGATGACGGCGACGAGAAAGCGCAAGTCGATGGCCACCGGTTGATGCAGCGCCATGATCTTAAGGCACTCCTCCTCGATTTCCACTTCCATTTCATCGATTTCAAAATCCGAGCGGATGAGTTCCTGCGCCAGGTCGCCATCCCGTTCGGTGATGGCGGTTGCAATCCGCCGCACGCGCTCTTCGACCATCGCGCCGAGCGACAGGATCATTTTTTTGATTTTTTCAAGTTCTTTATGAAAGTGTCTGGCCATGGGCGTCCCTTTTCGTTGTTTCCCAGCGGATAAGCCGCGGTGTTTCATTCCCCACAACGTGTTGCCGCTGAGGTTTGACTCGTGACGGTGATTTCGTCGTGTGACCGTACATATAGGGCAAGTATTGTTAGACGAACGTTAGAAATGCGTTAGGGTTTCGATAATCAGCTGATTTTTATAATTTTTTACTTTTCGTCAGAGGGCAGGTGCGCGCAATACGACGGTTTTTCTTTTGCTAATGAATTCCTAAACAGAGGCTCATTTGAGCTTAACAGCGAAATAGTTCAAGGCGATTTGATGGAACGAATAAGGACCCCAATCGAGATCGTACAGAAAAGGAATCGCCGATGCGTGTTGACCTTCATGTTCATTCCAAATACTCCAAGCGGCCTTCGGCCTGGGTATTGAAAAAAATCGGTTGCCCGGAAAGCTTCACAGAGCCGCAGGATATCTACCGGATTGCCCTTGCGCGTGGCATGACACACGTGACGATTTCGGATCATAACCGGATCGAGGGCGCTTTGGCAATCGCCCATTTGCCGCACACCTTTATTAGCGAAGAGATTACCACCTATTTCCCCGAGGATCGATGCAAGCTGCACGTGCTGGCACTGGACATCACCGAGCGCCAGCATGCCGACATCCAGCAGTGCCGGGACAACGTGTTTTATTTGGTGGACTATCTGCGGGCGCAGGGGATCGTGCACGTGGTGGCACATCCCCTTTACGGTGTCAATGATCGGTTGAGCATCGAGCACTTCGAGAAAATGCTGCTGCTCTTCAAGAATTTCGAGATGAACGGGGCCCGCAACGATGTGGCCAATGAGGGGCTCGAAGCGGTATTGAAGGCCCTCTCGCCGGATATGATCGAGGCGCTAAGCGACCGCCACGGCATCGATCCGGCCTTTCCGGAGCCGTGGGAAAAAAATATCACCGGCGGATCGGATGACCACAGTTCCCTGAACATTGCGCGGACCTTCACTGAAATTCCCGGTGCCGGGAATCTGAAGGACGGTCTGGCGGGCCTTGAAAACGGGCAAAGCCGGGCCGTACGACAGCCCTCCCTCCCGGAAACCATGGCGCACAATTTTTACAGTATCGCCTATCAGTACTACCGGAGCAAATTCAACCTGGAACGTTTCCAGGGAAAAGATCTTCTGATCAAATATCTCGACCGGTCGCTGCGGCCCAACGGCTGTGACGGCAAGGGTCATGATGGCCGCCTGATCGACAAGGTCTATTGTTTTCTAAACGCCCATCGGCGCACCCGGCCCGAACCGGTTTCCGATGATCTTATCGGTCTGCTGCGGCATACCACCGCCAGTCTGTTGAAAGATGACCGGCAATTCAAGCGCTTGGCCCTGACGGGCGCACAGAATGATCTCCCGCCGGAAATCGGGTGGTTCGATTTCGTGAACCAGGTGTCCAACCAGGCCCTGATCAATTTTGCCAATCATGCCATGAATCATCTGCTCGGTGGAAATGTCTTCAATATCTTCCATACACTTGGATCGGCCGGTGGACTATATGGCCTGCTGGCCCCTTACTTTATCGCGTTTTCTCTCTTTTCAAAGGATCGTGACTTTACGCATGCCGTTCGAGACCATTTCGGTGTTCCGTCCCCGGCCAATGCCGGGACCGCCGACACGCTGCGGGTCGGTCATTTTACGGACACTTTCTATGACACCAACGGCGTGGCCCTGACCCTGCAACAGCAGGTGCAGGTGGCCCTGCGGCACGGCAAGTCGCTGCAGGTGATCACCTGCAATGAAGATCCGCATCTGTCCCAACCGGGGGTCAAGGCCTTCCAGCCGATCGGCACGTATGACCTGCCCGAATACCCTGAGCAGAAGCTGTTTTATCCCCCGCTGATGGAAATGCTGCGGTACTGCTACGAACAGGGTTTCACCCGCATCCATTCCGCCACCCCGGGTCCGATCGGTCTGGCCGCTCTGGCCATTGCGCGCATCTTGAAACTGCCGATCTGCGGCACCTACCATACCCAGCTGCCGCAATATGCCCAGTTTCTCACCGGTGATGACGCTATGGCGGAGCTCACCTGGAAATTTGTCGTCTGGTACTACGACCAGATGGACCTGATCTATGCGCCGTCCGAAGATACGCGTCAGGAACTGATCGCGCGCGGGATCAATGGCGACAAGATCGCTTTGTATCCCCGTGGCATCGATACGGAACGGTTTTCACCGGAAAAACGAAACGGCTTTTTCGAGCAATCCTACGGGGTGGCCGCATCGACCAAACTGTTGTATGTCGGGCGGATCTCCAAAGAAAAAAACCTGGCGGTTCTCGGGGACGCTTTCCGCCTTCTTTATGCCAGACAGGCCCAAGCCCATCTGGTGATTGTGGGCGATGGCCCCTATTTGAACGAAATGAAGGCGCTGCTAAGCGATTTGCCGTGCACCTTTACCGGTGCTCTTGCAGGCGACGATCTTGCCAAAGCCTACGCTTCGGCAGACATCTTCGTGTTCCCCAGTACGACGGATACGTTCGGCAATGTGGTCCTGGAAGCCCAGGCCTCCGGGCTGCCGGTGGTGGTGTCGGATCAGGGCGGCCCCTGCGAAAACATGCTTCCCGACACGACAGGACGCGTCGTTCCCGGCAACGATGTGGAGGCTCTGGCGGCGGCGCTCAACGACATCCTGTCGAATCCCCGACAACGGCGGGCCATGGGACGGGCGGCCCGGCGATCCATGGAAGAGCGCTCGTTCGATGCGGCTTTCCTGAAGACCTGGGAGTCTTACCAGACCATCTCCGCCGGAGAAAGGTTTCAATGGGTGGCCGGTTTCTGATGCCTGCGTTGGAATGGTACTTTACCAGAACGGATATGCCGTCTCCAATGCCGCCGCTGAGCACCTACAGCAGCCGTCTATTCGAAAAACATCCATGAAACTACGACACGTGCTCCATCTTCTCCGCCACGGCAATTTGCCGGGTCAGTTGGTGATCCAATTGACCGATCGGTGCAACGCCACCTGTCCGCAATGCGGGATGAACATCAACGAACACTTTCCGCGGCACAGCCTGCCGCTGGATGACGTCAAGCGCATGATCGATGCCGCTGCCCAGCGGGGTATCGCCGCTGTTTCCTTTACCGGTGGCGAGCCGCTGCTCGTGCTGCAGGATCTCGTGACGCTGATCGATCATGCTGGTGCCGCAGGGATCGCCTACATCCGGACGGGAACCAACGGTTTTGTCTTCCGGTCGCCCGACAATCCGGATTTTCCCGACCGCATCCATCGGCTGGCCGAAACCCTGGCGGCCACCCCTCTGCGCAATTTCTGGATCAGTATCGATTCCGCGGATCCGGCCACCCACGAAAAAATGCGGGGGTTTCCCGGAATCATCCGCGGCATCGAACGGGCCCTGCCCATTTTTCACCGCTACGGCCTGTTCCCCTCCGCCAACCTGGGTATCAATCGCAACCTCGATGGTCCCGGAAGCATTCCCGTACTTGAGAACGGCGTTCCTGGGGCCAAGGGCGTCCCGGTCGCGGTCTTTCGTGAACGTCTCCATTCAGGGCTTTCCCGCTTTTTTCAATTTGTGGCCGGGATGGGCTTTTCGACCGCGAATGTCTGCTATCCCATGAGTATCGCGGATGATGGTGGCAGCGGTGAGCTGAATGCGGTCTATGGCGCCACGGCGACATCGGCCATCGTGTCGTTTTCCTCCCGGGAAAAAGCCCACCTTTTTGATGTGCTCGGTCAATCCGTAAGGGAAAATCGCGCGCGTCTGAGGATTTTTACACCCCTCTTCGCGCTCGACGCGCTCAAACGGCAATTCGGCCGTGGCGAACGCGGATACCCATGCCGTGGCGGCAAGGATTTCTTTTTTATTGACGCTGTTACAGGACATACCTATCCCTGCGGATATCGCGGTGAAGAAGATCTGGGCGTTTTTAGCGATCGGCCGACGATGCCTGGTGGTGACAGCAGGGCGTGCTATGCCTGTGAATGGGAGTGTTTTCGTGATCCTTCGGAACTGGGGGGGCCCCTTCAGGATTTGGTGCGGCACCCGTTTAAATCCCTGCGCCGATGGTGGAAAGATGCCGGATTCATAAAATTGTGGCTGAAGGACCTGCACTATTATCAGGCCTGTGATTTTTTCGACGGCCGCCGCCCGGCCCGGCCGGAGCGCTTGCGGCGCTTTAGGGCAGGCAATGGCATCCAACCCGTGGTCCGGAAGATGACACCATCATTTGATTCTAACCGCATGGTCATTCGGCGCTAATTCAAACGGTTTAAGCCATCGATAAACCTTATCGGCAACGGGAGGCCTTCTTGCATGCTGAGGGTCATGGGAAAGCCCCCCGCCCCATTTACCCGATAAACCCAACCGACGCCTCATCTTGGGGGTTGTACATCAAGGAGGTTGCGATGAATCGACTCAATCCTTGTCGTCAGTGCCATGGCCTGCACAAAGATAAGAACAACAGCCAGTGCCGCGTGTGCGACAAACGCATGGCCTATTTGCGGCGACTGGCCTGCGATCTGGAGTTCAGCGCCGCACTGGCGGTCGATAATGGTTATCCTCTGCATCTGCCGCCAAGACGGTCCTAAAAGGAAAATTTCAATGACGGAAAAGTATTTGCTGTTGAACGACGAGATTTATATTTTTCATCCCGATACGCATGAGGTGTTTCGGGTCAATCCGGAGCGGATTGAGCTCTTTGACCATACCGAAATGATGATGGCGCTGCGTTTGAGTGCCACGGAAATAACACGACAGCAAGCGGAGCATGCTGTTCCCACCCTCGATTTGATCCACGGTCATCTATCTTGAAGCGGGGGGTAATGCCGCCTGACGCGATCCATCGCACAACGCGATGAGCGTGGAATCCTTTGTCGCCCAATACGGCTACACGGCCATTTTCATCGGTGCCGTGCTCGAGGGTGAAACGGTCTTGCTGATCGCGGCCGTTCTTGTCCAGCAGGGCCTGCTGGACTTTAAAGCGGTCTTGTTGGCTTCGGCCGCCGGCGCCTTTGCCGGCGATCAGTTTTTTTTTCAGTTGGGGCGCCTCAAAGGCGCCTGTCTTTTGGGTCACCGGGCGGCGTGGCAGCGGAAACTCGACCGTGCCGGCCGCTGGCTGAACCACCGGCAAAGTATTGTCATCCTGCTCTATCGATTTATTTACGGCATGCGCGCGGTGATCCCTTTTCTGCTTGGGTCCGGGCGATGCCGTGTGTGCACGTTCACCCTGCTCAGTGCCGCCAGTGCCATGGTATGGGCCACGGTCATCGGAACCGGCGGTTATTTTTTCGGCGAGGTCTTTCAGCGGCTGATCCTCGAAGGGCGATCGATCCAGAAGTATGCGCTGCTCTGCATGGTGCTGCTGGCGAGCCTGGTGATCGGCAGGCGATGGCGGGCGCGTCGGCGGGATGCGATCCAGAGGAAGAAGGATCGCCGGGTCGATACCACCGCGCCGTAGTTGTCCGCCTTATCCATGCTATCGTTGCTTTGGTACCTGCTCCCGAGACCCCTCTTCCTGCGATCGGCAGGGATTATTCCTTAAAAAATCGTTGAAATAATTTTTTTGTCATCCCCGCGCAGGCTGGGATCCATTCATTTCAATGGGGTATGGACTCCCGCCTGCGCGGGAGTGACGGCTTCAGAACTTTTTACGCCGTCAGCAGAAACGAAGCAAAAGAAAACGCCGTTCCCCGCTCAAACCTGCGCGTCATCGCTACGGCCGGCGCGCGCAGAAACTCACCCGCTTTGCGGCGGGCTCAAACAGTCCGCGCGCTTTTTCCCGTCCGCACCGCCGATGCTCGGCGCGGGACAAAGGGAAGAAAAACCCCATAACGTCAAAAACAGTTTTCAAGCCCCTTTCAAGGGGGTTGCATCAGGCTTAACACTGCGCGGAGGGTGAATCTCACGTGAGATGCTGGTGCACGTGAAATTCAATCGTCGCACCGGTGACGCTGCTGCGCCCGGTGTAGATGAAGGCGGCGACCCACAACACCTGCAGAAAAAGCAGCATGGCCGGGTGCCAGAGGACCGTTAAGCCCAGGATGATGTGTGCAACCGGCAGCGACGGTGCGTCGAAAGGCATGCCGGCCAATACCAGCGCAACCGCGACGGCCAACAAACTCATATACTGGTAAGCACTGATACGGCGTTCGCCCCGGTAATCAGCCCGCAGGAACTCCGAGGCAAACCGCCATAATTGACTGACGATCAGGGACAGCAGCATGGCCGTTCGGAAATAGTTGTTGAGAAAGGCATACAGGCTGACCAGGGCGGTCAGGCTGTAGAGTACGGCGGTAATCGCCTGCACAGGCACAACCTGCACACCGTCGAGATGATGGGCATAGGCGATTTTACGGGTGGGACCGTGGAAAATGAAATGCCAACGGTGAAAAAGCCGTTGCAAGAGAGGATGGACCTCGGACAGCGGTTTGCCATAGCAACAGCCGAAACTGATGCAGGCCAGCCGTCCGATGCCTTCGCCCCAGCAATAGGCGATCGCCACCGCCGATAGAAAAACCACAGGATCGACGGTGGCTTGGAAACAGCGCACTGCCAGGGGCTGGGTCAGCATCAACAGGGGGGGCGTCAGCAGAATCCCGATAAAAAAAGCGCCGCCGACACTGAAGGTATGCGGCTTTTTTTCGACCACGCGGGCGACGATGCGGGATCCCGGCATGCAGACGCCCAGAATGATCACCAGCAGTGCCAGCGTATACCCTATCGGAATGCCGGCCGCAGCGGTGAGAAAAATCACCAGCATGCAGGCCAGGGTATAGGCGGTGGCGTTGAAAAAACCGTAATAGGTCAGATTGATGCCTTGCCAGCAGTTGCCGGGACCTTTGCAGGTTGGAACAGCGGCCAGGAACTGCCATTTCTCCTGCGGCAGGTGGTGAAAGGACCAGTGAAACAAGATCATCGTAAACAGACTGCAAACCGCTACAAACAGTTCATCCGCCATCATGAGTTCCTTTCATGGCGATGGTTTCACGCACCCGGACATCGGTTTCGACCAACTGGCGTCCGAAGCCGGAAGAAAAACGGCTGTGGGCTGAAAGGTGGTGCTGATTGGACAGGATGTCGTCACAGAAGCGGACGCGGTTTTTCTGGAAAAGAAGGACGTCGACCGAACTGCCCGGGCGGTAGAGACTTTTCGGCTGCCCGCGCTTGAGAAACATTCCCGGCGCAACCGCGCGCGGGGCATCGTAATGATGTGCGCTGTAGCATTGCACGATGTCGCCGATCATCAGCGCCACGACCTCGATCATGGCCACCAGGCCGATATGGCTGCCATTGGGGACATCGGTGTCGATAATGGTGACGACCCGCCGGTTCTTGGAGTAAGGGGTTACCATGCGGACGACGGCTCCTGGATTGCAGGAATGGTAAACTCCCTGGATTTCATAGATGTCGCGGACATGACCGGATACGGGGAGATGGTTATAGTGGTATTTCTCCGGCGTCAGACGAAAAATGGCAAACTGTCCCCCCCGGAAAGCATTCAGCCATTTCGGTTTATCCGCACCCAGCAGGTCCTGATAATCGAAGAACTTCTCCTTCAGAAAAAGTTGGGACTGGCTGGCAAACGCACCCACCAGCATGCGGGCGTCGGCGGGTGACACGATGTGGCATTTGTCGCTCGCCATGGGGCGGTGCTGCCAGAATCGAATCTGCCGTTCGAACAAACGGCGCGGCGACGTCAAGGCCTCCGGCGCCAGACACTCTTCCAGGCAGATGCCGAGTTGCCGGATCAGTCGTGTAACCGCGGCCGGTGAGCGGCGTGTCGGCAAGTCGTATTGCCAGAGAGCATACCCGTCGTTGGCGCGGCGGGAGGTCAGCATGTCGAACACCCGTGGCGCATTTTCCCGGGCATGGGCATAGAGCAGGTGGATGATCCGGTCGGAAAACAAGCGTTCGGTGACCACGCGGCCGGTATGACGCTGGATGTATTGATGCTCAGGTCGGGCAAGCATGCGCATGTGATTGTGCCTTTCGGAAGAGGCGATGGGCGTGTCCATGCAAGGCGTCGCCATCAGTCCTTTTCCCCGGAGGGCGAAGCCTGCGAGGCATCTTCGTGGCGTGCTTTCAAGGTCGTCAGGATGAATAAATGAATGAGTTTGGCCAGTGTTTCCTCCGAGGCCATTTCGAACAGCAGGGCCTGTCGCTGGCGCGCCAGAAATTCCCCTGCATTTCTTCCCCGGAGAAGCTGGTAGAGGGGGCGGTTATAACGACCTTGCCGCCAGATGGCGGGGGCGTCGATCGTGGCCAGCGCCTTTTCAAACAAATCGAGACCTTCCTCCATATGCTTGCGGCGCAGTGTTTCGCGATAATATTGTTCGCCGGCCTGGTTGAAAGCTTCCGCGGGAAGTTGCAAGGGGGCTTTGGCACCAGCTTCGTTCAGGATGCCGCGGGTCAGCCGACCGGCAGCACCGTCCCGGGGAGACGCCAGGCGGGCTTCCAGGTCATCCAGGCATGTCCCGGCCTGAAATTGTTCGATCAGTTCGGGCGCATCCCGTCGGATGATGCGCACCAGGGCCCGTTGGTAGGCCTTGATCTTGACCCGGACATATCCCGGATAACGATGGCTGAAGCGGGTTTCCGGAATATCCCGGAGAAGCCGCTGCAGAAAACGGTTGCGGCTCTGGCGGTGGATATAGACGGTTGGAATGCCAATGGCCGCGGCAAAAAAAATCTGCCGACGCTCACTTTCAATCCGGGGGGTGTCCGGAATGTCGACATGGTGAATGCCGTCGCGAAAAATATAGTGAAAGGACAGCGCCGACAGCAGCACCTGGAGGCTTGCGGCGTGTCCCAGATCGTTCTGGATGCTTTCAAATTGACTGTAGTGGCGTCCTTCAAAACCCGAAAAGCCAAGTTCGTCATAGCGCCGCAGCCGATACAGCAGGTAGAGCGGCATGGTTGTGTGAAACGTTCCCAACGACGTCAGGTCGGCTTTCAATTTGGCATCATTGCCGACGGTGCCGTTCAAGGCGCCTGCGGTATGGGTGCTCATCAGGCAGGCCATGTAGTCGACCAGGCGGAAGTCGGTCACAAAGTCGCCCTTCAATTGCAGGCAACGGGCGAGCGAACGATCGATCCAGGCCGGCCCGAAGGGGGTGATGGATTTCCCCAGGATCTTCATGCGGGCTTTCTTTTTCCAGCGCCGCCAGATCATACGCAAATGGATTTCATGAAGCTCATGGGGCAGAAAACTGAGCGCCTTTTCGGGATGCATGTCACTGAAATCGAGCCGATACGGTGCCCCGCTGTAGGTCCCGACGAACAGCGGGAGAAAATGCTCCAGAATTTTGATGGCGAGATCGCCGAGCCATTTTTCCTCGCGGGCACCGAATCCCGGGTGGGACGCTTTCAGTTGCCGACTGAGCATGCGGCTGCCGATGCTCATATGGGTCCCGTTGTTGGCCAGACTGGTATTGGACAGATTGGGCAGAACCACGAGATTGCGCGTGATGATACCGGCGTCCCGGAGCTTTTTGACGGCGTTGAGCTGACTGCGGGAAAGCACTTTATGGCAGTGGGCCATGTAGGCCTGCTTTTCCTCGCCCCGATCCCATCCGGAAAGGCACGGGCTCATAAAAAGCTCCCGGTAAAAGGCATCCGGAATGAGTTCGTTCAGTCGCTTTTGCCGCTGTGGCGGATGCGGTGCCATATAGATCAGGGCACGCTGGCCGTCGGACAGCAGGTTGAACCGTCGGTTTGCATACATCACGAGAAGTTGGGAAAACAGGAGGCGTTGGGCGGTCTCATCGGCGATGGCGGCCCCCATCCGCGGCCCGGGCCTGAGGGTGGGCGTATGAAACGAATGGGTTTCCGGGGAGGTGTTGTCACTGATAAAGTGTGCCATCATGCGACGGGCTTCCGTCCGGATCATTGGATCCAGTTGGGGATCGCTGACGGCTTCGGCCAAAGCCAGTTTCATCAGGTAGCTGATTGGAACGCGGATATGCGGCTCTCCGTTGCGGTGGCAATGGAAACGGTCCGCATCCTGTCGCAAAGGACTGTCAAGATCCTGCTTGTCGGATCGCAGATCGTTTTCGAAAACCTTGCGGGCGAAGGCGGATAGCCGGTCTTCGGGGAATTGGACCCAGCTGTTCTCCCATATCCGATCGGTGTTGTGATCGAGGTAGGCGTCCAGGTCCTCTTTTAGTTTCGGCGACGTATCACCCGCCCGGGCCATCTGACGAATATGGTCAAAGACTTCGGAAGCCGCGATGGACATGGGCAGATCCACCCGGGAGGCTTCTCCCGCCACGGAGGCCTGAATTTCGTTCTCGACACCGGCGGTCGTATCTTCCCCGGAAAATGGGAGGGTTCGCGCCAGCGATTCCGCCGTGCGGGCGTCGATCCCCAATCGATCCGCCATCGATGGTACCGCCTTCGCTGAAAGGGGACGAAAGGCTTGGGGGCGGATCACGTTTAACTGGGCAGCGGTCGATGGCATTCACTTCCTCCACCAAAAAACGGATTCATAAAATGATCACTGCCATTTATGGGCCCGAATTGTTCCGCCGGTGTTAAATTCAAGTTCTAATTTTGTGAATTATCGGGGAATGGTGAGGACGGCGGCCCCTGCTCGTGATAACGGGGTATCATGGGGCGGTGTGAAGAATTGAAATTCATCGGGCGGGGGGCATAGCCGTTACGCTGAACGTGAATCCCCGGGGTCGACGGATTGCGGCGAGGTCTGTAGTGATTCGAGCACGGACAGGAGGAGAACGGTTTCCGCCGACAACTTCCGGCGGCGCAACGTTGCGGCTATGGCCACGACGACGCCTGTTATGGCGATACACAAAATGGCAGATGTCATACGAAAAGTCCTTCTGACACAGCAGATGAGCTTAGGTGCTTCGCATGGATAGATGCGATGGATATCGTGAGCGCGAATCGGCCCTCCCGCAGGACGGTCGGATCCATGGTGTCGGAATGCCGTTGCAATACCTTCAGGGGCATCTGATGCCATGCATACCCACCGGTCCATATGGAAGATGTTAGAGGTGTGTGAGGATCGTGTTAATTGACACGCGATCGGGTATTGATGAGTGGTGGGGTCGATTGAATTCGCGAACGAGGGGGTGGTCAATGGGGCCACCAGCGCTGCCGGTCATCCCCCGCGTCGCATTTCGCATTAACGGATGCCGGTGCTGCCCGCCCCTTAGCCGCCCATTTTTTTTTTGACAATAACCGGTGATCCGACTAATAAAATCAGATTGACAGGGTTGCAGCGCTGAATCCCTGTGGCTGGCTGGCGGAACGGCATGCAAGCGAGAACTATGGAGGAGCGTGACGATGGCGGAAACCAAAAAGCAAATCAGCCCGACGGATGTTACCTTCCGGTTGTTCGAACTGATCACGGATATGACATTTGAAGAGCAGTTGGCCATGCTCGAGGAACTCGAAAAAAAGCAAACCCGCCGCACACGCCGCCATAAACGTCGCGAAACCAGCCTGACCGTTTATTATGCCACCCACGACCGTGCCTACCGTGATACCATCCAGAACATCAGCCCGACCGGGGTGTTTATCGAAACGCGCGAACCGTTTGATGTTGGGCAGGAGATCTTGCTCAATTTCACCCCGTCCCGCAACGCCGATCCAATTAAAGTCAGGGGAAAAGTCGTGCGCCTTACGGATGACGGCATCGGGGTCAAATTCGTGCGGCAGGTGGCCAAAGATCGTTCCAAGTGAGTCTGCCAAACACTCAGGGCAGATAAATCGAAAACGTACTTCCCTCTCCCAGCCGGCTTTCCACCGTTACTTCACCCTCGTGCGCCTGCACGATATGCTTGACAATGGCCAGCCCCAGCCCCGTCCCGCCCAGTTGGCGGCTGCGGGCCTTGTCCACCCGATAAAATCGCTCGAACAGGCGTGAAAGATTGCGCTGGGCGATCCCGCAGCCATAGTCCCGGATATGGATGGCGGTCATGCCATCGCGGTTTTCGGCGCTGATCTCGACACGACTGCCGTCCTCGCTGTATTTGATGGCGTTGTCCAGAAGATTGACAATGGCCTGCTCCAGCAGGGTGGCATCTACGGTGGCCTGCAAGTCTTCCCCGCATTGGACGTCGATGGCAATGTGTTTGGCTTCGGCATTTTTATGGCAGACCTGGATGGCGGTCTGGCAAATGTTCCCCAGTCGCACCGTGGCGAGATTGAGCGCTTCCCGGAAATTTTCCCGTTCGATGCGCGACAGGGCGAGAAGGTCTTCCACAATGGATTCCAGCCGATTGACATGTTTGATGACGATTCCCAGAAACCGGTGGGTGTCTTCCGCTGAATCCACTTCGCGATTGAAAAGGGTTTCCACATAGCCTTTGATGGCGGTCAGGGGCGTTTTGATTTCATGGGAGACATTGGCCACAAAGTCGCGCCGCATGTGTTCCAGGCGCCGCAACCGCGTGACGTCCGTCATGACCAGGAGGGTGCCGATGCGTTTTTCATTGCTGTCGACGATGGGCGAGCTTTTGATATTGAGGATATGTTCCGCCTGGCGGAAGAACGGAATATCGTCTTCCAGCGAATCTTCCGCCTTCACCGCCTTGGCCACGAAATTCTGCAGGGCGAGGTTGCGGACTATTTCCTGAATACTGCGGTTTTTCGCGCGTTCGCGATCGCACTCAAACATTTCCGCGGCCAGCGGGTTCATGCTCATGATGGCTTCATTGCTGTCGATGGCCACCACCCCTTCGCGCATGCTCGACAGAACGGTTTCCAGCTCGTTTTTCTGTTGGATGGCGCTGGCGATCCGGCGGTCCAGGCGGGCGGCCATCTGGTTCATGGCCTGCGCCAATCCGGCCAGTTCCTCGGTTTCGGGCAGGGCCAGCTTGTCGGTCAGGTTGCCGGCGGCAAAGGCATCGGCGCCCTGCTTGAGCCTTTCGATGGGATGGCTTATTTTGCGCGCTGCCAGAAGGCTGATCAATCCCACCAGAATGGCGATAAGCGCGCCGCCCCCAGCCATCCGCCAGCGAATGGCGCCCATCCGTTCATCCAGGGCGTTGACCGCGAAGGCCGCTCGAACGACGCCCGTCAGTTCGTTATCCACGGTGACGGCCACGGCGACATACATCAAACGGCGGTCGAGGGTTTTGCTATAGCGAACCGATTGCCCGGATCCGTGCTGCCTGGCCGCGTTGATTTCCGGACGCCCGGCATGGTTGTCCATGTGGGACGGGTTTTCCTGGGAGTCGCCGACCACGGTGCCATCGGGTAGAATGACCGTAAAGCGTGTCGAAGAAAGCTGGCCGGCCTCTTTGCAAATGCGGTCGATGCGATCGGCCTGCAGCGGCCGAAAGTGGGGTTCGATCTGGTAGCGGACCAGGGTGATGCGGTCCGTCAGGTCTGTTGCGGTCTGGTCCAGAAAGAACCGCTCCATGGCATGTGAGGCAAACCAGATGGCTGTGATAATCGATAGGAGGGTGATCAACAGAAAGGACGGGAAAATCTGCCAGACCAAGCGTTTGCGTTTCATGAGGTTTCTTTGAAGCGATAGCCGACGCCCCGAACGGTTTCGATGGTGTCGCCGAAGCGACCCAGTTTCTTGCGCAGGCCGACAATTTGAACATCCACCGAGCGGTCGGTCACCGGATAATCGTCGCCGCGCACCATATCCACGATTTGCGAACGGGTAAATACCCAGCCCGGTCGGCGGGCCAGGATGCTGAGAACCTGAAATTCGGTATAGGTCAGCGTGACCGGTTCCCCCTGAAGCGTTACGGTGCGGCGTCCCGGATGGATTTCGATGTCATGCACCCGGATCACGGCCGTCTCATCGAGTGTTTCACGGCTGCCGCGGCGCATAATGGCGCGCGTGCGTGCGATCAGGATACGGGGACTGAACGGTTTGGTAACGTAATCATCCGCGCCGAGTTCCAACCCGGTGACCACGTCCGATTCCTCGCCCTTGGCGGTCAGCATGAGAATGGGGATGTGTTTGGTCTGGGGGGCGTTTTTCAGCTGGCGGGTCACCTCCAGACCGTCGATGCCCGGCAGCATGAGATCCAGTACGATCAAGTCCACGGGACCGGTGCGGGCGGCCGTGAGCGCTTTTTCACCGGAGTCGGCGCACTGGACCGCATAGCCCTCGCGTTTGAGATGGTGCCGCACCAGCTCCAGAATATCCTCTTCGTCGTCAACCACCAGAATGGTTTCTTTGGCCATGGTTTCCGCTCGTTGCAGGTTGATGTCAGTATAGCGTTAGCCGGACAATTACGCGGTAGATGTTAGGGTTATGTTAAACCCGCATTAGAATACAATTCAGATAAGATGGGAAAAGGGTTTGCCCCCTTATCAAGCATGGTAACCTGGATGGGCGGTGCCCCTGGCTTCAGAAGGCCCGCTCGCCGGCCTTGCGGGAACTGCTTTCCTGCTGTTTCAGGGCCTGGTCTTCGCTGGCCACCAATTTTTTCAGGTTGTCCACAAAATAAATGCGCAACTCCTGCGCCAAACGCCCATTACGGCGGGTGAAACTGGTTCCAACGAGAATATCGCCCGCCTGTTCCCATATGCGCACGGGAGCGTCACCGTTATCTGTCTGGATGATGCGGGGCGGACCATATTTGGATGCCAGGGTGGCGATGCTGTCCGCAAAGTCTTCGGTCGGGTTGATGATGAAATACAGGGGCCGGCCATTGCGGTTGGAAAAGACCAGTTCGATATAGCGGAAGGGCATGTTGTGGCGTTCGGCCCGGTGATAGGTCAGGCGGGTGGTGTCGTGCTCCCGGCGTCCGCCCATGGCCGGATTGAGTCGCTGATTGAGGGTGTCCAGCACGGGCAGGTGGTCTCGCAGGAAGTGGGGGCCGACGGTGGTAAGATCGATCGGCGTGGCATGGGCAATGGCATCCGAACCCAGGGTTTCGGCCAGTTTTTTGCGAAGGCTGCGGTCAAGCACCGTCGCGCGGTCAACATCGAAAAAGGTGAAACCGCCCGGGGACGAGGAAGGATCGGCAGGCGCCGCAATTTGGATATCCCGTTGGGGTCGGGTCAAGGCGATGATGGTCGCTATGATCACAACCAGCAAGCCGGCCGCCAGTAAAGCGAACAGCAGTTGGCGTTGTCGGGTGGGTGTCATCGAAGGCCTCTCCTATCAAGGGTCGCTGGAGCGGTAATGGCAACAGATAGAAAATAACAAAGTCGAGGCCGTTTGTCAGGGGGAAATCACAAGATTTTTGTGGAATAAGGTCAATGGATCGGCAATTGGCAAAGGTGTGAACCGATCCGTCGTCAGATTAACCCGAATATTTCACGCGTTCGAGATGTTCATTGGCAAGGCATCAGGGGCGCCGCTGTACGAATGCTACCGCAAGCCCATGATAACGCGGCCAATGGGCATCTCGGGTGCGCCCGCAGGGTGAAATTTTATCGATGATTTTGGAAATGGGCAAAGGGTACAAAGGGTCACCTGAAAATTATACCCCGAATAGCTTTTATACCACTGAATATTTACATAAAATTTATGGTGTATGAAAAAATTTCATGAAATGTTCGGGTTAAACAGGTGTGGATGACTTATGTCTGGCCGTGACGGGTCACCAGGACCGGGCAGGGGGCTGTCTGGAGCACCCGATGGGTCACACTCCCCAATAAAAGGCCCTGCAGGTCGCTTCTACCCCGGGTGCCCATCACAATAAAGTTGCATTTCTCGATGGCTGCAACCTCTACGATGGCCTTTCCCGCCGGACCCTCAATGATGCGGTCCTCGAATTGCACACCGGCTTGACGAAGGCGGTCGCAATAAGGCGTCAAGCGCTCCTGCGCGTCTTCCAGGGTGCGCGTGATCATGGCCTGAAGATAGGGCTCCCCGATGACTTTGGGAAAGGGTCGGTGACAGTAGAGCAGGAGAATCCGGCCCTCTGCCAGGCGCGCTAAGTCAACCGCGCAGTCCGCGGCCTGATCGGCGTGCGCCGAACCATCCACCGGTAGAAGAATGCAGCTCCCTTTCATAGTGGTTTCTCTTCCGACCGTCGGGTCGATACCCGTGCGTTTTTCCCCGCGGGCAGACGCCCTGCGATGGATAACGCGTTCTATAAAAGGCGGGCGACGCCGCTGGTGGCAATCACGTCGCCCGCTATTTTAGAATGACCATATCCGCCCTCCGGTCGGTATCAGGTGGAACTTTCCGTGGAATAGCGCATTTTTCCGGCGCTGACCGGCACCCCTTCATGCGGCGTCCAGCGTTTGGCACCCATTTCACGCGTATCACGGGCCGCTTTGAGAATCTCGATGCTGCTCTTGAGTCCTTTGAAGAGGCGGGACATTTCAATGGCCATTCCGGCAATCTGGGCGACCGCCTGGACAAAACTGACATCTTCAATCTTGAATTCCCATGGCTCGGCCGTGTAGATGCGAATGGCGCCGATGGGGTTGCCGCGGGCCATGATGGGAACGGCCAGGATGGAGGCGATGCCTTCCTTTACGGCTTCGGCCGGGTACTGGATGCGTGGGTCGTCCTTGACATCATAGATGGCCACCGGGCCTTCCTTGAGCGAATCGGCGATGGAGCGCAGGGCGCTGACCGGGCCCTTGTGCAGATACTCATGGCTGAGGCCGGTGGAAGATGCCAGCTCCAGCTCCTGCGTTTTGGGATTGATCAGAAAAAGGGCGCATCCCTTCGCTTCCAGGGCATCTCGGACGCCGGTGACGCTCAACAAGGCGATATCGTCAAATTCCCGTGACATGGAAATGCGCTGTGTGATTTTCAATAGGGTCTCGTAGTTGAGCAAGTTTTTTTCCATACGCTCCTCCTCCCGTCGTGGTGGTGGTTGCCGAATGCTATCGTCGGATGTTGCTTTGCCCTCTATCCCGTGTTCGCCAACGATACCGCGGGTCTGATGGAGAAAGGATGCAAGCGGGTGCCCATGCGGCAATTTCCCATCGATGTGCGGTCCGTTATCGAACGTATCGGGGTGGGGTGCAACAGCCCCAAATCAGGGGGGACACCGGGACGCTTGTCTCGACACAGCGGGGACGCAATGACGGGGTCGGCCGCAACAGGCGGATGCGTCGGCGCAAGGCCGGCGCCGGCGTCCCGGGTCCATCCCTGACGATTGCAAAAACTATCTGTCGGCCGTTAAACCGGCATGCCGTTTGTGAAGAGGGTTGAAACCTAATGGAATTCAGTCACAGCGTGACATTTTCCCGTGGTGCGTGGTGGTTGCCATGTGAGGTCTTGGAGTGTCGCATGTCCAGGCGATAGGGGCGTGTGGTCGAGGCCTGCCATCAGCTTGATCGCGAAAGAGATCAGGGGGTAGAAACGTTACTTCAATATACACCAACGTAATCATTTGCTATGGGCACTGTCAAGCGAAAAGCCCTCGCAGGGACATGGTTGGTTCCCGGTCGTTGCCGTCAGCAGCTCGGAGGGGTCAGGGCGAACCCGGGGGGTCGGAGGGCCAGTCATAGACCAGGGGAGACGATGCCGTCGGCCAGATCCCTTTAACCCGGTTGGTGGTTTCCGCGAACACCAGGAAACTGTAACGGCCGTAATGCGGGATTTTGCGCGCGATCGTTTCCAGATGGCGTTGGTTGCCATAAAGCATGACGGCCATGGTGTGCTCTTGGGACAGTGGATGGGGCCACACCCCGAAAAAACAGTCCGTTGGCGCCCGATAGGCCTCTCCGTTGAGGTCGAAGCCCTGGGGGTGGAGCGTGACGCGATCTTGTAAGGCGCGCTTCAGCCGCGGATGTTCGGGAATTCCCATCACCACCAGGTCGTGGGTTGGCGCCTGATTGAAATCAAGGTCTTTTTCACGTGCGATCGTCATTTCGCGGCGGCCCAGGGCGGAGGCAAGTGTCCGAGCCGCTTGTTGCTGCTCGGGGGTTATATGATCTGAGGGAATGACCACCAGGAGGGGCGCATTTCGCTTAAGTTTATTGATGGAAGCGGGTATTTCGGCCGGGGTCAGACGGCGAAAGAGGTGGGTTTCCGGATCCGCTGCGAGGCGGGTCGGTTGGCCGGCAACGGTGATCTGAAAAGGCGCCGCCGGTCCATCGATGGCGACTGTGACAATCGCCTCGGATGTCTGGCTGGAAAGGGTCACCGGTACCTGCAGCCGATAGAACGGCGGGTTCTGCCGCAGAACGCCTTGGACGCGATAGGTCTTAGGGGAAACCGTCGCGGTTTGCACGTCCGCCAACCACAGGGTGGGAGCCCCTGCGCGATCGAGCCACTGCTCAAAAAACCAGGAAAGGTTGGTGCCCGCGACGGCCTCGAAGGCAGCCTGCACATCCTGCCAGCCGGTTTTCTGGTGAAGACGCGTGGCATAAAGCTGCCGCAGCCCTGCTTGGAAGGCCGTATCGCCGAGGGTTTGCCGCAGCATGTGGAAGACCATGGCGCTTTTGTCATAGCCGACAACTTTGGTCAGCGGGTTGTAGCGGTGGGTAAACCGGCGCAGGGGAAAATCCTCCCGGGGGGCGACGATGGTGGCGTAGTTCCTGAGAAGCTGTCGGCGGTGCTGCCGGCCGGCCTCGGCCGAATCCATTTCCTGGTACTGGTGCTCGGCCACGTAACTGGTCAACCCTTCGCTCCAGTTGCCGTCGGCGGGGTCGATACGGACACCATTGCCCCACCAGCAATGGGCGATTTCATGCCCCAGGCTTGTTTGGACGATAAAGGGCAGCCGCAGCACACGGCCGCCGATGAGCGTATAGGAGGGAAACCCATAGCCGGTGGGGAAAAAATTTTCGACGATGGCGAATTTCGGGAAAGGATATGGGCCGAACTGGTTTTCATAGAGGGAAAGATAGCCTGACGTGGCCTTCAAGTAGGTGTCAGCCAGTCGAGGATCGTCGGACAACAGGTAGGTCGCGGTTTCGATGTCACCCGCTTGGGACGCCGTTGTCGTGTAGCGACCGACGGACAGGGCCAGGCGTTCGGCCGGCGGATCGACCTGCCAGCTCGAAACGGTTTTGCCAGCCATCGTGGCAACGCCGGTGGATCGGCCCGCCGTCACGGCGGTCCATCCCTCGGGCGCTTCCACCCGCACCCGCAGGGTCTCGACGGCCCCATCGATGGCGGGATACCAACCCGCGCCACCGAGCAGCAGTGTCCCCCGGGGGCTGATCGTTCCCGTAACGCCGTAACCGGGATTGTCGGTATTGACGGGCAGTACCGGCGCTTCGTCCTGGAAGCGCCCGTCAAAATGGAGGATCAGTTCGATGGGCATGCTTCGGTCTGCCCCTGACAGGTCAACGACCAGACCTGAATCGCCGGCAACGGCTGCCTGGGGGCGGCCATTGACCTGCAGGGATTGGATGCGGATGCGGGGATGCAGCCCAATCGGCAGCAGGTCCTGCGGGACGTCGCTCAGAAGGATTCGGTCGGTTCCCGACAGAGCGCCTTTATCCGGATCGATAACGACCGTCAATTCGTGGGAGGCCTGAAACGCAACACTCTTGGAGCAGAGTAGAAGCCAAAAAACCGCTGTAAAGCCTACCCCCATGATTCGCCGGGTCGGTGTTCCCCGCTGGGAAAATTCAAGAAGTTTTCGTGGAGCAGCAAAAGCCATTGGATGCCGGGTCGCCTTTCGATCTTGACGGTTTCGTAAAACGCTCGATATCGGCGTTACGCTTCACCCCTCGTTACTGCGGCGTACAACAAATACGCCTCGCTCCTCGGGATTCACAAGACGTATCTCGAACGTTTTTCGAAACCGTCTGAAACATGGCTTTTTACGAGTCCATTAATCTTGGTTCCCCGATAATTTAGCAATCATAATTGTCATGTCAAAACGCGTTTGGACAATTGACGCCGTTGTGCTCGTTGCCATTTTATGCCCTTTACGGGGTTTGACCTGGGGCGTCAATTGTAATATAAATAAAAGATTCAGTAGGTTCTTTACCAGTTCAGTGCCGCTGACCGGCTTTTTCCCATTCCCATGATGTCGATGAACGGATCGGCATCATAACGGATGGCTTTGACGGCAGGGCATCATGCGACGGCCTTATTCGAGAAGCCGAAGGCGGTGAATGCCATGGGCGCCATTGCTAACATAAACGTTGATCACCTGATCGGGAAAGAAGTCGGCACCGCCACGATCCTCAAAGAGCTGGCCCGCGGGGGGATGGCCATTGTCTTTATTGCCTACCAGCGGACATTGAAGCGCCAGATTGCCTTGAAGATTCTTCCCAAGAAGCTTCTGACACCCAAGACGGCGCAGCGGTTTCAGTCGGAGGCCGAATCGGCGGCGATTCTTTCTCACCCCAATATCATCCCCGTTTACGAGGTGGGTGAGACCGACGACTTTCTTTTTTTTACCATGCAGCTGGTGCAGGGCAAATCGCTGGGACGCATTATCGATATGGTGCGGAAGAATCTGCTACCGTCCCGCCGAACGCTGCCTTTGGAGGAGGCCGTCCGGATCACCACGGAGGTTCTGGATGCCCTTTACTACGCCCATGGTGAAGATATTATCCATCGGGATATCAAACCGGACAATATCTTGGTGGAAAAGCATACCCAGCGGCCATTGATTACCGATTTCGGGGTGGCCAAGGTCCTGCGCGGAGAAGACGAGCGGATGCCAATGATCCAGGGCACCCCCGTCTACATGCCGCCGGAGCAGATTCTGGGGCGGGTGGTCGATGCCCGCAGTGATATCTATGCCGTGGGAACCATGTTGTTTAAAATGCTGGCCCCTGAACTGCCGTTTCCGCCTTACAGCTCCAAAACGGATTTGTTGAAGCAGAAAGTGCGGCGCAAGGACGGCATCTTTCTCAAGCGACCGTCGGAGATGAATCCCTCTGCCGACGAAGCCATCGATCGGATCGTTTTTAAGGCGACGGCCTACCGGAAAGAGGATCGCTATGAGGACTGCCGTCAGTTCAAGCAGGATTTAGAAACCTATGCGCAGTCTAATTGAAACCGGAGCGTTTCGAACAGAAGGGGGCATCGTCCGTGCTGCCGGCCTTTGAGCACCAGGATCAACTCGGTATGATTTGGAGAATCAGGCGCTATGGCAAAGGATAAACTGAAGAAAACCGAATACGACCGCATCGGTCGATCCTTTTCCCTGTTGTTCAACCGGTCGACCATGTACCAGTCGGAACATCCCTATACCGCCCAGTCTATCAAGGATTTTTCCCAGACCATCGCTAACGCGCTCAAGGTGCAGTCGCCGCTGGTCCTTATCATGAATCGGGACCAGTTTTTTATCGAAGACGAGCCCCTTGATCCCCGATTGAACGTTGCCCGCATGGTGTCCCATTTTAAAAAAGTGGGTATCCAGTCGGTCTCCTTTGAAAGGGGAGTCCAAACTACCGATGTGTCCGAGTTTGTGCGTATCTTTACCGATCTGACATCCTACGCCAGCGCGGAGGCCATGAAAAAGGAACTCAAGCGCAAGGGGGTGGGTGCCATCAAGATCAATCACGTCTTTTTCCGCAAGGTCACCGAAGACGACGAAGTGGTTTCCCGGGAAGCCCTGGAAAAGACGAGCGAGGGCGGGACGTGGAGCGGTGACGGGAAAGGCAGCAGCATCCTGGATGTGGTGGCGGGAGGGCTGGTGGCCGAAGAACTGGAACAGGCCATGTCGCTGCGCATGGTGATCGACAACCCCGGGGCGGCATCCCGGGCCTTGATCGACTCCGACCTTGCATCCGCCAGGGCCGATGGTGGTGGCGGTGGCGGCCCGTCCGGCCCGGTGATTGTCAAACAGCTGACCCGACTGCGCGGTGAAGTGGAAAAAGTGGCGCCCGATATGGAAGGTGCCGGTTTGGCGGAGCTGGCCGAGGCGGTTTTCGACATGAAACGGAAACTGCTCAGCGGGATCGAATCCCAGAAAACGGTCGGGGTTGTCTATAGTGACGAGGCGTTGATCCGTGACGAAGCCGACCAGTTGACGGATCGCGTGTTCGTGCAACTGGTGCGGCAGGAATATCGCGGGGGGGAAGTATCGGTCAAACGCCTGGCCCAGATCCTGCGTCGCCTGGTGCCGGATCCGGCGGAGATCCAGCGGCTATTGCCGACCCTCAAGCGGGCCCTGCTGGAAGAAGGCATGCCGCCGACGGATTTCGCCGAACTGGTGGAAGAGTTGGGGCGCGAGCTTCAGAGCCAGGGGCTTGCCCAAGTGTTGCAGAAAAGCGCGGCCACCATCGGCGTGGACGGAGAAGAACTGATCAAGGAGGTGATGACCAGTCCCCAGATCGCGGCGGAACTGATCTATCTTTCCGCGGAAATTCGGAAAGGAACGGGCGATGAAAAGCTCCTGTCGGATCTTCTGGTGGACTATGTGGAGCGTGTCGGCGGTCAACTGTCGATGGACGAGGCCGCCAACGAAGACGGCGGTGCATCACACCTGGACAAAGTGTATCGGCGAGTCCAGTCGCAAATTCTCGATCGCCTGAAAAGCAAGGACGTCAAACCCGATATCCTGCAGGAAGTCGAGGAGCGCCTGAAGCAGCGGATGGAAGGGATGTTGGACCGCTTGCAGGTGGATTGGGATAAACGCCAGTCCTTGCCGGTGGACGCCAAGGAGTTGCGCGAGTTCAGTGTGTTAGGCGCCTTGGAAGCCGGAACGGATGAAGGGGAAGAGCTCCATTCGATTCTGGATCACGTGCGCGGTTCGCTGCGCGAGCGGGGTGTGGACGAGAAGAATTTCAAAGAGGTCTATCAGGAGATCGTCAAGGGGCGCATTGCCTGGAAAAAGCAGAAGGAAAAAAAAGATATCCCCAGCGGAGCCTTGAACCGGTCCAGCATCCTGTTTTTTACCGAAAAGGAAATCCAGCGGGCCGTGCGGTACGGCACGCCCTTTTCGGTCGTGCTTTTTGCCATCATCCGGGCGATCCCCCGGGCCAAGGCCGCCCCCGGGGCGATCAATCAAGACGACGTCTACCTGGCGGTGCTCGAGCGACTGGCCCGCATTGCCCGGGATCCGGACATGGTGGGATCGCTGGACAAAAGCCGCATGATCTGGCTGCTACCCATGACCATCCCTGAAGATGCCCAGACGGCCCGCCAGCGCATTGTCAGTGAACTCCATCGGCATGTCTACAATATCAAAGGGCTTCCGCTGAAAGTGCGTCTGGCAACGGCGGTCAAGGATTTCTCGCATGAAGAATTGCCGCCCCTTCGGACATTTTTGAAACAGGCCGAAACGTCGCTGCACGAGATGGTGGTTCGGTTGCGCAACCTAAAAGATTTGATGTAAAGGCCGGGGAACCAAACCGCCCGATCCTTTTTGCGGGGTCGCCCGGCCATGGCATTGCACCTATGATCCCACCCGACACGTATGCCGCGATTGATGCCGCTTGTATCCGAAACCCAATCCGTCATTTGCTCAGCTCTATTTTCAGCACCCCAAATCTACGAAGAGGATTTTCATGTCTGATCTAACCGATATTCACTATGCGCTCCAAATCGAACCGCATCTGGATAAGTTTACCTTTGACGGGAAGCTTCGGCTGACGATGACGCCCACCGTGCCACTGGCGGTGCTGCACCTGAACGCCATCGAGCTCGAGATCAAGCGCTGCACGGCGAAGCAGGGCGATACGCGGATCCAGACCGAATTTGCGCTCGACCCGGAAAAGGAGGCGTTGGAAGTCCGGCTGGCATCGCGGGTTTCGGGGCCCTTTACGCTCGAATTCGATTTCCACGGCCTGATCAACGACCGCATGGCCGGGTTTTACCGCAGCGGCTACCGGTGGAACGACCAGGAGCACTTTATGGCGGTGACCCAATTCCAGGAAAGTGATGCCCGTCGGGCGTTTCCCTGTTTCGACCATCCCCGGCACAAGGCGACCTTTGATATCGAACTGACCGTCGATGCTGACTTGACTGCGATTTCCAACGGCGCGGTGCGGGAAGAAATTTCTCTGGAAGGCCATAAAAAGTGTGTGCGGTTTGAGCGCACGCCCCGCATGTCCACCTATCTTTTATTTTTCGGCGCTGGGCATTTTGAGTCTGTTCAGGATGCGGAGGACCAGCGGGTCCGGATTTTGACGCCGCCGGGCGGCACGCAATATGGCGATCTGGGTCTGGTGTGCGGGCGTCAATCCCTTCAGTTCTGCGAGTCCTATTTCGACATCCCCTACCCGTTGACCAAGATGGACTTGATCAGCATTCCCGATTTCGCTTTCGGGGCGATGGAGAACTGGGGGGCGGTGACGTTTCGGGAAAATCTCCTGCTGGACTATCCGGGCATCACGTCCAAAGCCGGCCAGGAGCGCATTTTCGAAGTGGTGGCCCACGAAATCACCCACCAGTGGTTCGGCAACCTCGTCACGCCGGCGGATTGGCGCTACCTCTGGCTTAATGAGAGTTTTGCCACTTATTTCGGCTTCGGGATCGTGGATCACTATCGACCGGACTGGGACATATGGAGCCAGTTCATTCTATCCCAGACCGATGCCGCCCTGCGGCGGGACGGCCTCCAGGAAACGTTTCCCATTGAAATCCCCGGCGGCGAGCACCTGGTAATCAACACCAGCACGGCGCCGATTATCTACAGCAAGGGCGGCAGCGTCCTGCGCCAGATTCGCGGTTTTATCGGCGATGACGCCTTCCAGCGCGGCCTGCGCGACTATCTTCGCCGGCATGCCTATGGGTGTGCCGACAGCCTCCAGTTCTGGGAAGCTTTTGAAACGGTTTCCGACCAGCCGGTCAGCGAGATCATGCGGGCCTGGGTGGAACAGCCGGGGCATCCCCTGGTCCGGGTGCATCGCGACGGACAAACCCTGGCGCTGTCGCAAGAACGCTTCACCTATCTTTCCGAAGATTTCGAGAGTTGCTGGCCGATACCCCTCACGCTGCGGCTGTTCGATCCGGACGGCAGTGAGCGCCGCATGCGGGTATTGATGCGCGACAAGACCCTCCAGGTGGATATCGGTGCGGCCGAGGCCGTTAAAATCAATGACGGTCAGTCGGGTTTTTACCGAGTATGTTATGAGCGGCATGCTGATTTAACGGCTTTGGGCGAACGGGTGCGCGACAAGCAGCTGGCCGCCGAAGACCGCTGGGGGCTGCAGAACGATTTTTTTGCCAGGGTGCAGGCCGGTGACGTTGCCTTTAAGGCGTATCTGGCCTTTCTGGAATGGTACGCGGACGAGGATGCCTTTCTGCCCCTGGTGAGCATCGACGGGCATTTGCGCCACAGCCACCTGATCGGGGACGCCGCCACCCGGGAAGCGGCGGCTGAGGCCGGCCGGCAGATAGCCGAACGGGTGTTGACATCGATCGGTTGGCGCCCGGCCCCGGAGGAAGCGCACGTGACGGCCGCCTTGCGCGATCAACTGCTGTGGCATGCCGTGCTTTACGGATCCGAGGCGGCACAGGCTTTTGCCGATGGCGCCTTTCAGCGCCTCATGGCGGGGGAAACCGTTCACCCCGACATCCTGAAGGCCGTTCTCCAGAGTGGTGCGCTGCTGCACAACGCCCGGGCCTTCACATGGATGACCCGCCGGCTCGACCAAACGGCCAGCGAACACGAACGGTTGACCATCATGGCGGCCATGGGGTGCTTCCGAGACGCCGCCACGCTGGCGGCCGCCCGTGATTATGTGCTGGACCATGTGCCCGACCGCAATCGATTCATCCCACTCGTGGCCATGGCGGCAAATCCCCATGCGGTGACGGCGCTATGGTCATGGTTCGTGGACACCCAGGACCGTTTCAAGGATTTTCATCCCCTGCTGTTCGAGCGGGTCATTGCGGCGATCGTTCCCGTGGCGGGCCTGGTGGATCCGCCTGCCGTTCGGTCGTTTATGGCGCGCTATGTCGAAGCGGCGCCCCAGGCGCGTGACGTGGTCAACCTGTCCCTGGAGAAGCTGGAAATCAATCGTCGTTTTCGGGCGAATTTTGATTAACGGGAGCCTTTGTGTTGATACAAGCCCGACAAGACTCGTGACGGGTCAGGAGAGTTCCAACCGTTCCGGGATGATTTTCTGAAATCGGTTCTTCATTTTCTGTCCCGTGACAGAAAACGAAGCAAAAGAACACGCCCGTGTCCAGCTTTACCCTGCGTGTCGCCAAACCGGGCGATGATGCTGCGCCTCGTGTCGCCATGTGGCGTTGCTATGTTTGTTCGGGTGCTCACAATCTGGCGATTGCTGCGCGCCTCGCTTCGCCTGGCGCCTTACCTGACAGCACGATACTTGCGGCATCGCCCGGTTTATGCGGCCGGAGCACGCGGAAACTCACCCGCCTTTTGGCGGACTCAGACAGTCCGCGCGCTTTAATCCGTCCGCCTCGTCGATGCTCGGCGCGGAACAACGGGATATTCAAACCAATAGCTTGAAAACTGTTTCCAAGCTCACTTATATGGGTTACGTGAGGCCTTATTCGAACCACTCATTTCCGGGCACCTCGGAGGACGGTCACAGTTTCCCCCCCGATCCCCCAATTGTCCGTATCCACCTCGTCGATGGTGACCACTGTGGTGGCCGGGTTCTTCCCCAGGGTTTCCTGCAAGAGGCGGGTCACGCCCCGGATGAGCGTGGCTTTCTGTTCGGCGGTGGCGCCTTCACGCGTGATGCGGATATTGACGTAGGGCATCTCGTTCTCCTTTTGAAAAGAAATGAAAAGCAATCACCATGAAGGGCATGAAGATCATGAAGGTTTAAAACCAGCGCTAAGGGATGTTGACCACGAAGGACAGAATGGCGCACAAAGCTTTATGTTTACGTTAGATCCAAAAAACAATTTTTCAGAGGCAATTGATTTCTTCGTGTTCCTTCGCGTCCTTCGTGGAGAAAAAAGTTTTTCAGTATGGGGTCATTTTTTATTTTTTCTTCATTCCCTTCATGTTCTTCATGGTAAATAAAGGGGTTCCCGTTTCGATCGGATCTATGATCTTCAAGGTTGATCGTTATCATTGATGTTGATCCGCGTTTATCTGCGTTCATCCGTGTCCCAATCGTTTTATACCTTCGGGCTGTACTGCCGTTTGAGCCATGAGCTCAGGCCGTCGAGTCCCGGGAAGAGCACCCGTTCACTGATGTTGGCCTGATCCAACTTGTCGCGTAATTCCCATTTCAAATCCGCCGGAATGATGATTTTGCGCCAGATGTCGGGGTGGTGGGTGAACCACTGGTCAAGGCAGGCGGTGGGGTCCGACATGATGGAGAAAAAAGCGAACTGGTTGACGATGCGGTCGTCGATGGAGGGCGGCTCAAAGAAGATCGTAAAGGGGGCGGCGGCCATCTCCATTAATTCGTTTAGCGACGTGACTTGTTCGGAAAGCATGCGCACGGTGAATACATTGGCCCCTTCCTGTTCGAGGGCATGTTTGAGCTTGTCCGGCAAGAGTTCGTGGGCCTTGGCGTAATTCACCGCCCAGATGACGCCGTCGGTGTGATATTTTTCGAGGTTGGTCAGGGCGAAATGCATGGCAACGAAAGGCGAATAGGTCCAGTCCATGAGACGGGTAGGCAATCCGTGGTGCTGCGCCACGGTCATCCAGTGCCAGAGGGAATCCCGTTCGACCACATCCCGGTGGGCGTATTTGCGGAAGTTGCGCAGCAGATGGCGTTCGAGTTCGACATAGCGACCACCCAGGCGCATCAAGGTGGTTTCCAGGGGATAGCTTGCATCGGACAGCCCCCGGAAGGCATTGCGGGAACGGTACCGTTCGATATCGGGGTTCCAGGCGTCTTCGAAAAGCGCCTCCTGGAGCTCATTCCAACTCTGGATAAGGATTTCGTTCATGGCGTGGCCTCCTCGTTTCCTATAAGTCCTTCACTCTGGTGCCAAGATTCGTGAAGCCACAGCCAGGTCTTCTCGCAGCTCCCAACCGATTTTGCGCCAGAAGTTTCGGCCATCTTGATTGGAACTGAAAATAAAAAGGTGGCATTTTCCGATGCCGGCTTTTTGCAGGGCCGTGAGGCAATTATCGACCAGATCTCGGGCAAGACCTCGATGGCGATACGCCGGGCTGACGGCCAGATGATTCAGGTAGCCCCGCCGGCCGTCATGGCCGCAAAGGACGGCCCCGACGATCGCATTGTCCGCCTGGACCACGAAGCTCATACCGGGGTTGCGGTCCAAATAGGAACGAAGGACCTCCGGCCGGTCGGCATCGTTCAGGCCGACACCTTCACAGGATGCCCACAGGGCGCGCACGGCGTCAAAGTCGGTAATGGTCATTGGGCGTATCACGAGCGCCATCTTCGATCTCCATCATAAACGCGTGTTGATAGGGAGACTACCTGCTTGTCGATCTGGAAGGCGTTATACGGCTTTATCGATACCGGATCAAGACGGCGGCGGATCTTCGATTCATCCTATGGGTTTATTGAGGGATGAGCCGCAACGCGAATCGATCCCCGATGCGGAGTTGGTCCGCCTCGGCGTAATTGATTTCAAGAACGTACTGAATAGCGTCGGGCGACCGGATGCGACGGGTGCTGTTGGGGTGCCCCGCTTCGATCGCCAGGATCTGCCCTCCCGGCGAGGCGAAGATAATGGCCAGCGCCAAGGGGGTGTTTTTCATCCAGAATACCCGTCGCTTGGCATCGGGATAGATAAACAGCAGGCCGGTGCCCGGTGTGATGCTCCCACAGCCCATGAGGCCCTTGCGGTACTGTTCGGGGGATTCTGCCAGGGCGACCTGGAAGTCGGCCGCCATTTGATCTCCCCGATAGACCACGAGGGTGCCCTTCTCCGGATAGCCGCATATCTCGGCATGGGCCGGGCACGCCACCAGGATGGCGCCGAGGATCCAAAGCAGGTGCAATGCAAGTTGGCGGAACATTAGCCGAGGACTTCCTTTATGCGTGTGGTGGCACAACCCCTTCCGAATCAAGAAGGCTGCCGTGATGGATGGGGTGGTAGACAATGGATTCAGGCACTGCGGTCGAGCAGGCGCAACCAGAGCGCGGCGGTAACGCCCCATATGGCATTGACCAGTATCACCAGCACGGGCGTCAGCATGCCCAGCTTCAATCCCAGCATGCCTTTGTGCTGCACTGTCGGAAAAATGTAGAACAATTGGACCAGCGTCGGTCCCAGACTCAATATCAGACCGCGGAGAACAAACCGGCTTTTCACCAGGGGGAGCAAAAAAATCACCCCCCAAATGCCACCCCAGACGATCCGCGGGTAGAGCCAGCCCGGTGTCAGGCGGGGATGGATGGCTACTTGAAGCGCTGCGTTGATGCCATAGAGGCCAAACAGCCAGAGGGCAATGCTGTTAACCAATCCGCCCAGACTCCCGGCGGCAAAGTAAAGCGAGATTTTACGCAACCATCGGCCCATGAATTAAACTTTCTTCGGCGTTATCGATGCCGGTTATGCGGCAAGTTGTCATTCTCGGATGGCGTGAACTGTTTGACGTTCGGCAGCCATGGTACTGTTTTGCGGCCTGTCTGTAAAGGCGTCAGTCCTCATTTCAGTTGGGGTCCGCCTTATTCACGGTGGCGCAGACCCGGTTGGCCCCACCATCGTCATCCGGCTGCACGTCGACCCGTAATCGCTGAAAATACAGGGTCGATGGCCCTTGCGACGGCCGGTAAATGGGTTCGATATAAACGGGAACGGCAGAGGAGCACTTGAACGCGCGTTCTTCAAAAAGAAGATGGGGCCCGGCATTGCCGCGATACACCAGATCCAACGTGAAGCAGTCGACCACATAAACCCCATCCTGTTGAAACAATGGGGTTGACGTTGGCTGCCAGGCAAGCTGGGAGATTTTTTTTCGGCGGTGCCGGTCGTACCAGGGCCGCGATGAATACAGGCGGCCGTCGCGATAGATCGCGAGTCCCAAAACACTTTTCGCTGGCTGCGAATAATCCTTGGGGGGATGAAGGATCAGGATATCCTGTTCCAGGGTGTCGAAGGCAATCCATTTCTGGCCGGGCTGGAGCGGTGATACAGAATAGGTTGCCGACCGTGGCGGCAGGTATTCCCTGACGGGTGTGTAGACCGGCAGCGTATAGCGATAGCCGACATCGAGAATCGGCTGATGCGCGCGAAGCACCGCTTTCTCGGCAGGATAGTGATAGGTTGCCGCGTAATCAGGCCAATAGGGCATCCATTGCGGTGCGCAACCGGTCATAAGCATCAGAGTGACCAAAAGCATGGTGATAATGGTTGGCATGGCGGTTCTTCCTTCCAACCGTATCCTAATCCAGCGGTCGGATTACGCGGGCGGCCTTTTTCGGCAATGGGCCAGCATTTCAGCGGTGCTGATCCCTACCAGGGCGACGGCCAGGGTCCACAAAAAGAGGAGACCGCGCAACGGTAAATCGAGGGCGCCACTGACGAGCCAGATAAGCAGCACCATTCCGCCACAGAGGTTGATGGCAACGGCACCTCCCAGGCCCAATCCCACTAATCCTTTGGGGTGTCGAAACGCCTCGATCGTCAGGGCGACGCCGATCCCGAATAAGACCCCGCCAAGAATCGTCGGATAGAAGCTGACCGTAGTGTAAGGGACCCCCAACAGATCGGTTAGCGGACGGGAGAAGCCGAGCAGCAAAAGTCCCAGCAGGAAGTTGATGGCGGCATCGATCACCAGAAGAACGGAACCGGGTTTCGGCATGGCGCATCCTCCTCATGGCGCTTTCCCATTAATATAACAACGAAATCGGTGTTGGCATTGATTCCTTTCGTTTTCCGGATTTGCCATTGGGGATTGATGGCATCGCCCGAATATTTCACGCGTTTGAGATGTTCATTGGCAAGGCATCAGGGGCGCCGCTGTAGGAATGCTACCGCAAGCCTCTGATAACTCGGCCAATGGGCATCTCGGTCGCGCCCGCAGGGTGAAATATTTTCTATGATTTTGGAAATCGGCCATGGGTACAAAGTGTCACCTGAAAATTATACCCCGAATAGCTTTTATGCGGTCGAAGACAGAACACCACGGGTTTACCCGTGGATGAATGAGCTTTACCTCGTCTCTGCGTCAGCAGAGGTGAGGTGGCTCCGCAGGAGCCGTAGACCTTTAGTACCCCGGGTTTACCCGGGGGTATCTATACCACTGAATATTTAAATAAAATTTATGGTGTAGAAAAAATTTCATGAAATGTTCGGGATAGCCGGTTTCGAAGGCCATCAGGCACGCACGTCCGTCGGCAATGTTTTACGCAATCGGACAGGTTCACGGACATGTTTCCGGATTTTCAGGTTCAGCATCTCGACGCAGCAGGAAAAGGCCATGGCAAAATAGATGTATCCCTTGGGGATGTGAAACGCCATGCCCTCGGCCATCAGCGTGACCCCCACCAGGATCAGAAAACTCAGGGCCAGAATCTTGATGGTGGGATGTGCATCGACAAAGATGCCGATGGGCCCGGCGGAAACCATCATGACGCCCACGGCAATGACGATGGCAATGATCATCACCGGCAGGTGCTGGGCCAGACCGACGGCGGTGATCACCGAATCCAGCGAGAAGACAATGTCGAGGAGCGTAATCTGCACCAATACCTGGACGAAAGTGGCCGCGGCCGCCGTGACGGCGCCATGCTCGTCACCTTCGAGGCTGTTGTGGATTTCGAAGGTGCTCTTGACCAGCAGAAACAGTCCGCCGCCGATCAGGATCAGGTCGCGTCCGGAAAATGCGTGTCCCCAGATGGCAAACAGGGGTTGGCTGAGGCGCATGATCCAGGTGATGGAAATCAGGAGCAGGATGCGCATGACCATGGCCAATGACAGCCCAATAAGACGGGCACGCTGACGCTTTTGTTCGGGCAGGCGGCCGACCAGAACGGAGATGAAAATGATATTGTCGATGCCCAAAACGATTTCCAGGGCCGTAAGGGTGCCCAGCGCAATCCAGGCCTGGGGATCGGAAAGCCATTCCATGGTTGTTTATCCTTGTTGTGAAGGGTGGGGCGATCAATGGCCCATGTCCATTCACCGGTATCGTCCTATCGGTCTCCGGCGGTATCGAAAAGCCCACTGCGCCTTATCATTCTTTTCCGTGACCATTGATGAAATCCCGGTGGGTCATTTCTTCGTCGGACAATTGCTCGAATTGTTGAGCAATGTCCGCATATACGGATGCATGGTTGCGGTAATGGTTTGCGATGGATTGATAAAGGGTCCCGATGATTTCCTCGGCTCGCGCGAGTTGGGCCAAAACCCTGTCGTTGTCGTCTTCCTGGAGAATTTTTTCCTGCAAGGATTCCTTGATACGTCGATGAAGCGTCTCGATGGGGGCGATATTCAATTCGGGCAGGTCGATCAAAGCGGCGGCCCGTTCGATCTGGCGGGCGTGGTTGTGCGAGTGATCGGTCATATAAGAGAAAATATCGGCAAAAGGTTTGAGGCGTTCGATCTGGCCTATTTTTTGATAAAAATCAGCCAGATCTTTCTCCAGGGTGACCACCAGTTCAAATAATTGTCGCTGTGTCATCGATAGCTCCTCGTAAGGCATTACAGAAAAGACGATGGATTGTCCGTTCATTCAGGTTCAGGGGCGAACCGTGGTTACCCAGTCGTGGCCGTTTATCTTGATGATGTGTCGCTGATGAAATTCCGTTATGACTTGATCGTAAATGGATCGATAGCCGCTCGAGAAATAACGGTCGACCGTATCGGGAAACCAGTCGGTCTGCATTAATTGATCGAAAAAAGTATCGATCGCCACGCGTCGTTTCATCATGATGGTATACACGAAAATCTTCTTGATCACATCCCATCCCACCCGGCTGGGATCGGCCTGAAAACGCTCCAACCGGGTTACGGCACGCTGGAGCGCCGACTGAAAATCGTCAAAGGGGGCACCGTGCCCCGGATAGACCTGATCGACTGCCAAACCCGCAAGTTTTGCCAGGGATGTCATCATGTTTTCGATGGCGCCGTCGCCTTCCACCGCGAGGGTCATCACCGGGAAGTCGCGTTCCCACAACGTATCCGAGGACAATAGAATGCGTGTCGGGCGGTTGTAAAGCACGATCCCGTCTGAAGCATGGCCGGGGGTGTGAATCACCTCGAAGGCGTGCGGCCCCACATGAACGACCTGGCCGTCCTCAAGGATTTGGGTCGGCTGGAAGAAGGCCGCTTCCTGGTGGTAATAGGACCACCACGGCGATCGATCGTCTCTATTTCGCATATAGCCCGCCCCGCGCGGGTGCAGGGCGATGTCGCATCCCGATCGCTTCTGGATGACGTCGTTGCCGCCAACGTGATCGCAGTGGGTGTGGGTGTTGATGATCAATGCGACCCGGTTGAGATCCAAACCGAGACGTGTGAGGATGTCTTCCGTTTGCCCCCAGTTTCCCAGGTAGCCGGTATCGACCAGGACAGGACGGTCGGACCGCAAGGCAAAATGGTTCGCGTTCAGGTATCCGCGCAGGATAAAAAAGAGTCCGGGAAGTATTTCAACCGGCTTGTGGGGCACAATTGTGTCTCCTGGGGGATTGATCCTCGATACTACGGTGTAATAAGTGGTAACGGTATCGCCATCCCGGTCTGCCGGCTGCGGGATACGGCCTCGGTGAATTCCATATAGCGGACGCCGTCTTCAAAGGTGGTCAGGCATACAGGCTCTATACCACGGATCGCGTTGACAAATTCTTCTTCAACACGCCACCGCCCTTCTTCGGTCGCAGGGATGGCGATTTCAGTCAACTGGGCGGCGTCACGGCGTCCGCCGAAGAGCCTCCCGTCTTCGAATCGCAGTGTTCCGTCGGAACCGTAGAGATGGCAGCCGCTCGGGCCGGCAAGACCGGCCACACGGGTCGAACAAAAGTGGGCCTGGGCGCCACAGGCCATGTCGGCGAGGACGTTGACATGCTCAGGTATCAGAACCGCCTGCTGTCGCTTTTCTTCTGTATCCTTGCGTTGTTTTACAAAGGTTTTGCCCATGGCCATGACGCGGATCGCTTCGCCAACCCATCGCATGACGGCTTCGTACCAGATGCCCAGCATCATGACATTCATGCCGCTCAACTGGATGTCCTGTCGCCAGGAGATAGGACCATCTATATCCAGAAAACCGCCGCGGTCCTGAACATCGATTGCCAGTAGATTCCCGATAAAACCCTCGGCCAGCAGACGCTGTATGGTGCGATCGACTTTCAGCGAAAAGGGCGAGGGCACGACTTGGGCGACCAGGTGCGGCCGGGACCGGGCCGCGTGGAGCATGTCATGGGCTTCGCGGGCGTTCATGGCCATGCGGGCTTCACAGAGAACGTGCTTGCCGGCCTCGAGGGCAGCGATGCTGACGGGGCCGTGCATATAGGGCCAGGTGCCGATGACCACGGCATCGATGTCCGGATCTTGAACGAGTTTGCGCCAATCATCGAAGACGCGGGGAATGCCAACCTCGGCAGCGACCGCTTCGGACGATGTCCTGCTGCGGTTGCAAACACCGGTAATTTCAACTTTTTCGATAGCCTGCAGGCCGGGAATATGTTTGGCTTTGGTGTTGCCGCCAGCCCCGACGATGCCGACGCGAATGGTCGTGTTTGTCATAACAGTGCCCTCCGATCATGGTGCTGAATAGAAAAAACAAAACCGAAACAACGATGGGACACAGATTAACACAGATTTCCACAGATCAAAGAAGGATGCCGCTTGTGACCTCAAAATTAAAGATTCAGGAGAAGCTCCCTGTTTCAGCTTACCGGGGCCATGTTTGGGCCGAAAGATGCCATCTGTCACAAGTATTTCTTTGGGGTTCCAAAAAAAGCGTGTCGGTATTCCATGGGGTAGATTTGGTTTTTGGACAAGGCCGCAGGTGCTTTGGCGCCCGGAGGCGTAGCATTGGCTACGTCGAGGACCGCCAAACACTGAGAACGCCGTCCAAGGGCCAAAGATGCCTTTTTGGACACGACTACATGTCTATCCAGAAATGGTAAGTTTTGGTTCAGGCCAAGGCCGCAGCGATTTTTCCCGCTTTGCGGGACTTCCCACCTGATCCAATTCACCCCGTGGGTGGAAACCGCAGGCGTTGGTTTGCTACGTCGAGGATTTCAAAAGAGCGAGAACGCAGGCTTGGGCCGAAAGATGCCATTTCTGGGTGGGCATCAGCCGAGAGCGACGTCTAACGTCATCATCACCGCAAATCCGCACATCGCCCCCATCGTGGCGGCATCCGTATTTTTTTCCAATTGGGATTCCGGGATGAGTTCCTCCACCACCACGTAGATCATGGCGCCGGCGGCAAAGGACAGGGCATAGGGCAGAATCGGGCGCATATAGAAAACCGAGGCCGCGCCGATCACACCGGCAATCGGTTCCACCGAACCGGACAGTTGACCGTACCAGAAACTTTTAAGCCGCGAGAATCCTTCCCGACGCAGGGGAACGGAAACGGCGGCCCCCTCCGGGAAGTTCTGGATGCCGATACCGATGGCCAGCGCCACGGCGCCGGCAAAGGTCGCCGATGGCAGATCGGCGGCTAACGCGCCGAAGGCCACGCCGACGGCCAGGCCTTCCGGAAAATTGTGCAGGGTAATGGCCAGCACCAGCAAAACGCTGCGTTGCCAGCTGGTTTTAATGCCTTCGGCCTCTTCATTCGGGAACCCCAGATGGAGATGGGGCAATATTTTGTCGACACCCCACAGAAACAGGCCGCCGGCTAAAAAACCAACCGTGGCCGGGACCCAGGAAGGGACGTTGCCGAATTCCTCGGCCATTTCGATGGCTGGTGCCAGCAGCGACCAGTAGCTTGCGGCGATCATGACCCCGGCTGCAAACCCCAGCATGGCATCAAGCAGCTTGCGATTGATCGTGCGGAAAAACAGGACCACGCCGGCGCCCATGGCCGTGAGAAACCAGGTAAACATGGTCGCGTAAAAGGCTTGCCAGATCGGGTTCAAATTGGAAAACCATTGCCACATCGTGACGACCTCCTTCGGGTTATGACCGTGAAGAACGCAATATTCTTCATGCGTCAGGGGGGTGACGGGCCGGCCTGCGACTGTTCTTGCCTGTGGCAGGATTTTCTGTGCATGGGTTCGGTTCTGGCAAATAGAACTATTAATGGAATGTTAACCTTTAAAATAAAACACGATGCGTCGTATATGCAAGCGCTTCGCCAGGAAATCCGGCTTAAATCCTGCCTTTTAACCGTATGAAATCCCAAATTGTAATTGACGGAGATGCATCGGGGCCTGAGTGCGGGTGTCATTTCCTGGGGCTGGAAAGGATAGGACGGATGCATTGCGAAATGGTGTCGTCCTGGTCCACCCGGATGGCCTGCATCCCGGCCTTGCGGGCGCCTTCGACATTCTCGTCGGCATCATCAAAGAACAGGATTCGCGGGCAGGGCAGGCCGATGGTTTGACTCACGTTGAGATAAGCGGCGATATCCGGTTTGCGACATCCCATGTGGGAAGAAATAAAAATTTTCTCAAAATACGACAAAAGATCCTGGTGCTTTTCGGCCCATATGTTCTCGTGTTCCGGGTTGGTGTTGGTCAGGACATACAGCGGGTATCGGCGGGCCAATTGTTCCAGGCAGTCGCGAATACCGGGTTTTTCATCACGGATAATGGCATTCCATCCCTCACGCATGATGTCATCCGGCAGGCTGATCTCAAGTTGCCTGCGTAAGGCCTCATAAAATGCGCGGGCGTCAAGTTTACCACACTCGAATGCCTTGTAGGCATCATCGATGCAGAACCGCGATGCCAGAACGTGGGCGGGGATGCCGGCGTGATCGCTCCAGAGGCGGGCACAACGGTAAAAATCGATGTCGATCAGGACATTGCCGAGATCGAAGAGGATAGCGCCAATGGTTTGTCCGTCTATTGTTTTTGACATGCGGTCCATTTTTGCTTAAGGTGCCCGACTTGACGGGTTGAGGACAACAGCCTCCTATACTTCAAAGTTCTCCAGGGACTTCTAACAATGCCCAGGCAAACACAGGCAACCGATGCATCCGATTCTCCCCAGGGGATCGCATTGGCGGCATCCGCGTTTCTCATCTGGGGGCTGAGCCCGGTTTACTGGAAAGCCCTGGCCAGCGTACCGGCCTTTGAAGTCCTGATGCACCGCATGATCTGGTCTTTTGTTTTTCTGGCCCCTATCGTTCTGCTTCAGGGCCATCTGAAGGACCTGATCGGCGCACTGACATCCGGCCGTACGCTGTTGATTCTACTCCTCACCACGCTGATCGTGAGCATCAACTGGTTTCTATATATTTGGGCCATCAACAGCGATCATATTCTGCAGGCCAGTCTGGGGTATTATATTGCCCCCCTTGTCAACGTGCTGTTGGGGTTTGTTTTTCTCAAGGAGCGTCTCCGCAGACTCCAGCTTGTGGCCGTCGGTCTGGCGGCGGCGGGCGTCACCTATCTGACGCTGAGCTATGGCCAGTTCCCCTGGGTCGCGTTGGCATTGGCGTTCAGTTTCGGCTTCTACGGCCTGATCCGGAAGGTTGCCTCGGTTGGCCCGCTGGTGGGGCTGACCGTGGAAACGCTCCTGCTTTCAATCCCGGCCACGGCCTACTTGCTCTATCTTGATCACGCCGGCCGCGGCGCATTCTTGCATGACGGAACAACAATTTCCCTCATGCTGATGGGGGCCGCTCTGGTGACCGGCCTGCCCCTGCTTCTCTTCACCATGGGGGCCAAATTGCTGCGACTGGCCACGGTCGGATTCCTGCAGTACACCGCCCCCAGTTGCACTTTCCTTCTGGCGGTCTTCGTTTACCACGAACCGCTCCTGCCGACCCAGCTGCTGACCTTCGGCCTGATCTGGACGGCACTCGCGATTTATTCCTACGATTCCGTCATTTCCCATCGCCGCGTTTTGAAATCGAGATATGGGACACAGATGAACACAGATAAACACAGATAAGTATGAGCCGTCGACAGTATTTACTTTCTATGGTTATCGAATATTTTTCGGGAAATTTGGGGTTTTGGTCCAAAATTTAATAGGAGCCCCACTTCCATTCTTGATGCTTTCAAATAGTTGAGCAACTGTGCTTCATGCTCTTTCAACAGGGATTTAACGGCCTTGATTTCGACGATGACGCAATCTTCGACCAGAAGATCGATATAATATTCACCAACGATTTGCCGGTTGTATACGACTTTAATAGGTGCTTGCGGTTTGGCATCCAAGCCTGAATTTTTGAATTCTATCGCGAGCGCATTTTCGTATACTTTCTCTAAAAAGCCATAGCCCAGCGAGTTATAGACTTTATAGAAGAGTTCAATAATATGGCGCGTCAATTCTTCATGCTTATATGCCACGCTGTGATCTCCTGATGTGGGTTTTTACTGACCCCTTCGATCTGTGTCATCAGTGTTCATCTGTGTCCTATTTCTTTTGTTCAAACAGCGCATCGACCACCAGCGGCTGATCATCCCGGATGAGAATGGGATTCAGGTCGATCGATTCGATTTGCGGGAAATCCAACGCCAGTTGACCGATGTTGACCAGGATATCCGCAAGGGCCTTGCGGTCCACGGTCGGCAGGCCACGGTGTGCGTCAAGCAGCGCCTGCGAGCGGATAGCGGCGATCTGCTCCAGGGCTTCCGATGGGGTCAAGGGCGCCAGTCGGATGGCCGTATCCTGGAGCGCTTCGGCAAAGATACCGCCTAAACCGAATAGCACCGATGGCGGGAACCCGGGGTGGCGATGGACGCCGGCAATGAATTCCCGTTTGCCGCGAACCATTTCGCACACAAGGAAGGCCGCTTCTCCGGCTTCATTTTGGATGGATTCACAGGCCGCCGTGACCGCGGCTTCGGAGGCCAGGTCCAGATGGACGAGACCCCGCTCGGTCTTATGGGCCAGGGTCGCATGGCAGCCTTTGACCGCAACGGGAAACCCGATGGTGTGGGCGGCTTGCCGTGCGGCCTCGATCGATTCGGCCAGGATTTCATGGCAGGTGGGCACGCCATAGGTCCGCAGCATTTCCTTGGCATCGTATTCATTCCAGCCGTCGATCCGGGCGCGATCTATAATTGTTTGGGCTGTTTTCGGCGCAGGGCGATGCACCACCGTGGATGTTACTGCTTTGGATCGGATAGTGCGATAGGTATGGAGGGTTGCCATGGCGGCGGCGGCCTTTTCGGGGCTGTCGAAAACCGGGATGCCGCCGTCCTGGAGACGACGAGCCGCTCGATCTTGGCGTCCGAAAAAAGATGAGATGATCACCGGTTTCTGAAAGCGCGACGGCATGTCGAGAAGATCCTCGATATTGGCGTTCAGGCTATTGCGAAAGTCTTCCCGGCTCATTTTGAAGATATCCTTGAAGACCGGATAGGCCAGATCGGCCCAGCCTGTGTCCATGATGCCGTGAATCAGCAGGGCATCGACCTCTTTTGACGACAGGAGCGCTTCCGGTAGGGTCTCGGCCATCAGGGTCATGTCGACATGGAAGGTCAGGTCGACCGGATTGGCCGTGCTGGCGTGGCCCGGCAGGAGGGCCTGCAGTTTTTCCTGCAGGGCGGCACTGAAGGCCGGCACTTCCATGCCCATGCGGTCCAGGGTGTCGGCCATGGCCGTGCCCGGGCCGCCGGAGTTGGTCAGGATGGCCACTCGCTTGCCGGCCGGCAGGGGTTGGCTGGACAGCGCTTGCCCGATCCGGTAGACGTCTTCGATGGATTGGGCCCGTATGATGCCGGCCTGTTTGAAGAGGCCGTCGTAGATGTCATCCGGACCGGCCAGGGCGCCCGTGTGGCTGGATCCCGAACGGGCGCCGGCGGCTGTCCCACCCACATATTGTGCGATAATCGGAATGCGTCGGGTTATGCGCCGGGCCGCCGCAAGGAAATCACCGGGACGGCGAATGCACTCGATGTACATGCCGATGGCCTTGGTTTCGGGGTCCTCCGCCAGGAATTCCAGAACGTCCACCACATCGATACTGGCTTCGTTGCCGACACTGACCGCTTTGTTCAGGCGCACCCCACGATCGTGCAGGTATTGGAGCGTCTGGGTGATGTAGGTGCCGCTCTGAGAGACGATGCTGAGGTGGCCGGGCGGGGAAATCAGGGGGGCCGCCGTTACATTGAGGGGCAGGTGGGTATTGACCAGACCCATGCAGTTGGGCCCAAGAAAGTGCAACCCATGTGCCCGGGCGGCCTGCATGAGAGCCGCCTCGCGGGCCACGCCATCCTGGCCGGTCTCCTTGAACCCGGCCGTGATGATAACGGCATGGCGGGTGCCAAGCGCGCCGAAGCGTTCGATCATATCCACCACCAGGTGGCCGGGCACCACCAGCATGGCCAGATCGGGGACTTCCGGCAGATCCTCGATCTGCGGATAGGCTTCGACCCCAAAAATCTGGTTTTCTTTGGGATGGATGGGGTAGACCGGCCCGGGGAATCCGCTATGCCGAAGGTTCAGGTACTGGATGGTGCCCATCTTGGTGGGGTTGTTGCTGGCCCCCACGATGGCGATGGAGCGTGGGGCCATGATGGTCCGGAGGGGATTGTCAGACATTTATTATCCTTTTGTTATATAAAATTCATGGGAACACAGATGAACGCAGATACGCGCAGATTAAAACATCACCCAAAAAGTTGTAACAGAGAATGCCACGGCAAAAGCTGTTTATCTTCACCACGAAGGACACGAAGACTGCGAAGAAAAACTAATGGAACGCAGATCAAAACGGATTCGAGCACATCACATAAAGAGATTTTTTATAAATCGACATCATCTCAATGCGTTTCATCGTAAAAAAGCGTTTCTACAGGATTTCCACTTCGTGATCTTCATGTCCTTCGTGGTAGTAATTATTTTCTTGATCTGTGTTCATCCGTGTCCATCAGTGTCCCATCACATTTTTCCGCGTTCCTGGGCGATGCGGATGTAGGTCTCCATGCCGGAGGCGGGGGGCTCGTAGAGCTGGTCGTCGGATTTTTTCACCAGGTGCAGGGCTTCCGACGGGCAGGTGGTAACGCAAAGCCCGCAGCCGATGCAGCGATCCAGATCGATCTGCGCGATGTCGTCCTGCATGGCAACGGCATCCATCTGGCAGCGGTCGATGCAGTCGCCGCAGCCGATGCAGTCGGCGTCCTCCACGACGGCGTAATAGTTGCTTTTGACAGCGGCGGCCGGCACGGGTTGCTTTTTAAGAGACCGCAGAATGCCGCAGCAGTCTCCGCAGCAGCTGCACATGCCACCCACGTGCTGGGAGTTGAACGGCTGCATCACGAGGCCTGCGGCTTCGTTTATTTTTACAAGTTCTTTCGCTTCCTCCTTGTCGATAAATCGGCCCATGTGGTTGTCGACATAGTATTGGGCGTGGGAACCGAACAGGAAACAGGCCTCCAGGGGTTTGTCGCAGCCCTTGCCGAGCTTCTTCTGGGTAGTCCGGCAGATACAGGGGGCCACCGCGATGGTTTTCTGCTGGTCGAAAATGCTGAGCACATCTTCGTAGGGCGCTACCGGCCATTCTTCCACCAACCGGCGATTGATTGGGATGGTTCGCATGACGGCGGTGTTATAGGCGGCGAAAGTTTTCCCCAAGGCCTCCTCGTAGTAAGCCTGCAGGTCGTTGGCCAGGTCTTTGTCGACTTTTTTGAGCTGGAATTCGAAGACGCCAACCACAAACGGGATCGTGGCATAGCGCACCAGGTCGGCCTTGCGCTGGCGAAAGAGCAGCCCCCGGTAGGCCATGTCCTCAAGATGGGTGGCAGTCTGGGCCGGATCGAGATGCAGACGCTCGGCCACCGTCTCCGGGGTTTCCAGCAGCGGCGTCATCATCAGAAACATTTCGGCGTCAGCCTCGGAGAAGAGGCGCTTCAGGATCTTGATTTCCACCCCGTTTGCCGATGGTGGATAGCCGGTTGCCATGTCATCGAGCCGCTGCCGCAGTTTTTCGTATACATCACTCATATTGACCCCCTTATAAGAAGCGAATATCCAAAGCGATCACCACGAAGCACACGAAGATCACGAAGAAAAGAATGGGGACACAGATTAACGCAGATGAACACAGATTAAAAAATTGTTTTCTTCAGGCGCTTCATGCCCTTCATGATTAAAAAGGCTTTAGCTGTTTTTTTATCCCTTCGCGCTCTTCGTGTCCTTCGTGGTGAATGTCTTTTCGGTTTTGACCTAACCCCTTCAGGCTCTTCATGCCCTTCATGGTGAAAAATTCTTTTGCTGTTTCTAATAGCTTTACCCGTGTTTATCCGTGTGCATCAGTGTCTAATAACGGTTTTAGAAAAACCCCTCGTTCATGACCCGCGTGGCTGCTTTTTCGAGCACGTGCACCCCGAAGATGAGCATTTTGAAGCGTTCATCCTTGGTCTGGCCGTGGTAGTAGCGGTAATAAATCTGCTGGGCGATGACCGCTAATCGGAAAAGGCCGAACGCACTGTAAAAAGCAAAATCGTCCGCCGTGCGGCCGGTTTTCGACATATAGCGTTTCACCAGTTCACGACGTGTCAGGGCGCCTTCAAGATGGGTGGGCATGAGGCGCATCAACTGGGATTCCTCCGGGTCATCAGCCTGGACCCAGTACGCCAGGGTGTTGCCCAGATCCATGAGGGGGTCGCCCACGGTGGCCATCTCCCAGTCCAGGACCCCGATAATTTTCTGCGGCGCGGCTTCATCGAGCACAACGTTGTCGAATCGGTAGTCGTTGTGGATGATGGTGGGCGATGGCGTATCCGAAGGCATCTCGGCGGCCAGCCAGCCCATGACGGCTTCGAAGTCCGGCGCATCCTCCGTGCGGGCGTCGCGGTAGCGTTTGCTCCAGCCTTCTACCTGCCGGCGGACATAGCCCTTGGGATGGCCCAGTTCGCCCAGACCGGCCTTGTCATAGTCAATCTGGTGCAGTTCAACGAGGACATCCAGCAGGGTCTCGCACAATTGCTGCATCTCATGCGGGGTGAAGGTGAGACCCGCGGGAAGATTTTTGCGCAGAATGATCCCCCGCAACCGTTCCATGACGTAAAAAGGGCATCCCAGTATCGAAGGGTCTTCCGTGTAGGCCAACGGCTCGGGGCAATAGGGGTAAAAAGGTTTCAAAGCCTTGAGGATGGTATATTCGCGCTTCATGTCATGCGCGCTCTTGGCCTTGGTGCCGAAAGGGGGGCGACGCATCACGAATTCGTGGCCGCCGAAGCGCAGGTGGTACGTGAGGTTGGAGAACCCGCTGGGAAACTGGTGGACGATCAATCGCCCGCTGAGATTCGGCAGGCTGTCTTTTAGGAAGGCTTCCAGCGCGCTTTCGTCAAAGCCCTCATCCGGACGGATCGGCTGTGATTTGTCGGCTAAATCCATGGCCGGTATCCTTTCGATTGGTTGCGAAACAAGGCGTCAGGTTGATGGTGTGCGATGATAGGCCATCACGAATTCAACAATAAAGTCCGCATACTGATCGACGCCGGTCTTACGCTTGGCGTATTTCCAGCGTTTGACATACCAGTCCTGCAGCAGGGCTTTGATACCGCCGGCGCTCTGTTGGGGGTCGCGTGGCGTAAACTGGCCGGCGGCCTGGCCCTCAAGGAGAATGTCGGCAAAGATTTGGTCGGTATAGAGCTCGCTGGCAACCGTTTTTTCCTTCTCGCTGGGGCTCATGTTCTTGGCTTCCATAAAAGAAAAATAGAACCAGGGCTGAAGCGCTTCGCTGAGATAAATATGGATCCGGATGGCAGTTTCCAGTTTGACGACCGGGTCTCCGATGGGCTGGATGTGTTGGCGCAGGATACGCATGACCAGTTGGCGTCCCTGGCGCAGCAGCATGTCCAGCAGCTCGTCCTTGCTGGCGAAATACGAGTACAGGGCGCCCATACTGAGCCCGGTTTCCTTGCTGAAGTCCCGCATGCTCATGGCCTGAAAGCCCTTTTCATTACTGATTTTAAGGGCGGCATTGAAGATGCGGGACAGATTGCGGATAACGGTTTTTTCCTTTTTGACCTGAATCTGGTCGCGGTTGGCCAGGTAGATCTCCCGGTAAAGATGATCTTTGGAGATATCGATGGTTTGCTGAAAATCCTGGTAATTCATTGATAACCTTAATTGGACACTGATCAACACAGGTGAACACGGATAAAACACTGAAAAGAAATTTACCATGAAGGGCATGAAGATCATGAAGAATTGAATTTGTCGGCGACAAATTCAATTAGACAAAAGCATAAATATTAGGGTGTAAATATGGATCTATGATTTTATGCGTCGTGATATTTTGTTTTACCCTTCAAGCTCTTCATGACCTTCATGGTATTATCTGGTTTTTCATTTTATATCAGGGTCTATTTGTGTTCATCCGTGTCCCGAATGTCTTTCTTCATGTCACTTCGTGCGCTTCGTGGTAAATGGCTGTTTCTTATTCTTTATAGTCGTACCAGCCCTGCCCCGTCTTTTGTCCGTATTCGCCATTCACAAAATGTTTAACGAGGCTGGGTACCGGCAGATCTGATCGGTCCCCTGAATTGCGGAAGGCTTCCATGCCCATGGTGTAGGCCAGGTCGATGCCGGTGAGATCCATCAGGCGGAAGGGCCCCATGGGGTGGCCGGCACCGAAGACGCAGGCCTTGTCGATATCTTCGACCGAGGCGACCCCCATTTCCAGCAGCCATTCGGCTTCCTTGATGATGGCGAAGAAGATGCGGTTCAGCAGGAAGCCGTTGACCTCTTTATTGAGGCGAACTGGCGCTTTGCCCAACTTTTCGCACAACGCCATGGAAAGGTCGGCGGTTTCCTGGGACACGTGCGGTCCCTGGACGACCTCCACCAGCTTCATCACCAGGGCGGGGTTGAAAAAGTGCAGGTTGACCACCTTGTCCGGGCGGCCGGTGGCGTCGGCGATTTTCGAGCTGACAATGGCCGAACTGTTGGTGGCCAGAACAGCGTGGGCCGGGGTCATGTCGTCGAGGTCGGCAAAGATCCGGCGTTTGATCTCAAGAACCTCCACCGCGGCCTCGATCACATAATCGGCGCCCTCGGCGGCCTCCGCCAGATTTGGTGTGAACGTCAACCGCTCGCGGGTTTCCTTGGCGGCCTGTTCGGTGAGTTTGCCTTTGGCCACCCGCCCGGGCAGGTAGTGATCCGCAAACGCGGCAGCCTTGTCGAGGGTGGTCTGGTCGATGTCGGTGCAGGACGTCTGGAAGCCGTTCAGAGCGCACAGGGTGGCAATCTGGTGACCCATGTTGCCGGCGCCTACCACACAAATCTTTTTGATGTCGTCGATTTTCATAATAAAATTCCTTTTTTAGCCACAGAGTGACACCGATAGACACTGATTAAATTGGGATAAACGCACCAAGCTCAACACTGATAGGAAAAGCAACACCAAAAACTTTTTTACCACGAAGAACACGAAGGGGTGGAAGGGGTAAAAAAACAGCAAAAAGCTGTTTTCACCATGAAGGACATGAAGCGCATGAAGATATCAATTTGTCGGCGACAAATTGGTCCAAATATACGATCGATAGCTGGTCGTCTTCCCACTTCGTTTCCCTTCATGGTGTTAAACTTTTAGCTTTTGATTTTACCCTTCAAGTGCTTCATGTTCTTCATGGTAGAATATGTTCTAATTTTTTATCCGTGTTTATCTGTGTTCATCCGTGTCCTAATATGGTTTTCTTTATGTCCTTCATGTATTTCGTGGTGAAAAATCAGCCGCCGAAGGCGGCTTCTTCCATCACCACCGCCGCATCGTTGCAGTCCTCAATGGCATCCATCCTGCCCAGCGTGACCGGAAGGATGGTGCGGATGAAAAATTCTGCGGTCTGGATCTGGCCCTGGTAGAACTGCTTGTCCTTCTTTTTAGCCGCTTCAAGCTTTTCGGCGGCCACGGTGGCCCGCCAGAGGAGCATCCAGGCCATCATCACATCCCCCATGACGTCCAGGAAAGGGACCGAGTGGGAAAAGGCGGCCTTGAACTTGGGCGACATGGCGGATTGGCCCAGATGGAAGGCCACTTGCCCCAGTCGGTCCACGACGGCGTCGAATCGCCCTGCCATATCGGTTGTTGCCGTTTGATTTTTACCGGCTTCGGCCGCCGCCTTCATCTTTCCGATGAAGTCCATATAGATGGCGCCTTTTTTCATGCCCAGCTTGCGGCCCAAGAGATCCAGGGCCTGGATGCCGGTGCAGCCCTCGAAGATGGTGGTGATTTTACAGTCCCGGGCGATGGCTTCCACCGGGTAGTCCCGGGTGTAGCCGGCCCCCCCGAAAACCTGGATCGCCTGCACGCAGACATCGTAGCCGCGCTCACTGCCGTAGCCCTTGATGATGGGCGTGATGAGCCCCACCAGGTCCATCAGATAGGTCTGCTCTTCTTCCGATTCGGAGGCCACCGCCTGGTCGATCAGATTCCAGCAATAGTAGATCAGGGCGCGCAGGCCTTCCACGTGGGCTTTCATCCACAGCAGGGTGCGGCGGATGTCAGGGTGGCGGATAATGGCGACCGAGGGGGCTCCATGATTCTTGAAATCCTCGAGGTCGCGGCCCTGGATGCGTTTGCGGGCATAGTCCAGGGCATAGAGGTAGGCGGTGGAGGCATGGGCCAGGGCCTGCAGGCCGGTCCCCAGGCGGGCGCCGTTCATCATCTGGAACATGATCCGCATGCCCTTTTTCTCTTCGCCCAGCAGGTAGCCGATGCACTGGCCTTTTGTCCCCAACGCCATGCTGCAGGTGGCGCTGGCATGGATGCCGTGCTTTTCTTCGACGCCGGTGCAGACGATGTCGTTGCGGTCTCCCAGGCTGCCGTCTTCATTGACGAAATATTTGGGCACGATAAAGATGGAAATGCCCTTGGTGCCGGCCGGGTCGTCTTCGATGCGCGCCAGCACCGGGTGAATGATGTTGTCCACCAGGTCGTGCTCGCCGTTGGTGATGAAGATCTTGTTGCCGGTCAGCGAAAAGGTGCCGTCGGGGTTGCGCACGGCCGTGGTGGACAGGTTGCCGACGTCGGACCCGGCTTCCGATTCGGTCAGCAGCATGGTGCCGCCCCACTCGCCGATGTATAGTTTTTTCAGATAGGTCTTTTTCTGTTCGTCGGTACCGTAATTCTCGATCATGTAGCCGGTGCCGGCGCCCATCGAACCATAGGCGCTGATGGCCCAGTTGGCACCCATGAGGTATTCGTCCGCGGCAACCGCCAGGGAGTGGGGGAGGCCCTGCCCGCCGTATTCCGGATTCATGGCCGGGGCCGTCCATTCGCTTTCCAGGTAGAGCTTATGCACCCGGTGAAAGCTGTCCGGCACCTTGACCGTGCCGTTGCCCTCATAGCGGACGCCGATACGGTCGCCTTCCTCATAGGTGGGCAACAGTTCCTTGATGGCGAAGCGCCGGGCCTCATTGAGGATCAGGTCGAAGGCCTTGCGGTTGAATTCCCCGAATTTTTTCGTTTCGGTCAACTTCTCGATTTCAAGAAGTTCGTGCAGAACAAAATCGATGTCGCGACGGTCGGCAATTTGTTGGGCCATTGTTCTTGTTCCTTTGTTTAGGGTGGCTGTCACCAGGCAGCATCTTTTTCCCCCGGGCGGCGTTCTCGCCCATCGCACGTCCTCGACGTAGCGCAGCTACGCCTGCGGTGTCCAATGGGCTGCGGCCTTGCCCGGAACCAAAACCTACAACCTGGTACCAGCCACATTACGCGTTTGAGGTCCCTGAATTTTGGATCGTTCAAATTGGCATACTTTTAGGCAGCAGGACTTTAAATTTTGTTGGTACAAACCAAAGCTCTGTTTTTTTCTTCGCGTCCTTCGTGCACTTCGTGGTGCATCTTTTTTGCTTGATTGATCAGTGTCTATCGGTGTCCATCCATTTCCTATTGATTCCCTTCAAGTCCTTCATGAGCTTCATGGTGCATTTTTTGTTTTGATTTATCTGTGTCTATCCGTGTCCCATTAAGCATATTCCTTCAATATTTGCTTGGCGGCCGAAATCTTATGGACTTCGTCCGCGCCATCGTAGATCCGCGCGGCCCGTTCGTGGCGGTAGCAGAACGCCAGGATGGTGTCGTCCGTCATGCCGAGGCCGCCATGCACCTGCAGGGCGCGGTCGATGACGTTCATCATGGCCTTGGCGGTCAGGAATTTGATGAGCGAGATTTCCTTGCGGGCCGCTTTGTGGCTTTCCACTTCCATTTTCCAGGCGGCGTGGAGCACGGAAAGGCGGGCCGCCTGAATTTCAGCGGCGGATTCGGCAATCCAGGCCTGGACGATCTGCTTGGTACTCAACGTTCGACCCGGGGCGATGGGGCGGGATGCCGCACGCCGGCACATGAGGTCCATGGCCCGGTTGCAGATGCCGATCCAGCGCATGCAGTGGTGGATGCGTCCTGGGCCCAGTCGTTCCTGGGCAATGACGAACCCGTGGCCTTCGGGTCCCAGCAGGTTTTTCTGTGGAACCCGGCAGGACTGATAAAGGATCTCGCCGTGGCTGAAATAGCCGGTGCCGGTTTCGCCCATGACCGGGATGCAGCGGACCTGGTTGAACCCGGGGGTGTCGGTGGGTACGATGATCATGCTGGCCTGGAGGTAGGGCGGCGCGTCCGGGTTGGTTACCGCCATGACGATGGCGAACTCGGCGCCGTCCGAAGCGGTGGTGTACCATTTCTGGCCGTTGATCACGTAGTCGTCGCCGTCCTTGACCGCCGTTGTGTCCATCATGAGGGGGTTGGAGCCCGGCAGCTCCACCTCGGTCATGGAGAAGCAGGACCGGATGTCGCCTTGGATCAGGGGCTTCAGGTAGCGGGCTTTCTGTTCCGGCGTACCGTGCAGGTGCAGAATTTCAGCATTGCCGGCATCCGGGGCCTGGCAGCCGAACACATAGTGGCCCAATGGGGTGCGTCCCAAGGCTTCCGACACCAGGGCATGTTCCATGAGATCGAGTCCCATCCCGCCATATTCCACCGGGTGATTCGGCGCCCAAAGCTCCATCTGTTTGACCAGGCGCTGCCTGTCCTTGATTTCTTTTTCCAGCGTCGTCATGTCGCCCCGCAGGAAAACCGGCTCCAGCGGTATGAGTTCCTTGTCCACGAACTCGTCGATCATCCCGACGATGGTCTGCATCTTTTCCGATACGGTGAAATCCATTTTTGGCTCCTAACAATTTACCATGAAGGTCTTGAAATAAAATCAGCCACTGATTTGCACAGATTCACACGGATGAAAGGCCAATTATTTTGAGAGGTAAAAACAAACTAAAAAGTGAGAATTGGTTTTTTACTTCTTTCCCTTCGTGTTCTTCGTGGTGCAAAAAGGTTTACTCCCCTAATCTGTGTTCATCAGTGTCCATTTGTGGCTAATTTCTGAAGTCCGACTTTATCGGTAGGTCAGTAAAGCCGGGTCGCCCTGGCGTTCCAATGCGGACACGTCATTGAACCCCACCAGCGTTATTTCCTTTTCGTTGTAGCGGAACCGCGTCGTGGAGGCATTCAACACCTGCCAGGAAATGCCGATGCAGCGGTCGTCGGGCATGTCGGTGGCCATCTGGACGGTCGTGGCAACAGGGCCGGCCGATGTAAAGATCATCACATTTTTCCCCGATCCCTCTTGCCGCATGACGGTATTCAACCCGACACCGATGCGGCTGCGAAAGGCCCGCCATGATTCAATCCCAGGCGGGTCGTGCCGTTCGTTTATCCACCGCTGGACAATGCGGGCAAAGACGTGTTGAAACTTTTTCGGGTTTTGCCCCAAGCTGGTTTCATCCAGTTCGAGTTCCGGGTGGTCATTGATTGTGGCGGGGTAATAATGCTGCCAGACACCCGTCGAATCATACTCATTGAGATCGGCCGTTTCGACCGGTGTGGGCAACGGGGCTTCGCTCTCGGCAAAAACATCCGCCATCGACTGAAAGGTCTGTTTCTGGCGGGTCAAAGCGCCGGTATAAACCGCGTCGAAGGCGACTCCGAGATCCCGCAGGTGTTCCGCCACCAGCCGCGCCTGGCGGTAGCCGGTGGGCGACAGTTGATCGTAGTTGTCCTGGCCGAAAGATGCCTGGCCGTGGCGGAACATGTAGATTGTGCTCATCTCGAAACCGTTGGTTGGTAATGTTTATGAACCGATGCGATTCCCGATTGAGGGGAATTCATATTCTGCAGGGTATCCTTGTCAGTGAAGCCCTAAATGCGATATGGCAGAGCCTATTGGTGATGTCAATAAAAAACGAACGTTCGTTCTATTTGTGTTGACACAGGTACGGACACATTTTACATAATACGGATAAAAGACGAATACGGTGCAGAACGATAATAGGACACAGATTAGCACAGATACACGCAGATAATGTTTTTGCTGAAATTATATCACTGCTTTAATCTGCGGGAATCTGTGCTGATCTGTGTCCCATTGGGTTTTCTTCAAATTCTTCATGTGCTTCATGGTAAAAAATGTTTATGTGCTTTTAAAACTTCGCCTTCTTCGTGTCCTTCGTGGTAAAAATGTTTTTTTTCAGCCACAGATTTTCACTGATAGCCACAGATCAATAAAAAGAGCTATTAAAACAAACCACGATTTTGGTTTTCTTCAAGGTCTTCATATGCTTCGTGGTAAAAAATGTTTTTCTGTTTATATAAAACTTCCCGCTCTTCGTGCCCTTCGTGGTAAAAATGATTTTTTTATTTGAGTTTTTAAAATGCGAATTCTTGTCTGCATAAAACGTATTCCGGATCTGGAAACCATGACCTTTCCGGACATTCCGCCCAAATCTCCCGCGAATTTCACCTGCGAAGGGACCCCCTGGCGGATGAACCGCTACGATGAATACGCGGTCGAGGCAGCCCTTCGGCTGAGGGAAACTCACGGTGCATCCCGTATCGACGCGCTGACCGTGGGTGACCAAGATGCCGGCGACGTGCTCCGGCGTGCTATCGGCATGGGCGTCGATCACGGCGTGCATATCCAGAAGACCCGCGAAATGTTTCCGAGTCCGTTTACGATTGGGGAATTGATTACCGCTTATGCCCGTGAAAAGGCTTACGACGTGATTCTTTGCGGGGTGATGTCCGAAGACCTGATGCAAGGGGGAGTGGGGCCGATCATCGCCGGTCTGCTGAAATGGCCCTGTCTGACTGCGATCCATACGATGAACGATAAAGAGGAGGGGAGGGTGCTGAGGTGTGAGAGAGAGGTCGAGGGCGGACGCCAAGAAGTTCTGGAAGTCCGGCTTCCGGCCCTGCTGACCATCCAGTCGGGAATCCACACGCCGCGCTATCCCGCGCTTTCAAAATTGCTGAGGGCCAACCAATATCCGCTGGAGGTTTTGCCGTCGGCGTCCCTGTCGACCCCGACTGATAGACAGCGGGTATGCGCCATCACGCCACCGGAGAAGGTGCGGGCCGGGGTTATGATGGAAGGCACCGCGGAGAGCAAGGCGCACCAGCTATCCAAGCTGTTTCACGCGAAAGGTCTGTGTTGATGTCAGCACGCAAGGTCGCCATCATTGCCGAAGTTGAGCAGGGGAAAACCCATCCGGCTATCGTGGATCTGGCTGCCCTGGCGGCAAGGCTGGCAGAGAATGAATCCGTCGAAGTTTGTTGGCTTGCGGTAGGAAGCAATGCGGCCGATGCCGGTGATGCGTTGTCGGGGAGTACGGGTTATTCGGCAATCGCTCTGGAAATCCCATGTGAGGTGCCACCCACGGGAGAATTGTTATCCGAGGTCCTGCAACCGTTTTTAGGGGATATGCAACCGGATGTGATCGCGCTGCTCCACACATCCCGTTCACAGGACTATGCGGCGACCTTGGCAGTTAGGTTCGACGCTGCATACGTTTCCGGGGTTCAAGGGCTGGTGGTACAGGACGGCGGACCGATTTTCCAACGTGCCGTATTGGGCGGCAAGTATATGGCCGGCGTAAAGGCGGATGATCGGCCTGTCGTCCTGACGGTGCTGCCGGGGTACTTCAAGTTTGAGGGTAATGGCAGTCACTCTGCGGAGATGGAGACCCAGCAACCATCCCTGCCGGTTACCCGGACCCGTCTGATCGAGATCAAGGAATCGGCGACCGAAGCGGCCTTGACCCAGGCGTCAACCGTCGTCGCGGCAGGGCGCGGCATCGGCTCGGAAGATAATCTCGATCTCCTTTCCCGACTGGCCGCTCTATTTCCCAAATCGGCCGTGGCGGGATCCCGTATCGTCTGTGATGCGGGTTGGCTGCCATACCATCGACAGGTGGGGGTCACCGGTGCGACGGTCGCCCCCGAACTCTATCTGGCCTGCGGCATCTCCGGTGCATTTCAGCACCTGGCCGGCATGAGCGGATCGCGCTTTGTCGTGGCGATCAACATCGACCCCCATGCCGCGATTTTCAATGCCGCTGACGTGGGCGTGGTGGAGGATTTGAATACCTTTCTGCCGCTGCTGATCGAAGCGATTGAGAAAAATGGATTGGACACTGATGAACGCTGATAAACACAGATGCAGATAAACGAATAGCATCAAGATCAAAGCTGAATACTAAAAAGAAGGCATATTTTCTACCATGAAGAGCATGAAGATCTTGAAGAAAACCAGTTTGGCGACGAAAACTTTTGGGGTGCAAGGAAAAGATTGATGAACTCGTAGTAAGTCTTCTATCCGTCATGCCAAACTTGATTCGGCATCCAGAACGACTTGATAATATAGGATTCCGGCGTCCGAGGCTGTGTCACAATTTCAAAGCAGCCTTTTACAGGTTTAGGTCATTCCGGGCTTGACCCGGAATCCAGTTGTTTTTTTTGGTGTTACAACACTGGATGCCGGATCGGGGTCCGGCATGACAGAATGAAAAAGAGTCCATTCTGTAATTACGACACAGTCTCGTCTGCAGGAATGACGCACAACCTTGTTTTTGGAATTTTTACGAGTCCATCAAGATTTGAAACATGGCCAACGACTGATCGTAGAGAGCGCGATAGTTGATGAATTGAATCAATTTGTTTTAAACAAATTGATTCCTTCATGTTCTTCATGCCCTTCATGGTGATAGTTGTTTTCAAAGGTTTTCCGTCCTATGAAATATAGTGATAACAGTTTCGTCATAAAAGCCGGCCCCAAGGCTCTGGCACACATTCGCGACGAGGGCCTGCGACCGGAACGCATCCGGGTGTTGGCCGGTGCGGCCGGAGGGCCCAAATGGCTGGTCCTTTACCACCTTGATCGTCTCCTGTTTTCATCCTTTTTCAAGGGGCGGACCGCGCCTCTGCATCTCATCGGGTCCTCCATCGGCGCCTGGCGCTTCGCCGCCTTGAGTCAGCCGGATCCCATTGATGCACTGGATCGTTTCCGGGAAGCCTATATCCACCAAACTTACGTTACGGCCCCGACCGCCGCCGAAGTCACGGCGGAAAGCCGGAAGGTGATGGATCGCTATTTACCAGAAGACGCCGTTCCAGAAATTCTGGCCCATCCCTGGTGCCGGATGAATTTACTGGCCGTGCGATGCCGTCATATGACCGACCGGGAGGATAAACCGGGCATGGCCATGGGACTGGCCGGAGCCGTGACGGCTAATTTGATCGGGCGTCGTTATCTGGGCCTTTTTTTCGAACGCACTTTATTTCATGATGCACGGGAACTGCCGCCGCTGAGCGACCGCGATACCATCCCTTTTATACGATCAGCCTTGAACTCAAGGAATTTCAAGGATGCCCTGCTGGCGTCGGGATCGATTCCGCTGGTTATGTCGGGCGTCTCCAATATCGTCGGTGCCCGCCCGGGTATCTACCGAGACGGCGGCATGATCGACTATCACATGGATCTCCCTTATCGCCTGTCCGACGAGGAAATCGTGTTGATGCCCCACTACACTGACCATATCATCCCCGGTTGGCTGGACAAAAAACTGTCCTGGCGCAAACCGGCAGCGGCCAACATGGCCAATGTGGTTATGATCGCGCCCACCAGGGAATTCGTGCAGCGATTGCCGAATGCCAAAATCCCGGATCGGAGCGATTTCAAACAGTATTTCCAAAAAGACCGGGAACGCTTTGCGGTGTGGAACAACGTGGTGGAAATGTGCCGCCCACCCGCCGAAGCCTTCATGGAGCTGGTCGAGTCCGGCCGCATCCGTGATAAAATCCAACCATTTGAATATTAAAAGAAGGGGCTCGACTAGAACAGCGGCCTATTTCTGAACATTTTTAGTAATAACAAGTAGATATTTTCATCACGATAATTGAATCGGAATTCGCATTCTTTCAGATGCAGATAAAAAGTCG
>JABZFP010000027.1 GCA_014237395.1 Desulfobacteraceae bacterium | reverse complement strand
TCGACTTTTTATCTGCATCTGAAAGAATGCGAATTCCGATTCAATTATCGTGATGAAAATATCTACTTGTTATTACTAAAAATGTTCAGAAATAGGCCGCTGTTCTAGTCGAGCCCCTATTATTGATATCTAATATATCCAATTAAAGATAATAATAAGATGAATTTCAACATTTTTAAACTCTAATTAGATCAATTTTGATCTCAATACATGCCAACCACCTGACTGCTCGGGCGTGGTCATTTTCGATTGGGCGGGCGGGGAAAAAAGGGACGAAGCCCTGTAGCAGGACCAGCCGGGCGTCTAGTTCCAGTTCAATTGACCTCGCATCTTCCAGTAAACTTCGGGCGGTTCGACGAGATTTTCCAAGGATGCGGCGGCCCGGTCATCCCATATCACGTCCGTCGCCCGCAGGTTCGACACCAGATGAGACGTTGTGGCGGCACCGCTGAGCACCACACTCGCCCATGGTTGGGCCAGAACAGCCGCCATCGCCAAGGCGTCCACGGTGGCTGCCAGACGCCGCGCCTCCTGCCGCAATCGCTTACGCTGGCGGTCAAATTCGGGGGCTTCGTTGGCCTCGGTCAGACGGCCATTGGCCAGCGCTTCTTTGACGATGACCCCGAGGCCTGCTGCGGCGGCCCGCCTCAACGCCGGCCCTGCTGAAATTTCCAGCAGATTCCAGGTGGCCTGCACTGCATCGAACAGGCGCACGCCGTCGATGGTCGTCTCAAGCGCGCAGTCAATCACGGCTCCCTGACCTTCCCCACTCACGCTGAGGCCGATAGCGGTTCCGCCACCTTTCAGCCGCGCCAGCGCCTTCAACACTTCCCGGTTTGCCAAGACACCGCTTTCCAGTGTGGCGGAATGAATCTGGTAGAGGTCGAGATGCGCCCCGAGATGCGCCTGACTCTCTTTCCACTGCCGCTGCAGGACCGCCAGGGAGTGTTCCTTCACCTCGTGGGACGCGGCCTCCACCTGCCATCCGGCCGTGTAGGTGTAGCCCCACTTGGAGCCCACGACCACATCTCCCGGCGGTATCCCCCGACGTTGAAGCCAGCTGGCAAGAAATGCTTCGGCCCGGCCGTATGAACGTGCCGCATCAAAATAGCGCACCCCCATCGCATAGGCCTTGTCCAGGACCCGATGGGCACCGGCCTCCATGGCCGTCACATCGTAATTTCTCCCCAGCGCATCGGCATGCCCGATGGTGATATACCCCGGCCGTCCAAGGGCGGCCAGGCCAATGCCGACGGGCGAAACGGATAGACCGGTGGACCCGAATGGTTTGGTCTGCATTTTTTACCCTCCCCAATGTGATTTTCACACATCCATTTGCCAGAATTCTTGCAAGACGTTTCGACAGGCTAAATGATTAATCGTGATTTTCCATTTGTCACGGATTACCAGAGCCGCTTCCTCAAGCTGATAAAGTCTTCTCTGGCTGTCTTTTTTGCAGCGGCTGTCCGGATTACTTCAATGAAGGCCTCATAAAACCGATGCAGTCGCATCCTGCCGCGACATCGCCCTTCCCAATTTGCTCTTGACGGGGACTTTCCGACAGATCAGTATAAGGCCGTCCTGGCAAGCAAGGCAGGCCTCTACGCCCCCTGAGGCATTCGTGATGATCAGTTTCAGTCTTTTCCCGATGGTCAAAGTCCTGGTGTCGATCCTGGTGGTGGTCCTGCTCAGTTTAATTGCCGAGGTTGCCGGACCGCGGGTCGCGGGGGTCGTTTCCGGCTATCCCCTGGGCGCGGCCATCAGCCTTCTTTTCATCGGGATCGAAATCAGCCCGGCTTTCGCCGCCCGGAGTGCCGTCTTTACGGCGGCCGGGTTGACCGGCACGGTCGCCTTTGTCGGGGGGTATCTGCTGGGACTCAAGGCGGCGGAAGGACGCCGCCGCCTGCCGGCATTGGGTATCGCCCTTCTGCCGGCCCTGGCGGCCTATGGCCTGACGGCCTGGGGGTTATCGCTGGTCTCGATCAATCGGGGCAGCGCCCTCTTGATCGCCATGGCAAGCATGATCCTGGCGGACCGTGTCTTCCGCACCATCCCGGATACCGCCATCCACGCCAAAATCCAATTGGGCTTTGGCGTCACCCTGCTGCGGGCGCTATTCGCCGCGCTGGTGATCCTGATGATCACCACGGCGGCCCGGGCGGTCGGTCCGGAATGGGCCGGCCTATTTTCCGCCTTTCCCATCACCATGCTGCCGCTGCTGGTCATCATCCAGTTTACCTATCAGCCGGCCCACGTCCGCACGATCATCAAAAATATCCCCCGCGGCCTGGGGTCTCTGCTGATTTATGCGCTTGTCGTCGCTACGACCTATGCCGATTTGGGGATTGTCTGGGGCACGCTGCTGGGCTACCTGGCCGCCACCCTCTATCTGGTGATAATCGAATACCGTCGCAGCCGGTCCGGTCTGAAAAACTCATGATCAAAACCGCTGCGCCGGCTCACACGACTTCGACGGCGTGATCATCGAAGACCACCACCTGACCGCGTCTGATTTTACAACGCTTGCGAAGCTCGGTATGGCCGTCCACGCTGATGCGCCCTTCGGCCGTGACGATTTTGGCCATGCCGCCGGTATCACACAGCCCGGTAATTTTCAGCAGCTTCACCAATTCGATATACTCACCCTCGATCTTGAATGTCGTTTGCATGGTCCGGTCGTCTTTCCTTTGGGATATTTAAATTCCGTGCCTTTATGGTGTGCTGACCGCAACGGGGCCGTCATGGTCCAATGCACCAAAGGGATCGCATGCCCATCGAAACGATGCCATTTGCCCGGGATCTATGGGTCGAAAAACGCGCCCCCTTGAAATTGATGCTGGTGTGCCTATGGTTATAACCATCTGCTTGCGCATTCCGCAAGAATGCCTGCAGAAAATAAACCACAAGGAGACATACCATGACATCCATACCTTCGAGAGATATTACTGGCAAATGTGAAGGCGAATGCCGCGATCGGGTTCGCGAAGGCGAGGAAGAGCGTCAGGAAGCGATAAAATCGGTGGCCCACAATTCGCCCAGTCCGAACAGCCCCTCCTGGACCAAGGACCGCAAGGAACAGCCGGCGGTCTGGGGCGGACGCGTATAGCGCGCCCCGACGGGAATAGCGGTGCCGGTTTTCCATAATCCGTGCACTGGACCGCAACGACAACCCCGGGGCCGGCCATAGCGGCTCTGGGGTTTTTTAATCGTCATTCATTCCGATGTTACCCATCATTACACCTTATGAGGAGGCAGCCCATGGGCGATATCATCCATCAGTCCGAAATAACGATTTCAAGGGTCAAAGGTCCCACCCGCAAAGCCGTGATCAAGGGATTTGATCAGCCCGTGTATTACGGCGTGCATGGGGGCATCAAAGGCTTCTACAAGATCGATCCCGAGGAAGAGCACGCCGCCACCCTGGATCATGTCGTGGGCGCAGTGGGCGGTTGAATGATGGGAACCTTTGCCGCGATGCTGGCAAAAAAACGGATTCCCACCCCGGCCGAACGCTTTCGGGCCGATGTCAGCGGCGATATCGAAGCCGTGGACGGCGTCCTTAAAATCACCCGTATTGCCGTTCGCTACACCCTGCAATTAGCATCCGACAAACGTGATGAGGCACAGGCATGCTTCAAGACCTACCTGCCGGGGTGCCCGGCCGCCCAGAGCGTTATCGGTTGTATCGACATTACGCATACGTTGGAAATGACCGATCGATAGACCGAAGTTTGATCGTTCGTTTTTTGATTTTTTCCCATGGAGGTAAACATGCCCCGAATTGTCCGTTTCCATGAAACCGGCGAGGCCGATGTTCTCAAACTGGAAGAAGCACCACTGGTCGAACCTGGTGCCGGCGAGGTGCGCTTGAAGGTGAAGGCCATCGGGCTCAACCGCGCCGAAGTGCTCTTTCGCCAGGGCATCTATCTGGAAGCCCCGGAGTTGCCGTCGCGCATCGGGTATGAAGCCGCCGGCGTGGTGGACGCCGTGGGCGCCGATGTCCAAGATATCAAAGTGGGCGACCGGGTCAGCACGATTCCCGCCTTTTCCATGCGCCAATATGGCGTCTATGGCGAAAGCGCCGTTGTGCCGGCCTTTGCCGCCGCGCCCTACCCCGACACCCTATCGGCGGAAGCGGCGGCCGCCATCTGGATGCCCTACATGACTGCCTACGGGGCACTGATCGCCCTTGGCAAGCTGCAGCCGGAACAGACGGTGCTGATCACCGCCGCCAGCAGCAGCGTGGGGCTGGCCGCCATCCAGATCGTCAAATCCGTGGGCGCTTTGGCGGTGGCCACCACCCGGGGCCCGGACAAGAAGGACTTCCTGCGGGAAGCCGGCGCCGACCATGTGATCGTGACCGATGAAGAGGACATGGCCGAACAGATGAAAAGGATTGGGACCGGCAAAGGTGCCAACCTGGTGTTCGACCCCGTGGCGGGACCCTTCCTGGAAAAACTGGCCCGTGCCGCCGCCCCCGGCGCCACCATCTTTGAGTACGGCCTGCTTTCCGGGCAGCCGACCCCCTTCCCTCTCATCGACGCCCTGGGCAAGGGGCTGAGCGTGCGCGGCTACGTCCTGTTCGAGATCGTGCAAAAGCCCGACCTGATGGCGGCCGGCAAGCAATTCGTCACCGCCGGCCTGACCTCCGGCGCTCTCAAACCGGTGATCGACCGCACGTTTACGCTGGATGAGATTGTCGACGCCCACCGCTACATGGAGTCCAATCAACAGAAGGGCAAGATCGTGGTAACGGTGTAGAAGTCTTCTCAAAAAAGTATTATGAGAAGACTTATAGTCCTTCGCATTGAAAAGCGTTTGTATTGGAAAATGCTCAGGGCCTATTTGCGAATGGGACCAAAGGGGGATAAGATATCCCATTTGTCACGAGGCCTGAGCGATGGATCTGCGGCCGAAGAGACGCGGCGACTGTTTGAACCCCGCTGAAAGCGGGGCGAGTTTCGGCGCGTCCGGGTGCAGATTCAACGCTCAGGCGAACCCGGAGGGCTCGTGACAGGGCGTCTTCTTTTGGTTACTTTTCTTCCACGCGGAAGAAAAGTAACACACCCTAAAAGCATCGGTGGGAACAAATAGCTTTTGAGTAATCTTTCCTTAGCTTGATGCATCAGATCAAAATTCTAAGAAACGCTCCTCGCATCCAAACCCAGTGCCTTTCTCTTCTTCTCGATATGCTTCCTAAGAAAAACGGCCGCTTTTTCCGGATCGGGCTCCACCGCAAAGGTTGCCCCTACCACATCTTCCAGCCCCTCAGTGAGCAGCTTGACCACGTTCATGCTTCCGGTGATCGGCGGCATGGGGCCCAGGTGGGTGGTAACCCCCGAGGCAACGCAGTAGACGCCGATAGTCACCGCCTTTTCCGAATACCATTCTGGTGCGGAGCCCGCCACGGGCAGGTCGCTGATATCGACCCCCAGCGCATTGGCTAACGCCGTCACAAGCATCAGGATACGGACATTGTCCACACAGCTGCCCAGATGAAGGACCGGGGGTATGCCCAGCGACCCGCAAACCTCTTTCAGACCCGGTCCGGCCATCTCGATGGCCGCCGGCACTTTGAACCCGGCCTTGGCATTGGCGATGGCCACGCACCCGGTGTCCACCACCAGGATATCGTTTTCTATCAGTCGGCGCGTCAGGGTCACATTGGCGTAGTCATGTTTGATCTTGGGGTTGTTGCACCCCACGATGCCCACCGCCCCCCTGATTTTGCCGGCTTTGATGACATCGATCAGCGGATCGGGCGTACCGCCCAGCGCCCCGACGATGGTCTCGATGGAAAAGCCCCCGACCGCCTCCTGGGGCTCCACCGGGATATAGACCTCTTTACGATTGGGAAAGTTTTCAATGGCCATTTTCAGCAGGTCAAATGCCTTTTCTTCGGCATTGTCCGGGTGGAACTCGTGGTGTTCCATGCCCGGAAACTGGGCCTTGTCACTGGTGCTGATCATTTTGGTGTGATAGCATTCGGCCACTTTACCGATAGACGGCATGATGCACTGATAATCCACAATCATCATGTCGACGGCACCGGTACCCAAAATCAACTCCGTCATCAGATGGTTGCCCGCCATGCCAATCCCCCGCCGCATGAGCAGCTCGTTGCCGGTACAGCACACACCGGCCAGATTGATGCCCGTCGCACCCTTCGCTTTGGCCAGATCGAGCATTTCTTTTGATATACAGGCTTTGGACACCATTTCCGACACCACGGGATTGTGTCCATGCACGACGATATTGACCTGGTCCTTTTTCAACACGCCCGCATTGACCATGGTCGGCTTGGGGGACGGCACGCCAAACAGGATATCCGACACTTCCGTCGCAATCATGGACCCGCCCCAGCCATCGGACAACGCATTGCGCAGGGCCTGGACCAGAAGGGTCACCCAATTGTTGTCGACCCCCATGTGGGTCCGGTGCATCATTTCCGAGGTCTCGCGGTCGATCCCCCGCGGGGTGATCCCGGCCTTTTCCCACACGGCCTGCCGTTTGGCCGGCGCCCGACTGACAAGCGTGATTTTCTTCTGCCGCATGCCGTAATCTTCCATCATGGCCTGCGCCAGGTCGCCTGCAATAACCAGGGCGTCCCGGTCTTCAACGGCAACGCCATACTCGGCGGCCACGCGTCTCAGTTTGGCCTCATCCCTGATTTTATATCCGGGCGCCTTCCCGGATGCCACACTCTCCAGCACTTCCACCAGATCCCGGCCGTGGTCGGAATGGGAAGCCGCGCCGGCCGCAATCATACGGCACAGGTTTCGGGCCACGATGATATCCGCATCCGCGCCGCAAACACCGGCCTGGGGGCCTTCTCCAAAGGGATCCACGCGACAGGGCCCCATGTTGCAGACCCGACAGCTCAATCCCATATCGCAGAACCCGCATTGCGGCTGCTGCGCCTCATGCCGGTCCCACACGGTCTCGACATTATCCTTATGGGCTTTTTCAAATAATCGACGGCCATCATCGGTGATGGATATAGTTTCCCTGGGATCAAACATCGTATCCTCCTTATCGTGTTGAACGCACCATTCCATGCAATGGATGTATCGCTCTAATCGGTCCCCACCGACAGCTGGGATTGCTTGGCCGCCCTGATCAGGGCCACGCCGTCCGGCAGTGTGATCTCACCCGCGCCGGCCGACATGCACCGGGCGACCTGGTTGGTTTTCTGCTTCATCACCGCGGACATCTCGTCATAAACCAGGGCGCCGGTCTTGCACACTTCCACACATGCCGGAATCAGCCCCTGCGATACCCGGGAACCGCAATTGTCGCATTTTACGGCCACGGTCTGCCCCGGGGGTGCAAACGGATCCTCATGAAACCGGATCACGCCATAGGGGCAGGCCATAGCGCAGGAAGCACAATTGATGCACCGGTCCGGGTTGATCAGCACCGATCCTGCGGCCGGATCCCGGGCAATCGCACCGGTCAGACAGGCCATCTGGCAGGGTGCCGGATCGCAGTGTCGGCATCGGTTGGGAAACCCTTCGTTGTAGCGCCCGGCCCCCACATGAACTCGCGGTCGCGGCCGGGGCTTCTCCAACGTTGCCGTAAACATCTGCAGCGTCTTCGAATGGGCCGTGGCACATGCCAGCATGCATTGCATACAGCCAACGCATTTTTCGGGAATGACAACAACTTCTTTCATAGCCCCTCCTTTGCTTCAATCCTGTTTCCCAAACACAATCGTCTAACTATTTTAAGAGCTTACTGAAATTAAAGCTCGGCGACATCAGGACTTTTCCCGGAACCTGGACAGGTGTCCGATTCTCGATCAGCGCCCTAATCACACCGCCCTGTTCGATCTCGTTGATTAAGACCGCTCCCACAAGAATTTCATCGCGAAAAACCAGGCGGCGATAATACCCCTGATTTTCCCCCCCGGTGCTGACCAGCCTTAACCCCTCGTCCTTTCCGGGGTTGGCATAACCGACCGTCATGACGTCCAGATCATATACCCGCATGACGTTACGGCTGAGGCTGCCCGGATAGCGTACCCGGCGACCCGCCATGTTCTGCCCGGCAACCCTGCCCTGGGCGGCGGCTTCCGGCCATATCGCGTTGACCCAGCGCACCTGCCGGGCAATATCGATCGACTCGGCGGCATCCCCGGCGGCATAGATGCCGGGCACACTCGATTGCAGGAAGTCATCGACGACGATGCCCAGATCGACGTCGATGCGGTCTCTCGGGATAAAGTCCAGCGAGGGTCGAACCCCTTTCCCAATGATGACCAGGTCGCACGGCAACGGCTCGCCATTGTCCAACACGGCACGCGCCACCCGGCCATTGCCTTCAAACCCGGTGACACTCACCCCCACCTTGACGGTCAATCCATGAGCCAGCAGTTCGTTCATGATGATCCGGCCGGCGACCTCGTCCACTTGCATGGAGAGAGGATAGCCGGAAGTGATCAGCATGGTCACCTTCAAACCCCTCTTCAGCAGGCCATAGGCCGCCTTGAAGCCCACCAGACCGCCCCCCAGAACCAGTCCCTGTTTGGCATCGGCGATCCCCGCCAATTGGCGACGCACATGCGCTTCGGTCCGCATGTAAAAAATGTTTTCCAGGTCCAGGCCGCCTGCCTGCAGTTTTCGGGCATCCGCACCCGAAGCGATCAACAGGCGATCGAAATCAATCCGGGTATCATCAGCGAGCCGGACAGACCGATTATCCACATCAAGATCCGTCACGCGCGCTCCCAAAACCGGCCTAACTTGCAGCACCTTGTATATATCCTCGGAATAGAGCGGAAGTTTTTCATGGGGTTGGGAGCCATCGAGGACCTGGCTGATCATGGGTCGGCTGTAAGGCGGAAAGCGCTCGTCACTCACCATGACGATCTCCGCTTCGGCGTCGCCGTTACGGATGGCTTGCGCCGCATTGATGCCGGCAATGCCGTTGCCGATGATTAGGTGTTTCATACCACCTCCTTCTTTGTCAGTGCGTTACGAATGGGAAAAGCGCCTGCGTCGGCCGCCGCAGCCCCTCCCAGCGCTTATTCACTTAGCGCCATCATACTGTCGCAAAGCCATTCGCCTGAAGGATCAGCTATATTGTCACGCGCGAATCGTTTTAAACTGGGATAAGAAATGTTCGTGAAACGTTTGGTGCAAACGTAAAAAGCGGAGAGAAGCTGAAAGCCCACAAGAACGCCACCCGATCGGAAAAGGCGATGTCAAAAGGCACGCCCCAACAAATGGGCTCTCAAACCGCCTACACCCAGCTTTCTTGGACAGGATACGGGTTCAGACTTTTAGCAAAAAAGGGAACCGTTGTTGTTTTAGCAGGATAAACCCAGACCGCATTTTACCGATTTGGCGGCCGATGTCAATTGGCGGATTAATCAATTGAATAGAAAGCGCCTAAAAAGGAGCAAGCGCAACCATTTCATCCTCAAACGAATTTGGCTTTCCAGGCTTTCATCTTCTCCGGGGGCCACCGCACGCAGAACGCCGGGTGCCCTTTCATCACCATCTGCATGCAGGCCTCACCGCAGTCCGGATCGCATGCGATAATATTATCCTCCCGTCCGGTCTGGACTTTCCGGGTCCATTGGGGGTCGGCCCACAACCCGCGCGCCAGACCGATCAAATCGGTTTGGCCTGCGGCAAGGGCTTTTTCCGCAACATCGGCGTGGCCCAGGCGACCGGCCGCGATCACCGGCACATCGACTCCGGAGCGGATGGCGGCCGCCAGATCGAGCATGTAGCCCGGCTTTTGGGATTTTTCGACAACTTCAGGGCGCGCAAAAGACTCATACGTGCCTCCCATGACGGAAATGTAGGCCACCCCGGCCCGCGCCAGGTTTGCGGCGAATGGTTTCGATTCCTCCAGATGCAAGCCGTCCGGCAGCCATTCATCCGCCAGAAAGCGATACCCCACCGGAAAGTCGCCCACGGCATCCCGGACCCGTGCCACCACCTCGAGGGCAAAGCGCTGGCGATTTTCCAGTGTGCCGCCATAGTCGTCCGTGCGCTGGTTGGTCCGGGGAGACAGGAACTGAGCCAGCAGATACCCGGTGCCGCCGTGCAGCTCCACCAGGTTGAACCCGGCGCTTTTCGCCAGCGTAGCCGCGTTTGCATATTTTTCGATGATACCGGTGATGTCTTCCCTGGTCAGGGCTTTGGGAACCCGGCCGAAGGTCTCCACCGCCGACGGCGCCAGCGGCTCCGTAGCCGCGAAAGCAAATCGCCCGGCATGATTGATCTGCAGGCAGGCGATGGCACCTTCCTGTCGGATGACTTGGGCCAACTGTTGCAGTCCTGCCAGGTTGTCACCCGTGTCGGCACGCAGGGTCCGCGCTGAACCGCTGCCCTGCGCATAATCCACGGTCGCATTTTCCACCACCACCATGGCCACGCCGCTCTGGGCCATGAGACGGTAATGATCCAAAACCATATCACTGACCGTCCCTGCGGTGCCGGCATACCCCAGGTACAGCGGCGCCATGGTCAGGCGATTCTTGAGGGTCAGCCCGCCCACCCGGATTTCCGAAAACAAATGAGGATACATGATGCGGCCTCCTTGTGCTGTTGAAAGAAAACCGGATCACCTTCCGGCTCAGGCGACATAGCAGAGGATGGTGACGTAATGACACAGGCTGCCCGCCAGAACGAACAAATGCCATATCCCGTGGAAATGCCTTACCTTTTTATCCCGACCATAGAAGTACAAGCCCGACGTGTAAAACAAGCCTCCCGCAATCAGCCAGACGGACCCGGGGGTCGACAAGGCATGCAGCAAGGGCTTCAGCGCAAAGACAATCAGCCAGCCCATCACCAGGTAGATGATGATCGGGACAATCCGGCGCCCGCTGTGCATCGAGACTTCCACAACAATGCCGAGCACGGCCAGACCCCAGACAAGGCCAAAAATCAACCAGCCCCAAGTTCCTCTGAGGGTGACCAGTGCAAAAGGCGTATAGGTTCCGGCGATGAGAAGGTAAATCGCCAGATGATCGAATTTTTGAAAAAGGGATTTCCCCGCGTCGTGCAGGCTGTGGTAGAGCGTTGAAAAAAGATAGAGCAACACCAGGCTGGCGCCGTAGATGCTGAAGCTCACAACCTTCCAGGGGTCCCCTTGCTGCGCGGCGACCACAACCAGGCATGCGGTTCCGGCAAGTGCCGCTGCCGCACCGATAAGGTGACTGATGCTATTGAATCGTTCTCCTCGATACACGCGCGCTTGTCCCGGGAAATAGGGTGAATTGTTTTGGTCCGCTCATTACGCCAAACCAGATCCATTCCGGAAAGCCTAAAGGCCCCGACCTTTCCAACCGTCTCATTCAACGCCCATCGTTTAACAAGCGGATGGCTGGATTGCTTCGGCAATCAATCTTTCCCCTTTTGTTTCTTTTTCTTCTTTTGCTTTTGCTTTTTCTTCCCGTTTTCCTCGTCCTTCCCTTGATCCTTGTCCATGTCCTTGTCCATGTCCTTGTCGCCGGCGTCCTCGATCTCCTCGATGATCTCCCCGGCTTCGTCACCGGCCTCGCCCGCCTGTGCGTCACGCTTGAACTTGGCGTTGTCATTGGCATGTTTGTAGGCGTTATCGTCGGGCCCTTTCTGGCCCCCCTTGGCCGCAAGCGATGTCATGGGTGCCACCGCAAAACAGACGATAACCAGCATGGCGATAAACGTTTTCATGATGCCTCCTTTTTTTAATCAGGTTACCCACTGGCCACGGATATCTTTTGAACCTACGACCCATACCCGTGCGATTCCAACTGACCCGATACTATCTCAGGGGCTGTGTTTTAATCAACTTGTAAATGATTCACGGCAACGTGTTCAGGCGGTGTGCAATGACCGGCGTTCGTAGGCACCGCCATGCCCTCCTGCTAAAACCCGCCATGGATCGCTATTTTAGATCTGTTTTGTAATACTTATGTCATCCCCTTGCCTTCGGTCCGGAACACCTTATGTTCAACTTAATCAACAAGGCCTTGCCTTTAGTGGGCAAGGCGGTTTTTTCTGAGGGACCCCATCGCGTTCAATGTGACATCCTCCAGCTAAAAATCTTGAGAATTAACCAGAAAGGAGGATGTATCATGACAAATGGAACCGTGAAGTGGTTTAACGACCAAAAAGGATTCGGATTTATCGAGCAGGAAAGCGGGCCGGATGTGTTCGTTCATCATTCCGCCATCAACGCGGACGGCTTTAAAAGTCTGAATGAAGGCGACAATGTGGCCTTCGACGTCGAGCAGGGACCGAAAGGTCTTTCGGCTGTCAATGTATCGGTGGTCTAAAACCACACACTTCTAATGAAAAGGGTGCCTTTCGCCTTGGCGAGAGGTACCCTTTTTTATTCTGATCGGCCTGATCCCCCGCACCCTATAAATGGCAAGCCTTATCGTATTGTCATTAAAGCGCCAGGCTTCCCCGTAATCGGACGTGCGGAGACGACACTTTTCGCTGCACCGATAGATGTTGAATTCACCAGGTAAAGATCGCTTAATCTTAAAAAATCATTTCGAGGGCAGCTGCCGACACCCCATTATTCCGGGTTGATAGGGCTGATTTTGGAACCCTGCAGGCCCAGGCCGGCCATCAAGCCCCCCTGATCAAAAAAGAAGGCGTAGATATCCTCCTTGGCCGTCGTCGTCGAAAGCGATCCTGCCATCCCCGTGTCCACCACCACGAAACTGGGCCCGGTGCCGATCTCGAAGCCCTCGGAAGTGTCGAGGTAGGCCACAGCGTCTTCGGTCATCAGGAACAAGGCATAGCCGAAGGTCTGAGCCCCGATCTGCAGGCCGTAGGAGGCCGCCACGCTGTTGTAGAAACCCGTGCATTTTCCGTTCTTGAAAAGGGCCCCTTCACCGTACTGTCCGCCGATGATCAAACCGCCCTTGACAATGCGCGGAAAAACCAGAATTCCCTTGGCCGTGGTCGACAATTTTTTGGCGGCCGGTGAACGATCGTAGAGTTTCTGCAGGGCGATTCCTGCATCGCGCTGGAGCTCAGCCGCCGTGCCCGCCAACACAGGGCCGGCGGCGAAAACCATTGTCAGAACCGCCAACAACACCCATTGGATCCTATATTTGCCTGTCATCATGGTTCACCTCCATTCAGGTATGCTGGACATCATTTCATCAATGGAATCCGACCGGCCAGTTCGTAGTTGACGATGGCCCGGATCTTGTTCTCGACCTGGTAGTAGCGGGTCACCTTTTTTTCAGGTATGGCCGCTCGGAACTTGGGCAGGTAGTCCTGGCGAAGGCCGAGATACTCGGCCTCGTAGGCCATGAGTTGGTTGAGAAGGTCCTTCGCCTTGGCGTCGGTCATGTCCTGGTAATGACGGGCGAAATCATCGATGAGGTAAGCACCCTTGGCACCGAGCTTCTGCAGGTCCTGGACGTATTCGTCGTAGACCGGCCAGAAAGCTTTGCCCTCCGCTTCGGTCAATTCCATGTTGTCCGCCACGAACAGCTTGCGGTCGGCGAGGAGCTTCTCCCGGACAATCTTCATGTTGTCCGAGGTGTCCTGGGCCATGGTGGCCGCCGGCAGCATCCATATGCCGATCAGCAGACCGATTAAGACACGAAAAAAATGGGAATGGGTTTTCATGGAGATTCTCCTTGTCTTCGAGTTTAGGCCCCCAGCATGCAGGTGACCTCCGTGTGAAATTCGCCTCGCTTGCTTCGAAGAGGTTCAGCATGTTAGCTGAGCCGCTATCCTGTCCCGACGGGATCGATACGGCTCAGAAATTCAGTTCGAAGGTAATGCCCCCCACAAAAACTGAACGCCCGTTTCGATGATGTCATGGCGTGAAATTTTTTCACGATCGGCCAAGGAGACGGCTGTTGTTGACTTTTTTGCCCACCATTTCCCTGATGATCGTGATGGTTTCGCGGGCCGCATCCTTGGGGTCCAGGGCCGTATCGGCAATGTTACAGACGAGTTTCGTAATATCATGATCGATTTTCTTGGCCGTCCAGGTGGTGCCCTTGGTGACCGTTATGTAGACGGAATAGGAGTGATGCATGGTCCCCGGCCGTTCGCCGATGATGTGAAGAATCCCTCGAAAAGCATGGGGATCTGCGTTCTTAAACAGCAGTTCGCCAATCCGGTAGCCGGCCCGGACCCTTCCGCCGGTGACCACAATGTTTTTCTCGCTCATGGGCACATTGGCCTCGGCCAGCAATTTCCGCAATTCATCCAGATAGGGTGCAAGATGGCCTTCATCCATAATGGCCTTGGCGTTCAGACCGTCTGAGATCACGATCTGGCCCTTGGGAAGATCGGCACCCCATGAATCCCTGAGGTCCTCTAAAGCGGCAATGGTTTGCGGACTGAGTTTTTCACCGGTTGCCGGATGGGTGATATAGTCGTCCCGGTCCTTGGACAGCGTGCGGATGGCCACGGCATTGGGAATGGTCTTTACAAACGCCGGGGTAAGTTCCGCTTTGAGACAAATTTTGGCGTCCTTGTACAAGGCTTTGACCTTGGCTTCAAGTTCAGGGTTGAGATCCCAGCGTTGCTTACCATGCCCGATTGCAATATCAACGCCCCGGACCTCGACTTCCTTCACTTTATTCCGACCTTCGGCATAGATCTCGTCCTTGGAGCGCTTGTCGCCCTTGGCCTGGCAGTACCGGTAATAAACCCAGAGGGGATCGCCAAAGTGCTCGGTATAATTGTTGTTGGCATCCACGACCCCGAGCCGCTGATAGAAATCCCACATCGCATCGTTGACCTTGTAGCCAAACTTCTCCCGGATGCGGACATGGTCCTGGAAGGCCGTCGAGAGATAGCTCAACATGGGGTCGTTCTTGGTGGGCAGCGCAATCAGGTAGGCGGGATTGGCCGGCATGATCTGGTCCTGGCACCAATTCAGGTCGTCCAGGGTGACGTCCATGTGCAGGGTCGAGCAGATGTCGAGGCCGATGGTCAATCCATGCAGTTTCGCCATGGCGATGTCCTCCAGGCAACACCGCACCAGTTGCTCGCGGGTCTTGAAGACCTCGGGGCCGATAAATCCAGCCACATCATTGACATGGAGCCAGGCCCCTTGGGGCTGCACTTTTGCCAGTTCCATTGCCACCGCCCGGCTGAAACCGTACTTGCGGGACTCGAGCACCATCATGTCCACACCATTTTCAACACCATTGGTAAACTCGGATCCCTGACCCGTCTCAAAATAAAGTCCGTATCTTTTCCCTTTCTTGGATTTGGCATACTTCAAAATCTTTTCAATCGTGACATCAAACGTCTTGTTGCAGTCATCGGTTCCAGCCAAGCTCTGGAACATGGTTTCAACTGATCCCGGATATTGTTGGGCAACCTCGGCCTGAACATCGATATGCGAAAGCACGCACCAGGGGATGATATCGTTCAGCTTGAAGGTATCCACCACGTCTTTGAGCGCTTCTTCAACGGCCGCGACACTGACGACCTGGCTGTCCACGGGGTTGGTCCCGATGACAATGTCGCCTGTTGCGTAAGCAAATGCGTTAAACGTCTGCCACTGAACGTCGTCGGGGTGGTCCGTGGGGGAGTTGGGCTGGATACGGGCGCCCATATAGCCTTTGGACCCCATTTGCGTACCCGGCAGGGGATTGAATATCTTTTGACCGAACGCAATCAGTTCTTCATTGGTCATCAATTTTGGGACGCAGCCGATGGTGTCGCTGGTCAGGCCGTTCATCATGCCTTTAATTTCCGATTCGGATTGGGTCAGGAGAAATTCCTTCAGTTCCCCCATGGTCCAGTCCTTGACCTTTTCGTACTGGGCCTGGTCCGTGGTCCGCCAGATCAACTTCTGCAAATCGTCCACAAACACCGGATGCTCATAAAGATCCTTGATCGTCGTGTTGGCCAGAAGCTCCCGGGCGGTTTTCCGGGTGGCCTCATCCTTGGCCCCCACCCCGATGGTCAGATCGCCTTCCTTAAAATCGTTTGCGGCACCAATTACCTGTTGATAGAGTGTCTGGTCGAACTTCCCTTTGGCGCTCCGGATATAAGCGAAGAGGTCTTCACCCGGCGCCGCATTCTTGATCCGGATGGCCTCACCGGCGGCGGCAGACCGCACGACCAGCGGGTATCCCGCCAGCGCAATACCTGCGGCACCCATCATGCGCAGAAACTTGCGGCGTGACAGACCTTCGTATGGGCTCAGGGCCAATGCGTTGATCACGGTTTCGTTCATGGTTCCCTCCCTTGCGGCGTTCCGCGTGTGATCAATAATGCCCCGGCGGCGGGCTGGTGACGATGTACACGACGGTATTGCTCTCGTAGCCGCGTCTGTACCAGGTGGCGTTACACTGGTAATAGGTGGTGCCATTGACGATCACCGCCGTGCTGGAGCAGGGCAGCGTCGTCAGGGCGCTCACCGTGGCTGCGCCGACAGCGGCCCCCACAACGATCGCCGAGCCTCCGCCGTAGTAATGGCCGTGCCAGTGATCGTCCCACTCGTCCTCGTAGAAGTCCTGTCGGTCTTCCTGGCGTCCGGCCGCTGCCTGCTGCCGGTCGTCCTGCATCTCCTCCCGTTGCTCCTGCCAGTCTTCACGGGCATCATCGCGATTGCCTTCCCGATCACCAGTGGCGTCCTGCCGCTGCCCCTGGCGATTGGCGGCCCGGTCCTGCTGGCTGGCCTGGGGTTTCGATCGTTGGGACATGTCGGACGTGCCCGCCGAGGGCGGCGCCTGGCGCTGCGAAACCCCGGACTGGCGGGTCGATGGCGCTGCCTGGCGCTGCGGGGCCTGGCGGGTCGTCGGCCGCGAGGCGGAGCGGGACGAGAAGCTGCCGCCCCTGGCGGCGCTGCTGCGTGAGAAACCGCCGCCGCCCCGCCCGCCACCGCGTCCGCCGCCGCCTCGTCGGGCCTCGGCCATGCTGGCGTAGACAATTACAGAAAGGAAAATCACGCCGATAAAAAGGACGGTCGCTTTAAACCTGGAAGTCATGGCCGGTCTCCTTTCTCCATGGGCAGGGAACCCTTCTGACGCACGGGGATCAGGAACGGGACCTCCTCCGCATCTGCCGCCGGGGCGAATGTGAAACTGTCCGCGGCCACCTTGGGCGATAGGTCCCAATCGAACAGGTCAGCACGAAACTGGGGAGCTCCCGGTGCATTCTTGTAAGTGAGAATGATCCTGCGGGGCAGGGGCTGCTCGCCCTGAGCGATCCATATTTGCATATCGACATCCGCGGAACGGACAGCCAGGTGGTCGGTGGGAACGTCGAAAAGAAAATTTTCTTCCACGTAATTTATGGATGTCACCTTCTTCTTCATATCCTTTGGAAAGCCGGTAAGGAACATCCGCGCCAGGGGCAGGGTCAATTGCAGATCCCCGACCAAATAGACAATGGCATCATCCACCGTGCCAGGTTTTTCCGCGCGGGCGTAAATATTGTCGTCGGCCTTGAAGGCCGTGATGCCCTTGCCGTCGAACAAGACCAGCCCCTGGTCGCCGTCGCTGCGTTCGACCTCGACACGCAGCCCTGCGGGACGCTGCAGCAGAACCCGGCGCTGCTCGCCGAATTCGATCCGCTGGCCGTCGGACTGGATGGCATCGTAGCCGCTGCGGATGGTTACGCTGAAAACCGGCGCCCTGGCGATGAAATCGGTCATTTTATAAAAAATCGCCGTTGCTTCCGGTTCCTGTTCCGCCGAGGCTACCGCCGGTGTCTTATCGGCGGCCTGCGTCGGGCCTGCGCCGAGTGCCAGAACGACCGCCAGGGCGGAAAATACAACCCACAGCGAGCGCGCAAGCCCGAAACGTAGGATTGTTTTCATTTTTGTATCCCTTTCTTATCGACCTCAGTCATCATTTGTTTCCTCTGTTCATTCGGTTGCGGATCACCGTACCGGCAGAGATGGGGGTCTCTTTTAAGCCACGTCTGTTCGTTTGGATCTGCTTGATTCGTTTAGCGATGGGCCACCACCGCGGGTTATCGACGGTGATATCTTGGCCCGAGAGGAAGACGTCCCACTTTGCATCCGATAGCTCCGGGATGACGGCCATGGCATGCAAACGCTGGGGACGGAAGCGCGATGAAGGCTACCAGGCTGGCCACTGCCAATTCTGGCGATCCTTCTCGTCGACAGGCAATTCGAGCCCTTCCGGTTCAAGGAATTCACCCCAACTGGTACGCTCGATCATGTCGGTTCTGTTTTCGGTGGAAAGAAGCGCTTCACCTTCCCTGATTTGCCAACCGCCGCCCAACGCCTTAAAGGTGGCCACAAGATTCGTACTCACCTGGCCGCTGACATCCGCCCAACGATCTTCCTGCGCCACAAGCGTCGTCTGGGAATCCAGTACGCGCTGATAGTCAACGAGCCCCTCGCGGTATTGCACGAGCGATATCTCCACCGATCGCCGGGCGGCGGCAGCACTGTCGCGCAGGAACCATTCCTCTTCCTTGGAACGCGTATAGGCCACCAGCGCATCTTCGACTTCCCGTTGGGCGTTCAGCACCGTATTTTTATAATTGACCACCAGCTGTTGCAGGCGGGCGTCTTCCACCCGCACACGGTTGCGAATGCGCCCATAATTCAGAATATCCCAGCTGAAACCGGGGCCGGCGGTCCAGAACAAACTGTTATGGTCGAAAATATCACCCAAGTCACTGTCGCCGTATGCCGAACTGGCATCGGTCGAGCGCCATCCAATGCTGCCTGCCAGGAAGAAATGCGGGTACAGATCGGATTTGGCAATCCCGATCTGAGGACTCTGGGCGGCGATGCGCAGCTCGTTCAGCCGGATGTCGGGGCGACGTCGGAGAAGATTGTTGGGGATGTCGATGACAACGGCATCTGTGGCCACCGGAATCTCCGTCGGTCCATCCAGCGTGTCTTTCAGCTGGCCTGGCAACACCCCCAGCAAGATGGCCAGCGCGTTGCGGGCTTGCCGCAGACCGACTTCCAACCGGGGAATCGAGGCCTGGGTGTTGCGCAACAAAGTCCTGGCCTGGGTCACATCCAACTCCGAAACAGCCCCCTCCTTGAATCGGATTTCAGCAAGCTGCAGCGAGTCTTCCTGGGCCTTCACATTATCGTCGGCGATCATCAGCCGTTTTTGCGCGGTGCGCATTACGATGTAGGTGCGCGCGACTTCCGCCGTCAGCGATACGAGCAAATCGTCGTAATTGGCCACCGTGGCTTCCAGATTGGCGACACCGGATTGCACTGAACGGCGGAACTTGCCCCAGATATCCAACTCCCAGGCCGCATCGAACCCCAGGCTGAGGGCATTGAAACGATCGTCGATGAGGGGCGAGTCGTCACTAATGTTGAGTTTGTTGCTGGTGAAATCTCCGGAAGCCGATTGCTGTTGCGGGTACAAGTTGCCGACCGCAATCCCCAGTTGGGCCCGCGCTTCATAAATGCGGATGGCCGCTATCTGCAGGGAAAGGTTTTGCCGATAGGCCTTTTCGACCAGATTGTCGAGTACCGGGTCGCCAAACACCCGCCACCAGTCGCCATAGTCAGCCTGACCGGCCGAAAAACCGGACGCCTCGGCTTCTGTCCAGTCCTCCAGCAGCGGTGCCTCCGGCTTGACAAAATCCGGCCCGACCATGGTGCAGCCACTCATGATCAACACCACGATAACCCACACCAGCCGCCAGGGGCTCATTGATTTGACCGATCCATAGCACCCCGTCTGTTTTTGATTGGTTGCTGCATCGCCTGTGCCCGTATCCATAATGGTCTCCCCTTTATAACGTGCCGGTCCCGAATGGTGCCCATGTACCGTGGCGCTTTTCTCGTGTGGTTGCGTTGGAGGCTCAGCCCGGCACTTGATCGGCCGGTGGCTTGACCCGGAAGAAGACACTGTAGAGTGCCGGAACAAAGTTGAGCGTAAACATACTGCCGATGCCCAGACCGAAAAACATGATACATGCCATGCCGTAAAAGAGGGGGTCATGATTGATGATCAGCGGCGTGAACCCCAGCATGGTGGTTGAAACCGAAAGCAAAATCGGTCTGAATCGGCTGACCGCCGAATTGACCACCGCATCGTAGGGGGTTTGCCCCTCGCGCTTGTTTTCCTCTATTTTATCGATCATCACGATACCATTGTTCACAATGGATCCGGCCAGGGCCAAAAGGCCCAGGATGACCATAAACCCGAAATCGGCCTGCATCACCAGCAAACCAACCACGGATCCCACGACGATCAGGGGCATCGTCAGGATGATGATGCCGGCCCGCCGGATGGAATTGAACTGCCATACCAGCAAAGCGATAATGCCGCCAAAACAGGGCAGCATCCATTTGGCGAGGTTCTTCTGAGCCTTGGCAGAGTCCTCAAGTTCGCCGCCGACCTCCCAGTAGTGATTTTTCGGGAATGTCATCTCCTCCAGAGTAGGTTTTAGGGCGGCAAAGATCTCGGAAGCCTTCAGTACCTGGTTCTTGGCGCTGACGGTGATGGTGCGCTCCTGATTGTAGCGCACGATGCGGTTCAGCTCGCCGACGGTGTACACATCCGCCACCTGGTTGACCGGCACGCTGCTTCCGGATGACGAACGGATGCCGAGCGTGCGCAGACTGTCGGGGGACTCCCGTTCCGCCTTGAGCCCCCGCCCGACGATGGGTATTTCAACATTGCCCGTCTGGTAGTTGGTAACCGTCTCACCGTCGACAAAGAAGTTCAATGTATCGGCCACATCCTTGGACGTCACCCCGGAACGGCTGGCGCGGGTCTGATCGACATCCGCCCTGAGCGTAAACACCCGGTTGTTCCAATCCTGCTTGATATCCGTACTGCCGGGGAGGTTGCGAAGAGCAGCCATCAACTCTTCGGCCTGTTGCTCCAGCACCCCGGTATCGGGTCCGCTCAGCCGGATTTCCATCAGGCCGGTTTCACTGCCGCCCAGCCACATGGATTTAACCCGGCCCCGCACATTGGGGAAATTGTTGTTCAGGTAGTGGGTGGTGCGCTGGACGAGTTCGGGTATCTCCTTGTTGGTCTCGGTGTTGACGATTAAAAACCCGACAAACGGATCCGGGTCCACCGGGGACAGGGAGAGGAAAAAACGCGGGCCGCCGTTGCCCACATAGGCAATCGTTCCGGTGATTTCGGGGTTTTCCTGTTTGTCCTGCAGCCAGGCGCTGACCTTTCTTACCGTCCGGTCGGTCTCCTCGATTCGCGTTCCGGCGGGTAGATCGAGATAAATCAAATACTGGTTGCGGTCCCCGCTCGGGAAAAAGGCCTGCGGGATAAAGGTGGCCGCATAGATGGCGACGGCAAACGCGCCCCCCGCAAAGGCCAGCACCAGCACCCGATTGCGCAGGGAAAAATACAGGACCCGACGATAAATTCCATAGACTTTCCCCTGGTATGGGTCCGGCGCCTGTTGCTGATCACTTCCGCTGACCGGTTCGGACTTTAAAAACCAGTAGCACATGCTGGTGGATGAAAACATGGAGAAGAACCATGACCCCATGAGTAAAATGATCATCACCGAGCCCAGCGAAGAGGTGTAATCACCGGTTGTACCGATTTGCAGCAGAATCGGTCCGAAGGCAAATACTGTTGTCAATGTACTGGTGAGCAGCGGGACGGTAAGGGTGTTGCCGGTCTTCAAAACAGCATCCTTGCGCGCCATGCCCTTTTCCATGTTTACTTTGATGTCGTCGGACACCACAATCGCGTTATCGACGAACATCCCCAGGGCAATGATCATCGTGGCCAGCGACATGCGCTCCAGATCGATGCCCAAGGCCAACATCGTCACCAGGCCGAAAAGCATGACCAGGGGGATGAACGAGCCCACAATCAAACCGGTTCGAAGCCCCAACAGCAGCATGACCACCACCAGGACGATGGCCACACTCTCGATTACATTGATCACCATGCCGTTGATGGATTTGTTGATGAGTTCCGGCTGGTAGGTCGCAAATTCGAGCACATAGCCCCATGGCAGGGCCTGCTCCAATGCCTGGACTTCTTGCTGCAGCCGTTCGCCAAACGCGACCGCATCGACCCCTCGCAGGATAAAGACACTTAGCACGATGGACGGGTGACCATTGTAGTAAGCCGGGTTGTTGATGGGCTCCACGTAGGCTTTTCTGATGGTGGCGATGTCCCGCAGCGGAATTGAGGCCTGGGTGCCGGAAACCGGGATAAGGACCTCTTCGATCTCCTCGATGGACGTGAACAGTCCCTGGGTTTCCACGATGAGTTCCACATCGTTGAGGTTGATCCGGCCGCCGGGTAAAAGAATGTTCTGGGCCCGCAAACTTTTCCCGATATCGGCGGGATCGATCCCCAGCTGCGCAATTTTGGCATTGGACACCTCAATATAGATGCGCTCGTCCTGCACGCCGGTCATATCGACTTTCTGGATGCCCTTGAGCAGGTTGAGGCGTTCCCGGATCTGGCGGGCGGTTTCGTGCATCTCCGCCATGCTGAAACCATCGCTCCAGAGGGCGATGGTGGCCACCGAGGTATCGCCGAAGGTATCGTTGACCATCGGTCCGACGGTGCCATCCGGCAGATCGGGCTTGATGTCATTCATCCGGTTGCGCAGCAGTTTCCAGGTTGCCGCGAGCTGGTCGGCAGGCACTTCATCCTTGATGGTAACATGGATCAGGCTTTGGCCCACTTTGGAGGTGGAATCCTTGATCTCATCGACTTCGCCCATGCTCCGGATTTCTTCTTCGATGGGCCGGGTGATCAGGCGTTCGACCTGCTCCACCGGCATGCCGGGATTTTGGGCCACCACCACCGCTTCACGAATCGTAATGAGGGGGTCTTCCAGTTTCGGAAGCGCGATAAACGCATACGCGCCTCCGATGACGAGCAACAGCATCGACATGACGACGGTTCGCGAATTGTTCAGGGCAAATCCGGTAATCCCGTTCATTATCGGTTCCTTTTATCTCGGGGGGTGACTGGGTCGATGCCGACGTCGCATACAAGCGTCTCGTAAGAGAGATCATTTTCATCGAATGCGGGCGGTCTCAGCGGCCAAACATTTATCGGCTGATATATGAACATGGTAGGCACCCTCTAAGGCTCTATCAGTTTGACGGTCATGCCATCGGCCAGGAAACTCACACCGGCCACGGCAATGATGTCCCCCGGCTTAAGACCCTCGGTCGCGATAGCCTTTTTTTCTTTTACGCCCTGGAAGCGAATCGGCGTTTTTTTAATCGTCGATGTGTTGGGATCAAACACAAAGGCATATCCACGGTTCACTTTCGCTGCCGGCAGGATGGCCTGGACCGGAAGGGTGTAGCCGGGCGCCTGGTTATCCTCGGCGATCGTAAGCGTTGCTTCAGCGGTCATGCCGGGTTTGACCTTCGCGTCCACCACAACGAGCTCCACTTTGACGGGAAACGCATTGGCCTTGACAGCGGCGGAACCGATGTAGGAAATACGGCCTACCGCAGACTCTCCCGGCAGGGTGGGGAAGGTGACTCTAGCGGCGTCATCGATGTGGATCTGGTCGATGGTGCCCTCTGGAACCGCCAGCTGCACTTCCATTTGTCCTGTGGCATCGATTTCGAAGATTTTCTGCCCGACCTGCACCTCCTCGTTGGGCTGCACCGACCGCCAGGCGATGGTGCCGTCGTAGGGGGCCATCAGCGTTGTTTTGCGCAGATTGCGTTCGGCCTGCGCCAGTCTGGCCACCTGAAAATCGACCGCACTCTTGGTTGCCTTGTAATTGTATTCGGCGACTTCCAAACGGCTTTTGACACCTGCCCCCTGGTCGTAGATCCGCTGCTCGCGATCGTACTGGGACTTTGATTCGTTCACCGCGTCCCGGGCCTTGACCAGCTCTGCCTTGACCGCATCCACATCCAGCTCATAGGGCTCCGGATCGAGCACGGCCAGGACCTGCCCTTTTTCCACCCGATCGCCGATATCGACGGCCACCGACGCCACCTGTCCGCCGACCTGGAAACTGAGGCCGGAGGAATCGACCGCGGCGACAACCGCGGGGAATTTGCGCAATTGTGTGGTCGCCTGCTCACGGATCGTCATCGTCTTGATCGCTCGGACGACATCAACAATCTCGGGTTTCTCTTTGCAGGCTGTCAGGGCAAACGTTATGCAAAGAAGCCAGATCATTCGTTTTAACGTCTGTTTCGGCATATTAAACCTCATTTATTTTTTTACACCGTGAACCTGATCCAAATAGAGTTTGACCCTTTCGGCCCAATACTTAAAGGCTTCCTCCGCCGATCCCCACTTCGAGAACCTTTCGGTGAAGCCGGCCGATTTCTCGTCCTGGGCCACCGCAATTACCTCGTTGGTCAAGGAGTCCAACGCCATCATTTCCGCACCGGTGGCTCCTGATCCGGCCCAGGAATCCGTGGCGCCTTTCTTGACGACGCTGACGGCCAATCCGACGGGAATGACCGACGTAATGCCGCTTAGGGCGGGGTTACTCTGCTTGAGGTCCGTGATGGCAAAACGAATCCGGAGGACGTCGAGCCCAGGCTCGGCCACGATGGGATAGGCATCTTTTAGGGCCTCGACGAGCTGCCGGTTAAAACCGTCGGCCAGTTCTTTCAATTCATTGGGCTCGATGCCCTTGTATTGGGACGCGTCATCAAAGAAGAAGACCACGCTGTCCAGCATGATATAATTGTACCTCGCCCAATCAACATCCGGCTTGAGCCAGCGCATCTTGGCGCCATCTTTGGGTCCCGGTTCCAGATTGGCGTAATACTCACCAAGAAAGCCGGTTTTTGCATCCGACCCGGCAACTTGGGGAGAATCCCCCGCCGTGGCACACCCCATCAACAAAAGGGCTCCTATGAACCAAACCATTGTCTTTTTCATCACGTTTCTCCCTTTTTTCATTGTGGGCATCAACGGCCCGATTCTTGCGATTGACGGTTTCGCGCGTGATGCGCCCTTACATATGCAACCCACTTCTCGCTTTTTGGATGGTGCTGATCCCGGTAGACTGCAAAACCTTATCAAATCGGATTTCAGGTGCTTCAGTCGCCATCTCGATCACCAGGAGGACGGTACGAAATTTTTCGCTCCGCAGGTGGCGTTGCAATACCTGATCACTTGCCCAGATTTCTTCGAGCATGAAAACGCCCTTTGCCAGGACATCCTGATACAGTCGGCAGCTGACGCAGCCCTCCTCGAGTGTGGTCTGCTCGATCATCGAACCGAGGATCAAACGCGCTTCTTGGCGTTTTTTGGCCGCTATGTGCATCCGAATGGTGACGTGGATATGGATATCAGTACCCTGGTCTTCATCCGCCATGGACGGTAGCCGCTGTTTTTCAGGCACGGGTTTTACCTCCGAAATAGGTGTGTGGCATAACACAGTGACAGGACTATCAGACATGGAATGCGAAATTCATTCCAGAGTTTCAGCAGAATGAGACTAGCACCCCACTTATTGAAATCAAATGAGAAAGACGGCCAAGATCGGTTTTTACCGGGGAAATAGTGGAAGAACGAATGCCGATATATCGGCTTATTGCCGATATGTCGGCGCTAACCGGAAGGGCGTTGGATGCCAAGTCTTTTCATTTTCGATTGCAGGGTCGTTCGTTTCAACCCCAGCATCTGGGCAGCGCCTTGGGCACCCGTGACCCGCCAGCCGGTTTTCTCGAGAACACTCAAAATATGCCGGCGCTCGACATCCGCCAGTGTGATGTTCGGCGCCATGTCCTCGGGTTTTTGCTTTGGTGGATGTGCGTGTAGGGTGGTTCCGTTGCATAGGATCATGGCGTGCTCGATGATGTTGCGCAGTTCCCGGGCATTACCCAGCCACGGATAGCGCTTCAAGGCCTCCATGCTCCGGCGGGGAATGCGGTCGATGCGCTTGTTCAACTTTTTCTCGCTCTGTTTGACAAACATCCACACCATAGGATCGATATCCTCGGCGCGTTCCCTGAGCGGCGGAATCGAAATGGGAAACACGTTCAGCCGGTAGAATAGGTCGCTGCGGAATTTTCCGGTGGCGACTTCCTGGGCTAGGTCACGATTGGTGGCGGCAATGATACGAACATCGGCCTGCAGGGATTTGGTGGACCCCAACCGTTCGAACCGCCCCTCTTCCAATACGCGAAGCAGCTTGGCCTGAAGGTCCAGGGGAAGCTCCCCTATCTCGTCGAGAAAAAGGGTGGATCGATCGGCCACCTCGAAACGGCCGGCCATGCGGGTCATGGCACCTGTGTAGGCGCCTTTTTCACGGCCGAAAAGTTCGCTTTCGATCAGCGTGGGCGGCAGGACGGCACAGTTGATGGTGATGAGGGGCCTTTCTTTCCGGTTGCTGAGATTGTGGATGGTGCGGGCCAGTAATTCTTTACCCGTGCCGGTTTCGCCGGAGAGGAGAACGGTGGCATCGGTATCGGCCACTTGCTCCACCTGGGCGAGCACCCGCTTCATGGCATTGCTGCGGCCGACGATTTCATTATGGCCATATTGGAGCATGATTTCTTCCCGCAGGTAGATGTTCTCCTGCTCCAACTGCTGTTTCAAACGCCGAATCTCTGCCAACTGCTCGCCGAGCGCTTGCTCCGTCAGCTTGCGGACCAACGCATTGGCAAATATCTGTGCCACCAGCGCAATTTGTTGGACAACCGCTGCCGGCCAGTCTCTCTCCCGTCCCACCACCGCAAAGGTCAGCAGGCCGAACACATCCCCCCCGCCAACCGACAACGGAACCCCCACCATGGATTGGGTGCCATAGCGGATGAAGCTCTGCCGATCGCGCTCCGCTTCCGCCGGAAGGTCGTTCATCCTCGCAATGACGAGCGGTTCCCCTTGCAGCACTTTTCGCAACGACCAGGGCCAGAAATCCTGGATGTCCATTTTCTCAGGAGGCGTCACGCTTTCCGGCGGCTGATGTAAATGCGTCAGCAGCAGCGTTCCGGGTTTTCCGCTGAAGAGCTGGAAAAGCGTGGAACGATCGAAATCGAGACGCTTGCAAACACGGCGCTGGGCATCTTTTATCTCACTGTCGATCCGGTCGGCCGGGAGATTGATGAAAAGCGTCGAAATTTCTGCCAGCAGCCTTTCGAATTCCATGCGCCCCCATATCCTATGCGTCGATTTTCTTTCTGCGGGAAAAAACGTCCGTTTTCCGCCGCTGTTTATCGCCAAAATCGCACATACATGTTTTAGCGGTGAATATTTCCCCGCCGTGTTAGGGCTCACCATTCAAGATCGGTTCCCTTCGAAGCCCTTGATTGCCACATACCATGTTAGCCACCGCCGATTCAATGTGGCAACTTTGTCAGAAACCATATAACTTCCGGGTATTGGCGACAACCGCCGGGGACAACATCACGCCACCCGGCAGGCCTTCAACTGGATTGCCAAGACCAACGGCACCGTCGAAGAAATCCAAACGCCGCGGCCAGGTGATCGTGTGCACCGGTCACGTCGAAATCGGGCATCTCGGCATCTTCGTATCGGCCCAGAATTGCCCGCAAGGAGCACAAGGAAATTATTGCCAGTTTCGACATGCTCTCCTATCTGCCTCCCGGGCTCTGTGAGATGCGTATCGAGGAAGATTCGGACCAGGCCGTCGCCGCCATCGGTCGGGCACTGAAGCCTCAGGAACGGGCGGTACTGGAAAGAATCAAAGCCGCCCTGCATGGTTGACCGCGGATGCAGCCTCTTATACGCCACAGGCCTGTTGCGAACTTCGGCGTATCGGCATCGTCTGTCAAAGGGTGCTAAACCGGACTATACCCCAGGTCTTCGGCTGCTCGGCGCATGACCTTGCCGATGGCGATCCGCTGGGGGCAGAGTTGTTCGGCCGCCGAAAAATCCGTCTGCAACAGACGCGACCGGATCCCCGACGGCAGGCGGGCGAAGGCCTCCCGGGCCATTTGGTAGTCGTTGTAGCTGTGCGCATACATGAGGCAGCGCATCACGTCGGCCACCGGCACGGGATCGTCCAGGCGCGATTCGCAGATGTCACCGCAGCCGGCGCAGTAGGCCGAGGCGGTCCGGCGGGCATGGCGCTTCAGCAGGCGACGGTCCCGGTCGCCGAGTAAGGTCCGATCCCGGGCGGCGGTAACGTTCTCTTTAAGGATGGTCATGTTGTCCATATGAGAACAGATGCCGCTTATCTGCGAATTTTCCCACACGGCTTTGAGCCGCGCCTGGTGTTTGGTCAGGCCCCGATCCAAAAAATGCTGCACCAGCTCTTCACCCCGCCCGCCACCGCCAAATGAAAATGCCCGCCCCTGGGTTTTCATGGCGATCAGCCCGATACCTGCACGGACACAAGCATCCACGGCCCGGGTCATGTCCTCATCCGCCATCAACCGGTAGTTGTAAGTCAGCATGATGCCGTCCAACCAGCCCAAACGGCCGGCCTGGGCCAGGCAGGCGGCCATGTTGCGGTGGGTGCTGAATCCAAACAGACGAATCCGGCCATCGGCTTTGGTCTTTTCGACCCACCCTCGCGTGACGTCGTCAATGACACCCGCCACCCTGGATAACCCGTGCAGCAGATACAGGTCCACGTGATCCGTTTTCAGCCGCTTGAGGGAGTCTTCCAGGCTTCGCTCCATCCCCTCGGGGGATGTGGCGCCGGTTTTGGTGACAAGAAAAACACGCTTGCGATCCTCCGGATGTTTTGAAAAGTATGCACCGATCCCCTCTTCGCTGCGGCCGCCGCTGTAATTGTCGGCCGTGTCCCAGTATCGCACCCCCATTTTCAGGGCCTGTCCCAAAAGGAGCTGCCGGTTCAGAAAGTTCAGAGAGCCGCCGAGGCCGAGGATGGGCACCTTGACGCCGCTATTGCCGAACGGGCGCAGCGGCATTTCGGCGGCATCGGTGTCGTCGCCGGTTGGGGTTATAGCCCATGCCCGCGACAGACCCGAAACGCCGGCGGCCATTCCGACACCCGCCCCACAGGCTTTTTTCAGAAATTGCCTACGGCTGGACTGAGGCGTTTTTTCTGCCTTCATTTGGTACCTCCCATTCACTTTCAGATCGCTATCGAAACGTAAAACAGTCAGTTTTGGCCGGATGACAGGGCCGCGCTCAGCCGCCGGGCCAGCATCGTGGCCTGCTCCGGCGTGGCCGCATCCTGGACACCGGCGACGGTTCGGCCGTGGGTAAAGACCAGGGTGTAGCTGTCCGCCACACGCAACATCCGGCTGTTGGGCAGGGCGTCATCCAAAGGAATCATAGCGCCCTCGTATTCCAGCAGAAAAGCCTGATAGCCGCCCGACAACCGGGCGGCCTCCTCCGGAGAGCCGCAGGGGCGGAAAAAAGCCGTCGCTTCGCCCCCTTTCACCTGATAAAGGGCCGTAAACAGATTATCGAAAGCTTCGAAGCCGAAGCCTCCGGCGGGGTACAGGACTATACTTCCGGGGATCATATTTTCCGAGGGAAAGCGCTCCAGTTCAGGAATCGGCAGCACTTCGACCGGATGCGCTTCCATGAATGCAGCCGCCAGACGATGCATGGCATCCACCACCAGGTTCGTTTCTTCGGCCGCTATGATTTCGATATAAAATGGCCCGTGAACAAAAAAAAGCCCATTTCGATAGCGGTAGGCAAACCGCGTCAGGCTTTCCGGCACCGCCTCCCGCCCACGCCGAACGCTGAAGACGGAAAATGCGCTGCGGTGCCGGTTCATTTGGTAGGCAAACAAGTCCATTGATTTCCGGGAATCATTATTAAGAAGAAACCGCTGGAATTCGAGCGCGACAAAACCGGCCTTGAGATACAGATCCGCATCGCCGTTAATGATGTCAAACAGGGTTTCCGGTGAGAAGCGCTCCGGGGCCGAATCAGCCCAAAGGTCCGGCGGCAGCGTCATGGCCCCTGCCTGGCGCTGAACGGTTTTGGCTATCGACAGAGAGGACGGACCGATAAGGTTCCCGGCACTGGAAAGAAAAACCAGAAAGGCAAGTAGCCGTATCCGTATCAATCTCTTATTTGATTTAAGGCGCATGGGCCATGATCTCTTTCGGGAAGACATTTAAAATCGACAGACATTGTTCTCCATCAGTCGTCAAGTGATGCGCCCGCAGGCTGCCCTTAAAGAAGATAGTCATGCTTGCCCTTCAGGCAACGGGTATGAACGGCAAAGGATATTCTAAGCCCGCAGAATGACGTTTGCGACAATTGCCATTGATGGTGGTCATCGGAAAGCTGCCCCCCCTTCATTTGAGCGGCGTCCGTCGTCAGAATCCATATAACGCCCGGGTATTGGCTACCACCGCTGCAACCACACGTGCTTCAGGAATATCCTTTATTTCCGCAATGGCTCGAATCGACACGGGGAGGTTGGCCGGCTCGTTACGCACACGGGGTTCCGGCCCCAGCACCGGGCTGTCGGTCTCCACTAGCAGACATTCCAGCGGCAGGTGGCGCACGAGTTTCTGCTTCTGGCGGGAGCGCACGATGGAAGGGGGAATCGAGAAGAAGTAGCCGGCTGCCAGGGCGGGGCGGGCCGCCGTGATCTTGCCGTCAAAGGCATGCAGCTGCACCCGCTTGGCGCCGTTTGCGACCAGCAGATCCACGGCATGCCGGCCGGCCGAACGCGAATGCACGTTCAACGGCAGGTCGAGTTCAATGGACAGGGCAATGAACCGGGCGAAGATCTCTTTCTGCAGCGCCCGCTCTTTCTCCGATTTCACCACCCAGAAGTCGAGGCCCACTTCACCGACGGCGCACAATTCCGCCTGCCTGGCACGGATAAAGGCCATCATCTCCTCGGCCGCGACGAGATCCAGGTGGGTCGGGTAAAGACCGGCGGCGGGCTTCAGGATCGGAAACTCACGGGCCAGGTCAAGATTTTTCCGCCCATCCGCCAGGTCCTCGCCCACGGCGATAATCGCCTGAATGCCGGCCTGCTCGGCACGTGCGAGCACCCCGGCCCGGTCGGCATCAAAAGCTGCATCGCAAATATGGGTGTGGGTATCGGTCAGCAAGGAATTGGCTTCTCTCTTCAACCCTAGCCGCTGCCCCCCTTCTGAAAAATGAAGGCTTTCGACGTCGTTATCGGTTTCCGCTCTTCTGCTTAAAGATTAAGGATAGTCGTTATCAGGTTTTGCTTCCGCGTCAAAGGCCGGATGAAATCATGGCGACGTCTGCCGCAGCCGTCGCATGCGTGCTCTGGCGAAATCATATTCGATCCGGTGGTCCATATAGGACCCCAGGGCTTCCCGGTAATGTTTGATGGCGCCGGGCGCATCCCCGCTGCCCTCTGACCACAGGCCGAGTGCGGTGTGGCCGGTCAGGAGGGTTTCCGGACTTTCTCCCGCCTTGGCTGTCACATGTGCCTGAAGGGCAGGATCCAACAGGCACCCGCTCAGGCTGTGGTACCAGGGATCCATAACGGCGTCGTGGTATGCCGCCAAACGCTCACGCGCCTGGGCCGCCTCCCCCTGCTTGTGCAGAATCCCGGGCTCGAGCAGCCCTACACTCAACTTGCCGGCACTCGTTCGTCCAGGACGGGCCAGAAACTGCCGCGCATAGTCAAGGGCGGCCCCCCAGTCTTCGTCCATCGCGGCATAGTACGCCTGGGAGATCAACACATCGCTGTTCTCGATGTCCGCCACCCGCAGTTTTTCCAGGAGTGACCGCTGGGTTGCCAGGTCGATGTCGGCGCGCTGCAACGCCGCCCGGAGATATACCATCCGTGCGCGCCGCTCCTCACGATCCGCAATGGTTTTTGCCAGGCGGCGATCGAATGCCGCGATCTGCCGCTGGTAATCCCGCCCCATGATCGGGTCGACCGACTGCGCCATACGCCGGCGCTGAATCCGGTCCAGCTGGGAGAGGGCCAGGTAAAGGCTCCAATCGTCGACGTCGGCGGCCAGGACCGCTTTTTCCAGCAGGGAACGGGCCACATCGCTCCTCCCGCGGCGGTCGGCCGTGAGCCCGGCGACCAGGTGCAGCCAACTTTTCTCGGCGGTAGTGTAACCACCGGTCAGCGCGCGCTGCGCGTCCACCTCGCCGGTCAGAATGCGCGCCAGGTAACCCATGAACTCGTCGGACGAGCGCCAGTCCAGGGCCACCAGCAAATGACTGTGAAAGGTCGCTGCGGCATGGCCCTCGTACCAGTCTGCCAGCAACATCATCAGGCGGGCCAGGTTGTTCGCCGGATCGATGGAAAGGACCTGGTCGAACAGCCGCCGCCCGCCGTCAAGATCACCGGCGCACAGGTGCATCATGGCCGCCGCCATGAGCAGGGGCGGTGTTCGCATGGCGCCGAGTTCCTGGTCGGCCAGCTGGCGTGCCTTCTCCCAGTCCCGGTCGCGGGCGGCCACCATAATCCGCTGCAGGCGCTGTTCCAGAGCCACATCGATCTCACCGTTCCACTTGAACGCCCCGGCTTTGAGCTCCTCCAGAAATGCAACGGCTTTGGTAATCGGCAAAACCAGGCCGATATCGGAAAGCGGTGTGGCCACAGGCACCGGCCCTCTGGCCCAACCGACCGCCACCACAGCGGCCAGGCCGACCACCTGGCCCCGGGTATCGATAAAAGGACCGCCACTGTTGCCGGGATACAGCGACGCATCCACCTGGAACATGCTTTCAAAAGCACGGCGGACGTGCCCGCGTGTCACGCTCACATTGACCGTTGTCGCCTGGGTCCGGCTGCCCAGAGGAAACCCCAGGGTAATGAGGGGGGCCAGCTTGGGAAGTGCCGCCGCCTTGAAGTCATCGGCCAATGGCAGCGGCTGCAAACCCGGAGGGATCGCGTCAATTTTGAGAACGGCAAAATCGTCGCGCAGGGGCGCACGGACGCGTTCCCGTGTTTCGACCGGTGAAGGGGCCACACCGGCAATCCTCACCCGTCGCGGCCCCCGGGAGCTGAAGGCCGATTCGATGTGGTAGGCATCTTCCACCGCGTCACTGTCGGACAGGGCCGGCAGACGGCTGAACGCCCGCTGACCTTCAAACCACAGATACATGTGATAGCCAAACTGCAGCCTCTCCGGGCGCCCGCGCAGCAACTCGATGAGGACCAGCATCCGCTCATCTTCCAGCCAGGGGCAGGCCACATGGCGATTGGTCAACAGGTAGCCCTGGCGATCCGCCAGAAATGCGGTTCCCTCGGACCGGCCACGATACACGGGGCGATCATCAAGCTGCAGCCAGTAGTCCACCACCACAAAGGCTATCGACCCGGCGTACTGGTTGGCATAGGCTATCAGGGCCGTCTCGCTGTCCCGACGCATACCGCCAAGATTGTACCAAAGAACACCCCCTGCGGCGATCAGCACGACCAGCAGAACGGCCAGCAGCCCCAATCGTGTGTTCACCCGCCGCAATATGGCGCGGGTGGTCCCGCCGGTTGTCTCCGCATGTCTTTCCGCAGCAGCCTGGATGGCCTTATCGCTCACCCGCCCCAGGACGGCGGCCACCTCGGCCATGGAACGCGGCCGCAGGTCGGGGTCGTCGCTGAGCATCAGCCGGATCAGGGTCTGCACCTCCGGCGGCACGGGCAGACTGGCCACCTGTGCCGGCAGATCGGTCACATCGGGATCGGCGCTGAGGATCTCGACAAAGGCCTTGCCCAGGGACCAGATATCGCTGCGGTGGTCCAGCGGACGCTGGTTGACGATATCCGGGTGGAGCGTCAGCAGGCGGGCCAGCATCGGGCCGGGACGATCCAGCTGCGGATCGAGAAAGCGCGAGAGCTTGTAATCGATCATGACCTTGAGCGCACCGGCATCGTCTTCATAAACCAGAATATCGTCGAGAATCAGGTGGGGAATGATGTGGCCGATGCGGTGCAGCCCGTCGAGTATCGAGGCAATCCGGTATAGCAGGCGCAGACTGGTGCGGGCGTCCTGCAGGCGCCCCGTCGCCAGAAGGGACCCCCAATTCAAGGCCTCCACCCACTCACTGATGCGATACCACAACCCCTCGGCAGACTGTTTGATAGCCAGATGGCGCACGAAATAGGTTTCCGGGAGGGCTTGGAGTTCTTCCAGCTCGTGCTGGAGTCTTTCAGCCAGGCGGGCGTCAACACCGGAAGGCGGGGTAAAAATCCGGATCAGGACCGGCTCGTCCTGTCCTTCACACCGAGCCTTGCACAAAGTGCTGGAATAGCCTTCGTGCAAAACCTCCAGGATGCGATAGTTGTCGATGGCGGTGCGGCCGGCCGTCACCTCGGCACCGCAGGACGGGCAGGTATGGACTTCCTCGGCCACAATCTGACCGCATTGGATGCAGATCTTCATTGAAGGCTCCCCCAGGCACAGGTGCCCCCGGTATCCGGGAGAATGAAACGATGGCAGTCCCTGCTACACTATAATACACATCAGGGGGTTTGCCCAACCCGGACATTTTCCGAACGCGGGGCGTGTGGGAACCATCACCGGATGGCAATGGGATTAACGGCAAAGGATATTCGGTTGCGAGATGCGAAGGCGCTTTTGAGGGGTGCCCTGCCCCAGGTGGCGGGATCGGCCGCCCGAAGCCCTTTGCGGCCGCTGGAGACCGGCCCGGGAGCCCCCTGTCATCTTGAAATGCGTGTTGACGCTAATCGCCCGCAAGCGCTGCGCCGACGGCTATCATGATGATACCCGTGGTGGCAAAGGGGCAGAGCCTGCCGTCCACGACCAACCGAATCGGGCGGTCTTCACCGGCGTTACCCTCGACAATCGAGTTCACCAGGTGCCCGTCTTCCTGCTTCTCATAGCGAATGGTAAAACGCAGTGGGGTTTCACCCGCCATGACATGGTAAACGAGCCCGTCGGTGGTTTTCTCGATTTTTTCCATGGCCAGGGGCATCGCCCCGAAGGTGCCGGTGATCAGTTGATCCCCATCCCGGTGATAGCTAAAATTGAGGTCGTGGTAGGTGCCCTTGATATCGATCGCCCCGACAATGTCCGCGCCGCAGTTGTAGATTGCCCAGAGCGGATGGCCGTTGGCCGTCCCGAAGACCTTGTCGTCCATGAAGTAAAGATCCATGCCGCTGCCGGATATATGGCGAGTCCCCTCACCCGGCGAGGCATCCAGGCTTATCGGCAGCAACAGAAGGAAGCAAAGCACAAAAAAGGGCATACGTGTCATGGCGATCTCCGTTTGTCTGGTTTCTGGAAAAATCGCTGGAAGCCCACGGGTCGAGGCTGTCGTTCCATGATGACGCTGTTCAGCTTTCTCTTTCCACAATCGCGGCAATACCCTGGCCGCCGCCGCCACAGATGGTCTCCAGGCCGTAACGGCCGTTGCGGCGCTTGAGTTCGTGCAGCAGCGTCACCAGCCGCATGGTGCCGGTGGCCGCGATGGGATGACCTAAAGAGATCCCGGAGCCGTTGACGTTCACTTTTTCTTCGCAATCGGCCGGAGATAAGCCCATGAGCTTGGCATCGGCCAGGACCTGGGCGGCAAAGGCCTCCTGGATTTCGATCAGATCCATGTCGTCAATGGTAAGGCCGGCCTGGTCCAGCGTCTTTTGAACCGATGCGGGCACCGCCGGATAGGTCAAGGTAGGGTCGGCGGCCGCCACGGCAAAGGATTTAAGGGTTGCCAGCGGAGCGCGCCCCATGGCCTTCGCCCTGGCAGCCGACATCAGAACGACAGCGGCGGCCCCGTCGTTTTCCGTCGACGAATTACCGGCTGTGCAGATTCCGTCGGCATAGACGGTGCGCAACCGGGCGAGCTTTTCCACGGACGTATCCGACCGGGGAGGTTCGTCGCAATCGACCACCAGCGGTTCCCCCTTGGCCCGCGCCACCGTGACGGGAACAATCTCTTCCGTGAATTTTCCTGCCGCGATGGCCGCGCAGGCTTTCTGGTGGCTGCGCACGGCCCAGGCATCGGCCACCTCCCGGGCAATCCCCTCTTCCCTGGCGGCGGCCTCGGCCCAGGACATCATGGAGTTGAGTTCGCCGAAGCGCTCCACCGGCTGGCTCATCACCCTGGCCCGGGAAATCCGGTCAAAAATAGGAAGTCCCCACATGGAGAGCGACCCGTGCCCCGTGGGCATCACCCCCCATTTGGGATCGATGCGCCCCCCCATGCCCCATTTGACGAAATCACCGGGAAGATAGAATTCGGCGCGGCTCATGCTCTCCACACCGCCGGTGACCACGATATCGGCCAGCCCGCACATGATCTTCATGGCGCCAAAACAGATGGCATCCAGCCCCGAACAGCAGCGCCGGTCTAATGTAATGCCGGGGACCTCGACAGGCCAGCCCGCGGCCAGCAAGGCCATTCGGGCCACATTGACCGATTCTCCGTTCTGGTAAGACTGCCCCATGATCACTTCATCGACATCGGCGGGCACGGCGCCAGCCCTGGCGACCGCCGCCTCCAGCACCAGTGCTGCCAGTTCATAGGCCGGCACGTCTCGCAGTCCGCCGATATAGCTGCCAATGGGCGTCCGAACGCCGGAAACGATGACCACGTCTTCCATTTTTTACTTCTCCTTTTCGCCTTTGCGCGAGAGCAATGGGTTCAAGAACGAATCAAAGCCCCAGGTAGGCGCGCCGGATGTCATCATCGGCCATGAGGGTTTCAGACCGGCCGCTGCGGGTAATCCGGCCGCTTTCCATGATATAGGCCCGCTGGGAATGACTCAGGGCCATCTCCACATTCTGCTCCACCAGCAGCACGGTGGTCTCCAATTCAAGACCGGAAATGGCCTGGTAGATCTCCTTGGTGATACGCGGGGCCAACCCAAGGGAAAGTTCATCGATCAGCAGAAGCTCAGGCCGGCTCATGAGCGCACGGCCGATGGCCAGCATCTGCTGCTCGCCGCCGGAAAGGGTGCCGCCGGCCTGGTGGCGGCGATCCCTCAATACGGGGAAGAGCGCAAAAACCTGCTCCATTCCCTGGTCGATGCGGCGCTGCTTCCGGCTGACATAGCCGCCCATCTCGAGGTTTTCCCGAACCGACATCTCCTTGTAGACCCGACGGCCCTCGGGAACCAGGGCGATGCCAAACCGGGTCACTTCATAGGCCTTGCGGCCGGAAATCGTCTCCCCTTTGAAGTTGATCTTCCCTCCGGCCGGCGGCAGGATGCCGGCAATGGCCCCCATGAGAGAAGATTTTCCGGCGCCGTTGCTTCCCAATATGGCCACCCTTTCGCCGGCGGCCACCTCCAGGGAGATATCCCAGAGCACCTGCGTCTCGCCGCGGTATACATCGATATTTGAAACCTCGAGCATGCTAGTCTCCCAAATAGGCATGGATCACGCGGGGGTCGTTGACCACCTCGGTTGGTGTACCGGTGGTCAGTATTTTCCCCTGGTCCAGCACGATCACTTTTTCCGTGGCCTGCATGATGGCCCCCATGACATGCTCGATCCAGAGAATCGTCAGCCGTCTCTGGTCCCGAAGCCCCTGAATGAAAGCGACGGCCTCCTGAATCTCCTGGGAGTTGAGTCCCCCGAGGACCTCGTCGAGCATGAGCAGTTCGGGCCGTGTTGCCAGGGCCCGGGCGATCTCCAACCTTTTTTTCTGCACCACGTTCAGATGGCGCGCCTCGGTGGCGGCCAAGTCCCTCAACCCGACGGCTTCCAGGCACTCGGCCGCCAGGGCGGTCCATTGCGAACGACGGCATCCGGGTTGCCGGTTTACCACTCCCACAGCGACGTTTTCAAGGCAGGTCATCTCCCCGAAAGGTCGCGTCACCTGAAAGGTGCGGGCAATGCCGCGCCGGCAGACCTTGTAGGCCGACCATCCGGTAATGTCTTCGCCCTGAAACCGAACCACGCCGGAACTCGGCGCAATCGCCCCGGCAACGATGTTAAACAGGGTCGTTTTACCGGCACCGTTAGGTCCGATGAGCCCGACGATGGTCCCCTTTTCCACTTCGAAATCCACATCGGAGAGGGCCTGCACCCCGCCGAACCTCTTTGTGATGCCAACGCCTTGAACCAGTTTCAAATCGTCCTCCCTCGCCATCGGTTAAGCAGTCTCCGGTCGTTTTTTTCCCCGCCAGGCCTTGTAGATCCCCACCAGCCCCTTGGGGGCGAACCGGGCCACCACCAGGGCAACCAGTCCGAATACCAGGACGTGGTACTCACCCCAGGCCCGGATGTATTCCGACAGGATTTCCAGGCAGAAAGCCCCGATCACCGGTCCGACAAACGACCCCAGCCCACCGATCACCGTCATGGAAAGCACCAGGAACTGCTGATCCAGGGAAGGGATATGCGGCGTGATCAGCATCATATAGTGGCCGAAGAGCGCACCGGCCATGCCCGCCAAAGCGCTGGAAACGGTAAACGCCAGAAGGCGGGTCCGGACCACGTCCACACCTAGCGCCGACGCGGCCCGTTCGTCGTTTTGGACGGCCCGGAAATTCAAACCGACGTTGGAATGAACCAGCTTGTAGACAATGGTCAGGGTAATCACGGCGCCCACCAGGAAGATATAGAAATAGGAAATCTTGGAATAGCTGGTCGTCAGTCCCGGCACCTGGAGCCCCATGGTCCCCCGGGTGATTTCATATTCGTTGTTGATGATGATATGCAAAATTTCCGAGAACCCAAGGGTGGTCAGGGAAAGGTAAATCCCTCCCATGCGCAAGCAGAGCAGGCCCACCAGCAAGCCGAAGAAAGCGGCCGCGACGGTGCCGGCGGCGACACCGACCCAGGGGTTGAGTCCCGCCTTGACGGCCAGGATGCCGGATACGTAGGCGCCAATGCCGGCAAAGGCCGCATGGCCAAAGGAAATCTGGCCCGTGTACCCGGCGATCAGGTTCCACGAGGCGGCCATCATGGTGTAAAACAGGCAGACGATGAGCACGTGCTGGTTGTAGACCCCCAGCATCCATGGCAAGACGGCGAATGCGGCCAGCCCCGCACCATACAAGAAGTTCTTCCGGTTGCTTTTCAAAATCGATGCCCCCTGTGACATTGCCAAATCAGGCCTCCTTGTGGCCGAAGAGACCCGACGGGCGGATGGCCAACACCAGGATGAGAATGATAAATCCGAACACGTGCTTGTAACCGGTGGACAGGTAGGCCGCCCCGAGGTTTTCCACCAGGCCCAGGGTCAACCCGCCGACAATGCACCCCCGCAGGGACCCCATACCGCCCAGGACCACCACCACGAAGGCGGTCAGGGCCACCGGCACCCCGGCAGTGGGGGTGACCGGAAAGACCGGCGCCAGAATGACCCCGGCGGCGGCCGCCAGCGCACATCCCAGACCGAAGCTGAGCATGTTGAGCCGGGTCGTGTTGACCCCGTTGAGTTCGGCCATGCCCCGGTCCTGCGAGGTGGCCCGGATGATGCGGCCAAACCACGTCAGCTTGATCATGGCAAAGACAAAGACGATGACGCAGGTGCCGGCCACCAGGGCCGCCAAGCGCTGGTTGCCGTACATGAAAAGGCCGAAAATGTCCGTGGCGCCCCTGACCCAGCCGGGCGGCTTGTTGGGATAGGGTCCAAAGATGAGCAGATAGGCGTTTTGCAGCACGATGGAAAGAATGAACGTCAGAATCAGGGAATACAAATCATCGCCGTAGGTGGGACGAATCAGGGTGTATTCGACCAGCAGCCCGAAAACGAAGACGATCGCCACGGCCAGCGTCATGGCCGCCAGCAGGTTCATCCCCAGGGCGGTGGCAAACAGATAAGAAAAATAACCGGCGAGGATATAAAATTCCCCGTGGGCGAAATTCACCACGTTCATGATGCCGACCACCAACGAGACACCGAGGGCGGACAGGGCGTAGATGACACCAATGACAATACCGTTCATTGAGGCTATGGCAAACATGGGACTCCGTTCCGACCTGTTCCGCCCCCTCGGCAGGGGGCGGAACCGTTGGCACTATTATCGTTTGAGTTTTCCGGTGGCCCCTTCAGCAGGGAAGAGCACGACCTGTTCCTTGTTCTGCCATTGGATGACCAGCATGGGCGGCATCCAGTGGTGGTATTCGGGCCCGCCCTTTTCCGTCCCGAAGGTGACCTTGCCGCGGGTAACCGTCAGGTCGGTTTTCTCCAGGGCTTCGACCAGTTTTTCCGCATCCACCGATCCGGCGCGATTGATGGCGTCGGCGGCAATAAGGATGGCATCGAACATGGACCGGGACTTATAATCGGTCGGCGCCTTGCCGAAGGCCTCGACATAGGATTTGCGGAACTGGGTGGCCAGTTCGGTCAGTTCCACCTTTTCGTGCATGGAAGAGACAAAGCACTCCAGGTCGCCGTACTCGCCGACGTTGGGCCAGAAATCGGGCCAGAGACTCGGCGGCCCGGCCCCGTCCAGAATGATGGCCTTGGGAGTGAGTCCGACTTCGCCGGCTTGGGCCACGAAATAGTGCAAGCCCGTACCGTAGACAAAGGCCAGAACGGCATCCGGATCAAAAGCCTTGAGCTTGGTCAGCTCCATGTAGTGGTCCTGGCTCTTGCGTTCGGTGGTCACGGTCAGGTAAGGCACGCCGGCTTTGTCCATTGCTTTTTCAGTTAGCTCGGCAATGCCCAGACCCCAGTCGGTATTTTCCGCAACGATGGCCACTTTCTTGAATTGTTCGGCCGCCACCCATTTGGCGATGGTGTCATTGACCACGCCGGAGTTGGAAGGGCCGGCACGGAAGACATAGCGGTAGTTCTTGGCAGTGATGGGATCGGCCCAGGCTTCCACCACCATGAATGGGATCCCGAGCCGGTTGGCCACTTCAATCTCGGCCAGGGCGGCCGAGGAGTGACTCTCGCCCAAAACCATGACAACCTTGTCCCGGGTAGCCAATCGCTCAAATCCGCTGGCCGCCTTGTCAGGTGCGCCAGCCGTGTCCTCGAAAACGATCTCCAGTTTCTTGTTCAAAACCCCGCCCTTGGCGTTGACATAGTCGGTCGCCAGCTGGATGCCTTCTTCGAAGGCCTTGCCGGTAGCGGCGGCCCCGCCGGTACGGGGGCCGACAACACCCACTTTGATGGTGTCCGAAGACCAGGCCGGGCCGATTGCCAAGAGCGACAGGGCAACCGTTAAAACCAATAACCAACTGATTTTTCGCATTTTTTTCCTCCTCTTTGGGGTTAGTCCAGCGACATCCACGGTCATTCAGCGCTCTGTCAAGCGCATGGCTTGCGGTCCTTCATCAAAGCAACCCCAGGGCCTCCAATTTTTCCGGCCCGGGAACACCGTTTTCATCCCAGCCCCGCAGCCGGTAATACTCACCAAGCATTTCATCCAGTCGGCAGACCATGCCTTTCGCCGGTCCGTCAGGCAGCGGCTCCTTGAGGATGCGGTCCGGCAGGGTATCGTCTTTGGCGGAAAAGCCGGCCCGGATAAGAAACAGCCGCTCGGCATTCCAGATCCGCTCGCCGGCCGCCGACAGCTCATCCAGCGTGTAATCGGATCCCGTCGCGGCATTGACCAGTTCCAGGATGCCCTCCGGCCGGATTGCTTCATCTGCCGTCATGAGATTGCGCACCGAGAAAAAGACGCAAAGACCGGCGGCATCGATGACGGCAAAATGGTTCTGCCAGTCCATGACCAGTTTGGCTTTTCCTTCCCGTTGCAGCGGGTCGATAAGCTTGGGTACGCCCAGGATTTCGATGTAGGCGGGATCGCCCCGCATGTGGGAAGCCCCGATGGGCGAGGTGGCATAGGCCAGTCCCATGCCCTGTTCACCGCGGGGATCGTAGCCGGCAAACTCCTGCCCCTTGGCGACGATTGCCAGCTCGGGGTGCCCGTAACGCGTGGCCAGACGCAGGCTGCCTTCCGCCAGCCAGCGTCCGAAACCGCGACGCTGGGCCGTCAGGAGGGTCAGTTCGACCAGGGCGTCGGCATCGCCGAACCGCAACGGGCGGCCGATGCCGACCTCATTCTCGGGGATATAGCCCTTTTCACACATCTCCATCGCGCAGGCGATGGTGCTGCCCATGGTGATGGTATCCATGCCTTGCTCATTGCAGATATAATTGGCCTTGGTCAGGGCACCCAGGTGGTCGATCCCGCAATTGGAACCCATGGCATATATGGTTTCATACTCCGGGCCTTCGCCCTCGCCCTCGTAGCCGGGGTCGTCGACCTTGGTGGCGCGGCCGCAGGCGATGGGACAGGAATGACAGGCTTTCGGGCTCGTCAGGTATTTTTCACTCAGGGTCTGGCCGTTGATGGCTTCCCACTTTTCAAAAGTGCCCTGCTGGAAATTCCGGGTGGGGAGCGCCCCCACGGTCTGGGTACCGGTAATGGTGGCGGCCGTGCCGTATAGACGAAGCCCCGAGGGCTGGCCCTGAAGGCCGTCGGTGAACCGTTTGTTGGCTTTCTTGACGCTGGCCCGGAAAGCGTCCTTGTCCCACAGGGGAACCGGCGAATCGCCGCGCACGGCCACGGCTTTGAGATGTTTGGCGCCCATGACCGCTCCCACGCCCGAACGCCCCGCCGCCCGGTCTTTGTCGTTCATGATGCTGGCAAAAAGGACCCCGTTTTCACCGGCCGGCCCGATACACGCCACGCGCACATCGGGGTGGGTTTCGATGTGCAAGGCAGCATCCGTCGCATGAACATCCTTGCCCCACAGGTGGTCTGCCGGCCGCAGTTCGGCCTTTCCCCGGTCGATCCATAGATACACCGGTTCCGGCGACCTTCCGTCAAAAACGATCATGTCGATTCCGGCTTTTTTTAAGGTAGCCGGAAATTTTCCACCGGAATTGGAGCAGGTCACCGCCCCGGTCAACGGCGACTTGGTCATCACCATGTAGCGGGCACCGGTGGGTGCACTGGTGCCCGTAAGGGGGCCTGTCGCCATGATCAACAGGTTTTCAGCGCCCAGGGGATCGCAGCCGGGATCCATTTCCGCCAGCATGGTGTGAATACCCAGCCCGCGGCCGCCGATATAATTCCGGGCCACCGCGGGATCGAGCGCTTCTGCTTTGATGTCGCCGGTCGTCAGATCGACCCGCAAGACCTTGCCTCGCCATCCGAAAAGATCCGCCATCGTCATCCTCCTTCAAACCGTTCCACCGGCCGACAGCCTCCCGGCATGGAGCACCACCGGGGCTTTGTGCCGGCGCCTCAGCCGGGGAACACATGATGCAGGGCTGCTTTAAGCGCTGAAACAACCCTTTCGATATCGTTTTCAGCCATGACAAAGGGAGGGCCGATGACCAGCGCATCGCCGTCGGTGCCGGCCAGGCCCGTGCTCTTGTAAAGCAGCACCCCCTGATCGTATAGATATTGCCAGAGCCGCTCCGTGATCCGCTCCTGCCTGGGAAAGGGTCGACGCGTCTCCCGGTCCTGGACAAACTCGACGCCCCACATGAAACCGACCCCGCGAATATCGCCCACGTGGGGATGATCGGCAAGCTGGTCGGTCAGGCAGCCGCCCAACTGCGGCCCCAACCGCGCCACGCGGTCCACCAGCTGCTCTTGCTCGATAATCGCGATCACGGCATTGCCGGCGGCGCAGGCGACCTGATGATGAGAAAAGGTGCCGCCGTGCATGAATACCCCCGGGCCGCTGCGAATCCGGTCAAAATGGCGCTGCTGGATGCCGACGGCCGACAGCCCGATGGCACCGCCCGAAAGCCCTTTCCCCATGGTAACGAGATCGGGCACCACATCATAATGCTCCGCGGCGAACCAGCGGCCGGTGCGGCCAAAACCACAAAAAACCTCGTCGAGGATCAGCAGAACCCCATAGCGGTCGCAGATCTCGCGAATTCTTCGCCAGTAGCCGGGGGGCGGCACCGCCGCGGCAATGGTGGCGCCGGAAACCGTTTCCGCCAAAAACGCCGAGACCGTCTCCGGTCCCAGATTTTGAATCATCTCCTCCAGAGCATCGGCACAACGAAGCCGGCAGTCCGGATACGTCTTCCCGAAAGCGCAACGATAGCAGTAGGGCGGGTCGATATGCGCTGTTTCGGGCAGCATGGGGGTAAAGGCCTGGCGAAAGGCCGTCCGCCCGGTGGCCGAGAGAGCGCCCAAGGTCAACCCGTGGTAGGACTTCCAGCGGGAAATCAAGCGGAACCGCTGGGGAGCCCCCTGGGCCAGGTGAACCTGCCGGGCCATTTTGATTGCAGTCTCAATGGCCTCGGAACCGCTGCTCATGAAATAGAACCGCTCGATACCCTCCGGTGCGAGACGGGCCAGGGTCGCCGCCAGGGTCTCCACGGGCGCGCCCGTAAACATGGTGGGATGAACATAGTCGCATTGCAGGATCTGGTCGTGAACCGCTCGGGCAACCTCGGGGCGGCCATGGCCGACATTCACCACCAGGGGACCGCCGGAGGCATCCAGAAGGCGATGGCCGTCGGCATCTTCGATCCAGCAGTCACGGGCCGCCACGGCCGTGGCCAGCCGTGAAGACAATTGCCTTGGAAAAACAAAACCCGGTAACTCGTGTTGTCCTTGCATGCGCTTTATTCCTCGAATTCGGAACCGTATCCTTGCGTCCCGCCCATGTGACGCTCCATGGACAGGCGCTTCGCAATAGTTATGCCAGCACGTCTTTCACATGCCCACACCCGAACGGCCCGCACGCCGGCAGGGGCGAAACAGTGGGAAAAGGATTGGCACGAGGACCGCGTTTGTTTTCGAACTTGATTTATTTAGGCGGATTGGGATATTGATCGGCCTTATTTTATCCTAATATTGCGAGGTTCGATGAATACGGCTCACAAAAGGCTGCTGATATTGTCGCTGGACAAAGGGGTCAATAAATTCCTGTGCAATACCATCCACAATATCATCGGAAGCGAGGTAACCGTAAGCGGTGCCTGCATCAACGAAATCGCCGGCCTTCCGGAATACGATCTTATCATGACCTCGGGGGAGAACATGCTGCCCCTGGCCCGCAAGTCCTTCCCCGGCCGTCCGCTTTTCGCGCCGCAACGCATCATCACTGGCTACAACCTGGAAAAAGTCCTCATGCTGCCCAAGGGCACCACCGTTCTGGTGGTCAACCATCCCCGCTATGCCGCCGAGGAAACGCTCAAATCACTGAAAGATCTGGGCATCACGCATCTGAACTATGTGCCTTTCTGGAAAGGGCGTGAAGCGCACATCGATCTGGCGGCTATCCAGACGGCCATTTCACCCGGTATGACCCATCTTTGTCCGGCCGGGATCGACACCGTCATCGACATCGGACCCCGTCTGATCAGTATCAAGTCCTTTTCGGAATTGCTTCTGGCGCTGAACCTGGACCAGGAATACCTTGAGAACTATGCCAACAACTACCATTTCTTTCTGATGGAATCGAGCCGCAAGCTCGCGGAAGCGCTGGTCCAGGCACGGCTGCTGCGCAAACGCAACGAAGTCATTTTAAACGAGTTCGACGACGGCGTCATATCCGTCAACCAATACGGACGGATCAACCTGGCCAATAAATCCGTGGCACGCTTCCTCGGCCGCGACGAGACCAAACTGCTGCAGTCGAAGTTCCACGAAGCCGTCAAGGATTTTGAGAAGGTCGCCGACCTGATCGAGGAAACAAACCCGGAAGGGAAATCAGCCGGGATATACAACTACCGGGGAAAGCAGATGATCGTCAGCAAGATTCCGGTGATCGGCGCCCAGGCAGACAATTATATCTATACCTTCCGCGAAATAGCCCGCATCCAGCGGCTGGAAAAAGATGTCCGCGCCAAACTGACCGCCAGGGGCCATGTCACCAAATACGACTTCAAGGACATCTGGGGCGAAAGCGAGAAGCTGGTCGATCTCACCGAAATGGCCGGTCGCTTTGCCCAGACGGAACGCAATATCATTATCACCGGCGAAAGCGGCACCGGTAAAGAAATATTCGCCCACGCCATTCACCGCAATTCCATGCGTCGCGAAGGCCCCTTTGTGGCGGTCAATTTTGCCGGCATTTCGGAAAGTTTGATTGAAAGCGAACTTTTCGGCTATGTCGAGGGCGCCTTTACCGGCGCCAAAAAGGGCGGCAAAACCGGCCTTTTCGAGCAGGCCCATGGCGGCACCATCTTCCTCGACGAAATTGGCGACGCCTCCCCCTCGGTCCAGTCACGCCTGCTCCGGGTGCTGCAGGAACGGGAAGTCATGAAAGTGGGCGGCGCCAAAATCGTTCCGGTCGATGTCCGGGTCATATCCGCCACCAATACCGATTTGCGGCTGGCGATGGAAAAGGGGCGCTTTCGCAAAGATCTCTATTACCGGTTGAACACCTTGCCGCTTTCCATTCCACCGTTGCGGGAGCGCCCCGCCGATATTCTCCATATCGTCGGACGCTATCTCGACCAGACCTACAAGGTCAAAAAAACCATCACCCCTTCTGCCAAGGCCGCTCTGACCGCATACGACTGGCCCGGCAACATTCGCGAACTCATCAACACCGCCGAATACGCCTTCATTTCCTCCCGGGGCAATACCACCATCGAACGAACCCATCTGCCGGAAAACCTGAGGCAGTGCCTTCCCCACCGCCAAACACCGTCGATCGGAACCACACCGGAAGACTTCGGTCCGCTGCTGGCCCGGCTGGAAGCCGCCCACCTGGATCGCTATGTCCTGTGCCGGCTGCTTCGGATACTGGACAGTCGCGCAGGGCAGGTGACGGGAAGGAACACCCTCTGCCAGACCCTTCAGGCCCGCCAAATCCTGATTACCGAAGGTCGCATGAAAACCATCTTGAGACACCTTAAACGACACGGCCTGGTTGAGGTGGGTGCCACCAAGCAGGGAACCACGCTTACGGACCGGGGCAAATCCATCTGCGGGTTTCTGGAGAACACCCTGCAATTGGGATGATTAGGACACCCGAGACCCGGAAATTCATCTCGAATCCGGCAATCCACCTGAAGTGCCCCGCCTGTCCAACGGGGACGATCCCTCAGGCTTCCACCTGAATACCGCCACGGTTCCCGCTCCAGCAACATTGGCACAGGTTCTGCTAAGCCCCCTATTCCTATACGCTGTGTATCCATATCAAAAAAGGACGCTGCCATGCCTGATACATCCAAAATCGTATCCGTGAAAGACGCTGTGGCCGCCATTCGCTCAGGTGACCGGATCATGGTGGGGAGCTTCGGCAACGCCGGATACCCCGAAAATCTTGTGGAGACCATGACGGCAAGTGATCTCAAGGATTTGACGATCATCTCCAACGATCTGGGATCGCCCGGCATAGGGCTGGGGAAATTTCTGGCCAATGGCCAGATCAAGGCCCTGATCGGAAACTACTATAACTGGAATCCCGATGTGGCCCGCGCCTACAATGCCGGTGAAATCGATGTCTGCCTGGTTCCCCAGGGCTCATTTGCGGAAGCGATTCGGGCGGCCGGTGTTGGCATCGCGGCCTTTTTCACGCCGACGGCCGCCGGCACCGTGCTGGGCAAAGATAAGGAAACCCGCGATTTCAATGGCCGGCCCCATGTACTCGAGCACGCTATCCATGCCGACGTGGCCTTGATCAAGGCCTACAAGGCCGATGAACTGGGCAACCTCGTCTATTACAAAACCGCGCGTAATTTCAATCCGTTGATGGCCATGGCCGCCACCCTCACCATCGCCGAGGTCGACGACATCGTTCCGGTGGGCAGTCTGGATCCCGAATGCGTCGTTACACCGCATCTCTTTGTCAACATGATCATCAAGAAGGGGGAGAAATGAAGGAGATTGTCCCCGGCGACATCGCCCGCGCAAGGATTGCCAGACGGATTGCCTCGGAATTCATGGGACGCGACCGGACCATGATTATCAATCTGGGGGTCGGTATCCCGACCATGGTGGCCAATTTCATCCGGAGCGATCGGATCTTCATCCAGGCCGAAAACGGCATGATGGGCGTCGGACCCAAAGCGGCCGAGGGTGAAGCGGACAGCCGTTTGATCAACGCCGGTCGCGAGCCGGTAACGGAAACCCCGGGCTGCAGCTATTTCGACAGTGCCGCCTCCTTCGGCATGATACGGGGCGGTCACGTCGATGCAACGGTGATTGGCGCCTTTGAAGTCGATCAAACGGGCAATATTGCCAACTGGATCATTCCCAATGGCCGTCAGTTGGGTGTCGGCGGGGCGATGGACCTGGTATCCGGCGCCAAACAGGTCGTCGTGGCCATGCGGCATAACGGAAGCGACGGGCGCCCCAAACTTGTCAAGGCTTGCTCCCTTCCGATAACCGGATTCCACGAAGCCGATTTTGTCATCACCGAGCTTGGCGTCTTCCGTTTTATCGAGGGTGTCCTGACCCTGCAGGAAATCGCACCTGAAATCGATCTTACCCGATTGACCGAACTCACGGAAGCCCCTTTCGTTGCGGCGGCCGACATCAAGGTTATGGATTCATAAGATGCGCATCAAGGCCCGCGGCCATCACGCTTTCCGTTGCTACACCGCCCATCTGCCGGAAGGCGGCACGCTGACGGTGGATGCGGACACCACGGTCGAAAGGGTGCTCGATCAACTGAAGGTTCCCGCCGTCCAGCAGGTCACGCTGCTCACCTTTGTCAACGGACGCCCGGCCCGGCTGGATCAGGTCCTCCAGGAAATGGATGACCTGGTGTTCTTTTCCCCCGTCGAAGGCGGCTAGGGGCCTTAGGACGGACCATCGAAGATGTCCGGGGATGTTGGCACCTGCCCCGTTCAAGACGCGCCCAATGCCGCGTGCCGCAATCGCCGTGGTTCAGGAACCCGATGAGAAGCGCTTAACCTCAAGGGTTCGTCTCTTTGGTAATCAGCCACTTCCCGTCTGTTTTGGCAAAATAATAGGTTTCCGGATGGTTTCGGGTGGCATTGCCGGTCTTCATGCGCAAAATCGTTTTAATTTTCGCCGTTTCGGTATCGATTTCGGTGCTGACGATTTTGATGTCGGTAATGGTGAAATTCCAGGTGCTCAAGTCCTGTTGCCGAACGTCGTCCATGACCGCCTGCTTCGGGGTGGGACGATTTTTGGTGTAGGTGATGACGGCATCATCCGCATAGAGCGCGAACCACCCTTCGACATCCCGCTCATTCAAGGTGCGCTGCAGCGTTTCGAGCATGCCGTAGAGGATTTCCTGGTCAGTGGAATCGTACCGGTCAATCTGGCTGAGGCTGGGATAGGACGGGGCACACCCAACCATAACAGCCAACACAATCACTGAAATCAAGCGTTTCATTTTTCCCTCCGGAGTTTTAACGATTGACGTTTGTCATCCGCAGATGGATGGGAATCGATGGTATCGGGCCCAAGAAAGGGCACCCTACAATCGCCCCCAATAGACTGGATAGGGTATGACATTACCGCGGGCCAGCGGCGTGGCCGTGCTTTCGTTCAGGGCGCTGAGCAGGGTTTGGTCGTGCCCGTAAATGTCTTCCCGAAAATGGGTCTCCCCGCCGGCGGCCACCCAGGCCGTCAAATAGACCAGATGGACGGGCATGGGGTCGTCCAGGATGACCACCTGCCGCTGGTTGGAATCCACCGCTTCCGACAAACGGGCCTGGTCCCAATCCTGATGCCGCAAAAGGAGGGCCACCAATTCCAGGGGGGCTTCCACACGCACACAGCCGGACGAAAAAGGCCGGGACGACCGCTTGAAAAGGCTTTTGGAGGGGGTATCGTGGATGTAGACACTCATCTCGTTGGGGAACATGAACTTCACCCGTCCCAGGGCGTTGTGGGCCGCGGGTTCCTGGCGCAGTCGAAACGGAAAATGGTCTTGGCTGAGGGATGCCCAGTTGATGGTGAAGGGATTGAGTTCCCGGGCATCTTTGTCCCAACTGTCAAAAACACGAAAATTCTGGCGCACCAGATAAGAGGGGTTTTCCTGAATTTTGGGCAGCAGGTCCTCGCGGGCGATTTTGGAGGGCACATACCAGTAGGGGTTGATTTCGAGATAGGTAATTTTGCTGGAAAGCACCGGCGTCGGGCGGCGTTTTTGCCCCACAATGGTGCGCATGGTTTTAACCACCTGCCCCGCCTCGACCACCTGCATCTGGAAGCCGGGAATGTTGACCAGCACGTAGCGGGATCCGAGGTCTTCGGGCATCCAGCGCCAACGCTCCAGATTCACCTGGATCTGGCGGATACGCTGCTCCACCGGAACATTCAGGGCGGCCAGGGTGCGTTCGCCCACAACCCCGTCGGCCGTCAATCCGTGGCGGCGTTGAAACCCGGCCACGGCCGTCGCGAGGCGATCGTCGAAGCAAGCGGCCTTTAACGCGGCAGCGCGCTGGACATTGCCGGAGACGCCCAAACGGCTCCGTAACTGCGCCACCCGCACGCCGCAATCACCATGTTCCAGCGGCGGGCCATCATCGATGACCGACCAGCCTCCGGCCGCTTTGATTCGCTGGTGGCGCGGCAGGCTTTTTTGCAGGGCCCGGTAAGCTGCATGCTGCGGTCCCAGTTGCGCAAAAAAATCGTCCAGTCGGCCGTTTTCCAACGATTCCGCCAGTGCCACCGCCAGATCCCGGGCGGGTGCTTTTTCCGTCGCCACACCTTGGGTGATCATCGCCGGATCGATGCGCCCCATGGTGCGGTGCCGGGCGTAGCGCAACACCATCTCGGTCACGACCAGATCGAGCTGGACTTGTTTTCCTTTAAAAGCCGGGCCGATGATGACCGGCCTGGTGGTCACACCATCCAGCAGATCGTCCAGCCAGGGGTTGCGGTAATCCGCGTAACGCAATCCCTGGTTGCCGGCCTGTTTCACCGCCGCCAGGGCCATGGCCCCCTCCGGCAAAAGGCCGAACTGGTCCACCCAGGCCGGTTTATAGTCGCGATAGGCGTAAAACCGAACCACCGCACGATAGCAGTCAAAGTGCCGGTCAGGGCCGTTCGGCGTATCGCCAACCAACGGCGGCTGCAACTGCTGCTCCAGTTGCCGCGCCGTTTCATGCTGCCAATCCCCTGCCGACGCGCCTGTGAACAGGCAGGCCAGCAGCGCCGCCCCAAAGACCAGGATACCGATTCCTCTTGCCACCATCCCCCCGCGATTCCTGATACAGCAATGAAAGATCGCCATTTTCGACGTCGTGCGATGTCGTGAACTGCCCAACATCCGAATGGGTGCCCCGCCACGAACGTAATCGCCGCCGGAGCATTTCCCGATTCCCATACACGGTGCAGGCCGTTATTAAACACCTTATCAAGAAACGGGCCAAGGCAAGCCACCGCCCAATATTTTATAATCTATTGTTTTTACTATTTATTTTGCCTTACGCCATGGACGCACGACAGTGGCAATCAGCCAACTGGGAGTTTGTTTACCCAACCAGTAGGTAAAAAAGGAAAGAATGGCGCGGAAAAACAGATGGCACCAGCCGCGGCACGGGTCAGGGACAATCGACCCGATGCAGGGCCTCCTGGCCCCATCCCGAAAGATGATTTGTCTATCGCCTCGGTAAGGGGTATAGCGTGGGCAAACAAACCGTTTTTAAAGGTTGAGGTGTCATGAAATTCGAAAAATACGCTATTTCGGAAGATATTAAGAAAAACCTGGCCGGACTTGGCTTTAAAAAGCCCACGGATATTCAGTTCAAATCCATTCCGTCGATTCTGAAAGGCGAGGATGTGCTGGCCATTGCCCAGACGGGCACCGGCAAAACCCTTGCGTTTGCGATTCCGGTGATCGATCGCATTCACAGCTTTAAAAGCAGCAAACGGGCGGTGGGTATAAAGTGCCTCGTGATGGTTCCCACCCGGGAGCTGGCCATGCAGATCAACGATGTCTTCGTCCAACTGTCGCGGCACACCAAGGTTAAAAGCTACGTCGTTTACGGCGGCGTGGAGCAGGATGCCCAAATTAAAAAACTGCAGGACGGCATCGATATCCTGATTGCCACGCCGGGGCGCATGTTCGATCTGATCAGCCAGGGCTATATCAAGATCAAGGGCATTCACACCCTCGTGCTGGACGAGGCCGACCGGATGCTGGACAAGGGATTTATCAACGACATCAAATCGGTCAAAAAGATGCTGCCCGGCAAGCACCAGACCCTCTTTTTCTCCGCGACCATCGATAAAACCATCAAGAAACTGGCCTACTCCCAAGTCAAAAGCACGGCCATCCGCATCCAGATTTCACCGGAAGACCCGGTGTCGAAAAACATCTCCCATTTTGTGATGTTCGTTGACATGGATGACAAACGGTTTTTCCTGGAGCGGTTTATCAATGAAAACCCGGACAGCCGAATGATGGTCTTTGTGCGCACGCGCGTCCGCGCCGAAAGAGTGGCCAAGGCCATGGCGCGCGCCGGAATTGCTGTTTTAGCCATTCACGGCGAAAAGGATCAGACCCATCGATCCCAGGTGATGCAGGGCTTCAAAGGGGGCGAAGCCAATGTGCTCATTGCCACGGATGTGAGCGCCCGGGGAATCGACATCCCGGATATTCACTATGTGATCAACTATGATATGCCGGTCGAACCCGAAACCTATGTTCACCGGATCGGCCGGACCGGGCGGGGATTCAACAAGGGTGTCGCCATATCCTTTTGCAGCAGCGAAGAAAAAGAGCGGCTTGCCGTTGTTCAGGCGCTCGTGAAGAAGCCCATCGAAGAAATTAAAATCAGCAAGAAAGACTACGCCCGTGCCATTGAAAGCGCGTCCGAGGCAACGAGCGCTGAAGCCCTTATACGGGAGCAGGAAGCCTGGGAGAATAACAAAGGGAAAAAGAAGAAGAGAAAGCATCGTTAAAAGACAAAGTCCCCGTGCGGGGTCTTGTCTTTAGAGCAACCCGTTTCATATATTTCTCCGGTCCCCGAGTTCTCTCAGAATACTTTCAGGGGGGTGGCCGTTGCCGCCGATCATCTGCTGGATCTCGCGGGTCAATCGGTTGCGGGCCACGATGCGGGAGAGCGCCTGGACACACTTCTTCAGCCTCTCGGAAGAAGATGTCATTTCCAGAAAGCCCTGGCGTTCAGCGGGGGCGAAACCTTCCAGGGCCGCGATGGCAAATGAAAGCTGTTTCGGCGGGATGTGACCGTCGAGGGTCGACACATCGAAATCGGCATCGATGCCGGCGACCTCCTTGAGCAAATGTCCGGCAGCGTCAACGACGTCCGCCAGGTCATCTCCCGGGGTGTCCTCCCCATCGTCGAAGAAGAAAACCCGGGCTTCCATATAGGCCTGTTCTTCGATCAGTTCCCGGATGACAAACCGTTCGCCACCACGGGTCATGATATCCATACGGCCGTCATCGTATCGCTTTAGAACCTCCGTGATCCTGGCCATGCAACCGACCGAACGGATGGCCCCCCCGTCGAACAGCACGATGCCGAACGGCCTGTCGTTCGCCAGACACGCCGATACCATCGCTTTGTAGCGCTCTTCGAAAATGTGCAGCGGCAACATCATGTCCGGCAGCAGAACCAGCCCCAGGGGAAACAGGGGTATTTTGTGCGTTTTCCTCACGACCACCTCCAAGATATGAAACCGGTTGAAAACAGCTTTGGAATTGTCGGGAGGTTAAACCGCAATCCCCTGGATCAATCGCCGGACCGTCCTTTTGCCACGAGCCCGGCGCTATCTGAACCCGGCGTCATTGCAACCGGGACGGCAATCGCTTTCAGCCGGTTGAGCGCCACGATACTGGTGAGAACCGCAACACCGCCGGCCCAGAACCGCCAGGAGGCCGGATCGCCCATAAAGGCAATGCCGACAATCGCGGTGAAGATGACTTCACTGGACATGAACACGCCCCCTTCCCAACCCCGGCAATAGAAAAACCCCTGGTTCATCAGGAGCTGCGCCGTCACCGAGGTGAAAACGATGCCAGGAATCATGGCCCATTCCGTCGGCGTCGACGGCAAGGTCGGCTGCAGGGCGAACATGGGCGCCGTCACGAAAAAGCCCATAGTACAGAGATAGAGATAAATAATGACCGGGCCGTTCTGCTCCCGGAGCGTGCGGATCAGGGTTACCGTCAACCCCGCGAAAGCGCCGCCGATGAGGGCGATGACCTGGCCGAGCAGTTCACCGCCGGGCTGGAAGTCGAAAAGGATACCCACGCCGGCCAACACGCCGACGATGCATACGATTTCGAGTTTGCCGACGCGCTCCCCATAGATAAAATAGGAAAACACGGCCGAAAACGCCGGAAAGGAGTAAAAGATCACCAGCGCCGTGGAGATCGGCAGCCGTTGAATGGCTGTTACCATACAGATAAAAGCGATGGAGCCGGTGCCGCCCCGGATGAGGAGCAGGCGCGTATTGTGTCCCCGGAACGGGTTGCGCCGGCGACCGAAAACCGCCACCAGTACCAGAATGCCGCCGGCAAAACGGTAAAACCCGATGTCCCAGGCTGAAAACGCCGGTCCCAGGAGTTTGACCTGGAGATTGAGCAGCGTATAGAGCAGCGCGGAAGCCAGCATAAACAAGGGCCCCGCCACCGCCGCATCCATGTGTATGCGCCCTGCGCCGTTAGGGGAGGTATTCATGTGAACCCTGTTGTGGAAGGCATGTCAGGGAATGGGGCTGCGGCGCCCACTCCGATGACGGTGATAAGATCGTCAAAAGAACTTTTCCTTCATACACCCATTGATGGGCTTATGGAAGGGCCCTCAACCGCCGGCCATTTTAACGGGCGGCTGCTAACAATCAGATGGCGCCTTGGATGGTATACACCCCTTGGGTGCCTTCCGGTCAAGACGGCAGACCTTTAGACCGTATCCGTCATTGACAGCGGGTTGCCGCCCTGGGACTGAAGCGTCATCAGTCTTTTAAGGGCCTGCTGGCGGAAAGTTTTCTCCGGTTGCTGATCCAGAAGGTCCTGGATAACGGTGATGGCGCGTTGGTCATTGCCGACGGCCTCATATGTTCGACTCACCAGCAGCATGGCCTTGTGCTGCCAGGAGCCCTCCTTGCCGGCCGCCAATTCCAGGCAGTAGCGCGCTTTTTCTACGTCGGCCTGCTGGAAGAAGGCCACACCGATCCGGAATAGCTGATCGCCGGAAAGGCGATCCAGATAACGAGGAAAATGGTCGCGCACCAGCCGCACCGCGCTTTGAAAGTCCCTGATGATGGTTGCCGCCAGCCGTTTTTGAAAACAAGCCGCTTCCGGTTGGGCATCATTGCGGTTGCACGTGAGGAGATGGCGTAGCGTTGTCGGGTTTTTCATGTCATGGTCAACCATAGCGCGGGGTATCTCCGGTTTGTCTGAAAAAGCCATCTGAAATTACCCCATAGGTTGCCCCGACCACCCAAAAGGTTCATGCCGATCAGAAAAGAATCGCATCATTCTGGTAATGCCAGTGCTGACCCCGCAAGAGGCGCCTGTTTAATCCGGAGGGTTAGAATCGAAGCGTCGACCATCCCGGCCTGATTGGTGGCTTCCGGTGTGATGGGAAAATGGTTTAGCCGGCGCTTGCAAGCGGTGCCAAGACCACAAAAAAGGCAGAGCCTCAAAGAGGCTCTGCCTGTTTCATCCTTTTGCCAGGATCGATGCTATTTCCACAAGGCGACTCAGGTCAGTTCAGCGGGTCATGCCAATCAGTGCCTTGATATTGAAGCTCTGCCGTTTTCTCAGACCTTGCAGGTCGCATTCGTGTTGACGTTCGTTACACAACTGTTGATGTAGTAGCCAAGGATCGCGATGGTCAGTATGGTTCCTATCATGGTCACCTCCTGCAGGGTCAGCCTGCTACGTCGATTCCCAGATTGCAGCCCAGGTGGGGATCGGGGTTCTCGCACTCGTGATTGAAATGACGTGTATCCACGTGGCCTTCGTCTATGTCGTCCCAGTAGTCTTGCGTGTTATTATTCGCCATGGTGTTTCTCCTCGTATGTTGTTTGGTTCGAGTTTGCTTTCCTTCTTACAGGATAAGTTAGCGACGAAATGGCACCTGGCAACATGAGATAAATAGGGTTTTTTTCATAGGTATATACTATTATTTAGTATGGGAAGGGTATTTTTGCTGATGGGTGGGGTACGATAGTGTACGATGATTTTCGGCGGGAAAAACCTGTTGCCTATTGAGAATCCATCGATTCTCTTGAAAAATACGGCCGGGGCCAGGGGCAATCCACTCTGTCTCACACAAAGACGCCAACAGGCGACGGCGTCATCATTGCGTATGGCGTGCCTGGCGGCTTTGCGTGAGACGTTTTTTTGGTTTCAGCGGCCCATCCTTGTATTTGGACAAATCCGCGTAGGTTTGCCGCATATCGCGTTTTAAAATTTTGCCGGTAATGGTTTTCAGCAGGGCCTCCGTGAAAACAACATTCCCGGGCACCTTGAATCCGGCCAACTCATTTTTGTAGAGGACCGTCCAATCATGCCTTAAGCGGGGAAGCGTATTTGGCGTCGGATGCGCCCCCGCGCCCCGTCCTATTTGCCTCGGCCGCCCGATCCGCCACCGGAACCACCCGATCCGCCGGAACCGCTAGCGCCTCCCTGGATCCGTTGACCGCCGGCAAAACCACCGAGGCCGCTTTCATCCTCCACGGGGTCCTGCCCGTTGCGGAAGGCATGAGCGTATCGATTGGCCATCCCCTGGGGCTCCTCTTGATTCAGGCGCGAGCGGAACTGGTGTCGCATGCGAACCATGCGGGGACTATCGTAGCCTTTCTCCAGCGCCATAGACACCACATCGCCAGTCGTGGGGGAATCCACACCCAGACGGGCCATGTCACGGGTGGTCAACGCGCTTTCCAGGGCCAGTCTTGGACAATCGTCACAGGTCTTCAATCGGATCCGTTCCATGACGCGGGCGTTGATCCGCTCCATGTCCCGAATTTCCAAGCCGGCCGCGAGCCCTTGGGCCTGGGCTTCTCCCAGGGCCTCTATCGCGGCCCTATTCTTCGTTACCTGGTTGGCATGCCGGTAAGTATATTCATAGCGTTCACGAACGACGCGCATGGCTGGCACAACATCTTCCGGGGGAATTTGTTTGGCAAGGCCCTCTTGCAGCTTGTTTAGAATCGGCCCGTAGGGCAATCCTTTGCGGCAGGCATCGATCACCTCTTGCTGTGCCTGAAGGGCGAGCTCGTTTCGGAACCGATGCTGAACCATACGACGGGTCATTTCAACCGCATCGTCTGCCGGAACGCCGACCTGAATCATCTCCCGGGTTTGCGTTCTAATCCGTTCGTTTACCGTCATGGGCAAACCGTCATCCACCTCGTCGGCCGCAACAGGCACGGCGAGCACAACGAAGGCCAGTAAAAGAAACCCAATGGACGCGTTTTTCATGGTAGAAGCTCCTTTTTTGAATCGTTTTTCCTCTTAAACGCATCCACCGGCCAAAGGTTACGGATTATTGAAGTAAACACAGTTGGTCCCCCCAAAGTCATCCGGCTCGATCATCCGGCATTCCGGTCTCAAGACCTTCCCGTCCACCAGGTAGAAGTAGCTGAAGTCACGGTTTTCCTTAATCGACACCACCCAGGTACCCGCACCGGCACGGTGCGCCGGACGCGGTGTGAATCCATCCAGGGATGTTGCCAATGCCACCTCGCGCGCCTTCGAACAACGCAGGTAAAAATCGGTGCGCCCGTCGTCTTGGCGGATGTAATGGGACGCACACCCGCTTGCCAGCAGCAGGCAAGCTATCAGCGTCAGAAGGGGCAGCGCCCTTGTATTCATGTCCTCACTTCCAACACAGAATTTTCACTGCCGAAATCATCCTTTTCGCGAATATGGACTGTCGGGTCCGCCATCCGCCGGCTGTCGTCCAGAAGAAAACTGTAACGATGTTCTCCCGGCGCCAATTCAAGGGATATCTCCCAATATCCCTCCCTTCCGGTTTTTATCATAGGCAGCACCTGCCAGTTGTTGAAGGTGCCGATGATGGCGACCGTCTCGACATCGGGCTCGAAGACCACAAACCTGTGGGCGACTTTTCGGTCCGGCGGTTCGATGGAGACTGGCGGCCAGAAAAAAAAGAACATCAGGGCCGCAGCGGCGAGAGCACTTGCCGCAACCGCCAAAGGCCGCCGCATCCATAGCGCCTTATTGGCCTTCTGCGGGAAAACGACCTCCGGCACATAATCCCAGGCCGCGGCTCGCAGCGCTTTTTCCTGGGTCAACAGTTCGACGGTGTCGTCCTTGTATCGCTCGCTGTCATGGATTCTTTCGACGAAAACGATCTTGTCGTCGAAGTCGAGCGCGTCATCGATATACTGGCTGATGAGTTCTTCCGTCATGCTGTTCCTTCTTCATGAGGTTTTTGAGTTTCACCCGTGCCCGGTGGACCCGGACTTTGACATTGGCTTCGGTGATGCCGATCATCTCGCCGATTTCGCGATAGTTGAGATCACCGCTCGCCACCAGGGAAAGCACATCCCGTTCGCCGGAAGACAGCTGCAACAGGGCCCGCTGCATGCACTGGTAGGTCTGCTTGACCATCAGGCGTTTCTCCTGATCACTTTCAGGATCCGGAGTTTCTTCCCTGAGAAGCGCCATGCAGCGCTTTCGTTTAAGACGAAATGCATCCAGAGCAGCATTGCGCCCGATGGCATACAGCAGGCGAGGCTCCGGCGGCAGGTGGCCGTAGCTTTCCAAATAACGGGTAAAGCTTTCCTGCATGATTTCCCCGGCCAAGTCGCAGTCCCCTGTAAACCGGACCAGGTATGCAAAAAAGCTTTCCCTGTATTGCTGGTAGAAACGTCGAAAAGGTTCCACGCCTCTAATTCAACGGTGATATCGTCAAATGGTTACAGAATGGGACCATCCATGCGGCAAAGGATTTCCCTCTCGGCAAACTTTGCCCGCAAACGCGTCTGTTTCCCCCGCCCGTCATCGCACCCTATTTAAACAAATCCGCGTAGGTCTGCCGCATATCGCGTTTTAAAATTTTGCCCGTGGGGGTTTTTGGCAGGGCCTCCACGAACACAACGTTCTTGGGCACCTTAAACCCGGCCAGTTCTTTTTTGCAGAGGGCGACGATCTCCTCTTCGGTAATGGTTTCGCCCTGTCGCGGGACCACCACGGCCGTGACGGCTTCGACCCACTTGGGGTGCGGGGTGCCGATGACGGCCACTTCTTCCACGCGTTTGTCCAGGTAGACGGCTTCTTCCACCTCGCGCGTGGATACGTTTTCCCCGCCGGTCTTGATCATGTCCTTTTTACGGTCCACCACGGTGATGTAGCGGTCGTCGTCCAGCTCGCCGATATCGCCGGAATGGAACCAGCCGCCCTGCATGGCGGCCTCGGTTTTTTCGGGGTCCTTGAAATACATGATCATGGCGTGGGGGCCCTTGCCGCAGATCTCGCCGGGCGTGCCCACGGCGTCGATCGGCTTGAAGTCGGCATCCTCCAGGCGGGTTTCCATGTTGAGGCCGGCCATGCCGGCGGACCCCAGTTTGGCCATTGCGTCTTCGGCCTTCAGGATCGTGTGATAGGGCGCCAGCTCGGTCTGGCCGTAGTAGTTGTAGACCTTGCAGCCGGGCAGGCGTTCCATGAGCTCCTTCAGCACTTCCACCGGCATGATGGAGGCGCCGTAGTAGCACTTGGTGAGGCAGGAGAGATCATACTTGTCAAAATCCGGGTGGCGCAGAAGGCCGATCCAGACCGTGGGTGGGGCAAAAAACATATTGGCCCGGTGGCGGTCGATGGTTTTCAGGATCGCGCCGATGTCCGGCGCCATCAGGATGTTGGTGCCGCCGATATAAAAGGTGGGATTGAGGAAGACGTCGCGCTGGGCACAGTGGTAAATGGGCAGCGCATTGACGTTGATGTCGTTGGTGTCGTAGCCGCCGTCGATGATCGCACCCATGTACTGGGCCAGCAGGGCCTGGTTGCTGATGATGACGCCTTTGGGCAGGGACTCGGTGCCGCTGGTGTAGGTCATCTGGCAGGGATCCTCGATGTGCAGGATCACCTCCGGCTGGGTAGCCGGGGCCTCTGCCACCCAGGCATCGAAGGCCAGAAAGCGCTTGTCCGCCGGCGGCTGTCCGGCACCCTGGTCGGACCACACCAGCTTTTCCACCGTGGGCATCTCGGCCAGGACGTCTTCCACCAGCCCGTAGAGGGCATCCTCGATGATGAAGACCTTGCTCTCCGAGTGGTTGATGCAATAGGAGATGTCCGGCCCGCGCAGCAGGTAGTTGATGGCCAGGTAGACCGCCCCGATCTTGCAGCAGCCCAGCCAGGTCAGCACGTGGTGCAGGGTGTTATGGGCCAGAATGGCCACGCGGTCGTATTTCTGCACCCCCAGGCCGGCCAGGGCGTTGGCGGTGCGGTTGCAGGCCGCTTCCAGTTCGGCATAGGTCAGGGAGATATTGCCGAAGATGACGGCCGTCTTGTCGGGGTAATGGTAGGCCGTACGACGCACCATGTCCGCAATCACCCACCGGTTGACCCCGTTATAGCGGTCCATCAGGAATTCGAGGTTTTCCTTGTTCAGAAGATTGAAACGCGCTTTTTCCTCGTCGGTCATCGGTCGGGCACTGGTCGTCATGGGGCTGATCCTCCGCTGGGTTGAATGGCATAAAGACCGCAGGCGCATGGCCTGCCTGAAAAGAGACAAAATCCCTGTATCGGGAATCGAATGCCGGGAGAACTTGGCATATTCCCGAAACTTTTAGTCTTCACGGGTGAAACTGTCAAATGGTTTAGATCCCGCCCAGTTTCGGCAGAACCGACGCAGCGAAGCTCAATACGAAAAAGAACCCGCACATATCGGTAACCGTCGTCAGCAGCGGACTGGAAACGAGGGCCGGGTCCAGTTTCAAACGCTTGAGCAGGAGGGGCAGCAGGCCCCCGAGCATGACGGAAACCAGGGTGTTAGCCGCCAGCGCGCCGCCGACCACAACTCCGAGCCAGGGACTTCCCTTCCAGAAATAGGCCACCCCTCCCAGCAGCAAACCGAGCACCAGTCCGTTGATGATGCCGACCTTGGCCTCCTTGGCCAGCACCCAGAGCAGCTCGCCGGGGCGAACGAGACCCAGGGCGAGCTCCCGCATGGAAACCGCCACGGCCTGGTTGCCGGAGCAACCGCTCATGTCGCTGACCATGGGCAGAAAGACCGCCAGGGTGATGGCGGCGGCAAGGGTGTCCTGGTAAAGGGCAATGACGCTGGCGGCAATGATATTGAGCACGATATTCATGCTCAGCCATGACAGCCGGCGCCCGGAGCGGGTGAGCAGCGGCATGGTGCGAAACTCCTCGCCGCCGATGATACCGCTCAACCGCAGGAATGATTTCGTTTTCTGCTTGCTGACCGCCTCTTCGACATCATCCGGCAACACCACCCCCACCAACCGCTGCCCGTCGTCCACGACCGGCACGCCGAAGAGGTGATGCTCATCAAAGAATTCCCGCAACGCCCGGAGGGACGCCTTGTCCGATACACACAGGGGCGAGGGCCGCATGACCTGGGTGAGCCGGGTCTCCCGGTCAGGAAAGAGCAAATCGTGAATGCGCAGCACACCCGCCAGTTTTTCTTCCCGGTCGACAACATAGAAATACTGCACGTGGTAGTCGGCATATTCACTTCGATGGGCCTGCAGGTCATCGAGCACGTCCTGGATCGTATCGTCGGTCCGGTAGGCCAGGAACTCGGAAATCATGATACCGCCGGCGCAGTCCGTAGGATACGTCATCAGCATCCGGGCCTCGGCGGCTTCCTCCCGGTCCATTTTCGCCAGAATGGCCCGGCTGGCATCCGCATCCATTTCCCCCAACACATCGGCCAGATGATCGCTGGAGAGTTCTTCCATAATGGCCGCCGCCTGCTCCGATGGCATATCCTCCACCATGTCGGCGGCTTGGATTTCCGGGATATCCTCGATCACATCGGCCGCATCCCCGGGGCTGAGCAGACCGAACAGGCCATGCTGTTCTTCTTCGGTCAAACGGGAGATGGTTCGGGCCGTCTCCGGCGGACTGAGGGTTTCGATAAATTGCGTCACCGCATCGCCATTTCCGGCTGCGATCAGGTCACTGAGAATTTTCCAGGGGGGCTGCAGCGTGCTCATAAAAAGCCTCTCATAAAGACATGGTTTAGATGGGGGTCACGACAATCGATGGGATGGATTCCCTCTGACTGGAAGAGGAAGGCTTAGGGGGCAGGGAACAAGTTCACCTGAGACAGTTCCGTATCCGGAAAACATCCGGAGCAAGCTGGCATGCACGGGCAGGCGTTGCCTGCCGGATGCCCACATCCTTCCCGGTCAGGCTGTCGCCGCGTTTCAGACCGTGTGTGGGCATCGGCATCGAATCCACCGTTAAAACGGGAATCGACCCCTTGGCCGATCCCGCCGTTATCTATTTCTGAATCCAATTGCCATCGGGGTTTTTGAAATATTCCCCGGCGGCCAGGTTTTCCTTCCACTTGAGCGCCGCTCGGGCGCCGACCTGCTCGACGGTCGTGCCGGTTTTTTTGGCAATGGCCGTGTACAGCGTGGTGCGATCGGCATTTTCCGCGGCCACGATATCGGTCCCGTCGCGGCTTGCCCCCACGAATTCCAGATAGCCCTGATGGGTTTCCCCGATCACGCCGTTGGACTTGAGGGTCACGATTTCCGGCAGACGGGCTTTCATCCGATCCTGGAGCTGGCCGGCCGAAGCCGCTGAGGGAAAAAACAGGGTAAGCGAAAGAACGAATCCACCCATCATCAAAAGTGCGCGCAGTGTTCGATTCATGACGAATCCTCCGTGGGTCCCCAGCCGGTTCTACTGGCTGATGCCCTGCTGTTGCCGGATGTCGTCGCCGGCTTCGAAAATGTCATCCAGATAGTTGTCCAGTTCCCGGTCGATCTTCACATTCACATCGATCGTGATGTGAATGGGTTTGACCTCCACCGGCGCCACCTCCACCCTGTGGCTGGTGCAGGCCGACAGGACCAGCAGCAGCGCCAGCGCGGCTAAAAAGGGTTGCCAGTTGCGCATCTTGCACCTCCGTCGGTTATTGAAACCGCTTGAAAAGTTCCCGATAGCGAAGCATACGGTTGAGCGGCAGCGTGACATTGACATCCAGCCGAATGCCCTGAAACACCGATCCCGGTTTACCCGGCGCCGTCTTGACGAACCCCCCGGTCCCGGGCGTGTAGACAAACGGGAGCGGTTCGGCCGGCTTGCCATCGAACTGAAGCTGCACCAGCAGGTCGTCCGCCACCGTGTTCATCGTTATCTTGGCCCACTCGTAATCGTAATCTTTCAGCGCATGGCGCGCAAGCTCCATCTGGTTGTACTGGGGCGTGCCGGGTGGAATGCCGGCGGTCAGCACTTCCGAGCCCTGCACCCGTATTACGCTCCGTTCGCCAGGTGTAGAATAGAGAAAGGCATTGTTGAACGTCACGAGGCCATCTGCCAGCGCGACCGGGATGAGGCCGCTGATGGCGCCGCCCCCTTCCACCCGTGCCAAGCCGAACTGCTCGAGCAGGTGATCCAGTTTGAGGCGGTCGCAGTAGACGGCAAGGTCGTATTGGCTTACCCCGGGGGTAAACCGGGTGGCCGGTGCGATGACCGTCCCTCCGCACCAGCGAAAACGGGCACCTTCTAAAAAGAAGACATTGCCGGGCTCGATCTGGAAGGCCAGTTGGCCGTCCTCGGCCCGGATCGCCCCGAAGGAGACGGCATCGAAGGTGAGGGTCTGTCGCGGCGCACTTCGGATCTGCCGCAGATCGGGGATGTGCAGGGCCGTCTGGATGCCTTCGACGATCATGCCATCCTCATCCACCTGGAGGCGGCCGTTTTCAATGCCGGCCGTCAGAGACCCGTTGAATGCGCCGTCATAGGTCATTTCCCCTTGGGCAACCAGTCCCCCGCTGAGGGTGATGGGGATTTCCGGCGGTTCCGGCATCAGGTCCGACAACGGCAAGGGGGGGGCTTGCGCAGGGCGGTCGGCCGTCCAATCGATCCGGGCAAAGGGCGCATTGGTGCCCGCCATCAAACCGGCCATACCATCGGCCTTGACCGTTAAACCGGGGATCAACCCACTGTTGTGGTCGATCTGGATGGCAACCCCTTCATGGGTCTGCCGGAGTCGGCCGCTGACGGACCCCAGCGCCTTGCCCTGCCATGTGGCCGACGCCAGTGCAAAATCGCCCTCCTGGCCTTTTTGCGGCGGCCAGACCAGGGGAAGACGGACGCGCAACCCCGACACTTTGACAGAGGCCGCTTTGGCTTCGGCCTCACCGCCGGCCACGGCAATCAGACCTGAGAGCCGCGGCGGCATATCGGATCCCAAAGCGCCCTCACCCGTCAACGTGACCGTTCGAACCCGTGCCGCCATGTCCTTGTTTTGCATGGCGATCGACCCCAGCGTCAGGGTGACGGCCCCATTGCCATCCTTACCGGTCTGCCGGTAGTGCCCGACCCCCTCGACACGCCCCAGGTTCAGATTCATATCACCGCCTGTGACGGCATATGCGGGCAGCCCCAACCGGATAGCCGCATCGAAGGACTCATGATCGCCTTCCGCGGAAGCCTCGAGCTCCGCTAAAGTCAGCCGGACCGATGCCTGTTGAAAATCCATGGTCGCTTTTTTTTCCGGCCGGTCTCCATCCGTATGGGTCGCCCTCGCCTGCCACCGGCCATCCGCCGAAACCGTCGCCGTTGTCTCCAACGCCAGCGGCAACATCAATAGGGGGAGGTCTGGTTTTTCCAGATCCGCCGAGATCATTACCGCCAGATGCCCCTGCCACGTCATATCGCCCGACTGATTCCTTCCCAGCGATCCGGACAGGGTCAACAAGCCCTCAGCACCGGACATGCTCATACGGATGGGTGCGGTTTCGATTTCCCAGTTCGCGGTGTCCCGGCGCGAAATGGTCACCCAAACATCCTCGAGCGGTGTCGCTCCTGATAGGTCAAGACGCATATCGCCCCAATTCAGTCGACAGGGGCTGTGGCGGAAGGTCATTTCCACCGATTCGGGTTGAAAGGGAAAAACCCGCCCCGTCAACCGGCCGCTGGCCTGTCCGCTTCCCGACAGGGTCAGCCCTTCCCCCAGGCCCGCCAGATTCGCCAAAACCGCCGGTCGCATACCGCGCCCATCCCAATCCGCCGACAACCGGTTTTCGGCCAGATCGACATGGGCGCGCACCGCCACCCAGCGGTCCGCCAGCGCCAGCCTGATCATTCCCGCGAAGGCGTTCATGCCCGGTTCGGGTGTGACGGTGGCCTCGAAAGGCAATCTCAGGAGGTGGTCGCCTCGCTGGACACAGATCTCCCCCTGCCGGATATCGATTTCGGCGGCGAAGAACGGAAGCGGCTCCGGGGGGCCTGACGCGTCACCCTCAGCAGCCGCGGTTGTTACCGGAAGCCCCGGGATTTCAAATTCCCCGCCTTGTCCTTCCTGGACCAGGATGCGAACGCCCTCAAGGGTCACGCGGGAGACCTTGCGCCGTAAAAGGTCGGACGGATTATAAGTCACCGAAAGGGAAACGACGGAAATACCGGGCGCTGCCGCCGGCCCGATGTGAAGGGTGCCCAGATCCATTCCGAAGAGGGTCACCCGTCGGACGGGCAGGTCATAGTCCCGAATGCCAGTCGCCTGCAAGACAATGGGCAAAAGCACGCGTTCCGCGGCCAGGGGTAGCAGAATATAAGCGGCCAGCAGCATCACCGCCAGAAGTGACAGGACTGGGACAACCAGATGCGGCAAGCGGAAACGGGTTGGTGATGTCTTTTCCATGGATAACAGCCCTGAGCAGATTGAACGGCATCACCTCATTATATAAGAGGGAATGATCGCTTTCTCAACCTTGAGGATCGGGATTCGTGTCTTCCGGCACCACGCAAAGGGATCCGCCGCGGCTCTGGGCTGTTGGAATGATCAAAAATGACTGATGGGCATCAGGCCGTATAGGGCACGCGCACGGTCACAATTGGCATTGCCCCTGTCATTTTCCCATGCCATTAAAAACGCCCGGCAGGCGGATGGCCGCCGGTCGTAAATGACACAACCGACCATCCGCCCGATCTGACCGCTCAAGGCCTGGCAGCGGATCGGCCTTTTTTCGGTACCGCGCATGGCCGAAAGCGTTCCGTTCACCTTGACGGTCATATGCAAGGGAACGACGCCGCCCGCGATGTCGTCCGTCTCGCGGCAATCGAACGATACCCGGTAAAGGGCACAGCACGCACCACACCGCATGCATTGATTCTGTGGGGTCATGGATGGCCATCTGAAGTGGAAAGAAAACGAGGCGCAGTCGCACCAACTGCCGCCGAATTCAGATGGTCGCCCGCATGGGCACGCGCGTAATAGGCCACGCAAATTCGGAAAGATCGACTCTGCTTACGAATTCGACAATAAGCCCTTTGGAACCGGAAAGCAATCGATATGCGTGGCGGTGCCTAAAAGCCACCCCGCCCGGCGCCGCCCATACCGCGACCACCACCACCCATGCCGCGTCCGCCACCGCCCATGCCGCGACCGCCCATTTTTCCGGGGCCTGCTTGGAGCATGTCGCCGGCGAGCTCACGGAGCTCATTGCGTTCCAGCGATTGGATCGCCTCCTGCACGGTTCCGCCGGTGCCGACATACAGTTTGATGCCGGACCGGCTGAGGGCCTGGGCCGCCTTGGGGCCCATCTGGCCGGTGATCAGGACATCGGTTCCGGCGTCGGCAATCATCTGGGCAGCCTTGATACCGGTGCCCTGGGCCAGGCCGAGCTGGGCGGAATTGTCCAGGTAGACGGTCTGGCCTGTTTCGGTATCGAACAGGACGAAGCCGGCACTGCGGCCAAAGCGGGGATCCATATCGCTGTCGAGGGTTTTTCCCCTTGCGCTTACGGTAATTTTCATGATCGGGCCTCCTTAAATTTAATGAGATTATGCGCATTATAACTATATGACAGGCTCGCCCTTTGGCAACCACAGGACACCAGAAAACCCCTGTTTCCCACATCGATGCCAGCGGATCCCATCGATTCCGACAGGGTTTTCACGTTGTCAGGCCGAGGATGTTATCCAAAAACGGGACGGCCGGGAGCCATAAAGGATGCCGCTTTAAAATTTACAGTCATGCTAAAGTATTGTAAAAGATCATCCGATAATGCACCAAGACCCGGTGCGTTTCGGGAACGCAAATCCCGGCAAATGGCAGGGACAGGGGGTGCTCCCCCTTCCGGTGAGTTGACGGACCATCGAAAGCGATTGTTATGCCTTTTCAGTACCAGTACCACGCGGCGACGAACTGCCTGCACGTCATCGGACGGGGCCGGGCATCGCTGCAGGACTTTCTCGACTATCACCGTACCGTAAAAATCATAGATCCCAAGCCCGACTTGCGCATTCTGGCGGACTACCGCGAGCTTGACCCCTCGGATTTATCGACATCCGACATCGAGCAAATAAGGGAGAGTGCGCTGCGTAAAATCGAGGACAAATTCACCAGCGTAAAGGAAGCCACGGTGGTGGCCGACACGCTCGCGTATGGCCTCACGCGGATGTTTGACGGCGTATTTCATTCGGAAAAATACGAATTGAACGTTTTTACCGACATCCGTGAAGCCGAACAGTGGTTAGGTTTGACACCTGAAATCAGCCGCGATAGCGATTAGCCCGGATATTTCATGCCCGCCATGAAATGCCGCCTTTAGAAGGCGGTCAAGGGGATTGGATGCGGCAAGAGGATGGGGGGGGCGAGAGCCCCCCGGCTGGTTTTAAAACGGATGGCAGTCGATTGCCCGGGAAATCAGTACGTCCGGCTTACCGCCACGGCAACCCCCAAAACGTTGTCAATCACGGAGACCGCGATGTTGAAGCGGTTGTCATCCTGCCGGTCTTCACTCCGGTAGTGGTGGTGGACATGCTTTTCAACCACCGGTCGGCGATGGTGATCCCGATGACGATAGGCGGGCGCAGGCCGGTAACGGGACGCGTGCGGGTTCTTTTTGCCCTTTTCCCAGCCATAGTGATGCCCGGGAGGTGTTTTATAGCCCTGATGGTAGGTCTTCTCATTCTTGTGCCGTTTACCGCCTTGATCCTGTCCCGCCCATGCGTTGCCCCCCAATGTCAGTGAAATGCCGAGCAGTGCGATACCGATGATCAAGCGTTTCCGTGTCATGTCGATCTCCTTTGTCTGTCGGGTTTAGCACATCGTTTTTTGGCTTGTTCAACCCGTAGGACGACAGCGATCATGGAAAAGTCTACACAAAGGCGCCCTTTTCCAGGTCGTCCTGTCGAATCCTTGAAAAGTCCTCCCGAATGGCATACGTAGTCACCAGTATGGGCATCCAGGCGGAGGCGTCCCCCGCTCAAATAACCATTCATACGAGAGGAGACCACATCGTGATACAGTTCCAGGCGGATGATGAAACCGGATACATTGAAATCGAAACCGAGGGATCCGTTTTTTTTCGTACCCGGGAGGGTGACGAGCATTATCTGGAGTGGGATAGTTTGACGGATGACATGCAGGGGGTCTTGCAGCGGTTCGTCGAGGATGCCGAGGTGGCCTTCGATGAGGCCATCAATGCCCTGAAGGATATCCCCAAAAATGCAGGTCTCGAGGAGGATCTCGAGGATTAGTTTGGCGGAGCGTTTCCGCTACCAAAGAGGGCAAGATCTTGCATGAGGATGAAGCGTCGGCTATCATCACTATCAGCTTGGCGGTGGGGCTTGAGAAAAGCCACAAGCTGCGGAACGATATGAGGAGGCAAGACGCCACATAGAGGCCCTGAGAGCCTCAAGGAGGTGGTCATGAAACCCTTTCTGGAGGGTGTTAAACGACGGTTTGCATTCCCAATCTTACTTCTTCTGGTATCCCTGACCCTCGCGACAAACGCCCTGTCCAATGACCTGATCGCCGCCCGTGTCATTAGCGTAACAGACGGCGACAACCTTACGGTTATCGGGCCTGATAACAAACAGGTCTTGATCAGGCTGCACGGGTTGGACTGCCCTGAGCTGGCGCAGCCTTTCGGCGAAAACGCCAAAGAGTTCACATCAAACCTGTGCTTCGGTAAAATCATAATGTACCGGATGCTTGGCATCGACCGGTTCGATCGGACGATTGCGGCGGTTTTCCTCGAGGACGGCAAGGAGCTTAATCTTGAAATTCTGAAGGCAGGTCTGGCGTGGCGCCATGATCGGTACGCGAAGCGGCAGGACTATGCCGAGGCTGAGGAGGAAGCCCGCAAGGCGGGTATTGGGCTGTGGGTTGATAAGGAACCAACACCGCCATGGGAATGGCGGAAGGACAGGCAGCGCAAGTTGCCATGATCATTATGGATATCGTTATCTTTACAACATTTGCAGGAAAGATTTCATGAAATATTCGGGTTATTCCCCTTCAATCAGGTCTGCCGCGTTATTTCGTGTGGCGTTCACGGCTTTCCGATACAGGACGGGAAACTGAAAGCGTGGTACCTGGGGGTGGGTATATCTGAATCTGTTTAAAAAGCCGAACGAGTCCATGGTGCGACTCGGTTATGGCAGGTTTGTAAGTTAAGGGCGCTTCCCCATAACAGCCTTCAAGAGCCAAGAGCGGACTTGCCCCCCTTTGACCCCCTTCGACCCCCTTCCCTTGACATTTTGATGGCCCTGTCGATCTTGGCCATCACCGGCTTAAGAACGTCATCTCCGGCCTTACGCTTATCAAGCCGGCACGGCAGCGCTCGGTTGCCGATTCAAGGCAGGCCATGAATTTCTGTCGACCAGTCCTGCATTTAGAAATAGCTTTGAATTCGATGCCGCCTGAGGTGGCGTGGTAGAGGGCACCGGGATACGTGATGCGCAATGGACGGACCACGGATTGGTTTTGTAAGAAACGGAATTATTGTTGTCAAATGAGTAGACCTGTCTCCGTTTCGGTTGGATTGACACACCCATTCCGATATCGATACAGTTGACAAATCGCAGTGAGCTGCGATCGATGCCCAACCATGTGATCGAACGCACGTTTGATTCCGTCACCACCTTCACAACGCTTATAGGGACGCCTGGCAATGAAAATAATGTTCAGCGAGATGCTCCACCTGATGGGCAAAAAACAGGAGCGCAATATTGCGATCCTCCTCAAGTTCTTTGGGGCCCTGGCCGCCATGGTTACGCTCTACAGCATCCTGTTTCACTACCTGATGATATTCGAAGACCGGCAATTCAGCTGGGTCACCGGTTTTTACTGGACCCTGACGGTGATGTCGACCCTCGGGTTCGGCGACATTACGTTTACAACCGACCTTGGCAAGTTGTTCTCGATTATCGTCCTCCTGTCGGGAATCGTGTTTCTCCTGACCATGCTGCCTTTCACGTTCATCGAGTTTTTCTATCTGCCCTGGCTGGATGCCCAGACCAAGGCCCAGGCGCCCCGGGAATTACCGCCGGACACCCATGACCACGTCATCGTCACCGGCCATGATCCGGTGACCATTTACCTGGCTGAAAAGTTCCGCCAGTACGGGAATGAATACGTCATCCTGGTGGAAGACGTGCATCAGGCGCTCGAACTCAGGGATTCAGGCTTCGAGGCAGTCGTCGGACATTTTGGCGATGCGGAAACCTACAAGCGTCTGCAGATTGGCAAAGCCGCCCTGGTGGTCGCCAAAGTCGACGACATGATCAATACCAACATCGCCTTTACCATCCGTGAAATTGCGCCCGATGTGCCCATCGTCGCCAACGCGGATCTGGACGATTCCGTCGATATCCTCGAGTTGGCCGGGAGCACGCACGTGATCCAGTTCACCAGAATGCTCGGCGAGTCCCTGGCCCGCAGGGTCATCGGGACGACGACCGCGGCAAACGTCATTGGGCGGATCGAGTCTCTCCTGATCGCCGAGGCACCCGCCATGCGGACGCCGCTCTTGGGTAAGACCCTTCAGGAAAGCAAGCTGCGCGAAACGATCGGTGTCAATGTGGTGGGGCTGTGGGAGCGGGGGCAATTCATCATGCCCAGCCCCGAAACCGTCATCAATCCGACAACGGTTCTCCTGCTGGCGGGCTCCGAGGGGCAATTCAGTGCCTTCGACCGCAAGCTGGGCCGGCATCAACAATCCCAGGACCCGGTCCTGATCCTGGGAGGGGGAAGGGTTGGCCGGGCGACGGCCGCGGCACTGCGCGAGCGCCACCTCGATTATCGCGTCATTGAAAAAAAACAGACACGGATCGGCGATGACCGCTATATCCACGGCAGTGCCGCAGACATAAACGTTCTTCGCAAAGCCGGGATCGAAACGACGCCTGCGATCATTATCACCACGCACGACGATCCCACCAACATCTACCTGACGATTTACTGCCGCAAATTATCACCCCAAGTCCAGATTATCTGCCGGGCCAACCTTGAAGGGAATATATCCAAACTGCACACGGCCGGCGCCGACCTGGTGATGTCCTACGCCAGCATGGCCGCCAACGGGATCCTCAACTTTCTCAAACCCGAAGAACTCTTGATGCTGGCCGAAGGGCTCAATATTTTCCGGGTTGTCACGCCCACATCCTATGCGGATAAATCACTGGCCGAAAGTCAGATCCGGTCGAAAACCGGCTGCAACGTGGTGGCCATCTGCGACCGGGAGACCGCCTGCATCAACCCGGAACCGGCCTATCGCCTGCACCCAAATGATGAATTAATTTTGATCGGCAACGATGGCGCCATTGGCCGCTTCTTCAAAATGCATCCGGACAGCAAGCGGATCAAAGTATGATCAGGCCAAAAGGCCAAGCAGGGTCATGTCTGGTTCTAAAAAAATGGCGTTGCGTTCGTTGCCGCGTGAGATGATGTGGTAGAAGGCACCGGTATATGTGATGCATAGGGGACGGGCCATGGATTGGTCTGATAAGAAACGGGGATATTATTGTTAAATGTGCAGACCTGACCCATTTTCGGTTCTTGTGCAAATTTTGTTGGCGATACCGCTGAGTGCTTTCAGATATCGGGGCATGGATGCTTAGTGTGAAATAAAAGAATACAAAGTTAATAAAGAAAGAATGTCCCCCATTTCTTTGAACTGGAAGAGCTGCTGAGTCGCCCTGAAATCGATGCGGACGCCATCCGGGAGCAGAACCGCAAAATGGAGTCCGCTCGCTCATAAGAACTTGACATAACCATGACGCTGGTGCATTATTCCTAAATAATTGATTTTCCGTTGGCGAAAAAGCTCCTGTCCAAACCGCATGAGTCCTCTCGACCCTGCCTTCGAAAAAAATAGCAAACATCATTTCAATTTTATGTCACCATGGGTGCCTGCTGGATCGCACCGCCCCCGCCAATGAATTGCGGGCGTCGGGGCATGGCGTGCGGGGTCGTGCGCCGGGATCAAGTTGTCATCCAGAGCGACAAGGGAGAAGTACGAAAGAATTATGCGTAAACGTTTGAAGATTATTCCGATCGGCGGCCTGGGTGAAATCGGCAAGAACATGACCTTGCTTGAATACGGCCGCAACATGATCATCGTCGATTGCGGGATCATGTTCCCGGAAAACGATTTGTACGGGATCGATCTCGTGCTGCCCGATTTCGAATACATCATTGAAAACCAGGCCCAGTTGCGCGGGATCGTCCTGACCCACGGCCACATGGACCACATCGGCGGGCTTTCCTACCTGCTCAAACAGGTGGACGCCCCCGTATACGGCACGGATTTGACCCTGGGAATGGTGAGCCGCCAGCTGGAAGAGGCCGGAATGGACTATGTGACGCTGGAACGGTTCGACGACCGGCAGACGATTCAGCTAGGCCCCTTCCAGGTGAGCCCCTTTGCGGTGGCGCACTCCATTCCCGCTTCCGTGGGGCTTGTCATCGACACCCCGGTGGGCGCGGTCGTGCATACGGGTGATTACAAGCTGGATGAAACGCCGGCGGGCGGCCGCACGACCGATTTGAAACGGCTGAAGGCATTGACGCCCAACGGCGTGCTCGCCTTGCTGGCGGACAGCACCAATGCCGATCGACCGGGCCGCACGCCTACCGAGCAGCTGGTGACGTCGGCCCTGGACGCCATTTTTACCGAAACCCGCGGAGGCCGCATCATTATTGCCACCTTCGCTTCGGTGCTGGCGCGCTTTCAGGAAATCGTCAACCTTGCGGCCAAGCATCATCGCAAACTGGCCCTGACCGGGCGCAGCCTGATCCAGAACACCGAGCTGGCGCGAAACCTTGGCTACCTGGACATTCCTGCGGGAATGCTGGTGGACATCAAGGCAAAGGTGCCCCAAGGCGACCTCGTGATTTTGTCGACCGGATCACAGGGTGAGCCCAATTCCGCCCTCAACCGCATGGCCCGCGGCACGCATCGCGACGTGCAGGTGCACGAGGGGGACACGATCGTTATTTCCGGCGGCGCCATCGAGGGCAACGAAGAGAACGTCGGCCGGATGCTCAACAATCTGTTTCGCCGCGGCGCGAACGTCGTTTACGGCAAGCTGGCCACCGTGCATGTCTCCGGCCACGGCAGCCGCGAAGACATGCGCATCATGCTGGAAGCGGTCCGGCCGCGCTTCCTGATCCCCGTGCACGGCGAGACCCGCCACCTGCACCTGCATTCCAGCCTGGCGCAACAAAGCGGCCTGGATGCCGGCAACATTTTTGTCCTGGAAAACGGGGCCACATGGGTCAGCGACGGGCAGCGCGCCTGGCTGGCAGAACCGGTGCCTGTCGATGACGTGTATGTGGATGGCTCGCTGGTCGGCGAAATCGGCGATCTGGTCGTGCGGGACCGGGAGCGCTTGTCGCAAAACGGATTGGTGATGTGCTATGTGCCCGTGGACCGGCAGCGCCGGCTGGCCGGCGAGGTTCGGCTGATAAGCCAGGGTTTCCTGCAGATGGAGGCCTCAAAGGGTATGATGGAAAAGGCCAAGCGCACTCTGAAGCGGGCCTTGAAGAAAAACGGCTGTCGCCACCAGGACAACATTCGCAAGACCCTGCAGGACTTTTTCTACCATCAGACCCAGTCGCGACCAGTCATTTTGTCCCACGTCGTCCAAGTTTAGCATCTTCCTTGCGCCCCACGCAAAGCCCCAAAGGCGCAAGGAAAACCACACGACAGCTTTTTCAACTCTTGGCCGAAGCAAGTCGTTTCAATTTCTGGATTCAAGGGAGCCAGAAATTGAACCATCACGATCGGCCATCATCTGTGTCCATCCGTGGCCAATTGAATCTCTGAGTGTTGTTGCTGATGCCAGGCGCCAGGATATTCTATCCGCAGTGGTCGTAACATGGTGTGACGATGTCAGCAAGAAGGGCAAAAGGTTTGCCCGCCCGCGCTATCCCCAGAACGCCTCTAATTAATTCTGAAGGCCCGGAAAAAGTATGTAATTATTTTCGGGAAGAAAAAAATCGACCGATACGCCTTACCAATTTATCGGGCATCTCGAAGATTGTCATTATCAGGTTTCGGTTCGCACTTTTTCTGGTGCCGCCCAGCTTGAAGTCCGATTGAAACTTGTTTCCACATGAAGGACAGGCCATCAGCATCCCACCGATATCTTCAGGAAATCGTAATTGCTGGCCGCATTTAGGGCACTTCTTTAGCATATCATCTGTCATGGTTGGTTTCGGTTTGTCTTATATCATTTATCCTGTCCGTCCGGAAACAGTCAAATGGGGTCAAAGTTTGCCCCGGATTCTGAACAAAGGTCAAATGTAGATTTGACCCATTTTCGATCTGGCTGAGGAACGGTTGGATTTCCTGCTGAAATCGCGTGAAGTTCTCGGTCACGAGCAGTTCCAGAAACTCACCGAAATTCAACGCCAGTGGCGGGAGGAACGCCAGAAAAGGTAGAAGAAAAACCGGGAGAAATAGGAACGCCAGGATAATTAACCCGGTGTCGCACCATTGCCACCAAAACTGACCGTTTATGACTCTGAAACGGGGCTATCTTAAATTGAAACGTTATTGTTGTTATAAATGTAGGTTTTATGTGGTCCGATCCAGCCCCTTAACCCCGCCCCCATTCAAGAGTCAAGAGCGGACTTGCCCCCTTTTCTGACCCCTTTTCCTGATTTGACTTTGCGGTAACATGCTGTACGTATATGTATATCGCTTGGTCACACTGCTATTTCTCCTCGCTGCAAGTCCTTCCCCCGGCCTTAATATTCGAATTTAACCTGAATTTGCCCTATTCCTATTCCCAAATGACACCATAAAGGCATCACCAGCAGGACGGAAATCATCTGATCCGGAGGCAAAGGTTCGAGACCACTATAAGTTGCACAGCCACTCCGTTGAGTTGCGAATACCCTGACCCCGGACAAGTTACCGAAACTTAAATTGCGATCATCGATTACCCTTCTTAGCGTAGGTTTAATCACCCCAAAGGAAGGAGGTTGTCATGACAGTAAAAATCTTGCTTGAACGAAAATTCAAAGAAGAACTTAGCCTGGGGGATATAACAATCATCAACGCTTTGAGAATCACAGCCATGCAGTGGAAGGGTTATGTCAGCGGAGAGACGCTGGTCGACATGGACGATCACAAAAGGATTGTGGTGATATCGGTCTGGACCAGCAAATCAAGCTGGGATGCCTGGCATGGATCTGGTGAACGGCAGCGCATCGAGGCCGATCTGAACAGGAGCCTGAAACAACCGCCCATGGTCCGATCATTCATGTTGGGCGCCGACTACCTGGCCGAGGTATTCGATGAGGTCGTACACGAATCGGAAACCAGCTGATCCCTTTAGGCCGGAAGGCAATCGCAGAACCTACAGCAAATTTCGTTGTTCCGCCGTCGATTCACCCTGCGGCCGGAGCGACGGACACGCCTTGGCGCATATCAGCCCTCCGCTCCAGCAACACATCGCCAACAGGCGTCCCGATTCTTACCCCAAGGTAAATATTCTACATGTTCAAGACGATTAAATGAGTAATTGATACGTTAAAAGCTTCGCCCGAAGCGCACTTGCGTATGAAGACAGCTTTTCATTTATTGCCGCACGAGGTGATAGGGTTGAAGACTTCGGGGAATGTGATGTGAAGCGGGTAGGCTATGGATTCTGGAATAAGTTGCCACACACATTGTGTCAAATGTGTAGACCTGACCCCGCCTTGAAGTAAAAGATAGCCGGTCGAAGCGCGAAATCATTCAACAGCACGATCGACCGGCGGATGGCAGGGTCAGGAGGGCCGCGGTGCCGACCGGCGTTCTTTCACCCATTGGACTTTGGCCTCGGCATCGAATTCCAGGTTTTCGACGGTTTGAATCAGTAAGTGATTATCCACAGCATAACCGGCGCTGTAGGTAAATACCGTCCCCGGTTTCCCCGGGATATAAAAGATCAGGTCCTTGTCCAGTTTCTTGATTTCCATACAAACACCTCCCTTCTGGTAATGGTTTCAGGAGCCGTCAAGCCGGCGCGCATCAAGCCAGCTCGATCGCTTCCTGCACCTGCCCTGTTCCCTCGGTCGGGTGCAGGGCAAGTGACGCCGGGGATGCCAGCGTCTGGTGGCAGCGCAGCAGGCGATCCCCGATCATGCCCGCGTGGTTTTTCCTGAACCAGTTCCATCCATGCCCGTTCTGCAAATGGCATCATGCAGGACGCAGTTCGGGCGCGATGCCGGGGATGAGAAATGATCGTTCGCGATGAGGAAGGACAAGTGCCGATCAGACAGGGATGGGCAAGGATCGGAAAACGAATGCCGAAGGGGCGGATGTACCAGACGCCGTTGGTAGCGCAACGACGACGCGTGTATGCAGCTGAGCTCGGTCTGGGAGAAGATTCCATTAAGAATTTTAAGCTTTATGGAACGCTTAGCACCATATATATCCTTATATTAAGGTGCCCCCGAAAGATGTCAAACCGGTGGCCCGGCTTGTGGCAGGTGGAAAAGTTGTTAGAGCTCAGATTTGAGGGTTAAAACAGGCTTCCAAGGGCAGATTTTGGTCGATTATTAACGATTATTTATGGGTTTCCAAAGCGTTGTCTTGGGCCGACCCGGAGCGGCACCGGGTGCATCTATTCTGGCTTTTCTCGGTATGCGCCGCTTATAGCAGATACATCAGATATCGCAAATATGGAAATATGAAGGGCGTCCTCCACCCTTAACCACTATGAGTCAATGGCAGACCTGACCCCTTTCACTGATATATGACATCGCTTGGTCCGACCAGGAATTATTTTGAAAGGTCAAATGGGTAACACTTCCTATCCCCGGCCACCGCATTGATCCCTAAGGGCCACCGGGGGGCCGAGGATTTCCGCCCAGATCACCGCTTTGCGCAAGTCGGCGCGGCTGACGGCCATAGGCGCACACGACGGTTGGCCGGCGTGCACCGCCTTGCGTCTCCTGACACCGGGCATGCCTTGGGTTTTATCCGATCGGATGGTCTGAGCCCGGACAGGCGCTGCGAACGGCATTTTTTTCGGATGCGGCTGTGATTGCACTTCTTCAAACACCCGGTCATCCAGGGCCGCTTCATCCGCATCGGGTTGTGATCTGTAGGGCTCGCCGCCGTCCATGAATTGATCCCATCCGGACGCCCCGCTGGTGCGACCTTTTGACTGCTGCTCGATTTGTCTTTGGATGTCGGCTAAGGCAGCCTTGAGCTTGGTGAGCCAACCGCCGTCCGGTGGTGTGGCACCCTGTTTTGCTTTTTGCCGGGTTTTTAATTTACGGGTAATCGACCCCAAGACGATAAAGATCACGATCAGCGTAATTATATTATCCATGGTTAAGCGTCCTTCTCCGGCTTATCGTCCGGGGACCCGATGGTCTCTCTCATCTGGGTATCCGCTTCTATGTTTTTCATGCGGTAGTAATCTTCTACGCGCGCTTTCATTTCCTGCTCTACGGCAAAGGCCATGGCGCGTCGTTCTTCAGCCTTGGCCTGGGCGATCTTCTTGTCGGCCTCGGCGCGGTCGGTTTCCAGTTCGGCACCGATATTTTTACCGACATCCACATCGGCAATATCGATGGACAGGATTTCATAGGCGGTGCCCGCATCCAACCCTTTTTCCAGCACCCGTTTTGAAATCATATCGGGATTTTCAAGAACCATTTTATGGGTTTCCGCCGATCCAATAGTGGTGACGATCCCTTCGCCGACCCTGGCAAGGATGGTTTCTTCGCCGGCCCCGCCCACGAGTCGTTCGATATTGGCGCGAACCGTCACCCGGGAGAGGGCTTTGAGCTGGATGCCGTCTTTGGCCATGGCCGCAATCAATGGGGTTTCAATGACTTTGGGGTTAACGCTCATCTGCACGGCTTCCAGCACATCCCGGCCGGCAAGGTCGATGGCCGCCGCACGGTTGAAGTCGAGTTCGATATTGGCTTTATCTGCCGCGATCAGGGCCTGGACAACCCGTGACACATTGCCGCCGGCAAGAAAATGGGATTCGAGCGAATCGGTGGAAAAATCGAGACCGGCTTTTACGGCCATAATTTTTGAAGTTACAATGAGGTTGGGCGGCACTTTGCGAAAACGCATGAAAACAATATTAAACAACCCGACCCGTGCGCCGGAGACCAGGGCCTGCACCCAAAGAGCGATAGCGGAACCGACGAAGAACAACATCACCAATACGGCGATTGCAAGAACAATAAGAATGATAAAATTGATATCCATGGATTTACTCCTTTTGCGAGCTTTATAAGGTTTTGCTAAATTATTCTTTTTGTTTGACGACGATCTGGTTGCCACTCACGGCGATAACGATTATTTCGGTCTTATTTTCAAGGTACTCGCCGCGGGTAACGACATCCAGCCGTTGATCTTTAATATTGGCAACACCGGACGGTCGCAAATCGGTGATCGCGAGACCTACGCTCCCTAAAAAATCGTTCTGGTCCGGAGACTGAACGGTCACACCGTCTTTCTTCGACAGTTTCGTGCGCAGGGTAACGGGAGATTTGGCCAGAAATTTGAGGCCGAAATAGACCAGGATGGGGACGATAAATAAATCGGCGATGATGAATGCCATGCCGGCTGACGCGGATATGCCGGTAAAAACAAGGTAGAGTGAGTATCCGAAAAGACCGGTGGCCAGTAGGGCAAGGATTCCGCCGGAAGGAATGATGATTTCGGCGATGATGACAAGTATGCCGACCAATTGCAGAAAGACGGGTACGTGCAGGGCGTTATTCATCAGTATCTATCCGAACGACCGTAATTTTGGTCCCTTTGATTGTGGCGACGCGAATTCTGGACCCCTTGGGCACAAAATCTCCCTGGGTGACCACATCATAACGTTCTCCATCAATGTCTGCTTTTCCGGACGGTCGCAGCTGGGTGATGGCGGTTCCCGTCTGTCCTGCCTGCAGGGTGGTTGCCGCCGGAAAATCAAGCCGGGCATCGGCGAGTGTGGTTGCCAGGTAGGGGCCCTGAATCGTTTTGGACAGCCTTGGGAAGACATAGCGTAAGATAAAAAGGGCCAAAAGAAAAGAACCCAAGACCGCGCTCAACACGCTAAGCATATTGCTGATCAAGATTTCTTTCTCCCACGGCAAATTAGGATCGGGAATGACAAAGTCCTGCAAACTCAGCAGCAATCCAACGGAAATACAGATGATCCCGGCGATACCCGAAATGCCGAATCCGGGCAAGACAAATAATTCAAACCCCATCAGGACCAAACCGGTAACAATGATGAGCAGTTCTGTATAATCGGCCAGGCCAACGAGGTATTGATTAAAAAAAACGAGCGACAGGCACAAAATGCCAACGATTCCCGGCACGCCAAAACCCGGCGACTTGATCTCCGTATAGAGCGAACCCAGACCGATCAGCATCAAGATGGGGCTGAGCTTACCGATGAGACTGACCAGACCTTCGGACCAGCTTTCCTGAATCCGCGTGATGGGTCGGTCGGCTAGCTTCAACTGGGTGAGCATCTCTTCAAACCCGGCCACGCTCATGGAAGAAAACCCGAGGTCGTGCGCTTCACTGTCATCCATGGTCAACAGCTCACCCTTGGCGACGACGGTTTTTTTGGATGTGATACTGTCTTGCCGATCTTTTCCAAGATCCTGGTATTCCTGGGCATCCATGTATACCAGCTTGCCATCGAGTTTGACGCGATACACCTCCATATCGGCGGTAACCATGGCTTCGGCCAGTACCGCCGGGTAGCCGTTGCGTCTGGCCAGGGTCCGGAATTTGGCTCTGAGGGGCGATTGAAATTTCTCGCCCATCATTTTGGGGCCTTCCTTGGAATAGGTGATCGGTGCACAATCGCCGATGGTGGTGTTGTTTTTCATCACGAGTTTATTGCAGGCCAGAGAAATCAGGGCGCCGGCGGATATGGCTTTTTCGGTGACAAAGGCAATGGTCTTGGCGTTTTTGACATTGATCAGGGCGTCGACCATCTCCAGGGCGGAATCGACCCGGCCGCCAAAGGTATTCATTTCAACCACGATGACGGTGTCCGCGGTATCGGGTACGTCATTCAGCGCTCTTTTCAAAAACGCCGCCATACCCGGCTCGACATCGCCTGAAATCGGAATGACGTATACATTCGCCGGTTTCTGTTGGCTTAGAGCCATATTGCCGTACCCGCAAATCGCAATAATCGCGATGGCTGAAATGAGCCATCCGGTTTTTGGAAAGAATCGCTTCACGCCATTGGCCCTCGACAAATTCCGTCTGTCTTGAAATATTTGATATTTCTCATTTTGGGTGTCAATAAACCTGTCCATGCTTAAAAGGTTATTGATACAAATTATAAGGATGTTATTTCACATAGTCAGACCATACGATAAACGATCAGATCCGATTCTTGAGAATCTTGCGCTTCGCCAGCAGCTCGCTATTTATCACCATACCATGAAAAGGCCACGGTTCGCATGCAGGATCGAATCTTTTGGGTGATTCTATCCAAATCATGGAGAGAATGGCCGAATCTGTTGATTGTTGTGAAGCCAGACACCGTGGTCCGTTGGCATAAGAAAGGCTTCAAACCATTTTGGAGACTCAAATCCAGGGAAAGTGGACCTGTAGGTGGGGACGCCCTTTGAATTTCGGAAGGAAACAGCGGCCTAATATGCTGTTTTGGGCACCAAAAAACTGCAATATAGCCCCCAAATAGAACTGATTAAGCACGGATTAGAATACAATACGGGATGTTAACTTGGCCCGTCCCTAACCTTAAATAACGTTCTGCGCTCCAACCGATCAGGCTGAACAACGGCCTTCACACACGCTCAGCTCGATATGTTCACGTTCGGCGCAGGCCTGAACCACCGGGATGAAACTTTCGAGGGTTGGATTACCTTTGGGTCCCAACATCCTTGCGATAGCCGGCTTTTGTTTTTTAAGTTTCGTGGCAATAGCGTTCATGGATCCGGTGGCATTGATGTAATCCCGGATCATCAATCGGCCGGCGGCGATCTCACCCCGCAGGATCATGTTGAGCGCTTCGGTGATCAGGGCACGCCGGAATTCGGAATCTTTTTCAGCACGTGCCACCACCAGCTCTTTGAATTCTCTTGAAAGTGGCATTCCTCGTAATACCGCACCTCGATTTCATCAGGACTTTTCCTGGTCATATTGTTAACATATATGTTATCATTGTCAAGGTTAAACCCAATTATCTATTTTGCTCGCCTGGAACCAACATAACCCCATAGCATCCGCATCACATTGATTCGAGATGTCAAAATTTTTGGGCATCTTTTTTGAAATCAGCCTTGCGCTCAATCTCTTTCAGGTTGGATTCCTCATTTTCGAGAGCAGCCTGCCAGGATGCATTTATATACGTCAGTTCTGACCAATTGGATCCGCTGGATAGATTGATGACGTTGTCCCTGGATAATTGCCAATAGGTTGGGCCTTCTCAAAAAAGTGGACACACCGAACAGCCAAGTTGTATGAGGCTACAGGAGGTGTTCCACCATGGGAAAACGGTTTGACAAAGAGTTTAAAATCGAAGCAGTGCGGCTGGCTTCAGAGCCAGGCAACACCGATGATGAGATGCAGCGTCTCAAGCGTGAAAATGAACGCCTTCGCCGGGAGCGCGATATCTTAAAAAAAGCCGTGGCCATCTTCTCGGAGGATCCAAACAGATATTCGGATTCATAGACGAGCACCGCACCCTTTGGAGTGTTGAGGAGATGTGCCAGGTTCTTTCGGTGTCTCGTAGCGGGTATTACCGATGGCGCAATCGACCTAAAAGCCAGCGAGCCATTGAGAACCGGCGCCTGGATGCCCACATCAGGGCTATTTTCAACTGCCATAAAAAGCGTTGTGGCAGCCCAAAGATCACGGATGAACTCAACGACATGGGGCTTGCCGTCAGCAAAAATCGTGTGGCCCGCAGAATGAAAGCGATGGGGCTGCGTTCGATCTATCGACGCAAATACCGGACGACCACAGACTCGAAGCATTCCCACCCGGTCGCGGACAACCTGCTGCAGCGAAATTTTACGACGGATGGACCGGACAAGGTGTGGGTGTCGGATGGCTGGTCGCTGAGCAGCTCGTTGAGTGCTGAAATGGTGCTTACGGCCCTTTCCCGCGCTGTCCGAAAACGTCGCCCTGGGTCCGGATTGATCATTCATTCGGATCGCGGTGTTCAGTACGCTTGCAGTGATTTTCGAATGGTATTGGATAGGGGGTCAAGTCTGCTTTTGACTCTTGTGGATGCGTTTCGTCAATTGTTCAATCCGCTTTCCAAGTTTTGAATCGTCATCGATCTGCCGTTTCATCCTTTCAATGCTGCTGCTGACCGAACTGTATTTTTGAATGTTGAATTGATCTCCGATTTCCTTGAGTGTGTCATGGCGCATCTTGCGCACCAGATAAATGGCGCTATTTCTGGGTTCGTTGAACACACCCCGTTGCGATTTATACAAACCCGCCGGTTCGATTTCGTAGAAATCGCAAACGATCTGATTGATCAATTCCACTGACGGGGAAAGTTTTTTTGATTCAGGCACATCCTCATGGTGCTTCAGTGTGTAATATTTTCCTTTGACCCAGTCCAGGAAATCCCTGGAACCAATCACGGAAGGCCATTTTTTTGCGTCGAGCACCGCGGCCATCGCTTCTCCACCGCCCGCAGCCATGAACTTGCGGTAATGGTATATCCCCCGCTGCCTGTTTTCGGTCAACAGCGAGTAGATAAATGCTTTGCTCAGCCAATCCCATCTTTTAGCCGCTGACAGGTAGGCATTGTGGCTGCTCCAGGGATAGGCATCCGGATTATCGGCAAGACCGGCCTTGACTGGGTTTCGATGTATATATCGGACGAGCTGCAACAGGTAGGCATCAGCACTGACGAGAATGGATTTATAGCGCCCTTTGAAAAGCTGCCCTTCGCTGCGATGCCGAACGTTGAAGCGTTGGGTGTATACGCCGTTGATGTGGCGCATGCATCGGGCGATATTGGCATCGGGGGTTTGAACCAGCAGATGATAGTGGTTGGGCATCAAACAATAAGCAGATATGCGCAGGTTCCACATCTCTGTGGATTCGATCAGCACCTGAATGAAAGCCTGATAGTCGTCTTTGTCGAAAAAGACCTTTTCAGACCTTCGGCCCCGATTCATGACGTGATACCAAGCGTCCGGGTATTCGATTCTTAATGGGCGGGACATGAGGGAAAAGATAACATGATATCAGGAAAGAGTCAAAAGCAGACTTGACCCCCTAATAAAGTTACCTTGGTCCGACCCCGCCCCTATCTATCCTTAAATAACCCCTTTGTTTTTTCTAGTTTTCAATTTAATATTTTCTTGATTTCACGAATGATTTAATTAATTTTTCAATCTTCGCATTAAATTCTCCATAATCTCCAGCAGGCTTGATAGGGAAAGCACCGATTGAAGGGATTTCATATTCATCATCGACTCTATAGATCCCTTCCCTTTCTCCTGGATAAAAAACATAGGCTCCCGAAGAGTTGAAAATTGCGTCTTTATAGGTGTGCATCTTGTAAATATCTGCATTCTTGTACTTTCGCTGAGTTTCTTCCTCTTCTACCGCCTCGACTTGCTTTAATTCTTCACCAGATAAATCATCGTCTTCTGAAACCCCTTCTTGTTGCGCCTCATGAAATGCAAAATCTTCCAACTCTTTTTCGGATCGGTATTTTGCATCAAAATGTATGTAGGCAGGATATTCCTTATCAGGCGATTTCAACAAAACCGTGTAATCTGGTCTGAATGGAAGAGAGTATGACCGGCTACCGTGCTTTCCCCTTCTCGAAAATCCTCTGTTATAATAAAGCTCTATTGTGAGATCCTTGGTAGTCTCTTCTTCAATGTTAAATAGTATTTTTGATTTTTTCCCGCGTTTGAGTTTAATTTCCCATTCTTCATTCGTAAATTCAACCAGTTCGTTTCCACCAGTTTTGATTTTGGAAAATTTTTTAATTGCATCTAGCAAGCGGAAAAAACACCAGTATTCATAAAGCTGGTTCATTCTTTTTTCAGAAGCTTTCAGGCTATCTTCGACATCGTCCCATTTAAATTTAAAGGCAAATTCGAAATTCAAATAAATTAAATATATATCGCGATATCCTGCCATTTTCTGAAGAGTCTGTGAATTCATAGGAATCGATGTTAATTGGCTCACATCTTCAAGCCACCCATCATTTAGGAAGTCTGTTATCTCTTCATGAAAATAATGGAGCCTATCTTTTATATAGCCTTCATAGCCATAGGAGCTCTTCAACTTTATGGTCAAGTCGCGGATCTGTTCTAACATAAATTTCACGAATCGATTTTCTGGCGTGTCTAAGGTTTCAGCATTTTGTGTTTCCAAGACTTCTAAGGGGACATAATTACCCATTGCCGCCGGCCATCTTGAGGTTGGATTTGAAACTTCTGTTAGATATTGCGACATACTCACGATATCAATTAACCCTTCCGAATCCATTTCCATAACCTGCCCAACAGGGACAAGTTCTCGCTCGCGAATGAGTTGGGTTTTTGGAGAGTCCTTTATTCGAAAATAGGCTGCTGGAAGGTTGTCGTCCTTAAACAGATATTCTATGAAAAGATAATCCTCATAAAATGTTTTTCTTTGAATATTGGCAAGTTGAAATGTCTGGTGCACTGGCGATCTAAGATCATATATCAATGCGCTGCAATCTTCGGAAAGATCTGCCATCATACAGGCATACTCATCAACATAGCCTATTTTTTTGGAACGAACCTCAATATCAATTGGAAGAGAAAGAACCCCTTCAACCTTTACAGATAAATAGGTTCGCCCGACATAGCTTCTAAAATTAACAATGCCGACTCGGGTCTCTGGACTGATATTAAACAGGTTTTTTTTGAAGACACCCTTCTTAAGAAGAGGGAGGAAACTATCAATCGTTTTTTTACCGTCCGATTCAAAAACCACATCATAATTGGTCTCTTCAATGAGCATGATCCGACTTAAACCTCTTCGAGGATTTAATGTACAGTATTCAATCGGAAAGATGTTTGTAGGTTTAGAAAGCTGAGGCACATTCTCGCATTTAATATAGTCCTTGGAAAAGTCTCCTTGATGGGGACCAGAATAACGTGCCCTCAATTGCAAAACGCCAAGAGGGTGGCCTTTTTCGTCATTAAACGTTATTTTAGCTTCTTGATAGTTCGGCATAATTAGGTAAACGAAACATATCGTCTTGTTTCTAAGTCGAATTCCATGCGCTTGAGTTTGCGAGCCGATTCTTTGTATCGGGCTTCAATATAAGGCTTTTGATACAATTCATTCACGACTTCCCCTTTAACTAATTTTTCAACCTGCGCGCTTGATTTCCCTGAAAAACAGAGGCAATAAAGACACTTTAATACGTCACGAATCTCTTTGGCAGATCCGTGGATTTTTGGAAGGATTTTATGTAATATCTGCGCGTCAAAGGCTTGGACCCATTCATCCCAGCTCCCTGGCTTCCCATCAACCTCCCACGCTATATACATATACCGCATCATTTCGTTAATCACCCGGAATCCAAAGTCAAAGCCGATCTGCTTAAGGGTTCTTTGAAATGTTTCTATTTCGTATGATATTTTATTGGTGAACTGATTGGTTCGAGCATCGCTAATTGCTATATTCCCCATTGTTTTAAATATTTCTAAAGGTGGGATTTTTCGGACTGGCCCGTTTCCCGTAAATGAAAGGTCTTTATTACCATTATCCATTGTTAAGTCGCCATTTAAATACATTCTTGCCGAAACGGTTGGAAATTCAATGACATTCGCCCTATCCAAGACCTTGGGGCTAAACATATAGGTCGTTTCGTCTACGTTAACAGTCCCAATGACATATAAATTAGGGGGCAAATAGAGTTTCCGAGGAATTCCTTCTTCCTCTTCAATATCAGGGCTATTATGCAAATAGATACAATCATCGGATTCTATCGCTGAAAGAAAGTCTGCAAAATACCGCTCAACATGTGAGCGGTTCATTTCATCTAATATAAGAAAGAATGGATATTCTTCATTTTCCAGTTTTGAAGCATCTAGGATGAGTTTGAGACACGCCGTCATCTGATACTCCTGGGTAATGACGTTATTGAAACCGACCAAATGCCTCTTATCAGTCCAATTGGCCCCCACTGGAACAAGGACATAATTTGTGAGCTTTTCGGATGAAGGCATCCAACTGAGTTCAACTTTTTCGAGCGTGTACTCTTTTTCACCAACTTTAGATAATTTTAAATAGTCCCCAATTTTGAAGTTCTCTTTGACGTATTTTTTCAATACTTTTCTGAACCGAATCGTAGCATTGGAGTACTTTTCCCTATTATCTGGCATCCCAAAAGTTGCAAAATATTCCTTTTCCGATTGCCCCCCAAAATGGATCAGGACTTCGGTTGGTTTACCTATTTCAGGAATGTTAAAGAAATCCAGGCTATCAACAGGCAAGGTAACTCCATATTTAAGAGTTGCCTTCCCAACTTTAAAGTAAGTTACTGTCTCATCATTATCAGGAATTTTTATTTCAGTTTCAAACTTTTCTGGTGACAAATATTCAGCAAACAATTGCGCTATCTTTGTCTTTCCTGTCCCAGAATTTCCGGTCAAAATCACAAAGGGTTTTGCTCTTAGAGAAATGACAAATCTATTAATCAGCTCAGGACTGAAATAGTAGCCTTGATTCTTCAAATAAGTTACAAAGTCCAATTGAGGGCCTCTCTTTAACATATCAAGTATTCTCTCATACTCTTCTCTTGATAATTTAAAGTTCGTGCCGACTGGCATTTTAATTATCGAAAGATTTTTACCAAATTCCGTACCTAAAAGATCTTCCCTGGTTACAGTTTCCTCAAGATATATATCCGTTATATTGATAAGGCATCGCAGATGATTGGTCATTTTTTCATCTGTAGTCCAGCCGCCCGGATCTGTTTCTTGAATATCTTTGCCAGGAGCTTTCAGGACGACAAACTTTGCAAATATGCCAGCTTCCTTACCAGACTGCCAAAGAAAGCCAGAATCACCTACTTTAATCTCATTTTGATAACGGCTGACTGTCCATGAATGGCTTGCCCTGTTTTTTAAAACGCTTCTTATATCGTAGATTTCAGGATTCGCCTGAAAGATCCAATAATTTTTTTCATTCGTAGTAAATACCTCAAGTATTTTATCAGGAATGCGGTCTTGAAATTCGGTAATTATTTTTCGAAGCCCCTCTTCGCTAAAATTATACAGATACCCTTGGTTTATCCCATTCACAGTATTAAACGGTTTGTTGGTTTTTATTGTTTCATTGATAGATGGCATCAGGGGTTGGATTTCTTGTAAACCAATTGGCAATCGAAGGTCATGATAATCTAATGGTATTTTCAACCCATCTCTGCCCCACAATTTCTCATTAATTTCATTTCTCTGATCGGTTGCTTTTTCTGTCGCAAGAGATATCGAGACAATCATTTTATTTGCATAATTGATTACTACATCACCAGCAGCTACCTCGATCATTGATTTCCAATGGGGAAATGTTTGTCCGTTCTCATTTGCCTTTGGTGCCCAAATATATCCAGCCTCTCTCTCTTTCTGGAATGTTTTTCCTTGGTTGACCCACCAAACACGCAAAGAACCACCATTTTGCTGGTTATAATATGTATCCAGTTTAAATTTGATAAACTCTTTGACCTCTTGAGCATGTTCATCCAGCTTTTCAATTATGTTTTGATTAAAACGATACTCGGCATTTTCCCTGATAATCACAGGGTCACCAGTGGAACAATTATTTATAGCTTCAAATGGGGCATCAAGGATACTATCAATCTCGCTCCTTTTGAATACATCAAAATCAGTATTGATAATTGAACTGCCTTTTTTTTCAAGCAAAAGGCCCTTACTCTTCCGGCTTTTATAAAACATCCAGAAATATTCATGGACACTTTTCTCAGGGCTTTCAATATTATCGAGCAGCGCTTTCAGCATCACGTATTTGTAGCTAAAAACCTCACGGGTTTGATGAAGCCTAAACATCAAGCCTCTTAGGATGGAACCATCTTCTGAAATATGAATTTGAGAGTTGGCATTCGGCTCTTTATCTTTCAGAGAAAGTAGCTTAAGGAGTTTCTTTTGATATATTTCGAAATTAGGATTATGATCTGTTAAAACTGAATATTCTTTTAGTTTTTTTATGGCGCTTTCTGTATCTCTGCCATCTAATTTTGTAGGGGTATAACCATCCAAGGGAAAATGGCTATATCCAATAAATTTGGAAGGCCCGAAAGTGTCATAGATCGGGCTATAATACCAATGCCGTGTCCGCGAGGCAACATCAACCGCAGCTGGATGATCATTTACAAAACCATCACTCCATTCTTTTATTCTCCTTTGTAATTCTAAATATGATTCAACGAATTCTACTGTTGGAGGTATGCCTTCTGGTGGTTTCTTTTCTTGAATTGTATTAATCCAGGACTCTATAGTCCCATGATCCTGAACAATATTTTTGGTCACATCAGGATCAACCTTCATAAATCCCATCGGTGGGTTTTTCATATAGAAGGCTTTATATTTATTGAAGGCAGCTGAAAGAGAATGAACTTCTATATTTATTTTGAAAGGTTTTTCGAGAAAATATACTAAGTCAAATATCGGGTTATCCCAAAATGCTTCTGACAGGATTTCACTTCGTTCCGTTTTAACTATTTTGGCCGACCAATGATATGCTTTGAGCCTATCGTAAGCTTCCCCCAAAAGTTTGCATTTTAAAAGTAGAGCTTTCTGGCATAATGCACGGACCAGGAGGCTTAGATGAAAAAATCGCGGTTTTCCGAAACACAGATTATCTCGATTCT
>JABZFP010000025.1 GCA_014237395.1 Desulfobacteraceae bacterium | reverse complement strand
TTTGGATAAAACTGTTCAACATCCTCTTTACAGTAGCTGAACCGTAAGTCCAAATCGTTCATCAGAATGAAAATTCTTTGTGATTCTATAGACCTGTAGTGTAAAATGATGAGCTTTCTTCCATACGTTACGTTTTCTAAAATCTCTCATTTCCACCCCTTTTTAATCAAAAGAATTCCTCGATGCTCTGCATCGGGGTTTAACGAAAATTCCTTTTGATACCTCGCAGCTCTGCTGCGGGGTAGTTCATCCTTCACTGCGATGAGAATAATTGTCCTGTCCTTTTGTTTCTTTCAACGGTTTAACCAAGATGATTTGGGGCCTCTTCCATTATGACTCCCTCGTCGATGAAGATGCAACGGTCCGCCACCTCCTTGGCGAAGCCCATTTCGTGACTGACCACCGCCATGGTCATACCCTCTTTGGCCAGGTTGCGCATGACCTCCAGCACCTCACCCACCAGCTCCGGATCAAGGGCGGAAGTAGGTTCGTCGAAAAGCAGCACCTTGGGTTCCAGGGCAAGGGCCCGGGCGATGGCCACTCTTTGTTGCTGGCCGCCCGAAAGCTGGCGGGGATAGGCATCGGATTTATCGGCAAGATCCACCTTGACCAACAGCTCTTGGCCGAAAGCCTCGGCCTTGGCCTTGCTCAGGCCGCGTACCTTTATTGGGCCAATTATTACATTGCCCAGGACGGTCATATGCGGAAAAAGATTAAACTGCTGGAAGACCATGGTGGCTTCGGTGCGAACCTTGTTGATGTCGGTATTTTTATCGTTGAGGTCGTACCCGTCCACCTCGATACGGCCCGAAGTGATTGCCTCCAGTTTATTGATACACCGGAGCAGGGTAGATTTGCCCGAGCCCGATGGGCCCACGATGACCACCACCTCGCCCTGCTTGATGTGCAGGTCAATGCCCCTGAGCACCTCCAAGGCGCCGAAATATTTGTGCACGTTTTCTATACGTATCATGTTTTCGCTCCGCTCAAATCCCTTCCGACACCGACATCCGCCGCTCTATCCGTTGCAGGGCGTAGGACAGGGTGCGGGTCATAGCCAAATAGATAAGGGCCACGGTGAGCCAGACCTCAAAGGCCCGAAAATTCTCGGCGATGATCTCTTGACCGGTGCGCGTCAGCTCACCCATGCCGATGACCACCAGTAGCGAGGTATCCTTGAGGGAAATGATGAACTGATTGCCAAGGGGAGGAATCATTCGCCGGAAAGCCTGGGGCCAAATGATGTAAAGCATGGTCTGAGATCGGGTGAGACCGATGGAACGGCCCGCCTCCACCTGGCCCTTTTCGATGGACTGCACCGCACCGCGCACCACCTCGGCGATGTAAGCCCCGGAGTTAGCTGATATGGCGACAATAGAAGCCGTCAGCGGCGATATACGCATGCCCAGAGCCAGGGGCAGACCGAAATAAAGGAACATAACCTGAACCATGAGCGGTGTGCCCCGGATGGATTCGATGTACAAGCCTGCGATCCTCTGTACGACAGGATTGCGTGACAGTTTCATGAGCCCGCTCGCGGTGCCCAGAATGAATCCGAAAAACAGGCCCCCCGCAGTGATAATGATGGTGTACTTTACACCAGTCATGAGCACCGGGACGGACTCCCACATAACGTGATACGCGAAATCGAAAGATGCCATGGCGGCCTCGGGGAAGATTAAAAAAAGGGGTGGGGCTAAGCCCCACCCCTTTTTTTCAATGGATAGAACCTTCTGCAGAAATGAAGGCTACTTTGGATCGGTAAAGAACCACTTGCGGTATATTTTGGCATAGGTACCGTTTTCCATGAGCCGCAGGATGCCGATGGAGATGGTGTCGCGCAGCTTACTGCCGGCCGGAGTGGCGATACCGTAGTAATGGCCCATGTAGAGCGGATCACGCAGGATGACCTTGCCCTTTCCCGTGTTGTTGGCGTAGTCGGCCAACGGCGGCAGGTCGAAGAAAACCGCGTCGCAGCCCCCGGCAGCCAGTTCCATGAAGGCATCGGAGATGTTGGGGAATTTTTTGAGCTCTTTGAGCTTCGGGGTCATGCCCGCCTCTTTCAGAAAATCCACGGTAGAAGTACCCTGTTTGGTGGCTACGATTTTGCCCGGGAAGTCCTCGATGCTCATGATGTCCTTGTTATCTGCCTTGACCATGATCACCAGGCCCGCCTTGTAGTATGGGAAGGCAAAGTCGATGACCTCCTCGCGCTTGGACTTTACCGACATCCCGGCCACGGCCGCGTCGACTTGGCCGCTCTGAAGGCCCGGGATGATGCCATTAAAGTCCATGGGCTGCAGTTTATAGTCGAGTTTCATCTCCTTGGCGATGGCATCCCAAAATTCCACGTCGAAGCCGGTGTACACGCCCTGGGCGTTCTTAAATGAAAACGGCTTGAAATTGGTGTCAGTCGCTACGATGTACTTGTCTTTGGCCATACCGGTCCCGGCCATACAGCACATGACAATGGCCACGGCCGCCAGGATGATCGCAATTCTCCTCATTTTGTCCTCCTCTCATTGTTGGGTGGCGATGGATGCGCGCCATGGGAAAGCGTTTTGCCGTTACTGACCCGATCACCCTGTTCAGTCCGCTTCAAACCATTGCAGTTTAATAACCGAAGGCAGGCCGTATTGTCAAGACGACTCCTATTCCTCGTATGTGTCTATTCTTGGAAAAACAAGTATTTCTAATCTCCATCTGTCCAATGTGGACAAGCTTTGTGGACAACAGATGGATATAGCCAGGGTAGGGGAGGTCTTAAAATAAAAAAACCTGCTGTTAATTCAGCAGGTTTCGAATATGTTTGGTGCCGAGTGCAGGAATAGCCTGATGGTGAATGATTACAATAAGTTACTGAATTGAATGTGAGTTTATGTGAATTTAAACGAGTTTTTGTACGTTCCTGGCTGCATAATCGCATATTGATCGCATGTTTTTATCGGTCCTTTTTTATCAGATCAAACAACCAAGAGAGCGGAGGTCAACGCCATGGTCCGGGGGCGGTCCATGTGTTAGTAAACGTGTGTCGCTCGTCAATTGAGGATGCGAGTGGTTCAAGAAATAGTTTTATGTCGGTAATAACGTCCTCGAACGACTCGGGTACGTTGATCAGTTTGGTCTTCTTGATGAAACCCTGCCATTGCACATTTTTGTCCCTGTCCTTCCCGAACGAAGGATCGAAGATCGCGGCGTTAAGATTGACAGGCGTGTTTCTGTTCTCAAATGTCTTTTCAACCGCCTCGGCAAGTATCTCGCCCTTGAAATCGAACTTGCGGGACAGTATCCAGATGTCGTAGAAATCCTTCATTCGGCTGTTCAGGACGCCAAGCTTCACCATGGCCTGGAACTTTTCGGCGATGGTGCTCTCCATGGTGTAGCCTTTCAATTCAGGCGCTGGAAAGTCGAGAAGGGCAGGATACGAAACTGTGTCGGGATTCGGTACAATGACATCACCGAAACCAGTATCTATCTGTATCGAGATGCGTGCGTTGCCCAGGCTGCCGTGAACGCGGATACGCACGCCTTCATATTCGGCGTCCTCCGTGATCCTCACAGCCTCCACTGTTTCGGCATTAAAGGAGATGCCGTCCGAGACCACATCCGTCAGGCAAGTGTCCTTTATGGCGGCGGTGATTGCGTCGAGTCTGTTGTCGATTTTTCCCAACAGATCTATATCCATGGTGGGTCGGGATGCGGGGCCGCACCACGCAGAGAACATCAGGGCTCCCTTGAGGATAAACCTGTCTGCATAGGGGCTCTTGGAGAGCCGGTAAAGAAATCGTTCGATGGCAAAGTACTGCAGGAGCTCGTTGAAAGGGCGAGAGGCTTCCTTGGCCTTGTTAAGAAGACGTTGATGCACCGAGGCAGGAATGTTTTTGATACTTTTGGTCATTACAGGATGGCTTCCAGATAGGGACGAATGACCTTTTCCACTCTGCATATTTTAGCATAGCGCATGAGGGCGTCCACATTGACGTTTCTTCGTTCGCGGTAAAAACGAACCGCTTCCACCGCTGTGTCGAGACCGATTTTGTTACGGAATTTGAAGCAGTCGGCAAGCGTTTTCTCAAGGCTGTAGATGCGCACGCCTACACCATCGAGTTCATGGATCTCCACGCCAGTAGTAAATGCCTGACCTGAAAACCAGTAGATTTTAATCGGCGGATAGTCCAGCCGGGGTCCCTCTGATCCTCGCTGGAGGGCCACGTGGACCTCATGGGGTATCTGGGTGGTAATCTCGTGAAACGCCAGCGCAGAGATTAGGCAGATTACGCCGCTGCGAACTCGGGTCGCTACGGTCACCAAATCGGGATTTCCCAGTGGTTCGGTGCCGGTAAGACGATACACACCACGACTGACCACCTCCAGCGATCCGACATCACGCATAGCATAAAGCGTACTCGGATGGATGCCCGCATGCAGTGCCTTAGCTGTGCGCAGGATACCACCGTGTTTCCTGAAAATAGCGACGGCCCTGTCGAACCGGGAACCCTGCTTATTCGTCTTAGCTGACATCTTGATAAAATTACCTTCACTTATTAATTTGTGTCGGTAATATTATCAAATTCGGAAG
>JABZFP010000017.1 GCA_014237395.1 Desulfobacteraceae bacterium | reverse complement strand
CTTCGTCCGGTGGGGGTGCCGTTTCATGATCCAGGGCCTGGATGCGGACCAGAAGATCGTCGATATCCGCCTGCTCCGCCTGGGTTTGATGCAGGTCGGCGGTCAATATGCCGATCCGGTCCCGGGCCGCCATGAGCAGGTCGATGACCTCACCGCTGGCGGTCTGGGCGTTGTGACGCATCAGATCCAGCAGGTTCTCCAGTTTGTGGGAGAGTTCGGCGATACGCTCCATACCCAGGTACTCGGAAGCGCCCTTGATGGTGTGTATGGATCGGAAGATATCGTTCAGGGTATCCCGATTACCGGGGTCGGTTTCGAGTTGGAGAAGATTGCCTTCCATCTCTTCAAGATGCTCGACCGTTTCGGCAACGAAATCTTGAAGCAAAGACAAATCCGTCATGACATTCTCCTTATGGGCAGTCGGTTTCCAGGCCGCTGCCGTGAACAGGTTCTGCGCCACCGGTGCCCATGGCGGAAACAGGACCTTTCCGTCAGTTAAGCGTATCGGCCGTGTCTTTGGCCGTCAGCACGTCGTTTTCCGTGATGGCCACATCATACAGGTCAAACGAACGGACCATCATCCGCATGGTTTCCAGATCCTGCCGGGCGGATGTCAAATCCGCCAACATGTCAGGTGATAGGTCGTGCTCCCTGTTCGGTCTTACCTGCCCGGTCGTGCGCCGAAGGCGCGCGATGGCATTGTCGGTCTGGTTCCAGACGAGGATGAGCACCTCCTGGAAATTGACTGCCAGACTGTTGATACTTTCCCCGATTCGGCCAATTTCATTCGGGGGGTGGTTCGGGAGCGTTTCGCCAAGATGCCCCTCCGCCATGCGCCCTGTCACTTCAGCGGCTTTTTCCAGTGGGCGGGCAACCCGGCGATACAGAAAAATGAAGACACCACCGGTTGCGGCAATCATCAGCGCGGCGCTCGAAGCGATATGCCAGCGAAGCGTTGCGGAAAAAACCGCGCCAAGTTCGGCAGGAACCGCACCGGTCAACCGCAGACCTTCTCCCAGCGTCACCAGCAGGACGATGCTGATGCCCATGGTGAACAGGGAGATCGTCAGGAAACACCACAAGAGTTGGTGTTTGAGGTGTCCCCTTACCCCGGGGTGTTCACGGGATCCCGGTTGAAGGTCGATGTTATGATTGTCCCGTACGTCTGTCATTTTTATAGGCGCTTGTGCGGCGTTTGCTGCCGTTATAATTGTTCAATCAACGTCAAAATTTCTTTGGAGCGGTGTTTGTTGAGATAGCCTTTGGCTCCGATCGCTTCCGCTTCCCGGCTGTATTGGGCTTCATCCAGATTCGACAGGAAAATGATGCAGGCGTTGCGGTCATCCCGCAGGATTTGCCGGGCCGCCTCAAAACCGTCCATTCCGCGCATGGTGATATCCATCGTCACCAGATCGGGTTTCATTTGCTTGTAGAGCGCAACGGCATCACTGCCGTTTTTTGCTTCGCCGATCACGTCATGCCCGGCGGACTTCAGGGTTTCCTTGATCATTTTACGCATAATGGATGAATCATCCACGATGAGAATCGTTTTCCCCATGGGATCTACCTTTCCTGTGTGCCGCTGGCCCTGGCCGGTACGGACGGGGATCCGTCCCGGCGGCGCTTATCAGATGCCTTCGGTTCCCTTGAGTTCGTTAAGCTTCTTAATTTCTTCCACAAGCAGAATACGGTTGAAGTCCAGCAGGATCAGCAGCCGCTGATCGATGCGGCAGACGCCTGTGATGTACTGGCTCTGCAGCCCCGATACGACAATATCCGGCGGCGGCTTGATGCTGTTGGACGGCACCTTCAGGACCTGGGTGACGCTGTCGACGATGAAGCCGGTTATGCGCCCGTTGACATTCAGTATCATAATCCAGGTCTGGCCGGCGGGGGTTGTCACGTCCCGCAGATTGAGGCGTCGCCGCAGGTCGATCACCGGTATGATGTTGCCCCGCAGATTAATCACCCCTTCGATGAAATCGGGCGCGTTGGGAATCGGTGTGATGGGTGTCTCGCGAATGATTTCCTGCACCATAAGAATATCGACGCCAAAGAGTTCTTTGCCGATCACGAAACCCACGAGCTGCATGAGCCGTTCTTTTTCTTCCTGATCCGGATCCTGGTTCAGATAGGATTCATCCATGGTCGTTATCTCCTTGGCCTCTGCGGCCGGTATGACGGTGCGCGAAACAGCGACTTCCGGCATGCCGCGGACGGCGGTGATCGAGGTTCGATCGTTGGCCGTCCCTCGGCAGGCCGGATATCGGCGGCTCCAGAGGCGCGCGATGGTCTGTCATGATTGCGAGCGCCCGGAATCGGAATGGTTGCCCACCTTGAACTGATTGACCTGGTGGCTCAGCGCTTCCGACAGGGTCTTGAGTTCTCCCGTAATACCCACAACGGTGCCGGCACCTTCCATTGTCTGCATGGCGGCGGCGGCGGACACCTCGGTGATTTCCGTGAGTTTCTGAGACCGTTCGGCCTGGGCGCCGGTCATTTCGCGCATCTGATGGGTCCGTTCCACAACCCCATGCATCTGACCGCCGATTTCGGTCATACCCTGGTTGGCCTGGGTGATCAGTTCCGAAATGGCATTTGATTTTTCCACCAGGGCGCCCAGCGCCGCCTGGGCGGCCGCCCGGCGTTCACCCTGCTGGCCGGCCATGTCGGCGATTTCGCGGGCCAGGTTGTTGAGATCTTCCATCATGGTGTTGACTTCCCGGGTTCCCGCCGCGATATTGTCGGCTGTCCGGGCAATCTCCTGGATGGCTTGCATGTTGGTACCACCACCCGCTGCGATCTTTTCCAGCGCCCGGCGGGAGCGATCCGACAACTGGGCACCTTCGGACACCCGGGCGGTAGAGTCTTTGATAAGCTGGGTAATTTCCTTGGCAGCCTCTGAGGATCGCTGGGCCAGTTTACCGACTTCGTCGGCGACCACTGCAAACCCTTTGCCGTGGGCGCCGGCGCGGGCGGCCTCAATGGCCGCGTTGAGGGACAGCAGGTTGGTTTGTTCGGCGATTTCGGTGATAACGGTGATGATTTCCGAGATCTGCTCGGATGATTCGGAAATGGCTTTCATACCCTCAACCGTGGCCTCGACCGATTCGGTGCCTTCCTCAACGGCCTGGAGCGCGCTGCTGGCAAATTCCATGGCGCTGTTGGTCGCGTTGGTAAGCTCGTTCACGGCTGTTTCCATACGGCTGACCGCCTGGGATACCGCGACTACCTGGGTTCCCTGCTGTTGGGCATTTTCCACAACTTTGGCACCGGTATCGCCCATGGCCTGCACACGGTCGGTTGCCGTGGCGGCTTCTTCTACCTGGCTGCCGGAGGCTTCCGTTACGGTGGCCATGCTGCCCATCAGGTTGGAGACGTTGCCGCTGGAGGCGTCGGCGGCTTCTCTCTGGGCTTCCGATGCCCCGGCCACTTCGGCTGCCGTGGCCCGCATGGCTTCCACGGTTTCTTTCATGATCTGCATCTGTTGGGCCTGCTGCTCGGCGCGATCCTTGTTGGCGCTGGCCCGCTGGGCCACGTCGCCGGCATGGAGGTCGACATCCTGGGCCGCTTGGGTGACCAACTGGAAGGACTCCCGCAGCAGTTTCATCATCTTGTTGAACTCGCCGGCCATGACGCCGACCTCGTCCTTACTTTCCACCGGTACCTCGACGGTCAGGTCCCGTTCTCGGGCCACCGTGTTGACGGCCTCGGCGATGTTGACGATGGGGCGGGCAATGGTCCGTGCCATCAGGGTTCCAAGGAGGCCGAAAACCACTACGGCGATAGCCGCAATACTATAAAGGAAGATCCGGGCGCGAAGGGTCAGGTCCTGGATACGGGTCGCGGCCTCTAAAAATTCTTCTTCGTAGGAGCCTGATCCGATGACCCAGTCCCAGGGCTCGAAATACATGAGCCGGGCCACTTTCATGCGCGGTTTCGGATCACCCGGGTTCTGCCAGGGGTAGCGAATTTCGCCGATTTCTCCCGGTTTGAGGGCCAGCGCCGTGCTGACGATATCCTGGATGAACAGGTTGCCGTCGGTATCTTTGGCCTGGGAGATGTCCTCGCCGTCGCGGGTGCCGTCCTGCGAGATGACATAGTGTCCCTTGCTGTCCAAGACATAGAGGTATCCGGTATCGCCGATCTTGATGTCATAGATGGCGTTACGCAGACTCTTGACACTTTCCTGGGGGATACCCACATAGAGCATTCCCACGATGTATTTGTCTTTGTTGTAAATGGGTTCGTAGCTTGTCAGGTACCACCGGTCTACGACGAAGGCGCGGCCGCTGAAGGTCTGTCCCCGTAGAACCTCCGACACAACCGGATTGGCTTTGCCGTCGGGATTGGTGCGCGGAATATAGGTACCGATAGCGCGGGTGCCGTCTGATTTAATGACGTTGGTGGCCACACGAATCATGTCGCCGTTGGCGTTCATCCGCTGGAAGACGGTGCAGGTGACGTCTTCGGCAAGGTTTTTGACGCGGTCCACCACCGGTACCGCGGTGCCGAGATCTTGAATCTGGCCAAACCAGGTGTTGCCCACCAGCATCTTGGGCAGTTCGACCGGTATGCTGTTCTGCGTGTACTGGTTGACGGCGTTCCAGGGCACGTTTTCATAAGCGAAGGAAATGCCGCCCAAATCTTCCGCGGTTTCGCGGGCGATATTGAGATAGCTTTTCAGTGCCTTGGTGAGCACGTCGTTCTGGGTTTCACACATGCGGTAAACACCCTCCGCGATGTGGTCCAGATCGGTTGTGGCCAGTTTGATACTTTCCTCGGTGGCGGCATCCCGCATGTCGACGTTCGCCTTGGCGACGAAAATACCGATGATCAGCACCGGCAAAATCGTTGCGGACATACCGAGAAGTATGATTTTGGTCCTGAGTTTGAGATCTCTAAACATGGCTGATTCTCCCTAGTTGGTTTGGTATCCAAAAGCGGTTTTGATCGCGGAAGCGATTTCCAGATCGGAACAGACATGGTCGGCATTCCCGGCCCGCAGGGCCGCCTGAACCATTTCCTGAAACAGGCATGTTCCCGGTTCCTGCATGATTACCGTTCCCCCCACACGACGAATTTCGGCGGCGCCTTCGGCGCCATCGTTGCCCTTGCCGGACAGAACAACGCCGATGGTTTGACTTTGTAACAGTTCGGAAGCGGACAGCATGAGCATGTTGATGGCGCCACGCCGTTCCGGAAACGGGGAGGGGTTGACCTGCATCGCCATTCGGCCGTCCCTGGCACACAGGCTGACATATTCACTGCCGGAAGCCAGATAGCAGGTGCCGGCCTGCAAGGGGGCCTCATGATGAGCCCGTTGCACGGCAATGGCGCTGTTGACGTTCAGGTAATCGGCAAAGGCGGCCACGTGGGCCGGCGCAGCATACAGGATGACCATATACGTCAGTGGCAGATCGGATGGCAGTTGTGGGATGATTTTAAGAAGCGCCCCATAGCCGCCTTCCGATGCCCCCAGAACGACAATGCCCTCGGTGTCGATCGCGTCGGAAGGTTGGACCTGTGACTTCCGATGCCCGGTTCGTAAAAGGCGTATGGCTCCCATTTCAACGCCCGCTGCGATTTTTACTTTCTGCAGGATCAGGCGTTCTTGCTCGGCGACATCATCACCTTTGGATTGGGATGGTTTGAGCATGAAATCAATGGCGCCGAATCGCAGGGCATCGAAGGTTTCGGTGGCGCCCTCCCGGGTCAGGGCGCTGAACATGACGGTCGGCGTGGGGTGCTTGATCATGATATGTTTCAGGGTGGACAGCCCGTCCATGACGGGCATGTTGATGTCCAGCGTGATGACATCCGGTTTCAGGGACGGCAGCAGGTCCAGGGCCTCGCGTCCATTGGCGGCCTCGCCCACCACCTGCACCTGGCCGTCGGTCTCGAACAACCGCCGGACGGCCGCCCGGATCAGTCGCGAATCGTCCACGATCAAAAGGCGGATCGGTTTCTGCGAAGGACCGGCGATAGACGACGCCGAGCCGGGGACGGTCAATGTTTCGTGGCACCCCTCGCAAGTCAGCCGGCCGTTTTTACCGGCGAGACAATCATCGGAAACGTCGTGTTGGGTGCCGCATTCTTCGCAGAAAATGATCAAACCAGATCCTTTTTGATATCTTTTCGGTCAGGGAATCGCACCCGTCGGGTGACCGAACATGGTGATGTCAGCGATAATTGGTTTTGCCATTGGTTTGGCCGTAAACGTGACCGCTTGTTTGTCATCGGGTCTGAATGCCCCTTTACGGTGATAGTGCCGTGCATCAGGTTTTCGGCCCTTTCACCGGGTGTCTTGAGAAATAATCCCGCTGCCCGTCATGGCGGCCCTGTTGACATGGCGCGTAAACAATTCACAGAAAAAATAATGACAGCATTCACCGGGTTAGGGTGGCTGTCGACATGCCACGAGCCTTTTGCCGCCTAAGCAAGCGGTGTTTCTCTGAAAAACTTTAACAGCAACTGGTATATGTTTTCTTCCCGGTTATTGAACCGGAACTCGCATTCTTTAAGGAGCAGGCTAAAATGGTCGGCGCCATTGAGATTGAGCGTCGTCAGGCGTTTACGTGCAAACCCCACAAATTCTTCGATGGTGTCCGGCGTTCCCGGCGCAGCGTGTTCTTCCTTCGAAGCGGGATGGATGCGATAGTGCCAGCGGCTTTTCAGGTCCACGATCCCGTCGTAATGGCGCCAGTCCTTCGGCACGGAAGGGGTCTCGTTTTTCTGGCGGCGTTGGATGAGGCGCCGCAATTTTTGATGAACGCCGTTGGGCAATATTTCCGTGTAAATATGGGTGTTTAGGGATTGTATCCCGAAGACCGGCAAACTGTCAGGGGCGGCCGGCAGGGATGGGGCGTGAGCGGGATTGACCTGCTGACCGGTCGCGTAATGCGGGATCTTGGACGCCTGATCTTCGCATAGTGTAACGATCTGACTTCGAATACGGTTCAAGTAGCGGTTGACGGTGTTGCGATTCAGGCTGGTGAGCGTGGCAATTTTTTGAGAATCCAATTCCAGAGCAAAATACATGATAATTTTGCGGAATTTGGCCTCGGAAATTTTGGAACGCTTCACATACTTGTTTTTCATTAATCTACCGGCGATCTGAAGAATTTTAAAGTGTTGTTGTAGTCATTAGCAAAAATCGAGCCAATAATTGTTAGAATAGTGTTTGATGGAATTCTAAGGGGTTAATGAAGTCAAGGATAAATTTCTTATGCGGCGGTGACAAATTTTGGCAGCGGGGCTGTCAAAATTTGGCAAATGCTGGAAGCCATTTCCAGTTTGATGGGCAGCGGTTTAATTCGAGTGGGTATGCGGTAAATACGGCAGGGGTCAAGGGGGGGTTATTGCGGGGTGAGGTATTTCTTCAAGGCCTTGAAATCGTCCGCATAAACATTTTCGAAGGTAACGCCGATTTCATAGCCACGGGTATCGGCCTGAGAGCGGCACCAGGCTACCTTGACGACGGCGGTGAGCGGGGCCATGGCCACGTCATCGTCGATAACCGCGGCATAAGAGTGTTTATGGCGTTGCCAGCCGGCCAGATTGACTTGCAGACTTAAAAGATCACCGGGCTCATAGGCGTGTGGAACCGCAAAACAGACGCCGCCGGCGCTGATATTTTTTCCGACCCCTTGAATCGCATCGTCATCGGTCAAGGGGTAGACCAGCTTTTTAACCGTAATGGATACGGTTTCCGGCATTCGGTGGAATTGTCGCTTTTCCGTGTCGATTTCCGTCGGTGTCATGGGGTTTTCTCCAGTTGAAGCGCCTGCCATCCTGGTGGGTTGCCGTGGGAGTCAAACTAACCCAAAAACCGCCAAATGAAAAGTGGAGAATTCATAATGGACGAGACGTGCAAAGCGAAAAGACCGCTGTCGCATGGCGCCATGCCGTGGGGCAGGATGCCATGACAACTAATGCCATCGTCCCGATGCGTAAGGCCACTGGGCGGCCAGACCAAAAACAGGGATGCCATAGGAGGCGCTGGTGTGATCGTTATCAGAGCCCCTTCCTTTTGGCGGATATTCTTTACAAGGGCGATCGACTGCCGGAAAAGGCAATGCCCCACGCCTTCAGGAGGGGCATCGCCTTGGGGGGTTAGCGCATGAAGTGGCCGTAGTGCAGAGTGTGGTCGATGAGCGGGCGCTTGAACCGGGCCACGTCCATCTTCTCGCGGATCACATAGCGGTAGAGTCCGGCGTTGGTAATGTCGCCGACCAAAACCGCGCCGATCAGCCGTGTTCCATTGGCGTCGAAGACCAGCTTGCGGAAAGTGCTGGATGTCGCTTTTTGGTAAATTTCGCAGTCTTTACCTGTGGTGTGTACCACGCCCATGGACACGAAGGGTTCGTCGGCCACCTGGGTGGCGTTCAGGATGCCAAAGGTGCCGGTATAGACCGTCTTGACCCCCGCCATGTTCAGGCCGGCGCAGCGGCCCATTTCAACGGCGTTGGTCCACAGGGCCGTCATGATGGGGGCGCCTGTTACCGGCTCGTAGGTCACGGCCACATCACCGGCTGTGTAGGTGTCCGGCAGGCTGGCGCCGGTATAACGGTCGGCGACAATACCCCCATCCACCGCCACGTCACTGCCCGCCAGGAATTCCACGTTGGGGCGCACCCCCTTGCCGATGCAGACCATCTGGCAGGCCAGCGTGTCGCCGTTGTCCAGGGCCACTGCCGTTACCCCCGAGGCATCGGCAATGATCCCGGTGGCCGCTACCCCCGTCATGATCGACAGGCCGGCCTTGTCCAGAGCCCTGCGGATCAGGGTGGCGTCCTCGGGCTCCATGAGCTGGCTGAGCACCTCGGGCGAATACACCACCAGGGTCACCCGCACGCCCTTCTCCAGCAGGGCAAAGGCCGCCTTGAGGTTCAGCAGGCCGCCGCCCAGCATGACGGCATGCGTGGTGCGCTCCCGCCGTGCTGCCATTTCACGCGCATCGACCAACGTCCGCAGGGCAAAGACGCCTTCGGCATCGGTGCCCTCGATATCCGGCGGCACATAGGGGCGGCTGCCCGTGGCAAAGAGAATCTTTTTATAGCCATGACGCGTGCCGTCTTCCATAACGACGCAGCAGGCGGTGGTGTCCACCGAGGCGACCCGCGCCCTGGTTTGAATGACGATGTTCTTTCCGGTGTAGGGGCCGCATCCGGTCATGGCCATTTCGGCGGGGGTCTTTTTACCCGCCACCAGAAAGGGGATCAGGGGGCGGAAGTAAGGGGCATCCGGCTCTGCGGACAGCACCGTGATCTTCCCCCGAGGATCTTTTTCGCGGATGGCGTGGGCCGCGGCCATACCGGCCGCGCTGCCGCCCACGATGACGTATTGGCTCTGCTGTTGGTTCACATCAACCCCCTTCCGCTTTGAGGAGCTCCCGGGAGGCGTGTTGACGGACCGCTCCGGAATAGGCCGGCACGGTTTGGTAGACCAGCGCACCTGTGGGGCAGGCATTCACGCATGCCGGTACATCCCGGTCCGGGCAGCGGTCGCAACGCACGGCCTTGTGTTCCTCCAGATGGCGGCCGATGACCCCGTAGGGACAGACCATTACGCAGGTCCAGCAGCCGATGCACTTGTCCGTGTCGGTGCGGACGACGCCATCGGCATCCCGACGGATGGCGCCGCTGATGCAAGCATACATGCAAGGTGCATCCTCGCAGTGCCGGCAGACCAGCGGCACCTTGTTGTCCGGTGACACCCATTCCACATAGAGACGGCTTTTGGGACGCGGATTTTCGGCAATGGCGCCGAAAAGGGATTTGCTGACGGAGTGCTCCACCGCACAGGCGTTGATGCAGGAACGGCACCCCATGCAGCGGTCCGTTTTGACGAATATTTCTTTGGGCTGTGACATAGCCTTCTCCTTATTTATCGCTTGGGGTTGGCGTTATATGCCCAATGCCTGACGCTTTTTATCCATGTGGGCGATCATCAGCCGGGCGCCCTGCACCGGATCGGTTTCCACGGCAAAAGCGGCTCCCACCACGTCGTTGGCCGCTTTGGTCAGCACCTCGGTCACCACTGCGCTGCCCAGGACCGGCGGCACGGTGCCCAGAACCGTGAAAATGCCCGATGAAACGACGTAGGCCCCGATGCTCACGGCCTTTTCGCTCATCCACTCCGGCGCGGCCCCGGCTACCGGCAAGTCGCTGATATCAACACCCAGGGCATTGGCTACTGCAGCGCAGACCGACAGGATGCGGCTGATGTCGACGCAGGAGCCCATGTGCAGCACCGGCGGTATTCCCAGCGCCTGACAAACGCCCTTCAATCCGTCGCCGGCTTCTTCGGCGGCTTCGGGCAGCATGAGGCCCACTTTGGCCGTGGCAATGGCGTTGCAGCCCGTGTTGACGACCAGCACATCGTTTCTGATCAGTTCCCGCACCAGTTCCACATGCCCTTCGTCGTGTTTGATTTTGGGGTTGTTGCAGCCCACCACCCCGGCGATACCCTTGATGGCGCCGGACTTGATGGCATCCAGCAAAGGATCGAGAGTGCCCCCTAAGGCCTTGATGATGGCTTCGGCGCTGAACCCTACCATGCAGGCGGTTTTTTCTTTAGGGATGAAGACTTTTTCAGGTACCCGGTGGCCGTAGTTTTCCACGGCCGCGCCCACGATCTCCTTGGCGATGGCCAGGGCGTTTTCCTCATTGAACTGCATATGCACGGCGCCCGGAAACTTGGCTTTATAAGAGGTGGAGATGAACTTCGTGTGGAAGCATTCGCACAGGTCGCCGAGAGCCGGCATGATGCATTGCACGTCTACGATCATGGCGTCCACGGCACCGGTGATGATGGCCAGCTCCTGCTGCATGAAATTTCCGGCCAGGGGAATGCCGTGGCGCATGATGATTTCGTTGCCCGTGCAGCACATGCCCACGACGTTGATGCCCTTGGCGCCTGCGGCTTCAGCTTTGGCCACCAAGCCCGGGTCGCCGGCCGCCGCCAGGATCATCTCCGAGAGAACCGGCTCGTGGCCATGGGCGACGATGTTGACATGGTCTTCCTTCAGCACCCCCAGGTTGGCCTCGGAGCGCACCGGTTCCGGCGTGCCAAAGAGGACGTCGGACAGTTCGGTGGCCACCATGGAGCCGCCCCATCCGTCAGCGATGGAGGCCTTGAGGCCCTGCAGGATCAGGTTGACCGGATCGTTGTCCACGCCGATGTGGGTGCGGTGCATGATCTCCACGATTTCGCGGTCGATGCCGCGCGGGTCGATGCCCATTTTCTGCCACTGGTCCACCCGTTTTTGCGGTGCCCGGCGGGTAAACTGGAGAAAGCCCTCCTGCTTGCCGAACTCGGCGTAGACCGCCTTGGCCAGCTCCAAGGCAATAGCATCCTTGCCGCGGCCTTCGGTGGCGATACCGTATTCCGCCGCCAGGGCCGCCAGTTTGGCTTCATCCTTAATCGCGTAGCCGCCGCTTTTGCCCTCGGCGGTCAGCAGCAGCGTGTGAGCCAGGTCACGGCCGTGGTCGGAATGGGCGGCAGCGCCGCCGGCAATCATGCGGATCAGGTTGCGGGCCACGATAATGTCAGCCGTGGCGCCGCAGATCCCCCGCTGGGGCCCTTCATCTTCAAAGGGGCTGATGCGGCAGGGGCCCATGTTGCAGTTGCGGCAGCAGACCCCCAGTTCCCCGAAGGCGCATTCGGGCAGCATTTTTTCATAGCGGTCCCAGACGGTCTCAATGCCGAGTTGCTCTGCCCGGTCCAGCATCTGGTGGACTGTGGGGTCGATGCTTTTTTCCAAAATTTTGTCGCTGAAAGCCATCTTGTCACCCTCCTGAATTTAGTGGTGAAACGCCCTATGCAAACGTGCTGGCAGGGAGTTGCGGGTGGGAAGGATTAAACCGGGTGGAACGATCTGTTTTGGTTTGGTTCTCTTCCGTGAACGTGCGCCCGCCAGATATCGGTCCATCGCCTCTTTTTCAGGGGTTGTTATCATAAAAAAAGCCGGTCCGGCCCTGATCGGGGGCCGCCCGGCATCTTCTCATCGACAATGTCCAATCCACGTTCCATCATCAGCCTGTCAGCCGCAGCCACCGTAACGGGCCGGACCGTTTTCTTGAAATGCATGTGGAAAATGACGTACGTGCCAATTATGAAATTATACTCAAAAGTATAGAAGAACTGCCACTCGCAAGTCAAGCCCAAATGTTGGCTGGCTTCCGCTTGGCAACAAAACAGCGGAATCGTTTTGGGACGTGATATTGGGTCACTGCAAATCATCGGAGGATTTACCCCGCCGCCAGCTGTTTCGGGATTGTTCAGCGGGATCAATGGATAGGGTTGGGACGAAGCTTGAAGTGCCTTGCAAAATAACATACAAGAAAAGCTTCCGCCGGTTTGTTCTGCCAAGGGCTGCCGGTCAACCACCGGTGGCCGGCGTCAACGCCTGCCGGTTGACGTCGATGGCACCATTGTTCATGCATAACATGTAGGGGATCTTTATGGGGATTTCGTCACCCGATCTTACAACGCATATTGCCGGGATGACATTGCAAAATCCGGTCATGACCGCTTCCGGCACATTTGGGTATGGTGGCGAATTCCGCGAATTGGTGGATCTCCGCCGCTTGGGGGCGATTATCGTCAAAGGGCTGTCGCTCCAGCCAGCCGCCGGAAATCCCCCCCCGCGGATTGTCGAAACGCCCTGTGGTATGTTGAACGCTATCGGTTTGGAGAATATCGGCATCACCGAATTTCGGGCAACCCGCCTGAAATTCCTGTGCAAGCTGGGCGTTCCCATCATTGTAAACATCTACGGGCAGGATCAAGCGGATTATGTCGCCCTGGCTGAAATCGTCGACGATGAGCCCGATATTGCGGCCATCGAAGTGAATATCTCCTGCCCCAACGTCAAGGCCGGCGGCATCGCTTTCGGAGTGGACCCGGCGGCGGCGGCCGCCCTGACCCGGCAGATTCGCGCCGTCTCGACCAAACCGCTGATCCTCAAACTGTCACCCAACGTGACCGACATCGTTGCGATTGCCCGGGCGGTTGAGGCTGAAGGGGCCGATGCGGTTTCGCTGATCAATACCATCACCGGTATGGCGATCGATATCAATACGCGGCGCCCCAAGCTGGCCAACATCACGGGGGGGCTTTCCGGACCTGCCATTCGACCGGTGGCGGTGCGCATGGTATGGCAGGTGGCCCAGGCGGTATCGATTCCGGTGATCGGCATCGGGGGCATCATGAACGGGCGTGATGCCTTGGAATTCATGATCGCCGGCGCGTCCGCCGTCCAGGTCGGAACGGCCAATTTCGTCAATCCCCGGGCCACCATGGACATCATTGACGACATTCGTAATTTCATGCAACAGCAGGACATACCGCAGTTAAACGATCTGGTGGGGAGCCTGGTGCTGCCATTGTGATGGCGAAGATGACAGGGCTTGGCACGCGCGATCAGAATGCTTATTATGCTCGTGTCATTTCCGCTGACGAATTGAAAGGAGAATCAATGGAATTCAAAACGCTTGATGACATTTTAGAGTTTGCCATTTCCAAAGAGGTCGAAGCCCAGCAGTTTTATCTCAGCCTGTGCGAAGAAGAAGCCATGTCCGGCAACCGCCAAACCTTCCAGGACTTCGCCAGGGAAGAAAAGAAGCATGTCGATCTGCTGCAGTCTCTCAAGACCGGTGGGGTGGTCGAGGGGGTCGATGACTATCAATTCAAATGGATCAAAGATATCAAGCGCAGCAATCTCGTGCTGGACATCGAGTACAAAAAAGGGATGAATTACCGGGATATTTTGATGCTGGCCATCAAGCGTGAGGAAAAAGCCCTGGCCCTCTATAATGAAATGCAGGACCGGGCCGATACCGACGATAGCAAAAAAGTATTTAAAATTCTCTGCCAGGAAGAGGCCAAGCACAAACTGGCCCTGGAGTCCATGTACGACGACTACATGGCCGAGATGGGGGACTAAATTTCACCGATAGGGTGCCGAAGTAAACCGGATGGTGTTCCCCTTTTAGGGTTTTGCCGGCTGTCGGTCCTGCCAGTGGATCGGGAGTCGGCAGCTATCCGCCATAATGAGACATCATCGGAAAGATACGCGAAGCCGGTCGGATTGAACCGATTGTAGTAGGCTATAGCGCCAAATTGTTCGCGTGTCTTTCTCCCCCAGTGCCGGTTGGCATGACAAGAATTTTCTCCAAGACGCCTGTTGTTTCTTCCGGAGGTGGGCAAACGCTTCTCATTCGGCCCCGAGGAAGCCCTGTTCCGTTGCCCGAGACACAATTGACAGATGTTTTCTTTTTTAGATTACTGCCGAGTACCGCGCTTCTTTCGGAGATAAGGAAGTTCAATCCAAGTCGATTCGACAGATTTTGGCTTTTAGTACCTAAAAAACGGTAGCTTTCAGAAAAACCAAGGAAATGAAAATGGAAAACAGGGATGCAAACCCGTTCAATCGTAAGACGCTAACCGAAGACATTCTGAAAGAATGGCAGAACCTGCTCAATGAGACGGCTGAGATCTTTGGTGTTCCTGCCGGGCTGATCACGCGCGTTGACGGTAAGGAAATTGAGATTCTCCTTTCAAGTGAGACTGAGGGAAACCCTTACCCGGCCGCGTGCACGTCACCGTACCCGGATTCCGGATGGTACTGCGAGCAGACGTTGAAGAGCAAGGGGGTTAATCTAATTCCAAATGCCCTTCAGGATGATCAGTGGAAAGAGAATCCTGCTGCCGTCGAACTGCGCATGATCTCCTACCTGGGCATGCCCATTGAGCGCCCTGATGGCGGGCAGTTCGGAACCGTATGTTTCATAGACAGCAAGCAGAACGCGCATAATGACATGCACATCAGACTGGTACAGCAGATCAAGAGGATGATCGAACTCTCCCTTCGTATTGTTTTAGCCAAAAAGGAAATCGACCGCCGGGATAGCTTGCTTAATGATTTAAGTAAAATTTATCCGATCTGCAGCTATTGCAAAAAGGTCCGCGAAGAAACCGGCCAGTGGGTCTCGGTAGAAAAATATGTCCGTGATCTCTCTGGTGCCATGCCTTCTCACGGGGTCTGCCCGCAGTGCTACGAAAGGGAACTCAACCAGTTTGAAAAACATTTCTGAAAAAGAGCATCAAATTGTCGATTTCCTATTACGGACGAGGCCATGCTCCTGATGAACGGCAAATCTTTAAGAGGCAAACTGAAATCGATTCACACCGATCTCACGGTACCTTATATGTGCGGTTTGCACGACCAAGGTTGCCATCCACCATGGCGTTTTGGATAAAGACGGTAAATTCATATCGAAACCTTTTCGTATTTCAAGCTGGTCTGCAAATTGCGTATAACCTTGGATGGCATCATGAGCCTATTTTTGAGCATGCAATGTACTATATAGAGGGAGGCTGTTGGAGGAGTTGAGAACTCTCGCCTGCCATCGGAGCCCTCCACCCAACATTGCGCCCCCCCCCCCGCAATTCCCTCCCTGTAAAGCAGTGTAAACCATCCCAAACCCGGGTTTTCAAAGTTTCGGCCACTTCGGTTTGTCCTCCCGGCAAGGATAGGAGATGCTTGACATTTGAACGTGATTTAACTAATTAAACTCTGATTCATTTAATGATTTTACTGACATCGGGGAGGTGGTCATGCGGCATTTCATTGGCGGGGTGATGATACTGGGACTGGTGCTGATTGGCTGCGGGGCGGCCTTGGCGGGTACCGCGCTGGAGGAGGCTGATGCCTTGTACGCCGCCGGAGGGCTGGAAAATTACCTGGCGGCTATTCCCCTCTACGAAAAGGCCGTGGCTGAATCCGGAAGTGATTACGAAACATTATGGAAATGCGCCCGGGCCCATCGTGACTATGGCAACAAGGTCAAACAGAAGGCCGAAGGCGACTGGGAAGACCTTTGCGCCAAACACGGCAAGGCCGGTATGCAGTTTGCCGAAAAGGCCATCGCGCTGGCACCCGAGAAGGTTGAAGCGCATTATTATTACGGACTGAGCGTCGGTATCTATTCCGACGGTGTGAGTATTCTGACGGCCCTCAGCGAAGGCCTGAAAAACAAAACCCAGGAAAGCTTCGAGGCGGCCTACAAGATCGATAAAACCTACAACCGGGGCGGCCCTATCCTTTCCCTGGGGCGTTTCTGGACGGTGTTGCCCTGGCCCATGAGTGACGAAGACAAGGCCCTGGCCTATTTTCGCGAGTTCCAATCGGCCGGTTTCCTCGACGGTTCCGATGAAGGCAAGGTCTATATGGCGGAATTGCTGATGGATATCGGCGGCAAGGATAATGAAACCGAAGCACGGACGCTGCTGCAGGCGGCGGCGCAGTCGCCGGAGACGTATTTTTCCGATTGGGCCAAGCGGCTTCTCAAAGATCTCGATTAGCCGCTTTCGATAACCGTAAGAATCCATAGACTGCTGTTGACGTTAACGGAAGGAAAGGGACGATAAAATGACGATTCAGAAATTCTTCGCCGTGATGGTGGTGGTCGGCTTGCTTGTTCTCGTGGGGGGAATGGCCTGGGCCGGCGACATGGAAATTGCCGATGTCAACTTTCCGGGTGAAAAAATGGTGGAAGGCAAGACACTTCAGCTCAACGGGGTTGCCCTCAAGGAAAAATTTTTCATCGATGTTTTTGCGGGAGGTTTTTATCTCGAGAATCCGACCAAGGATGCCACCGAGGCCATCGAATCCGAGCAGGTCAAGCATTTTTACCTTCATTATCTGACCAGCAAGGCCACGGCCAAAAAACTCCAGGAGGGCTTCAAAGAAGCGATCGAAGATGCCAATACGCCCGAACTGGTCGAAAAATACCGCAAAGAGATCGACCTCTACGCCTCCTGGCTGGATCAGGATATGGCACCGGGGGCCACCTCGGTGACCACCTATGTTCCCGGTAAAGGGCTGACGCTGGTCTTCAAAGGACAGGAAAAAGGAACCATCCCGGACAAGGAATTCGCGCAGATGTACTTCCGTTACAACTTAGGGAAAGACGCCGATTCCTCGATGCGGGAAGGGTATCTCGGGCAATAAGTCCGGGTACAATCTGAAAAAGGCCGGGGTACCGTGGTACTCCGGCCTTTTTTTATGGCGATCTGGTTTCAGAAGGATGGTGTCAAAGCCCCTGACGGTCCTTGACCGGATTGGCCTTGAGGTATTCGAGCCGGTTCAGCCCGTTGACGTAGGCCCGGGCGCTGGCCGTGATGATATCCGGGTCGGCGCCCTTGCCAAGCGCCACCAGGCCGTTTTCCCGCAGCCGAACCGTCACTTCGCCCTGGCTATCCGTGCCGCCGCTCAAGGCACTGACCGTAAATCGCAGCAGTTCCGACTGGGTGCCGGTGAGCTTGGCGATGCTGTTGAAAGCGGCATCGATGGGGCCGTTGCCGTAGCCGGCGTTGCGCGCCGGGCGCCCATTGATCGACAACTCCACACTGGCCATGGGCAGCACGGTGGTGCCGCTGGTCACATGCAGATAATCCAGTTTGAAGATGTCGGACGTTCGCAGGATGCCTTCGGTCACCATGACTTCCAGGTCTTCGTCCACGATGTGCTTTTTCTTGTCGGCCAAGGTTTTGAACTTGGTGAAAATCAGGTCCAGCTCTTCCTCGCTGAGCTCATAGCCCAGCTCTTTCAAGCGATTGCGCAGGGCATGCCGGCCGGAATGCTTGCCAAGAACCAGTTGGGTCTGGCTTAGACCGATGGTTTCGGGCCGCATGATCTCATAGGTCATGGGGTTTTTGAGCATGCCGTCCTGGTGGATGCCGGCCTCGTGAGCGAATGCATTGGCCCCCACGATGGCTTTGTTGGGCTGCACCATGATCCCGGTGATCATGCTGACGAGACGGCTGCTGGCATGGATGTGCTCGGTATTGATCCCGGTTTCGAGACCCAGGTGGTTATGGCGGGTGTGCAGCGCCATGACCACTTCCTCCATGGAGGTATTGCCGGCCCTTTCGCCAATGCCGTTGATGGTCACCTCGGCCTGGCGGGCGCCGGCCTGGATGGCCGTCAGGGTGTTGGCCGTGGCCAGCCCCAGGTCGTCATGGCAGTGGACACTGAGAATCGCACGATCGATATTGGGCGTGTGCTGATAGATATGGCGGACCATTTTACCGAATTCGTCCGGAACGGCATAGCCCACGGTATCGGGCAGGTTGACCGTCGTCGCCCCGGCATCGATGGCCGCCTCGAACACCCGGCAGAGAAAATCCCAGTCGCTGCGCGAACCATCCTCGGCGGAAAATTCGACATTGTCGGTATAGGAGCGCGCGTGTTTAACGGCGGCCACGGCGGCCTGGACCACTTCTTCGCGGTTCATGCGCAGCTTGTATTCCAGGTGGATATCGGAGGTGGCGATAAAGGTATGAATTCGGGGATGGGCGGCATGCTTTATGGCCTCCCAGGCCCGGTCGATATCACTGCGGGTGGCCCGCGCCAGACCCGCTATCTGGGCCCGTTTGAGCTTCGCTGCAATTTGCGATACAGCGTCGAAGTCGCCGTCGGAGGCCGCCGGGAAGCCGGCCTCGATGACATCGACGCCCAGTTTTTCGAGCTGGACCGCCAGTCGCAATTTTTCCGCGGTATTCATGCTGGCGCCGGGGGACTGTTCACCATCCCGCAGCGTGGTGTCAAAAATGATGACGCGCTTGTTATCGTTTTCCATGGGGTCTGCTCCTCGTCGGAATTCTTGTTTGCGTGTTCGTTCCCATCGCAAGGGAACCAACCGGTTTTTACGACACGGGGATTACCATTAAAAGGGTCGGCCGGGCTTCAGGCGTGGGCGAGGAGCATGGGCCGCAGAGATGGGCCGGTGCGGCTCTCTGCGGCGTTAGACCTTCTGTCGCTTTGCTTGGCATTCATCGGTATACGTCCTGCGGGAAACGGATCGCAATCGTCCCGCCGTGTCGGTTCGGGGTGGCTACAAGGCAACCCGGTCCGGCGGCTGCGGTTTATCATCGTTTGCCGCCAGGGGAGGCGTATCGGCTTTGGACAACTTGTACTGAAAACTGTCGGCCAGAGCCTGCCAGCTGGCTTCGATAATATCTTCGGAGACCCCGATCGTGCTCCAGATCTCATCATGGTCGCGGGACTCGATCAGAACGCGCACTTTGGCTTCGGTGCCGTCCCGGCCGTCGATGACGCGGACCTTGAAATCCACCAGGCGCATGGTATCCAGGTCGGGATAGAAGCGCCCCAGGGCCTTGCGCAGGGCATTATCCAGCGCACTGACCGGCCCCAAGCCCTCGGCTGCCGTGATCTCTTCAGAATCGCCCACCGCCACCTTGATGGTGGCATGGGCTGAGCAGGGTTGGTCCTTGTCTTTTTCAATAGACACCCGAAACGATTCCAGATCGAACAGCGGTTTGAACTGTTCGGTAAATTTTTCTACCATGATCTTGAACGTGCCGTCGGCTACATCGAACTGATAGCCCTGTTCTTCCATTTCCTTGATGCGGTTGACGATAATCCGACTGTCAAAACCGTTGCCGCCCAATGTGACGCCCAGTTCGCGGGCTTTGTATTCCACATTGCTTTTGCCGGAAAGGTCGGAAACCAGCACGCGGCGATGGTTGCCGACCTGGGCCGGATCCATGTGTTCGTAAGCCCGGGATTCTTTCATGATGGCGCTGACGTGGATGCCGCCCTTGTGCGCGAAGGCGCTTTTGCCCACAAAGGGACGGCAGTTGCTGGGAACCTGGTTGGCCATCTCGCTGACATAACGCGACAGTTTTTTGAGCTTGGCCATGTTTTCCGCGGCAACGCAGGGGTGCTTCATTTTCAGTTGCAGCACAGGGATGACGGATGTGAGATCGGCATTGCCGCAACGTTCGCCATAGCCGTTGATCGTGCCGTGAACCATGCGGGCGCCGGAGTGGATCGCGGACAGGACATTGGCCAGGGCCAGGCCGCTGTCATTGTGGGTATGAATGCCGATTCCGGGAGACAGCCGGCCCGTCCGCGCACTTTCGCGTGCCATCTGTTCCTGCACCGCCGTCGTGGCGGATGCCACATCAAACGGCAGGGAGCCGCCATTGGTGTCGCACAACACCACCCAATCGGCACCGGCCTCAACGGCCACCTGCAGGGTTTCCAGGGCATAGACACTGTTCTCCCTGTAGCCGTCGAAAAAATGTTCGGCGTCGTACACCACTTCGCGGCCGTGTTGCTTCAGGAATGTAACCGTCTCCCGGATCATGTCCAGGTTCTGGGCCAGGGTGGTCCCCATGATCTTTTCGACATGCAGGTTCCAACTTTTGCCGAAAATGGCCACCGTCGGGGCACCGCTTTTCAGCAGGGCGTTCAGGTTCGGGTCTTCTTCTGCGGAACCGTCCACCCGACGGGTGGAACCGAAGGCCGTGAGACGGGCCTGGCTGAAGGTCTCACGACGGGCCAGATCGAAGAAATGCATGTCGCGCGGATTGGATCCCGGCCAGCCGCCTTCGATGTAATGGATGCCGATATCGTCGAGGCGTTGGGCGATCGCCAGTTTTTCATCTGCCGAGAAGGAGATATTCTCCCCCTGGGTGCCATCCCGCAGGGTGGTGTCGTAGAGCACTATAGGGTCCATGATCCTATCCATTTAAGTTCAACGGGCTTTTCGAAAGCCCTATTTTTTGTCGCGCCGGTTTTCGGGGCGCAGGGACCGCACGGCCATGCCGGCCCGCCACATCTCGGAGTCCCCGATGACCTTGAGTTCGGCCTGGAGTTTTTCCCGGTAATCCGCCGAACTGCAAGATTCCATGACACGGCGCGTTTCCTTACCGGAAGTGACGCTTTCATACAAATTATCAAAAACCGGTGCCACGGCATCGCGGAAACGCGGTGCCCAATCCAGAGCCCCGCGCTGGGCGGTGGTGCTGCAGTTGGCAAACATCCAGTCCATGCCGTTTTCAGCTACCAGGCGGATCAGGCTCTGGGTCAGTTCTTCCACGGTTTCGTTGAAGGCTTCGCTGGGGCTGTGGCCTTTTTTGCGCAGCAGGTTGTACTGGGCTTCCATGACGCCGGCCAGGCATCCCATGAGGACGCCGCGCTCGCCGGTGAGATCGCTGTGGACTTCGCGCTCGAATGTCGTGGGGAAGAGGTAGCCGGAACCGATGGCGATGCCGGTGGCCAGGGTCCGCCGCCGGGCGTTGCCCGTAAAATCCTGAAAGACGGCAAAACTTGAGTTGATCCCGCTGCCGTCCAGGAAGTTGCGGCGCACCGTCGTGCCGGAGCCCTTGGGGGCCACCAGAATTACATCGACATTGGCGGGCGGAACAACTCCGGTCTGCTCTTTATAGACGACCGAGAACCCGTGGGAAAAATACAGGGCATCGCCTTCGTTGAGGCACTCCTTGATTTTGGCCCACATGGCCGATTGGCCGGCATCTGAAAGGAGATACTGGATGATGGTGCCGCGGCGGGCCGCTTCTTCAACGGGGAAGAGGGTTTGGCCCGGAACGAAGCCATCCGCCACGGCTCGGTCCCAGGAAGCGCCGCCTTCGCGCTGGCCGACGATGACCTGAATGCCATTGTCGCGCATGTTCAACGCCTGGCCGGGTCCCTGGACCCCGTATCCGAGAACGGCGACGGTTTCTTTGCTGAGTACTTCACGGGCTTCGTCCAGGGTAAATTCTTCGGATGTGATGACTTCCTCGACGACGCCGCCAAAATCAATCTGGGCCATTGGTGTTCCTCCTACTGCTTTTTTGCTTGGATGATGGGTGCCGTCACCATGGGTGCCGGCGGCTTCCTCTATTTAGTGCCTATCCATAAATGACCAATTTGCCCGATATCGGCGTTGCGCGAAAAATTGAATCCTCGGAATATCAACCATATGCCTGCGGTTAAAATTTTCACGCGTCTTGATCTCAACCAAATTTGCCGATTTCTGGATGGGCACTATTTAGGTTCGCGCATGAGGGCGATCGTGCCCGTGCGCGCAATTTTTTTGATCCCCATGGGTTTCAATAAATTCAACAAGGCGGTAAGTTTGCCCTCATCGCCGGTGACTTCGATGATAAAATGTTCCAGCCCGACATCGACGACTTTGCAGCGGAAGATATCCACAATGCGCAGAATTTCGGCCCGGTACTCGGGGCTGGCTTTGACGCAGATCAGGGCCATCTCGCGCTTTACGGCGTCTTCATGGGTCAAATCCCGCACCTTGACGATGTTGATCAGCTTGTTCAATTGCTTTTCAATCTGCTCCACCACCGGCGGGTTGGCCTTGGTGACGATGGTGATCCGGGAGATGCCGGTTGTCACGGTTTCGGCCACGCAGAGGCTTTCGATATTGAAGCCCCGACCGCCGAAGAGGCCGACGACACGCGCGAGAACGCCGGGCTCGTTGTCCACCAGCATGGTGATAACGTGTTTGTTTTCTTGCATATCCGATCCTGATTTAGGCGAATGGCTGGTCATCGTGAATCAGACGAGCAGCATTTCCGTGATGTTGGCCCCTGCCGGCACCATGGGATAGACGCTTTCTTCCTTCTCGACCACGAAATCCATGATCACCGTGCGGTCGGACGCCAATCCCTCCTGCAGCACCTTTTCGACCTCATCGGGGCGGGTGGCGCGCAGCCCCAGGGCACCGTAGGCGTCCGCCAGTTTTACAAAATCCGGCTGATGATCCATCAGCGTGCAGGCGTATCGGCGATCGTAGAATAGTTCCTGCCATTGGCGCACCATGCCGAGATACCCGTTGTTCAGGATGACGATTTTAACGGGCAGACAGGACTGAACCGCGGTGGCCATTTCCTGAATGTTCATTTGGATGCTGCCGTCCCCGGCGATATCCACCACCTGGCGATCGGGGCAGGCCGCCTTGGCTCCGATGGCGGCCGGCAGACCAAACCCCATGGTGCCCAGACCGCCGGACGTAATAAACTGGCGGGGTCCGTCGAAATGGTAGAACTGGGCGGCCCACATCTGGTTTTGCCCCACTTCGGTGGTCACGATGGCCTGCCCTTTGGTCAGTTCGAACAGTTTATCGATAACGAACTGCGGCTTGATGACCGTTTCGCCCTGGTCGTACGCCATACGGAACTGGGCTTTCCATTCGTCGATCTGCTGCAACCATTCCTGGTGGCGTTCATCGAAATTGTCGATTTGCTCTTCCGCAATCAGGGCATTGAGTTTTTCCAGTGATTCCCGACAGCCGCCCACCACCGGAACCGCCACCTGGACGTTTTTGCGGATCGAGGTGGGGTCGATATCGATGTGGACGATCTTGGCCTTGCCGGCAAAGGTGTCGATTTTACCGGTAACCCGGTCATCAAACCGTACACCGATGGCGATCAGAAGATCACAGTTGCCGGCGGACATATTGGCGCGATAGGTACCGTGCATGCCGATCATGCCGAGCCAGAGCGGGTCGGACCCGGGGAAGGCGCCCAACCCCATGAGCGAGGTGGTCACCGGTGTGCGGGTCTGCCGGGCAAACTCGGTAAAGGCTTCGGCGGCATTGGATAAAATCAAGCCGCCGCCGCCGAAGAGCAGCGGGCGCTTGGCTTTTTTGATCAGGCCGACCACTTTTTTAAGCTGCTTCATGTTGGGTTTGTAATTGGGCTGGTAGGATTTGATCCGTATCTGGGGGTTGTCGTTCCAGCGGGTGTGGGCGTTGGCCACGTCTTTGGGAATGTCCACCAGAACCGGGCCGGGGCGTCCGGACATGGCGATATAGAAGGCTTCTCGCAGCACGCGGGCCAGGTCGTCGACGGATTTGACCAGATAGTTGTGCTTGGTGCAGGGACGGGTGATCCCGGTAATGTCCACTTCCTGGAAGGCGTCATTGCCGATCAGGTGCGTGGGAACCTGGCCGGTGATGACCACCATGGGAATCGAATCCATGTAGGCGGTGGCGATGCCGGTCACGGTGTTGGTGGCGCCCGGCCCGGAGGTGACCAGGCAAACACCGGGGCGCCCGCTGGCCCGGGCATATCCATCCGCAGCGTGCACGGCGCCCTGTTCGTGACGGACCAGGATATGCCGAATGTCGGTTTTTACCAATTCATCATAGATATCGATGACGGCGCCGCCCGGAAAACCAAAAATGGTATCCACGCCCTGTTCTTCCAATACGGCCATCAGAATTTGGGCTCCGGTCATTTCCATGGGTTTATTCACCTCTGCGTTGAGGGTTATTCGACAATGGCGCCTTGGGCCGCCGATGACACCAGCTTGGCATAGCGGGCCATGTAGCCACTGGTGATCCGGGGTTCCGGCGCCTGCCAGTCCTTGCGGCGGCGCGTCAACTCGTTTTCATCCACTTTGAGGGTAATGGCTTTCGCCGGAATATCAATGGCAATGCGGTCGCCTTCCTTCACTAATGCGATGGGGCCGCCCTGCATAGCTTCCGGCGATACATGGCCGATCGATGCGCCCCGGGTGCCCCCTGAAAAACGTCCATCGGTCAGAAGGGCCACGTGGGCGTCAAGCCCCATGCCGGCAATGGCCGAGGTCGGTGTCAGCATCTCCCGCATGCCGGGTCCGCCCCGGGGGCCTTCATAGCGGATGACCACCACATCCCCCTTGTGGATGGCGCCTTCCATGATGGCCTGAGAGGCGTCTTCTTCGGTATCGAAGACGCGTGCGGGGCCCTCGTGCTGCAGCATTTCTTCCCGGACGGCCGATTGTTTGACCACACAGCCATCCGGCGCCAGATTGCCGAACAGCACCGCCAGACCGCCCACGGCGTGGTAGGGGCGTGTCAGCGGGCGAATGACCTCGTCATCGCGCACGGCGGCGCCCGAAAGATTCTCTCCCAGCGATTGGCCGGTGACGGTCTGCACGGTTAGGTCGATAAGACCGGCATCGGCCAATGTCTTCATGACGGCCGGGATGCCGCCGGCCCGGTGCAGATCCTGGATATGATGACGGCCGCCGGGACTCAAAGAGCAAAGATGCGGGGTCTGACGGCTGATCTCGTTGATCATGTCGAGATCCATCGGCACGCCGGCCTCATGGGCAATGGCCGTCAGGTGCAGCACCGTGTTGGTGGAGCAGCCCAGCGCCATGTCGACGGTCAGGGCGTTGCGAAAGGCCTGGGGGGTCATGATTTGATCGGGTGTAAGGCCGGCCTTGGCCAGGGCGACGCTCTGCATCCCGGCCTGTTTGGCAAGACGGATGCGGGCGGACATGACGGCGGGAATCGTGCCGTTGCCGGGAAGACCCAAACCGATCGCCTCCGTCAGGCAGTTCATGGAATTGGCGGTAAACATGCCGGAGCAGGAGCCGCAGGTCGGGCAGGCGGCATCCTCGATGTCGCTCAATTCGCGTTCGGTCATCTTGCCGGATTTAACGGCGCCCACGGCCTCAAAGACGGTGATCAAATCCACCCGCGTATCGGGTTTGGTCGGGTGTTCGCCTGCCAGCATGGGACCACCGCTGACAACGATGGTGGGCAGATTTAAACGGGCGGCCGCCATCAGCATGCCCGGGACGATCTTGTCACAGTTGGGGATCAGCACCAGCGCGTCGAAGGCATGGGCCATCGCCATGATTTCAACGGAGTCGGCGATGATCTCGCGACTTCCCAGCGAGTACTTCATGCCGGTGTGGTTCATGGCGATGCCATCGCAGACCCCGATCGTACCGAATTCAATCGGGGTGCCGCCGGCCATGTAGATTCCGTTTTTAACGGCCTGGGCGATGCCGTCCAGATGCGCGTGGCCGGGGATAATCGTGTTGGCCGCGTTGGCCACGCCAATCAGGGGGCGCTGGATTTCCAGGTCCGTGTAGCCGATGGCTTTGAACAAAGATCGATGGGGGGCCCGTTCGATGCCTTTCTTGACGTTGTCACTGTGCATGAAATTACTCCTGGTCCATTTCAGATCGTAGGGCAAAAAAAAATCCGTTATCAGCTCGGGGCTGATAACGGATTCGAACATTTTTGAATCCAGCGGATTAGGCCATTATCAACCCTTTGCCTCGTGGCAGAATGAGAATGTCTACCACGAGGACGAGAATAAGGCCGAGAAGGCTGATAATGCTAAACTGCGTGAACATAGGGTTTCCCAAATTGTTTTTTAGAATCCACTAACAAGGCCGGAAGATCTTGTCAAGGAGAATCTTCCTCTTCTTCGGGAATGGATTCCCGGTTGCCGCAACCTTCGGCAATGCAGGCATAGAAGCGACCATCCCGTTTGGTCGACTTTTCAACCATGAAGGGGGCGTTGCAAACGTCGCAGACCCGGTTGACCGGTTTATCCCAGATGGCGTAGGTACAATCGGGAAATCGGCTGCAGCCATAGAAGATTTTTCCCCGCCGGGACTTGCGCTCCAAGAGTTCGCCGCCGCATTTTGCTTCCGGGCAGGTGACGCCGGTCGCTTGTCCGGCATGGCCGTTGGTGAGGGATTCGGTGTGCTTGCAATCGGGATAGCCGGTGCAGGCCAGAAATTCACCATAACGCCCGTGTTTGATGACCATCGGCCGGTTGCACTTTTCACAGATCTTATCCGACGGCACGTCGGCCACCTGCTCCACCGGTTGAATCCGTCCTTTTTCATCGCGCTCGTAATCGCGCGAATAGTCGCATTCCGGGTAGGCGTTGCAGGCGATGAAGGGGCCGTTCTTGCCGACTTTGATATGCAGCGGGTTGCCGCATTTTGGGCAATTCAACTCCGTGGGAAAGCCGACGCCCTTGATGCTCAGCATCCCATCGGCGGCCTCGTCCAGTTTGCTTTTGAAGGGCGCATAAAACTGCTCCAGGATCGCCAGGGATTCGGCTTCGTTTTGTTCGATGCGGTCCAGATTGTCTTCCATGCGCGCGGTGAATTCGACATTGAAGATATCGGGAAAATTCATCACGATGAGATCATTGACGATAAACCCCAATTCGCTGGGGCGAAAGTAGCCTTTAACGCGGTCCACGTAGCCTTTGTCGCGAATGGTGGAGAGAATCGAGGCGTAGGTACTCGGTCGACCGATGCCGTTTTCTTCGAGTTCTTTAACCAGTGACGCCTCTGAAAACCTTGGTGGGGGCGACGTAAAATGTTGCTTGGGTTCCATCCCCTTGAGGTCAAGCGGCGTGCCCTCGGGCAGGTCGGGAATGGCATCCTGTTTCTTTTCCTTTTGGCGCTGGGCTTCCTCCTCGGTCGACGTATAGAGGGCCATAAAACCGGGAAATTTAACGGAAGAGCCGTTGGCCGAAAAGACGAAATCGGCCGCTTTGATCGAGAGTTTCAGCTGATCGATGAGCGCCGGTTGCATCTGGGAGGCCACAAATCGTTTCCAGATCAATTCATACAGGGCAGCCTGGTCGGGCTTGAGGTAAGGCGCCACGGATTCCGGTGTATGGGAAACCGATGTGGGGCGAATGGCCTCGTGGGCATCCTGGGCCTTTTTGCGGTTTTTAAAATAGCGGGGTTTGTCGAGAACATAGGGCTTGCCGAAACGCTCTCCGATCAACTGGAGTGCCTCCTGGGCGGCCTCCTCGGCGATGCGAGTGGAATCCGTCCGCATGTAGGTGATAAGACCGACGGATTCGCCGTCGCCCAGCTCGATGCCCTCGTATAGCTGTTGGGCCACGATCATGGCTTTCCGTGCGGAAAAGCGCAGACGCCGAATCGCTTCCTGCTGCAGCTTACTGGTGGTGAAGGGCGGTTGCGGATTGCGGCGGGTGGTTTTTTTGACGACTTGCTGAACCGAAAAATCTGCCTGGGACAACTGCGCCAAAATGGTTTGGGCCACATCCCCGTTCGGGATACTGATTTTTTTGCCGGCCTGTCGCACCAGTTTAGCCGTGAAGGGCGGAGGAATACTGCCGGCCAGCTGGGCTGTGATACTCCAGTATTCTTCGGGTTCGAAAGCATGGATGGCGCGTTCCCGGTCACAAATGATCTTGACCGCGACCGACTGGACACGGCCGGCACTCAAGCTTCCTTTGACCTTTTTCCACAGGAGCGGTGAAATCTGGTACCCCACCAGACGATCCAAAATACGGCGTGTCTGCTGGGCTTCATACTTATTGAGGTCCAACTCCAGCGGATGTTGAATGGACTCTTTGATGGCGCTGGGGGTCAGTTCGTGAAACAACACACGGTAAAATCGCCGGCCTTTTTTCTTGAGCACTTCGGCCGTATGCCAGGCAATGGCTTCGCCTTCGCGATCCGGGTCGGGGGCCAGGTAGATTTCAGTGGCGTCGCCGGCGGCGGCCTTCAGGTTTTTGATCACTTTTTGTTTGCCGGCGATGGTGCGATATTTCGGCTTGAAGCCATCCTCGATATCGACGCCCATCTCTTTTTCAGGCAGATCCCTGATGTGACCGACCGTTGCGGCGATGTTGTATTGGTCACCGATCACCTTGGTCAATGTTTTGATCTTGGTGGGCGATTCGACAACGACTAGCGGTTTACTCACGGGTACTCCTTTGTTCAAGCTGCCGGCAGACGGGACTATATCGTCTGCCGCGTGTATGGGATTACGATGATTATCGGTTGTTGGTCTCTTGGTCTGACGCCCAACAGGCGTCATCCGACCGATGGAAAAGTTTGCCGGCCTCCTGTCTGACGAGTCCCTGGAGCTCGAGTGTCAGCAGGATTCCAACCACGCGACCGGGATCGATGTTCACCTGGCGCGTCAGGTCATCCACATGGGTCGGGTAGGGTGAAAGGGCGTCGAAAACGACCTTTTCTTCACCTTCAAGCGCGACCGCAACCGGTGGCCGGTCAGAATGGGGCGCTGACGGACCGGTCGGAGGAATGCCAATGGGGGGTAACTCCTCCAGAATGTCTCCGACATGGGTGACCAGTTTGGCGCCCTCTTTGATCAGCGCGTGGGTGCCCATGCTTTTATAGGAATTCACGCTGCCGGGTACCGCAAAAATTTCACGATTCTGCTCAAGCGCCATCCGGGCGGTGATCAGCGACCCGCTTCGCCGGGTGGCTTCAACGACGACGGTTCCCAGGGACATGCCGCTGATAATGCGGTTGCGCTGGGGGAAGTGATGCGCCTCCGGACCGGCTTCCAGGGGGAATTCCGATACCACGGCGCCCTTTTCGGCAATGCGCCGGCAGAGATCCGCATTCTCGCGCGGATAAATTTTGGCCAGTCCGCTGCCGAGTACAGCTACGGTATGGCCACCACCCTGAAGGGCCCCCTCATGGGCCGCCGTATCGATGCCCCGCGCCAGGCCACTCACCACTGTCACACCTTGCCGGGCAAGATCGCTGCTGAGACGCCGGGTGGTCGACAGGCCGTAGGCTGTCGCATGGCGTGAGCCCACCACGGCGACGGCGACCGGAAACGCGGCCGTATCCCCGAGAACATAGAGGTACGGCGGCGGATCGGGTATCTGAAGCAGCAACGCAGGATAGCGATGATCCGCCTGGGTCACGATGTGACAGTCCAGGCGGTGGGCGTTGTCCACTTCACCTTGTCCGAAGGTATCGTCCCCGGCGCGCTGGCGGATGGCAGCTGCCAGGCGGGGAGTGATGCCTTCCACCGTCAACAGATCGGGCGTTGGCGCCGCGAAAACAGCCGCTGGCTCGCCAAAACGGTCCATCAGGCGACGGAAGATCAGATTGCCAACACCGCTGACGGATTTCAGGCGAAGCCACGGCCGTATGGTTTCCGGATCGATCGTCACCGGCTTACGCCTCCCTGACGCGCCGGAAACGTGCGGTCATTCGCATGTCTCCGGCGACCTGGAAAATACGCGATCCTGCGCATGGCGATCGCGTCCCCCCGGCAATAGGGCGAGTTCGCTCGGAATGGGGTTACCTTGCAGGCGATTTTTTTTGCCACGCCAGGAGAATGGGACTGGCTACGTAGATGGACGAATATGTGCCGATAAGGATACCCACAAGCAGAGCGAATGCGAAGTCGTGAATGATGCCGCCTCCCAGGATAAAAAGGGTGACCACGACCACGAGGGTTGTCAACGAGGTGAGCAGCGTTCGGCTGAGGGTTTCGTTGATACTTCGGTTAATGACCTGCGCCAGCGGGTTTTTATGGAGTTTTTTGGAATTTTCACGAATGCGGTCGAACACGATAATCGTATCGTTCAAGGAATAGCCGATGATCGTCAACAGGGCCGCAATGATCGGCAGGGTGAACTCCTTGTCGAACAATGAAAAGACGCCGACCGTAATCGTTACGTCATGAATGAGCGCCACAATGGCCCCCATGGCATAGCGCAGGCTGAGAAACCAGAAAAGGACCAGTGTTATCAGCAGGGCAATCAGGATCAGGAAGGGAATACTGACCTTGAATAGGCCGAACACATAAACAGCCCCGATGAGGGCGACAGCCAAAACCGCACTCAACAGCCATTTCAATTCAAACCGCCCGGAAATGTAGACCGTGATAAACAAAAGGGCGTAAAACATGGCTTTGAGCGCTTTTTCCCGAAGATCCTGGCCCACCTGGGGCCCCACCATCTCCACCCGCCGGATTTCGACGTCGGCGCCGGTGGTACTCGTCAAGGTCTGGCGCAAGGTTTCGTTGAAGCCTTTATCGGTGATGTCGGGTACATCGGTGCGGATCAGGTATTCCGTGGGACTTTCTTCGCCGAATTGCTGAACGGAGGCCTGACTGAAATCCATACTGCGCAGCCCGTCTTTGATCTGCGCGATGGCCACCGGTTTGTCGAACCGCACCTGGATGAGGGTCCCTCCGGCAAAATCGATCCCGTACCGCGGACCGCCGTGCTGGATCAGGGTGCCGATGCTGACCACGATCAGAACCAGCGAAAAGATGAAGGCGAACTTGCGTTTGCCGATAAAGTCAAGATTGATGTCCGGTCGGATGAATTGCATGAACGCTGTCCTTTTTTCTGACGATTCCATTAACCGCGTCTGCTCGGCTGGTGATATGACCCTGCCGGCGCCGCTAACGGAACAATTAGATACTGATCTGTTTGACCTTGCGGCCCGACAGAAAAGCGTCGAATATGACGCGTGTGAACACCAGAGCGGTAAACATACTGGCAATAACGCCGAGACTCAGGGTGACCGCAAAGCCCTTTACGGGCCCCGTGCCGAATTGAAACAGGACCAGGGCGGCGATCAAGGTCGTTACGTTGGCATCCAGGATCGTGAGCGTGGCGCGGTCGTAGCCGGCATCCACAGCCGCCCGCGGCGGCTTGCCGATATTGAGCTCTTCACGGATGCGCTCGAAAATGATGACATTGGCGTCTACGGCCATACCGATCGTAAGAATGAAAGCGGCTATGCCCGGAAGCGTCAGCGTGGCCTGAAAGGCCGCCAGTCCGGCACCCATCAGGAGGATGTTCAACAGGAGCGCAAGATCCGCCAAGAGGCCCGATCCCTTGTAATAAATGGCCATGAACACGATTACCAGAAGGCCGCCCACGATCATGGACATCAGCCCCTTGTTGATGGAATCCTTGCCCAGCGAGGGGCCCACCGTGCGTTCCTCAAGAACCTTGACCGGTGCGGGCAGGGCGCCGGCCCGCAGCACAATCGCCAGATCTTCGGCTTCTTCGGCGCTAAAACTGCCTGTAATGACGGCACTTCCACCGCTGATGCGGTCCTGGATTTCCGGTGCCGAATGAACCTTGCGGTCAAGGACAATCGCCAGGCGTTTGTGGATATTGTCTCCGGTAACCCGCTCAAAGATGCGGCCGCCCTTGCGGTCGAAATCGATGGCGACATAGTAGCTGCGTTTGTCCTGGTCATACCGCACCCGTGCGTCGGTCAGATATTCACCGGTCAGCATGGTGCGTTTTTTTATCAGGAAAGGGGTCTTGAACTCCCGCTTGGTGTTGCCATCGACATTGATCTGGTAGAGCACTTCACTGCCGGGAGGGGCGCCGTTTTTGAGGGCCGTTTCCGGTGCCATCTGGTCGTCCACCAACTTGAACTCCAGTTGGGCCGTACGCCCGATGAGCTCTTTGGCCCGCTCGGTATCGCTGATTCCGGGCAACTGAATGAGAATCCGTCGGTCGCCCTGGCGGCGGATGTCCGGTTCCGCCACGCCGAACTGGTCGATGCGGTTCCGAATGGTTTCGAGGGCTTGGGCGACGGCCAGTTCCTGAATACGATCGACCTCCTGCTCCGGCAGGTCAAGCGCTAGAACCAGCGCATCGCCGGTCTGAGAGCGATCCTGTTCGCGCAGGTCACGGAATTCGGCATCCATCAGCTCCTGGAAGCTTTTGATGTTGGCCGCGCCGCTGACACTGACTTGAATCCGGTCGCCATCGATGCGCTCGACCTGGATTTGCTGGATGCCATCACGGCGCGTGCGTTCGCGCAGATCCTGTACAATGCGTTCAAGCGTGCTTTCGACCGTTTTTTCGGATTCCACTTCCAGCACCAGATGCATGCCGCCCTGCAGATCAAGTCCCAGGTTTATTTTTTTATAGGGCCAAAGGGACGAATTGAACGTCGGTAGAATGTAAATGATGGCTGCCAGAAAAACTGCTGCAATGAGGACTGGCTTCCACGCAATGTTCTTCAATGGTCTCATCCTTTCCTGCGATCACTTAACAGCAAAATGGTTAAACCGCCAAAGGGGCGATTTAACCATTTATAGCAAGTCAAACGATGGGTTGCCGGATCCTTCCGTCAGGACTTGTCCGTGCTGCCCTTGTCTTTCTCTTTTTTGGCGGGGGGCGGTGTGGCGGTACTCTGGGCCAGCGCGGACACGTTGCCCCGAACGACCTTGACGCGCACCCGGTCGGCAATTTCCACCGTGAGCGTGGTGTCATCGAGGCCGGTGACGCGGCCATAGATGCCGCCGTTGGTGATGATACGATCCCCTTTTTTGAGGCTCGAAATCATTTCCTTGTGTTCCTTGTTGCGCTTTTGCTGGGGGCGAATCAGCAGAAAATAGAAAATAACGAACATCAAGATAATGGGAATTAATCCGCCAAAACCGCCGGCACCCCCTCCGGCAGCTGCGCCGCCCTGACCCATTGCATATGCGATACCTGTCAAGATAGAACCTCCTTGGGCTGATGATGCGAATCACCGGCAATACGGACCGCTCAGGCCGGTATCCGGTGTTTGCATTCGAAGAAGACCACCCAGCCGGCGCCCTTCTTCCTAAGATTCAACACGCGTTCTTAAAATAAAATGGCGCTCATATACTGTAAATGCATCGTGAGGTCAAACACTTCTTGCGGCCGGTGATCCCCACGGCGCTTTGCCGCCCGGCTGTCGCCTTTGGCCTTGCGACGCGTTGACGCACAATTGCTTATCGATAAACGAGGCATCAATTCGCCGGCACCCAAAGGGTATCACCGTCAAACTGGATGCGGTTGATGTTGGTGTAATCCACCTGTTCCAGAAAGGCGAAGACCCGGTCCATTTTGTAGATCACAATCTTGGATTGCGGTTCGATCAGGTTCAGGTTTTCGCTGAACTGTTTGTCCTTGATGTTGTAAATATAAACCATGTTTTCGGAAAACTTGAGCAATTTGCCGACGCCGGAACTGTAGCCCTGTTTCACCGGTTCATCCGCTACCGCAGACAAGGTGATGTCCCGCCGTGCGAAATAATCTTTCAGAAAACGAAAATGAATGTTCCAGATATTGTCGCCGGGTTGCACGATGTAAAGGCCGTAGCTCTCCGCCGGCTGGATGATGGGCAGACCGTCGGGGCCGAGGGTTTCTTCTGCAATTTCGCCTAATTTGAGCTGGATCGCTTTCTGCAGTTCCTTCATTGAGACGGTGGTGCCGCCAATCTGAACCGTTTCATCCGAACGGGCAATGATATCGATGCCCTCACCGACATCGTAGTCCTCCTTGCGCTGGTTCATGAGGGATTGCAGGGCTTCATCCGACTCCAGCTTGTCGTAATCGATGACGGTCTTTTCCTGTTCGACGGACGGCGTTGACTCCGTCGGTGCCGCGCTCTCCGGCGGCGGCTCGTCACGAACAATAATTTGTGGCTCCATCAGGATTTTGATGGCTGCCAGTACGGCCAGTAAAACAAGACCGGCCAACGCGATGATGACCAAGGAGCTGGTTTTACGGCTTTTGAGATGTTCTGCCATGGATTTATTCCTCCGCTCTGTGCGGATGCACCCGTTTTTTATGCGCCATCAGGGTATCAATTCAATCGATTGTGTCAACCGTTGTGCCCGTGGGCTGATGTCAGACACAGATGATTTGGCTGTCACCGGGGACCATCTGCTCGTCGGCTTCGATCCGGATTGCGAGACTGCGCTTTTCTTCCAGATCCGTCAATTCTTTGCGTTTTCGGTTGAGGAGGTAATCCGCCACGCTGGGGGGAACCCGCCCCTGGATGGTCTTCGTATCACATTTAAGGCTTTCAAGACTCAGTTTGCGCAAAAAGGCGACGCCAAGTGTTTCGGTCGAGGGAACCTGGCCCTTCCCCCGGCAGTGTTCGCATTGCTGATAGCTGCTGAATTCAATGGAGGGGCGGATGCGCTGCCGCGACATCTCGAGCAGGCCGAAGCGCGATATGCGGCCCACTTTGGTGCGGGCTTTATCGACCTTAAGGTGGGTTTTCATGGCCCGTTCCACTTCACTTCGGTTTTTGCGGTCGCGCATGTCGATGAGATCGACAACGATGAGCCCACCCAAATCACGCAGTCGCAGCTGGCGCGCCACTTCCTCCACGGCTTCCAGGTTGGTGAGGAGGGCGGTTTCTTCGATGGACCCCTTCTGCGTGGCTTTGCCGGAGTTGACGTCGATGGCCACCAGGGCCTCGGTCTGGGCAATGACGATCGATCCACCGGATTTCAGCGGTACGCGGCTTTCATAGACCGTGGCGATCTGGGTTTCCAGCTGAAACCGGGTAAAAATGGGCTTGGCGGCTTTATGCTGTTTGACGATCTTGGTTTGCTTGGGCGATATGATTTTGATGAAATCCCTGATTTCCTGGTAAACGGCCGGGTCGTCCACCAGGATTTCGGACACATCGGAGGTGAAATAGTCGCGTATGGTGCGTACCACCAGATTGCGTTCTTTGTACAACAGGTGCGGGGCTTCGACCTCCATGACACGGCTCTTGATGGTTTTCCACAGGCGCATCAGGTAGGTGAAATCTTTGGTGATAGCCGTTTTGGTCGCCCCTTCGGCAATGGTGCGCACGATGACACCGAAGCCTTCGGGAATCGAGAGCGTATTGATGATTTCCTTGAGGCGCTGGCGTTCTTCCTCCCCTTCGATTTTGCGAGAAATGCCGCAGGTTTCATTGCCCGGCATGAGCACCATTAGGCGCCCGGCCAGACTGAGGTTCGTGGTCAGCATGGCCCCCTTGTTCATGATGGGATCTTTGACCACCTGCACCAGCATTTCCTGGCCCTTGCGCACCAGGCGGCTGATATCGTGGCCGCCCCCCTCGACATCATGGTAGTAGTCGTGATGGATTTCCTGAATCTGCAGGAAGCCGTTGCGGGCTTCACCGTAATCGATGAAAACCGCCTGCAGGCTGGGCTCGATCCGGCTGATGGTGGCCTTATAGATGTTGCCTTGCGTAATCTGGATGCTGGCGCTTTCGATCTGGAACTCTTCCAGCGTGCTGTCTTTGACTTTGGCGATGCGACACTCTTCCGTGTCAACGGCGTTGATAAGAATTTTGCTGCTCATATAAAATTGTTTCCTTGTGAAGCGTGTAGCGGAGAAATGGTTGGTTGCGGGGCAACGGTTCCCGGTCGCAATGAAGATAGGGGCTGTGATGGTCGCCGGGCATGCTCCGTATAAAATTGTTTGGTCTATCGCAAATCGATGCGTTTCTATTTGTCGGTCGACCGGCTCAAATTCAGTGCCGGTAGGAATCTCACCGCATCATCCGCCGCCGGGACCACGGTTATTTGTTCGGACGACGGCAGGATCTGCGCCAGCATCAATCGATCATTTTTATGTAAACGATATAAATAGGCAATTGCCGACATCAAGTCAAACAATTTTAGGGGGCCTCCTGGTGGCCGCTGCGGGAAAGGACACCCGAAATCAGGGTGCCGGCTGGTATCCCGGGCAAGGGGCAGCGGGCGGCGTGGCTCGATCGAAAGGCGCCCCGCGCGGGTTGCTATTTGTGAAGCATTATGGCATTGAGAGCTTTTGCCGGTGGGGCTTCGGGCCGCCTCAAGCCCTTGCCCCGCCTGATTCAAGACCCACATGATGGATTTATCTGGAGGCCTGCAAATACCATGGAAGAACGCTACGATCCCCAGGCGATCGAAACCAAATGGCAGCAACGCTGGGATGCGTCCCGGCTGTTCAATGTCGAGGATGCGCCGGACCGGGAAAAATATTATCTGCTGGAGATGTTTCCCTATCCTTCGGGAAAAATCCACATGGGGCATGTGCGTAACTACACGATCGGCGATGTCGTGGCCCGTTACAAACGCATGCGCGGATTCAACGTGCTGCATCCCATGGGGTGGGACGCCTTCGGCATGCCGGCGGAAAATGCCGCGATTGCGAACAATACCCAGCCGGCCCGCTGGACCTACGCCAATATCGATGCCATGCGCGAGCAGTTGCAGCGTCTGGGGTTTTCCTACGATTGGGACCGCGAAATCGCCACCTGCCGTCCGGAATATTACCGCTGGGAGCAGTGGTTGTTTCTCAAGATGCTGGACAAGGGCATGGCCTATCGCAAGGAATCGTATGTCAACTGGTGCGATCCTTGTCAGACGGTGCTGGCCAACGAACAGGTGGAGGCCGGCATGTGCTGGCGCTGCGGCCAACCCGTCCGCCAGAAAAAGCTCTGGCAATGGTTTTTCCGGATCTCCGATTATGCCGAAGATCTGCTGGTTCACTGCGACGAACTTCCGGGATGGCCCGACAAGGTCCTGACCATGCAGAAGAACTGGATCGGCAAGAGCCTGGGGGCTGAAATCCGTTTCCCCATCGAGGGCTCGGAAGAGGTCATAACCGTATTTACCACGCGGCACGATACGGTTTTCGGGGCCACCTTCATGTGCCTGGCGCCGGAGCACCCGCTGGTCAGCGCGCTTTCCCGGAATACGCCTCAGGAAGATGCGGTGAACGCTTTCGTGGAGCGTATCGCCATGCAGGATCGTTCCGATCGCGGCCTGGAAAAATACGAGAAGGAAGGGGTTTTCACCGGGGCCTATTGCATTAACCCCGTGAACAACCGCCGCATGCCGATCTATTCGGCCAATTTCGCTCTGATGGAATACGGCACCGGGGCCGTCATGTCGGTTCCCGCCCATGACCAGCGGGATTTCGATTTTGCGCGCAAATACGGGCTCGATATGGTAGTGGTGATCGACCGCCCAGACGAACCGCTGGACGTGGCGACCATGACGGAAGCCTATGCCCAGGACGGCATCATGGTGAATTCGGGCGCGTTTGACGGTCAGCCCAACCGCCAGGCCATGGAAGCCATTGCCACCTATCTCGAAGACCACGGTATGGGACGCAAGACCGTCAATTTCCGGCTGCGGGACTGGGGCATTTCCCGGCAGCGCTATTGGGGCGCCCCGATTCCGGTGGTCTATTGCGAGGATTGCGGCGCGGTACCCGTACCCGAAGACGACCTGCCGATCCTGCTGCCGGAGGACATCGATCTGCTGGAGGGGGGACGGTCGCCGCTTCCGGAACTGGAGGCGTTTCGCCGGGCGGTCTGCCCGAAATGCGGGCGGGAAGACGGCCGCCGGGAAACGGATACCATGGACACCTTTGTCGAATCGTCATGGTATTTCGAGCGCTACTGCAGCCCGCGCTGCACCACGGGCATGTTCGATAAGGCGGCGGTCGACTACTGGATGCCGGTGGACCAGTATATCGGCGGTGTGGAACACGCCGTTTTGCATCTCCTCTACTCGCGCTATTACACACGGGTCCTGGCGGAATTCGGGCTGATCAACTACAAGGAGCCGTTCACGCGCCTGCTGACCCAGGGCATGGTATGCAAAGAAACCGTCTCCTGTCCGGAGCATGGTTTTCTCTTCCCGGACGACGTCCAGGACCGCGACGGAGACCGGGTCTGCCACCTGTGCGGAAAACCCGTGGACATCGGGCGGGTCGAAAAAATGTCCAAATCCAAGAAAAATGTGATCGACCCCAATACCCTGCTCAATCAATACGGCGCCGATACCACGCGCCTGTTCTGCCTGTTTGCCGCCCCGCCGGAACGGGATCTGGAATGGAGCGAGCAAGGCGTCGATGGCGGCTATCGGTTTTTAAACCGGGTATGGCGTCTCGTCTGGCGCTGGATCGAGACGATCGACAGGGTGGCGCCCTTCGACGGGGACGACGCGGATCTTTCCCCATCCATGCGGGAGCTTTATAAAAAGGTGCATCAGACGACGCACAAGGTAACGCACGACATCGAAGAGCGTTTCCACTTCAACACCGCCATCAGCGCCGTCATGGAACTGGTCAATCTGTTTTCCGGCGAGTCCATTCAGCCGGCATCCGCTGCGGAGGCCGGCGTCGTCCGGCTGGCGCTGGAGCGGATTGCCCTGCTCCTGTCGCCCATCGTGCCGCACTTTTCGGAGGAGGTCTGGGAACAGCTTGGCCATCCCCCCAGCATCCTGCAGCAGCCCTGGCCGACCTTTCGCGAAGCGGCGCTGGTGCGGGACGAATGGATCATTGTCGTGCAGGTCAACGGTAAGCTGCGCAGCCGGTTGACGGTGGATGCCGGAACGGACAAGGCGGTTATCGAAGCGATGGCCCTGGCCGATGAGCGGGCCTGCAAGTTTATCGGGGATAAACCGGTCCGCAAGGTCGTCGTGGTGCCGGGCAAGCTGGTGAACATTGTTGTCTGAAGGGTCGGTGCCCATGATCAACAGCGGGGAGAGAGCAGTGGGCGGTTGTATTTCTCGGGTGCGTCCGGCCGTGTGCGCGATCGTCATGGCGGCGCTGTTCGTGATCAGTCTTAACAGTTGCGGTTATCGCTTCACAGGGGACCGGAATCCGGTGATCGATGTCCAGACGGTGCATATTCCGCCCATGCACAACACCACCACCAAGGTCGGGATTGAAACCCAGTTTACCAACGATCTGATCTTCGAGGTGAACCGCAGCGGCCATTCGAAAGTGGTGGACCGGGACGCGGCGCAATACGTTCTGGAGGGGGTGATTCGCGATCTGCGGACGGGGTCGGTGTCACGCCGCAGCATCACCACAACCCTGGAGCGGCAGGTGAGTGTCACCGTCGATCTTTTTCTCAAAAACCGCCAAGGCAAAGTGCTTTGGCAAAACAGTCTGAGCGACAGTGAAGCCTACACCGTGTTGTCGGACAAAACCAGCACGGAAGGCAATTTGCGACGAGCCCTGGCGGTGATTTCCCCCCGCCTGGCGGAGAAATTCCACTACCGATTTACCGCGTCGTTTTAAACCGAAAAACGCATGACAACGGTATGTCGTCATGCGTTAATGGTATGGCCGGTAGGGTGCGCGGCGGCGATCGTCTACGTCGTTTTGACGAGTCGCGACAGGCGGGAAATCTTGCGCGCAGCGGTTTTTCGATGCAAAACGCCTTTTTTGGCGGCTTTGTCAATGGCCGACTGGGCGATCTTCAGTTGCTCAGGACCCTGGGTCGCATCGTCGCCGGTGGCTGCCGCACGCATATTTTTAACGATGCCTTTGATCTGGGTTTTGACGGAACGGTTGCGCAACCGCCGAACTTCATTCTGCAGGGCACGTTTTTTCGCTGATTTATGATTTGCCAAGATGGAATCTCCTTTTCTTAAAATTTTGAATCTGGATATCTAACGGAACCACCAGGAAATGTCAAGCATTGAATCACGCTGTTTCCGATAATCGTGTCTGGCGGGCCGTCGGCCGAAACCTGCCCGGCGCTGCCGCGTGAACGCCGTGAAAGCTGTGGCCCCTTCGTCGCCTGAATCCGATGCTTTGCCGACGGGTCCGGCCGGTATCCGGGATGCCGGCGTGGTGGTATCCGCAACCTTGGCAAGCCGGATCTTAGGCTATGTGAGGGATATGCTGATCGCCTGGAGTTTCGGCGCCGGTGTGTATGCGGACGCCTTTATCGTGGCCTTTCGCATTCCCAATCTGGTCCGACGTCTTGTGGGGGAAGGCGCGCTCGGCATGGCCTTCATCCCGGTCTTTCACGACGAGGCCCGCCGCCGGGGAGGGAAGCGTGCTCTTGATTTGGCGGTCATGGCCCTGCGTCGTCTGGCGTTGATCCTTGCCGTCATTGTTTTGCTGGGAATGCTACTGAGTCCTGCCATTGTGCGTGGGCTGGCGCCCGGTTTTATGGTGTCGGGTGACAAACTTCAACTGACCGTTCATTTAACCCGCATCATGTTCCCCTATGTGCTCCTGGTAGGGCTGGTGGCACTAAGCATGGGCATCCTCAATGCCCTGGGGCATTTTACCGCCCCGGCGCTGGCCCCCCTGGCGCTCAATATAGCTATGATTTCAGCAGTATGGATCGGTTTCTGGCTGGCACCGACGATGGCGGTGCGTGTTGGTATTCTGGCGGCCGGGGTCGTGTTTGGGGGCGCTTTGCAGCTCGGTCTGCAGGTGCCGGTCCTTGTGCGTCACGGGGTTCGCTTCTGGCAAGCTCCCCTGCCTGAAGCAGGCGCCCTCGGTCGATTCGGTCGTTCGGCGCTGCCCGTCCTGCTGGGTGGCGCCACCTATCAGATCAATGTTCTGTTGGGAACCTTGCTGGCGTCCTATCTCGCCGCGGGCAGCGTGTCGTATCTTTTCTATGCGGACCGCCTGGTCCAGTTCCCACTGGGGATTTTTGCCATATCGGCGGTTACGGTGATGATGCCGGGTCTTTCGCGCCAGGCAGCTGAAAAACGACTCGACGACTTGAAACAGACGCTTTCCCAATCGCTGCGGATGGTCTTGTTTGTCACCGTGCCGGCCATGGTGGGGTTGATCGTATTGCGGGAGCCGATTGTGGCCCTTCTTTTTGAACGGGGCGCTTTTGGCAGTGATTCCACCCGGTTGACGGCTGAAGCCCTCGTATGGTATAGTTCCGGATTATGGGCTTACGCCGCTTTGCGCATTTTGCTGGCCGTATTTTATGCACGACAGGATGCCTATCGTCCGCTTAAGGCCGCGGTCATCAGCATGCTCGTCAATCTCGTGGCCGGTGTCCTGCTGATGCGGGTCATGGGGCATGGCGGCATCGCTCTGGCGGCGGCCCTGTCCGCCATGGTGAACGTTATGCTGCTGGGCGTCATGCTGCGCTGGCAAATCGGCCCGCTGGGCGGCTGGAAGATTGTGTCGGCGGTCGGCCGGATAGCAGGGTGCGCCCTTTTGATGGGATACGCCGTCCACCTCCTGAACGTCTGGTTGACTGAGGCGCCCGGCCGCGGCACCGCGCTTCAGATCGGGCGGCTGCTTGCCTGCATCACAACGGGTGTAGCCGTCTATGCGACGGCCGCTTTTCTCTGCCGCAGCAAGGAATTGCGTCTCTGCCGTCAACTGGTTTGGCAACGGAAAAACATACCGTGAATACGCGACAAAGCATCTTCCTATCTTTCGCCGTTGTGGGCCTTTTCACTTTCCTGCTCGTGATTATCTTTGGCGATAAAGGTTTGGCCGATCTCCATCTGGTGAAGCTCGAGCGGGATCGCCTGGTGGATAAAAACCAGACGTTGCTGCAAGAGAACCTGGCCCGGTTTTCCGAAAAGGAACGCCTGGAAAACGATCCCCACTATATCGAACATGTCGCCCGCAGCGAACTCGGGCTGGTGGCGGCCGATGAGCTCGTTTTTATAACGCCGGGGGCATCAGCGCCGCTCGCGGCGAATTCCGGCACGCCGCAACCGTGACCATCGGACACGTCTGTCTTGTTCAGATTTAACCCGGCCTTCCGGGAAGCCGTTAACGTTTTAAGTGGATTCGATCATGATGGCCGTCGAGAAAGAATTCGAAACCGAAACCATGGCACAAATTTATGCCGACCAGGGCCATTTCGACAAAGCAGCGGCCATTTATCGGCGGCTGTTGATCCAGACACCGGAACGCAATGACCTTCGCAGCCGGCTCGAAGCGATCGAGGAACGGCTGGAAAGCACCGAAAGCCGGACGTTGTCCACCCAGTTCAGCGCGTTTATCGATCTGCTCTTGAAGAAAAAACAAATCGATAAACTCCGCAACCTGCGCAAGCCGCGTTAGTCCGCCTCGATCGTCCTTCTTGCAAGATTTCCCTTTCGATATGGCGGAATGACCAGACAGGCTGATGGGGGTTGCGCTGCGGCACACAGACATCCCATACGGTCCGTCAGAGCTATCTGCATAAGATGCTTGACAAAATCCCCCTTTTGGTTTTTAGTGAATCGTCAGAAAATCAGTGTTTAAAATTCGATAAGGGCAACTCTGTTGAAAGACGGAGGCGCAAAACCACGGGTCCAATACCGACACAGGTTAGGATAGCCGGGTTGCCGAATGTGAACCTGCGAACCAAGCCCTTGCCGCTGAATGGCCGGGGCTTTTTAAGTGGCGTTTGCTTCAAAAGGTCAGATCCTGATGGAAATGTATGTCGTTCAGGAAAAGAAGGAAAATTGCGGCGACAGCGTCTTTTACAAGGGGCAGGTTGCTTACGCCGTAATGCCGAACGGGCGTAAGATTGCGCTGCAGGCTTGCGGCGACGTCAAATTTATCCTGCCGAATCCGGATCGGAAATTCGATGTATACAGCCACAGCGCGGCCAGTGGCGGTCTCGAGAAAATAGAAATTGCAGGGTTGACCGACGCCGATCTTCCTCGTGGCGGCAATCGCTGGCTGAGCCGCAACCATTTTGAAATCGTAAAGCTGTCACGTTACGGTGATGTCGTCGGAGACGGCATCATGGCCGGCGAAGATTACGACGAAGCCATGGATCGGTTTTTGTCGTACTGTGTTTCCTTGTCCGGACGGTAGCCTTTTGATCGCCAACGTTCGTTGCCTTATCGGTCGGTAGGCCTATAAGTTCCTGAAATAAAATCAGGAATGATGGCTTATGGCTTTCCGGCCGGCCAACCCGATTTCCCCGGAGGAAACGATGCCGCTGCATGGTACCTGTGACAACCGCCGCCAGCAATTCCTCGTTTCCATCGTTCTCACGCTCCTTTTCTTGCTGGCGCCTCTTTTTCTTCTGCCGGTCGCCTGCACACGAATTCCCCCGGTCGCGCCGCCGCCTTTGTCTGCCGGGGCGACACCGGCGACGGATTTCAACCAGCTGTTCACGCGATACGGCAACGGGTGGACCGGCGGCGATGGCACCCTTTCGATCGGTCTGCCGGATGGGCGCACCTTGTGGCTTTTTGGCGACACCTTTCTGGGATATGTCCGACCGGATGGCTCGCGGCCGCTTGACAGTCCGCTGATCCGCAACTGTCTGGTCGTTCAGGACGGAGAGCGGCTGGTAACCCGGCACGAGGGGACCACGCGTGACCCACGGGCGTTTCTGGTGCCCGAAGATCCGGAAACCTGGTATTGGCCCGGGGACGGCACGGTCTGGGAGAATCAGGTCTGGGTTTTCTTCCATCGATTTCACCAGGTCACACCGGGCATGTGGGGATGGGCCTGGGATGGCACGGTGATGGCCGTACTGCAACTGCCGGATCTTTCTCTGGATCGTGTGATCCCCGTGGCGCATGACCATGGCGTGGCATACGGGGCGGCATTGAACGAGGGGGATGCCTGGGTGTATATTTTTGGTACGGAACAACGCGGCGCAGTTAAGCATTTGCATGTGGCCCGGGCGCCCCGGGGTGGCCTGGAAGGTTCCTGGCACTATTGGACCGGGCATCACTGGTCGGACAATTCCGGCGCCTCCCGATCGATACTGGCCGGGGTCAGCAGTCAATTCGGCGTCGTCGGGCTTGAACAAGGCTTCGGGTTGGTAACCATGGATGAGCGGCAGCCGTTTTCAGACCGGGTTGTGGTTTATCTGGCCGAGACACCAACCGGACCCTGGCAAGGACCGGTCGACATCTATCGGGCGCCGGAAGCCAACAGCGCTGTCGCGGCCTACAATCCCTTTGTTCATCCCCAGTTCAGCCGCCATGGCAACGGGCATCTGATTTCCTACAACATCAACCATGTTCATGATCCGGACACCCTCTATGACGATGCGGCGCTCTACCGGCCCCGTTTTATTCGGGTGGATTTAGACCGCCTGGCCGTTCGGCCCGCTGGACAGGAGCGTTAACCTCCCACGGCACGGTTTTCCAAGGAACAGCCCATACCGTCTTCTTGCCAGAGTCTTTGTATCCCTAATTGGCAATTGTCAAAACGTGCCGCTTGTCATAAGATTTCGGTCGTCGGTCCGAATGACACCGGTGGTGACGCCGTTATCCCGCGCCGGTGACAATTCTTTCTATTTCATACCCCGTATAGTGAAAGGTCATGGCATGGCACTGAAAACCGGTCGCGAATATCAGCAATCCATAGAGAAACTTGCTCTTGAAGCCCATGTCATGGGACGTACGGAAACCCAGCTGGGCGATCACGGCCTGGTGCAGCCGTCCCGGGCGGCCGTCGCCGTTACCTATGACGGCGCCCACGCGGAAGATGCCGCAACCCGTGCCCTTTTCCGGGTACACTCGCCCCTCTGCAAGGAAGAGGTCAATCGCTTTACCCATCTGCACCGCAGCACGGACGATCTGGTGAAGAAGGTGACCATGCAACGCTACTGCGGCCACACGACCGGATGCTGCTTTCAACGCTGTGTCGGCATGGACGCGGCCAACGCGGTTTACAGCACCACGTTCGACTGCGATGCCGCTTGCGGGACCGATTACCACGCGCGCTTCAACGCTTACTGGACCATGATTCAAAAAGACGACCTGGTGGTGGACGGCGCCATGACCGACCCCAAAGGCGACCGGGGCAAGCGTCCCAAGGATCAAAAGGATCCCGACTTGTTTCTGCGGGTTGTCGACCGTAAACCGGAGGGCGTGGTGGTCTGCGGCGCCAAGCTCCATCAGACCGGCATGCTCAACGCCCATGAGGTGCTGGTCATGCCCACCATGGGGATGCGGGAAGGCGAGGCGGATTGGGCCATCTGTTTTGCGGTGCCTACCAACACGCCGGGGATTCGCTATATTTACGGCCGCCAGACCAGCGATACACGCAAGCTGGAGACACCCTCGCTGGATATGGGAAACCCGCGTTACGGCGGCCAGGAGGTGATGACCGTATTCGACCATGTGTTTGTTCCCCACGAGCGTATTTTTCTGAATGGGGAACTGCCCTATTCCGGACGGCTGGTGGAGCGATTTGCAGCCTATCACCGCCAGAGCTACGGTGGCTGCAAGGTGGGCGTCGGGGATGTGCTGATCGGGGCGACTGCCCTGATCGCCCGCATGAACGGGGTCGCGCAGGCGTCGCATATCAAGGACAAACTGGTGGAGATGATTCATCTCAACGAAACGCTGTTTGCCTGCGGGATTGCCTGTTCGGCCATGGGACACGCCACGGCGGCCGGGAACTTTGAAATCGACATGCTACTGGCCAACGTGTGCAAACTGAATGTTACGCGGTTTCCCTATGAACTGGCGCGGCTGGCCACGGATATCGCCGGCGGGTTGCTGGGCACCATGCCATCGGCGCACGACCTTGAAGATCCTGTCACCGGTCCCTATATTAAGAAATACTTGGCAGCGGCCGAAGGGGCCGATCCGGTGGATCGCATCAAAGTGCTGCGTCTGATCGAAAACCTGGTGGCCGGGTCCGGTGCGGTGGCTTACCTGATCGAATCCATGCACGGGGCCGGCCCTCCCATGGCCCAGCGCATTATGATCGGGCGTCAGGGCGGACTGGAAGAAAAGATGGCCCGCGTTAGGACGCTGCTGAAAATTCCCTGAATGACGGGCATGAACATGCTCGCTGGTATTTTTTCGCGACCTGTGCTATTGTCTTGATCAAATAGATCAGCATTAGTGGGATCCATCAGACTGTTTCATCAAGCGTTCGCTTTCTTAGCACCCCCGCCATTCTCACTGGTTCACGACGCCGATCCATATTGGACAAGGGGCAGCCGTTCCCGTAACGGGGCGTGTTGCATCGTCTGCTACCGTAACATCAAACGCAAAGGAGACCGATGATGCGTCAGAAATATATCATCAGCCAGGAAGGAACCAAACAGGAGTTCAAAATCAGGGAGTATGCCATTATCGACAAAAACCTGCGCAATGTGGCCTCATCGATGTTGCGTCAGGAAGACTATGAATTTCTGTGCGAAGAAACCTATAGCCATGACCGTATTGAACGTTCGGTTTCGCAGGGCCGGGATGCGCTGGTCGACACGCTGCGAACCCCCAATTTGTTTCCGATCCGACCCTATGTGGTCAAGATTGCAGAGTCGGTGATGGTGTTGTTCGATTCGGCCGAAGATCAATCCGTGGAGTTGTTTTTTGACGATACCGATCTCGTGGCATCGCACTAGATCGTTGGACTGGCGGTGTGAATGATGCCGCTTGCAGAATCCCTCGAAGACTTACGTCCGATAGCGCATGCGTGTGCCGAATTCAAGCGAAAGACGAATCTCTTCGGGGGACAGATCCGGAGGGAAGTAAACGCCTGATATCTTGGCGCCATGGATGCTGGCGCCTTCAAGGCAACATGTGCTCATGTCCAGCCTGCGCAGATCGGCCAGTCGAAAGTAACATCCGGAAAAATCGATCCTCTCTGCGTTGACCTGCCTCAGATCCTGGCTGCGGAAATCAAGATCTTTAAGTTCGCAGTCCTTACCTTTGCAGCGGCGGTTAAATTCTTCAATCTCTTCTTCCAGGATAAGCTGGTAGCGTTCGTTGCGGGTCTCCCTGCGAGGGGTTTGTTCGCTCATGAACCATCCTTTGTCAGCCCAATCTAACGCCAACGGCTCTCATGTCCAATTTCCAAGCCGCCTTGCGGTTAACGTAACACAGACGCACATCGTCATTAACGGCAGATGCTTGGCAAAACTTTAATAAAAAGGGAATGACCCCGCGGTGGATTCCTGCGCCGAACGGTCGCATCTGGCCTTTTTCGTGGCGATGACCGTGATGCCGGCCTCCATCGTATACCCCCGCTTCATTTCAGGGATCGTCGCGCAGGCCTGCGGTTCTCGGCCGTCGGTCAAGCGACGCCGGCAATTGCGCATCGCCACCGGTGTCAACCTGGCGGATGACTGGTGGCAGGTTTTTCAGCCGGTATGGACCGCTTGGGGGCGAACAGGCAGGTTACATCATCGATGATCATGTAGATGGACGGCACCAGCAGCAAGGTGATCAGGGTTGCGAAAACGATGCCGAATCCCAGGGAAATCGCCATGGGAATCAGGAAACGGGCCTGGCGCGACGTTTCGAAGATCATGGGCATCAGGCCGCCGAAAGTGGTCAGGGTGGTGAGCACGATGGGCCGGAACCGCTGGATGCCCGAGGCATGCACGGCATCATGGGCATTGTTCCCATCGCGGCGCCGGCGATTGGCGTAGTCGATCAGTACCAGGGAGTCGTTGATCACCACGCCGGACAGGGCCACCACGCCGAACATGCTCATGACACTCAGGCTGTATCCCATGATCTGGTGTCCGATAATGGCCCCCACGATACCGAACGGGACGCAGAAAATGACGATGATGGGCTGGATATAGCTGTTGAAGGGGATGGCCAGCATGGCGTAGATCACCAGGAGGGCCAGCAGCAGGCCCTTCGTGAGGCTTTGCATGCTTTCGCGCATGTCGGCCTGGCGTCCCTCAAAACTGTAGCTCAACCCGCTGTAATCCGCTACCAGACGCGGCAGAATGTCTTCCTTGAGCGAGGCCAGCACCTGGCCGGACTGGCTCACGGGGCGCACGTTGGCCGTTGCCGTTACGATGCGCTGACCGTTGCGGCGGTCGATGCTGGTGTAGGCCCGTCCCCGTTTTAAGGTCGCGGCTTCCCGCAGAGGGATTTCCACCCCGTTGGGCGAGCGCAGGATCATTTCTTCCAGGCTCTGCTCGGATACACGTTCCGCACGGGGCAGGCGCACCATGACCTTGACCTCGTTGCGGCCGCGCTGCTGGCGCAGGGCTTCGGACCCGTAATAGGCGTGGCGCACCTGGCGGGCGATTTCCCGGGCCGTCAGACCCAGGCTGCGCCCTTCGGGCTTGATAGTGAAGTCGATCTGCTGTTTGCCGGGTGAAAAGCCGTCGTCGATATCGCTGACGTTCGGGTAGTAGCCCAGGGCATCGGCCAAGGCGGCGCTGGCCGCTTCCAGCACCGTCAGATCTTCATGGCGCAGTTCCACCGAAAGAGAGGCGCCCCGTCCCGGGCCCCCGGCATCCGATTCGAACAGGATGGACTCCAGCCCCACCAGGGCGCCGACCCGTTCCCGCCACAAGCGGGTCACTTCGGCCGTGCTCAGGGGGCGTCGATCCGCATCCGTCAGGTAGGCCGTGACGATGGCCTGGTTGTCGGAAACCCGCGCGTAGATCCCTTTCAGGAGGTTTTCGCCGCCGTTTTCATCCGTCACGGCACGTACCGCTGCGACAAGACGGTTTTGGACGGCCGTCGTTTTCTGGACGGCCGTGCCGTAGGGCAGGGTGGCCGTGACCTGGGCGTAGTCGGATTCGATTTTGGGAAAGAGGGTAAACCCCATTCGTCCGCTCTGGACGTAGCCCACGGTCAACAGCAGTATGGCCAGGCCGATGGCCAGCGCAATATAGCGATTGCGCATCGTCCGGTCCAGGAGCGCGCCATAGTAACGCTGAACAATGCGGGCGAAAAAATGGCTGAACCGCTGCTGGGCCCGGTGCAGAAAGGCCAGTGGGCCGGGTGGGCGGTTTTCTTCCTGGTGCCCCAGGTGGGCAGGCAGTACGAAAAGACTTTCGATCAAAGAGATGGCGAACACGCTGATCACCACAACCGGGATCTGTCCGAAGACTTTGCCCATGATACCGGGAATGAACATGAGCGGCAGGAACGCCACCATGTTGGTGAGCACGCTGAAGGTTACCGGCATGGCGATTTCACGGGTGCCACGGACAGCCGCTTTGAGCCAGGGCAACCCCTGTTGGCGGTAGTGGTAGACATTCTCGCCGACCACAATGGCATCATCCACCACGATGCCCAGCGTGACGATGAAGGCAAACATGGATACCATGTTGATGCTGACGTCGGCGACGGGCAGGAACAGAAGGGATCCCAGAAAGCTGATGGGAATCCCCAGGCTGACCCAGAAGGCCAGGCGGGCTTCCAGGAAAACGGCAAGGACGATAAAGACCAGGACAAGTCCCATGGCGCCGTTGCGCAGCATCAGGTTCAGGCGCTGCCGGTAGACGTCCGACCGGTCGTTGAGCAGACTCAGGTGAAGGCCGGGCGGCAGACTGGCCTCCAGGGCGCGGACCTGGCGCTTGACCGCATCGGAAACCGTAATCGGTGTCTGGTCGCCCACCCGTGACACTTCGAGCCGGATCGCGGGCTGGCCGTTGTAGGTCGCGAAACGGTCGGTTTCCTCGAATCCGTCTTGGATGCGGGCCATATCGCCCAGCAGCACTTCGGTGCCGTCGTTGGATGTGACCACGGGGATATTGTTGAATTCGCGGCCGAAATTCCGCCGCTCCTTCACCCGCACCAGGACGTCACCGCCTTCGGTTTTGATGGATCCCCCCGGCAGTTCGACGGCGGCGGCGCCAATTTTCTGGGCTACGTCATCCAGTGTCAGGCTATAGGTGCGCAGGGTGTCCTGGGGGATCGAGATGCTGATTTCATAGTCGCGGATGCCCTCCAGGTCCACTTGTGTGATTTCCGGATCCTGGAGCATGCGCATGCGCAGGTCTTCGGCAAGTTCGCGCAGGGTCCATTCACTCTGGTCGCCGTGCAGGATGATCGAGACCACCGATCGTTTACGATCGGCAATGGCCACCTTGGGCGTTTCGGCTTCATCCGGGAAAGACGAGATTTGGTCCACCTCGTTCTGGATTTTCTCGGAGAGGCGGTTGGGATCGGCTCCCTCAAGAACCTCCACAGTGACAGTCCCGACGCCCTCGTTGGCCGAGGCGTTCACTTCCTCGACCCCCTCCAGCCCCTGGACCGCTTCCTCGATGGCCCAGATAATGCCGCGCTCCACTTCGGAAGGGCTGGCACCGGGATAGGCCACCGAAATGGTGATGAAATCGAGATCAAAATCCGGAAAGACTTCCTGCTTGATGCGTGTGCCCCAGATCAGACCGCCCACCAGGAGGACCACCATCAGGAGATTGGCCGTCACCGAGTGACCCGCCATCCAGGAGATGGGGTCGCGGGGTGTATGCGTTGTCGAAGGTGTTTCCATCATAAAACCGTTGTCATTGTGGGTGAAGGCATGGGAGTCCGGCTAAAGCGTTTTTCCGGGCGTCTGTCCGCCGGTTTTCTCTGTCGACGATTTTTCGGGAGCTCCTGAGGGCGGTGGGGAATCCGCGAGCAGCCGTATGGCCATGCCATCGACGGCGGCCGTCAGGTCCGAGGTGATCAGCCGATCGCCGACGGCGAAGCCTTCCCGCAGCAAGACGTATTCGGCGTCCCGCCACAGGGGTTCCACGCTGCGGACCTCAAGTGTCCCGTTTTCATTGGCAAGCCAGATGCGCGCGTTGTCCCGCAAGGCGGTACGGGGAATCCGGAAGACATCATCCAGAACGCGGCCCTGGATGTCCACCCGCACGTATTCGCCTAATATGAGGGGCGTGTGGGGCGTCTCACCCGGGTCTCGTCCAAGGGGGTTTTGCACTTCCACCAGCAGGCGTGCCATGCGCCCTTCATTTTCTAGATCGCTCAGCAGACGGATAACGCGGCCCGACACGACGTAGCCGTTCTGATTTCGCACCCGGGCTGGTGCCCCGGTTTCACCCGTCTGGCGGGGAATGGTGATCCAGGCCAGGCGGTCCACGGGAATCGAGACTTCGATCCAGTAGGCATCCGTGCCCACCAGGTCGGCCAATTTTTCCTGGGTCGTCACCTGGGAGCCCACCTCCACGCTGCGGCTGCGCACGATGGCATTGAACGGGATCGTGATGCGGGTGCGTTCCCGATCAATACGGGCTTGTTTGAGATGGGCCCGGGCCGCGGCCAGGTCGGCCTGGGCTTTGCGTAGGTGGGGCCGGCGCAGGGCAAGCTCTTTATCCAGGGCGTCGGCCGGTTGGTCGCCGTTGAGAATGGCCCACTCCCGGCGGGCGATTTCCTGCCGGCCTTCTTCCAGTTGCAGCGCGTATTCGGCTTCCACAACGGCGCTTTCCGCTTGGATAACAGCCAGTTCATAGTCTTGGCGGTCGATCTGCAGAACTTCTTCACCTGCCTTGAGCAGGCCGCCGGTCTGAAATTCGGGATGCATCCGGATGACCTCACCGGTGACCCGGGATTCGAGGGATAATGACCGCGCCGGTATGACGGTCCCCATGGCCGAAACCACCACCTGGTGACTGCCGGGCGTTACCGCGGTCACCTCCACCAGGGGGGCGACCGTTTGGGGGGGGCGCTTGTCTGCATGGGGCGCGGTTTTTTTGAAATAAGCCGCGCCGCCGATACCGGCCGCGATGATCAGCAGGCCGATAATGCCCTGCCGCAGTCGCCGTCCGATCGCTAGCCGATCCGATGGAGAAGGCGGTGTTGGCGTGGATTCATTTGTTGATCGATTCATCATGTCGGTATGGTTTCCTTCGATTGTTGGCATATAGAAACCTAAGCATTGCAGGATATTCCGCAATATCGTCGCCGAGACCATCGATTTGCCGGTCGCCACGGCCGAGACCTGTCACAACGACCGAAACTGGGGATTTCGATATCCCCTGTGAAAGAGCGAAGCGGGTTATTTCTCCGCGACAACCGTGTCGGTCCAGTTGCCCCCCAGTGCCTTGTAGAGGTCGATGCGGTCGATCAATAACTGGGTTTTCTGCGTGATCAGATCCCGTTCCAGGTTTTGAACGGCCAAAAGCTGGGTCAGAACCGGCAGATAGTCTTCAACGCCCTTGCGGTATTGCTCCCGGGCTTCCACCAGCGCATAGCGGGCGGCCTGGAGCTGGCGATCCAATGCGGCGAGGTAGCGCCGTTGGTAGTGCTCCGAAACCAGAGCGTCTTCCACCTCGCGGATGGCCGTCAAGACGGTTTCCCGATAGGCGGCCAGGTTTTCATCGATCACGGCACGGGTTCGGTCCACCTCGGCGGCGCGGCGGCCTCCGTCCAGCAGGGGGGCTGTCAGGCTGCTGGCAAGGCTCATGATCCAGTTGTCTATCATCAGGTCGATGTCGGCCGGGCCGTAGCCCACGGCCCCGGTCAGGCTGAGGGCCGGCAGGCGATTGGCCCGGGCGGCGGCCAGTTGCCAGTCGGCGGACTCAAGCCGCAGGCCGGCGGCCCGCACATCCGGCCGGTTGGCCAGGAGATCCGCCGGCAGCCCGGCGGCCGGCACCTGCTCGGGCATGGGCAGATCGGTGGTTTTGATATCGAGACGGCTTCCCGGGGCCTGGCCCAGGAGAACGGCCAGCTGGTTGTGGAACAATTGTTCCTGAGCTTCCACCAACGGAATCTGGGACTTGACCCCTTCCACGATCTGTTGCTGCTGGAAGACATCCAGGGCGGAAACAATGCCTTTGCGATAGCGCAGTTCCACCAGCTCCAGGTAGATCTCGTTGGTTTTCAATTGCGCTTCCAAAAGACGCAATTGGCTCTGTTGGGAAAGGATACGCGCCCAAGTGGTGGTGACGTTGGCCGCCAGGGTGATGACCGTGGTGTTCCAGTCCTCCCGGGTCGCTTCCGCGGTTAGATTCGCAGCATTTTGTTCCGCGCGGATTCGCCCCCAGAGATCGATTTCGTAGGTGGTGGACAGCCCGATGGCGTAGTTGCGGGTGGTAAAGGTGTCGGTTGTGCCGTTTTCGCGGCGCTGTCGGGCATGGGTCGTGTCACCCGTGGCGTTCAGGTCCGGGTAGAGGTCGGCTCCGGCTTGGATGGCCAGCGCCCGGGCCTGCTCCAGGCGGGCCCAGGCTTGCTGCAGGGAAAGATTGCCGGCAAACGCCCGGGTCAGCAGTTGGTTCAGGTCGTCGGAATCTAAAGCGTACCACCACGGAGAGGCGTCCGGCGCCTGGGCCGGATAGAGCGAAAAGGCTTCCGGCAGCGATACCGGTGCCACCGACCGCGGTGCCGGCGCGAACGGGCTGCAGGCGCCAATGGATAACGGTAAAAAAAAGATGAGCGTGATAATGAAGATTTTCTTTCGCATATGCCGCCTCGTGCCGGTGTGTCTGCCGCCAATCAAAACAATGGCCCTTTTGACCGAATAGGCCGGTTGAATTAGGTATTAAGACGAATGGATCGATAAACAGGTTACATAAAATTTTCAATAGAATTGTTCGATCTGTTTCAATATTCCCTTGTGAGAGAGGATTGCATGGAATATCAATTTATTAGGCATGTTTGAGGCCCTTTCCAGAACGCATGGATGATCGGTGGCGCCGGCAAGATTCTTCAGGCCGCAACCGGTTCGGCAGCGGTTGGCCGCGCATGTTGCTTCTCATGAGCGCATTCCTTATATACGGATATCCTGTTGGAGGCAAAGCATCGTATGACGATTTTCGATGTCATCGTGGTTGGGTTGGGAACGGTGGGGTCTGCGACCTGCATGGAACTAGGCCGACGGGGATTGTCGGTTCTGGGGCTGGACGCTTATCGGCCGCCGCACAAGATGGGCAGCCATCATGGCGAATCGCGCAGCATCCGGCGGGCCTATCTGGAGGGCACGGCCTATGTGCCCATGGCACAGCAGGCCTGGCAACGCTGGCGCCGACTGGAAAGCGATACCGGCACCAGGCTTCTTACCCCCACGGGCAACCTGACCATCGGTCCCGGGGACGCGCCGGCGGTACAGGGTTTTCTGGCCAGTGCCCGCCGTTATGATATTCCGCATGAACTATTGACGGAGGCCGACGTCCGCCGGCGCTGGCCACAATTGGCCATACCCGACAACTTTGTGGCGGGCCTGGAAGTGGACGCCGGGGTGGTCGCACCTGAAAAAGCGCTGATTGCCATGCTCGCCGAGGCGGAAAAAGCCGGGGTCGTCATGCGCTTCGATGAACGCGTGACCGGCTGGCGCGATGAGGGGCATCACATCCGGGTAAAGTCGTCCCGTGGCACTTACGAAGCTGGCCGCCTTCTGCTGTCAGCCGGTGCCGGGACCAAACCGCTGCTGGGCCCTCTGGGGAAATGGCTGATGCCCAAACGGGTGCCCGTGCATTGGGTCGCCCCGATTCAGGCGCATCCTTTTGAATTGGGGATCTGGCCGGTCAATTTCTGGCAGTTGCCCATGAAGGACAAGCCCGGCGGCTACCATGAACGATACGCGCTGCCGGTCACCCGCCCCCACGGGCGTGTCAAGGTGGCGGCTCACAACCAATTGGAGGATTGCGATCCCCTGCGGGTGGCGCGCAGCGTCGCCCCTGAAGAGGTAACGGACATCCGCAGTTTCATGGCGACTTACATACCACCGCTGGCCGCGTGTGACATCCGCTCTGATGTGTGCCTTTACACCATGACGCCGGATGGCGACTTTGTCCTGGGGGCGCTTTCCGGGCAGGCAAACGTCTTCACGACCGCGCTTGCTGGGCACGGTTTCAAGTTCGCGCCGGTGCTGGGAGAAATTATGGCGGATATGCTGGAAGACAAAGAACCGGCATTTGGCGTGTCCCGATTTTCTCCAAGCCGCTTCGATTGAGATGGGCGCACTGTAAGATGGTTTGTTTTCAGCGCCGCCATTCCCCGCGGCGATGTCCCTGGGGTCTTACCTGACCGGTCAATGGCTGCCGGGGCCGCGAATATCGGCTTCCTGCAGGGTGGCGGTCCCGGTTCCGATACCCGTCCCGATGAATCTGTCTGTGTGTCGCGCCAGGGCGATAGCGATGGTCTTTGAAGCGCTTGCCGCCGGGGTATGTCACGCTGAACCGATATCCCCGGTAGCCATACGGACTGTAAAGATAGTATCCCGGGTAATAAGCGGTGCCGGTGGCATACCAGCGATCATCGCGCAGCCGCCGGGCAGCCGCCGCCTCGATCGCTTCCGCGCGGTCCAGTGCTTCCTGGGCTTCCCGTTTGGCCGCCTCTGTCCGCCGCTCCAATTCCGCTACTTTTTCTGCAAGACGTTCTTTTTCCTCCTGGATTTGCGCCTGGGCCTGCTGTAATTCGCGCTGTTTTTGAGCCTCTCTGTACGCGCGTTCGACAGCTTCCTCGTAGGGCCCTTCCATTGTCTTCAGGAATAGTTCCGCCTCCGGATTCGAATCCCGATTGGAGAAATGCCGGATGCCGCTTTCATCGGTCCAGACGTAGATGTCGGCATCGACGGCCGGGCCCCACAGGCAGGTGGCCATTATCCATGTGAATAGGGTTATGGGTTTCATGGGAACCTCCCGATCCCTGTTTCGATGCCGCTCAGCGCCGCGGGCAGTTCCAAGGTATCCGGTGGGGGTGAAATGGCGGCAGCATCAGGGCGGTTTCGCCATCACAACGATGAAAGCGCCATAAAACAGGATGCTGTTGCATCAACGCTTATTGACAGATAGTGCCCATGAAAACGACGATGTCCAGTGGTAGGGAGCTGCCGGTCATTTCGCCGTTCTTGATTTTCAGGAAAGTTTGACCGGTTCACGCCCGGGGGCTGAAATCCCGCGCCGTTCCAGCAGGGACCCGTCCTGACGGTAGAGATCGATCAGGGCCTTGAGGTAGTTGGCCAGGGCCTGAACCTCGGCAATCCGGCTGACCAGCAGATCCCGCTGGGCCTGGGCCACAAGGAAGCTGGTTGATTTCCCCACGCGCAGCTTTTCGGTTTCAGTGCGCCATTTTTCCTCGTTGAACTGGCGGGTGACGGATGTCGCGGTGATCTGCTGCTTGGTGCGATTGACTTCGATATAGGCGATACGGACATCGACTTCCACGAGCTGGTCAAGGTTGTCCAGCGCACCCTGGGCCTGGGTGCGGCTCAGCTGGGCGCGCCGGTGCGCCGCCTCGGCATCCCGGTTGAAGAAGGGGTACTGGAAGCGTACTCCCCCCATGATGTCGTAACTGTCCTCATCGATCCGGTCGATGGAATCCCCGAAGGCATCGGCATACCCGCTCTTGCCGAGCGTAATGAAAAGGTCCATCAGGGGCAGCAGCCCGTTGCGGGTTTTGACAAGCTCCAGGTCGCCGCGCTGCATTTCCAGCCGGGCCTGGTTTAACACCGGGCGCATGCGCCGCGATACGGCCACATACTGCGCCACATCTTCCAGTTGGATGTCGGGCAGGGTGGACTGGTGAATCAGCTCCACCTCCCGTTCCCAAATGTCGGGGACAGACGGGTTGAGCAGGCGCAGCAGTTGGAGGCGGATCGTTTCCTTGTTGGCCCGCGCTTCGATGAGGGCCTGCTCCTGGGCCGCCACCTCGGCCTGGACGGCCGGCAGCTCCGCCTCGGCCAAACGGCCCACCTCGATCAGCTCCCGGGTTTCGTCGCGCTGCTGGCGGGCGACCTTCAGGGATTCCTCGACGATTTCGATCTGGCGCCGGGCCAGGGCATAGTCCCAGCAGGTGCGTTCCACGTCCGCCACCAGGGCTTCGGTAAACCCCCGCAGCTCGAACTCCGACATGCGGGTATCCAGGCGGGCCTGGCGCAGACGCACCAGATTGACGTCCGTTCCAAAACCGCGCAGGAGCGACTGGGTTGCCGTCATGCCCAAACGGCTCGCGTAAAACGGATCGTCATAGAGCGAGGAGTCCGACGCACGGGTGTCGGCCTCCAGGGCCACCGTCGTGCCGGTCGGGAAATACTGCTCGAGGAGGATCACCCCCTCGGTCGTGTTCGTGGCATAACCCTCGGTTTGGGATCCCGAGCGCGCCTGGCGCTCCCCTTTTAGCCGCCCCGTGGAGATCTCGGCATCGATCGCCGGATCGAAAATCGCCCGCTCCTGATCCTCGAAGGTTTGCGTGATATCGGGATTCAACCGCTGCACCACCAGGGCGCGGTTGTTTTCAAGGGACATTAAAATGGCTTCGGTCACGGTGACTTTCAGCGGGCCCGACGGCAGCATGGGGTCCGACGTCTCGGGAGTGCGGACTACCGCGTCCGGTGTCATGTGGATCCTCGTGTCGGCAGGCACGCTCGGCCCTCCGGCGGCACGGTCGATGGGATACGCCGTCAACGTGCAGGAGGCCGGGATCAAAAACAAAAGGCATGTGACAAGCAACACCGGCCGACGATGGCGATGGGAATATGAGGTCAGCATCAGGTTCCATCCTCACGCGCCCCTCCCGCCCCCGGGCGGTCGCAAAGGCGCCTCAACTGGTTTTCAGAACAGCTGCCAACCTATAGCCGTTCCGTCTTTACCCTGACAACGAAAAACTGCACAGCGGTCATCCTTGGACCCACCAGAGAGTTAAACCGCTTCCCCCCTAATCGACCGTCCGGCACCCCTGCCCACTATTTTCCCGTTGCAAAATTCATTAAAAAGCACAATGTTACGGATCTGGTGGAGTGAACTCTGGCGTTGCAGAAAGGAGCTCCGATGCGGATCTCGATCAAAGGACGTTGCCCATGACATCAGCCGCCTCCAAACGTGTCCTGCCGATAGCGGTTTTGATCGCCGCGGCGGTGCTCGGCGGGGTCGTCTACGCCGTTTTGAAGGATCGGGGCGGGACCGGCGGCGCGGGACCGGCGGCGCGGCCGGCACCGGTCGAAGTGGCCCCCATCGCGCGTGGTCCCATCACCCTCAACCGTACCTTCAGCGGTGAATTGGAAGCGCTGGCGGAATTTGTGGTCGCCCCCAAGGTCAGCGGCCGTGTCGAACGGGTCTTGGTGAACATTGCCGATGCGGTGCAGCGCGGGCAGGTGGTGGCCGAACTCGACAACGACGAGTACGTCCAGGCCGTGACCCAGGCCCGGGCCGATCTGGCTGTGGCCCAGGCCAATCGCTCCGAGGCCGAAAGCATTCTGGAAATCGCCAATCGCGAGTTCAAACGCACGGAGTCCCTGCGCAAGCGCGGCATCGCCTCCGACTCGGAACTCGACGCGGCCCGACAGGACCTGCTGGCCAAGCGGGCGCAACTGACCGTGGCCGAGGCCCAGGTCGCCAAGTTCGCTTCGGCCCTGGAAAGCGCCAACATCCGACTGGGCTACACCCGGGTCACAGCGGGCTGGAGCGGCGCCGACGATGAACGCGTCGTGGCGGAACGCTACGTCGACGAAGGACAGACCCTGGCCGCCAACACCCCTATCCTCATGATCGTCGATCTGGATCCCATTCTCGGCATCGTCTACGTGACCGAGCGGGACTACGCCCGCATGCAGCCCGACCAGCTGGTGTCCCTGACCACGGAGGCCTTCCCGGGTGAAACCTTCACGGGGCGTATCGTCCGCATCGCCCCGGTCTTCCGCACGGCCACCCGCCAGGCGCGCATCGAGATGACCATCGACAACCCCCAGCATCGCCTCAAACCCGGCATGTTCATCCAGGCTACCGTGGAGCTCTCCCGGGTGGCCGATGCGGTCATCGTTCCGGAACAAGCCCTGACCGAGCGCAACGACCGCACCGGGGTTTTCGTCGTCAGCGAAGATGAAAAAACGGTGCAGTGGCGCGAGGTCGCGGTGGGCATCCGCGAAGGCGACCGCGTGCAGGTGGAAGGCCAGGGGCTTAAGGGTCGGGTGGTGGTTATCGGGCAGCAGCTGGTGAAGGACGGCGCTCCGATCACGATTGCAACGGATCAGGAAGCACCGGCATCCGGTCGCAACGGGGCGGGCGTCCAATGAAGCTGCCGCGTTTCAGCGTCCGGCGTCCCATCTTCACCACCATGGTGACCCTGATCCTGGTCATCCTGGGATCGGTTTCCTTAAGCCGCCTGCAGATCGACATGCTGCCCGATATCGAATTGCCCACCCTGACCATCCGGACGGACTACGAGGGGGCCAGTCCCGAGGTGATCGAGCGCCTGGTGACCCGCATCATCGAGGAAATCGTGGCCGTGGTGCCCGGGGTGGAGGAAATCACGTCGACTTCGTCGGAGGGCCGCAGTACGGTGCGCGTCAGCTTCGTGTGGGGCACCGACATCGACACGGCGGCCATCGACATACAGAGCAAACTCGAAGACGAAATCAACGAACTGCCGGACGATATCGTCGGCCCCCGTACCAGCAAATTCGACATCGCCAGTTTTCCGGTCGTCATCCTGGGCATTTCCAGCAACCTCGATCCGGTGGAGATGACCGAACTGATCGAAGACCAGATCCGCTACCGCTTTGCCCGCATCCCGGGCGTGGCCCAGGTGGATCTGTGGGGCGGTTACAACCGGGAAGTGCGCATCGAACTGGACCCCGAGCGCATCAAGGCCGCCGGCTTGCCCCTGGATCAGATCATCGATGCCATCGAGGACGCCAACCTCGACCTGCCGACGGGCAAGATCGAGCAGGGAGGCTATGAGGTCACCCTGCGGGCGCCGGCTGAATTCACCCGTCTGGATCAGATTCGGGACACGGTCATTCTGCAGCGGGAGGGAGCCGCCGTTCGGCTGGGCCAGGTCGCCGACATCCGGGACACCTACGAGAAGAAGACGCGCATCGTGCGCGTCAACGGCAAGCGCGGGCTCTATGTCGGGATTCGCAAACAGGCCAATGCCAACACGGTGGAAGTCTCTCGCCGCGTCCTGGAAGAGATCGAGGCCATCAACCAGGCCTTTCCCCAAATTACCGTCGTCCCGGTCATCAACCAGGGCAACCTGATCGAGCGTTCCATTGCCAATGTGGCCCGCTCGATTCTCTACGGCGGCGGACTGGCCGTCGTGGTGTTGCTCTTCTTTTTGCGCAGCATCCGTAGCACCCTGGTGATTTCCCTGTCGATTCCCATTTCCATTATCGCCACTTTTGCCCTGATCTATTTCGGCGGGTTCACCCTCAATCTGATGACCTTGGGCGGTCTGGCGCTGGGGGTGGGCATGATGGTGGACAGTTCCATCGTCGTACTCGAGAACATTTTCCGCCGCCGCAGCGAGAACGGGCTGACGCCCGAGGAAGCGTCGGTGGAGGGTGCCCAGGAGGTGGGAACCGCTATTATTGCCAGTACCATCACGACACTGGTCATTTTTATTCCCTTGATCTTCGTGCGCGGCGTGGCGGGCATTCTCTTCAAGGAATTGGCCTATGTCATCATCTTCGCCCTGGTTTGCTCCCTTGTCTTGTCCCTCAGCCTGGTCCCCATGCTGGCCTCCCGCTTGCTGACTCACGGAAAACTCTCCTCCCGTAAACCCGCCGCGCAATCGAGCCATTTGGTCACCGCAGCCCGCTCCGCCTACGCAGGGCTCGAAGCGGCCTACCTGCATCTCCTCGGCCGGGTCCTGGACCATCGTGCGGCCACCATCTTTGCGGCGGCGGCGCTGCTGGGCGCGAGCCTGCTGCTCCTGCCCCTGATCGGCACGGAATTCCTGCCCCCCAGCGATGAAGGCGAAGTCCGCGTCACCGGCAAGATGGAAGTCGGCACCCGCCTCGAACTGGTCGACCGGCAGGCCCGCCTCATGGAGGAGATCGTCCTGCCGGCCGTGCCCGAAGCCTCGGCCTGGGTGGTCCGTGTGGGCGCAACCGGCTGGCGCGCAAACGCCGGAGCCGAGGGGGAAATTCGCTTGTCATTAGTGCCGGCGGCCCAGCGCGACCGTTCCAATGTCGCCGTCGCCGAGGACCTGCGGCGCCGATTGGCGGGCCGCGTGCCCGGCATGGAAATCCGCGTCCGGGCGCCCCAGGGGCAATTCATTCTTGATCGCATTCTGGGGGGCGATGAGGGGCTCACCATTGAAATTCGTGGCTACGACCTTGCCACCCTTGACGCGCTGGTCGGGCGGGCGGCCGCCCTCATCAAGGCGGTCCCGGGCGTTACGGACCTGGACACCAGCCTCGAGGCCGGCATCCCTCAGCAGGACATCCGTGTCAACCGCGATAAAGTGGCCGATCTGGGACTGAGCATTCGTGATGTCACCGAGCTGCTGCAAACCGCGGTGGCGGGCTCCAAGGCCGGCGAGTTCCGCCAGGAAGGCCATTCCTACCGGATCCTGGTCCAGCTCAAGGATGCCGAGCAGCGCAGCCTGGACGAAATTCTCGATCTTGCCCTGACCACCGATTCCGGGGAAAAAGTGGCCCTACGCAATGTCGTCGCCGCCCAGGCCAGCCGGGGCCCGGTGCTGATCGAGCGCAAGGACCAGCAGCGGCAGGCGACGGTTACCGCCAATGTCGCCGGACGCGACCTGGGTTCGGTCGCCGCTGAGGTGCAGACCCTGCTCGATGGGATTCCGCGCCCCGTGGGCTACGACCTGAGCGTGGCCGGCAAGTTCGAAGAACAACAGAAAGCCTTCCGGGAGCTGGTGATTTCCCTCCTGCTGGCGCTGGTCCTCGTCTATATGGTCCTGGCCTGCCAGTACGAATCCCTGCGCGACCCGCTGGTGGTCATGTTTTCGGTGCCCCTGGCCGTGATCGGGGTTCTGGTGACCCTGTTTCTGACGGGCACGACCCTCAACGTGCAGTCCTACATCGGCTGCATCATGCTGGGGGGCATCGTCGTGAACAACGCCATCCTCCTGGTGGATCAGGCCGGCCGTCTGATTAAGGAGGGCCGCCCCACCCACGAGGCCCTTATGGAAGCGGGTCGCCGCCGCTTGCGTCCGATCCTGATGACCACCCTGACCACCATCCTCGGCCTTTTGCCGCTGGCTTTAGGCATCGGCGAGGGCGCCGACGCCCAAGCCCCGCTGGCAAGGGCCGTGGTGGGCGGCCTTACCGGTTCCACCCTGATCACGCTGGTGCTGATTCCGGTGGTCTATTCCCTGTTTCATCGCGTTCAACCAAACACCCCCCGGTAGAAATGGCCCGTCGATTGTCTCAGCCCCGCGGATCGCTTTTTTCGGCAGCCTGAATTTTCATACCTTGACAATTGCTAAATCCGTACAAAAGTAATTTGAACATGCCAGGCATTTAAGGCCACTGCTCAATCACGGGATAGACACCCCGTCATTACTTCTCAGTACCTAGACAATCTTATAAGCCATACCCAAACCGCAGAGGGACGATGATATTGGGCCGGGATTCATATTGCTCTTTTTCCATACCGCTGATCATTTTAGCGCTTGGATGCTTCACGAGCGGCGTCTGGGCGGCGGAGCCTGCCTTCGACTGCGCCAAAGCGGATGGCGCCATCGAAGAGCTGATCTGCCAGGATGATCAACTGGCCGCCCTGGATCGCAAACTGGCCGAGGTCTATGCGGCGGCCTCCCGCAAGGCGGCCAACGAGCATCCGCCCGTGCTCAAGGCCGAGCAGCGCGGATGGATCAAGGGGCGCAACGAGTGTTGGAAAAGCGACGACCCGCGGGCCTGTACCGAAACCGAATATCGCCACCGCATCGCCGAACTGCAGGCCCGCTACCGCCTGGTCCCTGAAAAAGGGCCGTTCTGGTTTACCTGTGACGGCGATCCACGGAACGAGGTGGTCGTCACCTTTTTCGAAACTGAGCCGCCGACCCTGATCGCCGAGCGCGGCGACCAGGTGTCGTTGATGGTTCGGCAGCCCTCCGGCAGCGGCGCCAAATACCAGGGCCGCAACGAAATGTTTTGGGAGCACCAGGGCGAAGCCACCATCGTCTGGGGTTACGAGGCTCCGGAGATGCGCTGCACGCGCAAACCTTGAGGCCAAGAATTCGCGTGATGGTGCTTCGGCCGTCGCGTCCAAACTTTGAATGATCATATCAACCATCATACCGCATGCACTACGAGGGTAAGGGTTTTGACCCTCGCATAGGAAGCAAAGGAGAATTCCATGAAACGCGCAACCATCCTATTCGCTGTCATCGCCGCCCTCGTGATCGCCATCCCCCTGTCGGGACCGGCCATCGGCGAAACCACATCCGACAAATTGGCCAAAGAGACCAAAGAAGCCATGGAGGCCTTCAAGGCTTATATGGTCGAAAAGAAAAACGACGCGATTGAACACGGCAAGGTGCTCCTCGATAAGACGGATGCCGAGATCGATGTGCTGCAGGCCAAGGCCGACGAGGCCTCCGGCGACGCCAAGGTCGCCTACCAGAAAGAAATCGAAAACCTGAAACAAAAACGGGAGGTAGCGGCCAACAAGCTGGACGAGTTGGAAGACGCCTCCGCGGATTCCTGGGATGATGCCAAAGATGGGTTTACCGAGGCCTACAAGGCCCTCTATGACGCCTACAAGGAAGCTTTGGCGAATTTCAAGTAACCACGACATCAGGATATGGGCCTAAACGTGAGGCCGGAGGGTCACCCATCGATGCGTTGTCTCCCATTTGCGCATAAATCATTGTGTGTTTCGAAGACAGCATGTCTGCGGCCGGCATACGGTCTTGCGATCCTGTTTTTCGTGACGGTGCTTGCCAGCTGCGCGACGCTTCAAACAGGCGGCTCCTACCAGCCGGAATCCGTCAACGCGGTCCGGTTCCGGGATAGAGCCGTATCGAAGGCGGATAAGGACGTCCGGGTGACGGTGGCCGTTCCCACGGCCGAGGAAGCCCGTTCCCTGTTCGACGTCGACTTGATCAACAAGGAGATCCAACCCGTATGGGTCAAGGTTGAAAACCACAGTGACCAGGCCTTCTACTTGCTCAGCACGGCCACCGACCCGAATTACTTTTCGCCTCTCGAGGTGGTCTATGCCTTGCGGGGCGGGCTCTTTGGCGTCTATCGGGATGAGATGGAGCGCCATTTCCGGCAAATGACCTTCCAGAATCCCATCCTGCCGAACACGGCCGTGACGGGCTTCATCTACACCAATCTCGACGAAGGCGAAAAGGTGGTCCAGATCGACCTCATTGCCGCGGAGCAAATCAAGTTCTTCACGTTTTTCGTCCAGATTCCGGGGATGCGGGTCGACTACCGCATGGTGGACTTCGACAGTCTGTATCCCAGGGAAGAGATCGTCGATGTCGATGAAGAGGGGTTGCGTGAGGCCCTGGAGGCCCTGCCGTGCTGTACCAGCAACGAAGACGGCTCGCGGTTCGGCGATCCCGCCAATCTCGTCATTATCGGCGACTTCAAGACCATTACGGCGGCTTTCGCCCGCCGGGGCTGGCTTCCGGCGGAGGAAACCTATTCCACCGCCGTGTGGAAGACCGTCAAGTCCTTTTTGTTCGGGTCGCGTTATCGGTACTCGCCCGTCAGTCCGCTGTTCTACGAGGGGCGCCGCCACGATTTCGCCCGCCAGAAACCACGCCACAACATCCACGAGCGGAACCACCTGCGGTTGTGGTTCAGCCCCTTGCGTTTCCAGGGCCAACCGGTATTCATCGGTCAGGTCAGCCGGGATATCGGGGTACGCTTCACATCCGAAGCCTGGCCGCCGGTCACCCACAAGATCGATCCGGACATCGACGAAGCCCGCTACGCCGTTATCGAGGATTTGATCTACTCCCAGATGCTGGCCAAGGTCGGATTTGTGAAAGGCGTCGGACGTGCCAGGCCTTCCGAACCAAGAACGAACCTGACGGGGGATCCCTATTTCACCGACGGGTTTCGCGCCGTAATGATTCTCGACCAGGGGCCCATCGCCCTGGACCAGCTTCAATCGCTCAACTGGGAAGCCCCCAAGAGCTTTCAGGTTGGCGCTTCCACCGATTCATCCGCGGGTTGCGGCCTCGTTTTGGAGTGTCCATGAAAAAGAAGCTGATATCGGTTGGGGTTGCCTGTTGGCTGGCACTCTTTTTTTTCATTGCCGGCCCGTCTGATCTTTGCGCCGAGGAAGTGTTTATCACCATCGGTAGCGGCGACATCGCCGGGGTCTATTTCCCCGTGGGGTTGGCCATGGCCAGGATACTCAATGAAAATAGCCAAACCAACGAGATTCGGGCTGCGGTGGAAGCGACGAACGGTTCCACGTTCAACCTGAAGGGGATTTTGGCCGGGTACCTGGAATTCGGTTTGGCCCAATCGGATACCCAACACCAGGCCGTCAGCGGGCGGGAAACATGGAAAGATAAGGGCCCGCAAAGTGAGCTGCGCTCTGTTTTCAGTCTCCATCACGAAACGGTGACCCTGGTTGCGGCGGTCGATGCCGGAATAACGACGCTTGCCGATCTCAAGGGCAAGCGCGTCAGTCTCGGCAATCCGGGCGTAAGCGAGCACCGGATCATCTTGAACGTTCTGGAGGCCGCGGGGATCGACCCCAAGCGGGATATCGTCCAGTTCGACGTCATGGCCTCCGATGCACCCGTTTTGATGGAAGACAACCGCCTCGACGCCTATTTTTTCACGGTGGGTCATCCCAGCGAAACGATTTACAAGGCCCTGTCCGGCAAACGCAAAGCCCGGCTTATTCCCATTTCCGGCCCCGGCATCGACCGGCTGGTGGCCGAAAGATCCTATTACATACGCAGTACGATACCGGTGAGGCAACTCTATCCGGAGGTGGGAGATCAGCCGGATGTTGCCACCATGGGCGTCGTCGCCATTATGTGCACGTCGACCCGGGTTTCGCCGGATGTGGTGTACGCGTTCACCAGGGAAATATTTGAAAACTTTGAAACGTTTCGCCTTCAGCATCCGGCGCTGACCCGTTTGACGAAGCAGGGTATCCTCGCAGGGCAGAGCGCCCCGCTGCATCCAGGTGCCCTTCGTTACTTCCGGGAGGCCGGGCTGATGCCGCCCTAAACCACGAAAGATTGGTACTGTGAATGTTGCCATGAGACGCTATCCATACCTTTTCGTTGTGTTAACCATTTTGACGGTCTTGGCAGGCTGTGGACTGCAAGGCGGTTCCCCATCGGCATCCGGTCCATATGCTGCCATGCCCTCGATGCCCCCCTTGGAAAAGCTTCCAACCGACACCGGGCTGGCACAGGTCTTCGGGCCGCCTGCGGCCTATGAAGGAAGCCTGCTCGAGGAAGTAGGGCGCCAGGGCCTTTTCGAGACCCATCATCCGAAAGCCAATAAAATAGCCGTTCTGGAAAACGGCGACGCCTCATTCGCCGCGCGCGTCCAGCTGCTGGAAAAAGCCAAAAAATCAATCCGGATCCAGGCATTGATTTTTGCGGGCGACGAATCCGGACTGCACATCGCCGACATCCTGAAGCGGAAAAAAGCTGCTGGTCTCGATGTAAGGGTGATCGTGGATGCCCCCTCGAATCTCGGTTTTCAGACCCAGTGGATGTATTTCGACCTCAAGCAGCACGACATTGAGGTTCAGGGCTACGAGTCCCTTTACCTGGAGTGGCTCAACGAGGTGCCCATACCCTTTCTCTCACCCGCCCAGGACCCTGAGGCTCCGGATAACCGCTACCATGAAAAAATGTGGATTGTGGATGGGGAAACCGACCATGGTACAGCCGTCACGGGCGGACTGAACGTCGCCAACGCGTATTTTCGGGTGAACCCTATGGATCCCGACGAGAACTGGCGGGATCAGGACGTCATTGTCAAAGGACCCATCGTAGCCGATATGGTAACGGCCTTCGAACGTAATTTCGACCACTTTGTCGCCATCAAAGAAAGCAGAGGCGATTTGGATACCGATCTCTACTGGCAAAAGACGCGGGAATTTCTGGATGAAGTGGGAAAGCTGGAGATTCCCTACTCGACCCGGTCCGATATAGTCGAGCGCGTCCGGAAAATGGCACAGACGAAGCCCGACCTGAAATACGAGCATGCCCGCAGTCGGTTTTTCCATAACCGACCCCGTTTGGGAGAGTCTTACATTAAGCAAGCCTATCGTCAGCTGATTGACCATGCACGGCAGGAGATTATCATCTGCAATGCTTATTTTATCCCTTCGATCGACTTTGTGGACGCCATCCGGGCTGCGGCGAATCGGGGCGTGCGTGTCATCATTCTATCCAATAGCCCTGAAACCAATGATTTACCGGCCATGAGCATGGTTGGCCGCGATTCCTACAAGGATATCCTGGCGATCAACGAAGAGAACATGACGAGGGAAAACGGGGGCAGCGTCCGGATTTGGGAATGGTACGGTCAGCGTTACGATCGGGACCGACAGACCGAAGGCACCATCCACGCCAAGTATGCCGTCTTCGACCGGCGATACGCTCTTGTGGGATCCTACAACCTGGATCCGCGAAGTGAGCAGCTCAACAGCGAAACCGCTGTGGTATTCGAGAACGACACCCTATCATCCAGACTTGCCGAGATATTCTATGAAAACGACCTGGCCTACAGCCGTCAGGTGACGCCGGAAGATGCCGCAGAATTCAATGAGCCAACCGATGCCCTTTATAAACTACAGAAAGAGTTCGGCAGTCTTTTTGAATCCGAGCTATAGATTACAGACGATAAGGTTTTTAGTCGCCATGGCGGTGGCGGTGCTGCTGTCCGTCGACGGGCGGGCGCAAACGACGCCGTTATGCAAAAAAGAGGTCCCGCGGATCACGTTTGACAATATCTCGCCCCCCTTCGATCAATTCGACTACTTTCAGAAGCATCTTTTTTTCCCCTTTGAATACGGGGCATCGTCCTTCAGTCTGATCAATGCCTGGTGGCTGGCCGAAGCCTCCACCCTGGTCTATTCGGACGCGGAATATGCCTGGCAGCGACTGCGTCAGGCCGGGTTTCAACAGGTCCAATTTATCGAACACGCCGGCACCTACTGCTTCGTCGCCGCCAATGACCGTTTCGCCATCGTCGCCTTCCGGGGCAGCGAGATCTGGAGGCGTGAGGAGCACTTCGATGCGCAACGGATCCTGGCCGATTTGAAAACCAACATCGATATCCGGTTCTCCGATTGGAGCGAAGGGGAGCGGGTGCACAGCGGTTTCAAGGCCGCCCTGGAAGAGGTCTGGACCGCGTTAAAACCGGAAATCGAAAAACTGCAGGCCCAAGGCCTTAAAATCTGGCTCACCGGCCACAGCCTGGGGGCGGCCCTGGCAACCCTGGCCGCCGACCGCCTGGGTGATGTGCAGGGGCTCTACACCTTTGGCTCGCCACGTGTAGGCGACAAGGGATTTCAAGCCCATTTCCACGTGAATGCCTATCGGGTGGTCAATGGCAAGGACATCGTCCCAACCGTTCCCGGCGAAGGCCCTTTCCGCCATGTAGGTGAACGCGTATGGATTGCCCGCGATGGCAGTCTCCAAGATCGAAGCGGTCGTGAAGGGGAATCGCTTGACAACGGCTGTGGAGAAGAAATCAATGCTTCCGGAGATACGGTGAAAGGGTCTCAGATCGATTCAGGACTAATAATCCCGCGCGCATTTCGCGACCACAATCCAATGCTCTATTCCATTTTTTTGTGGAACGCGCTGGTGGAAAAACGGAACGCCGACGGAAATATGTGAAGAAAAATGACGTGGCCATTTTATTTGTAAAAGAGAAGTGTCGGATGGACGCACGCAGGAGGAGAGATCCCGTGACATGTCACAACAACAAATGCCGGACGATAAAGGGCCTGACGAGCCTGCTGGTATTTTTAACGATGATATCCTGCGTTCTGACGCCGCCATCCGCACCCACCGCAGGCAAGTCCCTCCCTTCGGACGGCTCCGAATCCGCCCTGAAGATTCAGGCCATGGTGATGGACATGGCCGACGACTATATCGCCAGCCTCGGCGAATCGGTCTATCTGATAACGCGCAGCGGCACACTGGACGCCAAGGGCCGCTGGCTGGCCCAGTCGTTCCTGCGCAACGGCGTGGGCGCCAGCCTCGACATCGCCGTCGGGCCCAACCCGGCGGTAAGCCTGCTCGATCTTCTGGTGCTGACATCCCTGCAGGCCTGGGCCTTCGAGGCCCACTGGATCCCGGCGGGAATAGGCGAGGCCGGTCTTCCCGCACTGGACCGCCTCAAGCGTGCCGAAGCCGATGCGTGGATCTCCGCAAGAGACGCCCTCTCGGAGGAGCAATTGCGCACCCTGCAAAACCTCATCGACGCCTGGATCAAGGAAAATCCGGACCGGACGGTGGTGGCGCTGGTGCGCTTCAATGAGTTCGCCGACGGGCGCAAAATCAGCTCGCAAACAATGCGGGGGCAGGCCCGAGGCCTGTTACAGGAAGCCGACAAGGCAATCGCCGCCGTGGACAATGCTCGTCTGCTGGGGGAACGGTTGCTCTGGTTTGCCGGGCGCTATCCTTACCTGCTGGGCGAACAGACCGAACTGACAGCCTACCGGCTCGTCGACCAGCCGGAAGGCGCTCAGCTCATGGCTGCGGTCAAATCTATCCAGGGGTTAAGCGATATTCTCTCAGAACGTGCCGGAAAGATCCAAAGCGATCTGGATGAACAGCAAGCGGCGTTCTTTGCGCGCATTGCCGCCGAGCGGGCGGCTGCCATCGCACAGTTGCAGGCCGCGCTTGAAACCACGGTAAGGGAATCCCTCGATATGGCCAACGAGCGCGTCAACACCCAGCGCACGGAGGCGATCGATCAGCTTTTTGATCGATTTTCCCAGGAACGGACCCAGCTGTTGGACGACTTTGCGTCGCGGCAAAGCGAACTCCTTGGGATCATGACCGAACTCAAAGAAACGATCGCCGTTTCCGGATCCCTCGCCAAAGACCTTACCGAAACGGTGAACGCCATCGATCATGTGGTCAGCCGCTTCGACAGGGACCCGGAAGACAAGGGCGAGCCCCTGCGCATGACCGATGTGCGCGATGCGGCCGTCGAGACCGGGCATGCTGCCGAAAAAGTCACCCACTTGCTCGAGCGGCTCCTCGTACTTCTCGAGTCTGATTCGTGGGATCGCCAAATTTCAATAATGACCGACCCGGCGGGTGAAATCATCGATCGCGTCTTCTGGCGAGGCGTCATCCTGATCGGCCTTCTGGTCCTTGGGTTGGGGTTGCTTCGTTGGGTACCGCAACGCATCTCTAGTGAACGAAAGGGGAACTCAGTCAGATAGACATCGGCAAAAAATCCAGGCGCCTATGCCCCTCCATCCCGAGCGCGGTGGTGGTCGGCCTCACGGGTTCCGCATTGCCTTTTGCCTGGTTCGGAAAAAGTGAAAATAGAAGAGTAGAAGAATAGTCGAAATGCCAAAATGGTTCCGACAAATTAAGGTGGAGGTCACCTCCTATTTGACAGCCTGATACAACTTGGTTTAGATGAAAAATATACACGCACTACACGCCCTGCCCTTAAATCTCGAATAATCTGAAACCCGCCACTGAATTCACGCCTACTGATTTAATCTGCACCTGCGACCCATCCAAAATTCTCCCTAAGCCGGCAAAAATTTGTCTCAACCATATGGATAGCGCCATGATACGAAGGCATCTAAAACTTCCGTTACATTGCCTCCAGGGGTGATCTGCCTCTGGGGGCTTTGAAAAGGTATTGCTCGTCGCTAACGTGTTCTACCTATTCATTCCTGCAGAGAAAGGAGGATATCATGCCGATCATCGTGATTGATAGCCATTACCCTCCAAGCATAAATCAGGATGTTCTGACAACATGGCTCGGTGCCATGGAAAAATACCCTCGTCCCGAGGATCTTTTTAAGACATTAATCCAATCGGCTGTTTCAAGTAACTATGACGGGCTCAGGGTTTTTTCAGCCTTTCAAACGAATCCCGGAAAATACGAAGAGGCTGCGGCATATTTCACAAAATTCATGACCAGTTTTTTTCATATTGAAGACTATTACTACGAGATGAGCACATGGGCGACTATTGAGGAGGCAATGGAAAGCATAGGTGCCAAAATGCCTGAACGCTCATAGGACAGTGCTCCTTTGAGCGATTCACTGTTTCAAATTCTTGTTCCTTTCACCTTTCTGAGAAAGGAGAGACCAATGGTCATCATTGCGAATATATCCTATCCGCCAGAGTCCTCAAAAGAAATGGCGAAGAGATTCCTGGAAGCCCCGCAACTCCCCGATTATTTGACCCGGCGGGGGCCGTATGTCAGTTCCAACCGTGCAGACGGCATTTCTATCTTGTCGATTTATGAGCTTGATAACGCAAAATTGGCTGAGGGAATGGATTTCATTGGTACTTACTACACGAGCTATTTCGGAGTGCCTGGTTTCCAGTACGAAGTCAAACCCCACTATGAAATAATGGAGGGGTTAAAAATGCTTGGTATGGAATAGTATCCCTATTAACAGCCGGTGCAGCCTTATCGGGGCTGTGCCGGCTGTAACGCTTCCAAAATAATTGCGACGGTGGACATATCGTAGTGTAACAGTCAGAGTGAGTGTAACAGGCACCCGTGACACTGTAATTACACTGGGCCCTGAAAAGTGTCACAAAACGCAGAAAAGTTTAAATCAGGCGCAATTACAGGGGGGATAGCGATTACACTTTGTAGAGTGCTATGGCAGCAAATCGCTACGGTAGCTGTCGCAGAAAATAGCCTGAAATACACCTGAAATAACAGAGAAACCCAGTTCGGAAGGGCTGAAATTTTTGGAGCCAATCAGGTGCTGAAATCCGGATTAAAAGGACACTGGACATTCGTGCAGTTCGGACACCCCGTGTGATACAGCAGGACGTAGAAGAATCCCGCGAATACACCCGTGTAAAGAATGAAGTAGAGAACTGAGCCCATCTGGAATATGGCCACGTAAGGGATGCACACCCTCATGAAATAGGCCATTACCGCTCCTGCACCAGCCATCAGGCCAAATTTTTCCCCCCGGCCGAAGAACCGCTGCACGCAGCTACCCTCAAACGGCACCGGGCACGATTTCCCATAATTCGTGCAGTTCCGGCAGGTCATCGCGAAAAGCACAGCATAGGAAGCTGCCCAGAACACCAGATAGAGCAGCCCGGCAAACCAGGATAGCTTCCAGCTAAGAGAAAGGCCGAACAGGAACGGGACGGCGAGCAGGATGCCGTTGATCCCGTATTCCTTGATGGTGAATACTGTCAGTCGGTTCTTTCGTTTGTTTCCGATTTTCATAAGTTCACTCCCGCAATCTCATTGCTGGAAAGACGCTATGCACTCCTCAATCGCTTGACGAACGGGTTTGTGTGATAGGTTAAACTACCGCCGGGAATTCTGATACGGCGCGATGGCAGATTTTTCGGTGGTTGAGAGGCAGCGCCCTCATCGCATGGCACTGTTGCACGCCTTCGATGGGGCGCAGACCTGTTTGGAGCCTGTCTCCTAATGTGACATGGCCACCGGAAAGTCAGGTACATTAGGCGGTTTGACCGTTGTGGGCGTCTGTTGCCCCTGGGTCAACTCTTTGACCCGCTCAGAAATGTAGAGATCGAGCATGTTCAAGGTGATGCGGCCGGTGGCACGGTAGTCGGCTTTGCCTTGAAGGCCCTCCACCGCGCCCTTGGTGAAGGCGCCGTTACCCCAGGCCTCGTTTTCCAGGGCGTACTGCCGGCCCGTGGCCGAGGAAAACACCACGGCGCCGTTTTCCGCGCTGGCCAGCTCGTTGACCACGGGGCTTACCACTACAACACCGCGGTGCTTTGACTTCCCCATCAGGTTGCCGGAGTGGCAGGCATCTATGAACACCAAAACCTTGCCTGCAATAGCAGACACCGTGGCGGTGATGTCGAACTGTGAGATACCGGTACGCTTGAGCTTCTCCAGATCCGCCTCCACCGGGAGGAAGTAGAAGTCTCCCATGGCATCATTGATGCCGTGGCCGGCGAAAAACAGCACCGCCAAGTCCTTGCCGGTGGTCTGTCGCTGGAGCCACTCCAGGCCGTCCAAGATGTTGCCCTTGGTGGCTTGGGCGTCCGTCAGGGTGCGCACTTCCACACCCTCATAAAGCCGCCCGTGCTGGGTGTTCCAGGCCGCACCGAAGTCAAGGGCATCTTTGGCGGCCAGATCCAGACGCAGATCTGCATCTTCGTAGACGCTCACCCCCACGGCCAGCACATAGAGCTTGGGCTTGATCGTGAATTGCTCGCCGGCCGCGGCGCCTTTCCAGTGTAAACGGATCGTGGCGGGCATGCCGGCCGCGGAGCGGTTTTCGGCGATCACCGAAACATCGCAGTCACGTGGCGGTATCGCCACCTTGATCGATCCGCTTTCGGCAATGGATTGGTCGGCGCCTTGTTCGGCCACCGGTCGACCATCGACAAGTACCTTCAGGGCCGTAACAGGCTCCGTGCTGCGAAGCGCATACCCAATGGTGACCGGCGTTTCGGCCACCTGTGCCCCATCCTGTGGGGCAAGAATGGTCACCACCGGTGGTAGTTTTGCCTGCACCGGGGTCACAGCTTCACGGCGGCCCGCATCCGTGTTGGCCAGACGGAGGGCTTCCTTTTCTTCCAGGGCGGCCAGCACCCGGTCGATGACATCCGGACGGTTGTAAGTGCTGCGAAACCGGGAAATGGGAAAGAAGTCGGCGGCCTGCTCGGGGCCGTTGTTCACGTGCCAGCCGATGAAGTCTTCGCCGCCCGGGGAGGCGTCGTAGTACCCCGAGGGGGTCCACAGGATCCATCGGCGGCGGTCCGGATGGGGAAAAAGGGCCAAGAATTCCTCGCCGTCCGATAGTCGATACCATCGGATGGTGCCATCCCCTAAAGCCGCAACAATCATTTTTCCGTTGGTGTTGATCGCCCACACGACCCCGGGCATGCGGACCCGCCATATCTTCGCACCGGTTGGTTCAAATCGCCAGAGCGAGATCGTGGTGCCCACGAGGAAGCCTGCCTGGTCCGGCTCGATGGCCAGGCATTTGGCCACCTCCTGCTTGAGTTCCAGGGGACGGCCTTTCAGTTTGGGTTTGAGGGAGGTTTTCCAGTCGCTGATGGCCAGACCTTGGGTCAGGGGGCCCTTGAAGGTAGACGCGTCCGTCAATCCGGCCCAGAGGTTGGAGGAGGTGTCCGTGAGCTGCCTGGCATTCACCGCGAAGAGCGCGGGCGACTTGCCGCGTCGCTCATAGGCGAACTGAATGGCAGCGCCATCCTGGGAGAGCAGAAGCCCCTCCGGGTTGCCGGCGTAAATGGGGATGGCCTTGGGGCTTAAAGAGGTCGATTCGTCCTGGTTGTTGATAACCCCGAAGGATCCGTCCCGGGAGGCAAAAACTATCCCGCCCGTCGTGAGGGGCAGCATGTCGAGGATGGGAAGATCCACATCCACGGGCAGATCCCGGTAGGATCCCCGCCCGCCGTCTGCCCATTTCCGGATATGGCGATCTTTTTTCAACCGGAGCCCGCCACCGGCATAAAGGAAGCGGCCGTCGGATGACCACGCCGGAACCCCAAAATCGATATCCTTGCTCTTGGCGGCTACATTCGTGTCCGGGGCGTAAGCCGGCACCAGGGTGTTATCCCTGATGTCCAGCACATCCACCTTGGGGATCATGTGAAATCCCACGGCCAGGCGCGTGCCGTCAGGGGCGAAAGCCAGCCCCCAGGGACGCTCACCCCCCGGGGGGCGGATCTTGGACACGGGTGCAAGCGGCACCGGAGATTCGTTCGGTTCACCCTGCAGAGCGGACAGATCGTAAAAACGGACGAACCCGTCAAAGCAGGTGGTGGCGAGCTTGGAACCGGAAGGAGCGCTTTGAACATGTCGGGAAAAATTATCATAATCCCGATCCACGGCAACCAGCGCATAGTCGGGCAGTCGAAATACGCTCATCCCGGCCCAGGCTGTCTTGCCGCCGCGCTCGCCGGTTAGGGCCGCAAGAAACAGGCCGTCGGCGGTGTAGCTCAGACCCTGGACCCATCCGGGCAAGCCACCCAGCCGGCGTGTGAGGGCACCTGTTTCACGGTCAAACAGGTAGACGCACCCATCACCCTGTTTCGGCGAACCGGTGCGGCCGCCGCAAGCGATGGTTCGCCCATCCGGAGCGAGGGCCACGGCGAAGATGTGCCCCTGTTCCCAATCGCCTACCGGAGGTCGCAGAATGCGCAGCAGCCTGGCGCCGTCAGAGATATCCCAGACCCGCACCGTCTTGTCCTCGGACCCGGTGACCAGGATCCGGTTGGACGGATCAATGGCAAGAGCGAAGATGCCTGCATTATGGGAGCCCAACTCCATACGGAGGGTGGGTTCGTTGGGTTGCGCCCAGGCATAGGGGGTGGCCACCAAAAAAAGGATAACGGCCATTCCAAGACAGGACCAAGGTCTTGACGTTTTCATGACTGCGCCCTCCGTTGTTTCATTGTTTCTATTCATGGGCTTAAAAACAACAGCTCCAATTTATCGATTTTTCCCCTGCATTTAAGAAGACCAATCAAACGGTAATCTGTTTGATCGATCGTCAATGGGTAACTTGAGAAATGACCTTGAAACGGCGTATGTCACCCCGCGATAGAGCATGTTGGCAAGCTGCCGAAGAACAGCTGGAAGGTGTGTTCGAACAATGCGCAAAATGAATATTTGTGCATGTAATAAAAAGTAATTCAAATCGATTCACAACGAGCTACTGCAGGAAAATCTCGTTGGACCGCCACCATCGTGATGTCGTCGAACTGGTTTGCGCCATGACCATGCCTGTCGACGGCAACTTCAATCTTCCGCAGCATTTCCTGAAGAGAGGGATGCGGCGAGCCGATGATCGTGTGCAAACGGTCTTTCGGAAAGATCCGGCCTTGTTGATCAGGCGCTTCGTACACTCCATCCGTGCAGGCGAAGAGAAGGTCCCCATATTCTATTTGAACGGATCGACAATCGATCGTGACATCCGGGAAAATGCCCACGGCCGGGCCGGTTGAATCCAATTGCTTAGAAAAACCATTGGCGGAAAGAACCAAAGGGGGTTCGTGGCCGCAATTGATATAGTGCATTTCACCGGTATCCGTATCGAAGATGGCAAAAAAAAGGGTGGCGAACATACAGGCGTTTTCATGTGTAACCGCGATGTAGTTGTTGGTTTGATTGATGGTGCGCTTCAATAGATGCTCCGTCCATATTTTCCCCGGTGCGTTCGAATGCTCGGTTTCAGCAACCTGCTGTTGGCAAAGCGCCCGAATGAGGCTCCGGAAAAGCGCCATAAACATGGCGGCACCCACCCCTTTGTCGCAGACATCCCCGATGACCACGGCCAGATAGCGAGTTCCTTTTACCGTAAAAATATCGTAAAAATCTCCGGCAACCTGTTTGGCGGGCCGTATGGTTGCGGCCAGTTCCCAACCGCAAACTTCCGGAAGGTGCAACGGGAAGAAGTCGGCCTGTATCCGGCGACCGATCTCGAGCTCTTTTTCCACCAGATCTCTTTCCCGCTCCGCTTCAACCGACACACGGGTGCTTTCGATGGCGCGGTGCACGAGCATGGCTATCAGCATCAAAAAAAGGATGACATTGGGTTGGACGAAATCGAAGAGCCATCGGCCATATAAAAAAGTACCGACAGCGGCACCGCTATAAGTGAGTGCCGCCATCATGGAAATGGCCCCGAAAGCCAGCGCTGGCAGGTTGACGAACGCCAACGTCACAACCCCCGCTATAGCCAATTCGCAAAACATACGCGTCAAACCCGTTGTTGGACGGAAAAAGGATTCCGTCAAAATGGTGTGAAGCGCATTGGCATGCACCCCACTTAACGGGTAATGGGTGTCGGTGGGAACCGGGCCGGCGTCAGACGAACCGCTCAACACTTCAGACACCACGACGATTTTCCCAGCAAGCTCATCCTGCCATAGCGCCATTTCGGCCTTGTTGTCGGATGCATGGAGGATATCGTCGAAGTTATAATGCCGCATCTGTTCCCAGGCGCCGATAAAGTCTACGACCATGTTGCCGGACAGGTCGACAGGGATTCGGATATCCCGAGGGTTTTCAACCCCGGGAAAGCGGGCCGATTTAAGGGTCAGATGGCGGCCCGGCTCAAAAACGATGGCGCCCGGAGCTACTTCCAGGTAATCGCAAACGATACGCAGTACAATGCTGGGGTACACACCGCCGTTGTAACCATAAAGCAACGGGTAACGTCGATAAACACCATCCGGATCATACTGCAGATTAAGGCTGCCAAGGCCTCGCGAAGCTTCGGCCAGTTTCGGAAAGGTGATTATACCATCCATTGCCTCGGGCAGATGATTGGTATTGCCTTTCAGCATGACATTCCAGCGGGTTGCTTTCAGGTAGGGTCTTGCTGATGATTCGGAAGATGATGCGCCACTTTCCAGATGCGCGCGTTCAAAGAGGAACACCACGCCGAAATAAGCGTTCCCGGCGCTGCGGGTCGCCTCGACGAGTTCCCGGTCCTCATCTTCGGACCGTTCGGATGCGAAAACGAAATCGTAGAGCTGTGAGGTGGTGGCCATCGCCCCCAAGTTGGCAATTACCCGGGCATGATGGTGGCGGTTCAGGTGACGGCGATCGATACGTTGGAGCGTTGACTGGTTGATATCGACATGGACAACCGTATCGTTGTAAAGTGGCCTGAAAGCTGGCGAACGCGCCCGAAACTGGAATACGCGATCGATGACACGATGATTCCATGTGGTCGTCGCTTCAGGCAATAACCACTGGAAAAGGTGCGCGATTAAAATCGCCGCAACGCTGATGAGAATGCCGGCTCGCAGCCGCCGTGCTTTAATGGTGTTCAATCGTGTATGTCCTGCAAAAGACGTTGGCTGTTGTGATATCCTCCGCAAGGTGATCGAGACGACTTTCCTCCGTCTCGGCTCCCGTATCGAGAGCACCACGAATCGTGCCCCCTATGGAAAGCGGCCGCTCGGCTTTGCTGGTCAGGGGGCGATGTTGATTGCGCAAACGTTCGATAGCGGTGATAATGCGCGTCGCAGGGTAACCATTTCCAGACGCATGTTGCCGGTAGTCCTCATAAAGGGTCTCGATGGACTGCAGCGGAGCGGGCGAAACGAGAACATGAAACGTCTCTGTTCCGGTTTGTTCATCCAATTCAAACCATTGATCACCAGGGGGAACAGTCAGTTGGGTGCCACTCACAAGCCCATTGGAAGGAAACGAATCCGGGTAGATTAGCCGCAGCTGGCCTTCCGGGTTCTGGTAGAAAAGATAGAAGAAACATTTGTTGACGGCCTTCAAATACATCTTGATTTTGTCACCGGTGCGCAGAACAGTTTCCGGCGGAATGCTTTTCGGGCGCGAGGGATCAGCATCTTTTGCTAATCCGGCCATCACCCACCGGACCTCAATAACATCGGAAGCGGCCTCCTCCGCCAAAGTTGTGAAGGTGGTTGCCGCCATCAGTACTGCCGCAACCAAACCCAAAAGCATGGACGTTGAAAACACTTTCATGGCATTTGTCCTCGATCTTTTATTCAAATATATTCAGCGATTGTTCGGTGGACTTTTGGTCAGAAGCCGACATCTGATATCCTTTAAGCTAGAAGACAGCTACAGGATCGGTATGGAAACGACAAATGGCAGGAAGGAGAGAGGAAATGCACCATGCACAGAAACCATAGGTAGTTTCAGCCCGACGGAGCATTGAAGAATAGCTGTGGTCTAATTTAATTCAATCGGCCATATTAGGTCAATCGAAATTTGATTCGATTTAAAAAGCGGTTCCAATGCTTAAGGTTGCTGTTTGGCCCAGAATTGATCGAAGCCGGTACAACATTATTTGATAAGAAAAATCAGGCTAAAGTCTTGATTTCATATCCATTCATTTGTCGATCGTATAATTCAGGTGGGTTGTGGCTGATCGAGACGACCCCACAAAATCTGGATAACCAAAATCTGTGTGTGCATGCCATCTTACACAATAAAAAGATGATAGACCAAGCAAAGCACAAAAGGGGGTTCATTTCATCGTCCTGAACATGTCATCATTCACAGCCGGTATGGCTTTATGGATGTCGCGCCGGCTGTAACACATCCAAAATAGGCGCGGCGGGCGCCACAGATGACGAAATCATTCAGAGGGATTGTAATAACTCTCCGCGTACCTGCACTTACACGCGACAGTACAATGTGTCACTTAGCGCCAAAATGTTATTTTTCGCAGCCATCAAATGAAAAGGGCGGCCATTATTGTAAACGGCCGCCCAGAGAAACATCCTACCTAATATGGCTTTTAAAAATTAAACACTTTTGCCTCCGCAGCCAAATCAATAAGATGGGGTCCGCCGTCAAGAACCATGTTTGAAAAGAAATCTTTCTCGTCAACCTGACGAGCTTTGGCACACGGAATTCATACGCCAATCGGCACTTGGTTATCCACAAGGTATGGTAGGTAATCATTTGGGGAATCACCGGTCGGTGTTTTTACAGCTAAATCCCGGCTTTTGTTTGCCCAAGTGACACCACTATCAATAAAGAATAAATTGACCTTGTGCTCTTTTTCATGGGCAATCTTCGCAAACTGGAAACATCTGGTAGCGGTTTCGTTATCATCCTTGCTCAATACAAACAGGAAATTCGCCATTTTACCCTCCTTGATTGACATTTGTTTATGATGTGAATTTTGGCCCGACTGAACATCATTGCAAGTAAGCCATATCCCATAATCTGACTTAATATCAACCCTTTTACGGAACGCCTGGCCTATCTCGGTCGGGTTTTCTTGTTTCTGAACCCATAAATCATAAAGGAGACGCATCATGAAACGTGACCGCTTTGGTCGGGAGTCTGTAATGGCGATCTGATCATTTTCGGGCACTTTGGCCAGCCACTGCCTTCGAGACCGTCTGCTTGAGCCTCCTAAACGAAAAGCTGAGCTTTGTGTCTCAAAAGCAGACGGTAGGGCCGCAGCGGGAAGTCGCGCAGGTCAGTCGGGTGGGTTTAGCGGCCGGATCGGTTTTCCATCGTGACAACGGAACAATGGATCAAAACCGTCCGGGGGGCATAAACTGCAACGCGATAACCTAAGCATTGTAAAGCCGCAAAACCTAAAAATCCAATGGGGGACTTATGTAATTTTATTGCGATGCTGGAAGAGCGGAGATTCCGGCTCTGATGCAAGGATGGTTGAAATTTCTGGCCTGGGACGAAAATGGCTTCTGCTGATAAAGTCGGTGGGAGCCATTCTTTATTTGACAGCCTTCAACGACGCGTTATTTTTATATTTGATAAGCACACTCTGCATTCATTGCTAAAGTCGGAACCCTAAACCACACCTTCTATTCCACTCCAGATGTTATGACTCCTGCAAGCTGATCCATTCCCTCCAAAAAAGCCGGCAAAATTTGTCTTAACCATGGATAGGGCCATGATACGAGGGCACCGGAAATTGCCATTGCATTGCCTCCAGGGGTGATCTGCCTCTGGGGGCTTTGGGAACGAATGTCTCGCCGCAAAATCATCTTTCCTAATCTGCAGGAAAAGGAGATCATCATGCCGATAATCGTGATTGATACTCATTACCCTCCAAGCAAATACCAAGAGGTTTTGGAAGCCTGGCTTGGTGCTTTAGAGAAATACCCTCGTCCCGAAGGCGTTTTTACACCTTTAGTTGAAACTGCCGTTTCAAGTAATCAGGACGGGTTCAGAGTTTTTTCGGCCTATCAAACGAATCCTGGAAAATACGAAGAGGCAAGAGCATATTCCGCTAAATTCATGGCCAGCTTTTTTCATATTGAAGACTATTTCTATGAAATGCCCACGTGGTCGACTATCGAGGAGGCGATGGAATCCATTGGTGCAAAAATGCCTGAACGCGAATAGAACGGCTTTCGTACGAGCGTTTAACCGACGATGCGAATGGAGGTCGTTATGCCATTGATCAATTTCAAGGTATTGAAAGGCACTCCTTCTGATGAAAAGAAAAGCGAAATGATTGAACGCGTGTCAAAGACCGTATCAGAAATCGAAGCAAGTCCACATGCTAAAGACAATCTTTTGGCATACACGTGGTGCATCATTGAGGAAGTGCCCTTCGAACATTGGGGAATGGGCGGTAATGCCGTATCCCCGGAAATCCTGGCAGCCGTGCTTGAGGGGAAAGCATAAGCAGTAAACAATCTCATTATTACCAATGATTAATAAAATCAAAAAAGGAGCGACAGCCTAAACCTGTATTGAGAAGGGGGGTGTCTATGAAAGCCTTTAATAAATCAGTTGTTTTTATCGCAGCAATTTCCTTTGCGTTTTGCCTTCTTTCAAATGGAGCCTGGGCGGAGGAAATGAATTTTACAATCGACTCTTACGTGACCAATATGGAAATGATCCCTTTGGCTGATGCTGAGGGGCACGTACTCTTGCTTGGCGAACGCAGAGGTCTGGCAAACTTTGAAGATGGAAGAGTCGCTGCTTATCACACGAGTTTTAATTGTTATCTAACAAAAGGGGCGGGTCCTTGCGAAGGCCATTCTGATTTAACGTTTATGGATAAATCCCAAGCATTTTCTAAATACAAACTAACTGTTGGGATTCCAGAGGGCAAAAAAATACCTGCCCTGGAAGGCACAGGTACCTGGACCAAGGGGACCGGAGAGTATGAAGGGATTGAAGGGGATTTTTCGTTTTCTGGCTACTATATTACCCCTTACAATGAAGTGACCAAAGGCGATCAGGTAGTTAAAGTAGAATCATCATATAATCTTCCAGCCAAATAATTTGATGGCCCTGGTCGGATCGTAAGCCCTTTCAAGATAATCTCAAAGGCTCTGCCGTATAAGCGGTGGGGCCTTTGCATTTGATAGATAAGAATTCATAAGGGTTTGCGATTCAACGACGCCCTTGCTTGATTCGTAAGCTTCCCCCAAAAGTTTGCATTTTAAAAGTAGAGCTTTCTGGCATAATGCACGGACCAGGAGGCTTAGATGAAAAAATCGCGGTTTTCCGAAACACAGATTATCTCGATTCTC
>JABZFP010000037.1 GCA_014237395.1 Desulfobacteraceae bacterium | reverse complement strand
AGAATCGAGATAATCTGTGTTTCGGAAAACCGCGATTTTTTCATCTAAGCCTCCTGGTCCGTGCATTATGCCAGAAAGCTCTACTTTTAAAATGCAAACTTTTGGGGGAAGCTTACGATGATGTTGGATGGATGCCTAAAACGGCAAATACATTCTCATCATGAAGCCATGGTTAGAGCAATCGGATCATCCGAAGGTAAATCGCTGTCAACAATGGCTCTATCATTTGCATTTTTATCTTGAAAGCGCTCAAGCTCCTCCGCGTAGCGCGTCAATTCCTTTGCGCTTTCGCCAAATCCAGCGAGAGCGAGGTCGTTAGCCAGATCCTGAAACGCGTGGGGAAGGGCATCCCAGATATTCAGCGATTTCATTTTTTTGATCATGACCAACTTGTTTTTTGTCTGGCCACTGCATATTTCAGCCGCACACGCCATGAATAGAGCAGAGTAATAATTGGGTTCGGTGTGCACAAGATTCTGGAAAATTTTGTAGGCTTTCAGGAAATTGCCCAGAAATAGCTCGCTACGCCCCAAGTTGAGATGTGCTTCCTTGACGTTCGGGCCTAATTTTATGGCTTTGCATGCTGCTTTTTTTGATTCGGTGTATCGTCCCAATTTTTCATAGGCCGCAGATAGATTGATGTATATTTTTGAATTCTTAGGTTGAATTCCGGCAAGGCGGTTCCAGAGATCGACAGCTTCATCGTGTTTCTCCAATAAATCGGCCTGAACTGCCAACTCTTGAAGAGCGATGGGGTCATTTCCCATTTCCTTCAGTTTTTTCTTTCCGATGTTATAATATTGCTCGCCTTTTAGATTGACGTGTATTGAGTCGAGATTGCCGTAATGGTGGATCGGGAAAGGGCATTGAAGGATCTGGAAGCCATGCCGTTTCAAGTTGGTATCAACCAGTTCGTGCACTGGAAATTCAAAACGCACCTCGGGCGTATTTTTAAATAATCGGACCTTCTTGCTTGGTGTCCACCCACAGCCTGCTTCAACTGTTTGATCGGTGCCGTCATTGGCGACCCAGCCGATCCCATTGTATTTACTGGTGTAATTTCTTGTTACGATTGAAAATGCGATATTGTCTTTTTTGTGTTTTCGAATAAGGGTGCGTAAAGGTTTATGGTCGGTTGAAGCGACAACCTCATCGGCATCCATGACGAGGATCCAATCGCCTGTGGCCTTCTCCAAGCTGTGGTTACGGGCAGCAGCGAAATCATCATTCCATTTGAAATTGAACAACCGGGCGCCGAAGACCGCAGCGATATCAATGGTGGCATCTGTGGAGCCGGTGTCGACCACGATCATCTCATCGACGACAGGCTTGAGGCTTTCCAGGCAGCGAGGTATGTATTTCTCTTCATTTTTCACGATCATACAAAGGGACAAGGATGGGTGTTTGCCCTTTCTGATGGCCATGGGACCCAATTTGTCGCGAACTGCTTTGGCCGCTTTCAGAAACTGAGGTTCGGCACCGAACCGCACTAGAACGGCTTCGATATGATTTAATGCTTCCTGGTATGCTTCCATGCGTATCAAGATATCGATTAACAAGAAGCGCGCCTTGCGAAAATCAGGCCGGTGCTTGATGGCTTGCTCAAACTGAAATTTCGCGCGTTCAAACTGGCCCGTCTCGCTTATGGCGAGATGATAGGTAGTGGCAATATTTGGTGCTGTAGGTGAGAGTTGGAAACCTTTTTCGTAGCAATCCATCGCTTTGTCAATGGCTCCTATCTCCCAGTGAAGCGTTCCCATATTGGTCCATGGATCACCCCAATCAGCGTCACATTCCGCCGCTTTCTGAAAAAATCGAGCCGCGGCTTCTCCGTTGCCGTTTCTATAGGAAATTATGCCTTTCAGGTTCCACGCACGGGCACATTCAGCGTCAATGGCCAGCGCCTGGGCCGTAAAAGCTGCGGCTCTTTCAAGATCATTGACAGCTTCGTAACCACAGCCGATCAAGGCCAACATTCGAGCGGGTAAATCGAAGCGGACCTCCAGAGGACGCAATCGGTCGGGGATGGCCAATTCCTCGCCGGACTGCAGCAGAATATTCACCAAAAGGTTATAGAATTCCCACTGGCCAGGCTCTATCGCAATGGCTCGATTGAGTTTTTCGAAGGCTATGCGGTAATTTTCCTTCTCATAGAATCGGCATGCATCCCTATACAGATTTGAAGTGTTTTCATCGTGTTGTATTGTCAATTTTGAAAACTTAATCGCTTCCCGGGGTCTAAATCGCTTCGCTTTAAATGGCTTTGTATTTTCGGTCTGAGATTCTACAATCGAATCCAACACACGACGGCGGGTTGCATCAAGGGTTTCTCTCGCTTCCTGTGTGCTCACCAAACCAATAGCCTGATTTCGAATTTTTTCACAGGTGGGATTTTGTATAATTGCTGACTGAAGAAACTTGAGACGCTTTCTTTCAGACATGGCGTGTCTGTGTTGGTCGCAAAAGGCAATAATCTGGTGTGCAGGAATGAGCCGACCTTCATCATCCAGCATTTTAAGCATTTTTTGGATGGCAAGATGATCCCGGTTTGAAAAAGAAATGCTGAGTGTTTTATGGAATTTGACACGATCCTCAAAGTTCGTTCTCAAGGCAATAAGTTCGTCATCATTTATTGTGGCGTTTGAGGAGAAGCTGTTAAGAAGGTTCCATGCTTCTTTTGTTTTGCCTTGGTAAAGGAGTGCGCTCAAACGAAGATCGCAAATATCGGCAGAATGCAAATGAGTGGGGATTTCCGATATCAACTGCAATGCATTGTGCGTGTCGCCAATACGTAAAAAATTTTCTGATGTCATGTAAAGCGCAACTGCCGTTGCCGTTTCAGGTTCTTCCCAGTTCAGCCAGTTGTAAATCTTTTGCAGTCCATAGCGATGAAGCATTTTTCGCATAATTTGTGATTCAAAAGAGCGATCGATAAAGCTCCCGACAGACATATTATTAGAATGGATTCGGTATCGGCAAACAGTTGTATCGTTTTTTTTAAAATTTAATACTGCAGCAGCTCTTGTCCAAAATTCATAATCATGTGCACGTTCGAATGATTCATCATACATCCCTACTTTATAATATGCACTTTTCTTAATAAGCGTTGCGGGGTTAGGGATCGAATTTGTTCGAAATAACGAAGATAGCAGATCATTTTGTTTGTTTGTCCAATCGAAAGGTTCGAATATTTTAGTAATTTCATCGGTATCGCTATCAAAATATATCAAATTCCCATAAATTATATCAGCCTCTGGGGCAGTTGAAATAAAATTAATATATGAACTTAATGCAGAAGGTGTGAGGAGGTCATCATCATCGAGCCACAAAATATAATCTCCCCGAGCTTCAGCAATTGAAAAGTTGCGCGTTTTTGGAGCGCCACTATGTTCTTTTTTTATATAGCGAAATCTTTTGTCTTTGAACTGTTTAATTTTAAGAGTCGTATTATCGGTTGATCCATCATCAACAACTAAAACTTCAAAATTGTTATAACCGATATCTTGAGAAAGTGCACTTTCAATTGCCAGCGGAAGAAAGTGTTCTCTGTTATATGTGGGAATAACAATGGAAACATAAGGGGTTGAAGAAAAAGATATGGGTCGTTGCGGTGATTGGGGTTCAATATCGGATTCTTGATATAAGGTAGTGGTATCCTTGAAAGCTTCTAAAAAATTATTCATAGTGGTTGATGGGCTATCTTGCAAGCAAATGCTTTTATTTGCAGCTATGATGCTGTCTTTATCACTCAAACAAGATCTTAACCTTTGATGATACTCATATATATCGGGGTATTTACTTGTGAGGTATTTTCTCATGAGAGAGTATCGCGTGAGCTTTTTTTCTAGTTTATTTTCGGTTGAAGCAAAGTCATGATAAATAATCGTAGACGGCCAGTAGATAGTGCAGTTATCTCCAAAGATATTCATCAACTTGTAGGAAATATCCAGCCCCTCCATGCCAAAAAGAAGAGGATTCATACCTCCAACCTTTATATAGGCATCTCGATTAAAAGATGAATTGCCTTCGGTGTCAATCGTTGACGGGCCAGGTATATCTCCTAAATCATAGTGGTTCGCAGAGCAATTTGGTGACGCTGTTTTTGGTAGAACTTTACCTCTGAATGCAACAATATTAAATTGCGTAAAACATTGACGAATAGTTTCTATATAATTGGCAGGTACACATGCGTCATCATCGAGAAAAGACACAATTTTGCCGCGAGCATAAAATACTCCGATGTTACGACCTTCGGATAGAAATAAGTTGGTGGGACACTTTATATATAGAATTGGCAATTTAGATAATTTTTCAATAACCTTTTCGTTGCGACCATTATCAATAACAATAATTTCATAATATTTTTGGCTTTGTTGGAGGAGAGAATAAATGCATTCTAATAACAGCAAATTTGTATTAAATGCGACCACTACAACAGATATAAATGGTGAATTATTTGCTCGATTGTCAAAATTTGAGAATATAGAATAATCGATCTGTCTGCGATAAAAATCCATCAACTTGTCTGCTTCATAAAAATTTAGACGATTTAATTCGTCAAGCGCTCGTAAAAAAATGATAATTGCTTCATCGTTATTGCGATCTTCGAGATGAGATTCACTTGTCTTAGAATCAGAAAAACCTTCTTTCTTATCTTTATGATAATCCGTCTTGACATCAGTCCTCAATTTTAGAATATCATTTTTAGAATTACCCGCATCCTTTATTGAATTTGCTTCATGGACGGCTTCATTAGATAACTGCAAATAAAAATTTGACAACCCTATTTGGTATCCAGGAAATCTTTCAAGGTTAATTGCTTTATGTATTAAGTGAAGTGTTTGGATAGCCATCATCGTTCTTCGAACGGGGGATTCTGAGCTGTAAAAACCTTCCCGATGACGCCTATAGGTAGCCATCACAGTTGGGATGAATCCAAAAGGACCTTTACTGGCAGAAAAGAGATGTAATCCCAAATCACCGTATGGTATGAATTTGAACCAATCTTCAATATTTCGTAGTATCGATGACCGGTATAGCACTGAACAAAGTGCGATAAAATTCTTGCTGACTAAAAGGTCATCGATTGAATATGTTTCCTTTATAATCTTAGGCTGATAAATATTTATCTTCTTCGAAGATTCAATTAGCCAATTAACTGGATGAAAACAGAATGATAGATTCGGGTTATCATCTAAAAATGTTATTTGTTTATTCAATTTCTCTGAATCTGTCCAGTAATCATCTCCCTCACAGATAGCGATATATTCACCCCTTGCATGAAGAAGCAAATTCATTAAATTCCAACGCCCTGAAGGTTTGCCATTGAGATATATGACATTGCTACGATCATTTAGAAAAAGTCTGATTGAGTCAGGGTGATTCTTTTCATATTCTTTACAAATATTGCGTGTATTATCTGTTGAATCATCTTCACCCACTATGATTTCAAATTCAAAGTTTGTTTTTTGCGATATCAAACTGTCGAGACATTGCGAGATATATCTGGCATGATTATATGTCGGAACTAAAACTGAAGCTTTCATGAATTCTCCAGACCTTAAACATAATCGATTTGGGTTATGTCCAGTAAATAGTTTGCAGCTATAAAAATTTAATGACGTATAAAAACATGATGTTCAAATTTACATCCTTAATTTGGTAATTGGTTCGTTCACGTGTTAAACATTACCGAATCGGATATAATTTCTTAAAGTAGGGCCACTTTTTTAATGCAAAATGTATTGAAATATCCTCTTACATAGATGACCTAATGAACGATAGGCAAATGGTGTGCCAATCGATAAAAAGCACAAAAAAACAGGAAGATATAAACGCTGTGTTTTGAGGGTAACGTTTATAAAGTTTGGATTTGACGAAATTTGTCAAAAAATTGACTATCTATTCATTACATCTTAGCTGCTGTGATCGTGAGGAATCGGGGTTCAATATATGTCTAAAGAAATATGGAAGTTAGGTTAAATGCAGTACGAAAACATGATGATCGTCAATACTGATTTTATACGATGAATATTTCACTTCAAGATTTCAAAAAAAACACCGATATCATCAATATCGAAGATATGTGATTTAGATGATGGCGATTGGTTAGAGCAAATTGACCGCGGTTGGATGGAGGACTCTCTTGAAACGCATTAAAAAAACTGTCAGCCAGACTCTGGCTATCGCAACAGACAAACTCAACGAAATTTCCCTCGAGGACATTGAGATAGAACAGGCCTCGCAGCATCGGATCTACAAGGCATTGCATGATATGGCCCTGCTGTCTGATCTTTACAATGCCGCATTCATTCCTGAGAAAGCCCCCCTTGGCGTACCCTGCACTGGATTCTGGGTTGCCGATACCCGAGATCTTATTTTGTTCGCCTGGTGCCAGTACAAGACCAAAACAATTGTGGTACCCGCTGAGGAATGGTTTTTGCGTGAAGATATTACCGTGCATTAGATTCATACGTTTAACGGGAAGGTATTATGTCGGCCGAACAGCTTAACCGAAAGATTATTGACCGTATCGACGAGGGCGTCGTTGTCCTTGAAAACGCGACGATCACCCGGGTCAATGCCGCGATTGAAAAAATGACAGGGATGGGACGTGCTGAATTGATGCGGCTGCCACTGTCCCAATTGCTTGACCCTGCGCCACTTCTTTATCCCCAATCAGCCCCCGATGTTGACAACGCGGAACACCAAAAACCGTTGATTTATGAATCCGCTTTAACCCTGGCCGGAGGACAATCCCGCGCTGTGGCGGTATCCATCCATGCCGTCCAGGAAGGTGAGGGGGATGTTCAATTTCTCATCGTGCGCGATATTGCCGAGCGGAAAAAGATGCAGCAGGACCTACTGAAATCGCGCCAGTTGGAATCCATCGCCGCGCTTTCCGGCGGCATTGCCCACGACTACAACAACCTGTTGACCGCCATTATGGGGAACATATCCCTGGCCTTGACCAGCATTCCGGAAGACGATCCCATGTATGAATGGCTTTCCCAGGCGCAAGAGGCTTCGCTGATTGCCAAGGAACTGACCAACCGATTGATCACCTTTTCTAAAGGCGGCGTGCCCCAGAAAGAAACGGTCAACATCGCCGGACTGATCGAAAGCGCGACGGAATTTGCACTCAGCGGTTCCAACATCAGTGCCGAATTTACGATCCCCGCCGACCTGTGGTGTGCCGATGTCGATCGCACCCAGATCGGGCAGGGCTTTCACAACCTGGTCATCAATGCTCGGGAGGCCATGCCGGACGGGGGCACCATCATCGTCACGGCCGGTAATGAAACCGCCATGCCTGATGGGGCTGTTCGGAAGGACGGCCGCTACGTGGTGGTTTCCATCAAGGACCACGGCAGCGGGATTCCGCCCGAGGCCCTGGGAAAGATATTCGACCCCTATTTTTCAACCAAGATGATGGGCGACCAGCGGGGGATGGGGTTGGGATTGTCCATCGCCAATTCCATCATTGAAAAGCATGAGGGTAAAATTATTGTCCATGCCCCTCCGGGCGAGGGGGCACTATTCCGCGTTTTTCTGCCGGCATCGGCCGCCAGTTGTGAAGCGGCCGCCCCACCGGAAAAAGCCCATCGATCCACCAAGCCGTTCGGCACGGGCAAGATACTGGTGATGGACGACGAAGCCATGATCCGGAAACTGGCCGGTAATGTTCTGGGCAAGATGGGATTCGAAACGGCCTTTGCCTGCAACGGCGAGGAAGCCCTCGCGGCCTATGAAACGGCCATGACGGCCGGCGAGCCCTTCGACCTTGTCATTCTCGACCTGACGGTCAAAGGCGGGATGGGGGGCAAGGAAACCATCCGGCAGTTGCGCATGATGGACCCGGACGTCAAAGCCATCGTATCGAGTGGGTATTCCAATGATCCCGGTGTGGTTCACTATACCGAGCACGGCTTCTGCGGTGTGGTGGCCAAACCCTATCGCATCGACGAAATCCGCCAAAAGCTTGAAGAAATTCTTAGTTGAAAACGATTATCGCCGCTCGTGCGGCCCCATGGCCGGGGCGGCAATGCTCGCTTTGCATCCATCGCCTGTGCCACAACCCCGGATCCATTGACAAACCGCTAAAATTATAGTTAATCATCTAAGAAACGCCAGCCTGCGGGCGATGCGACGTATCCTTATTAACCCGGTGACGGAAGGAGTTCCTGCATGTCAGACGGACTTGATGTCATCATCGTCGATGATGACCCTTCGGTATGTCAGTTGATTACCGATACCGTTACATCCTTTTACACCTGGGGCGAGGTCCGGTCTTTCACCAATGCGGATGAGGCCATTCTTTATTGTCTCAGCAGTCCGGTCGGTGTGGGCATCTTCATTGTCGATGTGTTTTTGGGGGGCAAGAGCGGGTTTTTCTTTCTCGACGCCGTCGAAAAGAAATATCCGTCGGCGCACAAGGACGCCATTGTCGTCACCGGAAATGCCAGCGAGGATGTGGTGAATATGTGCATGGCATCCAATGTCTATTACCTGTTGGAAAAACCGATCCGGCCTTTTGCCCTGCAATTCGCCGTGCGGGCCATTGCCGAAAAGTATATCAGTTTCGCCAAGCTTTTAATTGAAGACCAGGAGTTCGCAAGCAGTGTTGCCAGCCTGGCGTGTTATTCAGGTTGATTGCCGACTGACCATGGCTGACTACGGTAAACTCTCCAAAGAAAAAACACACCAGTTATTCCAATACCTGAAGGACCAGCGGGTTCTGGTCAAGCTGGTTTTGAAGGGCACCGGTTTCGAAGCCGTCAGCGTTATTACGGGGATTCGGTCCCAAAATGCGCAGCCGCAATTCCAGATCGATTGCCCCGATGACTTCCAGATTGTCTTGAAGAGCAAGGACTGCGGCAACCTCTACTTTGAATTCAGCGGCCAGGACAAAGTCCTCTATACCTTTGAAATAGCCCCCAACCCCGAATGGCAGCGCGGTGAGGTTTGGATCCCCATACCGGATGAGGTTGACCGGATCCAGCGGCGGCGTAATTTCAGGCTCGAAGCCCCCATGGGCACCGATCTCGTCCTTCGCCAACTCGAACCGCCGCTCAAACTGGCGGTGCTCGATTTTAGCTTGGGGGGGTTATTATGTGTGGTGGAATCCGCCCGGGAGAGAATCAAAAAGAATTTGATGCTGGCCCGCGGACGCAACTTGAAAAACCTCGAGCTGCTTTTCCGGGATAAGAATGTGACCACCAAGATCCGGATTGCCGAGGCCACCATTGTTCGTGTGGAAACCAACGCGGTAACCGGCAATCGCCAGTATGCTTTTCAATTCAAGAACATGGATAAGGGGGAAGAAAAATCCCTCACCAAAGTTCTTTATCGCATGCAGCGCCAGCTGTTGCGGCAGCGGCTGCCCCTCAGAGATTGACGATTCCGTAAGAAGTCCGATATCGGCGTTACGCTTCATCCCTCGTCACTGCGGCGTACGATAAGTACGCCTCATTCCTCGGAATTCGCAAGCCTTGATCTCGAACTTCTTACGAAACCGCCTGAAATCGGACTTTTTGCGAGTCCATCAAGATTGATGGTGTCGTAAAATATCTTCGGCATTGCTCCTAATACATAACATCCTGATACCCAAATATTCAGGCTTCCGAGGTTGTGCCGCAACTACCAAACAACGTTTCTGATTGATTTTGTCATTCCGGACTCAATCCGAAATCCATTCCCGCAGTCTTTGCCAGGCTTCAAACATGCCGGACGGTTTCCGTAAGACCGGCATGGTCCATCACCTTTTTGACGTAGGCTTCTGTTTCCCGGTAGGGCGGAATGCCGCCGTAGCGGGTGACCGTGCCCGGACCCGCATTATAAGCCGCCAAGGCAGTCTCAACTTTTCCGCCAAAAAGGTCCAGCATTTGTCGTAAGTAGCGTGTCCCGCCATCGATATTCTGCTGGATGTCAAACGGATCGCTGACACCGAGATCATTGGCCGTGGCGGGCATGAGCTGCATCAACCCCTGGGCGCCGGCGCGGGAGACGGCGTCAGGCTTGAAATTGGACTCGCAGCGGATGACGCTTTGAATGAGATCGCTCGGGACGTTGTACCGTTCTGCAGCGCGTTCAATGGCCTGGTGGATGGTTTGGCTTACCGTGTCATCCGGCGCGTCCGGCAGGGGAGGGGATGCATTCGTTGCAGCTGAGGCGGAAACCGTCTTTTCATCCGACACGGACACCTCGCCTTTGTCCTGGATTTCCGTGGAAGACGCTCGATCGCCATCGCAAGGCTGCATGGCCGCCGATGCGATGGCCCCGATCCGGCGGTTCATATAGTCCTGTATCGTCAGACCGGCTCTTTCGGTGTTTTGGGCCGCAGGCGTTTTGTCTAAAACGCCTTCCAGGACCGATCGGAAAGATGACGTTTCCGACGGCAGCGCCCGTTCTCTTTTCGATGGCCCCATCGCCGGGTTGAGATAGTCTTGAATTGTTTTATGTGTCGATCGAATCATCGTAAGTTGCCGTGTGAATTCCTTTCAGGAGATGATCAGCAATAGATACCGCTGCGAAAACGGCTGATCTCCATGGTGGCCGTCACCAGCCCTTCGTTTATGATATCTCTTAGGGGGGAGTCGGCGGGCGTTTTTTCGGACACATCGGTCAAATGCCGCTGCGCCTTTTCAAGGCGTCCGAGGACCGGCTCAAGATCCCGCAAGCTGCAAGTTGGGTCCGCGAGTCCCTGCTGATAGGCATCCAGGGAATCGACAAAGCGCTCCATGGCCTGCAGGTCGGTCTTGACCGGCAAGGCCTCGATGGCATTGGCGGTCAGGGGCGTGGGATTGATCGCGTGTGCCGAAGATGAGGGGGCCGCCGCGTCCTTGGTCTGGTTTTGGAGCAGGTCATCGAAAACCTTCTGGAAGCCGGTCGGATTTTGTCCGGACGCTATTTTGGGCCGCTGGAGATTCCCTCCAGGCAATTGATGGGTGTTGGCTATTTTCGTCATCGTCGCCTCTCTATGGATAATTGGCTTGTCATCGTCCGTAACGTTGTCGTCTTAGATTTTAAACAATAGAAAAGCAAACACCATGCCAGATAAAAGGGGTGCGAATCGGCTGTAATATCAATCAAAATTAAGGTTGCGATGGATGCGCCGGAGAAAATTTTGCCGGCTCAGCAGCTGAATCGGCAAAATTTGCCCCTGCCGGGCGGCTGATATATGGAAACACTGGGTATGGTTTGATCGAATGGATCGAGCACCATGAAACGCTTAATGGCGCCTCGTGTTTCACGACGTCATGACACCGTTTTTACCGGCCTGCTTGGCTTTATAGAGAGCCTGATCGGCGCGCGCCAGCACGCTGGCGGCAGTATCGCCTTTCTTATAAGCGGTGGCCCCGATGCTGACTGTCAGTGATAGCGGCGCCTGGCGGTCATCCGGATCGAAGGTAAAGCGGGTCTTGTGGACGGTTTTACAGATCAGTTTACCCTTCTTGGCCGCATTGCGCCGCGAGGCGCCCGGCAGCACGATGACAAATTCCTCCCCACCGTAGCGCGCCAGAAAATCATCACTGCGCACCATTTGACCAAACGTTTCCGCCATTGCCAGGAGAACACGATCGCCCACCGGATGCCCATAGGTGTCATTGACGGCTTTGAAATCATCGATATCCAGGATCAGGATCGCGAAATCCTGGCGATGCAGCAGGTTGCGTTCCATCAACGACTGCAGATGGTCGTCAAAGGCCCGGCGGTTATAGATACCGGTCAATCCGTCGCGTTGGGATTCCTCCTTGGCCATTTCCAGTTCCTGGCGCAAGCTCTTCACCTGGCCCGACAGGCTTTGGATTCGGGCCTGTTCACCGACTTGCTTGTTGCGCACGGTTTCCCGAAGTGTTGCGACTTCTATTTCAAGCGCTGCTTTAATTTTTCGAATGTCGTCGAGGCGGGTAATCTGTTCCATTTTTTCGCTCTGCCGCAGGATTTTCTGATGATAGGCATCGTTTTCGGAATCCACCGAAACCATGGCCCGGGTCAGCAAATCGATTATATTGCGCAGCTCGGCTTCCCGTTCATCCAGATATTTTTTCTGTTGGTCGATAAAGCTGGAAATGACCGGTTTCTGTTTTTCAAAGTGGGGCAGGATGCGTTTGGATTTCTTTTGGGCGAAGAATTTCTCGCTGAATGTGTCCATGGAGGCATAAAACCGATCTGTTTTTAACTCGGCAATGTCTATGGCGAAATCCTTTACCAGGACGAGGAGGGTGCGAATGACGGTATCATATGCGCTTTCGCGGTTTTCGCTTTCCTGGAGGCGGCTGTTTAAATCCACCACGTTTTCGTCCTGGGTATTCCTGCGACGTTTCAATAGCATCCTGTCAAAATCCTCCTGATTCTAAATGGCCTCCGTCGATCGCCATGGCCAGCGTTATGGTGAAATCAACCGCAACGCCGCGGTTGATTTGCGCTGCTGCCACATGTCCAGTCCCATGAAGAGCGCGGACGTATGGTGTTATCGTCCAACTTTCAACGGATCTTGAGGAAAACAATTTTGATGGTCCCGTAGAAAGTCCTTAAGCCGTCACTCCCGCGCAGGCGGGAGTCTATGACCCCATTGAAATAACTGGATCCCCGCCTGCGCGGGGATGACGAAAGGATTACCTATGCGATTTTTTACGAACTCATCAATTTTGGCGTCAAAGAGATGACGAAGGGCATCTATTTTTGACGAACACCGCGCCACCCGTCATGGTGGCGATGCGGGTGCCATGCAACATCTTCGCATCTTTTCGTTTCCATATAACAATTAGAAAATACAGTAAAAAAGATGAAAATGACGGCTTGAGAGCCGTCAACGAAACCCTTCGATTTCGTCGACGACGTCACAGGGAAAACCCAGATGTTGGTGGCATATAGATTGCAGATATGGTTCCCGTTCTGAACCCGTATTGCGCGTGAGATTGGATAACTGACTGGTATGAATACTAAATTACGTGGAACTTCGTTTCATTGGACCCTATGAGCCAGCCCGCCATCGACATAACGGCATGCCAAGCGACTGATTCTTCTCCCGCGTCGATATTGATGGTCGCGCGTGAGGAGGCGATTGCGCCGGGTGTTATCCGTCATCTACGGACGCAGGGGGTATCGGTGGATCGGATCGATACCGGGGAAACGGCGCTCCGTATGCTGGTTCATAAGCGGTATGCGCTTGCACTGATCGACAGTGACGTTGACGGCAAAAAGGGGATGCAGTTGCTGGAAGCGATGCGGCGGCATTCAGCGGAGCTGCCGGTCGTCATAACGACGGCGGTCGCCTCGGTTAAACATGCGGTTACGGCCATGCAAGAAGGGGCGGCTGACTACCTCATGAAACCTGTCAGTGCGGAAGCCATTGAAACCTGTGTGCGGCGTTTTTTGTCCAGCCAATACGCGCCGACATCCCCGGATAGCGGTGTTCACGCCAGCAGCAAGCCGTTTATTACCGGTTGTCCCGCGGTAAAACAGATTTTGGAATCCGCGCGTGCCGTTGCCGGGAGCCAGGCCACGGTATTGATTACGGGGGAAAGCGGCACGGGCAAAGAAGTGCTGGCATCCTATATCCATCAACACGCCGGTCGGGCCGGGGCACCCTATGTCGCCGTAAACTGTGCCGCGCTTCCCGAGACATTGATGGAAAGTGAATTGTTCGGCTACGAAAAAGGCGCTTTTACGGGGGCGATCCAGCGCAAGATCGGTAAGTTTGAACAAGCAGGCAACGGCACCCTCGTGCTGGACGAAATCAGTGAAATGCCCTTAACCCTGCAGGCGAAGCTTCTGCGCGTGCTGCAGGAAAGGTGCATCGACCGGATAGGCGGCGACCGGCAAGTCTCTTTCGCCGCCCAGGTGATTGCCATCAGCAACCGAGACTTGGCGGACCAGGTCCGGAAGGGCCAACTGCGGGAAGATCTTTATTATCGCATCAATGTCGTCCCGCTTCACCTTCCCCCGCTGAGGGAACGGCATGAGGACATTCCCCTTTTAATCGACCATTTTTTGCAGCGCTACAGCGCGTTGTATCAGCGGCAAACGATCGACATCGATACGGCCACGATGGACCAACTTGAGGCGTGTTTTTGGAAAGGCAATATCCGCGAGCTGGAAAATTATATCGAGCGCGCAGTGCTGATGGGGACGCTACCCCCGTCGCCTGACGGCGAAGACACAGCGCAACCAGGCACCACACCTGACCCAACAACGCTGGCGATTCGACCGGGACTATCCGTAAAGGCCGTCGAAGAGGTTTTGATCAAGCAAACGCTTCACGAAGTCAACGATCACCGTGAACGGGCCGCCAAAATGCTGGGCATCAGCGTCCGCACCCTGCGCAACAAACTCAATGAATACCGGAATCGAACGGATTCCCAGATGGAAAGGGAAGCCTCCTGATGAAAACGAATTTTATCTTCGATAAAACCATGACATCGCTGGAACGATCGTTGAATTTGCGTTCCATGAACCAGAAGCTGATTGTTTCCAATATCGCCAATATGGATACGCCGCGCTACAAGGCCTTTAAAATGATGGTGGATGAAAAGCTACAGGATGCCGCGCAAGGCGGGCCGCGGTTGACCATGACCCGAACGCAGGTGGGTCATCTGAACACCACCGGCAAGAGCTTGGAGTCGGGGCGTGTCGCGCGGGTGGAAAGCAACGACCTCTCCCTGCGGGGCGATGGCAACACCGTGGAATTGGACACGGAAATGGCCAACCTGGCCGAAAACACGTTGAAGTACAATACCACCACGCGGATCATTTCCAATAAATTTAAACTGCTCAAAGACGTGATCAAAGGAGGGCAATAATCATGGGGTTTCTTGATGCTCTGCAGGCCAGCGCGTCCGGATTGTCAGCCCAGCGCGTCCGGATGAGGCTGATTGCCAACAACTTGGCCAATATGCATACGACGCGCACGCCCGAAGGCGGGCCCTACCAGCGGCGCGAGCCTATTTTTGCGGCCGAATCACCGGACAATGCAACCTTTCACGATATGCTCAAGGCACAGCAGGAGGGCGGTGTCGTAGAAGTTCGCACGGTGGACATCATCAAGGACGGCCGGGACCCGATCCGTAAATATGAACCGGACCACCCGGACGCCGACGAGACGGGATTCATTTCATTGCCGAATATCAGCGTGACCGAGGAGATGGTCAACCTGGTGTCGGCGTCCCGCAGTTATGAGGCCAATGTCGCGGCGGTCAAAGCCACCAAGAACATGGTGATGAAAGCACTTGAAATCGGGAGGTAAGGCATGACCGATATGCATATTAATGGGATCGCCGGACAATTGACGACACCCCAGGCCGGCACGCGATCTTCGGCCGCGGATGCTGCGAAGGGGTTCGGAAATTTTCTCAAAGGGGCCGTCAGCGAGGTCAACCAGTTGCACCACGAGGCCGACCAGGCCGTGGAGGCGCTCACCGCCGGCCGCAGCCAGGATGTTCACAACACCATGATCGCGCTGCAGAAGGCCGATGTCTCATTCCAGCTTCTGATGCAGATTCGAAACAAGGTGGTATCGGCTTATGAAACCGTCATGCGCATGCAGATCTAGTCGTTTAAAAGGGAGCGCCATTCATGGATAAGTTTTTCGGACAAATCGGTACGGCATTGGCCGGCATGACATTGCGAAAGAAGATCAGCCTCCTGGTCGTCATCGGATTGACGGTGGGTGGCTTGACCTACCTGGTCCAATGGAGCGGCCGTCCGGACTTCCAGCGGCTGTATGCCGACTTGTCGATGGACGATGCCGGTCAGATCGTGGACGAGCTGAAAAGTCAAAAGGTGCCCTATCGGGTTACGGCAGGGGGCACGGTCATCGAAGTGCCGGCCGAAAAGGTCTATGAGCTGCGCATGGCCATGGCCTCCAAAGGCCTGCCGCAGGGGTCGGGGATCGGCTTCGAGGTCTTCGACAATGCCAAACTCGGCATGACCGAATTCATGCAAAACGTCAATTACCAGCGCGCTCTCCAGGGTGAATTGTCGCGAACCATCAATCAGATCGATGAAATCGAAAGCTCCCGGGTACATATCGTCATGTCCGCCCAGACGTTGTTTATCCAGGAGGAGACACCCGCCAGCGCATCGGTCGTCCTGAAGCTCAGGCCGGGAAAACGGCTCGGCCAGGGGCAAATCCAGGGCATCATTCACTTGGTATCGTCGAGTATTTCAGGGCTGCAAACCGAGAATGTCACCGTGGTTGACAACCGCGGCAAACTGCTTGCCGGTAAAGAAGACGACGCTTCCGCAGCCGCCATGAGCACTGATCAGTTCATGTATCAGCGGAAAATGGAAACCAATCTCGAGAGTCGCATCAAGACGATGCTGGAGGAAGTCCTCGGCCCCAACAAAGCCATCGTTCGCGTATCCTGCGACCTGGATTTCATGCGCCATGAACAGACCGAAGAAATGTACCTGCCGGACAATCAGGTGGTTCGCAGCGAACAGATCCATGACGAATCCACCAGCAGCGCACGCAATGCCGCCATGGGGATTCCCGGGGTGGGATCGAATGTCCAGCCGAACAGTACCGGTATCGACAGCGCCAATCCGGGAATGTCAACCAACCAGAATGAAGCGATGTTTCGCAAGCAGGACCAGACGAAAAATTATGAAATCGGGAAGGTCGTCAGCCGCAAGGTCATGCCTTCCGGAACCATGCGCCGGGTGTCGGCGGCCGTGATCGTGGACGGCAATTACGAGATGATTCCGAAAAAAAAGGGCAAGACGGAATGGCAGTATACCCCCCGCAGTCCCGAAGAAATGGCCCAGTTCGAAAAAATCGTTAAAAGCGCCATCAATTTTGATACCACCCGCGGCGACACAGTGGAAATCGAGAACATCCCCTTTGAAACGGCCAAACTGGACAGCACCGACGATATGGAACCAGCCGGCAGTTGGCTGGACACCCTCCGCCAGTTCAAATTCGTCTTTGAATATCTGCTGCTGGCTCTTTTTGTCATCTTCAGCTTTATTTTCCTGGTCCGCCCCGTGGTGCGCTGGCTGACCTCGGAACCGGCAGGAGGAGGGGAAATTATTCGGCAACTGCCCAAAACCGTCAGCGAGCTGGAGCGCGAATATTCCCAGAGCTCCCAGCGCCTGCCCTTCAGGGACCAGGTTCGGCAGATGATAGCGAACGACAATCAAAGTTCTGTCGGCGTCATGAAACAATGGATCAAGGAACAGTAATTTCAACCGACCAAACGATGTGAGTTGCTGATATGGATGCGCGAAATCTCCCAGGTTCACTGAAAACTGCGATTCTGGTCCGGTCCCTGGGCCCGGACACATCTCAAATCATCATGAACAGTCTGTCGGACGACGAAAAAAAAGCCGTTGCGGCCCAGATGGACCAGTTGGGAAATGTTTCACCGGATCTGGTCGAAAAAATTGCCGAGGAATTTTATGAAAACCTCAAACGGCAAAACCAGTTGCCCGGTAGCGCCGCATCCGGAACGTCGCCCACGAATGGCAAACAAACGGAAAAGATGAAGTCCGGCGGTTCCAATCTTGCGGCGATCACCAAACTCGATCCGGAACGGTTGTTCAAACTGGTGGAAAACGAGCATCCCCAGACCATTGCCATCATTCTCGTGCATGCCAAGACCGAAACCGCCAGTGACGTCATGTCGCGGCTGCCGGATGAGGTTAAAACCGACGTGGCCCTCCGAATTGCCAAGCTCACCAAAGTCAACAGCGGCATGGTGGATGAGATCAACCGGGTGATCGAAAGCATTCTCAGTAATAAGGAAAGTTCCCAAACCCATGACACGGGTGGCGTCGATCGGCTGGCCGAAATCCTCAACCTGGCCGACGAAATGTCCAGCGAATTGATCATGGGGGAAATCGAGGAGCAGGATCCCGAACTGGCGGCTCAGATCAAACAGAAGATGTTCGTCTTTGAAGACATCGTGCTGGTGGATGACAAGGGCTTTCAGAAACTGCTGCGAAAAGTGGAGACGTCCGAGTTGGCGGTGGCCCTCAAGGCCGCCTCGGATGAGGTCAAGGAAAAGGTCTTCCATAATATGTCGGCGCGCGCCGGTGACATGCTCCGTGAGGAAATTGCGGATATGGGTCCGGTACGTATGAACGACGTATCCGCCGCGCAACAGAAAATTACCGGATTGATCCAGGATATGGAATTCAAGGGCGAATTGATCATCAGCGGTCGTCGAGGCGAGGCGCTCGTTGCGTAAAATCATCAAAAGCTCGAATACGGAGCAGGCCAATACGTTCCGGTTGCACTATTTCCCCAACATTCCGGTATCGAATGCGGGGGGCAGCGGCACATCGGCGCGCTCTGCCGCGGATGCTGCCGGAAAAACCGACCGACAAGGCCGTCCGTCTGGTGCGCCGTCGTCTTCCCCCGACCATGACCCATCGGTACAGCGGGCGGAGATGGAACGTCAAGCCTATGAACAGGGATTTGCCAAAGGCGAGCAGGATGGCCGATTAGCGGCCCAGCAGCAAACGGCACCGCTCCTGACCGCGTTGGAAACAACCTTGGCCGAGCTCGATGGCGTGCGCCAGAAAATTCGACGGCATCTGGAGCAGGAAGTGGTGGAACTGGCCCTGCATGTCGCCCGTAAAGTGGTTCGCCATGAACTGACGGTTTCCAAAGATACGATTGTGTGCGTGGTGCAGGAAGCCATGACCCAATTGGATGACCCCGGAAAAATCTCCATTCGCCTCAACCCGGATGATTTGAAAAAAATTCGCGCGGCCGGTGAAACACTATCCTCCGTAATGGATCACCTGGACACGATTCACTTTGAGGAAGACACTGGCATCGATTGCGGCGGTTGCTACATCCAAACCGAATACGGGGAAATTGATGCCCGCATCGAGGAACAACTCCGCACCGTCGAAGAAGCCTTTCGGGCTGAAATGCGGAATACGCAGGCGCAGCCATAGAAAAGTCGGAAATGGAACCTTTTATTAATCTGGATCGATTCCACACCTGTCTTGAAAACTGCCGTCCCATGCAAGTTCACGGTAAAGTCAGCCGCGTGGTGGGGTTCATGGTGGAGTCCGTCGGACCCGAGTGCCGCATGGGAACGGTCTGCGATATTTACGATAAGGACGGCAGTCGCAAGTTCCCGGCCGAGGTCATGGGATTCAAGGACAATCGGGTCCTGTTGATGCCGCTGAAGGAAATCCAGGGCATCGGTCCGGGGAGTCGCGTGGTGGCGCGTCAAACCCAGGCGTATGTCCCGGTTGGCAATCATTTGCTGGGAAGAATCATTGACGGCATTGGAAATCCCATCGATGGCAAAGGCCCCATCCATTCCAAGGTGCAATATCCGATCTATGCCACACCGATAAACCCCCTGAAAAGACGGCGCATCAGTGAACCGCTGGACTTGGGCATCCGGGCCATCAATGGGCTGCTCACCGTTGGCTGCGGTCAGCGGATGGGCATATTTGCCGGATCCGGGGTCGGGAAAAGCGTATTGCTGGGAATGATCGCCAAAAAGACCGATGCGGACGTCAACGTGATCGCACTCATTGGCGAACGTGGCCGCGAGCTCAATGATTTCATCGAAAAACAGTTGGGTGAAGACGGCTTGCAGCGATCCGTCATCGTGGTCGCGACATCGGACCACTTGCCCTTGATTCGGATGCGGGGCGCTTTCATTGCCACGGCCGTGGCGGAATATTTCCGAGACCAGGGACTCAAGGTCAATTTGATGATGGATTCCGTGACCCGTTTTGCCATGGCCCAGCGCGAAATCGGACTCGCCCTGGGGGAACCGCCGACCACCAAAGGCTATACCCCTTCGGTATTTACCTTATTGCCCAAACTCCTGGAGCGGGCCGGCACCTCCGCCACGCGCGGTTCGATAACCGGTCTGTATACGGTTCTGGTGGAAGGGGATGACACGAACGAGCCGATTGCGGATGCCATCCGATCCATTCTGGACGGGCATATTGTGCTGACGCGGGAGTTGGCCATGCAGGGTCATTATCCGGCGATCGACGTATCCCGCAGCATCAGCCGCGTCATGGATGACATTGTCGAAGAACGCCATCGCGACTGTGCCCGCAAATTCAAATCCGTGCTGGCAACCTATCGCAAAGCCGAAGATCTGATCAATATCGGGGCCTATGCCGCCGGGAGCAATCCGGATATCGATTACGCCATCCGGATGGTGAAACCGATCAATGCCTACTTGCGTCAGGATGTTGAACCGACCGTTTCGTTTCTCGAAAGCGAAGCTGAATTGACGGCCTTGTTTCATTAGGGGGAGTGGCTGCGGTGGCGCGACCGTTTAAATTGGAAGCCGTATTGACACACCGTCAACATCAGGAGGAATCGGCGCGTAAGGTTTTTGCCGATGCCGCCCGCGAATGGAGTCGCGCGCGTCAAGCACTGGCGGATATGGAAAAGGTCCGTGCCCAATACCGGCGGGCCATGAGGCTCAAACAGGACAGCAACGGGTCCGCCATGGAGCTTATCCTCTATACGCGCTATCTGGCCCGGCTGGACAGGGAAATCGGTGAACAAAAGCACACCGTTCAGACGCTGACCACGGACAAGGAAAAGAAGCGCCAAGCGCTCATGACAGCGCTCAAGGATCGCAAGGTGATCGAGAAATTAAAGGAACGCTATCTTGCGGATGAGGATAAAAAAGAGCGGGATATGGAACAGAAATTGATCAATGACGTGGCCATCAGCCGATACCAGCGGAAACAATGAACGGGGCGAGGCGAATCGGCAAAATCTGCCGGTGGCCTGGCAAAATCTACCCTCACGGGGGGAAGAAAAAGTCGGAATCGGAGACGCCGACCTACTGCAGACCAGGCACGCTTATGCGGCGAAGGTCCCAATCGATGCGGGGATAGACCGAAACGCCAGGGCCCGTGTCGGCGCCGCTCTCGCGATCGAGGACAACCGGCATTGTGGCACAGAAAATGCTTCTCTCTTGAACCGATTGCAACTCATCACAAAGGACCACGGACCATGTTGAATGCCATGCCATTGCCGATCGGACCAGCGGAGATTCCGAACGGGTCCGCCAAAGCGGAAAAGAGCCAGAAAGCGTCTTACAGCAGCGGCGCCGAAGGGAATAACGCCAGTTTCGCTTCCACCCTTGAAGCGGTGCATAAAACGTCACAATCCATGCATCGTGAGAGTCCGCAGCACGTTGATGAACCAGCCGTTTCCCCCGTGTCGTCAAAAGAAGAAGAAGGTGAGCCTGGCGAAGAAGCGCCTGCGAATTCGACGGATGGGGCGATCGAACCCGTGACGCCATCCCCATCCGCATCAGCCTTCATTGCTGATAATGAATGTGTTGACGGAAGCCATACAGGAGAAGGTATTTCCGTACCGAGCGAATCGGCGATGGAAGCGGATCGCATGGCCGGGACGGTGACATCCCGGGAACAACCGATCGTTCCTGCGCAAGCCCAATCCGGCAAACTGCCGGAAAACCGTGTGCCACACCGCGCCGCTGTCGCCCAGGATGAAACCCCTGTAGCGCAGCATGGCGACGCGATAATACCGGATTCGGAAGAACAGCCGCAACCGAAGACGAATGCCCCAAAAATGACCGCCGGCACGAACGATGAGACGGCATCGGAGATCGGTAAAACGGCATCAAAAGATGCGGGAGAGCTAAACGCTCAGAACACCCGTGCGATCGAGGCGGCACCTTACCGAAAGATTGTTGAAGAAAGTCTTCGCCAAACCACCGACGCCGCCGCGGAAAAAAAAGCCGCGATCGAGGTGCCCCTCGAAAACGTCGATCCTGATGCGGGTGAACTTCCGCTGAATGAAAAAGGAAAACTCCGCCAACGTCTCAAGGAAATGGGCAGCGACCAACGCAAAACCGAAATGGCGGCATCCTCGCAAAGCCAATCGAAAGCCGAACCTGCGGAAAGCCCGACCACACGCATCCAGGCCACCGATGACGCCGCGGCACGACAGAAACCGTGGGGGGATGCCGTGCGTGAAACGCCGGTCTCGATGATGAACGATGAAACCGGCCCGCTGACCGGGCGCCAGGGGGCTTTCGACCCGACGGTTTCTTTTTCGCCGGCCGCCAGCGGCAGCAAGCTTGCCATGGCGACCGGGAATACACCTGCCGCGGCCAGCCCTGCCGCCGATGTTTTTCACCAGGAGAATTTCAACCAGTTGGTCGAGCGGGCCCTGATAACGGTGCGGGGGGAGCAGTCCGAAGCCCGGATTTCCCTGAAACCGGACCAACTCGGGCATGTTCAGATGAAAATCGTGACGGAAAACAATCTCGTTACCATCCGCATCATGACGGAATCGCCGGTGGCACGCGACCTGATCGATGCCAATGCCCACCAGTTGAAAACAGAGCTTCAGCAGCAGGGCCTGAACGTCGAATCCATCCAGGTTTCCGTGTCGGATGACCAACACGATCCGAACCGCGGCGCTCGCCAGCGCGAGGCTTTTCTGCGCCACATGGCCGCCACGGGGCGCCGACCGGCGGAGGAGGAACGTGATCGCGGAAATTACGGTGCCTCACAACCCAAACCCGGTCGGTCAGGCGCCACCGGCATTGACTATTTTGCCTGAGGGCAGATTCGGTCCCGACATTAACGCCGAAGGGAGTAAATCCCAGAGGCTTTGCAGACCGGAGAAAGCAGGGAGAGCGATACCATGACAATCGCAGGCGTGACAGATACCAGCAGCTATCGTGCGGATGGAACCGCCAAGGCCGGGGATGAGCTCGATAAGAACGATTTCCTGAACCTGCTGGTGACCCAACTCCAATATCAGGACCCGTTGAATCCGATGGACAGCGCCGATTTTACCGCCCAGCTGGCGCAGTTCAGTTCACTGGAGCAGCTCACCAATATGAGTGACCAGCTCAAAGAACTTACGCTGACGCAGAACGCCCTCAATAATTCGCAGGCCGTGGGCTACATCGGACGAACCGTGCTTTCCAACGGCAACGCCACGCAGATTACCGACGGTAACGCCGTCCCCCTGCAGGTCGCGCTGGACGCCCCCGCCGCCGAGGTCTTCGTCAGCATTTACGATACCACCGGGGGGTTGCGTACGACGTTCAGTACCGATGGCATGGCGGCTGGCCGTGGCGCCATTGAATGGCCCGGAACCGATATGGACAACAACCCCCTGCCGGATGGGAATTACCGATTCGAAGTGGCGGCCATCGACGGGGCTGGCGAGGAAGTCGGCGCATCGCCTATGAGCAGTGGCCGCGTGAGCGGGGTGGCCTTCAGCAATGGCGAATCCACCCTGGTCGTCAACGGACAACCGATTCGGCTGGACGATATAATTGAAGTGATTCAGGAAGGGACCGCCGAAGCATCTTAAACAGGATGACGGGCAGGATCCACGGCCTGCCCGGATCCTTTGGCGCCCCATAACGATTCTAATTTAATGATGATTGACTAACCATATTAGGAGGAACTCATGATTGGTTCATTATTCGCAGGAATTTCAGGGCTGAATGCCAATTCAACCGCAATGACGGTCATCGGCGACAATATTGCCAATGTGAACACGACGGCGTTTAAATCCAACCGGGCGTCTTTTGCCAATGTGTTGAGCCAGAGCTTAGGCGGTGGCGGCGGCAACGATATCGGCCGTGGTGTCGATTTCTGGGGGACCACGCCGGTCTGGAGCCAGGGCTCGCTTGAGAACACCAGTGCACCGATGGACATGGCCATCAATGGCCGTGGGTTTTTCCAGGTGGAGGACGAAACCGGATCCAATTTTTACACCCGGGCGGGGGAGTTTTCCTTCAACCGCGATGGCGATCTCGAGAACCCGGACGGTCTCATTTTGCAGGGCTACAGTGTCCAGTCGGTGGCGGCGGACGGCAGCATGACCCTGGGATCCATTGCCAACATCCAGATTCCCACCGAAAGCACCACGCCGCCTTCGGCGACCACGCAATTTACGGTTGACGTCAACCTGGATTCGGCTGCGGCGATCAATGACACCTATTCCACGACCCTGACCGTATACGATTCCCTGGGTAACGACATCCCCGTTAGCCTGGACTTTGTTAAAACCGGCAACAATGCCTGGACCTGGCAGGCCACCTCGCCACTGGCTTCCGCGATGACGCCGGCCGGCCCCACGGCCATTACCTTCGATGCCACGACCGGTGCCCTGAATGGCGGTGCGGATCCGGTCATCAATATGACGCTTACCAACGGCGCCACCATGCCGGCCATTACCTGGGATCTGTATGACGCCACCAACGTGACCAATGGTGACCTGAACCAATACGCGGCGCCGTCCACCACGACCTTCCAGACCCAGGACGGCTATCCGGCCGGCATGCTGCGAAGCGTTTCGGTGGATGAAGCCGGCGTCATCACCGGGTCCTACTCCAACGGCCAGTTGGTGCCGCTTTTCCAGGTGGCCCTGGTGGATTTCCCCTCCTATTATGGTCTTACCAAAATGGGGAACAACCTTTACGGTTCTTCACTGGAATCCGGTGACGCCATGCCGGGGATGCCCGGCAGCGGACGTTTGGGGAGCATCAGCCCCAGCGCCATTGAGATGTCCAACGTTGACCTGGCACAGGAATTTGTCAAAATGATTACCACCCAACGCGCCTTCCAGGCCAATTCACGGGTGATTACGACCAGTGATGAAATCCTCAATGAACTGATCAACATTAAGCGCTAAGCATCATGATCCCCCGCTGATCGGAAAGGCCGGATCGTTCGTTCGGCCGTCCTGCTCGAGCGGCCGCCCGTCAAGTCATTATGTCAATGGCTTGACGGGCGTCAATCCCCCGCTCCAATCCTCCAGCCCCTGGCATTCGTCCGATCTGATCCTAACCGCCCGAATCGTGTTTGGGCGCCTGCGTCAATAGCGTAATTGTCGAGTGAAAACAGACGCGTATTTCACCATAACATCGCATGCTGATTGCTGATCGCTGTCGATTGGCGTGGTGAAATGACCATGGCATGCTATTTGCTCAATCTTGGTGCGGATAATGGGACGTCAGTTATGAGATATACCACCGCGCGGTTGAGAGTGGTGCGTTCCGTTCTCTTTCAGCCGCGGGGCATGACGGATACCGGCGGTAGCGTTGAACGAACCGGCGCGTGGAAAAAGTTTTGCGGAAAGGGAAGACCCAATGAATAAAAAAGCCATCATTATTATCGCCGGGATCATGTTGGTCTTTATGGCACTTGTAGGCGGCGGTTTTTACATGATGTGGGTGAAAATTGTAAGCCTCATGCCACCCGAAGAAGTCATCGAAGAAGTCGTTGAAGAAGAGGAAGAGGAAGCGGTTGTGATCGGGGAAATGTTTCCGCTCGACCCCTTTGTCGTGAATTTGGCGGACGGCAACGGTAAACGTTATCTGCGCGCAACTTTGCAGCTGGAGCTTGCACCGGAACAGGCTGCGGCAACCTTTGAGCAGCGGCTGCCCCAGATCCGGGATGTGGTCTTGACGATGCTTTCCACCAAAACATTCGAGGATATTCGCACCGCGGACGGCAAGATGAGTTTGAGGACGGAAATCATTACCCGGCTGAATGAGTTGCTCAACAACGAAAGTGTGGCCAATCTTTATTTTACGGACTTTGTGATCCAATAGCAGGCGCAACCATCATGGCAGACAACGTACTTTCACAAGACGAAATCGATGCCCTCTTGTCCGCAATGGACAGCGGCGAAGTGGACCTTACGGCCAAGGACGAACCGCCTGAAGCGAAGGCCGAGGCCTATGACATCACCTCGCAGAACATTATGCTGCGGGACCAGTTTTCAGCGCTCGAAGAGGTTTACGATAAATTTTCCGGGCTCCTTCAAAGTTCGTTGACCGGACTTCTTCAGCAATCCTTTGAAGTCCAGTTCGTTTCGACGGAAATGGTCAAATACGGCGATTTTATCCAGGCCTTTTCCAACCCCACCAGTTTCAATATTTTCACCATGGACCCATTGGTCGGTTCGGCCCTGCTGGCCATCGAACCGGGGTTGGTGTTTTCGATGATCGACTGCATGTTCGGCGGCAAAGGAGCCCCGCTCAAACAGGGGCGTGAATTCAGCCCGATCGAAATCGGCATGCTGCAACGCTTGAGCCGTGAATTGCTGGGTGATTTCGAACGCGCTTGGCAAACGGTGTTTTCCATTAAAATCGTCAGCAAAAAAACGGAAACCAAGCCGGAATTTGTCCACCTGGTCAGTCCGGACGAGCTGATGATCGTGATCGTGTTTTCCATCAAAGGCGAGGAATTCTCCGGCAATTTCCACCTGTGCATTTCCTACCGGATGCTGGAGCCGATCAAAGACAAGCTGTCATCTCGTTATTTGCGTGCCAAAGATTCCGAAGCCGCTTTCAGCGACCGTATCCAGAAAACCCTGGAGGAAACCAATGTCAACCTGATTGCGGAACTGGGCTATACCTCCCACACCTTCGGCGATCTTATTGCACTGCAGATCGACGACATTTTTACTTTAAATACCGGTCCGCATGATCCCATCACCGTCAAAATCGAGAGTGAACCCAAATATCGGGGATACCCTGGCATTATCAACGGAAATCGCGCTGTTGAAATCGTCGACATCATATCGCCCGAGGAGGCTGCTGCGGAATAATCATGAATCCAACCCGAGATCAAAAAAATGTGACCCTGAAAGAAGTGACCGCCGAAGGGCGTGGCGCTTCGGCCACCAAAGACAAAGGATACCAGTTTTCAGCCCTGAACAGCGGGGAAGCCGCCGCCAAAAATAAAAACCTGAACTTCATCCTCGATATCCCTCTGGAAGTGACGGTTCAGCTGGGCCGCACCCGCATGCTGGTCAATGATTTGCTCAAGTTGGGGCAGGGGTCGGTGATCGAGCTTGAAAAAATGGCGGGCGAGACTCTGGAAATTCTGGCCAACCAACGACTGGTTGCCCGGGGTGAAGTCGTGGTGATCAATGAAAAATTCGGGATTCGCGTGACCGAAATCATCAGCCCCATGGAACGTGTGGAGAAATTGAAATGATGACGCCCGAATTGGTCACCGCCGCGATGAAAATGATTGGCGTTCTGGTCCTCATCGTGGGCGGGTTGCTGGCGTTCAATGTATATTCCAAACGGTTTTTTAAAAACGGTCTCGGTGCGGCCGGTCATAAAGCGGTTCGCGTTTTAGAGAATACACCCCTCGGAATAAAAAAGTCGATCGCGCTGGTCAAGGTTCCCGGGGCCGTGCTGGTGCTGGGCGTCACCCACGATCGGATATCCCTGCTGAATCGCATCGACGAACCGACGTTTGAAGCATCGCTTGAAACGTCTTCCACCGACCGCGGCCCGTCATTCAAGGAACACTTGCGCCGGTTGTCGGGCGGTCTGCAACGGAAAGTCGTCGACGCTGATTTAACCGGTGGTTGCGAATGAAACCCATGCCGCCCCATCGCCTGCGAAAGATCGCTTGCACGGCCATCCTGGCCCTTGGTCTTGTGCTGTCGGTCGCCGGTGCCGGTCATGCGGCCGATATCCCGGCCGCATCGCTCTTCAGCATTCAGATGCCCGAAGGGGACAATCCCGCCCAGACATCGGTGGTCCTGCAGATCTTCCTGCTGCTGACCGTCCTCTCGCTGGCTCCGGCCATTTTAATCATGCTGACCTCGTTTACCCGCATGGCCATCGTCCTATCGGTCCTGCGACAGGCGATCGGCACCCAATCCATGCCGCCCAACCAGGTGATTATCGGACTGGCGCTGTTTCTGACGTTTTTCGTCATGTCCCCGGTCTGGCAGAAAGTGCACCAGGCGGCGCTCACCCCTTATCTGGAGAATCAAATCTCCCAGGAGGAGGCGCTCACACGCGCAATGGAACCGGTGCGGGATTTCATGTTCAAACAGACGCGGGAAAAAGATCTTGCCATGCTGATGGATATTGCCAAAGCACCACGCCCCAACGGTCTGGCCGATGTGCCGACCACCGTGCTGATTCCCTCATTTATCATCAGCGAGCTCAAAACCGCTTTTCAAATGGCCTTCATGCTGTATGTCCCTTTTTTGATCATCGACATGGTGGTGGCCTCGGTCCTCCTGTCCATGGGCATGATGATGCTGCCGCCGGTCATGATTTCCCTGCCTTTTAAACTGATGCTGTTTGTGCTGGCGGACGGGTGGCATCTGATCGTCGGGTCCCTGGTAAAAGGGTTCGGTTGATACGGAGACAACGTCATGACCCCTGAATTCGTTACCGGTTTTTTTCTGGAAGCCATCAAACTGACGATTTTGCTGGCCGCCCCCATGCTGCTGGCCGGGCTTGTGGTGGGTTTGATGATCAGTGTTTTTCAAGCCGCCACCCAGATCAATGAAATGACCATGACCTTCATCCCCAAAATGCTGGCCGTGGCCGTGGCGCTGCTCATCTCGTTCCCGTGGATGCTGCAGGTGCTCATCGATTTCATGCAGAATCTCATTATCGGGCTTCCGCAGACGATCCGGTGACACCGATGCCACGTGACGCCCTATGATCTCCCTCCAGGTTTCATATCCGCAGGTTCAGATGTTTCTTCTGGTGTTTCTGAGGGTCACGGTCATTATGATGAGCCTGCCGATCTTCAGTGGCAACAATGTACCGAATATGTTCAAAGCCGGTCTGTCCCTGGCGGTGGCCCTGACCCTTTTCCCGGTCATCGATTTGACCATCCTGCCCGCCATGACCGGATGGATCTTCATGACCCTGGGCGTCATCAGCGAAGTGTTGCTGGGGTTGGGGATTGGTCTGGCCATTCGGCTGATCATGGCGGGAATCCAGATGGCCGGCCAGGTGTCCGGCTTCCAGATGGGGCTGGCGATCGCCAACATCATGGATCCGGCCACCAGTATGCAGACGCCCATCCTTGCCCAGGCGTTCAACCTGATGGCCATGCTGATATTTCTGGCCATCGATGCGCATCACTGGTTTTTCCGGGCCATGGTGGACAGTTTTGCGATTATACCACCGTTCCAGTTCGTGCTGTCGGCCTCGTTTGTCGGCTACCTGATGGAAACGGCCGGCACCATGTTTGTGATTGCCCTCAAAATCGGTGCGCCAGTGATCGTGGTGCTGATCCTGACCAGCGTTTCGTTCGGTCTCATGGCACGCACCGTGCCCCAGATGAACATCTTTATTGTGGCGATGCCGCTGAAAATCATCGTGGGACTTCTGTTCGTGGTTTTCAGTCTGCCGTACCTGCAACCGTATTTACGGGAACTGTTCGACGGATTCGGGGTCGGATTGGTCCCATTGCTCAGATTGATGGGGTCTTAAGGAGCGGGCATGGCACAAGACAACGGCATGGACCGTACCGAGAAACCGACGGCCAAGAAACTCGAAGACGCCCGCAAAAAAGGGCAGGTGGCCCAGAGCCGCGAGATCCCGTCCGCCATGATCCTGATGACCTCCCTGGCCGTTTTTTATTTCGGCGGTCAGGCCATGGCCCAGAAGCTGGCCGATCTCATGCGCGTCAGTTTCCGCAACCTGGGAGGCGGATGGATTCAGAACGCCGGATCGGTTCACCTTATGGTGGGGTGGCTGTTCAATGAGACCCTTTCGATCCTGATGCCCATGATGCTCGCCCTGCTGGTGATCGGGATTGTCGCCAACGTAGCCCAGTTCGGTTTCAATCTCAAAGAGGACCTGCTGGCGCCCGATTTAAAAAAACTGAATCCCATCAGCGGCATCAAACGTCTGGTATCGCTCAAATCGCTGGTGGAACTGGTCAAATCCATTTTCAAGATCGGGTTTGTAGGTCTGATTGCCTATGTGATACTGCGGGGGGAGCTTGTTTCCATCCCGTCGTTGATTCATATGGAGGTGATCGATACGGCTGCCTACATGGGGGAGGTCGCCTTCAAAATCGCCTTTTTTGTGTGCCTGGGACTCATCGTTCTGGCCACGGCCGATTTCGCCTATCAGCGCTGGCAGCACCAGAAAGATCTCATGATGACCAAGCAGGAGATCAAGGAAGAGCGCAAACAGAGCGACGGCGATCCCCAGGTCAAGTCCCGTATTCGCAGCATGCAGATGGAAATGGCCCAGCGGCGCATGATGGAGGCGATTCCATCGGCGGATGTGGTCATCACCAACCCGACCCATTTTGCCATTGCCATCAAATTTGACGCCAAACAAATGGCCGCTCCCCAGGTGGTGGCCAAAGGCGCCGACTACATGGCCCTGCGCATCCGCGAAATTGCCGAGGAACATAACGTGCCACGGGTTGAAAACAAGCCGCTGGCCCGGGCCCTTTTCCGTTCCGCCGAAATCGGCGATTTCATCCCCGAGGAACTCTACCGTGCCGTGGCGGAAGTGCTGGCCTACGTCTACCGCCTCAAGGGCATCCGTCACTCCGGATAACGATCGCCACTCGCCGACCTTCGTCTGTTTCAATTATGACGTGGTTATGGCGCAGTCCACCACCTTTGGCGGATGACGCTGACTGGTGCTGCAATCCCCGGGCTATTAAATTTCTCCCGTTGCCGTTTCCGCGAAGCGAAAAATAACCATCCGTCAAAACCTTGACAGGAATCGTATGGTCGCTGGCGTTGATTACAATGAATGCGGATGCACCGGGCAAGCGGGTATTTCATTGAAATTGCATTGATATTGCGGGGTACTGGGCGCGGTCGCGAAATACAATGATTTGTGTCCTTCATTAGGCATGAATCCTGCAGAATGGTTCGCTTCAAATAGATCGTTTCAAGATGACACGTGCGGATTAACCCCAATTTTTCAATAACGGAAATCGAATGGAATACGCTGATCAGCAAAAGCTTCCCGGGCAGCTCGAAGCTTTGACCAACAACTCGGATATTCTCATGGCAGCCCTTGTCGTGGGCATCCTGGTGTTCATGATCCTTCCGCTGCCGGCCTTTATTCTGGATCTTCTGCTGAGCTTCAACATTACCTTTTCCATCGTTATTTTGCTGGTGGGAATGTACATCGTCCATCCGCTGCAACTGTCCTCCTTCCCGACCATCTTGCTGCTGGCAACCCTGTTCCGACTGTCGCTCAATATTGCCTCGACCCGCATCATCTTACTGAGTGGGGTGGAAGGCACCAGTGCTGCCGGGAAGGTGATTCAGGCCTTCGGCAGCTTTGTGGTGGGTGGGAACTATCTGGTCGGCATTATCGTTTTCCTGATTCTGGTGATTATCAATTTTATGGTTATCACCAAAGGCGCCGGTCGCATTGCCGAAGTCGCCGCCCGGTTTACGTTGGATGCCATGCCGGGCAAGCAGATGAGCATCGATGCGGATCTGAACGCTGGTCTGATTACCGAAGACGAAGCCCGCAAGCGCCGCGAAGACATCGCCCGGGAAGCCGAGTATTACGGCGCCATGGATGGTGCCAACAAGTTCGTCCGCGGCGACGCCATTGCCGGCATCATTATTACCCTGATCAATATATTAGGCGGATTGACCATCGGGGTTCTTCAGAATGGCATGAATTTTGGGGACGCCGCTCAGAATTATACCCTGTTGACCGTGGGTGACGGGCTGGTCTCGCAGGTTCCGGCGCTGATCGTATCCACGGCCGCCGGTATCATTGTCAGCCGCGCCGGCTCGAAATCCAGCCTTGGCCGCGATATTACGTCACAGGTTCTATTTCAGCATCGTGCTATCGGTATTGCCGCGGCGGTACTGCTGGGTTTCGCCATGATTCCAGGATTGCCGACGCTGCCCTTCATGACCCTGGCAGCCACCGCCGCGACGGTTGCCTATGTGGTGTACAAGGCCGGCAAAGCCGATACCGAAGCACAGGAAGCGGTCGATCTTTTGCCGGAAGGCGACCGCCCGGTCGAGAATCTGGAAGATCTTCAACCCCTCGATATCTTGTCCCTGGAAGTGGGCTACGGCCTGATACCCTTAGTGGATGTGGACCAGAGCGGCGAACTGTTGACCCGCATCAAATCCATTCGCCAGCAGGCAGCGGAAGAGATCGGGTTGATCGTGCCCCCGGTTCACATCCAGGACAACATGCAGCTGCAGCCGGGAGAGTACCGTATTCTGCTCAAAGGCAATGAAATCACACGCGGCGAGTTGACCCTGAATCATTATCTCGCCATGAACCCGGGGGATGCCTTAGGTCAGATCGACGGCATCCCGACCCATGAGCCCACCTACGGGCTTCCCGCCGTATGGATCAAGGAAGAACATCGTGAAAAGGCCATCGCCAACGGGCACACGGTGGTCGACCTGGCCACGGTGATGACCACCCATATTTCCGATGTCATCACCCGCCACGCCTATGAACTCGTCGGACGGCAGGAAGTCCAGCGCATGCTGGATCATTTTAAACAGACTTACCCGAAAGTGGTTGAAGAACTCATTCCCAATCAATTGCCTTTGGGCGGCGTCGTCAAGGTGCTCCAGAACCTGCTGAAAGAGCAGGTTTCGATTCGCGATCTGTTGGCGATTCTGGAAACACTGGCCGACTGGACACCCATGACCAAAGACCTGGACATCCTGACGGAATATGTCCGGCAAGCGCTGGCACGATCGATCGTGAAGCCCTATGTGGGGGCCGACGGTTCGCTGGCGGCGGTCACCCTTGATCAGGGGGTGGAGGTTTCCATTTCAGAGGCGATCCAACGAACCGATCACGGCAGCTTCCTGGCCATGGACCCCCGGGCCGTTGAGAAGATCGTACAGGCCATGGCCAAACACATCGAAGCGTTTGCCGCCCTCAACAGCCAACCGGTGGTGTTGTGCTCGGCCCAGATTCGACCGCATTTCAAACGCCTGATCGATCGGATGGTCCCCAACCTGGCAGTGCTTTCCTACGACGAAGTCATGAACAATGCGCAGGTTCAAATGATCGGCTCGGTGGAGGTTGACCATGCAGATTAAACGGTTTGAAGCCAAGAACATGACGGAGGCCCTGCGCCAGATCAAACGCGAACTGGGACCCGAGGCGGTGATTTTATCCGCTAAAGATCGTCGCCGCGAAAATCGCTTGTTGGGGATCTCCCGCAAAATTGGCGTCGAAGTGACCGCTGCGATCGATGAGGAATACGCCGACATGCCGGCCCATCGGCCATCGCAGACGGCTGACCAAACCGGCGCGCTTTCCGCCGCGATGATGGCTCCCGGTAAGCAGCCTCCGGGGATTTTCCATAAAATTAACGATATCGTTCGATTGAAAGGGCAGACCAGGCACGCAGAATCCTCGCGGCCAAGCGATCCTTCACCGTCGCCGTCGTCCAGCGATGCACGGATGCGCCGTCCTCATACCGAAGACCCGCCTCACGCCTCGGCCGCCGATAGGCGTAAAGATGCCAATGACCATTCAATGGGCCGCTATCTGGCAAAAACCGGACTTACCGCGGGAACGCTGGCATTAGACGATAAGGTCTCAACCGTCATTGCACTGGTCGGCAATCCCGGTGTTGGCAAAACAACGACGATTGCCAAGCTGGCGGCACAGTTCCAATTGACCCGCAACGTTTCGGTGGGATTGCTGTCGTTGGATCGCTTCCGGATCGGCGGGCAGGAACAGCTCCAATGCTATGCCGACAGTATGCAGCTTCCGCTGGAAACCCCCGCCGATGAAAAAGACCTCCTGCAATCAGTGGCGAGGCTCAAGGGGTGTCGCGTTATCTTGGTGGATACACCGGCCGTGAACCCGGGTGATCCGAAGGGCTTGTCGCGGATCCAAACCGCTATCAAGCCGCTGGGGCCGGTAAAATGCCTCATGGTCCTGAGCGCCGAAAGCCGTGAGAAAGATCTGCAGGACACGGCCAGGCGCTATGCGGCCTTGACGCCCGAGGGTATCATTATCAGCAAAACGGACTTGACCGGTTCCTACCGGGACATGGTGAATTTCCTGTGCCGCCATCGCTGGCCGGTCTATTTCTTCAGCAATGGTCATCGGGTACCGAAAGATTTGACGCGCGCCACCGTTGAACGGCTGGCAGCCCGTTTTTTAATGGACGGGACAGCCAAGACGGGTGACGGAAACGGTCCGGCCAACGTGGCAGATCGTCATTTGAACGCAACGGTCTCCGACGGACAGGTATACCTGGCCAACAAGAATTCCGATATTTTTCATCGACCGGAATGTAAATGGATTCGTCTGATCAACCAGACCAACATTGTCGAATTCACGTCATTTGCCGAAGCATTGAACAACCGTTTTAAACCATGCCGGTATTGCAACCCCCAACATCTTTCAATTACCCGCATGCTGTCCGAGGAAGGCGTCGCCCTATAGCCGCGGGCGCTGATCTATTTTCCGTATACGAAGGATACGACGACGATGGTGACCAACGATAAAGTAATTTCCCTGAACACCCGCCAGCCTTTCCATCCCGGCCTGAGGGAACAACCCGTGCGCTCCATGAAACGGCACGCGGCGCGCATTATTTCGATCACCAGCGGAAAGGGTGGGGTGGGAAAAACCAATATCGTCGCCAATCTGGGCTACCAATTGAGCCGAGACGGCAAACGCGTATTGATTCTCGATGCCGATCTCGGATTGGGTAATTTGGACATTCTGTTGGGATTGGCGCCCCGCTATAACCTGTCGCATGTTTTGCTCGGTGAAAAGCGGATTAGTGAAATCATCGTCGAAGGCCCGGGACAGCTCCGCATTCTACCGGCGTCCTCCGGTATTCAGGAGCTGACCCATCTTTCGCGCGATCAGAAAATGAGCATGCTCTACGAATTGGATCAACTCCTGGACACGGTGGATATTCTGCTCATCGACTCGGCGGCCGGTATATCCGCCAATGTTTTGGATTTCAGTGTGTCGGCCCAGGAGATCATGGTCGTGGTGACACCCGAACCCACATCCATCACCGATGCCTATGCCTTGATGAAGGTTTTATCGACCAAATATGCGGAAAAGACATGTCGGCTGATCGTCAACCAGGTCGCCAGCGAACAGGAGGGGCGGGAAATCTTTCGTCAGCTCAACCTGGTCGCCCAGAAATTTTTAGCCATCCGTATGGAATACTTCGGATGCATTGCCCAGGATGAGAACCTGATACGTTGCGTCAAACAGCAGCGCATTCTCAGCCAGGCCCATCCCGATTCGGCCGCAACGCACGGTTTTCGTAATCTGGCCCGACGGATCAAAGCGCTGCCCGCCATCCATGCGCCCCAGGGCGACTCCCAGCTTTTCTGGGGCCATATTTTTGCGGATGGCGTTGTTTCAAGCAAGTCGTAAACCAACGTGACATCGATGGAACCCAACTACAGACCCAAAGGTGCCCTTATGAAAGCGTTAAACAGTCAGCCCCATCATGCTGAAAATCAACACCCGGAAAGCCGGGAGCAATTGATGATGGAATATCTTCCGCACGTCAAACGAATTGTCAATCGAATGGCCATCCATCTGCCGGCCACGGTTGACATCGAAGATCTCTACAATGTGGGGGTCATCGGTTTGATTCAGGCGATCGATCGCTACGACGCGAGTCGCGAGAACAAATTTCTGACATACGCGACCCATCGCATCCGGGGCGCGGTTCTCTCTGAGTTGCGGTCCCGAGACTTCCTTTCACGGTCAAATCGACGCAAAATCAGAGAGATGGACCATGCCTACGCCATGCTGGAACAGCAGCTGGGCCGCGACGCCGAAGACCACGAGGTTGCCAAGGTTTTGCAGGTCGATCTGGATCAGTTCGATACCATTAAAAAACTGTCCACGATCTCCTTTATCAGTTTCGAGGAAATGGGGTATTCGGACGCCAATGACAAGGGCCGACTCCTCAAATTCGTTACCGAAGATGACATGGACGCACTGGCCCTGGCCAACCTGAATGAGTTGAAACAGGCCATGGCGACGGCGATCGATCAATTGCCGGAAAAGGAAAAAATGGTCCTCTCCCTCTATTATTTCGATGAGCTCAATATGAAAGAAACCGGCCAAGTTCTTAACATCACCGAATCCCGGGTCTCCCAGATCCATTCCCAGGCGATCGTCAGGCTGCGCAACAAGCTGCGGCGCGCCAATATTATCGAGCATTAGGAACGCCGTCGGGAATAGCGCGCATGAAAGCAAGTCCTGCCGGGAGATCTCTGCCGCGATGGGAGGTGAAGCATCATGGTAGACAACATTCGCCAAACAGGCCGTATCGGCGTGATTATGCCGACCGGTCTAACGCGACCGGTGGAGCGCCGCCGGCATCCGCGCAAGGATCCACGTGACGATCCGAACCGCGAATCACGGCCGAGGGAAGAAGATGAGCCGCTGGAGACGTTTGACGGAGAACCTCTCCCTGCGGATGACAGCGAATCGACCCTATCTCCTGACCAACAGAACCAAGGACAAACCGGGCGGCGGATCAATGTGCGGATCTGATTCAAGCCGGAACCCAAAATATGGAGCTTTTCCATGCACTTCTTGATGCAGTTGACCGAAACGGCCACCCTGTTGGACGTCCTGGCCATTGTCAGCAGTTTATTGATCCTTCTTTTCCTCATGCGCAACCGCCGCCAATACGGCTCCCTGGTGATTGACGGAAACCAGATGAAAGCCATGGCGGGTTTTTCCGATGAAGTATCGCTGCAGATGATGTCCCAACAGTCCATAATGGCCTACGCCAATCTCAAACGGTCTTTGACGAAGGAATTTGAGTCTCTCTGGATGCTCGGTGACAGCGCTGCACGCCCCGGGATCACCAATCACGACGTCGATGCCACGATCCGACGGGATCCATTGACTGCGCAATCAGCATCGCTGCATCGCCGCCAGCGGTATCGGCAAGCTGAGAAAATGCTCGCTGATGGTGCCGATGCGATACAAATCGCCCGGCAGTGCGGTATCGGAGAGGGCGAAATGGCGTTATTGCAGGGGCTCCAAGCGCTTGGCAAGGGAAGAAGAAACGGAAAGGCCTGAGTTCACAATCAATAGACGATGCACCCGGCATGCGATGATCAGACGTATCTGTCGTAACGACGTATGATACCGATGGATGGTCATATTTACCAAATGATCCTGATCCCCTTGTATTGCTGAGGCCTACCGGCCGACGCCTCGGGCAGTTCCTGCCATTCCCCGGCGGAAAAAATTGCCGCTTTTCGATCGCTCCCCCCTGTAAGTATAGTGCCTCCCCATTGCTTCCCGCCGGATGGTCGCGATCTCGAATCATTTATCAATAGATGGTCCGGATCTTGCTTATCTACTTATCCGAGATGGACCGATTTTGTAATGACGCTATGCGACAAGAGGAGTCAATATGAGTGGATCGATATACATGGCAACCTCGGGGGCCGAAGCCCAGCGGATCCGTTTGCAGATATTATCCAATAATCTCGCCAACATCAATACTGCCGGGTTCAAAGAAGATCGCGCCGTTTTTCGCATACCGGATGAAAGGCTGAATCCTGATGCGGATCAGGGCGAAGGGGCGGGCGTTTCCGCACCATCGTATTCCGACGCCATTCCCTTGACGACCCATACGGACTATTCGCGTGGTCCGATCCAGCGCACCGGAAATCCACTGGATGCCGCCATCGACGGAGAAGGGTTTTTCAGTGTCCAGACCGAACAGGGCATACGCTATACCCGCAACGGGGCATTTACGATTAACCCGGACGGCAATCTGTCGACCCATGACGGCGATCCGATTCTGGGTGAAGGCGGCGAAATCGCCATCGATGGCGCGGATATTCGGTTCGACGGCTCGGGGAATGTCATTGTCGACGGCGCTGTCACGGACAAGCTTCGCATTGTCAAGATTACCGAGCCGACGGCCCTTAAAAAGATAGGAAAAACGCTTTTTCAACTGGATGAAAACAAAGGGGCCGAGGAACCTCTGGAATACGGGGGCGTGCAGCAAGGATTTCTGGAAGGCTCCAACGTCAACGCCGTCAAAGTTATGACGGAATTGATCGAGGTGCAGCGCGGTTATGAATCCTACCAAAAAATGATTCAAACCATGGGTGAAATGGCATCGCGCGTGATCAGCGGTGTCGGCACGACGGAATAACGCCCTCTTGCAACCAAGGAGAACGAAATGATTCGCAGTTTATGGACCGCAGCGTCCGGAATGAAGTCACAGTCGCTCAATATTGATGTCATCTCCAACAACCTGGCCAATGTGAACACCACCGGTTTTAAATCCAGCCGGGCGGATTTTCAGGATCTTCTCTATGAGACCCTGCGTCAGGCCGGAACGTCGTCCTCCGAAAACAGTGATGTGCCCACCGGCATTCAGGTCGGCCACGGCAGTCGACCGGTTGCCAGTCACAAAATATTTACCCAGGGCGATTTCCAGCAGACCAAAAACGAGTTGGATATCGCCATTGAAGGCGAAGGTTTTTTCCAAATTCTTCAACCGAATGGCGAAACCGCCTATTCGCGCGACGGCGCCTTTAAAATGGATCGCGACGGTCGGATCGTGACGTCCGACGGGTTTGTGATGGAACCTGAAATCACCATTCCCAGCGACAGTATCTCGCTGTCCATCGGGCTTGACGGCACCGTTTCGGTCCTGCAGCCAGGAAGCAGCGCCCCCACCGAGATCGGAACGATCACCGTGGCGCGCTTTGTCAATCCGGCGGGTCTGCACAGCATCGGGCGTAATCTCTACCTGCCGACCAATGCTTCCGGCGATGCCATCGTCGGAACCGCCGGGGAAGACGGATTGGGAACGTTGGCGCAGGGCTTTCTGGAAATGTCCAACGTCAGTGTGGTGGACGAAATGGTGAAAATGATCACGGCCCAACGCGCTTATGAGATCAACAGCAAAACCATTCAAGCGGCGGACGACATGCTTCAGCAGGCCAATAATGTCAAACGATAGGAATGGGTGAGAAGGGTGGCGAAAACAACGCGATTCAGTGGGCGGCAGTCAGGTAGCGCTCTCTTAACGGTCTTGATGGCAGGGGTGCTGTTGTTGGGTTGGGTAAACACCGGTTTGGGGGCCGTGCCGATCGTGGTAACGATTCCGGAAGCGGTTGCCATCGACGATGCGGATGTGGTTTTGGGGGATCTGGCCAAACTGACCGGCGCGGATCAGCTCCTGACGCAACAATTGCAGGCCGTCAAAATCGGGCGCGCTCCTGTGGTCGGGCATTCGCGCACCATCAGTCGTGACTACCTTTTTCTACGGCTGCGTCAAGCCGGTTATGACCCCGCTTTGATGACGATGAATGTACCGGAGAAAATAACCCTGTCGCGCCGCGCCGTAAAGCTATCGGCTGAAGATATGGAGATGATGGTACGGGCCCACATCACCGCCCATCCACCGTTTACCGGTGCCGAAATGACGATTACGGCGGTTCGTATTCCCGGCGACATCCTGCTGCCGACGGGTGATATCCAGCATGAAATTCACTATCTGCAACAGAGCCGGCCGTCCGGCACCCTGCCGTTAAATATTTTTTTCAGTAAAAACGGCCACCCGGTCAAACGTCTGACGGCAACGGCTACGGTCACGTTGCTGAAAGAGGTGCCCGTAACCCGGCGGCCCATTGCGCGCTATGAATTGATTCAAGCGGAAGATCTTATGATGCAGACCATGGACGTCGCCGATCTTCCGGCCAATACGGTATTCGATTTTGAGGAGATTAACGGTCAGCGTGCCCGCCGCACCATCGGACCCCGGACGGTGCTGCGGAAAGATCAGCTGGAATACCCGCCGGCGGTGCAGAGGGGCGACAGGGTCATCATTATTGCGGCATCCGGTGGATTGCGCATCACGACCCTCGGAGAAGTTCAACATACCGGAAAAGTCGGCGAACGCATCAAAGTCGTGAACTTGGATTCCAATAAAACGCTTTTTGCCCGTGTGATCGATAGCCGAACCGTCCAGGTGGAATTTTAGAAAGGATCTCATGATGACGCAAATGCAATTTCGTCCATGGATAATGACCGTCGGCATAGGGGTGGTAGCGGCCCTTTTTCTTGCGGGCTGTGCGACACCCTACGGGGGCGCCATGGTCAGTGAGAATCCGGTAACGGTGGCGCCGCCGCCGCCCATGCCGGTGCAGCAAACGCAGGCGGACGACATGTCCCTCTGGTCCGAGAATGTCGGCTTCGGGGATTTGTTCAGTGATCCCAAGGCCCGTCGTGCCGGTGACGTGATCACGATCAAGGTCGCCGAATCATCGAGCGCTTCCAACAGCGCCGACACCTCCACGGATCGTGAATCTTCCCTCAGTGCCGGCATCAGCGAACTCTTCGGTGTCAAAACCAATACGCTGCAGAACCTTTCCGTCAGCGGCGAGATCGAAAGCGGATTCGAAGGCTCCGGCAGCACCTCACGCAGCGGCAGACTGGATGCCTATATCACGGCCCGCGTGGTGGAGGTGCTGCCCAACCGCAACCTGAAGATTATCGGTTCCCGTGAAATCATGGTCAACAATGAGAAACAGATCATGACGATCTACGGCGTCGTGCGGCCGCGGGACATTTCCGAAGACAATATCGTTCTGTCCAACTTCGTGGCGGATGCCCGTATCGCCTACAGTGGCGCCGGTATCGTGGACGACCGGCAGCGCCCGGGCTGGATTGCCAATGCCCTGAACACGGTTTGGCCGTTTTAATGGCCTAAGACATTTGACGCGGTAGAGGCTTATGATGGATGTAAGATACCCTTCTCAATGGAAAATCCGTATCCTGGCAGTGATCTGCCTTGGGATTCTGCTGGTGGCTGTCGGTTCAGACGCGGCCCATGCGGCGCGCATCAAGGATATTGCCAATATCCGTGGGGTTCGCCAAAACCAGCTTTTCGGTTATGGCCTGGTGGTGGGGCTGGATGGCTCGGGCGATGGCAACAAATCCCTGTTTACGGTGCAATCGCTTGCCAGCATGCTGGAAAAGATGGGGGTCACCATCGATCCCGATGACTTGAAAGTCAAAAACGTGGCGGCCGTGATGATTACGGCGGATTTGCCGCCCTTTGCCCGCACCGGCAGCCGGATCGACGTATTGGTCAATTCCATCGGCGATGCGAAAAATCTGCAGGGGGGGACGCTGTTGCTGACGCCTCTCAAGGGCGCGGACGGCAAGGTCTACGCCGTGGCTCAGGGGCCCGTCAGCACGGGCGGGTTTTCCTACGGCAAGGGCACCGGCACCGGCGTCCAGAAAAACTTTCCCACCGTCGCGAACATTGTCGGCGGCGCTTTGATCGAACGTGAAATCGCCAACAACTTCAACGAACGCGAACTGCTGACATTGGCGCTGCATGCCCCGGATTTCACAACGGCAACACGGATGGCGCAGGCCATCAACGCCGCTTTTGGCGACGCCCTGGCAAGTGCGCCGGATGCGGGAACCATCGAGGTGAAAGTGCCGGACCTGTACCGGGGGCGCAGCGTGGAATTAGTGGCGTTGATCGAGAACATCGGTGTTACCCCGGATATGGTGTCCAAGATCATTATCAACGAGCGCACGGGGACCGTCATCATGGGCGAAAACGTGCGTATCGCTACGATCGCCATTGCCCACGGTAACTTGAGCATTCAAGTCAATCGACAGGATAATGTGTCACAGCCGTTGCCATTTTCCCGCGGAGGGCAGACCGTCGTGACGTCGGATCGCGACTTGGTCGTCCAGGAAGGCAGCAATCCGCTGTTTCTCGTGGAGTCCGGCGTCAGCATCGGGGAGGTTGTCCGGGCATTGAATGCGCTGGGGGTGTCTCCCCGCGATTTGATCGCCATTTTCCAGGCGCTGAAGGCGGCAGGTGCGCTTCAGGCCGAACTGCAAATCATATAACGAGTGTCCATCCATAAATGACCAATTTGCCCGATATCGGCGTTGCACGAAAAATTCAATCCTCAGAATATCAACCATATGCCTGCGGTTAAATTTTTTGCGCGCCTTGATCTCAACCAAATTTGCCGATTTCTGGATGGGCACTAACGAGGTGAAACGATGGATGACATCTTGCGTGCTTTGCCATCGGCGGGAATGATCAACGAAATCCGCAGCGGTAGCCAGGTAAAAGGGCACAACACCGTGGCCGCATCGAAAGACCGTGACCGTTTGGACAAAGCGTGTGGTGACTTTGAGGCCATCTTTGTGCAGCAGCTTTTCAAAACCATGCGAGCCAGCGTGCCGGAGTCGGAGTTGTTCAACGGCGGCCGCGCCGAGGAAATTTATACTTCGATGCTCGATCAGCACGTTGCCGAAAACATGGCCCATGGTCAGAGCGGCATTGGCTTGGCCAATCAGATGCGAAACAAATTGGCGGGCTATGCCACCACAGAACCTGTCATCAAAACGCGGTATTGATAAATACCTAAAGCTCCAGCGGAGGGTGACCGATAATCACCTTGCGGATTTAGATGCTTCCGATGACGGCGGTGACCGTCATGTGCGGAAGATGCCGCCGATCAGAACCCTTAGTCCTCGGATCCATTGACTTTTTACGGATCCACAGCTGGAGGCCATGTATGAAAATCAACGACAGCAGTGTCCACATCAATTTTGAGGCCTATGCCCAGAGAACCAAAGATGCCCCCGGCGCCCAGGAGCAATCATCGGTCGTGTCCGGTGACAGCGCGCCGGTGGATAAAGTGGTCCTCTCCCCCAAGGCCCGGGAAATCCAGGAGGCCCGACAACTGCTGGATGAATTACCGGACGTTAACGAGCCCAAGGTGGCGAACCTGCGCCTCCAGATCGACAAGGGCGTCTATAAAATCGACGGCAATCAAATCGCAGAGCGCATGATGCGGGATATGGCGCTCAACAATGATTTTTTTAATTAAAGGTCAAAGCGGTTTGCGATGCTCCGATTTGCATGGAGAATGGAATGGAAACCTTGCTGAAGTCTCTCAACGATTGCATTGACCGACAACTGAATCTCTATCGCAAACTGTTGGATCTTTTCCTTGTCGAACGACATGCCATTCTATCGTCCGAGCTTGAAGAACTCAACGCCGTCGTCATGGAAAAAGAAGGCCTTCTTCAAAAAATTCGTAACGAAGAACTTAAACGGCGGCAAGTCTGCGATGACATCGCCGAACGGCTTGGAATGGCATCAGAGCCTCTGACGATTACCCGTTTAAGCGAGCAGATTGACGCGCCGTTCGCTGCGGAGACGATACACCGCGGGAAACAATTGCAAGCGTTGATCGATGAGATTCAAGTCGAATCCGAACGAAATCGTTCGCTTTGTCTCCAGGCGCTTCAGTTTGTGAATGGTTCCATCAAGCTCCTGACAACCCTCTCGCACCCGAACCAGGTTTACCACGCGTCCGGCCGCTTCCAAAGTGAGGGTCGAATTGGCCGGATGCTATCGGGAGCGGTATGAATTCAGCGCTATTTTCTTATAACTCAGACATAGATTTGGGCCGATAATCATGACCAAAACAGGATCTAAAGTCATTCCGCAGTTGAACCAATTTGTTGAGAATCTTGACAGCCTCAGTCTGAATGATCGCGAAGCCTGGAGTGGTTTCGCCAAGCAGCTGGCGATGGTGGAGGCGGAGATTCCCAAGCAGATGAAGCCATTGCTGGGGTTGCTGTCACAGTGCCGAAGAGGGATCGAAGCCATCGCCCAGAAGTCGCTAAGCGATTATCTGGCACTCATCGACGGCCTTGCAGATGGCTTTGCGGCGGCCGTGCATTACCTGGAGAGCGGACCTGATCGTAAGGCGATCGTTCAGCAGGCGGTCGATACACTGGAAGACCTGTTGCACAACGTTGGGGTGACGGAGGTGACGGAACACCCGCCTCGGAATGATTCGGTGATGGCCGAGGCCCCGGTTACCTTAGACGACCTCGCAGCCATGCTGGTTCAGATCGATGGGGACAACCGCATGGAATGGCAGGCCGTCCATACGGCTTTGGAGAGAATCAGCGCCGCAGAAGACTACCCGGAGGCGGTTCAATTGCAGCTGCGGGAAGCCCGGACCCGGTTGTCGGAAATGCTGGAAAACGGCCACCCCTTTTCGGAAGCGTTTGCCGAAACCTTCGGGCAAAGCCTTCAATCCGCGATGGATCTTTTAATTGATGGAACCAAGTTTGAGGCGGCTGCGATGGCACCACAGACGGAGCCGGACGGCGAATTGCAAGAGACGCTGGAAGCGGCACCGGCGCCTTCAGCCCCCGCCGCCGAAAAGCCGTGTGACACCGAAATGACCGGCGCCAGTGATGTCTCGGGGGAGGATGCCGCGGATTGTATGCCGGAGGATCCGGACTTTGAATTGATCGGTGAGTTTATCGAAGAAGGCAGTGATCTGATTGCGCAAGCCGAAGAGGCCTTGCTCAAACTTGAAACCGATCCGGACGACATGGATGCGGTCGGCATGGTGTTCAGGGCCTTTCATACGATCAAGGGAACCTCGGCCTTTCTCGAGCTGGCCATTATTGCCGACATGGGACACCATGCCGAAAGCCTTTTGAGCCGGGTACGGGACCGCGAAATCCGCTATACGGGCGGGTACGCCGACTTGTCTCTGCGCGCACTGGACATGCTCAAGGCGCTCATCGAAAGTGTTCAGGAAGCGCTTGGCGGTGGTCCGCTGATGAAACCGGCGGGGTACAACGAGCTCCTGAAAATATTATCTGCACCGGAAGCGGCCGGCGTTTCCGAGGACAGCCATGATGCTGCCGCGCCTCGGGTCGGAGACCTGCTTGTGGCTCAGGGAAAAGTAACGCGTGAGGATGTCGAATCGGCGGTTACATCTCCCCGGGTCGGCGACATCCTGGTGGCGCAAGGCACGGCGACCCGCGAGCAGATCGAACAGGCGGCCCGGGAAGACGGTGCGGACCCCATCGGTGTAAAAATGGTTCGGACGCATCAGGCCTCGGCTAAGGATGTCGGGCAGGCCCTCAGGGCCCAGCAGCGCATCAAGAATCCGCAGAATGTCGTGGACAGCTCGGTACGGGTCAGTACCAGTCGCTTGGATCGCCTGATCGACATGGTTGGTGAGCTGGTGATTGCGCACTCCATGGTGGCCCAGGACGATACCGTGATCAATGGCAACAACCATGATCTGATCAAGAAAATAAGCCATACGACCAAAATCGTGCGTGAGCTCCAGGATATGAGCATGTCGCTTCGGATGGTGCCGCTCAAAGCGACGTTCAGCAAAATGACCCGCCTGGTGCGGGATGTGGCCCGCAAGACCGGCAAACAAGTTCACCTGATTACCGAGGGGGAAGAAACGGAAATCGATCGCAACCTTGTGGACGTCATCAACGATCCCCTGGTTCACATGATTCGCAATGCGGTCGATCACGGCATCGAGTCTCCCGAGATGCGTCAGGAGAAGGGTAAAAACGAGACCGGACAGGTCAAATTGGCTGCCTACCATTCAGCCGGCAACGTGGTGGTGGAAATTCAAGACGACGGCAAAGGTCTCGATCGGGACGTCATCCTGAAGAAAGCGATTCAAAATGGATTGATCAGTGACGGAGCGGCACTGAGCGACCGGGAAATTTTCAATCTGGTCTTCGAGCCGGGGTTCTCCACGGCTGCGGTCGTAACCGACGTGTCGGGGCGCGGTGTGGGCATGGACGTTGTTCGCAAAAATATCGAATCCCTTCGCGGTCAGGTCGAGATCCATTCGGTCAAAGGGGTCGGCAGCACCTTTAAGATGGGACTGCCGCTGACGCTGGCCATCATCGACGGCATGGTGGTGCGGGTCGGGGAAGAAACCTACGTCATCCCAACCGTTTCCATTATCAAATCGATTAAACCGGAGCCGGAAGATGTTTCAACGGTTTACGGCCGCGGTGAAATGATAGCGGTGCAAGGCAAACTCATTCCTTTGGTCCGGCTGGTCGATCTTTACGGCCTGGGGGGAGAGGACGTGGACGACGATCACATGCTGGTGGTTATCGTTGAAGATGAGCATCACAAGGCCGGACTGGTGATTCACGAATTGATTGGCCGGCAACAGGTCGTGATCAAAACCCTGGGTGAAACCATGCGCCATATTCCGGGCATATCCGGCAGTGCCATCATGCCGAACGGTCGCGTCGGCCTGATCCTGGATGTGGGGAGCCTGATGCGCTATGCCAGCCGTGACGGCCATGACGGGTCCAAAGACAAACGCCAGATTGAACTGCCGCCGCTGCAAGCCGTTGCATAAGATTGCCTTGTCTGAAACGGAGAGAACAGAACCATGACGTTATTGACGGCCGAACTCGATCGAAGTCAATTCCAGGAAATCAGCCGGATCATCTATGACCAGTGCGGCATCAGCCTGAAATCCGGAAAAGAAGCGCTGGTTCGCGCCCGTCTTCTGAAGCGCCTCCGGGCCTTGCAGATCCGCAGTGTGAAGGAATACATGGATTTGATCAGCAGCGATAAGGGGCGGGATGAGATCGACACATTGATCGATGTCATGACGACCAATAAAACCAGCTTCTTTCGCGAGTCGGCCCATTTCGATTATCTGACCGAGGAGATCCTGCCCGCCTTTACGCACCGTCGGTTGCGGTTCTGGAGTGCCGCCTGCTCCTCGGGAGAGGAACCGTATACACTGGCCATGGTGTTGCGTGAAGCAATTCCGGCGATCGATCAAAAGGATGCTCTGATTCTTTCGACCGATATTTCCAACCAGATGCTCGAAACCGCAAGGAAGGGCATCTATTCCAAAGAGCGTTTGGACGGCATTCCGCAGGCCTATGTCCAAAAATATTTTAAACGTACCCTGGATGGCACGGAACAACGCTATCGCGTGCGTTCGGAACTGCGCAAACTGGTGCGGCTGGCCCCGTTGAATCTGATGCAGGCGTGGCCCATGAAAGGCCCCTTCAATGTCATTTTCTGCCGGAATGTCATGATTTATTTCGACCGCCCGACCCAGCAGCGACTGGTCAACCGGTTCTGGGACTTGCTTGATACCGGCGGCTATCTGTTCGTCGGACATTCCGAAGGCTTGTCGGGGATTCGCCATGATTTTACCTATATGAAGCCTGCAATCTACAAGAAACGCTAGATCGAATAGTGTTTGGATGGCCTAAATGAAACACGTCGTTGTCGTAGCCGATATGAAACTGGGGAAAAAGGGCGATGTCCTGGTGACACATGCTCTGGGCAGTTGCCTCGGACTGATGGTCTATGATCCCCAGGCCCAGGTAGGCGGGCTGCTGCACGCCATGCTGCCGCTTTCGAAAATCAATCCTGAAAAGGCGGCCAGTAATCCCTTCATGTTCGTCGATATCGGTGTGCCGAAACTGTTCAAGGAAATTTACCGCATCGGCGGCGAAAAAAGTCGCCTGGTGGTCAAAGCGGCCGGGTGTGGCCAGCCCCTGGGTAAAAATGAGATTTTCAAGATCGGAGAACGTAATTTCACCGTTTTAAAGAAGCTGCTCTGGAAGAACAACGTGCTGCTGGACGCCGATGATGTCGGCGGACCATCCGGCCGCACGGTTCATTTTGATGTCACCACGGGCGAGATCAAAATTTCCAGCAACGGGTCAGTGAGTCTGCTATGAAATCTGATTATTTGGATAAAATCATGTCCAAGATCGATACCTTTCCCAGCATCCCCGGTTCCGCTGTCAAATTGTTGGCATTGTTGGAGAATAGCGAGACACCGGTCGGAGAAATCGAAGCGGTTTTACGCATCGATCCGGGTTTGACGGCCAATGTGCTCAAGCTGACCAATTCGGCCTATATCGGTCTGCCGACCAAGGTCGGCTCCATCAAGCGGGCGGTCATGCTCCTGGGCATGAACAAGATAAAACAGCTCGTCATGACATCTTTTGTCGGTGCCGTGATGGACGGGGCGATTCCCGGTTATGACCTGCCGGCCGGTGAACTCTGGCGGCACTCCATCGCGGTTTCCGTTGCGGCGGAAGGGCTGAGCCGCGAGTTGAAGCTGACCGGAACCGACGATATTTTTACAGCGGCATTGCTGCATGATGTGGGTAAGCTCATTTTAGGGCAGTTTATCCAGGAAGACCTTGCCGCGATCGACGCGGCCGCGGGAACCGATGTATCGTTTGAAATTGCCGAAAAGCAAGTGCTCGGCACCGATCACGCTGAAATCGGTGCGCGGATTCTTTCCCACTGGTCGCTTCCGGACGATCTTGTCCATGCCGTGCAATGGCATCATGACCCGGATGCTGCGGCGGAATCCAGGCGCACCACGGACATCGTCCATGTTGCCAACGTGCTATGTTTGATGATGGGGATCGGGGTAGGGCGGGAGGGCCTGCAGTACGAGCCGTCACCGACCGTTACCCGTCGCTTGGGGCTGAAACCGTTTCATCTCGAGCATGTTGCGAGCCAGACCTTGCAGTTGGCCGAAGAATTGTCCGACGTATTCTCAGCGGATTAACCGTGTAACGGAAAACGTGTAACGAGGTACTGATATGCCACTCAATGTTTTAATCGTCGATGACAGCAGCGTCATGAGGGCGATGATCATCAAAACCATCCGGATGAGCGGTCTGGACCTGGGCGACGTCTATCAGGCCGGCAATGGTAAAGAAGGACTGGATGCCGCCCGGGAAAACTGGGTCGATCTGGTTGTGGCCGACATCAATATGCCGATCATGAACGGCGAAGAGATGATTGACCAGATGAAAGCCGACCCGGAGTTGTCCGCCTTGCCCACGATCGTGATTTCGACCGAAGGCAGTGCGACACGCATCCAGCGGCTTGAAAAGAAAGGGGTTACGTTTATCCACAAACCGTTTACGCCTGAGATTATCAGGGACGCCATCCAGGACCTCACGGGGATTACAGGCATAGGAGACAGCGATGAATCAGGAGCATTCTGACCTATTGATGGAAATCGCCGCTCAAACGCTGGAACAACTGGCCTTTATTTTCAGTTTTCCGGACGACACGGACCCTGAGGCCATTTGGGGAGAAGCGGCAACCGGCTGTTATGTCGAATTCAGCGGGCCATCGCAGGGGGAACTATTGCTAATTATATCCAATGCCGCCATGCCCGAACTCACGTCCAACATGCTCGGTATGGAAGAAGACGAGGTGCCGCCGGAAGACCAGCAGCGCGATGCCTTGCGCGAGGCCCTCAACGTTATCTGCGGCAATTTGCTGCCCCGTATCGGTGGCACCGAGGCGGTTTACGATATCCAGCCCCCGAAGATTCTGGACGCCGGTGCTGCCCGCTCGCTGTTGGATCAAATCAAGACCGACCCCCGGGGATATGCATCCGCCCTCTTGAGTCTGGATGATGGTGGCTGCCAGCTGTATATGCGCTTGGACATCTGATGACGAATCGAACCCATGATTTATAAAGGCCGCAGAGAAGAACAATGATCAAGGTACTGATTGTAGACGATTCCGCCGTTGTGCGCAAAATATTGAGTGACGAATTGTCGCGGTATGAAGATATCGACATCGTCGGTACGGCTGTCGATCCCTATGTCGCGCGGGATAAGATCGTTAAGCTGAAACCGGACGTCATTACGCTGGATCTGGAAATGCCCCGCATGGATGGGTTGTCGTTTCTGTCCAAACTCATGAAACATTACCCCCTCCCGGTGATCGTCCTCAGCTCCCTCACGCCGCGCAACAGCGAAACTGCCATTAAAGCCCTCGATCTGGGCGCGGTGGATGTCTTGTGTAAAGCCGGCTCGGCGTATTCCACCCAGGATGTATCCCGCCAGCTGGTGCAGGCCATCCGTGCAGCCGCCAAAGCACGCATCAGTGCTCTGCCGGCTGCCGTCGATGCGGGACCCCGGGAGAAAGTGACGCTCTCAAGCGGTCTTTTGACCAAGACCACCCATCAGGTGATCGCCATCGGTGCGTCCACCGGCGGCACCAAAGCCATTGAGGCCGTTCTCAGTGCCATGCCGGCCGGAACGCCCGGGACGATCATTGTGCAGCACATGCCGGAGACCTTCACCAAGACGTTTGCCGAACGGCTCAACAGCATTTGTCCGATGGAAGTCCGTGAAGCCAGGGATAAGGACCATGTGGTCCCCGGCTTGGCGTTGATTGCCCCCGGCAACCGTCACATGGTGCTTCATCGCAGCGGCGGAAACTATCTGGTTCATATCAAAGGCGGCCCGCGTGTCCATTACCAAAGGCCCAGTGTGGATGTCATGTTCCATTCCGTCGCCAAACATGCCGGGCGTAATGCGGTGGGCGTCATTCTGACGGGGATGGGGGCGGATGGCGCCAAGGGCATGCTGGCCATGCAGCAAAGTGGCGCCTACAATATGGCCCAGGACGAACAGAGTTGTGTTGTCTTCGGTATGCCCAAAGAGGCCATCAAATTGGGGGGGGTCGATGAGATTCTGCCGCTGCCCAAGATACCCAAAGCGATTTTTACGGCGTTGTCGCGCAATGGGAATGCATCGTAATCCAGACCAAAGGTGGTGAACTATGCCGGACATTTACGGAATACTGAGCACGGCAACCCGATCCCTGCTGACGCAGCAGAAAGCCATCGATGTGACGGGGCAGAATATTGCCAACGTGAACACGCCCGGCTATTCACGGCAACGGGTTGTCATGGAGCCCAGCGCACCGATTAATTTTCAACCGGGCCAGATGGGGACCGGTGTGAAGGCGGCGGAAATTCAGCGCATCTATGATGGCTTTATCGGCGGCCAGATCAATGGCGAAAATGCCAAGCTGGGCCAATGGGAAGCCACGGAAAGCGGACTGGAACGGATCGAACTGATCTTCAATGAGAGTTCCGGTGTCGGACTGGAGCAGGCCATGGGGGAATTCTGGTCGGCCTGGCAGGATTTGGTCAACAATCCTTCCGGCTACCCGGAGCGCACGGCGCTTCTTTCCCGCAGTGAAACACTGGCGCGTACCTTCAACACCATGTCCGAAAACCTGCAGCAGATCCAATTGGATTATGATCGGACGATTGCCGGCACGCTGGACGAAATCAATGGACTATCCCGCCAGATTGTCGATTTGAATGATAAGATCAGCCAGGTGGAAATCGCCGGCCAGAATTCCAATGACTATCGGGACCAGCGGGAACAACTGCTCAAGGAACTGTCTGGGCTGATCGAGACGAACACGTATGAGAACGATCAGGGCCAGGTCACGGTATTGATCGGCGGCGGCCATCCTTTGGTGCAAAGCCCGCATGCCTATACCCTGTCCACCGTTACCAATGCCAGCGGCCTGCAGGACGTGGTCTGGATGGATCGGAGCGGCACCGCTGTCGATATTACGGCCAGTATCGGTGGCGGAGAGTTGAAAGGCTGGCTGGACGTTCGCGACGGTTACGCCCAGGATTACCTGGATCGGCTGGACGCCCTGGCTGGGTCCATCATGACCGAAGTCAACGCGATTCACCAGAGCGGTTTTGGCATGGCCAGCGATCCGCTGACCGGATCCCCGGTAACCGGTCAGGATTTCTTTGCGGGCACCACGGCGGCCACCATGACGGTGGACGCGGCCATTGTATTGGATGTGAACCGCATTGCCGCTGCGGCAACGGCGGCAACCGTGCCGGGGGATAACCGCAATGCCGTGGCCATGGCCAATCTGCAGGGGCAACTGACCATGAACGGCGCAAGTACGACCTTCGATAATTATTACAGCGCCTTGGCCAGCGGCGTTGGGAATGATGTGCGTAATGCCGCTGCCAATCATGAATATGAAGATGCCATGGTGACCCATCTTGAAAACTATCGGGAATCGGTGTCGGGGGTGTCCCTGGACGAAGAGATGATCAATCTGGTCAAATTTCAACATGCCTATGAGGCCGCGGCCAAGCTCATCACCACGGTTGACGATATGCTCAATACGGTACTGAATATGGTCTAACCACCGGCGGACGACCATTGATGGGCGTCCAAAGGAATTTGCGACGGAAGAAAACCGCCGCCTGTTAAAGGAGGAACCCATGCGCGTCACAAACAGCATGATGACGGCCACGGTAAAACGGAACCTGTTTCGCCAGGCCGAACAACTGGCCAAGAAACAGGAGACCATGGCTTCGGGCAAGCGCATCAACCGGCCTTCCGATGACCCATTAGGCTATGGCAAAGTTTTGGATTATCGCAAGACACTTACTCAGCTCGGCCAGTATGACCGCAATATCCAGAACGCAAAAAACCGGACCGAGTTTATCGAAACAACCCTGGAGGGTGTTGAAGAACTGATGGTGGATGCCAAGAATTGGGCCGTCAACCAGTTTGCTTCGGAATCTATGGATCGTGAAGCGGCCATCACCAGTGTCCAGAATATCCGCGAACAGATGCTGCAAATGAGCAACTCGAAAATGGGCAATGTCTATGTCTTTGCAGGCTTCCAAACCTTGACGCCGCCGTTTGCATCGGATGGCACTTACAATGGTGACAACGGGTACTATAGTGTCATGACCGCCGACAATATGGAGATGCAGCTCGAAGCGGACGGAAGCCGTATCTTTCAGGGCGCGGAAGATGTTTTCGATGCCCTCGACCAGTTGATCGTCGGTTTGCAAACGGACGATGTGGCCCTGATTCACGACCAGATCGGCCGCTTCGAGCAGGCTCAGGATCAGGTTCAGATGGTGCGGGCCGAAAGCGGGGCCAGATATCAGCAGCTTCAACTCGTGGAGCAGCAGACGGCCAAATTGAAGCTTACGTTCGAAGAGATGATGGACAGTACGGAAAAGGCCAATATCGAAGAGACAGTCATCGATTTTAACAACCAGGAACTGGCCTATGAACTGGCCTTGAACGCTGCGGCTAAAATTATTCAACCCACCTTGATGGATTTCTTGCGATGAACCGGATGAATCGAATGATAACGGCGGTGATGATCTGCATCTTGATCGTTTTCCTCGGCCATCACGAGATTTCGGCAATGTCCTCCACAGCGTTGGTGGCGCTGAAAAAGGCTGGCTACAGCGACCGGGTGATCCAGGCCGTGGCGCGGGAGAAGGTGATCGAGACCGCCGCCTTCACGGTGGAGGAACTGATTGCGCTCAAAGAAGCCGGAATGACGGATCAAACCGTGGAAATCCTGGTGACGGAGCGATCCTTCATGCGTCAGGCGAAGCCTATTATCTATGGCCGTGCGGTCAAGCCCGTGAATATGTCATCGGTTCAGGATCTCATCGCGTTAAAGCAGTCCGGTATGAGTGACGATGTCATCCAGGCCATTGTGGTCGCCTCATCACAACGCCGCGGGGACGACTATGACCGGGCCTGGGAAATGTTGAACAGCATGGGGCTGGAAGTCAAGATCCAGCCGTGATGCGAAATCCCCGCGCCGCCGTCACCACACCCCACAGAGGGTGCCTGTGTGGTACCCATCGTGATGCCCTATGCGTTTAACCAAACCGCTCAAACATGGCCGTCCCCAATGCCGGGGATGCCGCCACTACTATGTCACCTGGGAGTCCCGGCATCCGTACGGCTGTCGGGCGATGGGATTTAAGAGCCAACGTCCCCCCTGTCTGGAAGTGATCCGCAGCACCCCCGGCGTGGCATGTCTGCATTTTGCACCGCGTACCTGAGGCGGTCTTCCCTGTTGTCTTTCTGACAGTTGTCAAAATTCCGGCGCGATTTTTCAGTCTGATGCGATGTTTTGCACCGGGAGTGACCTGAGCAAGGCACCTTTCCCGCGGGCATGCCGTGCAGAACCGGCAGGTTGGCGGCGGGCGGCCGGCCGCGATTCAGTGGCACCCATCTTGCAAGTTTTTAGCATGACAAAATTGACCAGGGCCCCAACAATTGGTCAATAATTCTCCTATTGTTAGAAACCAGAACGGAGCGTGTTGCCTTATGTCTCAGGATCCGAATCATGATATCATTTTAGCCGTCCGTGAATCGGTCGTCGATTTGTTCGACACCATGCTTTCGATGGAGATAACGGCCTGCGATGAGGACACCGGCATCGCCGACAACGATGAGATCGTCATGGTCGGGTTTGTCAGTTTTGCGGGCAAAGTCAACGGCAGCGCCAATATCCGCGTGTCAAAGGCCATGGCGCAAATGATGACGGCCGGTATGCTGGGCATGGAGATCGATGACATTGAAGGCGACGAAGAAGTCAAAGATGTGTTGCGGGAAGTATGCAACATTATTGCCGGCGGTCTGAAATCCAATTTTTGCGATACCGGTTTGGCCTGCGAAATTTCAACACCATCCATTACCACCGGAAATAACTTCCAGATTCAAACGCTCCACATGGAGCGCTACGAACGATTCCTTTTTTCATATGGAGAAGAGACCATCCAGGTCGAAATCGCTGTAAAATTCGTGATGGAGGATGAGACCGATCTGCACTCCATTCTGAAACTCAAAAAAATCGATATCTCCAAATTCCAACGCTTGGATATCATTTCGTCGGTGGGTGATACCATCATCGAACTCTTCGATACCATGCTGTCGCTCGATGTTGATCTTTCAGATCGTGAACCATTTAAAAATACTGACGATTTCAGAGTAATGGGGGCTGTTGACTTTGCCGGTGGCGTGCACGGCAGCATCCAATTCCAGGTTTCCAAAACCTTTGGGCGCATGATCACGGCCGGTATGCTCGGGCAGGATCTGGATGAAGTTCAGGATATCGATAGCGTCAAAGATGTCATCGGAGAAATGACCAACATCCTTGGCGGGAATTTAAAAGCGGCATTTTGCGATACGGGATTGGAGTGCCAGATTTCGACACCCTCCTTGACCGTAGGGTTGGATTTCAACATCGAAATCCTGAATATGGATCGATACGAGCGCTTTGCGTTTAAGTTGAACGACCATGACATTGTGGTTGAAGTATGCGTTAAAATCGACGAACCGGAACCAGTTCAACCCGAGCAGCCGACTCCGCCTGAAGAAAGCAGCGCTGCGCAGCCGTTAGACGACGATGCGATTCAAAAAATGATCGCCGCGGCAGGCGATCCGGATGAAAATCAACCCTCGGAACCGGTGGCAACGCCGCCTGCCGAAACCACCGGTGGCAGCCAACAGCTGGATGATGCGGGGATTCAGGCGCTTCTGGCGGCAGCCAAAACGAATGAAGAGGCGGCTGAGACCGGGCCGGCGACAACGGCAAAGGCCAACAGTGCCGCCACCGTGGCACCTCCGGCCACGCCGCCTCCTGCCGTGGACGCTTCTTCATCGGAGGTGGATGCGGATCCCGGCGGAACACCGGAAGCGTCTTTGCTCGATAGTATGGGATTTATAAAGGATATTCCCGTTCACATCAGTGTTGAATTGGGAAGGACCAAAATGAACATCAAAAACATTCTGGGCCTCGGAAAAGGATCGGCGATCGTTCTTTCCAATCTGGAGGGGGAAACACTGGATATACGTGCCAATAACCGTTTGATTGCCAAAGGCGAGGTGTTGGTTGAAAACGATAAATACGGCATCCGTATCCGGGAAATTTTGGATGCCGGTGAACGCGTGGGGCGTTTGGTCGGATGATGAAACATACGGCCGGACCGGCACTGGAAACCATGGCAGGGTCATCCGAGACGGGGATGGCCGACATTGTCAGAAGATTAAACGCGATTGGCGACAACCCGCTCTGCCGCAATGAGGTCGTCGCGTTGCGTCGTGCCTACACGGCAGCCGTTGTCCGCTATTTTGACCATCGGAGGATGGTCGCTGAAGAGGATCCCGCCTGAAGGCCGCTGGCGCGATTGGTGCGGATGGATATCGGGTTATTGGCGATTGATCATAGCGGCCATGTAACCGGCGCCAAAACCGTTATCGATGTTGACCACGGCGACATTGGAACTGCAGCTGTTTAACATGGACAGCAGGGCGGCAAGTCCCCCCAGGCTGGTACCATAGCCCACGCTGGTCGGCACGGCGATAACCGGGCGGTTGACCATGCCGCCGACGACACTTGGCAGGGCACCCTCCATACCCGCCACGACAACCAGCACGGAAGCGGTTTCAAGGGCCTCCCGATGGGCCAGCAGCCGGTGCAGGCCGGCAACACCGACATCGAAAATCGAACGGACGGGGTTTCCCATCGCTTCCGCGGTAAGGATGGCTTCGCGTGCCACCGGAATATCGGATGTGCCCGCCGAAACGACCAGGATGGCACCCCGCACCGCGGTTTTGGATGACGGCTGCCCCCACGTGATCATGCGGGCGTCTTCGTCATAGTGGCAATCGGGGATCGCGCGCATGATCGGTTTCGCTTTTTCGGGCGAAATCCGTGTGGCCAACACCACGCTTTCCTGCCCCATCATGCGTTCTAAAAGCGTGATGATCTGCTGAACGGTTTTGCCCTCCCCATAAATGACTTCCGGGAAGCCTTTGCGCAGGGAGCGATGGTGATCGATGTGCGCAAACGAAACATCTTCGTAGCTCAGGCGTGACAACTGCTCGGTCGCCTCGTCCACGGACAATTGATGACGGGCAACGGCGTTTAACAGCGTGTTGAGATGGTCACGGTCCATTCAGGGAAGATTCTGCTCCTGTATGCCGGCATTCCCGGCGGGTGCATTCGATCCGGTTTGGGGCGTACCGGAGGGCGTCTGCCGCGAGGTGCTGGCGGGCGGTGAGATTTCAAGCCGTTCCAGCCGCTCGACCAGAAGCCTGATCTGCTTTTCCAGCCCGGAAATTTCAGCTGCCAAATTTTGGCGATAGGCTTTCTTGATCTTGAGCAGTTCGAGATCCATCTGGTCCTTGTTCACCAATTCGCCCGAAGCCGGACCAAAGCGCGCTCGGAGTGTTTCGATGGCTTGTGTATTCTGCGTCAGTCCCGTGGCGAGCGGCGCCACTTGGGCCGACAGCTTTTTTTCGACGCCTGCCAAATCGGACTGGATGGCGGCCATTTTTTTATCCAGCGGTTCAAGATCTTTCCGCACCGTTTGCAGAAAGGCCTGTTGTTCCTTCTTTACGGCACCGGACAAATCAAGTGCTTCCAACCGTTGTCGGAGGGCGGCCAAATCTTTTTGCAGGACGACGGTTTTTTGGTCCAACGCGGCCGTTTCTTTCGCTATCGTTGTATCAACGTCGTCCAGGCGCTTCTGCAATTCGTTCAGGCGATCCTCAAGAATGGCGGAAATGTTGTGAATTTCACGAATGCCGCTGGTTTTTTGAACTGAAAACCGATTTTTCAGATCAATATAACCGGCGGCAAACAACCCGCCGACGACTAGGATCAAGACGACCAGGAGCCATCGGAAACGCCGGTTCAATGCCTTGATCTGCAGGTCGACAATCTCGTTGTCTTCGGTTGGCAGGATCTCCTTCGAATCCTCGAAGGTTCCCAATCGAAAACTGTCGGTATCTTTATTGCTCATGGTCTATTCCCACTCGATGGTGCCGGGCGGTTTGGAGCTGATATCGTAAACGACCCGGTTGACCCCATCGACCTCGTTGATGATGCGGTTGGATATGCGGTTGAGTAATTTGTGCGGCAGCCGGGCCCAATCCGCCGTCATGGCATCTTTGCTGGTGACGGCCCGAATGGCAACGATGTTCTCATAGGTCCGTTTGTCTCCCATAACGCCTACACTTTTAAGGGGCAGCAACACGGCAAAGGATTGCCAGAGTTTTTTATAGTAGCCGGCCGCTTTGATTTCCGCCATCAGAAGATCATCCACTTCCCGTAAAATTTTCAAGCGTTTCGGGGTGACGGCCCCGATAATGCGGATCGCCAGGCCGGGCCCCGGGAAGGGCTGGCGCCAGTTCATTTCTTCCGGCAGGCCTAAGGTTTTGCCCAGTTTGCGGACTTCGTCCTTGAAGAGAAATTTCAACGGTTCAACCAGCTTGAGTTTCATTTTTTTAGGCAGCCCGCCCACGTTGTGGTGAGATTTGATGACCGATGTGGGACCGCCAAAGGCGCTCTGGGATTCAATGATGTCGGGGTACAGCGTTCCCTGCGCCAGAAATTCGGCATTTTTTATTTTTTTGGCTTCAGCGTCAAACACATCCATAAAGATCTTGCCGATGATTTTTCGTTTACGCTCGGGGTCCCGAACGTCTTTGAGGGCTTTGAGAAAATGGCCGGAGGCTTTTACAAATCGGATGTTGATATCGAGATTCTGCTTGAAAACGGCTTTTAGTTTCTGTGCCTCATCTTTTCGCAGCAAACCGTTGTCCACGAAAATACAGGTCAGGTTTTTCCCGATGGCCCGATGGATCAGGAGGGCGGCTACCGAGGAATCGACACCGCCACTCAGCCCCAGAATAACTTTTTTGTCGCCGACGCGGTTGCGAATTTCCGCGATGGTCTGATTGGCAAAAGACGTCATGTTCCAGGACATGCGACAACCGCAAATATCCGATAGAAAATTGCGGATCATCTTTTTGCCACGGGGCGTGTGTTCGACTTCCGGGTGGAACTGCAACCCGAAGAGTTTACGACGGGGATCGCTGGCCGCGGCAATGCGTGTATTCTCCGTCGAACCAGTAATCTGAAAGCCCTTCGGCAGTTTGGTGATGGCGTCCCCGTGACTCATCCAGCAGGTGGTCTGGGCGGAAAGGCCGGTGAAAAGGCCATCGTCTTTTTTTAGGGTGAATTCGGCAAAGCCGTATTCTCTTTTGGCGGAGCGGGCAACGGTCCCTCCCAATACGTGAACCATGTATTGCAAACCGTAGCAGATCCCCAGAACGGGTATGCCGAGCTCGAGGATGGCGGGATCGATTTTCGGGCTGCGCGGCTCATAAATGCTGGAGGGGCCGCCGGACAGGATAATACCCTCGGGATTCAGGGCCTTGACCTGTTCGCAGGTGATCGTGGGCGGTTCGATCTGGCAGTACACCCGGCACTCCCGCACGCGTCGGGCAATAAGTTGATTGAACTGGGAACCGAAATCAATGATCAGGATCATGTCTACCTCTAAAAAAAGGCGCTTCAGCGAGGCGCCATCGGGTTGGGGCATGTCGGCAACCGGATAAGGGGTGTTTGACCGGTTTGCGAATTCAGGCTGAATATGTTAGAGACCGCTCCAAAAGTCAACCGAATTATAGGGTTGCGGCCGTCCGAGCGCGCCCCACGATGACCTTTCGATCGCATGACACTGCTTTTCTGCAGCGCTCCGACGGGGAAGTCCGCACACGTGATTACACAGATTTACGAAATTCAGAACCCTGGTGACGTGGCACCGATTTGCGCACTCGGGATTGATCATGTCGGGAGCGTGGTGTTGTCAGCGGCGGAATGGCAGCAGCCCGTCCTTTGTGAAACCGTGCGGATGGTGCAAAAATGTGGCAAAAAAAGCTCACTGATACCGCTGTTCAACAATCCCGAGACCGTATTCGAGACGCTGGATTATTACCGCCCGGACATCGTTCATTTTTGTGAAATGCTGTCACTGGGATCCACGGGTATCCAGCTTTGTCAGCGCTTGATAACCCTGCAGCGAGAAATTCGTAGGCGATACCCGGGCCTTGCGATCATGCGGTCCATTCCGATCGGACGTCCTGCGTCGAATGCTGACATGAGCACCCTGCCGATAGCCGAGATGTTTGAGGGGGTCAGTGACTACTTTCTGACCGATACGGTTTTATCCACCGGCGGCAATCTTTCACCACAGCCCGTTGAAGGGTTCGTTGGCATCACCGGCCAAACGTGCCACTGGGAAACGGCCAGGGAACTGGTGGAGCGATCGCCCATACCGGTCATTTTGGCCGGCGGGCTGTCGCCGGAAAATGTTTACGAGGGCATTCGCTTTGTCAAACCGGCCGGCGTCGACAGTTGTACCGGCACCAATCGCCTGGACCATCAGGGGCGACCCATTCGATTTAAAAAAGATATGGAACGCCTGAAGCGTTTTGTTGAAGAAACCCGGCGGGCGGCCGCGTCGCTCCCGGACACCCGCGATACCGACGCCCGTGCGGGTCGCAGGCATTCATAAAAAACACTTGTGTGAGGCGACCCCGACCCGGGGTTACCAACGGAGGAACCACCATGATAGACGCTGGATCACTGAAAAAGGGCCTGAAAATTGAGATCGACGGCGATCCCTACATCATTACCCAATTTGAATTCGTCAAGCCGGGCAAAGGCCAGGCGCTCTATAAATGCAAACTGAAAAACATGGTCACCGGTACCCAGTTCGACAAGACCTATCGTTCCGGAGACAAGTTAGAACCGGCCCGCCTGGAAGAAGTGGAAATGGAATATCTATACCAGGATGGCGAAAATTATTGTTTCATGAACACCACCACCTACGATCAGGAATTTCTTTCCGGAGACCAGGTCGGCGAGGCGCAGGCGCTGATCAAGGAGAATACGGTTTGCAGCGTATTGTTGTTTAACGGGCGCCCGATTGGATTGACGTTGCCGATTTTTATCGACCTGCGCATCGTGAAAGCGGATCCATGGGTAAAAGGGGATACCGCCTCGGGCGACACCAAACCGGCAACGCTGGAAACCGGCTACGAACTGCAGGTACCGCCTTTTGTCGAGGAGGGAGAAAAAATCCGCATCGACACACGAACGGGGCAATATGTAGAGCGGGTCAAAGAGTAGAAGCGATCTCTAAAAGGTCTTTTCGCCCGATGGGTGATGGCAGCCCGGTTCGGAAAGGCGTTTGGAGGGGGTGGCGGCGCTTGGCGGTAACCGGCCGGTGTGAATGTGCCAAAGATGCCCCCGTGGCAATGAGGATAGAATTCATCACACCTGGCGAAGAATATATTTTTTGATGCGGACGCCGTCCACCTCTTTTACCGTGATGCGAAAATCATCGATGATAATTTCTTCTTTTTCCTGGGGAATGCGTCCGATTTTATATAGGATATAACCTGAAAACGTATCATATTCCTTGGAATCGGGAATTTTCATGGGAATCTCGTGATTGACTTCGTCGATATCCGTTTTTCCCAGCACCACCCATTCCTTGGGTTGGGTATTGATGATGTGCTGTTCCTCTTTATCGGTCTCGTCCGATATATCCCCCACAATTTCTTCCAGGGCGTCTTCGAGGGTAATCAAACCGGATACACCGCCGTGTTCGTCCACAACGACCGCCATGTGATTGCGCCGCTTTTTAAACTGCTGGAGCAATTTGTCGAGTTTTTTGTGTTCCGGCACAAAATAGGGCGGCCGCATGATTTTATAGACATCGATCGGTTGATCAGACGTAACGGAGTTGTAGTAAAGGTCCTTGAGATTGATGATGCCGATAATATGATCGATGTCGTCTTTGAATACTGGAATACGGGTGTAGCCTGAAGCCAGGATGGCTTTCAAATCCAGGGGCTCGTCGGCATCAATGACAAACATGTCGCCGCGAGGCGTCATAATTTCGGAGGCATTGGTATCGTCGAATTCAAAGATGTTGTGAATCAGTTCCTTTTCTTCCTCTTTGATCTGTCCCTCTTCTTCAACCGCTTCGACAATCGTCATGAGTTCCTCTTCGGTTACCCGGGGCGATTTTTTTATCTTGCCGGTTAAATACGGAATGAAGTTCAGAAAAATCAGCACTGGAAAAAACAGGATCGAGAGCCAGTAAATCGGATAAATGGCGATGCGGGCAATGAGGATATTATTGCGGGTGGCGATCGATTTGGGAAAAACCTCGCCGAATACCAGAATCAGGAACGTCATGATGCCGGTGGCAATTCCTACCGCATAGCCGGGAAACGTACCGATGGCCAGGGATGTCGCCAGGGATGCCGCCCCGACATTGACCACATTGTTGCCAATCAGAATGGTTGTCAGGAGGCGGTGGGGATCCTCTTTCATCCGGCTTATCAGAGTGCCGGCGTGGCCGCCGCTTTTGGCCAGATGGCGTGCTTTCGTTTGGCTGATGGAAAAAAGCGCCGTTTCAGCAGAAGAAAAAAAACCGGAAAGAAACAGCAAAATGATCAGAATCGCGATTTGAGTAAGCATTTATCGTTTGGTGGATTGTGGTTCGATGCGCGGCCCTCGTGTTTGCCCGGAGGCCATATTCAGGTGGGCGTCACCAGAAGTGGCATTAACGATAGAATTCGGGCTGCGTCGGGAAAGCGTGAGCCATTCTTCATATGTCAACATGATGTAATCACTTTAAATACCGTATGGTTCCTGAACGTTCCGAAATCAGCGACCGGTTTTGAAATTAATTCGGAAATATATAGCCCACCCGGCATGTTTTGCAAGTAAATAAAGCTAAAATCCGCCAATTGATCATCATCCTCGATGCGGTACGCTCATATGATGCCCTTGGAAAGGAATTCGGCAATGCCAACCATCAGATCCAATCGAGCAATTGTCTTAAATCCGTTATCACAAGGTCAGGTTGCCGTTTCAGGCATTCTTCCCGGTTTCGACGCAATCGCAGGGATCGGCGGTCACCGGCAAACAGTGCCGTCTGCCACCCGGCGTTGGCCGCCGGTACGATATCGTTCAGCATGTCATTGCCGATATAAACAACGGATTCCGGGGGAAATCCCAAACCAAGGAGACGACTCGCACAAATCTCAAAAAGGCTGTGGGAGGGTTTGGCTTCTCCGTGCCGGAAGGAATAGAGCGTCAGGTCATCATCAAACCCAAGATGGGCCGGGGGGGCGCCCAAAAACCATTCAAAAAGGAGGGGGGTAAAAAACTGGGCGTTGGAGATGATCCCCATCTTCAGGCCCCGGTGCCGGAGCGTGCGAAGCGTGTCATCCAGGCCGGGCATTGGAAAAGCTGGATTGACCGTCCATTCGTATGCAATGGCAAAGTCGCGAATGCGATTGCGATCCGGCCACTTGAGGATGTCCTGCCAAATCGCATCGATTTCGATTTCCGGATAGGGAATTCCCCTTTCTTTTTTAATGTGGTGCGTGGCCTGGATCGATTGAACCAACCGTTTTGAAATTCGATCCGGTGACGCAGCGATGCCATATTGACGCAAGACATCGTCAAGCCCTGAGACAAGTGGCACATCCGTTTTGGGTGTACCGATACCACCGGCGCCGCTGATGAAAAGGGTTCCGTAAATATCGAATATGGCCGCCCGTATGGGTTTGTTCAGTCTTCCGCCGGCAGGATACCGACTGGGTATGGGGGCAAGATAGTGGATAAGATGCCGAAAACTGGAATCATGCATGAAAAGGACCCCATTTCAACAGACTGAAATTACCGAAACTTAAAAAACCGGCGAGTAGCACCCGGCGTTCGATGGCCTGTTGCACCGGTTTTTTCAAGATACGGGCATAGGTCTCGAGCAGTTTGGCGCGATAGCGGCCGAGAGGATAATGCGCTAACACACGCTCACGGTTCATTACGGTCAAATCGGATGTATTTTCAATTGAAAACAGGGTATTAAGAAAAGGATTGCCCTCGAGAAGGGCCTTGCGCCGGGCTGGAAATTGCCGAACCATATCGATGATGGTGGTCTGAAACCCTTCATCCAGCATACCAAAGTCGATGGTTTCTGCCTGTTCCAGCTGATGCAGAAACACTGTCATCCAACTGTCGGGCCACAAGGGGGCGAATGCACGCTGATTGGCGTCAAGGCAGGCGTGGAAGCGATCATGGAGCCGTTGGCGCCCAAGCCAGTTCTGCGGTATCAGGATGCCTTGGTACAAATGTTCCAAATGGATGCCATGGTTTGCAAAATCCTGACAAACTTGCGGCAGATGCCGTCCTGTCAATCGCTTCCCGGCCGTCCAGGGTTCAAGAAAGGCGAACCCGAACCCTTCCGCAATGCTGGTGGTCAGAACCCACTTGGCACCCGAAACCAGATCATGGAAGTTACGGCCTTTTCCCATCTCGAAGTGCACCGGCAGGTTGTGACAGGCGACATAGGACCGCCAGTGGTTGTAGCTGGGAAAATCCACCGCGCTGTTGGGCGGCTGGGTGATATAGAGCGCGTCTTTGCCGGGGAGAAAAAGTGAAAGGAGAATGGCTTCTCCGATGTTTTTGCGCCGTATGGCGCGCACCGGATAGAGGCCATAGGACCTCGTCGGGGCGTCCGATGCATCATCGAAGGGGCGCACACAATTGGGCAGGTAATGCAGGCCCTCGGGCAGGAGCCCGGCGCTCATGAGAATTTGGTAATCCCTTAGATTGATCACCCCATAATGGCAGTTTTGCGGATAGGCGGTTTGTTTGTAAAAAGCACCTGGGCGGCCGTCTTCGGCGAAATCGTGAACCTGTAGAAACAGGTTGAGACCGGCGAGTTGGAGTGCTTGAAGGATTTCCGGCAACAAAGGGTTCTTGGCCAGAAGCGGATTATGAATGTGGAGGAGGTCACAGGGGCCGTCGAAGTGCCGCTCAACCGCACGAAGGATCTGATCGGCAATCTGGCCGGCATTTTGTGTGAGATCGCCTTTGCCCGCATATCCGATACCAGGGATGCAGACGACGTTGCATGGAAAATTTTCCGGCGGCGGCTCACCGCTGATCACCAGCAATGCGGCATCATGTTTGAGGGCCTCTATCTGATGGCGCAGAACGGTTGTAACGCCGCCTGCTTTGAGATGATAATGTAAAAAAACAATTTTCACGCCACAGGGCTCGATAAAAAGGTGACCTCCGATTTATATGCCGGAACGGGGGGCACTCATAAGTTTGTTATACACCGACGGCTGCGCTAAATGTTCGAGATCAAGGCTTGTGAGGCACGAGGAAGGGGGCGTGCGTCTCGTACGTCACACTGACGAGGGGCGAAGCGTAACGCCGATTTCGGGCATTCTGCGCAGCCGTCATTCTTTGGTGAAAAATTGGAGCTTAAGCGACCCGATTTCAATGACATCGAATTCATTCAGCGCAACGGACTGCTTGACGGCCTTGCCGTTGACCTTGGGTTTGGATAGGCCGGCAACATAGCTCAACACATAGCCATTGGGGCGTTTACTGATGGTGGCGGTCGTATGACCGATGGTGAGGCCGCTGACATGGATGTCACTATTGGGGTCTTTTCCGATTTTGACCAATTTACGCGCCAGTTCGAATTCACCCTCTCCGCCGGCAAGATAGGACAAAACCCCCACCGGTTTGCCGCTTTCGGACGATAATCGTCCGTCCGCACCGCTTTTGGAAAGCATGTCGCGATAATGCCCGGTATCCATCACCATGGTTTGATCCCGCTGATCGACGGACGGAGCGGGGGGGCGCACCTCTCCTTCCTTGAACGTAAACTTGAGGATGTGTTTGCCGATACTCACCTTGTCACCATGATTGAGCCAGTGCGAGGCAACGAGTTTTTCATTCACAAAACAACCGTTTTTGCTTTGCAAATCCGTCAGGAGATATCCTTCGCCAACCGTATCGATCTTGGCATGCCGGCCCGAAACCGCCAGGTTTTCGATGACGATGTCATTGTCGTCCAATCGTCCGATGGTGAGTGTCTGCCCCGATTGCAAATCATAGGTTCCAATGGTGTTGTTCTTAAACTTGAGGGTGATGGTTGGCATATTTCTTCCTTTTAATGGTCTTTCCCGCTTAAGTCATCTAAAATTACGGCGTCAGCATAATCGAGATGAAACACATTTCCCATAACGCACACCATCAATACATTCGGTTCAAGGAATAGGGCCGTCGGCCTGCAGCGGCCCGATCAATTGTTGCCCGTCAATCGCCCGAACCAATGACTTAGCCGTTGGAAAAGGGGGTTGGCGGTATGGACATGCAAGATGAGGGCGGTAATATTGTCATCGCCGCCCCTCTGGTTTGCCATTTCAATGAGTTTTTGGCAACCGTCGGGGGCGCTCTGGGCGGCGACCACATCGCGTATTTCTTCCGGTGTGACTTTGCCGCTCAAGCCGTCCGAACAGACGACAAGACGATCACCGCTAAAACAAGGGGACTCACAGATATCCGGCTGAACGGTGTCCTCCACGCCCATGCCCCGGGTCAGCATATGCCGTAGATCCGGACTGAAGAGGGTCTGGTCTTCCGGATGAAACTCCTGTTGTTCGGCCATCAGGGTGTGCGGCACCGAAAGGGTCTCAATCGCATTTTCATGAATGAGATAAATGGGACTATCGCCAACATTGGCGGCAATGAACGTGTTCCGGGAGAAATGGACTGCAGCTAACGTCGATCCCATGCCCTGGTAGGCTTTATTGTCCTCCGCGGCCTGGTAAACCTTTTGGTTCGCGTAGTGGATGGCTTCACGCAAACGATTGGCATCCGGTGATAAAGAAGGGTCATGCCGGGTCGTCTCTTGATCGGCATCGGGCGGACTGGCGGCATAGTATTGATGAATCGAATCAACCACAATCTGTGACGCCACTTCGCCTGCTTGATGCCCTCCCATGCCATCGGCCACCACATAAAGGCCTTGGGCGTCATCCATCAAAAAAGCATCTTGATTGGAATGGCGTTTCCGCCCGATATCGGAAAGACCTGCAGATGCGATAACAATCATGGCCATTCCAAAAGGTTTGCCGCTCGCCGGCAGCGATAAGAAATAATGCTACACAATTGATTATACAATGATCTCAAATGGTTTAGATGCTGCAAGTACGAAAAAAAATTATAGCAGATAACCCCGGCAAGTCAAGCTGTCGGGCCGCTGCGTTAGACCGATGCGGATCGTCCTTTCCGCGTCATTCACAGGCAGGATCACACCACGGGTTTCATCAAGTGCAGCAGGGGACTGCGGTTTAATGCGGGAGCATGTCATTTCCCCGATACGCTTCGTGCGCGATCTTTGCGCAGCACCGCCATGATGCGTTTGTCCAACCGGCATAGATCCCGGGCCAGTTCTTTAGCGGTTTGGTAGCGATTCGCCCGGTCTTTCTCAAGCGCCTTATCCACAAGGGCAACAACAGCCGGAATCACACGCGGGTTGATGGCACGCGGATTGGGATGGGGGAAGTTCATAATCTGGTTCATCAGCAGGGCCGGGCTTTCGGCATAGAACGGCAGGGTTCCGGTGAGGAGTTGAAACATGGTGGTCCCCAATGAAAAGATATCGGACCGGCCATCGACCTTCTGTCCGGAGAATTGCTCCGGCGACATGTAATATGGCGTTCCTTTCACGACACCGGTTTGGGTTTGGGAAGAGGTGGCCAGGTGGGCAATACCGAAATCCGTGATTTTAATCTGACCGGAATGCATCAGCATGATATTGGCGGGTTTGATATCTCGGTGGGTCACGCCCTGGGAATGGGCGTAATCCAGCGCTTCAGCGACTTGCACCATGTAGCGGATGAGCCTTCTGAGCGGCAGCAGGTGTTTGCGCCGGGCAAACCGCAGCAGGGTCGATCCTTCCAGGAACTCCATGGCGATATAGGCGCAATCCCCGTCCTCCCCGGCATCGTAGATGGTGACGATATGGGGATGCGACAGTGTTCCCGCGCTTTCGGCTTCTCGGAAAAATTTTCCCTTGATTTGCTCGATGTCATCGTCGGCGAAACGTTCTTCGAAACGAACGGTTTTAACGGCTGTCAGGCGATTGATATGGGGGTCGCGACCCAAAAAAACCTCGCCCATGGCACCTCGACCAATGGAGCGGATAATTTCATAACGACCAATTGTCATTTCCGTCGAAACGGCATTATCGTTCTCGGCGGTCAGCGGCGAATTAACGTTACCAGAAGATGGATCGGAGAAGCTCGCTGCAAGGCTGCTCGGTTCAACCGGCCGGGATGGTGCGGGGTACGGTTTTTCGCCCAGGGTATCGATTGCGTCTGTTTTCGGCGAAGGAAAAAGGGATCGGGTGGCTAAGATTGCCGGTTGGTGGAGAACATAGGCGGTCCACAAACCGAATCCCCCACACAGAAGCGGAACGCTGCTGGCGATGGTCACATTGAACGCATGCCAGAAAAAAATAGGCATGCCTAAAATCATTGCCATGAGTGTTCCGAATGCGCTCCAGCACCAGCGTATAGAAAATCCGGTGAAGAAGAAGACGGCAAGCAGACCGGCGATCATACTGATGGCCCATTCGAATAAAGGGTAAATCACCGAAGCGGATCGCAGGTCTATTTGATCCGGTGCGCCGCTATTGCGTGCTTCCCGGTCTGCCATGTCGGCGGTTGACTGTTGAATCAACCATGTGGAAAGGGGGTCGTCTTGCCCGGCGCCCACCGGGCCCAGCAGACACAGACAGATGCTGAAAGACACTGTGAGAAGAATCGATTGAAAGAAAATATTGCTCCGAAAGTGTTGATCGATGGCCATCAAGACTCCGCTGTCGTCGTGATCTGGAAAATGCCCGATTGACAGAATTATGGCATGAGTTTTATTGTTCCGACAATATTTATTTGTCCTGAGGTACGGGGAGGATGTAATGACGGTGAAGACGACCAAGGCGGTGGATGCCTGTCGCATAAGACGACTCCAAAATCCTGTCATGCCATATGCATGGGGATCCCGGACCGCCATTGCCGACCTCACCGGCCGTCCTGTGCCATCGCCGCAGCCGGAAGCGGAATTGTGGATGGGGGCGCACCCCAAGGCGCCGTCGCAGGTGATTTGCAATGGCCACACCGTGAGTTTGCGAGATTGGATCGCGCAAGCCCCTGAAGCGATACTGGGGGAAAACGTCATTCGACGGTTTGGCAATGAGTTGCCGTTTCTGTTCAAAGTCTTGGCGGCCGCCGAACCCCTGTCGATTCAAGCGCACCCGAACATGGCGCAGGCCCGAACCGGGTATGAGCGGGAGAATCGCGCCGGGATTCCGCTGGATGCGCCCCAACGCAACTACCGGGATGGCAACCACAAACCCGAAATTCTTTGTGCGCTGACCGAATTCTGGGGAGTGAACGGCTTCCGTGGCATTGATGACCTCCGCCGGCAGTTGAAGCGCTATTGCCCCGATACCCTATCACTATTTTTTGATGAACTGGACCGCACCCGGCCGGAAAAAACCTTGCGGCATCTATTCGCGCGCATGCTGGAACTGCAAGGCCAAACCAAAAACAATACAATCGCTGAAGCTCTTGATCGAGCTGCGACCGCATGGCCGGAAGATCCGATATCCCACTGGGTGCTGAAATTAAGCGCGGCCTATCCGGGGGACATCGGTATCCTGGCACCGATCATCCTGAACCTGGTGGAATTGATGCCGGGACAGGCCATGTACCTGCCGGCCGGTCAGCTGCATGCCTATCTGGAGGGGGTCGGCATTGAATTGATGGCCAATTCGGACAACGTGTTGCGTGGCGGACTGACACCGAAACACATCGATCGGGATGAACTGTTGGAGGTGCTTTGCTTTCAATCAAGTGATCCCGGAGTTATGCGCGCCCAGTCGATTTCGCCGACAGAGGCCTGTTTTTTAACCTCGGCGGCGGAATTTTCCCTGGTGAAATTAACGATCAACGCCGGTTGCAGGCATGAGGCCTTGCCCAACCGCAACATCGAGATCCTGATCGTGCTTGATGGCAAGGCCTCCTTGGAGGACGTCGACACCGGCGAGAAATTTCCCTTGCATCGCGGGGACAGCCTGCTGATTCCCGCGGCGGCCGCAGCCTATCGCATCTCCGGCCAGGCGGAAATCTACAAGGCCACCGTGCCATGATGTTATTTGCGTTCAACCGTCGGGAGGCATTTACGGCATGAAAATTAATTATACCGGCATCAATCACATGGCCATGGCGACCGGTGATATCGATGCCACCATTGCCTTTTGGCGCGATCTGTTGGGCATGCGTCTCGTGGCAGGATTGGGACGACCGGGGTATCGGCATTATTTTTTTGAAATTTCAAAACATGACATGATCGCATTTTTTGAGTGGCCGGGCATCGAGCCGCTGCCTGAAAAGGATCATGGCGTGCCCGTAAAGGGACCCTTTGCATTTGACCATGTGTCCTTTGAGGTGTGTGACGAAGAGGACCTTTGGCAGTTGAAACAGCGGTTGGAAGACGCTGACCAATGGGTATCGGAAGTGATCGACCACGGGTTTATTTACTCGATCTACACGTTTGATCCGAACCACATCCCGATCGAATTCAGCTGGCCGGTGGCGGGTGTCGATCTCCGTGAAAATCCCTGCATGGCGGACACCGCCCCTTCGACGTTGGCAACCGAGGGCAGTGAACCGCAACCGGGACGCTGGCCAAGGCCTTTCATGGCTTCTTCCGGTGAGAAGCGCATGGTCTACCCGGGCGAAGGCACGGTTCTGCTGGATGAAGATGCCTGCACGCCGTCAGTAAAACAACAAATGTCTTGACAAATTTCAGGGGATTATTTACGGATTCCACCCAAATTAAAATTTCAGATTAGGAACGAACATTTCATGCTGCCGCAAAGGGATCTTTATTATTATTGCCTCTGGTTGGGAATACCCCCCGGTTTGCGGTGCCGCTGAAATAACGTTGCTTGACCATTGAAGCCGTGGGTACCCTAAAATACCCACGGTTTTTTATTTAGACGAAACGCCAAACGGGGTTTTGTAACTTCGGATCAGGAGGCTCATCCAGAACTCATGTTCGTCACGTCGTCACAGCCCGTTCGCAACAGCGTCGTCCAGGTTCCGGGGTCCAAAAGCTACACCCATCGTGTTGTCATTGCGGCTGCTCTGGCCGATGGGAAATCCGTGATCAGAAATGCCCTGAGAAGCGAAGACACCCAACTCACCATGGATGCCCTGAAACAGATGGGCGTTTCGATCAAAGAGACCCCCTCAGGCCTTGATATCGAGGGATGCAACGGTCATTTCCGTCCAACCGAAGACCAGATATTTTTAGGAAATTCGGGCACCTCCATGCGCCTTCTGATCTCGCTTGCGGCGGTGGGGCAGGGCGACTATTTGCTGACCGGCACCCGCCGCATGCAGGAGCGGCCGGTTCAGGCCCTGCTGGACAGCCTCGCACAAATCGGGGTGCCGGCGCGGTCCCTGAATCAGAATGGATGTCCGCCCCTGCTTATAACGGGGGGGAAGGTGAAGGGCACACGCGTTGATATCGACTGCTCCATCAGCAGCCAGTTTTTGTCCTCCCTGCTGCTGATGGCGCCGAACACGATGGATGGTCTGCAGATCGATGTCCGCCGAGGACCCGTTTCCCGCCCCTATATCGATATGACCGTCGATATCATGCAAAAATTTGGGGTAACGGTGGACCGGGAAGGGTATGATCATTTTAAGGTTCCGGGCCGCCAACGGTATTGCCCGGGAACCTATATGGTGGAAACGGATGTGTCCAATGCCTCTTATTTCTGGGCGGCGGGCGCCATTACCGGCAAATCGATCAAGGTCCTTGGCATTCAGGGCGATTCGCTGCAGGGCGATCTGAAAATACTGCACCTGTTTGAGAAAATGGGATGCCGGGTGCGTTTCGAACAAGACGGTATTGCTGTGGCAGGCGGGGCGCTGAAGTCCATTGTGACGGACATGGGCGATATGCCCGATATGGTGCCGACGGTGGCTGTTGTGGCGGCCTTTGCCCTGGGAACGACCTGCATCAAAAATGTCGCGCATCTCAGAGCCAAAGAATGCGACAGGTTGGACGCCGTCATAAAGGAACTCGCGTCAATGGGCATCGCGGCGCACAGTTCCGGCGACGATCTATATATTGAAGGCGGGCAGCCCCGAGCGGCCGAAATTGAAACCTACAACGATCACCGGATTGCCATGAGTTTTGCGATTGCCGGTTTGCGGGCGCCGGGCACACGCATCTGCAATCCCGGGTGTGTGGAAAAATCCTTCCCGAATTTTTGGGACGTCTACGAAACCCTTTTTATATAGTGCGAGACCCAAGAGCTTATCACCACGAAGGACACGAAGATAACGAATAAACTTATTAAAACAGTATTTTATCATTTAATTTAGAATGTGATGCATTATATTTTTTAACCGGCGCAAGCCGGTATTCCTTCGTGATCTTCGTGCTCTTCGTGGTAAATGCTTTTTCGGAATAGAGGAGTAACGACATGTCCAGTACCTTCGGCACCCTTTTACGCGTAACCACTTTCGGCGAATCCCATTGCAAAGGGGTTGGTGCGATTCTTGACGGAGTTCCGTCCCGGTTGCCCCTTTCCGAGAGTGACATCCAACCGCAATTGGATCGACGGCGCCCCGGACAGAGCCGCTTGACCACGGATCGCCAGGAAGCCGACCAGGTGACCATTCTGTCCGGGGTGGAAAACGGGCTCACGCTGGGTACGCCCATTGGCCTCTTTGTCGCCAACAAAGACCAGATTCCCGGTGACTACCAGACCATGCAGGATATTCCACGGCCGTCGCACGCGGATTACACGTATCAGATGAAATACGGCATACGGGCCAGCAGCGGGGGCGGGCGGTCCAGTGCCCGTGAAACCATCGGGCGAGTGGCGGCAGGGGCCATTGCCGAAAAATTTCTGCACGAACTGTTTGGCATCGACATTGTGGCCTGGGTCAGTGCTGTCGGCCAGATCGAGTCGTCGGCCATCGATGCGGAAACCCTCACTCGCGACACGGTCGACCACTTTTCTGTAAGGTGTCCCCACGAAGAAACCGCCGGCCGGATGGAGAAGCTTATCCTGCAGCTCAAGGAAGAAGGCGACTCCATCGGAGGGGTCGTCTCCTGTGTTTGCCGCAACGCGCCCGTGGGCTTGGGGGAACCGGTGTTCGACAAGCTGGAGGCTAAATTGGCCCAGGCCATGATGTCCATTCCCGCCACCAAAGGATTTGAAATCGGGTCCGGATTTTCCGGCACCCGCATGAAAGGATCGATCCATAACGATCCATTTGCGCAAGCGGGTGACGGACTGATGCCGTCTCAAAACAACAGTGGGGGGACTTTGGGTGGTATCAGCAGCGGCGCCTCGATCCTGTTTCGCGTGGCCTTTAAGCCGCCGGCGACCATCAAGTTGCCCCAGGAAACCGTCGATTTCACAGGCGCACCCGCTGTTCTGGAAGCCAAGGGACGGCACGATCCCTGCGTCGTGCCCCGGGCGGTGCCGATTGTTGAAAGTATGGCCGCTCTTGTTCTTGGGGATTTGGTGCTGCGGCAGAAGATGCGGGGGTGAGGGGGGATCGCAGGGTTCAAGGGTCCGAGGGTTCAAGGATTCAAGTGAGAAAGCAACATCCTTCTCCCCCCGTGACCCCTGGAATCCTTGGATCCTGTTTGGCCCCGATGACCAATGACTGATTTTAAACACTGACTAATGTATATATCCGATAAATTTAACAATATTCTTCCATCAGGAACGCTGAAATTCACGATCCTGATACAGGAATTACGTGCCGCCGGGCGAGATGTGATCGATCTTGCCGTGGGCGAGCCGGATTTCGCTGTTGATGCGGATGTGGCAAACGCCACCACCAAGGCCTTGACCGAAGGCCACACGCGTTACGGCCCCGTAGCCGGTCTCCCTTTATTGAGGGAGAAACTGGCGGCTGAATTCGAGGGCTATGACCCAGCGAATATACTTGTCACCAATGGGGCCAAACAGGGCCTTTTTGAAATTTTTCAGGCCATCTGCGACCCCGGACGAGAGGTGATCATCCCATCCCCCTCCTGGGTGAGCTTTCAACACCAGGTTCGGCTGGCCGGTGGGACGCCGGTGATGGTCGATACGATTCAACATCAGCTCGATCCCGACGCCATGGCCCGCGCCGTGACCGATCGTACCGTGGCCATCCTGATCAATTCACCCAACAACCCCACCGGGGCGGTCTACGAACGCAGCGCTCTGGAACGCATTATCGACATCTGTCGAAAAAATGATCTGTGGTTGATCTCCGACGAGGCTTACGCGGCTTTCGTCTATGGCGACACCCCATTCACAAGCCTTTTTGATTTCCCCGAAATTCGATCGCAATTGATCGTGGTGCGCAGTTTTTCGAAAACGTATGGCATGACAGGATTCCGGGTCGGTTATGTGGCGGCAGCCCAGGAAATGATTGCCCGCCTAACGACCGTCCACGGACACCTGACAGGCAATGTCTGTACCTTTGCCCAGCATGGCGCCTTGGCTGCCATCGATACCCCACTTGATGCACTGGAACATCGTCGCCGGCAGTTTCAGAAAAGGCGGGATTTGGCGGTCCGAATGGGCGGTGAGCTTTTTGATTTAACGATTCCTGATGGCGCTTTTTACCTGTTTCCGAGCGTTGCATGCTATCAGGAGCGGTACGGCGACGATCAGGCTTTCGCCCAATACGTGTTGGAAACGGCCAATGTCGCGGTGGTGCCGGGGTCTTTTTTCGGGGCGCCCGGCCATATCCGAATCTCTTTTGCCACCGGCACCGAGCGGCTGTCTGAAGGCTTACAACGCATCAAGGACGTTTTATGATCGGTTTAATCGGATTTGGACGATTCGGTGCCCTTACGGCCCGCTACCTTGCCGAGGATTGCAAGGTTCTGGTCTACTCGTCCAGCCAGACGGCGGCGGCGATTGAGGCCGTCGGGGCGTTAAAAGCCTCGTTGACGGAGGTCTGTGCTCAACCCTTCCTGGTGGTGTGTGTCCCGATCAGCGCCATGCGGGAGACCCTCCAAAAAATCGCTCCTCTTATCGCCCCGGAAACGGTGGTTATCGATGTCTGCTCGGTAAAAAAGCATCCGGTCGATTGGATGCAGGAATTGTTGCCGAATCATGCGGCCATTCTGGGCACCCATCCCATGTTCGGTCCGGACAGTGCCGCCGAATCGCTTGACGGCCGTAAAATGGTGCTCTGCAATGTCACCACGCGGCCGGCTCTCTACCTTAAGATATACGACTATCTGCGCGGAAAGGGGCTGGAAGTCATCGAAGCTACGCCGGAAGAGCATGATCGCCAGATTGCCGTGAGCCTATCGCTCACGCATTTTATCGGACGGTCACTGGCAGAATTCGGGGCTGAAAAACTCAAGATCGACACGGAGGGGTATAAGCGGCTCACGTATACCCTGGAGGTGGTGGAGCACGACACCTGGCAGCTTTTTCAGGATATGCACCAGTTCAACCCCTATGCCCGCGAAATCCGTGAAAAATTTATGGCCGCCATGGCATGCATTGACGAAAAACTAGAAGTTTGAAAATGCCGAACTGAAAACACTGAACATCAAGCACTTTCCGATGATCAAGGGCTTGGCGCCGGCTTACCGAAAAGAATCCTAACCCGTCGCTTAGTGGCGGTTGAGAAATCCATAGTTCTCACGATTCCCGACATATGCATCAAACCCATTCTCATCGATGAAGCTTGACAGCAAATCTTCCAGCAGGTCGGCTGTATCGATGCGATAATGGCCTTTTTCGTTTCGTCCCACGATCTCCTTGGCGTTGCGCACGATGGTTTTTAGCGTTTCTCCCGAGATATCGAGCGTCACGTTGACGCGCACCGTATCTGAGGTGTTTCCCATTTTTGACTCTCCTTGATCTTAGCTGGTTGCCCGAGCCGGAATCGGGATTAGCATCATCCACCATCACCCATCCGGAATCAAGCCTTCTATCCCTAAAGAACTTTGTCTTGCACATCCAGCTGGGCACCGTCGCCCAGAAATGAGGGCGCAGCGCTTGTTTTACGTGTTCGCAATCCGTTACCTGAAACCGTGGTAGATCACGATTTAAACTATTTTTTTTAAAGGTACAAAAACAGAATAGTAAAGTCATATAAGTTGGTTATGGCTGGATCCATTCGTCGCGAAGCGCCGGTTAACAATTCGGATCAACCGATCCGAATCGTTTGGTACACATTTTGGTAAAGGAAACAACCAGTCCCTTACCGGTCGTGGTCTTTTTTAAGGGTAAATTCCCAACAGGGCCATGACCCAACTCAAATCCCCGATCTTGGAAGGAGAAACGCATGAAAAAGGTACTGGTTCTCATGTTAATGGTTTGTTTTATGGCGGTGATGGCGGCACCCATTGTTGCCACGGGCAGTGACACAATCAACATCAATACCGCATCGGTCGATGAACTGACCCAGCTTCAGAAGGTGGGTCCGAAAACAGCTGAAAACATCGTGGCTTATCGGGATGCCAACGGCCCGTTTAAAACCGTCGATGACCTTAAAAACGTCAAGGGCGTCGGTGACAAGATCCTGGAATTGAACAAAGATCGGATGACGGTCGGTAAACAATAACCCTGCGTTGCAAAAACTGCAGCCACGTGCTTTGCATGTGGCTGCAGTCACATGATTGAGCTATCCGAGGGCGGTCCACGCCACCATGATGTAATCTGTCCATCCTTTTGCTCTTGAATTCCAACCCTGCCTTGTGGTCTACATCATCCAGCTTTAAACGTTATGTTGAAATCTGCTACGCTGTGATGACAACGATACAATAGTTATTAAAAGGTCCTCAATTTATGCCCGTAAAACCATTTCGACGCTTATTCCATAAGAAAAAGAAGACCTTGCAAGAGAGATACCCGCAATATGAAATTGGTAAATGGACTTATGGAAGTCCAAAAATTCGCAGTTGGGGGGAGGGCGCCACTTTACGCATCGGCGCCTTTTGCTCCATTGCGGATGGCGTTAGAATCTATCTCGGCGGCGAACACAGGACAGACTGGGTGACGACTTTTCCTTTCAGTATTCTCTGGGAATCGGGACGTGCCTTGGAAGGACATCCAAAAACCAAAGGCGATGTAATTATCGGCAATGATGTTTGGCTCGGTGCCGAAAGTGTCATACTTTCCGGCGTGACCATAGGGGATGGTGCTGCGATCGGGGCGCGAGCCGTTGTCACAGGAAATATTTCGCCATATGCGATTGTCGCTGGCAATCCTGCCCGGATTGTCAAGAATAGATTTGATGATGAAACCATTTCCAGGCTTTTGAAAATAAAATGGTGGGCATGGAAGGATGCAAAAATCGATAAAGCCCTTCCGATGCTGTTGAATGATGATATCCGCAAGTTTATGGAATTCGCTGAGAGCGCCACTTAAAAATAATTTTTCCAAGCCCTCGTTATTGTATAATCTCACCCTACCCATATCTTTCAAAACATGTTGACTTTCCTATTATTCTATGGTCATAGAGCAGGCGTTCAATTGCTGAACGTACCCATTCTTTTCAAATGCATCATATCTCCGAAGGGCCATCGTTCTTATTGCGGATGGAACCCACCCGGCGGAGCTATCGATGTCTTTCCAACCGTCGGATTGAATCACACCTTAAATGGATACCCAAGATATCCGCACGCTGAAAATCCTGGAAGCGATCGACGGACAGGATGCGCCCAGCCAGCGCGACATGGCGGAAGCCTTGAACATCTCTCTGGGGCTGATCAACTCCTTTATCCGGCGCTTGGCCAAAAAGGGGTATTTCAAGGTCACCCACCTTCCGAAAAACAGGATGCGGTACATTCTCACGCCCCAGGGCGTGACCGAAAAAACCCGCCTGACCTATGCCTACATTCAGTATTCCTATCGTTTCTACCGCGATGCACGACACCGCACGCGCAATCTTTTCCGTGAACTGAACGCGGAGGGAGTCGAGCGATTGGCTTTTTTCGGGGAAGGGGATCTGGCCGAAATCGCCTATCTGTCACTTCAGGAATCCGATCTGACATTCGTTGCGATCGGTGATTTCACCGGAAATGACGGTTCATTTTTCGGACACCGCATTCTCGACATGGATGAGTTGCTGGAAACCGCTTTTGATGCCTTGGTGCTGACCAACGACAGGCTCGATCCCGATTTGGTGGGACTGCTGGTCGAAAAAGGCGTTGCGAAATCCAAGATCAAAACCTTCTAAACCCCGTCATTCACCGATGACGCAGATCATCGCAGATAATTGTATTGTCCCTTGCCTGCTAATTGATTACGCTAAATAGATTTTAAAATGGCTTTCAGGCAATCGAGGGTTAAAGGTCTTTAAGAATGGTTAGCAGAGGATATTAAATGGGACTCCGCTCAAAAACAAAAAAAAATATAATAAAGTTTCTAAACCGCAAGCATCTTAGAAGACAGCTTGAAAAATGGGAAAACCTATACGGAAAATTCGATTGCAACAGCTATGACAAATTTTTAGTGAAAAATCTGGCTAATGAATCTGGTTATTATCATGGCGAACTTATTAAATGGTCTGCCGATCTCGCTCCAAAATGCGCGTTGTTTGTTGGTGAAGATACCAAAACTGCATTATATTTAAATGAAAAAATCAATGCCAAAGAAGTTATTACAGCAGGATTGTCTGAGGTAGACTATGTTTGGAATTTTGAACAAGAACCTCCGGATATCGATAAAAAAATCGATTTAATTGTTAGCCATGCGATCTTCGAGCACTTGCTCAATCCGTATAAGCATCTTCACGATTTAACCCGGCTCGTTCAAAAGCAGGGGACGATTATCATTCACACCGTAATGCCTGGTTTCCGTTACCACCGATATCCCATAGATGCTATTCGGTTTTATCCTGACTGGTTTGAAGAAATGGCCGATCGACTCAATTTGACAATTGTGAATAAACGGATAAACGAAAACCATATTTTTTATATGTATCAAAAAAATAGTGCATTGGATAAAATTTAATGAAATTTGTCGATTTAGACTCTCAGCAGCGTCGTATTCGTTTCGAACTGGAGCGCCGCATATTGGCTGTGCTTGATCACGGGCACTATGTGCTGGGGCCGGAAATTGAAGAACTGGAAAGCCGTTTAGGCGCGTACGTGGGCGTATCCCATGCCCTGGCCTGCGCCTCCGGCACCGATGCCCTCCTGATGGCACTGATGGCCTATGAAATCGGTCCCGGCGATGCGGTTTTTACTACACCGTTTTCCTTTTTTGCCACGGCCGAAGTCATCAGTCTTTTGGGAGCCACACCGGTTTTTGTGGACATCGACAAAAGCAGTTTCAACATTGATCCAGTATTTCTGGAAACAGCGATTCGCGATGTGGCGAATGACGAACGAACTCATCCGGTTTACCGGTCAATGGATGCGACTGAAATCTTGATACCAAAAGCGATCATCGCCGTGGACCTTTTTGGTTTGCCGGCGAACTACCCGGCTATCAACGACATCGCCAACAATCATGGTCTGGTGGTGATCGAGGATGCGGCACAGTCGTTTGGTGCCGAGTTGAATGGGCAAAAAGCCTGCGCTCTGGCCGATATTGCCTGCACCTCGTTTTATCCTGCCAAACCTTTGGGATGTTACGGTGACGGCGGCATGTGTTTCACCAATGATGATCGAATGGCCGAAATGATGCGGTCCATTCGCATTCATGGCATGGGGGACCATCAATATGACAATGTCAGGGTAGGTATAAACGGCAGACTCGATACAATGCAGGCTGCGGTGCTGCTTTCCAAATTCGAAATCTTTCCTGAGGAAGTCATCTTACGAAACACCGCCGCCAAGCGCTATAACGATTTAATAGGCTCATCGAGCAAATTGACGATACCTATGGTTCCGGAAAACGCTCAAAGCGCATGGGCACAATACTCCCTGTTGGCGGAAAGCGAAGCCCAACGCGACAAGCTGCGATCTCGACTGAATCAGGACAACATACCAACGGCGATTTACTATCCGAAGCCCTTGCATTTGCAAAAGGTATTCGAACCGTTGGGGTATCACGAAGGTGATTTTCCGGTTAGCGAATCCTGTACAAAGAGGATTTTCAGCCTGCCAATGCACCCATACATAACGGCACAGGAACAGGAAAAAGTCGCTGGCGCGCTCAACTCCATCGGAATCGTATGATGCTCATGTAAAATTCTATGCATTGCGGCCATTTTCATCTCCAGACAAGAAACAAGGCCGGTGACAAGCGAAAAATTAGTCGTAAGGGACATGATACTTCAAAATGTCAGAAGCCCAAAATATCCTGGAAAATTTTTCTATTGATCGTGATGCTTGTCCCGTATGCGGATCTGATGGCGACATTTCTTTTGCGAGTCGTGACCTCATGTACGATAAACAAGAAGAATATCGCTATCTAATTTGCCGCAACTGCAAGTCTGAATATCAGGTTCCCCAGCCGAATGCGGCACAAATAGCCTCCTTCTATCCGAAAGAATACGACCAATATGCCCCCCTGAAAGAGCAAAAGCGGCGCAGCCATGCCAAAACAGCCGTTTTGAAATATCACTATGGCTACACCCATCTGGCCGCACCGCCGCTGCTATATCGGTTGATTTCCCGCGTGCTCGCAGCGATAAAATACAAAGATGAATTGCCTTATGTGGTCGATGGCCACGCTCTGGACATTGGTTGCGGAAATGGCCGGTTCATCAGGAGCATGAATTCACTTGGCTGGCGCTGTGAAGGTGTCGAATTCAGCGAAACGGCGGTTACGGTATGTCGCCAGGCTGGCCTGAAGGTGTTTCATGGCGAACTCGAAAAGGCTGGTTTTGACAACGAGTCGTTTGATCTTGTGACCGCTCGGCATTTGGTCGAACATGTATCTGACCCTGCCATGCTTGTCGCTGAAATTGCACGCATTCTCAAACCGGGGGGGAAGGCCGTATTCGAAACGCCCAACAACCGGTCTTTTGGAAAAAAGGTATTTGGGAAACTGTGGTTTGCCAACGAAGTGCCGCGACATTTAGTGCTCTTCAACGCTGAAAGTCTTGCATTGCTGGCGGAAAAGAACGGATTGCGGCTGCTTTACAGCAAAACGTTTGCATCGCCAAAAATCCTTTTAAACAGCTGGGATTATCTTACGGGAAACCGGGGAAAACCGTCCCGCAGGAGAAAAATTCGGCGTTTATTGGCACGTCCTTTTGCCTTTTTTGCCTCTCTTTTCAATAGAGGCGATATCCTTCTCGCCGTTTTTGAAAAATCCTGAACTGAACGATTATTGAAGACCATCCTCTTTATATCCAAAAGCGATACATCACCTTCGACCCGTTACCGTGCCTTTGCCTATTTTGACCGGCTTCGATCGGATGGTTGGAACCCCACACATCTCTCGGCCCATCGATCCCTGAGGTCGCGGCTTGAAATTTTGCGGGCTGCCAAATCGGCTGATGTCGTTGTCCTGCTGCGGAAAACATTCGGTCCCCTTTATATAAAATTGTTGAGGATGGATTCACGATATCTGATTCTGGATTTTGATGATTCCGTGTTTTGTAAAAGCGATGGAAGTGCCTCCAAAACACGAATGAGCCGGTTTAAAAGAACAGTCAGTCTTTGCGATCAAATGTGGGCTGGCAACCTCTTTTTAAGTGGTGTTGCCGGGAAATATGACACCCGTGTATCCGTGATACCGACTGCCATCGATCCGTCTAAATACGAAAAACCATTTGATAAGCCTGAAAATAGCTTGGTCATCGTGTGGATCGGGAGCAAATCCACCAGCAAATACCTCAAGGCCGAATTGCCAAGACTGGAAAAGCTCGCAGAGCGGTTGAAGGGAATTGAATTAAAGATTGTAGCTGATTTTTCACTTGAATCCGACCGGCTTGCCATTTCCGCTGTCCCCTGGAGCGAAACAACGGAGGCAGAGGCTATAATGACTTCCCATATCGGCATTGCCCCCATGCCTGATAATGATTGGACCAGGGGAAAATGCGGCCTTAAAGTCTTGCAATACATGGCGGCTGGTCTGCCCGTAATATCATCCCCGTCCGGCGTCAACGCGGAAATCATCGACCATGGTGTTACAGGGTTTTTACCCCGCAATGATGATGAGTGGTTTCAGTCATTAAAAAAACTGATGAAGGATCCAGAGCTTGCCCACAAGCTTGGGAAAGCTGGGCAAAAAAAGGTCAGGGACGAATACAGTGTGGATGCTGTTTATAGGGAAATGAAGGCATCACTGGATGGGGCGGGCTTCTGAGAACGCTCAACAAACATGCGCCGAAGAAGCGTAAACCGCAATCACTAAACCTTATGAACCGCGGACAACGGATTTCCTCATCACGATTCACGATTAGAGCTTTTATACGAAAATTATACTCGAAAAGTGACAAATATCATACACTATCTGTCGAATGCCTCTATTCATAAAATGGTTTTCCTTAACGGATTCAGGTAGTTCTATTTTGGTATCGGTGGCACTGTTTGTGCAAGGAATCATGAGAATAAACAATTCGTTGACAGCAACAAATCATATTCTCAGGAGAATCAGGAACAAATCCATGCAGATAAAAAAGCAGATCAAATATGTCCTCGCTTTGTTGTTGATCGTTTTCCCCACAACGGCACTTGCAGCTTCCGTTACCCTCCGTTGGCAGGCCAATCAGGAACCGGACATTTCAAGTTATAACGTGTATTACGGCACTCAGTCCCGCGATTACGGTCCACCGATCCCCGCAGGCAATACGACATCATACACGGTCGACAATTTGACTGAGGGGTCAACCTATTATTTCGCCCTGACCGCCGTTGATACTTCAGGAAACGAAAGCGGCTATTCTTCCGAGGTAATGGCAAATGCAACGTCCTCGGAACCTGCTACGGAGGACTATCAACTATTACTAAGCTATAATTCAGATCGTTCCAATGCCCTTAAATTAGATGACCAAACAATCTCTGGTGATGTTTATATTTTTCTCGATCCGGAGGCATATGTGTCGCAGGTTGTTTTCTCGATCGATGGGCAAGCCCACAATACCGAGAATTATGCGCCTTATGATTTAGGGTTGCCTTTCGATTCAACCTCTTTATCCAACGGCACTCATACTATTTCAGCATTGGTGAGGCTACAGGATGGGTCAACTCAGACTATAAGTGCGATTTGTGCCGTTTCTAATCAAGTTTCTTCCGAAGTTGAAAGTAATTCAATTCCGTTACCAGCTCCTGCCAGCTATGGAAACATCAAGGGGGGCGACCAAACGCATGTAAATCAGGTCAGTTACAGCTTTGCCGGTATGGCAGGGGATGTGACTCTTAGCTATCGCGTTTGGGACGTGGATTTTAACGATGAAGTTAGAATCTATGTGAACGGCACAGCGGTGGGCTATGCGCTTACTACCAAAAATGACACATGGAGCGGTGGTCGAACGCTGACCTTGCCGAGCAGTTTGGTGAACGACAGCAGCACGAACACGGTGGTCTTCACCAACACCTACAATCCGCCCAACACGTACTATTGGGGCGTTGGAAACGTCTCGGTGGCGAGTGGATCTTCAACTCCCGACGTTATAGTGGATGACGGAAGTATTCCGTTACCAGCTCCTGACAGCTACGGAAACATCAAGGGTGGTGATCAAACCCATGTAAATGAGGTCAGTTACAGTTTTGATGGCATGGCAGGGGATGTGACGTTGAGCTATCGCGT
>JABZFP010000036.1 GCA_014237395.1 Desulfobacteraceae bacterium | reverse complement strand
CCCTTGCCGGTGCCGGTCTCGCCGTTGATCAAAATCGTGCTGTCGCTGCCGCTGACCCGGCCCATCACACCGAACAAACGGCGCATGGCCGCACTCTCACCGACGATCCCCTCGATATCGATATCCGACACGAAATAATCCCTCGAAACACCGTCTGCCATAAGCGGCATTCAACAATCGCGGTGTTACCAGAATGATGGTAATGAAATCCCGATCGCTTCAATCCGGATTTGGAATAGGGTTTGGTTGGCCGCCAAGCCTGCACCGTGTCACAACTTCAAGGCACTATAGAATTCAGCGACTTAAGTGTCAATACAGCCTTCGGGAGCGACACCATAAATGATGACCGATGTCTTCCAACCAAATGGCGCGACAGGAGCCCGGGGCACCTCACGCAACGGTTCCTGAAGAGATGCGCCGCTGGTGTCCGAGACGGATGGCGCTATTGCGGTATTTTGGAATAATGGTTTCAGCGCGGCGACCAAGCCTTACGATATCAGCATGTTGGAGGCTTAAGCGCTGCAGGCAATCACCCTCGCCCTCGCCAATGGCATCCACTGGGGGCCAGGTTGGGTGACACGGGAATTGGCATGCGTGACCAGACCTTATCTGCCTGGAAACAACAGTCGCATCTGGCGGGCTATCCAATGGCCGGGAACCTTCGACAATGCCCAAACGACGACCACAACCGTGATAAACATCACATAGCGTCCGATGCCCGTGCGATCAAAAGCAAGCAGATGCGGCGCCAGAATGACAGCCAGGGCTAAACCAATAGCAACCCGCCAGGTATCCGCGGAAAACAGAATGTGGAAAAACAGGCCTCCAAAGGTCAACCGTTTCTTCTTTGGTGCAGGATCATGAGGTGTCGTCAAAAGTGTCTCCTAATTACCAGGCGTTGAGGGGAGTATAGGCCACCCCGATATGGCATGGCCGCAAAGGACCGTCTCACCGAAAAAGATTCTCAGCCATGCGGTCATTCATGGGTTTAACGGCGCCAATATGATTTCAATCCGTCGATTTTTGCTGCGCCCGCTTTCCTTCTCGTTGGATGCCAGCGGGCGATGAAAGCTGTAAGCATTCGCCGCCAATCGGGTCGGATCCAAACCGGCCTTTTCCTCCAAAAAACGAACAACGGCAATCGCGCGAGCGGCTGAAAGCTCCCAATTTGAAGGAAACCGATCCGCCAGCGCCGGCCCGATGGGCACATCGTCCGTATGGCCTTCCACGACAATCTGCTTGAAAGCCCCGTCCTTCAGGGATTCGGCAATCTTAAGCAACGCCGCACGGCCCGGTTGATTGATTTGGTCACTCCCCGTACTGAAGAGAATTTTATCCACAAACGTGACCTTCAGCTTCCCTTCCATCTCTTCGATCATGACATCTTTAGCCTCAATTTGATCGCGCAAATCAGACTCAATTTTTTTCCGCGCCTGGCTGAAGTCCTCGATCACTTTCTCCTGTGTTTGAATGATCGTTTCACTTTTTTTCAACCGATATTCCAGTTGGAGCACTTCTTCATGCAGTTGATTGTTGATCTCCAGCACATTCTCGTGCCGTCGTTCCAAATTTTCATTCGTTTCCCGCAGTTGAAGGATATCGCCCGTCAACACGTCAATCCGCTCTTCCAGGGATTGCTGCGCCCTCAGCGATCGATCCTGCTCCGCCGCCATGGATTGCTGCAATTCAGTGTACTGCCCCCTGGATACGCAGCTTGTTGCTCCCAACAACATCAGACCGGCCATCAATAATGCAGGTTTTCGGACCATGATCGTCCTCCCGAGCAGACTCCTTGCGGCCCCCTGATCACGAGGCGTCCGGCCGCTGTCTGCCGCAATCGTTGTGAATCCATGAGCATGGGATTGGCCATGGCACGCCCTGCAGCGGTTTCATCGTGCCAGTAGACTGCGTCGACAAAATGCAACCGCGGCATTGCGGGCTTCCAGAATTCCGCGCCCCTTTAGCAGAGAGTGCTGCCGGCTCATCCCATTGATCATCGAAATCAGTACGTAGGCGGTTTCCGCCACCGGGACGTCACAAAACTCGCCGCTGGCCATGCCGGCTTCCAGGCAACGCGTCAGATAATCATAATGCCACTCATAGATCCCGACCATTCGGCTATAGCATACATGATCGGGGTCTTTGATGCGCGCCGGGCAGGAACTCATCACCAGCCGGGTCCGCCGGGGCATTTCTTCAACCGCTTGCTGCGTGGCATGGATCAGATTTTCTATTTTAACGAATTCGTTGGGGGTATCCCGGGGAAGCGCTTCCAGGCGCCCCACGTATTCATCGAAAGCCCCATTTAAAATATGGGTAAACAATTCTTCCTTGCCCCTGAAATGATAGTAAATGAGGGGCTCGGTTACACCCGCTTCACGTGAAATCTGCAGCGTTGTCGTACCGTCGTAGCCTTGCTCGGCAAACAGCCTGACAGCCGTGTCGATCAGATTTTTTTTCTTTCCCATCGATAGGATCCCCATGGTCGAAAAATAAGGGTGATCGCCAACAACCAATTCAGCCATGCGTTGGCTTTAGTGCAACTTAAGAGTTTAAGTGGAAATTAAAACATCTCACTCATGAATGCAAGTCGTAAAATCGTCGCTGTTTCGGCCGATTTGAGCATTTCGGCATGGGTCCGTTAAAATACCACCCGTGCGTCAGAGCCCAAATTTAATCGGTGGGGGCATCAGCAGGGGGACTGACTGCCAACACCCAGGGTTGCATTTCCCGGCGCGAACCGCTACCTACGGCCAATTGTTCAGCCAACGCTCATCCGCGAACACCAGGGAGATGACCGTGGTCCCTTATAACGGCCGACACACGGATAGCCGCAACCGCAGACAATCGCTGGTATTCGACCTGCTCTTGACCGGTGTTTGCCGCCTGGTCCTGAATACCGCCAGACGGTTTGCCTACCCCTTCGCCCCCGCCCTGAGCCGCGCCATGGGCGTGCCCCTTACCCATATCACCTCGATGATCGCCGTCAACCAGGCCAGTGGCTTGCTGGCCCTGTTCTTCGGTCCTTTTGCCGATCGACTGGGGTATCGCTTCATGATGCTGTTGGGGCTCTTCCTGCTGGCGGTCGGTATGCTGGCAGCCGCCAGCCTTCCATTTTTTGCCGTCGTGCTGATCGCCCTTTTTCTGGCCGGTCTGGGAAAGAACATATTCGATCCCGCCATTCAAGCCTATGTCGGTGAAAGGGTGCCTTACGAAAAACGCGGTCTGGCCATCGGCTTGATCGAAACCAGTTGGGCGGCCAGCACATTGATCGGTATTCCGTTGGTCGGGTTTTTGATTGCCTGGCAAGGATGGCGGGCGCCTTTTGCGGTAATGGGTATGGCCGCTCTTGTGGGAATGGTTCTGATCGCTTTGCGGCTGCCCCCTGAATTGACGGTGCCTTCCGGTCGACCCGGCACCGCCGATCTTCGGCGCGCCTGGGGGCGGCTCTATCGAAGCCGAACAGCACGCACCATGCTGGTAGTGGCATTTCTGGTCAGTATGGCCAACGACGGCATCTTTGTCATCTACGGCGCCTGGCTGGAGAAAAATTTCCATCTGAGCATCACCCAATTGGGATTGGGCAGCAGCGTGATCGGCATCGCCGAATTGTGCGGCGAATTTTTGACCGTCGGACTGGCAGACCGCATGGGCAAGCCACGCGCTCTTCTCACGGGCATCGGGTTGAGTATGATCGCCTATATTGCGCTGCCCTGGACGGCGATCTCCCTGCCCTTTGCCCTGACCGGGCTTTTAGCCCTTTTCATCGCGGTCGAGTTTACCTTCGTTACCGCCCTTTCCATGGCCACCGAAATTCTTCCCGACCAGCGCGCCACCATGATGTCCGGCATGCTGGCGGTTGCCGGCATGGGGCGAATGGCCGGTGCCATCACGGGTGGGTTTCTCTGGGTTTGGCACGGCGCAACAGCCGTAGCGCTGCTATCCGCTTTTCTTTGCGCACTGGCAGCATGGGCATTGGCAATCGGACTGCGGACGACGCCGGATCACCACCGGCAACCGGATTAGCCCTTGCCAAGCACGCTCCAACCCTCTATTATTGCTGCGCTTGGCGCTTTCAGGCGGTTCCGCTTTCGTCCGCCGCCGGGGGAAAATGCGCACGCGGGAGTGACATTTGAACGAGAACGGGCCACATAGCAACAAACGCCTGACAGCCATGATGGCCGTGCTGATCATTGTGGGGTGCGCCACCGCAACACCCCACGTTCCCGCCCCGGCAACGACCGCATCCAATGGTCCGAGCACGACCATTATGCTGCCGCCCCTGACCGATCCCGTGCAACAAGACTATCTCGGTGTCAAAACAACCGAACCCTTTGCGCTAAACGACATTCAAACCCGGGTTCTGATCATTGAAGTCTTTGATTTTTACTGCCCGCATTGCCAGCGAGAAGCCCCCAACGTCAATCGCCTTTACCACAGCATCGCCTCGGATCTGTATCTCAAAGACCGCATTAAATTGATCGGCATCGGGGTCCGCAATACCGCGTTCGAAGTGAATCAATTCCGCAAATCATTCGTCGTGCCGTTTCCTCTTTTTCCCGACCGCAGCCGCGATATTGCACGCCAGTTGGAGATCCGACAGACCCCAACGTTTGTCGGTTTCGTTTGGGAGCCGGACGGTAGGCTGCGGCGCTTCATGCACGCCCCGGGCGGCATGGGAAACGTCGACGAATTTCTGGCCCGTGTCATCCGGCTGTCAGGCCTTGAAAAACCCCAACCCTGAAGGTTTCAAACGGGCGCACGACGGCACCGGCAGGCTCAACCCAGGGGTGGCGGTGGCAGGTGGATAGCGGAAAGGAGCAATGGAAACCCTATGATATCTCCTGATTATTCGATACTGGATAGCCCGGATGTCCTGTCCGTTCTGTTTCATCCACGTCGCGAAACGGCCGGCGCCGGATCAGGTCGTGATATCAGCATTCCCGTCGGAAAGGACCACACCATCGGCGCCCGCGCCCACATGGGGCCCGTCGACGGCCCCACCATCCTTTTTTTCCACGGCAACGGTGAAATCGTGGCGGATTACGATGATCTCGGGCCCCTTTATAATTCCCTGGGCATCAACCTGCTGGCCGTGGACTACCGCGGCTACGGACGTTCCAGCGGTAGCCCCAGTGTCGCGGCCATGATGACGGATTGCCACCGCATCCTTCCCTTTTGCGAAGACTGGCTCCACCAGCACCGTTATTCCGGTCCACTGATCCTCATGGGCCGTTCGTTGGGCAGCGCTTCCGTGCTGGAACTGGCCGCCGCTTACCCGGATCGCATCCACGGCCTCATTCTCGAAAGCGCCTTCGCCTATGCCGCCCCCCTGCTGCGGCTGCTGGGCATTGACCTGGAGCAGATCGGCTTCAACGAAGCGGCCGGTTTTGCCAACCTGGAAAAAATCAAAGCCTATGCCGGCCCCACCCTGATTATTCACGCCGAGTATGACCACATTATTCCTTACACTGACAGTGAAACCCTCTTCGCGGCATCCCCGTCCCAGAACAAGCGGCACGTCAAAATCCCCGGCGCCAATCACAACGATATTTTTCTGCGCGGAATGACGCCCTACCTGGACGCCCTTCAAACCTTCTGCCGCAGCTGCCTTGCAAGCCAAACCGGCACCACGTGATCACCAATCACAGGCAACGCCTCACCGGGTGACAAAATCATCAAACGCGCGCCAGAATTGCGCCCGGCGGTCATCCGTCTCCACCAGCAATTCATGACGGGCACCGGCGATGCTGAAATGCCGGCAGTCAGGCGCCTGGCGGCAGAATTGGGCCTGCGCACGCAGGCACACGATCTGGTCCTGAGCGGCCGTCACCATCAGAACCGGCACCCGAAGCGACCGGGCAAAGGCGGGCGCCGCCACCCGGTCGATGGATCGCATAGCGGCATCGAGCCAGCCATAGGTCACCCCCCCCACCGCCAATTGGGGGGTGCGGCGGATCATTTCCACGTTGCGCTCAAACCGGACCCGGTCCGACGTCAGGGGATTTCCATCGAATCGACGATCCCGGGCGCCGACGCTCCCGGCACCCAGGACATAGGCGCCCTGCAGCCCCCTTCGCGCAGCGGTATGCGCCAGCCAGCGCAGCCACGCCCGTGGCAGGAAACCCGGCAACTGGATATCGATCATGGGGGATGTCAAAATGACCCGGTCAAACTGCTCGGGATGACGTTCGATAAACCGCAAGGCCATATGGCCCCCCATCGAATGGCCCAGGACAATCGTGGGGGAAGGAGCACCATGACGGTGTACGATCGTCATCAATAGGTCCAGATCGTCCAAATAGTCCTCGAAACAAGCGACATGGCCCTTCTGGCTGTCGGTCAGCATCCGGTCCGACAGGCCCTGCCCCCGCCAATCCAGTGAGGTGACAGCGAAGCCTCTCTCGTTGAGTTCTTCGACCACCTCGGCGTACTTTTCCATATACTCGGTGCGCCCATTCAGAAAAAGGACCGTTCCCCGGATGGGAGACGTTGTCGCCGCCGCATATCCCCAGCGGATCGTCAGGTGGTCGCGCGTTGTGAAGGTGTCAAAAAGCAGAGCCATCGTGGTGTCAACCTCCATCACATTTGGTAAAACACGACTGAAGCGAATACAGCCCCCGACAGGCATTGACCGTCGCTTTCGGGTGCTTTATGGTGATCATCACGTTCAGCCGCCTATGAGTTAAAGCGTACCCCGCTCAATGGGAAAGGAGCTATACCACACATGGCGAAACACGCCCATCGTTTTATCGAAACCTTCGACGGGTTCGTCGGATTCGGAATGAATCGCGCGTCCGATGAAGACACCCTGGTTTACTACCTGCAGAAGATATCGGATGACACACTTGCCCGGACGCTGGTTCAGCGCATGACGAGCGAAGAACAACGGGATATCTTCGATATGATAGGGCGTCTTTTGAAAACCCATCTGAGTGAAGATGAATACCACCGGCTTTTTCTGAAAGATCGTTAGGGTGCCTTACCCCATGACTGGGCATGATCATATCCGATAGGGAGAACATCGCTAACATTCCTATAACAGACAGGAGACGACCGTGCTGACAACCAAACAATGGCAGCGCTATGCCGACGTCATGATGTGGGCCCTTCGAACCGCACGCAAACACCGGTATAAGAAAAACGATATCGTTCTGCTTCGCTACGACCTACCCGCCCGCCCTCTGGCCGAGCACCTTCAGGCCCGGCTACTTGAAATGGGGGTGCATCCGGTGATGCGCGCCATGCCAACCCCGACCATGGAAGCCGATTTTTACCGCATGGCCAACCCGAAGCAATTGACCTTCATCCCACCGGGCGAAGAAACCCTGCTCAACAACCTCAACGGCAGCATCTTTCTCTATGCGCCTGAATCCATCACCCATCTGCGCGGCATCGACCCCAAGCGGTTCAGCCGCACAGCAATAGCCCGCAAGCCGTTGCGGGACATTCTGGACCAGCGGGATGAAAAGGGCTTGTTTGGTTGGACCCTGTGCCTGATCCCCACCCCGGAACTGGCCCACCAGGCCGGATTGAGCCTGCCGGACTATACCGCCCAGGTGGTCAAAGCCTGCTTCCTGAACCGGACCCGGCCGCTGGAACATTGGCAGGAAATTTTCCGCAATGCCGCCACCCTCAAGCAATGGCTGAACCGCATGCCGATTCAGAAGTTGCATGTCACGTCGGAGAAAACCGATCTGCTGATCACGCCTGGAGAGCATCGACAATGGATCGGGTTGTCCGGTCACAACATTCCGAGCTTTGAATTGTTTACCTCACCCGACTGGCGCGGGACGCAGGGGGTTTACCACGCCAATCAGCCCTCCTACCGCAGCGGGAATTATGTCGAAGGCGTGACACTTGAATTTAAAAAAGGGCGGGCTACCTCCGCCAGGGCCGAGCAGGGCGAACATTTTCTGCGCCAGCAACTGGCCATGGACCCCGGCGCGGCCCGGGTCGGCGAATTTTCACTGACCGACCGTCGTTTTTCAAAAATTACCAAATTTATGGCCAACACCCTGTACGATGAAAACTATGGCGGACGCCAGGGCAATTGCCATATTGCCGTGGGGTCGTCTTACAGCGATACCTTTCAGGGCGCGTCCGCCGATCTCTCCCAAGAGCGGAAAAAAGAACTGGGGTTCAATACCTCGGCCCTGCATTGGGACCTGGTCAATACGGAACGCAAGCGAGTGACCGCCCATCTGAAAGGGGGCCAAACCGTCACGATTTATGAAAACGGGCAGTTTTGCTACTGATGTTTACCGAAACCGTCAAGGAAATATGAGGAATACGCGTAAAGCGGATATTTATCCGCCTCTGGTGGATCGGGCTTTCTTCGAAGCCGTCAAGCTTCGGGAAGGCCGCGTTTGATGAGTCCGTGAACCGATTCAACCAATCGGTGGATGGAGAATGGTTTTTCCAGCACATGATCGAAGCCGGCGTCACTAAGAAGCCAAGGTGTACCTGACATCCCGATTACCGGCGTTTGCCGCCTCTCGGAACAACGGATGGTTTTCAGTATGTCCCGGCCGTCCATCCCCTGAAGCAGGACATCCGTAACAACCAGATCGAATCGCCCGCTTAAAAACTTCTGCAGGCCTTCCCGGCCGTCAACAGCGGTTTCCACCTTGAAGCCGCAACGCGACAAGGCGTAATCAAATACCTGAAGGATCGACTGCTCATCGTCGATGATCAAAACAGATCCCATAGGGCTCCACGTCGGTTGAAATGATTGGGAGGGTGTCGGATGGCTGAGACTGATAGTGGAAAACAAGCCCGCTGTCAACTATATATTGTGGACAAAAAAACACGATACCACTACCTGTAAGGTTTTTTTGAGTCTATGCGAAATGAATAGGAAGGACGGGTGGGGGTTTCAGGAAGCTTACCGACGGGTGCCCCCTAAAAACGAGACGTTCAGGCTGAACCACAGGCGCAAACGCCATTATACCTTGTACTTGCCGAAATCCTCCGGCGAAAGATTTTCGAGGTACTCTTTCCATTTGCGCCCTTCCTCGCTGTCATCGGATGCTTCGGCATCCGCCTCGAAGGGCCGGGCTTTAGCGATGACCTCCTGATCGATAAATATGGGAGCCTCGAAACGCAGGGCAATACCAATCGCATCGCTGGGACGCGCGTCCATGCTGAATTGCTGGTCCTGTGATAAAAAATGAATCCGGGCGTAAAACGTATTGTCCTGAAGATCGCACACCTCGATACTGCTGACGGTGATGCCTTGCATCTCGGCAAAATTTTTAAACAGGTCGTGGGTCATCGGTCGGTCGAATTGCACCTTTTGCAATGCCGAGGCTATCGAAGTGGCTTCCAGCAGCCCGATCCAGATCGGCACCGCCTGGTCCCCCTCTTCCGTCTTGAGAATAACGATGGGGGTGTTCGTGGCCGGATCCATGGTCAGTCCGGCAATGACGGCTTTAAGCAGCATGGCATTCCTCCCTGCCTGAGCAGTCATGGGAGCGTTCCCGTCGCACCAAACCACCCCGCAGAGAATGCGAAAACGCTTTTTCGATAGACACATCGACCATTTCGCCGACCCGGGGCGGGGGCGCTGGGTCGGCGTCGCCACCCAGACTGAAATTGACAATTTTGTTGCCCGGTGTTCGTCCGGACCACTGGGGCCCTTCATCGAGGGATTCCGCCAGTCCGGGACGGGTGCTGCCGCCCTCCACCATGATTTCCTGATGGGTGCCGACAAGCATCCGGTTTTTCGCCAGTGTTATCTTCTCCTGGGTGGTCAGGAGCTTCTGGAGCCGGTCCTTTTTCTCGTTTTCGTCGATTTTGGTTTTGAAACGCGAGGCCGGGGCGATCTCACGGTCCGAGTACATGAACGCAAAAATACTGTCGAAAGCCACCGTTTCCACCAGCGACAGGGTGTCTTCGAAATCCGCTGTTGACTCCCCGGGAAAACCGACGATGAAATCCGATGTGACCGCAATGTCCGGGCGAATGCGCCGGAGACGTTCGACACGGTCAAGATAGATCTGACGGGTGTATTTGCGATTCATCCGTTTGAGCACCCGATCGGACCCGGACTGCACCGGCAGATGAATGTGAGGACACAGTTTATCCAGCCTCCCGAACGCGGCCATGAGATCTTCGGACAAGTCCTTGGGATGAGAGGTCGTAAACCGAATCCGGCGCAAGCCCTCGACATCGTTCACCTGTTCCAACAGTGCCGCAAACGACGGCAACCCTTCCTTGCGGCCGTAGCTGTTGACGTTCTGGCCGAGCAACGTGACTTCCCGCATCCCGGACCGGACCAGCGATTGGATTTCCGACAAGATCTGGTCGGGATGGCGGCTCATCTCCGCCCCCCGCACGTAGGGTACCACGCAATAGGTGCAGTAGTTGTCGCAGCCCTGCATAATCGTCACAAAACGCGATACCTGCCCATCGCTCTGGAATCCGCCGGCAAGGTCGATTTCATCGATCTCATCGGATGCGACCACATCCACCACACGGGTGCGGCCGGATGTCACTTTTCCCACGATACGCGGCAGACGGGGAATGGCGTGGGTGCCAAAAACCAAATCCACGTGGGGCATGCGGGACAAAATGGCGTCGCCTTCCTGCTGGGCGACACAGCCGCCGACGCCGATCAGAAGATCCGGATTCCGCCGCTTCATTTTTGCCAGACGGCCGATAAAACTGAAGGCCTTCTGCTCCGCTTTGGCCCGTATGGCACAGGTATTGACGATGACCAGATCAGCCGCTTCAAGCGTGTCGGTCATTCGATACCCGACGGGCGCCAAGACTCGGGCAATGCGGTCCGAATCATAAACGTTCATCTGACAACCGATGGTATTGATATAGAGCTTCTTGTCTTTCATGCCTCACCTTGGGCCGCACACAGGGCATCCGGCAACGGCTCCATCAGAATATCCCCGTTTGCGCACAGGGCATCCAGCAATTCGGCCACCAAGCCCTCACTGCCGGGTGCGATCCGGACGCTCACGACACCATTCCTCGTGTCCACCGTGGTCAATACCGCCACGCCCTCGTAGGCTTCCAGCACAAACCGCAGAAAACTGATATCCCGACGATCAATCCGGAAACAGCGCTGTGAGGTATACAACGTATGCGGTGGCTGGGTGAGATCCTGTGTATCGATGGAAACCGTCCGTCGGTTCGTCTGCGTCGCAATCCATTTGCCCCTTGCATCAGGGAATGTAAACTATAACCATATGGTCCCTGTTTGCAACCCCTATCCCGCCACGGCAGGCCCCGGCCACACGCGTTGCGATCCTTATCAGGGCAGGAAGAAAGGGTTGCCCCGACGCATGGAATGGACTATAGGCCGCGGCTATGACGATGATCTGGGATATTTTAGAACCGAACCCGACAGATGTTCAGCGTCTGGTTTCCGCCCTGGCCCTCGACCCTCTGGTGGCCGCCATACTGGTCAACCGCAGCATCACCTCCATTGCATCGGCCCAGGCCTTTTTGACCCCCTCCCTGGGCGCTATTAAGCCGCCCGGCGCCATCAAGGATATCGAACGCGCGGCCGAACGCGTTGTCATGGCCCTCGCGACCAATGAAAAAATCCTGATCTTCGGCGATTATGACGTGGATGGCGTTACCGCCACCGCCCTGTTGCTGGATTTTCTACGCACGGTCGGCGCTCGCGTGTCCCATTATATTCCCCATCGCCGCAAAGAGGGGTATGGGCTGCAGGTGCACCATATTCGGGAGCGAATCCTCCCGGGGGGATATCGCCTGATCATCACCGTGGACTGCGGCATTTCAAGCCATGACGCCGTGCAGGCCGCTGCCGCCGAAGGCATTGACGTGATCATTACCGATCATCATCTCCCGTCCGAACACCTTCCCGAAGCCGTCGCCGTGATCAATCCCAAACGGGAAGACTGCCGCGCCGGCCTCGACCACCTGGCCGGCGTGGGAATGGCCTTTTATCTTCTGATCGAATTGCGCCGTCAACTGCGTGCCAGGCATTTCTGGCAGGATAAGCCGGAGCCCAATTTAAAGCAGTTCTGCAGTCTGGTAGCCTTGGGAACCATTGCCGACATGGTGCCGTTGATCGAAGAAAATCGCGCCTTCATCCGCGCCGGCCTGCCATCGATGACCGCCAGACCCGGCATTAAAGCCCTGATGGCGGCCAGTCGGATCAACCCCGATCGTGTGGCATCAGACGATGTGGCTTTCCGGCTGGCACCACGCCTCAATGCCGCTGGCCGGGTCGCCCACGCCAGCCTGGCATTGCGCCTCCTGACCACCGACAACCCGCGGCATGCGGAACGAATGGCGCGAACATTGGACCGTTTAAACACCCGGCGCCAGCAGATGGAAGTGGGCATCATCGAGCAAATTCAGCACCGCATCGAAGGCCAGCCGGATCTCCTCGACCGCCAGGCCTTGATCCTGTCCGAAAAGAGCTGGCACGAGGGTGTTTTAGGCATCGTCGCCGCTCGACTCGCGCGCCAGCATGCCCGCCCCGTTATCCTGCTCGCCCGCAACGGATCGCAGGTTCGCGGTTCGGCCCGCAGTGTACCCGGCATCGATCTCTACCGGCTGCTGGCCTCGTGTGAAACCTGCCTGGATCATTTTGGCGGGCATGCCATGGCGGCCGGATTGACGCTATCGGTCGACCGGCTGGCGGATTTTGAAAAACAGCTGTTGACAAATCTGGCAGAACAGACCCAACCGGAAGATTTCCGTCACCACCTGACGCTCGATGCAGAAATCACCTTGGACGAGATCTCACCGCGCCTGCTCGACCAGTTGGAATCCCTCCAGCCTTTCGGCCAGGCCACCCCCGAGCCTCTTTTCCTGGCCCGCGATGTCGGCGTCGACACCCACCGGTTGGTCGGCGGCCACCACCGCCAAATGGTCTTGCAATCCCGGAACCAGAAAACCACCGGTTATCCGGCCATTCAATTCAACATCGACCCCTCGCAAGACCCGCCGGCCCGTTTCGCGCGCTTGGCATTTCACGCGCGTTGGAACCGCTGGAACGGGTCCAAACGTCCGCAATTGGTGGTTGTCGCAACCGTTCCCGAGACGCGTCGCATTAACGCGCCATGAAGCCGTGCCCGCCATCCGAGAACAACAGACTTTTTTCTTGCAAATTCAAAAAGCTGGCTCTATTATTTCGCAAATTCACCCGCTGGTATGCTGGCGGTATCCTTCAAAAGGAAAAACCATGGCAAAAGTCTTTCGACCCAGTACACGCGAAGCCAGTATCCTGTCTAAAATTGAATCCTCGAAAGAGTACGCACGGCGTCGATCTATCAGCGCAATTCAGGACTGTATCGATACCGTCGCCAATGCCATTTCCATGAAGCTTGTTGAAAACAAACTGGTGGAAACGACCAATAAAAACGGCTTGCAAGACCAGCTGCATGACTGTCTCGACCGACTTAGTCGGGCCGACGATTTTGATGTCGACTATCTGATCGCCCCCTATCGCAATCTGGTGTCGAACCCGCATATCGTCACACTCTATGTCACGGCCTTTGTGTTGGAAAAAGTGATCAACCACAAGGATACGGTCGATATTTTCGGTTCCGACGAAGAAATCTACCAGTGTATCCACCAGCAGGTGCAAAAACACCTCCCCTGACACCATGTCGTCCCGCTTCCATCCCCGCCTGGTCAACGGCCCGTTCGATGATCCGGCGTTGTACATTGCCTTCGCATTTGAAAAGCGGGCGATTTTGTTCGATCTCGGCGACCTGAGCCGACTGTCGCCCCGAGATATCCTTAAAATTTCCCATTGTTTCATTTCCCACACCCACATGGATCATTTCTGCGGTTTCGACCGTCTGATGCGGCTTTGCCTGGGGCGGGCAAAATGTCTCTACCTCTATGGCCCGGAGGGCTTCCTGCAAAACGTGCAGGGCAAACTGCGCGGCTACAACTGGAATCTTGTCACCCATTACCGGCATGCCTTTGAGTTGATCGTCTCCGAAGTCCGCCCCAGGGAAATCCGGATGCGCCGTTTTGCCTGCCGCAACGGATTCCTTGCCGATGATGCCGAGGACGCGATCAAGCCGTTTGATGGCGTTCTACTGAGGGAACCTTCCCTGCGCGTCGAGGCCAGAATTCTGGACCACGGCATTCCCTGCCTGGGATTCAGCCTGGTGGAGCCGACCCATATCAACATCGATAAAATCGCTTTGGATCAACTGGGGTTGACCATCGGTCCCTGGCTGAACCATCTCAAACAGGCCCTCTACGAGGCGGCCGACATGGAAACCCTCATCGCGGCCCCGACCCTTGATCCGCCCGGAGGCTGCCGCTATTTCTGTGTGAAGGATCTGGCGGCGGCCATCACACGGACGTCACCCGGCCAGAAAATCGGCTACATCACCGATGTGGCGGCGCATGCGGGTAACCGGAAGGCGATCATCGAACTGATCCGCGAGGCAGACCACCTGTTTATTGAAAGCGCTTTCAGGGTGCATGATGAGCATCTGGCAACCGCCAAACATCACCTTACCTCAGGCCAGGCCGGATCGATGGCCGCCCAGGCCGCTGTCAAGCGCTACACCCTGTTTCATTTCTCACCACGGTATAACGACGAAACCGAAACCATTCAGGAAGAGGCTGAACACGCGTTTCGGACTTCCGCCCCTTCAAATCCCGCCGAATGATGACAATCAAAATTTGATGCAACCGTAACCACTTTTTTTCCTTTACAATATAGAGCTTTCGCATATAATCGGGGCACACGGTCACCATACGGCATCATGGCTTCCAACGCCATCTACATGAAATGGAGATGCGCTCCGGTGAATAAGGACGAGATCTCTTCCACCGAGAAACTTTTGGAGCAAATCCGAGGAAATAGACCCTCCAACGATCCTCCCCCCCTCCCGGAAAGTCCGGTGGTGCCTTCACCTGACTGGCGGGATCGCCTGCGCGACACCCTGAAATTCAACAAACCCACTTTCATCGGGGTCGATATCGGTTATACGGATGTACGGTTGGTCAAAACCGTCCAGTCAAGCGGCAACCACTATCAAATTATCGACCACCGCCATGTACCGTTCGAGACCGGCCTGGATCCACAGCATCTGCTGTTTCCCCAGTTTCTTCGGAATACCCTGACCCGTTTCATCGGCGCAGCGGATAACGTCAGCATTTGGGCTACGGTTTCATCAGCAAGGCTCGACACCCGGTTGCTCCACATTCCCAAAGTCGCCCGGCGGCAGATCCCCAATGCCGTTACATGGGCTTATAAGCGTAAAACCCCTTTCAACGAAAAGGACCGCCTGTTCGATTTCGAAGTGCTTGGCGAAATCACGGAAACCGAAACACCCCAAATCGAAGTGCTCGCCTATACGATTCCGCGGACTGACATCGACGCCATCACGGCCGCCTTTACCCGGGCCGGATACACCCTTGACGGCGTCAGCACCTATCCGTTTCTGCTGCAGAATTTGATGCGCACCCGCTGGAAAATCCTCTGTCAGGGAAACCTTTGCGCGTTGTACATCGGTCGCAACTGGTCGCGCATTGATATTTTCAAGAACGGTAACCTGATGCTCTCAAGGGGTATCCGCGCCGGCATGAGCAGCATGCTCGAAGAAATCAAGGCAGATCCGCGCATGGCCGCTGAAAAAATGCCGCCGGCCGCGCTGGAAATGGATTTCAGCCCGCCCCCATCCCGGCCGGAATCCGCTCACGAACCCTCTGATGCTTTGCCGACAGCCACACTGGCCTGCCTGGCGCCCGGCATTCTTACCGTCGCCGGAAAAAAGGGGGACGGCCTGCCGAGCGCCGAATTCGACCCCGAAGACGTATTCGATATGATAAGGCCGGCCCTGGATAGGCTGGTGCGCCAAGTGGAACGGACGATCGGCCATTACGCCATCAATTTCGAGCATCACGAGATCGATCGCCTTTGTGTTTCGGGCATGATCTGTGAGAGCGACCGCGTCCGCAACTACATTGCCGAACAGCTTGGTATCCCACTACTCGAACTCAACCCCTTCGACAATGAATCCCCGGCGGACCGACCGGATTCGACCCAAGAACAACTGACGTATATCCCGGCCGTAGGACTGGCATCCAGCGGTAACAGTCGGACGCCCAATTTTTTACACACCCACCAGGACCGCTCCAAACGGGAAAAACGACAAATCTTCAACTGTTTTGTTTTCGGCGTCTTTCTGCTGACGATGGTTGGATTCCTGGGTTACAACGGCTGGCAAAAACAACACCTCATCGCCCGACACAAACAAATGCTCGCCCTTCAACAGGAACTGGGGCAATTTACGCCGCTGCTCAAGCCCGAAACGGTATTGGTATTAGCCGCTAAGACCAAAGAGGCCGCCAACCGCCTGGCCCAGCATAGCGACAAGTATAAAGGTGTGGCCCTTATGGCTGAACTTTCGCGCATGACACCAGCAGACATACGCATGATGCAGGTGACCATCCAACTGCCCCGATCGACCGATACCGCCAAAGAACAACCACGCCAGGTTCTCGCCATCGGTGGCATCATCCAGGGCGAAAGGCGCAACCTCGAACCGGCGCTGGCCACCTATATGGTCCAGCTGAAGGAATGCCCATTTTTTACCATGCCCAGAATTGTTGATAAGTCATTTGAAATGCTGGGTAATCGGGAAGTGCTGCGATTCACAGCTGAACTGGAGATCATCTGATCATGCGCTTGCGTCGGAAATCGGTTCTGGCCCTCTTTCCGGAACGTCGTCTCTTTTTCATGGTCGTATGTTTAGGGGGCATCATGGGGTTCTACTTGCTCAGCATCCTCCCCCATCAGCAAGCAGCCGATCAGATGGAGCACCAGATCGACGCCTTGAAAAAACAAATCGACGAACAACGGCTTCTGGCGCCGATTTACAACCGGTTTACCCAACTGATGGGAGAGATTCAACCCGCGCCGACGGGCGGCGATCTCCCCTTCCCGGCCCGCGACCTCCTCAGCCCGGAACAGGTTGCGGGCATCGAACCGCTTTTCCGCCAGTTGGCCGATCAGAACCAGTTGCGGGCCCGGCGCATCGGCTCGGACCTCAATTCAATGATCAATGAAACGGGCGAACTCAAGCTATCGCTTGAAATGATGGGAACCTTCAGCAATCTGAGGGCCTTTATGCTGAAGCTGGGGGAACTGCCCTACCTGACCCATGTTGAACGTATCGTCATCCGCAGGGAGTCCGGCGTTCAGGGCCTTTTGATGGAATTGGACATATGGCTGGCACGCCAATCATAACATTACCGGTTCTCCCCGCAGGAGTTGCCGTATACGGCCATCAGGGAGGATGCATTGTCCACACGTGAAAAAATATTAGTTGGACTTATGCTCATCGCCGTATGCCTGGGATCGCTGATGTTGTTCAGTGACGGGCCGAAAGAGCAAGGACCGTCAGCGGCCTCGGACAAGCCGAATTCGATCACGCAAATGCTGACGAATCTGGCCGCCCAATTCGGCAACAATTCGGTGCTTGAGCAGAATCAATATGTTCTTTCCATGGCGCGAACGCCTTGGCCGAATATTTTTCTGTCCGGTGACGAAATGATGGCACAAACCACCGAAGCCTTGATATCGGCCGACATGCTGCCGTCCAATATGTCCCTGGTCTACTCCGGGTACATTGAAACACCGCAGCGCCGCGTGGCCATCATCAACGGGATCGAATACATCGTAGGCGAACTGCTGGATAAAAGCCAACTCGTCATCCGCCATATCGATCCCCAGCGCGTGGTGCTGGGCGCCACGCCAGATAAGGTATTCAGCGTTCCGCTCGCAGACGACGGGGGCGCACAAACGCCGTAACCCTGATTGACAGAGAGTAAATGCTATGCAAGGCAATCCCAAAATCAAATCGATCGGCATCGTCTCTTTCCTGGCAATCCTGATGATCATGCTCGGCTGCGCCGAAAAAGAAATCAGATTACCTGAAGATAAATTTTTTGCCGAGTGGGAAACCAAAGCCGAAACCTCGAAGGGAAATTCACCTTCGCCGGTTAAACGCACACTGGCCCTACCGCCATCCCTGCCGGAATCGCCCATGATGCCGGGAGGCCCTGACGCAAGCGCCTCGCGGCTTGCCAAGCAGAAAATTTCACTGACGATGCACGGGGCCGAAGTGCCCGCCGTGCTGCGCGCCCTGGCCCGGGCTGTCGATCAGAATATCATGATCAATGACCAGGTGCGGGGACGCATCGATGTCAGCCTGAAAGGTGTTCCCTGGGACCAGGCCTTCCTGGGCATTTTGCGCACCCACGGCCTGACCTATCTTTGGGAAGGCGACATTATCCGGGTCATCACCATCGAGGATAAAAACCGGGAACTTGAGCAGTTGGAAACGAGCCAGCGTATCAAGGCCAAGGAACGCGAGCTGCGCCTGGCAGAGCCTCTCATGACCCAGATCGTTGAAATCGAATACGCGGATGCGGAAGGGCTGCGCGAAAACCTTGAACAATTTCTGACACGCCTGGATGAAAAAACCCTTCTGGGTTCCGTATTGGTGGATCGCCACACCAACTCTCTGATCATCCAGGCCGTCCGGTCGGACCTGGAGCGCATGCTGCCCCTGATCGAAACCCTGGACCGGCCCACCTCCCAAGTGCTCATCGAAGCCCATATCGTGGAAGCCACAAAAGATGCCGCCCGCAATCTGGGCGTCCAGTGGGGGGGGCTCTACGGCACCTCTATCAATGGCTACAAGTATTACAACACGGCCGGGGATATCGCCAACCCCGCCGGCAGCGGCGTCACACCGGGCAGTGGTGAATCCGTCAACCCCTCATCCGGGACGATGGGCAATTTCCCTGCCGGTCTGACGGCCACCGATGTGGCCGGCAATCTTCTGGGCCTGGATCTCGGATTTATTCTGGAGAGCGGCTCCGGCAATATTCTCAGCGTCCAGCTGCAGGCGCTGGAAGAGGAGGGGCAACTCCATATCCTCTCCAGCCCCAACATCACCACGCTGGACAACCAGCAGGCCTTTATCGAAAGCGGACGGGATGTTCCCTACCAGTCCGTGGAAGATGACGAAGTCAAGATCGAATACAAGAAGGCGGTCCTGCGACTGGAGGTAACGCCCCATGTCATCGACAACGACACCATCAAGATGGATATCTTCGTCACCAAGGATGACGTGGATTTCGCCAATGCCGTCGGCAACAACCCCGTGATTCTTACCAAGCGGGCCCAAACCGGGGTGATTCTGTTCAATGGGCAGACCACGGTGATCGGTGGGCTCAGCAAAGAATTGACGGGTGAAGATGAATACGGCGTACCGTATCTCAAGGATGTTCCCGGGCTGGGAAAACTGTTCAAAGGAACCAATAACAGCAATGGGATGGAAGAGCTGCTGATTTTCGTAACACCGCATGTGTTAAAGGAACGCACCCAGGCCCTTTCGGCCCTTCAGAAAAAGAAGGACAGGAACAACATCGTTCCTTCGCCTGAAGTGGACAAACGTGAACCGGCAACCGATGCAGCGTCGCCCGCACTCGGTGCGCCACGTGTTGAAGAAACCCCCTGATGGATTATTTCAGCATATTGGATCTAGAACGGGAGCCGTTTTCCAACTCCCCGGACCCCGCGTTCTTCTACCAGTCCGCCCAGCATACGGCATGTCTGCAGCAGCTGGAACTGGCCATTCGGCTGCGCCGCGGCCTCAATGTCGTCATCGGCCATGTCGGCACCGGGAAGACCACGCTCTGCCGAGAAATCATTCGTCGGCTGGACAGCGATGACACGATTTCAACCTGCCTGATGCTTGATCCGGGAATGCGTTCGGACAGCGCCTTTCTTTCCGCTGTCGTTGAACAGCTGACGGGGCAGGCACCACCGCAAGACTGGACGGCGGACCGCAAAAAAGAAGCGATCAAACAGTTTCTTTTTGAGAAAGGCGTGGCCGAAAATCATACCACGGCGCTGATTATAGATGAAGGGCAGAAAATGGCGCCCTCGTGTCTGGAAATCCTGCGGGAATTCCTCAATTACGAAACGAATACCCATAAATTACTCCAGATCGTTATTTTCGCCCAAAAAGAATTCGATCAGATTATTGCCGACACCCCGAATTTTGCCGACCGCATCAACCTGCGTCTCGATATGCATCCTCTGGGATTCAGGGAAACGATGGCCCTGATCCACTTTCGCATCCAGATTTCCGGAGGCGGTTCGGCCGGACGTCTTTTCTCCTGGCCCGCCATGGCCGCAGTCTTTATGATAACCCACGGCTATCCCCGGCGCATCATCCACCTGTGCCACCGCATTCTTCTGACACTGATCATCCAAAACCGCAGTCGTGCCGGCTGGCGGCTGGTGCGTGCCAGCGCCAAAAGAACGGCCATGATCCATCCCACCCGTCCCTGGCGATGGGCGGTCGCCGCCATTGCGGCAGTGATCCTGACAGCCATGTCCAACCTGGAAACGATAAACCGATGGCCGTTCGGTTTCTTCACAAAGGACTCTGCTATCGTCCACACCGCTCCGGACGCATGGTCCGTGAACACCCCGCCGGCAACACCCCGAACCGGCACCCCCGGTGCAAAGCGATCCGGCCCGGATATCCTCCCCGCAGCCCGGCCCCCTGTATCCTATAGTACACCTGCCAATGGTGCTGCTAACGCCTTCGCTGCCGAAAGCCCCGCTTTCGCCAAAGCGAGCGTTTCTGTTGAAATAACCCCGGTCACCATGCCGGCCCGCCTGGGACGAATTACCATTCAGCCCGGGGAAACAATCGGTCAACTCATCCAGATGATTTACGGCCAATTTGCGCCCACCTACCTCGACGCGATTGTGCAAGCCAACCCCCACATAACGGATCCCGATACCGTGAACGTGGGCGATATCGTTCACTTCCCGGCCCTGCCGGCGGCGGTGCGTCCCCTGCCGGTCACGGTATGGTGGGTCGAAGTGACATCGGTTCAGCGTCTGGACGATGCCGTCCAGACGCTGAACCGACTTAGGAAAAACCACGTTGCGGCCCGGCTTGTTCCCTACTGGAACCCGGAAAACGGGTTGGTCTTTTCGATCGTGCTGGCGGATTGCTTCTATGACCGCCAGGTTGCCGAAAACACCATAACCCGCAGCGTGTTGGCTTCGGAACCGGAAGCCGCCGTGCGATCCCTTTGGCGGGATGATACGGTCTTTTTCTGCGACCCGTTTCGGCCCATGTCGGTCATAACCGCAACCCCTTCTTGACGGAAAATATAACGCCGTGCGTGAAAAGAAAAAATTAGGCCGCATGCTCATGGAATCGGGATTGATGACGGAATTCCAGTTGAACCAGGCCGTCCTCAACCAGAAAAAAAGTCGACTGCGGTTGGGCCAGTATCTCATTCGGGAGGGTGTCGTCAGCGAGTCCCAGATCGTCGATTTGATATCCCGTCAGCTTCGCATTGCCAAATATGACGCCATTCGTTTTCCAATTGACGTTACCCTGGCAGGCACCCTGTCGGCCGAAACGGCCCAGAAACACCAAATGGTGCCCATCCAACGCGATCACCACCTGCTCACCGTGGCCATGACCGATCCGCTCGATATCGAAGCACTTGATGCCATCGAAGCCTCCACGGGCATGGAAGCGGAAGCCATTATCTGCACCGAGCAGGAACTCAACCAAATCATGAGCAGCCTCTATGGCACTTACACCGGCATCGGCGATGTCTTGGAAGACATGGAGGAAATGCAATACGACACGGAGTCCTCCGCCGAAACGGCCGTGTCCATGGAAGACGTGGAAGTCAGTTCCCTGCAGGACATGGCCGAAGAGGCCCCCGTCGTCCGTCTGGTCAACTCGATTTTATCCCAGGCCGTGCGCGAAGGCGCCAGCGATGTCCATATCAGCCCGGAAAAGGACTTCGTCCAGGTCCGTTTCCGCGTGGACGGCAAGCTTCACAATGTTCCGGCACCGCCCAAATCCATGCTGCTGCACATCATCTCGCGCCTGAAAATCCTGGCCAATATGGATATCGCCACCTCCCGGGTTCCCCAGGATGGCCGTTTCACCGTTAAATTGAACAACAAGGAAATCAATATCCGGGCCTCCACGATTCCGACCATCTACGGCGAAAATCTGGTGTTGCGTCTGCTGGACACCAGCGCCGGCATCCATACCCTGGAAACCTTGGGCATGGCGGCCGAGGATCGCCGCAAAATTGAAGCTGTCATCTACAAACCCTACGGTATGATTCTGAGCACGGGCCCCACCGGCAGCGGCAAAAGCACCAGTCTCTATTCCATCCTGAAAAAAATCAACCAGTCGGACATCAACATTCTGACCGTGGAAGATCCGGTGGAATACCGCATCGAAAAAATCCGCCAGATCCAGCTGAACCGCAAGGCCGGAATGACCTTTGCCAGCGGCTTGCGATCCATTTTACGCCAGGACCCGGATGTCATCATGGTGGGGGAGATTCGCGACCGGGAAACGGCCGGCATTGCCGTTCAGGCCGCCTTGACCGGCCATCGGGTGCTCAGCACGGTGCACACCAATGACGCTGCCGGTGCGATTACACGCCTTATGGACATGGGCATCGAACCCTTCCTGGTGGCGTCGGTGATGCTGGTGTCCTTTGCCCAACGGTTGGTGCGCAAGGTCTGCCCCAATTGCAGCGAACCCTACCGACCTTCGGCCGAAGCCCTTTCCTTCTGGGATCTGGACCGCCCCGAGGATGCCCGCTTCCTGCGCGGGAGAGGCTGTTTTCATTGCCAGGACACGGGCTATCGGGGGCGTATCGGCATTTATGAGATCCTGCTGATCGATGATGTCATCCGGGATATGATCGTCAAAAGAAAGGCCTCGCACGACATCACCCGCGCAGCGCACGAGGCTGGTCATTTAAGGCTTCTGAAGGAAGACGCCTTCGATAAGGTGGTCCATGGGATCACCACCATGGAAGAGGCGGCCTCGGCCGTCATGATTTAGGATAATCCATGCCGACCTTTGCCTACCAGGCCATCAACGAAAAGGGCGAAACCCTTAAAGGCCATATCGAAGCCGAATCGGCCGATGCCGCCGCGGACCTGCTTGCCGGACGGGGGGTTCTGCCGTCCCGCATTCAGGAACGCAACCGCGGGCGGCAACGGCGTTCATTTCCGGCCCTGGAACGGTGGTTCAGCCATATACCGACGGCGGATTTGATCCTGTTCACCAAACAATTCAGCACGCTTTTCCGGGCTGGGGTCCCCATGATGTCCATGCTGGATATCCTGGCGGCCCAAACGGAAAATCCCCGTTTGGAACGCGTCATCACAACCATGCGCCAGGCCATTAAAGAAGGCGCCCAGCTTTACGACGCCTTCCGCCAGCACCCCGGCGTCTTTTCACCGCTCTACTGCGCCATGATCCATGCCGGCGAAGTCAGCGGCTCACTCCCCAAAGTCATGGAACGGCTTAAATACATCCTGGAGCACGAACAAAAGGTCCGTTCGGACATTCGCTCGGCCATGTTCTATCCTGCTTTCGTTTTAGCCATGTTGGTGGTGGCCTTTGTCATCCTTCTGGCGTTCGTACTGCCCAAGTTCGTCACCATCCTTTCGCGCAGCGGTGTGGCCCTGCCGTTGCCGACCCAGATCGCCATGGGGATCTATCAGTTCATGGCGACGTATGGCGCCCTGCTGCTGGCCGCCGCGCTGGTCGCTTTTCTGGCTGCTTTTTTCTATCTGCGAACCGACCAGGGACGCTTTACCCGCGATTACATGCTCATCCAAAGCCCGATCATCGGTCCGGTGGTCGTGAAATCGGCCATGTCACGCTTTTCCTCCATCTTCAGTATCCTGCAATCGAGCGGGATAGCGATCCTGGAGGCCATGACGATTCTCTCCGCAACCATCGGCAATGCGGCCATTGCTCGCGAGTTCGAGCGAATCAGGGAGTTGCTCGAAGAGGGACGCGGCATTGCCGCCCCGCTCAAAAAAGCCCGTTATTTCACCCCGATGGTGGTCAACATGGTCGCAGTGGGGGAGGAGTCCGGTAATCTGGATGAAATGCTGCAGGAAGTCGCCACCCATTATGACGAAGAATTGGAATACGCCATTAAAAAAATGACTAACGCCCTCGGCCCGATCCTGATTATTTCACTAGCCGTCATGGTCGGTTTTTTTGCGGTCGCCATTTTCATGCCGATTGCGGATCTCACAAAAATGTACCACTAGCCCGGAGTCTGACGGTGGCCATCAAAGATTTTCGCTATCATATCAGTTTATATGTCATCGTTCCGGTCATTTTTGCCGGAATTGCCTTCCTGTCGGCCCTGTTGACCTTTTTGCTCGCCCAGCATTATCACCGTCTCGGCCAGGACGGCAGCCTCCAAATCCATTTGTGGGCGCTGCTGTTTGCGCTGGTCAGTTTCTTCTGCGGCCTGGTAGTCACGCGCCTCTTGCTCATGCCGGTGAAACGCTTCATTCAACGCGCCAATGACATCCCGGTAATTTCGCGACCGGAAGACGAACAATACCGCCGCAAGCAGGTCGATGAAATTAAACATTTCAAAAATGTCTTCGAGCGGGTCGAAGACGTATTGACCAAACTGGATGCCCGGCAGCTTTTTCCCGAAATCATCGGCGACAGCCGCGTTATGCGGGGGCTGCTGCGACGCGTTCAGATGGTAGCACCGACGGATTCCACCGTCCTCATCCTGGGTGAAAGCGGCACCGGAAAGGAATTGGTCGCCTCCAGCATCCATCGCAACAGTCGCCGCAACCAAAACCCGTTTATCAAGCTCAATTGCGTGGCGATTCCGCCGGATCTCCTGGAAAGCGAGCTCTTCGGGCATGAAAAAGGGGCATTTACCGGCGCCACGGCGCGCAAACCGGGCAAATTCGAACTCGCTCACGGCGGCACTATTTTTCTGGATGAAATCGGCGACATGCCGCTGGGATTGCAGGCCAAGATCCTGCGGGTCATTCAGGAAAAGGAATTCGACCGCGTCGGGGGCACCCGCACCGTGCAAGTCGACGTTCGCCTCATCTGCGCCACAAATAAAAACCTGCCGCAGATGGTCGCGGAAGGCACCTTCCGGGAAGACCTCTACTATCGCATCAATGTTTTCGCCCTTCAGCTACCGGTATTGCGGGAACGCAAAGAGGATATCCCGCTGCTGGTGGATGATTTCTTATCCCGGACATCCCCCGAGGTCCGCATCTCTTCACCGGCACTGCAGATGATGATCGGCTATGACTGGCCCGGCAATGTGCGTGAACTCCAGAATACGGTTGAACGGGCGGCGGTGCTGAGCCAAGGCCAGGAGATCGTCATCAATCACCTGCCGGAAAGCATCACCCAACTGTTCCAACACGCGTTCATCGAAAACGAGGATGAAAAAGACCTCTCCATAGACGACAAGCTCAAAGAAATTGAAAAGGGTATGATTATCGATGCGCTAAAAAGAACCAATGGCATCCAGATCAGGGCCGCCGAATTGATGGGAATCAATCAGCGCAGTTTATGGCACCGCATCAAGAAATACCAGATCGATGCCGCCGCCTTTAAATCCAACAAAGGGTGAAGTGGTTTCCTACATGTTTTGGAGGATCAAAACAACCCTGGCCTTGAGGATTTTACACTACCATATCGATAGCGGATCGATTTATCGAAAAAGATTCAACATTCGTACTTAAAGAGAATTAAAACGTGATGCAGGTATAAATTTTGCTTATTTTGGCATTTCGCCATCAAACAACAATGCCGTCAACACCAAGGAGATCGCGGTGGAGGTCACAACCATGAAACGAAAACCCATTTTGTCCAATCAATCCGGTTTTACGCTTATCGAAATCATTGCAGTATTGATCATTTTGGGCATACTGGCCGCTGTGGCCGTGCCACGCTACATCGACCTGACCGCCAACGCCCAGCAGCGCGCTCTGGATGCCGGCATTGCCGAGTTGAACGGTCGTGAGACCCTTCAGTGGGCCGACATCAAACTATCCAATACAGGCTATACCACCGATGCTGCGCTTTTTACCTCAGCAATACACGACCTTGGCAGCCCCTATACCTGGAGCGTCGGGCCGGCCGTAGGTGGTGGAACACTTGTCTATGATGGCGGTGCGACTGTTGCACTTACGCGAACCGCCTCGGATAGCACCTCACCGGGACGCTGGTCACGATAGAGACGGTGAAAGAACCGGATATCGTTACAATACCGTGACACCTAAAAAAATCGGGGCATGATCCATCGCGCCATAAAATTTTACGCCGGGGAGTTCGTTCGATTCCATTGAAACGTTTGTTCATCATGCGCCCTTTGAAAAACCAGAGAGGCTTCACGCTGATCGAAATCATTGCGGTTTTGATAATTCTCGGCATTCTGGCCGCTGTAGCGGTACCGCGATTTATTGACGTTGCTGCCAGCGCTGACCAGCGCTCGCTTGATCTGGGCGTTGCCGAATTGAATCAGCGTGAAACATTGGTCTGGGCAAACAGCATGCTTTCCGATAGCGGCTGGTCCAATGATACCGCTATTTTCAGTCAGATGGACGTGGATCTTGGCAACAGCTATCAATGGCCGGGGGCCGCCACCGCCGGCGGTGGAACCCTCCGTTTCGGCTCCGCTACCGCCGCCTTGACCCGATCCGCATCCACCTCTCTGTCTGCCGGCCGCTGGTCACGCTGACGGCCTGCCTCGCCAACCATTTTGTCACTGATGCCACGACACGCAGCCACGCTCCGCCAGGCGATGGGCTTCCCTATCCTGCTCCCATCTGGAAATACAATCGTATCGGTGATAAAATAAGGACCGATTAAATAACGACTCATTTCGATAAGGCTAAGGCCACAACAAACACCCCTTAAAAAGGATTGTCTATTTAAGCATGTGGTCGCCAATGAAACGATCCGACCAATCTTTGTAAATGGAAAAGGCCCAATGATAAACGGTGCTCCGCCCACGGCATGCCGATCCGACAATCAACAGTGTGACTCAGGATTTACGATGATCGAAGTCCTGGCCGTGTTGATCGTTCTGGCCGTGGTCATGACCGTCGTACTCACCCGGACACCCGCTATCAACCGTGACGCCTACGCCCAGGCCGCCATCATCCGATCCCATCTGCGGTTCGCCCAATCGCTGGCCATGGGCAACAACACGGAAAGCTGGGGCATCGCCTTCACCTCGAATTCTTATACCCTGTTCCAGAACGGTTTGCCGGCCAGTGTCAATCTGCCCAACGATAGCACCTCCACCCACAACCTGCCCGCCGGCGTTGCCATTACGGGTGGCATCGGCACTATCACCTTTGATGAGTGGGGCAGCCCCGGGCCGGATACCATCACCCTCACCGTCAATACCGACGCCATAACCGTCACAGGCCACACGGGGTTCATACCATGAGATCGATGGCGGCTGAGTCCAAGACGACGGGGTTCACTCTGGTGGAAGTCATCATCACCCTGCTGGTGGCCGTTATCCTGGGCGCGATCATGATGCAATACAGCGGCAGTGCACTGATCCAAAGCAGCACGCCCATCAAACGCCTCAAGATCAATACCGCTCTGCAGGCCGTTGCAGATCAGATCATCGGCGCCTTTCGGCAGGCGGCGCCTTCCGACAGCGCGACCTGGAATATTTTTCAATCCGGCATCGGTGCCGCCGGAACCGATCAAAACAACGCCTATGGCGAATACCGGGTCCTTTTCAATGATTTCATCCAGTTCGACGCCGCCGGAAACGAAATAGCGGACGTCTATGGCACAGCACCGGAAGACACCCTCAAGGTTGTCATCGCGGGTCCCAACGACGATCCGCTGACCTTTTTACTGGTACGCTGACTGATGGATATCGTCTTGAAGCTTGATGGTCCTAAACCGAAACCGGCCTGGCGACCTGTTTTTCAGAGGGGTTTCACGCTGATTGAAATGATTGCCAGCCTGGCCATTGTCGGCATCCTGGCTGCCATTGCCGGCCTTGGCCTGGTGCAGATAACGGAAGGTTTTCTCCTTTCCCGGGCCGGGGCCGAATCCGCTCAGAAAGCCCAACTGGCAATGACCCGTATGGTAAAAGAATTCACCACTATAACGGATGTGTCGAGCGGCAGCAGCAATAGCGTCACCTTTGACAGTTTTCATGCCGATGAAGCTGTCGATACCATCCGCTCGTTTCGGATATCCTGGAACGGGACGGTTGGTGAAGCCCTGCTGCTGACCTGCCTTGACTGCCCCGGCGGCAACGTGACGGCCCCGCTCGCCGACAACGTCGTGGCCTTTGATCTCTCATATCTCTATTACGATACCGGTGGCAATCTGATCACCGCGCCGTCCCGCACCCCGGCATGGAGCGCCGCGTTTGCCAGCCCGACGCGCCAGGCCGCCATCCGCCTGCGCCTGCAATTGCATGACACAAATTTCGATGAACTGACGACAACTGTTTTTTTGGGCAAACATGACTGAATCATTTCGCCATAGCCTTACCGCAATCGCCGTTAGTGTCAAGCAACGATGGTGGTGGTCTCATGCCAACAACCTTTTCCGCGACAATCGCGGGGCATTGTTGATCAGCCTGATTCTGACCCTCACCGTCATGGCCTCCCTTGGGGTTGCCATGATCTACATGACGTCATCGTCCGGTTATGGTTTCCTGACATCAAGCAGCCAGAAAAAAGCCTATTACATCGCCTATTCCGGTTTGACCTACTATGACGCCCTGCCCGTCAAACCGACCCTGCCCGCAACCTATCGCCTTGCCAACGGTGACCGTTTTATTTTGGACATCGAAGGCTTTCCCGAGCGATTCACATCTACGGGAGTCGTCAACGGCCCTTTTGGGGATACCCGATTCAAACTCTTTGCCCGCAGCTCCGGCGGAACACCGGAATGGGTCGACACCATGGAGGATACAGACAACTGGCTGCCTGATGAAGGCACGCCGGGGACGCTTGATATTGAAACGATCGAGGACAACGCGGCCTTGCGCACGGGGGGGGAATCCTTCGATTTGCCCGGCGCCGGAAGTGAGGTATCGCTTCAAACCGCCATCGATGATGCCAGTGCCATCCGCGACGACTATGAAAGCCAACGCAATGGCGCCGCGCCGTTCAGTCTGGAGTGGTTCCAATACGACTTTTATCTGCGCTACTGGTCGGCGGTGACCGATGCCCTGGAAGACGCGCGCGCTATCCTAATCGGCGCTGGTGTGACGGACGACACGGTGACCCTGCCAACCCAGCTGTCGCAGCCCGCCGTTTTCGGTATTTTTGACTGGCGCACCGTCAACGGCGGCGCCGCCATCCCCTTTTTCGACTATTGGAACAGCACGGTCTACGATGGGATTACCCATGATCTGAACAGCCTGAGCTACGACCTCCAAGTCAAAACGGCTGTCGTTCCCAATGCTGACGATTACCTCAGCGGTCTTTCCTTGAGGGTGGACAACACGCCCGCCAACGGCGGCAATCTACTGGGACTTTCCATCGTCCGGGGGCAGTGGGGGAATACCCTGCCGGACAGGCTGATTCCGGTAGATGACGCATCCACCCCCTATCTTATTCTTTGGGTCCAGAGAGACCTCAATGGAGACGGCCTGATCACCTCGCTGTGGACCTATACGGTCCCGCCGGCGGGCCCCACCCTGACATTGTGGCCGGAGGAGCGCGAAATCCTGGCCTATGCCGAACTGCCGTTGAGTTATTGTCTGCTGCAGGGCAATAGCCGCTATTTCGAACCCTGGCTGACACTGCTCGTGCGGCTGGAAGAACGAAGCGTACAAGCGGACGAGGCCGGGGGGGCCTTTTCCGCCGGAGAACGCGTCAACGCCCTTAAAGTCTTCGTGTCAACACCGTTCCTCTGCAACGGTGGCGGCAACATCAGTGGTGCGGCCCCCAATCTGATGCTGGATAACCGGCGGGGTCCGAATCAACGCCTGGCGCCTCTCAGCGCATTTATCAACTGGCCGGTCTTCGACCGCACGAATTTCCGGGTAACGAATGACAATTTCAACCTTGTCGGCGGAAACGTGACCCAGATCGACTGGACGTTCATCAGTGGGTCCCCTTCCCCCACCATGGGATTCAGGATCGAAAAAACAGGTCGGGCCGCCGAATGGGAGGAGGATGCCGTTCTGTTGACCGATGCCTTTACCACCGAGGGCTACAGCACAAATGTCGATAACTGGCCGGAAGAATTGGGTCTGCATGCCATGGGCGTTCTGCCTTCGGCACCATCGGCGATTTACTTCGATGACTATGCGGTGCGCCTGAAAGGGCGGGACCCGGTCCTGCGATGAGGAACGGCGGAGAATAAAAATGACGGAACGCTTCAACGCGATCATCCAACAGGGGCTGAACAACGGCTATTCCGATATCCACATCACCGGCGAGCATCCGCTCGTATACCGCTGCAACGGCAGCTTGCACTTTGAAAAAAGCCTGCAGTGGTCCCATCGGGAGCTGGACCTTTTGGTGCAGCGGCTGCTGAGCGTCCGGGAACTGGAGATCCTCCACCAACAGATGTCGGTGGACATTGCGCGCAGCATCGGCCAGGTGCGCATCCGGGTCAATATCTTCAACACGCTGCGGGGGCTCAGTCTGGCAATCCGCCTTCTGCCGGGCCACCCCCCCGAGCTGGCCAAGTTGAATCTGCACCCCTCCATCGTCGACTTCTGCCGATTGAAAACCGGGTTGCTGCTGGTCGGTGGTGCCGCCGGTACGGGAAAATCCACCACCATTGCGGCCATGGTGGAAGAAATCAACCGGACTCAGAGCCTCCATATCATCACCCTGGAAGCGCCGGTCGAATACCGCTATCGGTCCAAAAAATCCTTCGTCGAACAGCGAGAGCTGGGCACCCACTTCCCCAGCTACAGCCAAGGCCTGCAGGATGTGCTGCGCGAAGCTCCCGATCTGATCGTCGTGGGAGAATTGCGCGAACCGGAAACCATCCGGCTGACCGTCAATGCTGTGGAAGCCGGCCATCTGGTGATCGCTTCCATCCACGCCACCACCACGGAAGACGCCTTCTACCGCCTGTGCAACTCTTTTCCGGCCGACATCCAGGATCTTGTGCGCAACCAGTTGGCCTCAAGCCTCAGCCTGCTGCTGATCCAGAAACTGATCCACCTCAACGCCCACGGCTTCCGGGTGCCGTTGTTGTCGATCCTGCGCGGCACCCCGGCAGTCAAAAGCATGGTGCGCGACAACCGCCTGAGTCAGATCGAAACGCTACTCCAAACCGGGAGCCGGGAAGGCATGTTCAACATGGAAAAATACTACACGGATTTCATTGCCCGTCAAACCCGGTTCGTTTCACCCTTGGAGACGTTTCGCCCCTCCACTGAAAAAAGCCCGGAAACCCCTTATCAATCCGCCCTTCTGCGCATGACGCGACAGGACGACCGCCCAGGATCGGTGGATCCCGCTTTTGCAGCCACTCCGCAACATGGCGAAGGGCCTACCAGCTATGAAATTCAGGAAGAAGCGACCATGCTCGAACTGATCGAAGAGCTGAAGCGCGTCGAAACAGGTAAAACAGACCCCTGATGCCCCATGGTCATAAGAAAAGGCGGTTTCAGGTACGTTTACCCGCCCACCGCTGACGGCCATTGCCATTGGAGGCTAACGTGGCTGGCGTACAACGGGTTTCCACCGCCGCATAGCCCAGCAGACTGCTGACTTCTCTTGTGAGCATGGCGCCGGCTTTCAGTTGCAGCGATTCATCCGCAGCGATGATGGTTTCCGTCTGGTTCCCGTCCACCAGATGAAGAAAGGTGCGGCAGGTCCCGGGGTAGCGAATCAGCAGCCCCTGTAATTCCCACAGGAGTTTGCTATGCGCGCGGGCGGTATCCAGGGTGATGTGTACGCTGGCGGTCCAGACTTCCTCGGCGCGCTCCATATCGACAATTTGTTCCGCTATGATGCGGACCGCATTCTCTTCCTTCTGGGCCTGCCCCTGCACAAAAACAGGCTGGTCTTCCCGCAGGAGTTCTTCATAGTCCGCGTAGCTGTCAGGAAACACGATGACTTCCGCCGTGCCATGAAGATCTTCAACCTGCACAAAGGCCATCAAGTCACCTTTTTTCGTCCGCAAGGTGCGGATTCCGCTGATCAGTCCGCCGATCCGAACGGCCGCCTTGTCGGTAATCTCACTCAAGGTAAGGGCATTGGCATTGGTAAATTTGGCGACGACCTCTTCGTACCGGTTCAAGGGATGGCCGCTGAGATAAAGTCCGAGCGCTTCCTTCTCCAAGGCCAGGGCCTGGCGGGGCTCCCATTCCGTTATATCGGGCAGGCTGGGGGCATTGATCGTCGGTGCCGAGGTTTCAATCGCACCGAACAGCCCCATTTGCGGATCGGCCTTTTCCTTCTGAACCCGTTGACCGTATTCGAAGGCCTCTTCCAGGGCGGCCATCATCTGGGAACGCTTGTGGCCCAGGCTGTCAAAGGCGCCGCATTTGATCAGGCTTTCGACGACGCGCTTGTTGACCCTGCGCAAATCGACGCGGGCACAGAAATCCAGCAGCGATTCGAAAGCGCCGCCCTCCTGACGCTCGGCCACAATCGCGTCAATGGCCGCTTCGCCAACATTTTTTACGGCGACCAGTCCATATCGGATTTTGTTGTCGTGAACCTCGAATGTGGTCCCGCTGTAGTTGATGTCCGGCGGCAGGATGTCAATGGCATGGCTGCGACACTCGGCCATGTACTTGACGACGCCATCCGTGGAATGCATTTCACTGGTCAGCAGGGCGGCCAGGAATTCGACGGGAAAGTGGGCTTTGAGATAGGCGGTCTGGTAGGCGATCAGGGCGTAGGCTGCACTGTGGGATTTATTGAACCCATAGCCGCCGAACTTCTCCATCAGGTCGAATATCGTTTTGGCTTTATCTTCAGGGATGTTGTTTTCCCGCGCGCCGGCCATGAAACTGTCCCGGTGCTCGGCCATCTTCGCGGCGATTTTTTTACCCATGGCCTTGCGCAGGTCATCCGCTTTGGCCATGGTATAATTGGCCAGATCGGCGGCAATCTTCATGACCTGTTCCTGGTAGAGAATGACGCCGTAAGTTTCCTTTAAAATCGGCTCCAGTTCCGGCACCAGATAGACCACCGGCTTGCGGCCGTGTTTGCATTCGACGAAATCATCCACCATGCCACTGTCCAGGGGACCGGGTCGATACAACGCCACCAGGGCGGTGATATCGGCAAACGAGGCCGGTTTCAACCGGACCAGCAGGTCTTTCATGCCGGAACTTTCCAGCTGGAACACCCCCGTCGTGTCTCCGCTGGCCAACAGACTGTAAGTATCCCGGTCATCCAGATCCAGATTGACCATGTCCGGCACGGGTTTGTTCTGCTGGGCCAACAGCGACAGCGCTTTTTCAATAACTGTCAGGTTTCGCAGCCCAAGAAAATCAAACTTGACGAGACCGGCCTTTTCGACATGTTTCATGTCGAACTGGGTCACCACTTCCCCTTTTTTACCACGGTACAGGGGCAGATATTCCACCAGCGGCTTGTCGCCGATCACAACACCGGCGGCATGCGTGGAGGCATGCCGCGGCAGGCCCTCCAGGACTTTACAAATTTGGAGCAGCTCGGCGATTTCCGGTCGCGACGCTGCCATCTCATTAAATTTGGGCTCCTGGGCGATGGCATCTGCAAGACTGATATTGAGAACATCGGGCACCATTTTGGCAATGGCATCCACCTCCCGCAGGGGGATGTCCAGGGCGCGTCCCACATCGCGAATCACCGCCCGTGTCTTGAGCTTTCCGTAGGTGATGATCTGGGCTACGTAATCCCCCCCGCCGTATTGATCCACGACGTATTTGTAGACACGATCGCGACCATTGATGCAAAAGTCGACATCGATATCCGGCATGCTGATGCGGGCCGGGTTCAGAAACCGCTCAAAAATCAGCCCGTGTTCAATGGGATCCAGGTCGGTAATGCGCATGGCATAGGCCACCATGCTGCCGGCCGCCGACCCGCGGCCCGGACCGACCGGCACACCGTTTTCTTTGGCATAGCGGATGAAGTCGGCCACGATGAGGAAGTATCCCGTGAAACCCATTTCCTTGATGACGGAAATCTCATAATCCAGGCGTTTGTCGTAGACCGCCCGGTCCAGGTTGGGCTGTTTTTCCAGGATCTTTTCCAGGCGAAGGCGATACCCCTCGCGCACCGTCTCTTCAAACAGGTCTTCCGTGGAGACATCTTTCGGCGCGGGAAACTGGGGGAAGTGATAGGAAAAATCAAAATCATAGGCACAACGGCGGGCGATGGAAAGCGTATTGTCAATGGCGCCGGGATAGTCTTTAAAAGATGCGGCCATTTCTGCGGGCGATTTGAAATAAAGCTGGTCCGTGCTGAAACGAAAGCGGTTGGCTTCATTGACGGTTTTGCCGGTCTGGATACACAGCAAAACATCGTGGGCACGGACGTCTTCTTTGTTCAGGTAATGACAATCGTTGCTGGCCACCAGCGGAATGGAAAGCTTATGGCTCATATCCCGCAAGGCGCGGTTGACCGTCTCCTGGATTTCGATGCCGTTGTTCTGTACTTCGAGATAGAAATTGTTTTCACCAAAAAGTTGCTGATACCATTGGGCCGCCGCTTCGGCTTGATCGATGCGCCCCGCCTTGATGCGCATGGGGATTTCACCGTGCAGGCAGGCCGAGAGTGCGATAAGGCCCTCGTGATGGTCCGCCAGCAATTGTTTGTCGATCCTTGGCCGGTAGTAGAAGCCCTCCATCTGGGCGATGGAGGTCAGACGGCACAGATTGCGATACCCCTCCTGGTTTTCGGCAATGAGCACGAGATGGGTCACGCCCTTGGCATCAAGAGGAGTCTTGTCGTGAATCGTGCGCGGCGCCACATAGATTTCGCAACCGATAATCGGGCGCAGATCGGCTTTCTTGGCTTTGGTGTAGAACTCAAGCACCCCGAACATGGTCCCATGGTCGGTAATGGAGACCGCCTCCATGCCAAACGCCCGGGCCTGTTCTAAAAGTGAATCGATCCGGATGGCCCCGTCCAGCAGGCTATACTGGGTGTGGACGTGGAGATGAACAAAGGGACTCTTATCAGCGACATTCATGCGTGGCTATGCTCCAAAGGACCGCTATTCGACACGGTAGTTGGGGGCTTCCTTGGTGATAATGACGTCATGCACGTGGCTTTCCCGCAAGCCGGCGGCGGAGATTCTGATGAAACGCCCCTTTTCACGCAATTCCGCCAGGGTTCGGCTGCCCACGTAGCCCATGCCGGCTTTCAAGCCCCCGATCAGCTGGTGAATATTGGCCGAGAGGGCCCCCCGATAGGGCACCCGCCCCACGATTCCTTCCGGTACCAACTTGTCCGGGGCCTCATCATCCGTTTGATAATACCGATCTTTGCTGCCTTTTTTCATGGCCTCGAGCGATCCCATCCCCCGATAGACCTTGTAGCTTCGGCCCTGGAAAAGGATGGTTTCCCCCGGGCTTTCCTCAGTCCCCGCAAACAGGCCGCCGACCATCACGGAATGGGCCCCGGCGGCGATGGCCTTGGGGATATCGCCGGAATACTTGATGCCACCATCGGCGATCAACGGAACCCCGGTTTTGCTGGCCACGGATCGGCAATTCAAAATGGCCGTGACCTGGGGCACGCCAATCCCGGCCACGATCCGGGTCGTGCAGATCGAACCGGGCCCGATGCCGATCTTGACACCGTCCACACCGGCATTGATCAAATCTTCGGCCCCCTTGGCCGTGCCGACATTGCCGGCAATCAGCTCGATGCCGCTGAAGGTCCCTTTGAGCTTGATCACCGCATCGATCACGTTCTGGGAGTGCCCGTGGGACGTGTCGATGGCAATCACATCCGCCCCCGCCTTGAGAAGCGCTTCAGCGCGCGCCTCCATATCCGGGCCGACCCCGATGGCGGCCCCGACCCGTAGCCGGCCCAAACTGTCCTTGCAGGCATTGGGATATTTTTTGATTTTTTCGATATCCTTGATAGTAATCATCCCCGCCAGCCGGCCGTCCTTGTCCACCACCAGCAGTTTTTCAATCCGATGTTCATGCAGGAGTTTTTTAGATTCTTCCAGGCTGATGCCCTCAGGAACCGTCACGAGATTATCCTTGGTCATGACCTCCGCCACGGTACGCGTCAGATTGGTTTCGAACCGCAGGTCACGGTTGGTGACGATACCCACCAGGCGGTCGCCGTCCGTAACCGGAACACCGGAAATGCGATAGCGGGTCATCACCTGCAGGACATCTTCAACCGGGCGTTCCGGGCTGATGGTCACCGGATCGACAATCATGCCGCTTTCCGATTTTTTGACCTTGTCCACTTCCCGGGCTTCGGTCTCGATGCTCATATTGCGATGAATGATACCGATCCCACCTTCCCGGGCCATGCAAATGGCCGTTTCCGCCTCCGTCACGGTATCCATGGCGGCACTCACGAGGGGGATGTTCAGTTTGAGGTTGCGGGTCAGGTGCGTGCCAACCTGCACATCCTTGGGAACAACATCGGAGTAGTTGGGCAGCAGTAAAACATCGTCGAATGAAAAGGCCTCTTCGGGGGGCATCTTGATCATAGAACCTCCGGTGACGGTTGCAATTGAGTCAAATGGAAAAAGTGCCTTGGCACACGCAGAAGAGGCACTTTTATAGAGTTCGTTTTATCGTATGGGATCGACCATCCATGCACGCGACACTGCTTTCTGGGTTTTGAAAGTGTGCCATCGTGATGGTCGAGAATTTGACCTGCTCCATTACCAGAAGGACCTGGTTTTGGCAATCCTTTATTTGGTGCCTTGACATCACCATCCGGCCGGTATAAGGAGTGATTTCGTCAAAATATCCCGAATCATTGCGTTTTCCGCCAACCCAAAAATCTATCGGGGACATTACACCCGGGCGGAATGCGCAAGGCCGCCGTACCGGAGTGTGTTCATGTTATTGAAAATCAATCCTGATAACCCACAACAGCGCCTGGTTGACAAGGTGGTCGCCCTTCTTCGACAGGGCGGCATCGTGGCCTATGCCACCGACACCTTTTACGGGATTGGCTGTGATATCATGAACAAAAAAGCCATTGAAAAAATTTACCAGCTCAAACAGCGGGACAAAAAGAAACCTTTCAGTTTCATGTGTTCGGATCTGAAAAACATCAGCCACTATGCAAAGGTTTCCAACTACGCCTATAAAACCATGCGGCGCCTGCTGCCCGGCCCCTACACCTTTGTTTTGGAAGGGTCACGCGAAGTCCCTAAAATGATGCTGACGCCCCGCAAGACCGCCGGCATCCGCGTACCGAATCATGCCCTGTGCCTGGCGCTGGTAAAAGAACTCGGCAATCCCATTCTGACCACCAGCGCCACCAGGCATGACGGCACCGTGTTTGATGATGCCTCCCTTATCCACGACCATTTCGGCTCGCGTATCGATGCGGTCATTGACAGCGGCATCGTGCCGGGCCAGCCATCGAGCGTCATCGCACTGATCGATGACGTCCCCGAGGTCATTCGTCGGGGCGCCGGCGATGTCAGCCTATTTGAATAATTCAGGATGTCATTCTGAGTATTATCCCACCCGAAAGACGGGGTGTCCTGAACGGGATATCAATGGCGGGAAGGCGTATACCGGTATTCGGCTGTCATTTGCGGACGAGTGATCAGGCCAAGCAGATCCTTCAGGGTGGACTCCGACAAGAGGCGCAGAATCGATATCTTTTTTTGGGGTGGGTAAACGGCGACGATCTTGCCTTCGATACCGGCCAGACGGCCCGCCCATTCGACGGCGTCCTCTAAATTACCGATACGATCCACCAGGCCGATCGCTTTGGCATCCTCCCCCGTGTAGATGCGGCCATCCGCCAGCGCTTGAACCTTCGCCAGGTCCAGCTGGCGTCCTTCGGCAATGGCCGATACGAACTGCTGGTGCAGCCGATCGACGAAATCCTTTAAAAGTTGCCGTTCTTCAGGCGTCATCTCACGTACCGGAGATCCGGCATCTTTAAATTGCCCGCTTTTGATGACCACTGGCGATAAACCGATCTTGTCGAAAAGTTCCTGAAAATTGGTGTACTCCATGATCACGCCGATGCTGCCAGTAATGGTGCCCGGATTGGCGACAATGCCGTCGGCCCCGGCCACCACGTAGTATCCTCCGGAGGCGGCGACCGCGCCCATGGAGGCGATCACCTTTTTGGCGGCCTTGGTGCGGACGATTTCCCGGTAGATTTCCTGAGACGGCCCCACCACGCCGCCGGGTGAGTCAACCCGAATCACAATCGCCCGGATGGCGTCATCTTCACGGAAGCGTTTGAGTTGCTCGATGATGTCGCGGGATTGCGCGATAACCCCGACAATCTCAACCACACCCACCTTCTCACCGTCGTCTATCCCGAGCCCCCCAAGGTCCGCGCCCCTCATCCCAATCGCAACGATTAGTGACACCAGGATCAGGGTTGCGGAAAACAGGGCGGAAAAGACCAGAAGGGAAAACAAAAATGGATGTCGGCGGGAAAACATTGGCTATTCGCCTTCGCTACACGGTGGGGAGAGGTGCCGGACGCAAAAAGGGGAAAACCACCGGGTGCCAGGGGCATTCACACCCCAGGCACCCGGCGTCTGATTTATTTATTGTCGCTTTGGTCCTGCTCGTCCTGGTCCTGCTCGTCCTGGTCCTGCTCGTCCTGGTCCTGGCTCTGATCCTGATCAACCTCGTTAAATTTCTCCTGGAGGTTTTCACGCAGAATTTCGCCAAAACTGGATGTCGCCGGCTTCATGCTGTTCACATATTCGCTCAGAATGGATTGTTCATCCTCCATTTCCAAGCGCTTGATCGACAGCCCGATCCGTCGTTCGTCACTGTTGATGTTCATCACTTTGGCCGTGATGACATCACCGATATTGTACATACCGACCGGCGTCTTGATTTTCTCTTTGCTGATTTCGGAAACATGAACCAGCCCCTCGATGCCTTCCTCGAGTTCGATAAAAACGCCAAAGTCAGTCAGGTTCGTGATCGTGCCGGTAATTTCCTTGCCGACTTCATAGCGTTCGGCCACGGTTTTCCAAGGATCTTGCTGGAGCTGTTTGACACCAAGGGAAAAGCGTTCGTTGTTTTTCTCGATGTCCAGCACGATGGCTTGCAGCACGTCGCCCTTCTTGTAGACCTCGGATGGATGTTTGATCCGCTTGGTCCAGGAGATGTCCGAGATGTGGACCAAGCCGTCGATCCCTTCATCGATGCCGATGAACAGACCGAAATCCGTGATGTTCTTAATCTTACCCTCGATGGTGGTTCCCACGGGGTACTTTTCCGCAATGATATCCCAGGGATTGGGTTTGACCTGTTTCATCCCCAGGGAAATGCGCCGGCTGTCCGGTTTGATGTCCAACACCACCGCGTCGACCTCTTCACCCACCGATACGACTTTGGAGGGATGGCGGACCTTGCGGGTCCAGGACATTTCCGAGACATGAATCAGGCCTTCAATGCCTTCTTCCAGTTCGACAAAGGCACCGTAATCCGTCAGGCTGACCACCCGACCGGTCACCTGAGTGCCCACCGGATAGCGTTCGGAAGCATGAGTCCAGGGATCTTCGGAGAGTTGCTTCATACCGAGGGAGACTCGCTCCTTTTCAAGATCGAGATTGAGGATCTTGACGGTTATCTCATCCCCGATGGCGAACAGTTCCGAGGGATGCTTCACCCGCCCCCAGGAAATATCCGTAATATGCAACAGGCCGTCTACACCGCCCAGGTCCACAAAAACACCATATTCGGTGATGTTTTTTACGGTACCGGGAACGACCTTGTCTTCATGAATCGATGCCAGGGTGGCGGCACGTTTGGCTTCACGTTCAGTTTCCAGCAGCACCCGGCGGGACAGCACGATATTGCTGCGTTTACGGTTGTACTTCAAAATCTTGAACGCAAAGGTTTTTCCCACCAGATCATCAAGGTTGCGAATTGGCCGCAGATCCGCCTGAGAGCCCGGCAAAAAGGCCTGAACCCCGATATCCACCGAGAAGCCACCCTTGACCCGCGACTGAATCGTCCCGTCGATGGTTTCGTCAGCGTCGAACACCCGCTTGATTTCTTCCCAGACTTTTACGCTGGCCGCTTTTTCCTTGGAAAGAACAACACGTTCTTCCTCGTCGTCCCACCATTCGACCATGACTTCAACTTCGTCACCGATTTCGGCTTTAATCGTACCGGTCTCGTCTCGGAATTCATGAATCCGGATCTGGCCTTCGGATTTGTAACCGATGTCCACCAGCACATGATCCTTGTCGACCGAAATGATGCGTCCCGTGACGACCTCGCCTTCTGCGAACCGCTTGAAACTCTCCTCATAGAGATTCATGAGGTCTTCCATGCTCTCGCTTTCCGCCGATTCCTGATCGTTCATGACCTGATCATTGGTGGTGCCGGTTGCACTGATGTCTTCGTTTTCGTTGTTATCCACTAAATTTTCCATGTAAGAATGATATCCCCCTTAGCCGATTTTTTTTGCAACAACCGATTCCGGTTGGCATAACCAAAGCTCTTTATCAGGTATGATTTATAATTACAATATCAAATTTATGATCCTTCCGTTGATCCATGGTTCCGCAATTTTGCTTCCAACATCTTGATTTCCATCATCATACGTTCCACGACCGCATCCGCTGTAAGGTTTTCGGAATTGATGACAACGGCATCCGCCGCCGGCTTCAGCGGGGCCAGCACCCGGGTTTGATCGTTATGATCGCGCCGCTGCATATCTTTCAATACGCCATCCAAGCTCTGGTCAGAACGGCCGTTGAGCTCGCGATGCCGCCGTCGGGCCCGCACTTCCAGAGGCGCCTCGAGAAAAAATTTCAGGTCGGCGTCTGGAAAAACGACGGTACCCATGTCTCGCCCCTCAAATACGGCGCCCTTCTCACGACCGAACTGCCGCTGCACGTCGAGCAAAAAACGTCGCACGACGGAACGGGCCGAAATGGCCGAGGCCAGCATGGACATTTCCGGTGTTCGAATCTGGTCTTCAATATCGTCATCACCATCGTATAGGCGACATCCATCCGCGTTTCGGATGAACCGCAGACGCAGATCGCGGCAGAGCGCTTCCAAACCGATATCGTCGTCTGTGGCAATCCTTTTTTTTCTGGCGGCCAAAGCCACGCCGCGATACAACGCACCGGTATCGATGTAGCGATAGCCCAGTCGATCCGCCAATCCGCGGCTGACCGTGGTCTTGCCGGCGCCAGCCGGTCCATCGATCGTGATAACCATCGTTTCGCTCCCTGCTATAGCGGTTCGCCTGTCGCGGCCTCTCGTCGATAATGGCACGATACGCCGGTTATCGTCCCAGGACCTCCTTAAGCGCTTCGATGAAACGCTGGTTTTCTTCCGGCGTCCCCACATTGACCCTTATATAGTCGGGATAGCCGTAACCCTTCATTGAGCGCACGATGACGCCGAGTCGTAGCATGGCCTGGAAAACGGCTTCCGCATCGCAGGCCACATCGATCAGGAAAAAATTCGACTGCGTCGGAAAATATCGAATCCCCATATCGGTCAGGGCCCCGAACAGAAACGTCAACCCATCGTGTACGACGTGAAGCGTCCGTTCCACAAATGCGTGATCCTGCAGAGCGGCCCGGGCCGCGACTTGGGCCAGTGAATTGACATTGAAAGGCTGTCGGATCCGGTTCAAATATCCGGCCAGTTCTTCCGGCATGACGCCATACCCCACCCGCAGGCCGGCCAGCCCATATAGTTTAGAGAACGTTCGCAAGGTAACAATGGAACGTCCGCCCCCCCAATAGGCCTTGCTTTGCAGACAGCTGGCATCACGAACGAACTCAATATAGGCTTCGTCCACCACAACCACCACGTCCAATGGCAAGGCGGCCAAAAAACGATCGAAATCATCACCGCTAATGACCGTCCCCGTGGGATTGTTGGGATTGCATAAAAATACCAGACGGGTTTTTTGATCCACAGCACGCCGCATGCCGTCCAGATCGATCGCAAGGGACTGCAGCGGTACAAAAACCGGCTCAGCCCCGACCGCGCGTACGGCAATCTCGTACATCAGAAAAGACGGCTGCGGCATCACCGCCCGCTCGCCCGGACGCAACAGGGTGTTCGCCAGCAAGGCGATAATATCGTCGGATCCGTTGCCCATGACAATCGCGCCCGGCGGGCATTCCAGATGGTCCGCCAGGTCCCGGATGAAGGCGTGGCCCGATCCGTCGGGATAACGATGGAGATTACCGATGGCGTTTCTGAGCGCCGTCAGCGCCATGGGGGAAGCCCCCAGCGGGTTTTCGTTGGAGGCCAGCTTGATGGACTGGGCGATACCCAGTTCACGCTCCAGTTCCTCAATGGGTTTACCCGGTACGTAGGGCTTTATTTCCAGAATGTTTTCCGGCACGCGAATGGACATGATGGGCCTTCTTTGCTTGAGCGGATAAGGGGTATCATCTGAAAAGCGAGATCCGGTTGCCCATGAAGACAAACGCGCTTTTCAAACCGGAGAAATACAATCGCATTTCGTGGCATCAAAAAGCGCGTTCAGCATGTTAAGGGGCGGTCATGCACGCTTGCGGTCGTTTCTAACCAGCTTCAGCGGCCTGGACACCACGGTCAATGGCATCCATATTCAAAGGAATCAATTTCGCTTTGCGGGCAAACTCCTTTTTGACGGACTCCCGGAGATCGTCGACCGGCAATATCCCGCTCCGCGCGACAAAGGCCGCTAACGCCACGATATTGGCCGACCGCACACTGCCGGCTTCGATGGCGATTTCATTCACCGGAATGGCGATTTCATCCACGTCATCCCGTCCTGAACGAATCGGAATCAGCGAGCTGTTGATCAGCACCACGCCACCGGGCTTGACCACCGGTGCAAATTTTTCCAGCGACGGCCGGTTCATGGCGACCAGATGCAACGGATTTTTAACAATCGGAGAGCCGATCGGGCGATCCCCCATGATGACCATGCAATAGGCGGTCCCCCCACGCATTTCCGGCCCGTAGGATGGAATCCAGACCACTTCGTAGCCGGCCTCCATGGCGGTATAAGCGAGAATTTTTGCGCTCAGCAGTATTCCCTGGCCGCCGAATCCGGCAAACATGACTTCGCTTTGCATTACGCCTCCTCGCGCGGTTCGGGTGTTTTATAGTCCCCCAGCTGGTAGTAGGAAAGCAGCGTGTTTTCCGTCCACTCAATGGCATCCAGCGGTGTCATGCCCCAGTTCGTCGGGCACGTGCTGACCACTTCGACAAAACTGAAGCAGCGGCCCTCCATCTGGTAGGAAAATGCCTTATGGATCGCTTTTTTGGCCCGGTTGATATACTTTGGTTTGATCACGGATTGCCGGGTGATATAGGCGGGGGTCTGAAGGGCGGCCAGCAGTTCGGCCATTTTGACCGGCATTCCCACATCCTGGACATCCCGCCCGAAGGGCGAGGTGGTGGTCCGTTGATCCGGCATGGTGGTCGGGGCCATTTGTCCGCCGGTCATGCCATATACGGCATTGTTTACGAAAATCGTGGTAAACTTCTCTCCCCGGTTGGCCGCATGGATGATCTCGCCCATCCCGATGCTGGCCAGATCACCATCACCCTGATAGGTGAAGACCATCAAATCGGGACGCACCCGTTTGATGCCGGTGGCCATCGCCGGGGCCCGTCCATGGGCCGCTTCCTGAAAATCGACATTGAAATAATTATAGGCCAGAACGGCACACCCCACGGGTGCAATGCCAACCGTTCGCCCGCGGATGCCCAGCTCATCGATGACTTCCGCCACCAGTCGATGGATCACCCCATGTGTACAGCCGGGGCAATAGTGGGTGTGTTGGTCTTTTAGCGCTTCCGGCCGCGTGAACGTTTTTCCCATGGTAAGGACTCCTCGATCCGCAATTCCCTATTTCTCAGACGTCATCCCTCGGCCGATGTCACTTTTGCAACATGCTACGGACAACATCAACGATTTCTTCCGGCGTCGGCACCTCACCGCCGCATTTGCCATACCATTCCACGGGACAGCGCCCCTGGATGCTGCGTTCGACATCTTCCACCATCTGACCCATGCTCATCTCGATACTGACCGCCAAACGGCACCCTTCTTTACCGGCCGCTTCCCGAATGGCCTTTTCCGGAAAAGGAAAGAGCGTCTGAGGACGAATCATGGCAACTTCCAAGCCCTCTTCCTTCAAAGAATCGATGGCGGTCCGGCAGACACGACTCATGGTGCCATAGCTGACGATCAGGACGCGGTAATCTCCATCCATATTGTAGGCTTCATAGCGCACCTCATCCCGTCGCATGCGGTCATATTTGGCCTTCAACAGCAGGTTGTGGTTGTTGAGCTGCACCGGATCTAGAAAGAGCGATTTGACCACGTTGGGTGTATCGCCGGAACGGTTGCCGATGCCGGTGGTCGCCCAATCGTCCTTATTGGCGGGTTCCGAAAGCAGGTCTTCCGGAAACGCTACGGGCTCCATCATCTGGCCGATCAGCCCGTCTCCCAGAATCATGACGGGGTTACGGTATTTTTCCGCGAGGGGAAAGGCCGCCATAACCATTTCAACGGCTTCCTGCACACTCGCCGGCGCCATGACCAAGAGACGATAATCTCCGTGCCCACCGCCTTTGGTGGCCTGAAAATAGTCGCCCTGGGAGGGTAGGATGCCCCCCAGCCCGGGCCCCCCCCGCATGATATTGACAAACACGGCCGGACACTGGGCACAGGTAATGTAACTCAAAGCCTCACTCATCAAACTGATGCCCGGGCTCGAGGACGTGGTAAAAACCCGCGCGCCACATCCGGCCGCACCAAAAATCATATACCCGACAGCGACTTCGCTCTCGCCCTGCAAAAAAACACCCCCGACCTCCGGCATTCGGCGGGCAAGATATTCGGCCACTTCAGACTGGGGCGTAATCGGGTAGGCGAAGTAATTCAGGCACCCTGCACGGATGGCGGCTTCACCGATGGCTTCGTTGCCTTTCATGAGAACTTTGCCCATCTTTCCTCCTGATCATCAGCTAGCGGCGGTATCGTCCGCGGTTTCCACGATTGAAATGGCGACATCCGGACACATGACACAGCAGATCGCGCAATGAATACAATCGTCCGGACGCGCCTGATAAGCGGGGAAATACCCCTTGGCGTTGAGTTCTTTTTTCAGTTCCAACACCTGCTTGGGACAGACCGCCACACACAGGCCGCACCCTTTGCATTTTTCACTGTCAATTTGATGTCGATAGGCCATTCCATAAACTCCTTACCCTATATCGGTTGCCCCGCCGGGCGTCCTTGAATCCGGTACCGTAATTTTTTCTGCCAGCAGCCAGGGCGGTACGAGTTGTCGTTGAATCGGTAGAACCGGGCAGTCAAACGCTTCATCGCCCAGCGAACCGACCAGTGCCATGGGTGCCGTAATGAATGAGAGCGGCAGCCCGCTGGCCCGGCTTAGTTCGGATGCAAAGCCATAACCCGCCACAATCGTATCCGGCGAGGTTTCCTCCATCAGATGGGCATTTCCGATCCAGCCCGTCACGGCCAGTTGAGCCGCCGTTTCGATCTCGATCCGCATGGCCTGGCACCCCGCCACCGAATCCGTGTTCGGGCGATTGGGGTTGACGACCTGCAGCATGTCAATCGTGTGCCCCCGAAAAGCATCCGCGAGGGACGCCAACACCGTGGCGCCAACATCGTCACCGCCCACATCCAGGATGGTCAAGGGACCGGGGCTGCGAATGGCGCCTGATACCGCCGGACTCAGTACCGGCAGGTCGGCATGCAGGTAGGGAGCTGGCGGCAGGATCAGTTCGATATCATGCGCTTTCAGCAGATAGCGGGCTTCCCGGGTCCGAAAATAGGGATTCACGAGATCCAGGTCGATCACCCTGACATGGGCCTCCGCCCGCCGGCAAGCCAGCGCCAGGTTGATGGCGACTTCCGTCTTGCCACTGCCGTAATTGCCGACAATTACGACAATGCCTTGGAGTTGAATAGCCAACGGGGCTCGCATGTCCGAATCCATCATCTTCCCGGGATGAAACCGCCAAAACCGTCCGGCCTGCCTGGCGATTTTAAACAAATGTGCTGTGTATTGGGTATTCCTCAAATTGTCAAGCCGCTTACAGCCCGCGAGCCGGCAAATCACACCCAACAAGCAATCTCAATGGCATCTTGATCTTCACTGCCGGTCGTCCCCTGCCAGGCAGACAGATTGGCCGGACCGCATATTGTAAAATACGGACAGGTCCGTTATTGTGAGCGCTGCGATTATGGACCGCAGAACGCCATGAAAGGACGGTACCCCATGCCACCCGTGACGACCGGGCTTGAGTTGTTGACCAGAGAGCCCCACCCATGGATCGCTGGCGCCCGGCTGGGGTTATTATGCAATCCGGCCTCGGTGGATTCTCAGTACGGCCACGCCCGGGATCGACTGGTCCGGGCTTTTCCGGACCAACTCAGCGCCCTCTATTCTCCCCAGCATGGATTTCATGCCGAAAAGCAGGACAACATGGTCGAATCCGACCACCTCACGGATACGACCACCGGCATGCCGGTCTACAGCCTGTATGGCGAGACCCGGATCCCCACAGCGCAGATGCTGGCGCCTATCGATGTCCTGCTCGTAGACCTCCAGGATATCGGTACGCGGGTCTATACCTTTATCTATACCCTGTCCTATTGTCTGGAGGCGGCCGCCGCAAGCGGAACACGGGTCCTGGTGCTGGACCGGCCTAATCCGATCAACGGCCGCGACATGGAAGGAAATATCCTCGAACCGGAATGGGCGTCGTTTGTCGGACGGTTTCCCATGCCCATGCGCCATGCCATGACCATTGGCGAAATCGCCCGGTTTTTCAACGCGCAGATCGGCAGCCCAGCGGCTCTGGACGTGATCCCCATGAAGGGCTGGCACCGCAGCATGTGGTTCGCCGATACCGGCCTGCCGTGGGTGGCACCATCCCCCAACATGCCCACCGTCGCAACCGCAGTGGTTTATCCCGGCCAGGTGATCTGGGAAGGCACCAACATCTCCGAAGGACGGGGCACCGCATTCCCTTTTGAGATCTTTGGCGCGCCGTTTTTGCAACCGGAAAAGATTCTTGAATTTATCGGGGGGCCCCGGGTGCCGGGGGCGATTCTGCGGCCGTGTGTGTTTGAGCCAACCTCCGGCAAGCATGCCGGGCGGCCTTGCCGCGGCTTCCAGATCCATGTGACGGCCCCGGATCTTTACCGGCCGTATCGCACGTCACTGAGCTTCCTGCAGGCCATCTTGCATCATCATAAGGATGATTTCCAATGGAAATCAGATCCTTACGAATATGAATTCGAAAAACCCGCCATCGATCTCATTCTCGGCAGCCGCGATTTTCGCCACCGTCTCAGCCGGATGGAGCCATTGCAATCGATAGAAAACGACTGGCAGGACGCACTGAATGATTTTCGCTCCCTGCGACGGCCGTATCTTCTCTATTCCGACGAAGGGACCGATTAAGGGCTTGCATGTCCTTCCATGGTGGACCAACCATAAAAAAAAGCCTTGAATCCTGCCGGATCCAAGGCTTTCATGATGGTTGATCGAATTAAGCGCTTTTCAGGCTCTCGATTTCCTGCTTCAGGTCATCGATTTCTTTCTTGTACTTGTCCACATCGTCTTCCGATCCGACTGGGCTGCCGATGTCATCATCTTTTTTCCAGGTATCCTTCAATTCATCGAACCCCAGGTAGATCGCCAACCCGCCGCCCAGAAGCAGCATCAAAGGAATGGCGCCGGCCAGAAGCGTCAAAAAAGGTGACCACCATACTACAAGACCGATAAGACCGAGAACAGCAGCTGCCGCCCCACCTACTAACGTTTTCATATGGATTTCTCCTCCTTGCAAAAAAAGTTTTCAGATTCGGAAACTTTCTTAAGTTTGCTACCGCACACCCCGAATAGGGATCATCAGGCATTGCTGCAACGCTCGCCTGTATGGCATAGAGCCCCAAAATGACGGTTACCGGGTTAGTTCCTAACGAACGAAAGATGATGATAGAAGAAAATGATTCCGTTGGCAAGCACTCAAATTCTGGATTCGGATACCACATCCGGTTTGATTTAACAAGGTTAAATTTTCCGGTTTTTTGGCAAACGCGAACCGACCGGGACGTGCGGCCTTGCCGCCGGCTCCGCCACCAAAAGAACTCCCGACTTAACCATTGCAACCACAAGTACGTTCTGCTAATTTTTGTTTTTTTAGGTCCTTGCATGATCGTTTGACGATTCAACCCAGACCGGAAAGCATCGCCGGCCGCCCACACCGCCACCAGCGGACCGTCTTGGAATAGGACGACTCATGACCATCCCCAGCAATCAAAAATGGGCACGCATTCAGGCTACGGTGTATCGCTGGATCCAGCGTCTTCTCAAAGGCACCTACCATCACTATGCGTCCTATCTGCCGGAAAACCCCGGTGACCTTCTATCCTGGGCCCTCAAACTTTTTTACCGGGGGATCACCCTATCGCCCAATCAGGCCGCCGTTATCAAACGGCTGCCCCGCAACGCCATACCGGTCTATGTCACCAAACGCAAGAGCCTCTTTGAACGTCTGTTTTACCACACCCGTTATCGCGATACCCGGCACCCGGTGCCCACCGTGGCTTTCGACTATGGCTTGTATCTGTGCCAACCGGTATCACGGATTTTCCGGATGCTGCTGGCTCGTCTGGATTATTTCTGCCGGCACTTCAAATTCCCCAATGCCTATGCCAGCGGATACTATGCAGATGCACTCTTTGGCGGGCAGGCGGGCCTGCTGTCCCTAATGGAGCCCCACGGTTTCCACCGTCGTTTTGTGAAACAGAAAGAGGATCCCATCCGCTATCTGCTGGAGATCCAGAGAACGACAAACCGTCCCATCTGCCTGATTCCCCAATTGATGATTTATAAAAAAGACCCGGAAAAGGCCAACCCCTCGCTATGGGGACTTCTTTTCAGCCCGGAAAAACCCCTCGGCAGCTGGCGCCGCGTGGCCATGGTGATCAAAAAACCCGGCCGGACCTTCGTCGAGATCAGCGAACCCGTGAGCTTGCAAGCCTTCCTGACCCACCCGGATGTCCGTGACCGCGACACCGCCTACCAGGCGCTCGTTCTGCGCCGCAACCTGCTGCTGCAGATTCATCGCCACCGTCAGAGCATCATGGGTCCCGTCCTGAAATCCCGGCTGGAAATCAAGGAAAATGTCCTCACCGGAACCGCTCTTCAGGCGTTTATCAAACAGCACGCGGAAGCAGAGAACAAACCGGTCACAAAGATTCTCAAAAAAGCGGACGATTATTTCGACGAAATTGCGGCGGACTACCGTCCCTGGACGATTAAAATCTATGAAGCGTTGCTGACCTGGATCATCAACACCATGTTCGACGGTTTCATTATAGATCACGACGGGTTGGATCGCCTCAAGGCCATGTCCCAGAAAGGCCCTCTCATTCTATTACCCAGCCATAAGAGCCATATCGACTACCTGATGCTCTCCTATCTCATGTATCGCAACAACATGCCCTGCCCCCATATCGTTGCCGGAAAGAATCTGTCCTTCTGGCCCATGGGACCCATCTTCAGAAGCGCCGGCGCCTTTTTCATGCGCCGCACCTTCAAAGGCGCCCCCTTGTATGCCAGTGTCTTTGCAACCTATGTCCACAAACTGCTCCAGGAAGGCTTCAACATCGAGGTCTTCATCGAAGGGGGCCGCAGCCGCACCGGCAAATTGCTCTCACCCAAAACCGGCCTTTTGTCCATCCTCTTGGATGCCTTCCGCAACGGCGCCTGCGAGGATCTTATCCTGGCCCCGATTTTCATCGGTTACGATAAGGTGCCGGAAGAAAAAGCCTATCTGCACGAGCTGGAGGGCGGTGCCAAAAAACCCGAGAGCCTGGGCCAGGTCATCCAGGCCCGCAAGGTTCTTAAAAAACGCTTCGGTAAAATATACATCGAATTTCACGACCCCATATCCTTGAAGGACTTACTGGAACGCAACCAGCTCCAACTGGAGACGATGGACAAGGACGCCATGAGCGCCTTCTGCCGGAACATCGGTCACCGTGCCATCAACGCCATCAATCGCATCGCCATCGTTACGCCCCACGCGCTTGTGGCCGCATCGGTTCTGAATCATCCGGCCGCCACCTACACGTTTGACGACATCGCCGGCGTAGCGGACACCTATTTGAAACACCTCCATTTCCACGGCAACAAGCTGGCCGACACCTTGATCATGACCCCCGACCACGCCCTGAAGCAGGCCTTCGAAGCCTATGTCCAGCGCAAATTCATCGAGCCGGTGTCCAAAAAAGACGACAACGAAGACGATATGGCGCGCTTCAGGACGAATGCCGACAAACGTCCCAGTTTGGAGTACTACAAAAACAATTGCGTGGCCTGTTTCGTGCCGGCGGCATTTACGGCGCTGGCCATTTTTCAGTGCGACGCCTTTCAGTTCATATCGACCGATTTGCATATCAGCTACCGCTTTCTGCAAGACCTTTTTAAGTATGAATTCGCCTATGACATCGAACAACCGCCCGAATTTTACGTGCGCAAAAGCATCAAAGCCTTCATTGACGATGCCGTTTTGATGCCCCACCCCACCCTGCCGGATACGTACAACATCACGTCGTCGGGGTTACGCAAATTGCGCCTGTACGCAGGATTCCTGAAAGCCTATTTCGAAGCCTATCTCGTCGTCCTGACCCAGTTGAGCCGGCAGAAGAGCAGTGAAGTGGGCTACAAGGAGCAGGCCAAAAAGTTTGCCACCCAGGGCGCCCGGATGCTGAAACGCAGCGAAATCAGCTGTCCGGAAGCATTGTCACGGGTCACTTTCAAGAATGCCCTGTCTTTTTTCAACAGCCGCGAAATCGAGTGCAATGAAGATGAAAAAGAGGCGCGTCCCTACGAGGATGCCATCAAACGATATCTGGGGCTTCTGTCCTAACGACCGCAGCAGGCCCCATGGAGTCTCCGGCCCATGATAGCGCTTGTACTGGCGGCGGGCTTCGGCAGCCGGCTGCGCCCCTATAGCGACCATACCCCCAAACCCTTGTTCACGTTAAACGGGCAGCCCCTGCTGGATATCATGATCCGGCGTTTGATCGCGGCGGGTGCCCACACCGTCATTGTCAATACCCACCACCTGCACCAGCGGATCGAAGACTTCCTTCATCGGCAGTCGTATGCCGCAACCATCGTGACGCGTCACGAATCGACGATCCTCGGCACGGGCGGCGCGATCCGCAACACCGCGGATATCTGGCAGTCTGAAGGTCTCCTAGTGGTAAACAGCGATATTGTCACGGATTTGGATTTCCGGGCCTTCTATCGCTTTCACCAGGCCCACGGTCAGCCGGCCAGCCTGACGCTGTGTGACCATCCGGCCTTCAATTCGGTTGTTGTCGATTCAACCGACACGGTTGTCGCCTTTGGGGAATCGCCGGCCGGAACCATGCCCCACGAAGCCCGGCAGCTGACCTTCACCGGCATCCAGATGCTGAACGATGCCATCCTCGCCTATTTGCCGTCGGAGGGATTCGCCAGCAGCATCGATGCCTTTCAGGCCATGATTGCCGACGGCCACCGCCTTGCGGCCTATATCCCCGAACCGTTGCAATGGTCGGATTTGGGGACGCCGGAACGCTATCAGGCCATGGCCCGCAGCATCATGGCCCAGGAGGCCCTGCTTCAGGCAGGTGAAGCGGCCCCCCCGGCGGCCATCGAATGGCAGCCGCTGCCCGGAGACGGCTCCGACCGTCAATGGTACCGCCTGCGCTCGGGAAAAACGCGCATGATCGTCGTCGACCACGGCATCAAGCCTTCCGAAGGCACCTGTGAAGCCGAAGCCTTCGTCGCCATTGGGCAGCATCTGCACCGCAAAGGCCTGCCCGTGCCGCAGATCTATCTGGAAGATCCGTTCGCGGGGCTGGTATTCATGGAAGACTTGGGCTCCGAAAACTACCAGGCGCGTGTCCGCAATACGGGCCGATCATCGGCCACCGAGAAAGATTATCGCCGTGTGATCGACACGTTATTGACCATGGCGTTCGACGGCGGTGAAGATTTCGATCCGCACTGGACCTATCAGACCCGCCGGTATGACCGGACGGTTGTCCTCCAGGGCGAATGCCGCTATTTTGTCCAGGCGTTTCTCAACGGTTATCTCGGAATGGACACGGATGACGAGGCGCTGGCGTCCGAATTCAACCGGCTGGCGGACGCCGTCATGACCGCTAGACCGGTGGGCTTCATGCACCGTGATTTCCAGTCCCGCAACATCATGGTGATGAAAGACCGATTCTATCTGATTGACTTCCAGGGCGGGCGCATCGGCCCCCCGCATTATGATCTGGCCTCGCTTCTCATCGACCCCTATGTCGACTTGCCGTTCGCCATGCGGGAAACGTTGCTGGTTTACTTTGCCGAACAGCTGGCCCGGCGCTCCCCCGGCACCCCTGCGGCCAAAATTCAAAAAACCTACCGATACTGCGCCCTGGCCCGGAATCTGCAGATACTGGGGGCCTATGGGTTTCTGACCCGCCGCAAAGGCAAGCCGCATTTTTCCCGCTACATACCTGCCGCCGTTCGAAGCCTGCAGCAAACCCTCTCCCATTTCGACCGCCAAGCCTTCCCGATCCTATCCATACTCGCGAAAGACGCCATACCGGAGGCCCTGTCAGCCAATGATAACGGCCGTGCAGCGGCTGTCGATGGTGGCGCGTGAAGAAGGGTGGAAGAACGATGTGATCCATGGTATGGCCAAGAGACGAACGCGCCATTAATAAAACGCTCCCCGCTTAGGAGATGCCCATGAGCACTATCAAAGTCATGGTCAACGGCCTGCCCGGCAATGTGACCCAGATGATCGCCAGCCATATCGCCCGTGATGAAGCATTGACATTGCTTCCCTATTCGCTGACCGGCCCCGAGATCGACATCGATCGCATCGCCATCGAAGACACGGTCATCGAGTTGATTCGGCCCGATCGCCGGGATGCGTCCATCATGACCATCAAAGACAGCTACGACAGTTTCATCAGTGTCGATTTCACCCACCCTTCCGCTGTCAATCGCAATGCCCGCTTCTACTGCACCCATAGCTTGCCTTTCGTTATGGGAACCACCGGCGGCGATCGTCAGGAGCTTCATGAAACGGTCACCAAAGCGCCCATATCCGCCGTTATCGCACCCAACATGGCGCGCCAGATTGTCGGCCTGCAGGCCATGCTGGCTTATGGCGCCGAAAACTTTCCAGGACTATTCCAGGGGTATACCCTGACGGTTCATGAAAGCCACCAGCAGGGCAAAGCCGACACGAGCGGCACGGCCAAAGCCATGGTCGGCTATTTCAATGCCATGGGCGTCGACTTTTCGAACGACCAGATTCAAAAAGAGCGCGACCCGGCGATTCAAAAGCAACAATGGGGGATCCCGGAAGCCTACCTGGACGGCCATGGCTGGCACACCTACACCCTGACGTCACCGGACGGCACGGCCATGTTCGAATTGAAGCACAATATCAATGGTCGGAAAATCTATGTCGAAGGAACGCTGAAAGCGGTCAACTATCTACACCGCAAAGTCCAGGATGGCAGCCAAGGCCGTATTTACAGCATGGTCGACGTTCTGAAGACGGATTGACGAAAATGGTTATGCGCAACACCCCGATAGGTGCTGGGCCGGATCATCACATCATCCCGGGGGAGATGCAATGGCCGTTTTCGATCGGTGCCCGACAAGCAGGCCGATCAGTCGTTAGCCGTTAATCAGCGGCCGCTGGCGCCATGCCCCACCTGCGGCCACCCTTTCCGGTTGATTTGCTTAGCAGCACCCGTAAGCGGGTCACCCCACCCGAAGCGCAAAACGCCGGCAGGGCGTGTCAGAGCGTTGCGATCAGTTCTTCCGCCTTCGCAATGGCCTCGCCCAATTTTTCCGGCTGGCTGCCGCCGGCCTGGGCCAGATCGGCTTTGCCGCCGCCACCGCCTCCGACCATGGCCGCCAACGCTTTGACAATTGACCCGGCATGATAGCGATCGGTCAGATCCGGAGTAACGCCGACGATCAAGAGCGCCTTACCGCCGCTGGCGGCCCCCAGCACCACGATACCCGATGCCATTTTATCCCTGAAGCGGTCCACCATCTCGCGCAGGGCGGCCGGGCTGTCCACATCGACCTTGCGTGCCAGCAGGTTCACGCCGTTCACCTGGACGACATCACGGGCCGCTTCCGCAACCGAGCGGGAAGCCATCGCCGATTTGAGACGTTCCACTTCCTTTTCAAGGGCCTTATGCTCGGCCAGAAGTTTTTCGATCCGACCGGTCACATTCTGGGGGGCATCCTTCAAACGCTGCGCCGCCTCAAACAATACCTGTTCCGTCTTCTGGACATGCCGCAGGGCCGATGGGCCGGTCAAGGCCTCGATACGGCGCACACCCGCGGCTACGCTTGATTCACCGACGATTTTGAAGAACCCGATATCACCGGTCCGTGAAACATGCGTGCCGCCGCAAAGTTCTTTGCTGAAAGCGGACAGAGAAACCACCCGCACGCGGTCGCCATATTTTTCTTCGAACAGCGCGGTGGCGCCGGATTGAAAGGCTTGATCCGCATCCATCTCTTCTGTTTGCGCCGCCACGTTTTCCTGGATATGAGCGTTCACCTTGGATTCGATCGCGACAAGCGTTTCCGGTTCGATCTGAGAAAAATGCGTAAAGTCGAACCGCAGCCGATCCGGCGCCACTAAAGACCCGGCCTGCTTGACATGCTCCCCCAGGGTTTCCCGCAGGACGGCATGCAGAATATGGGTGGCCGTATGATTGCGCGCCGTCGCGCGGCGTGCTTCGGCGCTGACCGACAACCGGATGGGATCGTTCGTTGCGATGCGTCCCGCTTCAACATGGCCCGTGTGGATAATCAACCCGGTGGGGTCTTTGACGGTTCCCTTGACATCCACCTGCAAGCCACTGCCATCCGGCGCCGTAATGGTGCCGACATCACCGGCCTGCCCCCCGGCTTCGCCATAAAAGGGGGTCTCTTTGGCAACAATCTCAACGCGATCGCCGGCGGTCGCCGCATCAACCGCCTGGCCGTCCTTGACCAGCAGCATGACGGTGCTGTCGGCCGTCAAGTCGTCGTATCCCTTGAATTCCGGCCTGAATCCCTCGGCCGAAAGCGTCCGATAGGCCTCACTGGTCGTCGTAAAGGCCGTCACCGATCGTGATTGTTCCCGTTGCTGCGCCATGGCGGTATCGAACCCATCCATGTCGAGCGTCAACCCCTCGTCCCGGACCACGTCACGGACGATATCGACGGGAAAACCGAACGTGTCGTAAAGCTTGAAAATGATGTTCCCGGGGACCACGTTCTGATCTTTGGCCCGCAGGTCCTCCAGGGAATCATTCAAAACGCGCAGGCCATGATCGAGGGTCTCCGAGAAGCGGACTTCCTCGTTTTCAATAACGCTGGTGATATAGGGTGCCGCTTCGAGCAGTTCCGGGTAGGCCGGCTTCATGATGGTCATGACCTCCCGGGCGGTATCGTGCAGGAAGGGCTTGGTCAAACCGATGTTGCGCCCGTACCGGATGGCGCGGCGCATAATTCTCCGCAAGACATACCCCCGGCCCTCGTTGGCGGGCAAAACACCGTCACCGATCAGAAAAGCTGCCGCTCGGCTGTGATCGGCAATGACTTTCATGGCCACACCGGTTTCCACCGATTCATCCACCGATCGACCGGCTAACGCTTCCGTGCGCCGGATGATCGGCAGGATCAGGTCGGTATCGAAGTTGGAGGCCACGTCCTGCAGCACGGAAACGATGCGTTCGAGCCCCAGCCCGGTATCGATACTAGGTTTGGGCAAGGGTTCCATTTTTCCGGAAACATCGCGATTGAACTGCATGAAAACCAGGTTCCATATTTCAAGGAACCGGTCGCAGTCACAATCGACGCCACAATTCGGATTATTCAGGACGCAGGCCCCGCCCCGATCCAGGTGAATTTCCGAACAGGGGCCGCAGGGGCCGGTATCCCCCATGGCCCAAAAGTTGTCTTTCTCCCCCAGACGAACTATCCGGTCTTCCGGCACACCGATTCGATCGCGCCAGAGATCGTTGGCTTCGTCGTCATCGAGATAAATCGACACCCACAATTTGTCGGCGGGCAAACCGTAGCCGTTGGTGAGCAAATCCCAGGCGAAGTCGATGGCTTTTTCCTTGAAGTAGTCACCAAAGGAAAAATTGCCCAGCATTTCAAAAAAGGTGTGATGACGGGCGGTGTAGCCCACATTCTCGAGATCGTTGTGTTTACCACCGGCCCGTACACACTTCTGTGAGGTTACGGCACGATTGTAGCCCCGCTTCTCTTCTCCGAGAAAGGTCCGCTTGAACTGAACCATGCCGGCATTGGTGAAGAGCAGGGTGGGATCGTCCGCCGGGACGAGTGAAGAACTCCGTACCGTCTGATGATGATGTTTCGCAAAATAATCCAGAAATGTCTGCCGTGCTTCATTTCCCGTCATCATTGTTTCTCCTCATCGCCCGGAGGCCGATCGGCGTAGCGTCAAAGGCCGATAAACGCCTTGTGATGGTGTTTCGATGCGTATCGGGTGCAACTATTTGTCAGCTGTCGGACTTGGCGGCCGCCGGTTCCGGGGTGTCTTCGAATCCCATTTTCTGGCGAATGCTGTGCAGTGCCTCCTCGTAAATATCCTGGTTGTCGGCAAAAAAGCTTTTCACATTCGCCCGCCCCTGCCCGATCCGCTCACCCTTGTAGGAGTACCACGACCCGCTTTTGTCGATGATGCCGCATTCAACGCCGACATCCAGTATTTCGCCGGTTTTGGAAATCCCCTCACCATAGGTAATGTCAAATTCGGCTTCCTGGAAGGGCGGCGCCATCTTATTTTTGACCACACGGACACGGGTGCGGTTGCCGGTGACTTCCTGGCCTTCCTTGATGGCACCGATCCGACGGATATCGAGACGCAGGGAGGCATAAAACTTCAGGGCATTTCCGCCGGTAGTGGTTTCCGGGTTGCCGAAGACAATCCCGATCTTCATGCGGATTTGGTTGATGAAAATAACCGATGTCTTGGTCTTACCAATCGTGCCGGTCAATTTGCGCAGGGCCTGCGACATGAGGCGCGCCTGGAGCCCCATATGCGAATCCCCCATCTCGCCTTCGATTTCAGCCCGCGGCACAAGCGCCGCCACCGAATCGATGACAATGATGTCGACCGCGCCGCTTCGCACCAGCATATCCGCGATTTCGAGAGCCTGTTCCCCCGTATCCGGCTGGGAGACGAGCAGTTCGTCACAGTTGACGCCCAGATTGCGGGCGTAGTTTGTGTCCAACGCATGTTCCGCATCGATGAAGGCCGCGATGCCGCCTTGTTTCTGGAATTCCGCCACAGCATGCAGCGCCAGCGTTGTCTTGCCGCTGGATTCCGGCCCGTATATTTCAATGACGCGCCCCCGTGGGAATCCACCGATCCCCAGCGCCTTGTCGAGCGCCAGAGAACCTGTGGAAACAGCAGGGATTTTAACGACTTCCTGCGACCCCAGCCGCATGATGGAGCCTTTGCCGAACTGGCGTTCAATCTGGGTCATTGCCGACGCCACAGCTTTCTCTTTATCCGGTGTACTCGCCATAAATTCCTCCTGGTATGATAGCCAAGACCATCATTGGTGTTTGGTACGAAAGATCTTACGCGCAACGCAGGCTGCCGCGGTCCTCATCGTAGGACGACCGACCGGGCGAAAGGATCAATATGGCACCTTGCGCCGGCGGCATCGGGCTATTCCTCTGCCAAACGGTTCAGAACCCGCTGGCTGCACGTATCATAAACCGCGCCCTCCGGTCGTAAACGGCTGCGGTACAGGGTCAGCTGGTCGGCCACAAAACCGAACGGCTCCCTTGGCGCGCACTGCGCGACAATCGGTTCGATACTGCGTTCAAAAGGACGGCGCCCCCGAGCACGAGCCAACGTCAAATGGCCTTTGAAGGACCTTTTTTCGCCTGGCCACCCGAGTTCCGCCAATCCGCTATCTATATCCTGCTGAAGGCGCTCCAATTGCTGCGTTTCCCCACTGATGCCCACCCATAAAACACGCGGACGGCGTCGATTCGGAAAGCCCCCCAGCCCCTGCGCCGTCAGCTGAAGCGGTGAATAGTGGGCGGCGGCCCTGTCCAGCACCGCATTAACCGCCGGGGTCACCTCCGGCGCCAGCCGGCCGATAAATTTCAACGTCAGGTGCATCCCTTCCGGCCGCACCCACCTGGCGCGGATGCCTTCAGCGGCCAGGCAATGCTGCACCTTGGAAAGGTAGGCAATTACCTGGCGGGGCAATGACAGAGCAATAAAGGCGCGATAGGCGTCACTCATGTTCGATGGTGTTGTGGCAGACCGTCCGTTTCAGGCCCTTGGAAGGGCCTGGTGTCAATTGGGCGGCAAAGTGGCCTGGGGTTCGCCGATATAAAATTTCCCTTTGGTGATCCATTCCTTCAGCATGGCCGCGATTTCACGCGCCCTGACCATGCTGGAAAGCGGTATCGCCTGGATGGTATGGCCATCCAGTTGGATGGTCCCCGCCCTGAGCTCGGCATAGCTTGCCTGGCCCAGCGTTTTGCCGGTGCCGTTCGGGTAATCATGACTGTAATCGACAATCGGCGTAAAGAGATCCTCGTCCGAGACCCCCGTATAACCCGCCATCTCCTCATTGAGTATGGGAATGGGCACGCCCAGGCCGACTGAAAGGGAACAGCCATAGCCCTGAATGCTGGCGCCCACCAGCCACTTGGGACTCATCCGTTTCAAATCGCCCGTTACGCTGATCGTCCCGGCGGGCGTCACCGGAACGCCTTTCGGGGTGCGTTGGGCGGACGGCTTGTGCTGGGTCCCCGCCCCGGTGACATACCCGACACCGCCACCCAGAAAAATCCGGGTGCCGATTCCGATGGTCTTATAGTAAGGATCGTTAAATAACGGACTCAATTGACCGGCCGAACAGAAATTGGCATTGGCCAAACGCGGTTTGAGCGCTCCCATGTAAGTATAAATCGTTTTTTTGGAGCAGTTGACGGCGCAGTTATAATTTTGATAGCCATTGCGCGGGTTGAATAGCGACGCATAGGGAAGATCCTTGAGGATGACCTCTTTTTCCAGACTTTTTCGCGGATAGCAATCCGTGCCGTATCCGGTGGCTTTCAGGTGGACGGCCTTGCCGGCCACGAGATCCTGAATGACATGACCACCACCGTACCGAAATTCCCCCGGGTAGACGCGGTTCAGGGGGTCGTCTTCGCAGGGCTCGGTGACGCCGAGATAACAATCCACGGCAGCGATGCCGCCATACGCCGGCACATTGTTGAACCACACCCGCGAGGCCTTGATGCCCGGCGCGGCATGCCCGAAGTTTATGAAGGCGCCGGAAGAGCACATGGGGGCAAACGTCCCCGTCGTAACGACATCCACTTGGCGTGCCGCCTCTTCGGCGCCTTCGTTCCGGACGATATCAATCATTTCCTCCGCCGTAACCACCACGACTTCACCTGACTTGATCTTCTGGTTGATTTCGGCGTAAGTTTTGGTGACCTTATATTTCCGCATGCTTTGCGCAAGCCCCCCTCTTCGGTTCTATCCACTCGATAACCGGCGCTTGTCCCCCGCATGATCCCTCGATCAGAAAACAAGCCCCGCTTGGTCGTAAGCTAAACATACCCGTGCCGTGACGGATTCAGGACACCGGTTCCACCAACTTCAGTTTGGTGAGAATGTTATCGTTGATCCAGTGATCATCCCACCACTCGATTGGATTGACAAAGGTGTCATGCACCATCATGCCGAAATGCAGATGATCGCCCACCGCCAGCCCGGTTACACCGGTTTGTCCGATGGTGTCGCCTTTGTCGACCCTATCACCGGTTTGAACTTTTATCGCGCTCAAATGGGCGTAAAGGCTGAACAAGCCAAATCCATGATCAAGCACCACCGTGTTGCCATAAATCCCTACCGCCTCAGCGAAAACCACGCGCCCATTGTTGGCGGCCGGAATCGGGGACTGCTGGACGGAAGCCAGATCCGCCCCCAGATGAACCTGGCGGTCAACCACCTCACTCTTGTAGCGGTAAACCCGATGGTCGGCAAATTGAGCGCGGTTGGCCGATTTGGGCAGGCGCAGAAAGGAACCTTGCCACAGTTTTTCGGGAATGGTCTGCTTTCCGAGGCCGGTCAACTGGTCGTAATTGGCTTGGCGCATGTCACGATTAACGGCCAGAAAAACCTTTGTCAGGTCGGTTTCACTTTGTCCCGCTGCGGCCAGCAAGGGCACCATGCGACTGCCGATAAACGCATCCGAAATATTGAGGACGTCCTTGCGAAACGATTTGGCCCGAATGCGGCAATGGAACCCCATTTTCGTTTGATTGCCCGCGAAATCCGTCGCCGATGCCAGAACCGCCGTGTCGGGCCCCTGGTCATAGGCCACGGCGAAAAAAGCGATCATCGTCTTGGGGTCTTTGCCCCCGGCCGGGAATCCCGGGTAGAAGTGACCGCCGACCTCAACGCCGTGTGAAGCGCAGGATTCCGTTAGCCGATAAACGACGGCCCCTCCTCCCCCCTGGTTGACATAGTGCTGCCGACTGAGAACCTCGATTTGCGGGGCACGTGTATCCACCAGCAGCGGCAACTCGGTTACCGTAAGGTTCCCATGCCACCAATTCCGCCAGGAATAGTCCCGGACTTCAATACGCATCAGGGCGTCACCCTCTTCCAGTGACAATGCATGCGCATCCAGGTTCAATGGAAGACGATGTGTCAATACGCCGCTGCCGGCCCATAGCATGGACCCGTCAAAATCAAGTTCCTCCAAAAGGGTTTCGCGTCCGCCCTGGACGACCGAGACCCGAATGGTCTGCAAGCCACGGCCACGCTCGGTAATTTCCAGCACGATTTCCCGCGGTGCACCCACGAAAGGCTCCGCCAGGTCATGGGCCACCTGGGGGGCATGGCCTTCCAATCGCAAGACAAGAAATCCACCCGCCACAAGCAGCGGCACCAAGAGCACCAGAAGAAGCACCCAACGAAATGTCATTTTCTGTTTCGATTTCACGCGTTTCACACCGTTTAGAGGTTAATTTTGTCGCGATACGCTAACAGGTAACGTATCGATAATCAAGGCAAAGTTTCGATTCTTGACTTTTGCTACCCCACGGGGTAAAGGTGAGCTTCGATTACTTTTCGGCCCCTGACGCAGGGGGTTGCGCGCCACTGGGAAGCCCCCGGGCAACACACCTCCCGGCACATTTAGAACCATGGTAAACAGTCCCTAACCCCATTCACGAAACAGCGTCCCCGGATCAAAACCAGGGATTACTGACGAATAGAATAGCAGGCAGGGACAGGTTGAATTGACGTTGTTGCGGTTGCTGGGGTTGCGGTGCCATTCGAAGGCGTGCATATAATAGGTGGGGCCTTCCTGTTCCGCTTTTCATCCGATGGAATTCGGCGAGCTTGCCGCCACTTTCATCAGACCCCATGCGCACCGAAACCGCCCATCGAAAATCAGGTCCGGTGTCCGTGTAAGATTCGGGTGCCGATGTCACCTTCGAAGAAACGATCAGGCGGTTTCGCCGGGGATTAGGGGTCATGTTGCCCTCGAAACGATTATTGACAGGAATTCTGGTGATTGGCATCGCCCTGATGTTTGGCCTGCTGATCACTGTTTTTTTGAAATACCGGGAATTTTCCGAAAATCCCGCCAAATTGGTGGATGCCATCCCCGCGGGCACGGACATTTCCATCGGTGAAATCCAGCATACGGCCGTCAAAGACGGCCGCAAGGAGTGGAGCCTGGAAGCGGCTTCCGCCCAATACAGCGATAGCGCCAAAACAGCATTGTTTGATGACGTACGGGTATCGTTCTTTCTGGAAAATGACCGGGAGGTAATGGTAAAAGGTCGTCAGGGCCAGCTTGACACCGAAACCAACGATATCGAGATATCGGGCAATGTTATCGTTCAGGATGCGGACTATCAGCTTGTGTCGGAAACGATTCTTTATGATCACGTCAATCGGAAAATCAACGTTCCGGTGCCCGTCACGATCACGGGGCAGACATTTAAGCTGCAGGCCGATACAATGACCGTCGATTTGGAGTCGGAAACCGCCGTTTTAAAGGGCATGGTAAAGGGGACCTTCAGTGAAGAAAATGCATCGCTTTTTTAGGCGCAATCGATTAAAATCGGTTTGGATCGGACTATGCCTCTTTTTGCTGATCGGGGTCGAGGCACTTCAGGCGCAACAAAGCCCTCTTTCTTCCCCCCTGAACAGCAAAGAGCAGATCCAAATCGCTGCGGACCAGCTGGATGTCGACAACCGTAACCGTACGTTTATATTTACGGGCAACGTAAAAGTTGTCCAGGGCACAACCGTCATTACATCCGAGAAACTTAAAGTCTGGTACAAGGACGACACCGCTGAGCAAGCGTCGCCCCAGGCTGGCAACTCCCGTATTCAGGACATCGAAGCCAGTGGCAACGTGGTCATCTTATTCGATGGGCGCACCGCGACATCGGACAAAGCGCGTTATTCCACCGAAAACGAAACCCTGACGCTGACGGGTGACAACGCAACGGTTGTGGATGGCAAAAACACCATCCGGGGTTCCAAGATCACGCTTTACAGGGCAAAGGATCGCATTACTGTTGAAAGTAGTCCGAAAGGGCGTGTCGAAGCCGTCTTTTTCCCGAACAGCAAGGATGCCGACTGAAACGCCTCAGGACTCCCACAAGGCCCCAAAAATAAGACGGCCGAACGATTGAATGCAGACAAGCAAGATTATGGCGCTACTGGCAATTGAAAACCTGAAAAAAAACTACGGTGGACGAAAAGTCGTTAACGATGTAAGTATGTCGGTAGAGAGTGGCGTGGTGGTCGGCCTGCTTGGACCCAACGGTGCCGGCAAAACCACCACGTTTTACCTGACGATCGGAATGGTGACACCGGATTCGGGAACCGTGCGCATCGATGAGGAGGAGGTTACGCGGGAACCCATGTACATCCGTGCCCGCAAAGGTATCGGCTACCTCCCCCAGGAAACATCGGTCTTTCGTAAATTATCGGTGCGCGACAATCTCATGGCGATCCTCGAGACGCTCCCGTTGAGCCGGGACGAAATGCACCAGCGGGCCGATATGCTATTGGAGGAGTTGGGGATTCAGCATCTCGCGAAACAGCGCGCAGAGGTTCTTTCCGGCGGGGAAAAGCGTCGCCTGGAAATATCCCGTGCCCTGGCAACAAATCCGGCCTTCATGCTATTGGATGAGCCTTTTGCCGGGGTCGATCCCCTCGCGGTAATCGATATCAAAAACATTATCAAACATTTGCGCACACGTGGTATTGGTGTACTGATTTCAGATCACAACGTAAGGGAAACGCTGGAAGTTTGCGATCGGGCCTATATTTTAAACGAGGGGCAGGTGATCGAGTTCGGTCCACCCGAAAAAATCATTGCCAGCAAGACGGCCCGCAAGATCTATTTAGGAGACGAATTCCGCTTATAATATGGCACTCGAACTCAGACAGCAGCTGAAACTCACCCAGCAACTCATCATGACGCCACAACTCCAGATGGCGATCAAGCTTCTGCAGTTATCGCGGTTGGAACTTCTAGAAACCGTCAACCAGGAGCTTGAGGAAAACCCTGCCTTGGAAGAGGTTCAGGAATCACTCCCGGAGGAGCGGACGGAAGAACCGGCAGCCGATACGCCCCCCGAAGTCGAAATGGCCGCCAAGGAAGTCACGGTCGAAGAGAAAATTTCGGATGATATCGACTGGAGCAACTATCTGGACGAATACAATTCGGTCGGCCGCACCAGCTACGAATCCGAGAACCGGGATGCACCGCGTTATGAGGCTTTCGTATCCAAAAAAGAATCCCTTGACGACCACCTGATCTGGCAGCTAGCCATGAGCCTGCCGGAAGATAATGACCGCGAAATCGGCAGTTTGATCATTGGAAACCTCAACAAAGACGGCTATCTCGATGTTCCGCTGGAGCAGATTGCAGTAACGGCGGAAGCCCCTGTCGAACACGTTGAAAACCTTCTAGAACTGATCCACACTTTTGATCCGATTGGTATTGCCGCCAGGAGTCTCAGCGAATGCCTGCTGATCCAGGCGCGGCATCTCGGGGTCGACACCCCCCTTGTCGTCGCTATCGTCAATGATCATCTCAACCACCTCGAAAACAAAAATTACAAAGCCATCAGCCGGGCGCTCAAGGTAAAATACGATGATGTCGTGGCGGCCGTGAACATCATACGCAGCCTTGAACCGCGTCCCGGCCGTCAATTCAGCGATGAAACGCCCCAGTACATTATCCCCGATATTTATGTCTACAAAGTCGACGATGATTTTGTCGTTGTATTGAATGACGATGGCATGCCCAAACTGCGGGTCAATTCGCTCTATCGAAAATCGCTGTCCAAAGGCGAAAAACTCCCCGGCGATGCCGAGAGCTTCATCCAGGACAAAATGCGTTCCGCCGCATGGCTCATCAAAAGCATTCATCAGCGGCAAAAAACGATCTATAAAGTGATGGAAAGTATTTTAAAGTATCAAAGGCCTTTTTTCGAAAAAGGAATTGCCTATCTCAAACCGATGGTGTTGCGGGACGTCGCCCAGGACATCGAAATGCATGAGTCAACCATATCACGGGTGACGACCAATAAATACACCTATACACCGCAGGGACTATTCGAACTCAAGTACTTCTTCAACAGTTCCATCAGGAAAAGTCACGGTGGGGAAATTGCTTCGGCAAGCGTGCAGCAAAAGATTAAAGACATTATTGCCAACGAAAACCCTCGCAAACCATACAGCGACGATAAGATCGCAACTTTGTTAAAGGAGGCCAATATCAGCATCGCCCGCCGAACAGTTGCCAAATACCGTGAAATTCTTGGTGTCCTGCCTTCCAACAAACGCAAACAGATATAAGGAGGACATTTATGCAAACATCGGTAACTTTTAAAAATATTGACTCCTCCGATCACCTGAAAAGCTATGTTACGGACAAGCTCGACCGTTTTGACCGGCTTTTGGACAACCCGGCCGAGGCCAATGTCGTTCTCAAGGTTGAAAAATTTAGACATATTGCTGAAATCAGCGTTTCCGGCGACCGCATGAAAATCAATGGCAAGGAAGAAACGGAAGACATGTATTCCGCCATTGACATGGTGCTGGATAAACTTGAAAAACAAATTAAAAAGGGCAAGGAAAAAGTCCGTGAACGACGCTCCAAGTCGCGCCTGAAAGTAAAAATGGCCGGCCTGACCCCCCCCGTGGGCGATGATGCCGCGCCGCAGGTCAAAGTGACTTACGTTGAATACAAGCCCATGGATGTCGATGAGGCCATTCTCCAGATGGATTTGACGAACGAGAACTTTCTTGTGTTCACCGACGCCCGTACCGATCAAATTAATGTGCTTTACCGCCGCAATGACGGCGACTTGGGACTCATTCAGCCCCGGATGTAACCAACGATCTTCACCCTAAACGGCATGCGTTGCAGGCACGGAAGTTTCCTTTGGAAGCCCCCATCGATTGACGGTGAATCTTCACCGGATGCGGCCTGCAACGCTCACGCTATCAAAGGCTCAATTTACCTTGCCATGAAAATTCTTGACGTACTCAGCCATGACGCCATCTGTGCCGATCTACAGGCACACGACAAAAAGGGCATTTTGGGGGAACTGGCCGCACCGGTAGCGGACATCATCGGGATCAACGGTGATGAACTTGTACGTGTATTGATGGAAAGAGAGCGGTTGGGCAGCACCGGGATTGGCGGCGGCATCGGCATCCCGCATGGCAAGTTGAAATCATTGCAGAACCTTGTGCTCGGATTTGGCATAAGCCGTACCGGCGTCAATTTCGAGTCGATGGACGGCAAACCGACGCATATCTTCTTTTTATTGCTGACACCAGAGAACTCGACCGGTCTGCATTTAAAAGTATTGGCACGCATTTCCCGCATTCTCAAAAACGAACTTTTCAAAGAAAAACTGCTGGCGGCCTCCACGACAGAAGAAATCCACGCCATTATTGAAGAAGAAGACCAAGAATTCTAACCCCACGGCCGTTTCGATAACGATGACTGGCAAAAAAATTTTCATCATTACCGGTCTTTCCGGATCGGGCAAAAGCACCGCCCTCGACGTGATGGAAGATGCAGGTTTCTACTGCGTCGATAACATGCCCGTCTCCCTGCTGCCTAAATTCCTTGAACTTCCCCTGCAGCACAATGCCGACATCACCGGCCTGGCGTTTGTGATGGACGCCCGTGAAAAGGACTTCATCGCCCATCATGCCGCTATCTTCGATGCGCTCAAAGCAGACGGCCACGGCCTGGAAATCATCTTTCTGGAGGCTGATGACAAAGATCTTCTGAACCGATACAGCCAGACCCGCCGTTATCATCCGCTGGGACGCAACCAAAACCTGGTCGACGGTATTCAGCGGGAAAAAGCCGCTTTGGAGACCCTTCGCATATCGGCCGACCAGATTATCAACACGACCGGCCTCACCGTCCACGAATTGAAAATGATCATACGGGACCTGGTCAATCACCAGGATCAAATCCGGATGAAGATTCACGTCATGTCATTTGGATTTAAATACGGGATACCGCACAATGCGGATCTGATGATGGATGTCCGTTTCCTTGCCAATCCCTATTTCCATCCGGAAATGAAAGCGATGGATGGCGAATCCACGCGGGTGCGTGATTTCGTGATGGCGGACCCCAACAGCCGACCGTTTCTGGAAAAATATCTGGATCTGCTTGACGACCTTATTCCGCTCTATGAAAAAGAAGGCAAAGCATACCTGACCATTGCCATCGGATGCACGGGGGGTCACCATCGGTCGGTTGCCATCGCGCGCGCTGTTTTCGAGCATATTCGCCGTCATGGGGCGGAAATCGAAATATCGCATCGCGACATCAAACGACAGGACCAGGAGTCACCCTCACCATCGCGCGACACCCCCTGACCGCCACCGAACCCAATCCCTGCTGCTCTTTGTGGCCATTTTCGTGTCGATTGGATAACGATCTTCCCCCGGATTTGCGAATCACGGTTGTAACTTATTTTTTGAGTATTATATTTGTTGGTTAATGGCATAACGCAGCATGGCGCTCCCCTGAAACAAACGTCAATGCCGCAAAACGGCTCATCCTCAACACAACAGGACTATCATGATCGGAATTGTCATCGTAACACACAGTCAACTGGGCGAAGCACTTATCGAGGCCGCCGAATTTATTTTGGGCAGCAAACCCGAAAACACGATAGCGGTTTCCATTGATCTCAAGGAAAATGCCGAAAAGCTTCGGGAGAAAATCGATAGCGCCATCAAAAAAGTGCGCCAACCGGAAGGGGTGCTCATCCTCACCGATATGTTCGGTGGTACACCGTCCAACCTGAGTTACTCTTTCCTCGAGGAAGGCAAAATTGAAGTCATCTCAGGGGTCAATTTGCCCATATTGATCAAAGCGACCAGCGCCCGCAAGGAAAACGCCCTGAGCGATCTGGCCGTTTCGCTCGAAGCTTTTGGAAAACGCAGTATTTCTTTGGCCAGCGGCATCCTCAAAGGCAACAAAAGGGGACACTGACCGACGCCGTGTTTATGTTACCCGTCAGTTTCGACGATATCGACGCCATCAGCCGAATTGAAACCGAATCTTTTGCCCAGCCCTGGAAGCGGCAGGCGATTATCGATGAGTTGGATTGCCCCGCAGGTTGCCACTTGGCCGCGAAAGATTTCTTGCCGCCACAACCGCATGCCGTTGTGATGGCCTATATTTTCGTCCGTTTTTTGACCGATGAAATGCATATCATGAAAATCGCTGTCGCCCCTCAATGGCGCAACCGTGGTATGGGCGAAGCGCTGTTGTCCGCCGTTCAGATTGAGGGCAACCGTCGCGGCGCCGCCACGGCCCTTCTGGAAGTGAGAAGCGCCAATATCGCCGCCATCAACCTGTATAAAAAAACCGGTTTCCAAACCATTGGCATACGTCCCAACTACTATCCACAAACCGGGGAAAGCGCCCTGGTCATGTCAAAACGTCTCAAGGAGGAATCATGAGCATCAAATTGGCAATCAACGGTTTCGGTCGCATCGGTCGTGTCGTATTCCGTGCGTCCCTCAATCATCCCGACCTGGAAGTGGTCGCTATTAACGACCTCACGGATCCAGCCACCATGGCGCATTTGCTCACCTATGATTCGGTTCATGGAAAACTCGATGCGGAAGTGACGCACAGCGAAAACAGCATCAGCGTTAATGGCCGCGCGATTTCCGTTACGGCCATCAAAGATCCGGCCCAGCTGCCCTGGAAAAGCCACGGGGTCGATATCGTGGCCGAGTGCACCGGGCTTTTTCGCGACCGTGAAAGCGCCGCCAAACATTTGTCCGCCGGCGCCCGCAAAGTCATTATTTCAGCGCCGGCCAAAGAACCGGACGCCACCATTGTCATGGGCGTCAATTCCAGTCTGTATGATCCCAAACAGCATGATGTCATCTCCAACGCCTCCTGCACTACTAATTGTCTGGCCCCGGTGGCCAAGGTACTGATGGAAAATTTCGGCATCCGCAGCGGGTTGATGACCACGATCCATTCCTACACCGGGGATCAGCGTCTTCTGGATTTCCCCCACAAGGACCTGCGCCGTGCCCGCGCGGCAGCGCTGTCGATGATCCCCACCACGACCGGTGCGGCCCGCGCGGTGGCACTGGTCATTCCCGAGCTGACCGGCAAACTGAACGGCCTGGCGATTCGCGTACCGACGCCCAATGTTTCGATCGTCGATCTCGTCGTGTCGGTTGAAAAAACCGATATTACGGTGTCCGACGTCAATGAGGCCCTCAAAAAGGCTTCGGAAACCACATTGTCCGGAATCCTGGGTTACAGCGAAGTTCCGCTGGTCTCAAGCGATTACAACGGCTCACCCCTTTCTTCCATTGTTGATGCGCCAACCACCTATGTGATCGACGATATGGTGAAAGTGCTCTCATGGTATGACAACGAGAGCGGCTACTCCCAACGCATGGTCGATTTAGCCGCAATGGTGGGCGCGCAGTTGTAAAAACGGTGTCTTTTCATGCCCCAGCATCCATGAGGAGGATACGACGATGCCCCAACGCAAACCCCTGATCGCCGGCAACTGGAAAATGTTCAAAACCGGGCCCGAAGCCAATGCGACCGCCCGTCACCTGGCCAAACTGGTGGGGGACGACGCGACCGTCGATATCATGATCGCGCCGCCGTTCACTGCTCTGTCCGCGGTCTCGGGCGTCATCGAGGACACCCCGATTGCACTGGGTGCCCAGAATCTCTACTGGGAAGCCGAAGGCGCTTTTACTGGCGAAATATCGCCGGGCATGCTCAAGGCCGCGGGCTGCACCTATGCCCTGATCGGTCATTCCGAGCGCCGCCAGTACTTCGGCGAGAGCGATGATGGGGTCCATCGCAAGACCCAAGCCGCACTTGAATCGGCCATAATACCCGTGGTTTGCATTGGTGAAACCGAATCCGAACGGGAGGCCGGCGAGACGTTTTCAGTTCTTGACAAACAGATTCGATTAGGGTTAGAAGGGGTGTCTTTGCGCGGTCCGCGAGATTTGGTCGTCGCATACGAACCGGTCTGGGCCATCGGCACGGGCAAAACCGCCACCAAGGATCAGGCTCAGGAAGCCCACGCGTTTATTCGTGAGAAGCTGGCAAAAGTACTTAGCAGCGACCTGGCCCTTGGCATCCGAATTCTCTATGGCGGCAGCGTAAAACCCGATAATGTGAAAGAACTGATGGCCATGCCGGACATCGACGGCGCGCTGGTGGGCGGTGCCAGTCTGAAACCTGAAATTTTTGCCGAAATCATCCATTTCGGCGCATGAGAGCATTGAAATAGACCATGTCCATTCTCGTTATCGTAGTGCACATTATTGTCTGTATCGCCCTTATTCTGATCGTTTTGCTGCAGACCGGAAAAGGCGCTGATATGGGTGCCGCTTTCGGCGGTGGTTCCAGCCAGACTCTTTTCGGCAGCACCGGAGCCAGTACCTTCCTCAGCAAAGCAACCACGGCTGCCGCAGTTGTCTTTATGCTGACATCCCTGGTGCTGGCGTATATGTCCGGCAACCAGTCCGCCAGCACGATCATGACGGACAGTCCGGCACCCATCGAACAGCCGGCAGCAGCCCCGTCCGGCACGGACACCCAGGGTGCGGAACAAACCGCGCCGGCAGATAATTAACTTGCGCTATCCTGCTTATGTGCCGAAGTGGTGGAATTTGGTAGACACGCTATCTTGAGGGGGTAGTGGGCTACGCCCGTGCCGGTTCAAGTCCGGCCTTCGGCACCATAAATATTCAATAGTTTAAGGGGGTTACCGATAGTCGGTACCCCCTTTTACGTTGTTTGAATGTTGTTTGAAATCGAGGCGGGCGGCGGGGCAAACAACCGGTGCTTCGAGCGCCTCTTGAAGAGTCAATCTGCCGGATTCTGGTCCGGGGGGAACTCGTTCAACAGCTCGTTGATGCGGGGGAGTTTTTCCGCGACGTGTTTTCGAATGTTGGGTGTCTTGAGGAGCTGTTCGAGCGCGGTGCGGCTGCAGCTTTTGTACTTGGACATGATCCACACCAACTCGACGGTGTAATCAGCCTCCATCTTGAGAAGTGAGCGGCGGGCGTCGTTGAATTCGTATCGTTCTTTTGGCGTCCATTGGGCACCGTGCTTGGCCAGGATGTGAATCATTTTGAGGGTCTCGCGGGAACGACTTGAATCGATATCGGTCTCTCTCCCCCGGCCAAGCCAGCCGTAACGGGACCCCCACGGAAAACATTGAATACACTGCTGGATCAGGCTTGACCCGCCGTCGTTTTGATCGGCAGGGTTGAAACCTTTCTCGACAAGCTCTACGAGAAAACCGGCGTCTTCCGCCCAACAGGCATTGCGCAGGAGTTCGGCGGCTATAGGGTGATCAGGGGGCACCCGGATCTGTTTCAGTCTGAAAATGTCGAAATGCTTGTGAATAGCGGCGTATTCCAGGGCGCACAGGCTCTCCTCCGGATCGGGATCCTCACCGTATGACTCCGGACCTTTGGCATAGGGGTCGGCGCCGGCCCACAGCAACAGCGACACCCACTTCAAATTGCCGTCCCGGCAATGGTGCCGCAAGGCCACATTCAGCTGATCCTGGAAGCTGGGAAAACGTTCCTTGTGGCGTTTGCACACTCCCAAGGCGGTTCGGATCCTCCAGCACAGCGCACCCGCAAGTGGATTACAGGTCGCATTGTTAAAGAAACTGGGCAGAAATGGGAATTGAAGGAATTCCACGCCGTCCCTGATCCGAATTGGGCCGAATCGGTATTTTGGGGGACAACACCTTTCGCAGTTATTCCGTATCGACATGGAGTTGAAGTTGAAAGGATGGCCTGGGACCAAGTGCAGAAAGGATTGGATGCGGCAAAGAAAGCGGGTGTTCGGCCAGGACCGGAGTCTTTGCCAGATTATGTCTATGCTTACACAGCATCAATCAGAAAACGTCTCGAAGGCCGAGGCATCACCCTTTTAGGTTACGTGCGAAGTATTATAAGTGGAAAGGCTAACTTTCGATGCAGCAATGGCCACGAATGGCGGACGACACCTAAGCTTGTCGGGGATGGTCAAGGCTGTCCTGAGTGCGGGGTTGGTGAACGAGACCCCGACGAAATCAGACAAAAAATTAAAGCAGGAGTTATCTGCCTATTAACGCATCCTGACAAGCCCGGGTTTGTAAACATTGGGCTGGATTTCGGCACACTCCAAGAGGTTTTCACAAAAAGGCCTTGGGGCGACTGGGAGATACGCCGTTATCGAAATGTCGAGGAAGCCGCTTTAGCTGAATCGCTAATCTGGGAATTGCTGGGTAAACCTCTGCCTCATGATCGCAAACCAATCAAAAAAGATTTGAGTGTAGCAGAGGACGCCTTTCGCAAATTGTTTTACGCAATGCAAGAAGAGATTGCTTTGGCGGAAAAGGCAAAAGAAGCCGTCCAGAAAACCGGCTGAACTTATATTTAAGGGGGCTAAACCACAAAAATAAATCGTCTTACTTAGCCCGTATAAGAGAAGTTTCGCTTCGCTGCACCCTGCTTTTTCGGTCAAGTCAACTCAACCGTTACATACAGCTCCAACTAATCTGGAAACCCGTCCAACTTGTAATAGCTGTTTGTAAAACGTACCATCAATGCCTTGCTGATCTTCAACATAGGTCCGACCTATTCATAAATTCACCGGATCTTTTTTTGCTATAGTCCCACACTAATCAAGCCGCTCAATTTTTCCAGCACGGACTTTATCGAATAGAAATAAATGCCAAAGGGGTAGCAGTAAATATCAGTTAGGGGGCGCAGAAAATAGGCAAGTTGACATTAGCTGAGTTGTCGGAAGAGCCGTTGCGGCATTTGGCTGCGATCGGAAAGATGTACCCTAATGCCTGGAAGCTCGTGGAAGAGATCCTCAAGCGGCATTGGCATAGAGACCCACACGAGTATTTTAGGTGGCCGAAATGGAACTTTATTCCCATGTGTTTCTGGCAGTCCATTGTCGAGTTGCACATAGGCAGGAAATTATCTTATCATGACGGCATAGACATCGGGATTTTAGCGGCACTCGGCACTTGGCGTTACAGCAAGGGCATCTATCAGATCAATGAGGACGTACTCAACGCTTTGTGGGAAACGCCGCTTAGCGGCGACCTGCCGGTGGATGTCATGACACGGCTGCCCGAGTGGTGTGTCTATGTTGCCACCCCTGGTCGGCCCATACCAGGAAAGAGTGACCGATTGCATGGTGTGTTTCTACAGATGGCCTGGGACGTGCAACGTCTTGAACTTGAGTTCCGGGCGACATCCGTTATGGATTGTGCGCTTTGTCTGCCTATTCCGGTGCGGTTAGGTTTGGGTGGGACACTGACAGACGCAATCGAACGCTCCTTTAGGTACGCTGACGATTACGCAGAAAAGTTGGGCAACACGACTCTCAGTTTTTTTGACAACCAGGAAAAGGCGTATCTGTCACAGGAAGTACTGCATTACATCAACCTCGCGCTTTATCTATGTTCGGACGAGCCGGAATATGACGGGCATGCGCCTTGCCAGTCTTATCCAAGCCCCGTCAGGACCAAGAAGGGGATGCGTATGTTCCCCGCAGACCGTACACGGCTTTGGTCGTTGGGAGCCGAAACGGGGGCCAAGATTCGTAAATATCAGGATACCCCGCTGGAGGATCCGACAGGGCGCACGGTGCGACCACACCTTCGCCGATCTCACTGGCACGGGTACTGGCACGGTCCACAGAGAACACATTACAAATATAACTGGCTCTCCCCCATATTCGTGGGTGAGAAGTGAGGTGGGCCCATTAGCGACATCTATGATAATTCACAGCCCGAAACGATCACCGGATTGCACAAGGCGGAGCATATTTCCCAAAATGCCCCCTGGCGGGGGGTGGAACAGGTGGATCTCAAAACGCTCGATTGGGTGAACTGGTTCAATAATCGTCGGTTGTTAGAGCCGATAGGAAATATCCCATCCGTCGGATACGAGGCGTTATACCATTAGTAGCAGGAAGCCCGGCTATGGTCGCCGGACTCAATAAACAGGCTTCCGGAAAACCCGTGGCGGTTCACTCCTTGCTTTGATGTTGCGGCAACAACTCGTTGCAAGGATAGCAGTGACCAGCCTTTCAGGCCATCCCAATCCAGGACCCGCGCAGCCAGTCCTACTTTACCATGCCCATAGGGAGTAGGTTTCTGCTTCGCACTATATCTTTGTGTCCACATTCAAAGGCTACAAATGCTATAATGTCCAGATTTCTGGACGTTATGTTTCTTTCTCCTATCTGTGGCCTTTTTGGCTATCGTTGACTTAATGTTCATTATATTGTACGCTATCCATTATAAAGACCACTATAATGGACGATAAAATGGTTATAAGCAAGACATCAACGAAACTGCCTTTGCCGGTTCAGCGCGCTTTGCGCAAGCTGGGCGGGGACATCCGCGATGCACGCCTGCGGCGACGCATCCCCACGAAAATCATGGCCGACCGAGCGTCGATCAGCAGGACCACCCTCAACAAGGTCGAGAAGGGCGAGCACGGCGTATCGCTGGGGATTTATGCGACCGTCCTCTTCGTACTCGGCTTGCATGGCCGGATAGCCGAACTTGCCGATATCAAGACCGACACGGTGGGGCTTGAACTGGAAGAGGAAAACCTGCCGCAACGCATACGGCGCTCTAAAAAGTCAAGACCCTCGAGGACCGGCAAGAAAGGCAACGCGTGATGGATACTGAAGTCCTGGTCTATGTGGACCTTGAAGGCGAGCCGGTTATAGTTGGACGATTATGGTCTCGCATGCGGAAGAGGCGAGATAGTGCGACCTTCGAATACGATGAAGACTGGCTTGGACGCCAAGATCGTTTTGCGCTTGAGCCCGCGTTGCAACTTGGTCCTGGCCCGTTTCACACATCGCCCGACAAGCCAATCTTCGGCGCAATCGGCGACTCTGCGCCAGATCGGTGGGGCCGTGTGCTCATGCGGCGTGCCGAACGCCGCCGCGCCGAGCGAGCCGGGGAGACACCGCGCACACTGCGCGAGATCGACTACCTGCTCATGGTCAATGACGAGGCCCGTCAAGGTGCCTTGCGCTTTGCACGGGAACCCGGCGGACCGTTCCTTGCCGCCGATGACGTGACGCCGATTCCGCCGCTGGTCGAACTGCCGCGGTTGCTCTCGGCCGCCGAAAATGTTGTCAGCGACTCCGACAGCGACGAAGACTTACGTTTGCTGCTGGCGCCCGGTTCATCGCTGGGCGGCGCACGCCCCAAGGCATCGGTCATGGATCGCGACGGCTCGCTCGTAATCGCGAAGTTTCCGCACAAGGATGATGAAATCGACATCGTGCGCTGGGAAGCCGTCGCCCTGAGCCTTGCGGATAAAGCGGGCATTCCCGTACCTGACTGGCGCATGGAAGAATTCGGGGGCAAGTCCATCATCCTGCTACGCCGTTTCGACCGGGCAAACGGTCAACGGATACCGTTCCTATCCGCCATGAGCATGCTTGGCGCTACCGACAACGAAACACGGAGCTATCTCGAATTCGTCGATGCGCTTCGCCAGCACGGTGCTGCCCCGAAGGAGAATATGCACCTGCTCTGGCGGCGTATCGTGTTCAATGTTCTGATCTCTAACACGGACGACCATCTTCGCAATCACGGGTTTCTCTATGACGGTCCGGACGGCTGGCGGCTGGCGCCTGCCTATGATCTCAACCCCGTACCGGTGGATATCAGTCCGAGGGTGCTGGCAACGGCTATCGACCTCGATGACAGTACGGCATCACTGGACATAGCCTTAGGCGTCGCCGCCTACTTTGAACTGGAGGACGCCGAAGCACGGAAAATCGCAAGCGAGGTTGGAAATGCCGTTCGCGGCTGGCGCCAAGAGGCCGCTCGAGCCGGTCTGGCGGCAGGACAGATCGACCGCATGGCGTCCGCGTTCGAGCATGACGATCTCCGCAAGGCTCTCGATCTCTAACCTGATTTAGTCCTGGAACAGGGAGATGCTGGCTTAATGATCCCTGAATTTCAACGCGGATTAAATTGCTCGGTCTTAGGTTGGAACGACGCCAGAAAGTTGGCGTTTGAGGGACCGAATCGTATCTGGTTAAACAACCTATGGTTGTTTGCATGTTGTTTAGACCCGCCGCAAACCCTTACCACCATTGACTTCACGCCGGTTCAAGTCCGGCCTTCGGCACCAATCACTTTCTTTACAAAGGGTTTCAGTATCTTACTGAAATCCTTTTTTTATGGGTGAAATACAGAGGATTCTTGCGGTGGTACTGGTTGCTGCTCCCATAAAGCGGCAGCTATGCTTTTAACTTGATACTTTCTGCCATGCGCCAGACAATGCGTCCTTTCTCCGCCTTGTCCTCAAGCGTGGCGAAAAGATTTTTCACTAGGTTGCGGCGAACATCATATCCAACCCCTGGGAAAAGGGATGCCGATTGGGCGGGTATGGAAAAAAAATCTTGAAGGAATGGGATGTCCAGGGGGCGCACCCAACGATGGTGGCAAATATTGCTGCAGCGATGGGCAAGAGCCTCAGATGCCTGGGGATAGTCGGTAATCACACGGAATCGCGGTAAAAATTCACCCAGTCGGTGAAAAGCCACGTCAAGCAAATCTTCATCGCCCTGGCCAACCAGTTGCGGATAGAATGAAAAAGCAATTTTTCCACCTGTTTTAAGGCAGTTGTAGGCCTCGTCGATGGTTCTCGAAACGTCAGGAAATATAAATATCGAAGCGTTGTAAAGTGCATAATCGAAGCGGCGATCGCCTACGATTTGAAGTAAATGTTCCCCGTCACCTTCAAGAAGCCGGATGTCATCTTCAGCGCACAGCGCAATTCCTGCCGTGACCATCTCGTGAGACAAGTCCACGCCAAGAACTTTGCAGCCCAACCGGTCATTCAGGGCTTTTGCTGAAATTCCACAACCGCAGCCGATGTCAAGAATCGAAGACCGTTCCTTGATTACGATTCTATCAGCCAGCTTTAAGGTGAGATCGCGAAAAAAGTGGTGTTTTTCTTCGAACTGCTGATAAATCTGGATACTCTGGTCAAAATTTTTAGCAACATGACGTTTGACCTTACCGTTAAAATCGCTGGTGCTCAAAATCCCCCCGAATCGTTAGACATGGCGGTAGACCCCATAGACTGGACTGCCGAATGGCATGGCAAGTTAGATGATCCCTTTCTTGCGAAAGGCAACTATCTCTTCGGAGGAATAGCCACACCACTCCATAATCTCATCGGTATGCTCACCCATCATGGGGGGGCGCCGGACCTCGACCTCAAAATCGGAAAATTTGACCGGGTTGTTGAACATCTTGATTTTGCCGATGTTCGGATAGTCCACATCCACGATTGTTTTGCGATGTTTGACCTGAGGGTGATTGATCACCTCGCCGATGCTGTTGACGGCCCCGCATGGTATGCCGGCTTCCAGCAAAATTTCAATCCATGCATCTCTTGTTTTCTGGCGCGTGCGTTCTTCGATGATCTCGGTCAATTCAGCCCGGTTTTCAAGACGCTCCTTATTGGTTTTAAAGCGCGGGTCGTCCGTGAGGTGATCCAGGCCGGTGGCCAGGGTGAACGCTTTCCAATGCGGCTCGGTCAACACGCAGATATTGATCTTCGACCCATCGGATGTGGGATAAAACTCGTAGGGTGTCCCCAGAAAATATTTGGATCCCATACGCAATTCTTCGTCTTGCATGCCGGCGATTAGATGCATGTTCATCAGATTGAGCATCATGGTCACGGAGCAGTCGAAGAGAGAAACATCCAGGTCCATTCCTTTGCCGGTTTTTTCACGCTGCAACAGGGCTGCCAATATGGCGTAGGCGCAATGAATGGCGGCCAGATAATCGGTAATGGGTACATTGACCTTGCACGGATTATCGGAAAATCCCGTATAACTGATGATTCCCGCTTCTCCCTGCATGACCTGATCGAAAGCCGGGCGATTTTTATAAGGTCCATCCTGTCCAAAACCGGATACGTGACCATAAATAATTCTGGGATTGACGGCACGCACCTCGTCGTAACCAAGACCGAGGCGGTTTACCGCACCCGCTACGAAGTTCTCGACGATGACGTCGGCACGCTCCACCAGTTTCAAAAATATCTTTTTACCTTCTTCACTTTTCAGATCCAGCGTCAAAGATTTTTTATTGCGATTTCCGATTGAAAAGTAGTAGCTCAGTTCCCCCTCGGTGGGGATCCATTTGCGGGTGAAATCTCCATGTTGGGCGCGTTCAATATGAATGACATTGGCGCCCAAATCGCCAAGAAGTGTTGCGCCGTAAGGGCCGGCGAGCGCGATCGTCAGATCGATAACGGTTACACCGCTGAGGGGAAGATTCTCTTGTGGCATGATAGACAAACTCCTCGTTAATTATTCCATGTTAACATCTTATGCGTGCTTATTCGTTATTCGCACTGCCGGGATCCGTATTACTCGATGATGGGGTGGGTTTTACTAAGGGCAAAAAACAGCACATCGCATGCCAACATGAATGACATCCGAGTTTTCAACACATTAGATGCTGAAATTATTATCATAATATAATATTTCTGAATAGGTTCTTGTTTCACTTCATTTTGCGATTCATGCTTCCGCGGTTCTGTAAAATATTATAATAACTAATAAATTAAAAAAGTTATAGGGTTTTCCCCTGCCTGTCGCCTGCGCTTGACATGTAGCGCTGTAACTACAACAGTTCGAATGTTGCGCAGCAACAGGATCAAACCGGATTTTGGCGGATCCACATTGCGTATTGATCACTCCTTCGGGACACTGGGCGCACGCTATCGCTTTAATCCGGGGATCATGTCAAGGATGATCGCAACTGCCTGCGTGTTCTGATTTTCGGGTTGATGTTGCTGATGGAGTTTATTTCCACAGCCGAAAACAGGATACACTTGCCGGATACTCGGCGTGAATTGTCCTTAAATACTAATTTTTATCCTTGGTTGTATGTGGTATGAATATCAAATTATTTTGTGCCGCCTGATTTTCCCGGGAACGGTGTCAAGCATTCGTCACAGGTTAAATAAACATGCGCAAAAACGTTGAAAAACAGTCCAGACCCCGTACGGCCGAACTCGGAGAACCATTTCAAGATAGTCCGATTCTCAAGTATATATCCGCGGACCTCATCGAAAGCCTGATCGACAATCCTTACGAGAGTCTCATTTTAGTGGATGCCGACGGCATTGTACGCTTCATGAACAACAGCTACGAGCAGGAATATTCGCGCCGGCGTGAAGACGCAATAGGACGCCATATATCGGAAATCGCCCCTGAAACCCTGCTACCGGAGGTTCTAAGAACCGGCAAAGTAATTGTGACTCCCAGCAAAATTCTTGAAGACAAGAGCCAGATCGTGATCAGGGTTCCGCTGCGCAAAGAAGGCAAACTGACCGGGGCACTGGCCAAAGTGATCTATGCGCCACCCAAGGCCCTTCAAGACTTTGCCCGCAAGATATCAGCGCTGGAGCAGGATCTGGAAGTTTACAAAGAAGAATTCCGGCAGGCCTATAGCAGTCGCTATACCTTTGACGACATCATCGGCGAAACCGACGCTGTGAACAACGCCAAGGATTTGGCCAAACAGTTCGCCCAAAGCGATTCGGCGGTGCTTATTCTTGGAGAGTCCGGGTCCGGTAAGGAACTCTTCGCCCATGCGATTCACTCCGCCAGCCACAGACGGAATAAACCTTTCGTCAGTGTCAACTGCACAGCGATACCTAACGAACTGATTGAATCAGAGTTGTTTGGCTACGAGCCGGGAGCTTTTACCGGATCTCTAAAGAAGGGGAAAATCGGGAAATTTGAGTTGGCCGATACCGGCACCATCCACCTTGACGAAATCGGCGACATGCCGTATTTACTGCAATCCAAATTATTGCGGGTTCTCCAAGAGCATGAAATCGATAAAATTGGCCAGCGGAAGCCCAAACATGTTGATTTCAGGCTCATATGCACGACCAATCAACCGCTCGAACAGATGGTCGAAAAGGGCACCTTCCGCCTGGACCTTTTTTATCGGCTCAATGTCGTCGTCATCTCGGTACCGCCCCTAAGGGCCATCAAGGCTGACATCCCGGGAATGGTCTACTACTTCCTGAGGCATCTGGAGACCGGAAGGGCCAACCCCGTTAAAACCGTATCCGGCCAGGTCATGAAAATCCTTCAAAAGTACCATTGGCCGGGTAATGTTCGGGAGTTGAAAAACGTTTTGGAACGCGCGATCGTGGTCTGCCGGGGTGATCGAATTGAAGTCGATGATCTCCCGCCAGCGATGATTCATACCCGCCCCGGCAACCTCTCATCCGGAAATCAGGCAGTGGTGCCCCAGACGATAAAAGAAGTTGTCGAATCCGCAGAAAGGGCGGCGATTATCCAAGCCCTGGAACTGAACCGAAACAACAAGAGTGCCGCGGCCAAGATGCTCGGCATACACCGGACGGCTCTTTACCAGAAAATTGAAAAATTCAATATTTCATTTTAATCCCCCTATCCCAAAGATTTTCTGTTGCGTATAAGAACAGACATGTAGTTGATCGTCGACACTTTTCGGATTGATTTTACCGACCCGGCTGCCCATCGACGGTAACTCATCCAGCGACTGTTCAGTTGCCTAAAACACCATCCCAAACAGCACCGTTATTCACTCTCCGACAAAAAACGGCGCCGTCTTGCCCTCCGATGATGTCTGTACCGGCAAACCATCTCTCTCCGTTGGCAGGAAATTTGCAGATTATCTATTTTTCCTCATACCATTCCGAGAGTTCACCCGATAGTGAAAGGCTGTAAAATGGATACTGCTGTAATGATATTTGCCGTAGGGCTTGGTGGTGTTTTTCTGGGAATGGGGATGCTTTATGTTTGCATTCGGATGACAACCCTCATAGCCGGCCGCTTTCTGGATTCGTCCATGGTGGAAAAAGGGGGAAAACGATGACCAGTTTATCGTCCGTTTTTAAAACGGCCGGTTTTTTTTACCTCACCCCCGGCATGGTGGTCATGTGGGCAATCGGATTCACCCTCATTTATCTGGCGATTGCCAAAGATTATGAGCCGTTATTGTTATTGCCGATCGGGTTCGGTATTCTCGTGGCCAATCTCCCTTTGACCGGTCTGATGGTTCCTCACGAAGGATTGCTCTGGCGTTTCTATCACTACGGTATCCAGTGGGAAATTATCCCCCCTCTGATTTTTCTCGGACTTGGTGCATTGACTGACTTTGGTCCCATGCTGGCAAGCCCCCGCTTGATTTTTTTAGGCGCCGGTGCCCAGGCAGGCGTATACCTGACCTTTTTCGCTGCGTTTGCCGTTGGATTTGATTTGAAGGAAGCCGCAACCGTTGGAATTATCGGCGGTGCCGATGGCCCCACCTCGATCTTTTTAGCCGCCAAACTTGCCCCTCACATGCTCGGAAGCTGCGCGGTGGCAGCCTATTCGTATATGGCCCTCGTGCCGATCATTCAACCTCCGATCATGCGGATGCTGACCACCGAGAAGGAGCGCGCCATACGAATGCAGAAGGCGCGCAAGGTACCGGCCATCGAGAAGTTAATATTTCCGCTGATGGCCACGTTAGTGATAATTCTGCTGGTACCGGCCTCTGCGCCTCTGGTGTCCATGTTCATGCTGGGCAACCTGTTCAGAGTAGCAAAAGTCGTGGAACGACTCACCAATGCCGCCCAGAATGAGCTTCTAAACATCGTTACCATTTTTCTGGGATTGCCGGTGGGCGCCACCATGAATGCCGAAAGCTTTTTGCAGCCGAAGGTTCTTTTCATCTTTTTCCTGGGGCTGTTGGCCTTCATGGTCAGCACCGCCACGGGCATTTTGCTGGCCAAATTAATGAACCTCTTTTCAAAAAACAAAATCAACCCTTTGCTTGGTGCCGCGGGCGTGTCGGCGGTGCCCATGGCCGCGCGGGTCGTCCATAAAGTGGGAACGCAGGCCGACAAAAAGAATTACTTGTTGATGTATGCCATGGGGCCCAATGTGGCCGGTGTCATCGGCACGGTGATCGCTGCGGGTATTTTTCTGACACTCTTGAAATAACCTCCGGTTCCTTTCTATATACATGCAATCACTCAAAACGATTAAACATCGGACACCCTCACAAGGAATCGCATGATGGTTAAAGTAAAAGTTATGGTCAATGGTCTTCCCGGAAATGTTTGCCGGATGATCGGCGCCCACATCTTAAAGGATGACCGGTTGACGCTGATTCCTTACTCGCTTACGGGTCCTGAAATAGACATCGATCAAATCACGATCGAAGGTCAAACCGTCGCGTTGATCGGCCCCGATAGCCGGAATGCGCGCATCATGACAATCAAGGACCAATATGGTGACTTTATCAGCATCGATTTTACACACCCGTCCGCGGTAAACCGCAATGCCCGTTTTTACGGCACCTTTGATCTTCCTTTCGTCATGGGAACCACGGGCGGCGATATTCAACATCTTCAAGATACGGTTCTAAAATCATCGATATCGGCGGTTATTGCCCCGAATATGGCCAAGCAGATCGTTGGCCTCCAGGCGATGTTGGACTATGGAGCCAAAAACTTTCCGGAGTTGTTTCAGGGATACCAGCTGGAAGTCAAGGAAAGCCATCAGCAGGACAAGGCCGATACGAGCGGCACCGCCAAAGCAATGGTCGCCTATTTCAATGCCATGGGTACCGGCTTTGCAGAGGATCATATTCAAATAGAACGGGATCCCGCCGTTCAACAGACGATCTGGGGTATTCCTGAAGCCTATTTAGACGGGCACGGCTGGCACACCTACAAGTTGACTTCGCCGGATGGCACGGCTACGTTTGAAATTCGTCATAATATCAACGGACGCAGTATTTACACGGAAGGCATCCTTGAAGCAGTGCATTTTCTCCAAAATAAGATTAAAAACGGCTCACGAGGAAAAGTTTTCTCCATGATCGACCTTATAAAGGCATCGAACACTTGAAGAAAACAATTTAGAAACCTTTATCTATAGGGACAGCGAACGTTAATTTACTTAATGGCTTGTTGTACCCGATAAAAAGTCGCACAATAATATGGTAAAATTGTGATTGGCCCCTGGCGATTAATGCCCATACCAACCAGGGCATATCTCTGGAAATGCCTCTGTTCGGTCTGACGGTTCGGTTCAAAGACGCCGTTTTATAGGAGGTACAGGCAGAGATTGATCTAATCGTGGAAACCTGAATGCTGAAATTTCAGGCAACCCCATACCTTTTCCAGCCATAGGAGGTAGTTTTGAATTTTGCACTATCCAAAGACTTAGAGATGTTGCGAAAAGCCGTCCGAGAATTCGCCACCAAACAGATTGCCCCCCATGCGGACGAATGGGACGCCAACCACCACTTCCCCTACAAGGAAGCCCTGCTGCCCATGGCCGAATTGGGCCTTTTCGGCACCGTGATCCCCGAAAAATACGACGGGGAGGACATGGGCTGGCTGTCGGCCATGATCGTTACGGAGGAAATCGCCCGGGCATCGAGTTCCCTGCGGGTGCAGATCAATATGCAGACCCTGGGCTGCGCCTATACCATTTACCACTACGG
>JABZFP010000006.1 GCA_014237395.1 Desulfobacteraceae bacterium | reverse complement strand
ATGCGGATCCTGGGCGCCTATGGCTATTCCACCGAATACCCGGTGGCGCGGTATTATCGGGATGCCCCCACCTACACCATGGTGGAAGGCTCCTCCAATATCTGCAAATGGATTATTGCGCTCGATCAGCTCGGCTATCGCAAGGCCAACCGCTGAGGAGGAAAGCGTCATCCGTCCAATCTCGGCGTTGCCCGGCCTCCCTCGTTGTTGCGGCGTACCTGTCGTACGCCTCACGCCTCGGGACTTGGGCGCCTTGACCTTGAACGGATGACGTTTTCCTCCAAGTGTTATAAAGGGTTGGGGGGGGAAAAATCCCCTTTGTCACGCGGCCTGTTCATCCCACTGACGGCCGGACGCGCCGAAACTCACCCCGCTTTCAGCGGGGCTCAAACAGTCGCCGCGTCTTTATCGGCCGTCAGTGGGATGCACAGGCGAACCCGATGGGCGCGTGGCATGGGCGCCTTCTTTTGGTTACTTTTCTGCCGCGCGGAAGAAAAGTAACGTCTGGGAAAAATGGTACAATGTTTTATTTCCGGGTGCAGTACCGGCAAGACGATCTTAAGGCGACACACATTTTGGTATCCTGAAACGTTCAAGACAATTCACCCTTGTTCTACATTTGCTATGAAAAAGGATTCGCCCATGAACGATAATCTCATCGAGAAGACCCAGCGCACGGCAGCACTCTATTTTGAAGGGGTCGAGGACGAAAAGCCCTTCGAGCTCTGGAAGGCCTTCGACCCGGGACTGGCCAAAGACCTATCACTGTTCATCACGGGCAAGATGTACGCCCGCGAAAAGCTGCCCCACCCTACCCGCCAACTCGTCACCGTGGCGGCCCTGACCGTGCTCGGGCGGGCCGACGAGTTGAAGCTGCACATCCAGGCCGCCCTGAATGTGGGCTGCACCGTCGAAGACATTGCCGAAACGATCTTCCAGACGGCTATCTACGGCGGCATCCCGGCGACGAATACCGCCCTGAAAACCCTGCGCCAGGTGTTGCAGGAAAAAAAAGCCTGGCCGCCGGCAACCACCGCGGAATAAACCTGCGAGGATTTTTCATGAAGGATACCCTACAGATATTCACGACCGGTCTGGGCGGGGTCTTCATCGGCATGACCCTGCTCTACATCGTCATCCGACTGACCCGTTTCGTGGCAGACGCCCTGTCGAAAGGCGACCTCCATGACAAATGACCTGCTGGCCCTCTTTCAGACCGCCGGTTTTTTCTACCTGACGCCGGGCATGCTGCTGATGTGGCTGATCGGGGCCACCCTGATCTATCTGGCCATCGCCAAACAATATGAACCGCTGCTCCTGCTGCCCATCGGTTTCGGCATTCTGCTGGCCAACCTGCCCCTGACCGGTCTGATGGAACCCGAAGAGGGCCTCCTGTGGCGGTTCTACCACTTCGGCATTCAGTGGGAAATCATACCGCCCCTGATTTTTCTGGGCTTGGGTGCCTTGACCGATTTCGGTCCGCTGCTGGCCAAACCCGTGCTGATCTTCCTGGGCGCCGGCGCCCAGGCCGGTGTCTACCTGACATTTTTTGCGGCCAGCGCCATGGGGTTCGACCTCAAGGAAGCTGCCACCATGGGCATCATCGGCGGCGCCGACGGCCCGACCACCATCTTTCTGGCGGCTAAGCTGGCCCCCCACATGCTCGGCAGCTGTGCGGTGGCGGCCTATTCCTACATGGCCCTGGTGCCTATCATCCAGCCGCCGGTCATGCGGCTGCTGACCACCTCCAAAGAACGCACCATAAGGATGAAAAAAGGCCGCAAGGTCAGTCCGCTGGAAAAAATTCTTTTCCCCATCGTGGCAACCCTGGTGATCATCCTGCTCGTGCCGGCTGCGGCCCCCCTGATCGCCATGTTCATGCTGGGCAACCTCTTCCGCGAAGCCAAGGTGGTGGAGCGGCTGACCCATGCCGCCCAGAACGAACTGCTCAACATCGTCACCATCTTTTTGGGACTCCCGGTGGGCGCCACCATGAATGCGGCCGCCTTTCTGCAGCCCAAGGTGCTGTTCATTTTCTTTTTCGGGCTGTTCGCCTTTATCGTCAGTACGGCCACCGGCATTCTCCTGGCCAAGCTGATGAACCTGTTCCGCAAGGAGAAGATCAACCCCTTGCTGGGTGCCGCGGGGGTGTCGGCGGTCCCCATGGCCGCGCGCGTGGTGCACAAGGTCGGTTCCCAGTATGACAAGAAAAACTATCTGCTCATGTTCGCCATGGGCCCGAATGTCGCCGGCGTCATCGGAACCGTCATTGCCGCGGGGATTTTTTTGACGCTGCTGGGGTAAACAATCAAAAACCGGGATCACCCTAACATAATCGGTGTGACCCTGAGGGTTCAAGGGTCCGAGGATTCGAGGATTCAAGTGAAAATCAAAACCCCATGCAACAACCCCTTTAACCCTTGACCCCTGGGATCCTCGGACCCTCTTCGCCAAAGAAATTAAAGAAAATTAAAGACATAAACTGCTGATAATAAGAATTCAAAGATAGGGAGGAAGCACAATGTCCGAAGAAATCTTGGCCCCGTTAGCGGGCAAAATCATCCAGATGGATCTGGAAGTCGGCAAGGCGGTCGAAGAAGACGAAGAAATCCTGGTCATCGAAGCGATGAAGATGGAGACCCCCGTATTTGCGCCCTGCAGCGGAACGATCAAGGAAATCAAGGTCAAAAAAGGGGACGATGTGGAGGAAGACGATCTTCTGGCCATCATCGAGGATTGACAGCTGAGCGATTGCCAATTGCAGCGGCATAACGAGGGGGAGTACCACATGCGACCGTATTTCGAAAAAATGGCCGATTTCGGCCGGGAACTTAAAAAAAGCCAGCTCAAGCAAACCGCCAAAAACCGTGAAACGCTGGAAGCGGCCGAAGCTGAGATTCAGGCCCAGGTCGAGGGGGTCAAAAACGCCGGCTTCCCCACCGACAAAATCAATGCCCGGGGGCAGATGACGGTCTGGCAGCGGATAGACTATTTAGTGGATCCGGGTACGTGGTGTCCACTGCACATGCTCTACAACCCCATGGAAAACGACGAGGGCACCACCAATGTCATCGACGGTTTAGGAAAGATCTCCGGCAAGTGGGCCGTCATCATCGGGTTCGACAACAAGGTCATGGCCGGCGCCTGGCTGCCTGGCCAGTCCGAGAATATCCTGCGCGTAACTGATCTTGCCAAGCGCCTGAACATTCCCCTGGTATGGCTTGTCAACTGCAGCGGTGCCAAACTCACGGAACAGGAAAAATTCTATGCCAACCGGCGGGGCGCCGGTACGCCCTTCTTCCGGCATGCCGAGTTGGAGCAGATGGGCATTCCGGTTCTGGCTGGCATCTACGGCACCAACCCGGCCGGCGGCGGCTACCAGAGCATCAGCCCCACCATTCTCTTCGCTCACAAGGATTGCAACATTGCCGTGGGCGGCGCCGGCATCGTCAGCGGCATGGCCCCCAAAGGGCATTTCGACCTTGAGATGGCCGCGGGCATTATCGAAAAGGCCAAGCACTTCAAGGCCCAGCCCCCCGGAACGGTCGCGACCCACTATGATGAGACGGGCTTTTTTCGCTATGTCTTCGAAGAAGAACAGGGGGTGCTGGACGGACTGAAAGACTATATGAAGGCCATACCGGCCTACCACCCTAAATTCTTCCGGGTGGCCCCTCCTCAGAGCACCCGTTTCCCGTCGGAAGACATTTACAGCCTGCTGCCCATGGAGCCCAAGCGGGTTTACGAATTCGACCAGATTTTGGCCCGTCTCGTAGACAGTGGCGAGCACATGGAATTCCGGCCGGACAGCGGGCTGGAAGTCTACACCGGGCTTTGCAAGGTGGACGGCTTCCTGGTGGCCTGCATCGGCAACCGCCAGGGGTACCTGGGCAAGGACTACCCGGAATACGCCGACTATCCCGGTTTCGGCGGCAAGCTCTACCGCCAGGGGCTCATCAAAATGAACGAATTTGTGACCCTCTGCGGGCGGGACCGCATCCCCATCGTCTGGTTTCAGGACACCACCGGCATCGATGTGGGAGATGCGGCTGAGAAAGCGGAGCTGCTGGGTCTGGGCCAGTCCCTGATCTACTCCATCCAGCAGACCGATGTGCCCATGATGCTGGTGGTGCTGCGCAAGGGTACCGCCGCGGCCCACTATGTCATGGGAGGTCCCACGGCCAATCGTCACAACGCCTTCACGTTAGGGACGGTAGCCAGCGAAATCTACGTCATGCACGGCGAAACGGCCGCCGTGGCGACCTACGCCCGGCGTCTGGTCAAGGAAGAGGCGGCCGGCCGGCCCCTGCAACCCGTGGTGGATAAGATGAACGAACTGGCCCAGGATTACCACGAAAAGTCCCGTCCCCTGTTCTGCGCCCGCACCGGTCTGGTGGACGAAATCGTTGCGATCAAGGACCTGCGCCGCTATCTGACGGCGTTTGCCGGGGCCGCTTACCAGAACCCGAAATCCATCTGCCCCCAGCACCAGATGATCCTGCCGCGCATCATCCGCGGTTAGGTTGACGATGGTGGACGGCGCCGCTACGGTGGGTGCCGTCCCGACAGCCTGCCGGTAAGGGGTTGCAGCCAGGCATATCACCCGTGGCAGCGGTCCGGAATGACTATTCCGCCGTAGCATTCTCGACGACGGTGGCATGCGCATCCGGGGATCGTTTTTCAGTTGTTGATTCCCCACGGTGTGACCAGGTTATCCGCGGCATCGAACGACAAGGGGATCGGCCCGGCAATCATATGGGCCAGAGGATGGCGCCGCAGACCGTCGAGAAGCGCGGCACTGGCCATGAATTCATTGACGTGCCGGGTGTCACGAACAATCACGGCTTCGATGGCCGCCGCGGGCTTCGGCCCCAGGGTGGTAAAACAGGCCTGCAACGCTTTGCGGTCGCTGGGCAGGCGGACCGGGATAAAGGCCTTGTGCAGCGACAGGCTGGTCAGGGCATTCATCAAGGTCGCCTCGTAGTCCATGGCCTGAAACACCTTTTCGGTGATGATGTCGGCATTGCCCAAACCGATCGCGTTGCCGCCGGATTTGGCGGACAGGTTCAAAACAGCCACCCGCGTGGCCTGCATCCGTTCGGAAAAATCGCTTTCCATCAGGTCGAAAGCGCGCCCGGTCACGTTGGGATCCATGCCGGCGCCGCTGATCTCCTTGCCGATGGTCTCGATGGCCAGTACATCCAGCCGTTTGAAGGGCAAACGGGGAAATTGTTCCTTGGCGGCTTCCAGCAGGGCCGGCTCGCGGTCCAGGATGTGGGCGACCGGAACCGCCTCGATAAGACAGGTTTCATCCCGGGCATTTTCGACCACCGCCACCCCGAAACGCAGATTGCCGTGGATCAGGACGGCCTGCGCCATATCGCGCAACAGCGGGAAGAATCCGTATTGCAGGGCCCAGCGATGATAGGCCAGGGCACCGTCGTGTTTGCCCATGCCCACGCACAGCATCTTGGCGAGACCGCTCTCCAGCGAGCCTTTGAATTTGGTGTGGGGTTTGATGCGGTTGAGGCAGACGGCATGATCCGCCGTCCGTATATCATGGGCGTAGAAAACTGGGACGTCATCACACACGGTGGCAATAGGTTCCGCCGCCATGGAAGATCGCACCGGAACGCCACAGGCGGCTTCCGAAATCCCCAGGTGGGCCAGGATGGCGGCCTGTCCTTCGGCGGTGGCGCCGCCATGGCTGCCCATGGCCGGCACGATGAAGGGATGGGCCCCGACGTGCTTCAGCCGCTGGCAGATGCTGCGGACCATCGGCACCAGGTTCGCCAGGCCGCGGCTGCCGACGGCCACCGCCACCGTATCGCCGGTACGGATGGGACTGTGCGCCAGGGCCCGGTCGACCGTCGCGGCCGTGGCGGACGCGACATCTGCGATGCAGTCACTTTCCGGTCGCAATTGGACATGATAAAAGTCCGGGAAGGTGAAATCCGCTTCAATGTAGGGTGGATAGCGCATAAAATGGTTGCATCTCCCGGGATGAAAGGCCCTTTTCGACCTGCTGAGAATAGGCAGCGATTGCAGTGCCTGTTGACTGTGCTTATAGCTATCAAGTGTTGGCATGCGTCGCAATAGCGGATATACGCCGCGTCCATATGCGTTAGACGCTGAATCCGTTTGTCCGGTTGAAAATCCTTATCAATCCGGTATAGTGCCTGCTAAGCATTCGACACATGCAAACCTGAAGGCTGCCATGACCCATCCCGATCGATCGACACTGGATCTCACCGCCCTGCAGCAAACCCTGGAAGGCGACGTCCACAGTGATGCCCTGCACCGCGCCATGCTGGCCACGGACGGCAGCATCTTCAGCGTGCGGCCGGCCGGTGTGGTCTATCCCCGCAGCACCGAAGACGTGCGGCACACGGCCCGCTTCGCCGCCCGCAACAACCTGAGCCTGCACCCCCGCGGCGCCGGCAGCGGCCTGTGCGGCAGCGCCCTGGGGCGGGGCCTGGTGGTCGACTTCACCAAATACATGAACCGTCTCGTCCGGCTGGATGCAGCCGCCCGAACCTTTACCTGCCAGCCGGGCTACCGTTTCGGAGAACTCGCGTCCCTGCTCAAGGGAGAGGGCCTCTTCTTCCCGCCGGACCCCTCCAGCGGCGAATACGCCACCTTTGGCGGCATGCTGGCAACCAACGCCAGCGGGGCCCATTCGGTCAAGTACGGCAACACGGCCGACTACCTGGAAGACGCCGAAATGGTGATGGTCGACGGCACCGTCATCCGGCTCTCGGAAGTCATGGCGTGTTCGCGGGCCGCCCTGCCGGAGAACTTCCAGCGGCTGGCCGCCCTCTACGAGGCGAACGCGGCACGGATCCGGACCGCCTACCCGGACACCCCCTACAATTCCGCCGGCTACAACCTGCGCGGCCTGGTCCGCGACGGACGGCTGGACCTGAGACGCCTGCTGGCCGGCGCCGAGGGGACCCTGGGCATCGTCACCGAGATCACCTTCCGCCTGAAGGACCGCCCGAACTACGACAGCCTGGTGGTGGCCTTCATGGACGACATCGTGGCCTCGGCCAGGGCGGTCCAGCGGATTCTGCCCATGAACCCCTCGGGCATCGAGGTGATGGACCGCTCCCTGCTCAAGCTGGCCTGTGAGAACAACCCCGCCCTGGGCAAGGCCATTCCCGCGGATGTCGACAACGTGCTGCTGATCGAGTTCGACGGTTTCCAAAAGGAAGACTGCTCCCGGCAGGCCGAAAAAGTGCGGGATCTTCTGCGCTCCGAGGGCTTTACAGGGCAGGCCTATACCGCCGTCACGGCCGAAGAAAAAGAGCGTTTCTGGACGGTGCGCAAGGCGGCTGTCCCCATCCTCTACAAGATGAAAGGCCGCCGGAAAATCCTGGCCCTCGTGGAGGACGCCGCCGTGCCCATCCGCAATCTGGTCCCCTTTTTCGAGGGGATCTACCGCGTACTCGAACACCGCGGGGTAACCTTCGTCATCTACGGCCACATTGCCAAGGGGCTGCTGCACACCCGCCCCCTGCTGGACCTCAAGGACTCCCGGGACGTTGACCTGCTGCGGACCATCGCCGATGACTACTACGCCATGGTGCGCGATCTGGACGGTACCGTGTCCGGCGAACACGGGGACGGCCGCCTGCGCAGCGCCTACATCAAACGCCGCTATCCCGACATCTATCCGCTATTCCTGGAAACCAAGGCCCTGCTCGACCCGGACCACCGCCTCAACCCCGACATCATTACCCATCACGAACCCGACCAGATGGCCTGCGACCTGCGCTACGGCAGTGCCTACCGCAGCCGGGACCCGGAAAACCAGCGCCTCAACTGGCGTGACGGGTTTATCGAGGCGATCGAAAAATGCCACGGGTGCTCCCAGTGCACCACCGTGACCACGGCCACGCGTATGTGTCCGGTCTTCAAATTCACCCGGGAGGAAGCCGCCGCCCCCAAGGCCAAGGCCAATGTCCTGCGCGCGTTGATCAGCGGCGCCATCGAGGACAAGGCCCTTTACACGGAAGCCTTCCAGGCGGTGATGCGCCACTGTGTCAACTGCGGCAGTTGCCGCCACGAATGCCCCTCCAACGTCAACATTCCCCAGATGGCCATCGAGGCCCGCACCCGCTATGCTGACAAATTCGGGGCGCCCCTGACCGATCACCTGCTGGCCAACGTGGAGCTGGCCGGCCGTTTCACACACCCGGTCAGCCCTCACATGAAACCGCTGATGGCCCTGGCCCCGATGCGGACCCTTATGGAGAAAGCCACCGGCATTTCCGCCCGGCGCCGGTTTGTGGCATTCGACCCGCGCCCTCTCGCCGCCCGTGTCAATCCGCAACGTCGTTCGTCAGGCCTGCGGGTGATTTACTTCGCCGGCTGCTATGCCGGCTACATCCGCCCCGAAATCGGAACCGCGGCCATCCGGGTGCTGGAGCACCTGGGACTTGCGGTAAGCCTGCCGACCCAGCACTGCTGCGGCCTGCCACTGCTCTCCAAAGGCATGGCCCGGGCGGCCCGATCCAAGATCCACGCCAATTTACGGCAGTGGGGCGAGCAGGTCGCCGCAGCCGATGCGGTTGTCGTCACCTGTTCGTCCTGCGGCTATGCCTTGCAGACGGAGTGGGCCGCCATGGTGGATCCCGCTGAGGTGGCCGCCGTGCAGGCCAAAACCGTCCACATCAGCCGGCTCGTCAACCGCTTCCGGGATCACCTCCAAACCGCCGGCCCACCGTTGCAACTGGCCTACCACGCGCCCTGCCACCTCAGGATTCAGCCCGACCCCAACGCCTCGGTGGACCTGCTGGCCGGCCTGGACGGCATCCATATCCAGCCGCTGGCAACCCACTGCTGCGGCATGGCCGGCAGTTGGGGCATGACGGCCGACCATTTTGACCTCAGCCGGGCCATCGGCGACGACCTGATCGGGCAGCTAAACCGCTCCGGCGCCGACTACGGCGTGACCGACTGCCCCACCTGCCGCCTGCAGATGGAAGAATTTACCGGTCTCCCAATCCGCCACCCGGTGGAGATCGTAGCGGCACGCCTGATAAAGAAAAGCCGTGCCTGATTCGGTCAGCGGAGACGCGATTGCGTCGTTAAGCTCAACCCGCAACGCCTCTCCGGCAAGTTCAATTTAACGGGCCTTCCGGGGAAGGCGTGCGGCCTGATAATACAACCTGCCGGGGGGACGGCGACGGGATGCTATTGACAAAATAATCCGGGTAAGCCATTTTCATAGATCTCTCAAGCGAACAGCCCGGGCGCCGCATCTTCAACGGGTCACCCTTTCGATGCGGCCCTGCTACTTAAACGATCCAATTATCCAAGGAGGGTTTTTGCAATGAAAAAGACGCTGACGATCCTGGCAATTGGCATGGTGCTCGTTTTGGCCCTTAATCCACCGGTTACAGCCAAGACCGAATTTATCTCCATCGGCACCGGAGGTACCGGGGGGGTCTATTACCCCTACGGCGGCGGGGTGGCCGAACTCTGGTCCAAATCCGTACCGGACGTCAAGGCCGTGGCGGAAGTCACCGGAGCCAGTGTGGAAAACATCAAACTGGCCCACAAGGGCGAGACCGTGGTCGGCCTGGTCATGGGTGATGTAGCCGTGGCCGGTTTTACCGGCGGCGAGAAGTTCGGCAGCAAGCAGAACATCCTCACCATGGCCACCATGTACCCCAACCTGCTCCAGATCGTGACCCTCAAAAAGAGCGGCATCACCAACGTCGAACAAATCAAGGGCCGCAACATCAGCACCGGCAGCCCCGGCAGCGGCACCAACTTCATGGCCGAGACCACCATCAAGGCCCTGGGGATCCCGCTTGATGCCTACAACGACAGCCGCCTCTCGTTCACCGAAACGGCCAACGCCCTGCGCGACGGCACCATCGATGTGGGTTTCTGGTCCGTGGGACCGCCCACGAGTTCGATCATGGACCTGGCCACCACCCACGACATTCACATCATTTCATTGACGGCCGAGCAGGCCGCCAAGGTCATGGCCGCCAACGAAACCTACAGCAGCGTCGACCTGAAAGGCGGAACTTACAACGGCGTGGACGATGCCGTGTCCACCATCGGGGTCTGGAACGTGATGGTCTGCCAGGGAACGCTTCCCGAAGACATGGTCTACCAGTTGTCCAAGGCCCTGTTCGAAAACAATGACTACCTGTTCAAAATCCATCCCGCAGCCGCCTATACGACACCCGAAAACGCGGTCAAGTATTCCCCCATCCCGCTGCACCCGGGAACGATCAAGTACCTGAAGGAAACGGGTATCGAGGTGCCGGCCAAACTGATCCCCTGATCGGTTCAAGCTATCGATGCGCTCTACTGTAAAACGGCCGGGGCGACGGTGGGCGTGGACCGCCGTCGGCCTGGCCGCTGCCGCGGCGGCCGTCGCCGCCTGGCAGCCGGGCGGCCTGGAACTGCGGGTCTTCCCGCTGGCAGGAGGTGGGCCCATGCTGGTTCTGCCTCTCGATGAGGATGAGCGCTTCACCCTCCACTACTACCACTCGGTGGAAAACGCTCCCATTTGGGAGGAGCACCGGCTCGATGCCGACGGAAACATCTATGTCGAAGAGGAGCGCTATCAAAAGCTTGGCGCCGGCATGGGCCGCACTCCCGGTGTGGGCCATGTGGTGCAGCGGGGCCCGTACGAGGCCATTGTGGACATGCACAGGCCAACAGGGGATTTCGTCCTGCGGGTGGGCAGCCCCGGTGTGGACCACACGGTGCTCTGGCGCGGCACCCGGACCAATCTGTCGCTTCAGGCCGCCCACACGGCAGTCCGCTTCACCGGCCGGCCGGTGAGCCTCCTCTATCGCTGGTTTCGACTGCTGGCCCCGCACCCCCAGACCCCTGTCATTAGAGGAGTTCGAAATGGTTGACGACAACCGGCACGACGCGCAAGCGCCGGGCCTGCGGAATGAAACCCTGGTGGCCTGGACCGCCAAAGTGGTGGCGGTCATCGCCATCAGCCTGAGCCTCTATCAGCTTTACACCGCCGGTATCGCCGCCCTGACCGCCCTGGTGCAACGCTCGATCCACCTGGGCGCCATTCTGGCGCTGACCTTCCTGCTCAGACCGGCCTTTCGCGGCGCCCGCAAGGATCGCTTTTCCATCTGGCTCCTGATCGACGGGTTGCTGGTGCTGACCGCCATCGCCTGTACAGGCTATATCTGTATAAACCTGACGGCCATCTTCGAGCGCCAGGGCGACTGGCTCCCGGCCGACCTGGTGGTCAGCGTCGTGGGAACCCTCCTGGTTTTGGAGGCCTGCCGCCGCGTCATCGGCATTTTCATGTCCGTAATCTGCGTCACGGGGATCCTCTATGCCATGTACGGCCCCTACATGCCCGACCTCATCATCCACAAGGGCTACAGCATCGAGCGCATTGCCACGACCCTGTGGCTCACAACCGAGGGGATATTCGGACTGCCCCTCGGGGTGGCGGCCACTTTCGTCTTCGTCTTCGTTCTCTTCGGCGCCTTTCTGGAGACGACCGGGGGGGGCAACTTCTTCATCGACCTGGCCTACGCCCTCACCGGCAGGTTCTCCGGGGGACCGGCCAAGACCTCGGTGGTGGCCTCGGGTTTTCTGGGATCGATATCCGGCTCGGCGGTCGGCAACGTGGCGGCCACCGGTTCGTTCACCATACCGATGATGAAAAAGGTCGGCTACCGGCCCCACGTGGCCGGTGCCATCGAAGCGGCAGCCTCCACGGGCGGTCAGTTGATGCCGCCCATCATGGGCGCTGGCGCCTTCCTGATGGCCGAGTTCACCAACACCAGCTACCTGACCATCATTAAGGTGGCGCTGGTGCCGGCCATCATGTACTACCTCACCGTACTGGTCTTCGTACACATCGAGGCCCAGAAACGCGGCTTGCTCGGCCAGCCCAGGGAAAAACTGCCCCGGGCCCTGAAAGTCATCCGCAATGGATTACATTTTCTCGTCCCGGTGGCGATTCTGATCTACGTCCTGCTGGCCAACTACTCGCCCATGATGGCCGGTTTCGTGGCGGTGATGAGCACCGTGCTTGCCAGTTGGACGGCCAACGCCGTGGCCTGGGCTCGCCAGGCGTTCGGCGCGCCTACCGGCGCCGGCAAAAGTCAGCCCCAGCGCCTGGGCCAGTTTCTCAACGAGGAATTTCAACTGCTGCTCCGGGCCCTGCAAAGGGGGGCCCAGAACGCCATCCTGGTATCGGTAGCCTGCGCGGCCGCTGGCATCATCGTCGGCATGGTGACCTTGACCGGCATGGGGCTCAAGTTCTCCAGCCTGGTCCTTGATCTCAGCTTCGGTATCAAGGCCCTGGCCATTCTGCTGATCGGCCTGGCCTCTTTGGTCCTGGGGATGGGATTGCCGGTAACGGCCAGCTATATCGTTCTGGCGACCCTGGCCGGACCGGCTCTGCTCGACATGGGGGTGCCGATCATGACGGCCCACATGATCGTCTTCTGGTACTCCCAGGACGCCAACGTCACCCCGCCGGTGAGCCTGGCCAGTTTCGCCGGCGCGGGCATCGCCGGGGCCAGCCCCATGCGGACGGCCTTCACATCATGGAAACTGGCCAAGGGGATTTACATCATCCCGCTGATCATGGCCTACCGGCCTTTGCTCGGGATCGGCCCCAACTATGAATTGCTGCACTGGGATGTGATCTTCACCATGATCACCACGACACTTGGTTTGGTGGCGTTTGCCGCGGCCATCGAGCGCTATCTCTTCCGTCGTGCCACCGTGCTGGAAAGTATTCTGCTCTGGATCGCGACCGCCGGACTGCTCTGGCCCGAAGGCTGGGTCGATGCGGTGGGCTTCGTGGCCCTGGCAGCCGCCGTGGTATTGCAACGGCGGCCCGGGAAGGCGGTTAACGCGGATAAGTCGTAATGGGTCGTATGGCCGAGGCGGCAAGCCAGATGTGGTTCACCCGCCCTCGGTGGTACCTCTTCATCGATAATTGAGGCCTGATCTGATCAACGTTTTTTACTGCGTCACGCGCCGGGCATCGTCGATTTGACGATAGAAGTTGTTTCGACGCTGCTTGTCAAGCCAATAGCTTGCCACCTGATTTTCTTCCTGGAGGTCTATTTGAATCCATCGCAGCGTTTCAACCCTGAATCCCTCTGGCAGTACCCCTACCCCTCCCAGCGCATGCCGGTCATGGGACGCTGCGCCGTCGCCACCTCCCAGCCACTGGCAGCCCAGGCCGGATTGCGCATGCTGCTGCAGGGCGGCAATGCCGTCGATGCGGCTCTGGCCACGGCCATTGCCCTGACCGTGGTGGAGCCCACCAGCAACGGCCTCGGCAGCGACGCTTTCGCCCTGGTCTGGGGCGGCGGCCAGCTGACCGGCATCAACGGTTCCGGCCGCGCGCCTTCCCAATGGGCGCCGGATCGCTTTGCCGGACAGGACGCCATGCCCGAGCACGGCTGGGAAACCGTCACGGTCCCGGGCGCGGTGGACACCTGGGCCCGCCTGTCGGAACGTTTCGGGACATTGCCCTTCGACGTTCTTTTCGAACCGGCGATAGCCTACGCCGCAAACGGATTCCCGGTGTCGCCGATTACGGCCCTGCGATGGGCCGAAGCCGCCGAAACCTATGCGGGCTTCACGTCTTTCGCCGCCACTTTCCTGTTCAACGGGCGTGCCCCCCGTCCCGGTGAAATTTTTCGCTGTCCGGACATGGCAGCCTCACTCCAGGAAATTGCGGCGACACGGGGCGAGTCCTTCTACCGGGGCACCTTGGCGAACCGCATCGCCGCCGATGCCGCCGCCCATGATGCGGCCCTGACCATGGACGACCTCTCCGGCCATCGCTCCGAATGGGTCACCCCCATCAGTGTTCCCTATCGCCATGTCCACGTTCACGAAATTCCCCCCAATGGGCAGGGCTTGGCCGCTCTGATTGCCCTGGGTGTCCTGGATCATTTCGACCTGACCGCCTTTCCCGCGGATTCCGCCGACAGCCTGCATCTTCAGATCGAAGCCATGAAAATCGGGTTCGCCCTGGCGGCCTGCCACATCGGTGATCCCCAGTGTATGACCGTCGTGCCGGAAGATATGCTCTCTCCCGGTTTCCTGGCACGCCAGGCGGAGTCGATCCAATTGAACCACGCCGCCGGCCCTGCCGCGACCCTTCCCTTCGATGCCGGTACGGTGTATCTCACGGCGGCCGACGACAAGGGGGGCATGGTGTCCATGATTCAATCCAATTTTACCGGGTTCGGGTCCGGCGTCGTGGTGCCGGGAACGGGCATCAGCCTGCAGAACCGGGCCCGGGGCTTCACACTGGAGAAGGGTCACCCCAACGAAGTCGGCGGCGGTAAACGTCCCTACCACACCATTATCCCAGGCTTCGTCACTCGGGACGGGCGTCCGGTGCTGAGTTTCGGCGTCATGGGGGGCTACATGCAGCCCCAGGGACATATCCAGATGGTGGTGCGCTTGTTTGACTACGGGCAAAACCCCCAGGCCGCCTGCGACGCCCCCCGCTGGCACATTGCCGAAGACGGTCGGATCAGCCTGGAGAACGGAATTCCGGCAGGCGTAAAGGATGCGCTTGCCCGTCGGGGGCATGTCATTGTGGATGAAGATCCCTACTGGGGCTATGGCGGCGCCCAACTTATCCTGAAAAGCGGGGGGGCATGGTGTGCGGCGTCGGATCCGCGCAAGGACGGCCAGGCCGTGGCGTATTAAAAATGATTATGGCGCCGGGGATTGAGGTGCTGAGCCGTATTTGCGGATAGCGGGCTGATAAAGGAAGTGATTAAGGAAACTTCAAAAAAGATTAAGGGCAGATAATTCTGGGACCTATATTCATATTCGCTATTGCGATCGATCCAACGATGCCTGAGATAAGGGGGAGGGTTATTTCAATGACAAGGGGCCAAGGGCCCAAGGGGCTACCTCTAATACCTTAAAACCCTAAAACCTTAAAACTTGCCGCCTTACCAGTTTTTCCCTTAACCACTTAATCACTTATTCCAACGACAACCGATTCAACTCCAACGTCAACGGCCGCTCGTCTTCGCTCTGCCCGTCAAACAGGATCGGGGCCGGGCGCCGGTAGTAGTCTTCTCCAGGGGTCGCCGCCAGCCATTCTTCCCGGCAGGCTTTGACGATCTGGAAGGCCAGGGATTTCGTGTCCACGAGACTCTTCTCCAGCACCAACGAGAGTTTGCCCTTGCGCTCCTCCAGGTGCATCAGGGGGCCGATGGGAATACCGATGGGCTCCCATTCGGAAAAGTCTTTTTCCAGGTTGCGGATGGCGGCCATCTGCCCGGTGGCGCCGTTGGCGATCAGGCTGAACACGGTCAAGCCCAGGTTATAAGTATAGTTGCAGTCGAACCGGGTGGGGTTGCTTCCTCTGCCATCGTAGCCGTAGAAGTGGGTCTGGGTTTTCAGGTTGGGAACGGATTTATTGTAAATTTTGACTGCGGCCGCCGGAACCGCGTCATGATCCCCCATAAGTCCGGCCTTTACCAGGGCCTGTTTGAGGGTTTTCAGGGAGATGATCGACTCTTTGACCAATAGGTAGTCGGCCCCGGGGGCCACGAACAAGGCCTCGGCGTAATCCTCCGGATCGAGCCCGCCCTTGAGCATGATCTTCTTGTAGTAGGCCCGCTCAATCCCCATTTTGTATAGGCCCTTCTCCCGAAGGATGGTGAGATAGTCCTTCACCAGCCCCATGAGCACCTTGTCCGTCTCCACCAGGGAAAACTGGAAATTGCCGTGGCTGTCGCGTTCGGTGAGCAGGCCCTCTTGAAAAAAGGCCGGAATGTCGTTGAAAAGTTCATCATCCCGGGCGTTCCAAATCCCCACGTTGGTGTCGCCCTGGATATCCTTGGACAGGCGCCGCAGGTATTCCAGTTTGTCTTCGAGGCGGGGAAAAGCGGTGTGAAAATCCTCATCGTGCTTGTTGTTGTAGTCGGCGAGGATGGTACTCAGTTTTATGATAAAAACCTGGATCTCGTTGATGAATTCCAGCACGCCCTCCGGGATGACCAGCACGCCGCAGTTCTTGCCCACGGCCGCCCGGCGGACGATGGCATTGCAGATAACGCGGGACAGGTGCCGCAGGGTAATGCCGTAAGCCGTAAAATCATTGGCCCCGGTGGGGGCTGCGGACTGGATGCGGCGTTCGTCGACAAAATCCGCCAGGTCCTCGCCGATCAGGGTCAGGTTGGCGTGGGTCTGGAGCGCCACCTCCAGCGCCAGGTGGCTGGCCGAACGCCCCATGACCTTGCAGATGTGCCAGTATTTGCGGTCGGAGCTGCAGTCGTTGCAGAGGTTGGAGATGTCCTGGGAAAAAGCCCGCGCGGCGGAATGAAAGCCGAACGAGATGGCACAGAGCACATGCCCGTCGGCATCCCGCACCTGCACGTCACCGTCGATGGTCTTGGGTACCCCGATCACCTGGATGCCGTCGTCCATCATCTCCTGGGCCAGGAACGCCGCATTGGTGTTGGAGTCGTCACCGCCCACCACCACCAGGGCATCCAGCCCCAGGTCCTGGCAGGTCTGGCGCGAAAGCGCCATTTTTTCCGGTGTGTCGATCTTGGTGCGCCCGGTGCGGATCATGGTAAACCCGCCGATGTTGCGGTACTGGTCCACCAGGTCGCCCGTGATCTCAACATATTCGCTCTCGATGATGCCGTCCGGTCCCATCAAGAATCCGATGATGCGGCTGTCGGGGTTGGCGGCCTTTACCGCGTCGAACAGGCCAGCAATCACGTTGTGGCCGCCCGGGGCCGGGCCCCCGGAAAAGACGATCCCCACCGTGCGACAACGCTGATACGCCGCTAACGCTTCATCCGGCAGGGTATCCTGACCGATCACCACCTGGACCGGGTTGTCGATGATGCGCGGCACCTGGCGCCGGGCTTCGGCATCGATCTCGAAACGGTAGCCGTGCGACTCTTCCAGAATGGTATAAGGCTGCTCGAAGACCGCACAGCGCGGCGGACGGAAAGCGCGCCGCTGCACCAGCCCCGGGCTGATGCTGCTGATGGCGTTCTGGACTTCCGGCGTCTGCATGAGTTTCTGGAGTTGAGGCATCTGGCTATCGGTCATGGGTCTCTCCCGTTGAGTCGGTTGGCGCGTCCGCGAGCAGTGGTCACAAACGGGTCCCCGGAAAGGGAACAAGGCTGGAAACAGCGTTTTTTATATACCACAAGGGTTGCTGATAATTCAACGGGTTTCGCCATTCCTCTTGACCAAACGGTAGACATAGCATATGTCAGATGAGTGTTATCGGGGATCATGCCCCCTGAAAATTTCGCCGCCCCCCGCAGACAAAATCAACGCGGTTGGGTGTTCGAAAAACTGGGAAAAAGATTTTCTACCCCGTCGCCACCCGGTGTCAATGATGGTTCTCTGACGAATGCCACTGGGAGCGGAAAACATTTTCCAGCTGCGTGCTCTGTCCATCCGGCGGGACGTCAGCTGGTGAGAACCTTTAAACTCAAGGAGGAGAGGAATGAAAAAACGGTTTTGGTTGGGTCTTGTGGCAGCATTGGCGATTTTTGCGATGGCGGTTCCTTGTGTGATGGCCGACGACATCGAACTGGCCAAGAAATCCACCATCGAAGACATCCTTAAACGGGGCGAACTGCGGGTCGGTTTCGAAGCCGGCTACCTGCCCTTTGAGATGGCCGACAAAAACGGCAATTTCGTCGGTTTCGACATCGACATGGCCAAAGCCATGGCCGATGCCATGGGCGTCAAGTTCGTGCCCGTCAACACGGCCTGGGACGGCATCATTCCGGCCCTGGTCACCAAGAAATTCGACATTCTCATCAGCGGCATGACCGTCACCCAGGAGCGCAACCTGAAAATCAATTTCGCCGACCCCTACATCATCGTCGGCCAGACCATTCTGCTCAACAAGAAACATGAAGGTGTGGTCAAGTCTTACAAGGATCTGAACGACCCCAAATACGTCATCACCTCCAAGCTGGGCACCACCGGCGAGCAGGCCATCAAGCGCATGATTCCCAAGGCCACCTACAAAAGCTTTGAGGTCGAATCCGAAGCCGCCCTGGAAGTGTTGAGCGGCAAAGCCGACGCTACGATTTACGACCTGCCCTTCTGCGCCACCTTCATGGCACAGCAGGGGGCCGGCAAGATGATCTTCCTGGACAAACCGTTTACGTATGAGCCGCTGGCCTGGGCCATCCGCAAGGGCGATCCGGATTTCATGAACTGGCTGAACAACTTCCTGCGCCAGGTGAAAAACGACGGCCGCTACGACAAAATCTACGAGAAGTGGATTACCAGCACGGATTGGATCAAAGAAGTTCAATAGCGTGCAGTTGTAACATGAAAAACCGCTGCCGGACCGAACGGTCAACCCACGGGTTGAACCGTTCGGTCCTTATCTCCCGGATCAACTGTATCCGTATCAGAGTAAAAGGATAAATCAACCGCAACGCATTCACACGTTACCTTGAGATGGGGAGGCCAATGGACTTTCTGGCCAAAATAGAAGAATTGCGCTACCGTAGCGCCTATTTTTTGTGGGTAGGCGTTTTTTTTATCGGCGTCTTCGCGGTCATCGGCACGCTTTACTATGCCACCGCCAAGATCGATTATTCCTGGCACTGGTTTGATGTTCCCAAATATTTCGTCAACCAGGAACGCATTGATATCAAAGCCGACATGGAGGGGGTCGTCGAAGCCATCAACGGCAAAGGCAAAAATGCCGTCGTCATTGTCAAGAGCGATGACGGCAGCAAATCCTACCCGATGGCCCAGGCCGAGGAGATCTGGGTCTATAAAGGTGATTTCATCGCGCCCGGCAAAGTTCTCGGCGTCTACCACAAGTGGCAGCCCGGCATTCTGCTGCAGGGGATGTGGCTGACGCTGAAAGTGAGCATGTACGCCATCGTGTTCGGCATCCTGATCGGAATGCTGGGCGGCATTGCGCGCATCTCCAAGAATCCGGCCCTGAAATGGTCGGCCATCACCTATGTCGAAATCGTGCGCGGCTCCCCGCTGCTGGTGCAGATCTTTATCTGGTATTTCGTCCTGGCTACCCTGGTCAACCAGTTGCTCCTGCGCTACGGCTTTTCGGAAATCGACGCCCTCTATTACGGTGTCGCCGCACTGGCCACCTTCACGGGTGCCTATGTTACCGAAATCGTGCGGGCCGGGATCCAAAGCATCCACCGCGGCCAGACCGAGGCCGCCCGGTCACTCGGCATGACCGGGCCCCAGGCTATGTTCTACATCATTCTGCCCCAGGCCATGCGCCGCATCCTGCCGCCCCTGGCCGGCCAGTTCATCAGCCTGATCAAAGACTCGTCGCTGCTCGGCATGATCGCCATCCGCGAGTTGACCAAGGCCACCCGCGAAGCCATCACGATCAGCCTGTCCCCGTATGAATTCTGGTTTACCTGTGCCATTCTGTACCTGGTGCTGACCTTTACCTTATCGATGGTCGTACAATATATGGAAAGGAAGATGGCAATACAGTGATCGAAGTCACCGATGTCCATAAAACGTTTTTCGTGCCCCACAAGGTCAAGGCCCTAGTGGGGGTTTCGACCCAGATCGCGGCCGGTGAAGTGGTCGTGGTGATCGGTCCCTCCGGTTCGGGGAAAAGCACCTTCCTGCGTTGCCTGAACCACCTCGAAGCCGCGGACTCGGGCCATATCCTGATCGACGGCATCGATATCCTGGACCGCAAGACCAACATCAACAAGGTGCGGGCCGAAGTCGGCATGGTGTTTCAGTCCTTCAACCTCTTCCCCCACAAGACGGTGCTGGAAAACATCACCCTGGCCCAGAAGGTAGTGCGCAAACGCAGCACAGCGGCGGCCCTGGAAAAGGCCGACTACCTGCTCAAGAAGGTCGGCATCCACGACAAGGCCAATGCCTATCCGGACAACCTTTCCGGCGGTCAGCAGCAGCGGGTGGCGATTGCACGCGCCCTGGCCATGGACCCCAAAGTCATGCTGTTCGACGAACCCACCTCGGCCCTGGATCCCGAAATGATCGGCGAGGTCCTGGACGTCATGAAAACCCTGGCCCAGGAGGGCATGACCATGGTGGTGGTCACCCACGAGATGGGGTTTGCCCGCGAGGTGGCCGACCGGGTCATTTTCATGGACGAAGGCGCCATCGTGGAAGTGGGCACGCCCGAGCACTTTTTCAAGAACCCCACCCACGACCGCACCAAACTCTTTCTGAGCCAGATCCTCTAAAGGCTACCGGAAATGACCCCACGCAAAGGCATCATCCTGGCCGGCGGATCGGGCACCCGGCTGCACCCGCTGACCAAGTCCGTCAGTAAGCAGCTCATGCCGGTTTCCGACAAGCCGATGATCTACTACCCCCTTTCCACCCTGATGCTGGCCGGCATCCGAGAAATCCTCGTGATCACCACGCCCCAGGATCTGGAGCTGTTCCGCAATCTTTTGGGGGACGGCTCCCAGTGGGGCATCACCCTCGACTACGCGGCCCAACCCCGGCCGGAAGGGCTGGCCCAGGCGTTCTTGATCGGCGAAGAATTTATCGGCGATAGTCCGGTAGCGCTCATCCTGGGGGACAATATCTTCTACGCAGAAGGGCTCTCGACAAAGCTCCAGAACATCAACCGGCAGAGCGAGGGCGCCACGGTATTCGGCTACTATGTGAAAGACCCCGAGCGCTACGGCGTGGTCAGCTTCGATGAGAACCGCAACGTGGTGGATATCGAAGAAAAACCGGCCGCGCCCCGGTCCAACTATGCCGTAACGGGTCTCTATTTCTACGACAATACGGTGGTCTCCATCGCCAAGGGCATCACCCCATCGGCCCGGGGCGAGCTTGAAATCACCGACGTCAACAAAGCCTATCTCGCAAGGGGGCAGCTCTCGGTCGAACTCCTCAGCCGGGGCACGGCCTGGCTGGATACCGGCACCCACGAGGCTCTCCTTGACGCTGCCATTTTCGTGAAGGTGATCGAAGACCGCCAGGGCCTCAAGATCTGCTGCCCTGAAGAAATCGCCTTTCGCATGGGCTACATCACGGTCGACGAACTGGCCGCGCTGGCCGAACCGTTGGCCAAAAACGGCTACGGCCGCTATCTCCAGGCCCTGTGCCGCATGAAGGAAATCCCTTGAAGGTCACGGCAACCCCCCTTGACGGCGTGAAACTTATCGAGCCCAGGGTGTTCGGCGATGCCCGGGGCTTTTTCCTGGAAACCTATTCCCGGGAACGCTACCGCGCCGCTGGCATCACGGCGGACCTTCTCCAGGACAACCTGTCCCGCTCCGGGCACGGCGTTTTGCGCGGGCTTCACTTCCAGAACCCCGCCCCGCAGGGCAAGCTTGTCTACGTGCTCGAGGGCGAGGTGTTCGATGTGGCGGTGGATATCCGGCGCTCATCCCCGACGTTCGGAAAATGGCACGGGGTCACGTTGTCCGGCGACAATAAAAAGCAACTGTGGCTGCCCCCCGGTTTTGCCCACGGCTTTTGCGTCACGAGCGAATCCGCCCTGTTTGCCTACAAGTGTTCGGCCTACTACACGCCGGCCAGTGAACACACCATCCGCTACGACGATCCGGATATTGGCATTGAATGGCCCGTCACCGAGCCCCTGCTGTCCGACAAGGACCGCGAGGCCAAGGGACTCTCTGAAATGGACCCCGCGGTTCTTTTTGCGTGACCCGCTATTTGGGAAGAAACCACTTTCATGACCCTTCTTCTAACAGGTGCCGACGGACAAGTCGGCCGTGAAATCCAACGTCTTGCCCTTCAGGACGACCAACCCATCGTGGCCCTGAATCGCAGCGGGCTGGACATCACCGACACCGAGGCGGTCCTGCAGGTCGTCCAGGAAACCCAGCCCGCCATGATTGTCAATGCAGCGGCCTACACCGCTGTCGACAAGGCCGAAGACGAGCCCGCACTTGCCTTCCGGGTCAACCGGGACGGCGCCGGCAACCTGGCCCAGGCCGCCGGAGAAACCGGCATCCCTTTGGTCCACCTTTCCACCGACTACGTCTTCGACGGCACAAGTCCCCGGCCTTATTTGGAAACCGACCTGGTGGCGCCCATAGGGGTCTACGGCCACAGCAAATGGGAGGGGGAGGAAGCTGTCCGTCAACGTCTTCACCACCACCTGATCATACGGGTGAGCTGGGTTTTCGGGGTCCACGGCAACAACTTCGTCAAGACCATGCTGCGGCTGGCCCGGGAACAGGATGCCCTCAGGGTCGTTGCGGACCAGCGCGGCGGCCCGACCTACGCCGGGCACATTGCCGCCCTCATCCTCGATCTCTATCGCCAAATTGTGAATCAGGCGACTACCAGCTGGGGGACCTACCATTTTTGCGGCAGCCCGATCACCTGTTGGCACGCCTTTGCCGAGGCGATCGTGCGCACCGGACGCCAAAAAGGAATTCTTGACCGCCCGGTGACCGTTCACCCCATTACCACCGCCGACTACCCCACGCGGGCCCGACGACCGGCGAATTCGGCCTTGGATTGCCGCAAGATCGAGGCCTACTTCGGCCCCCATACCAAAGCCTGGCAAACCGGCCTCGAGGACATGCTCGAACGTCTCGCAAAGGAGGCGGCATGACCCACCAGCCCCAATCCCTCCTGGTGACGGGCGGGGCCGGCTTTATCGGCGCCAATTTCGTCCACTACTGGATACAGCGCTACCCCGCCCACCGGGTGACGGTACTGGACGCCCTGACCTACGCCGGCAACATCGAAAACCTGGCATCCCTTCGGGAACAGCCCCACTTCCGCTTCGTTCACGGCGACATCCGAGATTTCGATACGATAGCGCAAGCACTGCGTGATGCTGCGGTGGACACCATCGTCCACTTTGCGGCCGAATCCCACGTGGACCGCTCCATCCACGGACCCGACGCCTTCATCGACGCCAACGTGCTGGGCACCCACACCCTGCTCAAAGCCGCCAAGGCGGTCTGGCTGGACCGGGACAACCGCGCCGTTCATCGTTTTCACCACGTGTCCACGGACGAGGTCTACGGTACGCTTGGGCCGGAGGATCCGCCCTTCGAGGAAACCACCCCTTATGCCCCCAACTCGCCCTACGCGGCCAGCAAGGCCGCTTCGGACCACCTGGTGCGGGCCTATCACCACACCTACGGCTTGAACACCACCACCAGCAACTGCTCCAACAACTACGGTCCCTACCATTTTCCGGAAAAGCTGATCCCGCTGCTGATCGTGAACATGCTGGCCGGCAAGCCGCTGCCGGTCTATGGCGATGGCCAGCAGGTACGCGACTGGCTGCACGTGGAGGATCACTGCCGGGGCATCGACCGGGTTATCCGCCACGGCAACGCGGGCGAGACCTACAACATCGGGGGCAACAACGAGCGGCCCAACATGGAAATCGTGACCCTGCTTTGCGGCCTCATGGATGACGTCTTCCGGCACACACCGGCCTTAGGCGAACGCTTCCCCCAGGCGCCCCCGACTGAAGGCCGATCCTGCGCCGAGCTCATCACCCACGTCACCGATCGTCCCGGCCACGACCGGCGCTATGCCATCAACGCCCAAAAGGCCATGCAAGCCCTGGGCTACCGGCCGGAAATCACCTTCGAGGACGGGTTGCAGCAGACCCTCGCCTGGTATCTGGAAAACGAGACCTGGTGGCGGCGCGTCATGGCCGGCAGCTATCGGGACTGGGTGGATCTGCACTACCGGGACCAAACGTCGCCGGAAGCGACCCGCTAATGCGTTGCTGCGCTGAAACACGGTGACGATGGTGAGAATACCGCGAACAGCTGCAACGGCTGCCGCTGTGTGTCTCACCCGATCGAGTTTGAATTTTTTTCATCGTTGCGGTTGACCGCAATACAAAACGGCCAAGAACGTTAGCAGCTTGATCTCACCATTTTGTCGAAAGGTCGGAAGCCATGCTGAAAAAGAGAAAATTTCCCCGGATCGACCAGAACTGGCAACTCAAGTACCGCATGCTCGAAAAACATGTGGAGCAGAACAGCCCCTTGAGCAGCCTGGCCATCAATGTGAGCGGCGGCGGGGTGTGCTTCACCGCCAAGAACGAGGTGCCCGCCGACGCCATGTTGGCCCTTGAAATCGAGTCACCCGATTTGGAAATGCCCATCATCGCCATGGCCAAGGCCGTCTGGTGCAAGAAACGACGCCTCGACGACATGTATGACCTGGGCTGCGAGTTTTACTGGGTAGGCTGGAAGGATGATTCCGCCCAGAAGTCTCTATCCGATTTTATCAAAGACCAAACAGACGCCTGCAGTGACGAGGCTTGCGTTATAAAAGAATAGCTGCCGCAGCAACATATCCGCCACGCTGAACCTGCTGGATGCAATGGTGCGCCACCAAGTGGACCAGTCTATTTTCTCGTCCTATGCGGTGGTCCTTAGCGAGCCGGAATAAACCCCCATTGACAAAGATCACCCCTGCCGCGCCGCCAACGCAGAGGTTAAAACCGCCCTCAAGATAATCCCCCAGGTGAAATTCCTGGGGTTTGTGACAAATCCTAATAAATACCCCAGCCTGAAATTCGGTTCGATACATGGGGCCGAGCCACCGGCGCAGCTTTTGTACGGCCTCCCGCAAACCACTCCCAACAAATACCAGATATTGTGTCGCATTTTGTCATATTCTACCCTCTATAGTGTTTTTTCTTTACATGGGAACCGACTTCTGATAGATATGGCAGGGTCGATAAGGATGGCTGCCGGGCGGGTTTCCTGCCCTTGTCGGGCACCATCGCAGCAACGCCTTTGAAGCATGATGGTTTGTGCTCAAGATCGATGCCATAAGGAATTGGGCACAAGGCCGGGTTACGCAAAGGTCGTGAAACGTCGATTGCCTGTCGGATTTACCAGTTCAGTCGCTCTTCCCGCGCGGTCCCGACGCCTTGTTTCCCCCGCAACCCGGTCTGAAAATACCCTGCCGCAGGAAAAAGCGGTGCACTATAGGAGAAACCCGTTCGATGAAACTCAAAAAACTCGAAATTTTGGGATTCAAATCCTTTCTTGATAAAGCCGCCATTCATTTCCCCCCCGGTATTTCCGCCGTGGTCGGGCCCAATGGCTGCGGCAAAAGCAACATCATCGACGCCCTGCGCTGGGTCATGGGCGAACAGAGCGTCAAAACCCTGCGCGGCAAATCCATGGAAGACATCATCTTTGCCGGCGCCAGCGGCAAGCCCCCCCTCAATATGGCGGAAGTGGCCCTCACCCTGGTCAACGACAACGGCAGCGTTCCCGCCGAACTGCGCGACTATGCCGAAATCATGATCACACGGCGCCTGTATCGCTCCGGCGAGAGCGGCTATTTTCTCAACAAGCGCCCCTGCCGGCTCAAAGACATCCACAACCTTTTCCTGGGCAGTGGACTAGGCGCGAAATCGTTTGCCGTAATTCAGCAGGGTAACATCGGCGCGATTACCGATGCCGGCCCGGACGAGCGCCGCCACTTTATCGAAGAGGCCGCCGGTGTGACACGCTTCAAGCAGCGCCGCATCGAGACGGCGCGCAAAATCGAAGCCACCCGCCAGAATCTGTATCGGGTCATGGACATCGTCGGTGAAATCAAACGCCAGATGGCCAGCCTGAAGCGTCAGGCCCGCAAAGCCGAGCTCTATAAAACCTACCAGGAAAGAACGCGAACCTTCGATATCTTTATCGGTCTGCACTACTACGATCAATATTCGGCGGAATTGACGGAATCCACCACCCGGCTCCAGGAATTAAAAGATGCCGACCTGAATCACGTGTCCGAGATCAAAAAACTGGATGCAGCCGTCGAGGATATCAAGCTTCAGCGCTGGCAAAAAAACCAGGAGATCGCCGAGCAAAAATCCCGCAAGCATGAACTCCAGCGTACGCTGGACAAAACTGAAAACGAACTGCAGCACACCCGTGGCGAAATCAAACGCCTGGACGAAGAGATCAGCGCACTGCAAAGCGCCTGTGACGACCTGGAGGCCAAAAACGCCCGCATGGTGGCAGAGATTGGCGAGTCGGAAAACCAGCGGCAGGAGTTGGAGCAGGCCATCCAGACCGTCCGGCAGGAAATCGAGCAGGAGCGCAGCGCCTCCCGCGACGTCGCGGAAAGAATGAACACACTCAAAACTGCGCTGGAGACCCACCGCTCGCGCCTGACGGATCTCGTGGGCCAGGAGGCACGGTATCGCAATATCCATCAGGCCGCCCAAAACAACCGTGAGAGCCTGCAGCGCCGGCTCAAAAAAACGGATGAAGAAGCCGCCCTGGCCGCCCGCACGCTCAGCAATGCGCGCGGTGCCGAAACCCGCAGCCAGGCCCATCTGGTTGAAAAACAGGAGGCGCTGCGCGTTCTCGAGCGTCAGATTGGTGACGTCCGCCAACAGCTCGAGACCAAAAGCCGCAAGCTGTCGGAGCAGATCAAGCTTGGCCAGACCCTGGACCTCGATCGCAACAAACTGCGTTCGCGTTACACCACCCTCAAAAAAATGGAAGACAATTTCGAGTGGTACCGCGATGGCGTCCGGGCCATTATGCAGCATATCCCGCCGGAGGAACGCGCTCAGCAAGGCATCCGCGGTTTGATCGCCGACGTCATCACCCCGGACCCCGGATACGAAGTCGCCGTGGAAGCAGCCCTGGGCGAATCGCTGCAATACGTCCTGGTGGACGAACAACAACACGCCCACCAGGCCATCGCCTACCTGCAGGAAGCATCTTCGGGCCGCAGTGGCTTCGTGCCGGTGAACGCCTTTCGCCCCATGGCGAAAACCGCTGACGAGCTGCCCCCGCCGGAAAGCTGCCTGCTCAATCACGTGCGTGTCAGCGACGCTTACCAGCCCATTGCCGAAGCCCTCTTCCGGCATGTGGCGGTCGCCGATGATCTGGCGAGCGCCACCGCCCGCTTCAACCGCAACGGCGTTTTTCAAACCATTGTGACCCGCAAGGGCGAAGTCGTGACTTGTCAGGGCGCCTTCGTCGGCGGCGGTGGGGATGCATCCGCCGGCATCCTGGCCCAGAAGCAGGAAATTCGCGAACTGGCGTCCCAGATCCAGGACCTCGATGGCCGCATCACCGGTGCCCGTCAGATTCAAGACGCACTGGAATCCGAGGTCCGGACCCTGGAAACCGATCTCCAGGTGCTGCTGACGGAAAAGCACCAAACCGTGCAGGATGAAATCGACGCCCAGAAAAAATGCTACCGGGCCGCCGAAGATTTAAAAGCCGCCCAGCGCCACCATGAAATCGTCCAACTGGAGCAGGACCGCCTGCAGGGTGAGGAAAGCGAGATCGGCCAGGAGATCGAACGCTATCACGAGGTCCTGAACGAAACCGCCGGTGAAATCGAACAGACGCAGCATCAAGTGGCCGCGACTTCCACCGAGCTTGCTTCCGTTACGCGCCAAATGGAAACCTTCCAGCAAAAGGAAATGGACATCAGACTGCGCCTGACGGCCCTGCAGGCCAAAATGGAAAACAACACCAACAGCTTGCGGCGACTCAAAGAATTCCAAACCGACGGCGCCCAGCGGTTCGAAAACCTGAATCGCGAGATTCAGTCCAAACGCGAACGGAGCGCCAACGCCGCCCGGCAAATCCTCAAGTTCGAGGAAGAACTGGCACGGACCTATCGTGAACTGGAGCAGTTGACCCAGGTCCTCGATTCCAATGAAAGCCTTTACCAGACGATCGATCGCCAACTGCAGGAAAGCGACGAGACCATCGCCCGGATTCAAACCCACCGCGAACAGAACAACGAAAAGCTTCGTCTGCTCGAAGTGGATGTGTCCCAGCGTCAAATGAAACGGGAGCACATCGCCTCACGCCTCAACGAACGCTACCATGGCGATATCGAAATGTTCCGGACGGAACTAAAGTCCAAACTGGACGAAGATTTCAGCGCTACCATGGAAGAAGCTGAGTCGGAACTGGAACGCTGCCGCCAAAAGCTGGCCCAAATTAACGATGTCAACATGGGGGCCATCACGGAATACGAGCAGTACAAAACACGTCACGATTTTCTCTGCGAACAGCAGGATGACCTGAACCAGGCCGTCGAGGATCTCCAGACCGTGATCCGTAAAATCAATACCGTCACCCAGGAACGCTTCCTGGCAACCCTGGAACAGGTTAATGAAAAACTCGGTGAAGTATTCCCGAAATTGTTCGAGGGCGGGACGGCCCAACTCGTTCTGGCCAATCCCAATGATCCCCTGGAATCCGGGGTGGAGTTCATGGTTCACCCACCAGGGAAAAAAGTTACCCGCATGAGCCTGCTTTCCGGCGGAGAAAAGGCGCTCTCGGCCATCGCCTTCATTTTCTCGATTTTTCTGATCAAACCGACCGCTTTCTGTCTACTGGACGAAATCGATGCGCCCTTGGATGAGGCCAACGTCTTCCGCTTCAACGAGTTGCTCAAAATTATCGGCGCCAAATCTCAGATCATCATGATCACCCACAACAAGAAGTCCATGGAATTTGCCGACACCCTTTTCGGCATCACCATGGAAAAGAAGGGCATCTCCAAGGTGGTCTCGGTCAATCTTGAGCGGGAGGCCGCCTAGTGTTGACGTCGGGAGTCGTTCTTTTGGCCCTGATTGCCGTCATTATATTGTTTATGGCGGCACCCCGTATAAAGGCATGGCTCACGGCAACCCTTTGTGCCGTCTTGGCCAGCATCCCTCATTTCTGAGGGCTAAACCGCTCCAACCGCACTGCCGGCTACGAATCCGCCCCAGGCCCCACGCATCCCACCCGCCGTCGCCTTGCAATTTTCCCTGAATCATTTTAAAGAAGACCCACCCCCCGGGAGCGACGACGGTTTACGAAAATAAGACAAGCGACAGACCGGTTGTTGTGATTTCATACAGGAGAATGCAGCACATGGCGTTTAAATGGCTCAAGCGAAAAAAAGATTCCAAGGATGATACCCCATCCCAGGAGATACCGCCGTCTGAGTCCACCGACGAAGACCACAACGGCCACGCTTCCCCACTGATCGAGGGCACTTCGGAACCGGTCGACGTGAAGCCGCCGGAGGCCGACACGGAAAAAGATCTTGCGGAAACGGCCTCACCGGCAGATATTGCGGCCGAAGAGACCGCGCCTGCCCGTACCGGTTTCATGTCGCGCCTGCGGCGAGGCCTGACCAAAACCCGCGATTTTCTGAACACCGATATCGAGGATCTGTTCAGCGGTAAACGCCAGATCGACGATGATTTGCTGGAAGAACTCGAAGAACTCCTGATCACGGCGGACATCGGTGTGCAAACCACCATGGACCTGATGGACGCCATTTCCCGCAAAGCCTCCCAAATTGTGAGTCCCGAAGACCTCAAGGCCATTCTCAAGGAAGAAATTATGGCCATTGTCGATACCGCACCGGCCACCGATCGCAGTGGCGCTCCACCGCGGCCCAAAGTTATCATGGTTGTCGGGGTCAATGGGGTCGGTAAAACCACCACCATCGGCAAGCTGGCGGCCCGCTATCGCCGTGAGGGCAAAAAAGTCCTCATTGCGGCGTCGGACACATTCCGGGCGGCGGCCATCGAACAGCTGAGCATCTGGGCCGACCGGGCCGGGGCCGACATCGTCAAACACAAAGACCAGTCCGACCCGGCCGCCGTTGCTTTCGATGCCGTTGAAGCGGCCATCGCCCGCGGCGTGGATATCGTCTTGGTGGACACGGCCGGGCGCCTGCATACCAAGGTCAACCTGATGGAGGAGTTGAAGAAGATCAAGCGGTCACTGTCTAAAAAATCGGCCGATGCCCCCCATGAAACGCTGCTGGTGCTGGATGCGACCACCGGACAGAATGCCCTGTCACAGGCCAGGCTTTTCGACGAGGCCATCAATCTCAGCGCTTTGGCCTTGACCAAACTGGACGGGACGGCCAAAGGCGGCATTGTCGTTAGTATCTGCAGTACCCTTAATATTCCGCTGAAATATGTGGGTGTCGGAGAACAAATCGACGACCTTCAGGATTTTGATCCCAGGCAGTTTGTGGACGCCCTGTTCTGACGGCTTCGTAAAATGCCCAATATCGGCGTTGTGCGGCATGCCGCGTTGCTGCGGCGTACCTGGTGTACGCCTCACGCCTCGGCATTAGCACCCCTTGATCTTGACCATTTTACGACGCCGCCCTGTTATTAAACGTATGCATCTGTCGCTTCTCGCAATCCCCTGGCATTTCTCTATTCCGTTGGAAGTACCGGCACAATTCATAATAAAACCAGCCATCGAGTGGCATGACCTCCAAAAAACCCTTTGCCTCATTGAATTCTGTTGACATCATGTTATTCCTTTAATAAGGAAAAAGACATTGTAGGCGGTGGTCTTTATCAACTTTCAAAGCAAAGGGGGGCATGAAGATGACCAAAGCGGAAATTGTCGAAAAAGCAGCTAAAGATGCCGGGATCTCCAAAGTGGCGGCAACTGCGGTTCTGAGTTCGTTTATGGACAGTGTGACCAAGGCCTTGAAGAAGAAAAACGGCAAGGTAACGCTGGTAGGATTTGGTACCTTTCAGAAGGTTCGCCGTAAAGCCCGCAAGGGTCGCAATCCCCAGACAGGCGAAGCCATTAAAATCAAGGCAACCAATGTCGTCAAATTCCGACCGGGCAAGAAACTGCGCGATTCGATCTAGTCCCACCCCTCGACTGGAAAACAAACGTGATATGCAAGGGCGGTCTGGCCAAGCCAGCCGCCCTTTTTTAAATGCTCAACGGGTGATTTTAAATTCCCGAAAGGTGCCGCTGAAATCCTCCCATTGGATATCGAGGCGGTCGACACGCGCGATGGGCGGCCCTTTGCGGCACCAATCGATCAGATCCGTTACCTGTTGACGAGACCCCTCGACCACCGCCTCCACCTGGCCATCGGGAAGATTGCGCACCCACCCCTTGACCTGGCAGCGCATCGCGGCTTGGAGGGTTTCCCAGCGGAATGCCACACCCTGCACCCGTCCGGAAATCAGAAGTCTGGCCCTGACATTGGCGTCCATGATGTCCCTCCCCTGTTTTCGTTTTCCCGCATGTCATGCGCCGAGCATCTCCCACAGCCGGGCCTCATCGATAACGGCAACATTCAGCTGCCGGGCTTTGTCGATTTTGGAACCCGGCGATGTTCCGGCCACCACATAGTCGGTCTTGCGGCTGACCGATCCGGTCACTTTACCGCCCGCGGCTTCGATCAAGCCCTGTGCTTGGGCGCGGGACATGCGGGCCAGGGTTCCGGTCAGCACGAACGTTAAACCGGATAGATGCGTATCCGGCTCGGCCTGATCCATGGTGATCTGCACGCCGCTGTCCAGCAGCCGTCTAATCATCTCGGTGTTTTCTTCCCGACCGAAAAAAGAGGCCACACTTGCCGCAACGATCGGACCGATACCCTCGATGGCTTCCAGTGCGTCACGGTCGGCGGCCTGCAGCGCCGCCACGCCTGGAAAGTGTTTCGCCAAAACGCGGGCCACATGCTCACCGACATGCCGGATGCCGAGCGCGAAGATAAAACGATCGAAAGAAATGGTTTTACTGGCCTGCAGGGCCGCAATGAGGTTGGCCGCCGATCTTTCCGCCATGCGATCCAGTCCCGCCAGATCAGCCGCCTCCAGGCCGAACAGGTCTGGAAAGGAGGCCACCAGACCGCGTGAGACCAGTTGGTCCACCAGCTTTTCGCCCAGACCGTCGATATCGAACGCATTTTTGGATGCGAAATGCCGAATCCGCTCTTTAAGCTGCGCCGGACAGTCCGCGTTGAAACAGCGCAGTGCGATTTCGCCTTCCGTTCGAACCACGGACGCCCCGCAGGACGGACAGACATCCGGCATCCGAAAGCGGCGTTCATCTCCCCTGCGTTTGGAAACAACGGGCATGACCACTTCCGGAATGACATCCCCCGCCCGTTGAACCAGAACCGTATCGCCGATGCGGACGTCCTTGCGGTCAATTTCATCCTGGTTGTGCAAGGTGGCCCGGCTGACCACCACCCCGCCCACCGAAACCGGCGTCAAATGCGCCACCGGCGTCAGGGCGCCCGTGCGGCCCACCTGGACCTCGATGGCTTCCAGCCATGTCGTGGCCTGAATGGCCTTGAACTTGTAGGCAATCGCCCAGCGCGGGCTGCGCGCGGTTGTTCCCAATTGATCCTGCAGCGCGCGGGCGTCCACCTTGATCACCATGCCATCGATATCATAAGGCAGGGTTTCGCGGCGCGCTTCCAGTTCGCGATACACTGCCAGAACCTCTTCGATCATGCGGCAGGATTGAACCAGGGGGTTCACCGGCAACCCGAACATCTTGAGCCGTGCCAGCAATTCGCTTTGCGAGGCCGGCACATCGCCTTGCATGACCCCGATGCCATAACAGAAGATATTCAGAGGGCGTTGGGCCGTGACCTGGGAATCGAGCTGCCGCAGGGAACCCGCGGCCGCATTGCGGGGATTGGCAAAGGGCGGAAGCTCAGCCGCGATGCGCTCCCGGTTGAATTGCCGAAACGCTTCCCGATGGATGAAAATCTCGCCGCGCACCTCGAGGGTGGCGGGTACGGCGCCATCGGCCGGAACGGACAGACGGAGAGGCAGCGCGCGAATGGTCCGGACATTGGCCGTAATGTCCTCGCCGACAAACCCGTCCCCGCGGGTCGCCGCCTGCGCCAGGAGACCGTCGCGATAAATCAACTCCACCGCCACACCATCCATTTTCGGTTCAACCATATAGGGTATGGGTGCCGTCGTCTTCAATATACGACGGATGCGGCGTTCGAACTCGAAAATATCGTCGTCATTGAAGGCATTATCCAGACTCAGCATGGGCAGTGAGTGCGGCACCGACACGAATTTCGACAGCGGGGGGGCTCCGACCCGATGGGTGGGCGAATCCGGTGTCACCAGTTCCGGCCACCGTTGTTCCAGATCGCCCAGTTCCTTCATAAGGCGGTCGTACTCGCTATCGGCGATTTCCGGATCGTCCAGTACGTAATAGCGATAATTGTGGCGCGTCAGTTCGTCGGCCAGAAAGCGTGCGCGCCGTCTGATATCGGGGGTTAAAGTGTCTGGCATAATGTCGTGACTGTTTGACTGATGGCCTTGCAGGCCTGCTTAAAACGGGGGTCGTGGAAACCCGGACGCCATGTCAGGTCGGACAATTCATCGGATACCACCAGTATGGCGGCAAAGCGAACGTTACACAAACGGGCCACCGTCATGCATGCCGAAAGCTCCATCTCAACCGCCAAGGCCCCATGTTGTCGAAATCGTTCCACCTTGGCGGGCGTTTCCCGAAAGACCGCGTCGGTGGTCCAGACCGCCCCTTCCTTAAAAGAAAGGTCGTTGTCCCCCAGAGAACGCCTGACAACATGAAGCAAACCACCCGGCGGCAAACCCACCTGGTCATCCCGTGCGCCGTAGCCGCGCGAGGTGCCCTCGTCGATGAAGGCGGATGTCGGCAACAGGATATCGCCGGTCCTCAATTGGGAATCGATGGCACCGCACCACCCGACAAAGAGGAAGTGCGCGCCGCCCCAGGAAGACAATGTCTCCATCAGCATGGCCGCCTGGGGTGCCCCCATGAAGGGACCCACCAGGCCATACCGCGGGACATCTGCCGCCGCCCGGTAGATACGACTCAGGTACAGGCCTTCCCCACGATCATCAGAAAGCGCCATCCTTTGGCGCAACCGCCGGAGATCGGGCCCGGTGGCGGCCATGACCACCCAGGGCGGGATCGGCGGTTTGTCACCCCGGCGAACGGGCGGATTAACAATGGCTTCTTCCACAAAGGCCTCTCCGAGATCAGGGCGCCCGCCGCTATCCAAGACAACGGCAACGGGCGAACTGTTGCACGATAACCTTATCGATGATATCAGCCCAGCGATTTGGTCCCTAAGGATGTTATTCCGGCGTCAGCCGGGACGCGTGTTTGCAATCTATTGCGTCGCCAGTTGAATGACGGCGAAATCAAACCGGCCCCGCCCGACGGCTCAACTCCTCCTTGACGTCGTCGATGATATCGTAAAGCCAGCTGATATCTTCGATGGTCAGGCGTCCGGCACGGGAAGGCGCCCGGGCCGTGCCATCCTTCTTTTTCAGGATACGCGGACCGATCTGCACCTTGGGCTCCCCATCGGCATATTGATTGATGCTGATCATCAGTCCGGTTTCCTCACATTTCCATTCCTGCAGGACTTTATCTTTTTCCGGCTCGTACGGCATGGTTGCCTCCTGTTAGAGCATTCTTTAAACCATGGCGGTCATGGAGGAGCGGTATCTTCTGGTTATCTCCATGCGCTTCATGGTGAGAGCGGTTGATTCGCGCTATTTTTCCTCAGGTGGTTATCTTCGAAAAATCGGCGATGTTGGTAAACAGCCCGGCCAGCCGGTCCAGCAGCGCCAGACGGTTGGTACGAACAGCGTCGTCATCGGCCATGACCATGACGCCCTCGAAGAAATCGTCCACGGGCGCTTTGAGCGTTGCGATGTGACGCAAAGCAGCTTCATAATCGCCGTCCAGGACGGTTGCGGCCACTTTTTCTTTCACCGCCTTGTAAGCCTGCAGCAATGCCCCTTCACAGGGGTTTTCGAACAGGCCTTCATCCAGCGGCAAGTCGGTCTTCCGGCCCACATCCTGGTCCGATTTTTTCAGAATATTGACGGTACGCTTGAACGCCACGGCCAACGGTCCGAAGTCCGCTTCAGCCCGGATGCGGTCCAGGGCCTCGACACGACGCCAGGCATCCGGGATTTGATCCACCGAGACGGCCGTGATGGCCGCCACGCTGTCTTTGGCAAACCCGTGGTCGGCCAGGATACCGTCGATCCGACTTTCGAAAAACCTATAAATCGCATCCGTCAGATCATCCTTGCGGTCCGCTGTCTTGTCACCAAACTGGGATAGTCCGAACTGAATCAACGCTCTCAATGACAGGGAAAGATTCATGGCGCGCAGGATCTGTACCACCCCGATGGCCTGCCGCCGCAGCGCGTAAGGATCGGCAGCCCCGGTGGGCGCCAAGCCGACACTGAAGCAGCCGCAGATGGAATCCATCTTGTCGGCGATGGCCACGAGGGCCCCGGTGCGGGTTTCGGGCAGCGCCCCGCCGGATCGGGCCGGACGGTAATGCTCTTCAATAGCCGCCGGGACATCGCCGGGCTCCCCGGCCACCGCCGCGTAAACGCGGCCCATGACGCCCTGCAGTTTGGGAAACTCCACAACCACCTGGCTGACCAGATCGGTCTTGCACAAGGTTGCCGCCCGTTCCACCTGGCGCGCAAGATCCGCATCGCCTCCCACGGTGTCCACGAGATAGCGCCCAAGCGCCGCGATTCGTTTACTCTTGGCCCGCATCGAACCCAAATCGGCTTGAAAGAGAACACCGCTCAATTTTTCGAGACGTTCTTCGGCCGACACCTTCAGGTCCGCCCGGTAAAAGAACTGGGCATCACTCAGGCGGGCGCGCAACACCCGCTCATGCCCGGTGGCCACCAGCGCCAGATCCCGCGTGCGGGTGTTGTTGATGGCAATGAACGCCGGCATGAGCTGCCCGGCCGGATCGACCACCGCGAAATACTTCTGGTGTTCCCGCATGGCCGTGATCAAAACTTCCTTGGGAACTTCCAGGAATTGGGTCTCGAAACGGCCCGTGGTCGCCACGGGGTTCTCCACCAGGTTGGTAACGATATCCACCAGCGCGTCATCCGCCAGTACGCGGCCACCAGCGGCTGCTGCGGCCCGGGTTACTTCCTCGACCACCAGTCTGCGGCGGGCATCGATATCGGCAATGACATGCGCCTGCCGCAAGGCGTCGGTATAGTTGCCGGCCTGGGACAGTTTCACTTTCCCGGGCGCCATGAAGACATGTCCGCAGCTGTTGCGGCCGCTCTTGATGTTGCCCACGCGAAACGGTATCGTTTTGTCTCCCAGCAGGGCGACGATCGTATGAATGGGCCGGGCAAAGGTGATGTCCAAGTCGGCCCAACGCATGGACTTGGGAAACGGCACCGCCAGCACCACCTCCGGCAGCAGCTTTTTCAGCACACTACGGGTCACCAGGCCGCGTTCGGTTTTGCGGGCGACCAAGTACTCTCCTTTGTCCGTGACTTTCCGTTTCAGCCGACTGAGCGGTACACCGGCCTTTTCGGCAAATTTTTGCGCTGCCACAGTGGGCTTGCCGCCCTCATCAAATCCGACTCGTGCCGGCGGCCCCATCACCTCGATGGATTCGGAGCGTTGTTTCGGTGCCATGCCGTCAATTTCAATGGCCAGACGCCGGGGGGTGCCGAAGGTCCGGATGGCGCCGTGCGCGATCCGGGCGGCCGCCAGTTTTTCGGTCAATTGCACCTGCATGGCCTGCAATGCCGGCGCAATATAGCCGGCCGGTATTTCTTCAGCCCCGATTTCCAGTAACAATTTTTCCATTTGCTTCACCTCGTTGATTCTTCCCAGGATTCATGCCACCCGCAACCTGTCGCTCAGGTTGTCGCGCCTGCCAGGCGTCACCGCTACAGTTTCGGAATACCGCGCTCCAGGAGCGGATACCCCATAGCTTCCCGCTGCTTGACGTAGGCTTCGGCACAGAGCCGGGCCAGATTGCGGATGCGACCGATGTAACCGGTTCGCTCGGTGACACTGATGGCCCCGCGTGCATCCAGCAAATTGAAGGTGTGGGAGCACTTCAGACAGTATTCATAGGCCGGCAGCACCAGTCCATCGGCAATCACCCGCTGGGATTCAGCCTCGTACTGATTGAAAAAACTGAACAGCATGTCCACGTTGGCTTTTTCGAAATTATAGGTCGATTGCTCGACTTCCTGCTGATGATGAACATCACCGTAACGGACGGTGTCATTCCACATCAGGTCATAGACATTGTCGACCCCCTGCAGGTACATGGCAATCCGCTCGAGGCCATAGGTCAGTTCCACCGATATGGGCGACAGCTCGATGCTGCCGCACAGCTGGAAATACGTAAACTGCGTTATCTCCATACCGTCCAGCCATACCTCCCAACCGAGACCGGCAGCGCCCAGAGTGGGGGATTCCCAGTCATCCTCCACAAATCGAATATCATGCTCCAGGGGATCGATGCCCAGCACCTTCATGCTCTGCAAGTACAACTGCTGCACGTTGTAGGGCGACGGTTTTAAAATCACCTGATACTGGTAGTAATGCTGGAGGCGGTTGGGGTTTTCGCCGTAACGCCCGTCCGTGGGACGGCGCGACGGCTGCACATAGGCCACATTCCAGGGTTCCGGGCCAAGAGCGCGCAGAAGGGTCGTGGGATGAAAGGTGCCGGCACCCACTTCCATATCGTAGGGTTGGGCTAGAACACATCCTTTGCGGGCCCAGAACTGCTGCAGGTTTAAAATGACGTTTTGAAAATGCATAAAACAACTCCTCGGCACTGGGTTCCTTGATGCTTGGTGAGAAGCCATTTCAAAACCCCTTCAAACGCCCATTGGCGGCGTTGCAGCCCGCTTCAAAATGCTCACATATTACTGAATATGCTCCGCTTTTTCATCAAGCTGGGCCTTGCCCTTGAACGTGATCTGAGGTTTTGAAACCACTTCTGTTCTGTATAGGGGCCTCGCCGCCATCGGCGATGCCATTCTCCGAAAACAAAAGCGGACCGACCGGCGCGGTGGATTCAGTCTCCCCGGCCACGACGCGGCCGGGTGGTGATCTGCAGACCTTCCAGGTCAGGCGCCACATCCAATAAGGCGGCCCCCTTGCGCTTGGCTAAAATGCCACGCCAATCCGCGCGGAGCTGTTGGATGGGGTCGGCGGCCCCCACCGCCCACAGGCAGCCTCCGCCCCCCGCGCCGGTAAACCGACCGCCGCACCCACGGTCCCGCGCGGCCGTCACCAGATCCTCGCCGATCACATCCAGCACTTCCGGTGTCATGACGCGGCGCAAGGCGGTTTCTTCATTCATGGCAATGGCGGCCGCCGCCCATTGGCCTGCGTTGAGGGCGGCACTGAAGCGACGCACACATTCCGCCACCTGGATCCAACGCTGTCGTTCCCGCCCGGCGATAAATTGCCGCACCCAGGTGCCGTTGATGTCCTTCGACGCATGCGGGATGCCGCAATAAGCCACCAGGAAGTGGGCCTTGAAGATTTCCGGCGTCATGGCCCGCGAAACCGGCTCGCGACGAATCGCCAGGCCGTCAGCGGCAATCTCCCAGTGCCAGGTATGCGCCCCGCCATAGGCGGCCCCGAGCTGGTCCTGCATGCCGCAAGGGACACCGGCCACGGTTTCTTCGATACGATGGGCCCGCCGTACGATTTGTTCCCGGTTCAAATCTTCACCGCCAGCCATCCCGCGGGCGCGCGCCAGAGCGCCCACCAGGGCCACCGCCGCCACCGAAGAGCCGCCCAGCGCGCTCCGCGGCGGAGAAGCGCTGTCGATCTTGATATGCAGCCCGGGCGCATTGAAATGACTGGCCACCGCGAACATCAGGCCCAGGGGGTGATTGAAAGGGGCTTGATCCAACGGATAGGCCGCACTTTCAAATCCCCGGGAACTCACCTTGATCCAGCCGGTCCGGTAAGGTTCCAGCTCGACAGTCGTGCGCATATCGAGCGCCATGTTGAACGTGCAGGGACCGGCGTGCTGCAAGGGGTAATAGAAGGTGCCGATATCCAGGGTCCCGCCCATGTCCACCCGACAGGGCGCGGATGCCTGCACGGCATTTTCAGCCACGATGTCCGCAATCCGGTTGGTTTTGATCCCCTCCATCAGCGGCCTTCCGCAACCGCCGGCGCCGGCACGTTCATCACCGGGCGAATCTGGCGCAGCACCTTTAAACTGCGGGGCTCCTTGCCCAGATGATAGGGCACGAAGGTCTCCAGAAACCGCTGGGCTTCGTTCATGCCCTGCGATGAAAACCGCAGGCGCCCAACACGGTTCAAATCCCCCTCGGCAAGCCATTGCAGCTGCTTGATGGTCCCCCGGGAAAGACAGACATGCGTCTCGTCATCCTCGCCGCAGCAATGACAGCGCAATCCACCACGGGGCAGGTCAAATCCCGAGACATGATGGGCGAGGTTGTCCAAACCCGTTTTGCAGACACAGCAGTAATTGAGATTCGGACACAATCCGGCAATGTCCAGAAACCGCATCTGAAAGATCAGGTTGAGCAATGCCGGGTCCATCTGGTGGCGGTCCAACCCCGCCAGCATAAAGACCAGCAGGCGGTACAACCGATCCAGTTGCTGGGCTTCCTCGGCCCAGGTCGCCACGAGTTCGGCCCAGTAGCTGGCATATGCCGTGTGCAGCATATTTTCGCGGATGGCGGCAAAGGGCTCTTCAAGCTGTGCTTCCTGCAGCACGGGCAGGCCGGACCGGCGGGGCGTCTGACACGTAATGTTCAGGATCGTAAACAGCTCCAGCACACCGGCAAACCGCTTTTTACTTTTTTTGGCGTGTTTGGCAATCACGCTGATCTTGCCGGTCGCCTCGGTAAAAAGGGTCAATATCAAATCGAAATCACCATATTCGACGCGTCGAAGCAAAACGGCAGGTGTGGTGAAGGTCGGCATGCGTCAAATACCAAGCAAGGTCGTTGCCAAGATGAAATAGCAGTAAACGCTGATGATATCGATCGATGTCGTGACAAAGGGGCCGGTGGCCACGGCGGGATCGATGTTGATGCGCGCCAAGAGCAGCGGCACCCCCGAACCGACCAGCGCCGCCACCGTCATGGAAATGATGACGGCAAGGCCGACGGTCAGGGCCAGCATCTGCACCGTATACTGAACCTGCGCCACTGTGCCGATCAGGACGGCATAAAAACCACCCAGGATCAATCCGATGGCCAGTTCCTTGGACACCACACGCCAAAAGTCCCGGACGTTGAGTCGCCCGGTGGCCAGGCCACGAACGACAATGGTGGATGATTGCGTCCCGATATTGCCCCCCATGCCCATGATGACGGGGATAAACGCCGCCAGATAGGCAAACCGATAGAGGGTGCCTTCGAAGCGACCGATGATGAACAGCGCCATGATACCGCCGGCACAACTGGCCAGCAGCCAGGGCAGGCGTGTTTTGGTGCTACGGTAAATGGACTGCGTCTCGACATACTCATCCCCGACGCCGGCCATTTTCAACATGTCTTCGGTGGCTTCCTGGCGAAAAATATCGATGACATCGTCCACCGTGACGATCCCCTCCAGACGATTGGATTCGTCTACGACGGGTACCGCCAGGATGTCATAGCGCGCGACGAGTTTAGCGACTTCTTCCTGATCGACATCCGTACCGACAGCGAAGACATCCGTGGTCATGAATTGTTTAAGCGTCGTTTCCGGCGACACCACCACCAGCTGGCGCAGGGAACTGACGCCCACCAGCTTGCCGTACTCGTCCACCACATAGAGATAAAAGGGCATCTCCACATCATGGTACTCGGTTTGAATCTGTTTGATGGCCTCATTGGCGGTCAGATCCTGCGGCAGCGCAATAAAATCCGTGACCATGATACCGCCGGCCGTATCGTCATCGTATTTGAGCAGTCCTTCGATTTCTTCGGATCCTTCTTTTCGCATCTTTTCAAGAATGGCATCCGATTTTTCTTCCGGCAACCGCCCGATCAGGTCGGCCACATCATCGGAAGGCATCTGCTCCAGAACTTCGACGATATCCTCAAGTGCGAGCTCATTCGACAGGGCGGAAAACGTATCCTCGTCCAGTTCGCTGAACAGGATGCCTTTTTTCTCCGTATCGCGAATCATATGCAACAGCTGGAGCTGGTTGGCCACCGAAAGGGAACGAAACACGATGGACAGATCGGCCGCATGGGTCTTTTCCACAATTTTGCGCAAATTGGTCGTGGCCCCGCGCCGCAGCAGGCGTTTGATGCTGTCCACCATAATTTTACTGTTTTGGTTCAACATGTGTCCCGTCATCATTGGAACGCGTTTTGGTTCGATCCACCCGTCAGGGCAGTTGCAAATTGACCACCTGGCCACTGCTGCCCGGCACCGGCACCGGTTGACCATTCAACTGGACCGATATCCCTCCGGCATTGCCAATCAGCAAGTTGAACATGGTTTCTGCATTCAACGTGATCTTATCACCAGGTTTCATTTGATGTTCCGTGGCACGCGCATCGTCCGCGATGATTTTCAACCATGTGTCTTCATGACAGACGATCTCAAGCGCGTAGGCGGCCGGTTTTTCAACCGCCTTGGTTTGGGGGGGCGTGGCCTCCATCATCGTTTCAGCCGTTTCCGCCGGCGTCTCGGCGGAAGACGATTCTTTCGCAGGGGAGATAGGGGGGCTGTCTTCCTGCGTTTTCACCGTCACCTCGTGCGGGGCTGCAGCCTGCCCTTTATGGTAGACCATCTGATAGACCACGAGGGTACCCCCGACAAGGCCTATCATCATCGCCGCGACCCAGAGAACCGTCAGCCAGAGCCGCGGCGATTTCTCCTTGCCCCTGTTGGAATGGATCTCGGCCGCCGGCACGGGTTTTCGCCGGACATCGAAACGCCGCAGGGCCTCTTCCGGATCGGCCCCGATCACCTGGGCAAATATCCGCAAAAACCCTTTGACAAAGACATCATCCGGCAGTTTGGCGTGATCTTCCGCCTCGATACTACGCAGAATTTCCGCCCGTATCCGGCTTTCCTCGGCCACCTGTTCAATGGAAATACCCTTCTCGACGCGCACCGTTTGGAGGTACAGGCCATAAGAGGACATTTTACCGTTTTGGGTCATGGCATCCTCCGCCTGACAAAAGCACGCATGCCTTGCGGCATGGCATGAAACACCTTATCACGGCTTCAGCGAATGATTCGGATGTGCGACCGTTCTCTCAGATCGGTCAGCCAGGTCATGAATTTCTGATTGACGATTTCATCATAAAGAATGTTTTCGATTTCGGCGGAAACCTCTTCAAGCGTTTTCCCCTGCCCCTCATGCATCGCTTCGACATAGAAAAGCTGCAGGCTTTGGCCGGTGTCCACGATATCCGTCACATCGCCGGTCTTCAAACCCTCAAGGGCCGCCAGAATCTGAGGCGCCAAATCGTTGAGCGCAAAAGACCCCAAATAACCGACGTCTTTTATTTCCGCCGATGGCACGGACTCGCGCACCGCGTCGTCGAATGGGTTTCCATCGATCACCTTCTGGCGGATGACCGCCATTTTATCGCGCAGGGCTTGCTTTTCCGCTTCACCGGCCGACGGGGAAACGGCCATCATGGCATGGCGCAAATCGACGCGCCCCTCCCCCACGTATTGGGCTTTGTTTTTTTCATAGTAGGCCCGGATATCTTCATCGGTAATCACGATTTTCGATTTTACCTCGCGGTTGACCAGCCGCACCCGCAGAATCTGGTTTTCCATCTGCGTCCGGTATTCCTCCATCGTGAGGCCTTCTTTTTGCAACGAATCACGCAACTGCTGATCCGTCATGCGCCGCTGCTTTTTCATCTCCTCGATCGTATTGTCGATCGCCTCTTCACTGACGCGGATGTTGTAGCGTTCAATCTCCTGGTCGGTCAGTTTTTCATCCACCATCTGGTTGAGCACTTTTTCGCGCAGCTCGTAAATCATACGTCGCTCTTCCTCGAGTGGACGCGCCATGGCCTGTACCCGTTTGATGTAGGGCGCAACCTTGCGGTTGAGTTCGTACAGGGTGATGATGTCATCGTTGACCTGCGCCACAATACGATCCACAAGAACGCCCTCAGCGGAGCGAGCGTCAACAGCGGCCCCGACAACCCATAACCACAATCCGCACAGCGCAACGGCGACCATCGGATGAATGCATCGGGGGGTAAGCGTTTTTAAATCCATGTATTTCCTGCTCCTAAAATGGAAATGCGAATGTCCGGACCACTCAGGGGGCGCGCTCGCCACCATCCTCAGCCGGGGCACCGATATCGGCAATAACCTGTTGAACCACGGCCTGGTCAATATCGACCGGATATTTAGCTTTCAAGCCTTCCATCCAGGGGGTATAGGCTTGTTCGGTTTTTTGACGACGAAGCTGTTGAATGATCATCTGGTCGATCTGATCGGCGCCCTCTCCTTCCAACGCGGAGGGCGGTACCAGTTGCTCAGCGTCCAGATGCTGATAATAGGCTTCAATATCCTTTTCCGTAATCTGGACGTTGGCGGTCAACTCCTGCTGAATCAGCCGGTCAATGGTCAGCCTTACCCACAAGGCATGTTTCCAATCCTCGAAATTAACCGCGTTTTCCAGCAGCATCTGTTCGAAGAGGTCATCCGGATAATCCCCCCGGATGTCTTCGACAGCCGTGTTCAATGCGTCAGCGGATATCTCCAGGCCAATATCACGGGCATACTCAAGAAGCACCAGTTGCTCGGCCACTTGGTGAATAAACCGCAGTCTGGTCGCCCGTTCGACAGCCGGGTCCTCCTCCAGGCCAGCACCATGCGCGGATCGAAAAACACGATACGCACGTTCAAATTCATCCACCCTCAACGCCCGCTGCCCGACGGTCATCAGGACCGTATTACGCTCGACGCTTGATTCCGGCTGGCAGCCATAACCGCCGATCAGCAGGAGGGCGATCAGGACAATGATCAGATCATGGCGCATGGGCGCCCCCATCATGGAAAAGGAAATGCGCACCACCATTCGAAAGCGCGTCATTTCTCATTATTGCTAAGGATTCTAAATAGATAATCTTTCAATCGTTAACATGATGGGCTATTTCCTGCAAGATATTTTTAACTTGCGCAATGGCGCCCTGCGCACCCTTTTTGGTCACTTGCAGGCTGAGGGTATAATCGGGTGTCAACTGAAACCGTTTGGGATCCCGGCGAATGACGTCCACAATCCCCTGGGGATTTTTCTGATGGGCCTCCGAAAAGGCCAGCATCACTTTACCATTGTTCAAATCGAGGCGTTTCACACCTGCCCGGACCGCCAGTGCCTTCAGCAGGATTTTGGTCAAAAGATTGCGGGTCACGGTGGGCATCGTTCCGAAACGGTCTTCTAATTCAGCTTTGATGTCCGGGATGTCGGCCGGATCGTCAATTTTGGCCAAGCGACGATACATGGCCAAGCGTTGATCAAGATCGGGAATACACGTTTCCGGAATATAGGCCGAAAAAGGAACGTTGATCTCCGGGTCCAGGGGCTGGACAACGGTTTCGCCTTTCAGTTCGGCCATGGTTTCTTCCATGAGCTGCAAAAACATATCGTAGCCCACGGCCGCAATGTGGCCGGACTGCGAAGCGCCCAGGATGGTGCCGCCGCCACGAATTTTCAGATCGTTCATCGCGATCTGGAAACCTGACCCCAGGTCGCTGTGTTCCATCAGGACCTTCAGCCGCTTGCGGGCCTGGGTCGTCAGGCCGCTTTCCTTGGGAATAAAAAGGAAGGCATAGGCCTGCTCTTCGGCACGCCCCACCCGTCCCCGCAACTGATACATCTGCGCCAGACCAAAACGATCGGCGCGATTGACGATGATGGTATTGGCCGACGGAATATCGAGCCCGGACTCGATAATCGTCGTGGTCACCAACACGTCGAGATCCCGTCGATGAAACGCCATCATGGCCTGTTCCAGTTCATCCTCACTCATCTGGCCATGGGCGACGCCCGTGCGTGCTTCCGGAACGAGCGCGCTGATCTTTTCGGCCATATTGAAGATGCTGGCCACATGGTTGTGGACAAAATAGACCTGCCCCCCGCGATTGATTTCGCGCTGAATGGCTTCTTTCACCAGTCCGTCGCTATACTCGGACACATAGGTAATAATCGAACGGCGATACTCGGGCGGCGTCGATATGATGCTGATATCCCGGATACCGGACAGCGATAGGTGCAGTGTGCGCGGTATGGGCGTGGCCGTGAGGGTCAGCACATCAACGGAGCGACGCAGCTTTTTCAGCTTTTCCTTGTGGCGGACGCCGAACCGCTGCTCTTCATCGAGAATAAAGATCCCCAGTTCGCGGAAACGGATATCCTTCTGCAGCAACCGGTGGGTCCCGATCACAATATCGACGCGGCCGTCCGCCAGCCGTTCGATGATGTCCTTTTGCTCGGCCCGGGAACGAAACCGGCTGAGGCTCTCGATCTGGACCCCGAAGCGCTTGAACCGCTGCTGGAAGGTGTCGTAATGCTGTTCGGCCAATACGGTTGTCGGCACCAGGACGGCCACCTGCTTGCCGTTGAATACCGCCATAAAGGCCGCCCGCAGGGCCACTTCGGTCTTGCCATAGCCCACGTCACCGCAGATCAAGCGGTCCATCGGGACGGCGCTGGCCATGTCCTGACGCACATCCTCGATGGCTTTCAGCTGGTCCGGTGTTTCTTCATACGGGAAACCGCCTTCAAACTCGGCCATATAGTCATCGACGGATTGAAACGTGAAACCGGTGCGGACTTTGCGCGCGGCATAAAGCTTGAGCAATTCACCGGCAATCCGCTCCGCCGACCGCTTGACCCGGGCTTTGACCTTTTCCCAGGATTTACCCCCCATCTTGTCCAGTACCGGGGTAACCCCCTCGACACCCATGTATTTCTGGATAGACCCCATGCGGTCGACCGGAAGATAGAGTCGATCACCGTCCCGATAGCTGATCGTCAGAAAATCGTTTTCGGTTCGATTCAAGTTGAGCTTGGTCAAACCATCGTATTGTCCGATGCCGTGCTCGGAATGCACCACGAGATCCCCCTGATGAAGATCGCCGAAGGTGATGGTCGGTTTGTCGGTCGGTCGGCGCCGCTTTCCCGGGCGGGAGCGCCGAACGCCAAAAATGTCCACATCGGTGAGGATGACAACCCCGGCCGCCGACCAGACGAATCCGGCCGACAACTGGCCCTCCAGGAGCCGGACGCGCTGGGGTGTCGTCTCCGGCGCCGCGATTCCGGCGGTCCCCTGCTCGAACACGATGCCATAGGGCTCCAGCACGCCCGCCACGCGTTCCATCTGATTGGCATTGCGGCAAACCAGATGCACCGCCAGGCCATGGGTCATCTGATCGGCGATCCAGCCCGACAGGGCCTGGAACGGCGAGCGCTCTTCGCGGGAGCCCCTAGTAGATGCGACCTGCGACAGCGGGGTAATGTCTTCAATGGCATAACGAAGGCATGGCGTCCTGTTTTCGCCCGACAAATCGGGTGGGCCAACGGGAAGCTGGCGCAGGCACAACCGCTGACGATCGTTTAGCACCCTGCAGGCTTCCGGCCAGGATAAAAACAATCGGTCGGGATCGATGCAGAGTTTCTGCTCCGCGCGGGCGGCGTCATAGTGCTGGGCGGCCCGCTCAGACACCTCGATGGCCGCCTTCTCGATGTCGGCCGGCTCAATTTCCACCATCAGGGCGCTGGACGGTAGATACGCCAGCAGGCTGTCCAGCTTCGGGGAAATGAGCGGCAGCAGGCTTTCAATACCCGGGAAGCGTTTCTCCTCTTTGATGCCGCTGATCAAGCGACGCGCTTCATGCTTGGGCAGCTGCTGATCGTTGGCCTGCAAACGAATGCGGGATATGATTTCAGGCAAGCGGTCACTTGGCAGGATCGCTTCGCGGGCCGGCGATACCACGGCCTCTTCAAGTTCACCGACCCGCCGCTGGGTATCCGCCGAAAAAAACCGCAACGAATCGATGGTGTCCCCAAAAAACTCCACCCGCAGCGGGTGGTCATAAAGCGGGCAAAAGATGTCCAGAATGCCGCCCCGCACGCAGAAATCGCCGGGCTCTTCGACAATCTGGGAATGGCTGTAGCCGCCGTCGATCAGCTTTTCGACCAATTGCGACCGATCCAAGTCCTCGCCGACCATCAGCAGCTCGGCATAGGCGCCCATCTCGGATTTCGGAATCACGCGTTTTAAAAAAGCGCCGATGGTCGTCACCACGATGGGGGCCCGGGGGGCATCCAACAGGGTATAGAGCACCTTGATCCGGCGCGCGGCGGTTTCGTTGTGATAGGCCAGAACCTTATAGGGCAGGATGTTATAAGGCGGGAAATAGAGGACCGGCACCGCAGCATCGCTGCGGAAAAAAAGCAGGTCATGCCAAAGCGCTTCCGCCTCGCGTGCGTCAGCCGTCAGAATCACCATGGGCCGGGGGCGGCGGCCATAACACTGCCACAAAAAAAAGGCGGCCGAAGCCCCCTTCAAGCCGTGGCAATCGAGCACCGATGCCCCTGAATCAGGGGCATCGGCCAGAAAACGATTCAAAATTTCTTCTTGATTTTGCATCTTAAAATCAGTAGAGGGAGTCTCGTCGCGCCGGCGTAGCTCAGTTGGTAGAGCAGCTGATTCGTAATCAGCAGGTCAGCGGTTCAAATCCGCTCGCCGGCTCCATGAATTTCAAAGGGAATCAGGCATTTATATAATTTGCCCGGTTCCCTTTTTCTTTGCCAAAATAACGCAAACAACCGCAAAAGGCAACTTTTTGCGTGGGTTTATCCTTTAAGTAGATGATGTTAAAATCGTAACGAATCTTCAGAAAACAAAAGTCAGATAGAATAGGACGGAAGGTGACTGGTCGTCAAGTTGGGAAATTCCCGGAAGGCACGCATTGGCTTACGGCGATCCCTTATGTGGGGGGATTCCCATCGCAGGGGGTATGGTTGCTTGCGAATAACCGATTTGGGATCCTTCATCGCTGATCAATTTTGGGGACGTTGTACCCGCCCCAGGTCTGCTGGGAAACGCCCACGACCATGAAGGCTTCCGGGTCGATCCGGGCGATAATGTACTTCACATCGTATATCCGGGAGCGCAGCGCCGTCAGGTAGAGCATGGTTCGTTTTTTCTGCGAGTAGCCGCCGGTCACGTCCCAGTGGGTGACGCCCCGCTGGAGTTCGTGGATGATGGCCTGGCGGATCGGGTCGGGCTTTTCGGTAATGATCATCAGGGTGCGCATCTGGCTTGTGCCCTCCAGCACGAAATCGGAAAAAAGTCCCACCAGGATGAGGGTCAGGGCCGCCAAAAGCGCCGTTTCCATGGTAAACACCACGCCGGCCAGGGCAATGACCGCCAGATCGGTGTAGAGATAAGACTGGCTGAGGGGAAAGCCGGTCTTGTTGTAGATGATGCGCGCCGTGATCGAGGTGCCGCCGATGGTGCCGCCATAGCGATAGATCAAGCCCGTGCCCAAGCCATACAGAATGCCGGCGTAGATGCACGCCAGCAAAGGCTCGGAGGTGACCGGATAAATGTCCATCCAGAGCGGCAGATACTGGACGAAAACATCGGACGCCAAAGCGAACACCAATACGGCCACACTGCTGGACCAGAAAAACCGCCAGCGTCCCAAATGGAAAAACCCCAGCACAAATAACGGGATGTTCATCAGCAGAAAGAACAGCCCCACCGGAAAACCGCTCCAGTGATGGACGATAATCCCCAACCCACTGACACCTCCCGCAGCGATATTGTAGGGCAGCTGAAAGACGACATAGGCCAGAGCTGACAGCATCGCCCCCAGCGAAATCATGAGTTGCTGCCAGGTGAAACGCAGGATCATGGCGCCGGGATTCAGGGTCAGACGGCGCTTAACACTTGCCGGAAGGCGCATGGATAAAAATCCCTTCGAGCTGGCAATTATCTCGATTGGCGATTGACCGCTTGGTCTGATGGGCGGCGATGATCATCGCCTGGGTAGCATTGGAGACGTTTGGTCTCTCCGGCCAACTACCAGGGGATGGGTCGTTTTTCACGGAAAAAACCGCCTCGGGGCCCGTCATCCGGCAAGGTGGCCAGCCAGACCGGCGTCTCGGCACCCTGGGCCGGCATCAGGGGCGCCTGATCACCGCCCAATCGGGTGCGGACCCAACCCGGACAGGCCGAATTGACCAGGATATTGGTCTCCCGTAATTCCTTGGCAATCAATACCGTCAGACCATTCAATAGCGTTTTGGAAAGCCGGTAGGCCGGTGAAAGGATAACCGAATACGCGGAATCCGGAGTGGCGATGTCCGTCAGCGATCCCAGCGTGCTGGCGATGTTGACGATTCGCCCGTAATTATTTTCCTGCATGTAGGGGATGCAGGCCTGGCAGAGCAGCAGCGGTCCCAAGGCATTGGTCTCCAGGGTATTTTGAAACATCGTCAGATCGAGTTCCAGAATGGTAGTCTCGGAATCGATCATAATACCGGCATTGTTGACAAGAATGTCAAGGCGGCCATACTGGTCGATGATACTCCCGATGGCGGCCTGAATGGTCGTGGCCTGGGTGACATCAAGATGCCGGCTGTGCACCATGCGACGATCATTCGCCAGGGATTCGGCCGCCGCCTCCCCTTTTTCGAGATCACGCGATCCAATGACCACGGTGATCCCCAGATCGGCCAATTGGCGTGCAACTTCATATCCCAGGCCCCTGTTGGCACCGGTTACCAGCGCGACGCGTTTCTGCATGATGACCTCCTTTGCATTTTTCTTCTGGAATCTTCCCGTTCAAAAGATCTCCGCTACCGACACCATCCGAGGAAAAGGCCGTCGCCGTCGAATACCCCATCCGCCGGTGGGGATTAAGGTCTTTGCCCTATTGCCGACGGGATTCCAACCCCTTTAGACTGGTTGCTCGGTATGACCCGAAACGAACTGACTGCATTATAAGGAGGGATTGATGGTTGTTGCCGCCGAACTGGTTACCGCTCTTGTCATCGCAGGAACCCTCTCCTATCTTTTTGCTCACAATCTCAAACGCCGTGGAAATCGGTCGGGATTCTTCTGGTTTTTTCTCCTCATCTTTCTGATTACCTGGGCCGGCGGCTTGTGGCTGATGCCCTTCGGTCCGGCCTTGCTGGGCATTCACTGGCTGCCCTTTATCGCGGTCGGCTTGGCAGGCGCGATTGTCGTATCACTTCTTGCCGGACGCCGTTACCCCCGCAATCGCCACGAAACCATCGATTTGCTGGAGCGAATCGAAAAAGAACGCGAACTGCAACAAATGACCTACCTTTCACTCAATGTTCTTTTCTGGCTTGTTCTGCTTGTATTGGTGATGGCGATCGTCTTTCGTTACGCCCTGCGATGAGCACGCCCGATAGATGCTGCACAAACCGCCCTGCAGCCCGTGCGGATCTCCTGTGTCTGCTATTTTCATTGACGTCGGCACCTTCATGTCTTGATTTGAATAATCTCCCGCGTCGGTTGATGCGGAAAGTCTTTCAATGTTGCCAGGTCATCCTTGTCCCGCTGGAACGTTGGGGCACTCTGCATGTAATGGACAACGGTTCGCGTCACCGCATCGAGAGAAGCAAGCCGCGTGCGTTCGTAACCGTGCGAACCGTCCACCCCAAAGCAAACCAGCGCCGTTCGGGTATCATTGCCGGCCTCGATCGCCGAGGCCGAATCACTGCGGTAGAAGCGGAATACGTCCTTGGCGTAGGTAATCTGATTTTCTTCGCAGATGCCGATCAGTTTGTGACTGAGATGATAATCGAAAGGACCGCTCTGGTCCATCATCCCGATGGTTACGCCGTCTTCCAGCGCATTCTGCCCCGAAGCCACCGGGGCCTGCTCGATCACCACCATTTCCGCCACGTCACCGTAGACCGCCGCCGATGCACCGTGCCCGACCTCTTCGAAGATCGTAAAAATGAGGTGACAATCGACCGGCAGCGCGATCTGTGCATCAATCATACTTTTGGCCGCCGTCAACAGCACCGCCACGCCCGCCTTGTCATCCAGATGGCGGGCGTTGATAAATCCGTTCGGCGTGATCTCGGGTAAGGCATCAAACGCGACAAAATCTCCAACCGTAAACCCTGCCGACGCCAGATCACGGGCGCTGCCGCAGGGAACATCCACCCGCACTTCGACAAAATCCCACCCGGACGGCTGGCTGTCGATGGCATCACCGTAGACATGACCGGAGGCTTTGAGCGGCAGCACAGTTCCCCGTTGCGGGCCGGAAGGCGTAAAAACCGTCACCCGGGCGCCTTCCGCAAATCGGCTGGCCCAGGTTCCGATCGGAGACACCCTCAACCGTCCGTTGTCTTTCAGACGGTTGACCATGGCACCCAGCGTATCCAAATGCGCGGTCACAGCCCGATCCAGAGGGGATTGCTTTCCCTGCATGGTTGCCCGGATGGCGCCGCGGCGGGTCACATTATAGGATAGCCCGAGACGTTCGAGCTCCTTTCCGACGAAATGGACAATCTGATCGGAGTACCCCGAGGGGCTTGGGATATTCAGCAAGGCCAATAAAATTTTCTGCAAATAGGTGTGGTCGATCGATCGCATGCCTCAGTTCTGTCTCCTGTTTGATCGGGATCCTGTCGTCTGGGGAAAGAGGAAATCAATAAAACGTTCCGCCGTCGGTTGGGGTTCGTGGTTCGCCAGGCCAGGACGTTCGTTGGCCTCTATGATCCAGTAGTCCGGACGGGCAAGGTCCGGCACCATAAAATCCAGGCCGGTCACCGGAATATCCAGTGCCCGGGCGGCGCTCACGGCAACCTTTGCCAGTTCGGGGTGGATCGCTTCGGTGACATCCGAGATGGTGCCGCCGGTGTGCAAATTGGCGGTCTTGCGTGCTGGAATCTTCGTTTCCGCAGCGGGAACATCGTCCAGTTGGTAGCCTGCCAGTGCCAGGCAACGTTTGGTTTCAGCATCCATCGGCAGACGACCTTCGCCGCCCGTTGCCGCCGCCCGTCGCCGATTGTACTTCTTGATAAGTGTGCGCAGGGTATGCCGTCCGGTGCCGACCAGCACCGGCGGGCGGCGGACAGCCGCCGCCACCATCTGGTAATCGATCACGATCAACCGCAGGTCTTCCCCCGCGACAAATTCCTCAAGAATGACGTCCGGGCAAAACCGGCGGGCGCGCCGAACGCCCTTTTCCAGATCTTCCACGGTCTGCAGATCGACACTGATGCCGGTGCCCTGCTCCCCACGGGCCGGTTTGACCACAACCCGGCCCAGGGCCTTGAGGGTTTTCCGGTTTTCATCCGGATCTTTGGCCGGGTATTGACGCGGGACGTTCAAGCCCTTCGCGGCAAGGATACGATGGGTGACGCGCTTATCATCACAGCGACTCATGGCCACCGCCGACGTCTGATCAGTCAGTGATTCCCGACAGGCAACACGGCGGCCACCGAACGTCAGGTCAAAATAGCCATGGGCCGCATCCACGACTTTCACCCCGATGCCGCGACGCAACGCCTCCTTGACGATGATGCCGGCATAGGGGTTGAGTGCTTCCACGGGCGAAGTGCCGGTGTAAAGGGGCTCATTGATCGAATTTTTACGCTTGACGCAGAAGACCGGCACCCGCTGGAACCCGATCTTTTCATAGAGGGCAATCGCCTCGGTGTTGGTATGCATGACCGACAGGTCGATGTAGGACCGTCCCCGGGTCAGGTAGTGATCCGTCAAATGGCGCACCAGCGCTTCGCCCACCCCCGGGGCGTTGGTCTGGGGATCCACGGCGAGGCACCACAGGCTGGCGCCCTGTTCGGGATCGGCGAAGACCTCGACATGGTCGACACCCGTCACGGTTCCGACGATTTTCCCATCCACGAGCGATTCCGCCACTAGATGGGTCCTCTGGCGCGACGCTGTGTGGGTCAACAGAAAATCGGGATCGCAGCGCACCATCTGGCGGGTGGCATAGAGCCGGTTCACCCCCTCGGCATCGCTGCGGGAGTGCAGTCTCCGTATGGTAAAAGCGCCCGGGCGTATATTACGCGGCTGATATTCGTGCATCCATAAACGGTAGGTGTGGGAGGGGTCTAGAAAAAACCGCTCCGGCCCCATCGACAGCAGAACGTGCGGGTCGCGCAGATAGAAGGTAATGTCACGCTTGCCGGCGCGCTCCCGATCCATTGCGGCGCAGAGGTCTTTTTGGGAACGAAAGGTGTGGCCGAAGATGATGCGGCCCCAGCCCATGTCGATCGAAGCGTCAGTGCTCATCTGAGCGGCTTCGGGTCCCTGGGGTGTCTTTTCGTTCCTCACCGTAAAACTGGTAACACGCTGAAAGCGGTCGCGCAGACCACTGGTTCGTTCCATGGGGTGTCTCCTCCCGAAAATGATTTGTGGTTCGGGGAACCGGTCCGCCGGGATCAAAGCCCCTGGGCCGCCAACCAATAGGTTAAAACAGCCATCTGCCAGGCTTTGGAGCCACGCAGCGGCGTGATGTGCTTTTCCGGTTCGGTCAGCACCTGGGCAACATAGTCCGGTTTGAACAGGGAACGCGCTGTGCTGCGGGGTGACAACAAAATCTCCTTGACGAAAGTCAGATAATCGCCCTGCAGGTATTTCAAGGCGGGCACCGGAAAATAACCTTTGGGACGGTCGATCACCGCAGCGGGGACGACATCCCGGGCGGCTTCCTTCAGCACATGCTTGCCCCCATTGGCGACCTTGAACGCCGCCGGGATACGGGCCGCCAGTTCCACCAATTCATGGTCCAGAAAAGGAACACGGGCTTCCAACCCCCAGGCCATGGTCATGTTGTCTACCCGTTTGACCGGGTCATCCACCAGCATGACAGCCGTATCGATCCCCAAGGCTTTGTCGACCGGCGCGATTGAGCCGGCCGCATCGAAATGCCGCTGGACAAAAGCCGTACTGTAATCCCTCTCCAGAAACCGGTTATCGACGGCCGCCGCGTATTCGGAATGGGAACGATCGAAAAAATGACGCGCATAATCCGACAGGGGATCCTGGCTTTTCATCAAGGGTGGATACCAATGATACCCGCCGAAGATTTCATCCGCACCCTGGCCGCTCTGCACCACCTTGACGTGCTGGGATACGGCCTGGCTGAGCAGATAAAACCCGATGCAATCATGGCTGACCATGGGTTCACTCATGGCGCCAAGACACGTTTCGATGGAAGACAGCACATCAGCGGCATTGCATTCGATGCGGTGATGGGTCGTGGCGAAATGTTCGGCAATGAGGTCGGAATAGTGGAACTCGTTGCCTTCTTCACCGTTGACGGCGTCGAAACCGATCGAAAAGGTCGTGAGCTGCGGCTGCCCCAGTTCCGCCAGCAGCCCCACCACCAGGCTGGAGTCCACCCCGCCGGAGAGCAGCACCCCCACGGGCACATCCGCCGTAAGCCGGCGCTGGACCGCTCGCCGCAGGGTTTGCAGCGTCAAAGCTTTCCATTCCGCCATGCCATAGTGGCCTTCGTCCGGTCGGGGACCAAAATCAAGTTTCCAGTAGGTCTCGCGTTCAACCGCTCCCCGGGAATCGATGGTCATGGTTTCCCCCGGCGGTAATTTCCGGATATCTTTCAAAATCGTATGCGGGGCGGGCACCACCGAGTGAAATGTCATGTAGTGGTGCAAAGCCACCGGGTCGATGTCGCCGGTGACGTCACCGCCGGCAATAAGCGCCGGCAAGGAAGACGCGAAACGGAAGTCGCCTGGTCTTTCAAAGTAGTAGAGCGGTTTGATCCCCAACCGGTCGCGGGCCAGGAAGAGCCGCCCGCTGTCGCGCTCGTAAATGGCGAAAGCGAACATGCCGTTGAACCGCTGCACACAAGCGCGCCCCCAGGCATGATAGGCCTTGAGAATGACTTCGGTATCGCCGGAAGAAAAAAACGTATACCCCTTGGATTCCAGGAGCTGGCGCAGGTCACCGTAGTTGTAGATGGCCCCGTTGAAAATAATCGTAAGGCCCAGATCATTGTCGACCATCGGCTGCTGTGCCGCCTCACTCAGGTCGATAATCTTGAGACGTCGGTGCCCGAGTGCTGCCGCCCCTTGGACGAAAAGCCCCTGGGCGTCCGGTCCGCGCTGTTGCATCGTGTCGGTCATCTTCTCGACGCATCGCGTGGATACGTCCTGACCGTTGAATGTTATGTGGCCGCATATGCCGCACATAAATCGCTATCATCCCTTCATCTTCTTTACGCCATGGTTGAGACCGGCATCGTTTAAACCAGCCTCGCAAAATGCCCGGAGGCACTCGGCCAGCGATCGATGCGCCGATTCCTTTACCCTATCAAAAGCCCCCCCGTTGGGAATAAAGAGCAGCATGTATTTTGGCTTCCGCCGGACCCCATGTCTTGCCGGGCGCCCGGGGACCGACAGCTTCTACACGCCGTCTCACCAGTAGGGTTTGAAATCGTAGTGGCGGTGCAGGGCGGTCTCTTCGTCGGGTGACGGCGGACCACGTTCCGGATCGTAGACCGGGCTGGCTTCGATGGCCGTGCGATGCATGCCGACCGTGATGCGGCTGCGCTTCCAGTCGATGGTGTCGGCCCAGGCAGGAGATATGAGCACCTTGCATCCCGGCAACCAGTTGCGGGTGTCCACCACGAGATAGCGGATGGCCCAGGTGTCGCGCTCCAGCAGAAAATCGTCCACATGGCCGGCGGTGTCATCCACGGCCTGGATATGATAGCCGGAAACCTCCTTGACCGAACGCAGGTTGCTTTCCCCGGGCTTCTCGATGGTCTCGAGGGGCTTGGCCGCCACCGTGCTTTCCACAAACGGTGACATGGCCCCGCCCCACAGATGCGGGCCCTGCCAATAGGTTGGCCATTGGTAATAGGCGGCAATCGCCACTTCATACTGGCGCGAAACCGGCATATCGCTGGTCAGGGGCGGACAGGCCTCGATGGCGTCCCGGTCGAGCCGCACCGGTATCGCGTCGGTCTGCCAGTCCCAATCCCCCACAGCACTTGGCGAAATCAACACCTTGCGGCCCGGCAGCCATTTGCGGGTATCGGCGACCATGTAACGAATCGTCCATGACGTGTCGTCAAACAGGAAATCCTGACAACGCCCGATCCCGCCGTCCATGGCGCGCAAGTCAGCGTGCAGCATGGCACGAATGCTTTGAATCATGATTGGCTCCTTTCGGCGTTTCGACGAGCACCACCTCTGGGAACAACGCGTTCCGTGCGGTTTTTGACTCTATGTTCGTTGTCCCGTTCCGGTGGTTCTTCCACCGGCGGACGCTTGGGAACCCAGTCCGGATCCCCCATGGGCGGCTTGCGCAAGGGTGGCGGATCAGGCGGCGTTTTTCCCGGTTCCTCCACCGGGGGGTGTTTGGGTTGATTGGGGGGATCTTGCACAGGAGAGCCCCCCGCTGTCGATAGCCATGTAACGCATCGTACCGTCATCTCAGCGCGCTCCCTTCTTTTTTTCGGATGCCTACTTTACCTCGGAGTTTATTGAATCCGCAGCCCTCGACCAATAGGGTCCAGCACGCAGATCAGGGGGTTACGATCACCTATTCCCACCACAGCCGCCTCAGTAATTTCGCGTCCGGATGATGTTGACCAGGAGCCAGAGACCGATAACGGCCGAGATGACGTAGCCGATCACCCCAATGGCTGGATAGCCGAAGATGTGCGGACGAACCCCGGTGGTGATGATCATGGAAGACCCCACGATCATGGCGGCGATAATCATGGCAAATGTGAGCCGATTGGCAATGTTTTCCAGCGTGTTAAGCAAGTTCTCCAAATTGGTATGCGCAAACTGGATGGTGAGGTCACCGCGGTCGATTTTCTGCATGATACCCATTAGACGGCCGGGGATTTCCTGACGCTGGCGCAGCAACGCGGGCAGCGCGGATTTCAGCATGCGCCAGATGCGAAGGGGTCCGAAACGCTCACGCGACAACCGTTCGATCGCAGGCCGGGCTTCCGTTATCACATCCAGTTGCGGATAAATCATGCGCGCGGTGCCTTCGGCCGTCACGAGCGCTTTGATCATCAGGAGTAACTCCGGATGCAGCCGCAAGCGGTAGTCCCGCATCATGTTGGCGATATCCATCAGCAGGTGACCGATGTTCATCTCCTCGAGCGGAACCGCATAGGTCGTGTCAATGGTATCCATCAGGTCCCGCTCGAGACCCCGACGGTCGACATCTTCAATGGCTTCACTCAAACGAAAAAGGGCTTGCATCAGGCCGTGACTGTCTCTTTGCATGATCGCACCGAGCACTTCGATGAGCTCTCTGCGGTCACGCTCGGTCAAACGCCCGACCATGCCCCAGTCAATCAGGCACAGCTGGTTGTCGGCGGTAATCATCATATTGCCGGGATGCGGATCGGCATGGAAAAAGCCGTCTTCGAGGATCTGTTTGACGGCGGTGCGCAACCCCAGGCGCGCGAAAAACTGGGCCTGGTCGGTATCGTCGAAATGGATTTCTTTGACCGGATTCCCCTGAATGTGCTCCATCACCAAAATGGCGTCAGAACTGTAGGCATCGAAAACCGACGGCACCCGGACATCGCCATCCGCTTTCAGATAGGAACGCGCAATGCCCAAGTTACGGGCTTCCCGGCACAAATCCATTTCATAGCGCATGGTTCGCCGGACGTGCCTGGCAAGGGCCGGCAAGTCGTAGACGTGGAGTTGTTCTATATTGGCATGCAACCGGTTGGCGATGTATTCCAGGATGTCCATATCCGTATCGATGGTGGATCGGATATGCGGCCGGCGGATCTTGACCGATACGATGTCTCCTTCCTTCCGCAGAACCGCCTTGTGCACCTGGGCGATCGAAGCCGCGGCAATGGGCGTGCGATCAAATATCGAAAAGACGGTTTCCAGTTTATCCCCGTAGGCGTGCTCGATGACCTCGCGAATGTCTTCGAAATCGACTTCCCCGACATGATCCTGCAGTTTGCCCAACTCACGGATCATTGACGCCGGCAGCAAATCCGGTCGCAGGCTCATGATCTGGCCAAATTTGACGAATGTCGGCCCTAAGGCATCCAGAACCAGGCGAACCCGCGCTTCGGTTGTGGCAGGGATCGTCGAAGACGATGGCGATCCAGGGGATGCTACGCCCGGCAGATCGATTCGCTCCACTAAATCTTCGAAGCCAAACCGCAGCAGCACCTTGGCGATGTCCTTCAATCGGTTGATATTCGCTAAGACCTTAAATTCCACAGGGAAGAAATCCTTTGCTTAGACGTCGTTGATGATGCGGTAATGCTATCCATCATCACGACGCTCGCGCAAGAGGCCGGCAGCCTATTTCGTCGAAATCAATCACGGTCGACATCGATATGGGTACTTCGCAGTATGGTTCTCCATCGGGGACGCCCCTATGATCTGATGGAAAGGAGATAGGCGTATGGGTGGTATAACGTTCTGGCAACATTACGGCGAGGCGGCCAAGACATCCGTAGGCTTTTTTTGGAAAGCAGGATGGGCGTTTGTTTTGGGCTATGCCATCAGCGCCATGATCCAGGCCTTCGTCCCCAAAAAACGCCTGACCGAGCACATGGGTGCCGCGGACTTGAAAAGCGTATCGCTGGCCACCGTTTTCGGTGCCGCTTCGTCCTCATGCTCTTTCGCGGCGCTGGCGGCCGCGCGCTCGCTGATATTGAAAGGCGCGCATTTCGTATCCGCGGTGGCCTTCATGTTCGCATCCACCAACCTCGTCATCGAATTGGGCATTCTGATTCTCATTTTTCTTGGCTGGCCGTTTCTGGTGGCCGAGCTTTTCGGCGGCCTGATCCTGATCGCGATCAGTCGTCTCCTGATCGCCGCCACCTACCCGAAACAATGGATTAAAGAAGCCCGCGCCAAAGTCGCGGCAGAGAGCACCTCAGAAGACGATGGGTTTGACTGGCGCAAACGCATTGCGAGTCGCCGAGGGTGGCGTCTCGTAGGCAACAAGTTTGTTTCCGACTGGCAGATGGTCTGGGAGGAAATCACGATCGGCTTCACCATCGCCGGTTTCGTTGCGGTGCTCGTTCCACCGGGAGTTTGGGAAACGATCTTTTTGATCGGTCGATCCGACACGCTGCCGGAGTGGCTGATCGTCATCGAAAACGCGGTGGTGGCCCCGTTTGTCGCCGGAGCAACGTTTATCGGCTCCATGGGGAATATCCCTCTGGCCACTGTGCTCAATGCCAACGGCGTGCTGTTTGCCGGTATCATGGGATTTATCTACTCGGATCTGATGGTACCGCCGCTGGTGATGGTCAATGCCAAATATTACGGATGGCGGATCGCCCTCTATATCGCCGCCATCATGTTCGCCAGCATTGTGCTGACAGCCCTCATCATGCATTTCAGTTTCGGTCTTCTGGGTCTGACACCCGAAAGCAGCCGCACGATCAGCGATGCCGCCCAGTTTGCCATCGACTACACCTTTTTCATGAACCTGGCGTTCGCACTGGTCGCGGCTATTTTGGTAGGACTGCATCGGGGGTGGGTGCAACACGAGATGAAGGAAGCGGCACATCGGCACCATGAACACGGCAGCCGTCTTTCCATCAAACGTATGATCGCCCTGACAAGTGCCGTCGTGATCGGGGGCGGATTGATCGCTTTCGCTTTCACGGGAGGGATCGGTTGATGGACCGCACCAACCATCACCCTATCGCACCAGATCTTCCTGCATCAAAGCGCAAGATCCGCTAACAGGGGGAGATGGTCCGAGGCCATTCGCGCCGAAGCGCTGCCATTGACCTTCATCGCCGTAAGCACACCGGTCGGTCGGACCCAGATTTGGTCCAGCGCCAGAAGAGGACGTCGGCTCGGAAAGGTTGCCGGCGCAGGAAAAGCATCGAAAACCCGTTTCAGCCGGCGCCGCATGCGTCCCCACCGCAACCATTCATTGAAATCCCCCATCAGAATCGTGACGTCAGCGGGAGGGGACGATTCCAGAAGCGACACTATACGGCCGATCTGGTAGCGCCGTTCTTCGAAGGACAATCCCAGATGGGTTGCGATGATCACGACCGTCTTGCGCCGTATTTCCAATACGATTTGAATAACGCCCCGTGGCTCACGCCCCGGCACACTGATATCGATCCGGCGCACCTGCCGGACGGTTCTTCGGGACAACAACGCATTCCCATAACGCCCTTTGGCCTCCAGCAGCGTCGGTCCCGGAATTGCCTGGGCACCGGTGGCATCGGCCAGAAACCGCAACCGGTTGCCGGGCGCGTCAGGATCAAAGGCCACTTCCTGGAGCGCCACCAGGTCGGCATCCAGCTCGCGCAGTACCGCTGCAATACGCTCCGGGTTCTCATCACCATCGCGTCCGATGCAGCGGTGAATGTTATAAGTGGCAATGCGCAACGCCATCAGCACATCTCCATCAGGATGATGTCCCGGAACGCTTTTTCTTGATCCACCGCCGCAATCCCACCAGGCCCAGGCCAACAAGGGCAATGGATGCCAGTAGGAGGGTTATCTGTCCGAGATCGGGATGTTGCAGTGAGGCCGCAATCCGGTCTGCCAGAAGCACGACCGCAACGACACCGGGCAGCATTCCGATCAGGGTGCCAAGGGCATAATCACGCCAGCGGATTTCGGATACGCCGGCGATCAGGTTGATCACCGAGAACGGCGCGACCGGCACGATCCGGAAGGTGATCACCGTCCAAAGACCTTTTTCCGACAGTTTGCGGCTCAGACGATTGAGTAGACTACCGGCAAATCGACGCAGCGTGTCACGTCCCATCCACCGGCCGATGGCAAACAGCGCTACGGCGCTCAGCCAGGAACCCGCCAGGGCATACAGCAAGCCCTTCCAGGTGCCAAAGACGACGACGGTGGCAATAATCATCAGGGTGACGGGAATGGCGATCAGACCGCCGAGGACAAAAGCTGTCGTGACAAAAAACGGTGCCAGGGGCTGCTGCTGCATCCACTCCGCTGCCGCCCGGGCTGATTCGATATCGATCCATTCCCCCAGCGGTGTCCAACGCCACAATGCGGCCAGACCGATCACGGCGCCGATAAGGATCAGAATTTTAAGCGCATGACGGAAGGCCGACGGCTGCTGTTCCGGACTCACGAAATGGTCCACCAGTTTGTCCGGCGCAACGGGTTCTTCCGGATCGAGCAATTCGGATTCGGGCACCCAGTCGTCGACTTCCGGGCTGATTTCCGCGTCCAGGGGCACAAGCGTCCGTTCATCATCACCCTGCAGCGATTCAATGGCGCTGATGAGCCCCGCGTGTTTCTCCACTGCGCGAAGGACATCTTCCGTCTTCTTCCCCAAGTGCTCTCCAATCAGCCGTGCACGGACCGCCGCAATGGTTTCCCGCGCAGCCGTGTCCGCCGGGCCTGCCGCAATGGCCAAATCACACTCCGAGTCCAACCCCATCGAACGATTGCTCAGATTGGAGGAACCGACCCGTAAAAAACCATCATCGATGATCATCACCTTGGCGTGCACCATCAATGCGCAGTGGGGGTCTTTCGCCAGCCGGGCATAGTAAACTCGCAGTCGGTCGTGATGATCCGCTGCCCGCAATTGTGCCACCAGACGTGCGCGCAGTACATCCATGGTGTGCTGTTCCAGCCAGCCGCCGGTTTGTTGCGGCATGACGACGACCACTTCCGGGCCGTCCTTTTCTTTCAAACGGGCCTCCAGGGCTTCACCGATGCAGTGCGCACTCAGGTATTGGTTTTCAATATAGATGGAATGGCGGGCGGCCGCGATACTGTCCAGGTAGAGCTGACGGACTTCCTGCACTTGCCGCTGCTCTTTATACTCAGGCAGCGTACGCGCAATGGCCACCTGGATGTCACGAAAATCCGGTGCCAGGCATGCCGGCCATGGGTCGCTGTCCTCAGCCGGATCCGAAAAGTCCGGGAGATCCCCTTCCGACCGGGTCCACCGTTCACGCACCAGTTTCCCCAGCGCGGCTGCCGCCGGACCGTCCACGACCATCTGGACATCGTGAAACGGCGGATAACTCTGCCCCCCCGGGTCGACACGCCGATCGTCCCGGGGGCGGTGCTGCGATGTGTCCCAACGCCACTGGCTCACGTCCAGTCCGCCGGCAAAGGCCAATGCATCATCGATGACGACCATTTTCTGGTGTTGGGATGCGCCTATGGGGTGATGAGCGTCCAGGCCGAAATGCACGCGGTCGTGGGACCGCCACTTGAGCTTGTAACGCGGGAAAAACTCGCGCTCCATGGCATAGATCATGGCGAAGTCCCAGCTCAGGAGGTAAATCTGCAGGTCCGGCCGTTCGTCCGCCAGGCGATCAATGAGTTCTCCGAGTCTTTCCGGGTAGCCCTCAGCGCTGCCGTCGCGGAGCAGGCGGACTTCACTGTGCAGGTCCCAGCCCACCATGAAAATGGAAGACACTGCCCGACGGAAGGCCTGATGCAGCGCCCGGAAGTAATCTGCGCCGTCGATCACCACTGCAGCGCGATGCGCTTTCACAAGACGATGGCAATTCTGCGATGGCTGAAAGAGTGTTTTCACGATCGTTGGAACCGCGCTGCCGCGTGTTCAATGGTGGTTTTCATGTCGGCCAGGGCCATTTCGGTTCCGGCTTTCAGGTCCGCGGATGTTTTTTCGCCGGTTTCGTTCATTTGGGCTCCTCTTCCATGTCGGTTTCCGACTCAGGTCAACTCTTCCGCGATCATCTCCATAATGGCCTTGCCGTTGGATTGTGACTTGGAGATGAAATGACGGGCACCGTTTTTCAATGCCACCTCCCGGTATTCCGGCAAATCGCAGGTGGTCAGTACCGCGATAACGCCGTCGGGATGAATGGCGTGCATCTGCTGGGGAAGATCCGGGATGCGCCGTCCACGCATATCGATTTCGGTCAAGATCAAATCGGGTTGATAACGCCGGATCTTTCCCAGCGCATCTTCCCGGTCGTAGGCCTCTTTGACGCGGATAGCCGGATAGTGCCGACGGATCAGTTCCTTAACCAGCCGGCGGTAGGTCGGATGACTGTCGACCAATAATATTTCCGGATGCGTTTTCACTATGTTGCCATATCGACGGGATAGTCCACCGATTCCACTCTATCATGTTGCGCAGCCACAGGGTACTGACACGGATGTGCCTTGGGTGCCCGATGGTGCCTATTTGTAATGTGATAACGCCCGACGCAGGCCGGCGTCAATATCATCGAGGTATTTGCTGACATCGGTTTCGGTGGCAGACCAGTCGGCATCCCCAATGGATGACATGGTCTGCAGCCGTTGGCGAACTTTTTCGTGCTGGTTCTCAATGTCGTCCAGTGTTTGCTTCATCTGCCCATTGAATTTGTCCTGCCGTTGCTCGGTTTTGATCTTAAGTTCACTGATGGTTTGTCCGAACTGGCGAAAGCGGGCTTCAATCTGGGTCTGGATCTTTTCTCGGTCGGTCATCATAGGCAACTCCTTTCGAGCTGGTATCGTCTGGTCATACGGTTGGGCCAACCCTATCCGGAGGTCCCACCCAACCGAGAATTTGCATGTTACTTTAGGGCCTGGCAGTGCCAATTGAAATATGGTCTTCGCCCTATTCCACCGGCGCATAGCCAGTATTCCCCGCCGGACGGCCACCAAAAACAGGAAAAAAGCTGGCGACATCGATCACCGACCGGGCCGCCGTGCGCCAAAAAAAAGAGTTTACAACCGGATTTCACCCTCCCTTAGCGGTTCACAAATATACGTTATGCACCCCATACGCAGAAGTGAGCTCCGGCGCTATATATTGAGGAAAAATATTAAAGATGAGGAGGCAGATACCATGACCCTGCAATCCATCGACCCGGCTTCCGGTAAAAAAATGCGTGCCTATGGAGAGCTGTCATCCGATGACATCCCGGGCTGCATCGATAAAACACATGCCGCCCACATTCAGTGGCGCCGCACCAGCATACGGCAGCATGCCGCCATGATGGAAAAACTCGCCGGTATCCTGCGCACCAATGCCGGTGAATACAGTCGATTGATGGCGCTGGAGATGGGTAAACCCGTCCGTGACGGGATTCGGGAAATCGAAAAATGCGCCTGGCTATGCCGTCACTATGCCGCCACGGCCGAATCGATGTTGGAGCGTGAGCGCGTTCAAACGGATGCGACACGAAGTTTCGTCACATTTCAGCCCTTGGGTGTCATTCTAGCCGTAATGCCCTGGAATTACCCTTTCTGGCAGGTTTTTCGATTGGCGGTACCGGCCTTGATGGCCGGCAACGGCGTGCTGCTGAAACATGCCGCCAATGTGCCGGGCTGCGCCGAAGCCATCGCCGATGCCTTCGAGCGCGCGGCCTTTCCTGAAGCCATCTTTCAACACCTCCCGGTTTCCAGTGATAAAGTAGAAGCCATCATCGCCTACCCCCATGTTGCGGCAGTGTCGCTCACCGGCAGCACCGAAGCCGGTCGCAGCGTCGCTGCCCAGGCCGGCCACCACCTGAAAAAAACCGTTCTGGAGCTTGGCGGCAGCGATCCCTATCTCATTCTCGAAGATGCCGACCTGGAAGTGGCCGTCGAGGCTTGCGTCACCAGTCGTCTGCTCAACTCGGGGCAAAGCTGCATCGCGGCCAAACGATTCATCGTGGTCCAAGCCGTTCGTGAGCCGTTCGAAGAAAAATTAGTGGCAGCCCTTCGCGCCAAAGTCATGGGCGACCCCCTGGACGAAAACACCGATATCGGCCCCCAGGCGCGCGCCGATCTGCGTGACAAGCTTCACGACCAGGTCACGGCTTCCATCCAGCAGGGAGCACGGCGCCTGTTAGGCGGTGTCGATCCAGACGGCCCCGGATATTTCTATCCACCCACCGTGCTGACCGATGTTGGCAAGGGGATGCCGGTCTTTGACGAAGAAACCTTCGGCCCGGTGGCGGCCGTCGTGCCGGTTGCGGATGAAAAAACGGCCATCGAGATGGCCAATGACAGCGACTACGGGCTTGGAGCAGCTGTGTTCACCCGGGACGCCGCCCGCGGCGAGCGCCTGGCCGTGTCGGAAATCCAGGCCGGCAACTGTTTTGTCAATACGTATGTCAAATCCGATCCGCGTCTGCCTTTCGGTGGCATCCGCCACAGCGGCTACGGCAGAGAGCTGTCCCACTTCGGTCTGCGGGAGTTCGTCAACGTCAAGACCGTCTGGGTCCAGTAACGGTCGGATGGCATTGGCAGCAGGGAGGGGTATTCTCTCCGCATTTCAATGAAGGGAAAAAATGAAACAGCCCTTTGGAAAATCCGTGTCTTTCGCCGAAAAACATCGACGTCTTCTCAGTCTGGTCGGCACCAAAGACGGCCTCGCCATTATGGTTCAGGCCGATCCGGACGCACTTGCCAGCGCCATGGCGCTGAAACGCCTGTTCTGGCGTCGGTCCCGGCGCATCGCTATCTTCCGGATTAACACGGTGGCCCGCCCGGACAACCGCGCCTTCATCCATCTTTTGAACATCAAACATCATCACATCCGTCAACTGAAAAAAAGCGAATTCACGGCATGGGCCCTGATTGACTCCCAGCCTTCACATCACGACATTTTCGGGCGCTACGCGTTCGACATCATCATTGATCACCACCCGGTTTCCAGCGGCCTGAAGGCCCCCTTCATCGACATCCAACCCGACTATGGCGCCACCGCCACCATCATGACAGAGTATCTGAAGGCCGCCCGCATCAGGCCTTCCGCCCAGTTGGCCACCGCCCTGTTTTACGGCATCAAGTCCGACACGGGCGACTTCACGCGTGAAACCCACTCCCGGGACGTCATTGCCTTCCGTTATCTGTACGAACTGGCCAACTTGAACATCGTCAAAAAAATCGAGGCCTCGGAGTTGACCGTCAAGACCTTGAACACGATCAAGACGGCAGCAGAAAAGTTGACTTTCGTCGGCGAAACCGCGTTCGTCCATATGGGATCGGTAGCCAATGCCGACAGTCTCGTCATTGTGGCGGACTTTCTCATGAAGCTTTCCGAAGCCACCTGGAGCGTCGTATCCGGGACCCGCAACAACAAACTCGTCGTTATTTTCCGCAATGCCGGATTCCGTCGCAATGCTGGGAATCGTGCGCAATCCCTTTTTGGCCATATCGGCAATGCCGGGGGTCATCAAAGCGCAGCACGGGCGGAAATCCCCCTCGCACGCATCGCCGCCACCGGAGCTGAATCCCACGCGGACTATGGTGCCTTTGTTCAGGAACAACTCAAACGGGCCGATCAACATACCAGGTGATTTCCATCTGACGGCGATTTGTGCTATCGACCGGAAAAAGGCGTTGGCGTCGGTTAAGGTATGGTAGCCGTTGATGCCGCGCGCTGCCGGGCGTTTGGACAAGCGCCGCCGTGCGGGACGAGGACAGCCGCGAGGCAGGCTTTTCCGATTCGCAGATCTTCTAATTCTGGATGAAACGATGCTCTCAGATACGATTATCGCATTTTGCAACGCTCTGCGGGATCCGCTTGCCCTGACCGATACGCTGGGGCGTGTCGCCATGATCAACCCGGCGTTCCGCGATCTTTTGGTTCTTGGCCCTGAAGAAAATGAGCCGCGTCAACTTTTCCAGCTGATGCCGGCGCATCGCCGACGGGATCAGGAGACGCAGCTTCAGGCCTGCCTGCGGGGGGAACACATCGTGTCTGCAACGTCGGAACTGGAAACCCGGGATGGCCGGCGCGTTCCAGTCCGGCTGACCCTGTCCCTTTTCCATCAGAACCCGGACGCGGACCCGCTGGTGGTGTGGTCCTTCAAGCATAATATGGATGTCAACCCTCCGCCCCTTGATCATTTAAATCTTATCCTCGAAGATGAAATCCATTCCAAAGAAAAGATACTGGATCATACCGTCAGCGCCCTGGAAGTCGAAATCAGCGAGCGCCGCGAAGTGGAGAAAGAGCTGCACATGTCACGCCGACAGCTGCGTATGCTAAGCCAGAAAACTCTGGAGCTGCTGGAAAGCGACCGCCAGATGATCGCCAAAGAGCTCCATGACAGCATCGGTGCCAGTCTGGCCGCCATCAAGTTTTCACTGGAAGGTTGGCTCGAGATGTACGGGGAGCAACTGCCCTCTAACGAAATCCCCTTTGATCGCATCATCACCCACATCATGGAAACCATCAAGGAGACCAAGCGGATATCCGCCAATCTGAGGCCCACCACACTGGACGATCTGGGACTGATAGCCACAGCCCAATGGTTCTGTCGCAATCTTGCCGGACTTTACCAGGGAATTCACATCACGCCCCGGTTCGATGTCAGCGAGGCGGACATCCCGGAAACGATGAAGATCGTCGTTTACCGCGTCCTGCAGGAGGCCCTCAGCAATGCCGCCAAACACGGCCAGGCGAGGAATATCAATGTTTCGCTGATGTTGGTCGACGGATGCCTCGAACTAACCGTTGACGACGACGGCTGCGGGTTCGACCGGGAATATGTCATGAAAGATGAGGATAACTTGAGTGGATTCGGCATCAACAGCATGCGCGAGCGGGTCGAAATCTGCGATGGCCGTTTCGACCTCCGAACCCGTATCGGAGAGGGAACTCGCATCCGGGCCTCGCTGCCGGTGGGGTCCGGCAGCGCCGCCTACCGACCTTGATTGCGGCGGCAGTTCTGTATGGGCCGCGTTTTCAGATTTTACGGGGTATGACCAGGCCCTGCTCGATGGCATAAGATGTCAGGGCCGAAGCATTGTGCAAATCGGTTTTCTTCATGATATTCGCGCGGTGCTTTTCCACGGTTTTGACACTGATATTCAAGAAATCGGCAATTTCTTTGTTGGTGTGACCTTCCGCCAGCAGCTTCAGCACTTCCCGCTCCCGCTGGGTAATCGTATCCCAGGAAGTCTTTTCCTTGAGACGCTTGCGACCCTCAAGATAACCTTCCATGACGCTATCGGCAATCCCCGGACTGATGTACGTTTTGCCGCTAACCACGCTGTCGATGGCCATCATCAACTCTTTGCGGCTGGCGTCCTTGATGCAGTACCCGTTGGCCCCGGCATCAAAGGCCTCCAGGACATACTGGTCGGATTCATGAATCGTCAGCGCCAGGATGAGGATATCCGGGAACTGGCGTTTGATATCTTTCATGACACTGATGCCGCTCAAGCGCGGCATGGAGAGATCGAGCAGCAGCAGATCCGGCTGAAGGCGCTGCACCACGCGGATCGCCTCCAGTCCGTCAGCCGCCTCCCCCACGAGTTCCAGATCGTCCCGTGATTGCAGCATGGCTTTCAGACCCTCGCGAAAAAGCTGATGATCCTCGGCAATAACGACTTTGGTTTTTTTATTCATCTAACCATGTCCTTTTCAGGATGTCCGGGGGTGCGACCCTGTCTGCCAGGGACAGTAACAGCAGGCACCGTGGCGCCAAAGCGACGTCACCCCATCTGGCTTGTGGCATTTTCAGGTCCGGGTCACATAGATGGCCGACCATCACGGTATCGGATCGAATCGTATGCCAACCCAACAGGCTTGTAAAGAGGTAAAGAAGCATCGAAGTGACGCCATTCGGCCGGGTGGCTCGGAAGCGTAAACACAGCCACCCTTTTGGCAGCAGACTATGCGCGGGAAGGCATGATGATAGCAGCTGCAATCCACGGCGCAGGGTGCACGTTTCAGCCTAACTCATTCGTAAAGTCGCTGTTCGGTATCCGGAAGCCTGGCCAGAAGATAGGTGCGAAACCGGTCGATAATTTTTTTCTCCACCTGCCGGATTCTTTCCCGTGAAACACCGTGCCGATTTCCAAGTTTCGCCAGCGTCACCGGCTGGTCGGACAGGATTCGCCGCTCAAGAATATCTTTTTCTCTTGCGTTGAGATGTTTTTGGAATCGCCCTGCGTTCTCCCGCACCATGCTGTTTAGCTGAAGGGCTTCGAGTTCCGCTTCGCTCGAGTTTGAAGTAGAAACCAGATGGTCCACACGCTCCTCCGAATCACGCGCCGCTGGCGGCGCATTGAGGGACAAATCAGCGGCGGCCATGCGCTGCTGCATCTCGATCACGTCTTTTTCCGGCACCTCAAGGTGTTCCGCGATGGCGTCGGACGTCGGCGGGATACCCCGACGCCGAAGCTTGGCACTGGTTTTACGCAGGTTGTAGAAGATTCTACGCTGGGACTGGGTCGTCCCGAGACGGACCGAGCGATGGTTGTTCATGATGTACTTCTGGATGTAGGCCTTGATCCAGAAAGTGGCGTAATAGGAAAATTTCACCTTTTTCTGAGGATCGAATTTTTCCGCAGCGCGCACCAGGCCCAGGTTGCCCTCCTGGATCAGATCGGCGAAGGTCGCATGGTTACTACGCCAGAATCCTTTGGCAATTTTCACCACCAACCGCAGATTGCCCTTGACCAGCCGGCCGAGGGCTTCCCGGTCGTCATGCCGCTGAAAACGCCGGGCAAGACGACGGGCCTTTTCCGGATCGAGAATTTTGTATTTGTGTAGGTCACGGAAATAGCGCTGCGTCACGGTGTGCGGTTCTCCTTCGATGGATAAGGTCATGGTATCACTCCGGTTGAGCTCTGGTTCGTAAACAGGATGCCTTGTCCATTTGCCGTAATCTTCAGGGCCGCAAAACATCCAGACCGTGGCGTGCCTTGAGATGACTTTTGCCAGGGCAACATCCTCTTCTGGCCGCTCACCTCACAACAGTTGCATATGTGCGGACGCCACTCCCTGGCTGAATGCCACCGCATCGTCGCCAACACCACATGGCAATGGGGGCGCGATAAGGCCGCCCCCATTGCCATGCCGCCAAAAACTATCGAAGCGACAAGGGGCTGGCATTCTCCCACAGTCCGTGAATATTGCAGAACGCGGTGGCCAACAGGGTCCCGGCCTTGTTGACCTTCAAGCTGGCGGTGGCACAATGGTTGGTGTACACCGGCCCCTGGTCGGCGCCGTCGACGGATTCACCGTGAGCGCAGAATTCGAAACTGCCCACCTCATAAGGGAATTTGCCGCCTTCCGGCTGGAAATACAGTCGAATCCAACGGATATGGTGTTCGGTGGTGTTGGGATGGGCCACTTCCTTTCCAAGGGACACCTTGACCTCGAACACCTCATCGGGAGTGACGGCATCCGGGGCTTCAATCACCGGGACGTGCTTTTCCGATTTCCAATCGGCGGTCTGATAAAGATCACTGATCGCTGTCATCTGGTCTCCTTTTCCATGGTGATGGGGTTGTTGTTGGTTGGCCACATGATGCAGTTGCCATGTTTGTTCAGTGGACTGACAAAGTTTATTCACCGGCTTCCAAGTTCTCAAGCATTTGGACTCACCGTAGCAAAGAGATCGGCCACAGCCCAATACCGGATCCCCCTTATTTCGATCCGGCGCACACCCTATCAGCCGCCGGCCAAGAGGAAATGCCGTAACCGCAACGTTTCCGGTCAGGACTACAAAAGGGCTCCCGGCGTTATGCGTTAGCCAAAATACCCTATCGAATAGGAGCAAAATAGGCCGCTCACCCCATCGTCAGGGTTTAGATTCGGCGATAGGTTACAATTTATCGCCTAAAGGAGCTGATTTTATCCTGCAAAGATTGACCTGCTAAGGAAAATTCATGGAAATCTTCTACATTCTTTTGGTTTTGCTGTTCATTACCCGCGCCTTTGGAGAAGTTGCCGTGCGCCTGGGTCAGCCGGCTTTGGTGGGGGAACTGCTTTCGGGCATCGCCGTGGGTATGCTGATTCATTGGTTCCCGGTTCGACTTCGACAGACGGGCACGGTGGGAACCGCTGAAAACGCATACACTGAACAGGATAGGAAGGATTAAAAACTATGGAGAATCCCAAACGGAGAAACGAGGCCTCCGGGCTCAATTCCACGGAAATGAAAGATGCCCGGCGCCGCTCGGCCCCCAAAGCCGGTGTGGTCTACGAGGCCATCCGGCGTGAGGGCGAGGAGGAACTGAGCCGCAGTATGGCCGCCCTGGTGTGGTCGGGTCTGGCGGCCGGTCTGTCTATGGGGTTTTCGTTTCTCATGGAAGGGCTGCTGTCGCTGCATATCCCGGAAGCGGGCTGGAAACCGCTGGTAACCAAGTTCGGCTACTGCATGGGGTTCCTCATCGTGGTTTTAGGTCGCCAGCAGCTGTTCACCGAAAACACCCTCACACCGGTCCTGCACCTGCTGCACTGCCGCATCCGCCACACCCTGGTGCAGACATTGCGCCTGTGGGTGACGGTACTCGCTGCCAACGTGGCCGGTGCCGCCGTTTTTGCGATGCTCATGCATGCCATGGGCTATTTCCAGGCCGATCTGCAGGCCGAACTGTCCCACATCGCTGCGAAAGTGTATGCTTCGAGTTTTGTGGCGACCGTTCTGAGCGGTCTGTTCGCCGGGTGGCTGATCGCGCTGATGGTGTGGCTGCTGCCCTTCGCCGAAACCGGACGTGTGGCCATCATCATCCTCGTCACTTACGTCATCGGCCTGGGAGGGTTTGCACATATCATCGCCGGTTCGGTGAACGCGTTTTATGTTCTGATGGCAGGCGATGCGTCCCTGATCCTCTTTCTGACGCGTTTTCTGGTGCCCACCCTCCTGGGCAACATCGTCGGCGGGGTGGCCTTCGTAGCCGCCATTAACCATGCCCAGGTCGATCCGGAAAGCTGCCGCTCCGAGGACCATGCTGGCGCCTGAAAAATCAAGGCCGTGTGGGGTGTTCGGCCGAGGGAGTTTAAGGCGGTTTCTTTCTGATCACCGCCAGGCGTTTAGTCGTGAGCCCCCATTAACGCTCCAGCAGCCATCATGATGACCACCAACAGCGTTCAACACGCCTGAAATACTTGCTCGGGACATGCGCTTCAGATAATCCCGGTCTCGTCATGCCGTTACGGATGGGGCATTGATCGTCAGGACCGGGATCGATGCCGTGCGCACAACTCTTTCCGTAACCGACCCGAGCAGGAGTTTCTTCCAGCCGGAATACCCGTGCGTGGCCATCACGATCAGATCCGCATTGTGCTCCGCACCCGCGGCGGCAATTTCTTCAGCCACATTCCCTTTGCGCATGACGGGGGTCAGGGACACCGGGGCGTCCTTTTCCGCGGCAATAATCTCTTGCATCCGGGCTTGGGCCGCCGCTTCCATCTCTTTCTGGTAGTCCGCCACATTGAAAGCCACCGTCCCGTGGCCGGCCGGTATTATCTCTACGGGGGCATGGACATGAACGACAAGAAGTTCGGCACCGAAATGTTCGGCCAGTTCGCGGGCCTGCCGGAACCCTTCACGGGCGGGTTCGCTGAAATCGGTGGGGACAACGATTTTTCTGATGGGTAGCATATGATTCCTCCTTCATGGCGCTGTTGGGGGGTTGATGAAAGGCCAGCCTATCCTCTCCCCGAAACTTTAAAGCGGCAGGCTTTTCTGGAAGCCCTTCATAGCGGCGTCGAGCTTTGGATTCTCCACAAAAAAGCGAAATTTGAGAAGCCGCAGGACCGCCTTCAAATCCTTCCAGTCCGAGATAGGGTCTTTCTTGCTCTTCACCAGGTTGGTGGCCTGTTTGAGGCTTTCTCTGAAATAGTCGGCCGCCGTGAAGTTGTCCAGCTCAGAGCTAAGGGCGCTGACGATGCCGGCAAAATCCTCCGCCGTCATCCAGCTTCCCCGGCAGCGGGGGCAAAACCGCACCGTCGTGTCGGTCTGCTTGTCGGCAATCGTCGTGAGGGCCGTATCTGGACAACGGGGGCAGTGCAGCGGATCAAGGGACACCTTGAAGCCGGCCTGATGGCGCCAGAGATCGAAATCTGTCCAGTGGAGTTCCGACGGCGTAAGCTGATCCTTAAGATCGTCGATCTCTCCTGAATCAAACCAGAGCCCCCGGCATTGGGGACAGGCGTCAATGGTGACATCAGCCCTTGATTTCTTCACCATGGGTTGTTGGCATTGTGGGCAATTCATAACAATCGATTCCTTTCCGGGAATGGCGGCGGGGGGATAAGCTTCGCTTTCTCACCAAGACAGCCCCATAAGAAGTCAGCCCTGGTCAAACGCCATCGCTTAGATGACGGCGTTGCTGCCCGACGTGCGTCCATAACACGGCCGCCGAACGGCATCAGGCGTCAGTGGACCGCTGGTAAAACCGGAGGCCCCGGCCAACGGCCGGGGCCTGAGCCGGTGGGCATGCATACACACCCCCGACATGATCATACATCAGGGCTCGTACTTGAAGGAAATGTTCACCCGCGCGCGGTAACTGACAACCTTTCCATCCTCGATCCGCATGTCCAGTTTCTTGATCTCGGCGATGCGAAGATTCTTGAGGGTTTTCCCGGCTTCCTCGACCGCGTGTTTGGCAGCCTCTTCCCAGGACGTGGGACTCGATCCCACCAGTTCGATGACTTTGTAGATGCTTTCGCTCATTTTCGTTCTCCTTTCGCTTGTTGAACGGCAATGCCCTTTGACCGCCGGCCAACCGGTTCAGTCTTTCACCTTAATTCGGTTTGCCTATATTAAAATACCGCCAAGCCCGTATTTCAACTGCTTTGATTACGAAGAGACTCAAGGTTAGACCCTTTTACCCCACTCCGATAGTTCCCATTATGTTAAATCGGCCTACGCGCCGATTGAAATACGGTCATTGCCCCATTTTTTTTGCACGCTACCGACATCATCATCTAACCGTAACATATCCAAAAACCCAAGAATCAAAAGGAGAGAAACCCCATGCCGACAAGCAACGCACACGCCAAATGGGAAGGAACGCTGCAACAGGGCAAAGGCACCATGTCAGTCGGAAGCGGCGCTTTCGAAGGGGCCTATTCCTTCGCCACCCGCTTCGAGGACGCCCCCGGCACCAACCCGGAGGAATTGATCGGAGCCGCCCATGCCGGCTGCTTTTCGATGGCCTTATCGATGTTGCTCGAAAAAGCCGGCCACCCATCCAGGACGATCCAAACCCGGGCTGAGGTAAAACTGGAAAAAGTCGACGACGGCTTCGCCATTACACACATCCGCCTTCAGACCGAAGCCGATGTGCCTGGCATGGATGCCGCTACATTCAAGAAACAGGCGCAGGCCGCTAAAAACGGCTGCCCGGTATCCAAAGCCTTGGCCGGTGTAACAATCGATCTGGAGGCAGACCTGCGGAAATGATCGATCGGGCACATCTACTTTATTAACCACGGCAAGACCGGTTCATAGACCTACCGGGAAAGGAGTTGTCCCATGCCGATCGGCTTCGACGAAATCCAGCTGGAAAAATTACCTGTGGGCAAGATTGTCGCCCTTAAATTCAGGGGTAAAGTCAGCAAAGCAGATTACGAAGAATTCGTTCCCCAAATCGAGTACCTGATGAAAGGCGATGCTAAAATCAGGCTGCTGATCGAACTCCATGATTTCGAGGGCTGGACAGCGGGAGCCATGTGGGAAGACACCAAATTTGCGGCCCGGCATTTCAACGACATCGAACGGTTGGCCGTGGTGGGCGAGGCCCGTTGGGAACGCAGCATGACCACGTTTATCAAAGCCTTCACCATGGCAGCCGTGAAATATTTCGACATGCAGAATGTCGACCAGGCGCACCAGTGGATTCGGGAAAAGGAGTAGTCATGGTCTTGGGAAAAAACCGGTCGGAAGGCTTGCCGCATTTATCCTAATCTTATTGGCCACCCGGGCCGCGCCGCCGTCATCAATCCTCGCCACGGCGCTCCGGTCTATGTCGCGCAGATGGAAAAGAAAAACCCCTTCTGCACAAATTGCAGAAGGGGCTAAAACTCAAAGGTATTCGCCGTATATCCCCTTGATGAGAGGTTTATTGATCCGTTCACAGAAAGTGGCCCCCCTAACGGCTATGCCAGGATGCCTCAAAGCTGCAAGCCCGCTCTCACATTCGCGGCTTTCAAAGGAGGCACCAACGGTTCTCCAGCCGCCTAACACCACCGGTACAATTCCGTCGGGATACATCCATCCCCCATTGCAAATGGGATATCGACCCCATTGTTTATAACCGGGCATCAGGCACAATCTTGAATTACAAACAGGGCACAAAAGACAGCATCGATCCAATAAGGACTCGGACGCCCGATGAGGAAAGGAGCGCAAAATCCTTCGCAATATCGATAGTATAGAAAATTACAACCTGATGGCTAAAGATGGCGAGATCGGCAAGTGTCGTGATTTCCTATTCGATGACGACCAGTGGGCGATCCGCTACATGGTGGCCGATACCGCCCGCTGGCTGCCGGGGCGCAAAGTACTGATCTCGCCGCTGTCACTGGGTACACCGCAGTGGCCCGATCAATTATTGCCAGTCGATCTGACCAAGGAGGAAATCAAGGGCAGCCCACTCCTTGAGGAAGATGCACCGGTGTCCCGCCAGTATGAAATGCGCTGGTCCGACCACTATCGCTATCCCTACTATTGGCCCCATGGCGATCTTTGGGGAATCCGGAACTATGCTCCGGCCGCACCGCTAACACGCCAGGAACCAGAAAACGCTGAAGACCCGCAGGGATCCAATCTGCGGTCGATCAAGGAGGTCACCGGCTACCGGATAGACGCCAGCGACGGCGATATCGGGCATGTCGAAGACTTCATTATCGATGACACCATGTGGTCGATTCGATACTTGGTGGTTGACACACGCAACTGGCTGCCAGGCCGCAAAGTGCTGATCGCCCCTATCTGGGTCGATCATATCCGCTGGGCCGATGAATCGGTCCACGTCAATATGAACAAGGAACGGATCGAGCAAAGTCCGACGTATGACCCAAAACAGCCCGTCAATCTGGGCTATGAAGCGCGGCTCTATGATTATTACGGAAGGCCTGTGGCAAAACCATGATTGACAACGATACGGCCGGCCTTGAACGATTGCCGCACAGCGCCGGCGAAGAAAGCTCGATGATGGAAATCCGCAATCTTGCAAAAAACATTCTCTATCGAATTTGCACGGAACTTGTCCACCGTGACCAGTGCAACGCATTGGAAATGGACACCATTCGGCGGCTGTTTCCCGACATACCCAGCGAGAACATCAACGCGAGCGTGTGCTGGTTGGTGGACCGCGGATGGCTTCGAACGAAAGAAAACCGAACCCGGGTTCATCTCACCGAGAGCGGCCGTTCGGCCATGGATACCTTGGTGCCATCATCACTGCAGCAGGACTGTTTCAAACCCGAACATTGCCACCGGCAACGGCGGCCACAAAAAGGAGGTTTACGATGACGAAAGAAAAACCGTTTCAATTTAAATTTTTTCTACCGAACGCCCGATTGCTTAACGCAAAGGAAATCAACGATCTGCCGGCGGATAAGCTCCGCGCAGCCGGATCGACCGGCAAAGACGGCCTCTGGCTGGAAATTGCCTGTCCGGATCGCTCCTGCCTGGATGCGGACGGCCGGATTACCCTGCCGACCCAGGAATCCGAGGGAAAGGGATTCTTTCTGAATGTTTTTTGTCCGGAAGGAAGCTGCGAAATCGTCGAGAGCACCGACGTTCCGTGATGGATAATGACAAAAAGGACGGTTGGTAAGAAGATCAGGCGCGTTGCCTTGCCGGCGGCTTTACAGTTCCCCCGGACTCCAAACAGGTAAATGGCAACCGGATCCTACCCGCCTCGATCCGGCATCCTCTGTATTCTCATTATAATTATGATCTTGACCACTTTGTCTATGACAAGACAACGCCCTGTATCTATTCCAACCATCGAGGGCTGCCACGGCGCCGCCTACCGGGTCCATCCCGGAAAAACATCCCGCAACCCTTCCACCATGAATTGAACAGCGATGGCGATCAGAATCATGCCGAATACGCGCGAGATCAGGTTCAGGGGCAACTCGCCTGTTCGCTTCTGAATATACGGACCGAGCAAAAGCGTGAAAAACAACACGGCCAGGACAACGGCCATCGTAAAACTCAAGGCCACATGGGTCAGCCATGTCTGGCTCTGGTAGCCGTATATGATAACGGTAGTAATGGCCCCCGGACCGGCGATGACCGGCACCCCAATCGGGATAAATATCTGCTGATAGCGATCGAGAACCCTTTTTTTGAGATTTTCGGATTCGTCCTCCCGCTCCTTGTCGATTTTGACGGCAGTGCCCTTGAGCATGCTGAATCCGAATTGCAGCAGAATCAACCCGCCCCCGATCTTGAAGCTGGCAAGGTCGATCTTCAACTGGAGCAGCAAATAGTGGCCGACCCATAAGAACACCAGCAGGATGACACCGCTGGACAGGATGATCAAGCCCGCCAGCCACCACTGAAAGTCCTTTTGACCGCCCTTGGATGCTTTGACCCACAGCGGAATCTTTTCCACCGGATTGACGATGGCCAGCAGGGCAATGGCAAAATTCGATATCAGGTCCAGGTTGATGTCCATGGGCTTTCCCGTCAATCATTATCGTCATCGTCGGACGCGACCGTTTCCTTGACACGACCGAAAAAAAACAAGGTGCAGACGTTCAACACGGCCAGCAAAACGGCAATCTCGAAACGATCGAAGGCCACGGCCAGGCCGATCGCGCCGGTGTTCCATATGCTGGCGGCCGAAGAGACGCCCGACACCCTGTCCTGGTCCTTCAAAATGGCCCCGCCGCCGATAAATCCGATGCCGGTAATCAGGCCCTGGATGATGCGCGCTTCCCCGTCCGTACTGTCGATGACCGATTTACCGACGAGCATGAACCCGCAGCTGACGACGGCAACCAGAGGGAATGTGCGCAAACCGAAATGGCGTTTGCTCTGTTCGCGTTCAAAACCGATGGGCAAGGCCAGCAGATAGGCAAACAGGAGGTGCGACAGGTGATAGAGGACCAATGACCAATCCAATTGAAATATATCGAATGAAAACATGCTGCCACCACCTTTCCGCCCCGGTATCAGCCCGGTTGAAGGCGTTCACCGTATGGGAATTAGCGCTGCGTCATTTTTTCCTTCTCCTGCCGTTCAATTTTTTTCTGGTCGAGCATGCGTTGGTGATGGGCCATGTTCCCCGTATACCCGCGTTTGCGTTCATCCAGGTCTCTCATTACCGTGGCCCGGCCATAAAGGATCAACACATCGTCACTTTTGACCTCGGTCTCGCCGTCCGGCGCCCCGAGATAATCGCCATTGCTGCGGGTAATGCCCAGGACCATGATGCCCTCCTGGCGTAATTTCAAATCGGCCAGCGTGCGCCCGGCCAGCCAGTCGTCGGCTTTCACCTGCAGTTCCGTTACCTGGTAGTCCCCCGCCAGGTGCAGTAATTTGGCGAAATCCTGTATACGCAGATTGGTGTAGCGCTTCAGCGCCTTGCTGACGATATTGGACAAATGTCGATCCATCCACTGGCTGGCCGCCAAGCTCCACAAAAGCACCAACCCGCTTGCCAGTAATATGGCACGCCACAGAAGGGCTCCGGATGAATTCGAATCGACAAACGACAAAATCAATGAAGATACCGCCGTTACAACGCCGGCATTGCCCAGGAGCATCAGCAGCAATAAAATGCGGCGGCGGATGGGATGGTTGACCACCTTTTCGGATTCATTGGTGGTAAAGCCCACACCGGTAAATGCCGAGCGCGCCTGAAACTTGGCCGACTCGCGCGACAGGCCGGTGTGGGTCAGGGCGACCGTCGCAATTCGTGTCACCAGTATGGAAAGCGCCAGGACCACCAGCAGGGAAACAATCGATATCATCTATCGGTCGCGTCCATCGCCATTAGAACCGGGATTGCGCCGAGCGGATGGCCTCGCCCAGCGAAGTGGCGGCCATTTCAACACCTGCCTTCAAGTCCTGCCAGGCATTTTCACCGGCCTGTCGCATTTCGTCGAGGTTTTCCCTGGTCGCCCGGCGCTTTTCTTTGATGGATTCGATTTGCTTTTCGTAGGCCTTGCGCGCATCGGCTTCTTTCTGCCTGGATTTGGCCTCCAGTTTATCAATCTCGGCATTCCATTCATCCAGTTTGGCTTTCATCTTCTCAACATAACGTTCTCTCGTATCACTCATATTCTTTTCCTCCCATTTGTCATCTCTGCACCATCATTGGCACAGAAACCGCTATATTTTTGCTGATAGTGCACGCTATCTCTTTTTTGATGCAGCCGCTATGGGGCCTATCGGGTAGTTTTAAGACAACGCCGCTCTATAAGGCCCGCACACCGCGATCACCAAACCCTTTTCCAGAGCATTATCGCGCCTCGGCGCACTTTTGTTCCATGTAGATCTGGGTCTTCTCATCGTAAGTCGCCTCGTTTTCATGAATCAGGCGGGCGGGCCCCTCCCAGGCACCACATGCCAGCACGACGGGATCGCCCAAGTTGAATGGTTTTCCGCAGGCCGGGCAGGTTTTTAACTGCATGAGCTTCTCGCGGTCGATAATGGTCTTCAATGGCCCTCTTTCGCCGATTGGCATGTCGTCCTCCCATCGTTTTATCTTTGTGGTGATAGCGTCTCTTCAAAACAACGCTGCGCTAACAAGGGCTACCGGATCAATTCACGGTAGTTTTCCCGGTTCCCGCTTTCCAATTGTACAACCGCATGCACAGAAGGCCATGGGGCTTGTCCTGTATTTTGGAGGCGGCATCCCGGCAAAGACCGTTTTGCCAGAGCATTGACGCGTTAATGGATGGTCCCGATGGAGAAAAGCGGCAAGAAAGCCTTGTGGCCGTATTCACGAGCAGGTGAGGCCTAACGCGGATATGGGGCGTTAACCCTATTTACAATCCACCGCACCTCTCACATAGTCTGATGAAAATGGTGACCAAAATTACACGGCGAAAGGGGGAACTCTATGGAAAGCGTACCGATCCCGGGAACAGAACTGAATGTCTCGCGCATCGCGCTCGGAACCTGGGCCATCGGCGGATGGCTGTGGGGCGGTACAGATGAAAAAGCGTCCATCGCCACCATTCATGCGGCCCTGGACAAAGGTGTCACGCTCATCGATACGGCACCGGTATATGGTTTTGGTCGATCGGAAGAGATTGTGGGTCGGGCTCTCAAAGCCTACGGTCGTAGAGAGAACATCTGCCTGTCGACCAAAGCCGGTTTGGAATGGAAAAACGGCAAGATTTCACGAAACTCAGATCCCGCCAAAATTGCCTTCGAGGTTGAAGATTCCCTGCGCCGGCTGCAAACCGATGTCATCGATATCTACTTTATTCATTGGCCCGATCCCAAGATGCCCTTCGAAGAAACCGCCCGACTCATGCAAAGCCTTAAAGATCAGGGCAAAGTCCGCGCCATCGGCGTGAGCAATTTCGACCCGGAACAAATGACGACCTTTCAAAAAGTGGCGGACATACAGGTATGTCAACCGCCCTACAATATGTTCGAACGTCAGATTGAAGACGCCCTCGTACCCTATTGCAAGTCCCACGACATTGCGCTCATGACCTACGGCGCGCTGTGCCGCGGCTTGCTTTCGGGCAAGATGATGCCCCACCGCGAATTCGAGGGCGATGACCTGCGCCAAATTGATCCAAAGTTCCAGGCCCCGCGCTTTGGCCAGTACCTTAAAGCCGCCGCCCGTATCGAACAACTCGCCAAGGATCACTACGACCGGCCGCTGCTGCCGGTTGCGATCCGTTGGGTGCTGGATATGGGAATCGAAATTGCCATCTGGGGTGGTCGGCGGCCGGAACAAATGGCCCCTCTGGACGACATCGACGGATGGCATACCAGCGACAGCTTCAAATATGCGGTTGAAGAGCTTCTGCAAGAGACCGTCATCGATCCGGTAGGACCGGAGTTCATTGCACCTCCCGCGTAAATCAACCGCCACCATCAATCACGAAGGGACATTCTGCTGGGGTTCGTGTCATTGCAGCTGTCTGGCCTTGAGACTATTTCACCAAAGGAAAACCATGAAAGACGACGGGCGCATTAGCCCTCGAGGAGTCCGGCATGAATTGGATGTCAATCACTCTCTGGAATAACGATATGCGAACCTACCTGTTCGCCATGGCGGCGACCATTGCTACGATCATGGTGATGTGGTTGCTGCGGCGGGTGATGATCCATTATTTCTCTCGGCGATCGCAGGAAAGCGATCATGACGGATATGATTTCATGCTGGCCATGGCCAGTCGAACACTTTTCCCGCTGCTGCTGATGGTATCTCTATATGTCGGCATGAGTTTTTTAACCATTCCCGTCGGCGTTGTCTCATGGATTTCCAGCGGAGCCGTAGCGGCCGTTATTCTGCAGGCGGCCATTTGGGCCAATGCCCTGGTGACTTTCTGGCTCAAACGCTATCAGAAACAGTACCGCCACATCGACCCTGCCCGCATGACCACGGTTCGCGCCGTCAGTCTGGCGGCCCGTCTGGTGGTGATTCTTGTCGCCGTTATCCTGGTCCTGGACAATCTGCCCGGTGTGGAAATCACGGCCCTGGTGGCCAGCCTGGGGATTGGCGGTATTGCCATCGCTCTGGCCGTCCAGAGCATTCTGTCAGATCTGTTCGCCTCGCTTTCGATCATTCTCGACAAGCCCTTTGTCCTCGGTGATTTCATCATTGTCGACACCTACATGGGCACGGTGGAATATATCGGTCTTAAAACCACCCGGGTACGCAGCCTTTCAGGCGAACAACTCGTGTTTGCCAACGGCGACCTGCTTAAAAGCCGGATTCGCAATTACAAACGCATGGCCGAACGGCGGGTGGTTTTTACGCTTGGCGTGACTTACCAGACCGCTTATCGCCACCTGAAGTCGATTCCCGGATGGATCGAAACCATCATCGAGGCACTTGATCTAACAAGGTTTGATCGCGCCCATTTTCAGAGTTTCGGCGATTATGCGCTGCAATTCGAGATCGTCTATTACGTGCTGGACCCCGACTACAATCGCTACATGGACATTCAGCAGGCCATCAACCTGGCCATTTACCAAAAGTTCGAAGCGGAAAAAATCGATTTTGCCTACCCGACGCAGACCGTCAATCTGATTGACCACCAACGGATCGAACGCTACAGCAACACCGCGGAAGGCACCGTCAACAGAGCCACGCATGGTGCTGCCCAAAAGGCGTGATCACGCGTCTGTCAATAAGGCATCGTTTATAATGAAACCCACAGGGAGGAAAACATGCTCTATATTGGACACTTTTCATTTGACGAAGTTAATATCACCGGACTTGCCCGTCATGGGTATTTCACAATGCTGACGACCGCGGCAGACGCCGAAAAAGCGGTTGAGGCCTTCAAAAACACCATCAAGCGCCGCAAAGGCAAAGACCAAACGTTCGATGCCATCGCCGCCGTATATATCGAGGACATCATCGAAATTCCAACGCTGCCGGAAGAACCGGTCATGACACGCCTGCAAAGTTCCGCAGGCGAATTTCCCGAGTCGATCAGCCACTCGCTGCCGGGAGAAGAACAAGAGGGGTTCAAAGCCTACGGTTTCGCCATCGATGTGATGCAGATTAAAACCCAACCGGTCCATGACTACAAAGAAATGACGCCTTTTATCCGGTTTTAATAAGGGGGTCGAAAAAAAGTCCAACAGAACTTGTGGAGGTATAATGGGATGACATTTCCCTGGCCTTTATCGACGGATCAGGAAACCTGCTATGATACCGAAGGGGCATCTGTTCCCTGCGAGGCCACCGGGCAGGATGCGGAAGGTAAACCGGACAATGCGAAGAAGCGTGAGCGTTTTCTTGTTCGGGCGGACACTGTCGTCGATGCAGACACGGCGCAGCACTGGTGCCGGAATGCCAATCGTTTTGGATTCCCACACACCTGGCGGGAAGCTTATGATCGCGTCGCTGAAATGAATCGCAGCAAAGCGCACGGACACGCTGACTGGCGGTTGCCCACTCGACGGGAGCTTTTTGCTATCATCAGCCACCAAAATATCAATCCCGCCCTTCCCCGCGAACATCCCTTTCGCGACGTGTTTCCCGGCTATTACTGGAGCGCCGATCCGTGCGCCCGGCTTCCCAACCAGGCCTGGTACGTCCACCTTGGCGGGGGACGCATCTATCGAGGCATGCAGGAAGGCGCCTATCTGATCTGGCCGATAGCCGGGAACGGACCTGTCGATCCGACGGAAAACCCGCGCTTTCGCATCATCGGCCCGACGGTTCAGGATGATTGGACGGGCCTGCGCTGGACACGGTCGGCCGGCAACGCACGTTGCACCTGGGAAGAGGCCCTTCACGCCGCCGTCCGCTTAAGCCAGGGCCGTTTCGGGGGAATCGCCCACTGGCGGCTTCCCAACATCCGCGAATTGGAAAGCCTGATCGATCTGAAACGCCACACACCGGCCCTGCCGGTCGGGCATCCATTCCAGGATGTCGGCGCGGGATACTGGTCGTCAACCACGAGCGTATATGAGCCGCGCTACGCATGGGTGCTTTATATGCAGGACGGCGCCGTCGGCGTCGGCTTCAAAAAACAGCCGACATTCGGCACTTTAGCCGTCAGCGGAGACTGAATCAATCCGTCGCCCGGGATCCGATCACTATTTTCAACCGCTTATTTAGATAAATCCGCAAACGAAAGGCAGGAATTCATGATGAGGTATGAATGTGTGCGATGTAACAACGAAATTGACCCCCAGGCCGTCCAGGAGATCGAGGGGCTGACCTACTGCCCCAAATGCGCCCATAGCCACAACCAGTCGTTGAAGCAGAAAAAGGCCGAGGTGCAAAAGGAAAAAGGAGAAATCCTTCGTGAAAGAGATGCCATCGAGCAGGAGATGCGAACGATCACTGAAGAGGATACACGACACATTATTGTCAGCACGACGGATACGCTTGAAACCGGCCAGATCATCGATTACATCGATGTCATTTCTGTCCAGGACGTCGTTTTTCAGGACATCCACATGGATCCGGCTCAAGCGGAAGGCCATCATGAACTGGCTGAAAAACTATTCCGCAACCGTATCGAATTGAGTCTGTCCAAACTGAGGAAGAGAGCCTACTTGGTGGGTGCCGACGCCGTTATCGGCGTCCATATCGACAGTTCCATGGAACAAAAACCAGAAAGCGAGTTCACGGTAGCCGTCGCGATCAAGCTTAATATTACCGGGACAGCTGTGAGACTGACAACCCACCTGTAATGCCTAAACCTGCCGACAATACCCCAAGGTGAATAGGGATAGGCCTCACAAGCGGCGTTGCTTGACAGGCAATCCTGTCAAGTCGGTGCGGTCTGTAAAAAAATGACACTCTACGCAAAAGCCCGTGGCCCATCAGAATGCCTTCGAATACGGCGCCCAAGTAGACTTAATTACATGATGCACCCTATTTACGTTGTCAGATTACCATTCTATTTGTTGATAACAAGATGATTTAAATTCCACCAAACGAGGAGGTTCCTGAACCCGATGGTTCCCAACACCTGCGAGGCCTGCGGTTATTTTTACGGGGAACACAATAGATTCGTTCAGCAAAGTCATTGCTGTCCCCAATGCGGCCAAAAGGTTCACGCCCAAAAAACACAATGGCAACTTTACAAACGTATCACGATTGCCGTTCTAGCGGGTGTGCTGGTTGTGCTATCATTTCTTATCACCAGCAGCCTGCTGCTAGCCTGAGGGGTCATCACATGCAACGCCAAGAGCTACATGTTCAGTTTATCGCAGGCGCCATTGCCGCAGTCGGCGCCCTCTTTCTGAGTGCCAGTTTTTTCGAATATTCGTTCCTCACGACACAGCCTACCGACGCCTACTTTCTATCCGCGCTTTCCATTTGCCTTATCTTTGGTGGCCTCTATTTCTCGGTCAAGGCCTACCGGGGCCTGTTAAAGCCAAGCGAAAAAACAATCACCGACGTTCGCATCGAGGCCGTTGAAAAGATGCAGGGTACGAAATTGCTCCGTCAAATAGCCAAAGAAGATCCCGATCGCGTCGTTCGGGAAAAAGCGATCGAGCGCCTCGAAGAACTTACGGCTTAGGCATAGCGTATGGTTGGTGTTCGAAATTAGAAGATTTTCGTAAGAAAGGAGGCAGTGTAATGAAATTCAGAGATTTTTTTCTACCCAAAATTGCGCATTCCAAGCCTGAGGTGAGAATTGCGGCAATTAGAGACGAAGAGAATATCGAACTGCTGAAAAATGTCATTAAAAACGATTCTGACCAGCGCGTCATTGACGCTGCTAAAAGTCGTATTGAAGCACTGGGGGAACCCGTTTCATAGAAGTGTGTTGTCCGGCAAACAAACCGTTTCCCTCCCACTGCACCACGGCCATCGGTAGCCCCCCTTTTCAGGGGGGCTTTTTAGTGGCTTCTCAAGGCCATGGCGGGACCCGTCGCCTTCAAGACGATACCAATGATTTTCACAGTTCAAATCCGCGCGCAGAGGCCGTATTTTTAGCAATATCCCGGGAATATGGCCAGCGTTCCCCGGCAAACCATCGGGCAACTCGCACGGCAAAGCCTGTCCCCCAATGATAAATGGCTTGTAGAAACAAGCGGAACCAGGAAACTCACGGATTTTATGATGTTCAGGGGTCAATTTGCCTACGGCGGCTTCCTGATGCCGACCCCAACAAACTGCCGTTTTTTTTAATTGGTATCTATCATACAGATTTTTTTAACATTTTTAACTTGAAATACTTGAAAGTCTTTTATACATTAAGCGGTGTGATCATGGAAACCCAAACCACCTTGCCCCAATCCATGGTTAACGCCGGATGATATAAAAGGGATCTATGAATGATGACCGATCTTGACGAAACCGCCTTGAAAGCGGAAATCGACCACATTTCTGAAAAAATAGATCGCATTATGAAAAAGGTGGACCGCCTGTACCCATCGCAACAAAAGCCGGCAGAACAGGAAAACACCGCGTCCAAGGACAAACCGCTGACGTCCCCGGGCCCTTCAGGATAAATTTCGATTGACCTTTGGGCTCAAGCCATTTAAATATATCAGGAATTTCGTTTTTAGAATTGCGGAACTCGGTCGTTAGGAGGTGCCATGGCATTAACCAAAAGTGACATCGTCGCGAGGGTACACGAACTCGGCTTCACCAAAAAGAAATCCGTTGATATCATTGAATCCCTGCTTGAAATCATGAAATCAACACTTGAAAACGGTGATGACATCCTCATCTCCGGCTTCGGCAAATTCTGCGTCAAGGAAAAGAATAAGCGCCGCGGAAGAAATCCTGCAACGGGATCCGATCTTATCCTCAGAGAACGCAAAGTCGTCACTTTTAAATGCTCAGGAAAATTGCGCAATAAAATCAACGGCACCGAATAGACGCCCCCCATCACCCGCCGGTTCAGGCGGGTGTAAGCCATAATACGTCATAGGGCTTCATTGTCACAACGCCGGGCGCAAAAACCCGTTTGGAAATAAGATCGCGGGTAGGGCCGGCGGCCAGCATTCCCACATCAACCGTCACGTCATCCGAAGCAATATTGGTCAGGGCAATCAACCTCTGCCCGCCCCCCTGCCGTGCCATCGCAAATACGCGTCGGTCAACCTCCAGAACATCAAATTCCGCCTTGGGATGAAAGGCCGGTTGGGCACTTCGGACTTCGATCATCGTCCGATAGGCTGAAAAAACCTTGTAACGAAACGTTTCGGGGTTTTCAATTCGGCGAACCAGGTCATTCATATCGAGCTTAGCACGATTGATGGTGCGTGCCCGACCAGTCATGCGCACCCCTTCGTCCCAGTTGCGCGACCCTAAAAGACTGTGGATGTATATGGCGGGAACTCCCGGCAGCACAAGGGCGATAGACTGTGTCGCCAGAAAACGCCGGGCGTGCATCGCATCCCCGCCGGCACCATCGCCTCGCAGGGCGTCTACATAGGTGATGTTGAGTTCATAGGGGCTTTCGGTCCCATCAGGATTTTGTTTATAAGACACCGCGCCGCCGTTGGCCATGACGACCGTGACCAGCTTGTCGATCTCTTCGCTTGGAATGATGCCTTCCAGGGGCCTTACACCAATACCATCATGAGATGCCGTAAAATTTAAGAAGGTGGTCCGCCTATCCGGCAAAACAAGCGTCTTGGCCCAGCGACGCAAATAGCCAACATCTTCTGTCAAAATACAATGAAGCAATAGGGGCGGCAGCGAGAAATTATAGACAATTTGGGCCTCATCGCCGGCATCGCCGAAATAGCTGATATTTTCCCTGTGGGGTACGTTCGTTTCGGTGATCAGGAGAACATGGGGGGCGATCGCGTCAAGAATCGCGCGAAAAAGCTTGACCATCATATGCGTTTGCGGAAGATGAATGCAGGTTGTCCCGATTTCCTTCCATAGATAGGCGATGGCATCAAGCCTCAAGATATCGGCACCATGCTCGACATAGGCCAGCATGACACGGACCATGTCAACCAGGACATCGATGCTGCGAAAATTCAAATCGATTTGGTCGGCACTGAAGGTGGTCCATAAACGAACCAGCCGACCGTCTTTTTTCTTATAGGGTGTCAGCAAGGGCAACGACCGGGGCCGAGTGACCATCGATAGATCTTCAGCGGCATCCACTTCGATGGCAAGCCTTTGATATCCGGGTTCCGCAGCCAGGTAAGCATCAAACCAAGGGCTTTGGGCGGAGATATGGTTGATGACCCAATCCAGCATCAGCCGAAAATCTGCTTTGAAGGCATGGACATCGTCCCATGATCCCACAGCAGGGTCGATTTGCATATAATCGATAACGGAAAAACCATCGTCGGAAGAAAAGGGGAAAAAGGGAAGAAAATGGATGGTGGATACCGTTTGTTTCAGATAGCGTTGGGCAAAAGTGTAAAACGTCGACAGGGGGGGCTGTTGCGGCTGTCGAAGGGTGTCAGCGTAGGTAATCAGGACAATTTCTTTTTCATCCGGCAGTCTTTCGGTCGTCGATGGCGGAAGACGTTTGGCCGCCGACGCCATGAGGGGGCGTATGCGTTCAAATGCCATTGTCCCTTCGTGCTTGCCATAAAGCTGTCCTAAAAGCCGTTCTACGCGATCCAGTGCACGCACCGCCACCTCCCTGGTTCGCCGTCACCGACCAAACCTCGCTCGTAAATAACGATAAAGTGCCGTATGCCAAAAACCGGCGATCTATCTACAGATTGATATCGTAAGCTTTCATTTTACTGAGCAGCGAGGGGATACTGATTTCCAAAAGTTTGGCGGCTTGGGTCCGATTGCCGCCGGTCGCTTCCAATGCGCGGGTGATGAGCCGTTCTTCCATTATCTTGCGCGCATTCTTCAATGAAAACCCTTCGAAGAAATCATCCATCCGATTGGAAGCCCGTTTGATGCCGAACTCGATGGGAAGATTCTCGGGCAGAATGATATGTTTATCGGCAAGCACAACCGCACGCTCAATCATATTCTCCAATTCTCTGACATTCCCGGGCCACTTGTGGTCCATCAGAAGGGTCATGGCACCGGGCGACACGCCCTCGATCTTTTTGCTCAGTTGTTTGACGAAGCGATCGATGAAAAAACGACAGAGGAGGGGAATGTCTTCCGTGCGCTCCCTCAAGGGCGGCAGATGGATGCACAGAACATTCAAGCGGTAGAATAAATCTTCCCGAAAACGGCCCGCCCGCATTTCCGCTTCAAGGTCCTTGGCCGTCGCCGCCACGACACGGACATCGACCTTGCGTGTTTTTTCACCGCCAACCGGACGAACCTCGCTTTCCTGCAGAACCCGTAAAAGCTTTACCTGCAAAGAAAGCGGCAGTTCACCGATTTCATCCAAAAAAATGGTGCCTTCATGCGCTTCCTGAAACAATCCCTTCTTGTTCCGATCGGCACCCGTAAACGCGCCTTTGACATGGCCGAACAGCTCGCTTTCCAGCAAACTTTCCGGGATGCCGCCGCAATTGACCGGCACCATATTTGCCGCGGCCCGCGAACCGGCAAAATGAATGCCCCGCGCCACCAGTTCTTTCCCCGTCCCGCTTTCACCCGTAATCAAAACCGTCGTGTCGTACTGGGCGGCTTTCTCGGCAAGCCGAAACATCGTTTTCATTGATCGGCTGTTACCGATCATGTTGCCAAACTGAAAATCCGCACTGATCTCCTGAATCCGTTCCTTGAGACGAATGTTCTCCTTTTTCAGCCGTTCGCGCTCCTCGGCTTTCTTCAGGGAAAGGTATACTTCATCAGGCTTGAAGGGTTTGGAGATGAAGTCATACGCTCCCAGTTTCATGGCTTCAACCGCCATATCGATCGTACCGTAGGCCGACATCATGATCACGGTTGACGACTCGACAAACGCACGGGCCTCTTTTAGGAAGGTCATACCGTCTTTGCGGGGCATTTTTATATCGCACAGGATGTAATCGTATGCGGTACTTTTGACCTTTCCCAACCCCTCGTCGCCATCAGCAGCGAGGTCGATGCGATAGCCTGACTTTCGCAACAGCGCGGTCAGCATGTGGCGCATATTATCTTCATCATCGATAATCAAAAGTGTTTTGGGCTCTTGTGATGTGCTCATCTTAGTTTTCCGTTGCATTTTCAGCCAGCGGCAGCATGATGGTCATGCATGTCCCTCCGTCCTCATTGGGTTCCGCCTTGATGGAACCGCCCAATCCCTCAATGATGGTAAAACTCACCGACAACCCCAGGCCAGTCCCTTTTCCTGGTGCTTTGGTCGTAAAAAAAGGGTCGAAAATGTTGGTCATGCTCTCGTCTGAAATGCCATGTCCGTTATCCATGAATCGCACCACAAGGTGCGCCGGGTCTTTATCCCCCGGGTTGGCCACCTCTTGGAGGGATGTCTGAATCGCAAGCTCGCCTTCCGTATCGGAATCCCTTACCGCATCCGCGGCATTCAGCACAAGGTTGAGAAACACCTGGCGCAGCTGTTGGGCATTGGCCCTGACGTCATCCCGGCGGGCCTCCAGGCGTAATTGGATGCGGATGCAGGCCAGCGTCGGCTGAAAACGGCATACTTCCTCCAAATCCATGAGTATCCCATGGACCGATATGACCGCCTGTTCCTTTCCGGATGGTCTTGCAAAATCAAGCAACTGCTGAATAATGGAATGGATTCGCTCAACTTCATGCTCTGTCCGTGCGATAAAATCGGCCTTTTCTTCCGCCGGAATGGTGTTATCATTCAGTAGGGACAGATACCCTTTGATAATGCCGATCGGATTGCCGATTTCGTGTGCAATACCGGCCGACAATCGGCCGACCGATGCGAGTTTTTCAGCCCGTATCAAGTCATGTTGTGCTTTTTCAAGATCGAGGTTGGCTTTTTCCAGTGAATGGACGGAATCTTGCAGCTTATCTTTATCTTGGGATAGATGCATCAGCATCCGGTTCAACGACTTTGACAACTGGCTGAATTCATTGTCTTCTTTTTCTAACAAAAACACATTGTCATCCAGATCACGGTAGGTTTCAGCCCGTTTAACCAAGCGTTGAATCGGTTTGACCGTAATGTTGTTTAAACGATAGATTCCCAGCATCGTCAAAACCGCTGTATTGATCAGGGCATAAATCAGCAGGATGTGCTGGGAACGCCCTATCTGACCGTAGATGTCGTCCAACGACATCAACACACACCCACCAGCCACGATCTTCCGCTCGACCCTTAATGGCGCCGCCAAGTAAAGGAAACCGGGCTGATGCCAGAATATCCCGCGAATCAAATCAGATGTTTGCAGGCGCTCTTCCCCGGTCGTTGCCGCTTGCCATGCCATCGCGCCCATCGGGGCTTCTTTTAAGCACCCCAGGCCGGCCTGCCTTATTTTTTGCCCTTCAAGGGTTACCGCCGAAAAACAAAGCGCACCGGCCGATTCCACCAATGGATTGATTTTGGCATGATTTGCGATGCGCCACGAATTGCCATCGCCTGAAGGTGCCGGCATCAAATGCGTCGAGAGCGCGGCCATCAGAACCCGCCCTTTTTCCGCGCGCGAGGCAATAAGCATCTCCTGCGTCACGAACAGCGCGACCAAATCGATCAATAACATGGCGATCAGGAGCAAAACCGCCAGATTAAGGGCAATGTTGGTTCGGAGGCTCTTCAGCAACCCAATCTCCGGTCTTAAACGGACGATGATAGCGGTGGTGGGATGTCCCGTGAACTATGGCCGGGCGCGTGTGCTTACCGGATGCTGACGCTTTATCAGGTAGCATATGCCGGTATCAAAAGCAAATCCTCGCGGACAAACAGGGGCGGCACTCACGTTGCGGCCTTTGCCTCTTCATGGTAAAAGTAAGTTAATCGAACATTATGTTTATCTTTCACCGGACATAAACATGCGCTTTTCCCTGAAGCTTCTGCAACCATCACGCTTGTGGCTCAGATCTGCCGGTATCACTGTAACCGTGGTGCTTGCGTCATTTTTTCTTTCCCACCCCGGGCATGCTGACCCTCTCTCGCCTACCGATATCCTGATTCTGCACTCCTACCATTACGGTTATAAATGGACCGATGATATCACCAAAGGCCTGGACGACACCTTATCCCAAAGCCGCGTCCCATTGGCGTTGCATGTGGAGTATATGGATACCAAACGTGTCGCCTCACCCAATTACGACGAAGATCTGGCCGCCTTCTACCAAAAGAAATTCCAAGGCATTCGCTTTGCGGTGATTGTCTGCTCGGATAATAATGCGGTTCAGTTCATGGCAAGCCGCGGACGCACCGTTTTCCCAGGTACACCGGTTGTTTTCTGTGGGTTCAATTTTCTTCGTAAGGAAGATTTGGTCGATCTAAAGGGATTCACCGGCGTTAATGAAGAAGCGGATTTAGGTGCGGGCATCGATCTGGCACTAACCCTTCATCCTGCGACAACAACCCTCTATATCATCAATGACCGCACCCCTACCGGTCTTCGGGTGATGGATCGTTTGGATGAAATTGTCCCAAGCTATAAGGACCGCGTCGATTTCACCTTCCTCGACAACCTTAGCATGCCGGATCTCTTGGCAACGTTGAGGACCCTATCGGAGGGCGATCTTGTATTTCATACATTTTTCTTTCGCGACCAAAGCGGCCGTTTTTTTGAATACGACGACAGTATTCAACAGATCGCCAGGAATTGTCCGGTTCCCATTTATGGGGCTTGGGACTTCAGCCTGGAAAACGGGATTATCGGCGGTCTGCTGACCAGCGGCTATTTCCAGGGGCAAGCCGCCGGCAAGCTCGCGCTGCGTATCCTTGATGGCGAGCCGGTGGACCAGTTGCCGATCATTACGGAAAGCCCGAATCGCTATATGTTCGATTATCAGCGAATGGCGGCTTTCAAAATCAGGCCGGAACAATTGCCCCCCGATAGCATCATCATTAACAAACCGCCATCATTGTACCAACAGTATCGACATGCGGTATGGGCCGGGATAGCAGGTTTGATATTGCAGCTGGCCATCATCTTTTATCTGACGTCCAACATTATGCGTCGCAGGAGCGTTGAACGCACCATTCGTCAAAATCAAAACCGTTTGAACATGATTCTCGAGACCGCCAACGAGGGATTTTGGGAAATTGATCCCCATGCGGTTGGGGTGAATGTCAATGCCGAACTATGTGCCATGCTCCATCGCACGCGAACGGAAATCATCGGTCATCCGTTATATGAATTCACCGACGCTGCCCATCAAGCCATATTTAAAGAACAACTCGCCAAACGTCGTCACGGTGAGCGCAGCCAATATGAAAACATCCTGCTGCGTCCCGACGGTACCGCGGTCCACTGCCAGTTCAATTCTTCACCGCTTTATGATGAAGCAGGACGCTTCACGGGTTCTTTCGCCATGGTGACCGATATTTCACAACGCAAACGTGCCGAGAACACACTTAAAAACCGTGAAGCCATGTTGCGCGCGATTTTTGAATCGACTGACAGCGGGATCGCCGTGATCGACGAAACCGGCCACATTTCTCAGATAAACAACCGCTTTCACCAGCTCTTCCTTCACACGGATGATCTCCCCTCCCGGGACCATGCCGTTACCCTGAAGGAACGGTTGTCCCCATACCTCTCACATTCGGCAATACCTGAGGCGATCCACAAGCCATCGATCTTATCGTCAAGCGAAAAATCATGGCGCGTTCGGTGCCGGAATGGCAGGGTTCTGGATGTCACGGCGTATTCCCTTCAATGCGATGACAATCACTCTAACGGCTATGTATTCAGTTTCAGGGATGTCACCGATACGATCCGTTTGGAATCCCAGTTGCTCCAGTCCCAAAAAATGGAAGCCCTGGGAACGCTAACCAGTGGCATTGCACACGATTTTAACAATATATTGGCGGCCATACTCGGGTATACCGAAATTCTTCAATATCAGTTTAAGCATCGACCGGATGCGCTGAAAAAGATTGCCCGTGTTCTCAAGGCCAGCCACCGCGCCAAAGCACTTGTTCAGCAAATCCATTCTTTTAGCCGCCCGCAACAAATTGAACCAAAACCGTTTCGCGCAGGACTGATTGTAAAAGAAGTGATCAAGCTGCTTCAGGCCTCTTTACCCGCCAATATCACGATCAAGATTGATGCGCGCACAAAACGGGACACGGTGACGGTTGACCCGGGCCAAATTCATCAGGTACTCATGAATCTTTGCAGCAACGCCGTGCATGCGATGCGTTCAGAAGGAGGCGAACTGACCGTCATCTTGGACAACGTCCGTTTCGATTCTTCCAAGCAATTTATGGATATCGTCCTGCCCGAAGGCGACTATTTACTTCTTCAGGTAAACGATACAGGACACGGTATGTTCCTGGGCATCGAAGATAAGATTTTTGACCCCTATTTTACGACGAAGGCAAAGGGACAGGGAACGGGCCTTGGTTTGTCGGTCACCCTCGGCATCGTCAAAAACCATGGCGGTGCGATTCAGGTCAAAAGTATCGAGCGGCAGGGGACACGGTTCATGGTCTACCTGCCCCTGGCCGAAGATGCCACGCCGGATAACGATGACACTTTACCGCTGTTGACAATGGGAAACGGGAAGGTGTTTTTGGTCGATGATGAATCGGATTTGATTGAAATGATGAAAGAAATGATCCACCATCTCGGATATCAGCCAACCGCATTCACGGATAGTCAAAGGGCTTTAGCCGCCTTCCGTGAGAAACCGGAAGCATTTGACGTCGCCATCCTGGACATGGCCATGCCGGGACTTTCCGGGGTGGAACTAGCGGAGGCAATGCGAGCGATTCGCCCGGCCATGCCGATCATTCTATGTACGGGCTACAAAGACCAGCCTGTTGCCGATCCTCATCTGTCAAAGGTCTTTAATCGTGTTTTAATGAAACCTCTTGAGTTACATCTTTTGGCCGAAGCCATCGATCGTGTCTTGACATCTTCCCCTGACTGACGAAAAAAAAAGCCCGGAGCCAATATGATTGGTATTGGACTCCGGGCTTTCAAGAGATTTTCGGCGACGTCCTACTCTCCCACACAGTCTCCCGTGCAGTACCATCGGCGCTGAAGAGCTTAA
>JABZFP010000001.1 GCA_014237395.1 Desulfobacteraceae bacterium | reverse complement strand
TAACTTAATTAGCTGCCTAAATTTCACCTCTGTAATTTTTGCACGTTTGATGTATTTGTTTTTAATTGCCATGACTGGGATTGAGCGTAGTTTGGGTACGCTGTCCTAGTCAAGCCCCAGAATGAAATAGTGCTGCTCGACAGGAGGACGATGGAATTAACTATCAGCACGGACCCGCATTATTATCCGGAGGTGGCACGTTCTAAAGGAACGCAACAGCAAGCGTACTGTTGTTCAACAAAGCATTACCAGTAACCGGATAGTGGTCATGAAAGGCAAAACGATGAGGTGGGTGGTTTTATACCAGCTGGTGCCCGGGGCCGGAATCGAACCGGCACGGTGTATTACACCGAGGGATTTTAAGTCTAGAAAACCCCACTTTCACACGACTTAATATTAGTCCATAAATTATATTTTTTTCTATTGCCTTTCAGTTATTTATGATGGTACTCATGTTCAGTTTTCATCACTTAAAAACACATAGTTTAATCTGTTTTTCATGGACTATTTATGGACTAGATAGCTGGAGAGAGGGGCAGGATCGATGGCCACGGAATGGTTCAACGCCGGCTTCCAGGGGGTGCGCTACAAAAAGCACCCCACCCGCAAAAAGGGTATCCAGTTCGATAAATATTTCGCCATTTACTATCAGCTCAACGGCAAGCGCAAAGAGGAAGGCGTGGGGTGGGCCACCCGCGGCTTCACGGCGGCCGGCGCCTATGACCTGCTAAATGAACTAAAGCAAAACCACAAATCCGGCGAGGGGCCCCAAACCCTTGCCGAGAAGCGAAAGCTTGAGGAACACGCCCGCGAACAAGCCCGACTCAAAGAAAAGGCCGAGGCATTGAGCCTCGATGATTATTGGCCCACCTATTACGAACACGCCAAGCGGATCAAAAAGCTGTCGAGCGCCGAAAAGGAAGAATCCCACTTTCGTAAATGGTTGTCCCCTACCCTCGGCAAGGTGCCTATCAGGGGAATCGATGTTTTGCAATGGGATTTGCTGGTTGAAACGCTTACTGCGGCGAGGAAATCACTGCGGACACTCGAATACGTCACCGGCACCCTCCGCCGGGTTCTTAAACACGCTTACCACCGGGGCCTTGTCACAATGCCACCGCCATCCGGGAAGCGAATCGGTGTCACCGGGCCCGGAAGCAGCAACCGCCGGCTTCGTGTTATCAGCAAAAAGGAAGCCCAGGCGATCCTATCCAAATTGAAAACAACCGACTCGCACGCCTGGCGGATCACCCGCTTTGCCTTCCTCACCGGGGCCAGGGCCTCAGAATGCTTCAATCTGAAATGGCGCGACATCGACCGCAGCCGCATGGTTTTGATTTTCCCTGAGACCAAAAACCGTGATGTGCGGCATCTGAAATTGACGCCGCCGATCAACGACCTTTTGAAAAAAATAACCGAGGGGCCGCTTGATGAGCCCGTTTTCCTGCGTAAAGACGGCAAGCCATACAAGGAGGCGCCCCCTGCCTTTCGGGCCGCTGTAGCCGATTTGAAGTTGAATAACGGCCGCTCCAAGAGGGAAAAGATAAGCTTTCACAACATTCGTCACACCGTGGCAACCGAACTCGCAAAGACATTAAACCTCCGGGATTTGATGGATGTCATGGGATGGCGGACCGTTGAAATGGCGATGCGTTATGTCCATGCTAATGAGGACAAGAAGGCGAGCGCCCTTGCAAGCCTTCACGATACCATGTTGGCAGAGCAGGAAGAAAACGGTGGGAATGTGATCCCGTTCAAAGGAAAGGCAAAATAACCGAATACCGGGGATAGAGTCTGCAGCGCGAAAAGCGCTTATCCTTAACCGCCTTCCCCGGATATTTTCAGGAGGCGCCGCCGAATGAAACGTAGAAAAAGAACTTACTCAATTGATGAGTTTCCGTTCATCGCGTCAAATCAGTTGATGAAGCTGAAAAAAGCCACCGATGAGCTTGGCAAATTGAAAGAAAGGCCTGATTATCAGACATTTTTTCGGGAGTTTAAAAGCTGCCCATCCGATTTCATTGGCATATCACCTACACCAGCCGAAGGCGACGAGCCGACCCGCCCTATTCCAAAATTTTGGTCAAGTGAACTGTCAGACGCTTTCAAAGCCTTTGGCTTAAATCCGCATATCGAACGTCTTTTATGGCTTATCAAATGGCCCTTTTCGGACTTTGTCAAGGCGTTCGATCCTGAAGGAAAAGCTCAAAACTTTTCTGAAGACCTGAAAGGCATCTTCCCGCACATTTTCTCACCTCCAAGCGTAAGAGTTGCGAATGCTGGATATGATGCCTCATTTTCCTATGAATCAGGAAATGAAAAGGTTACCAAGCTGGAGGGGCCAGAGAGGATAATTATCATTGACCTTAGACACCGTCGTCAGAAAATATTGAAGGATTTTGATAGAACCTTGGATAATCTTTACAACCGATGGGAAATTGAGCAAAAAGACCACCATGAGCCTTTCTATGAGTCCTCGAAAACTTTCCGAGGATGGCAAGCCAAAAAAATTGGTCTATGCCCTGGGCGCACCCCCGGCGAAGGTAAATTAAGCAAAGATGCTATAAAAAGGATTCGTGGCCTTTCTTCAGACATCGCTATATTCAAGGATAAAATTTGGCCTCGATTGCGAATCAAGGGAACCAAAAAGGGCATTGCACCGATTGAAAGCCGTGCAGAACTTAAGGAAGCAATGCATGAAGTAGGTTTCTCAAAACTTACCAGTAGAAATGGGACAATAGATTTCAGCTATAAACGGAACGATCCTATGCGGTTTATAACTAAAATCGTTCAACATTATCTATGGGAAATTGAAGAACGCAAATACACCTTGGGAGCTATTGAGAAGCAGTTGAAAGACTCGCCCTCGAAGTAAGACCCTACCTGATCACCACCCCAAAAAAATCCCATCATAATTGTTCGGGGTGATTCCCCTCGAACAGTATTTTATATCCCTCCTGAATGAACACAACATTCCATCAGGAGGTGTCATGGCAATAGAGCCCCGCATAAAACTCATCCGGGCCATTGGAAAAAGCGGCCTGAATTTGGAAGACCTCGCCAGCGTCACGGCAATCCCCGTTGCCCACCTCATTAAAACTGTTCGAGGTGAAAAAAAACTCACCTTGCACCAACAAGAAGTCGTCGCTGAAATCCTTGGCTGTAGAAGACGGGAGGTTTTCGAGTAATGGCTTCGACATCTAACATCGACCTCTCCGCCCTCGCTGAAAAGTGGTCATCTGCCTTTGTAGCACGATCAGAAATAGGCAAATTCACCGGTGGGCTCATCAGCAGCGGCTACTTGGCTAACCTCGACAGCCTCGGTCTTGGACCGAAGGGCCGTATCCGTGTTGGCCGTCGTGTAGCTTATCCGGTGAGCGAGATAGTGAAGTGGCTCGAAGCACGTGCAGAGGCCCTGTAATGACCAGGCTTCTTCTCGCACTCATCCGCCAGGCCTGGGCCGAAGAGGACAAAGTGACGTGAATAGCGACATCCGCGTAAGCATCTGCTTCAAAGGCCACCGCAAGCGAAAAAAACTTGACCGCTTGTTGGGTCATCCCTCAGCGGGCTACCTCGTCGATCTTTGGATAGGGGCAGCGCTCAGCAGACCCGAGGGTGTCCTAACAGGTTGGACGGAAACAGACATCGAGATCGTAGCAGGATGGGACGGCGAGCCCGATAAATTCACCCAAGCGTTAATCAGTGTCGGCTTTATTGACCAGTCGGAAGACGGGACGCTCGTATTGCACGATTGGGAGGAGCATCAGGGCTGGGCATGCGGGGCGAAAAAGAGAAGCGAAGCAGCCAAAAAAGCAGCCGAAGCACGATGGGAAGGCAAGGCTGCCAAGGCCGGAAAGGACAAGAAATAATGCTACAGCAATGCGACCGCATAGCGACCCGCATAAAGTCGCATATACCCCTATCCTTTCCAAGCCCTTCCTTTCCCACCCTTCCCGTAAGGACTCCCATCCATGGAAAAGAATAGTACATTGTTTAACTGTAGTAGAGAGTTAGAGGCATTTCCCCAAACGCCGGCGATCCAGCTCCGGGACTATCAACTGGACATCGTGAAGCGGGCCCGCCGGTCGGTTTACTTTGGTCGGCGCCGCCTACTGATCGTTCTGCCGACAGGCGGCGGCAAAACTATTGTAGCGGTCAAAATCTGCGCTGGGGCCATCGAGAAGGGGAACACGGTCCTCTTCTTAGTTCACCGCCGGGAGTTGGCCTATCAGGCGCGGGAGCGGTTCGAGGCTTTCGGCCTCGGTCACGAGGTCGGATTAATCATGGCCGGCGAAAAATCAAATTTGGGGAGGCCTATTCAGATTGCTACTATACAGACTTATATCCGCCGGATTGCGCTTGATGACCCCCAATTCAACGTCTGGTTCCATCGGGCGAGCGTCGTCGTTGTCGACGAAGCACATCATGCCATCGCACCCAGCTATACGAGTGTCCTTGATCTCTACATGGACAAAGCAGTTGTACTTGGATTGACTGCTACCCCCTGCCGTTCCGATGGCCGTGGTCTTGGCGAACTTTATGAGGAAATCGTACAGGGGGCTGGCATAGTTGAACTCACCCGTGAGGGCTATTTGGTCCCGATGGTCTATTACGCGCCCCACAGGCCCGAGTTGCAAAAAATCAAGATCGTTGCGGGGGATTACGACAAAAAACAGCTTGGCGCCGTTATGGACCGGCCGAAGCTTGTTGGTGATATCTTCGAGAACTGGGCTCGGATAGCCCCCGAACGGCAAACGATCGTCTTCGCAACCAATGTCAAGCATTCCCGCAATATTCAAGAAGTGTTCAAGCGCAGAAGCGTTGCTGTCGAACACCTCGACGCGCACACCCCCAAAGATGAGCGAGCCGCAACCCTGGGCCGACTTCGACGCGGAGAAACCCAGGTTATAACGAACGTGGGCATTCTGACTGAGGGCTTCGACTACCCAGGGGCCTCCTGCATCGTAATTGCTAGACCAACCAAAAGCTGGGGACTCTATCTGCAGATGGCCGGCCGCGGACTTCGGACATACCCGGGGAAAACCGATTGCATCCTGATCGATCATTCCGGCTGCATCGCGAATCATGGCTTTATCGATGATCCGGTCGCCTGGACACTAAACGGCAAGAAACAGGCATGGAATAAATCCGACCGTAGCAAGGCGGACAAGATCATCCTCACTTGTGAAATGTGCTGTGCCGCCTTCACCGGCCCCCGATGCCCGATATGCGGTACCGAAGTCCGTCAATACAGTAAAAAAATCGCCGCCATCCAAGCGGATCTCGTCAAAGTCAAGGGATTGAAGCGGGCCCCAACGGTTGAGGAAAAGCGGCGGTTCTTTGGGATGCTAGAGTGCCACCGTGAGCAAAAGGGATATGCGCCGGGATGGACGGCCCACAAGTACCAGGAAAAGTTTGGCGCCTGGCCTCGCGGGATGGAGGATGCTCCACAAGTCGAGCCGGATCGTGGTTTTAGGAACTGGCTCACTCACCTAAACATCAAATACGCTTACGCTAAGAGGCGGACCAGTGAGGCGCGTCATGCATAGCGACGTCCGCCAGGATGCCAAAGGACGGTGGCCAGATATCTTCGCAGCACTTGGGATCGATGTCGGCGACGGCAAGCACAAGGCCTGCCCCGTTTGCGGCGGCCGAGACCGCTTCCGCTTTGACGATATAAACGGGGCGGGGAGTTGGTTTTGTAACCAGTGCGATCCCCATGCAGGAGATGGTTTTGCCCTGATCATGAAAGTAGTGGGCTGTGATTTCGCTGAAGCTGCTGCGCGTGTCCGGACCGTTATCGGCGGTTGCGCCTTAGCATCAAAGAAGAATCACCAGGATGATGCGGCAAAGCGCAGGGCAAACCGCAGGCGGCTGATTGCCACATGGAAGGCATCGGCCCCTGTCACAGAGGGATGCCCGGTTGACAACTACCTGCGCGGCAGAGGTTTTGACTATGCCCCGCCCTCCAACGTCATTCGATACTGCCCCTCCTGCTACGAACCGGAAACCGCCCAAGAGATGCCGGCAATGGTAGCCGTCGTGCTGAATCCCGAGGGCCAGGCCGACACATTACACAGAACATACCTCACCAGAAACGGAGAGAGCTGGATTAAAGCCCAAATTGAAAAGCCGAAGAAACTTATGCCCGGAGTACGAAAAATCAAAGGATCGGCAATCAGGCTTTTTCAGGTCGGTGAGGTCGTCGGCATTGCAGAGGGGATAGAGACGGCCTTGGCCTGCGAGAGAAGGTTTAAGGTCTCCACCTGGGCGGCAGTATCTTCAAGCATCCTGCAAGCATTTGAACCGCCAGCAGGAATTAAGCGGGTAATCATCTTCGGGGATAACGACTTTAACCGAGTCGGACAAAGCGCCGCAGGGAAGCTTGCCACACGCCTTCTGTCCACTGGGTATGATGTCAGGATTGAAATCAGCCCCCTTCCCGGGAAAGATTGGGCGGACATTCCACTTGAGAGCAAAAGGGTTTTGACATGAACACTTGGCCTCCCCCCAGAGGAGACCCTGATATTCACTGACGGGTTAAAGCGTGGAGCTCCAGCAAGAGCAACACCGATAAGCCTGAGGTGATCGATCTAACAGACTATAGATATGGCATTCTGCGAATGGATATGAAAGTGACTTCTAACTTCTGGACTTGACCAGCGAAGTAAACGAAATAATAAAATTGGATAAAAGGAGAACAGTATGAAAACAAAGAATACCGACAACAATAGCATTGTAAAAAGCAGGCTTCTTATAAATGGTCCTCCTACTGATGAAAGGTGTGAGTGCTGTGGAAGGCATGTAAGTGAACTTGTTTCTTTTGAAAAGCTGGATGATGACTCCTTTCCTTTCGATGAAATTGAAGGCGCATATTTAATAAAATTGTTCAGGGGAATGGGACCTTACGATATGGAAGCTGATCACGCCATGGATGCAGTATTGTATCAGATGGCTGAAGCTGGTCAGACAAGAGGCGATCCGTTGGAATGGTTTATTAAATTATACGGAGAAGAACTCGGGAAAAAATATTACTACTCGAATATGGCCGCTTCAACGGTCAGAAGTAGCTGGGAATGCAGGGACTGCGTAGTCTTGGACCAAAATGAATATATTGAGCGCCTTGATGATAGGTCCGTTTAGTTATGAAAACTGGTACGCGACATGTAAAAGTTTCAAGCCTGCGGATGGCGAAAAAATATAAACATTGTGTCGGGTGTGAAAGAACCCCTTTAGTAGCAATCCAAAATAGATGATTCCAGGTAGCTCAAGCCGCCCTTCGAGATAGGCGGTCAATATACAACTTCAACAAAAATAAAGGAAAAACAACGGAGATAATGACCTGAACTTCGTTGGGCAAAAAGCAGCCGGCGTATTGGCAACCCGGCTACTGACAAAAGGTTATGACGTTGAAATCAAAATAAGCCCACAGCCAGATACAGACTGGGCTGACGTTACATTCTGAATTGAAAGGGTATTATTATGAATGGTAAATCATTTACATGGGCACAATTGGAAATAGATCAACAAAGTGGGAATATTCGTGCAATTCATATATGTGCAGGATCAGACCAGGAGGAACAAATAGTGCAAGACGCCTTAGCCCGGATCATCTCTCCCAATCATTGGCAGCGGCTAAGATGGCTTTTAACCGGACAGTGGGGACACTAAAATAGATCCGGAAAGGTTATGCGAGTTACGCATTTCCTTAGGGAATTTAAAATTTGGAATGAAAATCGCATTTTTAACCATCTATAATACTCTTAACTACGCTTGCTTTCGTAACGAATCGAATAAATCTCAGCTGAGAATATTTGAACGGATAGCTTAGCTCTTAGCATAGAGCATCGGGCCTACAACCCAAAATATGGCTGAACTTTCTGATGCCTCGCAAATCAAGCGTTTGCCGAAGCCTACAGTTTTTGGGAAATCGCTTTCAACAAACCGCATTTACAGACAATATAGCATGAAGCCTTTTAATTTTTTATAGGACCGAAAATTATAGGATTTATATCAATTATCACGGAGATAAACTTTTAGCCGTTTGTTCAGCTCTTTTAAAAGTCGTTCATCTGTCAATGGAGTTGGTTGGTCTCCTTTTTTAGTTGCTTCGTTAATTTCACCTATAATTTGTAAGACCAACACAGTGCCGCTTCGATAACCATTGTCGAATGAATCGAAAGTGCCACCGGTTCCTTGGGTGTTTGGTGCAAAAGATTCCCCACTTTTATATTTCTTGTATGCTGCGGCCTTACGACTATTCATTTCCGCAACAGTGTGAGATTCAAATAAAGATATTCTTTCGATTGCAAAGCCTGCATAAAAGCCGTTTGAAAATCCATCAATTTTCTGTTCGGTTGTTGCACAGCCAGTTATTACTATAAAGGCGAGGACACTAAGTATCAGGGCAGGAGCATATTTCATTTCATAGCCTCATATTTTTGTATTTTCAAAAAACCTTGTGAGGATAAAGTTGGTCTGCTTGTGGTGAACTCAGCAATAATTATAGTACAATTTGCCCTCCTTTCAATTCTTCAGCTCATGCAACACTATCTGGAGCAAAGTCGTATCGGTTCATGTACCCATGTCATCGATGCTAATCCATTCTATCTCTGTGCGGAAACCTGATATACTGAGCTTTACTATAGCGGACACCTATTGCGCACTATAATTTGGATCGGAGGTGCTCTCGCAGCGTCGAGACATAGCCCAGGTGTCCAGGTCCTCACGGCGGTACAAACATCGGCGGCCGGCTTTAATGAAAACTGGACCTCCTCCTCGACATCGGAATCCTTCCAGAGTGCGACGCGAGAGTCCTATGTAGGTGGCGGCTTGTTCCGTTGAGAAATAAGCTTGAGAAACCATTTCTTGACCTCCAGTTGGTTAAGCCGGTAGCGCGTGGGTCATTGCCTGATATTTCAAGGTCCTTTGGTAATTTACCAAAGTAAAAAGTCTTGATCCCTAATCGGTCCGCCATTTTTATGTTAATTCCCGTCGCTCACTCCCCACTGGAACCCCATCTCAACCATATCTTTAAGATGCTTCATCAAATTGAGTTCAAGCCGGCCCGATTCAATCCTATCTACAAAGAGCTTTTTGGCTTCATGATAATGGTCACCATCTATCGAATGGAATACCATGCGATCTACTTTAGCAGCTTCGGCTGCCCGCTGGTTTCATTCAATGTTTGACAAATAGCGGCTCTGAACTGCCAATTATCGTCATCCCTTGCGGCATATTCACAACGCTACCTGCATTATCCCGTTGATATCTTATCCATTTTCTAACCCGGCCTAATTGGTACATATATTGCTTTTATTTTTAAGTATTCAATTAAAAGACCAACAACAACTTAGCGGAAGGCGGCTGTTGAAATTTAAGGCTTCGTTTTGGGGACAATTGATCTGCGCGATCGTTATTCCTGTTTTTATTGGATTGGTTCATCCTGAGTGGATTGAAGTCATCCAGGATTTCGTTTATATCGCATTTCTGGTTCTCCCCATTGCCTTAATGTTTGGTGCCGTTGCAGATTTAGCCAAAGGTAACGGCGCAACATCAGGATATTTTTTTAAAAACTTACGCCTTATTCCTGATGGTTTGCCCTTTGGTAGCGACCTCAAACAAAAATTTTACCCTTGGGTAACTATATCTCTAATTTTCTTAAACACCTTTTTGTTTTTTGCATTACCAGAACATATCGTCGATCATTATACCTTCCTCCCCCTTGATAGCTCAACCTTCACGCAAGACCTATTTTCCGTATTCAGTTCGGCATTCCTACATGGAGATTTCAACCATTTACTTGGCAATATGATTTTTCTTTGGGCATTTGGTTCCTCAGTTGAGTCGCGGGTAGGTTCAGAACGCTTCCTCTGGTTGTATTTCGCCTTCATAATTGCTGCAAAAACTTTTTATACCACTTTGATCCTCTATCAAGGGGTAGTGTTAGATTTCCCTGACCTTATCTACGAAATTCACGGTTTAGGAGCATCTGGTGCAATTTCTGGTGTGATGGGTCTGTTTATTGTGCGTTGTTATTTTTCTCGGGTTTCATATGGAATAGGAATCCTGTTCATTCCTTTTCTTTCCTTTCGCCTTAGAATCCCTGCGTTGCTTTTTGTGGGATTATTTTTTGCTAGAAATGTCGCAGGCAGCGTTGAACAAATGGCTGACGGAAGTAACATAAATTATTGGGCTCATGTCGGCGGTTTCTTAGGTGGCTGTATTATTGCCTGGGTATTAAAATTTCATCACGAGGCTGGTGAGGAAGCCGTTAAGGTACGAGCAGGCAAAGCGAGGTATGAATTTGCAGGTCAACCGGAGGCTGCCCAACTCTACAAAGAAATACTGGAAAAGGAACCTGAGAACGAGGAGGCACTGCTTTATTTCCTGGATCTTGCGAGATACGATGAACAGCGCCAAATGTATTATTTCGTTCGCTTAGTCCCTTTGCTTGTTCAAAAGGATTTTAACAAGGCGATTGATCTGGTCCGGGACTATTGGCCAAAATATTTGATTGGTCTTTCAGGCGAAACCCTCTTTCGTTTAGGTAGTTTCTTCTACCACAATGTCGATCTGCAAAAAGCCCGTGTGTGTTTGGACCTCTCCTCCGAGATGGAAGGGCCTTGGCAGGGGAAAGCAATGCTGCTGCTCAGTGATACCTATGAAGGGATCGGGAATCGTGATCGGTCGAAAGTTGTCTTGATGCAGATTGTTGATAATTTTTCTGAAAAGGCCTTCCAGATTGAGGCGAAAAGCCGTTTGGAATCCTTTGTTAGCTAAGATTTTCATTTCAAAAAATAACCTTTTAAGTTCTTCATGAGGCTATAGTTTATCGTGGAAAAAAGAGAAGCCCTTAAAATCATAAATATGATATCCGATGGATTAAACCCATTTGACAACGATCAAAATACCGGAAGCCTTCCAGAACAAAATCCTGTTACAATCAGAGCATTATGTAGTGCAATAATGGCACTCCTAACGCAATCGGACAAAGACAGTTTAAAATCCAGTTACCAATCACACAACTCCACAAAATACATAGATTCTGTCTCGGGCCCTCTAAAATTGCATCTAAAGAAAATAGAGTCGAAGGAGATTCAAGATGCGCTTTATAGGTCAAATTTTAATGAATATGATGCAGCAGTGCTATTAGGTTATGATATAAATGAGTTCATGTCGAAAATTCGAGAATACAGTCTAGGACACTTAGGAATAGTTGCTAAATATTTTCTAAAAGAAAATTCTAAAAAAATTTCAATCGATCAATATATTAACGGAATAGAGATACATCTAATCTTAGAAGCCTTAGAAAAGGCAGATTACAATAAAACCGACGCGTCTATTACATTAGGGATATCTTTTAGATCTTTGAGACACAGGATAGAGAAATTTGGAATCGGCAATAAACATGAATCAGTCGATTCTATGTATTTAGAAAAGGTTGAAAAGGATTCTCTTGATCTATTTTTAAAATCAGTTGAGCGAGATATTATTATCCGGGCATTGAATATTACAAATGGCAATAAAACTGAATGTGCGTCAATGCTTGGAATTACATTTCGTTCTTTCAGGCATAGAGTTGAATTGTTGGATATCGACAACTTAATAGCTAACGTACACAGTTACGGTAATGGGAAGAATCAAACTGACGAGATTTTTAAATTTCAATAATTCTAATGGGTTTTGTAGACGCCTGATGCTTTTTTCTTTCTTCCAATAATTCAAGTGCATCGGCTTTGTTGAGTATAGCGGCAGCGGTTCGTCTTAGGAAAATGGGCTCATTACGATTTCCAAACTTATAAATTATTTGCCCACAGACCCTTATTGCTTTCTCAAATTGGCCCCATTTTGTAAGTAGAATAGATTTCTTTAACAAGGCTTCTGCTACCATTTCGAGTAGTTCTATTACCTGGCTACTTTCGAAACGGCTAACCATGAAGTCATAAATCCATATTGAATCATCTTCATCCCAACCTCCAAGCAAATCGCCGATGTAGAGTAATTCCTCTCCAATCTGCTTATAGAGTCGTGAATCATATTCAATTAAATCGAACTTTTTAATTAAAGAATAACCAACTTGCTTTAGAATCGTCGGTTCATCGCAGTTTTTGTGGTCATGGAACAAGAGGTCATAGGTTGCGATCGACTCTTCTATTCGCCCTAATTCAGTGAGCAATACACCTTTATTAAACAATGCATTGGCAACTAGTTCGAGGATCGTCAAATTATCACAGCTTTTGATGTCGTGAAACAAAAGGTCATAGGTTGCAGTCGATTCATCTAATTGTCTTAATTTTGTAAGCAAAAGATCCTTTTTAAAAAATGCCATTGTAACTTGTTCTGCAAACAAACCGGAATCTTTGAAACGCAATATGAATCGATTGTAAGCATCTATCGCCTGATCCTCTTGGCCTTCTTCTTCAAGCAAAACTCCTTTTTTGTAGATTGTATTTGCAATATTCAGAAAAATTTCATTCCTGTCTTGAGCTATGCTTCCAGCTATTATAGTCTTTTTTCTAAACAATATTAATGCCTCGGCGGCCTTGTCAAGAAGGACAAGTTCGTCACTATATCCAATCTCTCTCAATAGATCGCAAATGGATTCGGCTTCAGCATAATTTCTTCCGTCAACATAATCATAATAACTTTCGTCAATAAGATAAAATTTTTCGATCAAAGCTTGTACGACCCCTAATTGCAAAGCTGTCTCATCGTACCTTCTATAGCGTGTCATAATATGGTCATAGATTGAAATAGCTTTCAAAACATCTCTTTCTTTAGAAAATTCTGCTTCTGCAGAAATCTCCGCCGCTTTTTTAAGCAAAGCTTGGATAATCAACCCAATGTTGACTGAATTATTGTTATTTATTAATCGATTAACTAAGTCATCATATAGTGCAATCGCTTCTTTTTGGCGACGATTCAATTTAATTTTCTGGGTTAAATTATATCGGGCCCCTAAAACTATTGATAGGAATACAGAGGTTTCTCTATTATCGAGACGATTAGCTATATCATTATAAACCTTTTCCGCTTCATCGGATTTTCCTTCTTCTTCAAGAAAAATACCATTTTCAAGTAAGGCTTTTACAACTTTCAATTCATCGCCACCTTGGTCAGAAGACCCGGCGATGGTTCCTTCATCCTGAATCGATTTCCGATCAGCAATCTTATCGAGTTCAGGACTATTTGATTTGCTCTTTTCACCCATTGTATCACCCTCTTGATTGATCAGACCTCTTTTTTAAGCATAGCACATTATCAATCATTTAACAGCCACAGCCATATCTATAGATTGAAATCTTTCAAATATTTTACTTTTAAATAGGTAAAAATTTACACTCAACCTCATTATTAGGTTTAATATAAAAAATATTTTCGTCTTTATAGGCCATTAACGATTGCAGCACTATTTCCGCACCCGATCTTAAAACCATTACCTCTGATATCTAGCATGAAAATCACCATTCACCCTCCCTTATGCCGCGCTTGTCGATACAGAAAGGATATTTGTCTGTTGCTGTAGCTCCATCAGCCGCTTCATGGCCTGACGTCTGAAGATTTCCTCTGGGCCTTGGGCCAAGAGCTCCTGGAGCACGACAAGGGCGCGATCCGGATTGTCGACGGCCTCGTAAGTGCGGCTCAGGATCAGCATGGCCTTGTGCTGCCAGGGACCGTTCTTGCCTGCAGCCAGTTCCAGACATAATCGGGCTTTCTCATAATCGGCATACTGGTATAACTCAACTCCCACACGAAATAGGATATCGCCTGACAGAAGGCTCAAGTGTTTCGGGTAATAGTCCCGCACCAGCCGCACCCCACTCTGGAAATCCCTTTTCATAGTGGCGAATAAAAGCTTCACGAACCAGGCGCCTTCCTCGTCGTCATTGTAGCGGCGAAGCTTGATGAAGTGTTTGAGTGCGGTCAGGTTCTCGGGATCGGTTTCGAGAATGGTCGTATAAAGTTCCGAGGCCTCGGTCGTGCCGCCCACCGTTTCAGACAACCGTTCCGCTTTGACCTCTTTGGCCTCCCCTGCTCCGTCATCCTGCAGCCGGAACACCAGAGCCAGGGCGATGCCGCCGAGAAATCCGCCCACGTGCCCCCAGTAGTCGATCATGCCCTCGATGTCAGCCATCTGCTCCACACTGCCGGCAAGATCTTTGGCAAAAAAGAACCCGATCAAGATGATGCCGTTGATCCGCACCGGCACGGAAAAAATTGGATTGAACAGGATCGGCAGGCTGAAGGACAGCCGGGCAAAATAACACCGAATGACGAACAGCCCCATCAGGCCCGATATGACCCCGGAGGCGCCGATGGACCAATACTGGAGCAGCAGGAGCGGCTCGTCATAGACCATCACCTGGATGACCAGCAGGTTCAGGCAGATCAGGCTGGAGATGATGCTGCACAGGAAATAGGCGGCCAGGTAGCGGCCGGTCCCCAGGCGCGACTCCAGGGTGGCGCCGAAGGCCCACAAAAAGACCATGTTGCCGAACAGGTGACCGAAGTCGCTGTGAAAGAAGGCACACGTCACCGTGGTCAGCAGGACGTGCGGTACGCTGAGATCGCCGCTGTAAGGCAGGAAACACAGCCAGTCGACGACCTCCTCCGGGGTTAAGAGGAACAGGAGCGTGTTGGCAACTATCAGGCTGATGGTCACCGCCGGCGTGCCGGCCTTTTTGAGGTCCGAATTGTAGATCATCCCGGCCGGCACCGGTCGCACAAATTTGCCCAGCACGGCGAGAAAGCCCTCGTCCGAGTGCGCCCACATGTATACCACCCCGAAAATAATGACGGGCACCGAGTAAAAAGCAGCCCAGTAGAAACACTGCCACACCAGCCGGATGGCCTCGGGCTCGAATAGACCGATAAGCACCGGCAGGACCACCGCTCCGATCAACGGCCAAAAAACAGTTTTATTGATAGCGCTGCCTGCGATTCTGCCCGCCATAATGTACGAACCATCTGATTTTGCATCCAAAGTACCCACATCAGCCTCCTGCGTCAGGTTCAGATCAACCTCCACTTCTGGCAGGATGATAACAGAAGGGTGTGACAGATCCGGTCACAGCCATACCAAAACAAATAAAAAAACCGGATCTCCCAGAAAACCAGGGATCCGGCTAAAAAATACCCATTGGCAACCCGGCTGTCTTATTAAGACCCGTGGCTTTCCGTCCCCACCTCGCGATGGGTTTGGCTTTTTTCTCAACTATTTCAAAAATATAACTCTAACAATTTGTGACGGGCTATTTCCCATCCCCTATCATCACAAGGTCGTCATCCAGACCGTGCCGCAGGATATTCAAACGAGGCGAGAGCGATGCCATATGTTCGGCTGAAATATAGGCCAATCGGAAGGGAAAGATGCTCGGACTGTCAAGCAGGTCCTTTATTGCGGCCGATCCGTTCACCCTGACGCGGAGGGATGCCTCCACTATCCAGGCTATGAGCCTGGGGTCTTCAACCGGATATTGCTCCCCTTGGCCGTAGACGCCTTTGTCGCCGGTCTCTTTCAAAACGCCCCAATCGATATATGATCGAAGCACGCGCCGGGCGGCTCGTGACGCGGTTTCGCGTTCTCCGTAATCCTCTTTGACCCGCCGCTGAACATGTGCGGCAGCGACTGTTCCCTGAAGCCGCAGCAGTCTACCGGTATGCATGGCGACCGAACCCCAAAAGGGATAAGCAGCCAGTGTCATGCCCCAGTGAACGGCAATTCGGTCTTTGCGTTGAAGTCCTTGGAGAATCTTAAGACCCTCGTCCCGCAACTTTTCCAATTCACGAGGCACGGTAAGCCAGGTCTTCAACAGAATGGTGATAACCTTTTCCCGGTTACCCCTAACTGACTTTCCACCGACCGACACCTTGTCCTGGAGCAGATCTTGGAGCGAGTCATTGATTGTGGTCTTATCGTTCCCGGCCAGCATCAAATTGGCCGTCTGCTCGAACCATTCGAGTCGGATGCGTTGGCTGAAGCCGATCTGTGCCTTCCGTCCGTTCACGTGTCCCTCCTTTCGATCTGAACCAGAGGGACAATGAGTTCTTCAAGAGAAGCGCCGCCATGCCCGACAAGGCTTTCGGTCTTGCGGACAAACGCTTTGCGAGGTGGGGCAAGCAAGGGCAGATAGTTCTCCGGCAGCCCGATAGGCGGCCATTCCAGAGCGTCTGGACACCGTTTTTTAACCTGACGGCGCAGCAGGGGATCGGGATAGATTCGAGCGCGCTCTCCGCGCAGATCGGCCACGGCTCCTTCGGTGGGTCTGCCACAACCTGACGCCTCGATATTGCCGTGATCCGACGACAGGTAGACATGGAATCCATTCTCCAGAAGCAAGTCGAACAGCTGCATCAAGAACGGCCCTGCAGCCCACTGGCGAACCTGGTTGTGCATCCCTGCAGCGCCAAGCTCCATACCGTGCATGATCTTATCCACTTTGTCGACAACCAGACCGACCACCCTCGTCTTGGGCTGAGCAACAATCTCCTCAACGCTTTCCAAGGTGCCGTTCCCCAGCCCCTTGGCATATGCGACTTCCTGCTGTGTCAACCCCTGGTCCACCCAAAATTGCGTCCATAGGGCCGGTTCTTTATCGGTGGTGCGTATGCTGTTCGGGAAATAGATCGGTGGCTTTCCCGCAAAGGCCGCCTGGCGCGATACAGAGGTGATGGTCGGTATCCAGGCGAACACCGCGTTCTCACGAAAGCGGTAATTGACTCGCTGCTTGGTAATTTCTTTGCGGATGACGATCCACTGATCCAACGCGAGACCGTCCACCAGGACAAACGCCGCTTTGTGGTGCCTGGCCTCGTTGACATGTCGGGAGAGGAAGCGGGGAATATGGTGGAGCATGACCGGCGGAGCCGGTGGCAGGTTGACCAATCCTGCATACCGTTTTGTCAGCCACGGCACGAGAGCAGCATCAATCTGAGCTTGAAGCGCCTCCATCTTCTGCCGCGCCAGTTCCGGCAACACTGCATTCGACTCCAGTGCCAAAGCCTGTAGCTCCGCCCAGGTTTTGGCAAAGCGGAACCAGTCGTCATGCCGTCTGTCCTCATTGGGGATGTCGACTGCCAATGTATCGAGAAGGCCATCCACGCGCCGTGTCCTATCCGCTTGCTCGTCCGTTCGGATTCCGATGGCGAGCCAGGTCTCGGAGAGTGATTCAGCCCGATCATGGGGGACCGCTTCAAGTAGTCCTTCGACAAACAGGTTGTCGATGTAGACACGGATGTCGTCATGGTCAAAGGGCAAATCCGGAGGGCCGGGATATTCAAAACCGAAAGGTTGCTTGTTTTCGTTAACGCTTTTGCTATCCTGACTTGCCGACCGATTTAGAAAAATGGGCCAGCGTTCCTGGAGAAAAGCGAAAAAAGCTTCTCGATCAGGAATAATGGTTTCGATGGGCCAATCATCAAAATCGCCCTGTTGCCGCATAACCTGCATAAAACGCTCATCGAGCAAGGCAGGGACGCGCTGCTCTCGGTAGTGACGGCGCAAGAGCGTGCGCATTAAATCGGACGGTTGCCGGATGAGTTTCGGCACGATTTCAAAAACGTGTAGTAAGATGAAATCCTTGGTGTCATTATTTCCAAGTACCCCGGAAGTGTGTCGTTTCTGGGCTTCGTAGAGCGCATCCAAATCGCCACGGTCCAAGGCGGTCACAATGGGATAGCTCAGGTTGGGGAATATTTCCCCGAGGTTGAATGACAATCTGCGGCCGGCCTGTAAAAGATCGTATGGCAGGCAACCGAGGTCGCTGGCCGCGGAACGCAGCACGACCACCAAATCTGTCTGCTCACCCTGGTCCCAAAGGGAACGAAATTTGGATTCGTATGCATAGCGAAAGGCAACATGATCCTCGAACGGGATCAGTTCAAAACCGCGCTCGCGTATGCCTGCAAGAACACCCTCTTCCAGGAGCAAGCCGTCCGGATCGGCAACCAGGGTCAGCCGAGCGACATTGGGAGTAAATTCGGATAGGATTTTTTCGCGCCAAGTCATTGGTTACCTGAAATGCCAATCAAGTCCCAGGGGGTTATGATTCCTATGGGTTTCTCGGTAGGTTTCCCGTTATGTGTTATCAAAATTGCAGGCAGCCTTGGAATGCCTTTAGAAATAGCATTCTCAAATGCTAAAATTGCGGCGTCAGTCGTTTCATTTCGCCCCATATAGCAGCAACCGGTTTGCTCTTCATACGCATATATATCTCTGATAGTCGCTCCTTCGACATCAGCAAGACCAACTTGTTTAGCATTGCTCACCCACCGTACAATCCCTTCCGACGATAGGATGCGATAGTTCCCATCCACAAGTACTACAACCTGAGAAAAATCATTTTGTTGCATGTGCGACAAAGCCTTACCTAATGGATCTTCTGGCAAAAAGAATAGGATCTGTTTTTGAAAAAAAGGAATAATCAAAGTGGGCGATTTGATCCTTTCTAAGATCGCTTCAAATTCTTCTAATACCTCCTGTCGTGGATCAGCAATGACGGCTTCTGGGTAATGTCTGTCATGTACGATAGCATTTCGCAGCCGACCCATACTTTTTAGAAATGGGATTTTCCGGCGGATGGTTGGTTTAGATTTAGATGCAATTTCTAATAGTTCAAAAAAAGGAACATTATCGGGGGTTGCCGTCGCCTCTTGCAGAGCTATGGCTAACTCATTGTAGATTTTGACAAACTTATCCCCTGATCTCACTCGCCACCCTCCACACGAAGAATTAGAAGCGGCACCATTACCGGGTAAACCTGAGACTTGCGCTCAGATTCCTCGTTCCATGAGCATTCTTCCTGACGGAGCAGGTTCAATCGATAGTCGCGGACCTGAGGCAGGCCAATACGTTCGATGATTTTGCGTCGGGCGGTAAAGGCATATTCGCCTTTTTCCCTCTCGCGCGTCAGGCGCGAACGGTGTTCTTGAACAAGTTCGTCATAAATCGACCGGCCTTGCTCTTCGGCGATCTGCGAGAGCCGGTCAAAGGCATTTTGGGCATCGTCCATTTCAAGATGCTCCCGGACAGAAGGCACTACACTCAACAGCCGGTCCCACAGATGTCGAGCGGTGGGCTTAAAGACCTTTCCACCGTCCGCGAAAAAAAGCGGCATGATTCGGTGGCGGTTCCAGTCCATGGTGGCGATGCCAATCCGCCAGAGGGACCACAGCCCTGTGACCTCATCCGTGATCCCAGGAATCGTTATCACCGAGACAGGTTGTCCCGGTGCAAATCGCGGCAGCTTCATTGCCAAGCCCCGAATCCGCGAGTCTTCCAATGTCAAATGCCGGGAGGTGGGTGCCTGTTCGGCTTCCTTGCCGCTGAAAACGACTCTGGTGAGCACTTCGCCATCCGGCCAGGTCAGATTCCAGGTTCGACGGTTTCGCACGGCCTTGCCACCGTAGGCCCTGAGATAACTCACCGTCATCCGCTCGACCCAGTGGGGTAAGGGATGCGCCATGAGACGTTGGGCTTCGGATGGTTCCAGGTCCTCGGTGGCTCCGAGTATGGAAGAGCTCTCCTGGGTATCCCGAGTCTGCTCCTGTAAACGGGTGATGACCTTGTCAACGGAGGCATCAACCCCCTCCGGATTGAGAATCGCGTCCACATATAGATCATCGAAGATCTGTCCGGCCTGGGCCGAATCGAGGACGTCGCCGGTCTTGTCGATGCCGAACTCTTCGAAAATAACGGCCAGTTTCTCCTCAAGCACCTCTCGGACACGGTGTTCCACCGAATCTTCGAAAACGAAGTTAACGGCACGCACTACATGCTTCTGGCCGATACGATCCACCCGGCCGATGCGCTGTTCCAGCCGCATGGGGTTCCAGGGAATATCGTAGTTGATCACCACGTGGCAGAATTGCAGATTCAAACCTTCGCCCCCGGCGTCGGTTGAGATGAGGATGCGGGCGTCCTCGGCGAACGCTTCCTGCGCCTTCTTGCGCTCATCCATATCCATGGAGCCGTTCAGGCAGACTACCGGGAATCCGCGCTCGGTCAGGAATCGCTGAAGCATCTGTTGGGTTGGAACGAACTCGGTGAAAACCAGGGCTTTCAGCTCCGGATCGCCTTCTTCCGCCTGCAATTTGTAGAGCCAGTCAAGCAGCGCTTCAGCTTTGGCGTCCGCTCCGGATCGCATACACCGGGTAGCGGCTTCCAGTAGCAGCTTCACCTCGGCGCGTTCGTTTTTGAGTGCCTTCAGTCTTGTAGTCAAAAGTGTCTCTATCTGCTCCTGACCATTGAGGTCGGCCCATTCGTCTTCGGAATACATCGGGAACAGAGGCAACTGCTCCTGCGGAGCTTTGAGCGCTTCCAGACGGCGTTCAAGTGTGGTGCGGATGGCGGTCGTGCTCGAAACCACCAGACGCTGCATCAGGATCATCAGGAACCCGATGTAGCTGCGCTTCTCGCGCATGGCCTGGTTGTATCCATCCCGAACGTATTCAGTGACCGCCTCGTATAGAAGTTGCTGATCACGATGTGTCTTTCCCCAGGAGACAGGCGCAAGCTCCGTCTTGCGCGGTTTGAAGAGCGGATTTCCTTCGGCGGTGATGGCGTGGCGTTTTTCGGTCCGAATCACATAGGGTTGAACCCGGTCCCGCGTCACACTGCCCACGTCGGGAAAAGCCTGGGCGTCAAGCAGGGAGACCAGCCGATGAAATGCATCGGTTTTCCCCTGATGCGGGGTCGCGGACAACATGAGGAAATACGGTGCGGCTTCACACAACCCCTGACCCAGTTTGAACCGGGCCACCTGGTCGGTGCTACCGCCAAGCCGGTGGGCCTCGTCCACGATTACCAGGTCCCATCCCGCGGAAACCAGACTCTCGAAGCGTTCCTGGTTGTAGTCAGCCACCTGCTTTGCCGACCAGCCACGCCGGATCTCCAATGGTTTGACTGAATCCATGGGACAGACCACTTGCGGATGGCTCTGCCAGATGTTGTCTTCCTTGGCGATGCGCCGGTAAGCCGAAAAGTCGCTTGGGATAAGCAGTCTGAAATCCTCATTGAAATGGGTGCGCATCTCGGCCACCCATTGGGTCAACAGTCCCTTCGGCGCGATGACCAGCACCCGTTTGACCAGACCGCGCAGCTTCAGCTCACGGAGAATGAGTCCGGCCTCGATGGTTTTTCCGAGCCCGACCTCGTCTGCCAGCAGGTAACGAATCCGATCCCCGGAGGTAGCGCGGGACAGGGCCTTGATTTGGTGCGGGAGCGGGATGACCGATGATTCAATGGGCGCAAGCAAGACATCCTGGGTCAGGGCCTCGGCTACGCGTGCGGCGGAGGCGACATAGGAGATACCGTCAGCGGTCCCTGTTACTGAATCCTCCAAGGAGGTGAGTCTGGACACAGGGACGCGGACCACCGAATCGAGGCCGGGTAGCCATATCCGACAGGTCGTCTCGTCCCAAAGCGTCTGGGTCTCGATGACCTGGCAAAGTTGTCGATGCTCAAGGCTGTATCGCCACTCTCCGTGCACGTTTGTATCACTCCGGAATTGAAAAGTCGTTATGCGCTACTACGGAAGCAAATTCCACCGAGCCGTCCTCACATTGCCAATAGTGTAAGTGGTATTCGTGATCGATATCGCGGCGCATTCCCCCATCGACGCCCCGCATTCGCTGGAGGTCCCCACCGCCAGGGCCGGTTCGCAATGCATGGGTATCCGCCAAGCTGGCTCCCTCCAGAGTCTCTACAATGGCTCGGAGCACCCTTATAGCAAGCTGCTCTGTTGGACGAAAAGCTTGAGTGAGGGTACGAAAGGAACGGCCGATCCGGTGGCGCGGAACGTCTTCCCATTTAGGGGTCAACCGATTCGCCAGGCGTGACTTGTAGAGTGCCACACGGATTGCTGTTTCCACGCCCTCGTCGTCTCTGGCTCGCAGCAAGATCGCAGCTTCGTCCAAGCATTCGACCAGTCCGCAGAAGTCATCACAAACCAGTACATCTCCCTCGAAATACTCTGGATGGTCGGGTAGCACAGCAAGGTCGGTTCTGTTATGTTCCACCTCGTATATTTGCGCGCGGACCCGCAAAGTTCTGCCGTCCACATTCCTTAAAATAAGTGAATGCTCGTGTGCGTCCTGCGGACAGTATGTGCGCAGAATAGCGATCAAGACAACGCACCGCGCTAAATCAGAGCGCAGCCCGTTGCCAATGCACAATCGCAAAACGTCTGGCTCCAGGGTCAAGTTCTCGGTCAGTACGTCCTGAATGGAGAAGAATGTCTCGAACGATGGTGTCAATTGAAGCAGGCGGTCTACAACGGTGGCCACTGTGTGAACATCGTATTCAACGATTCCTTGCGCGTCGAACAATCGCTTCAACTGATCGCGCAGAGGATATAGCCCATCCATGAACAGGGCTTCCGATGCCCGCTCACTCATGTAAATGGAGATCCAAGGCTCGTCCAGAAGCTTCGCCCAGTCCAAAAGTGTTTCGACGTATCGATGCGCGCCATCCTCCGCTTCGTCCTGTTCGGGCACGGCAAGGACTCCCGCATCGATAGTAACACTTGCAGCTGTCACTTTTGTTTGCCCTTCTTGGCCCTGCGTTTGGATGCCGCCGCGCGAAGGATCGCCTCGGCCTCGCGTTGGCTTTGGTCGAAGAAACCATCTGGCCAATCCAGGATCGCACCGAACTCGTTGATGTTCACTTCTCGGAAGGAGGATCCCTGTTCGCCCTTTTCCACGAAGTAGACTTTCACTGCCTCAACCCAGGGATTTGACTTCAAGGCAGCAGCGGCCCGGAATCGGATACGGCTAATGAGATACTCGCTGTGCGTCTCGATCAGGCATTGCTTACCCAGCTGCGTCATCGACAGGAAGAAATCAGCAAGACGCGTTTGTACCTTAGGGTGCAGGTGGAGTTCCGGCTGCTCGAAAATAAGGGTCGTATCGGGATCGGCAAGTAGGCTGGTCACGAGTATCGGGAGTACCTGGCTAACACCCACCCCGACGTGGGTGAGGTCATGTGGACGCTTGCTACCTGCAATGCTGACCGTGAGTTCGTGCCCAAATTTACCCTTATCACGGCTCTCGACGTGCTCGGCAACGCCAAGATATTGGAGCCAGTCGATGACCGCAGTTTCAAGAGATCGCCTTACGTCTTTCAACCGAATTTCGGGCTCAACAAAGGCCGATGTTGGGATGTACCTTACCTGACGGTTCTTATGAAGTTCAAGCACCGCTGCCGTGTGTTCGCCCTTTAGGCCAACGTCCGACGGGTCTGCGGTCGCCGAAAGCGGATATAGTGACTTAGGTTCATCGCGTAGGGGACCCAGATAACGAAGGGATGAAGAGAAAAACTGGTCGGTATACCTGATCGCACTGGCAATATGATCAGGGAGATGGAACGGTACAACGGCTGGCTCTTGGATCTGTCCCTCACGCAGTTCTCGGATCGACTCCTGTACCAATTGTCCGAAGGCATCATCCTCTGTGAGCTTCTTACGGATTTCTGCCCGGGTTCGAGGATTCAAACTTCGCAGGGCCTCGTTTAGTTGCTTCAGAGGGATCGGCTGTTTGCCAAATAAGCTAAGCTGCTTCTGCTCCTCCAGTCGGCGAGACAAAGCCGTTCGGACATCATGATTTCCGTCTATCTCGTCCGCAAGCGTCAAGATTCTCTCAATGACGGGAGCTGGAACGATTATCCGCCTGCCCAGATACATCCGCCTCTGGTAGCCTTGTGAACCTTCGCCGCCGAGGACGTTGAGGATCGCATGGGCTTCCTCCATGACCATGTCTACGCCCAAAGTTAACCTATTAGGAAGAAAGTGCCGAAGTACACAACCTACGGGGTGTGCCGAAGCAAATTCCTCCTGAATCTCTTCAAATGATTCCGAATCAATTTCCACATCATAATGCAGACTGCTCCGAGCGAGTGCATCTTCCTCCATCACGGCGTCAATCCATTTCCGTTTTGACTCGTCGTCTTGAGTGCTGGACCGACGGATGGAAATGTGAAATTTATGGTCGCCAGACTCTGGATCGCGCGTTTTCACTGACAACTGCGAGGAAAATAATAGTGGCTGAATCTGGGCGATCTCCTGCTGTGCCTCACCGTGCTTGGCATCAAAGGCGATTTCACATGAAATTTCAGCGATTGATTGCCTGACACGCATAAGATGGTAAGGCAGAGGTGGGAATCCATATGTGTGAGATTTCACAAAACCATTGAAGGGTCGGCAGGTCCAGCCTATGACGATCTGGTCCGCGTCGCTCTCTGCCGTCCTGAGGTCATCGAACTGTCCCAAACGGGCGAATGCGCCGTTCAGGACCACGGAGCGAGAACTCACCTTGTGGGCTAGAGTCTGAGCCACTAGGAGGATAGACTGTAGCAAAGTGCTCTTTCCGCTGCTATTAGCTCCGGCGAAGATCGTGAGCGGTTCCAGTGTCAGTCCGGTCTCGTTACGTACCGACTTAAAGTTGAAAAGTTTCCATTGCTTAATCATGCGTCCTCGCCGCTTCTGGTGATTGCTTGGTCATACCACATAAGCAACTTAGCATCCTCTTGAAGGACGTTTTCCGGTATTTTGCGAGCCACGGTGATAATCGTGACATAATCGCGTTCCTGCCATGCCTTTTTGAATCCGGCCCGGACGGCCTCCAGACGGAACATCTTCAGGCGTTTCTGTTTCGATTCGCGGTATTCCTCGAACTCACGCATCAGGACTCGCTCGCGCAGCTTCTCCAGGTCGCCGGCCTTGTTCGGATCAGGCACGTACCAACGATCCTTAGCTTTGGCATTGAGCGCCGGATCATCCTTTTCCAGATTGCGCAGTTCCTTGAAGTTCGAAGATAGGTAGCTGTGAATCTGGCTGGGCACGTCACCCTTGCCGCTGTAGCGCAGGAAATTCTGCTCAAGCAATACATCAAGCTCAAGCATCTTTTCGTTCTTTTGCCAGCCACCGATCTCCTGCATGAATTTTGGTTTCAGGTCGCCAGCCGTTTGCGGTTTCTTTGTGATTTGCTGTTTTAGCCACTGAATGGCAGAAGCCTCGTCGGAAACAAAGAGTTGAAGCTGGAGCATCTCCTTGACTGTCATCCGTTTCTTGTCATACTCGGCTGCCTGATCCGGCAGGAAATACATACCGTCACGCGGCGGAAAACGTTGTTCCAGACCTGCATAGAATTCAGCAGCAGATAAAGGAACGGTAGTTCCTCGTTGGACGTGGAAAGCGACCATGCGGTCAAAGAGCAGGTGGCTTTGACGCTCAGGTATCATTTCCGCCATCCCGTTGGTGGATACAAATACAGGAAGTTGTTTCAAGTGGGTGCGGACAAAATCCCAAACACCTTCTTCGGTGCTGGCCATAAGCTTGAAACGTTCCTCAAGCCCACCGTTTGGCTTGTAAGCAGAGATGACCAAATCCTTGTTAACTGCATTTGCGTTGAGCTGTTTTTTTGTCAGCATTCCTTTGTCAAGAACGCGGATATCAGCGATAATAAATCCAGCTTTCCCCAAAGCCTCTTGGATGGCTGTCCACACGGCATTTTTCGAATTGTGAAATTCGATTGTTACCCAACGACCGGGCTTAAGAAGCCGGTAGACCTTTTCCAGGCATGCCGTCATCATCATCGTGTAAATCGCTAAACTCTTATCCTGGGTCCCACTTACAACAGCATCTTCAGCCGCTTTAGTGAACACGCGAAGCCATGCCTCCCACAGGAAATTCAATTCGGCATAGGGGAGGTTGTCTCCAAATGGTGGATCGATGAAGACGTAGTCGACTGAGTTATCTGGAACGAGCACAGATGCCAGTGTTTGAGTTGTCACGACATTCCCGCGTTCAGACGTTGGAATGGCCTTTTTAAAGCGCTTCAGCTTTCCGGTCAGGACATAGGTTGGACTCGGCTCACTCACAGTCGAACCGATATACAGCGTCCCGCTGAGTGCGCGGTTAACCTGTGAATATGCATTCTTGAGAAACCTATTACGTCGAGTGAAACTCACGACGATGCCCTGAAGTGTGAACCGCCACAAACGCTTTGTTTCTTCTGATGGGAGATCTTCAGCGCTATTCCAGAGAATGGAGAATGCAACAAGCTGCCGGATGAGATGAAAATCGTGCGCCCGACTGATGCCCTCATGATAGCCTCGATAAAGATCACCCCATTCTTCGCCTTCAGGCGTGAACATCATTAGATCAGTGGGATAGTCGATCTCATCCATCATTTTCTCGACCTTCGTCAGTACCTGAAGGTCGTTTTCATCCGGAAGTTTTTTCTTTTTGGTCCCACTGTGCCGGTATCGGATTTCAACAGGCTTTAGAATCTGCTTGGTGCGAGTAGCTCCAACAGCCTTGTCATAGTATTTGGTAGTGCGTCGAAGAAGATCCCGTTTTGAGACTTCAGCAGAACAGTGCGGACAAATGGGATTGTCTATAATCTTGCCGGACGATGTGTCGTATGCCAGTGTCCAGAATTCCAACTCGCCAGAACAATGGGGACAACTAAACACCTCTGACCAAACTACAAAATCGATATTACAGGTGTCTCCTGATTTGGTGTCCTTGGTCTGATACATCCACCCGTATTTGCGGTTGAATTTATTCAGCAAATCTGTGGCGAGTTTGGAAAATGATTCGGGGAATCTCGTCAGGTTGTAACCTGCAGTGATAAGCGTTGCTGCCGGGGAGAGATCGTTCAGGATCGCTCTTCGACACCCCCTTCTTCCGATGCTCTTGCCGTTCTCGTTAAAAAGTTCACCATTGGACTTGAGCGTATAACCGAGCGCTGCGAGAGTCCTCTGATCATCGCACAGTTGTGCAGCTATACCAGTCATTCCCGTACCACAGAAACCATCAAAGACAATATCCCCCGGCTCGGTGTAATGGAGGATGTAGTGCATGATGGCCTTGTGTGGGACTTTTGTGTGATAGGAGTGGGCGTTATAGATCGGATCGTTCTTCCCCTCGCTCACATCTGAGGCGAATGGTTCTTTGCTGTAGGACACATCTGGGTCATACGGCTTCCCATAGTGCTTGATGAAGTCCTCCACGAACGGGTTTGGGCAGGCGGTGTAGTAAGGCGGATCGGACAAAGCCAGGATGTCCTCGTCCTCGCCAATGGGGAATCCCTTAATCTTGCGGAACTCCGGGTCCTTCAGTTTCTCACGCAGCTTTTCCAGAAAATCCTCGCGGCGCTTCTCATCGTTTTCGAATGTTATGCCCAGACATTCCACCAAATCATCGTCAACAACAAATTTTTCTTCAAAAAGCATTCCGGAACCTTGCTTTCCTGGGACAAACTTTGTTTTGAATAAATCTTTTTGTTCATCTTTTGACCTTGTCATTATCGTTTACTCCAAAATTATGCGAACTTTTCCGGGTTCCTTGCCCTTGGTGAGTTCATCCATGTAATTCTCGAACCGTTTCTTCATTTCGATAGGTGTAATCGGTGAACCACCGTAGAGTAGCGCCGTTCGCAGGTCCGCGATTTTGACCGGCACCTTTTGAAGGCCGGAAAGCACCTCGCTCAGGGCATGAATAAAATCCTGGCCAATATCATCAGGCAGCTCCCGCTTCTTGATAAAGCTGTTCACCAGCTTTTTAGGCTCGGGCTTGAGAAGCTCCAGATTGTCCTTTGTGGTCGGGTCCTCCAGGTTAGTGAGCAGCGTCTGGGTCCAGTCAGCCACCAGCTTGTCCAGTTCGTCGTCCAAACCGTCCAGCACCGTTCCTGCAAATGCCGCAGGCGGCTCCGCCCCTGGCTTGTAGTTGCAGTGCGGACACACCGGTGAAGCGTCCAGCTCCTGCTCGGTGAGTGCAAAGCAGCTCTTTAATCCGGCCAGACGGTTTTGGAAGTCACTCAGGTGCTGGCGAGGCATCAACTCGATGGTGGAGAGCTTCTGCAGCACCTTGAGCCGTTCATCTCCCATGAGTCCGGTCTTGCGTTTGTCATCGTTCACGCCCAACCGCGCCTTGGTGTGCATTCCAAGGTAGGTCTGCACATAGGCCTTCTTAAGTTCAGCCAGTTTGCGCTGGGTTTGCTGGCGGAAGGTGGCAGCGCCTCTTTTATCTGGATCACCGAACTGAGCGAGCACTTCGTCCCGCGCCTTCTTCATCTTGCCCACCCACTCGTGCTCGGCGGACAGCACCGCCTCGCCGGTAGAGAGGAACGAGGCCGTGGAACCAAGATCAGCGACCAATTCCTGGAGGGATTCGATCTCGGCCAGGGAGTTGAGCCTGTCCCGATGAGCGGTCACCTCCCGAGCGCCATAGCGGAAGTTCTTGAGCTTTCCAGGTGAGCTGTACGCTTGCAGCGATTCCAGAAAGCTCTTGGTCTCATCAAGCCGGTTGCGGAGTTTCTGTGCCTCTTCTTCGGCCAGGAGATTCCGACCCCAGAAAAGCAAGCCGCTTTGCAGGCTCTGCTGCAGGACGACCAGCTTTTCAACCGACTCTGAGATGGCCTTCTGAAGCTGCTGAACTGGTTCTTCCTTGCCCTGGGTAACCAGCTGTGCCATGCCGGGGGTGAGACCGAGCAGTTCGAACAGGGCTTTGAGCGCCGGAAGGTTCCAGTCCTTGGGCCTCTCGATGTGCTTGAACTGTGTGAGCTCATCCACTCCGGTTCCTGCCAGTTGCGGAAGGCCGGTGGCGTCGAATTTCTTGCCCGGAATGGCGAGGACCAGATCACCCGAGTAGACCAGGACGGCCAGGACGACCGCAACCCATTCGGGCTCTAGCCGCTGCCGGTCTTTGTCCATGTACTCCACGCCCTTGTCATCCTGGATCAGCTCGGAGCGGTTGACCACCTGGCCGTGGCCTTTCTTCTTGAGCCGACCGAGGATGTGTTTGGCGTGTTTTGATTTGTAAGGGTCGAGTCGTTCATCGTCGAGCAATTCCAGGGCGTCGAGCACCGCCGTGGCCTGCTTGGTACGGTTCTGGCCGGCTATGGCACGCAGTGCGTCCTGAACGGCCTGGTCCCGGTTTGTGCCGGTAATCAATACCGAAAAGAATGGGTAATCTGGTGCCTGATCCGCGAAATGCGGTGCAAGGCAAATACCACCAACGAAATTGATAACGTCCCTGAAATTGATTCTTTCATGAGGTCCTAAACCAGCCATGTCTCTAAGTGAATGCTGTTTGGCCCACTCACGTATAGATTTGCACTTGCCTTGATACGTCACCTCAAATGCAGTGGTCATGTTCTTTTGAAGCCATTGCACAAGGTACCTAAGGAAATTGGTGGCCTTCGATTCATAGGTCGATTTAGCATGGCCGGATGAAGTTGAGGCTAAATCCAAGGCAGCGGCATAGCTTCTGAGTGAAGAACGGAATTCATCATCCGTGTTTGTTATGCGCAAAAAAACCTCATCAGGTTTTTTTGCGTCTTTGAAATGTGGTGGATCAAAATATTGGATGAAATAAAGATAAAAATCTCGTGGCGGAACAGCCGTGGATCTTTCATTAGGAGCCCCAAAGAAAAGGTATCCCTGACGGGCGGCCTTCCGTTCCAGCCATTCCAGCTCGTGCTGCCAGATTTTGTAACCCGTCACATAAGTTTGGTCGGTACATTCCATGACCCGTTTCAGGGCTTCGTAATAGTAACGGTCCAGGTAGGAGGCATCGAGGCTCTCGGCCCGCTTTTCAATCAAAGCATTAAAATCATCCGTCTTTTTTAGGTCCAGATAGAACTGGCGGTTGTCCGGGTTCGATGAAATGAACTGCCCGCTGACCGTTTTATGGATTTCTCTCAAAACAGTTTCCACTTGGGACAACAGATCATCCGCAGGATCACCGCCTAGTTCTTCAACCCCAGGTTGATATAAACATAGCCCGTCCCGAAGCTCTTCAGCCGTTGCGCCAATGGCAGCATAGATGTCGCCAGTGGTCAATCGATGGACCGATAGAGCGTGAATTAGCCTCAATGCCATAGCCTTATAAGCCGGTCGTGTGAAGACCTGTTGAATACGTGACTCAAGAACCTGGCTGCAATCGATCACGGCCTTGATATCCGGCACGGCACGGAATGAGGGGTTCTCTCGGAGATTGTTCCAGTAAGTGTCGTAAGCAATGAGTCCAGGATGATCGTTCGGCATGTCCCGATCGAGATGTTTTTTCATGGCCAGCGAGAGCGTTTTTAATACTTCGCGCTTTTCCACGGCGGTCACCCGCTCAAATGTATCAATATAGTCGGGATGCACTGGAAAGAGGCGGACGAACTCGTCCATGCGCTCATTCATGTGGCCATAAAATTTACCGAAAGGCGTTAGGTACTCTCGTATTTTCGCCTGCTGTTCGCTGGTCTTTTTGAGTAGCCGTTCAGCCACCACGAACTTGACGTCCTTGCGGGCGATTAGGACCTGCTCGAATCGATCCTTCACACGCCGGATGCTGTCGGCCACAAAGGAAAAACGCGGGCTGTCGAAGATGGCTTCCTGGACACCGGCCATGAAACGTAATCGCAGATCCTTGCATACCTCGCCGATTTCACGGAGGAAGTTCAGGTCCAGGATGAGCTCCTGGTCCTTGCGGGTGCGCAGATAATCAAGCAGCTCGTCCACCACAAGAAGCAGGCCGTGATCTGGGAACTCCTTATGAAACGCGGACATCATCTCTTCGAATGAGCGTTTGTTATTTGACACTTGGTCCGCGGACGGGAAGCTGTAGCTCACCCCCATAGCCGCAAGATGCTCTTCCAGCTCGGCCACGAGGATATCCCGCAGCGCCATGGTGGTAGCGCCGATTTCGGTGCGAACCACTTTGAACCGACCACCGATTTTTCCGGCAGCATGCGTCACGTCTGAATTGCTCAGACTATCGGCGAGATCGGGATTTTCCGCAAGGCCTGAGATCACCGACATAAGGTGGGATTTACCAGTGCCGTAGTTGCCGACCACCAGAAGCCCCTTGTTGTCGGTGGGCTGCTCGAACTGCAACTGAGGTATTACTAAACCCACGAGCTTTTCCGCCATCTCCTCTGAGATGACGTAGGTCTCGATAAGCTGTCGGGCTGCAGTCGCTTCGTCGGCGTCTCGCAGTTGGACGACGGACTCGATGGGTTCAAACTGGATCAGGTCACCGTATTTCATCGCGTCTGCTCCCTTGCAATGGAACTTATAAATTTCACGTATTCACCCCCGGGGTTACAATCAGAAAATCGCATATCGGATAGCGTCTATACTCCGGATGGTCCGGAGCGGCATAGGTCAAAAAATCTTCAACAATGGAGCCATTCCAGGCGGCCACAATGGTCTTGTTGCGGGATAGACCCTGGAGCAGGCGAAGCGGGTCTTGTTTTAGGCCAACATCGAAGATGGCTTCAATGTTGTCGAGCAGGATCATCTCATCACCGCTATTGTCGACGATTTCCCGCAGATGACGAGGCAGCTGCAGGGCCCGCTGACGTTCTGTCAATTCCAGCATTTGGCGGCAAAGCTCGAGGTTGACGTTGACCCGGTGTGCGCCGGTTCGATCCCGCACATCCTGAAGCGCAGTGGTCTTGCCTGCGCCTGCCGGCGCGACAACCAATATCAGCCGATTATAGAGCTCAGCGGCTTGATTGATCTTCCGTATTATCTGGTCTGCAAGTGGTTCCGCCATCACACCTCACCACCAGAATTGGATTCCTCGGTCTGTGTTTCATCCAACCAGCGGTCGATTGTCTCTTTTCGGAAACGCCAATGGCGCCCAATTTTTTGGGAGGGAATTTTGCCTTCACGCACAAGTTTATAGAGCGTTGACCTGGGAATTTTCAGGTAGGTGGACAGCTCTTCGATGGTCAATACATGGCCTGGCTCATCCATTGGGTTCACCTCTTCAATAGTATTTTGGGTTTTCCCAAACAAAATTACTTATCATTTTTTTTACAGTTAATGGTAGTTATTGTCAAATATTGCTAATATAGAAAATGACGTGGTGACCTCTATCCAATAGCCACTTCATAAGAGCAAATCCCTGCCAGGGGAGGTATCCCCGGCCTATAGTGCGGTTGCCGCCTTGGTGAAGGAGGGTCTGACCCGCAAGCAGATTGCCAACGCCCGTGGTCAGGGTGTATAGTCTATAGAAAACGTGCAGGCGGCCCTGCGCCGCAAGCTGGGGGTGGACCGACCGGCGCACGAACTTGAGAGAGGTGCTGCAGGAATATGGGGATTTATAATGATATATCCCTGAACTCCCAGAATCGATCATCATTCAAAGGATCAAGCTTGTCTGCATAATCTCTTGCCCAGCTTATCCAGTTTGGCAACCTTCCTTATTGTGCTTTTATGTGGGCACGCCTAATAATGAGGTCGGTCTGTTTTATTACCGATTATGGGGAACACTTAGGTGGGTGCTACCTGAAAATCTTGTACTATCCTTGTACAAATTGCCCACATAAAAACTCAAGGGGTTACGATGTGATCCGTAACCCCTTGATATTTATGGTGCCGAGGGACAGATTTGAACTGCCGACACGGGGATTTTCAATCACGGGTGTCAAACCCTCTCCCTCTCCTGCCAACCAGTCCAGTCTTTCAATGACGGTCTATTTTTATAGGCTTCTGCCTGAGAGTTCAATTTCAAATTCATGGACTATTTATGGATAAATTTTCGATCACGAGAAAAATGATATTGCGGCTATTCCCATAATATACTGAATTTATTGGTGCCCGGGGCCGGAATTGAACCGGCACGGTGTATTACACCGAGGGATTTTAAGTCCCTTGCGTCTACCTATTCCGCCACCCGGGCATAGGGGGGCTTGCTCAGGTGCTTTTAACGGGTATCCCATTGGCTGTCAAGAAATTCGGGCCGTCGCAACCTACCCTGGTCCGCGCGTAATTCCCTGCACCAGGTCTGATCGAAAAGCGCGCTGGGTATACCTTGAAATAGCCGTGCTAAGGGGCACCGGCCTGGGTTTCAAAAGCGTGCATCACACCGTGACATTTGCTGGCGGTGCTCACAAGATATTTCCCGGGTTGGTTTTGGGCCGCGGACAGTATCGCCGTTAGCTGTTCGCCGCGATAACCGCCCACCCCCGGCGCCAGTTGAAAGCTCCGAACGACCAGAGAACGATAGCTTTCGGATTCTATCCGGGCAAGATGGTCATAGAGACGAAAGGGACGCGGTTTACCCGTTACCGGACATTTATGTTTTGGTTCATTACAATTTTCAGGGCAGATAAAGTCGGCATTGCTCATGTAAACCTGACCTTCCGGACCTTTGAACGTGTTCGGAAGCTGCGGAATCACCTTTTCCGGTACAGCGCAAGGCTTGAAAACACCGTGTTCCCGTAATCGAGCCTCCAACCACTCGTAAGCCAGGTGACGGGGCAGCGCCGGCACGATCCATGGCGTAGCCCCGTCCTCGTCAATCAAAGGGTTCTCGAGCAGAAACGCTACGCCATCCCCGGTGTGCCAGTGCACGGCCCCCAATTCTTCCGGCGGACCGGGATAGCGTGGTTCGACAATGGTGATGTCCGCGTCCGGCAAGCGCTTGCGCAGGCGGCGCAGGGCGCGCTGCCCGACCTTGCCAAATCCGATAATCCAGAATCGTTCCATGGTCATCCTTGACGTTTCACGGGCACCCGAAACCGGGTCGATAAACGACGGCGGCTTGTCAAGCATTCGGCCATCTGCTACCTATTGTTCGTCCAGAAAAGGTCTTTTGGGCCCTGGCTGGTCGCTGCGGGGTTAGCGGCTGCGGCATACATTCATGTACGCCGCAGCATAAACTCTTGTGCGGTCTTGATCAGAACCCAAAATCCCCATTTCTGAATCGGATACGCTTGTGCCTCAGTGATTGATTGTGGATGGTCACCACCTAAATGGCGTATGTCAGCATGCCTTCGCACATGGCACTTGATACATCGATCAAGCATTGTGATCATTGATAGACAATGACACCCTGATTGACAACCTTAATAACGGACGAACATGACCAACGGCGTCACCAATCTTGAGCTGATCCTGGCATCCCAATCCCCGCGCCGGAAATACCTGCTCGAGCAAGCGGGTTTGCGCTTTTCCATTGTTCCCAGCCCGTTTGACGAATCGGCCGTTGCTCCTTGCGAACCGGCCCGTTATGTTCAGTATCTGGCCGAGGGCAAGGCGGACGAAGTGGCCACACGTCATCCGGACGCATGGGTCATCGGGGCCGACACCATTGTTGCCGCCGAAGACCACCTGCTGGGCAAGCCAGCGTCAAGGACTGCCGCCCGCCGGATGTTGGGCCGCCTGTCCGGGAAAACCCACCAAGTCTATACCGGATATTGCATCTGCCGGCACCGGGACAATGCCAAATTTGTCAGTGTCGCGCAAACCGACGTCACCTTCAAGAACCTCTCGGAAAAAGAGATCGAATGGTATATACAGACAGGTGAGCCCTTCGACAAGGCAGGTGCCTACGCCATCCAGGGAATGGGCACCTTTCTGGTCCGTCGCATCAACGGATCCTATTCCAACGTGGTGGGACTGCCGGTATGTGAAGTCATCGAAATTCTGATTCGCGAGGGCATCATGGACTTGGGGAAATTCTAAATGAAGGCACAGATCGAAGCCATTCGCCGCCGCATTGAAAAAGCGGCCGCCGATGCGGGCCGGGAACCTACCTCTGTCCGCCTGGTGGCGGTCAGCAAAACCGTGCCTGCTGACCGGGTGCGTGCGGCCATCCAGAACGGCATCACTCTTCTGGGCGAAAACTATATCCAGGAGGCGCGGGAAAAAATCGAGGCCCTGCGGGAATTCCCGGTTGCCTGGCATTTCATCGGCCACCTGCAAAGCAATAAAGCCAAATACGCCGTGCGGCTTTTCGACCTGATCCACTCGGTGGATTCCATCAAGTTGGCCCGCGAACTGGACCGGCAGGCCTGCAAGATTGGCAAAATTCAAGATATTCTCATTCAAGTCAATACCGGCAAGGAAGCGAGTAAATCAGGGGTATATGTGGAAGAGGCCCTGACCCTGGTGCGCGAGGCCGGTCAGATGAATAATATTGCGATCAAGGGCCTGATGACGCTTCCGCCCTATTTCAATGCGCCGGATCGGGTACGCCCCTATTTTCAAGCGCTGCGGGAACTGCGGGACCGCATCGCCTCGGGATGCCTGCCCGGCATTGCCATGGATGAACTTTCAATGGGCATGACGGGGGATTTTGAAGCGGCCATCCAGGAAGGGGCCACCCTGGTGCGAATCGGCACCGCCCTGTTCGGAGAACGCGCATGAAAATCTTGCTGCATACCTGCTGCGGCCCCTGCACCATCTATCCCCTGAAAGTCCTACGCGATGCCGGCGATGAGGTGATGGGGTTTTTCTACCGCCATAATATTCATCCGTACACGGAATGCCTGCGGCGCCAGGAAACGCTGGAGAAGTTTGCCACCGCCCAAAAGCTGCGGGTTGTCATCCAGGACGGATATGACATGGAAGGCTTTATCCGCAATGTCGCATTTCGGGAAAAGGAGCGCTGCCGCTACTGCTATCATGATCGGCTGCGGGCGGCCGCCCTGATTGCCCGCAAGGGCAAGTTCGACGCCTTCACCAGCACCCTTCTCTATAGCCGATTCCAAAAGCACGACATGATCCAGGCCGTGGGAGAATCCATCGCCAAGGAAACCGGAGTGCCCTTCCTCTATAAAGATTTTCGGGACGGCTGGCGGGAAGGCATCGAAGTCTCCAAAGAACGGGGGATGTATCGCCAGCCCTACTGCGGGTGTATCTACAGCGAAAAAGACCGCTACTACCGTGACACACAGGCATCCGCTACCCCATAAAAGCCCCGACGACCGGGTGCAGACCCGTATATGCCATAGACTATGTTTGCCAACTTTATCTATCTGATTGTTGCCATCCTTGTTTACGCCATCTACCAGCCGACGGAAAACCCCGGCCTTTCCGCGGCCGAGGCCATAGCGCTCGCCACCGCGCTCGTCATCGGCTTTGGCGCCGCCGCCCGCGGGTTCTTCCGCCGTTTGTCCACAATGATCGACCGGATCGACACTTTCAGTGCCGATCATCGCTATACCCGCCTGGTGACCCGCCAGTCCATCGTGGCCATCATCTTGTTTGCCATCATCGTTCACGGCTTAGGGCTACCTTCGCATGGCGCGCAAGCTTCTTTATTCCAGGTCCTGCCCACCCTTTTGGCCGTCGTTTTCCTTTTCCTGTTTCTCTTCATCCTGTCGATTGTCTGGCACAGCGCCTACCCCAGTTATCGAAAACTATACGGTTCCGACCTCTCACGCCTAGCCTATGTCATCTCAAACTGGCGCATGGCGGTGCCGATTATCCTCCCATGGGTGATGGTATCCATCGTTGCCGATATCATCTTTGCCCTGCCCTTCGAGCGTCCCAGGCAATTTTTATCGAGCACCGAGGGAGAAGTCATCTACTTTCTGGTGTTTCTAGTGATCGTCGCTGTTTTCGCGCCGCTCGTCATCCAACGTTTCTGGGGGTGCTATCCGCTTGAGCCGGGCTTTTACCGCCAACGCATTGAAAAACTCTGCCGCCGCGCCGGCATCGGCTATCGCAATATTGTTTACTGGCCTGTATTCGGCGGGCGGATGCTGACAGCGGGGGTCATGGGCATCGCCCGTCGGTTCCGCTATATTCTGGTAACCGATGCGCTGCTTCGCTCGCTGGCACCCGAGGAGGTGGACGCCGTGATCGCCCATGAAATCGGTCACGTCAAAAAGCACCATCTGTTGTATTATATTTTCTTCATGGCCGGGTTCATGCTGATCTCTTTTGCGATCTACGACGTCACCATTTTTCTGATTTTCTCTGCCCGGCCGCTTTACCAGATGGTTCTCAACCTTGGGATCGACCAGGCCACCATCATATCGTCGCTATTCAGCGTTGTCTTTCTGGTGATTTTTCTCGTCTATTTCCGCTTTGTCTTCGGCTATTTCATGCGCACCTTCGAGCGTCAGGCCGACGGTTACGTCTACAGCCTCTTCGACACGGCGGGCCCCATGATCACCACCTTCCAGAAAATAGCGGCCACGAGCGGTCAGTCTCCCGACAAACCCAATTGGCACCATTACAGTATCCGCGAACGCATCGACTACCTTCTGAAATGCGAACGCAACCGACACTGGATCGACCGCCACAACCGTAAGGTGCGCTATAGTCTCCTCGCTTTTTCAATCGTGATGGCGGGCATTGCCGTGATGGGCTACCAGCTCAATTACGGCCGTGCCGGGAACCGTATCAGCACGCATTTTTTCGAAGAGATCCTGAATCAGGAAATCGCCGAATCGCCGGACAATCCGGAACTCTTCAGCCTTCTGGGCGATTTGAAGTACAGCCAAAATGCCTTCCGGGAAACGGCCGAAGCCTACGAGCGCTCCCTGGCACTGGACCCGGAAAATCCCCAGGTGCTCAATAATCTGGCCTGGCTCTACGCCACCAGCGCCGATGAAACCCTTCGTGATCCGACACGCGCCTTGGCCCTGGCACAGCGGGCTGCCCATCTCGATCCCTCCCCCCACGTCCTGGACACCCTGGCGGAATGTTATTTCGTCAACGGGGACATTGACGCTGCCATCCGTTTCGAACAACGCGCGCTGGATACGGCCAAAGAGAAACACGCCTATTACAGGGAGCAATTGGTGCGCTTTCGAAACGCTCTGGAGGGGTCATAGCGCTGTCGCTCGACGGGGAAATGGCAGACCCGTCCGGCTTAAGCGATGCTATCGGTCCAATTCCGCCCGGACCGCCATTCCAATCTTGTCCAGCAGGTAGGGTTTTTTAAGGTAGGCGCCGGCACCGATCCGAAGGGCTGTCCGCACTTTCTCGGACTCGGAAAAACCGCTGGCAATAATGGCTTTTTGCCCGGCATTGATGTCAAGCAGCTGACGATAGGTTTCCAGGCCGTCCATCCCCGGATCCATGATCATATCCAGCACGACCAGATCCGGCGTGTATTGTTTGGCCATGGCCACAGCCTCCTCGCCACTGGCGGCCGATTCGACCGCATACCCCAGTCTTCGAAGCATGACCGACGCAATCTGGCGCTGTTCACTGACATCATCGACCACCAGAATACGCTCGCCCTTGGCCATATAGTCCTTGAAAGACCATGTGTCGGCGACTTGGGTATCGATCTCACGCGTTGCCGGAAAATACAGGGTAAACGTTGTCCCGGATCCAATTGTGCTGGCAACGTCGATATACCCCTTGTGATCTTTCACGGTTGCCCAGACCACGGACATGCCCAATCCGGTTCCGCTGCGTCCCATAATTTTTTTGGTATAAAACGGTTCAAATATCCGTTTCAAATCTTTTTCCGGAATACCGATCCCATTATCGGAAATGTGGAATACGACATAATCGCCTTCTTCGACAATGTCATATCCCTCCAGCGGCGTGTCGATATACGCGTTCGAGGTGCGAATGGTGATGGTACCGCCTTCGGGCATGGCTTCCGCCGCGTTTGACACCAGATTCATGATGCTTTTGGCCAGGTGAACCGGGGACCCCATGATATTCAGCATGGTGGTAGCCAAATCGCAGTCGACGCGCACATCGGGATGGAAGGACTTTAATTTGCCATGCTCAGGCGAGGTCAGGTAATCCGATATAATTTTGTTCAGATCGACCACGTCTGTAACGGTTACACCCCGTCTTGCCATGGTCAGCAAATCCTGAACGATCGCCGCGGCTTTCTGACCCGAATCGCGAATGGTGCGGATCGGATCCCGCAAATGGCTATTTTCGGGAAGATCCATCAACAGGAGATCAGGATAGCTGACAATGCCGCTTAATATGTTGTTGAGGTCATGGGCCACACCGCCCGCCAGGGTGCCGATGGCCTCCATTTTCTGGGCCTGTTCAAGCTTTCGTTCAAGCCCCTTTTTTTCTCTCATGGACAGCCAGCGTTCCGTGATATCACGCGCCGAGCCACGGATGCCGGTGGCCTGCCCGTTATGGTAAACTAGAGAATTCTTGTATTCGATGATGAACTCCGTCCCATCTTTCTTGACGAGGCGCATGGTCCCCTCGGATTGTCCATCGCGCATAATTCTCTTAAGATAGGCATCAAAATCAGGGCGGTAGCGCTTCGTTATGAGATCCTTGATGTGCATGTGGGCGAGTTCGTCACTGCGGTATCCTGACACCTTCTGGAAAGACCGGTTGGTTTGGATAATACGGCCCGCGAGGTCGTGATAGTAAAGATAATCCGAAACATTTTCGAAAATATCCCGATATTTTTCCTCGCTTTGCTGCAATTTATTAAAGGAATCGGCATTGCTGATCCCCACCGCCAATTGGGATGCCATCCCCATGATGAGATTCAGATCGCTCTGGGACAATGCATTCTGTGATTTGACGTTATCAACGGCGATAATCCCCACGGGCTTGTTCTCATATACGATCGGAACACTGATAAGAGAGTGGACCTGAATCGCTTCCAGGAGTTTCTGGCTTCTGGTCGAAAACTGGTGTTTGATGGCGCCGATATCTTCCACGATAAGCGGTTTTTGGTCCCAGAAACTCCGGACAAAAACCCCTTTTGAGTCCGGTTGGGCCAAATTGAACTGTATGCCGCGCATGGTGGGTTCGTTTTCCGGTCCAAAACCATAACCGGCGATATAGTCGAGGCGGGATCCCTCTGCATTGGCGAGCAGGATCGCCCCCCGGTCAAAGTTTAATCGATTTTTCATAATGGCGATAACGGCGGTGATGAGCTCATCCTTGTTCAAAATCGTCGCTGTCGCTTTCCCGACTTCCTGCACGAGCAGCGCATTGCTGTAGCGCGTATTGACTTCATGGATGTGTTCCTGAGCCGCGTCGCCCTGGGCCACAACCGTGCGCGTGAGATCCGCCTTTTCCAGATGAAGTCCGTAGATCGCGATCAGGGCGGTTTTCAGACCCAACCCCAGAACCGCGGCCACACTGGTCAGCAACGGCAGATACAAGAACAGAATGACCGCCGCCACAAGGTCAAACATAAGGGAAACATTCCGGATATGCTTCCAGAGCATGGAAGGCGCCTTGTCCCAGGAAATGATGTAGCGACAGCGGGTATCCCCCCGGTGACAACATTCGGGATGCTCGACCTTGGCATACTGTTTAGAAAAATGCAGGCCGATGGATTCGAAAGAACCCAAACGGTTTTCACACTGGTAGTCTTTTTCGTTCACACCGGGATAGGGGGTGGCAATAATCTCCACCTTGGTACCCCCAAGTCGCTGGGTCTGAATGGCGGCGCCGCGCGTCAGGAGCGGCGCGAGCTTGCCGGTTAGGACATAGATGTTGGCAGGATTGATAAAGCCGAGCGCATATCGTTTGACGAGGCCCATACCATCGGACGAGGCCGCATAGCGGCCAACATCGCGGGATATGGCTTCATTCCCGGTCTCTTTTACGAGAACATCATGGAAACGATCGACCTGTTCCTGGGTGAACCAGTGGGCAGGATCTTCCACTTCCAATTTCGTCATGCCGGCATAGGCCAGCAGGTGGTCGGCCTGAATGTCCGGGAACTGAAAACGCAGGTATTCCAGGTATATTCTGGCAAGCCGGCTGTTATATAGGCGATCTTCTTCCTTCATCTGGCCTCGGGCGTATGCATCCGGTAGGTCTTTCCCAAACAAGTCCTAATGGTATATCGGCATAAAAGCTTGATACTTAATGAAAAAATCAGCATTTTTTAAATAGGGAGGCATCGGGTCGCAAGGGGAATAGAAGCGCATACCGATTCGAGGTCTAAACCAATATTCATGTCATACACAAATAATGTAGCTATAAATACATGTATTATATATATTTACGACTATAGGCCGGGCCGCATTGTCGATGCTCATTTGATCGGGGGCGCTACCGGATGGTTTGAAAAAGGCTTGCGTCATTATGGGCGTATCGTGATTCGGCCTACTTGATGGTCACCTTGCGCACTTGCAACAGGTCACAATTGCCGCCAAAAATTTTTTCGACGCCGTCTTGTTTAAGCGTGGTCATGCCATCTTTCAAGGCCTGCTCGCGGATGACTTCCACGCGTTCTTTGTTTTGAATCAAGCGCCTCATTTCATCCGTACCGGTCAACAGTTCGTGGATGCCCATGCGGCCCAGATACCCCCCATTGTTGCAGGCTTCGCACCCGACAGGTTTGTAAAGCTTCAGATTGTCGCTGTAAGGGATCTGTACATTGGCTTCAAACGCGTTTTTACCATACTCCCGCACCAGTTCGTCATACTGGACCTCTGTCGGGGCGTAGGTCCTTTTGCACTCCAGACAAAGCGTGCGCACCAGTCGCTGCGCCATAATACAAAGAATCGCATCGGCAAAGTTAAAAGGGTCCATGCCCATGTCGAGAAGACGCGTGATGCTTTCCGGCGCATTGTTGGTGTGCAGGGTCGACAGGACGAGATGACCGGTCAGAGAGGCCTCGATCCCGATATGGGTCGTCTCTTTGTCCCGCATTTCGCCGACCATGATGACATCCGGATCCGCCCGCAGAAAAGAGCGCATGGCCGCGGCAAAATCAAACCCGATCTGGGGTTTCACCTGCACCTGTCGCAAACCGCGCTGCGTGATTTCAACCGGGTCTTCCGCCGTCCAGATTTTGGTGTCGGTCTTGTTGATGTAGCTGAGGGCCGAATGCAGGGTGGTGGTTTTACCGGAGCCGGTCGGGCCGCAAACGAAAATAATACCGTACGGCTTGGTAATAGAATCGATGAATTTATCGTAGTTGTTGTGGGAAAACCCCATGCGGTTTAATGGAATGGGTTCCCCGGCGGCCAGGATACGTAATACGATGTCTTCCATGGCGCCCTGGGTGGGGACGGTGGCGACACGCAGCTCGATATCCTTGCCCCCGTATTTCTTGAACCGGATCTTCCCGTCCTGTGGCTTGCGCCGCTCGGCGATATCCAGATCCGCCATGATTTTAAGACGGGACAATACGGCATTGCGCAATTGAAAAGGGATTTTCTGGTAAAGCGTGCAGCTGCCGTCCACCCGCATGCGCACCTCGGTTTCCTGTCGACCCGGATAGGGCTCGATATGAATATCCGAGGCGCCGCGGCTGTAGGCATCCAGAATGATTTTATTGACCAGTTTGACGACCGCGCTGTCTTCCTCCCCCACCATGGCTTCGGCTTCTTCAACGGCGGCCTCTTCGTTTTTCATATCCGCCAGAATTTCATCGATCCCCTCGAGATTCTGGTCGGCCTGGGTAAACAGTTTGATGAAGTTGAGGATATCCGGGCGCAGAGCCACAGCCAGGCCGAGTTCGCGACCGGGGAAAAGGGCCTTGATCTCGTCAATTTTGGCCAGGTCCTGCGGGTTATCAATGGCGATGATGACTTTTTCGCCTTCCGAACGCAACGGCACCCAAAAATTTCTTTCCAGAAAAGGAATCCGCAGCCCCTGCATGAGGGCCCCCGGCACCTGGGCATTGCGGAAAAATTCGATATACGGCACGCCGAAGTATTCGGAAAGCGATTTTCCGATATCCTTTTTGGGGATGTTCAAGTCCCGCACCAGAATTTGTTCGATGGGTAGTTTTTGGCGACGGGCCGCCGCAATGGCCGAGTCCAGTTCTTTTTGAGTGAGGAAATGATTATCGATCAAGTAGCTGAAGCGATGCGGCCGGCTTTTGGCGATTCGTTTTTGATTGTAGACGGCAATCCCGATAATCTCGGCGACCTTGGCGGCCGATTGCTGATCTTCATCCGTGAAGGCTGACTCGCCGTGGCGGTTGATCAACTGCAGGACGCCCAGCAGGAACTTTTTGAAAACGATTGGGTAAACGAGGACCTGCCGGGTGCGGAACCCGGTTTTCATGTCCCAACTGCGATCGAACTTCAAATCGGGACTGATCAGCCGCAGCTCTTTCTCGTCGTAGACGTCACGGATATTGAGCGGCGCTTGTTTGCTGGCGGTATACCCCGCGAGACTGGTGGTGGATATCGGAATTCGAATTTCGGATATTTCGGCTTTCGACTTGAATCGCGAAACCAGCTGGCGGGTTTTTCCGTCCACCACGAAGACGGTGACCCGCTTCGCCTCGAAGAGGGTGGTAATCTCGTCTTTGAGATCGATCAGAATTTCATCGAGGTTCGATGCGGCATATATTTTGTTGCAGATGCTCTGCAACCGGTCGCGATAGGCGACCTCGGACTTGAGGTCCTGGACATTCGATTCCTTGACCCGAAGCTCTTGAGATTTCTGGTTCATGATAGCATCCACCTTGCGGTTAGCATTCAGTCACGACGATGGTCATCGGGGGAAGTGCCGGATGAATTTCTGAGCTGGCCATAAATTTTGCGCAATCCGCCGCCAATCAGAAGAACACCCAACAGGCCGAAACAAAACCAGAGAAAGAGCATATCGAAGTCGTACGGTTCCGCCTGACGCAGCTGTTGAATTTGGGCCATTCGGTGGGGCAGGATGACGAAAACCCCGATGCCGGCGGCTGTCAGGGCGGCCCCCCATAGCAATTGAAAACTGTTTTTTCTGTTATCCATGTGATTCTCAATGCGATTGTATTCAAAATAGGTTGCTGATAGCCCTATTTATATCCGGAAATCTCCTTTGAAGTCAAATATGAATAATAATCACAGACTGATAGTCGTGTTCCGAAATAGGGGCGCAAGTTGCTGGAGAATTTCCCTTACGGGACGCGGCCCCCTTGAAAAACGGACGGCAAGGGGGCCCTGGTTCCCTTCATGAAAATGGCAGGGATTATGGTCTTCCGCGCGGAATGGTGTTCCGGGTGACGGCGAACTTAAGCAAGTTTGCAGGCGATGATGGAGGCTTGCTCTTTGAGCCGGACGATGACAGGAACGCCGGTGGCTTCCTGCACCTGGTCGCGGACGGACTTTATGCGGTTTTCCAGCCGTTTGATCTCATCGGAGAAAAGTGCATCGTCCACTGCAATCCAGATTTCAAGGAAGGTTTCTTCGCGATAGCGTTTTTCAAACATGCAGGCGTGCTGCGGCGGCATGCCCAGTGCACCTTCGATGCCGGCCAAAATCTGCGCCTCGTGGATTTTGACGCCGCGCACGCGGATCAGCCGGTCGCTTCGTTCGGGTCGCCATTCGATGCGCACCAACCGGCAATCACAGTCGCAGGCCTCCGGAAGAATACGGGCCATGTCACCCGTGCGAAAGCGGATCAGCGGAAAGGCCCGGGTGGTCAGCGTCGTCAGCACCAGTTCGCCGATGGCACCGGCCGGCAGTGATTCTCCGGTTGCCGGATCAATGATCTCCGGCAGAAAATGATCGTCGTTGACGTGCAGGCAGGATCGGTTTTCACACTCATAGGCCAATGCCGGCCCGGGGACCTCGCTCAACCCAAAATGCTGCCAGGTGCGCACATGAAGCTTTTCTTCCAGATCGTCACGCTGCGCCGCACTGGCGGGTTCCCCCACCAGAATCAACGTCTTGAGGCTTAAATCACCCCGATTCAGCCCTTTGCTCACCAGATAGGCCGCTAGTTGATGCGCATACGAGGGCGTCGTCACCAGAACGGACGATTTGTAGTCCCGCATGACCATTCGTTGTTTCTCGATGGACAACACCGTGTTGGGGATGACGCTGGCTCCCAGCGCTTCAGCGCCGCCCTGGTAATCGCGCCCCCATGTCGCAAGGCCGGGATCCAGACGAATCTGCAGGATATCGTCGGGCGTCACCCCGGAGCTTCGCAAGGCCGTTGCCACCATGCTTTCCCAGATGTGGAGATCCTGTCGGGTATACCCGCTGACCGTCGGATTGGAACGGGTCCCGGGAGCCGTGTGGATCCTGACGATGTCACGCAACGGTACGGCAAACAGGCCATAGGGATAGTTTTCACTGAGGTGTTTGCGTGTGGTGAAGGGCAGACGCTGCAGATCGTCCAGCGACTGGATATCGGACGGATCGATCCCCTCCTTCTGCAAACGCTGCTGATGAAACGGTACGTTGCGATAGGCGCGATTCAGTGTGCTCTGCAGCCGTTCCAGCACCTGCTGGCTGCGCTCTTCCGGGATACAAACATTGCCGTCAGGCTTTTCCGTCATAGAATTCACCATAATCCTTACCTAGGTAGGCCCGTTTGACCTCGACGTCCTCCAGCAGTTCATGGGAAGATCCCTGCAGAACGACTTTGCCTGTTTCTAAAACATACCCCCGGTCCGCCACCTGAAGCGCTGCTTTGGCATTCTGCTCCACCAGCAACACGGTTTTCCCCTCGTCCCGCATTTTAACGATGACCTTGAAAATATCCTGAATGATCAACGGCGCCAGGCCCGTCGACGGCTCATCCATCATGATCAGGGACGGTTCGGACATCAGGGCCCTTCCCATGGCCAGCATCTGCTGTTCGCCGCCGGAAAGCGTTCCGGCATATTGTCCGCGGCGTTCTTTTAAGATCGGAAACAATGCGTATTGGTCGTCCAGCTGTCGCGCCAGCAGCGCTTTACCCTTTTTCTTCAGGACGTGCCCGCCTAAAATCAGGTTTTCCTCGACCGAGAGCGAGGCGAAGATCTGCCGACCCTCGGGCACCATGACGCATCCCAACGCGGGAATTTTTTGGGGTGCCAGGGCACCAATATTCCGGCCTTCAAACTGGATTTCGCCCGAAGAGGGTTTGAGCAATCCGGATATGGTTGACAACAGGGTGGTCTTGCCGGCCCCGTTGGCCCCAATAATGGTAACGATCTCCCCTTTGGCCACGTGCATGGAAATATTCTTCAGGACTTTCAGCTTGCCATAGCCCGCCTGGAGATTTCGAATCCTCAGCATCGCGCGGCCCCAAAACTACTTTTAAAAGCGCTTCTATTCACCAAGGTACACCTTGATCACGTCATGATCGTTCTGGATGTCGGCCGGCACACCTTCGGCAATTTTCTCACCGAAACTGAGCACGACAATCTCATCGGATATATCCATGACCAGCGACATGTCATGCTCGACCAACAGGACGGTTATACCAAGATCGCGAATCCTGGTAATCAGTTTGCCGATCTCCGCTGTTTCATGCATGTTGAGCCCGGCGGCGGGTTCATCCAACAACAGTAATGCCGGCTCCAGCGCCAGGGCGCGGGCGAATTCAACCGCCCGTTGTTGACCGAAAGCCAGGCTGGTCGCTTCAACATCGGCATAGGCCGCAATCTCGAAAAGCGCGAGCAGTTCCATGGATTTCTCGCGGATCTGCCGTTCCTCCTTCAGGGTCCATGGCATATTCAGCATCGATGCCAGAAACCCGGCCCTGCTGCGCAGATGGCGCCCCACCATGACATTTTCCAGTGCGGTCATATCATGGAAAAGCTTGATGTTTTGAAACGTCCTGGCAATCCCGCAGGCGGCAATCTGGTGCGGCTTCCGGTTCTGGATAGGGGCTCCGTTGAACGACACCAGGCCGGACGTGGCGGCAAGGGCGCCCGTAATCAGATTGAAAAGCGTTGTCTTCCCGGCGCCGTTGGGACCGATGACCGCTTTGATGGCTCCTTTTTCTACCCCAAAGCTAACGTCGTTGACCGCATGCAGTCCGCCGAATTTTTTGTGCAGCCCGGATACCTCAAGGAGTGCCATCGATTGCCCTCCCGGTTTCTTCCGTTTGGCCGGAACGACGGAATAACCCGAGGAAATAACCGCGCCAGTTCAGGCTCAGGATTCCATTGGGGGCAAACAGCATGATGACAATCAAAATGAACCCGAAGACCGCATCATCATACGACCCGAACACGCCCCTGAGAGAAAGGAAATTAAGGACAATCCCCATGATCAGGGCGCCCCAGAGGTGCGCCATTCCCCCCACCGCGACAATGGCCACATACCGCACCGACTTCATGACGCTGGCTTCGGACGGCCCGATGCCGCCGTTGTAATGGGTCAGGAAAACACCTGCCACAGCGGCAAATACGGCGGAAAGCACAAAGACCTTCAGCTTGAAGCGGGCGGTGTTCACTCCCGTCGATTCGGCCGCCTCCTCTGACCCGTGAATCGAACGAAGCGCACGGCCGACCCGGCTGTCGATAAGATTCCGGAGGAGAATCATGCCGATGATCAACATGCCCCAGGCAATATAGTAATTTTCCTCGCGCATCCCGAAATCGCCGCTCACCGTAAGACCCGGCAGCAAGGGCAACGGGGGCACTTCGGAGATACCGTCGGCCTCGCCAAAAACAGCGCTTGCCAGCACAATCCGGTAGATGATGATACCAAAACCCAGGGTCGCCATGGCGAGGTAATGCCCCTTGAGTTTCAGCACCGGTATTCCAAGAACCCAAGCCGTCGTCCCGGCGCAAACCACTGCCGCGATGCAGGCCGCCCAGGGGGCAACGACCAAGATGGCATCGCCGTAAATGTCCTGACCGGCGACCAGCAGGCCGAATCCGTCAAGCATCCGGATCACCACACGGTCTTGGTAGGCAATCAGGTTGATGGTCGTCAAGGCGGCCGATACATAACCACCAATGGCGAAAAAACCGGCATGCCCGAGGGATATCTGGCCGGCGTAGCCCATCACGACGCAAAGCCCGACGATCAGGAGGGCGTAATAGGCCGCCATGGTCAACTGCGTCAGGTAAAAACGGGTATCGGTCCACCCGGTCATCTTCTGAATGACAATCACGAAGACGATGAGGGCTGCAAGCGGAAGCAGTTTCTTCAAGGTCAAAACTCCTTCAAACCCGCCGCCGTGCTGGAACCGAAAAGTCCATGCGGTCGAACGAAAAGAATGAGCAGCAAAATGGTAATCGCAATGGCATCCTTGAACGCCAGCGGTACCACCGAAATGGAAAATGCCTCCAGGATACCCAGCAGAAGTCCTGCCCCGACAGCCGCCATGGAGTTCCCTAACCCGCCCAGGATGGCCACGGTGAACCCTTTGATGGCCAGTCCCGTGCCAATATCATAACCGCTGGATGTGATCGGCGACATGACGCATCCGGCCAGGGCGCCGATACCGGCGCTGAGCATGAACGAAAGCGTCACCATGTTGCGGGTATTGATGCCGCACAGAATGGCCGCCCTGCGATTGGCGGCGCAGGCTTTCATTTCACGGCCCACCGATGTCGCCTGGAAAAAGACGCTCAAAAACAGCACCATCAAGCCGCATACGGCGATGACCCATAGAACTTGAGGGGAAATCCGGGCACCGAGGATGGCCACTGTCGTGATTTCGTCCCCGATGAAATAGGGCAATGAGCGAATGGACTCCCCCCAGAGATGGAGGGCCGCCTCGCGGGTCAAGATGGACAGGCCGATGGTGATGATGATCATCCGCAAAACGCCGGGGCTCTCCAGCCAGCGGATAAAGCATATTTCCAGCAAAGCACCGAAAAGCATGGTCATGAGAACGGCGAGCGCAATTGCCGCATAAAGCGGCATGAACGGCAGCAGGGAGATGGAAATCATGCCGCCCAGCATGACGAATTCACCCTGGGCAAAATTGATGATGCCGGTCGTGTTGTAGATGATATTAAAGCCGATGGCGACGATGGCGTATATGGCGCCATAGGTGATACCGGCAAACAGATATTGGACAAATAGTTCAACACTCATAGCGGCGATTCGTTTTTCGGCGACCCCGGATGGACATGGCATGTCCGGGGGAGGTGAGACAGGAAAAAGGGCCGGGAACTCCCGGCCCCTCTCACTTGTACCATAAAATTCCGACCTCGGCCAATAAACAGCCGTCAGAACCGTTACATCCCTTTATAGGGAACGAACTGACCGTCCTTGACGGTAATCATCTCGAAAGAATCGATATCGAGACCGTTGTGATCATCGGCTGTGAAGCTGAAAATACCGCCGGTCCCTGGGAGATTCTTGATTTTTTCAATCTCGTCGCGGATTTTAGCCTTATCCGTTCCGGCTTTTTCGATAGCGGCCTTGGCAACGATGTAGGCATCGTAGGCATGCCCGCCGAAAGTCGAGGCCGCCTCTTTGTATTTGCTTTCATAGGCCGCAATGTATTCCATCAGCAATGCTTTCTGGGGGTGTCCTGTCGGCAATTGCTCTGCAACAAGCAGCCGGCCGGCCGGAAAGATAATGCCCTCGGCGGCCGCACCGGCCGCTTCCACATATTTGATATTGCCGAAGCCGTGACTCTGGAACAACGGCACGTCCCAACCGGCCTGACGCATATTTTTGGCCACGATGGCCTGGGCGGGGACGATGGACCAGTTGACGACCGCCTGGACATCCTTGTTGGCCTTGATCTTGGCCACCACGGCCGACAGATCGGTTGATTTGGCATCGTAGACTTCCGCTTCGACCACCGTGATGCCCATCTCCGGCGCCAGTTTGATCAACTGTTCTTTGCCCGCCTTGCCGAATCCGGTATTGCCCGCCAACACAGCGATCTTTGAAATCCCCAAAGTTTTCATGGTTTCAAATATTTTTTGGGCGGCATAGGAGTCTTTTTGCGGCGTCTTGAAAACATATTGGGCGACCGGGTTGACGATCACCTCGGCGGCCGCGCAGGAAACCAGCGGTGTTCCCGCTTCTTCGAATATTTTCTTGATTTTCATGGTCTCACCGGAGGTGGATGGCCCCAGCACAACGACAACTTTTTCCTCCTCGATAAGCTGTTTGGCAAAAGAAATGGCTTTTTCCGGATTGGCACCGGAATCTTTGATAATCAGTTCAACTTTTTGACCGTTGATGCCGCCGGCCGCATTGGTCTGCTCCACCAGCATTTCCAGTGTCCGTGCTTCAGGCCCGCCAAGGAAGGAGGCCGGCCCGGTAACCGCCAGGATGGCACCGATCTTAATGGTTTCCGCCGAGGCGGCCGGAATAATGGCCAGACTTAGTACCAGAACCGCAATGACGAATAGAACACTTCGATGCTTCATTTCTCTTCCCCCCTTGGTTTGATGATGCCGGCGTCGATCATCCGGCATTCAATGTAAACACCGCGTTACTCCATAAACAGTGGTAGCCAATCAGATTCGCCAATGACTGCGGCGGCTGGAACCGTCCCATACCCGTCCGGCAGCAAAGCCTACATGCCGTAAAGGGTTTTTCCGTCGATCACCCGCAGGCCTTTTTCCTGAATGACCTTGAGCGCTTCATCGGTGTTGTCGAACCGGAAAATCATAACCGCATTACTGCCGCTTTGCTGAACAAAGGCGTACATGTATTCCACATTGATGCCGCGTGCCTGAAGCAGATTGAGAATGTCGTAGAGTCCACCCGGGCGGTCGGGAACTTCGACCGCTAGAACATTGGTTTTCCCCACCGTAAATCCGGCCTTTTTCAGGGCCTCCTTGGCTTTTTCCGTATCGTCCACGATCAGTCGCAGCACGCCGAAATCCGACGTGTCGGCCAGGGCCAGGGCACGGATATTGACCTGGGCTTCAGCAAGAATTCCCGTCACCTCGCACAGCCGGCCGGCTTTGTTTTCGAGAAAGACGGATATTTGTTCTGCTCGCATGGTTGCCTCCTTGATCGTCTATCTTGAATGAAATGATTCGACGATTTGTATGCTTTCGTTATCCCACCTTGCTGCGGTGGTTCATATTTTTCGATTGTCGATGACACGCACCGCTTTTCCCTGACTGCGCGCAATGGCTTTGGGTTCTACCAGCTTTACCTTGGCGGAAACACCGAGATAGTCTTTGATATTTTTCGTGATCTCTTTTTCCATGCCCTGAAGAGTTTTCACTTCATCGGAAAACATGGTTTCGGATACTTCGACCATGACCGTCAGGATATCCAACGACCCTTCCCGGTCCACGACCAGTTGGTAATGGGGTTCCACGTTCTGCATTTCCATCAGCACGCTTTCGATCTGAGACGGGAAGACATTGACGCCGCGGATAATCAACATATCATCGGAACGGCCGCTGACCTTGTTCATACGGACCATGGTTCGCCCGCAGATGCAGGGTTCGGGATTGAGCGAGGTGATGTCGCGGGTGCGGTACCGAATCACCGGGAAGGCTTCCTTGGTGATGGACGTAAACACCAGTTCGCCGGTTTCGCCATAGGGCAGCACCTCGCCGGTTTCGGGGTTGATGATTTCCGGAATAAAATGGTCTTCGAAAATATGCAGCCCCTTTTTGGCCTCGTGGCATTCCATGGCGACGCCGGGGCCGATGACTTCACTGAGTCCATAGATATCCACCGCAACCAGTCCCAATTTTTCTTCGATGTCGCCACGCATGTTTTCCGACCAGGGTTCCGCCCCGAAAATACCGTATTTGAATTTGAGGTCCCGGAAGGAAACACCCATTTCGTCCGCCACTTCAGCCAGGTGCAGGGCGTAAGATGGCGTGGCGGTGAGAATGGTCGGTCCGAAGTCCTTCATGATGACAACCTGCCGTTTGGTATTCCCTCCCGAAACAGGAATGACCGAAGCCCCCAGTTTTTCAGCCCCGTAATGGGCCCCCAAGCCGCCGGTGAACAAACCATAGCCATAGGCATTGTGGATGATATCGCCTCGTGTCGCTCCCCCCGCCATCAGCGATCGTGCCATCAGACTGGCCCAGGTGTCCACGTCGCGCGCCGTGTACCCCACCACGGTGGGTTGACCGGTGGTACCGGAAGAGGCGTGAATCCGTACGACATTTTCCATCGGAACGGCAAACATGCCGAAAGGGTAGTTGTCTCTCAGATCCTGCTTGGTGGTGAAGGGCAGCCGTTGCAAATCCTGCAGACACTGGATGTCCCCGGGGGTCAGTCCTGCCGCCTCGAACTGTTTCCGATAGAACGGCACGCTGGCATAGCCACGGTCAAGCGTCGCCTTCAACCGTCGGAACTGAATGGCTTCAAGGGCCTCGCGGGGCATGGTTTCATACTCGATGTCGTAAATCATACGCGTCACTCTCCTTTTCGTACAGGTCCGGCCAAAAAAAGAAATCGAATATAGAAGAAATGGGCTGCGTCAGCGCGGCAAAAAAAAAGCCGCCGGGTCGCTAAACCCGCAGCCTAAAAAAAGACCATGGGTTGACGCCCTTCGTCCCCCCATGGTCGTGTCGATCGTTTTGTGCGGTGCGTCTACGATGACGGCTCATGGGCGGACTTTCTAAAAAGAAAGCCCCCAAAAAAGCCGAAAAAATAAAAAGAGGAAGCACCGGTCATCATTATTGGTATGTTCTCAGGTAATTGATTTGATAAATGGCATAGCGAATGCCGTCAGACCTGTCAAGCTAAAATCGTCGGGCACCGGCATGCCCGCCAAGGGATTGCAGGGCTTTTTGTTCCACCGACCTGAATCGCCGCCTTTGCCGATTGAACTGCCACCATGGCTACGAAGACGAAAGCGTTCCCTTGAAGTCCGGTTTGCGCTTTTCCAGAAACGCACTGGTACCCTCGCGGGCATCCGTGCTTGCCAGGCACAGTGCGAAAGCATCGTTTTCCAGTGCCAGGCCGGATGCCAGGTCAACGTTCAGGCCATTGTTGATGGCCTGTTTGGCCGCCCGCAGCGCCACGCGCCCTTTCTGCGCCATGACAGCAGCCGTTTCCATGACACCCGCCATCAACTGCTCCGGTGCGAAGACCTTGTTGACCATCCCCAGGCGCAGCGCTTCGGTGGCATCGATCATTTTACCGGTGTATATCATCTCGCGCGCCATGTTGGCGCCGATGAGACGGGCCAGCCGTTGGGTGCCGCCAAAACCCGGGATAATGCCCAAATTGATCTCCGGCAACCCGAAATTGGCCGTTTCCGCCGCATAGATAAAATCACAGGCCAGTGCCATTTCGGAGCCACCGCCCAATGCATAGCCGTTCACGGCGGCAATGACCGGGATCGGCAGTTGCGGCAGACGATTGATGGCATCCAATCCTTGCCGGGCAAAGTGTTTGGCGCCCAGAGGGTCCAGTTGATTGATTTCCGTAATGTCGGCCCCGGCGACAAACGCTTTGTCGCCGCTTCCGGTCAGCACCAGAGCGTGGATGTCTTCACGGTCTTCGACCTGATCGATCGCGTTCGCAAATTCGGCCAGCAAGGCGCGATTGAGGGCATTCAATGCCTTCGGGCGGTTAAAGGTAATCGTAGCAACATGGTCCTTGACGGTAAAAAGGATGTGCTCGTAGGTCATGCCTTCCTCCCCTGTCGTGATTGTTGAATGGCTATATTTACGGTGTCTTCGATTTCACCATGACGCCTCATGCCGCTTGGCCCTCTTTGCGGGCCGCGAGATAGATGGCCATCAGGATTAAACCGCCGCCGATGACCTTGGGGATGGTCAATCTTTCGTCGAAAAACAGATACGCCAGCACGCTGGCACCAATCGGCTCGCCCAGCAAACTAATGGCCACCGTACTGGTGCTGAGCCATTTCAACGCCCAGTTGGTGCTGGTGTGCCCCACCAGTTGGGAGAAAAAGGCCATGCCACAGAGCGCTCCCCAGGTGGCCCCGCTGAACCCTATCACCGGATGGCCGCTGCATGCGACCGCTCCCCAGAGAAAAACAGCAGCGCTGCCATAACACAAAACGATATAGGCCAGCAGGCTGACGCGGCGGCGAAGATGGCGCCCGATCAGCAAATAGACGGCCGCAAAAAGGCTTCCCATCAAGGCCAACGCATCGCCCCAGAGAGCGTTTCCACCGGTCGCAAAATCGCCCCACCCAATGATCGTCGCCCCCACGACGCTCAATAAGATACATCCGATCGTGCCGCGACGGATGCGATCATGGGTGATCATCGGCGCCAGCAAACCGACCCACACGGGGTTGGTATTGACGAGGATGACACTGTTCGCCACCGATGTATGGTCGAGGGATGCAATCCAGGTCGCAAAATGGAGCGCTAAAAACGCCCCGGACGATACGGCCAATCCGATGTCCTTGAAACTCAGGGCAAAGCATTCTTTACGGGCATGCCGCCAGGCCAGCGGCAACAGGACCAAACTGGCGATACCGACCCGATAGGCCGCGATGACCAACGCCGGCGCATCGGCCGCCCGTACAAAAATGGCCCCGGTTGAAACAGCGACAACGCCGATGGACATGACAAGCACCGGGGAAACCGGAGGGCGGTCTTTTTCAGCGTTCATTGCCTTATGGACGTCGACTTTTTCTGGAAGGCGGTCGGGCTGGTGTCCTTAATGTATTTTTCGATCCCAGTCACGATGCCGTCACAAAGTCGATCCTGATACGCGGGGTCCATCAAACGTTTGCATTCGCGGGGGTTGCTGATAAAGGAAGTTTCCACCAGGATCGCCGGCATTTGGGCCCCCAACAGCACGTAAAAAGGGGCCTGTTTGACACCTTTGTCCTTCACATTACCATACTTTTTCTTGAGATGGTGCACCATGTTGGTCTGAACATAACTGGCCAAGCGGCTCGATTCGTTGATTTTGGCGTTCTGCATCAGATCCATTAAGATGGTCTGCAAATCACTGATATTTTTTGTGGAAGTAGCGTTTTCCATGGCGGCCACACGAATCGAATCCTCGTCGGTGGCCAGGTTCAGAAAATAGGTTTCGGTACCGTATGCGTTTTTGTTGCGGTGCGCATTGACATGAATGGAGATAAACAAATCGGCGTCTTTGGTATTGGCTAACGCCGTGCGTTCCTCCAGCGTCAGGAATCGATCGTTGCTGCGCGTCATAATAACGTCACACCCAATTCGGTCCACCAATTTCTTCTTGAGCTTCCTGGCGATATTGAGGGTGATATCCTTCTCACGCGCCGCGCGGTAATACCCTTTCGCCCCGGGGTCTTTGCCGCCATGACCCGCATCGATGACGATACGGCTGACGCCCAGCGCTAACGATCTGGCTAGCGACCCCGGCGGAATTTTACCTTTCGGCAGATTGACCGTCGTCTGCGGCGGCGGCGATGCAGGCGCACCGCCCTTCCCCCAGACATCAATCACAATCCGGAAAGGATTCATCAGTGAAAAAATTTTGTAGGTCTTGAAAGATTTAAGATCGACGACCACCCGCACCGTATCCGGTTTGTATTGACCGGCACGGGCATCGATCAGGAGATCGTCGTTGATGGGAATCGTTTTGGGAAAATCTTTGGCCAGGCGCGCATTCTGCAAATCGACATAAAGCCGCTGGGGTTTTTTCAGATCCGGGTCTTTTTTCAGCAGGCGATGAAAATACGGTGTTTTGCCACTGGTATCCACCACCACACGCGTGTAGTTGGGGTTGGACCAGTAGCGAAGGCCGGACACAGCAAACAATGATGTTTGCTGATCGGCCGCATCGGGCATTTCTTCGGGAGGCGCCGGATCCGTTTGGCTGGTTTGCGGTGCGCTTTTCTCGCCCAACAGCGCTTTGGCCATGGGGCTGTAGGGACTGGCCGAATAGGCCTTGATCAGGTTGCGCAGATGCGCTTCGCCGGCCTCGCGATCGGAACTGCTTTTGGAATGTTCCGCCAGTTCCTGATAGAGCGATCCCATTTTGAAAAGGCTGGCGGCTGCCAGGGGCCCTTCCGGATCCGCCTTGTAGGCGTCCTCATACGCGCTGATGCAGGTCAGCCAGACATCCCGATGTTTGGTGCGTCGTGGGTTTTGCTTCAGACGGGTCTGGCAGTTATCAGCACGATCGAATTGTCGCTGCGCAGCGGCCTCGGTTGGCGTTGGCTTCGGCGGCTTTTCTACCTTAGGCGGGCTTTTCGCTGCCGGAAATTCCTTCAGGTAGCTCGCGGCCTTCGCTCGATAGGCGCTGCGCGGGAATTCACGCCGGACCTTTTGGAGGCGCTCGATACCGGCATCCCGATCGCTTTGGCGGCCGGATCGCCGGTAAAGCTCGACATAGGTGGCACCCGTCCGATAGAGACCTGCCGCCGCCCAGGATCCATCAGGGTCGGCATCGTATACTTTCTGGAATTCCGCTATGACCCGCAGCCAGTGATGACGATATTTCCGCTGGTTGGGAGACGCCAGCATTTTTTTATAGGCGTTTTCAGCCTTGAAATACTGATCGCGGACGGCTTCCGCATGGGTAACGCCCGGAATCACCAGCAGGAAGACCATAAACAGGCTGCAGAGCATTGTTTTATTGGAGATGTTTACCATAGCTTTCCGTGCATTATCGACGGTCATCCGCGCTGCGTGTTGCGGCTGAAAGGTTGTTAAATATCCGAGCGCGCGCAATCCTGCAATTCACTCAGCAAATTCAGAGCGTCCATCGGCGTTGTGCGGGAGACATCGATACGGCACAATCGCTCGATGACGGCATGCCCCGGTCGTTTGAATAGATCCAGCTGGACTTGTCCGGAAGGCGGCGTCTTCGGCTTACCGACGCCATCCGACCGGCCCACACCGCGGCCGTCTTTTTCGATATCGGCCAGGATTTTTTTCGATCGTTTGATGACCGTGTCGGGAATTCCCGCCAGGCGCGCCACCTGAATGCCATAACTGCGATTGGTGCCCCCGTCCACCAGCTTACGCAGAAAAATAATCTCGTCGTTCCATTCTTTGACGGCGATGTTATGGTTCTTGACCCGGGGGCACGCGGCGGACAAATCCGTCAGTTCATGGTAGTGCGTGGCAAACAGGGTCTTTACGCCTTGGCCGTCCAGATCGTGCAGATATTCCGCCACGGCCCAGGCAATACTCATGCCGTCATAAGTGCTCGTGCCACGCCCGATTTCATCCAGAATGACCAGGCTGTTGGCGGTGGCGTTGCGCAGGATATTGGCGGTCTCCTGCATTTCCACCATGAAGGTGCTCTGTCCCTGGGAGAGATTGTCAAGCGCCCCGACACGCGTAAATATTTTATCCACGACGGGTACCGACGCTTTTTCGGCCGGTACGAAAGCGCCCATCTGGGCCATCAGAACCGTCAGGGCCACTTGGCGCAGGACGGTGGATTTTCCGGCCATGTTGGGGCCGGTGATGATCAACACCTGCTCGGACGCCATATCCATATGAATGGTGTTCGGCACGAAACGCTCTCCCGTCAGCATCTGCTCGATCACCGGATGGCGCCCTTCTTCAAGATGGATGACACCGTCCGTATTGATGTCGGGGCGGACGAAATGCCGTTGCTCCGCAACCTCCGCCAGTCCCATCAAACAATCGACCGTTGCCAGGAACATGGCTGTATGTTTCACTTGGGCATGATGGCGGGCTGCCTCGGCACGCACGGCATTGAACAGCTCGAACTCGAGGTTAGCGCGACGTTCTTCGGCATTCAGCACCTTGGCTTCGAATGTCTTGAGCTCATCCGTGATGTAACGCTCGGCGTTGACCAGGGTTTGTTTGCGCACATAGTGCCCGGGCACTTCGGTTGTGCGCGCTTTGGGCACTTCGATGTAGTATCCGAAAACCTTGTTGTAGCGAACCTTGAGGGCATTGATGCCGGTGGCGGTGCGTTCACGGGCCTCCAACTGTGCCAGGTAGCCTTTGCCGTCCCGACTGATTTGAACGAGCTCGTCCAACTCCGGATCGTAGCCCGTCTTGATCAAGCCGCCTTCATTCAGGACCGGCGGCGCATCTTCACGCACCGCCTTTTCAATCCGATCCGCCAGCGCTGCTAAAGGGTTCAGATCAACATCGCTGCGGTAGGCCTCGGATTTCAGTTCCGCCAGAAGATCGAACAGGGCCGGCAGGGCCTGCAACGATTGCTTCAGGGCGACCAGATCGCGCGCATTGGCACGTCCCATGGATATTTTGCTGCCCAGCCGCTCGAGATCATGGACCTGTTTCAGTCCGGTTCGAATGGCGTTCCGCCGCCGATTTTGATCGAGCCCCTCGGCAACGGCGTCATGTCGTTGGATGATCTGCTCCCGATCCATCAGGGGATAACGCAGCCATTCCCGCAACAACCGCCCGCCCATGGCGGTGCGGGTCTGGTCCAGCACATCGAGAAGGGTTCCCTTGCGGGAACCGGTCTGCAGATTGGCCGCCAGTTCAAGATTGCGACACGAGCGGTCATCGACCCACATATAGCCGTTGAGATGATAGGTTTCAATGCCGTTGAAATGGTCAACCGCCTGCTTTTGGGTTTCCTTGAGGTAATGGACCAATGCCCCGGCGGCGCGGATACCGGCTTTCATGGACTCGCAGCCGAAACCTTCCAGCGACATGGTATGAAACATCGTCATCAGTTGCTCACGTCCGCGGGCGTGGGAAAATACTTTGTCGTCAAGGGTTGTCACTGGCCTCTCGACAAAAGGCGCGGTCAATCCTTCAAACCGGACATCCCCGCGGAAAGATTCGGGGATCAGTATTTCACGCGGATCGACACGCAAGGCTTCATCGCCTGCGGCAGGCCAGTCGTCGGTTTCGGTCAAGCGGAAGGTGCCGGTGGAAATATCCAGGTAGGCCAAGCCAATCGTCTCATTGTGAACCGCCATGGCCAGGATGTAATTATTGCTTGAACGGTCGAGCAGTTCGTCCTCGAGAAGCATGCCCGGTGTCAGCACCCGCACGACTTCGCGTTTGACCAGACCTTTGGCTTGAGCCGGATCCTCAACCTGATCGCACAACGCCACTTTGAAACCGCTATCCACCAGGCGGGCAATATAGCCCTGGACGGCACGCACCGGCACACCGCACATGGGAATGGGTTTGTTGTCATTTTTATTGCGGGAAGTGAGGGTGATTTCAAGCGCGCGGGAAGCCGTTTCCGCGTCCTCGAAAAACATCTCGTAAAAATCCCCCATTCGATACAGTAAAATCGCATCCGGATAGTCGTCCTTGATGGACAGATACTGCTTGATCATGGGGGTCAGTTTGGAAGAACTCATTCAGAAAAAACTCGGAGACTTCGATGCCGCAATCGTTGACGACGATCATCGGGTAGATAACGCGCCGGCCGGATTGATCCGGAAAAAGATGTCACGTCCGCGCTAACCGGTGGTACTGGCTGAAACGTTGTCCTCTTCCGGATTTGCATCAATGATCGTTGCCATTTGCTGGGTGGAACTGGTTTTAAGCGCTTCGATTTCGGTTTTTAACTGTTCGGCTTGGGTCTTCTGGTCGTTTATGGTGCTTGTCAGCTGCTTGATGGTCTTGTTGGCTTTAAATCGGTCAAAGAGACCCGAGAGATAGGCAATGACGAGACCGGCGAGAAAACACCCTCCGAACAATACGGCGTTATAAATTTCCGTTGATTGGTACGGCGCTGTAACCCAAAGATTCAGGTCAAAACTATGTTTTTGCAAAAAAAACGCCTTATTCTGAAAACCAACGAGCAGCAGGAATGCGATCAAAAGAAGCCAGAAGCCAATTTTAACTTTTTTCATCAGGCTGTTCTCCCATTATGAGGGGGTTGGCGATTGCATGACGAACCGCCGACGGTGGTTTTCATGGACGGCTCTGCTCAAATTGACGGATGGTTTCCCGGCGCGCTGGTCGATGCCGCGTTGAAGCCGCAGAGGATCCAATCGTCAAGAGCTAATCGGTGAAACTAATCTTTTTGTCGTTAGAATTCAAGCCTTTTTTCCCTTGTCAAGCCTTACGATGCGGAGATTTCCCCATAGCCCGACCTTTTCGCCGCATACGGCTGCCACGCCTTCGACACCCTCGATCGAGCGTGCCAATCGGATGGCTTCCGGTATCGCGTCGCCTGCCGAAACACGATTGGCAACCGCTGTGGCGGCCGCATCCGCCAGCGCGCACTGGCGCGCAACGATACATACCGCATCCGCCCTCCCATGGCTCAATGAATGCCCGATCGTCCCGGACGATGTGCATACGGCCAAAGGCTTCGGACCGGGTTCCAGCTGCAGTCCAATACGCATGCTCAGGGGGGAGGCTCCGGCATAGAGTCCGATTGTCACAGTCCCTTTTACCGCCATGAAAATATCACCGCCATTTTCAACGATAACCTCGCGGGAGTGCCGCTGCAATGCCAGTCCCACGGTTTCCGCCATCGCTCCGGCAACCGCTGCCATGGGGCCAACGCCGGCTTGCTTGCCGGCCGCGATCATCATGCGGACAATTTCCGGGGCGGGATCATCCTGTTGCCAAGGTGACAATGTTGTCCGGAAAGACGGAAACCGACGAATATAGTGATCGATATAAGACCGTTGCGACAGAACTTCTTCCCGGCAAACAGCGGTGAGGTCCTGAGACGCCTGGACCATCAAATCGGTTTCCTGGACCGTCACCTGGAAAGCGACCAGTCGGTCCATCATCGCCAGACGACGATAGGATCGTTCCTCCGCCACTGTGTGTTTGCCTGCCATTATTAACCACGCCTTCCGAATCGTTTTCCGGCCGGCATAATCGGTTGATGCGGTCCTGATGGGCTAAAAATGAAGATCACCGAATTTCCACCCGCGGCCTCATTTCGACCGGGCATTGCTGCAGGAAGTATTTGTCGGTCATACCGGCGATGAAATCACGCACCACTTCAGCCGGTGAATGATCCCGCATGTAGTGGTCGTCCATGTCCTTTAAAAACCTCAGAAAGATGACGGAGTTTTCGCGGCCCTGTTCGATATCGTTCAAGTATTGCTCGAATAAATATTCAAAAAGTACTCGAATATTTTCGGTATGTTTTTTTATTATCGGGTTTAGATAGATCCGATCCAGATTGAAACCTTTGAGGGATTTGAGGGCGCTGGATACCGTGGGACTGAACGCCACATAAGGCTGGCGATAACTGTTCTGGATAATATCGGTGACCAAATTATAGACGATCGTGCCGTTGGTGCAGCCCAGCACATCGACGACGTCGGCGGGCAAATCACCACGTGACAGAATCCCCAGGCGAATGGCGTCTTCGATGTCCCGGCCGATATAGCTGATCGTATCAGCCATCCGCACCACGCAGCCTTCAAGCGTCATCGGGGTCAGCGGCAGGGCCGGCTGGTGCTTTTTATCCGCCATGCTTTGATCGAAGGTATCAAATGTTTTACCCCAATCCGCCTTCAACAACTGATTATGAACTTCACCGTCATGGCAGACAATGCCATCCAGTGTCTGCAGGCAAAGGTTCCACCCCCGTCCTTTGCGTTCCACCCGATCCAAAAACTGAACACTCTGCAAGTTGTGCTGAAAGGCACCGATGCCGTGTGCTTCACACAGGGCGCTCAAAAAGGTCTCACCATCATGACCGAAAGGCGCATGGCCGATGTCATGACCCAACGCAATGGCCTCGATCAGGTCCTCGTTCAGCCCCATGAAACGGCCGATCGTGCGGGCAATTTTCGATACCAGTTGGACATGCAATACCCGATGGGTAATATGGTCGTTCTGAATCAGGTAAAAAACCTGGGTTTTGTCGATATAGCGCGTATACGCCAAAGAATGCAGAATACGATCCACATCGAGCGAAAAATCCTGCCGATACCCCCCCGGGGCGTCTTCCGATTCGCGGCGTTGGGCACGGCTGCTCAATGTTGCCACCGGTGACAGATACGCCGCTTCGCGCTGTTCCAGGGAAGTCTTCAAAAGCCCGAGGACATCGGCGTCATATCGCTCCATTGTCAATCATCTCCTCCATCATTTTGAAATAGTCGATACCGGCCCGGCGAAACCCTTCCTTACCATATTTCATATTGGCTTCAAGCACCAGGAAGCGACCCTGATGCGCACAAATATCGATTCCCACATCGTCCCACCCACAAGCCCGGGCGGTATGCAGCGCCAGCGTCAAAACCTTTTCCGGCACTTTTTCAAGGGAGATCGTGCCTCCGGCGGCGACATTGCTACGGTACTCGCCCTGGGCCGCCAGACGCCAGTAGGCGTGGACCACCCGGTCCCCGATCACCACCACCCGAATGTCCCGATCGAGCGCAAGGTATTCCTGGATATAGGCCACCGGCGACAGCCGTAAATAGGCCGCCAGTTCCTCCTCGTTTTGTACGAGGAACACCCCGCGCCCCAGCGCTGACCCCCGTGGAATCTTGGCAATCAGCGGAAACGTAAAGACCCGGACAATCTTTTCCAGCCGCCGTTTGCCGTAGAAAACCCGTGTAAAGGGATGGGGAATGTCAAGCAGATAAAACAACGCCGTCTGTTTGATTTTATCCTGGACGCACTTGTAGGTGTGATAGCTGGGGAAAAGGGGTTTTCCTATAGCGTCGAACAAATCCGCATAAAAAACAGAGGGATAATAAATTTTGGGGGCTTGGCGAATGGCGCGTATTTCGTCATCGGAATAGTCGACGAAATTGGTGCGAACACCCAATGTGCGGACATTTCGGCAACGGCGGAGGCGATGCTCCAGGGCAATGACCATTTCCACGGGATGTCACCTTGAATCAAGCGGAAAAGGGATAACCGCCACCCCTATGCTTAACGCCGCTGCCATCAATCCGGTTGGGGGGGGGCAATCTGAAATAGATTTTCTGAAATGGAAGCCCCCGGCCAGGTGCGCTGTATCTCCAGCTCGATGCTTCCTTCCGGCCCACTCAGCATGATGCGGGCCGGAAGACGGTAGCCGTCGACCGTCTGCATCCCGTCCACCCGGGCTGCGTAAAGACGATTGCCGTGAATGTCGAGAAGTTCAACCCCGCAGAATTCACCCGTATCGCTCATCACACGGATGCGTCCCACCGTGCCGCGGAAGCGCCGTTGGAGCAGGATCACGATCGTGCCGTCGTCCTCCGATCCAGGAGGCGCCAACCGCGCGGCATCGTAGTCCACTTCCGGCGGGCGTCCCACCATGAGGCCAAACAGATCGGCGCATTTGATGGAAACCGGCAGAAAACTTGAAAGGCTGTTATTCCCTACTTTTCGTTTAACGTATTTTTGTTCCTGGTAATCAAGGGCCGTCAGCCACACTTCATCACAGCTCATTTCAAAAACAGGCGGTCCCGCCGGTATACTTCTGAAAGCAAACCGCAGACGCCCCGGTTCCGCGCCCACCCATGCCGCAGGACTGTTGATTGGCCGGGCGCCTTGCATATGGACAACCACCCTGCCCTTCCCTCTAAATGCGTCCAGGCCGGCATTGGCCGTCGTCAACCGGTCTATCAATTGTTGTGTGGCTTCGCTGTCGTATTGGATTTCCGTCGGCTGGCCCAGCCACCCGGCACAACCCGAAATAAAAAACGTCAGACCCGTCAACAACGGATAAACGATGACGAAGCGAAAAAGGCCGTGTCGGACGCTATCGAATGGAATGCCGATCATGACATCATTTCCTGGCCACTATTCGGGCCGGCGCTTTCACACCCGGTTGCATCGGGCCGTCTCAAGGGATTTGTTTTTCCAGGGATTCGATCTTTTCGATAATCACTTCCCGGTCTTTTTCGCGAATCGACAACGATTTGCGGTAGTATTCGAGCGCCTTGCTTTTTTCACCTAATTTTTGATAGGCATCTCCGACATGCTCAAGCACGATGGGATCGTCCGCAACCAGTTCCGCCGCCTTCAGCAGAACGGCCAGCGCTTCCTGGTACCGTCCCTGCTTGTAGTAAACCCATCCGAGACTGTCGGTGATGTAACCATCGTCCGGTTTCAGGGCGAGTGCTTTCTGGACCAGTTTTTCGGCCTCTTCGAGGTTGATGCCCAGGTCGGCATAAGTATATCCGAGGTAGTTCAGCGCATTGGCGTGCTCAGGGTCCAGTACGATCACCTGCTTCATGGCGGCAATGGAATCATCTTTCCGTTCCATTTTGTCGTAAACGACGCCCAGCCGAAAATATGCCCGCTCGTTTTCAGGCGCCACAGCGATCGCGCGCTCCAGCAAGGATAACGCATTCGCGTAAGCCTCTTTTTCTTCATACAGGGAGGCCAGATAAATGAGAAAATCAGGATGATCCGGTTCATGCGACAATGCGGTTTCAAGCAGGCCTATCGCGGCATCGATTTGGCCGTCGTCATTGTAGCGGAAGGCCTGCTGAATCACCGCATCGCGGTAAAAGCGGGAATCCGGCGGAACTGCCTTGAAATGCGTCATGGCCCGCGCGCTGTCCTCAAGTTCGTTGTAGGCCACGCCTAACAGGTAGTGCAGATTGCCGAAATCGCTGCGCACCTCCAAAATTTCTTCCATGATGAAGGCACCTTCACGGTTTAAGCCAGGCTCGATATACATTCTGAAAATGACACGGACAAGGTCGTTCTCGGAAGTGGTTTCAGCTAACGCACGAAGAAGTGTGACAGCCTTCTTTTCTTCACCGATCCGATGATAATACCACGCCAGTCCACAAGTCGCATGGACGTTTTCAGGGTCTTCGTCCAAAATCGCTTGATAAAGGGTGATGATCTTGCGTTGCGTGGCCGCTTTGTCGGGGCGTTTCTGATAAATGTCGATCAGCTCGAAGCGGGCCCCTTCCAGTGCCGGTTCGATGGCCAACGCTCTGAGAAAGGCCTGCTCCGCCTTGTCGTCCTCGCCGCGTTCCTGGTGGATTTTGCCCATGAAAAAAAAGCCCGCATAAGCACCGGGAAAACGTGCCGTCATGCGCTCGAAAACATGGAATGCTTCATCCCACTGGGCGTCATTCATGTAGAGGTTGCCTAATAGCAGGTAGACATCCTCCTTGTCAGGATCCTGCGCCAGGACTTCCTCATAGACGATCTTGGCCTGCGCCATCTCTTTGCGGTTCTGATGGATACGTCCGACAATCAAGAGGGTCGGGACATCTCCGGGAGCATCGCGCAGGATGCCCTGCAGCAATGCAAGCGCCTCATCCTCCCGTTTGGTCTGCAGATACAGCGTGGCCAATTCCCGCCGTACATAAAGTGCGTCCGGGTCACTCTCCAGCGCCTGTTGCATCATCTGCACGGCCGCATCTGTATCACCACGGTTTTTGAGTATCTGGGCCTCGGTATAATAGTAGAAGCTGTTGGGGGGCGTCCATTCCGTGGCCTCGGCCGGGCGTTGTTCGTCATGCGCCGGGGGGCCCGTCACACATCCCCACCCCAGAAGCAGCGCCCCCAAGGCAACGATTATTTTATAGGGTAAACGATTAACTTGCATGGAATTATCTTTCCGATAGCGTGTTGTGTTGCGAATCGACGGCAGGCAAAGGCCGTGGTAAAGCGAGAAGGTTCAGGAGAGGCGGGGCGTTTTTATCCGCCGGAATCGGTCGTTTGGCATGCTTCGGTATCCCGGATGACAAGCCCACCGTCCGGCTACTCCGTTGTCTGGCCTTCTGTATAGGATGAAAAATCCGGGATTTCCTGTTTAAAGAACTCCCTCATTTTCTTGATGATATTTTTTTCCACCTGGCGCACGCGTTCCCGACTGATGCCATACCGGTCGCCAATTTCCTGCAACGTCACAGGCGTATCGGAAAAAATGCGCAAATCAAAAATTTCTTTCTCGCGATCCGTCATATTCTTGCGGAATTCGTCGATCTTGTTGTGCAGCAGAACTTCGATTTCCTTTTTGGCGACCTGGTCTTCGGCGGAAACCGATTCGGTACTCAGGAATTCAATGCGTTCCGTGTCGGAATCGTCTTTCAGGGGCGCGTCCAGGGAAACATCCCATCCATCCAAGCGCTGGTCCATATCCACGATTTCGCGTTCGGAAACACCCAGGCGCTCCGAGAGCAATTTGGGCTTGGGATCAAAACCCTGTTCGATCAGTTTCTGTTTTTCCTTTTTGAGTTTGAAGAACAGTTTACGTTGGCCCTGGGTCGTTCCGATTTTCACCAGGCGCCAGTTATCCATGATAAACTTGAGAATATACGCCTTAATCCAAAAAGAGGCGTAATATGAAAATTTGACATTCTTATAGGGATCGAATTTACGGACGGCCTGCATCAATCCAATGTTGCCTTCCTGAATCAGATCCAGCAGATTCTGCATCCACACCCGCTGGAATTCCAGAGCGATCTTCACCACCAGTCGCAGGTTGGACGTCACCAGAGCGTAAGCCGCATCCTTGTCACCGTGCTCTCTGACGCGAATGCCAAGCGCCCTTTCCTCTTCGCGGGTCAGCAGTTTGTAATTGCTGATTTCCGACAAATACCGCTGCAGCGGGTCGAATTTTACCAGCGCCTTATCGGCCGCCCCGGTCTTCTTTTTATTTTCTTTGGCTTTGGGATCGGGCGCTATCAACTCAGATTCAATCGTTTTGGCGTCAGGCGATTTTTTTTTTGCGGCGTTGGCCTTTTTTACCGGAGCACTCTTTTTAGCAGTCGATGCCCTTCCCGGCGCTTTTTTCCTGGCAGCACCGGCAGTGGTTTTTTTCGCCGTCGATGCGGCTTTCTTGCGCCCTGTTTTTTGGACATTGTCAGCAGGTAAAGGACCTGATGGTTTCTGTTCGGTATCTGCTGGGTTTCGCTTGGTCTTTTTTTTGGTGGTCATAAGTCCCTTGTATCATTTCTGGTGATCATCCAAACATGATCACCATACGGTCGAGCCCGGTTCGATCCGGCATCAATTTCGCGATGGATTTCACGAGGTATGGTGGCGTCTACGGACGCCCATCGACCGGCCAATTTTTATGGACAACATCCGCAACCTATGGTAACGCCAGACGCATTCCATGCGCCTGTAGCTCAGCTGGATAGAGCAACGGACTTCTAATCCGTAGGTCGCAGGTTCGAGTCCTGCCAGGCGTACCAGCTTTCTTTGAGGTTCAAAGAAATCCAACGCCGGAATTGACCCCTCGCTCGTCTCCGTTCGCGCGAAAGTGGCCACTGAAACCGATTATACCAATAAAATCGATCTCTTCGAATGCCACATGAACTGAGTAAGACATAAATTCTAACATACATTATTTGAATAAGTCAAAGGTATTACGTGCCAACGAACATCCAAGGCCATGCCCATCGGACAGCCACTCCGCCATGTGATATCGGCAGCCGTCCTTATCAAACAGAAGTTCCCCTGGCCGCGGACATCATCTGGAACAATCGGACGGAACGCCACGCTATGCAATTCACGCCAACGCTGCGATGGACGGCACGACGCATCGGCGTATAAATCCATATTTACAGTAGGCCAACAACCTGATAACATTATTCAGGAATTGCTTGGTATTGGTCGCAAAACCGAGGACTTTTTCAGCGCATGCCGAAAAATTCGGGCGCGGGGAAGCGCGCCACACGGTTTAATCGCAAAACGGCACCACACGATCCGATGACACCATGAAAAACAGCCGCTCGGGCAAAGACGACAACGCTGATTTCCGAAGCCTCTCCTTTGATGTCTGCACGGTCAAAGCGTTGATGGCCTCCACCAACCGCTACAAGACCCTGTTCGAGAGTGCCGGTGATGCCATCTTCGTGATGGATTTCAAAGGACAGGTTATCGATGGCAACCGTGTCGCCTGCGAACAGCTGCGAATTTCCCACAACGACCTGCTCAACAAAACCACCATGGACATCATATCGCCCGAGCATGCGCCTTTCTGGCCCGAACGCATGGACGAACTCCGGCGCCTGCGTCACATCATTTTCGAAACCGCCCTTAAATCATCAGACGGTAAAACCCTCCCTGTGGAAACGAGTTGCCGGGCGATCGAGTACGATAACAAGCCGGCAGTTTTAACCATCGCACGTGATATTTCCGAACGCATTCAGTCTGACAAGGAAAAAGCCAAGCTCCGCTCCCAACTCCGGCAGGCCCAGAAAATGGAAGCCATTGGCACCCTGGCCGGCGGCATTGCACACGATTTTAACAATATTCTGCAATCGATTTTCGGGTATACCGAAATTGCCGGCATTCAGGTATCCCAGGGGAAAAACCCCCAGGAAGCCCTGGACAATATCATGACAGCCAGTCAGCGGGCCAAAGGTCTGATCAATCAGATTCTTTCGTTCAGCCGCCAGACCGAGCAGGAGAAGCAACCTGTCCAGGTCAATCTGATCGTCAAGGAAGTGCTCAAGCTTATCCGGGCCTCCCTGCCGGCCACGGTCGAAATCAGCGGAAAAAATCTGAACCACAACGCGGTCGTGGAAGCGGACCCGATCCAGATTCATCAGGTGATGATGAATCTGTGCTCCAACGCCCATCATGCCATGCGTGAAACAGGGGGAAAGCTGGAAGTCAGCCTGATGACCACGGACATCGACGGCAGCAAAGCCGCCCAGATGGGGGGAATCAAGCCCGGCCCCTATCTTGAACTCCGCATCCAGGATAGTGGCCACGGCATTCCCAGGGAGTATATCGATCGGATTTTCGACCCGTATTTTACCTCCAAAGAAAAAGGCGAGGGCACCGGCTTGGGTCTGGCCGTTGTGCACGGTATTGTGAGCAGCCATGGCGGGGCGATTACGGTCGAAAGCAAGATCGGCGACGGCACCACCTTTCACGTGCTGTTTCCCGAAAGGCTGGCGAACACGCCTTCGGAAGAACGGTCCCAGCCGTCGTCACCGGACACGTATACCGGACATGAGCACATTCTTTTTGTCGATGACGAACCGGCGTTGGTGGAAATCGGGCAGGAAATTCTGACGACCCTCGGATATCAGGTGGAAACCACCACGTCCAGCCAGGACGCCATCGAACGCTTCAAGGCGGCGCCGGACCGGTTCGATCTCATCATCAGCGATTTAACCATGCCCAAAATGACGGGTGACGATCTGGCCCGGGAAGCCATGCGCATCCGACCGGATATTCCGGTGATTCTTTTTACCGGCTACAGCGACATCATGTCCCGTGAAAAATTTGTGGCCCTGGGCATCAAAGATTGCCTGATGAAACCGCTTACCCGAAAAGATCTGGCGGAATCCATCCGACGGGTTCTCGATGAGAATCAAGCGCCGCCGAAACCCCTTCCTGCAAAGAACGATATCCCGCCGGAACCCGGAGAGAGCGCATCCTGATGCGCGACTGATCGACATGACCGTCCTTACCCAACTTGTAAAACTGATCGCCATCCTGGCCGCCGCGGCCCTTCTCGGCAACTGGTTTCTGAGTGAACTCCGCGCGGCGCGACGGAATGCCAAACCGTGGTATGCCGTCTATCTGACACCGCCCGGCATCCTCGTAATCCTATCCGCCATTATCTTACCCATTGCCGTGTGGTATTTTAAGCATCCCTGATCCAAACGCTCCAAACAGATGTCTCCATGACATTGGGTGGGGAATATCATGGAGACGTGTTTGATCAGCAGCGCGATGCCTTGCGGCCGTCCGCCGTAAATTATACCGTATCGGCCTCCGGTTCTGCTTTTTGAGGCCAGAGATAACGGCCATATTTGAGGTAGCCTTCCACGTTGGACAACCGCACGTCATTCTTGCTGGGGGCGGTGCGGATATTGCCGGTGATCAGGGGCTGCAGGTGCGCGGCCAGATCCTGGCATCCGCCACCGGTCAGAACAATGGTATCGATATCCCAGTCACTGGCCCAGAGCCGGTCCATGTCACCGGCAATCGTTATCGCCAGCTGGGCGTAGATCTGGTCGCGAATCTTGGCAAAATTGAACCCCTGCCCCCTCATTTTGATGGTGCCCTTGCGCACCGCTTCGTACAACCGATAGAGTTCGACATTCACCCCGCCGTTCTCACGCAATTTATTGGCGATAACCGCATACGCTTTGGAAATGCCGGTATCCATCGTACGGCTGCTTTTTTCCACATAGCGCAGACGGTCGATAACGGTATAGTCGGTGGTCCGGAAGCCGATATCCACCACCCCGATTTTCTGTTTGGCCAGTTCGGTATCGGTAATCTTGCCCTCCTCGTTCATCAAGAGGTTGAGCACGCTTCCCATGGGCTGGGGCAGCATCTGAACAGCATCGATGATCATCTTCTTGGTCATGCGGCTCCCATCCGGGCTGAAATAGGTAATGGCGTGCCGCCCTTTCAAGGCATCCCGAAAACGATCATGATATTGTTTGTAAAAACCCACGGGCAGCCCGGATACGATACGCAGGGGTTCCTCGCCGGCTTGATTTTTATTGAGAAAAAGCCCGGCTGCCGTCAGGGCGAAGAGACGGACGAAATCGGCGATCATGCGATCCTGGTCAAGCGTGAAACTCACGGCGTCGGACTGCTGTTCGGCAAGATCGCCTACAAAATAGGACTTCCCATCCATCGTAACGTGGAAATATTCGGTGAGATTGCGATCCTGGAAATCGACCCAGAATTGGATTTCCGTGGCGTCCCCGTATATCGATTTAAAAACGATGGTTTGTTTACCGTCGGTCGCTTTGGTGAAACCGAACCCGACATCGATGCCTATGGTCTGCATAACGCCTCCGTGATGGTTTGGGGGGGGAAGATTCTTACAAAAACGTTATAGCGAAGGATGGTAGTGAAGTCAAAGACAACACAACCCCGTCCTTATTTACACCGCCGTCTTGCATCCATCTGCACCAAGACGGCAAACGGCAATACAACGATAAACTCCATCATAAAGCCAAGGATGATCAAAAGAAGCATAAAGGGAAGCTTGATGCCGTAGAATAGGTAGCGTTTGGCCATCGGTGTCATACCCGGCGCCTTCCTGTCGTGAAAATACAATCCGAATGCAAAACGATGCGGCCGCATGTGACGACGCACCTTGTTTATGACCGTTTTATTGAAGACTCGCGGCATACCAAATACAGAACACAAAGGCAACGGATTATCGACGCTGTCGGCTTTGGCGCACCATGCAGACGGCAGCTCACTGACACACGGGCATGCCCGATTGACTTCAGCGGGCGGACGTGGTTCTATGCTGAAGAGCATTTATTCCAGTCGATTTCTGACCGACATCAGGAGGCATCCCGCATGAATATGAACCGAATGAATCTGGTGTTTCTCGAGAACCTGGAGTGGTTTGACGATTCCGGTACCCAACTCGTCCAGCGTATACCGCAGGAGGGCTCCGGCGAGATCAAATATGGTGCTCAGTTGACGGTGCGCGAAAACCAGGCGGCCGTTTTCTATTACAAAGGTAAAGCACTGGAGGCGTTCGGGCCGGGCCGGCACACCCTCAAAACGGGCAACATCCCCATATTAACCAAAATTGCCAGCCTGCCCTGGGGGCTTTCCAGTCCGCTGCGGGCCGAAGTCTATTTCGTCAACATGAAAGTCTTTACCAACCTCAAATGGGGGACGCGCGACCCGGTGGCCTTCAAAGACACGGAACTCGGCCTGATCCGTCTGCGGGCTTTTGGTGTGTTCAATCTGCGGGTTGTCCAGCCCGTCCTGATGATCAACCGCCTGGTGGGTACCCAGGGGGTTTACACCACCGAGGCCATCGAAGAATACCTGAATCAGGTCATTATCAGCCGTTTCAATGACCACATGGGCGAAAACCTCGACTCCCTGCTGTCCCTGCCGTCCCGTTATGACACCCTGTCCGAAGGCATGGCCAAGCGCATGCAGGATGATTTCAGCCACTTCGGCTTAGCGCTGACGCATCTCTATATCAACGCCATTACCCCTCCGGCCGAAGTCCAGAAAGCCATTGACGAGCGCAGCCGGATGGGGGCGATCGACGACATGCACAAGCTCATGCAGATGAAAACCGCCATGGCCATGGAAAAAGCGGCCGAAGGCAGCGGCGATGCGACCGGTGCGGGAATGGGAGCCGGAATCGGCTTGATGATGCCGGCCATGCTGGCCCACCATTTCCATCCGCCGGGATCAAAGCCGTCTTCATCCAAAGACGATCCTGAGGCAAGTTGTCCGGAATGCCGCCAGGCGATTCCCTTCAACGCCCGCTTTTGTCCCTATTGCGGCCACCAGCAATTGGTGTTTCACCAGTGCATCGCGTGCGGCAAGAACCTGGCCCCGAATGCCAAATTCTGCTCGCGCTGCGGTCATGCCGTGGATCAGCCGCCGGATAAGAACGTCTGTGCCCGGTGCGGTGTCGAAAACCTGACGGACGCTGTCTATTGCAACGCGTGCGGTGAAAAACTCCGACCTTAAAATCCATCACCAGTGCCCGCAATGCGGCGCACCGGCGACGCTGCTGGAATCCGATCGTCTGTTTTCCTGCGCGTACTGCCGTGTGAAATCCTACCTGTTGACACGCGGGCATCTTCAGTACCATTTGCCCCATAAAGCACCCGCGGATCGCGAATTGTTTTACTTCCCCTACTGGCGCTTCAAAGGCATGCTGTTTTCATGCCTCCCTGCCGACACCCACGACCAGTTCATCGACACAAGCCATCAGGCCTGCCCCTCACCACACTTTCCGGTGTCGTTGGGGCTTCGAAGCCAGGCCCTCACCCTCGGCGTGGTCACGGCCGATACACCCGGCCATTTCATTTCCCCTCAAATGCCCCTGAATGATGTCATGACGATTTTCAACCGCCGCTTCAACCGCGCGTTGGCGCAGCCCCTGCTCCACCAGGCCCAGATCGGCGAAACGGTGAGCTTGATCTATGCGCCTTATTATCGGGACCGTACCGTCGTCGATGCGGTTCTCAATCAGCCCCTGCGAATGCCCAGTGCAAGCCCATTTGATCCGGGCGACTACCCCGGCGGCCCTCCGGCCACCCGCTTTCATTTTGTCCCCACCCTCTGCCCGAACTGCGGTTGGGATTTTGATGGCGCCAGTGACGCCCAGGTGCTCCACTGTCATCACTGCCACTCCGTCTGGCAGCCCAGTCGAGCAGGTTTCACCGCGGTTCCGTGCGCTCACAGCCGAACCAATGACCCCAAGCCGGTATATCTGCCGTTCTGGCGCATCCAAGCGGACGTCAGCGGCACCGACTTGACGTCTTATGCCGACCTGGTACGATTGGCCAACCTGCCGAAAGCTGCGCTAAAAGAATGGGAGAACATCCCCTTTCGATTCTGGTCGCCGGCCTTCAAAGTCCGGCCCCGCGTTTTCCTGCGCTTGATGCACGTTTTTTCAACGGCGCTGCCGCCGGAAAACCTCAACCGGTCGGTTCCCGACCAGCGCTGCCTGACCGCCAATCTTCCCTTGAGCGAAGCCATGCAAACCCTGAAAGTCACCCTGGCGGGGCTCATCAGGCCTCTGGAACGCGTGGCGGAGCTGCTTCCCCGGATCACCGTCAAACCGCGTAAAGCCCTTCTCGTCTACCTGCCTTTTGAAGATCGTCCCCATGAATTTGTGCATGGTCCGCTCAACATGGCCATCAACAAGCATCAGCTTTCCCTGTCCTCGAATCTATAGACCCGGCGCGGCGGGAAACTTTAGCCGGATCGGTAGGTGCACCAGGCGGCATGGCTTAAAGCAGGCCATGAAAACCTGCTCCTGGGGCAATTTTGAGGTGATTCGGGCAGGATGTGAGGACAGAGAAGGGATTCGCCAGCGCTATCAGCAGAACATCAAAGTATAGCCGGCATCGCGCAAAGCGGATTCGATTTCCGCGGCATGCCCTTCCCCCCGGGTTTCCAGTTCCAGTTCGACGGCTGTCATATTAACCGGAAAATCCCGGCGCGACCGATTGTGGTGGATATGCAGCACGTTGGCCTTGTGGTCGGCGACCTGATTGAGCAACCGGGCCAGTGCGCCGGGCACATCCGGAAGCATGACGTTTACCCGCATGATGCGACCACTCTGAATCAGTCCTTTTCTTATGATGCGCCCCAGCAGCGGGCTGTCCAGGTTCCCACCGCTGATCAGCAGAACGGTTTTCTCCCCCGGTTTCAGGCTGATGGCGTTGCCCAGCAGCGCGGCCAGGGCAACCGCACCGGCACCTTCGGCAACATTTTTCTTGCGCTCCATCAGCAGGAGGATGGCTGCGGCAATCTGGTCCTCTTCGACGACAACCAGCTCATCGACCCGGCCGTGGATGATGGCGAACGGACCGGCACCGGTTTGACGCACGACGATCCCGTCGGCGATCGACGTGGCTGCCGGGACTTCGACGACCCGCCCCTTGCGCATCGCTTCCACCGCTGAAGGACACACGGCGGCCTGCACCCCGGTGATCGTGATCGCTGGTTTAAGGGCTTTCAGGGCGACTGCCATTCCGGCGATAAGGCCCCCGCCACCGACCGGGATCATCACCCGGTTCACATCGGGGAGTGTCTGCAGAATTTCGAGGGCCACGGTTCCCTGCCCGGCCATGATGAGCGGGTCGTCGAAGGGATGAATAAACATCCGGCCGTCATTGGCCAGTTTCCGGGCCACCAACAGGCTTTCGGATACCGTCTGCCCTTCCAGCAGAACCTGCCCGCCGTAATTCCGGGTGGCTTCCTGTTTCGAGATAGAGGACCCCACCGGCATCACGATCGTGGCGGGGAGACCGGCCTGACGGGCCGCCAGCGCGACGCCCTGGGCATGATTGCCGGCCGAGGCTGCCACAACGCCATTTTCCGGTATCTGATCGCGTAACGCCAAGATCAGATTCATGGCCCCACGCGCCTTGAACGATCCGGTTTTTTGCAAATTCTCCATCTTGAGATAGACGTCGCCGCCGAACATCTGGCTGAAAGCCTGTGAAAAAACCAGGGGCGTGGCAAGGATATGCTTTTGGATTCGGTTGGCCGCCGTTTGGATGTCGGAAAGCTCGATCATGATGAAAGGTCGCTATGCTTGAGATGGCATGACATGAACAGACTCCTGTCGCCTTGTCATCTTCAGGTCGCCGGGTCCAGGTCGCTTCCCGGGCGGGGCGTCTGCAACAGACGGATCAGGAGTTGCGGATGATGCCGGTAGAGCGCCGGCCGTCGACTTTCACCACCACCGGGCGATTCAGGCGAATGTGAGACAGGAACCGTGTTACGCCCATGACGGGACGCGAGCTGAACCAACTTGGTTTGATAAAGTCCCGCGTGCCACTGGTGATATTCAGGTAGGTCATACCCAACGACGTCATGTTGTGAAAAAAATGCGACCCCTGCGACGGATCGGCGGTAAATGAAGGGTGTGTCGTTTCGACAATGACCGCCGCCCCCGAGATATCGGCCCAGCGCACGGGGATGCCCAGCCATGAATCAGCGGAACCCCAGCGTCCGGGACCGATCAGGATGTATTTCCGCCCCTCTTTGGCCAGGACGGCGTTCAGCCGGCTGATCTCCTTGGCGATATCGACGGTCTTGGCGGCATCGAAATCGGTTGGTTTGACATAGATAATGTCCGTCAGATCGCGCAGGACACCATTGCCGAGGGCATTTTCCGAGTAGCAGAAACAGCGTTTGGCTTCTTCCGGCAGGATGTCCACCGGGGCCATGTCGCCCCTGGATGCCATGGGCCGGATCTGGAGAATCGCCAATTCCGGCGGACCGTCGCCGTCAGGCGGCAGGTTGATGGAAAATTCCACATCGACCGCGCAGTCCATGCCCTTCTGGCCGACATCCATGACCGCCGCGAGGATTTCCGGTAGCGGCAGCGCACCGTATTTCAGAATGGCGGCAAAGGTCACCACGGGGTGCCCACCCGCGGCAACGGTGTCTTTGATGCGGTGTTCATCCGGCAGGTAGGTACTGGCGACCAGGCGCATGAGAACGGGATCTTCGATATCCATGATATCGCGTTTGACCAGAGCGGATTCCTCATGAATCCCGGCCTTCGCCTCACCAGAATCGGTTTTCAGACCATAGAATTCACGCTGGGCGTTTTCCAGAATGTCTTCAACAATGGAAAACTGCGGCAACTGCTGGGGATACCGAGGGCAGAACCTGAGGGACCGTTCGCCATCGACCACGGACTTGCCCAGTCCAACGGCGATGTTGGCGATGCCGTCTTCCGGTTTCATCGGCCCCATGGGGTAGTAATTGTAGGACTGGGCGACACCGGAAATGGCCGGAAAAAAGAGATCGCCGTAGGGACGCCCCACCAGCCGTTGAATAATCACGGCCATTTTCTCTTCATCCGGTTTTTGCAGTGCGCGTGCGGCAAAAGCGCGTGGTTCCTCAAAGAAGGTGGATGCCAGTACAAGCTTGACCGCACGGACGAGTTCATCGAGCCGCGTTTCAGGGTCAGGCTGGTTGTTGGGCAGCATGTAGGTCTTGTAAATACCGGCATAGGGACGGGATTGCGAATCTTCCAGCAAACTCGATGATCGCACGGCCAGGGGATAGGGCGTCTTTTCGATGACGGCCTTTAAGTCCGCATGGATGGCCTCCGGCAATTGACCGGACAGAAACTGCTCGGCGATTTCGCTGTCCGTCATGGTTGTCCGTGAATAGACGTCCAGCTGATTGGCTTCCACAAAGGCTTCGAATACATCCGTGGTGAGGACCAGCGTGTCGGGGACATAAATGCGAACATCCGGAAAACGTTTGACCAAGTCGGATTCCGGGTTGATCTGAGAGGCCAGGAACACCAGCCCCCTTGCCTTCCCTCCCATTGAGCCGTGGCCAATCTTCATAAATCCCGTCAAGGCCGTCTGGTCATTCCGATCAAAATCGGTGACGATCCTTGTCTGCCGGGTAATTTGGCGCACCTGCAGGGTTTCTTCCAACATCCGTCGTACACGGTCCGAGCGGTCCATGGTTTCTTCGCAAAGCCGATGCTGAAGGTGGTCCGCCAGAACAATCTCCCCTCGGGCGTAGAGCCAGCGGCACAGGGTTGGCGTCTTGGCAACATCCATGAGGACATCGTCCGGAATATCCTTCACCATGTCCCTGAGCTGGTTGAAGGATCGCGCGCGTCCGATTTCTTTCTGGTTCTGGTCTTTGAAAACAAAATCACCGAAGCCGAAAAACTGTCGGCCGTAATCCACCAATGTCGCCTGCAGGTGCGCTTCCGTGGCGTTCACGGCCACGGCATGACATGCCTCCGCAGCGGCTGTGTCATCCTCATTCTCCGTCAGGAATAAAAAGGGAAGATCGGGACTCTCGGCACGCACTATTTTGAGAAGTTCCAACCCCATGCAAGCTTCCGGGCGGCATTCCCGGCCGAGGGTGGAAGAGCCGATCACCCCCATCAAATAGGGTTTATACTGGTGGAAAAGCCGTTCGGCGGCTTCGAAATGGTCGGCGATAATCACCTTGGGGCGGGTCTGGCGGATAATCAAACGGTCTTCTTCATCCAACCCCTCTTCCAGGGCGGCTTCATTCTGGGTCATGATTTCTCGATAGAGCACCGGCAGCAATGCGGACAACTGCTCTTGGGAACTCTCCGCCAGCAGGATCACCCGGATGCCGGCCCGCTCGGTATCCAGCTTGACGTTTTGCAGATCTTCCACGCATTTAATCATGGACATGGACAGATCCGCATCACCGGACCAGGAAAAAATGTGATCGATGCCCGGTATGCGTCCAATCTCAGGAACACAGTACAGGGGAGGAACCGGATTGTGGGTCAGCATGAGTACCGGCAGGTTGGGCCAACGCGATTTTATCTTGCGCCCCAGTCCAAATGCATCCATGCCGGCCAACCGGTACATGGTGATGACCATGTCAAAATCCTGTTGGTCGAGAAGGCGCATGGCTTCGTCCGCCGATGCCGCCCACGTGACCCGGGGGGGTCGGCTGAGGTTCAGCCCACGATATTCCCTTACGATACGCTCGGCCAGGCGGCAATCTTCGTTGATGATGCAGGCATCATAGAGATTGGAAATCAAGAGCACATCTTTGATGCGCCGCGACATCAGCAGATGATAGTTGTTCACATTTCGTTCGTAGGCATCCATGAGCCGTTCGATGGGTTCACTCAAAACAGTCACCTTGTCACGCTAATCGTTTAAGCGTATCGTATGGTTTGATGGGCGATGGCAAACGCTTTGGCAGTGTTTAGTTTATTTGACAATTGCCTGTAACTGTCAAGTTTTTTTAACCTTTCAGCTGGTTCATGCTGTTCCTCCGCACGGCCGCACCGGCGACCACCCTCGCATTCAGTCTTCCCTTGATTTTCCCTCTTGTTCCCCTTAATGATGTCAAGATGCGCATGGCGCGCAATCGCATGATGGACCGAAGGGACATCCCCCGCCCACCAAACCAAAACAGGGGTGTCCTTGGAACACGGCGGTATGTTCCGTTTGACAGCGCCATTGTTAACACACCCATCGCCCCTGGCCGGTGGATTACCGAGATCTTGCAATCGATGCCTATCGAAAATAATCATCCGACAGTTACACCGGCGCGGGTTGACCGGCTGCGCGAAAAAATGGCCCGTCTCGACCTCGACACGTTTCTCGTCCTGATCGAAGCCAATCGCCGCTATCTCAGCGGCTATACCGGCGAAGACGGTCAGTTCGACGAAACCGCCGGCGCCCTCCTCATCACCGACAAGCACTGTATTCTGGCGACCGATTCGCGCTATGACCTCCAGGCCGGTCAGGAAGCCCCGACGTATGAGATCGTGTGCTATCGCAAAAGTCTCTACGACGAACTGCCCCGCCTGCTTGCCCGCGTAAATGCCCGTCGGGTGGGGTTTGAAAGCGCACGGCTGACCGTCAAACACCACCATGACCTGATACGCCAGCTTCAGGAAGCACAGGCACCGGTCACCCTGATTCCCACCGAGAACCAGGTGGAATCCCTGCGGTCGACCAAGGATGCCGACGAACTGGCCATCACGCAGCGGGCGGTGCATTGCGCCGAAACCGCTTTCCAGCGTCTGCTCGAATGGATGCGCCCCGGCATGACCGAACGTGAGGTGGCGCGCCGACTGGAAGAATTCATGCAGGCGGACGGCGCCGAAGGCGCCTCGTTTCCGATCATTGTCGCCGCCGGCCCGAACAGTGCCAAACCGCATGCCGTTCCCGGTCAGCGGCCGATCGGCATCGGGGAGCCCGTTCTGCTGGATTGGGGGGCGAAGCTGGACGGCTACTGCTCCGATATTTCACGCACCGTTATTTTCGGCCCCGCCGATGCCCAGTTCAAAAAAATCTATGCGATCGTTCGTGAAGCGCAGGCCGCCGCCATCGCGGCCATTCAGCCCGGCGCCGAGGGCCGGGCCGTGGACGCCATCGCCCGCCGCGTGATCGAGCAGGCGGGCTTCGGCGACAACTTCGGCCACAGTTTAGGCCACGGCACCGGTTTATGCATCCATGAAGCACCGCGTTTGAGCCCCCATAGCGAGGATACGCTCGCAGCCGGTATGATCGTGACGGTGGAACCCGGTATTTACCTTCCCGCGTGGGGCGGCGTTCGTCTGGAAAATCAAGTCGTCATCACCCCAAACGGGGCCACCATTCTCAACAGCCTTGACCTTGATAACCATCATTTGGCCGTCGCGTAACACCGTCGTCCGCGTGCGCCGCCTCGCCAGAGGATGCTGTGGAAACCACTGACCATCATCGGCCGCCGACCGGATCATTCGACCAGGATCACTGGGTCGACCGCTACATGGTCTACCTGACCGTCGAAAAAGGTCTGGCTCCCAACACACTGGAATCCTACAGCCGTGATCTGCAGGATTTCAGGGCCTATCTCTGCGACCAGGCGATCACCGCTTTCGCAACGATTCGGGCACCGGTGATACTTGGCTACTTGATCCATCTCCGCAACCGCGGACTGTCATCCAAATCCCGGGCCCGCCATCTCGTGACACTGCGGGGGTTTTTCCGGTTTTTACACCAGGAAAAAATGATACCGGTCGACCCGGTCGCCCTCATTGCCATGCCGAAGTCCGGTCTTCATCTGCCCGGAATTCTCTCCGTACCGGAAATTCGCGCGCTGCTGGCCGCACCGGACAAAAGCCGCCCGGTGGGCCTGCGGGATGCCGCCATGCTGGAACTGCTCTATGCCGCCGGCTTGCGGGTTTCGGAACTTATCCATTTAGAGGTCATGGATGTGAACCGCGACGCCGGCTTTGTGCGTGTGTTCGGCAAGGGGGGCAAAGAACGGGTCGTCCCGATCGGGCGTCCCGCCCTGAAGACCATGGAACGCTATATCCGCGACGCACGCCCGTTGCTGCTGAAGGGGTTGACCAGCGAGATTTTATTCGTGGGCCGCCGGGGGCGCCCGTTGACACGTCAGGGATTTTGGAAGCTGCTAAAAAAATATACCGCCCGCGCCGGCATCCGCCATTCCGTAAGCCCCCACACCCTGCGCCACTCATTCGCCAGCCATCTGCTGGAAGGCGGCGCCGATCTTCGCGTCGTCCAGGTCATGCTGGGACACGTCGATATTTCCACAACCCAAATATACACACACGTTTCAACCGAAAGACTGAAAACCATCCATCGGCAATACCACCCGCGATCCTGATCCCATTTGGTCGCCGGTTTATCGTTGCCGCCCGACGCCATCCCTTGACACGGGAAATTGTTTTCCATTAGATTGCGCAACTTTCAATGAATCGTGCGGACCGAAAGGGCAATCACACCATGCACTCTCCGTCAGATCCATTTTCGTCAACCAACGGGTGGTGGCTCCCCCCAGCGGATAGTAAGCCTGACGATGGCCGCTATGCGCTGGAGGCGGCCCTGCTGCGGGTAAAAAAACCGCTCTACCTCGTCGAAAAAGACGGTCAACTGGCGGTCAGTCATTCGGGCCAGGCCATAATTCCATCCTCTCTCGATAGCGCCCAGCCGCCGCCGGCCAGCTACCCCCTTCGGGCCTATGCCGCCCCCCTTCCCCCGGAGCAGCTGGGCAGTCGACTTTTCCGTGAACGGCATGGGTTGCGCTATGCTTATGTCATGGGCGCCATGGCCAATGGGATCACATCGGTAGAAATGGTCACGGCGGCCGGCAATGCGGGTATGATCGGTTTTTTCGGTGCCGCCGGTCTGAGCCTGCCCGCCGTCGAAGACGCCATCGATCGCATCCAATCCGCCCTTGGCGAGCGTCCCTACGGGTTTAATCTGATTAACAGCCCCCATGAGCCCGACCATGAGGCAGCGGTGGTCGATCTGTACCTGCGGCGCGGGATTCGATGTATCAGTGCCTCGGCCTATCTCAGGCTGACCCTACCCCTGGTGCGCTATCGGGTCACGGGCATTCATCGAGACGCCGCAGGGCGGATTATTTGCCCCAATCGGGTCATCGCCAAAGTATCGCGGGTGGAAGTCGCCCGTCATTTTTTGGCGCCGCCCCCGGAAAAGCTGTTGCTGCGGCTAAAGGAAACCGGTGCCATCACCGACGAGGAAGCCCGTCTGGCCCGTCATATTTCCATGGGGTCGGATCTCACGGCCGAAGCCGACTCCGGTGGCCATACCGATAATCGACAGGCACTTACGCTGTTGCCTATCATGATCAACCTTCGAAATGAAATGATGGCGCAGCATGCCTTTCAGGATCCGATTTGCGTTGGATTGGGGGGCGGGATCGCGACACCCGAATCGGCCGCCGCGGCATTTTCCATGGGGGCGGCCTACATCCTCACCGGTACCGTGAACCAGGCCTGCCGTGAGTCGGGCAGTTCCGACATGGTGCGCCAAATGCTGGCAGAGGCCCGCCAGGCGGATGTCACGATGGCCCCGGCCGCCGACATGTTCGAAATGGGGGTTCGTGTGCAGGTGTTGAAACGCGGCACCATGTTTGCGCTGCGCGCCCGAAAACTCTACGACTATTTCAACCGCTACACGGCCTGGGAAGAAATTCCGGCTGCGGATCGGGAAATGATCGAGCGCGATTATTTTCAATGCGATTTTGAAACGGAGTGGCGGCAAACCTGTCACTTTTTTGCCGATCGGGATCCCCGGCAAATCGAACGCGCCGAAAAAGATCCGCACCATCAACTGGCCCTTGTTTTCCGGGCCTACCTGGGGAAATCCTCCAAATGGGCCAATGCCGGCGATGCCGCACGTCAAATGGATTTTCAGATCTGGTGCGGACCGGCCATCGGTGCCTTTAACCAATGGGTAAAAGGGTCTTTTCTCGAAAAACCGGAAAATCGGGAATGCGTCACCGTGGCTTTGAACCTCCTTACGGGCGCCGCTGTCGCCCTGCGCGCCAATTGGATCCGACTGCAAGACGTGACCCTGCCGCCGGGGGTGGACCGCTATACGCCGCAACCACGGGGCAAACTTAGTGCCCTATTAGAGGATGATGAATGATGTGAGACGCCATCTTGCAGGATTTTTTTAGAACCACGCGGTACTGACCCGCCACGCCGTATTCATCCGCCAGACATGTCCGCGCGGCAATCGAGAATACCCTTCAAGCGTTGCACTTCCTGTCCGGCGATCCATGGCGGGTAAGCGGTTTGAAGTTAAATCAGGTTGTTTTGTTGATATGTCTACTCGATAAGTTATGGTCTGGGCTGTCAGGACGCGTTTGATGTTAACCGCGCAAAAAAATGTTCCGCTATGCCCGACAAATCAACCCAGCGCGCACATGCCGGGTAACAGCCCGCTGTCAGCGGTTCTCCCGGCTTGATGACCTGTTCCGTGAACTGCTCCTGCCAAAGGGTTGTCTCGCCCTCCTCAAGCGTTTTGCGTTCGATCCGGGATCTGATCCGGTAGGTAAAGGCCGGGGTGACTTTTCGTCGGGCCGGCATGATGATCAGGTCAATGCACGGTGAGCCCACCGCGGCGTCGCCGCTTAAATCCGCCGCCCAAGCGCCGTTTTCGATAACATTTTTATTTAGCCAGGGGGTCAAATCGTGCAAGATTTGACGGGCGGCCGGGATCGAAAATCCCAACGTCGAAACCAAAAAACCGGCCAGATAAACAAGAAACGCATCTTTGGTGCTGTATTGACGGGCATAACCCGATTGATGCCCTCCCAAAGGGTCGGGTGGTAAAAATTCCCGCGACCACCTTTTCCAGCGACTCAAAGGGATCCCCAAGCGCGCGGACAAATCGCGATTTAAATAGAATTTCAGCATCTGAAATTATCCTATTGTTAACTCAATAGTACAACTATACCACTACCGTTATTCACTTGCAATCCTTTACTTTTTGCTTTATAGGAATAGCTTTTAAAATAACTGATACCCCGACATGCTGCCCGAATCGATTTCAGTCTGATTCGTGTCTGTGTTCCACGACGATATGCGGAGACCTGCACCAGTGTTTCATAGCCGATAATCACGCTGGGCCGAAACTGCTCTGTCGCGCGAGGAAACGCATCGCCTGAAAACGAAACGTGACCGTTTATTTGCTGACACCGTTTGTTGCGGCGCTGAAACTGACGCATCCATTCGGGTTTTTAGGAAACGATCCATGGATGTCAACCATAACGAAATTCCCCATACGCCTCCTGTCGCCATTATCAGCATGGGAGGCCTTTTCCCCCGCGCTTCCGGGCTGAAATCCTATTGGCGCCTTTTGTACCACGGCCTGGATGCCATCACGGACGTCCCGTCGACGCACTGGTCCGTCGACGACTATTTCGATGAGGACACAAGCAAAGCGGACCATGTCTATTGTCATCGGGGCGGATTTCTTTCTCCGATCCCCTTCGACCCCACGGCGTTCGGTATTCCCCCCTCCAACTTGGAAGCCACCGACACCTCGCAAATCCTGGGGCTCATCGCCGCAAAAGCCGCCCTCGAACAGGCGGGTTACGGAGAAAACGCTGATTTTGACCGCGACCGTACCGCTGTTATTCTGGGCGTCACCGGCACCCAGGAGCTTGTCATTCCCTTAGGCGCCCGTCTGAGTTGGCCCAAGTGGAAGCGGGCCCTCGAGACGGCGGGCATCGAACCGCAAAAAACCCACGCCATCATGGCGCAACTATCCAGCGAATACGTCCCCTGGCGTGAAAATTCCTTCCCGGGCCTGTTGGGCAATGTCGTTGCCGGACGCATCTGCAATCGCCTCGACCTGGGCGGGACGAACTGTGTCGTCGATGCCGCCTGTGCCAGCTCGATGAGTGCGATCAACCTGGCCCTGATGGAACTTTATACCGGCCGATCCCGCATGGTGGTCACGGGTGGCGTCGATACCCTGAACGACATTTTCATGCACATGTGCTTTGCCCGCACGCAGATCCTCTCGCCCACGGGCGATGCGCGCCCTTTTTCCCGTCAGGCCGATGGCACTGTCCTGGGCGAAGGCGTCGGCATTCTGATCATGAAACGGCTGTCCGATGCCGAAGCCGACGGAGACCGCATCCTGGCCGTTTTGAAGGGCATCGGCTCCAGCAGTGACGGCAAATCCCAAAGCATCTACGCACCGCGCGCCGAAGGCCAATTGAAAGCGCTGCGAAAGGCGTACGCCGCAGCTGACATTGCACCGGAAACCGTCGGTCTGATCGAAGCGCATGGCACCGGAACACGCGTGGGCGATAAAACCGAAATCGAGGCCTTGAAAAAAATGTTCGGCGATGCCGGTACCACCCCTTATTGCGCCCTCGGTTCGGTGAAATCCATGATCGGTCATACCAAGGCCGCCGCCGGAGCCGCCGGTATGATCAAGACGGTGCTCGCCCTGCAGAACAAAATTCTTCCCCCGACCCTTAAAGCCGATGATCCCGACCCGGATCTCGCGCTCGAAAAGAGTCCGTTTTTCCTGAACGCAAAAACACGCCCCTGGTTTCGCACGAACGACAGCCCGCGCCGGGCCGGTGTCAGTGCCTTTGGTTTTGGCGGAAGCAATTTCCATGTGGTGCTTGAGGAGTACGACGCCCGTCGACTGGACGTTGCCTGGGATGGCTCCATTGAGATTCTGGCCCTATCGGATGATACCCTGGCAACACTAAAAACCGCGTTTCAGGAAATCAAGACCGGTCTGAACGACTGCCCGCCGGAAATCCTGCCGCACCATGCGCGAAAAAGCCGCCAGACATACAACGCCGAGCACCCCTATCGCCTGATGATGGTGTTGCGTTGCGAGGAAGACGCTCATGGGCCGCATTGGAACACGGCATCGGTTTTCGATGAGACGGAAAAGGCCCTGGAAGACAACGATGGCGCCGCCGCGTGGCAAACGTCCTCCAGTTTTTTTGGCCTGGGCCCCCGCCCCGGCCGCCTGGCATTTGTATTTCCAGGACAGGGCAGCCAATATCTGCACATGGGACACGATCTGGTGACCTGGTTTCCGGAGGCCATGGAAACCCTGGAGTCGGCAGCCCGCCATTTCTCCGGCGAGGCACCGCTCACTGATTTCATTTTCCCTTTGCCCCATCAGACCAAGGCGGACCGGCAGCACGCTGATGAGGCCCTGCGCCATACCGCCGTTGCCCAGCCGGCCATCGGCGCCGTCAGCGTTGCCATGGAAAAAATTCTCAGGCGGTTCGGGCTGACGCCCGAGGCCACCTGCGGCCACAGTTACGGCGAGTTGACCGCTCTTTACAGTGCCGGCTGGATCGATGAGGCCACCTTGCACGACCTGTCCGCCCTGCGCGGCCGCCTTATGGCCGAGGCGGGAGGAGCACCCGGCGAACCCAATGGTGCCATGCTGGCGGTCAAGGCACCGCTGGCAGACCTGGATCGACTGATTGAGGATGAAAAACTGGATGTGGTCCTGGCGAATCGCAACAGTCCCAACCAAGGCATCCTCTCCGGAACCCGTGAAGCCGTCCGCCATGCCGAAACCGTTTGCAAAACCCATCAATACCGCACGGTGCGCCTGCCGGTATCCGCCGCCTTTCACAGCCGCCTGGTGGAAAGCGCACGGAAACCTTTTGCCGCCGCTTTACAATCCGTTGCCGTAAATCCTTCGGAAACAGTCGTATACAGCAATACCAGCGGAGCGCCTTATCCGACCGGTCCGGAGGCCATTCGCGCCCTGCTCGGCGACCATTTGCGCAATCCGGTCAATTTTATCGGCGAAGTCGAAACCTTATACGCCGATGGCGGCCGGATATTTGTTGAAGTCGGCCCGAAAACAGTTCTCACCGGCTTGGTGCGCGCTATTTTGAAAGGCCGTGACTTTCACGCCCTGGCCATGGATGCCAGCAACGGGAAAAAATTTGGCATCGCCGACCTCGCCCTTCTGCTCTGCCAGCTGGCGGCGTTAGGGTGTCCCATCTCCTGGGACGAATGGGAGTCCCGGGAAGAACCGCCACCGCCGTCAAAAATGAGAATCCCCATATCCGGCGCCAACTATCGTCCACCACAACCGAAACGCGCTCCCCGTCGTACCGGCAGCCCGACAGCCGCAGCGACGGCTGCAGCGGCAAAAAGCCTTTCGTCCGAACAGCCATCGACGGCACGGCTTAACCTCGCGACGTCCCTCCCATCAGCGACGGGAGAAAAACAAGCAGCAACCATTGATCACCAAACCACGGACCCCATCCGCGGTGCCAACCCGAAAACTGTGAGTTATTCCGTGAGCCATCCAAACCATCCCGTATTGCAAGCCCTGCAAGTGGTTCAGCAGGGTCTACAGTCCCTGCAATCCCTACAGACCCAAACCGTAGAAGCCCATCAGAAATTTCTCGATACCCAGCAGCAAGCCAGTCGGACACTGCAGGAAATGATGGAAAGCTCCCGCCGTTTCGCAGAAGCCGCGCTGAACGGCAGCGTGCCTTTGGCAGCCGAATCGACATCTGCCGCCACCACCGTCAGCCCCCCTGCGTCCCCTGCCGCAGCAGGTCAGCCGCCGCCGCAACCAGACATGCCGGCCCCCGATCATCAATCGCGGCAACCTGAACCCGGGCCTGAAACACCCCCGGCAAACGGCCATGATCACGTTGCGCAAACGCTGCTGGCCGTGGTCAGCGAACTCACCGGCTATCCGGTCGATATGCTGGAAATGGACATGCATATCGAGTCCGATCTCGGTATCGATTCCATCAAACGGGTGGAAATTCTATCGAAAATGGAAGAAACGCTACCGGCCCTGCCGCCTGTAACACCCGATACCATCGCCTCCTTTCAGACGCTTGGCCAAGTCGCAGGCTATTTGGCCCAAATGCCGTCCGGCGCGTCTTCGGATGCCACCGGAAGCAGCCGCGCGCCGGTTGGCGATGCCAAAACCACCGCCGGCACCACGGATATCGCCGCCGTTTTGCGAGAGGTGGTCAGTGAACTTACCGGCTACCCCGCCGAAATGCTTTCGGACGATATGGCGATCGAGTCCGACTTGGGTATCGACTCCATCAAACGGGTCGAAATCCTGTCCGCCATGGAGGATCGCCTGACCGATTTCCCGGCGATTGCACCGGACGAAATGGCGGAACTTAAAACGTTGGGCCAGATCGCCGCCCGCCTGGAAAAAAGCGGGGGTACTGCCCCTGCAACCCCCCCGGCCCCATCCGACTTACCGCAACCCGTGTCAGCGGGAACCGCCCTGACGCATGTTCACGATGCCCTGATGGCGGTCGTCAGCGAACTCACCGGCTACCCCATCGAAATGCTTTCAGCCGATATGGCGATCGAGTCCGACTTGGGTATCGACTCCATCAAACGGGTCGAAATCCTGTCCGCCATGGAGGATCGCCTGACCGATTTCCCGGCCATTGCGCCGGATGAAATGGCGGAGCTCAAAACATTGGGGCAGATTGCCGCGATGCTGTCGGGAGAGCGCCAAGCGATCGATCACAGCGATCCGATTGCTGTCGAGGCTGACAGCGTCCAGCCTCCCGAACCAGTCGCTGCGACACTTGAACCTCCCGCGACACAGCTGTTGCGGCGCGAGCTGACGGTCGTCGACACCCCGCGGCAGGCGAGTCCCGCCCTTACGGTTCCCGACCAACGAAAAATTTTCATCACGACGGACAAAGCCGGTTTGTCCCATGCCCTCGCCGATCAACTGGCTGCCAGGGGGCTTCCGACCGTTCAAATCTCTTATGACATTCTCAAGCATCGCCAGCAATTGCCCGAAGCCGCCGGTTTGATCCTGCTCTGTGACGCCGAATATCCTGGCGCGGATGCTCCCGGACGGCTCAAGCAATTTCTGGCGGGCGCGTTTGATTTGCTCCATCATCTGGGGCCCTCGCTGCAAGCCAGCGGTCAGGAAAGCGGGGCGGTGCTGGCCACCATCAGCCGCATGGACGGCACCTTTGGTGTCGAGGGGCTGCACGAACAGCTACCCTACCAGGGCGGGCTCGCCGGATTTGCCAAAACAGCCGCCATCGAGTGGCCGGACGTTACCTGCCGCGCCTTGGATATCGATGCCAACTGGCGGGACAACCCCGCCATTGCAAAAGAAGTGGTCGAAGAATTGTTTCATCCCACGCCATCCGCGCCTGTCGAAATTGGGTGGCAATGCCAGCGACGCGTGACATTGGATTTGAAACCAGCCCCCTTGGATGACGGTCCTCAAGAGACATTCGCGCTCGACGATGGTGATGTGGTCATCATATCCGGAGGTGCCCGCGGTGTTACAGCAGCTACCGCCGCGGCACTGGCGCATCAGCGGGCGCTGACCCTGATTCTTTTAGGGCGCTCCCCGGCCCCCTTCCCGGAGCCGGTTTGGCTGAAAGGGCTGGAAAGCGAAGCCGATCTTAAAAAAGCCATCATCGCCAATGAATATGCCGCAACGCGCCCGACGCCCCAAACCGTTCAGGAAAGCTATCACCGTTTTCGGAGCAACCGCGAGATTCAGCACAGCCTGACAGCGCTCAAGGCGGCGGGTGCCGATGCCCGCTATGTGTCATTGGATATCCGCGATGCCGATAAAGTCCGGGCCATTTTAAACGATGTCCGACTGGTCCATGGCCCGATCAAAGCCCTTGTCCATGGTGCCGGCGTTCTGCGGGACCGTTTGATCAGCGACAAATCGGCGGAAGAATTTCATCAGGTATTCAGTACGAAAGTTGAAGGTCTGGAGAACCTGCTCGCGGCGACCCGGACGGATCCCCTGCGCTATATCGTTCTTTTTTCTTCGGTAGCCGCCCGTTTTGGCAACATCGGCCAGGTGGATTATGCGGTTGCCAATGAAGTTTTGAACAAAATGGCCGTTGCTGAAGCGGCGCAGCGAAAAGATTGCCTGGTCCGATCGATCAACTGGGGCCCCTGGGACGGGGGGATGGTGACAGCCGCCCACAAGAAGGCCTTCCGGGCGAAAGACATCGCCCTGATTCCGATCGAACAGGGGGCTGAAGCCTTTGTGTCTGAACTAACCGCCGGTCAGTCCCGTCCGGTGGAAGTTGTCATCGGATCGGAGCTGCCATCCGCGTCCCTTTCCATTTCCCCCCCCATTGCGGCCGAGCCGGCCGCCAGCCCCGGCGACAATGCGGCGGCCGGGCTGAGCACTGTTTATATCAGCGAATTGAATCTCGAACGCTACCCCATTCTCGACCATCATCGCCTGGACGGCAAACCGGTGGTTCCCTTTGCGTTGATGGCGGAATGGTTCGGGCATGGCGCCCTGCACAACAATCCCGGTTTCCAATTGGCCGGCCTCGATGCCATGCGCTTGCTGAAAGGCATTGTGCTGGACGATCACCAACGTCCAATCCGGGTGCTAACTTCGGCCGCCGAATCAAATGGCGACGGCATCACGGTCAACCTCGAACTCCGGAACGGTATGGCGGCCGGCGCCGAGGTGATTCATTCCAAGGCCACGGCGCTATTGACGGACCGCCTGCCATCGGCACCGGTATTCGACATCCCGGCGGATTTGCGCAATGCCGCCTATGGCCGCGACGTGACCCGTATCTATGCCGACATCCTTTTTCATGGCCACGCCCTGCAGGGTATTCGCCGCGTGCGGGCCTGCACCCCGAACGGCATGCTGGCCGATCTCAGTACCGCCCCCACGCCCGGCGCCTGGATTCAAAAGCCGCCCCGCAATCGTTGGATTGCCGATCCATTGGTGATGGATGGCGCTTTCCAGATGGCGAGCCTTTGGTGTTACGAAGAAACCGGGCGTGTTTCCCTGCCCAGTTTCAGTGCCGCCTACCGCCAATACTGCCGCCGCTTTCCCGACCACCCCGTTCAGGCCGTTCTCGTCGTGCGCGACGTTTCCCGGCATAAACTCGTTGGCGATTTCACGTTTATCGACCAGGACGGGACGGTCCTGGCCACGATGCGTGGTTACGAAGCAGTCATGGAAGACCGCCTGATACGCGCCTTCAAGCCGGAACGCTATGCGGCCGGCCGTTGAGTGCGGCCGTGTGTTTACCAAAAGGTTCTTGACGATAACGCCATATCCTGCTTATTGGGCCGTGTTATCTCTCCGGCCCGATCCCGTTCCGGACGACAGCCGTATAAAAATAAGGTTGACATGCCTGCCATTCTGGTCATGAATATCGCATGATGAAACGATGGATGATAGGGTGCCAGTTGCTGCTGGGCATCGGTCTGCTCGCGGCAAGTCTGACAATCGGATATGCCCCGGCAGCCAGGGCCGAAGAAACCGACGAGCTGCCGCCGAATCCCTTGCACCTCTCGGAAGCGGTGATGTGTGAAACACTGGAAGCCTTCAAGCCCTTCAATCCAAGTGTGGTTTTTTCCGTCCGAACAGGAAGCGTCATGTGCTTCACGGCTTTCGATCACGTACCGGAACAAACCAGCATTTTCCACGACTGGATCCGTCAGGACAAACTCGTATTCCGTAAAAAACTGGTCTTAAAGCCACCGCGTTGGTCGTCGGTCAGCAGCATCCAACTGCGCGAAGCCGATAAAGGGGTCTGGCGGGTAGAAATTCGCGACGCCGATGGCAATTTCCTGCGGGTTCTCCGCTTCAGTATAACGGACTGAGGCCATGCCCCTTTTCCTGGAAAAACTTTTAGCGATCATACGGTGGCAGGATGTCCTGGATATCCTCCTCAACAGCTACATTCTTTTCCGCCTGTATATCATTTTACGCGGAACCCGCCTGTTCTTGGTGGTGGTGTTCATCTTCGTGCTGCTGATCGTCCAGCAAATCGTTTCCATATCCAGCATGATTCTCACGCACACGGTCCTGCAGGGTATTGCCGCCCTTACCGCCATCGGCGTCCTGATTGTCTTTCGCTATGAAATTCGCAGCTTATTCCAAGCCAAAGGCATCAAAGACATCCTGTGGCATGTATCGACGAAACCGATCGTGACACCGGTGGAGATTATCGCGGGCAGTGTCTATCAGTTGGCGCGCAAAAGAATCGGGGCCCTGATCGTTCTCCCCGGGCGCCAACCTGTCGATGCGGCGATTCAGAATAGTGTATCCTGGAATGGCGAAGTGTCCCGTGAAATGATCGAGAGCATCTTTTGGCCGGACAATCCCGTCCATGATGGCGCCGCCGTGATTCAGGGCAATCAGATCAACCGCGTGGCGGCCATCCTGCCCCTCACGGAACGTTCCGACCTTCCCATGCGGTTTGGCACACGGCACCGGGCGGCCATCGGTTTGACGGAGCGTTCGGATGCGCTGGTGCTGGTCGTTTCCGAGGAGCGCGGAGAAGTCAGCCTGGCGCATATGGGCCAGGTCGAAACGGTTAAGGATGCCGCTCAGCTGGAAAAACGTCTGCGCCAGCATACGGGCATGGCAAGCGATTCATCCCGGCGCGCCGTCAATGACAGACGTTCGGCGGCCATCGCGTTCGGTTTGTCCCTGTTGGTCGTCAGCAGTGTCTGGTACAGTTATTCCCTGGGGTTTGTTCGCAGCCTGACCACGGTGGAGGTTCCCATCGAGTTTGTCAAACGCGACGCGCGTTTGGAAATCATCGAAAGCTCCAGCACGTCGGTCCGAATCCAACTGAGTGGATCGCTGCAGCTCATCAACCGGCTCGATCCCAACCAGATCAAGGTGCGCTTTGATTTGAGCAAAGCCGTTGCCGGACGGAACAGTCTGACGATTACGGAAGACGATATCATTCTCCCGCCGGGCGCCTCACTCAAGAAAGTGGAGCCCAGCAGCATCGATATCATGGTGGACACCATCGGTCAGAAGCGGTTGCCGGTGCAAGTCGACTGGACCGGAACCCTGCCGCCGGGGATTCTGGTACGGTCGGTCCGTCTCGACCCGGAGACGGTGGAGGTCACCGGCGGGCAACTCCTGCTGAATGAAATGGATACCATCTACACGGCCAAGGTGCCGGTGGATGGGCTGCAGGAGTCCGGCAAACTGCGAACCGCCCTGGCCCTCGTTCCGGCATCGCTGCGATTGGCCCCGGGTCAGGAAAACAGCATTCTGATCACCTACACGGTGCGCCCGCGCCAGCTCTTTATTTCCCCCTGAAGGCCCGGTCCTCGATCAGGCCTCCTCCATTAAGGACCGTCTGCCAAAAGCCGGTTGCACACCTCGCCTCGCGGTGTTTAGCCCGAATACTTCACGCGTTCGAGATGTTCATTGGCGAGGCATCAGGGGCGCCGCTTTACGAATGCTGCCGCAAGCCCATGATAACGCGGCCACTGGGCATCTCGGGCGCGCCCGCAGGGTGAAATATTTTCTATGATTTTCAAAATCGGCCAAGGGTACAAGGTGTCAACTGAAAATTATACCCCGAATCGCTTTTAGACCACTGAATATTTGCATAAAATTTATGGCGTAGAAAAAATTTCATGAAATGTTCGGGTTAAAGGCCACCGTCATCAGTCATCATCACCAACCCGGTGGATCTTGATCATGTTGGTGGATCCCTCTTTCAATCCCAAGCCGATGACAATAACGATCAAATCCCCTTTCTGGACACATTTTTTTTCCAGCAGAAGACGCTCGCTGCTTTCCACCAGGCGCTTGGCGTCATTGATTTTCGGGATATACATGGGGGTGACGCCCCACACCAGGGCGAGACGATTATAGATCTCCTTGCGGGATGTAAACGCAAATACGGGCGCGGTCGGACGCTGCTTGGATATCTGCTTCGATGTTTTCCCCGAAACGGAAAAGGCCACGATGCAGCGTGCATTGATTTCCTGGAGGATATTGACCGCCGACTGGGCAACCGCATGGGTGATCAAATCGGATGAATCCGGTTCGAAGTGGTTGTTGTACTTCATGAAAGGCGACTTTTCGGCTTGATCGGCGATTTTGGCCATCATGCGCAGGGCCTTGACCGGATAGCGGCCGGAAGCCGTTTCCCCCGAAAGCATGACCGCATCCGTACCATCGAAGATGGCATTGGCCACGTCGGATGCCTCCGCACGCGTTGGGATCGGATTGGTGCTCATGGTTTCAAGCATCTGGGTTGCCGTGATAACCGGTTTGTTTTTTTTCGTTGTGGTGTAGATAATCTGCTTTTGAATGGTGGGCACCTGTTCGGGATGCAGCTCCACCCCGAGGTCGCCGCGGGCCACCATGATCCCGTCCGCCGCTTCCAGAATGGACGCCAGGTTTTCAACCGCCTCCGGCTTCTCGATCTTGGCAATTACGGGAATGGCAACGCCCTGCTTCTTCATGATGGCTTTGATCTGTTGCAGGTCATCCGCTGTCCGCACGAAGGACAGCGCGAAAAAATCGACCCCGTTTTGAATGCCGAAATTGACATCGCGTTTGTCCTTTTCGGTCAGTGACGGGGCCGACACGGCAACGCCGGGTAAATTGATGCCCTTGTTTTCTTTTAAATAGCCCCCGTTGACCACCCGGCAATTGACCGTGTCGCGATTGACCGAAACGACCTGAAGCCGGATCAACCCGTCATCCAGAAGAATCGTATCGTCCGTTTTCACATCCTGTGCAAGATTGGGATAGGTCGTGGAAACCATGTCGACGGTGCCGGTTATCGGCCGCGAGGTAATCGAAAAAAGGGCGTTCCGCTTCAACCGTACGGGTTTTCCGTCCTCCAGTTTTCCGACACGAATTTTGGGGCCCTGCAGATCCAGCAGAATCCCCACCGGCCGGTTCATCATCCGCGCAATCGAACGAATGGTTCGAATCACCTCGCCATGGGTTTCATAGCTGCCGTGTGAAAAATTCAAACGGGCCACATTCATCCCCGCTTCGACGAGTTTTTCGAGCATGGGCCGATCGTTCGAGGCGGGTCCGATCGTGGCGATAATTTTTGTTTTGCGATGCATCCGGATTCCTTTCGGGCCAATAGTCCCTCTATTTGGCCTTTGTGATGTAACATTCGATAAAGCACCGACGTTTCGTTTGCACAAAAAATCGCAGATGGGATCAAGCCCCCACTGCTTTACCCGTCTGTCGCCGCTTAGCCAAAGCGCGTTGGCCCAGCTGCCAATGGATACGGCACAAATGGTCATCCCCCCTTGACTATGTCAAGCATAACCATCAAGTTAGGGTGAATCAATTGCCTCCCGGACGCTTCCGGAATGACCTCCCGGAGCATCGCTCCCCCCTCGGCATGTGCGATCGGAAGCGTCGGAAGCACCTCATTGCAGCGGAAACAATGGAAGGCAACCCAAACCGCCCCGGAGAACCACCAGTGATGTTTGATGCCCGGCGGGCCATGCTGAAAGGCCCCGACCTCTTTCGACGATTCGCCGTATCCGATACCGCCATCCAACTCGCCCAGGCCCGCGTTCCCAAACGCGAACAGCTCATCGTCTTTCAACGGGCCGGAGAAAAACGCGCTCTGCTGGTGCGCCAAATGGCGTATCATCATGCGGCCCAGGGTGTCTTGGCGGATGAACCCTTCTTGATTACGTTTTGAGTGGTCTGCAACAGCGGCGTCGGTCTGACGCCCCGGATCAATGGAGCACAGCACCATTTCAGCGCCGGTGGCCTATACAACGGGCTGGTGCTGCTCGTCGATGATGAGACGCGGTCCTACTGGGACCATATCACGGGCCAAGCGCTGCATGGCCCGTTGGCCGGTGCCCGGATGCCGACATGGGGGGTGCAGCTTACCACGGTTGGCCATGCCCTTGAGCGCGCCCCCGATCTTCTTCTCTTTCGCTCCCGGCAAACGATGACCGCCCGTGTGCTAAGCTGGTTCCTGAGCCGGCCCTTCGTGCGCAACACCATGCCGCCGGGTTTTCGCAAAACCATGGGCGCACCGGATCATCGTCTTCCCGAAATGGAAATCGGTCTGGGGATTGTCGCACCGGATTGCCAACGTTTCTACCCCAAAGTCGATATCGCCACCGGCATCGAAGATCACTGGCAGGGACGGCGGTTGCACATCCGGATGAATCCGTCTGACGATGTTCCCTATGCGGCCTTTACCGATGGCCACCGCCCATTTCAACTCTTCACCCGTTGGTACGGCTTTGCCTATTCCTTCCCGGCCTGCTCCATTTATCATGCCGGCCCGCATCGCCCCGTCCAATAGAAGCATTCCCGTTGAAATCGGTCTTCCAGCCATTCCACGCCTGTCAAAAGCGGTTTTCCTTGACTTCGGGTCTATTTTCAGTCTAACAAAAAAGGTGATCGAAGACCCGGTTTAAGGCTGCGGGCCAGTTGCGACGGTCAATGTGCGTTGTCTCTACCGATGAACCGACACTGTTTGCCGCCGCAACACGCTTATCACGGGGAGATTGTGACCATGCCAAATGGTATTGTGAAGTGGTTCAGTGACAAAAAAGGCTATGGCTTCATCGAGCAGGAAGAAGAGGGGGATGTATTCGTCCACTTCTCGGCAATTCAGATGGAAGGATTTAAAACCCTGGCGGAAGGCGATCACGTAACCTTTGAAATCGAACACGGCCAGCGGGGTCCCGCGGCCAAGAATGTTGTTAGAGTCGGGGCAACCGAACCGGAAGTTCGGGAAGAAGCTTTCGATTCGGTTGAATAGGGAAGGCAAAGGATTTACAGCAGCCCGGCTTTCTTCTTGATCCGGATCAACCCCGGGCTGTTATGCAGATACATCAAAGAAGAGCTCACGCCCGCAGCCATAAACCGCGATTCCAGTTCATCAAACAGCACGACCTGATCCGGCCATCGAAACGACATCTCTTCTTTTTTCAACGCATCCCACATGGCAGACGCCCGGGAAGAAGCAGCGAAGACCTCCAGCTTGGCCCGGTCGCAGATAAACATTTCACACACGATGGGTTTCAGTTGCCACCGGCACCCCGCCGGCCCGAGATAAACGCATTTCATGTCATTGCGCGGCGTGCGCAGACTTGCAATGAGCGCATCCAATGCCGAGGGCTCGCTGACAACGGCATTGACAACGAGGTCTGCAAAAAAGGTAACAATACCGTCTTTGCTGCAACAGGCGCTGCGCTGCTGCTGAAAGCAGGCGGCATGGCAGTGGGATTGGAAATAGCGGGACTGAAAGGCCGCCACCCGCTTCCTGAAGTGTAAATACTCGCGACAACGTTCTCTGATCAGGCGTCGTTCGCCGCGGCCATGGCGCGCAAGATAATCCCGCACGCCTTCCTGACCCAACGCCGCTGTACGAATGCTACCGCAAGCCCCTGATAACGCGGCCAATGGGCATCTCGGGCGCGCCCGCAGGGTGAAACATTTTCTATGATTTTGGAAATCGGCCAAGGGTACAAAGTGTCACCTGAAAATTATACCCCGAATAACTTTTATACCACTGAATATTTGCATAAAATTTATTGCGTAGAAAAAATTTCATGAAATGTTCGGGCTATATCCTGCCGATAAAAATGGGGGCCCTGCATGCCCGTCAATGCCGGCACACCGTCGCCCCCATCATCACGTCTTATCACATAACCCTGTTGAACGCCGTGGTCCGCTGGCTAACGTCAAAACGACATCGCGTTATGGCGTCGCATCAATGCGGTTCTTCGATCGTGATGGCTTTGGCACAGCAAGTGCCGGCCGCCTCACAATCCCCCTTCCCTTTTTGGGCGCCACAGCAGGCCGTGTTGTCGCCGTTTTTCGCATGATGACGGCCACGTCCCGTCGGAATGCCGGCCTGGACGACGTGGTCACCGCCGTTATTGCCGTCGCGGTAGGTTTGAATGGCGCCTAAAAGTGCTTTCACCGACAGTTGAATACAATGGTGCTTTTTAACCGGGATTTCTTCCAGAAAATTGAACACGTCACCGTCGTTGAGGGCCAGCGCTTCGTCAATGGTCTTGCCCCGCACCAGATCACCGGCGGCCATCGCAGCGGAAATCGAACCCGGGCATCCCATGATCTGGTATTTGACATCCGCGATACAATCATTTTCGATTTTCAGATAGACCTTGATCGTGTCACCGCACGTCCCGGTCATTTCGGAAACCTGGTCGGCGTCTTCGATAATTCCCAGATGAGGGGTCTCCAGATAATAGCTGACCGCCTTATCGGAATAGCCGGCATCACGCAGCATGGATCGCATCGTTGCCGTGTCGCGGACCTGACCCGCCTGTTCTTTTCCCATACCATCCTCCACCCAATAAATTGGACCGTCGCAATCCGAAGCACACGCGTTCGATCACGGGACCCGCCCGATTAACTTTCGCGTTGACAGGGGCTTGATAGACATATCCGGTTCATTTCGAAACGTTATCTAATAAAAAAACACGCCCTGCTTGTCAAGCGATCCTTTTAAAAATCCACTCTATACCTAACATGCTTGTTTTTTTGAAAAAACTGTGCTTTGATATGGGCAATGTATCATAATTCCTTCGTATCGTTTTTCCACCCTTAACAAGGAGATTCTGCATGAAAAAACCGATCGCCAACATCATTCTGATCTGTCTGCTGGGGCTCTGTATCGGTTTACCATCGATCGCTTTCGGCTATGGTGGTGGACCCGGCGATAGTGTCGACCCTTTAGCTACAATGGGGCCGAGTTCCAGTGGGGGAGTCAGTTGGGCGCCCAATCCTAACGGCGCCGACGTCATGGGCTCTTCCGTCTGGGATGGGCGTCCCGAGAACATCCAGCATGGCCCCTACCAGCCTGACAAAGCCGTCGAGGATGCCGAGGCGGAGCTTCTTAGCGGTTTCCAGTCCGGCGATTACACTGCTGGTCAGGTCAAGGAACAACTCGAATGGGCCCAGCGCGTGGGCATCAAGCTCTCCCCCCAGGCCCTGCAAACTCTCAATCAGATCAACACCCCCCCTGCACCAACAGCCCCGTCGACATCAGCCGCTTCCGGGTCTTCCCGGAATGATAAACAGAGTGAGAAAACAGCGGAGGCCATAAACATTCTTAACGCTATTTCTCAAACCCTTAAAAATAAGGGGTCGGCGTCTGATATCGAAGGAGCGATTTTTGGGGCTGTCGCAGAAAACAAATTGAATAAACACAGAAATAAAAAAGAGAACAAAGGGAAATCCGATGCCCAGATCGGCTTTGACCTATTGAGTAAGGCGTTGAAAAAACTCTTCTGAATTTGAAAAGCGTGGCGGTTTTCTGTGTCGCTATAAGCGTTTTATAAACGCGACGATCATGGTTAACCGCCCGATGACGATTTCATTTCCTCTCGGTTTTTCATTCGTTCTTGCGAACATACGGATGCTATCAAGGAGTAACCTATGAAAAGAAACCTGGTCATTGTCTGTTTCTGTATCATGACGTTAGCGGTCATTAGTTGCGTGAAAAACAGCCCTTCGATTTCTTTTACCCCATCGTCCAAGGACTTCACAGCCCAGAACGCATCGGACCTGGCACCGGTCTCAGCACTGGCAATCCAACTCGACCGGCTGGCCAAAGAAACCGTCCTTCCCATCACCCCTTATATCAACACCACCCCATCGGCCATCGATATTGAGAACCGGAACGAGTCCCATGAGTGGTTCGACCGAAACATTGTCATCATGGAAGCAAACCTCGATACGGAGGGCGTTTTCAGCCAACGGATGCTGGTGGAGGCGGTCGACCGAATGGGGCGGATCGACCTTCGGGACGACCGGATTGCCTACCAAGTCAGGGCGGCCAATCCGGAAGAAGCCGCCACCATTGCAGGGAAAATAGGCAAATATATCAACAGAAGGAATATCAACCGCTTGTCGAAAAGCGAAAAAGCCGCCTTCACAGACTTTCTTAAAGCGCTCCAGCAGGAATGCGGTCTGACACCGGACGGTATCTTCGGGCTGAAGACGGCCGGCTGCATGAGCAGGGATTCAAGCGTCATCGACATTCACCAATTGACCAGCAAAATCGTATATCCTGAAACACCCCGTCATGCGGCCTATATCGTTCCCTTGGCCGTTATCGATAAAGACCCACAAGCCTACTACAAGGGCTTTGACAGCCTTGAAACCGTAAAGCAGAATGCCGTCGACCCGAAGGCATTTGCCGACATGGCCACCCAGGGCGCCGGTTTCGTGGCCTTTGTCTATTTCTTCGACCGGGTCGATCCTCACAGACCGTTTTGCCTGCGAATCGGCAGTTACCAGAAGAAATCCTCGGGCACGGCAGGCCAGCAGTGGCACGCAGCGCCGGGGAAATGGCCGGTGGTGGTGGAGACCTTCACGATCGACAAGGCCTCCAAGGGATCTCTCTACCTGAATATTTTCATTAAGGATGGCCGGTCCAACCGATGTATTTCAAGCCACCGCCTCCAATAAGCCGCACATGCGGACAGATATCCGGCCGTTGCTTGGCGTCAAGGCTCCTTTCAGCGATTTGGCTGGCCGTGATCCTCACCCTGGCAGCTTGCACCTTCGCAGGCAGGCCGCCTTTCGAGAAAACGGATTCGATCTACCGTTTCCGGGACAACGTCATTCGTTCCCTCGGGCAGACGGAGGCCCAGGGACTTGTCCAGGAGGTCCTGGCGGATGCCAGCCGTGATGACCGACTGAAAGAGCTGGACATCCTGAATCCCTATGACCGCGCCGTCTTTCCGCTGGACATGGCATCGCCGGATATCACTTGGAAAGACGACCGAGCCTCGATGTGGCTGGTCTGCGTCTCCTTTGCCGAACCATCGGGGGTGGTCTGCATGCTGACAGACCAGCCAAGCTGGACACCCGACCGGCAAGCCTGGGAGCAAATTAAAACCAACGCCGGTCAAAAGGATGCCCACGTCACCATCTACGGTCTGGCCCCGGAAAAGCCCGTTCGCATGGTGTCACGAAATGCCGTTTCCATCCGCATTTCACAGGACCGGGTGGCGGCGCCCGTATTTTTCCAGCACATGCCCCTGCCGTTCGCCTATGCCGCCCGGCATCCGGAACTGTCCCAATGGCGCATCGGAGATATCGCTTCCTACGCCCCTCCCCCGGTGGTCATGGAAAATCTTCCCGTGTGCGGCAACTGCCATGGGTTCTCTTCAGACGGCAAGCTGTTCGGTATGGACATGGATATCCATGAAGACAAAGGTGCCTATGTCATAGCGGAAGTTACCGACCCGATAAATATTTCAGAACAAAATTTCATCTCCTGGAATGATTTTCAACGCACCAGGCCGAACAGCAGCATGGGTCTGTTTTCACGTATTTCCCCCGACAAGCAAACCGTGATCAGCACCGTAAAAGAAACGTCTTTCTTCACCATGATCCCGGATATCGACTATTCCCAGTTCTTTTTTCCCATCAAGGGGCAGATCGCCGGCTATGACCGCCGGGAAAAACGCTTTTTTTCCTTGAAGGGTGCTGACGAGTCCGGCTATGTGCAAACCTGTCCTGCCTGGCACCCGGACGGTCAAACGATTGTCTTTGCCCGGACCAGGCATGACCCCCGTCTGATCGACACCATCGGAGACCGCGGCTATATCACCATCGATCCTCATGTCCGGATCGAAGACTTGAATCGGCTATACCGAATTCAATTTGACCTTTACACGGTCCCTTTCAACAAGGGCAAGGGCGGCAACGCCATTCCCCTGGCCGGGGCCAGCCACAACGGAAAAAGCAACTATTTCCCCCGCTATTCGCCTGACGGCAAATGGATCGTTTTCACCCAGAGCGATACCGGGCTGGCTATCCAGCCCTCCAGCCGGCTCTGCATCATCCCAGCCGAAGGGGGCAAAGCCCGGCCTCTGGCATGCAACACGCCGGTGATGAACTCCTGGCACAGTTGGTCCCCGAACGGTAAATGGCTGGTCTTTTCTTCCAAGGTCAACACGCCCTATACGCAACTCTTTTTAGCGCACATCGATGCCCGGGGAAAAGCAAGCGTACCCGTGTTGCTGTCCCGGTTCAGTTCGGCAACGCGTGCCTGCCTGGTGCCGGAATTTGTCAATATCCGCCCGGAAGATTTCCCCGAATTTACCGTCGGTGACCTGACATCCCCCTCAAAGACCTTCAACGCACCAGGCACGAACCATTCCCCTATTGAACTGTCAGGTCAAAGATAGTAAGTAATTCTGTTTTGGAATTAACCCCGTTTGCGGTTCGCCGGGCCGTTACGGCCCGGTCTCTCGGCATCGTCAGATGAATAATGGATAATCACCAATTCGCCCCCATCGCCATTGTCGGCGCCGGCGGGATTTTTCCCGGTGCGGCGGACCTGCCGACCTTCTGGCAGAATATCGTCAATCGCCGGAGCGCCATCGTACCGATACCCGCAGAACGCTGGCCGGTGTCCCGGGAGCGGGTCTATTCCGCTGCCGGTGCGCCGGACAAAGCCCGCTCGTTGAACGCCGGGCTGATCCAGGAGCTGCCCTTTCAAACCGGCGACGGCCCCTTTCCCCCCGACATCATGTCCGGACTGGATCCCATGCATCATCTGGTGCTGGCGGCCGGGCGATCAGCCTGGCGCGACTGCCAATACGATCCGGTGGACCCGGCGCGGGTGGATGTGGTTCTGGCGGCCATTGCCCTGCCCACCGAATCGGCCTCCCGCCTGACACGCCTGGTGCTCCGGCAGGCCGCCCAAAGCAAACTATTCATAGAAGCATCCCGTCATCTCTCCGCTGAACTGTCTCTCCCGGAGGCCATGGCCAGCGGCGTCACCTCCTTGCCGGCCTCGCTTCTTGGCGCCGCCCTCGGACTTGGCGGAAGCGCGCTGACCCTGGACGCCGCCTGCGCCTCGTCCCTTTTCGCGGTCAAGCTGGGCTGCGATGCCCTGCAGACCGGAAAAGCGGATGCCGTGCTGGCCGGCGGGGTGGCCCGTCCCGATACGCTCTATACCCAGATCGGCTTTACCCAGCTGCAGGCCCTGTCGCACTCCGGACGCTGCGCCCCCTTCGACCGCTCGGCAGACGGACTCGTGGTGGGGGAAGGATGCGGCCTGGTGGTCCTGAAACGCCTGGAGGACGCGCTCCGGCATGGCGACCGGATCTATGCCCTGGTCCGCGCGGCAGGCCTTTCCAACGACCGGCGCGGCAATCTTCTGGCGCCGGATACCGAAGGCCAGGTGCGGGCCATGCAGGCGGCCTATGCCGCGGCTGGATGGCAGCCATCGGATATCGACCTGATCGAATGCCACGGCGCCGCCACCCCGGTGGGCGATGCCACCGAACTCCGAAGCCTGAACGCCCTCTGGGGGGAAGACGGCTGGCACCCGGGCCAATGCGCCATCGGGTCCGTCAAGTCCATGATCGGCCATTTACTCACGGCCGCCGGTGCGGCCGGGTTGATTAAAGTGCTGCTGGGCATCCAGCACCAAACCCTGCCCCCGTCTCTCAATTTCCAGGAACCTCATCCGGACGGCCCGCTGCCCGGCAGCCCCTTTCATGTCCAAACCGCGCCGGCCCCCTGGCAGCCGCGCGGCGCCGGCATCCCCCGCCGGGCCGCTGTCAGCGCCTTTGGCTTCGGGGGCATCAACGCCCACGTGCTGGTGGAAGAGTGGCCGCCTTCACCCGAGCCCTCCCGCAGCGCGTCATCCGCCGGGCCCGTCGTCATCACCGGCACCGATACACCAAGCGAAGATCCCGTCGCGGTGGTCGGCATGGAGGCCTTTTTCGGCACCGCCCGCGGCCTGGCATCGTTCCGGGAAACCATTTTCAAGGGCCAGCCGGACTTCCGGCCGCCATCCCACCATCGCTGGAAGCACTGCGACGACATCCTGCGGCACTATCTCCAACGGGAAACCCCGCTGCCCGGCGGCTATCTGGAAGATTTTCAGATTGATCTTGCCGACTTCCGTGTTCCGCCCAAAGAGATCCCCGATATCCTGCCCCAGCACCTGCTGATGCTCAAGGTGGCACGGGCGGCCATGATCGATGCCGGCCAGCACGCGGACATCGATCCCATCCGCATGGGATGCGTGATTGGCATGGAATTCGACCTGGAAGACACCAATTTCCATCTCCGCTGGGATGCGCACCTTGTCGCCGAAGAGTGGCATTCGCGCTATGCCCTGGGACTCTCCTCGGAACAAATCGATAGCTGGGCCGAGGCCCTGGCGGACATGGCCTCCCCGCCCCTGACCCACACCCGCACCCTGGGGTCCTTGGGCAGCCTGATTGCCAGCCGGATCGCACGGGAATTTCACTTCGGGGGCCCCAGTTTCATCGTGTCCGCCGATGCCGTTTCCGGTTTGCAGGCCCTCGCCATCGCCGCCGGCATGTTAAACCGTCATGAGGTCGACCAGATGCTGGTGGGCGCCGTGGATCTTCCGGGCGACCTGAGGCGTTTGATCAAAGCCGACCGCCTGGCAGGCCTGGCTAAAGGCGATCGCTCCCGCAACCTGGATCGGCGGGCCGACGGCACGCTTCCCGGGGAGGGGGGCGCCGCGGTCGTTCTCAAACGCCTGGCCGATGCCCGCAGGGACGGCGACCGCATTTACGCCGTTATTCGCGGATTCGGGAGTGTGCGGCAGGGAAATCCTTTTGATGACAATCACCGGGCCGACGCCTGCTGCCGGGCGTTGTCCGCAAGCCTCACGGATGCCGGCGTTCCGCCGGAGAGCATCGGCTACCTGGAAACCCACGGCAGCGGCCATCCACGCCATGACCGGGCGGAATACCGGGCCATCACCACTGTTTTCGGGCCGTCGTCTCCCCCCCCCGCCATCGGCGCCGCCAAGGCCTGTATCGGCCATACCGGCGCCGCGGCCGGTCTTGCAAGCCTGGTCAAGACGGTGCTCTGCCTCCACGACCAGACCATCGCCGCGATGCCCGGCTACCAAGCCCCCCCGGAGGCGGCTGACATTCCCGATCCCGTTCATGTGCCTGCCCAAACGGTTTCCTGGCCGGCCAACCGGTCACATACCCCCCGACGGGCCTGCCTGAACACCATCAGCGATGAAGGTCATGCCATGTCGGTCGTTCTGGAGGAAGCGCCGGAACCAGACCGCGTTGCTCGCCTGGCCGTGACAGCGACCACGGAGGCCTCCCGGCGCAAAGCGCACCCCGTTACCATCGTATGCGGCGGAATGGCCCTGGACCCGCCGCAGCCGCCAGGATACGAGGACAACGCCCGCCGCTCGGCGTCCCCTGCCCTTCCCTCCCATCCCGAGATCCACGCTGGAAAACCAGAGGCAGCCGACAATGCGGCCCAAGCGCTGTTTACCGCCAACACCCGGACCCTGATCAACGATCTGACCGCCAGCATGGCCGCCACCACCGAGGCCCACCAGCAGTTTCTGTCATTGACGGAAGATCTCGGCCGCCAGTATGCCCGGACGGTCGAATTGCAGTCCCGGTTGATTCACCAGGCCCATATGGAAGGCCTGCTTGGGGACGTATCACCCGCTGCCGCGATGCCGGATGTTGCCCCGGCGGTGCCGCTGCCGCCCGCAACCAAAACAGTCGATTCAGGCCCTTCCCACCCCATGCCGGTGGCCTTCGATCGCGACATGTGCATGGAATTCGCGGTGGGATCGGTCGCCAAAGTGCTGGGCCCGGCCTTCGCGGCGGTGGATCGTTACCCCGCACGCGTGCGCCTGCCGGACGAGCCCCTCATGCTGGTGGATCGCATTCTGAGCGTCGAGGGTGAAAAAGGTGTCTTGGGCCCCGGACGCCTCGTGACCGAACACGACGTGCATCCCGATGCCTGGTATCTGGACGGCGATCGGGCCCCGGTTTGTATTTCCGTGGAAGCCGGCCAGGCCGATCTTTTCCTTTCGGCCTACCTCGGCATCGATCTCGAGGTCAAAGGCAAGCGCACCTACCGGCTGCTGGACGCCACCGTGACCTTTCACCGCGGCCTGCCGCGACCCGGCGACGTGATTCGCTACACCATCGACATCGAAAAATTTATCCGCCAGGGTCCCACCTGGCTGTTCTTTTTCCGTTTCGACGGCACGATTGACGGACAACCCCTGATCAACATGCGCAACGGCTGCGCCGGTTTTTTCACCGAGGAGGAAGTACGCAATTCCGGGGGGATCATCCTGACGGAAGACGAGGTCAACCCCCAGGCCGGGACTGCCCCGGATGACTGGCAGCCCCTGGTGCCCATGGACGCGGAGAGCTACGACGAGTCCGGACTGGCGGCCTTGCGGCGGGGTGATCCGGGCGCCTGTTTCGGCAAATTGTTTTCCGGCATCCAGCTCCCCGCATCCCAGCGTCTGCCGGGCGGCCGCATGGCCCTGATCGACCGGGTGCTGTCGCTGGACCCGGCCGGCGGACGCTATGGGCTCGGCACGATCCGGGCGGAAGCCGACATCCATCCGGATGACTGGTTCCTGACCTGCCATTTCGTCGACGACATGGTCATGCCGGGAACCCTGATGTATGAATGCTGCGCCCACACCCTGCGCATTTATCTACAGCGCATGGGCTGGATCAGCGACCGGCCCGGGGTGGTCTTCGAACCGGTGATCGGCCGCCAGGCCGTTTTGAAATGCCGGGGGCCGGTTACCCCCCGGACCCGCCACGTGGTCTATGAGGTGGAGATCTGTGAACTGGGATTCAATCCCGAGCCTTACGTGATAGCCGACGCCCACATGTTCGCCGACGGCCACCGCATCGTCCTGTTTCGGGGCATGACCATGAAAATGACCGGCATGGATCGCGCCGCTCTCGAAACCTTCTGGCGTTTGCAGCAAACCCGGTCGGTAGACGCCCCGGCCCGGGACACCGCCCCTGCCCCATCGGAGACCGTCGTGTTTTCGCGCGAACAGATCGTCGAATTCGCCACCGGGATGCCGTCCAAAGTGTTCGGCCCGCCCTACCGCCCCTTTGACCAGGACCGGTTCATCGCCCGGCTGCCGGGCCCGCCCTATGCCTTCATCGATCGCGTGACCCGCATCGACCCGCCGCCCTGGGTGCTGGCACCCGACGGATGGGTGGAAACCGGTTGCGAGATCAACCCGGACGACTGGTTTTTCCGCAGCAACCGGGCCCCCTTCATGCCCATCTGCATTCTGATGGAAATCGCGCTGCAGGCCTGCGGATTTCTGGCGGCCTACATGGGCTCGGCCCTGCAAAGCGAAAAAGACCTCCATTTCCGCAATCTGGACGGTGACGCCGTGCTGCATGCCAATGTGCGCCGTAATGCCGGCCCGCTGCAAACCCGCGCGCGCCTGCTCCAAGACAGTGCCGCCGGGGACATGCTGATCCAACACTATGCCTTTGAAGTGCACCAGGCCGGGCGGGTGATCTACGACGGGAAGACCTCTTTCGGCTTTTTTACGCCGGAAGCCCTGGCCCACCAGGCCGGCCTGCCGCAGGCCGACCGGCCAACGGCCGAACCGCCGCCTCCCAACACCGATACCAATCACCCGATTCGCCTGGAAGACACCGCGCCCCTGACGCCCGACGATCCCCACACCGAACCCGGGGAAACCAACGCGATCCCTTCCCGGGCCCTGCGGATGATCGATGCTATCGACTGTTTCGAACCCGATGGCGGCGCCCATGGGTTGGGGTATGTGCGCGGCGTCAAGACAATCGACCCGGACGACTGGTTTTTCATGGCCCATTTTTACCAGGATCCTGTCTGCCCGGGGTCTTTGGGCATCGAGTCCTTTGTCCAGTTGCTGCGCTTCGCGGCCGATCGGTTCTGGCCGGAATACCGCCAGACCCATACGATGGCGCTGCTGGCGCCCGCCCCCCATACCTGGCGCTACCGGGGCCAGATTCTTCCCACGAACCGCCGGGTGGCGGTCGAAGCCGTGATTACCGAGCGGCAGGACCAGCCGCACCCGTTCATCGCGGCCGACGGTTACTTGAAATGCGACGGCCTTTACATATATAAAATGCACAATTTCGGACTGCGCCTGATCCCGCGCGACATTCCGTCATGACCATGAAAGACTGATCTGCAATGCGCTACAGCAAGGTTACGATAGAATCCATCGGCTATGAGCTGGCCCCCAACGTGGTCACGGCCGAAGACCTGGAAAGCCGATTGGCCCCCTTATACGATCAACTGCACCTCAAGCCGGGGCAGCTGGAACAATTGACCGGCATCGAGGAGAGCCGCTACTGGGATCCGGACTTCCGGCTTTCGGAAGGCGCCATCCAGGCCGGCCAGAAAGCGATCGAAGCCTCCGGCGTTCCGGCCGATCAGATCGGCATGCTGATCTACGGCGCGGTCTGCCGCGAAAACCTGGAGCCGGCCACGGCCTGCGCCGTGGCGGACGGGCTGCAGCTGGGAGCCGCGGCCCAGGTCTTCGATATCTCCAATGCCTGCATCGGCATGCTCAACGGCATCCTCCAGGTGGCCAACGCCATCGAGTTGGGCCAGATCCGCGCCGGCCTGGTGATGGCCTGCGAATCCTGCCGCCAGATCGTGGACAGCACCATCGCGCGCATGCTCGAGGCCGGGGACATGGAAACCTTCAAGCACTGCGTGGCCACTCTGACCGGTGGGTCCGGTGCGGCGGCCGTGGTGCTGTCCGACGGTTCTTTCGGCCGGCCGGGCCACCGTCTCTTGGGCGGCATGGTGAAAAATGCCGTCCGCCACCATCGCTTGTGCACCTGGGGCCCGGATACCGGCATTCCGGCCAGCGGCCTGCACGTCATGAATACGGACTCGGTGGGCGTGCTGCAGAACGGCGTGCAACTGGGTATCGAGACCTTCAACGCCTTCCGCCAGGAGCTGGGCTGGACCGGTGACGACCTGCCGGAAAAAATCATCTGTCATCAGGTCGGCTCGTCGCACCAGCAGGCTATTCTCAACGCCATCGGCATGCCGGCCGCCCGCGATTTCACCACCTTCCGCTACCTCGGCAATATCGGAACGGTGTCATTAATCGTCACCGCCGCCATCGCGGAGGAACGCGGCTTTCTTGCGGCGGGCGACAAGGTCGGCTTCCTGGGCATCGGCAGTGGATTGAACTGTCTGATGCTGGGAATCGACTGGTAAGCGTTGCACAATGCGGCAAACGGAAGACGATCTAAGGAGATCATGAAACAACCCTATCGGCACCTCTATCCGTTCCAATCCCGTTTCATGCCGATCAACGGGCATCGCTACCATTATCTGGACGAAGGCCGCGGCCCGGCGATTCTCATGCTGCACGGCAACCCCACCTGGTCCTTTTACTACCGCCATCTGATCGCGGCCCTGGCGCCCGGACACCGGGTGATCGCCCCGGATCACATCGGCTGCGGCCTGTCGGACAAGCCCGGCGCCCATGCCTATGGCTACCGGCTGGAAGATCGCGTGGCCGACCTGGAGACCTTTATCCACCGGTTGATGCCCGACACCCCGCTCACCCTGGTGGTGCACGATTGGGGCGGCATGATCGGCATGGCCTTTGCCCTGCGCCATTTGCGCCAGATCCAGCGCCTTGTCATCACGAACACCAGCGGTTTTCTGCCGCCGGCCGGCAAACCCATCCCGCTTCGGCTGCGCCTGCTGCGGAACATACCGCCTTTTGCCGGTCCGGCCGTCCTGGGGCTGAATATCTTCGCCCGGGCCGCCCTGGTCATGGCCGCCCGTCGTCGCCTGCCCCGCGATGTCCGCCGCGGTCTCATCGCGCCCTACGACCGCCCCAAAAACCGCATCGCCACCCTTCGATTCGTGCAGGACATCCCCCTGTCGGACGGCGATCCAAGCTTTGCCCTGGTCAAATCGGTGGATGACCAGCTCCACCGGTTGCGCCACCTGCCCATGCTCATCTGCTGGGGAAAGCACGATTTTGTTTTCGATCTCGATTATTTTCATGAATGGCAGCGGCGCTTTCCCGGCGCGGAAGCCCATCTGTTTGAAGACGCCGGGCACTATCTGTTAGAAGACGAACCCCGGGCCGTCACCGCGACCATTCAAGACTTTTTTCACCGCCACCCCATCGAATAGGAACGACGCGTGGACTTCACCATGGAAAAACAACCTCTCGAAGACACCCTGCCCGTCGTCAACATTGCCTATCGCCTGAAAGACACCGCACGGCGCATGCCTTACAAGCGGGCCGTGGTCTATCCGGTCGGCCGCGACCGCTACGGGCGGGCGACCTATGCCCACCTGACCTTCGAACAGCTCGAGCGCGAATCCGACAGCCTGGCGGCCGGGCTCGCCGCCATGGGCATCCAGCGCGGGACCCGGACCGTCCTGATGGTCAAGCCGGGCATCGAATTCTTCGTCCTGATCTTTGCCATGTTCAAATGCGGCGCCGTGCCGGTGGTCGTGGACCCCGGCATGGGGCCCCGCCGCATGCTGGAATGTCTCGAATCCACCCGGCCGGAAGCCTTTATCGGCATTCCCCTGGCCCACATGCTAAGGATTTGTTTTCCCCGCTATTTTCGCTCGGTGCTGACCACGGTTACCGTCGGCGGAAAATGCTTCTGGGGCGGCGCCACGTATGCCGCCTTGTGCGCCCGCCCCTGGCAGCCATTCAACTTGGCCGCGACCACCCGGGATGAAACCGCGGCGATCCTGTTTACCACCGGCAGCACCGGCCCGGCCAAGGGCGTGATCTATACCCACGGCAATTTCGATGCCCAGATCGACCAGATCCAGTCGCATTTCCATATCGGCGAAGACGAAATCGACCTGCCGACCTTTCCGCTCTTCGCCCTTTTCGATCCGGCCCTCGGCATGACCGCCGTTATCCCGGATATGGACCCGCGCAAACCGGCCCATGTCGATCCCGAAAAGATTATCGAACCCATCCTGAACCACGGCGTCACCAACATGTTCGCCTCCCCGGCGCTTCTGAACCGGGTCGGCGCCTTCGGCAGCAAACGCAATGTGCGTCTGCCGTCGCTGCGGCGGGTGGTTTCCGCCGGCGCCCCGGTCGCACCGGCCATCATCGAACAGTTCTCTTCCATGCTGAACGACACCAGCGAAATCCACACCCCCTACGGCGCCACGGAAGCCGTTCCCATCATCTCCATGGGCAGCCATGAGATCCTGGCGGAAACCCGCCCCCTCAGCGAGCAGGGGTATGGCCTGTGTGTCGGGCGTCCTCTGGGAAAGACCGAGGTCCGCATTATCCGCATCACGGACGATCCCATTGCGGCCTGGACGGAAGATCTACCGGTCAGGGACGGCGATATCGGTGAAATCGTGGTGCGGGGCGACCTGGTGACGCGATCCTACTTTCGGAATCCGCAAGCCAATATCCAAGCCAAATTAACGGACGGTAATTCGTTCTGGCACCGCATGGGCGACCTGGGCTGGCGCGACAGCAAAAACCGCATCTGGTTCTGCGGCCGCAAGAGCCACCGGGTGGTGACGCCCGGGGGCGACATGTTCACGATCCCCTGCGAAGCCATTTTCAACACCCACCCGGGGGTCTTTCGCAGCGCCCTGGTGGGCGTCGGGCCTTACCCGCAGCAAACGCCGGTGATCTGCATCGAACGCAGCCCCGAGGGCCTCAAGATGGAACCCGCTCGGCTCACCGATGAATTGCTGCAAACAGCCGCCGCATCGCCCCTGACGCAGTCCATCCGCCATATTCTTTTTCATTCCGGATTCCCCGTGGATATCCGGCACAACGCCAAAATCTTCCGCGAAAAGCTGGCGGTCTGGGCCTCACGCCGGGTGAAACACCAGGAGATGGACCATGCCGACTGAACCGGCATCCGCTTCCCCGCTGTCCCATCAGACCGTCCTGGTGACCGGCGGCGGCGGTTTCCTGGGCGGCGCTATCGTTCGCCTATTGACGGCGCGTGGGGATAGCGTACGCAGTTTTTCCCGAGCCCGCTATCCTCGCCTGGACACCATGGGGGTCGACCAGGTGCAGGGCGATCTCGTCGATACGCAAGCCCTTCACAAGGCCTGCCAGGGGGTCGATCTGGTGTTTCACGTGGCGGCCATACCCGGTGTCTGGGGGCCCTATGACGCCTTTTACCAGACCAACGTCTTGGGGACGGAGAACATCATCCGGGCCTGCCGGGACAACGGCATCGGGCGCCTCGTCTACACCAGTTCCCCCAGCGTTGTGTTCGACGGCCGCGACATGGAAGGGGGCGACGAATCGCTGTCCTATCCGTCAGGCTATCAGACCCATTATCCCCGCACCAAAGCCATGGCCGAACGACGGGTGCGCCAGGCCGCGGACGACCGTTTGCGGACCATCGCCCTGCGGCCCCATCTCATCTGGGGACCGGGCGACAACCATCTCGTACCCCGCATCATTCAGCGTGCCCGCCGCCTGCGACGGGTGGGCGACGGCCAAAACAAGGTCGACACCATCTATGTGGACAATGCCGCCCACGCGCATCTCCTGGCCGCTGAAAAGCTGGCCCTTCGCCCCGAACTTTCCGGGCGCGCCTACTTCATCAGCCAGGACGCGCCGATCCTGCTGTGGGATATGGTGAACGCCATCCTGGCGGCGGCCGACCTGCCGCCCGTCACCCGCAGCATATCGGTCGCATCGGCCCGCCGTGTCGGGGCGGCGTTAGAATGGATCTACCGGACCTTCCGGCTGCCGGGCGAGCCGCAGATGACCCGATTTTTGGCCGAAGAACTGTCCACATCCCACTGGTTCGACATCCGGGCCGCCAAAGAAGACCTTGGGTATCGCCCGTTGATATCCACCGAAGAAGGGCTGGACAGGCTGCGCCGATGGCTCCGGGAGGAAAAACCCTATTCGTAAATGGAAGAGCCCCCATGGCGTTTAGCCCGATGGGGATGATGATAACGCCGGAATTGATCGGAACGTTCAAGGGAGGACCGACATGTTTAATCCCGAAAAACTTCTGGGAGGCCTCATCCGCAGCACCACACGCGGCAGCAGCGCCGGAAGCCTGCTGAAAGGCGGTGCGGCGCTTGGGTTGCTGGGGGTCGCCATCGAAGCGGCCGAACACTACCTGGGCAATCAACAACAAACAACGCCACCGGGCAGCCGCCCCCGCAGCGCACCGCCCGTCCCTCCGCCGCCGGCAACCGCCTCGCCGGCGTCTTCCCCCGGCACATCCCCGGGACCGCCGCCGCCCCCTCCCGGGGCCAGGCCTCAGGCCGCCCCTCCCGATCCGCCCGACCCGGAAACGGCTGCCAACAAGGCCGTTCTGCTGATTCGCGCCATGATCGCGGCGGCCAATGCCGACGGCGTCATTGACCAGGCCGAACGGGATCGTATTCTGAAAAAACTGCAGTCCGTCGATCTGAGCCCGGAGGAGCAGGCCTTCATCGTCAAGGAGCTTCTCTCGCCGTCCTCATTGGAGGACATCACCCGCCAGGTCGATCATCGCCAGTTGGCCATGCAGGTCTACGCCGTATCCCTGATGGCCATCCGGGTGGACACGGACGCCGAGCACCACTACATGCGCACCCTCGCCCAGGAACTCGATCTCGATGAAAAAACCATCCGGGCCATTGCGGAAAAAGTCGGATCGCCGCACCCCCCCGGCCCGCCGTCTACCAAAGGAGAATGACATGTCACAATGGTATCTGAGTTACGATGGAAAGCAGACCGGCCCCATGGATCAGTCCCGTGCCGCGATCCAGGCCCAGGCCAATCCCGACGGCTATGCCTGGCGTGAGGGGTTTGCGGACTGGGTGCCGATTGCCAAAATTGCCGAACTGTCGTCTGCTGCGCTGGCCATGTCGGGCGCTCCCGCCCCGCCGCCCATGAGCGGCAGCCGGTCAAGGGCGGATGAAATCGATTTCAAGATCTGCGGCGCGGAGATGCAGTTTGTGGAAGTCGAACTCGATCCCGGCGAAAGCGTGGTGGCGGAAGCCGGGGCCATGATGTACAAGGACCGCTCGATCCAGATGGAGACGATCTTCGGGGACGGCTCCCATTCCGGCGGCAACGGCTTCATGGACAAGCTGCTGGGGGCCGGCAAACGCCTGCTCACCGGCGAAAGCCTGTTCATGACCGTGTTTACGCATAGCGGCCAGGGTAAATCCCGTGTTGCTTTTGGCGCCCCCTATCCCGGCAATATCATCCCCATCGCGCTGCCCAGCGTCAACGGGTGCCTGATCTGCCAGAAGGACAGCTTCCTGTGCGCCGCCAAAGGGGTGGCCATCGGCATTTTTCTGCAGCGCAAAATCCTCACCGGTCTCTTCGGCGGCGAAGGCTTTATCATGCAGAAACTCGAAGGCGACGGCCAGGTGTTCGTTCACGCCGGCGGCACGGTGGTGGAACGCCAACTGGCGGCCGGAGAAGTGCTGCACGTGGATACGGGCTGCGTCGTGGCCTTTGAAGCCAGCGTCAACATGACCATCGAGCAGGCCGGCAACATCAAAACCGCGCTTTTCGGCGGAGAAGGGCTTTTCTTCGCCATCCTGAAAGGCCCCGGCAAAATCTGGCTGCAGTCCCTGCCCTTTTCCCGATTGGCAGGCCGCATGCTCCAGGCCGCCCCCCAGCGCGGCGGCAGCCAGGGTGAAGGATCGATCCTGGGCGCCTTGGGCGGCCTGATCGACGGCGACAATCGATAACACGATAACCGTGCGCCGCGTCGATGCGCGGCGCCGCACCCTCATCAATTCAGGAGTTAATCAATGAAACTGACGGATCTGCAACCCCTCGAGAAATGGGTTGAACTGGAAGACGCCATTCGCGAGCGTTCCGGCATGCGTGCCAGCGTTTACGATACCGACGGCATCGGCATTACCGGCAAATCCCAGCACGCCAACGACCTCTGCCCCGAAATCCGCGCCACGGGCAAGGGGCAGACCTACATCTGCGCCGTCGCGCACCAGAACATGGCCGTCATGGCCCAGAACACCCGGGCGCCCGTCATCGAAGAATGTGATGCCGGAATGATCAAAATCGTGGTGCCGATCTTTGCCGGTGATGAATTCATCGGCGCCGCCGGCGGCTGCGGGCTGCTTATGGAAAACGGGGAGGTCGACGATTTCATGATCAACAAGACCACCGGCCTGGCGGAAGAGAAAATCGCGGCATTGTCGGAAAGCATTGCCACCATTACCCCGTATGAGGCCGAGAAGCTGGCCGCCTATATCGCCGGCGAGATCGACCGTGTGGTGAAACGCTACCAGGGGTAAAAGGCGCTGGTGCTGATATAACGTGATAACAGCAAGGGTGCTTTCGTTAGGCTCGGCCCGCAAAGGGGTCGGTCGCAGGCAGCCCCCATTTAAAAGGGTTTGGAAAACGATTTTTCGCTGTATGTTCTTTGGCTTCGTTTTCTAATGGCGTCGTAAAAAGCTGCTGAGGCTATCCTTTCGTCATCCCCGCGCAGGCGGGGATCCATTCATTTTAATGGGATCGTAGACTCCCGCCTGCGCGGGAGTGACGGCTTAGGGCACTTTATACGGCGCCAACTTTTCTGTCACGTGACAGAAAATGAAGAAACCATTTCAGAAAAGCACCCCGGGTCGGTTTAACCTCTCCGGGGCCTCCACCAGTGGTAGATGGTTTAGGATAAAATAATGAATAAGTTGGAACTGTGCGTCCTCTGCGACGATGAGGCTGTTTCGAAAAAATTTGCCAAGGAACACGGGCTTTCCATTCTGATCAAACTTCCCAACGGTCACCGCTGGCTCTTCGACGCCGGGACAACGGATGTGTTTATGGAAAACGCCAGGATCATGGGGGAAAGCCTGGACAACCTCGAAGGCATTATGGTCAGCCACGGGCACGATGACCATGGGGGCGGCCTGACGTTTTATCCGCGCCTCGGTGGCGAACCCCCTGTCTATGGGCATCCCCTGATATGGGTCAAACAGTATCAGGTCAAGAAAGGCGACCCGCTGAGAATCTGCGGCATTCCGTATCTTGCGCGGCGATATGCAAGTCCGCATTTCAAACCGCTCCACAATGTAACCCGGCTTGATGACGACATGTATTTCTTTACCGATGTCAAACAGGAACCCGGCAGTTACTGCCCGACACACGGCAAATTCTATAATGAAGACGGCGTAGGCCCATGGGAAGGTACGGATGATGCTACCCTGGCAATCGATACGCCCGAGGGCATCGTTGCGATTTTCGGATGCAGTCATGCGGGGTATATCAACATCTTGAAAGCCATCGGCGAAAAATTTCCCGATAAAAAAATCCTTTCCTTGGTCGGTGGACTGCATCTGGAATCGGCCGACGAGACTGTGTTGGAAAAGATCATGGCCTATACCGACCGTGTGAAAACCGACAATTTCACCATCTATGGGGGCCATTGCACCGGCAAAGGCCCCCTCGAGGTCTTCCGGACGAGATACGGCCAAGATGTCGTTCGCCCATACGGCTCCGGGACGGTAATCACGTATTGAAACGATGGTATCGATTTAAAGTGGCTGATTCGTGTATCCGTGATCGTCACGTTTCAACCTTGATTGGCGGGCCACTTTCATGCTATATTTCATAATGATCAAGGGGTAATACAGCAGACACATCCAATCATGGTGAAGCTGTAACACCACTACCCCTCCAAAAAGCCGGCATGATTCAATTTTATCTGAGAAATAAAACGGCAATGATCGCCGATCCGGGATCGACCGCCGTCAATCAAGCTATCGATGACCCAGATCGATTTATGTTCAATCAGGCCTCAGGCGGCGCAATCAATTAGCAGGAAGAAATCTTATTAGAGTTGATTTTAAGGACGCAGGGTTCATGTTCGTCCATCAGCTAAAACACGGCCGATGGATCGCCAAGTTTCCGAAAGGAACGCTTCCCGACGACCCAGGCCGGACCCGCAAGTATTTCGGACGCGGTATCGAAGCCGAAACCGCCGCCCGCCTGTTCAACGATTCCCTTTCCCTGATCAAACACGCCCCGGAGCATTTAAAGCGCTTCCTGATCATCGCCTATTATTGCGGCGCCCGGCCGGGCGCTTCGGAATTGCTGTCGCTCACATGGGATAAGGTCGATCTGGACGGCGGCACGATCCTGGTCGTGTCCGCCCGCAAAGGCGGCCACGAATCGCGCCTGATTCCGCTGAATGCGGATTTCAAGCAACTTTTAACCCGAATATTTCACGCGTTCGAGATGTTCATTGACAAGGCATCAGGGGCGCCGCTGTACGCCTGTACCGCAAGTCCATGATAACGCGGCCAATGGACATCTCGGGCGTGCCCGAAGGGTGAAATTTTTTCGATGATTTTGGGAATCGAAGAAAGGTACAACGTGTCACCTGAAAATCATGCCTCAAATAGCTTATATATCCATGATTATTTGCATCAAATTTATTGTGCGAAAAAATTTCATGAAATGTTCGGGTTAGCGCAATGGAAGGCCACCGACGGCGACAAGATACGCTATCTGATCACCTGGCGCGGGAAGCCGGTCAAAAGGATCGTCGGCGCCTTCAAACGCGCAAAGCGAAAAGCCCAAATAGACCCAAATCGCAAGTTGCCGCCCTACGCCTTCCGCCACGCCTTCGTAACAGCGGCGCTAAACGCCGGCGCCGACCTGAAAGGCGTCTCCGAAATGGCCGGCCATTCTAGAACCGAAACTACAACCAGAATATATCAACATACCAACATCAACTTGCATCGCGGGATTGTGGATAATTTGCCGCCTATAGCAGTTGAAAGCTAATATTTGGAGTTGCCAATATGAATGCTCCCGTATTCTACGAGCTTGAAAAGCGATTTGGTCGTAACCTTAGATATACAGCACGTTTTTATCCAGTAGATCTCCATTGCCACTCCCCACTATCCCCTTGCTTCGGAAGAAAAGACGGTGACAACCAATATGACATCGAGGCAACTGCAGAACAAATAGCTATCGCTGGATGTCGTCAAGGCCTCCATTTGTTAGCAATTACAGATCATCATAGGTGTGAAATGGCATACGATATAAACGATGCCTGTCAAGAGATAAAAAAAAGTGGTCAAAATCATTACCCAAATAATAATCTAATTGTATTGCCAGGCATGGAGATTTCTGTTGAAGAGAATGCCAAAAATATTCATTTACTTGCTATTTTCCCCAATATTTACAATTTCGCTGAAATCGAACGAATTCTTGATGATACCGGAGTAGAATCAAACTCTAAAAACCGTAATGACCAATCGAAAGTCACAACAAAACGCCTTATTGAAATGGTTCGTAGAGTGCAGGACAGGGGCGGGTTAGCTATCCTAGCACACGTTAACTCCACGAATGGTTACAGAGAAGAAATGAAATCCCTTGGGTGGGATAATGATAAGATCCTCGAAAACATCTTTAGTTTAAACGTAAACGCTGTCGAAATTTCAAAACCTGACGATGCGCCTCATTTTGCCATGGGTGAAAACCAGCTTCCCTGCGTTATAGGTTCAGATGCACATTATTTAAAAGACATTGGCGGAAAGGAATTTATCACCAGGGTTAAGATGACTGAACCTGGTTTCGATGGCCTGAAAAGAGCCCTAAAAGACCCTCAAACTCGCATCCGTTTTAAAGATCAGCAAAGTACAGGAATAAAAACAATACTCGGAATTAAATTTGATGGTGGTTTTCTGGATCAACAAATTATTTCTTTTACATCCAACCTGAATTGCCTGATCGGAGGACGTGGGACAGGTAAAAGCTCTTGTATTGAAGCGATACGCTATTTGTTTGACAAACAGATACCGACTGAACGAAGCCGTGAAATTAAAAAATTACGGGAAAACGTCTTGTCGGGATGCACAGCCCACATAATTTTTAAGGACCAACACGGCGAAAACTTCGTTCTTCAAAGAACATTCGGTGACCCTGCTACAAAAATTCTGACAATAGATGGACACGAGAATACTGAGATAGATCTTCAAATGTCACAAAACCTTAAACTAAGCTTTTACGGCTGGAGCGAAATAGAAGGTATCGCGAAAGAATCATCCCAACAATTAGACCTTATTGATGGTTTCATTGAAGGAATAAATCAGCTTAAAAGAGATGAACAAGCGGCTATCGGCGATCTTAAAGCCAATGCAAGAGATATAAAAAGCGCAATGGATGAGGTAAAACGAGAAGCTGACAATGTTGGCAACTTGAGAGAACTTAAAGCAGACCTTGGCAAAATTGGCGAAGAACAAAAAGAGGAAGAGCAGAAAAAGGAGATGATCGACAATGAAGTTGAATTGCTTGACGATCTTAAAACCAATTTAGAGTCTATTTACGATGAGATCAACAATATCGACCTAAAAGGTGAAATTAAAGATCTATCTGAGCTCATTATTGCAGCAATAGACGATAAAAAGATTCTATTCACTGATGACTTTTACAAAATATCGGAAGTTTTGTTGGATTCCATCAAGGAAAATTCGCTCTTAATAACGGCCAAACAAAACTTGCTTTCAGAACTTACAAATATCCAAAATCATGTTAGTGAACAGAAAACCGCACTTAAAACAAAACAAGGTCCAATCGAAGCCGCATTTATACGTTTGCTCGAAGAAATCGATAAGCCAGAAGTAAAGCAGATAGCCCAAGAAAGGGAAAGGTTGCGAAATCAGATTCGTCTAAAGGAGCGTGCCAAAAGAAAAAAAGAAGAGGCTGAAAAAGTTTTAAAAGAACATGAGGATGCAAGAAAGGATTTGATAAAAAAACTCAAAGATGTACGATCCGATCAATACAATCTAAGGAACAGCTATGTGTCAGCAATTTCAGATAGGCTTCCCAAAGGAAAGGCAAAAGTCGAAGTCACTATAGAGGTAGAGAAACAAGGGGAAAGAGAACAATTTAGGAATCTTCTTAAGCAACATTTTACCGGCCTTCCAAGGAATTGGCATGCAAAAGGTTATGTTGAGAAAATTTCAAATCATTATACACCTATTGAATTTGTGACTGCCATTAAAACCAGAAATTTTGCCTCATTCGTTTCCGCTGGATTCGATATTGATGAGGGCAAGGACATAATTAGTCATTTGATCGATAAATCTGAAGATATAATGGAATTAGAGATTTGTAGATGTACGGATTTGCCCAGAATATATTTTGATGTCCAGGGGACCAAAAAACCGATCGAGGATCTTTCACCAGGGCAGCGTTGTACAGCCTTGCTCCCGATCATCCTTCTTGAAACAGATACTCCTCTAATCATAGACCAACCAGAGGACAATCTTGACAATCAGTTCATATTTAATCTCGTAGTAACCACGATGAGAAGCCTGAAAGAATGCAGACAGATAATTGTTGCAACTCATAATCCAAACATCCCTGTCAGCGGCGATGCTGAGAATATCCTGGTTTTTAAACCAGATGGGAAAAAAGGAAAATTAGAAAGAAACGGCAGCATCGATTATAGTCCGATCATAGAAGATGTAAAAACGATAATGGAAGGCGGTGAAGATGCATTTAAAGTTAGGGCTAGCAAGTATCGCATTCAATATTAAAGTAAATTAGCGCTCATTATCGCAGTTAAATTCTGTATCTTAACAGTGCCAATTAATATAAATTTCATATCGTTTCATTTGTATTCCTCAATAGATATAGGCCAAAATTAATGGATAACCCACAGACATTTTCAGAGTCATATTTTTATCACCTCGATCAATTGGCAAAAACAATCAAATATGAATCAAGGTATGTCCTTCCTGAGCGTTATAATTTATTTGTTAGAAAAATCCTTCATTATATATCATCTAAATTTTCTTCTGTTATACCAAGCAAGTCAATACTATATCGGGCTAGGATTAATCCTATTGATTTTATAAAAAGACACAATGAATCCAAACCCTTCCCTCCTGAAAAGATGGGTACACCTCCTCGCTCTTTATCTATTTCTGGTCGAATAAATCCAGAAGGCATACCTTACCTCTATTGTTCAGGTGAAATAAATACGGCCGGAGCTGAGCTTAGACCGTGGAAAAATTCTTATCTGACAATAGCTGAAATCCGAATTGAACATGATTTAAATATTGTTGATCTTACCATTGATGAGGATGATCAAGATGCCGACTGGGGGTTATTTATTTATGATTTTCAGGAATTGTTTACAAAGCAATGGCCGCCAGAGTCAAAGCTAAATTATCTGGTGACACAATTCTTTTCTGAACATTTTAAATTAGATGGATTTAGGGGAGTTAAATACAAAAGCGATTTTAACAACGGTGGTAATAATTTCGCCCTATTTCATAAAGAAGACTATTCCATTGTAAAAACATTTGTAGTTGAAGCATACGAAGTAGATTATAGTTTTTTTGCAATCAAATAAGGAGAAACATAAAGGATCACTGAGTTTTATATTATGATTTATTCGAGGATCTATGCAATTATCTGGAAAGAAACCGCCCCTATATGGGCAAATAAAATTTGAAATTGATAAGGCTCCAGTTTCTCTACAAGCTAAACGAAATAAAAAAGACGATTTAAAGGAGTTTATATCTAAATTGTTGGAAGGTGCAGATTATCTTTTGACTGGTGATGTCAAAATTGAAATTGAATGGCATGTCCACGAAAAAAAAAGGTATGAAACTGACACAAGCGCGGACATTGACAATATTATAAAACCATTATTGGATAGCCTCTGCGGCCCATGCGGCATATTGATTGATGACAACCAAGTTCAATGCGTAACTTGCTCTTGGTTAGACGCCTATGACTATGCGCCAGAAAAAATCTATATCATTGTAAACTATATGGACGATGAATTTATTTCAAAGGAAGGTATAATTTTCATAAATATAGACAATAGTTTGTGTCTTCCGTTTAATGAAAAGAATCCCCCTAAAATTCAAAAAATAATATTAAATCAATGGCTCAATATGTTTTCCACTAAAAACGAGCTTATTTCTCTCGGGTTAGGATATTATGATGCTCAAGGTGTAATGCCAATTCAAAGGGTTTTTCACAAATCCAGGCTAAATAGTTTTAACATAGTGGATATCAATGAAAAATTAGAACGGCTTAAATCATAACCGGAGATGGGACGCTCTTAACTTTATAAATTGCCATGATGGATCTCGTATGAATTCGATAACAAAATGGCTGACAGACCCGGACGCCGCCAACTACCCTTTCCCCTATCAAATCGGCGATCGGATCAGATCAACAACCAATAACATCCAAGGAATCGTCCGAAAACCTAAAGAGTTAAAGGGAATTCGTAAATGAAAATAATTTACTTGTTTGTAGTTGGATTCCTCGTGACTCCCTTTTCCTGCGCATCGATAACTGAGGTAGTGCCAGCCGGAAAGGACACCTATATTATAGCTGGTGACGATAGTTCCAAGTCAGTTTCTGGAGCGAGCATAAAAACAGATCTGTATAAAAAAGCTAATACCTATTGCGAGGCAATGGGCATGAAACTTATGCCACTTGACGAATCTGTATTCACCTATTCTGCGGAACTTCGATTTAGGTGTTTAAAAGAAGATGATCCAGAGTATGCAAGGCCAAATATGAAATCAGTTCCTGATGTGCGAATCGAAACAAAATGAATTGCACAACCAGAGGAAAACACAGGGTGTCAGGTCTCAACTCTTCACAGATAAAAACTCAAAGGGGTCGCCTATGAATTCGATAACCAAATGGCTGACAGACCCAGACGCCGCCGACTATCCTTTCCCCTATCAAATCGGCGATCGGCTCAAATCACCAACCAAAAACATCCAGGGAACCGTCCCATTTTAATAAAGTTTATAGTATAGATCATGAGCGCCGTAACGATCCCAATTCTTGAGTTCACGCGTTGGCATCGATGGGAGAATAGAAACTCCATCGCAGATTCGCAATATCCAGGCGTATATGTGCTGGCGATTACCAATCAAGATTTGGAAGGACTGGAAGTCGAATACGATCAGGTCTGCTATATCGGAATGTCGAACAGCAAAAAAGGCCTAAAGGGGCGCTGGGGGCAGTTCGCACAAGCTATAAAGGGGAACAGGGGGCGTCATAGCGGAGGAGACACAACCTTTAGGCATTTAGGCCCATATAATACTTGGGATAACAAATTGTTTGTTGCTGCATGTCCAATTTTTTGTGATCCAGATAACTATAGCCCCGTAGATATACGAAACATGGGGATCGTCGCATATTTGGAGTATGAGGCCTTTGCTCAATTTTCGGAAAAGCACCCCAACTTGGATAAACCGAAGTACAATACGAAATAAGGCAACCGAAGGGGATCGCCCATGAATTCAATAACAAAATGGCTGACAGACCCGAAAATGGGGTCAAGTCCGCCCTTGACTCTTTGTAGTATTAATATCCATAGGACAATTTTAAATCACTGAATAGTGTCACACATGAATTCGATAACAAAATGGCTAACAGCCCCGGACGCCACTAACTATCCTTTCCCCTATCAAATCGGCGATCGGATCAGATCAACAACCAAAAGCATCCATGAAACCGCCCGAAAACCTAAAGAGTTAAAGGGAATTCGTAAATGAAAATAATTTAGGGGCTCGACTAGAACAGCGGCCTATTTCTGAACATTTTTAGTAATAACAAGTAGATATTTTCATCACGATAATTGAATCGGAATTCGCATTCTTTCAGATGCAGATAAAAAGTCG
>JABZFP010000023.1 GCA_014237395.1 Desulfobacteraceae bacterium | reverse complement strand
GTGCTTGATTCTTCAGAATATCCCGGGCTGCCTTCTCAAATGCATTCTCGATCAGTTCCGTTTCCAATGGATTAATGATAAAATCGGTTGCACCCGCCTGCATTGCGGAAATCACGTCTTGCGCGGTACCCACCGATGAGCCGATCAGGATATGGATGGAAGGGAACTGTTGCTTTACTTGTTGAGTCAGGTCAACGCCGGACATATCATCCAGCCTCAAATCAGCGTATAGGATCTGAAAAGGCCGGGCGCGCAGGATCTCCAGCGCCTTTTGTGCACATGAGCAGGACTCAAACTGCAGCATGCTGTTTTTTTCGAGCACGCGATACAGATGTCTGCACAGATTCGAATCCTTAACAACCAGCAAGGAAGAAATGATTTCCATCGTATGTCTTTAAAAAAACCTTTAGCTTTCCTAACCCGGATAAACCGTAAACAACAAACTGCAAGCACCAAATCTTAAATAAACTTAAATTTGATGGATTCGTAAAAAGTCAATTTGTCAGTTTTCTTGTCATTCCGGCGAAAGCCGGAATCCAGTAAATTCAGTATGTTCTGGATGCCGGATCATGTCCGGCATGACGATCCCAAGACTTTTTACGAGTTCATCAAATTTGCAGCTCACATGACAGTCGTTTCATGTTAATCTGCAATTTGGCTGCCATGGACATTAAAACGGTTTTATCCACATTAACTTTAAGACCAACTATCTGTTTATTTTTGTATTTTTTGGTTGAACGGGGGGAGGAGAAAAAATGATGCTTATGGAAGGCGTGTTAATACCGGCGTCAATTCAGCTTGTCGATGTCACCACGTTGACATCCGCGTGAGGGGAAGGCGGGCTTTCCTGGCTGCCTAAATTAGAGACAAATATTCAGGCACATTTTTGCAGTTCATAGCGCTTGATTTTTTCTACCAGTGTGGTTCGCTTCACCTGAAGCAACTGAGCGGCTCTGTTTTTTACCCACTTGGTTTTTTCCAGGGACTGGTAAATCAGGCGCTTTTCGAATTCGCTGACAGCTGTATTCAGGCAAAGGCCATCGCCGGTAATTTCCGGTGCAAGAAAACAGTTTTTCGGCGCTTCATTTTTCATTTTTTCAGGCAGATCATTGATATCGATCTCCCCGTCACCTTTAATCACCACCAGCCGTTCCATCAGGTTGGCCAGTTCCCGGACATTTCCGGGCCATGCGTGCTGCATAAGCACATTCAGCGCATCATCGGAAATCGATTTGACACAGGTCTTTTTTCTACTGTTGAGGCGATTCATAAAATGGGAAACAAAATGGGGGATATCCGACCGCCGTTCTCTCAAGGAAGGAAGCCTGATGGGGATCACATAAAGGCGGTAAAACAGGTCTTCCCGAAAGTTGCCCTTCTGCACCTCCTCTTCCAGCTCCCGGTGCGTGGCGGCAATGATTCTGACATTTACCTGAACCGTCTTACAACCACCAACAGGTTCAAAGCGGCGCTCTTCGAGCACTTTCAGAATCTTCACCTGAAGGTCCGGGCTCATATCGCCAATTTCATCCAAAAAAATGGTTCCGCCGTCGGAGGCCTCGAACTTGCCGACTTTATTTGCCGTGGCACCGGTAAACGCGCCCTTCAAGTGACCGAAGAGCTCACTCTCCAACAGGTTTTCCGGGATGGCACCGCAATTGATCGACACGAAGGGTTGGTCCCTTCTATAGGACTGTTTGTGGATGGCATGGGCAATCAACCCCTTCCCGGTCCCGGTTTCGCCGTTGATTAAAATGGTGCTGTCACTGTCCGCCACCCGCTCAACCAGGCGAAAAACCTCCTGCATTTTCGTGCTTTCACCAACGATTCCTTCAAAGGCTTCATTCTCGTCCGATAATGAAGCTGAATCCTCAACAATCACATCCACCACACTATCGTCGATCATTGCTGGATTTTGCACGAACAACCTCCTGATTGATTAAATCGATAAAAATGAAGGAGCAGAGGGATGTTTTGTGCACTGCAATTTAGTTGCCGATGTCTATAATTGAGGTCTCCATTTTTTTGTTTTCTGATACAACTTTCCACCGCGAGCGGACAACGGCCACTACATGTTGTTGATTGAAGAATTGCCTTGTATATGGGTTGTTATCGATAAAATGCTACCATTTCTAAAAAATATTCTTTTATGATCAATACACATTGATCATTCAGATTTATTGAAGACAAAACAAACCGGTTTTTTGCATATTGCAATTATCCTCAATCGCCGTCACGCCGTTAATCCTGAGTTAGAATCGCTACTTTGGGAGTTTGCAGGTCCTTTAACGGCAGCATCCATATCGCTATTCCTTCAAAGATTTAGAACCTGTCTCTTAAAACTTTCTCTGGCTTGGGCCGAATAATTTGAATCTTGCAATCTGCAATTATTTTGCGTTTTGCAATTTTTCGCTGTCCTTAAGTGGCTTATCCACTGCCAAAAAAGACTCAAGTTCCCTGGAACTATACCCGATAATGGATTCAAATCACATTTGCATTTGATTGATTTGCCTTCAATGGCAGCACAAGGACGGATTACGATGGATTTACTTTCAGCCACCAGTGCCAACGCGGATCTCCTGTTTTCCGCAACCATACAGCCGCAATCGCAGTTGGACGAGTTGTCCAGCCGAGCCCTTACCACAGGGATCGATCTATACATGAATAAGCGCTACAAAGAAGCTGCGCAGGAATTTCAACGGGCAGTCGGGCTCTCACCGCAAGGGCAATATGCGTCCGATGCTTCCAATTATCAGGCCAATGCTTACCTGAAACTGGGAAAGACAGAAAAAGCCATTGACGCCTACGAGCAGTCGATCCGCCTCAATCCTTACCGGGATGACACGCACGTAACCCTTGGCAATCTTTACTATTCCCTAAATAGGTTCAAAGATGCGGAAGAACAATACAAAGAAGCGGTAAGAAAGAATCCCAGCGCGGTCAATCATTATTCATTAGGCCAAGCCCATCTCGAACTCGATAAATATAGTCAAGCGGAAAAAGAGTTCAATATCGTCAAACGGATGGCACCGGAAAAAGCCAACGGGGATTACGGTATCGGTTTATCATATAGTCGGCAGGGGCGTTACGAAGACGCCATTCAACGGTTTGAACAGGCCATTCGCAAAGATAGAGATTTGTATGATGCCTATGCAGAAATCGGCTATGCTTACGCCGACCTGGGCGAAATGGATCAGGCACAGGAAATCGTCGATTTTCTGGATAAAAAATCTGCCGGTCTTGCCGACACCTTGAGCCGTTACATGTACAAGGTCGATCCACCAAAATTTTCCCTGGTCTACTCCACCGATTTTTTTCACACTCAATCCATGAACACGACGGTTGCGTCACTGGATGCCTACCTTGCCGATCCCAACGCGTCAAAAACATTTACCATGAAGTTCGTCTTCGACAAAGAGATGGACCGGGAATCGGTGGAAAACCGGTTCAACTGGGGGATCGGGCGCTCAACCGGAAGCGGACCTGGTGAAATGTACAACTTCGGATTGCCGGTGGCCGATACCGAAATCATGCCCCCGGGTTATCCGGACCACGTCTACTATGACAATCAATCCTTGACCGCAGTGGTCACCTTTAGCCTGACCCAGAATGAAGCGGCAAACGGCACCATCGACCCTTCGCACATTGAATTCACCTTCACCGGCAAAGACAAGTTTGGCTACAAAATGAACCCCTCCGGTGATCAGTTTCGGGGGTTCAATGGAATTGCCTGACAAAATGGTTGCGCATGCCGTAAAAAAGCTAAAGTTCATCATCGGCCAACCGATATAGAGTATGAAAGTAACAAACCAAAGTCCTGGGAGGAGGCGAGACAACACACGGACTGAATAAAACGCACAACAAAAATCGAATCAGAAACGCACGTTTGGCAAGAAATGCCAAATCAACCACCCTAGAAAAGGAGAAAACAAAATGGCATTTGACAACATCACCTTAACGTCAGGAATGAGACAGAACCTTTTCAGCCTTCAGGGAACCGCCAGATCCATGGAACTCACTCAGGCTCGACTGTCCAGCGGCAAGAAGGTCAACTCCGCACTGGACGATCCCATCGCTTTCTTTGCGGCCCAGGGCCACACCCAGCGCTCCAGCGACCTGGCCATCCGGAAGGATGAAATGAGCGAAGCCATTCAGACCATCAAGTCGGCCGACAATGGTATCAGCGCCGTACTCGACCTGATCTCTTCGGCCAAATCCCTGGCCCAGTCGGCCCTGGCCAACCAGAGCACCACGGAGCGGGGCGACCTCACGGCCCAGTACAACGACCTCATCTCCCAGATCGCAACGGTGGCGGCAGACTCCAACTACAAGGGAACCAACCTGCTGGTATCCGGCCAGGAACTAAACGTTACGTTTGACGAAAGCGGCGACTCCACGCTGACCGTTGCCGGTGTTGACGGGACCGGCGGGGCCTCTTCGGCATCCGGTGCCTGGGGCGATGCCACACTGGCCACCGGAACAACCGCCGTCAACGCGAGCATCACCCAACTGGACACGGCCAGGGATACCCTGCGGATCAACTCCACCGCATTGTCCAACAAGCTTTCCACCATCACCATTCGCCAGGATTTCACCGACAAAATGATCAATACCCTGGAAGATGGTGCGGCAAACCTGACCAATGCCGACCTGAACGAAGAAGGCGCCAACCTGCTGATGCTGCAGACACGCCAGCAACTGGGTACCACTTCATTGAGCCTGGCCTCCCAGGCCGCCCAGTCCGTTCTGAGATTGTTCTAACAGGCCATTAAGTCGTTAGAGCCAATCTCTGCAACAGGCCAAATCTCGTGGAAGGGGAGTTTCTCCCCTTCCACTGCTTGGCCTCTCGGGAGGTGAGTAAACATGACCGCCTCAACCATTACCTCTATTGAAAAATAGTAGGCGTTCACGGGTTCAGGGTTCACCCAGAACCTCTGAACCCGTGAACGGTTACACGGATTGCGATGCTCAGAAAGGTCAACACCTTCCGCAAGCAAATTGAACAGTTGACTTTTCTGCCCCCGAAAAATGACAATACGTATACGCGACTGAAGCCCGCTTCAACCCTTGACCTTAAACCGGCACGCCGATCATAGAAGCGACGATAGAGACCCTCACAACCACACCTTCGATACGGATGGGATATTTGAATTAACCATGGGACTGAAGATAACACTGAAACCGAAGGAACGAATGATCATTGGCGGTGCGGTTATCACCAATGGAGATTCCAAATGCGACCTGATCATTGAGAACAAAGTCCCTTTGCTGAGAGAAAAAAACATCCTTAAAGAAGAGGATGCCAACTCCCCCGGCCGCCGTATTTACTTTGTCATTCAGCTGATGTACATCGATGAGGAAAACCTGACGACTCACCATAAAACATATTGGGAACTGGTGGCTGAATTTGTTCGGGCTGCGCCCAGTGCGCTCGACATGATCAAACAGATCAGTGAGCATATCGTCAGCAATAGATACTATTCGGCGCTCAAACTTGCCGGCAAATTGATCGAATATGAGCAGGAGGTTGTCCAAAGTGTATAGCAACGCCTTCAAGAATTATCAGGATGTCGAGAAAGCCACCATATCGGGTCGGGAAACCGAAGCGCGCGTGCTTACCCAGGCTGCAATAAAATTGCAGGTATGTCAGAAGAACTGGCAGGATGGCAATTTTGAAGACCTGGACGCCGCATTGAAATACAACCAGAAAATCTGGAGCATCTTTCAGAGTGAACTGGCGAATGATGACAATCCGCTTCCCACTCAGATCAAGCGCGACCTTTTGAAGCTGGCGGGATTCATTGATCGCCGCATTTTTGAAACGATGTCTTTTCCCTCACCTGAAAAATTGGATATCATCATCAAAATCAATCAAAATCTTGCCGCCGGACTGCGTGGCTCCGCATGATTGCTGCAAGATGGAATATCCCCGAATGTGCATCCGCACATTAAACAAACTCCGTCAAATCAATGGGGTTTCGAGTATGTCTTAAAATGTGATAAAATCATTCTTCCCCCAGTTGAAGGTCCTCATACCCGCCGGGGTTCAACAATTAATCGGTCAATTTTTTCGAGCTGGCTTTTCAAGCTAAAATTATTTTTAATAAAATCCCTGTAGGTATCAGAGTCATAATCTTCTGAAGTGACCTGTTGAATGAATCCCGGAATCGTATTCCAGAGAAATCCATCCGGATATATTCCTCTGGCCCCGACAAAGTTGTGAATCACCGGCTTCAACCCACAAGCCATGGCCTCCATGATCCCCACCGGGTGGCCCTCCAGGACACTGCTGCACACAACGTACTGCTTGTTTACAAGCCAGCTTTGGATGTCATTTACCCACCCGTCCATCTGGATGTTTGCCTCAAGATCCATTTCCTTTATCATCTGGGAATAATACAAGGCATACCTGGCGTTCTGCAGCCGGCCAGCCATATGCAGTGTATAGCGATTCTCGACCTGAACCAGCTCGCGAAATGCATGCAGGAGAAGCATTGGGCCTTTCTTGTAGTTGATGTCTCCGATAAATGCCAGATGATATCCTCGATTGCGCCGGGAAAAGGCGAATCGGTCGATATCGATGCCGTTAGGAAGAATTTGCATTCTTCTAACCTGGTCCGCCAAGGCAGGAAAATGATTGATGGCAATTTCCTGAATATGGGCCGCCACAAAGACAAGATCATCGATTTTGCGCCAATCGATCTTTTGCAGGTAATCTTCAAACGCCTCATAGCTGTGCAGGCGACAGATCACCTTCTTCCCGTTGAGAAGTTCCTGATTTTTTGTGATCCCGATGGTCAGTTCATTAGCCCATTCAAGCCATACAACATCCGCCCACTGTATCGTTTCCTGGATCTGCTGCGGAATGACTGAATAACACGTCCTTACCCGGTACCTGGAAGACAGATGGCCAACAATATCCTTCAGAAACGACTGCAGGCCGGGCAGGCAAAGTACCCCAATCTTGATTTCAGCTCTTCGTTTCATATGTGTGTCACCAATGGTTATGGTTTTCGCGTATCCGCTACAACGATGTACTCCGGTTCCCCCGTGGAACAGTAGATCTGCCACATGCGATCGTAGGCGGCCTCCAGCAGTTTCGCAAAGCGTTGCGTGTCAAACAGTGGTGTTGCCATCAGGCCTTCCCCCAGGGCTTTTTTCTTTAACTCCAGCGCTGCCGGGTTTTGCGCCAGACTTGTGGCCAGCGAACGATAGTCGTCCAGACGGACCGCAACCAGTTCCGGGAATCCGGCGGCATTCAATATGCTCGCCGACATCCGTGAAGAAAAATGAGCACCCTTGATAGCGATAACCGGCACACCGGCCCAAAGGGCGTCGCTGGTCGTTGCCGCACCGCTGACCATTCGCGTGTCCAGCGCCAGATCGGCCAGTGCAAGGCGCCGCAAGTGGTCCGCCTTGTCCATTCTTTTCGCGAATATGATTCTCTCGCCTTTAACCCCATAGGCGTCGGCGGACTGCTTCAGGTTCTCTTCCGCCACACGGTTGCCTCCCTGCAGCCATAAAACGCTCTCCGGCACCGATTGAAGGATGCGCATCCACGTGCGAAAAATTTGCGGATCGATCTTGTACGGCTGGTTGAACGAGCAGAAAACAAAACCGCCTTCCGGAAGGCCAACGTCTTTTCTGCGAAACAATTGGCTTGACGCTTTTTGCTCCCGGTCATTCACCTGATAACAGTGCGGCAGATGAACGATCTTCTCGCTGTAGTAAGGAAAGTGCGCTTCCGGAACAACGACTGCATCGGCGATCAGATAATCAAAAAAGGATGCACCGGTCGTACCGGCCATGCCAAGATAGCGGACCTGGATGGGTGCCGACCGCTGGGCACAAACCTCCAGACGGTTGCCCTTGGTGTGTCCCATGAGGTCCACCAGAATGTCGACCCCCTCTTCATAAATTCGGCGTGCGGCCGCCTGATGATCGAGATGGCGAATATCGATAAACTGATCACACCCCTTGATGATCCGCCGGCGATAATCACTGTTGTCATCGCGACCGCTGGAAAAACAGAGCACACTGAGCGCATTGCGGTTGTGAACCGCCAGCAGCCTTGAAATGAGATGGGCCATGGGATGATCATGGAAATTGTTGGAAAGATAGCCAATGATAATCTTCTTGGGACGGGTTTTCCTGCCAGTGAATTCGAAGTCGGAAGTGCACAGGGAAGCCCGTCCGCTGGTTTGGGTGCTCCACGCGGCCGCAACGTCGAAATTCAGCTCGGGGCTGTCGTGCCGGACCAGGTTTAAAAATGGATCCTCCGGCGGGCAGCAGCCCTCCTTACGTGCATTGGCGGTGAAGGCATCCAAAACCGGGTTAAGGCTTTTTAATTTCTCCCAGGCACAGATGCGGGTTAACGCATAAAGCAGGTTGCCTGTGGCGAGACCGAATTCGGGTTTCAATTCAATCGCCTTTTTAAAGAACGGAATGGCTTCATCGGGCTTGCCCATATCCGCCAAGGTCTCACCAAGGTTGTTAAACGCCTCGGCATATTCTGGATTGGCTTGTACCGATTGGTTGTAGCTTTCGATAGCCTCCTTGAATTGTTCCCGCAGCTTCATGGCACTGCCCAGATTGTTGTAGGCAATGGCGTAATCCGGTTTCAGGGCAATTGCCTTCCGGAAGCAGTCGACCGCCGCTTCGATCTGACCGAGGTCGGTCAGGGCATTGCCCATATTGTTGTAGACTTCAACCGCATCGGGATTGATCGTCAGCGCCTTCCTGAAATAGCTCAGCGCCTCGTCAGTACGGCCCAACTCCTTGAGATTGGTGGCCAGATTGTTGATGGCGTCCACAGAATCAGGGTTTATCCCCAGGGCTTTTTGGTAGGCATCGACCGCTTCATTTTTCCGATTCAATCTGGCCAGGGCATTGCCCAGATTGTTGTAATAGATATCGCTGGCGGGAAACTGCTGAATCGCCTGACGGATCAGATGGACCGCCGCTTCGTAATCTCCTTTTTGAGAAGCAATGATACCCATCAGGTGCAGGGCATCCGGGTGCTTGGGATCGATCCCCAATACGGTTTGGTAACCGGCTTCAGCTTTATCCATATCTCCGGAGCGGTGAAAGTCAACGGCCCGCTTGAGTTCATGACCCATATCCGGATCGCTCTGCAATCGGTTGGTCTGTTTTCGCCTGCCATGTCCTGAGCTGCCGGCATTGGCGGCAAAACGGCACTTTTTCCTCTTCTTACCCAAGCGTTGCCTTCTCCTGTCCGGGCAGGTGCGCTTGTACGACACGCCGGTAAAACGCCTCCAGGCCGCGGATACAAGTCTCATCGTTGTACAACCGGTGCCGGTTGGCTGCAATCGCGTTGCGGATGCGATCATAAAAGTCCCTGTCACTACCCAGCCGGCATGCAATGGCAATGTATGCTTTTGCATCTTCAGCGATGGTTTCGGTGATCCCCATCATCTTCAGCATGGCAACCGCATGACGTCCGCGCATAAATCTGCCGGGGCAGGTCACCACCGGCAATCCGCAGCGGATGCCTTCAAGGGTGGTTTTCCCGCCGGACCATGAAAAAGGATCCAGAAGAACATTACTTGCCTGGTTGAGGCTCATAAAATCGTTGGGTGACAATCGCGGCTGGAAGATACAGAAGCGATCCATGGACAGGTTGTGGCGATTGAAGGCGCCTTCGATTCTTTTCCGGAACCGCTTGGTTATACCGGCACTGGGGTTCGAAATAAAAACGAATTTTGCGTTTTTCACCACCGCTGCAATGCGGGGGTAAATCTTATCGTATTGCGGCAGGTATTTGAACAGCGACTGGGAAGTCAGGAACACGAAATCATTGTCCGATATCCCGAAATCCTGGCGGGTTTTTCCATTTTTAGGAATTTGAGGCGCATTGAAAGCCAAGGCCAGGTTGGGCAGCCGAACGAGTGTCTCCGAGTAGTGGGCCGCGGCACCTTCGGTTTCCATCAAGTCGGAACTGAGATAGTAGTCAATCGTGGGCGAACCGGTGGAGACCGGATGTCCCCACCCTTTGCACTGGATGGGCGCCAACCGGAGCCCGGCCAGTTGCGTGGCAGGGGCAAACATCCCGATGTCGGTAAAAACGAGGATATGCAGCTCATCATCGAGAATTCGTTTGGCCACCGCTTCGATATTGCCGGGAATGTGGTAGAAACGATCACTTTTTTGCTCGAACGCCTCGGTGAGTGTGTCCGTTGCGTGGCCGATGTGGTAGCAGTGCACTTCAAATTTCATCCGGTCATGATTTTCCAGCCATCCCATCAGGAAATGGCCCACCGTGTGCGCCCGCATGAAAGACGACAGGTAACCGATTCTGATTTTGTCGTTATTTTTAAGCGGCGGCATTGGACGCGAAACGCCCCATTCCGGGAAATTGGCCGCCATCACGCCATTGACGAAGCGGCCGTAACATTTTTGCAGTTCAAGATCGTCTTGCCCCTGATATTGCAGATAGAAATTAGTGATGCTGCCGATTCCTGCCAGGGCCCTTTTTCGTTGTTCGGGCGTAGAAAGTTTCACGGCGCTGATGAGTGTGGCCATTCCATCTGCAAAGCGCTTGCGGTAAAATGCAATATCCGATTCTGTTTCATAGAGGATCGGAAGGGCCAGGTAATAATACCACCATGCGTTTGAGATCTCCGGGCTTAGCGCCACCGCTTGCTTGAGGTATTCCAGCCCCTCGTCGAAACGCCCCTCTTTTTTAAGCAGGCTGCCCATACTTACCAGGGCATCTTCGTTTTCAGGCTCCAGTGAGAGCGCCTTTTGGCAGGCCTGAAACGCATTTTCGAATTCATTGCGTTCCTTGTAGACATTGCCCAGGTTCACATATGCAGCTGCATAGTTCGGGTCGATTTCAATCGACCGGCGAAGTATTGAAACCGCTTGGGTATCGGCCCCGAGGTCCTTGAACAGGCAGCCCAGGTTGTTCAGCGCAAAAATGTGGTCCGGCTTTCTGCGTAACGTTTCTGTATAGGCCTCCATGGCCGGACGCAGTTGACCCTGGGCATACAGGGCGTTGGCGAGGTTATAGTGGGCATCCACATCACTGCCGTTACAATGAATGCATTTTTGATAACATGCGGCGGCTTTGACAAAACACCCTTGCGATTTGAATGCGTTGCCCATGTTGAACAGGGCCTGTGCATGATCAGGAGCAAGGACCAGCGCCTTTTGGAAATTTATAATGGCGTCGTCGAACATCTCCTTTTTGCTGTAAGCGATGCCCATGTTATAGTACGGTTCGGCATTGGCCGGTTCCAGCTGCAATGCATTCCGGTAACACGCGATGGCCTCATCATGTAGATTGCGGCCCTGCTGCGCATTGCCCAGGTTGCTCCAGACCGCTCCCGAATCAGGCTTAATGGCGAGCACCTTCTCATAGCAACCCACCGCCGCTTCAAAATAACCATCGGAGCAAAACAGGTCGCCGAGCCCATGATAGATCTGATAATTGTCCGAGTCGGCCAGCAATGCTTTGCGGCAGTGGAATGCAGCAATGGCCATCTGATCCGTTGCCCTTAAAATCAGGATGAGATTCTTGTGGATGTTAAGATCGGACGGTTTTGCCTCAAGGGCCTGCCGGAGAAAGGCAACGGCCTCCTCGGGCCGACCGTCCTGATGGGCGATGACCCCTGAAAGATGCAGGGCATCCGGTTGTCCGGGCCGGCCGGTCAATATCTGCCTGCAGATGGTTTCCGCTTGAACCAGGTGGCCGGAACGATGCATTTGGCGCGCCTTTTCCAATAGGGAGATCCAGTCAGCATCGCTTTTTTTCGTATTGTTTTTACAATTATGTCTCATTTGGCTGTTCTCGCGTTTCGGCCCCAAGATATGGACTTTTTACACCTGCACTGGATTCGCGTACCCGACCGTACCACCGGCACCGGCCATGACTGAACTGTATCCATACGGGTGAAACCGTTTCAACAGTTAATGGACGGCTCTTTCGCCCCATGATCTTGTCTGCCCGGCAACGCATTGAGGCCCCTGTCCGCATCGATATTCAGCGGATCGATTTCCAGCACGCGCCGATAGAAAACCGCCGCATCATCGAATTTTTCCTGTTCTGTACAGATATGCCCAAGCGCCAGCAACGTCTCCTTGTCTTGGGGATCTTTGGAGAGCAGATCGACATAGATCTCCAGGGCCGACTGCACCTCACCCCTGACGATGTAATAAAAATCGGCCAGGTTTTTTTGAAAAACGGGATTTTGCGGCTCGATACGCACCGCTTCCTTGTAGTGGGAAAAGGAAATCTGCGTATTCCCCTGATTGTAGTAAAGGACACCCAGGTCATTATGTGCAATCGCAACATCCGGATAGCTCACCAGCAGCTGTTCCAAAACATGAATCGCCTCCGGATAAGCTTCCTGTTCAATCTTGGTCTGGGCTTGTCGATACATCGCATCCGGTGTTTCCAACGCAGGCTGTGGGCCTCTCCTTTGATCCTTTTTCTTTGCCGTCATTTTTTTCTTCCCCTGGGGCATTCCTTGTGCTGCCTGCTGAAGTGCCCATTGAATCTTTGACGCCAGTACGCGGTTTCCCGCTGAAAACGCCAGCGCTTGCCGATAGTGCCACACGGCACTGGAGACATCGCCCTGGGACAACCGGATATCACCGATTTGTTCACGCGCAGCCCATGCGTTTGCATCCTTTTCCTGTGCCAGCCCTTCCAGAATACCAATCGCCTTTTCAGCCGCCCCGATCTCCAGGCAGTCTAAGACCCGTTCATTCAAGGCCTGTTTTTGCACTGCAGGCAGCTGGATTGCTTCGGGTTGGATCATCGCGCGCGTGTTCGCCTGGTCATGGGCATTAATTCTTTCCCGAAACGCCTGGCTGAAGGTATCATCGCTGCCCAGGGAAAGATACTCATAGAGTTTTTGCCTGGCCTCTTCAATGGCACCGGTGTCCAGAAAAGCCGCTATGGAGTTGCGCAGATCCAGGATGCCCCGCGCGATTTCGCTTTCAAATTCCACTATTTTCCTATCGGCCGGAAATCGCCTTTTCATTTGCCTGGCATGCACCTGGGCCGGCAGCCATAGCCCTTTTTCAGCAAACATGCGCCCCAGATCCAGCCAGGCTTTACTATCGTCCGGCCGCTTTTCAATGTACCGGAGAAAGGCTTGTTCGGCTTGCCAAATTACGTCATGCTTGCGATAGTAATCTCCCAAAAGGAGAATCTGATCGGCGGCAACCGGTCCACGATCGATGTTTCGAATACATTGTGCTTCTCCAATGAAAAACCGGTTGACGGGCACGAGCGCTTCCTGGAAAAACCGAGCCGCCCTTTCCAGGGAAGCAAAATGGTCGGCATAGACCTCAAGTTCCTTTACGGAACGCAGCTTCCGGTCGTTCATTGCCTCGCCGCTGGTTTGAATGGCATCCAGCCGCCGTGAGATCTCCTTGACGTCTCCATAGCGGATCAGTTTTAAAAGGCTAAGCAGCTTGCCATTTTTCTTCTCGAAGGCGGCCAGTTCCTGCCTGATCCTGGCCGCACGCTGCGCATATCGGCGCCCGTCCGTTCTTTCGGCTGGGGTGCTGTGGCTGAATCGGCATGATTCTGCGCTGGCATGACAGGTGGATATGAACCGGTTTACCGTTGCCACCATCTCCTCGAATTCGGTTATAACCGCCTTGGCGGGAACCGAGGGCGACCAGTCGATGCTTTCAAGAACGGATGACACATCGGTTTCCGTTTGAAGCTCTGTGTCCAACACCTCTTTGAGCGACCTGTTCTCGGCGCCTTGAATCAAGGCCCCATCCAGGCTGGTGTCGACGAATCGAACCGTGCTTCCCGCCATGGCGTTCTCGATTTGTTTGCGGTCCGTGATCAACTGCGGCAGGGAATGGACGGGGTATCCCCTTACCCCGTCAACTTGAATGGCCTCGTCGATATTGGCCGGATAACGGAATACGGATCCGCTGGCATGTGATTTACCGGACGAGTAAGCGAAATCCATCCCCACGAGGATAATCGGGGCGGCGCCAAGGGCCATGGCCGTAAACAGGGCCGTGTGACTTACCGAAGTCATGGCCGGCAGCTGCCAGTCCAGGGACCATTTCGGTCCCAGCCATTCGTTCAAGATGGCATTTTTCGACGTCACCGCAATGCGCCGCTGTCCGAGAAATTTCCCGACATTGTCCGGATTGGCTTCAATGCTGAATACCAGCGCAGATTCCCTCAGGCGGTCTAAAGAAGTCCGCAGCTTTTCAAAATTCACCGGATTCATGTCGGTGGTAACCACCATATGGGGCCGGATTCCTTCGTTGACCAGTGACCTGACGGCAGAATCAGCGCATACGATCAAAGCCCGATTGCCCACCGCTTTCAGGCAGGCCAGATCTTTGTCCAGGGAAGGTCCGGCAGCGACACATATCGCCGGACAGCCCTTGAACCGGCCTTCCAGAGATCTCAGGTCAGGCCCTGAAAACAGGCTGGAAAGATTTTTCATCGTGTTGGCGAAAATCATTTTGCCGGCATGTTTGGCCGTGTAGCCGATATTTCTGGCAATCCTTATGTTTTCGACAACGTCATTTTCCAGGGATTTGAATTTCTCTTGGTAAAGCAGTCGGGATGGACCATGGCTGACCAGCCGGTTCTTCCCAAAAAATAGGCGCTCACCGTACTTGGCGACGATATCGGATACAGGCAGGTTGGGTCCCAGGTATAAATCAAGACGCTCGTAGGCCAATAGCGGCCGAAGATCGACAGATCGCAGTGCCAGGCACAATATTTCCGGGTTGGGCTCGATGACGACAATGTGCGGCTTTGCGGCAAACTGCCGGCAGGCCAACAGGGGCATATACCCCAAGCCGATGCCGACGCAGAAAAGAAAATCCTCGGCTTCCAGTTGCCAGTCCGCCATCTTTGCCCGGAGGCCGCCAACGATGTCACCCTCCTCGTAAAAGCTGACCTTGTTGCCGTCGGGAAGCGTTACCGAGATGTTGACTTGTCCGTATGGGGTCGCAAATGCCTGCAACGGGAAAGGCACGTCCGCATCCCGGCCAAGCAATTGATCGGCTATTTCAGGGAAGCGCGCTTTCAGCTGAACCATGTTTTTTTCGAAAATTTCTGGAAGAAAAGTCGGTTTCATCGCATTCCTTTTATTGTTTTACCTGCCGTCCGGATTTCAGTCTGTCTTAACCGTGAACGGTTCCGGGCCGCGGCCTTTGGTATGGTTCTCCCACATGCGCGTGTATGCCGTTTCAAGGCTGCGAACCGTTCGCGCCGAGTCGAAAAGCGGTGCGGTCATTTTTTTTCCGGACAGTTTACTGCGGATCCCGGATAAACGCCGCCCATCTCCGGCCAGGCTGACGGCCAGCGATTCATACGCTTTCAGGCTGTCGCAAATCAGTTCGGGCAAGCCGACGGCCTTGAGCAAACTGGCGGACACGCGCGAGGCAAAATGATTCCCCTTTAGGGCAATCACAGGAAGATCCACCCACAGGCAATCGCTGGTGGTGGTGTGCCCGTTGACAATACGGGTATCGAGGGCCAGATCGGCCAGTTTGATGCGGGCCAGATGCTCATGTTTGGGCAGGCTTTTTGCGAATACGAGCCGGTCTTCACGGACACCTGCGGCCCCGGCCGTATTGATCAGATTTTGCCGGGTCTCACGACTTCTCACGATAAGCCAGAGGACGCTTCCGGGAACCTGCTTGAGAATGTTCATCCAGGTTCGGTAGGTGGACCGGTCGATCTTATAATCCGTATTGAATGAACAATACACGAAACCATTTTCCGGAAGTCCGCACTTTTTTCGGCTGAAGCCTTTGTCCGAAACCTGCTGGGTATTGTCATTCACCTGGTAACAGTGGGGCATGCGGACCAGGCGCTCGGTAAAAAATGCCTCTTCTCCCACCGGCACCACCACATGATCCGCAATCAGATAATCCATGAAATCCGCCCCCGTCGTTCCGGGGTACCCCAGATATTCGACCTGCACCGGTGCGGGTCGAAAAGCAAAGATACCCAACCGGTTGTGCTTCATGTAACCCATGAGATCGACCAGAACGTCCACACCATCATCGTAGATGCGTCTGGCGGCGTCGAGATCACTCAGATGCCGGATATCGATGAATCGATCGGCATCCCGGACGATGCGCTCCCGGTAAGAACTGCCGTCGTCTTTTCCATAAGAGTAGGCGTATACCGCAAACCGGCTCCGGTCATGCAGTCCGAACAACTGAAGCATCAGGTGTGCCGTGGCTGCATTTCTGAAGCGTTCCGACACGTACCCGATCACCATCTTGCCATCTTTCAGGTTTCGATGGCCGTGAACAAATTCCTCCCCCATGCGCGAAATGCGCGCAGCAGTAAAATCGCTCCATGCGCGGGCGATCCGCAGATTCAACGCCGGATCGGCATGTCGTGTAAAATTTAGAAAGGGCTGTTCTGAAGGGCATCTCCCGACGGCGATCTCCTTTTTTGTTGTAGCGTCAAGGCGTGTGCATGCCCTTTCAAGATCAGACCATGCACACGCCTGCTGAAAAATTTGAACCCGGAGGCTGGATGCGTCACCGAATTCCGGATTCAGGGCCAGTGACTGTTTGGCAAAAGCGGCCGCCTGGCGCATCCTTCCCTGCAGTTTGCAGGCCAGGGCCATATTGTAATATCCCATATGGAAATGGGGATTGATTCGGATGGCCTGTTCATAACAGGTGATAGCCGACGGATAGCGGCCCTGCTTCAGGTATGCGTTGCCCAGACTGTTATGGGCGTCGATATGATCGGGTTTTATCCTCAGGGTACGCGCATAACCGGTGATGGCTTCTTCGATCCGCTCCAGTTCATCAAATGCTTTTGATAAATTGAAGCTGGCATCCGCGTAGTCGGGTCTGACGGCCAGTGCCGATTGGTAGGCAGCGACGACCACTTCATTTATCCCGCTATGGATTCGCAGGGCATTGCCGAGATTGTAATAGGCCTCGGCCAGATCAGGGTTCAGTTGAATGGCCCGGCGATATTGGGAAAGGGCCTTTTCCAGTCGCCCCATTTCCTGGTAGGCAACGCCCAGATTATGGTAGAGATCCGCGTTTGTCGATTCAATCCCGATGGCTTTGTGAAAGCAGTCTGCCGCCTCCTGATATCCCCCCTGACGCATGTGCACGTTGCCAAGCAGAAGCAGCATGTCAACGGAGCCGGGGAAATCGCCGATGAGTTTTTGGCAGCAGCGCATACTGTCGTGGACCTTGCCGGCGGCAAACAGGATCATGCATAGATTTTTCCGAAAGACGAAGTTTTGCGGATGGCGCTCGATCGCACGCCGGATTCTCCGGATGGCATCGTCACTGTTGCCCTGCTGATGGGTTATCAGTCCCGACAGATGGAGTGCATCCGGATGATCCGGGAAATGATGCAGGATCTGTTCATAGACCGCCATGGCATCCTTCAGGCGACCGGCCTGATGGTGCCGGGTTCCAATTTTCAGTTTCGCGTTTACATCCATTCGCCCACCAATCGTATATCTGACAATTTTTCGGGGTGATACACGATCACGCTGCGCAATCCATTGCGCCGGCAGAAGGGCTGGTCTGCTGCGCCATAGCGATATCCGCACGAAAGTGGGCACCAAGACTGTCTTTGCGCCTGATTGCTGATTCGACGACCCGCCCGGCCACATCGATCATATTCCGGACCTTGTTGTAGCGGATATAGTTTTCACGTGTCGCCCCCTCCATTGACGCCAACCGGCATCTTGCATCAAATAGAATCCGCCGGCAGGTTTCCAGTCCTTTTTTCGATCTCACAACATTCACATGCGTATGCATCGCATGCTTGATGGTATGTTCCAGCCAGTCCAGCATCTCCCGCTCGATCTCTGATTTTTCCCCCGGTTTAAGGGCCGGACATCCAACACGCGGATGAGCCCCCAGCTTCAGATGCTTAATCTGACCGGCGTGTTGTGCCGCAAATTGCCCGGCCCGTTTTCCGAATACCTGCGTTGCCGTCATCATGCACCCGCCGATGCGATCCGCACCGTGAGGCCCGGCTGCGGCTTCACCGGCCGCAAACAGTCCGGAAAGCGTGGATGCCGCCCTGGCGTCGATCCGAATGCCGCCGTTGAAGGCGTGGGCCATGTGTACCACTTCAGGTATGACCGACGGATGCCTGTCTGCGTTCCAAAAAACCGAGCCCGTCTCCCGGGTTGCCTGCCACACCGACTGATCGATGATAAATGAGGCGTCACACGTGCTGGCCGGGCAATGATTCTGTCTCAGGCGAACAACATTTTCCCGCTGGATCGCTTCCGGCAGGCATCTTTCAAGAACAGGTTTGCCCATGCCGTCCAACAGGATATTGTGCTGATACAGCCGATGCCGGGGGAGGAATTGGCGGTTTTCCTTGGACTTGATACCGAGCATGAACTGGATGAATTCCATATTCAACAGCCGTGCGCCGGCCCGAATGGCAAGGGCATAACCATCTCCGGTACTTTCAGCACCGCAGAGGTGGTTTTCATATATGGCCCCACCGCCGCCCGCTGCCATGATGGTTGCCTTGGCATCAATCAGTGAAAATGTGTTTGCCGAATCAAAGATAAATGCCCCTGCGCAGACAGCGTCCCTGACTACCAGGTCGATCACCGTTCCCGTCAGTATCCTGACGCGATGCTGCCGGAGTATTGACAAGAATGCCTTCCTGACATTGTCGAAATCCGCGGTAATCAAGGCGCGTTCGGTTTCGCTGAAACACCCCTTTGCACGGTGAAAGCGCCCATCGTCCGTCTTTTTGAATCGGACGCCATAGCTCACCAGGTCTTTGACCCGATCACCAGACTCCTCGACAAGGATCCGGGCAAGTTTCGGATCACATGCGCCCTGCCCCACGGCAACGATTTCATTATAAAAGGATTCAATATGTTGCGCGCTGCACTCACCTTCCATCAGGGCCTGGATTCCCCATCCCCGTGATACTTGTGAAAAAGTGGCCCCGCCGGCGGTTACCGGCGCGTTGCTCACCAGGGTCACATCCGCGCCATGGGCGGCCGCTTCCACCGCCGCCCGTATCCCGGCGGCACCGCCGCCAATTACAAGCACATCCGTCTTCAATCGATTCATCGCGTTCACCCAATACAAAGATATATCCGTCACGGAGCAATAAGCGTACCAAAAGAAATGGCCCCACCAAGGGTGCGGCCATATCAGGGTTATTGATTTTTTTTAACCGTCAAAGACGATAAATTTTTTCTCGTTATAACGGATTTAGGGGAGCTTGATTTCTATCAAGCTCAAGCTATTGTGGGGGGCAGAGTGGTGGCCCACAACATATTGATATTACAGGCAATATTTGCCTAGACTTTTTGTTAATGATTTTATATAGTTAGAGACCATTCCCTACCAAGGAGGTCTCTAACTATATGGGAAAAGCAGACACAGAATCCGCTCACCGAAACAATCGAACCATATGTTTACCGTTTTCTCAAGAAGATTATAATGCGTGTATCAAAAACCCGATTGATTTCAGAATATACATCGATAAGCAAATTGAGCTATTCCCGGAACTGTTTCCATCTGAAATCACTAAAGGATATCTGATGAAGGATATCTACCTCTCTAAAAAGCAGTCCGTACTTATTCGGCGTATAGAAATCGCAGGCATTCCCTACACCATTCGTCCCTCATTTATAATGCCGTACATGACCGGATTCGTATGTGAAATAGAAAAAGCTATCTTTTTGAGTGGTATCGAATAGAACAGTCACTTGGTCGAAACAGTATTGTCGGGACAACGATCAGAAATCCTGACGATATCCCTGAGCATCTCGCAGCCGATGAAAAACATACTCGGATTTTAGGTGACAAAGTTTATGTTGCCACTACAGTCGGCAACCAATGCATCCTCGGCGCGGCGATTGCGAAGGATGCCGGAGAACAATCTTTGCAAGACGCCTATCAAGTGTTCAAAGATGAAGCTCAATGCTTAAAGCCGGCTTATGCTCCCACTACAGTGAATATGGACGGATGGAAGGCCACTCGAAATGCTTGGAAATTTCTCTTCTCGTCGGTTGTCATCATTTGCTGTTTTTTACATGTCTTCATTAAAATTCGCGATAGGGCCAAAAAGAAGTACAAAGACATCTTTGATGAGGCAGCCTCCAAGCTCTGGGACTGCTATGATGCTGAAAATAAAACTAAATTTTCGCAGCGAATCAGAAGACTTGTCGAGTGGTGCAAAAAAAATAACATGCCACCTGTTATCGCAAATCCTATTAACAAATTACGTCAGAATATTGTTGCATATAAAGTCGCATACGATCACCCCAAGGCGCATCGAACCAGCAATATGGTTGACAGGCTTATGCAGAGAATGGATCGTCACTTGTTTAGCACCCAGTATTTTCATGGGTCAATGGCCGCAGCTGAGTTGAGTATCAGAGGATGGACGCTTATCCACAATTTTGCTCCCTACAATCCACGGACAATTAAGAAACTAAATGGCTATAGAAGCCCGGCTGAAAGGTTAAACCAATTTAGATATCATGATAACTGGTTGCATAATCTTTGCATTTCGGCTTCTTTGAGAGGGTATCGAAGTCCTCCCCAAAATCCGGTATAATCAGAAGAAATCATACATCATATTATTTGGGTGTTGGGTCATAATCATCCCAGCATCCTATCGCTGTAAGCCTTTAACCTCTGTGTGCCCTGCGTCTCTGTGTGAGATAAAATAGATTGTGCAAAATCCGTAACTAAAAGCGTGCGTCATTGTGACACACAACTACATAACCAATTGCCACTATTTATATGGAATTTCAAAGGGTTATCATTTTAGCGCCAAAATACCGTACTATCTGCCACTTTGACACAGTTAGCGGTTCACCAAAAGACTTCAATTCCTCGATACCCATTACTCTGAGCTTCCAGCTTTGAGCTTTTTGTTCAGAATATCAATGGGTTATCTTCGTCCGACGCTAAAGGCTAAAAAACCGCCTACTTATCGAGAAAGTTATAATTCTATGGACCCCTTCGTCTCTACCACCAGAACCCTTTGTATTTTATGTTGACAGCACAACTATATAGTAGTATTCATTTTATATGTACTGGCGCATGATATTTTATCGAAATGCCTCTGGGAAATGCCCCACTGAAGAGTTTATTGAGGACCTACCGTCTGAGGATGCTAAAGAAGTTGTTGCAACAATAGCAGCTTTGAGAGAATTGGGAAATAAAGCTCGGCGACCACTAGCTGATTATCTGGAGGATGGGATCTATGAGTTGAGAGCCAGACGCTTTAAGAAACAATTCAGGGTTTTGTATACTTTTGCAGGAAGGCAAACAATCCTTCTTCTGACAGGATTCGTAAAAAAGACCAAATCTGTGCCAACCCGAAGAATAAAGAAGGCCAAGGTATTAAGAAAGGATTATTTTAGGCGTATAAAAGGAGGTAAAAATGGATGATCTTGATCGCTTAATAAATAAAAAAGAACGTGAGAGACCGGGATTTAAAGCAGCTGTGGAAAAACGTAAGGGTGAACTGATTATCGCTGCCAGGTTACGTGAAGCAAGGGAAAACCTGAAACTGACCCAACGTGAAGTCGCCGAAAAATGGGCTCTCAGCCAGCAAAGTATTTCTAAGATTGAAAATGCAAAAGATGATCACATTTCGCTACACACTCTAAATGAGTATGCACGAGTATTGGGCTATGAACTTCAATTTATTTTAAAGTCAGCTAACAATTAAAATTGCTGACCTGACCTCTATTCCTCATGAATTCTCACCCCACAATTGTCAGGCTGCCATATCATCGCGGAGTTACTTATATACTTATGCCCGTCCCCCATTCTTCTGTCTATGGACAATTAGCAAGACTATAGCATAACCATGCTCTATCCCCCCGGGGCTTAAAGGACCAATTTTGGGGCCGAAAAGGCGGTTCTAAGAGCCAAAACGGGCTATATTTCAGGCATTTTATCTGTAATATCAGATCATTGGCTTGGTCCGACCCCAGCAGCTACATGAATTTGTCAAGAATGAAGATCTGACCCCGCTGTCTTTTCTTTTTATCGGCTACCCTCAACTAACCACCTACGACAGACGTAGTCAGGTATAAAGTACCTGTCCCTTTTCTATGTATCTCATGTAATACTGGTTGGTTAGCTTGGCCCGCCCTTTAATGGGCGACCCCTTCGATCTTCGTTTGAAAGTTGAGTTGATTAGAAAAAAAATGTGAATAATTAATAATTAAGATACGACCCCGTTAGGTTCCGACCCCGTTAGGTTCCCTTACCTATTCGAAGTTGGACGTTCGATGTTCATCATCTTTCCAGTTCCTCCGCGTCTCAATCGCAGCCCTGTGAGTCTGGACAGCCTGTGGGCGGTGAAAAAATCAACCAACAA
>JABZFP010000004.1 GCA_014237395.1 Desulfobacteraceae bacterium | reverse complement strand
TCGAATACAACGAGCAGCGCCCGCACGATTCTTTAAACGATCTGACACCTGTCGAGTATATGGAAAAGAACGCTGAAAACTCTACTTATAAACTGTCTGCTTGACGGGGAAGCTTACGTGAGCAATTAAGCGAAGAATGGAATAAAATTAAAGCACTCCCTGAATGGGATATTTCACAATTTAAAACAATAGATCCAAGATTAAGTGTTGTTGACAATAAACGATATGCAGTAAAGGTAATTACATTGGAAATTCAGTCATCTAACTTTCATACCATAACAATTCCTTCTTTATATAGTATAGATGAGTATATTGAATTTTTCTACCTTAAGACACCGATTTTCAAATCTGGTGCCTATATATTTTGGGTGGGTATTCTTATCAGTATAGGATCGATCTTTCTTAAAAGTAATAAATCGAAATAATCCAATCATTGTTTCACTTTATCTATTCCCTACTTGACATTGCTGGCACTCTGAAACATCCAGTACATTACAAGCCTGACGGGATAATTCCGTCTGATCACATAATCAAGAATACCGGAAGGATCGTCAGCTCTGTCGGATATTCAAGTTTCGATTATGTATAAAAAAAGCAAGGATCATGACAGGCGGTTTATATGCACGCTGGGGTTGGATCAAAAAAGAATCGGTCAGAGAGCCAACACGGTTGAAAATTATTCTAAACACTTATTTTAATTTTGTTATAGAGGACATAAAGTCAACAGCATCTTGCGATGGAAATATCTCCAGAGGCTCACATACTAAACAAGTGAAAATAGATTTTTTTCCTACAATAACTTTACCCCATACTCGGAAAGGTACGTCACCTATATTTTTAACTCCAAGGTATTTACCCGAAAGTCCCATCTTACTTTCTTCTAATGAAATTTCCGGTTGACTGATTCCAAAATTAGATGCATGTGTTTGTAATGTATTTTTAACATCTATTTTTGAAATACTGGCATTTTGTATAGGGAGGCATTCAACTCTAATGAATGACCCCACTTCGTCGGGATGGGCACTTTCAAACATTTCGTACTCTACATTTCCAATGTACGCGGTTTTTCTTTTTACTTCATGAGGAACGGAACATAGGAATTCACAATTATCAATTTTGACTAATTGTTTGTTCATTGATGCTGATTTATCAGAAGATTTTAACTGCATATTTTTAGGCATCCCAAAATATACATCTGCTTCAAACTTACCTCCTAATCTTGTAGATTGATATTCGTCCGGCAAATAAGAAAATATCTTATAGCCCCAGCCAAAGTCTGACCCTAATTGTTCAATGGCAGAATTAAGATCATTCATATCATAAGTATGATCATTGGCCATCCTAATCTCTTTAAATTTTTTTCTGAATGTTCCTTTTATAGTTGGGAATGTATAAATTGGGAACTGAAGTGTCTTTTTAATAATTTCTGTTTTGGTATTAGGATTTATGATAAAAAATTCGATTAATACCGAACCAATCGGTTCAACTGATTCATTAGTTACTTCATACTCCAATTCAAACCACCAAGAATAATTTTCATAATAGAATGACCAGTCTTTAATTTTTAAATCAAACTTATTCTTATTATTTGAATTATATTTTTCGATTTTACCACCAGTGGAAAAAGGGATATATTCTTTCCACGCAATTGTATTTGACGGAGTTATTGAAACAACTATTAGCGATAAAATAGACACTATAAATAGCTTTTTCAATTTATCATTCTCCAACATGTTTTACTATAGATTTGATTCTTGAATAAATTGCAACTTCTCATAAATCTACCACCTGAATTTTAGTCATATCCAGATATAGACCAATTTTCATCATATTCATTTGAAAAATAGACAGCTTGTTCAACAAATTTATAAATATCAATTGTAGCTTTCCAATGATTTTTGTTTTTTTTGCCGATAAAATTAACTATTGGCTTTAAATATTCAATTTTATCTTTTGTTGCATTGTAATTGAAAGTCAGTGATTTAGCATGAATTATTTTATTACATGCCTCTCTAACTGAAAGATTGTATTTTTTTTTGTCTGATTTAATTTTTAAAAATCCAACATTATTATCAATGTGATCATATATATTGGTATCATATTGCCTCATTATGTCATCAATCATGCGTATTTTAATGGCAATAGAGATTAGGAATTCCTTAATTTTTTGTTTCTCTTGAATCGTTAATGCTTTGAAATGCATTGAATTGCTCGAAGAACAAATTTTACTAATTTTGTTGCTTGACAAAAAGCAGCACAAAAGCAGGTAACAATCTTCATCAATTTTCATGCTGTTGAAAATGTATTTATCGTTTTTTTTCATACTCTGATATTATTAATTAACATTTTATCAAATCTATTAAATGTGGTATTTCATCGACCTGCTTTTTATACAATTTACGCTCAAATTTACGACGTATAGGCGTTTTCTTTTCTGCATTCGGAATATTATATTTTAAAACATCAGTCATAAAATCGCACATGTAACCATATAATCTGGGCTGCTGAGACCTATCCACTTCACGCAAGGCATCCACCATTTTATCCACAGCATTAAAATCGCTTTTTACTTTCGCAAAATATATGTTCCAGTTGTTAAACGCTTCATCAAAATCTTTTCCATATGCTACATCTCTCTTAATCCTTTCTGGTATCCAACCAGGATTATTCTTTTTCTCCATCATGTCATCTGCCAAATCAAAAAATTTGTAATAAATGTTAACAACAGTATTTTGAATCTCTCTTGGAAGATCCTCAAGAGACCCCAAGTTTTTCTCGATTGAATTTTCAACGATTTTCAATGCGGATTCGTTAATTTTCATTTGGATGGGCCTTTTGGGGAGGGGCGGTTAGATTAAAAACAAAACCCCACCCTCGAAATAATGAGGCGGGGTTTGAGATCATAATAAACCTCCTGAATCATTGGCGGGTTTTTTTGAGCACTGTATCAATAATGACGGTATTGTCAAGCATCGCAAGGCTTACAACCATTAAAAAATAGTCCAGAAGGCAAGTCCAGCCAGCAGCACCAGGTTCAGGATACCCAAAACCCACTCAATCACCGAAATCCTGTACTTGCCCTCGTAGTCACCGATCAGATTGACCTTCATCATGGCTTGCTCCTTTCTTGTTGCTATTGATTTTTAAACGCAAAAAAGCCCGACCACCTCGTGATGATCGGGCATACGTTCCTCTTGCATCGACCGAGTCGGTTCATTATTGACAACCGGCCCGCTAAAGGTTTACTGAAATTCTAATCCCATCCTTGTTCCAGCTATTGCCGCCTCGAGCTTTCCTATCTGATACCCCTTCCGCCACCGACCCAGTTTAAGGGAATCAAGCAAACCAGGCAGGAGGTGTCCAATGAAGGTATTTGTCACTGGAGGTACGGGTTTCATTGGCAAGAACACGGTTGCACGCCTTATCGAATCAGGGCACGAATGCGTTTGCCTTATTCGAAATCCCCAAAAGCAAGCTGTCTTAACTGACCTCGGCGTCCAATTCGCAACAGGGGATGTTACGGACAAACAATCCTTGATTGAGGGGATGAGCGGATGTGACGCCGTAATCAACTTGGCCAACCTCTATTCGCTCTGGGAGCCGGATAATTCCCTCTACACCAAGATAAACGTCGATGGCACCAGAAACGTAATGGAGGCTGCACTGGAAGCGAAAATTCAAAAGGTCGTACATGTGAGCTCAATCGTTACGTGGGGGCTGTCGCCAGATGTCCCTTTTAACGAAGATAGCCCGGCCGGAGAGCTTCCAACCGAATATGCGAGGACCAAATTTGCCGGGGACAATGTGGCTTGGGATCTATTTGAACACGAGGGGTTGCCTCTGGTGATGATATATCCCAGTGCTGTACTGGGGGCTGGCGATACGAAAGCAACCGGGAACCATATCAATCTGCTGATCAACCGGAAAATGCCCATCCGGGGACTGGAATCGACCGCATTTACCTTTGTGCACGTCAATGATGTCGCAGAGGCCATTGTTCGTGCCTTGGAAAAAGAAGACAACATTGGTGAGAAATACATTATAGGCAAGGAACAACGCACGATCGGAGAAATCAATAAGTGGGTAAGTGAGATATCCGGCGTGCCGTTGCCGTTTCTTTCTGTTCCCGCGTTTATGGTTAAAGGAAACGCCTTTGTCCTTACAGCTATGTCTAACATAACCAAACGCCCACCACTATGGGGATTGTCAACCGATATGGTCAGGAACTCTTTGACGGCCCTCAAAGCCGATGGGTCCAAGGCTGAGCGGGAATTGGGCCTATCCTACAAACCCGTTCGTCAAGCAATTGAGGAGTGCATTGCGTCTTTGCAGCAATGAGATTGTGAAAGGTGATCTTATGAAAATCGGAAATAAACGAAAGAGCCGGCTTTCCGAATTCACCATCAAGGAATATGGCATTAACGGCGTCCTGCTCGCCATCCTGTTCCTATTGGGCCTATTCCTGAGTTGGAAGCTATCCTGGTTTGCCGGGCTGCTCTATTTGGTGTTCTGGGCAGCATCGTATGCTGTGCTTTTCGCTATGACATGCCGGAACTGTGCGAACTATGGGAAATCATGCCCGGTGCCATTGGAGGGTAGCTGCGTGCAGCGGTTCTTCGGCCGGGGGGAAAAATTTGGCTTTATGGCTGGGGCAGGAGCGGTATTGGCCTATTTCATGAGGGTGTGCATCCCCTTTGTAGCCATATTCCAGATGGGATCGTTTCTGTACTTCATTCTTTACACGGGTGTTTTCGCGGGATTTTTCTACGTCCTGCTGTATCACACGGGATGCCCGAACTGCATCAACACGAACTGCCCGTTCAATCCGGATTATTGCGTTTGAAGGGATAAAGTGTCGGCAAAAGCAGAGAACCACTTAGCCAGTCGCGACCATAGCACTTCAGTATTTAAAGGTATTCCGTTTTCATTTCAGATCATCAAATACATCCCCAAAAATCTGTATTTGACGACCATAATCCTGCAACCTATTTATTATAATACTTTCATATTGACTAATGCCATTTTCTTGGCACCACTCTAAAAATTGTATGTAATCTTCAGTAAGCCAATTAGTAAAGTTTATCTTTTTTAAAAGCTTCTTAAAATATTCAATTTGCTGTGTATGTTCAGCGTTTTTAACCAAATATGATTCCGGTGTCTTTGTCATTCCAGGCATCAAAAATGTTTTTAGCACTACATAGTCATCCTCGATTACAAATGGGAAGTATCCTTGCAAAACCTTATCCTCTTCCCGAACAATTTTTAATTTAGACACACGGGTATATCTTGTGGCAACATGTGGATGTTCACTTTTAAGTCGCCTAAAATATTGAAATGCCATCTGGCCGTCAGGGAATGTTATCTCCCTTAAATCCATTTTTTCACTAAAACGCCTAATGGTAAATTTTATTGCCCCATTACCTCCGCCCCCACCAGTTTCTCTGTCATGAATTCTATCAATAGCATGCTTCGTAAAGGCAACTTTTTTAGTACCGTAATTCACAACAGATTGTTTTATATTTTCAGAGAAATAAATCTTATTATTAGATTTTAGTCGTTTAGTTTTTAAGTGTGGAAAAGATATGACCAAATCATAATTAAATGGGAAAACATCAAAAGTTAAAAATGGACGAAATTTTTGATTTAAACCATTCTTGTCAAGACTATCGTATATAAATTTACTCAACCCTGGAAATACTAAGTTTTTTGGTATTTCTGTTTTCTTGCCAAACTTATTCAAATCAACAGATAATCTGTCAAATCCATATTGACATATTTTTCTACAGATTTTGGCTTCGCTTGATGTGAATATTTTTCTATCATTAAAAATTGAATCCTGAGGGACGTATGAATTTATCACGCTGAATACAGCATCAATATATTCTTGTGGAACATCATCAGTTGTTCCAGGATTCAGTATAAAATTTGGATATTTAAGTTTCAGTTCTTTGTTCTTAGTGACGCTTATCTTATGTTTTCTTGCCAGCTTTTTTTTGCTTTTCTTTGCTGCTCGTTTATCGACCATAATCCGTAATGATTGCCTTTCAAAATTCTGAAAACCACATATTTTACAGAAACTTATTTCTTTCAGCCTATAACTTCCGAATTATTGGCAAGCAACAAAATCATCCCTGTAGTTCCCAGAATCTAAACTTTGATCCCAGTCAGAGCGATTAATAAGGTTGTATACTGCCTTAAGCCAGGATAACTGCCTTTTTATACCATAAGGGACTCCAAGCCTATCGATTTAGATAATTCCAGTAAAGGTCATCAAATTGAACAGGCATGATTTGCCCATCGTGTTCTTCGTCAATGAACTTTTTCACGAGTTCTTGTAAGGATGTATAGGTTTGCTTCGTAACATTTTCCACCGTAACAGGCCAATCTTGGAAATGTCTCGGATATCTGCTCCTCAAGAGTTTCATCATTTTTGTATCAACTGCAGCATTTATGTATTTTACGAGTACATTCGCAGTAGATTCATTCGGCCATCCACTGTAGTAGACGACGACCTTCAGCACCACGTCCAATGTTTTGGCCACCTGGCCATAGCTTGGCGGTCCACTACGCTTGATTAATATTCCCCGACGCTCCCTTTCAGCCAAAAAAAGGTTTTTTTTGCCCCAGATACAGAATGAGTCGTGTATTGTTCGAAAATCATTAACGGAATGAACTCCTCTGATATCGTGTAGAATCTTGATCAACTTGTGACGGAGGGTTTTCTTGCTACCAGTCTGGTACAAGCGGATCATCGCTGAAAAGGTCAGTCCCATGTCAACAATATTGAAGAGCCGTATTTCATTAATTCTTTCCTGCTCTGATTGCTTCACAGCGAAATCCCTTCGAATTTTCCAGGATAGAAAGTGAAAAGCCCGACCAAGCGGCCAGGCTTTTATTATACCACAATATTGGGGGTGTTTCAGGCGGGTTTCTGGTGTGTTTCAGGCTATTTTCTGCAACAGCTGCCGTAACGAATTCCGGCCACTTCAGCTCTCAAAGTGTGATCGCTATCCCTCTGTAATTACGCCTGTTTTACAATTTTCGACGTTTTGTGACACTTTTTCGGGCAGATTGTAATTACACTTTCGCGGGTGCCTGTAACACTCAATCTGGCTGTTACATTCTGATGTGCCGACCGTCACAATTATTTTTGAAGCGTTACAGCCGGCACAACCTCGATGAAGTCGTACCGGCTGTCTACCGTGACGCCGAACACTTAATACTCATCGAATGATCGGATCGATGAGAACTACCCTGGTTGCAATGTTCGGGCTATTTTGGCAGTTCCATGCCGAGCAACCCAAGGGCCTCTTCGACTTTCCAGTTGATTTCGATCGAATATTCGAACCCAGGAATTGTTTGAAACATTACCATAAAATTGGTCAATCGTTTCAGAGCAGCCTCCAGTTGTCCCTCTTTTACCTCCAGGACGCCCGTAACTTTGAGCCCCTGGTTAGTGGCCTTGACGGCGGCCGGAACGAGTTCCTTGACATGGCTTTCATCAACAGGAAATTTTTGCAATGCTTCAAAATACCTTTCGGCTGCCTTTGTGGCTATATCACTGGGATAGGTCGATGTTGTAACAATGTAAGGCATGATGACCTCCTTTGCCTGCATAGATTGTTAGGAAGGTTGAATTTGCGACGAGCCATTTTTTCCAGCCCCCAGAGGCAGATCACCCCTGGAGGCAATGCAATGGCAGTTTCAGGTGCCCTCGTATCATGGCCCTATCCATGGTTGAGACAAATTGTGCCGGCTTTGGGGAGGGTTACGATGCTTCAGCGTGTTAGGGTCTGAACAGCTGGGGTGGAATAGGAGGTGTGATTCAGTGCTTCGACTTTAGCAATGAATGCAGGAACTGCTTAACAATTATAAAAATAACGCTTCGTTGAAGGCTGTCAAATAGACGATTGCCTCGAAAAGATTTGATTTGCGTTAAACAGCTGTGAACAGTCGAGGAAGAAAAGGACTATATTGAGGTCGAGAAAAAGGGGAGGGGATTGATATTCCATTTCCCCGATTGTGCCCAAATTGTGCCCGTCAAGGTCAAATTTTTCCAAATGGTTCCAAACGAAACCAAAAGTGATCGAAAAAAGATAATTTATACAAGTAGTTAAAAATACAAGGAAAAGCTAAAAGCTCGTGGAACGATTAGGAATCCAATGCTCTATCCACTGAGCTACGGGGGCAAAGACCTCTGAAAGGAATGCTGTAGAGGTCCTGCGGATAACAGATTGCGGGATTTATTGCAAGCCCTCATGAGGGTCCCCGAGAGTCCATTTTAGGCCTCTGATACACGTTTTTCAGGTGCGGTAGATGTGCATCCCCTATCAAGGGGGACACACGATGATTTTAAGGCACTGCAAGACCTGTACGAGAGACCGTGGGCTATCCAACCTGACCTGCTCATGTGGTTCTGCTGGAAACGACACATTTAAGGCTGTGATTGTCGTACCCGGTTCCAAGGGCAAACGACGCTCCAGGTCATCCCTGACATTAAAAGGCGCGAAGCTTGCTGAACGAGACCTGAAAAGGGAAGCCCAAGCAGGACCTCAGGCAGTACCCCAGGCACTCCCACAGCAACAAAGCTGCCCACACCCGCAAAGTTGGCCATCTGCACCACCATATCCTTATGGCTGGCCACAGCAGCCCCCTCAGCAGCCAAAAGAGCCGACCTTCCACCAGATGTGGAAACATTACCATACCTATTCCAAGCTTCGGAAACGCTCATGGAAGGCCGACAGGATTCGCTATACTAAGAACCTGAGGCAACCATTGGGACACCTGAGGGCCTCGCAGGTCAGAGCGGTCGACATACAGACTGTAGTGGACGGATGCATCCTTGAGGGTCTGAAGCCTGCCACAGCCATGCAGGTCTATGCCTTGGTGAGGGTAATATTCAACCATGCCGACAGGATGGAATTGACGATAGGCTTGCCGAATCCCTGTAAGAAGGTTCAGCCTCCTAAATTTGACAACAGGATGACGAACCCGCTCACCGGGGAGGACCGTAAGAAGCTGGAGGACACCTGTGCAGCCTGGAAGAATCAGCACGCCTCTCGGGTGGTCCTGTTCTGTATGTATAGCGGCAGGAGGGTAGGGGAGGTTCGGCAACTCAAGTGGTCGGATGTTTCTATTGATGGTGATGGTGGAGGAGGGCTCTCAGTGACCTTTCGGGCATCAACCACCAAGTCAGGCAAGGTTCAGACTGTCCCTATCAATGATATGGCTGCAGGGGTTATTCGGGATGCCAAGGCGGCCTCTAACGGCAAAAGTGAGCTGGTGTTTCCAGCCAGCACCGGTAAGTATTTCTCTGGATTCCATGCGGTATGGTATCGCCTGAGGAAATCAGCCAAACTCAGCAGGCATTACAGACTTCACGACCTCAGACACGGCTTCGCCTCGACCCTGGTGTCGAACGGAGTCAGCCTGTACATGGTCAAGGAACTGTTGGGTCATGCGGATATCAAAACGACTGAGCGGTATGCTCATCTGGCTACGGGGGCTCTGAGGGAGGCTGCGGGGGTTATGTGCGGTCCATCTTGAATGGCACTTCAAGAAACCCTCCCCGAAATTCATCAGGGAGGGTTCAAACTACATCTACTGTTTAGTGCTTGGTCGGATCGACGATGTCATATCGCTGACCTTTATGCGGGGTCGGCGGTAACGGCTCGCCTCTTGTGACCGTGCGTTCTCGCCCAGTCCGTCCACCTCTCGGGCCAATAATTTCATACTGGCCAGAGCGGGGGGCCTTTTCACCGGGCTTGTATGTCGAACGTTTCGCCATATCAGTCACCTCCTTCCACCGGTTAGACTAGAATGCACCCGGTGGAAGTGTCGTATTGGTAACTGATAGGATAGCTTGACAAAGTCACCTCCGCAAGCATATGGTAATAGTCACCTTGGCATCATAGCCCCCACCGGGGCTTTCTTACCGGAAACCTCAGCTGTTCATGCAGCTGGGGTTTTCATTTTTGAGCAACCGCTTATTAACACAATATGTCTTATGAAGTCAAGTCACAAAGTACCACATATTGTACAATTAGCAATTCGTCATGCTCTCCTATATTAGCCAACAATATAATCGGTAGTCTGCAAGTAGCAAAAGCCATCAAGATAGTCCTTGAATAATATTCGGGTGTCTGGCATGTGTCATTTTGAGCATCCGCTCTATGAATCCCTCGCGTGAATCCTCCACATCGGGAGGCCAACCATGAAACACCTACCTTATTACACAGCCATCATCATCGCTCTATTAGCCTCATTTATTCATTTGCCTCATCTAATGGCTCAACAAACCGAAACCATTATCAGCAAAGAGGATGCTGACAGAATTTATGGAATGACCCTGCCAGAATGGGAGGCCTATGTCCGCGCGATGGAATTTCCTCCTGATTGGGAGGTTCGAATCTATCCGTTGAACACTGGCACAGGTATCACCGGATTCGACCCTCAAACCCAAACGGGGCTTTCAATTCAGCCACTCTATCTCAATGATGAATCGCCCCCTGAGATGTTAGTAGTTGGCAGTTATTATCCAATCGGCTCACGACCCAATCCCGATGAAGATTTCATAAGGTATATCGAGAAGACCGCTTCAGAGGACTTAGGCAGTGGTTATAGAGTATCGGCTACCGCTGCTGATTTACCTAATCATAGAGGTATCGAACTCACGGTGACGAGGACGCAGTAGTCAGATGCTGAGTATTTCATTCCCCTGGTGGAACAACGTAGAACTTGCCACAGAATTGGCAGACCAGATTTGGCCATACTTTTATCTGTTTAGCTTTATAGCGGCGATTCTCTTATGCATCAGGCGTGTTAGGTTCGCAGGTGCCTACCTTGGGATAGTAGTCGCCATAATTGCGTTTGGTGGAGGGGTAGTCTCACAACGATCCGCTGAGCTACAAAGGTTGGAAGCAGTTAAGCAAAGGAAGGCTGCTGAAGACGCAGATGCCTCAATAGCATCTCTTAAGCAACAACTGTCAACCGAGGTTGCGGAACGCGAAAACCTTAAAGACGAACTAAAAGCCGCGAAGAGCGCAGCTACCCAAATGGAGCAGAAACTGGAAGAAGCACAAAGCAGACTTGATGACACTGAAGCTGCCGCATCGTCCAACAAATCAGAGTTGGATAGTCATAAAGAATATGGTGCAGTTGCGCAATGGACCTTTGATGGCTCAGCCGTTCCTCGAGGAGGGGCAGGCGTTGCATTCGGTAGCCCTGTTGCTGGATGGGCAAGAAATCACATAACTTTTGTTAACGATAGGCCCCGTTGCAATTGTACGGATGATGATATTGAGCATTTTAAACTCTATATAAATAGGTTCCCTAAATACCCCTTCCCTTACTATGTCCTTGCCGTTTGCCTTGTGCAAAGACAGGATTCAGGATGGGTTGCCTACGCTGAAAAATGCTTAGCGATTGTAGAAAAGACTACTCAGATCGATGGGCATTCACCAGACCACAACCTTCTTAAAGCAAATGTAATTCATCTTTTAGAGCATGGAGGCCGCTAAGCAACCGCAAGTCCGAATGTGTATAGACCCCATCGGGGTGTTATGGAACCTGCCAGATTTGGAAGCAACCAGTCTGCCTGAGCTTTCATTTCCCGACACAAAAATGTGAATACCCTTACTTATCGGTACTGACCCGGTTCCCCCCCTGCCGCCTGCCGCCCAGGTCCCGCGCTAAAACGGATCGCGTTCCTTTCTATAAGCATAGGGCATACCCTCGGCGCTCCTGATACCATACAAGCCTTCCCTGGCGCTGGAGCCGGGGATGTCCTGCCGCCTGCCGGGGGGTATCCTGCAGGTGCTGAGGCCTTGCTTTCATTGGGTTTCTTATAGGTTGCACTTACGATAACAAGTTAGCGTGAAATCGCGGCTCCCTTTGGTGAGTGTGGGGAGTCTATGGACGCACTTATAGCCAAGTTAGCAAAAATCCCCATATGAAAGCCCTGGGGTGCATGATTTATAGCGACAACGGATGCACCCGAGCGATAGAATGCTAAAGGTACAGCGGGAATCCTACGGTATTCCTACACTTCACGGTGACCGACCTATGGATAGGGTATCAGACAACTGAGAGATATGCGCACTTTACTAGGTGGACTCTCTCAGAACCATCGCCATTCTTACGCTCAGACCTGACGGACCTATGGATTGAACAGCGGTTGCTTCCGGTTGCCTTTCAAAGCCTGCCTGTGGTATATGGCCACTCAGTGGTAAAAGTCTCTGGGGCCTTTTCCAATGAGCCCTTAACATCCCAAAATAATTATTTTTTGCATCTCAGGCGTATGGCCGTCAACTCACAGCAATGGAGGACCTTCATGGATTCAAAGCGCTGGTGGAACCGTTTTCTGCATGTCTTGTTTCTGACACTTTTAGCCATGACGTTTGTCGCATGTTCGAGTGTCAACGGCGGTGGCTCCGGGGCGGAAGGTGCTGCCAATACCACTTCTCCAACGCTGTATCGTGATTTTGACGACATTCTGCTGCCCAGCGAAATGGAGATCGATCCCAAACGGACCTATATTGTCGAGGGGTCCGGTCTGACAACCGGTATCTTGACGGTCAAGGGCTGGGTGGACCGGGATTCCCTGATCACCTTTTTTAAAAGTGCCATGAGCCGTGAAAAATGGCAGGAAATTGCTTCCTTTAAATCCCCATCAGCCGACACCAGTTCCATCCTTGTCTTCCAGAAGATCAACCGTACAGCGGTGATCAGCATCCATGAAGAACTGATCTACACGTATGTCGAAATTGCGGTAGCGCCCTCCGCCAAGGGGATCGGCGGCGGCCTTATGCAGGATGCCGGTGCCCAATAGACGCCATGGTCAGGATCGAAGACGCACAACGGGGGTGGATAGCGACACCCTGAGTAAAGGGATCGGCATGTGCCATTTTATCGAGGGTAAAAATGTGACGCTGGGGGTGACCGGCGGCATCGCGGCGTATAAAAGCATCGAATTATTGCGTCTCTTGACCAAAGCCGGCGCCCGCGTGCGGGTCATCATGACCGAGAATGCCTGCTGGTTTGTCGGGCCGGGGACGTTTCAGGCCCTTTCCGGCCAGCCGGTCTGCACCAGTGTTTTCGATGAAGGCGATGCCGCGATCCGGCATATCGATTGGGCGCAATCCACCGATCTGGCGGTCATTGCCCCGGCCACGGCCAACTGCATCGGCAAGCTGGCCGGTGGTATTGCCGACGACGCGCTGTCCACCTACATGCTGGCGGTGACGGCCCCGGTGGTCGTTTGCCCGGCCATGAATACGAACATGTACCAGCACCCGTCGGTCCAGCGAAATCTGGAAATCCTGCGTGGCTATGGCCACACCCTGGTCGATCCGGATGCCGGACAACTGGCGTGCGGCACAGTCGGGCCCGGACGGTTGCCCGAGCCTGAATTTATCATGGAGAAAATCGTCGCTGTCATGGCGTCGAACGATTTTGCCGGCCGGACCATTCTCGTTACGGCCGGTCCGACCCGGGAGGCCATCGATCCGGTGCGGTTTATCAGCAACCCCTCATCCGGTAAAATGGGCTTTGCGATTGCCCGTGCGGCACGGCAGCGGGGCGCAACGGTCAATTTGGTCAGCGGTCCGGTCGACTTGCCGGATCCGGTCGATGTGGCCGTTCACCGGGTGACCTCGGCGCAAGAGATGCACGACTGTGTTCTCCAACTGTTGGGCGATGCGGATATCGTCATCAAAACCGCTGCGGTTTCCGATTACCGTCCGTCTTCGCCGGCCGCGCATAAAATCAAAAAAAGCGCCGCTAAAATGACGCTGGAGGTGGAAAAGACCCGCGATATCCTGGCTGAGATCGGTCAGCAGAAAGGAAAGCGTCTGATCATCGGTTTTGCCGCGGAAACCCAGGATCTGAAAAACAATGCCGTTCAAAAACTGAAAGCGAAAAACCTGGATCTTATCGTGGGCAACATTATTGGGGCGGAGGGCTCCGGGTTCGCAGGCGATACGAACCGGGTGACCTTCTTTTATCCCGACGGGATGGCCGAACCCATGGATGTCATGACCAAAGACAAGACGGCCCATTGCCTGTTGGACCGCATCGCGGCATTGAAGACAAGGGTGTCCTGAAAAGATGATGGCTGACGGCCCTGTTTTATTGCAATGCGGGCCGCAAGGCTTATTTTGTGTTGTTGATGTACTTTAAGGCACCCGCCACCATTTTGATCGCAGCCCGATGGAAGGCCTGGTAACGTCGCGTCATGGAAACAACCCCCCCCAATATCGTGTCCGTTCTGGATAATCTGCTGCACACCTTTCGTGAATACCGCCAAAAAGGGGTCGTCGGTTTTGATTGCTCGGAAGTAGCCCGGGAGCGGGTGGCGCAGTGGCATCGCCCCCTGGTCCGAACGCCCGAGACGCTCGAAACCATTCGTGAAGACATCGGGGACTGCCGGCGATGTGCCTTGTGCGAACAGCGGCACCACATCGTTTTCGGCGCCGGCAACCCGAACGCCAGGCTGGTTTTTGTCGGGGAAGGCCCGGGGCGTGACGAGGATCTCCAGGGGGAGCCTTTTGTGGGGGCCGCCGGTGAACTGCTGACGAAGATTATCCAGGCGATCAAGTTCACGCGCGAAACGGTTTACATCTGTAATATCGTCAAATGCCGGCCACCCCAAAACCGCAATCCGCTGCCGGATGAAATCGACACGTGCCTGCCATTTCTGAAGCGGCAGTTGGGCGCCATTCAGCCAACGTGTATCGTTGCCCTCGGAAAAGTTGCCGCTCAGACCCTGCTCGGCACCGATCAGGCCATTTCGCGGCTGCGCGGCAGATTTTACGATTATCACGGCATTCGCCTGCTGCCCACCTACCACCCGGCTTACCTCTTGCGATCGCCTGAAAAAAAGCGTGATGTCTGGGAAGACATGAAGCTGCTCATGAGGGAATACGATCATGCGCCCTGAAAGACTTCTGCTCGTGCTGCTCGTGCTGCTGCTGGCCATTCCCGGTCACGTGTCAGCCGAGGAAACGGCCGCCGTTCACATTTTAAAAGTTGCCGCACCGATCGGACCGGGGGTTGCCGGATTCGTGGCGGATGCCCTCGCTGCTGCCGACCGGGAAAAGGCGGCCTGCATCGTTATTCAGCTCGACACGCCCGGCGGGCTGGCGGAATCCATGCGGCAGATCGTTACCAAAATCCTGGCTACCCAAACGCCGGTCATTGTTTTTGTGGCACCGTCCGGCGCCCGGGCCGCATCGGCCGGCGTCATGATCACGATGGCCGCCGATATCGCCGCCATGGCGCCGGGGACCAATATCGGGGCCGCCCACCCGGTGGGTGCCGGCGGCAAAGACATCGATGAAACCATGTCCGAGAAGGTCGTGAACGACATGGTGGCTCAAGCCCGCAGCGTGGCCCAACAGCGGGGCCGCAATGCCGACTGGGTGGAAGAAGCGATACGGGACAGCGTGTCGATTACCGAGACCGAAGCCTTGCGTGAAAACGTGATCGATCTGGTGGCCGACGATCTGGATGCCTTGCTGACCCTGCTCGACGGCCGCAGGGTCAAAAGCAAGGGCACACTCGCCCTCAAAGACGCCCCGCGCAAAATGGTGGCTGAAGGCTTGCGGACCAAGGTTCTGAGAGCGATCAGCGACCCCAATATCGCCTTTATCTTGTTTTTGATCGGCGCGGCCGGCCTCTATTTCGAGTTGTCGCATCCCGGTGCCATCTTCCCCGGGGTGATCGGCGGTCTGTGTCTCATCTTGGCCATTTATGCGTTTCAGGTGCTGCCGGTCAATTTTGTCGGGATACTGTTGATGGTACTGGCCGTCATTTTCTTTATCCTGGAAATCAAGGTGACCAGCTATGGTATGTTGAGCGTGGCAGGGACCATTGCGCTTTTTCTGGGGGGGCTGATGCTCTTTAAAGAATCGGATTACGGCATCCGGGTGTCCCTGGGCGTGCTTGTTCCGGCGGTGGGCGCCGTATCGGTTTTTTTTGCGGTCGTGGCCGGGCTGGCTTTCAAAGCCCAGGTGGCCGGAGCGCGTACCGGCCTCAGTGGCCTGATCGGTGAAATCGGCATCGTCAAACAGGCCATCGACCCCGAGGGCAAAGTGGCGGTGCATGGCGAACTCTGGAAGGCGCGCGCCGACGCCGCCCTGGCGGCCGGGCAGACCGTTCGCGTGGTGGCCGTCGACGGTCTCACGATGACGGTGGAGGCTACGGATTCGAAGGCCTGATGGCATCTTTGGCGCTGCTAAACCGGTTCCACGAAAATGGTTACAACGGATGCCGGCAACCCTAATTCCCATTCGGAGGACGGATGTATACAACCATCTTAATCATTGTTCTGACGGTATTTTTTCTTACCGCGGCCATCAAGATCTTAAACGAGTACGAGCGCGGGGTGGTTTTTCGGCTGGGTCGGGTCATCAATGCCAAGGGCCCAGGCCTGATCATTCTTATCCCGGTCATCGATAAAATGGTCAAGGTAAGCCTGCGCCTGGTGGCGCTCGACGTGGACCCGCAGGATGTCATTACCCGTGACAACGTGTCGGTGAAGGTCAATGCGGTCATCTATTTCCGGGTGATCGATCCCATCAAGGCCATCATCGAGGTGGAAAACTACAGCTATGCCATGTCGCAGCTGGCCCAGACCACGATCCGCAGCGTCTGCGGGCAGGCCGAGTTGGACGATCTGCTGGCGGAACGTGAAAAAATCAATGCCGAACTCCAGGAAATCCTCGATACGCATACCGACCCCTGGGGCATTAAAGTGGCCACGGTGGAGCTCAAGCACATCGATCTGCCCCAGGAAATGCAGCGCGCCATGGCCAGGCAGGCCGAGGCGGAACGCGACCGGCGGGCCAAAATCATCAACGCCGAGGGCGAGCGGCAAGCCGCCGACAAGCTTTCCGAAGCGGCCGTCATCATCGAACAGCATCCCGTGGCCCTGCAACTGCGTTATCTGCAGACGGTCAATGAGATGGCCAGCGAAAACAATACCACCACGATCTTTCCGATCCCGATCGATCTTTTCCGGCCGCTGATGAAGACGTATGATCAGGTGGTGAAGACCCCGGATAAAACAGCGGAGGGATGACCGAATACGGACCGATTGGGTAAAGAGGACGGGTTCGGCAGTTGACACCGATGGATAAAGTAGTTTATTGAACCCGTTTTGTGAAATCCGGTTTGCCACAGGCAGAAGCGCTTTGGCGAAACGCTGAAATGCTTTACCAAGCGGGGGCTTGCCAGCCTCCGCTTATGCTTTCATGAAAGGAGAATACGGCGCATGGGTGGAAAAAAGAAAGAAGCCAAGGAAAAGCCTCTCGAAAAAATGACGGCAAAGGAACTGCGTGACCTGGCCAAGGAAATTCCGGGCATCAACGGGGCGCACGGTATGAATAAGCCCGAGTTGCTGACCGAGATAAAAAAGGCGCGCGGCATCGAAGAAACCGGACCCAAAAATGCTAGTTCCTCGATCCGCGAGGTAAAGGCCCAGATCAAACAGCTGAAGGTGCAGCGTGTGGCGGCGCTGGAAGCTAAGGATCGCCGCATGGCCACCATCTACAAACGCAAAATTTCCCGTTTGAAAAGCGTGACCCGGCGGTCCAGCTGAAGGGATCCATGACGTTGGATGCCGCTAGTGAAAAGCCATACGGTTCGGGTCGCCAAGCGGCGGTGGTGAAGGCCGCGGCCTACCGGGGGCTGGCCCCCGAAACAACCGCTTTTGACATTGACGGCGTGGTTGCCGACACGATGCGGTTGTTTATCGACATCGCCCGGGATTCCTTTCGGGTTCAGCACCTGCGCTATACGGACATTACCAGTTATAATCTGGAAGATTGTCTCGATCTGGCGCCGGCGATCATCGAGGCGATCATCCAGCAGATCATTGATGGGACGCATGCGCCGCGCCTGCGTCCCATTGACGGTTGCCGACGATTCCTGGCGCGATTCGGGAAAAACGGACAGCCCGTGCGTTTCGTGACGGCACGCCCCGAGGCAGGCCTGATCCGAACATGGCTGGAGAGCATCCTGCCGCTGCCCGCAGACCAGATCGACGTCGTGGCGACCGGCAGCTTTGACGCCAAGGCCGATGTCCTCCAGGCGGCCGGCATCGATGTCTTCGTGGAAGACCGGCTGGAAACCTGCTTTCTTTTGAGCCGTGTGGGCATTACACCGATTTTGTTCGTGCAGCCCTGGAATCGCTGCCCCCACCCGTTTCGGGAAGTATCGACCTGGGAAGAGATCGGCGCGCTGATGGCGGAATAAACCGCACCGGTTCGGTGTCATGACACCGAACGGCCGGTATAAAAAAATGAACTCGTAATAAATTCATGTTTCAGGCGGTATCGCAAAAAGTCCGAGATCAAGGCTTGCGAATTCCGAGGAATGAGGCGTACTGAAGTACGCCGCAATGACGAGGGATGAAGCGTAACGCGGATATCGGACTTTTTGCGATACCGTCAAAAAAAGGCAAACCGTTGACGACGCATTCATCACGGATACCGCCGCTGCAATCCTTTTTAGAATCGTTGTCGGCGGAAAAGGGCTACGCGGCCCATACCGTCAGGGCTTATCGCACGGATCTGCAGGAGTTCGTCGCCATCATTACGGGCGCTGGCAAAGATGCGGAAGAACGCCGGGATGCCGCTGTCCGCTTCGATCCCCGGAAAGTGGGTGCGCTTGATATTCGGGGGTACCTGGCAGCGTTATACGGGAAGAACCGCAAATCGACGATTGCCCGCAAGTTGTCGGCTGTCCGGACATTTTTCCGGTTCCTTATCCGGCAGGGCGTCATTGACAGCAGTCCGGCCGATGCGGTGCTGACACCCAAGCAGGAAAAACGAATACCATCGTATCTGACGGTCGACGATATGTTTCGCCTGCTGGATGCCGTTCCCGGTGACACCCTTTATGATCTGCGCAATCGGGCCATTTTTGAAACCCTTTATTCGACGGGCGTCAGGGTTTCCGAGTTGGCCGGATTGGACACGATCGATGTGGATTTTGACGGCCAGGTCATCAAGGTGGCCGGAAAAGGCAATAAGGAGCGCATCGTCCCCATTGGGCAAAAAGCGATCCGCACGATCCAGCGCTACCGGGACCGCCTCTATGGTGAGACCGGAATATCCCTCGAACACCCCGGGCCCTTGTTCCTGAACAAATTCAAGGGGCGTTTGACGGCCCGTTCCATGGCACGCTGTCTCGATCAACTGGTGAGGGCCTGTGGGATGCTGGTGTCGGTTTCACCCCATACCCTGCGCCACACCTTCGCGACACACATGGTGAATGCCGGGGCGGATCTGCGGGCGGTTCAGGAGTTGCTCGGTCACGAAAGCCTTTCCACGACCCAGAAATACACCCACGTCAGCATTGATCGGCTGATGGCGGTCTACGACAAGGCCCATCCGCGCAAATAACCGCGGTCGGCCATAGGAAAGAAAGAGCCATGATGAAGATTCGGGGAACCACCATTCTGGCCGTTCGCCACCAGGGCAAACTGGCGGTGGCCGGGGATGGCCAGGTCAGCATGAACAACACGGTGGTCAAACACCATGCCCGCAAGGTGCGCCGCATTTATAACGACCGCATCATTGTCGGATTTGCCGGCGCCACGGCGGATGCCCTGACGTTGTCGGAAAAACTGGAGGCCAAACTTGAGCGCTACAATGGCAACCTGATTCGTAGCGCGGTGGAGCTGGCCCGGGAATGGCGCACCGACAAATATTTGCGGCGCCTGGAAGCCCTGATGATCGCGGCCGACGAAGAAAGCACTTTGTTGATATCGGGCAACGGCGATGTGATCGAACCGGACGAGGGCATTCTCGCCATCGGATCCGGCGGCGTTGCCGCCCAGGCGGCGGCCAAGGCCTTGACGGTCCATACGGCTATGACCGCCCGTGAGATTGTCGAGGCGGCCATGCGGATTGCAGCCGATATTTGCGTTTTCACCAACCAGGAACTGACGATCGAAGAAGCATAGTAAAACCGTTTTCGCGCCATCCGGCGGTAACCGTCCGTCGACCCGCCAACAAGATTGGGGACATCATGGATCAACTCAAACCGGCCGATATGGTCCGGAAGCTTGATAAATACATCATCGGTCAGAACCCGGCCAAACGTTCCGTTGCCATTGCGCTGCGCAACCGATGGCGGCGCCAGCACGTTCGGGAAGACCTGCGGGATGAAATTGCCCCGAAGAATATCATCCTCATCGGCCCCACCGGTGTCGGGAAAACAGAAATTGCGCGCCGCATCTCCCTATTGGCGGATTCGCCTTTTTACAAGGTGGAGGCCTCCAAGTTTACCGAAGTGGGCTATGTGGGTCGCGATGTCGAGTCCATGGTGCGGGATTTGCTGGAGCTGACCATCAACCAGCTCAAAACCAGGGCTCAGGAAGACGCCCAGCCCAAGGCCCGCGAACTGGCTGAAGAACGCCTTCTTGATATCCTGCTGCCCAAACCGGCGACGCCTCGTGGATTCCAGCTCAGAGCCGCGGAATCCCCGGAAAACGCCAAGCCGGCCGAGGCGCCCCAGGAAATTCCATCCAACACGCGGGAAAAACTTCGTCGCATGCTCAAGGAGGGCAAACTGGACGAGCGCGACGTGGAGGTGACGGTGACCGACCGCTCCAAGCCCATGGTGGAAATATTTTCCAACACGGGCATGGAAGAGATGGGATTCAACTTCAAGGATATGCTGGGTGGGCTTTTGCCGAAAAACGCCAAAAAGCGCAAAATGAAGGTGCACGAGGCCCGCGAAATTCTCACCCAGGAAGAAGCCCAGAGCCTGGTGGATATGGATAATGTCGTCAAACAGGCGATCGGCAAAGTGGAGCAGTCGGGCATTATTTTTCTGGATGAAATCGACAAGATCGTCGGATCGGACGGGCGGCAGGGTCCCGACGTTTCCCGCGAGGGGGTACAGCGGGATTTGTTGCCCATTGTCGAGGGCAGTTCGGTCAATACCAAATACGGCCCGGTCAAAACCGATCACATTCTTTTTATCGGCGCCGGCGCTTTTCATACGATCAAACCGTCTGACATGATTCCGGAGTTGCAGGGGCGGTTCCCCATCCGTGTGGAGTTGAGCTCGCTGGGCAAAGACGAATTCTATCGGATACTCAAAGAACCCCGCAACGCACTGCTGCTGCAGTATCAAGCGATGTTGGAAACGGAAGGCATCACCCTCGTCTTCAAGGATGACGCGGTGGAAACGATTGCCGCGATTGCCGAAGAGGTGAATGCCCGCACCGAGAATATCGGGGCCCGCCGACTGCATACTTTGATGGAGCGTTTACTGGAAGACATTCTCTTTGACGCGCCCGATATCGACGACAAAACGATCAGGATCGATCGGGAGTACGTTTTGTCACGGTTGCAGAGTCTTAAAGACGATGAAGATCTGAGCCGGTATATCCTTTAGGAAAAGAGGGGCAAGGGGCTGCAGTCATCAGCGCCTGGGAACGTCAGACTTAAAGCGAAAAAGAGAAAACAGAAAAAAGTAAAAAGGAGAGAATCCGACTGCTGTCGGCAAGGAGCCTATGAATATGGCATCATCCCCTACAACCCGAGCCTCCAGTGTGGCCGATATCCTGGTCGAAGCGCTGCCCTACATCCGCCGCTTTTCCGGGATGACGATCGTCATCAAGTACGGGGGGCATGCCATGGTGGATTCCCAGTTGCGGGATGACTTTGCGCAGGATGTCACCCTGTTGAAATTTATCGGTCTGAACCCTGTGGTGGTGCATGGCGGGGGGCCCCAAATCAATTCGGTGCTGGACCAGATGGGGATACGCCCCCAGTTCGTGCGCGGCATGCGGATGACCGATGAACGCACCATGGATGTGGTGGAAATGGTGCTGGGCGGCAAGGTCAACAAAAGCATCGTGGCCTTGATCAACCGGCATGGCGGCAAGGCCGTAGGGTTGAGCGGCAAGGATGGCGGACTGATCGAGGCTGAGAAATTGAAGATCGTCGCCCAGGACGACCTGGATGCGCCGCCCGAAATCATCGATCCGGGCTTGGTGGGCAATGTGACCCGCATCCGCCCCGAGATCATCAACACCATCGCCGAAAAGGGGTTTATTCCCATCGTGGCCCCGGTCGGCACCGGCCCGCAGGGGGAGACCTTTAATATCAATGCCGACCTGGTGGCCAGCCACATTGCCCGCGCGCTCAAAGCCCGCCGGTTGGTGTATCTGACGGATGTGGACGGGGTGCTGAATCGGGAAGGACGCCTGATTTCCTCCATTAGCAGCACTGAAATGAAAGCGCTGATCGCCGATGGCACCATCTCCGGCGGCATGATTCCAAAAATCGAATACGCCCTGGCGGCATTGCAGGCCGGGGTGAAAAAAGTCCCGATTATCAATGGCACAAAGCGCCATGCCTTGTTGCTGGAGCTTTTTACCGACAGTGGGATAGGAACGGAAGTGACGGCATGAGACACCCCACAATCGATACGGCGGAACAGGTATTGGCAACCACCTACAGTCGGATGCCGGTGGTGTTTGAGAAGGGGGCGGGTGCGACCCTGTGGGATACGGAAGGGCGGGAATACACTGATTTTCTGGCCGGTATCGCGGTTTGCGGACTCGGACACGCCCATCCGGCCGTGCAGGCCGCGCTGAGCGAGCAGGCGGGCAAGCTACTGCACGTGTCCAATCTCTTTTACACCAAACCCCAGGTGGAACTGGGAGAATGGTTGATCCGCCATAGTTTTGCCGACCGTGTTTTTTTCTGCAACAGTGGCGCCGAAGCCAATGAGGCGGCCATCAAGTTGGCACGGAAATACTTCTACGACAAGGGTCAAACCGGGCGCTATCGCATCATCGCCATGGAACAGTCTTTTCACGGACGTACCATGGGCAGCCTTTCAGCCACAGGGCAGGCTAAAATTCGCAAAGGTTTCGAACCGGTTCTGGACGGATTCGAATTCGTACCGTTCAATGATCTGGAAGCCCTGCATGCCAAACTGGACGAAACCGTCTGTGCGGTCCTGCTGGAACCCATCCAGGGGGAAGGGGGTATCGTCTGCCCGGATTCTGATTACCTGCCGGCCGTGCGAAAGATATGTGATGAAACCGGCACTTTGATGATGCTGGACGAGATCCAAACCGGCATGGGAAGAACCGGAAAACTTTTTGCCTACGAACATGCCGGGGCGGCGCCGGATATCATGACGCTGGCCAAGGCGCTTGGCAACGGACTGCCCATCGGGGCCATGCTGGCCCGGGAAGCGGTGGCCAATGCCTTCGGACCCGGTGCCCACGCCACCACCTTCGGCGGAACGCCGATTGTAACGGCCGGCGCGTTGGCCGTCGTCAAAACCATGGCGGCGGAGGGGATCGTGGCGCAGGCAGCACGGACCGGCGAATACTTCATGGAACGACTGCAGGCGCTGGAACGCCGTCACGACCGCATTGCAGCAGTACGGGGGCGGGGTCTATTGCTCGGATTAAAACTAAAAGAAGAAGGCGCCCCGCTGGTAAAGACCTGCCTGGAGCGCGGCTTCGTGATCAACTGTGTGCAGGGGGATATTTTGCGCTTCGCGCCCCCGCTAATCATTTCGACCCGTGAGATCGATGCACTGATCAATTGTCTGGACGATATTCTTTCAACGGAGGTTTAACAAATTGGCTGATACTGCGAAAAAAGTTGTGCTGGCGTATTCTGGGGGGTTGGATACTTCCGTCATTCTAAAATGGTTGATCGAAACATATGATTGTGAAGTGGTCACGTTTTCGGCCGACCTCGGTCAGGTGGACGATATGGCCCACGTGGAGGCCAATGCCATGAAAACCGGGGCATCCAAAGCCTACGTGGAAGATTTGAAAGAAGAATTTGTCCGCGATTACGTGTTCCCCGCCTTTCGGGCCAACGCTATCTATGAAGGAACCTATCTGCTGGGCACCTCCATTGCACGCCCCCTGATCGCCAAACGGCAAATCGAAATTGCCGCACGGGAAAATGCCGATGCGGTCAGTCATGGCGCCACCGGCAAAGGCAATGACCAGGTGCGGTTCGAACTCGGCTACCTGGCCCTCAACCCCCACATTAAAATTATTGCCCCCTGGCGCGAGTGGGATTTGAACTCCCGCACCATTCTGATGGATTTTGCCAAACGCCATGGCATCGAGGTGCCCACGACCCACCGCAAACCCTACAGCACGGACGGCAACATGCTGCATATCAGTTACGAGGGGGGGATTTTGGAAGATCCCTGGGCCGCCCCGCCGGAAGACATTTTTACCCTGACGCGTTCGCCGCTTGAAGCGCCGGACCAGCCGGAAACCATTGAAATCGCCTTTGTGGAGGGCAATCCCACCGCAATCAACGGCGAAGCGCTCTCCCCGGCAGCCATGTTGATGCGGCTCAACGAACTTGGGGGCCGGCACGGTATCGGACGGGCGGACATCGTGGAAAACCGTTTTGTGGGCATGAAGTCCCGCGGGGTTTATGAAACACCCGGTGGAACCATCCTGCGAACGGCCCACATGGCCATGGAATCGATTACCCTCGATCGGGAAGTGCTGCATCTGCGGGATTCCCTGATACCCAAATATGCGCGCTTGATCTACAATGGCTTCTGGTTCTCGCCCGAGATGGCGATCCTGCAGAACATGGTCGATATGACCCAGCGGAACGTGACCGGGGTGGTGAGGTTGGATTTGTTCAAAGGCAATTGCCGTGTGACCGGCCGCCGGTCGGACCGATCGCTGTATCGCGAGGATTTTGCAACCTTCGAGGATGATGAAGTTTACAGCCACAAGGATGCCGAGGGTTTTATCCGGCTGAATGCCCTTCGCTTGCGAATTCAGAAAATGTTGGACCAGAAGGGCTGAACCACAAGGGGCAGCAAGGAGCGTTAACCGCAGCAAAACGGCTCCTATCGGCATATGACGGCGCGATAGGGGTCGGGACGCTCATGCAGGAGACGTACGATGACAGAAAAAGCCTGGGACGGGCGTTTCGCCGAGAAGACGGACCAGACGGTTGAAGCCTTTACCTCGTCGATTGCGATTGACCGGCGACTATACCGGCACGATATCGATGGCAGTATCGCCCATTGCGGGATGCTGGCGCGAACCGGCATTATTTCAGAACAAGATGCCGTGCTACTGTCCAAAGGGCTGGAGCAGATCCGGGATGAAATTGCCGACGGCCTGTTTGTTTTCGATGACCGCCTGGAAGACATTCACATGCATGTCGAAAGCCGGCTGTTCGATATCGTCGGCAACGTGGCCCGCAAGCTTCACACGGCACGCAGTCGCAACGACCAGGTGGCGCTCGACGCCCGCCTTTACCTGCGTGAGGAAACCCGCCGGATCATCCGTCAGTTGCATGCCCTGCGAAACGGCTTCGTGGAAGCGGCCCGGGTCAACATCAGCATCATCATGCCGGGATACACTCACATGCAGCGGGCCCAGCCCGTCCTGCTTTCCCACCATCTGCTGGCCTATTACGAAATGTTTACGCGTGACGCTGAACGTTTTCGTGATGCCCTGACCCGCATCGACGTCATGCCGTTGGGCTGTGCCGCCCTGGCGGGAACCACCTATCCCATTGACCGTGACGACACCGCCCGGCAGTTGAAATTTGGGGACGTGTCCGCCAACAGCATCGATGCCGTCGCAGACCGGGATTTCATGCTGGAATTCCTGTCTGCAGCCAGCATCTGCATGGTGCACTTCAGCCGGCTGTCCGAAGAACTCGTCCTGTGGGCGAGCACGGAATTCGGATTTATTGAATTGCCGGATGCCTTTTCCACCGGCAGCAGTATCATGCCGCAGAAGAAAAACCCCGACGTGCCGGAATTGATCCGGGGCAAAACCGGCCGTGTTTTCGGCGATCTGATGGCGCTGCTGACCACCATGAAGGCCCTGCCGATGGCCTATAACCGGGACCTGCAGGAAGACAAAAGCACCCTTTTCAGCAGTGTCGACACCCTCCAGGCCTGCATCGACGTGATGAGCAAAATGCTTCCCCGGATCATGTTTAAGAAGGATGCCATGCGGCAGGCCACGACGAAGGGGTTCCTCAATGCGACCGACATGGCGGATTACCTGGTCGGCAAGGGGATTCCCTTCCGGGAAGCCCATGCCGTGGTCGGTCGCGCGGTCGCTTATGCCCTGGATCACGGCAAGGAGCTTGAGCAATTATCGCTCGAAGAAATGCGGACATTTTCGAAAGAAATCGATGCCGCCCTGTTCGATGCGCTGACGGTCGAACAGGTCGTCAATCGGCGGACGTCCAAAGGCGGCACAGCCACGGAGAATGTCAAGGCCGCCGCAAACCTTGCAGCGGAGCGGCTGGCCGCCGAAACCCTGCCGTAACGCCGGGAGAAGCCGATGCCTATGATGAAGCGATTTCCGGGAAGGATACCCTCCCAAATTCTGTTGGGCCTTGTGGCGGTGGCGCTATGCCTCGTGTTGCCTGCCGGGTGCGGCAAAAAGGGCCCGCCGAAGCTGCCGGATGTCACCCCCCCTTCAAGCGTCAACAACCTGGCGGCAACCCTGGAGGGCGGTGATGTCGTCCTGCGCTGGACGGCGGCCGCGGCGAAAAAAGAAGATCAGGCAACCGAAGGTTACCTGATCTATCGGTCCGCCGAACCGGTGTCGGAAGAGGCCTGCGAGGGATGCCCGGTGCTGTTCCAGCGCGCCGCCAAAATCCCCTTGGCGGAAGCGGTGGCGGCATCCAACGCGATGGTCTATCGCGAAGCGCTTCTCCCGGCGACCCGCTATCGCTTTAAAGTGGTGCCTTACGATACCCAGGGGCAACTCGGTCCGAATTCCAACATCGTCCGGATTGTCACCGATTGACAAGCAAACCGCCAGCCAACCGGCGGCATGCCGTTTCATGAGATGATAGACCACAGCGGAGGATAGCGTGCATCATTTCCACTACGTAAACGGGGCTCTGTGCTGCGAAGGTGTTCGTATTGAAGACATTGCGGATCGCGTCGGAACACCGTTTTATCTGTATAGCCACGCGACCCTGACCCGTCATTTCAACGCCTTTGACCAAGCCTTCGATGGCATTGACCGGCTGGTTTGTTATTCCGCCAAAGCCAATTCCAGCCAGGCGATTTTAACCCTATTTGCGCGCCTTGGTAGCGGCCTGGACATCGTTTCCGGCGGCGAGCTTTTCCGCGGTCTCAAGGCGGATTTCGACCCGGCTAAAATCGTGTATTCCGGGGTAGGGAAGACGGCGGCTGAAATCGACAGCGCCTTGGAACACGGCATTTGCATGCTGAATGTCGAATCCCGTTCGGAACTGGAGCTGATCAACCAGCGTGCGACATTGATGGGGTGCCGGGCCCCGATAGCGGTGCGCGTCAACCCGGATGTAGACCCGAAGACCCACCCGTACATTTCCACCGGGCTGAAAAAAAACAAATTCGGATTGACGTCCCAGGCCGCGCTTGATGTTTACCGCGACGCCCATCGCATGGCGCACATCGATGTCAAAGGCATCGACTGCCACATTGGATCCCAGATCACCGAGGCGGGACCCTTCCGGGATGCGCTGCTGCGGCTGCGCGGCTTGATCGATCAGCTGGCCCGGGAGAAGATCGCGATTCGGGTGGTGGATGTGGGCGGAGGATTGGGCATTACCTACCGGGATGAACAACCGCCCCACCCGAAGGCCTATGCGGATGCCATCCGGGAAGGACTTGCCGGGCTCGACGTTCGCCTGGTGCTCGAACCCGGGCGCGTCATCGTGGGCAATGCCGGCGTGCTTGTGACTCGGGTGCTTTACCGCAAGGAGGGGGATCACAAATCGTTCATGGTGGTGGATGCCGGTATGAACGACCTTATTCGTCCGTCGCTTTATGATGCGCATCACGACGTGTGGCCGGTGAGCGAAGCCGCCGGTCAGAGACCCGTCCGGGCAGATATCGTGGGGCCTATTTGTGAAACCGGTGATTTCCTTTCCCGTGACCGGGAGGTGCCGGATGCCCCTCCGGGGGATCTGCTGGCCGTGATGAGCGCGGGGGCCTATGGCTTTACGATGGCCTCCAATTACTGCTCTCGTTTGCGGCTTCCGGAGGTCATGGTCAGGAACGACGCGTTTGACATTATTCGAAAACGGCAGACCTACGATGACTTGATTGCCGGGGAATCCGTCCCTGATTTCTTATAGGCGAGGTGCGATATGGAAAAACCGATCCTCTTTTTCAAGATGAACGGATGCGGCAACGATTTTATCGTGATCGATAGCCGCTCGGCACAGGTGCCAACCGATCTGGCTGCTTTCACACGCAGTGTCTGCCGCCGAAAACTGTCGGTCGGGGCCGATGGCCTGATCCTGATCGAGCCCTCGGACCGCTATGATTTCCAATGGCAGTTTTACAATTCCGATGGGAGTCGGGCAGAAATGTGCGGCAATGGCGCGCGCTGTGCCGCCCGGTTTGCCTATGAGGCCGGCATCGCGGGCGAAAAGATGGTTTTTAAGACCGACGCCGGTCCGATCGAGGCGGAAATGCGCGGGGAGCAGGTCAAACTTAAAATGACGCCGCCCCTGGATTGCCGCATCGATTTTGCTATTAGCGTAAAAGGGGAAAAACGGGTCCTCAGCAGCATCAATACCGGTGTTCCGCATGTCGTGCTGGAGCAGAACGGCCTGGCCGACGCCGACATCGTTTCGCTGGGACGCGCCATCAGGCATCATGAAGCGTTTGCCCCGTCCGGCACCAACGTCAATTTTGTTTTTACGGCCGAAGGGGAAGGGCTTCAGGTGCGGACGTATGAACGTGGGGTGGAGGATGAGACCCTGGCATGCGGCACGGGGTGTGTCGCGTCCGCTCTGATCACGGCCGCCCGTCGGGAATGGTCTTCCCCCATTCCAGTGACGACGCGCAGCGGCGGCATCCTGACCATTCATTTCCAACAGGCCGGACGGCAGTTTCGCGAGGTTTATCTGGAAGGCGACGCCCGCATCGTCTATCGCGCCGACCTCCAGCCGGATGCATTGATGGTATGAACAGCCCCGGGCAGAACGATAGCCGCATCAACCCGACGCCCCGCCATACCGTCTTTATATCCGTCGGTTCCAATATGGGGGCTAAAATTGATCAGTGCCGGTTGGGGATTTCCCGGGTGGCGGCCCATGCTGCCATCGAATTGACGGCGACCTCTCCCTTTTATCGCACGGCACCTGTCGATTACACCGATCAGGACTGGTTCGTGAATGCGGCTTTTCGCATTGAGACCGTCCTGTCCCCCCACGACCTGCTCACCGTTACCAATGCCGTTCAGACCGCCTGCGGTCAGGGGGTAAAAGAAATTCGTTTCGGTCCCCGCACCCTTGACCTCGATCTTATTTTCTATGACCAGCAGGTTGTCAAAAGTGCGGATCTCGAGCTTCCCCATCCGCGCATGCACAAAAGGCGTTTTGTGTTGCAGCCCATCTGTGATATAGATCCGCAGTTCCGGCATCCGTTATTGGGGTGCAGCGTTCGGGATTTGCTTGAAAACTTGCAAGACGATCAGCAGGAGGTTGTCCGGATCGATGCTTAAACTGATCATTCTGGCCGTTGTCGGCTACATTTTTTACCGGGCCTTGAAATCCTGGATGCTTGGCAGCGGCCCCCCACCCGCTGATGTGGCGGACCGGAGGGCAACCGAAGTCGACGACGTCCTGGTGCAGGATCCGGTCTGTAAGACCTACATTGCCCAGCGGAACAGCATTCAACTGCGACACAATGGCAAAACGATTTGCTTTTGCAGTGAACAATGCCGCGATCGTTTCATAGGATCCCAAACCGGTGATCCATCGTAAAGCACCGCGCGATTATTCATTTTCATAAGGAGGACAGTCTTACGATGAAATTCTTCATTGATACGGCAAACATCGATGAAATCAAAGAAGCCAACGCCATGGGAATGGTGGATGGCGTGACCACCAATCCGAGTCTGATTGCCCGCGAAAAGGGGGATTTCAAGGAGATCATCACTGAAATCTGCCGTATCGTCGACGGCCCTATCAGCGCCGAAGTAATCAGCCTGGAAACGGATGGCATGGTCACAGAGGCACGCGAGTTGGCCAAAATACATGATAATATCGTCGTCAAGATTCCCATGACCACCGATGGTTTGAAAGCGGTGCGAATCCTTGCCGATGACGGCATTAAAACCAATGTAACGCTGGTATTTTCAGCCCTGCAGGCCTTGATGGCGGCGAAAGCCGGCGCCACCTACGTCAGCCCTTTCGTGGGCCGCCTCGACGACCTGTCCCAGGAGGGCATGCTGCTGATCGAGCAGATTGCCGATATCTTCAGTAATTACGCCTATGACACCGAAATCATCGTTGCCAGTATCCGCAATCCCCTGCACGTTCTGGACAGCGCATTGATCGGGGCCGATATCGCCACCATTCCCTTTAGTGTTTTAAAGAAATTGGCCGCCCATCCGCTCACGGACAAGGGCATTCAATCCTTTCTGGACGATTGGAAAAAAGCTGGGAATTAGCCCGTCAAACAGCGAGTCAGTGGTATGGCATATTCGGAACGACTAAAAAAGCATTTCAGCAACCCCAACGTTCTCACGATGTACCGGGTGTTTGCGATACCCGGCCTGGTTGTTCTGCTGCTGTTTCCAAATCGCCTTACCGCTTTTTTTGCGGCCTTGATTTTCAGCATTGCTTCGATAACCGATGCGCTGGACGGTTTTTTTGCCCGGCGTCTTGGATTGGAGTCGAGTTTCGGGAAGGTCATGGACCCGGTGGCCGATAAGCTGCTGGTGTCCTCCGCCTTTATCATGATGACATCGCTTGGTTGGGTCCCCGCCTGGATCGTGTGTATCATTATCGGACGCGAAATGGCCGTGACAGGGTTGCGCAACCTGATGGCGGAAGGCCGGCAGGATGTTTCCGCTTCGAATCTCGGGAAATACAAAACCGGCTTTCAGATTGCAGCCATCATTCCGTTGCTGATCCATTATCCGTATCTCGGCATCCAGTTCCACTTGATCGGCATGTTCTTTTTGTGGTGCGCATTGCTGTTGACAGTATGGTCGGGAGCAGACTATTTTTTGCGGTTTCGGGACGTGTTGAAACTCTAATTTTTTTGTTGACATCAATCAAAGGAATCGATAGTAAACGTTTTCTTAACTGAGCGGGAATAACTCAGTGGTAGAGTGCGACCTTGCCAAGGTCGAAGTCGCGGGTTCAAATCCCGTTTCCCGCTCCATTTTTTTTCTGGCGGCATAGCCAAGTGGTAAGGCAGCGGCCTGCAAAGCCGTTATTCGTCAGTTCGAATCTGACTGCCGCCTCCAAATACCGACAAATTCAGCCTGCTAAGTCCGAAACGGATTGGCAGGCTTTTTTATTTTATGGGGCAGAAGATTTTCCCGTTGATGAATGCGAGTGGGCGCTAACGGCAGGTTTAGGGGAGGCGCAAGAGATGGCCGTCGATGGAACTTTAGATCCGAATCGACGACGCCGACATCAGGCGATCACAGCGTAAACAGCTGCAGGACACGGTAAATCAAGAACCACAGCAGCGCTGAAAGCGGCAGGGCCAGGCAAATGCCACCGAAAAATCTATTGCGATGAAATGGATTGCCTATGAATCCGGATGAAAGCGTTTGAAGCGAATCGGTCTTCTCATGTAATTCTGTCATGGCTGGAAGGGCGGGTTCCGACATGGTGAAGGGCGCATCTTCCGCGTATCCGGAGGGTAAATGGTCAAAAGGTGAGGACGTGGTCATGGCGATCTTCTCTTTGAAAGTCAGTGACAGGTAACAGCACTGAAATGATCCAGGTGATCGTAGAGGTCATCCAGCGAGAACGGTTTCGGTAAAAAGGCGATGGAACACTTGTCGACTTCCGATTGGCGGCGGTTTTCAAGTTTGTCGGAGTAGCCACTCATGAATATCACTTTAATCTCCGGATCGATGCAGCGGATATCATCCACAAGCTCAAAGCCGTTTTTGCCCCCCATCTCGATATCGGTAATCACGATGTCGGGTTTGAAGCGTAGATAGGTCCGGTAGCCGTCTTCCGCACTGCAGGCGGTTTTTACGGTATAGTTGATGTCTTCGATGGCTTCTTTGACCAGTGTGGCCACGCCTTCAAAATCATCAACGACAAGCACTTTTTTTAAGGATGGTGTTGTCATGTTGAACCACCTGCGTTAGGGCTAGCGGGGAAGGAACATCGCGAACCAAAATCTTTTGCAACTATAGTGCCACGCATCCGTTTATTGCACAACATGTTGAGATTGTGAAATAAACTACCCGGTTTATGACATGGTGTGTGGTCGAAGTTGTGCTGTTTGAGATACCGCAGGAAGACAAAAAGATACATCGTGGGGAAGTTTGCCAAAACCGGTCAACCGCATTCCAGCAACGCGTTACGTCTTTTGCGCTGTTCGCCGCAAGGGGGGCAATGGCGATGCGGCCTGTTCGCCATGCGCGTGCGATCAGGCCTCAGCAGCATCTAAAAATCATATTCCGGTTCACCGGATTCTATTTTGAAAACTTTTTCCTTGGCGTCTTCGATTTTTATCCTGTTCGCTTTGGTTGAGAGGGGCATATAGTAGAAGGCCAGTTTGGCATGGGACTGATGGTGATACTGCTTCAACTTGATTTTGACGTCCAGATACTCCCAGATGTAAATGGTCTGGTTGATCCGCAACTGGGAACGGGCATCACCATAAACGGTATCGAGGTGGCGTTTAACCTTGTCGAAAGCATCGGCGGATGTCAGCTTTATGTAAGCGGCAAAATACTTTCCCTGATAAAAGCCATAAATGACGTCGGGCAGAGTGACGCCGGCGATGTTGTAAAAATCTTCGGCACGTTTATAGTAATGAATATCACCATCACGCGCGGATTCCTGTAAACCGCGAATGTCTTCAATCGGGGTCCCCCAGAGAATACCGGAAAAGCTTTGCATCACGTCTTCCGCATGCCCGGCTTGAACAAGTACCAGGCTTATCATTACGATGAGCAACGTCGGTTTTATTTTCATCAGCTTGATTCCTTTTAAGTGTGGCGGGGGATCCATCACAAAATCAATTCGGCGTTTATCGCTCGAACTCCAGGGGTAAGCCCTGCGGGGAATCCACGACCTGACCGTTTTGATAGACGATCCGGCCATTCACCATCGTCATTTCGACCGTCGATCGAAACGAATACCCCTCGAAGGGGGACCAACCGCAACGGCATATGACGTTCTTGTTTTCAACGACGTGCGTTCGATCGAGGTCCACGAGCACCAGGTCCGCCCAATACCCTTCACGAATGTAGCCGCGATCTCTGATGTTAAACAAACGGGCTGGGGCATGGCTGGTCTTTTCTACGATCTGGGGAAGCGACAGGTCACCGCGGTGGACGTGCTCCAGAAGGGACGGCAGGGCATCTTGCACCAGCGGCAGCCCAGAAGGCGCCTCGAAGTAGGGGCGCTGTTTTTCCGTCCATGTATGGGGGGCATGGTCCGTGGCGATAACATCGATGCGGCCGTCCCGGATCGCCTTGAGAAGCGTCTGGCGGTCGGCTTCGGTTTTGATGGCGGGGTTGCACTTGATGCGCGCGCCGTGGGTTTCGTAATCGGAGGTGTTGAAAAAGAGATGGTGGGCACAGACCTCGGTGGTTATTTTTTTGCCGTCAGGGGGGTCGCTGTTGAAAAGCGCCATTTCATCCGCCGTGGTCAAGTGCAGGACGTGCAGGCGGGTGCCGTGGCGTTTTGCCAGTTCCACCGCCAGGGACGATGATGTCAGACAGGCCTCTCGGCTGCGGATATCGGGATGGTGCCACATGGGGACGTCATCGCCGTATTGTGCGCGAAAGCGCGCTTCGTTCGCCAGGATGGTGGGGGTGTCTTCACAGTGGGTGGCCACAAGAATGGGCGCTTCGGCAAATATCTTCTCCAGGGTGCGGGGATCATCCACCAGCATGTCGCCGGTGGAGGCGCCCATGAAGACCTTGACACCACAGGTGATTTGCGGATCAAGGGATTTTACGGCATCGATATTGGTGTTGGTGGCGCCCAGGTAAAACGCATAGTTGGCGTAGGCCGTGCGGGCAGCAATGGCCCGTTTCGCTGCCAGAGCGTCGTGGTCGGTGGTGGTGGGCTGCGTGTTGGGCATTTCCATGAAACTGGTGATGCCGCCGGCCACGGCGGCCCGTGATTCCGACCCGATATCGCCCTTGTGGGTATACCCCGGTTCGCGGAAATGAACCTGGTCGTCGATCAGGCCGGGCATCAGCCGTTTTCCCGCAGCGTCAATCACCTGGTCGTGGGGCTGGGACCCCAGATCTCCGCCGATGGCATGGATGCGTCCTCGACGGATCAGCACATCCCCGCTGAAGATGTTTTGCTCGTTCACGATTTCGGCGTTGGTAATAAGGATGCGATTCATAGGAGACGCATTTCCTGGATCGTATGGGGTTCGGAAGAACACGTTTTCCACCTGACATACCATGTGGCAGGAGTCGATGCAATGCAAGCATAGCGGGCGGTTTCTGGTCATCGAACGGTCGTTTGGCCGTCTATTTCCCAGGGATACGGCGCGGTGGGGCATGAACGGTAAATCCGTTTGCCATTGCGGCCTAATGCCGCTATGGTCGCAATCGCGTTTTATCGATGGGGGATTTATATGGGGTGTGGCAGCGATGCCTGCCCGGAATTGAGATGGAGATCAACGCATGCAGGCTGAAATATTATCCACCGGTGACGAGGTGCGCACCGGCGCCGTCGTCGATACCAACGCCGCTTTCATTGCGGAAGCACTCGAAACCATCGGTATCACCGTTACCCGCCACACCTGCGTCGGGGACGACCTGGACGACATTGCCGCCGCGCTTCGGGAGATTGCCAGCCGTTCCGATATGGCGGTGATCACGGGCGGTTTGGGGCCCACGGCGGACGATAGGACCGCTGAAGCCGCTGCTCGTGCCGCGGGTGTTGTACTGGAAGAGATGCCGGTGGCCCTGGAACAGATCGAACGGTTTTTTTGCGCCAGGGGCATGGTCATGTCGGCGACCAATCGTAAACAGGCCCTGATACCCCAGAGGGCTTTGGTTTTGGAAAACACCGACGGGACGGCCCCGGGGTTCCGGATGACCATCGGTGCCTGTCGGATGGTCTTCCTGCCGGGGGTGCCTCGCGAAATGCGGCCGATGCTGGCCCGGCATGTGTTGAATGATTTTACCCAGCAGCATCGATCGGACGGCGTGGTCCATGCGGTGGATGTGATGCCAACATTCGGACTGCCGGAATCCGTGGTGGGGGATAAACTAAAGGACATCACCCCGACGAACGGGTCATTGCGGGTTGGGCTGCGCGTGTTGTTTCCCGAGATTCATGTGCGTATCTACGGCCAGGGCGACCGACCGGAGACGTTGGCGGCACAGATGCGGCAACTCAAGGAAACCATTTGCGAGCGGTTGGGGAAACGCGTGCTTTCAACCGATGGAAGGCGGCTGCCGGAAGTGCTGGGCAGCATGCTGATGGAACGCAGGGCCACCTTGGCGGTGGCGGAGAGTTGCACCGGCGGATTGATGGCCAAGCAGTTGACGGATGTCCCCGGCAGCTCGGGTTTTTTTCTTCTGTCCGCGGTAACGTACGCCAATGAGGCTAAAAAGGCTGTTCTGGGTGTTAAACCCGAAACCCTCGAACGGTATGGGGCGGTTGATGAAGCGACCGCCCGTGAAATGGCGGAGGGGGCCCGGCGCTGTGCCGGAGCCGACTATGCGCTGTCGACGACGGGCATTGCCGGCCCGGACGGGGGGACCGCTGAAAAACCGGTGGGGACGGTTTGCATCGGGTTGGCCACGCCGGAAGGAACACGCACCTTTCGTTATGTTTTTCCATTTGGCGATCGCGATTTGAATCGGCGCTTATTTGCCGCGACCGCCTTCGATCGCTTGCGGCAATATCTCATGGGAACCCTGCGTGTGAATGGATCGGATGAAATATGAATTGGTTTCTTATCTTTGCCGCTCTTGCCGGTATCTATGGGCTTGTGACGCTGGTGCTGGCCTATATCGTTCAACAATACCCGCGAAATCCCGTCCAGGACCCGCCGGACTGGGGTCATGTCGAAGACCTGCGGCTCGAAGCGGTGGACGGCGGTTCCATCGAGGTATGGCGTGTCCTGCCTGACGGGTCTTCCCGTGGAACCATCCTGCTTATGCATGGGTGGGGCCGGAATCGGGATCGTATGGTGGGCCGGGCACGCATTTTTGCCCGGTGGGGGTTTACGACAGTGATGCACAGCGCTCGTGATCACGGCCACAGTTCCCCCAGCCGCATGATGAATATCATGAAGTTTGCCGAAGATATCGAAACGGTGCTGCACTGGCTGGACGAACCGGTCCTGCTTTATGGACACTCTGCCGGTTCCGGCGGCGCCCTGATTGCCGCGGTGCGGAACCCTGAGAAAATCCGGCTCCTATTTCTGGAGGGCGTGTTTGCGGAAACCCGCGAAGCCCTGATGCACCTTTACATCTGGGCCAGTCCCTTTTTCGGTCATTGCTTCGGTCCGATGATTCTGTTTTGGATGAACCTTTTCTACCGGGGCCGGCTGCGCCGGATGACACCCTGCCGCCTGGCAAGGGATATCACGATGCCGGTGATGCTGATTCATGGAGAGAAAGACCGCCGTTTCCCCGTACGCTTTGCCCACCAACTGAAAGCCTGTTTTACGACCGCCCCTGTGGCACTTTATGTCGCCCAGGGGGCCGGCCACAGTGCATCTTCCACCACACCGGGGTATATCCCCGCCATGCGCCAATTTCTCGCGCGTCATGGCGCCCTGGGTCCTGTCGAGGACATGTCGAAGCTTGAAAACTGACGGGGGGTACACCATAAAGGCCGGATGGATGGTGGACGGTCGCGGCCGTGGGATTCAGGAAAATGTGCTGCTGGAGATAGCGCAGGGCCGCATTTGCCGGTGCGATGCGACGCCGGGCGTCGACGGCGGCGTTTCGGATTTTGATCTCAGTGACTGCATGCTGATACCGGGTTTGATTGACTGCCACGTCCACCTTTTCATGTCCGGAACAGCGGATGCGGCTGTTCGGGAATGGCAGTTGAACGCCCTTTACGGGCGCATGCAGGCGGTGATCGAAAAGCATCTGAATCAGCAGCGGGCCTGCGGTGTTGCGGCGGTCCGCGATGGCGGCGACTATGCCGGGCATGTGCTGCGGTTCCAACAAACCCGGCCGCCCGGGGGCCACCCGGCGGTGACGGTCCACACGGCCGGCCGGGCCTGGCGCAGCGCCGGTCGCTATGGCCGCCTTATAGGCCGCCCCCCTGGCACTGGACAGAATCTGGCCCAGGCGGTCATGGCGAACCACGAGGGCGTCGATCATGTCAAAATCGTAAATTCCGGCCTGAACAGCCTAAAAACCTACGGCAAGGAGACAGCGCCCCAGTTTCCGTTGGAGGAACTCCGGGCGGCGGTTCAGGTGGCGGCTTATCAAAAAAGGCGGGTCATGGTGCATGTCAACGGCCGTGAACCGGTGCGTCAGTCGCTTGCCGCCGGCTGCCACAGCATTGAACACGGGTTTTTCATGGGGGCGGACAATATGCGGCGTCTGGCGGAATCACAGGTGTTCTGGGTACCGACCGCCTGCACCATGCAGGGCTACGCGAAACATGCTGCACCCGGAAGCCGCGAAGCGGACATTGCCCGACGCAATCTAGACCACCAGCTCGAGCAGATACGCCAGGCCCGGGCGTTGGGCGTCAAAGTTGCGGTGGGGACGGACGCCGGTACCATCGGCGTTCATCATGGCAGTGCGGTCCGGGAGGAAATCCAGCTCCTGCTGGCTGCCGGTTATCACATTCCGGAAGTTGTCCAGTGTGCCACGCAGCATGGTGCCGCTTTGATGGGGCTGCCCCGCGCCGGGGTGATTGCCCCGGGGTACCGTGCAACGCTTTTGGCCCTGCCCGGCGGCCCGCAGGTCTTTCCGGCCAATCTGGCCACACCGGTCTGGTTCATGATCGACGGACAAACCGTGTTCGATCATCGCTTTTGACAGGCCGCTGCAGGGTCTTCCCTGAGCGTCAATCGGTCGATTGTCGTAAAACTTTAAATACGTAACGCCGATATCGGGCGCCTGATGAAGCCAGCCCTATTCGTCGATGACAGGCACACTTAGCCGGATGCGGATCGGTCGTTTTTGAAGGGACTTGGCTTTGACGGAATTTAAGAAGGATTTGAGGGCCGCTTTGGCATCGTGGGCGTCTTCATGGCATCCGAAAAAAGCGGTCAGGTTGTCGATTTCGGGGTAAACCAGGTCGATGCGTTCCCAGTGGTTGGGTCCCATTTTGGCTTCCAGGGCGTAAAGGGCACCGGCTTTTTCGACAGCCAGCAAACACACCTTGTCGCCTAAGGATTTCTCAAGATCCCGGATCGCTTTGAGTTCCGACGGGCTCAGTTGGGCTACGTTGACATTCAGCATGGGATTTCTCTATCGTTTGGCAGGGGGTTCGTCAACGGTTTTAGCCAGTTCATGGTTTCGCTGATGAACTCTTGTTGATGGTTGCGGCGGCTGAGACGATGGTCGCCACCGGTTATGAAAAGCAACTTTTTTGGGGAGTGCGCCCGTTTGAAAATGACCTCGGCGTGCGAGGAGGGGATGAGCTCATCCTTGTCGCCGTGAATGACCAAGAGGTCGCTGATGGCAACGAGTTCATCGCGCAGGTCAAACTGAAAGACATCCTTGAAAAAAAGAGGGGCGACGGGGGCCTCGTCTTTTTTGACGGCCGCCAATATGGAACGGCTGTCCACTGGTGCGGCCAAGGTCACCAACCGTGATGGTTTCAGGATGCCGGCGGCAGCCAGACAGGTCGTCCCGCCGAAGCTGCTGCCGAACAGACCCAGTTGCGGGCCGAAACTGAATGTTTTTCGCAGGAAGGATACCGCATCCACCAGGTCGTTGCGTCGTCCCGGCAGGGTGGTAACCGCTTCGAAGCGTCCTTGGCTGCGGCCGCAGCCCCGATGGTCGAACCGAAAATAGGCGATGCCCATTTGGCAGCAGCGATGGGCCAGCTCGACCTGTTTGGGCGAATTGCCGCTACTGTAGAGGCCGTGGGAACCGACGATCAAATTTGGGGTTAACCGATCGGGAAGATGCAGGGTTCCCTGCAGGCGGTACCCATCCGATGGGAACGCCAGTCGGGTTTCTTTGCCAGCGTATACTTTTGGGGCCGAGACGCCTTTTGCCATATGGTAATTCACCGTTCGGGTTGCGGAAAGGATTGATTTGCCGGTTCCGGTCGTATAAAGGATCTCGCATTTCGGCGTGCATCGCGGTGCAGACCTTGATGGAACGCCGAGATGGATCGTTTGAATATCATTTCAATAAAAAAACCGGCCCTTTAAGGGCGCTGTAAAAAAACGAGCGTATTGAACCATGACGGTTAAAAAAGGTCAAATAATCGACGTCGAGATAGCGGATCTTGCCTTCGGCGGCAAAGGGCTGACCCGCGTGGACGGCATGGCCGTTTTCATTGACGGCGCCGTACCCGGTGATCGTGTGGAAGCCCGGATTTTCAAAAAGCGCAAACAGTATGCCGAAGCACGCGTTGTGCAGTTGCTTCGGCCGTCAAGCGACCGCGTGCCGGCGCCATGCGAATACAGCGGGTTTTGCGGAGGCTGCAAGTGGCAGTTTCTCCACTATGACAAGCAACTGGCCTACAAACAAAGCCATGTAAAAGAAGCGCTGGAGCATATCGCTGGATTGCAGGCCCCCCGTGTTCATCCGACATTGCCGGCGGACCCGATCTTCGGCTATCGCAACAAGATGGAATTTTCCTGCTCGGACCGCCGCTGGCTGCTGCCTTCGGAGATGGACCAGGCTGACCAGGACATATCCTTTGCTTTAGGGCTGCACGTGCCCGGCACCTTTCACAAGGTGCTCGATACCCGCGCTTGCCTGCTGCAGCCGGCCCTTGGCAATCGCATTCTGGAGGAAGTCCGACAGGGGATGCGTGCTTCGGGAAAGCCGCCCTATGGGTTGCGGAGCCATGTCGGTTTCTGGCGGTTTCTCATGCTGCGGCATTCCGTGGCCCGGGACCAGTGGCTGGTCAACCTGATTACGTCAGGAGAGGCCATCGAGGTGATACGGCCCATGGCCGAAAAACTGATGGATGCCCATCCGGAAATCGTTTCCGTGGTGAACAACGTTACCGGGCGCAAAGCCGCGATTGCCATGGGTGAATATGAAGTGCCGGTTGCCGGTCAATCCAGATTAAAGGATCGGATCGGTCCCTTTGAGTTTGCGATTTCGGCCAATTCCTTTTTCCAGACCAATACGCGCTCGGCCGCCTTGCTCTATGGCAAAGTGAAAGAATTCGCCCGTCTGTCCGGAACGGAGTTCGTGCTGGATCTTTACAGCGGCACCGGTACCATTGCCATTTTTTTGGCCGACGCCGCCCGGGAAGTGGTGGGGATGGAAATCGTCGCCAGCGCCGTTCAGGATGCGGAAGACAACTGCCGCAGCAACCATATCGGCAACTGCCGTTTCGTGCAGGGGGATATCCGCGAACGTCTGGCCGCTCTGGAAGCTTCGCCGGATGTCATGATCCTCGATCCTCCGCGGGACGGCATGCACAAGGATGTCCTGAAACAGGTCATCCAGATCGCGCCGCCGCGAATTGTGTATGTATCCTGCAATCCGGCCACCCTGGCGCGCGACATCAGCCTTCTCAAGGACCATTATCACATTGCGGAAGTCCAACCAGTGGATATGTTTCCTCACACTTGGCACATTGAAAGTGTGGCCCGCTTGGAAAAACTGTCGCATTAATGCTTTATGAACATTGGCTTATCAGTAAGACTTGGTGCAGGTAAAAAAGTTTGTCTTCCCAAATAATTATTGACATGCCGTTCCGCTTGGCCTATTGAATCCTCAAGCATCTACCTTGAACGATAGAAGGATAATGACCTTGGCTCACATGCCACTGATTATGGCCTCCCGAGGCAGCAAAGTCCGCCTGGTGTCGGTCAATGGCGGCAAACAGATGACATCCCGACTGGCGGCCATGGGACTGCTGCCGGGGGTAGAGGTTGAAATTATCAGCAATGCACCGGGCGACCCTTTTATCCTCGATGTCAGGGGCAGCCGGCTGGTGTTGGGCCGGGGCATGGCCCATAAAATTTTCGTCAACTGATTATCCACGATTCCGCCTTCCTTAGTTAAAGCCAAATCCGCTTGCCATCCAAGGCCTTCATCGCGTCGTTGTTTGCCGATCGACTGCCGTTGACCATTTGCACAATCCATCCTGCTGAGATCCGATCATAGTGCTACCGTTTCCGATTGCCGACGAAATGACGGAATTATAATGCGAACGATGGGGAGGGATGATCCGGTGGGATTCAACGCGTGCGATAGGGCCGGCGGGGCAGGGGTCAGGCCAGGCCGATCAGGCGACCGCCGTTATAGACGATGAAAGCCATGAGCCAGGCCACCACCGTCGTGTAGCCGATGCTGAAAAAGGTCCATCGCATGGAATTGGTTTCCTTGCGAATGGTGGCCACCGTGGCAATACAGGGGATGTAGAGCAGTACAAAAATCATCATCGAAAACGCCGCCAGGGGCGTCATGCCGGAATCCACCAGCGCCTGGCGAAGGGCCTCGGAGCCCTCTTCGTCGACGGCATGCAGCACACCCAGGGTGCTGACCACGATCTCTTTGGCCACAAAACCGGCCAGCAGCGATACGCCGCCGCGCCAATCGATGCCCAGAGGGGCAAAAACCGGTGCCACCGCCTTCCCGATGCGTCCCATAAACGAATTTGTGGTCTGTTCGGCCCGCATGGCGCGCTGGATGTCCTGCAACCGGTCGGCTTTTTCCGCTTCCAATGTCGGTCGCGCCGATGGGTCGGCGCCATCGATGTGTTGCGTGAAAACGGATTCGACGTGCGCGATGGCGGCCGGGTAGTCATGGGAATATTGTGTGGTGCGCGGAAAGGCCGACAAGGTCCAAATGATGATGGATCCCACAAGGATAATGCCGCCCATTTTTTTGAGAAACATTTTGCTGCGGTCCCACATGTGGATCAGCAGCGATTTCACCATCGGAACCCGGTATGGCGGCAGTTCCATGACGAACGGGGCATCGGCCCCGCGCAGGAGCGTGGTGCGAAAAAGGCGACCGGTCAAGATGGCGGTTACGATGCCTAAGAGGTAGACGATAAAAATGACCGTACCGGCACGGGGTCCGAAAAAAGTGCCCGCCAGCACGATATAGACGGGCAGTTTGGCGGAACAGGACATAAAGGGGGTGATCAGGATCGTAAGCAGGCGGTCTTTTTCACTTTCAAGGGTTCGTGCCGCCATGATGGCCGGCACGTTACAGCCAAATCCCATGAGCATCGGGATGAACGATTTGCCATGGAGACCGATCAAATGCATGATCTTATCCATCAAAAAAGCGCAGCGGGACATGTAACCGGTGTCTTCGAAAATTGCGATACAGAAAAAGAGGATGAGAATGTTGGGCAGAAAGACAACCACGCTGCCGACACCGGCCAGGATGCCGTTGACGAGCAGGTCTTTCAGCAGGCTTTCCGGCAGGGCATTATTGAGGACGGCACCTGCAGCAGCGACCCCGCTTTCAATCCAGTCCATGGGATAGGCGCCCAGCGTAAACGTCAGCTGGAACATGGCCCAGATGAAAAAGAGGAAAATGGGAAAGCCGACAAACCGGTTGGTGAGGACCAGGTCAATATTCCGCGAGCTGTCGATGCGTTTGCGCGAGGACGTCGTGAAGACCTCTTTCATGATGCCGGCAATGAAACCGTAGCGTTCGTCGGTCAAAATGATCTCCGGGTCTTCATCGTATCGGTCTCGAAGGGTCTGGCGGAGAGAGTCGGTTTTTGACATCAGTTCCGATAGGGCATCGTCAGGCAATACCGATTGGATACGTTTCAATACAACACTGTCGTTTTCGAGCAGTTTGATGGATGCCCAGCGGGAATCATAGGGGCTGTCGGCCTGGAAGTGAGGGGTAAGCAGCGCTTCGAGTGTGCCGATGGCGGCTTCGATGTCCTTGGAATAATTAACCTTGCGGCCTTTGGGCGGCTTTTTGCCGGATTCCACCATTTCAATGGCTTTTTGCAGGAGCACGTCCACACCCTGGTTTTTATTGCCCACCGTGGCGTGCACCGGAACATCCAGAAGTTCGGAGAGCTTGTCTTCATCGATTTTGAACCCGCGGGCACGGGCAACATCGGACATGTTCAGGGCAAAAAGGACTTTGGAGCGCCCCAGTTCGCGCATCTGGGTGGCGAGGTAGAGACTCCGTTCGAGGTTGGAGGCGTCGATGATGTCGATAACGACATCCGGACATTCTTCCAGAATGTAATCCCGGGCCACGATTTCCTCGATCGAGAAGGGCGTAAGGCTGTAAATACCGGGGAGATCAATAATTTTGAGGTCGTAGCCGAATTTGTGAATTCGGCCTTCTTTTTTTTCAACGGTAACGCCGGGCCAGTTGCCGACTTTTTGCCGCGTGCCGGTGATATTGTTGAAAATCGTGGTTTTACCCGAATTCGGATTACCGGCTAACGCGATGGTGATGGTAGCTTTTTCCATGGAAACGGATTACTCCACGACTTCCACTGAGATTTGAGCGGCTTCCTCGACACGAAGCGAAACGTGAAAGCCTTTGACGATTACTTCCAGCGGATCCCTCAGTGGCGCGTATTTTTCAACCAACAGCTCCGTGCCGCGTGTCATTCCCATTTCCATGATTCGGCGTCGCAGTGCGCCACCACCGCCTATCGCGACGATGCGGGCCCGCTGTCCCTCGGCCAACCGACTCAGTGGTGTTGATGTAAATTTGGGGTGATCCATTACAGTCATTCTTATTTAGGGTTCATCAGCGCAATGCGTTGTTACGTTAAGGATGCGTATATGGGATAAAAATGAAAATTTTGCAATATATTTTTGGCTCTATGAACTTTTTTAGATGACCGTAATAAATCAAAATAACGAATATAAACAGGCATAAATAGATCAATTTGTGAAAAATGGATTGAAAAGGGTAGGGAAAAATAGCGGTAAATGGGGTGGTATTCGTAAAAATTGTAACTAAATTAGCAGTGTGATCTCTAAAGGATCATAGAAAGCAACTGCCATATTGCTTTCATCTTATCTCCTTCCTCCATAGCGGCTCCGGGCAACCGGAGCCGCAAACTTTTCAGGGTCGGACGGCGAAACGAAACCGTGGATTCGGCAGCCGTCGAGCCCGAATACGTATCCCCAATGGCCAATAGAGGGGGGCTCCCCAGTTCCAAAAGCATCTGGAATAGAACGCAAACGCGGCCTACACGCGTCCAATTACACCCTTCAATATCCCATCAAACTGACATCGAACTGACATTGCAGGGATCAGAATCATTGATGGAGTTGGAGTAATGCTTGCAGATCGGACAAAATTTGCGGGGAACCCCCCGACCGGTCCAAAGCAGCTTGACGCGATGACGGGCGCCGCATTTTGGACAAACGCATTCCGTTGATTTCTCACTGAGACAGATGGATTGAATACATTCAACTCCCTTTTCGGCGTCGATGTTTCCATTTTCTGTTTTCAATGTTCAATTCTCCACTAAAAAGTTGGGGTGGGGTGGGGCCGCAACGCGCCCCGGGCGGGCCATGATACGGAAAAGCGGACTATGATGGTACGTGATGTGCTGCACATGGTTCCTGCCGTTTGATGGACATGTGTTGATGCGTTTGCGATTGGTGTTCAGCAATAGCGGACACCGGTTCCGAAGGCATACTCGGTAGGGCTGCCCCCCAGCGGTTTTGACCAGCGTACCTCGGCGCAACAGCCCCCGCCGTTTCGGCTTGCCAGGGTGGATTCATTACGAATGCGCAGAATGGTTCCGCGCCGGGCCTTTAAGTCAGATTCAAAATAGAGGCCATTTTTACCGTAGTTCATCATGACGGCCCCAAACAGTTGGCCTTCCTGTGTTTCCAGAATCACCGGTTCCTCGTGGGTAAGTCGAATTGAACGGCGTTTTTCATTGCCGCGTGTCGACTCGTGATCCGTCGTTTCATAGAAAGAACAGAAATTCGCCTCCTGTAGCCTCCCCGCACATTGCGTTCCCATGGTGCTCGTCATGATCTGATCCCTTTCTTTTCGTATTTACGCACAAGATCGGCGATGGCCTCCTCAAGAAGAACACCAAGGGATTTATCCGTATCCACGGCAAGATGCTTCAATGCTTTAATCCGGCTTTCATCCACTCGGGTTGAAAATGTCTTTTTCTGAATCATGTAAGAATTCTTATAATAAATAAAAATAGAATTCAATAAAAAATTAAAAAAATAAATAAAAAATAAATAAAAAATATAAATAATTAAAAATATAATGCAAGAAAGCTTACAATAACGCAAGCAATAATTCTTTAATAATGTCAGCAGGGCAGTAGGAATTCACAAAGCGTTCGATGAAACGGATATGCCACTGCGAGAGATGAAATCTGGTGCATCCTTGAGGGCTATGAAGGAACCTTTGGACCATTGAAGATGCGAACAGGCAGGTTGCCATCGCCAATCGGCTTTTGCATTTATCGGGGCAATCCGCTATAGATGGTTAAGATTTGGGCGGATATGGGTTTTCCGCGGAAGGTGTTCTGAGAGGAATGCAGCAGGGGATGAGCTTGATACGCCTGCAGTGGCGCGGTGACATCCGTGGGGGGCTATTGTGGAAAAAAGGAGATGGCTATGAGTGCTGTGGTTAAACTGGTCATTGCCGGCATGCTGTTCCTGGGAACCGGGCTTTGTATCTACGGTTTCCTGTCTGAAAAATTGGTGGATCTTTCGGTCTTTGGTGTGATGATGGCCAGTGCCGGGTGCGCCGGGATCTTTATTTATTTTGCATTCTTTGATCCCGAAAGATGAGTCGCCGAAGTCCTTGAAGTCCTTCGCGGTTTAACTCGTAGATTCTAACGGCCTTTTTGACATCCTGGACCGGATGGATGTCCAGGTCAATGAATGGACCGCGTTGCTGCCGCTTGTTCGAAAATAAAAACGGGGATCGTAACCAGGGTTTGGCCCCGGTTTGGTCCCCGTTTCTATGTTGACAGCTATATCTAAGTTATTGTAACTATTGTTTTTCGTGGCGGAAGTGCATGGGAATCGAACCCACCCGGGACGGTTTTAACGCCCCACACCGGGTTTGAAGCCCGGGAGCCCCACCAGGTAGCTGCGCACTTCCACGATACAAGCGCTTATAACGGCTTACAGGGACTTTTGTCAATCATTCAAACCGCGATTCCCTATCGCCTTGTCACCAACGACATTGGGGCGTCATGGATTCCAGGAAATGATACCCATAAAACGATTTATCAGATGATCGGATGACATCATGATCAATGTCCATCGTATGACGGACACCTTTATGGACCTCGTGCAGATCGACAGCGTATCGCGCGAGGAAAGCCGCCTGGCCGCCTATCTCAAGAAGCAATTGGATTTGTTGGGTGCGGAAACCGTTTTTGACGGTTCGGCCCCCCAAACCGGCAGTGATACCGGTAATCTGATTGCGCGTGTTAAAGGAAGCAACGACAGAGCGCCGCTTCTTTTCAGTGCCCACATGGATACCGTCGAACCCGGGCGCGGCATCAAACCGGTTCTTACGAACGGCAGGATCACCAGCGACGGAACGACCATTTTGGGAGCGGACGACAAGAGCGCCATCGCCATCCTGCTTGAAATGCTGCGCGTGCTCAAGGAATCCGGCAAGCCGCACCCTCCCATGGAGTTCGTTTTTTCAACATGCGAAGAGATCGGGCTTCTGGGCGCCAAGCATCTCGATTGGTCGCTGATTTCCGCCCGCCAGGGATATGTTCTGGATACGCGCGACCCGGATGGACTCGTGACACGCGCGCCTTCGGCCAACCGGCTCACATTTACGGTTGTGGGTCGCGATGCGCATGCCGGGTCAGCGCCGGAAAAAGGGATCAACGCCATCCTGATTGCCGCCAGGGCGATTGCCACGCTCGATTTGGGGCGTTTGGACGCAGAAACCACCTGCAATCTGGGCGTCATCAAAGGCGGCGATGCGATCAATATCGTACCGAAAAAAGTCCAGGTGGACGGTGAAGTGCGAAGCCATGACGACGATAAGCTTGCGCAGGTGACCCAACGTATGATCGACGCGTTTCAAGCGGCGGCTACCTCCTATCCTGATCGTGGCGATGATGACCTGCCCTATGTCAGCGTGGATGTGCATCCCGATTTTCAACGCACCCATATTCCGGATCATCACGCCGTGGTGCGAATGGCTTTCAAAGCGGCGGAACGGTTGAACCGCCCGCTTCGCCTGCAGGTCGCCGGCGGGGGCTCGGACGCCAATGTTTTTTTTCAGCAGGGGATCAACACCGGCGTGCTGGGAACCGGGATGACGGATGTGCATTCGGTGCGCGAATACGTTGACGTGGCCGACATGGTCAAGTCCTGCGAAATGGTGCTTGAAGTGACGGCGATCTACCAGGAAAGTACCGATTACGATCCGTCCTGAAGGCGGCATGATCCATTGGGGGAGGCGAACGCGTGCTGGCTTATTTTGACTGTTTCTCGGGTATCAGCGGCGATATGACCTTGGGGGCGCTGATCGATCTTGGCGTTCCGGTGGATAAACTTGAGCATAACTTGTCGCTGTTGTTGACCGAGCCTTTCAGCCTGCAGGTGACGCCGGTTGAGCGGCACGGTATTCGGGCACTGCACTGCAAGGTCGTTGCCGAAGACCGCAGCCCCTCCCGCCATTATGCCGATATCCAAAAACTGATCGGTGGAAGTGGCCTGCCGGAAGCCGTCAAAAAGACGGCGCTGGCCATATTCCATAAAATTGCCGTCGCTGAAGCCGGCATCCATGGAGAAGCCGTCGATGCGGTGCATTTCCATGAGGTCGGCGCCTTGGACTCGATTGTGGATATCGTTGGCAGCGTGTTGGGCCTGGCGCATCTTGGCGTGACCCGGGTGATGGCATCATCTCTTCCCCAGGGCCGCGGCTTCGTAGATTGCCGCCACGGTCGGTTACCGTTACCGGCCCCCGCAACGCTTTCCCTGTTGCAAGGTATTCCGGTTCACGGCGTGGACATCGAGGGGGAACTGGTGACCCCAACGGGGGCCGCCATCATGGCAACACTGGGAGAGCACTTCGGTGCCCTACCGGCCATGAAAATTGCGGCGGTGGGCTACGGCGCCGGGCAGCGAAATTACCCGGGCCACCCCAACCTCTTGCGGGTGATGATCGGAAATCCGCTGACACCGGGGTGTGAACAGGATGGGTATCTTGTGGACACCGTGCACCTCATCGAGACCACAATCGATGACATGAATCCGGAGATCTTCGGCTATCTGATGGAAGCGCTCTTTGCGAACGGTGCCTTGGATGTCTGTTGGATACCGGTTTATATGAAGAAGAACCGGCCGGGAACTCTGGTCCAGGTTTTGGGTCACGAATCTCACATCAACGCGTTGCGTGATGTCATTTTTAAAGAGACCACCACAATCGGTCTGCGGGTTTCGACCGCCCGGCGCTGGATGCTGCCGAGGGAAACGTTGTCACTTTCACTGTCGGTGGGCCGGGTTGCCCTGAAGCGGATTGCCATGCCGGATGGCGAAATCCGTTGGGTCCCGGAATACGAAAGCTGCCGCCGTGTGGCACGCGAGCAGGACATCTCCATTCGCCGTGCCTATGAGCGGATTGCCGGGGAAGCGGCAGCCATAGAGAAACCACAGCCGAAGCCGCCAACTGACCATTGACAAATATCAGCGCGGGATATAGAGACGGGCCATGCTTTTCAGGGATCGATGGATTCTTTTTTGTGCAACGGGTTGTAACATTGGGAAGATACCGGTGGCTCCCGGCACATTCGGTTCCCTGATCGGCCTTTTGTTGGCATGGTGTCTTTCCGGGTGGCCTATCGGTTGGCAGGCCTTGTTCACGATAAGCTTCTGCGGGATATCCGTGTGGATCGCACACAAAGCCGAGCGCCTCATCGGCGCTAAAGACCCCGGAATGATCGTCATCGACGAAATCGCCGGCATCCTGATCGCTTGTCTGGGGGTGGCTCTGACGGCGGCCAGCGCCGTTATCATTTTTATCCTGTTTCGATTGTTCGATGTTTTCAAACCGTTTCCGGTGGGGTGGCTGGATCGGCACCTTGCCGGTGGCATCGGCATCGTTGCGGACGATGTCGCTGCCGGAATTTTGGCTGGCATCGTGTATCACGCCGGCGTTGGGCTGACCGCTGTGATGTGATCCTGTCACCGGATCTTCGGCTTATAAAATAGGAAGGATTTTCCAAACCATTGAAATCCACTGCCTCGCTTCATGACAAAGAGCTTGCGACCGTGAAAAAATCACGACTTCGGGAAAATATCGAAGCCATCCTGCTGGCGATTTTGCTGGCACTTTTTATCCGCACTTTTATTGTCCAGGCATTTAAAATTCCTTCCGGTTCGATGGAAGACACCTTGCTTGTCGGGGACCACATCCTGGTCAACAAATTTATGTACGGCATACGAATGCCGTTCAGCAACCAGACGATCGTTCCTGTCAAGGACCCCCAGCGGGGTGATATCGTGGTGTTCAAGTTCCCCGGCGATCCCAAGGTGGACTACATCAAGCGCGTGGTCGGCCTCCCGGGGGATGTGGTCGAATGCCGCGATAAAGAGGTCTTCGTCAATGGCCAACCCGAGGAAAATCCTTTTGCGGTGCACAAAGATGCGTATACGATCCGGCAGAAATACCCGCCCCGTGACAATTTTGGCCCGATCACGGTTCCGCCGGACAATCTGTTCGTCATGGGTGACAACCGCGACAACAGCAACGACAGCCGCTTCTGGGGTTTTGTCGACTTCGACAAATTGAGAGGCAAGGCCTTTATGATTTACTGGTCATGGGACAGCGATGATTTCGGCGTGCGGTGGCGCCGTCTCGGGGACATATTACATTAGCGTGGCTTCTGTTTGACATTGCTGCGGCATTCGGGAAGTGCTGTCACCCGGATGGGCACGCATCGCATCGGTGACGGCTGTCTCTGAATGACATCACATTCTAATGGGTCAAGCTTGTTCCAAACTGCAATCGAACGTTTTTATTCATGATCTGATCGACCATAACGACGCGAACGCTTTTTGATAGGCTGCCTTTGTCCTACCTTTCCTGCACAAAGGGCTTGAGCTATGCGCAATAAAAACATTCTCGACATGGCCTCCCTGTCTCCGGGAGAAATCAAACAGATTCTGGAAACGGCCGTACGGATGAAGGAGATTTCCAGACGCGCGATCAAGAAGGTTCCCACGCTCCGGGGCAAGACCGTCGTCCATTTTTTCTACGAACCCAGCACGCGCACCAAATCGTCGTTCGATATTGCCGCCAAGCGCCTCAGTGCCGACAGTATGTCGTTTTCCAAAGCCACCAGTAGCGTGGTCAAAGGGGAGACCCTGCTGGACACGATTCAGAATATCGAAGCCATGCAGCCGGACATCATCGTCATACGGCATTCCTCCGCCGGGGCGCCGCATATGCTGGCCAAAATGTGTCAGGCCCGGGTGATCAATGCCGGAGACGGCATGCATGCCCACCCGACCCAGGCCCTGCTGGACATGATGACCGTCAGGGAGAAAAAGGGACGCCTCCAGGGATTGAAACTGCTGATTGTGGGGGATATCGCCCACAGCCGGGTGGCGCGCTCCAATATTATCGGTTTTCAGAAAATGGGGGCCACGGTAATGCTGGCTGGACCGCCGACAATGATGCCCATGGGAATCGAGGCACTGGGGGCCAAGGTTGTCGACCATTTGGACGAGGCGATTCCCGAGGCCGACATCATCATGATGCTGCGGGTCCAGAAAGAGCGGCAACAGCGTTTTCTCATGCCCAGTGAGCGGGAATATGCCAACGTCTACGGGCTCAATCTGAAGCGGTTGCAGAAGGCCAAACGTGACGTGCTGATCATGCACCCGGGGCCCATGAACCGGGGGGTTGAAATCGCCCCGGAGGTGGCGGACGGACCCTATTCCGTCATTCTGGACCAGGTTACCAACGGTGTCGCCGTGCGTATGGCGTTGCTCTATCTGGTGCTGGGAGGCAAGTGACATGGATCTGCTGATTCGGGGCGGACGGGTCATCGACCCGGGGCATTGCGACGGGGTGGCTGACCTTTATATAAAGGACGGGAAAATTGCCGGACTCACCCATGGTGAGGGCAGTGAAGCCCCACCGGCCGGCTGCCGCGTGGTGGATGCGGCTGGCATGGTGGTGACGCCGGGACTGATCGATCTTCACGTTCACTTCCGTGAGCCCGGTCACGAATACAAGGAAACCATTGCCTCCGGGTGCCGTGCGGCCGCCGCCGGCGGTTTTACGGCGGTCTGTACCATGCCCAATACGGTCCCGGTCAATGATTGTGGCCAGATCACGGAGTTTGTCCTCGCTCAGGCACGCCAGGCGGCGGCCGCCCGCGTCTATCCGGTGGCGGCGGTAAGTCCGGGCCTGAGAGGGGAGGGGCTCACCGAATTCGCTGAATTGAAACAATGCGGCGCCGTGGCCTTCAGTGATGACGGGCGACCGATTGTCAGCAGCCTGTTGATGCGGCGCGCCCTGGAGTATGCCCGCGGGTTTGGACTGCCGGTCATTTCCCACTGCGAGGATCCCGATTTATCCGATGGAGGTGCCATGAACGAGGGGGCGGTAGCCACGCGCCTGGGATTGTCCGGCATTCCCAATGCGGCTGAATCCGTCATGGCCATGCGGGATATCGCCCTGAGCGAGCTCACCGGCGGGGCGCTGCACATCGCCCATGTCAGCACGGCGCAGGCCGTGCAGGTTATCCGCCAGGCCAAAGCGCGCGGCCTGCGCGTGACGGCTGAAACCGCACCGCATTATTTCGCCCTGACCGACGAGGCCGTTCAGGAATACGACACCAATACCAAAATGTATCCACCCCTGCGCACGCAGGCTGACAGCGACGCCATTCGCGAGGGACTGGCGGACGGCACCCTGGATGCCATCGCCAGCGATCATGCACCCCATTCGAGCATCGAAAAAATGGTGGAATTCGACCAGGCCGCCAACGGCATCATCGGTCTGGAAACATCCCTTTCGCTGGCGCTCACACTGGTCCATGAGCGCGTGATCAGCATGGCGCGCCTGGTGGAGTTGATGGCCACCGGACCCGCCCGCATACTGGGTCGCGATTATGGACTGCAAACCGGAATGGCCGCTGATGTGACCGTTTTTAAACCGGATTTGGAATACACGATCGACGTTGAACAGTTTGTTTCGCTGAGCCGCAATTGCCCTTTCAATGGCTGGCCGGTCAAAGGGCGGGCTGTCATGACCATCGTCGGGGGGCGGGTCGTTTACGAGCTTACGACGACTTAGTTCGAGTTACGTTTGTTGGGATATATGCGTGTTTCGGGCCGTATGCGCCCACCCAAGGCCTTCCATATTTACAACGCCCTGTCATAAAAAAAGGACCCTGACCCATCATGGCGAAACCGGCGTATCACATCCTTGTTGTGGACGATGAACTGAGCATGCGGGAATTGCTGGAATACCTCCTGACCAAGGAGGGTTACCAGGTGACGTGCGCTGAATCCGGCACCCGGGCGGTGGAGATGCTGGGTGAGGACCGTTATGATTTGATGATCTGCGATATTCGTCTGGGCGACATCACCGGTCTCGATGTATTGCGGGCTTCCAAAGCCAAGAACCCCGACACCGTTGTCATCATGATCTCGGCCTATGTCACCACCGAAGTGGCGGTGGAAGCCATGAATGAAGGGGCCTACGACTACGTCCCCAAACCGTTTGACAACGATGAACTCAAGGCCACGGTCACCAACGCGTTGGAACTGAAAACCCTCGAACACGAAAAAGAGTCCGTTGATGATCAGTTGAAAAAAAACATCCATTTCAGCAAGATCGTAGGCAACAGTCCGGCCATGGAGCATATTTTCAACCTGATCCGGCAGGTTGCCCCGACGCGCACCAATGTCCTGGTCACGGGTGAGAGCGGCACCGGCAAGGAATTGATCGCCCGGGCCATTCACGATGAAAGCGAGCGGTCGGTCAAGCCCTTCGTGGCGATCAACTGCGGCGGCATCCCGGAAAACCTGATGGAAAGCGAGCTTTTCGGTCATATGAAGGGTTCGTTTACCGGAGCCACCCAGGATAAAAAGGGCTTGTTTGCGGCCGCCCACAAGGGAACGGTTTTTCTTGATGAAATCGGCGAGTTGAGCATGGCCCTGCAGGTCAAACTGCTGCGGGTGGTCCAGGAAAAGTCGTTCAAGCCGGTGGGCAGCAATGAAGACATCGAGGTGGATTGCCGCATCATCTCGGCCACCAACAAGAACCTGGCCAAGGAAGTCATCGAAGGACGGTTCCGGGAGGATCTGTTCTATCGCCTGAACGTCATCGAGATCAAGGTGCCGCCCCTGCGGGAGCGAAAAGGGGATCTGAAGGCGCTGGCCCAGCATTTCCTGGATAAATATTCCCGCGAGATGGGCAAGGAAATTAAAAAATTATCCTCCTATGCCGTTGATTTGATGAATAAATACGATTTTCCGGGCAATGTGCGGGAACTGGAAAACCTCATGGAACGCTCGGTGGCCCTGACCAGCACCAACATCATCCTGCCGGAAAGCCTGGCGCTGTCGGTGCACAAGCGGCGCTGGATCGAGGGGGTCGAGGGCAAACGCTACGACCTGGACGATGTGGCCAAGGGGATCGCGCTGGATGTCGTTTTGCGGGAAATCGAGTACGCCTACCTCCAAAAAGGCCTGGAAATCGCCGACGGCAACAAAAATCGCGCCGCGGAGCTCTTGGGCATCACATTCCGCTCCTTCCGCCATCGGCTGGGGAAAATGGCCGACGACAAGTAAGGCATGCCTGACTTGCGGAATGGCCGCTTTTCTATAGGATCATTTTGCGCGCACGATCTTGACAATGGTAAAAGATGATCCAAATTAACCTCTCGTGCCTCACCTCATAAGCGTCCATCGTATAGTTTCTTAACGACCCTGCAGGCTGTTTAATACATCATAACTGCCTTATATGTTAAGCGGATATAATTTTTATAGGGTAAAGTAGTGCATAAAAAATTACACCATGACAGAAAATGTCAATCCCCTGACAAATTCTGTCAAATCCCTGGCTTAGCCGCCAGACTTCGAAATGGCGCCTGAGGCGTACCCATCCGGATTATACAATAAATACGATGTGATAAATAAAAACGAAAATTATTGCCGATAGCTGGCATGCTCATTGCTTTATCCCTGTCCAACGAATGCGGTTAAAACGGCGCGAAAAAGCGCCATCTTAAAATCAGCGGTAGCTAACATTCGTCAACCCAATTTTAAGTTCTTTTTTAACACCTTTAGAGGAGGAAAAACCATGCTGCAGAAACTGAGAAGCAACAAAGAAGGTTTCACCCTGATCGAGCTCATGATCGTCATCGCCATCATCGGTATCCTGGCCGCGATCGCCATCCCCAACTTCATTGCCTATCGCAACAAGGCCTATTGCTCCGCTGCCGAGTCAGACGCGCAGGCCGTCATGGCCGGCCTGGCGGACTACTACTCGATTCCGGGCAATAACAATGTTCCTACCGATCCTGCTACTATCGGCATCACCATGTCTAACAGTAACACGGGCGCAATCTCCGGCTCCATCAACGAAATTACCGTTACCATTACAGACACTGATAACCGTTGCCCTGCCAATTACCAGGCTGGCGACAGCCGCTGGAGTGGTGCTGGCGTGTACACCATCGTCATGGAGTAATTCTCAGCGTTACCTGACAGACGTTTATTGAAGGGGGAGGCTACGTAGCCTCCCCCTTTTTTTTATGGCGTCTGCCTTTCGGATGCGTCGGTAAACTCGACCGGGAAAAATCAGAAAGAGTAACAGCAGGGCTTTTCTTTAAAAAACTTGATCTTATAACGGTTCCTGATAATAAAAGATAAGTATAGTTGTTGGAGAAAACCCGCCCTTTTGGGAACGGTTTTCTTGTAAAATCTCGATAGAAACAGGTTCGCTGTAATGTATAATGAAAAACAATCTTCAGGCCGAACTGCCATCGCACCGCTATTGTTGTTCGGTTTGGTTTTCATCTGTTATGGCAACACCCTCCAAGTCCCATGGTATTTTGACGATCTCCTGCGTATCGTCAATAATTCGGCCGTCCATCTGACCGGTTTTGTCCCGTCTGAACTCCTGAAAAGCGTTTATTACAACGAAAATCTGCATCGTCCTTTAACCATGATGACCTTCGGGTTGAATTGGCTATTTTCCGAAGACGACGTTACCGGATACCATGTGGTCAATCTGCTGATTCACTTTTTTGCAGCTTTGATCCTTTTCAAGACCATCAGGATGCTGCTCAATTCGGGGAACTGCCGATACTGGAAGGACGAGAAAACCCGATTTATCGCTTTGACGGCCACCGTCCTGTGGGCCTTGCACCCCATTCAAACGCAGGCGGTTACTTACATCGTGCAGCGTTCCACCTCCCTGGCAGCCGTTTTTTTCATTGCGGCGATCTATTTTTATGGTGCCGGTCGTCGGTCAGAAAATTGCAGGTACCAGATCGTTGCTTTTACCGGTTGTGTTTTATGCTACCTTCTGGCGCTGGCTTCCAAGCTCAACACCGCCCTTTTACCGGCTTCGCTTTGGTTAGTGGAAGTCCTGTTTTTTCAGGATTTAAAAATGCCTGACGTCCGGCGGCGGATCATATGGATGACCCTTGGCATTGGTGGGTTGCTACTGGTTGGTTGTCTTGGTTTCTTGTGGATCTGGAAAGGCAATCCCATTGACTATTTCCCACGCGCTTACCAGGGGCGCCCTTTTACGTTATTCGAAAGGCTCCTTACCGAACCCCGGGTTCTATGGCTTTATTTGTCCCAGATTTTTTGGCCTTTGCCCGGGCGGTTCTCACTTGTTCATGAAATCACGATATCAACATCTTTTTTGCAACCCTGGACAACCATACCGTCCCTGATCGGTATCCTGGGGATTATTGGCGCCGGACTGCTTGCCATCCGAAGAGCCCCTTTGATTGCACTGGCGATTTTATTTTATTTTTTAAACCACTTGATTGAATCGACCGTTATACCGTTGGAACTGGTATTCGAGCATCGCAATTACTTGCCCAGCATGTTTTTGTTCGTCCCGGTGGCGGCTGCCTTGCAAAAAGGCATCAATGCCACTATTTCACAAAAGCGTTTCCAAAGCGGCGTCATCGTGGCGGGGACGATTTTACTTTTTATCGCCTTGGGATGGGCCACGCACAGCCGCAACAGTATGTGGCATAACAAAAAACTGTTCTGGGAAGACGTTTTGGTTAAAGCACCGCATACCGCACGACCGTACCTGCAGTTGGCTGCTTATCATGAATCACGCCGTAATTTTCCGTTGGCCCTAAAACTCTACGCCCATTCCCTGAATTTATATGACCCCGCACCCAAACGCGTACACGCCCTGGCGTTGACGAATATGGGGGTGCTGTTCCAAAAGACCCATAAAACGGGATTGGCCATCGACCATTTTCGGCGTGCGCTTGCGATCTTCCCGGAGCATGAAATTGCGCGTTACAACCTGATATTTTCCTTGTTGTCCGAAGGTGAATACCAACGGGCCTTAGACAACGCGATGATACTATTGGAATACAACCCACGGCATCCCTATTACCTCAATACGGCCGGACTGATCCGCTTGCAGATGGGCTCGAATGAAGAAGCGCGGCGACTTCTCGAAAATGCGTTGGCTCAGAAATCGGATGACGTGAACACATTGACAAACCTCGGGGTGGCGTTGGGCCGATTGGGCCACAATAGGGCGGCGGCGAAAATACTTGAAACGGCGATTCGACTGGCCCCGAACAATCCGACGCCGCGGCTGTGCCTGATTGATCTCAGCTTAAAAGAGGATCAGCCAACTGTCGCCGAGGATTATACCCGGAAACTCCTTCTGCAGGTGCCGCTGGGTATCATTGACAGACTTCTGACAACGACTACGAACGGTGTGCGACTATACGATAGAAATATCGTTGGCCCTTTTATTAGAGCCTGTCTTATTGATTTTGAAATCAATCACAGCATTTCCGATAGGTTTTAAAACAGATGGGACGAAAGTGGTGCCATGGATGACCCCCGCCTTTCGGTGATGAACAATACGCGCCCAAGGACCCTGCTGCTTATTCTCGCGCTTTTGCTGGCGGCTTACGGCAACTCCTTCAATGCCTCCTGGCACATGGACGACTATCCCAATATCCTCAACAATCCAGCGATACAAATGACAGAATGGAATATGGCGTCCCTCTCACAGGCGATAGGCGTCGATCAAGCACACGGCAACAACCTTTCACGCCCCGTGGCCAACCTGTCCTTCGCCCTCAATTGGTATTTGCACGGTGCCAACGTGGCCGGCTTTCACCTGATTAACCTGATTATCCACATTTTTAATACATGGCTGTTATATTCGTTTATCGTTTTGCTTGGCGCCACACCCGGGTTTCCGGATCGACATCGTGCTCACATCCATGCCATTGCCCTCGGAGCGAGTTTGCTTTGGGCGCTCAATCCGATCCAGACGCAAGCCGTTACCTATATCGTCCAGCGGATGGCCAGCCTGACGACATTCTTTTATATGGTCGCTTTGATCGCCTACCTTAAACTGCGCTTGAGCTTGCCCGTTCGATGGAAGATCATGTGGGGAATAGGCGTCGGGATAGCATTTATATTGGCATTGGGAACAAAAGGGAATGCCGCAACCGTCCCATTGGCAATTGTATTGATGGAATGGCTGTTTTTCAGCGAAAAATCAGAACCCTATATCAACCGGCGACTGGGTGGTGTATTCATCGCGGGGAGTATTTTCACCGTCATCTCTGTGGCAATCTATTTTTACTGGTCGGACAGGAATCTTGTCCATATCCTGGCGCGATCCTATGAGATGCGGCCCTTTTCACTTGCGGAACGGGCATTCACCCAACCCAGGGTACTTCTTTTTTACCTTAGTCTGATTTTTTACCCAATTCCCCAACGACTTTCCTTAGAACATGATTTCGCGGTATCCACCAGTATGTTGAACCCCTGGACCACTTTACCCGCCTTTCTTATTGTCGGAATTTTAATAGGCACAGGGTTATTATTGGTGCGCAAGCAGCCGCTTGTAGCGTTTGCAATTTTGTTTTTCTTCCTCAATCATGCCATCGAATCCTCTATTTTCCCCCTCGAAATGGTGTTTGAGCATCGAAATTATCTATCTTCGATCTTCATATTTTTACCATTTGCCGCGGGGTTTATCGATCTAAAAAACCTATTAAAATCAAGAAGTCGCAATTTGGTTTTGTTGCTTCAGATTTTCCCTTTTTTGATCATCGTTTTGCTCGTAGCCGGAACGTATACCCGTAACCAGGATTGGCAGAGTGAAGCGAGCCTATGGAACGATACCCATCGCAAAGCGCCGGGTAGGGCACGACCGGTCTTCAACCTGGCAAAAGACCTCGAACGCCGGGGACGTTATGAACAGGCTATCATTCTTTACAAGAACAGCATGTCATTGCAACCGCCGCGTCGAAAACATTTTGATATCATGGCCTTGACCAACATCGGAACGATTTATTTTAAAAAGAAGGACTATGATAGCGCCATTGCGCATTATGAGAAGGCCTTGGCGATTTTGCCGGAAACGGCTAAATCCCGTTATAATCTTGCAGTTGCCTACACGGAGATCGGTCAATTTGAACGGGCTACCGATCATCTGGACTGGCTGATCGAAAATAATCCGGAAGACAGGCATGCGCTGAATTTAAAAGGATTTGTTCTGCTTAAGCAACATCTTTTGAAAGAATCCCTATCGATTTCAAGGCGTTTGCTGGCGCTTGATTCCACCAGCCGATCCGCTAACCTTCAAATTGGGATTGCACTGACGCAAATGGGCCTTCCGGACAAGGGCGCCTGGTTTTTAAGGCGGGCTTACCGGGCTGCTCCCGGAGACCTGATGGTCATGCTTTGCATTCTGGAGAATCACTTGGAACGTCGTGACAAGAGAAAAGCCAACCGAATTATGAAGGATATTTTTAATCGTTTTCCGATTGACGCCATCGCTGTTATTTTAAATGATTCGGTAAATGAAATCGGAAATCCGATTAGAATAAGAAAATTTATACGAGAGCATATCAATGAGATAGGCCGAAGCCAACCAACAATTTGAAAGCAGCATTGGTAAAATCAGGAGCGGCGTTGCATCTTGAAAAATGAAAAAAAAATAAAAGCATATCCTTTTCCAGTCTATTTTTGGCCGGCTTTCATCCTCTCGGTTGGTGGATTTGCCGATTCCATCTATTTGTCGATATCCCATTATCGCGTCTATACAGATATAGGCTACAGCAGTTTTTGTGCCATCAGCAAGTCCATTAATTGTGACACGGTTTCCCAAAGCCCTTATTCCATTCTCTTGGGAGTACCGGTGCCCGTATGGGGCGTTTTGGGCTACCTCGTATTTTTACTGATGCTCGTCAATGCAAAGGGGGAATGGCATCGCCAAAAGAACGGCTGGGCGGTTCTTCAACTGATCGCTTTGTTCTTCAGTCTCTATAGCGTCGTTCTGGCGTTCATTTCTACCTATTATGTCCACAGCTACTGCATCATGTGCATCCTGAGCTACGGCATAAACCTGCTGTTACTTTTTTATATCTGGATCATTCGCAAGCGATTTTATCTCCCCTCGTTATGCATAGGCCTAAGGCAAGACATCCTCCTGCTGTGGCGCAATTCAATAACACGATGGAGTGCCGGCCTCATTTTTTCGATGATGCTTGTGGCTATTATCGCCTTTCCGTCATATTGGCAGTATAGTGCCGAACTACCGTTGGGAACTCTGGCTACCGGTATTACCGATGACGGACATCCCTGGATAGGCGCTTCCCATCCGAAGCTGGAAATCACGGAGTACACGGATTACCTTTGTTTCCAATGCCGAAAGATGCATCGCTATTTGCGTAGACTTGTTGCCCGTTATCCCGACGATATCCGAATAGTGCATCGGCATTTTCCCATGGACCATGCCATCAATCCTCTCGTGAAGGAGCCTTTCCACAATGGTTCAGGAAAAATGGCCATTCTAGCGCTTTACGCCAATGAACAGGGAAAATTTTGGCAAGTGAATGATATTCTATTTGAAAAAGGTTCGAAAAGGGAAGAAGTCGATCTCAGAGAGCTTGCCCTGCAGACAGGTGTTGACTTGTCCGGTATGCGAAAAGCCCTGAGCGAAAGGACTGATCTGCAGATGTTGTTAGCAAAAGATATATGGGCCGGGATGAAACTGGACATAACAGGGACACCCGCCTATGTCATTGAGGGTAATGTGTATCTGGCACAGATACCACCGGAAATAATTCGCAAGGTGATCCATTGAATCGCAGAACTATTAAACTTTCTGCGGGTTGAAATTTCCTGCCGGGATGCATTAACCTAAATATTCGACGTGCCAACCTTGAATGTTTTTCCAACTTTAAAAACATGTAAACGGAAGAAAGATGCCTAAAATGAAGGGGGGGAAATATTTAAAGGCAATCGGCTTAATTTTGTTGGCAGTTATTCTTTATCACGTTGATCTTGAAGAGGTCTGGAGGCAGCTCAAGTTAAGCGACCCTGTGTTACTCTCAGCTGCAATTATCCTGATCTTTCCCCAAGTCGCTTTGCGGGCTTTTCGTTGGCAGAGAATGTTAACCCGACAGGCGATCCACTGCCCTTTTAGGTACGCTTTATCGTTTTACTTCGCAGGAATTTATATCGGCTTGCTGACACCAGGCCGATTGGGAGAAATTGCCAAAGCCTTTTTTTTGAAACAAAGAGGTTGGGCATCCATTAGTCAAGCGCTCCCAAGTGTTATCGCGGACCGTTGTCTTGACTTATACTGTTTGATGATGGTTGCGCTTTTTAGCCTTTATCCTTTAGGGCTTGGATTCCAATCACTGATGACCACCGGCCTAATCTGCATCGCGGCAGCGCTATCGCCCTGGTTGATATTATATCATTGGCAATCGAGCGGTAGGGCAGGGATGGTAAGGAAAATTATATCGAACCGTCTCAGCAAAAAACGGGGGGAAGCGTTCGCATCTTTCAGCCAGAAAGCTGGACAGCTTCTATCGCGCCAAATTGCATACATGTTGATAATGACAGCCGCTAGTTACGCCATCTACTTTCTTCAGACTTTTTTTATCGCTCGTGCCATCGGATTAGGACTTGATTATTTAACCGTTGCAATGATTGTTTCCATCGCCATCCTGGTTGGTTTCATCCCTGTGACGATTGCCGGATTGGGCACACGCGAAGCGGTATTTATATTCCTTCTGGGGCGTTTTGGCATATCACCTGCCAGTGCCCTGAGTTTTGCGTTTTTATATAATTTAGTTTACATTGTCTGCGTCGGTTTAATAAGTGCGGTTTTTTGGATGCGCCTGCCCAATCGGCAGGAGGTAAAAAACGTTTCTTTAGAACAGGTATAACCAAGGTGGCTATTCTGTTCAGGCAAGGTATTCACGTAATACGATAATGGCTGATAGGGGAACACCGCCCGATTTCATTCGGCGATGACGACGCCATTAGCGAAACCCATCTATTCTTAGGTTGTATATCTGGAGTGACCCTCGATGAGAGATCTGACCGTCATTATTCCGGTCTATAACGAGGAAGAAGCGATTCGCGGCACGTTGGATGAACTTCTGCCGCTCATTGAGCAGAATGGCTGGCACTTGATCGTTGTAAACGATGGCTCAAACGACGGTACAGAGGCAATTCTTGAATATTATACCAACCGGTTGCGCGTGATACATCATCCATACAACCGCGGCTACGGGGCGGCCTTGAAAACCGGTATCCGCGCCTCGGAAAGCGAACTGCTGGCAATTTACGATTCAGACGGCCAACACCGTCCGGAAGACCTGCAGCGGTTGTACGAAGAGATTTCCGATCTCGATATGGTGATCGGCGAAAGGGCTGCGGGCAGCCGCATCGATTTATTCAGAGTCCCCGGTAAATGGATCCTGACACATGCGGCCAATTTCATTGTTGGCAATAAGATATCGGATATTAATTCGGGTATGCGTGTTTTTCGACGCTCTTTTATAAGAAAAATTCTGCACCTGCTGCCCGAAGGTTTTTCGTTCACATCCACATCGACGGTCGCAGCGATGAAAATGGGGTTCCTCGTGAAATTCGTCCCCATCCAGACTCGGAAAAGAGTTGGAACCAGCACGGTTCGGCAGGTGCGTCACGGCTTCACTGTATTGATGCTTATCTTGCGACTGGTGGTGCTGTTCAGCCCATTGCGTATCTTTATACCGGTCTCGATCGCATTGGCGGTTTTGGGCGTGGTCTACGGCGCATACGTGATCGCGACAGTTCGGCTGACCCTGGCCAACGGGGCCCTGCTGTGCTTGCTGGCGGCTCTCATGATCTTTTTTTTCGGTCTGGTGGTGGACCAGATCAGCGTGATGCGTCGTGAGCGTTACATGTATGAAGAGTGAGAGGCAGTTACAGGAAATTGACATCCAAAACCGTGTGTCGGCGGCATACGAAAGCGAACGTTACCATTGCCTACATTCGCAACGCTATCACGTATGGTGGGCCGAAAAGATGCTGGCGTCAGCACCAGACAAAGGTTTGTGGCTCGATTTAGGATGCGGCACCGGATGGATTCAGGAAGTGCTGCTTTTAAAGAATCAACAGCGGTCTCTGATCGGTGTCGATATCTCAGACGGTATGCTTCGGTTCGCCCAGCGCAAAAAAATGCCGGTCGTGCTGGGGGATGCTGAAAAATTGCCCTTCAAAGACGGGTGTTTTGATGGCGTCATGGCCAAAGGGGTAATGCATCACTTGTCTGATATGGCATCTGCCGCAGCCGAAATTGCACGTATTATAAAGCCCGGCGGTGTTGCCGTTTTGGTAGATCCGAATCTCAGCCCCTTGCGGGCCTTGAAATACATTCTAAAAAATCGTGACAACCACTTCAGTTCCCTGCATCGATCCATTCGTCCAATCGACCTTATCCGCCAAATTGAATCCTATTTGGAGATCATTGAGTTCAACTACTTCGGATTTTTTGCATATCCTGCGGCTTTCCCGGACATTCTGCCGTTGTCGATATCGGAAACCAGAATGGAAACGCTCATACAACTGGATGAAAAAATTGCCCGCATACCGTTTCTTAAACGATTTTGCTGGGCATTTAAGCTGACGGCCCGAAAACCATCGAGCGGAAATTAGGGGGATGGGAGCACTTATTGAAAAGAAGCCCAATCGTGTCCCACAAGTTGTCTTGCTGGGCTTGATTTTGGCACTTTTCGTGTTGATCGTCGGGATCGTTCTGACCGCCAGTGTTCCGCCCGTTAGCCGCGATGCTTTAACCCATCATCTCGCTATCCCCAAGCTGTTTATAAAGCATGGCGGTATCGTCGAGTTGCCGGATATCCCGTTTTCCTATTACCCCATGAATCTGGACCTGCTTTACCTCGCGGTTCTGTCTTTCGGAAACGACATCGCACCGAAATATATTCATCTGTTTTTTGCGCTGTTAACTGCCGGATTGACGTATCACTATTTAAAGCCCCGGATGGGCAGCGTGTTCGGTATGCTGGGGGCATTGCTCTGGCTTTCGACACCGATCGTCGTTCGCCTGGCGTCCGAGGTCTACGTCGATCTTGGCGTGGCTTTTTTTGGGTTTGCCTCAATTTATATGGTCCTTCGCTGGATAGATTCCGGATTCAAAATGCGCTGCCTTATCTGGAGCGGTGTATGGTGCGGACTGGCACTGGGTACGAAATACAATGCGCTGGTAATCCTTGCTATTTTATCCCTGATGGTGCCGTATCTGCGATCAAGATTGGATAAGGGTGAGAAGCTTTTACAGCAAAGACTAAGCGAAGGAACGAAAAGCGATCAGCTCACCGATGCAGGAATCGTTTCGCCCCGTGGAAGCCTACGGTCAGTAATTCTTGCAACCGTGTGTTTCGTCGGGGTGGCCTTGATCGTTTTTTCGCCATGGATGATTCGCAACACGATTTTGAAACAAAATCCGATTTATCCGATGTTCAATAGGGTATTCAATACGGAGGACAGCTCGGACCCTGAGTGGAGCCGAACAGCGACCATGGTGCAGGACACTTCCGGAACGATGGTCGTTCGTCATTTGGTTTTCAAGGAGTCATTGGGCTATATGGCATTGATGCCGTTGAGGATTTTCTATGAAGGCCGAGACGACAGTCCGCGTCACTTCGATGGCAAGCTGAATCCTTTCCTTCTGGTGTTTTCCATTGCCGGTTTCCTTCCATTGGGGACGTTGCCGGCCACCATAAAAATTGAACAACGCATATGGTGCGGGTTCAGTATCTTATTTATCCTAATCGCTTTTTTTACCGCTCCGGTCCGCATTCGCTATATCCTTCCAGCTCTTCCTGCTATTGTCATTCTGGCTATGATTGGGATCTTCCGCTCCTGGGAATATATTCGAAAGAATTGTGCTCCGAGCTTGCAAACCTTATTAAAGTTACTTTTGAGTCTGGCTATTCTCTTGATGCTTGGCTATAATGCGAATTATTTTGTCGATCGATTCCGAAAAGTGGAACCGTTAGGATATCTTAACGGAGAAGTGACACGTGATACCTATATTTCTGAACGATGGCCCGAATATTTGCTGATCAAATATATCAATGACAATCTGGCACCAGATGCAAGGATACTCGGACTTTTTGTGGGTCAGCGGATGTATTATTTTGATCGTGAGATCGTTTTCAGCGAAGGAATTTTAGGAGAAAGCCTCAGGGGAAAACCTTCGCCAGATGATGTTCTGTCTGTTCTTCGCAGTCATGGTATCACCCATCTCGTGATACGCTGGGATCTTTTTCACAACTGGACACGGCAAGCATTAGACCATGATAAAAGAGATGCGTTACAAAAATTTTGGAGACAACATATTCAAGAAATTATGGCAAACAATGGTTATTATCTTTTTGTCATAAAAGAATATTGACGGATACAAATTGCGGCAAATAAACGATAAGTTATAAATTAGTCATTCTTATGGAAGTCATTAAAAAATGAGAAAAACCCCTGTATCCATCATCATACCCTGTTTTAACGAAGAAACTACAATCGGTGAAATAGTTGAAAAAATAGTATGTCTATATCCAGAGTTTGAGATTATTGTGGTAGACGACGGTTCAACTGATCAAACGGAACAGAAAGCCAGGGAGGCGGGCGCAATTACGATTCGTCACCCCTACAACATTGGCAATGGCGCTGCGGTCAAAACGGGTATTCGTAATGCCAATGGGGATATCCTCGTATTCATGGATGCGGACGGTCAGCACGACCCGAACGATATAGATAAATTGCTGAACCGTTTCCCGGAGTTTGATATGGTGGTGGGTACCCGAAAAGGGTTATACCAAGCTTCACTCATTCGTCGCTTAGGGAATATTTTTTACAACGCTTTTGCCACATATGTTGCAAAATTTCCCGTTCGTGATCTTACTTCCGGTTTCCGTGCGGTCAAAGCCGATGTTATGCGCAAATTTTTATATCTTCTACCCAATACCTATTCTTACCCAACGACATCCACTCTTTGCATATTACGGAGTGGATTATCGCTGAAATATGTACCGGTAGAAGTTATGCGCCGACAAAGCGGAAAAAGTAATATAAAGATATTTCGCGATGGGACTCGATTTTTCTTGATCATTATTAGAATATGTACGATTTTTTCACCATTTAGAGTTTTTCTCCCCGTTAGTTGTGGAACCTTCATATTAGGATTGAGCTATTATGCTTATACCTATTTCAGCTCAGGCCGATTCACCAACATGAGCGCATTGTTATTTACGTCGGCGGTCATCATCTTTATGATCGGGCTTGTCTCAGAACAAATTAGCCAGATGATATACCGTGAAAGCGAAAATAAATAATAGTGAAAAAATCCCCCATTCTGATTTTGACTTCAAGCTTCCCACGCTGGCCCAAAGATACCGATCCCCCATTTGTTTATCAACTTGCTCATAAGCTTTCAGATTCTTTCGATGTTACCGTACTGGCGCCCCATTGCCACGGAGCGCGAAAATATGAAAAGCTGGATAACCTGAATGTTGTCAGATTTAAATATTTTTTTGAGAAATATCAAAAACTGGCCTATCAAGGTGGCATTCTTAGCAATTTGAAACACAATTCGTTTTTATACCTACAGATCCCTTTTTTTATCTTGTTTGAATTAGCCTCCTTGCTTCACTTAATTGCACGCCTAAAACCAAAGGTCATACATGCTCATTGGGTTATTCCACAGACTTTGATTGCTGTTATCGCCTGCCGAATGGTTAAATGTGCCCCAAAGATCATCTGTACTGCGCACGGCGCTGACGTCTATGGACTGAAGGGACGTTTGTTTAAAAAAATAAAGCAATTTGTATTCAGAAATGTTGATGTCTGTACCGTGGTCAGCAACGCACTGAAAAAAGAAGTATTGCGCCTTTCGGAGGATTCATTGCCTATCCATGTGATGCCGATGGGGGTCGATTTAACTGACCTTTTTACACAATCTCAAAATCCCCCTCATCGTAATCAACTTTTGTTTGTGGGACGTCTGGTTGAGAAGAAAGGGGTGCACTATTTGCTTGAGGCAATGCCTAAAATTATTGAAGACATACCTGATGCAACCCTGCAAGTAATTGGCGACGGCCATAATAAATCGGACCACATTAGATATGTAAATGAAAACAACCTTGAAAGCTCGGTTATTTTCCATGGCGCTGTTAATAATAAAGAACTGCCCCAATTCTATCAGGCATCGGAGATACTGATTTTTCCTTCAATCGTCGCCAAGGATGGCGATCAGGAAGGATTGGGGTTGGTGCCGGTTGAAGCCATGGGATGCGGCTGCGGGATTATTGCAACCGACCTAGATGCTCTGAAAGACGTGGTTCAAGACAAAATTACGGGCCTTATCATTCCGCAACGGTCCTCCGAAGCCATCGCGGCGGCCGTCCTGCAACTCCTGCAGAATCGATCCCAGTTGGGGCAATATCGACGCGCTGGGCGTCAATACGCTCTTCAGCGATTTGACTGGAATGTAGTTGCTGAGGGGTATAAGAAGGTCATTCAGTACATGATCGATGCGTAGCATTTAAATCGAGGGAAATTCAATTTTCGGCATATGCCTGTAAGAAAATATTCGGACTCGATGGGCTCCGGGGTTTATTGTTCATTCCCGCATTTATCCGTAACAGGCTTTTTTGCAAGGAAGATGATATGTCCTGAAAACTGAACTTTCAGGAAATTGAGCTCTCGGTGTCTTAAATTGAAAATAGAGCCCATAATTCTGATGAGTGTATAGAGATAATTGTGATTCCATATGGATTTAAAATGACTTGATCCATTGAACAATTGCCGAATAATCAGCATTAAAGCGTCAGTTTCGGGACGTATTTCGATCAACTTGAACCCACCGTTATTGATCACCTCGGCAAGACCATAAGGCGTGTAATTGAAAATGCTGTAGGAGTGATAGGGTTCAAGATAAGAAACTGAGCCTATGAGAATTCCGCCGCGCTTCAAAACACGAAAAACATCAGGAATCAGTGCGTCGGGGTGGCGAACATGCTCGAGGACCTGATTGGTATATACTAGATCAAAATAATCATCCTTGTAGGGCAAGTTTACGCCGTTAAAAGTGAGGATCGAATCGTTTTTCCGGGTGCGATTTTTAACCTCGGGTGAGTCCTCAACGTCTACCCCATGCCACACGACTTCTCGATTCAGAAATTCGAATATTTTTATTGAATCCCCCTTGCCACAGCCAAGATCGAGCGCATAAAAGGGGGAAGTTGCGTGGTTAATTATCTTTTTTAAATAGCCGTTTAGAGTGTGCGGACGTGAATTATTTTCCGGTAAATATTCCGAGATCGAGGTATAGATTTCCTGTGATTGGATCTTGGACACGAATCTTTTTTTCATTTTTAAAATCACGATTAAAATTCATTCCTTAAGATTAAGCATCGATTGTTGCTAACCATGTAGGCTTATGCCGCAATGGTGTGAAAGCGCAAAGATATTACGGCTGTCACCGTAATGTGTTATCTCCGTAATCTGATGGATAGATGGCATTTTGAATAACCATTTCCATCTTTTGGGCCATTTCATTCCATGTCGGTTGTCTGGATGGAATGGGCGTATGGTTTTGGAGGTTGAAAATGATACTCTGCATCAGGGATTCGGCATTGCCAGGTTGAAACAGGCGATGGGGGGTGTTGGATAGGAATCTGGCCATGCTGCCGACATTCGCGGCGATGAATGACACATGGCATGCCGTTATTTCATGGGCCTTCTGGGGAAAACAATAACGACCGAATTCATTATCCAGATTGCAGATTACGCCTAAGTCAAGACTGTTGAAGACAAAGGGCACTTTCTCCAACGGCAATTCGCCCAGATAGTGAATGCGTTCATCTTGACTGCGAGGGACACCAGCATCCCATCTGCCGGCCAAAACAAGGTGTAAATCTGGTATTTTCACCTTCAAGTGCTGAAAGGCTTCAAACAGGGTTTCTATCCCGCGATTCCGATGGATAGCCCCGGCGGTGCCAATAAAGGTGCCCCGCTCGGGCAGACCTAAAAATTGCCGGCAGCCTTTTTTATCCATCGGTTTGAAGATGTCGGTACGCACTGCGTTTTCAATCACGGTGATATTAGATCGTCTTCGAATTACGATTATCCGTTCAGCCAATGGTGCGCTTACGCAGGTTACCGCCGCACATTTTCGAAGAGACAAAAAATACAGCTGCTTGATCAGCGGCAAGCGTCCAAAAAAGAAATATTCAAAATTATCATACAAATCAAAAACAAGCGGGATGTTGTGGCGTCGTGCGATGAAAAAACCGATGATCCCATAAATGGAGTCTGAACAGGCCCAAATGAGGTCGGATTTTTGGGCGATCCTATTGGCAGTGTTTATGTATTTAATAAACTTGGGTAGTTTTAATAGCGATAAATTGAAGCTCTGCCACAATACGCCTTCATCTTGAAATCGCCCCTCCGGTTTCAATGTATAGCTAAGGCATAAGCCTTCGACATCATATCCCCTTCGTGACAATGCCAGGGGAATTTCCCTCAGGCGTCCAAAACGGTCGTCGATAAGGTCCTTATTCGTGTATTGACGCTTAGACAAGACAAGTATTCGAGGCAAAACCAATCCCTATGCCAGTATGTATTCAAAAAGATATTCGTCATTCAAAACGAGCTTGCTTGCGCTCAGTGGCAACCATCTTGCCGAATAGTTCTATATTTTTTCGTGCTATCATTCCGATGTCAAAATGCTCCTCGACCATGATTCGCGCTTGTAATCCCATATCATCCAAAACTTCAGGAGGAGTTTCCAGCAGTGAAGACAAGGCATCCATCAGGGACTTGGGGTCATCGGGTTCGCAGACCCACCCTTTTTGGGCATTGATGTAGTGATCAATGCCACCACAGCGTGTTACCAGCACAGGGATTCCCGCCTCCATCGCCTCAAGGGCGGCGTTGGACATGCCTTCATAGCGTGATGGCAATACCAATGCGTCATATTGCACTAGGAGGCTACGAATCTCACCCGCGGGAATCTCCCCCAGTAAACGAATGTATGGGTCAAGCGACAATTCGCGGATTTGTTTCCGCAATTTTTCTTTTAAGGGACCCGAACCAACGATGTCGAGTCGAAAAGAGTATCCCAGTCGCATGAGCTCCCCCAACGCTGCGATCAGTAGGTCCAATCCTTTCTGATGGCTTAAACGGCCGGTAAACACCATATGCCGTACCCGATCCGTTCTTTTTTTTATCAACGGGGGTTGAATCGGTATGCCGTTGGGTATTAACGCCGTTATCGGTGCCGTGACGTTTAATTTCTCTAAATCATTGATAATCGCGGGTGCGATGATATTGACGGCATTGCAATGCCGATTTAAAGAAAAGACGATTAGCCGCCAGCCTGGAATCGATTGAATAAAGTTGGTGTCGCCTCGGCCTTTGGCATTGATAGGGCAGGCGACGAGTGGGAGGCCAATCAGACGGATCGCTTTTGCAAAGGTGACGGAAATTGCCGCATCACCCATGCCCCGACAGTAAATGACATCAAAGCGTTTGCGGTGCCGAGCCAACAAGACGATCGTAGATATGAGATAGGTGAGCGCTCGGCCAAGCCGACCGGCACGGTTGTATGTATAGATACGGTGGGTCGGTACTTGATGATTGCCTAAGGCAACGCTTGAAGTCGGGATGCGATGCCCCGCAATCTCGACGTCATGCCCTGACTGTACCCAAGCGCTGACCAAGCGTGAGACCTGGATTTCTGCGCCTCCAAGCACATAGGGCGGTAGGTTGGAAAATACAAGGATTCTCATCTTGTCTGCTCATCGAACTACCGGCTCAATAGGCCAGAATATTTTACCAATTAGCAAGCCACGCTTGAAACATCAAGGCAGGCCAAAGCGCGTAACCATGATCGCCTTGACCCGCTAAATGCTCTTTAACCAGGCGCTGGACAACGTTATTGTCAAGATACCCTGCCGGCGATATGGAAGATGGGGATAACAGGTCCAACATCCATTCGCGCAGGGGACCTCGTAACCACTCGTCCTGTGGAATCTCGAATCCTTTCTTCGGCCTCTCGACAAGGTTTTGGGGCACATATCGATAAAGTAATCGACGAAGTAGCAGTTTTCCCTGATTCCCCTTACGTCTCAAACAAGCAGGCAATCTCCACGCGAATTCAATGAGATTGGGGTCTATAAGAGGTACCCGCAACTCCAGGCTGACCGCCATGCTGGCACGGTCGGTTTTGACGAGAACATCATGCGGCAGATACGAACATTGATCAACCAGCATCATGCGTTGTTCGATTTCCATGGTGGCCATTGATCCAATTGTGGACGGGTATAATGGCAAACCGCTGGGCCAAAAGGAGGAGGCGGTTTGAGATAGCGATAAGGACTGTAAATTGGCATAAAACGAATCGAAATCTTCGACGGCCACACGACGGCCAAAACGCCAGATGCGATGCGCAAGTTGTCGGGAGGACACCCGGTACTTTGAATCCCCCACTGATTTAGCAATGTGGGCGAGGAGTTGCCCGGTTTTAAGCCTCAGCATCGGAGGCAGCCATTTGATTGTGGGCCAAATCCGCAAACCGGCCCAATAGCGTCCGTATCCGCTGAAAAGTTCATCGCCGCCATCCCCTGAGAGGGCAACCGTGACCGACTCGCGTGCAACCGCCGAAACCAGTATCGTGGGGATCTGTGATGGGTCGGCAAAGGGTTCATCATAAATTTCAGCCAGTCGGGGGATGACCTCTAAAGCATCCGTATGGGAAAGCGTAATCTCGGTATGATTGCTACCAATATGAGCGGCAACCGGTTTGGCATATTTGGCTTCGTCGAATTTCTCTTCGTTAAAACCAATCGTAAAGGTTTTAATCGGCTTGGAAGAAAGACGTTGCATGATGGCGGTGACCAGTGAAGAATCAATGCCGCCCGATAGCATGGAACCAACCGGAACGTCTGCGACCATCCGCAAACGCACACTTTCTGTCAACAGTGCATCGAGCTGGTCCAATGCGGCGGATTCGTCCATGTCGTTAGGCTGAGCCACGGCAGTGTTGACAATCGCTGGAAGGTTCCAATAGCATACACAGCGGGATTGAAAAGCCTTCACGGTATATGCGGAATCACAATTACCAGAATCCAGGATGACATAGTGGGCCTGCGGTAGTTTGTAGATGCCGGCATAGATTGACAGGGGAGCGGGAATATAGCCGAAGCGCAGGAAATACCCAAGGGCGTGGCGGTCGATTGACGGACGCCCCTCCGGCAGGCGGTGCAATGCCTTGAGCTCGGATGCAAAAAGAATCTTTTTCCCCAACCATCCCACATAAAGGGGTTTTTCGCCCATTCGATCGCGAGCCAGTGTCAACTTGCGCTGCTTTCGATCCCATAGCGCAAAGGCAAACATGCCATTGGAGATTTTTAGGGTTTCCTGCAGACCCCATCGTTCGATGGCGGCCAACAGCACTTCAGTATCAGAATGACCACGCCATCCTGTAACGCCTTCATCTTCAAGCGCACGCCGTAACTCAATGTGATTGTAGATCTCTCCGTTGTAGGAAAGGACATAGCGCCCCTCGTGCGATATCATCGGCTGGCCTCCATGTTGAGACAAATCGATAATCGACAATCGCGAATGGGACAGCGCAATCCCAGCAGCGGCGTCAGACCAAACGCCATTGGCATCAGGACCCCGGTGGGATAAAGATTGTGCCATGCTAATAGCAAGGTCACATTGCTCAGATGCATCAGGGCTCAGAACTCCTGCTATTCCACACATTGCATTTCACCTTTTTCAAAGAGGAGATTACCGTTGAATTGTTTGCGGGATCCGAGGCCCTGGCTTTTTCGCGATCACGTAGACACCTGCTGTCGTTAGATCATCCGCGTCTAAATGATAGAAATCATGAGATAGTTGTGCTGGTTTCAATCGAGAGGTCCGTCTGTGGCGTTCGATTGATAATATCTCGAATCCGGCCTCACGCATTAGTCGCATATGTGTGCTGCAAGGCTGACGGTTGATAAGGTAAGGACGGCGGCCTTTAATCATGCGCCACAAGAAGGATGAGTAGGTCCAATGTCCATTCCACTCTAAAGACATGCCATGCGATTTGAAATCAATCTGGTGTGACATAATTCCGCCTGGCACAAGCCATTTATAACAGTTTCCATACACCCACTCCAGTTTGTCGACATGCTCAAGGACAGCTTGTGAAAAAATAAAATCGACAGAGTTGTCCGCAATATGGTTTTCCGCCGTTTCCGGCGAATAGTATGAAATAATAGGCTCGGGAGCATCTGGATAAAGCAAAGTATGTGCAATATTTTTTGCACGTTGATTCAAATCTGATTTATCTGGACAGGAGAGCCATTTGGGAAAGTCATAATTGTCGAGAAATGGTTTGACTTTAGGGAATTCTTTAGAATCCGGAATCCGGCTGCAGGCTGAAAAAAGGGTTACCAGTTTGTCTAAAATTTTTAGATTACTTTCAACATTGGCATATTTAACTACATCCACAGCAATGTATTTTTTTGCACTGGCCAGCAATGCAGACAATCCAATACCCAAGGAATCTCCTGGACCTAACTCTACGACATTGTTAAGCATAGGTGCCGTGCGGTATGGATGTGTTTTAACGTCGTGGCGGAGCCAGGCGGAATAGCAATACCGGGCTGAATCGGTGCCGAGCGTTGTTTTGGTCAATAGGTTCGAGCACCCTGGCAAAAAAGTTAACAAACCTTCAAATAGCGATTGGAGTTTCAGTAAATGAGACAATTTGAGTTCCTATTTATGCGCTACGCTTTAAACTTAGTCCTATCTTATATCCTCAAGAAGAAGATTTTGAAACAGAAAATAATACTTTAAAACCAACTGTTTAGGCTAAATCGATATTTCAATTGGACAATACCTCTATGAAACGTTCGGTGATATTGTTTATATCAAAACGTGATAGTGCTTCCGTTTTATTAAACCGAAGAATATCATCATCAATTACACGAAGGATTTCGCTTGATAACGCTTGGGTATCTCCCACTGGAACAAGACGACCGTATTTACCGTTCTGTAAGACTTCTCCCGGACCACACGGACAATTTGTGGCAATGATCGGAACATCACATGCGAGTGCCTCGATAAGGACGTTTCCAAGACCCTCCCAACGTGAAGAGAGAACAAAAACAGAAGATCGGGACAGATACTGATAAGGATTATCGATAAAACCAGGCAGTTCAACCTTGTCGCTAAGGTTTAAAGCATGCACCAAAGCTTCTAATTGGGATCGCAACTCACCATCACCCAATATAATAAGCTTTGCATTTTTATACTTTACCACAATTGAAAAAGCACGGATCAGTGTTGAAAAATCTTTCTGTTCACAAAATCTACCGATTCCAAGAATTGTTGGAATATCCCTATCGATTAGCCACGGGTGGGTGGATTCTTCGTTGGCTTTTTTATGGATCATTTTGATATCAATCGGATTATAAATAACTTTTATTTTGTTCCGGGGGAACCTGGTTGTCGCCGTTAAATCGTCAGCCGCACCATATGATAGTGATACCACCACGTCCGCCCATGCGTAACATCTTCGAATAACCCCCGCTGTGATGGGCGCAGATATACTCCGTGATACCCTCAAGTCATATGAGATCGTGTTTGCCTCCCTTACGACGCAGCGAACCGGTATGCCCGATATTTTTTTGGCAATCAGCAAGGCGATATTGGCATTAAAAAGGGAAGATAGCACCGAAGACGGGCGTTCTTTGCGTAGATACCGAATTAAGGCAGGAATGGCCGTTAGGGGTTTCGTGGATTTTAAATCAACTAAACGGACGTTGGGCGGCATTTGTTTCAGGTAAGGGCCCACGGCACGTGCCACTATCAAATCAACTTCATGACCGCGATAAGAGAACTCTTTGGCCAAGAGCATCATCACCCGTTCTGCACCGCCGCCGTCCATTGTGGGGATGAACAAAGCAGTTTTCACTTCAACCACCCATATAAATTTCGATTAAGTAGACGGCTGAGCAGATCGATATCGTCTGAAAAGGCGCAATGAAATTCTGTCAACAATTTTTGAGGTAAAGTATTATTTAAAAATCGTTTTCGATTATGATTGTTATTGATGCGATAAAAAAGACGGAACAATCCTATACGGTCACGTCCGATTAAATTTAATATAGCCCTGCCCAAAACTTGGACCGCCTCGGGAGGGGTGAGGATAAAATTGGATAATTGTGGATATCGCCAATGGAATGATGCATTGGCAATAGGGAATTCTTTGCGGCCGTCATCTTTGAGTTCAAGAAAAGACAAAACGTTTTGATATACTGATTTGGCATCGTATTTGAGATCATCCAGAGCAATCACCATCCGCTGCTTCGGCGGAACAATTTGGAAAAACTTCTGGATTTGTTTTCCAAGCATGCACACATCCTTGTATTGAATTATACTCTGATCACGGCAATAGGCAGGAAGATTCTTTCCTTGGCGCCGCAGAGATTGGAGCTGCCAAGCCGTTGACAGGTCTATTTCGTCCTCGTCATTGTTGTTGAGCAGTTGTCTGTGTAAAGACGGCACCATTTCAAAAGGACTTCGTATCATAGCAATAAATCGGGCTTCTGAATTGAAATGGTACGCTGCCTCAACCGCCTCTTTTGAATACAAGTACCAAGGTGACGCGTCCACTATAATGTTTTCATAGCGAGCATTCTTAAAAACGTCTATGTAATCGCTCATTGAATGCGGACGTGGGTAACGATGGTCGAAATCGAAACAAAAATAGTGAACTTCCTTATCCTTTGCAACAAAGATATCAGGATGTGACCGCAGGTATTCACTTAGTGACGTTGTCCCGCATTTAGGGGCACCTACGATAAACAAGTTTGGTTTGCGATTGTTCTCTAAATGTTTCATTATAGGCCAAATACGGTTGGTTTAATTCCTGTTATTTTTCTTACCGAAAATAACAGAAAAATATTCCATGTTGTCAGACTGATTGTAGTGGCTATAGCCGCCCCATTGATACCCCACTGCGGGATCAGATACCAGTTGAAAAGTATATTCAGTAAAAAGGATAAGCCGACGCCCCAGGCGGTTAGATTCTCGCTGTTGCACATGTTTAATATTAGCCCGACCGACCCTACAGCCGTGTTGAAAAACTGTGCCAAACAAAGCAATTTCATTACAAAAATACCTTGGACGAACTCAACACCAAATAGAGCAAGAAGCCTATCGGACAACAAAAATAATACTGTTGTAAGCGGCAATGAAAACAGAACGACTGTTCGCACACTTTTTGTTATCATTTTTTGCAGCTCACCGATATCTCTATTTTGCCACAATTGGGCAATGGTTGGGGCAATCGAAATATTGGCTGCCATAAGGATGAATGATATAAATTCTGCTCCATAACTGGCGACTCTGAACACAGCTGCATCGCGAGGAGGTCCCATACTTCCCAACATTATGATGTTGATTTGATTGTTTAGTAAAAACAATCCGGAAATCAACATGAACGGTAACGTTGAACGAAACCATCGAACTTTTTGCTCCTTGGAAATGGGGATGATAGAACCCAAGCTTGGAAAAATACGATGCAAAAAAAGATTGCTGAAAAGAAAGGCGCATCCTGCACAAATAGTTGCCAGTAGCATGATGTTCCATGAATTTAAGTTGTGAAAGTATAACCAAGCGAAGAAAACTAGTATGATTTGGAACAGAGGTTTAAACAAGGATTCAGGTATTTGGGCAAGGACAATCTGGTTGAGACCCCGAAGAACAGCAAAGCGGATCCCTGTTTGTGCCGCTATCAACACAAGAGGCAAAGCGGCAAGAAAAGTGAATAGATAAGTTTCTGAAACGAGTATATCAAATTTCCAAGCAACGAATGATGCGACAATAGCGGTTGCAATATACGACTGGGTAACGGATATGGAACCCCATGTTACAAGTTGCTGAAGCCTGGCATTGTCTGATGACGAATAAATGACAGCGGCTTCCCGAACAAAGTATTCACGGGTTCCTAATCCTACGGGGATCCCTAATATCGCAACCCATGATGAAAAGTACAAATATATGCCGTATTCGTTCGCACCCAAAATTCTTGCATAAAAAATACTTGAAATAAAAAGCAGCAATGTAGAAATAATATTTAATACAAAACTATTGAAAGCATTTATAAGAAGAAATTTACTCTTGTTTTGAATAATCATGAATTCAATAATTTCTGTGAATTTCTACATCAACGGCGTTACAGAATTTCCAAGCAACGCAAATTTTTTTCCATGCGGAGGGAATATATAGTGACTATGCGATGGAGACGATATTGTAATCCTTTTCATTTGCGCCAAATCAAGAGATGAGGTTTGGCCTTAATTTTTTTAGAAAAACGGTTATATTCTTCAGGACTGAAAACGATGGTGCGAATTTTTCGATGGACATATCGTTCTGTTTTTCTGCTCAAATCGTTTAAATGATAAGCGTCGATATTACCCACAAGCATCAGATCAATGATACCTGTATCCTTTCCTTCGGCATAGTCGTCGAGAAGATAGGCTTCCTGAAGATCGCCCAACCTTTTCACAATGCCGTCAATGACCTGATCGATTCCTAACACCTTTGCGACCATGGATTTAAGTTCAGGGAAAAGGGGGTGCGATTCGTTTGCGCGATAAAATACCCGTTTGCCATTTTTGGACGAAGTGATAATTTGGGTGGCGGATAATTGATTCAATTCTTCGCGAACGGCATTCGTCGAAAGACCAAATTCGCCGGATAATTGCCTGAGGTAGGATTGTGTCCCTGGGTTCATAAAAAGGCGTACCAGCAACTTAATTCTGGTTTTAGAGGATATCAGACCTGTAAATAAGGATTCCATGGCTCACACATTATAAATGAGTATAATAACTACTCAATATTATACATTCATTGCGGTGTCAATATGTCGAAAAATAAACACATTTTTTTTGGGCCATTCATTCGTAATGAAGAGATGAATATATTATCGCCAATCCGATAGGACTTTAATGATCAGCATTACAGCATTCTATTTCGCTTGTGCACTTTTACTGACTCTATACGGGATCAACACGCATATTCTTGTTCAATTGTTTAAGCGTCGATATCTCCAACGAATCCATCCCCACCCTGCCTTGCCGTCATCAATTTCTAAGCAGAATAATGCCGTAAAACAGTCTCTCTTCAATGTAGACGAGTTGCCACCAGCCACAACCCAACTCCCTGTATTTAATGAAATTAACGTTGTAGAGCGCCTAATTGATGCCGTGGCGGCATTCAAATACCACGACGGCCGGCACGAAATTCAAGTATTGGACGATTCCACGGACGAAACCCGGATGTTTGTGGCTGAAAAGGTACGCCTGCTGCGGCAGCAGGGGATCGATATCCACCACATCACACGTGACGATCGCACGGGATTCAAAGCCGGTGCTTTGCGAAATGGCCTTTCACGTGCCAGGGGTGATTTTGTGGCCATATTCGACGCCGACTTCGTCCCGCCGCCTGATTTTCTGTTGCGCGCCATGCCTTTTTTTGTGGATCAACCTCGATTGGGGCTGGTCCAGGCCCGCTGGGGTCACCTTAACCAACATGAAAGCTGGGTGACTCGCCTGCAAGCCATAGGAATCAATGGTCATTTCATGGTGGAGCAGGGGGCCCGCAACGCCAACCAGCTCTTTATGAATTTCAACGGCACCGCCGGCATTTTCAGAAAGGAAGCGATCATCGACGCCGGAAACTGGCAGGGGGATACCCTGACGGAAGACATGGATCTGTCCTACCGCATGCAACTCCGTGGTTGGCAGTGCCGTTATTTAATGGATCTAGTGGCGCCGGCTGAAATTCCTCGCAATCTCAATGCCTTTAAAAGCCAGCAATTCCGCTGGGCCAAAGGCTCGACCCAGACGGCCATCAAGTTGATGCCGCGCATCTGGCGGTCCTCATCCCGGCCTTTTGCAAAATTTCAAGCCTTCATGCACATGTCCCATTACGTTATTCACCCCCTCATGCTGACATTGGCGATACTAGCGCCTTTCCTCCTGCTGCAGAAGACCCCATTTCTGACCGGCATTGGATTTGTCTGTTTTGGTGGACTGCTGTTGCTCAGTTGCACCGGCCCATCGCGGATGTATCTGGTGGCGGAACATGCCTTGGGCCGTCCATACCGGCATACCTTGTGTCTTTTGCCGTTTATGGTGTGTTTTGGCTGTGGTCTGGCCATCAACAACTCGCAGGCGGTTATCGAAGCGCTGTTAGGCAAAACCAGTGCCTTCGTGCGGACTCCCAAGAGCGGGGGGCGTGTGCGCAAGCGATACCGGATCAAAACCAGTCCATTGATTTATATCGAACTCATCACCGGCATTTGGTGCCTCTTCGGAGTGGGGCTCTATTTCGCCTCCCACCATTACCTGATCGGCCATTTCATGTTGATTTATGCCATTGGCTTTCTATCGATTGGCGGGATTTCCTGGTGGCATGGTCGAGGGACTTTCCCTCTGTGAACGCATTTGTCGGGTTCAGTGCGGGTTGGCTGCTGGACATGCTCGTCCTGTCACAATCGGGACCCGCCGGGCGATCCCCCGTGGTCTTTGCCGTCTGTTATATCTTGGGGTTTGGTTTCATGGCGCTGATGGTGCGCACCTGCCCGCGGGACTGGTCCCTGCGACGGGTCGCATTTGTCGTGATTTCTATAGGTGTGGCGGGGCGCATCGGTTTCTTTTGGTTTCCGGTCAGTAACGACGTCTATCGCTATGTTTGGGAAGGCTTCATTCAAAACCAGGGATTCAATCCTTACCAGATCGCACCGAACGATCCCTTGCTGGCTGGGTTGATCCAGGGAGATATGGCCACGATCTGGCAGCAGATCAACCACAAGGATTTCAGTGCCGCTTATCCTCCCCTGATAATGCATTTATTCCGCGCGCTATCGGCGATTTCGTCCTCGCCGATTCTGTTTAAAATAACGATGATCGGGTTTGATCTTGTCACCATCGGGGCTTTGGTTCTCATCGTCCAACGGCGAAAAATCCCACCCGCCCACCTGTTCTGGTATGTGGCAAATCCTTTGGTGTTGGTTTATGTGGCAGGAGAAGCCCATCTCGATATCGTTCAGGCGGCTTTTCTGATGTGGGCACTCTATTTCATCGGCTGCCGGAAACCCGTCATGGGATTCCTGGCAATGGGCATGGCGGCGGTATCCAAGTATTTTGCCATTGTGGCGCTGCCTTTCGTCATCAAACGATCGAACCGCCATGCATGGCCGGCAATCTTTCTCGCGGGGATTGCTTTCATCCCGTTTATGCATGATCCAGAAGCTGTTTTTCGGACCCTTTTTCTTTTTGGGAGCCGGATGCATTACAATGACGGCCTGGCGGAAATTCTGCGGTTCCTGTTTGGAACACGAGCGCTGCCGGTGCTGTGTTTGATCCTGCTCAGCCTTTTGGCTGGGGTCTATTTATTCGTGCATGACACCCTGCGAAGCGTCTATTTGGCACTTGGCGCTCTTCTCCTCTGCCTGCCGACACTGCATTCGTGGTACCTGCTATTAATGGCGCCGTTAATGGTCATCTATCCTTCCCGGGCCTGGCTGTATCTCATGCTGGCAACCATTGCAACGCTTCCCGTTCTGGTGACCGAATATCACACCGGAGTATTCCAGGAAAATAAATGGCTCAAGCTGATCGAATATATCCCTTTCTATGGCCTGCTCATTTATGACACGCTGAAACGCCGTTTGGTTTTGCCCTCCCACGTATTCCCATTGGCCGGAAATGTTTCGGTGATCATGCCGGTGTTGAACGAGGCCGAGCGCGTTGAGGCGGCGATCCAATCCGTTCACTCGGAACCGGAGGTCGCTGAAATTATCGTGGTGGATGGCGGGTCCCGGGATGCAACCTGCGAGCGCGCCCGGCAGGCCGATGCTATCGTGATATCGGGTCCTCGCGGCAGGGGGCCGCAAGTTCGCGCCGGGTTGGACTTGGCGACCGGCGATGTCCTCCTCGTTTTGCATGCCGATACGGCATTGGCGGCGGGAGGGATCAAACGGATGCTGCAGGCCCTGGCCGATTATCCTCGAATAGCCGGCGGCGCATTTGAAATGCGTTTTACAGGGGATTCGCTCGGACTGCGTGCGGTCGCCTGTCTGAACAATTGGCGTGCCCGCTGGTGCGGCATATCGTTTGGCGATCAGGGGCAGTTTTTTCGTAGAGACGCGCTGAACATGATGGGTGGTTTCCCGGACATGATGCTGATGGAAGATGTGGAGCTATCCCTACGGCTGAAGCAGTTTGAGCGTCCGTTGTTTATCCGCCGGGGTGTTTGCGTCTCCCAGCGGCGCTGGGTGCGTCGGGGGTTTGTCAAAAATATCTGGAAGGTGCTGACGCTCTTTACCCGCTACCTGTTTGAACGCCGCATGCACGGCGCGGCGGGTATTCGGACCGATTATTACCGCAAGTATTATGGATGTGTTGAGCCCGTCGATCAATAAACGGTTTCGATGCCGGCGGGTGCCAAGTCCCATTTGCGTCCATAGACATGCAGAACGGTTACCGGAAGGTTGCCGCGCACCAAAGGTCCTCCGGCGTGAACCCATCCCAGCAGCCCCCCTTTAAGGTTGACCATGGTAATGCCCTTGCGCTTCAGTTTGGCCACCAGCTTGCCGCTGCGGTAGCTGATAGTACAGTAGGCGATGATGCGCTGGCCACGGAAGCGTTCCGTGTCGGCCAGGAAAACCTCGCTTGTGACGGCACCGGGGATCATGGAAACGGCCTGCTCCTCGGGTTTGCGTACATCGACGAAAATGACGTCCAAATCCTTGAGAAGCCTTAAGGCTTTATCCGCATCGATTTCCTCGATCCCTGGAAAGTCCTCGCGATAGTCAGCATACATCGCCGTGAACTGTTGGCGCTTTTCGGCATCGCTCAAAGATGTCGCGCTGACAGAAGCCGCATTGATACAAAAAACAGCCGTCAAGATCGTGCAGAAGAGCAGAACACACAGGCGCAGCACCTTGCGGTCGGTATGCTCACGGTGCAACATGACACGTCCTTTCCGATGCCACGATGGATTTTGATGGTGTGTAAAGACGCGCTGAAATTAATGCATGAATCTATCCGCCGCAACCATCAGCGATCAGGCCTGAATCGAATCGCCCGATGCCGCGATGATCTCTCGGAATTCACTTATGACAGCTTTATAATCCGGGGTACCGTAGATGGCGGAACCGGCTACAAAAACATCGGCCCCGGCAGCAGCGATATCGGCGATGGTGGTTCGGTTCACACCGCCGTCAATTTCAATGAGGGTGGATAGACGGCGTTTTCCGATCAAGGTGCGCAATTGCCGGATTTTTTCCAGCGTCGCGGGAATAAATTTTTGTCCGCCAAAACCGGGGTTGACGCTCATCAGCATCACGAATTCGACATCTTCCAGAATCCATTCAATGGCTGTCAGCGGGGTTGTGGGGTTTAGAACGACTCCGGGACGGGCACCGCATTCACGGATCAACTGCACCGTGCGGTGCAGATGAGGGCAGGTTTCCACTTGCACCGCCACCAGGTCAGCGCCGGCTTCGACGAATTCCGCAATATAGCGGTCCGGATTTTCGATCATGAGGTGGACGTCCAGGGGCAGGCGGGTGGATTGCCGGGCGGCTTTTACGATGAGCGGGCCGATGGTGATATTGGGTACAAAATGGCCATCCATGACGTCAATATGAATCCAGTCGGCACCGGCCACCTCAACGGCTTGAATTTCTTCGCCGAGACGCGCAAAATCGGCAGACAGAATTGATGGAGCGATCAATTTCATCGGATAAGCTTCCTTTCTACAGGGTTTCCTGACGGCGTAAGCGCACCGCAAAAAATCCGTCCGTTGCATGGCGATGCGGACTGGTCTGCAACCACCCCTGGGGATCCATCAGGGGAGACAAGGATGGCGGTAAATCTGGAGGACGATCATCCATAACAAATTTGGGGAATTCACTCAAAAATAAAGTGATGATGGCGTTGGTTTCTTCGGGTTCGGTGCTGCAGACGGCATACACCAGGACACCGCCGGGCTTGAGCCGGGGCGCCAGATGGAACAGCAACTGCTTTTGCCGGCGGGCACAATGCTGGATATCGTCTGGCGTTCGAGACCATTTGGCATCCGGGTTGCGGCGAATAACGCCCAAACCGCTGCAGGGGGCATCCAGCAGAATACGATCGAACGCCTGTGTATTTTTCGGCATGTCATCTGATTCAAGGTCGGTCGTTTGAGGCGTAACGATGTCGATGCCCAGGCGCCGCATCTCTTGCATCAGTTGTTGAAGCTTACGGTCAACACGATCCATAGCGGTGATACGGCCGGAATTGTTCATCAAAGCGGCGATGTGAGCCGTTTTCCCGCCGAGACCGGCGCAGGCATCCAGCACGTCCTGGCCGGGTTGCGGCGCCAGCAGGTGCCCGACGGCCTGGGCAGCTTCATCCTGCACTTGGAACCCGCCTTGCTCAAACGCGTCACTTGAAAAAAGGTCCCCCTTCAGGCCATCCAGGATAATGCCTTCCGGCGTATAGATGGAAGGGCGGATCGCTTTCGCAAGAGGCTGGAGCTGGCGCATGAGGGTTTGCCGATCGATTTTGAGGGTATGGGTGCGCAGGGTCAGGGACGGGATGCGGTTACAGGTTTCGCACAAGGCGGCGGCTTCCTGCTGCCCGAATTGTCTTACCCATCGCTCCACAAGCCATTCCGGCATGGATTGCGTCATTGCCAGCGCCTGAACCGGATCCGCTTCGGAAGAGGGTGGTGCGATCTCCGGCAGGCGCCTTAGGGCTTGCCGCAGCACGCCGTTGACAAAGCCGGTCAACCATTTTTTTTTCAGCACTTTGGCCAGATCGACCGAGGTATTGACGGCGGCCGAGTTCGGCACCCGATCCATGAACACGATCTGGTAGAGGCCCATGCGCAGGATATTGACGACCAGGGGATCCATTCGGTCAAGCGACGTGGTGGAAACCTTGCTGGTGATCCAGTCCAGGCGACGGCGCCAGCGCAGCACGCCGTAGACGATGGCCGTAACAAAGGATTCATCACGGCGATCCAATTCGTTCGCGCGGTGGAAACGGTCCATAAGACGGTCTAAGGTCTGGCCGCTCTGGTCGATGTCCATCAGGATGGCAAGGGCTGCTTTTCGCGGGGCAAGGCTCATCGTGGTCTTATTCGAACCGTGAGCCGGGAATGATGGCGGTTCCCTTGAGAAAGTCCGATACCGCCATGCGGCGTCCGGAGGCACTCTGAATCTCAAGGATCGTCAGGGCGCCATCTCCGGTGGCCACCCGGATCTCATCGGAAAAACCGGGGATAATGGTGCCCGGAACAGATGGTTGCGGCAGGCGCGCCGGCCGGACTTTAAACAGTTTCAATCGCAGGTCACCCAGAAAAGTAAACGCGCCCGGCCAGGGAGTCATGCCACGGATAAAGGCATCGATGGCTGCTGTTGGTTGGTCCCAGCGAATACGGCCGTCTTTTTTCGTCAGCAGCGGTGCATAGGTCACGGCCTTCGGGTCTTGCGGTATGGGGTCAAGATGGCCGTTTGCCAAATGGTCAAGGGTTTCGAGCAGGAGCGGCGCCCCCATCTCGGAGAGTCGGTCATGGAGTGTCGCGGCCGTGTCGTCGCTGGAGATGGCCGTGCTGGCCTGCAAGAGCATATCCCCGGCGTCGAGTTCCTCTTCCATGACCATCGTTGTGACACCGGTTTCCCGGTCCCCATTGATAAGCGCCCACTGGATCGGTGCGGGGCCACGATAGCGGGGCAGGAGAGAGGCATGCACGTTGATGACCCCATGGGTCGGAATGGCAAAATGATGCGGCTTCAACAACCGCCCAAAAGCAATGACCACGAAAAGGTCCGGCGCTTTGGCGGTTAGAAACGACAGGCAATCGGGTTTATGGATGCATCCAGGCTGTTCGACGGGGTAACCCATCTCAAGGGCAGCCACTTTAACCGGCGGTGGTGTCAACTTGCGGCCGCGCCCTTTGGGGCGGTCCGGTTGGGTCAGAACCGCCACAATCTCATGCCGGCTCGTGTGGAGGGTCTTCAGTGCCGGCACGGCGAATTCCGGGGTGCCCATAAAAATGATGCGAAATGGCTTCATGTTTGTTGCCGGAGCTGTTTTTTGCGTTTGCGCTTGTACATCTCGCGCTTGAGCGAGGAAATCCGGTCGATGAATAAGACCCCATTCAGATGATCGATTTCGTGCTGGAGAACGATCGCGAGAAATTCATCCGCATCGATATCGACGGGATTGCCATGGCGATCCAGGCCTTCGACACGAATATGGGCGTCACGTTTAACATCGCTACGAAAATCAGGCACGCTCAGACAGCCCTCGTTTTCCGAGAGAACCGATCCCTCGCGAAAGACGATCTTGGGATTGACCAGCGCCTCTGCCCGGCGTTCGCCCTCGGTTTGCGTGACATCGTAGACAATGACACTGAGGTCGGAGCCAATCTGAACAGCCGCCAATCCGACACCCGGTTCGTCGTACATGGTTTCGATCATATCATCGATCAGCACCTGCAGGTCATCGTTAAACGCGGTGACCGGTTTGGCGGTCTGTCTGAGGAATTTGTCGGGGTATGTCAAAATGTTGCGAATAGCCATGGGAAATCTTTCATTCGTGTGGTGCGATTTTTCTTTGTACAAGTAGGGATTTGATATTCGGCCAGCGGTGTGAAGGCGGCATTTTGCTAATTATTGAACAATTCCCGCGCAACGGCGATATCATTGCGAATCTGGCTGGAAAGCGCCTCGATACCGTCAAATTTGATCTCATCCCTGATGCGTTTCAGGAAATTGATCTTGATGGTTTGGCCATAGATATCCTCATGGAAATCCAGAATATGGACTTCCACCGTGAATAAATGATCGTCGAAAGTCGGGCTGTACCCGATATTCGCCACCCCATGATACGGCCTTCCTTGCCATTCAACCGTGACCGCATAGATGCCGGCTTTGGGGCAGAGTTCATCCTGCAGGGCCAGGTTGGCCGTGGGGAATCCCAACAGTCTGCCGCCGCGCTTACGGCCATCCACAACGGTGCCCCTGATCTGGTAGTAACGTCCCAGCAAGCGTTGGGCTTTTTCGATGTCGCCGTCGGCGACCAGCTCACGAATGCGGGTGCTGCTGATACGGCCTTCGTCACGGTGGGAGGCGTTGATCCAGTCCGCCAGGATGACGTCGAAGCCCTGCTGGCGTCCCAGCGCTTGCAGCAAATGGATATCGCCTTCACGATTTTTGCCGAAAGAATAATCCGGCCCGACAATGATCGCTTTCATGCCGATGCGTTTGACCAATAATTCGGTGATGAAATCTTCGGCTGAAATAGCAGCAAATTCCCGGGTAAAGGGGACCACAATTAAAATATCGAGCTCGGTGGCGGCAATAAGTTCCTTCTTCTGTTCATTGAGCGTAATGAGCGGCGGATGGCGATGGTTGGTCAGCACCCGCAGGGGATGGGGATCAAAGGTCATGGCGACCGATGTCCCTTTTAATGCGGCGGCCTTTAGAATGACTTCATGAAAAAGGCTCTGGTGGCCGATGTGAACACCGTCGAAGTTGCCGATGGTGATCACGGCATTAGGGAACGGTTTGTCAATATCCTCAATACGTTCGATGATTTTCATGGGAATTTGGCGGTCCCTTAATATTTTCTTGACACGGAAATTAAAGCGGTATAGATAGTCCATCTTGCGTGATTAATCAATGGTTTTCAGTCACGCTTCCCGGTGTGCCGAAGTGGCGGAACTGGTAGACGCGCTAGGTTCAGGGTCTAGTGCCCGTACGGGTGTGGGAGTTCGAATCTCCCCTTCGGCACCACAGATTATGATAAGGGTTTCCTTGAGATTGGCAACGATCGGGAAACCCTTTTTTATTGTTGTAACGGGTGGTATGAAACGCCGTAAAAGGCTTCCAAAACAGGGATTGGCATTCAAACCCTTGTAACATCCATGATGTGCACCGCTGGACGTAACGTGTTACGTTTGGATGCTGCTATCAATGCGGAAACGCTCCAAACCGGTTGGTGAAAGGTTTTTTACGATGGGATGGATGGGAAAAATCGTTGGTGGCACCATTGGTCTGGCTTTGGGTGGGCCTTTAGGGGCGATTGCCGGGGCCGCCTTCGGGCATTTTTTTGACCAGACAAAAGAGATCACCTCCGGTGCGATACCGGGCGCGCGGTTGAGCTCTCAGGAAGACGCTCAGATGACCTTTTTCGTGGCGGCTTTTTCGATGCTGGCCAAGCTGGTTCAGGCGGATGGCCGTGTTACCGAGGACGAAATCGCCACGATCGAACGCTTTATGCAGGAGGACCTGCGGCTGAGCCCGTCCAGCCGCCGGGTGGCCATCAATATTTTCAACACAGCCAAAACATCGCCGCATGCCTTCGAAGATTTTGCCAGCCAGTTTTACGGAGCGTTTCAACATCGGCCTGAAATACTGGAATTCATGGTGGATATCCTCATGCGTGTGGCCCTGGCCGATCGGGATTTCAGTGCCGCCGAGGAAACCCTGATTCGGCAAGCGGCCCAGATATTCGGCCTGCCCGATCCCGGTTACCAGAACCTTAAATCCCGCCATGCGCAGACGGACGACCGCTTTTACCGGATTCTGGGAGTGACGGCGGAAGCCTCGGAAGCCGAGATCAAGGCACGCTATCGTTCGCTTGTTAAAGAGTTCCACCCGGACCGGATTGCCGCCAAGGGCTTGCCGGACGAATTTACGGAATTTGCCGAAACCAAGTTTCGTGAAATTCAGGAGGCCTACGAAGCGATCAAGAAAGAGCGGGGCATGGTGTGAGGTACACCGAAACCCGGCTATGACACTGATTTCAGGGCTGAGCGTACCATGTGGGCAAAACTGGCATTGCCCATGGTGATCCATTTGACCCGTCGATCCGTTCCCGGATCGAGGCGGCGGATGATTTCCTTAACGGAATACCCTTTCTGGTGCAATACCATCACCTCTTGTTTCAGCGTCACCAGATAATTCAGTTTGCGCGAAAGGTGGCGTTTGCCGTTTTTGGGACACGGGTTGTGGGCACAAAAAAGGGTGTCGAAATCAAGTCTCATGACCTTTTGCAATGAGTGAATTTGCGCGTCGAGATCCTCGTCGGATCGAAAAAATTTGATTCTCTCCCCGATGTACAGATCCCCGGAAAAAAGCCACCCGAAATTTTTTTCAAGAAACACCACATGGTCTTTGCTGTGCCCGGGAGTTTCCACCGGCTCCAGCACGTAAGGGTCGGATTGAATCGGGGTATCAAGAGTTGCCATGCCGACCGGTGCCGTGCGTCCCCAGATCAGATGCTGGTAAAGCCGTATGCGGTAGCCTTTTTTCAGTTTGGAAGCGGTTAAGGCATGCCCCCGCACAGGAGCGCCGGTTTTTTTCTGGAATGCGGCGGCATTGCCGCTGTGGTCTTCATGGTGGTGGGTCAAAAGAATTTGACGGACGGGCAGGTCGCCGATAGCATCCAGCGCGTGAAGCTGCATGTGGTGCTGGCCGGTGTCGATGAGCAGGCCGTTCAGGTAGTAAAAATAGACGCTCATGATGGGGGGGCCGATGGGGCTGTAGCCTAATTGCACCGCCTGCACAGGACCGAAAGTCTTCTTTTTCATCAGATGCAAGGATATACCCTCGCGGCAGGGCGGTTGCCGTCAGACCGCACGATCCGGAAAAGGCCATGTCGGGCAGGTCATGGCGCGTCTGCCGATACAGGGTGTCACGGTTTTATTCATAGATTTTTTCGTCGGCGACAAAGGCGCTCTCGGCATCCTCTTCCGGGAGTCGGACGAGCTCGGCCGGTTTTTGGGACAGTTGTTCACGGTACCATTCGTTGGCGATAATCATGGCCATGACCTCGTTGCTGCCCGTCCAGATGGACGCCAGCCGCAGGTCACGGAGAATGCGTTCCACCGGGAAAATATCCGTGTAGCCAATGCCGCCCATTACCTGCATGGCATGATGGGCGACCTTCTGGCAGGACTCGGTGACAAACTTCTTGGTTTCGGACACCTGACGCCGGATAAAGCGGGGAGGGCAATGATCGTCCACGGCGCGGGCCGTGGTAAAGATCATGGCCCGGGCGGCATCCAGCAGCATGGCTGACTCGGCGATCTGGAAACTGACGCCCTGAAACTGGTTGATGGTCTGCCCGAAGGCCCGGCGACGGCTGGTATACCGGGTGGCGATGTCCAGTGCCGGACGGGCGGCGCCGATGGTCATGGCCGCCGTACCCAACCGTTCGGGGATCATCATGGTGTTGAACACCGCATAGGCGTTGTTGAACTGTCCCACGATGTTTTCCGCCGGCACCCGGACATCCTTGAATACCAGCCGACCGGCCCCCCCGCCGCGGCACCCCATGAGATTGTAAAGATAGCGGGTTTCCACACCGGGGCTACGATCGACGATGAAGCAGGTGAGGGCTTCGTGGGGTTTGGCCGCCGGATCGGTTTTGGCATAGACCAGGAAATAGTCCGCCCCCTCAGCCCCGACGATGAACCGTTTCTGGCCGTTGAGGATATAGTCGTCCCCTTGGCGCACCGCCGTCGTGGTGGTGCCAAAGAAATCAGATCCCCCGCGCGGTTCGGTGAGGCATTCGGCGGCAAACAGATCTCCCCGCAGAAGGGGTTTGACATATTTTTCCCGCTGCCGGTCCGTGCCGTGCTGGATGATGGCGTCGCATACCAGTTCAGCGCCGACGCCGAAAACACAGGCAAAAATATAGCCCAGTGTGCCGACTTCCTCCATGACCATGGCCGTGGTGACCCAGTCCAGACCGCGTCCTCCCCATTGCCTGGGGTAGCGGCATCCCATCAGGTTGCGGCGGCCGGCTTCCCGCAGGAAATCCTTGGGAAACCGGATCCGGTCGCGGTCCATGTCCAGTATCATGTCGCGGGGCACCCATTTGACAAGATCCCGGACTTCGGCGCGCAGCGCTAAAGCATCATCTGAAAGTAAATGATCAAACATAATGATCCCTTACATATTAAAAATGAAAGTAATGCTTAATATGATCAAGACGTTTATCATGACAGGGTGGCTATGGAACTGATCCATTTGCGATATCTTTAAGCCGCTGCTGCAGCTTCCCTTTGATGGTGTTCATTTCCTGCGCCAGCTTTTCCAGTTCGGTGATGCGGTCGCGAATTTCGGACAACTTTTTTTCACCATACTCCAGGCTCTTTTTAATCTGCTCGGTCTCCCCCATATTCACGTCCGTCAGGCCAATCATTTCGGCAATTTCATTCAGGTTGTACCCAAAGCGTTTGCCGCGCAGGATCAGTTTCAGGCGGGCCCGGTCGCGCCTGTTGTAAACCCGCTGGTTGCCCCGGGTCCTTTGAGGCGAAATCAGACCTTTTTCTTCATAATAGCGAATGGAGCGCGTACTGATGTTCAACTCACGCGCCAGCTGCGATATGGTGAAACACTTTGTCGACGGTGTGGCAGCCGGCATGGGCGTAGGGCTCCAAGATCGGATTGTAGGAATGGTTGAAAAGAAACGGCATACTTGACCTTGACGTTAAGGTTAAGTATGCCGCAATGGTTAGTCTGTCTGGAAGAAGGTGTCAAGTCTCAATGGGTGACGGTTTTGTTAACGGTCCGATCCACCAGATGCGAATAAATATCGGCGTTACGCGTGTCTCTCGTCATTACAGCATACGAAAAATAAGCCACTTTCCTCGGGATTAGCGAGCCGTATCTCAAACATTTAAGGAAACTGTCTGAAATCGGACATTACATGCGTCCATCAGGACCGACGTATGGATATGCTTGGTTCCTGTGTGGCAACGCCGGTGAACAACTCCGTCATACGGTAATCATACTGACAATGGATCTATCGTCTGATCGTGAGTTTTTCGATCAGGACGGGTTCAACCGGCCGATCCATGGCACCCGTCGCGACTCCGCCGATGGCCTGGACGACATCGATGCCTTGGGTCACACGCCCGAAAACCGAATGACGGTCATTCAGGTGCGGTGTCGGTCCCAGTGTGACGAAAAACTGGCTGCCGTTGGTATTCGGACCGGCGTTCGCCATGGAAAGGACGCCTTCCGTGTCATGGCGCAGGCTGGGGTCGAATTCGTCTTTAAAGCGGTAGCCGGGGCCACCTGTTCCGGTGCCCTGCGGGCACCCGCCCTGAATCACAAATCCAGCAATCACCCGGTGGAAGGCAAGGCCGTCATAAAAAGGCCCCTCCTTTTCGGTCGGTTGGCGGCCTTCCGCCAAATTGATAAAATTCCAGACGGTTTCCGGGCATTCTTTGGCGTAGAGTTCGGCTTCAAACGTGCCCTTGTTGGTCTCGAAGACGGCCACGGGCCGGTCAATGGATTCTTTGTGATCGACTTTCTCAAAACTCATTTTTTTCTCCCTCGATGGTTTAGATGATAGCTGCGTTCAAAACGCTTTTAGGGTTTATACGATTCGTCCCCAAAGGTTTCCGTTGGACTGATCGCTCTCGATGAGCGTGGGAACAATGGTATTCATATATCGGTCGGGACCTTCCACTACAACACGCTGATAATTGGCGGTCAGGCCGGTGAGATGCCCAGTGGCGGCATCGCGCCGGGTCTCCACCAGTACATTGGCGTTATGGCCCACGGCCTTGCGCAGAAAGGCTTGTTTTTTTTCACGACCGATGGCGCGAATCCGTGCGGTTCTTTGTTTGATGATTTTCGTATCGATTTGGTCGGGGTAATCACAGGCCGGTGTGCCGGGACGGCGTGAAAACGGAAACACATGGAGATAGCTCAAGGGCAGTTCCTCGAGCAGCCGGGCGGTGTTGGCAAAGGCACGGTCGTCTTCGCCGGGAAAACCGACAAGGACATCGGCGCCCACGGCGGCCTGGGGCATCCGGGAATGAATCGCCATGACTTGCTGCCGGAACAGGTCCCGCGTGTAGGGACGGTGCATCTTTTTTAGGATCGTATCGTCGCCGCTCTGCAGTGGAAGATGGAAATGGGGGCATAAGATGGCGGACGATGCCACCTGCGCAATGATGTCACGGGACACTTCATTGGGCTCGATGGAACTCAACCGGAGGCGGGCCACCGGTCGATGGGTTTCGATACGTTCCAGCAAGTCCAGCAAATGGGTCGGGGGGCTCAAATCCATGCCATAGGCCCCGAGATGGATGCCCGTCAAAACCACTTCTTGATAGCCCATGCCGCCGAGCTGGTGGAGGTGATGGAGGACGCGTTCCGGCCCCATACTGCGGCTCCGGCCGCGGGCGTAGGGTACGATGCAGTAGGTGCAGAAACTGTTGCACCCGTCCTGGATTTTAAGGAAGGGACGTGTGCGCCCTCCGGGAGCGGTCACCGGTGGATCGGCGAATGGGATCGTGGCATCGAGGTTTTCCACCGAGCAGAGCGGGGCGGCATCAGCGTCCTGGGCCGCCTGGATGATAAGGTCGGGCAGGGCCGATTTGCGGCGATGGCCCACAATGGCATGCACGCCATCGATCCCTTCGATTTCTTCCGGGGCGACCTGGGCGTAGCAGCCGGTTACAATGATGATGGTGCCCGGGTAACGGCGTTGCAGTTGTCGGATCATCTGACGCGACTGCATGGACGCTTTTTGGGTGACGGTGCAGGTATTTATGATACAGACATCGGCAACCTGGCCGTCTTCAACACCCTGCCAGCCACGCGTTTTCAAGGTTGCCGCGAGGATATCGGATTCGTGCTGATTGACTTTGCATCCTAATGTGGAAATATGAAAAATCATTTATATTAGTGAGTTATTATATTTATCTTCAAGTTAAAGGTGACAAAATAACATGGCCGTCTGGCCGGCATGGCTTACAATCCATCGTCCTCAGGCTTGCCCTTGGTCCGATGCGGGCAACACGCCAAAACGAAAGTACGCCGGGGGTCAAACAATCCAACCGCCTCCCAGAACTTCGTCATCTTGGTAAAAAACCGCTCCCTGTCCCGGTGTAATGGCATCCTGAGGCGTTGCAAACTGGAGGTATCCCGTCGTCAGCGACGTTTGGGTCAGGCAGGCTGGCGCTCCTTTGTGACGATAGCGAATCTGGGCGTGGACGTCCGCAGGAAAAATGGCCGGCGGATTGATCCAGTTGATGTCCTCCACCGTGCAGGTATGCCGGGCCAAATCCTGGCGCGGCCCGACGATCAGGCAATTGCGGGCATGATCCAGCCGGACCACGTAATACGGTTCTGCGGCCGGGCAGTCGATTCCGCGGCGTTGGCCGATCGTAAAAAGATGCAGGCCGCGATGCCGACCTATCACACGACCCTGGGTGTCTTCAATAAGCCCTTCTTTTATTCGGAAGCCTTCCTGGTGTTGTAAAAAAACGTGATACGGGGTTTCCCGGATAAAACAGATATCCTGGCTTTCCTGCCGATCGGTTGGTGCCAGATGGTTCCGGCGGGCAATGGCGCGTACCTCGTCTTTGGTCAGTTCCCCGAGAGGGAATCGGGCGTTCTTCAATTGGTCCTGGCTCAGGCGTGAAAGAAAATAGGACTGATCCTTGCGGGCATCCATGCCGCGATAGAGATGGCGCCGGCCATCCGGCGCGGTTTGCACGCGGGCATAGTGGCCGGTGGCCAACGCATCGGCCCCCCGCTGCTGCACATGGGACAGGATATGGCCGAATTTAATCGTCGGGTTGCAGAAGAGGCACGGGTTGGGGGTACGGCCGGCCTGATAGGTCGCGGTGAAATAGGCCACCACGGTTTGGCGGAAGGTTTCCGACATGTCCAGGATTTCGATTGGTATGGTGAGCTGGCGTTCGATCGCCCCGATGTCGGGCGGTTTCGATGTGGATGCTATCGATTCGGATCGGTGGGCTTCGTAGCCGGTGCGAAAGTGGACGCCGAAGATGTCATGCCCTTGCTGTTTCAAGAGAAAAGCGGCGACCAGCGAATCCACGCCGCCGCTGATGGCAACGGCGATGACCGTCATCCGTCAAAAAAGATTTTTCGGGTGGGCCGCACCGCCATGGCACGCGAGGGACACGCCGGAATGCAGAGTTCACAGAGGCTGCATTTTTTCTGGTCGAAATCGATGATCATTTCAGGGCGTTGGATAAAGAGCGCGCCCGTGGGACAGACCGCGGTGCAGGCCCCGCAGTGGGTGCATTTGTTTTTTTCCCGCTTAATCTCCTGCTCGGCATTTTGGACCTTCACCCCCTGGGCCTTCAGGTAGTTGACACCCTCCCGGAACAGCTTCTTTTCCCCGGACAGTTCGAGTACCATGACCCCTTCCTTGCGGGGCAGGATGGTGGCATTCAATATGTTGAATGTCAGATCGAATTGTTTGGTCAGATTGCAGACAACCGGTTTTTGAGCCACTGTCTGTGAAAACCGCAGGATCAATATTTTGGAATACACGCCATCCTCCCGATGCTGTCGAAGATCGCTACCCTAACGATAATTCATCCTGCTGTCAACTTGCGGTTTACCGGTCGTCCCGGGGAAGGGGCCAATTCGCTATCGTCGTATCCGAAATGGAACCCCGACGGGATGATGGTTGATTCAAAGGATGGAATTGACTATGATTAAACGGTATAGGCAGGGGCCAGGAAGCGCCCCTTACCGTGATGATCCGAAACGCGGCTTAACCCCCTGAGGTGGATTGCCGATACTATCCTCATGAACCGATTCGCCTACCGAACCACCGGTATAGCCCTCAAAGCGCTCTCGTGGTTTTCCAAAGCCCACGTCACGATCCATGGCCGTGAGAATATCCCCCGTGAGGGGTCACTCCTGTTCGTCGTCAATCATTTCACCCGCATCGAAACGCTGCTGCTGCCCTACTGGCTGAACAGCTTAACCAACCTTCCGGTATGGTCCCTGGCCGATTACGAACTGTTCAAGGGCGCGCTGGGAACGTATCTTGACAATGTGGGCGCGGTATCGACGCGCAACCCTGATCGCGATCGCCTCATCGTGCGTTCGCTTTTGACCGGTGAGGCCGCGTGGGTCATCTATCCCGAAGGCCGCATGGTCAAGAACAAAAAGATCGTTGAAAAGGGCCGGTATATGATTTCCTCGGCCGGCGGCAAGCACCCGCCGCACACCGGCGCGGCAACCCTGGCCCTGCGTACCGAATTCTATCGCCAGCGACTGCATCGCCTGCTGAATGAGGCGCCTTTGGAGGCGCGGCGGCTTCTGTCGGAATTCAAAATCGAAGACGGCGCCGGGGTGCTGACGCGCAACACCTTTATTGTCCCGGTAAACCTGACCTACTATCCGATTCGCGCCAAGGAAAATGCCCTGAGCGACCTGGCCCGCAAAATCAACGATAACCTCTCCGATCGCCTGGTTGAAGAATTGATGACGGAAGGCACCATGCTGCTAAGCGGGGTGGATATCGACATGCGTTTCGGCCGCGCCATTCGGATCGGGGAATGCCTGACCTGCCCGAAAATCGAACATGATATCGGCAGCCGGCAGGTCATCAATTTCGATGACTCCATCGCATCCCGCAAACAAATGCGCCGTGAGGCGATCGGGATCATGCAGCGCTATATGGACGAAATCTACAAAATGACCACCGTCAATCATGATCACCTGTTCGCGTCCATGCTGCGGTATATTCCCTACAAAAACGTCCGTTCGGATGATCTCAAACGCAAGGTTTATCTCCTTGCGGATCAATGCGTATCCATAAATCAGACCCACTACCACCGCAGCCTGCAGGAAAGCCAGCTGCCCCTGCTGACGGACGACCGATTCGGCAAGTTCAGGGAATTCATGACGCTGGCTCAGCAGACCGAAGTGGTTGCCGGCGCGGACGAGACCCTGGTCAAAAATCGATCGCGCCTGACCAATCCGTTCGACTTTCACCGGATACGCATCGACAACCCGCTCCGCGTCATATCCAACGAGGTGGAGCCGCTCGAATTCCTGCAGCGCTGTGTTCGCCGGATTGCCTGGCAACCGGCGGCTTGGACCCGCTACCGGGTTGCCCGGCAGCTACGGCAAAAGGCGGAAGCGGAATTCCGCCGGGATTACGAGGCGTTTTTTCGGGAGGGCGAATCCAAACCGAAACACATTGGGCGCCCCCTGTTCAGGCGAGGCCGTTCGCGCCGGCTCGGGGTGGTGCTGGTGCATGGCTATATGGCTGCCCCCGAAGAGGTCCGTGGCTTGACGGATTACCTTCATCACAAGGGGTATTGGGTATACGCGCCACGGGTTAGCGGACATGGCACCGCCCCGGAAGACTTGGCCGGTCGGACGTACCACGACTGGATTCGCAGCGTGGATGAAGCCTATGCCCTGATGTCCTGCTATTGTCGGCATGTCGTGGTCGGGGGCTTCAGCAACGGGGCTGGTTTGGCGCTGGAGACGGCGTCCCGTATCCAGGGGATCAAGGGCGTTTTTGCCGTCAGTCCGCCGTTGCGCCTGCAGGACTTCTCCGCCCGGTTCGTCCCTGCGGTGGATATCTGGAATCGCCTGATGCAGCGGATGCACAGCAATGGCGCGCGCAAGGAGTTTATCGCGAATCAGCCGGAAAACCCCCATATCAATTATACCCGCAATCCGATTGCCGGTATCCGGGAGCTCGAGCGTCTGATGGATCGGGTCGAAGCCTGTCTGAAACACGTTCAGGTGCCGACCGTGGTGGTCCAGTCGGCGGCCGACCCGGTGGTTGACCCCCGTGGTTCGCGCCGTGTATTCGATCGATTGGGGACCCAGGAAAAAAAATATATCCTGTTTAACATCGTTCGTCACGGGATCCTTCTGGGCCCCGGTTGCCAGCCGGTTTATCGCGTTATTGGTAATTTTGTGGACGATATCCGGCAGGGTCTGAGCCGGTGACGACGACCAGCCTGCCTGACGTATGAAATGCCTCTCTGCGATCATCGGCGTTGACCGTCGAAGGGAAGGTCTGCGATGACGGGGCACGTCGGAACTGGAATACAAAGAGATGTCCTTGACACCCCCCGGATCGGCTGTAGATTGAAAACGAGGGTGGTTGATAGACTGCCTTCAATCTCCTCGTCTCAAGGGGCGGCCTTTACGGGCCGCCCTTTTTGGTAGCCGTCCGGTTTGGTGTGTGAGTCGTTTAGACAATGTACCCATCAATCCTGGCGGCGTTAGGCTTTATCCCATTTTCAACCGCAGATGGTAACGGATGTCAGAATCCTTGAACAGTATCGGCTGGATCGTATTGGGGGCCCTCTTGGCGGATTTCGGTCTGCACTGGCTGGCGGACCGCCTGAACTTGAAGGCCATGCCGGCATCGCCGCCGGTCGCGTTCGAACCCATGTTTGAAACGCGGGATTACCAGCGGACCAAGGATTATCTTTCCATCAATACTCGCGTCGGGTGGATAGCCGGGGGAATCCAACTGGCGGCGGTTTTGGCCTTCTGGTTGGCCGGCGGGTTTCCCGTTTTGGATAACTGGGTGCGAACTCTGGGTCTGGGCCCGATTCTATCGGGCCTTGTTTTTGTGTGGGTGTTGGCGGCCTTACGTGCCATCATCGCACTGCCGTTCAGTGTTTACAGCACCTTTGTTATCGAAGAAAAATTCGGGTTCAACCGGACGTCCTGGCGTACGTTTGCAGTGGACCGGATCAAGGGCGGGGTTTTGGCCTGTTTGCTGGGAGCCCCGCTGCTGGCAGGCATTCTTTTCTTTTTTCAGGAGGCCGGGCCCTGGGCATGGGTTTATTCCTGGGCAGCGGTGGTGGGCTTCATGCTCGTGATGCAGTATATCGCTCCTACCTGGATTATGCCCTTGTTCAACCGTTTCGAACCCCTGGGCGATACCGAGCTTGAAACGGCCATCCGCCGCTATGCCGACGCGATCGATTTTCCATTGCAGAATGTGTTCGTCATGGATGGCTCCAAACGCTCCGGTAAAGGCAATGCCTTTTTCACGGGCTTTGGCCGCAACCGGCGAATCGTGCTTTTTGATACCCTGATCAAGCAGCACGACCGGGACGAACTGGTCGCCATTATCGCGCATGAAATGGGGCATTACAAAAAACATCATATTCATACGGGTCTGATCGCTGCGGTCGCCCAGACCGGCGTCATGTTCTTTATCCTGTCCCTCTGCATTGCGCATCCGGCCCTTTTCGCGGCGTTCTATATGCCGCAGCCGTCCATTTACGCCGGGTTGGTCCTTTTCGGGTTGTTGTACGCACCGGTGGATTTTTTTACGGGTATCCTGAGCATGGTGCTGTCGCGTCGCAACGAGTATGCCGCCGATCGTTTCGCAATCGAAACCACCGGCAAGGGTGAGGCGCTGGTGTCGGCCTTGAAAAAGCTTTCCGTCAACCATCTGTCCCATTTATCCCCGCATCCGTTCTACGTATTTTTGAACTATTCCCACCCGCCGGTTTTAAGCCGGATCAACGCCATTCGAAATCAGCCCTGATCGTCTTGACCCCATAGGACAATCACGCGACGCGGGGGCTTTTGTGCGACCGGTCGTGGTGAACGCACCATCAGGTAGGGTTGCGCCGGACGGCTTGACTCAAATCGAGCCGCCGGGGGTTGCCCGTCGGTCATGAATGGGATAAAACCGTCTCGTTTCTCACGAATTCAATTGAAACTGGAGAGATTGGCATGCGAGGTGACATTTGGCGAGGACTGGCAAGCGACAACCATGCCGGCGTGCATCCGGATATCATGCAGGCCATGGCAGCCGCCAATCAGGGCCATGCCGTGGCCTATGGCGAGGATCCATACACCGCCGCCGCAGTGGATCGTTTCCGGCAGCATTTCGGCGACAATGTCGAAGTTTTTTTCGTTTACTTAGGTACCGCCGCCAATGTGCTGTCCCTGCAGGCCGCTACCGAACCGTTCAACGCCATCGTTTGCGCGGATACCGCCCACATTCAGGTGGACGAATGCGGCGCACCGGAGCGCCACTCCGGGTGTAAACTGCTGTCGGTTGCGACCTCCGACGGCAAGCTGACCTGCGACGGCATCCGACCGCATTTGCACGGCTTCGGGTTCGAGCATCATGCCCAGCCGCGGGTGGTATCCATTACGCAAGCCACCGAGCTGGGCACTGTCTATCAACCGGAAGAGATCCGGGCGATTGCCGATTTGGCCCACGCGCACCAGATGGTGCTCCACATGGATGGCGCCCGTCTGGCAAACGCCGCGGTTCATTTAGGTGCCGACTTGCGCCGATTGACGGGGGATTGCGGGGTGGATGTGCTTTCCTTCGGCGGCACCAAAAACGGCATGATGATGGGTGAAGCCATTGTTTTTTTCAATACCGCGTTGACCCGTAACTTTAAATATCGACGCAAGCAAGGGATGCAGCTGGCAAGCAAAATGCGGTTTATCGCGGCCCAGTTCGATGCCCTGCTGTCCAACGATCTATGGCGGCGTTGCGCCGGTCACGCCAACCGCATGGCTGGGCTGCTGGCGGATGAACTGAAGGCTCTGCCGGAAATCCGCATCAGCCAGAAGGTCGAAGCCAACGGTGTTTTTGCAATGGTGCCCCCGCAAATCATTGCCCCGCTGCAGGCGATCTGCCCCTTTTACGTCTGGAACGAAAGCACCTCCGAAGTGCGCTGGATGACCTCTTTTGATACAACGGAAGAGGATGTTCGGCGGTTTGTTGCCGATCTAAAAAAAGTTTTGCTATCGTGCCGTTCCAACGCGTCCTGATCGTTGCCGACATCGAAGGAAGCTCCGGTTGCTGGAACTACGCGGCCTCTTCCTTCCTGACACCGGAATGGGCAAACGCCTGCGCTGACATGACAAAGGATGTTCAGGCGGTGGTCCAGGCCCTGTTGAGGGCGGGCGTCACGGACATCATCGTCAAGGATTTTCATCGCACAGGCTACAATCTGTTGCCCGAAAAAATCGATCATCGCGCCCGGGTTGACAGCGGATATGCCTTGGGACCCATTCCCGGCATGGGGGATCCGGGGAAGGCGCAGGCCGTGCTTTTCCTGGGGCTGCACGCCGCTTCCGGTACGGATGGGTTCCTGCCGCACACCATGACCTCCCGGCTGGCCGCCGTCCGGGTGAATGGTGCGCCGCTCTCCGAAGTGTCTCTATTTGCCTCACTCTTGGCGCCCTATGGCATCCGGCCGGTTTTCTTTTCCGGCTGTCCAGCCGCATGCCGCCAGGCGGCGGTTGGCATTCCGGGGATTTCCACATATTCGATCGACAAACAAACAGGCCCGGAAGGCTTTGATGCTCAGGCCTGGCGACAGGGGTTAGCACAGGGAGCTTTGGCATCGCTTGCCAACCATGCTGTCCGCCCTCTGGACGGAAACGGTCCTTTCAACGTCGAGGTATTTTTCCGGGATGGTGCCGCGGAAGCACTAAAAGCCGCCCGCCGCTGGCGTTTGGAACAATGCGGCGACGGCGTTCGATTCGAGATCAGGGATCTGCCGGCATTATTCCTGACCCTGAGCCGGATTTGCTATCTGCGCCCGGCATGGCTGCCGTTGCTGCCGCTGGCGTTGCCCTTGTACAGACTGATGGGGCGGGCCGGATTGCAATGGGCGCGGCACCGATTGAAACGGCTTCCGGCCCCTTCATTTTGATCGGCGCCTGCCGCTTCCGATGGAGGTCCGGCGAGGGTTCGTCGATCCGATAAGGATTTGTAATGTTAGTTCATTATCCAATTCCAAGTCCTCTTCGCGTGGAGCGAGAATTGAGGGTAAGCGTTTTGATGACAAAGAACGACGCTGATTGCCGGCGGCGACAGCGCGAAGAGAGGAAACGATCACATGGTTGATCTCCCATTGCCAGGGCTGGACGATCAGGAAGGCGCTTGCGTGCCGGATAACCTGCCACCGGTCGTGGATGCCCACGTGCATGTTTTTCCGGATATGCTTTTTGATGCGGTCTGGGGGTGGTTCGATCAGTTCGGGTGGCCGATCCGCTATCGTCTTCATACCGAACGCCTGGTGGAATTCCTTCTCCAACATGGTATTAGCCATATTGTGGCGCTTCAGTACGCCCACAAACCCGGGATAGCGGCTGACCTCAATCGCTATATGGTTGATCTCGTAAGAAAAACCAAAGCGGTTACCGGTCTGGCCACGGTATTCCCCGGCGAAAGCAGTGCGCGTCGCCTTCTCGAAACAGCGTTTAACGAAGGGCTCAAAGGGGTCAAGCTGCACAGCCATGTGCAGTGCTTCGAGATGGATAGCCCGGGGATGCATGCCATCTATGCGTGCTGTTCTGACAATAGCCGGCCCCTCTTGATCCATGCCGGACGGGAGCCCAAAAGCCCGGCCTATCCCTGCGATCCTTACAAGATTTGCCACTGGACCCATGTCGAACGCGTGCTGCGGCAATACCCCGATTTAAAACTGGTCGTTCCCCACCTGGGAGCGGATGAATTCGAGGCTTACCAGCGTCTGCTGGATCGCTTTGATCATTTATGGTTAGATACCACCATGGTGTTAGCAGATTATCTGCCGATAGCCAACCCGCCGGATATCAGCCGCATGCGCCTGGATCGCCTGATGTTCGGAACGGATTTTCCAAATATCCCGTATGCCTGGGACCGGGAATTGCGGCGGCTGGCAACACTGAAGCTGGATGAAAAATCGTTGCGGCAAGTGTTGTCGGAAAATGCAGCCGCACTCTATCAGATCGATCTTGACGAAACGATACCGTAAGCGACACCGGTGCCCGAGGCGGAATTTCGACAACGGTTAAAAAAAGCGCTGTATGCCAGAACAGGAGAAACCGTGCGTGTTGAAAAATGAAAGCCATACGATTGCCATGCGCCGGCTGAGAACCCTTGAAAACCAAAACCGGAAACTGGCGCGCCGGATCGCCCAATTGGAGAAAAGGGCGCAACGCTATCGCCATTTTTACGAAAAGGCTCCGGTCGGCATGTATGAAATTGATTTCGCTTCCGGCCGCTGCCTGACGGTGAACCGGTTTGTAATGGCCTACACGGGATACACCCGGGAGGAATTCCTGGCGATGAATCCAACTGACTTTATTGCAGAGGCCAGCCGGGATCTTTTTGGGGAGCACTATGCAAAAATCCAATGCTGCGAGGCGGCACGCGCCAGCGTTGAATTGCAGGTCAATTGTAAAAAAGGGCCGACGCGGTGGGCCTTGTTTGAGATTCAAGACGGTCGTATGCAGGGCCTCCAAGCGGCTTTGGTGGTGTTTTACACGATGGATGAGCACAAACGCGCCTTAAAGGCTCTGGCGGAAAGCGAACAGCGTTTTCGACGTCTCGTGGAAACCATGAAGGAAGGCCTGATCATTCTGGATCGGGACGGTCGTCTTATCTATGTGAACCAGCACCTTGAAGAAATAAGCGGCTATAGCACCGAGGAGCTTATAGGCCACGAGATAGAGGAGTTTCTATCGCCGGAGGGCCTGCATTTCCTCCAGAGAAGACTATCCGGCCAAGATGAGGATTTACAGCGGGCATTTGAGATAGCCTGGAAGCGGAGGAATGGAGAGCTGCGATACAGCATTATTTCACCGCAGATTCTACCGGGCGGTGACGGCGATGACGGGGGGAGTTTTGCCATTATCACGGACATCACCGCCAAAAAAAGGGCGGAAGACGCTGTGCGCCGCAGAGAAAAAGAACTGCGGCATAAAAATGACCAGTTGGCAGAGATGAATACCGCCCTGCGCATGCTGGCCAAGCTTCGCGAACAGGATAAATCCGAGATTGAAAACAGGGTAACCGCCAATCTGCAACAACTGGTAGAACCCCTTATCGAAAAACTGCAGAACAGTGGACTGAGTGATCGTCAAAAAATTTATACTCAACTTCTATCGGCCAATTTAAAGGAAATCACATCATCCTTCAACCAAAGGGTATCGCCTCATCTGCTGGTATTGACGCCGGCTGAGATCGAGGTGGCGAATATGGTCAAGCACGGCCGCACCACTAAGGAAATCGCCTCTTTGATGATGATATCCGCGCGTACCGTCGATATGCACCGTCTCAACATCCGACGCAAGTTGGGGCTCCATAAAAGAAGCACGAACTTGCGATCCTATCTACTGTCGACTTGAGATGGGTGAGGGGAGGACACTTTGCCCCAACCGGTTGAACCCACCGATGGCGCCATGCCGTTACCCGTCGTTTGGATGCCCCATAATGTCGGCAGAGAAGGGCACGACGGGTCAGGTTGTCTCTTAGATAGTGGCGGCGTGGGCATAGGCCTCATCGAGACGGTCAAGGACATATTGAAGCTGTTCTTCATCCCATTCTTCGATGTCGAAGCAGTGGGCATCTTCGCCTAACAACCCCTCGGGCACAAAATCGCCCATTTCGTCCGGATCGGAAATCATTTCCCCGTAAAAGCAGACCGAAAGCCAGCGGTCGGAGGGATCGTCATCTATAATATCGACCATGGCGAACAGCGGTCGATTCTGTTGGTTGTCGTGTTTGGATCGCAGTGAAAATGTCACCCCGGGGCGGGCGTTGAAATCCAGCGTCAGATCGGTGCGTCTGAAGAGGTGGTCTTTGAGAGTAAGAAAGGCCTGCTTGGTTCGTCGGGGTGAATCCGTCCAGTTTTGCAGCAGTTCGTCCAATTCGGCGGCGTTATGAATGGAAACCATGTTTAGACCTCCCCATAAAAACGGTGAACTTGAAATGAGATTATGATCAAAACAAGGGAGTTTATAGTTTCCGGCCGGCTTTGCGTCAATCCTTTTTTAGCGATTCGGTAATTTCGAATATGCGCTGGGAAATGTCTCTTACGGTCATCTTGCGGTGATCGATCCACCATTTCGCGCTGGTTTGATGTTGCCATTCCTGGAAGAAAAGCGCGAACGCCTGATCCGACAACGCCTTTTGCGCGTCGCTGTCATGTTTCAGGCTCTGTTTCAGATAAGTGACTTTGTTGGTCAATTCCGCACGGACTTTTTCAGCCCAGGTGAGCATCTTCGGCGTGCCGGTCAGTTCCGGCAGGCCAATTGCCTGATGGGCTTGCGACAATCGGGCCGTCTGCTGGCGGCCGTATTCTTTCCGACAGGCGTCACAATACCAATCCTTCTTGTCCACAAGAAAGAGGTTTTTCTCATGACTTTCAAAGAGTTGGACCTTGAACTTGGTTCGACATGTCTTGCACCGGACCTCATAGGTAAACGTGGTTTCAGTCATTTGTGATTTCGGGCCGGTGAGTCCGGCCACGCCCTTCTTTGGATAAATGGTCTGTTTGGGTGTCGCCGCAGGCGGCAAAAATGCTAATCGGCGCTGCCTAAAAAAGAAGGCCGATCCGTTCGAACGAATCGACCTTGCGATGTCATAATTGGTCGGGAAGACTGGATTTGAACCAGCGACCCCAGCGTCCCGAACGCTGTGCTCTACCAGGCTGAGCCACTTCCCGACAAGATTGATTTCATTATTTCAGACGGTTTCAAAAGTCAAACAAATATTTGGGTTTTCAACCTGCCAGTATATTTTTGACGACGATGGTTTCTTCACGGCCGGGGCCGACCGAAATGATATCCACGGGTGTTTCCGTCAAGGCCTCGATCCGTTCCAGATAACTGCGGGCCTGTTGCGGGAATTCGTCCAGGGATCGCATGCCGCTGATGTCGGATTTCCAGCCGGGCAGTGTTTCATAAACGGGTTGGCATTCCGCCAGCACCTTAAGGTCCGTGGGAAATTCCGTAATGGTTTCGCCTTTGTATTTGTAGGCATTGCAGATTTTGATGTCATCCAATTCACCCAGGACATCCAACTTGGTAATCGCCAGGCCGGTCAGGCCGTTCAAGCGCACGGCATTGCGGACGATGACCGTGTCCAGCCATCCACAGCGTCTGCGCCGGCCCGTCGTGGCGCCGAATTCAGCGCCTTTGGCCTGAATCGCATCCCCAATAGCGTCGAACAGTTCGGTGGGGAAGGGGCCCGCGCCGACGCGGGTGGTATAGGCTTTGACGATGCCGGTCACGCCGTTGATATGGCGCGGGCCGATGCCGGCCCCGGAGCAGGCATTGGCGGCCACCGTGTTGGAGGACGTCACAAAAGGATAGGTGCCGTGATCGATGTCCAGATGGGTCCCCTGAGCGCCTTCGAACAGGACCTGGCGTCCGGCTTTGATCGCTTTGTCAATGGTAACGGATACGTTGTCGACATAGGGGCGCAGCCGTTCGGCATAGGCCAGATAATCCCCAATGACAGCCTCTGGATCGACGGTTTCGGCCTTGAGATAGTGTTTCAGATAAAAATTTTTTTCATCCAGGATCGACCGCACCCGCTCCTCGAAAACGTCGGCGTCCAGCAGTTCGACAAACCGCACGCCGCGGCGGGTGGCTTTATCTTCGTAGCAGGGGCCGATGCCGCGCCCGGTGGTGCCGATTTTTTTGTCGCCCTTCATGAGCTCACGGGCATGATCCACGGCCTTGTGATACGGCATGATGACATGGGCTTTTTCGCTGATCTTGAGTTTGGTGGGGCCGGCATCGACGCCTTTTTCGGTCAGATAATCGATTTCGCCCAGCAACACCTCGGGATCCACCACCAGGCCATTGCCGATCACGCACGTTTTCCCTTGCAGAATACCGGATGGCACCAGATGACTGATAAACTGTTTACCGTTGACCACCATGGTGTGGCCGGCATTATTGCCGCCCTGGAATCGGGCGACGATATCGGCATATTCGGCCAGTAGATCGACAACTTTACCTTTTCCTTCATCGCCCCATTGGGTGCCGATGATCACAAGATTGGACACGAGATGCTCCTTGCAGCAAAAATTGTTTGTGTGGTCGCCGTTGATTTGCTCAACCGATAGCAACGATTCAGCGGCGTCGTTCACGAAAAAAAACCTGGATCAATTCACGGCATTCATCCAGGAGCAGGCCTTCCACGATTTCAGGGTGATGGTTCAGACGGCGGTCTTCGCCAAGATTATACAGAGATCCTGCTGCGCCCCATTTCGGATCCCGGGTTCCGAAAAAAATCCGCTGAATCCGAGCATGGATGATAGCGCCCATGCACATTAAACAAGGCTCGACCGTAACATAGAGGGTGGTGTTTAACAACCGGTAGTTTTGGCATTGGGCGGCCGCCTGCCGGATCGCCAGCATCTCGGCATGGGCGCTGGGGTCATGGTTGCAGATGGTCCGGTTGTGGGCCTTGGCCAGGATGTCGCCCTCGGCTGAAACCAGTACGGCCCCGACCGGAACTTCTTGAAGGCGGGCCGCCTGGCGCGCTTGCACAAGGGCTGTCCGCATATAGGCAATGTGTTGTACATCGTGATCCATCGGAGCCTTCGTTCGTTCGATTCAACCAACCCGGGATTTAATAGAGGATTCTTTCGCGCAAGGCAAGGGCATGTTGCGGTTGCCGCCGGTTAGGGACAGCGCGCCAAAGATCATCGCAGGCAGAAAACGACAACGACACAAATAAAGGCCCGGATGATACCGTGGCATGGACGAAAAAAAGCATGCCTGAATGGCATAAAGGCCTGCTGGTGAATTTGAATTTGTCGTTGACATCACGCAGGGATTGGCTTATGAACCACTTCGTTCAAATAACCACCCGTTGCGCCCGTAGCTCAGCCCGGATAGAGCGCCGGACTACGAATCCGTAGGTCGCAGGTTCGAATCCTGCCGGGCGCACCAATGAAATCAAGGTGTTACAGCTTTAGTGCTGTGATGCCTTTTTTTGTTGTGTGAGAATCTGTGTGAGAAAAATTCTCAAACCCGGCGTTTAACACGTCCATTGCCTCACGTTCATGGTCCCCGATCGAGTGCAGATAGATCTCCGTGGTCGATCGGTTCTCATGCCCTAAAATGCGCTGAATCGATCCGATGGGCACACCTGACTGATCCAGCATGGATGCCCCAAAGTGTCGCAGGGCGTGGAAGCGGAAATAGCGAACCCCGGCTTTTTCGCAAAGGGTCTGCATGATCCGCCGCCGATTCCTGTAGGGGCCTTCCACCCATTCCTGTTTGAAGCGATCCCAATAGCGATGCCAAAATACCCATTGTTTACTCTTGTCCCGACGCTTGAAACGTCTGCTTAGCACGTCATACAGGCGTTCACACATAGGAATGGTGCGCGGTGTAAGATGACCGCCACGCTTTTTGCGGGTGTAAAGCACGACATAGCGTCGTTCCAGATTGACGTCCTGCCACTTGAGCTGGTTGATTTCGCTCATCCGTCCCATGGTGAGGGCAATGGTCCAGAGGTAATCTTGAACCTCGGGATCGGCCGCCAGGATCACCCTGAGAACATCCTCCCGGCTGGGCACGTATTTAATCTTCTTTTCCACTGGAAAGAAGGCGATGCCCCGGGTCGGGTTTTTTGCAAGCCAATCCCTGGTCGGATGTGTCGCGAAATTGAACAGCGCCCGCAAGAGTCTGAGATCCTTGTTTGCCGTAAAGGCAGACCACCTTCTTCGGCGTTTGAGTAGGTAATCCTGGATCATGTCGGTGCGGATTTGGCTGCAATTGAGTTTGCCCCAATGCTTCACCCAGCGTTTTACCGTGTATAGATGATCCGTGTAGTGACGCTGAGAGTTGTATGCCTTGACGTAATCAAGCCTCGCGTTGACCAGATCCAAGAAGGCCATGTCGGTTGGGATCAGCGCTTCCTGTTCCGGCGGTATTGGGTTTTCGATCTCCTTTCTTTTTTCGGCCTCGGCGGCCTTCGCCTCGGTCTTGGTTTTGAATCCGGCTCCGGTGTGTCGGACGCCGTTGAGGGTGAAGTCGTAGCGCCACCCCCGGCGCTTTGCTGAATAAACGCTCATAAAGTTCCCCCTTACTCGGGAAAAACAGGGAACCTCTGAGCTTTCTGCCGCCCAGCGCCTGCCAATTTTTGTACACCCAGCTGGTGCTTTTGCGCAGGTACAGAGCGACCTCCTCGACGGTCAAAATATCGTGATCGTGAGGATTGTCAATCGATTCTTCCATGATGCTTTCCCGGCCTTTCCGGGTCCAGGGCAACATTATATTGATATCGGCCGGTTATGGCCTTAACTGCTTCGGGTGGTCGGTATTTGGGTGGGGTGGCCGGTGAGGACTTCTGGCCGTAAAATGGTCGAATGGGACCCTGATTTGTTTGTTTTAGAGTGGTTTTTACAAAAGGTTCAGTTGGGTTGGGGTTGGGGGTAACATCATCGGTGGTCGGCCTGGAAACGGTCGGCAAATTAATCAAAACCCCAAACCCGTGTTTCTTCAAATTATCCAAACTTGCTGCGCTACATTCAGGATTCCAGCATACCGCAGCGCTCTTTGAACTGATCGATGTCAAACTGCCAAGCCTGCAGCCTGCTGCCGTTCATTCTGACTTGATGGGTGATGCGGCCTGGGCTCGATCTGATAATCAAATTTTCCCTGTCCAAGGCATCTCTGAGCGCCTCTTTGGTGAAGGGTAGTCTCCGGCCGACAGATCGGAAGTGGCCGTAAATGATCTCCATGGTCGGGTCCGGAAAGAGGCAGAGGATGTTATCGCCTCGAACCTTCCCGATTAGGCGGCCACCGTTGTCAGTGGACAAGCCAGTGGCATTGACGGCACCGATAGCAAATTTCTGGCTGATCACCTGGAAAAATACCTCGACCGGGCCCTGGAGCCTTAGACGACCGGCATGAGCCGCAATATGATCTTTAACGATCGCCTGGTATTCATTCATGAGCACGTTACCACCTTGTTCATCGATAACGCCCAGATGCTGAGAATACCGAATAAAAAGATCAAATCCGAAGGCGTTGAGCGCCAAGTTGCTGGCCACGCGCATTCCGTTAGAGAGATCGCTCAAATGGCCTCGAAAAGTTTCGATTCCCTCGGCCACAGTTTTCTCTAACTGCTCGGTCCAGCCGTCCTGCGATAACAGCCACTGCAAAAGGGCAGGGATGAGCATCCGGTATTCCCCCCGACGCCTCCAGCAGGTAAAACCGGCTTCTTGGTTCTGGTCCGGCTCAACATTAATGAGCAAGGTGCGACCGACGACCGACTCGACATCAGAAATAAAATCCTCGCCGGTGGACAGAATGAGGCCTCTAACACCCCGCATGGGAGTGAGCCTGTAGCCCTCGCCTGAAGTCAGCCTGGCTCGTCCTTGGGAATTTGCGGAATTTTGAATAATGCGGATCAACTTTTTCTGGTCCACGATGGACGTCTTGAAATCGTCTATGAAAAACAGGGCATCGCGGAACAGAAAGCCTTCCGATTCAATCGCATTCGCGGTGGATGTCCAGGGTAGTGGTCTGTCACCAAAAGTGCCATAGAAGGATGCCGACAGGTTACCTAAAAAGGTTTTGCCGCCTCCGGATGGCCCTTGGAGGTGCATGACAGGCTTTTGTTTGCCGATCATACTAAGCTGTGATGCGAAGGCGGCCAACACGATGTGGCCAATCAAGGGATAGCTGACATGGTGGCTCTTAAGCTGCAAGAAATCCGTATGCAGGTGCTTGACCAGGCCATTCATGTGATTTGGGTCCGGAACCGCAAAACCAAGATGCCTGGAAAAATTACCTTCGCTCAAGTCCACATCGACCTCAGGCAATGGATCAATACCACGGCCCGAGATCACCATGCCAGGGGCTAAATAGGTCCCTTCTTCGTTAAACCCCATGCTGGTGGTAATGGTTTTAACTTGAGCTGTGGACCTTTCCTGGGTGTCGATGCGCAAGTCGTTTTGGTTACCATATATAATGGCCTTCGAGCCGGCATGCTCAATGATTTGGCTTGCAAATCGATTGCTGCAGAATTCATTGGACGGAATCACCATCGGGATCATGTCGCCGTTCAAGTGCAGATTGATTTGAAATTCTCTCCCGACAACAGCGCCTTCATCTTTCCGGATATGCTGGGCTACGATTTCCAGGTAGAAATTTGCCACCAGTGTATCCCTGCCGCCTACCACTTTATAAAGGTGGCCGTTTCGGATTTCGTAAACCAAATCCTTCGATGGCTCTGATGAATTCGATCCGGTGTCATCAGGCTCATCCAAGGGAGGGTTTGCAGCTAAATTCATCCCCGCCGGGTTGGCTTTCCCGTTGGTTGAAACAGTGCCGCCGCCTACTCGTTCTTCGTGTTGAGCGATCATCTTGTTCAAATTGACTTCCATTACAAATTCCTTTCCCTATTGATTTCGATGGTTTTGTGAGCTGTGTCTTCAGTGTCTGCACTGTCAGCGGTCTCAAAAACATCATTAATTGAGGCGGCCAGACACCAATGTCTGGTTGCGCTTGTATGTCTTTTTGTCCGTTATATGCAGGATAAGGAAAAGAATTGCGATATCGTCAATAATGTTATAGGGTTAGGATAAATTATTGAGTGATATGGAGGATAGGATGAGTTATATCAAAACACGACCGCCAGTCGGGCACGCTGAAACTGAAAATTTTATCGACAAATTGAGAACGGTGCAGACGAGAACTATAGATGGGGTTGTGGTTTCGAATCTGGTTCGTGCCTGTTACGAATGCGGACTCAAAAGCGGTGAGCTGATCAATCTGACGATCGGGGATGTTTCTAAGGGGGCCAAAGTTAATGACTCCATGTTAATCGACGGCACACCTGTACCTCTTACAAGTCGAGCCCAAAAAGTACTGCAAGACCACCTCGATCATTTAAAAGCTAACGGCTACAAGATGTATTCATTTAACCCCTTGTCTCCGACTAAAAAAGGACACCAATATTCTCAAAAAAGTCTTGATAATCATTTGAAAAAAGGGGCTGTCGCTGGGCAGAATATTACCCTTGATAAAATTCGACAGGCAGGTATTTGTCGTCATTACGACCAAATGAGGAAAGAAGGTTTTTCTGCACAGGAATGTCTGAATAGGGCCAAGGTATTCGCCCGTCTAAAATCATACCGATCAACCAATGATATACTTAGAGGAAGTATTCAACCGACGGGTCAAAAAACCACTTCGTTCATAGAGCATCTTAAGAAACTTGAAATCGCTGAGCTTTCTTATAAACATAAAAATGAGAATGAAGTAATTCGTAGCCTTAATGAAATTCGTGACGAAATAATTAAAGACAAGAAATTGAACGATAAAGAAAGGGCAGCGCTAACAGATTATATTGATTCCAGCCGTTTCAAGGACAAAAATGAGAGCCATTCGCCAGAAAAAAGCCGCAACGATCAAGACAATACATCTCTCGTCGATTTAATAAAGAACCACCAGGAAAAATCAGAATCATACCCGGTTGATGACATTATCGAATATTTTGAGCTCGATAAGGCTGATAAACTGCAACATGGATCATCGACCAGTGACATCGAGGGCAAGGGCGGCTCTGATAAACCAACGAAATAATGGCTAAGACGTCCTGCTTTGATTGATCAAACCCCGCCTTTGTTATTGTCTCTGAACCAAATTCGGACAGCAGCCCTCATTGCCCCCCCCCCATTTGCAAAATTCTAAAAATTAGTAATTATTACAGAACAATAGCCGATCTTTTTTCTTTATCCTGCTTGAAACTAACATACTAATACAAACAAGAAAAATTTCTAAAATTTTCGCAGAGGCACTGGCGGCTCCCACATGGGGGCCATTTTTGTTTCAACGCCCTGTTTCAGAGAAGGAGGTGGTCAAATTGAGGGGCTAAACGATAACACACGCAGCAGTAACAGGTGGCCGATCCGATTGGCGGGTCGGCCTTTTTTGTCAAAAAAACTTTAAGAAAGGCATTTTTAAAATGAAAAATAAAAAAGAACTCGGCCTGAACGGTCGAGAAAATGAAGAGCTGCAGGGTGACTACATCGCCGATGCAGAAGAATTAACAACACCAACCGTCGCGAATGAATCGCTCCAGCCGATGGTGGTCACGGGCGGACACGAAGCGATAAACCAGTTTTTCGAATGGCCCATCATCAGGTCCGACGGTGCTCATCAACCGATCCAGTATAAAGCGGTTGGCCATCTGAAATCGAGCGGCGTCAATCCTGAAAACATGCAGGCCGCGCTTCTAATTCATGCCATTACACTTTCCGCCCGCTGGGGTCATCCAATCTCAGCCATGATCGTGTCGGAGGAACCCAGGTTGGCGGTACAGTTTCTGGATCAATGCCTAAAGCTGGCCCCCAAGGACGCCACCATCGAATTCCGGGATCTCAAGCCCGACCACCTTTATTATAACGGTGGGGTCCTGCTCGACGGCAAATGCATCATATGCACGGAGCCAAACGGTTTCAGAAAAGTCAGCCCTGATCTTGAATTGATCATGACGCGTGGCCATGCAGTCCGGCAGGAGCTTGAAAAGGGACAATACGGAGTCGGTTTATCTGAATATCGATCGAATATGACGGTATCCGTTTTAGGCGTTGATGGTGGCCATCCTGGAAAAGGCATTTGCCATCCCTCAATCCTGAAGGTCCAGATCAGTTCCAAACGGGCTGCGACGGCTCAGGGCGACCCAAAGATGATTGAGGCATACGGATTGTTGCAATCGCCGCTATTCAAAATCCGCAAGTCCTTTCAGCGCCTAAAGTCAAAGTTGGTGATCATTCCGTTCGAGGAACAGCTCGCCAAGGCCATTATTGACAGCGGCTGCGAAAATGTGCCTGAAAAAATGGGGATTCTCAAAAACATGGTCTCCATCTGCGCAATCATCAACCAGCCGCCCCCGGTTCAAATGAAAGAGCTGGGCGCTTTGATTTACGTCACGGATGAGCAAGAAGTCGGACGCTGGCTCGTCGACGCGGGTATCGAAAAGGTATCTGAAACGTCCCTCGATGGGCCAATCGTTGCCACGAAGATCGATTATTATCTCGCCCGCTTACTGTTAGATGGCCTGCTCATGAAGGGCCAGATGCATATTACCGACCGGCAGAAAAAGGTCTTCGAGACAGTCAAGGCCATTAACCTTGGCAAGATGGGCAACGCTATAGTGAAGGATGATGATATTGAGAAGTTGGCCACGATCGCCAGAAGCTCTGGTTATTGGGCAACGAGAGAAAAGGTGTTTGAGATCATCAACAAACGCGGTGGGGAATATTATTCGTTGTCCAGTGTAAGCAACGATCTCCTTGCCCTATATGAGATGGGTATTTTGGACCGGGCAAAGCCGCCAAAAAGCCGTGCGTTTGGTTATTACATAATGGGCATGAACCTGGATGATGCCATCCGGTTGCCGGAGCCTGCTGAGATTCAAGATCCAACCTATCAGGACCGAGAAATCAGTGTGGTCAATCCGATAACCGGCCAGGTCGAGAAAATATGAAGATTTAAACTTTTCTCAATAGCCGGGAGATTTCACGGAAATTTTTAAAAGTTGGAATCTTCCGAAAATCAACACAACGAGGGCCGATCCCCAATTCTGGGGGTTGGCCCTTCATTTTTTAAATCAACTCCATTTTAGAAAGGAAAAATATTATGTTGAACAAACCCTGTTTTATACCGGAAGTATACCCATACATCATTGAGGCCGATCCGCTGTTGGAGGATACCGCTTATCCCACCCATACCCACGGTCTTTACAATGTAGGGCTACCAGAAATTTTAATGGATCCTTTATCATTCGGCGGTGAGGGTAACGGGCAGCGGATTAATTCGGCCTACAATTATTTCATCAATCCAAAGAATGCAGGCCAACTTGAAGCAGTCCTTGATGGCCAGATTATAAAACTACCTGGGCCGGTTCTCGACCCGAAATACATGCCAAACGATCGGTACGTTTATTGTCTCAGGGAAGTCTCTCCTCATTTCGAGGCGGTACGGCTGGCCTATGGTAACGACGTCGCACATTTGGTGCCTCCTATGCGGTTTATACAGATCTGGGTGGACGGAGACGATTTTGCATTGACCGACGAATACTATCGAGGAGGTGTGACAGAATGATGACCCGACACACTTCCAAAACCAACAGGAAAAGTAGGCATGGTACGTATGAATGGGCGACCAAGACGGTTAACTGCTGTACCGGATGCTCGCATGATTGTCGTTACTGCTACGCCAAGATCATGGCGCTCCGCTTTAAGCAGGTTACCCCTGGTCAATGGCATCAGGAGCGCGTGAGGCCCAAGGACATACGCAGGCGGCACAAGAAATACGATGGCCAAGTGATGTTTCCGTCCTCCCACGACATCTCTCCGGGAAACTTGGAAGCATGCCTTAGGGTTCTCGATAATCTTTTGAAGACGGGCAACCGGGTACTAATCGTCAGCAAACCGCATCTGGAATGCGTCAAGGCGATTTGTGAAAAATTCGCTTCGTTTAAGGATCTGATCCTGTTTCGTTTTACCATTGGAGCCAGAGATGATGAGATCTTGGCATTCTGGGAGGCGAACGCCCCAGCCTATGTCGAGCGGAGGGCTTCGTTGCAACATGCGTTCGGTGAAGGGTTTGCGACTTCTGTCAGCGTTGAACCGATGCTTGATTCAGGCGGCATAGACGCCCTGATATGCGATCTTTCGCCTTGCGTGACCCATTCGATATGGGTCGGTACGATGAACCATTTAGGGCGACTTGAGAAGCATGCAGATGCCGTTTTGCAGGAGGCGATTGAAGCGGTGAGAGTAGGGCAGTCCGATGAGATAATCAAAGCGATATACCGGCGATACAAAAATGATCCGATGATCCGCTGGAAAAAGGAAATCAAGAAGGTCGTCGGAATCCCGATATCGAAACAAAACGGGTTGGATAAATAGTTTGCTTGATTGTATACTGTAGATAGGGCAATCCCGTTTGGTGGTTGCCCTACACTCCATTCGTGTTCGAAGAAGGAGGATGTAAAAAATAGATGAATATGGCTGATCGTGGTATCGGACAGAAAATATTGAAAAATTTGACTGTAAAATATCGAGCTGAAAGAAGCTTCTTTGGATATAACCCACACGTTTTAAAAAGCGGCATTCAAAAATATGCCAGGCGAAACGAGGTCCAAAAGGGCTTGTGGTGTCTGATCGAAATGGATTTGTTCAGTCTGTTGGAATGGGAAGGATATGGGCAGGATGCGTATTTACAGAGGGGGCTTGACTAGGACAGCGTACCCAAACTACGCTCAATCCCAGTCATGGCAATTAAAAACAAATACATCAAACGTGCAAAAATTACAGAGGTGAAATTTAGGCAGCTAATTAAGTTA
>JABZFP010000029.1 GCA_014237395.1 Desulfobacteraceae bacterium | reverse complement strand
AATGCCCCTGCCTGCGGATAATTGGAAACAGCTTGCCAAATCCGTAACGAGGATAGCGTTCTGCCAGCGAAAGCAACAACTCGATGATCGGTTGGTCATCACGCGGCTTGGCCCGGTAGTTGTGTACCGTTCGGCTCAGGCTCGCGTTCAGGCAGGTACTGCGAATGCTCAGCCCGTATTCCTGCGGCATGAAATCGACCAGGTCACGACGTTCCGCTGGCTTCAGAGCTTTTTTGCGCTGACATCCTTCAGCGCTTTGTTCTCAAGACTGACATCGGCGTGCATCTGCTTGAGTCGCCGATTTTCCTGTTCAAGTTCTTTTAAGCGCCGGATGTCAGAGGCTTCCATGCCGCCATATTTGGACCTTCCACTTGTAATAAGTGGCGCTGCTGACGCCATACTCACGGCAGACCCCTGAGGCGGTTCGACCACCTTCGACCTGTTTTAGAATGTGGACAATCTGGCTTTCAGTGAACCGACTTTTGCGCATGGGTAGAGCCCTCCTTGATCAGCATTTTGCCCAAGAAGTCTCTACTTATCAATGGCACTATTATAGGGGAGGGTTACAGTGGGCGTATCCGATTTCAATCTCGGGGATTTACTTGACTTAGAGGTTAACTTTGGGATTAATTCGTGACAATTGGAGGAGCTTTTAAGGGGAGTGGGAGGAATTTTACTGCTTTTCCATTGTAAGGCATATAAGCAGTTCAATCGTCAACGATACCGGGATTGATTTGAATACATATGGTTGTGGCGAAGAGATAAATTCCCAGTCATTTAGAAGCGGATGGGTTGAGCCGATACTATCGGGTAGTATTTGTGAGAGGCTAGGCAGGCAGAAACTGTTTTAAAGGCTGTCTGCCTCCTTTGCTGCTATATTTGCGAGATCCGTACCTGGCGCCAATTCGATGACCCGGTTGTATGCCTGTCGGGCACGCGGTGTTTCGCCGGCCAGGCGATGGGCGCGGGCAATATCAAGATACAAATCAGGCCATTTGGGCGCGAACGGAATGGCTTTTTCAAAATAGGAAAGCGATATTTCCGGTTTGGATTGTGCCAGGGAATTTAGCCCCATGACGCGCAGGGCCTTTATATAGATATCGTCTTTAGGGATTCCGGAACGATAATAATCAAGCGCTTCTTGCAGATAGCGTTCAGAGTCACCATACTGACCTATTTGATAATAAGCCCAACCCAGATTATATTTAGGGGACTGAGGTCTTACGTATATTTCGTAGGCTTGGTCTTTGATCATTTCTTTAAAGACAAAGATAGCTTTCTCGTAATCTTGATTTTTAATGTAGGCGACCCCCAGGCTGTTTTTAACGCGCATCATATCGGGTTTGAGCTCCAGTGCGCGTAGAAAATGCGAAATAGCAAGATTGTAATTCCGCTTTTCCTGATAGGCTTGTCCCATGCGGTATTGCAATTCCGGGTCGTCAGCATAGTGCTTAGCCGCTTCTTGATAGTACCCCAAGGCCCGGGTGTAGTCACCCTGCCGAATATAGGCATCGCCAACCCTGCGGTTGTCCTCGGACAAGGCTTTGCGCTTGTCCAAATCGAAGTCGGTTGTGGTGCAGGCCGCCAGCGGCAATAGCACGAAGGCCATGGTAAGAAGGAATCGAATCGCTGTTTTCATCTGGCATTCCCTGTTAAAAAATGGTGGAAATGAATGTGCTGTGATCGATGCAACGTTGTTGGCAAGCTGTTGGCGGCGGATTCGATCACTCAGCGTATTTTAAGACTTAACGCCGAAGCAATATCATCTGCAACGCAGTCTACAAATCGCTTAAGGTCTCCGGCTTCCAGTGGGTTGCCGGCTTCAGGCAAACGGTCAAGCCCTTTGGGAGATATAAGAGTGGGCACATTTTTCAAGGCCGCTTTCGGTTTTACATGGTATTCGGGGGGGAAATGATCTCCAAAATAATAGTCTTGAAACCCGGAAAATTTCAAGGCGTGAGCCGTGGAATCCAAGACAGCGCATTCGTCAGCCGCCACATGACCGAGTTTAATGGCTTGCACCAGTCCAGCCAAACATTCGCCACCATGGGTGCAGGCGATGTGGCCGTTGCGGTTGGCCAACAGCTCCCAGTCCATGATCTCTTGTTCAGTGACTTCCACAAAAAATACCTTCGGCTCCCCTGTGCGCCGCTGATAGTGCTCCACCAGTTGAATAACCCGTGGCATGGAAACCGGGTTGCCGATCATTGCAGCCTGTGCCACGCTGGGTCGAACCGAAACCGGTTCAAAACGGCGTTTGCTGGGTTCGGGCTCACGATAATAGCGATACACAGGATTTGCATGCTCGGATTGAACCCCGATGATTTTCGGGAGCTGGTCGATAATCCCGGCATCCAGGAATTTGAGAAAACCACGCATAACGGCGGTAATATTGCCGGCATTGCCGATGGGGACAACCACTATGACGTTGCGAAGATCGTAGTCGAAATCCTGAGCAATTTCATAGGCGTAGGACTCTTGCCCCAAAATGCGCCAGGCATTTTTGGAATTAAGCAGGGCCACATGGTAGGTTTCAGATAACTTTTCGACAACTTTCATGCAGTCATCGAAAACACCGGGGACTTCAAATACATGGGCGCCACTGCCTAAAGGCTGGGAAAGCTGCTGTGGCGTTACCTTGCCATGAGGGAGTAAAACGGCCGACTTTATGTCCTTCTGTAAATAAGCGGCATAGAGCGCTGCCGCGGCGCTGGTGTCGCCCGTGGAGGCGCAAATGGCAAGTACGTCGGTCAATTGACCGGTGTCGATCATATGCGACAGATAACTGAAAGCGCTTGCCATGCCCCGGTCCTTAAAGGATGCACTGGGGTTTTGGCCATCGTTTTTGAAGTAAAGTGTGAGACCGACCTGCTCCTGAAGCTGCCTGTTGCTTTGAATCATGGGGGTATTTCCCTCCCCCAGATAAACGATGCTTTCGAGTGGCAGCATGGGACCGATAAATTCATGATAGCGATAGATGCCCCTGAGAGATGGCTCCGTGAGCATTTTTCGATAGTCAAATATCTCGTGCCAGGTTGAACCGGGGATGTCCTTCAATCGGTCGGCCTGCAGGTCTTCGATAAGCAGCACTTGCTGGCAACCTGGGCAGACATAGTGAAGCGCATCGATGTCAAACGTTTCCGCACATCCGAGGCAGCGATACACCATTTGGCCACTCGGGCGAGGGATCAGATAAGGCTGGATCGTTTTTGGAAAGGCTGCCGGCTTCATTTTGAGATGCTTTCGATATTGCCCATATAGGGGCGGAGGGCTTTGGGTATGAGGACGGATCCATCGGGCTGCTGGCAATTTTCCAGAATAGCGGCAAAGGTACGGCCTACAGCCAGTCCCGAGCCATTGAGCGTGTGAACGTATTCCGTTCCTTTGCGCCCATTGCGGCGGAAACGGATGTTTCCCCGGCGGGCCTGAAAACTCTCGAAATTACTGCAAGAGGATATCTCGCGGTAAACCCCCTGAGCCGGCATCCATACTTCAATATCATAGGTTTTAGCAGCTGAAAAGCCAAGGTCGCCCGTACACAGCGTAATGACACGATAGGGTATTTCCAGCTTCTGAAGGACGCTTTCCGCGTTTTGCAGAAGCAGCTCCAATTCGTTATAGGAGTGCTCCGGCAGGGTGAATTTGACCAGTTCGACCTTGTTGAACTGGTGCTGCCGAATCAGTCCTCGGGTATCCTTGCCATGGGAGCCTGCTTCCGATCGAAAGCAGGGAGTATAGGCTGTATAATAGCGCGGAAGCTCTTCTTCCTCCAATATTTCGCTGTGATGAATGTTGGTAACCGGCACTTCCGCTGTGGGGATGAGGAAATAATCCATGCCCTCAAGTTTGAAAAGATCCTCTTCAAACTTGGGAAGCTGCCCCGTATGCGTCATGCTTTGGCGATTGACAATAAAAGGAGGCAATACTTCCTGGTAACCATGGTGATTTACATGGAGGTCTATCATAAAATTGATCAGCGCCCGTTCCATCAAGGCCCCTTGCCCAAAATATAACGGAAACCGGGCGCCGGTAATTCTGGCGGCACGCTTAAAATCAAGAATGCCCAAATGCTCACCGATATCCCAATGGGCTTGAGGCTCGAAATTCATATCCACAGGGTTGCCGACGGTTCGAAGGACCGGGTTGTCATTCTCATCCTGTCCTATAGGAACAGTAACATGGGGGATGTTGGGGATCTGCATCAGGATTGTTTGCATGACAGCTTCGTTTTCGGAAAGGGTGCGATCAAGGGCCTTGATCTGGCTTGAAACTTCGCGCATTTCGGCCATTGTCGCCTCTGCCGTTTGGCCGTCTTTTTTCATTGCTGCAATTTGATCCGACACCACGTTACGTTTATGGCGCAAGGCTTCGATTTCCAACAGGATTTTTTTTCGATTATCATCCGCGACGATCAGGGCTTCCAAGTCAATGTGGTCGCCCCGATTTACCATCGCCTGTTTGACCTCCGTCAAATTTTGGCGAATGAACTTGATTTCAAGCATATTCATACCTATTATTTGTAGTTATTCATTATCGCATATCGACTCAGGCGACCTGCAAAACCGAATGCGAAGGCTAACACCTGTTGTGAATTTAGTCAATTATGATTGCTGGTTGAATCAGGTCCACAGTGTTCCAGCAGCGGGTCGGAATCAAGAACAACACCGGGGGTGATCATGGAGGAAATCCGGGAAGCAAAGCAGGAACTGCGCACCAAAATCGAGAAAATGATAAGTGCCCTGTCAAAGGAAGAGCACCGGACCAAGATCAGTGAGATTGAAACCCGATTGTTCGATTTTGCCAATTTTCTGGAAGCACGCATTGTTTTGCTCTATGTAAGCGACAAAAATGAAGTTGATACGGAGAACATTCTCAAACAGACGCATGCCTATGGGAAAATCATTGTTCTGCCCATTTTTAATGCAGAGAAGGGAAGCGTACGTTTGTTGAAGGTTGACGACCCCGGCCGGGATTTAGTCGCCGGGCCTCGCGGCATTTTTGAGCCAAACTCCCAGCGCTGCCGTGAAGTGCCGATGGAATGCATCGACATCGCCATTATTCCAGGTGTTGCTGTAGATGAAAAGGGGGGGCGTCTGGGAGCGGGCGATGGCACCTACGACCGCCTGATTCCGCAATTGCCGATTACGACACGCAAGGTTTCGTTGGCCCTGGAAGATCAAGTGGTTCCACAGATTCCAACCGAATCACACGATAAGCATGTGGACATCATTATCACAGACAAACGGATCATTTACAAAATTTAATACCGGACAGACGTCGTGATCGCGAGGAAGCAGTCTCCGGGTTGAGCTCGTTTACCAGTTGTAACGTTGTGTTCCCTGCTGCCGGCAATCAGAGGGCCCCCGGGGGGTGAATACGGGATTCGAAAGAGGGGGTGAAAATCGTATCGTTGTTTCCCTTTTCGATGGCAATAATGATGAGGTTATATCGTTGCCCAATGCCGGAATTTTTTAGCATGACATTCGCCATTTTGGATTGTTCGCTTGTGAGGATTTCCTCCCCGTCGGTATCGGTCACCAGAACAGCGACAAGCCCCTTGGCGCTTTCAATATCCGCTTCGTCCTGGTCCTAATCCTAATGAAATCAGGAATATGGCATGTTAGATTTCGGGTCAGAATCCGATCGATACGACCCTATCCACCAATGATATCGTGATATTTCATCCGGCTGATTTTCCCGCCTAATCGTCTTCTCCCAATAATTTTTCTGATTGAACCTTCCGCCATTATGGAACTGCGTATGACTGAAGAGGATTTTGCATCTCACATCATAAACTCAATCCCCCTCGATTGTCAGACAAAGAGACGATAGGCGCTCAGGTCGGAATTCTTGACGAAAACAAGGGCGACTGTTAAAGACCACTCCATGATAAATTCCGAGCATACCCATAAGCGCCGCCGCGAGGAGATGGTCAAACGTCAAATCGAGGCACGCCATATATCCGATCCGTTGGTGCTTGCCGCCATGCGCCGGGTACCGCGCCACTTGTTTGTCAGTGAGGCCCTTCAGCATAAAGCCTATGAGGATCATCCTTTGCCGATTGGCGAACAACAGACCATTTCTCAGCCGTTTATCGTGGCGGAGATGACCCAGGCGCTGGAACTCACGGCGGATGACCGTGTACTGGAAATTGGCACAGGTTCCGGCTACCAAGCTGCGGTTCTGGCCGAAATCGTCTATCGCGTTTACACGATTGAGCGTTTACACACGCTTTATCGTCGCGCTCGAAAGCTTTTCGATACCTTGCAGTACCACAACATCGTGACGCGGTATTCGGATGGCACGATGGGATGGCGGGAAGAAGGCTTGTTTGATGCGATCATTGTAACCGCGGGCGCGCCGCGCATACCGGAAATTCTATTATCGCAGCTTGCTGTGGGCGGGCGAATGATACTTCCCGTTGGCAACCAGTATACCCAGGATTTAATCAAGATCGTCAAAGATGAACGGGGATGGCATCAAGTCAGCTTGGGCGGGTGCCGTTTTGTCAAGTTGATCGGCGAGGAGGGTTGGGGCGAGCCTTAATGTCGCCTGTTTGAGGATCGCTTGTACGGTTCGCTCCTTGTCGGAAGAAGCTCACGCGTCGTTGATCGGGTGCGTCGTGATAAAAGTTTGAAAGGCGTGGGCCAGCGGTGAAAATGCCCGACGCTGGTCCGAAACGAGATAAAAATTGCGCTGAAGGTCAATTCCACTGATATCGAGGGCCGCTAAGGTCTGATAGGTGAGATCATCTTCAACGGCCATGGTCGACAGGACAGATACGCCCAACCCGCTTTTTATCCCAGCGATAACTCCCGCCGTGTTGCCGATTTCGGCCACGATATGAAACGCATCATGCAGCCGCAACCCTTTTGTTGCAATGGCGCGTTCCAATACCTGCCGTGTTCCTGAGCCCGATTCCCGAACAATCAAAGGTTCCTGGCGTAGATCATCAAGGGCAATCGAAGATCGCCCGGCCCACGGATGTTGCCGGGCAACAATCAGTTTCATCGTATCGCTTGCCAAAGCATTTTCACATAAATGGTCGTCGGAAAAATGAGCACCGACAACCCCCAATTCGATTTCTCCGGCCAGGGTTTTTTGTACGATTTCCCTTGAGTCGCTTATGATAAGAGAAATTCGTATATTGGGATAGACATGATTGAAGCGCCCGATCATCTTGGGCAGAAGATAGCCGCCCGGAATCGTACTGCCGCCAATTACCAAGCGTCCTTTATAGTGCCCGAGGAATTCCGCCATAACCGTTTCGGTTTCATCCCGCAGCGCAAGTATACGGAGAGCGTGGGAGTGAAGTAATTCGCCGGCTTTGGTAGGAACGGCGCGGCGTGCGAGGCGGTTAATGAGCGGGCATCCGAAATGCTGTTCCAGGTCTTTTATGTGACTGCTGACCGTTGGTTGGGAAAGATGAACAGTTTGACCGGCTTTACTGAAACTCGCCAATTCAACGACTTTGCAAAAAATGTGAAGCTGCCACAGGTCCATGGTTGCATCAAAGATTGACGGTAGAAAACTTCTCTTTAAGTTTTTGTTGGACTATTTTGGGAACCATGCCGTTGATATTGCCCCCAAATCGGGCGGCTTCTTTGATGATGGAAGAGCTGGTAAAGATCCAGCGTAGACCTGTCATCAAAAAAACGGTTTGAATGTCACGGTTGAGACGACGATTCATGAGGGCCATTTGGAATTCGTATTCGAAATCCGATACGGCCCGCATACCGCGTAGTATGGCTTGGGCTTTACGCTGGACAGCGTAATCCACCAGCAGGCCGTCGTATGTCGCCATTTCGACGTTCTTGATACCATTCAGGCACGAACTGAGCATCTCCATCCGTTCATCGACCGTGAAAAGGGCGTTTTTGGCCGGATTGTTCAGAATACAGATAATGATTTGATCGAAGATTTTGAGGCCGCGAACAATGATATCGACATGGCCATTGGTGACTGGGTCGAAAGAGCCGGGATAGATCGCCAGTTTTGGCATTCGAATGAGAGCCCTCCTAAGTGAGCAGACCGTTCTTGCCGGGTGTCGCGAAGAATCGTCTGGCCTTATTTTTCGCTGTCTTCCCCCAGGGTAACTTACGAGCGCTTTGGCGATACCCGATGCCACCGTATCAGCAGTTTTATCCAGAACGGTGCGTCATAATGACCGCACATAGAACGATCCGGCTGTAGCTGTCGAGACGGTTGGTTTTTGCCCGATCACCTTTTGGGAGGCGGATACCGCTTCGGCTATAACATATCGCTCAAAAAGGAAACAAGCGTTTTCCCATACCGTCGCTGATCTTTTAAAAACAGACCTATCGGTAGGTCATTCAGCGCGTCTTGCGCAGCATGTTCTAAAACAATTGTGCTATTGCAAGATGGCAGCGCTACCAAATTTTGCAGTGCCTTATGGATAAGGCCTTGGTGGTAAGGGGGATCCATGAAAATGATATCGCTCGCCGCGTGGTCCTGGAGACATGCTAGGTCGTAAGCGGCATCCCAGGCGATGACGGTTGTTCGTTCATGGGCAGACACTTTTTCGATGTTGCGATGAATCAGATCGAGGGACTGAGCGTTGTTATCAATGAAAATAGCATGCGTCGCCCCTCGGCTGAGGGCCTCGATACCCATGGCTCCGGTGCCGGCAAAAAGGTCTAGAATTCGCTTTCCGCGTATTCGGGGGCCAATGATATTGAAAATCGACTCGCGCAGCCGATCGGACGTAGGGCGAATCGCCACGCCCGACGGCGTGTAGAGTCGCGTACCTCTGTAATGTCCGGCAATAACGCGCACAGGCGATCCTAATGATTAAACTGCTTTAATTTCTTGTGCAAGTAACTGCGGCCGACCCCAATCCGTCGGGCCGTCTGGGATACGTTTCCGTCATTTTCACGCAGTTTGTCACGGAGATAGGCCTCCTCAAAGGCTTTTTTCGCTTCTTTGAAATCATCAATGGATAAACAATCCGTTTCAATGGCCGTTGCGGACAAATCATGCGTGCGATAACTGATAGGAATATCGTCCGGCGTGATGCGTTCTCCCGGAACAAGGATGACCAACCGTTCAATCAGATTTTTCAGTTCACGGACATTGCCCGGCCAAGGGTAGGCTGCCAGCAGGGCCAGGGCTTCCGGGTCGATATGTTTCCGGCGGGAGCGGTTTTGAATGGCACAGTCATCCAGGAAATGATCAGCCAGCAGGGGGATATCATCTTTCCTTTCCCGCAAGGAAGGAACTTCAATGGGAACGACATTGAGGCGATAATAGAGATCTTCGCGAAAGGTGCCATTTTTAATTTCCGAGGCGAGGTCTTTGTTGGTCGCCGCAATAACCCGAACATCGACCTTGAGGACACGACTGCCGCCAACACGCTGAAATTGTTGTTCTTGCAGGACACGCAGTATTTTAGCCTGGGTTTTGAGGCTCATATCACCGATTTCATCCAACAGAATCGTTCCACCGCTGGCGATTTCAAACTTGCCGCGTTTTTTCGTTGCCGCTCCTGTGAAAGCGCCTTTTTCATGGCCGAACAGTTCACTTTCAATCAATTCTTCCGGAATGGCGGCACAATTGACATCCACAAAGGGTTTTTCGGCCCGACTCCCAAGCTGGTAAATGGTTCGGGCCACAAGCTCTTTGCCGGTTCCGTTTTCTCCGGTAATCAGGACCCAGGTATCGGTCGAAGCCACGGCCGCAATCTTCTGCTTTAATGCCAGGACGCCGGGGCTGTTGCCGTCAATGGAATTCTTGGCCAGGGTCTTTTTTCGAAGATACCGATTCTCTTCTTCCAAGCGTCTGAAGTTGAGCGCATTGTTTATACCAACAATAACTTTATCGATGGAAAGCGGTTTTTCAATAAGATCAAAGGCACCCAGCTTGGTCGCTTTTACGGCTGTTTCAACATTACCATGGCCGGTAATAATGATAACCTGGATGAAGGGATTGCCGGCCTTGATCTCTTTCAGCGTTTCAATTCCATCAATGCCAGGCATCCAGATGTCGAGGAGCACCAGGTCGGGAGATTCTCTTTCGATGATCTTGAGCGCTTCATAGCCGTTCGGAGCGGTCATCACATCAAAACCCTCATCGACTAAAAGTCCTTTCAGGGACTGAACGATGGAAGGTTCATCATCTACAATCAGTATTGAAGGAAACATATCGCCTCGATTTGGGTAACAGGGTCAAATATTTTTGTGGAAAGATCAATCTGCCTGAGCAGATATTGCATGAGGCCGCCGGCCCGCCCAAAGGCGCGATAACCACGGAAATTTGGTCGCGCATAAAATGTAATGTCATCACGACAGACGATAAATGGCATCGTCTTCGATGGTAACGCCATTGTCTGCTAAGATTTTAGTAGATGTCAAGATCAAGTTGCGATTAGCCTGCGATGGTGTCTTCTCTTGCCGGCTGGACGGGCAGCTCAATAACAAAACATGCGCCATGGGGGCGTTTGTCTTCCACACTGATGGTGCCGTGGTGATCGGCGACAATTGTATTCACAATTGTCAGGCCGAGGCCCGTCCCGGCTTTTTTGGTTGAAAAATTGGGTTCAAAAAGCCTCGATTTATCGGCGTCGGAGATTCCTGGTCCATTATCAGAGACCTCGATGCGCAATCGATCCCACGATTGATGGTAAACCAGCTTGATTTCGATATGGCCCCGGTTTTTCACAGCCGCAATCGCGTTGTCGACGAGATTGATCATGGCTTGCTTGATTTGTTGACGATCGAGATTCATCAGCGGGATTGGTAGATCGCCTTCAATCTTGGTCTCAAACAGAATGTGTCCATGGCCTTCTTTGAACAAAGCAACGGTTTCTTCAATTATTGGCGGCAGGTGGCAAATCGCCAGGTCGGCCGTGGGAAAGCGAGCAAAAGCAGAGAACTCGTTCACTAGATTCCGTATGAGATCGACGTGATCAATGATCATGCGCGTGCATTCGTCGAAAACGGGGTCGTCAATCTGACCGGCATATTTCCGTTTCAATCGCTGGGCGGAGAGGGAAATCGGCGTCAGCGGGTTTTTCACTTCGTGTGCGATCCGGCGCGCGACCTCACGCCATGCCGCCATGCGTTGGGCTTTTTCCAACTCTGTCAGGTCGTCAAAGACCATCACCACGCCCATGTGGTGGCCAGCGTCATCTTTCAGTGCGTTGAAATTGACCAGGAAGCTTCGAGGGCGACCGTGAACGTTCAATCGGATGGGGAATTCAACAGTTGCGCTTTTGGCGGAGTTGAGTTCTTGCAATACTTCATCCGCTAAATCGAGATAATGGCCTTGTAACAGTTCTGAATAATTATGATCGATAATGTCATCGGCGTTAAGGTTGAGTAGCTTTTCAGCGGATGTATTCATGGTGGATATCGTCCCACGGGCATCAAGCGATATGACACCTGCCGATATGTTTTTCAGGACAATTTCCATGTATTGGCGCCGCGCTTCAATTTCTGTATTACGCTGGCTTAGTATTTCGGCTGTGTATTCGAGCTGCTCATGCCCGGTGCGGAGATCTCTCGTCATCTTGTTGAAAGAATTAACCAGAATACCAATTTCGTCATTGGCGGTCAGATCAAGGTGAAACTGAAGATCGCCGTCCGCCACACGTCGTGTGCCCTCGGCCAACTCCATGATGGGGATAGTAATACTTTTGGCAAGGTAAAAGCCAAACCAGACCGCACAAAATACGACGAGCAGTGCAACAATCGACAAAGAAATATAATATGTAATTTGGATGGGCTTTTTAAGCAGCTTGATCTGCTGATACTCCTCAAACCCATGGGAAATCGCTTTCATGTCATTGGCGAGTACCGGTGGCAGGAGGATGGACAGCACGATAAATCCTTCGGCTTCATTCCTTTTGGAACCAAAGGGGATGCTTGCCACGGTGCGCACGCGTTCCCCTCCCTGTGAAAACTCGGAAATGGTTTTCACCTTCTTAAAAACGTCATCCTTACCGAGCACTTCCATCGTGATAACAGGCAGTGTTTCGTTTTCGAGCCGTGAAGATACCGCAAATGTCAGCCGCTGGAGTTCACGATCATAGACCTCTACAGCGTCCATGTTAAATTCGCGTTGAACGACCTGGATATAGCGAGACAAGGCCTTAAGTTTGCGTTCCTGGAGAAGGGTGTTGGTTTCAATCTGATACGCCACCCGCTCAAGGAAAAACTGATGGTTGCTTTCAATCCGATCATATACCCGGCGGCCGACATCCAATGATCTTTGCAACGCCTGTTCAACGGGAACATTGAACCAAAATTCGATGCTCGTCGAAATAAAATTGATGGAGAAAAAAAAGAGAATCGTTGTCGGAAGCAAGGTGAGGGCGACAAATGCCACAACGAGACGGGTGCGCAGGTTAGCGCCCACGGCATGCCGGCGCCGGTCGTAAAGAAGTTTGACAAGGTTGCGAAAAACAAGAAAAATCAGTAGAACCAGCAGCAGTAAATTGATGTTTATCAGAATAAACATCAGAATGGTATTGGATACCGGGATATCGGCACCGAAACGAATCAAACGGGTTTCGGCAAATGTCAGCAGTGCGACCACCCCGAGAACGCAGGGTATGAGAAGAAGTTCCCGCTTGCGCCGTCGCCGCTCGTTTTCGGGGTGCGGTTCCCGGAACAAATGTGAAGAATTGTTGGTCATGGCCCGCCGCCGGTGTCAATCGTTCTCAATAGATGAACACCACCGAATGCCAATCGGTTTCAAAGTCCCAAAGGGAAACGAAATAGAACACATAATGGAGATAGAACGGAAGCGTCATTTGGCTTAATTCCGCTTTGGCGCGGAGTTCATATTGTTGGTTCTTTTGCATTTGGTCGATGTCGATGATGGCCAATCCCTCGATTTGCGTCATCAGCGCCTGGGCTTCGGCCAATGATGGCGTCAAGATTGGTTTTTGATCGATCCACGACCGGTAGACAGAAAATTCCTTTTTTAGGTTATCATACCGTATGGTGTGGGTCGCTTCGATATCGGCAAGTTCTTCGTTGGACCACCACCGGCGGGATCGATCGAGTTTGACAAGAAAAGAAAAATCTGCCGGAACACCTTTAAGAATGGCTTCCATGACATCTTGCGTAAAGGCGCCTTCGACTTCCATGGATACCAGAAGTTTTTTATCCGTACTTGAGATGGTGATATTCTTGAGGCGGGCATCCTGAGCATTGGCAATGCCGGACATCACGGATAACATCATAAAAAAGACGATAAAAACACCATGCGAAACTGGGGAGGATGGCGGTATACGTATGGGTCTGACGGAAAACCTGCTTGGTTCGATCATTACTTGGCTTACCTATGGCTATTCTTATCAGGCGCCCGGATTTCCTGGGCGGCACCGCGACTTCGATCGTGGTCCGAGGATGTTTCAACCCCCAAAAAATATTGGGAAAAATCTTGATTTATAAATCAATAGCGGATCAGCATTTAAATGGCAAGTGCTTTCGCAGGGACAAGTCTTATCGGTTTGATCGGCGTATGGATCGGGCAGGCCTGCCAGCTGGACTTGTTGAGAAAAAGTTTTTCCAAGAAGGCGTGATTGAAAGCGTGCCCGGAGCGATGTGTCACGAGATGGCCGATAATTGGCATGCCGAGGAGTGAAAAATCCCCGATACAGTCTAAGAGCTTATGCCGCACGAATTCGTCGGCAAAGCGCAAACCGCCGGGGTTTAAAACGTCCTCTTTATCAATTACAATGGCATTGTCCAGAGAGCCTCCTCGGGCAAGCCCGAAACGCTTCATCATCTCAACTTCATGCATGAATCCAAATGTGCGCGCCGAAGAAATCTCTTCTTTAAAGACGTTCGCATCGAGGTTGACCGTAATGGATTGTTCTTTGATCAGCGGATGGTCATACGCAATCGTGCATGTAAGTTTCCGGCTGGCATCGGGATAAGCTCCGACAAATTTGTCACCGTCTCGCAGTTCAATCGCTTCTTTGATGATAAAAAAGCATCGTTCCGCTTCCTGCTCTTCAATGCCGGCCGTTTCGATCAGGTCGAAAAAGGGGCGTGCACTGCCGTCCATAATTGGCATTTCGTGGGCATCGATTTCAATTATGGCATTGTCGATGGAAAGTGCGGAAAGGGCTGCCATCAGATGTTCAATCGTGGAGATAATGCATCCATCGTTCCCAATAACCGTGGCCAAACTGGTATCGACGACCTGATTGAAAAGCGCTGATACCACGGGTGTACCGGGCAGGTCGGTACGAACGAAACGAATGCCGCGGTTGGCCGCGGCCGGTTTAATGGTGACGTGGGCTTTTTTGCCGGAGTGCACGCCTATTCCGGAACAGGTCGCATGGCGCGCCACGGTTCGCTGTTTTGTCGGATAATCTGGTATGATCATAGGGTTAAAATCCCTTTAGAGATTGGCGGTATTTAATAAGCTGCCATGACCTCATGGCAAATAACGTACCACTCAGTGCTGTTGAACGCTTAGATATCGCTTAACATCCTTAATTTATATAATAATAAATAAGATAGTCAAGCTGCCGCGCGAAATTAGCGGGTCAGAATCAATGACGATTCATACAAAACAATGTGGTGTTTATAACACACCTGTCCTTGATAGGAAACATGTGGCGGGATTGCCTTGAGTTGTTAAATTTGTTAATAAATACGTAATGGCACAATATCGAGAACACTGGCCCGCCGAATGACATCTTAACGGGATCCTCCGTTCGTATCCATCGACCCTTTAAACATCGGAAAACTGCCTTTCAAAAATTAAGGAGCGCGCTTGCTATCCAAGGTACTCAGCAGTGCAGTCATTGGTATCGATGCCTACCTGGTTGAAGTCGAAGTGGATATCGCATCAGGTCTGCCGTGTTTCACAACGGTGGGGCTGCCGGAAACAGCTGTCAAGGAAAGCCGTGAAAGGGTGAAATCCGCGATCCAGAACTCAGGGTATCGATTTCCGGACGATCGCATCACCGTCAACTTAGCCCCTGCCCACATAAAGAAGGATGGAACAGGCTTTGATCTGCCCATGGCAGTCGGTATTTTGGCGGCAACCCGTCATATCCCGCTTGAAGCCTTGAATGACTATCTTGTTCTGGGAGAGCTTTCTTTGGATGGCCGAATTAAACCGGTTGCCGGCTCACTCCCCATGGCACTGGAGGCACGCCGCGCCGGGTATGCAGGGATCATCGTACCGGTCGATAATGGACTGGAAGCTGCGGTGGTCGATGGGATTGCGGTATTGCCGGCTGAAAATCTGCCTCAGGTCGTATCTTTCTTGAGGGGGGAATCCGGGTTGGCGTCCGTCACCCCGGACCTTGACGAATTGTGGCAGCGCTCCGAAGGCCAGGAAGAGGATTTTGCGGATGTAATGGGTCAGGAACATGCCAAGCGTGCGATTGAGGTGGCTGCTGCTGGGGGGCACAACCTCCTCATGATCGGGCCGCCGGGCTCCGGCAAGACGATGCTGGCACGACGGTTGCCAACGATTATGCCAACGCTGACATTCGAAGAGGCGATTGAAACCACCAAAATATACAGTGTCGTGAACATGTTGGGCAAGGACCAGGCCCTGGTCGTTCAGCGACCCTTCCGGTCGCCACACCATACCATTTCCGATGCCGGGTTGATCGGTGGCGGCCACATACCACGACCCGGAGAGGTCAGCCTCGCACATAACGGCGTATTGTTTCTGGATGAATTGCCGGAGTTTAAAAAACACGTGCTGGAAGTGCTGCGGCAGCCCCTGGAGGATCACCACGTGACCATATCCCGCGCGGCATCGACTCTGACCTATCCTGCCGGTTTCATGCTGGTGGCCGCCATGAACCCCTGTCCGTGCGGCTACTATTCGGATCCGAACCATACCTGCAGCTGTTCGGCGGCCCAGATTCAACGCTACCGTTCCAAATTGTCGGGCCCGCTCATTGATCGCGTGGATATCCATGTGGAGGTTCCGGCCGTACCGTATCGCGATTTGGTGGACCGCCCTGGTGAAGAGCCCTCACAGGACATCCGGGCGCGTGTGACCGCAGCGCGTGTCATTCAGGGCCGGCGTTTTCGGCGTTCCCGCATTTATTGCAATGCCCAGATGAACAGCCGGCAAATCAAAGCCTTCTGTGCCATCGATGCGGGGTGTACGCGGTTGCTTGAGTCAGCGATTGAAAAGTTGGCATTGTCTGCGCGGGCGTACCATCGCATTCTAAAAATTGCTCGCACACTAGCGGATCTTGAAGCGTGCGATTCCATCGGCCAACATCATATTGCGGAGGCGATTCAATATCGCAGCATGGACCGGGCTTGATCCAAACAGAAAGGGTATTGAGGGCCGGAGAGCAGGCGCTTGGCCTGTCCGTCTTCATTGCAGGGCGTCCCGGGACGAGGTTCATGTCTCCCCCGGCTCGATAATGTGGGGCAAGGATGACGCCCATGCGGCAAGCCGTGCTTCAAAGCTATTCAGATGTCGTTTAGAAAATCCTGGATGAGCGTATCGGCGTAGTTGAAATCAATTTCGGATTGTTTTTCGTAAGCCAGTTCCTGATTGGTTTGCTTGAGCTTTTTTAACAGGCTGAGGATGATCATCATCAATACTTTATTGCCCGAGCGCGGATTGTCTTTGATGAATTGCAGCAGGTCGCCCTTGTGGATTCGCAAGGCCACCGTATCATCCGCACAGGTCACACTGGCGGTTCGTGTTTCGGCGGTGAAAAAGGCCGCTTCCCCGAACATATCGCCGGCATCGTAGGATGAAACGAACATTTCGTCGTCGTTGAGATCCCGGAAACTGACATCGGCCTTGCCGGTTACGATAGCGTATAGAAAATTGCCGCTATCCCCCTGGGCCACAATTTTTTCGCCCTTGCTGTAGAGGACCGCTTCCGATACCGTCAGGAACCGATTCAGTTCATCCTCTTTTAGATGGTAGAGAATTTCGACTTCACGGACCTGTTCCAAATAGATGCTGATATCCACGGTTTCGGCCATTTGTCACCTCTTTCAACCGGCTCAATGCCTTCGTTGTTGTTGCTAACCGAAAATCATATAAAAACCAACGCCACGTGTCAAGAAACAAGCCGTAGTTGACATGCTTGGCGGTGCGCTCTATACTAAATTATATTTTCTTATAACCCTCTGGTATTAAATGATTATATTCATTTTTGATGCGCCCGGTCGGAAAGTAATCATTGCGGCGGGGGCCGTCGGGCCAGCGGAAAAGCGCATGGCCAAACACAATAGGCGGACACCATGATCGATGCGGATTTTCTCAAAGATAGCGAACTCATTATTCAGAAACTGATGAAGATTCCGGCTATGCGAGCGCTTGAAAAGCGCCATCTGCAAGCTTTGTTGGAGATGAGCGAAATAAGGGAATTTGAACCTGGCGATCAAATCCTGGAAGAGGGCCAGTTCGAACGGAGTATTTTTTATTTGATTTCCGGCAAGGCGCGCATTGTCAAAAATGGGAAAGAACTTGCGACGATAAGGCGTACGGGTGATGTCTTTGGCGAGATGGGTGTCATTGATGGCTCGGCGCGATCAGCGTCTGTGTTTGCTATTGATAAAACGGTATGCCTTCAAACCGACATGTCCACGGTAGAGTCATTATACGGTGATTCCAAGCTTGCTTTTCGATATACCATCTTTCGTGGTTTTGCCCAAATCTTGGCCAATCGATTACGCATGACATCCGAAGAACTTCTTCGCTCGCGAGAAGAGCTAACGCAGATAAAGAAGTAATGATCGCCATGAAAGATGGTTGCCCGTTGGGCAATTTGCGCATCGTTTCTTATGCGGTATAGCATGGGCTACCAAAGGAGCCGATAATGAAAGACAACTGGAACGAAAAACTGGCCTGTGCCGTCGCGTGTTCATCATGCCAAAAAGCCATAGGGCCGCACGATTTGCGTATCCTGTCCTCATATACACACCAGCCCATATGTATGGACTGTAAAAAAAATGAAGAACAAAAACCGGACTACGCTGAAGTCTCGCAGGAAATGATCGGGCAGTGCATGGCGGAGACGGAAATTCTGTATGGCGATATCGGTTCGTATTGCTATCATCATTTTTATCCCTTCAAATGCTGAAAATGGATCGCCACGCTAGCGTTGATGTGCCACGACGAGACGCCAACCCGAAAATAGCCGAGTTACGCCAATGGTCTGCGGGGCTTAAAGCCCGGTTTCGATCCGCGCTTCTCCAATACAAACCACGGATTTCCGACACCACCCTCCCTCTTTCATAGCGCAACGTTGGAGCATATCGATTTAGCTCCGCGCCCTAAGCTGACGCATCGCGGGATTTCTGATGGTCTGGCACGAACAAGATCGTCCGATTTTATCTGTCGATAAAGTGGTCCCATCCAAAAAAGCATCTCATCTCAAAACCATCCGACGACCCCCTGCTGTGCCGTGTGACGGGAATTCGAAAGTGCGTTTGACCACACGGGTATTGATTTATGATGGAGGGAAAGCTTGACACTCGGCGGGATCACTTTTATGCTTGAGGATTACTAAAATTCGAGCAATATTGACTGTCTTGAACAGATCAAAGTGATTTGAGGCAAAGGATAAGTGATGGAATCTCGGCGTGTCGTGGTCACGGGAATGGGTGCTTTAACGGCGATCGGCAACTCGCTTAAAGATTATTGGCGTGGTCTCTTGGCCGGGCGCAGCGGCGCTGCACCGATAACCCGGTTTGACGCGAGCCTTTTCAAGACGCGTTTCGCCTGTGAGATTAAAGATTTCGATAGTGACGCGTATTTCGGTCCCAAAGATGCCCGCAAGATGGATGCCTATACCCAATATGCGCTGGTTGTTGCCGACGAAGCCGTCCGGGATGCCGGATTGGTGTTGGACCAGCTGGACAGGGATTGCGCCGGAGTGATCTGGGGGTCGGGCATCGGTGGGTTGCAGACCTTCCAGGACGAAGTGGCAAAATACGCGCGGGGTGACGGCCGCCCGCGCTTCAATCCTTTTTTTGTCCCCAAAATGATCGCCGACATCGCCGCCGGGCACTTGTCCATTCGTTATGGTTTCCATGGCCCCAATTTTGCCACGGTCTCCGCCTGTGCGTCCTCCACCAACGCGATTCTGGATGCCTACATGTACATAAGGTCAGGGCATGCAAACCTGATGATAACCGGAGGATCGGAAGCGCCGGTGACAGAATGCGGTCTGGGCGGATTCGGTTCGATGAAAGCCATATCGACCCGCAATGATTCTCCGGATACGGCTTCCCGCCCTTTTGACCGAGATCGGGACGGGTTTGTCATCGGTGAAGGTGCCGGTGCCTTGATACTGGAGGCGGAGGACCATGCTAAAAAGCGCGGGGCCCGTATTTATGCGGAGGTTCTTGGCGGCGGTATGTCGGCCGACGCGTATCACATTACGGCACCGCATCCCGAGGGGCTGGGCGCGGAAAAGGTGATGCGCAGTGCCCTGCGTCTTGCCGGGATCCAGCCGCACGATATTGATTACATCAATGCCCACGGGACATCCACCCCGCTGGGGGATATCAGTGAGGCGCTGGCCATCCGCCGTGTTTTCGGCGACCATGCCGAAAAATTGAACATCAGCTCCACCAAATCCATGACGGGTCACCTTTTAGGGGCGGCCGGGGCAGTTGAAGCTATCGCGAGCGTCCTGGCGATCGTGCACAATCGCGTGCCGCCGACCATCAACCACTTTACGGATGACGAGCAGATCGATGCCGGACTCAATCTAACGGTCAACTGCGTCCAAGAGCGGATTGTGAATGTTGCTCTCAGCAACACCTTTGGATTTGGCGGCCACAACGCTTCGGTTGTCTTCCGTGCTTATCATTGAAGCGCCGGGCGCACCTCGAGTACCACCTTGCCGATATTACGATTTTCTTTGACGTATTGATGGGCCACACCCGCGGATGCAATGGGAAAAACCCGATCCACCACGGGGGTGATTTTACCGGCCACCATGAGCGGCCAGATGCGGTCTCTGAACTCCCGGGTAAGGTGCCCCTTTTCTTCCCGTGATTTTGCTCTTAGCCGTGTTCCTTTCACCGTCAGGCTTTTCATCAGAACGGCCGCCATATCAAGGGGTGCCTTGGTGCCCCCCATGACGCCGATGGTGATCAGGCGCCCGTACGGTTTGAGGATGGCAATATTTTTTTCCAGATAAGGACCGCCGACACAATCCAAGATCAGATCGACGCCCTGGTTGTCTGTGAAAGTCATGACGGCGGCGGCAAAATCATCCCGTTGATAATTGATCGCCATCACAGCTCCGAGTTCCCGGCAGCGAGCCAACTTTTTATCGGATCCCGCAGTGACGACGATTCGGGTACCGAGTTCCCGCCCGATTTGGATGGCAGCCGTACCAACCCCACTGGCACCCGCATGAACCAACACGGTTTCACCGGCCCGCATTGCGCCTTCCTGGCAAAGATTGGCGTAAGCCGTCAACCAGACTTCAGGAACCGCGGCCCCTTTTGCATAAGACCAGCTGTCGGGCAGTGGGATCAGCAGCCCCTGGGGCAAAACGGCCTGCTCGGCATATCCCCCGCCAGGCGCCAGGGCGCAGACGCGGTCTCCCGGCACCCAGGCTTCCACCTTCCTGCCAACCGCCTGAATTTGACCGGCGAGTTCTAGTCCGAGAATCGGTGAATCGCCCGGCGGCGCAGGGTAGAGCCCACGGGCTTGCAACAAATCCGCGCGGTTGACCGCCGTGGCGTGGATATCCAGCAGAACGTCGTCCGGACCGGGCGAAACGTCGGGAATTTCTTCCCATATTAAATCGACGGTTCCCTTTTCGCTGTGGACAACGATGGCCTTCATGTCAGAATGCCCCCCTTCTTATAGAAATTTTTAAAGATAAATCATACCCTTTGCAGCGGGCGTTGCGTGCGCCGGTTGGCGGCCGGCATCTATATTGGATCTTAATCTTTTCGATGAAAGGGGTCAATTAGGCCTCTCAGGGGGTGTCGCAAAAAAATAGCCGGGAAGTGGGCAGCTTCCCGGCCGGTTGAGCAGGAGGTATTTAGGCTTGTGGAAGGCCGAAGACGATGGCAGGGTTTTCGGCGTTCCATCTGATGGAGAAAGAACAGGAAACAATGCATCGTTTCCTGTTTCAATATTAAGAAGGAATCGATGCGCGTCAAGGGCTGGAGGATTATTTTATAAAGCCGGCGTAATGGACGAGAGTCGTAAGGGACTCGGAAAGGTCAAACGGTGTCCCGCAAACGACCGCGATATACAGAAAAAAAGATGCCTGCAAGGCACAGACAGGAAGATAAAATAAAACACATGCGAACGCTTGTTAAAAGCTGTGGATAAAGGGCTGGTTCGATTTCACGGGGGCCGATGACCAGTGCGAACACCAGTGTCGCCATCGCCATGCTGGTCATCTGGCCCAACAGACGCATGGTGGCAACGACACCGGAAGCGATCCCGTGGTGTCGCTGGTCGATGGCACTCATGATGGCGTTCATGTTGGGGGAGGAAAAAAGCGCGAAACCCATACCCAGGGCGATCAGTACGCCTAAAATATAGGCCAGTGAGGTGGTTTGTGCCAGTACGGTCAACGCCAGCAGGCCGGCGGCGGTGATGGCCATGCCGAGGGAGGCCAGAATGGCAGGTTCGACACGATCGGACAGGTGGCCGGCAAGCGGTGAAAATAATGCCTGTACGATGGGTTGGGCCATCAGGACCAGCCCGGCACTTTGAGGAGAAAAATTTTGGATGTACTGAAAATAGAGACTCAGCAAAAAGGTGACGGCAAAGGTCGCACTGTAATTGATCAGAGCCGCCAGACTGGAAAAGGCAAAGACCCGGTTGGATGCAAATAGGCGTATCTCGAAGACGGGATAGGGGACGCGCAGCTCCCAGAGCACGAAACCGAAGAGACCGGCCGCGCCGCAGCCGATAAGTCCCCAGGCCAAATTGGCCGGCAACCGGGAAGCGCCATAGACGAGGAGTACCAGCGATGTGGCGTAAAGCAGGGCCCCTATGAGGTCGAAGGGCAGTTTTTCTCCCACCACCGGCTCGAAGGGAAGATAGCGCAGTGTCATGATGAGCGCCAGGACATTCAGCGGTACAACGGCAATAAAAATCAGGCGCCAGCTGCCGTGTTGCGTCAGCAGACCGCCTACCAGAGGTCCGATGGAAAGTCCGAGGTAGACGGCCGCGACATAGATACCGATGACGCGACCGCGTTTTTCAGGAGGATAAACCGCGATCAGTATCGGCATCCCCGTGGTGACGACCATCGCCGCGCCCATACCTTGTAAAATCCGAGTGGCGATGAGGATTTTTACAGAGGGCGCCATCGCCGAACCTAATGAGGCGACGGCCAGAATAGCCAGTCCAAGGGCAAAGACACGTGTCCGGCCCCATTGGTCGGCAATTTTGCCGGCGGGTACCAGAGCGGCGGCGACGGACAACAGATAGGCGGTGGCAATCCAACTGAGCAGTACGACGTCCACACCGAAGGCCTGCTGGATATTCGGCAGTGCGATGTTGACCGACGAAATCAGGAACGGGCCCATGAAGGACGTCAGTGTGGCAACCGCCAGGGTGGTTCGCTGTCGAGATGGTTTCAAGGCCGGATTGTCCTGTCAGGTTGTTGCGGTTTGTCGATATGGACGAATGATGTCGACGCTACTCTACCGTCTGCGGATCGATAGGTAAAGCAGCAATCTGGAGGCGATCGTTGCCGCGGCATCCTGCATGAAGGGCATCGTCGGTCTTCCTCGCCTGAAGCTATTTCGGCTGCAACGTCGGCTGTCCCCGATAGGGGACGGGGTTCGGGGGGGGGCATCCATAGCCATGGCGCCTGTTTTTAGAACGGGGATTCAATGCCCCCGAAAGGGGCAGGGGAGGCTTGCAATTGCGGTAAAAAAACGCGTATAATCCGTGTCAAATGAGGATGCGTACCACATGAAAATTTCGGACGATCCAACACCGGTCAAAATTGTAAAGCTTCCTGATAATCGCGCAGCTGAACCCTGCCCGCAAGGTCCATCGCCTGCGCATCGGAAGGATCGAGTTTCTCTCTCCCCTCAGGCGAAGGAGCTCCTAAACGCCCAAAGGGCCCTTGCCGCCATACCGGATGTTCGGCCAGAGAAGGTGGAAGAAATCAAGGCCCGGATCGCGGATGGTTCCTATCGTATCGACAGCGAAAAGATTGCCGCTAAAATGATCCGGCAGGCCCTTTCCGACGACGAGTAGCCCCCTTCTACGACCACCTCTGATATCAATGGTTATGCCGATAGTTCAGGCAGCCACCCATACGGCCATGCCACGGGCCCAGTTGACGAGTTGGCGGCTGACACTCCCTAAGAGCCATGACTCCAGTGCAGACAGGTGGCGGCGACCGGTAACGATGGTGCCGATGCCGGTATTGCGAGCCTCCTCCAGCAGGCTCGTGGCGCGACTGGTGCAGTCTTCCAGAATGGAGACGCTGATGCACTCCGGCGTTACGCCGGCTTCGATGAGTCGCCCCTGGGCCTTTTTAATCCACGGGTCGATGTGCTTACGGCTGCGGGTCGCCCAGCTCTCGTCCTGGTCTTCGGCATAGTACAAATTCGCCGGCAGGTAGTACATCATGCGGGATTTGATCGCATGGCAAAGCGTGATGCGGGTGGGTGTTTCAGCCAGCAGATGACCGACGCAGGTGACACCCCGGGAGGCGTCATCCGTACTGTCCATTGCGATCATGATTTTCTGCGTGGTCGGACTGCCGCTGACAACGATGATGGGCATATGGCGCAATCGCTTCATCAACTGGTTGCCTGTTTTGCCGATCAGGGTGTCTTTGGTGCGACTGAGACCTTGGCGGCTGACCACAACGGCATCGTAGTCGCAGGCTGCCTCGGCGGCAATATCGCGAACGATGCTGTTTTGCTGCCGTTCAATTTTTACGGTCACGGTTTCGGGGGAAAAGCCTGCATGGGTCAATTCATGGGCGGCCGCGTGCAAAAAGGCGCTCATGGCACGATGCGTTTCATGGACCCATGCCCTGGCCGGTGCGATGCGGTCACGAAATTCTTCGCCGATGTGCCAGAAAATTCCGGGTATATTGGCGGCCACATGAAACAGGACGACCTCGGTGCGGGCCACCGGAAAGATCTTGGCAACATAGCGTACGGTTTCCAACGATGCGTCGGAACCGTCCAAAGCCAGCAGGATGCGCTTGCGGGGCGTGTCCATAATGTGCCTCCTTCATGATTGAAAATAGTGGCCCTATCTGCAGACGATTATTCGGCAGGTGTCATTAGCGTGTCGGTCCAAGGGCTAATGCGGGTTCATGCGTCATGGATCAGGCATCGTGGTGAGATGGCGGATCGTGCGGAGGTCAGGAACGTTCAATCGTTCTGAGGCGTATGGGGTTGGGATTCGTTCAATCGCCGGTGTGAATAGTTTTATTTTAAGAACGGTCAAGCAGGTTGTAAAGCCGTGCCACCCTGGCGATTCGCGGTCTAACGGGCACCCGTTTGAGGCGGTCCGTCAGACCACGCGATGGAAGGGTATCAAAGTGCTGTTGCATCAGTTTCTGCCACAATTTCCCGCTGAGGGCGGTTGGACATCGCCGGTGTGTTCTGGGCCATCGATGGCTTACCGTCCACCAATTCGGAAACGTCCCTGATATGGGTGCGGATATGCATGATTTCGGAATGGATTTCCGTTGATGCAGATGCCGATTCTTCCGAAATGGCCGCATTTTGTTGGGTAACGTGGTTCATTTCGGAAACGGCACTGTTGACTTGTTCGATTCCCTGAGCCTGCTCACCGGAGGCTGCGGCAATTTCACTGATCAGCTGCCCGACTTTTTCAGAGTTGTTTTTAACGGCCTCGAACGCTTCGCCGGTGGTTGAAACCAATTGTGCGCCTGCTCCTATGCGGGATACGGTTCCGTCAATCAGGGCGGCGGTGTTGCGCGAGGATTCCGCGGCTCTCAACGCCAGATTGCGCACTTCGTCAGCCACAACCGCAAAGCCGGCACCGGCTTCCCCGGCCCGGGCGGCTTCAACGGCCGCGTTGAGGGCTAGAAGATTGGTTTGAAAGGCGATTTCATCGATGGTTTTAACGATTTTCTGAGTCTCTTCGCTGGCTTGTGAAATGTCTTGCATGGAGCGGTTTAAATCGTTCATGGTCTGATGCGCCTGGGTCACCATGCTATTGGTTTCTTGCATGATCTGGTTGGCTTGCGTGGCATTGTCGGCATTCTGTCGGGTCATGCTGGCCATTTCTTCCAGGGAGGAGGACGTCTCTTCGATGGAGGCGGCCTGCTCGGTCGCGCCGGACGCAAGTGACTGACATGCCGATGAAATTTGAGCGGAGGCGTCGGCAATCTGGTCGGAGCCCAAATTCAAGGCGAGGACGGATTTTTGCAGGGGATTGGTCAGCTTGCGTGCCACCAGGATGAAACTTGCCACCAGAACCACAGAGGCCGCAAGCGGAATCGCGCCGCGCGTGATCCACGGGGCAATGCCCACCTCACCTAGTTTCGCGGCCACCCCGGATAAAAGGGCGGTCAGGATGACACCGGGAGCCAGCAACGTCCACAAGCGCGTGACCATCGCCTTCCCGTATATCGCGCGCATGGTTACGCTGATGAGAAAATAAAACCCGATGCCGACAATGAGCATTGCAAGTAATCGTTCCGCCATTTAAAATACCCCCCGAAGCGCATTTCTAAAAATGATCAAATACGTAAGACCTTCATGCTTATCGACCATTTTTCTGATGACTTTATAATTAATTCTGTGGCCAGACGCTGACCGAGGGGGTATCGCTATGGAACCGGTAACGTATAAACCGATTGGAAGGATTGAAACGCCATATACTTCCCGGGAAGGAATGCCCATCCAGGCCAAGGGCGGGGAAGGGATCCGGGGCCGCATTGTGCTTTTGCCGGCGTATGCAAAGGGATTACAGGACCTGGGGGGGTTCTCGCATCTCATCCTGCTCTATCATTTTCATCTGACGCAGGATACCCGCCTGGTGGTGACCCCTTTTTTGGATACGGTGCCACGTGGTGTTTTCGCTACCCGCTCACCCAACCATCCCAACCCGATCGGCCTTTCAACGGTTCGATTAATCGAAATCAGGGAAACCGTGCTGGAGATCGAGGATGTGGACATCGTGAACGGCACGCCGCTGCTGGACATCAAACCCTATGTGCCGGCATTTGATCATCGTCAGCCCGAACGGCTGGGTTGGCTGGAAAAGGCGGGCGCCGACCTGCAGCAAACCAGGGCGGATAAACGCTTTATTTGATTGAATGCGAACGCTTAAAGGGCGGAAATGTGTTCGGTATGTCAGGGCGATCGGTGACAGTCCGTCCGGACCGCCTCTCTATCTAAGGGTGCCTGGGAGCTATCCTTTCCGCCGCCATCACGTTTTCCTGCCATGGGTCAAGGCGTATTCCATTTGATCTGAAATTCGATTTCCTCACACCCTTTTTCCCGTTCATGCTCGATGCTGATGGTGGCATCGGGGGGTATGGAAATTCGCTCCCCGGCCACCTGGATGCGAAACCGCTGGCCCGCTTCGATGCAGTCAGCCAAACGGCGCAATTTGGCGACAAATTGGCGGGCGGGGTACCCTTTTTCAAGATCGCGTTCGGATTTTTTCTTTCTCGTAGCCATGGATGCGTCTCCTTTCGTAACGGGGTTGGGACATGCCACCGGCGGTGGCACGGCCGCGGATGCGGTTTTTATTTTGTCCGGGTGTGCCGGTATGTTTCCGCCACTTCGAGCGCCGCATGGAGCAGCAGGTTGGCACCGTTAACGCAGTCTTCCAAGTGGGAGTATTCATCGGGGCCATGCGATCGTCCATCCACCGATGGAATAAAGATCATTCCGGAGGGGCAAACGTCCGCGAAGCTCTGGGCATCGTGGCCGGCACCGGAAGGCATGCGGTGGTGCCGCAGGCCGAGCCGGTTCGCCGCGCGGGCGAACTGATCCTGAAGGCGGTGGTCCATCGAGACCGCGGGTGATGTTTCAGCAGGGCCTGTTTCGAGTGCAACCCGGCATTCGCGGGCCGCATCCTGCGCCAGGCCGATCAGGGCTTTCTGCAGATCGCCCAGTTGCCGCGCGTCCGGCGCGCGATATTCAAGGTCCAGATCGACCGTGTGCGGCACGACGTTGAACGTGCCGGGATAAAATTGCATATTGCCGATGTTGATGACGCAACCCGGAAAGCTGGCTGGAAGAAAATCCCAGACTTTCGCAACAAAAATCCCCGAGGCTCTACCGGCATCATGCCGAAGTGCCATGGGCGTTGTCCCGGCGTGGTCGGCGCGACCCCGGAACTGCAGCGTCAGGCGACCAATGCCGACAATGGCTGTTACAATGCCGATATCGAAGCCCGCTTCGGCGAGGATAGGTCCCTGTTCGATGTGGAGTTCGAGATAGCCGGCGATTCGGTCTGCCGGCCGCCGGGCCTGGAGAAGGCTTTTTCGCGAAAGACCGATACGGGTCAAGCCGCTATCAAAGGCCGGGAGGCCCTGAAAAGGGTGCTGGAGATCGTCTTCCGTCAGTCGGCCTGTTATCGCACGACTTCCGAGCGTGCCGATATGGGTGCCTTCTTCATCGGTGAAATTGATGGCTTCCAGGGCAATGGGCGGCACATAATCGGCTGCCTTCAGTGTCAGAAGAACCTCAAGGGCTGCCAGCACACCTAATGCACCGTCAAAACGGCCGCCTTCCGGCACCGTATCCAGGTGCGAGCCCAGAATGAGATGCGGGGTGTTTTTCTCGCTTCCGTGAAGAATAGCCGACTGGCTGCCGGCCGGGTCGCCGGCAAAAACAAGGTGCGACCGGGTGATTCGTTCCTGCAGCCAAATCCGTGCCTGGAGGTCTAATTCCCCGAGGGCGGGCCGGTTGGCCCCGCCATCGGGGGTCGCGCCAATGCGGGCGAGCGCTTCGAAATGATTTCGAAAGCGGCGTTGGTCAATCCGGAGCCGTGTCAGGTCGAGGGCCATGCGATTGTCTGCCGGTGCGTCAGGTGGTTGGCCGACCAGGGTGATCGGTTCAATTCAGTTTATAAGTCGCCATCATGAGCCATTCGAACAGCCGGCCGGGCAGTACCCTTTTCAGCAGGGCGCCCAGCCGCTGGGACATGGTCCCGGCGGTGTAGCGCAGCCGGGGTGCCGGGTGGGTGATGATGCGCGCCACTAACCGGGCTAATTTTTCCGGGGATGGCCCCTGGCGTTCGTCCTTCTCCATGACGGCCAGGGCGCGGGTGAAAGACGCGGCATAAGCCGGGTTTTGGCCGGATGCGGTCGTCTTGATGCGGTTGCGGGTAAATTCGGTGCGAAAATCACCCGGCTGGATCAGCACCACATGGATGCTCCACGGTTTGACTTCCATGCGCAACGCCTCGGCCATACCCTCCAGGGCAAACTTGGATGCACTGTAAGCGGCCTGGAAAGGAATGCCCATGACACCCGCCAGCGAGCCCACAATGACCAGATAGCTTGCTTTCTGCCGTCGCAGGTGGGGAAGGACCGCCCGGCAGACCCGCCAGGTGCCGAAAAAATTGGTTTCGAACTGGCGCTTGGCCTCCTCGACGGTGCTGTCCTCCACCGATCCGGCCACGCCGAACCCCGCATTGCAGACCACAACGTCGATGCGTCCGGATGTTTTCAGGATGGTGTCCACGCCGGCGTCAACCGATGCCGTATCGCAGACATCCATCGGAATCAGTTGAAAGGTGCCGTTTCCGGGTGAATCCCGCTTGGGGGCCGGGTTCCAGATGGCCCGGCGGCTGGTGCCATAGACGCGATAGCCCTTTGTGCCCAGGTGATGGGCACAGGCTTCGCCAAAACCGGATGAGGCGCCAGTGATGAGAACAACGGGAGGGGGGGCGTCGTCGCTGCTAAAATCGCCGGCGGCGTGAGCGCTGTTTCTTTTTTTTCCCACCGGGGTCGGCATGGTTGACCTTGATATTTTGGCCCTCGATAAATTTGCCGTTTAGATTTTTAATGGCCTGGTCGGCCTCCGAATTGCTGGGCATCTCTACGAACCCGAAGCCCTTTGATCTTCCCGAACGCCTGTCACTGATGATTTTACAACTTTCGACCTCGCCAAATTCGACAAACATCGCTTTCAAGATATCAGTGGTGATGCCGGGACCCAGGTTCCCGATATAAATATTCATAGCTTGATCGTTCTCGCTTTCGTGCTATTGGGTTGACGGACATCAGCTGCTCAATCAATAGCAGAAAAATCGAGAACCGATGGTGGGTCTCACGTCGGAGGTGCTCTCCGCGCACGATAGGGCCTGTTGGGGCAAACGGATCGTTGACGCCGGAACGGCTTGTCGGGCCTTGCTTGCATCGCGGTACTGCCAACGTGGTTTATCGGCCAGCATCGCATATTTGGCGGTTATAGTCCAGATGCTTTGTGAGCGGTCAACGGCGTGCGGCAGGGTTGCACGATGGCGGTATGACGGACGCAGACAAGGGATGGGTGACACGTATTCGTCCTACTTCGGCACCGGCAGCCGTAAGTCCCCGATGGGGTGCGCCAGCATCACCAGCTACGGGATTATATTGATGCACCTGGTCCCAAGGCGCACCGGTTTTATCCCAAGTTCGGGTCGTTAGGGGATGCATCAGCGCCGGCCGCCGGCTGCCACCAGGATGCGGGCAATTTCTTTCTGGCTCTGGGCTTCGGCCCAGCGCAGGGGCGTCCATCCGCGCTTGTTGTGGGCGTTGACGTCGGCCCCGTGGACGATCAAGATCACCACGAGTTCCTTTTGGCCTTCCCCGGCGGCCCAATGCAGGGGGGTGTTGCCTTCCTCGTTGCGGATGTTGAGATCGGCGCCGTTGTCGATAAGCAGCCGGGCCATCTCGGCCAGGCCGAGGCGGGCGGCCCAGTGCAGCCCGGCATTGTCGCCAAACACGTCCCGCGAGTTGACATCGACCCCTTTTGATATAAGAGCACGGACCTCGTCGATGCGATCGTTACGCACCGCCTCGACAAAAAAATCCAGATCACCCGCCGGACTGCCGGTGATGGCCCCCAGGAGCAGCACGAGGGTCAAACCAGCGAAAACCACTCCGCCCAAAAATGTTTTGCTGTGGTTCATCATGCATTCTCTCGCAACAGATCGTACCGGTTTGAATGCATCGCGATTCGACACCGCGAAGGGGCAATACAGCCAGTCATGAGTTTAGCAGGCCCGCCAAGCTTGCTCAAGCGGCTGTTTGTAACGGAAAGTCGTCGTGTGCTTCCGAGGCTGGCCACCTTCTGGGTCAAAAGCGCTATTCCTGATAGGTGTTGCAGGAGGACAGGCTTCCGGTGGCCAAGCCCCGTTTGAACCATTCGATGCGCTGGGCAGAAGTCCCATGCGTAAAGGAGTCCGGGACAACGCGACCCCGGGATTGCATCTGAAGCCGGTCATCGCCGATGGCGTTGGCGGCATTCAGCGCTTCTTCGATATCCCCTGTTTCCAGCAACTGGCGGGTGCGGTCGGCATGGTAGGCCCAGATGCCGGCAAAGCAATCCGCCTGGAGCTCCTGGCGGACGGAGAGCGCGTTGGCGTCACGCTCCGAGAGTTGACGCTTGGCGGCATGTACCTTTCCAGAGATACCGGTCAGGGTCTGGACATGATGGCCGATTTCATGGGCGATGACATAGGCCTGCGCAAAATCCCCCGGAGCGCCGAACCGGTTTTGCAAGTCCTCGAAAAAACTCAGGTCGATATACACTTTTTCATCGGCCGGGCAATAGAACGGGCCGGTGGCCGCTTGGGCATAACCGCAGGCGGATTCCACCGCACCGGAAAAGAGCACCAGTTTCGGTTCCCGGTATTCGCCTCCGGCCTGCTGGAAGATGGCGTGCCAGGTGTCTTCGGTGTCGGCCAGAACCACGGCGACGAATTCGCCCAGTTCCTTTTCCTCCGGAGACAGAGGGGCATGAGATGTCTGTGAGGGCGGCGCGAGAGTTCCGGTGCTTTGTAAAATGACACCCGGGTCAATGCCGAAGTAGAGGCCGACCAGGACAAGGACGATGGTTCCCAGACCGCCGCCGGCAACCTTGCGCGCCATGGGCCTGCGGCGCCGGTCTTCGATGTTGGTGCTTTGTCGTCGATTTCTCCATCGCATGGTTTTCTCCCGCGTTGAGTGGCGAAACGTATTTATTGAGACTTGGATTGCAATACTGTAAGGCGATGAAATGATGATGCAAGTTCAACCGGCCCGAGGTCCATGGCAGAATTGGGCTTGTCGCGTGACCCGGCGAAGGCGCTTCAACCAGAAACCAGATTGATCAGTCAATTTGGCACTAAAGCCTATTGTTCAAGAACTTCGACGATTTCAATGGCCTCAAACCGCCACGTGTCATCGGTTTTCTGCAAGCGGCAGTGCAACTCCTGAATATCTTCGATGGTCTCACCGGATAGCAACCGGCCGCGCATCCGGGATGTTACCCGCACATCGGCCAAACCCTCCTGCGGAAAATCGATGGAAAAATCATAAAAGGTCAGCGCGAGTTCCGCATAGGAAGCCCGGGCCGTGAGGACGAGGGCCGGCAGTTCGGATGCGGCCAGATCGCGGGCATAGTCGTAGGCGGGCGCATGAATGGCGATGGTCTCCGCAAATGCGGACCGGATACGTTTGGCGTTGGCGGCGCCGATCAACTTGTTTTCATCCGGGGTTTTAGCGATGTTGGCGGACAGAAAGTCGAACTGCTTCTTGATACGGGCGGCATCTCCGGGCGAGAGGATGAAAAACATGAGAATCCCGATGGTCAGTGCAACGGCAACCAGCACCCATTTTTTATCTGCTACCACAACGGCCCTCCAATAATCCGGTCGATGGCGGTCTGTCCGAAATGGTGAATATGCATCGGCACACGACGATTGTCCCCCACGACATAGACCTGGCCGCGCGCTACCGTGCGCGGGGGGAGATCCCAGGCGAACGGATCATAGACATAGGGTTCCTCGACCGGCCGGCTGTTCACGAAAAGCCGGCCGGCCTGGAATTCCACCACATCGCCTTCCAGGGCGACCACCCGCTTGAGCAGCATGATGCGTTGGCCGGCCAGTCGAATCGCAACCACATCGTGTTGTTGCGGACCGCTGAAAACGAACCGCAACCGGTTGCAGAAATTGAATCCGCCATCACGGTAAGTCGGCGCCATGCTGTGTCCCTGGATACGGAAAGGAATCAGGACATAGCCGAATAGAACGGCGGCAGACAGAGCGACGGTCAGCAACCGAAAAATAAAGGCCCGGTTGACTTCCGGCAAGAAAAAGGTTTTCCACTGGATTGGCACGGGGCTGGATCCTGCTCCAAATCGATCGTTTAGACCATACGGCGAACGAAATCCATCACCGCCCGGGACATTGCAAAATCACGCAAGACCTCGGCCCAAGCCAAACCGTGCAGGGCGACAATACTCCAGAAAATCACCTGGTAGGAAAGCTTGCGGGTTTTGTGCCGGAGCACCTGCTGGGCGATCAACCCGCCGGGCCAGCCGCCCAGCATTTCAAGGAAGTGCAGGGTCCGTTCGGGCGTTCGCCATTGCCGGGTCAGGGATTTGCGCTTGTCGCGATAGGTGGCGATAAAGCAGACAAGGCTCATGACGCCATACACGCCCAGCACGACCCGGGGCGTTATCCGCACCGGATGCCGATCTGCGGTCAGCAGGCGGTTCAAGCGATCTTTCAGTGGTGTCCGGGGAAGCTTTCTTGGGGTTTCGGCAGCGTTGATCTCCGGCTTTTTTTCGACTGTTTTGGCACCCTCGGGGCACCCTGTGTCCGAGTAGGTGATGGTGCCATCGGCATCGACACACTTGTAGATATCTGCCAGTGCAGCATGGGTGGACAAGACGATCAGTATGCTAAGGAAATATTTCACGCCGGTGACTGTCAAGGGGCTACCCCGCCATTCCGAAACAGCATACGGATGCCACTCCTGGCTGATTCAAGCGTAAGGTGACCGCTGCCGTCCAGCCCGCCGGCCCTGGCCAGGCCCAGTCCCTCCAGGTATTTCTGATCAAGTGAATTCTCACCGCAGTAGGCCATGGTGGATGGGCCCGGCGTGATTTTAAAGCCCTCCGTGTTGACGTAACGGCCGCCGATAAGGTTGCAGTCGGCCTTGCCGCGGAAGGTGCCGTCCGTCCCGAACACGATGGTGTAATTCTCAGGATACGCCACCGTGGTTCGTACGCCGCTTTCTTGATCAACGGTTTCGATCCACTGCCATGTGATATCCGTCAGGGGAATCGCCGCAGGCTTTTTCCCGCCACCGACGGACATGCATCCTGCCAGAGACAAAAGCAGGCAAAGGGATACGGAGGCAAACCACGACGGGCGACGCATATTGCTGGTGTCAGTTCTCATGAAGGGCCTCCTGAGGTTGAAGGTGCTGGGAAATCGTGATTTCCGGACGGCCATTGTACCGTGTCGGGGAGAACGTGGCGTAGGACCGGCCAAAGTTGATTTCAGCGCATTTCCGAAAAGTTTGCAACCTAATCCGTCGCATCGACGGGATCGCACTGCGGATAAGGATTACCTGATCAGGTTTGAAATGACAGGGCCTCAAACTATCATAATGATAGATAGCGCTTGTTTTTACGATCCCCTTCCTTTAATTGTGCTCTTATGGTGAATCAAACCGATACATTCACACTGCTCCTGGTGGACGACGACCCCAGGACCCTTTCCGGTCTCAAGCGGCTGTTTCATAAGGACGGGTATCGGCTGATCACGGCCGGATCCGGACCTGAAGCTCTGGCGTTGGTGAAAAACGCTTCGGTCAATGCCGCCTTGATCGATTACCAGATGCCCGGCATGGACGGGCTGGAACTTCTCCGCTGGTTGATGCGGAAAGATCCGCAGATGCAGGTCATCATGCTGACCGGCCAGGGGAAAATTGAAACAGCCGTCACGGCCATGAAAGAGGGTGCGGCTGATTTTCTGGAAAAGCCTTTTCAGCCCGAGGCGTTACGTGTCCGTATGGGGCAGCTTGTTCAAATCTGGCGCCTGCGATCCGAAAACCGTCGCCTTAAAACCCGGGGCTATCAGCCTTCTGGTTTTCATCAGCTTATCGGCAAGGCTCAGGCCATGCAGGCGGTCAAACAGACCATCACCCGGGCGGCGCTCTCGGAGGCAACCACGCTGATTTATGGAGAAACCGGCACCGGCAAGGAGCTTGTGGCCCGGGCCATTCATCACCACAGCCCCCGCAGCACGCAACCCTTTGTCCCGGTCGACTGCGGCGCGATCAGCGAGAATCTGGTTGAAAGCGAGTTGTTCGGCCATGTCAAAGGCGCCTTTACCGGCGCCCATCAATCGGCAGTGGGGGTGGTCCGTTCCGCCCACGGCGGGACGCTCTTTCTGGATGAAATCGGCGAACTGCCCCCGAGCACCCAGGCTAAATTTTTGCGTACCCTCCAGGAAAACGCCGTTCGTCCGGTGGGAAGTACTCGCACCGTCGCGGTGGACATCCGCATCGTGGGGGCCACCCACCGTGACCTGGCCGCCGAAGTCCAAGCCGGCCGGTTTCGTGAAGATCTGTTTTACCGGTTGAGCGTGGTGCCGATTACGCTACCGCCGCTTCGCGAGCGTGCCAATGACATTCCTCTGCTGGCCGTCCATTTCGCCGCCAAATTCAGCGCCGGTTTCGCATCGCCGAAACCCATCCGTGATGACGCCATGGCCTGTTTGATGGCGTACCATTGGCCCGGCAATGTGCGTGAGTTGGAAAATGCCATTCGCAGGGCGCTGGCTCTGGGACAGGACGAAACCATCACGCCGGGCGATCTGCCGGAGGCGATCACCGGAAACGCCGACGATCAATCCCCATCCCCTTTATCGCCCCTCGACGACAGTCTGGCGTCCTACGAAAAGACCGCCGTGCACAATGCCCTGAGCAAGAGCGGCGGTAATCGAAAAGCCGCCGCCCGTATCCTCGGGATCGGCGAAGCCACCCTCTACCGTAAGCTGAAAGCTTATCAGCTCCGCTAGTAGTCTATCAATTTGATAGTCACCCGCTTCCCCATGCCGATCAAATTGATGGTCACCACCGCTGTCGACTTATCTATAAAACTCAAATCCTAATTAAATCCATATGGTTATTGAATTGGCACGGGTCTTGTTATGGTTGGCGTAGACTTTGGTTTTTTGCAGAGGAGACACACAATGATCGGCGCAAAGGCCATATCGATCGCAAGCCAACCCCTGACGATAGCCATGCTGGTGCTAACGCTGACGGTCTCCATCATGCTACAGGGCGGTTCGCCGCAAACACCGTCAACCGCAATCGTCGTTATCAAGAAGATTGCACACCAGCCGCCCGCATCGGAAAGTCCGGCGATTTCCTGCGCGGGAGGATTGGCCAATGTCGCTCCTGTCGAATTCGCCCCGCGTTCCCGGGCAAAATGGCAAACCCCGCCTGCCCTGCTTCCCGACATGGTGCCATTCCGCGGCAAAAATGGAGATCAAGCCTATGACCGGCATATTCTATCGGCCGCCGATCGTTACGACATGGATCCCGCGGTCATCAAGGCCGTTATCATGGCGGAATCCGGCTTCAACCCACGTGCCGTCAGCAGGGCCGGGGCGCAGGGGTTGATGCAGCTGATGCCCCGCACGGCAAGCGCTCTGGGCGTTGAAGACGCCCTCGACCCCCAGGCGAATATTATGGCGGGCACCCGGTACCTTAAAAAACTAATGAATCGTTTCGACAATGATATCGAACTGGCCCTGGCCGCCTACAATGCCGGAAGCCGCAACGTTCGAAAGCACAACGGCATTCCGCCGTTCAAGGCGACCCACCGCTATATCGCCAAGATAAAAATCTATTATCAACATTATCAGGATCAGAATTTCGACATCACCGGGTAGGGTTGCAAACGTTTTTTGGATCTGTTTCCAGTAGTCTGTCCCGCATGTCGACCGATACACGGTGCGTTAAGCGGCCAGCTCATCCAGAGATGGGGGTTTTGTTGCGCCGTCTGAATGACGGATGGAGGTGCGTGTTGCCTTGGATGGCAGGTGGAGACGCAAAAGCGGTCAAAATTTTTCCAGTCGGGACGGCCTCAGCCGGTCAAATGGTGCTTTAAAATGGCGTCGATGGCGTCGAGATCCTCGTTTTCGATAGCGCCGTCGCAGTCATCGACGATTTGCCAGAATTTCTGGGTGGCAAATTCGTTTTCCGGCACATCCCGCTGATATTCTAGTTGGTCGCCGCCGATGGATTTCTGAAAGGGTTCTCCCAGCGTTGCGATCCAGGTGCCCAGGCACACGCCGACGTAGAGAATTCCGGCGAATTTCCGGCTGCAGCCGTCGTGGCGGCAGGCATGGTAGAACATGCGGTCGGCGGCTTTCCGCTCGGCCGGGGTTACCGCGGGGTTGGACAGCTCTCCCACAAAATAATCATGGACAATGGTGGCCCGACGGTAGTTCCCTACAAAGGGGGCCCCGATGGAGGTCCACAGGGCCCGGGGGATGGTGGCGCCGTTGATTTCACTGCCGGCCGGGGCTTCCCAGATTTTACCCTTACGGTCCTCATAGGACAGTGCTTCCACCAGGCGCATATTGCGCCCGCCGGTCCAGCGGGTGACCGGTCCCCCTGAAAACCCTTCGGCCATATCGACCTCCTGATACGATGATTCCTTTTAGGGAAACCCCCTTGCAAGCATCCATATAGCCGCACTCCGTGAAAAAGGTCAAATCGAGTCCTGTTGACCTTTCTTTTACGGCCAGCCGCACTGTTTTTTCAGAGATTGCGGTGTTGGAAGCAGGGCCACCGCTTAATATTGTCGACCATCGACAGTATGCAAAACCACTTTGTCGCCATCCTGGTAATACCCATCACTTAAGTGGCGGCATCAATTCTCAACACCTTGGCGCCGCGTATTTTGCGGCTTTTGAGTTCCATCAGGGCCTGATTGGCCTCTACCAGGGCGAATTCTTGAAATTCGGGCTTGATCCCCATTTCGGCGGCCAGGGACAGAAATTCGCGCACGTCCCGCCGGCTGACGTTGGCGACACTCTTGATTTCCTTTTCCATCCACAGGTGGGCGGGGTAGTCCAGCCGCAGGAGTTCGCCCTTGTCGCCGTCCTCTTTGCCGATGGCGTTGATTACCAGCCGACCGCCGGGGGCCAGGCTTTTCAGTGCTTCCACCACGGGTTTCCAGGCCGGAGTGGTGTCGATAATGCTGTCCAGCTTTTCGGGGCATGCTTCTCCGATGTCTCCAGCCCACATGGCGCCCAGTTCTTGGGCAAACACACGCTCTTTGGCGCTACGGGCAAAGACGAACACCCGGGTCGCCGGGTAGCGATGCTGCACCATCTTCAGTACGAGGTGCCCGGAAGCGCCGAACCCGGTCAGGCCTAATGTTTGACCATCCGTCATTCCGGTTAATCGCAGCGATCGATAGCCCACCGCGCCGGCGCACAACAGCGGTGCGGCTTCGGCATCGCTGAAAACAGGGGGGATGGGGTGGGCGAAGGCTTCCGGCACCGTCATGTATTCGGCGTACCCGCCGTGCGCATCCCGACCCGTGGCCTTGAAGTCCGGGCAAAGGTTCTCGTTGCCGTTACGGCAGAACCGGCAATGACCGCAGGCCGAAAAAATCCAGGCGATGCCCACCCGGTCCCCGTTGGCGAAGATCCTGGCATTCGGACCAGGTGCTGCCACCCGCCCCACCACCTGGTGGCCGGGCACAATGGGGAACCGCGGCGGCGGGGTGCGGCCTTCGATTTCGTCCAGTTCGGTGTGGCAGACACCGCAGACCGTCACCTTGACCAGAATTTCGCCCTCGGCGGGTACGGGATCGGGCAGGACCATCAATTTCAGGGGGGTTGGGTTGTCTTCCAGACGGCAGGGGCCGTCAAGGACCATAGCTTTCATGGACGAATCGCCTTTCAGTCTTTAATACGGAGCAATAGGATAAAATTTCGTATTCCGGGGGGAAATGCCGTTGGTTGTGAACGCTTAGCATATGCGACGATCCTGTTGCAATCTGCCCCAGTACGTATTTTCTTGAAAGAAAAATAGTGCATGCTATAATTTTTTTGAACCATTTCTCTTAACCGCACGACTCGCGTTCATGATGCCATCTGAGTGCTGAAAAGTTCCTATCATTCAATCGATACCTGAGGAGGAGAAATGCAACGACAATCGCGTATAGTTTCGATGGCGGCCCTTGTTTCATTGCTGGTATTTATTTCAACAACCGCATGGGCAGCCGACGCCGTGAAATCGACCCCGCCTGTTCCTGTCGCACCCCAGCTGAAAACGCCGACAACGCTCAACCCCCCCAGTACCCTGAAAATCGAGGGGCAAACCCCAGTCCGTCCCGCGACTCCGGGTATTCCCGTCAAGCCAGCGGAGGTAAAGGGGATTCCCTCTACCATGCGGATCCAGCCGGACCTGGTGATCACCAACATCAAGATTGAACCGGCCAATCCCACCACCTACGACACCATAAAATTCAGTGCCGAAGTCACCAACACGGGTGTGGCTCTGGCGCCGGCATCCACGGTTGCCGTGTTTATCGGCGGCGAAACCTATCCGGTGACGTTTAACCAGCCGCCCATCGGTCCCAACGCCACCAAAGTGGTCGTGCGGGAACTTAAAATAGATAAAGTCGGTGGCTACCAGGTCAAATTCGTGGCGGATGCGGATAGTGTCGTGGCCGAGTCCAACGAAGGCAACAACACCGGCAAGCGCACCTTCCGGGTCATCAAAGGGATTCCACCGAGTGCGGTGGGCGCCGCCGGTCTCGACGTTTCAAACCCTGCCAGGGATATCCCCCGAATGACCATCGTATTCCAGATCGGGGAAGCGAACATGTCTACCTATTCGTCTCCGGGTAACAGCAATTTTGTGTTTTACCTGCGCCCAACCAAGTCCGTGGATACTGCCACCGTCGAGGAGAGTGCGATTCAGGTGCACCTAAAATACTATAACAATGGGGCTCTGCAGGACGAGCAAACGCTGTCAGGACATTTTGGGTCCAAAGGCCCCACCCTTATGCGCTGGGAGTCGGACCAGACCCCGTACGGTGGCAACTGCACCAGCACCACCACCTGCTACTGCGAGATCAACCTCACCCTGCAGGATACCATCCTGTCCCAGGAAGGGGTGCCGTTGGACGGCGATGGCGACGGCCAACCGGGCGGTGATTACCAGCACCAGTTTTTCCGGGGGATGTACCATCCCTGATAGCAGCAAAAAGATGTGTTTGGTTTGAACGGCGGTGGCCGGAGCATGCTCCGGCCACCGTTAATTTTGATGTTTCGATCAAGGCCTGAATCCAGATGCATTTAATGGGTCTTTTTACTTCTCAGGCCATGGTTGGCGGCCTTCGTATTGCCGTCGTATCCGCAAGGGGCGCAATTCTTTGCCGCTTTAGCCGTCCTGGTACGTGGCAATCGCCTCGTGGAGTGCTTCGGGGATGGGGGTGGATTTTTCGGTCCGGTTGTCCACCAGAACACCCTTGATATAACCGACGGCCACAACAGCCTGATCGTGTTCCCGCACCACCGCCATCTCGGCGGTCAGGCTGCTGTTGCCCAGTTGCGATATTTGGGTGTGCACGTTAAGGTGGTCGCCGAAAAAGGACGGCCCCTTGAACTGGCAACCGCTGTCCACGTAGTAGACCGCCAGCCCCATCTCGCCCAACGTCTCCCAGGCAAAGCCCAGTTCATCGATGTAGGCCATGAAGGCCTCGTCCATGTAGGTGAAGTAATTTCCGAAGAACACGTGACCCTGCAGGTCGGTGTCGGCAAAGCGAACCCGGACTGGGAAGCAGAACTTGGCCAAGGGCGATTCAGGGGGCATTTGCGATCCTTTCTTCAGGGCTTCTCAGGTGTTGGGTTTTCCTCTGGTTCTGATAGTAAGTCGGGCGACTCCTCCGGATTTCTGGCCTGCTGCGCTTGTCTTTGTATCGGCGCAGCCTCACTGAATTGATGGCCCTCTGCTTCGGTGAACATCAGCTTATTTTCGGCTTTCGTTTTGCTTCTGGCGTTACCGGGTTGCTGGTATTCGCGGCGGTCGACCGCATCCTCGGTCTTCAACCGGACCGGAACATCCTCGGGGAAAACGATTTCGCGGGCCTCATCCGGCATCGAAATCCCGCGGTTCTGAAAGGCCTCTTTGACCAGACGCAATAGTGATGATCGTATGGTCAGGCCGTTGTGGGTTGCACCATTGTACCAATAGTATACTTTCAGATTGACTGTGGCGGCGCCCAAGTGATTCGTCAGCACCAATGGCTCCGGTTCTGTCAGGACCGCCGGATGCGTCACGAGTACATCGAAAGCGATCTCCTGCGCCTCGGCAATGTCATTTTCATAGCCGATGCCGACCTCGAAAAAATCGCGGCGATTTGGATTGGCCGTATAATTTTGAATAATGCTTTTATAGACGGTCGCATTGGGAATCTGGATGTGATTGCCGTTTAAATCCATCAAAACCGTGCCTCGTGAGGTGACGCGTTGGACGACACCTAAATGACCGCCAATATCCACGACATCCCCCAGGCGGAAGGGGTTGCGCAAACTGATCAGGATGCTGGCCAGATAATTTTCGAGGATATCGCGAAAAGCAATGCCGGCAACCAGACCGGCGATGCCGGTGCCACCGATAACGGTTGCCGCCAACCGCGTCAGCCCGGCGACATGCAAGACCAGATACAAGCCCAATAGAAATGTCAGCAATGCCAGGGTGCGCGCCGCCATGCTGAGAATCAAGGGATTCAGCCGCTCTGATAGGAGTTTTCGCATGACCACGGCGACGGCCCGTGCTGCGCCGATGGAGATGACAAAGATAATCAACGCAAGACCGATCATTGGCAAGGCGCGCACAGTTTGCTGCATCACATTGCGAATAACGTCGATCGCCGGTGCCAAATTCCATGCCGGGCCTGTTTTGACCTGAATTCGGTTTACGACGGCAACCACGTCCCGCGTCCGGTTGGCCAGATCACCGGCCCAAGAGCGGTATTTATCAGAAAGCGTCCCGCCATCCAGAAAGACGACGCCATCATTCACTTCCACCTGGATGTTATCAAACCAACCGGTCGACACCATGATGTTCGTCAACCGCGCTTTTATTGCATCATCGCTGGAAATCGGTTGAACCTCGACACGGTTATCCGTATCCGCTTCCATTTCCTCAATAACTGGCGACGTGTCGGTTTGCTGAGCCTGGCTATACAGGGGAAAAAGCATGGCCGTCAGTACGACGATAACCATGAATGACCATCGGTTGCGATAACCCGCGCCAGTGCTTAATAAGTCGGCGGCCGCCTTAACTGCCATGTATCGTCTCCCCTTTGCGATTCTCCGCTACGTTGATCGCGCATGGTTTTAAAAATCGACGTATATCGTTTTGAAACATCTTCGGCATCCATGGCTTCCGGAAGACCGTCACGACAGCCTTTTTCGATCATAATGGCCTGCCGTATAATGGCGTCCCGCTGCTTAGCGTTCCAGGCAAAGCGCATGATTGTTCCCAGGCTTTCCAGCAGTCGTATGGTCACGGAGGCATGAGTGCGGGCATTTTGCCGGATTTGGTTGAAGGCCGCATCCACGATTTCCGGAAAACCGGTCATGTGAAGGATGAGCCGGAGCGAATCGCCGGAATCAAGACGTTCCGCAGAAGGTTCGGACCGCTTGGCAAGGTCGCACAACGCCGAACTCAGATGGTCGATGCAAGCAATGGCTGTAAACGGGTCGTTTATTCCGGGAGAAAGGGCGCGGGCGGCGATTTCGACCAGTTCGTTGATCAGGAACTCCAGGTCATACTCCTGGGAACGCTTGGAGCCCAAAATGAATTGGCTGTTGATAGCTGTGGACAGCTCCGCTGTAATCGCCTCAGCTGGATAGACTTCGGCCAAGGGGGTGTCTGCGACAAGGAAATGCCCAGGGCGGCGAAGAAGGCGGATGATCAGGTCATTTTCTTTCGCCAATTGGACGAGGCTGCCGGGGTCAATTGCCTGAATATAGCCACTATCCTCGGCACAGAGGACGGCCGCCCGATCGTTGAAATCATCCGGTAGCGGTTTTCGAGGGGCCGGATCGGCTTCCGGTTGGCTCGCTGAGGATCGTTTTTCGGGATACAAGCGCTTCACTGCGTTGGAAATGTCGCGACTGATGCGGCTGATTACATTGTTGACCTGTATCGCCTCGGCCGTGTGGTGGATGAAGTAAATCAGGACGCCGATGTTGACAACGGCCAGCATGACACCCACCAGGGCACTGCCGTGAGGGACGAAGGCACCTTCAACAGAGGCACCGATCGTTCGTAATACCAGCAGGCAGTATATAAAGGTCGAGGTAACCGTTCCGAGAACGATTTGATTGCCGCGATCTCGCATGAAATGCTGCAGCAGGCGGGGTCCAAATTGCTGGGACGCCAGGGACAGGCTTACGATTGTGATGGAGAACACAACACCGGTAACCGTGATCATGGAACTGGCAATCGTGGCAAGGGTGGATCGGGCGCCCTCGATACCGGTCGTCAGAAAAGCACTGCCCTGCCAAAGTCCCTGTGGGCCCATGATCTGGTCAAGATACAGCAGTCCCTGGGAAAGACCGATGGCCGCAACGGCCATAACAGAGGGGATAAACCAGTAATTGCCGGATAATTTTTCGAGAAGATTGCGGATTCTGGTTTTCATGGAGTGGCTGGCCCTCTCGATGACTTATGATGGTATGCGCCAGCGGCGTGGTGCCATGCTGTGCATGGGATGTTGTTGTGTGGCAGCGCATTACAGGGTGCCGCGGATGCGGGGAATGATTTTTCCTAATCCCGGCAGATGTTCAAAAAAGCCTGCTGAAGTATCCGTGAAATATTGATGCAGCATAGGCTTGCCTGCATTCGTCGATCAGGACAATCAAGAACCGCAGCTGCAGAAACTTACGACCGAAAGCCTATACCGTCAATACGGCAGCCACTTTCCTAGTCGGGTCGACGATATTGCCGGAGGTGATAATCGGCTGTCCGTGTTGAGGTTTTAGGGCTTGTCAATCTTTTTTGAGATTTGGGTTGCCATCATCAGACCGAATTCCCGGTAGCTTTTTCCCGAGGGATGGTAGCCATCGGCCGAGAATTTATCGGGCGTAGGATCGAAGTCCAGCGGAATATAGACCGCAAAAGGATAGCGCAATAACACTTTCCGGGAGGCCTTGTCGAATATATCTCCGCGCAGCCCGAAAAGGGCACGCAGGGGCTGCGGCAGAAGGGGAAACCCCTTGAGCGGGGGGATACCAGCCACGGCCACGATGGCCCGGGGAGAGTGGCGATGCAAGGCTGTCAGCAGGTCATTCAGGTTACGCTGCCAGCGGGATAGGCGGGTGAGCCCGGTCACATCGTTTACCCCCACCGACAGAATGATGATGTCCGCTTCCGGTTCTGGCAGGCTTGGAACCAGGCGATGCAGGATTTTGTTCGAATCGGCCCCGATGCTGCCGCGGGCTGTCCAATCGATTCGACACCCCAGCAGGTCCGCCAGCCATGCTGCGGTTTGACCCACCAGCGCTTTGGACAAGCTTTCGGCACCCACACCGGCAATGATGGAGTCTCCAACTGCGAGGAGCCTGAGGGGCGGTCCCTCACCAATGGCGCCTTCCTTCGGCCCGCCGGCCCCGGGAAAGCGCGGTGCATCGCTGCGAACACGGATGGCCTGCGGTAGCACGAAAGGAAACAATGTCCAGAACAGCAAGCTTCGTATCATGGCTATCCGGGGAAAAGCGTAGTGCTGAAAAGCGGTCCGATGGAACGTGTCAATCGGCGCTTTTGTCAGGAGGCCTCGATCGGTGCCGCAGGTTCATCGTCCATGCCTTCTCGATCGAGCCAGGCCAGGGCATCGACCATGTTGAGGAAGATTTCGGAACGGCAGCCGACATATTCGGCATTGATACAGAACATGCGGCCCATGGCATAGGTGAAGGATCCGCGCTCCGCCACGAAAACCATCTTTTTAAACAATCGATCCTTTTTTAATCGGTAGACAATGGCTTCGATCTCCTGGCCGGGCACATCGACTTGGGCTTCGCGAAGATCGATCAGCGTATCAAGGGGCTGCTGGAAAGACGAATCCCCGGAAATTTTATCCCAGGCCAGGTAGAATTCTTTGACGGTGACGGCGCCACGGGCTTTGAACATCAACAAATCACCTTTAAACAAATACGATATCGGCATGGGGCGCTTCCTGTCATCCGGAGAGGGGTGAATTTGAAGCAATATATAGCACAATGACAGAAAAACGCAATTATATCAAGATGACAGGGGGCAGTTTTGTGTGTCCGGCTCAAGCGCGATGAATTTCAAGGATGATCAAAATCGATAAAGAACGTCCTCAAAATCCTTTATCTTTCCTCCGTGGACCTCAATTCCTTCCTCTTTGAGCATTTGAATTTTTCTTTGGATCGACCTTCCCGATGTTTTTCCCTGAAATCCCCCAATCCGACCGGATGTGGCAACGACCCGGTGTCAGGGAACTTCGGGTGCATGGGGGTTATTGCGCATGGCTTGCCCGACCCCGCGATAGGCTTTGGTGTTCAGGGCATGGGCTATTTCCTTATAGGTGGTAACGCGCCCTTTGGGCACCTTTCTCAATAAGTCATACGCTTTATCGGCAAAGGTTTTCATTATTTCCCTCCTCGTTAGAACCATTCAGAATGTTATATGAAATTGGACGTTGAGAAATCTTTGACGGGCGCAAATGCCATGTTGCGTAAGGCACCCGTGTAACAGATTGTTAGCAATAAAGGCTACTCGCGCCAGTGCTGGGGTTGGTCAAGCACTTCCGCGCATTGGACTTTCCCTTTAACACGACCGATAACACCGTCCTTTAGGGCTTGAACCATCCATGCGCCGGCATGTTCATCGGGTATGGGATAGGGCGCTTCGAACCCCAGCACCCCGGCAGGCATAAATCCGCAGCGCGGATAATAATCCGGATGCCCAAGAACAAAGACGAGATCGACCCCGGCGTCCCACAGTTGGTCAAGTCCTTCTTTAATCAGTTTGCGGCCAACGCCTTTCGCTTGGGCATCCGGCAGAACCGCCAGAGGGGCCAGCAGCCGAATCGAAACAGGCGTATCGGTATCCGTAATGACGGACTTCGTGTAGAGGATATGGCCGACGAGTCGATCCTTTTCGACCGCAACTAATGACAGCAATGGCGCGGCGGTTGGATCGTCGAACAATCCATTGACCAGCGCCGCTATTTCCGGGCCTTTTTCTTCGCCAAAGGCCTTCGTATGGATTTTCGCGATGGCTACCCGATCGGTTTCAGTGGATTTTCTTATGTCCAACGCGCATTCCTTCTTGTTATTCGATATGTGATTTTGCCGTCTGGAGGGCAAGGTCTTTGTTCCTGGTAAACAGCCGCCACTTCATTTCCGATGAATGAACCCCGGCTTGCTTATCCTGGCCTTTGCAGCGATACCAGTGTCCGAAACGCTCGACCTTGGAATAGGGATGATTTTTGGTGCAGAAAATGCCGCATGGATTCCATTCTTCAAAGAATACCATTTCATCTGCGACGTCCTCAAAAACAATATCGGTGGGCAATGCGATTTGCGATACATCCACGTTTTCGGCCACTTTTTCATCCAGCCAATCAGAAATTTTCATTTTGTTTTCCCTTCAAGACGTTTCGCTCGCAGGTCCGCGTACTTCGCCTGGTTGTCAAATGACAGGCGCCTAATTCAGGGGACCGCTAGAACGGCACAATTACAAAGATCTTCACTTTCAAAAGCGGTCATATCTCCGGCCTTTAAACCCGGCACGGGAAACACGCGAACCGTTAGGGGTTTGTTTAAGCGATAGGCCATTGTGCCCGTATCGCGCATCAGGGCTGAAATTTTATCAACTGACGTGTCGCCGGGGATTGGGACCGTATCCAGGCCAATGCCACAAACAGCGCTGTAGGTTAAGAGGGAACGGATATCAAAGTCACCATTGATCGTGCCCTGGGCAAGACCGGTATCTTCCGTTACGGCGAGCATAAGCCCGGAAAAACCGACGAGCGCGACGCCCTGGATGGATTTAAAGACGCGCGTCAATAACGATGAGGCTTCCACGGTGCCCGAGGCGCCAAAATACGCAATTCCCATCTGTTCATAAACATCGACCATGCTGGCGCAATTCTTGGAGGGGGCGGCGGAACTGTCGAAACCCGAGAAAGTAAAAGGTTTGTCGATCGTTGACTGCGAAATGACGTTATGAATGGTGGCTATATGATACTGAAGTGCCTCCCGCATGACCTCGTAATAACCTTTAAACAGGTCATTATGGGTCCCGGAGGCCGAATTCCGGTTAAACGCCTTTAGGACCTCAACAAGCAAATCCGGCGTCTCTAACCCGACAACAAAGCGGTCCCCAAGTGCATTGCGATGATAGCCGGCCGGGAAATAGGGTATCAGGGGCTCACAATTGAAATTAACGGTAAAGTTGAAATTACCTTCGCCTCGAGGTGTTATTCGGCTGATTTCCGAAACAGCTTCGGCCGCGTATCGGATTAACGTGTTATCGAGCATGCCGGCATCATCAGGGTCGACATTGACGCATGCGTTACACAGGTCGCCAAATTCCTTAACCAATTCCGGTAGCAGATGGATCTCGTCTTGTGTTCGCGCTTCTCCGATAGCAAATCGAATTCGAATCCCGGCGAGGTCAGAAGAATTAAGAAGACTGCTGAGATAGGCCAAATCCTCTCTCGCACTTTCTAAACTCTCCGTATTGAGATACTCGCCGAATGGGTTGGTAACGATTCGGACCGACTGAACAACGTATCCGTTTTCCACAAAGGTGTTGGACAATTCAGCGCAAAAACGGGAGGCTTTCAGAATGTTTTTCTTCCAGCTTGTTTTGTCTTTCGTCAAAGACAAAAAGGTCGTTATCGTTCTTATTCGGCAAAGATCCTTATTGTAATAATGCAATGCCATACCCCTTTTTAGATCATGGTTCTATTAGACGCCGCGTTCAACCGGCATGATCAGGCAATTGGGGCCGCCCATGCCTTTGGCAAACTCACTCAAATCCAAGTCGTGAACAATATACCCGTTGTCTCTCAGGAGGCCGGTTACAGTTGCGTTGGAGCGGTTGACAATAACCTCTTGGTTTCCCAGGCAGATAATGTTCGCGGTGGTATTTTCGCCGCAGGATATTTTAATACCGTCAAAGCCCCTGATATTATATGGTGAAATCAACTCATTGCAATAGAGCACTTGTTTGGCGCCTAAAACCATCAAAGCTTTATCAAGGTGCAGGATCGTATCCGGCAAATCGATGACGCGAATCTCATACCCCATAGGTGTCATGATTTGCGAAAATTGTCGTATCCCTTCTCCATTGGTGCGGACGGATCGTCCGATGAAGGCGACGTCCCCGGATAGGATCACATCGCCGCCTTCGACGGTTCCCGGTGGCTTGATTTCGCCGATACAGCGTTTCCCTTGGGCCTTTAAAATTTGCGCCATCCAGGCCCCTTCCGATTGCCGCGTTTCTAATCCTAAATTGAGGTGGATAAAACCCTGCGGGGTGCAGATGGCGGTGTCCCGTGTGAAAACCGAGTTGGGGTGCTCGGCCCGTTCAGGCACATCCAGAACGTCGGCTCCGAAAGCCCTGAGTGTTTCTTTCAGCGCATCGTGTTGCCGGATGGCTATTGCCGGATCACCCAGGTCGCCGATATTGTGTTCTTTCCGGTTGCCGGCGCGGGCATATTCTTCTTTGGGGGTGCAGACGATGACACGTTTTAATGGGTCGCCTTCATTTTTTACCATGAGGGTTTTCCCCCTTCTAATGGCCCGACCGCCGGCTGTGGTAGGCGTCGCGATGCTTTTTACACACGCCTCTGATCCAGGCGTCCCAATCCTGCAGGTGATCAAAAGCCGCATCGAATTCGAACTTAATAAAGGTGTAACGCGCTTTATCGTCAAGTGCTTTTGGATCAAGCCGTGCGATGATGTCGACCAACCGTCCGTACTCCTCTTCGTTGATGGTGAAGGGCTCCCAGGTCGCCCCTGGACTCATGCTTCCCTCCGACCCGCCGGTTTCGAAAATCTGGTTAAGGATATGAAGTGGCGGAAATATACCGCAGGCGCCAAAGTTAGGGATATCGTAAACGAACGTCGATATTTTGGCCCTTTTCTCCACGGGATTGCCATGCAACTCATGCCGTTTGTAGTCTATGATTCTCATAAGTTCCCAATCCGCTAAAGTTAATTCGAAGAGCTGGTCCTGCAGAATGAAGACGTGAGTGCCCTGGGCGTCGTTTTTCGCCGCGGACAAGCGATTGCACATGCGGACCACGTTGCGTGATGGGGTAGCCGGCCGAAATTATACGAGAGGAGACGAAGATTTAGCAGAAGCGGTGCAGATTGTCAAAATACCCGTCAAATGTGTACCGGAAAACGATGCGGTATCTCTTCGAAGATAGACATCATCGCTGCCTTTTACCGGATCGTTCTGTCGTCCAAGGGGAACATCCGCTTTGTCGCGTCGTCCGATGGAAAAAGCAGCTCGATCCGGAGTTCCTGGGTCGTCAGGTCCAGAGGGGTTCCGAGCGTTGTAATGGTCGTGAAAAAGCTGGCCTTTTCGGCTTTTTTTTCCAGGACCAGACTCATCACGGGAAGATTGCTGTCCATTTCAAAATGGACCGGGCTTTTCGAGGTCGCCAACCGTTTGATTTCCTGGTACAGCGCCACCAACGCGCTGTTTTGGGTCGAAACCACCTCTTCCCACAACCGCGCCAGCAAAAATTGTTCGATGGCAGGCCAGTCTTTCACATACGGCCGCAGACCATCTTCAGAAAATAGAATCCTAATGGCGTTGTCATACTTTGTGAGGGCGTTTTCTCCGGCGAAGAATGCTACCATCTGGTCATAACCGGAATTTGTCATGAGGATTTTATACCCCGTGTTGACCACGAAAGCAGGGTAGGGCTCATGCATTTTCAGCATGCGGCGCAACGCGTCCCGCACGATTTCCATTTTGGGACCATCAAAAGGTTCTTCATTAAATTCAGGGGCATAGCCGGCCGCCAGTAAGAAGGCATTGCGGTGTCTGAGGGGCAGCTTTAGCGACTGGGCGATTTTCAAAACGAGATGGCGGCTTGGTTTGGACTTGCCTGTCTCCACAAAGCTTAAATGCTTGGAAGAAACATCTACATCCAGCGCCAGATCCATCTGGCTTTTTCGGTTCAGCTGCCGCCAGAAGCGCAGCATTTCGCCGATCGATTCCTGTTTTTTCGGGATTTTCACCAGATTTTCCATAAATTGCACCTCTGAGGTAATGGACTTATTTACCTGTATTGTTACACTACGCGGAAAATCAATGCAATTGCCGTATAGGCGTTCAGGAATCGAACATGGATATAGAAGGGACCAAACCGTGAGGGCATTTCGATTATTTTTGGTAATGATCATTATCGGCATCGTCAGTATGACGGGCGTCGTAGGCTTCAAACATGGTTGGAACCTGCTGCCCATCTTCTTCGGCGACATGGCATCGCTGACCTGGCCCGGGCAGTTCAATTTTGACTTTATGTGTTTCCTCCTGCTTTCCGGGTTGTGGCTTGCCTGGCGGCATCATTTTTCGCCCGGTGGGATTTTATTGGGTCTGGCAGGCGTTTTCGGGGGGATCATGCTGCTCGCCCCGTATCTTCTCGTTGCGAGTTATAGAGCGGATGGCGACATAAAGATGTTGCTTCTGGGCACGGACAGGGCCAGTCGTTGACGATATCAATCGATGCGCTTCCCCTTTTTCCCAGATTTCCAGGGTTTGAAGATCGAAATAAACACGGTGATCATCAGCACTAGGACCTGAAGCGCGCCAAAAACCAGGTTCATCTTTTGATTGTAGCGGTATGCGGGATCACTTAAAGACGATATGCCGATTTCCCCGGAAATCTCCATCATGGCAGTTTCCCAGGGCCCGAGAAAAAAGGTTCCAAACAGAATGGCCGTTACGGTCACGATCCATTTGACGATCAGCCAATTGTGCTTGAAGAACCCCCAATTGCTGAAGGAGGAATAGATCAAGCCGGTAAGCAGGCAGCCAAAGGCGCCCGGGATAACGACCACCGCCATGTCGACATGGTGAATGCTCTGGTTTATACCGTATAAAACACCGCTGTCCGTAACGCCGTCTTTTAAAAAAAACAGCAAAATCAAGGCAACCCCACCGCCGACCCAACTGGCCACAGCGATCAGGTGAAACCCTTTGAGCCATTTCAAGCCTTTTGCTTTTAATTTCGGCATGTGCCCCTCTATTTAATGCGTTCCGAGTCCTGCATGACGAAAAAGTATCGACAGGTCGGCCCAAGTGACGGACGCCGGTCAAAGGGAAAAGCCGATCCGGTCAGGTCTTTTCGTTTACAGGGTCATCGATAGCGGTCACTATTTCGGTTGTCCTTTACGGAAGGTTCCGTAAAGAAAGACCCCGGCTAAACCACCCGCCACGGCAGCAATCAAGGTTGCCGAAAACCACCATCCATACGGGTTCCAACCTTTCGATTGATCGAGGTGGTAGAATAGTAAAAAGCCTGCCGAGCCACCGGCGAGCATTCCAACCAAAACATAATAAATGGGCCTGGTACTCATCATCATTGCCAGTAAGTTGCGATGGCGGGGGATAGCGCTTTCGCACCTGCGGATCGTTTGGTTCGGCTTGTTTGCAATTTACGCGGTGAAGCCGTGTTCTTTCATGGACGCGCCATTCTTGAACAGGGCCATGCCCGTTTTCATCCGACGGAAGCCGTGTTTTTCATAGAAACCTTCCTTGCCGGGCGATGCATAGAGAATGACATTGCAGGTCGGCAGCCTGGCTAAAATGGTCTCCATGATGCGTTTGCCGAGTCCTTGGCCCTGGTATGCTTCAGTGACGGCGCAGTCGTAGACGGCGGCCTGGTAGGCACCATCGGAAATAGCCCGTCCAAACCCGACAAGCTTGTCGGCATCGTACACAAACACCGTTGTGTGGCTGGCCTCGAAGGCTTTACGGTGTATTTCCGGTGCATGATGGCCCATTCCAACGGATTTCAGTGTTGCCGCTACGGTTTGCCAGCTGACACCGGTACAATCATGTTTGATTTGAATGGTCATGGGTGGTTTTACCTCAACTTGTTCACCGCATCATGCCGTTGATGCTTTTACCATGTAGTAATTTTTGACATCGAATATAGCGGATTGGGAAACAATCTTGAAACCGAATTTCTCATAAAACCGGACGTTCTTCTCCAGATCCGTTTCCAGGTAGGCCCTGGCCCGGCAGGCGTCCACTTCGCGGCAGAAGCGCTGCATCAGTTTCGATCCGACCCCGGCGCCTTGATAGGCGGGCAGGACACCGATCGGGCCAAGGTGCCAGTGCGGATCCGATGGGTCGTGGCGTGCCCACTCCCTGAGCCATACGGTTTTCCGCCAGTTGAGATCATTTTCGTCGGGCGGCCCTTCGGGATCGTCCGGGGCCTTGCGGCCGTCGCATGACTTCATCCGCATAACCCCTGATAGGGTGGGGCCGTCTTTGGCCAGAAAGACGATACCCGGGACTTCATCAAAGAGCTTGCGAAACATTTTTTCGATTTCCAGGCGGACGTTTTCATCGTTCCCCTGAAACAGGGCCGCATGGAGAGGGTTGTCGAGCATGGCCACACTGAGAACCCTTGCCGCTTCCGGAATGTCATTTTTTTCCATCAATGAGATCGTTATGCGGTTCAATCGACACCTCCAAGGCATCGTCATCCCCGCGCAGGCGGGGATCCAGTAATTTCAAATGGTTATGGACTCCCGCCTTCGCGGGAGTGACGGTTTCAGGACTTTTTACGATTCCATCAAGAAAACGAAACAAAAGAAAACGCCCGTGCCCCGCTTGGTCCTGCGCGTCGCCGTTGTGGCCGGAGCACGCGGAAACTCGCCAGCTTAAGAGCGGGCTCAAACCCACCTGAGGCGGGTAAACAGTCCGCGTGCTTATTTCCGCCCGCAACGCAGATGCTCGGCGCGGGACAAAGGGAAATTACAAAAGCGTACCTTGAAAAACGGCGTCGCATCAAGATACCTTTCGCCGGTAAACATGGGTCTCTCTTCTGGCGAAGCCCAGCTTTTTATAAAGTTGATTTGCCGCTTCCCGGGAGGGATGTGTTGTCAGGTCGACCGCTTCAGCGCCAAGGGCTTTCGCCACCGCTAGTGCCTTTTGCACAAGAGCTCGGCCCACCCCCCGGCCCCGTGCGGTTTCCTGTACGACCAGGTCTTCAATTCTGGCCCGGATTCCGGACGGAATCCTGAACACGACGAGTGTCAGGCTGCCGGTATAGCCGTCATCTTCTTCGGCCATCAGCAAGCGCGTCGTGTCGGACTGAATGATCGCGCGAAGGTCTTGTTCGGTCAAACGCCGGGGTGATGCAGACAGTTGCGGCAGGAGATCATTCAGCGCATCGAGCACGGCATCGTTGTAGAATTTAATTTCAATGATGTTCATTGCTTTTGACCGTCATCGCGCCAAATAAACTGGTGGGCTCCCGAGATTGATCGTATCGGGCTCCGGCTATCGGATTGACTCCTGGTCGGTGTCTTGCGAGTCGTCGTACAAGTCAATGCCGGGGTAGAGCTTTTCCGCGCAATCCGGGCAGATGCTGTGGCTGAATTCAGCTTGTGAACGCGCTTTTATATAGGATTCAATTTGATTCCAGTACCCTTGATCATCTCTGATTTTTTTGCAGGAAGCACAAATGGGCAAAAATCCTTTTAACGTTTTGTTTTCCTTTGCCAGATCGTGGATGAAATTGTGCCCCAAAACAGCAACCAGCGCAAAGACCCCCAATGCCAGGATATTAATGACTAAATCTTTACTCTCCCAAGGAACATATGAAAGCAATACAAAATGTTGAACAATAATGGCCATTATTAAAAGCGCATATTTTATAGGGCTTATTTTGAAGAAGAGCATCGTGATGATAATGATTTGCAGCAGCCCGGCATAATAGGGGGACGCAAATCCGTCGCCGGTAATAAAACACATCAGCGAGATGGAAAAGGCGATTAAGAACATACTCAACAATAGGATCGGGAAATTGTATTTTTCTTTCATTCGGCCGATGAAAAAGAGTACGATGGCCAAATAGAGCGTTATTCCGAATCGAATCATGAGCAGGGCGTACTTGTGGTCGGGATAAACAAAGTAATCCAAAAGAAAAAAGGAAGGAAATAACGCCACCCCCAGCTTTAAACAGAAAATATACGTACGGATTTGTGTCCTCATATGAATTTCCAAACAAAAAAGAAGCATTCACATTTGATTTTTAAAAAGCGCAAGTCCGACAGCCCGCCGATTGTGGCCTTACTCATCCCGATGAACCGTTTCAGGAGAAAATGCCGGCAGACAGACGGCGATGTATTCCGCACCGTCCGAGCCTGGCGTGCTGTACTGGACCCATTCGCCTGAAGGCACGATCACGGCTTCGCCGGCCTGGATGTCCTCGGCCCCTTCTTTGGTCGTTACCCGCAGCATGCCTTTAATAACGACGGTATATTCATCGAACGCCGGTTTTTGGCCGGGTTCGATCCAACCCGCCGGGCTCGTCATTTTGGCGATGCTGAGGCCGCCCGTCCCGGAATTGACCCGCCCGATAAATTCTTCGATGATCTTGGGCTTGTTGCCTGCGGCTGCGATGATGGTCGGTTTTTCGATTTTGATCATGTTTTCCCGCTCCATGTTGTCGTGATCTGGCGTCTAACGCTCTGGATGTGGCCGGCAGGGACAAATCTGAAAACGTTACGGATAATTTCACAAACCTTACCACCTTAATCCGGAATTGACAGCGCAAAATCCCTAAGGGAGGCGGCATCTCGCAAATCCATCGCCGTCCCCGGGGCAATTTTTCGGCGGGCGATGCCGTGTGGGCCGTTGGCCAATACGTGCGCCCCAATGGCCGGATCCGGGCTGCGGGGTTGGCAGATGAAGTTTCGAACTTCGATCGCTGCAAATTCGTCGACGACAATGCCGGGGAGCTCACCGAGTTGGGCGAAATACCCTTCGAACTGTTCTCGACGGCTTACCTGCGGAACCAGTCCTTGAGGGAGAGGACCATTGTCGTGTGCGTTTCCGGCAACCGGAAGAATACCCAACCCCTGCAGGATGATGTAACGCCATTGGTTGGAATGAAAACTCTCGGCATCACTCATGCAGTATTTCGTGAGCCAGATAAAGCCGGCGCTTGTTCCGGCCATGACCTTGCCGTCGTGGATCGTCGATTCGACGGTCGCAACAAGTCCTTTACCCCGAACGACCTCGAGCAGGTATCGCGTATCGCCGCCCAAGACAAAAACCGCGTGAGCATTGCGGAGGATGTCCTGAATATCCCTGTCCCGGGTTTCGGATTCTCCCGCGGGCACGTCGCCCATTAAAATCTGTCGGGTATCACACCCCAAACGCCGAAACCTTTCGCCAATGAAATCCATGTTGCCACGGCCGATCTTCGCATGGGTGCCGTTGAACTGCGCCGTCGGAATGATGGCCACTTGTGGCGTCTCGATGCCGAACTGCGTCTTTGCGAGATCAACGATACGCTGGTAATGATCCGTCATCCGCGAATCGCTCATCTTGCCGCCGCCCATGCCGTAAATAATGGTATCCATGCCTGCCTGTCATTCTGAAGAAAAATCTTCTTCAAGCGGGGTAATCCGGCTCGTCGCGGGTCATCGCGAGGCGGGTCACCATTCCCTTTGGTTGCGCTTGTTTAACGAGGCCCGAACCCGAATCTTTTATATTGTAGAGCGTTGACGAGATCGTCAAGCCTCGTGAAGAATTGATCCCTCACCTTTTGCACCTGAAGCGCTTCGGCATAGTCGATCGTTGCCTGGTCCTGGTCTTTAAAGCGCTTCGGCTCGACCTGCAACGCAAAAGCGTTCACCTGACGTTCCCAGAACCAGGCAGGGGAACCGAACTGAACAAAGGCGGGGGCAATTGATGAAACCTCTGCCAGGGCGGAAAAGAGACGATTCCCGGAGGTGCTGTTCTGGAGACACAGGGCGACATATGCGATGCGATAGGTGACCACGCCAACATCCCTGGGGGGCAGCGGTTCGAGGTTGCCGGGAGCCGCGGCCTCGGAATGGACGAAGTGGCCGAAACAACTCTGAAGCGTGAAACAATAGGGAAGTCTTGAAAAGCCTGCGACAATGTCGCGAATCGGGGCGTCGATGTCATCGATCACAAGCGTCTTTAACGCCCGCTTCCGATCCGCTTCATAGTGCGGATGATCGACGAACCGACGTGGCGGAGCAAACGTCTCCATCTTGTTTCCTGCGGCTTTGGACGAGCAAGGCAAGGTGCGCGAACTCACGGAAAGGGATTTCGTGACCGGGAGAGCACACAATAAACCTTGACGCCTTATGGCATTTTTGACAGACCGTTCCGTTATGAAAAATAGCCCTGATACGCAGAAATTTCAAACCGGAAATGTCATACTGATCGCCTTTTCGCATCTCATTCATGACATCTATGGCGCGTTCCTGGCCCCGATCTTGCCGCTGCTGATCGAAAAGTTGGGATTTTCCTATACGCTGGCGGGTTTCTTGACGGTGGCGCAGCGTTTTCCTTCGCTCCTGAATCCGCTTCTGGGGGTTATTGCGGATCGCGTCAGTGTTCGCTATTTTGTAATCTGTGCCCCGACAGTGACCGCCATATCGATGAGCCTGCTGGGGCTCGCGCCCTCCTATCCGGTGCTGGTGGTGCTCCTGGTGATTATGGGCATCAGCGCCGCCTGTTATCATGTCCCGACACCGGTGATGATCAAGCAGATTGCGGGCAAGCATATTGGCAAAGGGATGAGTTTTTATATGTTTGCCGGCGAGTTGGCCCGAACGATTGGCCCACTGGTCATCATTGGCGTGGTCTCGCGCTGGGGGTTGGAGCGCACCTACTGGTTGATTCTACCGGGAGTGCTGGCCTCCGTGTTCCTCGCGGTGAAGTTCAGACGCATGCCGGTCCAACAAACGGCGCATGCCGCCCCGTCCTCCGGGTTGGGACAAACCCTTGTGGACATGCGCGCCATCCTGCTGGGCTTGACCGGCATCAGTATTTTCATTGGCGGATTGAAAGGCGCCATGGTCATCTTTCTGCCGGCGTATTTGACGGCCAAGGGCGCCAGTCTCGTGGTGGCCGGGGTTTCCCTGTCCGTACTGGAAGCGGGCGGCGTCATCGGCGTCCTGACGGCCGGGACCCTCTCGGACAGATGGGGGCGAAAGTTTGTCCTGCTGGCGGCGATTCTCGCCATTCCGGTACTCATGTGGTTCTTCCTGCTGGACTTTGGTTTCCTGACCTTCCCCATCCTCTTTCTCCTGGGCTTTTTCCTGCTGTCAAACGGCCCGGTGATGCTCGCGATTGTCCAGGAAAGCGGCTCCGAGCGCCCCGCGTATGTCAACGGGATCTACATGATGATCAATTTTGTGGTCGGGTCCAGCATGACCGTTCTGGTGGGCGCCTTGAATGACCGGCTTGGTCTGGATATGACCTACCAACTCGTCACCGTGTGGTTTCTCGGGGCGATTTTCTGTGTCCCGTTCTTACCGGGTAAATTGTTCACGCGGTCCGCTCACCGCGCGAAGCCCTAATTCGCTGTCTGCCGGGATAATCGGACAATATCCTATCGTCGCAGGCCGGGCATGGCTAGCCTCTAAGCAATGCCTCTATTTTTTTTCAAAAGGGATGCTTTCAGGTTTTCGAAGGAATTCAGGTATTTTTGATCCTATTATTACATGATGTCTTCGTTCTGAAGAAAAAGAAGTGTTTTCCTAATGAGTTGACCGGGCTGTTCTTCGAGCACTAGATGCCCGGCATCGGGGATTACATGTAATAACGAACCCGGGATCATATCGTGCAAAACTTCGCCTCGTTCCAACGGTATCCATGTATCCTCACGTCCCCAAAGGATCAAAACAGGCCTTGAGATAGTGGTGTACATGGGTTGCACCTCATCCGTGTAACCTGAATCTGCCTGCGCAATTTGCCGGTAAAAAGCCGCTTTTCCATCCGGCCCTGTCCACGGAAGGACAATCCGATCGATTATTGCGTCATCTAAAGGTTTGAAGGCCGCTGTCTTGACGTAAGCACGAACAATTGCTTCATGAATATAGTCTGGAACACCTGCAAATGCTGCCTCGTGTACCTTGACGTGCCGGAAGAAGGGCGAACCCCATGGGGAAACCGCCACCGGATCAATAAGGACGATCCTTTCGAAATCACGCCCATTGATAAGGTGCGTCCGAAGAACCGTCGTGCCGCCGAAGTCATGGCCTACGATTGCGGGATTCTCAAGCCCCCAGTGCGCCAGAAGATGATCCAGCACCTGGTTCTGAATGCCCAGTGACACATCGCCGGGTGATTTATCCGACTGGCCATAACCGATAAGATCATAGTAGTACACAGTGAAGCATCGGGATATCGCTTCGATCAGATGCCGCAAGTTGAACGAAGACCATGGTGTACCGTGAACCATGACCACAGGCGGCCCATCGCCACGCACCCCATATCGCACGGTGCGCCCATCAAAAACGCAGGCTTCGGGCAGCTCCCATTCCGTCATTTATTAAACTCCTATTTTCACATAACGCCCAAGTAATGGATCGATGCGGGTAGCGCAAAGGTCCAGTCGGAGGCGATATCAACTCATTTAGAAGAAGGCAGGCTTTAAAGGTTTTCTAACTTATGTCACTCGTTTGGTCTTGGCCCCCTTGGCTATCCGCAGGCACCCGCTTGGCGGGGTCCTGGCGGTAGTATTCCCGCAACACCCGGTAGAGGTCCGGGGCGTCTGCCAGCATGTGGCGCGGCCGCTCGAAGAAGTGCTCGGTGGCCACGGCGAAAAATTCCGCTTCATTGGTGGCACCGTAGGCATCGAGGAACGATGTCCGGCCCTCTTCGGTGTCGTCTTTGAGACGCAGGTACTCACGCGAACAGGTCTGGACCCAGTCGCGGTATTCGGCCCGGTCGCGTAGGGGCGGGGTGCCATCGGCCGCGCCGTCGAGCATGTCCAGTTTGTGGGCAAATTCGTGGTAAATGACATTGTGGCCGGACGCGGGATGACGGCCGCCCCGCAGGGCGGCGTCCCAGATGATAATGACCGGGCCCTGCTGGAAGGCCTGCCCGAGAATGGGATGTTGGAGCTCCAGCGGTGCGGATGGGGTTTCAAAGAAGCCGGGCCTTCTCTGCGGCGGCACGACGGTGGATGGATAGACGACGATGGACGCCACATTCTGATAGAAATTGTGGGGCAGCCCCAGCAGAAGCAGGCAGGCCTGGGCGGAGATGGTGACCCGGATTTCGTCGGTCAGCTCCAGCCCACCCGCGCCCTCCCAGTGCTTTTCGGCAACAAACACCTGGACCAGAGCGCGCAGGTGATCGCGTTCGGCCTCTTCCAGCATGCCGAAATGGGCGACATTTTGGCGCATGATGGCTTCCCATTCGGACGGGAAGGGCACTTGGGTGAGCTTTTTGCGGCGGCGAGAGGCAAGTATAGAGAACATAGACATTCCGATTTGGGTAGATCGATACAGGCGATATTGGGCGTAGGTCTCCGAGACCCGGCCGGTTCGCTATAACGTCCAGGCGCCATAATAGTATTTGTCCAGAATATCGCCGGCTTCCTCTTTGGCCCATTTTTCGAGGCCGACCTTTTTGATGCGGCAAAGATGGAAGACTTTCGTATTGTGCGGCTTCATGGCCTGGTCGCTGTACGGGTGGAGATAGTCGCAGGGAAAATTGTCGCATTCGGCGCAGGTTAGCATGTCCGTTTTTTCGATACAGTTGTATACCCGGCACTCCATGGCGAGATGGGCGCATTTTCCGCCTTCGGCCCGGCATCCTTTACATTTGATTTCATCCGGGGAAAGTTGAAGCACACCGGCGATCGCTTCGGTCATGGCCGGGTCGAACCGGGCCAGATAAAGGTAGCACTCAAAGCAGGGCAGGCCGCAAGGGGCGGTCATGTAGTCATAATCGATTTCTTCCTTTTGGCGCTTCCGCTTTACTTCTTTTCCCATTTCCCTGATTTTAAGCAAGGTTTCCATACTCATAACAAGCTCCCTTCATCTTGAGAGGGCCCAATATTCGGGTCATAACGTTAAGTTGACCTGCGAGCTTCAGCGCGCGCGGTAAACGATTCACGGGAATAGTTGGTCAGTCGTCAAGTTTTTTACTTCGACCCATAATTTTAGGGAAAAACATAGGCACATTGCGTTTGTAATTCAAATAACGATCTCCAAAACGCAGCTCGAGCTCCGGCTCTTCGACTTTTTTCAGTTCAATGTAGTGGGCGAGAATGTAGAGGGGTGTCCATATCCCGACGATCGAAATGGAGTTCAGCATCAGGCCAAGTCCAAACAGACAGGCAAAGACGCCGGTTAGCATTGGATTGCGAACCCAGATATAGGGACCCTCAACGATGAGCTCCTTTGGAGGATTAAATGGCACCGGTGTGCCTTTTGCAATCACGAATCGAATCACGCACCAGGCGCTCAATGCCGCACCGGGCAGGAGCAGCAGAAAACCGATCATCCCCCCCACCCATCCTGGAAGTATCGCCGGCAGATCCAGGAGCCGGTCGGTAAATATTCCTCCGGATATCACAACGAGCAGAGAGAGCCCGAAAAAGATCAAGCCAACCGGGGTAAGGATTTTCTGCCTTTTGGCGGATCCAGTTGCGACAGAGTGAAAGAGGTCTTTAAGGCCCATTGATCTCATCCCTTATATGACCCGGATAACGCCGCTGGCCAGCCGCGCGGCTTTTTGCGCCGGCTGCCGCAGCGTTGTTATGCCCTCAAGGGTTCGCTTCTGCGTTGTTTCCAAACTTAATCAGCGGCTTGGGCAGAAATACGATTGCGATAAGTGCAGCAATCCCCCAGAAAAATAACACATAGTGGCGCGGATAATGGAATGCAAACGAAACGAAATTGGCTGATTCGTGTATAAGAATTCCCGGCAGTATACTCCCGCGTGCCTTGCCGACAAATAGCGCCATGACGATGGTCCAGCAGGTTAGAACGTATAGGTATGGAATCAGAGAATCACCATATTGATTCGATCCAGGTGTAAAGAACAACGGCAGATGCCAAAGGGCCCAGAGAATTCCGACCATAATGCTGCCCCCCAGCGATCCCAGCCGCTTCTGGAGCTCTGGCAGCGCGAACCCCCTCCAGCCGATTTCTTCACCAAGTCCGTCGTAAATCAGGATAAATACCATGACCCCCAGAGGCATGGATGGCGCGAACCAATTATTAGGTGTTTCAATGTCGGCAATCCAAATAGACGTTATCGTACTTGCTGCAGCGATCAGCAGAGGCGTCGATATCGCCGCGATGTACCATATTGGATTAAAACGCCACTGAAAAGAGCGCTTCAGCAACTGATGAAGTCCGCCGCTTCCATTTACCATCAGCACGGCTATAGCGGCGCCAATCGAGGAGGCCGGAACTCCCGCAAGAACAAGAAGCCCACCTAATTTTCTTGGATCGTATGTAAAAGGGATCTCAAAAAATTTTCCGATTACAAACAGAAACCATAGGATTGAATACGAAACGACGACAAACAGAACGAGTTGAGATCGGCTGGTTTGGTTTGCCATGCTTGTGATGCCTCGTTTTCTTTTGATGCCGTACAATCAAAAGAAGACCTTATCGCGACGCAAAACGCGCTGTATCATTTCGGGTTCGGTGTCGCAGATGGAGGCCTGAACGGATTTTGGTTTATGTGAAAAGCACCTCCTGTAGAGGGCGTTTTCTGTCAATATCCGCTTGCACGGTCCTGCGGGGCTATGCCGGCTGGTATGGGGTGAGACCTGAGAAGTGGGTAGCAAAAACCAGGTCGTTTGTCAAAAATAGGTGTGATATCGGCCGCAATCAGGCGTTTCGGCAGATGCCACCCACTACGGCCGGGGGCCTTGGCAATGAAGCGCCAACGATGAACGCATACGGTTGACCGGGGCGGCGATGTGTGATGTGGTTCATCCGCATGGTGTTCCGGTCTTTCCCGTCCATGCCTGCTTGAATCCGTGAACAAGCCTCATTATGACCCATGGCATAAGCGCCGGCAACGCGGTGCATGCCATTTCCGGTAACTGCGACAGGAGGAGGTCTACGATGCGATACAAACAACTCGGCAGAACAGGGCTGCTCGTCTCGGAATTGTGTTTCGGCACCATGACCTTTGGCGGTGGCCGAGATTTCTGGCGCGCCATCGGCCGGCTGTCCCAGGAAGCGGCGGATGACCTGATTGCCCGGGTATTGGATGCCGGGATCAATTTTATCGACACGGCCGACATTTACTCCGAAGGGGATTCCGAAAGGATCCTGGGGAAGGCCCTGGGCAAGCGTCGCAAGGATGTGGTGCTGGCCACCAAGGTGTTCGGGCGCATGGGGCCCGGGCCCAACCAGGTGGGGCTGTCCCGCGGTCATATCATGCAGGCGGTTGATGCGAGCCTGGAACGTCTGGGGACGGATTACATCGACCTCTACCAGATACACGGGTTCGACCCGCTCACGCCCCTGGAAGAGACGTTGCGGGCCCTGGACGACCTGGTGCGTTCCGGCAAGGTCCGCTACCTCGGCTGCTCCAACCTGGCGGCCTGGCAGTTGATGAAATCCCTGTGGATATCGGACAAATGCAACCTGCACCGCTTTGAAAGTCTGCAGGCCTACTACACCATCGCCGGCCGGGATCTGGAGCGCGAGGTCGTTCCGGTGCTGCAGGACCAGAAGCTCGGGCTGATGGTCTGGAGCCCCCTGGCAGGCGGCCTTTTGTCCGGCAAGTTCGACCGCGACGGCCAGGGACCGGAGGGTGCCCGCCGGGTGGACTTCGATTTTCCGCCCGTGGACAGGGTACGCGCCTTCGACGTGGTGGACGTGATGCGGGAAATCGCGACAGAAATGCAGGTCTCCGTGGCCCGGATCGCCCTGAGCTGGCTGCTGCACCAGCCGGTGGTCACCAGCGTGATCATCGGCGCCAAAACGCCGGAACAGCTGGCCGACAACCTCGCCGCACCGCAAGTCAACCTGTCCGCCGAGGATCTGTCACGTTTAAAAGCGGTCAGCGACCTGCCCGCCGAATATCCCGGCTGGATGATCGCGCAGCAGTCCATGAACCGTTTTCCGGAACCACCATCGGTTTAGAGGGCACTTTCACATCGGGGATGGAGACGCCCTGCGCTGCAAAACCCATGCGAGCTGGGAGGATTTCTTGAAAGGATGCTGACAAGTTTAAACGGGATGGGTTGCGAAGGGAATAAAGGATTACGGGGGTGCCTATGCAGGTTCCCCCTCGTTCACGGATGAAAGCCAGGCCATCGCCTGGTCCGAATCTCTGAAAACCATCACATTCAGGCCAATATCCTCGGCAAATGTCGAAAACATGCGGCTTAGACCGAATGCCAGGTTGTTTTTTTCGGCAATCACGGCCCATTTTATTTCGGCCAGCTGTTTGAATCGGGCCATTCGCGCGGTTCTATCCTCGATGAATGCGGCCGACATGTTTAGCTCGGATAGGCTGGCGTCGATCAACATTTTCCTGCATCGCTTGAAGGCCGGATCGGCGAGTGCGCTGAACCAGACCTCGCTCAGCGCGTCCAGTTCCGTGTCGCCGGAATAGGTGAACTTTAAAAGATCATCGATAAATTCGTAATGAACCGCCATGCCGCCCATCTCCTCTGGTCGCCGTCCGGGCCGCCGCCACCGATTTTGTGGGACGCCTTAGAATTTTAAGTATGACCATAATTTTTACATATTACGGATTGCATACTGCAATTTCAAGGCCGCCTTCGCGCAATTTTCATCAGCACGCAACACGGCGCAGGAATGCAGAGGCCACGTAGGACCCCTTCCCTATCGTACCTTAGCGTTTTGCGAATGCCATAAAGTGCTTTGATGGGGGAGGTGTGTAAGAGGGGGGTAGCGTTTAGCAGGCGGAACTATACTGTGTACTAATTAGATGCTCATTTCGGAGCGAAAAATCGTGGTTTAAGGGCTGTATGGAGCTCTGTTTGGTGATTTTTCCGATAGTTTTCTATTGCTTAGCGAGGCCCGACCCCGAATCCACGAATCCAGAATCCACTTTTTAGCCTATATACCGTTTAATCTCAAATCTATAGAAATCATTGACCGTCAGGAGGTAATCTTCAAACGCAGGAGTTGCTCGAAGGTTGTTGAAATCGTCGAATTGCAGGTTCCCGAGCTGTCCATCCGCTTCAAGCCTCGCTATCATGCTCACACTGAGGCCGTATTTCGTAAGTTGAATCTTCTGTTCGTCTGTTGTGCCGTAAATGTAACGATTGTACTCAGCGACGCTAATCAGGTTGTAATCAAATAGCATAACAATTAATTTGTTCAACTTGAACCCAACAAAGTCATCTTCCATCTTGAGTTTGACCACCGCTAGATTGACTAGTTCCTGATCCGATTTGTTAGATAGGTCAACATATGCTCTTTTAGAGCTTTTGGGATAAGCATCTGTCTCCAGAGGTTCTTCGCCATAAGATAGGCCAAAGTACATTTTACTATCACCATGTTTCACGCGATCATTGAAGTAATGAACTTGCGCATGAATGTTCTCGTTTAGTGCTCTTTTCTGAGCAATAAGGATGTGATTCTCGTAGTAACTTCGTGTTTCTGGATAGGAAAGGCGGCTAACTTCATCATCAGAGATATCCCCGATATTTCTCAGAAAAATGTATTCAATTTTCTCCATCATCGATGCGGAGGTCCATGATAATGGAGGATTATTTGCGAGCATGGGAGAGACTCTAACGAATCGTTCGATTACAGTTGACGGATCAGTGTAGAACTCAATGATTCCTGACTGAATGAGGTAAGCCCTTATTTGGTTCTCTTTCGTATCTGTTGCAGACGCAAGGAATTCTTCATTTTCCTGGATAGATGCTACTTTCTCAACATACTTCTCTTTGGAGGATGCTGGGATCGAGAGAGCTTCTATGTCAAAAGCTGCAAGCGTTGGATTTTTAACCAAGTCTTCAAAGACACGGCTTCTTAGCAATTTTATTTTGTTCTCCATTTTGCTGCGGACACGATAATGTTCTTCGTTATTAATAAAGTGTACCTTGGGTAGGAGCCTTGACAACCTGTTTTCGCCGTGCCCAAAGATCGTGTTTAGTCTATTTACCCGACCTATCAAATTCATCAGCTCTTTCCCTTGGAGAGAGCGTGTATTAAAAATGAAAAGCCTATCTATTGGCAGGTTCATGCCTTCCAGAATGACCGAGTTGGCTACTACGTACTTCAACTCGGGCAAATTCTTGTACTTGAATTCCAGGTACTCTTTCACAAGATCTGGCAGCTTACCATGCAGATAAACCACACCATGTTTTAGGTGGTCGATCGCATAAAAATCTGGGTGAACCTCACTGGATAGTATGCGTGCCAGCTGATCAATAGCTTCTGTAGTCTCGATTACAGGGACAATATCGCAGAGTTCCCTGGCGAGCTGTTCAACCTTAACTGGGCGATAATTGTACATGAAATTCTTATCACCGGAGGCAGATATAAGGTAGTTCCCAAGCTCGATGTCCTCAGCTATTTTGTAAGGGAGGTTCAAAAATCGGTTGTATTGGTATACTTCCTTGTTAAGTCTAAGCTCGAATATCTCAGGCTCCTTGACGTTAAATTTAATGACATGTGACGAAATATTCTGGTCTGTAGTCAAGCGAAGGTTATTAGCATCATGAACAAGAGGCGAAAGGTAGATCACGCGATGATCTGGATTAATAGTGCGATTCTTTTTTATTACCCGGGAGAGAAGAATGCTTCTACTATCCCCTTTTAGGAGATTGTGCGCTTCGTCTACAAAAATCAGATCGAAGTAGGTATCATGTTTTGTAAGCAGTCGTAGTGCACGTTCCTGAGTGAATATTGCGATGAAAGATTCCTCTCCGTCAAACATCTCATCATGGACCATCAACTTTCTGCGTAAACCAGCTTCTCTAATCATCTGAAGTGTTTGGATTAGCAGCGATTTTGTTGGGACGATAACAACGATTTTACAAGGGTGGTTTCCAAGTTGCCTGATTTGGTCGACGATAAGGGAGCTTTTCCCGAAAGAAGTGGGCGCCAAGTAACATGTTTCGCGTGCCTTCTCGCTTAGGAAATTGGAGCTTTCGAGATGTTGCTCCAAAGTTAGTGTGGCTTCCTCTGCGTTTCGGAAGCGATCAAGTTGGATATCTCCGAGACAAGCAGTTATAGGGTTTCCCTCGTAAAGGCCGTTACGAAGAAGGTCTTTGGCTATCGGGTAGAACCCGAAATTTACTGCAAAATCAAACAGCGGAGCGTAATCCTTATGCTGCAGAGAGTATTTCAGAATAATGTAGTATGCGAGATCAGCATACGATGTATATCGCCGATCCTCTTGGTAGCGCCTGATGAGAACCATGGCCACGGCGAGAATATAAGCCTTGTCCCCATCCACGATTTTATCCCCAATAGTCAGCTTCTTGAGAACGTCACGGAAGCGAGGCTCTTTGCCAATACTTGTAAGTGCTCTCTTTTCGGCGCTGTCCATGTCTTAATTCTCCAGATAGGCCCAAAAAAGATCAATCGACGCCTTGTTGACGCATACTATATGGATTTTGGTAAAACTAAAGGTGTCAATCAGCTGCTCAAGCTTAGGAGAAAGGTCATTTTCGTCGATATCTGACCAAGAACCCTCAAGGAACAGTGTTGAGCCTGGAATGATGTTGAACGAGCCAATGTCTTGACGCGTTCCCTGCGTGAAAGCCCTTGCAAGAGCTTTAAGATTTTGTCTGATACTCGCGTCGGTACCCACATCAATATGACATGCATGGTTGTATGCATTCTGCCAAGGGTTGTTTGCTGGGTTGCCAGAAATCTTATCTTTGAGATCCGAGTATGCCAATGAGATCTTCGACTCGTGTGTTATGCCTTCAGTCGCTGTGGACCCAGATTTGCTTTCGTAGATCCAGGTTTCATCGTCAAGGGAGTAATAGCCGTCAAAGCCCTTCTTGATTGAGCCTTCCTCCAGATTCAGAAATAGAAATTCTTGGTTGAAACCAATCTCGGTCAGGTACAGATGTCCGAAGAATTCAGCGATTGCCCCCATTTCAGTTGTAGTGCCTTTCTTGGGAGTCAAGAACGCTATAAGACGTTGCTTAATGGTAGCCAGGTCTGTACATGTTGCCCCTTCGCAGATCGAAACTATGCTGGCATCAATGTGAGTCGTTATTTTGTCGACAAGTGCAGGTATATTGATGAAATGTATGTGGTTACCACCCGCTAGTTCTCTGCACTCAGAGTCAAAAACATTACTTTTAAAGGGCATTGTACAATATCCTATGCATATAAAGGAGCGGGGTTCTGGCCTTGCTAACCACTAAATAATTACGCGATTTCCTCCTAAAATTAGTCGTCTGCGAGCTTTAGCGAGCGGTGTTTTGAAGCCTTTTTCTCTGTTTTTTTGATATTTGGCGGGCTCAGCCCTGTCATTAGATTTTTTCTAAAACTCTGATATCCGATAATGTTTACATGTGTTTCATCCGCTTGCGCGGTGCTGCGGGGTAGTGCCGGCTGGAATGGGGCAAGACTTTTGGGATCAGTATCAAAAGAATGGTGGGTTGTCAAAAAAATGTTGTGATATTGGTCTGATCCGAGAATTCGTGTCAACTTTAATGGCCTCCTGGACGTCATATTGAACAGACTTAGTTTATGTGACGGATACGGGGTCTTTGTTTTTTACGGAACCCATCGGTTTTGGTTGATGGTCGGAAAGGTTCTGCTGGTCAGGCGGGATGCCTTGAGTTTGATTGTTCATTTTCTTCCGCGTGGCAGAAAACGAACCAAAAGAAGACGCCCGTGTCCAGCTTGACCCTGCGCGTCGTCGGCATGGCCGGAGCACGTGGAAACTCGCCTGCCTTTCGGCAGGCTCAGACAGTCCACGCGCTTATTCCCGACCACGCCTCCTATGCTCAGCGCTGGACAAAGGGACTGACCCAAACAGCATAAACCCGGTTAACCTAACAACTGTGAATAAATTGAGGATTTTGGCGGTGCAGGGGGCCATCAGACAATGCCATTCTCCAAAATAATCAAGTTTTCGATGTTAACCGCATGTCTGCTACTGTGGGCGGCTACCTGCTTGGCCGGTCCTCTGCCATTCGCACCGGGGGAAAAGCTTCTCTACGAGGTGCGCTGGGAGCAGGTGCCGGTGGCGCGGGTGAGCCTCGAGGTGCGGCCGGTGGCGCAGATCCGGGGCGAACCGGCCTATCATTTTGTATTCCAGGCACGCACCTATCCGGCCCTGGACGTTTTGTTTCCGTTCGATTGGGATCGGGGCATTGCCGATTATATAAAAAGAGGCAAAACGAGCCGCAGCGTTCCCCTGCCTGACGGCACGCTGGATATGCTCTCCATCCTCTACTACGTCCGGTCCCTCCCGTTGACGGCGGGAATGACGGTGACCCGCCCCATCAACAGTGGGAAAAAGATTCATCTGGCCCAAGCACTGGTGGTGCGGAAAGAAACCATCCTGGTTGGCGGCCGTGCTTGGCCGGCCTTCCTGATCGAACCGGATGTCCGCAAGGCGGGCGGGATTTTCAAGAAAAGTAAAAAGCCGCGCTTTCTTCTATGGATCTCCGCCGACGACCGTAAAATCCCCCTCAAGGTGGTCAGCAAGGTGTGGGTCGGCTCTTTCTATGTCGAACTGGCATCTCCACCGGACGGATCGAAAAGGTTTTCTTGAAGCCAGCCTGTCTTCCCGCTTTCGCATGGTATTTCTGGTGAGCTACGTGAATGCCATATGAAAGAGGGTGCCGATATTTTGCTTTAATCGGCACCCCATGCATGAAAGATGACAACACCTTTCAAATTATAATGTCATCGCACTTTCGCGGTTTCACGGGAATCGCAGTCTGCCCGCCAAGCCCGCGTGATCCGAGGGCCAGAGTCCGGAGTCGGTGCGATCGGATGGGCTGTTGCCGACGACATTGGCGCGAACCCTGTTGGGCTTTTCGCTGGAAAAAATGATGTCGATGCGTTCGTAAAGATCCGCTTTCTCCGAAAGATCTTCGCCAAAGCAGCACGTAAACCCCTTTGGTTTCCCGGGCCTGAGGGGCCATGCATCGAAATAACCGGCGTTTACCAGTTGCATATAAGGTGGGACGATGGTGCCGAATGGTAATTGCGTTCGAATGGGCTCATCTGCAGGGGATGAGTTTATATCACCCAGCAGAAGGGTGGGACCGCCCTCCTCGTTTGGGAACAATTGCAAAAAAATGGTCAATTCCTGGGCTTGTGCGGCCTGGATAAATGGCGAAAACGGGTTGTCGGGATCGGGGTACCGGACCTCCAAGTGGGTATTGACCACCCTTACGGGATAATCGTCGATCCAGGCGTCTATGGCGACAAAACTGCGCGTGAAATCGATTGTGAGAGGGTCTGAGGATTCATCCGGCGGTGGTATTTCGGCACTGGCCACAAGCTGATAGTTGCAACCGTTTTTGTCATCGGAAACCCTGTCGGGACAGAACCCGGACACATCGACATCTGCGGTTTCCACGTCATCCCGAACCAGTATGACATCACGATCGAGGACACTTACGATCATTCCATCAAAGAAAGGAATGGTGATGTCAAAGTTTTTAACAGTGGCGACCGGTCGATAGCTCGCACCCTGGGCTTCTATCTGCAATAGAAGCTCGCCCAAGTAGTCACAGAATGGTGGACAGGGATAATTACCGCCGTTCAGTTTGAAGTCGTAAACCTCTTGAAGTCCTACGAGATGCGGTTTTTTCTCGACGATCTCAGCCGCGAGGGCCTCGGCCCGCTCGGAGAAGTTGTTGGCCGCGATCTGCATCAAGGCATCCTCCACGCCGTCCAAAAATTCTTCATAGGAGCCTGCGGCAGCAAGGGATTGAATTTCAGCCCCCAGGTATAGATTGCGGGTCATGACCCTGAGTTCTTCCGCTCCTGCTAAAGCTGGTAATTGAATGATCAGGGCCAAGGTTAGGACTACAGCGAAATGGACGATGCCTTTCTTGGGATGTACAGTCGACGATTTCATCATAAGCCGCCTTTCCTGTGTGTTGGGTTATCGATGTTTTGAAATGGATTGTGAAAGACAGGCGGTTGCGCCTGGTCATGTCGTTTAAGCCCCTTAAACTCTCCCGTCAAAGCCGACTACGCTTTGCCGGGAGCCAGGAAGATGCATTTGAGGGGTATCGCCATGACGGTTCAACCTGTTTATCGGGCATGCATGGTAGGAAGAAAAATCCTGAAACAGGACCACCAGAGACATGCATAGGTGTCAACGGTGAGCGTTCAATATGCCCGGGAAGTGCTGATACTGATCCCTTACCATTTTTTAAAACCGCTTTTATGCCGCCTTCGGTGGGCAGGATAAATTTTGTTATCAGATATCAGTGGCTTGGGTCAATAGGTGAGACAATTCGATTGGGATCGGGGCATTGCCGATTATATAAAAAGAGGCAAAACGAGCCGCAGCGTTCCCCTGCCTGACGGCACGCTGGATATGCTCTCCATCCTCTACTACGTCCGGTCCCTCCCCCTGACGGCGGGAATGACGGTGACCCGGCCCCTCAACAGCGGGAAAAAGATTCATCCGGCCGAAGCACTGGTGGTGCGGCAGGAAACCATCACGGTTGGCGGCCGCGCCTGGCCGGCCTTCCTGATCGAACCGGATGTCCGCAAGGCGGGAGGGATTTTCAAGAAAAGTAAAAAGCCGCGCTTTCTCCTCTGGATCTCGGCCGACAAGCGTAAAATCCCCCTCAAAGTGGTCAGCAAGGTGTGGGTCGGCTCTTTTTTCGTGGAGCTTACCGACGCGCCCGCCGAACCTGTTGCGGCCAACTTCTGATGCCATCGAGCTTGTTCCCGTTTACCCCCTATTCCCCCTCTCACCGTTAGCCCGAATATTTCATGAAATCTTTCCTACAAATGTTGTAAAGATAATGCTGTCCATTTGTTGTCGCTTGAAATGGTTTCATCGAGACAGGTACGATTTGTCACTGATCTTTTTCGGTTACACTTAGCAAAGATTTCACCTGAAGGGCGCTCCCTGATGTGCTCATTGACTGTGTTATCAAGGGTTCGCAGTAGTTCACTACGACTTCACCCTTGAATGCCTTGTCACTGAGCACATCAGGGGCGTGAAATATCCGGGCTAGCCATAAGTCGGCCGGCCGTGTCATGGATACCGTGGGAAACAGACCAAAATGGCCGTTTTGGCTTGTTTTGTGTCATATATGCCTCTTTTCGTGGGGACCAGAAATTGATACACTGAATTCAAATATTGATCATCAAACTCTAACCGATAGGAATAAAAAATGAGCAAATTATTTGAGTCCACAGAAATAAACGGCATGCGGTTGGCCAACCGGTTCGTGCGATCGGCGACCTGGGAAGGCATGGCCGCCGATGATGGTGCGGTGACCCCCCGGTTGACCCAAACCATGGTGGCGCTGGCGGAAGGCGGGGTTGGGCTGATCATCTCCGGCCATGCCTATGTCAGCCCCGAAGGCCAGGCCGGTCCGTGGCAATTGGGACTCTATAAGGACGAACTGGTGGAAGGGCTGTCATCGATGTGCGACGCGGTTCACCAGGCCGGTGGAAAAATCGTGGCCCAACTGGCCCATGCCGGCCATTTTGCCGCCAAGGCCCTGACCGGACAGGCCCCGCACGTGGTGTCCGATTTTGAAGGGCTTGCCAATTCCCCCCGCCATGAACTGACCAAGGAAGATATCCATCACCTGGTTCAGGCCTATGCCGATGCCGCCGGGCGTGCCAAGGCGGCCGGGTTTGACGGGGTTCAGATGCATTCGGCCCATGGCTATCTGCTCAGCCAGTTTCTGTCGCCGGCCTACAACCGGCGGGATGACGAATACGGCGGTTCCATCGAAAACCGGGCAAGGGTTCATCTGGAAATTCTCAATGCCATCCGGGGCGCTGTCGGCAAGCAATACCCGGTGTTGATCAAAATCAACAGTGAGGACTGCATTGAAAACGGTCTGACGGTGGAAGATTCCGTTGCCGCCGCAAAGCTGCTGGCCGATGCCGGGATCGATGCCATCGAGCTTTCCGGGGGTACCCTGACATCCGGCAAACTGTCCCCCAGCCGCGCCGCTATCAACAAGGAGGAAAAAGAAGCCTATTTCAAGGAAGCCGCCGCTGCCTATAAAAAGGCGATGGATTTGCCTTTGATCCTGGTGGGCGGCATGCGCTCACTGAATGTCGCCCGGCAAACCATCGCCGATGGAACAGCGGACTATATCTCCATGAGCCGGCCCTTTATCCGCGAGCCCGGTTTGATTAAACGGTGGCAGTCCGGCGACACCGCTCCGGCCAGATGCAAATCCGACAACCTCTGCTTCGGTCCGGCCATGAAAGGCCAGGGGATTTTGTGCGTGGTGGAGGAAAATGAAAAGACACCTGCTTGAGCAATTTAACTGCGGGGACGCAACGTATTAAAAAAAAGCGCAGTGCGTCGCGTCTGGAGGGCTCTCATGCATCAATTCGATCAGGATATCGCCGTTGAATTGGCCGACGCCGATTGCTACACGGGTTCCATCGCAGCAAACTGGTCCATCAGCGGCGTACCCAACGGCGGTTACCTGATGGCTTTCATGACAAACGCCCTGTTGCAGTCCAGCCGGATGAAAACCTCCCCCATCGTCACGGCCAACTTTTTGAATCGATGCCATCCAGGCGACGCCACCGTAAAGGTGGCGCGAATGTCCCTGTCCAGGCAGTTCGACCGGCTGGAAGCAAGGCTGGAGCAGAATGGAGAGGAGCGGGTTCGCGCCTTCGGCACGTTTACCGATGAGAAAACGGAATGCCTTCTCGAGCGCTATCATACAGAGGCCCCGGACATCAGAAAGCCCGAGGAATGCATCGCCGTGCCTGAGATGCCGGACTACACCTTGTATGGGCGGATGGACATTCGCTTGGACCCTGCGTGTGCCGGATGGTTCGAAGGAAAATTGTCCGACCGTTCCGAGATCAAGGGCTGGATCAGATTCAAAGATGACCGGGCCTTGGACGTGCCTGCGATCATGTTGGCCGCGGATGCGTTCCCGCCGGCGGTGCTCACTTCCGAGGGAATGGTGGCCTGGGTGCCGACACTGGAGTGCTCCGTCAATATCCGGAAACTGCCGGTCACCGGGTGGCTGAAATGCATCTTCCGCACCCGTTTCATCACCTGCGGTCTGTTGGAGGAGGATGGGGAGGTCTGGGATGAAAGTGGCGACCTGGTGGCGATTTCGCGGCAGATCGCCCAATACCGCCCGCATCACGCGTAGCGCCCAACCACAAATAGCCGAAAAAGCTCCCCTCGAGGTGGTCAGGAAGGTGTGGGTCGGATCATTCATCGTCGAGCATACCCACAACGGGAGGCCCGTGCCGGTCGCGGCCGATTCCTGATGCGATCGGGCTTATCCAACATCCCCACCGGATCCTCTTATTGGACCAATGCCGAACGACCTTTATTCTATCGGAAATGGCGATCACCGCTAATCCGCTGATGCAAAGATTCCCAAGCTGATTAGCGGCGATATGTCGCAAGATTCTGAAAGCCGGTTACGCCGGCTTCTTCAGTAAATCACGTATTTCCGTAAGCAATACTTCTTCTTTTGAGGGTTCGGGCGGCGCCGCGGGAGCCTCTTCCTCTTTGCGCTTGAGGGAGTTTATGGCTTTGATAACCATAAAGATGGCGAATGCGATAATGGTAAAATCCACAGCCGTCTGGATAAACTTTCCATAACCGAGGACAACAGCCGGCACATCTCCCGCAGCTTCCTTGATCGTAAATGCCAAATTGGAGAAATTGATGCCTCCGATAAGCACGCCGATCGGCGGCATGATGACATCCGCAACAAAGGACGAAACAATCTTACCGAATGCACCGCCAATAACGATGCCGACCGCCATATCGATAACATTTCCCTTGACGGCAAACTCTTTGAACTCTTTCATCATACCCATGATAAAGTCTCCCTTTATAACGTTAACGATTCCAAAGCTCCGTTGAGCGACGCCTTTGTTCAATCAACCATCCCGTGGGAGGGAATAGAACCCAAGGTAAAATATAATAGACCGTAAGATACCAGTATGTTGTCAAAAAGCTCACGCCATGACCAAGATAAAAACCGCAATAAGCAAGGTCATAGATGAACAATGGGACTGAAATATAAAAGGACCACCAAAAACAAACCGTCACGCCACGTCCCGGTCGTGAACGTTTCGCGCTCCGATAGATCAAAAGCCATATAGGCGGTAAAATTGCCAAATCAAATATCACCATTACGGTTGTGGAATATTGCTGGTAGTAATCCGGCAAGCCGGCAATCCAAAAAAGAAACCACGCTATCGTTACCAGAATTAACAGTCGAATGTGTTTTCGAGGCGTCATCGATTCGATTTATCCTAAACCCTCTGCCCCTGGTAGAGCAGCCGGAGAGGGGCGTAGTTTTTGAAACTGTTTCTTATTTTCTTTCAGAACCAAAAGAGATGGGATCGTAAAATGTCCTGAAGCCGTCACTCCCGCGGAGGCGGGAGTCCAGAACCCATTGAAATGACTGGATCCCCGCCTGCGCGGGGATGACGAAAAGAATACTTCAGCGACTTATTACGAACTCATCAAAAGAAAACGCCCGTGTCCCGCGTGGTTCGCCATATCAGTCTTTGCCTCCATGCGCCCAGCCAGGGAAGATTTCAAGGGGGACACTTGGGAACCTCTCCTGGAGGCGCAAAACATACTCCGGCCCGGTGAGACAATCCGGGTTTTCCTCTTCACGGCAGGGAATTTCGACGACCGTCCAAACGTCATCTTGAAGCTGCAGAAGGGCTGATACATCTTCGTACTGACGCCCACCGTCCGGGGACTGGGGCAGCGTATGGGCCCACGCCCAACCATCCTTGACTTTTAAATGCCTGACAACAAACACCACATCCAGCCCGTGGATGCGTTTCACCTCAAGCCGCAGCGCATCCAGAACGGCCTTTGGCATCGGGGTGCCCGGAGGCGCCGTGAGAATCGAATCAGCGGCGTGCAGGCTGGTGCAAAGACAGAGTGCCGCCAGGGCAAACGCAGAGAATGCGTTTTCGGCCGTTCTTCATGGCCACACGCCTCCAGTCCAACAAGCCGGTATTCTATGTCCTGAATGAGGATATAGGGGTTGAAATTTTTCGCCCGAGCATCCAGAAACTTCGACGCTGGAATCCGGGCGCTTTCATCTGGTAAACCGCTTGCGCGGAAGTGCGGGGTAGTGCCGGCTGGAATAAGCTGAGAATGATACGAGCGGTAACAAAAACATTTCAGAATGTCAAAGCCTGTTGTGAGAACAGTTTGGTTTAGTGCGTGGCGTCGGTTTCAGCTCGCCCGATTCGAAAAACGTATAAAGCGTTGCCCCTTTGTCGCTTCCCCATCGTCTTTTTTCCCCGATGGGCAGGAAGCCAATCGATCCTACAACCAGTCTGTCAGCGCGAAACCGATGCCGATCTTGTTGACGTGGTTGTCATAGTCGATCAGGCTTTCGCCATACCCGTTAAAATACTGAATATACCCCTTCAGGAAGGGATAATTCCCGAGGGGAAAACTCCAGGTCAGCTCAACTGCGCCCCGGGAGAAGCCGGATTCGAGGTTGTTGCGTGACATGGCGCTGAACACATTTTCGCCCCATTTGTACGCTGCCCGCAGTTCGTAGTGGCCCAGGTAATCGGTGATGTCCGGATTGTCGTCATCGTCATCATTTTCCGGGATGCGGTACCAGGGCTTGAAGCTCAGGGCCAAAGGGCCTTTTTCGATGGCCAGATTGGCATAGAGCCGGTTCCAGCTCCTGGAGAGTGAGCCGCCGCGGCCGTTGGACTGGTGAACGAAGCCAACCGCGTTCACCGTGTTGGTCAGCCCCAGAAACGTCCAGTTGGGTTCGAACTGCACCCAGGCTTCGGGTTCATGGTTGGTTTCCCGAAAGGGGGACGAGTCCGAGTCGTAGAGCTGCCAGAAGGAATGGTTCGTGTAGGCCGCATAGATGTCGAACATGTCGAACAGGCCGACCGCCAGGGGCGTCTTGCCGCTGATCTGGAACTGGACTTCGGTGTCATTGACATCGAGGGAGGGATCGTTGTCCTGCTCCCGGTAGGGGTCCGGATTGTATCCGCTGGCGTTGTACGCCCCGAGCAATATGAAATTGGGTTTGTGGCTCATCAGGGTAAACGGCTGCAGGACATTCTCCCTGTCCTGTTCCAGGCGCTGGGAGAGGGCGGCCGGGGGCGTGTCTTCCTCGTCCAGCGTTTCCTGGTGAAGCTTCTCCCGGCACAGCCGACGCAACTCACCGATGGTCATCTCGTCATCGGCCTGTTGCATCATGCCCGTCATGCAATCGGTCAGGTCATCCCCCCTCCCGCTGCCGGGCAGCAGAATGCCGCCCAACAGCAGGGTGATCACGCCCCAACGGGCCAATAACCGTCTCGACGGTATTTTGAAAAACAGTTGAATCATCACAAGCCGACCTCCCGTGATTGATGCCTGGCCCCGCGGGGGGGCGCCGTAAATCATTTCCCCTAAACGGATAACGGTCCCTCGAGGGTAAGCGCGATAGCGTCGTGCCGAAGAACAAATGCCGCACCGGTTTAAATCGCGAACCAAAGGGCTTTTGGGGGAAAGGGCACGCTGTCGATGTGTTTTTTGTCGATTTCGGCCTTGCCCGGCGTTCGCCTATGACGGATTTTCCATCGGCTAAATCGGCCGTATTTTATGGGTTTTCTCAAGCGCCAGTGCCAACCGGGAAATGATGATCGCCGATGCGTCATCCGGCGTATTGATCTCCTGGCCCGCGTCTTTGGAACAGGACCAGAGAAGGGCCTTGTTGTCCGACCACAAACCGAAGCTGTTGCGGATATAGTTGCCGAGACCCGCGTTCAATCCGCCGATTTCGTCCGCACTCATGTTGGCGATGGTCACCTTGTCCTTGAGGGGCAGTGCTTCGATAAGGTACGCCACCGCTTCCTCGACGGTTTTGGGAAGGGCTTTCTTTTCAACGGCCACTTGTTCCTGTTCAGGATACGTCTCATGGCCCAGCAGCAGGAATCGGAACAGCGTGTCGTAGACGGCCTGATAGATGCGCCCGTCCTCTTCCTCCGTCGAGCCTGTCACATACAGGCACTCGGGCGAGTGCTTGTGTGCCCAGATGTTAATGCGGAATGCCGCCTGCAGCGGTTCCATTTGATCGAAATCAACGTGCAGATTGGGATGGCCGTGGGAGAAGGCAAGGTCATCGATCAGGGTCAGATCCCTGTTGAGCGCGCCGTGTGAGAAAATCAGCGTGGCGTCGCCGAGGTGCACGTTGGCCTCGTTCACAGCGCGGGAACTGTTAAAGTCTTTTTCCATCAGCTTGTAGCGTCGAATGACTCTGTAAGGTTCAAGCATAGAGCTGGTCATGGTGTAGCCGCCATAGGGAATTTTCAACCTGATGGCGATGTCCAGGGCCGCGGCTTCGGCACCGGGTTGACCGGCGGATATGATTTTGCTGATGGTCATGATCTCAAGAGCTCTGGCGTTGGCTCCGTATGGCTTTTCTTCCTCCGAATGGATCCGGGAACGCTTTCAACATGGGATATTGTTTTTATAAATCATTTCGCATTTTCGTGCACCACCTTATTTTCCGGCTTCGCGGCTCGATCACCATGAGAATCACGGGCGACGAGAGACAGGGAAGAATCCCGCGGGATGGCCGAACCGACCCGTTGATCCGGCGAGGAGGGCTTTAGGCCTCAAGGGGCAGGTTCAGCACAACGCGGGCCACGCCGTCGGCGGCCTGGACCGCATCGGCGCACGGATGGACCCCATCGATAAGGGGGCCGTCGGCCAGGACAAAGACTTGCTTTTCAAACTGGAGCGCGAAGGCGATTTCCGAGATGGTGCCGTAGCCCCCGCCTATGGCCACGAGGCAAAGGGCGGCGCGGGCTACCAGGGCGTTGCGGGCGATGCCGATGCCGGTGGCGATGGGTACGCTGACATGCGGGTTGGCCATGGCCGGGTCGGCGTCCGGCAACAGCCCGATGCTCAGGCCGTTGGCACTGGCCGCGCCACGGCAGGCGGCCTCCATGATGCCCTGGCGACCGCCGCAAAGCAGGGTGAGGCCCATCCGGGCCAGGTGCTGCCCCATGGTTTCGGCGACGGCGAGCTGCTCCGGGCTGGCCTCGCGTCCGCCGATAATGGCCACCGGCACGCGGCAGAGGGTGCCATTGGCATTCTGGAGCCATTCCACCGCCTCGGTGGGCGTTACGTCCCGGCCGGCCGGGGCACCCGTTTCCATCTCGTGCCAGCTTCGGTTCGAGGGCACGAACACCTTTCCGTCGGCGGTCGTAAGACGGCCGCTTTCAAAATCGAGGAAGAGCTTCATGGCGTTCCCTCCTGAGGATATACATTTCGCCTGCCGCCAGTACCACGGTGCACAGGGTGAGCAAAACCACGGACAGGGCCGCGGCCGAGGGGAAGTCGGCGCCGGAGTCCGAGATCCGGCTGTAGAGAATGAGCGGTAAAATGTTGACCTGGGTGCCCACCAGGGCCAGGGCCGTGCCATAGGCCCCGATGGCGACCGCCGAGACCAGGCAGAAAGCGCTCACCGCGCTGGGCATGATCTGGGGGATCAGGATGTCCATCATGGATCGGAAGTGCGTTGCCCCCAGGGACTGGGCGGCCTTGATCTGGTCGCGATCGAAATTGACCAGCACGGGCAGCAGGATCAGCACCACCCGGGGAATGAGGTAGTAGGAATAGGCAAAGGCCAGTCCTACAGGGCTGTAAAGGAAGCCCGAAAAAGTCGCCGGGTCCGCGACGCCCAGCCCGGCCAGCGAAAGGGTGATGAAGCCCGCCCGGCCGAAAGCCAGGATGAAGCCATAGGCCACGATCAGGCCGGAAAAGGTCAGCGGCAGCGAGATCCAGAACAGCAGGTTGGTGCGCAGGTTTTCCGGCAGGGCGGACAGGTGCCAGGCCACGCAGAAGCCCACCAGCAGCGAGAACGCCGGTGCGGTCAGGCCGAGCACCAGGGTTCCGCCCAGGCCCCGCCAGAAGATGGGGTCGGCAAAGATGGCGGCGAACGCCTTGCCCCCGCCCGTGAAGGCTTCCCCGGATACCACGGCCAGCGGCACCACGAAGAATAGCAGGATAACGAGCCCGCCGGGGGCGGCCATCAGGGCCAGCCGCCCCCGGCGGATGATGTCGCGTTTACTGGCCAAGGATCAGCTTGGCCCAGGTCTGGTCGATTTCAGGTTTCAGCGCGGCCGCTTTCACCAGATCCAGCGGCTTGAGCTGCGGGGTGGCCGGGAAGCGATCGGCGATGTCGGCCGGAAGTTCCACCCCGGGAACGGACGGGCGTACGAAGCCTTCGGCGAAGGTGGTCTGGCCCGTGTTGGTCATGATAAAGTTCAGCCACAATTTGCCGGCGTTCGGGTTGGGGCCGTTTTTCACCAGGCTGATGGCATAGGGGGCAGCCACGGTGGCCTCTTTGGGGATCACTACGGCGATATTGTCGCCCATGCCGTCCTGGTACTTGGCTTTGAGGCCGTCATTTTCGTAGCCGATCCAGATCGGAATCTCGCCTTTGACGAACTTGGCGTAGGGGGTGGTGCCCTCAACCCGCATCACGTTGCCGGCCTTGTGCAGTTTGGCAAGGTATTCCATGCCGGGCATGATGTTGGTCATGTCGCCGCCCGCGCCGTAATTGGCCGCGAAGCTGAGCACCTGGCCCTGGCCGGTGGAGCGGGGGTCCAGATAGACGATGGCGTTCTTGTATTCGGGCTTGGCAAGGTCGGCCCAGGACTGGGGCACGTTTTCCACCAGTTTGGTGTTGACCAGGAAGGCGATGGTGAGCTGGTGAATGATGAACCAGCGGCCTTCTTTGTCACGGTAGACGTCGGGCAGGTTGTCGAAATTGACGGGCTTGAAGCCTTCCAGCAGGCCTTTGTTCGCCGCGTCGATGGCAGAGCCGCCGAAGTAGTAGGCCGTGTCAGCCTGGGGGCGGTTCTTGGCCTTGTCCAGGGCCACCACGGTGGCGCCCGATCCCAGGTCGTTGTAGGCCATTTCAACCTGCGGGTAGCGGGTCTTGAACTTTTTGAACATGTTCTTCCAGTTGGCCCAGGTGGGGCCGGTGTCGAAGGATACCACCATGCCCTCTTTGGCAGCCGCATCGTACAGCGCCTTTTCACCGGAATAGAGTTCCGGGCCGTCAAACGCAAGGGCCGGGGACGCCAGAAGCAACAGGGAAACCACACCGATCAGCAATCCTTTTAGTTTCATTTTACCCTCCTTGTTTAGCGATCATTTCCAAAATCAAGCCGGCAGGAGCCTGACGTGCTCCGGCCGTATACTCACCGCGTCGATCCGACCGCGGATGCCGGTTTGTCCCAAGATAACGGAATCGTCGACGGACAGGTCGTAGCGTCGCACGGCACCCAGAAAGCGGTCCCGGACAATTTGCCCCCTGAAGAGATTGACCGGGGCATCGGTCTGGCCGACCGTGATGTTCTCGGGCCGCACCAGCACCGTGACCTGTCTGCCCGGCGCATAGTCGTGCGGCTCAGTCTGCAGCAGGCCGAAGGGCAGCTGCACCGAATCTTCCGACGCCACCACGCCTTCCCACAGGTTGGCTTCCCCCACGAAGTCGGCCACGCTGCGCGTCGCCGGCCGGTCGTAGAGCTCCAGCGGGGTGGCGATCTGGATCAGACGGCCGTCCTCCATCACCGCCACCCGGTCGGCCATGGAAAGCGCTTCCTCCTGGTCGTGGGTAATATGGACGGTGGATATGGAAAATTCGCGCTGCAGGCGGCGAATTTCGTCCCGCATGTCGGATCGCAGGCTGGCATCCAGCGCCGACAGGGGCTCGTCCAGGAGCAGGGCCTTGGGTTGAAACACCAGGGCGCGGGCCAGGGCCACGCGTTGCTGCTGCCCGCCGGACAAGGTCTGGGGGCTGCGTTCCTCAAAGCCCTTCAAGCCGACACGGTCAAGGGCCTCGAACGCAAGTTGCTGGCGCTTTTCCGGCGTTGTTTTGCGGAGCTTCAGGGGGTAGGCCACGTTCTGCCAGGCGGTCATATGGGGAAACAGTGCGTAGGACTGGAACACCACCCCAAGCTGTCGGCCCCGCACCGGGAGGCGGGTGATGTCGTTGTCATCCAACAGGATCTTTCCGCGGCCGGCGATTTCGAAGCCGGCGATGAGTTTGAGGAGGGTGGTTTTGCCGGAACCGCTGGAGCCGATCACCGCCAGCAGTTCACCGTCGGCGATGGAAAGGTTGATGTCGAACACGCCGGATGACGTGCCGGGATAGGTGAAGGTCAGGTTTTCAAGTGTGAGGCTCATGTTGCATTCTTCCGATATTTACTGGCCGAGCGGGCTGCCAGGGCGCCGCCGGCCGCGGCCAGCAGGGCCAGGCCAAGAAGGATGACGGTGGCCGCGCAGGCGAATCCGGTGGACCCATAGAACGCCTGGAGCAGCACCACCGGGTAAGGGCGGTAGAGGAACCCCGAGATCAGGTTGGAGAGCTGGAATTCACCAATGGACAGTGCCGCCACCATGATGAGCCCCGACCCCAGGCTGTGACGCAAAAGGGGCACGACCACGTCCATGAAGCGCTCGCGAAAGGTGGCCCCCAGGGATTCGGCGGCCAGCTCGAGCTCTTCCAGGCGCAGGTGACGCATGTCCGCCACCAGAGTCTGCAGCAGGTAGGGCAGGGTCAATACCACATGCCCGGCGATGAGGAGCCAGATGCTGCCCAACCAGGGCAGGGCATCCGTGGAAAAGATAAGGATGAAACCGAAGGCCAGGACCAGCGGCGGTGCGGCAATGGGCAGCAGAAATACGATGCGGGCCGCCACCATGACGCCCCGGGAGGCGCTCCGGTAAAGGGCGTAGGCCAACGGGACGGCCAGCAGGGTGCAGAAGACACAGGTGGCCACCACCACTTCCAGGCTCACGGTGAAGGCGCGGCGGAAGCTGCCGTCTTGCCACAATTCGAGGTACCATGCGCCGGTGAGCCCCGTTGGCAGGAGGGTGTTGGTCCAGGCTTCACCAAAGGAGCCCACAAAAAGGAGAAGGATGGGGATGAAAAGATAAAGCAAGTAGATGCCGGTCATCACGGCCATCGGTGGAAATGCCTTCCTTTGGCAGACTTGCAAACCTGATCGCAGGAAGCCCTTGGGTCGGGCCACTTTTCACTATGTGGACTGTCCGCATAGGGATCGCCATCTCTTTTGGCGTCGTTTTTCACGCATACGGTATTCGTCGATCCATGTCAACAGGCCACATTGCCAGGGCCGTCGATCTAACAAAATATTAGCAAATTTAACAAATTGTTAACAACTATACCGATCATTGCTGCGGCAAGGGTGCCCGTGACCGTTATATTTTGAAAAAGGCGATATCAGGCAGCATAAGAGGTTGATTTTATCGGGCCACTTTGTAAATTGGAGCGTCCAATATGGGGATATTTCGTCAAATGGGTTGGATTAGCGGGCCAAATGGTGTATCAGGTCAAAGCGTTGTTTTATGACCGACGGTTTGGAACCCATAGGATGATTCATGCCATGACCAGTGACACCCCGACCATTTATGTTGAGGTAAGGCAGCGCCTGCAAAAGGAGATTGCCGAGGCCCCGCCGCATGCCAAGATCCGTTCCCGCCGCGACCTGATGCAGGCCTATGGCGTCAGTCGCACCACCATCGACCGTGCCATATCGGAACTGATCGGCCAGGGGTATCTCTACGCTAAGAACGGTAGCGGCACGTATGTGGCCAAAAAAACCCATCCGTCCCCGACTGGGCGTCAAATGCGTTCCTGGGGCGTACTGCTGCCGGACATCCGCCACTACACCTACCCCGGTATCCTGCGCGGCATCGAGCAGGTGAGTTTTAAACACGATGTCAACCTGATCGTGGGCAACATCGAAAACCAGGCCGCCCGCCAGACGAGCTATTTGCGCAACTTCATCGACAGCAAGGTCAGCGGGGTGATCATCGTACCGGCCCGGCCCAACCCCAGCGAGGATCTGGAGGGCCAGCTTTTCACGATGCTCCAGGAACTGAAAGATCAGGACATCCCTTTCGTGTTCGTCAACCGCAACGCATTAGGCATCGAGGCGCCACAGGTGGTGAGCAATGATTTTCAAGGGGGGCTCCTGGCCACCCGTCATTTGCTGGCGCAGGGCTACCGGCGCATTGCCTACATATCCCACCCCCGTTACACTATTTCGCTCAACCGCTATATGGGGTATCTGAGCGCCTTGAGTCTGGCCGGGCGGCAATCGGATGAGAATCTGATTGCGTTTTCCAGCTCGTGGGATTTCGAGGCACCCGGCTATCAGGAGTTGGGCCGCATGCTGGACGGACCCGAGCCCCCGGACGCGGTGTTTTGCTTTACGGATCTCATTGCACGGGGGGCCTATCGTGCGATCTGCGAACGGAACCTTGTGCCCGGCCGGGACGTGGGGATCGTGGGTTACGACGACAGTTTGATGTGCCGCTCTCTGGAGATTCCCCTCACCTCGGTGAAGATCCACTCTTTTGAAATGGGACAGAAAGCCGCGCAGTTTCTCTTCGACGGTCCCCACGGAACCGCGCCCGGCGGCAACCCTTCCATCATCCTGCCCCCCGATCTCGTGGTCCGCGAGAGCAGCACCCGCTGATTACCCCGGGGTTCACCCTGACAGGCTGATGATGCACAGACAGATGGTTTCGCATCTAAGGCGGGTCAGCTGGGAGATCCTGCGCTTTCACGCACAAAATTATACAGGATTCGCAGCTCATCATCCGTCGCTTTTATGTTTTCGATTTCCAGTTCCGGCTTATCTGAAAATATCAGGGTTATGGTTGTCCATGACCCTGTCGTTCCCACGGGCGTGAAGGTGTAATCATGAATTTTAAGGCGATCTCCAAAAATATCTTCCACAAGGTCATAGACGGTTAAGTCCTTATCCGTAAGGATAACAGTTCTATGGACCGCTTGAAACGCCTGCCTTTCGATGGATATCTTGAATTGATCGTCCACGCGCTCGATCGAGAAATACAGATCACCCCGCCCTTTGGTTTCCCAGACGAGCGTTTCTATTTTCTCCTCGGGATAAATTCCGCTTTCATTTATTCTGTTGCTATTGCCACCTCCACAACCAAGCAATAAGAATATAAGACAAAAAAAGATGATATGTTGATTAATTACAGCACCTTTTAGATAACACATAACGCTTATATTGGCCTCAATTGTTTCCTCACAGTTTCAATCTAACTCAGGTGTGTTCCAGTAACCCTTGTCAACAGGGCCAACAGGGCCATCGACCAACCTATAATACACGCTCTTTTTTTTGAGGCCGTATTTTACTTTTCCACTTTTGGGATTCCCCCAACGATAGACAGGACCACTCTCGGGGTCTTGACCTCCCATTGCTTGACTGCCGTTATCTTTTTCCATCCATGTCGGCCACGATCCTTTCCATGTGGGACCAAGCCCTTTTTTAGCATTGTAGTCGAACATTTCGAGGTTTTTCCACGTATCCCATGCCGTTCCCTCGTTGGTTCGATCGATAAGCTTTTTTGTTTTCATGATTATTTTTTTGTAAGTAAAGTTCCCGGCTTTTTTCCAGGTACCATGTGATCCCCAGGCAGCATATACAATCGGATGCTCAGTGCTCCTCACCTTAGGGATTTCATTCCATCCACTAGTTCCGCCGAAATCGTGGGCGGCTATATAGATACTCACTGTACCAGCCCCTTGGGCAGGCGCCAACAGCCACTTCCCCGTTTTCTCAGATTGCTGCCAATAGAGTCGTACCGTAATGTGTTCCCAATCGCCAACATGACTTCCAAAAAGGGTGTTTACGGCGCTTTTCCCGCGATTGTATGGGTAATAGAAGAAGTAAACGATATCAACTACATTCTTTCCTTCTCCTGCGATTTCCACCTCATTCCAGAACGCATAGGCAGGAACTTCGTCAAAATTGCAAGGGATACCCGTATGCTGTTGGTTCGGGTCACAGCCTTGAAAGTAGGGGAGAACTGAAGACGGCTTTTTCAATTTTTGTCTTGTCACCAGCCACCAGTTATCATTTCGCCATACACGTTGTGTGAAATTAAACGACCATTCGACAGAAGAGGGCCAATATTTTTCGTCACTATGCAACCATACGCGCGGTGCACATTTTTTCATTAAACGAACCTTGTACCGGTCATTAACTTCAAACTTTTCGGTGTGTTTTTTTTCATCAGCATCCGTTATAACTTCTATTATAGGATCGTCAGAATTTGTATCAGGTGGCGCCACGATTGTTATACATCCTACTAAAAGAAGTCCCAGAGCAGGCATCAGGAAGAACGAGGATTTTAGTTTCATTGAATGCGCCTCCTATCTTCATCAGTTAAAGATGGATAGTGGTTTCGTATTAATTTTTTCGCCATCTCCTGTTGATATGTTCCGGCAAGTCTTTGAAGGTACCAATAAGTAGAATGCAGCATCATAATTGGCACTATAGAGTCTATTGTTCCTGTTTGGCAACGTCGATCGTCGTTTTCAGTTGTTCCGATTCATCCTGAAAATAACCAATCAAATAAATGGTTTTCTCTGTTTTTATGGTTCCCGAGGTGTTGTCCATGACATGTTCTGTGCACTCGAGCCGGATTTTGCCCCTTTCCAATCGCACGTCTACCAACTCGTAAATGTAGACCCCCGCATTCCAGGTGAAGTTGTTGCCCGATGGATCCCACTGGCGGATATTGAGGACGATCTTATTGCCGTTCATGGCCGGATCGCCGCCGCCGGTTTCATATAGACAGATCGTCAACTGCTCCTCTTCAACCGGAAAAAAGGACGCTTTGTTGATGAGAGAATATGGGTCGGGACATCTTTGTTGGTCGATCGTTTGGATTTCTGTGGCATGGGAATTTGTTAAACATAGAAGAACAACAAAAGCGATTAGAAGTAGCGTTCGTATCGTCCTCTCCATTCAGTCCCCCCCTTTCATAGATAAAACCTTCTGATAATATCATGAAATTATGTTTCCTGGATTTGGGTCCAATATCCACTGTCAGGTGCTCAGAGTAGCCCGTCCGTATTGATTTAAAACCGGAGCGAAACTCCCGCACCGGATACGATCAACGGTTTGTTAGATAGAACATGCCTGCTAAAGAAAGGAGGGCAAAACAACTGCTATTGGAAAGCAATGGCCATGCATTGCTAGTTTTTGCCGGCTAATGAAAGGCTTTGGGAAAAGAGATGATCCTGAGTATCAGTATTCAAGTTGCAGGTCAAGCAGGCATCGATCCCCTTTGGCAGTCGTTGTCTCTACCTTAAATGCCTTTTTGGGGGTATCCAACGGGCAACACCAAAAATGTTGTATTTATATCAGATACCCGCGCAACTATATATCTTTGGTATGAGCTTGCGCTCATGATGCTTTTCAACCGCCTTTTAAAGCATAGACATCCAAAACGACATTCCCTTTGCTTGGGTTTTGATCCTGCTCGAGATTCTGGTTGACGGCTACTGAATAAATGCCCAGGAATCAGTGCTTCATGCATAGAGGACTGTGCAGCCAGCCATCCACCATCGCGGTAACCGCCTGAAATCACGCATTTTGATAATTGGTATGGTTCTTGCCAAAAGAACCGGGCATTGATCGATTCACAATCTGATCCTCTTTCGTGATGAAACCAACGTGGAGGCACCTATTCCTTGATGCGACGACAATGCGCCAAAATCATCGGTATTCTTTTTGCCCTGCTTGCTTTTGCCCTGCCGGTCAACCCTGCTGTCAACACGCTTCATTATAAAGAAGTCATGGCGATTTCGATGGCCATCGAGTCCATCGAACTGGAGGGTCGGAAAGATTTTTTCCTTCCTCCGGGAACGGACGGCCAACTCGTGGCCAAGCTCCATCCTGCGAATTTGGATATCCAAGTGCGCTGGGAAATCGCAAGCCGGAGCGAGAACCTGGAGCTTGAATTGAATCCCGACACCGGCCGGCTGGTGGTGGCGCCCAATAGTGGTCTGGGGTGGATCACGGTCCGGGCCTCGGCCGAGGGGTGCCTGCCATTGGATAGGCGCATCGACATCGATTGCGAGTGCCGGGAAGAATACGGGCCCTGCGAGAGCACCGTGATCGGCGGCGGAGAGGCCAACATTGGTTCGGTGGATGTGCGCCTGAGTCTGGGGAAGGTGGCCGGGGGGCGCTCGGCCGGAGACCTGTTCCTGTTTGCTGAAGAGCCCCTGGCGATTCTCTCCACCCCGGAAGCGATGGTCATCAACAGCAGCAGCGGCCAGGTGACCCCCATTTATCGCGACGGTCTTCTGGAGCAGATCATTACGCCCCAGGCCATCGTGAACTTCATCCGCTACTCCCCCCTTAAGTATGAAGTGCATTTTTACGATTTCCGTTTTCGCGGGAAAAAGTTGGAAGACGGGGCCTACAGCCTCGGTCCCGCGGCAGTGTCCCTGGCTGTCTGGCGCATCGAAAACCCGGACGAGACCGGGGAAACCATAGACCAGCTCTCCGTCACCGAAATCCGGGATGGCAAAGAGCGGGAATTTTTCTACACCTACGAAGCTTCGGAGAACAACTGGTCGCTGGTATCCGGCAACGGGCTCAAGATCGAATCAAAATCAGAAACCACCAACGAGGCCGGCGACAAAATCGTGCGCACCACGGTTGCAGGCCCGGACGGCAACCCCGTGCGGGTGGAAGAGACGGTTTACCGTGAATTTGCGTTCGGCGAGCAGCGCGTGCGCGAAACCATCGATCCGGAGGGCGCCGATCTTGCGACGGAATACTGCTATCAAACGGCATCCGGCCCGGGCTACGGCAAACTGGCGGCCCGCATCGATTCGGACGGCGGCTGGGTACGCTATGCCTATGACGACGAGGGGCGCATCACCCGGGAGGTGCGCCCGTTTCTTGATACCCCCATTGACAGGCCGGACGACAAGGCCGTGGTGGTTACCAAGCGTTATGCGCCGGTGGATAAGGGGGACCAGGATGCCGAGCAGGACCGCCACCGGCCGCGGCTGGTGATCAAAACGATCAACGGCATCGAAGCCGCCCGGACCTATTATGCCTATATCCGAGATAAGGACGGTGCCCGCACGGAAATCACCGAACGCTGCACGCGCCAGGGCCGCCCCTACGGCCACTCCACCAACCTGAAGACGGTGGCCCGATATTACAGCCGCAAAGGCGAGGACCCCCAGACGGGCAAGATCAAAAGCAGACTTTCCGAAGGCGGGAAGCTATCCACCTACCATTACGAAAGTGGCCGGTTCCAACTGTCGCCGGATCCGGCCAAGTGTCTTTTTATCCCCGGCAAGGGCAAGGCCACCCGCAAGACGGTAACCTACGGCACTGAAAAGCATCCCGAGGGCATCCCCTATCGCACCACCCGCGAGACCACCATCACGGACAGCATGGGCCTGGAAAAGATGCGGGAAACCAATGTGCGAACGCCGGAAGGGTATGCCCGCATCGACTGGCAGTTCAAAACGCACAACCGACTGGGGAAAGTCATCGAAACCCTCCATGCCAACCGCACCCGCACCGAGAGCGAATGGGGCTGTTGCGGCAAGACCAGCGAAACCGATAGCGAGGGCATCACGATCCGCTACACGTATGATGACCTGAAGCGAATGACCGCACAAACCAACGAAGCCACGGGTGTGGTGACATCCTACACGTATGATGCCGCGGGCCGCAGGCTGACAAATACCCAAAGCAATGAGGGATTGGGCCTTACACAAAAGAGCCGGTATGACACCGCCGGTAGATTGACCGCCCAGGTGGATGCCGCCGGCCTTATGACCCGCTATGCCGGCGATAAGGATAGATCCATCGTCACGCACCCCGGAGGCGCCACCGAGATCTCCACCCGCCATCTGGATGGAAAGACCCGGTCGGTGACCGGCACCGGCGTGGTGCCGCGCTTCTATGACTATGGCGTCAACCCAGATGGCAGTCAGTGGACCACGGTATTTATCGGGAAAGAGGACTCGCCACGCTGGGAGAAGACCACACGGGATTTAACAGGTCGTGTGCTTCGGGTGGAGAAGCCGGGTTTTGAAGGTGTCGAGATAGCGCACAATGTCTACAACGCCAAGGGGCAGTTGGTAAGAAAGGAAACCCCGGGCCGCGCGGCAACCCTTTACGAATACGATGCTTTCGGGCACCCCACCAGGACCGGGTTGGATGTGGACGGCGACGGACGCCTGACCCCGGTCTCCATGGACCGCATCGCCCTATCGAAGGTCGCCTTCAAGCAGATCGATGATGCCTGGTGGCAGGAGAGCCAGCGGTCGATCTTTGCTACTGACAACAGTCCGGAAGAAACTATTATATTGATCCAGCGGCAGCGTCTGACAGGCTGGAAGAATGGGATGACCTCAGAGACAGTTGCGATTGACATATACGGTAATGAAACCCGGGCAGTGGAGACTTTGGATCGGTTCAAACGCACGCGCACCCGGACGACCTATACCCCCGATTCCAATATCCCATTGCAAGCCGTCTATGTGGACGGCCGTTTGGCCGCCACCACCAGCAAGACCGGGATCACCATGCGTTACGGCTACGATGCCTTGGGACGCAGAATTGCGGTGGAAGATCCCCGCAAGGGAATATCCACCATTCACTATGACCGAAGCGGCCGGTTGGAATACGTGCAGGATCCGGCCGGTAATCGTGCCCGTTTTGAATACGATCCGGAATCAGGTCGGAAGATCGCGGAGATCAATGCATTGAACAAGGCGATTCGTTATCAATACAACCAGAGGGGACAGCTGATCCGCACCTGGGGGGATTTACCCTACCCGGTGGAGTATGCCTACGATGCCTTTGGGCAGATGATGGTCATGCAAACGTTCAGGAGCGGCCGCAGCTGGAATGGTGACACCTGGCCGGTGGATACAGGGCCGGGGGATCAGACCATCTGGCATTATCAACCCGGAACCGGCCTCCTCTTGGCCAAAGAGGATGCCAAGGGGCACCGCACCTCATACACCTATGGTTCCGGCGGGTCGCTCAAAACGCGTACCTGGGCCAGATTGAAGAATGGTAAACCGCTCAGGACCACCTACCAGTACGAGAAAATGACAAATGAATTGAAAAAGATCGACTATTCGGACGACACCCCGGACATTGCCTTTGCCTATGGTCGCCTGGGCCGCATGGTGAGGGTGAGTGATGCCGCCGGGGTGCACAGTTTCAGCTACGACAGCAAGCTTCGGTTGGTAAGTGAGGGACTGACAGGCCACCAGATCTACCAGATTAATCTAAATTACGACGATCTGGGCAGAGCCACAGGTTTTACCCTGGATGACGGGTATGAGGTCTCCTACGGCTATGATGATATAGGCAGGTTTAAGACAGTTGATTGGCAACTGGGTGATCAAGTAGGAGGTGTGGCCTACCAATATCTTGAAAATTCGGATCGACTGTCAGGGATGGAAAGCAAAAGTGGTCTTTCTGTGCACTATGACTACGAGCCACACCGGGATGTGAAAACGGCGGTTGAAAACACGTTTATGGATCGGCTGATATCGAAATATGAATACCAGTACGATCGCCTGGGCCGCCGCATCAATGTAAAGAACAGTGGAGAGGCTTTCGATAAGGATGGCTTCTGGCTATACGGCTACAACGACCGTAACGAGATTGCGACAGCCAGCCGGTTTGTCGGAGACGACCTCAAGGACCAGAGCCAGCCGATATCGGATTTTGAGCGCGTATATCGGTTCGATCCCATCGGCAATCGTGTCGAGGCCGTGGAAGGGAAGGATAAGATCCAGTATCAGACCAATAGTTTGAATCAATATGAAAGAATAGTGGCTCCACCTCAAGAGGAAAAAGCGTTAATCTATGACGAAGACGGCAACCTGATAGAAGATGGTCGGTTCCGATATTCTTGGAATGCGGAGAATCGGTTGGTTGCGGTCGATCCGAAAGTTGCCGTAACTGGTGCTAAACGGTTAGAGTTCGCCTATGACTATTTGGGGCGTCGAATCAGAAAGAAGGCATTTCAGTATGCTAAAAAGGTTTTCAAATTATCTTCCGAGGCTTGTTTCGTATACGATGGCCGGAATATGGTGAAGGAGATAAATGCCGAAAACCAAGCCACTGTTAGCAGGAGCTACGTGTGGGGGTTGGACTTGAGTCAATCGCGGGAGGGGGCGGGCGGGGTTGGTGGACTTCTTGCAACTTCTGATGGATTATTAACCCATTCATACGTTTTTGATGCCAATGGGAATGTGGGGCAGTTAGTCAATGTCTATGCTGGTATTGTCACAGCTCATTATGAGTATGATCCGTTTGGAAAATTTGTGTGTAGTATAAACCGTTTGGGTATTGACAATCCGCATCAATTTAGCACCAAACATATCGATAGAGAAACAGATCTCTATTATTATGGATACAGATACTACCACCCTGATTTAGGGCGTTGGATCAAAAAAGATCCATTGTCAGAAAATGGCGGATTTAATCTATACGGGTTTATTAGTAATTCTACTACTCAATATATAGACAAATATGGTTTTCAGAAGCAGAGTGCTGATAGCATAGGTGCTGACGACACAACATTTTCATCAGGGGTAAATCCACTTGATATATTAAGAGTTTTATATTCAATTCCTTTTGATATTGCATCTGGAGATATCTTCCGTGAAGAAATAGAAGATAATTATAATGATACTCAATGTGAATATCTGATTACAATTACTGGAATATTTACGGATAAAGATGGAAATAGTGATTTTAATAGATTTATTAGGGAGTTGCCACAATATAATGATATTCCAAATGCAACTTTAGTCTATAATCCTACAAGATTTATTATTTTAGATCTTATACAAATATTAGGTAACGAGATAGGAACGATTGATACTGTTGCTCGTAGAGCAGCAGAAAAAATAACAAACGCAGCTCTGAAAGCAATAGATAACAACTGCAGTAATTGTTATACAATTTATGTGGTAGCACATAGTCAAGGGACAATGGTGTTTAAAGAGGCTTTGTATTTACTTCCTGAAGAAGTAAAGAATAGAATTGAATTCGTTGGTTTAGGTGGCCAAGTTGCCATTGATGGCTCAAGTGTATTAATTAGCGCAAGGAACATAGCTGCAAAGGAAGATCTTGTCCCATGGGCAAATAAGCTACCAACCAGAATCATAGATGGTTTCGGGGGAAAAATTGAAATCTTTGAAAGTGGTCAAGATCCATTATCGGCACATGATTCTGGGAAATATATTGAATATTTGAGAAAGAATCCATAATTAAAGACGAACAATAATTTCACATTAGCTTTTCAAATATTGAGAAGCAAAAGGATCAATTTTTCACTATAGACCGCAAAAAAGTAAAGAGTTAAGTCTAATTGGAGACCTGATATGAGAAAATGTGTTGTTATTATGTTTTTACTTATAATATCAAGCTGCTTAAGTACAACAGATGTAACGTATGATCAGAATTTTAATTATGATTATCAGAAAGGACAAGTATATCGGACTAAAATAGTATTATATGTTATTGAGGGATCCCAAGTTTATCTGGCTGAACCAGGAAACTATTCGCCTGAATTAGAAAATTATCTGAAAAACAAAAAAAAGTATCCAGACATAAAGGGAATTGTAAAAGATAATGAAAAAATAGTAATTGAAAAAATTACCTATCGTAAAACATTTGAATCTTCATATATAGATGTTTTTGCTAAAATATTGAGTGGCAATTTTAAAGGGGAGCATGTGAGACTAAATAACATTTCTAATTATCAGTTTAAGCCATTTCCGCAAGGTGGTCATATACCTACGATTAATTATAAGATACTTGAACAGATAAAATAGCCCGTTCCAGCCCTGAAGAGAGCATGATCCACAGAGTCGAATACCATCGCTAAACAAATTGGCTGATGATCCAGATTTACAGTAAATGTGTATATCCGGGTCCCTGTAAAGGTGAAAAGACTCTGCGGCTATTAGATTTGCTCAATGGCGGCTTCGATACGCCGGCGATGATGATTAAAGTGGGAATCGATTAAACGCAGGCATTCGACCACCGTTATCGAACCGGTCACCGGGTGCCGTGATACCGGGCGTTCCAAATCTTCCGGACCGCAGCTTTCCAGAAATTTAAAAAGGTCCATGCGGGACTTCTCCCAGCCCGTTATCAGGCTCTCCAGTGTGGCATTGCCGTCCGGGATCATACCGGGGTCCGGAACATCAACGACCGTGTCGTGATCCAGCACCTGTAAGACCATTTCGAACTTGCCGGCCTTTCTTTCTTCGGAATCCAAAACTGATCCAGCCTTAAAAGACGTTCTCTGCTCAGCCAGCACGAGGTGCTGGAAGTCCTCCAGGATCGACCAGCGATCAGGCCCGGTCTTGTGGTTCAATCGCTCGGGTTTCAAGCCTCGGACTTTGTGGATCAGCGCCAGGCGTGCTTCCTCAAGGGTGTTATACCGATCTTGCAATTCGCTTAGCATTTGTTTCTCCCAAATGAAACTCATACCATATATCAGAAGACCATCTGGTAACCTCTATCAGTTGAGATTGAAGATGTTTAAAGGTTTTGAATTTCATTCCCGTTGTTCTGCGCCGAGCATCGACGAGGGGGCCGCGAAATAGCGCGCGGACTGTTTGAGACCGCCGACAGGCGGGTGAGTTTCCGCGTGCTCCGGTCGCCGCGGCGACGCGCAGGATGGAGCGGGACATGGGCGTCTTCTTTTGGTTCGGTTTTCTTCCACGTGGAAGAAAATGAACAAAGGTTAAAACTTGATTTAGGAAAACTGAAAAATTATCCATGAAATAATTCTTGTTGTCATACCCCCTTTCTTTCCAGACGCCGCTGGCCGATCGCCATGGGGACCCATGCAGCGGCGATGCACAGCAGGACCACCACCAGACCGCTGGCCCAGGTGCGCAGGTACCAGTGCGATGGCAGGGGGCGGTGGCGGAGCTGCGCGATGAAATAGTGGTAGACCGGGCCGGCTTCCAGGGCCAGTACGGCGCCAATGAAGGCCGTGCTGAAAATCATGAACAGCAGGCCGTCGAAGCCGGTGACGGCCTGGGCCGGGTTTTCGGTGCGAAAATTGGGGTTCAAGGCCCCCATGCCGATGCCCAGGGCCACGATGCCGGGCACCATGGCGAAGACGGTCAGCACTGACAGTCCCATCATGAAAGGCGCTACGTTGAGCATGGTGTTGGTGATGACGATCAGCGCTTCGGTCAGGATCAGCAGGGGCAGAAAATAGATGCAGAACTTGATCCACAGGAAAGACCGGATCGAGATCGGCGATATCTTGATGATCCAGAAGGCCTCCCGTTCGCTGCAGACTGCCGGAAACGCAAAGCGGGCCGTGACAGCCGTCAGCACGAAGAGCGCCAGCCCCATGTTCAGGAACGCCAGCAGGTTCTGCAGGTAAACGGTGGGCATGGGCGACTTTTCAAGGGGCAGCACCTTGAAATTGTAAACATAGATCACCACCAGGGCCATGATCAGGAAGATCTGGGACCACTGGGTTTGGTCCCGCCAGAAGGTTTTGAACTCCTTATCCAGCAGGGCCCGCAGGGGGCCGGTAAACATGCTGCGCCGCCGGGTCGTGCCAGCCGGCCGGCGCCGAAATTTGTGGCCGGCCGCCTGGGTGCGGGAATAGCCGCGGAAGTAACATGCGTCGGCCAAGCCGACACAGACGAACAGCAGGACTCCGGTGCCGCTCCACAGCAGCGCCATGTCCAGGAGGCCCCGGGCCGGAGTACCCTCCAGGGGGGCGTGCAGGGCATTGTAGGCCCAGGTGGAGGGCAGCCAGGGCGAGGAGGGGGTGCGTAGCGAGGCCACGTAAGTCAGTACGCTGTCGAAAACCTCAGGGTCCACCAGTTGTTCGGGCCGTGCCATGCGGATGGCCAGATACACGGCCACGAAGGACAGCAGTCCCAGCAGGATGAAAATGTTCTTCATGCGCGTGGCCGGGATTACGATGACAGCCAGCAGCACCAGGAGGCAGCTGAAAGCGGCCGCCAACAGTGCGAAGGGGATCAGCACGGCCAGGAGCACCAGGCCGAAGACAACGCCCTGGTCGAACACCATGCCGTAAGCCAGGAAAACGGGCAGGGTAAAAGCGAACACCATCCAGGAGCCGTCGAAGCTGATTTCGGTCCAGCGGGCCAGGAAGATCCGGTGGGCCGGCACGGGCAGGGCATGCACCAGTGGCAGGTCGCGGGCCAGGTATAGTTTGGACAGGGCCGTCAGGATGTCGCTGAAGACGAGCAGGGCCAGGGCGGTCACCATCAGCATGTTGAGCAGTTTGTAATTGAGCAGGGCCCCAATCTGTTCGATGGTGCTGAAATGGGTCAGCACCCGCAGGCTCACCAGGAAAACTCCGATCCAGAGGGCGCCGGCCACCGTCGTCACGACGGCCAGCCTCACGTATTGGCGGGTGGATCCGGTGGGGCGTCGATGCAGCAGGGGCCACAGGCGTGGTTTGAGGAGGTCCAAGACGGTTCTCACGATGCCAGGGCCTCCCCGGGATTGTCGGGCGCCTGGGTCAGGTTGATAAAAACCGATTCCAGATCGGGTGCGCCACCCTTGATATCTTTGCGCAGGTCATCCAGGGTGCCTTCCGCGATCAGGCGGCCGCGGTGGATGATGCCGATGCGGTCGCAGATGTCTTCGGCTACCGCCAGGGTGTGGGTGGACATGAAGACGGCCACGCCTTTTCGGGCCAGGTCGCGGAAGAGGTTTTTCACCATCCGGATAGCCACCGGGTCAAGCCCCACCATGGGCTCGTCCACCACGAGGACTTCCGGGTCGTGCAGCAGGGCGGCGCACATGATCAGACGCTGTTTCATGCCGTGGGAATAGGATTCGATCAGCTCCTCCCCCCAGTCGGCCAGGGCGAACATCTCCAGCAGGGTGACCGCTTTTTCCTGAAAAACCACGTGCGAGACGCCGTAGACATCGGCCGTGAACTGCAGAAACTCCATGCCGGTCAGTTTTTCATAGAGATAGGGCCGGTCCGGGATGAACCCGATGCGCTGCTTGGCGGCCACCGGGTCGCGGGCCATGTCAATTCCGGCAATGCGCACCGTTCCCTCCGTAGGGGCCAGGATGCCGCCGATGATCTTGATGGTGGTGGTCTTGCCGGCCCCGTTGGGACCGATAAAGCCGAAGACTTCGCCGGCCGGGACCGACAGGTTCAACTGGTGCAGGGCGGTGTAGCTGCCGTAGGTTTTAGCGATGTTGCGCAGTTCGATCATGAGAAAATATTCCGATTCAGAAAAGTATTTTCGGTGCTTTTAAATGGCAGTTTTGCGAGTAGCTCCCGTTTTTTATTTTTAGTTGTTCATTTTCTTCCACGCGGAAGAAAACGAACCAAAAGAAGGCGCCCGTGTCACGAGGTTATCCTGCGCGTCGTGGTTGTGGACGGACACGTCGAAACTCGCCCTGTTAAAAGCAGAGCTCAGACAGTCGCCGCGCCTTTATCGTCCACAACCCCGATGCTCGGCCTCGTGACAAAGGGAAAACCATTCAAACCCATCAAGACGGTAAAAGAATAATTTCCAGTTGGAAAGACTTTTCCATTCATCGGTTTTTACTCCATCTCCAGCACGCGTATCTGAAGTTTTCCCAAAAGCGGCAAAATATCGAGCTGTTCGTTGGCGTTTCCCCGGGCGAAGCGGATGTGGGTGACGTCGGCCGGGATCTGGCCGAACAGGGCATCCACGGTGATCCAGCGGCCGATATAGATCCGGTTCCAGGCATGGTAGAAAAAGCGGCCATCCTGGTAGACCAGGCCGGCTTCCACCTGGGCCGGATAGCCTGCGGCGCGTGCCAGGGCCGCCATCAGGACCGCGTGTTCATTGCAGTCGCCCATACGCTTGTCGAGCGTGGTCACGGCGTCCGGCAGGGAAAGCACCGGGCGTTTTTCAATGTTGGTCTGCATCCAATCGACCATCCGTCGCAGGTTGGCCAGGGGCGCATCGCCAGGGTCGACCAGCTGGGCCGCCAGGGCTTGAATTTTGGGATGGTCGGATTGCACGAAGACGGACGGTAAAAGATCCGCTGCGATCGTCGGTGAGAGGTGCTCTTTCGCAAGCGCAGCGGGAAGATCGGTGAGATCTTCGCGGGCCAGGGTCAGTTGATTGCCCTCCAGGTGTTGCCGCTCTTCATCCAGGGGATAGCGCTCCAGGTCGACCGCGTCCAACGCCAGGGTGAGCCGTGAAAGGGTCGTGGGATCCGGCAGTTCCCGGTCCGGTACGACGGCGGCCACCCGGGTCAGATCGCCGCTGGCGGTGACCGGCTGCCCGGACAGGGCTTCTTCCCGGGAAATGCGCTCCTGGCGGATGCCCAGCAGTCCCTTTTCCATCAATATTTGTCCGTTGTCGTCCAGCCACGCTTCCTGGGAGATACCCTTGAATTCCAAAGCGACTTTCAGGGCTTCAACCGAGCGGTTGCCGAGTTGCAAGGTTTCTCGGCCTTGGATGGCCAGGGTGATTTTTTCCTGAGCCAGGGTGGACGGGTCGAAGATATGGAAGACTCGTCGTTCTCCAGCGGCCAGGCCGGCTTTCGCTATGGCCGGAAAGATCCCGGCGGGAAGATACGGGGGGGCGGCAATGGGGAGTCGCAACGGCTGTTCGTCATCTCCGGACTGAATGCGGCAGATCAGGATATCGTCTTGAACAAACCCTTCGGCGGCGAAACGGAACAGGCCTGATTGCATGGTGAAGCTGAAACGGGCCAAGGTCAAATCGGAATTCAGCCATCCCCTGGAATCGAGCGCCAGGTCCTGCACAAGTCCCATGGTATTGATGCGCATACGGACGGTTTCGGTCAGCCGGTAGCCGTCTTCCGTCGGTTCCAGGCGGCTGTGCGTCGTGCCGATGCGACGGTTGTCCTGAAGGATGGCCATCCACCGCTCGCTGTGCTCCAACGGTCCATCGGGCATGGCGGGCGCAATGGAAGCCGGATCAACCGGCCGGGAGACAATACCCGTGCGCACCAGCAGCAGAACAGCGAATAGAAGACTGCACAGCAGTCCGCTCACGAGAAACGTTTTGTTGTGCTGCAGGGCCATGATTTCTGCCTAAAAAAGCACCGTGCAGGACGGTGCGGTCGCGGATCGTCAACGGTTCGACCTTCATGTTAAGAGATACCACGCGGGTCGTCAAGCAACGGGATTGGCTGAGCCGGCGTTTGAATTCTGACAAGTGATATGGTAATAAACGCCCGCTTGTCGATAGTGAAAGGACCTGCCGAACGCGGCGGGAAATCAGAGATAACGAAGGAATCCACGCATGACCTTGCAGTTCAACGCATATGTCCTCTATTACTGGTGGGGCGGGGCCGCCCTGATGGCGGCTGTCGGCGCACTGGCCCGCCGCCGTTTCGGGGCTTTAGGGAAAATTCTACTTGGGTCGGCGGCCGCCGCCCTTGGTGTCTGGCTCCAGCAGCAATTGCCGGAATCGATCGGTTTTGCTATACAGGCCGTATTGATGCTGGTATCGGCCGTATTGATTCTGCTCGGCATTGTGGCTACGTTTACAGCCGAAGAGCCCTGATGCTCAGTTGCGGTAGGCGCTGCACCGCGCGGCGAGCCGGCCGCTGATGCTGAAAAACAGAAGCGGGAGGGAAACCGGAAAATGGGCAAAGATCCTTTTGACACCCTGTTTACACCGGATCGGCTGGAAGGCCTCTTTCCCGCCGACCGCGCGGATCAATTTTTCGAGGCGTTGTTCGGGGACGCGAGCGAGGGCGCTTACGACATTGAACTGCGTTACGACGGCTACCGGGACAACCAGCTGCAATTTGCCTTTCATCTCACGGAACGTCCCGGGAAATGCCTGTCCTGCAGCCTGACCTACGGGCTGCCCCATGTTTTCAGTCGTCACCCGGTCATCGGTGTGGCGGACCTGGTAAGCGGTATCGACGCATTATTGGACGGTACCCATCGTTGTGGGACCTGGGAGATGGGCCGCACCCATGAAATCGATCGCCGCAACCACGTCGTGTCCTTAAGCATCAAAGTCGATCCGACAACCTGATTGAACCACGGCCTTCGGGCGTTGGCCGAAACCTGCCGGCTCGACTGCACACCTCTGTCGACACCCATCGGTGTATGATTTTTATCCTTCGGTTTTTTTTGCATTTCATGGCAGGTAGGCATCCATGACGGCACGGCAATGTTTCCAGCTTAAAAACCGCATGTTGGTGGGCAATATCACGGCCAATTTTATTTCAGCGGTGGTGATTACCAACCTGGTGGGTCCTCCCAATGTTACCGTCGGCACGACGTCGCAGCTTATCATCACTCAGGCCATTTCAACACCGGTGCTTTTCCTGTTGGGATTCATCGGTCTGGTCTGGTACGAGTTGCCGATGCGCCGTTACATCAAGATGTGTTACGCGGATGGGGGCGATCCTCCCAGAGCTTCCCGGCAGGTGTTAAGGCGGCTGTTGAACGAACCCTTCTTCGCCGTTGTCCTCGATCTTTTCATCTGGATTCTGGCGGCGGCCTTCTGGGCCACCTATTACTGGCAGATAGGGGCGCCCGACCACATCATCAAGCGGGCCTTTATGGTCAACATGCATATCGGCCTGATCACCATCGTGGTGGCGTTTTTTCTCCTGGAACACATTTTCCAGAAAAAACTGGCCACTTTCTTTTTCCCCAAGGGCAGGATTCACGAGATTTCCGGAACGATACGCGTCAGCATCCGGGTGCGCCTGGCGGCCCTGCTGTTCGCCTGCAACCTGATTCCGTTTCTGGCCACGATCCAGGTTTATTACGGGCTGTCTGCGGGGGACGAAGATCCGGCAGCCGTCCTGGAGCGCCTGGGAGCCGCCCTGGTGAACAATTCCCTGATATTTATCATTGTCGGGGTATGGCTCTGGGTGCTGGTGGGCACCAATCTTTCCCTTCCTTTCAGGGCCATCATTCGAACCCTCTCGCGGGTCCGGGAAGGTCATTTCGACGATCGGATTCAGGTTACGTCCAATGACGAACTGGGCTACACCGGCGATGTGATCAACCAGATGACCGAAGGCTTGAAAGAGCGGGAGCAGATGCGCCTGGCCATGATGCTGGCCCGAGAGGTGCAGCAGAACCTTCTGCCCCGGCAGGATCCGCAGGTGGACGGCCTCGACATCGCGGGCACGAGTATCTACTGTGATGAGACCGGGGGTGATTACTACGACTACATCCGCTACGAGACCGGGGCATCCGAAGGGAGTCCCCTGGCCGTGGTGGTAGGAGATGTGTCCGGACACGGTGTGCCGTCCGCTCTCCTGATGGCCACGGCCCGGGCGCTGCTGCGTCAGCGCTTGTCGCTGCCGGGGGATCTGGCAGAGGCTTTTAACGACGTCAATTCCCAGCTGGCCCAGGATGTCGGGGCCTCCGGCCAGTTCATGACCCTGATGGGGCTGGCGGTCAACCCGGTATCCGGCGCGGTCGTATGGGTGCGGGCCGGTCATGACCCGGCGATTCTGTACGATCCACAGGCGGATCAATTTGAACGCTTGACCGGGCCGGGTGTCGCGCTGGGGGTGGACACGGCTTCCCGATATACCTTACAGCACCGTTCCAACCTGGTAGAGGGCAGCATCCTCCTGGTGGGGACGGATGGCATCTGGGAGGCCTGCAACGCCTACGGGGAGATGTTTGGGAAAGAGCGGGTTATGGCCCTTATAAAGCGCCATGCGGGTGCCTCGGCCGAAACGATACGGGATCGCCTGGTGAGCGCCTTGAAGGATTTCTGCGGGAGTTCGGATGTGGAAGATGATATCACCATGGTGGTGATCAAACTGGACCGGACCATCGCCTCCCGACAGTAGCCGGTGGTGGAAAGCTGCGCCGTGCTCAGTGCCGCAGGGGATTTCGATTCCGGCTAAAACGAAGAAGGAAACAATATGGAAGCGTTGCTGAGCGACTACCCGGTCATTATCGACATTCCGGTGGCCTGGGGCGAGATGGATGCGTTTCAGCACCTGAACAACGTCGTCTATTTTCGCTATTTCGAGAGCGCGCGTATCGCCTATTTCGATGCGATCGATGCCATGAAGGTGATGGAAACCACCGGCGTGGGGCCGATTCTGGCGGAGACCCGCTGCCGCTATCGGATTCCGCTTACCTTCCCGGACACCGTGTCGGTCGGCGCCCGGGTAAGCGCCCTGGCACCGGAGGGATTTATAATGCAGTACGCCGTGGCGAGTCATCAGCATGGCAAGCTGGCCGCCGAAGGCGACGGCCGCATTGTCACGATCAACTATGCCGGCGGCGGCAAAGTGTCCTTGCCCGATGTCATACGCGAGCGTATCGAGGCCTTGGAGGGTGATCGTCTCGGCGCGAATTGAGATACCACAATAGGGAATGACGGTGACCGATTCGAAGAAACAAGTCTATTGTGATGGGTTCGATCCCTTTAACGACCGCCCTTCCAGGACGGTGCGCAACACCCTTTCCGAAATGCTGCGAGACTGCCTGGAGCGGAATGAGGTGTTCGGCGACGTTCCCGCCGATTGGCTGAAATGCTACGCCCGGCCACCGTATAGCGATTATATCCGGGATCGCGTTGCCCGCTACCGTGCGGCAACGCGCGACATACGGTCCTTGGGTGGTTCGCCGGTGAACCGGGCGGCCATTCTCTGGCGTCACGGATTAGCTTTTGAAGCCCATGAAATACTGGAACCTCACTGGCTGGGTGCTTCAGGCGATGAGCGCGAAGGTCTCAAAGGGCTGATCCAGGCGGCGGGGGTTCATGTTCACCAGGAGGCCGGTCATGCTGCCGCCGCCATCAGCCTGGCCCGTAAAGCGGTGGACCGGTTGCGGCGGTTCGGCGAGGCCATCGGCGATCATCAGGCGATCGGGGTTGAAAAGCTGATCGTTCAACTGGAGCGCCTGGCCGAAACCGCCTCGCCTGACCGCAAAGAAAACGGGGCAAGTCGGAAAATGGTGCGGCATGACTGAAAATCGGCAACAGCGGCTGCGCATTACGGCCGGGCTTGTGTCTCTGCTGGTGGGCGCCGGGCTGATGGCGGTCAAGTTCTACGTCTACCGCTTGACCGGTTCCTCGGCGGTGCTTTCCGATGCTCTGGAATCGATCATCAATGTGGTGGCCAGCAGTTTCGCGATCGTCAGCATTATCCTGTCGGCCATTCCGCCGGACGAGGACCATCCCTACGGCCACGGCAAGATCGAATTTTTTTCGGCCGGATTCGAAGGCGCCCTGATCGTTTTGGCCGCGCTGGGCATTTTCCGGGTGGGGGTCAGCCACCTTCTATCACCGCAGCCCCTGCCCGGGCTTGACATGGGTCTGCTGCTAATGGTGGCGGCCAGCGCCGTCAACTTGCTGCTGGGGCTGGGGCTGGTGCGGATCGGACGTCGGACGCGATCCATCACCCTGGAAGCCGACGGCCGTCATGTGCTTACCGACGTCTATACCTCGGTGGGCGTGGTGGCCGGGCTGGTGCTGGTGCGGCTGACCGACTGGTACTGGATGGACGGTCTGGTGGCCTGCCTGGTGGGCGTCCACATCCTGTTTACCGGCGCACGGCTGATTCGGGAATCCTACAAAGGACTCATGGATGCCGCCGATCCGGACGTGCTCAAGCAGGTGACGGCGGTCATTCTGGCTCACCGCAAGCCGAGTTGGATCGACATCCACAAGCTGCGTGCCTGGAATGCCGGGGCACGGATTCATGTCGACCTGCATCTGATTCTGCCCCGTGAAATGATGCTGGAAGACGCCCACCGCGAAGCGGACGATCTGGAAAAAGCCATCCTGGCGGAAGTGCCGGGCGCTGAAAGTGTGCTGGTGCACATGGACCCCTGTCAGAAGGAAAATTGCCCGATCTGCGGTCGCGCCAAGTGCCGCCATCGGGCACAACCCTTTCGCCAGACGTCGCAATGGACCACCACGACAATGACGGCCACGGCGTTTGAGTTGCCGCAGGGCCGCTGAACTTTGCTATGGCCGATATGCCTTGGCGGGGAACACCCGACGATAACTCCATAAAAAAGGAATATGTGATGAAAACGATACGGTTGCTTTTGGTCTTGTTTGTTTTTAGCAGCCCCTGGAGCGTTTCAAATGCTGTGGGCGGATGGACGGATGTTCTCAAAAAAACCATCGATTCGGTCGGTGGCGGCGACCAACTCGAAAATGCCGACATCGTCAATGGGTTGAAGGAGGCGCTGGAGATCGGCACCGCCCAGGCCACCCAACTGGCCGGCCAGGAAAATGGTTATCTCAATAATCCAAAGATTAAAATTCCACTGCCGGAATCCATGGCTAAGACAGAAGCACTGGTGCGGGCGGCCGGCATGGGCGATCAGCTGGATGCCTTTGTCCTCAGCATGAACCGGGCCGCCGAGCAGGCGGCCCCGGAAGCCCAGTCGATTTTCTGGGATGCCATCAAACAGATGGAGTTCGATGATGCCCAGCGTATCCTGAATGGCGGGGACAACGAAGCCACGCTGTATTTTCAGGACAAGACGACCGATCAACTGACGGCGGTTTTTAAACCGCTGGTGCACCAGAGCATGGAATCGGTGGGGGTCACCCAGCAATACCACACCTTGCAGACCGGGGCGGAAGCCATACCGTTCCTGTCGGACTGGCTGGTGGATCTGGATGACTATGTGACATCCCAGGCCCTGGAGGGCCTGTTCGTCCTGGTGGCGGAAGAGGAAGCCAAAATCCGGCAGGATCCGGCGGCCCGGGTGACCGACTTGCTGCAGAAAGTGTTTGCGAACCCCTGACAAGTGCACTGTCGGATCCGGCCATTTTCAATTGAGGTCTGAAGGCCCGGGCCATCCGGCGATCCAAATAGAAAACGCCCTGCAGCAACAACAGGCTGCAGGGCGTTTTCTGGTGATAAGCGCTGCTATTTTTTATCGTCTTCTTTGACTTCTTCGAAATCCGCATCGACCACGTCATCCTGCTGGCCGCCTGCGGCACCCTGCTGGGGCCCTCCCTGCGGCCCGCCTTCCGCACCGGCCGCGCCATCTTGAGAGGCCTGCTGGTACATGGCTTCCGCCAGTTTGTGAGAGGCCTGTGTCAAGGCTTCACTGAGGCGTTTGATTTCTTCCGGATCTTCGCCCTCCATCGCTTTTCGCAAGGGCTCGATAGCGTCCTGGGCCTTCTTTTTAACGGCTTCGTCCACCTTGTCACCCAAATCTTTAATGGATTTTTCGGTGGAATAAATCAATGAGTCGGCCTGATTGCGTGCCTCCACGAGCTCCTTTTTCTTGCGATCCTCATCGGCGTGCATTTCAGCGTCTTTGACCGCCTGATCGATTTCCTCCTTGGAAAGGCCGCTGGAGGCCGTGATCTGGATGGATTGCTCCTTGTTCGTGGCCAGGTCTTTGGCCGAGACGCTGACGATGCCGTTGGCATCGATATCGAAGGTTACTTCGATCTGGGGCACTCCGCGCGGCGCCGGGGGAATGCCAACGAGCTCGAACCGCCCCAGCGTTTTGTTGCCGCTGGCCATTTCGCGCTCACCCTGAAGCACATGGATGGAGACGGCCGGCTGACTGTCGGCGGCCGTGCTGAAGATCTGGCTTTTGCGGGTGGGGATCGTGGTGTTTTTTTCGATCAGCTTGGTCATGACCGCACCGAGCGTTTCGATGCCCAGGGAAAGCGGGGTCACATCCAGAAGAAGGACGTCTTTGACATCCCCCTGCAGGACACCCCCCTGAATGGCGGCGCCCAATGCGACGACTTCATCCGGGTTGACGCCCTTGTGGGGCTCCTTGCCGAAGATTTTTTTGACGCGCTCCTGGACCGCCGGCATGCGGGTCATGCCGCCCACCAGAATAACCTCGTTGATCTCGTTGGGGGTCAGCCCGGATTCTTTCATGGCGGTCCGGCAGGGGCCTTCCAGATTGTCCAGAAGGTCGGCCACCAGCGCTTCCAGTTTGGCCCGGGTGAGCTTGATATTCATATGTTTGGGGCCGCTGGCATCGGCTGTGATGAACGGCAGGTTGACTTCGGTTTCCATCGAGGTCGACAGCTCCATTTTGGCCTTTTCAGCCGCTTCCTTGAGGCGCTGAAGGGCCATTTTGTCCTTACGGACATCGATTCCCTGGTCCTTTTTAAATTCCTCAGCCAGGTACTCGATGACCCGGAGATCGAAATCCTCACCCCCCAGATGGGTGTCGCCGTGGGTGGCCTTGACTTCGAAGACGCCTTCGCCAATTTCCAGAACGGAAATATCAAAGGTGCCGCCGCCGAGGTCGAAGACGGCGATTTTTTCCTCCGCCTTCTTGTCCAGACCATACGCCAGGGAGGCCGCGGTGGGTTCGTTGATGATGCGTTGAACGTTCAGGCCGGCGATCTTGCCGGCGTCCTTGGTGGCCTGGCGCTGGCTGTCGTTGAAATAGGCCGGTACCGTGATAACCGCATCCGTGACGGGTTCCCCTAAATATTCCTCGGCTGTTTTTTTGATGTTGGACAGAATAAAGGATGAAATTTCCGCCGGGCTGTAGCGGGTGCCCTTCAGGTTGATGCGCACATCGCCGTTGCTGGCTTTTTCAATCTTATAGGGCAGAATGCCGATGTCCTGCTGCACCTCTTTGGAGTCGAACTTGCGGCCGATAAGCCGCTTGACCCCAAAAACGGTATTTTCAGGATTGGTAATAGCCTGGCGTTTGGCGATCTGTCCGACAAGCCGTTCGTTGCTGTCGCTGACAGCGATCGTGGACGGCGTGGTGCGCCCGCCTTCCGGGTTGGTAATGACCTTGGCTTCCCCCCCTTCCATGATGGCGACACAAGAATTGGTGGTGCCGAGATCAATTCCGATAATTTTGCCCATTTCGTCTATCCTCCTTAAAAGTCGCGTAGTAAGCTGTCAAAATTTATGGTCTGGAGCGCCGCGTTCGTCGCAGTTCGCTCGAAAATAAGTCTATTATTTGGAAACGACAACCATGGCCGGACGCAATAATCGATCGCGAAGCATGTACCCTTTCTGCAACTCCTTGACCACCGTATTGGGTGGGAAGGCGTCACTGGGCTCCTGCATGACCGCTTCATGATGGTTGGGATCGAACGGCTGCTCGTGCGCTTCGATCGGCGTGACCTTGAACTGGTCAAATATTTTCAAAAGCTCTTTCAGCGTCATTTCAACGCCTTCCCTGAGGCCTTCGGGTTCGCTGTTTTCCAGGGAGGCGGCCAACGCCCGCTCAAGGTTGTCCACCACGCCCAACAACTCCCGCAGCAGCATTTGATTGGCGTATTTCCTCAAATCGCTGACTTCACGCTCTTTTCGTTTGCGGAAGTTGTCCAGTTCCGCGGCCGCACGCAGGAACCGTTCGTGATTTTCCTGGGCCTGCCTTTCAGCAGCCTGCAACTTTTCTTCAAGCGATTGGGGGGGGGCGCTCAGGTTTTCGGTTCCTTCTTCACTATCCGTTGCCTGATCATTGCCGTGGAGGGGGGCTTGGGATGACGCGTCCTCTAAATCCGAATCAAGCGGCGTCGTATCCGCTTCGGCCTGGTCGGTTTCGGCCACGTTATCCATCGATTCCTTTTCTGTCATAACGCTGTTGGTTCTCCTTGCTTGATTCCCTTTATGCCGTGTTCAGAAAGCGGGTTGTTTCCAATACAAAGCCCGGCAACCATAAACAATCACCGCTTCCGGAATCCGAAAGCGGCATTTTGTTGCCCGGATGCTTGCAACGCTAAAATAATAAGACGTGTTGGATTGATGTCAAGGCGATAAGCCTGTGATTAACGGGGGTTTAGCCGATGTCGGCGGTGTGTCGTGATCAGGTGTCCGATGGGGGTTTCAGACGGTGTTGGGCGGGGGTTGAAACCGTGACGCCAATAACGGAATGGCCGGAAATCCCGCGACACAGCCAGCCTTACTTATCGCTGCTTCCTTCCGGATCTGACGAGGTTCGTAAGCGTCTGTTGCGCGGGGTCCGGCCATAAAACGTCGGTGCCCGGCCGGAATCAATCCGTGCGGGGCCATTCTCCCACGTCGATAGAGGTATAGTATCGACAAGTCCGGGATGATTTGCAAGTAAAAAGTCGCCTCCCGGCGATCAAATTGGGTTGACTTCGCCCCATGGCCGCCCTAATCAAATCATAACTGATTACCACACATTAGCTGATGCTGCTGTCAGCCGGAGCTTTCCAAAGGTCTGATTATCCCCATGCGGACGAATGACGACCCAACCCGCGATCCGCTGATCCGGGCCATCGAGAAAACGATAGCGACCCATGGCATGCTGCAGCCGGGCGACCGGGTGCTGGTGGGATTGTCCGGCGGCCCCGATTCAACTGCCTTATTACTCGGTCTTCACCAATTGCGCGCCAGGCTGTCCATTACCATCGGCGCCGCGCACCTGAATCACGGTCTGAGAGGCGACCGGGCCGCCCGCGATGCCCGGCATGCGGCTGGCCTGGCCGATCACCTGGACGTTTGGCTCGTCACGGAAACTGAGTCGGCCGAGGCCTTTCGGCAAGCCCACCGGGTGAGCCCGGAAGAGGCTGCCCGCGAGGTGCGCTATCGTTTCCTGGAACGTGCGGCCATGGCGGGCGGGTTCAACCGGATCGCGTTGGGGCACCACCAGGACGACGATGCTGAGCTGGTGCTGATGCGCCTGCTGCGCGGCAGCGGCCCGTTGGGGCTGGCCGGCATTCCGCCGCAACGCCCTGTTTCCGGCGGCGCCACGACCATTATTCGTCCCCTTATTCGTACTTCCCGCGCGGCTATCCTGGCCTTTATAGCGCGAAGCGCGGTCGCCACAGTGACCGACGAGAGCAACACGGACGTTCGTTTCCTGCGCAATCGCATACGGCACCACCTGCTGCCGCTGCTCAAGGAACAATACAACCCGGCCCTGATCGAGGGGTTGAGCCGAATGGCACAACTGATGCGTGACGAAGAGGTCTGGCTGGAGGGCGTTGCGGCGGAGAGGCTGCGGATGCTGACCCTTGCCGATCAAGGCGCGGTGCTGGTGCTGGACCGTGGAGGCCTGGCGGATTGCAGCCCGGCCTTGCAGCGGCGTGTTTTACGGGCGGCGATACAGCGCTGCAAGGGTGATTTGCGGCGTATGGGGTTTGTTCCTCTGGAGGCCGCGCGCGAATTTGCCGTGCAGGGCCCTGCGCGCGGAACCTGTGATTTGCCCGACGGTCTTGTGATGCGCGGTCAGGGGAATCGGCTCCATGTGATGAACTTGCCCCGCAACCGGACGACAGGGCGCCTCCCCCGAACTTTCCCGAGGGCTGCCGCGTTTGAATGCCGGATCCCGTCACCGGGGTGTTTTCCCATCGGCGAAAGCGGCATCACAATGACATTTTCACTGCTGGAAACCCGGCCGCCCGAAGATGTCTACGGAACTGGACAGCAAACCGCCTTTTTTGATATGGATCAACTACGCTTTCCCCTGATGGTCCGCAATTTCCGCCCGGGGGATCGCCTGGTGCCCTTGGGGTTGAACGGCACACAGAAAGTGAAAAAAATTTTTATTGACCGAAAAATTCCACGGGAAGACCGACCGCGTTACCCCATGTTGCTTTGCGGCGACAGCCTTCTCTGGGTCGCCGGGTTGCGTCAAAGCGAGGTGGGTAAAATTTCACCTTCCACAAGGCGTTGGCTGAAGGTCGAAATGTCTGGTTGCCTATCCGCACAAGATGGTTATTTTTACTCGATTTAACGTGTTATCGAACCTTTTTGCAGGAGGGTCTATCTTTTGAATCCGTTTTATAAAAACTTGTCGCTCTGGATCGTCATTACGCTGATGTTCGTGATGCTCTACCAGATATTCAGCGAACAGCGTCTTGCAGAAACACCGGTCAGCTATTCCGAGTTCCTGGCCATGGTGGCCGACGAGCGTGTTGACGAAGTCGTTATTCAAGGCCAGGAACTGACGGTGAAAGACACCCAGGGCGATCGCTTCAAGGTCTACGCGCCGGATGATCCGGATCTGATCGCAACGTTGAGGAGCAAAGGCGTCCATATCGGCGCCAAGCCACCGGCCGAATCTCCCTGGTACATGTCGGTGCTGGTGTCCTGGTTCCCGATGCTCATCCTCATCGGGGTGTGGATTTTTTTCATGCGGCAGATGCAGTCCGGCGGCGGCAAGGCCATGAGTTTTGGCAAAAGCCGGGCGCGGTTGAATTCCGACCAGTCCGCCAAGGTCACATTCGAAGATGTGGCCGGCATCGATGAAGCCAAGGAAGAACTTGGCGAGATCGTGGACTTTCTGCGCGATCCTAAAAAATTCACCCGCCTGGGGGGACGTATTCCCAAGGGGGTTCTGCTGATGGGACCTCCGGGAACCGGCAAAACGCTGCTGGCGCGCGCGATCGCCGGTGAAGCCGGCGTACCGTTTTTCACGATCAGCGGGTCTGATTTTGTCGAAATGTTTGTGGGGGTGGGGGCCAGTCGGGTTCGCGACCTTTTCGTCCAGGGCAAGAAAAATGCGCCCTGCATCATTTTTATCGATGAAATCGATGCGGTCGGACGGCACCGGGGTGCCGGACTGGGCGGCGGCCATGATGAACGGGAACAGACCCTGAACCAGCTGCTGGTTGAAATGGATGGGTTCGAGTCCAACGAGGGGGTCATCCTGATTTCGGCCACCAACCGCCCCGATGTGCTTGACCCGGCCCTGCTGCGTCCCGGCCGTTTTGATCGCCAGGTGGTGGTTTCGCTGCCGGACATCAAGGGGCGCGAGAAAATCCTGCGGGTTCACATGAAGAAAACGCCCATCGCTCCGGATGTCGATCCTCTCACGCTGGCCAAAGGGACCCCCGGCTTTTCCGGTGCAGACCTGGAAAATCTGGTCAACGAAGCGGCCTTGCTGGCTGCCAAGCAGGACAAGGAACGGGTCGGCATGATGGATTTCGAGGAGGCCAAGGACAAGGTTTACATGGGCCTGGAGCGCAAATCCAAGGTGATTTCGGAGGAAGACAAGAAAACCACGGCATATCACGAAGCCGGACATGCGCTGGTGGCCCGCTTTCTGCCCTTCACCGACGCCGTCAACAAGGTGACGATCATCCCGCGCGGCCGTGCCGCCGGCGTGACCTGGTTTCTGCCCGAAGAACGTGACTTCAAGTACAAGGACCAGCTGCAGAGTGAGTTGTCCGTGGCATACGGTGGCCGGGTGGCCGAGGAGCTGATTTTCAACCGCATCAGCACCGGCGCGGCCGGCGACATCAAAATGGCGACCGATTTGGCGAGTCGAATGGTGCGGTCCTGGGGGATGAGCGATCTTGGCCCGTTGTCCTACGCCAAAGACGAAGAGCATATTTTTATCGGTCGTGAAATCGCCCAGCATCGCGATTTTTCGGAAGAAACCGCTCGGCGCATCGACGAAGAAATCACGAAATTCATCGATAATGCTTACGATAAAGCTCAATCGGTCCTGAAAGAAAATATCGATATCCTGCACCGCCTTTCGGAAGTCCTGTTGGAGAAGGAAACGGTCATGGGAAGCGAACTGGATGCGATCATTCTGGAGATGCGGCCCGACTTTGATTTTCCCTCCAAGCACGAACCTATTCCCACGCCGGCGCCGGAAAAAAGCGAGAAGGTGAAAGAATCTCCAGAAGAAGTATCGGCATCGGATGCCGAGGACACGACCGAAGATTCGGCTGCGGAGCCTTCCGGTGACGACGAGAGCGACGACAAGAGCGACGACAAAGGATGACAGCCTACCAGATGGTCTGGGGTGATCATCGGTTAACCCTGGGCCCAAGAACACTTGTGATGGGCATCGTGAATGTGACCCCGGATTCTTTTTCGGACGGGGGCCGTTTTCTGGCATGTGACGACGCGATTGCCCAGGGGCTTCGGCTGATGGACGAGGGGGCGGATATCCTCGATATCGGGGGGGAGTCCACCCGCCCTTTCTCCGACGCCGTGTCGACGGAGGAAGAACTGGGGCGGGTTATTCCAGTCATCGAGGCGCTGACCCGCCGCGGGACCATCCCGATTTCCATCGATACCACCAAAGCGGAAGTCGCCCGGCAGGCATTGGAGGCCGGCGCATCCATCATCAACGACGTCAGTGCCCTGCGGGTCGATCCTGCCATGGCGGGCGTGGCGGTGACCTCCGATGTTCCTATCATCCTCATGCACATGCTGGGAACTCCCAAAACCATGCAGGTCGATCCGGAATATGACGACGTGGTCGATGCGGTGGTCACCTTTTTGCGCCAGGCGGTCGAAAGGGCGGTTCAGGGGGGCATCGATGTTCGACGCATCATTGTCGATCCCGGCATCGGCTTCGGTAAAACGTTCAGGCACAATTTGCAGCTGTTGCACCGCTTGCAGGTGTTGCAGGCCCTGAACTGCCCGATCCTGGTGGGCGCTTCGCGTAAAGCGTTCATTCGTCATCTCCTAAAACCGCCCGGCGAACAAGATATTCGGGCGGATCTGCCGATCGTGGCCACCGGTACCCAGGCCACCGTCGCGGCATCTGCGTTGCAGGGAGCCCATATCGTCAGGGTGCACGAAGTTGCCGAGACCCGCGCGACCCTTAAAATTATCGACGCCATCCGGACTGCCGGTGCCGAGCCTTCAGGTGACGCCCAAGGAGCGGAATGATCCCATGATATTTGTCATCGATGTGGGCAATACGAATACCGTGCTGGGCGTTTATCACGGAACGACGCTGGTTCAGGACTGGCGGGTTCGGACGGAACAGAATGTCACTGAAGACGAATTCAATGTCCTGGTGACCAATTTGCTGAATTTGAGCGGGATCGACCCCAAGAGCTTCCGGAAAACGGTGATATCCTGTGTCGTGCCCCCCATGATGACGATTCTGGAGGCTTTCTGCCGCAAGTATCTGGGCCATGCACCCCAGTGGGTCGACCCCCGGCATTGTGCCCACATGCCGATTCTCTACAACAATCCTGCCGATGTGGGGGCGGACCGGATCGTCAATGCGGTGGGCGCCTATCACCGCTATCGGTGCAGTTTGGTCATTATTGATTTTGGCACGGCCACCACCTTTGACGCGATTTCCGAGGCGGGAGAGTACCTGGGCGGTGCCATCAGTCCCGGCATCCAGATTGCCTCCGAGGCGCTTTTCCAGAAAGCGTCCAAGCTTCCCCGGGTGGATCTTTTCCGCCGGCCGCCGGCCGTTATTGGAAAAGATACGGCCGGGTCGATCCAGGCGGGCGTCATTTTCGGCTATGCCGGTCTCGTGGACGGCATGGTGCGGCGGATGGCATTGGAAATGGGGGGCTCACCGAAGGTGATCGCCACCGGTGGCCTGGCACCGCTGATGAAAGATGTCGCGGAATCCATCGAAGAGGTCGACGCGACCCTGACCCTGGAGGGGTTGCGTATTATCAGTGACGCCATGAACGATTAGAAGGGATGACGAATCACTTTCGATCTCCCCTGTTTGTATGGCGTGCTTACTCGAAAAGCTGACCGATAGCGCTGATGGTATCCCGGTTGGGCCTTTCCCGCCACACCCGCTTTCCCTGGAATAACCCTTGGTAAACTGCGATTGAAAGGAAAAAACGCGCATGCCGAAGCGATGTGCATGGGTGACGTCAGATGCGGCGTATATTGCCTATCATGATGAGGAATGGGGCGTTCCGGTGCACGATGATCGCCGCCTGTTTGAATTTCTTGTCCTGGAGGGCGCCCAGGCGGGATTGAGCTGGTTGACCATACTGAAAAAGCGGCCGGCGTACCGTCGGGCCATGGATGCCTTCGACCCCGTCCGTGTGGCGCGCTACGGCGAAGACCGTATCGCAATGCTGATGCAGAATCCGGGGCTTGTGCGCAACCGCAGCAAATTAACGGCCGCCGTGACCAATGCCCGCGCCTTTCTCAAGGTGCAGGAAGCCTATGATTCCTTCGACCGCTACATTTGGCAGTTTGTCGACGGTCGCTCGCAGCAGAACCGTTGGCCGTCCGCGGCCGAAGTGCCGGCGGCTACACCCGTCTCCGAAGCCATGAGCCGTGATTTGAGACAACGCGGGTTCAAGTTTGTCGGTCCGGTTATCTGCTATGCGCTAATGCAGGCGATCGGCATGGTGAACGACCACACCCTGGATTGTTTCCGGCATGCCGACATTCGTCGCATGGCGGGTTGACCGGGTCGGCCGACGGAACAATCGTCGGTCCCGCTGGCCGAATGATATATGTCAGCCCGTCGTGGCGGTATTGACAGGCGTTTCCTGCAGATAACCGATAAATCCTCGAATGCTGTTGCGCAGGAACCCTTCCTCTCGCGCGCGTGCCTGGGCGTCCATGGTGTTGATCGCCACCAGGTGCGAATCGTCTTGCAGCAGACGATCCAGGCTGACCTGAAGCCACTCATCTGGGGCGGCGTCTACCAGCACCTTGCCGATAATGCGTTGCCAGAGCAGCAATTGGCAACGATGCATTTGCAGCCGTGTTTTCGCTTCCGAGAACAACCCGAAGTGGCTGTAAACGATTTTTTGCGGACGCCGTATGATCAGCCGGTCCAAACTTTCGAGGGTGACTTCGAGCAAAAACCGTGGCGGCGTGGCGGGCCGCATATACGGCTCCGGGCGCTTGCCGGCGAGGCACACGCCGCCGGCCTCTCCGGCAAACAAGGTGTCTCCGATGGTGTAGCTGACGTGGTGAGGCGCATGGCCCGGGGTTGGAATGGCCTGAATGCCAGTCACATCAAGCGCGGTTGCATCCACCAGACGGTGCGGCGCCACCGCCCGCATGGCACCGTATGCTTCGGCCGTGCGCCCCAACGATTTCAACGAACTTTGCCACAGACGGTCCGGCTGGGCCAGATGGGGCAAGCCTTGTGCATGAGCCACGATGGCCGCTTGCGGAAACGCGGCGGCAATCTCCCCGATACCGCCGGCATGGTCCAGATGGATATGGGTGAGCAGCAGATAATCCAGGTGGCGAATCCCAAGATCTGCCAATGCTCCCAAGAGGGCATCACTGGTTGCGGAAGGGCCGACATCGACCAGGAGGGCGGGAGGGCCGGTATGCAGCCAGACGCCGATGAACTGGTCAAATCCCGGGAGCGGGGGTGACAGGGAGATCAGATAGAGCTTTTTGTCAAGTTGCCGTATGGTGGGAAATGGCATGTTTTCCCGGTGGAAAGTGTGGCGGCCTGAGAGGATCAGCCGTAGAAGTCTTTTTCCAGATCGCTCAATTCGTTTTCAAGCTTGCGGCGTTCTTCGTCGGTCAGGTTGTCTTGCTGGAGCCGTGCCCGTAAACCGACCAAAATCATTTCGGTGCGGTAGTCGCTGCAGCCATAATCGCTTTGGGGTGGCATTAAAACCCCCGCGCCCGTTTGGCGGTTTCCTTGTAAGCCCGGTAGAAGATATCGTTTTCCGTAATGGCCGTGCTGAGGATTTTCCCAAAATCGTTAATGTTTTTGGCGTTGAGGATCATGTTGACGCTTTTATTCAGCGCGAGCATATGGTCCATCGTGCGATAGCGGCTGGTGATCAGGCAGACGAACAATTCGCGCCGGGTGGTCATGGGAAGCCGTTCCAGAAAGAGCAGAACGCCATTTGTTTCGGGTGTGCTGGTATCAAACGATTCGTTTACGACCACCACATTGTAATTGTGGTAGCGCATTTTTTTAAGCGCTTCCCGGGTACTGCTGACGGTGGTCAGGTGATACTCCATCAGCTCCAGGACGGAGGCGACCTTGTCCCGGATGGCCGGATCCGGCTCGCATATCAGTGCCGTCAGGGCATCTTCTTCGATAAAATCGAAGGGTTTCTCGGCCGCGTCGTAAGCTTCCTCGCCGGCGCCTTTCCCAGCCGGGGCAGGGGGCGCGGCGGCATCTTTGGCCGGAATCGTGATTTTGTTCTTGCACTTGGGGCAAGCCGCACGGATGCTCTTGCCCGCCGGGATCTTGTCGTCAGGCACATTGAATCGCGCCTGGCAGGATTCACAAACAACCTCCATGATTCCGCTTCTCCTTTATCGGGGTTCGCTGCGGCCTTGTGCCGCAGTTCCCGGGTGAGACGGCCTCACCCGGCCTGGTTTCAGCGCCGGGTGCTCTTACGATACTGATGGTCGATTTCGAGTCGGTCGATATCGGTGGTGGCCTCGCCCCGGGCGGCTTTGACCATGTCGATGCCGCGTCCGGCGATACCCTTGCGTGAGGCATAGGCCATGGCTGTTTCCTGGGAAATCAGGCCCTGCTCGAACAGGTGCACGATGAATTCATCGAAGGTGGACATACCGAAGGCGGCCCCCTGCTGAATGATTTCGTAGAAGGATTTTCCTTCGGATTCGCCGTTCAGGATGCTGTCTTTCACGCGAATATTCGAACGCAGGACTTCGAATGCGGCGACCCGGCCCCCACCGATTTTAGGCAACAGGCGCTGGCCGACGACCCATCGGATGGTATCCGCCATACGGATGCGGACTTGGTTTTCTTCTTCCGTCGAAAACATGCCGAGAATACGATTGATGGTCTGGCCGGCATCCACGGTATGCAGGGTCGAAAATACGAGATGGCCGGTTTCCGCCGCGCTGAGGCCGATTTCCACAGTTTCCCGGTCACGCATTTCGCCGACCAGAATGACTTTGGGGGCCTGCCGCAGGGCTGCCCTCAGCCCGTTGGCATAGCTGTCGAAATCCAGCCCGAGCTCGCGCTGGTTAAACGTGCTTTTTTTATGCGGATGAAGATATTCCACCGGATCTTCCAGTGTTACCACATGAACGGATTGCTCTTCATTGATTTTGTCCAGGATGGCCGCCAGTGAAGTGGTTTTACCGGATCCGGTGGCACCGGTAAACAGGACGATCCCGTTCTTCTCTTTGGCAATGTCATAAAACGATTCCGGCAGGTTCATGCTCTTGATCGTCGGGACTTTGGACTCCAGTTTCCGCAGTACGATCGAATAATTGCCGGTCTGGGAAAAAATATTGACGCGGAACCGGGCTTTACCCGGCAGGCTATGGGACAGATCGCAAGAGCCTTTTTCCAGAAGGTCACGGGTCAGTCGCCGATCGCCGTTGATGAGATTCAAGGCCATGACTTCGGTTTGAAAGGGCGTCAATTCAGTGATGGGGGGGCGCATTTCTACCGGCAGCAGCACGCCGGAACTCTCGACCTGGGGCGGCTTGCCCACAGTAAGATTGAGATCGGAGACGTTCTTGTGGGAGTCAAGCATTCGGGTAAGGATGTGATCTGTTTCGTTCTTTCGCATGCGATGACCCTTTCCTCATCCATGGGAATGGCGCCGGTTTCAGCCGGCACCATGGTGCTGCCATGCCCGGCACTAAGCTTCCGTAAAATCAGCGGGTGGGCTGTTCAGCAGCGGCCGGAATCGTCCTTTGTCATTGGCTTTCATGTAGGCTTCGTCGGCGCTGATCATGCCTTTGTTCAGCAGGTCCATAATGGCATCGTCCAGCAGAATCATGCCGTATTTTTTACCGGTTTGAATCATGGATGGAATCTGGTGGGTTTTTGCCTCGCGGATAAGGTTGCGCACCGCGGCCGTGGCAATCAGGATTTCCAGAGCCACGCAGCGTCCTTTGATGTCGACCCGTTTGAAAAGCACCTGGGCCACGATGGCACGCAAACCGTCCGACAGGGTCGAACGGGTCTGGGCCTGCTGGTCGTGAGGAAAAACTTCGATGATACGGTCAACGGTTTTCGGTGCACTGGGGGTATGCAGGGTGGCAAACACCAGATGGCCCGTCGAGGCCGCCTCGATGGCCAGCGACATGGTTTCCAGATCGCGCATTTCGCCCACCAGAATAATGTCCGGGTCTTCGCGCAGCGCGCCCCGCAATGCTGCTGAAAAAGTCTTGGTGTGGAGGCCGACCTCCCGGTGGTTGACAATACACGATTGGCTTTGGTGAACGAACTCGATCGGATCTTCGATTGTGATGATGTGGTCTTTGCGGGTGCGGTTGGATTCGTCCACGATCGCCGCCAGGGTGGTAGATTTACCGGAACCCGTTGGGCCGGTCACAAGGACCAGTCCACGCGGCAGCGAGGCCAATTTGCCGATAACCGGCGGCAGGCCGAGCTGTTCACAGGTCATGATCGTATCCGGGATTTCCCGGAAGACGGCGGCAACACCGTTTTTCTGCATGAAAAAATTGCAGCGATAACGGGCCAGGCCCGGAATTTCGTAGCCGAAGTCGATATCGCCGGTTTCTTCGAACACCTTGATCTTGTCTTCAGGGGTGATTTCATAGAGCATCCCCCGCAGATCGTCGCTGTTTAACCGCTTGTATTTAATGCGTTCGATTTCGCCGCGGACCCGCAGCGCCGGCTGCTGACCCGAGGCCAGATGGAGGTCGGAGGCGCCCTGTTCGTTTAAAAGTTTAAAAAAAGCATCAATTTTGGCCATGCATGTCTCCTGATAGGTTGGACCGGTGAATCAGCCAAGGAACAGGGTTGCGGTCATTTCCCGGACAATTCGTGTACTTTTGTAAATAGCGGTTCGAGACGGTGGTGAGCCGTCAGGGCGCGTTGCTGCTCAGGATCGCTACTTTTGCATTGTCGGCATCCGCCGTTCGCATGCTTTCCTGGCTGATTTTGAGCAGTTTGGCATGGGCATCGATGACGGCGTTGATTTCCACTTCGATTTGCACCCGCTGACGTCTCAGCTCGGTGATGTCTTCCTGAAGGTGGTTCAAACGATTCTGAGCATGATGGATAATTTTATCGGCTTTAATTTCAGCCTCCGCGATGATCAACTCCGCCTGTTTCTCGGCATTTTCTTTCATGCTCTCCAGGACTTTCTGGGAATGAAGCATCGCGCGGCGAAACGTTTCTTCCCGCTTTTTCAATCCCTGGCTCTCCCGTCGCAGGCGAAGAATTTCTTCCTTGAGGGCTTCATTCTCACGCGCGAGCTGTTCGAAAGCGCCGGCCATCTGCTCCAAAAAGAGATCTACCTCGCGTACATCAAAGCCGCGGAAACGCACCATGAACTGCTGTTGCTGAATATCCAGCGGTGTGAGTTTCATATCGACCTCCTCTGCCGGCCCGATCGTTACAGCAAACGCTGTGCCAAATGGGCCAGATAGTTCACCACAAAATTTTGTAGAAAGATGATGACGAGAAATACGACGATGGGTGAAAAATCAATGCCGCTGAAGCTTACCGGCAGCCGCCGCCTTATTTGGGACAGCACGGGTTCGGTGATGCTGTAAATAAACCGCACGATGGGGTTGTACGGGTCAGGGCTTACCCATGACAGGACGGCACGGGCAATGATGATCCACATATAAAGGGTCAACACAATGTTTAAAACGGTGGCCAGGGCACCGAGGAAATAGCCGAGCATCGCCATGATCATCTAATCCTTGCATGTTTTTTCGGTCAATCGATTGCGGGATGGTCTGCCGAGCGTGCAACGACGACATAACCTCATAAATTTTGACGATATTCGCCTATAAGTCAAGGGTTTTCATTCTCGAAGACCTGGGCTGGTGAATGGCAGGATTGATTGTTGCAGGGCGGTTGCACGGGGCGGACACTTGAATCATGGTATGATTCGGTGTAGCTTTTCAACGGGGGAGGTGAGTTTTGCCCGATCGCGGATATTGCCCAGTCCACACCTTATCGGAAAAAACACGGTGGCAATTCAGTAAAGACCGCCGTGATGCAATCGTCAAATCTGTGACGCCTTTTGTCACTCAACGTGACATATTTTGTCAGGCTTTCACCGCAATACGAGATATGAAATATGATGAGTAGCTGAAATCTATTAACAAAATGACATATGGCCTCCCGGCATGTAATTTGCTCTGCTTTTATTTCCGTAACGATGCGTGCTTTCGGTTACGCGGGCAGCGCAATCCAATCCCCGGGTAAGACTGGGGAGCAGGTAGCTATAAACCGGCGGATGCCATTGTAATCGAAAGTGATATGATGCTTGACGAAACCCTTACATATCCAGCGGCGTTTGCTGCGGGGCTGCTATCATTTTTTTCGCCATGTATACTGCCACTGATTCCAGCATACTTTACATTCATCACGGGCTACTCGCTCGAGGAACTGACTGGCAAGCAGGCTGGCGGCAGCGTTCGGCGCAAGGTGATCGTGGCCACCATGGCTTTCGGGCTGGGGTTTTCCTTAATTTTCATTCTGCTGGGCGCATCGGCTTCATTTCTAGGCGGGCTGGCAACGCGTTATTACCAGTTCATCCGCATTGGCGGCGGTCTTCTTATAATTGTTTTCGGGCTCCATTTGACGGGGCTCCTGCGACTGCCGTTCCTGGAAGTGGAAAAACGGGTTCAGGTTCGGGAAAAACCGACCCATATTGTGGGCACGGTACTGGTAGGGATGGCCTTCGGGGCCGGATGGAGTCCCTGCATCGGGCCCATGTTGGGGTCTATCCTGATTCTGGCAGGCAGCGAAGAATCCGTGCTCGAGGGAATCGCCCTGCTGACGGTTTATTCCGCCGGTCTCTGGATACCCTTTTTGGTGATGTCGGTATTCATCAACCTGATGCTTGTTTTTCTCCAAAAGGCCCGGCGGGTCATGCAATTTGTCAACATAGCGGCCGGCACGCTGCTGATCGGACTGGGGCTCGCGCTGGTCTTTGATCGCTTTGGCATGCTCTGGTCGCTGATAGCACCGGCGGCCGGCTGAGTAACCGGTTCCGTCCATAGGCGGAATAATCCATATTCGAGGTGCGACTCATGAAGAAATTATTGTTATTAATTCCGGTGTTAATCATTATGTTCTCCCTGTCCGGCAGTGTTGTTCTGGCCAGCAAAAAGGATCAGAAGGCGGATCACATCAACTGGCATAGTTACAAACAGGGGATGTCACTGGCCAAAAAAGAGAACAAGCGGGTGTATCTGCATTTTTATACGGACTGGTGCAATTTCTGCAAAGAAATGGATCAGACCACCTTTCGCAATCCTTCGATCATCAAGATGCTGAACAAGGATTTCGTCGCCATTCGTGTGAATACCAACAAGGAGACCAAAGTGGCGGGGAAGTACAATATTCGTCCGGTCCCGGACAACTGGTTCTTGTCGGCGGACGGCAAAAAGCTTCGCAATTTTCTTGGGTATTACGAAGCAGACCAATTTGTCACGGTCATTCGCTACGTGAACGAGAAATTGTAGGCGGGACCGCCATGAGGGTGTCCGGAGTATCACCGAATGCGGCCGGACACCTGCATGGAAAGACGGTTAATTTTACCGGGATAAACTGTCCAGGTAGCGGCGTAGCAGCCGAATCAGAATCGAACCGATAATGCCCAACCCTAAGATGACGAGTACCAAGGGTACCCAGACATAGCCTGCAAAAGAAGGTGTGTGAAGCGCCTCGTCGATACCGGCGCTGCCAAACAGAACGACGGCTGATAGAAACCCCATCAGGATCCAGCACATGCGGCTGGAATCATACCAGGGAATAATCGCTTTACGAAAAACAGGATTTTTATCCTGACTCATCATTGCTCCAGCGTTCGCCTTGACGCGCGCGGCGGTCGGCCTTATGGGTTTAGATAGTTCTCAACATCTGGCATGAAACCCATAAAAATGCAAGAAGCGGAGTGCATGGCCTATGAAACTGCCCACGCGGCTGACCCCATTGGGGCTCCTTTCAATCGTTGCCTGTCCGGCTCTTTTTTTTATCTTCAGCTGCACCAGCCTGCCCATGCAATTGACCGTCAAAAACACCGGTAACAAATACCCGGCGGACACCATTATTTCCGCCCGCACCGGTCAAGCGGTGACCTTCGATGACCTGCTGAAAGATCTCACCGCGGCCCGTATCGTCTATGTGGGTGAAACCCATACCAACCCGGCACACCATGCGGTCCAGACCCGCCTGATCGAAGCGCTTTCGGAACAGCATCCGGAATTGTCCGTCGGCATGGAAATGTTCGATCATCGCTACGATCCGGTGCTGGCGCAATGGCGTGCGGGAACGCTCGATCGTGATGCCTTTATCCAGAAGTCTCATTGGTATGTCCGCCGATCCGGCTGGGGGTTCGATTTCGATTTATATGCACCGATATTCGATACCATTCAGGCCAAAGGTCTGCGATTGGTGGGGCTGAACGTCCCCTTTTGGATCCCACCTAAAATCAGTGCCAGTGGATTGGACAATCTCCTGCCTGATGAGCGGCAGATGATCGCTGCTGAAATTGACACCAGCAATAATGAGCACCGCGCCTATGTGGAAGCGGTGTTCAACGACAACCCCCACCATCAGATCAAATCGTTCGACTATTTTTATGAAGCCCAATGCGCCTGGGAAGATACCATGGCCGAATCTATTGCCCGCAAACTTGGACAAAATCCCATGGTGGTGGTGATTGGAAACGGCCACATTCAAAACAAGTATGGTGTTCCCAACCGGGCTTATGGCCGGAATCCGGTTCCCTTCCGGACAGTTTATCTGGCTTCGGTCGGCTCAGAGGTGGATCTGGCGGTGGCCGACTATATCTGGGTGACCCCTTGATCGGCCGACCCTTCACCCGCCAAGATCCAATTCTCCGACGTGGTAGGTCAACTTGAGATATCAAGATAAAGATATTCTAAGTTGACATACCACAACATATTGTGTAATAGCCTTCCCGGATAGAAACGTTTGACCATCTCTTTTTCTGCGTTTTCCCATATCAGTTGCTCATAAAGGCTAACAGCGACAGATCGTATCGTCTCTACCTGTTGGCCGGATAAACCTGGTTCAGGTTGTTGGCACCGTGCGACTGATCACCGATTTGATATTCAGGGGGCGGCGCATGCCGATACCCCGTCCTGCGGAGTACCAAAATTATGTTTGAAACGATTCAGAAGCGCGATGGCCGGGTCCAGGAATTTGATTCATCTCACATAACCCGGGCCATTACCAAAGCGGGTGAGGCGACGGATGAATTCGGTCCACGGGAGGCCCGCAAGCTCACCCTGCGCGTGCTGACGCTGGCCCACGAGCTGCGGCTGGGGCCGCAACCCACGGTTGAAGCCATCCAGGATATTGTCGAACGGGTATTGCTGGATTCTCCTTTTTATCGCTCTGCCAAGGCGTACATCCTCTATCGCGAACAACATGCCCAACTCAGACAAATGGCAACCCAGGCCAATGTCGACCTTGTGGAACACTACATTGGCAAACTGGACTGGAAAGTGAAGGAAAACAGCAACATGTCCTACTCTCTCCAGGGCCTCAACAACTACATTTCATCCGATGTGACCACGGAATACTGGCTCAACCGTATTTATCCGCCCAAAATCCGACAGGCCCATCGCGCCGGGGACATGCATATCCACGACCTGAGCCTGCTATCGGTCTACTGTGTGGGATGGGATCTGAAAGATCTCTTGCTGCAGGGGTTTCGCGGGGCGGCTGGCAAAGTTGAAAGTGCGCCACCTCGGCACCTGCGCTCCGCCCTGGGGCAGGTCGTGAATTTTTTTTATACCTTGCAGGGTGAGGCGGCCGGCGCTCAAGCCCTTTCCAATTTCGACACCTTGCTGGCGCCTTTCGTGCGTTACGACGGCCTGGATTATCGGAGTGTCAAACAGGCCTTGCAGGAATTCGTCTTCAACATCAATATTCCAACGCGTGTCGGTTTCCAGACACCGTTTACCAACATCACCATGGATCTCTATGTGCCGTCCACCCTGAAGGATCATCCGGTCATTATCGGCGGCGAGCTCCTCGATGCGACCTATGCCGAATTCCAGACGGAAATGAATCTGATCAATAGGGCCTTTGCGGACGTGATGATGGCGGGGGACGCCCGCGGCCGTGTTTTCACCTTTCCCATTCCGACCTACAATATTACGGAAGAATTCGACTGGGACAATCCCGACCTGGAACCCATCTGGAAAATGACCGGCAAATACGGCATTCCTTACTTCTCCAATTTCGTCAATTCGGACATGTCCCCGGATGATGCGCGCTCCATGTGCTGCCGGTTGCGGCTGGACAACCGGGAACTCTGGAAACGGGGCGGCGGACTTTTTGGGGCCAACCCCCTGACCGGCTCCATCGGGGTCGTGACCATCAACCTGCCACGCATTGGCTACCAGGCCGGTGATGAAACACAATTTTTCGACCTGCTCGACCGGCAGGTCGGCCTGGCCCGTGACAGCCTGGTCATCAAGCGCAAGGTTCTGGAACAGTTTACCGAAAAAAACCTATACCCATACACCAAGTTTTACCTGAGAGACATCAAGGCCGGTTCCGGTCTGTTCTGGAAAAACCACTTTGCCACGATCGGCATTGTCGGAATGAACGAGGCCTGCCTGAACTTTTTGGGCGACGACATCGGCAGCCCGGCCGGCCGGGCTTTTGCCATCCGGGTGATGGATCACCTGCGCGAAGCGATGGCCGATCTGCAGGAGGAGACCGGCGACCTTTTCAATCTGGAAGCCACCCCGGCCGAAGGCACCTCCTACCGGCTCTGCCGCTTGGACAAAAAGAAATTCCCGGCCATTCGTTGCGCCAATGAAGATGATTACCGGAAAGGTGCCGCGCCTTACTACACCAACTCGACACAACTCCCGGTCAATTATACCGACGATCTTTTCGACACCCTGATCCATCAGGATGATCTCCAGATCAAATATACGGGCGGTACGGTCCAGCACCTTTTCCTGGGGGAGATGGTGGACGATAGTGGCACCGTCAAAAACCTGGTGCGTAAAGTTTCCGGACAGTTTCGCCTGCCCTATTTCACCTTGACCCCGACCTTCAGTGTGTGTCCCTCCCATGGCTATTTGAAGGGCGAACAGCCGGAATGTCCGGAGTGCCGCCAGGCCACGGAGGTCTATTCCCGAATCGTGGGCTACCTCCGTCCGGTAAAGCAATGGAATGACGGCAAACAGGCGGAATACAAAAACCGGCGCCCGTTCGACTGGACCCCGGCATCGGAGTTCCGGAAAACCATCCGCAAACCGCTACCGACCGGTCCCATCCCCCCGCAAACGATGAAGGCAATCGCTTCATAGGAGAGGCTGTTCGGCATGGTTCACATCGGCGGGTTGCAAAAAGTTTCCATGATCGACTACCCTGAGCGGTTGAGCGCGGTTATTTTTTTAAGTGGTTGCAATTTTCACTGCCCCTATTGCCACAATCCTGAGCTGACCCGGAGTGACCGTGATCAGTCGGTGCCGGAACGTGATGTCCTGGCGTATCTCAGGGCTCGACGGGGGCTGTTGGACGGGGTCGTCCTGACGGGCGGGGAGCCTACCCTGCAAAAGGGGTTGCCGGATTTATGCCGTGCCGTCCACGCATTGGGTTACACCGTCAAGCTGGATACCAACGGCAGCGTACCGGAAGTGCTGCAGACCCTGATTCGGGAAAACCTGATCGATTATGTGGCCATGGATGTCAAGACAGACCCCGACCACTATGCGCCGTCCCTGTGCCGACAGAACCCGGCCGCGGCCATCAAAGCCAGCATCCAACTGATCATGGCTTCCGGGTTGCCGTATGAGTTTCGAACCACCTGTTTTCGCCCGCTGGTGAATGCGGAGACGATGGCCAGTATCGGGGGGCTGATAAAGGGCGCTGAAACCTTTGCAATTCAGAAATTTTGTGCTAAAGAAACCCTCGATCCTGATGCAGGATCGTCCAGGGACCATCTTTTTGACGATAACGAACTCTTAGGCCTGAAAGCGATTGTTGAGCCGATGGTTGAATGCTGCTTCGTGCGATGAAAGCGCTCCTGCGACACCTGACCTGAACTGACACCGACATCTCCTATTGTTCTCCAGCGAAACGTTATCGCCAAAAGACAGACGGCCCGGGTTTACCCCGGGCCGTTCCTTTTTCTTCCGCCCCGCAGGCCAGTACTTCCCTGAAATCGCGTATTACAAAACCATAAAATTAAAAAAGCCGGGAGAGGCATCAGTTGATGCCCCTCCCGGCTTTGCTGTTTCGAGGATGAACTAATATTTTAGCCGCATTTGGTGAAGCCGCAGAAGTGACAGGTCATGCAGCCTTCTTCAAAGCTGATGGTCTGATCGCATTCCGGGCATTTTTCACCCATGAGGCTTTTGCTGTGGGACCCTGTCGCGGTGCCGTTGGGATTCTTCAGGTAGCGTTTTTCCAGGATTCGGGCAATGGCATCCGGGATGGACAGCACCAGCCCTCCGGACTGAAATACCGGGTATTCACCGCCGATGCCCGAGAGCTGTTTCACAATATCGCCCACTTTGACACCGGAGCGCAGGGCCAGGGAGACCAGGCGGCCGACGGCTTCGGCTTTGGCGGCTGTCGAGCGCCCGGATTTGCCGATGGTGGCGAAGACTTCGAACGGGCGGCCTTCATATTCGGTCACGGTGACATAGAGATGCCCCATCCCGGTTTTCATGCGGGTAGTGAATCCCTCGAGGGTTTCCGGCCGCTCCTTCACGGCGCGCAGGAAACGAGTGCGGGAATCTTCCTTCTGATTGAAGGCCAGCACCTGGTTTTCTTTACTGCCGTCACGATAAATGGTGACGCCCTTGCACATCAGATCGTAGGCCAGATCATAGATTTTCTTGACATCTTCCACTGTAGCGTCACGCGGCAGGTTGACGGTTTTGGACACCGCGTTGTCGGTGTATTTCTGAAAAGCGGCCTGCATGCGGATATGCCATTCCGGTGAAACGTCGTGGGCGGTTGCGAAAATCTTGCGAATTTCAAGGGGGATTTCCTCGAAATCGTGGATAGAGCCGCTTTGCGCGATCTTGTTCATCAATTCTTCGGAATAAAAACCGTGTGCCCGGGTAACCGCCTCAAAGACCGGGTTGACTTCGATCAAGCGGTCGTTGTCCATGACCGTGCGAACGAAACTGAGGGCAAAGAGCGGCTCAATGCCGCTTGAGCAGCCGGCGATGATGCTGAGGGTGCCAGTGGGCGCGATGGTGGTGGTGGTGGCGTTGCGCAGCTGGTTCTTTTCACTGTCCTTGTAGATGCTCTTGTCGATATTCGGAAAGGGACCGCGTTTTTCCGCCAGAAGGCGGGACGCTTCCCGGGCACTTTCCTGAACGGTGCGCATGACCTCTTCGGCCATTTTCAAGGCCTCTTCTGAATTGTAAGGGATTCCCAACTGGTAGAGCATGTCGGCAAAGCCCATCACGCCCAGCCCGATTTTGCGATTGCCTTTGACCATGGCGTCGATTTCCGGCAGCGGATAGCGCGAGCAATCAATGGTGTCGTCCAGAAAACGAACGGACAGTTTGACGGTTTCCCGCAGTTCATCAAAATCGATCACGGCGGCATCGTTTTCCCGGATGACGAATTTGGACAGATTGATGGAGCCCAGATTGCAGGCTTCCATGGGCAGCAGGGGCTGCTCGCCGCAGGGGTTGGTGCTCTCGATGGCGCCCAGTTCGGGGGTGGGGTTGTCGCGGTTGAGACGATCCAGAAAAATAATACCGGGGTCGCCGTTGTCCCAGGCCTGCTTGACCAGGGCATCGTAAACTTCACGGGCGTTGAGCTGGCCGGTGACGCTGTTGTCCCGGGGGTTCACGAGATCGTAATCCGCATTATTCTCGACCGCCTTCATAAAGGCTTCCGTGACGCCAACCGAGATGTTGAAATTATTGAGTGAGCCCTGCTCCTTTTTACAGTAGATGAATTCCATGATGTCCGGGTGATCCACCCGCAGAATGGCCATGTTGGCGCCGCGGCGCGTGCCGCCCTGCTTGACCTGTTCGGTGGCGGTGTTGAAGATCTTCATGAAGGACACCGGACCCGAGGCAACGCCGCCGGTGGTGCCCACGCGGCTGTCTTTGGGGCGCAGGCGCGAGAAGGAAAAGCCGGTTCCGCCGCCGGATTTATGAATCATGGCGGCGTGGTGCAGGGAGTTGAAGATGGCTTCCATGCTGTCTTCCACCGGCAGTACAAAACAGGCGGCCAACTGTCCCAGCCGGCGGCCGGCATTCATCAGGGTCGGAGAGTTGGGCAGGAAACGGAATTCGGTCATGAGGTCGTAGAAGGCGTCTTCCATTTCATCGGCCTGTTCCTGGCTGCCGTAGGCCAATTCCGCTTTGGCGATGTGGCGGGCCACGCGGCGGAACATTTTATCGGGCGACTCGATCACTTTGCCATTGGGGTCTTTTTTCAGGTAGCGGCGCTCCAGAACGGTTTTGGCGTTGCCGCTGAGGATCGGGCCTTTTTTCTTGAAAACGCTTACATCGAGCTTGACGGGATTGGCAGCATCCAGTCCGAATTCCTGCAGCTTGTCATCGATGATTTTTTCGATGACCGACATGGTGATGGTCCGTTCTTCGATCTTGTCGATCTCTTTGCGCAAATGGCGGCTGATGCTCATGGCCGTATCTGTGGTCGCTGTCCCGGCACGGGTCATCAAATCGGTAAAACGGTGGTCATCCCATTGATAGGCGGACAGGTCCAGCCGTCCGTCTTCGGTTAAAACAAAGCGACATCGTTCGGTCATGAAAACCTCCGGGGCAGTCTTTTGGGTCCATTTAAAACAGCGGAACGTGGATGCGTTCAGTGCTGATGATATTAAGCTAAGCAGGAAGAAACAAAAAGCATGGTTGCCCGATGCATTTTGACTTCCTGTCCCAGGAGGAACAGGAAGATACTTCTCGTGACGCGATCCGTTTGGCGTCAGATCGGAAAACAGGCAGGAGCAGACCTGCCGCCGGGCGACTCGCAACGAGTCGAGATCTCTCATACTATATATAGTGTGTCAAGGAATATTTGGCCCAACATTTACCATTTCGATCGCAAATTACCCTCGATCTTAAGCATGCATTTTATTCATCAACATTTGTCGAAACACACGACGGGAGGTCTTGGCAGGGCGGCTATTCTATGGTATCGACATGTTCATATGCATAAGGGGACGGTACCTCACGACGCGTGCCGTTTCAATTCGTTGACGATGGGAAAGGAGAACATGATCGATGGATAGGTTCCGCAAGTGGATTCCCCTGGCGCTGGTGGTCCTTTTGGGCATACTGGTGCAGGTTGTACTGGTGGCGGCAGATACCAAGGAGACACCGGTGAAGGCGGCGATAGCGTTCACTAAAGCCTTCTATCAATTATCCCCTGCCGTGACCGAGCGCATGTGCGGTGATCTGCTGGAGGATCAGGACCTTGTGGACGATGTGTTTTATGAGGTTGAAGGGGAGGCGCGTGCCAAAGGATTCAGCGCCGCCTATCCACGCATGCAGCTTTTTCACGTTCAGGCCGCCGTGCTGGCCCAGGACGAGGCGTCAGCCCAGGTGCAGGTAACCTGTTCCATGAAGCGCGCCATTCATCCGACATTCGCCTACTTTCTCAAAATCATGAATATGGGCGAAACCTATCACCTGGACGAAGTGGTCGATCTGGTGAATGAAGACGGCATGTGGAAAGTCTGTGGTTACGAATACGCGATGATCGACTGACCACCTCCGGTGGCAGGCGCGACCGGGGTTACATTTTTACCGTCATGACGACGGCCCGATGATCAGAGGGAGATGCATGGTGCGTCATGCATCTCCTTTTTTCGTTGGCGCGATGTCGGGGACGCGCGCCAAGTTTTAGACGGATGGGCCGTTCCCCTTTGGGGATGATCCCGGCGGTTTTCTCCCGACCGGTGGAGACGAGGGGCCATGGTTTATAAACCACCGCATTTACCGGATGAAGCCGCGGCGGTCTATGCCATCCTGAAGCAAAAGGCACGGGAGATCGCCGCGCGCCTGCCCTTGCCTGATTTTTACCGGGTTCATGCCGACGATCTATCGTGTGCCCGGCGCTATTTAAACCACGACCCGCTGCTTTTGGAATTGCGTGGTTTTGTGGCCGAACGGCTGGAAGACGATTTCGGGCACGGGATGAAACACGCCCTCAAGGTTGCGGCGGATGCCGGGGCGCTTTCGCTGATCGAGGGGCGCCGCGCAGGATATGCTGAAACACGCATCCAACGCATCAGCATCGTCAGCCAGGCCGCCGGCCTGCTGCACGATATCCACCGCAAGCAGAAAGACCATGCCATTGAAGGCGCGCGCTATGCACGGGAGGTGCTGGCGGCCTTTGCCTTCAACGGCGATGAGATCGATGAGATCTGTTACGCGATTCGCAATCACGAAGCCTTTCAACGGATCAAAACCCCGCCGACCGCCGCCGCCTGCTTTTTATCGGACTGCCTCTATGATGCCGACAAATTTCGATGGGGGCCGGACAACTTCACCGACACCTTGTGGGATATGGTGGCCTTCTTCAATCCTTCGGTGGCGGATTTCGTTGTCCGCTACCCTGGCGGCATGCGGCGCCTGGAGGAGATCAAGGCGACCTTTCGCAGCCATACGGGGAAAAAATACGGGCCACAGATGATCGATTTCGGCATCATCATCGGCCAGGAGCTGATGACGGTCATTCTTACGGAATTCAACCACATGCTGGAATAGCCCGGTCGCCCGGGGAACGGCCGGCCGGTTCCTTACCGATTCCAGCAAGGCGTCTTGCGGTCCGGGTGCACGCCACACGCGATTTGATGAACAGAAAACAGTTCAAAGGAGTTCCGAGCGATGCGAACAACAACGGTGCGAATTCTTCCGATTCTATTCCTCTTGGTAATGGTGGGATTACTGTGGTCCGGTTGCCGGAGCACTTATTATTCCATGTGGGAAACCCTCGGAAAGGAAAAACGCCACCTCCTGAGAGACGAGGTCGAAAACGCCCGTGAGGACCAGGCCAAAGCCTCCGAGGAGTTCAAGGATGCCCTGACCCGGATCAAGGAGCTGACCGGTTTCCAGGGCGGTGAGCTGGAAAACGTCTACCTGCAGTTGAAAGACGACTATGAAGACTGCGAGCAGCGGGCGTCGATCATCGACGAACGGATTGATAATGTGGAACAGATTGCCGCGGACCTGTTTGTCGAGTGGGAGGCCGAAATCGGGCAGATGACCAATGCCACTTTCCGTTCCAACAGCCGTCAGTCCCTGACGCGGACGCGCGAGCGCTACAATCAGCTTCACCGCGCCATGGTGCAGGCCCGCAGCCGGATGGACCCGGTGTTGAGCCGCCTGAACGACTATGTGCTTTATCTCAAGCACAATCTAAACGCCTGGGCCGTGGGCGCGCTGGGGTCTGAAATGGGACGCATCGAGGCCGATGTGGACGTGCTGGTTCGGGATATCGAACGATCGATCGAAGCCGCGAACACGTTTTTAAAAACCTTTGATGCCTGATGATTTCAGCGATTCAGGTGCGTCGATAACGGCGGCCCTCCTGCACTACCCGCCCCGCGGTCATTAATTCCTCCAGATGCTTTTCCATCAGGGACTGCTCGGCATGGCGGTAAAACGCCAGGGGTTCGCGTGGTCGTTTGTAAACAATCCAGGCGTCAACAATGTCGCTCATGCTGCGGGGTTTGGCCAGCAGGGCCAGCAGATCGGCACGCCGGCGGCGGATGACATCCAGGTAGCAATCCCATAGCGGCGGCGGGGCGGCTTCGAACACCCCGGTCTCGTGGCAGGTCAGCCAGACGCGCGCGGGCAGACCTTGCAGGCGCCGGACCGAGGCCTCGGTCTCGGCAATGCTGGACAGTCGGTCGCCATACCAGGGCCCGAAGGCGGTCAGATCATAGTCCGCCAGGAAGAGAACTTCGGGTTCATGAAAGAAGACGCACAGGTGGCCGGGAGTGTGCCCCGGTGTGTGCAGGATATCGACTGTGACATCGCCAATCGACAGGCCCTCCTTTTCTTCCAGAAGCATGTCCGGCTGCCGCGGACGGAAATGAAAGATCTCCTCCAGTAGTGGTTTCCAGGCTTCCCGGGTGTCGGTGTCTTCGATGCCATAGCCGTCCAGAAACGTTTCCATATTTTCGAGAAAAGACGCGTCGGCAGCATGCATCGCCAGGGGCACGTCATCGAAAAGGTCCAGGTGCATGAAGTGGTCTTCGTGCCAGTGGCTCAGCCAGACCGCGTTTACATCATGCGTGTCGCGCAACGCCTCGAGACGCTGCCGGTCGGAGGAAGGATCGATCAAAATGCCCGCCCCTTCGATGAAAACAGAATGGCAATAGGGGTACTTGCCGTTGTTGGGGCCGGGTAGAAACCGGACCGGTCCGAAATGTCGCTCTTCCATCCGTCTGTTCGTCTCCTTGAGGGGTTGTCTTTGCCTTTTCTGTGGGGCTATACCATCCGTCGATGAGGCGAACAACCCGTGATGTGGCATACCCGTGGCCAGGCAATGAAATGAGATATAGCGCTTGACGACCGACAGGGTTTTGATTACGAATTTCTATCGTTATCGAGATGCCGGCATTTTGATGCGGACGGAAAACGCCATCGCATCCGCGCCGCCGGCAGTCAGCCGACCATGGTTTCCCTTGCTGCTTTGTTTCACAAGTCCCAAGAGGTCCCTTTGGATATTCTGACGTATACACGCAACCATGACCTTTTCCGCACCCGGCTGCGGGATTTCCTGGCCCGAGAGGTGACGCCCTATGCCGACCGGTGGGAAAAGGACCGGTCCGTCCCCCGGGAGATCTGGCACAAGATGGGCCGGGCGGGTTTTTTGTGCATGGACGTGCCGCCGGTCTATGGCGGCCGGGGCGGGGATTTTCGCTATGCCGCCATCCTGACCGAGGAGATGTCCCGCACCGGGATCAACGGACTGGCGGCCAGTTTGCACAGCGACATCGTGGTGCCCTATATCACGGCGTTCGGTAGTGACGCGCAGAAACAGCGCTATCTGCCGGGGTGTGTCTCCGGAGATATTGTCACCGCCATCGCCATGACCGAACCGGATGCCGGCAGCGACCTGGCCGGGATCCGCACTCTGGCGAAAGAGGATGGTGACACCGTGGTGCTCAACGGCACCAAGACTTTTATTTCCAACGGCCTGCTCTGCGACCTGGTGATCGTGGCTGCCCGGGAGGCCGATCTCGACAACCCCCATCTGGGGTTGTCGCTCTATCTGGTGGAGGACGGTACCGAAGGCTTCAAGCGGGGCCGGCATCTGGAGAAAATGGGCTGGCACAGCCAGGATACGGCCGAGCTTTTTTTCACCCATTGCCGCATTCCGGCGGCCAACCGGCTGGGCGCCAAAGGCTACGGGTTTATCATGATGATGGAAAAACTCCAGCAGGAGCGCATTGTGGCGGCCCTGGGCGCGGTGGCGGCGGCGGAGCGCATCATGGCCTGGACAATCGATTTCTGCACCCGGCACAGAGAGGGCGGGAAACCGCTGTCCAAACGCCAGGCCGTGCAGTTCGCCATCGTGGAACTGACGACCGAGGTCAAGCTCGGACGGACGTTTATCGATAAGCTTATTGCCGACCACATCGAAGGTCGAAAAGTGGCGGTGGAAACCGCCATGGCCAAATATTGGACCACGGAAATGGCCAAACGCGTGGCCGACCGCTGCCTGGATCTGGTGGGCCCCCACGCCATGCCGGATGACCATCCCCTGGTACGGGCTTTCCGGGACGTACGGGTGATGTCGATCTTTGCCGGGACCAATGAAATCATGAAGAACATTGCGGCCAGGACCATGCGGCTTTAGGGGCCGCACAAAATTAACGTCAGATTTTAAACGCCCGTCTTTATGCGGGCTGAAAGATTGTGTCGAATGGCAAAACGAGAGATCGTGCCCTTGCATCCAATGATGGTTGATCAAACAAGGAGATAAATATGGCCCAGGTAATTGCCGACCGCAGAGATGTCGATTTCGTCCTTTACGAGCAGTTTGATGCGGAAGCCCTTTGCGCTCACGAGACCTTTGGTGATTTTAATCGCAAGACTTTCGACATGATCGTCGATGAGGCCCGCCAGTTGGCCGTCAAGGAGATCTTGCCGACCCTGGTTGAGGGCGACCGTGCCGGTCTGGTGTTTGAAGACGGCCAGGTGCGCATGCCGGACTGTTTCCACCGACCCCACAAGCTGTTTGTCGAAGGGGAGTGGACGGCGCTGACGGCCAACCCCGATCTTGGGGGCCAGGGATTGCCCTATTTGGTGGCCCAGGCCGTGGCGGACTATCATCTCGGTGCCAATTATGCGTTTTCACTCTTTGGTTTCGGGGCCCACGGTGCCGGCGAGATGATCGAAATTTTTGGCACCGAGCCCCAGAAGGGGCTCTTTCTCAAAAAAATGTACACGGGGCAGTGGGCCGGCACCATGGTGCTGACCGAGTCCGAGGCCGGGTCGGATGTGGGCGCGCTCACCACGTCGGCCCGCCGGCTGCCGGACGGCACCTACAGCATTACCGGCAACAAAATTTTCATTACCGGCGGCGAGCATGACATGACCGAAAATATTATCCACCCGGTCCTGGCACGCATCGAAGGCGCACCGGCCGGTACCCGGGGCATTTCCCTGTTTATCGTCCCCAAAATCTGGGTCAATCCGGACGGCTCGCTGGGAGATGCCAACGACGTCGTCTGCACCGGCATCGAGGAGAAGATGGGGATTCATGCCAGCCCGACTTGCAGCATGGCCTTCGGCAGCAAAGGCCAGTGCCGGGGGCTGTTGCTGGGGGAAGAAAACAAGGGCATGAAGGTCATGTTTCATATGATGAATGCGGCCCGGCTCCTGGTGGGCGCCATCGGTCTCACGAGTGCCTCGACCGCCTACCTGTATGCGCTTTCCTACGCGCGGGAGCGCAAACAGGGGCGGGATCTGGAAAACACCTTCTCGCCCGATGCGCCCCAGGTCGCGATCATCCGTCACCCGGACGTGCGCCGCATGCTCGTGTGGATGAAGGCCCATGTGGACGGTATGCGCAGTTTCGTCTATTTTGGCGCCCGTTTGATCGATCGCATCAACTGTGCCGCCACCGAAGCGGATCGGGCCTACCACAAGGGCCTGCTTGATTTACTGACGCCGGTGCTCAAAGCCTACTGCACGGATCGCGGTTTCGAGGTCTGTTCCCAGGCCGTGCAGGTGTATGGCGGCTACGGCTATACCCGGGAGTACCCGGTGGAGCAGTTGATGCGGGATGTCCGCATCGCTTCTATTTACGAAGGGACCAACGGTATTCAGGCCATGGACCTGCTGGGCCGCAAGATCGGAATGGAAAAGGGCCGGGTGTTCATGAATTTTATGGACGAAGTGCGTCGCGTGGTGCAACGGGCCCGGACTTGCGACGGGCTGTCCGACCTGGCCGACAGGGTGGAGACGGCTCTCGATCGCCTGGGCGAGACGGCCCTGCACTTGGGGCAGGCCGCCATGAGTGAGCGTTTCCGTACCGCCTTCGCCCATGCCGCGCCGTTCCAGGAGGTCATGGGGGATGTCATCATGGCCTGGATGCTCTTGTGGCGGGCGACGGTCGCCGTTCCGTCCCTGGAAAAGCTGTTGGCCGGCCTGGAGGGGGACGCCCGCCGGAAAAAAATAGGCTCCCATAAAAACGCGACCTTTTACCATGGCCAGGTGCAGACCGCGCGCTATTTCATCAACAGCCTACTGCCGGTAACCCTCGGCAAAATGGATGCCATCATGGCGGCGGAATCCGCTGTGGTCGACATGCCCGAGGATGCCTTTGGCGGTTGATGGAAGAAGACCATCCGTCGACCTGGGTGACGCAACACGGTCTTTACCCTACTTGCCACCGAAAAGGATGCTGATATGACCGAACCGATGCCATTGCCGTTTACCGATCCCCCGCCGTTGCCGGACTGGCTCTTAAAAGCGTTTCCCTTCCGCCGCCGCGTGTATGGCGGCGGACGCTGGCCCATGCATTTTGTGGACGAAGGCCAGGGGCCGGTGATCCTGCTGCAGCACGGCAATCCCACCTGGTCGTTTCTGTGGCGCAAGGTCATCCGGTTGCTGGCCGACGCCAACGTCCGGGTGATTGCCCCGGATATGGTGGGACTGGGCCTGAGCGCCAAACCCCGCGAGGTCGGTCTGCATTCGCTGCGATTTCACGCCCTAAATTTGAGCCGCCTGGTTCAGGCGTTGGACCTGAACGCCATTACTATTGTGGGGCAGGACTGGGGTGGCCCGATCGTCGGCCTGATGGCCCATTACAACCCCGATCGGGTAACCGGGGCGGTGTTCGGCAATACCGCCCTGTCCGCTCCTTACAAAAAGAGGCGGTTGTCGACATTTCACCGCTTGGCCCATCTTCCCCTGGTCAGTGATCTGCTTTTCAGGGGCCTCAACTTCCCGGTCCCCGTCTTGCACCGGGCACAGGGGAACCCTGCCAGTATCGGTTCTCTCGAACGGCGCGCCTATGGGTGGCCTCTCAAAGCGTTTCGCGACCGGGCCGCCCCGCTGGCTCTGGCGCGTATGGTCCCCACCGGTCCGCAGCACCCCACCTCGCCTTACATGCGAAAAGTCCAGTCCTGGGGGAAGGCCTTTCGCGGTCCGGTGCGCCTTGTCTGGGGTCTCAAAGATCCGATCCTGGGTCGCGCTCTTAAAAATATGCGAGGGCTTTTTCCCGAAGCCCTGGTCACGGAGACCCAGGCGGGACATTTTCTTCAGGAAGAAGTGCCGGGCGCCTTGGCCGAGGCCATTCTGGCCGTGGTGAAAGGCCGCTCGTGATCGTGGGATTATTGACACCCCGATGGAAAATTTGACTGGCCCGGATGATCCGCCTTTCTTCCGCTTTGCCTTTCCGCCGGCCCACCCGTTCGTGGCCCTGGTTTCAGTCTCCGGTTTTCGTTGCACTAAAAAACCCTATATCTGCAGGGCTTTCCGGCCTGTCCCACCATGATGGCGGCGGTGTCTGATCGCGTTCGCCGAGCGAACAATTCGAGTGCTTTCCAGGTGTTGGCAAGCATTTTGCAATATCCGGTGTGGCCGGGGATGATCATGATCGACCGGCCGACGCGTCAACAGGGCTTCGGGCGTGCCCTTCGGGTTGCCCAGGCCTGGGAAGAAGGGTCTTCCAAGACGAAAACGATAACACCGGTAAGCGATGACTAACTTAACCAAACAGGTCGTTATCCAGCACACAGGACAAACCCTGTCCTTGCGCAATCGGGCTTTCTTTGTTTTGGTAGGTATCCTGGGCGTCATCGTCCTGATCACCATTCACCATATCCAGAATGCTTCCGGTGGCCCGGTCTGGGCCATCTATGCCTTGGGCGGGCTGTCGGCCGCCCTGGCTGTCGCCGGCACGATGGTATTCCGCTTGTGGCTGTCCAGCCGCGTTTTAGGGAAAGCGCTCGATCGGCAGACGTCGGATCTGATCCAGGCCAATGCCACACTGCGGGAAGAAGTCTCGGAACGTCGGCAGGCCGAGCTGGCATTGATGCACTATAAGTCGCACCTGGAGATTCAGGTCAAGGCCGGCACCTGCGAACTGCAGCGATCCGTGGCCGATCGTCGACAGGCCCAAGACACCCTCAGTGAATACCACATGGCGCTGGAAGCCTCCGATGACATGGTGACGGTGCTGGATAGAAGCTATATTTTTCGCATGGTCAATGATGCGTTTCTCAAACAGCGCAACACCCTGCGCGAGAAAATCATCGGCACCTCGATCGTGGATGCCATCGGCGCCGATGCGTTCCACGCCATCAAACCCCATCTCGATGCCTGTTTTCAGGGGGAATCCGTCGAATATGAAATGATGCAGGAAAACCACACATCGGGCAAGCGGTATCTGCTGGTGCGCTACTACCCGGCGCGCTCGTCTTCCGGGCGTGTCGATCGCGTGGTGAGCGTGATCAAGGACATCACCGCGGTCAAGCGCGCGGAACAAGATCGCGAGCGGGTTTTCAGTCTGTCCATCGATCCCATCTGTGTCGCTGACTTCAATGGCTATTTCAAAGACATCAACTCGGCCTGGACCGGTCTTCTGGGATGGTCCAAAGAGGAGTTGTTGAGCATCCCCTGGTTTTCCTTTGTGCATCCGGACGACGCCGCGGCCACCGAAGCGATTAATCAGGAGCTCAGGCAAGGCCGCTCTGTCAAGGATTTCAGAAATCGCTACGTCGGAAAGGACGGCCGTACGCGCTGGCTGGAGTGGAATGCCATACCGGACCTGGAAGAAGAACTCATTTATGCCGTGGCCCGCGATGTGACCGACCAGATCAAATCCCAGGAGACCATCAAGCTCAATGAAGAGCGTCTCCATTCCCTGCTCAAACTGAGCCAAATGAGCAGCGTGAGCGATGAAAAAATAAGGGCCTACGCACTGGAAGAGATCGTTCGTTTGACGCGCAGCAAAGCCGGTTATCTCCATTTTGTAAATGAAGAAACCAATTCCCTTGAACTCGTCGCCTGGTCTAAAGACGTACGGAAAGCCTGCCAGGCGGACAAGACCCGTCACTATCCCCTGGACAAAGCCGGTGTGTGGGCCGACAGCGTCCGGCTGCGGCGCCCCGTGATTCACAATGATTTCGAAAATGTCCCCGACAAAAAGGGCATGCCGGAAGGGCATTTTCCCATCCGGCGTCACATGAGCGTGCCCGTGATGGACGACGGGCGTATCGTGGCGGTGGCCGGGGTGGGCAACAAAGAGGCCGCCTACGATGAATCCGATGCCAACCAGCTTACCCTCTTCATGTCCAGCATGTGGTCGATTATCAAACAAAAGCGGGCCCAGCAGATCTTGAAAAAGTATTCCATGGAGGACGGCCTGACCGGATTGGCCAACCGCCGCCGGTTTGACGAAGCACTGGAAAACGAGTGGCAGCGCGCCCTGCGCGAACAACAGCCGCTGTCCCTCATCATGTTGGACATCGACTATTTCAAGGAGTTTAACGACATATACGGCCACCAGGCCGGCGATGACTGCCTGAAAAAAGTAGCTGCCTGTCTGCGAAAAAATGTCCGCCGGGCCGGCGACCTTGTGGCGCGGTATGGCGGGGAAGAGTTTGTCGTGGTGCTGCCCAATACCGACCTCGAGGGGGCCCGGGAAGTGGCGGATGCCATGAACCGGACGGTCAGGGACATGAACCTGCGCCACAAAGGGTCGCATGGCCGTGATCACCTGACCATCAGTGCCGGTGTGGCCTGCGGCATTCCTTCCCGCGGTCACGACCCTGTCAAGGTGCTGGTGAAGGCCGACCAGGCGTTGTACCGGGCCAAGCGGGCCGGGCGCGACTGCGTCAAACAGGATTCGGGGGTGTGCAGATTGGATGAATCGGCACCGGCGGTTCAGGCGGCCATGCAATAAAAGGTCGAATGCGCTCCCGACCGTCAGAAATCTCCTGTCGGCAGGACGAATATGCAGGGCGCATAGCCCGAATATTTCACGCGTTCGAGATGTTCATTGGCAAGGCATCAGGGGCGCCGCTGTAGGAATGCTACCGCAAGCCCCTGATAACGCGGCCACTGGGCATCTCGGGCGCGCCCGCAGGGTGAAATATTTTCTATGATTTTCAAAATCGGCCAAGGGTACAAGGTGTCAACTGAAAATTATACCCCGAATAGCTTTTAGACCACTGAATATTTGCATAAAATTTATGGCATAGAAAAAATTACATGAAATGTTCGGGATAGCCGTTGGCCCGCCTGGCTCCCATTGGACGACTTTGGTGTGGCGAGGCGTAATCGATGAAATTTAAATTTCGAAAAATATCTGAAGGTTATAAAATACATAGTTGCATTGTGACCAATTGGGCCAAAGCTTATTGGCCTTGAGTACAAATCGTGTGCAAGAATACGGAGGATACAATGGATATAACGGACTTGGAACTCATGCACCAGTATGCTGAAGATGACAGCCCCCAGAATCTCGAGCGGCGGCAGCGCACACTGGAATCCTGGATATCGGCGGGTTTCCTGACACCGGAGGAAACCCAGGAAGCCGGCCGGGTGCTTAAAATATTGCGCGAGCGGGACCGCGGTTTTCCTCGCGCCGCCTGAACCTGCGCAGATTGATCGACCCCGGCGACGGACGCCGGGATCGTTCATCCGTTTTTCCCGCCACCCCACCATCCCCCGGGTTTTGACACCATCCCTTTCCTTGAGTAGGATGCTCCTTAAGCGTATTCATTACGGCAGCCCATTCCTATCTTTGGAAGACATTTAGCCGTTATTCACCGATAACGGCTTCGCCGATTTTATAGCGTGATAAGAAAGATGGACGGACGGCTATGGTTCTGGCACACAATGTCATATTATAGACGCTAATTAGGAGGTGAGCCGTGAGAATGCACTCGCATCGCTGGTACGGGATTGTTTTTTTGACAGTTGTTTTCCTGCTGGTCCTGAATGGCTGTACGCGCAACGTGCCCCTGCGGCATGAATTCGAGTTCCAGAACATACCAAGCACCAAAGTGGATAAACAGCTCCTGGTGGTGATGGACAAAGCCCAGGCGGAAAAGGTTATCGTCCATAACCCGGGTGCCATGTCCGACAATTTCCGCTACGAGGCCGGTCCGGCGTTGCGTGACAGCCTGATGAACCTCATGCAGGCGCGCTTCGAAAAAGTCGATTTCGCCCACGAAATGCAGGCCGGCGGTCCCCATTACGATTACTATCTGCTATCGGACTTCAAAGACTATAAAATCGACTTGGGTACTGCGCTTTGGAGCAATAAAAAATTCAATGTCTATATCGACTATGCGCTCCTGGATGCCGATCGTAACCCCCTATTCAATACGCAAACCGATGGCGATAACATCAATCGCTATTCCGGCGGGGATATGGCCACGGCAATCAATCCGTTTGTATTTATCGGGACGGGCAAGGCCGAGAACATGCTGGGCGACGGTTGGGACGGTGCCGTGGCCAACTCGCTGAACGAGTTCTATTTCGACTTGGAAACGTATCTTGATAAAAATGGTGTGAAATAACCCATGTCCGTCACGGGAGAGATCGATGGTATCGGGAAAATCGTACCGATAGCGTTTTGCCCGCGTTGGCGGCACCAAGTTTTCCGATCCTACGAGACTGCCAATGATCGCTTCGCGAAGACGCTTCCTTCGTTATCTGTTCGGTGCCGGGGTGGTGGGTGCCGCCGCCTGCTACCCCGTGTTCATCGAACGCCGCATGATTCTCGAAACCCACTATCAAATTCCCATTCCCAACCTCCCGCGCGCCTTTAAGGGCTTCCGTATCGTGCACCTGACCGACTTGCACCACGGGCTTCTGGTGCCCCTGTCGGTCGTCGAAGATGTCGTCCGGCGGGTCAACCGGATCCCCCGGGATGCCGTTGTCTGCACCGGGGACTACGTCCACGAAAAAAACGGCACGGCGGAAATCGACCGGGTCTGGCCGGTGTTGGCCAGGCTGTCGGCTCCGGAAGGCGTCTTCGCGGTCCTGGGCAACCACGACCACTTGGCGGACACCCGTCGGTCACTCTACTGGTTGGATCGATCGGGTCAGGACTTGCGAGGCAAGGCCAAAGTCATCGAAAGGGATGGTCAGCAACTGTGGCTCGCCGGCGGAGGCGATTTGTGGGAAGACCCTATCGATTTCGATCGGGTGTTGGAGCAAATACCGGAAGAGGCCTGCCGTATCATGCTCGTCCACAATCCGGACAGCGCCGACAGTCGTTTTAGCGGCCATATCGATCTGATCATGGCGGGCCACACCCACGGCGGCCAGGTACGCATCCCCTTCTGGGGGGCGCCGGTGCTTCCGGTAAGAAACAAGGCTTACGCCAGTGGGGTCCTCCGAACGTTAAAAGGCCACACCATGTTCATCTCCCGAGGGATCGGCTGGGCCATTTACCCGGTTCGCTTCAATTGCTTTCCCGAAATCGCCGTGGTGACACTGGCATGATCATGTGATGCGAGGCCCTGCCGGCTGTCCGGACCTAAGGGAATCGTTGATCTTTGGTTATGAATCTCCTAATGTTTCCTTCTGTCCGGGGTGATTCAAATCAATCGGCGGGTTTTCAAGGCCGCCGTCTGATCGGCTCGGAAAGTGCTGCCTGACCTTTCATGGAAGCGTCGTTGTTTGTTATTTCGTCGCCGCCAACCGCACAACCTGAAAATGGAATTGCCATGTCTCTGCCGCGTCATTTTTTGAAATGGATCATCGTCCTGCTCGTGGTCGCCGCCGCGGGCTACGGCATCTGGCGGGCCACGCGGCCCAAACCCCTGGAAGTCGTGGTCAAAGGCGTCACACGCGGCACGGTGGAGCGCACTGTGGCCAACACCCGGGCCGGCACCGTCAAGGCCTGCCGCCGGGCCAAACTTTCGCCGAGCGTCGGCGGGCAAATTGCCCAACTGCCGATCCGGGAAGGGGATGCCGTCACGGAAGGGCAGCTTTTGCTGGAAATCTGGAACGAAGACCTGGAGGCCCAGGCGGTCCTGGCGGAGCGGCAGGTCGTCTCCGCCCGCAGCCGTGCCCGTTCGGCCTGCCTGCGGGCCGGGGTGTCCCAGCGCAATGCGGACCGTTTGAATAAACTGCGCAAGCAGGATGTCGTCACCGAAGAAAGGGCCGACAACGCCAAGGCCGAGGCCGCCGCGCTGCAGGCCGAGTGCGCCGGGGCCCACAGCGAGATCAGCGTCCGGGAGGCGCAGCAGGCCGTGGCCCAGGCCAACCTGGCGCGAACCCGGCTGCTGGCGCCTTTTGACGGCGTGATCGCCGAGATCAACGGCGAGCGTTTCGAGTTCGTGACACCATCGCCATTGGGGGTGGCCACGCCCCCCGTGGTGGACATCATCGACAATGCCTGTTTCTATGTCACGGCGCCGATCGACGAGGTGGACGCCGCCGACATCCAGGTGGGCATGCCGGCCCGCATCAGTATGGACGCTTTCCGGGACGAGCACTTCGCGGGGCGTGTGCGCCGGATTGCAGACTACGTCCTGGACATCGAGAAACAGGCTCGCACCGTGGACGTGGAGGTGGTCTTTGACCAGGCGCCAGAGGGGAAAAATCTTCTGGCCGGCTACAGTGCCGATATCGAGGTGATTCTGGACGTGCGGCATGACGTGGTGCGGGTGCCCACCGAGGCGGTGATGGACGGCCGGCGTGTTTTTGTTTTTCTCCCCGACGAAGGCCGCCTGGCAGCCCGCAGCATCCGCATCGGCCTGTCCAACTGGGACTGGAGCGAGGTGCTGGAAGGCGTCTCGCCGGACGAATGGGTTGTCGTCAATGTGGACAATCCGGATTTGGAGGACGGGGCTGTGGCCGTGCGGCTGGAGGAAGCGCCGTGATTTGTCTGGAACAGGTCGAGCGCGTATTCCAGGTGGGTGAAGAGACGGTCTACGCCCTGCAGCAGGTGGACCTGACAATCCAACCGGGCGAGTACGTTTCCATCATGGGCCCTTCCGGGTCGGGAAAATCCACCCTGCTTAACATCTTGGGATTGCTTGACCGCCCCGACCGGGGCGTCTACCGGTTGGAAGGCCTGGATACCACCGAGCTGGGTGAACGCAAGCAGGCCGACATCCGTCGGCACAAGATCGGTTTCATCTTCCAGTTTTTTCACCTGATTCTTCGATTGACCGCTGCGGAAAATGTCGAATTGCCACTGACCCTGGCCGGGGTCGCGGCTGGCCAGCGCAAGGCGCGTGTGGCCGAAGCCCTGGACCGGATGGGGCTCGCGGACCGGGCCCGCCACCGTCCGGACCAGCTTTCGGGCGGCCAGCGTCAGCGCGTCGCCATTGCACGGGCCACCATCATGCAGCCGGCCATTATTCTGGCAGACGAACCCACCGGCAACCTGGACCGCGCTTCGGGGACTGATGTGATCGAGACCATCGAGGGGTTGAACCGGGCCGGCATGACGGTGGTCATCGTCACGCACGACCCGGAACTCGGGAAGCGCACGGGTCGCCAGGTGCGGATGCTGGACGGCCGTATCGAGGATGATCTCCGGAGGGCGTCGTGAAAATTGACGATACGCTGGGTTTTGCCTTCCGGTCCCTGCGCGGCTACCCCCTGCGAACCGGGCTGATGCTGCTGGCCATGGCCATCGGGGTAGCGTCGGTGGTGCTGCTGACAGCCCTCGGCGAAGGTGCCCGGCGCTACGTGACCCAGGAATTCACTTCCCTGGGAACCCATCTTCTGATCGTCCTGCCCGGCCGTTCCGAAACCACCGGCGGGCCGCCGCCCCTGCTGGGGGAAACGCCGCGCGATTTGACTCTGGAGGACGCTCTGGCGCTCCTGCGCAGCAGCGCCGTGCGGCGGGTGGCGCCGGTTATGGTGGGGTCGGCGCCCGTGGCCCGCGACGGGCTTTCGCGTGAAACGGTCATCCTGGGGACGACCGCGGCCATGGCGGAGGTGCGCAATCTGTCCATGGCCCAGGGGCGTTTTCTGCCGGCGGGCGAAGCCAGCCGGGCTGAAGCGCATTGCGTGCTGGGGAATAAGTTGAAAACGGAGCTCTTCGGCAATACGTCACCGCTGGGCCGCTTTGTGCGCATCGGGGAGCGCCGTTTCCGGGTGATCGGCGCGCTGGCCCCCAAAGGCCAGTCCCTGGGGGTGGACATCAGCGACGTGGCCATCATTCCGGTGGCGTCGGCTTCCGCCCTGTTTAACCGGGTCTCCCTGTTTCGCATTCTGGTCCAGGCCCGTGGGCGGGACGCTATTCCCCGGGCCAAGGAGGCCGTCCTGGAGATTATTCGGGAGCGCCACGATGGGGAGGACGACATCACCGTCATCACCCAGGACGCCATGCTGGCGACATTCGACCGCATTTTCAAAACCCTTACGCTGGCGGTGGCCGGCATTGCGGCCATCAGCCTGGCGGTGGCCGGCATCCTGATCATGAACGTGATGCTGGTGGCGGTGTCCCAGCGCACCGGGGAGATCGGTCTCTTAAAAGCCCTGGGGGCGCCGGGCGGCCAGATTTTGCACCTTTTTCTCTCCGAATCGGCCATGCTCTCGCTGGTGGGAGCGGCCCTGGGTCTGCTGCTGGCCGGCGGCGGCCTGGTGCTGGCCGAGCGGTTTTTCCCGAATTTCCCCATGGCCGCACCGGCCTGGGCGCTGCTGGCCGCCGTGGGGGTGGCCCTGGCCTCCGGGCTCGTGTTCGGGGTGATGCCGGCACGGCGGGCGGCGCGCTTGGATCCGGTGGCGGCGCTGTCCCGCCGCTAAGGGATGCGCCGTTCAGAAATGGTTCTTTTCGCCCTGCTCGGATTTAAAATCGTGTTCATTTTCTTTCTCGCGAAAGAAAACGGAACCAAAAGAAAGCGCCCGCGCCACGAGCCCTTCGGGTTCGCCTGCGCGTCGATGCCGCGATCGGACGCGCCGGAACTCGCCCCGCTTATCGCGGGGCTCAGACAGCCGCCGCGTCTTTATCGATCGTCGCAACGATGCTCGGCCTCGTGACAAAGGGATAAGAAAAAATACCACACAAAAACCAAGCAAATTTTAAAATTAGGATTTTGGGTCAAGGCCCAATGCAGAGATTGGCGCAAAGGACAATTTTTAGATGTTGATTCGTGATGCAACCAAATTTGCCCTCCAGGGCCTGGTGGGGCAGCCCATGCGCAGCGGGTTGACCGCGTTGGGGATTGCCGTGGGGATTGCCGCCGTGGTGCTGCTGACGTCATTGGGCGAGGGGGTCCACCGCTTCGTACTGGCGGAATTTACCCAGTTTGGCACCAATCTCATTGGCATCACACCGGGCAAAACCTCCACGACCGGCTTTTCGGGAGCCGTGATCAGCAATGTGCGCCCTTTGAGCCTCGATGATGCCATCGCCTTGAAGCGCCTGCCGCGGGTGGTGGCCACGGTACCGGTGGTCCAGGGCAATGCGGCGGTGGAATATGGCTCGCGCAGCCGGCGGACCTTTGTGTTTGGCGTCGGGTCCGCCGTACCCCAGGTCTGGCAGATGCGGGTGGCCCAGGGTCGTTTTCTGCCGGAAGACGATCCCCGGGTTGCACGGGCGTATGCCGTCCTCGGCAGCAAGGTGCGAACCGAGCTTTTCGGTCGAGCCAATCCGTTGGGGCGGCGCATCCGTATCGGCAGCGAGCATTACCGTGTGCTGGGCGTCATGGAATCCAAAGGGCAGATGCTGGGATTCGATCTGGACGACGCCGTGTTCATCCCGGCCGCGCGTGCCCTGGCCCTTTTCAACCGCGACAGCTTGATGGAGATCGACCTGCTGTATGCCGAGGGCAGCCGCTCGTCCGATGTGGCGCGCCGTGCCCGGGAGATGCTGATCGATCGCCACGGGTCCGAAGACTTCACCATTATCACCCAGGACCAGATGCTGGAGGTGCTGGGTTCCATTCTCAACATCCTCACCATGGCCGTGGGGGCCCTGGGCGGCATATCCCTGCTGGTGGGCGGGGTCGGCATCCTGACGATCATGACCATTGCGGTCAACGAGCGAAAATCGGAAATCGGCTTACTGCGCGCCCTGGGTGCCGGCCGGCGGCAGATCCTGTCCCTTTTTATCGGTGAGGCCATTGTGTTGGCGAGCCTGGGGGGGCTGGCTGGGCTGGTGATCGGCGCTGGCGGTGCCTGGCTGCTGGGCAGGATCGTGCCGGCCCTGCCCACGCATACGTCCTGGAGCTATGTGTTCCTGGCGGAAGGATTGGCGTCGCTGATCGGCCTTTTGGCGGGGGTGCTGCCGGCCCGCCATGCGGCCGGTCTGGACCCTATCGAAGCCCTGCGGGCGGAGTAATGCAGCACAATTGGTGGATAAACGAAGGAGACTTCTTTTATTTTGTGCCTGCCATGATCAATCTGAAAGCAGCCACGCATAGGCGGCTTCAATATCGCGAAAAGCCTGTGTTTTAAACGGCAGCTTTGCGATTTCTTTTGTTATTTCATACATCCTGGAAATCCCGAATGTAAAATCATCGGAACCCACAATGGCCGTTTTGCCGGTCGGCCGCTTTCCTGCGTATTGAACCGATAGATCCGCAATACGTTCCACATCGGCGGATATGGATTCGCTGAGATCACTCTTGTTGAGGTCCCAGAGAATATTGGAAGTGACATCGTTTTCATAGAAATCACGAATGGCAGCGACAATTTCATGCGCAGCGACCTTCCCGATAACGGTAAAAATCGTCATATCGTTCTCGGGAATAATTTCCTTTATAATCTTGTTCACGGCTATTTCACCGAACGGAAACGAATTGGGCAGGTTATTGACCTGAAGTTCAAATGGCCACTCGCAAGGCATTCAGGTAATACAGTCGTCGCTAAAAGATCAATGGTTTTCTAGTGTCACCTTCATTCACATGAAAGGGCTAAACCAAAATTCGCCGGGCAATTTCAATATGTGATAGGAAACGTATTCCGCCGGGCCGGGATTCCCATCGCGGGTCTGCTTCGAACCAATGTTAAGCAAGCCCAGCCATGGAAACAGCAGAAGTTCCATCAGGGAAGGTGCTTCTGCATGCAGAGGCTGTTTTCCATCCCCAGGTAGGGGCCATAGTTTGCGATGGTCTGGTAACCGAACTTCCGGTAAAGTCCTATCGCTTCCGGTTGCTTTTTACCGGTTTCGAGCAATGCGGCGGCATACCCCAGTTCCGCCGCCCATGCCTCCAAGGTATGGAGAACTTCGGACGAAAATCCCTTTCGTCGAAAATTTGGCTTAACATACAGTCTTTTGATTTCGACGCGCTCCGTGTCGATTTTTTTGAAGCAGCCGCATGCCATTGGTTCGGCGTTTTCATAACCCACAATAGCGGTATCGATGGGGTCGAGCACATTATGCTTGTCGTAAACCGCCTGCAGGGAACCGTATATCCCTTTCAGCTCGACATCCAGTTCACGCGTGAGGGTTAAGAAGTCGCGGTGGGTGTTTGTGATGCGCTTGATGATCATTGATTCTTGTAAATGCCCGGGTTTCGCAATTCCATGTGATGCTCAGGATTCGCAGGGGTGTTGAACCCAACCTTTTTGTACAAGTTTTGCGCATCCAAGGTCAAAAGATGCCATCTTCGCAACCCCTTCAATTCTGGAAAATCCATAATATACGCCATTAATTTTTTCCCAAGGCCCTGCTTCTGCTTTTCCGGAATGATAAAGACATCCGCCACATACCCGAAAGTGGCGTAGTCGGTTATCACCCTGGCAAAACCCACTTGAGATGCGCCTTCATAGACTCCGAAACAAAGGGAGTTTGCAATCGATTTTTCAACGACTGCCAGGGGGATATCTTCGGCCCAATAGGAATGACGCAGGAAATCGTGAATGAGCCCCACATCGAGCTTCGATTTGTCTGTTGAAATGATCGTATCAGTTGTCATGCGTTGTCTTCTTTTGGCGGTTTCCCCAAAAAACCACCAACTCCTTTGGAGACGTTCCTATTCTCTAAAGCGCCGCAGTTCATTATGAAACCAGTCTGAACTTTTTATCGGCTCAGAGGCGCCGCACCTGACCATATAGGGTTTTCCGCTCAGGCTGCTTTCCGAAGCGGCCCGGTCGATAAACTGCTCGGTTGAATCAATGAGGCCTTTTTTTAACAAGTATTGATATTTATGATGAATATGCGCAACAGCTTCTTCCGCGGTATACCATTTGCCATTGCGATTGAACTCACACGATGAATTTTGTAAATGGTCAAAGAGGTGCCGTATCTCTTTCTCCATCGTATCACGGTTATCCGCGGCATAGGAGGCGGAAGACAGTACGATCAGAACCATGAAAAGAATATTTCGCCAACGCATTTGTTTGAGACAGATCCACGTTTACATGAAATAACTGATGAGCCATACCCAAAGACCGGCTAAAATCCAGTTTAGTCCAGCCGTTACATTTTTTCTCAGGTCACTTTCGTCCTGAGCAGCCCGTTCAGTTGCCGATTGGTGGCTGACCGATCGGCTCAGTTGGTAGGTCGCGTCGCCTCGCCCAAAAAATTTCCCGAACTGGCTAATCGAAAAAATTGCGATGGGAACCGCCCCAACCCAAAAATAGGTGTCTTGCAGGGTCGTTTTAGACCCCTGCCTGACATACCAAATGACCAGACCGATTGCCAAAAGCACGGCACCGGACAGGAATGAAGTGACAAGGGTTTTCAATAGTCTATTCATCATTGTTTTTAGGAAGGGCCTTCATAACGGGTGATGGAGTGGTTTTGAAAAATGAGCGGTTTTTAAAATTGATTTCAGGGTCCTTGTTCGGTAATTGGCAATTCATACGATCAGAATCCAGCCCAGCAATATCAGCAGCGATACGAAAGTCACTGGAATTCCAACGGTTGCGTGCTGTACAAATGATATTTTGATATGGAAACCTGCGGCCTGCTCCACAACGATCAGATTTGCGATGCTGCCCAACAAAAATAAATTTCCGGCAAAAGTACTCGACACGGCCAGCGTGTACCATTGGGCATGTTCCAGCGGATCAAGAAAGTTGATGAGTAACATCGCTGCCGGCACGTTGCTGAACAAGTTGCTCGCTATCGCGGATATTCCCGTCAATATCGGCAGATTATGAAGATCCATCCCCATATTGGAGAGCCGAATCACCGCCATGTCCAGATAACCACTCTGAGAAACACCATGGATGATAATAAAAAGGGCGCAAAATAGGGTGATCAGATGCCAATCCACCAGCCCCATGATATCTCGGGTTTTCATCTTTCGGCTGCATAATAGTACCCCAGCGATGCCGATGGCTGAAAATTCTCTTGGTATTGAGGTAAAGAAAAGCGCTATCAGGATCAAAATGGCAAAAATTCCTTTTGAAGTCTGCCATTTATTAAAAGGCTGCCGGGCCCGTTCCCGTTCATCGACCTCTTTCATCGGGCCAGAAAATTTTCCACGATATATCCACAATATGATCAGATAGCCGGCCAAAAGAGAGAGAAGCGACGGTGGGCCGCACCAAAAAAAGAAATTGGCAAAATCAAGATGCCCGGTTTGACCGATCAGCATATTCTGAGGGTTCCCGATGATGGTCGCGGCCGAGCCGATATTGCTTGATACGGCGAGTCCGATAAGAAATGGCAGAGGATTCAGGCCTGCCTCTACTAAAGAAAGCGCCAATATCGGCGTAAATGCAAAACACACGATATCATTTGCCAATAGGGCGGACAGAAAAGCGCTCACAAGCATGGTCATCCATAAAAAAAGCCGCGGATGGGTATAATAGGGCAGGATTTCTAGCGCCATCCAGGTGTAAAAACCACCAAGCCGGAGTTGCGCGGAAAGAATCATTAAAGCGTAAAGCAGCAGGATCGTCGGCAGATTGATCGAGCCTATGGCGCCTTCTATCGTAACGACGCCGAAAACCACCATGGCGATGGCGCCGAGAAGGGCAACGCCAACCCGATCGACAACGAGCCCCGGGATTTTCCCAAGGGCTATGCCAAAATAGGCGAGACCAAAAATCGTTATCGCTAGCATGCAGGTGTCAGGTCGCTTTCATATTTGTTCACGCAGAGTTCCGTTGAATCAGCAAATGCACCAAGCGTCCTGTGCACCAACCATACGGAGGGCCTTAACCATCAGTCATCTATCGTGCTAAGTGACTCCATAATCCGTGTACTCATATTCTGGTAAGCGACGATCTCGACAAGGCACAAAATATCTCTGTCTGAAAAGCCATGGCCTTTAAGCTGCTGTATATCGTCTGGACAGCAAGCATCGGGGGAACGTGTAATTTTAACCGCAAAATCCGCCAATATTTTTTCACGATGGCTCAAATCCGCTTTAGTATAATCCTCAGCGACCTGTTCTGCGAATTCAATATTTTTAGCCGCTCGACCGAGGGCTTCTATATGGCTGGCAGTTCAATGGACACATCCGATAAACGTGGAGGTGACCAGCGCAATGATTTCCTTTTCCCGGGCCGTAAATCCTGTTGCATTTCGATAGACGGCGGATCCAAGGGTGTGTAGATCTTCTGAGACTTCCGGCGTTAAACTGGTGATTCGCATCAGATCAGAGAGCTTGCCGGACTGGGGGTTGCGCGTTTTGTTGCACAAATTCTTTATTTCTTCACTTGAGGCGTTTTCGTTCTCAGTCGCTATCCAGGGAACCCAAACCATTGATATCTCCTATTTACGTATTTGTTTTTGGAAAAGTCCATATCGGTAATACTTTTATGATGCCCTTCCTTTGTTTTCCTTAAGGGTATGAGGTACGAGGAACGAGCGTCGTTACCAGACGCTGGTTAGAGGTTTTACACGTTTAAATCGAACCCAAGGTCAACCTCAGATGCTGGGATGCCTCCGCGTAGGCCCCAATTATCAAGCGGCGGTTCGGACAAAACAATGAAAATATCGGACGGAGCGATGCCCAACGCACCAAATCGTTGGACAATTGACTTATAGAGATTTCGTTTGGCCTCCAAGGACCGGCCGGGGAATAACGTGATTTCAACGAGAGTATAATTGTCGGTTTTCCCAGGTGGTACCGAAAAATAGGCCGGTTTGTGTTCAACATAGCGGATCTGTCTATCGCCTTCCGGCACCTTTAGCGCTTCGCGCTGAGCTTGGTAGACCGCTTCCATAATCGCAGCAACCTCTTCCGCAGGACGACTTTTCCGCACTTCTATTCTCGTAAGTGGCATGTTTACCTCTGACGTTCGAGTTGACCAGCAGGTGGTAAAGATATCGCGCAGTTTCTGGCCTCACCGCGAAAATCCGCAAGTTGTCTCTGTCTACTCCGAATATTGGTTAGCGAGCAAATTCGTTAAGTGTTTCAATCGCTTTTTCTACGTGCTCTTTTGGAACGAAAATATGATCATGGTAATAACCTGCAATTACATTGGCACTTATCCCGTGTTCGGTAAGTTTTCGTGAAACGGCTGCCGTCAGACCGACGGCTTCAAGACTGGAATGAACGCTTAACGTTATCCCCTTAAAAACGCACGCGTAGCTCAGCCCTTGTTCGTCAGCTTTCGATTTTGGCACAACCAGTGAGAGTCCCTCTGGTTCGATAAAAGAGGCAATCGGTGCCAGCTCAAAGTGGTCTCCGTAATGGGCATTTGGGAATGTACAAAAGACATACTCCCCATCCAAAAGTGTGGGGGACATCGATGATAGCAGTTTCTCTAAGTCCTTCTCGCCAGTCATAATAGGCTATGCTCTCCGTGCTTCAAGGGCGTCGACCCGGCGGAAGGCCGGGTTTGGTGTTCCCCTACAGGTGCTTTATGAGGTCTTCCCAAATACGCCAACATAGAAAGACTTGCCACTTTCCAATGTGAACCTTTTGTCCTCAAGTTCTTTCATACCACTTTCCTTCGCCAGTAATTTGAAATTTTGATCTGAAATAAGATTCATGATAGGTTCGAGCCGTTTTAGGCTTGAGTAGGGTGTGTCAGAAACTTTCTTTACATGTTTGTCCTGCAACTGCAAAACAACGACCATGACGCCAGCGTTTTCAAGCCAGGTTGAAATTTTTTTGAGCAGAGGACCTGGGGCCAGATATTCAAACAGCAATCCTGCGAAAATTAGGTCATACCGTTTGCCATTTCCTTGGTAATCATTGAGATTGGTCTCGACTATTTCCAGGTTTGGAATTTTTCCTTGATACCGGTTTCGAAGAATTGACAGGTATTCTGGATTAATGTCGATAGCAGTCACTTTGTGCGTTTTATCGTTTCTAATATATTCCAGCCCATTTCCCGTCGAGCAGCCAAGGTAGGCAAAGGATCTGCTGTCGTATTTACCCAGGGATTCTTTGAGCATGTCACCCAAAAACGACCATTGATCGACTTCAGGAAGACGCATATGGCCTTCGTAGTCTGATGCTGGAATTTTTAACCACGGATTATCCATATGTTTCAATTCTTCCACATAACGTTTGAGTTGTGGGGCCGCTGAGCGGAGCGAGAGGCTTAACGCGCCAGCGTTGGCGGACCCTACCAGCGATTTGTTATGTGCTTTACTGATTATTTCGGCAAAGTCTCTATCATAGGAATTTTATGAAGATCTTTATCCCAATTTGCTTTGCTGGAAACAAAAATATGAGCAGTAGGGATAATTGACACATCACAATCAAGGCTTCCAGCAGGGACCACCAGCAGTTCACCTCCCATTTGAATATTTGGAAGTGCGGATCCACAAATTGAACAAAAGGATTTGGTGTGTTGAGTTGAAGGTAGCGTAAAATTTTTGACTTTATCTTCTCCTGATACCCATTTTATTTTGGCAGAAGAGGAAAACAGATTGGCTCCATGAGCCGATCCTGTATCTTTTCGACAACGGCTACAATGGCAAAGATAGAAATTTTCAAAATCTCCCTCTATTTCGAAAGCTACTTCACCGCAAAGGCATGAACCTGACTTTTTATCCATTTATGCGACCTATTCTATTCGTGGTTGATACAACTAACGATCACACATAATAATATCATCATGCTACATGATAACCACGGAAATTATCTTGAAACACGTTTAAACGAAAGCGCTAATTGCCAGTGGGCATGAAAGCGATAAGGTTTTTATATTTACAGGCAGCGCGAAAGGCAACCTGAACATGATATTGATGGGGCCGGCTTTACTGCAGGGTCAAATGGGTTTTTAAGCTACCATGGGCCCTGCGGCTTGTAAATACAGGCAGGCTGACAACTCATGCCATATTCATCGCCGGGGTTATCTTGAATTGGAATCGATGGGTGTTGGATCGCTCAGGGGAGATGCGGGAGGCTGCTGTAAAAGGGCTATGTCGCAGATGCATCTATAAAAGGTGATGAAACGCGGCCGGGCCAAAACGGCCCGGCATGCGGTTTTGCGCTTCCTTATTCCACGGTGCCGGCATAGGTGCCGGCGGCTTTCAGGGCCGCCACCATCTCTTCCGGTGTAATGACCGCCGGGTCGAAGGTGACCGTGTTGATTTCCCGTCCTGAATGCCATCCGCGGGTGACGTTATGGATGCCGGCCAGCCCTTCCAGGGCGGCTTGGCCCACGTCATATCAATGGACGTAAAAAGTCATTTCAGACAAAGCGCCGGCCGCCACGACCGGCGTGGCCGTAGCGGCCAAGATGCCGGCCAGGAGAATGATGATCACGATTTGTTGCGTCGTTTTCATGGTCGTGCCTCCTCTCACGGCTTTTATTCGAACAGTGTCATGTACTCTCCATACCCTTCTTTCTCGACGTCCGCTTTGGGGATAAAGCGCAGGGCGGCCGAGTTGATGCAGTAGCGCAGGCCGGTGGGGGCAGGGCCATCGTTGAACAGGTGCCCCAGGTGCGAGTCGGCATACCTGCTGCGGACTTCCGTGCGCACCATCAAAAAGCTGGTGTCGCTTTTTTCCACGATGTTTTCCTCCACCAGGGGCCGGGTAAAGCTGGGCCAGCCCGTTCCGGATTCGAACTTGTCCGTGGAGCTGAACAGGGGTTCGCCGGAAATGATATCGACGTAGATGCCGGTCTCGTGGTTGTCCCAATAGGTGTTGCTGAAAGGCCGTTCTGTACCGTTCTGTCGCGTGACCTTGTATTGCAGGTCGGTCAATCGGGTGCGCAACTCCTCATCGGACGGAATGGTATACATGGCGCCTTCTGATTTTGGTTTCATGCTCGTTTTGGACATGTCATTCTCCCAAATTTTTTCAATGAACTGGTCGCGGCCCGATCCCGAACGGTAGCGTTTGTAATTGAAGGCGCTCTTTTTGTAATAATCCTGATGGTATTCTTCGGCCGGATAAAAAGGTCCCAGCGGCAGGATCGAGGTGACGATGGGTTTGTCGAAGCGCCACGAGGCGGCCAGGTCCTTTTTGGACATTTCCGCCTGCCGGCGTTCGTCGTCGTCTGCATAGAAGATGGCGCTGGCATACTGGGGGCCACGGTCCACAAATTGTCCGCCTTCATCGGTGGGGTCGATGTGCCGCCAGAATACATCGAGCAGTTCCGCGTACGTGATTTTTTTTGGGTCATAAACAACCTTGACGGCTTCCACATGCCCGGTGCGGCCGGCGGATACCTGCTGGTAGGTCGGGTTGACTTCTTTTCCGCCGGTGTAGCCTGAAATGGCATCGATCACGCCGTCCGCTTTTTCGAAATCCGACTCCGTGCACCAGAAGCAGCCTCCGGCAAAGACGGCCGTGCGGGCGTCTTCCGGGATCGTATTCATTTGTTTATCTTTGGATTGATCCATGCTGCGGACCTGGTGGTAGCCCACCAGCACCGCACCGATGGCAATAATGGCAATGACAAGGTTTCGCATAGGGTACCTCCGAATGCTGATGACTTCGGTTGTGTCAATGGGTTTCCAGACCCTGGCGAGCCAGGGCCTGTTGCGTTATGATGGAATGATAAGACCTAAAAATGAAGATGTCTTAAAGGGAATGTAAAGATCGCGTAAAGAATGGGGTCGCGCGGTTGGCGGGATTCGGATCGGGAAGGTCTTTCTCAGCCGGAATAACGAACAATTTCAGCTACTTGTGACATTTTCTGCCGAAGTTGTCGGCAGCGTTAGACGGATGCGGAGCCGGCCGTCGATGAGCACGGCGGCCACCTGGCCGTCGTGGGCTTCCACCAGCTCCTTGACGATGGATAGGCCGATACCGGCGCCGCCGTGCTGCCGGGAGCGGGATTTTTCCCCGCGGTAGAAGCGCTCGAACAAATGCGGCAGGTCGCTGGCCACCAGGCGTTCCGCGCTGTTGACGAAGTCGATCCGGGCCTGCCGCGAATCGGCATCCAGTCGGATATCCACCGCCCCCCCGGCCGGCGTATAACGGGCGGCATTGTCGGTCAGATTGCGCAGCACCCTGGCCATGCGGCGCCGGTCGGCCTGGATGATCAGCGATTCGTGGGCCGAATGGAAATTGACCGTGACGGATTTCTCGTTAAATGCGCGTCCAAAATAGTCCAGGGTGGTTTTAATTTCGCTCACCAGGTCTACCGGCTGGCGGTCGAGTTGACCGTGGGCGGCATCGGCCCGGGCCAGCTGCAGGACGTCCTCGACCAGCTCGGCCAGCCGCAGGGTTTCATTCTGCAGCAGGGTGAAGGTTTCGGCCGAAAAGGGCAGCACCCGGTCGTTCAGAGCTTCCAGATAACCCCGAATATTGGTAAGCGGCGTGCGCAGTTCGTGGGCCACGTCGATCATCAGGGTTCGTCGCAGGGTTTCGATTTCTTCCAGGCCGGCCGCCATGTGATTGAAGGCCCGGGCCAGCTGGCCGACCTCGTCCTGAGTGCCGGTGGGAACACGGGCGCTGAAATTGCCGGCGGCGATCTCGCGCGTGATGACCGACATGCGGGAGAGGGGCGCCAGCACTCGCCGCATCATGAGAAAGCTGAGCACCACGGCCAGGGTGACGGCCCCCAGGAAGGCCCACAGCAGGTAGCGGTGGACGGCGCTGACAAACATGTCGTGGGCCGGCTCGGGGGAGATATTGTATTTTTCCATGAGGGTTACGAAGTACCCCGCTGCGAGCATATCGATGGACAGCCACACGATGACCATGACAAAGCAGATCACCACCAGGTGGATGGCCAGCAGCTTGAGGATCAAATAGCGTTTCACGGGGCGAGTTCCTCCCGCTCCTCCAGATCGGCGAAGCGATAGCCGATGCCCCGTGCGGTCAGGATGTGACGTGGGTGGGTCGGATCCGGTTCGATCTTCTGGCGCAGTTTGCCGATGTGGACGTCCACCACGCGCTCGATGACCACGGCCTCGCCGTGGGGGTAGAGCCGGTCCAGCAGTTCATCGCGGGTAAAGGTGCGCCCGGGCGCCGCCATAAGGGCTTCCAGCAGGGCATACTCGTGGGGTGTCAGAGGGATGGTTTCGTTTTTTATGCGCAAGCGCCGTTTTTCCAGATCCAATTCGATATCCTGGTGGACGAGTCCGGCCGGGCGCTGATCCGGCTGGCGTGCCGTGCGCCGCAGGATGGCTTTGACGCGAGCCATCAATTCACGCGGGCTGAAGGGCTTGACCACGTAGTCGTCGGCACCCAGGGTGAGTCCCGCCACGCGGTCGATTTCTTCACCCCGCGCGGTCAGCATAATCACCGGGACGTCGGAGGCCTGCCGCAGGCGGCGGCAAACTTCCCAGCCGTCCATTTCCGGCAGCATGAGGTCCAGGATGACCAGATTGGGCTCGTGGCGGCGGGCCAGGGCCAGGCCCGCCGGGCCGTCGCCGGCCGTCAGGGCACGAAACCCCTCGCGCTCAAGGTAAAGGGTGACCAGGGCGGCAGTATTTTGATCGTCTTCGATCACCAGAACGGTTCGCATATTGAAGCCCTATGTTTTTATGCTTGGCAGCGATGCCGCGTGCCTCCTACTCTATGGCGGCCGGCGGCCAAAAGCAAATCGGCTACAACAGCTTCAGGAGATCAGCAAGGCTGATCACAAACTGGCCGACGCCTTCATGAATGTAAAGGCCGATCTGTGCAATCAGCCGGTAGGCCAAGGCAAACTGGGCCAGGGCAAACCCGGCCAGGGTAAACTGGCTGATGCTGATGAGGCCGATGCCGAATTGCGACAGGGTGAACCCGCCGCAGGCAAACTGTCCGATGGCGATAACGCCTTTGGCCACCACCGGCATCCGGTTGGGGCGATACTTGAACGACACATGCAGCAGCGGCAGCCCGAACAGGGTGGTCTCGGACTTGTATTCAAAACCGTAGCCGTCCCATTTGGGCCGGGCCGGATAGGGGGCGCCACAGCCCGGGCAGGCCACAGCATCGGGGGACACCTGGTGTTTGCATTCACGGCAGGTCGTCATCATACGCGGTCCTTTTCATGGGGTGTGATGGCGTCGGGGCGGCGATCAAAGGTCGTGCCGGGTGGGAAATGAAGATCAAATGTTTCCGCCAGAACGGCCAGGCGCTCGGCATTGTCGGCCAGGGTAAGCACGGTCTCGCCTTCCGGTCCCCGGTCGATGGTAAGCGTGTGGGCGTGCAGAAAATAGCGGGCCTCGGGCGTGGCCTGCTGGACGAACAGGCCCTGGGTAAACTGGGCGTCGGGATGGGTGGACACGTAGTAGTTGGCCACCACGTAGTCGATCCGGTATTGCCGCTCCAAGGTAAACGTGTACAGGTCCATCCATTGCCCGTTGGAGAGGGATTGCAGCACCCAGCCGGAACCCTCCCGGACAAGACGAAAATCCCAAGCATAATGGCGCACCGGTTGTGCTTCTATCAGCGGTATCGGATGCAGCAGGCCCCCGCCGCCGAAACCGACGTCGGCGATAAGGGGGCTATCCTCCACCGTCACCATCAACAGCATGTGGGTGCGAGCCCGGACCGTGGGATGGCCTAACCGCACGCGCGCGGCCAGGGGCCTGACGGCAAATCCCAACGCTTCCAATACCGCGCGAAAGAGCAAATTGTGTTCGAAGCAATAGCCGCCGCGGCGGCCGGCGACGAGCTTGGCTTGAAGGCTCGCCAGATCGAGGCGTATAGGGCGGCCCAGGAGAATATCGAGATTTTCAAAGGGAATGTGGGTGGCGTGTGCCAGGTGCAGCGCATTCAATACATCGAGGGTGGGCTGCCGGTCGCCGGTGTAGCCGATGCGGGTGAGATAGGCATCCAGATCGAGTGGCAATGCGCTATCTGTCATGATATCTGGCGACCTCCTTCTTTCAAGCTAAAACCCGCCGTCTATGATCGAGATCCCCGAAAGGTTGCATTCATCCGGGAAAGGTTTTCTTTTAATAACGTTCATTTTCTTTCTCGCGAAAGAAAACGGAACCAAAAGAAAGCGCCCGTGTCCCGCTTACCCCTGCGCGTCGACGCTGCGGCCGGAGCGCGCGGAAACTCACCCGCCTTGTGGCGGGCTCAGACAGTCCGCGCGCTTTTTCCCGTCCGCCCCGCCGATGCTCGGCGCGGGCCAAAGGGAATTAAAAAACCATAAAGTAAAAAGCCGCGTAAGGTTCAAGGATTTGTTTCGATGGATTTTATCAATGCTTTTAGCATTTCACTTGAACCCTCGAATCCCTGAATCCTTGACCCCTCAAAATATCTCCATCATTTTTGACGGTAATTCTGGATAAACAAAGCTTTTTGTTTCCCGCAAACGTCTCATTTCCAATCAATAAAGTTCGTACTTCACCAGTCGGCCGTCGAGGCCGCCGGTGGCCAGGGGTTTTTTCCAGGATGGCTTCAGGCCGATACGCTTGATGTAGGCGCGTTCCCCGAAGTAGATGAAAGCCGTGGACCGGCGGCAGCGCTGTTTGAGAAAATCCCCCAGCTGTTTGTAAAAAGCGGAAAGGTCTTCTTCCTGGCCGATCCGGATGCCGTAGGGCGGGTTGCAGACGATGATGCTGTCCTCGATCGCCGGAATCTTGAAAGCATCCTGCTGTTCGATGCGGATATGGTGGTTATGGGTAATGGCGGCCGCATTGGTGGTGGCGGCCCGCACCGCTTCCCGGGAGATATCGCTTCCCGCGATGAGGCCCGGGGGAGTCAGAACCCGTTGATTGAGCCCTTCCCGTTTTTCCTGCTGCCAGAGCGAGGCCTTGTAATCGGGAAGGTTCTGAAAACCGAAGTACGTGCGCAAGACACCGGCCGGTGTATGTGACGCGGCCATATAGGCCTCGCAGAGCAGGGTGCCTGACCCGCAGAAGGGGTCCACCAGCGGTTGCCGGCCATCCCAGTCCAGATGGTTGATAATCGCTGCGGCCAGGGTTTCAATCATGGGCGCGGCAACGGTTTCACGGCGGTAGCCCCGTCGATGCAGGGACCCTCCCGAGGTGTCAAGGCTGATGGTGGCCTGGTCTTTTTCGATATGCAGGTTCAGCCAGACATCCGGCGATTGGGTGTCGATCGAGGGCCGTTGGCCGGTGCGGTCCCGAAAGAAGTCCACCACCGCATCTTTTAGTCGCAGGCCGGCAAATTGCGAATGGGTGATCGCGCTTTGGGAGACCGATGCAAAGACGGCAAAGGTCAGGGACGGATCCAGAAAGTCTTCCCAATTCATTTTCAGGGATTGCTGGTACAGGGTTTGATCGGACGGGCAATGAAAGGAGGTCAAGGGCGCCAGCACGCGGCTGATCAGCCGGGATCGGTAGTTGATCCGGTAGAGAACGCGCGGTTCGGCATTGAAATAAATGCCGCGGTAAGCTCCGGCGACATCCGTGGCACCGAGGCCACGGAGCTCGGCCTCGGCCAGGTCCTTGATGTCGTTGGCCACCTGGGCGAAATAACGATTTGTCTTCTGATAGGTATACATTCATTCCCCTGCGGGGTGAGACCCCGATGATCGATGATCCTGCGCCATCTTGTTTTTACAATAAGGTTGTTATCTGTCTCTGGTTCGGGTGACATTTAGCCAAACCGCTCTCAGGTTGAGCCATCGTAATGGTTAGCCGGCACCATCGGGCAAAGCATACCAGACCGCGATGCGGCATGCAAAGCGGTTGTCGGCGTGTCAGACAATCTCGGTGCGTCACCGTATTTACGAGCAGGGGCATTAAACCGATCTGTTTTGGCGGGTAGGAACAGGCGCCTGATCAGGCGTAATGGGGAATCTGCTGCGGCATGGCGATGCGGCAATACCCGGCATCCATATGCCGTTTGGGGCAGCCTCCGGTTTCGACCAGCCACAATGGTTTACGCTTCATAGAAGACCCTGTAGGGATGGCGGTATTGATAGACGTAGGCCACGCCGCGCTTGGTCTCGATGAAAATACAATCATAGTCCACACCATTCTGATCCAACAGGGCCTTCACAACGTCGAAGTCCATGTGGTTCAGGTCGGTGACCCGGCATACCAGTCTGTAGGGGTGCTCTCTTTTCATGAGATCACCTTCTTTCATATACAATATAAGCATTGTTCGTCCGGTTGCATCCTAATTGTTAGTACGGTCCCGCCCGGCAAAATTGACATGGGATCCGGTTTTAGGTTTGTGTGGGGCGCCGCTCTCGAGCCGCTGCTTGATTGAGGCAAGATGCCGTGTGTCCGCATGTGCTTTCGCGGCATCGAGAAAAATGCTAATGATCACGATATGCGCGCAGTGTGTCGAATACCGCCTGAGTCGGTGGATCGGGAACGGTGTCAACCATGACGGATGCCTACCGGCGAATCGCCCCCTGGTACGATCGGCTGCTGGACCCGTTTATCCGGTCCTGGAGAGCCCGCGGCCTCGATCTTTTCAATCCCGGGAAGGGTGCGGCCGTTCTGGAGGTGGGGTGCGGAACGGGTGCCCTGCTGGCTTATTATCGGGCCCATGGCTACCGGACAACGGGCATCGATATGTCATCGGCCATGCTGGGCGTTGCACGTGCACGACTGGGCGACCGACCGAGGATCTGCCGGGGCGACGGCGCCCGGCTGCCCTACCCGGACGGGTCCTTTGATCTCGTTCTGGCATCCCTGGTGTTGCACGAGATGGAACCCGGCACCCGTTCGGCCGTCCTGGAAGATATGGTGCGGGTGCTTCGCCCGGAGGGCTGTATCGGCATCATCGATTATCATCCCCTGCCCAAGCGAACCGTGAAGGGGTTGGGGACACGCCTCCTGATGCGGGGGATCGAATGGTCCGCGGGCCGACGGCATTATGCCAATTATCGCCATTTCATGACCAACGGTGGTATTTTCCCACCGGTAAACCGCCTCGGGCTGATCGTCGAGGATCTGAAACGGGCCAGCGGTGGCAATATCGGCATTTATCGTTTGCGCCGGGGGCCATGAGGGATTCGTGTATAGCACCCGGACAGGGGAAAAGGGGGGATCGACCATGACGGCCGTACCGAAAAGCCGGGTCACGCTGGCCCGCATCGATGATCGTGCTTCAGGCGTTCAACAGACGATCCGCGCGCTGGCGGTCAATCCTGCCAAAAACAAGGACGTCCTTATCAAGCCCAACTTCAACACGGCGGACCCGGCTCCGGGCTCGACCCACAATGATACCCTGGTGGCCCTGGTGGACGAACTCTGGCAGATGGGCGCGCGTTCCATAAGCGTGGGCGAGCGCAGCTACCCGCGCACGGCATCCGTTATGGAAGCCAAAGGCATCGTTCCATTGCTCGAAGCGCGGGATGTGCGTATTATCGATTTCGACGCGCTGCCCGACGAGGACTGGGTCAAGGTGGATGCGGCCGGTTCCCACTGGCGGGACGGTTTTCGCGTCGCCCGCCCCGTCCTGGACGCGGCGTGCCTCGTGTCTGCGGGATGCCTGAAAACACACCAGTTCGGGGGCGTTTTCACCCTTTCGCTCAAATTGCACGTGGGGGTGGTGCCCACCACCCGCCACGGCTATGACTACATGGCCGAGCTCCACGGCTCTCCTCATCAGCAGGAGTTGATCGCGGAGATCAACGCGCCGTTTACGCCGGATCTCGTGGTGCTGGATGGGGTCGAGGCCTTCGTGGACGGCGGTCCCGCCACGGGCAAGCGCGTGCGGGGGGATGTCGTGCTGGCAGCGACCGACCGGGTGGCCATCGACGCGGTGGGTGTGGCCATCCTGAAGCATCTGGGGAGCAATGCCCAGGTCATGACACGGCCGATTTTTTTCCAGAAACAGATTGCGCGGGCCGTGGAACTGGGGCTGGGCGCGGATTCACCGGAGGCGATCGAACTGGTGGCGACGGATCCGTCGGGTGAGGATTTCCGTGACCGGGTGGCGGCTATTTTGTCCCAGGGGTAGTATCGATCGAAGCACGCCCCCTTTGGGGAGATACTTTTTTAGTCTTTCGCATTAAGATAGAAGACCTGAGGGGCAGGAACAGGTAAGCCGATTCAACCATTATCTGAACAGGAGAAAGCATGGGATCCAAAGTTTTTTTCTGGAATTTGCGGACTTCGATGAAAATGCCTTATGACAAACGGGTCAAACGGCTCATCAAACGTTCGGGTGTGTTTGCCGCCATCGCGTCCAAGGAATTGGTGGCCGTCAAGATCCATTTTGGCGAGGCGGGCACCACCAGTTTCATCGCACCGGTCTGGGTGACGCCGATCGTGGCCCTCATCAAGAAAACCGGGGCCCGGCCGTTTCTGGCGGATACCAACACCCTTTACCAGGGCCAGCGCTACGAGGGGGCTTCCCATGCCCTGGTAGCGGCCCGGCATGGCTTCGACCCCAATATTATCGGGGCTCCGGTGGTCATCGTCGACGGGATCCGCAGCGGCAACGCCCGTGAGATTCCCTGCGCCGGGCAGCATTTCGAGACCTGCAGCATCGCCGGCGACATTGTGGACGCGGATGCCCTGGTGACGCTGAACCATTTCAAAGGGCATCTCCTGGCGGGCTTCGGCGGCGCCCTTAAAAACCTGGCCATGGGGTGCGCCACCGTGAAAGGCAAAATGCAGCAGCATTGCGGCCTGGGACCGAACCTGGTCTCCAAAAACTGCACCGGCTGCGGTGAATGTGTGGCGGCCTGCCTGCATGACGCCCTGTCGTTGAAAAAGAAAAAGGCGGCGATTGACCGGGATAAATGCGTGGGCTGCGGGGCTTGTATGCACGCCTGTGAGTTCGGGGCGTTCATGATCGACTGGAAGGCGGACACGCCGGTTTTTCTGGAGCGCGTGGTGGAATATGCCGCCGCGGCCCTGGCACCGCACGACAAGACGGCGCATATTACCTTTGTCAACAATGTCAGCCCGGGGTGCGACTGCGAGGGCCATTCGGACGCACCGATCTGTCCGGATATCGGGGTGCTGGTGTCGGTTGACCCGGTGGCCATCGACCAGGCCGCTTTGGATCTGGTGAACGCGGCGCCGTCGTCATACCCGAGTGCGCTGCCAGCCGGCCTGGCTTCCGGTGAAGACAAGTTCAGGGCGATGCATCCGGATATCGACGGCACCTATGCATTGGCCTACGCTGAAAAACTGGGCTTGGGCAGCCGGACTTACGAATTGATCACCGTCTGACGGTCCGGCTGAACAGAAACCGTCAACCAGGGAGGCGATCATGGTGGAACCAAACCAATTGTCAGGCGTTTCCATTTTTGCCGATATGCCGGTGGAAATCATTGCGGAGATCGCTCGCAATGCGGAGATTAAATCCTTCAAGACCGGGGCCGTCCTTTTCGAGGAGGGGGACCTGGCCACGGAGCTGTATGGTCTTCTGGAAGGCGAGGTGGAATTAAGCCTTCTTTTCCGTGACCGGGTGCTCAAGGCGGAGGTTCGTCACGAGGATTATGTCCACAAGCGCGTGGACATAATCGAGAAAGAAATGGTGTTCGAGACCGTTGCACCGGGAGAGATTTTTGCCTGGTCCGCCCTGATCGCCCCTCATCAGTTGACATCGACGGCCACGTGCACCGCGTCCACCCGGCTGATGGTGTTGCCGGCCGATGCCCTGGAAGCCATTTTCGAGCGCGCGCCCCAGGCCGGTGCGGTTTTCATGAAGCGTTTGGCGGAAATAATCGCCCAGCGGCTGCGGCATCGCACCGACAAGCTTGTCGAGAGTTGGTATCAGGCCTTCGGCGAAGCGCGTCTGTGATGCCTGCCCGTCATGGCGTTTTGATTGGATGGCGTTGAATGTCTCTGGAACCGCAGGACTACGAAGATCTCCGGCAAGCGGTCGCGCGGCTTGAAAAAACACGTTTCATCGCCCGTTTAACCCATTATGCCGGCCAACCCATCGAGAAGATGATCGATACCTTGCCGGCGGGGGTGTCCGATCGACTGCAGGGGGTGGTGCGGGCCACGGTAACGCGGCTTTTGGGGATGGCCCTCAAAACCATGGATGCCCGTTCTCGCCGTGCGTCCCCCCGAATCCACAAAGTGGCCGGTGGGTTGAGCGGAGCCATTGGCGGCGCGTTCGGGCTGACCGCCCTGGCGGTGGAACTGCCGTTGTCAACGGCCATCATGCTGCGGTCCATTGCCGATATCGCCCGCAGTGAAGGGGAAGATCTTACGACGGTCGAGAGTCGTCTGGCCTGCCTGGAGGTTTTCGCCCTGGGCGGCCGGTCCGCGGCGGACGATGGCGCCGACACCGGCTACTATGCTGTGCGGGCTTCCCTGGCAAAGGCCCTGAGCGAGGCGGCCCAGCATATCGCGCGCAAGGGTCTGACCGAAAAGGGCGCCCCCGTGCTGGTGCGGTTTATCGCCCAGATTTCTTCCCGTTTTGGCGCCCTGGTATCGGAAAAGGTGGCGGCCCAGGCCGTTCCCATTGTCGGTGCGGCCGGAGGGGCCGGTATCAACCTTCTCTTTCTGGACCATTTCCAGGAGACCGCCCGGGGACACTTCATCGTGCGTCGCCTGGAAAGAAGCTATGGCAAGGAAAGGGTGCGCCATGCCTACCTGGAAATTGCCGGCCAAGCAACGAGAGGAGAGGAGAAAATGTCATGACGATGAAAAAGTCCTGTTCGACATCAGGTCGGCCGGGGTCAATGTTGGCCCGCTTGATGGTTGGAAGCATGCTTTTCCTGGTTCTTGGTTGTGTGGCCCTTCCCGACGGGATCGCGCCGGTGCAGGATTTCGAACTCCAGCGCTATCTGGGTCGCTGGTACGAAATCGCACGGTTGGACCATTCCTTCGAGCGCGGGCTCGTCAATGTTACCGCCGAGTACACCCTCGAAGAGGACGGCCGGGTCCGTGTCATCAACAAGGGCTATCGGCCGACGGAGAATGCGTGGGAAACCGCCGAGGGGGTTGCCGCCTTTGTGGGGGCAACGGACGTGGGGCGCCTCAAGGTCTCTTTCTTCGGCCCCTTTTACGGCGGGTACAACATCATCGCCCTGGACAAGGCGGCCTATCAGTATGCGCTGGTGTGCGGTCCAAACCGCTCCTATCTCTGGATCCTGGCCCGGGAACCGCAACTGGATCCGGTTGTAATCGAAACGCTGGTGGGCCGCGCCCGGGAACTCGGGTTTGCCACGGAAGACCTGATCATGGTGGATCAGACGCCGGTTGAGCGTTTTGCCGGCAGCGACGGTTAACGGGCATGCCGCCGACCGCCATGAACCGATACCGCTGCGGTGAATCGCTTCGGCAACAGATGGCCGCCAACCTGGCGCGGTTCACTAGACGCAACCGAAAAGCCACGACCAAAAAGCGGGCGGCGGTGGCCCTTACCGTTGTCGAAACCGCCCACGGCCCGGATGTCTACGGACTGCCCCGTCACGATCACTGGGACCCGAGTGCCGCGCTGGTGTTGACGCGCCGGGCGGCGGGACTTCGCAACCACGCCGGTCAATGGGCGTTGCCCGGGGGGCGCATGGAGGACGGCGAGCGCCCGGAAGAAGCGGCCCGGCGGGAACTGGCCGAGGAGGTCGGCTTGCCGCTGGCGCCCGAACGCGTGATGGGCTGCCTGGACGATTACACGACCCGTTCCGGCTTTACTATCACGCCGGTCGTGATCTGGGGCGGTACCGGCGTGGCGTTGACGCCCAACCCGTCTGAGGTGGCGTCGGTGCACCGTATTCCCATCGCCGAACTGATGCGCGCCGATGCCCCCATCCTGGAAGACATTCCGGAAAGTCTGCATCCGGTCCTGCTCATGCCGGTGGGGCACAGTTGGATTGCAGCACCCACGGCTGCGATGCTATACCAGTTCCGGGAAGTCGTGATCATGGGGAACGCGACCCGGGTGGCCCATTTTGAACAGCCGTATTTTGCCTGGCAGTAGACCGCGTCCATCACTGTTGTCCGGATTAACGCACGGGAGGAGGGGAGATCATGGCGGACCAGATTACCATCTCTTTCTGGGTTTTTCTGCTGCTGGTCGCGATCGCCCTGGTGGCCATCCTGGATCGGGTTCTCATTCCCAGCACCCGCTGGTTCCTGCGCCGGCGGATCAACCGCGTCATCGATGAAATCGGAACGCGGCTGGACATCGAAATCCGGCCGTTTCAGCTCACCAAGCGCCAGGTGCTCATCGACCGCCTGGCATTTGACCCCCTGGTTATCGAGGCGGTGCAGCAATATGCGCAGGAACACGACATGCCGCTGGAAGTGGTCCAGAAAAAGGTCATGCGCTATGCCCGTGAAACCGTGCCGTCTTTCAACGCCTACCTGTATTTTCGCATTGGCTACTGGATCGCCAAGAAAGTCGCCCGGCTGCTCTACCGGGTGCGGGTGGGACTGATTCAAAACGAGCAGTATACCCGCATCGATCCGCAATCGACCGTCGTGTTTGTCATGAACCACCGCTCCAATATGGATTATATTTTGGTGGCCTTTCTGGCGGCAGAGCGCACGACGCTGTCCTATGCCGTGGGGGAGTGGGCCAAAATATGGCCCCTGCAGATGCTCATCCGGGCCATGGGTGCTTTTTTTGTCCGGCGTAAATCCGGCAACGCCCTCTACCGGCGCGTGCTGGAACGCTACATCCATATGGCCACCCGCGAGGGCGTTTGCCAGGCGGTTTTCCTGGAGGGCGGCCTCAGCCGTGACGGCCGTCTGCGCGATCCCAAGCTGGGACTGGCGGATTACATGCTCAGGGGGTTCGATCCGGACCAGGACCGCGATATCGTGTTTATTCCGGTGGGCATCAACTACGATCGCACCCTGGAAGACCGCAGCCTGCTGCGGGCACTGGACCCCGAGGCCCGGAAGCGCAGCGGCTGGTTCGTGGTCCGGACGACCGCCCGGTTTGTGGCCCGCAGTCTGGTCCTGATGGTGTTCAGCCGCTGGCACCGCTACGGCTATGCCTGCGTCAACTTTGGCACCCCGCTTTCGGCACGGGCTTATTGCCGGGAGCAGGGCGTCCGCTTCAGCAGCATGCCGCGCGCCGAGCGCTTTTCCCAGGTCGAGCGCTTGTGCCGGTGCGTCATGATGGCGATCGCCGATGTGGTGCCGGTGCTGCCGGTTTCCCTCGTGGCCAAGGTGTTTGTAGACGCCATGGATGACGCCATGGATATCCTGGAAATCGAACGCCGCATCAATCGCTTGCAGAACGAATTGGCCGCCCGGGGCGCGCCCGTTTTCGAGGTGAACCGCAGCACGCGGGCCCGGGTGATTTCCGAGGCGCTTCACATGCTGCTGTTGCGGCGCATGGTGACCGAAGCCAATGGCTTCTATCGGCCGGTTCCCGAAGAGCAGACCCTCATGGCCTATTATGCCAACGCCATCGCGCAATGGTGGGAACCGGCTGTTTCCCGGGAATGCCCAGGATCCATCGGAGAACAGCCATCATGACCGATTTCACGATCGTGAAAGACTATTTTCCGGGTGCCATCGGCCGTGTGGCGGAACTGCATGCCGATTACTACCATCGGCAATGGGGCTTCGGCCGGTTTTTCGAAGCAAAGGTGGCGACGGAGTTGGCGGCTTTTTTCAGCCGTTACGATGATGCGCGGGATGGTTTCTGGGCCGTTTGCAAAAAGGAGCGGCTGGAGGGTGCCATCGTCATCGACGGCAAGGATGCCGCCGGGCCGGGCGCCCATCTGCGATGGTTCATCGTGTCCGATGGCGTGCGGAGCCAGGGGGCCGGGAACCGTCTGATCCAAACAGCATTGGATTTTTGCCGCCGGAAGCGCTACCCTGCGGTTTATCTCTGGACCTTTGAAGGACTGGCGGCGGCCCGTCATCTCTATGAAAAAAACGGGTTTGTCCTGGTCGAACAGCACCCGGGCGATCAATGGGGCGTGACCGTCAATGAGCAGCGTTTTGAATGGACGCCCCGGCAGAGCGACGGCAGCATCGGGTAACCGCTGGATGTTACGGGCGTGATGTCGCCATAAACGAGGAAATGTCAAAAATGGTTCATCGTAAGATCGGGTTGCTGCTGACCATTGCGCTGGTGCTGTCGAGTTGTGGTTTTTCCGCCAGCAAGGAGGCCGTTGGCGAGGTGATGGTTCAATATTTTACGGCCATCGAAGCACACGACTATCCGTCGGCAGCGGATTTTTACGCGCCATCGTTTTTCAAGGATACTTCCCGTGACGCCTGGGAGGCCCAACTTCAGACCTACAATCGCCATCTCGGTGATCTGGAGTCGTTCGAAGCGGTCAACTGGAAAGTGAAAAAAAATGTGGGCGCCCACGCCGGAACCTTCGTCCAGGTCGTCTACAAGACCCGCTATTCCCGGCACCCGGCCGTGGAACAATTTATCCTGAAAAAGGCGGATCAGGGTTTCCGGATCATTGCCCATCGTGTGGACGCCAAGGCGCTGCCCAAGGGCAAGACCCAGTTCATCTAGTGGCAGTCCAAAGCGGCTGTGTACGGCCACCACCTAACCCGGGAGAGTTTCCATGACCGCCATGGATTATGCCGCCATTGGTGGGATGGGGATGGCGGCGGTCGTGTCCGCCGTTTCTTTCGGGATGATCGCCACCGATCTGTTTGACCATGGCCTGGCTGACCGCAACGATCCTTTTCCGAACTTGCTTGAGCTATACCGGAAATACCGGCGCCACACCAAAGAGAAAACCGGGCAGGTTCACCCCCTGTTGTGGGTCTATGCTGCAGCGGCAGGGGCCTTTATATTGACGGGGGTTGCCGACACGCTGGCGCGCTTTATGTTCAAGAGGACCTTTTGAGCGGCCCGGCCATCGCTATCAGGCAAGAAAGGATGGGCATGAACAAAGTGCTGATTGAACCGGCCGGCTACGACCGCATGCGTCCGGTCGTGGATCGCGTCTTCGACATTTTTCCGTTGTTGTTGGCGGAGAAAAAGGTTTTCATCAAACCCAACGTGCTGCGGGCCTCCGAGGCGCGCGAGGGGATCGTGACCCACCCGGCCCTCCTGCAGGCGGTGGTGGAAAAAGTCAAAACCATGAACCCGGCGCAGCTGCTGGTGGGGGATAATCCGGGGCTTTTCAACTATGGCGCCAATGAGGAGAGTTTCTGGAAGACGGGGCTGATGGAGGCCGCTCAGGGGTGTTATTCCAATATCGGCAACGATGCCGTCCGGGTGGCATTCCATCCGGAATACATGAGCAGCGTCAGTATTTCCAGGGCGATTCACGAGGCGGATATCGTTATCAGTCTGCCCAAATTCAAAACCCATGGATTGACGGTGTTGACCGGCGGGATCAAGAACAGTTACGGCATCCTGCCGGGTGCCCAGAAAGCCCTCCTGCACCGGCTTGCCGGAAGTCCGGAACGGTTTCACGAGCTGGTGGTGGCGGTGTTCAAACTGCGGGTGCCGGATCTCTTCATCCTGGATGCCGTGGTGGGCATGGAGGGTAATGGCCCGGCATCCCAGGACCTGCGGGATATCGGCCTGGTCCTGGCAGCCGACAACGCCGTGGCCCTGGATGCCGTCATGGCGGTCATGATGGGTCTGGACCCGGGCCGGCTGCGGTTTCTCCAGAAAGCCCGGGAGGACGGGCTGGGTGACTTCGATCTCGAGAAGATCGAGATCCTGGGTCAATTGAAACTGCTGCCGGATTTCAAGCTGCCGCCCCTGGGCGGGTCGGCCATCCAATCCAACGCCGCCGTGCAGGAAATCATTGCGGAACGGACGCTTCTGCGCCCCCTTGCGGATCCGGCGGCGTGCACCGCCTGCGGCACCTGTGTCGAGCAGTGCCCGGTGAACGCCCTGGCAATGAATGACGCGCTGCCGGAAGTGGATGCCGACAGCTGTATCACCTGTTTCTGCTGCCAGGAAATATGTCCGGAGCAGGCGATCGCACTGGCGTAGCGGGTTTCAATCGCGCTGATTTTCCAAAAAGCACGCTTCCGGATGGTTTCGTAAAAGGCGCAAGATCAAGGCGCACAAATTCCGATGAAAGAGGCGTACGGATCATACGCCGCAATGAAGAGGACTGCCGCGCAACACAGATATTGAGTCTTTTACGAAACCGTCAATGAAAGGAAAAAAGATATGACGGATAATCAATCGACCGCCAAAGGCGTAGCATTCAAAGCGGCGGACCATGTGGCCTATATCGATGGTGCCGTGGTCAGCAAAACGCTGATAAAAAAAGACATTGGTACTGTGACCCTGTTTGCTTTCGAAGCCGGGCAGGGCCTTAGTGAGCACACGGCTCCCTTCGATGCCCTGGTCCAGATCCTGGACGGTGAGGCCCTGATAACCATCGGCGGCGAGCCGCAAACGGTGACGACCGGGGAAATGATCATCATGCCCGCCAACGTGCCCCACGCCCTGCAGGCCGAGAAGGCCTTCAAGATGCTGCTGGTGATGATTCGCGGGTGATCGGAGACACGGCATGACACGCTGCCTTTCAACCCTGCTGACCCTGGCAATGGTGCCCTTGTCCGTCCTGCCGGTAGCCGCCCAGGAGAAGATCGTTATCGCCCACCGCGGGGCCAGCGGCTACCTGCCGGAACACAGTTTGCCCGCCAAGGCCATGGCGCACGCCATGGGGGCCGATTTCATCGAGCAGGACCTGGTGCTGACCCGGGACAACCGCCTGGTGGTGCTGCATGACCTCTACCTGGATGCGGTCACCGACGTGGCCCGGGTGTTTCCAGACCGCGAGCGCAGCGATGGCCATTTCTATACGATCGATTTCACGCTGGCTGAATTGCAGCGGCTCGCCCTGACGGAACGGCGCGTCATCAAGGACGGGCAATCGCAGCCCCGATTTCCCGGGAGATTCCCGCCCGGGCAGTCGTCCTTCCGGATCAGCACCTTTGAAGAAGAAATCGAACTGATCCAGGGGCTTAACCGGAGCACCGGGCGCAACGTGGGCTTGTACCCCGAAATCAAGTCCCCGGCCTTCCATCGTCACGAGGGACGGGATATCAGCCGGGCCGTTCTGGACGTGTTGAAATCCTATGGGTACACTGGGCGCGACGACCGGATCTACCTGCAGTGTTTCGATCCGGAAGAACTTCGGCGGCTGCGGCAAATATTGCTGCCCGAGCGGGGCATGGACCTCAAACTGGTGCAGCTCATCGCGGAGACCCGGTGGGGAACGACCCAGGTTTACAGGGATGGAAAAATTGTGTCCTATAACTCGGATTGGATGCAGGCGCCGGGGGCCATGCCGAAAATCGCCGCCTATGCCGACGGCATCGGTCCCTGGGCGGCGATGATTGTCAAAGAAAATTCCACGCCGGAGAAGATCGCCTTTTCGGCCATGGTCGAGGAGGCTCATGCCGCCGGACTCGTGGTGCATCCTTATACGTTTCGGGTGGAAAAGGAATACCTGCCGGCCTATGCGGCGGACTTTGAGGATCTTCTGGGCATTTTCTTTTACCGGGCCGGCGTCGATGGCGTTTTCACGGACTTTCCCGACCGCGCAGCGGCGTTTTTGCGCAGGAAACAAGATCGATAGACGTTTTCGACCGGCAGGACTTTCCTGCGCGGCGGCGGGATCAACAAAATGGAGAGGAATCCGCGTTGAAACAGATTTGTCGTCGGTCCCTTATGCTTGGCATCCCCCTGATGTTGATGTGTTGCGCCAGCGCGCCGGACATAACGACGAGGGATCCGGCCGGGCGACTGGAGCCCTGTCCGTCTTCCCCCAACTGTGTGTCCACCCAAACCACAGTTCCCGGCCAGCAAATGGCCCCGCTGCCCTATCGGGGCGACCGCATCCGGTCACGGCAGTTGATTTTGGCCGTCGTTGGCGCCATGCCCCGCACCACCATCCTGTCGCAGACCGACGATTACATCCATGTCGAGTTTCGTTCCCGGCTATTCGGTTTTGTGGACGATGTGGTGTTCCTGTTCGACGACGAGGGGGCCGTTATCCACTTTCGTTCGGCATCCCGCAGCGGCTATTCGGACATGGGCGTCAACCGCAAGCGCATGGAGGGTATCAGCGAGGCCTATCGGGACGCCGATGATCCGGACGCGCCTGCGGAAACGCAAGGTGCTGAATAGCGCCTCGATTCAAGCACCGGTGTCTGGCGGGGTCATTCACTTGCAACCCGGAATGTGTGCTTCGTGGAACGGATCGCACGATTTCTGGTCGGGAGGGCAATGGCTATGAGGTTGAACCGTTATATGGCGGGCAACCGGTATTATCAGCTGGCGACAGGCTATGCACGTCAAACGGGCATTGCCGGATATGCTTACCAATTGCCGTATACGGGTATTCCCGGCGCGGTATCCATTGCGGAGGATGGGTTGCTTACCATCGATGCCGGATACCGCTGGGACGGCTGTTCGCCGAAATGGACATTTTTCGATATGGTTTTCGGTACGCCGGAAGGTGTTCTGGATACCGCCAGCGGAAAATCCAAAACTTTTTATGCTTCCCTAGTGCATGACGCATTGTATCAATTGTCGGCATACACCTTTTCCGAAGGTGAGCGGATTGTCGCCGATCACCTATTTTATGCCATGCTGCGAGAGGTCGACTTCAACGCTGCCGCATTATATTATGCGGTCGTGAAGACGTTCGGGCGCTACCTCTGGGGGCGGGAATGAAATGCCCTCCTGATCCTCTCGGACATGGGGATAAATGCTGCAAGCCTTTGCCATGACCTACAACTTTGATCCTGAGCGCTGGTTTGATATGGAAAGCGCCGCCCTGGAGAAAGCCTTTCGCGAGGGGGCTCTCGACCCGGACGCTTACGAGGCAGCCCGGGAGGCGCTCCAGCAGAAGCTGGAGGCCCTGTGGGACCGCCTGGACGGCAGCTACCGGCTTCCGGTGTGATAGGCCCTGACGTTATTTTTTCTTTTTATCGCGTTTTTCCTGCTTTTTTTCTTTAGGGGATTTTTTGGATTTTTTCTTCTCGTCTTTTTTGGTGTCTCGGGCCTTTGACATGGGGCGGTCCTCCTGCAAAAAGGTGGTTGGTATCGATGGGAGCGATTCTACTCTTTTTGAGCGGCAACGCAACATTAAGATGCGCCATCCGTGATCCGGCATTCCCATCACCGGCCATTATCGCTGTCATTCGGGCCTTGACGCCACGCAGGACGAAGCATTGCCATCGCCTGCGGGGGCCATACCAACCATCGGAGGGACGCCATGACGGAAGCGCTGTTCTGGTTATACCTGATCAATGCCGTGCTCCTGATCAACCACGAAATCGATTCGGCGTACTGGAAGGAGTGGGACCTTTTCAAGCTGCCGGGCGGCCTGGCCGGCTTCCTGCTGCTTCACTTCCCTCTGTTGTTTATTATTCTCTACGGGATGGCCGCCGTAGCTTGGCAGCGGCCGTCGGCCACCTGGTTTTCGGTGCTGCTGAGTACCGGGGGGATTTTCGCCTTCGGCATCCACACCTATTTTCTCAAACAGGGCCGGGAGGAGTTCGATCACCCCGTCTCCAAGTTTATCCTGTGGGCGACACTCATCGTCAGTCTCGGCCAGCTAATGGTGACCATTTTGATCCTGACTCATCGGACCGCGGTATGATAACGAATTTTTATCTGCGAATGGCGCTGGGCATGAACGTTCTTTTTGTCGGCCTGGTACTTCTGCTGATTCATCACAACCGATGCAAAGACAACCTGTGGGGTCGGTTTTTCCGCCTGGGACGGGAAGTGGAGCGGCGGCAGCTGTCAGACAAGGCTCACGCGATGCGCTATCTTTTGTTGGGTTGGATGGCGATTGTCGGTGGTTTGGTCGTCTTGTTCTTCGGTTTTCGGCGGACCATGGTGGGTGTGTAACGGTCGGTTTTTGTCCCTTCCAAAACGATAGGAAACCTTTTCGTGTCTTCTGACCAACCGGTGCTGCAGGATATCAGAGATAAACTCTCGATTCGCCATGACGATGTGGTCGGTTTGAATTTTATCAAGGCCACCTGTCCCTATTTTTTCAGGCCGCATTTCCGCCAGGGGCTGCGGTCCCATATTATGGAGATCCTGAAGCAAGCGGATGTCGAGATTGAAAATCGCGGCACGGTTGTCGATGGGCTCCGATGGTTTCCCCGGGCCAAACCCACTCATATGCTGCGGATATTCAGGACCCGACTGGCATCTATCGATAACGCCCTGGCCGAGATCAAGCGTGTGAAGAAGGTGGAAAACTATCTCGGATCGGATTTTATCGCCGCATCAAGTGAATTCCTTGTGGATTACCACGGCCCGGGCGGCGCCAGTATCATGCTTTGCGGGTTCCAGGTCTATGTGGAAGGCGAGATCCTGGATCCATGGGGCCTTCTGGGCGGAGACCGCCTGCTCTCCTCCTTGTACGAGAGTCTCCACAGGACAACGGCGTGCTCCGATGTGCATCGAAAACAGTGGATTAAAGATGTCCGGCAAAAAGCTGCTGTATTTGTTCGGAAAATCATGCAGATGATCGCGGAAGCCGGGTATATACCGGACCTTGCCGGAGCCGGCAACCTCGTGGTGCCCAAAACCGGAGAAATCCGGCTGGTGGATATCAACAATATTTCTCCGGTGGTATTCGATACGGAAATCCGGTTGGACGACAAAGGCTACCCGGTGTGCGACAAGTCGGTTGAAGCGCTGTCTTTGGTCGAGACGAAAATACTGGGACGATCCATCGACCGCCAGGACCGTATCTACCGATTTTTTCTCGACCCCGATCGAAAACGGCGGGTCCAAATCAAGGAGGAATTGTTTTACCGCAAGGCGGGATGATGCGACGGGTGACGATGGGGAGCCCGCCCCTCGCAAAAGCGATGGTTTTCCCATTCATGGCAGTCACTTGTGACATGTTTTGGCAGGGTATCTGCCGGAATACGTCAGTTTTCTGGCGGTTCAACGCCAACAATATTTATAAATAACTGAAATTCATATTAATTTCATTTTTGATAAGCTGTGGCATGAAAGTTGTATTTCTATCCCTCCGGGCATCTTCTGTGGTTATCGCCATATCTGTTTTCCCCGTTTGAAAAGAAACCGCACACCACATGATCCATACGATGTGCACGGCACAAGGAACATGTTGCACGCCGGATGGCGAGCGCCCTTTTCCCAAAACCGGGTTCTGAAATCCTTGTCGATCAAAGGGATGGTAACAATGAAAAAACGAGTATCGCTGATCGCCTTTTTATTTTTGGCAACGCTCGGCAGTGGGGTCGGCGCCGAGAGCATTGTGCTAAAGGATCGCAACCGGATCGCGGCACCGGTGATCAAAGAAACCGCCGAGCATATCTATGTGGATCTCGGCTTCGATATCTTGAAGGTCCCCCGGGATGCCATCGCCAGCATCGGCAGTCCGTCGCCCGCGGCGCTGACATCGCCCGCCGCGCCCTCCCAAAACGGATTGTATGCCCTTGGCAATCCTCAGGTGCATTCGACCGTGGAAGGGGTCGAGGCCTTTGGTCCCGCGGTGGTCGTGGTCAAGTCGCCGGCCGGGCTGGGATCGGGATTCATCGTTCATGAGGACGGATACCTGATTACCAACTTTCATGTGATCGAAGGGCAGAAGCATTTCACGGTCACGCAATTCGTTCAAACAGGCGCCGAGCTGAAACGCGTGGTTCACAAGGCGATCCGGATCGTCGCATTGGATGCGTTTCACGATCTGGCGGTGCTGCAGATCGAGGATGAACATGAAGCCCCTTTCCCGAAGGTGGTTCTGGGGCTGGAGGAACCGGTTTATGGGGAACGCGTATTCGTGATCGGCAATCCGGCCGGCTTGGAGCGGACGGTTACGGAAGGTATTCTGAGCCATGCCGGGCGTCTCTTTGAGGGCAGCCTCTATCTGCAGATCGACGCCTCGGTCAACCCGGGCAATTCCGGGGGGCCGCTTTTCAACGGTCATGGCCAGGTGATCGGTGTCGTCAACATGGGAAGCCGGATCATGCAGGGACTCAATTTTGCGATTCCGGTCCGGCATGTCACTTTTCTGCTCGATCATATCGAGGCCTATGCCTACGACAAGAGCAATTCCGAATCGGGGTTCGTCTATGTGTCGGCGCCCCCTAATCCAAGCAAGCCAACAAAAGAGGGGGAAAATGACTAGCCGCCGAAATCAGCCCCACATCGTTATATGTTGCTTCGTTTTGATCCTGGCGGCCTTTTTTCTGCCCGGCTGTGAACGTGCCCAGGATAAGGCGCAATTCCCGAAAATGGATCGGTTGGATCTGGTGACGGACGCGGACATGATCGTTCGCTGTTCCGATACGTCCGCCCTGTTTGTCGCGATTGAGCAGTCGCCGATCGGCCGGTTCTGGAAAAGTCCGGACATGAGGGCTGTCCGCGACGGCCAAAGCCTCGAAGATGAGATCCGCCGTTTCATGATCCAGGAGGCTGACAGTGAAAATGCGGCCCAAATAACGGACATTTACATGGAACAGGCCAAGATGATCGACGGCGAGTTCATTCTGGGACTGGATTTCGTGGCTTTCGACGGAGAGCCTGCCGTCACCATCGTGGCCGCCATGCGCGAGGAGGACTACCAGCGCAGCCTCGAAATGGACGAACTCCTGTTTGAGCTGGAAGATGTCGAAACCATCAAAGCCAGCGAGGATTTCCGCGGTACACGGATCTACACCTACATGCGAAAAGAAGAAACAGGCGATCGCTTTTTTTATCAGGCGTTCCAAGGCGGCACGCTGGTGGCGTCTGAGAACCGCACCTGGCTGGAGCGCGCCTTGATCCGGTTGATGGAAACCCCGGCCCGCGAACCCGAAGGGGATCCCGTTCTGGCCATCACCGGGAAAGCGAAGATGCTTGACCGGCTGCAGACCATGCTGGCCGAGCACGCCGCCGAAAATGATTCCCCCGTCGATATGCCGACGGTGATCAAAAGCCTGGGGATCGACACCCTGGGGGATGTGGATCTGACCCTTTGCATGAAAGAAGATCGTCTGGATCTCGCCTTTCAGGTTGCCCGTCGCGGCGAATGGAACCATGGCTTGATGGTTCTGATTCCCGCCGAGCCGGCGCCGGTTGATTTCAGGATGGCTCATGTGCCGCCGGACGTGGCCAGTTATCAGGTCACCCGGTTGGACTTGAACGCCCTTTGGACGCAGATACCGGAAATCCTGCGACAGATATCGCCGGAGTTTCAAATGCAGTTCAGCATGGGCCTCAATGCCGTGGGCGGCATGATGGATATCAACGTCAACGAAGACATTTTCAACAACCTGGACCGGCTGGCCTTTTCCTATGCCCGTCTTGGTGACAATGGCCAGGAGCTTGTCTACGGGCTGAAGATCAAGGACGCCGCCGCCATGGAGCGCACCCTGCGCAAGCTTTTTGCCGAGAATTCTCCCGTTGTGGCCCAGCTGGGTCAGTTTTATCGCGAAACCGATATTCAGGGACATATCGTTCACGTCCTGCAGTTTCCGGACCCTTCCGGCAATGACGACGCAATGGCCTTCAACGAAATCGGCCTGACGGTCGTGGATCGTGCGCTGGTCATCGGCCAGGGGGATCTGCTGGTGGCGTATGTCCAGGCGGCGCTTGGCAACCAGGGGGTGCCGGATTTCTATGAGAGCGTTCTGTTCAAGGAAATGGCGGCTCGGGTGCCGGCTGATGCCTGCAGCTACAGCCTGAGCGACCTGTCGGCCTACGCCCGTTTTTTTATGGGCGAGGTCCGGAAAACAATCGAAACGGTGGAAGTGGCAAGCGCGGACGAAGACTTCGATGCAGCCGTGGCGCCGCTGGCCGATATCCTGAAGGGCTTCGATGTGGCCCAGTTACCCTCGGACGAGGTGATTGCAGGCTATTTCGGGAACAGCGACGGGTACAGTGTCATCGATGCCACCGGTTTCAAGTCCATTGTGACGGTCTATTATCCGGCGCCCTGATCCGTTCCACCGCCGTTACTGCCCGGGAGGAAAACGATTCATGCGAAAAAATATGGTTGCGGCCATGGTCTGTCTGATGCTGCTGGCCGCTGGAATCCATCCGGCCATGGCCGCCCAAAATGACGCGGCGCAGCGGGCCTTCGGTTTTGGCGCGCGTGAGATTTACGAATTCAAGAGGAATACGTCCCGGCTGTTTTTTTACGACATCGATCGCGACGGACAGGACGATATCCTTTTCCTGAACAACCGCATGTCGCGTATCGAGGTGCTGATCCGAAAGGCCCCGACGGGCGATGATGCCTGGAAGGGCCTGCCGGCATTGGAAGACGCCTTTTTTTCGGCCGGGTTCCTGCTGGATCAGAAAACGACCCATTTGCAGGTGGGGGACCTCAATGGCGACCAGCGCCCGGATATTCTGACGGCCGGCGCCCAGCGCGGCCTCCGGATCTATTTTCAGAACAGCAGCGGTCGGTTTGACAATGCGGTCTCGCCGGCGGTGAAAAGAACGGACCAGATCATTCATGTCGAAACGGCGGATTTCGACAATGACGGTGGAATGGATATTCTGGTGTGCCGCCGTAAAAACGCCGAGATTCTGTATAATGACCAACAGGGACGGTTCCGGCGGCGCTTGTCCCTGGACTTCACTTCACCGGACTGCGAAGGGGTGATGACCGGCGATTTTAACGGCGACGCGCGTCCGGACATCCTCTTGCGATTCCCGGAGGAACAGCTGCCCTTGCGCCTTTTCCTGGGGCGACCCGAAGGCGGGTTCGGGTGGGAGCACCCGCTGGACACGCCGCCGTTGAAAGCGCTGCAGCGCATCGCGCTGATCGACCAGAAAGCCGATCAACTGCTGGCCATCCTCCAGAATGCCGTGAACATCCGTCATTACGAACTAATGCAGGACGCTCCCGGGGACATCTGGGAAGCGCCGATCCTGACATCTTCCCGCCTGGTGGCCAAGGGGGTCGGTGGCAAAATCCCCATGTCCTGGGCCATGGTCGACGTTGACCGCGACGGCCACCTTGATTATTGCGTCAGTGCGCCGGAGCTTTCACGAATTATGGTGCATGCCGGCGGGGAGGGCGGGCTGAATCCCGTGCCACGGGAAATCAGCTCGCTACGCCGCATTCAAACCCTGGGCAGCGACAGCCGACACGATCTTTATGTGTTCAGCCCCGAGGAGAATGCGGTGGCCTGCCATCCCGCGGGCGCCTATGCGGCATTTCCGACGTTTGTCGACCTGGAGGGCCGCCCCCTCGTGATGGATGTCTCTCCGTGGCAGCAGGGGTTTTTCAGTATCGTGAAACGCAAGCGGGACCGCCTTTATTTCTGCTGGGCGGACCGGGACGGCGAAAAGCGTTCGGTGCCCATCGACATTCCGGCCGACCAGCCGCCCGATGCCATGCGTGTCTTTCCTGTATCCCAGGGGCACTGGGGTGTCGTTCTGTTTTCACCCTTGAAGAAACCGGCCATGCACCTGTGGAATGGCCGCAAACTGGAACCGGTGACTAAAAAGCAGTTGCGGGCGCTGGGGGCTGGCCTGACGACGGACGACATCAGTATGGTGGGTACGGCGTCCAACCCGGCGGTCATTATCAGCGAAGGCCAGGCGTCGCGCCTCTATCGCTTCAACGGCAAGCAGTTCGAGATTGTAAGACAATTCAGTTTGCCGGACGAGAAAGCGGTTTTGAAATTTGGCGTAAGCGCCAAGGGACCGGACCAGTCGCCGGGGTATCTGTTTTACAACAAAAGCGGCAATGAACTCTGCTGGTTCCCGGAAGACGAGTCCCGCGAACCGCTGTCGGTGGCGTTGACGGACACCTTCCCGGGACTGAGCGGGATTGTGCCTCTCGACACCCGGAAGGGGCAGGCGCTCCTGCTGCCAGGGGATGCCGAAACCCGTTGGGTCCGGGCCGGAGCCGAAACCTACATCCTGAAGACCCTCAGCGGCTATACCAGCCGCGCGGATGATCCCAAGCTTTGGGATCTCTATCCCCTGATGCTCGGCACGCCCCCGCGGCCCATGGCTGCTGCCCTGGATGCCAAAAATGCTTCCATCGAACTGATTTCCGTCCAGGACGGCAAGCTGACGGAAGAAGTCAGCTTCAAGGTTTTCCAGGGGGCCCAGTTCAACAATGATGAGGAGCGCTGGTATTACGAACCCCGGGAGGTGGCTTCCGGCGATCTGAATGCCGACGGCCTGATGGACCTGGGTTTCCTGGTACACGACAAGCTGGTGATACACCTGGGAGAATAGGGGCCGACAGGCCGAATAGGGCGAAAGGCGTTTTATTGACGGGAATCTCTTTGACGTTATCGCCGACGCGATTTATCTGTGGTTTATCAAGTTGAACTATCCGGGGGCTGGGGATCATTAACCACATCTATTTAGATGGGCGCTATTCATGCGGGCTTGCCAGAGCCTCCCAGTCCAGGTCATAGCTGCTGCTTCTGCCGCCGCCGGGTTTTTTGTAAAGAATGCCCTTTTGTACCAGGTCCGCCAACTCCCTTTGAGCCGTTGCCCTGCTGGTATGGGTCATGCCGGCATACTTGCGGTTCGTCAGTCCGCCTTCAAAACCTCCGGGACCGGCATCAAGCACCCGGTTGAGCACTTTGCTCTGACGCGCATTGAGCTGCGTCTCTGCATGGACGAACCAGAACCGGTGTTTGAGCGTGATATTGGTCAACAGTTCATGGGATCGAAATAGCGCCCCATGCATGCATTCCAGAAACCATTGCAGCCAACCCGTTATGTCACCCTCGCCTCGGTTGGTTGATTCAAGAATGTCGTAGTAAGCGTCGCGCTTGGTCATAATCTGCGAAGACAGACTGTAATAACGGGTAGTGATATTTTCATCCTGAGAAAGCGCCATCTCCGCCAGCGTCCGGGCAATGCGACCGTTGCCGTCTTCAAACGGATGCACGGCGACAAACCAAAGATGTCCAAGGCCAGCCCGTAAAATTCCATCCATACCGTTACGGCTTGACGACCACCATCGCAGGAACTGTTCCATTTCGCCGCTCAAGCGTTCGCTATGCGGTGCCTCGTAATGGACCTTTGCCCGGCCGATCGGCCCCGATACAACGCGCATCGGTCCATGCCGATCGTCTCGCCAGTCGGCGACCCGGATTTTGTTGATACCCGAATAGCCCGTGGGGAAGAGGGCGGCATGCCAGCCTTGCAGTCGTTCGGCCGTCAATGGCTGGTTAAAATTCTGGGTGGCGTCCAGTAGGATATCGACAACGCCTTCGGCACGTTGATCGATTGTCGTTTGCAGCCCAACGGTCGACAACCCGAGCCGCCGGGCCACCGAAGAACGCACCGCAGTTGGGTCAAGTCTTTCCCCCTCGATTTCTGAGGTTTTCATGGCTTCCTGTATTAAGATTTCGGCGCGGGTCTTCTGCCGGACATCGAAACCCAGTTCCTTCATTTGGGAAAGCAGTGCGCCTTGCTGGAAGCGACAATCGCCCAACAGTTTGATCAAGGCGGCATCTTGCCATTTAAAGGCAGGCCATGAGGGTTTTTGCCATATATACGATTTTGATTGCGTCATTTAGCCCCTTATTCGCCTCAAATTATGAGTCGAATATAGGCTTTATTCGCCTCACAATCAAGGGGGTTCTAGATAAAGGACTGTTGTTTATTCCATGCGACGCTTGAACAGCCAGGTCGCGGCGGTCAGGGTTACCGCGGCGATGGCCACCATGGGGAGGGTGTTGGCCAGCACGTCGGTTGGCGGCATGTCCTTGAGGAAGATGCCGCGCACGATGATCAGGAACCAGCGCAGCGGGTTGACGACCGTGAAGTTCTGCAGCCAGCCGGGCATGTTTTCGATGGGGGTGGCGAAGCCGGACAGGATCACGGCCGGGGGCATGAAGACAAAAGCCCCTAAAATGGCCTGCTGCTGGGTCATGGAAAGGCTGCTGATAAAGAGGCCGATCCCGATGATGGCCATCAGGAAGATGACCATCGCGCCATAGAGCAGGGTCAGGGAGCCCTGAAAGGGTATCCGGAAAACAAAGATCGCGATGGCCAGCAGCAGGGAGGCCGAACACAGGGCCAGGAAAAGGGCCGGAAGCGCCTTGCCCACCAGGATTTCAATGGGCTGCAGGGGGGAGACCAGCAGTTGTTCGAAGGTGCCCATCTCGCGCTCGCGGGCCACGGAAAGGGCTGTGAGAATGAGGCTGATGATCGTCGACAGGATGCAGATCAGGCTCGGCACCGTATACCACATGAACTCGAGATTGGGGTTGAACCAGTGCCGTGTCAGCAGGGTGGCAGGCCGGCGGCCGGCGGCCGGATTCAGGTCCGCCAGGAATCCGTCCAGAATGCGTTGGGCGTAGCCCTGGACGATCTGGGCCGTGTTGGTCTTGCGGCCGTCCAGCAGCAATTGAACTGCCGTTGTCTCCCCGGTTTCGAGGCGGCGCGAAAAATCGACGGGCACCACCAGGACGGCAAGTGCCCGCTGCTCGTCCAAAACGGATGAAATCTCGGCCTGGCCCCTGAGCGTCATGATGCTCGAGAAGGTTTCGGCATTCTGAAACCGTTGCACCAGTTCGAATCCGGCCCGGCCGGCGTCGAGATTCAAAACGGCCAGGTGAATGTTTTTGGCCTCCATGGTCATGGCGAACGAAAAGACGAAAATCTGGATGATCGGCGGCACGATCAGCACGGTGCGCGACTTGGGGTCGCGCAGGATGTTCAACAGTTCCTTGATCATCAGGGCGCGCAGGCGTGTCAGCATAGCGGTTTACTCCAGCCGGCTGGGGGTTTTCTTTAAGGTCAGGGCGAACAGGACGCCCGCGATGGCCAGGAGGATCATCAGATTGGGTTTAAACAGTGCCCAGATGTCGCCGGCCAGAAACAAGGTCTGCAGGTTGGTCACGAAATAGCGGGCCGGGATGATGCGGGTCAGCATGCGGATCAACCAGGGCATCGAGGCGATTTCAAAAATGAATCCGGAAAGAATGAAGGCCGGCAGAAATGCGCTCACGAGGGCCGCCTGGGAGGCCAGAAATTGGTTGCGGGTGACGGTTGAAATCAGAAAGCCCTGCCCCAGAGCGGTCAGGAGAAAAGCGGCCGAGATCACGATCAGGGCAGCCAACGATCCCCGGAACGGGATGCCGTAGAGAAAAAAGGCAACGGCGGTGCAAACCGCCATGGAGGTCATCCCGAGAACGAAATAGGGCACGAGTTTGCCGATGACGATTTCAAGCGCGCTCAGCGGGGTGGCCAGCAGCGCTTCCATGGTGCCGCGCTCCCACTCCCGGGCCACCACCAGGGCCGTCAGCAGCGTGCCGATAATCGCCATGATGATGGCCAGGGAGCCGGGGACCAGCGAATTGCGGCTGTCCCGCTCGGGGTTGTAAAAGAAGCGCGGGGCCAGGACGGCGGCGGGTTCGGCACTCCGGCTGCGCATGGACGCTTCCTGGGTCATCCAGGCGGCCAGGGTGCCGGCGGCATAGTTGGCCACGTAATTGGCCGTATTGGTTTCACTGCCGTCGGTGATCAGTTGCACCTGGGCCGTCGTCTCCGGGGCATAGAGGGACCGGGTGAAATCCTGGGGGATGACCACGATCCCGCGCAGCCGGCTGCTGATTAGGTCGGCTTCCAGCGTGTGACGGTCCAATGCCGTACGGGCGTCGAAAAAAGGGGTCGCCTGGAACGATGCCGCCAGGCGGCGCGCTTCCGGGCTGCTGTCCTCCAGAACGACCCCCAGGCGGATTTGGCGGGCATCCAGGGATACCCCGTAGCCGAAGAGAAAAAGCAGGATCAGCGGCAGGACAAAAGCGATCAGGATGCTGCTGGGATCGCGTACCACCTGCAGGCTTTCTTTGACGATCAAGGCCTTCAGGCGTCGCATCCGGCCGGCGTGGGGGGGTGTCATCGGCGCTTTCATGTCAGGACCGCCTCCCGGTCTTCCGATTGTTCGATCAGGGCGATAAACGCATCTTCCAGGGTGGGATCGGGTCGTGCCGGTGTGCGGGCATCGGCCTTCAGGTGGTCCGGCGATCCTTCGGCGATCTTGCGCCCGCGGTAGATCAGCCCGATCCGGTCGCAGTATTCCGCCTCGTCCATGAAGTGCGTGGTCACCAGCACGGTAACGCCCTTGCCCACCAGCCCGTTGATGTGGTTCCAGAATTCGCGCCGCGTGATGGGGTCCACCCCCGAGGTGGGTTCGTCCAGAAAGAGAACATCCGGTTGATGCACCACGGCACAGGCCAGGGCCAGGCGCTGTTTATAACCTAGCGGCAGTCCGGCTGCGGATCCGGCCAGGAACGGGTGCAGGTCGAAGACATCCACCATCGCAGCCACGGCTTTTTCCTGGATTTTACCCTGCAGTCCATAGGCACCGGAGAAGAAGAAGAGGTTCTGCCGTACGGTCAGGTCTCCGTAAAGCGAGAATTTCTGGGCCATATAGCCTAATCGGGCGCGGGCCTGGGCCGCCGAGCGCGCCAGGTGCAGACCGGCCACGAAGCTCTCGCCGGCGGTCGGCTTGAGCAGACCGCACATCATTTTGAAAGTGGTGCTTTTGCCGGCGCCGTTGGGGCCCAGCAGGCCGAAGATCTCTCCGCGGCGGATCGCAAAGCTGTTGTCGGAAACGGCCGTGAACGCGCCGAAGCGCTTGGTCAGGTGGCGGGCTTCGACCACAGGCCGGTCGCTGTCCGGGCGGACGGGCATCTCGCGTGCCAGGGGCGAGTCGCCGCCGGGACCGCCGCCAAGAAGATCGATAAAGGCGTCTTCGAAGCGGGGGGGCACCGGCACCATCCGGGTCCCGGTTCCGCCGCCCAAGGATTCCGGGGGCGGTTGCGCCAGGTCGGCTGTCAGCACCAGACGCAGGGCGGCGCCCTGGATGACGCCGTCGCGAATCTCCGGCCGTTCCAGCGCCCCTGTCAGGATCTGGCGCCGGTTGGCCTCCGGTACGCCCAGGAGTTGGAAAACCCTTCCGTCCATGCGCGCCGTCAACGCTGCCGGTTGTCCGCCAAACAACAGGCGGCCCTCGCTGAGCAGAAGGACGTCGTCGCATTGCTCGGCTTCGTCCAGGTAAGCCGTACTCCAGACGATGGTGGTGTCGTCGTCCAGCATTTCGCGCACCATGCGCCAGAGCTCGCGGCGGCTGATGGGATCCACCCCCACACTGGGCTCGTCCAACAGAAGCAGACGGGGTTTCTTCAGCAGGGCGCAGGCCAGCCCGAGTTTCTGTTTCATCCCGCCGGAAAGCTGCCGGGCCAGCCGTTTTTGAAACGGGGCCAGGCCGGTGAAGGCCAGCAGCCGTTCGAAGGTCCGGGAGCGTTGGGCCCCGCGGATGTTTCGGAGGTCGGCATAGAGGCGCAGGTTCTCGATGACCGACAGGTCTTCGTAAAGACCGAAGCGCTGGGGCATGTAGCCCAGGACCGCGTGCAGGGCCTGGGTGTCGCGGGCCACATCCAGCGCATCGTACGTAACCGTGCCGTCACTGGGGACCATGAGGCCGGCCATGATGCGCATGAGGGTGGTCTTGCCGGCGCCGTCGGGGCCCACCAGGCCGGTGATGCGCCCCGGGTGCAGTTCGGCTTCGATGGCGTCCAGAGCCGGTTGAGGGGCACCTTCGAAGTGCTTGGTCATGTGGTGAATGGTCAGCATATGGCGTACGTTTGATTCGATCGATTGATGCGGCGTATGAATTCGTTTTTTAGGCTGTCATGCCGGACTTGATCCGGCATCCAGTGTTATTTAGCGCCCCGATTGTCTCCATATCTACACAAATTTTGGATCCCTTTTCTTCATGCCGTTCTTGTTTCGCGAGATGTGGCTGATGAACTCTGATTTGTTCATTTTCTTCCGCGTGGAAGAAAACGGAACCAAAAGAGGTCCGTGTCCCGAGCCCTGCGGGTACGCCTGCGCGTCGAGGCCGTGGCCGGACGCGCCGAAACTCGCCCGCCTGCGGCGGACTCAGACAGTCGTCGCGTCTTTATCGGCCAAGGTCTCGATGCGCAGGCCTCGTGACAAAGGGAAAACTCTATTCGGAAAGACACCCCGTAAGTTCGTTTTTTTCCTGTTTAGTTGGTGAAGAAAACCTGAATGTTGTCGGGATCAATACATTAAGGTTTGAGCCTTTCACTTGAACCCCTGAATCCTTGGACCCTGGATGCCTTTGTCTAAATATTCTTTGCACCCTCAGGAGCCTGACCCCTGGCCTCTTTTGGGCGGCGGCTTACTGGTATCCAGTGTTACGGTCACGGGCATGCCCTGGCGCAGGCCCTCGTCCGGATTGTCGGCCACGACGCGCAGCCGGAACACCAGGTCGGTCCGCAGCCGGGGGGTTTCGACGTTCTTGGGTGTGAACTCCGCTTCCGGTGAAATGAATCCCACGTGTCCCTTGTAGGGACGGTCGGGGCGGCTGTCCGTCATGATTTCGGCGGGCATGCCGGGCCAGATCTTCCCCAGGTCGGGTTCAGGCACATAGGCGCGGACCCAGATCGGGTCATTCAGTGAAAGGGTGGCCACGGTCTGGCCGGCGGCCACGATGGCGCCCGGCTCGGCGATGCGGGTCAGGAGCACCCCGTCGGACGGGGCGACAATAACCGTATCGGCCAGCCGGATCCGGGCGCTTTCCAGCCGGGCCTCAGCTTCGGCCAATTGGGCCTGTCCGGCCGCAATATCTTCTTCGCGAAAGCCTTCCTCCGCCAGCGCCAGGGTTTCACGGGCGCTTTCCAGCCGGGCGCGGGCGGCATCCCGGCGGGCGCGGATGTCATCGAAAGACTGTCGGGAAATCGCATCTTCAGCCACCAGGACCTCGCTGCGCTGGAATTCTTCGTGGGAGGCGCGCAGGGAGGCCTCGTATTCCGCCACCTGCGCCCGGGCCTGTCGGATTTCCTGGGGGCGGCTGCCCCTTTCGAGGCGATTGCGTTCGGCGGCGGCGCGGTCCCGGGCCGCGAGCGCCAATGCCACTTCGTTTTCATAGGGGGCTTGGTCGAGAACCGCGACCCGGTCCCCCCGGCGGACCTTGTCGCCCTCTTCGAAAGCGACCTGGGCGATGCGGCCCCCGACCCGAAACCCCAGGTCGACCTTGCGGATATCGACATTGCCATAGAGGATCAGCGCATCACCACCATTCACGCTGCGCTGCTGCTGCCAGTAGCGGTAGCCGAAGATGCCGGCCGCCACAAGAGCCACCATGCCCAGTAAAAGCACCTTTTTCTTCATGGTAAACGTCTCCTGATCACGCCTGCCGGGTCGCCATGAAATCGAGGGCCGCCATGGCCCGGGAAACCACGAGTTCCTGGATTTCGGCAATTTCGCCGGCAGTATAGCCCGCCATCCCGATCCGTCGGACCACGGTGGCTTTTCCGGCCCGGAACACCATCACCTGGCCCATGAGAAGAATCGCCTGCAGGCTGCACTGCCGGGGGTCGGTTTCGCCGGTGATTGTGGCGATCAATGTTGAAAAGGCTGACAACATGCGCTCCATGACCTTGGGGTAGATCAGGTCGAAGGCGGCCGTGGGGGCCATCTGCTCGCGCAGGATGATCTGCGAAAAGCGCATGGTGCCCGGGTCGCCGCACATCACGGTCACCATGGTGGACAACCCTTGCTGCAGCAACAACCGGGCCGTTTCGGGCGCGAACCCTTTGGCGGTTTCTGTTTGAAGACGGTCCAGGAAGGGGGTCAGATGATCCGCGAGGACGTCGGCGATATGCCCGACCGTGGCATTGTAGAGACCTTCCTTGCTGCGGAAATAATAGGGAATCGCCGAGAGGTTGACCTGGGCCTTGTCCGCCAGCATGCGAGTGGTGGTGGCAGTGAAGCCGTATTCCGCAAAAATGTCGATACCGGCCTGGATCAGGCGTTCGCGGGCGTCTGCCGGGGTATTCGGGTCTGCCATGCATCTATCCTTTCGTTTGCCTGGTGCCAAAATTTAATTCATACGATTGTATAAGTCAAGCGTATGAATTAATTGGTGCTTAAAAAGGTGACTTGTGGTGCCCTTATTAAAGGGGTGAATCTTTACAAGGATAGGCGGGAGTGATATGAGCAGTATCTTGTAAATGAGTGTGGACGTGATGCAGGGCCTGCTTGTAGACCGCCGCCAGTCAGCTGTTTAAAAGGGATCCGATACCGTCCGTTGCAACCAACCGGGATGGGCTTCAATTTGCTGGGATATCCATTTTGAGGAGCCATTTCGGGTTCCGTACCCTATCATTTTTATCCAACGAAGGAGGAGCAGGATGGCGACATTACCGGAAAACGTGAGCAACGCCTGGGAAGAGCGCGAAGGCCCGATTGTTTTATCGACGGTCAATGGAGACGGCATTCCCAATGCCATTTACGCCACATGCGTGTCGAAATTCAACGAGAGCACCATCGTCATCGCGAACAATTATTTTTCCAAAACCTTGGAAAACATTCGGGCCGGCAGCAAAGGAACGATCCTTTTCCTGACCAAAGAAGGAAAGTCCTTTCAGCTCAAAGGCCGTATCGCGTACCATACCGAAGGTGAAATCTACGACGATATGAAAAAATGGAACCCGCAAAAGCATCCCGGCCATGCGGCCGCGGCCTTGAACGTGGAGGAGGTCTATTCGGGTGCCGAGAAACTGGCCTGATACGCCGCCTCATCGTTGCAGAAATGTGCTTCTCGACCTATGGTCAAGAAACCGGAAAGATCCCATCGATTCGGACCGAGCCGCTTGCTTTGGTAAGCGCGGTCCATTTTTTCAGCGCGAAAGATGGATGAAAGCCTGCCAAGTCGCATTTAAGCAGGTTTCGTAGAACGTTCAATTTACGGCGCGCGAGATTGGGCGTTATACGAAACCGGCCCTTACATAAAGCAAAGGAGCTCAACATGTCATTTCGCATCTCTCCCCTATGGTGGCCGTTTCTGGCGGCGGCCTCCCCCCTGGCCGCCCCTTTCCTGTTCGGCAAGAACCGGCGTTATAGCGCCAATCTTATCAAGGTGGCGGCCCGTAACCAGGATCGGCTTAAACAGGCGGACCCCCTACCTCTGCCGGAGCTGGACTTTTTAGAGCTAACCGTCCTGGTGGAAGAGAAGACCGAAGACGGCTTTTTGGGCGATGCCGGGGTGTCCTACCTCTTCCAGACCGACCGGGGCGCGCTCCTCTTCGATGTCGGCTTCGGTCCCGAACGCCCGGCCCTGGCGCACAATGCCGCCAAACTGCAATTCAACATGGATCAGGTCGATGCCCTGGCCATTTCCCACCTGCACCCCGACCACATGGGGGGCCTGAAGGCCAGCCGCACGAAGCAGGTGCACTTGCCCGGGGAACTGGGCCAGCCGAACGGGAAGCCCTGTTTTCTGCCGGATTGCGCCGAAGCCGAGGGCTTTGAATGCATCCGGGTCGATGGGCCGCGACTGCTTGCGGCCGGGATCGCCACCACGGGCCCGCTGGCCCGAAGCCTCTTTTTCATGGGGCTGACGGAGGAGCAGGCTCTGGTCGCCAATGTCCGGAACAAGGGACTGGTGGTGATCACCGGGTGCGGCCACCCCACCATTGAATTGATCATTCAGATGGTGCGCCGTATTTCCGACAAACCCATCCATGTCATCGGCGGCGGGTTGCATTTTCCGGTCACCGGCGGGCGCGGCAACCGCCTCGGCATCCAGTTCCAGACCCTGGTCGGCACCGGCAAGCCGGCCTGGCAGAAGATCACGGATGACGATCTCAGCGGGACCATCACGGCCCTCAACGGCATCCAGCCGAAAAAGGTGTTCCTGTCAGCCCACGACAGCTGCGACCATTCCCTGATCCGCATGCAGCAGGAGCTGGATGCGGAGACCAAGGTGTTTAAGGCCGGGCAGACTTATCGGTTCGGGGAAGTGGGTCCGCAAACGGCGCATTAAATCTTTCGGCATTCCGGTAAATATGGTAACAGACACCATCATGCCGCCGGCGGACGCTGTCCGGCGGCACAATATAACTCTACAGGCGGTCATTCTATCCACTATTTTCGAACTGTAAGATAATTGCGGACCATCCTTAAGCTGATTTAGAAAAAACACCCGCAGTTAACGGCTCATGAGAACGAAAGGCCGTAAGCTGCGGGTTTTTTTTGGTCGGAAGCCAGCCCACTGCGCGTGGAGAGATCCGGAGGGGCGCCCGGTGGGTTGCGTCGGATTTAGCTGAATCTAACGGGGGGAAGGAGACAGGGGAAGATGAAAAGGGGAATCGTGGTTCTTTTGTTACTGGTGGCCCTGCCGGCGGTTGCCTGGGCCCAGGAGTTCAGCAATGCGGAACTCTACCAGATGATCAAGAAGATGGAACTCAAGTTCGACCAGGCCATCGAGCAGACCAATCGTGCCATGGCCGAAGCGGAAAAGGCCAAAGAAGAGGCTGTCATTGCAAGGGAGGAGGCGGCCCGGGCCAAAGAGGAAGTGGCGCTGGCAAAGGAAGAGACCGCACGTATCGAGGCGGAGCTGGCCCAGATCAAGGCGGCAGCATCGCCTGTCATCACAACCGCCGATGCATCAACCGCACCATCGAACCATAAACTGAAAACCCTACCGGGCCTCGGTGCGTCCATCGAGGCTGTCTATATGCGGCCATCCAGAACAGACCTGGACTATGCTATAAGTGATCCGAACGGTGATACCAATCCCCAGGGGCGGCTGAAGCAGATAGATCCGGATTACAGTGGGGGATTTCGGTTCGGGTTGGGCTACACGTTTGATACCGGCACGGACATTCGTGCCCAGTATATGCAACTGGACACCAAGGACAGCGATTCCGCAACAGCCCCAGCCGGGGGGACGTTATGGTCCCAATTGGTGCACCCGGACGGGGTAAGAAATTTTACCTCGGCTGACGCGACCTATGATTTCGATCACGATGTATTCGATCTCAGTATGGGCAAATGGTTTGCTGTCGGAAGCGATCTGGATTTGCGGGTCGAGGCAGGCTTGCGTTATGCCAACATGACCCAAGAATTGGACGCAATTTATGACGGGGGCGTAAGCGAGGTTGAACAAAAAAACGATTTTTCAGGCTGGGGCCCCCGGGTTGGACTTGGCCTTGACTGGGAAATGGGGCAGGGGGTCAATCTCTTTAGTTCGGTTGCCGGATCATTCCTGATGGGCGATTTTGATCTTTCCTACAGCAGCGTTGAGGGAGCAACCGTCCTCGGGAGCATAGAGGATTCCGTCGACAATCGATTGGTCCCGGTGGTTGAGATGCGGGCGGGCCTCGCGTATGCCTACCAACTTGAGAATGGCATGTCTGTCGGCGCCAAGGTCGGGTATGAATGGCAAAACTGGTTCAACATGGTTATTGCCAACCGGTTTGTTGATGACATCAACGATGCCTCCCTGGGGACCGACACTACGGACGTCTCGCTGGATGGGTTCTTTGTGGAAGGGTTTGTCAATTTCTAAACAGATGGAAGGTCGAGGCGTTCTCAAACAAAAGGAAACGCCATTTCGGCAGAGGCGGTTGTGCCGTCGTCGCCAAACGCTGCCGGAAAATGATCTTGACCTTCCGGCTGCTCGTCATCGGCGATTTGTACGTCATTTCCTGGCTTGACTTGGGAAACCAAACCGCTTTATGTCGTTGTTGATCGAAACGAATCGCACTGCCCGCAGCCATTCACCCCTCGTCTCGCCGCATCGGCCGGTTGATTCGCACGGGTTCATGGGCGCCATAGCGATAAATTCAATTTTCTATAAAAATAGGGACCTTATATCCGTTAACCGTAACGTAAAGGAGGATGGGAAATGACCACAGAAAAAGCCACGAAAAAAAAGCCTCTCTGGTTGTTGATTGAAGAGGAATTCCTGGCGCTCGATCCACAGGCCATTTCCGGGGGAAGCCCGGAAGAGACGATACAGCGCATTGCCGGCAATCTGGACGGCAAGGGCTACAATGTGTCCAAGCACGGCGGCCATATGGTTCAACTGCGGTTTGCCGCGGAGGACATGCGCAAGGTCGGCAGGCCCCTGATGAAGGATTTCAACGATGCTATCGGGGCCTTTGCCCTGGATGACGTGATGGATGCCTATGCCGCAAGCGACAAGCTGATCACCGATGTCGGCGCGACCTGGCCCAAACTCAAACAAGCCGAATGCCGGCCGGTGGTGATCGGCTTTGTCGAACAGCGCAAGCTCGATCTGCTGATTGACAAGGCCAAAAGCATGTCCGGGGATGACGGTATCGAGCTGCTGATCAACGAAAGCGTTGCCTCCGAGGTGATCACCAGCGGTCTGGAGATTACCGAAAAGAAGCTCAAAGAGGTGAACACCGCCATGGAAAAACGGCGGGCCGAGCGGCAACGGGTCTTGACCCTGCTCGAGAAGGTCAAGGACAAGTCCGACGCAGAAAAAGTACGGTACCTTTTTGACAAGGACGTGGCCGAACCACTGATCCTCGAACTGGCGGGGGTCGACCAGAGCGCCATCGCTGATGCCAAAAAGGCCATGGAAGCGGAACTAGCGGAAAAGCAGCGGCTGGCCGAAGAAGAAGCGGCCCGCAAAAAGGCTGAGGCCGAAGGGCCTTCGCTGGACGCCATGTCGCCGGATGAGATGCTCGGACATATCGAAGCCATTCGCGAAATTATGGAATTCAGCGACCAGGAAAAGGAAATCCGTACCATGTGCGAGCAGAGCGCCATTCCCAAGGCCCTGGTTGACATTGCGGTCTCCGATCCGGCCAAGCTGGATGAGTTAGAAAAGGAAGCGGGGGGATGAGGAAGGCTGTAAGATAAAGAGTTCAAGGGTCCGAGGATTCGAGGGGTCAAGGGGGGGCGAAAACCTTGACCCCAAATCCCAAATCATGGCCCTGAATCATGCCCCTTTAGGCTTCAATTTTGAGGGTTTCGGCAGCGCATTTGTTGCTCGCCTTGAGACAATCCAACCCCGCGAGGCTTTCCCATGCTTGACCAGGCCATCGTGTTCGCCACCCTGTTCGCGGCTCTGGTGCTGTTTGTCTGGGGGCGGCCGCGTTACGACATCGTGGCCGTCCTCTCTTTACTGGCGGTGGTGGTGGCCGGCATCGTGCCGGCCAAGGACGCCTTCAACGGCATGGGCCACCCGGCCGTTATCACCGTGGCGGCCGTGCTGGTCATCAGCCGGGGTCTCACCAACGCCGGCATCGTTACCCTCCTGGCGTCCTGGCTGGAGCGCTTCGGCACCAACGTCTACCTCCAGATCGGCTCCCTGGTGGCCCTGGTGACCGTGGCCTCGGGGCTCATGAACAACGTGGGCGCCCTGGCGCTCACCATGCCCCTGGCCATCGGCATGGCCAACCGGGCCGGTCGTTCGCCCTCCTACTATCTTATCCCCATCGCCTTCGGTTCCCTCCTGGGAGGCACCACCACGCTCATCGGCACGCCGCCCAACCTGATCATCTCCGGTTTCCGGGAGCAGATGATGGGCCAAGGCTTCGCCATGTTCGATTTTCTGCCGGTCGGCGGTCTGACGGCCCTGGTCGGGGTGATTTTCCTGAGCGTTATCGGTTGGAAATTCATCCCGGTGCGCGAGGGGCAGGCCTCCCCCGATGACCTTTTCCATATCGAAGACTACCTGGTGGAAGTGCGGGTGCCCGAGGATTCACCGTTTGTCGGCCAACCCATCGACACCGTGCAGGCCTTCCACGAGACCGACACCATTTACGTGGGTCTCTCCCGGGGCGGCAAGGGTCCGATTCATTTGCCGGCCTCCCACGAGGAGTTGCGGGCCGGGGACGTGCTCTTGATCGAGGCGGACAAGGACACCCTGGAAACCTTTTTGCAAAAAACCGAATTCGAGATGGCCGGCTCCAAGGATTTCTCTTCCGAGGTGGTGGCCCGGGTGCAGCACCCGGAAGAACAGCCCGTCGAACCCAAAATGTCCGAAAACGCCCACATGGACATCCAGGAAGTGGTGGTACGTTCCAATTCGCGCCTGGCCGGGCGCAGCGTGCGTGAGGTCAACCTGCGGAGCCGCTTCGGCGTGAACCTGCTGGCCGCGGCCCGCCAGGGAGAGCGCGTGCTGGCGTTGCTCAAGGATGTGCGCTTCAAGCCCGGCGACATCCTTCTGGTCCAGGGCGATGCCGACACCATGACCGACGCCATGGTCCGCCTGGGGTGCGTGCCCCTGTTCCCGCGGCCGGTCAGCCTCGGCGCCCCGCGCGGGGCCGTCCTGGCCGGCGCGATTTTCCTGGTCGCCATCCTGCTCACCAGCCTGGAGTTGCTCCCGGTGCAGATCGCCCTCACCATGGCGGCCCTGGCCATGATCCTTACCCGCATCATCCCCATCCGGGAGATCTACACCAGCGTGGAATGGCCGGTCATCGTGCTCCTGGGGGCCATGATGCCTTTGGGTGAGGCCCTGGAAACCACCGGGGGGGCGGCCACCGTGGCCCAGGCGCTCTTGACGCTGAGCGCGGGCATGCCGAGCGTGGTGACCCTGGGTCTGCTCTTCGTGGTCACCATGATCCTCTCCAACATTATCAACAACGCGGCTGCCGCGGTCCTGATGGCCCCCATCGCCATCGGCATCGCCAAAACGCTGGCCGTTTCAGCCGACCCCTTTCTCATGGCCACCTGCCTCGCCTGCTCCTCGCCCTTCCTGACCCCCATCGGCCACCAGTCCTGCACCCTGGTCATGGGTCCGGGGGGCTACCGCTTCGGGGACTACTGGCGCCTCGGGCTGCCCCTGAGCATCCTGGTACTCGTGGTGGCGATTCCGCTGGTGCTGGTGTTCTGGCCGCTATAAGAATCTTTGCGTCAGATGCTTCATCCGGTTTGCCGCACCGTCTTAGCGTTGGCTATTGCCTTACTTTCCTTGCCCTTTATAATTCACAACGAGATCAAAGGGGGTGGTTTCAACATCCACGCCCATGTTCTTTAGACGACGGGCGTCCGGCAGGGGTCCCCTCCATGATGCCTGTTTTTGCATGTGATGATTTTTCCTCATCATATCTGAACACAGGGGGAGCAATCTTGCCGGCAATCAGGGTATGGGCACCCTGAATGTAAACGTTTACAATTTTTGCAGGATGCTTTATGGTAATGGCATATTCCAACCGACAATCGACAAACGAAGCTGGTGGGCAATGAGTACGATTATCGACGTTGCCAGGGCCGCCGGCGTTTCGACGGCCACCGTCTCCCGGGTGATCAACACCCCGCAGGCCGTGCGTGAAGCGACTCGCACCAGGGTGCTCGCGGCCATGGAGGCTTGTCACTACCGCTACAATGCCCTGGCCCGGGGGTTCGCCACGAAGCGGACCCGCACCATCGGCCTGATCATTCCCACCATCACCAACCCGGGGTTTGCCGAGTCCACAAGGGGCATCCAGGAGCGCGCCGCGGCCGCCGGCCTGAGTGTTCTGCTGGGCAACACCAACTACGACCCCGAAACCGAGGAAAAGCTCATCCGGGTTTTCCGGGAGATGCAGGTCGACGGCCTGGTCATCACCACCACCAACCCGAACAACCCGATTCTCAAGAATCTCGTGGCCGAAGGCTTTCCCTTTGTCGTCCTCTACAGCACGGTCCGGCGCGGCCATATGTCCTGCGTGGGGGTCGACAATTACCGGGGGGGCTACATGGCGACCCAACATCTCATCGACAACGGCCACCGGCGGATCGCCATGATTGCCGGCGCTTTCCGGTCTTCCGACAAAAGCCGCGGCCGCTGGGACGGCTACCGCCAATGTCTCCGGGAAAACGGCCTGGTCTACGACAAGGATTTCCTGGCGCAGACGACCTACAGCCTGGCCAGCGGCCGGGAAGTCATCCAGCAGCTGCTACGACTGGAAACACCCCCCACCGCGGTATTCTGCTCCAACGACTACCTGGCGATCGGCGTCATGGAAGGGGCCCGCGATGCGGGACTCGAGCTGCCGGCGGACCTGTCGGTGGTGGGGTTCGACGATATCCCGCTGGCTTCCTACGTGACGCCGGGCCTGGACACCATCCGCCTGCCGGCCTACGAGATGGGTGCCCTGGGTTTCGAAGCCCTCCTTGAGCGGATCGAAAAAGGGGGCCAGACGCCGGTCCACCGAATGCTGGGACTGGAACTGATCGTGCGGGGATCCGTCGCGCCCCCGCGGGGGAACGCTTGAACCTAATTTTTGCATTTCAGGGTGTTACCTGCGCTTGTTTACGGCGCTATCCATAAACCATTACATACCGAGGGGGAGAAAAAATGAAACGAAAATGGATTGGAGTACTGTTGACGCTTGCGGTTCTGGTGTGGGCCGGCCCCGGCCTGGCCGCCGATCAGGCCATCTGCTACAACTGCCCACCCATGTGGGCCGATTGGGCCAGCCAACTCAAGGCCATCGAACAAAACATCGGCATCACCCTGCCCCACGACAACAAGAACTCGGGGCAGACCCTGTCGCAGTTGATCGCCGAAAAGAGCAATCCGGTGGCGGACGTGGCCTATTACGGGGTATCCTTCGGCATCAAAGCCAAGGAAGCCGATGTCGTGGCGGCCTATAAACCGGCCCACTGGGAAGACATCCCCGAGGGCTTGAAGGACCCGGAGGGCTACTGGTTTACGATCCACTCCGGCACCATCGGCTTTTTCGTCAACAAGGATGCCCTGGGGGGCGCACCGGTGCCGAAATCCTGGGCGGACCTGCTCAAGCCGGAATACAAAGGCATGATCGGCTACCTCGATCCCACTTCGGCATTCGTGGGGTATGCCTCGGCCGTGGCCGCCAACCTGTCCATGGGCGGCAGCCTGGACAACTTCGATCCGGGCATCGCCTTTTTCAAGAAACTCAAGGAGAACGAGCCCATCGTTCCCAAGCAGACCTCCTATGCTCGCGTTATCAGCGGCGAGATTCCGATTCTGTTCGACTACGACTTCAACGCCTACCGCGGCAAGTACAAGGACATGGCCAACATTGAATTCGTGATTCCGGCGGAAGGCTCCATCGTGGTGCCCTACGTCATGAGCCTGGTCAAGAACGGGCCCAACGCGGAGAACGGCAAAAAGGTGCTCGACTTCATCATGTCGGACAAAGGTCAGGCCGTCTGGGCCAATGCCTTCCTGCGTCCGGTGCGCGCCAGCGCCCTGAGCCCGGAAGCGGCGGCCAAGTTCCTGCCGGCCAGCGAATACGAGCGCGCCACGCCGATCGACTACGCCAAAATGGCCGAGGTGCAGAATACCTTTCGGGACCGCTATCTGAACGAGGTCCGTTAATGCCATCCCGCCCGCGGAACCCGGGTACAAACCGGGTTCCGCGGGCTATTCGGAAGTAAAGCGATGCAGAAGAAAAACCGATTCATTCTGGTGGCCCTCTTCATGCCGGTGGCGGTCATTTTCATGGCCTTTTTCATCCTGCCGATGCTCCGCCTGACCCTGGCCTCGGCCACCGGTCCGGAGGGGTTGGGCCTCTACCTGGAAATGCTGACCACCCGCCGCTACCTGGAGACCCTGCTGTACACCGTGGGCCTGTCGGTGGCGGTAACGGTAGCCACCCTGATCATTGCGGGGATCACCGGCGTGTTCCTCCAGCGCAACGATTTCACGGGCAAGCACCTGCTGGTGGCCATGCTGACCTTCCCGCTGGCCTTCCCGGGGGTGGTGGTCGGTTTCATGATCATCCTCCTGGCGGGCCGGCAGGGCTTGATCGGCCTCCTGACCAAGATGGCCACCGGCGACAAGCTGGTGCTGGCCTATTCCATGACGGGGCTTTTCCTGGGCTATCTCTACTTTTCCATCCCGCGGGTCATTACTACCGTGATGGCCACGGCGGAGAAAATCGATCTCAGCCTGGAGGAGGCTGCCCGGTCGCTGGGGGCTTCGACCTGGCGGGTGGTGCGGGATGTCCTCATCCCGGCCCTGATGCCCGGGCTGATCTCCTCCGGGGCCATCTGTTTTGCCACCTCCATGGGGGCTTTCGGCACGGCGTTTACGCTGGCCACGGACATCGATGTGCTGCCCATCGTGATTTACACTGAGTTTACGCTTTCAGCCAATATCGCAATGGCTTCGGCACTGTCGATCACGCTGGGGTTGATTACCTGGGGGGCGCTCTACCTGGCCCGCACAGCTGCTGGCGGCACACTGGCGGCATCCGGATAGGAACGGTGATCATTGGGGATTGAAGGGCCCAGTGAGCGGCAAAACTTCAGCCCCTCGAACTCTTGGATCCTCTTTGCAATGTATTTCAGATTGTGGATGGACATTACGCTATAATGAACAAACGCAACCATCTCTTCTACCTCCAGTTGGCGTTGACCCTGATGACCTGCGCCTTTCTGCTCGTGCCGGTGATCCAGTCCGTGCTGGCCGGTGTGACCGTCAACTACTTCGTGGGCATCAAGAGCGGTCTGACCCTGCGCTGGCTGGGGGAGGTCTGGCGGCTCTACAGCGACACCATCTTCCGCAGCATCGGGCTCGGGCTGGCCTGCCTGGTGGTGGATCTCATCGCCGGCATTCCGGCGGCCTACGTCATGGTGAAAACCCGGAGCCGCTTCACGCGCCTGCTGGAAGAGTTCCTGGTGATGCCGCTGGCCATTCCCGGGCTGGCCATCGCCCTGGCGATCCTGATCAGCTACGGCTGGTGGACGGACTTTCGATCCAGCTGGCTGATCATCCTGGTGGGGCACGTCATCTTCACCCTGCCGTTCATGATCCGGTCGGTCATCGCCGTCATGACCGCCATCAACATGGAAGAGCTCGAAGAGGGCGCGGCCAGCCTGGGGGCGGGCTTCCCCAAACGGTTCGTGGGGGTCGTCATCCCCAACGTGCTCTCGGGCATCCTGGCCGGCTCCCTGATGGTGTTCACCCTGTCCATCGGCGAGTTCAACTTGACCTGGATGCTGCACACGCCGTTTACCAAGACGCTCCCGGTGGGCCTGGCGGACAGCTATGCCTCCATGCGGCTGGAAATCGGGTCGGCTTACACGATCACTTTCTTTTTCATGATCATCCCCCTGCTGATGGCCATGCAGTGGGTCTCCCGGCCCCGGACCGGCCGGGCGGCAACCGAAGACAATACGGAGCAAGCACGTATGGAAAACCAATCCCAGCTATCGGAAACAACGGCGCCCGCCGATGCGGCAGCCTCCCAGGCCGCCCGACGACCGGGCACGTCCATCAGGCTCACCCGGTGCGCCAAGACCTTCCCGGGCGGGACCCGCGCCCTGGAGTCGCTGGATCTCGAGGTGGCCGCCGGCGAGACCGTCGTCATCCTGGGGCCTTCCGGCTGCGGCAAGACCACCCTGCTGCGCATCATCGCGGGGCTGGAAAGCCCCGACGAAGGCGGCGGCATTTTCTTCAACGAGGACGAGGTCACGGCGATTCCCATCGAAAAGCGAAACGTCGGCATGGTCTTCCAGAGCTATGCGCTCTTCCCCAATATGGACGTGGCCGACAACATCGCCTACGGGCTCAAGGTGCGCGGCGACGAACAGGACAAAATCCGCGCCCGGGTGGACGAAATGCTGGCCATGATGCAGATCGAAGAGTTGCGCGGGCGGCCCATCAACCAGCTTTCCGGCGGCCAGAAACAGCGCGTGGCCCTGGCGCGGGCCATTGCGGTGCGGCCGCGGGTCCTTCTGCTGGACGAGCCCCTGACCGCCCTGGACGCCAAGCTGCGCGACGTCCTGCGGGTGGAGATCGATCTGCTGCTGCGCTCCATCGGCATCACGGCGGTCTACGTGACCCACGACCAGGCTGAGGCCATGGCCCTGGGCGACCGCATCGTGGTGATGTCCAAGGGCCGGATCGCCCAGATCGGCAGCCCCCGCGACGTCTATTTCAAACCGGCCAACCGTTTCGTGGCGGATTTCATCGGCACGGTCAACTGCATCGAGAGCAAGATGGCGGACCGCTGCCTGACCTTTCCCGGCGGCTGCATCCCCGTCGATGACCTCGAGGGGGTGGACGTGACCGAGGGCGGGATGCTGAACATCTTTTTCCGGCCGGAGCACGCCACCGTGGTGGAAGCGGGCCAGGGACATTTCCAGGCCAAGGTGCTGAGCGCCTTTTTCCTGGGCGACCGCACCCGGCTGCTGGTCAACGGCGACACGCCCGAACCCCTGAAGGTGGAAGCGCCCGGGCGGCAGGCCTTCCGGAAGGGCGAGACCGTCGATATTCTGCTCGACCTGGAAGCCCTTTTTACCTTGAGCGAGGCATAGAAACCCATGCGGATTGCACAGATTTCCGACATCCATCTGAAGCCCGAGGGGGAGCTGGCCTACCAGGCGGCGGACACCGCCGGCGCACTGCGCAAAGTGGTGGATCACCTTAACCACCTCGTTCCGGCGATCGACGTGGTGCTGCTGACCGGCGACATCGCCGACGGCGGCCGGCTGGGGAGCTACCACCTGGCCCGGGAGCTCCTGGCGCCGCTCAAGATGCCGCTCTTCATCGTCCCCGGCAACCACGACCACAAGGGGCGGCTGGCGGACACCTTCCCCGAGCATGCCTACCTGAACCCTACGCCAGACGGGCCGGCCGGTGGCTTCATCTGCTATGCGGTGGAGGGCTATGCGGTCCGCCTGATCGGGCTGGATACCGTCACACCGGGCGACCACGGCGGCGGCCTGGGCCCGGAGCGCCTGGACTGGCTGAATGCCACCCTGGGAGATCGACCCGACATCCCCACCCTGATTTTCATGCACCACCCGCCCTTTGCCTCGGCCGTTGGCCACATGGATCTCGAGCCGTTTAAACGCCGCGACAACCTTTGCCGCATTATCCAGCGCCATCCCCAGGTGGAACGGATCACCTGCGGTCACATCCACCGGCCCATCACCCTTCGCTTCGGTGGAAGTGTGGCCACCGTGTGCCCCGGCGTGGGCATGCAGATCCCCATGGACCTTCGTCCGGAAGCGCCTTCCGGCTTTGTGTTGGGCCCGCCCGGCATGCTCATCCACTACCTCGACCAGAGCTGGGGCGATCCGCCCGCGCTGCTGACCCACGTGGAGCTGGTGGAAGATCACGAAGGGCAGTTCGGCGGGTTCCATCCTTTCTACGATGTGGAAAATCCGAAATAGGCCGGTGTTCTAGTCGAGTTCCTTGTGAAAATATGAAGATCGTCCCCTGTTGATGTCCCCGATGTTTTGCGAGACCTTTGACCTCATGGCCATTTCACCGTATCCCCCAAATGGGGGATTCTTTTTCCGGGAGCGGCGGCAATGATGGCCTCAGTCAAGCGGATATGAAATCGCTCCTGGAGGAGGAAAAATGGGTTTTGCATCGTTTTTTTCGAATCAGGCCCGGAAACCCACCGGACTTTTCGGCCGCTTTGTGGCCTCGCAGATCTTCAAAAAGGGCAACGCCGAAATGAACGCCTTCATCCACGAAAGCCTGCCCATCGGTGACAACGATCATGTATTAGAGATCGGCTTCGGCCCCGGAGAGCTCATGCATGCCATGGCGCGTCGCGTGCCCAATGGGCGGATTGAAGGGGTGGATTTCTCGGACACCATGCTGGCCATCGCGCAACGCAGAAACCGGCATCATATCCGGGCCGGAAAAGTCAAACTGCACCGTGGCGATTTCGACGCCATGCCATTCGACGGCCGCCGGTTCGACACGATCATTTCCGTCAACACCGTCTATTTCTGGCCGCAGCCGGAAGCGACCATCGCTAAAATCGCGGGCCTTTTGAAGCCGGGAGGCTGCCTGGCCGTGGGGTTTCACGAAAAAGCCGACATGCAGGATTCAAACCTCAGCCGGGATGTTTTCAGGTTCTATTCGCCCCGGGATATGGAGGCGCTTCTGGCAACCTGCGGCGCTTTCAAAACCATCGAGACCATCTCCAGGAAAGGTAAAACCAAAGACCTGTACTGTGCATTCGGCACCAAATAAGGTATCGGACAGTCTACCGCTGGATACATTTCAATCGATGCTTCTCCATGTTCCAGTAGATGCACTTCTTGGCCCATGTCGGGCAGATCTCGGCATATTTCCCGGAGACCTTCGTGACGATGATCGGTTTCCGATACTGCTTTAGATTCGTGATGGCTTCCGCTTTCGTCGATAGTCGGGCCTTGCCTGCCTTGGCCATTTCCTCCGCCAGTTCATCCAGGAAAACCGACTCGGTGAGCGGCGCTTCGGCGTGCACGGCCATGCATACCCGCGCCCCGACGGCGCATCGCCTGGCGCTCTGAATCAACTCTACGGCGTCATCGATCGTCAGCTTTTTGGGCGCTAGCTGCCGGACATTCTCCTGCAGGATGTCTCCGATGCGGGTACCTGCCAGGGAAGATTTGCCGGCCGCATCGAAAATCGCGAAACTTTTCGCAATCTGTTCACACACTTTCCCCGACACATAGTCTTCGATCGTCGCCATGGTCATCTCCTCGCTTTCCTGATGATCTGCACCAACCGCCTCGGATGGGGGATCCGGAGAGGTTTTACCGGTCTGGAGTTATTTTATTAAAGTTACTTTTCTTCCGCGTGGCAGAAAAGTAACCAAAAGAAGACGCCCTTGTCCCGCAATACCCTGCGCGTCGTCCAACCGGAAGATGAAGCGGCGCCTCGGGCCGCCATGCGGTGTTGTCAAGTTTGCTCGGGTGCTCACAATCTGGCGATTGCTGCGCGCCTCGCTTCGCATGACGCCTTGCCTGACAGCACGACGCTTGCTGCATCGACCGGTTGCGCGACCGGGGCCCGCGGAGACTCGCTTCGCTCAAACAGTCCGCGCGCTTTTATCCGGTCGCGTCGCCAATGCTCGGCGCGGAACAAGGGGAAATGAAAACCATAAAGTTAAAAAACGTTTCCAAGACGCCTTTCAGAGTGCTTTCAAAACACACGATTCAATCGAAAGGATCCATCAGCGTTTCACCGTAATTAAAAACGATTTTGAAGGGCAGCACATCCCCCGAATGGGTGATGCGGCCAAGCTCAATATGGATGTATTTTCATTTGCATGCTCTATCGTGAACATCCCATTGTGTGATGACGACCTTAATGAGGAGGAAAACCATGTCCCTGGCTAACCCGGTATTTGAAAAGAACTACAGTTATTATCTCGATGAAATCGCCAAGGTCGACTTTGGGGCGGTCAAAGACACGCTGGCGTGTCGCGTGGATGGCGATCAACTGGTGGTTCCGTTTTTCGGGAGGGAATATCGCGTATCGCGCCACGGCATTACCGACGCCGCGAACCGGAAGCCGGGATACGTCATTTGCGTTATTCTGGCCAAATATATCCTGCGGTGTCCCGCCAGGGCCGCGGCCGACGATGGGTGGGTGTCGTTCAAGGATTTTAAAACCACATCCCATTTTACAAGCATCAACTATTTTGCGAGTGATACGGAGCAGGCCATCGTTAAAGGCTTCAGCGGGCGGCTTGCCGAACTGGTCAAGGCGTGCCGGCAAACGGGCGGTGCGCCGCACGAAGCCGACATGCCCTACGATCTTTCCGTGCGGTTCGAGGCCCTTCCCCGGGTGTCGCTGCTGCTGCTTTTCAACGACCGGGACGATGAATTCCCCGCCGGCTGCACCATGCTGTTCAACCGGCACGCCGAATCCTATCTCGATCCGGAATCCCTGGCGATGACCGGATCCTATCTGGCCAGAAGCCTTAATCCTGCCTGCGAAAAGCTTTGAACGCTGAATAGCGGGCGATCCTAAAAAGAATCCGTCTACGGAGACTTCGTTATGATTTAACCCTCAAGTTCTGGTGGAGGACCTGGAGAGGTTTTACCAAAACTCGGTGCTTTTTCTGAAATGGCTTCTTCATTTTCTTCCACGTGGAAGAAAATGAAGCAAAAGAAGACGTCCGTGTCCCGCTGGATCCTGCGCGTCGACCTCGCAGCCGGAGCACGCGGAAACTCGCCCGCCACATGGCGGGCTCAGACAGTCCGCGCGCTTTATACCGTCCGCTCCGCCGATGCTCGGCGCGGGACAATGGGAAATACAAAACCAAAAGCTTAAAAAAAGTTTACAAGCCCCTTTTGCGGGAGCAGCCTCACTTTTTTGAATTTCCCGTGAAAAAGGGTTGTCGATTAACAGCCCGCAGGGTTATGAAAGTGGTTGGATGGAGTTTTGCCGCCACTTATGGGGCGAATCATATTTCGAAATGACAAAGGACGGCGCGATGTTCATCACGGGGTATTCCGACCTGTCCCTTACCCGCGGCGGTATTCTGCAGGATTTATCCTCCGAACCGACCTGGGGCGCCTATTTCAAGCTCGATAATGATGTCCGTGAGATATTCCCCTTCATCAACGCCACGGTGGAGAAGGTCCGCTATCAATTGCGACCGCTCCATGTCCGCTTTGTTTACAAAGAGGTCGCCTGCACCCTCTATCCGGTCGAGGCGATGGCCGCCCCCTTGCGCGGGCATGATCATGCGATCGCCTATATCGAAGATCTGATCGCGTTCCTGAACGATCTGCATGAACGGCGCCACGAACTGACGCCGAGCCACAAGCTGGACCAACCGCCCGTTTCCGTTGTCGACATCGTTAAAATGCTGCCGCTCACCAATTGCCGCCAATGCGGCTATCCCGCCTGCATGGCCTTTGCGGCCGCGATTCGCAAGGGCAAGGCCCTGCCGGAAGACTGCCCGGATTTTGCCGAACCGATCTCGGTTTGCAAGGTCTACCCTGTCTTCGGGTCCAACGGCGAAATTGAATCCACCCTGTCCATCGAGAGCAGCCATATCCCGATGGATGCTGCCGGGGATAACGCCGCGGCGCAAGAGGGGGCTGCCGAGGAGCCGCCCCAGGCCGGCGCAGGCAGCGAGGCCCCGCTTTACGACCGGTACGGCATCCGCATCCAGTATGATCTCAGTCCGAGGGAAATCCAGGTGCTGCGGTACCTGGCGGAGGGCGCCAGCAACCCGGAGATATCCGAGGCGCTCAACATCAGCCCCCACACCGTCAAATCCCACGTCATTCACATCTTCAACAAGATCAACGTCAACGACCGGACGCAGGCCGCGGTTTGGGCGGTACAAAACAAAGTAATCTAATTAGTGCCCATCCAGAGAAGGCATCTTTCGGCCCCGGCCGGCGTTCTCGCTATTTGTAAATCCTCGACGTAGCCCAGCTACGCCTGCGGTCTACAAATAGCTGCGGCCTTGCCCGGAACCAAAATCTACCATCTCTGAATGGACACATGTTATGCTTGATCTAAACGCCATATGAGTACATGGAGGGCCTTCCGATCTGAGGTGTTATTTTCCCATTGTCCCGCGCTGGGCATCGGTGGGGCGGACGGGAAAAAAGCGCGCGGACTGTCTGAGTCCGCCTTAGCAAAAGCATAGGCGGGCGAGTTTCCGCGTGCTCCGGCCGAACCATCGACGCGCAGGATTAAGCGGGGCACGGGCGGTTTCTTTTGCTTCGTTTTCTTATCATGTGAAAGAAAATGAAGCATCTGAAACAGAAATGTTTCTCAACAGCTGCTATCCATGGCGCTGCGCGATTCTTTCAAACATCAGCGCCATTCCTGCGCCCAGAGTATAGATGGCTTCGATGGCGAGGTTGGCTGCGGCGGTGTCGTCGAAAAACAGGTTGAGGTCCGATGGCATCCCCTCGTCCGGCTTCCAGTAGCATACCAGCAGGGGCAGTTTGGGCAGCGGGTGCAGCACGACGGCAATGTCCGCGTCGAAATGCTGCCCCACCCGCTGCCCGTTGAACAGGTGCACCATATCCTCGAACAGATCGGTGTAGGTGTCGGCCACCGCTTTCATGGGCTTCTCGCAGCGCTGGCTGAAAAACCGGTGCCAATCCTTGCCGCCTTTCAGCTCGCGCAGCGGGACCCAGTTGCCCGACGGCGCTTTTCCTGCCCCGGAAAGAATATAGGCGAGCACCGGACCGGCGATCCAGCCATGAACGTGAATATCGGTGGCAAACCGCCCCTGTGAATCCACGCTGAATTCCTTGCCGAGGATGCGCAGCGTCAATTTGCCGTTGGCGTGGCGGCCGCCCAGGCGCTCGGCGGCTTCGGCCAGGTCGACCTTTGCGATCTCCCCCTGCATCCGCCGCAGGGCCTCTTCGGCGTCCTGGTCCATGGTTCGGGGTTGGTCCACCCCGTCGCTGTAGCGCGCTGCAACCTCCGGTTCCAGGTGAGGGCATTCGGTGATCTTCCGGTTGCCCTTGAAGACGGCCGCCGCGAAGGCGAGGCAGGTGGCTTCCTCGCACAGCCGGCAATTGGATTTGTCCAACAGCTTGAAGACTTCCATGGCGTTCTGGATTTGAGGCATGATCCTTCTCCCGATTTGGTTTTCATCTGATCCATACCCCTGCGGCAGCGGAACTGGAGCGGTTCGAGCAACCTGGGGAACTTTTTTTCTGTTTGTTCATTTTCTTACCCGCGCAAGAAAACGAACCAAAAGAACGCGCCCCGGCGTCACGAGCCCCTTCGGAGACGCCTGTGCGTCGTAGCTGCCGCCGGACACGCCGAAACTCGCTCGCCTTCGCCCAAGCTGCGGCGGACTCAGACAGTCGCCGCACCTAAATCGGCCGCACCCCCGATGCTCGGCCTCGTAACAATGGGGAACCCAATCGTAGGACTTAAGACCGATATCTCTAAGAGCATAACCGCGTTGGGCGGTTTGAATCTTTTCGAATTTCCGCCATTGCTCGGCGCGGGACAAAGGGAAAAGCAGCATCAAAAGCTTAAAATACGGTTTGAAGCCTATTTCGGAAAACTTACCGATGCCGCCTGCTTTTCAGTAAGGGCCCTCGTTTTTTGGCTATACATATGAAAACGGAAAACAGACGGCATCCCCCAAATGGGTGATTTTTAAAAATCCGGGCGGCCTTTCACCCAACAGGGCACATAACAACCCGGGACATCGGCAGGGAGGCATGTCCGGTGTCGTGATCTGTTCCTGAGGGGCTTCGGGGGTCTTAAATGAGTTTGCGTTCCAGAAAAGTGCCGAGATCAGGCGGGTCATTCGCAGGCTGCCGGGGCATCAGGGTGATGGCTTGCTCGGGGCAGTGGGCCGAACAAAGGCCACAGCCGATACACTGTCGCTCGTCCACTTTGAGCGGGCCGTGATCCGGCTGGGCGATGGCCTCCATGGGGCAGCGGTCTATGCACTCGCCGCAGGCGGTGCAGTTGGTTGCGTCGACGTCGGCATAGCCGGAGGATGGCGCCAGGGCATTGAAGCCCAGGCGTTTTTTTGTGTCGATGAACAGGCAGCAGCACCCGCAGCAATTGCAGAGGGTCCCGAGGTAGCCGTCAATATTCTCCACGCAGTGGGCCAGGCCCTCTTCTTCGCAGGCCTTGGCGATCTCCAGGGTTTCCTTGATCGAGACTTCCCTTCCCATGCCGTGGTCCGCCAGGTAGCGGGCCATGGAGCCGAAACTGAAGCAGACCTCCAAGCTGTGGCCGCAGCCCTGGCCCACGGCGTTTTTCATCTGGCGGCAGGGGCAGAAGGACACCACGCTGATGGATTGGGCCTCGATCCGCGGGCGCAGGTCCTCGAAAGGCAGAACTTCCGGGTCATGCTTCAGTGCACGACTAACCGGCACAATGCGGAAAGTGGGCATATCGCCCCGCGCCAGCTCCTCGCCGAAAGCTTCTTCGCGATATTGCAGCCAGAGCGGCGCCAGGAGACGGGTGTCGTCGGTCTCCCGGCCGGACCAGTAGGGTGTGTCGAACCAGCCCTTGGCCGAAGGCAGCAGGGCGTAGCGCTCTTCTTTGCCTGGCTGCCGGTAGGTCTGGACCGTGCCCCGGGCTGCCATGGCGTTCAGGATTTCCGGCAGGCGCGCGTGGTCCTCGGGGATGGCGGCCAGCCATTCGGAAAGCGTCATCTTGTGCATGACGGGCATGCGCAGCGCCGTCTTCGCCTCGTCCGGGGGAAACAGGATCTGCAGGATCCGGATCAATGTGTCGGTGCGTGGCGCCCCCACGATGAAGCGGTCGAAATGGTCGGCCAATTTTTCGTAAAGGGTTTCATTTTTCATGGGTCATTCCTCCCGAAACCGCTGGATGACCGTTTTCAAAATGCGGCTGAAGCTTTTGATTTCAGAATCTGAAAAACCGTCCTTTATCGCTTCGTTGTGAGCCTTGACCGTGGCCAGACACCACTTGGCAGTCTTTCGGCCGGCCGGGGTCAGATAGACACGCACGGCCCGTCCGTCCCCGGGGCAGGGCCGCCGTTCGACCAGCGTCTTTTTTTCGAGCCGCCCGGCCATGCGCGTGATGGCGGATTTGTCCAGCATCAGCCCGCGGCTCAATTCCAGCAGCAGGCAACCGTCGTTTTGGGATAAAAAAAACAGGGCCCCGGCCTGGGCTGTGGTCACGCCGGCCTTGTCCAGCAGGGCCTGGTCCAGTCTGGTGTAGAGCCGCTGGCGGGCCTGGCCGATGAGAAAGATCAGGCGGTCGTCGTGTTGGGGCATGTAAGTTCCTTTAAGATATATTGTTGACCATGCAACTAAATATGCTGCAATATAGTTGCATAGTCAACAATTAATTGCTCCCATATGAAGGTGCCTATCGCGATATGCCCCTGCAGGTTTTACCGTTTACCATGAGCTAATACCTGGCGGTTCCGTTTTTCAGCCAATAATCGGTAACAAGATCAATGGGATTGGGGCTCTTTTTCATAATGTGGATCTTTACAAGCGGGAATTCTGGTGGTAGGTGAGATACATCTTATAAGTTTCTGCAGGCAGCCGGCAATTCCTTCCTATCGCCGCAATGGCGTCAAATTTCAGTGTGCGTGGCATGGCGCCCCGCAGGCCTGAAGGGACGGTGCCCATGACCCCGACTCCCGGAACGGTAAAATGCCCCAGCCCAAGGACGACCGCATGAAAAAAAGCCTGCTCGCCTGTTTCTCCCTGCTTCTGCTCCTGGTTTGCGTGCCATTGGCCCGCGCCGATTCTCCCGTCTGGAAGGTGGCCAAGGGGGATGCGCACCTTTTTATCGGCGGCACGGTGCATGTCCTGAGCCAGGACGACTACCCCCTGCCGGAGGCCTTTGAAAAGGCCTATCAGGCATCGACGATCATCGTGTTCGAGGCGGACTTCAGGGAATTGCAGACCCCGGAATTCCAGCAGGCCCTGGTGGAACAGGCCCGCTACCCGGAGGGACGCGATCTGACCATGTTTCTGACGGACGGCACGCAGGCGCACCTGGTGCAGTTCCTGGACTCCCGCCAGCTCCCCATGGACAACTTGGTGAAGTTCAAGGCCGGCATGGTGTCGATGACCCTCACCATCGTGGAACTCCAGCGGCTGGGTCTGGCCGGCGCCGGCGTCGACCAGTTTTTCAGCCAGCGGGCCGTAAATGACCGGAAGGAGATCGGCGCGCTGGAAACCGCCCAGGAGCAGCTCATGTTCATCGCCACCATGGGGGAGGGCAAGGAGGACGAGCTGATCGCCTACACCCTGCGCCAGATCGAGGACCTGCCGGCGATGATGCAGGCCATGAAGGCCGCCTGGCGCGCGGGGGACAACGCCAAGATGGAAGCGGTGGCCCTGCGACCCATGGAGGAGGATTTCCCGGTCATGACGGACCGCTTTGTCGAAGACCGCAACAATGTCTGGCTGCCCAAGATCGAAGCCATGTTCGAGACGGAGGCCGTGGAGTTGGTTCTGGTGGGGGCGTTGCATTTGGTGGGGGAGGAGGGGCTTTTAGAGCAGTTGAAAGTTAAAGGGTACGAGATCGACAATCTATAGTTTTGATCGACACCCTTTTACCCCTGTTGGTGGGCAAGGGAAGGATCAACAGATCATTATAAAAGGGCCTTCATTTTCTTTCGCGTGAAAGAAAACGGAAGCAAAAGAAAACGCCCATGTCCCGCGGCCCCTTCGGGGCTCCCCTGCGCGTCTCCGACACGACCGGAGCGCGCGGAAACTCCCCCGCCATTCGGCGGGCTCAGACAGTCCGCGCACTTTTATCCGGTCGCATCGGAGATGCTCGGCGCGGGACAAAGGGAAATTCAAACCAACAGATAAAATCGTTTTCACCCCATTTTTTAAAAGACGGACCAGAGGCTATCCAAGGCGGGATCAGTCCTGCTTAAATAACTTTCAGAACGAAACGGTTTAAATATGCTGCTTCAAAGCTACACGCTGGATGTCATCAACAATCACTGCATGCCCGCTGCCCAGAGCGTCAACTGCATCGCCCGGCTGGACCAGGACGTGGGCTGCGCCATCCCCTACCTGAACGCGGTCATCGAGGGCGACCAGTTCACCCCCGACCCGCCGTCGGTGACCTTCAAGACCGAGGGGAGGCTGATTTCGGTCACGGAGCGCACGATCACGGTCAACGCCGTGGAGGACGAGGCCCAGGGCCGGAAGATTATCGATTGGATAAAGAGGGAGATCAACGAGGCATGGGAAGACCGCGAAAACATCAAGCCGCGCTACGCCAAAGCCGAACGCCCCCAGGTGGTCGAGGTTTTAAAACGCCTGCCCAAGACCAATTGCAAAAAATGCGGTGCCCCTACCTGCATGGTGTTTGCGACTTGGGTGGTTCAGGGGGCCAAGGATGAGACTCAGTGCCCTGAGTTAAAGGAAGAAGACAAAAGAAAGCTGCATGACTACTTGGCGCAGTTCGCCACAGATGGTTAATAGCGCGGTGAAGGACATTTATAAAATTCGGGAATATTTGCGTTTCGTAGCGATAGGAATATGACAATATTAACAGCCCACTTCCCTATGCAGCCATCAAGAGTCAAGAACGGACTTGACCTCATTTCGGACGACATGCGCCGCTACGTGGCCGAACGCCGCGAGGCCACCCGCACCGTCATCGATCGCACCAGCATCAAAAAAACCAAAAAAGGCGGCCGGAAACAGCAAGGCCGCCGTATCAAAAAGCCGATTTCAGATGCCACCATCAGCCGCGAACTTACCGACGTGAAGGCCATCCTCAACTGGGCCGTTGCCCAGGACCCGCCCCTGATCTCCTACAACCCGGTGCGGGATTTCAAAAAGCCCAGGCCCGAGCGCGTCGATATCCGCCCGCCATCCATTGCCGAAACCCGTGCCATCCTTAAGGCCGCCCCGCCCCACCTCGTGCGCTTCATCAAGCTGAGCTACTACCTGGGCGTGCGCCCCGGCGCGGTCGAACTGCTGCGCCTCACCTGGGATGCGGTCAACTGGGACACCGGCAGCATCGAAGTCATCTCCGCCGAAAAAGGCGGCATGGTCCGCCGCCATGTGCCGATCCACGACGGCTTCGCCGCCGAACTGGAAACCTGGTGGAAGCAGGACAAAAAAACAGGCCCCATTATCCAATACAACAAAAAGCCGGTAAAGCGCATCCAGACCACCTGGGAAAACACCCTGACCCGCGCCAAATTAAAACGCCGCCTCCGCCCCTACGACCTCCGCCACAACTTCATCACAGCCGCCCTCGAGGAGGGAGCGGACATCGGCGCCGTCGCCGCGATTGTGGGCAGTTCGCCTGAGACTTTGAGGCGACATTACCAACATGTGACTAATAGATTGCGGCGGCACACGGTTGCCTTGATTAAACCCCTTGAGGAAAGCAATTAAATATGGCTCATAATAATAAAGACTTAGAAAATATTTTGCATAACATTAAACTCGGATCTTCTGTAGCTGAATTTGATGATATTCTTAATGTGGCACGTGTTGATACCTCGGCTTTTAGTGATATTTTCAATGACAATGTAGATCTAATTCCTGGGACAAAGGGATCAGGCAAAACTGCTCTTTTCCGCATTTTTGTAGATTTCTTGCCAGATACTTTGCTTGAAAATCGCAAAGTAGTAATAGCTCATGGTGTGCAAAAGGAAGGGGACTCAGTATTTCATGCATATAAAGACAAATTCGAAAAGCTGACAGAAGATGATTTCGTAAACTTCTGGTGCATTTATCTTACTTCTTTAGCTCAAGAACAATTCATTAAGGGGCCTAGATATAGGGAATTACTAAAAAACGCAAAAAACGAAATCGCAGCTTTTCGTAATGCATGCGACACGGCACGAATCCCTGAAATAAAATCAAGAAAGACATTGTCTGAAATTCTTGACTGGACACTACATGCTCTAAATTTTTTCAAACCTTCTATAACCTATAAAGAGCCAACGACAGGTGGTGAAATTCAATTGGATTTGTTCGGTCAACCTAAAGCATTAAAAAATGTAAAATCAAGTCCTGATAGTACAATCCCAATTTACATCTCTCTTATCAAGCTAAAATTGGAGGATGTTCTTCGAAAAACAAATCTAAAGGTTTGGTTGATGATTGATAAGTTAGATGAAATTTTCCCGAGACGTTCACCACTAGAAAGCAGAGCATTAAGAGGTTTGCTTAGAGTTATGCGTGTTTTTATGTCTCCTGAAATTAGAGTAAAAGTTTTCCTCCGCGATGATATGCTTGAAAACATTCTTTCATCTGGGAATGGATTCACAGCATTAACTCATGTCACAGCCAGGCAATCTGACACTTTGCGTTGGTCAGAGGACCAAATACTTACATTTGTTGTAAAACGTTTGTTCTCAAATGAACAGCTCTGTCAATATTGCCAAGTCGACAATGATCGATTACATGCTAGTGTAGAATATCAAAAAGAATGTTTCGATAAAGTTTTCCCTAAAACAGTGCATCGTGGAGTGAATCAGAGTTCAACAATTCGTTGGATTTATTCTCATACCCAAGATGGTCGTGGAGTTGTTACACCTCGAGATGTTTTGGACCTTTTAACAACAGCGCGCCAACAGCAGTTGAATATATGCATAGCCGATCCTGCTGGCAATAATACAGATATTATCGGATCTTCAGCCATTTTATATGGTCTTGAAGAATTATCCAAAAGGAAACGGAAAACCTTTCTAGAGGCAGAGTTTCCTCACATGTGGTCTGAAATTGCCAAATTAATTGGCGGAAAAACTGAATATACTAAACGTGCGCTACAAAATATCTATGGCAAAGAAACTGAAAAGATTGTCGAAGATATAGTTTCGTTGGGTGTTCTTAAGCCAAGGTTAATAAACAAAAAAGAAAGCTATTGGATACCATATCTTTACCGTAAAGGTCTCGAAGTTAGCCAAGGTAAAGCTTAAAATTACCTAATATGTGATGATAAATTATGACGAAGCATTTCTAGTAATATAGCCCATTTTATTGGTACTATCTCTTTCATATGTGCTTATAAATAACTTTTTTTTGGTGATACAATTTTACAGTTCGAGGAACAGAAAATGTGGCCATTAGACATTATTTCATCTACTGACGAAGCTACTAAAACAATCCTGGAAATGGCACGTAAATATATAGCATTAAGAGACGCAAAAATGTCTGAGAAAGAGCGTCAATCTGCATTGGCAAGAGCTAAGCCAGTCAAAGGCGATGAGGTTCTCCAGTTCGACCCAATATTAGGCAATTTTGTCTCCTGCAATAACGGCTTCATACAGCAAATTAACTGGGTAAAACAAACTGTTGATCGTTATGTTATTCGTGAAAGCTCAAAACGTCCATTAAATGTTCTTCTTGCTGCAGCGCCGGGTAGTGGAAAATCGTTTTTTGTCAAAGAACTTGCAAGAGTTTCAGACGCAGATATCAAATTTCTCGAATATCATGTTGCGTCTTTTCGTGACATAAACGATCTTTTTTCGGTTCTTCAAAGAATTCAGTCTTTGAATCTTCAGAAAAAGATCCCATTCATACTATTTGACGAAGTAGATGCCAAAGTAGGCGGTCGTTTTTTATTTTCGAATTTGTTAGCCCCCCTATGGGATGGTCAATTTCATATAGGCCAAGAAACACATGCTTTAGGCAAAGCTGTAATATTCTTTGCAGCATCATCTTTATTACCGTCCCCAAGTGTTAATAACGTTCTAAAAGGAAAACACCAATCTATGACATATCAGGAGTATTATGAATTATGGCTTAAGCTTGTACAGAGTAAGATTGGGGGTTCAGGAATTGAAAAGGCAAGGGATTTTATAGACCGTATGGATTACGTGTTATGCATCCCACCGACGGATGCCCACCTCACGGACGGCAGTCCAGAAAAAGAATATTGGTTACTATCATGTCTGCTAATTAAAAAACATTTTGAGCACGTCAAGCGTGTTGAAAAATCTGCAGCATGGGCACTTATAAGAGCCCTTGCAGCAACAGGTTCTAGAAGGAAAGCGGAAAGTATCGTTTTTCGCTCTTTCTTGCCTAATGATATATCATTTCAATTTTCTTATTTACCGGAAGATGTTCAAAAAGCATTCGAAACCGATCAAGAGATTATAGGTCTTCATAATACATTTTTTGAGATTCATTTCGGGGAATGAGAAAGGGGTCAAGTCCGCCTTTGATATTTGAATAGAGGCCGGGAAGCGGGTCTGCCTTTGAAGTAAAAAGCATGGAAATATTCGCGTATTTCGGGGTTTTTATATTTGTCATAGGAGGCATAGGATTTCTTATTGCGGCATTCAAAGAAAGTATATGGTGGGGCATATTTTGCATACTTGTATCTCCAGTTTCATTGTTATTTTTGTTGCTCCATTGGTCAGAAGCCAAAAATCCGTTCTTTCTTCAGTTGTTTGGTTTAGCAATTGTAATATTCGCTTCCTATCTGGGCGCTGAGGTCAGAATTTTAAATTAGAACCAAATCATAACAAGGGGAAGGTCTCAACTCTTAACAGGTGAATTCCACTCGATATGAAACCAATAACGAAATGGCTGACAGACCTATGCGCTTTCTAATATCCCTTCTCATTCAATATCGGCGACAGACTAAAATCACCAACCAAAAAAATCAGGGAATTGTCAGAAACGCCAAATACCCTGGTACAGGCGGCTCCTTCCTGACATCTAACGTTTCAAAGGATTCATTATGCTAAGCTCTAGTTTTATCAGTGGGTTATTTGCTTTGTTGGGTGGTTTTTTTGGCGCATGGTTTACACGAAAAACAGAATATCAAAAATGGATCCGACAACAACGCGGTATTGAGTTTTCAGAATTTATCCGACAATTGGAAGCCACCATGAATAAGTCACGCGATATAATTTACGACAATAATATTTCAGATCGCGATAAAGACATGCAAATAACGCAATTATTTACTGAATTGAATGCACAAGAAAATATCGTTCGACTTTATTTGAAAGAGATAGATAGGAAAAATTTTTCAAATTATAAACATCAAATTTGGGCATATTATTCACCAAGCACAGAAATGGCAGCCAGGATGAAACATCACAAAATCTTGCTGCGAAGTATACGAGATTTATTCGAAGAGAATCTAATGGAACAAAACTCGAGGTTGCAAAAATACTTGCAGCACTTTTTAAGACGAAAATGAAAGAAAGGGAGGTATTTTGAGTGGTGCAAGTAGCTTGTTTAGACAATTGAAAGATAATGGCATTGATTTAATTCATCAGTTGATTGAAGAGGGATGGCAAGAAGATCTCCTGCTTGATTTTAAAACAGTAGAAGGCGATAGCGCTCCACTGACCGCATCCGATCGCAAAAATTTCGCAATTGCCCTAAGCGGCTTTGCAAATTCTGATGGAGGCATAATTGTTTGGGGAATTGATGCTCGACCAGATAAACCAAATGAGCCTGATATAGCCCAGCGTCTTCAGCCTATCAAAAAACTAAAATTATTCGTCTCTGAACTGCAACACAATACACCCCATTTGGTTGCGCCTGGAATCGTTGGTGTTGAACATTTTTCAATACCTAAATCACAAACCAAATCTGATTCTGGATTCGTTGTGACATATATCCCAAGGAGCGAATCCAATACCCATATGGCTATGGGAAAGAATCAAAAAAGGTACTACTACAGAAGTGGTGATTCCTTTTTGATTATGGAAGCATTCATGGTGGCAGACCGATTCGGACGCAGAGCCCGTCCTGTGTTGAAACTTGATTGCCATTTTGAACCAGCGAGTTCCACCGGAAATAAGATTGGTATTCAAATGGTAATAGGGATAAAAAATGTCGGCCAGGGAATTGCCTTGTATCCGGCAATCGCCATACAAGAAACCTCCTCACTTCGGCTAAATAGGTATGGTCTTGATGGAAATGGACGCACTGGTATTCCTGAGCGCCCGAGATCTTCATATAGGCCAAACAAAGCTTATCGGTTTTTTGCCGGGGGTGCAAATGACGCTATTCATCCTGGGACGACCCTCAATGTGACAACTGTTCCTATCCAAGTATTTAGAGAACAGGGTTCCTTCCCCGATTTGACTGTAACCTACGATATATTTTGCGATGGTTTTGCGTACAGTGGGGAAGAAAATATCTCCATGGAAGAATATGTTAGTCAATTTCTATGACCATAAAATGGGGTCAGGTCCGCTCTTGGCTCATGAAAAGGGGTAAAGGCAGAAAATCTCTTTTCGCTAAGCGCCGATTTCATTAAGAATAGGGTCAGGAATGGGGTCAGGTCTGCTCTTGGCTCTTGGATAGAGGTACTCCCGTTATAATGGGGTCAGGTCCGCTCTTGGCTCATGTAAAGGAGTAAAGGCAGAAAATCTCTTCTCCTAAGCGCAGATTTCATTAATGGCTAAAATTATTTTTCCGAAGATTATAAGGGACACCCCATAAAGGCACACCGCCGTGCGAAAATTCCGGCAGAAATATTATGATCTGTTTTCGAAATTCTATGACCGGTTTGTCGCCCTGCACGCCAGCGACAAGCAGGGGGTGTTGCGCGACATCCTTGCCCAACAAACGGAAAGAGGGACGCTCTTAACTAATTAACTTAAGCAACTATTCAGGTTCCTGAACTTGTTGTATTCTACCGGGCCTCCTGGGGTAACTGAATGGGCTCGTACTTTAATTATTAACTACTCACGGAGGCAACCGAAACAGACCGCCTATGAATTCGATAACCAAATGGCTGACAGATCCGGACTCCGCCAACTACCCTTTTTCCCCTATCAAATCTGCGATCGGGTCAGATCGCCCCTTGTAGAAATTAAAGCATGCGTCAAGGGTTGACTTGGTCCATGAACTGCAAGCCGGCTTCCCCGCCGATTATATCCATGTACGCATATGCCGGGTAATATTTTGTGTTGCCCGCCCAAGCTGCGTCCGGAACCGCCCCGTCGATGATACCGTCTGCCATGACTTTGATCTCTTTTCCGGTTAGATCTCCTTCGTACGTCAATTGCCATGTGACAGTCTCGGTTTCACCGGCAGCCATATCGCCTATCTGGATGATGCGGCTTTCGCCCTCTGCAAGTGTTACACCCTCCGGCAAATAAATTCCTGCTCTAACGTCCCCGGCAGGATATTGTTCGTTGTCCATCGGTGCCGGACATGGATACGTGATCTTTGCCTCGACAGAAATCGTAGCTCCATTCATGTCTGCAACCAATTCAATTTCCCACGGGATGATTACAGCCCCGAAGAATGGCAAATCGGAACCATCGGTGTAGAACCAGGCCGTTTCAAAGTCCGCATAACTCCAGGAAATGATGCCGGTGAAATCGCTTGGTTTCATGATATCCCGGCCCCAGGGATCAATGAAGTATATCAACTCCTGATCGTCGTCATACCCAATCACCACCCGATAATGACCGACGGAATCACTGTCGGGATAAAATCCCATCAGAACGATTACTGGATAGTCATTGGCGATAAGGCGCTTGAGTTCATCCAACCAGGGAATGCTGGATGAATGGGAGAAGGAGGCATATCCAATGGGTCTTTCCTCAAATCCAGCTTCAGGAGCGACCGCCGGGTAAAATGAACCCATGGCGGAACTCAGGTAACTGAAATGTCCGGTGCGGACAATGTCCGCCGGCCACGTACCCGAAGAGGAAGTCCTGGCGACATCCGCGATTTCTTTCTGATTGATATCCGGCCCATGGTAATCGAATACGATTTCGAGCGAGCCTGCCCCGCAGGAAATGCCCGTAATCTGTTTGTGCCACGGCACATTGGAGATGATATGGAAATTAGGCAAGTCATCTTCCTCTGCGCCTATGACAGCCGAAAGCAACCCTACTTGAAAAACAAAACTAATTGTGAACATGATAAAAATAAAATGTCGTTTTGCTTTCATGCCCATTCTCCTGTCTTTTTCAATAAGGTTAGCATGGTGATTCCAGATTGAAGCTCCCTACCCACGATCCGGCCTATATATCGATTTAGAAAATAGGCCCTTATTTTATTACATTTTCGGAATTATGAAACTGGAAAATCATATTATAGACCTTTTTCCATAGCAGGGGGACGTCCTTAGTGGTTCCAATAGATCTGCTATTTATGAGATAGGGTTTGGGACGCCCTTCATATTTATCGGCAATCCATTCCATGATACCCATGGCATACAAAGACAAGCGTTAATTAATGCACCCCTTGCAGTGATCCACTGGGTGCTCCAGTGATGGGCGGTGCTGAACCATATAGACGCCAGTGTGGGTTATCTGGATAAGGATCGGTTGCCATTTTTGGATTTTCAAAAAATGGGGTCAGGTCTGCTCTTGGCTTTTGTAAAGGGGTAAGGGGATCAAATGGGGCAGGGTCGGATTAGGGGGCGGGCATTTAATTTTGCGTATCTAAATGCAACTATCTGTGGGAATAAAAAGGTCAAGTCTACCTTTGACTGTTTGCAACCTATCAGGAAAAGGGACGCCTTTAAAATTTAATGTTACTATCCTTATTTGGTCAGTTTATGAACCACGTGGAGGCTAAAGAATGAGCAACGGTGAAACCGATCGGCTTGCTGTCTTGATTGATGCGGATAATGCTATGGCGGCTGTGACTGACGAACTGCTCAAGGAAATTAGCAAATACGGAACACCAACCGTCAAGAGGGCCTATGGGGATTGGACGACTACGAGTCTAAAATCTTGGAAAGCCGTCCTCCATAAAAATGCCATTCAACCCGAACAACAGTTCAGTTATACCAGCGGAAAAAATTCCACCGACAGCGCACTTATCATAGATGCGATGGACCTGCTCTACAGCAAGAATTTCGAGGGATTCTGCCTCGTCTCAAGCGATAGTGATTTTACGCGTCTCGCCACACGCATTCGCCAGGATGGGCTTACGGTCTATGGTTTCGGTGAACAGAAAACGCCTGAACCATTTGTAGCCGCTTGTGATAAATTTGTTTACCTCGAAGTGCTTAAGGCAAGCCCAAAGAAAGGACAGGGTCTTTCGAATACAGCGGCCAAAAAATTGACAGCTCTCAAAAAGATTTTTAAAGAAGCAATAGACGCGGTTGCACGAGAAGATGGCTGGGCCGCGCTTTCACAGGTAGGCTCCCAGATTTCGAAGACCAATCCTTCATTTGACCCGCGCGCTTATGGATATGCAAAAATGAAAGAGCTTGTTGCTGCACTTGGATCTATCGAGATCAAAAACGTGAAATCGGGTGAGCATATCCAAGTGTTTGTGAAACTCAAATCGAAATAGAGCATAGAGGGCTTGTTGGGGGGGCTGGAGACACGCTTTATTTTGAAAGATTTACAGGTGGTCCTTTTCTCCTGTCTGCAAGAGCCGATTTCATTATTGGCTATTTCGCTTTATCCGAAGATCATAAGGATCACCCCATAAAGGCACACCGCCGTGCGAAAATTCCGGCAGAAATATTATGATCTGTTTTCGAAATTCTATGACCGGTTTGTCGCCCTGCATGCCAGCGACAAGCAGGGTGTGCTGCGCGACATTCTGGCCGAACAAACAGGTGCCGAACCGGGAGATTGCGTACTCGATATCTGCACGGGCACCGGGGCGGCCCTTCGGCCACTGGCCGGTCGGGTTGGCGCGGAAGGACTGGTTGTGGGGCTCGATTTCTCTTCGGGAATGCTTGCGGCGGCCCGCGAAAAAACAAGGGAAAATGGTCGGGTCTGCCTGGTCCAGGCGGACTGCGGCCGGCTGCCATTCAAAGCGGGTGTCTTCAGTGCTGTCACCTGCTCCCATGCCCTCTACGAGCTGAAGGGCGCCACCCAGACCAACACCCTCGACGAAATCAAACGGTGCCTCAAACCGGGAAAACCTTTTCTGATGATGGAGCACGAGGTGCCCGAAAACAGGTTGGTTCGGCTGCTCTTCCATATCCGGCTCATGTCCATGGGACGGGAAAGAGCCCTTCAGATCCTGAAACACGAAGCCGGTTTCCTGAAACAACACTTTCGCCAGGTCAGGAAATCCGCTGTGGTCACCGGCAAATCTAAAATCTATATCTGCTGGACATAAAACTTAACCCGGAGGGTGCGGGGGGCTCAGATCAGGGTGCCGCTGTTCTTCCCAAACGCGTCACCGTATAAACTGACCCGCTTGATCACATCCCGGAGATAGTTGCGGCTTGCTGTGGACGGCAGCGCTTCCACGAGGCGCCGGTAGACATCCGCGGGGGTTAGGCGGTTGATGGCGGGGATGGCTTCTTTGATCAACGGTTCCGCAATAAACGCTTTCCAAACGTTCGAAGGGCCTGCATGGTAGGCAGCCACGGCGCAGTAGGTGCGGCTTAGCGGATCGGTGATGGATCGAAGGTAGCTATTTTTCAGGATGTGGAGATAGGCCGTTCCCAGTTCGATATTGTTGTGAGGATCGAAAAGATACTGGGGCGTCAACTCGCGGTGCTGGCCGTAAACCCGTTGGTAGGCCTCCCGGCCGGCCGTGTGGGGGACCAGCTGCATGAGCCCATAGGCCGAAGCATGCGAGCGGGCTTTTGGATTGAAGGCGGATTCGGTATGAATCATCGCCATGATCAAGGCCGGGTCGAGATTGAATTTTTGGGCATGGGCCAGCACGATCGGGTGATACTGGCGCGCCCGCCCTTCCAGGAGATTTCTTACCAGCTGGAATTGAATCACAATGGTCAGGTCAGTCATGGGCCCCCCGTGGGGCGTTTCCGGGGATCCTGGAGGACGCTTGTCGAGGATGTCGGCCACATAATCCGTTACCAGCCAGCGGGGCACCGGACGTCCGTCGATCATCCGGATATGCTCCAAAAGGGAAGGGTGCCTGGCAAGGGGGCCGGAGGTCAGGTCCAGGCGCAATTCCCGCGACATGGCTGCCTTCACCTTCAGTGGCCGGCCAACTTGCAAGGACGCACTGATGGCGAGTCCATTGACGGTTGCCAATGCGCGGTGGTTCATGTCGAACCGCCGGGCGATCTTCCACAGGGAGTCGCCCTGTTGCACGAGGTAGACACGAAATTCCTCTCGCAGGGAAAGGGACGCGGCAATGGTGTCTCGATTCGGCGGCGCTTCCTGGGACTGCGTCGCCCTGCCGTCGGGAGGCGTTTCTGCTTCGCCAGGCAGGCGGCGCGGTGCCACGCAGATACGGGCCAGAAAGAAACCACAACGCGAATCACCAGCGAAGACCGATAGGGTTCCAAGGGTTGCCCGTTGGTTTATTGCGTCTTCGATGAGACCTGTCCCCAGGACCGATTCGCGTCGACGCACTGCGTCGGCGTAAGGGGGTGATGCGGCAACATGGTCCCACGCCATGGCGGCATCGCTTTGAAACCCCTCTAAAGCAGGCCCCGGTTGAAACGCGAAGGCTAAATAGGAAGATTCACCAGCAGATGCAGTTACCGGCCAGCTGATGAGTATGGAAGTCGCAAGAAGGGCGATAAACACGTTGCGGAGCGATCGCTGGAAACGGCGGCTCGAACGCATTGCGGGGTTGGTATGATAAATGAATTTTTTCATCTCCAAATGAGGGGATCGGATTCATGGACGGAAGCACTGAAGGTACAAGCAGCAATAACCGTACCGATTACACCATATTGATGTGCGCAATAAAAAGAACAACAAAATGAAGTGGTTCAGACCAAAAGCGGCAAACCATGCCGGATAATATTTGTGAAAAATGATTCCTTGTGGGTAATGGTTTACATAAAATATTGCCTCCTTTTACAACAATCCCAAGGGGTCAAGTCCGCTCTTGACCTTTTTTGGGCGGTCATGTTAGCGAATCCCTATGTCACGACCCCTTCGTATTGAATATCCGGATGCATGGTACCACGTCATGAACCGCGGCAGGCGGGCGGAGGTTATTTTTTCGGATGCGCCGGACTATACCGCATTTACGGAGTTGTTAAAGGAAACCTCGGAAATCTGGAATATACGCATTGCGGCCTATTGCCTGATGCCAAATCATTATCACCTGCTCGTCCAGACCCCCGAAGCCAACCTGTCAAGAGCCATGCGCCATTTGAACGGGATCTACACCCAGAGATACAACCGCCGCCATCACTGTGATGGCCAGCTTTTCCGGGGCCGATACAAATCCATTCTCATCGACACGGACAGCTACTTGCTGCAGGCCGTCCGCTATATTCACCGCAATCCCCTGCGCGGCGGATTAACGGGCAGGATCGATGATTATAAATGGAGCAGCCATAAAGGGTATGTCTCCATTGCCCGGAAATGGGATTGGCTTCACAAAAATTATGTTCTGGCGCTGCTGTCGAAAAACCGCAAGGATTGGCTGCGATACTACAAAAAGTGGGTTTCGCTAGAGGAAGAAGGCGAAGTCAGCAAAATCATCAGCGGGAAAAAATGGCCGCTGTGTTTAGGTCCTAAATCCTTTATCGAGCGAATCAAGGCAACATACGGGGCAGAAAAATTAGACAAAGATATGCCGTCCAGCCGGGAGTTATTGCCGGATACGAGTCGGATTGTTGCGGTTGTATGCGAGTCTTACGAGATGGCGGAATCGGATATACTAAAGAAGAGGCGAGGGCGAGAAAATGAGGCGCGTAATGTGGCGATATATCTTACCAGAAAGCTAAGAAGGGATACCTTAAGGCAAATCGGTTTTCATTTTGAAATCAACAATGATAGCACCGTCGGCAGCGTGATTGAACGCATGCGAAAGAAACTGGCCGGTGACCGCAAGCTGCGCATCCGGCTGGAGAAAATAGAAGGATCCATACTAAAGAGCCAAGAGCGGACCTGACCCCTAATGCAGGCGGGATGTTATCGCCAAGGAAAAGTGAATGGCCATCGTCTTAAGAGAAGAACTACCCGATAAGAACGACTACTTTTCCCTCTTTGAATCGACTGGCTGGAACCAAGGCTACAAGGCAAGTCCCGAAGAGCTTGAAATCGCAAATCGGAATAGCTGGATTACGCTATCCGCTTTTGATGACAACAAGTTGGTTGGTTTTGGACGGGTAGTGACGGATTTTACACTACATGCCATGATTTTTGACTTGATTGTTTTGCCGGACTATCAAGGTAGGGGCATCGGTGCGATGGTGTTCAAGGCGTTGGTTAAAAAATGCCAGCAAAAAGGCATAAGAGATATCCAGCTGTTTTGTGCAAAAGGCCAAAAAGGCTTCTACGAAAAGAACGGTTTTGAGGCAAGGCCTGATAACGCACCAGGCATGCAACTCAGAAAATCGCAGCCGTGATACGATTGTCGAGGTCAGGGGGGCGAACGCTCTTCACATTTGCATATTTGCTAGAGTAGGAGCCGATATTTTATCTAAACGGCGTTTTTCGTCGGATTTTATCTTGTCTTGCGCGCGCTAATGACGCCTTTAACAGCCTGGTAAAATGGGACAAATGAAGAGCGTCCCATCTAACCACCCCATAAGAACAGACGGAGATCACAATGGAAGTCAAACAGGTAAAACTCATCTCTTTTTCGCCTACCGGAACCACTCAGAAAATTTTGGAAAGCATTGCTGAAGGTATCGCTGTTGATGATGTCGCGCCTATTAATCTGACACTCCCGGAAGGCGCGCAACAGTCAATTCCGTCTCTTTCAGATGAACTCGTCATTATCGGCGCACCGGTCTACGGTGGTCGTCTGCCGGTTGATGCCGTCAAACGCTTCAAACGGCTGCAAGCAAGCAACACCCTGGCGATTCTCGTTGTTGTCTATGGGAACCGGGAGTTTGAAGACGCCTTGTTGGAATTAAAAAATCTTGCCATTGCGTTGGGCTTTAATCCGGTTGCAGGCGGCGCCTTTATAGGGGAGCACTCTTTTGCAACAGCGGATGTCCCCATCGCCAATGGACGGCCGGATAGCCGGGATGTTCAAAAAGCAAGGGATTTTGGTGCCAAAATCAAAGAAAAAGTCGCCGTGTTGCCATCACCTGAGGCCCCAATAGATTTGAAAATCCCCGGCGGATTTCCCTATGAGGCGGAGGGCGCCCGAACGATGACCGTTTCACCCGTGACCACCGAAGACACCTGCACCGTTTGTGGTACGTGTGCCAGTGTATGCCCGACGGCCGCCATCTCAATCAACGGGAGCGTGGCAACTGACATCGCGCTATGCATTCGCTGTTGTGCGTGTGTCAAAAACTGTCCCACAGGTGCAAGGGTTTGGGAAGACGGCATGATGAAAAAGATTGCCAGCTGGTTAAATGAAAATTGCCGTACACGGAAAGAACCTCAAATTTTTGGGATAGCGTTGTAATCTCCTCTTTGGGATCAAGACGACCGTCAGCCATGGACTTGCTCCCTTCTGGCCTTCTATCGTTATGACACAACGAAAACAGGAAAACAGCATCCTGACACTTCGTCCCCTTCGTGTTGCCGACGAACGTTCATTCCGCCGTGCTGTCAAGGAATTCCGGGAGAAGGAGCCTGGATGGCTTTTCGCCTTCCACTTCGAGGCGTCTACGGATTTCGCTGAGTATGTCAGGCGACTGGATTGCTGGACGAAGGGCCAAAAACTTCCCGAGGGATTTGTGCCCAATACGTTCTTGGTCGGGGTCGTTAGAAACACGATCATCGGTCGCGTTTCAATCCGGCATGAACTCAATGACTATCTGTCGACATATGGCGGGCATGCCGGGTACGGTGTTGTGCCATCGCAGCGGAATCGGGGCTACGCCAGTCAGATGCTCAGGCTCACATTGCCCATCGCCGCCAAACTGGGCATTCCCCGGCTGCTGGTCACCTGCGATGCAGACAACCCTGCCTCCCAAAGGGTTATCGAAAAGGCAGGGGGTAAGCTGGAGAATGTTTTGGCGGAACCCGGGAAAACGGTGCCCAAGAAACGGTATTGGATCGAGACCACTTTAGACGCATAAAGAAACCATAGCACTTTGCTCCTACGGTTACATGATCGAAAGGCGAGACCGATGAAAAAATACATCATTCTCTTGTCGGCCTTTTGTCTCCTCCTGACGAGCCAGCCGGCATTGGCGTGCACCGGCCTTGTGCTGCAGGACGGTGAGCGCGTTTGGGTGGGCAACAACGAGGACGGCGTTAATCCGCGCACCAAGATCTGGTTCATTCAGCCGGTCAATGACCGGTACGGCAGTATCTTCTTCGGGTTGGACAATTTCTGGCCCCAGGGCGGCATGAACCAGAAGGGGCTTTTTTTCGATGCGTTCGCCTTAAAACCAGAGCCGGTCGAGGAACCGAAGGCCAAGCCGCGCTTCAAGGGCAACCTGATCAAGGAGGTGATGGCCACCTGTGCGACGGTAACGGAAGCCCTGGCGATGATCGACCGATACAGTTTGCATTTCATGACCCATTTCCAGTTGTTCATTGCCGATGCCACCGGCGATGCCGCCATTGTCGAAAGCAATGCCGTCGTCCGTAAGCAGGGTGATGATCAGGTGGTGACCAACTTCCGTCAATCGGAAACGGACCCTGGTAAGATTTCATGTTGGCGCTACCTGACTGCCCGTAAATTGTTAACGGAATGCCGTGAAGACAAACGGCAATGCATACGCGACATTCTGGCCGCCACTCACCAGGAGGGAAACGCTTTCACCCTCTATTCCAACATCTACGACCTGAATGCCGGACGGGTGCATGTTTACCATTTTCACGACTTTAAAGAAGAGGTCGTGATCGATCTTGCAAAGGAACTTGAACGTAAACCCGGCGTGATTGACCTGCCGACGCTGTTTCCCCATAATTCCGCGGCGCAAGCGTATAACGCTAAATTAACGAGCTTGAAAAAGGAATATGTGCACGATTCGCCGCATTTTGTGGTGCGCTATCCCGCGGTCTATGACGTCGATAAACCCTTGGGGGCCGACCAGGTCTTTCTATCCAAGTGCCGCTACGGGCAGGTGCCTGTGCTGACCGTCTCGGTTACGCCTGTTGAAGCGGACATGACGCTTTCCCGGGTGGGCGGTGAGCTATACGCTCCCCGGCTGCGGGAGTTCGGGAAGCGGATTCGGGTTCTCTCCAATCGCCCGGCCAAGCTGGCTGACGGTTCGGAAGCCTATGAGACCCGGATTGCGTGGCGGTGGGAGGGAAAAACCAGCATCAAGAGTCTGGTCCTTTCCACCATTCGGGAAAACAAACTGATTAACGTCGCCTTGCATCACACCGGCGAGTTGGATTACCTCATACACATTCCCTACAGCCTGCATTTCGAATAGAAAGGGATCAACGGGAGTGTGTCTCAAATTAGGAATTAATGTGCTTCGGGAGATATAAATTGACTATCAATGATCTTTCGCAATGGCTTGTCGACTACGTGGCAGCCTATCCGGAAAAGTACAACCAGATTGCCATCTGGCGCGAGCCTATCATGGCCTGCGCCCCGGCGGACGATCGATTCCTGCGCCTGAAAGAAATCACCGTACCCGATCATGCGCTCCCGGAGGATTTGTTGCCAGGTGCCAATACCGTCGTCGTCTGGTTTATTCCCTTTAAACATCACCTTCAGATGGACAACACCGGCGGCAAACGCCCCGCCCTCAGTTGGGGCCGGGCCTATCTCTCCACCAACGACATGATCAACCGTATCGGCAGTGCCGTGAAGGACGTGATCGAAAAAAGCGGTGGCGAAGCTGCCCTGACCCCGGCCACACACAACTTCGACAAGAAACGAATGGTGAGCCTTTGGTCCCACAAGCACCTTGGGCATTTGATCGGTTTGGGCTGTTATGGCACCAACTGTCAGCTGATTACTCCGGCCGGGTGCAGTGGCCGTATGGGCAGCTTGGTTACGAATCTGGCGTTGGGGGAGCATCCGCTCGTTGCCGCCGATGAGCTTTGTTTGGTCAAAGCGGGAAAGAAATGCGGCAAATGTATCACGTCCTGCCCTGTCGATGCCTTGTCCGAGGACGGTCTGGACCGGCCGCTCTGCCATGCCCGTTTGCGGGAGAATTTTCATTTATTGATGGCGCCGGACGGCCTGCCGGATACCACGTCCGTCTGCGCCAAGTGCCAGGTGGGCATGCCCTGCAGCGCCACATCGCCGTTGCCCGTCAATTAGCGATCAGGGAGACAGACCAAGCAGAACTATGAACGGGTCAGCGTGCATTGCACCTGACGGATGAACCCAACCGCCAACCAACGATGGAGGCAGCCATGCGGTGTGACGATTGCAACGCAACCATTGAAACCGACGAAATGCGAGAGCACCTGGGAAGGCAACTTTGCGAGGACTGCTATATGGTGACCCTTTCGCCGATGAAAACCTGCGATCCCTGGGCCGTGCACAGCGCGAAAACCTATGAAAAACATGCCGGCGAGGAGCGGTTCTTGACGCCGCTTCAGCAGGCCATTCTGAAGGCCTTGAAGGACGAGGGCCCGCTGGAACCGACCGCCTTGCAAGACAAGCTGGACGGCGACCATCCGCTGGAGGATTTGGAGCGGGCCTTCTCGGCCTTGCGTCACATGGAAAAAGTCCGGGGAGAAAAACGGGGACAGCGGATCCTGTGGCGATTATGGTAGGGAGAAAGCCGATCCCCGGTGAAGACGACCCGCCGGGCGATTTTGCTTAAGAACCGGGATAATTGAGCGAGGCCCGGCCCCAGCTTTCGCTGATAACGGTTTCAATACCCCCTTTCACCACAAGACCGCTCCGCTCCTGCGAAACAAAAAACCTGCCGCATTTTAACGCCATTTCCGATCAAACCCAAAAGCCTGCCTTAAATAGGTTGTGAACATCCAGGCAAACAGGAATTGCTCCGCAAGCATCTTAACCTGTTGCAAGAAAAAACCATTTTTGTGTGTCAGCGAAAGCAAATCGTCCATCCGCCCCAACCGGCCTGAGAAGGACTTGTCATAACAAGAAATCCCCCCTCATCGCCATGGATGCAGAGCGTCCTTAACCTAATGCTTCCCGGGCTTTTCAAGACCGTTCGGTAATTCTTGAAATTGCCAATCTTATGTGAAAAGGTATAAAAAATGATAATAGTCTTAATTTTTTCAGATATTTGAGCGCTTTTTTGTTATATTTCAGATAGAAAGAACTTTGGCCGGTAATTTCGCGGCAAGTGCCGATGCCAAGGCCCCATTAGCCGGAGAGCTGATGAGACGTCATGATTTTGGGGATTATCATTCTCAAACGGGATAAATTTTATGGCGATCAACAAGGAAACAGAAACCCAATATAAGCTGCTCCGTACGGCAATGATGGACGCTTTCGCGGCTGTAGACATGACGGGCCGCTACCGGGAGGCCAACCAAACCTTTCTCGATATCGTTGGTTATAAAAGGGAGGAATTGCTTGAACTGCACCGCCATGCGCTGACGCCTGAGAAGTGGCATGCCCACGAGAACCGCATGATCAACGAGCAGGTCCTCGTAAGGGGCTATTCCGAGGTATTCCAAAAGGAACTCCGTCGCAAAGACGGCGGCATTGTGCCTGTTGAGTTGAGAATCGTACTGACCCGGGATCCCGATGGTAAGCCGATCGGCATGTGGGCCATTTTGCGCGACATTACCGACCGCATCAGGAGGGAAGAAAAACTGCGGCGGTTCCAGCATTCGGTGGAATCGTCGCCGGACGCGGTGTTTTGGATAAACGCGGAGGGACGGTTTTCCTATGTCAACGAGCAGGCCTGCCGTTCCCTTGCATACAGCCATGACGAACTTACGCAGTTGCACCTGTGGGACATTGACGTGGATTTTTCGCGTGAGCAGTGGGGGCCGCACTGGGAGGCTGTGAGTAAGGCCGGCGGTGCCCAACTCGAAAGAAGGCACAGGCGTAAAGACGGCACCGTATTTCCCGTGGAAATTTCGTCCCACCAGGTTTTCTTAAACAATCAAAAGCACCACGTTTCCTATGTCCGCGATATATCGAAACGGCGGAAGACAGATGATGAACTCCGTTTTTTTAAACATGCCATTGACACTGCTCCCGAGGGCGTATTCTGGATGACCCAGAACGGCATCTTCATCTACGTGAACGACCGGGCCTGCAAGTCCCTTGGATATACCCGGGAAGAGCTGCTCAAGATGCATTTGTGGGATATCGATCCAACGTTTCCCCCCGAACGCTGGGCCGCCCATTGGGCCGAGATGCGAACGATCCAGTCTCGCCTGATCGAGACCGTTCACCGCCGCAAGGACGGAACGATCTTTCCGATAGAGGTTTCTGCCTATCGCCTGCCCTACGGTGACGAGGAGAGCCACCTGGCTTTCGTGCGCGACATCACGGAGCGCCAGAAGGCGGCGGAGGATCGTAACAGGCTCGAAGCTCAACTGCTTCAAGCCCAGAAGCTTGAATCCATCGGACGCTTGGCCGGCGGCGTGGCGCATGACTACAACAACATGCTCGGCGTCATCATCGGGTATTCGGAAATTATGCGAACCAAGATCGCGCCGGGCGATCCGCTTTTGAAAGATCTGGGCCAGATTCAGCGGGCAGCCGAGCGCTCCAAGAACATTACGCAGCAATTACTGGCGTTTTCCCGTAAGCAGGTTTTTGAACCCAAAATTCTGGATATCAATGATCTCATTCACCACTTTGAAGGCAACCTCTCACGATTAATCGGCGAGGATATCGAACTGCATTTTATACCCTCCCAGGATATCGGAAAAATCGTTTTCGACCCGACGCAAATAGAGCAAATTCTAATGAACCTTGCGGTGAATGCCCGCGATGCCATGCCCAACGGCGGGAAGCTGACCATAGAAACAAACAACGTTGTTTTGGATGAAACCTATTGTCGGGAACATGCCGGCTTCATGCCGGGCTGTTTTGTGAGGCTTTCGGTCAGTGATAACGGCGTCGGTATGAGGAAGGAAACCATCAACCAGATCTTCGAACCATTTTTCACGACCAAGGACGTCGGCAAGGGCACCGGTCTTGGGCTGGCAACGGTTTATGGTATTGTGAAGCAGGGCGGCGGTTTCATCAACGTTTATAGTGAATCCGGCCAGGGAACAACTTTCAAGATTTATATTCCGAAAACCACCGGCGAAACCGAAGTGTTGACTGCGTCGGATAGCGGCCCGCCTGAAAGCGGATCTGAAACCTTTCTATTGGTTGAGGATGACGAGATGGTCAGATCCATGACCGGGATCATTCTGGAGAACCTTGGCCATAAAGTCATTTCCGCCGGCGGGCCCGAGGAAGCGATCGAGATTTTCGAAAAAGATCACGCATCCATCGATCTGCTGATAACGGACGTTGTCATGCCGAAAATGAATGGGAAAGAATTGCACGACAGGCTGAAATCGATATGCCCGGAACTTAAAGTGCTTTTTATGTCCGGCTATACGACCAACGTTATTGTTCACCATGGGGTATTGGACAAAGGCGTACACTTCATTTCCAAACCATTCAGCATCAATGAACTTGCCGCTAAAATACGTAAAACCCTGGCCGACGCGTAACCCGCTGGATAAAGCACGGGACGAAACATCCTTTTTGCGGACCCTTTAAAAAGGATCCTCGCCACCTTGACCAACTTTCCCGAAAGGCCTTGGCCCCACTGGTGCCGGCGGCCCCGTCTATCGGGAGCCGCGAACAAAATTAAACGATAGCGGGATCACGCATCCGAGGGGCAGGGCGTCCTGCATACTTCCATCTTTTATTGCGTACGAATGCCATCCTCTGGACTGAAGAGCAGCGCCAGGGACCTCACAACCCCCAAACATAATAACAATGCCCCGAATCCAACAAGGGTGCGGTTTGTCAACTCGGCATGCGTGTATAGTTGAACAATGAGCTCCCTGAGAATAAAGATGATGGCGGGATCGATCATGCTGTGAAGCCTTATCCGTTTGGCTTTGAAGTATTCGATGAAACTTCGAAAAAGTTCAATCATCACCAGAAAGCTCAGGATATCGGTAATGGCGTGAGACAAATTCAAACCGATTTGTTCACCATCGAGCAGAATTTTTAACGTGTACAGGGTCTTCCCGAGGCTGAGCACCAGGATAATGATGATATAGATAATCAATATGTTGATGATATAATTCAGAACATTGTCGAAAATGACCGGGATGCTGACACGATTCAAGCGTTTCATGGTTTTCCTTTTAAAGTACGGTTTGCAAATTTGTTGGCCAAAGGTGATATTAGCCGGCTGACAATTGGTGCCCGTTAAGAGAAGATTAGTTTTATCCTAATGCCACCACCTCTGGTGGAGGCCCCGGAGCGGTTCGGCCGATACGGGGTGCTTTTCTGAAATGGTTTCTTCACCAATGTTTTTCGGTTTGAGCTTCATCGGTATCAAATGCGATATCATACAAACGCTCTGGGAAGCGCTTCGCTTCCTCATCCATGCAGCGCATGCCATGCTTTCATGGTGAATCTGGAAGCAATCGATAGGAAATGGCCGAAATACGAAAATTGTGAGCATTTACACCAAAGCCCTTTCTCATGGCGAAAGAGCTGAACGGCACTTTTGCTACAGCCCTCCTTCAGCCAAATTTATAAATAATCTTTAAATATCAATAGTTTATTGGCTTTTAAATGAACGGCCAATTCGTCTGAGGAAACGTTGCCCTTTGACGGGATGGTTGCGAAAAACGCCTGCCAACATGGGTTAACCCTTTCCATTTGATTTTGAGAATTATTTCATTTTTGATATTAGTGGTGTCCGAATTGATTCCGAGATAATACTTAAAACAGCGCGCCGTTCGATCGGTTTTCACCAGATAACGTCCCCGAGTGCCTTGCAAGGCAAGCGACGTCGTCCTTTCATTCACTTTTCAAGGAGGCCTGAAAATGACATTAGATGCTGCTACCGCTGTTCAAGAAGTTCCCACCCCCGTCGACACCGAAATGTATCTGGATGACGTTGCTTTGGCCAAAGCGCTTCTGGAGAATGCGACCCGCAACAACGGCGTTCTCAGCAATGCCGACATTGTATTCGCTTTGCGCAATCTCCTCAAAACGACCTATTACCCGGTGGCAATCAAATATTTCTACTCGGAAGACGAATTGGAAGACTTCAAAAACAACAATGACTACAAAACGGCCATGCACGCTTACACGTTCTGCCATTTCGTGGCCGCATCCCGCATGCGCGGCGACGTTCTTCTGGGCAACAGTCATGAAACGGGATGCTCCAACGCCAAGTACGTCATGGGCTGGAAAGACCTGGATGACGCCGAAATTAAAAGTCACCTGAAATATACGAAAAGCTGGGAACAGGCGGAAAGATTCATCCGCACTAAAAAGCGGCTCCCGGAGGGGTTGCTTGCCTTTGCTACGGCGCCCTTGCACAAGGCCCCCTTTAAACCGGATGTGGTTCACGGAATCTGCGATGTTCTTCAGGCTTATCACCTCGGCAACGACTGGTGCGCGGCCTATGACGAACACCCCTTCGAGATGATCATGACCATGAATTCCTCGATCTGTCACGGCTGCGTGCAGTGCCATGTTATGGCCAAACCGAACATCACGCCCATGTGCAGCAGCAGCAAAACCGCGGGGAAAACCGAACAGAGCGAAATCAACTGGGTATGGCCCGGCGATCAGGTAGAACCCACCGTCCATTGGATGCTGGAGCGCACCGTGCGCGATGGCGGACCGTCCTTTCCGCGAACAGGGGAGACCTATCCCGGTTTCGACATCTGCAAACTTTGCAATTTTATCGTTTTCAGGCCGCACAAGCACAAATAGATGGAACGCATCGCGGTTCCCATCTTTCAGTCGCGCCTTTCTCCGGTCCTTGATTCCTGCAACGACCTGATGCTCGTTGATCTGTCTGAAGCAGGAGCCGTTCGGCGCGCCAACGTATCACTGCGAAAATTGAGCCTCGGAGAGCGCGCGGCAGCGATGTCCCGCCAGGGCGTCGAAAAAATCATATGTGCCGGCGTGAGCGATCTGATGATAGCGTGTGTCGTAAGCCGCGGCATGCGCATCATCAGCGGTTTATCAGGGGAGGTGGAGCAGATTATCGCCGCTTATCAACAAGACCGGTTGGATCAGGATTGCTTCAGAATGCCAGGCGGTAAAAAAGCGGAATCTCCATCTCCCCCCGATCAAGCGACACGCCCCACTTGGGGCACATAACGGGATGACCCCCTCACGCTTGACAGGGTTGCAGGCGTGGTGTCGAATCCCCCCTTTCCAAAAAAAGAAACCCCCGTCCTGCCGTTAAGTCCCAGAAAGACCTTTACTTGACCTTTCGATGTTCGATAAGACGATCCTAAAGTCGTCATGCGGCTGCCGTATAGTCGACTTGGCATCCTCTCAATCGTATCGAGAGAAACCATACATCGGCGCCGGTTGAATTTGATTCGATGCGCCTTCCAAACGCCCCTTGGAAGGGCTTTTTTTCATACTAAAAATTCGACTATCAGCGGAATAACGGTATGAAGATGAAAAGTTTTGACAACAAGTGCCTGTCATTCTCTCTCATGCTTTTCACATGTTTGATTACGTGCAGTTGCGGTGCTCCTATCGAAAAATATGAGCCCAGAAGCCAGGATGAAAAAGAAATCGTATCGGTGCTGGTCGAATACCAGGAGGCAAAGAACGGGTTTGACCTTGAGCGCTTGCTGTATCTGCTGCATGAAAAGGGAGAATTCACCTTTCAATGCGGCATGATGGTTTCGAAAAACAGATTAAAGGAAATGTTGCCGGGCTTCTGGGCCAAGCTATCGTCAGGAGATTCCGCGGTTATCCCGATCGTCCATGAATGTATCAACGGCGATTATTACAACACGGGCAAGCTCCATAACCTGCAAATCGAGATTCACAGGGATAAGGCCCTGGCAACGGTATTGTTTGCGAAAGGTGTTTGCAGGGTGCCGCTATACGTTACAATGCGCCGCGAAGACGCCCGGTGGCTGATCACCCGGACGGAATGGGGCGAAAGCTGACCAAATGGGGCAAAAAAATCTGTCCCCGCATGGTTTGACGCGCACCAAACGCCAGCCGCTATTGATATTTCAACAGAATTCGCTATAAGTCGGGGGAAGAGGCCTTTGATTGCGAATTTCGTCACATCGCCCAGACGCCTGCCAGCGCAGTCGAAAACCTGACAACAGGGTGAACGTGTCATCATGCGATTTTCAACCACCGGGTACTCCCAAGGGTTTTATCTGGCAGCGTCGTTCCTGACGCTTTTTCTGTTGATGGTGCCCACCCCGGCGAACACCTACCCGCGCAAGGACGCGGCCCAATTCCAGCGGTCCATCGTGGACTACCGCTCGCGACTGAATCCGCGCTTCAAAAAAATCAAACGCCAAAAGACCAAATACATCATCGTGCACACGGCCGAGCTCGGACGGCAGACAACCTTACGCGTCGTGTCCCAGGGCAAGCGCTTTCGAAACGGCCGGCATACGCCCGGCGGCCATGCCCATTACGTCATTGCGCGCGACGGCCGGACTTACCGCATTCTCGATAAACAATATGTGGCCGATCATGCCGGTATCAGCATGTGGGACGGGGATACGGGCATCAGCCAGTTGTCCATCGGCATCGAACTGGTGGGGTATCATTACGCTGCAATCACGGATGCCCAGTACCGATCGGTGGGCCTTTTGATCGGCATCCTCCAGGGGGTCTACGGCCTGGATGACCGGGCGGTCCTGACCCACAGCCAGGTGGCCTTTGGCTATCCCAACCGCTGGCACCGGAAGAATCATCGGGGTCGCAAACGCTGCGCCAAAAACTTCGATCGTACCAAAGCCGGATTGGGGCCCACCTGGCGCTACGATCCCGACGTGCGTGCCGGCCGGCTGGTGGCGGATCAACAGCTGGCGGCCGTGTACTACAGCCCAAGGAACTTTATTGCCGTGGCCGAAGAAGCCAATGTCATCTCCAAGAAAAATACGGCCTGGGTCATCGCGGGGGAGGATTTCGACAGTTCGGCAACGGTCTACAAGTTCCCCGACGGCCGAATATTCACCGGCGACCAGATTGCCGCCGAGGTCGGCTGGCACCTGTTGCCCGCCAAAACGGTGGTCCTGCTCAACCAGGAGGTCAGTGTCGAGAAGCTAAAGGACGACGGTCCCGTCAAAACCATTGCGGACGGCGTGACCGCCTGGTCCCTGGCCGGACGGTCCTACAATCGGGAGACCACCATCTATTTTCTTCCCTCGGGCCGCATCAAAACCGGATCGGTGATCGACGACTGGGACGATCTCCCGGTCCAAACCAAGCTGATCATCGGATACAAAGGGCCCTTCGAGCTCCGCATTGACCAGTCCGCCTATCGGATCGCGGGCAAAGGGTACAAGGACGCCAACACCATCTACTACCTCCCGTCCCGACAGCTGGTGCGGGGTCATCACATCAAGGATTTCACGCAACTTCAGCTCGGCACCCTCGTTTTCCTCCCAACCGGCTGAACCGCGGGGTCTGCACACTTGACAGAATTATGAAAAAGTACATGGTTATTGAATACTTCAAGCTGGGGTGTTTTGAAGCGATCTATGAGCGCTACAACCAGCAGGGCCGGCTGCTGCCGGATGGCTTGCATTATCTTGAGTCCTGGGTGAGCAAGGATAAGAATGTCTGTTTTCAGCTGATGGAAACCGATGATGTGGCCTTGTTTCCCGAGTGGTTCAGGCGGTGGGACGACGTGATTGAGTTTGAAGTGTATCCCATCGACTGATCCGGTCTATGAAACTAAAGAGGCAGGTCGTCTGACGGTTTTCTTCAGCAATTACTTATAGGGTTGATATTGGGCCCCCTGCACGCACGGGAATGGCGGTGCCGCCGATGAAACCCAAGAGCCTTCAAGCGCATATCACGGCTTCTTACACCACCCTCCGTATTGGCATGGGGGTGCTGGCCATCGTCTTGCCATTTCTTTTGTGGATCGCCGGGCACCTTCTTGCGGACCTGCCGCTGCAAGGATCGATGAGCGCCTATTATCATGCCGGCGGGGGCGCCGTGCGGGATGGGTTTGTGGGGGCCCTGTTCGCGATTGGCGTATTTCTGATGCTCTACAAGGGGTTCACGGATTTCGAAAACTGGGCCCTGAACCTGGCCGGCGGATTTTTATTGATTGTCGCCGTGGTTCCCATGGCGTGGGGGTGCGGCAATGCCTGCCCCAAATTCTCATGGCACGGAACGGCGTCGGTTGTCTTCTTCCTATCCATTGCGTATGTGTGTATCTTCAGGTCGGCGGACACCCTGGGGCTGATGTCGGATCAGGAAAGGGCCACGTTTTACCGGAGAGCCTATAAACTTATGGGGTGTGCCATGATCGCCTCGCCGGCCATCGCGTTCGCCCTCAAATTATTTCTACAACCCGATCCGGGTAAGGGGTCGTTCATATTCTATGTCGAGGCCGTCGGGGTCGTCGTGTTCGGGTCCTATTGGCTCCTGAAAAGCTTCGAGATCAGGGAAACGCATGCGGAACGACAGGCTGTCGAAGGCCAGCTGAAAATATCGGCCTACAGCATGGCCGACTTTTTCAAACCCATATCCGTGGAGCGCATCGACCATACCAAAGGGGCAGGTCCTGACGGGTGAACGACAGCGCGTCGAATCTACCCCATTCCAGCAGTCGTTTTAAATCACAGCCACAGAAGAATTCACCGCGAGAGAGAACGATGCGTCTGCAAGACAGGGTTAAAGAAGCGGCCCTTCCCAGGGCGGAGGGCGTATATGTGGTCGATGTCCGCATCGGCCTGGGCTACACGGCGGTACTGCTGGACAACGGGTGTGCCGGCGTAGCCTACACCTTTCTCGATGAGGCTAAGGGCGGCTGCTCGGTGTATCGCAATATTCGCCCCCTGGCCGGTCGGCCGGCCGTGGATCTCCTCCACCTTTTCGATACCGGCGGCCGCATCGAGGCGGCCCTGGCCCTGGCCACGGCCAATGCGCTTTTCAACCGCCCGGACCAGGACTATCGCAGGGGTGATATTTTAGAGCAGTTGCCGATCGGACCGGAAGACCGGGTGGGGATGGTGGGCCATTTCGGACCGCTGGTGCCGGCCATCCGCAAGCAGGCCAAGGCCCTTTATATCTTTGAGCAGATCGATCTGCCCCAGGGCAACCTGTTGCCGGTGAGCGACGCCGAACACCTGCTGCCGCAATGCCAGGTCGCCCTGTTGACATCCACCGCCATTATCAACCAGACGGCCGACCACCTGCTGGCGCTGGCCGGTGGCTGCCGGGAGATTGTTTTTTTGGGGGCTTCCACCCCCCTTATCCCTAAGGTCTTCGAAGGAACCGGGGTGACCCTGCTGTCTGGTGTCACCGTTGTGGACCCCGCGGCGATAATTCAGATTGTCAGCGAGGGCGGCGGCATGCGCTTCTTCAAATCTTCCATTGAGAAGGTCAACTTGCCGCTGTCTGCACAAACCCATGAACCTTAGGCGCGATTTCACTAATTGACCACTGGCGGATATCATCTTATGGTCGAATGCAAGTGTTCAATTCAATCGACAGCGCAATTTTGCACAGGAGCAGATGATGGCGGGTGGGTGGTCGCGTGACGGGGCGGTACAGGATCAGATTGACGCCAGTGTGGGGGATGCGGTGAAGCTGGCCCGGAGTCGGCTGCCGGATGGTGAGAGCCTGACGCATTGTGAGGAATGTGAGGCCGCCATCCCGGAGGCGCGCCGCAAAGCCGTTCCCGGTGTTCGTTTATGTGTCCGTTGCCAGTCTGTTTTCGAAAAACAGCAGACCGCTCAAACCCTTTTTAATCGGAGGGGGAGCAAAGACAGCCAATTAAAATGAGGAAATGTGCGGCACCGCTTTCTGCTGACATCGGCGGCGTGCCCGGTTGGGGTCGTGGTTTTGGCACCAAATTCGAAATTGATCGGTTGAAGAGAGCAAAAACCTTCAAAACGATGCTGTTTTTCTTCTATGCCATAACTTGACGATAGCCGAGAAGCGTTTCTGACGCTTTCATGAAACATTCGGGCTAGCATGGCGCTCACTCCGCTGCCACAAACAAGGAATGCGCTCAAAATAGACAATCTTCTGGCTAAAAAAATGCAACCTCCCGATACGTTGTAATATGCGATGGGTTGATGGTATAGGCACTGAAAAAGCCTGATGGACAGCCCGTCGGTTCTTTCCATTCCCAAACATCCGATCGAAAAAAAGGAGGCTCTCAATGGCTGAATCGATTCGCATCTACGGCAAATCGGGATGACCCTATACCCAGAAGGCCCGTGAGGCCTATGGCAAGCACGATTATATCGATGTTAAAGCCTCGCCGCAGAACCTGGACGCGATGTTGAAGCTCTCGGGCGGAAAGCGCGAGGTGCCGGTTATCGTCGAGGGGGAAAAGGTCACCATCGGTTACGGCGGCACCTGAGGCGTCTGATGTTTCGGCTGGTTCAGCCGAATAGGCGATGACGGCATCGCAACACATCCGCTATCGGCGCTGTGCGGCGTTCGATCAACACGCACCCTTGGCCTCGCGATAGCGGTCCTCATCAGCGTTTTCATGCCTTTCCCTTGGTTTTAGAACAGCAAAAAGTTGATATCGCGGACCACCATATGGTGTATGGGATTTGCTCAGCTTGTGTCCTGGGGGATCTCCTATTACCTGATCGGCATCTTCGGCGAGAAGATGGCGGCCGAGCTAGCTTGGACGCGACCTATCATCTATGGCGGTTTTTCATTCGCATTGGTGGTGATGGGAGGGGCTTCTCCGCTGATCGGGCGCGCCATCGATCGATACGGTGGCCGGTATGTCCTGGCGGGCGGTTCCGTCTGTTGTGCCGTCGGCTGCGCCGCGCTGGCCCGCTCACAGACCGTTTTCGGATACTATGCCGCCTGGCTGTTGCTCGGCTTGGCCATGCGGTCAACACTCTACGAGGCAGCGTTTGCGGCACTCGTTCGAATCGGGGGCCGGCAGGCGCGAGGACCGATCGCCAAAATAACCTTGCTTGGTGGCTTGGCGTCGACGTGCTTCTGGCCCATCGGTCACACCCTCGGTGAAGTGTTTGGCTGGCGAGGTGCCCTGAACGTGTATGCCCTGGTGGCGCTGGCGGTCATACCCCTCTATCTTGCCATCCCGAGCGGTCGATATCAGAACGAAGCCAATTCAGGTGTGAGGCCAAGACCGGCATCGCCGCCATCTTCCGACAAGGGCGTCGCTATCCTGTATGCCCTGCTTGCGATGCTGTCCAATGGGCTGAATTCAGCCCTGTCAGCCCACATGGTTGGCATTCTGTCGGAGCTCGGATTGGCGGCGGCGCTGGCCGTCACGGCTTCGTCGCTGCGGGGTATCGGCCAATCCGCGGCGCGCCTGGCAGAGGTTCTCTTCGGCGGCCGTCTGCACCCTATCGTTTTGAATCTAATGGCGGCCTTCGTTATGCCCCTGTGTTTTGTGGTCGGACTCGCCAGTGGGCAATCTTTGGCAGCGGCAATGGCGTTCACTTTTTTCTATGGTGCCAGCACGGGCATATTGACCATCACCCGGGGGACATTGCCTCTTGTCCTGTTCGATACAACGACCTATGGCGCCCATGTGGGAAAGCTCCTCGTTCCCAGTTTTCTTTTCGCAGCAGCATCCCCGCTCCTATTTGCTGCCGTCATAGAGCGCTACGATGCGAAACGTTCGTTGTTCCTGGCGTTGTTCCTGGCGTTGGTCATGCTTGCCGTATCACTCGCTCTCAGGGCACGGGCAAACCGACGCGCAGCATCGTGAAACGGTTTTGGAGGAAATAACAGGACCGGGCATCCAAAAGGTTGCCAGGTGTTCATACCAGAAGGCCTGGCGATATGTTAATTGGAGGGTGAAAGGATACCGCCGTGAAAATTGCGATTTTAGACGATTACCAAAATGCCGTCAGGGGGTTGGCGTGTTTCAAGCTGCTGGCGTCCTATGATGTTCAGGTCATCGATCAAACGTACCGGACAATGGATGAACTGGTTGCCGCCATCGAAAATGCCGCGGTATTGGTTCTCATCCGTGAAAGAACCAAAATCGATCAGGCGCTCTTGTCGCGATTGTCCAAATTGAAACTCATCAGCCAGACAGGCAAAATCAGCAACCATTTGGATCTGGCGGCGTGTACCCAATCAAATGTACTGGTGGCCGAAGGCATCGGATCGCCCGTTGCACCTTCCGAACTCTGCTGGGCGCTCGTCATGGCGGCATCGCGGCACTTGGCACCCTATGTCCAAAACCTGATCAACGGTGAATGGCAGCAATCGGGTTCCCTCGGATTGGGCAGGACGCTGCATGGATTGACGTTCGGCATTTGGGGGTACGGGAAAATTGGCCGCCGCGTGGCGCAGTATGCCAAGGCGTTTGGCATGCGTGTTCTGGTGTGGGGCAGCGAAGGCTCCCGAAAGGCCGCGGAATCGGATGGCTTTGACGCCGCACCGGACAAAGCCCACTTTTTCCGCGAGGCCGATGTGTTGTCCCTCCATTTGCGATTGAATGCCGCAACCAGGGGGTGTGTTACCAAAGCCGATCTGGCGCTGATGAAGCCGGATTCCCTGTTTGTAAATATGAGCCGTGCCGGCCTGATCGAGGAGAATGCGCTTTTCGATGCATTGACGTCGGTGCCGACAAAACAGGCCGCCATCGACGTCTTCGACAAGGAACCTGTCCGCGATGCCTCCGATCCGCTTCTATCGCTTCCCAATGTTCTCTGCACGCCGCACCTGGGTTACGTGGAAAAGAACAGTTACGAACTCTATTTTAAGACGGCGTTTGAAAATGTCGTCAACTACCTGGAAGGCAACCCCTCGAACATTGCAAACCCAGAATTGCTGCCATAGCGGTTCACCGTGACCCGCCAAAAAACGGGGTCGATAATAGGTCCGGCCTTACTTGCAAGGCACCATCACGCCCTCGCGGATTATTTGCGGTTATCAATCGCCCGCCATCCGCCAAGAGGCGAGTAGACCGGTTTGAGCACTTTGCGAATCTCCCGGGCCTGCTCGATGACGTAGAACAGTTGCGGATCGATTTGCTGGACCTCGGGCAGGATCCATTTCAGGTCCCGGCGTCGGCAGGCGATGTAAAGCTCATGGACCGGGCCCCGCATGCCTTCCCCCTGAAAAATGGTCACCGGTTGGCCCTTTTCCCTCAAAAACGTCGCTATGTCCAATCCCGCCGTGCGGGTGATGACTCTGAGGATCGTGGTTCCAAAAGCGATCTTGCGCTCCACCATGATGCCCACCACGTTGCCGGTGGCGTAGCCAAAGGCATAAAAGGCGATCAGAACGGGATTATCTTTGACCTGGTGGATCACCGTGCTGACGATGGTTATCCATATGCTGATTTCGAAAACAGCCAGGACAAAGGCGATTACCGTTCTTCCCTGGACGGTAACGATCGTCCGGACCGTACCGATGGATACATCGCAAATCCGGGCCACGAAGACGATGAGCCCGGTCAAAAGAATGTGTGTCTCAAACATGGCGATCCGAGTTCTCCGCTACGATAAAAAGGTTATGGCAGGCACCAATAATCATGACATTTTCTGGCTAAATAATTCGAAACTCGTTTTAAGTACACACCTTTATTCTGGTCGGTTTTCGCCCGCATCGATGGCCAACACCCGATCCGGTATTATTATCAAAAATAGCCGCCGCTTAAACGCCTGTTGTGGCGACCGTTTTCAACCACCATCATAAAAGGACCGAACCATGACACGCTCGTCTGCCTTTTATCGCATCGGCCGCGTGCTGATCATTCTGTTCATTTTTCTTGTCATCGCCTGTACATCCGTCCCGATAACAAACCGGCAGAGCTTCCAGTTCGTGCCGGACAGTGAACTGAACAGCATGAGCCTGACCGAATATCGCAAGGTGCTCAACGAATCAAAACTTTCCACGAATACGGCCGAAGTCGCCCGTGTCCGACGGGTGGGGAATCGGATTGCCGCCGCCGCCGAAAAATTTTTGAAGGAAGAAGGCCTGGCTGGCGAAATTCGCAATTACCGTTGGGAGTTCAACCTTATCGAGGACGACAAAACCGCCAATGCATGGGTGATGCCCGGGGGGAAAGCCGCTGTCTATACCGGCATTTTGAAATACACGCAGGACGATGCGGGCCTGGCCGTGGTTTTAGGCCATGAAGTCGCGCATGCCATCGCCGGCCACGGCAACGAACGCATGAGCCAGGGGCTGATGGCCCAGATGGGAGCCGTGGCCCTGTCGGCGGCGCTATCCAGCCAGCCCGCCGCCACCCAGAACCTTTTCATGCAGGCTTACGGCGCGGGGGCCAATGTCGGGCTGCTCCTGCCCTATAGCCGCCTCCACGAAAGCGAGGCCGACCGGATCGGTCTGGTGCTGATGGCACGCGCCGGTTATGATCCGAGGACGGCCGTTCCCTTCTGGAACCGGATGAACGCTTCCGGCGGCGCCAGGCCCCCCGAGCTTCTTTCGACCCACCCGGCCCCCGGCAGCCGCATCGCAGCCATCAACAAGGCGCTGCCCGAGGCCATGCGATACTATAAACCATGAATGACCAATTGACCCGGAGCACCTGAGGACGGTAATACAGCGTAAGGGTTGCCGCCCCTCGACGGACGCCATCGATTGCGAGGCTTTTTTCCTCGATCAGCGACAGTGCCGCTGCGACCAGATTGAAGCGTCATATGGTATTTCGATTTTCGCAATAGGCATTAAATCGAAAACGCGTCCATGCGTCGGCCCATCCGGACACAAGCAAAGGAAACGATACCCATGAATCGTGAAAAATATGAAAAGGGCTTGGCGGTAAGGCGGGAAGTGCTGGGGGATGAATACGTGGACAAGGCTCTGGCTGGTGCCACCGAATTCACCAATCCGCTGCAGGACCTGGTGACGGAGAACTGCTGGGGAGAAGTATGGACGCGCGACGCGATTTCCAAAAAGACGCGCAGCCTGGTGACGATCGCCATCCTGGCCGCTCTCAAAGCGCCGGCGGAAATCAAACTGCATGTTCGCGGGGCCCTGCGCAACGGATGCACGGTAGAAGAAATTCAAGACGTGCTTTTACAGGCGACGGTCTATTGCGGTGTGCCGGCGGGGGTCGATGCCTTTCGTGCGGCGAAAGAAGTGATCGATTTCGATGCCGACGAAAAGGTCTGTGACCACGCCTATTCAAAAACGGGGAATCCATGATTCAGGTTTTGACGGTCGAACCAGGGCGATTAGCGGAGCAAGCATGCGCCATTTATTGAAAATTGCCATCGGGGTCATCCTGGTGGCGGTCGTCGCCATGTCCGGAGCCTATTTCTACCTCCCGGTGAATCGTGTCGATATTTCCTCGGAATTGATCATGCTGGGCGATCTCAACAATGACAACCGATGGGATGCGAAAGACCGGGCGGCTCTGAACGCGGTCCTCGCCAATCCTTTTCGGGCGGACGGCCTGACCCTGTTGAAGATGGATCTGAACAGGAACGGCATGATCGACAGCGAAGACCGGGTCTTTTTAGATGCCATTTACCACGATGCGGATCCCTATCTTGCCGAACAGCGCGCGAAGGCAAAGGGCGCCCCATTTCCAAGACCGCGGGAACTGTTCAAATACCTGCCAACCTACGAATATGCGCAGCGGCCGCTGTTTTTGCTGGCGTATGACGCCGTTGATACGGCACCGTTATCTTTTCTACGGGAACTGACAGGTAGCCGGTCCACCGCTTCATACCAAGAACAACTGCTTCTTGAAATCTACGACGAAGCGCTTCGCTTCTCGCGGGCCCATGCCATTCGCGCAAACCACCTGACGGAACTGGAGCGGCAATACGTCACCCGGAAGATCAGGCATTGCGAGACCCTGTTTTCGAAAAAAGCCTATCATGAGCTGCTGCTCGAATTGATCAGCCTGGTCGAAGATGCGGAAACGCTGACGACGCAGACCCAATCGGATTTTATCCGGCAGATTCTGTATTTTCGCGATAAGCTGCGGGATCTGCTGGTTTCCGAGGCCTATCAAGCATTTGAAGCAGGCGGCCTCCCCTATCAGGACATATTGAAGCGCATCGAAGCGGCTCTTCAATCGACATTGGACATCGCGGTCGAACTGGATGCCCTGCCCCCGCCACGGGATTACAAAGATCTGGAAAATTATCTGGACCGGGCCGAGTGGCAGGCCTATAAAAGCAAGACCCGGGCGGAAGACTTCAAAAAGCTGGTGCTGTATGCTCAATACGACCGTCGCTACCTGCGGGCCGTTTCCCGCACGACACCCAAGCATACGGATATCCAGCTTCAAAACCACAATTTGCCCATGGTTCTGTTATTTCGTGAAGCGCTGGCAATAAAGGACAACGATAAAAAAGCGGCTGCCGGTCTGCTTGATGAAGCCGTGAGGATTCCGTTGGGATGGGTCAAAAGTATACCGAAAGACCTCCTGCCCGGTTCGATTGCGCTGGAAAATTTCCTGCTGCCCGGCAATAAGGAAGATGGGTCTGATAAAAGCCGGCATTGGAATGTCTTTGGCGGGGTTGCCATCTATAAATCACCCAGGGAATCCCTGATTCTGTCACTGAGGCGGGAAATCATGGACCTGAGGGATCAGGATTATGCCAAAGACGCCATGCAGGAGTTCATAAGAGACACCATCGCCAATATTAACGGCATTTACTATGTTGTTTCGATCGATCCCGATCTGTTAGGCGACATGGAGGCTTCAACGCAATAGGCGCCTGGAGAGGAGCGTCATGGCGATGGCCTTTAGCATGAAAGCGGACGGAACGATCGATCGGATTGCCACGAAATATCTGCAGTAGCACTATCGGAATCCGTTCAGGACGAATGTCTTATGCGGCTCCCATGGTTAACATCCTGCTCATCTGACCGTTGTGCTTTAAGATTCTGACAATATGGAACGAGAGGTGGTCATGGCTGCGAAACCAGTGCGCGACAACGATGGCAAGACGACGCTTGAGGATCTGAGCGCTCTGCGGTCACGCTGCGCGCAACTTGAGACGACGCTGGCCGAGATCGAACAGCGCAATCGGATGCTGGGAGACAGCGCCCCCTTCGGCATTTTCACCCTCGATCGCACCGGGCAGATTACCGGGCTCAACAACAAAATACGGACGATTATCGGCTGGCCGGACGGGCCGATCCCCCCTGACGCCAGCGCATTTGACCTGGCGGTATTTGTGGCGGCCGGTGTCAGCGATGACTTGCGCCAATGCCTGAAGACGGGCCGACCGGCGATCAAGGCCCACCCCTGCATCAACCGTCAGGACGAGTGCCTGGAACTGCGGTTTCACATGAGCCCGGTGCTGAATGATACCGGCACGGCCGATGGCGCCATTGTCTTTGTCGAAGACTTCTCCGTCATGAAACACGCGGCTGAAGCTGTCCGGGAAAGCGACCACCGCTATCACGTGCTGTTTCATTCCGCCCCGGTGGCCATGATCGAAAGAGATGCCTCTCAACTCAAGCGGTATATCGAAGCGTTGCGGGAGCAGGGCGTCGACGATTTAAACGCCTATCTGGATGAGAATCCGGACGAAATTCGGCACTGCATGCAGCTGGTGCAGACAGCGGATTTCAATAAAGCCTTCATGGCGTTGGTCGAAGCGGACAACCGGCAGGAACTGTCGTTCGGGGCACCCGAGGGAGATCCGGATGAATTCCTGAAAATGGCGCGGGAAGTCATTCTCATGATTGCCGGAGGCGATATCGGCCGGGAGCGGGAACGGGTGATCACCTCGCTCAAAGGCAAGCGCAAGACGGTTTTATCCAAAAGCCTGGCGGTTTCGGGCCATGAAGATACGCTCTCGCGGCTGGTCATCACCCTGGTCGACATCACCGAACGCAAGGCGGCCGAAGAAGCCCTGCGGGACAGTGAGCGACGGTTTCGCGAAATGGCTCTGCACGACACATTGACGGGGCTCTACAACCGGCGCTTCCTCTACCAGTCCTTGCCGGATCTGATTTCGTCGGGCCGCTATGACTACAGCGGGATATCACTGATATTTATGGATCTGGACAATTTCAAACAACTCGTGGACGCCCACGGCCACCTTCACGGCAGCCAGGTGATCAAAGAGGTGGCCGCCACAATCCATCAATCCTTGGCGCCGCCGGCCTATGCGGTAGCCTATGCCGGTGATGAATTCGTGGTGGTGCTGCCGGATTGCGGCCTCGATCAGGCCGAGGCCAAGGCCCTGGATATTCAACAGCATATTCGGAATGCGGTTTACCTGCAGCAACAGGGCCTCCAGGTCCAGCTAAAAGCCAGCATGGGGGTGGCCGTCTATCCCGGGCAGGCCCGGGATGCCGGAGAACTGCTCGCCTTCGCGGATCAAGCGCTGTTTGCCATGAAGGCCCGGGGCAAAGACGGTGTCCGGACATATCGGTAAGGAAGGCGGCCGCGGCCGCCTTCCTTATCAACCTTGTCAGTCCGGCAGCCGGAAGGGAACGGTCGCCCTGTTGTTGCTGCGGTTGGGGTCCAGCAGGGTCTGGTCCGGGTCGGCGATGACCATGAGCCGATAGGTGCGATCGGTGATGTCAGGATTCACCTGGAAGTGCCCCTCGATGTTCTTCGCGACCCACGCGCCTCCAAGAACATTCTCCATTGTGAAACTGCCGCTCTCGAAAGTCCTGAAGTCCCCACTGCCGTCATTGCGGTATTGCATCTCCCAGCGGCAGGGAACCGTGGTCAGGGTGCCGGCGGGCCCCCCTGCGTCGGTTACCGCAAGGTTGGTCAGGTTGACCTCCTGGGTAAAGGTGCAGTGCCAGACAGGCGCTGACCAGGCGGCCCGGCTGCGGCGGGTCAGATTGAAGTCCGACGGGTAGATGCCGATTCGCAGGTCGTTGTCGGTAGCGCCTAAAACGCGCAATTCGCCATTAAAGGTGTTGTTGGTTGGATCGCTGTCGATGCTGGCGCCGAAAGGCTGAAGCCGGAATTCCAGCGGAAGGTGACGGCCGCGGCGCATGGTGGGGATGTCGTCGCGGGGGAAGGAAAATGGCACCCGGACCAAGAGGATGCCATCGTCAGCGGGCCTGTCCCGGTACGTAAATGAGGCCCCCTCGGCCGGATGGGTGATATTGGCACCGGTAAGGGCGCTCAGTACGGTCAGGCGATTGTCCCAGGACGTCCCAGGCGGCAGGTTGGCCGGAACCGGTATGCCGTTCCAGCGAACACGCACATCGAAGGTGCCCGAGACGGTCGAATGCTCCCGCACGTCGATACCGGCTTCGAGGCTGCCGGCGCCGTTAATGGCAACGGATTCGATGGCATAGTCGCAGGCATCGATGCGGAAGATGCCGCTTTCTCCCTGGCAGCCGTCTTCGGCGACGACCCGGATGCGATAGCGACCCGGTGTCATGCCGGCATCCGGCTGCCAGCGGATCGTATTATCACCATCGTCACAATCGACGTTTGTGCGAATCCGGCTTTCCTGCCCGTCGGCCTGGCGTACGGCATAGAGGTTGACCCGGTTGGAACAGCTAAAGAGGCTCATGTCGCCCGGCATGGTCCAGGTGATATCCGTTTCGAAACTTCGGACCACCAAGGGGTCGGCCAGTCCCCTTGTGCGTGGCGTCTGGACCTGGATAGGATCAACTTCCCGGGGGGCGGGAACGAGTTTGCGTCCCGTGGTTTCGCCGATGGAAAAACTGGAACTCATGCCGAAGGCCGTTTCGCGCGTGGCCAGGATAAAATAATTCTGGCCGGTTTCAAGGTCATCCGGGAGATCCCAGACGAACGTGACCGTCTCGCCGTCCGGCTCTCCGGAGGCGGGCGGGACGTAGGGGCGGGTGGTGCGCAGCACGATGTTGGCGCCATCCACCAGTTCGAAGATGATGTCGCCTTCCGACGCGACGCGGGTAAACTGGTATTGCACCCGAAGGGTTTCGCCCGGCAAAACATGGCTGGATTCCGTGGGTCGGATGAATCGAATGCCGCTGTCCATAAAGGCCGTCATGGGATGCGTTGCGCCGTCTGCCATGCGGCGGGCCCGCACTGTGGCGGCAGGTCGCTTGGATTCAGCCGGTGCCAGGCCGTTGACCGGTGTCATCGTGGTTGCCATCCGAGAGGTGGGGGCGGCAGTGGTGGTGCTGCCCATCGCCGCAGGCGGCTGCGGACGGGCCTCCAATTTTTTCGGTTGGCCGACAACGGTGACGTGCATTGACTTGTCCGTATGCCAGGCCCCGGCATAGAGCGTCGCCGATACCCTTCCGGTCCGGTTGAAGGGGACACCGGTGAAAAAATCGACCTCATTGGCACGGGTGCGGGTGTGCTTGTGCTTCAGCAGATCGGTCAGCCGCAAATCGGTGTTGATAGGATGGACCGGCGCCGACAGCTTGAGGTGCATGCCGTTGAAAACAGCGGGAGTGAGAGGGGCGCCCGTGCTGCTTCCGATGACGACGCGAAGGAAATTGGATTCGGCATAGATGCGTCTAATGGAAAGCGCTGTCGCCTTTGGCAATGCTGCGGGCGGCGGCGCGGTGGTTTTTTCGATGGCCGGATTGCGTTGGGCCGGCGCTTTGGGGGCGGTCGAAGATGGCGCCGCCCCGGATGACACGCCGATTCCCGTCGCCGGTACCTTGGGGGTGGTCGAGGCGGCATGGGTCATCCCGGAAACGGCCAGCAAGAGTGCGACAATAAGAAGGAAGCGCGTGTGGCGGAGCATGGGAAGATTCCTTTCTTCGGTTCGACGGTTTTTCCGCGGCGGGCCTGAGTATCGTCCCCGGCCCGCCGCTTGTCTTTTTTAGTCCAGCGGGATGATTTTTTCGTGGACCTTGCTGTTCGACGGCTTCAGCAGCACGTGGACTTTCAACCGGGTTCCCGGCGGGACGGAATAGCCGGAATAATCGCCCACCAGCTGGACGGTATTCCCGGCCGGTATGGTTTCATTGGACCAGATCGTCATGCCCTGGACGCCGTTTTCAAGGGGCCATCCGGCAATCCCCACGGGCAGCGGCAGGGCGGTATTGTTTTTGATCGTCGCCACCCATTGTTTGGTTCCACTGTACCAGACGATGCTTTCTACCGTCGCTTTTACGCTCGTTCGGTCGCTCGATGGCCGGCTGTGGCCGATGGTCATGCCCGATGACAGGCTGTAGTTGTCCAGCACCACGTAGCCCGGCTGATTGCCTGGCTTTTCATCCCTGAAAATGACCTGGACGCCTTTGACCGTCTTGAGATCGGCAAGCCCTTTGCAACTGGCGGTGCCGTTGGCCGGCACGACTTTGATAATTTCCTGGCCGGCTTTCGCCATATCGGATATCAGTCGCACGGCGACTTTGACGGCGTTGCCGGTATTGTTTTTCAGTGAAGCCCCCCACGTGTTTTTATCCGTATCAAGTGCGGCCTTGGTGATGTTGACATCGATAGGGGGGGCGCTGGCGGTTTTAACGTCCAGACGGGCGCCTTTATAAAAAAGCTCCAGCCGCAACAGGGTGGCGTTGCTGCAGCGGTTCCAGGCATAGCACCCAGTTACCGTCTGACCGGGGTTGAGCGGATTGCCGGTTGGGAGGGTCACGGTGTGTACCGGCAACCGCTGGCCGTTGCTGAGGTCCTGGGTGGTTTTAAACTGGATGTCGCGCAGGTCGAGTACGGCCGCCCCGGTGTTCTGGACGTTGTAGGTATACAACCATTGGCCGCTGGGCTCCGTGCGGAAATCGATAGCGAGGATTTTGGCCTCCCGCTTCAAGGCGAACTTGTTTTTGTCGGCCGCGGTTACCTTTTTAACCGCGGGATTAAGCGTTTTAACGGGTGACGGGCTGAGCATTCGTCCATCGGCAGCAATCGCAATACCAGGGAGCACGAAGATCAGCATTACCAGCAGAAGATGACGTTTCAGGTTCAGTGCGAAGTGGGTGTGCATAGTCGTGTTGTTCCTCCATTCAGAAGTTTAACGTCAATGGCATGACCACGCGTCATGCCGCCGAAAGAAACCGTGTATGGGTGTGTGGCGTGTCGGAATAGAAAGGTTCAAAAAAATATCTTAGCGCCATCGATTGTCATGTTTGGGCGGTAGCCTCCTGTTTTGATTCCAAAGGGGTTGGCTGAAGGATGGCAAGTAAGCCGCGGCGATTAGCGCATGGGCAAGGGCAGGTTCAGGGCCTGAAGCCGAAAGCCTCCCGGCTGCGCATCGATGATGGTCAGGGCCGCGTAGGCTTGCCCGATGGTAAACAGGTTTCTCAGGGGCATGCCCAGCAGACGGAATATCAGTACACGAATGACGCCGGCCCCGGTTTTCAGGGCGGAACCCCGGCCCGTGCGGCGATGAGCTCGGACACAAGGTTTTATGGAATCGAATCAGCCAAAGGACACGCTTAAAATCACTTATCGTATTGGGATGAAACTATGTCAATAATGATATCGCATGAGTGATGCGGATCAGTCTGAAGCGGCGGGGAAAAGAGTGCGGAGCGCCCGCAAACCCTGATGCCGGTAGCCGCCGTCGCCGGGTGCGGCCGTGCCGTTTATACTATTTATGGAAGAAGGAAATGGTGGGTATTCGCCTGAAATGAAGCCCCTGGCGGGATGCCAGGGGCTTTATAAGGCGGATCAAGGAGGGATCAGCAGCCGGCTTTTTTACAGAACACATCCCGGGGGATGACGCCGTCTTCCCGGACGATGAAATCCACATGGTTCAAATCCACGATACAGTGAGAGTGGATGGTCATGGAATAACTGGTCTGGCCGTCGATGCGACTCTCCCTTTTTTCGTGTATTTTGTGGGCACCGCTGGCTTTGTGGGAAAACTTCAGACTGTTGGCGAAAAGATAAACCGGAATCTTGTTCAGATGACAGAGGCTGACAACCTCGGCCGATCCCAGGGGGCAGACGGCCTTGTTGTCGGGCGTGATGGAAATCGAACCCAGGAAGAACTTGTTGGCCTTGGTGATGAAGTTGCTCAGGTTGTATTCCGGGATGACCTCGTGGTCGATTTTTTCGCCGGAGGCGGTCCAGATCAGTTTGCGGGTCTTGGTGAAGTCCTGTTTCAGGATTAACACCTCAAAGGGTTTGCCGATCTTATGGGCCTTGACAAGAGTGTCGCGAATGGATGCGCTGGTGGAGTAAACGATAATCACGTCGTAGCGGTCGATGCACTTCAAGCCGCTGACCGTCATCTGCTCGCCGATATCTTTCAACCGGTCGATTTTGGCGTTCAGAATGGTGGTGATTTTAGCCTTGGTGGCCTTAAGGTCATCGCTGAATTGGCCGGTCATCTCGGCTTCAAAGTCTTCGATGAGATGCACCAGGGGCGTGATCTGGGGCTCGGCGTTCTTGATGGATTGAATGAGTTCCGTCACCAGCGGTTCAAGTTTGTCGGCAGGGCACTTGAGGTCCTGGATCGATCGGATAAAGGCCTCCAGCGATACCAGCGCTGTGCCATGGGCGCCCAGCACATCGCCATGGTCCCGGAAAAGCTTGTAAAGATTTTGACGGTCTTCGTTTTTCATAATGACACCCATAAAAAGACGGTTAAGAAAATGGAACTGATGACCAGTGTAATCAGTGTGATAACGGCGCTGAGTTTCATGAAGTCCAGAAAGCTGATGTCGACATGGTGCCGCTTGGCGATGCCCACCGAAACGATGTTGGCCGAGGCCCCGATCATGGTCAAATTGCCGCCCAAGCAGGCCCCCAGGGAAAGCGCCCACCAGAGAATGTCGTTGGGTATCGGAGTGGATTCGAGCATCAGCTTGACGATTGGAATCATGGTGATGGTGAACGGGATGTTGTCGAGAAAGCCGGAAACGATACCGGACACCCACAGCACCATCAGCACGATCACGTAAGGGTTGTCGCCGACGCGCAGGAACACGTTTTGGGCAATCCACTCCAGCACGTGTTTCTCTTCCAGCACCCCCACCAGAATGAAAAGGCCCGTAAAGAACAAAAGCGTGGTCCACTCGATTTCTTCCATGAGGTGTTCCACGTCGACTTTGGTGATCATGATCAGGAGCATGGCCACCGCCAGGGCCACGACACCGGGGGACATGCCGGTCACGGTCTGGGTGATGAACAGCAGGATCGCCAGGGCCAGGCAGGAAAGGCCTTTGGTTAGAAACACCCGGTCGATTTTCGTGGTCAGAAATTCATTGCGGATTTTTTCAAGCAGCAACTGCACACCGAACAGTTTGGTCAGATCGGTATCGATGGGGCGGAATTTTTCCCGGTTGGTGAACCACAGGTAGAACAGTCCGACAACGAAGCAAACGGTTACCGGCAACGTGAGATGCAGAATAAACGCGTTGAAGGTCAGGCCCACCTTGGAGCCGATGATGATATTCGGCGGGTCGCCGATCAGGGTGGCCGTACCGCCGATATTGGAAATCACCGCCTGGCTGATGACGTAGAGTTTGGGATCCAGTCCCATGCCCCGCGTCAGCTCGATGACGATGGGGATGATGATCAGGACCGTGGTCACATTGTCCAGAAAGGCGGACAAGAGGGCGGTGACCACCGAAAAGAAAATGAGAATCTTCAGCGGGCTGCCTTTGGTGAGGGCGGCTATGCGCACCGACAGCATCGTAAACACCCCGGTTCGCCGCAGGATGGCCACAATGGTCATCATGCCGAGCAGCAGCATGATGGTTTCCGTATCGATGTAGGAAACGGCTTCGTGTTCGTCCACGACATGCATGATCAGCAGCACCATGACACCGAAGAGGGCGGCCACGGCCTTGTTGACCAATTCGAAGGTGAGCGCGACATACACCAGCAGAAAAACAATGATGGGTAACAATGCCCCTTCCATGGATAATGACTCCTTATTTTATGGGGACCATAAACCGTTTGGTATAAAACAAGGGCGGCACTATAAAGCGCTCTGTATCGTTGTGGCAATCGTTATTAAACGAGTGGCATTCATCCATTAAAAGGGATTCAATCCCATATTCGATCTATCGATCCGGGCGCCTTCCGATGCCGGAGGTTGAATTCAGTGTGGTTAGAAACTATAGTGGCGTATCGTTTATCGTGGCAGGGGGACGGGCTGTACCATCAGACGGTGGTGGGCAGCGTTGATCGTGCCGCTTGCTTCCGACGCCTGGGACGGGCCAATCCTTTCGGGAAACGAGGTCATGATATCCAAAAACAAGGAGAAGCTCGGCCGTTTTTACAAGCAGTTTGCGGGCGGCGATCAGGTATTGATTCTGATCAATGCGGATCCGGATGCCATCGCCAGCGCCATGGCTGTCAAACGGCTGCTCTGGCGCAAGGTTGCCGGCATCGTCATCAGCCATATCAACGTTATCCAGCGGCCGGACAATCTGACCATGACGCGACTGCTGGGCGTTCCGGTGGTTCATCGGGATGCCATTGAACCGGACCGCTTCCAGCGCAAGGTCCTGATCGATTCCCAGCCGAATCACAACGAGGCTTTCAGCCGTTTCCGCTATGATGTCATAATCGATCATCATCCGGACACCCATCCCCAAGCGGGGCATGTCGATATCCGGCCCCGTTACGGGGCGACGGCCAGCATCATGACCGAATATCTGCGGGCGGCGAAGATCAAACCGAGCACCAAGCTGGCCACGGGCCTTTTTCATGCCATCAAAACCGATACCCGGAATTTCGAACGTGAAACCCAGATCGAAGATGTCATTGCATTTCAGTATCTTTTTCGATATGCGAATATTCCTTTGGCCCGGCGTATCGAGCAGGCCGACCTGCAGCCGGGGTTTCTCACGTTTTTTCGCAAAGCCATCCAGGCCAGACGCTTTCGCAAGGGGAAGATGTTTGCCCATCTGGGGCCGGTTCCCAGTGCGGATGTTTGTGTCCTGGTGGCCGACTTTTTCATGCGGGTGGAAACCGTGACCTGGAGTATTGTGTCCGGGATCTGTGACGAACAACTCGTGGTCATTCTTCGCAATGACGGGATCCGCAAAAATGCCGGCAACCTGGCCCGAAGCAGTTTCGGGGAATTCGGATCGGCCGGCGGCCATAAAACCATGGCGCGTGCCGAACTGCCCCTCGGGGCTGTCGAAAAAGCGGTGGATTGCAGCAGCGGCAAACGCCTGACGGAATGGTTGGTGAATCGTATCGAACAACGCACCTGGACAAGCCGTGGCGCAGCCCAGAGAAAATAATATTCGGGTGACGGTGCTCGGCTCCGGCACCTGTGTGCCGAGCCTGGCGCGCAGTTCCTGTTCGATCCTGCTGCAGGTCGGGGACACCCAGATGGTCTTTGACGCCGGCCCGGGCACCATGCGGCGCCTGCTGGAGGCCGGTACCGATATATACCGGATCGATTACTTGTTTTTCAGCCATTTCCATCCGGACCATACGGCGGAACTGGTGCCGTTTCTTTTTGCGAACAAGTACCCGGACCCCTTGCGCCGCCACCGGCCGCTGACCCTTGTCGGCGGTCCCGGATTCAGGCAATTCGTGGCCGGACTGGAGGGGGTTTACGGACACTGGATTCAGTTGGCGCCAGATAGGTTCGATCTGGTCGAGATGGATGGCAGCCGCGCGCTGGGGATGGCGGATGCCGGATTGACAGTCACGGCCGCGCCGGTTGCGCATAACCCCGAAAGCGTGGCGTTTCGCATCGAGACAGCTTCCGGTTGCACAGTGGTTTATTCGGGGGATACGGATTATTCGAAGCGTTTGGTGGCCCTGGCCCGACAGGTTGGATTGTTGATCTGTGAAGCGGCGGTGCCGGACGACCAAAAAATACCCGGCCATCTGACCCCCTCCTTGGCGGGGGAAATGGCCGTCCAGGCGGACGTCCAGCGGCTGATGCTGACCCATTTTTATCCGGCCTGCGATCAAATCGACATTGCCGCCCAGTGTCGGCGGACTTACAAGGGTCCGTTGCTGTTGGCCGAAGATCTCATGACGGTCATCGTGGAATAAAATGGATTAAACCGGATGCGGTATTATCCTATCTATCTTGACATGCGTGGTCGCAACGCCCTGGTGGTTGGCGGCGGGGCGGTGGGCAGCCGCAAGGCGCAGACACTGCTGCGGGCCGGTGCCCGGGTGACGGTGGTCAGCCCGCAGGTGACGGCGGCCATCCGGTCACTCGCCGGATCGGAAGAATTGACTTGGCATGAGCGCCCCTACCGGGCCTCAGACATGGAGGCCATGTTCCTGGTCTTTAGCGCCACCGACGACCCGGATCTGAACCACCGTATCGAGGCGGATGCGACCCGGCATCACGTGTTGTGCAATTTTGCCGATGCGCCGGATCGGGGCCATTTTATCCTGCCGTCCATCGTGGCGCGCGGGGATTTGCTGGTCAGCATTTCCACATCCGGTAAAAGCCCTGCGGTGGCGCGGCGCTTGCGCCAGGAATTGGAAGCTTATTTCGGGGAAGAATATGGGCCGTTCCTGCAACTGATGGGGGCCATTCGCGAACAGCTGCTGGCACGGGCGCATGCGCCGGAAGACCACCGCCAGGTCTTCGACCGCCTGATCGACGAAGGGCTGCTGGCATTGGTCAAGGCCGGTGATCACGAGGGTGTCGACACCTTGCTGCAATCGGTTCTGGGGGACGACTTCGATGCGGAACACCTGATGGTCCGTTAATGATTGCACCTGCTGCAGGAGAGGTTGGAATAATCCATGGATATTGGAATCCTCGGCACGTTGGGGCTCTATTCGCTTAGCACGGTGGCGTACGTCGTTTTTCTCTTCATGCAGAAAAAAGGCATGCATCGCTATGGCGTGTGGCTGCTGGTGGCCGGTTTCGTCATTCATAGCCTGTCCATCGGCTATTGGACATTTATGTCAGGGCACATTCCGGTCAACACACTGCGGGATACCCTGTCCTTTGCCGCCTGGGCCGTGGCCGGGGTTTTTCTCCTGTTCCACCACCGCTACCGGTTGAAGATCATGGGAATTTTCGCGGCACCCTTGGCCACTGTGATCATGGCGGTGGTGGCCACCATGCCGGTCACCACCATGGCGGCCAAACCGATGCTGAAAAGTATTTGGCTGGTTGCGCACGTCACCTTTATTTTCGTAGGCGAAGCCGGGTTGGCCCTGGCCTGCGGGCTGGGCGTGCTCTATCTGACCCAGGAAAAAGCCATTAAATCGAAAAAACCGGGGTTTTTCTTCCGACGTCTGCCGTCGCTGGGCCAGTTGGACACGGCGGGTTATGGCTGTATTCTGGGAGGCTTTCTGATGATGACACTGGGGCTGATCATGGGCGTGGTCTATGCCAAAGCCATCTGGGGGCGTTTCTGGAGTTGGGATCCCAAGGAAGTCTGGTCCGGCATCACCTGGCTGTTGTATGCGGCCATGATCCACATGCGGCTTTCGGTCGGCTGGCAGGGCCGGCGGTCGGCCATCATGGCGATCCTCGGGTTTGCAACGGTGTTGTTTACCTTTTTGGGGGTTAACCTTTTTCTCTCCGGCCATCATGGCGAATTCACGCGCTGATGGGCCAACCATTAGACACGCGATGCCTGAGCAACGATAACGATTAATGACCAATAAATTCGAAATTCTTCTCATTGGCCTGAACCATAAAACCGCCCCGGTTGAAATCCGGGAGTGCATCGGTTTTACCGGTGATGAAAGCCAGCAGGCCCTGCTTGATCTGCACGCTCTCGAGGCGATCCACGAGGTGTTGCTGGTGTCCACCTGCAATCGGGTGGAGGTCCTGGCCACCACACCGGACAAGGACGCGGCGGCGCGGCAGATCGTCAGCTTCCTGTCGGAAATGAACAACATCCCGGCGGCGGATTTTGAAGGCAATCTCTACCAGCATGCCGGCGATGAGGCCGTGCGGCACATGTTCCGGGTGGCCGCCAGCCTGGATTCGATGGTGGTGGGCGAGCCCCAGATCCTGGGGCAGATCAAAGAGGCCTACCGGGCGGCGGCCACCAAGCGGACGTCCGGCGTCATCCTCAACCGGCTGCTGCACAAGACCTTTCTGGTGGCCAAACGGATCCGAACGGAAACCGGCATCGGCGATCACGCAGTGTCCATCAGCTATGCCGCGGTCGAACTGGCGCGAAAGATATTCGGCGATCTGGAAGGCCGCAAAGTGCTCTTGATCGGTGCCGGTGAAATGGCGGAGCTTGCGGTTGAGCACCTGATCCGCAACCGGGCCGATGCGGTCCTGGTGGCCAATCGGACCTTCGAGCGGGGTGTGGAACTGGCGCGGCGGTTCAATGGCCGGGCGATTCGATTCGAGGAAATTACGGATGGGCTGGAGACCGTGGATATCGTCATCAGTTCCACCGGGGCCTCGGATTATGTCATCCGGCGCGACCAGGCCCGGGGCGTCATGCGCCGGCGGCGCAACCGCCCGCTTTTTTTCATCGATATCGCCGTGCCGCGGGATATCGATCCGGAAATCAATCGCTTGAACAATATTTACGTCTATGACATCGACGATCTCAAGGGGGTCATCGAGGAAAATATCGAAGACCGTCAGCGGGCCGCAACGAAGGGCGAACGGCTCGTCGACGAGGCTGTCATTCGGTTTCGCCAGTGGTACGAAAGCCTCGACGTGGTGCCGACGATTGTGGGCCTGCGCCGCAAATTCGAACAGGTCATCCGGGCGGAGGTGGGCCGCACCTGCCCGGGTGGTTCGGCCCAGGGCGTTGCCGAAGATGCCCTGGATAAGATGGTCAACGCCCTCGTCAATAAAATTCTACACGATCCCACCACGATCCTCAAATGTGAAGAAGGCCACGGCAACAAGGCCCAGCTGCTGGCCGCCACCCGCAAGCTATTCAAGCTGGATGACAACGACACTTGTTAACCTTGGTAAGAAACCGCTATTATGCCTCGGTTTTGTTCGGATAGGGACACAGGCGCCGGAGCGGACAATCGGGGCAGATCGGTTTGCGGGCAAGACAGACATCCCGCCCGAAATGAATCAGTTGCAATCCGAACGTGTTCCAGGCCCGTTTCGGGACGATCGCCATCAGATCGTATTCGATTTTAACGGGGTCGGTGTGATCGGTCAGCCCGAGGCGCCCGCTGATGCGCTTGACATGGGTGTCGACGACCATGCCCGGGATCCCGAAGGCGGCCCCCAATACGACATTGGCGGTTTTGCGGCCGACACCTGGCAATCGGGTGAGGGTGTCCAGACGGCGGGGCACCCGGCCGTTATGCTGATCGGTCAGGGCTTTGGCGCAGGCCTTGATATTGCGGGCTTTATTATGGAAAAAACCGGTGGGTCGAATGAGGGTTTCAATCTCGCACAGGGGGGCGGCCGCCAAGGCGGCGGCCGTCGGGAATTTTTCAAACAGGGCTCCCGTGACGCTGTTGACCTGACGATCCGTGGTCTGGGCCGAAAGAATGGTGGCCACCAGCAATTCAAAGGCGTTGCGGTGTGTCAGGGCTGTCTTGACATCGGGATAGGCGGCCCTTAGGATTTTTCTGATTTTATCGGTTTTTTTTCGGAGCGGGTCCATGGCGGGATCGTCCTGTCTCGTGATGTGTCGCGCCAGAAGAAATTCTGGTGAAGTGCATTCAGTTGCGATGCCAGAGGTCGATTGACGGCCCTGGACGTATCTTTCACATGGCAAGCGGCGAATGAGGCCAACCTGGCAAACGGCCTGGGAACCTACCATGACCGATTGTAAAAATAAAGGCGTGCGCGCGCTGGGCCTCTGCTCCGGCGGGCTTGACAGCATCCTGGCGGGTCTGGTGCTTCGGCAGCAGGGCATCGCGGTCGAATGGGTGACCTTCGAGACCCCATTCTTTTCAGCCGGCAAAGCCCGTGAAGCCGCCCGCATTACGGGCATTCCGCTGAGGGTGGAACGCATTACGGAGATTTACCTGCCCATGCTGCGCAACCCGGCCATTGGATACGGCAAAAACATGAACCCCTGTATGGACTGCCATACCCTCATGTTCCGCCTGGCCGGGGATCGGATGCGCTCGGAAGGCATCGATTTTCTTTTCAGCGGCGAGGTGTTGGGTCAGCGCCCCATGAGCCAGAGTAAAACGTCGTTGCGCTATGTAGAAAAGCATTCCGGTTTCGAAGGCTACATCCTCAGGCCGCTCAGTGCCAAGCGATTGCCGGTGACGATCCCGGAAGCGTCCGGCCTGGTGGATCGGGAGCGATTGCTGGATCTCAGTGGCCGATCCCGCAAACCGCAGATTGCACTGGCCAAAGCGTTCGGGGTCACCGAATATCCGGCGCCGGCCGGCGGGTGCCTGCTGACCGATCCCAACTATTCGCGACGCCTGAAAGATCTATTCGACCACCAGGCAGAGGTGCGGGAGGCGGAACTGGAGTTGCTGAAATACGGGCGGCATTTCCGGCTGAGTGACGAAGCCAAAATCGTGGTGGGCCGTACCAAAGGGGAAAACCAAAAAATGATCGCACACCACGACCCGGGCTGCGATACGCTTATGAAACTCAAGGCCTATCCGGGGCCGACGGTCCTGATCACCCACCCGGCATCGCCGGCCGTGGTGGCGAAAGCGGCTGCCATTTGCGCCGGCTACAGCAAGGCGCCGGTCGATGAGGAGGTCGAGGTCCTGGTGACGGGGCCGACCGGAAAAGACGTCATCCACGTCTATCCCCTATCCCCCGAGTCGGTCAGTGACCTCCTGGTCTGACAAGGTAGCCCGCCTGCCCGGCAGACAACCCCGCCTTATGTTTTGGGAAACCCCTCGACGCGGGCCTTGAGTTGGCCGCAGGCCGCGGAAATGTCACGGCCTTTGCTGTTGCGGATGATCACGGTGTATCCCTGGTCCATAAGGTCTTGTTGAAATTGCTGAATGACCGCTTCGTTGGGGCGCCGGAACCGGCAGCCCTCGTGTTCATTGAAGGGGATCAGGTTGATTTTAGCCCGGATGGGGCGCAGCAGGGCTGCCAGGCGACGGGCATCGGTCGGCCGGTCGTTGATGCCTTCCAGCAGGATATATTCAAACGTAATACGTCGGTGGGGCTGCAGCGGATAGCGGCGACAGGCCTCCAGCAGCGTTTCGATGGGGTAGCGCCGGTTGATCGGCATCAACCGGTCCCGGGTGGTGTTGTCGGTGGCGTTGAGGGAAACGGCCAGACTGATCGTGGTATCGCGTCCCAGGGCCTCCATTTCGGGCACCAGGCCGGCGGTGGAAACGGTAATCTTGCGCCGGGAAAAGCCGAAGCCGGTTTTGTTATCGGTCAGCAGTTGGATGGCATCGACCACGTTCCGGTAATTGGCCAGGGGTTCGCCCATGCCCATGAAAACGATATTGGTCAGTGTCTCCGGGGCACTGAGGTGGTTTTTGATATCGCGGACCTGGGCCAGGATTTCACCCCGGGTGAGGTTGCGCTCCCACCCGCCGGTCGCCGTGAAGCAGAACCGGCAGTTCTGGGCGCACCCCACCTGGCTCGAGAGGCACAAAGTGGCGTGGTTCCGTTCGGGGATCAATACGCTTTCGATGCGCCGGTCGTCATCCAGCTGGAACAGGAACTTTTCGGCACCGTCCGTGGATATCTCGTGTTGAACGAGGGTCAGGCGCGCGATGGTAAAGGCGTTTGAAAGGGCGGCCCGCAGGGGTTTGCTCAGATTGCTCATGGCATCGAAGGTGTCGACCTGGTCGCGATAAATCCAGCGCCAGATCTGGTCGGCCCGATAGGGCGCTTCGCCCTGCGCTTGCAGCCATTGCTGAAGGGTCGCGCGATCCAGATTCTTGATGTCTTGCCGGGGGGTGTCAATGATCATTTTATTTGCAATTTCTAGTGACTTAGGCTATCGGTAATATAACACACCTCTGAGAACCTTCCACCCGTTTCGGTCTCCCTATCGTGTGTGCCCTTCCCTGCCGAGAGAGGGACCGTGGGGCTGTTGCACAATCCCCTTTTAATTCTTGACATACCATTGTTAAAATTCTAAATTCAAGGATTTATGACGATAGAAGGCTAATTGGGGTAAGGTCATGTTTGAAAACCTGTCCGATAAGCTTGAGTCCGTATTCAAAAAGCTCAAAGGACACGGCAAGCTGACGGAAAGCAACATCGAAGACGGTCTCCGTGAAGTGCGTATGGCGCTGCTGGAGGCGGATGTCCATTTCCGGGTTGTCAAGCAGTTCATTGCGGATGTTAAGGTTCGGGCGCTCGGGCAGGATGTTCTGGCCAGTCTGACCCCGGGTCAGCAGATTATAAAAATTGTCAATGAGCAGCTCACCGAACTGATGGGCTCGCGTCATGAGACGCTGGATCTCAAGGGGTCCCGGCCGGTGGCGATCATGCTGGTAGGGCTCCAGGGCTCGGGTAAAACGACCACGGCCGGCAAGCTTGCCGTCTATCTGCGCGATAACGGGCACAAGCCCTACCTGGTTCCGGCGGACGTTTACCGACCGGCGGCCATCGATCAGCTGACCAAACTCGGTGGCCAGTTGTCGGTGCCGGTGTTTGCGTCGCAAACTGACATGAATCCGGTCGATATCTGTCTGGAAGCCCGCGTTGCGGCCCAGATGGCCGGGTGTGATACCTTGCTGCTGGATACGGCGGGCCGTCTTCACATCGATGAATCCCTGATGGCGGAACTGGCGCAGATCAAGGACGCCGTGAAGCCTTCGGACACCCTGCTGGTGGCCGATGCCATGACCGGCCAGGACGCGGTCAATATCGCCCAGTCGTTCAATGACGCGCTGGACATCGGCGGCATTGTGCTGACCAAGACGGATGGTGACGCACGCGGTGGCGCCGCGCTTTCCATCAAGGCGGTTACCGGCAAACCCATCAAGTTTGTCGGCACCGGTGAAAAACTGACGCAGCTAGAAGCGTTCCACCCCGACCGGATGGCGTCCACTATCCTGGGAATGGGCGACGTTCTGACGCTCATCGAAAAGGCCCAGTCCGTCGTCGATGAGAAAAAAGCGGTTGAACTGGAGAAGAAGTTACGGAAGAGCCAGTTCACCCTGGAAGATTTTCGCGACCAGTTGGTCCAAGTTCGCAAAATGGGTTCCCTGTCCGATCTGCTCCAGATGATTCCGGGGATGGGGAAGATGAAGCAGATGAAGCACCTGGATGTGGGGGACGGGGAGCTGGTTAAAATTGAAGCGATCATTAACTCCATGACCCGCAAAGAACGACAGAATCATGCGATTATCAACGGCAGCCGCCGCAAGCGGATTGCCAAAGGCAGCGGCACGCGTGTACAGGACGTCAACAGCCTGCTCAAAAATTATACGCAAGTTATGAAAATGATGAAAAAAATGAATAAAAGCGGCATGCGCGGGCTTGGCCGGGGCATGCTACCCTTCTAAAGGAGAAGAACGAATGGCAGTAAAGATCAGATTGGCCAGACATGGCGCCAAAAAGAAACCGTATTACCGTATTGTGGTTGCCGACAGTGAGTCCCCTCGTGACGGAAGATATCTGGAAGCGGTCGGGACCTATAACCCGCTGTGCGACCCGGCCGAAGTTTCCGTGAAACAAGAGCGCGTCCAGTACTGGTTGGAACAAGGTGCTATCCCGACCGACACGGTCAGAAGCTTGTTGAAGAAGGAGGTTGCCTCTCAAAAGACTGCGTAGCACCTCGGCCCCAAATTCTCACCCACCAATAAAGGAGATGGAGCTATGAGAGAGCTGATCGATTACATCGCACGGGCGCTGGTTGACAATCCTGACGAGGTCTCGGTTTCCGAAATTGAAGGAAATCAGACATCGGTTCTCGAGCTTAAGGTGGCCAAGGAGGATCTGGGAAAAGTAATTGGCAAGCAGGGCCGCACCGCACGTGCCATGCGGACAATATTGAGTGCGGCCTCGGCCAAAATCAAAAAACGGACGGTACTTGAAATCATCGAATAACAGGGAGCTGTCCGGCGACGATCTGTTAATCGGCGAGATCGTCGGGGTGCATGGCCTTGCCGGTGTTGTGAAAATTCGATCCTATGCCGATGCGCCGACGTTCTTCGAAGCCGGCCGCAGCATTCGACGGGTAGATGCCGACGGCCAGGTCCACGCCTGCAAGGTGGTGTGGGCCAAATCGCACGGCAAGGGTATGCTGTTATCGATCGAGGGCGTGAACGATCGCGATGCCGCCGAGGTGCTCATCGGCAGTCGCCTATGGGTGGCCAAAGCCTCGCTTCCCGATCTGGAAGATGGGGATTATTACTGGTTCGACCTGATCGGTATGTCGGTCTATACTGAGGAAGACACTTATTTAGGGACGCTGGCGTCCATTCTGCCGACCGGCAGCAACGATGTCTATGTCGTCCGAAATGGTGATGAGGAAATTTTGCTTCCGGCGCTGGCTTCGGTCGTACAGGCAATCGACATCGATCAGCGACGGATGACGGTTATCCTTCCCGAAGGGTTATAGCGGGTGCCAATCATCGAAAGACGCTTGACCGGTTGGCACCGAACCGTGTTTCCAATTCGGTAATGAGGGCGTTGGCTCATTTGCGGCTGGAAACACGATGGCAACGGGAAGGGATGGCATGACAATGGATGTCGCTGTTCTGACAATTTTCCCGGAGATGTTCGAGCGGTTCTGGACCCATGGCATCGTCCGGCGGGCGATTGAACAGGGGCAGCTCAAAGGCGACGCCATTGATATCCGCGCCTACGCGGAAGATCGCCACAAGGTGACCGATGATCGACCATACGGCGGTGGGTGCGGTATGGTGATGAAGCCGGAACCATTGGCTAAAGCGCTGCGCGCGGCGCGTGCAAGGATGCCGGAGGCGGTCACCCTGCTGATGACCCCCCAAGGCCGCCCTTTCAGCCAGCAGACGGCCGCCGAACTGGCCCGTCGGCGTGGGCTGATTTTTATTTGCGGCCGCTATGAAGGGGTGGATGAACGGGTGGCCCAGCGATTTGTCGATGCTGAAATTTCCATCGGCGACTATGTCCTGACCGGCGGTGAATTGCCGGCCATGGTCATTGTGGATGCGGTGGTGCGCCTGATTCCGGGGGTGCTCGGCGGCCAGGACTCGGCAGCCCAGGACTCTTTTGCCGACGGGCTTCTTGAACACGCGCACTATACCCGCCCGCGGGTATTTGAAGGCCGGCCGGTGCCGGATGTGCTTTTATCCGGAAATCACGCGGCGATCGACCAGTGGCGCCTGGAAGCGGCATTGGTGCGGACATTTTTAAAGCGACCGGAACTCCTTGAGGACCGCGTGTTCAGCGAACAGGAGCTCGCCATACTGAGAAAGTGGTCAAAAAAACTTGAAAACCTTATCAAGGTTCAATCTGCATGTTGCACTGATCCACTATCCGGTCATCAATAAAAAGGGCGAGAGGGTGGCCTCGGCGGTCACCAATCTGGATTTGCACGATATTGCCAGAGCGGCCAGGACCTACGGCGTGCGCTCTTTCCATGTGATCACGCCGCTGGATGACCAGCGGGAGCTGGCAGAGAAGATTGTTCGGCACTGGACAGGCGGGATCGGCGGTGAGCATAACCCCAAACGCCGTGAAGCTTTGGAACTGGTACGGGTGACATCGTCCCTGGACGAAACCAAGGCCATCATCGCCGGGGAAAACGGGCTGCCACCCGTCATCGTCACAACGTGTGCCCGCCGTTTCCCGGATGCCACCGGATTTGCGGAACTGGCGGGTCGATTGCAAACGGGCGCCCCCCATCTCGTTCTGTTTGGAACCGCCTGGGGGTTGGCGCAGGAATTGATAGCGGCATCGGATGTTATTTTGGAGCCGATTGGAGATCATCAGGGATACAATCATTTGTCGGTCCGCTGTGCGGCCGCGATTGTACTGGATCGCCTGATGACACTCCGGCCATGAATGTCAAACTGTTGGAAATTAGAATAGGGGTTTATTATGGAAAAGCTTAAGCAACTGGAAAGAGAGATGATGCGGCTTGATCTGCCGGAGTTCGCGCCCGGGGATACCGTCAAGGTGCACGTCAAAATCAAGGAAGGCGAGAAAGAGCGAATTCAGGTCTTCCAGGGTGTGGTCATCAGCAAACGCAACGGGACCACCAATGCGACCTTTACCGTCCGCAAGGTGTCCTACGGCGTTGGCGTGGAACGCGTTTTCCCGACGCATTCGCCCATCATCGACAAGGTCGAAGTGGTCACCCGCGGCCGTGTCCGAAGAGCCAAGATCTATTATCTCCGCAAATTGCGGGGTAAAGCGGCTCGCATCAAGGAGCGTCGTTTCTAAACGGCGCAACCGGTCGAACAACCGCTTGTGGGGCCCTGCAGCATCGTTTTCCTGCGTGATGTGTGCGGGGCCCTCTAGCTTAAAGGGCAAGGCGCAGGGGATGGTTAATGCCCCTGTGGCCATTGCAGCCGACGCTGCGTGAATCAGGATTTAATGCGTTTCGAAGAAGACGCGCGCTCCCGGGGGTATGGCCGGGTGGCCGGCGTCGATGAAGTTGGACGCGGTCCCCTGGCCGGTCCTGTGGTTGCGGCGGCGGTCATTTGGGCTGATGCGGCACCGCTGGATGGTATCCGGGATTCCAAACAATTAACGCCCCGGAGGCGTCTGGCCGCCTACCAGCGCATTTACCGTGATGCCGTTGCCATTGGTGTGGGCGTTGTCGACGCGGCGGTGATCGACCGCATCAACATCCTTCAGTCCGCATTGCTGGCGATGGCGGTGGCCGTTGAGCACCTTGAGCCCCAGGCTGATTTTCTGCTGATCGACGGTAACCATCGTACCTCCTTGTCTTTGCCCCAGATCGCCATCGTCAAAGGGGATTCCCGCAGCGCTTCGATCGCCGCCGCTTCGATTGTGGCCAAGGTCACGCGGGACTGCTTGATGGCGCGCTATCATGCGCGGTACCCTGAATACGGGTTCGCCCAGCACAAAGGCTATCCCACCCGGGCGCATCGTGACGCGGTCAAGCAATTCGGTGCCAGTCCCATTCATCGCCACACATTTAAGGGCGTGAAAGAATTTTCCGCCAAACGGCCGGACGGCGGTCCGGGATAGCTCTGGTGGGCGACCGGAGGTTTTCCTGGTCAAGCGGCGCGTCGGAGGACCCGGGAACGCATGCTTAACAAATCGCAACGATTCGGTCAAAAGGCCGAGGGGATGGCGGCCCGCCATTTAAAGCGGTGCGGGTACAAAATTGTCGCCCGCAACCATCGGACGCGGTGCGGCGAGATCGACATCATTGCCCGCGAAGGGGAAACGCTGGTATTTGTCGAGGTCAAAGCACGCACCTCCAACCGCTATGGCAGTGCCAAAGCAGCAGTGACCCCCCACAAACAGCGGCAGGTATCCAAAGTGGCCTTGGCATATCTCCAAATGACCGACCAGTCTCACGTCAAAGCCCGTTTCGATGTCGTAACGGTGACGCGACACGAGGGTACCCATACGATCGATCTTATCCGCAACGCTTTTGGTCTGAGCTATGGGTGAGCACCGCATGCCGGCGCCCGGCACACTGTATGTCGTGGCAACACCGATCGGCAACATGGACGATATTACCCTGCGGGCGCTGAAGATTTTGCAGGCGGTTGACCGGATCGCCGCTGAAGACACCCGCCGCACCGGCCGCCTGTTGACCCACCATGGCATTCAAACCCGTCTGGTTTCCTATCATGAACACAACGAACGACAGCGCACCGGCGAATTGCTGGCGTGTCTCGCCCGGGGTGAGTCCATTGCGCTGGTATCCGATGCCGGTACCCCCGCGATTTCCGATCCGGGATATGTCCTGGTGCATGAGGCCGTCCAGAATGGCCTGCCGGTTTCGCCCATTCCGGGACCATCGGCCGTTATCACCGCCTTGTCGGCAGCCGGTCTGCCCACCGACGCCTTCCTGTTTTTGGGGTTTCCACCGCGTAAATCCGGCCGGCGGCAGCGCGAATTACAGTCTCTGGCGACGGAAAGCCGGACCCTCGTCTGGTATGAATCGCCCCACCGCATTGCACGCTTCGTCGAAGAGGTTCAAGGGGTTTTTGGCGAGCGGTTCGCCGTGATTGGCCGGGAGATGACCAAGCGTTACGAAGAGTTTATGCGCGGCCCCCTTTCGGAATTGCTGCGGGCCCTGAACGGGCGTGCGGATATCAAAGGCGAAGTCACCTTCCTGGTTTCCGGATGTGACCGCGCCAATGCGGACAGCGCGGCCCAGATTCATGATGCCATCGATCGAGGGCTCAAGGAAGGCCAGAAGGGCCATTCGGCCCTGGCGCGCGATATCGCCGCCGCCTATGGCATCTCCCGACGTGAAGCCTATGACATGATTTTAGCCCGGCGCGAAGCGCCACTTCGGCCTGCCGATGATGGCGACGAGGCGCGGGATTCCCGCCATTTGACGTGACCAAACCCGCGTTAGCGGTCTCCCGGATTCGGGTTGTAGGTTTGCCGCAACATGGCCACAGCCGATATACCAATTTGATTAAGGAGCTCATGATGGAAAAAATTGAGGCCATTTTTTCGCCGCACTCGGTGGCGGTCGTCGGTGCGTCGACCACCCCCGGCAAAGTGGGGCATGATATTTTTGCCAATATCCTGCGGGGCGGCTACCAAGGCATCCTGTATCCGGTCAACCCCACCGCCAAGTCAGTGCTCAGCGTGCGGGCGTATGCCTCCATCACCGAAATTCCCGACAGCATCGATCTGGCGATGATCATCCTGCCTCCCCATCGCGCGGTGGGCGCCATCGAAGAGGCCATCCAAAAAGGGGTGAAAGGGGTCGTGGTCGTTTCCGCCGGTTTTCGCGAGGTTGGGCCCGAGGGGCGCGCGATCGAGGATCGCCTGGTGGCCATGTGCCGCGAAGCGGGCGTGCGCATGGTGGGGCCCAACTGTCTGGGCGTCATCAATCCGCATGCTTCCGTCCGGTTGAATGCCAGCTTTTCGGCCCGCATGCCCAGCTCGGGCAACATATCTTTTATTTCCCAAAGTGGTGCGCTCTGTACGGCCGTTCTGGATTTTGCCGCGGCCCGCGATTTCGGGTTTTCAAAATTCATTTCGATCGGCAACAAGGCCGATGTGGAAGAACTGGACCTCCTCCAATATCTGCACCAGGACACGGACACGGACGTGATCATGCTCTACGTCGAAGAGTTGCGGCGGGGGACGGAGTTCGTTCAGGTGGTGAAAAACATTACCTCGGGTGATCGCCCCACGCCGGTTCTGGTGATCAAATCGGGCCGGACTTCGGCCGGCGCGCAAGCGGCGGCGTCCCACACGGGCGCCCTGGCCGGGACCGAAGCGGTCTATGATGCCATTTTCGAGCAGGCCGGCGTGATCCGGGTGGATACCATCGATGAACTCTTCGATTTTGCCAATGCCTTTGCGTTTAAATCGGAAAGTGCGATGGGCAAGGTGACGCGTCGCATTCCCAACGGCAACCGTGTGGCCATAGTCACCAATGCCGGAGGACCGGGCATCGTGGCCACGGACATGACCGTGTCCTCCGGCCTTCAACTGGCGCAACTGGCCCCGGAGACGGTCGAGGTGCTGGCCAGCCACCTGCCGTCGGCGGCCAATATCCATAACCCGGTGGATGTGATCGGGGATGCGGCCCAGGATCGCTATGAAAACGCTCTGACAGCGGTTATCAAGGATCCGGGGGTCGACGGTGCGCTGGTCATCCTGACGCCGCAGTCCATGACCAACGCCTTGGAGACCGCGAAGGCCATCATCAAAATTGCCCGCCTGTCCCATAAACCGATCTTAAGCTGTTTCATGGGCATCGTGGATGTTTCGGCCGGTGTTGATTATCTGCAAAAGCAGGGGTATCCGGTCTATCGCTTCCCCGAGAATGCCGCCAAATCGTTTGGCGCCTTATACCGTTACTCCCGCTGGCTAAATCGTCAAAAGCTGGCCCAGTATCGCTTTACCTATGACACGGCCCAGGCGCGGTCGATTATTGCGACCTGCCTGAAGGAAGGACGAACGGCGATTGGTGAGCTGGAGGGGGCCCGCATTCTGGCCTGCTATGGATTCGATGTCCTGCCGACCCAATTGGCCCACAATGCAACGGAAGCGGCCGATCTTGCCGAAGACATGGGGTTCCCGGTGGTGATGAAAATCGTTTCTCCCCAGATTTTGCATAAATCCGAAGCCGGCGGTGTGGTGGTCGGTGTTGCCAACCGCGAGGCCGCCCAGGCGACATACGACCGGATCGTTGCCAGTGCGGTGGACTATGCACCGGACGCTGACATTCAAGGGGTGTTGGTGGTTAAAATGGCGCCTGCCGGACAAGAGGTGATTCTGGGGATGAACCGTTATCCCGGTTTTGGCCCGTTGCTCATGTTCGGGTTTGGCGGCATTTTTGTGGAAGTCTTCAAGGATGTCACCTTCCGTCTGGCGCCGATCGGCCGCAACGAGGCGCGCCGCATGCTTCATGCGGTGCGTGCCGTCAAACTGCTCAAGGGGTTTCGCGGACTGCCGGCGGCCGATACGGGGGCCATCGAACAGGCCCTGGTGCGTCTTTCCGACCTGGCGCTGCAGCATCCCGAAATAATGGAGCTCGATATCAACCCCATGTTGGCCCATCCCGAGGGACAGGGCGCTACCGTGGCCGATTGCCGCATGATTTTAAAGGCGGTGGACGAGCCAGCGGACGATCAACAGGGGGAAGACGCGTCTTGAGCGATGCATGAACAGGCCACGCAAGTGATGCTCCATCCGGTTATCCTTGCCGTCCCCGATACGATGCTCACCTGGACGGGGCGCCGGAAGGTCCTGGCGCTCAGCCGTCTGGCCCGGGCTGCCGCCCGGCAGTCGGCCCGCCGGGCCGGCGGCCTGCTGGGCCGTCTCGTCAAAAACAATGACAATGTGCCGCTGCCGTCAAACGGATGGCACTGGTCCGTTGCCCACAAGCCGGCTTTTGTGGCCGGTGTGGCCGGTTCCGCCCCGCTGGGTATCGATATCGAACCGATCCAGCCGCGCTCCCGCGGCCTGCTGGATAAGATTGCCGATCCAGAGGAATGGCGTTTAGGCGACGAAGACGAATGGCATTTGTTCTTTCGATTCTGGACGGCGAAGGAGGCCGTATTGAAAGCGGTGGGAATGGGGTTGAAAGGCCTTTCCCGTTGCCGTGTGTTGACTATCGATGACCCTTGCTGCATGACACTGACCTACGAGGGGAAGATTTGGACCGTCCACCAGAGCATGCGGCACGGTCATCTGGCAGCGGTCGCATCGGATGGCTTGTCGATGCGGTGGCGGTGGCCGGTGCATCACACAACAACCGGTCATTGACACACCCCAGGGAACGCATGGTGGCCGCCGTGGGGCGCAACCTTAACGGTATCGGATAAATTTATACGGTGGGGATGGTTTCGATCTTGAAAATGGAACTGCATTTCTTGCAGCGGGTGGTGATGCCGACCTGGTCGTTGCGAATTTTGTAGCGCTGGCCGCAGTGGGGACAGGCGGTCTTGGCCATGACGGGTTTGGTCGCCGGTTGACTGCTCTCGGCGGCGGCGCGGATTGTTTCAGGATCAAGCAGGCCGTCGGTGGTCTGATTGGTTTCTTCTTCCACCTGGCGTTTCTTTTCCAGGTAAGCCTCATATTTGGCAAATATAATGCCGCAGCGCAGGCATTCCTGCGCCTGGTCGGGATTACCGAAACCGCATTTCGGGCAGGCATTTTTGGGGGTCGGTGGCGTCGGGGAGGCCATGGCACTGGATTGGGACGGGTTGACTTCAGGCATTGTTTCCACCTTTGCGGTTTCCGTGGATGTTGCTGCTACGCCAGAATGAACCGGGGACGGATCGACGGCACGATCACTGCGGACCATCTTCTTCTCAACATAGGCATAATCAATACCGCACTTCGGGCATTCACGATCGCCTGGCTTGCGCGTATAATCACATCTCGGGCATTTCATCACGAACTCCGCACAGCGCCATCCGAACGCATTTCAACCCATACCAACGTCTGTTTGAAAAAAACGTTTCGCAAGAATACCGTCAAGTGGGCGCACCGGGATTGCCGCCCTCGGGCGGCGCCACTGAGACGAAGATCTCCACAAGCGGCCTTGCATACGGAGGATACGATAACATTATTTACGTAGCAGAAAACTTGCGGGGTGTCAAAACCTTGGGGAAGGAAGCCGATGGCCATGAACGATGCCCAGGTTGCGAAGGGCCCTCGCTCCGATGATGTATTGGGGTTGCATGCCTCCAGGGCTTATGGGTATAGTCCGATGGCTCGATGCTTGTTTGGTGCGATTGTGTTTTCAGTTGACGGTCAAAAGCGAATGGTGATCGAGGCTTTCGCGCTGTTTGGCGCAGCCCCACAACCATCCAGGGATCCACCGCGGCGATCCACGGCTGCGGTGCGATCCCTGCAACCCCCTACCCCTTGGGATAGGCCACCGGAAGGAGACGGCCCATGCATGATCTGACCCTTTACGACCTTTTTCAGCGCAACGCCTCGCTGCACGGTGATCGACCGGCCCTGGAAGACAACAGGGGACAGATGACCTATCGCGAACTGGCGGATCGGACGGCGGTCCTGGCCCGTACACTCTCCCAGCATGGCCTGACCAAGGGGGATCGGGTCGCTATTCTGGCGAACAACAGCGAGGCCTATTTTCTCGTCATGGGGGCCGCGGCCTGTTTAGGCGCTATTCTTGTGCCGCTGAATTGGCGGCTTGCGGTGGAAGAACTCCACCACATCATCACCGATGCGGAACCGGCCTGGATATTCTTCGATGAGGCCCACGCCGCTTCAATCACGCAGTTGGGCGATCTCCCCGGTTTTCCCGCCAACCAAACACCGTTGGAAACCTTGCCGGCGATCATGGCAACGGCGCCGGATGCCGTAACGGGTGATGGGCAAGCAGTGTCTATCGCCGGTGACGACCCCTATTGTCTCATTTATACGGCTGCCGTCGAAGGCCGGGCACGGGGCGCGGTGTTGAGCCATCACAATTTTATCTACAGCAATATTCAGACGATAGCGACGCTATGCCTGTCCGACCGGGACACCTACCTGAACATGCTGCCCCTGTTTCACATTACCGGGCTCAACCTGGCCCTGTCCGTCATGCATGCCGGCGGGTTGAACGTTATCATGGACCGTTTCGATCCCGAGCTTGCCCTTGAATGGACGGAGAAAGCCCGGGTGTCCCTGTTGGGCAGCTTTCCGCCGATTCTGAGTAAGCTCATGGAAGCCCACGATCAAAAGCCAGGCGACCTTTCCTCGTTGCGACACGTCCTGGGGCTTGATCATCCGGACGCCATCGCGGCTTTTGAACAGCGGGCGGGATGCCGGTTCTGGACCCTCTACGGACAAACGGAAACGTCCGGTTTCGTGACCTTGTCGCCGGTTTCCGAAAATCCCGGGTCGGCCGGCCGGCAGGGGCTGCTGACCAAGTTTCGAATCGTGGACGAGCAGGATGAGGATGTGCCGATCGGCGACACCGGGGAAATCATTGTCAGGGGCCCCCTGGTATTTCTGGGGTTCTGGCGGCAGACGGCCTATAACGAGCGCATTTTTCGCAATGGATGGCACCATACCGGCGATCTTGGCAGCCTGGATGAGAAGGGGGCCCTCTGGTTCAAGGGGCGCAAGCCGGAAAAAGAGCTGATTAAGCCAGGGGGCGAAAACGTCTACCCGGCCGAGGTGGAAGCGGCCGTCATGGCGCATGATGCCATTGCCGATGTCGCGGTGATCGGTGTGCCGGATCCGAAATTCGGCGAAGGTGTCAAGGCGGTTTGCGTCCTCAAAACCGGCCGGACGCTTTCCGCCGAGGATTTGGCGGCGTTCGTGGCGGCACGCATTGCGCGCTATAAAAAGCCGCGCTATGTTGAATTTGTCGACCAGTTGCCCAAGCAGGCAGATGGGGCGACGGATCGCAACCAGGTGAAGGCGCTATACGGCAAACCATAACATCGACCGCCTGAAGGTTCTTGCATACGGACCGGCAAGGCAGCGGAAGGAAACCCTATGGACGTTACGTTTCACGGCGCGGTGCGGGAAGTGACCGGCTCCGCCCATCTACTGGCCAACGGCAGGGATCGTATTCTGATGGATTGCGGTATGTTTCAAGGGCGCCGCAAAGAAAGTGCCGACAAGAACCGGAATTTGCCCTTCGACGGCCCGGCCATTACTAATGTTATTTTGTCCCACGCCCATATCGACCATTCCGGGCGGATCCCATTGCTGTCGCGCAATGGGTTCAGCGGGCGCATCATTACCTCCCGCGCCACCCAGGACGCCTGTGAATACCTTCTGCTGGATGCCGCCCATATCCAGGAGTCGGATGCGAATTATCTCAACTACAAAATGGTGCGGTCCCATCTGTCCCAGATGAAGAACAACGCGTCCGGCAAAGAAAACACCACCAAATCGAATTCTGAAATTCGTAAATTTCTCAAAAAAGGGCGCCATGAACTCAACATCGACAACATCAATGAGATGATCCAGACGCACCACCTGGAGCCGATAACCCCCCTCTATACGACGCCGGATGCCGAGGCCGCCCTTACGCTTTTTGATGGATATCCCTATCGCCATAGCGTGACCATCGGCAAAGGCATAACGTGTACCTTTTACGATGCCGGGCATATTCTGGGATCCGCCATCAGCATGATCCAGGTACGCCAAAACGGACGGGTTCAGACGATCTGTTACACCGGTGATATCGGGCGATTCGGTAAACCGATTTTGCGGGACCCGGTGCTGAATTTTCCGGAAGAGCACCGCAAGATCGACCTGATGATCATGGAGAGCACCTACGGCGACCGCCTGCATGAGCCGGTGATCGACCTTAAACCACGCCTGCAGACCGTCCTGACGGATGCCGTCGAACGGGGCGGGTCTATTTTGATTCCGGCCTTTGCGTTTGGTCGTACGCAGGAACTGCTGTATGTCATCCACGAACTCTACAAGGAGGGCGCGGTGCCGCGGCTGCCCATTTATGTGGACAGCCCGCTGGCGGTCAAGCTTACCAAGGTTTTTGGCGAGCACCCGGAAGTCTATGACCGGGACACGCACGAGACTTTTTTGCAGGATGGGCGCAATCCCTTCTCTTCCGACCATGTCCATTTCACCCAGTCGGTGGACGAATCCATCGCACTGACGCGGGACAAGAAACCGCATATCGTCATATCGGCGTCAGGGATGTGTGAAGCCGGGCGCATCCTGCATCATCTGCGCCACCGGATCCACAATCCCAAAAACACCATCCTGATCGTCGGCTTCATGGCGCAACACACATTGGGCCGCCGCATTTTGGAATTGGGTGAAGCCTACGAGGCCGACGGCCGCAAGGGCCAGCCGCCGACCGTGAAGTTGCTGAACAAAGAATACCCCCTGGCCGCCCATGTGGTCAAAATCGGCGGCTTCAGCGCCCATGCGGATCGCGATGAGATGACGCATTTCCTGGAAGCCTCCAACCTGGATGTAAAGCGCATTGCGGTCGTCCACGGAGAAGAAGACCAGTCCATGGCTTTTGCCGATCATCTCGGCCAAAAAGGCTATGAAGCATTTGTCCCCCAGGCCGGCGAGTCCGTGACGGTCGACACCCCCTGAGGGCTGTTGGCATCACATTCCGAGGTTCGCCGGACGCGGATGCCGGCGGGCCTCGACCCCTTCCCTTTTTTTCCGATCCGCCCGGACTGATTTCGAAAGCGTGTTTGACGGTCAGCGGTCACCTTGACGCCGGTGGATCCATCCCTATTTTATCAATAGTCACCGAATGATACGCCTCTGGTATGATGACCTGTCCGATGCCGCCTTGAAAGTTGCCCCGACGAGTTGTGGTTCTAACTGCTCGAATGATTCCCTCTCCTTTTAGCCCGTGATGATCTCCCTTGATTCCAGCTGTGTTTGATCCGTCCAGCTATTTGCGCCGTAAATCCCCGACCTTTTAAAAAAAGGGGGGGCAAAGCCACGGATGGCGTTCCTCACAACATAGGAAAGGCATAATGCGCAAACGCTATCACAAGGGTCCGATCAAAGTGCCGATAGCGGTGTCTCCGGGTTAGGCATCGCGGATCCGGAGACGATCGATGGCAGCAATTCAGCGGTGCTGATCGTTGGGGGGCGGATGCGGCCGGAACCCCTCCGGCCATCCCTTTTCCGGTAACCATTGGACCAGGAGGCTGATCATGAAATTCCAGGATTTTTTTGTTCCACGGTGGCAGCATTCCAATCCGGATGTGCGCCAGAAAGCCACGATGCGTCTGAACGATCAAACCCTTCTTCACCAGATTATCGAGAAGGACGACGATGAGATGGTTCGTCTGGCTGCTCAGGAGCGCCTGGCGGCCCTGACGCATGAAAAAGTCATGGTGGATGCATGAATCGGATGCATGTGATGTTGGACACCCTCCCTGAGCGGGTGTCGGCGGCTCCCAGCAGCGCGTCGGCACCCGTTCTTTTTATGAAAGCGGTTTTCATTCGCACAATGTCTCTTTGCAAGCCCTGGTTCAGGGGCCAAATCCAAGCCGGCACTTTCCTTTTACGCCAGGCGTGTTATATTGTGAGCCAACATGTCGCTGACATGGGCGGATCTGCCGTGCGGTCTATACCCAGGATCGATGAACGATAAGGCCGTCCGTGGTCCGCGCATCATTTTCTTCAGGGGGTATTAAACGGATGAAAACCAAAATCGCTGTTTGCCTGACCATAATGATGGCGCTTACCGTTTTCTGGGCCTGCCCGACGGCGGATTCAGCCCAGTCCGGCAAACAGATCGAATGGTATACGTATGATGACGGGATGGCAAAAGCCCGGCAATCCGGCAAAAGCATCGTGGTCTATTTTCACGCGGACTGGTGCACCTATTGTGTGCGCATGCAAAAGGAAACCTTTTCTCACGATTCGGTCATCGATTTCATGAACAACAAGGTCATCGCGGTCAAAGTCGACGTGGACGAAGAAAAATCAGTGGCCCGCACCTTTGGTGTCCGGGGGCTGCCGGCGACGGTCATGCTGCTGCGCAACGGCGACAAAGTGGGGCCCATGCCGGGGTTCATACCGCCCAAAAACTACTTGAGTATGCTGACCAAAATCATGGAGCAATCCTGACCCTTCCGGATCGCCCCCATGCGCTTGCTGTTGCAGACAGCCTCCGGGAAGTGGGTGGCGGACCGGCAATTCTTCGGATGTTTGACCTGATAAAAAAAATGCTGATGCTTCTGACCGTTGCCGCCGGCTTGGCCCTTCTGGTCAACGGTCTCTCCCCCCATGGAATTCCCTTGATTGGTCAATGGGATACCGAGGTCGGTGTGGTGACGGCCGATACCGACACCGCGGCGCTGTGGATGGATTTCGAAATCTCAAGTCCGCAAGCGGCCAAACAGGTTTTCGATGCGGGTGAAGCCCTTTTTTTGGATGTCCGAAGCCGCGACATGTTTGCCGCCGGCCATATCCCCGGAGCCGTGTCGCTGCCCCTTGGCGATTTTGATGCGATGGTGGAAGGGTTTGCGGCCAAAATACCGCCGCAACAGCCGATCATAACCTATTGCTCCGGGCGTCTTTGTCAGGACAGCCACACGGTGGCGCAGCTTCTGATGGAACGCGGCTTTGAAAACGTCGTGGTCTACATCGACGGTTTTCCGGGATGGATCGAAAATGGATACCCTGTCGCAACACCCTGATGCAGGCTGGTGGGCCAACGGCTGGGTCGACCTGGCCCTGCGCTGGCTGCTGGGGGGACTTTTCGTGCTGGCCAGCGTCCACAAAATCATGGACCCGGCCGCATTTGCCAAAATCATCTTCGGCTACGATCTGTTCCCGGCCGTGGCGATCAATCTGATTGCCATTATCCTGCCTTATATCGAATTGACCGCCGGGCTGGCGCTGATAACCGGGGTTTATCCCCGGGCCGCAGCCGTCATCCTCGGTGGACTTCTGCTGGGATTCATCCTGGCCATCAGCATCAATGCCTGGCGCGGGCACGTTTTTGACTGCGGGTGTTTTGCATCCGGCGAAGCGGCACTGTGGCAGGGCACCCCCGGTTGGATGCTGGGGCGCAACGGCTTCCTGCTGGTTATCGCCTGGAGCATAACGGCTTTCCGCGGGCAGCGCAAAATACTGGTGCGTACCGGCTGACCGCGGGTGGCCATCCGACTTCCCTATGTAAATTTTCGCTCTTAATCGGCAGGCTGACGGTTTGATTCCTTCACGGCCTGCCTATAAAAGGCATACTTCAGGCGACCCAAAAAGGTCGCCATTTTAGTTTAGGGTCCCCACTATGGGGCCTATTATAATAGCAATTTCAGCAAGTTTGTCATATCCGATTTGCAGGGATTATCTTAATGTCGCTGCATTCCAAAACCGCATAGCCCATCTCCTCCGATCAAACCAACCAACAATTATTTAATTTTATTGACTCCGGCCACAAGGTGGTAATGCTTATCTGTAGAAATTCCCTACCTTATTGTTTCATCGAAAATTTTGCTTAGACCTATATCCCACATTTCCCATGCTGCTCGATGAAATACAGGTCATATGGTGTCTGGAAAGATCCGTTGAACGCAAGGAGAAATACAATGCGCAATTACAAAACATATCGATTTACATGTTTCGTTCTGATGGTCTTGGCTGTCCTGATGGTGGCCTTGCCGGCGTCATTTGCGACTGGCGATAAAGACTGGCATTTTAACGGTACTGTTATTGAAGCGTGCAGCTGTCCGATGTTCTGTTCCTGTTATTTTAATACCGAACCAGCCCTGAATCATACCGAACACGGTGCTGAGCACTTCTGCAAATTCACCATGGCCTATAAAATCAACAAAGGCCATCAAGGAGACACCGATCTCACAGGGGTCAAGTTCTGGGTTGCGGGAGATCTGGGTGCCAGCTGGAAAAACGGGAACACCGAATGGGCGATCGTCACATTTCAGACCGGTACGACTGATGCGCAGAAGGCTGGTGTAACCACGGCTTTGAGCCACATTTTTCCGGTGAAATGGAAATCATTCGAGGTTGGCGAAGATGCCGAAATCGAGTGGATGGCAACCGAAGATCGCGCTGAAGCTAAGCTCGCCGGGGGCGCCAAGGCGCACATCATTTTGAATCGGTGGCAGGGCATGGGTGGAAAGACCGGGGAATTCAAGAATATCGCCTATTTCGCGGCACCCCGAAACAGCGGTTTCAAGATGATGCCCAACGAGATTGAGACGTGGAAGACGGGGGACAAGGCCTTCACGTTTCAAGGTACGACAGGCTTCATGACCACTGTCGATATGGCGTCCGACGATCTAACGCTGTAGATCCCACATGGTCCCCCATCTCGCATGGTGGGGGGCCTCATCAAAAACGGTGCCTAAAAACGCTCCTTTTATGGGGTTTGAATATACCATTGCGTTACGTCTTTGTACCCTATCCACCTCAGTGGCTCTTTAAAGGCACTGCGACGTATTGGATCTCCTGTCGCTCCTTATTTTTTTATCAACCACAGTATAAAGGACACCACCAAACTAACCACAATCATGGTGGTGATGGGGATATACAGTTTCAGGTGGGGACGATCAATGATGATATCACCGGGCAGGCGGCCGATCGGCAACTTGCCGAGCCAGGGCCAGAGCAGGCCGACGGCCAGGATGGCAATTCCCAGAAGGATCAGCGTTTTCTGCATGGTCGGGCTTCCTCGCGGGGCAATGGCACGCGATCTTATCCTGTGGCGAGAAGCGATTCCAACGGCATCTTGCGCGTCAGGGAAAAGGCGATGTTTTCATAGTAGTAGGCGGCTTCATTGATGAAAACCGGGTAGCCTGTATCACCGCCTTCATAGCAGATGACTTGGCCGTTGAGATCCTGAAATATCGGCTGGCCAGGTGCCAGCGGCTGGTAATCGCGCCCTTCGAGCGCTTGATGAATAAAAAACGGCGCTGTTTCGGCAGGCGTTATCGGATAAAGCATCTGCCGATCATGGAGATAAACCGGCAGGTCCGGATCCGGCGGCGCATAGTTGCCTTCGTTGAATGCCTCCAGCGTATCCAGGATTTCCTGCACCACCCCGGCGGTGATTTCCAGTATATCATGGCGCACGACCCCTTGGGGAATCGGTCCGATTTCGACACCGATGCCGCCATCGGCGGCGGCCCGCAGGCAAGAATTGATGCGGTCGCTGTCGGCAAAGCAATAGATCCGGGCGCCAGGGAGGCGTTTCTGGACGTCAGCGGCGATCGCCAGGTTGACCGGATCGGTATTGGTGATGAGGGTGATGCCCATGTGGGCGGTCGTCGTATGCAGATCGATGGCAAACGTTCGTTTTCCGGTGTGTCCTGACTGCAAGTTGGCAACGATTTCCCGCGCGCGGGCGCTTTCATGGGTTTCAGCCGTTTTCCCGTTGATGTATTGGGACAGGAAACTGCGGTTCAGATCGCGGTCGATAAAACGGACGTTCTTTTGAATGGCTTCGGGGTTGCCCAGCAGCAGCTCGGTGGTAAAGGTTTGCCGCTGGACTTCCGCGGGGTTCAGTAACCAGTGCTGCACCAATGTCACGCCGGTCCGCTCGTTGCCGTGGGTGCCGCCGACCACAAAGACGGTGTCAAAGGGGATATAGGGGGTGTCGATCATATTGGGCCTGTGTGCTGTGTGGCTGAATCCGTTTGCCTGAAAAACGGCATCCCCCTGCAAGGGCCTGAGCCGCAGGGGGATGCCGTTTTGGTGAGTGACTTCTAAGGCGTGATGAGGGTCATGTCCTGGACCACGCCGAAATGCCGGAAACGTCCGTCTTTGACGATCTGCACCTGGACTTCCTTGACCACCTCACCGATATCGGTAAAGCCCTTGAGGACACCGGTCAGCCCATTGTAGTCCTTGGTGGCGGCAATCGCTTGTTGAATGGCGGGACCGTCGGTTGAACCGGCCCGGCGGATGCCGTCGCAGATGATCATGAAGGCATCATAGGCCGAGGCGCCCACCATGTCCGGCTGAATCTGGTAGCGCTGCTCGAAGGTCTTGAGAAAGTCCTGGACCACGGGTCGCGGATCATCCCGGTCGAGGTTGGTGACGATGACGAAGCCCTCGGCCGATGCGCCGGCGATCTCCAGGAATTTAGGGGAATCGGCGCCTTCTTCGCCAAGGATCTGGACGTCCAGCCCCAGCTCGCGTGCCTGCTGGACGATCGGGCCGGTCTGGAAGTAATACCCGCTGGCGAAGAGAAGATCGGGATTGGTTTCCTTGACCTTGGAAAGATACGGTTTGAAGTCTTTCTCTTTAAAGGGGTAGGTTTGCTCAAAGACGATCTGGGCCGCTTTCCCCTGATCGCCCAGGTATGCCTTGAAGCCTTCTGCCAAGGTGCGGCCGAAGTCGTTGTCGCTGGTCAGCAGGGCGATTTTTTTGGCTTTCAGCAGTTCGACCGAGACATAGCCTGCCGATTTACCTTCCACCATGCCCAAAAAGCCGTTGCGAAAGCAGTATTTCCCGGAGGTGGTGACATCCGGGTGCACGGCATAGGCCGCCACGAAGGGAATTTCTTCATCCTCAAAAATCGGGGCCACGGCCCGGCTGGGGGTGCTGTAGGAGCCGCCCACCACGCCGGCCACCCGATCCTGCTGGATCAGCTTGCGGGACAGGGCCACGGCTTCTTTGCCGTCGGCGCGGTCGTCATAATAGACGAGTTCGACCTGGCGGCCCAGCAGCCCGCCGTCCTGATTGACGCGCTCCACGGCCAGTTGGACGGAATTGAGGACGCTCAGGCCGTCGGCGGCCGCAAAGCCGGTCAGGGGGGCCAAAAGCCCGATCTTGACGGTGTCCGCCGCCCCGGCCACACCGGGAACCAGCAGGCCGATCAGTAATAGAAGTGCAAGTTTGCGGGTAAGTTTCATAACAACCTCCTTGGGATAGATAAATGTCTGTGGGCGTCATGCGATGAGGACGGCCCGATCATCCGGCTGTCTGCCGGCATGGTTTTCCTTCTGCTAATGGCCGAGATAGACGGCTTTCACCTTGGGATCCTCCATCAGTTCGGCCGCCGGGCCCGAATGGACGCAGACCCCGGTTTCCAGGACATAGGCCCGCCGGGAAATGGCCAGCGAGGCCATGGCGTTTTGCTCCACGAGTAGAATGCTCAGTCCCTGCTCCCGGTTGAGGCGCGCCAGCAGGTCGAAGACCTGATCCACGAGTTTGGGCATCAGCCCCATGGATACTTCATCCACGATCAGGAGTTTCGGATCGGACACCAGCGCGCGGGCGATGGCCAACTGCTGCTGCTCGCCGCCCGAAAGCGTAGCGGCCGGTTGCCGGTTGCGCTCTTTCAGGATTGGAAAGAGGCCATAGAGCCAGTCCAGACGCCGGGGCAGATCGATCTTGTTTTTCAGACCGTAAACCCCGGTCATCAGGTTTTCGTATACGGACAGACGCGGGAAGACCCGGGCCCGCTCCGGGACGATGCGAATACCCGCCCGGGCCCGACGATAGGCGGGCAGGGGCGTGAGATCTTCCCCCTGGAAACGGATTTGGCCCTCCCGCAGCGGTACGATGCCCATGATACCATTCAAAATCGAAGTTTTGCCCGCACCGTTGGCGCCGATAATGGAAACCAGCTCGCCTTCCTCCAGCGCAAACGATACCCCATTAACGGCCCGCACATCCCCGTAAGCAACATGAAGTCCGCTGGCTTCAAGCAGCATGGCGGCCTCCCCGCGATCCCAGATAAGCTTCGATCACCAAGTCGTTTTCTTGAATGTCTTGGGGTTTTCCCTGGGCAATTTTGCGGCCGTGATCGAGCACCACAATGCGATCACAGAGTCCCATGGTGACGCGCATGTTGTGTTCGATCAGCAGCACCGTGATACCGTCGTCGCGTATACGACGAATCAGTGTTTCAAGCTGACTGATTTCTTCATGCCGCAGTCCGGAAAACGATTCGTCCAGCAGGATCAGCTGGTGTCCCACCACGAGGGCCCGTGCAATTTCAAGGCGCCTGAGGTTCCCCAGCGGCAGCAGGCCGGCCTTGCGTTCGGCCAGTTCGGCCATTCCAACGCGCTCCAGGATTTTCATGGCCGCCCGGGTTTCCGATTTGGATTGCCATGGTCCCCAGAGCCGGCGGAACGTTCCATAGCGGGTGATTCCGCGCGCCACGAGGACATTTTCGAGCACGGTCAGCGATGCAAAGGGTTTGACAATCTGAAAGGTGCGGCCGACCCCGCAGGCGGCAACCCGGTGCGAGGGCAGCCCGTCGATGCGTTTTCCCTGGAAATGAACCGTTCCGCTGGTGGGACGATAAACACCTGAAATCAAATTAAAAAAAACGGTTTTTCCGGCGCCGTTCGGTCCGAGCAAGCCTAATATTTCGCCGGTATGGATATCCAGATCCACCTGGTCGACGGCTTTCAGGCCGCCGAAATGTTTGGAAAGTCCCCGGGCCTGCAGCAGCGTATCGGTCATGGTCGGCCTCCGGCCGGTTTCAGGATCAGCCATTTGCGCACGATGCTGCCTTCTCCCAGCAAGCCGGCGGGCTGGAAGCGGATCATAACGAGCAGCAGCGCGGTGTAGAAGAGAATGCGGTAATCAACGATGGGACGGAAAAGTTCCGGCAGGATCCCCAGCAGGACCGCACCCAGCAGTGGTCCCCACAAGGTGCCCATGCCCCCCAGCACGATCATGGAAAGGAAGGTGATGGACATGGGGAAAGAAAAATCCGTGGCACTGATAAAGCGCATGTAATGGGCGTAGAGGGCGCCGCCCAACCCGGCCATCATGGTGCCGATCACAAAGGCCAGCAGTTTGAAGCGCACGGGTGAGATGCCCACACTGGCGGCCGCGGATTCTTCTTCCCGCAAGGCGAAGCAGGCCACGCCGCCCCAACTGCGTGTGAACCACCAGCAAATGAAGATGACAAGGGCCAGGAAACTCAGGCAGAGAAGAAAAAAAGCCATTCCCTTGAGTTTGATCCCGAAGAGAAACACCCGCGGGATGCCGCCGATGCCGAGGGCGCCGCCAAAGTAGGGAACATAAAGAAATAAGGCTTCGACGATGAAATTGATGCCGATCGTCGTAATGGCCAGAAAGTCTTCCCGCAGCCTCAGGCTGGGGAGTCCCAGAACGATGCCGATCAATCCGCTCAGGAGAATCACGATGGGCAGGGCCTCCCAGAACGACAGGCCGGCCTTGGTGGTAAGCAGGGCGCTGGCATAGGCGCCGATACCGAAAAAGGCGGCATGCCCCAGGGAAATCTGTCCGGCATAACCGACGATCACATTCAGGCCGTAAACCGTGATGGCGTAAATGACGATCAACGTCCCGATGGTTATGAGATAGGCATCCAACAGTCTATTCTCCTCATCATTTCGATCCCATCAAGCCCTCGGAGCGCCACATGAGGACTGCGATCATGGCAATGAAGGCCAGCGCGTCCCGAGGGAGCGGAATATCGGCGTAGCCGATCAAAAGCGTTTCCGCCACACCGAGGAGCATCGAGGCAATCACGGCGCCCGGCATGGACCCCAGGCCGCCCACCACGATCAGCGCCAGGGTCTTGTAAGCCGGCACAGTGCCCATGGTGGGGTAGACCTGGTTGTAGTAGATCCCCACCAGAATACCGGCAATGGCGGCAATGGATGATCCGATCACGAACGCGATACTGACGATGGCATGGCTGTTGATGCCCATGGCATCGGCAATGGGGATGTCCTGGGAGGTGGCCCGCATGGCCAGCCCCAATTCGGTCTTGGTGGAAATAAACCAGAGCAGGCCCAGTACGACGGTCGTGATGACATAGACCGCCGTCAGGGTCGACGATATGGTGACCCCCCCCAGTTGAAATTCGGGAAACGGCAGGGTCGCCGGAAACGTCAGAATATAGGGACCGGCCACCAGCCGGCAGATCTCTTCGATGGACAGCATGATGGCGATGCTGCCGATCAAGGGGACATAGGGGGGGTATTTGAGCAGGGGGTAGTACACCAGCCGTTCGATGGCGACCCCCAGGATGGAGCAGAAGATCATGCCGCCCAAAAACGCCAGCAGCAGGCTGCCGGTGTAGCTGTAACAGAAAAGACCGGCATAGGCGCCCACGGTGTAAACGGCGGCGTGGGCCACATGCAGGATGCGCAGAATACCATAGACCAACGCCAGTCCCAGGGTGACAAGGGCATAGATCGATCCCATGGCGATGCCGTTTAGAAGTTGCTCGAAAAAAAGCTGCATAGGCCGATGTCGATATCCTATAGGGTGATGTGGGAAAGGATGGTCGTTTCCAACGCCCGCGCCCGGGTGTCAAGGGCTTCGGCCTCCGCCGACAAGCGGGTTGTAAAGGCCTCGTCCCGGATATCCCGTAGATTGATTTTGACGTTGAAAAGGGCGCCCTGCAGGGCGGCTCGGGCCAGCATGGCGCCCACGGCGCCGTCCGACATGGCGTTGGGGTTGCCTTTCGTGACGGCGGTGCCGGCCAGCATCATCACGTCCAGCGCTTTTTCGGCCACCGCCAGCGGTACGCGGGCGGCCTCGCGGGTGGCCTGCTGGATGGCTTCCGTCCGGTGGCTTTTTTCTTCCGCTGTTTCCCGGGGCAGTCGGAAGGCCTCCATGACGGCCGTGTAGGCTGCGGCATCGCGATCCATGTCGGCCAGCAGATCTGTTCGCAGGCGCCGGGCCTTTTCGGCCAGTTCGTTCATCTCCGGTGCCACGGCTGCGAAGGTTTTCCGGCCGGCCGTCAATCCCGCCACCATTTGCGCCAGGGCAACGCCAACGGCGGCCGCCATGGCCGAAAGACTGCCGCCGCCCGGCACGGGCGTGCCCGCCGCTGTTTTTTCCAAGAGTTCGGAAACCGTCAGGTCAGCAAGCATGGATGACACCTCCCTGCCGTTGATCGAACACCAAGCGCCCTTTTTTGATGACCGATTCAACGGTATTGACCCCCATGTGATAGGGCATGAAGCGGTAGGACGGGTATGCCAGGATGACGACATCCCCCTGTTTGCCCGGCTCCAGGCTGCCGACGCGGTCGGCCCGGCCGACGGCGGCGGCGCCGTTTAGCGTGATGGCCGTCAGGGCCTCTTCCGGCGTCAGTCCCATGTATAAAGTTGCCAGGGCCATCAGCAACGGGACGCTGTTGGAAAAGCAGCTGCCCGGGTTGAGATCGGTGGCCAGGGCCACGGCGCATCCCTGATCGATCATCTCCCGGCCCCGGGCGTAGGGCTCTTTCAGGCCGAAAGCGGTCAGGGGAAGCAGCGCGGCCACCACGCCGGCCTTCGCCATGCCCCGAATGCCGTCGTCGGAGGCATGCAGCAGGTGATCGGCCGAGACGGCACCCAGTTCGACGGCCAGTTCGGTGCCGCCCAGGGGCACGATTTCGTCGGCATGCAGGGTCAGTTTCAATCCCAGGGTTTTGGCATGGTGCAACAGGCGACGTGACTGGTCAATGGAAAACACCTGGTCTTCGCAGAAGATATCGCAGAATTCGGCCAGCCGGCGCTCCGCCACCCGGGGCAGCACCTCCGCCATGATAAAATCCAGGTAGGCCTCGGCGCGGTCGCGGAATTCGCGGGGGACGGCGTGGGCGCCTAAAAACGTGGCCACAATGTCCAGCGGGTGCTCCCTTTCCAGGATGGCCATGGCCTCAAGCTGCCGGATCTCGGTATCGCGATCGAGACCGTAGCCGCTTTTGCCTTCCACGGTGGTGACCCCGAAGGCCAGCATGGCGTCCAGACGCTGCCGTCCGGTGCGCACCAGTGATGCCAGATCGGCCTGGCGGGTGGCGTCCACCGTGCTGGCGATGCCGCCGCCCCGGGCCATGATGTCCATGTAGCTCATTCCTTGCAGGCGCCAGGCAAATTCATCGGCCCGGTAGCCACCGAAGATGAAGTGGGTGTGGGAATCCACAAATCCGGGCAGCACGGCCTTGCCGGAGGCGTCGATGACGGTGAAGGCCTGGCGGTCGACCGCGGCCATCACGGCGGCGGTTTCCCCCACGGCCGTGATGATACCGTTTTCGATGCATACCGCGCCGTCGCGCACGATCTGCAGATCGTTCATGGCCTTCACGCCACGGGCTTGGAACCCGCGGTTGGTGGCAAGCTCATCGGCGTGGATAACGAGCAGATTTCCGTTCATGGCATTTTTCTCCGCCGGTGGTTTTTTTGTCGGGCTATGATGATTTCCAGGCGCGGTTCACCACCGACGCGATCCATTCGTCGTCCGCCAGATAAGGGAGGGTGACGTGGTCCCGCCCCTCGCAGGCCTGATTGTGGGCCGCGATGGTTTCGATCGCGTTGGGGTTGCGGGCCCAGGCCCGGCGGGCCACGCCGCCCAGGACATCCCAGGGCATGGCCTGACGGATAATCGCATCCACCCGCTCGCTGCCGTCCAGCACCAGACCGAAGCCGCCGTTGACGGCCTTGCCGATACCCACCCCGCCGCCGTTGTGCAGGGCCACCAGGCTCATGCCGCGGGCGGCGTTGCCGGCAAAGCAATGGGTCGCCATGTCGGCCATGACGTTGCTGCCGTCATAGATATTGGCGGTCTCGCGGTAGGGCGAGTCGGTGCCGCCGGTGTCGTGATGGTCGCGCCCCAGCATGACCGGGCCGATGGCCCCGCTGCGCACCATATCATTGAATTTCAGGGCGATGCGGGTGCGGCCTTCCGCGTCCTGGTAGAGAATGCGGGCCTGGGTGCCCACCACCAGCTGGTTTTGGCCGGCGTCGCGAATCCAGTTGTAGTTGTCCCGATCCTGGAACCGCCGGTCGGGGTCGATGCAGTCCATGGCGGCCCGGTCCGTTGCCGCCAGATCCTCCGGCCGGCCGCTGAGGCAGACCCATCTGAAGGGGCCGTACCCGTAATCGAAGAGCAAGGGGCCCATCAAATCCTCCACATAGGACGGGTAGATGAAGCCGTCCAGAGTGTTCCGACCGTTGCGGCAGACCCGGGTTACCCCGGCATCTGCTATGGCTTTCAGGAAACTGTTGCCGTAATCGAAAAAATAGGTGCCCCGATCCACCAGTTGCCGGATCAAATCAAAATGATGTTTGAGGGAGGCGTCGACATGTTCCACAAAACGGGCGTGGTCCGTTTTGATCAGCTCGGTGCGCTCCTGGAACGCGAGGCCTTGCGGGCAGTAGCCGCCGTCGTAGACCACATGGCAGGAGGTCTGGTCGGAGAGGAGATCGATGGTTTCCTGGTGTTGGACGGCATATTCCAGCAGATCGACCACGTTGCCCTCAAAGGCGATGGCCGTGGGTGTCTTAGCCGCCTGGCAGGCCCGCGCCAGTTGGAAGGCCTCGGCCGGATCGGCCACGACCCGGCTCACCCAGCCCTGTTCATGGCGGGTTCGGATCCGGGAGGCGTCCACTTCGGCGATAATGCCCACTCCGCCGGCAATCTCGATGGCTTTACCCTGGGCGCCGCTCATGCCACCCAATCCGGATGAGACAAACAGGCGGCCGTCCAGATGGCCTTCTTCCGGCATGTCGAACTTGAGCCGGGCAGCATTGAGGAGGGTGCTGTAGGTTCCGTGCACAATTCCCTGGGGGCCGATGTACATCCAGCCGCCGGCGGTCATCTGGCCGTAGTTGGCCACGCCCAGGGCGGCGGCCCGGTTCCATTGTTCGGCGTTGTCGAACTCGCCCACCATCAGCCCGTTGGTGATCATCACGCGCGGGGCGCCGGGGGTTGATGCAAAAAGGCCCAGGGGGTGGCCCGAGGCCACGACCAGGGTCTGTTCGCGGGTGAGTTCCTCCAGGTAGCGCTTGATGAGCCGGTACTGCATCCAGTTCTGGCAGACCTGCCCTGTTTCACCATAAGTGACCAGTTCGTAAGGGTACAGGGCGATCTCGAAATCGAGATTGTTGTCGATCATGACCTGAAACGCTTTGCCCTCGGTGCAGCGGCCGCGGTAGTTGCCGATGGCCCGACCGCGGATCGGCCCGTGGGGGCGGAAGCGGTAGCCGTAGATACGCCCCCGGGTCTGGAGTTCTTCCAGAAATTCCGGGGCCAGCGCGGCGTGCCATGCCGGCGGGATATAGCGCAGCGCATTTTTCAGTGCCAAGACGGTCTCATCCCGGCTCAGGCGCACATTGCGGCGCGGCGCCCGCCGGATACCGTCCTCGAAAACAGCTGGTCCGGGGATCTCATCGAACACGTCTTCGAGGCGGATGTGCATGGCCTGCTGGATGTCCTGATTGGTAACCATGGGAGACCTCCCTTGCTGGATTGGGTGGTGACGGTATCGACGGACGGCACACCGTGCGTCGGAAAGCCGCCGCATCCCCAGCTGTTTTTACGTCTGAACTAATTGAAATTACAGTAGATGGTATTGACAACACACGATCTTTGTGTATGTATATACTTGTATATACAACTGCAATTCGTGCTGTCAAGACTGTTTGGTCGGGGTGACGGAAGAACGGCATGGATTCGCGCCGGTCAAAAAGCGGGAAGTTCGATGATACTGGATCCACATGAGCCCAAGCGGCCACGGCGGGCGCTATACCAGGAAGTCAAAGCGTATGTCTTGGACTTGATCAAACGCCAGGCCTGGCCACCCCACTATCGCGTCCCTTCGGAGAATACCCTGGTAGAACGACTGGGCGTCTCCCGCATGACGGTCAACCGGGCCTTGCGTGAATTGTCCCATGAAGGCCGCCTTTACCGGGTCCAGGGGGTGGGCACCTTTGTCGCGGCCCAGAAACCGCAGGCCGCGTTCCTGACCGTCCGCAGCATTGCCGACGAGATCAAAAGCCGGGGTGGGATCCACAGCAGTGAAGTGCTGCTGCTGCAGGAAGAACCCGCCCCGGAAGAGATTGCGGCCATCATGGGATTGCCGGAAGGGTCTCCGATCTTTCACGCCGTTCTGGTGCACAGGGATCGCGGGGTGCCGATTCAATATGCGGAACGTTTTGTCAATCCGGCGGTGGCGCCGGAATTCCTCCAGCAGGACTTTGACCGGATAACCCCCAGTGAATATCTTTTAAAAATTGCGCCGGTCACCGAAGCGGAGCACGTGGTGGAAGCCATGATGCCCGATCCCGCCGTCCGCAAACGGCTCCACATGCCGGCCCATGAACCCTGCCTGGTATTGTACCGGACGACCTGGGTAGGGCCTGCTGTGGCGACCCGCAACCGGTTCGTTTATCCGGCCACGCGCTTCCGGATCGGCAGCCGGTTTCGCATCACAGCGGATGATGCGCATCTCATCATTTAAACGATTTCATGATGCCAATGGGGGAGGGTTGATGAAGACCATCGTACTGGGAATGGAGGGGATGACCCTGGACGATCTTGTGCGGATCGCCCGTCAGGGGGTAGGGGTGGTGCTGACCCCGGGGGCTGAGGAACGGATTGGCCGGGCCTGGCAGCTGGTGAGCCGCTGGGTGGACGAAGAACGTACGGTTTACGGTGTGACAACGGGATTCGGCGCTCTGAGTGACGTGACCATCTCCAAAAGGGATACCCGCCAGCTGCAGTTCAACATCCTGAAAAGCCACGCCGTGGGGGTGGGCCAACCACTGGCCCTCGACATCGTGCGGGCCATGATGGCCCTGCGTGTGAAAGATTTTGCCCGTGGGAATGCGGGGGTGCGAACGGAAACCGCCGCCGCCTGGATCCGTTTGCTGAACGCCGGATTGGTTCCGGTGGTGCCGGAAAAGGGGTCCGTGGGGGCCAGTGGCGATCTTGTCCCCCTGGCCCATGTGGGTCTGGTTCTGATCGGTGAGGGGGAGGCCTTTTTTGACGGCCGTCGGATTTCCGGCCGGGAGGCTCTGGAAATCTGTGGTTTGGCGCCGCTCAAGCTGGAAGCCGGCGAGGGGCTGGCCATGATTAACGGCACCCAGGCCATGACCGCCATCGGCGGCCTGGCGGTCTACGATGCGGCGCGCCTGGCGCGTCACACGGATCTGGCCGCCGCCATGAGTCTGGAAGTCCTGATGGGGAGCAAGACCGAGTTCGATCCCCGCATCCATCAGATGCGCCCCCATCCGGGTCAAGCCGTTGCAGCCGAAAACATGGATCGCATCACACGCAACAGTGAAATTATCTCTTCGCATCGCGACTGCAAGCGTGTTCAGGACGCCTACACACTGCGCTGTTCGCCCCAGGTCCATGGCGCCAGCCGCGACGCCATCGCTTATGCCCAAACGGTGCTGGAAACCGAGATGAATTCCTCCACCGGGAATCCCCTGATTCATCCGGACAGCGGCGATTTTCTCCTGGGGGGCAATTTTCACGGTCAGCCGGTGGCCCTGGCGATGGATTTTATGTGCATGGCTGTGGCCGAGCTGGCCAACATTTCCGAGCGCCGCATCGAACGCCTGGTCAACCCCAAACTGAGCGGTCTTCCGGCGTTTCTGGTGAAAGACGGCGGCCTGAATTCGGGCTTCATGATCGCCCAGTATGTTGCGGCCGCCCTGGTGTCGGAAAACAAGGTGATGAGCCATCCGGCCGTGGTGGATTCCATCCCTACGTCGGCCAACAAGGAAGATCACGTCTCCATGGGAACGATATCCGCCCGCAAGTGCCGGGAAGTCGTTCAAAATGCGGAAAACGTGATTGCCATCGAGTTGATGTGTGCGGCCCAGGCCCTGGATCTGTTTACCAACATGCAGCCCGGTGCCGGCACCCAGGCGGCCTACGCGGTCATTCGTAAGGCCGTGCCGTACCTGGAGGACGATCGCATCTTATCCAAAGACGTGGCGCAAATCGTGGACCTGATCCGCAGCGGCGTGATTCTGGACGCCGTCGAAAACGCGGTGGGAATGGTGAGGTAAAGCATGCCGAAAATCATCGAATGTGTTCCCAATTTTTCCGAGGGCCGGGATAGCGGCGTCATCGAAGCGATTGCCGCCGCCATCCGGTCCACTGCCGGCTGCACCCTGCTTGACGTGGATCCCGGGAAATCCACCAACCGCACGGTATTTACCTTTGTGGGAGGTCCCGAAGCCGTCGTGGAGGGCGCCCTGAATGCGGCGCGGGTGGCCCGCGACCGCATCGACATGCGCACGCACACCGGCGAACACCCGCGCATGGGAGCGCTGGACGTGTGCCCCTTCGTGCCCGTGGCCAATGTCAGCATGGCGGAATGCGTGGCGGTATCCCGCGACTTTGCGAAGCAGGCGGCGGAAGAACTGGAAATCCCCCTTTTTCTCTACGAAGCCGCGGCGGAGCAAGCCTACCGGCGGACCCTGCCCCAGATTCGGGAGGGTGAATATGAAGGGCTGGCGGAAAAACTAAAGCAGCCGGCCTGGAAACCGGATTTCGGTCCGGACCGGTTCGTGCCGGAATGGGGCGCCACTGTTACCGGTGCCCGCAACTTTCTGATCGCCTACAACGTCAACCTTCTCGGCACCCCCAATCAGGCCCATCGTATCGCCCTCAATCTGCGCGAAGCCGGCCGCGGTCCCGAAGCGCCGGGGCGTTTGAAGGCGGTCAAGGGGATGGGCTGGTTCGTGGATGACTATAACCTGGCCCAGGTGACGGTCAATCTGACCGACTATCGTGTGACGCCGCCCCATGTCTTCTTCGAGGCCGTGAAAGAAGAGGCGGCCAAGCTCAAGGTCGCGGTAACGGGTTCCGAAGTCGTCGGTCTTCTCCCGCTGGAAGCCATGCTGATGGCGGCGGACGCTTACATCGCCAAGGAAGAGCTGTTGATCTATGAAGAGGACCAGAAGATCCGGTTGGTGATGGACCGCCTGGGGTTGAACGCGGTGGCGCCGTTCGATCCGGCTGAAAAAATCATCGAATACCGGGTTGCCGAACCCCCCGAAGAACCCCTGGCCGGATCCAGTGTGCGGGCGTTTATCGAGCAGATCGGTGCGCGTACCTCGGCGCCCGGGGGCGGTTCGGCCTCGGCGGCCATGGCGGCGATTGGTGCGGCCTTGGGGGCCATGGTGGCCAAGCTGACTTACGGGGTGCGCAAGTTTGAAGCGGTCGATCGTGACATGCGGCAGGTGATTCCCGTGCTGCATGACGCCGTGCAGCGCCTCATCCCGATGATCGATGCCGACACGGCCGCCTTCAGCGATTACATGGACGGTGTCCGGATGCCCCAGGAGACGGCTTCGGAAAAAGCCGCCCGCCATGCGAAAATGCAGGCCGGCCTCAAAACGGCAGTGGCGGTGCCGCTCCAGACCATGCAACTGGGCGACAGCGTATGGGCGCCGTTGTGCGCCGTGGCCCGCCACGGCAACCCGGCCTCGCGCTCGGATGTCGAAGTCGGTGCGAAAGCCCTGGCGGCCGGGATCTGGGGCGCCTACCGGAACGTGCTGATCAATCTTGAGGATATCGAGGATGCCGCTTTCAAACAATCGATGACCGAAGCGGCGGAGAAATTGGTACAACGATCCGCCGAAAAGTGCGCCGAGGTGCTCGATTTACTGGCAAAGGCGTAACGATCAAGACCAATGACTATCCATGGCAGGCATTACCGTTGCGTGACCGTTTGACCGACCTGTTGCAGCAGTGGTCCCGGCGGGGTAAACCGTCCCGGGAGGACTATTTCTCGATGGCCCGGGAGCTCGAGGCCTTGCGTCGCCAATCAGAGTGGGGCGGCTTGTGGCCGCAGCCGCCGTCGATGATCACGGCCACCCTGGACGACGGGTGGGGGCACGGTCTCGATATCATCGAAGCGTTGGCGGCCTCGGTCGGTGTGGCCGTGCATTCCCTGGGCGTGCTGCAGGCTCCCGCAACCATCGTGCAAGCCTGCCGGGAACGGCAACCCGATTTGCTCGGCCTGACCGTGCTGCAGTTCGATTCCGATGATGCCCTGATTCACATAACCCGTTCGCTGCCGCCGGGGACGACCCTGATTGCGGGCGGGGCCGCCTATCGCTTTGATCCGGAATTCGCCGAACGAACCGGGACCCATGCCGTGGCCCGTGACGGCATCGCATTCTTGCGGTTTCTGCTTGATTATCAGTCGCTTGAAAATTTCGACAATGAAAGGTTGCCATGAATGTCGGAAGCAACCACCGATCGTCGGACGCCACAACCATACCCTCCAATCCTAACGTCGGTTTGCGGGCCGGGGTGGCGATTGTTCTTCTGTGCATCCTGTTCGGCGCCAATGCCGTCGCCATCAAGGTGGCCTATGAAGGGTTCGGGGTCTTTAGCGCCGCCGTCATCCGCTTCAGCTTGGCGGCCATGACCATCGCGCTCTGGGCGTTTCTGGGGGGCCGCTCCTTCCGGTTGGCAGACGGGCAGTGGAAACCCCTGCTGGTCTACTCCATCCTGTTTACGGCGCAACTCTCCCTTTTCTACGTCGGTCTGAGCCGTACCTATGCCTCGCGGGGGACGCTGCTCATCAACATGCTTCCCTTTCTGATCCTGGTCCTGGCCCATTTTTTCATCCCCGGGGATCGGATCACCCGGCGCAAACTGATCGGGTTGATCCTTGGCTTCGGCGGCGTTGTTTGCGTGTTTTCCGGGAAGGAGGTGCTTTCCGGCGATATCCGGATCGGCGACGGAATGGTATTCCTGGCCACCTGCATCTGGGCGGGCAATGCCGTCTACATCAAACGCGTGATCAGCACCTTTAATCCGTTTCATATTGTCTTTTATTCCATGCTGTTCAGTCTGCCCTTCTTTCTGGTGGGGGCCTGCTGGTTTGACGAGACCGCCGTTAAGGCCTTTTCCGTGCGGGCGCTGGCGGCCCTATTCTACCAGACATTTGTAACGGCCTCCTTCGGTTTCATCGCCTGGAACAGCCTGTTGAAGACATACGGGGCCGTTACCCTGCATTCCTTTGTCTTTATCATGCCGCTGGTGGGCCTGGTCCTCTCCGGCTTGCTTTTAAACGAACCCCTCAGTCCCAATCTCTGGCTGGCGCTGATTTGTATCGTGGCCGGCATCCTGGTGGTTCATTTCAGGCCCGCGGAAGAATTACCCGCTTTTCCCCTGCGACGCCACATGTAATCTTCCCGGACAAGGCCTCGTTCAGCAGTTGACGGCGGTTGATCCGCCGTGTATGGTCCGCCTTTCGGTGTTTACCAAGGGAAGAGGAATGCCTCATGGATGTCCGGACCTACCGTGCCGATGCGCTTCTGCTGCTGACCGCCACCATCTGGGGATTTGCTTTTGTGGCCCAGCGGGTCGGCATGGACTATGTGGGGCCTTTCACCTTCAATGGGGTGCGCTTTGCCTTGGGCAGCCTTTCCCTCGTACCGTTGCTTTTTCTGATGGAACGCAAGAATTCACCGGCGTCGGCGCTGGTGCCGCGGGCCAGTCGGCGAACGATCTTCTGGGGCGGAGGGCTGGCCGGGCTGTTCCTGTTTTCGGGGGCGTCCCTGCAGCAGGTCGGCCTGGTCTACACGACCGCCGGTAATGCCGGATTCATCACCGGTCTTTATGTCGTGATCGTCCCCCTCATGGGGCTTTTTTTGCGCCAGCGCTCCCATATGGGAACCTGGCTGGGCGCGCTTCTGGCAGCCATCGGGCTTTATTTTCTGAGCATCACCGAAGAATTGACCATCGCTTGGGGGGATTTGCTGGTGCTCATCGGGGCCTTTTTCTGGGCCGCGCACGTGCTGATTATCGGCCGCCTGTCGCCGCGCATGGATGCCCTGAAGCTGGCCATCACGCAATTTGCAGTGTGCTCCCTGCTGAGCCTGCTGACAGCGGTGGCGATGGAGACCCTGACGTGGGATGGCCTGCGCCAGGCCGCGATCCCGATTCTCTACGGTGGGATAGGGTCGGTTGGCGTGGCCTACACGCTCCAGGTGGTGGCCCAGAAAGACGCCCATCCCGCTCACGCTGCGATTTTTCTCAGTATGGAAGCCGTGTTTGCCGCAATCGGGGGGTGGTGGCTCCTCAATGAAGTATTGACGGCGCGGTCTTTGTTGGGCTGTGGGCTCATGCTGTTCGGAATGCTCTTTTCACAGCTCTGGGGGTTTTTGCGGATCGGGTCATGGCGCTGATGGCAGAGCAACCGGCACCGGGGCTGGCACACTTCACGTCATCCAATCCAGGCCGCTGTCAAAAAAGACGGCGACGGCAGCCCGGTACTGTTCGATGGAGCGTGCTTTGTGAATGCGCTTGCGGCCGTTTTCACTGCCGTGGAATCCCTGCGCGAAATATTTCCACAGCCCCTTCATGCGGTCCAGCAGATGGCCTGGCCCGCTCAAGCGAATGCGGTAGCGTTCAAAAAGTACATCGTGAAACTGCCGGAAGCGATCCGTTTTCAGGGCCGCATCGATCGTCGTGCTGTTTTTCAGCAGGCCCGGCAAGAACGGGTTGGCCAATACCCCCCGGCCCAGCATCCAGCCGGCGGCGCTTTCAAACCGATGTTCCAATTGGTGGAAGCCTGCCAGGTCGGTGATGTCGCCGTTGTAAATCACGGGGTGACGACAAGTCGCGAGACACCACTCAAAAGCGGTCAGATCCGGTGTGCCGGCATACATCTGACGGCCGGTTCGCGGGTGGACAATGACGGATTCCAGGGGATAGCGGTTGAAGATCGGCATTATCGCGCGGATCTCAGCGGCATCATGGCGCCCCAGACGCGTTTTGACGGACAGCCGGTTGGGGATATGCGACAGCACGGTGTCCAACAGGCGATCCAATCCGTCCGGGTCGCAGAGAAGCCCGGAACCGCGGCCTTTGTTGGCCACTTGAGGGAAAGGGCATCCGCAGTTCAGGTTGAGGGTGCCGTACCCCATCTCGAAAAGGTGATCGGCCAGGGTGATAAAATCCTCCGCGCTTTTTGTTAATACTTGAGGGACAACCGGCATCTTCCGGTTTTCTTCGGGTTGCAGGTCGCGCACATGGACGGGTTTGATGCGCCGTCCGGCATGCGTTGTGACAAAGGGCGCCACTGCCAGGTCGATGCCGCTGAAATGTTCGGCGTAGGTCTGGCGATAGATGACGTCCGTAACACCCCGCAACGGCGCCAGATAAAAAAGACAGTGGGTTGCCGGGAGGTTGCCCGGCGCGGCGCTTTGCGATGGTGATGCTGGATTCATTTTGGCAATGTATGCGCTTCTTTTCGGGAAGTCCAGGTTCGAACGATATTTTTGGGTGGTGACAACGAGGACGGCCGCTGGGTGGTCCGAAGCCTTTTTCGGATAAACGGCGGAAGGATTGCTTGGACTTTCAGGGAGAGATTTATAAATGATGCGTCGCTGGTCATCGCCGGTATTGGCTTACATCGGACTCGTTCTGGCCATGATGTTATGGGCCAGCTCGTTCGTGGCCCTGAAGCTGGCCTTTCGCGGTTACGATCCCATGGTGGTCATCTTTGGCCGCATGGTCGTTGCCAGCATATGTTTTGCGCCGTTTATTCCGACCTTCCGATCGGCCATGCCTTTTCTTCGTCAGGATCTTCGCCCGCTTCTCTTTATGGCGTTCTGCGAGCCGTGCCTCTACTTCCTTTTTGAAGCCCGGGCGATGCTGCTCACGACGGCGTCGCAGGCCGGTATGATTACCGCCATGCTGCCGTTGATGGTCGCCGTCGGGGCCCGGGTGGTACTTGGAGAGATCTTGACCGTTCGGACAGTGGTCGGTTTTGCGGTGGCGATCGTGGGGGCCTGCTGGTTGAGTATGGCCGGTCAACCGTCAATGGACGCGCCCAACCCTATGGTGGGGAACTTTTTTGAATTCATGGCCATGGTTTGCGCCACCGGGTATATAATCAGCCTCAAGCATCTGACGGCCCGTTATTCCCCTTTTTTCCTGACGGCGGTACAGGCCTTCGTGGGGGCCGTGTTTTTCTTTCCTTTTCTATTCCTGCCATCAACCGCAAGTCCGAAGGGGTTTGATGTGATTCCGGCCCTGGCGATTGTTTACCTTGGCGCGGTGGTCACGCTGGGGGCGTATGGGTTGTATAATTATGGCGTCAGTCGGATTCCCGTCAGCCGGACATCCGTCTTCTTCAATCTGGTCCCGGTGTTTACCGTTTTGCTGGGCGCTTTAATCCTGGGTGAACGGTTTTCTTTTTTTCAGTATGTCGCGTCGGGCTTGGTTTTCATCGGGATTTATCTCAGTCAATACAGGGGGCGGCTGCGAAACCATGCGCACTGAGTTTTGCGCTTTGGGATGGTTCAGAAAAAGCTTGAAATCGACAGCGCGATCAAGACGATGGACAGCAGGACCCCGATCGATCCGATCAGGATGGGATGGCGAAAGGAAAACACATTGACGACGTGGTTGAATACATCCAGCCGATCCACCAGCGGCTGAGTGGCAACCCATGAATTCAATCGATTTTCGATACGCTGCAGGCGGCCGGGGGCGATGATCAGAAATAGGCCGATGACGACCCCGATCGCACCGGCGAGCTTTCCTGCTATGACCAGCCCTTCCAACACCATCTCCCACAGCAGGCGTTGGGTGTCTTGAATCTGCAGGACACCCAGCAGGCGCACGACATCCATTTGGGTGAACAGGAAAATCAGCGTCACCACCGATCCGATTATGAAACAACACCCACAACCTATCGGGTGTCTGTAGATGAACAACTCGTTGCGAATGGTTTGGTCAAAATAGGCCAGGCGTTCCTTGAGATGGTAAGTGCGGCTGAGGAATGCGTCGATCGCCCGCATCCGCTCCGGAAAAAAAATCAGGCTCAAGGAAAAGATCAAACCGGCGGCACCGCAAACGATGGTCAGAATGGCGGTGGTGTCGAGGCAGATGTCAACAATCGCATTCATTCGCGTTCTTTCTGGTCAGACGGGTCCCTGATGGGTAATGGCCCCGGCGGATGCCCTCTGTCGCGACCGAGTGGTGCGGGGTCCAACAGGGGGGGCGACGTCGTGTGCGTCGTTTCAGCCGAAGGATCAGGCCGCCCTGGCAAACGCCGCTGAATCAAGCCGGTCTGTCAGACGGCCCAAGCCGAAGCCGCTGCAGAATATCAGCGGGTCCGGTTTTCAAGGTGCGCTCACGTTAAGCTCCTGGCCGGGTCGAATCGTTACATCGGTGCCCATTTTATTGATTTTCTTGAGTTGGTCGACCGTCAATCCATATTGGCGGCTGATTTGGTAAAGGGTTTCACCGGCCTTGACGACATGGATTTTGGCGGGTGCGGCTTTGGCTTTCTTTTTAGCGGGCGGGGCTGCAGTCGCTTTAGCAGCGGGTTGCGCACTTTTTTCAAGGGACGCCAGCTTGCCGTTGATCTGGTTCAGGCTCTGGCCCAGCTTGGCTTCCAAGGCCTGGAATTGGCGGCTGAGGTTTTCGTGGTTTTCCCGCAGCGTTGCGAGACTTTCCTCACCGGCGTTGGCCTGCTCAAGGTTGCCCAGCCGAAATTCAATGTCATCCAGATGTTTTGCCAGAAGCGCGACTTCTTCGGCCAAGGCGCTGTCCTTGGCGCTCGTTCCGAACATTGTAAATCCGAGAATGACCACGAGCGCGACGACACCGGCGGCGACATAGGGAACAAATGGTTTGCGGAGAAGACTTTGGCGATTGAGGGCAGCATATGCGTCATAGTCTTCGTAAGCTTCTTCCGAATCGCCCTGCTTGAATGTCATACCCATTCTTTACCTCCTTGGTGGATGAACACTACTTCACGTTTTGATAACCCCATTCTTGTCTTAAAATCGCATGGCGCGTGTAGGACAAATAGGTCGTCTGCAGGTCCAGATGCAAAAACCCGGTTACGGGACAGGATGTCGCCTCATCGATGGTATAAACCGCCACCATTTCCAGACGGTGGTGCTGAGGGGGGCGGTCGGTATCGAATTCTATCTGGTGCTCCCCGCTGGCCATCAGTATCCGCCGCCCCTGATATGGCCGCCACCCTTCGACCGCAAGAACCAGTTCGTCCAGTTGCGGCATAAGATCCTGGGGCCGCCCATTGATGCCCATGCGCTGAAATAATTGGGGCAAGGCATGCGCCTTTATTCGTAATAGCCGGTCACCGGTCCGGACCGGGCCCGTAAACCGGTAGGGTACGAGATCATCGGCCAGTGCCCGGGTGTCATCTTTCAAACCCGCCAAACGTGCGGGGGAAAAAAAACGGCTGGCACCCGTATCTTCATAGGCCGGCAGACTGATTTGCCATTGGCTTTTTTGGCCACGGTGATCGGTTGCGAACTGCCCGGTGGTCAATGAAGCTTGCCGATGGCTGGTCTGGTTGCCGTTGACCTCCATGCGGGTTACATCCAGGCGCCAGTTAAGCCCGGAGGTGGACGGTGTGGCCTCAATCGTTCCACGGGCCACCCGATTGTATCCCTTTGCAGGCGCGTTCCCCGCTTCGGCAGAAACGGCGTTGTCGGTTTCCTCGAAGCGGGTGATATGAAAAAAATCCAGCCGGCACGGCCGGTACGTCAGGTCCACCGGTTCGGAAAGTGCTGTAATAGCACCACTTGCAAGAATGTTGTCGGTTTTCGGAGGTGTGCTGCGGGCACACCCTGGCAGTAGGATGATGAGCAACAGCAACGCCGCGGGCCGCCACGGTCTTTCTGCAGGGTAACGTGTCTGGCTGCGATGCTTCGTCAAAGGTGTTCACCGTTGCCGTATGAATCGCGTCACATCAAGGACTGTTTTCGTGTGCTGTTTTACGAAGCCCCCGGCCGAAGATATCGAAGGCCACCTCAAATGTTTTTTCCAGATGACTGCGATCCGCACTGATCATTTTTTTGCTTTCTTCCCATAAAACAATGCCTGAGAAGAGCGCCCAGAGAATATCGGCCAGGGCCAGTGGGTTGCGGTCGATAATGCGACCGGCTTTGACCCCTTGTCTGAACATGCCGGCCATGGATTGCAGGGCTTTGCGCGACAGTACATTGATTTCTTCCAGTAAATCCGGTGACAGGGTTTTCAGGGTGTCACTGGACTGTAGATGAAACATGTTGTTGAGGATCAAGGGGTCATATGCGTAAACGTCTTTCATGGCATTCAGAAGCCCGAGCTGTTTTTCTTCGTAGCCGGTGGTTTCTTCGCTGATGACATGATCGACTTTGACATTGATAAACCGCAAGACGCGCAGACAAAGTGAGGCGTACAGTTCATCTTTACTTTTGAAATAGAGATACAGCGTTCCAGGGCTGAGTTCCGCTTCCCTGGCGATATCTTCCACCGTGCTTTTTTCGTAGCCTTTCTGGATGAACACGCGTTTGGCGGCCACCATGATTTGCTGTCGCCGCATTTCTCTTTCGCGCTTTTTGCGCTCTTTGATCCCCATCGTTCCTCCCCGGTCGGTGCACGAGCGGTTTGCCATCGCACCGCCGTTAAAAACCGCCTATTAAAACCATAAATCAAGCGGAACTTCAATACTCCATTGCAGTGGACTCTGGAATGGTTTGCTATGGATCCTTTTTCCACAGGGGTTCAACAATTTTTATGGGAAGATTGACCGTGCGCTTCATCAAATTCATCAAACTGCTGCCAACGGCCGTCGGCGAGAGCGGGGTGACGGTGGGGTCGGCAAATGCACCGGTAACCCGCACCGGAATGGATACCAGAGTGCCGCCCAGCCAGTCGTTGATAATCGGTGTGTACCTTACAAGCGCGTCCACCGTTTTGAAGGGCGCGACCAGAATGATCATATCGGTCTCCCCGGTTACCAGGTTGACGGTGCCCTGGCCGGCAATATTGGCTGAAGCACCGTCGATGACGGCCTCCTTGATGGTGAGCAGGCTGTCGGCGATATCCACGCTGATATTGATTTGATTATAGGCCAGCCCCCCTTCCATCAGGTCCGGCACCTTGCCTCGGAATAGTTCCGTAACGTTGACGACGGCCAAGGTCTTGCTCAATAGGTGAAAGCGGTAAATCCTTCCCTCTTTGGCAGTCAATTCCATCTGGCCGTCGATGAAGCGGGACAACTGGTCGGGGGCGCCCTGGGTTTCCAGATGGCCTGCCAAATCGAACTGTCCGTCAATCAGGTTGGGTTTTTCCAGCAGGCAGGCCATGGTGGGGTCGAGTTTTTTATCCGTCGCTTCAGGCTGCAGCTTGATCGACATCCTGTCCGGGGTGATCCGGATGTCACCGGTCGTGGATAGCCCGCACAAGGCGGCATCTTCAATGCGATAATGCCAATTTCGGGGCTCGATCTGGACGGTGGCATTAAATGGCGCCCATTGTAGTTTGCCGAGCGAAAACGCATCGAGTCGTGAAACGATGCGGCCGCGCAGGGGTAAATCCCATATTGAAAATGCATCCGGTGTCGCAGGCGGCTTGCCTGATGAGGGCGCTTCGGGCGGGGACAGCGAAAAATTTGTTGCGGTATGCACCAAGTCGAGAACATAGCCATCCTCTTCGATGTCGATCGAGCCTGTGACCCGGTGGGTTTGATTGTCGACCACCAGCACCGCCGGTTCAAGCAGGACCTTGTTGTCCTGAGCCTTGAGGGACAGCTCGTCAATGTGGAGCGTGTGCGCCATTCGCAACGGCTGGTATATGTTATAGGCTTGGAGCGCTCCCGATGCGGTGGAGCGGCCGGGATCGGTCGGGTAGATGCGCGCCTTGAATTGGCCTTCCATTCTTCCCTTGGCATAGCGATTTTCCTGCATCATTCGCTCTAAGGTGGCACTGTGGATGCGGCCACTGAAATCGATGTCCAGATGATCGGGCGCGAAGGATATCTGCAGTTCGGCGTGCGAATCCTGGTCATCGACGACCAGGGCCTGGTGCCGCAGTTGCGTGCCTTCCATTTTCATGTCCAGCGACAGCTTCGTTCCGCCGCCGGTGGTCATGTCGCCGAGGAAGGTGTTTTCACCATCCAGGGCCCAGGTCAGGGTGGTATCCGACAGTGTTACGGGTGCTTTTAACCGCCAGGGGCTTCCCAGATCGATGCGGTCGCTGGCCCATTTTTCGGACACCGGCCCCAGGGTGCCGTTGACGGTCATTGCCGCGGCCACGGGTTTGTCGTCTTTAAAAAGAAGGCGGGTTTCATTTACCGATAGGTCGGCGTCGGCCATCAGAAGGCGGGCTTCGGCTATGTCAAGCTTGTCGGCGCTGGCGGTAAACCGGGCGGATTCGATTTCGGCCGGTCCTGGCAGGTCTGGAGAAATAATTCCCAGGCGGCTTACGGTGCCCTGGGTGGTAAAGGCCCATTGGGCGGGATTCATCAAGGGGCCTTCCATCTCCAGCCGGCTTAATTTGAGCCAGCCGTCTTTGGATTGAAATGAAAAAGGCAGGGCGTCTAGCATGTCATTAGATGCCAGCCAGGGGCTGATCTGGTTGATGTCGATACGGGCGGCGGCATTGTCGACCCGGATGAGGGCGGTGTCGCCGAAAGCGACGTGCGCCGTCAACCCGGTGATATGCGTCGTGTCGAGGTTGCCATTCATCTGAATGATCTGGATCCGGTCGTTCGTATACTGGACCATACCCTCCGCAACCGACAATCTGGATGGCAAACGATCGTAGGTGGCATCGAAACGGCAGTGGGAGACATCCACGGTAACATCCAGCGTGCTTTTACGTCCGTCTATAACGAGCACCCCTTCGGCGCTTCCGTCCACATCGCGGATACGCCCCATTTCTTCCTTAAAGGTGCGATCGTCCACCCATTGCTGCAGCAGGGCCGGCAGCGGCGCCAGATCGGCATCAACATCGATTTCCAGGAAAAACGGTACGTCGTCGTCCTGATCGAGATCCAACCAGAGTCGGCCGTCTGATCCCTTTGTCTGGCCGTAGGCGGCCCGCAGGTTGGTGCCTTCCAAAATCCCTTCCGCGATGTCGGCTGACCCATGGACGTTCGTCAGGTCAAGTTCGGCCCCCGGGATAAACAGCCGTCCGTTTTCAACCGTGCCCTTGATGCGCATGTTGCGGAAAACCCCCATGTCTTCGGCGCGCGCGCCCCGCGTGTTGTATCGGATCCATGGCACTTTACCATCCCGCAGAACATCGAAGATGCCGGCAACGATTTCATCGTCGCCGGCCAGGATCATGGCGGCTTTGCGCAGTGGGCCAATGGTGAGGTGCCGGCCTGTCAGTTCGATTTCGAACAGGGGGGTTTTGGGGTTGATCGTGGCCTGACCGCGCAGGGACAAAGACGGCTGTTCGGCCTGCATATTTTCCAGATCGATCCGGAGGCCGCCGGCGGCATAGGCGAGCTGGGTTTTCAGCCGGATATTTTTTACCGGAACACCATTTGCTCCGTTTCGGAGCAGGAGCGCCGGGATGTAGGCTTGAATGGTGCCATTGACGTGTTCAACGCCCGTCAGGTTCATGGTGGTCTTGATATTGACGGTGCTGATGTCCCACTGCAAGGCCATAGGGGGAAATAAATGTTCGATGGCTTGGGGGTTGAATTGGTCAAGGGCAAGTTGGAGTTGCCCTTTGAGGGTTTCAGGTTGCAGCGTTCCCGACAGGTGAAGGGACGCCCACCAATTCGAGCGGCAGCGCAAATCGATATGCATGCTGTCCGGAGGTAATTGAAGCTCAAGATCGACGCCCTCCAAATGAATCGGCGCCGGGATAATTCCGCTGGTGCGGCAAATCCCACCTCGGATGGCAATTGCGGCATCCGGCAGGACGGCGGCCATTTGGCTCAAGACCTTTTGAAGGTCATGTGCCAGGGTTTCGGCCGAAATCGCCGGTGACGGTTTGGCCGGATCGTGGTGCGCCGATGGCGAGAGCGATAGTGCAAGTTCGGGCTCCTGAAGGATGATGGTGCCGACCTGCAGCCTTCCTTTCAAAAGGGCTGACAAGGCGGGATAAACATGCGCGGTGCGCCAGAGGCCGCCCATTCGCTCGGGGATATCAATGCGGCCATCCGGGACAATCACGTGGGGGGCCGGCAGGAGCCGGACGCGAAATTTGCCACTGGTAAACGTTCCCCCGGTCTTTTCCTGAAAGATAGCGCCAAAGTCCTGGCGGTTTAATTGTCGTTCAATGAGCGGCGGGGCGGCGAACAGCAATACCGCAACAAGAATCAGGACCCCTGCGGCGCTGCCGGCGATAATTTTCCAGGTGCGGTTTTTGATTGGGAAAAACGTCATGGGGTTTTGAGCGTCATCCGTTGATTCAGAGGATCGAAACCAGTCTCTACCCTATACCCTAATAGCGGACGACGATCAAAGCTCTTTATCGGGAATGGTGGCAATCGCGGGTGGGAGGAGGCCAGCGGCATCCTGTTGGGGTGTCAGCAATTCCAGCTGGAGGAGCCGGGGATGGGGGGCACTTGGAGGGAAGGTCATTTTGACACAGGGTTCGGCTTAAAAAATGACCTTCAGTGTCAGACAGGCGGCATAGGCATTCAAAGACGCCCCGCCATCCCCGTTAAGAGGGTCCAATTCTTGATTTGGATCGGATTCCTCAATCTCCAGATGAACGGCATATGGATTGCTGTTGTAGACCCGAAAACCAATCGATTGAACTTCGTCGGTTGTATTTCCCAAGACGCCATGATCGGGCTGTGTAATGAAAGTGGATTGCATGATATGGGCCATGGTGCCGCAACCCGTCATCACAAAACACATCGCAATAAAAATAAGTAGCATTACACGTTTCATTTCTTTCCTCACGGCATGGTCTGGCATTCTGAGTATCCAATATATGTGCCATGGTTTCGGCCATACCCTCAACCATCGGAATTCATGCCAAATAAAAATTGACAGCATGAAAACGCAAAAACCAACCAGATAAAAATGTTGTTATTTAAACGTTATATGTTTATATATAACCAAAAAGGCTAAATAAAATTATGAAATCCTATCTCGACTTGTTCAGATCGCTTTCCGAGGAACTTGACCCCCGGCGTTTACAGCACAAGTTCCTCAGCGCTCTGCTGGAAATGCAGGGCGTCGGCCGGGGATCGATCTGGATCAAAAAAGGCGATGGTTATAAATGCGTCGAGGCTCTGGGTGAACAAAGTGATGCCATCCAGGGGCTTCACATCGGGGCGGGTGACGCCAGTATCGTCGGTTGGGTCATCGAGAACCGCCAAATGACCGTAGCAGAACCCGGCGACGGGCGTCATCATGGTGTGGTCGAAGACGGGTTGAATGTCAAAAGCAGCAAGATTTTATGTTTTCCGCTGTTTTTGAGGGGCGGCACGGTCTACGGCGCTGTCCAGATTATCGATACCACGCTGGGCAAGTCCCGTTTGAATCTGGATAGTGGCTTCCTTGATAATATCCAGGAACTGATCGATGTCGGATCCATCGCGCTCAGCAACGCGGTGGTGTACCGGCAAAAACTGGCAGAAACCGAAAGCCTCAAACACACCCTGGAGCAAATTCAGGGCGAATCCCGCTTGATCGGCCAGGGGCCGGCCTTCCAGCAGGCGCATGACCTCATGGAAAGTTATGCCATGACGGAATATCCTGTGCTGATCACGGGAGAGAGCGGCACTGGCAAGGAATTGTTTGCCCGGCGGATCCACCATCTGAGTCATCGCAGGGACGAACCGTTCCTGGTACAGAACTGCAGCGCCATCCCGGAAACACTATTGGAAAGCGAGCTCTTTGGTTATACCAAAGGCGCTTTTACCGGCGCGGTAAAAAATCGGGACGGTTTGTTCGAGGCGGCGCATGGCGGCACCTTATTCCTGGATGAAATCGGCGATATGCCGCTCAACCTGCAAGCACGGATTCTACGGGTCATCCAAGACGGCGAAGTAAAGCCCCTGGGGGCCAACAAGGCACGTCAGGTCGATGTGCGGATTGTATCCGCCACCCACCGCAACCTCACGCAGATGGTGGCGGAGGACCTTTTTCGGGAGGATCTTTTCTATCGCCTTTCCGTGTTGCCCCTGCCTTTACCCGCCCTGCGCGAACGGCCGGAGGACATCCCCCTGCTTCTCAAGCATTTCATGACGCATGAGGCGGCTAAAATGCGGATACCGCCCAAGCAATTGAGTGCGGATGCGGTGGATTTGTTGACGACCTACGGCTGGGGCGGGAATATTCGGGAGTTGGAAAATTTTGTGCGGTACATCCTGGTGACCAGTGAAAAGGAGCTCATCGACGGCAAGGATCTGCCCCCGCCCATGACCGACGTCGGTCAGCGCCGTCGTCGGACGGATCGACGGCGGCCGCCGACCCGCCCTTTTTCAGAAGACGACCCGGCTGATTCCCAGGCGTCTTCATTCGGGCGGCGCTCCTGGGGGGAGGTTGAGCGCGAGTATGTTCTTTACCTGATGAAAACGACCAATTGGAATATTACGCGGGCCGCTAAAATGGCCAAGCTGAATCGTTCAACCTTCGTGTCGCGAATGCGCCGCTTGGGCGTTTCCAAAAAAAGATAGGGCGGGGCCGTGGTTCAACGCCCGCCCGGCAGCCATTTTTTGAGGTGGAAGCGGTTGCGTTCCCGCATGAGTTCCTGGGTCGTGAGGCGTAAGCGTTCCGCCAGAGTTTCCGCAAACACGCGATAGAGGATGTAGCCGAATGCGAGGCGGTCGTCGCCGGTCATGCGCTGGATCTGGCGTGTGTCGGTCGCCAGGCAAACGGTGTTTTCGCTGGCCATCACAGAGGCCGAACGCGCGGCGCCGTCGATGGCACCGATTTCGCCAATCAGTTCCCCCCGCCGGTCGGTCGTTGTGATAATGCGACCGTCCTTGATAATCTCGACGCGGCCATAGACCAGGATATAGATCCATGCGCCCGTGGCGCCTTCTTTGATGATTCGCTCGCCTTTGCGGTATTTGCGGATCTTGCTTTTGTGTAGCAGGATGCGAAGTTCGTTCTCTTTGAATTGTTCCAGCGAGGGGATGCGTTTCAATGATTGTAGCAGCTTGTCGTTTTCCTCAAGGTACTCCGATTCGATCATACGGCGGTCTCCGTTTGAAAAATGTTGTGTGAGATTCGGTTGCATCGGGTTTTCGGGGGACTGCGAAACGGTGGTTAGCAGATGCCATTTCAAGGGTTGGGGTTTATGCAATTCTTACGCCCGAACGGGTTTCAGGTCATGGGAAGGCGAGGCGCTTTCGGCCTTTGCAGCCGGTAAAATATTCCAATTGACAGAGGGTGTCAGGAGGGGTAATTTTATTATTTGTTAAAAAAGGCAGCGGCGAATGCCGCTCAGGAAAGGAATCGTCATGCCGGTTTATGAATTTGAATGTCCTGAAGGAACGGTGACCGAGCGTCTGGTCAAAATGGGAACCAAAGCCATTCAATGTCCCCATTGCCATCAGCGCGCCCAAAAGATCATGTCGCGTTGCACATTTGAGCTCAAAGGGGGCGGATGGTATTCAGACGGGTATCGGTCCACCAAACCCAAAAAGCCCTGACCGTCTGTTGGCTTAAAAACACAACACTTTAGATCCATAGGGTTTGGGGTGGATGAGGAGGATTGGCGTATGCCGTTGTATGAGTACCGTTGCAAGCACTGTGGCAGCGAATTTGAATGTCTAATGCTGTCACCGAATGAGCCGGAGCCTGCCTGCCCCTGTTGCTGCAAGGAGGGGGTCGAGAAGCTCATGTCGGCCGGAAGCATTCGCCCTCAGGGTATCCCGACCGGGGCCGGAGGCTTTAAACCGCCGGCCTGCGCCCCTACGGGGGGTTGAAAGGCATAGTCGGCCCCCTGGTCAAGGGGGTATCCCTACACATCACACAGGTGTTTCTGCCGCTGTAAACCAACCTCACCGCCAGCCAGGCGCGAATACCCGCGTCGCTTCCTGTGAAACAGCCTTTTCGGAGGTGCCCGAATGAGTGACATTCGCATGACGACCGAAATGCGGACGGATTATGATTGTGAGATCACCGGCATGCCGGCCGATCGGTGGGGGGAAGCGGTTTTCACCGTGGGCGATCAGGAACTTGTCATGGAAGTCAGTGTTGAAAAAGATATTATCGTGGCCGTGATGGCCGGTGAAGACGCGGTCTGGAAAGGCACCCTGGCGGGGTTCCGGCGTCTTCTGCAAAGTGGTGTTGCCCCATAGCATACCGGTTGCCATGACCGTGATCGGTTTTATGCATTCTCGATTTTTCCTATCTTGCCCCGCATCGCCGTATGCGCCCTCCTGCTTTGATAACGTTTTTCCAAGACCTTTTTTAATGGCGTCATGACAGGCCGCATCGGTATCGGTGCGCCTTGCGCCCGGTGCCTGGTTGGCGGTTCTCCGATATCCCCGTGGCATGGCGTCGGACATGCCCCGTCCTGTCTATTCCGTGTCGTCCTTCAACCCTGATGCGTCTTTCTTGAAGGTGTAAATTCAAGCGCACAATTTTGTTGACCACTTCTCGAAAACAATATATCAGTCATAAATCGAACGTCGCTCAATAAGCAGTTTTACGACATCAACGTAATGGAGGGGTGAATGTTTGCCGATTTGAAGGGGAAGACAGCGCTGGTAACCGGTGCCGGCAAAAAAACAGGCATTGGTTTTGGTATTGCCGAAAATCTGGCGGCCAACGGATGTGATGTGGTGGTGGCCGATCTTGGATCGGAAGGCACCAACGGTGGCGTGGTGGCCGCCGGATCGGTCCAGGGGATGGAAGCGATTGCGGCGGAGTTGCATCAGCGCTTCCAGATCAAGTCCATGGCGGTGAGCGTGGATGTCACATCCAACGATTCCCTGCAGAAGATGGTTGCCACGGTCTCGGCCAAGTTTCCGCACGTCGATATTTTGTGCAACAACGCGGGGGCGGTTTTCGGCGTACCCAATGCCATTCACACCTATGACGAAGCGGATTGGCTGAAAACCATCGATGTGAACCTGCACAGTGTTTTCCGGGTTACGCGGGCGGTCCTGCCGCTCATGTTCGGTAAGCCGGGCTGTATTATCAACACCGCTTCGCGTGGCGGCAAAGTGCCGCCCCTGTTCAATGGCGCCTATGCCGTGGCCAAGGCCGGTGTCATTATGATGACCAAGGTCATGGCCAAGGAATTGGCCGGCGCCGGTTTCCGGGTCAACGCGATTTGTCCCGGACAGATTCATACGGATCTGGAAGACTGGCGGGCACCACTGGAAGCCAGCTTTCGGGATCAATCGGTGGAGGAGCGCAACGAGGCCATGCGTCAGACGATTCCGCTCAACCGCGTGGGCACGCCGGACGAGGTCGGGCGGGTGGTGGCGTTTCTCGCCTCCGAAGCATCGTCCTATATGACGGGTCAGGCGCTCAATGTGACCGGTGGACAATTGATGGAACTCTAAAACCAAGACGGGGAAGATTCCCCCTCAGGCCTTTGTGGCGGAAAACAATGAAGGAGTTAATGATGACAACGGAAATGGTAGCAGGTGCCAAGCTGGTGGTGGACGCCCTGGTGGCGCGCGGTGTCGAGAAAATTTTTACCCTCAGTGGTGGGCATATTACGCCCCTTTATCAGTATCTGGAAAATACGGACGTCACCCTTTTCGATACACGTCACGAACAGGCCGCTGTTTTCATGGCCGAGGCCTGGGGGAAAATGACCCGCCAGCCGGGTGTTGCCATGGTGACGGCCGGGCCCGGATTTACCAACGCCTTGACGGGGGTGGCGAGCGCCTATTTTTCCAATACGCCGCTGGTGGTGATTGCCGGTTGTGTGGGCTTGGATCACAAGGAGAAACTCGATCTGCAGGATATGTCCCAGGCCCCGGTTATCGATCCCATGGTGAAACGCTCCTTTGTATGCCTGAAGCCTGAACGGGCCGCTGAATACGTCGATCTGGCATTTCGGACCGCCACCAGCGGTCGGCCGGGGCCGGTCTACCTGGAGTTCCCCGTCGATGTGCTGAACGCCCAGGTCAACCCGGTGGACATCCGTAAACCCGTGACCGAGATCACTTCTCGACCGGCCGATGCCGTGAATGCTAAAAAAATGATGGAATGGCTGGGAGAAGCCCGCAAACCCGTGATAATTGCCGGCAGCGGTGTGTGGCATGCCCATGCGGAAGAGGCCCTGGTAGAATTTGCCGAAAAAGCGGGCGTGCCGGTATTCACCTCATTATCCGGGCGCGGGACCATATCGGATGAACATCCCTTGTGCTTCGAGTCGGCCCTGGCAATCCGACCCGGTGGCGCTTTTGCAGCTTACATCGAAACCGATCTGGTGATCTTGCTGGGAACCCGGATCGGTCTTTATTATATCTTCGGCGATGTTTTCAATCCTGAGGCCCGCATGGTGCAGGTGGATATCATGCCCGAAGAAATAGGGCGCAATCGATCGATCGATTTGCCGATTGTCAGTGATGCCGGTGCGTTTCTGCGGGAATGCTGCCGCATCATGGACGCGGGCGATGGCGGGGCCGGACTGCAGAAGCAGTTCCAGGAATGGATCACGACCCTCAATGCGGCCGATGAGACCGGTAAGGCGCAGGCTGTGCCAAACTGGGAAAGCGATGCCGAACCCATCCACCCCCTGCGGCTGGCCCGGGAGGTCGATGCGTTCATGAATCGGGAAGACGATTTTGTCGTGGCGGACGGTGGTGATACCACCACCTGGATCGGCATGACCCGCACCATTCGCAAACCGGGCCTCTACTTGGATTACGGTATATACGGCTCCCTGGGCGTGGGGCTGCCCTATGCCCTGGCCGCCAAGTTGCGTTATCCCGACAAGCGGGTGTGCCTGCTGACCGGTGACGGCTCGGTGGGGTTCAACTTCATGGAGTTTGAAAACGCCATCCGCAAGAACCTGCCCCTGGTGGTGGTGATCAGCAATGATCTGGGATGGGGGATGATCCGGCACAGCCAGGAATTAAGGATTGGCCATGCCATCGAAGAAGGCACCTTTATCGGCCAGGTTGCTTACCACAAATTGGTTGAAGCCATCGGCGGCCTGGGTTTCCTGGTGGAGAAAGCGGCGGATATCCGGCCGGCCCTGGAAGCCGCCTTCGCTTCCGGGAAAACCTGTTGCATCAATGTCATGACGGATCCGACCACGATCAGCCCGGGCAGTATTGCGCTGGCCAACCTGGGCGGGTACAAAGCCACCTAATCCAGAGATCATGCCATCCCATCGCCGGGATGCGCCAACAGGGAGATGCCACATGGATATTGCCGCGATCGATCAGGTGAGGCTCAACTTCAACCCCCAGGGGCTGCTCGTTATCAATGGGGCCATCGGTTTGATGATGTTCGGTGTGGCGCTGGATTTGAAGCTGGAGGACTTTAAGCGGGTCGTGGTCGCCCCCAAAGCCCCCGGCATCGGGTTGGTGGCCCAATTTATCCTGCTGCCGGCCTTCACTTTTTTGTTGACTCTGCTGATCCGACCCTACCCGTCCATGGCGCTCGGCATGATTCTGGTGGCGGCCTGCCCGGGCGGCAACCTGTCCAATATCATAACCTATCTGGCCAAAGGCAACTGCGCTGTTTCCATCAGCATGACCGCGGTTTCCTCGGCCGCGGCGATTTTCATGACGCCTTTCAACTTGTCCCTTTGGGGGCGGTTAAATCCGGCGACGGCTGAAATCCTGAGACAGGTGAGTTTGAGCCCCCAGGATGTTTTCATTACGATCTTTGTGATTCTGGGGATTCCTCTGGTGGCGGGGTTGATGACCTCCCGTCTTGTTCCTTCTCTGGTGGACAAAGTGCGTAAGCCGTTCAAGATTTTTTCGTTATCTTTCTTTATTCTGATCGTCTGCGGCGCCCTGGCCGCCAACTGGAAGTATTTTCTGGCGTATGTGGGGATGGTGGTTTTCGCGGTGTTTTTGCATAACCTCCTGGCCCTCAACCTGGGCTACTGGTCCGGTAAGATCTTTCGCCTGCCGGAGCGCGATTGTCGGGCGGTGTCCATCGAGGTCGGGATCCAGAACTCCGCCCTTGGCCTGGTTTTGGTGTTTAATTTTTTTGACGGTCTGGGGGGCATGGCCATCCTGGTGGCCTGGTGGGGCATATGGCACATCATTTCCGGCCTGTCGGCGGCGTACATCTTTACCCGACGCAGGCTTCCGGATGACGAAGAGGCGATGAACAGTTGTGCCGGGTTTTAATCCTAACGGAAATGGGGGCGAAACGTGAGTCTTCCACAAAAGATGCAGGCCGTCGTGTTTCGCGGTGGCCACTTGGAACTTGCAACGGTTCCGCTGCCCGAAATCGAATCGGATGCTGTCCTCCTCGAGGTCCTCAATGTCGGGTTTTGCGGGTCGGATCATTCCCTCATCAAGTCCGGCGGGCTTGCCGAGGATACGATTCTGGGGCATGAGATCTGCGGACGGGTGGTGGCTTGTGGCAAGGACGTTCGCGATGTGGCCATTGGGTCTCGGGCGATCGTGCGGCCGACCGCCTGCGGCCAGTGCCGGGACTGCCGGGCCGGGCGTCCTTATTTTTGCCAGTCCGGCCGGCGCTCCATTGGCATCGGCGACATGCCGGGGGCTTTTGCCGAATACGTCAAGGTGTATCCGGACATGCTCATTCCGGTGCCGCACGACGTCGATTCCCGAAATGCCGCCCTGGCCGAGGCGTTTGCCGCCGCCCTGCATGGCATCAACTGCATCGATGCCATCGAAGGACCGGCTTTGGTAATGGGAGGCGGGCCGATCGGCCTGGCGACAGTCTGCCTGTTGCACCTCATGGGCGTTTCGCCGATTGTGCTGTCCGAACCGGTGGCGTCCAAGCGCAAACTGGCGCGGGAACTGGGCGCCGATTTCGCCCTTGACCCCTTCGGTGAAGAAATGGGGCGGCGCGTTTTCGAACTGACCGCCGGGACCGGGTTTGCCGCCGTATTCGAATGTTCGGGGGTACCTGACAATATCCAGAAAGCGCTGGACTGGGTGGCGCGGGGCGGCGACATTTGTGTCGTCAGCATGATCTTCGCGCCGGCCCCGATTGTGCCGATGACGCTCAATTTCAAGGAGGCGCGGCTGACCGGCTGCTATAGCAACACCCATGCCGAGAACCGCCAGTGTCTTGACTGGATGGCCGAGGGGCGGTTGGATGGACGGCCGCTCATTACGGACGTGATCGACCTCGCGCAACTGCCGACGGTACTGCGGGAACGCATCGATACCGGTCAGGCGATCAAAGTTATCGTCGAGACCGGTGCAGCGCGCGGGTAGGAATGGATACGGGATAGAGCGGTACGATGGGCATCAAGCAACGACGCAAAAGAGAGAAAGAACAGCGGCGACAGCAGATCCTGGATGCATCGCGGACGCTGTTATTCAAAAAGGGCCTGAACGCCATTTCGGTCAACCAGATCGCGCGGCAGGCCGAGCTCGCCGTAGGCACGATCTATTTTTATTTCCGCAGCAAGGAGGAGATTTTCGCGGCGCTGCAGGAAGAGGGGTTGGAGCTGCTGCTCGGTGATGTGCAGCGTGCGCTCGAAGCGGGCGCCGATGCCACGGAATGCCTCCACAACATTGCCCAGGCCTATCTCAATTTCAGCCAGGAGCATAAAAATTATTTCGATGTAATCAATTATTTTCTCTCGGCCGCTGATGTCATGTTTACCCCTGAAATTAAACAGCAGATCGACCAGCATGGCATTCGGATCCTCAAGGTCGTGGAACAAGCGCTGCAGGATGGTGTCGATCAGGGGCGGTTCCGGGGTGTCAATGTCCGGCGTCATGCCCTTCTTTTCTGGGTGATTCTACACGGGCTGGTGCCGTTTCGAAAAATGAAGGACACCCTGCTTGCCGACGACAGCCACGCGGCGTTGTATTATTTTGCGGTCGACAATTTTATCGGCGGTCTGTCGCAGGCCGTGCCGTTCAGACGGGTTTCAGAAGGAGAGCCGCCTGTCGAAAGTGAAGAGAAGCCCAGAGGGAATGACCGTGATTGACCGATCCGTGACCGTTGTGATCGATGCCGAGAAGTGTGTCGGGTGTGAAGCCTGTTTGCAGGTATGCCCATCCGAAACGCTGACCATGCGTGACGGTAAGGCGGTCGTGACCGGTCAGGAATCGCTGGGTTGCGGGCATTGCGCGGCGGTTTGCCCGACGGAGGCCATTCGTGTCGGGGCCTTGGATAATGCGGTGCTGGATTTCGAAACCTTTTCCCATGCACCGCATTGGTTGCCTCCGGGTGAATTCCCTCTGGATGAATTGGTCCGTCTAATGCGATCCCGGCGGTCCTGCCGCAATTTTACGACCCAGACGGTTCCGTGCAACATGCTGGAGGATCTGGTCAAGATCGGGCAAACGGCGCCGTCCGGGTCCAACTGTCAGGCCTGGACCTTCACGATCCTGCCAACCCGGGATGCGGTGCAGCAACTGTCTGAGCAGGTAGGGCGCTTTTTCCTCCGCCTGAATCGCCTGGCGGAGAAACGCCTTCTGAGGTCTGTCCTCAAGTGGGTCGGGCGGCCCGAACTGGATTTTTACTATCGCAATTATTATGCATCCATTCGTGAGGGTATCCAAGACTGGCAGCACACCGGCCGTGATCGGCTCTTTCACGGCGCCACAGCCGTAATCCTGGTGGGGGGGCGTTCCGGGGCCGCTTGCCCCCAGGAGGATGCCCTGCTGGCCGTTCAGAATATATTGCTCGGAGCACATGCCATGGGGCTGGGCACCTGCCTGATCGGTTTTGCGGTTTCCGCCATCGAGCGGGCATCGGCGCTCAAGGATGTTTTGAAGATTCCGCGTGACGAATCGATTTATGCTGCAATTGCGGTGGGATATCCGGATGAGCACTATCACCGTCTGCCGGGGCGCAAATCGGCGCCGGTGCGGGTATGGCCAGGCGCCTGACCCCTACCGGTCGAGATCGCTATACTTCTGCCCCGTAAGGGTGGTGGTGGGCAAGGGCCTTGGTGAGGGCTGCGGCCAAGGTGTCCAGCTGATCGATAAAAAAATGCTCGGCCCCGGGCAGCACTTCCAGGTGGGCCGCGGGATTCCATAGGGGCAGCATCCGCCGGAGCGTATCCGGCGGCGCGATGTCGTCGCGGCTGCCGGTAATCGCCAGCGTAAGGCCCGGCAGGCGTTGGACCAGACGGAAATCCATGAAAGCGGTCGGCGGCGACACCATGGTCATGGTGATTCGGGCAAGGCTGCCGGTCGCGCAATGGGCGTTGACCCACGTCCCGAACGAATAGCCGGACAACTCAATCGGGCCGAAACCGCGTTCCTGGAGATACGCCACCGCCTGCCGCAGATCTTCCTGCTCGCCGCGGCCCTCATCGTAGCGGCCCTGGCTGCCTTCGACACCCCTGAAATTGAAGCGCAATGTCGTGTACCCCCTCTGACCGAAAACCCTGGCAATGGTTTCGACGACGGGGTTGTGCAGGTTGCCGCCGTAAAGCGGATGGGGGTGCGTAATGACGACAGCCTGAGCCCCCCCCTTATGCAGGCGACCCTCGAGCTGGTACTGTGACGATGTAAAATGGACGACGCTTTCCATATGTTATAGATGCCCCTAACGAACGTGTTTCATGATATCAACGATGTCTCGGCCGAATGCCTTTCGGCGCCACTGGTGCAGATCCGGAATCTCCGACAGATCGCTGATTTTCTGGGGATGGCGAATGGCGATAGCCTGCATCAGGGCTTTGTTGAGCATCAAACCAGGGTCCAGGTCCAGCATCTCGGCCTTGTGGTCACGCCATTCCTTTAAAACCGTGACACGGTCCGGCACCCGGGCCGGCAGACGTGGCGATCGTTGCCGCGGATAGACGGGCAGTTTCTTATCAGGAAGATCCCGGGCCGGCCGGATGGCCTGGAGGAGGGCTTTGCCATGAATTTGAAGTTGTTTCGGGCTGAGAGCCCCGGCCTCTTCCAGTGCCCGCGGCGTTGTGGGCATGGTGGTGGCCAGTGTCAGCAGCGACTTGTTGGATAGAACTTTAAACAGGGGGCGATCCTTGGCTTCGGCCAGCCGGCGCCGCAGTTGCAGCAGTGCCTCCAAGACGGCCAGGCTGCGTCGGCTCAGGCGGCCGGCCCCTTTGAAATGAAGAAACAGGGGGGCGTTGTTTTGTTCCGGCGGCCGGACCTGGCGCAACACGTCGCATTCTTCCCGCACCCATGCCAGGCGCCCCTTTGCGAGAAGTTCTTTTTCGAGAAGGCCGGCCAGGGGCAGAAGGTGATGAACATCCCCGGCGGCGTAGTCCATCATGGCTTGGGGTAATGGGCGCTTGGACCAATCTTTGCGCTGATATTTTTTATCGAGGTGCACGCCAAAGCGGGCCTGCAGAACGGCATCCAGACCGGATTCACGGATTCCCAGGAAACGTGACGCGAGCTCGGTGTCGAAGAGATTGCAGACCGCGATATTAAAATCACGATAGAGGGATCGGATATCGTAATCGGCGCCATGGAGGACTTTGCGGATGCGCGGGTTGGCCATCACCGGCTTCAGCGGTGACAGGTCGTCCAGTTTGAGGGGATCGACCACCAGGGTGACGGTGTCGGTGGCAATCTGAATGAGGCACACTTTTTCCTGGAAGTGATACATCGAGTCCGCTTCCAGATCAAAGGCAATCGCATCGGTTTTGGCCAGCTGTCGGGCGGCGGCGTTCAGGTCTTCGGCGTGTTCGATAAGGCGGTAGCCTTCCGGTGTCGTTTGGTTCATGATTTTGCTTGACCCATCCTTTGGTTTCTCCTAAATTTAACGATTTCGTATCGTTGTGTGTCCATGTGACACATCCTAATCTTATGTGCAAAGCGAGGACGCTATGGTGACTATAACACTTCCGGACGGGAGCACAAAGCAGTTTGAAGGCGCACCGACCGGGCTGGATGTGGCCCGTTCCATTTCCGAAGGCCTGGCACGCGATTGCGTCGCCATGGAGATCGGCGGTCAATTGCAGGATCTCTATCTGACCATCGATAACGATGCGACCTTGCGCTTGATCACCACACGCGATGACGAAGCGCTGGATATCATGCGGCACAGTGCCGCCCATGTGATGGCACAGGCGGTCCTGCGGTTGTACGATACGGCCAAGTTGACGATCGGGCCGGTTATCGAAGACGGGTTTTATTACGATATCGATATGGACCCCATTTCGGAAGATGATTTTGCAAAAATTGAAGCCGAGATGAAGAAGATCGTTAAAGCCAAACTGCCCATACGCCGTGAGCAAATCGGCAAAGACGATGCGCTGCGGCTATACCAAGATGAACCCTACAAATTGGAGATGATCCAAGACCTTCCGGACGGGACCATTTCACTCTACCGGCAGGAGGAGTTTGTCGACCTCTGCCGCGGTCCGCACGTGCCCCACACCGGATTTGTGAAGGCCTTCAAGCTGATGAAAGTCTCGGGTGCCTACTGGCGGGCCGATCAGAGCAAAGCCCAGCTGCAGCGGATCTACGGCACGGCCTACTTCGATAAAAAGGAGTTGAAGGCCCACCTGACTTTCCTGGAAGAAGCCCGCAAGCGCAACCATCGCAAAATCGGTGAGGCGCAGGAGCTTTTCAGCTTTCATGATGAAGCCCCCGGCATGCCCTTTTTTCATCCCCGCGGCATGGTGATGTGGAATCTGCTGCTGGATTTCTGGCGTGAAGAACATCGGCGGGCCGGCTATGTCGAGATCAAGACGCCCATCATGCTCCAGCGCAACCTGTGGGAGCGCAGTGGCCACTGGGAGAATTATCGTGAAAACATGTACACCAGTGAAGTGGATGAGATCGAATATGCCATCAAGCCCATGAACTGTCCGGGGGGCATGCTGCTGTATAAGAACCGCCCCCACTCCTACCGTGAATTGCCCTGGCGGGTGGCGGAAGTGGGCCTGGTGCATCGTCATGAACTCAGCGGCGTGCTGTCCGGCCTCTTCCGCGTGCGCGCCTTTCATCAGGACGATGCCCACATTTATATGATGCCGGATCAGATTGAAGCCGAAATCTTGGGGGTTCTGCGCCTGGTGGAGCGCCTGTATGGCGTCTTCGGCCTCGGGTTTCATCTGGAACTGTCCACCCGCCCGGAAAAAAGCATCGGCAGCGACGAACAGTGGGAAATTGCGACCCATGGGTTGCGGTCGGCCCTGGAGTCCTATGGTGCCGATTATCAATTGAACGAAGGCGATGGTGCCTTCTACGGCCCCAAGATCGACATCCATATCAAGGATGCCTTGGGGCGTACCTGGCAGTGCGGAACGATTCAGCTGGACATGTCCCAGCCCGAACGGTTCGATCTGACATATGTGGACCGTGACAACCAGCGCCGGCGCCCCATCATGATCCATCGCACGGTGCTGGGATCGATCGAACGGTTTTTCGGCATCCTGATCGAGCATTTTGCCGGCAAGTATCCGCTATGGCTGGCTCCGGTCCAGGCGGTGGTGCTGCCGATTAATGACGATCTGGCGCCTTACGCGGGCGAGGTCCGTGATGGCCTTTCGGACGCCGGGCTGCGTGTGGAACTTGACGATCGTGCTGAAAGCCTCAATAAAAAGGTACGGGAATCGCAGCTGCGCCAAATCCCGTTGATCCTGACCATCGGTGCCAAGGAGCAGGCCGCCGGGACGCTTTCCGTGCGGACCCTGGATGGCAACGTGCGCTACGGCGTCGCGCGGGAGGCCTTTCTGGATACCGTTCAGGCCCATATCCGAGACCGGAAGCTGGATCTTACCATTTTTGGCGATTAGCGTTTCCCAATCGGTCATCGGCGGGGGGCTTTACGCGGTTTGGCCCCCGCTAGAAGTGAAAAGAGAGAACCCACCTTGCGTCATGCGGTCTTATCCTGGTCGCTCCTGGCGGCCTACTGCCTGCTGATCTTCATTCAGTCGTCCTTCCCGTCGCCCGACATGGGACCGGAGCTGCCCGGGCAGGACAAACTGATCCATCTGGCAGCCTATGCCGTGCTGGGTGTTCTGGCCTGCCGGGCATTTGCCACGCTGCCTTGCCTGAACGGGGCTTTTGTTCTGTTTATGGCGGCGTTTATCTTTGCGCTGGTGTTCGGTTTGAGCGATGAGTGGCACCAGTCGTTTGTCCCCGGCCGCATGGCCGATGGGTGGGACCTCCTGGCGGACGCGGCCGGGGCCCTGCTGGGAGCCGGCGGCTATTGCTGGCGCTACGGCGCAAGAGCGGTGCCCGGTCCCACTTTCCCTCGTTGACAATTTGCCCCGTATTCTATAAAAATCCTATCTTACACAGCATGAAATCCAGGGATTGCCAATCGTGAAAGCAAGCGTTCGCTTGCGTGGGCCCTCCTGGTTTCAAGGTCGTATCATGCGGGGCAGCTCGGAAAAGGGGAAAACCATGGCAGATCAGAATTTGCTGGTGATGAACGGAAACGAATTCGCCTTCGAAGCGGGCGAGACCATTCTGGATGTGGCCGGCCGCAACAGTATCGACATCCCGACCCTGTGTCATTTGAAGGGAACAACACCGACCGGTGCCTGCCGCATCTGCGTGGTGGAGGTTGAGGGGGCCCGGACACTGTTGCCGGCCTGCGCGACACCGGCCGGCAAGAACATGGTGATCCAGACGGAATCGCCCAAGGTGGTCGAGGCGCGCCGGACGATTCTCAAGCTGCTGCTGGCGTCCGGCAACCACAACTGTGCGGCCCGGGGATCCGATGAACAGGACTGGACCGAATTCCAGCTGGCGGTTGAAAGGGATGACCGCAGTGATCAGCTTTGTCCGGTATGGGGTGATTGCCGCCTGCAGGATCTGGCCTACCGCTACCAGGTCACCGGGGAAGGACTTCCCGGAACCGTCATTCCTTATCCGATAGAAGATGTGAACCCGTTTATCGTGCGGGATTTTTCCCGCTGTATTCTTTGTGGCCGGTGTGTTCAGGCCTGCAACGACGTCCAGGTCAACAAAGCCATCAGCTTCGGGTTCCGGGGGTCGGAAACCAAAATCATCGCCGCCGGCGACAAACCCCTGAAAGATTCCGATTGCGTTTTCTGTGGCGAGTGTGTCCAGGCCTGCCCGGTGGGCGCCCTGGTGGAGAAATCCGTGCGATATGAGGTGCGGCCCTGGGAAACCGAACGGGTGCGAACGACCTGCACCTACTGCGGCGTCGGGTGCCAGCTTTATCTGCATGTGCGCGATAACCGGGTGGTCAAAGTAACCGGAGTGCAAGATGCGGCCCCCAACTACGGCAGCCTGTGTGTCAAAGGGCGTTTCGGCTACAATTTCATCAGTTCACCGGATCGTCTGACCCATCCCTTAATCAAAAGAAACGGAGAATTCCAAGAAGCCAGTTGGGACGAGGCCCTGGCTTTTGTGGCCGAAAAACTGACCGCGCTCAAGGAGAACCATGGCCCGGAAAGTATCGGGCTGCTGACGTCGGCCCGCATCAGTAACGAAGAGAACTATGTGGCCCAGAAGTTTGCCCGGGCGGTGCTCAAAACCAACAATGTGGACCATTGCGCCCGTCTCTGACATAGCTCCACCGTGGCCGGTCTGGCCGCAGCCTTCGGAAGTGGAGCGATGACCAACACGATCGCCTGTGTCGAGGAGGCCGATGTGATTCTGATCACCGGCTCCAATACTACCGAAAACCATCCGGTCATATCCGCCGGTGTCAAAAGGGCCGTTGCATCGGGTCGTGCGCGTTTGATCGTCGTGGACCCACGACGCATTAAAATTTCCGAATTTGCGGAAACCTACCTGAGACCCACCCTGGGAACGGATGTAGCCTGGATCAACGGTATGATGCACGTCATTATCAAGGAGAACCTCCACGACAAGCAGTTTGTGGAAGACCGCACCGAAAATTTTGAAGCGTTAAAAGCGGTGGTGGAAAAATACACGCCGGAATACGTGGAAACCATCACGGGTATTCCGGCGCAGCAGTTAATTGATGCCGCCCGTTTATACGCCGGGGCCGGGGTCGGCAGCATCCTATACTGCATGGGGATCACCCAGCACACTTCCGGTACGGACAACGTCAAATCTCTAGCCAATCTGGCCATGCTGTGCGGCAACCTCGGCATGCGAGGCGGCGGCGTAAACCCGTTGCGGGGACAGAACAACGTTCAGGGGGCCTGCGATATGGGGGGGCTGCCCAATGTTTTTACCGCTTACCAACCGGTGAACAACGATGACGCCAGCCAGAAGATGGCCACCGCCTGGAATGTGGAGGGCTTGTCCACCAGCATCGGCATGAAAGCCACCGAGATGATTCCGGCCGCACATGACGGCCGCTTGAAAGCCTTGTACGTCATCGGCGAAAATCCGCTGGTATCCGACCCGGACCTCAATCATGCGGAAGATTGCCTGGGACATCTGGAGCTAATGGTGGTGCAGGATCTTTTCATGACCGAAACGGCCCGCATGGCGGACGTGGTGCTTCCCAGCCGGTGTTTTGCTGAAAAAGACGGTACCTTTTCCAACACCGAACGGCGTGTCCAGCGCGTTCGCCAAGCTGTGGACGCACCGGGTGAGGCCTGGGACGACTGGAAAATCCTGACGGAATTATCCGGCCGGATGGGATATCCGATGAATTATGCCGACAGTGAGGCCATTTTTGAAGAAATTCGCCAAGTGACGCCCAGCTATGCTGGCATTACCTACCACCGCATCGAGATGGAAGGTCTGCACTGGCCTTGCCTGAATGAAGAACATCCCGGCACACCTGTACTGCACGGTGTGCAGTTTACCCGGGGCAAGGGGATGTTCCATGCCATTGATTGGCAGCCGCCGGCCGAAGTGCCCGATCAGGAGTTTCCGCTTTATTTGACGACCGGGCGCATCCTTTACCACTACCACACCGGCACGATGACCATGCGGTCGGAAGATCTCATGGAGCGGGCACCGGAAAGTTTCGTGGAAATTTCTCCTCAGGATGCCACCGCCTACGGCGTGGCCGATGGTGGCCGCGTCAGCATCGCCTCCCGTAGAGGGCAGATCGAGGCCCGGGTGAAAGTTTCCCCCAAAGCGGTCACTGGGACTGTGTTTATCCCTTTCCACTATGCCCAGGGGGCGGCCAACAAGCTGACCAACGCGGCCTTGGACCCAATTGCCGGAATTCCGGAATACAAGGTGTGTGCCGTCAAGCTGTCACCTGCGTCTTAAGACGCACCATTCTGTAGCAACGGTTAAACCAAAAAGCCCCCGGCCTGATGTCAGGTCGAGGGCTTTTTTATATTCGGTCTGGGCTGTCTTGTAGTTGGTGCCGTTTGATGACTATTTGTCTTTGTACCGCGAGGCGTATTCGTCCTGAACGACCAGCCGGCGGGTCTGATTCTGCCATTGCATGGCCGGTTTGATTTTCTTGATGTCATCCAGGCGGTTCTGGGCTTTCAGCCGATTGTAGATATCCTGCCAGGCGCAGGGAATATCCTTGCTGATTTCACAGTTGCCATCATTGGTGCCGCCGCAAGGACCGTTGAACAGTCCTTTAGCGCAGCGCGTAATTGGGCAGATGCCGCCCGTATAGCCCAAGACGCACTCGCCGCATGCCCGGCAGCGTTCTTCATAGACCCCGATCTGGCGATCGATGCCGATGGCGATGGTGTTGACCGCGGGGAACACCGGTTTGTCCGGGTAGCGTTCCGCCAGGAGCTGCACGCCGGCCCCGCAGGCCATGGACATCAGGCCGTCGTAGCGGGCGACACGGGCATCCAGGTCGGCCAGGAAGGCCTCGTTGCACTGCCGCTCCACGGTAAACCCGTCCACGCGTGTGGCGCGGTTGTCATTTTTGAGAACCAGATTCAGTTTGGCGTTCAGCAGATTGACTTCTTTCTGACCGCCGGCCAGGCAAACCGACACACAGCCGCCACAGCCGATGTTCAACACACGGGTATAGTCCTGAATCGCCTGCTTGATTTCTTCCAGGGGTTTTCTTTTGGCTTTAACCACTTGCGACCTCCAAGGTGGATGAATTACGTTCCTTCAGCGTGCCGATAAATGGCAGGTCCCACAAAGTTCGGGGCCGGACGCATCGCCGGCCTTGCGCGTATCGATATGACACCCCATGCACTGGCGGTGATAGGCTTTTTGTCGATCCACGTCGGCCTGGTCGTTATGGCAGGCCGAGCAGCGGATATCTGGGTTGCCTTCCTCAAGCGTATCTTCGTCAAGGACATTGACGCCCTCTTTGAAGTCGTGATGGCAGTCCAGGCACTCATAGAGTCCCATGTGCAAGTCATGGGAAAAGACCACTGCTGTTCGTTGGGTCTTCATGGCGTCACCGGTGTTCAGGAGCATTTCTTCGTCCTGGGCCAAAGCGAAGGGTGATAAACTCAGTCCGATAACCGCCAGGATAGCAGTTGCGACCCATACCAGGGATTTTGTATTCAACGTCATTTCCGTTGCGTTACCTTTCTCATCAACGTCAATGGACCACCGAGGCCAAGCGGCAAGATGACTATTCCGCCGGTTGCTCGAGTTCGCTCCACTGGAAGAAGACTTCCTGCGAGCGGCAGATGTCGCGGGCGATCGCGATCATTTCCGGGATGTCAATGCCCAACGGGCAATAGCACCGGGTACACAGCACACAGCGTCGCCAGACGATTTCCTCGATTTCTTTGAAGCCGGCCCGGTCGATCTTCCCCTTTTTCTTATAGAGTTTTCCGAGGGAATTGATGAATTTGTGGGACGGCATGTAGCGCGGATCCTTGTCATGGACGTGGTATAAAAAACAACTGTCTGCGCAAAGGCTGCAGTGGGCGCACACCCGCAGCGCGGTTTTGGTTTTGTCCTTGTGTTGATCCAGAATTCGCCGGACTTCGTCCTGATTGATGGGCGCTTGATCGTTCGAACTCATTCCTGTCTCCGCGGTAAGGCGGCGCTTAGCGCCATGTACGGCTTCCGCCGGCACCCAAGGTGTTCTCGTGTACCAGCACGAACCGATTGATGAAAAAATAGGGCATGTGCACCAGCTTGGTGAAGGGCACCGCCATCAGCATGATTTCGCCGGCCAGGATGTGCAGCAGGATCACCGTGTCATAATCGAAAAAGTGGTGATAGGCCAGAAAACCGGTGATAAACGGGGTGGTCGCGATGAGCAGCACCACGTAGTCGTAAACGGTTGAAATGGCGCGCACGCGTGCCAGAAAGATGCGGCGCAAGAGGAAGAAAACCCCGCCGGCGATGACCACGATCGTCAAGCCATCCGCAACGGCTTCCGGCAGGCTGGGCAGACTGATTTGCCAGGCCAGATCCAACAGGACATTATGCCCTAAAACGAAGAAAGGGGTGAGCACCAATGCCAAATGAAACAGCGTGGTGACGGAGACCATGACCGGGTTGACCCCCACCACACTCAAGCGCATTTGCTGCCACCATGTCAGGGTGGGTTCGCCAGGCGCTTCGTCGGGGTCTTTGGGCGGTTTGCCGAAGGGGATCCGCAGCCGGTAGCGCTCTTTCGGCCGGCTCAATTGGTAGAATCGATAGACCTGGTAGGCCGTACCGAAGATGAAGACCAGGAAGGCCACCCACACCAGTGGGCCCCTGATGAAATCGTACATGGACATCTCCCGAAACGTTCAGCCCTTACTACCGGGCGATGGATTGCAAGCGCGCCGGAACGAGAGGCTCCGGCGCCGCGTCCTGTCGGTCACACCTGCGGCCGCGGGAGGACACCGGCCAATTCCGCTATCTCCGGAACCCGGTGTTCCCATTCGATGGCCATGAGGTGTACGCCGGCCACGCCCTTCATTTCCTTGAATTCTTCGATTTGCTCACAGGCCATCTTGATGCCTTCATCGGCCTGTTTTTTCTTGTCGACCCCCTGGAGCCGTTTGATGACGTCGTCGGGAACGTCCATGCCCGGCACCTTGCTCTTCATGTACCGCGCCATACCAAGGCTTTTCATGGGGGTTACGCCGGCGAGAATGTAGGTTTTTTCGGTAAGGCCCATATCGTTGGCCTGCCGAATCCATTCCCGCATTTTCTCCATATTATAGATGCACTGAGTCTGAATGAAATCGGCGCCGGCCTCGATTTTCTTGGCCAAACGATGAACGCGCCACTCAAAAGGTTCCGCAAACGGGTTGGCGGCCGCCCCGATGAACATTTGCGGGGCGCCGTCCATTTTGGCTCCGCTCAGGAAAAGGCCCTCATCCCGCATGCGTTTGGTCATGCCGATTAGTTGGATGGAATCGATGTCGTAAACACCCTTGGCATTGGGATGATCGCCGAACTGTTGGTGGTCACCGGACAGGCAGAGCATGTTACGGATGCCATGGGCATAGGCGCCCAGGATATCAGCCTGCATGGCCAGGCGGTTCCGGTCGCGGCATACCATCTGGTAATTAGGTTCCAGCCCCTCTTGAATGGCGATCAAAGCGGCCGCCCAACTGGACATCCGGACCATGGCGGTCTGGTTGTCGGTGATGTTGACGGAATCCACCATACCTTTGAGTGGGGCGGCCTTTTCACGGACATGGTCGACATTCGCGCCTCGCGGTGGTCCCAACTCGCCGGTGAAGGCGAAGTGGCCTGCTTTGAGAATTTTGGCAAGATTGCTTTCGCTCATAAATTATCCTTTGTTCCCAGTGCGATCCGATCGGTTCGTCAACAGTTGTCGCGGTTCCAACGGTTCTGGCAGCCCCGACAATCCTATCTGTGCCAATTCAGAATTTCGGAATATGACACAAGCGCCAACACGGTGTCAAGCCGATGAACACGAAGAATAACGACAATATCTGCCTGGAATTAATATAATTATTTGAATGACAACCATCAGGTGAATGACGTTCATATTGCGGTCCCTTAGAGCTGCTATGGGTCAAAAAACCACAGGTGGGCTTTGTAATGGAAAGTATGTGGGGCAAAACGCCTCAGTTGGTATGGCGTCGATCCGTTGGTAAAAAGGCGATTGGTTGTGTCAAGGATAATAAAGGCAATAATAACAGGATAATACCGTTTCGATTGCTGCCCGGACGATTGTGGCACGGCCTTTGTAGACGCATAAGGCAACCTTTAATTGTTCTGCACATCATTAAGGAGGGTGACATGAAGAAGAAAATGATGATCAACGGTATTGTGATCGCAACGCTGGTTTTTATCCTGGGTTACGGTGTTAATGCATTTGCCGGATGGGGCCGTGGACCGGGTGCTGGTGGCTGCGGGGGGCCCGGGGGGCGTTGGTCCGGAGGGAATGACCGCGGTACCGTTCTGACGGCCGAGCAGTTCAAGCAGATGGATGAACAGCGGCAATCCTTTTTTGCAAACACGGCCGAGCTTCGCCAGGAAATTTATCAGAAAGATCTGGACCTGCGCAGTGAACTGGCCAAAGAGGCGCCGGATACCGCTATGGCGAGTCGTCTCCGCAAAGAGTTGTCGCAGCTGGAAGCCGATCTGGAGCAAAAGCGTTTCGACCACATGATGGCCATGCGCAAAATCAATCCCGAGGCGGGCCGTGGCGGTTATGGCAGAGGGCCCCGTGGCTCCGGTTACGGCAATTGCCTGGGTGGGGGCGGCGGCCAGCGTTGTTGGTAGTTTGCCGCCCGTTCGAAAAAGATCGGTCACTCATATCAGGCGCATGGCATTGATCCTGCCATGCGCCTGATGCATTGTGGATAACGGAAATGTTGGCTCAAGCCAGACCATAGCGCTTGAGTTTAAGATGAAGTGTTTTACGATTGATGCCGAGGCGGCGCGCGGTTTCGCTCTTGTTGCCGCCTGTTTCGGAAAGTGTGGCCAGAATCGCATCCTTCTCGATGGATTCCAGGGACTGCGATCCGGTCGAACGACCAGCGCCTGTTTCGGATGCCGCAAGCGGGGAGGGTTCCTTCGTCTCGGTTGGCGTAATACTCAACGGCAACTCCCGTTCGGTGATATAGTCGCCTGCCAAAAGGATCACGGACCGCTCAACAGCATTTTCCAGTTCACGGACATTACCGGGCCACGCATATTTGATCAGCAGGTCCATGGCCTGGGGGGTAAATCCCTTGACCGTTTTACGGTTCCGTGCGGCGAATTGCTTCATAAAATGCTGGGCCAGCAGGGGAATATCGTCAAGGCGGTCTCTGAGGGGCGGCATTTCTACGGTAACGACGTTCAGGCGATAGAAAAGATCTTCCCGAAATGTTCCATTCTTCACATCGGTCTCTAAATCCCGATTCGTCGCGGCCAGAATGCGCACATTCACAGATAGGGTCTCATCTCCGCCCACACGTTGGAATTCACGTTCCTGAATGACACGCAGCAATTTGGCTTGCATGGCGGGTGAGGTTTCGCCGATTTCATCCAGAAACAGTGTTCCCCCGTCCGCCTGGCGAAATCGCCCCTCGCGGCGTTTATCCGCTCCCGTGAAGGCGCCTTTTTCATGGCCGAAAAGCTCGGACTCCAGAAGGGTTTCGGTCAGGGCGGCGCAGTTGACAATCACCAATGGCGCTGCGCGGCGCCTGCTGTTGAAGTGCATGGAGCGGGCAATCAGCTCTTTACCCGTACCACTTTCACCGGTGATCAGCACCGTCGCCTCCGAGGGTGCTACCATGGCCACCATGTCGATGAGGGCCCGCATGGGGGGGCTGGTCCCGATGATGTTCTGCCAATCGAACGCGTCCCCGAGCTTTTTTTTGAGCCGATGGTTTTCGATTCTGAGGTGGGTGTGCTCCATGGCCCGTTCGGAGGTCAGGCGCAGTGTTTCGAAATCGAGCGGCTTGGTAAGGTAGTCATAAGCGCCGGCCTTGAGGGCATCCACGGCCGAAGCGACCGATGAATAGGCCGTCATGATCAGGATGGGAATGGCGGGGTTGTAGACCTTGATCTGCCGGAGCGCTTCGATCCCGTCCATCTCCGTCATACGGACGTCCATCAGAATCAGGTCGAACGGTTGCGTTTTTACCATTTTGACCGCAATTGAGCCGTCTTCGGCGGTCGTGACCTGATAGCCCCAGCTGCTTACGATCGTTTTCAAGGTGGCTAAGTGTCCGCGATCATCATCGACAATCAGCATATGGGTCTGTTGGTGTGGCATCGTGTTTCCTTTACCCCATGGGCGGTGTTTCAATTGGGTTTTTCCTGTTTTCGGAAGGGGGCAGTGAAATGTGAAAGCGCGTCCCCTGGCCAGGACGACTCTTTACGGTGATGCGTCCGCCGTGTGATTCCACGATTTTGTGGACGATGGCCAAACCCAGGCCGGTTCCCTTGGGTTTGGTGGTGTAGTAAGGGTCAAAAATCTGGGACTGTTTTTCCTCCGGAATGCCCACACCGGTATCACTGATATGGAAATGGATCGCGCCGTCTTTCGCAGACCGGGTATGGACATGCATCTGCCCCCCCTGCGGCATGGCCTGGATGGCATTCAGATAAAGGTTCAACAGGCACTGGGAAAAACGGTCGGCGTCCAGATCGGGGCGGCAGGCGGGGTCGATATCATTTTGTTGTGTGATCGTGATGTTCTTGGCCATCGCATCCGATGCGATCAATTTGAGAGAATGCGACAGCAGCAACGGGATATCGGTCGGACGGCGTGTGAGGTCGGAAGGTCTTGCGAAGTCCAGTAGTTCGCTGATGACCCGGTTGAGGCGGTCGACTTCACCGGTCATGACCCGGGCGGCCTCCCGGTCTGCGCTGCCTTCCGGGAATTTACTGCCGAAGTAGCTGGCCATGCCCTTGATGGAGCTCAAAGGATTGCGAATCTCGTGGGCGACACCGGCGGCCAGCCCGCCCAGGGCGGCCAGTTTCTCGGTGCGTCGCATGTCTTCCTGCAGTTGCCGGATTTCACCGAGGTCACGCAGGATGATGACATGGCCCACCAAAATCCCTTCTTCGTTGATGATGCGACTGGCACTGACGCTCACCGGAACGGTTCGATCCGGCACAAACGAGCATTCCATTTCGTGCTCGATCACCTTTTCACCCTGGATCAGGGCTTCCTGGAGCCCGCACCAGTGGGCGGGCAGGACGTCTTCCGGCAAACCGCCACGCGCCTGCTTGAAAGGGATGCCGGTAATTTTCTCAGCGGCCGCATTAAAAAAAGCGATCCGCCCGTCCGGGTCGGTCGCGATCAATCCTACGGGCAGGCTAGTCACGACTTCTCGGGCGAAGGCGCTGGCATCTTGGAGTGACCGTTTGGCGCTACGGTAGTGATGCGCCCAGAATATGGAAATGAATCCCGCGAGTCCGAGCAGCGCCAGAATTCCTGAAATGGTAATGGTATTTCGGATATCCTCCCGGCGTGCTTCTTCGAACGGGGTCATGTCGAAACCGGCAAAAATGATCTGGTCGTCCTTTCCAGGGGTTTCCGGGAAACACCAATCTCCGGTATTTTGCCCCGTTGCACCGGGCGGGCAAATCATCGATTGGCGGCGCTGTCCCATACCGTGGCGGTTTCCCTTTCCGCCTCCCTGCAAGGGGTTGAAAAACCGGTAGACTTCAAATGCCTGGCGGTCGTTCGGCAAGGTTGTGAGCCGCCAGCGCTCGGTCTTTTCAGCCGTCGGAACCACCGCTATGCGGCTTCCGATCTGCGATCGGTCATTATGGGCCAGAACACGGCCTTCGCGGTCGGCCACCATCAGATAAACGATGTCCGGTTGGCGGGCGGTTTCCTCCAGCAGGCGCTGCACCTGGTTGCCGCCCCACATCATGCCCATCATGCCGGTGCGTGCCCCGGCCTCGAACGCTTTGATCAGCGCCCCGCCCTTTTCGCTTAAAATTTGGGACATGTGCTGTTTTTCGCGGTTGATGTTGCGCACCGCCAGCGTAACGACCACCACCAACAAAATGACAGCGGCTGCGATGACGATCCAAGGCGACGGGAAGATGCCGCGGCGTGTTGGTGATTCAGTTTTAAACATGCGTGATTTCCTGTTCAACTTGATTCAATATCGATAAATTAGAAGTGCGTGGGTAACTTGTAAACAGTTGGCACAGTCATACCGCCAAAATCGGGTAAAAAGGTAACACTGTGGCCTGGCGGAAAGGTGCCATTCGTCTAATTTACAAAAGGAGTGCCATCGTCACTCTTTATTTGAACCATTCGTCCGCCATTCGTTACCAAAAAGTACAGGCTGAAATCAAAGACGCCATGGTCATTTTGGCAACGGGAGGAGACGTCATGCAAATTTACCGGATGTACATCGAAATGATCGCTTTCTTTTTACTCGCGCTGGCCGTCATGGCCATACCCGCGATGGGCTGACCCGCCGGCTTCCTGCCGATTCCTCAACGACCCGCACCGGGCTGATTGACACACCTGAGTCTTCTTGGCATACTCACAGCTGAAAGATAGCGCTTGCTTTTTGTATCGGGTCCGGCAAGACGATACGCACCATTTTCCCGATGACCCTCAAGCACCGGCGCCTGCCTTTTGAGACCACCATCCGATATTGGAAAACAGGGCACCCCCCGGAAAATGCCGGAGGGCTTCCAGCATCTCCCCATGCCCGCATGTTGCTTTTTTAACACGAAACCTGGCACCATTTGAACCTTTTTGCCACCGGATACGACACATGAATAGAGGGATAGCGGTTGCACGGGAAACCCGCTTGCTCGAGAGGGTTGCCGAGGGGGACCACGCGGCCTTCAGGGAGCTGTACGAATCCATGTCGCGAAGCATCTATTTTTATCTTTACCGGATCCTTCGCGATGAAAGCCTGGCGGAAGATGTCCAGGTCGAGGTGTTTACCCAGGTATGGAAAGGCGCCGGCCAGTTTCGCGGTCAATCCCAGGTGAAAACCTGGATATTCGGTATCGCCCGCAACCTCGCCATGAACGCGCTTCGTAAACACCGGCATCACGCCAATATCGATGATTACCGGGATATCGCCGATGACGGCCAGCCCAACCCGGAAGATGCTGACCGGCGGCGGTTCCTGCAAAAAGCGATGGATATGCTTTCTGATAAACACCGGGACGTGCTGGATTATGTCTTTTATCAACAGATGACCTACCAGGAGATCGCTGACATTTTGGATATCTCGGAAAACACCGTCAAGACCCGCGTGTTCTACGCCAAGGCGGCGCTGCGAAAAGCGATCGGGAAACTGGGAGTAAAAAGAGATGAAATATGATGCCGCAACCTTAAAAGAAATGATTCCCCTGTACATCAACGGGCGCTTGTCTGACAGCGAGAGGGCGGCCTTCGAGGCGGCTCTGGCGAGCGATCCTGCGCTAAAGCAGGAACTGTCGGAATTTGAAGAGATTGCCGCGCTGTACCCGGATATCGAAGAAGAGATTCCTTTCCCGTCCAGCGACAGGGTTTTTTCAAGGATCATGGACAATATCGATGCTCAGGAGAAAAAGGCCGCGTCTCCGGATGGTCCCGGGGTGCTTTTTGAAAAACTGGTGGATTTTATCCGGGCGACTTTTTTTTCTCCCCGGATTGCCTGGGCGGTGGCCGCCGTTCAGCTGGTGCTGCTGGTCACCCTTGTTGGCACGATGCCTGACACGCAGGATTTCGAGACGCTGTCGTCCGGGGGGGCAACGACCGAGACGGTGCTGAAGATCAACATCGTGTTTGAGGAGGACGCCATGGAAAAGGATATCCGTGCCCTCCTGAACCAACTCGATGCCGGTATTGTTGCCGGGCCGATGGCCAATGGATTGTACGTGATCGAACTCACCCAATCGCCGTCGCCGGATGATGTGCTGAAAACCCTTATGGACTCAAAATTCGTCCGGCTGGCGGAACCAAAGTATTAAAAATGATGATGCCTTCGCCAACGAAACCATGGTGTCTGACGGTGATTGGCGTTCTATCGCTCTTCGTGCTGTGGGCGTCTGTTTCATTGTCGATTGCCGCTGAAAAGCCGGCGGTGACGATGGCGCCTGGTGTCCCCTCCGTGGTGGGCAGTCCGTTGACGCTAAAAAAAGATGCTGAAACCACCTCGCCGGGCATACCACTGACCCACCAAATGCCGTCGTCCGGCAATGCCACCAGCGAAGAACAGCCTGCCGCAACCTGCCGCCCTTTCAAAATCGAAACCCCAACGACCCTGCCGGCGGGAACGGTCGATCGGCCGTTTAACGTGACGATCCGGGTTTTGGGCGGCGTTCCCCCGGTGAGCTTTGCCCTGACGAAAGGCGCCGTTCTGCCGCCGGGTCTCGCGCTGAATTCAAGAGGCACGATCAGCGGAACACCCCTTGTTCCGGGGGGCTACCGTTTCGGCATCCTGACCTATGATCGTTGCCCGGCCGGTGTTCAGGCGGAAGAAAACGACTTCAGTCTGACGATTCATAACGCGGTTTCCGCCACGCTGCCGAACGGAAACGAAGCCGTCTATCGGCGTATCCCAGTTGGCGGTGAACCCGCATTGCATGTGACGGGCGTCCACCTGTTTTTTGAAAACGAGGGGGCGTCCATTGTGGTTGAAAAAGATGCGACGCTGCCGAACCTCGTTGCACAGGTCCGGCTTGAAGGCGAAGGGGTTCTCCGTGGCTACTGGCAAGTTGACCATGCCGATGTGCGGCCCTTTGTCAGCCGCGTTAGGGGACCTCTGGCGGTGGTTGCCTTTCCCGCGCAGGCTGTGCTGCCAACATCGACCCCCGGCCTTCATGATATCCGGTTTTTCATTACCAATGCCCGTGGCGACTTGCCGGACAGCAGAGCAAGCTATCGGATTCTGGGTGGGCAGAGACGTGGCGATGATACGATCAACCGCCAGATCCTCGTAACGGTCCGGCCTGAAGCCGGCCGGCGGGTAGAAGACAATTTGTCCAAGTCATATAAGGTGCGGCTGGTGGAACAATTCGACATCCAATCGCTCAAGCTGCGGACCTATGTGTTCGAGAGTGACGGCGATCTTGCCGATCAGGTGAACGCCATACGCAAAGAACAGGATGTGATTCAGGCGGAGCGCAATCAGGTCTTTACAACCTTCGGTGACCCCAAATGTCCGATGCAGCAGATTGCCGCAACCTTCCAATTCGACCGCCTGCACACCCAATACACCGGTCGGGGCGTCACCGTCGCGGTCGTCGATACCGGGGTGGACGTTGAGCATCCGGATTTAATAGACCGCGTGACGGTGAATGAAAACATGGTAGCCAGCAGCCCGTTTAAACCCGAGATCCATGGGACGGCGGTTGCCGGCATCATTGGGGCTTCCCGCAACGGTTTCGGCATCGAAGGGGTTGCCCCGGAGGTTGAATTGCTGGCCCTGAGGGCGTGCCGGCAGGTATCCGAGACACATCCCGGCGGACGGGGCGATACGGTCGCTATGGTCAAGGCCCTGGATGTGGCGCTGATGAAAAAAGCGAAAATCGTCAATATGAGCTTTGGCGCGCCACGGCCCGACCGGCTGATGGAAATGCTGTTGGAGAAGGGCGCCGCCGCCGGTATTTTGTTTGTGGCCCCGGTGGGGAATGAACTGGGGATGCGGTCGGTCTGGTTTCCCGCCTCGAGTCCGATGGTGATTGCAGTTGGCGGGCGGGATGCCAAGGGTGATCCTTACCCGGATGAACATGCCATACGGTTGGCCCGGGTGTCTGCCCCGGCCGAAAACATATTCGCTACCATTCCAGAGGGACGGTTCAATTTTCTGACGGGCACATCCATGTCTTCGGCGATTGTGGCGGGCATTCTCGCGCTGGCCGCGGAGCAGAATCCAGGCCTGCAGCAAAAGGACATTCGCCCCTTCGACGGTAATGCTTGCCAGTGGTTGCGAACATTGATGGATGTCAATGTTTGTGACCCTTAAATCGTGTTTGCAATAACGGTCGATAAACTTAGGAGTTTGATATGGCGACATTTTTTCCCCAAAGCTCTCGTGTGCCAACCCTCTTATCTGCCATTCTATACGTGGGTGTCGCGTTCCTCCTTGTCGCAGGTTTTCCACAGAGCTTGCGTGCGCTTGCTTTAAGGGCAACGCCCCCGGCGGTCACGGTCGTGCCGGGGGTCAACCAGAAGGTGCCGCTTCTCTATACCGGCATCGATTTTGATATCGTGAATTACACGAGTACGTCGCCCCGGGGACGTTTCGAAACATCGGATGGCCGCGTGCTCGGCACCGTAAACAAGACCGTTTCGATTCCTATCGTGAACGCCGTGCCATCGACGGCACGGGAATCTCTTAACATTCCAGCGGGAATCATCGCGGAAGCGCTCAAGCATGACCGCCGCCTTTTTTATCGCCGTATTTTTTCAGATTACGTGTCGGCCCCGGTTCAAGTCGAAGTGGCCCTGACGATTGTGCCGGCTTCCGGCGGAACCTTTTCCCTGGTGCGGTTGGAGCTGGCGTTCAACCAGCCGTTGCACGTTTCCGGTACCCGCCCCTCCTCCGGAGGCCGGATCACGGTTCCCCGTTTTGCCAAGGGGCTGCAGGCGGCCGCCACCCTGACTTACAACGGTGGCGGTACCCTGCGGGCTCAATGGAAAGTGGACGGCCAGATCCTGAGTAGCGTCACCCAGCAGCTCAACCCGGGATTGCGGGAGATCATGATTACCAGCCCGTTGACGCCATCCTTTCCGACCTACGGAACCGGTCTCCACAAGGTTACGTTCGAGATCCTGGATCCGGTTCCCGCGTTCGACGAGCCCACGATTTACTACTTTGTAACGGCGTCTTACACGGGTGCCCCCCTGGGGTCGCTCACGTTGACGAACCCCGGGGAACAGGAGCACGTTTCCCTGTCCCTGAAGGCGCTGACCCGGTTTTCCTGGCAGCCGGCGGGGGAGGAGATCCTCTATCGCTTCCAGCTTTACCGGCTGGATGACACGTTAACGTTTGATCCCACTGTCCCGATGCGGTTTGCTTACCAAAAGCCCGTGTTGGCGGCCATGACCAAGCAGACCGCTTACGATCTGACGGAATTCAATATGAAAGACATCACTGCGGATGCGCCTTACTGCTGGCAGGTTCAGGCGTTTGACGCGGATAAGATGGTCGCCGCCAGTATGTATCGTCTGGTCTTTTTTACGGGATCGGCGGCGCGCAGCGAATAGCGCCGCATCGACACATGAGATCGCCGTGGTCGAGAAATAAGGTGATTTCGGGGATAACCGCTGACGGTCTGAGTAGGAGAAAACTACCATGAAAGGAAATGCCCCTTATCATCCCTGGCACATCGGCATCATGGGGATCCTTTTTATGCTGGCGGTTCATTGGGTGCCACTGCTATGGCCAACAGGGGTCCACGCGGATGATGCCGCTCCACCGGACAAGACCGTCAAGCTGGTGTTCATCCATCACTCCTGCGGTGAGAACTGGCTGGCGGACGGCAACGGCAATCTGGGGAAGACCCTTGACCAGAACAACTATTTTGTCAGCGACACCAATTACGGCTGGGGGCCGCACAGCATTGGCGACAGCACCGACATCACGGACTGGCCCCGGTGGTTTACCGGCAGTGAAAGCAAGGCTTATCTCAACGCCCTCTATCGTGAAAGCGGGCAGTATTCGTCCTTTACGCGACGCAAAAAGGATCCGGGTGGCGAGAACCGGATCGTCATGTTCAAGTCCTGCTTCCCCAATTCGAACCTGCATGGCCGGCCGAATGACCTCCCGCAAAGCGGTGGCGGCCTCAGCGTCAGCAACGCCAAGGCGATCTATAATGATTTATTGACCTATTTTAAGTCCCGGCCGGAAAAGCTCTTCATCGCCATCACCGCGCCACCGGTTCAGGACCGGACTTTTTCCGCCAATGCCCGGGCCTTCAATCGCTGGCTGGTGAACGATTGGTTGAAGGGTTATTCCGGCGACAATGTGGCCGTGTTCGATTTTTATAATGTGCTCACCGGACCTGGTAATCATCACCGGTTCCGCAGCGGTCGAATTGAACATGTGGCCGCCGACGGCCCCAACACCTTGTACTACCCCTCCGACGGCGATGATCACCCGTCGCATAAAGGCAACCGCAAGGCCACCGACGAGATCGTTCCGTTGATCAATGTCTATTATCACCGCTGGATGGCCGGGCAGGGTTCGGTGCAACCAGTCGTAATGACGCCGGCTGCGGCACAGGTCACAGCGGAAGTCGAAACACCATCATCTGAAATCCCTCCAGTTGCGTCATCCCCTCAAAAACCGGCGTCGGCAAGCACAGGGAATCTGATCGACGATTTTGAACAGGCCGCAAATGAATGGGTCGTTTTTGCCGACGAGGGAAATGCCAACACCCGGTTAAGCTGCCAGCGGGAGGTATCAAAGGATTTTCGAGGACAAGCCGGGCTAGGCATCAGCTATACGGTGGCGCCGGAAAGTTGGGCCACCTGCAGTCTCGTTTTCCCGGCCCCTCAGGACTGGCGCGGGAAGCAAGGTCTTTCACTCTTTCTGCGCGCTGAGCGTCCGGACCAGGAGTTGCATATCGTGGCCTATCAGGGTGATACGGTGGACAATCTCTCGCATTTCGAATTCAAGGTCCTGACCACCATCAAAACCGTCGCCGAGTGGCAGCGGGTCGACATTCCCTGGAAAGATTTCCTTCAGCCGGCATGGGAAGGTGACGGCAGCGCCGGATTTGACCCCGGGCGGGCCATGGGACTGGCCTTTGCCTTCAATGGCGTGGAAGGCGGGGAGACCGCCGGGAAGATTTGGGTGGACGATATCGGCTTTCTATCGAAGTGAACCGGTTCTTAGCGTCAGCGTTTACTCCCCGATGATTTTGACGAGGACGCGCTTTTTGCGGCGGCCGTCGAACTCACCATAGAAGATGCGTTCCCACGTTCCGAAATCGAGTTTCCCTTCGGTGATGGCCGCCACAACCTCTCGGCCCATGATCTGACGCTTCATGTGGGCATCGGCATTGTCCTCTCCCACATTATGCCGGTATTGAGAAACCGGCTCGTGCGGGGCCAGTTTTTCCAGCCAGACATCGTAGTCGTGATGCAGGCCGGACTCGTCATCGTTGATGAAGACCGAGGCGGTAATGTGCATGGCATTGACGAGTACGAGGCCTTCGGAAATATCGCTTTCATCGATGCACTTCTGCACATCCGATGTGATGTTGATGAAGGCCCGGCGGGTGGGGATGTTGAACCACAATTCTTTGCGAAAACCTTTCATATAAGCCCTTCCAAATAATAGAAATAATTTTCGGCCGTAAAACCGAACCTCTGATGCGTTTTATAGTCACAGTAGGTGAGCTAATTCTTTCAAGTAAACAAACAAAGCGCTTTGCCGTCAAGTATTTCAATTGTGTGGTTAGATGTTATTACGCACGTAGTCCGGGAGGATGCGCAATTTCTTGTCTGTCGCTTTTACGTTTTCAATTATTAGCGCCTGCTTTCCGGTAAATACTATAGTTATAGATGCCATGTGCCGGTAGTTCCTATCGGTGCTATGGGACAGTCAAGAAGGCTAATGCGGTTTTCAAATATCTCTTCCACGAGGTGATAGACCGGCAAATCCTGATCTTTAAGAACAAGAACTATATCGACCGGACGAAACGCACGCCTTTCGATGGATATCTCGAATTGGTTATCCAATCGTTCAATCGAGAAATACAGATCGCCACCGCCTTTTGTCTCCCAGACTATCGTTTCTATTTCCTCCTCGGGATAAATTCCGCCTGCATTTATTCTGTTTCTATTGCCACCTCCACAACCAAGCAATAGGAATATAAGACAAAAAAAGACGATATGTCGATTAATTACGGCACCTTTTAGACAACACATAACGCATATGTCGGCCTCACTTGTTTCCTCATAGTTTTAATCTAAATCCGGTGTGTTCCAGTATCCCTTGTCAACAGGTCCAACAGGTCCATCAACCAACCTATAATATACGCTCTTTTTTTTGAGGCCGTATCTTACTTTTCCACTTTTGGGGTTCCCCCAACGATAGACAGGACCACTCGTGGGATCTTGACCTCCCATTGCTTGACTGCCGTTATCTTTTTCCATCCATGTCGGCCATGATCCTCTCCAGGTGGGGCCAAGCCCTTTTTTGGAATTATAGTCGAACATTTCGAGGTTTTTCCATGTATCCCATGCCGTTCCCTCGTTGGTGCGATCAATAAGCTTTTTCGTTTTCATGATTATTTTTTTGTAAGTAAAGTTTCCGGCTTCTTTCCAGGTACCATGTGATCCCCACGCCGCATATACAATCGGATGCTCAGTGCCTCTCACCTTGGGAACTTCATTCCATCCATTAGTTCCGCCGAAATCGTGGGCTGCTATATAGATACTCACTGTACCAGCCCCTTGGGCAGGCGCCAACAACCATTTCCCCGTTTTATTAGATTGCTGCCAGTAGAGTCTTACCGTGACGTGTTCCCAATCGCCAACATGACTACCAAAAATGGTGTTTACGGCTTTTTTCCCGCGATTATACGGGTAATAGAAGAAGTAAACGATATCAACGACATTCTTTCCCTCTCCCGCGATGTCGACTTCATTCCAAAATGCATAAGCAGGAACTTCATCAAAATTACATGGGATACCCGTATGCTGTTGGTTCGGGTCACAGCCGTGAAAGTAGGGAAGAACCGAAGACGGCTTTTTCAATTTTTGTCTTGTCACCAGCCACCAGTGATTATCTTTTCGCCATACACGCTGTGTGAAATTAAACGACCATTCGACGGAGGAGGGCCAATATTTTTCATCGCTATGCAACCATACGCGCGGGGCACATTTTTTCATTAACCGGACCTTGTACCGGTTATTAACTTGAAACTTTTCGGTGTATTTTTTTTCATCAGCATCCGTTATAACTTCTGTTATAGGATCGTCGGAACTTGTATCAGGTGGAGCCACGATTGTTATACATCCTACCAGAAGTAGTCCCAGAGCAGACATCAAAAAAAACGTGGATCTGGTTTTCATTGAATACGCCTCCTATCTTCGCCAGTTAAATATGAATAGTGGTTTCGTATTATTTTTTCGCTATTCCCTGTTGATATGTTCCGGCAAGTCCGTGAAGGCGCCAAAAAAGTAAGATGCAGCATCTTCATTAGCGCTAAAGGGTCTATTATTCCTGTTTGGTTACGTCGATCGTATTCTTCAACTGTCCCGATGTATCATGGAAATAGGCGATCGTATAAATGGTTTTCAATGTTTCAACGGCACCGGAGCTGCTGTCCATGGCATGCTCCAAGCAATCAAGCCAAATTCGACCGCGCTCCAACCGCACATCTATCAGCTCGTAAATGTCGATCCCCGTATGCCACGTAAAGCTGTTGCCTGAAGAATCCCACTGGCTGATGCTGAGGACGATTTTATTGCCGTTTATGGCAGGATCGCCGCCGCCGGTTTCAAAGAGACGGATCGTCAACTGCTGCTCCTCTATCGGAAAGAAGGCCGCTTTAGTAATGAGGGTATATGGATCATCACAGTCTTGCCGGTCGATTGGCTGGATTTCTTCAGCATGGGAACTCGATAAGGTTAAGAGGATTACACAAGCGACCAGAAGCAGCGTTCGTTTCGCCTTCTCCATTATGTCCCCTTTCATCGATTAAACCGATTGAAAAAATATTGAATACGCGCTTCCCGATTTGAGTATAATGCCAGCTATCAGGTGCTGTGCGTAGACCGGTGGTACTGATGTACAACCGGTGCGCAATATCTGCACCGGATACAATTAGTCGTTTGTTAGGAAAAACATGTCTGTTAATGGGAGAAGGACAAAACAACTGCTATCGCAAAGCAATGACCATGCATTGCTTGATCTTGCAGAATAATGAAAGGCTTTTAGAAAATGAATGACTATCAATAGCAAAGATTCAAATTTAGGTCAAGCGAGCGGTTATTTCAATCAAATCAAGGGCGGGAATGTTGTAAATATCGATAGGAAAAGCGGTAAAATAGCGATTGCAGATAGATTGCAGGTTCCGTTAAAAACTGTCCCTATCCTTTGATGCTCAAATGTTGTGACTATTTGCACCTGTTTGGAACGAGGCTAATTCGCCGCCACAACCATATCGTATGGATAAAATGAGGACCGGAGCGGCGGTGATTACCAAGATGTGCTTAGGGTAGGAAATTTTTTAAGGAATTTTATTCTCAAACCTAATGTGTTTTCACAACTTCAGATGGCTTTTTCCGATACCCGCCAATCAATACAAAAGGCATGGAATTCATATTGGATACTAGCCTAACTAAATATGCCTGGTATTGACGAGTACGAGGCCTTCTGAAACGCTGCTTTCATCGATGCATTTCTGGACGTCCGGGGTGATATTGATAAAGGCGCGTCGGGTGGGGATGTTGAACCAGAGTTCTTTGCGGTAGCTTTTCATTTATGCGACCTCCCCAAAAGATTAACGATATCTCCCTGTTTCGGCATAGGCCGCGTCGATAAGATCCTGGTACCCTTTTACGACAACCCGGCGTTTGAGTTTCAGGGTCTGTGTGATCATACCGTTTTCAAGTGTAAAATCACTGGTAAGAAAGAAGAATTTCTTTGGGATTTCATACCCGCCGTATTTAGTCTTTAAATAGGCAACGATTTCTTTTTCCATCATGTCCGTAACCGCTTTGTTTTTCACAAGCGATTCCGGGTCGGAGGGGATATTATCCTTCTGGGCATATTTACCCAGAACATCGAAGTCAGGGAAAACAAGACAGATATTATAGGGTCTCCCCTCGCCATAAACCATGGCATTGGTCACATTGGGAAGCAGTTTGATATCCTCTTCGATGGAATGGGGGAAAACGTACTTGCCGTTTTCAAGTTTATACTGTTCCTTGATGCGTCCGGTGATGTAGAGAAAGCCGTCCTTGTCAAATAGGCCCCGGTCGCCGCTCCGGAAGCCGCCGTCCATAGTCATGACCTTTTGGGTTTCTTCCGGCTTATTGTGGTAGCCCTTCATGACGTTTGGCCCGTAGACGATGATTTCACCGTCCTCGGCACCGGCCTCAACAACGGACGTGTCGATAACGACCTTCTGCCCCTCGAGCACTTTCCCGACACTGCCGAGACGATAGGCGCTGCGGCAGTTCATGGCGACCGCCGGCGATGTTTCACTCAATCCGTAGCAATCGAAAGCGGGCACCCCGATGTCAAAGAAAAACTCTCCGATTTCGCGATTCATGACGGCGCTTGCGGTAAGGGCGCCTTGCAGCCTGCCACCGAAGCCAGCGCGTATTTTACTGAACACCAGTTTGTCCAAAAGCATGAACTGAAGGTTTGTCAAAAGACTGGATTGCCCCTGTTCGAGCAGCTTTCTTTTTTTCTTGGCTGTTTTGCGGGCCGTGTTGAAAAGTTTTTTCTTTAACCCGCCTTCCTCTTCCATGCGGGCCATGATGCCGTCATATATTTTGTTGAACAATCGGGGAACACAGACCAGATACGTCGGCCGCACCAATTTCAGGTCTTCGGCCAGGGTGGTCACCTCGCGCATGAACCCCAGAGAACCACCGAACTGGATCCAGTTGTTCAATTCACCGCTCAGGGCGTAGGAGTGGGCCCAGGGAAGAATGGAAAGCCCCACGTGAGACGCGTTCAGTTCCGGATATATTTTGTGCCCGCCCCTCGATGTATAGGTAAGGTTGCCGTGAGAGAGAAGGACACCTTTCGGGTCTCCGGTTGTGCCGGAGGTATAGATAAGAATGGCGATGTCTTCAGGGCTTGGTACGATCGGTTCAATAGGGTTTTCCGCCCCTGACGTCTCAAGGGCTTTCAGGCTGTTACTGCCATCCCCATCAATAATATAAATTTTCTCAAGCGTCGGTATCTCGTTGATAAACCCTTTGACGTTGTCGTAGATGGCCTGGCTGGAAACGATCAGGACTTTCACCCTGCTGTCGGTGATGATGTATTTCCATGTTTCGGGGCGCTCTTTTTCGTACATGGGCACAAATCGGGCATTGCGGCCGTATGTCGCATAGGACAAAATGCACCACTCCGGTCGGTTGTTGGCAATAATACCAACGAAATCCCCTTCCCGGATGCCGGCCGCGGCCAGCCCGCCACGGGCGTTGTCGATGCGTTGGCCGACTTCGCCGTAGGTCATCGGATCGAGTGTATTTTGGTCATTCCTGATCCAAAACAGCGTGTTGTTTCTGAATTTGTCAACGCTTGTTTCCCACCATTCGACCAAATTGTCCGGTTTCTCGTAGTGCCACATAAGCAATCCCACCACCGTTGATGACTAGGTGCTCCTGTTCGTAAATCCGATGGCATTCGCTATCCGAAGCCTCCTGGCCTGCGGTGTTGCGCAGCGCGTGAATACGCAGGGTATTCGCGCTTCGCGCGCCGGGTATGCCAAGTGCCTCGGCCATCTCGGTGCGTCACCGTATTGACGAACATGAGCACGGAATAAATATCGAAAAGGCCTCAGATAAGGTTACCTTTTCATAGTGGATCCTAAGGTCTTTTGCAATCCCAATTTCAAATGCGGGTATGAACAGAATCAACCAAGTGAAGGGGCTTCAGCCGGTTGGTGGCGTCAGGGGAGGGCATAAAGGCAACGGCCGCTAGCCGAACATGTTGATTTCCCGGATCGCCCGATCCAGAAGGGTGCCGACTTCACGGGCCCAGGTGAAGGATTGGGCTTTGCGGGGGACGTTGGTCATCTCATCGAAAGTGGCGGCGGTAATGTTCAATTTTTTCCAGCCGTCCTGGCCAAAGGTAATCCGGGCGCTTTCGGGGTAGATGTCGAAAAGACTCAACGTCTCGCCCTCAGGGGTGCCGACGGTTTCGTATTCAAGCCCCACGCCCTTGTTGCGGTAGCGGAGGTGGAGGCGGTTGTTGTGTTTCAGGGCGTTGACCATCTTGGAATGCAGGTAGACAAGAGCGCCGGATACCTGCCGCGAATGGTGCCGGAGCTGGGCCAGAAAGGTTTCCACGGTCAATTGCCGCGTGCGGTCATCCCGGACGTGTTGCGAGGCGGATTTGACAAATTCGATCTGGGCCTCTTCGATGCTCTGGTCCGCCAGGCGCTCGGCAACGTAGGCATAAAGGGCGCTGTTTTTCTTGAAGAAGTGCTTCTTGCCCATCATGCGGTCCAGTTCGTTGAGAATTTTGTTGCCGTTATTGCCGGTTAGTTCCTCGAGGGTAAACTTGATCACCGGTTCCGCTTCGGACAGGTCTTGCTGGTTGAGCAGGGTGCAGTACAGGGCCATTTGCTGGCCGGTGGACAAGAATATCCAGGGGCAATTCAGCCGGAAACTGTACTCCAGGTATTGGTTGATGTCCTCCTCCAAAATGTCGTTCCAGGATTTGACCTCCACGATAAGGGTTGGATTGCCATCTTTGAAGAGAACGATATCGAGACCCTGATGATCAAAATCCATCTCCCGCAGCAGATTCCAGCCAATCGTTTGCAGAATGGGGACGATGATTTTACTTTTGATATTTTCTTTATTGCCCTTGCGTCCGGCGATGATGTGGTCTTCGACATGGATGGATTTCAAGTGGGACCGCAGACGTTGGAAACTCATGGCGATCATATCCCCCGGGGGTTGGATGGCTTTCCTTGCGTGCCTATGGATTCGGTATCGTACCGTTTACTTCAGTGGATTAGGTGCCGGATTGGTCCCATCAGACCCTCCAGCGGATGGAATTGATTGCTGTGTAAACCGAAAATATCGTCATCATAGCACACAACATTCCGGCTGGAAAGAGAGAGCTCGTGGTCTGATCCCAAGGATACCCCGGACAGCGCGATCGCGTCATGGACGCATGTGGGATGATACGGATAGCCGCGGTGATCGGAAAGGCGTGGTCGCGGGGCGGCAAGAAACGGAAATGCCACCGCTCCCGGGAAAACAGTGCGGTGGCATCCGGTGTGAAAAAACGTGGCAATTTTTCAGAATCAGGCCGCCTGCGGTACTTTCGCCATGGCGTCATCCGTCAATACACGGTCGATGTCCAGTAAGATTTTAACCTGGCCGTCCATATTGGCCATGCCGAGGATGTAATCGGTTTCCACCTTTGTTCCGAAGGAGGGGGCCTCTTCCACCTCTTCGGCTTTGATGTTCATGACCTCGGAAACCGCGTCCACGACGATGCCGATCTGGATCGTGGCCGCTTCGCCTTGTATTTCGACCACGATGATGCAAGTGCGATCGGTATAGGAGGCGGCCGACATTCCGAACCGCAGCCGCAGGTCGGAAACCGGGATCACCTTGCCGCGCAGGTTGATGACGCCCTTGACGTATTCCGGGGTCTGGGGCACCGTGGTGATGGGCATCATACCGATGATCTCCTTCACCTTTAATAAGGCGATGCCGTATTCTTCGTTATCCAGGATAAAGGTCAGGTATTTGCCTGCCAATGAATCGCTCATTGTATTTTCCTCCCATCGATGGATGGTGTGGCAGGCGGCGGCATGACAAACCGCCTGCCGTTGTTCGTTGATCAGCGCATCGGATGTTAAAAATCCTGAAAGGCGTCGCCGTCATTGTCGCCAAACGGAATGAGTTTCTCCGGTGCCACGCTTTTACTGCTGGCGGCGGGGGCGGCCGCCTTATGAACGCGGCGTTTAGCCGTCGCCGGTTTCCTCTTCACGGAGGGCACCGCTGTTTTGCCGTGCTGGCCCTCGACGAGGGTTACCAGCCCCTGCACCATGTGTTTCATCTGTTCGGCCTGGGCATTCATTTCCTCCGAAGCCGAGGCGGATTCTTCGGCCGTTGCGGCGTTCTGCTGCACGACCTTGTCCATCTCGGTCACGGCATTGTTGATCTGCTCGACCCCCTGGGCCTGCTCGGTGGAGGCGGCCGCGATTTCACCCACAATGTCACCCACCTTGGACGCGGATCCCGCAACTTCCGAAAAGGCCCCGTTGGCCTTGGCCACCAGTTCGGAACCGTCCTGCACGCGTTTGGCGGTGTCTTCGATCAGCGCTGAGGTGTTTTTGGCCGCCTCGGCAGCGCGGATCGCCAGGTTGCGCACCTCGTCCGCCACCACGGCAAACCCGGCCCCGGCTTCGCCGGCCCGCGCGGCTTCCACTGCGGCGTTTAACGCCAGGAGATTGGTCTGAAACGCGATTTCGTCGATGGTCTTGACGATTTTCTGGGTTTCTTCGCTGGCCTTGGTGATCTGGCCCATGGACGCCGTTAAATCCGTCATTTCACTGGTGGCCCGTTTGACCACCTGGTTGGCGTCTTTCATCAGGTGATTGGCCTGGGCGGCATTGTCTGCATTTTGCTGCGTCATGGAAGCCATTTCTTCCAGGGACGCGGAGGTCTCTTCGATGGCGGCTGCCTGTTCGGACGCGCCTTCGGCCAGGGACTGGCTGGCGGAAGACACCTGGCTCGAGGCCGAGGCGATCTCATCCGAGCCGGTGTTGAGCGATTTTATGATGTTGTCGATGGGTTTGGCGATGGAGCGGGCCATCAGCCAGGAAACGGCGAGAGCGGCAGCAGTGATAACCGCCAGCACGGCAAAGATGACGGTGAACAGGCTGGCGATTTCTTTCTGCACGTCATCGATATAGATTCCCGAGCCGATCACCCAATTCCATTGGGGAAAAAGCTTGACGTAGGAAATCTTCGGCTGCGGTTCGTCGACGCCCGGCTTGGGCCACATGTAGTCTACAAAACCGGCACCGTCTCTTTTGCAAACCTTAACCATTTCGACAAACAGGTGTTTGTCGTTCGGGTCTTTGGCCCCCGAAACATCTTTACCGTTCAGCTCGGGTTTCATGGGATGCATGATCATGCGCGGGGTCATGTCGTTGATCCAGAAATAGTCATCGCTTTCATAGCGCATGGCCTGGAGGGTTTCCCGGGCCTGAAGTTGGGCCGCCTCCTGTGTCATCGTGCCGTTTTCCGCCTGGTTGGCGTAGTGGGCTGCGACACTGTAGGCGGCTTCGACTAAATGTCGGGTTTTGAGGTACTTGGCATCATACATGTTGCCTTTGATTTTCGGGTACAACCAGCCGAAAACCGCGCTGAACGCGATCACGATGATTACGCCGAGCATGAGAATTCTGGTGGACAATTTAAATTTGTTAAGCATTTTAGGCCTCCCCATAATAATGGTCTGTACGCTTATGGAATCGCGCATAATGCCGGCCATACCGTCCTGAACAGCGGCCGGCTTTCAGGATAACAGCATGTGGCGTTAGATGGTGTATCGGAACATCTTTAGCTGCACTTTAGTTTTTTTGCTTTGATCGATGATAAACCTTGTTCAACGCATTGTTTCCCTGCGCAGGAGCATCGCCGGGTCGAGGTTTTTACCTTTGGCGGTCATCGGATGGTCCCACCCGGTAGCGCCCATCTTTTAGCGGGATGCGGCAGCGACGTCTATTGACCCTGTGATTAAATTATGTCATATAGTTTCAGTAGATTACGATTGTATAACGATTCTGCTCGGGCGCTGTTGATGGCTGGGCGACTAAACCTCAGGGCCAATTGCGCCGATACCGTTGTTTGTGGGGCCGGATCACCGCGCTTTGGATCGACGATGGAATATGCATTTTTAGGGGAAGGGGTCTATGGATAAGGTTTTGATTGTCGATAGCAATGCCGATTTTCTCAAGTCGCTCAAGGACGGCCTCGACAAGATGCATCAATTCGAAGTGCTGGTGGCCAGCGACGGTGAAGAGGCCGTCCGGCTTCTCTCCAACGAAAAAGTGGCGGTTTTCGTTACGGACATCAATACGCCCACCTTCGACGGCCTGGAGCTTCTGGCCTTCATGACCCAGGAGCACCCCAATACCCCCTGCATTGTCATGACGGACTACGGCAAACCCTGGTTCCGCAAGCGGATGGACCAGCAGGAAGTCCTCTACCATTTGGAAAAACCATTTGAGATCGGAGCGCTGGCCTCGGCTATTTTTGTGGGGCTCAATCTGCGGGATGAGGGCATGAACTACAAGGGCATGACCATGGCCAGTATCCTGCCGCTGATTGAAATCGAGCAGAAAACCTGTCGGATGGAAGTCAAATCCGCTGGCAAGGGCAAAGGCTACCTCTATTTCGACGAGGGGGTTCTGATCGACGCCCACCTGAAGGGGCGGACCGGTGAAAAGGCGGCGCTGGCGATATCCGAGTGGGACCGCATTGCGATCAAGTTTTCGGAACTCCCCCGCCGCCGCACGCGAACACGTGTCAAAACGCACCTGATGGACATGGCCGGTGCCACCTGGATGCGGGAAGAAACAGAAGCGATATCGGAAGAAGAGTCCACCGGAGCGGGCGTGGTCCTGGAAACATCGACCAGTCAAACTCTCCTGGACGAGGAAACCAGCCGTAGTATTCTGTTGCACTCCATTGATGATTTCAAATCCATCAAGGGCTACCAGGCCGTGGCCATCTTGGACGCTGACGGGGATATTCTGGCCGCGGACATTCTGGATGAACACATCGACTTGGAGCGGCTCGCCATCGGCATTAGCAGCATCTTCTCCGTGAGCGAGGAAACCGCCGCCCAGATTGGCTTCGATCGCAGCCAAGCCCTTACCCTGCACACGCGCAGCGGCATTGTTCTTCTGGTGACGTCGGAACTCGAAGCGGCCGCCGGTCTCCGGCTGATGGGCGTTACCACGCTCGACGGCAATTGGTTCTACATGAAAGTTCAGCTGGAAAATTTATTTCCTAAAATCGTTTCAGGCTTGGCCTGACGCCCCGTTCGATGGGGATCGCCCGAAGTATTTTCCACGAATCATCAACCGTGTGACACAGGAGACGATGCGATGCGCACCGCGAATGGCTTGGTGTTGGTTTTTCTATGCGCAATGCTGCTGACGGTTCCCGCCCATGGGCAGGCGCTGGATCGCGAATTTTTGGGATTGCCCTGGGAGGCGGACATTCGCGAACAGAAAGGGTATGAATTGCTTTATGAGAAAGGGGATCTGCGCTATTACATTCAGCCGGATACCGTCAGGGAGGTCAAAGGTTTCAAAATTTCCCGGGTTGTCTACGGCACCCAGAACCACCGGTTTTTCGCGGCGTTTCTTTTGATCGATTCCATGGAAACCTTCGACGATATCAAAGCCTACATGGAGAAGCGCTACGGCTTTCCCAAGATATCCTGGTCGGTGGCCGGGGACCAGACCACCTACAAGTGGACATATAAGACGATTCGCATGAAACTGAAATTCAACCAGCAGGATCGTCGCATGAAACTGGCCTTTTACTACACCCCCATCGCCAACCAGGTGAACGAGCAGGAAGCGGAAGCCAACCACCAGGAATCCATTCAGTTTTTGCCCATCGAGCGGGACAAAAAGCCCGACGTCATGCCGCTGCTGACATTCTAATAGTCGGTATGACGCGTCGGGTTGGGTCGCGTTTGCGATCTTTAAAATGATGCCTATCCTCTGCTATTCCCGGCACGAGCCGGGTTCAGCGTGCCAAGGGGAGGTGTATCATGACGATCAATAAAAAGGATCACCCGCGTGATCTATGGCTGGATACCTTTTGTCCCGACGACGCCTGTTTGGCGGAAGAGGAGCACCTTGAGGTCGCATCCCTTGAGGCGGCCGATGCCAAACGCGACGACGCCTGGCTTGAGGTTTTCTGCCCGGAAGACCGTTGTGCGGCGGAGGCACCGACCAGCGTCGTTTAATTCAAACGGGTTCGCCTTAATAGTGTTATCCGATTGGACCCGGTGGTTGAACCGCCGGGTTTTTTTTGTTCCCACCGCCTCCTTTGGCCGTAATAAGGCGGGGTGCATTTGATTTGACAAAGCGCCGGCAACTCGCTATTTATTTATGGGCTAAATCTCATTATTTTTAGTTGCCGGTCAGGCGATTGGTCGATATGACATTTGTTCGTATTTCATCAATCGGGTTGTTCCGCTGACATCCTGTCGAAGTCGTCCTGACCGGCTATCGCTTACACCATGACCAGTCCTCTACCCCAGGGCCTTTCAAGGGAGGCGACATGGGTCACGCCAGCATGGGCAAAATCATGTGGGTCGATCTTGGCCGGGGAACGATCAAGATCGAATCGATTCCCGATACCCTCTATCAAAAGGTTCTGTCCGGCGTCGGATTGGCGGCCCACTTGCTTTATGAGCGGATTCCCTCCGGTGCCGATCCCCTTGGTCCCGATAACATTCTCGGCTTTGTTTCCGGCTTGTTGACCGGCACCGGTAGTCTGTTCACCGGGCGCTGGATGGTTACCGGAAAATCCCCGCTGACGGGCGGGTGGGGGGATGCCAACTGCGGCGGCAATTTTTCTCCCGCCATCAAGCGTTGTGGCGTCGATGGCATTTTTTTTACCGGCATCAGCCCGCGCCCGGTGTATCTCTGGGCCGACAAGGGCCGGGCCGAACTGCGGGATGCCACGGAGCTCTGGGGCCGCGATACCGTTGAAACCGAAGAAATCCTCAAACAACAAGCGGACGGCCGCGGTTTGCGCGTGGCCTGCATTGGTCCGGCCGGTGAAAAGCAATCCCTGATTGCCGGCGTTGCCAACGACGGCGGACGCATGGCGGCTCGGTCCGGTCTGGGTGCGGTGATGGGGTCCAAACGCCTGAAGGCCGTTGCGCTAAGCGGGGGGCAGCGCATTCCGGTCCATGATCGGGAAACGATCAAAACCCTCAGCCAGCAGTGCAACGAAGCCGTGCAGTTCCATCCGCCCTTTTTAAACGGCATTATGATGGCGTACACCGGCACCCTCATGCGTCTGCTGCCCATGCAGATGGCCTTTGACGGCATGCTTTACAAGCTCATGCTGGATAAATACGGTACCGCCAGCCTCAACCAGATCATGGTGGAGGTCGGCGACACCCCCATTAAAAACTGGAAAGGCAGCAACGAGGATTTTGACCGGGATCGTTCGGTGAATCTAAGCCCGGAAATATTCACCGACACGATGGTGGTCAAATACCATTGTTACAGTTGTCCGCTGGGATGTGGCGGGTTGATGGCCAAAAACAGTGCCTGGTCCGGCGGTCACAAACCGGAGTACGAGTCGGTCATGGCGCTGGGGGGGCTGCTGCTGAACGACGATGCTGAGAGTATCTACACGCTCAATGACATGTTGAACCGGGCCGGCATGGATACGATTTCGGCCGGTGGTACGGTCGCGTTTGCCATGGAATGTTACGAGAAGGGGCTTCTGACCCGGGACGATACCGGTGGCTTGGAGCTGACCTGGGGCAACAGTGCGGCCATCGTCCAACTGGTCGAAAAAATGATCCGGCGCGAGGGCATCGGCGACTTGCTGGCCGACGGCTCCCGGGCGGCGGCAGGACGAATTGGGCGGCAGGCCGATCGTCTGGCCATGCATGCCGGTGGTCAGGAACTGGGCATGCACGATGGGCGGTACGATCCCGGATTTGCGTTGCATTACTGTGTCGAACCGACCCCGGGGCGGCATACGATCGGCTCCCAGATGTACTATGAGATGTTTCGTCTGTGGGAGAGAGTCCCGGAATTGCCGGACGTGAGCCTGGTTTACACCAAGGGCAGCAAATATGAATCGGAAGACGACAAAATTTCGGCGGCCGCTGCGTGCAGCCGTTTTATGAATGTTCTTAACGGGACCGGCACCTGTCTGTTCGGGGCTTTTTTAGGCGTGGAGCGTTTGCCGTTGTTCGAGTGGCTCAACGCGGCAACCGGCTGGGATCGGTCTCCGGCCGACTACATGGCGATTGGCGAGCGTATCCAAACCCTCAAACAGGCGTTCAATGTCAAACACGGCGTAGACCCGAAATCTTTTAAGGCGAACCCCCGCACGCTGGGCATACCGCCCCAAACCGCGGGTGCCAATGCGGGACGCAGTGTGGCGGTGGATGCCATGATGCGTGCCTACTGGCAACGTTTCGGATGGGACCCGGCGACGGGCAAACCCGGTGAGGCGGTCCTGAAACGCTGGGGCATCAAAACCAAACCGAGCGATTGAGGCATGGATGGCCTACAAGATCATCGATAGATGTGTCGGTTGCGGCATGTGCCGCAAGATTTGTCCGGTGGCCTGTATTGCCGGTCGCCCCCGCAAACTGCACGAGGTGGATCGCCAACGTTGTATCGACTGTGGGGCCTGCGGCCGCATTTGTCCCCACGGTGCCGTTCTGGACCATCTTGGCCGACTGTGTGAGCGTATTCGCCGCCGGGCACTGCAGTGGGAAAAACCCCTCTTTGACTATGAGCGCTGCATGTCCTGCTCCGCCTGCATCGATGCCTGTCCGGCGAACTGTCTGGCGGTAACGTATAGCCAGGATACGCAAGATCGAAAAGCTTATCCCTACCTGGCAGATCCCACGGCCTGTATTGCCTGTCAATTTTGTGCACTGGAGTGCCCGGTGGACGCCGTTGCCATGAAAGCGGAAGCCGATATGGACGAGACCCAGAAAAAATCTCTGGACGGGCCTTTCGCCAGCAGTGTATGACGTGACGTGATTGATGGGACGCAGCGTCTCGCAGCCTCGCTTGTGACAGCATAGGCCCCGTCAACGGGCAACTGGTTTTTTCGGCCGGTGTTCATTGGAGGACACCTCGGGCCCCAACCGACGGGCCGGGACGATCAGGGAAGGACACGCGGAGAGGTGTGTGGTTGACGGACCGCATGTCGGGGCTGCCGGCCTGCGTCCCATTCCAACCCGCCGTTCATTTTCCGATTTGGCTGATCTCAATAGGCCGGGATCACCAGGTTGTCATTGTTCAATGCCACCGATACGCTTTGCCCTCCGGCCACATCGACTGCCGTCTGCCAGGCACACTTATAACCGGCAATCATCGTTGGAAACGTAATCACGATATAGTAGCGGCCGGGGGGGATCCGGTTGAAGGCGAAGGTGCCGTCCGGACGGGTCAGCTTGTCTTCAACGGCATACCCCGGCGCGTTCAGCTTCTGTCTGAAATTAACAAAAAAATCCATGTGGCCGGTGTTGATCCGGGATTGACGCTCCCATGGCACATGCGTCGATGCCAGATCCACTTCAGGAACATCAATCGTTTCGCTTGTCAGGAACACCCTTACCCAGTCCCCATAGACCACCTTACCCTCTTGGTTTGTCAAACTGACCTGACCGGTGATGGTGCCTTCCTGAGCCAGGCTGACGGACGGACCCGCCAACAGCGTGAGGAGCAGGACGAGGATGGCATTGGACAGATGGCATGATCGCATATGGACCTCCCATGATGGGAACGTAAATTGGCATATGATCAAAACAGGATAGTAAAGCCCGCCAGGCCTGTCAAAGCCAAAACGCTATGCGTGCCTAAAGGAGCGTCTGGACGCCAAGGGTGGAAGAAGGGGATGATGGATCAACGGTTGATGGCGCGAAGCGTATTTTAAGGGTTTGCGCGAAAACCCCCTTACCGCTATAATGGGTCTCAAAATGGCGGCCAATGTTCCTGGCGGTATTCGATGCGGCAAGGTTTATAGCATAGGGCCAAGCAGGCTGCTTGGCGGCAAATGCCATTGCGGATATCCCTTGGAATGATGTGGCTGAAACCCGATCAATCGCATATGCATCCCCGTGCCGCGATCACGACGTTCATAAATAAAGGAGTGACACATGATAAAAAAATTTGACGGCCAAAAAACGGCCCGCCTGGGAACCCCCAAAAGACCGGCCGCCGTCACGGTGCAGACCCAGGAAAGACTGGCGGAAGTGACAGCCCTTTTTGAGGAAAACGGGTGGAGCCATACGATTAAATTGGACCCGGACACCCCGGAGGATGTTGCCGATCTGGAAACCCTGCTGTCCCCGGTCGAAACCATGATCGCCGAAAAGAAACCGGGCCGTAACGATCCTTGCCTCTGCGGGAGCGGAAAAAAGTACAAGAAATGCTGCGGATCGTAAAGTGATCAGGGGGTTATCCGTGATATGCTTCTCGTTGCCAACGTTTCAGTTGCGCGGCCGGTGACTCTTTTTGTGGGGAATTTGTTTTGAATATCGGACAGATGAGTTGCATCGTGCGCCATAGTAATATATAGCCATACCATCCTTCAGTTTTTATCGTTTTCCCTTTGCCACCCCAGACAAGTCTCTTTTGATGTTGTTCAAGACGGGCGTTTTCCGCTCAAAAGAGATAAATCCTTCTGCGCAGGAGGGCTCCATGAAATTGGCATTCCGGTTGATGCTGTCGGCAGCATTTTTTCTTTGCCTCCCTATAATTGACGCTGCGGCAGAAGAATTAGCCGGGCTTGTCAAATCCGTGGAGGGACAAGCCACCCTTTTACGCGGTTTGGAAACGGAAGCGGTCGTTCCAGGCATGGAGATCAAGATGGGGGATATTTTGAAGACCGGGGATGAGGGCGCCGTCGGGCTGATTTTTTCCGACGATACCGTTATCGCAATGGGCCCCCGGACCGAATTGGCGGTTGAGGACTACCTGTTCGAGCCGGTCGAAGGCAAACTGTCCTTCATCGCCAAAATTCTCAGGGGAACCATTTCCTATCTCTCCGGGCAGATTGCCAAACTTTCTCCCGAATCGGTCAAACTGGTCACACCGGCGGCAACGATTGGTGTTCGGGGAACGCATGTGTTGATCAAAGTGGATTAACCGCAAACATGCCACCCGCTACCTGTTTTTTTCCATCTAAATAGGAGAATCATTCGTGGTCAATATTCACTTGCGTAGATGTCTCGTTATCCTATGCTGTGGTTGCCTGATGACGGCATGCAGTCCGAAAAATGTGGTTGTTCTGGTGCCAGACCCCGACGGCAGCGTTGGCCGCATCACGGTGGCCAATGCTGCGGGATCGGTGGAAATCGATGCCGCCAATGAATCCACGGCCATACGTGACGCCAAGACCGCCCCCAGTCCTCCGGCTGAAATGGAAAAGAAAGACATCGATCAGCTCTTCAGTGAAGCGCTGGCGATTCAACCCCAGCCACCGGTGCATTTTATCCTGTATTTCGAAAAAGATTCAACGCAGTTGAGGCCATCTTCTGCGGCCATGTTGACCGATATCCTATCCACCATCCAGGCGCGGCAGTCCGAGCATATCAGTGTGGTGGGGCACAGCGATACGCTGGGCGACAAGACGTATAACCTTTCGCTTTCGATGCGCCGCGCCGCGGCGGTGAAACAACGCTTGGTCCAGAAGGGTATCGACGAGGCGCATATTGACATTACGTCGCATGGCGAGGAAAACCCGCTTGTCAAGACGGCCGACAATGTGAGCAACCCGAAAAATCGTCGCGTCGAAGTGGTCATTCGTTGATCGTGACGTTGGCGCGTTAGGGGACGAACCCTTTGGGTTATGATGCCGTGTGGCCGCCTGTTGGTAAATGGTTTCCAGGGGATAGGTTCTGCTGCGCATGACGGATACGCCAACTTCCCATTTAAATCCCCCCACCCGATGGACCCTCTGCATTGGCATCCTGGTTGTCGCGGTTTGTGTTGTTCTCTATCTGGCGAATCCGCCGTTTCTTGACCTCCTCAACAACAAGATAATGGATGCGGTTGTGGCCAACAACCCTGCAAGTGCACCCGGCGACGGGGTTGTGGTGGTCGAGATCGACGAAATGACGCTGGGCCAATACGGTCAGTGGCCATGGCCGCGCTACCAGTTGGCACGGTTGCTATCGGAAATTGCAAAAATGGGCCCAACGGGCATTGCTTTGGATTTTGTGATGCCGGAGCCGGACCGGACTTCTCTGAAAGCCCTGCAAGAAGCGATTCAGAGGGATTACGGTTACCAATTGGGGACCCATGCATTGCCGGAACACATCGTGGACAATGATGCGGTTTTAGCCGATGCCCTCTCCAAGGGGCCGTTTGTGCTGGGGTATGAATTTCTGTTCGAAGGCGCCGATGATCAAAAAGGATCGTGTTCGCTGCATCCTCTGACGATTCTCCGGGTCCAGAAGGGGCAGACGCCCCAAGAGCGGAAGGCCTATCACCAGGCGCAAGATGTGGTTTGCAACCTGGAAAGATTTTCCAAGGCGGTATCCAACTCGGGTTTTCTAAACGGCCATCCCGACGCCGACGGCGTTCTGCGACGCCTGCCGCTGGTGATTCTGTATGGAAATGATTATTACCCATCGCTTGCCCTGGCAAGCCTTCTGCAAGCCGGCCGCCATACCAAAATCACATTCAGGCACACCAATGGCGGCCCGGATAACATGATCTTCGGTGGCAACGCGATTCCGATTGATCGCAGGGGATATTTACGGGTCAATTTTCGAAATGGTTCGGAAACCTTGCGCCATGTCTCGGCCGGGGAAATTCTGGCGGGTCGTGTTTCCAAAGCGGTATTTGACGGCAATCTCGTCTTTGTCGGCCTTTTGGCATCCGGACTCAACTCGGTCTATCCCGCACCGACCGGCGCATTACTTTCCGAGGTAGACATTCATGCGCAATTGGCCGAGACAATCCTATCGGAGAATTATATCCGTCGAAGTGAGGATATGGTTCATTTTGAAGTGCTGGCCGCGGTCCTACTGGGATTACTTTTCAGCTTGTATATCGCAAAGTTTGAGGTGGCGGGGTCGACCATCGTCGGTGCCCTGGCCATAGTGGGGGTGTGGCAGGGAGCGCTTCTTTTTTTCCAAAACGGGCAATTTTTATTTTCACCTTTTCTGCCGGTGGGCGTCATCCTTTTTGTGGGTGTGTTTTTGTCGCTGTTCAAATACTGGAGCCGTCAGCGCACAGCGCACCAGAGCGTGAACGATGCCGTCATCCTCATGCGGGGGAGTGAAAAGAAGCTCAACGCCATTATCCAGACGATTCCCGATATTGTTTTTCGGTTGGATGCATCGGGTCGGATCACCTTCATCAGCCCGGCGATTATGAAGTATGCCAAACAGCCTGAAGAGCTGATCGGAACGCATATCCTCGATATCGTTGCTCCGGAGGACCGGGGTATCGCCGAATACAAAATCAACGAGCGGCGCACCGGGGAGCGCGCGACGTCCGACATGGAAATGCGCCTGTTATTATCTCCCCCGGAAAAGGGAGCGGCCGGGGAAGAACGTTACTTCAGCGTTTCCGCCGAAGGGATCTATACCAAAGATGCTCCCGACAAACATTCCTTCATGGGGACGCAAGGCATTGCGCGCGACATCAGCCGTCGGAAACTGTTGGAGTATCAATTGGAGCAGTCCAAAAAAATGGAGGCCATCGGCAGTCTGGCGGCCGGCGTGGCCCACGATTTGAACAACATCCTGAGCGGACTGGTAAGCTATCCCGAGTTGTTGCTGCTGGATATACCGCCAGACAGCCCCATGCGCAAAAAAATTGAAACCATCCAACGCTCCGGTCAGCGCGCGGCCGCCATTGTCCAGGATATGTTGACCATCGCACGGCAGGGTGTGCGCAATTCCGAAATTCTTCTTTTGAACACCGTCGTGGCGGATTATCTTCGATCGCCGGAATGCCGGAAAATATGCGCTGATCATGCGGGTATCGATCTGAAGACCGACTTGTCGAATGACTTGATGAACATGAAAGGCTCGCGCGTCCACATCCTGAAGGTGATCATGAACCTGGTCAACAATGCGGCCGAAGCCATGCCGGCTGGCGGCCGCATCACGCTGTTGACGTGTAACCGTTACCTGGACAAGGCCTGGGACACCTATGAACAAATCCCGGAAGGCGAGTATGTCAGGTTCAGTGCGCTGGACGAAGGCGTCGGAATCGCACCGGAAGATTTGCCCCGGGTTTTCGAGCCCTTTTATACGAAAAAAAAGATGGGGCAGAGCGGCTCCGGCCTCGGCATGACGGTAATTTGGAATACAGTGAAAGACCACGGCGGATATGTGGACATCCACAGCCGCGAAGGGGAAGGCTCCCGTTTCGATATCTATTTCCCGGTTACCCGGGAAGTTCCGGCGGAAAAGGAACGCCGCGTTGTGCTCCAGGACTATATCGGTACCGAAAAGATTTTGGTGGTGGACGATGTGCCGGAGCAGCGTGACATTGCCGTTCGGATGCTGGGTAAACTGGGATACGAGGTCCTGTCGTTGCCAAGTGGCGAACAGGCGGTTGAATTCATGGCGACCCATACCGTGGATCTTCTTGTGCTGGACATGGTGATGCTGCCGGGGATTGACGGCTTGGAGACCTTTCGCCGTATCCGCCAAAAACATCCTGACCAGAAAGCCATTATCGCCAGTGGATTCTCCGAATCAGAGCGCGTGAAAGCGCTGCAAGCCCTGGGTGCCGGGACGTATTTACGAAAACCCTATACCTTGGAAAAGATTGGTATCGCGGTTCGGGGTGCGTTGGACGGAACGCCATCGACCTAATGCAGCGAAACCCTTCGGGTGTGTTTCCTGACCGGCTCCGATCCGGCCATCGCGACGGTGTGGCAGGCATCCTAAAAATTTTTAATGCTGCCAAAACAGGCATGGCAAACGGGTATGCAGGTATTCGGTGGCCAATGCGACCCTGCGATCGATAGCCTGTTTACTGGAAATTAAAAAATTGATTTATTTCCAGAGGGTTAAATTCCATTTTCCCGATTGCGGCATGGTGTAGACCCATTCTCTTCTACGTATCATCTTGTTGGGGCCAAAGTGTAAAAAAAGATAACTTGGGGGCGCCGATGGCCCTGGTGACGCTTCCGGCCTCAATATCGGGATACTTCTTGACATGGATCGGCAAACACCCTATACCGTGTGCCTTCCGAAGGTCGGTTCTCATCTGCTGATTAGTTCTGAACGAACGTTTTAGAAGAAGTTCCAATGGTTCATTTTCGCTTACCGAATTCCCGCTTGGGGAAACAGAAGAAAAGGAGTGTTGAAATGAATAAAGGTGATCTTGTTAACGCTGTGGCGGAAGTCGTATCCACCAAGAAAGAAGCCCAGGAAGCGGTGGAGTGCGTATTCAACGCGATCAAGGGCGCGTTGAAGAAAAACGAAGCGGTTCAAATTGTCGGGTTCGGCAGCTTCAAAGTCAATAAGCGCGAGGCCCGCAAAGGGCGCAATCCCCAGACCGGCAAAGAGATTCAGATTGAAGCCCGTATGGTACCCAAGTTTGTTCCCGGAAAAGCGTTGAAAGATGCCGTAAACTAACCAGCAACGGCATACGGATCGCGAAAGGCGGTGGGGCGTCGGTGTACGCCACGCCGCCTTTTTTAATGGGATACGGATAAGTGCGGGCGGCGGACTTTCCCGACGGCAGTCAAATGGGTTGGTGGTTCAGAAAACTTTATCGAAGGGGGTGTTGTATGGTATAACCCCAATATCGCATTCACCCGCACGCCATACGACCCCAGGAGAACAGCCATGTCGTCAGGTAACACACCCTCCGATCGCGAGCGTCAGGCGCAATTGGTTGCGGAAGCGCGGCGAAATCGGGAACATACGTATCGCGAGAAGGCCCTCAAGCTTTACCCCTGGATTTGTGCCCGGTGCGGCAGGGAATTCAGCGGCAAGAAGCTGCGCGAACTGACCGTGCACCATAAGGATCACAACCATGACAACAACCCTCCGGATGGCAGCAACTGGGAATTGCTGTGCATCTACTGCCACGATAACGAACACGCGCGCTATCAAACGGCTGACGCCTATGACAACGCCCGATCCGATCATGCGGGTGAACCGTCACCAGGTTTCCGGCCGTTTGCCGGTCTGGAAGATTTGTTGAAAAATAAAAAGTAGTATCGTTTTTATCGTGATGGACAATTTGTCTGATCTTCGTGGGAGAACGTGTCATGGAAATGCTTCGCCAGGAAATGCGTTCGCTGGTTGCCAAGCTGGAAAGCGCTTTCCCGCAGCCCGGAAGCATTGAAGATGCAACGCTTTACCGTCTGCGGACGCTTTGTGGCGTTGCCGACCAGGCACGCGAGGCGGCAGAGCTCAATGATCGATTTGTCGAATTGCGTCAATACTGGCTTGATTCGATTGACTGGTGTTCGCAACTGTCCAAGGAAATTGAAAAGCTTCTGATCATCCAGGAAGAACTCGCAACCGGTGGTCGCGGGGGGCCCGTCTCGAGATGACGTGCGGGTTGCAAGTCCTACCGAAGGACAGTTGATCTGGTATTTCCCAAGGGCTTCCCCGTGGAGTGAAACCATGCGACGGTCGCTGTTATTTTTCATCTACCGGTATCTGATTCCTTATGGCGGATTACTGCTGGTCAAAGCACTGTCTGCCACCTACCGGGTTCGGCTGTATGATCCGGAAAATGAACAAACGGTTCTTGATGGTCATCAAAGCCTGATTTACGCCTCCTGGCATCAGCGGTTTTTTCCAGGAATAACGTTTTTCTCCAGCCGCAAGCCGATTGCCATCATGATCAGCCAAAGCCGTGACGGTGAGATGGTCGCCAGGGTCGTCGATATTCTTGGATGGCGTTCGGTGCGGGGCTCGTCAACGCGCGGTGGTGTGGCGGCGTTGAAGCGACTCAAGGACCTGGCGCGTAAGGGGTATAAGATTGGTCACATTGTCGATGGCCCCAAAGGCCCCTTCGGCTATGTGAAGCCGGGTCTGCTGCGAATCGCCCAGGTGGCCGGCAAGCCGGTGGTTCCCACGATTACCTCGGCCCAGAAAAAATGGGTTTTCAACAGCTGGGACCGATTTATGGTACCCAAACCCTTTTCGCGGGTGATCATTCGTTTCGGTAAGGCCATCGATGTCCCGGCGGAACTTGAAGGCGACGCCTTTGAACAGAAACGCGCTTCCATCGAGCAGCGCCTGAAGGAATTATATGAGGACACCGATCGTATGTGGGCCGATCCCGATAAAATTGCGGCCATCTTCAGTAAGTGGACCACCAAACGATCTGGACATATCCGTCAATCCTAATGCGCGGATTGACATGCGCAGGAACCGGTTTGCCCTTTTCGGGAGCGGGTTTTTCCGCTACAGTGGTTTAATCTTCGAATCCGATCTACCCGGGAGTGCTTATGGGGTCGATGATGCAGTTCCCCGATTTTTCCAATAAAATTGTCCTTGTTTACCTGATGGGGCGTCCGCCGGATGACGGGGTGCTACTCGAGCATGCCGTATTTGAAATCCAGGGGGGTCGGCCGTTTATCATCGGCGATTTTGCCGAAGGCGCATCGGCCAACGATTGGGTGGCCGGTGTTCGTACGGCGTTGGCCTGGGATACGGTCCAGCAATATTTTATGTTCGATTCCATGGAAGATTATATGGCACGCGCGTCGCAGGCCTTTAATGCGGAGCAGTTCCACTGATATCGGCATGTGGCAGGCCGGCCTGCGCATGCCGCGCGAATGATCAGGGTCCCGCCGTGACCGACATGCTTGTCAAGCTCTATGACCTGCCCCAGGACCTGCGGCCATATGCGCCGTCCTTAACGGTCTGCTGAGGAAAAGGCATCATGGATAAACAGGATCGGATACGGTTTTATCGCGAGGGTTGGCATGATGGTGCTTTGCCCGGTGTGGTGATGCCTGCCTAAGTACGCTCTCTCACAGGAGGAACGATGGAAAGCCGAATCGCACAGAAACTGAGATTGCGATACGCCCCGGTGGCCTTGACCTGGTCGGAAACCCGGCCGGAGAAAGCCGCCGAGTTCAAGGAGGGCAAATGGGGCTGCGTCATGTGGATGGTGGCCCGGGCGGCCCGCGGCGGCACGGCGGTTTGTGGACGCAAGACCTTCGGCTGCTGGGGCGGCGGCGTAGGGTTGGGCTTTGGGGATGTCTACAAGCAGTTTCCCGGCGGCGAAGACGGCTTCTGCCACTTTTTATCCATTGGCAACGACCAGTGGGAAACGGGCCGGCAGATGGCGGAAAAGGTCAAACCGTACATGAACGAGGATTCGTTCGACCATTTCATGCACGGCGAGCGCTACATGAAATCCCCCGATCAGGTCAAACGCTTTATCCGGGGACTGCCCATCACCGACATCCCGGACCCGTTTGTGGTATTAAAGCCGCTGAATGCAGTGGACGACGAAGCCACCTGCCAGGTGGTGATTTTTTTCGCCGATCCGGACCAGCTTTCGGCCCTGGTCATCCTGGCCAACTACGGCCGGGAAACCAATGAAAACGTCATCATTCCTTACGCCGCCGGTTGCCAGACCCTGGGGATCTATCCTTATCGGGAAATTGAGGCCGAGGTACCCCGGGCCGTGGTGGGCCTGACCGATCTTTCAGCACGCGCCGCCATCCGGCAGCAGCTGGGCGACCATCTCATGACCTTTGCCGTGCCGCTGAAGATGTTCCAGGAAATGGAGGCCAATGTAGAGGGCTCCTTCCTGGAACGCCCGGTGTGGGAGAAGCTGGCGGAAGGGAAACCCGACGGCCGAGAGCCGGATCAGACTTGATGGTTTCCCCTCCGGCAGTGCTTTCGATGGGACGTGGCTGCTCCTCGTCTTTCAGATTTGCCTTTCTACTGTTTAGGACCGCTTCAAGATGGAATCACGCAATCCCGCTTTCATGGATGAAATTCATCGCCTGTTCGACACGGCCCCCTTTATCCGCGAATTGGGGTTGAGGCTAATGGCCATTGCGCCGGGCCGCTGCGAGACAGAGTTGGTACTGGCATCCCGCCACCTTCAGCAGGATGGGGTGGTGCACGCCGGGGTGCTGGCCACCATGGCCGACCACACCTCGGGCACGGCCGGGGCCTCCATCATCGGGGCGGGCGCCTATGTACTGACGGCGGAATTTAAAATCAACCTGCTGCGGGCAGCCCGGGGTGAGCGCCTGCACTGCGTCGGCACCGTCCTGAAGCCCGGCCGTCGCCTGATCGTGGCCGAGTCGGAAGTGTTCGACGGTGCCCCGGATGGTGGCAAAATGGTTGCCAAAGCTACGGTAACGCTGGCGGTGATGACGAAACCGTCTGCCGCGGCGTCTGAAACAGACAAGTCTACAAGAGGAAAAAGGAATCATCGATGAATCGTGACGACATGCTGCACCGGATCGAATCCGAGCGCTATCAATGGGATCTCGTTATTATCGGGGGCGGGGCGACCGGGCTGGGGGTGGCCATCGATGCCGCTTCGCGCGGCTATGCCACCCTGCTGCTGGAACAAAGTGATTTTGCCCAGGGAACTTCCAGCCGCAGCACCAAACTGGTCCACGGCGGGGTGCGTTATCTCCAGCAGGGCAATGTCTCCCTGGTGCTGGAAGCCCTCAAAGAACGCGGACTGCTGCGCCGCAACGCGCCGCACCTGGTGCACAATCTGGCCTTTGTGGTGCCCAACTACGACTGGTGGGAGGGGCCCTTCTACGGGGTCGGCCTGCGCCTCTACGATCTTCTGGCGGGCAAGCATGGTTTCGGGCCTTCCAAGAATATTTCGCTGGAAAAGACGCTTTATTATATCCCCACCATTGAAACGGAGGGACTACGCGGCGGCGTCATCTATTACGATGGACAGTTCGACGATGCGCGCCTGGCCGTCAACATGGCCCAGACCGCGGCGGATCAGGGGGCCGCCGTGTTGAATTACATGGCGGTCACGGGGCTGACCAAATCCGGCGATTTTACGCGGGGCGTGCTGGCGGTGGACCGCGAAAGCGGGCGGGAATATGAGATCAAGGCCCGGGCTGTCGTCAACGCAACGGGTGTCTTTGCCGACCAGATCCGCCGCATGGATACCCCCGAGGCGCCGCCCATGATCGCCCCCAGCCAGGGAGTGCACATCGTACTGGACCGGTCCTTCCTGCCGGGCAAAGGTGCCATCATGGTGCCGCATACCCAGGACGGTCGTGTTCTTTTCGCAACCCCCTGGCATGACCGGGTGATTGTCGGGACCACCGACACCCCGGTCAAGGAAACGCCCCTGGAACCGCTGCCGCTGGAAGAAGAACTCGATTTTCTTTTGACACATGCCGCCCAGTATCTGACCAAAGACCCGACCCCGGCGGATGTCCTGAGTATGTTCGCCGGCCTGCGCCCGTTGGTGAGCATGGGCAAAGAGGAGAACTCGGCGGCCATCAGCCGTGATCATACCATCCATATTTCTGCATCGGGCCTGGTGACCATCACCGGCGGCAAGTGGACCACTTATCGCAAGATGGCGGAAGATACCGTGGATCAGGCCGCGGTGGTGGCACAGCTCGATGAGCGGCCCTGCGCCACCCAGGATCTCAACATCCACGGCTATCATCGCAATGCCAAACAGTTTGGCGACCTGGCGGTTTATGGGTCAGATGCCATGGCGATTCGGGCGATCAATCGCAGCGATCCGGCCTGCGCCGAAAAGCTGCACCTACGGTTGACCCCAACGGTCGGCGAGGTGGTCTGGGCCGTTCGGCATGAAATGGCGCGCACGGTAGAAGATTTTCTTTCCCGGCGCACCCGGTCCCTGCTGCTGGACGCCCGGGCCAGCATCGAAATGGCGCCGCGTGTGGCCGAAGTGATGGCGGGCGAACTGGGGCACGACATGGATTGGCAGCAAGCGCAGGTCGCGGCTTATACGGAACTGGCCCGGAAGTATCTGATGGTTCCCTGAGCAACAGGAAGGTGTGCCGGGTGGCGTGACGGGTCAGCCTGGCCAGCCTGACGCGAAAGGCGTATGGCGTGGATTCTTTCGATGGCCTTTCATTTCGCAGCACGTGCGTCACGGCACGCATTGTCACACCGGACGGTGTCGCGACGGACCGGCCCATCGAAATCCGGACATCGCCGCTTACCGGCCGGCGCAGCCGCATTACCTTCAGCCGCTCCGGCGAGACGGAACACGGCGCGCGCCACCTGCCGGCACCGCCCCCGCATGCCGGCCAAGTAGCGGCATGTCCCTTTTGTCAGCCGCAGTTGGAGACAAAAACCCCGCGTTTTCCACCGGCATTTCACACGGCCGGGCGCATGGCGCAGGGCGGTTCGATCCTGTTCCCCAATCTCTTCCCTTATGCCGCCTACTCCGCCGTCAGCCTGTTCGACGACCGGCATTTCGTGGAAATCGGCACCGCTTCACCTTCCGTTTACAAAGACAGTTTTCTTAACTGTGCCGCCTACCTGCGGCGTGTTCATGAAACCGATCCTGCCGCGGTATACATGGGCATTGCCCAGAATCATTTGCCGTCCGCCGGCGGCTCGCTGCTGCATCCCCATCTTCAGGTGCATGCCGACCGGGTGGCGCCCAACTATCATCGCTTTTTGGCCAAACGCACCCGGGCTTACAAGACCGCCACGGGGCAGGCCCTTTTTTCGGATATCCTGCAGCACGAAAAGAACGACGGAAGGCGCACCATTGGCCGCACCGGTGAATGGGAGTGGCTGGCGGCATTCGCACCGGAAGGCTTTTATGAGATCTGGGGCATCCTGCCGGGCCGAACATCTGTGCGGCGGCTGGGTGACGCGGCTTGGGACGATTTGGCCCGGGGAGTGCTGAACACCCAGCGGTTTTATCGCAGCCTCTGCCGGAACGGGTACAACCTCGGCTTGCTTACGGTGGAGCAGGACGATAGTGGCCTGGAGTTGCGGGTCGTGATGATGGTGCGCTCGAATTACGCCGCCTGGGTGCGCAACGACCACACCAGTTTCGAGACCATGCTGGGAGACATGGCCACCTTTCAGACGCCGGAGGAAACCGCACGGCTGGCAAGACCTTTCTGGGCGTGACGCGGCGCATCGGCTCATCCGGCTTTGTCGGGTCCGTCCAGCTCAAATGCCGATCCAGGCCGCGCCATACACGCCGGCTGAATCACCCAGTTTGTTTTTTAAGATAGGGGTCCGCGGATCCGGGTGAAACGCATAGCGGCGGGCTTTGTCCGCCCCTTCGGTGTAGAGGTCGTCAATATTGGACAGGCCGCCTCCCAGGACGATGGCATCGGGGTCCAGCAGGGAGATGATGCCGCCCACGCAGCGGCCGAAGGTGTCCAGGAAAGCTTGAAAAATCGTCCGGCAGTCCGGTTGGCCGTCATGGGCCCCGGCCACGATGGCTTCGGCGGACAGCGATTGACCGTGGGCCCGCTGGTAAGCGGCCGATAGCCCGGTGCCGCTGATCAGCGTTTCCACACAACCCCGGTTGCCGCAGAAACAGGGCTGGCCGTCAGGATCCATCGCCATGTGGCCCCATTCACCGGCGATGCCGTGTCGTCCGCGGTAAAGACGGCCGTTGAAACACAGCCCCCCGCCCACGCCGGTTCCCAGAATAATACCGAAGACCATGGCGAAGCCTTGGCCGGCGCCCTGCAGGCTTTCCGCCAGGGTGAAACAGTCGGCGTCGTTTTCCATCGCCACGGGGCGGCCCAACTGCCGGGCGATATCCTGTTGGAAGGATTTGTCAATCAGGCTGGTGATGTTGGCATTGATCACGCAGCCGGTCCCGGCATCGATGATGCCGGGAATGCAAATGCCAATGGTGCCCTCATGGCGGGGTGTTTGACGCAAGGCATGTTCGGCCATCCGAACCGTGTTTTCTAAAATGGCCTCGTATTCGCGGGTATGCCGGCGGGGGGTGGGAACGCGCTCGCGCAGTCGCGGTCGACCCTCGGGATCGAGCAGCACGACTTCGGTTTTGGTGCCGCCGATATCGATACCGATGCGGTAAGGGGCGGATGGTGTCATTTTACCTGGCACGAGGTCGGGGGCGGACGTCGATCAGTTCCAGAATAGGGGGGTCAAGCGGCTTCCTGAAACGCGTCCGCGGTTTGGCGATTATGTGTCCGGGCCTTGGCCAGTATCGCGGCGATACGCGCATCTTTTTCAAGCCATAGCCGGTTCAGCCAGTTCTGAAACCAGACGCGATAGGCCTCGTCGTTGAAATAATCCCCCTGCAGTTGATCCGTTACAGGGATTTCACGCACCCTCACAATGACCTCTTTCAATCGCCCGCAAAGCATATCCCAGAAAGATGGCGTCCCCTGAGGGTAGACGATCGTGACGTCCAGAATGCTGGTCATCTGCTCCCCCATGGCGTTCAAGACAAAGGCAATCCCGCCGGAACGCGGGCGCAGCAGATGGCCATAGGGGGATTTTTGTCGGCGATGCTTGTCGTGGGTAAACCGCGTTCCTTCGGTGAAATTCATGATGGAAACGGGAATTTCGCGAAACTTGCGGCAGGCCTTGCGGGTGATCTCCAGGTCTTTGCCTTTGAGATGCGGTTTGCGTTTCAGCACAGCGCGGGAATAGCGTTTGACAAAGGGAAAATCAAGCGCCCACCAGGCTAAACCCAGAACCGGCATCCAGATCAGTTCCTGTTTGATAAAAAATTTGAGAAATGGAATGCGGCGATGGAAAATGCGCTGCAGGACAAGAATGTCCACCCAAGATTGGTGATTGGACAGGACCAGATACCAGTTGCCGGCCCGCAGTGCTTCGATGCCCCGAATGTCCCAATGGATATGGTTCATGATCTGCAGGTTCAGGTTGTTGATGGCAATCCAGCGGGTGGCGATCAGATTCAAAATTCGGTTGCATGTCCGGCGCCATTTTTTCAGCGGCACCAGCGCCTTAAGGAGGGCCACGCAGAAGAGAAGGGCGCACCAGAAAATCGTGTTCAGCGTGTAGCCGGCCAGTGAGGCAAGGCCGCGAATCGGGCCGGGGATCATATTCAGCATTGGTTTGGATGGCTCCTTCGGTATCATCGCTTGCCAGTTCATTATGGCATGGTAAGGCGGATGTCAATTGTGGTAAGCATTAGCCGATATCATCGCCGCAGGGTAGTCGTGGCGGCGGTTTTACAAAAGTTTTACATGCGGCGGGGTGGAACCCTCACGTGCGTTTAGCGGGGCCGTTGACGTGACAACGGCAACACTCTAACATGGGGCCTGTTATGAGACGTGGATCCTGGCTATTTCATCCCATATCCATTTTTGTTTTTTCGACCGTTGCCCTTGTTCTTTCGCTGTTTTTATATATTTACTGGTATGTTGAAGTCAGCACGGGCCTGGAGGCCATGGTCCGCAAACTCAACCTGGAGCCGGTCCAGGTATTGGCCCCCCAGACCTGGGTGGTGGTACTGGTGCTGTCCATCTTGGTGGGCATCATCCTCATGGGCATCTTCACAATTTTCGTTTATAATCAGAAAACACTTCAACTCTACCGACTGCAGCATAATTTTATCAACAATTTTACCCATGAACTCCGAACACCGGTTACGTCCCTGAAGCTTTTTCTGGAGACATTTCTTAAATACGATCTGGCCCGCACCGATCAGGAGAAGTATATTCACTATATGCTGTCGGATGTCGGCCGTCTTACGGACAACATCAATCGTATATTGAACCTGGCCCGTCTTGAAAGCAAAAGCTACCAGGCGGATTTCAGGATAACGGACTTGGTCCGGGCAATCGAAGAACTTCGGGAGAACCATGCCCCGCTTTTCGAAGGGTGCGACATCCGGATTCATTCTCCCGCGGGTGAGCCCTGGCACTATCCCGTGGATCGACCGTTGTTTGACATGCTGGTGATGAACTTATTGACCAACGCGGTAAAATACAATGCTTCTGATCGCCCCCGGATCGACATCCGCTTCGATACGGGACGACGCAATTTCCGCCTGCGATTTGAGGACAACGGCATCGGTATCGGCAAAGGGGAAGCACGCAAAATTTTTCGCCGGTTTTACCAGACAGGGCGACCGGGGCGGACGATGGCCAAGGGCAGCGGACTGGGGCTGAGCCTGGTGCAAAACATTGCCCGCCTGCATAAAGGGCGTGTGGAAGCGGAATCCCGCATGGATGGGGACGGGTCGGTTTTTACGCTGATTCTGCCCAGGCGAAAGAAAACTATTCTGGTGGAAGATAACCAATGAACACACAACCCGCGTCAAAGAGCCGTATTCTGGTAGTTGAGGATGAAAAACATATCGCCGAGGGTATCCGCTTGAATCTTTCTCTCCTGGGCTATGATGTGAGGATTGCCACGGATGGCGTGTCGGCGCTGCAGCAGTGGAAAGCCTGGCGCCCGGACCTGATTGTGCTGGACATCATGCTGCCGGGAATCGACGGCTTTTCGGTGTTGCAGAGCATTCGCCTGGAAGATGAAAAGCTTCCGATTCTGATCCTGTCGGCCAAGGCCGGCCCCGACGACCGGGTTCGGGGGCTGGCGCACGGCGTGGATGACTATCTGGCCAAGCCCTTCAATCTGGAAGAGTTTCAGCTGCGCGTGGAGCGCCTGATCAAGCGGGCCGCATGGGGCCGAGGGGAAAACGGCAATGGATCCGAAAATCTAACGGTCACGGAAACCGTCTATCGGTTTGGCGCAAACACGGTGGAATTCGACACCGGAAAGGCGCATTGCCGGGGAGGGGTCGTGCGCTTGACGGAACAGGAGCTTAAGCTGCTGAAGCTTTTCATCAAGCACCGGGGAAAGCCCCTGTCGCGCATCAAGATCCTGGAGATCGGATGGGGCTACACCGGTGAAATGACGACCCGCACGGTGGATAATTTTATCGTCCGGTTTCGTAAATACTTCGAGGAAAACCCCAAAAAGCCGTTATTTTTCAAGAGTGTTCGGTCGGTCGGGTATTTGTTCGATGACGGCCGGGCAACGGATTAACGGCAGCGCGCCATCCGTTCATACGCCATTCCTAAAGTACTTAGTAGCAGCAGCCCGCCAGATAAATTTCGACCGAGGCCCTCATTTCGGCGGCCGAATTGTCGCAGATGACCATCGGGTGGGTCATTTCATTCCAGCGAATGAAGTCGGCCATCTCACGGCTGACGTGGGCATTCGATACCCCGGGAATGGCGGTCTGTCCCGGGTCCCAGCCGTTCCAGGATTCGAAATTGACATATTCAGAAAACGTCTGGAACCGAATGGACGGGGAATGGCTCAGCGCCCCTTCCAACAGGGTTTCCGGAAAAGCGTAGCCTCCCGAGAGAATCAAGGTGGGGACGGTGATGTCGTGCAGCGGCATGCCCATCAACCCTTCCGGGCATAGTTGCAGCAGGATTTTCTGTTCGGTGCATTGTGTAATGCCGCCGGCCAGGACCAGGCCGGCTACCTTCTCTTGGAGATAAATGGCGGCCGTGGCCGCCGAAAAGGCGCCCATGCGGATTCCCGCCAACCAGATGGGCAATTGGTCCTGCTCCTTGAGATAGTCGACGATGGCGCCCACATCGCGGGCGTGATCCTGGCTCAGACGGAAAATACCGGGACCATGCCATCCATTGACACCCAGCATGGAGCGGTGATCGGCCGGGGCGTCCACTAAAACGACGGTGATTTTTTGATCGAGCAGATACCCCATCAGCTCCATGGGAATCTCGTCGGTTCGACCGATGTAGGGGGCGTTGAATACGTGGGTGATGTCCAGCCGCCCGTTGCCGTCCGGGAAAAGGATGACCGTGGCGACGGGCTGATCCGGTCGATAGACGATGATGCGGCTTTGGATGCCCGGGCGGGATTCGATTTGGTCCATGCGTGCGGGAACGGTGAACAAGGCGTCCGCCGAAACAACTTCCCCACCGACAAAAAAGAGAAGGCCTATGAGGGAAAGGACGATCCGTACCATGGTGTCCTCCGGGGCTGTGGGTTGGACAACCGTCAGCCGGTATGGCCGTGAACCGATGGGCAACGCGCGTGCGGGTGGTGCGAGCCTAACAGTTTCGGCCGCTGCATTTTCAAATAGGCAAGAGAAATGAATAGCGGCAACAAAATGAATATCATTTAGACTATAGGGGGGCCATGTCGCTGTCAAGCATTGTTTTTGTAAACCGATCCCGATCGGCAATCAAGCCAGCCGTGCTGCCGCAGCCACTGGCTGAGGGACGCCGGCTTGATTGGCCGCATGGGAGCTTCGCGGGAAACGGTTTGCCCCCCGCGGTTCGGATGCTATCCAATGGGGGACGGCTTGCAGAGATGTTCACTCTCCATTGCAACTCGACCGCAGCCGTCACAGACAAACTTCATGGCCGTCAACTTGCTTTTGCACATGTGGGCGTGGTTGATGTCAGGGGCCCCACAGAAGGAGCATTTCTGGCGATCGCCGCAGGGGTCGCACAGGTGGCCCGGATCTTTGGCCACCGCACCGCATCGTTTACAGGTATGGGCCATATTCAGTCTCCTTATGCCTAAACCATTTCATTGGTTGTTGCTTTCCGCCGGCAGGTTATCGACACCGGCTGTTCATAGTCAAAAGAGGTAATGTCGTTCAGGGCGTTGTCAATTGATGCGGGAAAGGCGGCCATTGGGTCGCGGGTGGCGGTCCATTCCCAGCGCAAGCAGGGATTGATTATTCGCACCCCTTTCGATACGATGCGTTGGCCAATAAAGTTAGGCGGGACATCCATTTTCAATTCGCGGTATGCGCTGCGGCAGTGGTTGGGGGCATTCTCACGATACGAAAGAATCTTCGGGAAACCGGGCAAAGGGGATTAGGAAGATTGATGAAAATTGAATCCAACGAAGGGACAGGGATTGTCGCCTTCATATTCGAGGGGCGCCTGGATGCCGTGTCGTCCGACGATGCCGAAGCCGACATGATGAAAACCATCGCGGAAGAGGGACGTTATCTATACGATCTAACATCGCTGGAATACATCAGCAGCGCCGGTTTGCGGGCGTTGCTGGCCACCACGAAACAGATCCAGCGCAACGAAGGCCGCTTTGTCATGTGTGCCCCCAATGATAATGTCCGTCACATCCTGGACATCAGTGGCTTTGCCTCCATTTTCCCGCTGGTGGACACCCTCGAGGAAGGCCGGCGACACCTGACCGACTGAACCGGCGCTATTCGCGGACCTGCCGGGCACGATATTGGATGTAAGCATTGCGCATGGCGGTATAGGGATCGAGGGACATGTCCCTGAATTTTTTATACTCGCCGGCGTTGGGAGCATAGTTCGCGAATTCGCGATAGCTCCAGATCGCGGCATACTCCCACATTTTGATATCGAGATACGTAAGGGGGTCCAGGAAGCTGTTGCCGATGCGTCCAATGCCGTCCCGCGCCGATGAGGGGCCCGCCAGCGGCAGCACCAGGTAAAACCCGTGCCCGATGCCCCAGGCGCCGAAAACCTGCCCGACGTCTTCATCCGCCACCTCCCAGCCGGTCCACGTTTCTTCTTTGGCCAGATCGGCAAACCCCAGCAGGCCGAACGTCGTGTTGATCAAAAACCGACCGCCTTCTGTACCGGCTTCTTGCCATTTGGCCTGCAGCAGGCAGCTGACCAGGCGCACCGGCGTGTACCAGTTGGAAAAGAAATTGGTCACCCCGCCCCGGATGGTTTCGGGCAAAATTTTGTTGTAGCCCCGGGCGGCCGGTTCACCGATATAGAGGAAGACGACATCGTTGAAATGCCAGATGCCCTTGTTGACGTAATAGAGCGGGTCGGCGATGGTCAACTCTTCCTCGTCGTCTTCAAATAAGGCTTCTTCATCTTCCCACAGGTTATCTTCTTCCTTTTGTTTTCTTTCAACCGCATCTTGGATGACGCCTTTTTGCTGCGCCAGGTAGATCACCTCGTTTTCCAAGGATGGAAGCAAAAAATCGGGCAAGGGGCGGGTCGGGGCGCTCCAGACTGGCGATAAGAGCCCGTGTGCCAGCAGGCCTATGGCCACCGCGAGTATTCGTAAAATCTTCATAGAATGCGCCTCTCTTGTTTATCGTAAATGCCTACCGCGTAAAGATTTGCCGCCGACTGGAACAGGGGTTACCACGCCGCCTTATTCTTTTCCAACATCGCCAAAAGCATATTTGCTGACAAGTTCCATGATATCCACGGGGGATTCGGTTTCGATGATCGTGTCACCGTCTGCGAGTCGTTCGCCGCCCCCCCCGGGGTCGATTTCGACAAACTTGTCGCCGATCAGTCCAGCCGTCTTGATGGAGGCAATCGCATCGTCAAAGACTTCAATTTCTTTGTTGATCCGCATGACCGCGATGGCCTGTTGCTTTTCCTGGTCCATTTTGAAGCCGGCCACCCGCCCGATCTCCATCCCCATCATCTCGACCGCATTGCCGACCCGCAGACCGCTTACCGTGCTAAAGGGCGCATACAGGGAATAGCTGTTGTCGCCGGCAATGGAAATGTTGCCGATGCGAACGGCCATAAAGCTGATCGCAGCCAGGCCCAGCACCACAAATAGCCCGACAATGGTTTCGTTGGAGTATTTTTTCATTGTGTGCCTTTCTCTATTCCATGGGATGCGATTGCCGCGGGCATCCGTTGGCCCCTTTTTTATAGCAAGAATGACGTAACGATATAATCGGCGACCAGGATGGAGACACATGAAAGCACCACCGCCGATGTCGTTGCAAAACTGACGCTGCGTGCCCCGTAGCTGTCCTTGCGCATATGTGTGAAATAGCCCTGGTAACAGCAGATGGTGGAAACGATGACTGCGAAAACCAGGGATTTGATGAATCCGCCATTGATGTCCGTCATTTCGACACTGCTTTGGATGCGATAGAAGTAGGCGCCTTCATTGACCCCCATGAGCACGACCCCACTGATATAGCCCCCCAGAATACCGATCAAATCGAACAACGCCGTCAGGATGGGAAAGCTCACGATGGCAGCCGCGATCTTGGGGCTGATCAAATATCCGATGGGGTCGATGCGCATGGTGAACAAGGCATCGATCTGTTCCGAATTGCGCTGGATGCCGATCTCGGCCGTCATGGACGATCCGGCCCGCGCTGTGATCATGATGGCGGTCAGCACGGGGCCCAACTCCCGGATGATCGACAGCGCCACGGCAGAACCCAAAACGCCGGTGGAGCCGTATTTGACCAGGGTGTAATAGAGTTGCAGGCCCATGACCATGCCGGTGAAAAAGCCCACCAGCGCGACGATGTTGACGGTTTTGGCACCGATGATGTTGATCTGCTGAACAATGGCCCGAAACTGTTTGCGCCCGAAGATGAGAACAAGGGCTTTGATCAGGAAGATGGCCGCGGCGCCCAGATTGTTGACCAAGCCGACCACCCGTTGGCCCAATGGTTCGAACAGGCGGCTCAGCAGGGTTTCCGGCGGCTGTGCCAGCGGGCGGCCGATTTTGTTATCGTTTGTCGTCATTGGGGCCATAGCCGTTTTCCTTGTAAAAATAGCCTGCTGCCAGCGTGCCGAGGGGAGGACAGGGCAAACCGGTTGTCGAATGCGCTAAGTCTTTCGCTGAAACCAGATTCGCAGGACATTCCGGTTTTCTTTGCGCTGGTATTCCATCATATCCCGCATCTGTCGAACGAAATTGATGCCGAGCCCTCCTTCGCCGTTTTCGCTCAGAGGATTCCGGGTTTCCATCTTTTCGGCGGCGAGGGGGTTGAAGGGGCGGCCGTCGTCGATGAACTTCATGGCAATCATATCCTCGTCGACGTCCACCTTGAAATGGATCTCGTGGGGCGCATCGTCATCGTAGGCATACGAAACAATGTTGACGAGGAGTTCCTCCAGGCTGAGCTCGATCGCATACAGGGCGCCCGAGGGCATTTGATACGGGCGCAAAAAGGCCTGCAGCATTTGCGTCAGAACGCTCAGTTCTTCAAGGTTGTTTTCGAGAACGACGGACATTTTACGGGTCATACAAACCTCGATGAGGGGGGCTGCTCACATCGCCGGCCGGGATTCATGCCGGCGTGTGCCCCGGTAAGATCATTGAATCTTGAACTCCAGAAACGTCGATTCCCGCGAGCCGGCGTTGGCCAGCACGTCGTCAAATGCGGCGCCCAATGGCGCTTCGGCAAAACCGGCACTGATGTTCAGGGCCGGCAATTCCGGCACGGCGCCATTGGTAATCTGTTCCTTTCGGAGCGCTTTGGCAAGTCGGAAACAGAATTGGCGAGCATCTTCTGCGCCGGCATTCTGGCGTACGATCATCAACTGCTTCAGCCCGCGACGCGAACAGGAGTCTTCCTTGCGAATATGCTGCTGCACGGCGGCCGAGAAATTTTTGAGAATCATTTGACCTTTGATATGCCCCAGGTTTTCGTTGATGGCATCGATGCTTTCCAACGTCAGCACGACAATGGAAAAGGCTGATTTTTCATCTTTGAGACGCGTCATGGCATTCTGATAGTCTTGTTTGCCCTGGGTGACGGTGCCCATGCCGGTCAGTTCGTCCTGGGGGTTGGTCAGTCCCGTGATAAAGGCGTGGATCATCGGGTCGTTCACGTCTTGGATATCTTCCGGCGGACCCTGAAAAAGAATTTTACCTTCGTCCAGCATGCATAACTGCTGTGTTATCAGGAAGACGTCCGGGATCTCGTGGCTGATCAGGATCACGGTGAAACCGAATTTGTTCTGGTATTCGGAAATCATGCTGTGGACCGCGTTCTTGCGGATGGGGTCGAGACCGGTGGTGGGCTCGTCGAACAGAATGATCTCCGGGCTGGTCACCAGGGCGCGCGCCATGGCGACCCGTTTCTGCATGCCGCCCGACAGTTCAGAGGGGTATTTGTGATCGATGCCCGCCAGATCCAGTTGCTGCAGCCGCTCGTGTACTTTGGTCCTTATTTCGTCCCGGGACAGGCTGGTCCCCTGATCCAGGGGCAGGGCCACGTTATCGTACACGGTCATGGAGTCGAAGAGCGCCATGTTCTGAAACATGTAGCTGAATTTCCCGCGCCATTCCCACCGTTCGGCCCGGGTCATTTCGGACATGGGTTTGCCGTCGCAGATGATCTCGCCGGCATCCGGCGTCAACAGGCCGATGATGTGTTTAAAAAAGACACTTTTGCCCGTGCCGCTTTTCCCGATGATCGTGGTGATTTTGCCCCTGGGGATTTTGAGATTGGTGCCGCGCAAGACATACGTGGATCCGAGGGTTTTGTGGACATTGCGGAACTCGATGAGAGGGTGCGTCATATAGATTTCCTGCGGCCGAGCGAGGGCGTCGGGTTCTCGCTGTTCTACTCCGTCAATGGTGCCGCGGCGGGAACGCCGGCGGTGCTTCCAGGTCTTGTTTTGCCCTAAGTTATCAATTTGTTCGGTACCGTTGGGTTTCAATATGGACAGAAACCGTCAACGGGTCAAGGGGTAATTATGGAGGGCTCAAGCCGGGCGGGCTTGTGTATGGTTGTCGATTCGAAATGCGGATAGACGGCGATCCCGCTAATGGATAAAGCAACGATCGGTCGCAAAAGGTGGTTTGACGCGGTGGCCCTGTCGAGACTATAAGTTTTTTTATCCCACAGCAGGTTTCACCCCAGGACTGATGCTACAGGAGGCGACCAGCGCATGACCGTATTCCCCCATCTTTTCAACCCCATCACGATTGGGCCCATGACCGCCAAAAACAGGCTTCTCATGCCGGCCATGAGCATCAACTTCGGCGTTGACCAACAGGGCTTCGTTACCGAGCAGCTCATTGATTATTTCTTGGCCCGGGCCCGGGGCGGCGCCGGGATGCTCCTGGTGGGCGGCGGTGCTGTCCATCCGACCGGGGTGGAGCTGCCCGATCTTCCCAAACTCTGGAATGACGCCTGTATCCCCTCCCTGACGCGTATGGTGGACGCGGTTCGTCCATACGACGCCTGTTTCGGTGTCCAGTTGATGCACGGCGGCCGCCAGTCCTATCACGACCAGAAGGTGGCGCCATCCGCGATTCCGGCGCCGGCCGTGGTCAAGGGGGTCCCCAAGGCGCTCGAGCTGGTTGAAATCGATGAACTGGTGGCGGCCTTCGGCGACGCGGCCCGTCGCTGCCGCGCGGCCGGTTTCGATTTTATCGAAATCCACGCCGCGCACGGCTACCTGATCAACCAGTTCATGGCACGCAACAGCAACAAACGGGAAGACCATTATGGCGGCAGCTTCGACAACCGGATACGTTTTCTGATGGAGTTGCTGGCCGATATCAAGGCCAAAGCCGGCCGTGACTACCCGGTGGGGATTCGGATCAACGGCAACGATTTTATCAAGGACGGCTGGACGCTGGACGATACCCTGCGGCTGGCGCCGCTTCTGGAAACGGCCGGTGCGGATTATCTCCATGTTTCCGCCGGGGTATACGGCTCCACGGAATTGACGATCCCTTCCGTCTATGCGCCCCAGGGCTGTTTCGTCCATTTGGCCGAGGCCGTCAAACAGGTGGTTTCCCTGCCGGTAGTGGCCGTGGGACGGATCAAACACGCCGACATGGCCGACCGGATCATCGCCGAGGGCCGGGCCGATGCCGTGGCCATGGGGCGGGCCTTGCTGGCCGATCCCGAGCTGCCCAACAAGGCCCGCGCAAACGGGGCGGCGATTCGGCCCTGTATCGGCTGTTGCTTGGGATGCATCCATGCCGTGCTCCAGCTCGAGCCCGGCGGATGCGTGGTCAATCCCGATGTCGGGCGTGAATATTTATTAAAGGACGAAGATTCCGCCGATGCATCACGGGTCGTCCTTGTGGTAGGAGGCGGTCCGGCCGGCCTGGCAGCAGCCCGCATGGGGGCCGTGCGGGGGCACCGGGTCATTTTGATCGAAGAAGGTAACACGCTGGGGGGGCTGTTCCGACTGGCCACCCGGGCGCCCGGGCGCCAGGAAGCGGGCGACATCCTCGCCTATTTCGAAGCCGAACTGGCACGACTGCAGGTCGACATTCGGTATCAAACACTGCTGACGGCCGGGCTTCTCGATGACATCGCCCCCGACATTGCGGTGCTGGCCACCGGCAGCCTGCCGGATACGCCCATCATCAAAGGTTTTTCAGGAACGAAGATGGCGATATCTTCCGTGGTGGAGGTCATGGGCGGCGAATTGCCGGAAGGCGACCAGGTCATCGTTTTGGGGGGTGGGCAAAGCGCCCTGATGCTGGCGGATTTCCTGGCGGAGGCCGGCAAGACCGTGGTGGTGTTGAACCGCGGCCGGCATTTTGGTGAAGAGATGTCCAGCAATGACCGGTTTTACCTGCGGGAACGGCTCAATCGCAACAAGGTCCAACTCTATAAAAATGTCGTGGTGGAAGCCTTTTTACCCCGGGGGGTCCGTTTCCGGGCCGGTGAAAAAACGGATGTGCTGGAAGATATGGACGCCCTGGTGATATCCGAGGGCATGACGGCCATCCGGCCGGATCGCCGCCTTTTCAAGGATCGCGTGACCGCGGTGCACCTGATCGGGGATGCCAAAGAACCCCGCAATTTGATGCTGGCTATTGCCGAGGGGGAAGAACTGGGGCGTTCGCTTTAATCAGTTTCTCAATCTTTCATCTTTGGTGAAGAATCCGAAGCTGCTTTTCGACTCGGCTGGATTGGCTCACGCGTTCATTTTCTTGCACGCGCAAGAAAACCGAACCAAAAGAAAGCGCCCCTGTCACGCGCCCTTCGGGTACGCCTGCACATCGTGACCGCGGCCGGACACGGCGGAACTCACCCGCCTGGCGGCGGGTTCAGACAGCCGCCGTGTTTTTATCGTCCGCAGCCCCGATGAGCAGGCCGCGTAACAAAGGGGAAACGGCGCACGAAATTTTACGCTTGTTAAGAAACTTCTGTCGGTTAAACATCGCGTGGCATCTACTACCCGGTTTCATCCGACGGTGCGGCGGGGTCGGTCAGCTTGAGATTGTTGCGGTGCCGGTCGAAATCGCGGCGTGTTTTTTTATCCAGATTCTTTTTTACCGCCGCGGTCAAGTCGATGCCGGTCTGGTTGGCGATGCATCCCACCACGAAGAGAACATCGGCCAGTTCATCGGCCAGGTCGATTTTCTTTTCCGTATTTTTGAAACTCTGGTCACCATACGTCCGGGCCATGATGCGGGCGACTTCGCCGACTTCTTCCATTAGAATGGCCGTGTTGGTGAGTTCGGAGAAATAGCGCACCCCGACCGTGTTGACCCATTTGTCGATCATGTCCTGGTAGCCGGCGATAGTCAGCATGGGGCGCTCTCCTCCGGCAAACCGTCTTGCAATCCCACGACGGTTTGACTATTGATAGGGATTAACGATGCATCACCGTAATTCAGTTCCATCCGCCATTCAATGATTTATTCAAGCTGGACGCGCATCCGACGGTCTGTCATAAACCAATGCGTCGCGAGTGTTCCGACAGCATGCCAAAGGCCAGGCCGCGTGGAAGGGGTGACATCTCAATGACATACAGGCTTGGGGTTTATCTTCTGTCGATTGTTTTGCTGGGGCTGTCCACGAGCGGCTGTATGTTCATGCGGCTGAGTCAGGATCTGAAGCAGGCTGAATCCAAAGAAGCCATCATTCGCGGACGGGTTTCCTATGATGCGGCCGTCGAGGCGCCGACCCTGCTGCTCTTGTTCACTGCTGACGGTGGCGAGAAGGATATCGCTGACTTCACTGTGATGCAGGGACCGGGCTTGTATGCCTTCATGGTTCCCCGGGGCACGTATTATCTCGCGGCGTTTATCGACGAGAATCAGAATATGCGCCCCGAGGAAGGCGAGCTTTACGGGGTGTACGGGGCACCCGACCCCGTTGTGGTTTCCCAGGCCGGTACGATCAAGGGCATCGATCTTGTGCTGGATCGCGTTATCCGGGAAGGAGTGCTGGATGTTGAATTCTGGGCCCGCAAAGTTTTGGAATCCTCCTCCGCCAGCGCTTACATTACCGGCGCAGGGATTGTGGCGGATCTGGATCACAGCTATTTCTCTCCGCAATATGCGGAAAAAGGCCTCTGGGAACCCTATGCGACCTTAAAAGAAGTCGGTATCGGGCTGTTTTTCTTAGAGGAATACGACCCGGCGAAGATTCCGGTCCTGTTTGTTTACGGGGCCTCCGGCCATGCCCAGAATTGGCGGGTGCTGTTTGAGCAAATGGACCGGGAGCGCTTTCAGCCCTGGTTTTTCAATTACCCCTCCGGCCTCGATCTCGAATTCGTGGGCGGTGCCCTGGATGGGGCCATCCAATGGCTTCACGAGCGCTATCGGTTTGATGCGCTTTTCATTGTGGCCCACAGTATGGGCGGGTTGGTCGCACGTCACGCCATCCTGCAGAATGTCTATGAGGATCACCAGGATTACATCCGGTTGTTTATCACGATTTCGACGCCCTGGGGCGGCCACCGGGCTGCGGCCAAGGGGGTTCAATATGCGCCGGCTGTCGTGCCCAGCTGGCGGGATATGGTGCCGGAGAGTGACTTTATTGACGGTCTTTATCGCCGCCCATTGCCGGAAACGATCCCGCATTACCTGTTTTTCAGCTACAGCGGCCGATCAGGTATGATGGATGAGAACAACGACGGGGCCGTTACCCTTGAAAGCCAGCTGGATTATCGTGTCCAGCGCCAGGCACAGGATCTCTACGGATTTGATGAAGATCACGTCAAGGTGCTGTTCAGCGACGATGTCATCGATGCCTTTAACGGCATTATGCGCGAGCGCGCCGAGACATTGCCGCGAAGCCCGGGGCAAGGGTTTTTGCGGGAGCTGTTTTCAGCGCCGGCGCCGAGTGCCGATGCGCTAAAGGGTAGTGCTCCCCGGCGGAGCGATCAGCACTGAATCTGAGACGCTCAACCTGGCTGGGCATCACGTTGACAAAAGACCATCGTGGTGATGAACCCATTTGTTGCCGTCCATCGACCCGGTGGCGGTATCCCCAAATCCATTCCGTTTGCAAGGAGTCGTTATGCAGCAGAACCGCAAGGTGATCGATCTCAATTCCGATGTCGGTGAGAGTTTCGGTAATTACACGATTGGCCTGGACGAAGAAGTCGTCCCGCTGATCAGCTCGGCCAATATTGCCTGCGGTTTTCACGCCGGTGACCCGTCCGTGATGCGCCGCACGGTGCGCCTGGCCCTCGCGAACGGTGTCGGTCCCGGGGCCCATCCTGGTTATCCCGACCTTATGGGGTTTGGCCGCCGCAACATGGATGTCACCCCGGACGAGATCCGCGATTATGTGGCTTACCAGGTGGGCGCCCTGACGGCTTTTGTGAAGGCCGAGGGGGGAAAACTGCAGCATGTCAAACCCCATGGTGCGCTTTACACCATGGCCGTCATCAATCCCGCGATCTGGCAGACCGTGGCCGAGGCGATCGCATCGATTGATCGCGACTTGATTTTATTCGTGTTGGGCGGCAGCAACCGGGACGCGCTAAAGGCCATGGGTAAAACGGCCGGCATCCGCATCGCCTGCGAATTTTTTGCCGATCGGGCCTACAACCCGGACGGGTCGCTGGTGTCGCGGCGCGAGCCCGGCGCGGTGATCAAGGACCACGAAGTGGCTGCCGCGCGGGTCCTCAAAATGGTGACCGAGGGGCGCGTGGTTTGCGCCAATGGTGAGGAAATTGCCCTTTCCGGCGACACGGTCTGCGTGCATGGGGACAACCCGTCGGCCCTGGCCCTGGTCGCGCGCATTCGGGAAACGCTTGAAAACGCGGGTGTCGCCATCCAGCCGGTGGGCACCTTTTTGCAGGACTAAGCGATGCCGCCGATGATTCGACATCTTGGCGATCGCGGGCTGCTGGTCGAGTTGGGCCGCGGTATCGATCCGGCGGTCAACCGCCGTGTCAAACAGCTTCACCGGATAATCGCCCGCGAAAGGCCTCATGGCGTGGTAGAAACCGTTCCCGCCTATGCGTCCCTGCTGGTGGTGTTTGATCCGTTGCAGGCATCGCCGGAAGCGCTTAAGCGGCAGATCATCGGGCTGTGTGATTTCGAAGATGCCGGCCCGACCGAAGATCGCGCGGTGGTCGAAATCCCGGTGGTTTACGGCGGGGAGGCCGGTCCGGATCTCGATGCCGTGGCGGCCCACCACGGCCTGTCGCGCGAAGCGGTGATCGGGTTGCATACCGGCACCGTCTACCGGGTCTACATGATTGGGTTTACCCCCGGTTTCCCTTACATGGGCGAGCTGCCGGAAGCCCTCGATACGCCGCGGCGGGACACCCCGCGTACCCACATTCCCAAGGGCTCGGTGGCTATCGCCCAGCGCCAGACCGGGATTTATCCGGCTGTCAGCCCGGGGGGATGGCAGATCATCGGCCGCACGCCGGTGGCGCTTTTTGACCCCCGCAAGGAAACCCCTTCTTTTCTCACCATGGGTGACGCCGTGCGCTTTACCCCCATCACCGGCGAGGAGGCCGCCCAGTGGCCGCTGTAGATCTCCTGGAAATCATCACGCCTGGTATCCTGGCATCGATTCAGGATGCCGGACGGCAGGGCTTTGGTGAGATCGGTGTCGCGCCCAGCGGCGCGGCGGACAGCTATGCCTGCCGGATCGGCAACCTGCTCGTCGGCAACTTGGAAAACGCCGCGGCGATCGAGATCACCCTGATGGGATTCCAGGCCCGGTTTCTGACGGAAACCGTCTTCGCGGTGACCGGCGCCGATCTGCAGCCGTCGCTGAATGGCCGTGCGCTGCCGATGTGGACTGCTTTAAAAGCGGCGCCGGGCGATATCCTCGACCTCCCGTCGCCGGTGTGCGGCTGCCGGGCTTACCTGTCGGTGGGTGGTGGCCTCCACATCCCGGCGGTCATGGGCAGCCGGTCCACCAATATCGGCGCCGGGTTTGGCGGATTTGACGGCCGTATGCTGCGCGCCGGCGATCGGTTGACGGGTTGCCGGCCGGGGCATTATCTGGCCTGTGCCGGCCGGTCGATACCGGATGCCCTTAAAGCGCTTCCGGTTTCGGAGTGGGTGCTGCGGGTGATTCCCGGGCCCCAGCACGACCAGTTCCCCGAAACAAGCCGCCTGCAGTTTTATGAAGTCGCCTACACGGTCAGCGGCAAGTCGGACCGCACGGGCGTACGCCTGGAAGGCCCGACCATTGGAAAAGAGGCCGGTGCGCCCGACTCGATCCTTTCCGAGGGCATTCTCTGTGGCGCCATCCAGATCCCGGGGGATGGCAAGCCGATCATTTTGCTGAACGAAACCGTTACCGGCGGCTACCGCAAGATCGCGGTGGTCATCGCCGCCGACCTGCCCCTGCTGGGACAGCTGGCGCCGGGCGATACGGTGCGCTTCCAGGAGACGGATCTTTCTTCGGCACTGGATCTTCTGCGGCGCGTGGAAGCCGCGGTGGATTGGGTGCGGGGGAATTTTTCGGATTGAAGACGGTTCTGAAAACCGTTAACCCGGATATTTCACGCCCCTGATGTGTTCAGTGACAAGGCATTCAAGGGTGAAGCCGTAGTGAACTACTGCGAACCCTTGATAACGCAGTCAATGAGCACATCAGGGAGCGCCCGAAGGGTGAAATCTTTCCGACGATCTCCGGCACGAGATGTCAGGGACAAATTGTACCGCAGGTACCATGATCAAAATTAGAACCAACAGATTGAATTTCTATTTTATATATAGCCCGTAGGAAAAATTTCATGAAATATCCGGGATCGAACCCTCATGGCCAGCCGTTCTAAAAATCGGCGCAACACCCCCCTGATCGTCTACTGCTCGCAAACGGACAATACCCGGCGGGTGGCTGAAGCCATGGCAAGCCCCCTGGCCGCCGAGCTTGTTTCCATCGAGCAGTTGAAAGACTATCAGCTGCGCGGTCGTTCTCTGATCGGCCTGGGGTCGGGGGTTTACTGGTTGCGCCTGGAGCGCCGGATTGTCGACTTGGCCGCCAAGATACCCGATGGCTGCCGGGTGTTCATTTTCAGCACCAGCGGGTGGCGGGGCCGGGTATTGGCCGATTTTTTCCAGTCTGAACTGGCTAAAAAATTGGCGCAATACCACGTCGATCTGATTGGTAAGTGGCATTGCCCCGGCCACGACCGACAGCCGTTGTTCAAGTGGCTCCAGATCAGCCGGGGACGGCCCAACGAAGACGATATAGCTGACGCCAGGGCCTTTGCGGCGTCTCTCAAAACCGTTTGATGTTGGGGGCTTGTGACATCACCACTTCTCAGAGTCCCAGAAAAGCGGATTTGACCTGATCGCTGGCCATCAGCTCCACGCCTGTGCCTTCCCCGACGATGCGTCCCGTCTGCAGGATATAGCCCCGGTCGGCCAGATCGAGGGCTTCACGCACGTTCTGCTCCACCAGCAGGATGGTCATGCCCTCTTCCTTGAGCTTGCGCACGGTGTCCAGGACCTCATCCACCAGAACCGGTGCCAGCCCTAAAGAGGGTTCGTCCAGCATCAGGATTTTGGGGTTGGACATGAGCCCCCGGCCGATGGCGACCATCTGCTGCTCGCCGCCGGAGAGCGTGGAGGCGGCCTGCTGCCGGCGTTCTTTGAGCCGTGGAAAGAGCCGGTAGACGAAGTCGAGATTGGTGCGGATGCGCGCCTCGTCGTTCAGGACATAGGCCCCGATCAGAAGGTTTTCCTCGACGGTGATGGGGCTGAACAGCATCTTTTCTTCAGGCACGTAAACGATGCCGAGGCGCACGATGTCGGCCGTGTGCAATTGCTGGATTTCGCGTCCCTCGAAGCGGATGTGTCCCTCGAAAGCCGGCTGGGCGCCCATGACGGCGCGCAGCAGGGTGGATTTGCCGGCCCCGTTGGCGCCCAGGACACTCACGGTCTCGCCGGCATCCACGTGCAGCGAAATCCCCTGCAGCACGGGCAGGCCGGAATAACGCACCTTGAGGTCTTCGATGTCGAGAATGCGGGTGCTCATGGTCTATCCCACCTCCCCGCCGTGTTCCTTGACGTAGCGATCGCCCAGATAGGCTTTGATCACCTGCGGATCGCGGGCGATCTCGTCAGGCAAGCCCTCGGCGATCTTGCGGCCGTAATCGAGAACGATCAACCGATCGCTGGTCCGCATGACCAGTTCCATGACGTGTTCGATCAGGATAACGGTCACCCCCAGCTGGTGGTGGATATGCCGGATGCTGGCCATGATTTCCTCGATCTCGCCCGGGTTGAGTCCGGCGGCCACTTCGTCCAGCAGCAGCAGTTTGGGTTGGGTTCCCAATGCAGTGGCCATGGTCACCTTTTTCTGGGCGGCCACCGGCAGTTCACTGACATGCTGGTCGGCGGCGGCCATGAGGTTCAGGTCGGCCAGAATGGTGTCGGCCTTCTCCCCGGCCTTGCGGCGGGAGGGGGTGCGCATGAAGCAACCCACCATCACGTTTTCGCGCACGGTCAGGTCGCCGCTGGCGGCATAGACCTGGAAGGTGCGGGCCAGGCCGCGGCGGGCCACCTCGGGGGCCCGGAGGGCCGTGATATCTTCGCCGTCGAAGACGATCTTTCCGGAGGTCACCGGGTGTTTGCCGGCAATACAGTTGAAGAGGGTGGTCTTGCCCGCACCATTGGGGCCGATCAGGCCCAGCAGTTCGCCCGGCTCCAGTTGGAAGGAGATGCCGTCGTTGGCCCGCAGGCCGCCGAAATCTTTAACCAGGTTGTCGACTTCCAGTAACGCCATCAGGTTCGTTTCCTTCGCCGTATCCGTTCCACGATGCCCCACACCCCCCGCGGTTCCTTGGCCGAAATCACCATGATGATGACGGCATACAGGATCAGGTCCATGCCGGCCAGGCCGGACATACCGCCCAGCCATTCCTTCAGGTAGCTTTTGAGGGGGATCAGTATGCCGGCGCCGATGATGGGTCCCCACAGGCTGCCGGCCCCGCCCAGCATGGCCATGAGGGCGATCAGGATGGAGATGTCCAGGCTCATGGTGTCTTCCGGCTCGATGGCCTTGATGTAGCAGGCGTGAAAGGACCCCACCACGCTGACGTAGGCCGTGGCGATGGCGTAGGTTTTGATTTTGGCCCAGTGAACGTTGATCCCCAGCGAGCGGGCCACGTCCTCGTTGTCCTTGATGGCCCGCAGCTGGTAGCCTAACCGCGATTTGCGGAACCAGTTGAGGAACAGGAGGCCGGCCAAAAAGAAGACAAAGATCACATAGTAGTAGTAGATATCTTCCTTGAAGATCAGACGCAGGAAATCCGGGGGCACATATTCGATGGGCGATATTTCCAGGCCGCGGGCGGCGCCCACAAACTCCCAGACTTCGAAGAGATCCTTCAGCACCAGCGAGGTGGCGATGGTGGCGATGGCGAAGTAATGGCCCTTCAAGCGGAAGAGCGGGTAGCCGATGATAAACGACCAGGTTACCGCGAACACCACCCCAATGGGCATCGAAAACCAGAAGGGGATGTCCCAGCGGATCAGGAGAACAGCGGTGGTGTACGCCCCGATGCCGACGTACTGGGCTTTGCCCAGATCCACCTGGCCGCCGTAGCCGCCAATGGTGTTCCAGCCCATGCCATAGAGCGAGAAAATAAAGAACTGGATCATGGTGGCCAGGGCAAAGGCGGAAAGAGGCAGCAGCGGGAAGATCAGGAACAGCGTACCGACGGCCCCGGCGATGGTCATATCCAGGCGCGGCTGATCCGAGAAGTCGAAGGCGTTTTTTAGTGCTTCCATCCGAAGAGCCCCCTGGGTCGCACCACCATGATGATGAAATATGCCACGTAGATCCACATGTACTTAAAGGATGTCATGGGCACGTCGAACATCCAGTCCCATTCCAGGGTGTAGGTCAGAAAATCCCAGAAACCGGGAATTTCGGTGATCAGGCCCACCACCAGGGCGGCGAAAAAGGCCCCGGGCACGCTGCCGAAGCCGCCCAGGGCGACGATCGTAAAGGCGATCATGGTAAACAGCAGCCCGACGTAGGGATTGACCGGCCAGAAATTCACGATCAGGGCGCCGGCCATGGTGACCGTGCCCGCACCGATGCCCCAGGCCAGGGCGTTCATCTTCTCGGTGGAAATTCCCATGTAACGCGCGCCCTGGGGGTTCAGGGCCGTGGCGGTCAGGGCCTTGCCCATGCGGGTCTTGTGCATGAGCAGCCAGACAGCCACGAAGGCCACTACCGAGAGGCCGGCCCCGGCCAGCTTGGTGGCCGGAATGATGATTCCCAGGCCGATATCGAAGCTTTTGTTCACCAGCAGGCCCTGGTGAACGGCACGGTCCTCGGAACCGAAAACGAGCAGTGCAATGTTGCGCAGCAGCAGCATCAGCCCGAAAGTGCCCAGCAGCTGGGCAATCATGGGACCCCGCAGGATATAACTGATAAACCCTTTGTAACAGGCGACCCCCAGCAGAAAACCCACCAGGGCCGCCAGCGGCAGGGTCAGCAACGGGTCGATCCCCAGGGCCTGCGCCGTCAGCAGGGCCGTGTACATGCCGATCATCAGGAATTCACCGTGGGCGAAGTTGATGATGTCCATGACCCCGAAGATGATCGTGAGCCCCAGCGCCACCAGTGCGAGCACCATCCCGAAGAGCAGGCCGGCGGCGAGTGAACTGGCAATAATTTCCATGAAGGCCTCTGTACTTCGCTTTTATTTAAGGCCGCCACCACGCTGGTGGAGGGTCCTGAGAGGGTCGTGCGATCCGGGGGCCGGCATGATGGCGGAAAGGCTTTTTACAAAACCACCAGCCTTCGGTCGTATCGTTTTACCCTTAAAAACGTCGTTCATTTTCTTGTTCGCACAAGAAAACGGAACCAAAAGAAAGCGCCCGTGTCCCGCTTTATCCTGCGCGTCGTCGCTACGGCCGGAGCACGCGGAAACTCACCCGCCTGTCGGCGGGCTCAGACAGTCCGCGCGCTTTCTTACGTCCGCATCGTCGATGCTCGGCGCGGAACAAAGGGAACTAAGAAAAAACCTTGATGGTCCCGTAAGAAGTCTTTTAGCTATCATTCCGGACTTGATCTGGAATCTATAACACCTTGAGATAATTAGATTCCGGCTTTCACTGGAATGACAGCGCAAAGGTTTTTTACGAAACCACCAGCATTCGGTTGTATCTCTTAAAAACGTCGTTCATTTTCTTGCGCGCGCAAGAAAACGGAACCAAAAGAAAGCGCCCGTGTCACGAGCCCTTCGGGTGCGCCGTCCCATCGCCGCACCGGCCGGACGCGTCGGAACTCGCCCCGCTGGTTGCGGGGCTCAGACAGCCGCCGCGTCTGTTTCGTCCGGTGCAACGATGCGCCGGCCTCGTGACAATGGGGAACGGCGAAACATCATCACAACTTTTTTAAAGCTCCAGCGCGGTGGCGCTATACCTTGTAAGTCACAACATGGAGCCTCTCTCGCCGACCGAGAGACACTCTCGATCTAAAGGGCGACCGCTGATCAGAGGTCGGTCGCGGTCGCCCTTCGGACACGTGTCCTTCCAGAAATGGTAGATTTCGATTCAGGCCAAGGCCGCAGTAATTTTGAAACCGCAGGCGCAGTGGGCTACGTCGAGGATTTCAAAATTACGAGAACGCCGGCCTGGGCCGAAAGATGCCGTTTCTGGTTGGGCACGACTACCATTGCGGGAATGGATAGATCATATCCGCTGAGGCCACGTCGAAGGGGTAGACGATCTCGACCCCGATCTGGCCGTCCGCACCCTTCTGGTACTGGCCGATCAGGCCGGACCCCAGGACGTTCTGCCCCATTTCGTTGCCCGTGTTGGCGAATTTGACACCGGCCCAGGGCACCACGAGTTCTTCCCCGGGGATTTCGATGGCATTGGCCGCTTTCTGGATGGCGGCCGGTTCCGCCGAGCCCGCCAGCTCCAGCACATGGATCCAGGCTTGCAGGCCGGTAAAGGCCCGGGCCGAAGCGCCCCCTAAGTCGTTGCCGGTTTTGGCTTTGTAGAGGGTGTTGACCTGGCCGGCCAACGGTTTGATCTGGACCACCTGCGGCAGAAAAACCGAGCGGGTCAGGATGCCTTCGATGGCATCCCCCAGCGTGCTGCGGAATTCCGGTTTGTCGAAGCCGGCATCCTGGCCCCAGATGATCTTGGGCTGCACTTTCTGGGTTTTGAGGGTTTTCACCATCAGGATCGCGTCCGAGGTGTAGGAGGCGAACAGCAGCACGCTGGCTTTGGAGGCCTTGAGGGAGCGGACTTCGCTGGAAAGGTCCGGGGACTTGTCCGAGTAGAGCAGGGATTTGCGCAGTTTGAATTTGTACTCGGCGGCCATCTCCTCGATGACCTTGGAGACGAATGAGCCCCATTCACTGTTTTCGCAGGCCGAGGCCACCAGGTTGATCTCTTCGCGGTCCACCGCCGGAACCCCCTTGACCTTGCCTTCGCTGAGCCCCACCAGAAAATCAAAGAGATCCTTGGTGAACCAGCGATCGTGGGGCGTGGTGCGCCAGAACCACTTGAAGCCGCGCTCGGTGAGCCCCGGGGAGGTGGAGGAGCCGTTGATCATGGGCACCCCGTATTGCTCGCACACGGCGCTGACGGTCTTGGTGACAGAGCTGTGGTAGCAGCCCAGAATCCCGTCCACCTTGTCGTCCAGGATGAGCTTTTTAGCCAGGTCGGCCCCCAGGGTGGGGTTGCCCTCGTGATCCTTGAAGATCAGGGTGATCTTGGCCCCGCCCATGCTCTGGATGCCGGCGGACTTGGCCATGGTCATGTCGATGTCGCTGCGGGCCTCATTGCAGAGCTGGGCCGCCAGTTCGGCGCCGGCGCGCAATTCACGTCCGGCCGCGGCCGCCCCGCCGGTCAGCGGGTAAATGACGCCGATTTTGATTTCCTGGGCCGCGAATGTTGCGGTGGGTGCCAACACACCGCACAGCACGGCCAGACCGATCATAACTGCTGTCACCTGGAGCAATCTTTTCATCGTGATCCTCCCTTCACTTCATTGGTATTGCGTTCAAAACAGCGAAAACGGGTTCGAAACAAGAAAGGCCCCCGGACGAGCAGGGCCCTTGCGATGATCAGCGTGCAGGGTCTGAAAATAAATGAATGTGATTCATTCCGGAAGTCTTACCGGATGTCCGGAGGCCTGTCAAGGTGCGGATGGGCCGGATTGCTGTGGCGGCGCTGCCTTAAGGATTCGTTTGAAGCGCTTGGGGGATTTCCCTCCGGGCATTTTTTGGTCGTCGCATAGATGGCCTCGTAAAAAGTCGCAAAAGAAGGGGCCTCTCGTCATCCCCGCGCAGGCGGGGATCCAGTCATTTCAGTTGGTTCTGGACTCCCGCCTGCGCGGGAGTGACGGATTGGAGGCTTTCTACGATTCTCTCAGCATTTGGTAGGGCCTCTTTCACTCTTAAAAGCGTTGTTCATTTTCTTGCGCGTGGAAGAAAACGGAACCAAAAGAAGACGCCGTGTCCCGCTTTCTCCTGCGCGTCGTCGGAGTGGCCGGCGCACGCGGAAACTCACCCGCCTTCGGCGGGCTCAGACAGTCCGCGCGCTTATTCCCGTCCACCCCGCCGATGCTCGGCGCGGGACAAAGGGAAATCAAAAAACCATAAAAGCAAAACCCCCTTTCATGCCATCCTCGCGCGTGTTACCTGAGGACTCTTGCCACGTGGGAGCACACAGTTATTGCGTCCCTTGATGCCGGAATCAAAGCCGTCAAGAAAACAGAACCAATAGAGAGCGCCCGTGTCACGATCTCTTCGGGTGCGCCGGCCTCGTGACAAAGGGAAACGGCATTTCTTTTCTGTTCGTCATTCCGGACTTGATCCGGCATCCAGCAGTGCAGAATGCTTACAACCAAAAATGGATTCCGGGTCAAATCCGGAATGACAAAACCAATAGTTTTTTTCTCAAGGCGATGTCGGCCCTTGCCGGAATGCGGCAAGCCCATTCCTTCACGCTATGCCGATAGCCGTATATCGGGACAAGAAGTTCGGTAAATAATGAATGTGAAATGCATTTCATAATAAGGAAATAAATTGCCCATATTTCTGGCGAAATTGGGGGAAAGTTGCGGCTCATAGAGGGTTTCGTGAACGATAAATATCATTTTTATAATTGAAAAAGTATAATCATTACAAGGTGAAATGGTTGTGTGTGCTCGCCTGCCACCTTTCCCTATATAAAGTCGGCACCCCCCTTGCATTATGTCACCCTATATAAAGCCAAACTTGATGCGAGTCAGGGACGGAAAGCTACGGATCTCTCAGGGGCGCAAGCCACTGATTCGAGAGACAGCCGGGTTGCCAAAGGGGATGGTAACTTGGCTTTTTTATTTTTAACCGACTAAAAGGGAGGTGCTGTAATGAGAAAAGGAATGATTTTTTTAGTCTTAATCGCTTTTTTAGCGGTTCCGGCAATCGTTTCAGCCGTTCCACTCGCAGTGGACGGTGGCTGGTCAGAATTCTACTTCGGTGGTGAAGATAGCGACTGGTATTATGGTGGTGAAGACCCGGTTTCATTTGATTTTACAATTTCAACGTCTGCTTATCTGACTGTAACTGATGCTTTTTTGTCTGGTGATCAATTCTATGTTTCTGGCCTTGGTTATACCTCTGCTCCTACTTCCCTTTCAGATGATATAGGTGGAGACTATGATGCGGCGGCAGCCGATGATAGATGGAGTACGGGTAGCTGGTTACTTACGGCCGGTATTTACTCAATTAGTGGAACAGCTAATATCTCGCCTTTTGGTGGCGGCGGAGGAGCGATTCGAGTGGACACCGCCCCCGTTCCCGAGCCCGGCACCATAGTGCTGATGGGTCTTGGTCTGGTGGGTCTGGCCGGCATGGGTCGCAAGAAATATTTCAAGAAATAGCCTTCGCGTTTCATCCTTAACGGGTTGCAATTGAAAAGGGCATTGGGTATGGAATTACCCGTGCCCTTTTCATCAACTCTTTTGTGAGGTGTTGCGGCACCTCGGGAAAGGATGGCGCCATGGAGGCTCCGCGATGCGACAATGGCGGTCGCCGGTCGGGGATTGACCGCCGGCAGTTTTCCTACTCCGGCCATATGCCGGAGCGGCGCTCCGGGGAGGACCGCCGGAGTGGCGGGGATCGCCGGCAGAGTCCCCGAATGGGGGCGGATCATTGTGATGGTGCCGCCTGAAGGAATTGATTAAAACGCCCGGGGGATTTTCCTCCGGGCGTTTTTTTATGGCCTTTGCATTCGGTAGGACCTCTATCCTCTTAAAAACTTTGTTCATTTTCTTGCGCGCGCAAGAAAACGGAACCAAAAGAAGGCGCCCGTGTCACGAGCCCTTAGGGTGCGCCGTCCCATCGCCGCACCGGCCGGACGCGCCGGAACTCGCCCCGCTGGTCGCGGGGCTCAGACAGCCGTCGCGTCTTTTTCGTCCGGTGCAACAATGTGCCGGCCTCGTGACAAAGGGGAACGGCACAACACCATCGCAGACCTTCTTCTCGATATATTGTGGAGGTATTTTATATGCCTTAAGGGGCGTCCTCCCAGCTTGATGCGTGGTTTCCGTTAGGCCGGCCCTAATTCTGTAACCTGGTTTCCCCCGTCATAACCAAAAACTCCCACCGCGTCATTCAAACGAAATCCGGAGTCTTTTTGTCTCCTCTCAAAGGATTGGTCAGCGATCTATGTTGCCGGATGATGGGCGCTGACTGCCAAACGATGCCTTTGAATCATTTTGTCATTCCGGACTTGATCCGGAATCCATCGAATTGACGTGACATTGAAACCCTGGATGCCGGATCGCGTCCGACATGACAGGCATAAAAAAATGCTTTTCTATGTTTTGACACAGTATCCGCAACTGGGATGAAGGCCATAGCGCCATTTTTATTAATGGCATTGCGTCTGTGAATAGAAATGATGTTCTAAGATGTAAGCCAGCCTAAAATAAACTTATAGACGTTCAACTTAGGGTTTTGCCGTTCCCCTTTGTCGCGCGCCGAGCATCGACGTGGCGGACGGATTAAAGCGCGCGGACTGTCTAAGCCCGCCGCAAGGCGGGGGAGTTTCCGCGTGCTCCGGCCGCAGCGGCGACGCGCAGGGTTAAGCGGGACGGGGGCGCCTTCTTTTGGTTCCGTTTTCTTGTGCGAACAAGAAAATGAACAAGGCGATAAAGATACGTAATGCAATGATAAACGCTTTGGTAATAAACCACTTAAACCATAGACCCCTTGAAACCTCGAACCCTCTTCTCCAATCTATTGGAGAAGACCTAAAAAAAGCCCCACTCTCCATTAAGAAAGCAGGGCCATATCGTTCCTAAATGGAACGGCTTAGTGCAGGATCTGGCTTAGGAATAGCTTGGTCCGATCGTGTTCGGGATTGTTGAAGAAATCTTCAGGGTTGTTTTCTTCCACGATCTGGCCGTAGTCCATGAACATGACGCGGTGGGCCACGCTGCGGGCAAAGCCCATTTCGTGGGAGACCACCAGCATGGTCATGCCTTCCTCGGCCAGGCTGATCATGACGTCCAGCACCTCCTTGACCATTTCCGGGTCCAGGGCCGAGGTGGGCTCGTCGAAGAGCATCACGTTGGGCTTCATGCACAGGCTGCGGGCGATTGCCACGCGCTGCTGCTGGCCGCCGGAAAGCTGGCCCGGGAACTTCTTGGCCTGCTCGGCGATGTGGACTTTTTCCAGGTAGTACATGGCGGTTTCTTCGGCTTCCTTGCGCGGGGTTTTGCGCACCCAGATGGGGCCGATACTGAGGTTTTCCAGGATCGATAGGTGGGGGAAGAGGTTGAAGTGCTGGAAGACCATGCCGACTTCCATGCGGATCTTTTCGATATTTTTGAGATCGTTGGTCAGTTCGATGCCGTCCACGATGATCTTGCCGCGCTGGTGTTCTTCCAGGCGATTGATGCAGCGGATCAATGTGGATTTGCCGGAGCCGGAGGGCCCGCAAATGATAATCCGTTCCCCTCGCTGCACTTCCAGGTTGATGTCCTTCAACACATGAAAGTCACCGTACCATTTGTGCATCCCGGAAATGCGGATGACGGGGTCGTCCTTGCGGGTCTCTTCAGTCGGTGTCTGCATGGCATCGTTCATGGCGATCATTTCCTAAATTTCAAGTTTGACGGTTTCGTAAAAAATCCGATATCCGCGTTACGCGTATCCCTCGTCATTGCAGCGTACCATGAGTACGCTTCACTCCTCGGGATCCGCAAGCCTTGATCTCGAATATTTTACGCAACCGTCACATTACTTTTACGCGTTCATCAAGTTTCACGACAGCGACTGTCATCCCTGCGCAAGAAGCCGTGTCGCAATTCAGCTTTTCTTCATGTTCTTCATGCCCTTCATGGTGCAAAGCTTTTTCCTATAATCCCGTATCCAGTTCCCGTTCCAGCTTACGGCTGAAATTGGACATGTAGAAACAGCAGATAAAATAAATCATGGCCACGAACAGATAAGCTTCCGCCGAAAACCCCATCCAGCGGGGATCCCCCAGGATGGACTGGGTGGTCTTCAACAAATCGTAGAGCGCGATGATGACCACCAGGGATGTGTCCTTGAAGGCCGAGATCAGGATGCTGACGGACGGGGGGATGACGATCTTCAAGGCCTGGGGCAGGATGATCAACCGCATGGTCTGGACGTAATTCAGGCCGATGGCCTCGGCGGCCTCGTACTGCCCCTTGGACATGCCCTGCAGCCCGCCCCGCACCACTTCCGCGATGTAGGCTGCAGTAAACAGAATAATGGCGACCTGGGCCCGCAGGATGGCGTTCAGCGAAACGCCCTCCGGCAGAAACAGCGGGAAGACCACCGACGACATGAACAGCAGACTGATCAGGGGAACGCCCCGGATCAGTTCGATATAGACGACGCACAGCGACCGGATGGCCGGCAGGCGGGATTGGCGCCCCAGGGCCAGCACGATGCCCAGCGGGTAGGCGGCGGTGAGGCCGAAGACGGAAAGCAGCAGGGTCAGAGGAAGCCCGCCCCATTGGCTGGTTTCCACCGGCGTCAGGCCTAGGATGCCGCCCCTCATCAGGACGCCCATGATCACCAGGCCGCCGATCCAGGTGTAGAAAAGATATTTTTTCCAATTGCGTCGATACTGGCTGAAGATCAGGAGGCCGACCAGCAGGACGATGGCGATGGCCGGGCGCCACTGTTCTTCATAGGGGTAAAACCCGAACATGATAAAGCGGAAATTGGCCGGTATGATGGACCAGCAGGCGCCGTCGGCCGCCTGGCATTCAGGGCCGGTGGATGTCCAGAGGCTGTCGATAAAGGCCCAGCGGACCAATGGGGGAATACACTGGTAGAGGGCGTAGGCGATCACCAGGGTCAGCAGCGAGTTGAACCAGGAGTTGAACAGATTCGCCCTGAGCCAGCCGATTGCACCGATGCTGGTCCGGGGGGGGCGAATGTCGTCAACTGGCGTGTTTGGCAGGCGTACGTCTTCCATAAAGCGCCTATCGCTCCACGAGTTTCATTTTTTTGTTGTACCAGTTCATGAAGGCCGAAGTGGACAGACTGAAAATGAGATAGACCGCCATGATCAGGGCCACGCCCTCGATGGCCTGGCCGGTCTGGTTGATCGTGGTGCCGGCCACCGAAACAAAATCGGGATACCCGATGGCTACCGCCAGGGAGCTGTTCTTGGTCAGGTTGAGCATCTGGCTGGTGAGGGGCGGGATGATGACCCGCAGGGCCTGGGGCAGAATGACCAGGTTCAGGACCTGGCCGGGTTTCAGGCCGATTGACATGGCAGCTTCGGTCTGGCCCTTGCTGACGGACTGAATACCGGCGCGCACGACCTCGGCCACAAAGGCCGCGGTGTAAAGGACAAGGCCCAGCAGCAAGGCCGTGAATTCAGGACTCACGCTGACGCCGCCGATAAAATTGAAGCCTTTCAACTCCGGCACATTCATGGCCGTGGGAGCCCCGGCCAGCCACCAGGTGATCGCCGGCAGGCCGATCAGGATGGCGGCAGCCACCCGGAACAGGGGGAAGATTTGTCCGGTGCGGTCCTGGCGCTGGTGCGCCCAGCGGCGAATCAGGTAGACCGCGATGCAGCCGGCCAGAAAGGCGATGGCCATATAGGCATAGGCCGGGTCCGCCGCTGGAATACCGAAGATCAGGCCCCGGTTGCAGACAAAGACACCTTCGAAAAGGTTGATGGCCTGCCGGGGACCGGGAAGCATTTCGTAAAAAAAAGCATACCAGAAAAACAGTTGCAGCAGGACCGGAATGTCCTGGAAGACTTCAATATAAATGGCCGCTAGTTTGGACACCAGCCAGTTGGAGGACAGCCGTGCAATGCCCAGAAAGGTCCCCATGATAATGGTGAGGACGACCCCGATAAACGCCACCAGCAGGGTGTTCAGGGCGCCGACCACCAGGGCTTTGGCATAGCTGTCGGCCGCCGAGTAGGAGATCAGGGACTCGCCGATTTCAAAAGAGGCCTGTTTTTCAAGAAACTCGAACCCGGTGGCGATGGCCTGGCGCTCGAGGTTGGCCATGGTGTTGGACATGAGGTAGTAGGCCAGCATGCCCACCATCGCCAGGGCGCCGATCTGGTAAAAAACGGCGCGTACCTTGGGATCGTACCAGAAGGAGGCCTTGGAGGGTGCGTCGGCTTCGGGCACGGGTGGTTCGGTCTGTGGCATAAGTCGTTTAATCCGTCGGATTAAAACTGCCAGGCCGCATGCTGCCGGCGGCCTGGCAGGTCATTGCATCAGGGATACGCGTTTACACGCGTGTCGCGTCTACTTGAAGGGCGGGGTATACATCAGGCCGCCGTCGGTCCATTGGGCGTTCAGCCCGCGCTCGAGTTTGAGGGGCGTGTTGACGCCGACATTGCGCTCGAACACTTCGCCGTAGTTGCCCACCATCTTGACGATGTTGTAGGCCCATTTTTCGTCAAGACCCAGGGCTTGGCCGTTGCCCGGGCTGACACCCAGGAAACGCTGGATAACGGGATCCTCGCTCTTGAGCATTTCGTCCACGTTCTGGGAGGTAATGCCCAGAAATTCCGCTTCGATCATCGCCATGGTGGCGAAGTTGACGATATCGAACCACTGGTCATCGCCGTGGCGTACGGCCGGGCCCAAGGGTTCGCGGGAAATGATTTCCGGCAGGATGACGTAGTCATCGGGTTTGGGGGCCACGGAGCGGGTACTGGCCAACTGGGAGGCATCCGATGTCAGGCAGTCGCAGCGGCCGGCGAAAAAGGCTTTGGCCAGTTCCGGGGTGCTTTCGATGACGACGGGTTTCATGGTCATGCCGTTGGCCCGGAAGTAATCCGCGGCATTCAACTCGGTGGTGGTGCCGGGCAGGACGCAAACCGTGGCGCCGTCCAATTCCTTGGCGCTTTTGACACCCAGGCTCTTGTTGATCAGGAAGCCCTGGCCGTCGTAGTAGTTGGCGTGGGCGAAGTTCAGGCCCAGCGCGGTTTCGCGGCTGAGGGTGCGGGTGGCGTTGCGGGTGAGGAGATCGATTTCACCGGACTGCAAGGCGGTAAAGCGGGTTTTGGCCGTCAGGGGAACGAACTTGATTTTGTCCGGCGCACCGAAAACAGCCACCGAAACCGCACGGGCCGTGTCCACATCCAGGCCGCGCCAGACGCCTTTTTCATCCGGCTTGGAGAAGCCGAAAAGGCCCTCGTTGACGCCAACCGAAATCTCGCCCTTTGCTCTAACGGATTCTAATGTTTTTCCCACTGGCGCAGGGGCTTCTTCAGCTGGCGCAGGGGCTTCTTTCACCTCGGCAAGTTTTTTTTCCAGCTCTTGGACCTGTTTTTCTAATTCGGATACCTTTTGCTGGTCGCCGCAACCAAAAAAAACAACCAGGGAAAGAACGACGAAAACAGCAAAAACAATTCTGATGCTTTTCATAAATCTCCTCCTCCTATCATCCTTCGTTTCAGGTTAAACCAGGATACGCAAATGCTACGGCGGAAGGGCATCCTTCCTCCCCGCTTTAAATAAATATAGGCCGAAAATAGACTGGCCAATGAACGGCCTTCACCAAATAGAAGCTCATTTGCAGAAGTATTTCATACATCAAAAGCGTCTGAAATGGCAAGGGGAAAAGCAGCCGAAGCCGTTGGAAGCTACGGTTTTCGGCCAATGCCGGGCAAGTCGGGGAGAAAAACGGCCATGGATGGATTGTTATGCGTGTTTTTTCTGGAAAAAGTTTCAGGAAACGTTCTTTCAGCCGGTCAGCCACATGCCGAAGCGCAGGCGCCACCACAGGGCTGGTCCAACCGTCAGGCAAAGAAAGATCAGGACGGCCAGCAGGGTGTTGCGGGCGGCCAGGCCGGCCTGATGGCAGGCGCTGGTTTGTGCCGGTGGTGCTTGCCGGGCAGCGAGCAGCGACAGCGCCACGGCGACCGGTGCTTCCATGGCCACGACGATCCAGGCGGCCCAAATGGGAAAGCCTGCCAGGTGATGCTCCGGCAGGAACAGGCACCACGGACAATGATGATGCAACACGCCATAATGGTAGGCGGCCAATACGCGCACCAGGGCAATGGCGGCGATAGGCAGCCACGCCATGGCCAGGGCTGCCAGGAGCAGGTGGGGCCAGCGGCGCCCGGCGGTTTTCCAGGCCGCCACGGCGCTTGCCACCAGGGCGACGGTCAGGACCCCGAAGGCCGTCAGCCAGCCCGTGTGGCCGGCGCCCAGGGTCCGGCGAGCCTCCTCAAGCGAATGGAACTGGTCGTAAATGACGGCGCAGCAGTCCACCGGCTGCTGGAAATCCATGGCCAGGGCGGCCTGCCAGGCGGCATACAGGGCCAGGGCGAAAACCGGAAGGGCCAGGAGCACGATCCGGGCATTGGCCGGAACGAGAGGGGCCTCCGGCTGGGACTGATTGACGTTTTCGATTCGCCACCAGATCCAGAGGATGGCCAGGCCCATCAGGCGATAGATCAGCATGCGCGGTCCGCCGGATTGCATGGCCTGCAGGACCCCGGTGCCGCACATGGCGCCCGGCACCATGCCGGGCAGGATGTTGGTCATGCCGTAGATCAGGGTCGCTGTTGCCAAAAGGTGCAGGCCGAAAGCCCAGGCCACGGCCAACGCGGCGGTTTCCGATTGGGTTTGCAACCGGAGCTGCTGTGCGCCGGTGTCTTGGGGATTCCAGTGGAGGGCGATGCGCACGGCCGTGGCCGAGGCCCATAGGATAAGCAGGACGGTCAGGATGTCGGTCGTGAAGACGGCCAGCAATAGCGGATGACGGGTCATGGGGCCGGCTCGAGATTTCCGTCGGCAAGCGACAGGTGCTGATCCACCTTGAGCCACTTGTCGACATGGCGGTCGTGGGCGGCCACGACCACAATCGCGCCCCGTTCGGCTGCCTGCCGCAGCAGATGCCCCAGGCGCTGCGCATTTTCAAGATCCTGATGGGCGGTGGGTTCGTCCGCCAGGATATAGTCGGGCGCATCGACGAGTGCCCGGGCCGTGGCTACGCGCTGGCGCTGGCCACCGGAAAGGGTGCTGACCGATTGCCCCACCAGTTCTACGGCATTGAGGCGTGCCAGGATGTTGTGGCTGCTTTCGCGCCAGTAACGCGGGCTGCCGGAACGGGGGATCAAGGGCAGCATGACATTTTCCAGGACGGTCAGCTCGCTGACCAGATAATCTTGTTGGAAAACAATGCCGACGCGCCGGCGCCAGCGGTCCCGGTGAGCGGTGAGCCAGCGGGACACGGGCTGTCCATCGGCCAGAATTTCCCCGCTGGTGGGCCGCAGCAGACCGGCCAGCAGATGGAGCAGGGTGCTTTTACCGGCGCCGCTCTTGCCGCTGATCAGGACAACCCGCCCCCCGGGGAAAACCGCATCGATGTTTCGCAAGAGCGCTGTCGTCGCCGACGATGCACCATTGGGATAGGCATAGGTAAGGTTGCGGCATGCAAGCGCGGTCGGCACGATCAGTTCCCCCGGTTGAGCAGGTCGTGCGGATTCGAGGCCGCCTGCACCAGCGACGACCAAAGAACGGCCGCCAGGTAGGGGATCAGCAAAATCCCGGCCACTTCCAGAAAGACGGGTGCGGCAAAACCGGCGTCCAGATGCATGATGGGCGCTGTTTCCTGCCAGCCAAGCAGCAGCATGCCGGCCCATGTTTGGGACGGGGCGTACACCAGGGCATAGGCGAGCATCAAGCCCCCGGCAATGGCGGGCAGGCCCACGATGGCGGCTTTCGTGATCTGAAGGCCCACGATGTCGCGACTGGTCCAGCCCAGGGCCTTGAGTAGACCGACCCGCGACCGGCTGCCGATGTGCTGTCGAATGACGGCGGCGGTCAGCAGCGCCAGGGCGATCACCGCCGGGATATACAGTAGCGCGGCCAGCCCGCCGCGCCGTCCGAAAGCGGTGGCGTAATGTTTGCGGGTTTCCTGCCGGGTGGCGATATGGACCGGCCAGGGAAAGACCCGGGCCAGCTCCGGCAGCAGCGCTTCGGCTTCATCGGGGTGAAATACTGCCAGGGCCAGATCACAGGCCTCGTCCAGGGCCAGGCCCAGAAGCCGGCGGGCATCATCGGGGTGGAGCATGACGAGATCGTGGGTTGCGAGATCGGTTTCTTGGGGGAAGCGTTGTGTGATGCGGACGGTGATGGTGTCGGTGCCGTGCAATACCAGATGGGCATCCGTTTCCGGGAGGTGGACGCCGCTGCCGGCCACGGCTTCGCCACGAACCGGGGCCTGAATAGCCGCTGTAATAGTTAACCGGGCGATGGCGTCCCGATCAGCGGCGACCACGGTGACGGCCGCTTGAGGTGTCGACACGGTGCCCCAGATGCGGGGGCGGGCCTCGGTGATACCGGGGATCTTCAGGGCGAGGTCTGCCGCCTGGCTGCTGATGGGCTGCCCGCCGTTCGGCGTGACGCGGCGCACCACAAGGTCCGGCCCCTGGTCCAGCAGACGGCTGGTGGTGGCCGTCAGGGCCTGGGACAACAGCAGACCGGTGGCCATCATGGTGGTCAGCAGCCCCATGGACAGGGCCATCAGCAGGGTGGCGCCGGGGTGGGTCAGGAGTTCGCGCCCGGCCCAGAGAAACTGTGCGTAGCGTCGATGTCTCATGGAGTGGCTGCCCGCGGGGTGTCGAATGGCGCGGTTTTCAGCAGGGGAATTACTTCCGGGGCCTGCCGCGGAAGAACCGGCCCATAACGCCAGTCGATCGGGGACGGCGTGAGGACCGGGCGTCGCGCCGGCCGTCCGGAAGGCACAAGGGCCAGTTCGTTCAAGCCAATGGCGTGCAAAACGGGCGCGGCCTGATCCGGTGGCGGGAAAACACCTCTAACGGTATCATAAGTCAGGGTCAAGACGCATAGACTCACCACGGTCAGGGCGATGCCGAGCAGCCATCCGGCCGGCACCAGGCGGTCCAGGGGCAAGCGGTCGGGTTCGGAAGGGCGCGGTGAATCCGGCGTGGGCTCAAGGCCTGGGCGGTTGTTTGCCGGTGAGTGTTTCCCAGTTGGCATGGTTCAGTTCATCCAGGCGAAAAACATGTTTGGCGCCGTGACGCCGGCGAAAGGCTTCCAGATGGGTCGTATCCTTTAACGGCACCAGGGCGGGTCCCATGGGCCCGATGACGTCCGACCCCGAAACCCAGAAAACGTGGCGGGCATCCCGCGCTTCCCCGCTCAGATAGGTCAGGACCACGGGGCGTTTGAGCTGCGCGGCTGTCGCTCCGAGGAAAATATCGGGGTGCAGCCAGGCATTCAGCATGCAGCCCGGCGAGCAGAAGTAATAGGTAGGCCCCTCCTGGAGTTCGATGGCCGCCGCAAACCGGGGGTAACGGATCGGCAGCATGGCGCACACGGGACAGCGGTCTTCGGGGCTGATGCGCATCCCGCCGTCCGGTCCCAGGGGCTGTTGTCCGGGCGTCGGGCCGCCCGCCAGGCAGACGCCGGCTGCGCCAATGACGACAGCTAAACACAGGATTCCGAAAAACAGTGCTGACCAGACAAGATAAATCGGGCCTTGCGTCCGCCGGTCGTTTTTGTCGCAAGCAGGGGGCATGGTCATCATATTCGGGCGTCGAAGTAAACCGTCTTGTCGGAACCCGGGGTGCGGCCGGGCAGAATCTCCGGCCATGATGGCCGCTTCCGGGTTCCAGGGTTTCCCCAAACATCAGAAGATGATATCAGTCTGGACGATCTGCATCGCCCTGTCAATAGGGCATCCAACCGGAAGAGGCATTGTGAATTTTTGGGACGGATACGCCATGTTTCTCATGGGGTTCCTGGGCACGGGCCATTGCCTGGGCATGTGCGGTCCCCTGGTTTTTGCGTTTCCCGGCCAGGTGGGTGGCATGAAGGCGCACGGGGCCTACCACGCCGGCCGCATCCTGACCTATACCCTGGTGGGCCTATGTATGGGGGGCATCGGCGGAGCGGTCGTTCTTCTGGCTGGCCGGACCCAGACCAATCCTCTGGGGTGGATGGCGGGAATCCAGAGCGGACTGGCCCTGGTCGCGGGGATGTTCATGCTGGGGTTCGGATTGACGCGGATCGGGTTGATTCCGGAGCCGGACTGGATGGCCGCCGCCACGCCCACCCGTATTCCGGGGGCACGGCATTTCCTGCGTCGGTCGGACCAAACCAGCCCGGAATGGCGTCTGTTTGCCACCGGATTGATCATGGGGCTGCTGCCCTGTGGTCTTTCCTTTGCGGCTTTTGCCCGCGCCCTGGCCACGACGGAACCGCTGGCCGGCGCGGGGCTGGCGTTGGCCTTCGGGCTGGGAACGCTCCCGGGGCTGCTGTTGCTGGGCACCGGGCTCGCGGTGGTGGCCCGCCGCTACCGGCGGCACTCGGACCTGCTGGCCGGTGTGGTGATGATCGCCATCGCCGGCCGTTTGCTGGTGGACGGGGTGCTGGCCTTGTGGCCCTAGCCTTCGTCATTGCCACCGATCGCGTGGCCGGCGGCTGAAAAAAGTGATCTTGCCCGGCAGGATTTCATCCTTTGTATCGGGCAGCCATCTTCGTTGGGGGATGTAAGGCTGGCACAAAGCGGCGGGCTTTGCTATAGGCCTGAGGCGTTTTCGCAAAAAGCGACATTGATCGATAACACCTGAGGAGAACGTGGTTATGGAATGGAAGACCCCCCGGTGGTTTGACGCGGCCGACCGCAGCGCGCAACTGGATCAGCATATCGATCGTACGGATGTGGCCCACTTCGGGTATCGCCGGATGCCGACCGCTGAAAAAGTGGACTGGGTGCGCCGGCACTTCAACCGCGTGGCGCCAAAATACGACCTCATGAACACCCTTCTCAGTTTCGGGATCCAGTACGCCTGGAAGCGTGCGGCCATCCGCATGATGGGGCTGTCACCCGGCGACCGGGTGCTGGACGTCTGCGGCGGCACGGCCGATCTGTCCATCATGGCGTCCCGGCGCACCGGCGCCGACGGACGGTGTGTGGTCTACGACATCAATCGGGCCATGCTGCAGGCGGGCCAGCCCAAGGTCAGGGAGACGCCTTACGGCGAGCGGATTCAATTCGTCCAGGGCGATGCCGAACGCATTCCCTATCCCGAACATAGCTTCGATGCCGCCATGGTGGGCTTCGGCATTCGCAACGTCACCCACATGGAGCAGGGCTTTCGGGAAATGCACCGGGTGCTGAAACCCGGCGGGACGTTCATGTGTCTGGAATTTTCAAGACCCGTCAACCCGGTCTTTCGCTGGCTGTATGATATGTACTCTTTCTATGCGATGCCTTTCCTGGGCCAGTTGCTCGCGGGATCGGCCGAGTCCTATTCCTGCCTGCCGGAAACCATCCGTCTTTTCCACCTGCCGGATGAGATGTCCGCGATCCTGACCCGCATCGGTTTCAGAGACGTCCACTACTGGCGGCTGACCAACGGGATTGCCGTCGTCCATGTCGGGCGCAAGGGATGACGGTTTCGTAAAACGCCCGATCCGCCAAAGGCGGACACCGTCCCTTAAAAGGGATAAATATCCGCGTTACACGAATCCCTCGTCACTGCGGCGTACGAAAAGTACGCCTCTTTCCACGGGATTCGCAAGCCGTATCTCGAACCTTTTACGAAACCGTCTGCTACAGGGCTTTTTACGCGTAGCGCCGATATCGGGAAAATTGGACATTTCTGGATGCACACTAGAATAAAAGACGGACGGCGACGATCGCGAAAAGCGCCAGGGGGAAATAACTGGCGCGGTTGAAGAGCCGCATGGCATCGGTTTTACGCTCGGAATCGTAGAGCAGCCAGGCCGGCCAGATGAGGAGGTAGCTTCCGGTGGCCAGGGTGAGGAGATAATACGCCGGTCCGAAGGCTGTCTGGGAGACAAGAAACAGCACCAGACAGGACAGCACGGCCAGCAGCAGGGCGCCCAGGATGATGTCCCGCGTTCGCTTGAGCCCCAGGGTGACCGGTATTGTACGGGCGCCGAAGCGCTGGTCTTCCTCGATGTCCGTCCAGTCATTGGGGGCGTTCTGCCCGCCGATTTCCCAGAAGAAAATCACCAGGAACAGAAAAAACAGAAAGACGGCCGACGGTGCCGGATCGACGGCAAAGACGGCGGCAATGGCCCCTGCCGATTTGACGGCCCCGCTGACCAGCGCCCGGTAGGGGCTCACCCGCCACAGCAGGCAGTAAACCGCTTCCAGTAGACACCCCGCGCCAAAGATCAGCAGACAGACAGGATTGAGCCAATAGGCCCCCAGGGCGGCTACGAGGCCCCATCCGATCGCCCAGGCCAGGCCGGCCGGGAGGCTGATCAGTCCCTGGGCCATGGGGTGGCGCACCAGCAAGGCGTCGATATCGCTGGCGTGGGCCGCGCCTTCAAATCCGCCGGCCTCCAGTTTGGCGCGGTCGGAACGGTAGCCGATGACGTCATTCAAGGCATAGACCGCGGTATAGCCCGCAAAAACGGTGACCAGCCCCACGATGATGGTGCCCAGGGCGGGGAATTCTCCCAGCCATAACAGCGCAGCCATACAGGGCGTTGTCATATCGATGAGGCCATGGGGGGTGCGCGAGAGCGCCCAGAAGTGTTTCAGCTTTTCACGGTACCGGGTGCGGGGAAACTGGGATGGGGTGGCCAACGTTTCGTCCTGTGGCGTTGATGTCGGTTATAGCATTTAACCCGCAGCACTCATGGCGACGCGGGATCGCCTGCTGCGGGAAATTTTTTCGGGTGAAGTCGTTTTTCAAATGCCGCTTCCCCTTAGCATGGGAACCGGGCATCGTCAATCGGCGGGATGTCAGGGCAGAAAAAACACCAAGTCTTCCGGCGGGCAGGTCAGGGCGTATTCCAGCACCCAGGGGGCGTAGCGCCCAATGGCAAAAATCTGTTGCATGGCGGTTTCCGCGTCCGCGCGGGCCGTTGCCGACGCAGGGCTAAGCAGCCGGGGAATGAGGAGGGCATTAACATAAGGGATGGCTTCCCGGCGGCAGAAGGCCGCCCCCGGGCCGTCGTCGATGACGACAAACGTGCCGGTACCGCTCAAAAAGAGGGTGAGGCATTCGCGTTCACCCGGATCCAGGCCCTGCCGATTCGTCCCGATAGACATTTCCGGCGGGCATCGGGGGTGCAGCACCAGGCGCTCTTCCTTCTGCCATTGGCGAAACGCGGACGCACCGGGATAGTCGGCCACGGTCATTTCCCGGAAAGCCGCCGGCCCGGTCCCCACCCGGTAGTGTTCCATCAGGGGCGCCATCCAGCCGGATTTAAAGAGCAGGATAGCAGACGATGTGTCGATAAGGATGGATTTTTTCATCGACAGCCCCCGGGCTCCCTATTATGGTCGGATCGCCCCCGCTATTGGAAAAGCGGCGTGCTGATGTAGCGTTCCCCGGTGCTGGCCAAAATGACGACAATGGTTTTGCCGGCATTGTCGGGCTGCCCGGCAACTCGCAGGGCGGCCGCGACGGCGGCTCCGGAAGAAATGCCGCACAGGATGCCTTCTTCTTTGGCAAGGCGACGGGCCGTGGCAAAGGCGTCGTCATTGGTTACGGTGACCACCTCGTCGATCAGGGTGGTATCCAGAATTTCGGGCACAAAGCCGGCGCCGATACCCTGGATTTTGTGCGGCCCCGGGCTTCCACCGGACAATACCGGTGAGTCGGCCGGTTCGACGGCGATGGTTCGAAAGGATGCCTTGCGGGCTTTGATCCCCTGGCTGACGCCGGTAATGGTGCCGCCGGTGCCCACGCCGGCCACCAGAAGATCGACCTTGCCGCCGGTGTCGGCCCAGATTTCTTCGGCCGTGGTCTCCCGATGGATGCGCGGATTGGCGGGGTTGGCAAACTGGTCGGGCATGAAGGCATCTGGTGTTTGGGCCAGGATATCCCGGGCTTTCTGGATCGCACCTTTCATCCCGTCACTGCCGGGGGTCAGGACCAGTTCGGCGCCCAGGTGGGTCAGCAGTTTGCGTCGCTCGACGCTCATGGTATCGGGCATGGTGAGGCACAGCCGATAGCCCTTGGCGGCGCAGATGAACGCCAGGGCGATGCCGGTGTTGCCGCTGGTGGGCTCGACAATGAGGCTGTCAGGGCCGATGCGGTTTTCGGCTTCCGCCGCCGCGATCATGGCCGCGCCAATACGGTCTTTGACGCTGCCCAGCGGGTTGAAAAATTCAAGTTTGGCGTAAATGGCGGCATCGAGACCGGCCGCCGTGCGGTTCAGTTTCACCAACGGCGTACGGCCGATGGTGTCGGCAATATGGGCATGCATGGCCATGGGCAATTCTCCTGTGGCGTCGGACAGGCTCCGAACGCTTATTTGTAGACAAGCTTGGGGGTCTCCAGCATGACGCGGGTGTTGGCCGGTACGGATTCCGTCAACCAGACATTGCCGCCAATGGTGGTGTTGGCCCCGATGACCGTTTCTCCGCCGAGGATGGTGGCCCCCGAATAGATAATCACGTTGTCTTCGATGGTGGGGTGGCGTTTCTGCTGCCGCAATTCGGATACCTTGTCGCGCGGCAGCGACAGGGCGCCTAAGGTCACCCCCTGGTAAATGCGGACATTGTCGCCAATTTGGGTCGTTTCACCGATGACGACCCCCGTGCCGTGATCGATCACGAAACGCTTGCCGATGCGGGCGCCGGGGTGGATGTCGATGCCGGTATGGCTGTGGGCGTACTCGGTCATGATGCGCGGCAGCAGCGGAACGTCCAGTCGATAGAGGCGGTGGGCCAGGCGATAGACCGTGAGGGCGTACATGCCGGGATAGCTGAAAATGATCTCGTCATGGCTTTTGGCGGCCGGGTCGCCGTCAAAGGCGGCCTGTACGTCAGCCGCCAGGGTCTTACGGAGCTCCGGGATGGCCTGCAGGATTTCAAGGGCTACTTGGTACCCCTTTTCAGTATGGCGGGCGCAGGGCCGGTTGTGGCGGAAGCATTCATGCCGCACACTCAGGGAGACCTGGTGAGACAGGCTGTCGAAAAAGTGGGATACGGCCTGCCCCAGGCTGTAGCGCAGGTTGACGGGGTCTAGTTTTTCATTGGAAAAATAGCCGGGGAAGATGATTCCCCGAAACTGGTTGATGATCGCCACGACCGATTCCCGGGAGGGGATCGGATCGTACTCCACATGCGTGTAGCATTTCACGTCATCGCAGATATGAATGATATCTTCGGCGATAGCCGGAATTTTTTCCCGGTAGGCGGAGAGCAGGCCGGCTTCCCGGGTGCAAACGGATTTTCGGTCGAGGGGGTCGTTTTCCATAAAGTGTCAATCCTTGCCGTAGCATTGTTCCGTGGAGAAACCGCCGCGCCGGTTGCACGGCATACACGGCAGTATAGGGGTTTGCGGCCGGTTGTCAACGACGCCTCAGCGGCGAAAGCCGAGAGGGCCGGAGGCACCATTGCGGGACAGCGATCCGGTTAAAGATCACGGTGCAGATCAATACCGTGCTTTTTGATCCGCTTCCAGACCGTGACCCGGCTGACGCCTAAATGCCGGGCGGCTTCGGACTGGTTGCCATTGGCCAGTCGCAGGGCATTCAGCAGGGCCTCCCGCTCCGGTCCGGCGGGGATATCGCGGGAGGCGGTTGCCGGGGTTCCTCGAACAATACGTTGCGGCAAATGCACCGGACCGATCCAACCGCCGGGGCACAGGACGAAGGCATACTCGATTGTGTTGCGCAGTTCGCGGACATTGCCAGGCCAGGTATAGCTTAGCAGGGCGTCCATGGCTTCGGGGGACAGACCTTCGATCGTTTTTCCGCTGCGCTGGTTGTTCTGGGTGATGAATCCCTGCACCAGCAACGGGATATCTTCCATGCGGTCCTGCAGGGCGGGCATGGTCAGGGGGAAGACATTGATCCGGAAATAGAGATCTTCGCGAAACAGGCCTTCGGCGATGCTTTTTTCCAGGTTTTTGTTGGTGGCGGATATGATGCGAACATCGACGGCGATGGGGTGGTGATCGCCCACCCGTTCGATCTCCTTTTCTTCCAGCACCCGCAGGAGTTTGACCTGGGTGGCCAAAGGAATATCACCGATTTCGTCCAGAAAAATGGTACCCCCGTGGGCCGCTTCGAATCGCCCGATGCGCGCCCGGTCGGCACCGGTATAGGCGCCCTTGACATGGCCGAAGAGTTCACTTTCCAGCAGATTTTCGTTGAGGGCGGCGCAGTTGACTTTGATAAACGGTTTGGTTTTACGCGGTCCGGCCTCGTGCACGGCAAGCGCCGACAGTTCTTTGCCGGTGCCGCTGGGGCCGTGGATCAGCACCGGCGCGTCGCTCTGGGCGACATTGTCGATCAATTCGAACAGGCGCTGCATGGACGGCGCGTGGCCGATAATGCCGTGAAACCCGTCATCCAGGCGACAGGTCTGGCGCAGCGACATGATTTCCTGCTGCTGGCGAACAATTTCGGAGATGTCCGTCAGGGTTTCGATGGCGCCGACCACGTTACCGTGATCGTCTTTCAACACCGAGGCATTTTTCATGACGAACAGGGCCCGGCCGTTTTTGTCGGTGATGGTGCATTTTTTGGCCCGGATGCGGTTGCGGACATAGAGGCTGCACCACTCCTTGCCGGCGCCCCGGCCATAAATCTGGCACCCCGAGCAGTTCAGCACGCGGCAGTTGCGACCCACCAGTTCTTCGGCGGAATAACCGGTCAGTTTTTCAGCGGCCGGGTTCATATTCAGAATGGTTCCCCGGGCATCGACGACTAGAAGTCCGTCATGCAATGTATTGACGATAGTTTCCCAGAAACTGCTAATGTCCATCCGCATCGCTCCTTTGAGGATGTCAACATGTAAACTTAACAGGTGTTAACATAAGCTTAACAAACGGGTTTGGCAAGGAGCCTTCGAGTACGCGAGGACATTTTTTTCGCCAGCGCGGCCAACGCCCGGATAATGGATAAAAAAATATTGATTTTAGTGTGTTGTGATAATAAATGAATCATTATTGTTGTGCTTATTTCCTCTTGTCTCTCGCTTCGCCCTCTACGCTTTCACTGGCATCATCGTTGCAATATCCTATTTTGATCTTTGACCTGCGGTGTTTGGACATCAGAATGTCCCTGTGCCCTATCGCGGGACGGATCGTTAACCCATTCGAGGGGAGCAAACCATGAAACGCTTGGCATTTTTCATCTCGGCCTGGGCATGTGCCGCCACCATGTTGCTGGGGTTGGCCGGCATCCCCACAGCCCGGGCGCAGCTCGAAGTGCTCGATGAAAACCAGGCCCCCGGGCGTACCATGGCCCAGCAGGCCACCAAGGAACGACAGATCTGGATCACGGCGGATCATTCCCGGCATGCGATCCTGCAGAATGAATTCAAATCGGGTCCCGAGGTGACCAAAGCCTGCCTGTCCTGCCACGAGCTGGCGGCGGGGCAGTTTCACAAAACCATTCACTGGACCTGGCTGGATCCCAACGTACCGGCGGGTGAACGCATCGGCAAGGCAGGTCATTCCATCAACAATTTCTGCATCAATCTCAATGGGAATGAGCCGCGCTGCACGTCCTGCCACGCCGGCTACGGCTGGCGCGACAGCAGCTTCAATTTCAACGACGAAGCAGCCGTGGATTGCCTGGTCTGCCACGAACAGACCGGGACCTACAAAAAATTTCCTACCGGCGCGGGGCATCCGGTGCAAACGCCGACCGTTTTCAAGGGCAACAACAAAACTTACAACCCGCCGGACTGGAACAAGGTGGCCCAGAGTGTCGGACGTCCAACGCGCACCAATTGCGGCACCTGCCATTTCTACGGCGGGGGGGGCGACGGGGTGAAACACGGTGACATCGATTCGTCTCTGGCCAAGCCCAACAAGGCCCTGGACGTTCACATGGGGCTGGACGGGCAGGATTTCGACTGCGTGCGCTGCCACACCACGACCCTGCACAACATCGCCGGCCGCACCTATGCCACGCCGGCCGCTACCAGCCGCAAGAGTTTGATCGAAGACGATCTGGCCTCCAAGATCATGTGCGAATCCTGTCATAGCAGCACGCCCCACAAACCGGGGATCAAAGCCAACGACCACACGGACAAAGTGGCTTGCCAGAGTTGCCACATTCCTGAGTTCGCCCGGGTCAACGCCACCAAAATGGCCTGGGACTGGTCCAAGGCCGGGCAGAAGAAAGACGGCAAGCCTTACGCTGCCAAGGGACCTCACGGCAAGCCGTCCTATGACTCCAAGAAGGGTGAGTTCCGATGGGAAAAGGATGTCAAACCGGCTTATTTCTGGTTCAACGGCGCCATCAACGCCATTACCGCCCGGGATACCATCGATCCTTCCCAGCCCGTGGCGATCAACTGGCCGGCGGGCAGCCGGGACGATGAAAACGCCCGGATTTTCCCCTTCAAGGTGCACGAGGGCAAACAGCCCTACGACAAGATCAACAAGACGCTGCTGATCCCGAAGCTTTTCGGCCCGAAAGGGTCCGGGGCCTACTGGGCGGAATACGACTGGAAAAAGGCCCTCGACAAGGGCATGCAGGCGGCCGGACTGTCTTTCAGCGGCGAATACGATTTTGTCGAAACAAGCTATGTTTTCCCCATCACGCACATGGTGGCCCCCAAGGAGAATGTGGTGGCCTGCATCGAGTGCCACAGTACGGAAGGACGCCTGGCATCGTTGGCTGGGTTTTACATGCCGGGCCGGGACGATTTCAAAACCATCAACGTCTTCGGGTGGATTCTGGTTCTGGGCACATTGGTGGCCGTTACCTTTCACGGCCTGGGGCGCGTTATTTCAAGCAGCCGCAAGGAGGGCTGAACCATGACAGGCAAAAAAATGGTCAACACCTATCTCTATACCCGCTATGAACGTTTCTGGCACTGGCTCCAGACCGCGCTGATCACCATTTTGCTGGTGACCGGCTTCGAGGTGGACGGCCTCTATACGTTGCTGGGATACAAAATGGCCGTCGAAGTCCACAACTTTGTGGGGCTGGGGTGGCTCATCGCCTTTGCTTTTTTTGTGTTCTGGCTGCTGACCACCGGCGAGTGGAAACAGTATGTGCCCACCACCAAAAAAATGTTTACCGTGATCCACTACTATATGCTCGGCATTTTCCGCGGCGATCCCCACCCGGTGCCCAAACGCAAGGAGGCCAAACACAACCCCCTGCAGCGCATCGCCTACCTGTCCGTGGCCATGTTCCTGCTGCCGGTGCAGATGATCTCGGGGTTTCTCTACTGGAGCTATAATTCATGGGCGGCTTGGGGGCTGGATTGGTTGAGTCTTCCGGTGGTTGCCGCCATTCATATCCTGGGGGCATTCGGCGTGTTGAGTTTTCTGGTGGGCCATATTTACATGACCACCACGGGCCACACCATTTTCGCGCATATCCGGGCCATGATTACGGGCTGGGAGGAAATCCCGGAAGGCGTCGAGCTGGAAGACTGGGAAAAACGCCGGCGCAAAGGCCGTCAGGCGGCAGACAGCGAGGCTCCCTCGGCCTGACCCCCTCACGTTTTTAATTGCCACAGGCAGTGTCGGCTTTGGCCGGCGCTGCCTTTTTTTATGGCCCCATCAGGCGCTCTCCCGATACGGGTCCACCGGATGATGTTCCAGGGTATGACGGGCGCCGTTCCCTTTGAAATCCGATGGCCCCCCTTGGCTTCCGTTTCATTGATGCTTAGCATGTCACTTACGACAAACGTAACCATGCGCCCGGCAGCGGGCGGATGTTTCGGGAGGTGATTGTATGTGGGAATACACGGATAAAGTGAAAGAGCATTTTCTAAACCCCCGCAACGTCGGGGTTATCGAAGACGCCGACGGGGTGGGCGAGGTGGGTTCGCTGTCCTGCGGGGACGCCCTGACCCTCTATTTCAAACTGGATGCGGACGGGCGCATTACGGATGCCAAATTCCAGACGTTTGGGTGCGCCAGTGCGATTGCATCGTCTTCGGCCCTGACCGAGATGATGATCGGCAAGACCCTGGAAGAAGCAGAGAAAATAACGAATGACGATATCGCCAGCTTTTTAGGGGAACTCCCCAAGGAGAAAATGCACTGCTCGGTCATGGGGCAAGAAGCGCTGGAAAAAGCGATTGCCTGTTACCGGGGCGAAACCGTCCCGAAGCCGGAAGGCAATATCATCTGCGAATGTTTCGGGATTACGGACCGGCAGATTGAAGCGACGGTTCGGGACCACCACCTGGTGACCATCGACGATGTCACCGGCCATCTCAAGGCCGGCGGGGGTTGCGGCAAGTGTCATGAAGACATCCAGGCGATCATCGATCAGGTGCAGGGCAAACCCATGCCGATCCGGTCGGAAGCCGCCCCGTTGACCAATCTCCAGAAGATCCGCCTGATCGAGGAAACGCTTGAGCGGGAAATCAAACCGGCTCTGCATCAGGACGGCGGCGGGATCGAGCTGGTGGATGTGGACGGCAATCGGGTCATGGTCAAGCTGCGCGGGACCTGCGCCGGATGCAAGGCTTCCCAGGTGACCCTGAAAAAAACCGTGGAAGCCAAACTCCGTGAACTGGTATCCAAAGATTTGGTGGTGGAGGAGGTGCGCTCATGAAGACGATCTACGTCGACAACAATGCCACGACCAAAGTTGCCCCCGAAGTGGTGGAGGCCATGCTGCCCTATTTTACCGAGCGCTATGGCAATGCCTCCAGCATGCACAGTTTTGGTGGGGGACTGGTCGTCGATATCCGCCGGGCCCGCACCCAGGTGGCCGATCTGATCGGGGCCCGGCCCGAAGAGATTCTTTTTACCAGCGGTGGCACGGAAAGCGATGCGACGGCCATCCATGCGGCCTTGCAGTCCAACCCGGACAAACGTCATATCGTCACCTCCCGGGTGGAGCATCCGGCCATCAAAACCTTGTTCGAACGGTACCAAAAAAACGGATACCGGGTGACGTTTGTCCCGGTTGACGGTGAGGGCCGTTTGGAACAGACAGCCCTCTTGGAGAGCCTAAGCGATGATACGGCCATTGTCAGCCTCATGTGGGCCAACAACGAAACCGGCGTGATCAATCCCATCGACGACCTGTCCCGGGAGGTCCGCGCGCGCGGCATCCTTTTCCACACGGATGCGGTGCAGACGGTGGGCAAGATCCCGATTGATGTCTCCCAAAACGGGGTCGACCTGCTGTCCATGTCCGCCCATAAATTCCACGGGCCGAAAGGTATCGGTGCGCTCTACATCCGCAAGGGCACCAAGTTCAAGCCCATGGTGGTGGGGGGTCACCAGGAAGGCGGACGCCGGGCCGGCACCGAAAATGTGCCCGGCATCGTCGGGATGGGCCGCGCCTGCGCGCTGGCCGGCGAAAATCTGGAAGATGTCGGAACCCGTGTGCGGCAGCTGCGTGACACATTGGAGCAGGCCCTGCTTCAGGCCGTGCCCCGTTCCATGGCGAACGGCGGCCAGGCGGAGCGTCTGCCGAACACCACCAGCATTGCGTTTGAATACGTGGAGGGCGAAGCGATACTGCTGCTGATGAACGAATACGGGATTTGCGCTTCTTCCGGGTCGGCTTGCACCTCAGGATCCCTGGAGCCCTCCCATGTGCTGCGCGCCATGGGGGTGCCCTTTACCGCGGCCCACGGTTCCATCCGCTACAGCCTGAGCCATTACACCACCAGGGAAGAGGTCGATTATATCGTGGATAAGATGCCGCCGATCATCGAACGCCTGCGGAGCATGTCGCCGTTCTGGAAACAGGCGACCGAAGCAGCGATGCATTAGGACTCGGGAGCCCCGAACCCGCCACCACTGGTGGAGGGCTCTGAGCCATTTCGCGGATCGGGTTTGGTTGTGGATGGCGTGGATGGAAAGCGCCTATGATATCAGTGATGCCCGGTATTTCTGGTTGAAGGCGACCGGGTGGTAGGACAGTTTGGCCTTGCGCAGACCCTCGTTGCCCAGGTCCTGTTCGCGGTTGACGTATTGAAAGCGCCCTTCCAGGCTTGCCAGGAACATCTGGTTGATGGCTTGATAAATGCCTTTGTGGGCGGGGCAGCCCTTCTCGAAATGGATCACCACCGTATTCGGGTCCAGGGGCTCGGCGATGGTATAGGCCACAATGAGGTCTTCCACCATAATAGCGCCGCCCAGCAGCTCCGGAAAACGGTCCCAGGCGATGAAAACGCGCTGGATGGCTCGGTTTTCGGCTGACAGCACGTCCGAATCCTCACAATCCCGCCAGGTACACCAGTCATCCTGCAGCGCCAGCGCCTGATCGATCATGGCCGCGGAAAACGGTTCGTAGTGGTAGTCATTCTGCTTTTTGAACTGGTTGAGCAGGTTTTTTTTCTTGTGGAAGCGGTTGCCGCTCAGGGTGGTGAGTTCTTCCACGTCATAGATATAATCCCAATTGGCCCGGTCTTCCTCGATACGCAGGATGTCGCCTGTTTGCCGGCCCCAGAGATCGGCCAGCGTCTCGGGGACGCGTGTAAAACCGGGCTTGAAATCATGCTGATGGAACACGCCGGGCCAGTCGATTCGATCCCAGGGCCCGACCGGCGCCCAGTAGACGGGTTTTGGTGAACTTTGTCGAAGCCACACCAGATCATGGCTGAAGGCCCATTCCAACCCGTATTCCCGGGCCCACCCCCATATATTGGCAAAACTGTAATCGGAGGCCACCTGAGGCGTTTGTTTTAAATGCTGATGGTAGAATTCAGCCCGTTCGAGCTGAATGGGTTTGAAATCCAATAGAATTGTCCTTTCTTCAAGCGCATGGTTTTCGCGGTACGGATCGACACCGCATGCAAGGTTGGGGTTTCAGCGCTCCCTGTCAAGTGCCATCACTAACGATTGTCCGGCATTGTATGCCTCCTGGAGGTAGTCCGGGTGCTCGAGAACATCGTCTTCAAAGTCCAGACCGCGGTATAGGAGTGATTTCCAAAGATGGGTATCGATAACATCAAAAAAATAGCGGACCGTCAGCAGGGCGCCTTCGAAAAGTTTTTTCCCCTTGGTGGCGCCGGCTGAAATGAACAGTCCCTTGCGCGTCGATATCCACTGACCGAAGGCCAGGTTTTCAATCCAGTATTTTTTGACCCACAGGGACTGGCATCGATCCATAAAAATTTTGGTGTGGGCACTGACCGTGTAGAAAAAAATGGGTGAGGCCAGCATGATGCCGTTGGACGCCAAGAGGCTTTCACGGACTTGTTTGAAATCGTCTTTGATGACGCAGTTGCCGTCTGCCGTGCAGCCGTAGATTTCCAAGCAGGGGGATATCCTGAGATCCCGCAGAATAATTTCGGTGACGGTGGCCCCCTGATCTCGGGCGCCGGCGACGGCCTGTCCGAGAAGGCGGCTCGTGTTGCCTTGTCGCCGCGGACTGCCATAGATAGCGGTGATCTGTGCCATAACCCTTTCTTCCGGCTATGCTTCAGCGATGGCCAGTTGCAGCCCTACCGGGCAGTGGTCGGAACCGAAGATGTCGTTGTCGATAAAGGCCTCGACCACCTCCCCCTTTTCGATGAGGTTGCGGGTGGTAAAAAAATAATCGATCCGCCACCCGGCATTGCGGTCCCGGGCTTTGTAACGATACGTCCACCACGAATATTTCACGGTGTCGGGATGACAGTGGCGAAAGGTGTCCACATAGCCTGAGGCCGTAATACGGTCCAGCCAGTCCCGCTCAATTCGGAGAAAACCGGAAGTCTTGGCATTGGCCTGGGGGTTTTTAAGATCGATTTCGTTGTGGGCGGTGTTGTAGTCACCGGTGATCACCACCCGCCGCCCTTCGTTCTTGTACCGATCGGTGTACGCGAAGAAGGCCTCGTAAAAATCCAGCTTGTACTGCAGGCGCTCGGGGCTCATCTGGCCATTGGGGAAATAAACGTTGAAAAAGACGAAGGTGCCGAAATCCAGTTCCAGGATGCGGCCTTCGTCATCGAACCGGGGCTGACCGATGCCGTAGCTTACATGCTTTGGCTTAACACGGGTATAAACCCCCACCCCGCTGTATCCTTTTTTGGTCGTGGCATGGGACCAGTAGGACGTGTAGTCCGCCAGATCCGTCATGGCGGGGGTCAGCTGATGCGCCTGGAGTTTGGTTTCCTGGATTGCCACAATGTCCGCGTCGAGGGTGCGCAGCGAGGTCTCAAAGTCTTTTTGCATGACGGCGCGCAGGCCGTTGACATTCCATGATATCAGTTTCAATGGGCGTGTGTTCCTTTTTTCGGAGATTCCGGGCATGCGGGGCAGGGCAAGCCGGAGGCCTCCTTACCATGGGGGCGACGGTTTGACAACGGCCGGCCGGGTGACAATCTTGCCTCATTAGACCATGTCGTTGTTTCTTCACCGACGCCGTTCAGGCCCTGATTGGCAAGGAGCGTATCGTTTTGATCATTTATGACGGTGAGTACAGCTGGAAAGGGAAAAGCACCGCCAAAAAACGCCCCATCAGCTGGTGGCGAAGCTCCTACCGGCTGCGCATCGTGGATGTCTCCCGCAATACCCCGGGAATTGTTTTCCTCAAGCCGCATGTCGTGCTGTTTGCCGATACGGGCGAAGGTGCTTCGGTGACCAACTGTCTGCCGGACCTGGCCAAACAGATCTGCGAAGACTTCGCGCTTGACTTGAACCGGGTGGTGTGGGTCGAGGATCGCCCGGAAATCAAGGAGCGGTTCCGCGTGGCGGTGTTTCGACCAGTGGCCCGTCTGGGACGCGATGTCTTCTACCAGGTGGCCTGGCGGGCCGCCATCCCCAGCGAATTGAGCCTGATCACCGCACATTGCGCCTGACCAGGTGCCTTGACCGCCGCAGGCCATTCTAACCTAACAATCCTTCCACGAGACGCTGCCATTCCGTTTGCCGGTTGGCGGTGGCCGTCTGCAGCATCGACGTAAAACATTCCCGGACGATAATGGTCTTGGGGTTCGGGCTGGTCATCTGGGTTTCGATGGTGCGAATATCGGCGATCATTTCGGACAGGGCCTCGAACGCCAGGCCGCTCTGGCCCAGTTCCGATTTAAGCTGCGTCAGGATGGCGTCCACCCCTTCGCACTGTGATGCAGTTAACGGTGATGTGGTTCCCAACCGCAGGCCGTCGCCGCCGCCACTATCTTGGCCGTCCGCCATCAGGTCGGCCCCCTGGTCGCTCAACCCAATAGCGCCGGCCAGCGTCCTGATTTCCACCAGGCCTTGCGCCATCAAGTCCTCCGCGACGGCGGTGCTGGCGTCACGGTCCAGCCCGAAGGCTTCACCGATCGTATACATGGATACCTGGGCGTCGGGTTTGCCCTCGGTGGATCGATGCAGTTCCAAAAGGAAGTCCCGGGCCGTGGTTTCAAGATCAGATAGGGTCGTCAATCGGTTCCTCCATAGGCGTATGGGGTTTGTGGGGCCATCATACCAGGCGGCTTAACGGGCATCGATGATGGCCTTCAAGGCGGTGTCGATCGTGGGGTAGCGAAAGACAAAGCCGTGGTTTTGCAAGCGCTGCGGCAGGGTTCGTTGGCTGCCCAACAGGACCTCGCTGAACTCGCCCAGCATGAGGCGCATAAGGGGGGCGGGCGCCGGGAAAAACGACGGCCGCCCCAGGCGGCGTCCAAGCGTGCGGGCCAGTTGGCGGTTGGTGACGGGCTCCGGTGCGCTGAAATTAAACGGGCCCCGGGCCTTGGTGTCGCCGATCAGAAATTCGATGGCCGCCATCAGATCGTCAAGGTGAATCCAGGGAAACCACTGGCGGCCATTCCCCAACGGTCCGCCGACACCCATCCGGAAGGCCGGCAACATCTTCGATAGAGCGCCCCCTGTCTGGTGGAGAATGACGCCGAACCGTCCGATGGCCACCCGGACCCCGCGCGCTTCAGCCTGCAGGGCTTCCTTTTCCCAGTCGATGGAAAGACGCGCCAGAAAATCTTCCCCCGCGGCGGTGTCTTCCGTGAGGGCCTGGTCACCCCCATCGCCATAAAAGCCGACTCCCGACGCACTGAACAAAAAGGCGCCCTGGTCGGCGGCAATGGCCTGGACAAGATGGCGGGTGGTCAGAATCCGGCTGTCGCGGATATCTTGTTTGGCGGCGGTGCTCCAGCGCCGGAAAATCGTCGTCCCGGCCAGATTGATCACCGCCTGACAGTGCGCTGCGGCTTTCTGCCAATCGCCCTCCCGGGTGGTGTCGGCGGAAAGATGGTGAAAGCCGGCCTGCCCGTCGCAGGGGTGTGTCGCGGATCGCCCCACCGTCGTGACCGTGTGCCCCCGGTCCAGCAAATAGCGGGTGAGTGGTCGTCCAACGAATCCGGTGCCGCCGGTGATCAGAATATGCATGGCGTGTTCAGTCCATCGATAGGGTGTCGGTGATGTCCGGCAGCGGCTCACAGGCTCCCGCACGCCGTCCTTGTCATGTCATCCGGCAGGTATGGTCACACCTCCCGCCGCTGTCCCGTCTTAATCGTAAACATGGAAATCGGGTGCGCAATCCCTGGCAGCACTCCCACGGGGCGGCACGCCGGCCTGTTGGGAGATCCGTATGCGTGTGAACCGGCAATTGCGCCGGCCAGGATGCGGCCGGCGGACTTAGGCGTTGTCGTCCAGGAGGGCCTGGCAGTCCGGACAGATTCCGGTGAACTCCAGTTGGTGGCTCAAAATGCGGAATTCGGTTTTTTCCTGCAATACGCGTTCAAGCGAATCGACGACGTCCATGGGCGCGTCGACCAGACGGTCACAGCGCATGCAGCGCATGTGGTAGTGGTTTTGCGGAATGCCGTCAAACCGTTTCAAACTCCCCGCCAGCGCGATGGTCCGGATCTCGCCCAGTTCGGTCAAAATCTCCAGATTGCGATAGACGGTTCCCAGACTGATCCGGGGCAGCTTTTTTTTGACCCGTTCGTGAAGGGCATCGGCGCTGGGGTGCTGGTCCGTGGCGCGTAATTCTTCAAGAATCACCTGGCGCTGGCGGGTCATGCGTAGGTTGCGTTCTTTCAGCAAAAGCTCTTCTTCCCTCCTGTTGATGCGTCGTCCTGCCGGTCCGCTGCCGAAGGCGCGGGCGTTCAACGCTCGTCCATGGGAACGAAGCTGCATTCATCGGGGCCGCAGTAGTCGCCAATGTAGCTGGATTTGGGGCGGTACAGGGCCGGTTTAGGGGCCGCGTCGGCATATTGTTCCTCGATGACGTGGGCGGCCCAGCCGGCCACGCGCGACAGGGCGAAAAGGGGTGAGAAGAGATCGATCGGAATCCCCATCGCGTAGTACAGCGAAGCACTGTAAAAATCCACATTGACGTAAATGTCGATGCCTTTTCTTTTCTTGAAAATGGCTTTGCCCTGCTTTTCCAGCACGCGGGAGATTTCATACCATTGCGGTTGGCCGATGCGTTCGCCCATTTTTTTGGACATGGGCGCCAGAATATGGGCCCGGGGGTCGTCCGTCTGGTAGACGGCATGTCCCAGTCCGAAAATGAGCCGCCCGGCCTCAAGCTCGCTATGGACATAGGCCTCGACATTTTCCACAGCGCCGATTTTGAGCAGCATTTCCATGACGCGCACATTGGCGCCGCCATGCAGTTCGCCGGACAGGGATCCGACCGCCGCGGCAACGGCACTGTACATATGGGCCCGCGTTGAGGCGACCTGACGGGCGGAAAAAGTCGAGGCGTTAAACGAGTGCTCGGCATGCAGCACCAGTCCAGTATCGAAAAAACGGGCCAATTCCTCGTCCGGTTTTTCCCCGTTCAGCATGTACAGAAAATTGGCGGCATGGCTGAGTTCCGGGTTGGGCGCCACCGGGGCTTTGTCGTTGCGGATGCGATCCCAGGCGGCCATGATGGTCGGGAACTTGGCGATCAGGCGGCTGGCCTTGCGAATGCTGGCCTCACGGTTGCGGTCGTCCAGGTCGGGGTCGTCGCTGGCCATCAAGGATACGATACCCTGCAGGATGTCCATGGGGTTGGCATTGCGGGCGCAGCTTTTGAGAATAGTGATGATCGATTCCGGCAAGGCGCGGTTTTGCGCCAGGAAGTCCTTGAACGCCTTCAGTTCTTCAGCGTTTGGCAGATGCTCATAAAGCAGCAGGTGCGCGACTTCCTCATAGGAGGTGCTTTCGGCCAGATCTTTGACCAGGTAGCCCCGGTAAATGAGTTTGCCGGCAGCGCCATCCACATGGCTGATTTTTGTGCTCGCCACCGTAACGCCGCGCAATCCGGTGTTGACCGTTGGGGTGCATTCTTCCATGATCGTTTTCTCCCTTGAGGGCTGCAGGGTTCTCGAAAGGATGGGCGGCAGCGCGCCTGTTAATAGTCAACCCACATATCGGCTTCATTGCCGCAATGGGTGCATGTGGCATGTCCCTTGATCTTATGCGGGTGCGTTTCGGCCGCATCTTTTTCAACAGGGGCTGCCGGCGGAGTGCTTCCCGGCGCATCCGGGAGGGTGCAAGTCACCACCATTTCAGCTTCGTTGCCGCAGTTTTCACATTTGCAGACCTGGCGTTTTTCGATTTCGCTCATCTTCCCCTCCTGTATCTGGCAGATGCGATGCTATCGGCATCTTACCGAATATCTTTGATATATTGCCTATAACAATGGGATTTGTGACGGGAAAAGTCAAGCATGAATTTCCTTCCGGCGCAAGGCCGGACGCTGCCGGTAAAGGGGTCCCGGGACCCGCCGGTATAGCGCGGCGGATTGATTTTGGGATGTCACAGGCGATAGTTGAAAAGCCCCCGTAAAGATGGTAGGGAAATCGACATTGTTGTCGGAATGTGATCCATACGACCAACCTTCCTTACTGAATCCTGAGCCTAATGATATCCGTTCGAACCGCCAAAGGCTATGACCTCCCCATTCAGGGGGCACCGCTGGAAACGTCGCAGACGATCGCATTACCGGCGACGGTGGCCGTGCTTCCCGAGCATATCCCTTTTGTCCGGCCCCGTCTGGCAGTCGCGGAAGGCGACCGTGTCGCTGTCGGTGATCTGCTTTTCACCGATAAAACCAACCCGCGATTTCGATTTCTCTCACCGGGGGGTGGACGGGTCGACGCCATTCATTACGGACCACGGCGCGTTTTGCGCGAAATCGTCATCCGACGCGACGCCGAAAATGAACCCGTGACATCCCTGGGCCGGCCTCTGGACGGGGACGCAATCGATCGGTATCCCCGGGCGGAGCTGGTGGCGCACCTTCTGGCGGGCGGCGTGTGGCCGTTGCTGCGGGCCCTGCCGTATCGCGACATTGCGGATCCGGAGCAGGTGCCCCCGGCCATTTTCGTCAGCCTCGACCATCGCGAACCGTTTCAGGTGCCGCCGGCGCGGTATTTGGAAAACAATCGTGCGCTTTTCGAGCTGGGACTCAGGGCCCTTAAACGCTTGTCTCCCACCGTCCATGTGCATGCGGATGCCGCTGATCGGGCCTTTTGCGAAGCGCACCAGGAACTCATCACCCACAGGGTGCAGGGGCGTTACCCGGCCGACGATCCGGGGGTGGTGCTTTTCCAGGTTCGCCGGTCGCCGGAGGAGAACACGGCCTGGTTCATCGACGGTCAGGATCTGCTTTTGATGGCGCAACTGCTGCAAAGCGGTGCGTACCCCACCGCGCGGTTGTTTGCGGTTGCCGGCACCGGGGCGGCCGCGCCGCGCTATGTCGCATCGCGGATGGGGGCGCCGATCAAAGACCTGGCAGGGGAGATTGGCTGCCGGGATCCGCGCTACCTGGTGGGCGGCGTTTTGCGCGGCTATACCGGCGATCCGGAGGGCCACATGGGGCTGTACGAAACAGCGCTGGCCGTCTTGCCGGAACCGGGTGACGTCGATTTCCTGACGCTGTTCCGCCCCGGCCCCAACAAGCCCACCTATTCGCGGACCTTCCTGTCCGCCTTGCGGCGGGCGCCCCTGCCGATGACCACCAATGTGAACGGCGGCCGCCGGGCTTGCATCGCCTGCGGCTACTGCGCCGATGTGTGCCCGGTGGATATCTGGCCCCAGATGACCCTCAAGAGCATTCTGGCGGAAGAGGTGGAGGAATATCTGGCACAAGGTCTTCTGGACTGTGTCGAGTGCGGCCTGTGCACCTATGTCTGCCCGTCCAAGATCGAACTTGCGGCCACCCTGCAGGCGGCCAAACATGCCCACCGCAAAGAGCAGGCCTGATCCATGAAAGCGATCCGCACCCTATTCCATCATCTGAGGCCCCGGTTTGAGGAGGGGGGACCCTATCACAAGCTGTATGCGTTCTACGAGTCCATCGAAACCGTTTTTTTCGGGCCCGTCGAGCGGTCCGAGGGGCTTCCCCACGTACGGGACAGCCTGGACGTGAAGCGCTTCATGGCACTGGTGATCGTGGCGCTGATTCCGCACCTGTGTTTCGGCATCTATAATTCGGGCCTCCAGTCGCGGCTTGCCTCGGGGCTCTCCACCGACTTGCTGCCGGTGATCTGGAGCGGTATCTGGCTCGTGCTGCCCATGGTGATCGTAACTTACGTGGTGGGGTTCGCCTGGGAAATTCTGTTTGCCGTTGTCCGCAAGCACGAAATCAGCGAGGGGCTTTTCGTTTCCTGCATGCTGTTCCCATTGACACTGCCTCCCGGAACCCCGCTGTGGCAGGTGGCCTTGGGGATTTCCTTCGGCATCGTGATCGGTAAGGAAGTCTTTGGCGGCACCGGGCGCAACTTCTTGAACCCGGCCCTGACCGGCCGGGCCTTTCTTTATTTCGCCTACCCGGTCAGTCTTTCCGGTGACCAGGTCTGGACCGTCCTGAGCGGCGCGCGCACCACCGTGGTGGATACCTTCACGGCCGCAACGCCCTTGTCCGTTTCCGCGTCCACCCCGGCCGGCCAGGCCGTGGAAGAAACCCTGCATTCGGTGGGCTACGGCGCCCTCAAGCTTTTTGGCGGTCTTTATCCGGGCAGCGTGGGCGGCACGTCGACCCTCCTGTGTGTCCTGGGCGGCCTGTTCCTCATCCTGCTGGGCATTGCCAGTTATCGCATTATCCTGGGGGGCGTCTTAGGGGTGCTCTGCACCGGTGCGCTCCTGAATCTCATCGCCGGGCCGGATTCCGCCCCTTTTCTTTCCCTCAATCCGTTTTATCATCTGATCATGGGGGGATCGGCGTTCGGCATTGTTTATATGACCACCGATCCGGTTTCGGCCACTCACATGAAGCACGTCAAATGGATATACGGGTTCATGTGCGGCATGCTGACCGTTCTGATCCGGGTCTTCAACCCCGCTTTTCCCGAGGGGGTGGGTCTGGCGATTCTTTTCATGAACCTTTTCAACCCGTTGCTGGATCACATCGAGATGCAGCTGCGCATGCGGCGAAGGATGTCCAATGTCTGACGACGTTGTGAACCGCCCAATCTCGGCGTTGTGCGGCGCTTCGCGTCGCTGCGGCGTACCTGGTGTACGCCTCACTCCTTGGCGCTTGCACGCCTTGACCTTGAACGGTTCACAACGTCGTCGGCACGTTTCCATCAACAGGGGACACCATGTCTGACGGCGTTAAAACCATCCTGTTTGCCACGGGCCTTTGCCTGGTCTGCAGCTTGCTGCTGACGATGGCGGCCACCGGCCTCAAGGCGTTTCAGCGGGAAAATGCCCTGGTCGATCGGCAGAAGAATATCCTGCAGGCCGTGGGGGCCGTGGAATCGGGTCGCTCTTATCCGGCCGACGCGATCAAAGCGCTGTATCAATCCTCGATTCAATGCATTTCTATCGACGACGAAGGGCAGGTCCTGTCCGCCAAGGCGGCACCCAAGAAGGTCCTGCCGCTCTACCTCTACCGGGCCGACGGGCAAGTAAAAGCCTATATCATCCCGGTGGACAGCCGCGGCCTGTGGGGTCGCATTTACGGCTATCTGGCCCTGGATACGGATGGCAGCACGATAACCGGCTTTTCCGTTTACCAGCACTCCGAAACCCCCGGTCTGGGCGGCGAAATCGAAAATCAATGGTTTCAGCGCAATTTCGTGGGGAAGCAGATCATCGATGCCGAAGGGAATTTCGTGTCCATCAAAATTGCCAAGGGCGCCGTGGAGGATGCCGTTCGGCAGGATCTCAAGCCGAACTACGTCGACGGCATCAGCGGTGCCACCATGACCGGCAAGTTCCTGAGCCAGGGCTTGGAAGACATTCTGCAGACCTATGAGCCGGTTTCCGTCCATTTTCGCAACCAGGGCATGCTCAAGCTTCCGGAGAACGCACTCGTATGTCAACCGCCCTCGTAAAGATCACGCGTACGGAAACCTACCGCACGGTTTCCGATGCGCTCTGGCAGAACAACCCCATCTCCAAACAGGTGCTGGGCATTTGCTCCTCCCTGGCGGTAACCGTACAGATGAACACGGCCATCGTCATGGCGCTGGCGCTCACGGCCGTGGTGGCCTGCTCGAATCTGATCATTTCGCTGATGCGCAAGATGATTCCCCGCAATATCCGCATTATCGTGGAAGTGGCCGTGATCGCCACCCTGGTCATCATCGCGGACGAGGTGCTGAAAGCTTTCATGTACAATATCAGCAAGCAGTTGTCGGTTTTCGTGGGGCTGATCATCACCAACTGCATCGTCATGGGGCGCGCTGAAACCTTTGCCATGTCGAACCCCCCTTTGAAATCGTTTGTGGACGGCATGGCCAACGGCATCGGGTATGGCTCGATCCTGGTGGGCGTCTCGTTTTTCCGGGAGCTGCTGGGGTCGGGCAAGATCCTGGGGTTTCCGGTGGTGCCCCAGGCGTTGTATGACATGGGGTATATGGACATGGGCCTGATGCTGCTGGCACCGGGCGCCTTTATCGTGATCGGCCTGTTTGTCTGGCTCGAGCACGCCATTTTGAACCGCTAAGGACCATCCGTATGGAAAACCTCATCAGCATTTTTGTCGATTCCGTCTTTGTCGGCAATATTCTGCTGGCCTACTTCCTGGGCATGTGCTCCTTTCTGGCGGTGTCCAAGAATCTCCAAACTTCATTGGGGCTCGGCATCGCCGTGGTCTTCGTGCTGACTATCACCACGCCGGTCAACTGGCTGATCTATCGTTACCTGCTGGCGCCGGGAGCCCTGGCCTGGGCGGGGCTGCCGGATGTGGATTTGAGTTTTCTCAAGCTGATCCTGTTCATCGCCATCATCGCCGGCATTGTCCAGATGGTGGAGATGGTGATCGACCGCTATTCCCAGGCCCTCTATAATGCCCTGGGGGTTTTTCTGCCGCTGATTACGGTCAATTGCGCTGTGCTGGGGGTATCCCTTTTTATGGTGGAGCGTTCCTATACGTTTGCCGAGACGGTTGTCTACGGTGTGGGGTCCGGCATCGGCTGGCTGCTGGCCATCGTGTCCATGGCCACGATCAAGATAAAGCTGCGTTACGCCGATGTGCCCGAAGGGCTGCAGGGCTTTGGCATCAACATGATTACCACCGGCCTGATGGCCATGGCCTTTATGCTCTTTTCCGGGATTACGCTTTAGCCGCGCCCTTGTGATCGAATGCCGGTATCCCGGCCCTGGGAATTGGAATCGTGATTTATTTTATCAGTACGGCGGTATTTTTATCGGTGATCCTGCTCCTGGTGGGGACGCTCCTGCTCGTGGAAGCCCGAGTGGTGATCAAAGGGGACCGCCGCATCGTCATCAATGACGATGACGATAAATCCATATCCACGCCCACCAACAAAACTCTCCTGGCCTCGCTGCTCGACAACGACATCCTGATTCCCTGTGCATGTGGCGGCAAGGGCACCTGCGGCACCTGCAAGTGCCAGGTGGATGAAGGCGGCGGCGATATTCTCCCGACGGAATTGTCGCTGGTCAGCCGCAAGGAACGCCTCGATCACGTACGCCTGGCCTGCCAGCTGAAAGTCAAGCAGGATCTAAAGATCCGTGTTCCGGAAGAGATCTTCAATATTCAGAAATTCAATGCCACCGTGGTCTCCAACGACAACGTGGCCACCTTCATCAAAGAACTGGTGCTGAAGCTGGACGAGGGTGAAGCGGTGGACTTCACGGCGGGGGCTTACATGCAGATCGATGTGCCGGAATACCAGGCGGATTTTGCCGAGTTCTCCGTTGCCGACGCCTACCGGACCGCCTGGAAACAGTTTAACTTCCTGTCCCTCAAAGCGGGTACGGATGTTCCGGTCAACCGGGCTTACTCGCTGGCCAACCCGCCTTCGGAAAAGGGCCTCCTGCGGTTTACGATCCGGATTGCCACACCGCCCCCGGGTCAGATGGATTTGCCGCCCGGCGTGGGATCCTCCTATGTGTTCAACCTGAAGCCTGGTGACCGGGTGGTCCTGAGCGGCCCCTATGGCGATTTTTTTGTGAAGGACACCGACCGGGAGATGTGTTTCATCGGGGGCGGCGCCGGCATGGCCCCCATGCGCTGCCATATTTTCAACCAGTTGCTGGATCTGGGAACGTCCCGCAAGGTGACCTTCTGGTACGGCGCCCGCTCGCGCCAGGAGATGTTCTACGACGAGGAGTTCAAGGACCTGCAGGCGCGTTTTTCCAATTTCAGCTACCACGTGGCACTTTCGGAACCCCAGCCGGAAGACAACTGGGACGGCCCCACGGGGTTCATTCACCAGGCGGCCCACGATCTCTATCTGAAAGACCACGAAGACCCCACCGAGATCGAGTATTATCTCTGCGGACCACCGATGATGATCAGCGCTGTCATGAACATGCTGGATGCATTGGGGGTTGAGCGGGAGATGATTGCGTTCGACGACTTCGGATAGAAGTTGATTGCACGCGTCACCTCGCGGCACAGCACGGTGTTGCACGGCCGGCCGCAATGCTCACATACCCGCGTATGCTCCGCTTGCAGCCAACCGCGCGCCTTGCGCTGAACCACGATGAAACGCGTGCAATCAACTTCGTTCAGGATTTGGCCTGAACCAGAGCCTGAGGCCCGGCATCAACTTTTCACGGTGACATTGTTGCCGGAAAAGGGAGATCAGAACATGATTTTCTCCGGCGGGCGCCGTTCAGGGACGAAGTCACGGTCGATGGTGCCGTCGTTCCAGGCCTTGGAAACGTAGAGGTTGCAGTAGCAACTGCCGTATTTTTCGACATCCGGTGCGCGGTAAACACAGGGACAAATGATGTCCTTGTCGTTTTCCCGGTCACCGGAGGACAGACGGCAGGGGCAGACCATGTAGCCGTAACGGTCCTTGTTTTTCAGGAGCGCTTCCAGCAGTTCCATGGTCCGCTCCCGGTCGGCATTGAAGAAATACCCCTGGGCGGTCTGGGTTTTTTCAAGCATGGCATAAAGCTTTTCGACGTCCATTACATGCCCAGCGCCTCCTTGATCTCTTTTTCCTTGTAGCCGACGATGGTTTTGTCGCCGATGATGATGGTGGGGAAGGAACAGCGTTCGTTGACGGCTTTGACCTCTTCCACCATGGCCTTGCGTTCTTCGCCCTCGAGCAGATCGACATCGACGAAATCAAACTGGATGGTGCATTCATCCAGCAGTTTTTTGGTGGCTTTGCAATGGCTGCAGGTGCTCAGGGAATAGACTTTGACTGGTTTGTCGCTCATGTGCGTACATCCTTTCGCTGGGAGGGAACACAATCGCAGTGCATACCCGAGGCGCGTATCCGCCCCGTATTGGTTTCGTGAATATTATAATTACGGCGTTCTTTCAATGCCAAAATCCATCCCATGACAGACTGAAAAGGAGCCGGTTGACCGTCAGGCGCGGGTGCGCCGGACCGATAGCCGGGGGTTCTCCGCCCCGGGGATTTCCCAACAGCGTGGACCAGGCGGCGGCTGTTGGTCCATCGGTTGGACTGGGATGCGGACATGGTCATTTCCTTAAAAGGGTACACTGGGGGTTGGAACCCGAATTCGATGTCGTTGGATCACCGCAGTAAAGTGTATCGAGTTTTCAGTGATACACAAGTGTCTTGCGAAGACAAATAGATCCACCTTGGTACTTGACATCGCGGTGTCATAACCGCTAATGATAATAGGAATAGTTATCATTTTAAGCTAATGGGTAAGTTACGGTAACCTGTTTGATACGTGATTTTCATGAAACCACAGAAAAATGACGGTTTTGGTGCAACGCCATATGCGGCCTCAAGATACGTTTCTTAAATGACAATGGGGCGCAAAATATTTTTTATTATTTTATAACGAATTGTTATTATTGGTTATTTAAAATTAATAGAATTGCTTCGCTTCGCATCGTAAGTGTATCGGGAAAATGTCTCAAGATATGAAAAAAGACGGTTCCCCGTGCCTGTGAAGCGCTATGGATCGGCAGACCATGGGGGATCCTCGAATTGTTTGAAATGATATGGATTATCTATATAAAACAGAGGCTTTCCACCAATTAGATTGTATTCTGCATCGGAAATTCGCTCTCCGGCACATCTGGATTTGCTATAAAACAAGATTGGTCTGAAACTTGCTTTAGCTATTGACTCGTTCCCTGATTCTGTTTTCCCGTTGATGTTGAACTATTTATTCTAAACCGTGCTCCCTGATGTCGGCGCCATGCATCCAAGGGCTGTTTTTTACGCCCGGCGTTTTGATGGGTTTCCATGGCAAGGCATGAGGGCATCCAATCATTTTTAATCGACAAGAACGATAAACCGGCAATAGCCACCCGCTTTTTTGGAAAGGAGCCAAAATGGAAAAGAAGAAAATCGTCTCCAAGAAGGAGATTGTCACCAAGGACGTGACCATTTGCGATTCCACCGCCCAGATGCTTGAAAAGGCCAAACGGGATGGGGTCGAAACCGCTTTCGATCGTGCCGCCAACATGAAAGCCTGCCCGATCGGTGCCAATTCCGCCTGCTGTAAACACTGTTCCATGGGGCCCTGCCGGCTGAATGCCAACGCGCCCTACGACAAAGTCGGTGTCTGTGGCGCCACCATCGACACGATCATGGCCCGCAATTTTGCCCGTATGGTGGCGGCCGGTGGGTCAGCCCATACCGACCACGGTATGAGCATGCTGGACCTCTTCCGTGAAGTGGTGAACGGCAAGATCCTGGATTACGAGATCAAGGATGTCCAGAAACTGGAAAGCGTGGCCCAGGAAATCGGGATTGAAACCGAAGGCCGCAGCGTCAAAGAGATTGCTACCGATCTTTATCACGAGCTGGAACGCACCTACATCCAGGTCGAAGGCGAGATCCCCTTTGCCAAACGGGTTCCGGCCAAAACCCTTGAGACCTGGCGCAAACTCGGCATCGTGCCCCGCGGCGCCATGCGGGAGATCATGGAACTCATGCACCGCACCCACATGGGGGTGGACCAGCACTACGAGAACATCACCAAACAGTGCAGCCGCACGGCATTGGCGGACGGCTGGGGCGGCTCCATGGTGGCCACCGAGATCGCCGACATCCTGTTCGGTACCCCCACCCCGGTGGCCGTGGATGTCGACATGGGCGTGCTCAAGGAGGATCAGGTCAATGTGATCGTCCACGGCCATGAGCCTAACCTGTTCGAGTCCATGCTGGTTTCGGTCACGGATCCCATGATCGTGCAAAAAGCCAAAGACGCCGGCGCCAAGGGCATCAACCTGGTGGGCATGTGCTGCTCCGGGGCAGAAATGATGGTGCGGCACGGCATTCCTCATGCCGGCAACTTCATGTCCACCGAGACGGTCCTGGTGACCGGGGCCGTGGATGCCATGTGTGTGGACGTGCAGTGCATCAAGCAGGGGCTGGTGGCCGTGGCCGACTGCTACAAGACCCCGCTTTTCACCACCAACCCGCGTTGCCACATCGAAGGGGCCGAGCATATCGAGTTCCATGAGCATACCCCGCGGGATTGCACCGATGCCATGGTGATCAAAGCCATTCATCGTTTCAAGAACCGTACGTGTGAAATTGAAATCCCCAAGAACACCCACGCTGGCGTGCATGGTTTTTCCCACGAATACATCAACTACATGCTGGGCGGCACCTTTCGTGGTTCCTACACCCCACTGAACGACAACATCATCAACGGCCGCATCCGCGGCGTGGCCGGGGTCGTGGGCTGCACCAACCCCCGGGTCAAACAGGACTGGGTGCATGTCGAGCTGGTCAAGGAACTGATCAAGAACGACGTCCTGGTGCTGCAGACCGGCTGTTCTCAGATTGCGCTGGCCAAGGCCGGTCTGTGCACGCCGGAGGCCGCACATCTGGCCGGCAGCGGCCTCAAGGAAGTGTGCGAGACGGTCGGTATGCCGCCTGTTCTGGGCATCGGGTCCTGCGTCGACAACAGCCGGATTCTGATCGCGGCTTCCGAGATGGTCAAGACTGGTGGTCTCGGTGAGAGCATTGCCGATCTGCCGGTGGCCGGCGCCGCCCCCGAATGGATGAGCGAGAAAGCCATCTGCATCGGGCAGTATTTCGTGGCGTCCGGTGTTTACACCGTGTTTGGGGTGACCTTCCCCATTGTTGAAGAAACCAAGTTCCACAGGCACCTCTTCAAGGGGCTTGAAGAACAAGGATTGGGGAAATGGGGCTTCACCCCGGATCCTTATGAGATGGCCCGCATGATGATTGCCCACATCGATGCCAAGCGCAAGGCGCTCGGTATCGACAAGGCCCGCGAGCGGGTCCTGATGGACATGACCGACCGTCAGCAACTGTCGGCCTAATTCGTAAATCGGTAGTATTTAGTCAATCGGCAGGCGGAGCGTGGTATCAGCTCCGCCTGTTTTTTTGGCGTCTCCGGTGGTCGCGTGGACTTGTCGCAACCATCGACGATGGTTATGATTTTTTCATATCAATACCGATGCACGGATATGTTTTGAGGAAAGTTAATTCATGGATTCCTAAAAGTCTTAAATCCGTCATTCAGGGCTTGACCCGAAATCCAGTTGTTTTTTCAATGTGCCACGATACGGGTTGCCGGATCGGGTCCGGCATGACGGGACAAAAAAGAGTCCATTTTGTAATCACGAAACAGCCTCTTTTGCCGGATTGACAAAAGCAGGTAACTTTCTTGCTTTTTAGGGGGCCACCATAATTTAGCCCGAAAGGTACGCTTATGATGACATTGGAAGAATTGCGCGGCAACCAGGCGATTATCGACGAGATTGACTGGAACATGACACCCGAAGAGGCGGTGCGGCTTTACCTGGAGTGGGGAAACAACTGGGCGCGCGGCGATGGGTATGTGATCGCTTCCAAAGACGACTACACGACCTATTTTGTGGTCAACTGCTGGAACCGGCCGTATACGATTTACCTGATCAAGCGCAATTCCGATGAAGCCAAAGAATTGGCCCAGTTCGAATTGCCGGCCCGTTTTGAAAAAGATGTATGCGAATTGAAAGGGGTCTACGCTCTGGATGACGACGTGAAAGCCTGGCTCAAGGAGCAACTGGGCGTGAAACGATAGACGGTTTCGTCATCGCAGGGTTTCCAGAAAGGCGGTCGCTTTAGGGCGTGGCTTGTTCCTGGTCGGCCAGGTCGGGATGGTCATTCAAAAAACGATACAGGGTGGCGCGGCCTACACCCAACAGGCGGGCCGCTTTGGATTTGTTGCCGGCCGTCTGCGCCAGCGCGCGCCGCACTGTGGCTTGGTTCAGCTTGCGTGTGGGGCCGCGGCGCAGGGTTTCGCGGCGCATCGCCCGAATCTCCATGGGCAGATCGTCGATGGTGATCATACGGCCGCTTGATTTTACCAGGGCAAACTGGATGGCATTCTGGAGTTCCCGGACATTGCCGGGCCAGGCGTAGTCCATCAGCAGGGACATGGCCTCTTTTGACATACGAAGTGACGCCTGGTTGTGCTTGAGCGCCGCTTCGTGCATGAAATGGTTGACCAGCAGGGGGATATCGGTGCGGCGTTCCCTCAGGGTCGGGATGTAGATCGGGATGACGCTCAGGCGATAGAACAGATCCTCCCGAAACGCGCCGTGCCGCACTTCTTCCTTCAAATCCTTGTTGGTGGCGCTGATCACCTTGACGTTGACGGAGATCGTCTTCTCGCCCCCCACCCGCTCTAAGGTTCCCTCCTGTAGAAAACGTAGCAGTTTGACCTGCATGGGTTTGGACAGCTCCGCCACTTCGTCCAGAAAGATGGTGCCGCGGTCGGCCAGTTCGAAGCGGCCTTTCTTATCGCGGATGGCGCCGGTAAAGGCCCCTTTGACATGGCCGAACAGCTCGCTTTCGATCAACCCCTCCGGCAGGGCCCCGCAATTGATCGGGACGAAGGGGGTGCCGGCCCGGTGGCTTTCATTGTGAATGGCATTGGCCACCAACTCTTTGCCGGTGCCGGTTTCCCCAAAAATATGAACCGGGTAGTCATAGGCGGCGACGTCGCTGATCTGCTGAAACACCTGCAGCATCTTGGCATCCCGCCCGATGATATTGGAAAAGCGATCCAGGTTGCCGGATTGCAGTTGCAGCCGCAGTTCGTCCGTTATGTCACGAAACAGGGCCAGGACGCCGACATCGTTGCCGGACGCATCCCGCATCATGGTGACGCTCATATCGATACGGCGGGTTTCACAGGTTTTGGTGGTGATATTGAGGGTGTATTCTTTTTTGTCGAGGTTCCCGGGGGCCAACTCGCCGGGGTCGCAGAAGGAGCAGCGCTCGCCGCAAAAAGGGATGCCGAAGGCGTCGTGGCAGTCGCGGCCCAGAATTTCTTCCCGGCTGAAGCCGGTAATCTGTTCGGCCTGGTGATTGAAGAAGAAGATCCGGCGGTTCAGGTCATGCGCAATAACCCCTTCTTTGAGGTTATCGAGAATACGGGCAAGGTTTTCCCGGGGGGCCAGAATTCGGTTCAGGTTGGTTTCCGACATGGGCTTCCATTATCCGACGCGAGGTGTCATTGTCGGATTATCCATACTGTATGCAGCGCGCAAAGTCAATCGATATAAGAAATCAGATCAAGAGGTTACAAGGCTTTATCCACACTGCGACAGGTCACAGGCGGCAGGGCCGGTGCTGATTGAGGCGGATTTCATTCAGGTCAATATGGACATCATAGGCGAGAATTTCAACACCTCGCGCCACCGCCTGCCGCAGGGCTTTACCATAGGCGGGATCGATATCATCGGCTGGACGAAATTCTTCCGCATCCATGCGCTGGATAAGGTAGAACATGACGCTGCGGTTACGCTCGGAAAGCTGAGCCGTAAGTTCATGCAAGTGCTTCAAGCCCCGGGTCGTGACCGCGTCCGGGAAGCGCGCCAGGCCGTCTCTAACCATGGTGCAATTCTTGATTTCCACATGACAGGTGCCGCGGTCATCGTCCTGTAGCATCAGATCCACCCGGGAGCGGGCGCCCATCTGAACTTCGGACCGCACTTCGGTATAACCCCGCAGCGGCGCAACCTGATCGGTCCGAATCGCATGTTTGACGAGCCGGTTGGGCACCAGTGTGTTGACCCCCACCAGTGAGTCCGGCATCTGGATGAGCTCCCAGGTATAGGGGTATTTTCGTTTGGGGTTGTCGTGAACCGACAGGTAGACGGGGCGGCCCGGTTCGCAGCAGTCGGTCATGCTGCCGGTGTTCGGGCAATGCGCGGTGACCGTCGTGCCGTTTTCCAGTATCACGTCGGCCAGAAACCGCTTGTAGCGTTTGATCAGCGTTCCCCGGACGAGGGGTGGCCACGTCAGGCCGGCCGGCGATGCGGGTTCATGATTCATCCGCAGCGATCGAAGGTATCGGCTGCCGTGGTTGGCGTGAGAAATCGCTCGACGATCAGGTCCGCCAGGGCCGGGGTGTCCTCCAAACCGAAAACCGACAGGCCGTTGGCGGCCGGGGACGGCATGGCGATATCCGTCACGAGGGCAAAAAGGTTGGGGTCTTCGAGAAACAGCGGATTGGCGTGAACGGCTTTCCGCAGCACTTCCAGCTTGGGCAGCCGCGCGGATTTGAATCCTTCCGCCAGCATCAGATCGACACCGGTCATCATCCGGCGCAGGGTCGCCAGGATGTCGTCGGGGGTGTTGATCACCATGGCAATTTTATCGGGTCCGGCCACCGCCACGATATCGGCCCCCGCTTGCTGGTGGCGCCAACTGTCTTTGCCTTCACGGTCGACGGCGAATCCGTGGGCGGCGTGCTTGACGGTGCCCACCCGGTAGCCGCGCTGTTTCAATTCCGGCACCAGTTTTTCGATAATGGTGGTTTTACCGGCATCGGAAAACCCGACGACGGTGATGATGGGTGGCAAGTTCGGTGTGTGCTGCGATAGGGTCATTAACTTGTCAACGCCGGTGTCCCGGCGATTCTCCTTTCGGGCGATTGATAAAGCAGGCGCAGATTAGGCGTGAATGCTCGGCTTGTCAAGGCAGATGGCCGTCGCGTCCGGGAATCTTCAGCGCTTGGACTGCATGATGGATTTATAAGCCTCGGAGAGACGGATGAAATCACGCGGCCGACCGCCCTGATCAGGGTGTTGTGCCATGGCTTTTTGCCGGAACAACCGGGAGAGTTCCCGGCGGGTCATCTTTTTGAGGGTATCGGCACTAACGCCGAAGACCGAACTGGCGTCAGCGAAGGATACCTGGTTTTTTTTCGCCGGCCATTGATGGCGCCGGTGGGCATTGCGAAACTGGTTAAAAAGCGTCTCCATCAGATTCTGGTGGCCGTAGTCCATGTCAAAATACATGCTGAGGTAGCGCACGAGGTAGGCTGCCAGATGGTCGTGCATGGGCATGCCGGCCCAGAAGGCTTTGTCGGCATTGAGGCGGCAGAGCTCCTTGACGAAATAGTCGTCGACGATTTCCTGGTCCAGTGCCTCGGGCATGGCCTTGGCGCACAGTTCGCTGAAGAACCGCTGCAGGTCGAAGATGACATACACGTACGCTTTGCGTTCATGGGCTTTAAGGATACGCTCGGCCTGCAGGAAATACTGCTCGATTTCATCGCGGGACCGGTTTCGGACGGGGCGGAAAATTTTACCCGGCACCCGGCCGATGGGCCCCTGGTCCATGCGGCCGAAGCGCAGAAAATGAACCCGGCGTTTATCGAAGAGATGGACCGGCTGAGGCGTCTCGGAGGGAATCAGGCTTTCGCGCGGCGCCTGACGCTCACGAAAGGCGCCCACGGCATGACGGATCTCCTTGTCCACAAAGGGCCAGAGCATATCGTCCAGGGCATCCGGGTCGGGATCGCCCCCCTGGTCCCGGATCTGGTCTTCCAGGTTCGGATCGATGTAATAGGCCCTTCCGCCGGGATAGACGATGTATTGCGAGGGATCCGGCCCCAGCTCCACCAGGTCGCGGCTGCGGAAGCAGCCGCGATCCCAGTAGGATTCCCGGATCACAAAGCGATGCCATTGTTTTTCAGGGATGGCAGCCAGATACATGGTCGTGTCCCGTCTCACACGGATGGGCGGCGCGTTACCCTCGTATGGTCCGGCCTGTTTTCAACGTGGGGCCGGCCGGTGCGATGGTTCGATCCCCGATCCAATCAGCCCGCCAGGGCCTGCAGGGCGGCATCGTAATCGGGTTCGTCGGCAATTTCAGGAACGAGCTGGTGATAGGCGACCTTGCCGTTTTCGTCCACGACCACCACGGCGCGTGCAAAAAGGCCTTTCAGGGGTCCGTCCGTGATGCTGACGCCATAGTGATTCCCGAATTCAGGATGGCGAAAGGCGGAGGCCGACACCACCTTTTCAAGGCCTTCGGCGCCGCAGAATCGGCCATGGGCAAACGGCAGATCCATTGACGCACAAACCGCCACGGCATTGCCGTGTTTGCCGATCTCGGCATTGAACCGGCGCACCGACATGGCGCAGGTGGGGGTATCGATACTCGGAAAGATATTCAACACTACTTTTTGACCGGCATAGTCCTGCAGCGAGATTTCCTTGAGATCCTTATCGACCAGGGTAAAGCCGGGTGCCGCCTCGCTGACGGCGGGCAGGTTACCGATGGTCTGCACGGGATTGCCTTTTAAAGTTACTTGGGCCATGTGTTCCTCCTTATAGACGGCTTCGTAAATACCATGTTGGTCCCAAACGATGTTAGAATAAGGACGTTGCCACGAACTTATTCAGCAAAGGAGGAACCAACATGGCAAAAGTTAATTTAGCACGGTTGAGCGAAGTTTTGGAAACCCAAAGTGATCTTTTTCACGTTGGTATCGATGTTCATAAAAACAGCTATCATGTTGCCTTCCATGGAATTAGCGGGTTTTTGCAGACTTTTGTCAGTCCGGCCGACCCCGCGTTGGTGGTTAAGCAGTTGCAAAAATTTAGCCCTCAGATCGTGCAGGTAGCCTACGAAGCCGGACCGACCGGATTTGAGTTGGCCCGTCTGCTTGAAGAGGGGGATATTAAGGTGTTGGTGGTAGCCCCCAACCGTGTACCCCGACCGGTGACGCAAGGTGCCAAGACCGATCGACTCGATTGCATACGACTGGCCCGTTATTCTGCCAACGGGATCCTCAAGGGGATCGCTGTTCCCAGCAGGGCCCAAGAGGCGCAACGCAGCCTGGTGCGTCGTCGTCACGACCTGGTTGATTCGATTCGTACGGTCAAACAGAGGATCCGTTCGCACTTGCTGTATCTTGGCGTAAAGGAACCGGCCGGTCTGGCGCACTGGAGCGACAAGGGGGTCAAAGCGCTTTGGAAGCTGCCGTTGCAAACCTCGGCCAAAGATACGCTTAGAAGCCTGGTGCGTGAGTTGGCTTTTTTGCTCAAAGAAAGACAACATATCGAAAAACAGCTCAGAGCGGTATGTCGTCAGGGCGACCATGAAAAAGCTTTTGAGTGTCTTCAAACAGCGCCTGGGGTTGGTCCGATTACCGCGGCGACCTTCCTGCTGGAGTTGTTTGACCCCTTGCGCTTTAAGTCGGCCAATCAGGTGGCCAGCTATCTGGGTCTTGCCCCCATGGTGCGGCAAAGCGGAGAGAGCAAGGGGCGGGCAAAATTGAGGCCCGTGGGACAGAAACGTTTGCGCAGTTTGCTGGTTGAGGCCGCCTGGTGTTGGCGTCGCAAAGATGAATTGGCGGGGGGGAAGTATCAACGGATCGTCGCTAAAACCGCTGTGCCGCAAAAAGTAATCGTGGCGTTGGCGAGGGATTTGGCCATCATTTTGTGGCGATTGAGCACGCAGCAACGAAGTTATCAAGTGCGTGGCATGGCAGCATAACTCTGATTGGAAATAGTCGTTAAGGAGAAACAAGCAAACAGTCTCAGGGCGATGGCCGCGGCGGACTTTTGGCCCCTTGAGGGCGCTTCGTAAATGGCGGCTCGCTTTTTTGTGTACCGAATCGGTACTATGCATTTTTAGATGCGGATAGGAAAAGGGCATTTGTTTGCTTAACGCTTTCTCCTTGACATGGGACCACATAGGAAAAAGTCCAATATCTGCGTTGCGCGGCGCTCTTCGTCACTGCGGCGTGCATTGAGCACGCCTCGCTCCTCACAACTTGCACGCCTTGATCTTGAACAATTTTCGAAGCCGTCAAATAGAATTAATAAAGGTGCTTCTTGATTAGCGTAACCGCATACTTTCAAACATCATAAGACAGTTTAACGGGAAATAAAGCTCCGGGTCACCATCGGACATTACGACAGACACTGGTCGGGGTCGTCGTCGCAGGCGTCTTCCCGTTGTTTTTCGGCCAGGCGGGTTTTGCGGCGGGCCTGGGCCATGCGGTGGCGGTGTCTCTGCTTTTCGGTTTCACAGGTCAGGGACGGGATCGGGGTGGGATGGCCGGCTTCGTCCAGGGCCACAAAGGTCAAAAAGGCCGACGCCACATGCCGGATTTCACCGCTCAGGAGATTTTCGGTTTCGGCCCGTACGCCAACCTCCATGGAGGTCCGCCCGGCCAGGTTGACGCTGGCCTTGAGAATCAGAAGGTTGCCGACAAATGCCGGGTGGATGAAATCCAGACGGTCGATGGAGGCGGTCACCACATTGCGGCGGGCGTGCCGGAAGGCGGCTACGCCGGCTGCGCTGTCGATGTGTTTCATGATGACGCCACCGTGAATATTGCCGGCCGGGTTGGCGTCTTCCGGTAGCAGAAAATGGGTTAGAATGGCCCGGCTGGCCGATGCGGGTTTGGCATTCATGGGGTATGGCCTCCTTGTTTGTCCGGGGCGGGTTCGATCCGGCAGAAAGTTTCGAAGAAAGCCGCATTCTCGCCCATATCGGAGAGGGTGTCGCGCGTGAGGCGATTGACGGCGCCACTCTGGTGCCACCAGCCCTGGTCGATTTTAAGGATTCCCGGGGGGACGCCCGGGTCCGGTTCAAGCCTTGCCGGGATCTGCCCCTGCGGGCTCACCACTTGAATGGCCTGGCCGGATGCCAATCCCTGCCGTTCGGGGGCATCCGGGTGAATCGACGCCACCGGCACGTCATCGCGAAAGGCGAAATGCTGCGAGTGCAGGGAATGGGCATGGTGAGGCGTCAAGAGGCGGAGCGTAAAGGCCGGCGATGCGTCCAGGGGCGGGATGTAGGTGGGCAGCGGTGGACCACCGTCCTGCCTGGCCTTGTTGGAATAAAATTCGTAGCGTCCGGATGGGGTGGCGAATTTTCCGTCCGGCCAGGGGACATCGTCATGCGGCAGCTTGAAGGGCGCGGTCTGCAGGCGGTCGATGGTCAGGCCGAATTCACGGGTCAGGGGCCGGATGGCATTTTCCAGAAAGTGCCGCGCCGGGATGTCGGGATAGCCGCTGAGGTTCAGGCGCCGCGCGAGATGCCGGAACAAGTCGTATTCGCTGAGCAGGTCTCCCGGTGGGGCAACGACCTGGCGGGCGTAATTCAGGTAAGGCGAAAACATGGAACTGTAAACCAGGTCTTCCTCCTCCAGGATGCTGGTGCAGGGCAGGACCAGATCGGCGGCGCGGGCCGTATCGGTCATGAACATGTCGATGACGATTTTGAAGGGCACCCGGGCAAAGGCCGCTTGCATGGCCCGGCTGTCTGGGACCTGAACGAGCGGGTTGGCTTTGGCGACCATTATGACTTTAATGGGAGGGGTTTTTGCCGACCGGAGAAAATGGGCCATGCGGGGCAGCGGAAAAGTGCGCGGGTCCGGCGGCGGCGCGTCGCTCTGGGCGCCGCCGTCCCGGTCGATCCAGCGGGTGATGGATCGGTTGGCGTAGTTGACGCCGCCCCCGGAGCGCCCAATGTTGCCGGTCAGGGCCGCCAGGGCGTCGATGCAGCGCACGGTTTGGCCGCCGTTGGTATAGCGCTGGAGGCCCATGCCGATAATGATGCTGGACGGTATCCGGTCTGCATATTGTTCGGCGGTGCGGCGAATTGTGTTTGCATCCAGGCCAGTGACGGCGGCGGCAGCCTCCGGTGTGAGGGCCTGCAGGCTGTCGGCGAAACGGTTGAAGCCATGGGTGTGTCGGGAGAGAAAGGCGTCATCGACGCGATTGGACGCTACCAGATGATGGGCCATGCCCAAGGCCAGGGCGCCGTCGGTTCCGGGGCGGGGCTGCAGGTGGATGTCCGCCTGCCGGGCGCTCAGGGTTTTGATCGGATCGATGACGATCAGCCGGGCGCCTTGCTGCCGGGCCTTTTGCAGGAAGGGCATCAGGTGCGGGTTGGTGGCGACCGGGTTGCGGCCCCAGATGACGATACAACGCGCCTGGACCAGGTCGTGGGGTGCATGGCCGCGGACATCGCCGAAATCATAACGTTGGGCGGCCATCCCGGCGGCCCAGCACAGGCTGCCCCGGGGCACGGTAACGCCGCCCAGGCGATTGAAGAAAAGGCGGTCCACGGATTTTACCAGACCACCGTAGCCGCTGTCGGCATAGTAGAGAATGGCATGGCGGCCGTATGTTTGGATAGCGTTTTCAAACTGCCGGGCCACGATGTCGATCGCCGTTTCCCAGGGAATCGTTTTCCACTTTTCGCCGTCTTTCAAGCGGGGGGCCAGCAGGCGTTGGGGGTGATATAAGCGTTCCAGCAGTTTTTTGCCCTTCACGCAGATGCGGCCCCGGGTCACGGGGTGAGCGGGGTCGCCTTTGAGACCGACCACGCGGCCGTCGGCGACTTCGGCCAAGAGGCCGCAGGCATCGAAACAATCCAGGGGGCAGGCAAATTTGAGGGTCTGCGTCATGCGGGCACGTCTCCTATGGTCAGCCACACTGGCCGCCCGCCGTGCATCACGGTTTGGGCGTCGACCGGGAAGGGAACCTGCCGGATGAGGTGCTGCTCGGGCAGGATCATCAGCATGCGCCAGCCGCGAAAATCCCGTTGCAGCTTGTGCAGGATTTCGCCAATCAGGCGGGGGGTTGCCTCGGGTTGGCCCAGGCGCCGGCCATAGGGCGGGTTGAGCGCGATCAGCCCCCGGCGATGACCCGTTGGCGGGGCGCTGAGATCGAAGAAATCCTGCTGCTGCAGATCGATGACGTCTGCCAGACCGGATGTCGGCAACAGGGCCGCCAGTCGGTCGACGGCGGTCCGGCTGCGGTCGGAGGCCTGGATGCGTGGTGCTGGCAGGGGGGACGCCGGAACAGCGGCCCGGTTGCGAAGATAGTCCCAGTGGGGCGTCCGGAAGGCCGGCCAGTCCATAAAGGCGAAGGATCGTTGCCCCCCCGGCGGAACCTGTTTCACCATCATGGCCGCTTCCAGGGCAAAGGTGCCGCTGCCGCACATGGGGTCGCAGAGAACGGTTTCGCTGTCAAACCCCGCCTGCATAAGGGCCCCGGCGGCAAGCGTTTCCCGCAAGGGGGCCGGGCCGCCGGTGGTTTTGATCCCGCGTTTATGCAGGGGGTCCCCGGAGCTATCCAACGAAAGGGTGAGTCGATCTTCCTGTAGACGGGCCCAGATGCACTGGACGGGGCCTTCGCGTTCCGTGCCGGCATCCTTGCGACCATGCAGGGCCAATCGTGCGGATACGGCTTTCAGAATGCGTTCCGACACGGCCTGGCTGTGGTAAAGCTTCGACCGGCGAATGCTGACGCGCACCTTGATAGACGCATTGATCTTCAGATAGAGTTCCCAGGGCACGGCCCGGACGCGCTCTTCGAGTTCATCGAAATGCCGGGCCTTGCATTGCTGAATGCGCATGAGAACACGGCTGGCGGTGCGGCACATCAGGTTGGCCTGGTAACAGGACGTCAGGCGTCCCTGGAAGGCTACGCCGCCCTTGCTTAGGTGAAATTCGGCGGGTGGATCGTCCAAGGCGGCCAGTTCCCCGCGGCAGAGGGATTCAAGCCCCGGCAGGGTGATGGTGTAGAAATCCTGCGGCCGGCCGATCACGTGTTGTTTGATGCGGCGCGACAGGGCTTTGCGGGTCGTATCGCTGGCGGGTGTCATGGATGTCGGTGCCGGGTGTCCCGATAAAAGGTGATGGCCGGAGGAAAATCTATTGGGTTTTCAATCCATCCGGAATAATCTTTATTTCGCAGAGATCGACGGTTCAGGCAATACCCATTCGTCTCATCCGTTATCATCGTCTTTTCTTCAATACGCTCCGGAGGACCGATGGCTGACGTTGACATTCGTCGAGCGGCCTATGACGACACACTGAAGACCGCCATTTACACCATGCTCACAGCAGGAGGCGTCGGCCCCATCGCCCGGGGGCGTGTGCTGATCAAGCCCAACCTGCTGCTGGCAGCCAAGCCGGAGCAGGCGGTGACCACCCATCCACAGGTGGTGCGGGCGGTGGTCCAGTTTGTCCAGGACCACGGGGGTCGGCCCGTCATTGCCGACAGTCCGGCGGTGGGCAGCATGTCCCGTATCGGCAGACTCGGCGGCTACCGCGAGGCCTTGAAGGATCTGGATGTCCCCTTCCAGGCATTCGACACCGAGACCATCGTGGACATCGGACCGCCTTTCCGGGAGGTGCCGTTGGCCCGGCAGGCCCTGGAAGCGGACGCGGTGATCAACCTGGCGAAATTCAAGACCCACAGCCAGATGACCCTGACCCTGGGGGTGAAAAATACCTTCGGCTGTGTGGTGGGTCTTAAAAAACCCGAATGGCACATGCGGGCCGGGCTCGACAAGACCCTGTTCGCCAGGCTGATCGTCCAGATCCATCAGGCGATTGCACCGGCCTTTACGGTGATCGACGGCATCCTGGGGATGGACGGCGATGGGCCGGGTAAGGCCGGCCGGCCGGTGCCGCTGGGGCTTCTGATCGGCAGCCGGAGTGCCTTTGCCGCCGACCATGCCGTGTGCGACCTGATCGGCATGCCCCCGGAGGGGCTGCCGACCCTGGCTGCGGCCGAAATCCTCGGTATTTCTCACGATCCTGCCCGTATCACCGGCGACGGGCCGGACCGCATCGCCTTCAGGTTGCCGGAGGCCGGCACGGCGCGCTTCGGTCCGGGATGGCTGCAGCCCCTCCTGCGCCGTCATCTGCTGCGACGGCCGGTGGCCGACGTCGATAAGTGCCGCCTGTGCGGGGAGTGCTGGCAATACTGCCCGGCCGACGCCATTCAATGCCGTGACGATCGTCTTCGCTTTGACTACAACCGCTGTATCCGCTGTTACTGCTGCATCGAAGTCTGCCCTCACGGGGCCCTGACATCCGCGGACCCGCTTCCCGCACGGCTAATGCGTGGCTTGTGGCCCGGCAAGCGGTAGCGGTATTTCCTCAGACCGTTGCCGGCACCAGGCATGTGGTGCGCTGCCCCTCCTTTATTTCCCGCCGTTTCAGAAAACCCATTAGATAACCAAACCGTAATGTCGCCGTCATCGAATGGTCATGCCCGGGATGATAGGCAGCACCCATCGTGCTCAGCGTTTAGGTGAGCATTACCGATGCCCGCCGGGGTCCCGTGATCCCCCATACGGGCCATTGACCGATAGGCTGTCATCTTTAGGAGGCACCCCCTGTTGTCACCATCTGTCGAACCCCATACCGAAAGTCGCGTCGCGATTGTCTGGCCCCATATTTTGATAGCCCTGGTGGCTTTCAGTGTTCTCAGGATTGCGCTTCTGGTCAAGGCCTGGCCGGAGGTGTCCCATACCGTATGGAACGGGATGTATATTTTCACCCTGGGGTTGTTCTACGATCTGGCCTTTATCAGTTATGCCTGTATTCCTGTTGTGCTGTTCCTTCTGTTCCTGCCGGATAAGCTCTATCATAGTCGGGTCAACCGGTATGCCACCTACCTGATGTCGCTGGCGGTCTTCTACGGGCTCTATTTCAGCTGCACGGCGGAATGGCTTTTCTGGGAGGAATTCGGCACCCGGTTTAATTTCATATCGGTCGACTATCTTGTCTATCGTCATGAAGTCACGCAAAATATCTATGAATCCTATCCGTTGATCCCTATCCTGATGGTCCTTCTATTGGCCGCCGTCCTGACGTTTGTCTTGATTAGAAAGCCGCTTGCGGGTGCCCTGCAGGCCGTCGAACCCTTCCGCCGCCGAGTTGGCCGGGCGGTGCCGTTTTTCATCGTCTCCGTCGCCGCCGTTCTGCTGGTGGGGCAATCCCTGAGGACCCTTTCTCCCAATAACTACGTCAATGAACTGGCATCCAACGGCCCCTATCAATTCGTGGCCGCCTTTCGCCAAAATGAACTGGACTACAACGCTTTCTACCGCCAGGGAGACGACGTCACGCTTTCACGCCTGCTGCGAAGTCGCATCGACCCGGCGGATCAAGAAGGTATTGATGGGCAGCTGTTTGATATCCGGCGGCGGATCGAATCGACGGGACCGCCCAAACGCCTGAATGTCATCCTGATCACGGTCGAGAGTTTGAGCGCCAAATATGTGAAACGGTTCGGCAGTCCGTCGGGCGACACCCCGTTTATGGATGAGTGGTTTCCGCAGGGTTTATTGTTCACCAATTGCTTTGCCACCGGCACGCGCACGACCCGGGGCCTGGAAGCCATCACGCTCTCTCTCCCCCCGACGCCCGGCCGCTCGGTGGTCAAAAGGCCGGACAACGCGCATATGTTCAGCCTGGGGAAAGTGCTCCAGGATAACGGCTATGACACGGCCTTCATCTATGGCGGACGCGGTTTTTTCGACAATATGAATGCGTTCTTCGCCGGCAACGGATACCGGACGGTGGATCAACATGATTTTGAGGCGGAAGAGGTCCGTTTCAAGAACGCCTGGGGGGTTGCCGACGAGGATCTATACCGGAAAGCCATCCAGGAAGCGGATCGGACGCATCGAACAGGGCAGCCGTTTTTTTTCCACATCATGACCACCAGCAACCACCGTCCCTACACCTACCCGGAGGGCAAGATCGATATTCCGCCGGGTTCCGGACGCGAAGGGGCCGTCAAATATACGGACTATGCCCTTGGCGTATTCATGGAACTGGCCCGGGCCAAATCCTGGTATGCCGACACGCTTTTCGTCCTTGTGGCGGACCACTGTGCCGGCAGCGCCGGGAAGGTCGGGCTGGACCAGACCAAATACCACATTCCGCTGTTCTTTTTCAGCCCGGGCCGTGTTGCCCCGGATGAGAACGACCGACGCTGTTCCCAGATCGACATCGCCCCCACCGTGCTGGCCTTTTTGAACATCGACTATGAGAGCCATTTTTTCGGTACGAATTTGCTGACGACGGACTTCCGGCCGCGGGCCCTGATCGCCAACTATCAGAAACTGGGGCTGTTGAAGGACGACAACCACCTTGCGATTCTGTCACCCGGGAAAAAGATAGAGCTTCAGATCGAAGATCGGCTCACGCCCCTGGATGCCGCTTCGGCGTTGGCCCAGGAACTCATGGCCTACTATCAGGGGGCTGATTATATTCTTGCGCATCGACTGAATCGGTGGTGATCATTCAGTCCCCATCCAGCGCGGTCGTGGTGTAAAACCGTCCGTCCAGATGATTTCAACCTTCGAATTAGGCAAGCTACGGTAGCGTATAATACTGGTTGCGGTAGGCCAGCGACGGCCACAGGGCATGCGCCAGGGCATCCGCGGCCAGTTCCGGGTCCGGTGCGGCTTTTTTATCCACCAGTTCCTGGTTGCGGTAGGTATACTGGGCCGGAGATTGCTTGGGTTGCAGGACAATGACCTGGTCGCCGAGGCGGTAGGCCTGGTTGTTGGCATACTGCATGATGGCCCGTCCGCCATCCAGACGCGGCGGCAAGGTCAGGTCGCGGCCCACCATGGGATGCTGGCCGGAAATACCCATCAGCGAGAGGAGGGTGGGCGGGAGGTCGATCTGGCTGGCGACATTGGTATATTGGGTTGGGGAAATGCCCGGTCCGATGACGAGACCGGGGATATGGAAATGCCGGATGGGGACCAGGTTGGCCCCGCGCACCCGGCTGTCGTGATCGGCCACCACCAGGAATATCGTGCGGTTCCAGTAGGAGGATCGCCGTGCCAGCTCGAAGAAGCGCCCCAGGGCAAAATCGGCGTAGCGGATGGCATTGTGCTCAGGATTGTCGGATAGTTCTGCCGGGGTCAGGCGGCCCTCCGGAAACTCAAACGGGGAGTGATAGGATGATGTAAAGATCAGTCCCATAAAGGGCTGGTCGCCGTACGCCTCGAATTCCCGGTTGGCCCGCACGAAAAGATCCTCGTCGGAGACCCCCCAGGTGCCCTTGAATTCCCATTGATCATAGTCTTTTTCATCGATGACGCGGTCAAAACCGTTCTTGAGAAAAAAGCCCCGCATATTGTCGAAATGACTTTCCCCGCCATAGACGAAAACACTCTGGTAATTAAAGTCTTTGAGGTATCCCGCCAAATTAAAAAACGGCTTCCCGAAAGAACTCAGCTTGACCACGCTGCGACCTGGGGTGGGCAAAAAACCGGTGGTGACGGCTTCGATACCGCGCACCGAGCGTGTGCCGGTAGCGTAGAGGTTTTCAAACCACATCCCCTCGGCGGACAACTTGACCAGCCGCGGGGTCAGAGGGATGCCGCCCAATGTTTCCACGTACTGGGCCCCCATGCTTTCCTCTAGCACGATGACCAGGTTATAGGGCCGGTCGATTTGCCGGCTGGCGGTCTGTTGGTGCAGGGTGGGCAGGTCGGGATTTGTAAAGGCGGATTCCGGGGCATCCATGGCCTGGCGCACCCGTCGCACGATCTCTTCCTCGTCCATGCGCCCGTAGAATTTCCCGGCTTCTTTTTCGTCCTTCATCCGATAGGCGGCGTACATGACCGAATAGGTGGAGTTCAGGGCCAGATCGTTAACCAGGGGGTCGCTGGAAAAGGCCGCCGTGCTGATATTGGCCGGACGGTGGCCCAGGCTGGAGCGGGCTCCCAGCACCAGCAGGGCTGCCAGGAGTGGAAAGACCAGCAGGCACCGCACCAGCGACCAGCCGGTGCGCCGGCGCAGGCTCCAGCCGAAAACAACCCAGGCGCCCCAGGCCGCCAGCGGCACCAGAATACCGGCCAGAAACAACTGGGGTTTGTATTGCGCCCAGAGCATGGAAAACACTTCCCGGGGATAAATAAGGTATTCCAGAAACAGGCGATTGGGCCGGATCCCATACTCCACCAGAAAAGAGGGGGTGGCGGTTTCCATAAAGACGACGAAAACCATTGCCAGTGTCAGCCAGACGCGCGTGAGCAGGGCGGCCCCGCGTCCCACGATCGAGGTGCGCGTCGTAAACACAAAGAGAACGGCCGGCAGCACCAGAAAGTAAGCCACCAGCTGCAGATCCAGCTGCAGTCCGATGGTGAACAGGCGCCAGGGCTGTTCGACGGCGGTTACCCGTTCCAATTGCCAGGCCGCCAACCCGGTCCGCACCAGCGCCAGCGTGATAACGGTCACAAGGGCAAATGCGGCCAGGGGGGCGATAGGGCCCAGACCATCTCTCATTTTTTTCAATTGTATCACGACATCGACCTTCCACCTTTTTTCCAGCACAGAACATTATTCAAGCGAATCAAACAAGATAGAATAGGGTTGAAACCTATAAATGGCAATAGACGATGGGGCAGGGCACCTTTGATTTGATCAGGGGGACGCCATCGGATCGTTAGATTGGCGGGCGATATCCTCTGGCGTGTTGTGGTAGCGGACATAGCGGGCGCTTTCATAGAGCCCCAGGCAGAGTTGCTGCATTCTGGCGGCAATCGCCGGGTATTGGGCCGCGACGTCTTCGATGGGGGCCTCGGGGTCCAGTTTGAACAGTTTGGGGGAACTGCCGTCCCCCTTCACATTGTAATAGAAATCAGCGCCAATCAGCCCGAGCAAAGGCACGGGGGCGTGCAGAATCGTGAAGGCATAGCGGTCTTTGTCATAGCGCGGGTCGAAAAGATCACGCCCGAAGGTCGTATTGAGATAGGGGCGTCCGGTCATGCCGGCAATGGTCGGCATCACGTCGACTTCACTGGCGACGGTCTCGATGACCTGGGGCGAAGGCATCAGTTTGGGGGCATAGATCATCAGCGGCACGTGGTAGCGGTTCATGATGAGTTCATGCTCGTAGGCGGGACGATGTTCCGCATTGCGCACCAGGCCGTGATCCCCGAAAAATAAAAAGACGGTATTATCGAAATAGGCTTCCGTTTGGGCAATGTCGATGAAGCGGCCGATGCTGTGGTCCATGAAGCGATAGGAGTTATAGGCATCCGCCGACCGGAACCCGTAGCGCAGCGCTATTTCATCGCTGATGGGATTGGGCTGAAACCCGTCGTTATTCGGCGGGATCGTATAGGGCCGATGATTTCCGGAGGTCTGAATGATGGCGAAAAAAGGTTCCGGACCGGCAGTTTTCAGCACGGCGTTGGCTTCCTTGAACAGATCCAGGTCGGAAATGCCCCAGACATCCACCCGGGGTGAGGCATAGCTGCCTTCCTCATAGATGCTCAGATCGCGGATATTGGTGGAGAGCAGTCCGCGGATTTCCCCCCAGCTGGCGCTGCCGCCCAGAAAGTAAAATTTGCGATAATCCTTCATTTCATTGGCTATGACATGCTGCCGCACGACCAGGGGGTTGCGGGAGGATGTTTTAATGAGTTCGATATCGGGAATGCCGGTCGTGGCGGCGAAAACAGATCGCGCCGTTCCGCCGTGGGGAGTGTAGAAGCGTGTGAAAAGTGTTCCCTGGCGGGCAAGCCGGTCGAAATGAGGGGTCGGATCCAGGGGATTGCCGGAAAGGCTGGTTTTGTAGAAGCCGAAGGACTCCAGAATAACCACAATAACGTTGGGTGGCTGGGAAAAAGGGTTTGGCCCTTTGCATCGCCTTACGAAAGAGAGATGATTTTTGTCTTTCGGTGCCACACCTAAAAAATCGGCGATGCGATCGTAATGGGCGGCGACTTTTTCCTGATCGTAAGCCACTTCCCTGTTTTTCAGGGTGTCATAGAAATAAAGTACCGGGTTGAGGGCGATTGCGGAGACAAAGGCATTGTTGGAGAAAAAAGCATCGCTCCAGCGGAGGGGGTACCAGGAGAGCTTGCCGTAGATGCCGAAGCCGTATACCAGGAGAAACCCGGTCACGACGGCAATGCGCCGCCACCGGGATTTTTGCGAAGGGCGCCTGGCGAATCTGCTGACGAGGCGAAACTGGCCATATCCGGCGCCGGCGGTGAACAGGATGATCACCGCCAGGATCGGCCATACCGGATAACTCTCCACGACCATCCGGTAGGACTCCCGCAGGTTATACAGGAATCGCAGAATGGTAGCATCGAGGCGACTTTCAAGATAGGCAAAATAGGCAAAATCGAAGATGTAGAAAAGGCCAATGGCGGAGGCTACAATCGTCAGATAGGTGACCCAGATGCGCCTGCCGCGCGGTGTATCGAACAGGTTGACGGGTTTGATCCAGCCCAGCAGCAGCACCGGCAGCAGCGCGATCAGGTTCAGGCGGCAGTCGAATTTGAAGCCGATAAAAAAAGCGTTGGCCAAAGTGGACAAGGGGACCGTGGCATCCGGGGCCTGGAAATAAGCGTAGAACCCGATGCGCATCAGCGTCAGGCACACCAGGCCGACCAGGAAGTTGACCACGAGGAAACGGATCAAACGGGGAGAGATGGGAGATTTCATTCGGGCTACCTATCGAATCGTCGTTGCCATTATGGAGTGGCGGATACGGGTCTGGTCGTAACGCTGCTGGAGGATGGGTCGTTTGACGTTATCCTATGCCGGGGTTTGTAATTCAAGACAAAGTCGCCCTTGCGGGTGCCTCGATCGAACGAACTCTTGTAGGTCATGAACCTTGTGGCACCATGCGCTTTGGCATTGTCCCAGCCCTCGTACTCCATACGGTAGAGTGCTGAAAAGAGAACCGCGCGGCTGACGCCGTGGTGACAGTGAATGAGCACCGGGAACACGGCAGGATCATCCATGACGGCCAGATATTGTTCGACCGTCGTTGGCAGCGGGGCCTGATGGGAGGGGATGTTGACATGCCGTACGCCGTTGGCCGTCATGGCCGCATGCTCGGCGGCGATCGCTTCCTTCTCCTCCTCCTGGCGGAGATCGATGACCGTCTTGATATGATGCCGTTGAACCACTTTGGTGAGCTTCTCCGGCGGCATGGCGCCGGATTGATAGACTTTTCCTTCGGTAATCGTCATGAAGCGATAATTGACATGCACATGGTAAAGGTAGGCGGCCGTCGCCACCAGGGCGATGGCACCGAGTATAAGACCGGTGACTTTAAGCCTCCGCTTTTTATTGGATGACATGCGAAGTCCTCCCATGGGTTGGGGGTGATTCAATCAGGTTCTTCGCGGTGCCGGATGTCAGGTGGGGGGAAGTTCGTTCGAGGAGCAGATCCAGATGGCTTGATTGGGTGATTTTTAAACAAAGCATTTTATTTTTCAACCTTTTTAGGTGTAGGGGCGAACCCTATAGACGCTATTGGCTATGGTAATGTGAAACGATTTTTTCTCGGCGTTTCAGCGACGCTTCGTGTGGTGAGAAAGCGCGCATGACCGATTTTCGTCCGAAGACCGTTAAGGCGATAAGCATAAATCCAAGACCGACGAGGTAGAGGTTGCCCCGGGCACCGCCGCTGCCGAAAACAGCGAAAACAACGGTCAACGGGATGAACCCTATGAGTGACCCGGCCAGATAGGCCCGCAAGGGAATGCGGCAAGCACCGCACAACAGGCCGGTCAGGGTGGCGTTGGATAGCGGAAACAGGCGCAGATAAAGGACCCACCAGAAAGCATTGGCTTCGAAGCGGGCCTGCCATATTGTCAGCCGCGGTCCCATCCGGTGTCCGACCATACCGGCCAGCACGGCCTGGCCGATCCAATAGACAATGGTTGCGCCCAGCACGGTTGCCGCCAGGGTCAGCGGGATGCCCCATAGGGTGCCGAAGAAGGCTCCGGCAATGGCACTGACCCACAGGCGCGGCATGCCCACACCGGTCAGCAGGCTGAACGCGACCACAAAAAGGACGGCACGCAGCCCGCTTCCTCCGGGGAGACCCTTTCTTGCGAGGGATTTTACCAAGATGGGGAGATGCATGATGTGAGCGCGAACGGATTCGTTCCGGATCAGGATGGCGATACCCGCAAAAAAAAGGCTCACCGCAATGATCTTGAAAAGATCTTTCCATAACCGTTCGGAAGGGATGTAACTATGGATTTGGAATGTTTGATGCATGCTCGTCATTCCTTCATCGTTTCGGAAATGTGATAAGGCAGCGCACGCCGGCGCAGCCAATAGACACCGGCCAGATCCGCCAGGCCGACCCACAAGCGGTTGTTGATGCCCGTGCCGTATTTGCTGGTGCCCTTCAAGCGGGGGCGGTGCCGGACGGATGTTTCCGCCACGCGGTAGCCGGCCGCCATGACAAGCGCCGGAAAAAACCGGTGGGCATTGCGAAAAAAAGGCACATACGGCAGGCAGTCCCGGCGGAAGACGCGGATGGCGCAGCCGACGTCCGTGATGCCGTCCCGCAGGATGGCGCGTCGCACGCGGTTGGCGATACGGCTGGAAGCCTTGCGAATCAAGTTGTCGGCGCGCCGTTCCCGGATGCCGCACATCATGTCGACCTGGCGGCGCTGCAGCTCGCCCAAAAGAAGGATCAGGTCCCGAGGATCGTTCTGACCGTCACCGTCCATTGTCGCGACGTAGAGGCCCCGGGCGGCCTGAAAGCCGGCTTGCAGGGCCGCGGATTGTCCGCTGTTGGGGGTGAGATGAACAGCCCGGAAGTGGGCGTGACGCGTGGCCCAGTCCTCGATCATATTGCCGGTCCGGTCCCGGGATCCGTCATCCACCAGGATGCATTCCCAGGTTGGGATGCTGCCGGCATTTTCCGACAAGACCTGATGCAACTCGCTGCAGACGCAATCGATGCAACTGCTCTCGTTATAAAAGGGGATAACGAGACTGAGGAGCGGTGCTGTGCGGACGTTTATTGATGTCATCGTTTAACCTGAATGATCGCTGTTATCCGGGATCGGTTAAGAAGATCGGTTTCCAGGTAATGGTCGGATTGACAGCCTGTGGTGGCGCCTGTGATTCACCTGTTTACGATGCGCTTCCCGGGTAATCTGGCGCGATAGGCAGGGGCCAATCCTTTTCATGCGAACCACGGCCATATAGTGATCCAGAAATGTCTTCCAGGTTGATGCTTCCCAGGCCATATGGCGAAACAGCTGGTTCAGGTCGTGGACGGCTATACGCCATCGCGCCAACCGGAAGCGGGCTTTTTCGAGATCGATCAGGTATGGCACAAGTGTTTGGCCTGCCGGCGGGGCGCTCGACGGATTGTTAACAAAGCCGCTGAGCAGGATGTGTTTGCCATACAGGGCCCCATGCTCCAAATGTCGTTGATGTAGACGGCCGATCAAAGCACTCGTGTCCTGAAGGATGCCGCTGACCTCGGACGGAGGGCGTTCGGAAGATAGACGCATGTAAGTTTCCAAAGAGATGCTTTGGGGTATTTCCTTCGTTACCAGTATCGCCTGCCAGATTTTTCCAACCTTTCGTTCACCGTAATAGAGGACTTCCGGCACCGCGATGCCATGCGTTTGCATTTTAAAAAGATTACGGTATTCACGATAGGCCGTTGGTTTCATATGAAATGGGGGGCGGGTGCTCCGGTAGCAATGCCCTTCCTGGCGCTTGAGATAGACACCGGACGGCGCCTGCGGTGAATTCTGTAATTCGATTCGGCAAACACCGCTCCACCCCCGACGTCGGTAGTTGGGCGCTTCCACCCAGGCGGCCGTGACGGACCAGAGGGCTTCGAAGTCATCGAGTTCGCTGATCCGCAGCCGTTCCCGATCGGCAGCCGATCCGAACACTTCGTAGACGTCATGGGGCGCTTTTTTTGAGAACATAGACCCTCCACATGGCGTAGAATTTCAGGAAATCGATATGGCTGGCGATCACGAACCCGGCATCGGCAAATTCGCGCTCGACAACCGCGCGCTCGAGAACGATGCGATTTTGATAGGTCTTGTGGGTCCGGCGTGCTTCCAATTTCCGTCGCTGGAGGGCTTTATAGTTGCCGTCCACCCATAGCGATACGACCACCGTATCGCGTGTTACGCGATGGAATTCCTTTAACATCGCCACGCGATCCTCCGGCCGGGTGATATGATGCAGAAGGCGCATGCAGAAGATGAGGTCCACGCTGGTGTCTTCCATCGGGATGTCGAAGGCGGAACACGGAAAGGTTTTTACCCGGGCCAACAGCTCGGGCGGGTTTACCTCGCGGGCGACCGACAGCATGGCCTCGCTGTTGTCGGCAGCCAGTATCGTGCGCGCCTCTTGACGGGCCAGCAAGGGCCAGAAACGCCCGGTCCCGCAGGGCAGATCCAGCACGATTGCGGGATCACCTGCTAAGGCCAGGGCCCGGGCGGCCATCCGCTGTTCGCGCCAATTCGACAGACGATGGCCAAGTGTGTTGCGGTGCTTGTCGTGGTATTTGAGCGCGTGTTTGAAGGTGTATTTGGATGAAAATGTCAATTCAGGGGTATGCATAATATGTCCTTTTTTAACCATTGGCGGCATTGGCCTGATCAATGGCGGCTGTTTGCGAGTATCCATAACAACGCGGCATACAGCCCACTATGGGGCGGGGCATGAAACGCGTGTCGTCGGGTATCGTCGAACTTAATTGTGCCGACATTCGAGGTGTCGGCCGGATTTGCCAGACGTCCGGTCGATAGGGGCTGTTGAGGCCATTCGACCAAGGCATAACCAAGGGCTTTGGCATGGACGACCGGCGGGTCGGTCGTCTGCCCCAATCTTGGCAACAGGTGTGTTTTGGTGATGTAAAACACGCGATTTTTAAACTCTGGCCTTGGAGCCGTGGCGGTCGCGTGCCGATCAAACTGTTCAGTATTCGAAATAATCCGCTGCATGTAAAACGGGATCGAGTATTTCTGGCGTCCGGCGGAAACCCAGTACAAGGTGCACGGTTCCTTGATGCGAGCGAGGGCCTGGGCGAAAACCTCTGCGGCCGGGCGGCGGCTGCGGGCGCCGGGAGAACCGTCCGGATAGGCGGTGAAAATGACCAGCACCAGCACCCAGAGGGCTATGCCGACTGTCGCTGCACGATGTTTTGCGGGTGAAGCCTGCAGCCTTGGGAATACGCCGCAGCAACCGATTCTGGCCATCACGATGGAAAGCGGTACAAAAAGCGGCAGCACGTAGAGGGGCATGCGGGACTGCGACAGGGTGAATACCCCCAGGGGGATCATGACCCACAGGAGTAGAAACAAATGGTGGTCTTGTAAGGGGTGTGCCCTTTTTCGAAGCTTGGCGAAGGTTCCGGCAATAACGCCGGGCCATAGCACCATCCAGGGGCCGACCCCGAGAAGAATCACCGGTGCATAGAGCCAGAACGGGTCGTTGCGATCATGCATGGTGCTGGCAAAACGTCCGACCAGTTCATCGCCGATGAAATACGACAGGAGGCCGGGGTCGCGGGCGATCAGGGCCGCGAACCACCAGAAGGAAAGCACCAAAAAAAGGATGATGCCGGGCAACGACACCAAAGAAGGTCTCTGGTGATTGCCGCGGCGCATCCCGAGATAGACGGCAATGGGTATCAAAGGCAGCCAGGCGGGCGGACCCTTGGTGAAAAAGCCCATACCGAAGGCCCCCCAGAAGATGAGCTGCCAGAGGCGTAAGTGGTGACCATGACTTGTCCAGATTTTCCAGGCAGCCAGAATGCCGAGGGTTTCCCAGAAGGCAAGAAACGTGTCCGTCGTAAGGGTGTGCCCCCCGACAAAAGGCACCAGCGACGTGCCGAAGATTACGGCTGCCGTCAGGGCTTCCTTGCGGCCGGACCCCATGGTTCGGGCCAGCTCCCGGATGCAGAACAGGGTGCCGGTAAAAAATGCGGAAAGGAAAAAGCGAGCCCCCCAGGCATTGATGCCGAAAAGCTTCATGCCTGCAGCGATCATCCAATAGCTGAAGGGCGGTTTGGTCAGATGGGGTTCGCCAGCCAGGGTGGGCACCAGCCAGTTGCCGTGGGTGAGCATTTCGAAGGCCACCTGCCCGTAGCGGGCTTCACTGCTGTCCCACAGCGACCGTGCGCCCCAGAACATGAACCCCAACAGCACCAGCCCGAGCAGGGCGTAGCGATCGATTTTGCGGTCGCGGTTAAAATTGCGAATGGCATCCATATGCGCTGGCCTCGGAATCATTCGGAATCCGAAGCTATCCTTTGTGTCGGGAAACGGGTAACAATCGTTTAACGAAAAGGGAGTTTAGCGCAGTGGGAATGACCGCTTCATGATCAAAAGATTACTAATTGGTCATCTTCAATGGTGGTGGGTTCAGGGGGGCAAGATCGGCGGGAGGCAGGCTGGATGGCGGTAGCTCTCGCTGCCTTTACAAAGCGAGTTTTTCGGCCCTTGGTATTATGATGTGGTGCGCGTTTGCGGCAGTCTGACGGTAACGACCGTACCCTGACCGTATTGACTCGAAACATGGATGTCGCCGCCATGCTCAAGGACAATGGCACGCGCCAGGTTGAGGCCAAGGCCTGTGCCGCTCTGGTGGCGGCTTTTGTCGCAGCGGTAAAATCGACCGAAAATGTGGGGCAGGTTTTCCGGGGAAATGCCCATGCCATTGTCCTCGAAGACGAGGATCGCTTCGTTGTGCACGGCTTCCAGCCGCACGGTGACGCGGCCATCCTTCTCAGTATATTTAAGGGCATTGTCCAGCAGATTGGCGATCATGCGTTGCAAGGTGGCCGGTTCACCCGCGATATGACAGGTGGGGGTACTTTGCTGCACGGACAAGGCAATGCGTTTGTCTTCCGCCAGAGGTTGAAACAGATCGCAGGCCTCGTGGACGAGAAAGGCGAGGTCGACGTCCTCCTTCCGGGATGGCCGTGTGCCGGATTCGACCTCGGAGATGAAGAGCATGGTCTCTACGAGGGATAGCAGACGGTCGCATTCCCTGATGGTATGGGCCATTACCGCGGTGTATTCCTCCGGATCCTTTACGTCATGCAGCGCGAGCTCCGCGGCCGTGCGGATGCGGGCAATCGGGCTGCGAAGATCGTGGGCGATGTTGTCCGTCACTTCCTGCATGCCGGCAACAAGGGCCTGGATGCGGTCCAGCATGGTGTTAAAGGCGACCGCCAGATTCTCGACGTCGCCCTTCATGTTCCGGGTGGGGACCCGTGTATCAAACTGCCCCTGGGCAATGATCCGGCTGGCGTTCGTAATATCATTGATGCCGGCCGTGGCCTTCCAGGAGATAAACCCCCCGCAAACAATCCCGGCCAGGACTGCCCCTGCTGCCAACACAACGAAGATATCCTTCAGGTCATGCAGAAACCGCTCATCGTATTTCAGAGAATGGCCGATTTGCATGATATAGTCGGTTCCTATCCGCCCTGTCAGAATGCGGACATGGTGATGGTGTCCGGGAGCCAGGATGGTCACGATCTGATAGGGCATCCCATTGAGTTGTGCGATTATCAATGGGTCCGGTGCGGTCAAGGATTCCCAATTGGCCATGTTCGACTGGGCAACGGCTTGCCCCTCCGGCGTCAGGAGTCTGAAAAAGACATTGTCGATGCCTTCGGTGCCGGATTCGAGGGTTGCCTCGCGTAGCACGGCGGGGACTCCCCCTTCCTGAAAAATGATCTGGAATTCTTTGTATTCATTGCGGATGGCGGTGTCTTTACTTTTTATAAAATAGCTTCCTACGGAGGAGTAGAGAAAAAAGAGCGCCACCAGCAGGGTCAGGGTAAGGACCCCGGTATACCACAGCGTCAGTTTGATTTTCAGGTAGTGGCGCAGGCGGCTAATCTTTTTTAAGAACATAGCCCGCCCCCCGGATGGTATGAATCAGCTTGGGATCGTGGTCTTTGTCGATTTTATCCCGCAAGCGGCAGATGCGGGCTTCCACGACATTGGTTTCCGGATCGAAATTGTAATTCCAGACATGCTCGATGATCATGGTTTTGGTCACCACCCGCCCTTTGTTGTGCATGAGATACTCCAGCAGGGCATATTCTTTGGGTTGGAGTTCGATCGTGTCGGCCCCACGGGTCACCTCGCGTGTCAGAAGATCGATTGTGAGGTCGGCGGCGCTTAACGATGTGGGGTTGGCCGTTCCCGTCGAGCGCCGTAGCAGGGCCCGGATGCGGGCGACAAGTTCGGTAAATGCGAAAGGCTTGGTCAGATAGTCGTCCCCGCCGCTTTGCAGGCCTTTGACCCGGTCATCGACCGACCGTTTGGCGCTGAGGATAAGGACCGGCGTCGCGACCCCGCTCTCACGCATGCGTTGGAGTACGGTGAGGCCGTCCAATTTGGGCAGCATGATGTCGAGAATTGCGGCATCGTAGGGTTCGGTCAGGGCCATGTGCAGCCCGTCCTCGCCATTGGCGACATGGTCGACTGCAAAGCCTTCTTCTTTCAAGCCCTTTTCGATAAAGTGGGCGATCGTTTTGTCGTCTTCGACAATGAGGATTCGCATTTTCGAAATTCCTTTTTACCGCCACATTTGCGATGGGGTTGCGTCATGCGAGACGCCGCCTGGACCGCTATTTCCGGTCAGGTCTTCTCTTATAGCTGGTGTCGGGCCTGCTTGCTTGCGGCTTTTTTTTGAATGAGCCATGACAAAACAGGTTTAAACTGTTCCATCTGACAGGCAGCGATATAATGCACCAGGAACGTGTCCCACTGCGTCGTCGTCCAGGGCGCACGGCGCTGGAACTGGTTCAGATCTCTCACGGCGATCGCCATGCGGGAAAGCCGCCAACGGGATTTTTCGACATCGATCAGGTAAGGCACCAGTCGGCTGCCGGCCCCTGCGGCCGTTTCAACGCCGCTGATCAATACATGCTTACCATACAACGCACAGTGCTGGAAGTGGTGGCGATGCAGCTTGGCGATCAAGGTTGCCGTGTCCTGGATGACCCGGTCGACTTCAGCGGGATCACGTTCCGGCGTTAGACCAAGATAATCATCCAGTGGGATACTGGAGGGGATTTCCCGCGTCATCAGGATGGCTTGTAAGTTTTTTCCGCTGTGGCGTTCGCCGTAATAGAGGATATCCGGTAAGGTTATGCCGGCGGCTTGCATGGCCATAAGGCGTTTATATTCACGGTAGGCTGTCGGCTGGTATCGAAAAGGGTTTGCCAGACTTCGGTAGCCGTGATTTTCCTGGCGCTTGAGATACATCACGATGGGAGAAGACGTCGCATTGTCCAGTTCGATGCGGCAGACACCGCTCCAGCCCTGACGTCTAAAGTTGGGTTCTTCCACCCAGGTGGCATCGTGTGTCCAAAGGGCTTCAAAGGAATCAAGCCCGACAGCGCGCAGCTGTTGTTGAATCGATGCGGAACCGAAAAATTCACGGCGAGCACGCCGCGTGTTTCCTTTCGCCATTCATTCTCCTGCGAGCCCAAACGGCCCTGTTGTGAATACGATACGCTGATCTGCTGTTTTCCGAAGGCCGGTGTAATACAAATCGCACAAGAATCCAACCCGCAACTTCTATGGGTATGGCCGCCCCCATGACCCAACGGCATGTGCGATCAGCATGCTATTGAAGAACCCGGTCAACCCGGTGAGCATTGACATCAACAGGGACATCCGCTATGGGTTACGTGGCGTAAGACTGCTGATAATTCTTAAAATTCTGGAGGTTTCAATGGCTGGCGGAATCAACAAAGTCATTTTAGTAGGTAATTTAGGTCAGGATCCCGAACTCCGGTATACCACCGATGGACGGCCGATCGCCAATTTCTCCATTGCAACCTCGGAAACATGGAACGATAAAAGTTCTGGTGAACGGCGGGAAAAAACCGAGTGGCATCGGGTGGTCGTTTTCGGGAAACTGGCGGAAATCTGTGGCGAGTACCTGTCCAAAGGACGTCAGGTTTACATTGAAGGCAAGCTGCAAACCCGAAAATGGCAAGGGAAGGACGGCCAGGACCGCTACACGACCGAAGTGGTTGTCGATATGCGCGGCACCATGCAGATGCTGGGGCCCCGGGAAGGTGGCGCCGGCGGACCGGCCGCGGGCGGACGACGCCCCCAGGCGAATACCGGCGGCGGCACGTCGGGCGGCGGTGATTACAACAGCCCTCCGCCCTATCCCGATGCCGACGACGACATCCCCTTCTGAGCCGTTCCGGGGCTGGTGCCGCAAGTTTGGTTTACTTAAAAATAACAGGCCTTTAATCTATTGCACGGTTAAAGGCTTGTCTTGTTTCGAGGCGGTGTTGCCGATCGCGGCACGCGATTGGCTCGATGCCAAAGACGCCCAGGAATAGGGTGTGGCGAGACACAGCATCCTGCATGGAACGGGGATAAGGAGGTCCGGTGTGACAACAATCAAAAAGATAAAGATCGCCACGGGTGTTTTGCTGGTGGCCGCAATCGCCCTGTTTTTGTTCCACAATCTTCCCCGCACGGCCGTGGTGCAGATCAGCGGCACCGACGTCAAGCGGGTCGACCGGGAGAGCGGGGAGGTGGTGAGTAAAAGTGCCCAGGATACATCCGCGCGCGGCGCCGGCAATACGTATGATGTCCGGTTTATCAATTCGGTGGCCCGCAACGGGAAGACCATGGTGTTTCGCAATGAAGATACCGGGTGGGGATGGCCGCCGTATTTCAAGTTCAACAGCGCCGATCTGACCGCCCAGGCCCAGGCCTTTGCCTCCGTTCCGGACAAGCCGTGGGTGCTGGTCAAGTACTACGGCTGGCGGATTCGCATTTTTTCAATGTTTCCCAATGCCATCAGTCTCCGCACCGTGGACAGGGACTATGATCATTTCCCGCTTTTTAATGTTGTCTTTGTCATTCTGCTGGCGATCGGGGGTTTTATCGTGGTGCGAAAAATCCGAAAACTGCTGGGCGGGAGACGTCGTCCGAAGAAAACGGGATCAGACGAGGGGAAATAAGACCGTTCCCGGGATTAAACCCCATGCATCCATAAGATGGGGCGGCCTCGGGCGGCCAACAAACAGCAAACCCCGGCCACCGGCCGGGGTCGGGTTTCTGCGGTAAAGGGGGACGCGGTCGTCGAAAAAACTACGCGTCTTTTTTATCGTCTTCGATTTTTTCGGTTTCTTTTTTATCGTCGTCGGCGGTTGCCGATTTGAAGCTTTTGATGGCTTTGCCCATTCCAGCGCCGATTTCCGGCAGTTTTCCCGCGCCGAAGATGATCAGAATAATCACCAGAATAATGATCAGCTCAGGCATTCCAATTCCAAACATACAACCTCCTCTCACTCAGACGTGATGTCTTTCACTTCCTTCAGCAGGCGGGCGAATTCCTTCGAACGCGCATGCCGGTCCAGCGCGGCCCGGTGGTTGATCCAGGTCGACCAGACTTCCAGCCAGGCCTCGTTGCGCCAGTAACAATCCGGATCGCCCCGGCCTTTCAAGCGCTCGATATAATCGATGAATTCTTCCGTGCAGTCGTCACAAAACTGGTAAGGAACCCGATGATCGCGTTTTGTCTCGCCGGCGTCCTTCGGACAGGCCCTGGTGACGGGCAGACCGCATTTTTCACAGTCGACCGCACAGCACGACCGTTGAAAAAGGTGCTCGATCGCACGCTGTTTGCGTCGCCCCAGCGTTACATCCTTTTCCAATTTGGCGCGATCAAGCTTGTCGCATATGGAAATAATATCGGCCACGGAATACCTTGTGGGATTAGCCAGCGCTTTAAATTGGGAAAATATATCACCGTGCCGAATACAATGTCAATCGCGAATGGGCGGCCAACACGGCCCATTCGCGCTCTGGCGGCGTCCCCATCTTGTCAATCCCATTCGGCCGTGATAACTGATCAAGTTCCGTAAAAATGAGGATGATGTTGCACTTCAGGCCTGCATGCCGCCTCGAAACTTAGCGGCCCTATTTATCAATACGCTGGCATTCGATCGCCGATGCATCCCGACCCGCTGTGTTGCGCGGTGCTCCAATACGCTTGGTATTCTCGCTTCGCCCGCCTTGCCCCCCGGGCGCCTCGGCGATCTCGGTGCGTTACCGTATTGATGAACAGGACCACTTAGGAGATCCCATGACCGTGTTTCACCCCAATTGTCTTCCTATTTTGATCGGCAGCCTGCCGGTGGACGAACACCAGGCCGCCGCCGCCATGGTATGGCAGGCCACGCCGCGCATACCGGTTTGGGCCCAGCTTCCCGTACACCCCGAGGAGGGCATGGTGCCGCAGTTTGCGCCCGGGATGCCCGGCCTCCGGCAGAAGGATGACCGGATCTTCGTCGATTCGAGCGGCGACGGGTTTGAAACCGAATTGGCGGCTTTTTATGAAGACTACCTGGCGGTCACCGACGGCGCGCTGCCGTTGGAAACGTCCCGGTTTGCTCTCGGGGATGAGACGGCCGGCGGGTTGCATGTCCTCAGGAAACAGATTCCCGCAATGGATCCGAAGCCCGTCGCCATTAAAGGCCAGGTGACCGGCCCGATTACCTTCGGCATGGGGCTCAAAGACGATCAGGGGCGGGCCATTTATTACAACCCCAACACGCGGGATGCGGCTGTCAAGCTCCTGGCCTTAAAGGCCGCTTACCAGATTCGCATTTTCAAAGACGCCGGTTGTCCGGTGATCATCTTTCAGGATGAACCGGCCCTGGCGGGCTACGGGTCGTCCGAGATGATCAGTATTGCCGCCGGGGAGATCTCGGCCAGCCTCGATGAAATCAACGATGTCGTTCACGCCGAAGGCGGGCTGTCCGGCATCCATGTCTGCGCCAACACGGATTGGGGGCTGATTCTGGAAACCGCCGTCGATATCGTCAATTTTGACACCTATTCGTATTTCGACCGGTTTCTGCTGTATGGCGGGCAGGTCAAGCAATTCATCGCGCGGGGCGGCATGCTTGCCTGGGGGCTGGTGCCGACCGGCTCTGCCGAGGCGCTCGAAGCGGCCACGCGGGATTCGCTGGTACACCGCTGGGAAGGGCAATGCAACGCGCTGGTCGCCCTGGGGGTGGACCGGGAGCAATTGCTGGCCCAGTCCCTGATCAGCCCCAGTTGCGGGGTGGGATCTCTCAGCCTGGCCCAGGCCCAAAAAGTACTGGCGCTGACGCGGGACGTGTCGGCCTATATTCGTGAACAGCGTTAGCAGGCCGCCCCGTGCGGCCTGTCCATCATCATCCGCATGCCATCCACTTAGAGGAAATCCCTATGCCTGAAAACCCGTCTGTCTCATTCACAGGGGCCAGTCGTTATGTTCTGGACGAGGAACTGGCCGCCATCGTCAACATTTCCATGGCGCTTGAAATGCCGCTGCTGCTCAAGGGGGAGCCCGGCACCGGTAAAACCATGCTGGCGCACGCGATAGCCGAAAATCTCGGCATGCCCCTGATTGTCCTGAACGTCAAATCCAGCATGAAACTGGTGGACGCGCTCTACCAGTACGATACCCTGACGCGTCTCAATGACAGCCGCTTCGGGGATTCCGACCGGAATGTCAGCGATATCGAGGCCTATATCAAAATGGGCAAGATCGGCCAGGCGTTTACGGCCGACAGGCGCACGGTTCTCCTGATCGACGAAATCGACAAGGCCGACACGGATTTCCAGGACGACATGCTGGACGTGCTCGATCAAATGGAGTTCGACATCATCGAAATTGATAAAACCGTTCCCACCAAGCACCGGCCCGTGATCATCGTCACCTCCAACGCCAAGAAAGATCTGTCCGATCCTTTCCTGGGGCGCTGCAATTTCCACCACATCGCTTTCCCGGATCCCAAGATGATGCGGAAAATCATCCAGGTCCATTTCCCCGATATCGACAGCGCCCTCATGGAATCGGCGGTGGAGACCTTTTACCGCCTGCGTGAGCTGGAAGGCGTTGAAAAGCGACCGGCCACCCGCGAATTGATCAACTGGATCCGGGCCCTGCGCGCGGACCTGGATTTCAAGCCCAAACAACTGTCCCGGGGGGAAGTGCCCTTTCTGGGGGTCCTCTTCAAGAAAAGCCAGGACTACCAGCGGGCCAGCAGTGTCGTGCACCGCCGGAAACTTTTCTGATGTTCATCGATTTTTTTTACACCCTCAAGGATAGCGGGGTGCCGGTCAGTCCGACCGCCTTTTTAACCCTGCACCGCGCCCTCAAGACAGGGTTGATCGGATCGCTGTCGGAGTTTTATACGGCCGCCCGGTCCATCCTGGTCAAAAGCGAGCGCTATTTCGATCGCTACGACCAGGTGTTTGCCCATACGTTTGCCGGGGCCGAGCTGCCCGATCTGGAGGGCCTGGAACTCGATGAGATGGCCCGGGGCCTGTTGGAGGAGTGGCTGCGCAACCCGCGGGAAATGGCCGATGCGCTGGGCATTGACGAAGAAGAATTGCAGCGGCTGACCCCCGAAGAGCTGCTGGACTATTTCAAAGCGCGGCTAAAGGACCAGGAAGGGGAACACCACGGCGGCAATCGTTGGATCGGCACCGGCGGGACATCGCCGGTCGGTCACTCCGGCTATCATCCGGGCGGGATGCGAGTAGGCGGCGTCTCCCGCAACAAGTCCGCCGTGAAGGTGGCCCTGGACCGCCGCTATCGGGACTACTCCCTGAGCGGTCCGCTGAAGGCCTCCATGATGAACGAGGCCCTCAAACGTCTGCGGCACCTCGTACCGACGGGCCCGCGGGACCAGGTCAACGTGGATGCCACCATCTACCAGACCATGAAGAACGGGGGCGAGATCGAGATCGTTTTCGACCGGGACCTGAAGGACCGCCTGAAGGTGATCCTGGCCATCGACAATGGTGGCTGGTCCATGGACCCCTATGTGCAGATGGTCCAGACCCTTTTCGATTACGCCCGGGCCCAGTTCAAGGATCTCAAGACGTTCTATTTCCACAACACGGTCTACGACGCCCTGTGGAAAGATCCGTCACGCTACAAGCAGCCCGTCCGGCTGGAGGAGCTCACCCGCTACGATCCCGCCACCCGGCTGGTGCTGGTGGGGGATGCCAGCATGGCGCCCTACGAACTGATGGCCCGCGAAGGGTCGATCTATATCCAGGAGCGCAGCGGCGACCCCAGCCTGCGCCGGCTCCAGCTGCTGGCCGAAACCTTTGACAAAGCCGTCTGGCTGAATCCGGTGCCCCAATCCCGCTGGGATTATACCCAGACCATCAGTATCATCCGTGACATTTTTCCCATGTTTGAATTGTCCATCGATGGCTTAGAAGACATGGTCACCCACCTCATGTCCAAGACGACGTCCTAAAACGCCCAATATCAGCGTTGTGCGGCGGTCCTCGTCGTTGCGGCGTACCTGGTGTACGTCCTCACTTCTCAGACCTTGCACGCCTTGATCTTGGGCGTCTTACGAGGCCGTTCGAGTGAAGATTTCTGTAGAGGGGGTAACAAAAACCCGTAGACGTTTACAAATCCGTTAAACCATAAAGGCGGCAGGTGTTCTGCCAGGTGATTTCGGCCATGGCGGCCGGGTCGGTTTGTCGGAGTTCAGCCACTTTGAGCAGTACGGATTTGACAAAGGCCGGCTCGTTGCGGCGGGTACGGTTGCGCTCCGGGGCCGGGGTGAGGTAGGGGGCATCGGTTTCCACCAGGAGGCGGTCATCGGGTATCTGGGGCACCAGCTCCCGCAAGGCCCGGCCCCGCTGTTTCATGGTGACGATGCCCGTGATGCCGATATGCAGCCCCAGGTCGAGATAGGCGGTCATTTCCCTGGAGTTGCCGCTGAAACAATGGACAACGCCCCGCAGGGAAGTGGTGTCGGCCGCTTTCAGCATTTCCAGGAAACGTCCGCTGCTGTCGCGTTCATGAAAAATCAGGGGCAAGTCCAACCGGGCGGCGATGGTCAACTGGCGCTCGAAACATTTTTCCTGGACATCGCGGGGGGAATACATTCGGTTGAAATCCAGGCCGGCTTCACCCCAGGCGCAGACCTTCTCGTGTTCCGCGAGCTCGATCAGCTCTTCCAACACCGCTTCCGAGCAGTGCGCCGCGTCGTGGGGATGGATGCCGACGGAGGCGAAAACACCGGGGTGGGTTTCGGCCAGTTGGATCGCCTTCCGGGCGGTCTGCGGGTTGATGCCCACCACCATAAATCCCATGACACCAGCCTCCCGGGCTTGGTCCAGCACCGCTTCCCGATCGGGCTCATAGCTCTTGTCGTCCAGATGACAGTGGCTATCGAACAGTCGCATAATATTTCCCCTTTTCTCCATTTTTGACGCAACGCCCATGCCCCTTAGCATTCCCTTTGGAAAGGATGCAAGGGGACTTTCGGGGGGCGATATCGATGGACTCGCAAAAAGTCCGATTTCAGATGGTTTCGTAAGAAGTTCGAGATACGGCTTGCGAATCCCGAGGAAAGAGGGGTACTTACAGTACGCCGCAATGACGAGGGATGACGCGTAACGCCGATATTGGACTTCTTACGAAACCATCAATATTGGGGTTGCCAACAATGATATCAAGCGCTATGGTAATCCCTTTTTTGAGTTATGGCTCGCTTGTTGGCCGTGCGGGCGGATCCCAGGCGTGTCATATTGGTTCTGCCGCCGGTCGGACCTGTTCGGTTGGACAGCGAGCACCGCATGTATGATATGCTGAAAAATCTATCGATCACCCGATAGCGGGTGATGAATACACGATGTGGAGGTAACCATGTTCAAAATCGTCAAACGGGAAGAAATGTCAGAAGGCACGGTGGTTCTCAATGAAATCGAGGCACCGCTAATCGCCCGGAAAGCCAAACCGGGCCAGTTCGTTATCATCAAAGCCACCGAGGATGGCGAGCGCATCCCGCTGACCATGGCGGAGACGGATCCGGAAAAGGGTACCATTACCATTATTTACATGGTCGTCGGTAAATCCACGGCGCTTTTTAAAACCCTGCAGGTCGGTGATTGTTACCAGGATGTCATCGGTCCTCTGGGCAAACCGACTCACCTTGAAAAAGTCGGCACGGTGGTGTGCGTCGGCGGCGGCACCGGGGTGGCGGTTTTGCATCCCATCACCCGGGCCCTGAAAGAGGTGGGCAATCGTGTCATCTGCATTATCGGCGCGCGTTCCAAGGACCTGCTGATTCTGGAGGATAAAATGAGGGATGCCTCCCACGAGCTGCACGTCTGCACCGACGATGGCTCCTACGGTCACCACGGATTTGTGACGGATGTTCTGAAAGAGGTGCTGGCAAAGGAAGAAATCAAGCTGGCCGTCGCCATCGGTCCGGTACCCATGATGAAGTTCGTCTCCCTGATTACCAAGGAAAAAGAGGTCAAGACGATCGTCAGCTTGAACCCCATCATGGTGGACGGCACCGGCATGTGCGGCGGCTGCCGGGTCAGCATTGGCGGCAAGAATAAATTCGCCTGTGTCGACGGGCCGGAATTCGACGGCCACCAGGTGGATTATGATGAACTCATGCAGCGCCTGCAGGCGTATTGCGAGGATGAAAAGGCCTGTCACGACGGTTTCTGCAAAATAAGATCCTGAGAATTTTTATCGGACAAGCAGTTGATTTGCGAATTTTAATATTGGAGGCGTTTCATCATGTCCAATCAGCCAGAAAAAACGGCAAAGAAAAAAAGCATGCCACGGGCCGCTATGCCCGAACAGGCACCGGAGGTCCGGCGCCGGAATTTTGAGGAAGTCCCCCTGGGATACACCAAGGAAATGGCTATACAGGAGGCGTCCCGCTGTCTGCAGTGCAAAAAACCGGCCTGTGTCGAAGGGTGTCCGGTGAGTGTGGATATTCCCGGCTTTATCAAACTGATCAAAGAGGGCGACTTCACCGGTTCCATCCGCAACCTGTGGACCAAAAACGCCCTGCCGGCGGTTTGCGGGCGGGTGTGTCCCCAGGAAATCCAGTGTGAAGGACAGTGCATCCTGGCCAAAAAAGGAGAACCGGTGGCGATCGGCAACCTGGAGCGTTTTGCCGCGGACTACGAGCGTGCCCACGGCACCGGCGTTTTGCCCCCCAAATCCGAACCGACCGGTAAAAAGGTGGCCGTCGTCGGATCGGGCCCTTCGAGTCTGACCGTGGCCGGCGATCTTATCGTCAAGGGGCATGCCGTGACCGTGCTGGAAGCCTTTCACAAGCCTGGCGGTGTTCTGGTCTACGGGATTCCGGAATTCCGTCTGCCCAAGGAGATCGTCGCCCAGGAAATCAATTTTCTGGAACGATTGGGTGCCGAGGTCCAGTGCAATGCCGTCGTGGGCCGCACGGTGAGCATCGACGAATTATTCGAGGACGGCTATGATGCCGTCTATCTGGGTGTCGGGGCAGGACTGCCCCGTTTTTTGAATGTGCCCGGCGAGAACCTGATCGGCATCCTGTCCGCCAATGAGTACCTGACCCGGGCCAACCTGATGAAGGCCTATCTCTTCCCCAAAGTGGACACCCCCATTCCGCACGGCAAAAACGTGGTGGTGCTGGGTGCCGGCAACGTGGCCATGGATTCCGCCCGCACGGCCATGCGCCTGGGTGCCGAAAGCGTCAAGATCGTCTACCGGCGGTCCCGCGAGGAAATGCCGGCCCGGACGGCGGAGATCCACCATGCCGAAGAGGAAGGCATCGAGATGTTTTTGCTGACGGCACCCACCCGCTTCACGGGAAATGACAAGGGGCGCCTCACCGGCATGGAATGCCTCCAGATGGAACTGGGCGAGCCGGATGACTCGGGCCGGCGGCGTCCAGTGCCCAAAGAAGGGTCGGAATTTCATATGGATTGCGATCTGGCCATCATTGCGGTGGGGTCCGGCGCCAACCCGTTGCTGACCCAGTCGACGCCCGATTTGAAACTGAATCAATGGGGCTATATCATGGCCGATCTGGAAACCGGCAAGACCAGCAAAAAAGGCGTCTGGGCCGGGGGCGACATTGTGACTGGCGCGGCAACGGTTATTCTGGCCATGGGGGCCGGGCGCAAGGCGGCTGACTCGATGCACGATTACCTCACTTGGGGCTGGTGATGTCCCGTTGGGAAGGGCATCTTTTGCTCCCTATCGGCGTTCTCGGCTCCTGGCTGTCCTCGACGTAGCGTAGCTACGCCTGCGGTAACCAGTCACCTGCGGTCTTGATAGGAAACAAAATCTACCCTTCCCAATCAGAACATCTGGCGATAGGGGCGCCTTTTGGCCCCTGCCGGCGTTCTCGCCTCCTGAGCGTCCTCGGCGTAGCGCTGCTACGCCTGCGGTTCCCAGTCGGCTGCGGCCTTGGCCGGAGCCAAAATTCACCCCTTCCCGCAGACGACAAGAGTGGGAAGGGGGCTTTTTTTGGGGTTGTCGGTGTTCTCGGCTCCTGGTTGTCCTTGACGTAGCGCAGCTACGCCCGTGGTTCCCAGTCGGCTGCGGCCTTGGCAGGAACCAAAATTCACCCCTTCCCGCAGACGACAAGAGTGGGCAGGGAGCTTTTTTGGGGATGGGTTCTTAAAAAACAAACCGCCCGGCCATGGCCAGGCGGTTTGTTTTTTAAGAGAAGACAAACGGATGCTACGTGGTGATTTTCTCAACCCGTGTTTTGATATACTTCAGCAGGGGGGTGCCCCCCATATCCTCCGTCATATTGGGCTTCTGAATCCCCGGCGGGTTCTTGCCGCCGAATTGGGGGAATTTGGGGTCGCCTTCCAGGCCGCGCTTGTGGCCGAAACCCCCGGCCGCCCCCAGAATCCCCGGCATGATGTCCCAGGTGGGGTGGGCCTTGATTTCCACCTCGCCCCAGGGGGACTTCAACCGGACGAGATCGCCTTCCTCGATCTGTAAATCATGGGCGTCCATCTTGTTGATCCACAGGGCGTTGGTGCCGTTGGCTTTCATCAGGCTATAGTCGTTGAAGGTGGAGGAGTGCTCGTGCCCGAAGACCCTGAAGTTGCCGAAGTGGAACGGGTAGGTTGCATCGGTGGCCAGATCCGGAGGGCCGTCATGATGATTGGGCAGCGGATCGACACCTTTCTCCTGGGCGACCGGGTTTACGAAATTGTACTTGCCGGTCTTGGTGTTGCCGGATGAGCCGTAGCCGTCCGGCGGATTGAGGGAGCCCCATTCCTTGTATTTGTAGTAGGCGGCCTGGTCGGTGACGACGTAACCCTGTTCCTTGAGCTGGTCCAGGGTGCAGGGCAGTCCCCGGAGCTGGTTCGCGAAAGCTTCCTCAATATTTTTCCATGGAAAATGCTTCTCCAGGCCCATCCGGCGCGCCAGTTCCATGGTGATCCAGTACATGGGTTTGGATTCAAACAGCGGCGTCACCACCTCCGCCCAGTAGCTGATCTGGGCTTCGTAGAGCCAATCGGGTTTGATCTGGCTTTGTTCCAGCCAGGTGCTGTCCGGCAGGACCACATCGCACAGCAGGGCCGTGTCGCACATGAAGGCGTCGATGCAGACCTTGAATTTCATTTTTTCGATGGCTTCCGTGATGGCGGCCTGATTGCCCCAACTCAGCACCGGATCGCCGAAATAGCAGATCATGCCGTCCAGTTTTCCGGATTCCACGTCATCCAGCAGATAGGCGGGGGCCCAACCGGCCCACATGCGCAATTTGTCCAGTTTCGGCGCACTCCCTTTGGGTGGTTTTTCCTGGCCTTCGCCCCAGGCCGGCTTCAGCTTGCGCTTGAACGGCAGGGACGGGCCGCCGGGGGCATCGAAGGTGCCGCACAGCGCGTTCAGGGCCTGCAGGGCGGCGGTGGCATACATGCCGTTGGGCACCTGGGCCAAACCGGTCCAGGACATGGCCCCCTTGGCTGTGGCCTTGGCAAATTCCAAGGCAATCCGTTCGATGGTCTCGGCGGGCACACCGCTGATCCGTGAGGCCCAGAGGGGGGTTTTGGGCAGATCGTCGTCTTCGCCCATGACCCGTTTTTTGAAATCCTCGAAACCGGAGGTCCAGTTGGAAACGAATTCTTTGTCGTAGAGACCGTTTTTGATGATGACGTGGCACATGGCCAAGGCGACGGCCGCGTCGGTGGAGGGCTTGATGGGGATCCATTCGGTTGCCAGGGCAGCGGTTTCCGAGCGCCGCGGATCCAGGACCACCAGCTTGGCGCCGCGGTCCACAGCGGCTTTCAACTGGGCGGTTTTGCGCTGGCCGTAGGAGGTGATCACTTCGTTCATGCCGAAATGCAGGATGTAATCCGCTTCCTGGTAATTGATCCAGGGCCGCTTATCGCTCAGATTGTGCTCGTTGGCCATGCGGTTGGCATTGTCGCACATGGGCCGGTGGGTGGTCTTGGGACACCCCAGGTGGTCGAACAGGGCCTCATGGACCCAATTGGCGAAATCGTTGCCGCGCATATAGCCGATTTTGGTGGGATCATAGGCCTTGAAATCGGTGACCACCTTGTCCAGGGCTTCATCCCAGGAGGCTTTGCGGAAGCGGCCGTTTTCCTTGATCAGGGGCGCCTTGAGGCGATAGGCGGAGTAAACATGGTGTTTGGCATTGCCGCCTTTGATGCACAGCCGTCCCCCGCCCTTGATATCGCCCTGCAGTCCGGCGGTGGACATCAACACGCCGTCCCTTGTCTTTGCCGTCATGCCGCAGAGGGCGCCACAGGCATAGCAGTGGGTCGGTATGGTTCGGGCCGGTGCGGGGTCGATGGTGCCGGGCTTGAGAAGGAAGGATTCCGCTGCCAGCGGCAGGGCTGCCAGCACGTTGCCGAGGGCCACCAGGTCGGCCGTGGGGTCGGAGGGAAACACTTCTTCCGGCGGCACGGATGCCAGATGCGCCAGGAACAGATAGCCTATCGTGAATTCGGCCAGGGCCTGGTAAAATCCTGACGTGTCGGAATAGTGGAGCACCGCGCAGAATTCGGTTCGCCAGGCCATATGCCGGCGGCCGAAATCGGCCCGGATATCGGCCACGGACAGATCGCCCGACGCCTCGCGCCGGTTCATTTCAGCAAGAAAATCAAATTCCACCGCGATGTGGTCTTCCGGCTCAGGGTAATCCGGGTCTTTGTGGAGTTGCTGCTTCCGCAGGAACTCGCGCATCTGAAACAAGGGCTCGCCGTAAAGCGTGGGCTCCCGGTCGATATAAAAGGATTCGTAGGGCAGGACCGGGCTTTTGCCGGCATTGAGAAAAAGATCCGCATATTCAAACGTCAGTTCTTTGTGGGTGTCGACGCCGGCGCCATCCATATAGTCGAACAAAGCTCGGGCGCCTCGGGTCATTTCTTTGGAATACAGGGTTTCGGAGGCCTTTTTGAGGCTCCTCAAGAAAGTATCGGTTTTCATGGCCTTGAATAGTTCAGGGCTGATTTCGTCTGCGAAAACCGTTGCTAAAAAGCGTTGGATGGTAAATTTGGCGGCTGCCAGTTCTTTTGCTTCCATTATTTTCTCCACTCCAAGGTTGATCGCTTACAGGTTGAGACGGCCTTTGATGGTGCTCTTGCCTTTCAAAAGGGCTCGTTTGAGGCAGGCGTCCAGTTCCTCTTTGACGATGGGCATAAATAAAACCGAACAGGGCGCCCAACGGAGCGCTCGGCGAATTTCCATGATTTCAGGCGCATCGCAGAAGAGAACGGCCTTGAAATTTGGTGAAATTTCCCTCAGGGGCTTGATCATGTCGATGCCTTCCGAGCCTACCAGCAGGGCAATATCCACCCTGTTGTCCTGAGCATAATCGATGGTTTCGCCGGGATCATTGAAAGACACGACATCGTGTCCTAACGAAGTCACAACCTCCCAGTGCATATCGGGGTTAGGATCATAGGCCAAAATTTGTGCCAAAATACGCCTCCTCTCGGTGAGTATGGTTAAGTTCTACACGAATCCGGGCTATTCATATGGTTTTGACGGTGGTTTCACTTACAAGCACTACTGGATACGGCTGATCGTTAAACAACCAAAAAAGCGGCCGGGTTTATGACGAATCCTGCAGGTGAGACCTATTTTTACCCGGCATTAAAAAGCATTTCTGGTCCAGTCGGTTATGGATATAGGCATCGATAATTTTTTCTACCTCTCCTGCGATTCCGGAGATAAGATGAACGCCTCGACCTGCGATATAGCTGCACATCAACTCACTAACCCCGGCGCAGATGAGCGTGTCGATATTCCATCGTGAAATCGCTTCCGTTCGTTCCCTGCGTGACATATTCTTAAGGAAAACATCGGCGCGCTGGATTTCTTCCCCGTTGTCGATATCGACAACCAGCAAGCGGGCGCAGGCGTCGAGCACCGGTGAAATGCGCTCTTGAAACACCGGAATTGCGATACGTTCCATGGTTCCCTTCGCGGTGATCGAAACGGTCGTTTGCCAATGGCGATGCCGTCATTCAGGCTTTCCAAGGATGCTGTGCCCAGGCGTTTCTGTTTTCGATAGAGGCATTGTTGAAGATCCTGAAATTTGGAGCCGAGAGTTATGCCCGGGAAATGTCGGCTGCTCCTCCTCCAGGTCATCCTTCAGGTCATCCTTTCCAAATTGTGTGCCATTTATCCGAGGCCTTTTAAAATGATGCCTATATACCTGAAATTTTATTAAATATTATTTTTGACAAGCAGTTGACAACCGATGAGAGACTGCGGTAGTGGATTCATATTGAATCCAATTTAAGGCGGATAGGATGCAAGTTGGGTCTATCCTCTGTTTGCATCCGAGAGAAAGGGAAAAATGACAACTGGCGGGAACGATTCCTATGACAATCATGAGGTGATTCTCGATAGCATCGCCGAGGGGGTTTTGACGGTCAACGCCGAGATGATCATCACCTCCTTTAACCGATCGGCCCAGCAGATAACTCGGGTTCCTCGCGAAGATGCAATTGGTCGCAAGTGTTTTGAAGTGATGCGTGGTGAGATGTGCGAATCCGAATGCTGCATCAAACAAACATTGGAAACCGGAAAACCTTGCAAAAATTTGCCGGTCTACATTGTTCGGGCCGATAACAAGCGAATACCTGTCAGCGTGACAACCAGTGTTCTGCTTGATGAACAGAGGACTCCGATGGGGGCGGTTGAAATCTTTCGGGATCTCACCGAAATCAACACGTTGCGGCAGGCTTACCGGAAAATGTATCGTTTCGAAGATATTGTCAGCAAAAACCACCGCATGTTGAAATTGTTCGCCATCTTGCCCCTGGTGGCTTCCAGCCGCAGCACGGTATTGATCGAAGGCGCCAGCGGCACGGGCAAAGAACTGATTGCCAAGGCGATCCATGACCACAGCGGTGATCGCGAGGCCCCATTCGTGGCCATCAACTGTGGCGCCTTGCCAGAAACCCTCATCGAGGCGGAACTTTTTGGCTATAAGGCCGGGGCGTTTACGGACGCTAAACATGACAAGCCGGGTCTGTTCGCCATGGCCGGGGCGGGAACGATTTTATTGGATGAGATTGGTGACGTTTCCGCATCCACGCAGGTTCGTTTGCTGCGCGTTTTGCAAAACAGGACCTACACCCCGCTGGGGTCGAACGAGATTTGTAAAATGAATGCCAGGGTGATTGCCGCCACGCACCACAGCTTGAAGCAGCTGGTAGATGACAACCTTTTCCGTGAGGATTTATATTACCGTGTAAACGTTATACGCCTGTCACTGCCGAATTTGGCAGAGCGTAAAGAAGATATTCCCCTTCTTGTGGACCATTTCGTGGAAAAGTTCAATTCATTGACAGGCAAGCATATCGTCGGCGTATCAGACGAAGTGCTGGCGGCGTTTACGATGCATGCGTGGCCCGGTAACATCCGGGAGCTCGAAAATGCCATCGAGCACGCTTTTATCCTTTGCAATGAAGGCCTCATCGGTCTTTCCCATCTGCCGGAAACGATCGCGCCGATGCTGTCCAGCCCGGTCGAGAGTGGCTCGGCGACATTGAAAGACATCGAAAAAAAAGCGATTGTCGAAGCGCTGATTCGAAACGAGGGCCGCCGGATGGCGACCGCACGAGAGCTCGGTATTCACAAAAATACACTTCGGCGGAAGATTACAGCGCACGGTATCAAGGTCGGGGAGGGGCAAAGTCGATCGACGATAACATGATGTCACCAGAGGATTCAGTTTGCAAGCCGGATGACCTGGTGGCAGTCCTTGATCAGAAGTTCCGTCAGGCGGCGTTCCTGCCGTGACAGGCGATAATCGGGGAAGCTATCGCCGTAATAGGCGTTGATCAGGACCGTTTCGACCGGTTGAATGGCTGCCCACAGGCAGTCGTAATTTCCGGCCTGCAGATAAAGCGTGACGTCGTTGATGACAAGGATCGAGCAGTTGGCCAGACGTGGATTCTTAAAAAGGGGTTCGATGGCGGCGGCGTTGGTCTGGGCCAGGAGGTCCGCTTCTTCTTCGTCACGGCCGCTCAGGCGGGGTGCTGAGATGGTCGTGGCCAGAAGCACCCCCTGAAAGCCTGCCGGCAGATGGATACGCCCGCCAATGGTTTCCTGTGTTTCCGGTGCCAGATCCAGCACGGCGATCTCATGGGATCGCCCCTGCGCAACCCAGCGCGTCATCACCTTTTCGGTAAGGCGTGTTTTGCCGGTATTGACGTCGCCGATGACAAGGGTTCGTCGGCCGTCATAATCCGCCGTGGTATTTTCTCTTCCAAGCATCCCGCGGTCGTCCTTTTTATTTATTATCAGCGTGCAAAATAGCGGAGCACGACGGCGACAACCCCCCATCCTCCAATGATGGCAAGCCAGTCCAGCATTCGCATGCGGTACACTTTGCGAAAAGTGCGGCCGGAACGACCGAATCCGCGGGCTTCCATGGCTTCGGCCAGGGCGTCGGCCAGCTGGAACGATTGGATCAGCAGCGGGATCAGCAGCGCCGGGTAGTTCCGCAAGGCGCGCCACCCGGGTTTCAAGGCAATCCCCCGGGCCTGTTGGGCTTCGACGATCGCCCGGGCTTTGCGGCCGATGACGGGTGCAAACTGCATGGCGGCGGTCATCACGAAAGCCACCGGAAACGGCAGGCCGGCATGGACCAGGCTGTTGCCGAGATCCTCCGGTTCAGTGCTCGCAAAGAAGACAAAAAACGTCGTGGTGATGGCCATCAGGCTCGTGGCGGCGGCCTGCCCGGTGGCCCGATCGGTGGACCACCAGGTGACCCCGCCAAAAAAGAGCGCCATGGGCACCAGCATGGCAAGCCAGCGCAGATAAACTTTCCACTGGTTCATGACGACAATGGCGGCAACGAGCAGCGACCATTCTCCCAACAGCCACTCCGGCTTGCGCGTCAAGGCGATTAAAGTGCCGTAGGCCAGCGCCAGCAGCAGTTTGGTGCGCGGATCAAACACGGGTCTCCTTCGACTGCCAGCGTTGGGCCAGGCGGAAACGGTCGGTTGCCTCCAGACCGGCCCGCGCCATGAGGGCGGGGTCGGCCATGATGCGGCCCGGAGCGGTATCCGCCAGCAGGCGCCCCTCGGCCATCAGAAGCCAGCGACTGGCCGTGCGTTCGGCAAACGTCAGGTCATGGGTCACAATGATAATGGCCTGTCCCCTGGCCTGCAACTGGCCCAGGAAGTTCCGCAGATTGCGCCGGAATTCGAAATCCTGACCGGCGGTGGGTTCGTCCAGGGCCAGCACCGCCGGCCGGGACGCCAGGGCCGAGGCAAAGGCCACGCGCTTTTTTTCGCCGCCGCTGAGGCGATACGGCGCGTGGCCGCCGAACGCTTCAAGATGAAAGATGGCCATCAATTCTTCGATCCAGCTGTTGTCAATGGTGCCAAGCGTTTCCGGCCCCACCCGGATTTCCTGATCCACCGTCAAGCGGAAGAACTGGTTGTCGGGGTTTTGGAAGGCCAGGCCGACATCCCGGGCCAGGTTACTGATGGGGGTGCCGGCCGTGTCGCGCCCCTTGATTCGAATCCGGCCTTTAGTGGGCCGTTGCAAGCCGATCAAATGGCGCAGCAGGGTGGTTTTGCCGGCCCCGTTGGCGCCGACCACGGCGAGGCACTCGCCGGGGTGGAGGGCGAAGCTGATGTCGGTCAGGATCGGTTGGTTTCCAAGCTGACAGCACAGGTGATCGACTTCCACGGCCGGTGGTTGCCCCTGATGGGTGAAGGCTTCTGGCAAAGGGGGTTCCAGGGCCGCAATCAGGGCGGGTTGCGGCGGGATCGACGGCATATCTTCAATGCTTCGCGGCAGCGGTGTCAGGCCCAGGGAAGCTCCGATGCGTGTTGTCAGAGGGGTTTCCAGGCCCCACGCTGTTTCGGCGTTTGCCAGGATGCCCTGGGGGATGCCATCCGCGGCAATTTTTCCCTCATGGATGACCACCAGGCGGGTGGCGTCCGGTGCGGCGCGGGACAGACGATGTTCGCAGAGAACGATGCCGCAGCCCTTGGCGTGCAGTTCGCGGAGAAGACGCCTGACGCGGAGGACATTGGCCGGATCCAGATTCGCAAAGGGCTCGTCCAGTATGATCACCCGGGGGCGCAAGGCCAGCATGGCGGCGATAAGGACCAGATGCTTCTCACCGCCGGAAAGCGTCTGGGGATCGCGTTGCCGCAGGGCGGTAATGCCGGCCTGGTCCAACGCGTCGCGCAGACGGTCTTCGATGGTTTGGCGGGGGAGGCCCAAACTCTCCAAACCGAAAACAATCTCCTGCGCTACCGATCGGCAGAACAGCTGGGCCTCGGGGTTCTGGAAGACCATGCCCACCTGGTTGAAAAGGGCCGCCACGGATGTTTGGTCGACCGGCGCGCCGGCGACGAAAACCTCGCCGGTCAGAACGCCGCCGTAGAAGTGCGGTATGAGGCCGTTAAATGTGCGGCACAGGGTGGACTTGCCGGATCCGCTGCGGCCCGTAATGAGAAGATAATCGTTCCCGGAAATGTCCAGATGGATGCCTTGCAGCACCGGCCTGGATTTCTGACGATACCGGTAGGTCAGCTCACGGACAGTTATGAGAGTGCTTTCGGCCACGATGCTCCGGCACCTCAGAAATCGACGATGTTCGCGCGTTTGAGCAAGCGGAGGGCCAGGATACCCAGCAAGGCCCCGGCCGCGGTGCTGAAGAGGAAAGACGGCACCAAGGCCAGCAGGGGGATGGCATTCCCCATGAGGACCGGGGCAACGAAAAACGCACTGACGACCGGCGCGATGCCGCCGGTACCGATGATTTCGCCAACCGCGGCCGCCCAGCTCTTGCGCAGCATCCGGTAGGCGAGGCCCGCCAGTAAAGCGCCAATCATGCCGCCGGGAAAGGCCAGCAGGGTGCCGACGCCCATGGCGTTGCGCAGGATGCCGATCACCATGGCGGTCAACACGGCCCACCAGGGACCCAGCAGGACAGCCGCCAGGACGTTGACGAAGTGCTGGGTGGGATTCACCTTGGCGATGCCAATCGGAAAAGAGGTGTACGGGGCCAAGGCCACTCCGATGGCGACCAGAACCACGGCATAAGCGGTTTTGCGGGTATTCCGAGACGATGTTGCCGGCGACACGCTTTTGGTTGACATGGGCTACTCCTCGGGGTCGGCCAGCGACGACGGTGACGCTTGCGACACGCTGTCTGCCAAACCGGCGCGGGCGTAGAGATCAAAAAAATGGTGGGTCGGGCCATGTCCCCGGCCGATGTCGAGGGCGTTGCGGATGGCCCCGCTGATATAAGTTTTGGCGCGGGCCACGGCGTCGAAAAAAGAATGGCCGAGCGCCAGGTTGGCGGCAATCGCCGAAGAGAAGGTGCAGCCGGTGCCGTGCGTATTGGTGGTGGCGTAGCGGGGGCTGGTCAGTTCGCGGTAGGTCTGGCCGTCGTAGAGAACGTCGGTCGCCTGGGCGCCGCCCGAGTGGCCGCCCTTGACGACGACCTTGCGGGCGCCCAGGTCAAGGATTCCCCGGGCAGCCGTCCGCATTTCGGCAATGGATGCAATCGGGTGCCCCACCAGCCGTTCCGCTTCAAAGATATTGGGCGTCACCACCTCGGCCAGGGGGAAGAGGCGATCGATGAGGGCCTGCTGGGCCGCTTCCTTGAGGAGGGCATAGCCGCTTTTGGAGATCATGACCGGATCCAGCACCACCGGCGGGCGATCGACCTGGCCAAGGGCTTCGGCGATGGCATCGATCAGGGCCACATCGGAAACCATGCCGATTTTGACGGCATGGATGTCGATATCGTCGAACAGGCATAAAATCTGCCCTTTCACGATGGCCGGGGCGATTTCCTGAATATCGTATACTTTCCGGGTGTTCTGGACGGTGACGGCCGTAATGGCCGTCATGCCGAAGACGCCGTGGGCCTGGAAGGTCTTGAGATCGGCCTGAATGCCGGCGCCACCCGAAGAATCTGAGCCGGCGATGGTCAACGCCGTGCGCATCGTCATGGTCCTCCTGCTGAAAAAAAATGTGTCCCTCGGGGTGGCGGCACCGCGCGACAAACGGTCATGCGCGGCGCTTAAAAACCTGTGCGGATGATGATCATCACTGGGGCGGGAACGTCAGGAGGGCGTTTCCGATTTCCCTACGTCAGTGCGAGCTGCATCAGGTTCAATGGGTCTGTTCTCAGTTCTGCTGCCTATCAGTCAGAACACCCCAATCGGAATAGAAACGATCCTTAACAGTCACCTGGATAAATGACAAGCCTTTTGTCCCTTGGGAAAGGCGCTCTGCGGCAGGGTTTGACATCTTTTGGCAGCAGTGTTATCAGAAAACCCTCTCTGATTGCTGGGGGAGTCGATTGGGATCGACTGAGAGGAGACTGGCAGTCTCGACCCTTATTACCTGATCCGGATGATGCCGGCGTAGGGAAGTCCACCATGCCATCCCCTGTCTTCGTCCCCTCTATTTTTAATGCTGCGAGGCGCACCGATTGCTCGTCATCAAGAATCTGACCAAACGTTTTAACGGGCAGCCGATTGTCGAAGGGTTTGACCTGACGGTCCCTTCGAACGGTTTTACGGTGCTGATCGGCCCTTCCGGCTGCGGCAAGAGCACGTTCTTCGATCTGCTGATGGGCATTGTTCCGATGGATCAGGGGGATCTCTCCTGGCGGGGGCAAACCGTTATCGCGCTGAAGGCGCTGGCGGCCTATATGCAGCAAAGCGATCTCCTGCTGCCCTGGCTCACCCTGGAGCGCAATGCCTGTCTGCCGGCGGACGTGGCCGGTGTGCCCCCCAAACAAAGTGCGGCCCGCGTCGAGGCGCTTTTCGTCAAACTCGGCCTCGAGGGCTTCGCACATTATCTCCCGGCCATGGTCTCGGGGGGGATGCGGCAGCGCTGCGCCCTTGCCCGCACCCTGATGTTTGCGCGGGATCTGGTCCTGCTGGACGAACCGCTATCGTCCCTGGACGCCATTACCCGGCGTCAACTCCAGGCCTACCTGCTGCTGCTGCAAACCGAATTTAAAAAGAGTATTCTCATGGTGACTCACGATGTGGAGGAAGCGTTGCTGCTGGCAGACGATTTGCTGGTGCTGACGGCGGCCCCCATGCGCATCTGTGAGCGCTTCCGGCTGGATATGCCCAAACCGCGCGACATTGCGGATCGTTCCTTCCTGGAGATCAAAGCCCGTGTGCTGGCACGTTTGGAAAAGGAGGCCAGCTGGTGAAGCGATCCTTCCTTTTTCCTCTGGCGCTGTTTCTGGTGGTTCTCACGGCATGGGAAGCCTTCTGCCGGTTAGGCGGCATTCCCGATTTCATCCTGCCGCCGCCGACCCGGATCCTGAGGGTCGCCCTGGGTGACGCCGCGATTTTGCTGCCGCATGCCGGCATAACGCTGGTGGAGATCCTGGCCGGCATTGCCTTGGCCTTGACGGTCGCGATACCGCTGGCTGTCGGCATGCATGCCCAACCGGCGGTTGAACGGGCGCTGGCGCCGTTTCTGATCGCCTCCCAGGCGGTGCCGGTGTTTGCGCTGGCGCCGCTTCTGGTGGTCTGGCTAGGCTATGGCCTGGCCAGCAAGGTGCTGATGGCGGGGGTGATTATTTTTTTCCCGATCACGGTGAGCCTGCTGGAAGGCTTTAAAAGTTGTGATCGGAATTACCGGATCCTGTTCCAACTGATGGGGGCCAGCAAGCTGCAGGCTCTGCGAAAACTCTACTGGCCCTGGGCCTTGCCCTATTTTTTTGCCGGTCTGAAAGTCGGGGTATCGGTGGCGACGATCGGGGCCGTCATCGGCGAGTGGGTGGGCGCCCAGCAGGGCCTTGGCTATGTCATGATTCAGGCCAATGCGCGGCTTAAAGTCGACCTGGTGTTTGCGGCTATATTATGGCTCTCACTGATGGGCGTGGGGCTCTGGGCGCTGGTGGGGATCATCGAGAAGCGCTGGCTGTGGTGGAAGGATGCGTCGGATAGCGAATAGATGTGCGTCGGTTTTTTTGGGGGGCGTTTTCCCCTCTTTTCTTGTTGAATGAGCACGAATTGATTCCAATGGTTCATATGATCGGGAGTAAACGCAATGAAGAAATACCTGCTGGTGTTGTTGATCGTCGGCGTGATGGTAAACAGTCCCGGAGCGATGGCGCAGGACATGACCTTGATGCTGGACTGGTTCCCCAATGTGGATCATTTGCCGGTATTTGTCGCCCAGGAGAAGGGCTATTTTGCCGCGGAGGGAATTCAGGTCAAAATTCTGAGCCCTTCGGATACCTCCGACGCCCTGAAACTGGCCGTGGCGGGGAAAGTGGATCTGGCGGTTTCCTATGAACCGCAGACCATCATGGCGGCTTCGGAAGGGTTGCCGGTGCATGTGGCCGGACGCCTGGTGGCGCATCCCCTGACGACGCTGCTCTTTCTGAAAGAAAGGGGCTATCCATCGCCGTCGGCCCTCAGCGGCAAAACCATTGGCTACACCGTACCGGGTCTGATGGACGTTCTCCTGCAGGCCTTTGCCAAGATCAACGGCATCGGGGACTACACCGCGGTCAACGTGGGGTTCAACATCGTGCCGGCCCTGACCTCCGGTCAGGTGGATGCGGTCATGGGGCCGTTTAAAACCTATGAGACCGTGACCATGGCCGCCAAAGGTATCGAGGCGGCCTATTTCGAATTGGAGCATTGGGGGATACCGGACTACGATGAACTGATTTTCATCTGTGGGGCGGAAACGTGGGCGAAGAAGTCGGATGCGGTGCAGGCCTTCATGCGCGCCGTGGCGCGCGGCCTGGAAGATGCCCACAATCAGCCGGGAGCGGCCTTGCAAGCCTATTTCAAGGCGGTCCCGGACGTGGATCAGGCCATCGAACGGGCGGCCTTCGAGCGGACGCGTCCCTACTTTGCCCGGACCCAGACCATCGATCAGGAGCGCTGGCAGACCTTTGCGGACTTCGCCCTGGAACACGGCCTGATTGACCACCCGGTGAAGGTAGCGACCCTGCTGGCGCCTTGACACCATGTCCGGCGACCACAGTGCGCAAGGCGAGCGGGTCAGGTGTGGTGGCCGTGTTGAAAGGAGAAAAGACCGTCCGGCACATTGCGCAGGGGAGCGCCGTTGAAAGTTTGGCAACGACCGACTTGGCAAGCCCCGGGCAGCAGATGGGCTAATGCTTTAAACTGGTCATCCGGACAGGCAAAAAGAAGTTCGTAGTCTTCACCGCCGATGAGAACCATTTCCTCGGGTGACAGCCGGCCTTCGTCGCAGAAAGCGCGCAGGTCGGGATGGCGCGCGGCCGTGGATGGATCCAGCGCGATGGTTACCGTCGAGGCCCGGGCAATGTGGGTGGCATCGCCGGCCAAACCGTCACTGACGTCCATGGCGCATTGCACACCGTGCGCGGCCAGAACGGCAGCGGCGTCAAAACGCGCTCGGGGCTGCAGAAAGCGCCGCACCAGATCCGGGAACCGCTCGTCGCCCCGCTGGAGCGCCAGAAGCCCGCAGCGGGCCAGGCCCAGCGGACCGGTCGTGAAGAGACCGTCTCCGGGGCGGGCGGCGCTGCGACGCGGGAAACAACGGCGCTGCCCCTCCCCAATGGCGAAGAGATCCAGCGAGAGTCGCTCGGCCCGGGCGATATTGCCGCCGCCCAAGCGACAGGCGTGCCTTTCCAATGCCTCGTAGAGACCGCGGTAGATGCGGCTGATGGTGGTTTCGGATATCGCGGCGGGCAACCCCAGGTTGACAAACAGGCTGACCGGCCGGGCGTAGGAAGCGGCCAGATCGCTGAGGGTCACTTCCACGGCCCGTGCTCCGATGGTTTCGGGAGCCAGCCAGGCCGCCTGGAAATGGGTGCCTTCCCGCTGGGTGTCGGTGGTGATGACCGGGAAGTCCAGCGGCGCCAACCCGGCCGCATCATCGCCAGGTGGGATCAGCCGGTCGTCGTGTGACGTTTGAGGGGGCGCGGCTTGGGTCAGGACGCGGATCAGGTCGAATTCATCCTGCCAGCCGTCCTGGAGGGAATGGCGCTTCTCGCAGCCGCAGGCGCTGCCCAGTTGGGCAGCGGCCGCCACCGGGTCGGCGGTCCGGGAGACAGCGCTGATGACGGCCACGCCGGCAGCGCCCGCCCGGAGACAATCACCGGCCCGCGCGGCGGTGATGCCGCCGATAGCCACCACCGGCAGTGCTGTCCTTGTGACGATTTCCTGCAGGCCGTTGATGCCCCTGACCGTTTTGGCGTCGGCCTTGGTGCCCGTGGCATACACCGGTCCGCTGCCCACGTAATCACATGGCGCCAGATCGGTCCGGTCCAGTTCGTCCAGCGTGGAGACGGAAATGCCGATGAGGGCGGCCGGCCCTAAAATCGCGCGGGCTTCCCGCGGATTGCCATCTTCCTGTCCCAGATGCACCCCGTCGGCATCGATCGCCTTGGCCAGCAACACATTGTCGTTCACCACCAACGGCACCCCGTTGGTGCGGCACAGATCGCGAATGCGGCGCAGTTCTTCGAAGTTGCTCAATTGGAATTTTTTGTGGCGGTACTGCACGAAGCCGGCGCCGCCTTGCAGCGCGGCGCGGACCTGATCCAGCGCGGAGAAGTCCGGCGCCTGGTGGTCGGTAATGAAGTAAAAGCGCAGCGCGCGGGTCAATCGTGAGGGATGCATAGGCCTTACCCTGTGTGGCCGGACGGTGACGGCCGCCGGACCCCGTTTTCGAATCTTCGAACCCAGGCCTGGAATTTTTGGACGGGCGGCTCGCCGTAACGCCGGAGCATGGCCATGATCTCGGTCGCAGTGCGTGCGGCCTGGTTCTGGCGGTCATTCTTGGAATAGAATTTGTCGGCGTAGCAGATAATCTCTTCTTCGATGGTCAGCGGGCGCATGTCCCGCACCGGCAGGGGCAGTTTTTGGCGTTGAATATCCGCGGCGCTGAGCCCGACACCGACGTGCCGTTCGCACACCAGGGCATGCCGGTCGAGACCTCTGCCTTCCAGCAATTCCCGGCCCAGTGTGCCGTGGCAGATATACGGATGATCCCCATGACAGCCCAGGGATGGGGTGTCGGTCATGAAAATGCCGATATCGTGCAGCAGGGCCGCTTGATGCAGGAAGGTTTCATCGATCCCCTCGGATGCAAGATGCGCCGCCACGGCCAGCGCTTTAGCGGCCACCTGTTCGCCGTGGCGCACCAGCATGTCGTAGGCGGCCGATCCGGGCCGGTAGTAATCACCGATGATGCGAAGGGGGTCGATAACGTTCACGGCACTGATTTCCGTTGGGTTCGAGCATAAAGGATGCCGACGGCCTGTGCTTGGCCTGACATGGTTCGGCACGTCAACCGGGGTAGAGGGACAGTGGCGGTTCGATCACTCTGTTTCCTGAGAAGCGCCATGCCTGTTATCGCGCGGCCTGCCGCTTCGACAGCAGCCATCCTTCGATAAAAGGGTCCAGTCCGCCGTCTAGGACCTCGTTGACGTTGCCGACGTCTTTGTTAAGGCGGTGGTCCTTGACCATCTGATAGGGGTGCAGCACATAGGAGCGGATCTGGCTGCCCCAGGCGATATCCGCCTTGTTATCGTGAATTTCCTGCAGCGCCTCGTCCTGTTTCTGCTTTTCGTGGTCATACAGCCGGGCCTTCAGCACTTTCATGGCCAGATCCCGGTTGCGGTGCTGGGACTTTTCCTGCTGGCACTGGACCACGATGCCCGTGGGGTGATGCGTGATGCGAACGGCACTGCTGGTCTTGTTGACATGCTGTCCGCCGGCGCCGCTGGCGCGAAAGACATCGACACGCAAGTCTTTTTCGTCGATATCGATTTCGATTTCCTGATCCAGTTCCGGATAGACAAAGACCGAAGCAAAGGAGGTGTGCCGTTTGCCGCTGGCATTGAACGGCGAGATCCGCACCAACCGATGGACGCCTTTTTCCGCCTGGAGGTATCCGTAGGCGTTTTCGCCTTCGGCGGTGAAGGTTACGCTTTTGATGCCGGCTTCATCCCCCGGCTGAAGGTCGATGATCTCCGACCGGTAGCCTTTGCGCTCGACCCAGCGGGCATACATGCGAAACAGCATTTCGGCCCAGTCCTGGGCTTCGGTCCCGCCGGCGCCGGCATTGATGGAGACGATGGCATTGCAGTTGTCGTTTTCGCCGTCCAGCATGAGCGCCAGCGAAAAGCGTTCAATGGTGCCACTGACGCCTTTAAGGGTCGCGCTGATTTCCGCCAGGGTGGCGTTATCCTCTTCCTCGATGGCCATCTCCAGCAGCATTTCGCTGTCTTCGATCTCGCGGGCGAGGGCGTGAAATTGGTCGATTTTGGCGGCCAGCCCGGTCCGTTCCCTCAACAGGGGTTTGGTCTGTTCCGGGTTGTCCCAGAAGCCTTCCTTGGCAATGATGGATTCGATTTCCTTGAGGCGGTCTTCCTTGGTGGCGAGGTCAAAGATAGTCCCGGATCTGGTGGAGGCGGTTGCGGACTTCATGGAGGGTTTGTTTGATTTCGGCAGACATGGTTCAGCACTCCTTTTTTTCAGCGTTGATTATCACGCGCATGGCGGCCATCAATGGCATGCTAATCATAGTGCAGGGGCGGGGATTCTTCAAGCCATTCTCGCTGGTTTCGGCAAACCAGGGAGATATGGGGTCAGGGCGGATCGGGCGGGTTACGACTTCCGGCGGAAGCGCTGCAGCAGACCCAGCCCGACGACCACTGCCAGGCAGACCCGCGCAAAGGTATCCCCCACGCGGACATAGAGGCTCCGCGTCTTCAGGCAGGCAACGGGCTGGATGCGGGCCGCGCTTTCAAACAGGCGGGTGGTGTTTTCAATGCGCCCGGTGGGGTGAATGAAGCCGCTGATTCCCGTATTGGTCGCCCGGATCAGGCTGCGCCGGGTTTCAACGGCCCGGAAAACATATTGCACCAGATGCTGGTAGGGGGCGCTGGTGCGGCCGTACCAGGCATCGTTGGTCAGGTTGACCAGCAGGTCGGCGCCATTGTTGACGGCCGCCCGGGCCAGATTGGGGAAGATGCCGTCGTAGCAGATGAGGGGACCGATGCGGTGGCCGTCGTATTCCAGAATGCCGCCGGGGGGACCGGCATGAAAGTCGCCCACCTGGGCGACGATTTTACCGAGGAAGGGCAGCCATTTCTTGAAAGGGACATATTCGCCAAAGGGCACCAGGTGTGCCTTGTCGTAGCGGGCCAGGGGGTTGCCCTGGGGATCGAGGAGATAGGCGCTGTTGAAGTAAGCGATGCCGTCGTCCGATTTGCGGACCGCGGGGCTGCCGATGATATGCGCGCTGCCTGCGTTCTGAACACCCCGCTGAACCATGCGGGTCAGGGCCTGGTTGTGAAACAGGTAGAAGGGCGTGGCGGTTTCCGGCCAGACGATGAGATCGGGTTTTTGCGGCCCCAGCTGACCGGAGAGCTTGATGTATTGTTTGGTGGAGGCGATCTGAAAGGCCGGGTCCCATTTTTCGGCCTGGGGGATGTTGCCCTGGGCCAGACCTGCTGTCAGATGGGGCGCTTCGGCGCTCAGTCGTTCGATTTGCCCCAAGCGGACGTAGCCGTAGATCAGGGTCGACGAGAGGCACAAAATGGCCAGGAGCGTTCCCCGCCAAGCCAGCGGGCGGGGAATCGACAGGCCCTGCCAGGTTTTCCCGGTACGGGACAGGATCAAAAAAAACAGGGCCATGTTGAACAGGACGATCAACGCCGATAGGCCGTAGACCCCCCAGAGATCGGAGCTCTGGATCAGGGTTAGCCATGCATACTGGGAATGGCCAAGATAACCCCAGGTAAAGCCGCTCAAAAGAAAGCTGCGCAGATATTCCAGGGCCGCCCAGAGCAGGGGGGCGATGAGCAGGGCGCGCATGGGGGTGCGGCCGAGATAGATGATCAGGGTGCTGAATATCGCCGTGTAAAGACCGATGTAGGTGCTGAAAAGGAGTAGGATGCCGATGGTCAGATAAATCGGGAGATGGCCATAGGTGCTCATGGTATGGGACAACCAGTAGAGGAGACCAAGGGCGTGGATGAGGCCGCAAAGCCATCCCAGACGGAATCCGTCTTTGACCGAAATGTCGCGCAAGGCCAGCAACAGGGGGATCAAAGCCATCCAGGCAACCCAGAGCCACCCCGTGCGGGGAAAAGCGGCTGTCATCAGGACCCCGGACAGGAGCGACAGAAACAATTTGGAGCGGTCGATGGGTCGATGGGTCATGGTCATGTCGGCCAAGCGGTGCCCCTTTGAGGCCGGTCTCCGGCCATAAAAAAACCTCGCCCCGAAGGGAAGGTGATCTGGTTCGGATGTTGTCGCGGTGGTGGGATGACCGCGTAACACGGAACGGAATTATCCGGCAAGGATCCGCATTCTGTCAATTCTTTTTTGGGCGGGGGCATGCTGGACGGCAGTGGCTTGTTCCGTCCGAGGCGTGATTATCGGTTCATTCTCGTCAGGGGGCGGCGGAGGGAGCAGGCCGATCCGGGGGATCGCTGACGGATAGCGATCACCCCGGCCGGGGTGAGCCGCCATCAGCCGTCGCAGCAATCCATTGTCAGGCGATGGCTGCTCCTGGCATTGGCAAAGAAACTGTCATGGTAGCAGGCATCGCAGTATTGGATGTTATCGATGGTTAACGTTTCTTGAGGCGTTTTCATTTTTTTGCCGCAGATGCTGCACCGGCGGTTCGGCTTGCTGATATTGGAAGACGAACGGTTTTCAACCCTCTTTTTGGTCACCATGATGTCCCTCCTCGAATCTAATGGTCCACTATACACCTATCAATAAACATGCCAGGAGGAAGATCGCCTGGAAAATGAATAAAAATGATATAATATCAAAAGTATAGCCTAATGCCGTGGCAATAGGACCCTTTAAGAATATTACATTGTTGTCGTTAAGTTGGCGCTTTTGAGCCAAAAATGTAATTTTTAGCACATTGCCGGGCGGCAGCTGAAAAGAAAAGGTTGCAGCCGGCCCCAGATTGGGGCAAAGATTCCAATCGTTGGTATGGCTCCCCGCTATGATGGGGATCATCAGATGACGTTTACCCCTGATCGTGGCCTTTTCAAGGACGCAGCTGAAAAGGGAGGTCTCAATGCGTATACGGCAGGTTTCCGTATTTATGGAGAAAGCACTGGCGCGTTTCCGGGAAGTTACAGAATTGTTTCACGACGCCGGCATTAACATTCGGGCGCACTCGCTGGTGGGGCACAGTGACACGCCCTATAAAATTCTGCGCATGATCGTGGATGATACCCAAGCGGCGGTGACGGTGCTGAAAAACCGTGGTCTCAGCGTCAAGGTCGAAGACGTCCTGGCCGTCGAGGTGGATCACCGCGCCGGAGGGCTTTATCGTATTCTGGAAATCCTGGACGCCGAAGGGCTCGAACTTCGCTACACGTATGCTGCTGCTCACGACGTGTGTGAAAAGGCGGCCATGGTGTTGAGCTTTGATGATTTGGATCGGGCGATCAAGGCGTTGACCGACCAGGGGGCGCCCCTGATTGCCTCCGAAAAATTTTAACGGCCGGCCGAGAGGGGGCGCCGTAGAGCGCATCAAATGAAAAGGGGCGGTCGTTGGTGGCGACCGCCCCCGATTCAAGGAGGTTGGAAAAGGACTGTTCAAGCGTTCTGGCAAACGCTTAAACAGTGTATCGCCCATAACCGTAACCAACTTTAGTAATTTTTTTAAATGACTGATAAATATTCGGAACTCTTTGAGATTATCATAGCCGCCCGTACCGATGCCGTGGGAGTTGCCTTCCGCGAGCTCGATTGCGGCTGTGCCCGTCTATGCGGCGTTTCCCGCCAGGGCGATCCGGTCGGCGACGTCTATAATTTTTCAGGACAACCGTCCACCCGCAATCTGGAGCCGCTCGTGTGCCTCAAGTGCTATCGCGACAAACGGTTCGCCGTTGAAAGAACCGCCCGCCAGGGGATTTTTTGGACCGACGCACCGGATCGGCAAACAGGCGCGGACGAGCGCCATACGATCGTACTGGCTGTATTCGGGGATGATTATAACGAATAACCCGGTGTCGATCTGCGTCCTCGACCGATCCGTCATGATCACGGGTCTGGAGGGTCCCCCGCGAGGGAAGTGCCGCAACCCGCTGCAGGGGCTTCCGGGTGTCCGTCGCGCCTTGTGCCGACAGCGCGAATCCCTGCCAGAGAGAAGTCGGCAATATGATCGGCCAGTCGTTTGATGAGATCCGGTTTCAGGGGCTGGTCCAGCATGTATTCGAGATCGCTGTTCTTGATCGTCACGAACATGCGGCACTGATTGACGATGCTCAGTTCGCAGAATCTTATGCCTAACTCCCCCACATCCGGTCCGGCAATGCCTCGAATGATATCCTGCAGTTCCCGCCTGCGCGGCTCAATGATCTCGTGCCAGGCATCTTGCATCAATCCGCTCGGGTTGACCATTTCCATCAAGTAGAGACGGCTGAAAAGGCCGATGTCGCCGCCCGCGGTAAAATTCTGGATAAGGGTTTGAATATGGCGCCGCAACCGACGCTGCGGCGAGCCGCCGGCCGTATCCGCCAGAACCGGTTCCTGGAAGTTTTCGAGTACGTGCTGCCAGGCTTCTTTATATAAGGTCTGTTTACTCCCGAAGTAATAGTTCACGGAGGCCACGTTCACGCCGGCCTGGATGCAAATATCCGCCACTTTGGCCTTCCGGTAGCCTTTTTCCGCAAATACCTCACAGGCGGTTATCAACAGCCGCCTACGGGTTTCCTTGCCGTCTTCTCGCTTGGTCATGATGGGTTGCTCCCCGGTATATGGAACGCTAAGCACGTCCGGAACATCAAATTCAAATGACTGTTTTAAATTAATGATTGAAATCGTAATTTAAATACGCTAAGCATCTTATCTTAAATAACGATTTGACTTAATAGGGCGCTATTTTTCAAACCATATCAGAGGACTAACCGTCAAATCAATCCGAACGGGAGGCGCAAAGCACCTATGCAACCGCTATCGCATAAGATTTTCATAACACGATTGGCCGCCGCCGTCTTATGCGGCCTGTTGATGGCAGGCTGCCAGCCTGAGCAGCAGGCGGCATCAATGCCGCCCGCGGCCCCGACCGTATCTGTCGTGACAGTGCAACCCCAACCGGTTCTGCTGACGACGGAATTGCCCGGCCGGACATCGGCCTATCGCATCGCTGAAATCAGGCCCCAGGTCAACGGTCTCATCCAGAAGCGGATTTTTACGGAAGGAACGGATGTGCAGGCCGGCGACCTGCTCTACCAGATCGATCCCGCCCCATTCCGCGCGGCGCTCAAAAATGCCGAGGCCGCTTTGGTCCGATCGGAAGCCAATCTGCCGGCGATTCGGTCCAGGACTGAACGTTACAAGGAATTGTTGGCCGATAAGGCGGTCAGCCAGCAGGAATACGACGACGTTGCCGCGGCACTGCATCAATTGGAAGCTGATATCCAATACGGGAAGGCAACCGTGGAGACGGCGCGCATCAATTTGGCCTACACCCGGATCACGGCGCCCATTTCCGGGCGTATCGGTCGATCCAATGTGACCGAGGGGGCGATCGTGACGGCCTATCAGCCGGTTGCCCTGGCGACCATCCAGCAGTTGGATCCCATTTACGTGGACGTTCCCCAGTCGACCACCGAACTGCTGCGGCTGAAGCGGCGCCTGGCCGACGGGCGCTTGAACCGGAATGACGCCAGTCAGGAGACGGTTTCCCTCATCTTGCCGGACAGTACCGCCTATCCTCTCGCAGGCGTTTTGCAATCCCAGGAGGTGAGCGTCGATCCCACGACAGGGTCGGTGACCCTGCGGGCCGTATTTCCCAATCCCGACAGTGTCTTGCTGCCGGGCATGTTTGTCCAAACCGTCATCAAGGAGGGCGTCAACCAGGCTGCCATCCTGGTCCCTCAGCAGGGGGTTTCCCGGGATCGGAAAGGAAATCCCACGGCGCTGATCGTCGATGCCGAAAGCAAGACCGCGCTGCGTATGCTTACCGTGGATCGCACCGTGGGTGACCAATGGCTGGTTTCGGCAGGCCTGGCCCCCGGCGACCGGGTGATCGTCGAAGGGCTGAAGATGCTGCGGCCCGGCACCGGGGTAAAGGCCGTCCCTTTCAATATCGGCGGCGCTGAACCGGCCGCCGCGAATCCGCCGGCCGGCGGGTCCAACTAGGGGAGGGGATCTGATGTTATCGAAATTCTTCCTGGACCGACCGGTTTTTGCCTGGGTGATCGCCATCGTCATGATGAGCGCCGGCGGGCTGGCCATCTACAATCTGCCCATATCCCAGTACCCGCCCATCGCCCCGCCGTCCATCGCCATCGAATCCTATTACCCCGGCGCCTCGGCGGAGACCGTCGAAAACACGGTGACCCAGATCATCGAGCAGAAAATGACCGGCCTGGCCGGTATGCTCTACCTTGCCGGACAAAGCTCGTCCTCCGGCAGCTCTCGGATCGAACTGACCTTCGAGCCGGGCACCGACCCGGATTTGGCCTGGTCCAAGGTGCAGAACAAGCTCCAGCTCGCCATGGCCAGTCTGCCCGATGTGGTCCAGCGCCAGGGCGTCAAGGTCAGCAAGTCGACCCGCAACTACCTGATCATCATCGGCCTGGTTTCCGAAGATGGCAGCATGAACGGCGACGATTTGCGCGATTACGCCCAGTCGAATCTGGAAAAAATCCTTTCCCGCGTGCCCGGGGTGGGGGAAGTCGAAGCCTTCGGATCCCAGTATGCCATGCGGGTCTGGGTCGACCCGGACAAGCTGACCAATTTTCATCTGACGATGGCAGACGTCATCGGGGCCCTGCAGGTTTATAATGTGGAGGTCTCCGCCGGCCAGTTCGGCGGAACCCCGGCCGTGGAAGGCCAGCGCCTGAATGCGGCCATCGTCGTCCAGCACCTGCTTCAGACCCCGGAGGAGTTTGCGGCCATTCCGATCGTGACCAACCCCGACGGATCGGTGGTCCGGATCAAGGATATTGGACGCACCGAACTGGGCACCGAACGCTACGACGTGGTGGCTAAAAACAATGGCAAACCCGCTGCCGCCATGGCGATACGCCAGGCCGCCGGCGCCAATGCGCTGGATACGGCCGAGGCCGTCAAAGCGAAAATGGAAGAGATGAGCCGGTATTTTCCGCCCGGCATGAAGGTCGTCTATCCCTATGACACCACCCCCTTTACCCAGGTGGCCATTCAGGAGGTGGTCAAGACCCTCTTCGAGGCGGTTTTGCTGGTCTTCGTGATCATGTATCTCTTCATGGGGACCTTCCGGGCTACCCTGATCCCCACCATCGCCGTGCCGGTGGTGCTGCTGGGGACCTTTGCCGTCCTGGGGCTGTTCGGGTTCTCCATCAATATGCTCACCATGTTCGCCATGGTGCTGGCCATCGGTCTGCTGGTGGACGATGCTATCGTGGTGGTGGAAAACGTGGAGCGCATCATGGCCGAAGAAGGGCTCTCGCCCCGGGACGCCACGGCCAAGTCCATGGACCAGATCACAAGCGCCCTGATCGGCATCGGCCTGGTGCTGGCGGCGGTCTTCGGCCCCATGGCATTTTTCCCCGGGTCCACCGGCGTCATATACCGCCAGTTTTCCCTGACCATCGCCGCGGCCATGCTGCTGTCGGTGGTGGTGGCCCTGATCCTGACGCCGGTGCTCTGCGCCGCGCTGCTCAAACCGGTGCCCGCCGGGCACCAGCCGGCCGACGGCGCCGTGTTTTTCCTGCGCCCCTTTTTCCGGTGGTTCGACCGGGCCTTTGCCGGTTTCCGGGACCTGTACGTGAAACTGGTGGGCCGGGTGCTGGCCAAAAAAGTGCGCTATCTGCTGGTGTTCGTGCTGATTGTGGGCGCCATGGGGGTGCTGTTCCAGCGCATGCCCACGGACTACCTGCCCAACGAAGACCAGGGGATCATGTTGGTCCAGGCTATGCTGCCGGGGAATGCCACCCTGGAGCAGACCGATGCGGTCATGGACAAGGTCAGAGAGCATTTTTTGACCCGTGAAAAAGAGGTCGTGGATTCGATCATGACCATTCCGGGGATCAGTTTCGGCGGCCAGGGGCAGAACATGGGGCTGGCTTTTGTCAAGCTCAGGGACTGGGACCTGCGCCAGCGGCCGGATTTGAAGGTCACGGCCGTGGCCGGCCGGGCCATGGGCGCTTTTTCACAGATCAAGGAAGCCATGGTCTTCGCCTTTCCGCCGCCGGCGGTATTGGAACTGGGTAACGCCACCGGGTTTGACTTTCAGCTCCTGGACCGCGGCGGACTGGGTCATGATAAACTGGTGGAAGCCCGCAACCAGCTCCTGGGCATGGCGGCCCAGGACCCGCGCCTGGTCAAAGTTCGTCCCAACGGCATGGAGGACGTGCCTGAATACCGGATCGACATCGACTGGGACAAGGCCGGCGCCCTGGGCGTTCCCATTTCCAGCATCCATACCACCATCGCCGCGGCCTTCGGCAGTTCGTACGTCAACGACTTTATCCAGGCCGGCCGCGTCAAGCGGGTTTTCGTCCAGGCCGACGCCCCGGACCGCATGCTGCCCGAGGACCTGAACAAGCTCTATGTGCGCAACACGGCCGGCAGAATGGTTCCCTTTGCCTCTTTTGCCGCCGGGCACTGGACCCAGGGTTCCCCGCGGCTGGAGCGTTACAACGCCTTCCCCTCCATCAATATCTGGGGCGAACCGGCTCCGGGGCGCAGTTCAGGCGAGGCCATGGCGGCCATGGAAGCGATCGTGGCCAAGCTTCCCCAGGGGATCGGTTTCGACTGGACCGGGCTTTCCTACCAGGAGCGGATGGCCGGATCCCAGGCGCCGCTTCTGTACGCTTTTTCCATCTTCGTCATTTTTCTGTGTCTGGCGGCCCTGTACGAGAGTTGGCCGATCCCCATCGCGATTCTGCTGACCCTGCCGCTGGGAGCCATCGGCGGGGTGATCGCCTCTACCTGGCGGGGGATGCCCAACGACGTCTATTTTCAGATCGGGCTGCTGACCACCATGGGGCTGACCACCAAAAACGCCATCCTGATCGTTCAGTTCGCCCGGACGCGGGTGGATGAGGGCGCGCGGCTGACCGCGGCTACCCTCGAGGCGGCCAAGCTGCGTCTGCGCCCCATCATCATGACCTCCCTGGCTTTCGGCTTCGGCGTGCTGCCCCTGTTCCTGGCCAGCGGGGCCGGGGCTGGGGCCCAACGGGCCATCGGCACCGGGGTGCTGGGCGGCATGGTCACGTCCACCGTTCTGGTGACCATTTTCGCCCCGCTCTTCTACGTGATGATTTACAAAGCATTGGGTAAACACCGAAAGCGGGTAACCATGAAGCATACGGTTGAAAACGGTTCAGGAGGGACAGTCGCATGAACAGGCACCTTTTTATGCTGCTGGGGGTGCTTGTGGTGTTGGGTGGCTGTTCATTGACCCCGGTCTACACCCGGCCTGAAGCCCCTGTGCCGGCCGCTTGGCCCACCGGCCCGGCGTATGACGCAAGCCCGGCTTCAACCGACGCCGCCCCGGCTGCCGAAATCGCCTGGCGGGAATTTTTCACCGATGAGCGCATGCAGCGGGTTATCGCCACGGCCATCGAGAACAACCGCGATCTGCGACTGGCCGCATTGAATGTCCAAAGGGCACGCGGCATTTACGGCATTCAGCGCGCCGCGCTTTTTCCAGCCCTCGATGCCACCGCCAGCGGCAGCAAAAAGCGCGTGCCGGCGGACCTCTCCTCCAGCGGGGAGCGCTACACCGCCGAGCAATACGACGTCAATCTGGGTGTTTATGCGTGGGAGATCGATTTCTTCGGCCGGCTTCGAAGCCTCCGGGACCAGGCCCTGGAGGCCTTTCTGGCAACGGACGAGGCCCGGCGCAGTACCCAGATCCTGATCGTGTCGGCGGTGGGGGAAACCTATTTGACCCTGGCGGCCGATCGGGAGGCCCTCGAGCTGGCCCGGACCACCTTCGAGGCCCAAAAGGCGACGTACCATCTGGTAAAGCGTCGGTACGACGTGGGCCTGGCCACCGAATTGGATCTCAATTTCGCCCAAACCCAAGTGGACATTGCCCGGCGCGACATGGCCCGCTACGCCCAACGGGTCGCGCAGGATGAAAATGCATTGAACTTCCTGGTGGGGCGTTCTACCCCGGTCTCCGGCGCGAACCTGCCGGCGGATCTGGCTGGTATCAAACCCCTTCGGGCGATCGACCCCGGGATTTCCTCGGAAGTGCTGCTCGAGCGGCCGGACATTATACAGGCGGAACATCTGCTGAAAGCGGCCAACGCCAATATCGGCGCTGCACGCGCAGCCCTCTTTCCCAGGGTTTCGCTGACCAGCGCAGTTGGCACGGCCAGCGCCGAACTGTCGGGACTCTTTGAGGCCGGTTCCGGCACCTGGTTGTTCGCCCCCCAGATCGTCATGCCGATTTTCGATGCCCGGCTGTGGTCGGCCCTGGACGTCACCAAGGCCGAGCAGGAAATTGCTTTGGTTCAATATGAGCAAACCATCCAGACGGCTTTTCGGGAAGTGGCCGATACCCTTGCCGTCCGAGGCACGGTGGACGAACAGCTTGCGGCGCAGCAATCCCTGGTCCGGGCCACCGCCGAAACCTACCGCCTCTCGGAGGCGCGCTACCTCAAGGGGGTTGACAGCTATCTGGGCGTTCTGGTGGCCCAGCGTTCCCTTTTCGCGGCCCAGCAGGGGCTTGTGGCCCTGAACCTGAGCAAGCTTGCCAATCAGGTTCGGCTCTATGCGGCTTTGGGGGGGGGAACGTATTAGGAGGCGCTTTGCCGGTGGATCCAATCCGGCGGGCGTTTTGCAGAAGACAGGAAACGACCCCGAACGATTGCGGATTGTTCGGTAGATTGTGGCGGCGTTTCATTGGGATCCCGGCCAGAGGCTTTTCATGATGGAGTCGTCGGATGGCGGATACGCACAAGACCAAGCAAAGCGATACCAAGACGCGCATTCTGGATGAAGCGGAAAAGCTGTTCGCACAGAACGGCTTCAAAAACACCTCCATCAGCCTTCTGGCGCGCAAGGCGCACGTCAATCAGGCGGCGGTCAATTACCATTTTGGTTCCAAGGGCGCCCTGGTCGAGCAGGTTATCAGCCGGCGGATATCGCCGATCGACCGCCAGCGCATGGCCAACCTGCAGGCGATCGAGGAAACCGCAACCCGGCAGGGACGCCCACCAGCAATCGAAGATTTGCTGCGGGCCTATATCGAGCCGGCCTTTATCTTGACCGAAACCGCACCGGGCGAAAAATGGTTCCTTGTGATAGCGGGGCGCGCGTTTTCGGAGCCGGATGAAACCATTCGCAACGTTTTTATACGTCATTTTGAGCCGGCATTTCTGTTGTTGGTCGCCTTGATGAAGGAAGCGCTGCCCGGCCTGTCGGACGCCGTCCTGCGATGGCGGCTTCACTTTGTCCTCGGCGCACTTTCCCACGCCATGCGCCTATGCGGTAGCCACCGGCTGCCCGTGGCCTCTGCCCCCCCTCCCGATACCACCGAAACCGTTGTCAGGCACCTGGTCGCCTTTCTCGCAACCGGTATGGACGCGCCCGATGATGCAGAGCATGAATAGCCTCTGGCCGATCTTCTATCATCACGTCTTCTCTGGGGTTTCGATAGGGTTAATCTGGGAAGCGTAAACGGCTTTTGACAGTGGTCTTGTAAAAAAGATTCTAGAAAATAATCTGGCGGTTGATTTCGCCCGAACCAGTGCCTACTGTTTTACGTAACGCAAAGTTTAACAACTTATTGAGCATTCAATCAGTGGATTTGATTTTCTGTTTGCTGAGAATGTTCGACGAAGTCCTCCCTCTGAAGCGCCTCTGATATAGCCATTCATACTGAATTTGTTGAGCTTCTTCCCGTCGGACCTGTTTACACCAGATATACTTGCGTGCCGGGTGATCGTCACCGTAACCAAAACCCAAAACAAGGAGGGTAAAATGGAAGTTAAAGATTTTTGTTCGGCAATGGAATCGGAGATGACGGCTTGGAAAGCTAAAATGTATGACGCCATGCGCAAGATCGACAAACTGGGCTCGGCCGAAAAGGAAAAAATCCTGATGAACGTTCAGGATCTCAACATGATCATGGACGACATGGCCCAGCGCGTGGAGCAGCTGCGGACCGAATGTCCCTCAGACTGGAGCCCCATCAAAAAAGATGTGGAACAGGGCAGTATCGACATGCGCGGTAAATACGAAGAGACCATGGAGGCCATCGGCAAGGCCTCACCGGTTTCGATTGCCGGCTGATGGAACACGATGGCATGGCCGAACGAATTCGTTCGGCCATGTTTTCCGTGATTTAACGAAGCGCAATTCCGCCGCCCGCCAAACGCCCCCGCCCTTCATCTGGCGGCGTTGATCGAAACGCCGCTTTCCATCCCGGCCGCCACTGCCGCCGGAATACCATCGTAAATGGTTGGATAACGCGGTGTCAGTCCGAGATCTTGCCATAAAAGGTCCGGGTCGACCGCTAAATTGAAATTGTAGGTACGCACCGCCCCCGGTGTCTCCAGTCCGGGATTGGGCCTGATGCTTCGGAAGGGGGTCAGCAGCGCCGTGGCCATCAGGGCCAGCCATTGGGGCATCCGGAGGACACGGGCCTTCGGGTAGTGCGGTTTGACATGGTTCAGGAAATCATTCCAGGTGGACGGCCGGCGGTCGCCGAAGGGCAGGATGCCGGTATAGGCCTGTTCGGCACAGGCGATGATGGCCCGTGCCGCATCCGTTACATGGAGGTGGGTGTAGATGTTTTTCCCCAGGCCCGGCAAGATCAGACGGCCGGCTGCCAGCTGCCGGAAATAGAGATCCCGCAAGCCGTAAACATGCGGCAAACGAAGGGCGGCAAAGGCGATGCCGGCGGATGCGGCCATCTCTGACAATTGTTTTTCGGTGTCCACTTTAATGCGCCCGTAATCGAGGACCGGATTGACCGGTGTTGCGGCATTCACCGGGAAAGGGCTGCCCCTGTAGACCAGCAGGCTCGAACTGTAGACGAACCGTTTGACGCCGGCCTCGATGCCGGCCTGCATGAGGGCCAGAGAGCCCTCCAGTATGGAAGGCTTCAGGATGGCGTAAGACTCGAAGGTGGCCCGCGCCCCAAGATGGACGATGCCGTCCACGCCTTTGACCGCGTGTTTGAGGCTGGTGGGCTTTCTCAGATCGGCAATGACAAAATCCGCATCGAAATGACAGATGTCGCAGTCATCACCCGCCTGGCGAATCATCAGGCGGGGGCGATAGCCGCCGAGGGAAAGCTGGCGGGACACTTCGTGGCCGATGAACCCCGAAGCGCCCGTGACCAGTAGTTTCATTTTTTTTGTGTTGAACGTCATGATCTGCCTGCTCCTGTGGCCTGAAAGCACCAAGATTTAAGAAGCGTATTCATAGCTCAGGCGGCCACCTCTTCCGGTTGGGTATCCGGCCTTATGGGATGGCTGTCGTTTTTTTCAGCTTGAACCGATGTCAGGAGATCGGCCAATGCCGGCCCTTCGATGACTTCGTCCTCCAGCAGCTGGATGGCGGTTCGTTTGAGCAGGTCCATATTCTCTCTCAGGATGGCCAGGGCAACCGCATACTGGTCATCGATAATGCGCCGCACTTCTTCATCGATGATCCGGGCGGTCTCATCACTGTATTCACCGCGTGCTTCCGGTATTGGATTGAGGAATTGCGGCTGCCGTTTGTGGGCGAAATACACCGGTCCCAACCGTTCGCTCATGCCGTACTCTTTCACCATGCTGCGGGCCATGTCGGTGGCGCGCGCAAGGTCGTTGTGGGCGCCGGTGGAGATATCGTTGAAGACGAGTTCCTCGGCGGCCCGGCCGCCCAGCAGGGTCGCAATGCGGTTGTTGAGTTCGGTTTTCCGCATCAGAAAGCGTTCTTCCGTCGGGACCTGCATGGTGTAGCCCAGTGCGGCAATGCCCCGCGGTATGATGGATATCTTCTGGACCGGATCGGTCCCGGGCAGGGCCATGGCCACGATGGCATGACCCAACTCGTGGTGGGCCACGATTTCCTTCTCGGCGGGATTGATCAGGCGGTTTTTTTTCTCCAATCCGGCCACCACGCGCTCGACGGCTTCTTCAATCTCCGCCATTCCGAGACGCTCTTTGTTACGCCGGACCGCCAGAAGGGCGGCTTCGTTGACGAGGTTGGCCAGATCCGCACCGACCATGCCGGCGGTCATGCCGGCGATTTTTTCAGCATCGATAACCCCTTCGGTTTCCACCTTGTCGAGGTAGATTTTCAGGATGTCGGTCCGGCCGCTTTTGTCCGGTCGGTCGACGAGAACCTGGCGATCGAAGCGCCCCGGCCGCAGCAAGGCCGGGTCCAGAATTTCGGGCCGATTGGTCGCGGCCATCAAAATGACACCAACATTCGGGTCGAAGCCGTCGAGTTCGACCAGCAGCTGGTTCAAGGTCTGTTCTCTTTCATCGTGACCGCCGGCCATACCGATGCCCCGGGCCTTGCCCAATGCATCCAGCTCATCGATGAAGATGATGCAAGGCGCTTTTTCTTTGGCTTCCTTGAACAGGTCTCTCACGCGCGCGGCGCCCAGGCCGACAAACATTTCAACGAACTCGGATCCGCTCAGGCTGAAAAAGGGTACCCCGCTTTCGCCCGCCACGGCTTTCGCCAACAGTGTTTTGCCTGTGCCGGGGGGGCCGACCAGCAGGATGCCGCGGGGGATTTGTCCCCCGACACGGGTGTAGCGCCCCGGCTCCTGGAGGAAAGAGGTCACCTCTTCAAGCTCCTGCCGGGCTTCGTCCACGCCGGCGGCATCCTTGAAACGGATCGAGACATCATCCTCCATGTAGATCTTGGCCTTGTTTTTGCCAATGGTCATAAATCCGGATTGCTGCTGGAACCGACGCATCATGAACATCCAGATACCGAAGAACAGGGCGATCGGTATCACCCAGGACATGATGGTGCCCAGGAAATTCGATTCGATCCTGCCGGAATAGGTGACATTGTTCTCTTCCAGCAACTCGGAAATGCCTGGATCCACACGTACTGTTCGGAACAGCGCGCCTTTTTCCGAACTGCCGTCGGAGGGAATCATGCGGCCTTGGATATCGTTTTCCGAAATGGCGATTTCAGCCACCTTGCCCTCCTTCACCAGTTTGACAAACTCGCTGTAGGGTATGTTTTCCACCATCAGGGCCGAGGCGATCATGTTATGGAGCAACAGGACCAGCCATACCCCCAGGAGCACATACCACAGGGAAAATTTGTGTTGTTTTTCCATGGGTTATCCTTTCAGTTTCTACTCAACATGATCCCTATCCAACGGTGCGCAATGACGATCACTGTCAATGGCGGTGGTGTTGCGCCGGCCACTCGGCGGGCCGTCTATGCCTGGCATGTCTCGGGTGCCGGTCGCGGATCGCATGCTGTGTGACGGGCCTGTTTTTTCATCGTCGCAGCGCTATCGTGCTTGTTTGGCGGCTTTTCGGAATCCAGTGCCGTCGCTATGACCCCATCGATCCGGTCGGCGGGGATAAACGTCATGGCGTTGCGCACCTCGGCAGGAAGATCTTCGAGATCCTGCTCGTTGCGTTTGGGCAGGATAACGGTCGTCAACCCGGCCCGGTGGGCGGCCAAGACTTTCATTTTGATGCCCCCCACCGGGAGCACCCGGCCGCGCAGGGTGATTTCACCCGTGATGCCCACATCGCTGCGGACCGGCTGGCGGGTGAACAAACTCGCCAGCGCCATCACCATGGCGACCCCCGCCGAGGGGCCGTCCTTGGGCAACGCCCCGGCCGGGACATGCAGGTGGACATCCGAATGCTCAAATTCCGCCGGATCGATGGCGAGTTCCTGCGCTTTGGAACGCACATAGCTGTGCGCGATTTCGGCGCTTTCTTTCATCACATCCCCCAGCTGCCCGGTTAAGGTCAGGCGTCCCTTGCCCGCCATCCGGGAGGCTTCGATGTAGAGGATATCGCCACCCACCGATGTCACCGCCAGGCCGGTCGCAATCCCGGGCAAACTGATGTCTTCCGATTTTTCAGCCGTGAAGCGCTCTTTTTTAAGGTATTCACGAACCATCTTGGCGGTGATGACCACATGTGACCAGTCTTTCTCGTTCAAATGGACAATACTTTTGCGACAGATGGCGGCCAGGTGGCGATCGAGGTTTCGCACGCCGGTTTCCCGGGTGTAATCCTGAATGATCTTGTAGATGGCGTCATCAATAAAGGTTACTTCGTCCTCTCGCAGACCGTGGGCGCTCAGTTGGCGCGGTATCAGGTGCCGTTTGGCGATCTGCAGCTTCTCCGTTTCCGTATAGCCATCGAGTTGAATGATTTCCATCCGGTCTCGAAGCGCCACCGGTATCGTATCGAGCTGATTGGCCGTGGCAAGAAAGATGACGTCGCTCAGATCAAAATCCACATCCAGATAGTGGTCTCGGAAGGTGCTGTTCTGTGCCGGGTCCAGTACTTCGAGCAAGGCACTGCTGGGATCCCCCCGCCAGTCGTGCCCCACTTTGTCGATTTCATCCAGCATGAAAACCGGGTTGCGGGTACCCGCCCGCTTGATCGCCTGGATGATGCGTCCCGGCATGGCCCCGACGTAGGTCCGACGGTGACCTCTGATTTCAGCTTCGTCCCTGACCCCTCCCAAGCTCATGCGTGTGAACTCCCGGCCCAGGGCGCGGGCCACACTACGCCCCAGGCTGGTCTTGCCTACTCCGGGGGGGCCGGTGAGGCAAAGGATAACACCCAGCGCCGTTTGTTCATCCGGCTTATGATCCACCTCACGATGTTTCATCAAACTGCGAACGGCGATATACTCGACCAGGCGCTCTTTGACCTCTTCCAGTCCATAGTGGTCATCATCGAGAATCCTGCGGGCCGCAGCCACATCGCCATTGTCCTTACTGGTGTTTGTCCAGGGAAGGTCAAGCAGCCACTCGAGATAGGTCTTGATCATGGGGTATTCGGCTGACTGTGGGGACATCTGCTGCATGCGCTCCAGCTCACGCCGCGCTTCCTTGAGGGCTTCCGCGGGCATCCCCGCGTCTTCGATGCGCTGGCTGAAGTCATCCACCTCCTCCGGCGTATCGTCCGACTCCCCCAGTTCTTTTTTAATGGCCGCCAATTGCTGCCGCAACAAATACTCCCGTTTGGATTTGTCCATCTTTTCGCGAACCTCCGTCTGGATTCTCTTTCCCATGTCGAGCATTTCCTTTTCGTGGGAAAGCAGCGACAGCAATTCGCGTATTTTTTGGTTCAAGCTGTCCATTTCGAGGAGCGATTGGCGAATTTCCGTCGTCAGGTCCAGATTGAACGCGGTCACATAGGCCAGCTGGAGCGGGTCCTTGATCCGGGTAATCGCGTTTGCGGCCTCTTCAGGAATGTGCGGCATCAGTGCCATCACGTTTTTGACGGCCTCTCGCAGCTCACGCGCCAAGGCCTCCATTTCAAGATCGGATTCGACGATTTCCGGCGCCAGCAAAATTTTTGCCCTGAGGTAGGCGCCCTCGGTCTGCCAGGTGGAAACCCGAAATCGATTGAGCCCCTTCAACAGCACGACCAGCACCCCTTCGTCGTTTCGATGGGTATGCAAAATTTTGGCGACGGTGCCTACTTCGTATAGCTCACCCGGTACCGGTTTCTCGATGTCCGGGGATTTAGCCGTCAATAGTCCGACGACACGGTCTTTTTTCATTGAATCGTCGATCAGCGTGGCGGTTGTCATGGAAGCCATAAACGGCACTTTCATCCGTGGGAAAGCGACCATGCCGCGGATCGGCATTATCGGCAGCGTATCCGGAACCGTTTCGGTGTCCGTCCCACGATTCGGGGATGTCCTCTCGATGGGGTTGTCATCCAGGCTCATTTTCATTTGGGCACCTCATCCTTATTATGATGTACAGCCGTGTTATTTTCGGCTGGTGATTGATTTGAACATCATTAATAAACAAATATTAAACATAATATTGACAGGATCAAATTATTTTTTTATTATTCATCAATGGAAACCCCAATTTTACATCCTATCCGGTATGTTGCCCTGCAAACCGGTTTGAAACCGTATCTCATTCGAACCTGGGAGGTGCGCTATGACGTTGTTTGCCCCAAGCGGACCGGCAACAACCGCCGTCTGTATTCTGATGATGATGTCAAACGGCTCAAACTGCTGAAGATGGCGGTCGATTGCGGCCACGCCATTTCCTCGGTCGTGCCGCTGGGCAATCAAGAGCTCCAGGCATTGGTTGCGCAGGCCCGCAATGACCGCCAAGGGCCGGAAGCTATCGGTTCGACGGCATCAAGCGGACCCCGGGACATGACACAGCATGTGACGGCGCATGCGGTGGAATCGGCACTGGCCCGCATCATTCAGCTCGACCCCCATGGGCTCGAGGGCGTCCTCAGCGAGGCTGCCGTGGAATTGCCGCGGCAGGCATTTCTGCAGTCCGTTATCGTTCCGCTTTTTGCGCGAATTGGTGCGTTATGGCGTTCCGGGGAATTAAAGATCGTCAATGAGCATATGGCCTCGGCGATCGTTAGATCGATGCTGTGGGATATGCTGCGATCCATCGAGATCAGCGAAACGGCTCCCCGCATTGTCGTTGCGACACCTGTTGGTCACTGGCATGAATTGGGTGCCCTGATTGCGGCGCTGTCCGCCTCGGAATCCGGCTGGCGGTCACTGTACTTCGGCCCCAACCTTCCGTCGGAAGAGATTGGTTATGCGGTCAAGAAATGTGAGGCCGCCGCATTGGGACTGAGTATCGGCCACTGTCTCAAGGACTCGACACTCCCCTCCGAACTTTTGAGGATCCGTCGTTCGGTGGGGCACCGGATGCCGATTTATATCGGTGGCGAGGGCGTTGTTTTTGTCAGGCAAACAGCCGCTAAAATCAAAGCTGTCGTTGTGGACGATCTCACGGCGTTCCGCGATCAACTTGAACGGTTCATGCGTGATGTGCCTGACGGATCGTAATAAAGCGACAAGCAGAATCGATCGATTTATTTGGCGCGCTATTAATTAATATCGATTAGCACGTGCGTGCTTTCCTTTGAGAACCTTCGTCATGTCCAACAACAGGTCGAAGGCATCGCTTTCGTTCAGGCGAATCGTCTGCCCGGTTGAATTCAACACCATACAAATTCTGTTGTCCCGCTCGCTCGAAGTCGATGGCTTCCGGTCGTAATAAACCTTCAATCTTTTGGTATCATTGCCATTATAAACTTTTCGGATCACGTTGCCATTTACCATAACGTTTCTCCTTTAGCCGTAAGCCTGCTGATCATGTGGATATGTTCCCTGACCTGATCGGTCATCGCTTGGAAGGCCGGCCAGATCGTCGGCGATGTTTTATTCAACCTTAACGCCGTGCACATTCAGGAATGTATGCCATTCATCTTCACTGATGACACCGTCTTTGTTGATATCGATCATGTCAAAACCAGCGCGCAGTTGCTTGGTCTGGCTGTCACGGTATCCCTCAAATGAGAGTGCCCTGACCTGATTGGCATCCATCTCGTTTATATTCTAGGATGGCATCGGCCTACCATGGCCTTTGTAATGATGCCCGGCCCAGACAAATGAAGATGCCAGAAAAAGGAATGCTGTAACGATGATGGCAGAGCGTTTGAATGACATTGATCGTTCCTTTGTTTATTGGTGTAGGCATTTGTGAAGATAAATGTTGAAATAATGTTTAATTTAGTGATGGGGCCATGCTTGTCAATAGCATGCTGAACCAAAACAGGACCGCACCTCGAATCCTGCGCTATCGAAATCGGTTCACATTAACCCGTAAGATTATCGCATGAGAGCAATGGAAAAGGAGTTGACTAAAAAGAAATGAATGTTTATTGATAATTGTTATCAATTACAGGCGAACTGATATTTGTCTAACAAACCATAAATACGGATTTGACGTCATCATCCTAATGGTTTTCGGGCAATCAGTCTTGCAACTGCTAACAGAAATATTGTACTGATGAAATCCCTTGGCGAAGTTCTTGAGTTGGGGTTCCCGGGTGGGAGCAACCGATATGATGGAAACAAGCCGACACCCATCCACCTGTCTTCTGCATTAACTGTAAAAAAATGTCGACCCGGACCGCGCTATCCTCGATAAAATGAGCAAGAGGCCGCATTAGAAACACTTTAAAATTACGAATCACAGTTGGACTTTTTCAGCATATACATAAGCCGTAGGGCAGAAAAAGCGTAATCAATTTTTTGATCAGTAATTGATATTTATTATCACATAGTATCCAGTTTACTTGGCAGTGCAGTGCATGAGTTCAGACAACCAAAGGAGGTAACGCTATGACTGACGAAAGCAAGTGCCCGGTAACGGGCAGGACAAGCAAACCCATAGCCGGCGGCGGCACGTCGAATCGGGACTGGTGGCCGAACCAGTTGAACCTCAAGATTCTTCACCAGCATTCTTCCATGAGCAATCCGATGGGCGAGGCCTTCAACTACGCCGAGGAATTCAAGAAACTCGACCTGGAGGCTCTGAAGAAGGACCTCTATGCCTTGATGACCGACTCGCAGGAGTGGTGGCCGGCTGACTACGGCCATTACGGGGGACTCTTCATCCGGATGGCCTGGCACAGCGCCGGCACCTATCGCATGGGCGACGGCCGCGGAGGGGCGGGGTCCGGCAACCAGCGCTTTGCTCCGCTGAACAGCTGGCCGGACAACGTGAACCTCGACAAGGCGCGCCGTCTGCTCTGGCCGATCAAGCAGAAATACGGCCGAAAGATCTCCTGGGCCGACCTGTTGATCCTCGCCGGCAACTGCGCTCTGGAGTCCATGGGCTTCAAGACCTTCGGCTTTGGCGGCGGGCGTGCGGACATATGGGAACCCGAAGAAGATGTCTACTGGGGTGCTGAAGAGGAGTGGCTGGCGACGAGCGACAAGCCCAAGAGCCGTTACAGCGGCGACCGCGATCTGGAAAATCCCCTGGCGGCCGTGCAAATGGGATTGATCTACGTGAACCCGGAAGGTCCGGACGGCAACCCGGATCCGGTCGCCTCCGGCCGTGACGTCCGCGAAACCTTTGCCCGCATGGCCATGAACGACGAAGAGACCGTCGCCCTGGTCGCCGGCGGGCACACCTTCGGCAAGTGCCATGGTGCCGGCGATGCCGCGATGGTCGGTCCGGAACCCGAAGCCGCACCCATTGAAGAACAGGGCCTTGGCTGGAAGAGCAGCTTCGGCAGCGGCAAAGGCATCGATACCATCAGCAGCGGCATCGAGGGCGCCTGGAAGCCGAACCCGATCCAATGGGACATGGGCTATCTAAAGGTGCTGTTCAAATACGAGTGGGAACTGGTCAAGAGCCCGGCCGGCGCGAATCAGTGGCTGGCCAAGGACGTGGACGAAGAGGACATGGTGGTTGACGCCCACGACCCGTCGAAGAAGCACCGGCCGATGATGACCACGGCTGACCTCTCGTTACGCTTCGATCCGATCTACGAACCGATCGCGCGGCGCTACCTGAAAAATCCTAAGAAATTCGCGGACGCATTCGCCCGGGCCTGGTTCAAGCTGACCCACCGGGACATGGGCCCCCGCTCGCGCTATCTCGGCCCGGAAGTCCCGGCCGAGGAACTGATCTGGCAGGACCCGGTGCCCGCCGTCGATCACAAGCTTGTCAATAAAAAGGACATCGCGGATCTGAAACGCAAGATCCTGGACTCGGGCCTTTCGGTCTCCCAACTGGTTTCGACCGCCTGGGCGTCAGCGTCCACCTTCCGCGGCTCCGACATGCGCGGCGGCGCCAACGGGGCGCGCATTCGACTTGCGCCGCAAAAGGATTGGGAGGTCAACCAGCCGGCCCAACTGAAGAAGGTGCTGAAGACCCTCGAGGGCATCCAAAAGGCCTTCAACAGCGCGCAGTCCGGCGGGAAGAAGGTCTCCCTCGCCGACCTGATTGTACTGGGCGGTTGCGCCAGCGTAGAACAGGCTGCGAAGAATGCCGGTCACAAAGTGACTGTGCCTTTCACGCCGGGACGCACGGATGCGTCGCAGAAGCAGACCGACGCACCGTCATTCGCCGTTCTCAAACCGGCAGCGGACGGGTTCCGTAACTACCTCAAAACCAAATTCAGCGTATCGGCCGAGGAACTGCTGCTGGATCGGGCCCAATTGCTGACGCTGACCGCGCCTGAGATGACGGTTCTCGTTGGCGGCATGCGCGTTTTGAACACCAACTTCGGCCAGTCCCCGCACGGCGTCTTCACCAAGCGGCCCGAGACGCTCACCAACGACTTCTTCGTGAACCTGCTCGACATGGGCACGACGTGGAAGCCGACCTCGAAAGACGAAGATGTGTTCGAGGGACGTGATCGAAAAACCGGCGAACTTAAGTGGACCGGCACCCGTGTCGATCTCATCTTCGGTTCGAACTCCCAGCTGCGGGCCTTGGCGGAAGTCTACGGAAGCGGGGACGCCCAGGAGAAGTTCCTGCACGATTTTGTCGCGGCGTGGAACAAGGTCATGAACCTCGGCCGCTTCGACCTGGCCTGATCGTCGCAGAAACGTCTTCGAGGATTCCGTAAGGCTACCCGGCGGATGTCCCGAAACCAGAGGGAAGCCAGAGATAGAAAATAAGGGCGGCGTTTCACAACATTTTGAGACGCCGCCCTATTTTTTGCCATATCGTATGATGGTCACCGAATCGGTGTCAAAAATTCATAAACGCCTCAAAGGTGACACATTTCGCGTTGCACTTTGCCTGTGCCCGCATCGAAAAAAAACCGCAAGAATAAGCTACCGGCAACAAAAGGCCCGCCAAAATACAAACTTTTATATCATCCTGAATAAATTGGATTTTACTGGTCGGCGCGAGAGGATTTGAAGGCGTTAGAGGCGCACAAGCCTCCTCTAAAGGAGGGGCGCTTTACCCGCCTCTGGCGGGCGCCGACATCCTGCTCCCTAATTTAGGGCGGGAATTTCGCTATTTGCATCTAACCATCTATGATTGTGAACAGTTGCCGAATCAGTCGATCCCAGTTCCGTAGACGTTATTTGCACCGGTGGCCCCTGATTTGGGGGCGTCGCATCCATCAAATCGTCTATCCAGGCGGCCTCCCGCAGGCTTCATTTCATACATCTATCGCCAAATTTGTTCGAATTTGCCAACTGTCATACGTATGTTCGTTGGATTGGATGGACTTACGGCCACAATACGGGGCGCGGTTTTTTGCGGCACGGTTGGATGGAATTGATCCTGTCGTCCAGATAGTTGTTGGCGCTATTCCCCCGGTTTCTTGATATTCATTTTCTTTATCCGTGAGGTCAGGGTCGTCGGCTTGATACCCAGCAGTTCCGAAGCCCCCCCTCTGCCATAAACCTTCCACTTGCTCATCTTCAAAGCGGCGATGATGTTCTGCCGTTCCCGACGTCTCATCTCGGATTCGGGGACGATTTCTTTACCATCATCATTATCGGAGACGTATGCCGAGGCCCTGGCCGTATCGCCGAAGTGCTCATCATCGGGCAGAATGAAATGCAGCCGGCCCCGCTGCGCCGTAATCACAGCGCGTTCGATAACGTTTTGCAGTTCGCGCACGTTACCAGGCCAATCATAACTCTGGAGCTGTTTAAGGTTGGTGGCGGAGAGCCGTGGCATGTTCCGATTCTCTTTTTTTTGGAGCAGTCCCAAAAAGTGCTCGGCCAGCAAGGGGATATCCCCCTTGCGATACCGCAGCGGAACAACCTCGATCGGGAATACACTCAGGCGGTAATAGAGGTCCTGGCGAAATCGCCCTTTCCCGATATCCTTCTTCAGGTTGCGGTTGGTGGCGGCGATAATGCGCACATCCACCTGACGTGTCTTCTCCTCGCCGACACGTTCATACTGGCCTTCCTGCAACACGCGCAGGAGCTTGCTTTGCAGGTCGATGGGGATTTCACCGACTTCGTCGAGAAAGAGCGTCCCGCCATCGGCAGCTTCAAACCGACCGGCCCGATCCTTTATGGCACCGCTGAAGGCGCCTTTGACATGACCGAAAAATTCACTTTCATATAGTTCCCTGCTGATGGAAGCACAGTTGACTTTTATCAGCGGTCGATCCTTCCGGTTGCTGCGTTTGTGAATTTCACGGGCAACAAGCTCTTTGCCCGTTCCGGACTCCCCCAGGATGATCACGTTGGTGTCCGTGGGGGCCACCAGTTCGACTTGTTGCAAAACACTGTTCAGCGCATCGCTCTCGCCTACGATGTCACCGAAGGCACGGGCCTCCTGCACCTCCTCCCGCAAGTAGGAGCATTCCAGTTCCAATTGATCCTGCAGCCGCTGGATCTTTTCGAACGCCCTGGCGTTGACAATGGCGGTGGCCGCGTGATCCGCGATCATCCGCATCCAGACGAGTTCCTCGTGCTTCAAGCGAATGCGCGTGAAAATGGCCAGAACGCCCAGGACTTCGCCTCTGTAGAGCAGGGGCTGGCCGCCAAATCCGAGAATCCCTTCTCGCCGGGCCCACTCCGGTCTGGCGATCCACTTGGAATCCATTTCGATATCGTTGACTTCCACGGCCTTACCCGTGGCCGCTATCCATCCGACTTTTCGGGCTCCTAGTGGAAACCGGCTGAAATCGCCATCGAGGCGGGACCAGTCCGCCTGTGTATCCGCCATGGGGCGGCCCTGGCTGGCCATCAAGTGGAGACATCGCGCATTGTCGTCACAGGCTGCTTCCCGGGCCGGGCAGGGGCAGCCCCCTTCCTTGATCAACCAAATCCGAGCCAATGCCACGTGGGGACGATGGGTGAGTTGCCGAACGATCATTCCCAAAAGCGAGTCGACAGCATGCTCCTGAGCCATCTCCAGTAGCAGCATCTTGAGGGAATCGTATTCCGGTTCGTAATCGCGGTCGAATGCCATGTCGAAGAGCTAAACGATATTCCGTTGTTATGCAACGAAAATTCGTTGTTAACGAAATTTCGTTTCCTTGCCTTCAGGGCCGGAATTAAATTATCGATTAAATAACAATGGGTTATAATTTTTTCCAAAACTGGTACGCGTTTTGTAACTTTGGAAGTCAGCGTTACCAATCTCAACACGATGCAATTCAATGCCGAGATGATCGGCAATCCACAAAAGTAATAGGAGGCTGACATGGCACTACCGAATCCGGGAATGAAAATCGACATCGAACATACGGCAATGGTCATCATCGACCCCCAAAACGATTTCTTGAGCCCTGCGGGCGTCACATGGGGGGTTGTTGGCGAGAGCGTAACCGAAAACAACACGGTGGAGAATATCGACAGGCTCTTTCGCACCGCCAAGGAAATAGGGCTGACGGTCTTTGTCTCGCCGCACTACTACTACCCTGCAGACCACGGTTGGCAGTTCGAGGGAACGCTGGAAGCCCTGATGCACAACATCGGCATGTTCGACCGCAAAGGACCGCTGAGCCTGGAGGGTTTCAAGGGGTCGGGGGCTGACTGGCTCGAGCGCTACAAGACCTACATCGAAGATGGCGCCACCGTGGTCGTGAGCCCGCACAAGGTTTACGGACCCGAATCCAACGATCTGGTTTTACAGCTCCGCAAGCGAAATATCGGCAAGGTGATCCTTGCGGGCATGTCGGCCAATCTCTGCGTGGAGTCCCATATGCGGGAACTGCTGGAGCAGGGTTTCGAAGTGGCCGTGGTCAAAGATGCCACGGCAGCGGCCAAACTGCCCGAAGGGGACGGCTACGCGGCCGCAATGATCAACTTCCGCTACCTGGCCAATACGGTTTGGACCACTTCCGAAGCCGAGAAGGCCATCCGGTCAAGTCGTCGTGCGCTGAAGCCGGCAGCGTAATCGAAGAAACCTTAAGCCTATTGGAGTTGAATTAATGAGCGTCACAGCATTTCATTCAATCAAAGCTCTGGCCCCTGGCAAAATCCCAAAAAATGGGGCACGTTACAGGAGCCAGGATCCGACCACGTCGGATAAACCATATAGGGAGGTCGCCATGAAAAGAATTTCAACGATCGGTTTTATGTTCATCTTCGTCAGCCTTTGTCTCATTTCTTCAATGGCCGCGGCGGATCAGTCCCGCACCATTACGATCATCGAAAAGCCGGGCTATTTTGAGACTCAAGGTGATGTTTTCGACATCCAGGCAGGCAAGTACACGTTCGTTGTGAAGAATTGGTCTGGCAAGGACGCGGGCTTTGTCTTTAACAGCGGGCAGAACAACGTCACCACGGATGATTCGAGCATGAAAGTCATTCTGCTCAAAAACGGTGAAGAGGGCAGCTTCACGGTCAACCTGTCCAAAGGCAATTATACATACTTCTGTCCCATCATTCCGACGCCCCCTTATCCGCTCCGGGTAAAATAAGGGGTTGGCGCACAGGCCGGCGCGGTGTGGCACCGCGTCGGACCCTGAAAATGGTATTTCACTAAAACAACGCGGGAGGCAACCATGGATCCCTACGTCATCGTGCGGTCAATGCCGGGCGAGCGCTTCGCTCAAATCATTAACGCCGGAAAGCATCGGCTCATCGCCGACAAGGAGGCATCCTTCGGTGGCTCGGACCTTGGTCCGGGCCCGTACGGGTTCTTGCTGGCGGCTCTGGGGGCTTGAATTTCGATCACCCTCCGCATGTATGCGGAAAGGAAAGGTTGGGCCTTGCAGGATGTCGAAGTGCAGTTAAGCCACGCAAGGATCTATGCGAAGGATTGTGAAGACTGCGAGACCCGTAATGTGATGCTCGACGAGATCCAGAGTCAAATCCGCCTAAAAGGCGATCTCGATGAGATCCAGCGCAAGCGGCTTCATCAGATCGCAAGGCGCTGCCCGGTTCATCGGACCCTTACTTCGGAAGTAAACATCCGCTCGGCGCTGGTATAGGCCGCAACGTCAACTCGGCCGAAAAGACGTGTCGCTCCAATAATACCGTCCGGCTACGACGACGCGAAGGAAGAAGAGCCGCGGGCCGCGGCGCATAGATGCTGTCCGGTTCGCCTTCATTGCAATCGATATCGGCGATTATTAAGGTGCCGGAGGTCACAAAATGGAGATAGAACCCAAACGCGCATAAAACATCGAAACTGGGGTTGAAAAATTGCCAAAGTAATAACAGGCTTAAGTGTTTCACATCGGCCCTTTTGGGCGTCCATGGCAAAACGGATTAATTCATTCTAGTTGCCGGGAGTGGCGTCAAAGCTCCATATATATTTCGGAACAATCGGTACAAAGGGTGTGGGTGATATCACTATCGGTGTGCTTTGTGATATAGGCTTCCAGCGGCCACCAGCGCCCGTTTTCATCCCGAATCCGTTTACATCCGCTGCATATCGGCAGCAGTTTCATTAAAAGCTTGTTTTCCTTTAGTAAATTCTCTTTTTCGGCCAGAGCTTCTCCAAGGCTTTTGATCAGTTCGACCTGTTTTTGTTCGATCTTTTTTCGGTCGCTGATCTCTTTGATGATGCAAATGATCTTTAAGGGGCGATCCGTATCGGCTGATATTTTGGCGCGGATTTCAGCCCAATAGGTGCTCTGGTCTTTATGAATCAATTCCACTTCAAGAGGGTGTACAAATAACTGTGTAACTGGTTATCAATAACCTTACTCAAAGGAGAAGGCGATGGCCAGTAAGAAATCCAAGCAGGACGCCCTCATTGACGAACTGCTGCAAGACTGTGA
>JABZFP010000008.1 GCA_014237395.1 Desulfobacteraceae bacterium | reverse complement strand
GCCTGCGCCAATGTCTGTCCGGTCTACCGCATGGTGGGAGGCCACCAGTACGGGCACATCTACATCGGCGCCATCGGGCTGATCAGCACCTATTTTTTTCATGGCCGCGACAAGGCCAAGCACCTGGTGCAAAACTGCATCAACTGCGGGGCCTGCAAGGCGGTCTGCGCGGCCGGCATCGACCTGCCGCGCCTGATCAAGGAAGTCCACGCCCGCATCCAGGACGAAGAGGGGCATCCCCTGCAAAGCCAGTTGATGCGGATCATGCTCAAAAACCGCAAACTGTTCCACGGGCTGCTGCGCTCCGCGTCCAAGGCCCAGAAACCGATTACCGGCGGCACGGCCTACATGCGCCATCTACCGTTTATCTTTGCTAAGGACCATGATTTCCGGACCTTGCCGGCCATTGCCGAAACACCCTTCCGGGACCGTTGGGAAGACATCAAACCGGATCCTGTAAACGCCCACTATCGTGTGGCGCTATTTTCCGGTTGCGTGGAGGATTTCGTTTATCCGGAACAATTGGAAGCCGGGGTAAAGGTGCTGGGCGACCAGCCCGTGGATTTCGCCTTTCCCATGGACCAGACCTGTTGCGGCCTCCCACTTCAGATGATGGGGGAAAAGGATGCCGCTAGGGCCGTTGCCATTCAGAACATAGCGGCCTTTGAGCAGGGAGATTATAGCTATATCCTCACCCTCTGTGCTTCATGCGCTTCGCATCTGAAAAACGCAGTTCCGAAACTTTTCGCAGACGACCCCGTCTGGACGGATCGGGCGCGGGCTTTTTCCGACAAGGTGATCACCTTCAGTCAGTTTGTGCAGAACGTTCTTCAAATCGATCCCGCGTTATTCAAGGGGGCCGGACAGCGCACGACCTATCATGCGCCCTGCCACCTGTGCCGCGGGATGGGGGAACACGACGCGCCCAAGGCCCTTATCCGCAAAGCAGGGATTACCTTTATACCGGCGGCGGAAGAGGAAACCTGCTGCGGGTTCGGCGGCACCTATTCCGGTAAGTTCCCGGAAATTTCTTCGCAGATTCTGACCCGCAAACTTGACGATTTTGAGGCCACTGGTGCCGACCTGCTGGTCACCGAATGTCCGGGTTGCGTCATGCAGCTGCGCGGCGGGGCCCTGAAGCGGGGCGACCGAATATCCGTTTTTCACATTGCGGAGGCATTGGCGGAACATTTGAAAAACAAGTCAAATCCGCCGCATTGAAAGAATAAGATCTTTTTTTCAAAAGCTTTCGATAACCCTATGGACAGCCATGTAAAGGCAGCTTTTTACCGAAAGAGAGGAGAACGAGATGGTGGTCAAGGACCTCATTAAAGAGCTCAGGCAAGCCATCGGCAAAAATGCCGTAAAGACCGAAAAGGAAGATCTCGAATCTTACACGTTCGACGCAACCCCGGACATGCCGACGGGGCTCCCCGATGTCGTCGTCATCCCGGAGAGCACTGACCATGTCCAGGCCATTGTGACCCTTGCCAATAAGTACAACGTGCCCGTTTATACGCGCGGCTCCGGAACGAATCTCAGCGGCGGTACCATTCCCCTGAAGAAAGGGATTGTAATGGTGATGCTGAAGATGAACAAAATCCTGGAGATCGATGTGGAAAACCTTACGGCCACCAGTGAACCGGGGGTCATTATCGCGGAACTGAACGCGGCCGTCGCCGAACACGGGCTGATGTATCCACCCGATCCGGGGTCGGTGGACACCGCTACCATGGGCGGCAGCGTGGCGGAATGCTCCGGCGGTTTGAGGGGTCTAAAATACGGCGTGACCAAACACTATGTCATGGGACTCGAAGTCGTTCTGGCCAATGGGAAGATCATGACCTGTGGCGGCAAAACGGTCAAAAACGTATCCGGATATGACATGGTCAAACTGTTTGTCGGCTCCGAGGGAACCCTCGGTATCATCACCAAAATCATTTCCAAACTGATTCCGGCGCCCGAAGCGCGCAAGACGGCCACGGCGACCTTTACCTCCATCGATGATGCCGCCCAGACCGTGTCCGGGATCATCAAAAGCAAAGTGATTCCCGCCACACTGGAAATCATGGACAACGTTACGATCAAAACCGTTGAAAATTTCCTGCACCTCGGTCTGCCGATCGATGCCGAAGCCATATTGGTCATTGAAGTGGACGGTATCCCCGAGGTCGTCGAGAAGGAAATGGACGCCGTCGCCCGCGTGTGCAAGGCCAACAACGGCAATTTGAAGATCGCGGCCAACGCCGCGGAACGAGACGGTCTCCTGGCGGCCCGGCGTGCGGCGCTGCCCGCCCTGGCCCAACTAAGCCCTACGACGGTTCTAGAAGATGCCACCGTGCCGCGCAGCAAGGTGCCGGATATGATCCGCGCCATCCGTGCGGTCGCTGAAAAATACAACCTTACCATCGGTACTTTCGGCCATGCCGGCGATGGCAACCTGCATCCCACGATCATCACGGATGAGGCCAACACTGACGAGATGGCACGGGTTCATAAAGCCGTCGATGAAATCTTCGATGCCGCCATCAAACTGGGAGGCACCCTCTCAGGCGAGCACGGCATCGGCATCGCCAAGCAGAAATATCTGCTCAATGAGTTCGGCGAATCCGGAATAGAAGCACTCAAGGCGGTGAAACGGGCGCTCGATCCGGATAACATTCTCAACCCCGGAAAAGTGGTAACGATCTGAGAGGTGACCATGTCCTACTATGACCTGCTGGAAACCATCAACGCCGAGATAGCAAAATGCATGAAATGCGGCAACTGCCAGGCGGTTTGTCCCATCTACAAGGAGGACATGGCCGAATGGAGTGTTGCCCGGGGTAAAATAAAACTTGCCAAAGACCTTCTCGAGGGACGGCTGGACTATACACCGCGCATCGAAGAAATCTTCAGCCTTTGCCTGACATGCCAGGCCTGTGCCGAGAACTGTCCCTGCGGGGTTCGGCCGGACAAGATCATTCTTGCAGCCCGGGCGGCCATTGCCAGGGAAAAGGGACTGCCGACGATCAAGAAATATATTTTTAACGTGCTCAAGCACCCGGGGCAATTTAAAGCGGGAATGCGGCTGGGCAGCACATTACAGGGTTTCGGACTTAAAAAGGTCAACGATACGGATTTCGTCAAACCCCGGCTCCCGATCGGCCTCGACATGCGGCGGGTGATACGGCCGCTGGCACCCAAGTCTCTTCTTTCCCAGGTATCCGAGGTCACCCCGGTCGAAAATCCCAAAGCCCGAGTGGTGTTTTTTACCGGCTGCATGCTGAACTACATCTATACCGATGCGGGCCACGCCGTCATCAAGGCACTGACCGCCAATGACATCGAGGTGATTACACCCAAGGACCAGCATTGCTGCGGCATTCCCGTGATCATGAGTGGTGACATCGAAACGGCCCGCAGGATCGCCCGTTATAACATCGATGTGCTTTCCCGCTATGACTGCGACGCTGTCATCACCCACTGCGGCACCGGCATCGATGCCTGGGTGCATCACTACCCGGACCTTCTGGAAAACGATCCCGACTACGCCGACAAGGCCAGAGCGTTTTCCGAGAAGGCCTATGACGTCAGCCAGTATCTCGTGGATCGGGGTGGTTTCCGCAAGCCCGCCGCAGCGATGAATCGCACCGTCACCTACCACGATCCCTGCCACATGGTCAGGGGGGTTGGTGTCAGCACCCAGCCACGGGAAGTCATACAGGGTATTCCCGGTGTTACCCTTAAGGAAATGAAAAAACCCGATCGCTGCTGCGGCAGTGCCGGTTCCTTCAGCCTGACGCATTACGCGCTTTCAAGTAAAATACGGGATAAAAAAATTGCTGATATCCTCGCTGTATCGCCCGACATGGTGCTGACGAGTTGCGGGGCCTGCCGCATGCAGATCGAGGAAGGGCTCTACCATGCCGGATGTGCGACCCCCGTGCACCACGTGGCGGAACTTTTGGCGTCGGCCTATGAAAAAGAAGAAACCGCCGACAAGGGAAATCAACGCGCCCACCATAAAACGGCAGCACAAATGGTGGCCGGTTAACCGGCGCGCCTTGTTGCCAAAAGGTCTATACGGCAGGGCATCAGAGAGGAAATATGCCGTCGTGATGGTTTGACAAGCGATCCTGCAGTGAACGGCAGGGTCGCTTAGGGGTGAATACAATTCCGCCCGTCTATTCCTTGGGCAAAGGGACGATAAAAACAGGTTTACGAATTCGTCTCAGGACTTTTTTGGCGACACTTCCGAAAAAGGCCTGACTTACAATACCTTTCCCATGAGTGCCCATCACGATGACATCGCAGTGAAAATCATCGGCTTTTTTGATGATCTCCTCCGCCGGGTAACCTTTGCAGATTTCTATCGATTTTATTCTATTGGCGATTTCAGGATTATCGGCAGCTTTTCGGTCGATAAATCCATTTAAATGATCTTTAATCTCTTCACGAATGCGCGTCCTCTTCTTTTGTAAATTTTCTTCCATTTGCGCCTCGCGGAGATATAAACTGACCATATTTAATGATGTTCCCTCAATTTCATCCATCACATGCAATATGGTAATCTCAGCGTCAAATTTGATAGCCAGGTTTATGGCATAATCAAACGCATTGACTGAATTATAGGACAAATCGGTGGCATAAAGAATCCTCTTGATATCCATTGGCATGATAGTCCTCCTATCTTTTTATCCTGCGGATTCGTCAATCATTGCCCAAATGCCCGACAGCGTTTCGATTTAATTCAATTCGTAACACGATCGCCTTCGGCAGTCCTGATGGCCTTTACCGCTCAATTTAATCCTGCCAACAGGGCAGACGGCGTGGAAGTGAAAGTCTTCTCAGGACACCCTTGATCTTACAAATTAGCCCGGATTATTCGATTAGGCGGTCTGCCGTATTATCCGCCGGCGGATACGTGTCATCAATTCCGGTAAACAGCGATATACCTCATCGGAAAGCACTTCGCCAAATTCGAAACACCTGGCGCCCACGGAATAGAGCACAGCCGGTGGGCAATTGCCATAAAGCGATTTTGTATAGGCCAGCAGGCCGGCGGGTGTCAGGTGATGCATCAGCAGGCCTGGCAACGCCGCTTCCGGGACAAGGCGGCGGGAATGGATTTTCCCCGGCGGGTCTTCACAGCTGGCATCGATGAAGATCACGAGACAGGTCTTGCACACCGGTTCCGCCAGGTCCGGCGTCAACTGGTGCCGGACAAGCACAGCCACATCGTCTTGCGGAACGGTTGCCGCAATCTGCCGGGCGGCGTACCGGCCAACGCCGTCATCCGACCGCAGCGGATTGCCGCATCCGATGACCAGTATGGGTTTCATCCGCCGCGTTGCACCGTGTCCAGACAGGTGCCGTCGGCGGCGATCAACTCGATCAAAAGCGGCATCCGGCCAACGGCGTGGGTCGAGCAGCTCAAACAGGGGTCAAAAGCGCGAATCACTGCTTCCATGCGGTTTAAGGCCCCCTCCGAAATTTCCTTGCCGCTGATGAATCGCTCGGCCACCTGCTGGACTCCCCGGTTCATGGCCAGATTGTTGTTGCCGGTGGCGACGATCATGTTGGCCCAGGTCATCAGTCCGTTACGATCCACGCGATAGTGATGAAAAAGGGTGCCGCGCGGCGCTTCGACGCAACCGATGCCTTCACCGAAATTGGGTTGGGCATGGGCCCTGATGCCCTCCGGATTGAGAATGGCGGGGTCCGCCATGAGCCTTTCGATGGTTTCGAGGCAGTATAGGATTTCGATCAGCCGGGCATAATGGTTGTAGAAGGAACTCAAGAGCGGCCCACGTTCATAACTTCTGAATTCCGCCCACTCCTGGTCTGCCAGGGAGGTCCCGCACCCGCTGCAAACATTCAGACGGGCGGCTGGCCCCACCCGGTAAATTCCTTCGGGATAGCCCAGCGGTTTGTAATAGGGGGATTTCAAATACGAAAACGCTTCCACCGATTCCCCGATATACGCCGCGTAATCTTTCGGATCAATATGCTCCGCCACAATTTGCCCCTTGGCATCGATCACCCGCAGGGTTCCGTCGGTGAGCGCCAAATTGCCGTCCTCCTTGACCAATCCCATAAAAAGCGTCGGGAAATTGGCAAACGAGGCAATTTCGTCACGGAAATTTTTGAGCACATCCTTGAACCATCCCAACGCGGCCAGCGTTGCGGTCTTGGCCTCGGGGAGCAAACCCACGATCTTGTCGCGATCTTCCCGGGTCAGCGCAGCATTGACACCCCCCGGAACCACCCACGAGGGATGAATGCGCTTGCCCGCAAAGGCTTCGATGACCAGTTGGCCCACCTTGCGCAGCTGAATGCCGTCGTGTGCCAGGGTCGGGTTGGCTTCCAGGACGCCCATGATATTGCGTGCAGACGGATCGGCGTCCATGCCCAACAGCAAGTCCGGCGAAGACAAATGAAAAAAGCTCAGGGCATGCGACCCGATAAATTCGCCACAGTTGAGCAGACGCCTCAGCTTAACCGCGGTCTCGGGCACCCGCACGCCCAAAATAGCGTCACAGGCTTTGGCCGAAGCAAGAGAATGGCTGATGGGGCAAATGCCGCAGATGCGTTCCACCAAGGAGGGCATTTCATAATAGGGCCGGCCCTCGCAGAATTTTTCAAAACCCCTGAATTGGGTCACATGGAACTTGGCATCGCTGACGTTACCCTGGTCATCCAGGGTAATGGTGATTTTACCGTGTCCCTCGATGCGCGTGATCGGCTCGATGACCAGTTGTTTTCCCATGGGGAAACCTCCGTCGCTTTCAGGCGCCGAACCGGGATTTATTACTCAGATCAGGGATCCGGCCCGCAAGCAGCTCTTGCAGCATATAGACGATGGCATCCGCCGGTGGCGGACAGCCCGGCAAAAATACATCCACCGGGACGAATTCGTGCAGCGGCCGAGCCTTATCCAAAAGGTGCGGAAGGTCTTCCCGGGGTATCTGCGCGTTCAGGGGCGCGTTTTCCTCGTACCCGCGCTTGAGCACTTCCGCGAGGGGAAACCGGTTGCGCATCCCCGGGACATTGGCGGTGACGGCGCAGTCGCCCAGCGAGACCAGGATGGCCGATCGCTCGCGCAGCAACCGAAGCTTTTCCACGTCCGCGTCAGTGCTGACCGCCCCTTCCACCAATACCACATCGATCCCTTCCGGAATGACCTTGGCGTCCACCAGGGGGCCATACACGATGTCAACTTTACCAACGATATCGATCAGTTGCTCATCCATGTCCAGCAAGGACATATGGCAGCCGGAGCAGCCGTCCAGCCATGATGTCGCCATCCGTATTTTGCCCATAGGTGCCTCTGTTGGCTAACGTTCATTGCGACGCATGATCTGCAGATAAGGCAGAAATTCCTTATGCTTGACCATTTCAGCAACCGACTTGCCTTTTTCGGAAAGCGCCCCCGTCGGGCATACCTGCACACATTTGCTGCAACCGGTGCAGGTTTCCGATTCCCCCCAGGGTTGATTCAAATCCGTGATCACCCGGGCGGAAATGCCGCGATGCATGATATCCCAGGTATGCGCCCCTTCGATTTCATCGCACACGCGGACGCACCGCATGCATAGCACACAGCGATTATGATCTATTGAAAACCGCTCGTGGGAAGCGTCGATGGCGAGCCGGGGATAAAGGTAATCGAAACGCACATGGGTCATACCGAGTTTTTGGGCCAACGTCTGCAGTTCACAATGACCATTGGAAACACACACCGAACAGACATGGTTGCGCTCACTGAAAATCAGTTCCAGAATCATGCGTCGATAACGCCGCAAGCGTTCCGAATCCGTGACGACCTCCATATCCTGGCGGACCGGCGTGACACAGGCCGGCAAAAGCTTGGTAACCCCTTTGATCTCTACAAGACACAGGCGACAGGCACCTAAGCTGGAAAGGCCCTCCAGATAACAGAGCGTGGGAATAAAAATATCGTTTTCACGTGCGACTTCCAGAATGGTTTCGCCCCGGCGCGCACTGACATCGCGGTCGTCGATTTTCAACGTCAGGATACCGACCGGCTTGCCGAGCTCAGAATCGCCTCTCGGGAATGTCGGATATGCCGGAATGGTCATTCCCCCTCCTTTCCACGGCCCATTCGGCAGACGCCGGCGGGACAAAACCGGTCTTCGATATGAGCCCGATATTCCTCGCGGAAATGACGCAGGGTACTCATTACCGGATTGGGTGCGGTTTGTCCGAGACCGCACAGGCTAGTGTGTTTGACCAGGTCACACAGTTCCTCGAGTTTGGTCAGATCCCCGGCCGTGCCGGTTCCGTTTGTAATCTTGCCCAGCAACTCGTGAATCTGCGTCGTCCCGACCCGGCAGGGAACACATTTGCCACAGGATTCCGATCGACAGAATTCCATGAAATACCGGGCCACATCCACCATGCAGGACGTCTCGTCCATGACAATCATGCCGCCCGACCCCATGATCGAGCCGACCTGGGCCAGGGATTCGTAATCCATCGGCAAATCAAGCGAATGCTCCGGGATACAGCCCCCCGATGGGCCGCCGGTCTGGGCGGCTTTAAACTGTTTGCCTTCCTTGATCCCGCCACCGATCTCAAAAACAATTTCCCGCAGCGAGGTCCCCATGGGCACTTCAATCAACCCTGTGTTGTTGACCCGGCCGGCCAGGGCAAAAACTTTGGTGCCCTTGCTTTTCTCCGTGCCGATGCCCGCAAACCATTGGCTGCCCTCACGAATAATCGGTACGATATTGGCCAGGGTTTCCACATTGTTGATCAATGTCGGATACCCCCACAGGCCGGCCTCGGCGGGATAAGGTGGACGCGGACGGGGTCTCCCGAGTTGCCCCTCGATAGAGGCGATCAGGGCCGTCTCTTCGCCACAGACGAAGGCGCCAGCGCCAAGCCTGACGTTGATATCGAAGCGGAAAGGCGTATGAAAGATGTTGTTGCCGAGAAATCCAGCGTGTTCGGCCTGGGCGATGGCCTTTTTAAGGCGTTTGACCGCCAACGGATATTCCGCCCGCACATAGATGAACCCATGATTGGCACCGACGGCACGGGCTGCGAGGGCCATGCCCTCGAGAACCCGGTGGGGATCACTTTCCAGTACGCTACGGTCCATGAATGCCCCGGGATCCCCTTCATCGGCATTGCAGATGACAAATTTTGTCTCATTATCAGCTTTGGCCACCGTGGACCATTTCAACCCCGTGGGAAAACCAGCCCCGCCGCGTCCCCGCAATCCGCTTTTTTCGATTTCACGCGTAATCTCTTCCGGTGTCATGAGCGTCAACGCGGTGTGCAAGGCCTGGTATCCTCCGGCCGCGATGTAGTCTTCGAGCCGTTCCGGATCGATCCGTCCGCAATTTTCCAGAACAATTTTTTTCTGGCGTTTAAAAAACGGCGTTTCCCCGGAACAGACCAGACGATCCAGCGGACCGTCGTCAAGCGCCTCCAGGACATCGGAAACATCGGAAACCGAAACCGTATGATAGAGAATACCGGCCGGTTCGATCGCCACCAGCGGTCCCCCGCTGCAAAGTCCCAGACAGCCCACCCCTTTGACCCGGCACCAATTTTCCAGGCCCCGTTTGGCGATTTCCTTTTCAAAAGCGTCTTTGACGGAAGCGCTCTGACATGAAAGACAGCCGGCTGCAACGCACACATTGATGCGGTGCCGGTAGCCGTCCTCGCGATCCGCTTCGATCCGGGCAATCTCGCGTATCTCATCCAGACGCATCGGCTTGCCACCTTTCTATGGTTTCCAGAACGGCCGCGGGTGTCATTTTCCCCTTGATCTCGCCGTCCAGGACGACGGCCGGCGCCAGACCGCATGACCCCAAACAACGTGCCGTCACAAGTGAAATAGCCCCGTCGGCGGTAGTTTCGCCCGGTTCAATGTGCAGGGCCTCTTGCATTTCATGCATGATTTCCGCTGCGCCGCTGATATAGCAGGCTGTTCCCATACAGACCACGCAGGTGTGTTTGCCCGGCGGCTTGAGGGAGAAAAAATGATAAAAGGTGGCCACCGCATAGACTCTGCTGAGGGGAACCTGAAGTGTTTTGGCCACATATTTCAGTGCCTCCATTTCCAGGAAACCGAAGGTGTCCTGAACCATGTGGAGGGTCTCGATCAGGGCATTGGGTCTATAGCCGTGCAAGCGCATCACGCGATTGACCCTGCGCCAGCGCGGATCATCGGCACGCTTCGAAGTTTCATCTTGGGCTTTAGAGGCGGTTTCCTTCAGCGCTTCCATGGGCATCTCACTTTGTCGAAAGTTAAGCGATGCGGCGTTGACACCAGAACAACGGAGATCGGGGTCTTACACGATCCAAATGGCTTTGTTGAAAGCCAGGTAGAGAATTTTTCGCGTGACACGCCCCATGGCAAAATCTTCCACCACCGAGGTTCCGCGGCGACCGACGATAATGGTGCCGGCCCCGAGGGTGTCGGCTTCCATGTAGACACCGTTCGCACGGCTGGTCTTTTCTTTCAAAATGGCCGTGCGAAACGCCTGTGGTTCGAATCCTGCAAGGCTCAAATGCTTCTTGGCCGTCACCATCGCCGGCACGATCTTCCGCGAGTTTTCATCCAACCAGTGTGCTTCGTTGTGGCTTGTAAAAAAAGATTGACCGGTCGGGTGATGCTCTGACAGGGGACGCACAATATGGCAAAACAGGATGTCTTCAAGTGACCGGGAGAAAAGGACGCTGACCTTATCCATCCCTTTGCGGACACGCCAGGATTGATCATAGGCTACGATGACTTTTCGGGTTTCGGGCTGTCCGCCCACGATGACCAACGGGATATGGGCAATCGCCTCTGCCAGTTTGGACGCAATACTGCCCAACATGAACTCGGGCAGGGTGCCGAAACCATTGCGGCCGATGACCACTGCGGCGTAGCCGCGGTGGGACTTGCTGCTGATGTCGCGGGCAATGCCGATTTTTCGCGATTGGACGGAAACGGAAACACTACCGGATGGAAATCCCGCATCCATAAAGCTTTTTTGGGCGTCATCCATGAACCGATTGATCTGCGTGCCGCGGCTCCTTTTCCATGTTTGGATTTCCGTCTCGTAGGCCGCGGTCGCCGCTGTTTCGCCCTCATCAAAGAACGCCTCCGGCACTTCGGCCCGCACATGAAACAATTCAAGGGCAACCTCATTAGGCGAGAGGATGCGGCTGAGGTAGGTAATCGTATGTCTGGATTGATCAGAGCCGTCGACGGCGACAAGAATCGTTGGCAGAGATACCATGGGCCACCTCCTTTTTCTAAAGGAGTCGCGATGCACCCGACACAATGCTTACAGGACTGGCATCATTCGCGGGTTAAAGACCTCTGCATGTCGGGTTCAAAATGGACGCCTTCGTCATTCATTCCAATTTAAAGGAAACTTTTAATTTGGTGCGATAGCCCACGATTCTGTTATCTTCCAGGCGCATATCCATTTTTACGACTTCGGCTATCCGCATATCGCGAATAGAGCGGTCAACTGCAGATACGGCCACTTGAGCGGCATCTTCCCATGAGGTTTCGGAAAATCCGACGACTTCTACTATTTTATAGACGCTTTTATCCATGATCATCTCCTTTCTAAAGTGGCGTAATTGAAAAGGCTCAAGACCGCGGTGAAGATAAACAAAGGGTCGACCTGTGGCCCGATATCAATCCAGATGAAATTTGCTGACAAATGCCTGATGGATAACATCCGCCGCCCATGTCGGCTGGTGCAGGAAATCACAATTAATGATGAGATCGAATTCGTCGGGCGGGGCGTCTTTTTTGCCAAAAGCCTTCTGGAAGAACCGGCGCTGCTCTTTGTCGGCGGCATCCAGTTCCTTGCGGGCGTCGCCTTCCGATACGCCGAGAATAGCCGCCACCCGCTGGATGCGGTATTCCTTCGAACTGATCAGGCGCACCGCTAGGACACGATCCCGCGGCAGAATAAGGTGGGCACCGCGCCCGACGAAGATGGTCGGCTCTGTGTCGGCCAACGTCATGACGGCACTGAAGAGCTTGCGCAAATAATCGCTCATGGTGAACGATTTTTCGCCAAAAAGAAATGCCCCGAGTTCACTCATTTTGCCGGGATGGCGTTCATCGAAAAAGGTGACGGTTTTCTGGCCCAATTCCGCATCGGTGGCGATTTTGTCTAGGATCAACCGGTCGGCGACCCGCTGGCCGGTTTTTTGGGCCAATACTTCCGCAATTTCAAGCGCGCCGACGCCGATTTTTCGCGAAAAACAGACGGTGGGTGCCATTGCGGCTGATGTTTCCCCGCGTTGTTTTCGTTGAGCCTCTTTCTGCTCCCATTGGCGTACGTAATACTGCGCTTTTTGGGCGGCATCCGGCTGTTTTTGGGCATATGTACCAGGGAGATAGCGGCTGTCGATATTTGTCGTCGTCATGACACACCTCCGTCTTTGGATAGGTTGGTACGATCTGCGCGCACCGCACATCGGCATAAGGACGTATGGCTTGTGAACCGTAAGGATTTTCATTGCAGGAAAGGTGCCATGTCCTGAGGTAGAATTTTGTACATAAATAACAATATGATAAAGAATATTGATTTAAGGCAGAACCTTATTTCACGTTGTTTTCGAAGATTTGTTACACCCCGATTCGAAAAATTGCGAAGTTTGATAACGCGATTTCGCCGGCCGGAAATCCGGCTTCGAAAAGGATGCGACGCCATATGGCTCGAAGACGATTTCGTCTATCCGGCTACCGCCATGCCGTGGATGGTGAACAGACCCGTATGGCGATGGAGATAACCTTCCAGGGCGGGGAGACCTGTCAATCGGTCGTCGCTTTGAGGAAATCGCCAGATGGGATAGGCTTCAAGAGCCCGACTGTGCTTTTCGATGATCTCGCCCGGGAGGCACCGATTGAGCAGCAGGCGGGTGATGGGGATGCTGATCTCGTGCATTTTTTTGATGATACGCATGGCCTCCGAACAGGACAGGGGGTCGTTGTTGAGAACCAGATCGATACGGGTGGATGGGGAGGTGAAGCGCGCACTCTGGTGCCGGCTGTCTTCGATCAGGGTCTGCAGGCGGGATTTTACTTTATCCTGCTCGATGGCCATGGATTTGAATTTGATTTTTGAGACGATTTTTTTGCGCTCGTAAATTTTGGATCGCAGTGCGAGCAGCTCGTTCAGCCACAGGCGGGTAATGACGGGCAGCGAGAAGAAGCGCAGGGTCAAGGCGGTGGGCGGCATGTCGAAAAGAATGTCGTCCAGGGCGCCACCGTGAGTGAGGGTGTCGTCGAAGGCAAGCAGCAGGGCGTACTCTTCCAGGCCCGGAGAGAGCTTGAGGACGTTGAAATAGCGTTGAATGTTGAAGGCGCTCTGGTAGGCATAGGCCCTTTTGATGAGGTCCGTGCTTTTTTTCAGATAGCGCTTTATCCACTGGTCGACATCGATTTCTTTCACGACCAGGTTCTGACAAACCGGGACCGGTTTGTCAGAAAAAGGCTGCCGGAAAATATCCCGCTGGTTGTGCGCCGGGTCTAGGGAAACCAGGAGGGTTTTTCGGCCCGAGCGGGCAAGATGAACGGCGGTCAGGGCGGATGTCGTGGATTTGCCGACCCCGCCTTTGCCGATAAAAAAATGAAGGATTGGCGGCATGGGGCTCCTTATCAATCGATCGAGAATACGGAGAACAAATCGCCCAGCGGATCGTGGGCCGTCATGATCCGATCGAGCATGACGGCCAACTCCTCGTCCATCAGGGGCAGCAGTTCCATGCTGACATGCACCGGTGGTGACGGAATTCCGATGAAGGCCCCCAAAACCAGGATGCCGAAGATATTGACCAGTTCATCGATTTCGTACGCGACGGACTCGACGGCCTTGCCGCGCATGACGGCGTCGGCACTCGTCCACCAGGATTGTAGACGATTTTTCAGCCTGACGACCATGGTTACCTCGCCTTAGACGCTCTTGTCTGACGGACAGCGGGATTACGGTGCACGACGAGCGTTGGCGGTTTGCGATGATCGGCGGCAACGCGGTAAAGGCGCCGATCGAGTGTAAGCCGTTTTTGCGAAGGGAAACCACAATAGGCCGCATAGAGTGCGATCAGCAGGGTGCCGGAGCGGTAAAAGGAAGTCACCGCCAGCATATCCGCTACCATGGCAAGCGCAAGCGCGGCCATGCCGATCAGAATCAGATCGCGTTCGAAGCGGATAAATGCGGTCGTGGAGATCTGGACGCATGCGCGTTTATGATAGGCGAACAGGGTGCGGTAGAGAATCGGACCGGCCAGCGCGCATACCGCTGTGAGGATGAAAAGGGCCGGTCCGCTGGATACACTCACATGAGGGGGCGCGCCCAACCCGGGCATGACGTGCTGTAACACTCGGCCTCCGCTCCACACGAGGGCGACGGCTGTAAGCCACCGGAGATAGATGCGCTTTAACTGGAGTTCCATTTCAATCGACTTTCTTTTGGGCGCCAATTCAGATGAACGGCATAATGGGTAGGACATCGGCCTACCAACCGGTAAGCGTCCTCCCTTCCGGCTTTAACGTCAGCTCGCTTTGGGTTTGCGCGTGACAAAACGATCATCCAATTCCCTGATAATGTTAATGATATCGCTTTGGGAGAGCTCATCCAAGGTCAGCATGGCATTGCCGAAAAACCCCTGACGACGAATCGATAATGTTTTCTCGGCAATCTGGCGGGCCGCGTGATCCCAGAAGGGGTGGTCGAAAACATCCACCGCATCGGTCAGGCGGGCCTGTTTGACGCAAAAAGCGGCACCGGAGACAATGGGGGGGCCGTCAAAAAACGAAACCCCCGTGTTGCGACGGACCGGCAGTAAAGCCCCGGCATGGCTGCCACGCAAAAAACCCGGAACGAAGGGACCGATGGCGTAAGGGGCTAAAACTTCGCCGGTGGACGGAAAGTGATCCTGCACGCGAACGATGGCCACGGGGTCGTCGCGGCCCGTGACAAATCCGGCGACATTGTGCAGCCGGGCCGTGCTGACGGCCACCGATTGGTCTCCGGTGGTGCGCGAGAAGATCGCTTCGATGGCAAAGCGCTCGGGGCTCCGCAGAAGGGCCGCCATGTCGTAGAGGTCCTGCGGCGCTTCCAGGCTCACGACCCGGTCATGCGCGGCATACGCCACATCCATGATCACGAAGCGAAATCCCTGGTGCAGTTTTCTGGAAAGCAACAGCCCGGCGCAGACCATGGGATCGGCAAATGCCAGGTAGAGGGGCAGATTGAAGGCGCCGGGGCGGGTTTTGTCGGCGGTCAGAACGAGAAACGCTTCATTGGGACGTTCTTCGAAACACATTTCGGCGATGCCCGGCCCCAAACCCTTGACGGCGCCTGAAAAGGCCTCGCGATACAGGTCCTGACCAGCGCCGTACAGGCCTTCCTCCGCTGCCTGGCGGGCACCGCAGCGCAAAGCTTCCATCAGCCCCTCATGTACGGCGCGGTCATCGCACCCCTGGGTATGCGTTGCCACGATCGTCATATCGTCGCCCGTAAAGCTGATATCAGTATCCTTCAATAAGGAATGGAGTTCACTTCGCACATAGTCGGAAACCGCGCTGCAGACCGTGGCGCTGGGTCGCAGATGGCCGCCGATACCGCCGAGATCGGCCCGGAAGGCACTGATGGTGGTTTTCATTGCGGAGGTCTCCCTTCTTAGTAGAGAAACATGGGGTTGCCGGTCACCTGCCGAATGTCGGGCCGGTATGCGGCCGGGTCATAAAAGGCATCTACATCGACGCGTTTGACCCCCTTGCTGATGTCCTCCAGTGGGATATCCGTGTAGCAACCGCCCTGCAAGGCGACCATGCGGCCGGTGAGCTGCCCGTCGATCAGCTGAATCGCCAGATTGGCAAAATTGCGGGCCACCATCAAATCCAGCGAATCCGGTGATCCGCTGCGCATCAGGTAAAACAGCGGCTGGTAGATGATGTTGATGCCGGTCAGTTCTTTGATGGCTTCGGCGGTCCAGGCCCCGATGCCGCCGAGTTTACGATGACCGAAAGCATCGGCCCGGCCGCTCAGGATTATGTCGCCGCCGATGGTGCTGGCCCCTTCGCTGATGGTCAACATGGCATAGCGGCTGGGGTTTTTGGCGCGGTCGTCTGCCAGAAACCGTGCCAGCCGATCGGGTTCAAATGGAACTTCGGAAATAACGGCCCGATCGGCCCCGGACAGATAGGCGGAAACCAGCGATGTTTCTCCGCAGTAGCGCCCGAAAAGCTCCACCACGGCAATGCGCTCGTGGGAGCCGCTCGACGTTCTCAGGGCATGAATAAAATTGACGCTGCGGGTAATGGCGGTTGAAAATCCGATGCAGTAATCCGTGCCCACGACATCGTTGTCCATGGTTTTCGGAATGGCCACCACCGGAAAGCCTTCCCGGTGCAGGCGACCGGCGAAAGACAGCGTGTCGTCTCCTCCAATCGGAACAAGGGTGTCGATCTCCAGGCGGGCCAGGTTGGCCAGAATGTGGGCGGTGAAATCTTTCTTGGGCTCCTCCGACGCATACTGGGGTTTAAGGAAGTCCGGTGCGGCCGGGAAGGCAACGGCGCTGGGATTGGTGCGCGAGGTGTGCAGGATCGTTCCGCCGGAGCGGTCGATGGTGCGAACATCGGCAGGGGTCAGCGGTTGCAGGTTTTTTTCATACGAGGACGGGTCGTCCGGGTTGTAAGCCAATAGACCCTGCCATCCTCGGCGGATTCCCAGAACGGAAAACTGACAGTGGGCGGCGCGGGTGACGAGTTGCTTGATGCAGGGATTCAGCCCCGGCACATCGCCGCCACCGGTTAAAATCCCGATCGTTTTTGTTGCAGCCATGATGTGTCTCCTTTGTCCAGAGTGCGGCAATCGGCCCCTGACCGGGCAGCGGCGAACCGAAAAAGTCCATACCGCGGCCGCGTCGCATGCCCTGGGAAAAAGGTTATTCGACGTTCACGCTGACAATGTTGTTCCTGGTTCCATAGGCGTTGGGCGATGTTCGGTGATTCCGTGGATCTTCTTTCCACTGCCCATCGATCCAGAACTTGTATTCATATTCTCCCTGAGGCAGCGTCACGGCCTTTTTCCAAAGACCATGCCCTTTGTTCTGCATTGGGTGCCGGTTTGGATCCCAGTCGTTGAATGATCCCACGAGGGAGACGATATTGGCTTCGGGAGCGTGAAAGGAGAACACGACGCGACGGTGTGGTGATTTTGGCTTTCCGATGGCTTTTGACATGCCGTGCTCCTTTATAAAAAGATGAATGACTATCAGGCTATTCCAATATTGATGTATATGGCGTCTTCGAAAAGACGCCATATCGTCATACGGATGCCGGTCACATGGCCGCCGGCGCGGGGGTCTTTGACAAATCCCGAGGTGAAAAAAACTTGATGGCCCCCTCGATAGCAATCCAGACGGCGATGACCAGGATGATGAAGTTAACGATTTGCAGCAGCAGGTTATGGCTCGCTCCGAATGTAAACTGGTTCATGGTAACCGCCCAGATGGTCATGACCAGCATAAAAACAGCCGGAATCCCCGCCACCAGCCATTTCAGTCCGCCCTGGGCTTTGAGATAGAGTGTAATGATGATCAGGGCCAGTGCGGCCAGGGTCTGGTTGACAGCCCCGAACAGGGGCCAGAGCTTCAGGGCACCGTTGCCGCTGGCGCCGGTGGCAAAAGCCAGGATCAGGGCGCTGCCCACCGCGACCAAGGTGCCGGTGTAGCGTTCGGTCAGAAAGGGCATATTCAAGCTGCCGCCGAGTTCTCCGATCACATAGCGCTGAATACGGGTAGCCGTATCCAAAGTGGTTCCGGCAAAAGAAGCCACGAATACCGCCATGATGGCCAGGGTAAAGGTTTTGGGTATACCAACGGCCATGATCATATTGGCGGCGCCATCCACGAAGGCGCTGATTTTGGATCCCAACCCGGCGGCCGAAGCCCATGAGGCGTAATGGGTGGTCCAGGCCGCGACACCGGTCAGGGTCGTTCCGTCTTTAGTGGTATAGCCCATGCCGATCCCGGCCGCGACGGCGATAATCACCAGGGTGGCCAGGGCACCCTCCATCAGCATGGAGCCGTAGCCCACGAACAAGGCGTCGTCTTCACTGCGCACCTGTTTAGCGGAAGTGCCGGAAGACACCAGGGCGTGGAAACCGGATATGGCACCGCAGGCGATGGTGATGAACAGGAAGGGCCACATGGGCGGCGCTTCGGCCGGCATGGTCTGCACGGCGGGTGCCACCAACCGAAGGTCACCTCCCAAGCCGGCAAACAACACCCCCAGCACGAGCAGTACCATGGCGATCAGCAGCTGGTGGGAATTGATGAAATCCCGGGGTTGGAGCAGCGTGGTGACCGGCAGCACCGAAGCGCAAAAAGCATAGATCAACAGAATGATCGTCCAGACCCCTGTGGGCGGGATGCCTCCGATGGCCGGCATTTTAAAGGGCAGGTAGGGACCCAGGAAGACGCAGACGTACATGGCCAGAACGGCGTAGATGGACCAGGTCATTACGTTGGCACCTTTGCGGTAGATCAGGTAACCGAGGCCGATGGCGATGGGAACTTCCACCCAGACCGCCAGCACAGATTGGGGGTACATGGCGAAAATCACTGCGATCACAAGTCCGAAAATGGCGATGACGATCCACAACTCCAGAAAGACGATCAGGAAGAATAGAAATTTGGTTCGCGGGTTGATATATTTGGCCGTATAGTCGGAAATGGATTTTCCCTGATTGCGCATGGAGATGATCAGGGCACCGAAATCATGGACCGCACCCATGATAACGCTTCCCAGGAAGACCCACAGCAAGGCCGGCACCCATCCCCAGATAATGGCGATGGCCGGACCCACGATGGGTCCGGTGCCGGCGATGGAAGTGAAGTGATGCCCGAAGATGATTTCCTTTTTGGTGGGAACGTAATCCATGCCGTCCTCGAATTCCACGGACGGCGTTTGTGCCTCTTTGGCCAGGGCGAAGATGCGGCGCCCGATGAAGCGGCCGTAGAGGTGGTACATGGCGAGGTATCCGACAAACGCCAGTACCACGATGAGCAGGACATCCATGAGAGCCTCCTTTCAGTCATCGTTGGCATGCTGTGATGATGACGCTATGGGTGGACCTCTCAGCTCAATTGTCTCTCCGGGCTCGAATAATGAGCAAGGGACGGTCCACGCGATTCAGGATACCGGAAGCGATGCTGCCATAGAACAGTCGGGCGAGCCCTCCTCGACCATGACTGCAGATCGCCACCAGATCAGCGTTTTCTCGCTCGGCTGCATCGAGGATCTCCTTGACCACAGGGCCTGTCACGGCATGGTGGCGCGATTTGATGCCCTTGGCCTTGAATTCCCCCTGCACGCCCTTTAAATAGGTCTCGGATTCTGCCATGAACGTTTCGAATTGTTTTTCGAAATGGGCGTACTGCAGATCATCGTAACCGAAAACCCGGGGCGCGCTGACGACGGTTAGGAAGATGACGGTCGCATCGTTGTCATGAGCGAGTTTCTCGACATAGGGTAAGATTTTTTCGGCACGTTTGGAGCCGTCGAGCGGCACCAGAATTTTTTTATACATCACGCCTCCTTTCCAGCGCGCCTCGGCCGGTGGATGCCCCCATGGCGAAGACCACGTGAGTCTGTTGGGCGCGCGGCATCACCGGCGGCACGCATTATCGATGGCCCCTCCGGTTCAGGCCACGATCCAGACGGCCCGGTTGCGAACGGTGTTGACGATTTTGTGGCCCACGCGTCCCATGAGAAAGTCTTCCACCCGTGAGAGACCCCGGCGCCCCATCACCAGGGTGCCGATGTCATTCTGGCGGGCAAACAGGATCAATCCCATGGCACGGCTATCCGCCCCGGAGACAACCTCGTGATGCACCCGGCCCGGGGCGTATCCGGCGGCTTCCAGTCGTTGCGTAGCCTCCTCGAAGACCGGTTCAATCGTTTCTTTGGCCTCGGCGACCAGCGCCTCGAGCTGTTCCTTTTCAATCTGCAGGATAATAGGTGACGGCAGGGTTTCCCAGGTGCGCACCACGTGCACCAGGTAGATCTGGCGGTCGTCGTGACCATTCCGGGTGGAAACCACGTGGTCGACAGCCCGCATGGCGCCTTCGGAAGCATCCAGGCCGATGAGGATGCGATCGGGTGCCGGGTTGCCGCCTACCACCCACAACGGCACGTGGCGCAGCCGTTCGATCAGTTTGTTGGCCACGCTGCCGAGGACGAGCCCTTTGAAGCGACGGTGGCCCTTGCGCCCGATCACGACGGCGTCATAGCCATTGTAGGATTCCTTGATAAGGTCGCGGGCGAAACCGATTTTACGGGGTTCGGCTTTGACAGTGATGCGCGCGCGGTCAACGCCCGCCCGCTCCATGATATGACAGGCCTTTTCAAGGATTTCGTCAGCGGCTTTTTGCTGCTCGTGTTCCCAGGCGCGGATACCCGCCATCTGCTGACGGCCGGCGGGATTGATGCCGATGTCATAGAACGCTTCGTCCACATTCATGCGGACATGGTAGATAACGATGCGGGCCCCGCACCCTCCGAGCATTCGACCCGCATAACGAGCCGTGTCGAACGCCTGGTTCGAACCATCCACTGCCACCATTACTTTATTCTTTTCGTTCATCGTTGCCTCTCATGTGAAATGATTGTGTGTGCTTTTCTTCCCTTGGAATCTATGTGCTTCAAAGAGATTCCATTCCGTTGCTGCCAAATGTCACCCCTACCGAAAATGGCTGATTGCCAATCCCTACAGCCCTCATGCACCAGCAGACGGTGGCTTCGATCCTGTCGTGAGCGGGTATCTTCTTCAACGAGGCCTCCACAGGCGCCTGGCGAATCCATACCCGGTCTCCCGGATCGATTGCGATCGGGGAGTCAAACTGCATGCCACGATGGCTAATGTCCACCATTTTTCCCTGATGGCAGGTCTCCGAATTCTGGGAGCCGAACACGATGGGATAGGTCATATAGCGTCGCAGCATTTTTCGTCTTACGTTGATTGTCATGATGTTCCTTCCCTGGATATTCAAAAAGGACGATCGTCCCGCCCGATCATGCGTTTCCAAGGGGTTTACCATTCGTTGCGCAGGGTCAGCAGCGGCACCGGGCATTTGGACAGCATGCGGGCGGCGGTCGAGCCGAACAGCATTCCAGCGAATTGCCCCCGTCCGCGGGTTCCCATGATGAGCAGATCGATATCCAATTCCTTGATTGCCGTGATCAGGACCTCGCTGGGGATACCGGTCCGGACATGGCGACCGATGGCGTCCGGCGGGATGTCGAGATCGGAGAGTAGCGCCATCAAGGCGGTCAATCGGTTTTCCCGCATTTCATTAAGCTGGTCTGGAAAAGAAATGGCTGTTGTGACATCGGCCACCTTGCTGAGGGCTTCGACATCCCGTTGATTGATGACGTTCACAAGATCGATGGTGGCATTGATTTTTTGGCCCAGGGCCCAGGCACAGCCCACGAGATGCTGGCTGATAGCCGAAAAATCCACGGCCACCATGATGTTTCGTATATCTTGCATGTCGAATCTCCCTCGTTTAAGTGGTATGTCGGATACGTCAGCATTGCTGAAAACGCCTCGGCAAACGCCCCCTCAGGGGGTGAAAATCTCCCGTCTTTTTTCTCGATGATCCACCAGGTAGCGCAACTTGGCGTTGGACTGCAGCTCTTCCAGCATGGCGCCGATTTTATCCCGGTCCACTTGATAGGCCCGGATGTAGACATGGCGGAAGCCCTGGGGGGCCCGGTCGTATGACGACAGAATGCTGGCCATGCGACCGCCGTAGCGCCGGATGATGTCCGCCAGATCCTTGATGGAACCCGGCCGGTCTTCGACCTCGAACGCCAGGTGGATGCCCCGGCGTTTGACACCGGTCAAAGACATCAGAGCATTGAACAGGTCGTTTTGGGATATCATGCCCACTATACGCCCTTTGGCGTCCATCACCGGCGCTCCGGAAATGTGGTGGTCGCGCAGAACCTCGGCCGCTTCTTCGACCGTGTAGGTATCTGGAATGGTGATGGGCTTGCGGCTCATGATGTCGCGGACCTTGATCCGTGTGAGGGCATGCAGCAGCTCGTGAATTTCCAGCAGGGTGGCATCCGAAGCGGAGGCGCGTTTGAGGTCCCGGTCGGTCACGACGCCCACCAGTGTTTCGCGATCGAAGACGGGGAGTGTCTTGATCTGGTTTTCTTTTAAAAGATTGAGCGCCTCAGCCATGGATGCCTGGGCCTCGATGCTGATGACGGTTGGATTCATCCAGTTGCGTACAAGCATGGTTCGCCTCCTTGGTTAGGATGCCGGGTTTGGTCGATCTTCCAGCAGCCTGATAATGGCGTGTTCGATCGTCTGGGAGTTGAAGGGTTTATCAATGAAGATATCCACGCCGATGGCGGCGGCTTTGGCATAGAGCTCCCGCGATCCAAAGGCTGTTATCAGAATCATGGGAACGTCCGGTGCCAGTCTTTTGGCTTCACTGAGCAGATCGAGGCCGTCGCGATCCGGGAGCTGATAATCGCATATGAGAATATCGACCCCTCCCTGGCGCAGGACACGCAGGCCCTCACGGGCGGATTCGGCGGTCGTGACGCGGCAGCCTTCGCAACCCAGCGAGATGGACATGGCGTCCCTGATCCAGGCATCGTCGTCCACCAGCAGGATGTGCTTGTCTTTCAGTTTCATGAGATTTCCAAAATTCGTTTGGGATGTCATGGTCCATTTCCTTCAAACGGTCAGCGCTTGCCGGCAATGGCTGGACGCATCAGCGCTGGACGTGGTGCCGATGGCCACCGATGGGATGTCGATGGTCAATTCCAGGGCGCCCATTTCGCGGTTGGTTCGCTGGCTGAAGCCGGTTTTGCGGCCCAGACGCAGCATTTGGGTGTTGTCCGGGAGGACGTAGCCAACGAGCGTTTTGATGCCGAGGGTGCGGGCGGATGTGATCAATTTTTGCAAGAGCGCCGCGCCGATGCCCTGGCCATGCAGTGCGTCGGCGACCATGATGGAAAACTCGGCCTTGGTCAAGCTGGGTTCCCGAATCAACCGTGCGGCACCGAGCATTTCTTCTGTTTGACCCGATTCGGAGATGGCCACAAGGGCCATATCACGGCCATAATCGATCTGTGTGAACCGGGCCAGCATTTCGGGCGAGATGCGCTTCAGAGGGCTGAAAAACCGGAAGTAAATGCTTGCCGGAGAAAGGGTGCTGAACAGCCGGTCAAAGAGCGGCGCGTCTTCCGGCTTGATCGGCCGAAGCAGCAGGTGCAGCCCTTTGCGGGTGACCACCCGTTCCTCCAGTTCATGCGGATAGGGGCTGATCACGAGATGATCGGGGGATTTTTCGGTGGCGGCGTCAAGACGGATGCGGGCATCCACGGCCCGGATGCGGTCCCCCACGATAATGGCCGGGTTGATATCGAGTTCGGCGATTTCGGGAATATCGGTGACCAGGCGGCTTAGCCGGATCAGGATCTCTTCGATATGTTCCAGGGAGACGGCCGGTTGTCCCCGGTATCCCTTGAGCAGGGCGGCGATGCGGGTTGATTCGATCAGTTGTCGCGCCAGCGCGCGGTTGAGGGGGGGCAGACCGATGGCGCGGTCGCACAGAATTTCGGTAAAAATACCGCCCGCACCGAAGACGACGACCGGACCAAACACCGGGTCGCGACGGCTGCCGAAAATGAGTTCGTAGGCTGCGCCGTAAAGCATGGGCTGCACCGAGACGCCGGTGACGACGGCGCGGGGATTGCTTCCGGCGGCCTTGGCCATGATCTCGTCGTAGGCTTTTTGGACGCCGACGGCGTTTTCGACACCCAAAACGATGCCGCCGGTCTCGGACTTGTGAACGATATCCGGCGATACGATCTTCAACACGACCGGGTATCCGATCTGATCGGCCAGGCGGACAGCCTCCGACGGTGTCCCGGCCAGTTTGACCGGGTTGATCGGAATGCCATAGGCGGCAAGGATGGGTTTGGCGTCCAGTTCCCCCAGGGAAGAGAGGCCGTCGGCCAGCATCTTGTCGACGAATTCCCGGCCCCGTTTGCGGTTGACCGTTAATTCGGAAGAAAACGTGCCGGGTATTTCCTGCAGCATTTTCTGGCGGGTGCGATGGGTATGGAGACGCTGGAAGGCGGCCACGGCCCGCTCGGGTGTTTCATATGTGGGGAAGCCCTGGGCATTGAACTGGTAGACCGACCGGGCCACGGATTCCCCCCCCATCCATACGGCAAAAACCGGAAATTTTGGTTTTTGCTGCAGATAGTCGATAATCGCATCGGATACCGCTGCGGCATTGCTCAACGCCTGGGGGATGAAGATGATGACCAACCCATCGATAGCGGGATCGGCGGCACAGATTTCCACGGCCTGACGCCAGCGTTCCGGGGAGGCGTCGCCGATAATATCGATGGGGTTGCCGCGACTCCAGAAGGCAGGCAGAATCCCATCCAGCTTGGTCATGGTTTCCGACGAAAGCCGGGCTGGCTGCAGGCCCAACTGTTCGATGGCATCCATCGCCATGACACCCGGACCGCCGCCATTGGTAATGACGGCCAGGCGGGGCCCGGCCGGCAAAGGCTGCTTGGCAATCAGCTCGGTGCAATCGAAGAGCGCTTCGATGGTGTCCACCTGGGTGATGCCGGCCCGGGCAAATGCGGCGCGATAGACGTCATCCGCGCCCGTCAGGGCACCGGTGTGAGAATAGGCTGCGGCCGCGCCCGACTTTGAGCGGCCGGCCTTGAGGGCGATGACCGGCTTGAGGCGGGAGACCGCCCGGGCGGCGCTCATGAACTTGCGGGCGGCAGTGATATGTTCGACGTACAAAACGATGGCGCGCACATTGGCATCGCCGCTGAAGTGATTGAGCACGTCGCCGAAATCCACGTCCAGCATGGATCCGATACTGACGAAATGGCGAAATCCGATGCGCTCGCGGGCCGCCCGGTCAAGGATGGCCAGGCACATGGCGCCGCTCTGGGAAATGAAAGCGATATTCCCGGCCGGCGGCATGCGGTCCAGAAAGCTCGTGTTCAGGCGGGCGGCGGTTGAAATGACGCCGACGCAGTTGGGGCCGATCATGCGCAGGGGGGCTTGGCGGGCCGCCTCCAGGATCTCCTTCTCGATGCGTTCGCCGGCGGGGCCGGTTTCTCTTCCACCGGCCGAGAGCACAATGGCGTTGCCGATGCCGGCCGCGGCGCAGTCTGCGATAACGGCCCGGACACGCTCGATGGGCGTGGCGATGACGGCCAGATCGATGGCGTCCCCTATGGCCGTGAGGTTGGGATAGGCGCTGATGCCGTTGACTTTTTTCCGGGCGGGGTTGACGGGATGGATACGGCCCGGAAACCCCCCGGCGATCATATTGCGAATCACGGCATAGCCGACCCGTCCGGGCGTGTCGCTGGCCCCGACCACGGCGACCGATTTCGGCGAAAAAAATTTTTCAAGTAGTGGATTGGTCATAACAGCTCCCTGTCTATTGGCATGGCCATCATCAGCAATCGATCCGTGCATTTCCCCCTGCGTCCCGGAATACCGACTAGGTGCTTGAGCAGAAAATATGCCATTGTATAAAAATATTAAATTTATCAAAAAATACAATTAGATAAGTTATATGATGGTGGTGCAGGGGAGGGAGGGGATGGCAAAATTTAGCAAAAGTGCGAATTCACAAATTGAAGGATTGCGAAAACGCCGCCATGGCGCGGATGAGAATCGGCCGGCGGCGCGCGGACACCCTGTGCCGGTTTCATGGAGGTGAATCGGGCGGGCGCTAGGGCACTAATTTCTTGTGGCGGTAGCGAAAGGTGTGATGGTTGAGCGTTAGGAGACGCGCGGCCTGGCTTTCATTGTTCTTGCTGTGTTGCAAGGCCTGCAGGATAAAATGACGCTCAATTTGTTCCAGTGTTTTGGGCAGATTCATGCCCTCGGGCGGCAGGGATGGCAGGATTTGAAGCCAGGTTGCCGGATCGCAGGTATTCGCATCATGGGGGTGTTCCAAACCCAGGTCCTGGGGTGTCAGGTATTCGTGGCCGCCGGTCAGGGCGGCTTTTTCCGTCATATTTTTCAGTTCGCGGACATTGCCGGTCCAGGGATGCTGGCGCAGGGCCTGCTCCGCTTCCGGGGAAAAGCCCCGGAAGGCGGTTCCGAATTTCGTGTTGAAATGGGCCAGATAGTGTTTGGCCAACGGCAGAATGTCATCAGGCCGGTCCTTGAGCGAGGGCGCCTGGATTTTGATGACGCCTAAGCGAAAGTACAGATCCTGGCGGAAAAGACCGTCGGCCATCATCCGGGCCAGGTCCCGGTTGGTCGCGGAAACGATACGCACGGCCACACGGGTGGCTTTTGTTTCGCCGACCCGGTAGAACGTACCGGATTCGAGAAAGCGCAGCAGTTTGGCCTGGGATTCGGGGCTCAGGTCGCCGATTTCATCGAGAAACAGGGTGCCGTTGTGGGCGGTTTCCACCAGGCCGGTTTTGCCGGACTCGCGCGCGCCGCTGAAGGCCCCGCCCCGATAGCCGAAGAGTTCGCTTTCCACGAGTTCCTTGGGGATCGCGGCGCAGTTGACGGCCACGAAAGGACCCTTGAAAAGCGGGCTGTGGTAATGAATGGCGCTGGCCATGAGTTCCTTGCCGGTGCCGGTTTCGCCTTCGATCAGAATGGGTGTGTCGGCACTGCGGGAGACGCGTTGGATGAGGTCCATGACCCCCTGGATGGCGTTGCTTTCCCCGATAAAGAGCGGCATGTTTTCGTGGAGGTATTGGGCCTGAAGTGTTTGCACCTCCTTGCGCAGGCGGATGGTCTCCAGGGCATTCGCGATGGTCAACTCGAGCTGATCCATCTGGAGGGGTTTGACCACATAGTCATGGGCGCCGAGTTTCATGGATTTAATGACGCCGTCAAGATCTTCGTAGGCGGTGATCATGATCACCAGGATGTGCGGATCGCAACGCTTGATGTTTGCCAGCGCTTCGATGCCGTTCATGCCCGGCAACCCGATATCCAGCAGTACGAGATCGGGCGCGGCCTTTTCCAAATCGGCGAGCGCATCTTCCGCAGTGGCAAAACCGGTGATGCGGTAGTCCTCCCCCAGGGCCAGCGCGATACCGTCGCGGATGGTGGGTTCATCATCGACGATAAACAGGTGGTAGCGGATGGTGGTCATGTCGGTCCTTCGGCGACGGGCAGCGTAATCGTAAATGCAGCGCCTCCCCATTGACCGGGCTCGACGGTCAGGGTTCCCCCATGATCTTCGACAATTCGCTGGCTAATGCTCAAGCCGATACCACTGCTGCCATGCTTGGTGGTGTAAAAGGGGTCGAAAATTTTTTCCCGCAGGTCCTCGGGGATGCCATCGCCGGAATCTTCGACGCGGATACGGACCTGGCGGCCCTGCTGCCGGGTCTGGATGCCGATGCGACCGGGTGTCTCCTCATGGTTGAGGGTTTCCGCCGCATTCGTGATCAGGTTGAGCAAGACCTGTTCAATCAGTTGGGCGTCAAAGCGGGACAAGGGAAGGTTACCGGCCAAATCGGTTTCCACCTGAACGCCTTTTTTCCGAAGGATGGCGGCGGCCAGATCGATGGCCTCCCTTACCGGGTGATTGATATCGGCCGATTCGAATTGGGGTTCGGTGGGGCGGGCAAAATCATAGACACGCCGGATGACGTTTTCGATCTTGGTGGAGGCTGACTTGAGTTGGGCGAGAATGCCGTCGATTTTTTCTTCTTGCCCGGGTTTGCGGAGGAGTTTCTCAAGGGTGTTGATGTAGATGTTGATCCCGGAGAGGGGGTTGCGGATTTCATGGGCAATGCCTGCGGCCACCCGTCCCAGGGAAGACATTTTGTCCTGGATCCGCAGCATCCGCTCCATCTCTTTGGCCGGCGTGATGTCCATCAGATTCATCAGCACGGCATCCTTATTACGATAGTCGATCCGGGTGGCACGGCAATAGAGCCACTTCAAGGAGGACTTCTGATGCATGCGCGGGTAGAACCGGCATACCATGTCGACGCGCGGCAACTGGCCGGACATCAACGCTTCGAAAGACGCTTTAACTTTTTTGCGATCGTCAGAGTGGACATGGGACAACTCAAGAAAGGTGGCGCCGTCCGGCACTTCTCCGATCAACCGCCGCAATTCGGGGTTCCGGTATACTTCGTGTCCTTCCTGAACGATGCTGATGCCCACCAGGGCATTTTCGACGATGTCGTTGAGGCGCTTTTCGCTTTTGGCCAATGCCGCTGTGGCCAATTTGCGCTCGACGATTTTGCCGATGCGTTCGGCAACCGCATCCAGAAGGTTGCGCTTTTCAGCGGCGAAAGGGCCTTCATCCAGAAGAGGACGTTCTTCAAGGTACCCGACTGTCAGCGTCCCTTGAACTTCCCCGTGAATTTTGACCGGTGACGAGAGGCACCATTCGGTCTCTCTGAAATTGGCCGTTTGATGACAATGATCCATCAGGGTCAATCGCGCGTAGGAAATCTCGGGGTATTTCATGGCCGCCGGAAGAATTTGGACCGTCCCCGCCAGGATGTCGTCGAGTGCAATGCCCGGTGTTTCCACCAGGCGGGATAAATCCAGCAGGCAGCGCAATTCTTTTTCACGCAGGCTGAGTTCCAAATCATTCACGATGGGTCGTCCCGGTTGCAGGAAGCGTTGATGGTGGGATTACATGCGACCATCTTCATCCCGATGGCATACCATAGCAGGGGCGCCGAAATTTGAAAAGGGGAATGGATTTCCCGGACAAGGACCAGCGAAGGAAACAATTGCGTGTTGCAATGCCTGCCGGGATGGCATCCCATGGCGGTCAGTTTGTCCACCGGCGGGCGATTACAACGGCTCCGATCAGGGTCAACCCCCAAAGCGTGAGAACGAGAATCGTACCGCGAATGCCACTTTCGCTTTCATCGGTTGGTACCGCGTTCGCCGCGCAACGGCAGCGCTTCATGACATCTTCGGGGATCATTTTCAGTGCGAGCAGGATGCCCAACGGCAGGATGATCAGATCATCCAGATAGCCCAGTACCGGAATAAAATCCGGGATCAGGTCAATGGGGCTGGCGGCATAGGCCACCACAAGCGCCACCACGGCTTTGGCTTGCCAGGGGACCCGGGGGTCCCGGCTGGCCAGCAAGAGCGCTTTGATCTCTGTTTCCAGAACCTGGACGCGTGCTTTCCAGTGCGTCATCCACACCGTGCTGAGTGCCATGCAGGCCTCTTTAACCGAGAGTAATCGTTATCGGCCGGGCGCTATCGGCAACCCCCTGCTTTGCGTCCCGCGGGGATTCGACCGGCTTCCGCGTCTTTTCTGAGATGTCCTGGCGTTTGAGGTCATCCTTGATTTCCCAGGCCCCTTCGATTTTTTCGACCAGTTCGCTGATCTGACAGGGTTTGGTCAGATAATCGTAGGCGCCCAGTTTGATGGCTTCCAGGGCCGAATCAATGGATCCGTGGCCTGTGAGAATCAGGGTCTGGGTGAAAAGGCCCAGCTTCTTGATTTCTTTCAAGGTGGTCAGGCCGTCCATCCCCGGCATTTTCAGATCCAGCACGACCACGTCAAAATCCTCGGTTTCAAGTGCCCGGACAGCCTCGGCGCCGCTGGTGACCGCCTTGGAACGGTAGCCTCGGGCATCCAGCAGTGTTTCCATGTTGCGGGCAAAAATAACCTCATCATCGACCAATAAAATTTTCGATCCGATCATCATGGCCTCCTTTCAAAAGGGGCGCCTCCCGCCTGAATGGATATGCGGCCCGTTGCGGGCCTTTCAGGCGGCCTGTTCCATCTGGTTTGCCGGGGGCATCGCATTCCCTGTGCGATCCGACTTCCGCAAGGGCAGCCGGATGATAAAATCGGTTCCCTGGCCGGGCACGCTCTTGACGTCGATTTGTCCTCCAAGGCCCTTGATGATGCTGTAGCAGATCGAGAGCCCCAGACCCGTCCCGCGTCCCATGGGTTTGGTGGTGAAAAAGGGGTCGAACACGCGGACCAAGGTTTCCTGTGACATACCGCAACCGGTATCCGACACTACGATTTCGACGGTTTTTTCGGATTCCAGGTAGGTGGAACTGATGGCCACGGAGCCATATCGCTTGTCCTCATGGGCATCGATGGCATTGGTGATCAGGTTCAAAAAGACCTGTTGCAGCTGGGAAAGATCCGACAGGATCGGCGGCACATCCGGTGACAGCCGCTCGAAAAAGGTGATGCCGGAAGACCGGGCTTCACGCTCCATCAGGTCGATGACCTCACTGATAAAGGCGTTGATGTCCACCGTGTCGATGACGGACTCGGTCCGGCGCGAGAATCGCAGCAGATTGTGGGTGATGCGTTTGCACCGCTGGATCTGGACATCGATCTGATGCATGGCGCTGTCCAGTTGGGTGCTGAAGGACGGGTCCATGCCGCTGGCCTTTTGGGACGCGTCGATCAAAATTTCCCGCTCCGTCGATATGATGGCCAGAGGATTGTTGATCTCATGGGCCACCCCCACCGAAAGTTCGCCGATGGAGGCCATCTTGCTGGCCTGCATTAGTTGACGGTTCAGCGTTTCGGCCTGCACGTCGCGGCGTTTAACGAGGTCCAGCATGTGGCGTGTGACCAGGATCGTAGCCCCCAGGATGGTGGCTGCGCTGATCAGCAGGAAAACCAAAACAGAGAGATTGGCCCGGTTTTCGGCTGCAAAGGCTTCGGCGTAATCCTGTCGGACCACGAGCATCCATTGGGGGGTCTCCAGCCAGGCCGTACTGACGATCTGACGCACACTTCGTTCACCGTTGAATCCGGCATCGGAGGCCTCCTGCCGCACCTGGATGCCGGGGTGGACCGGGCCCACCGTCATTGAGGCGTTTTCCATGATGCGGCCGCTATAGCGCGACGTGGTCTGATAGACGCCCTCCCGATTGACCAGGAAAATTTCCCCGGTGCGGCCGATCATGACATTTTCCACCAGCGCCCGGAACCCCTCCGTGTACACCGTGGCCCGCAGGATCCAGGGGCCGATAGCGTCATGGCCTTTGACGGCGATGATAAAGTGCGGTTCACGGCGAAATCCCATGAACATATCGCTGATGTAGAGTCCTTTCTCCATGACCATCTTGAACCAGTGGGTTTCAGCATAGTTTTTATCCAGCAGGTCGTAGGGCCCCACATACGCCAGGTGGTTACCGTCGGCATCGATGACCCCGAGGTCCGTCAAGGTCAGGCGGTCTTGGTTGAACAGGTCAAAAAGAGACCGCAAGCGCCCGGGTTGGAGAAAATCCTGCCGACCGTTGCTCTGGGCCATCAATTCGAGTTTCGAACGGTGGTCCTTCAGGAACAGTTCGATGACCTTGCGATGGTGTTGAATTTCGTTGCGGAAGGCCGCCATGACGCGTGTTTCCGCCGAGCGCTGGTATCGGTTGCTGATAATCCACCCCACCAGCAACAGGGGCACAACCGAGCAGACCAGCGTCAACAAAACAAATCGTTTGAAAAGCCGTTTGTAACGGTACGGCGGATCCATATCGGAAACAACGGCGGTTGCCGCTTCAGGCATGTGCGAAAGTACGTGCAGCATATGGCCTCCTTTGCTCGACCGCGCCCATCGACCTAAACAGGGCCGATCGTTGATGCCTCTCTTTGACATCAAGAAATATGCCAACAATATGCAAGTCGACTATATTAAAATATACAACAATATCTATTGGTTAAATTTTTTTCCGGTTTTGCTGCACTGTCCGGCGGAGGACCTGTCCACGCCATGGTGACACAGGTGTCTCCCTCCTGAAGGACCGTTTATGCAAGAAAGGCGTGCGGTTGCGCCGGAGGGCCGCAGGCAGGTGGCGGGTCAGGCCAGCCGGGGCCAGAACGGTTTCTGGACCTCGATGGCCTTGGAGACGGCCGATGGCGTGGAAGTTGATTTCGGGTGCCAGGCTTCGGATGCGTCGCGATTGCCGTGATCCACGGCACACAGGTGTTGAAGAAACCGGAGCCCACAGTCTTCGATACCTTTCACGCTGTAGCCACCCTCGAGGATAAAGGCGATGCGTCCGGCGCATTCCCATTTGGCGATCTGAAGCAACATGGCGGTGAGGGTGCCGTAGCCTTCGGGGGAAACGTTCATGCCGCCCAGCCGGTCATACCGATAGAGGTCAAACCCCAGCGAGACCAGGATGAACTCGGGTTTGAACTGGTGTGCCAGGGGGGCGATGATACGGCGGGTCGCGCAGATGAAATCGCGATCGCCGGCGCCTTTGGCAAACGGGATATTGACCGTGAACCCCTTGCCTGGGCCACGGCCGATTTCGCCGAAATTGCCGGTTCCCGGATAGGCCGGGAAGCCATGTGTCGAGACATACAGCACCGTGCTGTCTTCATAAAAAACGGTTTGTGTGCCATTGCCGTGGTGGGCGTCCAGATCGATAATCATGATGCGTGCCAGGCCTTGGACTTTTTGCAGATAGCGGGCGGCCAGGGCCACATTGTTGAGCAGGCAGAATCCCATGGCACGGTCCGGCTCGGCGTGATGTCCGGGGGGGCGCACGGCGGCGACGCCCTGCAGGGCGCGGCCGCCGCAGATACCGTCCATCAGCCGGAATACGCCGCCCACGGCCAGGCAGGCCACCTCCCATGAGCGTTCGGTGGTCTGGGTGTCCATATCCAGGGAGACCAGCTGTCGGCCCGCTGTTTTTTCCAGTCGCTTCAGATAGGCGGCATTATGGACCCACAGCAGCTGCTCGCGTTCGGCCGGCTCGATCATCAACGAGTGCCAGCGACCCGCGACGCTGGGGTGGGCCAGGGCCCGTTGGAAGGCTTCCAACCGTTTGGGGCTTTCCAGGTGGCAAATATGGTGCAGATGCAAGGCAAACCGCGGATCGTCGACCACCAGGATGGTGCTTTGCGCATCGGGTTTCTCGCCGGCGATGCGCACCCGGCACGTCCGGGTGGCATAGTCGATGAGTTGCGTGGCCTCGGGAATCCGGGGCTGGTGCTTCAGCAGCAGGGCCAGCGCCGTGGTGGCCGGGTAGGGCTGGTGGCGGGACATGAGACAGCGTTTGATGAATGCCAAGTCCGCTTGGCGGTGTCGGGCGTTCCTTTTGCGCAGGGTCTTGATCGCCGCGCCGATGAGCCCTTCCAGACGGAACCTTACCTGACCGGCGGGCGATCGGGCATCATCGGCCATGTCAGCGATGGCGGACAACAGATACCCGCGGGGTGCTTCCAGCACAAATCGGCACAGGCGCTGCTTTCTGAAACCGCAATCCAGGTAAAATTGATGCGCCCCCACCTCGCCGTCCAGAAAAATATGCCGGGCCTCGGGATAAAACGCCTGCCACACCATCCAGGTTCCCGCCATCAGAAATGTGCCGACGCCCTTGGGAGAGGTATCCGTGTCGCCGTATTCCGGCATGCGGCGGGCGATATAGCGGACTTCAAGACAGGTGCTGGCCGCCTGACGGTGCAGCTGGAGTTTGATCAGGCCTAGAATTTGCCCCTCGACGATACAGGCGTAGATCCATGGCAAGCTACCATCGGCCCAGCTGGTGAGCATAAACCGGACGTCGAAGAATTCAAAAGGGTGTCCGGCCACCTGGGCGAGCGTTTCCCGGTTGAGCGGCAGCGGCATGAAACTGGCGATCTGGCCACCGGCGAGATGACCGCGATAATGGGGCCTGCCGTCTTGGGGATCCGGCATCGCCGGCACGGCATCCAGGTCGGCCGGCGATTCCCTTAGCCGCCGCAATTCATGGTTCACAAGGGCGGCAGCCCCCGCCTGTCGGATATCGTTGGCCAGTTGCCGCACGTCGCCGGATACCCAGGCAGCCGCCCTGGTCTGCTTTTCCCTGAACTCCCCCCATTTGAGAACCAGGGATTGCTCGAGGGTCGGGACGCCCTGTGCCACAAAGGCGGTTTTGGGGATTTCCACCCGCTGCCCATCGAAATAATAGGGAAACGAACCTGTTCCTGAACCGTGATCACGGGAATATTTGGCCGCCGGAGCGGTGATGCGTGCCGCCTCGAACAACGTTTTCAGCCCGCAACCCGCCTGGGGGTCCACGGCGGAGACGGCGTTGATGGCGGATGTCAGGTGTTCGCGCGTGATCATGGGCACTCATTCCGCGAAGGGTTCACCGGTTTCGTTTTTGGCACTGTCCAGATAAACCAGAACATCCATGAGTCGGACGACCCCCAGCATGTCGCGGTTTTTATCTGTGACCGGCAAGGTTCGTATGCCGTTTTCCATCATGACGGCGGCAACCTGTTTCAACGGTGCCCCGGGTTCGACGGCAATCGTTCCCTTTTTCATCACCGATGCGACCGTTGCGTCGGGCAGCCATTGCGGGTTGGCGGACAGTTCCTGCCAGGTGAGCATTGGGCGCCCCCATGATTGAGCCGCACGGCTGACGATGTCCTGCTTGCTCAAATGGCCGCTCAGGCGGTTGTGGGCATCCACGATGAAAAGTGTTTCGCCGGCCATCCGGGGCAGACGGTGGTTGAAGATGGAAAAAGCTTCCAGCAGGGGATCGGTATCCCGGATTCGGCGAAACGCATTCAGGATCAATTCGCCGGCGGTCGAGCGGGGCCACAGGATGGGGCGGCGGCGAATTTGTCCGAGTGCGCAGGCCACCTCCAGTTTGGCCACCAGATCTTCGATGCTGCAAGGTTTCATCAAATAGTCGAAGGCCCCTTGCCGAATGGCCTCGATGCCGGTTTCCAGGGTGGCGTGGCCGGTCAGCATGATGACCGGCGGCGGCGACGAATTTTCCTGCACCCTGCGCAGGACGGTCATACCGTCCATCACCGGCATGCGGATGTCCAACACGACGGCATCAAAAGCCTGCTCGTCGATCAAGGCCAGGGCCTGTTTGCCATCGCCGGCGGTGGCCACCTGGAAACGATGTCGCTCCAAGAGCTTGCACATCCGGGAGGTGAACCGTTCCTCATCGTCCACCAGGAGCACGCGCCGGCGGGGCGGGGCGCTTTCCGCCAAAGCAGGTTTCATCGTTACGCCCTTTCAGGAATGACCGCATCGGAACAATTGATGGCCAATGTCATATCGGTGACCCGATTTCCATCAATCAAAAGCCGTGCCAGCCAAGGCTGTGGGGTCATCTCGGTGTCGGTGGCCATTGCCGCGGGAAGGGAGCAGGGGCAATCGCGTTAAAACCGTCGGTAACGTCACCCTTCAGAAAACTGCCAGTTTACAACCATGCCGCCAACTGTCTTCTGAGGATGGACACCGGCCGGCCGACGTTCGAATGTTCGGCCGGCCCCGGGCGCTGAAATCGCATTCGCCGCCCGTGGCATAACGCTTGCCGATTTTCATGACGTCCAGGCCAAGATGGCATTTAGTTTGCAGCTTTATCCTTTTAATGCTCCGGCAGACCGCATTCCCAACCGCATGGCATCAAACCGCGGTTTACCGGTGGCCAAACCGACCGCTCCGCCATTCGCTGAAGAGCCGCTGATGAATACACATACCCTTGCAAATGTCAGAGAAATCCTGCTCCCTTTTTCCGGCGAGCTGCCATTGAGCCCGTCGGTGCACATTGATGATCCGGTTTCCAAGGCCATCGAGGTCATGGTCCGGCATAATCTCCGCATGCTGCCGGTGTTCCGCGACCGACGACCGGTGGGGCAGGTGCGTCTGCAGGATGCCTTTGCCATCGTGGGCCTCCAGATGCCCTGAACCGATTCAGGTGCGGTTGATGGCCCGACCCTGTCGTCCGCAGGCCTCGTCGGCCGCTCCCGTCGGTGGCGCCATGTCCGGTATATCCGTCTCCCCATTCGGCCGATCCCGGTAGCCATTCGTTACAAGCCCCGCCTCCTTCATAAGGCGGTGCAGGTACTGGCGCTGGATGCCGGCCTTTTGAGCCGCCAGGCTCACGTTCCCGTTGTGTTCCCGCAGCAGGTGGTCGATATACTGCCGGTGGAAGATCGCGGTCATTTCTTCCTTGGCGTCCTTGAAACCAAGGTGGCGCAAGGATGCTGGCAAGGCATAGGGTGGATCCAACGGTTCCTGCTCCGGGTCCAGGGACAGATCGGCGGTCTTCAGCGATTCGGTCCGGCAGAAAATCACGCCCCGCTCGATGATGTTTTCCAACTCCCGGACATTGCCCGGATAGTCGAGCGCCCTGAGCCGCCGCATGGCCAGGGGACAGATTTCGGTAATGGTCTTCTTGTTGGCGGCGGCGTATTTTTTGAGAAAATGGTGGCTGAGCAAGGGGATGTCATCCCGCCTGGCCGACAGGGGGGGCAGATCGAAATTGATGACATTGAGTCGATAGTAAAGATCCTCGCGGAAACGTCCCTGGGCGATGGCCTCCTTGAGCAGGCGGTTGGTGGCCGCAATGAAGCGGATGTCGGCCCTGCGGGCGGCATTGCCGCCCACGGGCCGGTATTCGCCGTCCTGCAGCAGGCGCAGCAGTTTGGTCTGCAGAACGGGACTCAGATCCCCGATTTCGTCCAGAAACAGGGTGCCGCCATCGGCATCCTCCACCAAACCGCGCTTGTCTTTCCAGGCGCCGGTGAAGGCCCCCTTGACGTGGCCGAACAGTTCGCTTTCGAGAACGTTTTCCGGGATGACCGTGCAGTTCAGTGTGATGAAACGCTGGTCGCGGCGGTGGCTGTGGGTATGCAGGGCTTTGGCCACCAATTCCTTGCCCGTGCCACTCGGCCCGGTAATCAGGACGGTGCCCTGGGTGGGCGCTACCTGGCGAATGCGGGCGAAAATATCCCGCATCACCGGCGTGACCCCCAGCAACGAGGCGAAGCCGTTCTGCTTGCCGAGGGCCTCCCGCAGGACCCGGTTTTCCCGGGTGACGGACTGAAAACTCATCACGTTCGCGATGGTCACCAGAATCCGCTCCCGCCGGAAAGGTTTGGTGATAAAGTCGCAGGCCCCTTTACGGGTCGCATCGACCGCCGTCTCGATCGTGCCGAAGGCGGTCATCACCACCACCGAGACGGTCGGATCCAGGGCCTTGATCTTTTCCAGCAGGCGGATGCCGTCCATTTTGGGCATCTTCAGATCCGTGAACACCAGATCGAAGCTCCCGGTTTTGACCAGCTCCAGGGCTTCACGCGGGTCGACGGCGGTGACAACTTTGTGGTCGGTTTCCTCGGTGATGATGCGTTCGAGCAGCAGCAGCATGTCCCGTTCATCGTCCACTACCAGGATGCGTCCTTGCATATACCCTCCTATGGGCTTTGCGGCAGCTTCACGATGAACGTGGTGCCGCTCCGGTCACGATCCTCCGAAACCCGGCTTTCACAGCGGATGGAACCGCCGAAGCTGCTGATGATACCGTAACTGACAAACAGCCCCAGCCCGGTTCCCTCGCCTTCGGGTTTGGTCGTGAAAAACGGTTCATAAATACGGTCCAGGTCCGCCTCGGGGATGCCGCTGCCGGTGTCCGACACCTTTATGACGGCACTCCGAGCGCTTTTGTCGAAAGTCGCGCTGATCGTGAGCAGGCCGCCGTCGGGCATGGCCGCCACAGCGTTGTTCATCAGGTTGAGGAAGACCTGCTGGAGCTGTCGGCAGTCGCCCCGGACGGGGGGCAGGCGCCGGGCGATTTCGGTCTTGAGCGTGACGGTGCGCCGTTCGATGGTGTGGCGGGCCACTTTAATGATTTCCTCGAGGCATTGATTCAGATCGGTGCTTTCCTCGGACACCTTACGGTCCCTGGCGAAGCTGAGCAGGTTGTCGACAATCTCCTTGCAGTGCAGGCCCTGCCGTTCGATGATTTTCAGGTCTTCATAGGCCTGGCTTCCCGGCGGTTGTTTGCGGACCAGTAGGTCACAGAACCCCAGGATCACCCCCAAGGGGTTGTTGATTTCATGGGCCACGCCGGCTGCCAGGGTACCCAGGGCGGCCAGTTTTTCAGTGGCGATCAGGTTGCGCTGAAGGGTTTTGTTTTCGGTGATATCGCGGGCGATGCACAGCACCATATGAACTTCCCCCGCTTCGTTTTTCAACGGCATGTAGTTGGCGTTGAGCCATACCGGCGGATCCACGGAGCGGATTTCGATTTCTTCGCGGACGCTGCGCTGAGTGGCATATACCTGCTTTACGGCCTTGATGTTACGCTGCCCCACGTCCTCGCTGAATAGATCCGAGAGCGGGCGGTCCACGAGGTGCTCGGCGTCGCTGCCGAAGAAGTGGGCCGTGTAGCTGTTGACGGATTTGAGGCGGGCGGAAGTATCCAGCGTGAAGATAAAATCCTCGGCGCTTTCGATGAGCAGGCGGTATTTCTCCTCCGATCGTTTCAAGGCCTGGGTTCGGGTGGTCACCAGGTTTTCCAGTCTTCGGGAGAAGCGGATTTCGAACAGGAAGAGGGCACCGGCAGCGGCCACCACGACCAGGATCATCAGACATTGGATCACCAGCTGCCAGCGATGGATCTGCCCCACGGCATCCGCGATTTCGTGGGTCGGTGCGACCACGGCCGCACTCCAGAAGTGCCGGGGTTTTTGTGAGATGTAAATCGGGCAGAAGGCGATCAGTTTGTCGATGGTGCCGGTGAGACCACGGTGCCAAGCGGATTGATAGGTGCCGGTGCCTTCCCGGCCTTGAAGCATCTCCTCTTTCTGGATGCGATCGATTTGGACGAAACTCAGATCCGGATAGGTTTCCTGGCGCACCTCGAACGCGCTACGGCCGATAAAATCCGTAAAGGGGTGATACAGGAAGCGGCCCTGGTCATCGATGATCCACGCATAGCCACTGATCCCGGAACTGATGTCCTTGAGCAGGGGCGTTAAAAACTGGACCAGGTTGATCCTGAAAAGGAGTAAATGGTCGCTGTGTCGCCCCATGGGGGTTATCATGGACATGGTGACACGGGATCCAATCACTTCGGGACGTGTCATCCCGATTTCACCCGGTTCAGGCAGCTGTTCCATTTCCGGGGGGATCGGCGTCGTCGTTGACGCAATTTTGCACGGTGCGCTGTGTGAATACACCCACACCCTATTGGCTGGGCGGTTCCATAACTGGATTTCCACGACCCCGTTCATACCCATGCGCGCCAACTCGGACTGCAGACGGGCTTGCCGATCGATCGGATTCGAAGGCATGGTCGGGATGCGGTCGGCGAGTTGCAGCAGTTCCTTTTCCAGGCTGCTGAGGGCCTGTTCCACCAACTTCTGGATGTTGCGGGCCACCGCGAGCTGTTCCTGGTTGAACTGGTCGCTGACCAGTGTGACCATCTGTCGGCCGAACCGGATGTGAAGCACGCCGACGATGAGCAGCATCAAGACGGAGCCGGCAACGATGAACCAAGTGGTCCCATAACGGGGATTGAAGCGTGAAATCTCATCCATGAGGCGTTACGCCAGCAAATCGTGTGCCATGCGAAACATGAAGGGACCTACAGGGGTGTCACGAGAAAACAGGCGGTTTGCTGCGGGGGCGGGCACACTGTGACAGCTTTTGTTCCGCCTGCCTGTCAGTTTTTTTTACAGGGTGTAAATTCAGGCCGATGGCGGATGGCCGTCGGCCTGAATTCCGGCAGGGGTCTCGCTGTGTTTAGACGCCGCAAAAGGCGATGATGACAAAGGCCAGACAGGCCATCCAGACCGTGTTGCTTACCGCCCCTTTTTTAAGGGGATGAAAATGGGCTTCGGAACGGCGGTGACCGTCGTCGCAGACATAGGTTATCACCTCTCGTCCGGAGCGCCTGGACACGCGACGAATGCGTTTGGCCGGAAGGCCGCAGTATTCATTGCCATCTTTACCGGCAGCCGTGCAGGTCATGCGGGCACCGATCATGGCGCTGGTCAGGTTGAAGAGCCAATTCCACGAAACGGCGCCGATCAGGAGCGAAAGCAGCATGATGATCACATGCCGCTGGGTTACGCCAAGACCCGAGAGGGCTTTGCCCATGTTGGCCGGGGTCAGGGGGCCGTCCACCGTGCCGAAGAGTCCCATATAGTAAAGGACAAAACTGGCCCCCATGATGACCATGGTCAGACCGAAGTTATACAGGCGGCTGCGGGCGAATCCGCGCTGCGGCGGATGGATGGGCCTACTCATTGTCGGGTTGATTTGTTCGGCGTTCATCTTCTGTCCTTTTTCAATCGTCGTGTTGGATTGGATTTTCGGCCATGCTCCCGGACCTGACCCGGGAGCATGGCGTGGACTTCGGCATCATCAGCTGCCGGCCAGTTTTTTCATCACGTCCGGAATGATCTTGTAGAAAGCATAGGCCGTCAGCGCCAGGCAATAGGTCGGCACCACGAACTTCCACATTTTTTCCGGGAACACGCGGGTCATATAGGGGGCCGCCACGGCTGAGAACATGGTGGCCAGCATGAAGCTGGGCAGCAGGACGTAATCGATGGTCACGCCGCTGCCCAGCAGGGCCAACCACGTGACGACCGACAAGGTGCTTACCGTGCCTTCGCTGATGGCCGTCACCGCCATCATGCTTTTGACCGGTACGCCGGCCATCAGCCCGCCGATGGTGACCACGGGACCGTAGCCGCCGCCGCCCACGCCCTTGTTGAAGCCGGCCAGAGCCGCCCACAGGACCATTTTGCCGGGTTTATAGGGGCGCTCCTTCCTGGCCTGAATAAGCGAGACCAAGCCCATCATGAGCAACAGGAGCGCGACATAGAGTTTGATCCAGACCTTGCCGACCTCGAATATCTTGTAGACGCCCACCACGGCCACCACGTTGAAGAGCACGCCGGTGCCGGCGATGATCAGCCAGAGTTTGACCGTCTCGCTCATGGGGGAGAATTTCCACTCCACGTTCTCGAACTCCCGGTGGAGGAAGGCTCCCACCAGACCGGCCGCCCCCTGCTGGATCATGACGACAGGTACGATCTGCTTGGGGTCAAACCCCACCATCAGCAGCAGCGGGGTCAGGGCCGTGCCGAAGCCCATGCCGGCCGAGGCGTCCATAAATTCGAAAAAGGCTGCGATCAGCACCACGCTCCAGACGATGGACCACTGATTGCCCATAAGGCCGTGGTCCACTATATACTTGGAGGGCATACGCACGGTGGCCTCGAAGGGGTTGCCAGCCAGCCAGATGCCTACCAGGAAGAGAATGAAAAATACAACGACGCCCGAACCCATGGCCTTGAGGTGGCCGGCGTCTGGAACCAGACGTTCCCAAATCGTTTTTTTGGTGGCCTCAAGATTCTTGGCCACCTCCCATCCGGTGAGTTTTTCTTGTTTGATATTTTCCATGGTGCGCTCCTTATGTTGTAACTATCGGGTGAATCGTTAACGGGTTATGGGGGGCTTTCCAATGTCGTGTTTCGTTTTTCTCCTTTTCGATAGAAGGGCGTGGTCATTGGCGTCAAAACAACGCCTTTGCGTTTCTTGCTTTACAATTGCCATGCCAAAGAAAACAAAGATGATAGTGATGTAACTATCTGATTATAATATTAAAAAATTTTCATGGGTAAGAGGCCGACAAGCGTTCGCCCGGGGATGGACACTGTGAGTAGACAATTTATGCCGCGGTGTCTTTCCGGCGTAGACATACAAACGTATGTCTTCAGCATCGCGGCGGGCAGGACACCGCAAGCAGGTGTGGTTTGGGGGGCACCATAGGAAAACATCGGTGGCGAACGGATCCGGCGGCGAAGACGTCTTGCCTAACGGGAGGGAGACCAACCAGGCTGCTCGATTTCAGAGGGGTGGGCCAACCCCGTGACCATCAACGGGGTTGGCCCTTGCTTAAGCCGTTAAACGCGAGCCTGCCATGCCGGCCCGGGTTTAAAGTTGCCGGCATCAGCTGCCGGCCAATTTCTTCATCACGTCCGGAATGATCTTGTAGAAGGCGTACGCCGTCAGCACCAGGCAGTAGGCCGGCACCACGATCTTCCATAGTTTTTCAGGAAAAATGCGGGTCATGTAGGGGGCTGCCACGGCCGAGAACATGGTTGCGATCATAAAACTGGGCAACAGGATGTAGTCGATCTGCACACCGCTGCCCAGCATGGCGACCCAGACCAGCACCGCGATGGTGCTCACGGTGCCCTCGCTGATGGCCGTTACCGCCAGCATGCTCTTGACTGGCACGCCGGCCAGCAGCCCGCCGATCGTGACCACCGGCCCGTAGCCGCCGCCGCCCACACCCTTGTTGAAACCGGCCAGGGCCGCCCACAGCACCATCCGCTTGGGTTTATAGGGACGGTCCTTTTTGGCCTGGAACAGCGAGACCGCGCCCATCATCAGCAGCAGTAATGCAACGTAGAGCTTGATCCAGATTTTACCGACATGAAAGATCTTGTAGACCCCGACGATGGCTGTGATATTGAACAGCACGCCGGTGCCGGCGATGATCAGCCAGAGCTTGACCGTCTCGCTCATGGGGGAGAACTTCCACTCCACGTTTTCGAACTCCCGATGCAGGAAAGCACCCACCAGACCGGCCGCCCCTTGCTGGATCATGACCACGGGCACGATCTGCTTGGGATCGAAGCCGACAACGAGCAGCAGCGGGGTCAGGGCCGTGCCGAAGCCCATGCCGGCCGAGGCGTCCATGAATTCGAAAAAGGCCGCGATCAGCACCACGCTCCAGACGATGGACCACTCGTTGCCCATGAGCCCGTGGTCCACCACGTACTTGGACGGCAGGCGCACGGTGGCCTCGAAGGGGTTGCCGGCCAGCCAGATGCCCACGAAAAAGAGCACGGCAAAGACGGCGATGCCGCCGCCGGCCGCCTTAATGTGGTTCCACTCCGGGATCATGCGCTCCAATATGGTTTTCTTGTTGCCTTCCAGATCTCGGGCGACTTCCCACCCTGCGATTTTCCCTGCGACTTTTTCTCCGGTAGAATTTCCCATCTGTGCCTCCTTTTATGTCGATTCGAATGTTGGGTGAAGCGTTGATGCGTCGATCATGACGTATGGCGCCGCATTTATTTCTTCTCCTCATTGCGCCGGAAGATGGGGCAGGTTCCAGCAGGAATTGTTTCTCCGAGTCCAGTCATTACAAGCGTTATGCCAAGTGGGCCCGAGACTTAATATTTTTTAACTTCCTAAAATATTTATCGATATTGAACTTGCCCCTTACGGTTTCACCATGGGGCTTTCGCCATTGAACACTGCCAGTGGACAATGCCTTGAAATGGTGTCTTTGATTTGAGGACATGGGACCGAACATTTAAGAAACGGGTGTTTTTCGACGGCATTCGCATTGGTGATGCGCGGCGGTTCGATCTCTTGACAGGGGATGATCACTGAGGAAGGCATGATGGTATGAAAGAAAGAACCCGTCCTTCCAGGGGGCGGCTGGTCGGGCGGGTTCTGTGAGGAGGATGACAGAAGCCCATCAGCTTCTGTGCATCCCGGGAGGATTCGGTTACGGTGTTATCATGGCCGGTCGCTGGCGACCGGGGCTCCCTGGGGCGTGGCCAAGGTCATCGCTGCGGCCGGCGCCACGGCGGTTTGCCGGCGCCGGATCAGGATCCATTTGCCCAGAGCGATGACACCGATGGTAAAGACGATCATGACGGTGTATTCGACCGCTTGGGAGGGGTGCAGCAAGTTGTGGACCACCGGGTCGGTGATCATCATTTCGCCGCCCACCTTTCCCAGGATGCCGGAGCCGATATAGAGAATGATGGGGAAGCGGTCCATGAGCTTGGCCAGCAGGGAGCTCATAAAGACCACAAAAGGGATGCTCAGGATCAGACCGAACATGAGCAGAAAAAAATTGCCGTGGGACGCACCACCGACGGCCAGCATGTTGTCGATGCCCATGCTCATGTCCGCCACGATGATGATCCACACGGCCTGCCGGAGGTTACCGGCTTCCCTGACACTCTCCTCTTCAGCACCGTCAACCAATAGCTTGACCGCGATCCAGAGAATGACGGCTCCCCCGAGCAATTTGACAAAAGAGATGGTCAGCAGTTTGGCCACGAAGAAGGTGCAGACGACGCGGACCAGGACGGCCCCGCCGGCCCCCATGGCAATGCCCCACGTGCGCTGCCGACCGGTGAGTTTTTTAACGGCCATGGCGATGACCACGGCGTTGTCGCCGGCCAGCACCAGGTCGATGATGACGATACTCAGTACGGCTGAAAAGAATTGTGCGTTGAGGTGAATTTCGCCTAAAAAGCCAAGATCCATTTTATACCCCCTTTTTGTCTGTATTCTGAGTTCGCTGGTGGTTGCGTTTGGGGAGGTAAATAGCAATTGGCGTGCCTTAGGCGGAAACCGGCGTGCAAATCTAATAAATAAGTTTAAAAACAATAGGTTGTAAAATATTGTTTCGACAAGGAACGTCGGTTTCCGGTCCACGTGTAACCTCTTCGGAGACGGCGTTGATATGGTTAGGAGACAATTGGGAAGATGCCATGCGCCATGGCGCGGCAACATCGCAGGCTGTTTTGGAGGGAGGGCGGATATCCGATCAGGGGGTCCGGCTCACATGGGCGGCAATGGCGCGGCATACCGCCAGAGATTCGTGTACGCCGTCATTTTCAGGATGGTAAGGGGTGGTATCGGCCGCGGTTTTGACAACCACGACGCGGCAGCGGGGATGGATATAAAGGAATTGACCGTATTCGCCGACAGCACAGTATGGCCCGTCGGCGGGCTCCGGGAGCCACCACTGGTAGCCGTATCCATGGGGAGGCGATGATGCCGGATGGCCGGCGCCCGGCATGTGCCGGGGGCGGTCAGGCGTTACCGAAGCCCTGATCCAATGGGCCGGGATGATCTGTTGCGCCCTGAAATTTTTGCCATCATTTAAATACAGAAGTCCGAAACGGGCATAATCCCGGAGAAGCGCGTTGAGTCCGCAGAAGGCCAACTCCATTCCGCTGCCGTCGACAAGCCAGTAGGCATCCGCTTCAACCCCGATACGGGACCACAATTTCTCCTCCATGTATGCCGTCAGGGTCCGGCCGGTGGCTTCCCGCAGTACCATGGCCAGCACTTGCGTGTCGATGCCCGTGATGTGGTTTTGGGTTCCCGGTGGCCGGTCTCGGTCGCGTGCCGCAACGACATCGTCCATGGTCGCGCCCAGGGCCAGGGATCGCCTCAGCCGGTTGATGTCGGAAAAAAAATTTCCTGTATTCTCATCAAAGGCGACCCCTGAGGTCATTTGCAGAACATCCGTCAAGGTGACGCCGTCATACCCGGTGCCCTTGAGTGCAGGAACATAGTCGGTCACCAGGTCGGAAACACTGCGAATCAAGCCTTCTTCCATGGCAAAGCCCACGAGGGCCGAGACGATGGGATGACTCAGCGACCAGGAAATCCAAGGTGTTTTGGCGTGATTGCCGTGGAAGTATCGTTCGAAAGCGATTTTTCCATCATAGATGACGATCATGCCGGTGGTGGTGGTCTTCGTGATCCACTGCGTCAGGTTATGACGTCTTCCCGCATAGGTGTAGGTCTCGGGAAGGCTCTTTTTCTGGTAGGGGATCCGATAGGTTGGTCCGTTTCGGCGCACCGTCCGATGATCAAAAACACGGGTCATGCTCCTAAAGTTTTCCACAATCGCCGAGGGCTCGGAAATCGTGAGGACGAATTTGAGGCGCATCAGGTCTTTTTTGAAAAACTGGGCGATTCCCAACAGAATCAGCAGACAGATCCCAAATCCGTAGCCGATTTGTTTCCAGACTGGTTTTCGAACAGCGGTCACAGTCTTTCCTATCGAGGGCAAAACGCATTAAAGGACGATCGATCGTTTTATAGCAAGAGACCGTCGACTTGAAAAGCCCGAGGAACCCCGGCCGGCCTGACGGCCGCGCTGTTGCTCAGGACGGCGGCAGTCGTCGGCGGGACGTGTTTCCGGTCTGGTGAATCCCCCGCGCAATGACGAGGTCGCGGCCAAGGGCGCAACCGTCCTGATAGACGGAGGGATCCTGGCGGCTGCCACCGCGCTGGATGGTTTGGGTATGGGGGTGACGGTGACGCAGATAGCGGCTCAACTGGGGATCGTCCGCCGTGACCAGGGCGCGTATGTCCGGTGATGTCGTGTTTGCGACCGCCGTCTGCAGCTTGCTGCGAAACCCCTCCAGAATACCAATGGCGAAATCGGTTTGCTGAAAACGCTTCAGACGCCGGCCCCGGCAATAGGACGTCCATTCGCGTTCGGTAAAGCGCCGGATAAAATCGAAGACATAGGCGGCGTGCTGGACATTGGCGATGGTGCCGGAAATTTCCAGAACCCGTCCCGGTTTTCCCTTGGCCACCACAAAGGCCGAAACCCAGATGCCCTGAACGAAGTAAAAGTCCTGCAACAGGTTGGCCAGGACATAGGCTTCGCGGAAATGCCGCAATGCCGGTTGGCCCAGAAACAGGCTGACAAAATCGCGCTGTTTGAGCTGCAGGGCATCCAGGTGGTGACGGGTCATCAGATCGTGGGCCTTGAGCATGGCGGCTTCCGCTTCGTGGCGGTTGGGGCTCTGGGCCAGAGAAAGGAGTTTGTGGATGCGACTTTGAATACCACCGTGACCGTGGGCTTCGTGCTGTTTCAGGCGCGTGCGCAACGGGCGGCGGGACGTGGTGGAAGAAGGATCGGCCCGCAGCATCAGACAGGCCTGCTGAAAAGCGGGGCCATGAGGCGGCTGGTTGTCCGCGCCCGGCATGGCATCGGCCAATTGGTGGGCGGTTTCATGCCGTAAAACTTCCCGGATTTCGTCCCAGGGGTGGTTTTCGGCCAGGTGCCGGCTCAGGCTGATTTCGCGCCGCGCCGGGGACCATTGTCCCAATAGCCGGGTGGTGTCCGCCAGGCGGAAGGAGGGCTTTTGCATGCGGGCGCGATAGGCCGGGGCCAGCTGGCTGCAGGCGAGTTCCCACTCGTGGGCCAGTCCGAGGAGAATACGGCGTTCGCGGGCCTGATCAGGTAATGCCATGAAGGGGTCTCGATTCATTCACGTTTGGATGGAACGGTTGCCATGCACCTATGCGCTCGAAACCGGCCCTATCGCATATTAGCCGCCGTTGGTCAATTTCTGACGATGGCGATCGATGGCTTGGAGGATGTAGGGATGGATGTGGTTCACGATGATGCGATAGCCATCGGCCGTGGGATGAATACCGTCGGGCTGGTTCAAATCCGGCCGGCCGGCGACCCCCTCCAGAAAAAAGGGAATCAGAATCAGGTCCGCGGCCGTGGCGATGTCCGGATAGATGGCGCCGAAAGCCCGGGTGAAGTCCGGCCCCAGATTGCGGACCATCTGCATGCCGGCCAGGACGATGGTGATATGGCGGGCCTGCAGCTTGGCGACGATGGCTTCGATGTTGCGGCGTGTCAGGGCCGGGTCCACACCCCGCAGGCCGTCATTGGCGCCGGTTTCCAGGATGACGATATCCGGGTCCAGTGTCAGCATCCAGTCCACTCGGGCCAGTGCGCCGCTGCTGGTTTCGCCGCTGACGCCGGCATTGATGACCCGATAGGCGAAACCGTCGTCACGGAGCCTGGTTTCCAGCAGGGCGGGATAGGTCTGGGCTTCATCCACCCCGTAGCCGGCAGTCAGGCTGTCTCCCATGCAGACAATAACCCCGGCGGCAGGCGGCGACGGGACGGTTGCCGGCGCGGCGTTTTCCGACGGCGCATTTTCGCAGCCGAAAAGGAGAGCCCATACGAGCAGCATGATGCCGATGGTGCGCGTTGTTTTGAAAATCATGGCTGTTTCCCCCGTATGGTGCGGTCTGTCTTTGCGGAGAGCACGTTTACAAACGCGTCAAGGCCCGCTCTTATTCCGCAGCGTGCGCCCGCAAGAATTGGATGGGTTTGCGCCGCATGATGCTGCGCGAGGCGCTCAACCCCACCAGGACCACGGCCAGGATGCCGACCATCAGCCCGGCAAGCGACGCGGCCGGGTAGGGCTGGTAGGCGATGTCGAAATACCGGACGCAGACCACCCAGCTGATCAGATGGGCCAACAACAGACCGCCGGCGGCGCTGGCCCCACCGAGCAGTAAGTTTTCCAGCGAGAAGACATAAAGCACGAACCGGCCCGGTGCGCCAAGGATTTTATAGTAAACGGCTTCACGGATACGGGCCGCGCGGGTGGCGATAATGGAACTGACCACCAGCAGGATACCGGCCGCCATGCTGAATAATGTGAAAAACCGCATGGCCTGTGAGAATCGATCCAAAGCGCCGGCAATCTGGCGAATGGACTGGCTGACGTCGAGAACCGTCACGTTGGGAAGGGCCTGCACGATGCGGTTTTGGAGGGCGGCCATTTCGGACGGATCAACCCGCAGGGCGGTGAAGATGGCCTGGGGCGCTTTCTGGAGGGCCGCGTCGGGGAAGACAAAATAGAAAAAAGGCTGCATGCTTTCCCGGGTGCGGGTGCGAATACTGGAAACGGTGGCTTCCAGCGGCACGCCCTGGATCTTGAATTGCAGGCGGTCGCCCATGCGAATATTGCCGATATCCGCCACCCGGTCCAGGACCGAGACCTGAAAGGTGCCGCCGTTCGGGTTGAACAGGGTGTTTCCTTCCACAAATTTTTCATCATCGAGAAGGTGATGGCGGTAGGTCAGGTTGAAAGGCCGGGCCAGGTTGTCGCTCTTGCGCTGGCGCTCGCGGCCGGGGTCGATCGCTTGGCCGTTGATGGCCATGAGCTTGGCCCGCACGATCGGGTAGAATTCCAGGGGGCGGTCCACGAGTTGGGCAAAGGCGTCGGTCTGGTCGCGCTGGATGTCGAGAAAAAAGACATTGGGGGCGTCCTGGGGATAGGCCTGCACAAAGGTGGCATCCAGGTTCTTTTCGATCAGGAAGATGGCGTAGATGATGGTCAGGGAGGCCGTCAGGGTCACCAGGATGGCCAGGGTGGCATTGCGCGGCCGGAACAGCCCGCGGATGGCCTGACGCAGCGCCAGATGGCGCACCGCAAGGCGTTGCAGCGCTTTCAGAAAAAGCCAGGTGCCGAGAAAGGCGACGCCGACGAGCACCAGCAGGCCACCGATGAAATACGCCCCGATACGAAGGTCCTCAAGTTGCCAGAGAACCAGGGCCACGAAGAAGAGGGTGGTCAGCAACACGGTCAGCCATTCACCGGGGAGCCATCGGTTTTTCTGTTTTTCGTGCCGAAAGAGGGCCGATGGCTTGAAATGCTTCAGGTTCAGCAAGGGGCGGGCAGCAAAAAGGACCACCGCCAGCAATCCGACAACGAGACTTTGGCCCACCGCACCCCAGGCCACTTCAAACGTGGCATCGGCCGGGATGAGGTCGGCCAGGAGGAAGGTCAGCCCTTGCTGTAACCCCAGGCCGGCCGCGATGCCGCAGGCGGTCCCGAAGATGCCCAGCAGCAGGACGACGCCGAGATAGAGGCGCATGACAAAACGGTTCGGAGCGCCAAGGGCTTTCATGGTGGCCATGGTTTTGACACGTGCCCGCATGAGGGCCGTCAGCACACTCTGGATGCCGATGCCCGCCAGCAGTAGCGTAAAAATCCCCACCAGTTTCAGAAAAAAAAGCAGATTGTCGAAAAACCGTTTCAGGCGGGAATCCGCGCTACGGAAAGTATCGACACGTTCCTGGGTGGGATCCGCCGCCGACCAGAGTTCCTCCTGAACCGCCTCCGGTGAAAGGCTTGCCGGCAGTCGCAGGAGCGCCATGTAACGCACGCGGCTGCCCTGGGTGATCAATCCCAGTCGCTGGCGGTCTCGCGCACTGACGAATATCCGCGGGCCCAGGGTAAACACGGTTACCGGACGGTCCGGCTCGGAGATCACCACGTCACGAATGGTCATTTCGGCGTCTCCCAGAAAGAGGCGACTGCCGATGGCCAGGCCCAATCGATCCAGCAGGGTCTGTTCGACCACGATGTCCCCCGGGGCAAGCATTTCATGGAAGGGCTCGCCGGAAGCCAGCACCACGCGACCATAATACGGATAACCCGGCTCCACCACTTTGACCGCCGAGAGCAGCGAAGCGGATGCGTCCGGCGTTCGGACAACCGTGTAGAATTCCCAGACGCGCGCCATGGCGACATCCGCGCGGGATGTCAGCCCCGCCAGTTTGGATTCCATGGCCGGTAAAAAAGGAAAACTGGAGCGAACGATGACATCGGCGGCGTGCAGCTCTCGGGCATCGCGCAGCATGGCCTGATGGACATTGGCCTGAAAGCCGCCCAAGGCCGTCAAACCGACGACCGATAAAACGATGCAAAGGAAAAGCACCGTTGTTTGCTGCCGGTTTTGGCGCAGCTCGCGGATGATCATTTTGGAAAGCATACCGCCGGGCATCACAGATCCCTTGACGGATCCAGCCGACCGTCGGTCAGCTGGAAACGGGTGTCGGCCCGGCGGGCGATGTCGGGATTGTGGGTCACCATCAGAAGTGTGGTGTGGAATTCCCGCTGGAATTCCAGCATCAACGCCAGGATGGCCTGGCCGCTTTGGGAATCCAGGTTGCCGGTCGGTTCGTCGGCAAAGATGATGGCCGGTTGGTTGATCAAGGCCCGGCAGATGGCCACACGCTGCTGCTCGCCCCCCGAGAGCTGGTGGGGCATGTTGCGGCGCCGGTGGCTGAGCCCGACGCGTTCCAGAAGCTTTTCGGCATCGGCGGCCGCATGCGGCGACCGGGACAGTTCCGCCGGGAACATGACGTTTTCGAGGGCCGAGAGTGACGGGACCAGATAAAAGGACTGAAAGACGAAGCCGAAGGTACGATTCCGGAGAGGCGCCAGATCGTCTTCACTCAGATCGGTAATGTCTTGATCCTGGATACGGACGGTACCGCTGTCCGGCCGATCGAGGCCCGACAGGAGACTCAGCAGGGTCGATTTGCCACTGCCGCTGCTGCCCTGAATCACGGCAAACGTCCCGGGTTGAATGTTGAGGGAGACATCCTGCAGGACCTGGATGCGTCGATCGTCAATCGTGTAGGTTTTGTTCAGTTCAATCGCTTCAATCATTGACGCTGTCGTCCCTTAGGGTTCACGCTGGGGCGATGCGCCGGCAAACGGATCAGGCGGCCGGCCACCGCGGTTGATTGCGAGAAACGTAATGACGTTCCGATGAAAGTCAAAATGCGGGCGCACCGTCCGCTCATGGGAACGGACGGTGCCGGATATTCGGGAGGGCGATTCAGAAATGGATGCCGCCCCATTTATCCAAGGGGTTCTCAGGGACGCTCGATCTCCTTGAACGCGCTGGCCGGGAAGAAGCAGTAGGGGCATTCCTTGGGGGGGGCTTCGGCGAAATGGACATACCCGCACATGCGGCAACGCCAGACCGCGGGCGCTGTTTCAACATCCACATCGTCGAAATCATTCCGGTTGTGAATCGGCAAATCTTCCAGGGACGGCATGACCGGCTGGTAGCTGCCGAGGGCATGTCCAGCCAGAATCATCCGCTGAACTTCACTGGTGCCCTCGTAAATCCGGAAGAGCCGGGTGTCCCGCAACAGCTTCTCGATGGGAAAGAACCGGGTGTAGCCATAGCCGCCCATGACTTGCAGGGCCTGGTCCACCACTTCAAAAGCGGCCTCGGTGGCGTAGAGTTTGGACACGGAGGCGCTCACGTTGGGATCCATTCCGTTATCGGCTTCCCAGGCCGCTTTCCAGATCAGCAGGCGGGAGGTTTCCACTTTCTGATACATCTCCGCAATTTTAAACTGGATGGCCTGGAAATTGACGATTTTGCTGCCGAAGGCGCGGCGTTTTTTGGCGTAGTCGATGGCAAATTCCATGGCGGACCGGGCGGCTCCCACCGCAAAGGCCCCGATGGAGGGCCGCGTGCGGGCGAAGGTGCGCATGGCCAGGGCAAATCCCTGGCCCGGCGGGGCGATGACGTTTTCCTTGGGCACCCGCACATCCTTGAGATTGATGGCCGTGGTGTTGGAGCCGCGCTGGCCGAATTTCGGCATGTGGCGGCCGGCGGAAACGCCTTTCCAATTGGTTTCCACCACAAATGCGCAAATACCCTGATGGGCCGATTTGGGGTCAACGGTGGCGAACACGGTGACATAGTCGGCGATGCCGCCATTGGTGATCCAGAACTTGGTGCCGTTCAGGATATAATCGTCGCCGTCCGGCTTGGCCATGCAGCGCAGGCTGGAGACATCCGATCCCATGGTGGGTTCGGAAGTGGCAAAGGCGAAGAATTTACGGTCCCGGGTGATGGTGGTAAGGTATTTTTGCTTGGCGGTTTCATTGTCGCAGAGAATCAGCGGTTCCATCCCCAGGGAATTGTCGAAGATGCTGGTGGCCAGGCCGGGGCAGACGGCCGACAGTTCTTCCGTGGCCACGACGCCGTCCAGCACCCCGTACCCCTTTCCGCCGTAGGCTTTAGGGATGTCTCCGTTGACCAGGCCGGCGTCGTAGGCTTTGTGCAGAATGTGCATGGGCGTTTCTTCCCGCTGGTCATATTCCCATGCCACCGGGAGCAGTTCTTTCAGCGCAAATTCACGGGCTTCTTTCTGGATCGCTTTTTGTTCGGGACTCAGGGAAAAATTCAACATGAAGCTGTCTCCTCTAAAATGGTTTGGTGTGCGTCTTGGGTGTCCGTTTCGGGGACGGTCTACGGTTTTGTAAGGGCGTCGCGCAGCAGACGGTAGAGTGATTGGAGTTCTTCGGCAGGATTTGAAGTCTTTTGTATGGCGTGGGGATCAAGGCCATGCCGAAGGCAAAGGAGGCGGGCTTGATGCCAGGTCGGCAGCCAGACGAGCTTTTCCCGAATCGCCGTCAGCGAGCCGAAGATCTCCACGAATCGCGGCAGGCTGAGGATAAAGTAGATGTGATTGGGGAAGGGCGCCGCGGGCGTGATCAGGTGTTCGGGATCCCAGACAAAACACCCCACGTGGGGCACCCAGGGCAAACCGGTGCGTTTCAGTTGCTCCGCCAGTCGGCAGACGTCATTGTCAAACGGGATCGGGGGCAGATCGCTATCAGGATTGAAGGGTACGGGCTGCATGATGCGTATCACCTCTCATTCTTCATGCCATATCCGGCAGGGACAGGCAAGGGGAAATGGCGTCCATGCCGGGGTGTCTTCGAGCGGTGGCGGTGTCCCGGACAAAATGCCGGTCATTTTCCCCTTCCGGTTGTCGCCAGATCAGTTAAAATTGACATTTGGTGTGTAATATTTAAAATTGAGCCAACGATTTCCGTTTTGTCCTGACGGAGCGCGTCCTGGAACAGCCTATCGCGCGATATCCTCTTACATTTGACGGCCTTTGATTCATTGCCCGGCGTGTTGTTTTGAGGGGCGGATTCCCTCAAACCGACAAAGGAGCAGCAGATCTTGTGAGGAACGGCATGAAGGAACATCCTGCCCACGACCCTTCGACCATTTACTGGCCAGGCCGTCTTTCGGCCCTGCTGCCCCTGCTTTTATTTATCGGAGCGGCCTTTCAGGTCCCTGAGATCCAAAAAAACGGGGCCTTGGCGATGGCCTTCGACTGGGTGCCCAGCCTGAACGTCCGGTTCGATGTCGTCCTGGACGGGCTGAGCCTTTTGTTTGTGCTGATTATCACCGGCATCGGTTTTCTGGTGACGATATATGCCGATGCCTATCTGGCGGGTCACCGGCAGATAAACCGTTTTTTTGTTTATCTGCAGTCTTTTCTCCTATCCATGGTGGGGCTGGTTCTCAGCAACAATCTCATCTTGCTGTTTGTTTTCTGGGAGTTGACAACCCTTTTTTCCTTCCTGCTGATCGGTTTTCAGAATGAATCGGCAACGGCCCGTGATAGTGCCCGACAAGCCTTGCTGGTTACCGGCGGCGGCGGTCTGCTGCTGCTCGTGGGCATCCTGTTGATCGGCGACGTGACGGGGACCTATGCTATATCCGAACTGCAGGGGCACACCGAACGATTGCACCGTGATGCACGCTATCTTCCCATTTTGATATGCCTCCTGGCTGGGGCCTTCACCAAATCGGCCCAGTTTCCCTTCCATTTCTGGTTGCCGAACGCCATGGCCGCGCCGACGCCCGTAAGCGCGTTTCTGCATTCCGCCACCATGGTCAAAGCCGGCATCTATCTCCTGGCCAGACTGCATCCGATTATGGGGGGCACCACCGCCTGGATGACGACATTGGTCGTCGTCGGCGCGGTGACCGCGTTATGGGGGGCTGTCGTAGCAATGGCCAAGACCGACCTGAAAAGTGTTTTGGCCCACACCACGATCATGGCGCTGGGCATTATGACCATGTTTCTGGGCGGGCGCACGACACCGGCCCTGACGGCGGCCATAACTTTTCTCCTGGTCCACGCCCTCTACAAATCCTCCCTTTTCATGGTGGTGGGCAGCATCGATCACCAGACCGGCACTCGCGAGCTCGCGGAGATCGGCGGCATCGGCCGGCGGATGCCGTTTACCGCCGCCGCCGCTTTGATGGCGGCTCTCTCCATGGCCGGCTTTCCGCTCTTCCTGGGATTTATCGGAAAGGAGATCATGTACAAGGGCGCCCTTACCGAAGATGTCTTCCCCGGTCTGGCCACGACCGCCGCCCTTTTATCCAATGCCCTCATGGCGGCCGTCGCCGCCACCGTTGCGCTGCGGCCCTTTTGGGGCCGGGAGACGCCGAAAGCCCTTACCGCCCGTGAAGCGCCATGGGCGATCTGGTTCGGTCCGCTGGTGGTCGGTGCCATCGGGCTGGGGTTCGGTCTGATTCCCGATTGGGTGTCCCGCTGGCTGGTCGAACCGGCCGTCCGGGCGTTTCACGCCACCGGAGAAGATATCACCCTCAAGCTGTTCTATGGTTTTAACTATCCGCTGCTGCTCAGCGTCATTACGATGACCCTGGGGGCCGTCTTCTATTTGGCTCGGCAGTGGTTGCGTCGCACCCTGGTCCGTTTCCTGACAGCGGTTCCCATGACCATGGAAAAGGTCTACGACGGGGGTGTCAAGGCGACGCTCGCCATTGCCAAGTGGCAGACGCGGCGCCTGCAGAATGGATCTCTTTTCCAATACCTGACCGTCATCATTGGCACGACGGTGATCGGCGTGGGCGGGGCCCTCCTGCACGCAGGAACCATCCGGGTCGGCTGGTCCGGGCCCCCGGTGCCGGTCTGGCTGGGCCTGCTGCTGGTCTGCATGCTGGTTGGGATCGGCATTGTCGTCCGGACGCGATCCCGTCTTTTGGCCATCTGCGGGCTGGGCGTTATCGGCACCGGCATGGCGGTCATATTTCTAACCTACGGCGCGCCTGATGTCGGTTTGACCCAGCTCCTCGTGGAGACCCTGACCTTGATCTTCGCCGCCATCGTCCTGCTGCGGCTGCCGCCCATCGAACGGCATCATCGTCCCGGTTTTTCACGGATGGCCCTCAGCCTGCTGGTGGCCGTTGGCAGCGGCGCACTCGTAACCGGCTTGATGATGGCCGTACAGCACACCGAGGTGGATCGCACCATCACGGCGTTTTACGAGCAGGCCAGCTATCTGAAAGCCCATGGCCGCAATATCGTCAATGTCATTCTGGTGGATTTTCGAAGTCTTGACACGCTGGGGGAAATTATCGTCGTGGCGGCCTCGGCCCTTTCAGCGCTGGCATTGATTCGTGGAAAGAGGTCATCCTCATGACATCCGTCATTCTAAAGACCGCTACGCGACTGGTAGGCGCGCTAGTGCTGGTACTGTCCATTTATCTTCTCTGGCGCGGTCATCATGCCCCCGGCGGAGGATTTATCGCCGCGCTGGTGGCTGCGACGGGATTTGCCCTGGTGGTCCTGGCCGAGGGGCCGGGTGTCGTGCGGCGCGGACTTCGCATTCGGCCGCAGTATCTGATCGGTGCCGGCCTGGCGCTGTCCATGGGGGCCGGCCTCGTGGGGATGATCCGCCAGCAGCCTTTTTTAACCGGTGTCTGGTGGCCATCGACATCTGCCGTGGCGGGCACCCCGCTTTTTTTCGACACGGGGGTGTTTCTGGTGGTGCTGGGAGCGATCTTGACCGTTTTGCTGGCCCTGGAGGAGAGCTGATATGGAAACGGCACTGGCCATCGTCAGCGGCAGTATGGTTGCCGGCGGCATCTATCTGCTGCTCAGTCAGAACCTGGTGCGCATACTTTTCGGGCTGATCATGTTGAGCAATGCGGTGAATCTCGTCATTTTTACAGCCGGCGGCCTGACGCATACCAAACCGGCCTTGATCGAAGTTGGCCGGTCCGTGCCCGGCACGGCGGTGGCCAATGCCTTGCCCCAAGCTCTGATTCTGACGGCCATCGTGATCGGTTTTGCCCTGCTGGTCTTTATGTTCGTTCTCTTCTATCGCAGCTATGAAAGCCTGGGCACGATCGATACCCGGCAAATGACGAAAAGCGCCCCAGAGAAGCCCCACGCGACGGATACGACCACCGCCCGGCAGGAGGCGGGGTCATGAGCAACCTCCTCATCTATCCAATCCTGTTGCCTTTTGGCACGGCTGCCGCCAGCCTGCTGTTGTGGCGCAAACCGGCCTTGCAGCAGGCCGTTTCCCTGGCCGGTGTCATTGGTCAACTGGCCGCCTGCATCGTGTTGTTTTCGGCCGTAACGGAGGATGGCATCCAGGTGCTTCAGGTGGGCAATTGGCCGGCACCTTATGGGATTTCGCTGGTGGCCGATCATTTGAGCGTCCTGATGCTGATGGTCACCGGCATTCTGGGGACGGCAGCAGCATTTTATGCGCGCGGGGAGTTGCCGGACCATTTGCGCGCCAAAAGCTTTCATGCCCTTTTCCATGTCCTGCTCGGTGGCCTCAGCGGCGCCTTTCTAACCGGTGACCTGTTCAACCTCTATGTCTGGTTTGAAGTCATGTTGATGGCCTCTTTTGGCCTGATGACCTCGGGCCAGCGGCGTGCCCAGTTCAGGGGCGCCGTTCCTTACGTTGTCATCAACCTGTTGGCGACCCTGCTGTTCCTCATGGGGCTGGCCTTGCTCTACGGTCTGACAGGCACCCTGAACATGGCGCATTTGCACCAGAAGATTTTGAGCCATGAGGCCCGGGGACTGTTGACGGCAGTTGCGTTTCTGTTCATGGCGGCCTTCGGCATCAAGGCCGGCATGTTTCCCCTCTTCTTCTGGCTTCCGGCCTCCTACCATACGCCGGGGATTGCCGTATCGGCGCTTTTCGCCGGTATGCTGACCAAAGTCGGTGTTTATGCCCTTATCCGCACCTTCAGCCTCGTCTTTCATCACGACATGGCCACCACCCATGGCGTGCTCCTGGTCATTGCGGGGCTGACGATGGTCACCGGCGTGCTGGGGGCCGCCGCCCAAAACGCTTTCCGCCGTATTCTTTCCTTTCATATCATCAGCCAGGTGGGCTACATGCTGCTGGGCTTGGCGCTGTGGACGCCCCTGGCGCTGACGGGCACGGTATTCTATCTGGTTCATCACATGATCGTCAAAGCCAACCTCTTTCTGGTGAGCGGATTGGGCCGCGATATCAACGGCACCATGGACCTGAACCGCATGGGCGGGCTCTACCAGGCCTATCCGGTCGTGGCGGTTTTGTTCTTCGTTCCGGCATTCTCGCTGGCCGGTTTTCCGCCCTTGTCCGGTTTCTGGGCCAAATTACTTCTGATTCAAGCCAGTCTCCAGGTGGAGCACTATATCGTGGCCGCCATTGCCGTGGCGGTGGGACTGATGACCGTCTATTCGATGGTCAAAATTTGGATCGAGGCCTTCTGGAAACCGCTTCCGTCTTCCGGTACGGGAGGCGCCGCCGTGCCTTACTCCGGGTGGAAAATGGCGCCGGTCTGCGTTCTGGCGATGATCACCCTGGTGATCGGTCTCGGCGCCGAACCCGTTTACCGTTTGGCGGACACCGCCGCCCGGGAGCTGATGGCGCCTCAGGTCTATGTCGAGGCGGTCCTGGGGGGAGGCCGTCCATGAACCTGTTCCTGATCAACGTTCTGCTGGCGGTGGGGTTCATGATTGCGTTGGAGTCCTTTACCCTGCAAACGCTTGTCGCGGGCCTGGTGGTGGGATACGGCGCCTTGTGGCTGACGCGTCCGCTCTACGGCGACAAGCGCTACTTTCAGCGGATTCCGACCCTCATCGGCCTGATCGTTTTTTTTATCAAGGCCCTTTTCGTCTCGAATCTGCGAGTGCTCTGGGATGTGGTGACGCCATCGCATATCAGCCGTCCGGGCATCATTCGACTGCCTCTGGATGCGCGCACGGACATGGAAATCATGGCGGTAGCCAACCTGATATCGCTGACCCCCGGAACACTGAGTATCGATCTTTCCGACGATCGCCATTATCTTTACGTCCATGTCATGTTTCTGGATGATGTGGATGTCGTCTGTCGGGAGCTTAAAGATGGGCTGGAGCGTCGGGTGCTGGAGGTGCTGCGATGACGATGGCGGAATCCCTGGTGGTGCAGAGCGCTGCCGGCATCGGCCTGTTCATCCTGACATCGAGTATGGCGCTGGTGGTTTACCGGCTTATCCGCGGTCCCAAGAACGCCGATCGCATCATCGGCCTTGATTTGATGTCGGTGCTTGTGGTCGCCCTGGTCGCCCTGCTTGCCATTTTTACGGGGGAGTCCGTGTTTCTGGATGTCGCAATCGCCTATGCCCTCGTAGCTTTTCTGGGAACCGTTGCTTTTGCCCGCTATCTGGAGCGTTCGAACGCCGATCAAAACCATGATGGCGCATCGGAACGAAAGGGAGACCATCATGGGTGAGTGGATCGTGGCGATTTTTATTCTGACGGGTTGCCTGTTCTGCCTGGTGGCGGCCGTTGGCATTATTCGCCTGCCGGACACCCTGACGCGCATGCATGCGGCCACCAAGGCAGGAACATTGGGCGCCGGTATGATCATGGCAGCCGTCGCGGTTTTCTTTGCCGATGCCGGCATACTGCTGAGGGCGTTGCTGGGGCTCGTATTTCTCTATATGACGGCGCCCGTGGGGGCCCATCTCATCGGTCGGGCCGCTTACCGTTCGGGAATGCAGTTGTCTTCCCGGACCTGGACGGACCACCTTCACGACGATATGGAAAAGAAAGCGAAGCGGAACCAGCCTTAGACCAGCTGGGTCGCGAAGGGACCCCGTGTTACGATTACACGGCAATCAATGGTTGTTTGGCAATAGGATAGCCCCCTTCTTCAGGGTACGGGCGGCAACCAATGAAAGCGAGGACATGCCATGGAAAAAAAGATCCTTATCGCGATTGACCATTCGCCCCAATCCATGGAGGCGGTTCTTTATGCCGCGCGCATGGCCGCAACTATTACCCCGTCGCGGTTTGTCCTGCTGCATGTTCAGCCGGCCCTGTCGCAATACCTGACGGAAGAGGCGCGGCGGAAAGAGAGTGCGCGGCGGACACTGGAGAAACTGATGGCCAAAAACGAGGCCAAGTCCCGGGAAGTCTTGGATGCGGCTGCCCGGCGGATGGTCCGTCAGGGTGTGGAAGAAAGCCGGGTCGAGATTCTTACCATGCCCATGCGCATCGGGGTAGCGGATGATATTCTTGCGCTGGGCACGGCGAAGCACTATGATGCCATTCTGGTTGCCCGCCGGGGGGCTTCCTCTCTGCAGAAATGGCTTACGGGAAGTGTCACCGCCAACCTTGTCGAGCACTCCGAGCTGATCCCAATATGGGTGGTGGATGGGACGGTATCTTCGGATAAAATTCTATTGGCCGCCGATGGCAGCCAATCGGCGCTGCGCGCCCTGGACCATATGGCGTTCATGCTCTCCGGCCATTCGACGCACGCCATCCATGTCCTTCATATTCGCCCGCGATTTCAGGACTACTGCGAGATCGAGATGGAAGAGGCAACAACCCAGGACGCCGAAACGGTTCTGCTGAACGACGACCGGCACTGCATGGAGAATTTTTATCAACAGGCCCTTGCCCTATTGGAAAAAAACGGTCTGGGAAAAGACCGCCTGAAGGTGGACACGCTTGACGGGAAGCTGTCCGTTGCGCGATCGATTGAGAATTATGCCTCAGACCATACCTATGGTACGGTGGTCATGGGCCGACGCGGAAGGAGCAAAAGCATGTTTACCGGCAGCGTATCGCGAAGCCTTCTCCAAAAGGCTGACGGCATGGCTCTCTGGGTGGTGCCCTGACATAACCTCGTCCTGACAGTGAAAGACAAGGAGCGCTTCTTGATGGTAACCCGGTTGATACAAAAATTCGAACATGGGATTATCGTTTCGTTGATTTTCATGATGATTGTGGTGGTCCTGATTTCGACCGTCGAACTGGCCTATCTCATTGTTGCCGATATTCTTTCGCCGCCGCTTTTCTGGCTGGAAATCGATGATTTGCTCGACATATTCGGCTTTTTTCTGCTGATCCTGATCGGTGTCGAGCTCTTGGAAACCATCAAGGCCTATCTGGCCCAGAAGGTGGTGCACTCGGAAATCGTACTGGAAGTTGCCCTGATCGCCATTACCCGCAAGGTGATCATACTGGATGTGAAAGAGTACGAGGGGCTGTCCATCATCGGCATTGCCGCCCTTATCGTATCGATTGCCGTGGCGTATCATTTTCTCAGGCAACCTCGGAAACGGCGAGACGATGCGCCATCCGACAACATCAAGATCGATCCGGCCGAAGTGGGGGATTGATTGTCCAAGCGGCGGCCGCTGAAGGTCGCCGACCACCAGATATGGCGGGCTGTTGGAAAACGGTTCCGGGAGGTGGGAAGGGGTGCAGCGAAAATCCGATATGGATCAGAACCCTTCGGGGGGGTATCCGTCGAAACCGCGCGTGGCCGTCGGCGCCGTCGTTTTCAAGGACAATTGCATCCTGCTGGTGCGGCGGGGGAAGGCACCGGCACGCGGTCAATGGGCGATCCCCGGAGGGGGCGTGCTTCTGGGGGAATCCCTGTCCCAGGCGGCCGAGCGGGAAATCCTGGAGGAAACCGGTATCCGCATTGCCGCAGGTGAACCGGCCTATGTGTTCGATGTGGTCGAGCGCGACGACACGGGCCGGATTCGCTATCATTATGTCATCGTCGACCTGGATGCGACCTATCAAAGCGGCGACCTGTGCTCCGGTGACGATGCCATGGAGGCGCGCTGGGTTGCCGAGGCTGAGATGGCCGGCCTTGACGTGAGTCTCCCCACCCGGCAGTTGTTGTCAGGCCGCTATCATTTCGGTTGCGCCGACCGCCATGACGTCTGATCGTGACAAATGGAACCGCAAGTACCGGGAGGCGCAATTTCCGACGGCGGCTTCGGGGATCGTGCAGGCGTTTTACCATCATGCCCCGGTCGGCCGTGCATTGGATCTGGCCTGCGGCAACGGGCGTAATGCCTGTTTTCTTGCCGCTCGCGGATTCGAGGTCGATGCGGTGGATATTTCCGAAGAAGGCCTGCGGCGTTTCGTCTGCCGTTCGCCCGCGATCAACCGCATCTGCCAGGATATGGACGCCTTTCGGATTCATCCCCTTCGCTACCAATTGATCGTCAATACCCGGTTTCTGATGCGGCGCCTCTTTCCTTTCATTCAGGAAGGTCTTGCTCCCGGCGGGGTTCTGCTTTTCGAAACCTACCTGCAGGATAAGGAGGATCGTCCCGGTCGAAAGTTCGGCCGGCATCACCTCCTGAAAGACGGCGAATTGCGCCACGCTTTTCCAGCCTTGCAAACCATCGCCTACGGTGAGGGCGCCAGCCGCCACAAGGATGCTCCCACCCGCAAAGCATTTCTGGTCGCCGTGCGCCCGTCGACGCCTTAGCCGGTGGCGATTACGTCGCTCAATTGCCAGCAGGATCCCCGTCCCTGTAGCGGTTGACCATGGCGGTCGCCTCCGATTGTATTTCCCGGCGCAGCGTGTCCGGTGACAGTACTTCGGCATGGGCACCCCACTGCATTATCCAATGCTTGATTTCTTCGGTTCCAGCCACGTCGGCTTCGAAAAGCAGGGCGCCGTTTTTTTGCGGCGTCAGTTTTTGAGTGGCATGCCATGTTTTTTCGGCGATATAGCCGGCCACTTTGGGGGCGAAGCGAATTTTCACGTGCACGTTTTCCCCGCGGAAGACACCGAAACTGGTTTCCATGAAGCCATCCACAACCGTTTCGTCCGGCAGCCGGAAGGTTTCGTTTAGCACCTCCAGCGAGCGAATGCGGTCGACGGCGAACACCCGGACACCCTTCCGAAGATAACAATAGGCGATGAGGTAGAACGTTCCGTCGAAAAACCAGAGACGGTAGGGGGCGATGTTGCGGCGGCTCAGACGTTTGCGGCTCATGGTGTAATACGCCATGCGGAGCACGGTTTGCTGGATGATCGCCTGGTTGATGCGATCCAGCGTTTCCCGGAAAGCGCCGTATTGTTTATGGGGCTGGGCACCCACCTTGACCGTGCGACGGAAGGTTTCCAGGTACCGGTTGGTTTCGGGAGGCAAGGTGGCCTGAACTTTTTGGAAGAGCGATTCCAGCGATTCGTGAAACACGGTGTTTTCCAGCATGCGCAACCAGTCGCGGCTGAAATAGAGTGCCATCAATTCCGTCATACTGAAGGGAATCGGGATGGCCTGGCGGGCGCTTTCGATCAGGTACCAGCGTGAACGGCCGTCTTCCTGGTCGCTGTAGAGCGGGAAGCCAGCGGACTGCAGTGCCTCCAGGTCACGGTAGACCGTGCGGCGGTGGCAGCCCAAGGTTGCGGCTAGTTCGGATACCAATTTGCCCGTCCGGGATGACTGCAGGTTCTGAATGATCGTCCATTGGCGGGACAGTTGATCCCCCCGTGCCATCGGCACCTCCCGTGTTGATGGTCGCAGCAGATTTTCAGTGGTTTGCCTGAAATCCTAAAAAAAAACCGAACGGTGTGACCGGATCTGTCACACCGCCATGATACGAAAGACATCAACGACAGATGCCACAGCGTTTAATATGGGAATCTGTGAATAATTTCAATCATAAGGAGGAACCATGGAGCGACCGACCCTTTACCCGGATTACCAGGAAGCGTTTGAATACCACGGCAGCACCACGGTTGAAATCACCCGCCAGCGCGGCGGGCGGGTCATCTGGAAAGACTGGTTGATATTCGACTCCGTGGAGGAAGCCAGTACCTTTTACAACGAGGCGCACTATGCCTGACGGGCCATGTGGCGGTCCGCCAAACGATCGCCGGGTTTGTCATGATTGGCGCCGACTGTCCGGTGTGGGCTGCTTCGGCAAACCGGCCACCCTCATAACGATGCTTGTCAACGTCATGGCGCAATATGAGCGGCGCACCGGTGAGGCCCAAGATCGCTTCGTCAATGCTTCGGCAGTGGGGTGCGTGGTCCGTCATTTGATGCGGCGTCTGTCCGAGGAAAGCCGCGTATTCGATGGCCTTCCACCATCCCAGGCCCTTCAAAGCGAACGTGTGGCGGGGTTCTTTATCCATAGCGACGGCAGCTGCACCCGGATACGGGTCTTTACGCGCAAAACGGCATGTCACCATTTTGATCCGGCGGATCATCGTGACTAAGGGCAGATCGGCGTTCGGAACGGTTGCCAAAAAGCAGCGGGGTGATTAAGATGAGCAATACAGGCGCTTTCACATGATTTCCCCAATCGCTGTTTTTTCGCGATAACCGGCCTGGCCATCCTTTCGGTGCGGTACCGGAAAGAGCCTGCCGGCAAATGTCCAATGGACGCAATAACCGCAGGAAGGATATGCCGCCATGCTAGATGAAAAACTGCTGGAGTACATCAACATTGCCATTTCGAGGGAAGAGGAGGCCTTTCGGTTCTACACGGACCTTGCCGGAAGGGTAACGGATGGGGCGGCCCGCGAAGCCCTTACCTGGATCGGCGAGGAGGAAAAAAAGCATAAAGCGTACTTGGAGAAATTTCGTGCCGACGGTGTCGGCCCCGAGGCCATGCGGTTGTCGGATGTGGTGTATTATAAAATTGCCGAACACCTCGATGAGCCCGAAGTCGAAGAGGATATGAGCCGGGCGGACATCTTCCTGGTGGCTTCGCACCGGGAATTCCGGGCTTACAAATTCTACAGTGAATTGGCCATGCTCTATGATGCGGGGGATGCCGTTCACGACATGCTGCACAAAATCGCTAACGAGGAACTGAAGCACAAAGAGAAGATGGAATATCTCTACGCCAACACGGCTTTTCCGCAGACGGACGGCGGATGATCTTTTGGTGTCTGCCAATGGGAGCGATGTTCTCCGGGCGCTGGCGCAACGACGACCCCCAATTAAAAAAGGAATTGTAAATCGTTATGGCAATTCACGCCTTGGCGGGCCAACCGGCCCCCCGTGATCTTCTGGTCGATGTAACGACCCTGATCAGCCGATACTACAGCGAATGCCCCGATCCGTCCCTTGCGTCGCAACGGGTGGGTTTCGGCACATCCGGTCATCGGGGGTCGTCCTTGAAGGGTAGCTTCAACGAGGCGCACGTTCTGGCCATTACACAGGCCGTTTGTGATTATCGACAGGGAGAGGGCCTGACGGGCCCCCTTTTTTTAGGGCGGGATACGCATGCCCTCTCAATGCCCAGTTTTGAGTCGGCCCTGGAGGTTCTGGCCGCCAACGGGGTAACGACGGTTATCTGCGGACGCAGTCCTTATACGCCGACCCCGGTTATTTCGCATGCGATCCTCACCCACAACCGGGGACGACATGAGGGCTTGGCCGACGGCATTGTGATTACCCCTTCCCACAATCCGCCGGAAGACGGCGGCCTCAAATACAATCCGCCCCATGGCGGACCGGCGGACAGTTCCGTGACCCGGTGGATCGAAAAACGGGCCAATCAGCTTCTCGGGCAAAACAACCGTGGCGTCAAACGCCTGGCCGGTGGCTGGTCCCGCCGCCGGGCAACGGTCCGGGAAGCCGACCTCCTGGGGGCTTACGTCAATGATCTTGAAAACGTCGTGGACCTGGCGGCCATCCGGGACGCCGGTGTCCGGATCGGCGTCGATCCCATGGGGGGGGCTGCGGTGGACTACTGGTCCGTGATCGCCGAGCACTACGGCCTGAGGCTGGAGGTGGTCAGTGATGGGGTCGAAAGCGATTTCCGCTTTATGACGGTGGACAAAGACGGCCGTATCCGCATGGACTGTTCGTCACCCTATGCCATGGCGCGGCTGATCGACCTGAAGTCCCGTTTCGATATCGCGTTCGGCAACGATCCGGATGTGGACCGCCACGGCATCGTTACGCCGGCGGCGGGGCTTATGAATCCCAATCATTATCTGGCCGTTGCCATTCATTATCTCATTGGCCATCGCCGCCGCTGGCCGGCGGCCGGCCGCATCGGCAAGACGCTGGTGAGCAGCGGGATCATCGACCGGCTGGTCAAGCAACTCAACCGCACGCTGTGGGAGGTGCCGGTCGGCTTTAAATGGTTTGTCGACGGGTTGCAGGACGGCAGCTGTGTCTTCGGCGGCGAAGAGAGTGCCGGGGCCAGTTTTCTGCGCCGGGACGGCAGCGTCTGGACGACCGACAAGGACGGTATGATCATGAACCTTCTGGCCGCCGAGATCATCGCGGTGACCGAAAAAGATCCGGGCGAGTGCTTTCACGAGTTGACCCGCACCTTTGGTACACCGCATTACGAGCGGCTGGATGCCCCGGCCACGGCCGAGCAGAAGGACTGCCTGGCCGCCATGACGCCGGATCAGGTTGCCGCCGATGCGCTGGCCGGAGACGCCATCATCGAAAAGCTCACCCGGGCGCCGGGCAACGGCGCCGCCATCGGGGGACTCAAGGTGGTGACGGCCAATGGCTGGTTTGCGGCGCGGCCATCCGGAACCGAAGACATCTATAAAATATACGCGGAGAGTTTCCAGGGGCAGGACCATCTCCGGCGGATTCAGAACGAGGCCCGGAAAATCGTTGACGCCGTCTTCCAATCGGCAGACGCCACTGCGACGACGGGGTAGCCGAAAGATCACCATCATTCCATGATAACGGCGATGAGGTTGCACGTCCTGGTGCCGCTATCGTCAAAATTGATCGTGGGAGATGGCCACACCGGGGGCGACATGACGATTCAACTGAAACGATGGATCTATCCAACGAGTTTGCTTCTCGTTATACTCCTTGGCGGGTGCGCCAAAACAAACACCTTGCCTGATTTTGGCCCGTTGCGCATGGAAGTAGAAGCGCTCTATCTCAACTATCATGAATTGAAGGTTGTTGACAGTGACCTGCATGCCGCCGCGCGTCGGCATATCGAAGAGTCGGGTCAACAGTTGTCGGAAATTCAAAGTGCGGCACGGTTTATCACGCAAGCGAACCTGATTGCGTATTACCAATGGGAGTTGCTTTCGATTACCGAATACGTCCGCGACAGCGCGCGGTCCGATTTTTTTACCCTGCGCGCGCAGGACGTAGCGGATGCTCGCCAGAAATCAGAAGATTTGATTCTTGCCATCAAAGTGTATGATGCGTTTATTCGCGACCCCCAGGCTTTGGCCCTCATCGAAAAAGGCATTGCGCGTATTCAGCAGAATATTGCCATTTATGATGCTCTCTATGAATTGATGGCGCCTCTGGCAAACAGGCCTGCGCCACCGCCTGCTGGAGGGGTGCAGACGTCACTTTGAAGATGCCGGCGGATCTGCCGGCGTGTCATGATGACCTGGCATTTCCTGTCCGGGGCGCTTTTCGGCTTGACGGGCTATTGCGACTCATATAAAAGCGGCATCAACAAGATCCTTTAAAGGGATTGCGCCCCAGGCGAATCGTTTTTGCTGGTATGGTGTATCATTGATGTCAAAAGGTTGTTGCCATGGAAAAAAAAGTTAAAGACCGCTCGGCAGATGAGCGGCAACACAGTGAACGTGAGTTGCGGCAGGAGTTGCGCGCCATGGGGTATCGACTCACAGGTCGCGAGGCCCATGCGGATCTTCTTGCGTTGCTGAAAGAAGAGTTGAACCGCCAATGGTTTCAGAGCGCCAGCCGCGGCACCGTCATCCGCCGACGAAAAGCACCGGTCACTACCCCGTGAGCCATCCCTCCCTTGTCACTGCCGCGCGACACCCTTCCTAAACGCTGTTCATCGCTCCTCTTCAAAGGATTGCACCTGGTAGGTCTCGACCTGTAAATTGCCGTCATACCAGGCGCGGGCCGAAAGGCCGGCTTTTAAGCATAAGTGCGACAGAAAGTCCTGGCAGCGGGGAAGCTGTTTCCATACCTGGGGAAGAAATGTGGCGCTGGCCGTGCCCTTGCGGAGGATGACCCCATCGATCCCGGGACGCAGCCGTGCCATCAGATCGTCGGCATCGTCGTAGGACAAGGCGGCCGGCGGGCTGAGAACGCTCACTTCGACGGCGATCCGGTCGAGTTCGTCCAAATCCAACGGTGGAAAGCGCGGATCATGAAAGGCGGCATTAATGGCATTGCGGCGGACATTTTCGGCCAGGGGAGCGGAGGCGGTAAGGCTGCCGATGCACCCCCGCAGGGCGCCTTCAAGGCTAAGGGTCACAAAAACACCACATCGTGCATTGAAGACCGGGGCCTGCAAAGCCGTTTGGATGGACCGCAGCTCGTCACTGTCTATCGGGGATTTGAGCTGTTCGGCAATGGTGGCACGGGCCAGCCGTACGAGGCATCGCCCCTCTTCCGGCGTGAGGATAGCTGTTGGCGGATTCTCGCGAGTCATGCGGTCTCCTCGATGGTTTGGGGGATATTGGTGTTATGAGGGGTGGATGCTTCCCGCCGCATGCGGTGGTTGCAGGGAGAAGTCCGGACGCTCGTGGTGCGAACGGCGGCACCTGCCCACACCGGCTATATACCGGGTTGGCACCGGATTGTCGATAGTCGATATCGATTCCAAAACAAGTACTGTTCGTTGGCTGCGATTGTTTTACGGCACACCGCGAAAGTCGTTGCCGTTGGTCTCATTGGCCTAAGAGGATTATCGTGTGGGCGAACCGCCTTGTCAGGTCCCCTCGGTGAGCAGACGGGATACGGGAACCATACGGACGGGTGTGCCATGAATTTCGGACCAAAAGACCCTGAGTGCTGCGGCTGTCTCGGGGTAAGGGTGACCGATGGCAATGGCATGGCCGTGGGCCAAAGCCTGGTCCATGACGCCGTAGAGGCGGTCCAGAATGGCCTGGGGGTGGCGGTGGTTGTCCAGAAAGGTGTCCCGGCGGCCGCGGGGCATGTGAAGGCTGCAAGCGGTGTGATAGGCTTTGGAACGATGGGTTGTCAGGCTGTCGACAAAAAAGAGTCCCCGGCTTTTGATGGCCTGCAGTGCATAGCGAATATCGTCGCCGTTCGATGTAAACCGTGAGCCCATGTGATTGTTGACCCCGGAGACAAATGGTACGGCCCGGATGTTCGTGCGCACGACCTTCTCGATTTGGGCGGCGCTATCGCCGACATAGAGGGCCCCGGGGCCGGGATCCAACTGCCGATCGAAGGGTTCCATGGGTTGGTGGAGCAGAATTTCGTGGCCCTTTTCGTGGATGGCGCAGGCCAACGCGGCGGAGTAGGGCAGGTGGGGCAAAACCGCATAGGTCAGATTGGCACCGATTCCCATAAAGGCTGCCGCCTGCCGTCGGCTGTATCCGATATCATCGATAATGACGGCCATGCGGGCGTCCCGGGGGCGCTGGCCCATGGCGAAGGCTTTGGCAAAAGGATTGAACCCGGCGATGCCGGCCAGAGTCCACCCGAACGATTTGACGAGAAACGCTCTCCGATCCATATCCTACCCGCTGAAGGCGATCATACTGCCCGTCTTGAACGCATAAGCCGACGATCGGCTGCCCTGAAAAACGATCGGCAGCGAATCGCCACCTCTATACAATTTATGGGGTGGCGCGTCAATCATTATACTATATATGGTAAATAGGCTGTATGGCAGCCATTATGGAGCCTGCGCCTTGAATCCGCAGGGCTTCTCTGATAGACGGTCCTGAGACAGCTTTTTCCCCTTCCCTTTGAAATTCAGGAGGTTTTATGAGCCGAGTTGCTGTGGTGGGCGCCACCGGGTATGCTGGAGCCGAACTGGTCAGGATTCTAACCGGGCATCCGGACGTCACGCTTACGGCTATTACATCACGTCAGTATGCCGGTGAGCCGTTTTCAACCATTTATCCGGCCTTGACGGGGATGACCGATCTGGCGTGCGAAGCTCATGACATTGATCGGCTCAAAGACCGGGCCGATGTCGTTTTTTTGTCATTGCCCCATCAGCTTCCCATGACCCTCGTTCCCGAGTTGCTCCAGAAGGGGCTGCGGGTGATCGATCTGTCGGCAGACTTCCGATTCACCGATGTCAGCCGCTATGAGGCGGTTTATCAGCCCCATGCGGCGCCTGCTTTGCTGGACCAGGCGGTTTACGGCCTCAGTGAGGTGTATGCGGAACGCATCGGTTCGGCCCGGCTGGTCGGCAACCCCGGCTGTTACCCGACCAGTGTTCTGCTACCCCTGATACCGTTGATCCGGCACGGGCTCGTATCCCCGGTCAATCTGGTGGCTGACGCTAAATCCGGTGTCAGCGGCGCTGGTCGCAGTCTGAGCCTGGCCGCCCACTTCTGTGAGGTCAGTGAGTCCTTCAAACCCTACAAGGTGGCGCAACATCGGCATAACCCCGAGATGGACGAACAACTTGGCCTGGTGGCAGGGTATGCCGTTCACATCACCTTCGTTCCCCATTTGGTCCCCATGAGCCGGGGCATGCTGGCCACAAGCTACGCTCAAATCATGCCTTCCGTGGGGTATCGCCACATTATGGAATGTTTGAATGATTGCTATGGAGCCTGCCCGTTTGTGCGATTGTGCGGTGACGACCGCCTTCCGGATACCCGCAACGTACGGGGTACGAATTTTATCGATATCGGTTTCCGACTGGATGATGTGGGGGGAACCTTGATTTTGATGTCCGCCATCGACAACCTGGTCAAAGGCGCGGCGGGCCAGGCCGTACAGAACATGAACCTGATGCTCGGTCTCGATGAGCGGGCCGGTCTCATGCCGGTGCCGTATCCCCTCTGACCGCAATGGGGGCCGGTCCGTTGCGTGACAGACCGCGACTGGGTCATACCAGAGAAAACCGCGGTCTAATGGTTTGAATTCTTGACAAAATCCCGTAGATTAAATAGACACTGAAATCGTTAGCCATCCTAACTTACCCTGCAGGGTACCTCAAATTTACGATCCACATGGTGAAAGGAGACCGAACATGACCGCCAAGCTGATCAAGGGAACCGATATCCGCGAGGAAATTCTCGAGGAAATTACAGCCGAGGTAGCTGAAATTAAGGAAAAACATGGTGTGGTGCCCGGACTGGTGACAATTCTCGTGGGAGAGAATCCGGCATCCATCTCCTATGTTACGCTCAAGATCAAAACGGCGCACCGGGTCGGTTTTACCGAAATACAGGATACGCAACCGGTGGATATCTCCGAGGACGATCTCCTGGCCTTGATCGATAAATACAACAAAGACGATTCCATCAACGGTATCCTGGTGCAATTACCCCTGCCCAAACATGTCGATGAAAAAAAAGTGTTGAATGCCATCGATCCGGACAAGGATGTGGATGGATTCCATCCGGTCAACGTCGGACGGTTGATGATCGGCGGCAATGAAGTGAAATTTCCGCCCTGTACACCGGCCGGTATTCAGGAAATGATCGTGCGGGCCGGCGTTGAGACCAAAGGGGCCGAAGTGGTCGTGGTCGGCCGTTCCAATATCGTGGGAAAACCCATTGCCAATATGATGCTCCAGAAAGGCCCGGGAGCCAATTCCACCGTGACCATCGTTCATACCGGCACAAAAGACCTAAAGGCGCACTGCCAACGTGCCGATATACTTATTGTAGCGGCGGGGGTGCCGGGACTGGTCAAGCCGGAATGGATCAAGCCGGGCGCTTGTGTCATCGATGTGGGCGTCAACCGCGTGGGTGAAAAGATCAGCGAAAAGACCGGTAAGAAAATAGCGGTCCTGAAAGGCGATGTTGATTTTGATGCCGCCAAGGAAATTGCGGGCTCGATTACCCCGGTTCCAGGAGGGGTTGGCCCCATGACCATCACCATGTTGATGAAAAATACATTAAAAAGCTTGAAATTCAAGTTGGGATTGATGTAATATCATTATTATCGGAAACTATAGACGATTGTCAGGTCCGATAGAGAATGAACCGACGCCATTGACGTGTAACCACGAAAAGGCAAACCCGCTGAAAAGCGGGGACGCACAACCACGGGTCTAAAGCTGAAAGGCCAGGACAGCCGGGTCGCCGAAGGTTAAATTCACAACGCCTTCGGGGAGAAACCAACCCGAGGGCGTTTCTTATATCGACGAGCAGATGGACGACGGTTGGCTTGGCAGGGTTGCCCTGACGGCGACCACGGGGATACGTTGACAGCCGGGGTACCCCATGGTATCATCCTTAAATTAATAGAAATACCCGATTGCGACCGGCTTTCTGAGGACATGCGACGCGCCACCGAGATGGCGGACTATCGATCGGGATAATCCAAGGGAATGCGGCAGGTTGATCATGCGAAACAAAATTACGTTTATTCTTCTCAGTGGTAATGGTTCGCGCATCCGCCAGTTTTCTTATACCAAACTGGCATTGGCGGCGGGGGCTGTGCTCAGTGTGGTATTTTTCGCTGGAATGGGGCTGCTGATCCAGGATTATCTGAACCTGAAGCAGGCCGCCGCCCAAGTGGCCCAGCTCAGTAATCAAGTGGCTGCCCGCGATGCGGAAATCGGTCACCAAAAGCGCCAGATCGAGTGTTTTGCAAATGAGATCAATCAACTCAAGCAAAATCTGGTAGCCCTGGACACATTTGAAAAAAAGATACGGGTCATCGCGAATCTGGAAAAACCGGCCGAACAGGACAATTTGTTCGGTGTCGGCGGGGCCACACCGGACGATTTGGACACGAGCGCGTCCCTGCGGCGTGATCAATCCGGGTTGATTCGCTCCATGCACGATCAGGTGGAACAGCTTGAAAGTGCTTCTTTCAACCAGGAACAGGACTTCACCTCCCTGCTGGACCAGCTGGAAGAGAAAAAGAATCTCCTGGCCTGCACACCATCGATCCGGCCGGCCAAAGGCTGGATTTCGTCCCGCTTCGGTTATCGTATTTCACCGTTCACCGGCCGACGGGAACTCCATGCGGCTTACGACATTGCCAATCGCGAAGGAAGTCCCATTATTGCACCGGCCAACGGCGTTGTAACCTTTGCCGGCAAAAAGGGGCTCTATGGCAATCTGGTTATCATCGATCACGGTTATGGCCTCGTGACGCGTTATGGCCATCTCAAGACAATGGACGTAAAAAAAGGATCGAAAGTCAAACGGGGTGACGTCGTTGCCAAGATGGGCAGCACCGGACGCAGTACCGGTCCGCATGTTCACTATGAAGTGCGATTGAACAGCGTGCCCGTGAACCCCGAAAAGTATATCCTGAATTAGAAGCTAACGCATCTATCGGGGCATTGCCCATGCCGGGGAAAACCCTGCGGCTGAGGAAATGCCCCGTCTATTTTCCCACGGCTCTGGTATCACCCCCAACGAACCAGAGGAATCCATCACACAATGCTTGCCGTCTTCCCGTCGCTGTTTCTGTTCCCATTTCTGCCTCAGTTATATCGCTGGCCGTGACAACGAAGGCAAATGGATAGCTGGTTGACGACGCCTCATGGACAGCGGCACCTGATGACCTCAACCGATGCCGATGGACATGCGCCTTCCGGCGAGTTGACATCCCCATAGCGGCAGAGTAAGGGAATCATCATCACAAACAGTCATGCTGGATCAGAAAGGAATTTTTCTTTCACATGCTGGGACAATTTTTAACCAAAATATTCGGCAGCCAAAACGAACGGGTCCTCAAAAAACTTACCCCCGCAGTGGACCAAATCAATACGCTCGAGGCCGGGCTCAAATCACTTGACGACGATGCGCTAAGGGCCAAGACGGGCGAATTGAAGACGCGTTTAGCCAACGGTTCGCCCTTGGACGACCTGTTGCCGGAAGCTTTCGCGCTGGTCCGGGAAGCGTCCATCCGTACGCTGGGCATGCGGCATTTCGATTGTCAGTTGATCGGCGGCATGGTGCTGCATGACGGCAAGATATCCGAAATGAAAACCGGTGAGGGCAAGACACTGGTGGCGACACTGCCGGCTTACCTGAATGCCCTCGGCGGGCGCGGTGTCCATGTCATTACGGTGAACGATTATCTGGCCAGCCGTGATGCGGAGTGGATGGGACAAATTTACCGTTTTTTAGGCCTTCAGGTGGGCTGCATCGTCCATGGGTTGACCGACGCCGAGCGGCAGGCGGCTTACGGTGCTGACATCACTTACGGGACCAACAACGAATTCGGGTTCGATTACCTGCGCGACAACATGAAATTCCAGCAGGATGGTCTTGTTCAAAGAGAACTCCATTTTGCCATCGTGGATGAGGTGGACAGCATCCTGATCGATGAGGCACGCACCCCCCTGATCATTTCGGGACCGGCCGAAAAGTCCACCCAGCTTTATTATCACGTAAACGGTGTCCTCCCCGGCCTGAAAAAAGAGGCGGACTTTATCATCGATGAGAAGGCGCGCAGTGTCACCTTGACGGAAGAGGGGGTGGCGCATGCCGAAAGACTGCTCAAGGTCGAAAACCTCTATGACCCCAAAAACATCGACCTCCTCCACCACGTTCAGCAGGCCTTGAAGGCCCATTCCCTCTTTAAACGGGATGTGGATTATATCGTTAAGAACGGGGAAGTCATCATCGTGGATGAATTCACCGGACGCCTGATGCCCGGGCGACGCTACAGCGAAGGCCTGCACCAGGCGTTGGAAGCCAAGGAAAACGTCAAGATCGAGAATGAAAACCAGACCCTGGCGTCCATCACCTTCCAGAACTATTTCCGGATGTATGAAAAACTAGCGGGCATGACCGGTACGGCCGATACCGAGGCGGCCGAGTTCAAGAAAACGTACGATCTGGACGTGGTGGTCATCCCCACGAACAAACCGATGCGTCGCACCGATTTTTCCGACGTTATCTACAAAACGCGAAAGGAAAAATTCGATGCGGCCTTGGAAGAGATTGTCGAATGCCATAAAGCGGGTCAACCGGTGTTGGTGGGGACCATCTCCATCGATGTGTCCGAGAGTTTCAGTAAGAAGCTGAAAAAACGGGGTATTCCTCACACGGTATTGAACGCCAAGAATCATGAAGGTGAGGCCGAGATTATTGCCCAGGCCGGTCAGAAAGGGGCGGTTACGATATCCACCAACATGGCCGGCCGTGGTACGGACATCGTACTGGGGGAGGGGGTCACCGACCTTGGCGGGTTGCATATTCTGGGTACCGAGCGCCATGAAAGCCGGCGGATCGACAACCAGTTGCGCGGGCGTGCCGGGCGCCAGGGCGATCCCGGTTCCAGTCGTTTCTACCTGGCGCTGGAGGATGATCTGCTGCGCATTTTCGGGGGGGAGCGGATCTCCGGGATCATGAACAAGCTGGGCATGGAGGAGGGCGAGCCGATTGAAAACGCCCTTATCACCCGTGCGATTGAAAATGCGCAATCCAAGGTGGAAGGGCATAATTTTGAAATTCGCAAGCAGCTGCTGGAATATGACGACGTCATGAACCAGCAGCGGGAAGTCATCTACCAGCAGCGGCGCGAGACGCTGACCGGTGAAAATTTAAGGCCGTCCATTGAAACAATTATCGGTGAAGTGGCACACAATATGGCGATGGATATCGCCAACAGTCAGCAGCACCCTGAAGAGTGGGATTGGTCACGTTTGAACGAATCCGTACTGAAACAGTTCAATTTCCGTATCGATTCGCCCGACGCCGACACCCTGGATGGCCTGACGGCGGAGGGCCTGACCCAATACATCGAAGATGCGGCCCTCAAGACCTACCAGGAGCGGGAAGATGCCATCGGTGCGGATAATATGCGGTCCCTCGAGCGCCATATCATGCTGATGACCGTGGACAGCCTGTGGAAGGACCATTTGCTCAGCATGGATCATCTCAAAGAGGGCATCGGCCTGCGTGGCTATGCCCAACAGAACCCCCTCATCGTTTACAAGAAGGAGGGGTTTGAGATGTTTCAGGATATGATTGCGCGCATCAAGGAAGAAACGGTCGGCATCCTTTACCGGGTGCAACTGGCTGAATCCGAGCCGGTTGAGCAGTTGCGTCAGTCCCAGGAACAGAAAATGGTGTTCTCCAGCGGCGGCGACGGCCCGCCGCCCAAAAAGAAACCCGTGCGCAATCCCCAGAAAAAGATTGGCCGCAATGCCCCCTGTCCCTGCGGCAGCGGCAAAAAGTACAAGCAATGCTGCGGCCGCTAGCAACCCGGTGAAGCGGCGGATCACCTCAAGACATCATCCATTCACTGCTGAACGATTCCCTGACGCCTCGCCCGTTTTGAAGGGTGAGGATGCCGCCTTCCGGCAGCGATCGGGGCCTCGCATTGTTTTACGCCATTACATGCGGTCATAGACCTTTACAACGGCGGTGAGTGATGCTTATCATTGAAACGTCTTATTCAATTCCCACCTGCGGGTTAATGATGCCGGGCAATCATTCTGGAGGTAATCGACATATATGAGTCAGGGCCATTCCGATTCCGATATTGCATTATTTCCAAAGAATGCCACTGAAGTGCGCGAACCGTCCATGTTCCGGGTGATGCTGCTCAATGACGACTACACGACCATGGAATTCGTCGTGGAAATACTGGTAAAGGTATTCCATAAGCATTACGATGAAGCAGCGCGTATCATGCTGCATGTGCACAATGAGGGCTCCGGTCTTTGCGGCATCTATACATTTGAAGTGGCCGAAAGCAAGGTTCATACGGTTCACACGTTGGCCCGTGAGAATGGGTTCCCGTTAAAATGCACCATGGAAAAGGAATAAACCATGATCAGCAAGGAACTCAGTGCGACACTCGGATTGGCTGTCAAGGAAGCCAAAAAGCGACGACATGAATATGTCAGTACCGAACATATCCTGTTTGCGATTCTTTTCGACCACACCGGGATAGAAATTATCGAAAGCTGTGGCGGTGTTGTCCAGGAACTCAAACGCGAACTAGAAAAGTATTTCGAAGAGCGGGTGGAAAGTATTCCGGAGGGCCAGGAGTACGTTCTTCAGCAGACCCTGGGATTCCAGCGCGTCATTCAGCGCGCCGTCAACCACGCGCGATCGGCGGAAAAGTCGGAGGTCAATGTCAGTGACATCCTGGCGTCCATTTTTCTCGAAAAAGACTCTTTTGCCGAATACTTTTTATCATCGCAAGGGCTCACGCGGATTGACGTCCTGAGCTATATCTCCCACGATGCTGAAATAGATCCCCTGCAGCCCGGTCTGGGTGATCCCCATAAAGGCGCTGACGGCAAAGAAAAGAAAGAATCCCAAAATCCACTCGAAGCCTACACGGTCGATCTGGTGGAAAAAGCCGGGGAGGGGCGACTGGATCCCCTCATTGGGCGGGAACCGGAGTTGGAGCGGACGCTGCAGGTTCTCTGCCGCCGCCGCAAGAACAATCCGGTCTTCGTTGGCGATCCCGGTGTGGGCAAAACCGCCATTGCCGAGGGGCTGGCTCAGCGGATCCAGGCGGGTGAGGTGCCCGACCTGCTGCGGGATGTGCGGATCTATGCTCTTGACCTGGGAGGGCTGTTAGCGGGGACCAAATATCGAGGAGATTTCGAAAAGCGTCTCAAAGGGGTGATCAACGAACTCAAAAAGCGGCCCGACGCGGTCTTGTTCATCGATGAAATCCATACGATCGTCGGTGCCGGCGCCACCAGTGGGGGCTCCATGGACGCCTCCAATATTCTGAAGCCGGTGCTGACATCCGGGGAATTGCGCTGCATCGGGTCAAGTACCTATGAAGAGTACAAAAATCATTTTGAAAAGGATCGCGCCCTTTCGCGACGGTTCGAGAAAATTGAAATTGCGGAACCGTCGGTGCCCCAAACGGTCAAAATACTGAAGGGCCTCAAAAGCCGTTATGAAGATCATCACGGCATCAGTTACACAGACACGGCGCTCAAAGCAGCGGCTGAGTTGTCGGCAAAGTATGTCAACGATCGGTTCTTGCCGGACAAAGCCATCGACGTGATCGATGAGGCCGGGGCCTTCGTGCGTCTGGCCGGGTCCTCGCGCCGAACCAAGATCAATCCGGCCGACATCGAAAAAATCGTGGCCAAGATGGCCAAGATACCGCCCCAGAGCGTTTCGACCTCCGACAAGGTGAAGCTGGAAAAACTGGCCTCGCATTTGATGCAGGTGGTCTTCGGGCAGGATGAGGCGATCGCCTCGCTGGCGACCTCCATCAAACGGTCGCGGGCCGGATTGGGAACACCGGGCAAACCGGTGGGGTCCTTCCTGTTCACCGGACCCACCGGGGTCGGTAAAACCGAGGTGGCCTTGCAGCTGTCGCGTCTGCTGGGGATTGAATTCCTGCGATTCGACATGAGCGAGTACATGGAAAAACACGCGGTTGCGCGGCTGATCGGCGCGCCTCCGGGCTACGTCGGGTTCGACCAGGGAGGGTTGCTGACGGATGGCATCCGCAAACACCCCCACAGTATCCTCCTGATGGACGAAATCGAAAAAGCGCACCCGGATGTCTACAACATCCTGTTGCAGGTGATGGACCATGCCACCCTGACCGACAACAATGGAAAAAAAGCGGATTTCCGCAATGTCATCCTGATCATGACGTCCAACGCCGGTACACGCGAGATGGGCAACCAAACCATTGGTTTCGGGGATAAAACCAAGGATACCCAAGCCAAGGGGCAGAAAGCGATTGAACGTTTTTTCAGCCCGGAGTTTCGCAATCGGCTTGACGGCACGATTCTTTTTCATGCGCTCACGGTTGAGATCATGGAGCAGATCGTGGACAAGTTCATCATTGAACTCAACGATCAGATGGCCGGTAAAAAAATCTACATCAACATCTCGGACGCGGTCCGCAGTTGGCTGGCCCGTGAAGGATACGACCCCAACTACGGCGCCCGTCCCCTGGCGCGCGTGATCCAGAAAAAAATCAAGGACCGGCTGGCGGATGAAATTCTCTTCGGGAAGCTGGTCAAGGGTGGGGTTGTCTTCGTGGATCGCCAAAATGAGGAGTTGACGTTCAAGATGGAATGACACGAAACGGTGGCAGCCTTTATCGACACGATAACGCCTTGCCACCGTGTCTCCTTCCTTCTACGAGCGATATGCGGCTGATGTGATCGCCTATGCCCGTTTTTCGACTCTCCCGCAAGCTTACCTTTCCACCGGCCCATATGGCCATCGAAGAAGGCCTCCTGGCCGTGGGAGGCGATCTCAGCCTCGAACGCCTGGTGCAGGCCTATCGCCAGGGAATCTTCCCCTGGTACACGGAAGACGATCCGATCCTCTGGTGGTCACCGGACCCCCGCTTGGTGCTCTATCCCGAAGCCGTCCATGTCTCGCGTTCCCTCCGCAAACTCATGCGCCGCAGCCGTTTTACCATCACGATGGACACCGCCTTCAGCCGGGTTATACAGGCCTGCGCCGGAAACCGCGGGCCGGACCATCCCGGCACCTGGATCGTACCGGAAATGATTTCGGCCTATGAGCGGCTGCACACCGCCGGTTTAGCGCATTCGGTGGAAGCCTGGGAGGGCGATGTACTGGCCGGTGGGTTGTATGGCGTTTCTTTGGGGGGCTGTTTCTTCGGCGAATCAATGTTTACGCGTGTCGCCAATGCGTCGAAGGTGGCCTTGGTCAGCCTGGCGGATGGCTTGCGGCATGACGGTTTTGCGTTAATCGACTGCCAGGTGACCACCGACCACCTGATGCAGTTCGGCGCCCGGGAAATTCCCCGGCGTCAATTCCTGCAAGAGCTGCAGTTGGCCTTGAATCAGCCTACGCGGCAAGGTGGGTGGCGTTTTGCGGAAGCGGGCGGTATCGCGCTGGTGTCGAACCCGATGGGCGCGGATAGCTGAACGCGCGTGGATTAAACGGTCAACCGAAGATTTTTAAACGGGTGGTTGCGCCACACGTGGCCACGGCCCGGCAGAAGGCGGTAACTTTAGCCATATCCTTGCGCCCGGGGCTGATTTCGACTCCCGAGCTGACATCCACCGCAGCGGGGCCGCCGGCGGCGATAGCAATGGCGATGTTGTCCGGGGTCAATCCACCAGCCAGGATCACCGGTCGGTCCGCCGGAAGCTGGCGTGCATCGGCCCAGTTCCAATCCATGGCATTTCCCCCGGGAAGGGGGCCGCCAGCGCATTCCACCAGAAAGGCGGTGGCGGGGTAGCGCGCTGCGGCTTCCAGGGGCGGGTTTCCATTGACAAACAACGCCTTGACGACCATCAGTCCTGCTGCGGTCAGGGCTTCTACTAAAGCGGGATCCTCCCGACCGTGCAATTGAACGGCCTTAAGGCCGCCGATGTCGACGGCCTGCATGATCCGCTCGAAATTCTCATTGACGAATACCCCGACGGGGCAGACGGTGCTCGGCAGGTGCGCGGTGATGCGCCTGATGACCTGGTCTTCGAGGTGGCGCGGGCTTTTAGGATAGGAAATAAACCCGATCGCATCGGCCCCGGCAGCAACGCAGGCTTGTGCTTCGCGGACCGAGGTAAGACCGCAAATTTTAATTTGGGGTGGGAACAGGGGGGCGATCGTATTCACCGTTTGCATTCTCGCTCAAATTTAAGGCCCTGGCGGAAGCGGCAGCAACGACGCCAGCCGGGTGCTCGGATTGTCCGACCGAACCAGGTTCTCGCCGATCAGAAAATTAAAGACGCCCTGGGCCAGATTGGCTTCCACGTCCTCGATCCCTGCGATCCCGCTGGCTGCGACCGGAATCTGCCCGGCGGAGAGTCGTTGCGCCATGACCATGGCGGTGCGGATATCCGTTTCAAAGGTGGCTAAATTCCGGTTGTTGATGCCGATCAGGCGGGCGCCGCAAGTTTGCGCCATTTCCAGGTCTTCCATCGTATGGATTTCAACCAGCGCATCCATGCCCAACGATCGGCTGAGGGCAAGCAAATCCGTCAGTTGCGGCCGGGACAGGATACGGCAGATCAGTAGCACGGCATCCGCCCCCATGGCACCTGATTCATAGATCTGGTAGTCGCTGATGAGGAAGTCTTTCCGCAAAACCGGCAAGAGGACAGCATGTCGGGCGGCCATAAGGTCTTCCGGGCTGCCCTGGAAAAAATCGCGATCGGTCAGCACGGAAAGGGCCGCGGCGCCGCCGGCGGCATAGGCCCGGGCCAGATCCGCCGGGTCCAAATCGATCCGCAACGGTCCTTTGGAGGGCGATGCGCGTTTGATTTCGGCGATGATATTGGCGCCCCTGGGGCCGGGCTGCTTTAACGCGTCATAAAAAGGGCGGTGATCATGGCGGTGCGTGGCGGTTTCGCGCAGCCTTTCGAGTGGCTCCCGGTGGCGGGCTTCTTCGATTTCCTCTCTCTTGCGCGCTACGATTCGGGTCAAAATATCCACGGTACTTTATGTCTCCGTCAGGTCAATTCGCTTCCGACATGTCGATGGCTTAAAGCGATTCAGGGGGCATGCTCCTGGGTGAATGCTGCCAGCGCCGCCAGTTTCTCTCTCGCCGCACCACTGTCGATGGCTTGCGCGGCTTGTTTGATGCCGTCGGCAAAATCGGTTGCCTTACCGGCAGCGGTCAGGGCGGCGGCGGCGTTCAGCAGCACGACATTGCGACGGGGACCTGTTTCGCCGTCCAGAATCCGGCGCGTGATAGCCGCATTCGTGGCCGGATCGCCCCCGACCAGGTCGCCGGGGTCAGCCAGGGCATCGAAATGCGCCTCGGGATCGAGATTGAAGGTGCGCACCTGCCCTGCTTTCAATTCAGAGACGCGGGTGGGCGCGCAGACCGATATTTCATCCAGGCCGTCGTGGCCGTGAACGACATACGCCTGGCGTGATCCCAGCAGCCGCAGGGTATGGGCAAACATCTCCGTCAATTCCGGTGCATAGACGCCGATGATCTGACAGTTGGCGCCGGCCGGGTTGGTCAAGGGGCCCAACATGTTGAAAATGCTGCGCAGGCCCACTTCTTTGCGGGCCGTTGCGGCAAACCGCATCGCGCTGTGGTAGAGGGGCGCGAAGAGAAAGCCGATGCCGATATCTTCCACGGCTTCTTCCACCAGTTCCGGATCTACGTCCAGCCGCACGCCGAGCGCTTCCAGTACGTCGGCACTGCCGCATTTACTGGATACCGAGCGGTTGCCGTGTTTGGCGACCGTGATGTCGCAGCCGGCCACCACGAAGGCCGTGGTCGTCGAAATGTTGAACGTGCTGGCGCCGTCCCCTCCGGTACCGCAGGTGTCGACGATGGTGCCGGCCGAAGATTGGATGCGGTGGGCTTTGCGGCGCATGGCCCGGGCGGCGCCGGCCAACTCCTGTTCGGTTTCGCCTTTGGTGGCCAAGGCACCCATGAAGGCCCCGATCTGAGCGTCGGTGAGGCTGCCCGAAAAGATTTCCGTCATGACGTCCGCCATCTGGTTTTCATCCAAATGGACGCCTTCGATGATTTTTTTAAGGTGATCACGAAACATCTTGGCGTACCCTCCTGTTTTTATGATCGGGACGATGTGGCATCCCTCAAAAAGTTTCTCAGCAAGCGTTTGCCGACCGTGGTCATGATGGATTCAGGGTGAAACTGGAGCCCCTCCGTCATGTGGGTGCGGTGCCGGATTCCCATGATTTCGCCATCCTCGGACTCGGCCGTGACGGTCAGACAGTCCGGCAGGCTGGCCCGCTCGACGGCCAGGGAATGATACCGCATGGCTTTGAACGGTTTGCTAATGCCTCGATAGACCGCCTGTCCGTCGGCCGTCACGGTGGAGGTCTTACCATGCATCAGCTGACGCGCGGCAATAATCTTGCTCCCGAATGCGGCGGCAATGGCCTGGTGGCCAAGACAGATGCCGAGGATCGGGATGCGCCCGGAAAAGGTGCGGATGGTATCCATCGATATGCCGGCCGACTGGGGTTGCCCGGGACCGGGGGATACCACGATCGCCTCCGGTGCCAGCTGGGCGACAGCGTCAACGGTCAGGGCATTGTTGCGGGCCACCTGCACCTCAGCGCCCAGTTGGCGCAGATACTGGACCAGATTATAGGTGAAGGAATCAAAATTGTCGATCATCAGGATCATGATCCGGCTCCTTTCGCCGTCAGCGGACGCAGCATCTTCAGGGCGCGGTCCATGGCCATGGCTTTGTTGACTGTTTCAAGGCGTTCGCTTTCGGGGTCGGAATCCGCTACGATACCGGCGCCGGCCCGAACGGTCAGACGATTGTCTTCGATGCAGGCCGTGCGGATGGTAATGGCCATATCCATGTTGCCGTTGAAGGAGATATAGCCGACAGCGCCGCCGTAAGGCCCCCGGGGTTGTTTTTCCAGATCGGCGATAATTTCCATAGCGCGAATCTTGGGTGCCCCGCTCAGGGTGCCGGCGGGAAATGTTGCCGCCAGCAGATCGAAGGCGTCGCAGTCGGGCTGCAGATCGCAGGTGATGTTCGATACGAGATGCATGACATGGGAATAGCGTTCGACCACCATCAGATCCGTGACCTGGACCGTGCCGGTCTCGGCCACACGCCCGAGATCGTTGCGCCCCAGGTCGACCAGCATCAAGTGCTCGGCCTTCTCTTTTTCATCTTCCAGCAGTTCACTGGCCAGTTGTCGATCCTCACGGTCATTGCCTCCGCGCGGGCGGGTGCCGGCAATGGGGCGCAGGGTCGCGGATCCGTTTTCCAGGCGTACCATGGTTTCGGGAGACGAGCCCACGAGTGCCATGCCGTCCAGGTTCAAATAGAAGAGGTAGGGCGAGGGGTTGATATAGCGCTGGGCACGATAGAGAGACCACAGGTCGGGAGGCGAATCACAGACAAAAGGCTGGGAGATGACGGCCTGGATGATATCCCCGGACCGGATATGGCGTTTGACGGTCTGGACCGCTTCCCTGAACTCGTTTTCGGGGTAGACCGGTTCAAGAGGGCCGGCTTCCGTAGCAGCGGAAATCGATGGGGCTGCGGGCAGGGGATCCGCCAGGCGCTGCAATTGGCGATCCAGGCGCTGGCGGGCTTCGTCATAGGCCATCTCGGGCGTGATGCCGTTTTTGATAAAGGTTAGCGCGACGAGCGTCAACGTATGGCTAACATTGTCAAAAATCAAGAGTTCGTCGGGAATCACAAAATGCGCCAGGGCTTTGTCCGCCGGCCATCGATGGGGGATGGCTTCCAGGAAACTGACGGCTTCATAGGTCATGTAGCCGACCAGGCCGCCCCAGAAACGCGGTAACTCGGGGATGACCGCCGGCTGGTAGGCGGCCATGAGGGATTTTAAAACCGTAAGCGGCTGGCCCTCATGGGGGATCCGTTCTTCGTGTCCGTTTTCCTGGACCGTCACCACGTCGGTGAAAACGCGGACATGGCAGCGGGCCGATGTTCCCATGAAACTGTAGCGCCCCCAGCGCTCGCCGCCCTCGACGCTTTCAAAAAGGAACAAATCGGCGTTCTGCCGATAGAACCGGCCCAGCATTGACACGGGGGTTTCGGTGTCGGCCAGGATTTCCGAACAGACCGGGATGACATTGGCCTGTTGGCAGGCAGCGTAGAAATTTTCACGGGTCGGAAAGTGATTCAACAACATCAAGGCCTCCTCCGGGAGAATATTGGTACACGGTTCGTCCGGCCATACCCTGAGCGTATGGGTGTTTGCCAACAAATAAAAAGCCGTGGTTGGTATGACCACGGCCTAAAAAACAGAACCGCGGGCATTTGAGGCGGCCCACGGTTGCGCTGATCTTATAATGTCGGAAGGGTGCGGTAACCGGCGGTGCGCCTCAGGTCAGGTGCCACCACCACCAGCGTTGTCCCATCAATCGTTGTTCCTCTGCATGACGCATTGCATTGACTTTCATACGACGGATCGTTGTATTCGCTGATGATTGACATGGTTCACAGGGATTGTCAAGCGCTAAGGTGTTCAGCCGTTATTGACCGGTGAATTCAAAACTCATTTTGGTCTGGAAGTCCTCTACCCGTTTGAAAATTTCCTTCAGCATGGTCTGTTCGATGCGCGACAACTTCTTGGGGTTGATGTAATTGTCGGGTTTGCCGTTTTCTTCGATGATGGCGGTAATCTGACGCACGAACCGCAACTGCATCATGAAGCTGTAAGAGCGGGTAATATCATTGTAGTCTTTGGTGGAGAGGTGGCCGCCCTCATGCAGTTCGTAGAGGCGTGCCATTGTATTGGTTTCGGCAATGCCGTTTTTTAGGGCATGGATACGGGCAAAGTCCACCACCGGCAGCATGGCCTGCTTGATGTCGAACGCATTCTGGTGCTCTCCTTTGGATTCAACCACGAAATTCCGGAAAAAGCCGAGTGGCGGCTTGAAATGGAGTGCATTTTCGGTCATGTGGCGGAAAAAGCCGGACCACCCTTTGAGGGAATCCGAAAGGTGACGGCGGAGTTGATCGATCAGGCTGAAGTCGCCATAGGCGCCGCGGAAATCAAAAAAGATGCTTGAATGCAACAGATCCTCGGCCTCGGCGGTGTGAATCCAGCTTGTGAACTTGTCACACCAGACTGAAAGGGGTTGGCACCAGCTCGGATTCATGGCCATGACGCCGCCCTGGCAGAAAGCGTAGCCGGTCTCATCCAGCCAGGTGCAGACGGTTTCACCAAGATTCAGGAAATAATTTTTGACATCCGGCAGCCGGTCCTTGGGAACATCCCGAAAGATGATGGCGTTGTCCTGATCGGTTTTGAGGGTCTGCTCGCGGCGGCCTTCACTTCCCATGATCATGAAGACGAAGGGTTCCGGCGGTGGCCCGTTCTGTTCGAGGGCAATTTCGATCAGGCGGTGCAGGATGGCGTCGGAAACCGTCGCAATCAGGCGCGTGACGTTCTCGGCTTTGGCACCGCTGCTGATCAGATTTTGAACCAGGCCCGGTATGCGGTCCTGCTGAGCTTTGAGTTCCTCGCGGGAAAGGGCTGATCCAATTTCACGGACAATAAAGAGCGGCGATTGGCCCTGGGCGGCCAACAGGTCGCGACTGGTAATGGTGCCGACCACTTTGCCGCTGCTGTTTTGAACGGCAAGGTGTTTGAGTTTTTTCTGCATCATCTCCAGCATGGCTTCGAAAACCGACATCTGTTCCGGGATCATGCTCAAAGGAGACGACATGATGGCCGAAACCGGTATGGTGATCTCAAGACCCCGGGCGATGACGCGGTTGCGAAGGTCGGTATCGGTGACAATGCCGATTTGTTGCCCCTCATCGTTCTGGACGAAGATCGAGCTGCATTTGCGCCGGCTCATCAGGATGGCCGCTTGTTGAACCGGCACATGCTGATTGCAGGAGAGAAGGTCGCGATTCATCAAGCGGGCGACCGAGACGTTGAAGATGTGGACGGTTTCATCTTTGGGGAGGATCCGGCGGGCAAAAATCTCGGCGTAGGAGCGATCCAGCATGCGCTTGCCGAAGGTGTCCGTAAAAAATTCCATAAACGTCGGGCAGCGATGACACAGGTGCATGAAGATCTTTTCGGGCAGGGCATAGAGGTAGGCCTCCTCCTCGACCCGTAAGGTCCGGATGGACATGCCCTTGTTCATCAGCATGGAGATGCCGCCGTAGGTATCGCCTTCCCCCAGATAGCCTTTGAGGCTCTTTTCACCGGCCTGTTCGTAATACAGTTCGGCGGCGCCTTTCTGAATGATGTAGAGGTAGTCGATCCGCGACTGTCCTTGAACGAATAAGACGGTTCCGGCATTGTGATGAATCAGGGACAGGGCGTTGACCATTTCGTCCAGGTCGGTTTCGGACAGAAAGGAAAAGGGCACAACCCGGCTCAAAAAATCACGGGCCTGGCCGGTGACCAGAATCGAGGCATAGTTTTCATTGTGTTTGCGTTGTTGAAACTCTTCCGTAAAGTAGCTGCGGAAACGCGGATGCTGCTCGCACATTGCCAGGAAGCGATCGGCGGGTATCGCATAGAAGAGCGCATCGTCTTCGACTTTGGCGGTGCGAACGGCCACACCGGCATTCATGAGGATCGATATACCGCCGAAGGTCTCTCCGCCGACCAGGCGGCCGCCCAGGGTTTTTTCACCGTCTCGCTCATAGTACAGCTCGATGGCACCCTTGCGGATATAGAAAATCTTACCGATTTCTGTCTTGGCCTGCTCCGCCACCAGCTGACCCCTTGGGGCCCGGATTTCCGTGGTCCATTCGGCCAGTTCTTCGATGGCGTCTTCGGGCAGGAGCCGAAACGGGTTGACCCGGGAATACCGCTTCAGCGCCTCCTTGAACAGGGCGCTACGGGCTGGTTTTTTTGTCATGCTGTTGCTTCCTTGTTGACGGGCCCCTTGTTGGGGCATTCATGGCATCTGCTTCTGGTGGTAAGGTCCGGTTTGCGTCGGTCCGGGTGTTATCTCGTGCCGGTCCATAAAATGGCCAATTTACCGATTTCTGGATAGACACTCAGTAGCGCAGACGGGCGAAATAGGTTTTTTCCGAAGCCTCCCGGGCTTGCCCCAACGTATGGATTCCCTTTTTGGCCAGCAGCGGAATCAGTTTGAGAAACATGTTGGCGGTGGCCAGGGCATCGCCCATGGCGGTATGGCGGCCGGAGACATCGATCCCCAGTCTTTCCGCGATCGTCATGAGATTGTGGTTTTCCTGGGCCGGATGAACAATGGACGACAGAAGCATGGTGTCCAGAACGGGATTGATAAACCGAACGCCGGTATCCTGCTCCTTGATCTGCAGCATCCGCATGTCGAATGCGGCATTGTGGGCCACCAGTATCGTGTTTTCAGCGAATTGATGGAAGCGGGGCAGAACGGTTGCAATCACCGGCTGGTCTTTCAGGGTGCTTTCCTGGATCCCGTGAATCTGGATCGACTCCCAGCGCAGCGGCCGCATGGGATTGACGAGCTGTTCGAATCGATCATCGGTGACCAGGTGATTGTTGACGATGCGTACCGCCCCGATGGATATGATTTCGTCGCCACCGCGTGGATCGAGGCCGGTGGTCTCCGTATCGAAAACCGTATAGGTCAGTTCGGTCAAAAGGCAATTGTCGATGGAAGGGTGTTGACCGGGCTGGTTGAAAAGGTCGAAATCATAGAATTCCGGCCGACTGTCGGGAATGATCGTGGGTTTGCGGGTCAATGCCATACCATCCGACGGGAGCGCCGGCAGTATCATTCGCAACCCGGACCACCCGTCCGTGGCATCGGTGTAAGGCAAAATTTCGGCGTTGTGGTAACGGATGACGTCACCCAAGGTGAGCGGCAAGCCCAAGTCCGGCAGACTGAGCACTTTTTCCTCCCAGCTGTGTACCTTGTCCATGCGAGCCGGATTCCCCTGCCAACGCAGGTCAAAATTGATCAATCCGTCAATTTTGTGAACACGGCATGCAAAATCCCGCACATCGGTTTCCCGGCTTATGCGTTGGAGCAAAAAAAGGACCGCCAGCGAAAAAGAATAACTGTCCGTGCTGAGCTGCAGATCTTCGTCATAGGCTTCGGGCACAAATTGAAGCTGCAGCAGGTGTTTGGCTTTGACCGTGATTTTCTCCAGCATGGTAGCGGCGCGGGTTTCAATCAATGGCCACTGGGAACGTGGACGGTCGTGGGACGTCCGCGCATGCTGGTTGAGAATCTTTCCGATTTTAAGAGACTCGTGGTAGATAATGCGGATAAATTCGTTAACTTCAGCGGCCGCCATACCGGGAAATTCCATCATCGTTTCAACGGCGGCACGGACACCGGCAAGCGGGGTGCGAATCCCGCCGCTCAGGGATTGAAGCAACAAATCGGTCTGGCTGTCCGTTTCGAGCTGAGCGGTGATATCGGAAAAAATCAGAATAAAACCGGTAAACCGGCGCTGATGATTCAACACCGGCACCATTTCAGCACGCAGATGACGGCCCCCCTTGCCAACGGCCATAAAATAGGACGCAGCGCCGCTGGCCCCTTTTTCAAGTTTTTCGGTGATGTCATCCAGGGCATAGGATACCAGATTGCGGTCGATGATTTCAAATACGGAGCGGCCCAGTCCAAAAAAGGCAAACGGCAATGATGGCTGGTCGCCGGATCGGGGCGTACCGTCAAGTTGGTCATTTTTTTTGTCGGTGAAGAACCGTTTGGCCTGCTTGTTAAAAAACAGGATCTGTCCATCGCGATTGCATATCAGCACCCCTTCGGGGAGTTCCGACATAATGACCGCAAGGATGTTTTTTTCTTTTTCGACATCGGATTTGGCTTCCATCACGCGGGCTGCGATGTCGTTTTCAAGTCGCTGGTAGTGGTCGGCATTTTCATTGATGGCATCGATGACGAGATTGACCAGCTTGCTGCCGTCACGTTTGATCCGGTGGGAGGAATTAACCGTATGGATCAATTCGATTTCTTCGGGTAGCCGGTTGAGGGGGAGAATGTAGCTGTGGAAAATGCCGTCCAGACCGAATCCGATCGCGGCCATGAAGAGAATGAGGGCGATAAAGATATAGATGAAATGGATCTTGACGATCTCGATGAGCGTGGCCTGCTGGTCCGGGAGGAGCTGCTGCCAGAAAAATATGGCGATGCCGGCAAAAATCAGCAAGGTGACCAGAATCGAGACACCGGCAAACCACCAGAATTTATTCGTCGGATCCATCGGCAATTTCCAGCAGTTTTCGAACGTGATCCATGATTTCGGAATTGGAAAACGGTTTCGTGATGTAGCCGTCCGCACCGGAGGCGAGGCCTTTGGCGACATCGATGTCACGCGCCATGGCGGAGACAAAAAGGATGCGGGTGGCCGCCAGCGCGGGGGTCTCACGAATGGCCCGGCAGATTTCGAAACCGTCCGGATTGGCGAGCATGGCTTCGAGCAGAATCAGATCGGGTTTATAATCGGCCGCCTCCTGAAGCGCGGCTTCGCCGCTGCTCACTGTGCGGACTGTGTAGCCGGTTTGTGTCATGAGGTATGTCAGAGGAATGGTGGTTCCCTGTTCGTGATCCGCAATCAGAATGCGTTTTTGCGGGCGGGATGCTGAATCCGGTCGATCCGCGGCCATAGGGAGCCCTGTAGAATTGACCATCCCGAAAGATGGTTATGCCGGGGCACAGCCCCTTCGATTGCGCACCAAAACGATTATGGCAAACCAGTTTTTAAAGCGCCGGCGGGTATTGGGATGCGATACATGCCGCCGGCGCCTAAGATTGCCTGGTGAATCGATCTGATGGCCCATGAAGGGACAAGGGCCCGGATGGGTATCGGTTTGCTGCAATGGATCCTGGGCATCCGCCGGCAGATGTGCCGGCGGATGCATTTTTTATAGGATCCGTGTGCTACGGCAGGGCCATGTTACCCGAAGACGCCCATGCCAAACAACGAGGTCCACAGGATTGAAAATCCTACCAGGATGATCATCCAGAGATCTTCTTTTTTCATGGTGCATTCTCCTTTGGATTACAGGTTAATGCGTGGGTTAAAAGAGGACGGCATCATGCCTCCTTGATAACCGTCATGGTCTCCACTTCGGCCCGCTGGATCTGGGTCTCGTTGGTGGTGGACATTTCAGCCTTGAAGCACAGCGCCCACATCATCACGATACCGAGGATCCACCACGCAATCTGCCAGGACCACAGGCTTGGAAAGCCGGCGAATGAGAAGGCCGTGTTGCCCCAGATACAGGCCGGTCCGATGGCGAAGAAATACCATACCGGCGTGGCGACTTTCATGACCTTGCGCCAGGCCTTGCCGGACTCGCTGGGCTCATCGATGTCGTCGAGGAAGGCGCGCACTTCCTTCTGGCGCTCCATCGTTTCCTCATCATCTTTGATACCGAAGCCGCGGCAGAGGTAGGCCATGACGGCTGCCGTAAACACGCCCCAGAAGGCGCAGTGCATGGACAGCGGATTCGGCCATACCTTGTAGGTCAGCGCCACGGCGATCATGCCGGAGAAAATGCCGACCACGGCACCCACCGCCGGGAAGCGGAATCCCCAGAGCACGCCCGCCAGCAGCAGATACATGAGAAAGCCGAAGGCGGTGGCCAGGGCCCCCAAGATAACCAGGGCGGCTGTGGAGGTCAGACCAACCGCCAGGGCAGCGATGGTCAGAATGGTGGCCATGAGCCGGTTGACCCAGATCTGCTCGGCGTGGGAGGCTTCCTGTTTCTTGATATAGCGCCAGTAAACGTCGCGCAGCAGAATCGATCCACCGGTGCCGATGTAGGGCGCAGCCGTGGAATGAATGGCCGCAATGGCGCCCATGAAAACCACGCCCAGCATGACCGGCGGCAGGAAGGATTTCATCAGGGTCGGTACGACCGTGGCCTGGTTGATATCGACGAAAGCCGGGTTGCCGGCAATCTGGAGGACTTTGGCGCCCATGCCCTGGAAGGCGGTGAAGAAGAACAGAGCGAAGCCGACCACGAAGGTGGACATGAAGGCTTGCTGCCAGGCCAGGGGTTTCGGGGATTTAATACCGAAGGTCCACATGGTGAAGGCCGGAGAGGACTGAATCCCCATCAGGGCGAACATGTAGGTCAGAATCATGACCGATGTCCAACCGCCGCCCAGGCCGAAGTTGATGACCTTGGGGACCTCCAGGAATTTCGGGTCAAGCGCTTTGATCGAGGTGGAGAAGGCGGTCCAGCCGCCGAACTCGGGGGCGCGCATGACGAAAAAGCCCAGAATGATAATACCACCCACCAGCAGGACGAACTGGATAACGCCGACCCAGGTGGAGGCTTTCAGGCCGCCGGTGCAGACGTAGAACCAGACGATGAAGGCCAGAAAGATGGCCCCGTAGGCTGTGGGGACGCCGGCAATGACGTTGAAAAGGGCGCCGGCCGCCATCAGCTGTACGGCGGAGTAGAAGATGGAGTAGAGCACGGCGGTGGCGACGACCAGCCAGCGCAGCGTCTCGTTGTTATAATAATAGGCATACATGTCGCCGGGGGTGATAAACCCATAGCGCTTGCCCATGAGCCAGGTGCGTTTGGAGAAGAACGTGCCGGTGATGGGAATGGTCAGCACGTAAAACGATGCAAACGCGTAGGCTAAGCCGTCACGCCATATCAGACCAGGATGGCCGATAAAGGTCCATCCACTGAACGACGCGGCTGTGGCGGCGAGAAGAAACGCGAAAAAGGGAATGGACCGGCCTGCAATTGCGTAACCGGAGGATGTCTTTTCGGTAAAATACCCTTTGAGCCCCCAGTAGAAGCAATACACGATATACAGGCCAAGAAATACGTAGACCCAGGTTGTGCTTGATTCCATACCATACCTCCAATGGTTTCCTCATATGCCACTTCCGGTTGACAGTTGTCACCAGGCAATCGGCATAATCGTTAGCAGCCATCAATAATAGCCGTCGACTGAGTATCACCTCCTTTCAAGGGCCGGCGCCCATCTCGATTGGGTCGGCGTTGATGGCCGGCCGATGTCTATAGATGGGGCAAATTGGGTATCGTCGTGTTGCCGGGGCAACGGACGACCCGTCGCAAGATTGTTTGTCTTCCCTGGCAGCGTGGTGGCTGACCGGGAAGATTGCCATCCAGACAAAAGGGCCGGGTAGGCTTTGTGGATGTCCGGATGAGCGTTATCGTCGGTGGACCGGGTAACAGTCCACCGACGAGGGGTAAAGCGCAGTTATTTCTGCACTTGGTTCTTGATCAGCTCGACAACGTCCGGGTTGGCCAGGGTCATCACGTCGCCCACATCATTGTTGTTGGAAAGAGCGGCCAGCACCCGTCGCATGATCTTGCCCGAACGGGTCTTGGGCATGTCGGGCACGATCCAGACCTTGCGCGGTTTGGCAATCGGTCCGATTTCGCTGATCAGAGCATCCATGATTTTCTTGGCAATTGCATCAGAGGCATCGAACCCTGGTTTGAGCGCCACATAGAGATCCGGCACGACACCCTTGATGTCGTCCTTGACCGGCACAACGGCGGCCTCGGCCACTTCCTCCACCACCAGGGCGGCGGACTCGAGCTCCTTGGTGCCCAGGCGGTGACCGGAAACGTTGATAACGTCGTCGATGCGGCCCAGGATGCGGTAGTAGCCGTCGGGGGCTTCCACGGCGGCATCACCGGTCAGGTAAGGCCAGTCGCGCCAGTCCTTGCTCTTGGGGTTCTTACAGTAACGTGCGAAGTAGTTGGTCACGAAACGGTCGCGGTCGCCCCAGATGGTCTGGAACATGCCCGGCCAGGGGTTTTGGATGCAGATGTTGCCGGCCTTGCCCGCGCCCCGTGGCAGTTCCTTGCCCTCGTCATCGAGGATGATGGGATGGATGCCCGGGACGGCCATACCGGCACTGCCCGGTTTCATGGGGGAGATGCCCGGCAGGGTGCTGCAGAGAAAACCGCCGGTCTCGGTCTGCCACCAGGTGTCCACGATGGCGGCCTTTTCCTTGCCGACGACCTTATAATACCATTTCCAGACTTCGGGCTCGATGGGCTCGCCCACGGTGGTCATGTGTTTAAATTTGTAGTTGTACTTGGCCGGTTCGTCCGGGCCGATCTTGCGCAGGGCGCGAATGGCCGTGGGGGCCGTGTGGAAGATGTTGACATCCAGATTTTGGGCGATGCGCCACGGGCGGCCCGGATCCGGATAGTTCGGAATCCCTTCGTAAATGACCGAAGATGCACAGAGCGACAGGGGACCGTAGACGATGTAGGAGTGACCCGTGATCCAGCCGATATCGGCCATGCACCAGTAGACGTCTTCCGGATGGATGTCCTGGACGTATTTGGAGGTGCCTGTCACGTAGGCGAGATAACCGCCGGTGCCGTGCTGGCAACCCTTGGGTTTGCCGGTGGTGCCGCTGGTGTACATCAGGAAGAGCGGATCCTCGGCGTTCATTCTTTCAGGCTCGACACGGACGCCGTAGAAGTCTTTCAGGACGTCGTTGATCATGAAGTCCCGGCCCTCGACAATCGGGGTTGCCGCCGAGTACTTTCCGGGATAACGCTGCCAGATGAGCACTTTGTCCACGACCTGGCCGTCTTCGGCGGCTTTGGCGACGGCTTCCTCAGCTTTTTTCTTGTGATCCAGCAATTTGCCGCCGCGGTAATAGGAATCCATGGTGATCAGAACACGGCTGCCGGAGTCTTCGATACGGTCGCCGGCGGCCTTGCCGCTGAACCCGCCGAAGACCTGAGAATGGATGACACCCAGGCGGGCACAGGCCAGCATGGTGATGGGCAGTTCGGCGCTCATGGGAAGGTGCAGGGTGACGCGGTCGCCGCGTTTCAGGCCGGCAAAGTCCCGCAGGAGGGCGGCCATTTCATTCACCCGTACGTAGAGTTCCTGATAGGTGATGTGCTGCACGGCGTCTTCTTCGAGCTCGGGCACGAAATGGATGGCGGTCTTGTTCTTGTTCTTGGGCAGATGGCGGTCAATGCAGTTGTAGCTGGCATTGATTTTGCCGCCCTTGAACCACTTATAGCAGGGTGCGTCGCTGGTATCGAGAATTTCATCCCAATACTCGTACCAGTCCAGCATGTCAGCATACTCTTTGAAGCAATTAGGGAAATTGTCCAGGCTGAAACGATCGTAAATGGATTCGTCCGTCATGTTGGCCTGGGCCACAAAATCTCTGGGCGGATAAAAATACGCTTCTTCCTGCATGTGTACCGCAATTTCAGCCTCAGAGGTCTCGACATTTGCCTTTTCCGTCATACCCCACCCCCATTAAGTTGGTAGTTAGTAAAAAGAGGGACGCGCAAGTCAATGCGTCCTGCATTCAAAGCATCATGGTGCATGCATAACGCCTTGCTGAAATCGCTTGTGGATGATCGCTGGTGCCATAAAAGGTGCGTGTAATCGGACCATAGATGTACATCGCCTGCTGGTTGCATGAATGGGAAAAAATCTGTTAAACTGAATACATTTACTGGACAGAATTTGTCAAGTGAATTCTATTCATAAATTAAAATTTTTTAATATAAGGCGCCAAACGTATTTAAAAATATCTAAAAATCTAATATAATCAGTTAAAAATAGAGCAAGCGGCCATCGATCAGAAAAGTGAACAACCGGTAAAAGCGTTAAAAAGACGCTGAACGATGAATATAATCAAAAAAAATTAAATTCATTATTTGATTTTTCATAAATACATGGGTATCGTTCACGCAGGAAAAGCCATATAGGCCGCGACAGCAGGGAAGATGAAGGGCATATATTCATTACCGGTTACTTTTTGCAGGCCTGCGAATCGCGCAAACGCGTCACATCCACATCTCAATTTCCTGACCGCCGTGGAATGGCCAACGAGGCCGTTCGATTCCCGGGCCGCTGCCAGGCCTAGCTTGTAAGCCCGGCACGACGCGGTAGATAAAACCGGTGTGAGAATGCTTGCCGTCCGGTTTTCACGATGAATGGCAACGTGTGTTGTCCAACCGCCCCCACCATATCGAGGAGCTTATGGCCGATCAGCTTTCCAACAAAATTATGCGCAGAGCATTTGTCAAAACCGTGGTGCGAAGGATATTTGCCCTTGTGGCCTTAGGTGGCATGATCTATGGCCTGGTGGCCCTGGTGTACGCCTCCAAGACCATATATAAGGTCAAAGAAAATTACGCGGTTGTGCTGGAACGTTTCGGGGGGATGCGCGAAGCCATCACCGATATTGGTTGGCATGTCCGCCTGCCCTTTTTTACGCGAATCGAGCAGGAAGTTTCGTTGATGAACCAGGTCCTCTATTTGGGTGGAACGGGTGAGCCCATGCGGATTATTTCGCAGGAGAATGTGGCCCTGTGGACGTCCGCCCTGTTGACCTATCGGATTCTCAGTCTTCAGACCTGGGCCATTGAAAACCTGAATCCACAGGAACTCCTCAGCGGCGATTATGACGGTATCGTCAAGGATATTCTTCAGGCCCAGAAAGTGGACCAGCTGATCAGCGATCGCGAGTCCATCAAAGAGAAGATATTCCTGGCGCTCAAATCCCGTCCCATAAACGAGGGTGGCCCTACCCTGGAACAGAAGTACGGCATCGAAGTGGTCAGTTTCGTTCTCAAGGAGACCCGTTTCGGGGACAAGCTGGTGGCCGCCACCGAAGAAAAGAAGCGCCGCGAATTGATTGCCGAGGCGGAGAACTATGCTGCGGATCAGGAAGCCAGCCGCATTCGCAAGCTGTATGCGGCCTATTTGGAGGGGATTCAGGCCCTGCAGCGCGGCCTGGGCAGCAAGGACGGCACAACGGATACGGCCTTGCTGCAATTCCTGGTTCAACAGCAGTGGGCCTCGGCTTATGAAAAGAATCAAACCGGTCAGAATACCATGGTGCTCCAGAATACCCAGGGGAATCCCACCGTGGCCCTTCCCGCCCCGGCCCTGAAAAGCCCGGTCGACGGAGAATAACGATGGCGCGTCGCATCACCCGGCAGGTCAAATATGTTCGTTTGCCGGAAAAACGTATCCGGGAGATCAACGCACTGGTTTCCTCGTGGCCCCACGAAACACAAGCCTTCATGCGCGCCCGTTTGAACCAGTACAAACCCCGGACGGGTTTTTTCAATTATCTGGTGGACCATTTTTTGGTTTTGGTCATTGGCGACCAGGACAAACATTTTGAAATCATCAATGATCCGGATGTCATCACCGATTGGCAGACCCGCTTCGAAATATCGGGTCAACGCAATCCCCAGGATGCCTGGAACAAAATTCTGGACAAGGAGATCACCGCACGGGATCATCTGTACCTGCTCTCGCTGCTGGATCGCAAACTGTGCGATATCCACGTGCCGCATGAATTCCGGTCCCTTTTCGATAAAATCTATCGGGCCCACCTGCGCAAAGAATACCTCTCCGATCCAGAGGTGCCCAAATCGCCCCTGATTCTGATTGTGGGAACGAGCGGAAGCGGTAAAAGCGCTACGGTGGAACGGGTCATCGAAGATGGGATCTTTGCCAATGAAATCCTTCCGGAAATCGATCTGAACCAGAAAAAAGAGGCGATCCTGGCGGACCTGCCGTTCTGGAAAACCATCGAGGAGGTCGATCCGAACCTGGCCTTCGAGATCACCCGTCGACGCCAGACCCGTTTCTACCATCGTTTGAGCCGGATTCCGCTGCTCCGGTGGTTGTTTAAAAAGCGGATTGCCCTCAACCTGACCGAGCTCGGCGAACATGGCATCACAGTGGATTACGCCGTTGTCACGCCGAACGAGTATCAGACGGCCCTGGCGGGTGAACCCGGTAATTACTTCCGCAAGGCCATGGGGGATCCCAAGAAAACAACGATTCGCCATATCGAAGAAGCGCACAGCGCCTTCGGCAAGGCCAGCGAAGACCAGAGTGGTGTCCAGCGGCAGCAGCGCACCCTCGTGGATGCCTCCAACATCGTGCTGGACGAAATCGCCAGCGGGCGACGGGATTGTGTTCTGGTGGCCACGACCGATCAGCCCGAGCGCATCGACGGTGCCATTTACCGTCGCTTTGTGGAAAAGGGCGTCATCATTGACCTGGGCGATTACTGGAAGAATAAAAGCAACCTGCGCGAAGTCATTCGTATTGAACTCCAGCGCAACGACATCCGCATTGTCGGTCCCGAGGATCCTTTACCCTCGAAACACACCCATCATATCAGCTTGATGGAGCTGGATCAGAGTGTCGACGCCATCTATCGCCTGTTTCGGGAACGGAGTTTGACCCTCACCCCGGCCTATGTGCGCAAGCTGGTGCACTCCATTATCCAGATCCGGCAAACCTTCAACGCGGATGATCTGGACGATGCCGATCTGGTGCGGCGGGCCTTCGAACTGGTGGCCAAGAACACCTATGGAGATCTTTATAAAAAGGTCGTCGACCGCATGGACCGACGGGTCAAGTGGGAAGAATACATCGGTGACATCAAGTATGTTTTCTCGGAGATGGCCAATAATTGTCTTCAATATGGCCTGAGCGAAGAAAAGGGCGTCGTGCTCAACGGACCGCCCGGGGGCGGGAAGACGTTTCTCGTGCGCACCTGGCTTAGCGAGAACAGCACCATCCATGATATTGCCACCAGCGCCAGCGCCTTGCAGGATCCGGTCAACCCGGTGGAGGGGGCCGTGGATAACATGGAAAAAGTCTATGACATTGCCAAGATGATCGCCCCCACCGTCATATTTTTTGACGAAGGGGATGCCCTGGCCCCCAAACGGAGCAGTACCGGCGGCTCTCCCCAGGACAAGCTGACCAACAAGTTCCTCAGCCTGATCGATGGCGAAGTCCCCCTGAACCAGGTGTTTACCGTTCTGACCACCAACCGGCTCGACATTCTGGATCCGGCCCTCATCCGGTCCAAGCGCTTGAAGGTGCTGGAAGTGACCGGGCATTTGCGCAAAAACGACATAGCTGCGATCGTCGCGGCCGCGCTGGGGGACGTCCCGCTGGAACCGGGGCTTGACCTGGAAACCGTGGTGGAAACGGCCCAGAAAATCTGTAATACGCCGGCCGATTTTACCGCCTTTGTGGAAAAGGCGCGCTCGCTGCGCAGCACCGAATATGAAATTATTCTGCGGATGCGTAAGATCCCCGAGATGTCGATCCAGGACAATCGGAATTTCGTCAAATTCAACCTGAAAACCCTTCTGGGCATGCTGAACGCGCTGAACGCCCCCAGTGAAGTCCAGACGATGGTGCGGGAGGATCCGGATCGCTTTATCGCGCAGCATGCGGTTGTTTTGGACTTGATCGCCGCCATCGAAAATGAAGCCCAGTATCCCCTGCGCATTTCCCACCTGGAGTCCGCGCGTAGTGAGATCTCCCAGAGCCCGACCAAGAAGGGTAAAGTTCAACTGGATGAATTCCTGGAAAGCGAGCTCAGCGAAGAGCCGCAAGTCGGCTTTATCGTCGGCGTCGGGGCCAATGACGTCACCGGGGTCTTACTGCCCATTGCCACCAGCCTGAATTACAAGATGGCGCCTGAGAAGGTTCTCGTGACCGGTGCCGTATCCACATCGGCCCCGGGTGCGGCCGAACTGGACATGTCGGTCAAGATGACCCAGCAATCCGCCCAGGAAGCCCTGACACTGGTAAAGAACTATCTCCAGCACCTGCAGCCCAAGATTAGCATCCCGCGGCTGTTCGGCGAGTTTCTCGATCATTACACCATTCACCACCAACTGCTGACGGCCTCCTACAATGTGGGCGGGCCGTCGGCCGGTTATGCCCTGGCCCTGAATACCCTTTCGGCCCTGTTGATGATTCCGGTTTTCAATGATTTCGGGGTGACCGGCGCCCCCTGGACCCGCGGCGCCAAGAAGGGGGAAATCGGCGGATCGGTGATTATTGGAGGACATAAGAAGAAAACGGAAAAAGTCCTTTTACACCTGCGGCGCATGTATATGCCGCTGCAGAACTACAAGGACCTGGAGATCGACTACCTCGAAAACTACTGGCTCCAGGATAAAGACATTCTGGGCGTGACCAATTTCGGCGATCTGGTGCCGGAAGTCCTCTTGCTGGATGGGACGCATGGCGATCGTGTCCGGCAGTTGATCGAGACCCGCATTCAATACAAGCTGGCCAAATGTCAACGCAAGCGGCCGGATGCGGCGTTGAAAGAACGGATCCTATCCCTCAAGGTCGAACTTCGGGACGATATGGAAAAAGAGATTGTCCGGCGGCTGCAGGCGCTTAGGGCCTACATGCGCAGCCCGGTCCGCGACCCCCATATTTCACTGGAGGAAATATTCCGCAATGGTGGCGGCAAGTCCCAACGACGCATTACCGCAGTTTTTCAACTGGTGCGCAACGGCCTGAATCGTTTCCGCAAGGAGTGCCGCACCGACTGACGCCGCTTGGATCGAAATGGCCGCCACCGGAAGCGTTGCCGTCATTTTCCCGCCCATCGCCTGCCTTCCGCTTTTCATTCCGTTGTGTTTGCGATACAGGAATAGAACCGTCTGATACATGGTTTTTTTCGAGTCCATGAATAGAAAGGGGCGAAAGATGACGACAGAGGCCTTCCAGGACAGTTACCCCGACGATGTGAGCCATTGCTACGGATGCGGCCGGCTCAACCCGCACGGACTTCAGATAAAAAGCTACTGGGAAGGCGAAGAAGCGGTCTGTCGGTATCGACCCCAACCCTATCACACCGCGATCCCGGGGTATGTCTATGGCGGGTTGATCGCATCTTTGATCGACTGTCACAGCACGGGAACGGCCTCGGCCGCCGCCCGACGCGCGGAAGTATTCGACAGTGAAGCGCACGCATCGACACGGTTTTTGACGGCATCGCTGCATGTCACCTATCTGAAACCCACGCCGATCGACGAAACGCTTGAAGTCCGCGCCGTTATCAAAGAGATCAAGGGCCGCAAGGTGGTGGTGGCGTCCCGCCTGATCGCCGCCGGCCAGGTTTGCGCCACCGGTGAAGTCGTGGCGGTCCAGGTGCCGGAACACCTCATGCCCCGTTGACGACGCCCGCCACTTGCCGATGGCGGTCATCTGGAAAACCCATATGCCGAAATCATGCAACCATCAACCGGGGTCACCAAAGCGCGCCTTAAAACAGCCGAAACAGCCGGACCGGCGTTATGCCGATAAACCATCGCGATTCACGCTGGTCGTCGGCGCAGGGCTAAGCTTTTTGCTGATACTAGGAATGACCGTTCTGGACAAAGCCTTGAAGACCCCTGAAGCGCCTGCCGGCATTATATCCTTTGAGCTGACAGGCACGCTGGCCGGAGCGGAAAAGATCATGGGGTCCTGGGACGGCCCGGCCCGCATTCAGGCCGGTATCAGCCTCGGAATCGACTTCTTTTTTCTGGTGGCATACGCCTGCACACTCGCCGCTGCCTGCCGCATGGTCGCCGCGCGGCTGAGGCCTCGCCGACCATGGATGGGGACCTTGGGTTGCCTTATGGCGGGCGGGGCATGGTGTGCCGCTTGCCTGGATACGGTCGAGAACATGGCGCTGATCCAGCTGCTGATCGGGCGCGGTGAAGGCTGGCATGCGGTTCTGGCGTCCGGGTGTGCCTGGCTGAAATTCGGTCTTGTCTCCGGTGTGTTGGCGTATCTTTTCCTTGGAGCGGCGCTGGTGTTTTTGAGGCCGGCCACGGTGTCCTGACCCTTGAGCCCCTGCCGGGAGGCCGCCCACTGCTAAATCGAGGTAGGATCATGCAAATTCATGTCGCGAATTTATCTGCCGAAGGGCTTCGGCTGGAAGATCGCATCGATCCCGGAAAGTTGCCGGATCTGGCTGCACTGCAGCAAAATGAAGACTGTCGCTTCGAAGGGCCGCTGACGGTAAGCCTGCGGGTAATGCCGTCGGTCGGCATGTTTCAGGTCGAAGGTCTTATCAAGGGCAAGGTGATCCTGGCCTGCAGCCGCTGTCTGGCGGTTACCGAATGCCCCTTGCGGAATACCTTCCGGCTGACCTTCGCGCGCCGCATTCCGGGCGACGCGGCGGATTCACCCCCGGAAGCAGTAGAACTGCAGGCGGAGGAATTAGGGGTGGTCTTGTTTGAAGGCGATCAAATCGATTTCAGGGATATCATTCAGGAGCAGGTCATCCTGGCGATTCCCATGCAACCGATCTGCCGGCAGGATTGCCGTGGGCTGTGCGCGCGCTGCGGGGCGAACCTGAACGACGGGCCTTGCGATTGCCGCGGGGATAACGTCGATCCCCGCCTGGCGATCCTGAAAACCCTTAAGTTTGATTCATGAGCGGTTGCCTGCGCAACGTTTCGGCTTCCCATGGCCGGCCGCTCTCCCTGATCGATATCCTGGTGGGGCTGCTCACGGCGATTTTGATTCTGCTGATGTTTGTAGGGGGACCGGGGTATTCTGCAGATCGTGTCACCAAACATGTATGGAATCTCGGGCATGTTTTCGCCTTCTTTCTCTGGACGTGGTATCTGGCGAAGCGCTGGCGCCGGCTGGACCGGCTGCGACCGTTGCATCGCCTTTTAGTTCTGGCAGGTGTGGTTTTCGGCGCCGGGCTTCTAATTGAAGGGCTTCAATATGGCACCGCACGGTCCGCCGACTGGCAGGATATCGGCCGCAACATGCTGGGGTGCCTGGTCGCCATCTGCTGGACCTATCCGCTGTGTTGCGATTTGAAGCCGATCGCCCGCAGGATAGGGCGTTTGGCCTCCATTCTGTTGGGGCTGCTGGCCCTTGCGCCTCTGGCAGGCAGTCTGGCCGATAGCTATCTGGCGCGGCGGGATTTCCCCGTCCTGGCGGATTTTGAGACCCCGCTGGAGGCCGAGCGCTGGTCGGGTGACGCGCACCGTGAGCGCACCGCAACCGTTCGCCTGTCCGGCCAATACGCCCTCAAAGTGAGGCTGGGCACAACACGCTATTCGGGTGTCTCGCTGAATACCTTTCCACGGGACTGGCAGGCTTACCGTGCGCTTGAAATCGGCGTCTTCAACCCGGATCAGGACGTCATCTTCATGACCTGCCGGATCCATGACCGCCGTCACCTCGAAGGGCCCCAGCGCTACCAGGATCGGTTCAATCGCCGTTATGCCATTCAACCGGGCTGGAATTGCATCCGTATCCTGCTGCAGGACGTGCAAACAGCGCCCGAAGGGCGATTCATGGATTTGAGGAACGTGATGGCCGTGGGCCTTTTTGCCACCGGACTGGAGCACCCCCGGGTTGTATTTTTGGATCATATCCGGTTATCCTGAACAGAAAATGACGGATTATCGCGAACGAAGGGAGATCGCAATGGATCGAATGAATCGCAGGCAGTTTATCGCCCATGGAACCTGTTTAACAATTGCGTCACTCGTTTTCCCCTGGTCGCTGGCCGCGGATACGGATTGCCGGGTTGCCCATCCGCTGTCACCTCCCGATCCCGCCTTGCGCGGGCGATGCCCCAACTGCGGCATGGTGCAATCCATGTGGGCGCGCACATGGAAGACCTTTCGCCTGGAGGACGGCATGCGTGAAGCCTGTTCCTTCCACTGTCTGACGGATATGGCGGTGAAATCCGGCCAGGTTCCGCAGGACGTTCAGACGGCCCTGTATCTTCAGCCGCGCGGTATGGTACCTGCTGCAGCGGCCTGGTACGTGGTCGGCTCGTCGGCCGGCGGCACCATGACCATGCTGAGCAAAGCGGCCTTCCTCGGGCGGTCCGCCGCGGACGACTTTGCCCGCACCTGCGGCGGCGAGGTTGCCGATTACGGGACGACCTTCCAACTGGCCCGCCGGGCGCTCGACAAAGAAAACGCCATGATCGACCGCAAGCGGCTTGCCAAAGGCAAAATCGTTCCCCCGGCTGATATGCAGGACGAATGCGTGGTCTGCCGCATGTATCCTTCGCGCTATCCGCGCCATCGCTGCCAGGTGGCCTATAGAAACGGACATATCGACCATTTCTGCTCGACCCATTGCCTGTTTGGCTGGTTGGATGCCCCCCAGAATCGTCGGCCAATGGCCGAACGATCCGGCATGATCTGGGTCTCTGATTATGTCTCCGGGCGCTGGATCAGCGGATCGACCGCCTATTACGTGATCGGTTCAGGCACCATGGGTCCGATGGGGGCCGAAGCCATCGCCTTCGACCGCCGGGACCAGGCAATGGCTTTTGCACGTGCTGAAGGGGGGCAGGTGTTGGCGTTTGAGCAGGTCGAAGCACAAAATTTTTAGGGTGCCCGATACATGCGTTCATCCCGTGTAACGCCACATCTTGACGTTCCCCTCCCGCATCACTGCCCTGTCACCGGTTTGCCGGTATTCAGCCATTCCAGCTGGACCTATACCAGTCCGGGAGGCGGTTACCGGTTGCGGGTCAGTTTTATCGGTGACCGAATCGTGTGGCTGCAGCCACAGGGGTACGTGCTTCGGCGGCATGCGCAAAAAGGAATGGCTCTTGTCGAGGATGTTCTTTTTACCATGCTGCCGGAGAAATCCGCGTTCATTGCCATTGACGACTTTTCAGCCGTTACGGGGGCGACGTTAGATGCCCGTCGCTTCATTATCCGGACGTTGCGCCGGCAAAAACGCTTGAAGGCTTATATCGTCTATCATCCGACGACCGTTTTCCGCTTGGGGTTCGAGTTGAGCCGTCGCATCGGTCTGTTCCATTTTGATGTGCGGGTTGCTGCGGATTATGCGGAGGCGATCGCCATCGCCCAGGCCCGGTTGCGGCAAATGGTGCCGTCCGTGGACGCGCAAGAAACGACGTCCGAAATCCCTCCCTATGACGCCGACACCGCCCCGGCGGTCCACCGGTCGGGGGGCGCGGCGCTCCTTGCCCGCTATGCGGGGGAACTGCTGGAATATGTGGGCAACATCAATCTGGAGACATATGGCTTTGCATCCACCTTCCGGAAGATTCCCCGGAACCACCCTTTTCGTTCGGTCTTTGATGCGCTATCGATGCTGCGTGACGATATGCAGGCAATCCTTCACCGTCATCGAAAGGCCCGCGAAAACCTGGAATTGCGGCAAAAGGAACTGATCGAAAAACAGGTGATGCTCAGCGAAACCCACACCACCCTCAGTATGCTGCTGGCCGCCCGCGAAAAGGAACGCCAGCGCCTCGAGGCGCGCATCAAAGATCGGTTTTACGATCTGTTGGCACCTCTGATGGATGAACTCGACAGGACAGGGCCATCATCGCCTCGGCAACGCATTCTGATGCGCCTGCTGCGGGATGTGACCTCGCAGATCGGAAAGCGCCCGCCATACGACCCCCGTCGGCTGCAAACACCGTTTACCGCCAGGGAAGACCTGCTGGCCTTTCTGATCAGCGCCGGACTGAAGCCGCGCGCGATCGCCGACCTTTTGCGGCTTTCACGACGCACTATCGAGAACCATTGTCAGCGCATGCGGGGCAAAGCGGGGCTGAAGGGACGCCATCCGACGCTGCAAGACTGGCTGACCCGGCCTGAAACGAGCGGTCGGGCGCCCGCCGGGAGAACGTTATGATTCGCCCCGGCAACGTTCGTGTGCCGACCGTCCCGGAAACCTTTCCGTCTGTTTGCCCCTGCACCGGCCTGCCGATTCGATCCCGTCCGGAATGGGTCTATACCAGTCCTGCGCATACCTATCGCACAACCTTCGTCCAGATCGGCAGCAACATCTTCTGGGTCATACCGCGCGGCTACGTGACCGAAGCGGACATGCAGCAGGCCATCGCCCTGGCGGCCGCGATCAAGGCGGAAACGCTTCCCGGCGACGCGCCTTTCGTTTTTATTGAAAGCTTCGAGCATACAACGGGGGGCTCCGCCGGCGCGCGCCGCTGTTATCTGCAGTTTACCAACAGCCTGAAAGGTCTCCTGGGGTCGTTTCCCTATGGCATGCCGCCTTTTTTTCGACTCAGCTTTAATTTGTCCCGTCAACTGCACCTGCATCGCTACAAGGTCCACATGGTTGCGCGGTACGAGGATGCCGTGACCAAGGCGCTGGCAATGCTGCGCGATCATGGCGTGGCCGACATGCCGGTGAGTTCCCCGCCTGTTTTCCGGCGACCCGAAGCGCTGCCGAAGACCCCGCAGGATCTTTCGGCATCCGACCCTCCAATGGCCTTGGGTTCGGAAGATGCACTGAGCGTACACGTCGATGGTCTTCTGGCGCATCTGGGGACCATCGATCTGGAGAAACCCGGCATTCCGGAAGATCCTGCCATCACGCAAGGCAGCGTTCTGCATCCGGTCTATGAAGCGATCGGGGTGCTGAAGGCGGATATTGACCAGTTTCTGGCAGAGCACCGGGATTTGATGGCGATATTGCAGGCGCACCAGAAAACGCTGGTGGAAAAAATGCAGGAAATCGAAGGGCACAATCGGGAATTGCAGTCCCTGATGCGGCAAAGCAGCGACGATCAAATGGAATTGGAAGAAAATGCGCTTCACAATATCCAAACGCTGCTGAAACCCCTGGTGGAGTTGATCGAGGGGGAGATCCAGACCCCTGTTCAACGTGGCTGGATCGATGGCCTGACCGCCCGCATCGATACCTTGACAAAGGAGCTGGCGCCGCATCTTGATTTGCATCGCTATCGATTGACGCCACAGGAAATCAGGGTCGCACGCCTCATCCGCGATGGCGTCCGTTCGGGGGCGATTGCGGACCAGTTGGGTCTATCCGTTCGCACGGTTGAGTCCTATCGTGGCCGGCTGCGTGCGAAACTGGGCATCCGGGGACGGCGGCGCAACCTGCGGACGGCCCTGCTGGCTATTCCGGATGGGCATTCCGAGCCGGAGCGTGAAGGCTTGACCGACGATCACCCTCTCATGGTAAAATAGATCCTGCGGATCTCCAAGACGGGGGCTATGACGGCAATTCCCGCTTATTCGGTCGGACAATCCGTGGCTTGTCAGGCAAAGGCCTGATGGCGATAACGGCTTAAGAAAAGGATGGGGCTTGTGAAAAAAACGCAAACGGTAACCATTGGCGGCGGCAGCGGTCAGTTTGTGCTGCTCTCCGGGCTGCGGGTTTCAGGCCGGTTTGCGATTACGTCCGTCGTTTCCATGGTGGACAGCGGCGGCAGCACCGGCCGCCTGCGGGGTGAATACGGCATTCTGCCCCCCGGTGATTTGTTGAAATGCATCCTGGCCCTCTCGCCCCACCAGGAATTTGCGCGCTATTTTTTGCTGAAACGTTTTCGCGAAGACCGGCGCCTGCGCGGACACAACGCCGGGAATATGCTGCTGACCATGCTGTCACGCTACACCGGCAGCTTTACGTCCGGTGTCCAAGCCCTGGCGGAAATCCTGGACGTAAAGGGCCGCATTTTGCCGGTCACGACCGATAAAGCCACTCTGGTGGCGGAACTGACCGACGGCAGCCGCATCTACGGCGAACAGGCCATCGACATGCCGCGCGGCACCCAGCGTGAAAAAATCCGCGATGTCTATCTGGTGCCCCACCACAGTGACCAGGTGCGTGTCTATCCACCGGTTATCAAGGCCATCGAGGCGGCGGAACTCATCATCCTGGGGCCCGGCGATCTGTTCACCAGCATCCTGCCCAATCTGATCGTGCCCGGTGTTACCGAGGCGTTGCGGTCTGCCACGGCGCCCATTTTTTTCGTCATCAATGTGATGACCAAATACGGTGAAACCCATCGCTTCAAAGCGCGGGACTTTGTCATCGAGCTTGAAACCGTTCTCCGACGGCGACTGGACGGCATCATTATCAATTCGGCCAAACCCAATGCGCCCCTTTTGAAGGCCTATCGTGAACAGAAGGCCGATCTCGTCGTCGTGGATACCTCCGATGATTGGTGGGCCGATCGGCGACTGGTGGCGGCCGATTTGCTGGATACCACCGGCGGGGTGGTGCGCCACGATTCCAGGAAACTGGCGGCGCTGATCGAAGGGATCGCCGAGGATCTGATCCGGCGGGACGGGAAAGCGTCATGACGGCGAAGAACACGGTGTTGGTCGCGCCGGGACCCAGCGGCTTTAGCTTGCGGCGGGCGTGAACCCGAAATCCGTATAGATGCGGCGGGCGGTATCGGATCGGAGAAAATCCAGGAACGCCCGGGCATTTTCGGGGTGCCGTCCGGTGCGCAGGGGACAGGCAACATAGTGCACGGCCCGGTGTTGATCCAGAGCGTCCCCCACAACGACACCCTCCAGGGGGTGCCCTTCACGAAGCGCATGCGCGACCTCGGTGGCCCACACCGGTCCCACATCTACACGGCCGTTCAATAGCCGCTGCGGTGTTTCCCGATGGTGGACCGTCGTCAGCCGGGTTTCGCCGGATTGCTGTTTTTCAGTCATGATGCGCTGCACCAGATCTTCCCCTCCGGCCTGACGGTACATTCGCAGGATATGCTCGGCAATATCTTCGTGTTGCGGATTGGGCTGGGAGATGCGCACCCCCGGTCGCCCGAGATCGTGAACGGAGCGGATGCCGCGCGGGTTTCCCGCTTGGACCATCAACGCCAGGCGGTTGTGGAGATAGACGAAGCAGCGGTCCGGATCCACCCGATCGGCCGCCGCCAGCTGGGCCACGGGATCCGGTGAAACCGTTGTGTAGACATCGGGGGGGACGGCGATGACCCGGCCGCGAAACACGGCGCCGCCGGCCAGGATCTGGCGCAATTCGATTTTAGGCGGCAGGGTTTCATAGAAAATATGCCGAATGTGGGGGTGGCGGGCGCGAAACGCCGCCATCAGGTCGGACATGACCATGAACTGGTTGCCGGCCATAAAAATGACCAGATCCGCTTCTTCGGCCACCTCTAATCCGTGCAGATCATTCGCACGATCATCTGGAATGACCGGTAGATTATCTCTGACATGCGGCATGGGGATCTCCACTTGCAGGATGGTAGTGCGTCAAATGTGACAGCGCTTCAGGCCAACCTTCCAAGCCCATACTGAACAATCAGAAGAATGGCAATGATCAAAAGAACGTAGCGCAGCCAGCGGCGATAGGTGTGGGTATCGATGCGGTTGCGAAGAACCATCCCGCCCGAAAGCCCGATCAGGGCCAGGAGCGCCAGGGGCAGGGTGACCCGTATGACCTCGAAGGTGAAGAATCCGGCCGTACTGAACGCAGCGGCCTGGGACAGCTTACCGGAAAGGAAGCACAGGTTGAACACCTGGATCATGGCATTGGCCGGCAGCTGCAGTTCCAGGGCGTAGATGATGAGGGCTGGTATGGCCGCGTTGACGGTGCCGGCCAGGAGGCCGGCCAACAAACCGAACAGGACCATGAACACCCGTGGCCAGCGGTTGATCCAGGGCAGGCGTCCTCCCATGCGGTGGACGTTCAGGTAAACCAGGAGAACGGCGGCCATCAAAAGCTTATAGGGAATCTGGGGCGCCAGGACGAGCAGATAGGTGCCGGCGATACTGCCAAGCGCCACGAACACGGCCAACGGCCAGTAGTGTCCGATGGATTCGCCCCAGCGCCCGCCCCGGATCATGCTGGCGATATTGATGGTCATGGTGGGCACCAGCAGCAGGAGCATGGCCGTCCGGACATCGGTAAACAATGCGATCAGCGGGGTGGCAAGGAGCGGGAAACCGATTCCCAGCAGGCCATGGACGAAACTGGCGCATCCCAGAATCAAAATCATCAGCAGCAGATGATCCGATAAGAGCAGTTCGATTCCCACCATGGTGGAACTCCCGGAGATGATGGCGTTGTGGGCGGCGGTTCAGGCCACGGCAATGCCGATGGCCAGCAGCAGGCTGAACCACAGGGAGAGCATCGCGGTGGCTCCCAGGCGGACGTTGAGGGCGCGCCCGGTTTCGCGATAAATCTTCCAGATGCAACGCGCGCCCTGCGGCAGCGTCAGCAATGGCAGTAAAATAAGCGGTGCGGCAGCGCCACTGGCCAGCATAGCCGGCGGAAAGGCATAGGCCAAAAGGAGAAGGAGCGTATATTCCATCCGTGTCCCGTGGGGGCCGATGATGACCGCCAGGGTTCGTTTGCCGGCCTGGCGGTCGGTATCACGATCGCGCAGATTGTTGACCACCAGGATGGCGGCGATCAACAGCCCCGGTGGGATCGCCCATATTACGACAGTTCCCGTGAGGGTCAGGGCCTGCACGAAATAGGTGCCGCAGACCGCCACCGGACCGAAGAAAAGGAATACGAACAGATCCCCCAGGCCGTGGGACGCCAGCGGGTAGGGTCCGCCGCTGTAGCCGATCACACCGGCGATGGAGGCCAGGCCGATGACAAGGACCGGCCACCCGCCGGCGGCTGCCAGGTAGGCGCCGCAGATGCCCGCCAGGACCAGCACGACCCACATGGCCCGGAATACCTGCTGGGGGGCAATCAGCCCGCTCTGGGTGACGCGGATAGGCCCCACGCGGTGTTCCGTATCGATCCCGCGGCGGCCGTCGAAATAGTCATTGGCAAGGTTCACGGCGATTTGAAGCAGCAGGGCGCCTGAAAGGGCCGCCAGGGCCGGTCCGGCCATAAACGCCCCGTCGGCGGCGGCAGCGGCCGTGCCGACCAGCACCGGGCCAACCGCCGCCGGCAGGGTCCGGGGGCGCATGGCCAGACACCAGGCTTTAACGCCGGATACGGCCGCGGGGGGAGGCGTCATGGGGGTGTGGCTCCGGGTTTGGTGCCCTGGAGGATCACGACCGTTCGATGCATCAGACGGCGATAGCTGGTCTTTTGAAGGCCGACCGCCTGCATGATGACCTCCAATTCCGCCGGGGTATGAAAGTGCCGTGTCGATTCGGGCAGGTAGCGATAGGCATAGCGGTCGCCGCTGATCAGACGACCGGCCAGGGGAATGATGGTCTGCAGGTAGATATTGATGAAGGGCTGCAGCAGGCCGGGGGGCGGGGGCGATGTGTCGAGGCAGACCACCTTGCCGCCGGGCCGCACGACGCGCATTTGCTCCGTGAAGGCCTGCCGGATGTCCACCACGTTGCGGATGAGGTAACCGGAGGTGACGGCATCGAAGGTGTTGCCCCCGAAGGGCAGGGCCAGCGCGTCCGCCCCGCACCACTGGATGGCGCGGCAGCCGTGCTGGGCCCGTCCGGCGGCCATCATTTCGAAGGTGAAGTCCGCGGCTACGGCCGACAGGCCGAAGTCCTGCTCGAGCGCAGCCCAGACAATCCCGCCGGTGCCGCTGCCGATATCCAGCAAACGCCCGCCAACCGGCAAGGCGGCGCGGCGCACCACCTCGCGGTGCCAGGCCCGGTCGCGCCCGAACGTCATCAGACGGTTCATCAGGTCGTAGCGGCCGGCAATTCGGCCGAACATGTGTTTGACCGTTCCGGCCTTGACCCTGTCATCCGGTAGTACCACGTCAAGGTTTTCCGTTGTCATGAAGGTGGCGGTTTATCCGCTGCTCCAGCGTATAGACACCGAAATAGAGCAGCACGCCCAGCAGGCTCATGCCCAGAATACCAGCATACATCTGGGGATACAGGAGCACCTGATAGGTCTCAACGACGATGTAGTAGCCCAGGCCGTAATTGGTCAAGGATTGTTCGGCGATAAACAATACGGCGACGGCGGTTCCGATGGATATTCGCAGGGCCGTCAATACGGCCGGCAGGGAGGCCGGGAAATAGACATAGCGAAAAAGGGCACGCCTTCCGGCGCCAAGGGAGCGCACCGAGAGAATCAGCTCCGGGTGCAGGTTGACAGCCTCGTCCCTCACGACGACCATGATTTGGAAGAAGATGATCAGCGCGATCAGGAAGATTTTGGAAACATCCGTTATCCCCATGAGGACATAGATCACGGGCAGCAGTACGATTTTGGGGATCGGGTACAGAATGGCGATCAACGGCGCGAAGATACGGTTCAGTAGTGGAAGTTGACCGAGGGCCAGACCGGCCGGCACGGCGGTGACAACGGCTATCGCCACGGCGGCCAACACACGGCCGGCACTGGCCGCGAAATGCAGGCCCAGTTCGCCGGCCATCAGGTTGGCGAAGATCGGAAGAACTTCCAGGGGCGGCGGCAGAATCGGCCGGTGAACCAGCCAGGCGCCGATTTGCCAGAGCAGGAAAAACATACCGGTCCCGATCAGGGCGGACGATAGACTTGCCCGCCGTGTCATCGGGAGGCTCCCAGGAGCGCCCGGACTTTTTCACACTGGTGGTTGAAGGCGGCCGGGTCCTGCCTCACACCCTCATCGCAGCCCGCGTTGGCCACGATCTGCGGGCGGCGGTTGACCCCCCGGCGGACCACCAGGATCCGCTGTCCCATGCGGACCGCTTCCTGGATGTGGTGGGTCACAATGACGGTGGTGAGATTGGATTCGCGCGCCAGGCCACTCACGAGGTCCTGCAGATTTTCGCTGGTGGGGGCGTCCAGGGCGGAAAAGGGTTCGTCCATCAGGAGGACGTCCGGGTCGAGAGTCATGGTGCGGGCAATGGCGGTGCGCTGCCGTTGCCCCCGGGAGATCTGGGTCGGATATTTGTCGGCCAGATCGGCGATATCCAGGCGGGACAGCCAGTGGGTGATTTTCTGGTCGGCCGCCGCCGGGTCGAGGGTGGCATCATCCGGGCTGTGCCGCCCATCCGGGCCATAGAAGCGGCGGATCTTGAGACCCAGGGCCACATTGTCCCGGACGGTGGACCAGGGCAGAAGGCCATGGTCCTGCAGCACGAGCCCGTTGCCGGGACGCGGCCGGGTCAGCGGCAGACCATCGATGCACACCCGCCCGGAACGGGGCATCCGCAGGCCGGCCAACAGGTAGAGCAGGGTGGTCTTGCCGCCGCCGGAGGGGCCGATGACGGCCAGGATTTCACCGCGCGCGACCGTAAAGCTGAAATTGTCAAATACGGTTTCGTGGTTGCCATAGGCAAACCCGATGTTTTCGACCGCGATCATCATGGGCGTGACGGCGCGCCCGGTTCGTCGAGCAGATCGGGCGCCACGGACGTATGGAAGTCAATGGGGTGATCCAGCAGACGGCGGGCCGTCATCCAGGTCATGACATCCTGCCACTGGGCCTGGCTGGGAACCTGCCGGTAAGCGAAGGGGGGAATGCGGTAGTCCGCCTGCACGTTGGCGGGAATGCGGATTTTTTCGATCAGCAGGGCCCGGTAGGCCTCCGGGGTGGCGTTGATGTGCTGGACGGCCAGGTTCCAGGCGGACAGGAAGCGTTGGATAACCGGTCGTTTTTCGCTGAGGGCGTCGTTCGTGAAACTCAGCACGCTGAGACTGAGGCCGGCGATGGCCCGGTCGTCGATCAGCAGCACGGCACCGGAGGCCATGGCGCTTTGGGCCAGGGGATCCGGCAGGGTGGCGGCTTGCAGCCGCCCCTGCAGCAGCAGCTGGTAGCGTTCGGGAATCGAGGGAACCGACGCCTTGCGGATCGCATTTTCGGGAATGCCGGCATGCTGCAACAGGCGATCGGTGACATATTCGATAATCGTGTTGCGCGATATGCCGATCGGGATGTCCGCCAGGTCGGCCGGATGTCGCAGCGTGCTTCCGGGCGCTCCCAGGATGCGAAAGAGGGGATGGGCGTCGTCGGCGGCACGGATCACGGCCGCGATTTTAACCCGGGATTCGTGGCGGTTGAAATTGGCCGTGGTCATGAGCTCGTTCAGCATGCCGTCGATTTCTCCCGACTGCATGAGTTGATCCCGATTGACGGCGCTGCTCACGAAAAGGCCGTCAACCCGAATGCCGGCCTTCTCGAAGAGGTGCTCCTGCTGGGCAACGTGATAGGGAAAGCTGTCGATAATCGGAAGCAGGGCAATCCGGAGTTCGTCCCGGGCGGCCCGGACCGGTATGGCCGTGAACAGGACCATCAGGAGCATGAGGGCCCGGATCTGCCATCCGGTGTGGGTGCGATGTGGCGTGGGTGCGCAAGGTGACATGATGTACGGTTCCTCGAAAACAAACGGGGCAGCGTTCAGCGTCATCGGACTGAACCGCCCCGTCAATGAACATGAATCAATGAACGTGAAGTATGATCGCGGCTTCGCGTCAGTTGCCGGTCAGGGTTGATGAAAAAACGGTCGCGGCACCTCGATCACGACCGGGAATACCGGACTGATGTCCGGCCCTACGGCGCTGATGCCTTCCTGGTTTTCGGTAACCAGCATCAACTGCCGGTAGGCGTAGCTGACCACGTGCTTGGTGATCGGGTAATACACCTGGAAGTGATCATCGTTGACGGATATCAGTTTTACATTCTGGATTTCCGAAGGATTGCCGTAGGTGACGCCAATCATCTGGCCCGCATAGGGTGACAGTCGGGCCTGCATGGTTTCCGCCGACCGGAAATCGGGCGTATTGACCGGCATCTGGAGGGGACCGGCCAAATCGGCAGATGGTTTATCGCGTTCCTGCTCGGCGCGGGCCTCTTCCTCCTCTTGCTGGCGGCGTTCCTCGGCCAGCCGGGCTTCCTCTTCTTCCTGCTGTTTTCGGAGGGCTTCGGCCTTTTCCTCTTCCTCTTGCCGGAGGCGCTCCTGCTCGACGCGGGCCTCTTTCTCCTCCTGTTGGCGGCGTTCCTCGGCCAGCCGGGCTTCCTCTTCTTCCTGCTGTTTTCGGAGGGCTTCGGCCTTTTCCTCTTCCTCTTGCCGGAGGCGCTCCTGCTCGACGCGGGTCTCTTCCTCCTCCTGTTGGCGGCGTTCCTCGGCCAGCCGGGCTTCCTCTTCTTCCTGCTGTTTTCGGAGGGCTTCAGCCTTTTCCTCTTCCTCTTGCCGGAGGCGCTCCTGCTCGACGCGGGCCTCTTCCTCCTCCTGTTGGCGGAGTTCCTCGGCCAGCCGGGCTTCCTCTTCTTCTTGCTGTTTTCGGAGGGCTTCAGCCTTTTCCTCTTCTTCTTGCCGGAGGCGCTCTTCCTCGGCGCGGGCTTCCTCTTCCGCCTGGCGTCGGAGTTCCTCGGCTTTCTCGAGCTCTTCTTTCTGTCGCCTCAAAATGTCGGCTCGTTTTTGGGCTTCTTTTTGACGTTCGGCCTCCAGGCGGGCTTCTTCCTCCTTCTGTTTGCGGCGTTCCTCGGCCTTTTCAGCCTCTTCCTGCTGCCGCTTTTCCTCCAGCAGACGGGCTTCTTCCTCTTGCTGACGTTTCAGTTCTTCGGCTTTTTCCTGCTCCTCGATGTGGCGGCGCAGCGCTTCCGCTTTCTCGAGCTCTTCGTAGTATTTCGAAAAGGTGATGCCGCACTGGGAGCAGTCTTCCGCCAAGAAATTATTGGCATGACCGCAATTGGGGCAGGTGATGGTCTTAACTTTCATTGGTCATTAACCCCTTTCGCTCAGGATCCAAGGCGAATTCTACTGCCGTCGATGGGTGTCAGGTCGTTATCCCCGGGAAATAGCCCGGTGTTGCGCCGGTGAAATGCCCGGTATCTTGAGACGATTGCGACCGGGCGATGCCAAATACGCTAAATCATAGTATTTATATAAAAAAACCATCTGGAGTGTCAAATGAAAACCCGTTTTCGGGCGCGGGTGCAACGAGCCGCACCGATGATTGGCCGGGAAGCGGACCGTTGCAGCGATCGTCGGCAAGCTTTTCAATTGACAGCTTGTCCGACGGTTTTTATAGTCGCACCCTGATTTGTGCGGCCATCGATTGGTTCACATGGGACCTCGCGGCTTCTATCAGGGACGATAATCGCGCCCTATTCCACGGTGTTCACAGAAGAAGGAAAAAGCAATCTCATGCAAAAGAAGCCCATCCCCGGTGAGGATTTGAAGGACAGCCTGAAGGCGGCCGCCCGGGACCGTCTCCACCGATTTTTTCTGGCAGACGGCGACGTTCGCGGGGCCCTGGTCCATGGGACGCGGCTGGTGCAGGAAATGCGCAACAACCACGACCTGGGTCTACTGGAGACCCTGATCCTGGGGCATGCCTACATGGGCGCCCTGCTGGTGGCTTCTTCGCTCAAGGGGGAAGACCGGGTGGCCCTCAAGATCGATTGCTCCGGGCCTGTGGGCGGCCTGGTGGCGGAAGCCAATGCCTACGGCGAGGTTCGGGGTTACCTGAAAAAAGTGCCGATCCCGGTGACGAAACCGTTGGAGGATTTCAATCTGTCACCGTTTTTCGGGGCCGGGTTGATCAGCCTGACACGCTATCTGCACGATGCCAAGCAGCCTTTCACCGGCCAGGTGGCCCTCCAGTATGGCAACATCGCGCAGGATCTGGCGCATTACTACCTGACCTCGGAACAGATTCCGACCGCTTTCAGCTTGAGTGTCAAGTTTACGCCTGAGGGTGAGGTGGCCGGGGCCGGCGGTCTTTTTTTGCAGGTCATGCCGGATGCGGCCGATGCCACGGCCGCCGAGCTGGAAAAAATCGTCTACGCCTTGCCGTCCCTCGGGGAGGTTTGTGCCGACGGATCGGACATCGATGCATTTCTCCAGACCCACTTCGCAGACCTGAACCCGGTGCTGCTCGACAAGCCGCGGGTCACGTTTTTTTGTCGTTGCCGCCAGGAGGAGGTGGCGCGCATTCTTGGCATGCTCCCGATCGAGGAACTGAAGGACATTCGGGACAACGGCCCGTTTCCGGTGGAGCTGCGCTGCCACCACTGCAACACCGTGTATCCATTCAGTCGCGAGGATGTGCAGGCGTTATACCGGACGCGTGGCGGCAGCGAATGAGGGCGCGCGCTCGAGCACTCAGGAACGGGTGTCAATCCCGTGTGTGTCAGGGCGGACGGGACCGTGGTCGGTTAGTGCAGCCCTTTGCTGATCAGGACGCCCAGACAGGTCGCCAGATAAACAGCGACGACGACAATCATCCAGTCTTTGAAGGTCAGTTCGTCGGTAAAGGATTTCAGTTTCAGCTTCAGGTAGGTACGGAAATTGGCTTTATCGGTAGCCGCTTCGGCTTTTTTTAGACCTTTTTCAAGGCGATTGACACGTTGCTCAAGATCATGAATCATTGTTTTTCTCCTGCCTTTGATTCAGAATGAAAACCATCGGCGGACCATGCGGGAATCGACGGTATTGCCGGGGGCTCCCTGGTGTTCAAGAACCCTGACGACGATATCCTGTGCGAGATGCGGGTAGCGGCCGTCGGCACGGTCGACAAGTGGTATTGTTTAAAGTAACAGCCTGAAAAAACAATGGAAATATAAAAAAATGATAGCGCCTGTGTTGCCCTCGTCTATACAAGAGAACGCGTGGGGTGTCAATTGTTTTACGATCTCCAGGCGCCTTGATGGGCGGGCTGCAACCGCCGTTCACTCCCATCGTTCGGATCGACCATGAATCACGCTTTTAGACCCGCCCGGGATTTCCATATGGCCGCGGTGAACGCTGGCCGTGTGCTGGCGTTTCACAAGGATCGCGTCGTGGTCAAGGCGACGCGTGCGTCGGCGGTCCTGCCGGGCCCCGACGAATTGACCTCCGCCGGGCTGGCGGCGCACACCCGTCTGCGTCTGGGCACCATACAGGGCCAGGCTTACAGCGGATGGGCCCTCTCCCATGAACCGGATCTGCCCGAAGGGTATGCGCTGGCCGGTTTGCGCTCGCTCTTCGGCGGCATGGACGAGGCGGATTTCCAGATGGCCGGCTACGCCCTGCAACTTTTGAATTGGGTCGCCGATAACCGCTTCTGCGGCCGCTGCGGAACGGCGATGAACTTGGCGGAAGGCGACCGCGCCCTGGTCTGCGGGGCATGTCGGCATACGATTTATCCGCGCATCTCACCGGCCATTATCGTGGCCATTACGGCGGGCAAACGGCTTCTGCTGGCCCGGTCCGGACGGTTTCCGAGGAAGCGCATGTTCAGTGTGATAGCCGGGTACGTGGAACCGGGTGAGACCCTGGAAGACTGCGTCCGCCGGGAAATCCGGGAAGAGGTGGGGCTGACGGTGCGGCATATCCGTTATTTCGGGAGCCAGGCCTGGCCTTTCAGCGGATCGTTGATGGTCGGGTTCACCGCCGAGCACGCCGGCGGACAGATCCAGTTGGACGGGGAAGAGATCCTCGAAGCCGACTGGTTTGCACCGGACCGGCTGCCGGAAATTCCCGGGAAGATCAGCATTGCACGGCAGCTTATCGACTGGTTCGTCGACAACCACTGACGGCCCTGCCAGGTGTCCGATATCGGCGTTGCGCGGCCTCCGGCCCCCGCGATTGCGGTATTCCTCGTCAGTCCGGCGTACGATCAGTACGCCTCCTTCCTTGAAACTTGCGCGCCTTGATTTCGAACATCTGGCAGGGCCGTCATGCTTTCACCAATAACAGTTTTCAAATGCTTTTCCGCTATGATGCCTCGATCTCGTCACCGATGCGCGGGTCGTCGTAATCCAGGAACATGCCGCTCAAGGCAGGTGGCGCATCCAGAGCCAACCAGGCAATTTTTCCGGCCGGAATCGCCGGATCAAGGAGTTTGTTCTCTTCCTTCAGTTGCCGGAAATGGGCGGTTTTGGCAGGCGTCATGACGTCAGGGCCTTCCGCACGGATCATGGTCTGCATGGCCGTGTCCACCACTCCGGGTCTCAGGGCCACGGTGGTGATGTCCGGTTCTTCGGCCGCCAGGAGACGGGTGAGGTGGGTCACCCCGGCCTTGGCCACGCAATAGGCGCTCCAGCCTTCGATGGCCTTGACGGCGGCGCCCGAGCTGACGTTCACGATGCGGCCATGGGTGGATCGCAGGTGCGGGATGGCGGCCCGGGCCAGGTAGAACGGTCCTATCAGGTTGACGGCCAGGTTGTACTGCCATTCACCCGGATCGGCATCGGCCAGGCGGGCCACCGGCCCCAGGATACCGGCGTTGTTGATCAGGGCGTCCAGGCGGCCGAAACGGGCCACCGTGTCGGCCACCAGCTGGCAGCAGTCCGGTTCACGGGCCACATCGCCTGACAACGGCAGCAGCCTTTGCGTCCCGGCCGTTTCCGCCGCGAAGGAGGCGATGCCCTTCCGGGAGCGAGCCACGATCGTCACCTGGCAGCCCCGGGCCAGCAGCCGGCGTGCCGCGGCGGCGCCGATGCCCCGGGAAGCGCCCGTTACAAGAACAACCGGTCGATCCGTCATGATGGCGATCCTTTCATTTCCAAATAGAGGTCACGCCTTTCGGTGGTGAATGGCCTCCGGCGGCGGGACGATGGTACCGGTGTGAAGACGGAAGCGGCCTTCGGTGCGGTCGCTGAAATAGCGTTCCAGGGTTTCCCGGACCACCACAAACGCCAGCTCGTCCCAGGGGATGGCATCTTCCCTGAAAAGCCGCACTTCCAGGCTCTCTTCACCGGGGTGGCAGTCGGCGGTGCGTAGCGGGCCGCGGAACATGAGATAGATCTGGTTGATAAAGGGCAGGTCGAACAGGGCAAAGGGCGTAAGGTCGTTCAACGTGGCCCTGGCTTCTTCAAGGGTTTCCCGCCGGGCGCCGTCGATCATGGTTTCGCCGTTTTCGAGGTAGCCCGCCGGCAGGGTCCATCGCCCGGCCCGCGGTTCGATGGCACGGCGGCAGAGCAGGATGCGGTCTTCCCATTCGGGGATGGTGCCCACCACCATGCGCGGGTTCTGGTAGTGGATGGTGTGGCATTGGTCGCAGACGAAACGTGGCCGGTCGTCGCCGGCGGGGATGCGCTGCGTCAGGCCGGCGCCGCAGTGGGAGCAGAAATTCATCACAGGTCGCTTTCCGATGGCGTCATCGCATACGGCATCTGGTCGAAAGTTGCGGGGTGGACTCCGTAAAGGGTAAAATAGACCCTGCCGGGCATGTTTACAAGGGGCGCGCGGGGCGCTATCATGATCATGACCAGTATGCAGCGACTTCGGGTGAAGGAGAGATGAACGCATGAAATTGTTAATCTGCGGCAAGGGCGGCAGTGGGAAGAGTACCGTATCCGTGCTCATGGCGCGGGCCTTTCAGCGCTTGGGGAAACGGGTGCTGCTGGTGGACGCCGATGAGTCGAACCTCGGTTTGCATCGTCTGGCGGGCTCCCCCTCGGCGGAAACCCTGCTGGAGGCCCTGGGCGGCAAGGCGGGGCTGCGCTCCCGCAAACAGGCCGCCTTTCCGTCCGCGACCTGTCCGGCCTTCTACGAAACCGCTTTCACCTGGGAAGACATTCCGGAACGCTGTGTCCCGGATGCGGATGGCATTCGCCTGCTCAAAATCGGGAAGATCAAGACCTTCGGCGAAGGCTGTGCCTGCCCCATGGGCGGGGTCCTGCGGCCGTTTCTGTTAAACTTCCAGGCTGGCGCCGACGATCGCATGATCGTGGACATGGCGGCCGGGGTGGAGCATTTCGGGCGCAGCGTCGATGCCCATGGCGACCGCATCATCGGCGTGATCGACCCGTCCTTCGAATCCTTCAAACTGGCCCGCAGCATCATGGCGCTTGCCCAGGGTGCCGATACGCCCATCGCGTTCGTGTTGAACAAGGCCGACGACCGCATGCGGGAAGCCATAAGCCAGTTTATCGATCCGGCCCTGATCTGGGCCGAAATACGGGATCAGGACGCCCTGTTCATGGCCGGTCTGGAGGGCCGCCCCATCGACCTGGAAGATCCCGAAGTCGACGCGCTCTGCCGTCGCCTGGAACCGGTCGGGGCTTCGCAATAGCCCATGGCGCCGTCAATGGATTCGGCAGCCTCCGGCGACCTCATCCGGCTGGAGCATGTTACCCTGCGGGTGGGGGGGCGATGGATCCTGCCGGATACCTCCTGGACCATCGCGAAGGGGCAGCACTGGGTGGTCCTGGGGCCCAACGGATCGGGCAAGACATCCTTGACCGCCGCGCTGACCGGCGAGGTGCCGGTGGTGGCGGGTTGGCGCTGGCTGAACCCGGACGCCATCCGATCCCGGGACATGGTTCGTCTTTCGTTCGAAACTCACCAGCGCCTGATCGCCCGCGACGAAGCCCGCGATGAAGCCCGCGGGTTTGCCGGGATCGACGAACAGGGCCTGTCCGTCCGTTTCCTTCTGGAAGCCGCCGAAACCAACCCGGAGGACGTAGCGGCGTGCACCGACCGGTGGGACCTCTTCCCCCTGCTGGACCAGCCCATCCGCAGCCTTTCCACGGGCGAGATGCGCCGCTTCCTGATTGCCCGGGCCCTGCTGTTCAACCCCCGCCTGCTGATCCTCGATGAGCCCTTTGACGGCCTGGACGTGTCCATGCGGCAGTATTTGGCAGACCGAGTCACGGCGCTGGTGCGGGAAGGGCTCCAGATCGTCCTGGTCACCCACCGAGAAGAAGAAATGTTGCCGGTCATAACCCATTCCCTGGAACTGGGGGAAGGGCGTGTTCTACGCCAGGGACCGCTGCACGTGAAAGCGCGACGTGAAAAGCAATCCCTGAAGAGCGACCATGGGGATGAAAATGACGGGACCGGAACGTCCGCTGACATCACGCCGGTTTCGGTGAAGAACGGCACGCCGCTGATTCGCATGGTAAACGCGTCCGTTTCCTTTGAGGGCCGCCGCATCCTGGATAACCTCAACTGGAACGTTCACCACGGGGAGAACTGGCTGGTGGTCGGTCCCAACGGCGCCGGTAAATCGACCCTGCTGCGCCTGATCAGCGCGGACCACCTCCAGGCCTATGCCAACGAGATTTATCTCTTCGGCCACCGGCGCGGCACGGGTGAAAGCATCTGGGAGATCAAACAACGCATCGGTATGGTGTCCAGCGAGTTTCAGGTGCGCTACCGCAAATCCATTTCCGGCTTCAATGTGATTCTGTCGGGGTTCTTCGACTCGGTGGGGTTGTTCCGGCTCGCCAGCCAGGCCCAGCGTGAACAGGCCAGGGATTGGGTTGCGCGTCTGCAGATCGAGCGTCTGGCCGAGAAACCCTTCGACCAGATGTCCAGCGGACAGCAGCGCATGGTGCTGATCGCCCGGGCCGTGGTGAAGGATCCAGTTTTGCTGATCCTGGACGAACCCTGCCAGGGGCTCGATATCCGCAATCGCGAGCGGGTGCTGGCCATGGTGGCGCAGATCGGGTGCGCCACGCCCACCAACCTGATTTTCACCACCCACCACGCCGACGAGCGCCCGCCTTGCATGACCCACGAACTGCAGCTTGCTAAGGACGGTGAATGGGTTATCCGCCGACTGTCGGAAAGGGATTAGTTTCAATCTTGCTTGTTACTTTTCTTTCCCGGGAAAAGGAAAGATGAACTCGTAATAAGCCGCTGAGGTAATTTTTTCGTCATCCCCGCGCAGGCGGGGATCCAGTTATTTCAATGGGTTCTGGACTCCCGCCTTCGCGGGAGCGACGGTTTAAGGACTTTACGACTCCATTTTACTTCTAACAGGAACAATTCCGGATAGAAGTACCAATCTGACTGAAATCAAACGTAAATATTGACTTATTGCGCATTTTAACTTAATGATGACCATCTTCTTCGCATCCGCAATGGATGAAAACCAACGTTTTTCAGGATAAGCCGGCATGAGTCTCGAGTATTCGATCAACGATCACTGTATCGTTGTAACTGCGTATGGGGTTACGCCCATAGAGGAAGTCGTCCAGGCTTTTGAAAGTATTGCTGCCGATGCCGCTTTCCAGTCACCTGCCAATATCCTATTCGACGCCCGCCATACCGAATACGGCCCACCCGCCGAGGAACTCGAAACGATGATCGCACGCCTGGGAAAGATAGATGCCTTCAAAGGCAGTCGATGGGCCACGGTGGCGCATCCCAATACGCTTGTCTTCGGCGTGGCCCGCGTTTTTTGCTGCCTGGCCGAAAGTGAAGGCTTCTGCATCGAGCCTTTTTCAGATTACGAAGCGGCCTGCGCCTGGCTGCGCGAGCCTGAATCCGAAGTTTCGTTATAAATACCGTGCTTTTCAGCAAGGCTTTTTCAGTCCAGTAAATAGCCCCAGTTTTTGCAACCCTATGGAACTATGATAGGAGAAGTTTGTTTATTCCCCGAAGAAGCCGGTCTTTTCCCATCAGCCGTAATGGCAACTACATGGTGTTTTGAAAATGTTGTATCGGGCACTCCAAAGGGCTCTGGTAATGAAGGCTACGGATTCATGGTAAATCCTAAATTCCCGTATTGCGTGCAAAATATAATCGACAAGTGTGCTTCAACGGAAAACTCGATAATTCACTGATAATTACGTCAAAGATGAATCGTATTCACTTAGGTGAAGCCCTGCTCGGCCGGGAAATTAATCAGACTAAACAGTAGGATGAGGTGGATTCCCCATTAATGCCAAAATAGAGTTAGAAAATCGCATTTTTGTAGGAAAAGGAACTTTTGTGCGCAAAGGCAGATTCCCACTGAATAAATAAGTTGGGCGTATTAAAAATATAGACAACCTCAAAGTTATAAGGATTCAATGCCTCTATCAAAAGAAAAATTGAGAAAATACCTCGAATATGCTTCGACGGATGAGGCACGAGCTGTTCTTTTGTAAAAAAACAATTAAGAAAATCTGCCGGACATTGGATAGACGTTATTGATTGTGTTTCTTACCAGAATGAAAACCCGAATGATTTGGAGTTTAAACTAGTTGTCTGCGGTCTCTACAAAAGGAAGCTTAAACCTGCGTACCCTCCGAAACAAAAATTCACCTCTGACAGTAAAAAAAATGAAAGAGAATATTATCTAGCTGTGCGAGTTATAACATGGGAAACAGCACACATAGATATATCTCAACAAAAGACTAAAGGCATTAAAGGTATGATTTACGAAATTAAGGGGGTGAAGTACAATAAGAATAGAGGGAAATTCATCAAAGAACCGCCTTGGATTAATAATCCTGTCTGGAAAGATGTCGATATTCTCTCATTGCGAGGTGCTGATAGATCATATGTAAAACAGTTTTTAGCTCCTCCTGATTGGCGTTACGAAATTAAGTCGGTTCGAAAGCTCTCAAATTGAAATTTAGTTAAACTTCACCCAACATTCGGCTGTTGCGGACGCGGTTCCCTTGCCGCAAAACCAGAGGGTGTACAAATAACTGTGTAACTGGTTATCAATAACCTTACTCAAAGGAGAAGGCGATGGCCAGTAAGAAATCCAAGCAGGACGCCCTCATTGACGAACTGCTGCAAGACTGTGA
>JABZFP010000016.1 GCA_014237395.1 Desulfobacteraceae bacterium | reverse complement strand
ATCGACTTTTTATCTGCATCTGAAAGAATGCGAATTCCGATTCAATTATCGTGATGAAAATATCTACTTGTTATTACTAAAAATGTTCAGAAATAGGCCGCTGTTCTAGTCGAGCCCCAAATTCTTTATATTCTGAGCTTGAACGATTTAATATCTTTAAAAAGAAGGACAAAGGTAGCTAACCAAGGGCTGTTGGCGGACTCGGTTCCCTCGCCACAAAGCCCAACCGTTATGCAAGATGGTAATCACCTCATGTTATTTTTATATAAATACTATAGCAATCTTGATTTCGTTTTGGATACGATTCTGAATAAAAGAATCTATTTCTCATCACCCAATGATTTTAATGATCCTTTTGATTGCCATCCCAAATTTTCATTATTTAGATGTAAAAACGATGATATTTCAGATTGGAAATATTACCTATCAGCTCTTGCTAAAGAGCAAAATCCAGATATCTCTCAAAATGAATCAATAAAGCACGCGGAAGCCGCTATAAAAAATGGTCTACATCAAAATAAGGATTGGTTGTTAAAGAATGATCAATTTTGTACACAAGTCCATAAAGAAGAACTAAAGAAAATTCGAATAAGCTGTTTTACCAAGACACCAAGAAATCAAATGATGTGGGCTCATTATGCTAACAACCACAAAGGTATTGTATTACAGTTCCGGGCATCTTTTATGGTAGACGCAAATACGGAAACTTTCAAAGGCGTCGAAGTTGAGTATTATACAAATCATATTAATTTAAAACGTTATGTGAACACAATCAAAGAAGCAGAAGAAGGAGATAATCAGGCCTTTTTGCGACTAATGTTTTGTACCAAATCAATAGAATGGGCACAGGAAGAAGAAGTTAGGTTTTTTTCAAGAAACACTTATGTTCCATTTCGAGAGGAAGCGCTAACAGGCATCTTATTTGGAAGCCAAAGTCCATCTCATTGTAAAAGCCTATTCATAAAAGTGCTATCTGATTGGACGAATATACCTAAATTGTATCAGGAAGATGTTAAAAAATCATCGGTCAGGATGCACTTTAAACAATTAAATTGACGAATTAAAAGAATAACAAAATTTTGCAGTGGATCGACAAAACTGTCCGCTCAAAGTCACTTTATACCTGGTTGAAATTACCAACAAAGGTTCATTACTGTGTTTAAAAGTTTTGTGCTTGTGAAAAAATTGAAATCGAAATCCGAAGAACTGAACTTCAAGAATTTTCGTTTATGGAAGGTAGGATCAAACTTTGAAAATGACTTGCAGAGAGCGAAACACTTATTCCCCACAACGTGGCCCCTCTATGAAGATTATGTTTATGAGAGAGAATATATGAACGATGATGAACAAGAAAAGGCTCCATATGATATTGAAGATACACTATTATTGATGAGACTTTTTAAGACAGGTGATTTGTTTTTTGTGAACCCCTGCATAGAAATATCAGACGATCAATTATTAAGTCAGATGCCATATCCTGTAATGGTTTATACCCATACAACCAATAAATACAAATTAGAATCTGACGAGTGCCGTGTATTCAACGTTTTTGCATCAGAAATTCTATCCTGTTCTAATTGGTCTTCTTCGTGGTTCAAAACTGCTCGACGTTTCTTTTTATACGGAGGAGGGAAAGAGTATAATCCAAGACATGATTCAATTGATCGGGTAGTTGATTATATTACTGTAGCGGAAACGATCTTAGTTCCTGAAAAAGATTTTGTAGGAAGACGTTTAAGAGAACGTGCCGCAGTTCTTCTTAAAAAACATGACGATATATCAGATGTTAGGAATCTCCTTAAGCATTTCTATGCCGTTCGTTCTACTGTTGTTCATGGAGGTGATATCTCACCTTTTAAGGATGGCATTCTAAAAAGAAACTTAGATTTTGAAAATGTCATACGAAAACTGATCCTTGAGGCGCTTAGAGTTTTTCCTGCCGGAGATGATAGAAAGAATTTTTTAAAACAACTATTTGATATTTGCGATAAAACACGGGGCGAAAAAGTATTCAATGATTTTTGTGCAATCAAGAACGAGAACGAAAAAAATAGGTGTTATGAAAAGATTACAAAAAAACTTTCATGAGCAATATTGAAATTTTAACAATTAATTATGGCATAACCTCGACTTTCAGATCGGACTCGATTCACTCGTTGCTGAAACCGGGCGTTGACCCAAGAAATGAAGACTGTCTTCCAACCGAAAATTGAAATTAACCCAAGGAAAGAAGACCTTGAATTACTTCGGTTGGGTATAGATGAAAACAATATTTTGATAACGGGAGAAAGTACAGGGAATCAAGATATTACCTTCTTTGTCAGGAACGCAGACAATGAAATCATTGGTGGCATCAGAGGCACCTATAATATTTCTGGTTGGCTCTATATAAATGCCCTTTGGGTGGACAAAAACTATCGAAACCAAGGTTATGCCACGCTGTTAATGCAGTGTATGGAAAATGAAGCAAAAAGAAATGGTTGCAAGAATAGCTTTTTGAATACCATCGCATTTCAAGCGCCAGAATTTTATGTGAAATTAGGTTATAAAAAGTTTGCTGAATTGGAAAATTTTCACCATGAATACAACAGGATATTTCTAAGGAAAAAATTATAAAAAATGTCTGACCTTGCGTTTAACGCGCCACTGCCTTGCGCTCGGACGCACTGAAGCGCGCCGATTAATTTATCCATAAAAAAATGATTTTACCGGGTATCACTTCCCGAGATGAGCGTTTGCCGATTAAATATCCGGTATTCCTCACAACGTCTCTGCAGCACAGGACATAAAACACCATGCTCAACGGCATCCATTTTCTATTGACTTACACCTGCAACTTCGAGTGCGACCACTGTTTTTTGTACTGCAGCCCCTGGTCGAAGGGGACCTTTACCATTAGCCAGGTGACACGGGTGCTGGACGAGGCCCGGAAAATCGGCACGGTGGAATGGATTTTTTTTGAGGGCGGCGAACCGTTTCTCTTCTACCCGCTGCTGTTGGAGAGTGTCCGCCGGGCGGCGGAACGCGGGTTCAAGGTGGGGATCGTGACCAACGCCTACGGCGCGATTTCCGAGGAAGACGCTGAACTCTGGTTGAAGCCGCTGGCGGAGGCCGGTCTGTCTTATCTTGCCGTTAGCAACGACCAGTATCACTACGGGGAGGCATCGGAAACCCCGGCCATGATCGCCCATCGAACGGCCCAACGGCTGGGGCTCGATACGGAGCCGATCTGCATCGAAGCCCCCGAAGTCATCCAGAACTCTAACGACGTCGACAAGGGACAACCGGTGGTTGGCGGCGGGCCCATGTTCCGGGGGCGGGCGGTGGAGAAGCTGGCTGACGGCCTGCCCCTGAGGCCCTGGCAGGATTTGCATGAATGCCCCTACGAGGAACTTGAATCGCCCTCCCGGGTGCACGTCGATGCCTTCGGCCATGTCCAGGTCTGCCAGGGGATCAGCATCGGGAATATGTGGGATGTGCCGCTGTCGAAGATTATCACGGATTATCAACCGGAGGCCCACCCGGTCTGCGGCCCCCTGATTCGCGGCGGTCCGGCGGAGCTGTCCCGAGCATGCGGCCGGACTCCGGCGCCCGGCTACATCGACGAATGCCACCTCTGCTTTCTGACCCGCAAGGCTGCCATCGAACAATATCCGCAAGCGCTGGCACCGAGGCAGGTCTATGGCCTCGAGTAGACCCTGACAATGCCCCCATTTTTAAAATTGCGGACCCGTCCCGGCGCCATACCTTCGAAGCCCGGCGTTGTCTCCTTTGCTGCGGCATTACGTGCCGCCTTGTTTTCATTGGTGAACCTGGTTCAAAACCTTGAGGCGAGGTGAATATGACCAAACCCCGTGTGCCCGTGGGAGCGGTAATTGGAAGGGCCCTCATTGCGCCCTTTTACCTGGAGGCGGCTTCCTGGAAAGCCCTTGTCAGGTCTTTGATAACCCTTGTGCTTGTGGGCCTGTTGCCGGTTGTCGCCGGCTATTTCCGCATGGGATGGGTGTTGCAGTTGATCGCGTTCGGATTTCTCTGGGCCGCTATCCTCTGGCTGGCCTGGAACTTCGAGCGCCACCTGCTGCTGGGGGCGTCGGCCGGTGAATCCGATCCGAGGCTGCGGCAGCGCTATGGGTTCAATTTTCTGCTGCTGGTCGTCGGGGGCGTGTTGCTGGCATTTGTCATCTGGCATTTGCTGCAATGGGTCCTCGCGGCCATAGTTTTCCTGCATTTGGCTGCGAGCGATAACAACCCTTTACCTTCAGTGGCCTACGTGCTGGGATGGATCGTGGCGATTTCGGTGGTAGGTTTGTTTCCGGTTCGTTTTGTCCTGCTGCTGCCTGCCGCGGCGGCGGGCCACGATATCGCGCCTAAACGAATCTGGCGCCTGACACGCGGCAACGGGCTGCGGCTTTTCCTGGTGCTTGTCATCCTTCCGGGTGTGCTGGCCGGCTATGGGCAATTGGCCCTCATGTCAGGCCGCGGCTTCCCCGGGAGTGCGATTGTGGCCGGTCTGCTGACCGCTTACGGGGGGATGGTGTATCTGGCGGTTCTGGCATGGGCCTATCGCAGCCTGTCTGCCATGCCGCTGCCGGATCTCAAACAAGGTGCCGGAGCGCGCCTGCTCAGGGCCAATGCCCGCAGGCTGTGGGCGGCGCTGGGGATCGTCCTGATCCTGTTCGGCGGCGTTGCGGTTTATAACGCCGTTTACAGGACGGCCCCGGGGGAAACCGTTCAGATCCTGCGCTTCGGCAAACCGCAACGCATCACAACCGATCCCGGCACACGGGTCAAGATCCCCTTTGTCGAGGAATCGCGCCCGCTGCCCGATGGTTTTCAGGCCCAATACCAGGGCACGTACCTGACCTACCACAAAGAGTTAGTGCCATTGGACTGCCAGGTCCAGTGGCGGATCGTCGACGCGGCGGTTTTTGACAGGACGCTAGGTGGCCGCACCACGCGTGCCGATGGCATCATCGGCGATTTCGTGAACAGCCTGCTGCGGGACCGCTTCGCAAGGCTGGGCCCGGATGATATTCGACCGCTGATCGAGGCCGGCAGTCTTACGCTGCCCGGGGAGGAAACAGCGCATCCCACAACGCTGCTCGATGGGGTGATTGACGAAATCAATAAGAAGCTCAAGGTTTTTGGGATTGAAGTAACCGTATTGCGCATGGCCGTCGGCAGCGGCGTCGGATGAGAGAAAGGCCCGAAAGATTTTCTATCATCATCTCCGAAGGAACGGATCAGCGTCGTCCTCATCAATGAGGATCTCGGGTTATAAAAGTCTGCGCAGCGGGATCGCCGGGGTGCAATGGTATATGCGCCCCGACGAACCGAACCCGCCTGAACCGCAATCATTCTAGTCCAGTCCGCTGTAGATCGCGTTGGCAACGATCCGAAACATGTTTTCCGGGTGGCCGCGAAAGGTCGGATCGAACCCGATCAGCGCCGTGTCCTGAAGCGCGCCATTGGCCTGGTAAATCGCCACGGGTTTGCCGGCGGCCCCGCTTTCCGCCCAGCCCGGCCAGAATCCGGAAATGAAGAAGTCGCCGCCGGCCAGGCGTGCCGCAACTTGCCCGTCGCCGGCCGGTTCGTCAAACCACACCGGATTGTAGAAGAAGGCCGCGTCTTGTTCGCCGAAACCGGCTGACAGGGCGCTGTCCCGGTCGAAGTCAAGCATCGCGATCGCGTTTCCGGAAAGGGTGTGATAGGCCACATCCATCAAACCGGCGCCAATCGCAAAATCGACGGCCTGGCCACCCGCCCCCAGCCCGACAAAATCGCCGTCAGCCAACAGCCAGTCCGCCATGGCCTGTTCGCCCGTTTTGCTCAGCGACTGCCAGTTCAGGCCGTAATCGACAAATACGTCATAGCCCGCAATCGCGCCGGTGTTGAGGTCGTTCAGACTCACCTGGTCGAAGGCAAATCCCAGGGTCTTCAGGCAATGCGCCAGACCCTCGTCCCCGTAGGCCGCGATTTTCCGCTCGCGCATCACCACGGTGTCTTCGGGCGGATCCGACAGGGCGGACACCACCAGCCCCCATTCCCCGGCCAGTTCTTCGGCGAGGGACCTGTCCGGCGGCAAGATTACCGCACCGGCGCCAAACGTCCCGCCCGAATCCACGAAACTTGCCGTCGTGCGCCGGAGCGCGACGCCGCGCGCCAGCAGGGCATTCGTCGCCCGGATGGCGGCAATGCTGGTGGTCTGATAGGTGTAGGCTGCGGCATCACCATCCTCAACCGCGCCGCGGGGAAGGTCGGCGGCTTTCACCGGACTGGTGTCGGCGGTGGGTGCTTCCTCCAGCACGACGACTTTGGCCCCCCAAAGCCGGGGATGGCTCCACACCGACGGTGGGGAGTAGAAAACCAGCCCTTCGATGGCGGAGAGATCAAGGCCGTCTTCAAGGATGGTGTTGGCCAGACCGCGTTTGGGCTGATCCATCCGCACGACATAGGTGCCTGCCGGGTATTCGGTTCCCCCGGCCGTGAAAGCGGTCAACGCCTTTTCGACCGCCACGTCGTTGAACAACAGAAAATCCACCAGCCGGGCCGCCTGATGGGCGCTGATCTGGAAGGGCGCATCCGCCGGAATGAGGTAAGCCGCCGGAAATTCCTGGATCATCAGATCCTGGAACTGATCCCATTTCGGAAGAAGTTCCGGGGGGATCGCCATCTGGGGCAGGTCCAGAAAGCCGCGCCGGAAAATCTCGATCTGATCGTAGATCATGCCTTCGCGGTTTTCGGCGACATATTTAAGGGCGCCCCAGACAGCGGCAAAATGGGCATCGATGCCCCGTTCGTCCTGATGGGGCGTTTCCAGGGTGTGACCGTAGGCGCCATGGTACATGGCATACATGGGGGTATAACCGGGCGGCCAGTCGTCCCACCCCAGCTCATCGTCCCGGTAAGGGATCTGGCATTGGTTAGCGTCCGTCTGGGCGATGACCTCGGCCTCCATGGCCAGCGCCAGATCGTAGGCCCATTTGATGTAAAGGTCGTATTCGTAATTGGGGTTGTGCGGCGGTGTGCACGGCTCGATCAGCATGGGGTTTACAAAGCCGTGCAGGTCCAGGACGACCATGGGGTTCCAATCCGTAAAGACCTCCACCGTGGCGCGGGTTTCGGGCTGGCTTTGGGTAATGAAATCGCGGTTGATGTCGAAGCCGTTGGCATTCGCCCGCGTGTACATCACCCGACCGTCGGGATTCTGCACCACGTTCACCAGCAGGATCACATTTTCCAGGATCCGGCGGACTTCATCGCTGTCCTCGTAGGCCAGCTTTTCAATCAGCCGGATGGCCGCGTCGACACCTGGATTTTCATCGCCGTGGATACTGCCGTTGATAAAGACCGGAACCTTGAAATCACCGAATTTGTCGATCATCTCCTGGGCAGCCTCGGGATCCGTAAGCATGGTATGCCGAATGGCCTGGTAGCGCCCCAGTCTTCCCATGGCCTTGGGGTCGGAGAGCGTCACCAGGTAGAGATCGCGCCCGCCGGCCGACCGGCCGATGACGTCGACTTTGATCCGCTTGCTGTTTTGTTCGATCTCTTGCAGCCGGGGGCCTATCTCGCAATAGAGAATGGAGTCATAATGGGACGTATCGTTTTCGTCCTCGCATTCGACGATCCCGTAATCCCCCTTTCCCTTTGCACCGTCGCTGTTCTTGGCGGCTGAAATGGCCGGCAGTGTCCAGGCCGCTGTCGTAAAAAGCGCTACCCACAACCAGCAGAACAATCTTTTGGCTCGCATTGTTTTCATACGCCCCCTTTCCATTTTCTTTGCTGCGATAGCGAAGCGACCGGCTGGCCGTAAAATGCCGTCAGGGCCGGTCGCAGACAATCGGCTGGGAATGTGCGCACGTCCTTCTCTTATGGTTTCCTTTATAAGGAGCGGCACTTCAAATGTTGCAACATCATTTCCAACGGCGAATGGTAATCGGTGAGGTGCTGCTGTAATCTGGAACTTGATTGAAGTGCCTGAGCTGTTCTGCAATTATTGATCCATATGCACTCGGGTTGAAAGGGAGCCATGGGGTGCGCCGGAGGAGGGGAGGAATGAACCCCGTCTGACGTGGGAATCGGCCGGCGATGGGCTTGTGCGAACCGATGGAGACCCGCGACCGGTATGTCAACCAACGGTTGCGGGCGCAGCGGTTGGCCCTTGGTGTGGATCATGATCGGTTTTTAGCGGGAAGGCGTTCCATGGGCAAAAAGCCCATCACGAAGGTGTGACCCGATACAGTTGTAACGCTACAGCAGTGGGTCCTGACACACCTGAAAGCAGTGGACGCCAAGCAGGGGCAGACCCGGTCGGCAGAAGGGTTTGGCCATCAGAAAAGTCATCAAGATCAAAGCCGATCTTGCACGTATTCCTGTGAACGGGGGGCGTTTGATCAGTTGCCGAACAGCGACCCTTCGGGGCCCAGGTGGCAGGAGTAGCAGCCGAAGCCGCGGCGGGTGACGAGGCTGAAGGGTTTCAGGCCCAGGGCGGCGGCCATTTTCGGGACCAGGCGGTCGAGCTTCAACCGGGTGGTGTCCGGGTGCTTCTCGAACTCGGGGCCCAGGAGCAAGGCCCCGCTGAGTCGGGGGAGGTGGGCATCTGGAAGTCCTCCCAATGGGCGCTATCGCCGTGGCAGAGGGTGCAGTCGACCTTGGCGTAGCGCTCCGGCCGCCAGGCCTGGAACACGTCGGCGGCCAGCGGAAGGACCACGTCGCGCATGTGGGCCTTGCGCTGGTCCTTATTCATTTCCGTCCACGTCAGACGCTCACCGTCAGCTCCCGCAGGACCCACGCGCTTCGGATAGCAGGCCCATACCGCAACGACGACGAAAGCTGCAACCAGGCCGAGGCCCAAAATTTTCATCTGGCAATTCCCGATACCGGCTTGGATGGATTTGGTGGCACAGGCGGCTCGAATTTCAGGTGGCGGCGGCCTTTTCCCGGCGGATGAAGTCCGCCAGGGTCCCCAGGGATTGCAGGATGGTCCGGCCGATTTTTTCGGCGTCGATACGAATCCCATATTTCATCTGTACGGTGACGATGATCTCGACGGCGTCCAGGGAATCCAGCCCCAGGGGGCTTTCCGGGCCGATCAGGATGGATTCCGGTCCGAAATCGGCGGGCAAAGGTCCCGGAATATCGCAAGCTTCCACAATCATATCGCTAAGTTCTTGTTCTAATTGATCCATAAATCTCTAACCCGTGTTCCTTTCCATGTAGACCGGGGGATTTTCGGAGGAGGCCTGTGCCAATCCCGCTGAAGGCCTTGCCAGGCGTCCGGCAGGATCCGGATGGACGGCAACCGCCCAGGTGCCCGGGCCGGTGTGGGCGCCGGTGGTCAGCGAAAGGGGCTGCAGGATGATTTCCGCCGCAGGGAAGGCCTGGTGCAATCGGTCGGCCACCTCGCCTGCGACCCATTCGTGATTGTCGGAGTATTCCAGAAGGATCAGCGGTGTCAGCGCCTCGGCCAGATCGGATGCTAATTGCCGCAGCGCAAATCGCAACTGGTCCGGCCGGTTTTTAACGCTGCCGATTTTTTCGGCACCGGTCGGCAGGGGGCTGATGACCGGTTTGACCCGCAACAAATCACCCATCAGGGCGCTTGGCCGGGAAAGGCGGCCCCCCGCCGCCAGGTATTTGAGGCGATCGATAAAGATGTATTCCCGGCAGGCGGTCAGGGATTGCAGGGCCAGCGCTTTCACCGTATCCATATCGGCGCCGCGGCCGGCCAGGCGGGCGGCGGCCAGCACCATCACCGCCAGCCGTCCGGAAGCCGCCCCGGTATCCAGGATCTGCAACCGACTCCGGGGATCGTGGCGGGTCTGCCATTCCGCGGCGGTTTCATAATTGCCGGTAAAGGCCGATCCGACGCAGAGGTAGAGCGTTTCCGGATAGGTTTCCAGGAGGCGCAGATAATGCTGGTGGCGTTCGAACACCGACGCCTGGGAGGTCGTCACCCGCTCGCCGGCACGCATGCGCTGGTAGAGATCCTGTGCGTCCACCCGGGATTCAGGCTGTGAACCGCTGTCGGTCGTGATGTAGCTGTCCAGGAGGGTGAAGCCGTAGCGCTGCTGGTCGGCACGGGTGAGCGAGGCGGCGCCGTCGGTGGCGATATGCACCCGGGTTTGACGCGGACGCTGTTGGAATGTCTGCACCTGGTGCGCCAGATCGTCCTCCGACCAGCTGACCAGGGTCCCCGTGGCTTCGAGGGTGCGTCGCATCGTTTCACGGTCGGTGGTGTGAAAATGGAGTTTGACGATATCCCCGCGGGTAATGGCCACCACGCTTTCGGCCTTGGTGGTCAAGTTCTGTATAACGGCATCCATATCAGGCTGGGCCCGCAGGACCGTATCCACGCAGTACCCCTGGTTGTCCTGTTCACGAAACGTATGGCTGATCTGCAGGCTGTCCGGAAAAAGGTGGGCCGGCGGTCGGCAGTCTTCGACCCGGTCGATGAGGGCATAAAAAAAGCCTTCGAAAAACAGGTACATCCCCAGGGCGCCGGCATCCACGACGCCGGCGGAGCGCAGGCGGGGCAGGATGTCGCGGCTGCTTTGCACGGTGGCTTGAAGACCGTCCAGAAGCGCGGGGACATCGGTAATGTCGTACGTCAGGGTGCAATCCGCCAACGCCGCTGCGAGGGTGTCGAACACGGTCAACATCGTGCCGTCCTGGGGTGTGCGAACCGCCTGGTGGGCTGCCCGGGTTCCCTGCCGAAGGGCTTTGGCGATCGGTGTCACCGGTGTCTTGATGAATTCGCTGAAAAACTGGGTGGCAATGTTGCCGGAATTTCCACGGGCCGCCCGCAGGAGCTGATCGGTCAGACGGTCGGTGTCGGATGCCATCCGGAATTCCTTGAGGGGGGCCAGGCTGACCACCAGGTTGCGGCCGGTGTCCCCGTCCGCCACGGGGAAGACATTGATGGTATCCAACAGGTCCGACCAGGCCGCCAGGCGGTCGAATCCAGCGCTAAAGGCTTGATCAAACGGAGCCATGGTCACCTGTATCTGAAATCGTCAGGGCGTTTTCGATCTCCGGGGGGATCTGGAGCATCAGTTCGTCGCCCGGGTATTTGACGGACACCTGTTCGCTGCGACCCCGCGTGGTGACGATGTCATCCGCGGCACGCCGGATTTCAAAATCCAGCACGATCCGGATGTGGGCCTCCCGGACGGTGGTGCGCACCACGAACCGGTCGCGGTAGCGCAGGGGGAGAATATGTTTGGTGGATGTCCGGGTCACCGGAAACAGGAATCCGGAGGTGCGGGAATAGTCGTGGAGGTCCACGCCGCAATGGTTGAACAGTGCGAAGCGGGCCCGGTCGAAATATTTGAAGTAGTTCCCGTGCCAGACCACCTGCAGGGGGTCCAGATCGTGAAACGGTACGTTCAGTTCGATTTCATGGCTGGCATAGCGTATGGCGCCCATGGTGTCCTGTCGCAGACCCGTATGGTCCGGTTGGCCGCCCTCCGGCGGCGCGTTATCAAAATGGCGTCCTATTTACCCGCCTTCCCGTTCAAAAGTCAATAATCGGTCTGAATCCTTGGATATTTAGACAAAATAGGCGTTGACAGTGATTCTGCAAGAGGGCTAATTTAATACCCTTTTGTCCGTGCGGCTGATCGAGGAGGCGTCATGCTCAAAAAAAATGTTCCCCAGGATGTGGGGCTGGCGGGTCCGATGCGTGAGGTCATCTACGCGGTTGGCCAAGACGGCGCCTACGAAGCGGTTCCCAGCTATGGGTGGGATTCCAAAACGGTCGCCCTGAACCAGGCCTGGGACCTCATCCTGAAAGAGCTGGAGGCCGTCAAAGCGCGGGTCGCCGCCGGCGAGCTCAGCCCGCTGGCCTGGCATATGACCCGGCACCAGATGCAGCCGGCGCTTCTGGCCAAATATGCCCGCATCAACCGCTGGCGTGTGAAACGCCATCTCAAAGCCGGGCCTTTCAGCCGATTGAAACCCGCCGTCCTGGCGCGCTATGCGGAGGCCTTGGGCATCCCGGTGGCGGACCTTAAGACGGTTCCCGACGCACCTGACCTGGAATTTACGACGAATCGGAATGACGATGCAAATCCCCTTTGAACACCGGCAATCGGCCCATTGCGAAACCGGGGTGGCGGCCAACCTGCTCTCGCATTACGGGCTGGACGTCAACGAGGCCATGGCGTTCGGCATCGGCTCCGGGTTGTTTTTCGGCTACCTGCCGTTTATCCGCCTGAATCACCTGCCGCTGACGACCTATCGCATTACCACCGGCGGCATCATGAAGCGCCTGACCAAACGCCTGGGCGTCAAACTTCATATGACCCAGTTTCGCAACCCCCGAAAAGCCATGGACGCCCTGGACCGCAAGCTGGACGAAGGCGTGCCGGTGGGCTGCCAGACCGGCGGTTACTGGCTGCCGTATTTTCCCCAGGCCTACCGGTTTCACTTCAACATGCACAACCTCGTGGTGTTGGGGCGCGACGGCGACGACTACCACATCAGCGATCCCATTTTCGAAGCCCCGGTGACCTGTCACCGGCGTGATCTCGTCAAGGCGCGGTTTGCCCAGGGCGCCCTGGCGCCGAAAGGGAAAATGTATTTCGTGGAATCCATGCCGTCCGCGGCGGATTTCCCGCATGCCATCCGGCGCGGGATTCGCGAGGTGTGCCGCACCATGCTGAAGGCGCCCGTTTCATTGATCGGCGTCAAGGGCATCCGCAAACTGGCCCGGCAGGTGGAAATCTGGCCTGATAAATTTGGCCCGGAGAAAGCCCTGCTCTACCTGGGGCAGGTGATCCGCATGCAGGAAGAAATCGGCACCGGCGGGGCCGGCTTCCGGTTCATTTATGCGGCGTTTCTGCAGCAGGCCGCCACGCTGATGGCGATGCCGCGTCTCCAGGAACTGTCCGCCGAGATGACCGCGATCGGAGACCGGTGGCGTCAGTTTGCCGTTTCCGGGGCCCGCAATTGCAAAGGGCGTTCCCGGGCCGAGGATTCCTATCCCGCCATGGCGGCCATCATACGCGAATGCGCCGATCGGGAAGCCGCGCTGTATCGTGAATTGCTGGCCGTGGCGCATTGATGCGGCCGGCCCGTGCGGCCGCGACGATGACGTCATCATCCCTCGGATTCGATGACACCCGTGTGCCAGCGCCACCCGACGAATCCATCCACAGGTAGACTTATGGCTCCTGAAACCTCGCCGCCCTGTTCCGAGACACCGATCCTGGCGGCTGACAACATCGTCAAACAGTATCCCGGCGCCGCCGTGCGGGCGCTGGACGGCCTGACGCTTGGCGTGGCGGAAGGGGAGATTTACGGGCTTTTGGGGCCCAACGGCGCCGGCAAGACCACGGCGGTATCCATTATGAGCACCCTGATGGCCCCGACGGCCGGGCAGTTGACCGTCCTGGGGGACAATGCCCTGCAAAAGCGCAGCCGCATCCGCCGGCATATCGGTCTGGCCCCCCAGGAGATCGCGCTTTACGAGGCGTTGTCGGCCCGTGAGAATTTGTCTTATTTCGGGCGCATGTACGGTTTGAAGGGGGCGGCGCTGCAAGAGCGGGTGGCGGCCTGTCTGGACGCGGTGGGGCTGACGCCCCAGGCTGACCAGCGCGTGGGGGTGTTTTCCGGCGGGATGAAGCGGCGGGCCAACCTGGCTGCAGCCATTATTCATGCCCCGCGGCTGCTCTTCCTGGACGAGCCGACGGTGGGTGTCGACGCCCAGTCCCGGGCCCTGATCATGGACCTCCTCACCGGTTTGAAGGGGGACGGCACCGCCATGGTGTACACCACCCACACCATGGAAGAGGCGGAAGCCCTGTGCGATACGGTGGCGATCATGGACGCCGGGCGCATCATTGTAGAAGGTCCGCCGGCCCACCTGATCGCGGACCATCCGGAGGCGGATTCGCTTGGCGGCTTGTTTTTGCAGTTAACCGGCAGAACGCTGCGCGACTGAAGCGGCGAGGGCACACGAATGGATCGCATGCTGGCATCGGTGATGAAAGAATGGCGCCTGCTCACGCGGGATCGGGCCGGGTTGCTGATGCTCTTTCTGATGCCGTCTCTGCTGGTGATCGTCGTTTCCGTGGTGCAGATGAATGTCCTGAAAACCATGGGAGACGACCCGGTGGCCATGCTGTGGGTCGACCGGGACCAGGGCGAGATTGCCCGGATGTTGCGGGACGGCCTGGAAACGGCGGCGGGGGTCATCCCGATGGATCAGTGGGGGGGGCGGCCGCTCGATGAAGCGACGGCGCTGGAACGGGTGTCGGAAGGCGACTACCAGGTCTGTCTCGTTATCCCCCCGGGGTTTTCGCAAGCGGTGGTGGCGCGGTCCGCAGCGGCGGCGACCGCCATGCTGGCCGGGCCGGAGCCGCCGCCGGCCGCTAACGCGGTGCTTCCTGAAATCGTGGTGCATTTCGACCCCCTGGCCGGGGGCGCCTTTCGGTCGGCCGTCAGCCAAGCCTTGCAACGATTATTGGCCGGTATCGAAACGCGCCTGAAACTGGCGGCCTTTGCCGAGCGCCTGCCGGAGCACATGGCCGCGGCCCTGACCGAGATCATGGGGCCCTATGCATCGGACGGCCTTCGCGACAAGCTGTCCGAAACGCCGCTGGAATGGGATGCGCGGCCCCTGATGATCCTGACGGAGCGCTCCGCCCGTCGCGGCGGGGTGGCCCAGATCCCCTCGGCGGTTCAACAGAATGTTCCGGCCTGGGGGCTTTTCGGGATCTTTTTTATTGCCGTGCCGCTGTCCGGCGCGATCGTGCGCGAGCGCTCCAGCGGGATCATGACCCGCCTGCAACTGCTCCCGGTTTCGTTCATGACGCTTTTGACCGGCAAACTCCTGGCGTATGTCGTGGTGTGCCTGGCCCAGTTTACGCTCGTGATGCTGATCGGCCGTTTTGTGATGCCGCTTTTCGGGGCGGCCCCGCTCACCCTGGGGCAGGCGCCGGGTGCGGTCGTGGTGGTGCTGCTGTGTGTGGCCCTGGCCGCCACCGGTTTCGGCATCCTGCTGGGCGTCGTCACCCGGACGTATGAGCAGGCCTCCATGATCGGGGCCATCTCCGTGGTGATCGCGGCGGCCATCGGCGGCGTCATGGTGCCGGTGTTTGCCATGCCCCGGATCATGCGTGATATCAGCCAGGTTTCCCCCATGGCCTGGGGGCTCGATGCGTTCCTGGACTTGTTTGCCCGGGGGGGCGGTTTTGCGACGGTGTGGCTTCAGGCGGTGATGCTGCTGTGTTTCGGACTTGTCATGCTGCTGACAGCCTGGATCGTATTTGCCAGGCAGCGGCGCTAGGGCACCGGCGGCTTGCGGATAAATCGCGGCACGGAAGGAAGCGACAACATTTATGCCCAATGGTTACGATCAGATACCGGCGTCCCTGCTTTCCGGTCCGGTCCCGGACCGCAAGGACGGTTCGACCCGCGGACGTTTCGCCGTCGTCATACCGGTCTACAACCACGCCCTCAATGTCGAAACGGTGGCCCGGCAGGCGTTGAAGCTGGGCGTCCCGGTGGTGGTCGTGGATGATGGTTCCACGGATCAAACCACGGATATCGTGCGACGGATACCGGGTCTCTATTTTTTGCGGCATGCCGTCAACGCCGGCAAAGGCGCGGCCCTGCTGACCGGGTTTGAAGCGGCGGCGGCATTTGCCGACTGGGCCATTACCATCGATGCCGACGGGCAGCATCGTCCCGAAGAAGCGGCGCAACTCGTTGCGGCCGCCCTGGAGGGGCCGCGCGCGATTGTGGTGGGTCAGCGCCAGGGCATGCTCGGTCGCCATGTGCCCTGGACCAGCCGTTTCGGTCGGGGGTTCTCCAATTTCTGGGTGCGGGCCGCGGGCGGGGGCCGGCGGACCGATTCCCAGAGTGGCTTCCGGATCTATCCGCTGCCGGAAGTGTTTGCGCTCGGTGTCAAAGCCCGCCGGTTTCAGTTTGAAGTCGAAGTCCTGGCCAAAGCCGGCTGGCAGGGGCTGCCGATAAAAGAGGTCCCCATCAGTGTCGATTATCACCCGGGCGCCCCGCGGATTTCCCATTTTCGGCCCTTCGTCGATTTCTGCCGTAATTCCGGAACGTTTTCACGACTGATCTTTCAACGCATCCTGGTGCCGCGCGCCGTTCGAAGGCGGTGGCAGAAGATGCCTGACAATACGCCGCCCGCGTGAGGCCCATGCGTCATTTCAACCCGCTTGCAACCGCCCTAACCGTCATCGTGCTGGCCCTGATGGCCGGGGTGGGCGTTTACCGCATCACCTTTGAAACGGACATCGTGGCCACCCTGCCCGAGCGCGATCCGGTGATTGCCGCCGCCCGCGATATCCTGCGCCATCATCCGGGCCAGGACCTGGTTGCCGTCGATCTCTACCTGGAGACCGGCGGGCCGGTCGCGCTGGCTCAGGTGACCCGTGAGGTGGCGGCGGCCATGACGGCCAGCGGCCTATTCAAACGGGTCGGCATGAAGGCCGTGGGGGACCAGATGCCGGTCCTGATCCACCATCTGGTGGCCCATTTGCCGCTTCTGTTTTCGGAAGCCGACCTGGCGCGTGACGTGGCGCCGCTCCTGACCGACGCCAGGATCCAAGCGCGCCTGGCCGACAGCCTGGCCCAACTGGCGTCCCTGGAGGGCATCGGCCAGGCCGAATTTATGGCCCTCGATCCGCTGGCGCTGCGCCACCTGCTTCTCGCCCAGTTGGCGCGTCTTGCGCCGGCGCCCGGCATCCGTCCGTTCCAGGGGCACATGCTTTCAGCCGACTCGACGCACGTGCTGGTGGTCGCCACGCCGGCCCGGGCGTCGACGGATACGGCCATGGCCCGGCAACTGCGGTCCTTCTTTGACGACCTGCAGGACCGGTTGCGCCGCCAAAGTTCCGACGCGTTGGGGCGCGAGGTGGTCGTGACCCCGGTGGGCGCCTATCGGGCGGCCCTGGACAACGAGACGATGGCCCGGCGCGACACGCGCAAAGTGGTTGTTTTTGCCATGGCCGGCATTGCCCTGCTGCTTCTGTTGACCTTTCCGCGGCCGTGGATCGGCCTGCTGGCATTTGTGCCGGCATTGGCCGGAACCGCCGTGGCCCTGTTCGTCATGTCGTTCCTGCAGGCCCGCCTGTCCGTCCTGACGTTGGGCTTCGGCGGAGCCGTCATCTCCATTACGGTGGATCACGGGATTGCCTACCTGTTGTTCCTGGACCGGTCCTGCGCCACCCGGGGCGAGGATGCGGCCCGGGAAGTCCGCGCCGTAGGCCTGATTGCGACCCTGACGACGGTGGGCGCATTCCTGGCCTTGACCTTCAGCGGTTTTCCGGTGCTGGGCGAAATCGGGAAATTTGCCGCCCTGGGGATCGGCAGCGCCTTTTTGTTTGTCCACATGGTCATGCCGCTCTTGATTCCCTCCCTTCCGCCGGCCCGCAAGACGCAGCCGCCGGTACTGCAGCGCATGCTGACGCGGTTTGCCGGACGGCTGGGCATGAAAACCTTTTGGGCCGGTGTCGGTGTGTTGTGTTTTCTGGCCCTGTTCGCGGCGCCGCGCTTCCAGGTGGATTTGCGCGCCATGAATTCCGTGACCCCGGCCACGCGGGCTGCCGAAACGCAGCTCCAAGCCGTTTGGGGGCGCTTCATGGAACGGGTGTTCGTGGTGACCCAGGGCGCCGACCTGGAGGATTTGCAGGCCGAAGGGGATCGGGTTGCCGCCCTCTTGGAGGAAATGACGGCGGCCGGGGAACTGCAGCCCGGGTTCCTGCCGGCGTCTTTTTTTCCGGGACCCGCGCGTGCGGAAGCCAACCGGGCGGCCTGGCAGGCCTTCTGGACGCCGGCGCGCGTTGCGGACGTTTCCGCCAGCCTGCAGCAGGCCGGCCGCAGGCTGGGATTTACCGAAGACGCCTTTGCCCCCTTTCTGGATCGCCTGGAGGAGCCACGGGTGGCACCGGTCGTGCCGGAGGCCGCCTATTTCGAACTGCTGGGCATCGTACCCGATTCGGACGGCACCGGCTGGCGCCAGTTCCTGACATTGAAACCCGGCGATCGCTACCAGGCGGCCCCTTTTTACGATCGCCTGGCCCGGACCGGCGCGGCCCGTCTTTTCGACCCGGTTTTTTTCGCCGAGCGCCTGGGGCGGTTTCTGGCGGTGACCTTCCGGCAGATGCTCTATCTGGTCGGGGCCAGCGCCGTGGTTCTGCTGAGCCTCTTTTTCTGGGACCTGACCCTGACCGGACTGGCCCTCCTGCCGCTGGCGGGGGCCTTTATCGGCACGTTGGGGATTTTGGGCCTCGCCGGGCGACCGCTCGATATCCCGGCCCTGATGCTGGCCATTATCGTCCTCGGCATGGGCATCGACTATGCGCTGTTCACCATCCGGTCCTTCCAACGCTACGGCAGCGAAACCGATCCGGAACTGGCGCTCTTCCGCACCACGGTTTTTCTGGCGGCCACATCGACCCTGGTGGGATTCGGCGCCCTGATGAGCGCCGAGCATGCGGTCTTTAAAAGCGCCGGCCTGACGTCGTTCGGCGGCATTTTGTTTTCGGTGGTGGGGACATTTATTTTGCTGCCCCCGCTCCTGCGGCGAGTCTTTGATCGACCAGCCGCCCCGGATGCCGATCGATCCCGTGATCCGGTCCGGGTGCGTCGGGCGGCGCGACGGCGGTTCCGTCATTTCGAGATGCGCCCCCGTTGGGCGGCCTGGCGCAAGCTGCGGGAGGGTGGTTTGCTGGCGGCCCTCCCCTTGCCGCAGGGGGCCGTTGGTTCGGCGCTTGTCTATCCGGTCGGCTACGGTATCGAAGCGGCCTGGCTGGCGGAGGCCGCTCCCGGCATGCGCCTTGGGGGGGCCGATCCGGATGCGGAAAAGGTTCGTGTGGCGACCCGCGTCGCCGGCGCGGGCGGATCCATCCGCCCGGGTGCCATCGATGCCTTGCGGGATGAAAAAGACATCACCATCTTGTTTTTGACCGGGCGGCCGCTGCGATCCGCTGCCTCTGAAGCGCTTTTAAGAGCTGCCACCGGCTTTCTCGCCCCCGGGGGCGAGGTGTTCGTCCTGGCGAAAATCGGCGATGCGCCGGCATCCTGGATCAGCCGTCTGTGGAACAGGGTCTTTCCCGGGCCGGAGCCGTACGATGTGCAAGACGTTCGGACGTTTTTCAAACGGGAAGGCTTCCAGCGCATCCAGGAAGACCGTGTGGAGCGCCAGTCATCCCTGGTCTGGTTGCGGGCCCTAAAAACCTGAGGCTTTTTCATTCAACAGGGAGCGGATCGGTTCGATCATGATCGGTGGACTGTATTATCGCGGGTTGTCGTGGATCACACGCTGGTCCGGCTTGTGGCTTTTTCAGACAGGGGCTTGGTTCGTGGCCACGGCCTACTACCTGCTCTTTCCGCGGCGGGTGGCGGCCAGTGCCGCGTTTTACCGCGCGCTGCTGCCGGGGCGCAGCCGGTGGTTTTATCTGCAATGTGCCTGGAAGCAGTTTCACCGCTTTACCGGGGTTTTTGCCGATCGTTTTCTCCTGCAGTCCGGGCAGACGCTCACCTTTACCTGCGATGGCCTGGAGCACCTCGATGGGGTGCTGGACCGGGGGGCCGGCGGCATCATTCTCATGTCGCACGTGGGCAACTGGGAGATCGCGGCCCACGTGCTCAAGCGCCATCGGTCGGATATGGCGCTGCTGCTTTACATGGGCGAAAAACAGAAAGAACAGATCGAAAAGCTCCAGAAAGAGACCCTGGCCGAGTCGGGGGTGCGCATCATCGTGGCGGGCGCAACAGCCGGTTCACCCTACGATACGGTCGAAGGCATTCAACATTTAAAAAAGGGCGGGCTGGTCTCCCTGTCCGGCGACATGGTCTGGCATGCGGCCCAGCGGACGGTACCCGTCCGTTTTTTAGGGCATCGCGTCGATCTGCCGGCCGGCCCCCATGCGTTTGCGATGGTGGCCGGGGTGCCCCTGTTCCATTTTTTTTCCTATCGGACCGGACCCCGCAGTTACCATTTTACGACCAAGGAACCCATTTATGTGAACCCGACATCCCGTTCGGAGCGGCAGGCCGCCATTCAGGCCAGCGCCCAGGCCTACGCCGATCGCCTGGAAGCCTTTGTGCGGCAGCATCCGTTTGAATGGTTCCATTTCCGCTCGATGTTCAGCGATGATGAACGCGATTAACATCATGTCCCAGACGGACTTGTAAACGTTCGAGATCGTGGTGATGCTTGACATTTAAGGCCTGATCCAATAGAAGCAAGAAATTTTATTAAACAAAATCAAGAAGTTTATAAACGTTTCGCCTGCATCGGGCCGCACAGCCCATTGCATCCGAGAGGAACGCTTGCATGACAAGGAATGACATCCAGGAAAGAATTCTGACGATTTTCGACGAGGAGTTCGAAATCGCCAACCCGGGGCTGGACGACGATCTTCGCGAGGCCCACGGTTTCGACAGTATCGATGCCATCGAACTGCTGCGGGAAATCGAGGATATGCTGGGGTTCGAATTGTCCCAGGAACAGAAAAAACGCGCCATGGACAATATCCGGACTTTGAACCAGATTCTGGATTATGTGGAAAGTTTAACGCCCGAAACGGCCTAACAGGTGAACCCATAAATGGACAGACGGGTTGTCATTACGGCGGCTTCCGCCATCAGTCCCATCGGTCACACCCGGGACGAGATTCTCCACAGTCTGCAAAACGGCATTTCCGGCGTCAAACCGCTGCGTGACGACGGCCTGCTTTCCGACCGCATCCATTCCCAGGTGTTTGGCACCGTCAGTGCCGATATCGATTTTGATTTCGAGCGCAAGTACCGCAAAACCATGGGGCCGGTGGCCTTCTACGCCTGCCAGGTGGTCAAAGAGGTGATCGCGCAGGCCGGCTTGTCCCCCGAGGTTCTGGGGTCCGGCCGGCTGGGTGTCGCCTTCGGTTCCACCCACGGCAGCCCCACGGTGCAGCGCGGGATTTACGAAACCTTTTTCAGTAAATCCCAGAAGCGTTTCGCCTCGATCGGTGCCGTGGATTACCTGAAATCCATGGTGCATACCACGGCGGTCAACATCACCAAGATGTTCGGCATCACCGGCCGCGTGATCTCTTCCTCCACGGCCTGCACCACCAGCAGCCAGTCCATCGGTTTCGGCTACGAAATGATCCGCTTCGGCCGGCAGGACGCCATGATCTGCGGCGGGGCGGACGAGTACGACACGACGACAGTGGCGGTTTTCGACAACCTGCTGGCTTGCTCCACGGCTTTCAACGCCACGCCGTCCAAAACACCGCGCCCCTTCGATGCCGAGCGCGACGGGCTGGTGGTGGGGGAAGGCGCCGGCGCGGTGCTGCTCGAGGACTACGACAGCGCCCGCCGCCGGGGGGCCGACATCCTGGGCGAAGTGGTGGGATTCGGCTGCAACAACAATGGCGGCGACCTGATTTTCCCCAATGTGGACGGGATTACGGCCACCCTGCGGATCGCCCTGGAAGATGCCCGCCTAAACCCCGGGGACGTGGATTTCATCAGTGCCCACGCCACCGCCACCAAGATGGGGGATGTGATCGAATCCCAGGCCATCCGGAAGGTCTTCGGCGAACGGACCCCCATGGTTTCAGGTCTGAAAAGCTACATGGGGCACACCATGGGCTCCTGCGGGGCCATCGAGACGATCCTGTCGCTCTACATGATGGCGGAAGGCTTCGTGGCGCCGACCCTCAACCTGGATGCGGTGGACCCCCGCTGCGCCATGCTGCGCCACACCCCCGGCCTCACCGACTATCCTCTCAAGGTGGTCGGCGTCCAGAATTTTGCGTTCGGCGGGGTGAATACCTGCCTGCTGATCCGAAAGGTTTAACCGGGGTGCGGGCGTTGTTTCGGTTGGCCCTGCGCTGGGTGGCATCCCATGACGGACAGGGGCACCGCAATGCATAAGCTACGGCGGTTGTTACGTGACCTGGCGGTGACGCTGTTGCTGTGGCTGTACTTCACGCTGGGGTTCGTGGTCTTCTTCCTCCCGTTTTATCTTGGGGCATTTTTCCTCAAGTCTTCTCCCGAGGGCGCCTTCCAGAGGCTTAACCACTATTTTTACGGCGGTTTTTTTAAATTGCTGCGGCTGCTGATGCCGGGCCTCACGATCCGCATCGATCCCGCCCTGCGGCAGTTGCGAGGGACAGTGGTGGTCAGCAACCACCACTCCTACCTGGATCCTCTAATGTTCCAATCCATTTTTGCAAAGCAAACCACAATCGTTAAGAGCACATTCTTTAAGGTGCCGATCTTCGGGTGGCTGATTAAGACGGCCGGCTACATGCCGGCCTCGGCCGAAGGCCCGTTTGGCGAACTGATGCTGCAACGTATGGCGACCTTGCGTGATTTCTTCGCTTCCGGCGGGGTGATGTTTGTCTTTCCGGAAGGCACTCGTCGTCCCGGGAGGCCGATCGGGGTCTTGCACGAAGGGGCTTTCAAGATCGCCCGCCGCTGCCGGGTGCCGCTGACCGTGGTCCGCCTGCGCAACACCGAACGGATTTTTACCCCCGGACAGTTTTTTTTCCATACCACCGATCCTGTGACGATCGAGATCGATCTGGTGCACCGGGTAGCGAACGCTGCGGATTTGTCGGTCGCGGAGCTCAAGCGTGCGGCATTGGCAGCGTTCAGCTAGGTGTAAAACTTCCCTTTTGCGAATCGACGCCTAAACGACGCCTAATTAAGGAGACTAAATCGTGAGCCGTATCGACTATTTGCGAATCTATGCCGACGCTGATGGGTGCTCCCATTTTGAAATACAAACTGTCGGATTGGAAACGAAAGACTACGCCCCGCCGGCACCGCCTTTGAATACGTCCGCCTTGGCATCGGCAGACAACAGCCTTTTTCTTGAGCTGCCGGTTGGTTGGTATGGCGACTGGCATCCGACGCCGGTGCGCCAGTGGCTGATCTTGATGTCCGGAGAATGCGAGTTCGAAGCCGGGGATGGGGAGCGCGCGATCCGTAAAGCGGGGGACGTCGTGATGCTCGATGATACGATGGGGAAAGGCCATCAAACCAAAGTATTAGGAAAGGTCGCTGTGCGAATGGCGGCAATTCATTTTTCATAATGGCTGCGTTCGCTTATTTGCGGTCATTTGAGAAAAACGATAAGATTCAAGTTCTTATCTTCCCCTCAGCGTTCAGAATATAGGCGTATCCGGTTTCAACGAGCGATTCCCCTCTTTTAATGTAATCTATCGTAATGCCCACCGCCGGAGACTTGCCCCGCCGTCCCGCCATTAAATCTTCTTGCCAAACGCCTGCCGGGCCAGTTTGCGGTTGCGGTGGCGGCAGTAAGTGCCGTCGGCCTGTTCCCGCCGTATGACCTGCTCCATCAGTTTGAACATCTTCATCGGCACGAAAGCGGTATGTGGGATCTTTCTGTGGCCTAAAAACGCCTACAGCCACGAAAACACTCAAGAATTGCTGAAAATAGGCGGATAATGACATTATGTAATTTGTTTTATCCGGACGGCTTGTGCAGGTAGGGTCCATGTGTGTGGTCCAGTGTATCAGCCGTGTCCGTTGTTGATACAAGGGAAATGGCTAAAAATTGCGCACAGAAGGCCAAACCCACCTAACGCGGTTTCAAAATATGGTAATTAGTTAAGTTCTGGCACAAGATCACACAGGAAATTAGCTACGATATCGAAGATATCTGTGTGTCGATGATTATATCGAAACTCCAGTTCTTTGAGATACAGAGGGAAGTTTT
>JABZFP010000019.1 GCA_014237395.1 Desulfobacteraceae bacterium | reverse complement strand
AAACAGCTATCCGCTATTGACCACAATTGACCGCATGTCTCTCGTAAAATCGACTTGGCATCACCTTAAAGCCTTTGCCGGAGCGCCCGAAGCGATCAACCGTCTGCGAACCAAATATATGGTAGTAGTACTCACAATCTTAAGCTTGGAAAGCATCGTCAGCAGCTCAAAAGCAGCCAAGGTGCAATGGGACGGTATTCTTTCATGCGAGTTTTTGGGCTATTACAAACCTTCTTTACAAGCCTACCTAAAAGGAACCAGCCTCCTAGGACTTAAATCGGCGGAGACCATGATGGTTGCTGCCCATACAGGTGATTTGGCAGCAGCCCAGACTGCAGGGATGCATACAGCATATGTAAACGTTCCAGAGAAAGACAATATGTCTGAGGGCTTCGAGGAACCAAGCGAGACTAATTTTGATATTGAGGCAAATGATTTTGAAACCTTGTGCAAAAAACTGCAAGTATGATTTTGGTTTTATACAGGAAATGGGGTCAAGTCCGCTCTTGACTTTTTGTAGTATTAATATCCATAGGACAATTTTAAATCACTGAATAGTGCCACATATATGGCACATGAGGCGTGGCATTTGCCTCAGAATTTCGGCTCTCTAAACGAGGTTGTGAATCAAATGAGCGATGTTTTTCTGGTCATATTCTTTGTATCGATACTTGTCGGATTAAAAAAACCGATATATGGCGGTTTTGCAGGGTTGTTCATTGGTCTAACGTTCTGCTTTTTTACAATAAATTTCTATCATCACCAGTGGATATTTATCCCGTTAGCTTCCTACGTTGTTGGTCTGATATTACCACTTTCCGTCAGATGGATTTTTTCTGGATACCGTGGTGGTAGAGGAAAAACGAATCCTGGCGTAACATACATTGGCGGATTCGGAGTGGGGCGCGCCGGGCAATATTTTGGAAAATGGTCTGAAGGAATCATTCCATCCCAGGATGAAGAAACCGAATGGATTTATGATAAGCAATCAAAGCGTGAAAGAATAATTGGCATCATAATTCGTTATGTTTCCGCCCCGATCATACTGCTAATTGCGATGATTGCGGCAGGGCTTTTAATGTAAAAGTCTTGTTCACATCATGGCGCTGGAGAAATCGACGCGAAAACGATAGCGCGTTTTCCGCGTCTCAGCTTGGTCGTTAGGCCCAAAAAACTATTTACGTGATAGAAAGAGTTGGATTGGACCAATGAAATTCAGGGTTCATCAATACAACGATCTCGATCTGACGATCCATGAAGCGACTGAACCAACGGACACAGATGAGATTACTTCATTACTAAAAGACTTCTATCAGAATAGAGTGACGACCTACCTGATATGGGATCTCAACAAAGGAGGGAATCCGGAATTATCAATAGATGATATAAGAAAGATTAATGACATTTCAATCGAATATGGTTCTCAACGAAAAACTGGAAAAACCGCAATTGTAACAGATAACGATCTTTATTTTGGGCTTTCGAGAATGTACGAAATATATGCTGAAATAGAAACCGACCTGCCATTACAAGTCCAGGTTTTCAGAGAATTTAACCAGGCTATCGCCTGGTTTGGAATAAATATTAAAGAGGGTTGGGTTCCCTATTAATAAAGGGGGAAAGTCCGCCCTTGACTCTTGACGGTATAAAGACGTTAGAAATTTAAATAGATGAATATCTTGGTTGTTACAGCACACCCTCTGAAGAATAGCCTTTGTGGACTATTTTCTGAAACAATAACAAGCAGCCTCAGCAATATGGGGCATGAGGTTCGATCAGAAAATTTATACGTGAACCGGTTTGACCCCGTTCTGTCGATCGATGAACGGATGACGTATTACAAAGAAAGCTATGATGCATCAAAAGTTTCAGAAGAAATGGAAAGACTGGTCAATTCCGATGCATTGGTTTTGATATTCCCGACATGGTGGTTTGGCTTTCCAGCAATATTGAAGGGCTGGTTTGACAGGGTCTGGGCGCCTACCGTGGCTTATGACCATGCCGATGACTATGGCCCCATCAAGCCCAAGCTGAACAATTTAAAAAAGGCATTTGTTGTAACGACTTTAGGTGCCCCCTGGTGGGTTGACCACATCATTCTCAGGAGACCCATTAAACGCACCCTGCGTTTTGCGCTATTAGGCGCCTGTGCCAGGAAATGCAAATTGAAATTCCTGTCTTTTTACAAATGCGAATCGGTTGATTCGGCACGAAAATATAAACAAATACGTAAAATCGAATCCGAGCTCACCAAATTCTTCGGCAATAATGCAACCTATGCTGCTCATGAAGAAAGCAATGTAATTATCCAAGAGGATAAGGTTTGATCGACGATACAAAAAATACGGACGCAATCGCCATCAATGAAGTGCAACTGATTTTAGCAGAGAAACGGACATCTTTAGCCGTGATGCGGACGGGTATAGCGGTCTTAGCCCTGCCGCTATCCGTCATGAGTGTCCTGATAGCGACATCAAAGTATTATGATGTCCTCCATGTTTTGCATTTTCTTGTCCCATTGGGAGTGCTCAATCTTGTTTTAATTTTTTTCGGTGTCTACCTGATTATCCGCTCAATTATTCGGATGAAACACTATGATCGTTTTATTCATGAAATCAAACGCAAGCATAGTATACTCGGAGAATTTATTGAGTAAATGGGCAATGCATGGCTGATAGACACAGGACCATGACTGCGTCCGAAGCTGAAGCATACTACGATCGCTTCGGAAAAAAACAGGACAGCCAGGGATTCTATGAAGATCCCGCACTGAATGCTGTGATTGCCCATGCCAACTTCGAAAACGCCGAAAGGATTTTCGAGTTTGGCTGCGGCACGGGCAAGGTTGCCGCACGGCTCTTGAGTGAACATCTGCCGGCCGCTGCAACCTATTTTGGCTGCGACGTCAGCCCTGTAATGGTCGGCCTTGCTGCACAGCGTCTGAAAAAGTATTCCAATCGTGCCAAAGTGCTCCAGACGGATGGCACCGTGTATTTTCCGTTACCCGACCATTCGACTGATCGTGTCATTTCCAGCTATGTGCTGGATCTTCTGTCGGAAGAGGATATCCGGACCTTTTTTGCGGAAGCGCATCGTGTCCTCGTGCCGGGTGGCAGGATTTGTCTGGCAAGCCTGACGAAAGGGGCCACCCTGCTGTCGCGGATTGTGTCTTCCGTCTGGATGGCAGCGTTCCGCATACGGCCTGCTATTGTGGGGGGATGCCGTCCTGTTCTCATGGATAATTATATAGATTGGGATCGCTGGAAACGGGAACATCGAAACATAGTGACCCCATTCGGGGTACCTTCAGAAGTGCTGGTTTTAATCGCGAAGGGTCGGCATTGATATTCTGATGAACGTTGATCTTGCCCCTGTGGCTGATAAGGCAGACGACCATTTTTTCCGGCGTGCAGATCGATCCCGCAGGATGGAATCGTGTGGCGATCATGGGTGTCAGGGGGGCGCCGAACAAGCGCTTGAGCCTGCCAAGCCAACGCTATGATCCGTACTTGCCATTTAAAAAACATATCCGCGATCTATCGTTCTATGATTCCTTTGTACGATAACCCATTAAAGAGGAGATAAAATCATGGGATTTGCACCAACGAAGATGCAGGTTAAAAGCAATGCATTTGATCAAGATGGTCTGATACCGTCTCGATTCACCGGCGAGGGAGAAGATGTTTCACCGGCGTTGTCCTGGACAAACCCGCCGGAGGGGACAAAAGCATTTGCCGTCATCTGCCACGACCCGGATGCCCCCCTTGTCAGCAGCCGGGGCACCTACGGTTTTGTTCACTGGGTGCTTTACAATATTCCGGGAGATATATCAGGCCTGGATGAAGCCACCAAATTGTATACCAACGGTGTCACTGATTTTGGTCAAGCCTGTTACAACGGCCCCATGCCCCCCAACGGACATGGCCTGCACAACTATTATTTCTGGGTGCTGGCACTGAATGAAGCGGTGGCGCTTGAACCGGGACTGACCATGTGGCAGCTTCTGGAAAAGATCGAACCCCACCTGATCGGGATGAACCGGCTGATGGGACGCTATAAAAGGGATTAGAAGCACCCGGCAGCAATAGGGCTCCCTGTCCGGGGACGAAGGGGCCGGACGGGGAGACCCTGGAAAAGAGACAGACAGCAGCCTAATTTTTACGAGTCTTTTGATCTTGTATTGTGAGTATGTTTCTCAAATTCCGCGAAAGCGGCCGCACCTTCTTTCTATAATCCTTGCCTGCATTCTTGCCACAGCTGAGGATATGGTCGTACATCTGGCGAAGTTCCCCTTGCGTCCACTCCAGGGCGGGTTTCCCGAACAAAACGGTAAAGGCTTCTGACCCATAGGCCGTTGGCAATTTATCGTATGGTGCGGATTCGAGTGGCTGATACTGATCGGAAAGATCTATCGTAGCCACCCATTCTTGGATTTCAGAGCACTCGGGGGATCGCAACGTTGTCTCAGCAGCCCCTGCCGTCTGTGACAGGCTCAATCCAAAAATACAGATAAGAAAAACTATAAAATAGGGTTTCAGCTGATAGGCATGTATTCGAAGTGTTTTCATCATCGCCTCCTTCACCGAATTCGCGTAAAGAAAGGGGTCAAACCCGCCCTTGACTCTTGAAGGCGCAAGGGCTTGGAAATGACGCCGAATAATTTCAATGACAAAGGGCGCTATCCGAATGGAAAGCGCCCTTTGTGTTCATCTCTCCAAGTTAGTGCCAGCGGTCCCTCCCTTAAAAACGCGAAGTCTTCAGTTCGTGATCCGCGCTTGCCCAGGTGCGGTCGAACCGCTCGGCGACGGTGGAAGCATCCGCCTGCTTGCCCTGCTGCGTCAGGGCCTGCTGCAAGCCGAAGAGCGCGTAGCCGTTGTTGGGATTCTTGCGCAAATCCGCCGCGTAGACCACCTCGGCCTCGTTCGGACGGCCCGCATCCAGCAGCATGGCGCCCAGGTAGTGCCGCACCGGGAAGTACCAGTCCGGAGGTTCGTTGTAGCGCAGGCTGTCTTCCAGCCTTACGGCCCGCTCGAGATGGGCCAGTCCCTCCATGGTGCGGCCGTCGGCGTAGGCCAGTTCGCCCCTCACGATCTCCTCGGCAATGGTGAGCAGGGTTCCCGCCGTCGCAAAGCCCACGTAGTGCTCAGCTTCGCCCATTGCCGTCCGGGCGATGCTCAACTGGCCGAGCTCTTGCCGTGCTTCCCCCGATCGATCGGTGTAGCGATAGGCCAGGGCGCGCCCGTAGTGCCATACGCCGGTCATGAATTGAGAGTCGATGTCGGGTTTGGGCTCGGCCAGCATCGCTTCCCACATGCCGAAGCGCACCATCACGAACATGGGCTGGGAAAGAAAGGTCTCGTAGAGCGCCCAGATGTTCTTGTCGGCGGAAAGCTCCGGCGGCACCTTGTCCACGATCTTGCGCGCCGCCTGGAGCGCTTCTTCCGGACGCCCCTGGAACATGGCCGACCAGGCCATGAAATGGATGTTGTGGGGGTAGTAGTTCAGGGGATAGATGTTTTGGGCCCGGCACTGGGTGATGTAGTTTTCGTCCGCCGCCACAGCGCGGCGATTGGCATCGTAGGAATCCGCGTAGCGGCCGACGCGCATGTAGATGTGCGAGGGCATGTGGACGAGATGCCCGGCCCCCGGCATGAGCCCGGCCAGCTGATCGGCAGGCTGCTCGCCCATTTGGGGATGACGGGCTTCCACGGCATGGATGTAATAGTGCAGCGCCCCGGGATGACGGGGGTTGCGGTTGATCACGGACTGCAGCGCATCGAGGACTTCGAGCGTGCCGGCCTTGGGGCTCCCGTCCAGGTTCCAATAGTCCCACGGGGTCAAGTTCATCAGGGAGGCCGCATAGAGCGTGGCGGCATCCAGGTCTCCGGAGTAGTGCGCGGCCAATTCCCCCATGTCCTCGGCGTAGGCACGGTCAAATGCTGCGCGATCGGCGGACGGGTCGTCTGTATATCGTTCGGCCAGGGCCTCGATGTAAGCGCGCTCACGCTCGGAAACCGTGTTCTTGAGTGCTACCGCCTGCTGGATGGCACGGTAGGCCTGGGGTACCACCTCCGGCACCATGGGCAGGTTCAGATTGGGGCCCAGGACCAGTGCCCAGCCCCAGTAGGCCATGGCATTGCCGGGATCGAGGCGGGCAGCTTCCTTGAAAGCCCTGAGCGCCTCCGAATGGTTGAAGGCATAGGTCAGTCGCAGGCCCTGGTCGAAGAAAACCTGGGACTCCGGCACCTGGGTCGTGACCGGGAAATGGTGGTCGCCCAGCCCCTCGAGGAGCGGCGCAATGGGGGTTTCAGCCGTGGACGGATCCGCCGCCAGGGCGATGGGATCGTGAATCCGCGCTGCAGCGGGCGGCACAATAAGCAATAACGCCAGTATCGATAGGATGATGTTACGCATTGTCTTCTCCTCCTGATGCCGATGAAGCCCTTTTCAGGCTGTTGCCATACGGTTTGTCGCTCGTGGGAATGCCGCCCTTCCCTATTGGCACCGCATCTCAGGCGGCGGCCATTCGCGCAGCGTGGTAGAGGGCCGTCGACCCCACGACGAGGAGCGCCACGGCCCAGATCATGTCGAAGTTGACCCATCTGCGGCGCAGGATGGCCAGTCCCAACTTGCGGAATACCACCAGGGCGGTGACCAGCATCACCATCAGCATGGCTGTGGTGTGGAGCAGAATCGCCATGAGCATCCCCACCCCCGATATGAATCCGGCTGCCGGACCGGCGGTGGCATGGCCGACCTCCAGCAGCACCGGCGCCACCATCAGGCCGGCACCGTGGGCGGCCGCCATCAGAAAGGACCACAGGAACAAATCTTTCATGCCGACCCGCATACCCACCCAGCGGGGATGGCGGTAGGTGTTGAACAGCTTGAAGACGGCAAAGACCAACAGGACGGTTGCCGCCGTGTAGCGCAGATGCGTAATCGACAGCCAGTTCCCGGCGGCCAGCACGAGCGCTGCCACCAGAACAATGGAAGCGGCATGCCCCGTTGTAATCGGCAGCATGGACCGCCAGATGGCGCGTTCGCTCTTCTGCTGAAGCCCTAAAGCCAGGGCGAACAGCCAGCCCATGCCCGGGTTCAGCCCGTGGTAGGCCCCGAAGCCGATCATCATCGCCCAGCCGCCCATCAGATCAGGAAGGGTAGCAGAAGGTGTCAGTGGATGCATCGCCGCCCTCCAGTCGCACCTGATGGGTGCGGGTTTCGCCGAAGTCGATAAAAAAGCGCGGATCCAGGGCCATGCCGCCCTCTTCCGCAACGTCTACTTTGGCCATCCATCCGGTCATCCGCTCGGGATAGAACTGATCGTCCACCGTGCTGTAGAGCGAGTTGGTGAAGTAGACCCGGCGGCCGTCCCGGCTGATCTCCACCATCTGGGGTCCGCCCGAGAGGGGCCCCTCGCTCTTGGGATGGGATGCCCGGCGCGTTATGCCGCCGACACTGACCTTGCCCGTCAGCCGCGGCTGCATGGGGTCGCTCACGTCGTATTGGCGAAGCTCACCCGTGCCCCAGCAGGAAACATAAAGAAAACGGTCGTCCAGGGAGAGGTCGATGTCGGTCACGAAAGGCGGTACGGCCTTGAAATCCTTGAGCGGGGGCGGCAGTTGATCCGGGTCGGCCGGCTCGGCCGGGATTTCGATGGTTTTGCGCGCCGCCCATTTGCCGTTTTCCCGATGCCAGGTCCAGATGGAACTGCTCAGGTCCTTGAGGCTGAGCACCACCCCGGCGAAACCGTAAGTTTTGGAAGGCTCGTGGGCGGGCCGCAGTTCGAAGACGAACTGGTACTCGTCCCCCAAATTGATGGTCTGCAGATGCCGGCGGCGGCGCATGTCCCAGAAGTGCAGGTTGTGACCGTACCGCCCGGCCAGGATGTCTTCCAACACCAGACCGTTCTCAAACTGTTGGGGAAAGCCCCACTCGCTGGTGACCATGGTGTCTTCGGTGATGTGCCACCAGAAGTCGTAGGCCAACTGCTGAGGTCCGCGGTCGATCTCCCAGGGACCCAGCACATCGAAATTGAAATGGTCGAGCATGAAGATCCCCCCGGGTCCGCCGCCGCCGTTGTCGGCGCCCAGGGCGCTGACGTAAATGGCGTCGGGTCCGCAGTGGATCGTGTGGGGCCGGCTGTAGCCCGAACGCTTCATGACCTCTTCCGGTTCGATGATCTTGGCAATGGCGGGGCGTCGTGGATCGGGCTTGGTGTCGATGACGTAGATCCGCGAACTGCGCAGCCCCGGTACGATCAGGTAGCGCCGTTCCAGATGGGGATGGGGCGCGTAGGGACACAGGGCCGAGCTGCAGGCGTTCCAGCCGAAGTGGTGCAGTTCGTCTCCGGCGTAGGGCATCTCCAGGGTGTTGACAATGCGGCCGTAGTCCGGTGAATCCGGATCCAGATCAACGACGCTGAGGGCATCGGGCCGGTCGCTGTGGCCTGTATTCAGGGTGGCGACATATCCCAGTCGTTCCGCCGGCGCTTTGCAGGCCATGCGGGGCGAAGGGTAAAAGGTCTGATCGGGTTTGAGAAAGGTCATGACGGCACCTCCATTTAATGACGGCAGTGCTTGATGGCAACGCCGGCAACTGCGGTGACCGGGGTCACGAAGGGCAGATGGGCGGCCCTGCTGAAAATCCAAAACATGTGGAAATGCTTCCCGGTGAAAACGAAATTTGAAAGGACCCTTGCGGATTCAGTGTCAGGAGAAATCTTCCAGCGTCGACAGGGGAGGCAGCGCGAAGCGAGGTGAGCATACCGGGCGGTTTGCATTTATGCTCAGCATATCGCATGCCAGCCGGAGCGAATCCTTACAGTTAAGGAGACAACATGCTGTATTATTTATTTTTATTTATATATTAGAAAAGAAGTGAAATGGGGTGGCCAATTGCGCAAGTCGCAACTATTGGCGAAAATGGCCGTATTTGACGTGCAATATTTGGCGAATGTGAATCGCCTTCACGAAGAAGGGGGGTAGGAACGGTTTGCTTCGGAGGCCCGTTGCCAGGGCTTGCGGATGCCAAGCTTTTTCATGCGGTAGCGGAGCGTCGAGGGGTTCAGATCCAACACCTTGGCCGCACCGGAGGGGCCGCTGATGCGCCACCCTGTAGCTTCCAGCACCCGGGTAATGTAGCGGCGCTCCGCCGTGGCCAGAGCTTCGAAAGGCGAATCCTCTCCCTCCCCTTCCGCTTCACGCGGGCCGGTTCGCAAGGTTTCGGGCAGCCGGAGGTCGGGACCGGTGCTGGTGATGGCCGCCCGTTCGATGACATTCTTTAACTCCCGCACATTGCCGGGCCAGTCGTAGTCCAGGAGGGACTGCAGGGTCCCTGAGGGCACCGTCGTGATGGCTTTGCCGATGCGCTGGCTGATCTGGGGCAGAAAGTGGTCCACCAGCAGGGGGATGTCTTCCCGCCGCTCCCGCAGTGGCGGTACCCGGATGGGGTAGACATTCAGGCGGTAGAAGAGATCCGATCGGAATTGAGCGCTCTGCACGGCCTCGCCGAGCCGGCGGTTGGTGGCGGCAACCACGCGCACGTCGCAGGAGAGGGTCCGGGTTCCCCCGATCCGCTCGAATTGCCCTTCCTGCAGCACCCGCAGCAGCTTGGCCTGGAGCTCCAGCGGGATTTCGCTGACTTCGTCCAAAAAAAGGGTCCCGCCGTCGGCCAGTTCGAAACGGCCCTTCCGTTTCTGGGTGGCGCCGGTAAAGGCGCCGGCTTCGTGGCCGAAGAGTTCGCTTTCCACCAGGTTCGGCTGCAGGGCGGCGCAGTTCAACGTGATGAAAGCACCGTGGGCACGATGGCTTCGGTGGTGCAGGTAGCGCGCAATAAGTTCCTTGCCGGTGCCGGTTTCGCCCTGAATGAGCACGGTGGTGTCGGTGTCGGCCACCTGGGCGGCACTCTGCAAAACTTTCTGAAGGGCATCGCTGGCCCCGACAATCTCCTCCCCCGAGCGCATCGCCTCTCGAAGATAATCCCGTTCCTGCTGGAGGTGGCTGATGCGGCGCTCGGCCTCGATGCGGTCGCTGACATTTCGCAGAATGAGGGCCAGATGGCGTTGCCCCTGGGTCTCGTAACGGGAGATGGTGGCCTCGGCCTTAAACGGCCGTCGGCCCGGACCGAGGGCCTGGAGGCCGTCGGGTATCCACATGAAGCGCTTGCCTTCGGGGAAGGTGTCCACCTGCTGGATCAAACGGTTCAGCTTGGCCCGGCTTTCGGGCGCCAGATAAGACCACAGGCTGTCGCCGGTGCCGCCCTCCGCGCTCAGCCCGAAAACGCTGCGGGCCGCCGGGTTCAGGCGGGCAATGCGAAAGCTTTCGTCCAGCACGACGATGCCGTCCATGGCGCCGTCCACAAGCGACCGCAGCTCGATTTCCCGCTCCTGGAGATCCTGCTCGGCCCGGAGGCGTCGCAGTTCCGCCGCGGCACGGGAGGCGAAGATCTTAAACAGGGCCAAATTGCGGGGCGCCTTGGGCATGGGCTGGCTGTCGATGACGGCCAGATGGCCCAGAACGTCGCCCTGCAAATTGCTCAAGGGAACGCCCATGTAGCTGACCGCCTCCAGCTCTTTCAACTTGCTGCTGCGGGGGAAAAGCTCCCGGATGTTGTCGGGGTAATGCACAAACTGGGAATGATCGATGATCTTCTGACAGGGGGTGTCTTCAATGTCGATTTCAAAAGGAGGCTCCAGCTCGCCGTCCGCGCAAAAGGCCAAGGTCTTCAGACGCCGCAGCCCGGCCATATACTCCGTGACCCAGGCGTAGCGAGTCTGCAGGGCCTGCGAAAGGCTTTGGACCAGAACGTCGAAAAAGCCCGTACCGGTTTCGGTGGCGGTTCCCTCCAGAACCGTCCTTAACGTGGTGTGCTGATCCAGTTCGCAGGAGAACCATTCTGCATGGCTAACCATAGGGCGCTTCCCTTTATGCGAGGATATGTCGCAACACCCCCGCATGCTATCCTGTTCGTCATCATGCGGCTATGCGTCAAAGGGTTATGGTAATCGTCGACATGTGTTTCGCCTTCCCGCCGGCCAGCAGGCCCGAGATGCGGCCGTCGGCAACCGTTAGACGCACCTCGATCACGCTGGGCGACGGCGGCTGCATGAGGTGGCCCTGGCCGATGTGGAAAACCTCCTTGTGAACCCCCATCTTGTCGTAGAGATAACACCCCAGGGGGCCGGCGGCCATTCCGGTGGCGGCCTCTTCAGCGATGCCGAAGCGCGGCGCGAACATGCGCGCGCCCGCATCCCGGCCCGGCGTTAGCGGCGTACCGGAGAAAATGTAATAGCCGATCAAATCCCAAGCCTCGCTGATCGCCTCGATCGCTTCGAAATCCGGTTTGGCACCCGCTACGGTTGGGATGCTTGCCAGCGGAACCATCAGGAAGGCATTTCCGGTATCGACGATCAGCGGCCTGGTGTCGGGCGGAAACGCCTCCGCGGATAGCCCGAGGGAGGCCCTGATTCGGGGCACGGCTTCCTCGATCGGGCGGTAACGGGGGGCCAACTGCTCCATGAACGCCATGTCGCCGTCCATGAAAATATTGCGGTTGCCGTCGATGGTTTCCTTGGAGGTGGCGGCCGACGGGATACGCTTCAGCTGATGCAAATAGCTGAAAGCCGCAATCGTGGCATGGCCGCAATGGGCAATCTGGCGCGTCGGCGTGTAAAACTCGAGCTTGAAGTCCGCCGCGGTCGAAGATGAAACAAAAGCCGTTTCGGACAACCCCACGCCGGCGGCGATCCGTTGTTTCTGGGACGCGGTCAGATGATCGGCGTCCAGCACGATCCCGGCGGGATTGCCGCCCTGGCCGCCTTCGATGAACGCATTGACCACTTGCACGTCGATTTTCATTGCACCGCTCTTTTCTTCTTTAGGATGGACGTTGTCCTCAAAAGAGGGTCTGCCAGACGGGAAGGCGCCCCTCATATGCTCCAGTCCAGCGGGGGCGGCGCTTGGTCCGGCACGGCCTTGACGATCACAAGGCTGATGTCGTCTTCCTGCTTGGTGCCGTAGGCAAAGCGCTGCACGTCGGCGTAGACGGCTTCCAGGATGGCCGTTGCGCCTTTGTGAGCATTGCGGCGGATAACATTGCGAAAGCGGCGCATGCCGTAGGGCCGGCCGTTGCGGTCGAAAGTTTCCCAGATGCCGTCGGTTCCAAGGGCGATGATGTGGCCCGCCGCAATCTCGCGGGACCGCTGCACCTGGTAGCGATAGTCGGCATCCACGCCCAGGGCCAGGCCCTCTCCCTTGAGTTCCGCAAATCGGTCCTGGTCGGGTTGATAGAGCAAGGCCGGGGTGTGACCGGCCCGGATCCACTGGGCCCCCTTGTCCCAGGTCTCCAAACGCAGGCAGAAAAGCGTCATAAAGCGTCCGGTATCGTGCACATCGAGGACCAGTTGGCGATTCATGGCGTTTATTATTTCGGCCATGTCGTCCATCTGCAGGGCCTTCATCCGGAATATGGCCCGCGCGGTGGTCATCAACAGGGCCGCCTCGGCCCCGTGGCCGGTAACGTCGCCCACCACGATGGTGATCGCGTCCCGGGACTTGTTCGGGGCCACCCAATAGTCGAAATAGTCCCCCCCGATTTCGTCGCAGCTCAGGGTCTTGCCGGCAATGTCGTAGCCTTTCAGCTTGGGGCTGCTTTGGGGCATGAGGCTGCGCTGGACCTCGCCGGCCAGCACCAGCGAGCGTTTCTGCAGGGTCAGGTCGCTGACAAAGTTCATGTAGCCGATGGTTTTGCCGAGATCGTCCTTGAGGATATCGCCATAGATGCGAACCGGTATTTCGCGGCCGGCTTTCGACAGAAGGCGGCCCTCGAACTCCTTGTGCTGCTCGGCGAACAGGTTCTCCCGGTTGACGGTTAAAAATTGACGGAAATCCTGGGTTGCGAAATCCATGGGCGAACGGCCCACGATGTCGGACAGGCCATAGCCGATCATCCGGCAGAAGGCCTCGTTGGCGCGGGAAATGGTCATATCCTCGTCCATCAGGACGAACCCTTCACCCGTGGTCTCGATGATGCGCCGGAAGGTTTCCTCGCTCTTGCGCAACTTGTCCTCGGCATGCAGCCGCTGCAGCTCGGCGGAAGCCCGGGCCGCAAAGATTCTGAAGACCACCAGCAATTGCGGTTCCCGGGGCATGGGGCGGGTGTCGAACACCGCCAGATTCCCGAGAACGCGGCCGGCATTGTCCAGGAGGGGGATCCCCAGGTAGCTTCTGGCGCGAAACTCTTTAAACGTCGCATTCTGGGGATAGAGCCGCAGGACATTGTCGGGGTAGTGGATGATGTCGGTGCTTTCGATCACTTTCTGGCAGGGGGTGCCGTCCACGTCGATGAAGAAGTTTTCGTAAACCTGGCCGTCGGACCAGAACGCAAGAGCATGCAGTTGACGCTTTGCGGGAACGTATTCGGTAACCCAGGCACTGTGGGTTTGAATCGTCTTGGCCAGGTTTTCCACCAGGGCTCTGAAGAAATGCTCGCCCGTGGCCGTTGCCGTGCCTTCCAGAATGTTGCGCAGAACAATGTTCTCGTCATGGATGCGTTTTATATCGAGAGCTGGGGTACCCATGGCTGTCACTCCCTTTTTCTTACGGCAATAGGCCGTCATGTAAACCGGTGTTACCTGATGTCGGGCGGGTCGGCCGTGCCGATAGGAAATCAGAGGACGGGCAGCAAACCAAAGGAAGTCGGCAGCAGGTACCGAAACGGAGGGACGCACGGATGGACGGCCCACCTCGACGGCACAGCCTTAATGGGTCAAGATGGCGCCGCGGTTTGCGTTGTCAAGCCGGCCATAACATTTGCGGCGGCAATGAAGGTGGCGGCCGTTTATCCAGTTTGTTCTATAATGCCTGACCGAAAAAGCAATTTTTGAAGGGTGTCGCTCTTGACGCTTGTGAGACAAAATATCCATCGCGATAACTGATAAATGCAAATTCCAGCGAAACAATTCCAAAATATTGACATATTATACCTAATAGGTATATTGAAGATACCATGGATTTTGAATTTGACCCGGAAAAGTCGGACACCAATAGCATTAAGCATGGGATTGATTTTGTTGAGGCCCAAGGGCTTTGGAATGATGCCGATTTATTGGAGATCCCGGCGAAAACAACCGATGAGCCGAGATTTCTGGTGATTGGCAAGATAGGTGAAAAACACTGGACGGGCATTATCACCTATCGCAGTGATAATATCCGAATTATCTCTGTACGGCGTGCCAGAAATGAGGAAATTGAGCTTTATGAAAGCTAAAGCATTAGACAAAAAGTTTGACGAAGGCCAAAGCATTTTGGAGCATCTGGACCTTTCAAAGGCGAAACGGCCGAATCAGGAGCAAAAAAGGGTCAATGTCGATTTTCCGATCTGGATGATTCAGTCGTTGGACAAAGAGGCCAAACGTCTGGGTGTTCCCCGGCAATCGATCATTAAGATTTGGCTTGCGGAGCGATTACAAAAATCCACAGCCGCGTAGAATACGGCGCTGCCGGATTATAGCCCATCGGGCTTGAACTCCAGCGTGGCGTCCGTCAAGGTGCCGGTGGAAATGCACAGGTTGCCGATTTCTTCGATCACGGCCACATCCCGGACAAATGCGGTCCCATCCTTTTTAAGGATTTCGTAAACGCGCTCCCAGCGGCCCTCGATCTGCTCCCGCTGCCGCTCCTGCCGGGCGCGTTCGATGGGCACCCCCACCTTCTCCATGGCGCCGTCTTTCTGGTCGATCCTGGTGATCATGTCGTCCGGGACAAAGATGCTGAACCCCACCTTGAGCACCTGCTGGGCCGAAAAACCGGTGATTTTCTCGATGGCTGGATTTACATACACCATTTTGACTTCCTGGTGGCAGCCGCGCTCCCAGATGGAAATATAGGGCGCATCCACCCGGTCGGTGGTCATCTGGTCGAGGAGATGGGCCACCAGTTTCAAGCTCAACCGCTTTTCCGCTGCCGGTTCGAGGGTCAGCCCGCTGCCGGCCAGAAAGCGCGGCAGTTGGCAGAACTCGATCAAACGGTCCAGTGTTTCCTGGAAGCCGGGGGTCTCCAGCAGGATGGTCGGAAATTCAACGATTTCATAGAGGGGGTACATTTCTTTTTCCATGGAAACTCCTCACCAATCTCTGTGTTGGTTGTATGCCTGAAAGGTATCTATCGACCGGGCAGCGTTACGGTTTGCGTGACACCGGAAAAGCCGTGCACGGCATCATGGGCGCGGACCACGACGGTGGTGATATCGTCCGGGATCGAAACGCCGGAAAGGTCGCGCGTGAACGGTTGTTCATCGACATGGGGGTGGTAAAGGGTGCGCGTCCCCAGCAGGGTTCCGTCGGGATGCAGCACCTCCCACCGGTCCGCGTAGTGGTCCCAGCCCTCGTCGGCATGGCGGACCGTGACGCTGAAACGATACTGCCCGGGCCCGCTCACGGCAACGGATACGGATACCACATCCGCCGGGCCGGCCGCCGCCGGGGTGACAAGCAACAGGCCAAGCAGGCAAGCGAAAATCAGATAACGCATGGGATCCCCTTTCGTCTGTTACTCGGGGAGCAGGTCGTAGAAATACAGCATGGCGTCCGAGCGGGTCACGATGCCGATCACCTTGCCCTCTGCCACCACCGGCAGCCGCCCGACATCGTGTTTGACCATCAGGCCGACCGCCTGGGCCGGACTCTTGTCCGGCGTAATGGTCAGTACCGTCGTGGTCATAAATGCTTTGACGGGTGCCTCGAGCTGCTTTTTTTTGCGGACGCGCTTGAAATCCCGCCGGGAAATCACGCCCTTCAACTCGCCGTCATCGATCACCGGCAGGCCGGTGCAGCCTTTCTTGCGAAGCAGTTGGGCAACATCCTCCATTGGGGTTTGCGATGTGACGCTCACCACCGGAAAAGACATCAGGTCGCTTACCCGGACCGAGGCCTGCTGATTGCCTTCGATCAGACCCAGCACCATTTCCTCGATGGCGGCGGGCTTGACCCCTTTCATCAGGGCCGATCCGGCCCCCGGATGACCGCCGCCGCCGAGATGGCGCATGACGGAACCGATGTTCAGTTCCTCCAGCCCGCTGCGCCCGATCACCATGCATTGATCCCGCTCCGGATTGTAAAAAAAACCCACCGCGGCATCCACGTTCAATACTTCCCGGATCAACCGCACCACGAGCGCCAGGCTGTCCACGTGTCCGCGGATTTCGATATGCGCGATACCGATGGAATAGCCGCTGACCTTCACACGCTGCGCGCTCTCCAGCATGGCGTGAAGTATCTTTTTCTGCTTTTCCCGGTAGGCCGGTCGCAGAACCCGTCCGACGATCGTCAAATCAGCGGCGTTTTCCAGCAGATAGGCGGCCGCCCGGGCATCTTCGGCCGTGGTGGAGGGAAAGGTCAACCGGCCGGTGTCTTCGTATAGCCCCGTAAGAAACAAGGTCGCCTGGATCGGCGTCAGGGCGACACCGTTGGCCTGCAGCTCCCGCACCAGCAGCGTGATGCAGGCGCCGATGGTTTCCTGGCAGATTTCCGGCGTTTCGATATCGCCCTGCCCCGGATGATGATCCCAGATGCGGATCGCGAGATCTTCGCGTTCCTCTAAGGCGGCAAGGCCCTCCAAGCGCTTCCATTGGGCCACATCGACCACGAACAGCCGGCGGACCGCGTCCAGGTCGATGTCCGCCGCGATGTGCGTATCGAAAACATCCTTGTGCACCGACAGGAAGGCTTTCACATTGGGATTGAGCGCCTTGGGCAGCACCGCAAGGGTGCCGGGATGCAGGAGCGTTACCGCCACAACCGACGCCAGACCGTCGAAATCACTATTTTTATGGGTCGTTACAATTTGCACCCTGAACGATTTCCAGAGGGTTATGAATTCAAAGAGGAATCCGTCGATCGCTCCCGGTCGGATGGCGGTGATGCTTCCGGAATGATGTCGCCTTCCCAGGTCACCAACCCGCCATTCTCACCCTGGGCGAGTTTTTTGGGCAGGATCGCGCCATGCTTGAATTCGAGCTCCAGGCGGTGTTTCTCGACTTCCGTCTGGCTCTCGATATGCTTGCGGGCCAGAAGGTAGCGCAGGTAAATGACCCAGATCAGCAGCCCTAAAGATATGGCCACGGCGGCCAGAAAAAACCATTTATAGCGGATGAGGGTGTCGATACTCAGGCGCCCGACATACACGATCACGTTGGGTACGACCCAGTAGGCCAAAATCCCCATCAGCAGTAAAAAGCCGATGATAAAAATGTTGTAGCGGCTGACCCGCAGCAAGAACCGCTCGAGCCGGCTGCCCCCTTCCGGATCGCCGGCCGTGCCGGCGGCGGCCAGTTGCTCGGGATAGAAAACCGCCAGATAGACCCGGACCACAAACGCGAATAGCAGAATACCGCCCACCGGCAGCCCGAAAGCGGCGACAAACCAGGCCCGAAACGGAAACGGCACCTCACGCGACACCAGGTTGAGCCGGTATTGGTCCAACGATCCGAAATTCTGTTCGAAATAGTATTTGTCGAATTGACTGAGGTTGTTTCCGTCGGATTCGTAGATGACGTCGCCGGCCACGTTTTTCACCTGAATAACGGATTTGTTGCCGGATTTCATCGCGGCCAGGATGAAAATCTCAAGCTCAATCAGCAGCAGCCCCACGGCAATCACGATAAACAGGGTGCGGTTTTCCCTGATGATGCCCATGAGGTTTTTTTTTGACATTTGGGTGTCCTTCTGGTTGTATGGAGCGCTCATTTTCGATCCACCCGTGGGCCATTGGCCCCGATCGGATTCAATACCATAAGGCTGCTGTTCAGTACAACCGGATAGCCGCCCGGGAGAGAAGACCCGTGAAAACGATTCGCGCCACAGCGAGAAAGCACATGAAGGGCTACTGCCGGGTCTGTCCGGTCTGCGACGGTGTGGCCTGTGCCGGCGAAGTGCCCGGCATGGGAGGCCTCGGGACCGGCGCCGCCTTCCGTGCCAACCTGGCGTCACTGGCCGCCTGGCGCCTCAACATGCGCCTGATTCATGATGCGGATTCCCCGGATCCGGCAACCACCTTCCTCGGGCAAGCCCTGGATCTTCCGGTCATGGCCGCCCCCATCGGGGGCGTTTCCTTCAACATGGGCGGGGCCCTATCGGAAGACGACTACATTCTGGCCAAACTCAAAGGCTGCCGGGAACGGGGTATCATGGGCTGCACCGGGGACGGTGTCCCGCCCGTCATTCATGAGGCGGCCTTTGCGGCCATCCGGGCCGTGGCGGGCAAGGGCATTCCCTTTATCAAACCATGGGAAGACGAAGCGCTCTTCCGCAAACTGGAGCAGGCTGTTGACACCGGCGCGCCCCTCGTGGGCATGGACATCGATGCCGCCGGACTGGTCACCCTCCGCCAGATGGGGCACCCCGTCGGCCCGAAGTCCCCAGCCAAAATGAAGGCGATCATCGAAAGCGTGCCGGTTCCCTTTATTCTCAAAGGGATCATGACGGCGGATCAGGCCCGGTTGGCGGTGGATGTCGGTGCGGCCGCCATCGTGGTCTCCAATCATGGCGGGCGGGTTCTGGATCACGCCCCGGGCGCGGCCGAAGTGCTGCCGGAAATCGCGGCGGCCGTCAATGGGCAGATCGGCATCCTGGCCGACGGCGGCATCCGGTCCGGTGTCGATGTTCTCAAAATGATCGCGCTGGGGGCGGATGCCGTCCTGATCGGACGGCCGTTTTCGGTGGCCACCGTCGGCGGCGGCCTGGACGGCGTCACGGCCTATATCGATCAGATTAAAACCGAATTCGTATCGGCCATGGTCCTTACCGGTTGCCGCGATATCGGATCCATTGACCGGGACATTTTGCGACCCACTGGCGGTTGAATGGCCTCCGGCGGTTAGGAATTACACCATGAAAAAAGTCATCATTTCGGTTCTCGGCAATGATCGCCCCGGCATCATTGCCGCGGTCTCACGGCTGCTGTATGAAAACGACAGTAATATCGAGAACGTCAGCCAGACCAGCCTGCAGTCCGAGTTCGCCGGTATTTTCATCGCCACCGTGCCGGCCGCCATGGCGCTGCCCACGCTGGAAGGCAAGATGACGGACATTTTAAGTCCCATGGGACTCCAGGTCCATGTCAAACCGATGGAGCCCCGCCATGAGGCCGTCAATGGCTTGCTGGGCGAATCCTTTGTCATCACCACCCGTGGCCCAGACCAGAAAGGCCTCGTGGCCCGCGTCACGGAAATCATCGCCAATCACGAGGTCAATATCACCAATTGCCAGGCCGTGTTCAAAGGCGGTGATGATCCCAACAGCAACATCATGATCTATGAGGTGGACATACCGCCCCGGGCCGATCAGCAGGCCCTGTTCCTGGATCTCAGAGAAAAAGGGGCTGAACTGAACCTTCAGGTGAGCATTCAGCACCGTGATATTTTTATGACCCTGAACCGCATTTGACGACGCCGGCAGCGCCCATGCCGTTAACCGCCCCCCAAACAGGATAGGCTTCCGCTGAACGCGGAAGAGAAACCATATGCTGACAAGTAGAGAAATCGTAGCCACGCTGGAAATGCTTCAAAGCGAACACCTCGATCTGCGGACCGTCACATTGGGCATCAACCTGATGGACTGCGTCAGTGACGATCTTGAAAAATTATGCCGTAATATCCGCCACAAGATCAAGACACTGGCGCGCAACCTAGTGCCGGCCTGCAATCAGATCAGCGACAAGTACGGCATTCCCGTCGTCAACAAGCGCATTTCCGTCAGCCCCATCGCGATCGTCGCGGCGCCGTTCAATTCCCGCCAGATGACGACGGTGGCGCAAACCCTGAACGATGTGGCGGCCGAGGTCAATGTGGATTTCATCGGTGGCTTTTCCGCACTGGTCGAAAAAGGCCTGGCCAACGGGGACCGCTCCCTGATCGAGGCCATTCCGGACGCCCTGGCCCAGACCGAGCGGGTCTGCGCCTCGGTGAATGTCGCCAGCACCCGGGCCGGCATCAATATGGACGCGGTGCTGATGATGGGTGAAGTCGTCAAAGCGGCGGCGGAAAAAACCGCTGAAAAGGACGGCCTGGCCGCCGCCAAACTCTGCGTCTTTGCCAATATCCCCCAGGACGTGCCCTTCATGGCCGGTGCCTATCTGGGCATCGGCGAACCGGACGCGGTCATCAATGTGGGCGTCAGCGGCCCCGGGGTCGTTCGCAAAGCCATCGATCGCGCCCTGGAGCAGCACCCGGGCTGGGATCTGGGACAAATTTCCGAACTGATCAAACGCACCGCCTATAAAGTCACCCGCGTGGGGGAATTGATCGGACGGGAGGTGGCGGACAGTATCGGGATTGAATTCGGGGCCGTCGATCTCAGCCTGGCGCCGACCCCCAACGTCGGGGACAGTGTTGGAGAGATATTCCAGAGCCTGGGCCTGCGCAGCATCGGGGTTCCCGGCAGCACGGCCGCCCTGGCCATGTTGAACGATGCCATCAAAAAAGGCGGCGCCTTTGCCAGCTCGCATGTGGGGGGGCTGAGCGGGGCTTTTATTCCGGTCAGTGAAGACCTCAACATTGCCGAGGCGGCGCGCAACGGATACCTGACGATCGAAAAGCTGGAGGCCATGACGAGTGTTTGCTCCGTCGGGCTCGACATGGTGGCCATACCGGGCGACACCACGACGGAAACCATTGCCGCCATGATCGCCGACGAAATGGCCATCGGGGTCATCAACGCCAAAACAACGGCCACACGACTGATCCCGGTGCCCGGCAAGAAGGCCGGCGAAAACGCTTTTTTCGGAGGATTGCTGGGACATTCGGTGATCATGCCGGTCAACAACGCCCAGGGCGACAACCCGTTTGTGTTGCACGGTGGCCGGATTCCCGCCCCCATTCACAGCATGAAAAACTGAATCGACCGCCGGCACACGCCCATCGCGGATCGCGCCTTTAGCACAACAGGGCGCGATCCGAAGCAAAGGCCTCGCCCTGGGCCGTGTAAAACTGCGCCAGCAAATCCTCGACGGTCAAATTCTTTTTCTCTTCACCGCTGACATCCAGGATAATGCCGCCCTGGTGGAGCATCACCAAACGGTTCCCGTAGGCCAGGGCCTGGGCCATGTTGTGGGTGACCATCATCGTGGTCAGCTGTTTGATGGCGACGATCTGCCCGGTCAATTCAAGAATCTGCCGCGCGGTTTTCGGGTCCAGGGCCGCCGTGTGTTCATCCAGCAGCAGCACCTCCGGCTCGATCAGGGTGGCCATGACCATGGTCAAGGCTTGCCGCTGTCCTCCCGAAAGGAGTCCCACCGACGCCTTTAAACGGTCTTCGAGCCCCAGTCCAAGGATCTGCAGCTGCTCCCTGAAAAACCCGCGATCCTGCTGTTTGACGCCGAGGCTCAATCCCCTCCCTTGCCCCCGCTTGAACGACAAGGCCATATTCTGCTCGATGCTGAGGGAGGCGCAGGTCCCCACCAGCGGATCCTGGAATACCCGGCCGATGTAGGCGGCCCGCCGGTGCTCCGGCCAGTCGGTGACATTACGGCCACCAATCCACATCTGCCCTTCATCCGCCCGATGCACCCCGGCCAATCCATTGAGAAGCGTCGATTTGCCGGCGCCGTTGGATCCGATCAGGGTCACAAAGTCGCCTTTTGCAAGGTGCAGATCGACCTGCTCGAGCGCACGGATTTCGTTGACACCGCCGCGGTGAAAATACTGCGTGTATCCCTCGATGCGGATCATGGCCGCGTCCACTTCTTTTTAAGAATGGGGGTCACGAGGGCACCTACGACCAAAAGCGCCGTAATGAGATTCAGGTCACTGGGCGTAAAGGCAAAGGCCCCCCATTTGATCCCCAGCGCAAGGGCGATGGCCACGCGATAGACAATGGAGCCCAGCAGGGCCGCAATGCATCCCCGCGTGATTCCCCCCCGGCCGAACAAGGTTTCGCCGACAATGACCGAAGCCAGTCCAGCAATGATGGTCCCCACGCCCATATTAACATCGGCGGCGCCCTGGTTCTGGGCCACCAGGGCCCCGCTCAGGGCAACCATGGCGTTGGAAAGCCCCACCCCGAGCATAATGATGTGATGGGTATTGACCCCCTGGGCGGTAATCATGCGGGCGTTGTCCCCGGTGGCCAGAACGGCCAGCCCCAGTTCGGTGTGCAGAAACCAGATCATGAAAACCGTCACACTGATTGCCAGCAGCCCAAAAAGCAGCGGTGCCGACCAATAGCCGGTCACGCCCAGATCGGGCATCACATCGAGCATGGTGGACACACCGAGCAGGGAGACGTTGGGGCCGTCCATGATGCGGATATTGATGGAATACAGGGCGATCATGGTTAGAATCGACGCCAGAAGATGAAGAATCTGCAGCTTGGTGTTGAGCAGCGCCGTTACCATGCCGGCCAAAAAGCCGGCGGACATGGCCAATCCCAGGGCCGCCAGCGGATGAAAACCATGCGTAAGGGCCACCGCGGAAACGGCGGCGCCCAGGGGCAGGCTGCCGTCCACCGTGAGATCGGGAAAATCCAGGACCCGAAAAGTCAGATAAACACCGATCACCATGATCCCATAAAGCAGACCCTGCTCGACGGCGCCGATGGCAGCATACCAGGACATCTTTTAAAAGCGGTCCATTCGTTGGTTATTGATACGTTTTATCAGCGGAATCGATGATGGCCTGGGGAACGGTGACGCCCATTTCGCGGGCGGACGTCAGATTCAGGTGCAACTCCAGGGCCTTTTGCGATTCAACCGGCAACTCGCCGGGATTGGCGCCTTCGAAAATGCGCTTCGCCATGGCACCGGTCTGGCGGCCGTGCTTGTAATAATCGAAGCCCATGGCGGCTACGGCCCCCCGTTTGACACTGTCCACATCGGCACAGAACAAGGCTAACTTGGCCTGCGTGCAGACTTTGACGGCGGACTCGAGCGCCGATACCACCGTGTTGTCCGTGGGGACGAACACCGCATCGACCTGGCCCACCAGGCTTTTGGTGGCCTGGTAGACATCGCTGGATTTCGACACCGTGGCTTCAACCACCTCGAATCCTTTTTGCAGACCAATCGCGCGGATGCCTTCAAGCGTTGATTTGGAATTGGCTTCGCCGGCATTGTACAGGACACCGAGGCGCTTCAAGTCGGGATAGAAGCGCATGACCATCCCCATATGCTGGTCCAGTGGCAGCAAATCAGACACCCCGGTGATGTTGCCCCCCGGATGCTGAAGGTCATTGACCAGCCCGGCTTCCACAGGGTCGGTAATCGCACTGAACAGGAACGGTGTCGTTTTCATGTGGGACGCTTTTTTAAAGGCTTGCGCGACCGCCTGAGCGGTGGGCGTTGCAATGGCCAGGATCAAATCAGGGTCTTCACCCATGATCTGGGTGCCGATTTGGCCGGCCGTGGCCATGTTCGCCTGGGCGATATGAACTTGATAACGGGCATCAACACCTTCTTCGGCCAGGTAGTCTTGAAACCCATTTAAAACAGCATCCAGAGCGGGGTGTTCCACAAATTGGCTTACCGAAATCCGATAGGGTTGGGCCGTGGCCATCCCCGGTGCCATCATCAGACAGCCCAATAAAAACACGATCCAAATCTTTTTCATGATAGCAAACCCTCCATCGACTGCTGCACTTTAGGCCTTAAAAAATGCCGAATCGACAGCATGTCGTTCGGCAAATTCCAAACACGTTGGGCGCGCTCATTGCGCCATGGTTTATGCGATGCGAAAAGTGGCGCTATCGAACCGTAACCACCGGGCAGGGGGCATTCAAGATGACATATTGGGCCGTGGAGCCGAATAACAATTTCCCCACTTTCGAACGGCGCCGGACACCGATGACAATTTCTTCCACATCCAGATCGGTTGCAAAACGAACCACATCTTCTCCGGGCTCGACCCCCCGAATCAGGAGATGGGTCTGACACGTCAGGCCCTTTTGCTCCAACTGATCTTTCCAGTAGGCCAGTGTATTTTCGGCATTTTGAATGGTTTCCTGCTGATCTTCATCCCCTTTGACCATGGACCATACCAACACCAGTTCAGCGTTGAAGGCCCGGGCATGTTTAACGGCCAGTTCCATGGCCGCCTTGGCGACATTCGATCCTTCAAACGCGACGAGAATTTTCATATGCCTCCCCTTTCGTCGATGCGGCCGAACCCTCAAAACCGCTTCGCACAAACCCCATTTTTATAACCGGCAATATGACAAGACCAAAACGATTGGTACACGGAAACGTTCACGGGTCATACCATAAAACGCATAGCCTATCCATCCCTTAATGTGACGGGGTCATGCCCCAACTCCCGTTTGACGAACGCCGAACAACTCTCATATACTCAAGTCCTGTCGCATCGCGTGACATTTCGAAGAAACGATCAAACACCGGCCTGGAAAGGACGTGATCCATTGTTGACCATTTCATCTGTTCAACGAAAAAGTGCCGCCTCGATCATTGCCCTGCTCATGGCGATCCTATGCTTCAGCTCGCTTTTGAGTTCTCTTATTGAAAAAACGCCGCTCGCGTACATGGACCAGCGCGCGACCACCTATGTGGAAACCACCATGGCGCGGGCGGCCTATACGTTTGCCATCGTCAGGGGACTCAATGGCATGATTTCCGTAATCCAGGGGACCGAGATTGCGGTATCGCCGGCCGGCATCGGGCTGAACCTGAGCGTCGGGGAGGTGCTGGACCCGATCAATGATCTGGCCGAACGGTTTTCCTGGATCATGCTGGCCAGCACGGCTTCGCTTGGCGTGCAGCGCATTCTAATGGAAATGGGCGACTGGCTGGGTCTGCGCGTGCTGCTGACCATGGCCATGGTGCTGCTGGCCATAACCCCCTGGAAGCGTTTCTGGGTGGGTTGGGATCTACAGTCGTCAGCGACACGTCTGGTCCTGGTGGCACTAACCGTGCGCCTTTTCATTCCCGCCCTTGCCGTGGTGAGCGAGGCTGTTTACGACCGTTTTCTGGACCGTCACTACCAGGAAGCCACACAAACCGTGACGGCCATGAGCCATGAGCTCGAAAACGTTGTTCCGGCGGTTCCCCAAAAAGACCAGATGCAATCCGAAAGCACGCTGCAGACATTTCGACAATGGATAGCGGAAACCAGGAATTTGATCGATATTCGGGCGACATTCGAGCGTTTGGGGGATAAGATCGAACACTTTACCGAAGATACCATCCGCCTGATGGTGGTCTTTATTTTCCAAACCATTTTAATTCCCTTGGTCCTGTTTTGGCTTTTTACCCGCCTGGTGGTGATGCGGATCACACCCACTGTCACCAGACCGCTGCCCGCCCTTTCCGACCATCGGCGCCATCCACAATAAAGCCTTGCGCGGCGCGTGTTGGCCGTTCGAATAAAACTTGTTTGCAAAGGGAATATTTTGGTGGAATCGCTTTACAAATTCAAAGCGAAATGATTCAATAAAACAGTTGGTTCGGCAATGGATCCATATGGACGCGTCGATCTTAACTGCGGCAATGGGCCATGTTCTTCAAACACCATTTTGTCTCAAATGCGGCCGGCATGGGGACTGATGTAATAGGCGTAGCGAACGGTTTATGCCAGACGAATTTCCTCAGAATGAACCCGGCGGTTCACGCCGTCGCTGGATAACGCCTTTTCGAAAGGCCTATTACCGATTCCTCAAAATCCGTGGAAACCCAAAGGAAATCGCCCTTGGGTTTGCTTTGGGACTGTTTGTCGGCATGAGCCCTTTCATGGGGCTGCATATGGCGATCGCCGTCCCCTTGGCCGCGCTTTTCAAATGGAACAAGTTTTCCGCCGCCTTGGCGGTTTGGATATCCAACCCGCTTTCGGCACCGGTTATCTATGGCGTCACGTATTACGTCGGGAAAAAAGTTCTTTTTATTGAAAATGGCTACCAACTGCCGACAGAATTCAGTCTGGATGCCCTTATCTACAGCCTTCAAAAAGCACCCGGAATTATCGGAATTCTCACGGTGGGTGGTATTGTCGTCGGCCTGCCGGTGGCCGCTATTGGCTATTATTTCGCAATCAAGGCGATAACGGAGTACCGTGAATCCATCCGCCTCAAAATCGAAGCGAAGAAGGCGACACTTGCCAATAAACTAAAACGCAAGAAACCGCCCAAGAAGAAGAAAAAGACAAACCGTCGATAGATCAGAGAGATTTCCTTGACCGAACCCGCCAAACTCCAGAGCAGCATCGTCAACCAGATTATCGATGGATCGATCACCATCGACTCAATCGGCGAATTTCAAAGCATGCTCAAAATATTCCCGGGGAATCCCCATCTGCACCGCGCGCTGGCGGATCTGCTGGTAAAACGTAAATCCTTTGCGGCCGCTGCGGAATATTTTGACAAAACCGCCGCCTCGTTCATCGAATCCGGATTCGTACTGCAAGCGGTCGTCGCTAAAATGCTCCAATGGCAGATTGTCAAACCCTCCTTCAAAGCCATCAAAGAATTCTATCATCGTCTGATCGAAAACAATCCCCGGGCGACCCCCCTCAACATGTTCTTTGCCGGGCTTTCGTTTCGCGAGCTTATCGCTTTGATCACCCGGTTGGAGCGCATTGTGCTTCCCCCCGGAAAAATGGTCAAGAAATTCGGAGACCCCGAGAATAATCTGTACATGGTTGTTTCCGGCCAACTGCGCCGCCGGACCTACCCGTCGGTCCGTCAATCCAGCCATCAGGAACACCTCCTGGAAAGTGTCGAGGCGGAAATATTTGGAGACGTTTGCCCTTTCGACAAAGAACAATTCTCTCAATCCTACACCGAAACGGCAACCCGGGTTGAATTGGTCAAGATTTCACGCGACAATCTTATCGAAATCGGAAAAAGTTTTCCGTCCATCGGGCCAGCCGTGATGGACCTTTACGAATCCCAGCGCAAGCTGAACCCCAAGCCGCATGTCAACCGCAAAATCCGTCGCCATACGATTCCGGTAAGAGTCGCCCTGGACGTATTCGAGGTCGATGAATTGACCCCCCTTCTTAAATTGACGGGCTTTGCCAGAGATCTCTCCATCGGTGGCGCCTGTCTCGTGTTAGACGGGAATGCCCAGCCGTCGCAATCGAGGCAGCTTATCGGAAAATCCGTCAAAATTATGATGAGCCCGCCAAACGACGCCATGACCCTGAACATCAGAGGGGCCATTATCTGGTCACAGATCCTTGCGACGGAAGCCGGAGACGCCCAGGCCATCGGCGTTCAATTTAACGTCATGTCCCCCAATCTAAGCGGTTTACTGCTCGTTTTTGCAGACAATTTGTACCATGCTCGATAGCGATCCGACCGCGGAACCTTCGGGACACTGTGATGTCATGACAATCGGCGTGATATCCGATACGCATGGCCAGCTTGACAAACATGCGATAGATATTCTAAGCGATACGGATCTCATTCTCCATGCCGGCGACATTGACAAACCCGAGGTCCTTGCTAAGTTGGAAAAAATCGGAACGGTCGTCCCTGTTCGCGGCAATATGGATTATGGCGTGTGGTCGCGCCATATCCCACGGGAAGAATTTGTGGAAGCCGGCGGCCTGTTGGTCTATATGATCCACGATGTGAATCAGATCAGCCTGGACCCGGCAGCAGCCGATATTCGAATCGTCATCAGCGGCCACACACACCGCCCTGTTTGCATGGAAAAAGCAGGCGTGCTGTATCTCAACCCGGGGAGTGCGTCTTTTCCACGGGGAGGCACAGCCGCCAGCGTTGCACTGGTCGATATCAGGGAGGGGACAATCGTTTGCCGGCATATCGCCGTTTAATAGCGGTTGTCATGGCGTGTGACGGTGAATATGATGAGGGAACACCTGCTCCCGGACGAGGAGAAGGAAGGTTCAATCCATGAGCACTGATTTTATCGACGACCTCCTTGAAGCCGTTTCCCGGAATTTTGCATCAGACATTTCTGCTCTGAAAGAAATTCTGATCATCAGTGGTATGCCAGAAGAAACACAAAATCTTCGCTACCTGAGTTTCAATCGCCAGACGATTCAGGAAGACGGGGCCATCAAAACCTTTTCCGCCGTCGCCCTGATTAACAACCGCCGGGCAACCCAATGGCTGCTCAAGGGATATGCCCGCAAAATCAGCCAACTCGTTTTTAGCCCGCGGTGGACACGGAATGAAATGGATCTTTTCATTAACGCACTCCGGTGTTCACCCGACATCCTCGCATTGATCGCATCTTCGCCGACCGCGTATTCCCTTCTTGGCATTTTGGAAATTGAAGATCGTGGCAGTCCCGGTGTTTTCAAACGCTGGTCGCGTCGTATACGACCTGTCCTGGCCGTTCCCAGGTTAAACGACATCGGACAGCAACAGATTGCCGAATTTGAGCATGTCAACGAAATCCGCAGATATAGCCGTAAAAGAGACCGGCGCAATGGATAGGTCGGCCTGAAGGCAGATGCCGTCGTTCCCAAACTGGCCAATGCCAGCATTGCCTTAACACCGCTGCATCATATTAATTCTATTGGCATTATTTCTCGGCAAGGCGTTGGAGCAATACAACCGCAAGCCCCCCCAACAGTGCCAATCCAATTGCGACATAAACCTCCGCGGTCATCTGGTGGGGCAACATGTTGCGGGCCAACGTTACACCACTTCCCGCATCATTGGTGACAAGTTCTGTCATGGATTTCCAGGGCCAGATTTTCCTCAACGAACCGATCATGAGTCCGGTCAACCCCGCCATGGTCAGTTGATGATACTTGTTCAAAAGCCAACTGAGAAGACGCACAAACAAGAGAATACCGGTTGCCGTGCCCGCCGTAAACACCCCCAAAACCACCACGTCCAATCGACCGACGGCGTCGAGCACGTATTGGTACTTTCCCAGCAGGACCAATATAAATGACCCTGAAATACCCGGTAAAATCATAGCGCAGATGGCCACCGCCCCACAGAGATAGATAAATGAAAGGGTTTCGGGGGTGTTGATCGGCACGAGGCCAACCAATACGTAGGCCCCGATAGCCGAAAGTACGATACCGAGAAGCGTGGACCAGTTCCATTTTTCGATACGACGCCCGACCACAAAGGCCGATGCCAAAACGAGTCCGAAAAAGAAAGACCAGACCGCGACGGGATATTCGTTTAGCAGCCAGCTGAGACCTCTCGCCAACGAAAATATGGCCGTCAGAATGCCCATCCCAAGGGGTAATAAAAAGCCCAAAGGCACCTTATCCATGAGTTGTGAGAAGCGCCCGCGCAAGACGAGGCGGAGGCAATCATAGTCGAACGCTTTAATGGATAGAATGAGTTCCTCGTAGATGCCGAGAATAAGGGCCATTGTGCCTCCCGAGACCCCGGGAACCACGTCGGAAGCGCCCATACAGAACCCTTTTGTGAAAAGGGCCAAAATTTCCTTTGGCCCTCTCGCAGAACGGGTAGGTTTTTTATTGGAATTTTCTATCGGCAGATCCCGTTTCAATGCGTCATTTCCCCCTATGCGCTGTGATGATAACAATGGTTCGCTCAGCATCGAGAATGGGCAATCGGTATGGTTTAGTTTCTATTTCCAGACCCCTTTTTTCATTTTGAAACTGAAACCGAACCGCTTCGATTTCTTTTTCCGGCAGCTTGCCTTTCCACACAATGAGTTTTCCATTTTTTGACAACAGGGGCAACCCATGCGTAACGATAAAGGACAAATCACTGAACGCTCGGCAGAGGATTGTGTCAAATGGCCTGAAACCGCCCTGGCGCGACAGATCCTGGATCCGTCCATGAATGGCTCGTGTGTCCGTGAGTTTCAGGATGCGAATGACATGCTGGATAAAGCTTATTTTTTTCCTGACGGCATCAATCAGGGTCAGGTCAAGCGATGGATTCCACACCTTGAGGGGCAGACCGGGAAACCCGCCGCCCGAGCCGACATCGAGAACGCGTTGCATGGGGATCGCAAAGGATGCGGGCCCCAATGAATCGACAAAATGTTTGATGGCCACACTTTGTGGATCTTTGATGGCGGTAAGGTTGATCTTCTTCGACCATTGCAACAAGGCGACGGCATGATCGTAAAAATGTTTGATCTGTTGATCGGTCAAGATTAAACCAAACGAAGCGGCACCTTTCCGAAGAATACGTTCCCACTGGTCAAATACGATATCTGTTTCCGCCTCATTTACATGCGTCATCGTGTTTGCTTAGGCCCTGGATTGGATTTATTCAGCGATCGCCGTTGCGACCGCATCTCTGCTTTTCGTATTTTCCAAAGAGGAAAAATTGTGATGCGCGTTGCCGTGATACGCTTCAATAAAAATGGCGAAGGTTTTTCAAGGATGAAAAATACCTTCGCCCGTTTCAGCAGCTATGACGTTCCTATCGATTACACAATACAAACGCGTTTAACTTCCGCGATGTCCGTAACGCCCTTGAACATTTTGTGAATACCATCTTGTTTCAAGGTTGACATCCCCTCCTCGATCGCCTGCGCAAAAAGTTGATCTGTCGGCGCCGCCTGCTTGATCAATTTTTTAATGGTTTTGGAGCCATTCATGAGTTCGTGGATCCCCATACGTCCCTTGTACCCCGTTCCGGAACATTTTTCGCAACTGCCAGCACGTGCAATCTTTAAATCAGCGGTATATTCGATGCCGGAATGTTTAAAATACTCAGAGCCGTAATCTTCGACAATCTGGTCAAACTCCTCCTGCGTGGGATGATATTCCTTTTTACATGAGCAAAGTCGCCTGACAAGTCGTTGCGCAAGAACACCTAAAAAGGCATCTGAAAAGTTCAGCGGGTTTAGGCCCATGTCCAGCAGACGCGTTACGGTTTCAGGTGCACTATTGGTATGCAATGTTGAAAATACAAGGTGGCCTGTCAGCGATGCCTCCACGCCGATGGATGCCGTTTCTTCGTCACGCATCTCACCGATCATGATGACGTCTGGATCAGCACGCAAAAAAGCGCGCATTATCCGTGCAAAATCAAGACCGATTTTGGGTTTTGCTTCCACTTGGCGCAAGCCCAACTGGGTGATTTCAACCGGATCCTCCGCGGTCCATATTTTGATGCCAGGCTTGTTGATATGGCCGAGGGCGGCATGCAGGGTTGTTGTTTTTCCGGACCCAGTGGGTCCCACACAGAGGATCAAGCCGTATGGTTTGTCGATGGCCTGGGTTAAAACTTTGTAGTTGCGGTCGTTCAACCCCATATCTTCAAGCTTCATGGCGCCTGCGGTAGCCAATATCCGCATCACGGCGTCTTCAAAACCTCCGGCGGTGGGCAACGTTGCCACACGAAGTTCAAAGGGCGGTATCCCCTTTCGTTTGAACTTGATTTTTCCATCTTGAGGCAACCGGCGTTCCGCAATGTCCAGGTTTGACATGATTTTAATGCGCGAAATGATGCCGCGAGCGAGTGAGTTGGGAACCTTGATGTAATCCTGGCACACGCCGTCCATTCGGAACCGAATATTGGTGGATTTGGTCTGCGGTGAAGGTTCGATATGAATATCGGATGCATTTTTTCGATAAGCGGCAATGAGACACTGATCCACTAACTTTACGACCTTACTGGAACTTTCATCGAGTTCATCAATGGCTTCATCTAAATCTTCTTCTTCTTCAAACGATACGTCAAGGATATCGTCGAAATTATCGAGGCCCTCGCTGCCTTGGGACATATCCCCATACTGGTCTGTTGCATAGAATCGTTTGATATAGGCTTCGATATCTTCTCGAATGGCCACACAAAAATTAATTTTACCGGTCTTCATCAAGGCTTTGATGTTATCGGTTTTGTTCAGGTCGCGGGGATCGGCAACCAGAACAACGACGCCATCTTTTCCCCAATTCAAGGGAACCCATTGTTCGTGCAGAAGAAAGGCTTTTTTAAGATTGCCTAACAATTCATATGGCGTTTGGAGATCTTCTTCGTATGACCGGAAGGCACAACCATAAAACTGTGAAAACGATTTCCCGATATCCTCTTTGTTGATTCCAAAATTTTCAATGAGAACGGTTTCAACGCTTTTCCTGGTTTGTTTCGACATCGCGGCTGATTTCTGCAGCTGTTCCGTCGATACTAGCTTCTGCCGCAACAGATAGTCATACTTCGATCCGCTTGACAGTCGTGACCGAAGCGTCTCAATGCGTTTTTGCAAATCGGGGTAATCCGGCGTTTCTTTTTCCGCCTCTTCGTACAAGTCAAGTGCCAGATCCCGATAATCTCGTTTTTCCATTTCTAGCCCGAAATGGAATTTTAAAGCGCCGCGTTTTTCGGTGTCCAAGCGTTGATCGCCAACAATTTTGTGTATTTTATCAAACAAATCATTGGGAGAAAATAATTTGAGCAGACAGTCGACAATATCCGGAACAACGCTTTCGGGGGGATGATCCAATACCAGTATTTTTTCATATTCGGCCAGTGCTTCTTCAAATAACCCTAAATCTTTAAATGCCGAGGCACTATCGATGATGGCCGGCGCATCTTCCTGTCCCGAGAGTGACTTTTTAAGCATTGATATTTCTTCAGTAGAAACACTCCCCGCCTCGCTGACCTCCTGATCCGCCAATTCTTTTTTGATACTATCGATTTTTTCCGTTATGGTCTTCTTTTTATCTTCTTCTATATCGGGATATTCATCGATCACTTGATTAAATATCGACAATGCTTCATCATAGAGGCCCATCGAAAGACAAACTTCTGCCTCGTTTATTTTTGCATCAAGATCTGATTTCACAGTTTGTTCCGGTTTTGCCATGAGTTCACTCTCAATCAGATGGATCAGGCTTACGCAATGCCTGGATTTAATAATTTTATTTGGGTTAGAACCTCGTCCATTGCCATGTTCTGACGCGCATCCAAATCACTTTCCTGGACACACAACGTCATAACATGATTAGCGCTTAAAAAATCCCTTCAGACCCTTGCTGTTTCCTGTACTTTTAAGTTGTGGCAATAAAATATCACAATTTAGTTTGACCATCGCAATGGATGCAATCAACTGCATGCGTACGATCATAAAGCCGTCATGTGTTTTTCGAAGATAGAGGCGACCCTTTTCAAATAAAAATTCGGCCTCCCGCGCATCCCCTAATGAAACAAGCAGTTTATTCCAGTTGGCATATGGTTTTCCCGCATTGGTCTTGTTGTTCGCATCCGTATCATAAACGACTTTACCTTCTCCTGAAAGCAATACAATGCCTTTTACGCCGTTGATATCCATAACATCATTGAAAAGGTCTTTCATATTTTTCATTCACCTTGCACCGGAAGCTATCTATTTTTCAATTCAATCATGACGATCGTAACAATTTCAAATGGTGTCGCTCAATACCTGGATAATTTTATCCCGTGGACATTTCGGGTCCACCGCTATGATGGTCGATGGATTACCCGGCAATAAAATCGTATCTGTTGCCGCCCCTCGATCAATGTAACCAAGTCTCATGGCACCGAAGCTGAAGGCGCTACCCAACGCAGAGAGGGTTTCGACCAAACCATTCATACTGTTGTCTTGGTATATATCCTCAAGTCCGCAACGTTCTCCAATTTCGATATCCAGGCGCGACTTGATTCTTTCAATCGGGGATGCATGGTTTTCATCCAAGGTGATTTGTTCAATCGTTTCTTCGTCGCCCTCGATTGTTTCGTCTTCATTGTCATCCGCTTCATCCTTCAGCCGCATGGCTTCTAAAATAATCGGCTGAAGATCGCTATTGATCTTGTTGTCTTTCTGTGGGCATTCGTTCTGGATGGAGAGGGTGACCTCCTCCCACGAAAAGATTATGTAGGCGGCTTCAATCCCTTGTATCGAACCGACACGGGCGTCCAACAAGGCGCCTTCCCTGAAAAAAAGAACACCGCCTTTTTTGCTGGCCTTATCCACCAATCGAATCGTGCAGGTTCTTTCTTCCATTTCCATTAACTGCAAAAACATACCGGAAGAAACACCGTGCAATGTTCCCCCGTCCGACTCTTTGCGCAACGTTTTCATGATGTGTTTGGCCAAGTCTTCAATCAGGAACGGCTTGCTTATATATCCAACCGCGCCCCCTTCCTGGGCCAACCGTTTCATCTCGGAGGTGCTATAGCCGGTAATGATCACGACGGGGATCTCTGGATATGTTTCCATGATATGGGCCAGCAAACTGAAACCATCCATGTTCGGCATTTTGAGATCGGTGACCACCAGAGAAATCGAATTCTTTTTGAGTTTATTGACAGCGTCAAATCCATCCTCAGCCAGGACGACATTGAAGGTCTCTCGATATTTTTCCAGGCCTTCTTTCAAAGCCTGAAGCATTTCGCGGTCATCGTCTACAAAAAGAGCATTGCGTATCATTGATAAATCCTCTGAGCCGCCCTATGACGCTCGGTCAATATCCACAATTTTTATACCAGCGACATAGTCAATGGCTTCATATTTTTTGATATTGCCCACTTTCCGGGCAATATCGTTTAATTTGTGTATTTGATCCTGTACTTTGGAAATACTGGCGTAGAGTCGATCATCGGGATCGATATCGGATAGCATTTCACTGATGATGTTGGTCACAATGGTCAATGGCTGGTTAAAGCGATGGGCCACACCGCCTGCCATTTCAAGTACGCCTTGGAATTTATCCCTGTTTGCTTTTTCCCTTATCTGGTTGACGCGATCCGTCACATCACTAATAACGCAACTTATTGTCCGGGATCGCCCCTCAGATTTTATGACGGCGGCTTGAATGCGAATAAATTTATCTTTCGAAGAATCAGCCTTTAATTTCAGTATGATTTCTTCTCGACCAATTCGGTTGGTATCGCCAATGAAAAGAAAGAATAACTGTCGATCTTCGTTAGCCAGCAATTCGGAAAACAAGCGCCCCGGCAGGTCGACGATATGACATCCGGTAATTTCCGCAGCAACTTCGTTGGCCTGAATAATTCGTCCCTGTGGATCTAGCAGAAAAACAGCGTCTTCAATTCTATTGAGACGACCAATCAAGTCGCCATTGAGATCGGCTTCTTCGATTTCGCCAGAAATATCTCGGACAAGTCCATCGAGAGATACCACTTCACCGTCATCATCAAATACGGCCTTGGTGGTCATCGAGCACCATATGGGCGTGCGGTCCCTTTTATAGAACGGAACCGGCATTTCGCTAATAAGGCCATGTTGCAAAACGGTTTGGACTAATGTGCCGCGATCCTTTTTGTTGCGATAAAGTTTAATTTCCGGAAAACCGATAGCATCTTTGACTGATGCAAAACCAAAAATTCGTGCAAAGGGGTCGTTGCAAAAAGCGATTTTACCTTCAACCGTGACGCGATAAACAGCAACCGGTAAATTTCCTACAAATTCTGAGTAGCTGCGTAAAGAAGCATCCATGCTTGAAAAATGTGCACTGTCCATGACCGCAAGGCCTCATATGTTGCTTTTCCGGCTAAACCGCGTCTTGAAATGTTATTTATCCACGACTCTCTTTTCAATCTTACATCACGCGGACTAAATTTATCGGCACAGGTTCGTGCGATATTCGATTGAGACAACATAAATTCATTACGGTTAGGGGGGTCAATAAGCCACATTCATAATCAAGCAGCATTCGTTAAAGCTTTATGTCAAATAATTTAACTTCTTCGCTATATTTTTTCATCCAGGTCACAAGGTTGCTTTTGAATTGCGTCAACGCATCTAGTTCAGCAGCAAGCTCCTTAATGGACTCTAAAACGCCCTGTGTCAGTTCTTTATCCGTCGTATCGCCATCGAACTTAATTTTTTCCTCGGCATATTTGAATTCAGCGGCAAAAGGATCCAAAAAGGGATAGCGGTCAGCCTTCTCAACAAATTTTCGATTTAACAATGTCGCAAAATCAGACGGAATGTTTTTTTGTGCGCTAACGGTTCGTTCGAAAATAGCCATCATTTCTTCCATTGCCGTAACAATGCGTGTTGATGGCTTCTCTAAAACTTCCTCTGGATTCAGATCGTCATCTGTTTCACTGGCGATATTCTTTTCGTCCATCGGGATGCGACTGACATGAAATGCGCCCCCATGGTCTTTCGTCAATTGAACGAGTTTTTCTTGATCTTCCTCTTCTCGCCGACTGTCACCACTACCCCAAGAATAAGATCCTCCCGATACTTGACCATTGTTGAAGAAGATCAGGCCTTCCCCATTGGCATCTCCGATGACGACTTCAATGAACCCCGTGAGTCCTTCAGATTTCATTTTTTTGATCAAACCTTCAAGATCGGTAAACTCCGTGGTAAGATCCTGATAGATGCGCTGAGCATTTGGCATCGTTGACCAAAAGTAAATATCTTCTGCCCGGAGAAGGTAGACATTCAATGAAAAATTGGTGGATTCCGATAATTGAATGAGTTGATCTACCGCTTCAGATCCGGTTAACTCATTATTTTTTTGAAAGTAAATACCATTGAGGATTTCATCTTTGTCAAAAAATAATATCCCTTCCGAAGATGAAGATTTAAAAGACAAAGCACCGCAACCAACTTCACCTTGAAAATGTTCAATCAACCGTTCAATGTTGACATAATAGCTATTTAAACTTGCAAAGATTGGATTTTCTTTAGGTGTAACAAACATTCAAATCGTTCCTAGTCATCAAAATGACAGTTTCGGTAATCAAAAAGGTTGGCGGCATATTTCCCAACGGCTGCCCGAAAGCCCAAAATTCCGGAAGGGTGCCGGTCCTATCTTCGCCGACGTCTAAGCCTTTCAATGGACAACCTTATGCTGTCTTGCATTCTCGTAATGGCCTCTGCGAGGTCGCCGATTTCATCCTTGGACTTGTTTTCAATTTCAACACCGAGTTCGCCGACGCTGATGCGGTTGGCCGCATCCGTCAATTTGCGTATTGGTGTAACAATTGCGCGGCTTGCGATATAGGCAATGATAAGGACAACGATAAAAGTTGCGCCCATCAAAGCGAAAGCGAACATTTGCGATTCTTTGAGAATGGCAAATGCTTCATTTTTTTCCTGTTGGATCGCAAGCGCCCATCCCAGTTGGGTTGTTTTGGAGAAACCGATCTCATCACGCCCATTGTCATTTTTAAATTCAATCATGCTATTCTTATTGGCATTAGCGGCCTTGACCAGCGGATGATTGCTTAGATCCTTTTGTTCCTCAACGAACTCTTTCAATTGATGGGACACAACCTTCCCGTATTGATCGACCAGAAATGCGTATCCTGTTTTTCCCTGGCGCCAATTTGCAATTCGCTGGCTGATCGCATCACGTGTCATGGCCGCGGCCATCACCCCGATGGTCTGATTGTTTTTCCGGATAGGCACCGCAATAACCAACGCGGGTTGTTTCGATGTTTTACCAATCAAATTTTGCCAGGTGAGGTCTTTTCCTGAAGTAATATCCTGGACGTATTGGCGATCCGAGTAATCTTTTAATTCTTTCCCATCATTTCGGGCCACATTCATCCCATTGATATCCGTCGTAAAAACAAGATACATCCAAGGATATTCTTTCTGAACCGTTTGCAAAAGAATTTCCTGTTCAAAACGATTCATTGATTGAATACCCGGCATTTGCGCCACGGTGTTAAGGACACGGATGTTTTTATCAAGCCACTCATCGACTTCATCGGCGAGCACCCCGGCGGTTTGCATGCCCATCTGAGTTGTATCACTGACGATACGGTCATTGGCCTGCTTAAACGAAAGAATAAAATAAATCGTTCCCGGCAGCAGACTAACAAGCAGCATAAGAAGAATCACCTTGGTGGTCAGCCCCATGCCCGCTTTCTTTTTACGACGATCAATGCGGTCGGCCACAGGAGGGGCTGATGGTTCAACGACCTGGGAAGGCGGCTCGGATTTATCGATGGTTTCTTCCGGCACCTCGGTGGAATCAGCAACAGCAGAATCCATGGTCTCGGGTTCCACAGTCGGTTCCGGTTCGCGCCTGTTTTCAACCTTATTCACGGTGATGATGTGAGAACAGGCTTTGCATTTAAAGCGGGCTTGTTCCCCCTTGATTTTCCCGGGGTCGATTTTGTATTTTTTGCCACATTCTTCACAAATAACGATCATAGCCGCACTCCTTGTCTGCGATATCGCCAGTTTGCTAGCATATCTCAATAGCCGGTAATTACGCTCAAACCATTCATCTCAGAAACATGGTCGAACGGATAAAATCAGCCTAATGCTTTGCGTTTCCTCGTTGATCGACTCAGTATCTTTTCTCTCGTATTTTCTTCACCATGCGCTGCTTAAATTCAGTGCGCTTTTCATCTCTCTGAATTTCTTGCGCAAGTAAATTGACCAGTTCCGCAGCACGATGCGTGGGAAAATTGGCTTTTGTGAAACCGAGGTCTTCAACGCCATCCTCTACAATCACCTCGCCTAAAGGACCGATGGCAAGTGATAATTCAGAAATCAGAAATGATATAAAATCATGGTCCAGGACACTTCCGGAACCTTCAATTCTTTCGATTAGCTTCAATTCAACCAGTTTTTTTGTGGCATCCCGCATGGTCGCCATGTTCAGACCCGATTGTTGGGCAACCTTCCCGATCGTGCTTTTCCCATCCAATGCCATGAGAACGCTTAACATATGGCCGTCAAGAGAAAAGTTACCCAGATCGTCACGTACAACGGGTTTGAAGACGAGTTCCGAAATATCACCGGACGACAAATCCATCGCTTACCTCCCCCAAATTTTTTACCGAATTCGTATGCGATCGTCGGCCAATGGCGCAAGCACCCGCTTACCACGGGCTCTCCCTAAACCGCTCGGAACATTCATGTCCTATTTTTTTTTGCCAGACGCGCTATGTCTTCACGGATGCTATTGAGTTCCTTCCTGAGCAGAGACTTAAAGGCGTCCATGACCTCATCGAAATGTTTCTGGGTCACGATAGCGCTGGCCGATGAAGGATTGCCCGTTGCAGCAGCTTCGCGTGAGGCACGATCCTTTTTTTCCTGGCCGGTTGCCAACCCAACTGGCGCGGCAGGACCATGCGGTGGTTCGGTTTCGCCACCACGGGTAGCATCAATTTGCTCTTTTAACTCTTTGTATTTGTTCAACTCGACATACAACAATTTTTTCTTTTCGGAAGGTGAAATTTTCCCCGGTGACACGGCAGTTTCAAAGCTATTATAGACGGAGTTAAGGAGCTTGAACGAGATAGGATGTGCTTTGCCTTTATTTGTTTTTACGTAAAGTCCCAAAGAGCCCAGCAATTGAAGAAACATGACTAAAATTCGATCTTCCTCAAAGCGTGTTTTGAGTAAATCGATCTGAGAGATAAAACGCGCCATCACGTCGTCCGTAATTTCCCACTCGATGGACATCACCAATGACTTTAATTCATCCAATGGATCTTCTGAGGGACCATGACTAACAAGGGGTTTTTCCGCCTGATCGTCATCATCAAAAAGCGTGTCGAGTCGGTTTTCCAGATCGCTGTCAACTTTGCTTTTTTTGGCGTCGTTGTTCACAGACATCTCCTATTTTAATTCATCCTTGATAGAGGCCATGGTCATGGTGATAATTTTTTTGAGGGTCGAAACCACGTTTGTACCGGTCACGGCACTGGCCTCAAAGGCCGGACGTTTCAGTTGGCTGTTGAGGTCCTTCTCCATCGTTGCAAAGGGTAGCAGGGGAATTCCCTGCTCCGTGAGATCGACTTTGTTGTATTGAAATACCAGCGGGATGGCAAAGATGCTTTTTTTATAGTTCTTAAGATTTTCATGTAAATTTTTTAATGAAAGGATATTTTTTTCTCTTCGGACCGCCATCGAGTCCGCCACAAATACAATGCCATCCGCACCTCTCAGAACGAGACGGCGCGTTGCATTGTATTTTACCTGTCCAGGTACGGTGTACAATTGCATCTTGGCTGTATATCCATTGATTTTCCCGATATCGATGGGGAGAAAGTCAAAAAACAACGTCCGATCCCCGTGCGTTTTAACGGTGACCATCTCAGTTTGAATGCGCTCGTTGAACTTGTTGTAGATATATTCGAGGTTGGTGGTCTTACCGCCACGGCCCGGTCCATAGTAGACGATTTTTACTTGGACTTCCTTCTTTTTCAAATTTACAAATGCCATTGAAATATCACCTATCGTCTTCAGTCGATGATCATTAAAACACCCGTGGCCAGCTGGCGATTATGGGGTGTGGATAGGTTCCAATATTTTTTTGATTTTTTCTACGGATTCAGCAACTTTCAATCGAAGGAAGCCCAATGAAAGATCGTTGCCAAAAAGCGTGATCAGCAAAAATTCCGTGAGAACCTTGCTGAAATGAATATTCTCTTTTTTCCCTTTATGAAACAGCAGGGAAAACTCACCTTCCCCCACGATTTTGGCCATTGCGCTTACCGCCCCGAAATTACCGGCTGCCAGTGCCGCCAGGGAATAAATATCGTGTTTATTCTCTCCATCATCAAGACTGGCAATGATATTGCCCGACATATCGATGAGGAAAACGCAATGGACGCCAATGTCGACCAGATCGGTCTGAAGAATTTCATCAATACTATCAAGCTGTTTCTGGCCAAGCGTATAAGACAATTGAAATACCTCCCTGAATATATTTAGGTCGAGCGCATACCGTCTTTACATCATGTCAAATGATCGTCTATCGGCAATATTTTATAATCATATTAAGCTGATGGAAGCTTATCATCGTAAATTCCATCACCCCATGGGTCATCCCAGCCCCAAGCCCGTTTAGGTGAATGCCGCCACTGAGGGTTTATACGGTAATGTCGCAAGCGCATCGTTGCCCGATTTTTATGCCGCCACAAACGCCCCGATGAATGATAACTTTTCATAAATAGCAGAAAAAATACTGTTTTATCAAGGAAAAACTCAAAACCCTCTGCTGGATATCCCTGAAAACACAGGGGCAATCTGCTTCATACCAATCGGTCCATTCTTTATTCCCTGGCAGGGGGCTCGGTGGACATGTTGGTCGCATGGGGCCTATCAGGATCGAATTCCATTACAACGGACACTTCGCTCCCGCCGGTAATGGTCATATGCGCATTTGGGTAATGTTTACGAAAAACATTCAACATGGCTTGATTGTCTTTCAATACAGTGGCCGTAAATCGCCGATAATCATTCTCCCTGGCAATTCCTTCCAGGATTTCAAGAAGATAGGATGCAATTCCCATTCCCTGAAAATCCTCACGGACCACGAACGCCACTTCGGCGTTGGTATCGTCTTCTTGGGCGTACGTCCCGATGGCGACAATTTCCTGATGTCCTGCTTTCTGAACCAGCCCGATCATGGACATGTTTTTGCGATAGTCGACGCTGGCCCATTGTTTCTGGATAACCTCGTGTGAAAACAACTTCATCTGATAGAAAAACCGATAATAAATGGTATCCTCTTGGAGCGAGTAAAAAAAATTTCGATAGGCGAATTCATCCGACGGCAACAACGGTCTAAAATGCAGTGTTTTACCGCTTTTAAGCTCCAATGTTGTTTTATATCCTTCGAGAAACAGGAGATCTTCTTGTGCCGGCGGCAGTTGATCCGAAAAAATGTAATGTCGGTTTTTTGCGGTCTGGATTAGCTGGTCCCGAAATTTCGGGTGAGCGATCTGCGTCAACTCCATCACGCGTTGAAATATGCTCTTTCCCTGCAGTTCGGCAATCCCGTATTCCGTCACCACAAAATTCACATCCGCGCGCGTGGTCGCCACCCCTGCGCCCTCGCTGAGATAAGGAACGATCCGGGAAACATTCCCGTTACACGCGGTTGATGGCATGGCAATAATCGAAAACCCGCCCTTCGACATGGCACTCCCCCGCAGAAAATCTACCTGGTCCCCGATGCCGCTGTAAAACAACTGTCCCATTGAATCCGAGCAAACCTGCCCCGTCAGATCAACTTCGAGGGCGCTACTGATTGAAATAAGATTGTCGTTACGGGCGATGACGGTAGGATCGTTTACAAATTCTGATGATCGGAAATAGAAAGCCGGATTATTGTCGACGAAACGATATAGCCTTTCGGTCCCCATACACAAGGATGCGACGACCCGACCGGGAAGCAGGGTTTTCTTTTTGTTGGTGATGACGCCCTTTTCAAACAACGGCAACAAACCATCCGTGATAAGCTGGGTATGAATGCCAAGATCGTGTTTCTGGTCCAGGTAGCGCAATATGGCATTGGGCAAATACCCGAAACCAATTTGCAACGTCGCCCCGTCCTCCACCAGTTGCGCAACGAAATGCCCGATTCGCATTGAGATTTGATTGTCTTCGAGATAGGTCATGGTTTCGACAAGGGCTTCATCTTGCGGAACCAAGTAATCGATTTCGTCCACATGCACAAAACTGTCACCCCACGTTCGGGGCATTGAAGAATTGACCTGGGCAATGACCAGTTGGGCATGTTCCATGGCCGAGCGCGTGATATCGACCGATACCCCTAAGCTGCAATACCCAAAGTGATCCGGTGGACTGACCTGCACCAAGGCCACATCCAAACCAATGCGATGACTGGAAAATAGTCGTGGAATTTTCGACAGGTAGGCCGGAATGTAGTCTATTTTTCCCTCAAAAGCCGCTTTTCGCATGGCCTTGCTGATGAAAAACAGCTTGAGATTGAATCGATTCACAAAGGCCGGATCATCCACGTAATCCGCAAAGGTGGAAGACATCATCTGGTAAAGCATGATATCCTGCAGCTGTTCATTTTTAACCATGGCCCGGATCAGATGCTGGGGCTCACCGCATCCGGTACCAATAAAAACACGGCTACCCCGCTTGATCCGTGCAATGGCCGCCTCGGCCGAGACCACTTTTTGGGAGCAGCAAACATTGATATCCATTTCGGACTCCTTAAAAACCTTTTCAACGCAATGTGGCACTTTATTTCATCCCAAATTCGCGGCTTAGTCAAGCGACGTCGATGGTTCAAAATTCAACATTCGTTGACCATCGCCCTCGGACCGACCATTGGAGATAGCGAAATGGCAAAGCTCTATTTCGGGCACAATTGCTTGAGACTTGAGCATATTTTCAGTGCGTCGCACCATTTTTCATTGCTATTATGCGACGATGCATTAAATTCACATGGCAGATGGTGAACCGGAAAGGCAGGTCAAAAGGCCCCCATCAATACCACCAATCCATCATTCGATAGGGGAAACGGCATCACCTCGACGATGCAAGACGACAAGGCACGATGACATATCATTGCCCGACATTGGGCAGAACTTCAGCAAGGATTCGACGATGAAAATAATGCACTACTCGGATGCGGCCCCGCAAGTGTTTAACGGAAACACCGTTCAAGGTGTGACAGGTCGCGTCGCCATAGGCAAGGCCGACGGTGCCGATAATTTCTGCATGCGTGTATTCGAACTTTTACCCGAAGGTCATACACCGCAGCATCAGCATGAATGGGAACATGAGATTTTTTTCCATGCCGGTGATGGCGAGGTGTATCAGAACGGTCAATGGAACGCCGTTAGCGCGGGGTCCGTGGCATTTATTCCCGGCAATGAAGTGCACCAGATTCGCAATCGCGGTTCTCAAAAACTGGTATTCGTGTGTCTGATTCCGGCAGGCGCGCCTGAACTTTAAAAAACAAGGTCGATATCGAGTTATGACGGCGCGGCGGATATGGGCATCTGGCTGAGATAAGGGCGGGCGAATAATTAAACAGCAGACATATCGTTGACAATAAAGGGTTTCAATTTTTCTCGCAACGCCGTTGCCGAGAAAATTGACCGTATATGGACAGGCCCTGCTTAACCCAGCCAATAAATCTGAATGAGCCAGAAAGCCAGCATGCCCGCCAACACGGTGCCCCCTAGCGAGCGGGTCAAGAAGGCAACCCCAAACGTTGGCAATGCCGCAAAAAGTTCCGCACGCCCAATGTCCAGATGGGGCACCGGCCCCGATGTCAACAGCAATGGGGCCAGCAGCGCGCTTAAAATCGCCACCGGAATAAAATCGAGCCAGTCCACCAGCCACTCCGGCAATTGCCGTCGGCTTAGTAAAATGAGTGGCAGCCAACGGGGCAAATAGGTGACAATCCCCATGCCAACGATCATAAAAGCATATTCCGGCCAGAAAGGCATCATAGCGGGGACCGCATGTGGCGTCGTTTGATGATCGTTCCGATGGTTGCCGCTATCATGGATCCCGCAATAATGTGCCAATTGCCGGGCAGTACAAGAGAGAGCCCGACGGCCAGAACACCGGCCACAAGGGCTGTGAACAGATAGACCCTTCCACGCAACTGAAAAATGAGCAGGCAGATGAACATGGCGATCAGGGCATAATCGATACCGAATGCGCCCTCAGGGATATATTGCCCGCCATAACCGCCAATGATGGTGCTGGCAATCCAGGTAAGATTAGCCGCGTGATTGACCACCAGGGCATGCTCAATCTGCCAGTTGCCGTCGAGCAATCTAGGATAGTTGACGGCAAAACTTTCATCGGTCACGCCATAAGCGAACAGCGTCAGCAGTCTGCGTGACCGTCCGCGAAAGGGTATGGCCAAAGCGGAACTCATCAGAAGGTGGCGAAGGTTGACGACGAGCGTGGTCAACACAATGGTCAGTGCCGGTATACCACTGCTTATCATGGACACGGCAATAAACTGGGAACTCCCGGCGAATACGATCAGCGACATAAAGCCGATGGCCAGAGGATGCAAACCGGCTTTTTGACCCAGAACGCCCAAGGCCATACCGATAGGCAGATACCCCAGGCAAATCGGCCAGGCCGCGCTCAGGCCGCGCCGCCATACTGATGCAAATCGCGCTTGGCGCATACTTATTTTCTGTCGTGACAACAGGTTAACGAGATGAAATCCATGTTGATTATCATCGCAGGTAAATCAAAATATGCCGATTAAGTCAATATTTTGGTTGACAAACAATGACAATATTATATATTTACCTATTTCAACTATAGCATTGTAGATATATGTCACTCGGGTCAATGGTCCGGGTGATTTTTTTATGGCTTCATCAGCAACGCTATGTGCTGGCTATCGAACCCTGGCAATTGCTTCCAGATTATTATCTTAGAGGATCGCACCATGAAAACGGATATCCAAAAGGTTAGAAACATCGGTATCAGTGCCCATATTGATTCCGGTAAAACCACACTGACAGAACGCATTCTGTTCTACACCCAACGCATTCATGCCATCCATGACGTCAAAGGAAAAGATGGCGTGGGCGCCACCATGGATTCCATGGAGTTGGAAAAGGAACGGGGCATTACCATTGCGTCTGCGGCAACCTACTGTGAATGGTTGGGGCACGAAATCAACATCATCGACACCCCCGGCCACGTGGATTTCACCATTGAAGTGGAGCGCTCCCTGCGTGTGCTCGACGGCGGTATTCTTGTGCTGTGCGCCGTCGGCGGTGTCCAATCCCAGTCGATCACCGTCGATCAGCAGATGAAGCGCTACAAAGTGCCCTCAATCGCCTTTATCAACAAGTGTGACCGCAGTGGTGCCAACCCGTTTCGCGTGATTCGGCAGTTGCAGGAAAAGCTTGGCCATAAACCTGTGCCCCTACAAATCCCAATCGGTTTGGAAGCCGACTTTAAAGGCGTTGTCGATCTGGTTCGCATGCAGGCCATTTACTTTGATGGTGACAACGGTGAAACGCTCCGCGTTGAAGATATCCCCGAAGCATTGCGGGAAGAGGCCACACAGCGGCGTGAGGAACTCATTGATGCCGCCACCTTGTATTCAGACGATTTGATGGAAGCGGTCCTTGAAGAGCAGGATATTCCGGTCGAACTCATTTATACAGCGCTACGGGAAGGCGTACTGCAACGGGGAATCACCCCCGTTCTTATCGGTTCCGCCTATAAAAACAAGGGGGTTCAACCCCTGCTGGATGCCGTGACCCGCTACCTGCCCTGCCCCGCCGACGTCGAGAATACCGCACTGGACACCGAACACGATGAAACCCCCATTACCCTGAGTGTCAAACAGGATGATCCGCTGGTGGCGCTAGCGTTCAAACTGGAAGACGGACAGTATGGTCAGTTGACCTATATCCGCGTCTATCAGGGGCGGTTGGCTAAAAGTGATACGGTGGTCAACGTTCGAACGGGCAAAAAAGTCAAAATCGGCCGACTGGCACGGATGCACGCCAATCAGATGGAAGAAATCGACATCATTCCGGCGGGATACATTGGCGCGCTGTTTGGCGTCGATTGTGCTTCCGGAGACACTTTCGTCGCTCCCGGCCAAAGCCTGACCATGACGTCCATGTATGTCCCTGAACCCGTCATATCCCTGGCCATCAAGCCCAATGACCACAAAGCCGAAATCAACATGTCCAAGGCGTTGAACCGCTTCACCAAGGAAGATCCCACTTTCCGAACGTTTGTCAGCGAAGAAACCGGCGACACCATCATTTCCGGCATGGGTGAACTTCACCTCGAAGTCTATGTCGAACGCATGAAACGTGAATACGCGGCCGCCGTCACCACCGGTAAGCCTCAGGTGGCCTATCGCGAAACCATCACCGCCCAGGCGGAATTCGATTATTTACACAAGAAGCAAACCGGCGGTTCCGGCCAGTTCGCTCGAATAGCCGGTTATATGGAACCCCTGGGCGAGGGCGACTTTGAATTCGAAAGCAAGGTCGTGGGGGGCTCCATTCCCACGCAGTATATATCGGCCTGCGAAAAGGGATTCCGCAACTGCCTGTCTAAAGGACCCAAAATGGAATTTCCGGTCACCGGCGTCAAAGTTGTTATCAACGACGGTGCCTCCCATGCGGTGGATTCATCCGATATGGCGTTTCAGGCGGCCGCCCGAGGTGCTTTCCGGCAAGGCTATCTCAAGGCCAAACCGGTTATCCAGGAACCGGTCATGAAGGTCGTCGTCGAAACACCCACCGAATTCCAGGGGTCTGCCATGGGGTCGCTGAACCAGCGGCGCGGCATGATTGTAGGCTCCCAGGATGAAGGCACCCAATGCGCCATCGAATCCCAGGTACCCCTCGCGGAGATGTTTGGTTATTCTACTGTGCTGCGCTCACTGACCCAGGGTAAGGCCCAGTTCACCATGGAATTTGCCACCTACCGTCAGGTGCCGCAATCGGTCGCTGAAGAGCTCGAGAAACAGCGTCAGGCAGAAAAGAAAAACGTTGCCTGAGGACTCCGACGTGCGGCGCATGGGAGAAGTGGCGATCCGATGACGGGGTTTCCGGTGTTGCTTATGTTCCGTGGAGAAATTATTGGTTAAAGTTATAGGATCAAACATCATCCGACCGGCCAAGGGTCGTCGGATGCCACCCGCCGGACCGACATCAGCATCCGAAGGCAGTCAGCACCCGTTATGGGAATCGGTCGGGCAGGTCATCTCCATCAGGGAAAGGAACCTGACCATGATGAAAAAAGATTTGCTTCTAAGAAATCCCCTCCATCAGTTGGGGCTGACTTCGGAAGACAGCTTGCCGGACGGATCGTTTGGCGCCGTCCTGGCCCGGGCGGGCATCGGCAAAACCGCCTTCCTGGTTCAGATTGCACTGCATACCATGCTTCGGGACCGCAACATCCTGCACATCAGCCTGGACGATCCCGTTGAAAAAGTCACGCTCTGGTATCGGGAAGTTTTTAACCTTCTGGCTGAAAAACGTAATGTGCAAGTCTCCGCGCCCCTTTGGGACGATCTGCTGCCCCGCCGGTTCATCATGACGTTCAAGGTGGAGGGCTTCAGTGTGCCGAAGCTTAAAGAGCGTATGACAGACCTGATCGAGCAAAACATTTTCCGTCCCCACACCCTTATCGTGGACGGCGTCCCCTTCGATAACGATGTCCGTGATCTGATCAAGGACTTGAAGGATCTGAGCGCGGCCACCGGTGTACGCTGCTGGTTCACCGTTCGCACGCACCGCCATGAAGCGCCTACGCCGGATGGCATGCCGCCCCAGATGGCATCGTTGCAGGACCTTTTCGATGTGTCCGTTCAACTGGTGCCGGACGGCGAGGACATCCATATCCGCATTCTAAAGGGCCTTGAGACGCCGCCCCGCGACACGGCGGTCCGTTTTGACCCGGCCACGATGCTTATAAACGAACCCGAATAATACCTTGCGGGAATTACCGGCGATGCCGCAGCGTATCGTAGGCCGACTGGATGGCCTTGAATTTTTGTTCGGCCAAGATCTGAAATTCTTCCCCTAAATGCGCCAATTTGTCCGGGTGATACTGGGCGGCCAATTGCCGATAGGCCGCCCGGATATCCTCTTGGCTGGCCCCTTCCGGTACCCCCAGAATCGTATAAGGATCCGCGGTCTGATCCGATGCAAACCGTTGCGAACGATCCTGTGCTCCTTCTGAATCGCGATTTCCGTCTGATGCCGGCTGTCCGGAAGTTTCCCCCTGGCGCCTGAAAAACAGGTGCCAGATCAAACCCAGCACAATAATGTCATCCAGCCACCCCCAGCCAACAATCAGGTCGGGAAACAGGTCATAGGGACTCACCGCATACAAAAGCGCCAGAGCTGCAAGAAGCCATTTCATATCGCGTGACCTCAGACCATATTCCGGCAGTTCAGGTCATTCGATGCCGCCACAATGCCCTCCTTTTTCACACCGTTTCCAACTTGAATCATCGCTATACCGTAGAAGATCACAGCGGTCTTGTGGTATGTATGATGTGAATCTGGAAAACCTGTTCACCATCCCAGCATCATTCCGCTTGTGGATGCTCCAGCCCCTTGAGACAGCGTTCGATCACCCCCCTGCTGTTTAAGTCGGCCACCCACTCTTGGGGGATCGCATCCATCCCGCAATAAGCCCCGAAGACCATCCCGGCAAGCAAACCGCGGGCAGCGGAATCTCCCCCTGCCATAACGTTTTCAACCAGCCCGTCACGCGGATTATCCTGATACTTGGCAATCAAATGGACGACACCAGGGAATCCGGCCGATACGTCACACGCCTGTCCGAATTGTCCTATGGCGGCCCGGGTGTCGCGCGTATGACTGCCCAGGCCTTCGGAGACCCAGTGCTTAAAGGGGGGGCGATCAAAACCCAAGCGGGCCACATCCTGCAGCGCGGCTGTTGGTTCCTGTCCCCCCAGAACAGCCGCCGTCACCTGCGCAAAAAAAGCGGCACTGTCGATCACGTCCGTGTTGCGGTGTGTCATGGCGGTCTGCCGCCTTGCGGCGGCCACCATGGCATCCGTGTCGTTCCTGTAAAAATAGACCAGGGGCGCAATGCGCGCCGCCCCACCAAGATCCGAGGAGGATGAACCGATATCCGCCAAGAGACGCCCCTCTTCAAATTGTTTCAGCGTTTCCTTGGTCGCGTGATCGCGATACCCGTTGTAATCAGCGGCAAGCAGCTCTCGCCACATCCGGGCAAAGACGTCCTCTGAGAAACCACCGGATTCGGCCAGAGCGTTCAGCAAGACAACGGTTTGATCGCCGTAATGGGTCAGGTCACCCCTGGTCTTGGTCTTGTGAAATGACGTGGGCAACGGTGCCCGTAAGGTGTCCACCCGCCCGACCTGGGCATCAATTTGACCGGTATCGTAAATCCAGTGGGCACCGAGCGCGAGTGCATCTGCGGCCAGGGATGCGAATACGATAGCGCCATGTTGAAACTCCATGCTATTCTCCTGAAAAATCGGTTGGAACGAGATCACGTCATCCCGTCGTATCGTTGTGGTCGTCTTGAGGCCGTGCCTGGTTTGAGTCGTCCATCCAATAATAGGAACCGCCGATGACTTGGCAAGTCCTGCTCCCCAAACAGAAACCGCCCGGGGCCTTCAGCACACGGGCGGTAGTTGCATCAGCAGCAATCCATACGGGTCATCCGCCGAGGTAGGCTTTCTGCACCTCGGGGTCGTTCAGCAATTCCGAAGATTTACCTTCCAGAACAAGATTTCCGTTTTCCAGCACGTATCCGCGCGTTGAAAACTGCAGTGCCAGGCGGGCATTCTGCTCCACGAGCATAATGGCCGTGCCCTCCTGCTGGTTGATTTCTTTGAGGGCGTCAAAAACATCCATCATGAGAAGGGGTGCCAACCCCATGGATGGCTCATCCAGGAGCATGATCTTACGCCCGCTCATGAAGGCCCGGGCAATGGCCAGCATCTGCTGTTCCCCGCCGCTCAGCGTCCCGGATTTCTGGCTTTCACGTTCTTTCAAACGAGGGAAAATGCCGAACATCCGATCCAGGTCTTTTTCGATCTGCTCCGCATCCCGCCGCGCAAAGGTTGCCAATCTCAAGTTTTCCATGACGGTCAGATTGCCGAACAGACGACGTCCTTCCGGAACGTGCGTGATCCCCAACTCGCTGACGACTTTGTCCGCCGGATATTCCAACAGGTTTTTACCGTCGTAAGTCATCCGGGTGCCGTCTTCAACTTTGACCAACCGTGATATGGCCCAAAGGGTGGTGCTTTTGCCGGCGCCATTGGCACCGATGATACAGATGATTTCGCCCGCATCAATGGTGAAGTCGATTCCGTGCAGGGCCTTGATATTGCCATAGGATACTTTCAGATTCTCGACCGTTAGCATTAATGCACCGCCTCCTTGCCCAAATAGGCTTCAATCACCTTGGGGTTTTTCTGGATTTCCTCCGGGGTTCCTTCCGCGATCACCTCACCGAAAACGAGGGTCTGGATTCTTTCGCAAAGTTCCATGACAATTTTCAACCGGTGTTCGATGAGATAGATCGCCAATCCCAGGTCCCGATGAAGTGTGCGGATAATCCCCAGCATCTGGTCCAGTTCTTCGGGGGTCATGCCGACCGTCGGTTCGTCCAGAAAAAGAATCTTGGGTTCGCTGGCCAGAGCACGGGCCATCTCGACCCGGCGCTGGGCGCCGTAAGGAAGATTGGTAACGGTTTGATCCGCCAGATGGGCGATATCCATCAGATCCAGCAATTCCATGGCTTTGGCCTTGCTGGCCGCTTCTTCGCGATTACGCAACGCTGTACCAAAAAAAGCGCCAACCAGGCCGTAGGTCAGACGCGAGTATCGCGCCATCATGACGTGCTCCAGAACGGTCATGTGGCGCCAGAGACACAGGTTCTGGAATGTCCGCCCCAATCCTCGGGACGCCACGGAATGGGGCTGCAGGCCGACGATGTTTTGGCCGTCCAGAATGATGCGCCCCTCCGTGGGGGTATAGATCCCCGTCATCAGGTTGAAAATGGTGGTTTTGCCGGCACCGTTCGGTCCGATCAGGGCCCGGATCTGCCCCGGTTCGATTTCCAGATTGAAATTGTGAACTGCCCGCAGTCCCCCAAAATAATGGGTCATATTCTCCACTTGAAGCAACGGCATGCTATACCTCTTTTTCCGGTTTCCGCTTGGGTTGAATCAGTTTGCGGACATCAAATTCCTTAAACGCCACCAGTCCGGTGGGTCGATAGATCATGATCAAAATAAGCAGGAGCGGAATGATGATCCATTTGAACAGGGCCAGAGGACGCAGCATTTCGCCGAGCAGGTTGAGACTCACCGCGCCCACGATCGAGCCGTAAACCGAGTTCAATCCGCCGAAATACACCATGGCCAGGATTTCCGCCAGGCGCTGCACCCCGAAGGTGTTGGGGTTGATGAAACGGACGGTATGGGCGAAGAGCCCGCCGGCCACCCCGGCCCAGAAAGCGGCAAAAAGAAAGGCCACCATTTTAGTGCGGCGGGTATTCACCGTCATGGCTTCGGCCGCCAACTCGTCATCCCGTACCGCATTCAAGGCTTTCCCCATGGTGGAGCGCACGAAATTGTTGATCACCCACACGCAGATGACCAACCAGATGAACACCGTTGGCAGGTTCGCCAAATCCGGTTGCCCTTTAAGACCTCGTGCGCCTCCCAGGAACTGCAAATTTTCGAACAGGCTTTTAACGATGAACATGAACGCCAGCGAAATAATGGCCAGATAATCCCCGCGGGTTTTAAAGGACGGGATCGCGATCAAGAGTGCCCCCAGGGCCGCCACAATCCCTCCCAGGATCAACGCCAACGGAAAAAGAAAGGGGCCCAAGACCTCCGGCAGGATGGCGTCACCGAACAGCCGGTCATTGACAAAGAACAGAACCATGACGGCGGAGGCCCCGTAAGCGCCAAGCGACATAAATCCGGGATGCGAGCAGGAAAATTCCCCCATGTATCCGTTGATAATGTTCAAGCTGAGGGTCAGCATGATGGCGATCAGTGTCAGTTTGAGCGTAAGCTCGCGGTACAGACTGATATCGGCCCAGAAATGCATTATCGCGTATAAAACGACGAGGTGCAGGATGACCGGGATCGCGATGGGCCACTGGATCATCTTGGCCGCCATCAGGTTGAAGGGTCGCGCCGTAATTTTTCCAATCAGTACAATCGTTAAAATGTAAAGCACCAGAACATACGCCAGCGCACCGGGCAACAATAACGGTTCTTTCATGGCCAGCATGAATCCGAACAGAACGGGAATCTTGGGCAGCCCCAGGAGGTTTGCCAAACGCTCGCCAACCTGTTGTTCAATCAACACGGAAATCAACCCGCCAAACAGCCAGGCCAGCAGGGGGACATCACCTAAAAACTGCCTTAACCGAAGAAAGCGTTTCGGCGGGTTGCCCGGCGATGCGCTATTTTTTTCTACCATAGTGAACCCTCGTTCAATCGCAGTAACAGAAACTTATATCGAACACTCACCGCATGTCGCTCTATAGCCGCAGCTTTGCGCTGTGTGGCTCCCCGAAAAAGCCATGGGGCCGAAAAACCAGGATCAAGAGGATGATGGAATAGGCGATCAGATCACGGACCGAGGACGGCATGTAGGCGCCCACAAAGATCTCGATAAACCCCAGGAGAAACCCTGCCAGACAAGCCCCTTTGACAGACCCTCTCCCTCCCAGAATGGCGGCCACAAAAGCCTTCCAACCATATATGATTCCGATATAAGGATCCAGCACGGGATAGGCGATGGCAAACATGATGCCGGCTGCCGCCGCCAACCCCGACCCCAGCGCAAAGGTCAGACTGGCAATCGTATTCAGCGGCACCCCCATCAGCGGAATCACCACATAGTCAAAGGCCATGGCGCGCATGGCCATGCCCCAGCGTGTGCGGCGAATAAACTCATTCAAGGCCAGCATCAAGACCAGTGAAACCACCACGATCATGATCTTTTTATTGGTGACAAAGACCCCGCCCAAATCGTAGGTGGTCGATTTGATCAGAGATGGAAATCGAATGCGCTCGGCTCCCAATATCGCCAGGTTGCCGGTCTCCAGGATGATACCGATCATAAGTCCGGTAATGGCCGCCGACGCCCGTGGTGCTTCACGCAGCGGGCGGTAGCCGATGCGCTCCACCAGCATGCCCACAAACGATGTCAGGAACATGGAAATCAGAATGGTCAATACCAGAATGACCCAGTTGGGCAACGCCAGCGTCCCCATGGCGGCCAGTGCCGTCAACCCCGTGGCCACGCCGAAGCCGATATAGGCGCCGACCATGAAAATATCACCGTGGGCGAAATTGAACAGCATCAGGATACCGTAGACCATCGAATACCCCAAGGCGATCAAGGCATAAAAACTGCCCCACTGCAGGGCATTGATCAGATTCTGGAGAAATAACTGCATCGAGTGAACTCCTCGTCTTCTCTCAAAAAGGCGGGCGCAGGTGAATCGCTGCGCCCGTCATTCGCTTTCCCGTGCGGAAAGCGTAATCTCACATATGGTGTCGCGGTCGGCGTCTGAATTCCGACGACCGACCACGACGAACAGACTAATCTACGGGCAAACTGATTTATAAAACTCGAATTCACCCTTGTCGCTGATACGAACGATGACGGCACACTTGATCGGATCGCCGTCAGGCGTAAAGGTCATTTTACCAGTGATGCCATCGAACTCTTTGATGTTGGCCATCGCATCCTTGACAGCTTCACGGTCTTTTTTCAAATCGCCGCTCAATCCGCCCGTGCCCTGGATAGCGGCCTGCACGATGCGAAGGGAATCCCAGGTCAATGCACCGACATCGTCCGGAACGTAGCCATACTTCTGGTTATAGCGATCGATGAATGCCTTGGTAGCGCCCGTGGCACCGGCCGCGGCATAGTGAGTGGTGAAAAACAGACCGTAGCACTCTTCACCACAGAGTTTGACCGTTTCCGCCGATCCCCAGCTGTCGCTGCCAACAATCGGGTTCTTCCAGCCCAACTCGTGGGCCTGCTGAACGATCAGGGCCACTTCGTTGTAGTACTGGGGCGTAAACAGGACTTCCGCGCCGGAGTTGATGATGTTGGTCAGCTGGGAGCTGAAGTCGGCATCCTTGGTTGTGAAGCTCTCAAAAGCCACCACGGAACCAGGCCCGTTGTTTTTTTCCCAGGCTTCTTTGAAAACTTCCGCCAGCCCTTTGGGATAGTCGCTGGCGACGTCGTAAAGAACCGCCGCCTTGGTGAAGCCGAACTCTTCCTTGATAAAGTTTGCCACCACCGGTCCCTGGAAAGGATCCAGGAAACAGCCCCGGAAAACGAAGGGACGGTCTTTGGTCGTATCCGGATTGGTGGACCAGGGGCTGATCATGGGTGTGCCGAAGTTGTTGGCCATTTCACCGGCCGGAATGGCCTGGGCGGAAGATTGCGGCCCCACGATGGCCAGCACTTCATCCTCGGTGATCAGCTTGGTCGCCGCTTTGGCAGCCGACTCGGGTTTGGATTCATTGTCTTCGATGATCACTTCGACATCGTACTTGACGCCACCAACGTCAAGGCCGCCGGCCGCTTTGATATCTTCCAACCACATTTCCGCGGCGTATTTGGAACCTTCACCAACCTTGGGAATATCCCCGGTAATCGGTGCATTGATCCCAATCTTGATCGTTTTCTGTGCGGCCAAGCCGCAGGGTGCCAGGGCCAACCCCAAAACAAGGACTGCTACAAGTGCCAGAAAGCCTTTTCGCATGACAACCTCCTTTTAGTTTGTCTCTTCGGTGGATGAAGCGATGAGCGAAATCCATTCGTGCGGACCCCATCAACTCAAGCTTGGGTGCATAGCATGCCATCGGTCAGATTTCAATATATAACTCGGCCTCGGAAACTGCATGGTCGTTCAGTTCGAAACTGTTTTCCCTTAAGCAGGCGCCTTATTTTTTCAATACGTCGGCAACCATTTCCTTCATGATGGTCAACACGTTTTGGCCGCGATGACGGGCGACCCGATGGGCCTCATCAACCAGCAGGGATGCTTTTTGGGACAATTCCTCCGGTGAGAGAGACGCATCGGCCTGCTGTTGCTGGTGCCACTGAATCAGCCGGGCGGCCAGTTTTTCTTCCTGACGTCGTATGAATCCCATGACGGTCCTTCATTTCGAATGGGTTTGAGAATAAAAACTCCTGCCGCAAAACCCATCGTGTCATCAAAGCCGCTTGACCCACAGCATATTGGTGGTGCCGGCGGCATAGAGGGGACGCCCGCCGGTGATCACCACCACATCGCCGGCCTTCACATGGCCGGTCTTCAGGGCCGACTCGGCCGCTTTTTCAATGATTTCATCGGTGTCATCGGTAAGGGGCAAATAACATGGGATGCACCCCCAGCACATGGTCAGCCGGCGAACGGTTTTTTCGCTGGGAGACAAGGCAATAATCAGTCCGCGCGGCCGAAACCGGGCCACATGCCGGGCCGTGGCCCCGGATCGGGTGGTGGCGACAATGGCGGCCGCATTCAGACTGTCGGCCAGACTGCAGGCAGCGGCAGCCACCGATTGCGAAATATCGAGATCCTGAAGTTTATTCCGATAGCGCTGGTAAGGAAACTGTTCCTCGGCGGCCCGGATAATATTGGTCATATAGTGGACTGCCGCCACGGGGTAAAGCCCGGTGGCGGTTTCCTCGGACAGCATGACGGCATCGGCGCCGTCGAGCACCCCGTTGGCCACATCCGCGGCTTCGGCCCGGGTAGGACGGGGGGCATCCACCATGGACCGCAGCATCTGAGTCGCGATAATGACCATACGGCCGCGCCGGTTGGCCTTGTTGATGATCATTTTCTGGATGTTGGGTACTTTTTCCAGCGGAATTTCAACCCCAAGATCGCCCCGGGCCACCATGACCGCGTCCGCTGCGTCGATAAGCGCATCGATGTGGTCCAACGCCTCGTGTTTTTCGATTTTGGCAACAACGGGCGTCCGGCGTCCCTGGTCGGCAATCAGGGCCTTGATTTCATGAATATCGTCCACCGAGCGCACAAAAGACAGGGCCACATAGTCCACGTCATGCGCCAGTCCAAACGCAAGATCCGTTCGATCTTTGTCGGTCAGCGCCTTGATCCGTATGCTTCCGGTCGGCAGGTTGACGCCTTTGTGGGATGTCAGCAGACCGCCGGTAACGACACGGGTCGTGATATCGGATCCGGCGCTGTGCATGACTTCCAATTCCATCATGCCATCCGCCAGGAGCAGACGGTCGCCGACATTGACATCGGCGGGCAGGCCTCGATACGAAACAGCGACCCGGCGATGATTCCCCATCACATCGTCACTGGTCAGGGTGAAGGTTTCACCGGGCTTGAGCTCAATCCCCGGATCCGGTATCCTGCCGACCCGGATTTTGGGGCCGCACAGATCCTGCAAAATGGCAACCGGCTGATTGAGCTCAGCCGCGATGGCCCTTATCAAGGCAACTTTATCCGCGTGATCCGCATGGGTGCCGTGGGAGAAATTGAGCCGGGCCACATTCATGCCGTTTTGGATCATCGCCCGTATCGTGTCGGGGGAACTGCTGGCCGGTCCGATCGTACATACGATTTTCGTCTTTGGCATGCGATCTCCTCCCAAACGTTGGTCAGCGCCGGCTTGATGGCCGATGAGGTCCTGCTTTCCCCGATGGTTTGGCGGATTGTTCCGCCTGGCAAATCGAAAAAATGACCTTTTCCAGGATTAACTGGCCCGACAGGCCGGAGCGCTTCATTTGACGATCCGCTTCGCTGAGCTGCCGCACGGCTTCGGTCAATTCCAAGTGCGTAAACCGTTCCGCTTTCTGGAGTGTCTTGTAAATCGGATAAGGACTGCGGCCTTTCCCCGCCAGGAAGAGATCCGAGCGGGCCGTACTTTTCTTTTTGCCGGCGCGTTTTTTTTTGCCCGCCGACGACGGGACGGGTGTCAATGCCTGATCCCAGGCATCGATCTTGGCCAGCAAATCATCATCAAAGGCCTTGATGGCCGGCATCACCTGGGATTGAAACTGCGGGTATGCGCATCCGGCATGCCAGACGCGGCCAAACGTGCTGGTCGCAAAATCTTTGGCCACCAACAGACGCCGCATCTGGTTGGTGATCGCCGCCAAAAGCGGCAAGGGATGATCGAACTCGCCACCGGTCAGCAGGGATTGAAGAAAGAAAAGGGATTGGCTCAAATTGCGATTGGAGACCGCCTCGGTCAGTTCATACAACGGGTCGCGGCGCGTCCGCTCAAGGGCATGTCGCACATCCGCCGTTTCGATCGCATGCCGGTCGCCGATGAAATTCACCAGTTTTTCCACGCTGGCGGCAACGGTTCGCAAATCGAAACCCGTCATGTCATACATCACGCGGCGGACCGCCGGATCCATCCGTTTGCCGCTATCCCGCAGGACGTCCTCCACCGCCGCATCCAACGCGGCGTCCTGGACCGTGCGGTCGGCCTTGCGGTCTCCCTTGGGAACGGCACAGTCCACCACCAGCCCGTTTTCACGAATGGTTTTGTAAAGGGTCCGGCGTTTATCCACCAGGTCTGTCGTGATCATCAGATGATGTCCGGCGGGGAAGCCCCGCTCAACGGCATCCTGCAATTCCTGTTGCGGGTTGGCGGCGGAAGGGACATCGAGACCCCTCTGCCGGCAATAGTCCAACACGGCCGGAACCCACTCCATATCGTCGCCGGCACCGGACTGCTTCAACACGGTCTCGGGTGACGCCCCGCCCAGATCATCAAGCGCCAAACGGTGGATGTTCAGAAAATCCAGAAAAAGACGGGCCGCTTTTTTCATTTCACCCGCTTTGCCGGCACGGGCTGCCTGGTCCCACAAGCGGTCGAGGTTTTGCCGGGAATGGAAAATGCGCGCATCCGTGAGGGCCACAATTTTACGGTCGGACAGAAGCGAAAAGGTATTGATACGTTCCAACGCGCCACGCACATTCTCATTCAGCCCGTCGATGGCCTCGTAGGTCGTATGGCGCGGGGCATCGCCGAGAATGGCGGCCAACACTTTCTCCAGCGCTTTTTTGTAAAGCATCTCCTCACCGAACAGAAGCCACACCGACGGCCAGGCCGGGGCCCTTCGGGTCCCCTCTTTCTGGAGAAAGCGCGCCAAATCCTGATAATGGATATCTGTCATGGTCTGTCCGCACAAGAGGCGTCGAGGAATCGTTAACGGATCAGGACGGTTTGGCATTGCAAAACCAGCCGGTACTGCCTGCCGCCGGAAAACCGGCTATCGATCCGTTAACAGAAAGGTGGCGCTATTCCGGCATCCGACCGGAAACGACGTACAAGAGGAAAATCGCAATGCCGGTTGTAATGGCGCTGTCCGCCACATTGAATGCCGGCCAGTGCCAGGTGCCGATATAGAAATCCAGAAAATCGACCACGCGCCCGAAGCGCACCCGATCGATCAAATTGCCGATAGCCCCGCCGAATATCAGCGCGAAACCAACCGCCAGCCAGCGGTGGGTCGATGGGGTTTTCCGGTAAAACCAGAAAATAAGGCATACCGCCAGAAACGACATCAGGAGAAAAACAATGCCCCGCACCACTGGGCTCTGTTGGGCCAGAAAACCGAAAGCACCGCCGGGGTTCTGGACATGGGTAATATTGAATAATCCGGGCACGACGGGGATCGCGTGATAGAGATCCAGCCGCTCCAGAATGATCCATTTGGTGATTTGATCCAACAGGATCACACTTCCCGCAATCCACCCCAGACGCCGGTATTTCACCCAGGGCGGTTCCGGTTCAAAGACCGGCGAGGCGCCCTGCTTTGGCCCGTCACCCCTTTTCATGCGTCGATCATCGCGGTGCCGATTTCCGCCAGATGGGTCCGGCAGCGCAGGCATACCGTCGGATGCTCGTCGTCTTCCCCCACGGTGGGATCGTGGATCCAGCACCGGTCGCACTTGTCGCCGTCGGCGCGTGCCACCTTGATTTGCAATCCCTCGATTTCTTCACTGTGGTAGGCATCAGCCAGGGAGGCGCCCGCCTCGGCCAGGACCGCCTGGGATACGATGAAAATATGTCCCAGTTGATGGCGGTATTCCTGCAGCACGTCATACGCCTTCCCCGCTGCGACCAGCGTCACGGCGGCATCCAGGGGGTGACCGATCAACTTGTCGCCGCGCGCCTTTTCCAGTGCTTTGGTCACCTCGCCTCGGATGATCAGAATCTGCCCCCATTTTTCATCCAGCGTTTCGTCAATCCATGCCGGATCGACCTCGGGAAGGGCCGTAAAATGGACATTGGCGGTCTTACCTTGCCAGGATGGCAGGTGCTGCCAGATTTCATCGGCGGTAAAAGCCATGATAGGCGCCATCATGCGCGCCATGGCACTCAGCAGGGCAAGCATGACGGTCTGGGCGGAGCGCCGGGCAAGCGACGCGGCCGGCGAAGTATACAGCCGGTCCTTGAGGATATCCAAATAAAAGGCGGAAAGGTCCAGTACGCAAAAGTTGTGCAGGGCATGATAGATGATATGAAATTCATAGGTTTCATAGGCCTTGCGGGCCCGCCGCACCAGTTCCTGGAGCCGGTGCAGGAGATACCGGTCGATATCATGAAGATCGGCATACGGCACCGTATCCTCGTCCGGATTGAAATCCGACAGGTTGCCCAGCACGAAGCGACTGGTGTTGCGAATTCGGCGATAGGCATCACTGAGCTGTTTGAGAATGGTATCCGATATCCGGATATCATCGCGGTAATCTGCCGCTGAAACCCACAACCGGAGAATCTCCGCCCCGAACTTGTCGATAACGGTCTTCGGCGCAATCACGTTCCCGATGGATTTGGACATTTTCCGTCCAGAGGCATCGACCACAAAACCATGCGTCAGGACCGCCCGGTAAGGCGCTGTCCCGCGGAGCCCCACGGCGGTCAGAAGAGAGCTGTGAAACCATCCGCGGTGCTGGTCGCTGCCTTCCAGATAGAGATCGGCCGGCCAGCGGAGGTTGTCGCGTTTTTCCAGCACCGCCGCATGACTGACACCGGAATCGAACCAAACGTCCAGAATATCCGTCTCTTTGGTAAACGCGTGCCCCCCGCATCCGGCGCAGGTGGCATCCGCGGGAAGCAGTTTGTCGGCTTCCTCCGTGAACCACACATCAGCCCCGTGGGCCTCGAACAGGGCTTGCACACGATCGATCATGGCGTCGTCGACATGGAGTTTGCCGCAATCGGCGCAATAAAAAATAGCGATCGGCACGCCCCAGGCCCGCTGGCGGGAAACACACCAGTCGGGACGGTTCTCGATCATGCCATAGATTCGCTCCCGCCCCCAGCGCGGCACCCACTGTACCTGGTCGATCGCTTTCAGTGTTTTTTGGCGCAGCCCGGTTTTTTCCATAGAGATAAACCACTGGGGGGTTGCTCTGAAAATGACCGGTTTTTTACATCGCCAGCAGTGGGGATAACTGTGGGACAGATCTTCCTGGGCCAACAGCGCGCCGGTGGCCTTCAAATGATCGATAATCGCCTGATTGGCTTTGAAAACGAACTGCCCGTTGAACAACGCCACGTCGTCGGTGAACACGCCCCGATCATCCACCGGTGAATAGGCATCAAGACCGTACGCCAATCCGACATCATAGTCTTCACGGCCATGCCCCGGCGCCGTATGAACACACCCCGTGCCGGCGTCCAGCGTGACGTGCTCGCCCAGCACAATGAGGGACTCGCGGTCATAGAAGGGATGGCGGCATCGCTTCTTCTCCAGCGATGCCGCCGTCAATTCACTCACGATGCGGTAGTCGGTCATGCCGAAACGGGTCATGCAGGACGCCACCAAATCCTTGGCCAGCACGTAGATGTCACCATCATCGCTTTCGACCGCGGCGTATCCAAATTCCGGGTGCAGTGCGATGGCCAGGTTGGCCGGCAGGGTCCAGGGCGTGGTCGTCCAGATGACACAGCTGACACGGCGTCCCTTGAGAACGGGATCGACATCGCCCAGGTCGTCGATGAAAGGAAATTTGACGAAAATCGACGGCGATGCTTCGTCTTCGTATTCGATCTCCGCTTCAGCCAGGGCCGTCTGGCAGCTGCAGCACCAGTGAATGGGTTTTTTACTTCGGAACAGACTGCCATCGAGGGCAAAGCGGCAGCATTCCGCGGCAATCGTGGCTTCGTAGCCGTAGCTCATGGTGAGATACGGGTTTTCCCAATCGCCGACAACGCCCAAACGTTTGAATTCGGACCGCTGAATATCGATGAATTTTTCGGCATATTTCCGGCACAACTGCCGGACCTGGGTGAGGCTCAACGCCTTTTTTTTCGATCCCAGCTCCTTGTCCACATTGTGTTCAATCGGCAGGCCATGGCAGTCCCAGCCCGGCACATAAACCGCATCGAACCCCATCATCTGACGGGATCGGACAATGATATCTTTTAAAATCTTGTTCAGTGCGGTACCAATGTGGATATGGCCGTTGGCGTAGGGCGGACCGTCGTGCAGAATAAACCGGGGACGTCCATGGGAAAGTTTCCGGATCTCGTCGAATAGATGATGCTGCTCCCATTCCTCCAGGAGCTGCGGTTCACGCTGGGTGAGATTGGCCTTCATGGGAAACTTGGTTTGCGGCAGGTTCAGGGTCTTCTTATAATCCATGGATTCCTCCGGGAATTCAATAAACGTGTTAAACGCTGACAGATACAGAGTATTGGAAATCGTGTCAAGATGCGATAGGAAATTATCCGTGTTTCTCCCCACAACCCAGGCAGAAGTCCGCGAACGCGGCTGGCAGCGCCTCGACATCATCCTGGTCACGGGCGACAGCTACATCGACAGCCCCCATATCGGCGCCGCCGTCATCGGCCGCGTATTGTCAAAGGCCGGCTACCGCGTGGGCATTATCGCCCAACCCGATATCCGCAGCGACAGCGACATTCTTCGCCTGGGCTCGCCACGCCTTTTCTGGGGCATTACCGCCGGCAGCGTGGATTCCATGGTCGCCAACTACACCGCTCTCGGCAAACGGCGCCAGAAGGATGACTACACGCCCGGTGGGGAGAACAACCGGCGACCCGATCGGGCCGTGATTGCCTATGCCAACCTGATCCGACGCCATGCCAAATCAACCGCGCCCATCGTGCTTGGCGGTATCGAAGCCAGCCTGCGCCGCATCTCCCACTATGATTTCTGGGCCAACTGCATCCGGCGGTCGATCCTGTTCGACGCCCGGGCCGACATCCTGGTCTACGGCATGGGCGAGCAGACGGTGTTGGCCCTGGCGGCCGCTTTGGATGAACAAACCGATTGGCGCCCCCTGCGCGGCCTGTGCTACATTGCCCCCCAGCCTATTACGGACTACCTGATGCTCCCCGCGCACCCGACCGTCGCCAGCGATCCCCGGGCGTTTACCCAAATGTTTCATGCGTTCTACCGCAACAACGATCCGGTCAGCGCCAGCGGGCTTTGTCAGCAGCAGGACACCCGCTGGCTGGTGCAGAATCCACCGGCTTTTCCACCGACCACCGAGGAACTGGATGCGGTGTACGAGTTGCCTTACACACATGCCCAGCACCCTTTTTATGAAACGCAGGGAAGCGTTCGCGCGTTGGATACCATTCGGTTTGCCCTGACGACCCACCGCGGCTGTTATGGCGAGTGTCATTTCTGTGCCATTGCCGTTCACCAGGGGCGCCGGGTCTATGGCCGCAGTGAAGCCTCCCTCATACGGGAGGCGCGCCGGATGACCGCCCACCCGCAATTCAAGGGCATCATCAGTGACCTGGGGGGACCAACCGCCAACATGTATGGATACGAGTGTGCCCGCAAGTTGGAAAAAGGCGCCTGCCCCCAAAAACGCTGCCTATATCCCAAGGTATGCCCCCACCTGCCGGTGGACCACGGCCACCTGCGCCGGTTGATGCAGAAGATACGCCGTATTCCGGGCATCCGTAAAATTTTCGTGGCCTCCGGCCTGCGACCGGACCTGATTTTTGCCGATCAAAAGTTGGGCGACGCCTACCTTGAAGATCTCATTCGCCATCATGTTTCGGGCCAACTCAAAATCGCCCCCGAACACAGCGAACCCCATGTTCTGGCCCGGATGGGCAAACCCGCCATCGAGGCCTGCACCCTTTTCCGGCAACGGTTTTACCAGATCACCCATGCCGCCGGCCTCAATCAGTTCCTCAGCTATTACCTGATGGCCGCCTATCCCGGATGCACCCAGAAGGACATGCAGCGGCTGCGCCACTACACGCGCACCAAGCTCCAGGCGGCTCCCGAACAAATCCAGATTTTTACCCCGACGCCTTGCACATACGGCGCCCTGATGTATCATACGGAACAGGATCCGTTTGATGGCACGCCACTCTTCGTGGAAAAAGACCGGCGGAAAAAACTGCGCCAGAAAGAAGAAATACTCCCCGGGCGTGCCCCCGGCAAAGCGTTCAGGAAGAAAGCGCGGCCCCGGAAGAAAAGGAGTTGACGGTGATTTCAAGCCGGCCGACAACTTTACATTCCCAGGCAATGCTGTTATATGGGAACGCAATCCGTTACGAAACGGCACACCCTCCTCCGGCTGGGATTACGATTCCAGACAGATGCCCGCCGGATGGTGTCATAAGTATTTCTTGCCCGAACCTTAATCACCCGATTGCATTGCGACCTCGAACGACACGCCTGAAATGACGTATTTGGAAAATATCAGCTCGGGGATCCGGCGTTTTCCCTGGTTGGACGGAACAAAATTTCTCCTGCTGTCCGGCCTGCTGGTCTTCACCTTGTTCCGGGGATCGGAAAAGCTGGGCTACTATTGGCAATGGTATCGCGTACCGCGCTATCTGTTCACGATGGAGGACGGCCACTTTATCGCCGGACCGCTGTTTCAGGGACTCGCCGTGACCCTGCACATTACGGCCATCAGCCTTGTTCTGGCCACCCTGATTGGCCTGACGGCCGCTTTCCTCCGGTTGTCGCGATCTTTTCTGGGAAATCTCATTGCCCGCGGTTATCTGGAAAGCATCCGCAATACCCCTTTGCTGGTGCAGCTGTTTTTCATCTATTTTGTGGTGGCCCCGGTATTTGACATCAGCCGGTTTACTTCGGCGGTGTTGGCGCTCAGCCTGTTCGAAGGGGCCTATGCCTCGGAGATTTTCCGGGCCGGTATTGTTTCCATTCATCGCGGTCAATGGGAAGCCGCCTACAGTTTGGGCCTCAGCATGCCCCAAACTTACCGCCACATCATTCTGCCCCAAGCCACACGCCGGATACTGCCACCGCTGGCCAGCCAGGCCATCTCCCTTATCAAGGACTCCGCCCTGGTCAGTACGATTGCGATTTACGATTTGTCGATGCAGGGACAATCCATCATAGCGGAAACCTATCTGGTGTTTGAAATCTGGTTCCTGGTCGCGGCCATCTATCTTGTCCTGACGGTGTCGCTTTCGCTGTTGATCAACCTGCTGGAACGACGCCTCCGTGTGGCCGGATAACCCGTTTCGTCTTAAACCTAAAACCATTGACAGCCACCCTCTGAAAACAAAGGAGCACCGCATGAACAAAACCATCGTTTACAAGATGCTGCCTGTCGTTATCATCCTGCTCATGCTCGCCGGCATCGCCTCGGCCGGCGAGCTGCAGCAACAACTGGTTCAGGAAAGCACCATCGAAAAAGTCTTGCAAAAGGGCGTCCTGCGCGTCGGTATGGACACCTTCGTCCCCTGGGCCATGCGGGATAAAACCGGCCAGTTGATCGGATTTGAAATCGACGTTGCCACACGCTTGGCCGCCGACATGGATGTCAAGGTGGAATTCGTTCCCACGAAGTGGTCCGGCATTATTCCGGCCCTGCTGACCGGTAAATTCGACGTCATCATCGGCGGAATGGGGATCATTCCCAGCCGCAATCTGAAGGTGAATTTCACCCAGCCGTATGATTATTCCGGCATGTCGCTCGTGGCCAATAAAAAGCTTGCGGCCGGCTTTGCATCCCTGGATGACTTCAACCGTCCCGATGTGGTTTTAGCCGTCAAACTGGGGTCGACCTCGGTCATGGCGGCCAAAAAATACCTCCCCAAAGCCACCCTCAGACAGTTTGACGGCGAGGCTCAAATTTTCCAGGAAGTGATCAACGGCAAGGCCCACGCGGCGGTGGCTTCCGCACCCACACCGGCCTTTCAGGCCATCGAACATCCGGATACGCTTTTCCTGCCGATCGAGGAAACCTTTACCAAAGAGCCCATCGGCTTTGCCGTCCGCAAGGGCGACGCCGACACCCTGAATTATTTCAACAACTGGATTCAGTATGTCACCGCCGAAGGCTGGCTGGCAGAACGCAAAGCCTACTGGTTCAATACCCAGGACTGGAAGGAAAAACTGCAATAGATCCCGACGCTGTTTGCCATTAGTGCCAAACGCGAAGATTTTCTCACGGCCCGGCCGCCATCAAGCGGCCGGGTCAAGGACAACCCTCAATGCAGACGCCGCCCGTTGATCATATTTAATCGCCGCATATCGCTTCTGGATGTCGTGCTCGGTCTGCTGTTGGCTGCGACGGCCCTCTACATTTTCCACCGTTTGTCATCGGGTCTTCAGTACAAATGGCGCTGGGAGTTGATTCCCCAGTATCTTTTCCGATTTGACACCACCGAGGACCGCTGGGTTCTGAATACACTGACCCGCGGTTTCCTGAATACCATTCGGCTCAGCGTCTGGGGAACGCTAATGGCCTCCATCATCGGCGTGGTCATGGGGCTGGCACGCATCAGTCAACGGCCTTTTCGACGCATGCTGGGAGGCACTTACGTCGAATTGATCCGCAACACACCGCCGCTGGTCCTCATTTTTATTTTCTATTTTTTTGTCAGCGATCAACTGATGCCGGTGCTGGGGGTTCAGGCACTGGCCGAAAAAGCACCACCTGCCGTCCAGGAACTGCTGACCGTCCTCCTGGCGCCACCGTCGACGCTGCCGGCCTTTCTATCGGCCCTGATCACCCTCTCCCTGTTTGAAGGCGCCTATATCACGGAAATCGTTCGTGCCGGTATCCAGTCGGTGGAAAACGGCCAATGGGAAGCGTCTGCGGCGCTCGGTCTCTCACGTTCCCGACAGTTGATCCATGTGATCGGGCCCCAGGCCATCCGACGGATCCTGCCCCCCCTATCCGGTCAGTTCATTTCGACCATCAAAGATTCCGCCATCGTTTCCGTGATATCGATCCAGGAACTCACCTTTCAGGGCATGGAGCTCATGGCCGCCACCTATCTCACCTTTGAAATCTGGATCACGATCACCCTTCTCTATCTCTTGTTGACCCTTTCCTGTTCGCTGGCTGTCGAGCAACTGGAACGTTTCCTCAACCGTGGCCGCGGTCATTAAGTCTATCCGCCCAAAACACCGGCATTCGCCCCCAACAGCGGCCATCTCATTTGAAAAACAAGTAAAAATATGATTAACTTGTGGTAAATGGCACCTTCCACGGCAAACATGTGCTCGCATAAGGACAGACGAATGGACCCCACCAATTTGGAGGGACGCAAATACAATGTAACCCTATCCCGGTTGATCCAGACCGTGGTTGGTATGTCCGAAAAGCAGCAATTGATCATGCTCCGACTGGCCGAAGAACTGCTCTACCGGCATAAAAAACCGGAAATCCGTCAAGATCCCAGTGCCATCACCCGCAGCCGCCCCGGTCACCCGCGCAAACCGTCCTCGCTGATTGTCAATTTCTCTGCCGGTAATCGGTTTTATACGGATTATATCGAAGATATTCATCCCAAAGGCCTGTTTATCGGCACCCGGGAAGATTTCAAGGTTGGTGATGAACTGGCCCTGGCGTTCTCCCATCCCAAATTTCCGGATATTTTCCGTGTTTATGCCGACATTATCTACATCACCGAAGACGGCATCGGTGTGCAGTTCAAGGACCTCTCGAAACCGCAAAAAGATCGCATCAATGCGCTTGTCAACTGGATGAAAGGCAGCACGATCTGAGAGCGGTTTGAGGACGGGAATTCCCTCCAAGGCTTGCCTCCGACCATCCCTACCGGTGACCATATGTTGACCCACAAAGGAAATGCGCCTTCTCTCCGGCAGGATGCAGCCGTCCGCAGATGATTTTCTCAAACCTTTTATACAGTTGCCACCGCGACAAATCATGACTAATGTTCCGATAATAACACCGCATATTCCGACCGGCGGCTAATCGAGGAGGGAATGATGTCTATTGCTGTTGACCATTTAAAAAAAGTAACCCTTGAAATTCAAACGGATACCCGCGAGGGAAAATTGGAATTTATCTGTGGCGCGGCCAGTGACGGGTTCTGCCCTTTTGAATATGAACTCCTGCATAAGATACCCGGAGATCAACTGCATCTTTCGGTTCCACGTGACAAGGCCGTCCTGACCTTTGCCCATCTATATAAGCCTTTGCAAAAGGCCGTTGGCATCGTTACCCCAGCGGAAACGATCGACCTCAACGTATCCGTCATTTCGATCAGCGACCCCGAACCCCGTGAAATCATACAGGCCCTGGCTCAGGCAACCGATCAAAACGGATGCGGCGGGGACTGTGGATGCGGTTGCGGCGGCTGTTGACCGCTGTTCGGCCATCAAGGGACGCCAAACTCGCCGCGGATCCCCTACAATGCGATATCCTGCTGATCCAGCCGCCGATCCGGGATTTTTACCTGACCGCCAAACGCACCATTCCCTATGGGCTGACCTCCATTGCGGCCGCCTTGCGGCATCACGGCTATCGGGTCGCCATTCTGGATGCCCTGGCCAATGGCAAATCGCGACCGGCCCCCCTCCCGGAACCGCTGTCGTATCTGTCGGATGTTTACGGGCCAGCCGACACCTCTCCTTTCGCCCTTTTTCATCAATATCGCCATTATGGCTGCGCCCTTACGACCATCGCCGACCGTGCCCGGCTTTCTGGCGCGTTTCTGATCGGCATTGCGTCCCTGTTCTCAGCCTATGAAGATATGGCCCTGGCATGTGCCCAGGCGGTTAAATCCGTTTGTCCGGAAACGTGGGTGGTGCTTGGTGGGCATCATCCCTCGGTATTTCCGGATCGCATGCTGGATCATACTGCTGTCGATTTTGTCTTGCGCGGAGACGGAGAAGTAACGCTGCCGGCCTTGGCCAAAACGCTGCAACGGGGAGACTCCCTCGAATCCGTTCCCGGCATCGGCTTCACCCGTCGAAATGGCGACCGCTGCATTCGTCCGCCTGCCTACGCCTCGAATTTGGACGCGTTATTGCCTCCGGCAATCGATCTTGTCAACAATCGCTTCTACAGCCGCAAAGGCCGAACCACCCTGGTCGTCACGGCCAGCCGGGGGTGCCCTCTGCAATGCGCTTATTGTTGTATGGGCGCCCATTCCAGCATTCCCTACCGCCGGCGACGCGTGACCCACGTCATGCAGGAAATCATACAGGGCGCCCAGGGTCGTGACATCGGTCTAATCGATTTTGAAGATGAAAACATGGCCATGGATCGCGCTTGGTTTGAACGTCTTCTTAGGGAAATCTTGCGCCATTTCGGTGAACGTAAACTGGAATTGCGCGCCATGAACGGGCTCTATCCTCCCACCCTGGACAAGAAAACCATTCATTTGATGCACGCCGCCGGTTTCCGGGAATTGAATCTGGCCCTGATTACGTGTGACCGGGACCAGAGTGCGCGGTTCAACCGCGCGACTGTCGTCAAAGCATTCGATCGTGTGCTGCAGTGGGCCGAGCCATTGCAGATGACGGCCGTTGGTTACCTGATCGCCGGGGCCCCCGGGCAAGCCCCCCTCACAACGGTCGACGATCTTCTCTTTCTTGCGGCGCGCCGTGTTCTGGTAGGCCTTTCCATCTACTATCCAGCGCCGGACAGCCTTGATTTCAAAAATTGCCAGGCATCGGATCTCCTCCCCGCCTCTCCTCTTTCCTGGCGATCCACGGCAATGCCGTTTGATCAGACTCCCTGCCGGGAAACGAGCCTGACCCTGCTGCGCCTGGCCCGTATGCTAAACTTTATGAAACAGTGCGTGGATGAGACCGGACATCTGCCAACACCGGAACCGATCCCTCGCAATGCGCACCATTTAACGGGAAACCGCTGCGACAATGGTCATCGACTCGTGCGCTGGTTCCTTAATGACGGCATCATTCGCGGCGTGCAGAAGGACGGCAAGATAGTTGCTCATCCCACGGATGCGCGATTGACCCGCGCCTTCATCAAAGGACTTGAAACCATCACCGTACGCGGCGTAAGCCATCGCATTGCCTTATAAGGCAACGGAATAAGACTTCCTTTCAGGATATCCCTCACGGTAGAGAATTCCGGTCTGACCTTAAGGGTGGCTGAAACGCATTCCGGATCCACCCGTCCACACTGAAAAATCCCGCGCAGTCCGGGCGACATCTCTTTCAAATGTTCTTGAATTACTTCGATCATTGCGACTTCTACTTCGCTTTCGTTGTTTCGCATCATAATGGCCATGATCTTTTTGGCTCAATTCCCTGACATGTATTTTTGGCGGATCGCTAAATTTTCCATATTTTATAATGTTAAGCATTATTTTATAAATATTCTTCAGGTAATCAGCCGCGCTGTTTTTCAGCGATCTACCGGATTCTATTCAACTTTCAGGCCCGACAGGCCGATAACGACAATACGCTGCAAACGCAAGCACATCAGAAATAAGGAGGTTCCTCGCCTTTCGGCTTGACCCTTCTACTGGTCAGGGATTATTTTGTTACTGATACCCGATATCAACGATGTTCTTTTTCGAATGTCTGCATTTTTTGACTGACGTCTTCTCATAACGAAATGCAGTGCCTATGGTCCAAATTGCGCGAATATATTCTGTCCTGATGGTTGCCCTTTCAATCCTGGCCGTTCCCCCGATGGTGTCAGCGCAACCCTGGGGATATCTTCGCACCGTCAGTACGCCCGTAGCGGTAATGTCGTCACGGAGCATTGAATCCGACGTCAACAGCATCATTGAACCCGGAGAATGGATTCGCGCCGATTTTTTCGGTGGCAACTGGGCGGCCATTTTTGACAAAGATGCAACGCAGCGCGAAGAGGCCCAGGCCCTGGGCTACGCTTATGCCCCTCTGCTTGAACCCTACTCCCACTACATGGAAAATGTCTGGGCCGCGTCCCTGGAAAAACAACACGATGCCCGTGTCTCGCTCAGCGAAGAATTCTGTAAGCTGGACTACCATTACAACCAGAATGCTCTCTTCACCGTCGTACCCCAACTCTCGCGGGTGCATGCGCCACACCGTGGCGATCTACCCGAAATGCTGCGTCGTCGAACGATACGCGTGCTGACCACCTATGCGCCATCGACATACTTCATCTCCCGCGGACAAAGTTACGGATTTGAATATCGCCTGCTGAAAGATTATGAAGCCTTTCTTAATCAAAAGCCCGTCTATGGCAAACTGCCCACTGTTATCGAATTTATTCCTATCCCCGAAAACCTGCTCATCCCGAGTCTCAAGGCCGGATTAGGCGATATCGTTGCTGCAGGAACACGCATGACGCCGGAAAGTAAATCAAAGGTGGACTTTACGATACCCTACTTGGGAAGCGTCAGCGAAGTGTTGGTCTCCCATTCGCGAACACCGCCGATTAACCGCATTGAGGATCTGAGCAATCGCCGAATCCACATTCAACCCGGGTGGGAATCAAGCAAGACGCTGCGTCGCATTAACGCCCGTCTGCTCATCCGCAATTTACCGCCCATGCAGCAGGCCGAAAGTCATACGATCCTCAGCAGCGAAGATATTCTGGAATTGATCAACGCGGGAATCATCGAACTCAGCATCGTTGAAAGCCATATTGCCCACATCTGGGCCGAAATGTTTCCGAATATCACCATTCACGAACTTCCGGAAATCAGTGCGCACACGCCTATAGCCTGGATGGTCCGCCGAAACAACCCGGAGCTTAAAGCGAGTTTGAACCAATTTCTTTTGAATCGCCGACGGGGCTCTCATTTCGGCAACATCTACTACCGCCAGTACTTCAAGGAGACGAAATGGATCAGTCATCCGCAGGCCCTGACCGACCGTGCTAAATTTTCTCGTTTTGTCCCCCTCTTCCGGAAATACGGCGCACGGTATAGCTTCGATTGGATGCTGCTTGCCGCGGTCGCCTATCAGGAATCCCAGATGAATCACAACCGCCTGTCACCGGCAGGCGCCATCGGACTGATGCAGGTAATGCCCACCACCGCCAATGATGCCAGTATCGGTATTCGCGATCTTGACAATCCGGAGCGAAATGTCCACGCCGGTTCGAAATATCTGGCCCTGTTGCGGGATATCTATTTTGCCGACCCCGCCATTCTCCCCCACGACCGCATCTGCCTTATTCTCGCGGCGTATAATGCCGGACCCAACAGGATCCAGCGATGCCGCCTTTTGGCCGCCAAGCTTGGCTATGATCCCAATAAATGGTTTCGTCATACGGAAATCGCCGCCATGCGCTTGATTGGGTCGGAAACCGTCCGGTACGTATCCAACATTCAAAAATACTATCTCGCCTACAGTTTAGGCCACACGCTGGAATGTCTTAAAGCTCAGCATATTGAAGCCCTCAAATCCGGACACAGCCCCGAAACACCCCAAGCGCCTGAGATCGCCCGTCGCTGACCGGCATCATCCTCAACTTTTTAATCTATTGAAATCAGATCCGTTTTCCATTATTTTTGAATTTTTTCGATCACCCCGTACGAATTTATCGGTATTTTCCCTTGATCCGGATCCAAGCCTATGACCCAACAAATCCCATCGGAGCGAAGGCCAGCGCCGCCGCGCGTTTTTGAATATACGGTGCCACCCGACTGGATCGTACTCGCCGGCCGTAATGACGCGGACAATGATCATTTGAGTTTGCGCATGGCCGCGCCCAATGACTGGTGGTTCCATGTTCGGGGGTTGCCCGGCAGCCATGTCATCCTGCGGGTACCGTCGGGCCAGGAACCGGACAGAAATATCCTCAAAATGGCAGCCGCCATTGCCGCCTACCATAGCAAAGCGCGTCAGGGCGGTGTCGTACCTGTTTCTGCCACACGGGCACGCTACGTCACCAAACCACGCGGGGCCAAACCCGGCACGGTTCAGATCCGCAAGGAAATCGTCTTGAAAGTGAGGCCCGCCCTGCCGGTCGAAACAACGTAGTGGCGTCTTCTTCGATACGGCGTTTGCGGTACGAAATGGGACATCTTTTCCGATCATGCCGCTGTCCGAATAACCGGAAATGCCACAAGGAGGTTATGATGGAGCGAAGAACATTTCTGAAATGGTCGTTGAGTGTCGGCGCACTGGCCGCGCTGGAAGTGACGGGCTGGGGCTGCTCCCGCGATCAGAAAAGCATGTCCCATCCCATTCGCCTGCCGGCCCTTCCCTACAAGCTGGATGCCCTGGAGCCTTATCTATCCGAGGAAACCCTCCGTTTCCATTACGGCAAACATCACAAGGGCTATGTCAGCAATGCCAACCGCCTGGTAACCGATACGCGACTGGAAAACCTCAGCCTGGCCGAGATAATGCGTGAATCCTTTCAGCCGAAAGCGTGTGACCAAAGTGCGATCTTTAACAATGCCGCCCAGGTGTTCAACCATACCTTCTACTGGAACAGCATGAAACCCGGTGGCGGCGGCGCGCCACAGGGCCTGATGGAAGAATGGCTGACCACGTCATTCGGCAGCACCAAATCCTTCCGCGAGGCATTTATGGATACGGCCCGTGGAAGGTTTGCCAGCGGCTGGACCTGGCTGGTGCGCAACGAGAGCCAACTCGCCGTGATGGATACCGCCAACGCCGTGGCGCCAAGTGTACAAGGCATGCAACCGCTGCTGGTCCTGGATGTCTGGGAGCATGCCTATTATCTGGACTACCAAAATCAGCGTGACAAATACATCGAAGCCTTTCTTGATCATCTGGTCAACTGGGAATTTGCCGCCAGCAATCTCGGGGAGGCCTGAACAGCGCGGTTCTGATGAAGATGCCATTTCGTTGAATCATGCTTGGCGCCCCCCCGGCCATTGCGCTGATGGTAAGCGATCCCGTCCCTGGTGTTTCACAGGAATAGAAAAAGGGCTCCGGCGACAAGCCGGAGCCCTTTTGGATCAAAACGGGCAAAGATCAAATCAATGTGAATCTGCCTCTTATTACAGCGTCACCGACATGCCCATCAACGGCCAGAGAACATACACGGCAAAGCCCACCACCACCATGAGGATGATGCTGGCCGGTATGCCGTAAAGAAAAAATTCTCCCGTCGTAAATTGTTTAGAGTCATAGGCAATCGCATTGGGCGCCGCTCCTACCAACAGCAGGAAGGGCATACCCGCGGTGACCAGTGCGGCAAACAGGATGACTTCGGCCGCCACGCCCAGATACGGGGCAATGACAAAGGCCACCGGCAATGAAATGGCAATCGCGGCCACGTTCATAATGAAGTTGGTCATCATCATGACGAAAAAAGCGATGCTCATGGTGAAAACAAACCAGTTAGCCTCCTGAAACATCCCCAGCCAGTTCACTGCGAGCCACTTGGCGGCCCCGGTTTCCCAGAGACAGAACCCGATGCTCATGGCACCCGCGAAAAGCAAAATAATGTTCCAGGGCACCGACTCCAGATCGTCAATATCCAGAATGCCCGTGATAAAAAACAGGATGGTTGAAATCAGGATAATCCCGGTTTTGTCCACCGGTTTAAGTATCGGTACAAAGGAGCGCAGGGACATGACCAAAATGCAGCTCAACACGATCGTGGTGGCCACGATTTCTTTGCGTGTCAGGGGCCCCAGTTCCGCGTAGAGGCGTTTGGCTTTCTCTCGTAAACCCGGAATGGTGGCCTTTTCCGGTTTGAAAAAAATCATGAAAAAGCCCCACAACAGGAAGGTCATCAACCATCCGATCGGGAACATGTAGTAGGTTAGTTTGAAAAACGAAATCGTTTCACCCACGATATCGGTGTAAAAACCCAGGGCCACCGCCCCGCGGGCCGCTCCCAGCAGCGTAACAATGCTGCCGGCGCCGGCCACATAGGCCATACCGATGAACAACCCCTTGCCGAATTTGGTCGGCTTGTCGCCCTCTCCGTAGAGCGAATAGATCGCCAGCAACAGGGGGTAAATGGTGGCCGCCACCGCGGTGTGGGCCATGATATGGGTGAGCGCCGCGGTCACGACAAAGCACCCTAAATATATCATGCTGGTTTTCTCGCCCACAATGGCCAGCATTTTATAGGCCAGGCGGCGCGTCAACCCGGTTTTGGTGAAGACAAGACCGATCACAATGGAAGCGAAAATAAACATGACCGATGGGTCCATGAAGTCCTTGAAGGCCACCTTGGCCGGCCGGATCAGAAACAGGGCCTGCAACACCCCGATGGCCAGACTCGTGACCCCGATCGGCACCACCTCAAATACCCACCAGGTGCCGGCCAACAGGAAGACCGCCAAAGCCCCCTTGCCCTCCCGGCTCAGCTCAAAGTGTTTGCCCATCGGGTCGATGGCATCCGGCCATGTCGGCGAGTAATAGACGACCACAAACAGGATGATTCCCGAAAAAAGGAAAACCAGCCTTTTCCAGTTAATCTGGCTTGGGGTGCCAGCCACACCGTCGCTCATCTTACATTCCTCCTCAGTCAGATTACAGTATTTTTGATCGATTCTGTGCAGATCGACCTATTCGTCTAATTTACATTCTTTCAGTTTGTGGAACACCGCCGCAAACACGTCGGTAAGCCTCAGGATGCCGACAATCTCACCATGATCATTTTTCACCAGCAGCGATTGGTGGCAACCGACGATCAACTGGTGAATCGCGATGTCCAGGGAGGCGTCCTGTTGGATGTATTCCCCGGCGGATGGTGCGTACATGAAATCTTTGACCTTGCGGTCGATGCCTTTGCGGCAAATATCGGTCATTGGGCCGGACCAGAGTGAAAACTGCTCCAGCATGCCCTGAATATATTTGGTGCTGAATCCCAGGTGCCGTGTGGCCCCGTCCGTCAATAGTTCGCTGTATTTGGGCTCCAGCGCTTTCAGGACATCCAGTTGGCTGAGTTTGCCCACAATCTCTTTTTCCTGATCGCATACCAGTATGGCCCTATGCCGATAACGCGTCTGGTCGAAATCCTCTTGCGCTTTCTCGAGCGCCAGGATGGCTTCGTACAAAGTGGCATCTTCAGATACGACGGCATACTCGGAAAGGGGGACCATCAGATCTAATACGGTGAAATTTTTCATGGGAACCCTCCGTTATTTGAAAAAAGATAAAAAAGCGTGCAAGTTAGTCAGCGGATGAGGCGGACATCCCGGAATAAACAAGTCAACGGGAAGCAACTGATCGAGCCCTTCCGTGATTTCCGGACTGCCCCGAAACGGTCCCCCCGACAGGGTACAACTGCCGACGGCAATGACCGCCTTGGGAGCCGGCACGGCCTCATAGGTCTGCAGCAGAGCCGTTTTCATATTTCGGGAAATCGGACCTGTCACGACAATAGCGTCCGCGTGGCGCGGTGATGCCACAAAATTGATGCCAAAGCGCGCCAGGTCGAAAAAAGGTGTCGCCAACACGTTCAGATCCGCTTCACAGGAATTGCAGCCCGCCGCCGAAACCTGCCGCAGCTGAAGCGAACGCCCAAACAGTTTTTTAAAGTGTTGTTTGGCATGATCCGCCAGTGCCGGTAGAGACCCGTCGGTAATCAGGTGTTCTTTTTGGGCGGTCGCGATTTCAAAATCCTGCGTGAATTTCACAAAACGCCCTTCCGACAAACGCTCGCAAGTGCCGCAGAACACACAACGCCCCATGTCGATACGCTTGCTGTCAGCGTCTATGGCCTCCTGAGGACAGGCGGCCGCACAGTGGGCAGCCAGTTCGGCGGGAGCATCCGGGACAATTTGTGGCCGCCCGCGGTAGCGCTCCGGCAGTTGAATCGGCTCCTTGGGATAGCGGGAGGTACGGTAGCCTTGCTCAAATCGATTTTGAAGCGTTTTTATCATGACGGTTTATTTTCTCACAGCTTACGTGATTCTATAAGTCAAATCCGCAGTATGACAGGTTGTAGCTCTTGTTGTTTAGAGGAAAATCGGAAATACCCGTATCTCTCAACGACATGGCCAATCCGTTCCAGTTGTGAAAGGAGGGGTCCTTGACTTTGTATCGAACGATTTCCCCATCGGCACCGGTCAACACGCAGTGGGAGACTTCTCCGCGCCAGGCTTCATTCAGCGTAACGACCATAGCAGAAGACATCGGTTTAAATTCAGATGGTAGATCGCATTGGGTTTGCACCGGGTCTTTCAACAGGGATTCGATCATATCCATGGATTGCAATACTTCATCGGCACGTGTGCGGGCGCGTGCGTAGACGTCGCCGGTAGACTTGGCATTTTCAGGTATAATCAGTTGCGCATAATGTTCGGTGGGAAAATCGCGCCGGGCATCGTAGGCGATGCCGCAGGCCCTCCCCGCCGGCCCCACCAAACCAAGCTTGTGGGCGTCATCAGTGGAAACGGCACCGCATTCCTCGAAACGGGCCCGCACACTTGGGGTGGCAAAAAGCAGTTCCATCGTGTGGCGCACCTGGGGCTTCAGCTCCTCCAATCTGCCGGCAAGGGTCTCCCGGTCCACGTCGGTCATGGGAAACCTGACCCCCCCAGGTCGCACAAGTCCCTTGCCAAACCGGTTGCCACACAGCCACAGCGACATGTTAAGAAAGTCGCCCCGCATGCGACCACAGTAGTTGGCCGGCGGCAAAAAGGCCACATCACCACTCAACGCACCTAAATCCCCCACGTGGTTCTGCAGTCGTTCCAGTTCCAGCCCGATGGTTCGAATGATCCGTGCCCCGGCGTCGGGCGTCGTGTCGGTCAAGGCCTCGATGGCCTGGGCATAGCACAGGCCGTGACCCACAGCGGTGTCACCAGCGATGCCTTCGGCAATGATCGGAAGCCGGCGGGCATCGACATTCATCAAAAGCTGTTCGACACCCCGATGCTGATAGCCCAGTTGAATCTCCAGATGCAGTACCCGCTCGCCGATACAATTGAATCGGAAGTGGCCCGGTTCGATCACGCCGGCATGCACCGGCCCCACGGCCACTTCGTGAACCTCTTCCCCGTCAACGGCGTAATAATCGTAGTTACCAGGGATATCTTCAGTGTAATTGTTGCCGAAGACATCCTCCCGGCCGCGATAGTTGGGATGGTATCGCACCATTTTCAGCCAGGGGTGGCCTTCGGGCCGGATCGCAAACTGCTCGGCCAGTTCGCGCTCGAACAGGTGAAACGGTTCACTGGTCAGACTCATGGCCGGATACGCCTCAGGGGCATCACATCCGGCCGCAAGCAGGCGGTCCGTGCGCAAAACGGCCAAAAGCTTGATGCCGCCACTATCTTCATAGGCAAAGTATTGCACGACCTTGCCGCCGCCATCGACAATCCCCATCGCCTGGGAGCGAAAATCGTCAAACGCCAAGTGGGGAATCCGATCACGGTCAACGGCCTTTCCGTTGCCGATCTCTAAAAAATCTGTCCGCATCAAAACCCTCCCCCCGTGGTCGCCAGCGCTTGAACAATGGTCTGATACAGGGTTTCCGGTATCCAGAAACAAAGCACCATGGATGTCGTCAACAACGCGTACTGCGGCCAGACCATGATCGACGTCTCTTCGATCTGGATCGTGGTATCCACATCATCGAAAGAAATCTTCATGACGTGCCGGGCAAACCCGGCAAAGATAACACACAGGCTTAGAACAAACAGTCCTACAGCCAGATAATGCCCGGTGCGAAACGCGGCCATGATGATAAATAATTCACCGATAAAAATACCGAAAGGGGGAAACCCGGAGATACCGGCAAAACCACCGAAAAAGGCCACAAACGTTTTGGGCATCCGTCGCGCCATTTGTCCCGTGGCGGAAATTAAACGATTGCCATAACCTAATAAAATGTTGCCGGAACATAAAAACAATGATGATTTGATCAAGCTGTGATGAATCAGGCACAATACGGCGCCGTAAGCCCCAATACCGCCAATGCCGGTGCCGAAGGCGATGATCCCCATGTTTTCGATACTCGAGTAGGCTAACAGCCGTTTATACTCGGTCTGTTTCAGGATGAAGGTGGCCGCGGCCAGAATGGACACCAGACCGAAGGTCATCAGGATCGTACCGGAAAAATCGCCCAAACCGGCGGCATGCATGACTTTGTTGGTCTTGAAAATTCCCAGGTAGGCGCAATTGAGCAGTACGCCCGAAAGCAGGGCCGAAGCCGGGCTGGGCGCCTCACTGTGGGCATCCGGCAACCAGGTGTGCATGGGCGCCAGTCCCATCTTGGTACCATAGCCCACCAGAATGAAAACAAATCCGGTTTTGAGCCACAAGGGATCCAACTGCTGGGCCACACCCATCAGTGACGAGAAGGCCACCGGCACGTCCACGTCGCCCACATCCATGGACAAGGTGATAAATACCGACCCCAGCAGGGCCAGCGCAATGCCGACGGAACAAATCAAGACATATTTCCAGGTGGCTTCCAGGGATGCCGCGGACCGGTGGGTATAAATCAACGGCGCACTGGCCAGCGTCGTGGCTTCAATGGCAATCCACATGACCATAATATGATCCGAAAGCGTTACCATGGTCATGGTGGACAAGAAAAGCAGCATGGAGCCGGTAAAGATGTTTTCGGATCGGATTTCGGCCGCTTTGAGATAGGCCGTGGTGTATATGGCAATCAAAAAGAACAGCAGCGAGATCACCAGCAGTGACAAAAGCCCCTCGGGGGTGACGGCGAAATAGGCGGGAAAGAGGGCCTCCGGTCGCAATGCCCACAGCAAAATGGACAATGCCAGGTGAGCCGCACCGGTGAGCACCAGTAGCGGACGCCCGGCAGTCGGCGGCAAGAAAAAAGCAACGATCCCGGCGAGCATGGGGGCTATAAAAACCAACTCAACCATAGGAGAACCTATTCCTTTAGCGTCCTGAGATGGGCCGTATCCACATCGTCAAAGGTCTGTTTGATATTCTGGAGGATAATGGCCATAATCATCACACCGGCCAAGACATCCAGCAGGATACCGAACTCCACGATATGGTGGGCGCGAAGTGAAAAACTGGTCCCTACCACATAGATCCCGTTTTCCATCATAATATAGCCCAACACCATGGCAATGGCATTGCGCCTTGCCATCAGAAGGAACATGCCGGCCACCAGGAGTGTGATGGCGGTAGGCAGCAACAGGGCATTGACACTGATCTGAGGCAAATTGAATTTCGGGCTCACAAAGGCGGCCGCCACGATCAGCAGCAGCCCGGCCAGCAGGGAGGCGTTATAACCGATAATAGGTTCAACTTCGCGTTTAATGGCAACTTTTTTGATAGCCAGATAGATGCACAAGGGGATGCCGATCCCCCGGATCACCATGGTGGCCAGGGTGAAGACCACACCACCGACTGTCAGGTCATGCCCCATGAAAAACGGCACAATGGAAACGACCACGCCCTGAAAGGCGACGGCCTTGATCAAGGTCGGCAACCGGCTTGAAGCGAAGGAGATTAGCACGGAAAGCAGGACCAGGGCCAAAAGGGAATCAACCGGATGGATCATTTGAGAAACTCCAGCGAGATAACAGTTGCAAAAAAAGCCAGCGCAAATGAGGTCAGTACGAACTGGGGCACTTTGTCCATGCGATAGCGGGCCATGACCGACTCGGTCACGCCGACCGCCACGTACACCACCCCCATGGTAGCCAGAAAGATGACCAGATCCGCCGCCGGATGACCTATGGTCACCGGGCAGATCAGGCGGGTCACCATGGTGGCATAGAAAAAAAGTTTCAAGAACGATCCCAGCTCGATGAAAGCAAAATCAGGCCCGCTGTGGTCCAATACCATGACCTCATGAATCATGGTCAGTTCCAAGTGTGTGGCCGGATCGTCCACCGGCACACGGGAGTTTTCCGTCAACAGCACGATAAACAGGGCAAGGACCACAAACAGCAGCGGAGCACCGGCCGCCTGCCAGAAACCTGCGGGCTGACCGGACGAGAAATAGGCCGCCAGACTTAACTCACCGGTAATAACGTAAAACAGAATCAGGATCATAAAGAGGGTCGCTTCACAGATGATGGGAAAGTAGGCTTCCCGGGCAGCCCCCATGCCTTCAAAAGGCGACGCCGTATCCATGGCCGCAGCGATGGTAAAAAACCGCCCCAATCCTAACAAATAAAGCAGCAGGATGACATCGCCCTGGAAAGATAGGATCGGCGGCTGACCGGCGATAGGCAGGAACATCAGGACGGTGAAGGCCGCACATAGCGATACCATGGGGCCTATCTTGAAAATAGCTGTCGTGCTGGTGCTGTAGACCGACCCCTTTTTCAGTAGCTTGACCAGGGTGTAATAGTTGATTAGCAGCGGTGGCCCCTTTTTACCTCCGAAAAAGGCTTTAACCTTGAGAATGACTGCCGAATAAAACGGCGCCAGCAATATCGCCAAAATAAATAAAAGAACGGATGTCATCATCAATCCTTTTCGCGGAGCCGATTCGTGGCCGTAACGTTCATAAGCCGGGAACGCCCTTAGGGCGCAATTGGCCTGTTTCCCGCATCATACAAAGAACAGCAGCACCACAATCGCCAACAGGATATAGCCGATGTAGAGATGGATGTCGCCGTGCTGCAACCATCGAAGCTTATCAAAAGCGGCCAGCACCGGGGACACGATCACGCCCTGCATATGCCGTTCCGCAATGTCATGGACGTGGCTCTGGTAATAGGTCTTGGCCGGAAACCGCCCTTCGATGGGAGGATGGTTTTCCTCCAGCGGGGCCAGCGGGCCAAAAAATTCAAGGATCGATCCGGCGTAGGAAGATCCCGTATACTGCATCCTGGCTGTGGGCTGTGTAAACCCGCATCCCCAGGTGCCGGAGGCAGTCACTGATTTGCCCCGGTACAAAAAGATGCGCAACACCAGAATCGAAACGAGTACCGTAAAAAACAACAGGGCGCCCAATGTAATGTTGCCGGTCAGCTGCATGAACGGCGCCAGCGGCACGCGGCCGTAGCCCAGTTGCAAGGCTTCGGCCGCTTTGAGGGCCATACCGGCAAATACGCCAGGAAAGACGCCGATCACCAGACAGGCACCCGCCAGCACGACCATCGGGGTGATCATGGAAGTACCCTTCTCATTCACGGCCTCCGCGGCCCGGCTGCGTGGTTCGCCCTGGAAAACAACCCCCATCACTTTCGTAAAACAGGCCAGTGCCAATCCGCCGATCACCGCCAGGCTGACGATGGCCAGAAGGCTCAGGGCGAAATCGGCTTGACCCAGCGCCGCTCCGCGAAAACCGCCAATATAGATCATGAATTCGCTGACAAACCCATTGAAAGGCGGAAGACCGCATATGGCCAGGGAACCGATCAAAAAGGTCGTTCCGGTAATGGGCATTTTCTTGATCACCCCCCCCAGCACATCGATCGTGCGGGTGCCGGTTTTATGCAGCACCATGCCGGCCCCCATAAAAAGCAGTGATTTGAAGATAGCGTGGTTGAGCACATGCAGCAAACCACCGCCAAACCCCAGCAAGGCCATGACCGGGTTGCCGGCGGCAACCCCGACCATCCCCAGGCCGATGCCGATCAGAATAATACCGATGTTTTCCACGCTGTGATACGCCAGCAAACGCTTGATGTCGTGCTGGCCGAGAGCATAGACCACACCCAGGATGCCGGATATCATTCCGGCAACCAGAACGATGTAGCCGGACAAGGGGGTGTGCCAACCCAAGAGCGCGTAAATGCGAAGGATGCCGTAAATCCCGCACTTGATCATGACGCCGGACATGATCGCAGAGATGTGGCTGGGAGCGGCCGGATGGGCGTGGGGCAGCCACACATGAAAGGGGAAGACACCGGCTTTGGAACCGAAACCGATAAAGGCCAGCACAAAAACCAGAAGTTTGGCCGTTTCCGGCAGTGCCGCGGCACCTTCAAAGCCGAAGCTGGCGGCATGGGAATAGATCACCCCAAAGGCTGCCAGTATAACCATCGCGCCCACCTGGGAAAAAATAAAATAAAGGTAGCCGGCCTTGCGATTCCCATCGTTTTCATAATTGTAGACCACGAGAAAAAACGAAGAGAGCGACATGATCTCCCAACAAAGCATAAAGGTGATCATGTTCGCCGCGGTCACGACCAGGGCCATGGAAGCCACCAAAAGACTAAAAAAAAGATAGTGCACGGCAACGCGTATCGTTTTCTGGGCGTCGTCCATATAATGGTAGCTGTATACCGCGGCCAGGAGGGAGACGAGAAAAATGGCCATCAGGAAAAAGGCCGACAGCCCGTCCATGTGAAAGGCCAGGCGAAAGGCATGCAGATAGCTTGCCGATGAGGCCCAATCAACGCCATGGGATAATTTTAGAATGGCATCGATCAGCCCGATCAGGCAACCGGCAGTAATGCCGAAGGATGCCACCGCCTTCATCAAAACAAAGCGGCGCCATAAAAAAAGGAGTGGCAAGATGCCACTCCCTAAAATGATGCCAACAGCCAGGAAAAAAGGATTTATCGCCAACACCAGCCTTGCTCCCGTCGCGTTTGTGTCCCCTGAAAAATTCGCTTATCCGCTGTCGAACGTCATGCCGAAATCGTCCTTCGTGGCATGATACCCATTCTAAAAATTCATGAGCATTTAGCCCAGAACGCCGACGGAGTCAATAATCAATGTTCGAAACCGAGCGGTCACAAAGGGGGTGCAAAGCTATTTTTCGCTGTTTTTACGGCCGGATAATAATGGTCGGGTAAACGCCTTTCAGTTCTCCTTCAGGGTAAGGTTGAATCGTGTTAAAGGATATATTCTGGTTTTTCTGGGCATGTCCTTTGTTTTTCATACCATCGTAAAGGGCGCCGTTCGCTTCCAGAATATGGTGGATGCGGTCTCGGAAAGCTGTCACAAAACTGTTCCCACTGCCTTCAAAAAACATGCTGCCAAGCGAAAACGCATCGTTAATTTTGCTGAGGGCTTTAAGTGAAATACTGTGGGTCTCGAGATCCGCCGCACACGTTACCAAACCCCACACCAGATGATCAGGGGGTATTTTCAATGGTTCTTTAATGTCGATGATGGTATGGGGCATGATAATGCTGTCTTTACCGATGGTCAGCCGGCAGTCCGGACGCCCCCGCAAAAAGCTGTTAAATCCGACGAAAACGTTTTGCCCCAAATCCGCTTCGATGATTTTAGCACCGTGGGCCGTCACGTTGAAACCTTCCAGGCGTGCGTTAATAATGTAACAATTCTCCTGGGCATTGGCCCCCTTGCCCATCCACGCATTTTGGAGAAAGGCCCGTTGCGCCACGAGAACATTGTCGCTGATATGGGTTTTGGGCTTAAGCACGGCGAACCGATCAAGGGAAGCACTTTTAGGAACCGACACCTGTTCAATATTAACCTTTTCAAAAACACGCTGGAAGGCTTCTTTACGATCTTCCACAAAGTCCATCAGCAATCCCTGAGGGGGGGCTCCCGCCGCAAAGTGAATGTAGTGGCTCAATTTATCGAGTGGATAGCGGTAAAGAAAGTTAAAATTGTTGGGACTCCGCACCCAGACGGTCCCCGGCTCGATGTTGAGATGACTGATCTCGCTGGCTTGAACATAGGAAAAGGCCCCGATGACACAATCGTTCATGGTCGTCAGATCCACCGTGGAAAACGGTCCCAGATAGCTGCCATCGGTGGGCGAGCCATGAATGTTGGCATAATGGGTGGATACGGTGTTGGTGATGAAGAATTTTTCCAGCGTCTCCGGGTCATGGGAATAGTTGTGGACCAGCGTCTTAATTAAAAAGCTGTCTTCTATCCGAATGCCTTCGTCTTTTGAAACCGGGATTTCAAAACCGGGATACTGGAAAATATCCCCCTTTTTCTTGAGCTCATCTCCCCGGATGTCGCTTTTGTAGAGAATCGAATTGGTCGTTCGACATTTCCCTAAAAAATAGCTTCCCGCCAGATTGGAATGGCGAAATTGAAAATCGAGGGGATGATGAGGGGTAATCCCGTAGAAGGCATAAAATTTTACGAGCTGATTGAATGGAACAAGGTCTTTGACAAACGGCCGAACATCGAAAGCGAGTTCCCGCAGATTGATGTTGACGCGTTGGACGATCCGGTCGAAAAGTTCGGTCAGTGCTTTCATAGTTTTCCCTGTTAAATAGTGCATTCCTTCATCGCGTGATAAACGGCAGCGAAAACGTCCGCCAGCCGCAAGATGCCAATGGTATTGCCATCCTGTGTAACCATGAGTGACAGGAGTTTTTCCTGCACCAACTGGTGGATGGCCATATCCAGTGTCGCCTGGTGATCGATAAATTCATCCTCGGCGGTGATGTGCATAAACTCTTCGACTTTCAGCATCATCGCCTTTTTACAGAGATCTTCCAGAGGGGCTCCTTGTCGGCGCTGTTGTTTTCGCAGGCTTCGGACAAATTTGGCGCTGAAGCCGAATTGGCCAAGCTCTTTGATGCCGTTGACGTCGTCGTGTTTTGGTTCGAGAGCACGCAGGGTATGCAAATGGCTCAGTTTGCCGATAACACGATTCTTCTTATCGAGAATTAGAACACCCCGATGTTTATATTTCGTGTGATCAAATTCTTCCTGCGCCTTTTCGAGGGCCAGCACTGCATCGAACAATGTCGATCCAACGTGCACCGTCGCGTATTCGGACAACGGCACCATCAGATCTCTCACCAGGTATTTTTCCACCGAAAGCCTCCAAGATTGATTTGAACTGCTGGTGTCACGACTGCCACAACATAATATCTCTTAATCGAAATTACCTTAAAACACAAGCGGATTTATCTTATTTTTATCTGCAATACCTGTTAGTTATGAACTATTGGCATATATCTTAAAAAAGGGCTTTCGATCTCTCCCCTTTGTCCCACAACGTGCCGGGAGCCTTGCGCTTCATCGGGTTTTAGGCATTCACCTGAATCCGCTGCCTTGCCTATGACCATGGTTTGCTTTGATCGGGATGGGCCTCGACCGGTGCCTGCGATCATGCCAGGAAATTCTTGCGATCCGATTTGGTGTAGAGTACAGAAAAGCCTTCGTGGCATATTATCGGCGGGTCTTCACGGATTAGCCCCACACGCAAAACGGCTGTCGCCAAAACGAGAGGTGACGAATGACGCCTGGCAAAGCGGCCATCATCTATCATAGCGGTGCCGGACGGGGAAGCGCAGACAAACTCGTCCAAGCGACCCGACAACGCCTCGTTGCGTCCGGTTGGCAGGTGGTTGAAATCGCCCGAACCCAGTATGACGGTCACGCGCGCAATGAACTGGCACCGTCGTTGGCGAAGAAGGTCGATCTCATCGTCGTCATCGCCGGGGACGGCACCCTTCGGGAGGTCTCCACCGGATTGAGCCGCGTCGCGTCAGACATTCCGATAGGGTTTGTCCCTACCGGCAATGCCAACGTCCTGGCGCGCGAACTAAACATCCCTTTGCAACCCGGCCCCGCCATCGATCTTTTAACTGAGGGCAAAGTGCGGCAACTGGATATCGGCACGTTACGGGTCCATACAGATGCAGCAGATCCCCTATTTTTCCTGGCCATGATTGAAATCGGATTTGGTGCCCGGGTCGTTCACTTGACCCATCGGTTGCGCTCCGGCCGGTTACGCGCTATTTACCGCCGCTGGGGGGATACGGTCTACGCCGCTGCCGCCTTGGGGGCCTTGGTATCGCCGACAGAACAACGCTTCCAATTGTATCCGGACAACGCGGCCACCCCACGACTCGCAACGGCAGCAATCATCGCCAATACGCGTTGCTACGCCAAAGGATGGTCCATGGCGCCGGACGCCCGTATGGATGACGGGCGGTTGGACCTGGTCACACGCCAACGATCCAGCCCAGGCATCATCCTACGTGCATTTCATGCGGCGGCCCAAGCACGTCGCGCATCGGCGGCCGTCAGCGGTTATGAACAAGGCCAACGGTTTATTATCCAATCCGACACGCCCCTGAGCGTCCAGATGGACGGTGATCCCCTGCCTGGGGTAAAATGGATGGAAGTCGGTCTGGCGCCGGGCCGCTTGCGGTTGATCACCCCGCAATGACATTTCATGCCATCGGTATATTGCGCCACTGAAGGGAAACGATGAAGATGCTAACGCCACTGCAAGAATACCTGGATTTCGCTGTTGAAACCGCCCACGCTGCCGGCCGCCTGACCCTGGGATATTTTCAAACCGGTTTGCAGGCCGAATACAAGGGGGACGACTCGCCGGTGACCATCGCCGACCGCCAAGCCGAAACTTTGATTCGGGACCGCATTGAAAAACGCTATCCCCGTCATGCCATTCTGGGGGAAGAACATGGGGCCAAAGATGGCGAGAACAGGGACTTCCGCTGGATTATCGACCCCATTGACGGAACGAAAGCTTTTATCCGCGGCGTACCGCTCTATGCTGTATTGATCGGTCTCGAGATCGAAAACCGCTGTGAAGTGGGCGTGGCCTACTTCCCGGCATTGGATGATATGATCTACGCCGCAACAGACGGCGGATGCTTCTGGAACGGCCGCCGCACGCATGTTGCCGCGACAGCCCGTTTGGACCGCAGTTTCGTTGGTTTCACCGGTGCCGACAGTTTCGAACCTGCCGGACGCTTGAATGCCTGGCAGCAATTTCTACGGAGAAGTTATTACAGCGTCGGATGGTCGGACGCCTACGGGCATGCGTTGGTCGCCACCGGCCGCATGGAAATCATGCTGGACCCGATCCTGAACCCCTATGACTGCGCGCCCTTCCCCCCTATCCTGCGTGAGGCCGGCGGCTATTTCGGGGATTGGGCCGGCAACGAAACCATTTATGCCCATGAAGGGTTAAGTACGACCCAAACACTTCTGCCCCAGGTTCTGGACTTGATCCAAGCCACCCGAGCATGAGCCATGCCCCTCGGATGATTTCTGCCGAAGATGCGGTCGGCCGGCCGCCCATTAATTCGATTCGGTCAAGGAAAACAGGCCATGCCATTGACCCTTCGCCCTTACCAAGCTGAAGATAAGAAGGCCATCGTCGCTCTATGGGAGGCCTGCCGGCTGGTGGTGCCCCAAAACGACCCGATCGCCGACATTCAAACCAAAATACAGTTTCAACCGGGCCTGTTTCTGGTCGCCGTTTCCGAAAACCGTTTGGTGGGCACCGTGATGGCCGGGTATGAGGGCCACCGGGGCTGGATCAACTACCTTGCGGTGGCACCTGAGATGCGGCGGCAAGGCATTGCAAAAGCAATGATGGTATGGGTTGAAAGAGAACTGCGGGCCTTGGGTTGCCCGAAAATCAACCTGCAGGTTCGTCGGACAAACACCGCCGTGATCCATTTCTATCGGGCTGTCGGATTCGAAGAAGATGACGTCATCAGTTTCGGAAAACGGTTGGCGTAAAAAAGAAAGTGCCACAATCGATCTCCGAAGTCGTTGAGCCGCTTGAGGGTATCATCACATCCGGGCGTGATCTACGCTTAAAGCCCTCATGAAACATTGTTTTCGGGTGCTGCGCCCTTTTGCTGTCGCCCGGCCAGGAGAATAAGCATCATACCGAACACAGCACTCAGTAATGACCCGATCATGATCCCAATTTTGGCATGGTTGAGCAGGTCACCCTCTAACGCCAGTCCGGCAATGAAAATCGCCATGGTGAATCCGATGCCACCCAGCATGCCGCCGCCCAGCAACAGCTTCCAGGTCACCCCTTCCGGCAATTGGGCCCATCGTGCTTTTACCGCCAGCCAACTGAAACAGAAAATGCCGATCGGTTTGCCCAGCAAGAGACTCAGCATCGTTGCGGTTGCCACCGGCATGGCGATATCCGCCGTCTGGATGATGACCCCGGCATTTGCCAACGCGAAAAGGGGCATGATCATAAACCCCACCCAGGGGTGCAACTCGGTCTCCAACCGCTCCAGCGGTGACAGCGTATCCCGTGCATAGCGTTCCATCTGGCGAAGCCTGGCGTAACGCTCCGCCGGGTTTTCCCAATGGTCGCCCTGCATGAAAGAAAGTGTTCGCTGAATGATAAAGTTCAGTCGCGCCCGCTTCACAATGCGGCGCGTCGGAGTCAGCAGCCCCACGATTACACCGGCCACGGTGGCGTGAACACCCGATTCATGGAACCCCACCCAGATGCCAAACCCCACCAAAAGATAGACGAGGTTGTTGCGAACGCCAATTTTGAGAAGAAGAATAAACAAGCCGATTCCCAGGACGCTGAATCCGAGCGCCGAGAGATGGATATGCGCCGTATAGCCAATCGCAATCACCAGAACCGCCCCGATATCATCCGCGATAGCCAGGGATAACAGCATGATACGCAAGCCATTGGGGATGCGCGATCCCAGAATGGCCATACACCCCACCACAAATGCAATATCGGTCGCCATGGGGATGCCCCACCCGTGCTGGCCCACGGTTCCCCATTGCTGGAACAGATAGATACCCGCCGGGACGGCCATCCCCCCGATCGCACCCGCCAGAGGAAGCACCGCATGTTTGAATTCCCGCAGTTCGCCGGTGACGAATTCCCGTTTGACTTCCAGGCCGACCACAAAAAAGAATACGGCCATCAACCCGTCGTTGATCCATAGCTGCAGTGGCATGCGCACGGTGGTGTTGCCAACGACGAAGCCTAAATCTTTCTGCCAGAAAGCGATATAGGAAGCCCCAAGGGGAGAGTTGGCAATCCCCAGGGCGGCAAGGGCGGCCAGCAGGAGGATTCCGCCGTCTGCAGCTTCAATCAACATAAACCGCTTCAAGGGGTCGACCAGAAATCCAATTGGCTTATGGATAGCGTCGGGCCCGTGCATAGAATGGGATTTTTTCATTTTTACAATCTTTACAGCAAGATAAGCATATGCGTATAATTCATAGCAGATTGAAGGAAGTCAAAGCAACCCTTCTTCCGGCAATGCAAAAAGCTGACCATTCGGGTCTAAACCCAACACCCATCATCGTTTTTAAAACCCTATCGGCGGGAATAGCTGTTGATGATAAAAAAAATAGCCCTCAAGCATGTGAAGTGTTGACAATCGGGCGATCTTTCAGTAGATGCCTATGACGAGAAACAGGTGGCACCATTAACTTTTCCGCATAACAGGAGGAACATTACACATGACGAAAGCAGAATTGATCGAAAAAATGGCGACCGACGCCGGTATCACCAAAGCCGCAGCCGGTACAGCGTTGGATTCTTTTATCACCAGCGTTACCAAAGCGCTCAAGAAAAAAGACGGCAAAGTAACACTGGTCGGCTTTGGCACCTTTTCCAAAGTTCGCCGCAAAGCCCGCAAAGGCCGGAACCCGCAAACCGGTGAAGCCATCAAAATCAAAGCCAAAAACGTTGTCAAATTCAAAGCTGGCAAAAAACTCCAGGAATCCGTCTAATTTTTTTTGCGGCCTGGCGGTCTCACCGATAACTGCCAGGCCGCAACAATGCCATTCATCCCCTATCGCCCCCCTTTGGTCCATTTTACCGCATGGTATCCCACATCATTATGACAAAACCACATGCCCCTCTTACGCTTCTCATCCATTATTGTCATGATCGATGCTCGTGGATAGCCCGACACCGCCTGTCCATCACGAAATAGTGCCCCTCTTGCCCAGTTTTGGTGAAAATTTTTCCTATCTTCTCGTGACGATTGATTTATTCTAACATCCATTTTTCAGCTATATTCATACGGTTAAGGATTCTCTTATGGCTGGCACACTCCATGCTTTGGTTTTAGAGGAATCGCCCACGATCAACAAAAGGACGTGCACGATGACCCCTCAAACCAAAGACGTCGCACAGAGCCAGAACCAGGGACTCGATCGCATCGTCGATCGATATCGACAACAGTTCCGGATACCCGAAAATCTCGACCACTATTCCGACAACGATTTGCATGAAGCCGAACGGCAGTATCTCCGCTTTTGCCTTAACACCGGCAGTTGTTAAAAAATCAAACCGGCATATGCCCGCCATCGCTACCAAAGCCCATCGCTGTGCGTAAATGATCGCCACAGGCAATTTTAACCGGCCAGACGCGGCCTATTGCTTCCATCACGGTTATCGAATAAACTTCACGCCACGCCACCCAACGATCATCGCAAAATTTGGGGGGACCGTTCCCCAGATGTTTTCGTATCCGTTATCCTGAAAGGTTAAAACCGTGATCCGATCCATTTTGATTTCCGTTATCATCCTTATTTTTTTGCCCTTAGCGGCAATGGCGCAAAGCGGCGAGACCGTTTACGATGGTCATTATTGGCAACAGTGCCGGCCGGATGTCAAACACCTGCTCGTCAATTGTGTCATGGAAGGCGTTCTCCTCGGGCAAGACCGCGTCATCGGTTACGCACTATTGAATAACCATACATCCATAGCGTCGCCCGAATGCCAACGAGGGATCACCGGTATTGTAAACACCCTCGAGAGACAAATCGAAAAATGGGATCGAACCCGATTCGTTGAGGCTTTGGATCACTTCTACGACGATGCTGACAATCGTGGCTTAACGATCAAATGGGCTGTCCGGGTCGTTATGCTTGAGTTGCACGGCGCAAATCTGGAAACGCTTGAAGGCGCGCCTGAACCATCACAGTAGCATCCCTCCCACGCCGCCCAAGCTTTAAAATGATTTGGGGATACGCCTGACATGGCCAATGCGGCATGCCGCCGCTTGAAAACGGATCTTCTCAGGAGGCAAAAACCGATGTCCGCGGATATTTTAATCGTCTTCACAATTCTCGGAATCGCCGTTGTTTTTCTGGTCACCGAATGGATTCCCATGGAGGTTACCGCACTGCTGGTTTTGGGGGCTGTCGCCCTTACCGGCCTGACCACACCGGCGGAAGCCCTATCCGGATTCAGCAACCCCGCCGTGGTGACCGTCTGGGCCGTATTCATCCTCAGCGGCGGACTCACACGCACCGGTGTGGCCAACATGATTGGCCGGCTCGTGCTCAAGCTCTCCGGACGAAGCGAAACCCTGCTCATCGTGGTCATAATGACGTGTGCGGGAATCATGTCCGCGATCATGAACAACGTCGCCGTTGCCGCCCTGATGATGCCGGTGGTTATGGACATCGCCCGCAGCACCAACACGCCGGCATCACGCCTGCTGATGCCTCTGGCCTATGGATCGCTTCTGGGCGGATTGACGACCCAGATCGGAACCCCCCCCAACATCCTGGTCAGTGAAGCACTCCGCAACCAGGGCCTGGAGCCTTTCACCCTGTTTGACTTCACACCGGTAGGGCTTGCTGTTTTTGCTGCTGGTGTGGCCTTCATGGCCTGGATCGGGCGGCACCTGTTGCCGAATCGTGATCTGCAGCATGATCCACGGGACAAAGATGCACGCCCTCTTTCGGAACAATATGACCTGGAGGAACATATGCCGCGCTTGGCGGTTCCTCGAGGGTCGACCCTGGTGGGAAAATCCATCGCCGATATCCGGATCGCTACGATCCTGGGCGTCAACGTGGTGGGCATTAGTCGCCGGGGACGTGTCATGGCGGCCCCCGCTCCATCGGAAATTCTCCAGGCGGAAGACGGTCTCATCGTTGAAAGCGGAGGCGGCGGCGCCGGAAAATTGAAGAAAGAGCTTTTCAGCCTGGGGCAGCTCCAGATGGAGCCGGAGTCGTCCCTTTTGGACGATCTCATCACAGACAGCGTTCGCATGGTGGAAATGACCGTGGCACAAAACGCTGACGTCATCGGCCGGACCATCAGCCAGCTGGGTTTTCGCAACCGTTTCGGTGTCAATGTGATCGCCATTCGACGGGACACTGTTGTGCAGCGTGCCCATTTACAAGACCGATGCCTAAATGGCGGCGACATCTTGCTGGTACAGGTCTCCCGCAGCAATTTGGACAAACTTCAGCAAGAAAAAGATTTCGTTCAATTGCAGGAAGTCTCATCGGACGTTCTCATCGATCGGTACGACCTCGACCATCGTATTATGGCCCTGCGCGTACACCCTGGTTCACACCTGATCGGTCGTTCCCTGAAAGACAGTCGTCTGGGGGCGACAATAGGCATCGGCGTCGTCGCCCTGGTCCAAGCGGGTCGGATCGTATCCATGCCGGAACCGGAAACCCCTCTTCAAGCCGAAGATCTTCTGCTCGTCATCGGTCGGCCCGATGACCTGGATTTACTGCAAGCGCTCACGGAATTCAGGGTGGAGCAAGCTGTCGCAAGGGAATGGAAGGCTCTGGAAACCGAAGATGCCGGGCTGGTCGAAGCCATGTTGTCCCCGCACACCACCCTGGTCGGCAAAACGCTGCGCGAACTCCATTTCCGCGAGAAATACGGCCTGACGGTATTGGCCATCTGGCGGGAAGGGAAAATCTATCGCTCTGACGACCTGCGTGACATGGCCCTTCGGTTCGGAGATGCCATGCTGCTTTACGGCAAACGGTCCCATTTCAGCCTTCTGGGACGCGAACCTGACTTTCTGGTGCTGACGGCGTCCGCCCAGGAACACCCCAACCTTGCCAAGGCTAAAGTTTCCCTCCCCATCATGGCCGGTGTCCTCTTTCCGGTCATGATGGGCTGGCTGCCGATCTATCTTTCGGCCGTAATCGGTGCCGCGATAATGGTTTTGACGCGTTGCCTGACCATGGAGGAAGCGTATCGGGCCATTGAGTGGAAAGGAATCTTTCTGATTGCCGGTATGCTGCCCCTGGGAGCTGCCTTGGACAGCACCGGCGCCGCCCGCTTTCTGGCCACCGCAGTGGTGGACACCGCCGGCGCCTTCGGACCAATGGCCGTCATGGCCGGCTTGATGGCGCTGACGTTCATGGCTACCTGTGTCATACCGACGGCCGCCCTGGTGGTCCTGATGGTGCCGATCATCCTGAGCACCGCCGCCGATATGGGGGTGGCGCCTTACCCCATGATGATGGCCATGGCCATGGCGGCTTCCGCCAGTTTCATGACCCCCATTTCGCACCCGGCCAATGTAATGGTCATGGGGCCGGGCGGTTATCGCTTCATCGACTACATCAAAGTGGGGGTTCCCCTGACGCTGGTGGTGTTTGCCACTGTTTTACTGGTGATGCCCTTCTTCTGGCCGTTCACGCCGTGATGCCATGCCCGTTGCCGAAGATCTGCTGTGATAAAACTGACCGATGGCCATTCGCCCCAGCATAAACGTCGAAGGGTTTGAAACAGGCACCTCTCGCGACAACGCGGCGTCCACCCGTTCGACCAGATGACGGTTCATGTCGTTAGACGATGCCTGCGAACAAAAGCTTCGGCTTTTTCCAGATGGACATTCGCATCACATGCCTGGAAAATGGCAATGCATCGTTCAGCGGAACCCCTGGCAAGCGCTGTTTTCCGCTGAGCGGCGTAGAGTTGAGCCAAATCAAAATAAATCTGTCCGGCAACCCCCATGGCCCCCATGGATTCGGCCATCATCACTGCTTCTTTAAAATTTTTCTCCGCCTGGCGGGCGGCAAAGGGACGGTGACGGATTAAAAACGGCAAATTCTTCGCGATTAAACTAAGCGGCAGCCCCCCCCGTTGCAATACCATCTGGCAATACACCTTGCCCAGTAGATATTGAAACGTCATCAAGTGGTACCGTTTTCCTTTACGCTTGAAAATTGCCATCCGTTCAAGGATCGTCTGGACACCGGTGCGAAGATTTCCCCTGGCCAGCATGACCATGCCCGATAGGGCCTTGGCTGCGGTGCCTAAATATTCGTAGCCGTAGGTTTCTGTATACGTCAGAATATCATGCAGAATCTTCTCGGCTTCGTCCACCTGGTCCATGGAAAGATGGGTGTAGGCCAGAAGAAATTTGGAATTGAAGGAGTGCACCATTTCCGCCGACGAGGCGACAGCCATGTTGCAGTATTCGATGCTCTGGTTAAAATCGCCGGATGCAAAACGCCCCATGGCACAAACCAGATAGCCGTCCGACGTACTGCGAATATCAGCGCCTTTTTCTCCGTGGGCCAAAAGCATCTCCCCCATTATTTGGCATTGGCGCCCGTCCCCGCGAAACCAGTGCGCAATACCCAGTCCGGTCAGGATTATCCGGATCAGTTCCTGGTCCGTTTCCAAATGCGGCAGCAGCGCTTCGGCTCGCCTGCCGTAGGCAACCGCGCTATCCAACTGTCCCATATCCGTGCATGTCCACACGAGGCATCCACAGGCATAGGCCATGACCTTGCGGTTGTCTGCCGATTCGCCAATACGCAGTGCTTCGGTAAGGTAGTCATGGGACTCCTGGAGGGCTTCGCGCCTTTGCAGGGCCCATCCCAGGCAACACCCATACATCCCCTGCAAAAAGGCGTTCTCAAGCGTTGCCGCTGCATCTTCATGTCGTTTCAGGAGCGCGACCATCTCGTTGAAAATACCTCGGACATTGAAAACGAAAAACCATTCGATGAGGACATTCACCAGTAAGACGGTGATTTGACTGGAACGACCCGGCTGGTCGTGCAGCAGTTCGTAGGCGTTTTGATAATACTGATGGGCTTCGTCCAAGGCATAGCGCTGCTTACTTTTGCGACCGGATTTCATCAGGTAGTCGACAGCTTTGAAAACCGACTGACCGACCGAATAATGAAACGCCAATGTTTCATAAAACCCACGTAATCGTGAGTGAAACAATTGTTCCATGGCAACAGCGATCCGTTCATGGATGGCACGGCGGTCCCTGATGAGGATGCCGTTATAGACCACTTCCTGGACCACGGCATGCTTGAAGAAATATTTAACCTCGTTCGATTGGTCTTTCTTGCGGATCATGTCCAGCTTTTCGAGGACATTCAGAGCGGCATCAAGGCGGCTGCCGAAGGCCGTAATTTGCTGGAGAATGGCATAATCGAACACGCGGCCGATGACGGAAGCTTCCTGCAGCACGCGCTTGGTATCCGCCTGCAAATGATCCAGCCGGCCTGACACCACACCATGGACGGTCGAAGAAACACCGGAAATATCAACCGACCCCTGCATCACCCAGCGCCCGCCATCCATTCGTAATACGTTGCGGTCGATCAGGACGTTGATCATCTCTTCCAGATAAAATGGATTCCCCTCGATTTTCGCCTCAATGAAACGAATGAGCTCCTCCGGAATCGATGACATGCCGAGAATTGATTTCACCAATTCGATGGTATCCTGCGGAGAGAGATCCCTGAGCTCGATGTCGATCACCGCATGCGAGGGGGGCTTGTGGATCTCATCTCCGAATAGCGAAAAGGTTTTGCGATAGGTACAGACCAGCAGCAGGGGCGACTTCTGATCCCCGGCAATGGACCGTAATAACGCCACCGAAGAGGGATCCGCCCAATGAAGATCTTCGATGCAGATCACCGCCGGTCCGCTGCGCGCAAGCCCCTCAAGCAGATCACGAACAGCCCCTTTTAACCGCGCGCGCCAATATTCAGGGCTTATGTCACCCAGTTCGGGATAGTGGAGGCCGAAGAGGCTGCCAATATAGGGAAGCTGTTCTCTGGTCGGACTTAACAACGGTGCAAGGGTCGATTCCATTTTTTCACGAACAATCTCAGGCCCATCCCATTCCTCGACATGGCAGGCCAGACTCAACAAGTCGATCAGGGGGGCATAGGGGGTATTGCGCGTGTAAGGGTAGGCGTGGCCCTCATGCCAGGCAATGGTGGCCGTGTCGAGGGATGCTTTGAATTCTTCCAGCAGGCGGCTCTTCCCCGTACCGGCCGCACCGGTAATGCATGCCACAGCCCCCCGCCCCTGACGGACGCGGGCGACAGCCTCCTCCAACCGATCCATTTCACCCTGGCGACCGATCATCTTGCCCCGTCGTCCAAAAAAACGGTGCACTTTGCGCGGTTGTTCCCGGGAAGTCAGCACGCGATAGATGGCAAGCGGCGCGGATTTCCCCTTCACGGCAACCGGGTCGAGCGTTTCGAACCGGAACCAGCCCTGACAACGGTGAAAGGTATCCGGGCCCACAAGGATGTCTCCCTCGCGGCCCAACCCACTCAACCGTGCGGCCAGATTGACCGCGTCACCCGATATACCATGAATACCGTGATCAACGTCCAGTTGCCCCAGGACCACCAGGCCGGTATTGACGCCGGTATGCATGGCCAGCGGTTTACCGATACGCGCTTTGTAGGTTGCATTCCTGCCGGTCACGAGGCGGTGGATTTCACGTGCGGCCCGGACCGCCCGGATAGGATCGTCTTCAGAAGTGCGTGATGCACCAAAAACCGCCATAATGGCGTCCCCAACAAATTTTTCGATAAAACCCTCGTAGCGTCTTACGACCTTGACGATTTCATCAAAAACAACCGCCAGAATCTCCTTGACGTCTTCCGGATCGAGACGCTCGGACATCGCCGTGTAGCCGCACAGGTCGGTGAAAAGAACGGTGACGTATTTTCGTTCTCCGGATAGTGGTTTCTCGAATATGGTGAGACGATCTTGAGACGGAAGCGGGTGGGGCAGTGAAGGATTGTCCGGCAATGGCGGACGTTTGTTGTCCGTAACGGCATAGAGATGCTGCCCGCATGACTTGCAGAACCGACTTCCCGGTCGATTGTCCTGACCGCATCGGCCACAGGATTGCTTCAGGGCGGTCCCGCAGGCATTGCAGTACGTCGCATCCGATTCATTGGCACAGTCACATTGCCGGCATTTCATGGCGTTGATCCAGGCCCTCGAAATTACGACCCGACTATAGGGCGTCAGAAAAGCATACGCAATCGTAATTACTATCGCGAAAACGATCGATTGTGTCAAACATGTCCTTCAACCAGGGCACCCGCATGATCGACACACCTTTCGGTTCCCAGCAATCACAGCCTTCGGCGCGGCAGGCGCAAATCACGCAATGAAAAAGAACCTCCTATTTACAGGGGATCGTGGTATAGGTGTTCCAGGCTGTTTCTGACCGGAAGGCCTAACACCGCTTCAAAAACCACTGAAGCACTCCCCCATGGGCCTGCACCCTAGCCTGGTGGCCGGTCGAACTTGGAACAGCGGCACCCAGACAATTCAGCAATCCCCCGGGAGGGCCGTTTGTGATCGTGCCGCGAATTCGTTTTTGGCGGACCACGATTGACGATTTCGTAAATTGTTCGAGATACGACTTGCGAATTCCGCGGAAAGGGGCATATTTTTCGTACGCCGCATTGACGTGGGATACGCGTAACGCAGCGATCGGGTTTTTTACGAAACTGTCAAGATTCCCCGCTGTTGCCCCGAGGAGGAAAAATGAGAATCGTCCTGCTTTCCATGCCGGACGTGGCGCCGGTGATCATGCATGAATCGGCCTTTCATATGCCCAGTCTCGGCATCGCAAGCATCGGTGCCAACCTTGACGATCGGCATGAGGTTTATCTGATCGACCTGATTCGCAAAAGACGCCATATACGCCGATACCTCACGCGGACACTTCTGAAAATCAAGCCGCAAGTGGTGGGATTTTCCACCATGACATGGCAGTATGCCACCTGTCTCAAGTTAATCCGTCTCATCCGCAGTCTTCTGCCTGACGTCAAAATCGTATTGGGTGGCTACCATGCCACCCTCATGTACCAGGAAATTGCCGATGGTCCGGAAGCCGCGCAGATCGATTTCATGATCCGCGGGGAAGGCGAGGTGGCGTTTCAGTCCCTGGTATCCGCTTTGGAAGGCGACGGCCGCTTTGAAAAGATCAACACCCTCTCCTATAAAAAAAATGGGACCTTCATTCACAATCCATCGGGAGACCTTCTCGATCTTTCCCTCCTGAAACTTCCCATCCGCGATGGACGCCGGTTGACCAGGGGTTACCACATCATGAATCACCACTGTGAGGTGATGGAGACCTCCAGGGGCTGCACCCGGAATTGCAATTTCTGCAGCATTCGACACATGTACGGCCGAGCCTTCCGCCCCTTCCCGATCGAACGCATTCTGGCCGACATCGATGACATCTACTACCGGCGCAAAGTCCGCTGGATATTTGTATCGGACGACAACATGGTCATGGACCCCGATCGCGTGATCGCGTTATGCGATGCCATCATTGCCCGGCGCTATCGTAAGTTGTATTTCGTTGTGCAAGCCGATTGCGTCACCATGGCACAAAACGAAACCATGGTGCGTAAGATGGCCCAGGCCGGGTTCAAGTCTATATTTCTGGGGATTGAAAATGCATCCCCCAAAAATCTCCGGACGGCACACAAAGGCAACATCCTGGAGCATTCCCGCAAAGCGGTGGCCCTTTGCCATCAGTATGGCATCATGGTGGTCGGCGGCATGATTTTCGGTTTCCCCGACGACAGCGAGGCCGAAATCATCGCCAATTATCAATTCCTCAAATCCACCGGTGCCGATACCGCCTATTGTCAGATACTGACGCCCTATCCCAAAACAGGCATCCGGCAGGAACTCATGGATGAAGGCCTGGTGACCAACCCCGTTGACTACACGCGCTACAACGGCATGTGGGCGAATGTCAGGACGCATCACCTGAGTGCGGAACGGTTGCATTATCTTTATTGGTATCACCGTTTGAAGGTGATGGGGTGGTGGGAACCGTCCGACCGCATCCGCCAGCAGGGTAAACTGTGGACCACCATCTGGCTTTACGTCTTCCGTCCGATAATGAAGATCGTCGTCGACCGCTCACTGAAAAAATATGGCTGGGAAGGCCGTTACCAAAGAGAAATCGCGCGTCTTGCGAAGATCAACCGCTTCCACGATCTTGACAGCGTTTGAACGATTACCGAAGATGCGATGTCCTTCCGGCAGGTCTTTATTTACCGTGGGCATGCCCGAAATAAAGCATCTCAAAAGCCTCCAGCAGACGACGGAGCTCCTTGGCCTGGTGCAAATCGGTGCTCTGCTTGCACGTCATGGCGACGACCAGCATCTTATGCAGCACCTCGAGCATGGCGGCAGTTTTTTCCTCACCGGGTTTGACGCGCTGGGTCATGAAATACTGACTGACAATGTGCTGGATCTTTTCCGCATGGGCTTCTTTGGTCATCACCCACCGTACGAGCTGGTTGTTGTTGACGGGCGTCTTGGTTTCCAGTTCGGAAATTTGGGCCATGGCTTTTTCAATGGTCTGGATGTGTTCGGATATGGTCGCAACACGGGCTTCGTCGCCGTAAATCCCACAGGGCACTTCGCAGTGCGCGTAAAGCGTTCCCGGAAACAGAACTGCCGATAGCGTTAAAACCATCCACAGGCATTTTGCATGGGTCATGGTGTGCCTCCTTTGTCGTGTTTTTTGTGCCAACCTTATTTACCAGAATAGAAAGGCCGATACCTTTCAATCCAATGGTTTGAAAAGGATAATCACCAGCCCGCCGGAAGCAAATCGACTGCCATCACTCTCGTGCGAACCGCCATCCACCCATGCGGCAAAGGACATCCAAGGTGCCGCAATCGGACTTGGAAAAATAACGCTATTCTGATACGGAAGATTAAATTTTAAGCGTCAATTGACAGCACCCAGGGGAGGAGACGCGCAATGTCGACGATTTTCAGTAAAATCATCAACAAGGAAATTCCATCGGATATGGTGTATCAGGATGAACACGTCACCGCCTTTCGCGATATTGAACCCCAGGCGCCGGTCCATATCCTGATTGTTCCCAACAGGAAAATCGCCACCGTCAACGACATCCAGGAAGAAGATGAACAGCTGATCGGCAAAATGTTTACCGCCGCCCGCAAGATCGCGGCCGAAGAAGGCATTGCCGCTGACGGATACCGCCTGTTGATCAACTGCAATAAACACGGCGGTCAGGAAGTATTCCACCTGCACATGCACCTTTTCGGCGGTCGCCCGCTGGGCCCCATGCTGCTGCGTCGCTGAGACGTTGCCCAATCGGTGGCCGTCCCCGCCCCTGTCTGGCGCCATGTGTTTCCTTGGAGAGGCCATGCGGGCCAAGGACACACCACCTTCAATCAGATTTTCCCCGCTTGTGGGGTTGGATATTTCCTGCCATCATCGCGGTGGTGATGATGTACCGGAAGGAGGACGTGTGCCTGCTCGAAAAAAAATCTGTGTCATCGACGGTCAGGGCGGCGGCATCGGGGCTACCCTGATCAAATACATCCAATCGCGCTATCCCGGACAATTGGAAATCCTGGCACTGGGAACGAATGCCATTGCCACATCCCAGATGATGAAAGCCGGCGCCAACCGGGGCGCTTCCGGCGAAAATGCCATTATTCGCACCGTTTCCCGATCGGATCTCATTGTCGGCCCCATTGCCATTACCTGGGCCAATGCCATGCTCGGCGAAGTTACGCCCCGCATGGCCGAAGCCATCACCTCCAGCCGTGCGCCAAAAATCCTTCTGCCCCTTTCCCAGGAAGATATCACCCTGGTCTGCATCGCGACGGAACCCCTGCCCCACATGGTCCAGCAGGCGGTCGACGTGGTGATCAAACAGCAACTCAATATGAGCGGCAACCCCAGCGACGTTCCCCTGAAGCAACAGGGAAAGCCATAAAGCAACACGAGCCGCTATCAGCGCAAATGAAAGCGTTTCACCAATGAAAGTCACCGTATGTGAGTTGCCGGAAGATTGGGCCCAATCCGAAGAGCGTTGGACCGAGACCGCAAGCGCGATCCAACGTCAACATAGCGACTTGGTGTTGCTGCCTGAAATGCCCTTTTACCGGTGGCTGGCCGGATCGCCTCAAGCAGACCCCGCCCGCTGGCAATCTGCCGTTGCCGCACATGATCAGCAGATGGCGCGCCTGCATGAATTATCGACCCCGATCGTAATCGGCTCCCGACCCGTGATCGACCACAACCGTCGCCACAACCAGGGGTTTGTTTGGGAAGCGACGTCCGGGTATCAGCCCGCGCACACCAAATATTATCTGCCGGATGAAGCGGGTTTCTGGGAGGCCTCCTGGTACCGGCGTGGCGATGGCCGGTTTGATGTTGTCGAGGTAAACGGTGTCAAGATAGGCTTCCTCATCTGTACCGAGCTATGGTTTAATGCCCATGCACGCGCCTACGCGGCCCAGGGCATTCACATCCTGGTATGCCCGCGCGCCACACCGCACACGTCGGTTGATACCTGGGTTACGGGCGGTCGAACTGCCGCTGTTGTCTCCGGCGCCTTCTGTCTGTCGTCCAATTTCAATGGCCCCCATGTCGATGACATGGCGTTTGGCGGCACCGGCTGGATCATTGAGCCGGAAGCCGGCCATATCTTAGGTCTGACTTCGGATAAACATCCCTTCCTGACCATCGACATCGATCTATCATTAGCGGAGAACGCGAAGCAAACCTATCCCCGCTATGTGCCGGACTGATCGCCATTTGACCAATGAAGCAATCCCTTTGCGGAGGTCCAAGGACGCTTGACCATGAAACGCACACCCATCACCGACCGGCTGATATTTCTGGAACCCGACGACATGCGTCTTTTCAAGGCATGCGCCGGCCTCATGGTGCAGGGTGCCCGCAAACTGGTCATCGACGCCAATATGGGGCCTGAAACCGCTGCCTTTCTGCAAACCGAACAACCCCAGGCCGCCATCATATCCCACTACCACCTTGACCACGGCGTCTGGGGGACTGTTGCGCAAGATCACACGGAAGCCGACGTATTCATCCCTTCCGGCGAAGAGACCTATTTAACGGATCTGGACTTTTTCGTGAACCAGACCGCTGGTCCTTACGGCCTGGCCGAGGCCTGGCGACGTTTCAGCGTGGAAGACTGCGGCTATCGCGAACTCAAGCACTACACCCCCTACGATCCGGAGCATGCTTTCGCCGATCAGGGCCTCGCCATTGTGTGCCTGGACACCGGCGGTCACTCCCCTTCGCATCGATCTTTCTATTTTCCCGAAGACAAGGTGCTTTTTAGCGGCGATATGGGTGTCGATCGTTTCGGACCCTGGTACGGCTGGGCAGACTGTGATTTACGACGGCTGGTCGAGGCCATTTTGACGCTGCGTAGCCTCCCGGTCGACGTCCTGCTGACCAGCCATGGGGGAATGCTGACATCCGCCATCACGGAAGCCTGGGATCTCGCCTTGAGACGTATAGTGGAGCGTGAAAACTATGTCGCCCAACGATTGGAAAAAGGACGCCTTCCAGAGGCGATAGTGGCTGAGGGCATCTTTTTCCCACAGAAATCCCAGGTGCCGGAACCCATGCAGTCCTTTCTGTATATGTGGGACACCGCCATGTATGATCACCATCGCAAGATGCTCGAAGAAGGCGGCCTGGTCCGTTTTTTTCCTGAACTGAGATCCCTAAAGCCTTGAAACAGGATATCGCTGCGGGATGGTCCAGAGACGGAATCGGGTTTATGGAAACGCTTCGCAAACACCTACCGGCATGAGATGCGTTTTACTTGGAAGGACTGAAACCGCCATTGAAAGGAAATCTGACTTGAAACACATCCTGGCCCTCCTGGGATCACCACGCCGGCTGGGCAACAGCGAAATCATGGCCAAGGAAATCGGCCGCCAGCTGACGATCCCCCATGAACTCAAAATGCTTCGTCTGCCGGATTTCAACCTTGCCCCCTGTCGGGGATGCTACCGCTGCCTCACCAAAGGCCGCTGCCCCATCGATGACGATTTCGCTGTTGTGGCAGACGCTATTCTCGAGGCCGACGCCCTTTTGCTCGTCGCCCCCACCTATTTTTTGGGTCCCAACGCCAGTCTGAAGGCTTTTACGGATCGCGGCCTGGCCCTCTACCCCCATTTGGAATCCCTGTGGGGCAAGCCGTCTGTGGCCGTGGGGATTGCCGGCATTCCCGGCAAGGAAGGCTACACCCTCCTCGGCCTGGAGAATTTCCTGACCATGCTCTTTACCGATATCCGCGCGCGGCGCATGGTCTACGGCGCCCTGCCCGGGGAAATCTTTCTCAGTGGCCACAACCGGGACATCGCCCGGACGCTGGCGAAAGCGCTCTGCGAACCGGTTTCGGAATCATCGGCGCCCTGCTGTCCCCTATGCGGCGGCACCACGTTTCGGTTCATCGATCACCATCGCGTGCGCTGCATGCTCTGCAGCAATGAAGGGACCCTCGCGACCACAGGGGAAAAAACGCAGATTGACATTCGCAAGGGCGATCACGATCTTTTCCTGACCCGTGAAGACGCCCTGGCCCACCGTGAATGGCTGTTGTCGATGAAAGACCGCTTCAAGAAACAAAAAGATGACCTGAAACGCATCAGCAACGCCTACCGCACTGAGGGCGTATGGATCACATCCCAACAGAGGGCGGACGGATGACCCCACGTTTATTCAAGATGCTGCTCAACTGCTATCCGCCCTATCTCGGCGCCGGCATCCGGGTGCGCCATGTCAGCCATGACTTCCGTGATCTTCGGGTCCAGATGAAGCTGCGCTTCTACAACCGCAATTATGTAGGAACCCATTTCGGCGGCAGTCTTTACGCCATGATCGATCCTTTTTATATGCTGATGCTTATGCAGGTGCTGGGGCGCGGTTATATTGTGTGGGACAAGACGGCCACCATCGAATTCAGGAAGCCTGGTCGCGGCAAAGTGAGCACCCGGTTTCATTTGACAGATCAAATGCTCACCGATATTCACGCCCATACCGCCCATGGCGATAAATACCTGCCCGAATTCAGGGTGGATATCACCGATAACGATGGCGATCTGGTGGCGCGGGGGTTTAAAACGCTGTATATCCGACGCAAACACGTATCCAAAGACGCAGTCTCATGCGCATGAAACGAAAGGATTTGGCCATGCCAAGGCATTTACTGACCAACCTGGTGATGATCGTGACGGCTTTTCTGGTGCTGTTTCCCTGTAATGCGCATGCCGACGATGCGGCGCCCCCAACCACGGCTACCCTGGAAGTCATCGGTCGGGCCGCGATTCAGGTCACACCGGATGCCGCCCGAATCGCATTTACCGTGGAAACCAGTGCCCGTCAGGCATCCGAGGCCGTTTCCAGCAACGCCCAGAAAACCGAAACGCTTCTGACGGCGCTGCGCAAAATCATGGGGCCGGAAGACAAACTTAAGACCACGCGTTTTAATCTGCAGCCGGTCTACGATAAAGACGATCGGCTGCGGCCGTCAGGTTACCAGGTGGGCAACCGCGTAACCGTCGACACGATGCAGATGGACAGAATTGGTGATTTAATCGATGCGGCCGCCGCCAGCAATGCCGGTCAAATCAGCAACCTGCAGTTCCGCAGCACCCAGGAGGCGGCCCACCGCCTGGAAGCGGCCGTCTTAGCCGTCGAGCAGGCCCGGGCCGACGCGGAGAAGCTGGCCCGCGCCGCCGTTGTCGTCCTTGGGCCTGTTCTGCGTATTCGCTATGCACCCCAAAACGCCCCGGGCGTCTTTTTCGAAAAAGCGACAATAGCCATGAGCCGCACCCCGATCGAAGTCGGCGATCTGACCATCGAGGCCGAGGTCAGCATGGTTTTCGAAATTAACTAGAACCTATCTCAAAAAAAGGATTAGGGTTCGTGGCAAGGCGCGAAACGGAGAAAAATCGGAGCATACACGCAGTATGTGAGCATTTTGAGCCGGTTCGCTATGCCCCCTTTTTTATTAAACCAGGTGCGGTATCCAGCATAGCTGGAAACGCCGCCAGGGACACCTAGACATTTTTGAGATAGTTTCTAATGTCGTGTCGAAACCCGGCAGGCCTTTTTCAAATGACGTCATCACAAAGGAGTTTCACCATGCAATTGCCCCACCAGATGACCGCTATCCTGCTGACGGGCTATGGCGGTTTCGAGAAACTAGTCATTCGAGATGACGTACCCGTGCCCTCCCTCCGCGCGCATGAAGTGCTGATCCACGTAGGGGCTTGCGGTGTCAACAATACGGATATCAACACCCGCAAGGGCTGGTATGCCCCGACAGTCCAAGGCGCGACCGAAGATGCTACGGTCGTCAAAAAAGACGATCAGGGGGCCTGGAGCGGCGGCTTGTCCTTCCCGCGCATTCAGGGCGCGGATGTCGTCGGGCGGATTGCCGCCGTCGGCGACCAGGTGTCGGTCGAACGCATTGGCGAAAGGGTTATCGTGGAACCTGTCGTGCGGAATCCGCAAGCTCCCGACGACCGTGAAAGCATCGAATATCTCGGAAGCGAACGCGACGGTGGTTTTGCGGAGTATGTCGCCATCCCGGCCGCCAACGCCTTCCCGGTCCATTCCGGCTTGAGCGACGCCGAGCTGGCTACCTTCCCCTGCTCCTATTCCACGGCGGAACACATGCTGACCCGTATTCGCATTACGCATGAAGACACCCTGCTCATCACGGGCGCTTCCGGTGGCGTCGGTTCGGCGCTCGTGCAACTGGCCAAACGTCGCGGCGCAACGGTGGCCGCCGTCACCAGCGCCGCCAAGAAAAGCGCCGTAGCGGCGCTCGGAGCGGACATGGTCATCGACCGCCGTGACGATCTGACCACCGCATTACGCCAGGTCTTGCCGGCAGGCAGGATCGATGCCGTGGCCGATGTCGTGGGCGGAAACGGTTTTCCCCACCTTATCGAAGCGCTGAGGCCGGGTGGACGCTATGTCACAGCCGGCGCTATCGCCGGCCCGATCGTCTCCCTCGATCTTCGCCAGTTGTATCTGAAGGATCTCGAGTTCCAAGGGGCCACGGTCTTGCCGCCCGGCCTTTTCAGTCACCTGGTGGGGTATATCGAACAGGGCGAAATCCGGCCGCTGTTGGCCGGCGAATTTCCGCTGTCTGCGATCCGGGAGGCTCAGGAGGCGTTTATGGCCAAAAACCATATCGGCAACTTTGTGCTGCGCCCCTGAAACCGAACCACCGACGCTGCAAACGACGGCAAACAGCCATGGCATGATGGTTATCGGGCCCTCTAAGCAGAAACTCAGCGCGGTTTGCGCTGGTGGCGTTCGCTGGCCACGACACAGGACACGCCCTGGCCGGCCTGCAGCGGCACGTAGCAGCGATTGCAGGAAATACAGGCGGCGACGTCATGGTTGCCGCTCTGCCAGCGTCGGATCAAACCCGGTTCCGCGATGAGCGGCCGTCCGAAGGCGATCAAATCGGCCGTCCCATCCCCAATGAGTTGTTCCGCCACGGCCAGGGACCGGATCCCGCCCACGAGGATAAGCGGAGAAGAAATTGCGGTCTTGTAGGCCCGGGCCGCCGGCCGGTAGTAGACTTCTTCATCCGGGCGGCTGGGGTGCACCTTGCGGGCGCAGTGGGTTTCCTGGGGGTTGGTGATCGTGCCGCCGCTCATTTCCAGGGCATCGACGCCGGCTTCGGCCATAAGGGAAGCCACCCGCAGCATGTCGTTCTGCTGGAAACCGTCTTCGACGAAATCCTCTGAATTGAGCTTCACCAGGACCGGAAAGCCTTTCCCCACAGCCGAGCGGACCGCACGCACCGCATTGCAGACGAAGCGCGCCCGGTTTTCCAAACTACCGCCATAATCGTCTTGGCGGCAATTCGTTGCGGGCGATAAAAACTGGCTCAGCAGATACCCGTGGGCGGCATGAATCTGAACGGCGTCGAATCCGGCTGCCTGGGCGAGCCGCGCAGCCCCGGCCATCGCTTCCAGCGTCTCTTGAATCTCCTCGGAGGACATGGCCCGGCACATGCCGCCGAAGCGCCCCGCAAACGCGGAAGGCCCCAGCGCTGTGCGGCCCGTCAATCGGGTAGCGGCATGCCCGCCGGCATGGGCCAGTTGCAGGCAAAGGCGCCCATCCTCATCGTGAACCCGGTCCGTCATTTGCCTTAAACCGTCTATCAGGTCATCGCTGTAAGCGCCCGTCTGCCAGGGACCCGCCTGCCCCGCGGGATGCACATAGGCATGGCCGGTGATGATCAGACCGACCCGGTTGCGGGCCAGCAGCCCCATGGTGTTCACCAGTCGGGACGTGACACGCCCCTCATCGGTTGCCATGCCTTCCCAGATTGCCGACCTCACGCTGCGATTCGGCAGCGTGAGGCCGTTGATCGTAAACGGAGAAAAAAAAGCGGTCATGGACACCTCATTGCCGGTCCTTATCCGAAGGATTTATCGAGTTTCCGATGGGTAAATCGGCGGGCCTCCGGCCCGGTGTAATCGGCCACGATCTGACCATGCCCGATCATGCGCCATTGGTAAATCACCAGCCCCTCCAGACCGACCGGACCGCGGGCGTGGGTTTTGTTCGTGCTGATGCCCACTTCGGCGCCCAGCCCGAACCGGAACCCGTCACAAAACCGGCTGCTGCAGTTGAGAAACACGTCGGCCGAATCCACCGTATTCATGAATCGAATGCCCCGCTGACGGTCCGGGCTGACAATCACGTCGGTATGTCCCGACCCGAAGGCATTGATATGATCCACGGCCGCAACAAGGCTGTCCACCACCCGGATAGACAGGATGTAATCCAGATATTCGGTGCGCCAGTCTTCTTCGCTGGCCGGCATGACATCGATGATTCCCACCGTTCTATGGCAGCCTCGGATTTCAACGCCCTTTTTCTCCAGCGCGGTCTTGATGCGTGGCAGAAAAGCTTCCGCAACCGCGCGATGCACCAGCAGGGTCTCGGCCGCATTGCATACCGCCACGTATTGGGTTTTACTGTCGACGACAATACGTTCGGCCATGTCCAGATCCGCCCCGCGGTCGATATAGACATGGCAGATCCCGTCCGCATGCCCCATCACCGGGATCGTGGTGTTGTCCATGATATGTTTGACGAAGGCATTGCTGCCCCGGGGAATGATCAGGTCGATAAATTCATCCAGCTGCAGCATATCCGCGACATCATCGCGCGTTTCCAGCAGCCCCAGCCAACCGTCCGGGATGCCGGCCGCAATGCCCGCACGGTGGATGATGTCGGCCAGGAGTCGATTGGTCGCCATGGCTTCGCGCCCCCCCTTGAGGAGAACGCCATTGCCGCTTTTCAGGCAAAGGCAGGCGATCTGAACCAGCGCATCGGGACGGGATTCGAAAATGACGCCGATCAACCCGATCGGGCAGCTCACGCGAAACAGTTCCAACCCGTCATCCACCTCCATGGCATCCAGCGTGCGGCCCACCGGATCGGGCAATTGGATCATGCTGCGCAATCCCGCGCAGGCCTCATCGATCTTGACGGCATCGAATTTGAGTCGTTTCAGCAAGGGCGGAGCCAGGTTCTCCTTCTCCGAACGGTCCAGATCGGACTGGTTGGCGGCCACAATATCCGCCTGGCGACTTTCCAGCGCTGCAGCAATCTCGGCCAGCGCCTGGTTTTTGATGTCGGTTCCCAGTCCCGCCATCGCGATAGCGGCTGTCTTTGCTTGCGCCGCAATGGTTTGGATGTCCATTCCGCAATGTCCTCCATCTCTGAGGTTCCAGCCAGAACTGCATGGGCGATAGACCCTACTCCAGCACGGGAAAAACATCAACTCCGGCAATGCTCCCGCATTGCGATTCAAGGGGTTCGGTGGTATGCCGTACCCATGCCGCCAGCCATCAAACACCCGTCATCCCTTATGCCCTATCTGCTCTTGACGCTCGCCATGGTGTTCTGGTCAGGAAATTTTATTCTGGGCCGGGCCGTCCGCACCGATATTCCGCCCATCGCTCTGGCCTTCTGGCGCTGGACCATCGCGTCACTGCTGATCATCGGCCCGGCCTTTTCCCCGCTGAAACGGGACTGGTCCACCATTACGCGCCACTGGCCGATCATCCTCCTGTTAGCCGGCACCGGTGTCGCAGCTTTCAATACCCTGGCCTATATGGGCCTTCGGCATACCGTGGCCATCAATGCTTTTTTGATGCAGACCATGATGCCGGTCTTCATCGTCATCCTGTCCTTTGGTTTATTCCGGGTGCCCATCAACAAGGGTCAAATCGGCGGCGTGATGCTCTGCCTGATCGGGGCGATAACGATCATTGTCCAGGGAGACGTCCGGGTCATGGCCTCCCTGTCGTTCAACCCGGGCGATCTTCTGGTGCTGACGGCCGTCCTGTCCTATGCCGGTTACTCGGTTCTCTTGCGCAAGCGGCCCCCCATCCATCCCCTCAGCTTCGTGGCGGTGACGTTCATCCTTGGTGCGCTGATGCTGCTGCCCCTCTATCTCTGGGAAACATTCGCGGTCCGCGCGATCCAATTCAACCGGATAACCCTGCTCGCCGTGGCCTACGTCGGCATCTTCCCGTCCATCATTTCCTATCTCTGTTACAATCGCGGGGTGGAACATATCGGCGCCAACCGGGCCGGACTATTCCTCTACCTGATGCCAGTTTTCGGCAGCGTCATGGCGTTTTTTTTTCTGGGCGAATCGTTCCGCTGGTTTCATTGGGCCGGCATGGTTCTGATTGCCGCCGGGATTGTCACAACCTTGCGGGCCGCCAAATAAGACCGATCGAAATGAGCGATAAAAATGCGGGGTTTCCCAAAGGGAGAAAGCGCCGATCTATAGGTTTTTTGAGAGGCACTGGGCTTCGTCGGGGCACAACGTGCGGAATTCTTGCGTGGCTTGCATCGCTGCGGGTACGGCGTGGCGGTCTATCAAATGAAAGCCCTGTTTGGTAAAAAAACCAGCCGCCGTGAGCGTCAGCAGGTAAACAGCACCAACGCCATGGGCACGGGCATATTTTTCGATCGCCTCGACCAGGCGGGTTGCCACCGTCCGGTTTCGATAGCCTTCCAATACGGTCAGGGAGCGCAGCAGCGCCCCATCCCCAACCGGCTCCAGCCCCACGGTCCCGACGATCGCATTACCGACACGGGCCACAATGAAATGCACCAGTTTTTCCGTGTTCAAGTCCTGCACAGTCAAGCCGGCATTCTCGATCAGGCCGATGACCTCTGCTTCTTCTCCCGGGCGGATACCGCTGAGCATAATTGGAAATGCCAAATCGCTGTTCATGGAAGGCGACCTCCTCGTCTGTGTCGATTCAGGGCAGTCATTGGTTGCCGCTGGCCACGACGTGTCCCGAATCATTCAGGATGCTTGATATCTTATAGACTTCCGCGCCACGCCTGTCAAAACCTTACGGCATCATGCGCCCTCTTCCGGAAACCGGAGAAAGCATCTCCGCAGTGGGCGTTGCCGGGTGACAACCATCATTGCAGGGCTTATTATTCCGTCACGAATAGCGTTGGTGTGATCATGGTACAGGGATAAGCAACACATCGGTCATGGTGCGGATCGTGCGGTTGAACAGGGAACGGACGTGTCTGAAAAGAAAATGCCCGACATACGATGGATTCAGCGGATGGACGAAGTGGACGCCGCTGCCTGGGATGCACTGGCCGGCCCGCTTCCGACGCCGTTCCTGGAATGGGAATGGCTGCATCTGCTGGAAGCCTCCAACAGCGTCGGGGCTGAAAAGGGATGGCTCCCCCACCACCTGACCCTGTGGCGGAACAATGAGCTGGTGGCCGCCGCGCCGTTCTACATCAAGAGCCACAGTGTCGGTGAATTCGTGTTTGACCACGCCTGGGCGGATGTTGCCCGGCGCCTGGATATTGCCTACTACCCCAAACTGGTGGGGATGAGCCCGTTCTCCCCCACCATCGGCTATCGCTTCCTTATCGCTCCGGATGAAGATCCGTCGTCCATTACCGACCTGATGATGGCGGCTATCGATCGTTTGATCCACCGTTTTCGTCTGGCCAGCTGCAGTTTCCAATACGCGGATCCGGATTGGGGGCGACAGCTTGAAAAATACGGCTTTCTGAGCTGGACCCACCAGAGTTTTGCCTGGCACAATGACGGCTACCGGTCTTTCGAAGATTATCTATCCCGCTTCAAATCCAACCAGCGAAGAAATATTCGGCGCGAGCGCCGGGCCATGCCGAACCAGGGCATTCGGTTGGTCCCCCTGACCGGTGACAGCATCACGCGGGATCTATTTCCGCATATGCACCGCTTGTACTCCGACACCAACGCGCAGTTCGGTCCCTGGGGCTGCAAGTATCTCACGAAAGCGTTTTTCCCCGGCCTTTACGAAAACTACCGCCGACGCATCCTGTTGATTGCCGCTTACACAGGCCATACGGACGACCTGCCGATCGGCATGTCGTTTCTGCTGGTAAAAGGGGATCGCATGTACGGTCGCTACTGGGGAGCATTGGTGCACGCCAATGCCTTGCACTTCAATGCCTGTTACTATCGGCCGATCGAATGGGCGATTGAAAACGGCATCCGCATTTTCGATCCGGGCATCGGCGGGGAACACAAGATCAGGAGAGGTTTTAAAGCGGTCGCCAATGAAAGCTACCACCGGTTTGCGGACAACCGCATGCAGGAAGTGCTGCGCCTCAACATTGGCCGGATCAATGCCATGGAACACGCCAATATCGATGCGATCAATTGCGACCGCCCGATTGTGCGAAGAGAATAAAGATCGGAGAACGGTTAGATTGTGCCCATCCATAAATGGCCAATTTGCCCGATATCGGCGTTGCGCTAAAAATTGAATCCTCGGAATATCACCCATATGCCTGCGGTTAAATTTTTCGCGTGCCTTGATCTCAACCAAATTTGCCTATTTCTGGATGAGCACTATAGGACATCCCGGGTCTTGTGGAACGCGATATCCGGCCATTTTTCCATGCAATGCCCCAGTTTCCAATCGCTGGAGGCCAAATAGGACAGGCAGCCTTCAGCATCCCGGGCAATGTTGGCCAGGTTTTTCTTTTCGAATTCCGCCAGTTTTTTGCGATCGTCACAAGCGACCCAGCGGGCAACGGTATAATCCACCGCCTCATAGACCGCATCGACTCCATATTCAGCCTTGAGACGGGCCATGGTGACGTCGAACTGCAGCACGCCCACGGCGCCCAGGATGTAATCGCTTCCCATGACCGGCCGAAACACCTGCACGGCACCTTCCTCGGCCAGTTGGATCAAGCCTTTGTTGAGCTGCTTGGTTTTGAGAGGATTTTTAATGCGCACGCGCCGGAAGTGTTCCGGCGCAAAATTGGGAATTCCCTTGAATTTGAGGGGTTCCTTTTCTGTGAAGGTGTCGCCGATTTTAATGGTGCCGTGGTTGTAGATGCCGATAATGTCGCCTGGAAAGGCCTCTTCCACGTTGGCGCGATCCTGGGCCATGAAAATAGTGGCATTGGCCAGGGTCACCTCTTTTCCGATCCGGTGATGCAGGACTTTCATGCCGCGATTAAACTTACCGGAACAGATCCGAACAAACGCAATACGGTCCCGGTGAGCCGGATTCATGTTGGCCTGTATCTTGAAAGCAAAGCCGGAGAATTCACTCTCGTAAGGGGAAACATCACGCGTCACCGAAGCCCGCGGCCCGGGATGCGGCGCCATCTCGACAAAGGCATCGAGCAACTCCTTGACACCAAAATTATTGATGGCACTGCCAAAGAATACCGGCGTTTGACTGCCATTCAGGAAGTGGGTCATTTCGAAAGGATCCACCGCACCTTCCAGCAATTCAATATCGCCACGCAGTTCCTTGGCTTGACTACCCAGGAGGTCATCCAGCATTGGATCCGCCAGGTTCCGGATGACGACACCCGTTTGGCCCACGGTTTCCCTTCCGGGCTCGAATAAATGCAGCTCACGCCGGAAGAGATTGTAGACGCCCTTGAAACTTTTCCCCATCCCAATCGGCCAGGACAGTGGGGTGCATTCGACCTGCAGTTTATTTTCGATCTCATCGAGAATATCCAGCGGGGGCAATCCCTCCCGATCCAGCTTATTGATGAAAGTAATGATGGGTGTGTTGCGCATGCGACAAACTTCCATGAGCTTCTCGGTCTGCGGCTCCACCCCCTTGGCGCCGTCAATGACCATCAGCGTGCTGTCCACGGCCGTTAAAACGCGATAGGTGTCTTCCGAAAAATCCTGGTGTCCAGGCGTATCGAGGAGATTGATTTCATAATCTTGGTAATTGAATTTCATGACCGAACTGGTCACCGATATACCACGCTCCTTTTCGATCGACATCCAGTCGCTGGTGGCGTGGCGAGCCGCCTTTCGCGCACGGACGGCGCCGGCCTGTTGAATGGCCCCTCCGAACAGAAGAAGTTTTTCGGTCAGTGTTGTTTTGCCGGCATCCGGATGGCTGATAATGCCGAAGGTGCGCCGCCGGTCGATTTCTTTTTGGTGAAGTTTTTTCATAGTATGATCTTACCGCCATTTCAGGCGCTAGTAAGACTGTCATGTGCGCCCCGCAGTCGTCACAGCATGGGGCGCATGAAAATCGAATTTCTATCGATCGATCATCGACGTCGTGCAATGCGTCCAAGCCCGCCTGCGTTGCAGGATGTCCATGCGCATCGCCGAGAACAGGACACAATCGAACCGTCCCATTCTCATATGCTATAAATCAATGACGTTTCGCTGATGCACCACCGGAGGGGAAAATGACAGCCTAACGGAAGAGTTGATACGATGGATCGTTCATTAGGCTATTTGCATATCGGGTTCGCCTTTGCGGCGACGGATAACACGAATACCACGGGGTTTACACGGGGTTGGTCGGTTTTCTTCCGGCGTCTGGCTGGCATTGAGGAACATTTGACGTAATTTGGCTTCCAACTGCTTCTTTTTAGATTCGTCCATTTATCCTTCGTTTCTGAAAAGTGGTTTGAAAACGCGCGTACGGGGTCGAACAACGGTCTTCGCCGTCTTAAAATTCACCGAACTTTGCGCGCCCCTCTTCGGCCACCATGGCCGGTGAGGAAATGCATGTTAAAAATCCCGCACTGCGCGGGAATGATTGACTGGGGGTCGTGGCGACCAACGCCGGAAATTAGTGTTGGCATGGCTCTATATCAGTTTATAGGGATATGCAAGCCTAAAAGTGCCCACGAGGTCGAAAAGTGGCGTATCCCTCTATACTGTTTCCATTTAAGAGATCAAATCGATGGAAAAGATACAATTATTCTATGCGCACCATCGGAAACGTGAGGCTATTTCAGTCATCCGTCAAATGGTGCCGCACGTCTCTGAAACATTATCGGTTATTCGTACCAAAGCTTTAGCCATTTTCGAAAATAAACCGTGGCGGCATCATGCCAGGCTGCATTTAACGGCTTCCATGACGGATTTTCATTTTGGCATCGATGAGTTCTTTGTGAGATAGTCTCAGTAAATTCGACATCTTGTGCATGAGATAATCCTCGTATTGATCCATCTTGCCATCGACGAAAACAACCTGCCAGAGGGTCTCCAGGATACTGATTTTTTCTTCGCGTGAATAATTCTCGTTGATCAACCGGCTAAATTGCCAGAGATCGACGCTTTCGACCAATTCTTTTTCCGCCTCGGCCATCAGCGCCTCGGCGTGTTCCTCTGAAAGCCCGTATTGCGTCTTTAAGATATGGAGGATGATCTCGGTTTCCTGCACCGTGAACGATTCATCGATACGGGCCATTTCCACCAGAAGGGCGCATGTTGCCACCTTGATGTCATGGTCGCCTGTTTGGCTGGCATCCGCCCTGTCGACGGGGATCTTATCAAAGAAGCGTTTGATACTCTCAATCATGATGCCATCTCCTTGGTCCTTTCTTTTTGGCCGAAATCGTACATCATCTTTAATGATAAGCAGCACGGGGAAATATTATGCACCGGATACCTGGCGCAAATAGCGAAACAAGGTCCGCGACGCCTTGACCGTTTTGCCGGTGTCGGCTTCCTTGCGGGCATTGCGAACGAGTTGCATCAGACGTTGCCGTTCGGCTTCCGGGCACTCGGCCAGAATGTCCTCGACGATCGACAGATCCCCTTCTTTCAATGTATCACGCCACCGCTCGACCTTTTTGAAGGCCAACTCTTTTTGGTAATCCCCCTGACGGATGTTATCGAGGGCTTTTTTAATGGGCGTAGAATCGATTTGGCGCATGAGGGCGCCGATATATTGGAGTTGTCGACGCCGGGCACCATGCTGCGTCGTTTGCCGTCCCAGCCGTACGGCTTCCGCCAGTTCTTCCGGCATCGTAATGGCTGCCAGTTGATCCATCGAAATGGTCAGAAGTTCCTCCCCGAGGCGTTGCAGGGCGCGGTCTTCTTTTTTCTTTTGTGTTCTGCTTTTGGGGTGTTCCTCTTCCATATCGAACGCTCTCTGGACCCGGCAGATGCCTGCCGTAGCCCCATCATTTTGAATAGACGATAGCCGATCGTCCCGTCACACCATCGTAGCGGCATTCCCCAGTTGTCCGCAGGCCGCCATCAGGTCACGCCCGCGGGGAGCGCGTTTCTGGACGTTGACACCTAAATCAATCAACCGCTGACGAAAGGTATCCAGTTCTTCCTCGGTGGGCGTGGGATACGGCGAGGCCGTGCCCGGGTTAAACGGTATCAGGTTCACTTTGGCCGACAAAGGGATCAGCCATCGCGCCAACTGCCGGGCGCACGCCACCCCATCGTTGACACCGGGCATCAGGACGTAGCCAATCATGATGGCATAACCCTTCTTCAAAGGATACGCCATGAGCGCTCTTTGAAGCCGATCGAGAGGCGCCGTGCGATTAATCGGCATCAATTGTGAGCGCAGGTCATCATTGGGGGCATTCAACGAAACCGCCAACTTCAGATGGGGCATGTCCAAGCCCGCCAATTTTTCGATTCCATCGATGCGGCCGGCGGTTGAAATGGTGATATAGCGCTGGGCAATATCCAGCCCGCGCTGGTCGCTGAGCACCCGCACCGCCGCTATAACGGCGTCGAAATTATCGAAGGGCTCCCCCATTCCCATAAACACCACATTTCGGACACGGGTACCAAAACGCCGCCGGGCGTCGTATACCTGCCCGACGATTTCCTCCACGCTCAGCTGGCGCACCAGCCCCAGACGCGCTGTTTCACAAAACCGACATCCCATTCGGCAGCCGGCCTGACTGGAAACGCAAATCGTGCCATGCGATTCCATGGGCAGAAACACCGACTCGATGCAATGACCATCCTTCAGGGCCGTGACAAATTTGACCACGCCCTCCTGCTGGACGTCATCGACCACATCGCCGGGCTCGAATGCCAGGGCCTGACGGAGCCTGGCCGGCAACCCCGGCGACCGTGCAATAGCAGCCGCCTGCCAGGCTTGCGGATTGAGTTGTTTGTAGAACTCCCGATAGAGGGCCCCGGCCAAAAACGGGCCTTTCCCGAAACGTTCGGCAAACACCTCTGTCAGGTCGGCATATGTCATTTCCAATAAACGCAACATGGTCGGTCATCCATCGCATGGTGATGAGCGGGTACATGATGGCGCTGAGGCGATTCGCCCTGGATGCCTTTTTTACCGCTGTTCGCTGGAACGATATCGCAGCGCGGTCGTTCAGGGAGCGGTGCGCCTCTCTCCACCCTTTCGGACGGACATTACCATAAAGACCGCTGGTTGTCTCGTCATCCGATCGGTCGTTCAGCGCCAAAGCGCACCCGTCTTCAGGCGACGCCAGGGGAAACATCAGGGATGGGGAATGGCGGCGGCCATCTTATCGATCCATTGCCGTGTGAAGGATTTGGGGAACGCACCGCTGAAGCCCTATTCGCGGTGCTGCGTCATGATTGGGTCACAAGGATTGTGGACAGCCGGCAGATAGATCGTAAAGGTAGCCCCTCCGGCACTATTCCTGGGCTTAACGTGGATATCCCCCCCATGTTGGGTGACGATGGAATGGGTAATCGCCAATCCCAATCCAGTCCCTTTGTCCGTCCCCTTGCCCTTGGTGGAAAAATAAGGATCGAAAATCTGGGGCAGATGTGAATCAGGGATGCCGGAGCCCTCATCACGAACGGAAAGCCGGACATAGGGCCCTTCAGGGAGCATGAGGCCGGTTTGGGATCCGTCCGGCCCAAGGATTTGGTTGCTGCCCGTAATAACGATCGTACCGCCATCCGGCATGGCGTCAATCGCATTGCGAACAATGTTGATCATCACACGCCAGATCTGGCTTTCATCAAAAGCGACCTGCCACAAGGCCGGGTCCAATTTGAATTGGCAACGGATATTCGCCTCACCAACGGCACTCTGTACCGATAGGAAAACAAGCTTGCCAATGGACCCCGGCACCATGACCGGCAAACCGCCTTTGGAAAAGGTAATCAACTGGTTGGCAAGTTCTTTGGCTTTGCGGGAGGCCTCCTCGATCTGCTGCAACGTGACACGGGATTCGTGGTCGGCGGCAAGTTCGTAATCCATCAGCGAAACGCCGCCCATGATAACGGACAAAAGGTTATTAAAATCATGGGCAATGCCCCCCGCCAATGTTCCAATGGCCTCCAATTTCTGCGCACGCCGCACGATGGCGTCGGACGCCTGCCGTTCATGTTCAAGCGTCTTGATGCGTGTGATATCCACGGCAATTTGCAGGCGGACCCAACGGTCATCAATCCATTTGATGGCGCGATCATAGTTGATGTACCATCGCAGGGTAAGCGGGTTTTGTCCTTCCCATTCGAAAACACCGGTCGGCTCGCCGTCTGCATCCAATAAAGTGGCATTGCTGCAATTCGGGCAGGGGCCGTCGCCTCCTCGGAAATGATCCCAGCATTTTTTCATTTGGGTATTGTCACCAAAAGCTTTTTTCATTTTGCGGTTCATGAAGAGGATATCGTAGCGATCCAGATCGGCGACATAGACATGGGCATCGATACTGTCCAGAATGGTGAGAAGTCTGTTGTGGGCATGACGCACCGCCTGCTCGACCTTGCGCTGGGCGGTAATTTCACGGTTGTTGCCAAGGATGAAAGCCGCCTTGCCATGCGTGTCCGCTACCACGGCTAACCGATCACTGAACCAATGCGAGGCACCGTTCTTATCGATCATGCGGTATTCGATGGTATCCTCCACAGCCGTTCCGGGTTTGTGGGTGAGCAGCTGCTCGATAAACAATCGATGCCGGTCACGGTCGTCGGCGTGAATCATATTTTCCACCCCGTAATATGCCATGTCATCGATTTCTTCCTCGGTATAATTCAGCAAAGCACCGAAAGCACGCGAGATATAATCGTATCGGCCGGTCTTCAGGTCGCGCCGGTAAAGAATGTCGCGCGAATGTTTGAGGATCTCCTGAAACCGCTGCTGATTGACGCGCAGGGCCTGCTCCACCTTCTTCAATCGTGTTTTTTCGCGAGTGAGCTGTTGCTGTTCGGCTTCCATGCGCTGGCGGTAACGATCACGAAAATATTCAAACCAATAGGTGATGATCGTTACGATGGCATAGGTGATGAGAAACCGTGAAATGAAAGCAGATGGATAAGGATAACGCTCGACATACGGCAAGGGAAACCAGAAAATGATCATCGCCAGTCCGCCCAGGCCGGCTGTCCATAACAACCCTTCAATTTTACCCAGCAGAAAAAAAGCGATCAGGGGGAATATATACATCCACAGAATTTTGGATCCGCCTTCGCCACCGATAACCACCATGGCAACAATTAAAAATCCGAAAAGGATGGCGTTGATGCGGTAGACGATGCGGCCGTTTTTCAGCTGTCGAAGAAGATACCACCCCACACAAAGACCGGCACAGGAGGCAAAAATGGCACCACTTAGAAGATAGCGAGAACGATTGAGATGAACCAGGCCGTAAACGGCCATCGTCGGTATGCCGAGGGAAATAAAAACCGTATATTGCTGCAATCGGTTTTTTTCCTCCGCGCTGATGGGGGCCTTGTCAATAAAGGCTACCAAGTTGCGCCAGAGCTTATGAAAAAACCGATAAATGGGGTTGACCATAACGGGTTATAGCCTCTTTAAGCTGGCGATAGCCGCCGCAGCCGTCAGCAGCGATGATGCCGGGACATCCGATGGGCGCCTAAATCACGGTCTTGTCGTTATCCCGGCGCCACCCCAGACTTGACAATTCGTGACAAACGATTGACGGATTATGTCAAAGCCCTGGCCGCAACCTTCGGAAACAAGGGGATATCTCTGTTATATCACGCCGTGTCGTCATGGAACGGCATGCGCTTAATAACTGTAATTGTTTCGCTTTTCAGGCATCTCGATCGTTCGTTCACGAGTCGGCGGGGACCCTTCAGATCAGTGGCCTGTTTATTGCTACCATAAGCCTTATCGACCGTTCGATCGCAAACCTTAGTAATACGGCAATCGCGAGATAGACGATGCTGCATCCGCCACTTTCCAAAACCCGTTCTAACACCGCCCGGTTCACGCGGGCCGCTGACATGGCGCTGCTGCTGGGATTATCGATCAGTATTCTTCTGTTCAGCACGTATGCCAGGGCCGAAAATCGAACGACCCAATGGCACCATTTTGAACACCTGGTGGATTTCATCCGGATGGAAGACCGCCAGGACCCGCTGGTGGAATTCACCCAAACCCGTGAAGGTCTCGATGCGGCCCTGAGCCAGGAAAATCGACGATTTATCAGCCAAAATGAAGGACTACTGGAGGATATTCGAACCGAACTCAAGGGCAACGACTTAAACTGGAAGCTCAGGCAAGCGACAACGCGCCTGATGGTTGTTCCCGAAGCGCACCCGGATTATGCCGCCCTGTTCGAACGCTACTGTTACGCCGTCATCGACTATGTTTTGCAGGAAACACGTCTGCCCAACCCCTATCAAGCCATCACCACCCTCGACGGTCCTCCGGCCGATCCGATCCGATCCGAGGATGAGGGCATAACCGCCTATCTGGTCCACAACGTTGCGGATGTCTACTCGGAAGAATATGAATTCTTTGCCGCCATTGATAATGACCGCAGCATCAGGATCACGTTGGACAATCGGACCTACCGCGGTGAAATCGGCTCCTATTCTTCTTTCCTTGTGGTCGATGAGGACCGGCAGTACCGATTCGAGCACAACCCCTACACGCTATGGCGCAACAGCGCGGAAGATCCGCTCAATGTATTGATCGCGCCGGTCGAAGAAACGCTCCATATCGCGCTTCGCGACGCTACGGAGGGGGCGATTAAATCCCGGCTGACCGATCAACCGCCATCCACGCGTGCTGACATGGAAGCGGTGGTCGAGGAATGGCTGGCGATCGAAGAGGCGGCCGTAGGAGGGCTGGTCAGTGCGCTTCTACCTGAAATTCTCGATCGCATTCTGGACGGGGATTCGACAGCGGATGTCATGCGGACACTCGCCGAGCGTCACGCCTTCGACAAATATCGCTATTTAGATCAAGGAATAGAGGTCGTCAACACGATCGGCATTCAATCCACGATCGCGGTTTATCTGGAGCAAACGCACCATTTCAAGGCCATGCTGGCCTCACCGCCAAGCGATGGTACAGCAACCGCCGACGAAGAGACCCCGGATGCGGTAACAAACGAACCGGCCGCATAAATGCAGCCGGTTCGTTTTCGGCAGGGCACCGGGGGAAAGGCACAGGCCTTCCCCCTTCGGCTAAACCATTTTTACAACGGATGGTGAGGCATCCATTTGATCATTCGATGATGCGGAAAGCATCGACCGAAATCACTTTGACGCCGTTATCCTCCATCAGGGTTCCTTCAATTTCGACCTTCTGCCCAACATTTTCGATCACTTCATTGCCGGCTTCGGTGTCAGCGATATCGAAAACATTGCCCGCGTCATCCATGAGCTGATTGTCCTCGGTAACTTGTCCCTGGATCACCACGGGTTCCGATGCCAGGCCGGCACCAAATGTAAACCCAACCAACATCACCGCCAACAACCCGATAACGAAAGCTCTTTTCATGTTACCCCTTCCTTTCTTGAAATTGACTGTCATTAGTCCCCCATCACCGCATTGCGCCGTGATCACTCTTGTGCGGAAGCTAACCGTCATTCATAAATGATGAATCACTGTATGGGACCTGATCTTTTTCAACTCCCCCAGCGATGCTTAGCGATACAATCAAACAATATGCCAGTTGTTTAACTTGTTGATATATTGTTCTTTTTTGTTATTTAAACGCGTTGCTGACGGAACTTCAAATTCTTTATTCGGGATGCATCTTGCAACAGGGGAGACTTAAAACAGGGGCATGGCATGATATCTTATTGATTTAATGATGTTTTATAACTGAAAAGAATTACCTATTCCGAATTCACTGGAATGCGAATCCGCATGTCCGTTTTCTGGATGACATGATGCGACCACTTGGTAGCCGGTGACCGGCGTCCTTGTCGATAGTCGACAAGGCTCCCGGTCACCATTTGGAGTCCGCCCGCAGGCTATAGTGACGAAACATCTGCCGGATAGCTGCCAAGCAGTTTCATGCCAATGGCCAGTTTCTCCACCTTCCCCAACAATTCGGCAATTTTTTCGTCTTGCCGCGCACCTTCGAAATCGAGAAAAAAACTGTAATTGCCGGGATCGGAACGCAGCGGCATCGACGCGATTCGTGTCAGGTTGACGTTGGCCTCCGCAAACAGCCGCAGCACATCGTACAACTGACCGGCTTCGTGAGGAACCGCAAAAATGATCGACGTTTTCTCCCCAACGCCCTGGTAGGGTTCCCGGGAAAGCAGTAAAAAGCGGGTCGAGTTGGAGGAACCGTCTTCAATGCCCTCCTTTATGACATCCAAATCGTAAAGCTCGGCGCAAAGCTTGCTGGCGATGGCTGCCGAGGCTTTGGGGCTTTCCCTGGCAACCATCTTGGCAGCCCCCGCCGTATCATAGAAAGGATGCGGTTCCAGTTTGTTGCGCATCAAAAACCCCCGGCATTGGGCCAGGGCCTGGGGATGCGAGTACACCACCCGAATTTCCCGATAATCCGTTCCCTGCGTGGCCAGAAGACAGTGCTTCACCGGCACATTGATTTCACCGATGACCTTCAGGTCCGTCGTTGTCAAAAGATCGTTGACCTGCGTCACCGCGCCTTCAAGTGAATTTTCAACCGGGACCACCCCAAGATCGAGATCGCCCTCTTCCACGCCGCGAAAGACATCCACAAATTCCAGACAGGGAATGTAGGCGCCGCCGGCGACCAGCTGTCGTGAGGCCACTTCACCATATGCCCCGTGTTCGCCCTGAAAAGCCACCAGTTTGCGGTCTTCCTCCTGCAGTCGTTTACTTTCCTCAATGATGGTCGCCAGCAGCTGGCGGGTAAACGAACGCTCCACCAAGTCCAGATTCAGCCGTTCCGCCCGTGCCAGCAGGTCTTCCTCCCGACGGGGGTCACTGATCATCGCCTTGAACTTTTTGGAACGCAGCGCCAGGCCCATTCTTTCCTGCAGCAATACCAGTAATTCGCGGTCAATCCGATCGATCTTGTATCGAATTTCATTTAATTTCATGGGGTCTTAGTCTCCTCATAGATAATGGCAAAATGGTCTATCTTCGCCCATCGCAGGCGTTCGGCCGGTCAATCCGCAATGGACCGCATAAACGCGTGCAACGGCCGCAATTGCCGCATGAGCGTTTCAAAAAGATCCGGTGTCAAGGCCTGATCGGCATCGCAAAGGGCGGTCTTGGGGTCGTGGTGAACCTCGATCAACAGACCGTCCGCCCCGGATGCCACCGCAGCCAGGCTCATGGGGCCAATGAGACTGAGACGGCCCGTGCTGTGCGTCGGATCGATCACGATCGGCAGATGGGTCAGCTCTTTGATGGCCGGTACAGCGCTCAGGTCCAATGTGTTACGGGTGTAATTCTCAAAGGTCCGGATGCCCCGTTCGCAAAGAATCACATCCGGATTGCCCTCGCTGAGGATGTATTCCGCGCAATTCAACCACTCCTCCAGTGTCGAAAACATCCCCCGTTTGAGCAGGACCGGTCGGCGGCTCATCCCAACCTCTTTCAGCAAAGCAAAATTCTGCATGTTGCGGGTACCGATCTGGAGAATATCGGCAAATTCAGCCACCCAGGACACATCCCGGGGATCCAGCACTTCGGTTACGATGGGCAGGCCCGTTTCTCGCCGTGCCTTATCCAGAATTTTCAGGCCCTGCAACCCCAGTCCCTGAAACGAATAAGGCGACGTCCGCGGCTTAAACGCCCCTCCCCGCAAGATGTCCGCCCCGGCCGCTTTTACGGCGCAGGCGGCGGCCAGTGTCTGCGCTTCGCTCTCCACGCTGCAGGGGCCGGCCATGACAACGAAATCGCGCCCAAACGCAACGTCGCCTACGGAGATGACCGTTTGCTCTGCCGCAGCGCGTGAAGCCAGTTTCAAATTTTTCATCACAACATCCCTTTCCACGTTTTCCAAACCATCATGAGTTTGCCCAAGATCTTCAGCGTTTGTGTTCGTTGCCCTTAACCTGCCGTTTTCAATAAAAAAGGCCCCGAGATTGTCGTCTCGGGGCCTATACCGCTTTCGAAAACCCCGAGTGGAATCTGATGTCCACCCGGGGTGCAATCTTTTAAAATTACAACGCCGGATGAACGCTTCTAAAGCCAAAAAAGAAGCGTCCGAAAAAGTATCCTGTGCTGATAATGATGGGCTGCATTTGTTTCTTTCTTATTCGAAGTATGGGCCAAACCATACAACTTTTATTTCCCCTGTCAATAACTTTTTAGGAATGCTATTAAAACGGCCGATGAACGCCACGGCTTGCCCCAAGGGGGTTCTCCGGCATATTTCCCAACCTTGTTGACACGGAAATACTGATTGACACCGAAGCGCCGATTTTTATTCCTGGAATCCTTTTATGGCGGGTCCCACAGGGAATTCGCGGATGGGCTTATTTCCCATTCACGGCACCATATCGATCTGCTAACCCTTCCGGATCGGTTCTGGAAATGGCGTATGCGCGGTGCTGCCCTTCATTTCCTTAAAAAAGCACCGCCGCTCGAAACTTACGATGGTCTGATCACCACGGATCTGATGGGCTTTTCGGATTTCAAAGCCCTGGCCGGTGGTGCCTGCCCGCCGACCCTGGTCTATTTCCACGAAAACCAACTCACCTACCCTCTGGCACCGGGCGAACAGATGGATTTTCAATTCGGTTTCACGGATATCACCACGGGCCTGGCAGCGGACATGATCCGGTTCAATTCCCGAACCCACTATGACGCCTTTTTCCAAGGTCTCCCCGGATTTTTAAACATGATGCCGGAGTACCGGCCCACCTGGGTTGTTGATGCTATCCGGTCCAAATCCGGTGTTCTCTACCCCGGATGCCGCTTCCCTGCTGATGATGCTCCAATATCCGAAAAGCGGCTTACCGATCCACCGTTAATCATTTGGAATCACCGCTGGGAATTCGACAAGGATCCGGAAAGCTTTTTCGATGCGCTTGATGCGGTGGCGCGCCAGGGCATCGATTTTCGCCTTGCACTTCTGGGCGAAAACTGTCAGACAGTGCCTAAGGTTTTTATCCGCGCACGTGAGCGCTATGGGGATAAAATCCTTCAATACGGATATGTTGCCGCAAGGGCGGCCTATATCGATTGGCTGAAGCGGGGCGCCATCGTTATCAGCACCGCCCAACAGGAAAATTTCGGCATTTCCGTCGTCGAAGCCGTCCGGTTCGGGTGTTTTCCCCTTTTGCCGGCACGGCTGGCCTATCCGGAAATCATACCGGACCATTGCCACCCCCACGTTTTGTATCATGATCAGGAAGCGCTCGTTACCCGATTGCACCGGTTGCTCGACCATTATACCGATTTCAAGGAACTTCGTGTCAATCTTGCGAACAGCATGCGCCGATTTGCCTGGGCCAGCGTCATCGATGACTACGACCGCCTGCTTGAAACCCTGGCAAACACGGCTTGATGCCAGCGCCTAACGCTTCCGATTCTCATCCATACGGTTGGCTGTCTATTTAAAGCGGGGAGACCGTGCCACGCGGTTCTTTGCCCGGGAGGAATGCATTGAAATCTGTCAGTGGTTATCTGGAAATTCTGGACAAAGGATTCGGTTTTTTACGAAACATCGAGAACAATTTCGCGCCTAACCCGGACGACCCTTTTGTACCAGGCTATTTGATTAAAAAATTCAAGCTTCAGGAAGGTATTTTCATTGTAGGCTTCGGCGTCAAAGGCGATGGTAAAAGCAAAAATTTAAAACTATCGCAAATTGAGACGATCAATCAACACGCCCTCAAAAGCTACGCCAAAATTAAACCATTTCAACAACAAACAAGTGTCAACCCATCGGAACAATTTGTGATTTCACAAGGTCAGGAAGACTACCTGGGACGCGCTCTCGACCTGATTGTCCCGATCGGCAAAGGCCAGCGCGGGCTGATCGTTTCACCGCCCAAATCCGGTAAGACAACCATACTCCAGCATATCGCCACCTCGGTCCAGCGCCATCATCCCGATGCGTCCCTTTTTATCTTGCTGGTGGATGAACGGCCGGAGGAAGTGACCGATTTCAAACGCGGCCTGAAAAATGCCAATGTCCTGGCGTCTTCGGCCGACCAGAGTATCACGCAACACTTGCGGATGACCCGTCTTACCATGAATGCCGCCACCCGAAGTGCCGAAAGCGGATCTGACGTGGTCGTGCTGATCGATTCCCTGACGCGAATGTCCCGCGCTTTCAACAACCAGACCCAAAGCCACGGCAAGACCTTGTCCGGTGGATTGGCCGCGGATGCCCTGACCATACCGCGACGGATATTCGGCGCCGCCCGCAATATCGAAAACGGCGGTTCCCTGACCGTGATCGCCACCATTCTGGTGGACACCGGCAGCCGTATGGATGACGTTATTTTTCAGGAGTTTAAAGGCACCGGCAATATGGATCTGGTGCTCAGTCGGGAATGTGCAGAGCAACGCTTGTGGCCCGCCATCAACATCAATGCATCAGGCACCCGCAAGGAAAACCTGCTGATGAGCAAGGAGGCCTTTCAGGAAGCCATCAATTTTCGACGAGCCGCCGCTCAACTGGACGAATTTGCCGCCATGACGGCCTTGAATGAATACCTGGCAGAGGCCGTATAACTTTTCCCCACCCGCCACACCAATAACCACCGCCACCCTGAGAAGCCCGCTTATTCCGGCCAATCGTGCCGTATCGGATGCCTATTTTACGGCATCCGGCTAACAGCCCATGCCATGGGCATGGGGCCGAAAGTCCCGGATTAACTGCGGGTTGGAACCTAAATATTTGTCTTGACTTGAAAATTTTTATCCCTATGTTGGACGGAAATTCAAATCAAATGCCAAAGGAGATTGCATGGAAAAAGTAAGTGAAGGCCTGTTTGTCAGTGTAGATTACAAAGGAACGCTGCAGAATGGTGAAATTTTTGACACCAGTGAAGGGCGCCAGCCTCTCGAAGTCCAGATGGGAGCCGGCCAGTTGATCAAAGGCTTTGAAAATGCCCTCATGGATATGGCGCTTAACGAAAAAAAGACCTTCACGCTCGCCCCCGAAGAAGCCTACGGCATCGTGCATGAAGATCGCAAGCACACCTTTCCCCGGGCCGATGTTCCGGCCGAAATGGATCCCCAGGTGGGGCAGACCGTCGGGTTGACCACCCAAGATGGCCAGCAGGTTCCGGCCCAAATCATTGCCGTAACCGATGACGGCGTTACTGTCGACCTGAACCATCCGCTGGCAGGAAAATCATTGACCTTTGAAATCGAAGTGGTCGGTATCAGCAAGACTCAGACCCAGACCGCCGGCTGTGGCTGCGGTTGCGACTGCGGCGACGAAGCATCCGGCGGGTGTTCTTCGAACGAATCCGGATGCGGCTGCCACTAACGTCGGCAGCGATCCAACAGGAGATCAGACTCAAATGGACTACTATTGCAACGCTACATCATGTACCTATGACGGCCAAGGCCCCTACGTCCTCTCACTGCCGCCCGAAGCCTGCATCGACGAGAACAACTGCGCCGTGGTATACTGCCCGTACTGCCAAAGTAAAATGGTGATCCGCCATCAGACGATCGCCGCACACCCGGCCGACTAACGTGCCGGTGCCGTCGGTATCGGATTAGGGTTCGTCGCAAGCCGGGTGTTGGCAGCGATGGAACCCTATCCGGGACCATGGCGCTCTTTCCGCCACCGCGTGCGGAACAACCGTTATCGCCAATACGGCCTGCCCATATCCAACCGGATGGAAATCACCTTGCCGATCCAACGCCACCAAAGCTGCACGGCAGTAAATTTAAGTCCCTCCATCCCCCAGCAAACCCGGCACACCGTCTTCGCATCAATGCGACCTGCCGACATTTACCGAAAACGAAACGCGGCGACTGTTCGCGGGATCGGTCGTCTCTGGTGTTAAATCCCGGCCCGGGTGAAATTGCCGCATTAGCCACGGCATGCTGCTGGACGGTTTCCATGATGGCCTTCGAGTCTGCCGGCAAACGGATTGGCTCGTTGAATGTCAATCTGGTCCGCGTGGCGCTCGGCGCCTTGTTTTTGAGTGTTTTCTGCTATGTTCGGCGCGGATTATGGCTGCCGGTGGATGCCACGCTTCATAATTGGATATGGTTGTCGCTTTCCGGAATTGCCGGTCTGACCCTTGGCGATATGTGCTTGATGAGGGCCTTCGTGCTCGTTGGCAGCCGAATTTCTGCATTGGTGATGGCCTTTGTGCCGGTACTCAGTGCGCTCATCAGCTGGATTTTTCTTGGCGAACTGCTGAGCCTGCGGGATCAGTCCGGCATGGTACTGACCGTCACCGGGATCATGATGGTTGTTGCCGGAAGGCCCAAAAACAATGGTATCGAGCGCAACGGCTATCCACTGAAGGGCCTCTTGCTGGCCCTGGGAGGGGCGGTCGGTCAATCCGTAGGGCTTGTTTTCAGCAAATTCGGTATGGGTTCCTATGACGCTTTTGCCGCCAACCACATCCGTCTGCTGGCCGCCCTGGCCGGTTTCGCCGTCATTTTCCTGGTCACCGGCCGCTGGCGTGCTGTGCTGGCCGCTACGCGCCATCGACCGGGCATGGGATTTACAGCCTTGGGATCGTTTTTCGGGCCGTTCGTGGGGGTTTCCCTGTCGCTTTACGCTGTCCAGCACACCCAGGTGGGGGTGGCCGCCACCATCATCGCGCTGGTGCCCGTGCTCATCATCCCGCCGGCCGTCCTCATCAAAAAGGAAATCATCGGTCTGCGGGATGTGGTCGGTGCGGCCATCGCGGTGACAGGCTCTGTATTGTTGTTTCTCTAATCTTCTTTGTAAATAACGGTCCCCACATGCCCACCCTCGAGTGCTTTGGTGATATTGCCAGGCACCATCCCATTGATGATCTGAACTTCTTCGATCACCTCGCTGTTTTGAATAATTTCCAGGCAGGGCCGCTCGATCACCAGGTCGTCCTGGTCCCGTTCCAGCAATTCCCGGGCACCGATTCGGGGGATGAACTCGGCCTCCGGGTTCTTTTTGGGATCTTCGGTGTAGAGTCCCTTTTCATCCTTGACGAAGAGGACCCGGCGGGACCCGATGAGATCTGCCAGAATCACCAGCCCGACATCGGTTCGATGAATCGGGATGCGCCCTTTGGGCGGCTTGATGGCAAAGTAGTCATAGGGTGGCATACCGTGCATTACCGGTATAATCCCTTCCGCAAAATAGGTGGGCAGTTTGACGATATCGCTATGGGACATCTTGATACCGCCCCATGGCGAAAGCAGGGTGGCCACCATCAGGGCGTTCTGGTCGGATATCATACTGCCGAAACGGGCAATCACCCCTGTGGGCATGCCCATTTCCAAGCCGATCGTGTAGATGTGGCGGCTCCGGGTACCGCCGCCTGTCGTAATCAGCATTTTATGGTTTTTCCGATTGGCAACGATTTCCTTGAGGATGTCCGGCAGCGCTTTGACGCCGCGATCACAGATGGACTGTCCGCCGATTTTTATTACCGCCACATCGGGATAGAGTCGCTGCTGGGGGGCGAAATCGAGCCCATCGATGAAGGTCTTGCTAACCAAACTTTCCCCCATCAGCTTGCTTTTGACATGCAGTCGCTTGCCGTCTTTGTCACGCACCAACGCCATATCTGGTTTTCCTCCATGGATGTTCTTGGTCAGATACCATTACCCCTGTCAAACAGAAGATCGCAACTCTCCCTATCGGTAATAAACATCAGGAATCCTTATTTTCCTTCTTACCCCGGCGCAGCAGGACGAGTTCCGCACCGGATACTTCGGCAATGTGTTCAAGCTCACTCATCCTAATATGATCACTGTAAATTTTCAGGTTACTGCCCGCCACCGCAACAACACGAAATCGCGGTTTTTTCTCGCCATCCTTCACCTTGCGCCGTTCGCGGTAGAAAATCGTTCCAGACATGGTCGTCCCCCTTGTTGGTATGCGGCAATCCGGCCGCATGGGTCGTCAATCGAAATCATCGATATTGTGCATCAATCCGTATCAGGCATTAACCCTAAGACTGACGGCTGCCATTGTCGACCATTCAGGGCAAGTTTTTCGGGTCGGATAAGAAGAGCAAAACGTCATTATTGGGGCAGGTAGCTATAGAAGGGGGGCAAACAATCGGCTGACACCCTCGATCAGTGTCAGGGTGCGGTTTTGATGGGGTTCGCGCTGGCGGCTGGCGGTCATCAAATCATGCATCCAGGCTTCCAACTGCAGGATCATTTCAGGTGAATAAATACACAGTCCCACTTCGTAGTTCAGCAGTAAACTGCGCATATCCATATTGGCTGATCCGGTCAGGGCCACGCGGTCGTCTATGATGAGCGCCTTGGCGTGCAGCATGCGGGGCTGGTAGAAATAGATCCCGGCGCCGGACTCCTGAAGCTGTGACAGATAACCTTCCCGGGCCCAGTCCGCCAAGCGATGATTGGAACGCTCGGGCATGATCAGCCGCAGGTCGACACCCCGTTGCGCTGCCATGCAGAGGCTCTCCAGCAGCAGATCATCGGGCACGAAATAAGGGGTCACGATCCAAACCCGCTGGTGCGCCCGGAACAAGCTGATCATCAAGGCCTCCCGCAAGGCATCATTTTCAACGTCCGGCCCGCTGGCCATAAATTGCAGCGCCGTCGTCGCTGTGACATCTTCCTTGCTCACCGGGGAACCCAAGTTCGGGAGGTTCTCGCCGGCGGCGAATTCCCAGTCCGAGCGGAAGATTTCAAAGGCCTGATCCGCAGCTGGCCCCGTGATATGCATGGAGATGTCGTGCCAGCGATCCTCAGTTCGCTGCGGGCCCATATATTGATGGGCCAGGTTCATCCCGCCCACAATGGCCGTTTTGCGATCGACAATCACCATTTTGCGATGATTGCGCAGGTTGGCGCGGCCCCGGAAAGGCCAATTGAACATCGGCATGAAGAAAGCGCTTTTCCCACCAGCCTGATGCAACGGGGTCAAAAAACCGCGGTTTATCTTGACCGATCCCAAGGCGTCCAGCAGAAGATAAACCTTGATGCCTTGGGACGCCTTGCGGGCCAGGGTTTCCACAATCAAACGACCGGTGGGGCCTTTGCCAAGAATAAAGGTGGCTACATAGACGGCATGCTCGGCATTTTCAATCAGGCGCATCATTTCATGAAAAGCATCCTCGCCGGATAGAAGCAGGCGGACGCGATTCCGACGCGTCGGGGGGAATCCGCCCCGGTATACCAGCGAAGCCAGTTGATGCTCCAGCCCTTGATCGGCATGCTGGACCCGCGAGGATGGCGCCAGCATGCGTTTGGTTGCCATTTTTTTGGCAATCTTACGACCACCAAACAAAATATAGAGGGGTACACCGATGTAGGGAATAAAAATGACGGCCATGAGCCAGGCAATCGTGCTGGTGGGTGATCGGCGCTGTTTCAGGATATGGGAGAGAAGGACCAATGCCAGAATAAAGCCCACCGAAGGCAGAAGCTGTATGAAAATCCAGTCGTAGTCCTTCATGTCACATCCATGTCGCGCCGAAAGTCGGATCGAAATAATTTAAAAAGGTAATTGATTAAGTTCTGACACCGATGTTAAAGGGGTGTCATGGATTTAGATACATACCACAAGATGGTTAACAGCGAGAAAAGCAGCCGAAAGTACCTTACAAAAAAGTGTCGTAA
>JABZFP010000030.1 GCA_014237395.1 Desulfobacteraceae bacterium | reverse complement strand
CACCGCAACTCAGAGGCCGCGGCTGCCAGCGTTTTCGTGCGCTGACAAAAAAGGCTTTATATAGGATCGACCATATACCTGTCAACCTGTTTTTTTGCCCCTTGGGTGTTTTTTTTCGTATTACCCATAATAATCATAACCGCCTTCTGCGGCAAGGGGCGAATCAAGAAAAATATCCGCACGCATCGGCGTGGAGTCAGGCCAGTTGGGGGTTAGGGTACCGTGTTTGCTTTAATTCGTGGACAGATCAACGCCGCTATTCCGGCGTGGCAATCAACCTGTGGAATTTCTTTTTACCACAGCGCAGAAGAATCGTACCATCGCGCAGGTCGGTTTCGGTCAACAAATAATCAATGGATTGAATCCGCTCGCCATTGACGTAGGCGCCGCCCTGGGTGATCAGGCGACGCGAGGCACCTCCCGACTGAGTCAACCCAACCTGATGCAACATTTTGAACAACGGAATGCCATCCGTAAGTTCGGCCGCGGGCACCTCCGAATGCGGAACATCATCTGCCCCTGCATCAGCGCCACCCCGAGGAATCGCACTATGGGGTAACAGATTCTGCGGGATGTCCCTTGCCCCGAACACGCTGGCGGCAGCCTGGTAGGCCTTTAGGGCTTCGTCGGGGCCATGCACCATCGCAGTGGCTTCAAAAGCCAAAATGGCCTTGGCCGCATTGAGGTCGGCGCCCACCAGGTCTTCGACCAATCGGATTTCCTCCATGGGCAAAAAGGTATAAAGGGCCAAAAACCGAGCCGTGTCCTGATCGTCTGTATTGATCCAGTATTGGTAATAGTCGTAGGGACTGGTCCGTTTAGCATCCAACCAGACGGCTCCGGCCGCCGTTTTCCCCATTTTAGCCCCACTGGCCGTCGTAATGAGCCGGAAGGTAATACCAAAGGCTGGCGCCTGCCGCATTTTGCGAACCAATTCTATACCGGCTACGATATTGCCCCATTGGTCGCTGCCGCCCATTTGCAGCTGGCACCCGGTTCGATCATAAAGGGCGAGAAAATCGTAGGCCTGCAATAGCATGTAGTTAAATTCGATAAAATTAAGCCCCTCGTCGGACTCCAGCCGCATTCGATAGCTCTCGGCCTTGAGCATACGATTGACGCTGAAATGCCGTCCAACATCACGCAAAAACGGGATGTATTCCAGCCGGGTCAGCCAATCGGCATTGTTCAGCAAAAGCGCCTGATCATTACGGAAGTCGATAAAATGACTCAGTTGTCCTTTGAGGGCGACCACATTCTTTTCAACCGTCTCGGGCGTGAGGATTTGCCGCATTTCCGTTTTGCCGCTGGGATCGCCCACCAGACCCGTTCCGCCACCGACCAGGGCAATCGGGCGATGACCACAGCGCTGCATGTGCGCCAGGCTCATAATCGGCACAAGATGACCGATGTGCAGGCTATCTGCCGTGGGGTCAAATCCCACGTAACACGTCACAGGCCCGGCACCGATACAATCTCTCAGTTCCTGTTCATGGGTCTTGTTGTCAATGAACCCTCGTTCCTCGAGAACGTCTATAACGTTTTCCATAGCGATCTAAAACCCATCCCTCTTTTCAAATACAGGTTCGACAATCATATTTTTCATGCAGGCCGTCGCATTACTTGTTGGCGTATTCAACGGCCCGCGTTTCACGAATCACCGTTACTTTAATTTGACCCGGAAACGTCAACGATTCCTCGATTTTCTTGACAATATCGCGACTCAGCAGAACCGCTTTTTCATCCGATATTTTTTCGCTTTCCACGATGACCCGGAGTTCCCGCCCGGCCTGAATGGCATACGTGTTCGCCACACCCGTGTGGGCATTGGCAATGTTTTCAAGATCCTCCAGGCGTTTGATGTAATTTTCCAACAATTCCTTGCGCGCGCCGGGTCTTGCCCCCGAAAGACCGTCTGCCGCCTGGACCAGCAGCGCATACACACTGTTGGGCGGCACGTCTTCATGATGCGCGGCGATGGCGTGAACCACTTTGGGCGACTCACCGAACTTTTTGGCAAGCTTGGACCCGATCAGGGCATGCGGGCCCTCCACTTCGTGGTCTATGGCTTTGCCGATGTCGTGCAACAGCCCCATCCGGCGTGCCAGCTTCTGATTCAGCCCCAATTCAGCAGCCATAACGCCGCACAAAAACCCGACTTCGACCGAGTGCTGTAGAACGTTCTGCGCATAGCTCGTGCGAAATTTGAGTTTGCCGATGGTTGCGATCAGGTCGTTACTGAGATTGTGCACACCCAGTTCGAAAGCAGCCTGCTCGCCGGCCTCCTTGACGGTACGATCCACCTCTTGGGTAACTTTTTTAACCACATCCTCGATCCGCGCCGGGTGAATACGGCCATCGGCGATAAGCCGCATAAGCGACAAACGGGCCACTTCCCGTCGCACCGGGTTGAACCCTGACAAAATGACCGCTTCGGGCGTGTCATCAATAATCAAATCGATGCCAGTTGCGGCTTCCAGCGCGCGAATATTGCGCCCTTCCCGGCCAATGATCCTGCCTTTCATTTCATCATTGGGCAGCTGCACCACCGAAACCGTCCGCTCGGCCACAAAATCACCCGCATATCGTTGAATCGCCGTGGCAATGATTTTTTTTGATTTTTTTTCAGCCTCTTCGTGGGCCTCATTTTCAATACGCTTGATGAGTTTGGCACCTTCATAACGGGCTTCATTTTCCATGGCGCGCAACAGCAGGTCTTTGGCCTGCTCAGCCGTCAGACCGGATATTTTTTCCAACTGCTGCTTTTGTTCTTCCAAGAGCTGTTGATATTTTTCTTCTTCACTCTGTATAAGCGTTTCACGTTGGGCCAGTTGGTGTTCCTTTTTCCCGATATCCTGCTCGCGTCGTTCATGCTGTTCCGCTTTGCGATCGATGTTTTCTTCCTTCTGCACGAGCCGCATTTCACGCTTTTTTAATTCGGAACGCGTTTCTTTGGTTTCATTGTCGAACTCGCTCTTCATCCTGAAAAGCGTATCCTTGGCTTCAATTTGTGCTTCTTTCAGCAGGGTTTCGGCAGAACGTTTGCCGTCTTTGACAATACGGCTGGCTTCCTCTTCAGCCGCTTTGATACGGCGTGAGGATACTTTGCCCTTCGCCCAGTAAGCAATGGCAAACCCGGCACCGAAAGCCGCGGCACCAACAATAATGGCGTATTCAATCATCCTCTATCTCCTGGTTAATCAACTATATTGGGCGATGTTCGGACGCACGTTGACATGAGAACACCGGTTACGCTGACGAAAATTCCCACATGGTGAATTTACGTGAATCAGACGGCGACGAACCCTTAGGATATGAACAATCCCGTCCGACGGTTTACCTGAAGGCAAAAAGAATGAGGACTCTGAAGGGGGTGGTTGGCGAAGTATGAAGGCAGGCCGTTACGGTGTCGACGCCCGATGACCGCATACGACATCAGCACGGTTTAGATTCCCCCTGCACTGTGCCGTGTTGGTAGGTCTTTGAACCAGCGGTTCAAAGGGGGAGCCATTTGGATTCTTTAGGCTTTTCTGTACAAGCAGAACTTGCTCACCGAAGCCAGGGACAGCTCCCGAGTTCGAGGTGTTGGGACAAAGCGTATCTCCCAATCACGAACACGGCAGGGGGAATGAACCGAAACAGTGCGGTAGGGCCACGATCTGCAGCTTAGGCCTGGTCAGAAAACGGTGATCGTCTCGTGAGAACGGAGGGGCATCATTCTAAACCGGCAACAACGGCAACCATTGCGTCTTACCCTGCAACAGCACCACCCCCTTGCGGGGATACCACACTTCGATTTAGTGCGCCATGCAGTCTTTCGGTTTTCAGAGAAATTCTATCCGAGACCGCAGCAAGCTGTTGCTTTAACTTGAGGTGATCACTGCTGATATTCAATGCCGCTTGCAACAGCGTGACAAATCGATTCGTATCTGTGGTTCGGTCGGCTTGACCGGTCTCTACCTTACGGACTGCTTCCATCAGAAAGTTGGCAACATTTTGCGGGTCCATTAAGCCGTCATCGGCCTTGAATGTATAACGCTGCCCCAATATTTCTATGGTTATCAGCTGTTCCAATGAAGATCCAACCGCTTTCATTCATAGAAGACATCACGAAGGGCTACTGTCAACCTGTGTGATCTCTCCGAGGCGCATCAGCAACTGATCCACACGTTCGCGGATCAGGGCTTTTTCTTCTGCGTATCTGTGCTCCGCCTCAACCTTCGTTCGGAGTTCCTCCTCTAATTTTTCAATTCTGCCTATCAATTCCTTGTTTTGGTTGTCTTTGTCCTTGCAAATTTGGATAAGTGCGTCGAGCCTCGTTTCAATTGTTTCGAATTGGACAATAAGGCCTTGGTCATCCACAGCGCACCTCGCTCAATTTAGAATTTGTATAATATTTATTAAAGGTTAAAGTCAAGCTAGTTCATGTCCGACGCCTGCCGCATCATGCGCTCAACCGCGTCCAGATGGGCTCGGCTGTTAACCCCCATAAACTCATCGGGATTACCCCCAATCGTTACCCCGATTCGAACGCACTCCCGGTGTGCCACACCAACAATGTCGGTAAGATAGTACTCGCCCTGGGCATTATTCGGTTGGATTTTTCGCAACGCGGATTCCAAGAATGCCCGGTCAACACAATAAATACCTGTATTTACAAGGTTAATTGCTTTCTGTCCCTCGGTTGCATCCGCCTCTTCGACGATGCCCCTCACGTTACCGTCGTGATCGCGAACGATCCTCCCATAACCCGTCGGATTGTCCAGTTCGACCGCCAAAACGGAAAGGGTTCGTTCCTGGTTTAAGTGGTCATCCACGAAGCGTTGCAGGGTTGCCCGACGGAGCAGCGGAACGTCACCGCAAAGTACCACGACATGCCGTGTTCGATCGAACAACGCCGGCATCGCACGCATGACGGCGTGCCCTGTGCCAAGTTGCTGTTCTTGGTAGGCAAAATGCACGTCGGCCTGGTCAGCAACGGTTTTTTTGACAACCTCCGCCTGATGACCGATCACCAGAACCAGGTTGTTGCCCGCCACGGCCCGGGCCGTATCGACAACGTAGGAAATCATGGGGCGCCCCAGGATATCATGCAGCACCTTGGCTTTGTCCGATTTCATCCGGGTGCCAAGACCGGCCGCCAGGATGACAATCGCTATATCAGATGGATCGTTGGTCATAAGAATACACCTCAGAGGGAGCCATACGGCCTGAGTTCCCAGCATGGCTATCGTCATCAGTCTTAAAGAGGCCTGATAAAAAGGGGCAGCCCGCTCACACGGACTGCCCCGACGATATTGGAACCACCGCCCATTTCGGCGGTATCGGTATCAAGCTATCTTGAGAAGTGCGTGTGCAATCTCAAGAGCGCCGGCTTTCCGCCAGCTGGATCCGCTGAATTGATCGTCTCAGCGCCAAGTGGGCACGCGTAAAATCAATTTCATCAGATTTGTCTTCTATACGTTTCTGGGCTCTTTCCATGGCGGCTTGGGCCCGGGCCAAATCAATATCGCAACGTCTATCCGCAGACTCCGCCAACACCGTTACTTTATCCGGCAATGCCTCGGCAAACCCACCGCTGACAAAAACACAGCGTTCCTGCCCCTGAGCATCCGTATAGCGTATCGTGCCGATCTTAAGGGATGTCATGAACGGTGTATGGCCGGTCAGCACACCGAACTCGCCTAAAACGCCGGGCGCAACGATAATCTGGGCCTCTTCATTGACCACTTCTTTCCGCGGGGTGACGACTTCCAATCGAATATTTGCAGCCATAGTTTCCCCTTTATTGCTTAGGCTTCAGCCATTTCCTTGGCGGCTTCAAGAACTTCCTCAATTCCACCCTTCATGTAGAAGGCCTGCTCGGGGACGTCATCATGCTTGCCGTCAACAATTTCCCGGAATGCCCGCACGGTATCTTCCACCTTGACGTACTTGCCGGGTTTACCGGTAAAAGTTTCCGCTACGTGAAACGGCTGAGACAGAAACCGTTGCATCTTGCGGGCCCGCTGCACCGTCAGCTTATCCTCGTCGGAGAGCTCTTCCATACCCAGAATGGCAATAATGTCCTGCAATTCTTTGTATTTCTGCAGCATTTGTTGAACTTCACGCGCGGTGTGATAATGCTCTTCACCGATAACGGCCGGGTCGAGAATACGGGAGGTTGAATCGAGCGGATCCACCGCCGGATAAATCCCGAGCTCGGCAATCTGACGCGAAAGCACCACGGTCCCGTCCAAATGGGCAAAGGTGGTGGCCGGGGCCGGGTCGGTCAAGTCGTCCGCGGGAACGTAAACACACTGCACCGCTGTAATGGAACCTTTGGTGGTGGAGGTGATGCGTTCCTGCAACCCGCCGAGGTCAGTGCCCAAGGTCGGCTGATACCCAACGGCCGACGGCATGCGCCCCAGGAGAGCCGACACTTCGGAACCGGCCTGGGTAAAACGGAAGATGTTGTCGATGAAGATCAACACGTCCTGACCTTCTTCGTCGCGAAAGTATTCCGCACAGGTCAGCGCAGAAAGCGCAACACGGGCGCGGGCGCCAGGGGGCTCTGTCATCTGGCCATAGACCAGAGCGGCTTTGGGTAAAACGCCTGAATCCTTCATTTCGTGATAAAGGTCGTTGCCTTCACGGGTGCGCTCGCCCACACCGGCGAAAACGGAAATACCGCCGTGCTGCATGGCGATGTTGTTGACCATTTCCATCATGATAACGGTCTTGCCAACACCAGCCCCACCAAACATGCCCATCTTACCGCCACGCGGAAAAGGCACCAGCAGATCGATGACCTTGACGCCGGTTTCGAGCACGTTAACTTCAACGTCCTGCTCGGTAAACTTGGGTGCGGGACGATGAATCGGCATCATCTTTTCCTGGCTGACCGGGCCGAGGCCATCCACCGGACGACCGACAACGTTCAGCACGCGTCCCAAGCTGGCTTCGCCAACCGGCATCTGAATCGGGGCCCCGGTGTCCTTAACCGGCATTCCGCGAACCAGACCGTCGGTAACATCCATGGCGATGGTGCGGACCACGTTGTCACCCAGATGCTGGGCCACCTCGATGACCAGGTTGTCTTCTTCGTCGCTGATCGTCGGGTTGGAAACCAAAAGCGCGGTGAAAATCGTCGGCAGCTTGCCCTGTTCGAACTCCACGTCAACGACAGGACCCAAGACCTGCGTTATTTTGCCAATGTTCTCAGCCATCTATTCCTCCTATTGTGACTATCGCAAATATTGTATTTAGCCCTTTAACGCCTCGGCGCCACCGACGATATCCATCAAATCAGCCGTAATGGCGGACTGGCGGGCCTTATTGTAAGCCAGTGTCAGGTTCTCGATCATGTCGTTGCAAGCCTTGGTGGCGTTATCCATCGCCGCCATGCGGGCCGCATGCTCACTGGTGGATGTTTCCAAAAGCGCGCTGAATATCTGCACGAAGACATTCCGGGGCAGTAAATCGCCCAATAGTTCGTCAACGCTCGGTTCACAGATATGTTCGGCCAAGTAGGGCTGATCGTCCGCCACACCTTCACCAACTTCCTTTTGAATGGCAGGGATCGGCAGGAGTTGCTGTACTGTAGGGAGTTGTTTGGCCATTCCGAGGAATTTGGAATAGATGACGTAAACCTCGTCATAGTCCCCCCCCAGGAAACCTTCCACCAAACGACGGCCAGACGTAGAAGCGATGCTGAAATCGAACGTAGTCCCCACCACGCCCAGATACTCTTCCTGAATCTCACCGTCTGCTTTGCGACTCCAATTGCGACCCTTCTTGCCAAAGTTGGTAAAGCTAAACGTGACACCGTCGCCCGTTTTTTCCTCCATCAACGCTTCGGCTTTGTCCATCAGGTTCAAGTTAAACCCACCGCAAAGACCGCGATCCGAGGTACACAGAACGATATGGATTTTTTTAACCATCTCTTTGGGGACCAGCAGAGGATTCGCCTCTTCGCCCGCCTTTTCCGCCAGGCTGCCCAGTACTTCGGCGAACTTGCCGGCATAGGGTCGGAAAGCCTCCATATTCTGCTGAGCGCCCCGCAGCCGCGACGTTGCCACCATGTTCATGGCTTTGGTAATCTGCTTGGTCTTTTTTACCGCTTTGATTTTCAGTTCAACGTCTTTTAGTGTTGGCATACCATAAGCCCTTATCCCGTTTTAACGTTAGCGGGTTTCTATCCCGAGCGGTGACTTACTTGATGGTGTCTTTGAACTCGTCACCATAAGCCGTCAGGGCTTCACCCATCAGTTTATCCAGATCCTCGGTAATTTCCTTCTTTTCATCCAAGCCTTCAAAAACCTTCGGAAAACGATCTTCGATAAACTTATAGAGGCCCGCTTCGTATTTGGCCAGAACATCAATTGGCAGGGCATCGAGATAGCCGCGGGTACCGGCGTAAAGAATCGTGACCTGCTTGGCCATGGACAGTGGCTGGTACTGCGGTTGCTTCAGAATTTCCACCAGTCGCTGACCACGTGTGAGCTGTTTCTGGGTGGAGGCATCCAGGTCGCTGCCGAAAGCGGCGAAGGCTTCCAATTCACGGAACTGGGCCATGTCCAGACGCAGGGTACCCGCCACCTGTTTCATGGCTTTCACCTGGGCCGCACCACCGACGCGCGATACCGAGAGACCGACGTTGATGGCCGGACGCACACCGGCGAAAAACAGACCCGGTTCAAGATAGATCTGGCCATCGGTAATGGAAATAACGTTGGTCGGGATGTAAGCGGAAACGTCGCCGGCCTGGGTTTCGATGATCGGCAGGGCCGTCAACGATCCGGCGCCCAGTTCGTCACTCAGTTTGGCGGAGCGCTCCAACAGACGGGAATGGTTGTAAAAAATGTCGCCGGGAAAAGCCTCGCGTCCCGGGGGACGGCGCAACAGCAGGGACACCTGGCGATAGGCCGCGGCCTGTTTGGACAAATCGTCATAGATGATCAGAGCGTGCTGCCCTTTGTCGCGGAAGTATTCCCCCATGGCGGTGCCGGCGTAAGGTCCCAGAAACTGCAGGGTGGCCGGGTCACTGGCGCAGGCCGCAATAACCGTGGTGTACTCCATGGCGCCATGTTTTTCGAGGATGTTAACGACCTGGGCGACCGAGGATTTCTTTTGGCCGGAGGCGACGTATATGCAGAAAACATCCGTATCCTTCTGGGCCAGGATGGCATCGATGGCCACCGCCGTTTTCCCGATCTGGCGGTCACCGATGATGAGTTCGCGCTGGCCGCGGCCGACCGGTGTCATGGCATCAACCGCCTTCAGACCGGTGTAGCAGGGTTCATGCACACTCTTGCGGGCGATAACACCGGGAGCCACCATCTCGACGCGGCGGGTTTCGGCGCCTTCGATGGGGCCTTTGCCGTCAATGGGCTCACCTGCGCCGGAAAGCACCCGACCCAAAACCGCTTCACCGACCGGGACCTGGGCGATCTTACCGGTACGTTTGACGATGTCGCCTTCCTTGATATGGATGTCTTCCCCCATGATGGCCACACCGACATTGTCCTCTTCCAGGTTGAGCACCAGTCCCAGAATGCCGCCGGTGAACTCAACCAGCTCCAATGCCATGGCTTTTTCGAGGCCGTAGATACGGGCGATACCGTCACCGACCGACAACACGATACCGGTTTCGCTCAGTTCGACCTGCTTGTCATAGTCCTTGATCTGCTCTTTGATAATTTGGCTTATTTCTTCGGCTTTTAGTTCCATCAGACACTCTCACCCCTTTTTAAAGATTCTCGCATATTGACCAATTGCGTCTTAATGCTTCCGTCCAGTACGAGGTCGCCGATCTTGGTCACTATACCACCGATCAGCTCGGGATCTTGTTGCACATCCAGAATGATATCCTTACCTGTCCGCTTGGACAGGGCTGCGCGGATTTTATCGACGGTATCATCCCCCAGTTCGGTCGCTGATACCAAACTGGCACGGGCAATACCCTTCAAATCGTCGGCCAGTTTTTGGTAGAAGTCATTGACGCTCTCCAGAAATCCGAAGCGCCCCTTGTCAAACAACAGGAGCAAAAAGGACCGTATAACTTTAGAGAGGTCGAGCTTCTGAATCACCGCCTCTAGGACCTTGCCCCTGTCGGCAGCGTTGTAAAGTGGGTTGTTGATGGCGCGCCCCAGATCCGGATCGCCGGCAACCAATCGGCTCACACCATCGAGTTCCTTGCGGTAGGTATCCGCTTGGCCGTCTTCCTTACCGATCAGCAGAAGTGCTTTGGCATAACGCCTTGCAATTGAAAGATTCTTCACGATGCCACCACCTTCGCTAAGTATTCATCAACAAGTTTTTCCTGATCGTCCGCGTTGACCCTCTCTTTGATGAGCGCTTCCGCTTTTGAAAGGGCCTTGTCGAGAATTTCTTCCTGCAACCGGACCTTGGCGCGTTGGATCTCGTTTTCAATATTCTTCTGCGCCTGAACTTTCAGCTTATCTGCGGCCGCTTCCGCCTCTTTCAGAATACGGATTTTGGCTTCTTCACCCTGGCGCACATATTCGGCCACGATGCCTTCGGACTCTTTTTCCAACTCAGCGAATTTCTGGTTGTAGGCCGCCAGTTTCTTTTCGGCCTCGGCTTTCTGGGCTTCCAGATCGCTCAACTGATCTTCAATCCCTTTAACCCGGGCCCCAAGCGCCTGAGACATCGGCTTGCGCAAAAGAAAGAACAACCCGCCCGCCAAAACGATGAAATGCAGCAAACGGTAAGTGTCGGTTGAAACCCACCCTTTACCATGACCGCCGCCCTCGGCCGCATGCTCGGCTTCTGCCGCAGCGTCATGAACTTCTTGCGCCGCACTCTCGTGCCCGCCGGACGAACTCATCGCCGGCCCGACTGAAAAGACCAGAAGCACCGCGAACATGACCGCCACCAGAATATGGATGGCCGAAATGCGATGCTTACGGCTGAAACAAGGAATCTTCATCAAACAGCCCTCCCCAGTATTTTTGCACCAATGTCATTGGCAAAAGCGTCGACTTCCTTCAGCAAGGCGTCCCTTGCCGCATCGGCCTCTTTCGCCACTTTTTCTTTTACGGCATTGAGTTCGGCCAGGGCTTCGGCATTGATTTTGGCGATGATTTCTTTTTCCTCATCGGTTGCCGCATTGACCAGAACATCTTTTTCCTTCAGCCCTTTTTTACGGGCTTCCCGAATACCGGATTCGTAGGTGGCCTCTTTTTCGGAAAGATCGTCGACGGCGTTCTCGACATTATGCTCAAGGCCTTGGATTTTTTCTTTACGCTGAATGAGGATATTGCGGATGGGGCGGTAGAGGACGATATTGAGGATAAACACAAGAATTAAAAAATTGGCTGCTTGGATGAAAACCGTCCAGTTGGGAATGACCGTAATGCCAGCGGCAAAGGCTTCACCGCATAAGACAAGCAAAAGGAAGGATAGAGATAGTGCAGGCACAGCAAAGCGTTTCCGGTTTAAACCAGAAAAAATCATGTCGAGCCCCTCCATAGCAAAATATTTAAGAATTACTTACGATTACGCTCTCTTCGGATTCCTCCAGGCACATTTTTTACTCCGGCGTGCTATAGCATCAGTCATCGCGCATTGTCAAAAGGTTTTTTCGGCTCACGCGTCGCCTGAAGCGCCTGCTTTCGCGCCCGTTGGTGTCTTCGATGCCGTCTTGCCTTTCTGTGTTTCCGGTGACGTCATGAGACATTTTCCGTTCAGGATCGCACCGGCTTCGATGGTCACCTTGGGCGCCATGATGTCGCCGTCTATCTTGGCGGGCGGATAAAGCTCGATTTTTTCAAGCGCCTCCACCGTACCGGTGACCGTTCCCATGATAACGGCGTTCTTGACCGTTATTTCCGCCTTTAAAACCGCTTTTTCACCGACGATAAGTGTCCCGTTGCGTCCGGTCAGCGTCCCTTCCAGCTTGCCGTCCAGTCGCAGCGTGCCTTCGAAATCCAGGAGGCCTTCGATCCGAGCCGCTTCGCCCAACAGGGTACTAATACTGTCTGAATGTCGTTCTTTGTCCGTCCGTTTCTTCATGGCTATCACTCCAGGTTGCTATCCAATGAAATCACTCCGCAGGCCGTTATTCGATCATAAACCGCCGCATGCTGATGTTCAACAAAATCCCAACGCAGATCATGGTGGTCAGGAGCGATGAACCGCCGTAGCTGATAAACGGCAGGGGAACGCCCACCACCGGCATGAGCCCCATGACCATACCCATATTGATCACGGCCTGCCAGGCAATCATGGCGGTAATGCCGACCGCCAGTATCGTTCCAAATGGGTCGCGACAACTGTAGGCGATGTTCAGCGCCCAGAATATAAAGATCAAAAAGATGAAAATGAGAATGACGGCGCCCATGAACCCCCACTCCTCGGCCAGCACCGAAAAAATGAAATCGGTATGCTGCTCCGGCAGAAAGGAGAGCGCATTCTGGGTACCCTCCAAAAACCCCTTGCCCGTCAGGAAACCCGAGCCGATGGCGATCTTGGATTGAATAATATGGTATCCCGCCCCCAATGGATCGCGGTCGGGATTGATAAACGTAAGGATGCGCTGCCGCTGGTACTCCTTGAGAAAGAAGAACCACATGGGCAACGCCATTGCAAGACCGCTGCCCAGAATAAACCACAGGGTGCGCTTTTCAATCTTGACGAACAGCGTCATGGAAGCCGCTATCAGCCCGATCAGCCCCGCCGTCCCCAGATCCGGCTGGCGGACGATGAGCAGGAACGGAACCAGGGTCATGATCACCGGAACTTGAAGGCTTTTAAAGGTAAACCCGCGCCCGGATACGTATTTGGCATAGTAGCGGGCCAGGACGATGATCACCGCGATCTTGGCCAGCTCGGATGGTTGCAGCGACACCGGACCCAGAACAATCCAACGGCGTGAGCCACCGATATACTTGCCGAAGAACATGACCCACAGCAGCAGTACAATGGAACCGCTGTAGATGAGCCAGGCGTAACGCTCCATCAGTTTATAGCTAAACAGCAAACAAACCAGCATCGCCACCAGGCCGATGCCGTACCAAACCAATTGTTTGGTAAAAAGCGCTTCCTGGGGTGTAGGCACACCGGCCATGACGGCACTGTAGAGGGTCATCAGTCCGATGGCCGCCAGCATGCCGGTCAGTGCCAGCAACCCCCAGTCAAAATAGGTCAGGTAGCGCCGATCAACCATGGCCCAAATCTCCTGCATCGGCAGCCACCACCGGATCGGAAGGTGCGCCTTCCAGATAGGTTTTGACCAGTTCCCTTGCCACCGGCGCCGCCGCACTGGAGCCATGCTCACCATGTTCGACAATCACGGCGATGGCAATCAGCGGCGCCTCGGAAGGCGCATAGGCCACAAACCAGGCATGATCCATATATTTGCGGACCGTCGCCCCCCCTTCGCTTTCCTCTAATTTTTCCCGGCCCACCACCTGGGCCGTTCCGGTCTTGCCGCTGATGTCCGTACCCTTCAGCCGGGCAATACGCGCGGTGCCGCGCTCGCCCTGCACGACCTCCCACAGCCCCTTTTTGACCAGCGCAAGGTTGGCCGCAGAGACCGGCAGACGTCCGACCACGCGGGGCGTGTTGTCCAGAATTTCGTCACCCTCCCCGGAAACCACGCGTTTGACAAGTGTGGGACGATATCTTACGCCACCATTGGCCACCGCCGCCGTGAAGGCCGCCATCTGAAGCGGTGTTGCCAGATTAAATCCCTGCCCGATGGCCACGGAGAGGGTTTCGCCCGGCTGCCAGGCAATACCGAAGCGCTTTTGCTTCCAGTCCGCCGTCGGCACCAGCCCTCTGCCTTCATGGTCGAGTTCGATGCCGGTCTTGGCGCCCAAACCGGCCGCCTTGGCATACCAGGCCAGGCGATCGATACCGAGCCGCTGGCCGACCTGGTAAAAATAAACATCGCAGGATTCCGCCAGGGCCTTGTTCAAATCGACCGAACCATGTCCCCCTCTGCGCCAGCAGCGGTAGCTGCGGTTGCCGAAGCGATAATGACCGGGGCAGAATATGATGTCGTTCTCGGTGATGACACCCTCTTGCAGTCCGGCCATGGCATTGATGATTTTATAGGTGGAGGCCGGCGGATATTCGCCTTGAATGGCCTTGTTGTTGAGCGGCCGCAGGGGGTTGTTGATGAGGGCATTCCACTTGTCGCGACTGAGGCCCGTGATGAAGTCATTCTGGTCGAAGGCCGGGCTGCTGGCCAGCGCCAGAACTTCGCCGGAATTCGGATCCAAGGCGACAACCGCCCCGGCCTGGTCCTGCAGGAGCGCTTCGGCCCGCTGCTGCAAGCGGCGATCGATGGTGAGATAAACGTTCTGGCCGCTGCGGGCCGGCACGGTCTGCAGCACGCGCACCACCTGGCCATTGGCGTTGACTTCCACCTGCCGCCCGCCGCGCTCGCCGCGCAGATAGGATTCCAGCGACTTTTCGATGCCGAATTTGCCGACCAGATCCCCTGGGCGGCTGTCGGCATAAACATCCTGCTGGAGTTCCTTGGTATTGATCTCACCGATATACCCCAGCAGGTGGGCCGCCAAACCACTGTTGATGTAATTCCGCAACTGCTGAATCTGGAAATCGATGCCGGGCATGTCATACCGGCGAGATGCCACCACCGCCAGGGCATCGCGGCCGATATCCCGCTTCAGCAACTGGGGCCGGTAGTAGGCGGCCCCGCGCACACCAGCCACCCGTTCGACCAGTTCGTCCTGAGGAAGGGACGCATGCATCGCCAAACGTCCGAGGGTTTCTTCCACCGGCCGCGCATCCTTGAGACTGATATAGAGATCAAATGACGGTCGATTATCGACCAGCAGATTACCGTGCCGGTCGTAAATCAGGCCGCGCGGGGCGTCAATGCTCTGCAGGCGGATGCTGTTGTTGAGCGACATGCGGCGGTATTCCTGGCCCTTGACGATCTGCAAAAAAATAAGCCGCACGACCAGCACCAGGGCCGCCATGGAAACACACAGCATGACCACCGTCAGTCGCTGCCGGAACCACTCACTGTCAACAGTTTTAAGGTATTTGGACATGGCTTACGTTGTAACCGCCGCCGTTATCGCCGCTCAACGTCCGGCGGCGGATAGGCCGTCAACTCCCCTGCGCCGACTCACGCACAAAATACGTATTCAGGAGCCGCTCCCAAATAGCGTGCAAATAACGAAAAAGCGTCACCAGGATGGCCCCTGTCCCCAGCGCCCATAGGGTCTGCGTCAAAGCGACATCCACGGTGGGGGCCGGGAAAAGGGTGGCATTTCCCAGCAGCAGCGTCGTGCCGATATACACCCCGGTCTGAATGACCACACCGATGCCGACAATAAAAAAGCGCAGCACGAGATTGTCCCGGTGAATAAGCCGCGTGGTCCACCGTGTCAGCAGAAAAAGCCAGAGATAAGTGGTGAGAAACAACCCCATGGGTCCCCCGGAAATGGTGTCCATGGCCAGGCCGGAGATCAGGATAATCGGCAAAATGTCACGCACCCGATGAAACAACCCGAGATAGATGACGTAGGCGGTCAAAATATCGTAAAAACCCGCCAGAAAAAACACCTGGGGTTTAACGGCGGTCTGAAAGATAACCAGCACCAGGCAGACCCCGATATGAAACAGGTAGGTCACTCGTCATCCTCCCAGGGACGATCCATGGGCGTCCGCAGCACCAGCAGCTCTTCCAGCTTCTCGAAATCCACATGCGGTGCCACGGTGATCGTGTGGAACATATCCGGGGTCTCGGCCACAACATCGGTTATCGTTCCAATCGGCAGGCCTTTGGGAAAAACCTTGTCCAGCCCGGAGGTTACGATGGCATCCTCCACCTGCACGTCTTCCTTGCGCAAAACGAATTCCAGTCGGCATTGATCCGCAAATTCGCCTTTTATAAGCCCCCGTGCCCGGGTACGCTGCACCAGGGCATCCACGGCACTGTTCTGATCGACAATCAAAAGGACCTTGGCATAATGGCCGGACACATCCACGACCTGTCCCACGATCCCCTCCGGGACCAACACCGGCATTCCAGCAGCAACGTTATCTTTGGCGCCCTTGTTGATGATGACCGTTTTAAACCAGGCGGTCGGATCGCGTCCAATGACCTCGGCGTAAACCAGCTCCTGGGCAAAGCCCCGCCCGATATCCATCAGGCCACGCAGGCGATCATTGGCCATCCGGGCCTCGACCCATTGGTTTTTCATCTCCTGGGCGCGGGCCAGCTGATTTTTGAGCTGATCGTTTTCCTCTGATACGAGGACCAGATTGAAATAATGACGCCAGATGTCCTTGAGGAAGCGGGACGTGCCGGCAATGGCCTCCTGGAAAGGCGCCAACACAGAAATAGTAAATCCGCCGGGGCCAGAGGTCGGAAAGCGCTGGCTGATAACGGACAAAATCAGGATGTTGGCAATGATCAAAAAAAAGACACCGATGATCACCACCGTCTTTTTTGAAAACATGAAGGTTACGTGATGATGACGCGCTTCAGCGTCTCAATGCTGTCCAACGTTTGACCCGACCCCAGGGCCACGGTGGACAGGGGGTCGTCGGCCACAATGATCGGCAGGCTGGTTTCCTCGCGGAGCAGCTTGTCGAGGTTCTTCAGCAACGCCCCGCCGCCCGTGAGCACAATGCCGCGGTCCACGATGTCGGCCGCCAGCTCGGGAGGCGTCTGCTCAAGGGCAATCTTGACGGCTTCCACGATCGCATCAATCTGTTCGGAAATGGCCACCCGCACCTCTTCGGAATCGATGGTCAGAATTTTGGGAATACCGGAAGCCAGATCCCGGCCCTTGACCTCCATCGTTTCAAGATTCTGGGGATCCGGATACGCGTTCCCGACGGTCATCTTGATGGATTCGGCCGTACGCTCGCCGATCAGCAGGTTATACTTGCGCTTGATATACTGAATGATGGCCTGGTCCATTTTATCGCCCGCCACACGCGCGGACATGCTGTAAACGATGCCGGCCAGCGAAATCACGGCGACTTCAGTCGTCCCGCCCCCGATATCCACCACCATGTTACAGGTGGGCTCGGTAATGGGCAGATTGGCGCCGATGGCCGCAGCCATGGGTTCTTCGATCAGAAAGACTTCACGGGCACCCGCGGACTCCGCCGACTCTCGCACGGCCCGCTTTTCGACCTGGGTGATGCCGGACGGCACCGCGATAATGATCCGGGGCCGTATGAACGACCGTCGGTTGTGGACCTTGCGGATGAAATAGCGCAGCATGGCCTCGGTCACCTCGAAGTCGGCGATGACGCCGTCGCGCATGGGACGGATGGCCACGATATTTCCCGGGGTCTTTCCCAGCATGGCGCGGGCTTCCTGGCCCACCGCCAGAACCCGGTTTTTCGAGCGGTGGTCGGTGCTGACGGCCACCACGGAAGGTTCGTTGAGGACGATCCCCTTGCCCTTGACATAGACCAGCGTGTTCGCTGTTCCGAGATCTATCGCCAAATCACTGGAGAAAACGCCTAAAATACCGTCAAATAACAAATTCATGGCTCACCTTTTCACCCCCCCCGTCTTACGGGGCGGCCTGAAACACTCAATTATTCGGGCGGCTTCGGGCGGAACGCTCGGCCGCGTCAACGCATAAAACCGTATACTTTTTTATATTTTATCTAAATATAACCCTGAATTGATAGCAAAAATTTCGATTGGTTTCAAGAATTATTATCCTGTCAGGACGCCGTCATGGAACGGTCAATTGAATGACGCCTTGACAAAACCTCCGACGTCCGGATCGCACGGTATACATCATAAAATGAACGGCATGCCGTGCCAATGCCATTCACCAACCGTTAGGTCTTACGAACTGGACAGCAAAAACCATTCCATGAGGGCGTCATGAATCCGGGGGCGAAAGCCCCGGATCTTTTCATTGGACCGGACGGGGTGCACACGATTGGTCAGCACAATAATCGTGATCTGTCGATCGAGATCCATCCAGAAGGACGTCCCGGTAAACCCCAGGTGGCCGACGCTGTTGGGCGAAAAAAAGGTGCCGCTGCTGGACCCCTGAACCGAAGGCGTATCGAAACCAAGGGTCCAGCCGGAATCGCCCGACCGCCGCCAGAAGGCGCGCACCAGATCGGGGGCCAACAGATCGGAATCGGCCTCTCCCCGGTAAGCGGACAACAGGGCCTGCAGCAGCGTGAATACCGCCCGGGCCGTACCGAAGAGCCCGGCGTGCCCGGCCACACCGTTCAACACATAGGCATTGTCGTCATGGACTGCGCCGGACAGCACGCCACCCCGCCAGGGACAGCGCTCGGTGGCGGTGTAATCCCGGGGCTTGGACGGCGCGTCCAGCGGGTTGAAAAAGAGATCGTCAATTTCCAGCGGCTGGTAAATCTCCCGCCGGATGAACCGGTCCAGGCGCTCCCCGCTGATATTCTCCACCACCAGTCCGAGGGTCAGATAATCGAGATCGCTGTAAAGCGTTACCGACCCCGGTGTGGCAACCAACGGTTCGGCCGCCAGCATCTGCGCCAGCCGTCGCCGCCGGTCTTCTTCCGGGTGCTGGCGCAGTTGCTCGAAATAAGGTTGCCAGGCCGGCCAGCCCGAACAATGGCTCAGTAGCTGCCGCAGGGTCACCCCGGCCTTGGCGGTATCCGCCATGACCGGCAACACGAGTCCAAGGGGGGTTTCCAGGGTGAGGCGACCCGTCTGGATCAGCCGCATCACCGCCAGGGTGGTGGCCAGGGGCTTGGTGAGCGATGCCAGGTCATACACGGTGTCCACCGTGACAGGTCGTCCCGATGACAGGTCGGCAACGCCCCAGGCCCGGTGAAGAAGAATCTCGCTATCCCGGGCCGCCAGCAGGACCGCGCCCGGAAACACCCCCTCATCAAGGGCCTGCTGCATCAACTGGTGCACGTCGGATTCATTGGGAAGAGAAGAAAATGTCATGGAAAAGCCTGGTGAATAAAAAAGGGGCCAAGGATTCCAGGAGTCAAGGGGTCAAGTGGCAACTTGGATCTTGATCCTTAATCTTTAGCTTGTTTTATCTTCTTAGATTTCTGAGCCCCATATCTGTTTTTCACTTGAGCCCTCGGATCCTTGGGTCCTTGAACCCTTCCTTTATACCGTTGCCGCTTCCCGATACGTCAGTCGCGGCGGCCGGGTTGTGAGCCGGGCCTCCATGCCGATGGGCAGGGTTACGTTTTCCTCACCGTGTCCGATGGAAAATCCGGCCACAATCGGAATGCCCATGGGGCCAAACGTCCGCATGAACACGTCGTGAATCTCTTCGGTGTTCCCGCAATCGGTGAATTGCCCCAGAATGAGCCCGGCCACCCCTTCGAAGCAACCCGCCAGGGTCATCTGCACCAGCATCCGGTCGATCCGATAGGGCGCCTCGGTGATGTCTTCGACGAAAAGAAGGCATCCTTCAAAGGACGGTTGATAGGGCGTCCCCGCAAGATGGCAGAGCAGGGTCAGGTTGCCGCCTATGACGTTTCCCATGGCTTGGCCGTGATTCAAAACCGCTGCACCGGATGGCGTCAGGTCAACCGGCGTGTCCGTCATCAGCGTCTGCTGCAGCACCGAAAGAGAATTTTCGGTGGCCGTGGCGAGCGTCGTTCCCATGGGGCCATGAAACGTCACCAGACCGGCCCTCGCCAGAAAAAGACAGTGCAATACGGTAATGTCGCTGAAACCGACAAAGACCTTCGGGTGCCGGCAAATCGCCTTCCAGTCCAGGTGGGGGAGCACCCGTGTGGATCCGTACCCACCCCGCGCGCCAAAAATGCCGTTGATGGCCGGATCGGCGAAAAGGGTGTTGATCACATCGGCCCGTGCTTCATCAGAACCGGCCAGGAAGCCCTCCCGCTGGAAAACCGCCTCGGGAATGTGGACCTTAAACCCCATATCCTTCAGGACCATCATGCCCCGTTCGAACAGGTCGGTGGCAAACGGACCGGCGGGCGCCGCAATGCCGATGGTGTCCCCGGTCTTGAGGCGCGGCGGCCGCATGAGCTTTCTGGTTCGAGCAGGTCGATTGTCAAAAGTCATTGATGTCCTTATCGATAGCTGTGCCGTACGCATCCGGATGGCGATTGGAAGGGAGAATCACGCGGCCTTTCGCCCGCTACCTTTTTGGCCCGCAAAGACCGATTCTCCGGTTGACAGCCCCCTGACGAAATGCTAAACAGCCCTCTTGCGTCGGGGCGTAGCGCAGTCTGGTAGCGCACTTGAATGGGGTTCAAGGGGTCGGAGGTTCAAATCCTCTCGCCCCGACCAAAACATATTAAACAAATAAGCGGCTTACCTCAAGGGGTGGGCCGCTTTTTTTGTTGTAGGTTTTTTTTGGTCTGGGAGTTGTTTGTCGGAAAATCTTGACAAGGTGGCCGACAGGTTGTCCGTATTGTGGTCATATCCGACCTCTCGGGACCAATACATGGCTCTGATCTGATCTACCTTACGCTCACTCCCGTATCATAAACGGCAAGTTCCACATCAATCCGCACCCCATTAGGAATATCTTGACAAATTTATATGGTTCTGAATAGCTAAAGTTAAGGTCTATAATCCTGCCACCGCTTTCGGTTCTTGCTCCTCCATCTTGGCGATTACCGAAGTTTTTCCTGATTTGGCCCACTACCACCATATCCAATGCGCCTCTCTCCCAATCTCACCCGCCATCCATTTATCAAAAAAGTAATGTCGATAAAACGTAGCATTGAATTGTGTTTTGGTAGTTGTGGATAACTTTATCAGCGCACGACACTCAATAACAATCATAACGGCAGGAGGGAAAAATGAAAAAATTCATAGGGTATGGATTGGTTTTTGTTTTCGTTGTTGTTGTTCTGCTGGGTGGATTTTACTTCCTTTTTCCTGAAACTGTGTTCAAGTTGGCGATGGATGCACAGCGGCGCTCCGCCGATCTTGTCAAGAAGGAAGTTCAAGTCGATGGCCAAAGAATAGTCTATCTGGAAGGAGGAAAAGGGGAAACAATACTACTCCTTCATGGATTCGGAGGCAACAAGGACGCCTGGACGGCCTTTGCCAAATACTTTAAGGGGTATCATCTGGTTATACCTGACATTCCCGGCTTTGGTGAAAGCGCACAGGTGCCGACACAAAGTTACGATATCGACAGTCAGGTGGGACGAATTGAGCGTTTTATTGGAGTTCTCAAGCTCGATACATTTCACATAGCAGGAAATTCAATGGGGGGTGTTTTTGCCGCAACTTACGGAGCAGCTCACCCTGAGAAGGTGTTGACAATTACCTTAATGAACACTGGCGGAGCGCCATCACAGAATAAGAGCGAGTTCGTCATTCAACTGGAAAAAGGTAATAATATGTTCCGGATTAGCAACATCGAAGATTACAATAAACTTATGGACTTAATTTTCGTAAAGCGCCCCGCAATGCCTGCAGCGTTCAGAAAAATTATAGCGGAAAATGTATGGATCGCCCACACGGAGTTCAACATGAAAATATGGAATGATATGCTATCAGTCAAATCAGTCGAATCAGTCGAATTTTCCAAATTAACCATTGGTCCCACCCTGTCAAAGGTTCAAGCGCCAGTCCTGATCATTTGGGGGGATCAGGACAAGGTGACGGATATAGGGGGAGTCGCTGTATTGGAAAAAAGTCTGACGAATCACAAAACGGTTATCATGAAGGATACAGGTCATGTTCCTCCGATTGAAAAGCCTGAAGAAACAGCGAAAGCTTACCTGGATTTCTTGAAGGGGAAAAGTTAGACATGCCTGATAATGATTTTTACCGGTGACGTCAGTAATCTTTTCTGCAAGACCAAGGTCAGCTGTTAAGCGGCAAAGTGCCCGAACTGTCATGAATGGCTGGGTGCCAAGGAAACGGCCCAAGAGGCTGTCGATGGTCAGGGCAATACCCTTACCGCCACCGAGCCTGTGAAAGGCAATCTGGCCAAGCCGGGGCCGCTGGAAATAGCTATCGTGGCGTTGGCGGCTATGATCGGTATCGGTCTGCTATCCAGGCTGCTGAGATAGAGGTGCTACAATCAGGGAATCATCGCCAACCTGCCAAAATCCTCCTAAGCACTCCTTATCTCGGAGCCAGCAGCCGGTCCAATTTTGATTTGGCTTGCAGCTTTATCAATTCTCCCATTCCCAGTTTACCCCTGGCCTGGCCATGAGATATGGCGGCTGCTTCAATGTTCTCTGGCACCTTACGCTGCTCCTTTTCAGGCTTACGTTTCAACGTTAGCGCTCCACTGGGACATGTGGTCACACAAAGCCCGCAGCCGATACAGCGATCGGAATTCAAAACCACTTTCTCATCCGCCATGCTGAGAGCGTCCATCTGACAGCGATCAACACATGTTTCGCAGCCCTCACATTTGGCTACATCGGCTTGCACTGTGAAGGGGGAAGATACAAAATCAGCCGGTGCCGGCAATTTTTTGAGAGACGTCAAAACACCACAACAGCAACCGCAACAACAACAGATATTGACAATTTCTTTTGAGTTGCCGGGCTGAAGCACCAGGGTATGATCATTGGCAGCTTTAAGCACAGCCAAGATCTCCTGTTTGTTGGAGGGGCGTCCAATCCCGTTCTTGATGTAGTAATCCGCACCGATTCCAAACCCAAGGCAATATGCTTCCGGGCGGTCACATCCCTCGCCTATCATTTTCTTCTCACGCCTACAGATGCAAGGGGCGATTGAAAAGAGATCATGATCCGCAATTAGTTTCTCGGCTCTTTCATAAGTCATCGTTTCCAGTTCATTGTGAATGCTCTGGCCTACAGGGATTGTCCTCAACTGTGGTTGCGCCCATGCTGTAAAGTTCAGATAAGGTCTGTATTCGTCCATGTCGGCAATAAATTCTGGATCCAGATCGTTGACATGGAATTCCCACATGCCGATCACAAATTGGACCGCCATATAGGTAGGCTTGCCAGGCGTTTCCTCAATCCGAAACAAAAGCCCTTTGCGAGCCATTTCCTCCAAACGGATGGCAGCCTCATCCTTACCGATTTTGGCCCTTCTGGCCACGACTCTGGGTTCCTCTGCAATAAGGGTCAAGTGGGTGGCCAGCCACGCCTCCTCGGGGGTGAACATGCGCTTCAGGATGCGCAGTTCAACGCCTGTCTCGGCGGCAGGATATCCCCCTGGCAGATCATCGAGATACTTCCTCAGTTTTTGATAAACGTCCGTTGTCATCATTGCCTCCTCTTGGTTGAGATGTTGACGGCCAATAAAACCTATTATTGAGAGGAGGAGCGGCTATTTTAAGGCATGACGGTAGTTGGTTGGTAGAGGCAAACGAGCCTGATCGAGTTGCCGATCTGAGCTATTACAGGGGCTACATGGGTAGCCTGATAGTCCTGCTCAGGGGCATGCAGAAGATGTGTTTTTCAGAATTAGGATCAGAGAAAAGGCTGGGATGAACTTGCTGATGAGTCCGAAGCCCAATATACTATTTTCAATAATCAAAGCAGGATCTTATTGTCAATGGGTATATTGCGCCAATTAAAATCCTAAGCAATGTGGCAAACCGACATCATGCCGGACATCCACGAAGTCTAAGTTGCCTAAATCTTAAGGCAATCCCGGTGCAACCCGAATCAAACACGGGGATGGGGTTCAAGGGGTCGGAGCCCGCCTGAGGCGGGTACCTTCACTTTCTCCGGAACAGCTTATCCTGCCTCCGCCAACTTTCATTTGTACGTCAGCAAGGACAGCGATGGGCTGCTTGACAACCGTCGGCCTGGATTTATTTTTTAGAATAATTCAAAATGGCCTTCAACCTGCCCCGATTTATTCGTTCTCTATCATTTAACCTCTCTCCTAAAACGATGTCCCGCAACCGCTCCAGTCAGCCTTCCTCGTTTGCGACATTGAGTTCCACCGTCTCGCTGATGCCAGAGAACGCCCGGTGTTTGCCGGGTGCTAAATAAATCATCCCAGATTCAGTTTGCAGAGATCAATTCATGAACGAGAGACGCCTATTAAAGATGTGCCCGCCGTGCTCCCGGGGATCCATTGCCGATCTCGCGGGAGCGACGAATCAATCATATGGCCCTTTATAAAAACCATTATTCGCATGCGGTTGATGGAGGAGATAACCATGGAACAAGCCATACCCATCGAAGAATGCGCCCAGCAACGCCTGAATGTGCTGGTGAATGCCTTTACGCTGTTTATCAAGAATCTGATGGAGGAAGGTCTGGACCGCGACAAGGTTCGGCGGGCCAGCGACAGGGTTTGGGAAACCCTGGGAAAACAGGCTGCCGAGCAGCTCAAACCGTTTATGGGCGACAAGGTCGATCTGGAGGGGCTGCGCCAGGCCGGGCTAATCACCGAAAGCATCCACGGCATGACAGTGAAGAGCGCCATTACCGGAAAGCAGCTGAATACGGAATTTACCAGTTGCCCCTGGCAGGAAGCCTTGAAAGCGAACGCCGTGCCGGAAGAGTGGCGGATGTGCGCCAGCGGCCATAGCGCCTTTGCTCAAAGCATGTTCAGAGGGCTGCACCCCGGTGCGGTCTGGAAACTCGAAGAAAACATGCCGGCCGGCGCCCGTATCTGTAAAGGTATCACCACACTTTAGTCTCATGCATAACGGGCGGGGGTGGCCCCTGCCCGTTATAATCTCCGGCGCAAACTTCTATCCGACACTGCGCTAACTCCACCTGTTATTGCTTCTTTTTCATGGCGCGATAGATCGCCAGAAGCAGAATGGCGCCCCCGGTGGCAATCAAAATGCTGCCGATGTTGAACCCGGTCACCGCCCCGAAGCCCAGCTTGGCACCGATGAAGCCGCCCACAAACGCCCCGGCGATCCCGATGCCGATCGTGATGAACAATCCGCCGGGGTCTTTCCCCGGCATAATCCATTTGGCAAGCACGCCCACGATAAGGCCCATGATAATCCATGAAATAAATCCCAAAATAGTCCTCCTTTTTTCAATGGTGACAACCGGCTGGTGTTAGTTGATGACCGCTATGCCACGATATCATCGATGGGGGCATTCGGTGCGTTTTTCTTGACCGAGCTGATGCCGTTTTCCATGGCGTTGGTCGAAGAATACATCTCGCTGGTGCCGATCACCTGCCCGTTGGACGCCTTCAGCACAAAATAGGGTTGGTTGCTGCTGGAGGTGTTGCGCGTGAAGTTGGCATCGTTGCCGGCGTTTTTTTTGACCGATTCAATGCCGTTTTGGGCGCTGGATTTTTCCTTGTACTGCTGGCTTGTTAAAATCACCTGCCCGTTGGTGGCCTTCAAGTTGAAGGCGAACTTGCCGCTCTTGGTTTGTTTCAATTCGAATTTTGCCGCCATAGCACCTTTTCTCCTTATCGTTGATACCGCATGGGAAGATGGGCCGCCTGGTTGATGGGGCCTATTGCAAAACTTTCACAAGCATCTGTTTCAGACCGTCGCCGCCCTTTTGTTCAAAACGGCAATTGACCTGAAGCCGTCGCTGGTTAAATCAGTGCTGCACGGCCTGTGGCCGTTATGTGAAGCCTCCCGCCAGACGGAAGGCATATTATCGAGAACTGGGGTTTGTTGACGCGGATAGAGATGTCTGCATCAATGACTTATGTGTAATGCATGATTTGGGATTGTAAACTTGACGCGGTAAAATGGAGGCAGACGCACGGGGATGAGATTATTTTCCTGTAAAAAATGCTGTGCAGCAAATGGAGGGAAAAACGGATCGGCGGAACCATATGGTTTGGATATCCAAATATCCTGCCGCAGGCGCCGCACCCACATTCAATATTTAATCTTGACCTTTGCTCCCGTTCAGGCTGTACTCACGTAATACGCCCACCTCGTGAAAATGAACACGATTTCACCCGCCGGGGACTTTAACCATGCTGAGGATCCAATCGCTTGCACTCATCATTATGGGTTGCCTTCTCGTTTTAATTGCAACCCCCCGCCATATCTTCGCCAAGCCCCTTCGGGTCGGCTATTTCAAAGTCGCACCCCATGCCTTGCCCGGTCTCCAAGGCACGCCGCAAGGTGTGGCGGTGGAATATTTCAGGTTCATCGCCCGGGAGATGCAGCTTGAGGACATCGAGTTCATCATGCTGCCCCTAAACCGCCTTCTGCAGGACCTCGAAAAGAACCACATCGACATGGCGCTGTTGCTGGCGCGCAATGCCGAGCGTGTGGAAAAGTTTGTCTATCCGGAGAAAGCCTTCTGCGTCACCAAACCGTCCATCGCCATCAGTGTATCGAACCCCTTACAGAAAGTGACATCGGTGGAAGACCTTTTACCGTTGTCCTTTCACGAAACCCCGGGCAATTACCATACGACCATCATGCAGGATCCCCGATTGCGGATCGAACCGTTGGCCGGCGAAGATTTTACCCGCCGCTGCTATGCCATGATCGTGGCCGGTCGCATCGATGCCTGCTACCAGCCCGATCACTATCCCATCCAGTTCGAAGCGGTGCGCGAGCCATTCGTGCGCCGGGTCAAAATCCTCTATCTCCCCGACCCGCCCATCGGACTCTACTCGGTTTTTTCGAAGGCCAGCGCCCCGCTTTATCTCAGACGCTACGAAAAGGCCCTTGACGCCGTGAAACAACGCCATGCCTACGGCGTCATCTTCGCGGATTTTATCACCGATTACAAAAATCGGTAAGGAGACTATCTAAAGCCAAATCATATCATCCCAGACCGGGAAAATGGCCGATGCCGTCCAGATGCCCGGCATCGCCCCAGGTCTGAATGACCCAGCGGGGGGTGCCGTAAAAATTGCCGTGGACAAAGACGCTCAGGCTGGCATTGGTCGTCACGTAGCAGCGGGGCTGGTCGAGAGGCCGTCGGGAGACATAACGAAAGAGGCTGTCCAGTACGCCGCCGTGAACCACAATCGCAACGGTGGCACCGGGACTGTTAGCCAGAAGGTCTTCTACCCAGGCGATATTGCGTTCGAAATGCATGCGGTGGCTTTCCCCGCCCGGAATCACATAGTCCGGATCATCGGCGTTGAATTGCGCCAGCACATCGGCGTGGGCCGCCTTTATTTCGGGAAGGCTCAGCCCTTCCAGCACCCCATAATGGCGTTCCCGCAGACGATGGTCCACTGCCACCGTATGCCCCGTATAACCCGCGATGATGGCGGCCGACTCCCGGGCCCGCCCAAGATCGCTGCTGATCATGGTGTCGATGGCCATGCCCTGCAAACGACGCCCCAGGGCGTCCACCTGCCGTCTTCCGTTGACCGTCAGGGGACTGTCCTCATACCCTTGGAAGCGTTCCTCGACATTCCAAACGGTTTCGCCGTGGCGAATCGCCAGGAGGGTGGTTAGCGGTAGATTGGGCATGATCATCCTTCCTCAAAAAAAATGGCCGCCGATTGGCGGGCCCACGCCATTTTGGCCTGCCCTGGGTCGGCCGGATTCCGAACCGGCGGCTAAAACAGCTTCAGCTGTGCCGGACCCGCCGGGGGGCGTTTCACGGGTGCCGCTTGGGCAGGACGGTCCGGCGCTTCGCGGGGCAGCAGGGTCTCCCAATCTTTGCAGAAGGCCGCCTGGGGGACAGCATCATACGCCACGTCGACTTCGGAACGGGAGGACCGTTTCAGCCTGGTCAGTGGATTAAAAAACAATTCCTTCTCCTGGGCGGTGACGACGGGAAACCCATAGACGGTGTTGCGGTGTTTAAGGGGTGCGTTGGCCGCCATTCGTTCTTCCACAAACGCAATGTGCCGGGCAAGGCGGCCTTCGATATAATGATTCAGCCTGTCGCACAAGCTCTGCGTGCAAACGTCCAGATGGCTTTCCATATCGGCATCGATTTCAAGACCGATGCTATTGCGCGCGGCGGCCATGGCCGCCACGCTGGTGGTACCCGTTCCCCAAAAGGGATCGAGCACCAGATCGCCCCGGACCGAATACATGATCACCAGCCGATAGGCGACTTTCAACGGAAAGGCGGCACTGCGTTTGCGGAATTCACTGTTGGCAAGTGTCTGGGAAGTGCCTTTGATATCCATCCAGATATCGGAAAAGAAACGGTTGCGCTCTTCCCAGAACATGGCGCTGGCCCGCCGGTTTTGTTTTTCACCCTCGGTTTGGAAAACCCGTTTGGGACCTTTGCGGGCGATCAGGATGTATTCATGCTCCAGGGTGACATAAGCACCGGCCGGCAGCACGCCCGATCCCATGAATTTGTTGGGCGCATTGGTCTGTTTACGCCATAGGATATCGGGCAGGAGGGTAAAACCGGCCTGGGACAGATGCTGCAAAATTCTGGCGTGATTGGGATACAGGGCAAATTCGCCGTCAACGCTGCGGGTGGCATCGCCGATATTGATGCAGGCAAAGCCGCCCGGCTTCAGGACACGAAAGCTCTCGTCCCAGACCCGGTCCAGCAGACAATGCATGAATTCATGGGCCTCCTTGGATCGTCCCTCCGCCAGCGCGTCGGCGATGCGGGGGTCCTGCTGACAAAACGCCGCGTCCCACATCTGGATCATGGGATAGGGGGGCGACGTGACGATGAGGTCGACACTGGCCGACGGCAGCATCTGCATCCGCCGGGCATCGCAGAAATAGACGTTGTGTCTGGTTTTCAGCATGGGACCTGTGCCTCGCGCTCCTATTCGCCAATACGAGGGTATCGATTGCCGACAGACCCCTTATAACAGAAAAAGCGGGTTGGCTAAACGGCCTTCCCACTCTACTGCGCGATGCCCTTGTTTTGGGCGAGCCAGGGAGAAACCTGTCGCCTGGAGAAGATCCTCTGTAAATTCCTGTTATCCTTAATCCAAAAAAGATACGCAGGCCGTTTGGCAAACGGTCAGGGATTTTCCTCCCTTGGAAAAGTTTCGTCAAATGTGGTCAGCAGCTGCAGGACCTGTTCGCTGATCTTCAGACAGGCGTTATTGATGCCGTAAAACAGGATACTCAAACGGGTTTTGGATTCTCCGGAACGGATGCGGGCGATTTGGTTGGCGTCGTATTCTTCCAGCAGGCCTTTTAGTTTGACGTAGTGCGCCGCCACTTCGCTGTATTTGAAGGGTTCGTGGCTGAGCAATATGCGCGCCGTATCGTCCAGCAGCGCTTCCACACATTTGCGGATTTTCTGCAGTTCTTTTTTCTGGGCCGGCAGCAGACCGGCGTGCTGGTTGGACGTATGCACGTGGCAGCGCAGGATCATGTCCCGCACACTTTCGGCAATCTCCTGCAGAGCCGAAATGACGTAGCTGTATTTCCCGGCGGTTTCAACATCGTCGTGTTGCAGGAGCCGCAGGGTTTTAAAGATATTGGCCACGATGACGTTCGACGAGGCCTGGATTTTGCTGGTTTCACGACGCAGCTTCTTCAGCAATTTGCGGTCCTGGGTCAGAATGCCCTCGAAGCAAATGTCGAGCTTGTCACGAACCACCGACAGCAGGCGGCCGCTGTGTTCGAAGCAGGTCTGAATGGCAAAATCCGCGTCGGTCACCCGCTTGAGATCCAGCACTTCCAGCTCATGGGCCGCCTTTTCACGGCGGCGGTGAATTTTGAAATTGCGGTAAATAAGCAGGCCCACGATCAACAGCAGCAGAAAAATGGCCCCGCCCCCGAGATAGGCAATGGCAAAGGCAAAGGTCAGGGCCACCGTAAAGGCCATGAAGGCCGTGAAAAACCAGCCCCCGATCACTGTCAGGACCCCGGTTACCCGAAAAACCGCGCTTTCCAGGCCCCAGGCCTGGTCGGCCAGGGAAGTGCCCATGGCCACCATGAATGTCACATAGGTCGTGGACAGGGGCAGCTTCATGCTGGTGGCCCAGGAGACCAAAGCGCTGGCCACCATCAAGTTTACACTGGCCCGCAGGAGATCGAATTCCGGGATGGTCCCGTCGTATCCGGGCGGCGGGCGATAGCCGCTGGTATCCAGTCGGCGGCGGATGGTGCGTCGCAGCGACTCCGGGAACACCTGGCGACTGGCCTCGAAGATTCCCGTCACCATCCGGACGATGATCCGCGACAGCTGGGAAGAATCGAAACGCTCGAGTCCTTCATCCTGACGCCCCAGGTTGAGCTCGGTTTTCGTCACGGTGCGCGCCTTGCGGGACAGCCATAAGGTGGCGACCATGATCGCACCGGCTGCCAGCAGGAAAAAGGTATTGGTGTGCACCGACTTCTGCAGCGCCTCCATGGACATGGTCAACGGATCCGTGCCGCTCTTGGCCAATGTGAAGGCATGGAAACTGGCCAGGGGGACCCCGATAAAATTCACCAGATCATTGGCGGCAAACGCCATGGCCAGGGCAAAGGTGCCGGCCAGAACGATGGGTTTGAGGATATTGATGCGGGTCGTCAGCATGAGGACCTGAAACAGCACGGTGAACCCGGCCAAACCGCCCCCGATGATGGTCCAGGTGTGCGTCTTGATCCAATCCACCATGGGCGGGGTTAGAAACGACGCGCCTTTGGACCCCTTGATCAGGATGAAATAGGTGATCATGGACAAAGACAGGCCGCCCCACAGCGCACCATACCGCCGCAACCGTTTCTCGTAATTGAAGGTAAACACCAGGCGTGTGGCAAACTGGGCCAGGGCGCCGCAGACGAAAGCGATGGCAACGGACAGCAGGATTCCCGAGATGATGGCCAGGGCCTTGCCCGTGTTGATGTATTCCGCCAGGGTCAGGGCACTCTGGTCGCTGTGGAATATCTTGACCAGCGATACGGCAATGGCGGCCCCCAGCAGCTCGAAAACGATCGATACCGTGGTCGAGGTCGGCAGGCCGAAGGTGTTGAACAGGTCGAGCAGGAGGATGTCGGTAATCATGACGGCCAGAAAAATGGTAATCAATTCCGGCATCACGAAAAAACGGGGATGGAAGATGCCCTTGCGGGCCACTTCCATCATGCCGCTGGAAAAAGTCACGCCGGCCAGAATACCCAGACTGGCCACGATCATGATGATGTGCCGGGGCGCCACACGGGAGCCCACGGATGAATTCAGAAAATTGACGGCGTCGTTGCTGACGCCCACCATCAGATCCGCAATCGCGATGGCGAACAGTAGCGCCACGGCAAAACCATATAGTTCCATGCATGCCTCGGTTTATGGGTACTCACGATGGCGCAACCCCGTGCCGGGCAGCGCGTCGGGTAAAGAAAGGGCGGGCCATCGAGCCCACCCTGTCATCGACTGGCCATTATGTTAGCGAATTGTTAGCATAGTGTTAGGAGCAAAACAAATTATTACAATGGGGAGAAGGCGGGTTTCGGCACGGCTACGCTTTTTCCGACCGGGACGGGGTGGTCCAGGCAGTGCCGAAAGGGATGGCTGAAAGGCGCCCGACCGCCACGCCATATGGCGGGACGGTCGGTTCGATCAAGGCCGTGGCGGCCTTACAAAACAGCTTGCGATCAGGCGGCCTGCTCCAACAGGGCCACATCCTCGGCCGTCATCACCCGGTCGATGTCCAGCAGGATCTTGACCCCTTCATCCATGTTGGCCATGCCCAGGATGTATTCCGTATCCACCTTGGCCCCAAAGGACGGCGTGGCTTCGATAGCGTCCTCGCGGATCTGGAGCACTTCGGACACGGCATCCACCAGGACCCCCACCTGGACCGTGGATGCTTCACCCTGCACTTCCACCACGATGATGCAGGTCCGATCGGTATAGGCGATTTCGTTCATACCGAACTTGAGCCGCAGGTCGGTCACCGGAATCACCTGCCCGCGCAGGTTGATCACGCCCTTGACATAGGCCGGGGTCCGCGGAACAGCCGTGATCGGCATCATCCCGATGATCTCCTTGATCTGTAAAAGGGCAATGCCGTAATCTTCGTCCGCCAGTTGAAATGTCAGGTACTTGCCGGATTTGGTTTCCGCCTGCATGAGGTCCCTCCTCTGATGTATTGTGATGCGTGCAACCAGCTTCCCGAGCCGTTCCGTCAAACCGCCGACAGGAGGCTTTTCAGACCGACAGGCCGCCATTCTAACACCACGCCGTGGCCAAAAAGTCACTGGCCTAAGTGCTCCCATTGGTAAATACGGCGGCCGGGTCAATGTTTATATATCGGATGAGAATGGGAAAACTTTAGCGGAATCGTAGGGGATACCAAGAGCGGCAAAATGACGCTGCGGCGAACGGCCGCCAATTCGTAACAGGGCCCGCAGCGCATAGCGCCGCAGGCCTTGAAGGGGGGGCAATATGCTGTTGCGGATCTATTTTTCGGGTTTCAAGAGCGGAAACAGGACCACATCGCGCAGGTGTTCGGTATCGGTCAGGAGAGCCACGAAGCGGTCGATGCCCATGCCCCAGCCGGACATGGGCGGCATGCCGTATTCCATACAGGTAACGAACTCCTCGTCCGTTTCCATGGCCTCCATATCGCCCAGTTCCCGGGCCTCCAGCTGGGACCGGAAGCGATCCATCTGGTCGATGGGGTCGATCAGCTCGGAATAGGCATTGACCACTTCCCATCCGTTGATCACCAACTGGAACCGGTCCACAATGGCCGGATTGTCGTCGTTTTTGCGCGCCAGCGGTGAAATATCGAGGGGGTGTTCGGTCAGAAAGGTCGGGTTGATCAACTTGGGCCGCGACACCTTCTTGTAAAGCAGATCCACCAGGGTGCCGTAGCCGATGCTCTTGTCCTTGATATCGCGATCGATGGTAATGCCGTTGGCTTCGATGGCCGCCACGAGCGACGCTTTATCATCGGCCGCCACCAGGTCGATGCCGCAGTCCTGCATAATCAGTTCCCGGAAAGACTTCTTCTCCCAGGGACCGTCCAGATCGATCGCCGTGCCCTGGTAGGTGAACTGCAGCCCACCGATGGTCTCCTGGACAGCCGCTTTGATCAGGCTTTCGGTAAACGCCATGTTGTCCAGATAATTCCAGTAGGCGGCATAGTACTCCAGCATGGTGAAGTCGGGCAGGTGGGACGGATCTATTCCCTCGTTGCGGAAACAGCGGGCAAATTCGTAAACGCGGTTATAGCCCCCGGCGATGGCCCGCTTCAAATAGGTTTCGGGCGCGATCCGCAGGTAGACATCGATGTCCAGGGCATTGTTGTGGGTCAAAAACGGCTTGGCCAGAGCGCCGCTGGCTTTGTTGGTCAAAACGGGCGTATCGATCTCGATGAACTTGTGGCGGTTGAGATAGGCGCGAATCGTGTTGATGAATCGGGTCCGCAATTGAAACCGGCGCACGGATTCGCGTGATGAAATCAGGTCCAGATAGCGTTTGCGATACTTCTGTTCTTTATCGGTGATCCCGTGAAATTTTTCCGGGAGGGGCCGCAAGGACTTGGACAGCAGGGTCCATTCCTTGACGATGAGGGTTTTCTCCTGGGTCTTGGTGGTAAAGATTTCACCGGAAAGGCCGATGTAGTCCCCGATATCGACATTGTCCTTGAAGGCTTGGTAGGTGGCCTCGATAAAATCTTTCTTCATCAAAAACTGGAATTTTCCGTCGATGTCGGCAATGTGGCCAAAAGCCATCTTGCCCATTTTTCGGAGGCTGACGATACGGCCGGCCACCGCGACATTTTCCGTGCCGTCTTCCAATTGACAGGCCGCATCCAAATCATGGGTGACGACATAGCGATCCTTGTAGACGATTTCACCCGAATCGGAAATACGCGCCAGTTTCTGCTTCCGGATATCATATTCATTGGTTGTTGCTGTCATTCCAACTCCCGTGACAGAGTAAATGGTGAAGGCCAATTTCATCTGGCGGATCTCTTTAGCGTGGAATGCCTGCAAGCGCAAGGGCTCAGGCGCCGATTTTCACGGATACCCGCCATGCCGATCGAAAAGGGGAGTATAAAGTCGCGGTTGCCGGACGGCTGCCACGGTCTCGCGGGAGAATAAACCGGTGAGGGTCGGAAGGTTTTTAAACGCGCCAGCGTCTATGTGGATTGAGAGCCGATCGGCTGCTGCTGGGTGATACAGTGGATGTTGCCCCCTCCCAAAAGGACTTCCCGGGCCGGCACCCCCACCACCTCCCGGTCGGGAAAGCAGGCCTGGACCGCTGCAACGGCCGCCGCGTCGCGCGCATCGTCCAGGAGCGGCATCACCACGCCCCCGTTGGCAATATAGAAATTGATGTAGGAGCCCGCCAGCCGGTCCCCCGGCCGTCGCGGCTTGGCCGAATGGGAGTAGGCCAGTCCGGCGCTTTCTTCGGCGGTCTGGCAAAGCGGGCCGGGCTGCTGGACGGGGTGAACCTCGAAGACCCGTCCGCGGGCATCCCGCTCCTTTTCAAGAATCGCCCGGGCCTCGCGGCAGATGGCGTAGACCGGGTCGTCAGGGTCGTCTGTCCAGGAAAGCAGCACCACCCCCGGCCGGGCGAAACAGCACAGGTTGTCCACGTGGCCGTCGGTCTCGTCCAGGTAGACCCCCCGGGGCAGCCAGACGATGCGCTCGACATCGAGATAACCCCGCAAATAGGCCTCGATTTCGGCGCGTGACAGGGACGGATTGCGATTCGGATTGAGCAAACATTCCTCGGTGGTGAGCAGGGTCCCCTCCCCGTCCACGTGAATCGATCCGCCTTCCAGCACCAGCGGCGCCCGGTAGCGGTCGGCCCCCGCAATTTCGAGCACCTTGCCGGCCACCAGGTCGTCGTCATGCCAGGGGAAATAGAGCCCTCCGTCCAGGCCGCCCCAGGCATTGAACCCCCAGTCCACCCCGGCTACCAGACCGCGTTGGTCATGAACCACAAAGGTTGGCCCCACGTCGCGCATCCAGGCGTCGTCATGGGCCATTTCGACCACCCGGATAGCCGCGGGCAGCTGGTGGCGAGCGTCCTCGAAATGCGCCCGCGACACCCCCATGGTCACGGGCTCGAAGCGGGCGATGGCCGTGGCGATCGCCACAAAACACTGCTGGGCCGGCTTGGCCCCCAAACGCCAATTGTCACCGCGTTCGGGCCAGAGCATCCAGCAGCCGGCATGGGGTTCGAATTCGCCGGGCATGCGGAAACCATCCTCCTGCGGCGTTCGGTCAGAAAACGTTTGAACCATCCTAAGCGTCCCTCGTGCGTCACCGTTTCTTTTTCAGCCTTCCGGCCAATCGACCGCAACACCTTCCCGCACACAACAAGACCTGATCCACCCCTGTGAACCAGGCCTTGTTGCGCTTATCTGCGGTCAATCGACCGGTCCGTTACGACCTTGTCTGGATCAATGCGCTTTGGCGCGTGTCCAGGCTTCATCCATGATACGGTTTTCTTTGCCCAGATCCTTGGTGAAATGCAAGGTTTTCATGATATCCGGTGTCGGATAGATGCCCGGGTTCTGCAAGTCTTCCGGCGTAATAAAGGGCTCGGAAGCCGCGTTGGGCGTGGCATACTGGTTATAATTGGAGAGCTCGGCCCCAACCTCGGGCTCCAGAATCCAGTTGATCCACTTATGGGCGGCATCCGCATTGGGCGCCTTGGCCGGAATGCACATGGAGTCAAACCAGATTTCGCTGCCTTCTTTAGGGATCACGAAACCCAGCACGTCCGGGTTTTCCGTTACCGATTGGATGGCGTCCCCGTTGTAGACAATCGCCGCCACGGCCGTACCGGCCACGACATCGTTCTTGCCGCCCACGCCCGGTTTGAACCCCATGCAATTTCCCGTTTTCTTGGTCGCCACCAGCAGATCGGCCGCGGCCTTGAGTTCCTGGGGCTTGGTGCTGTTGAAGTCGTAGCCTTCGTAAAGAAGAGCAATGCCCATCATCTCGCGCACCGAATCGATCAGCCAGAACGGTCCCGGCTGCTTGGCGGGGTCGAAGAGCACCGACCAGGACTTGACGGCGTCTTCCGAAATCTTGTCCTTGCGATACATCAGGCCCACCGTCCCCCACTGATAGGCCACGGAGTATTTGTTGCCCGGATCGTAGGAGGTTTCACGAAAAAGCGGCTTGAGATTGTCGAGGTTCGGTATCTTGGCAAGATCCAGGGGCTGGATGAGCTTCTGGTTGATCAGCACCGGCATGATATAGTCGGACGGCACGATGATGTCGTACTGGCTCACGCCGCCGGCCTGGAGCTTGGCCACCATTTCCTCGTTGTTCTCGTAGATATCGAGCCGGACCTTGATGCCGTATTTGGCCTCGAAATCCGCCGGCATCTTCTCCTCGTCCATATACTCCGACCAGGTAAAAATTCGAAGTTCTTCCGCGGCGGAAGCCACCGGAACCGCCAGTAAAGCCAGAACTACCAAGAACAGCGTCATTTTGCGCATCTTCCCTCTCCTTTCGAATATAACGTTGATTGCCTCTCTCTATTCCTTCTCCTTGCTGCGCGTAAAACGTTCGGTGAGAACCACCAAAACCACCGTGATCAGCATGACCAATGTTGACAGGGCGTGGATCTGGGGCGTCACCCCGCGTCGCACTGCCGCAAAAATAAACAGCGGCAGGGTCTGGGACTCCGGCCCGGCGGTGAAAAAACTGATCACGAAGTCATCCAGCGAAAGCGTAAAAGCCAGCATGCCGCCCGCGATAATGCCGGGCATGAGCAGCGGCAGCATGACTTTGCGCAGGAGATACCAGTTGCTGGCGAAAAGATCCCGGGCCGCCTCTTCCACTTCGCGTCCAATGGCCACCAGGCGGCTGCGCACCACCAGCGCGACGAAGGCCAGTTGAAAGGTGATGTGCCCGATAATCATGTTGACGAGACCCGGCTCGAACAACGAGGACACCATGCGCAGCAGACCGAACGCCACCACCAGGGCCGCCGCCAGAATGATGTCCGGGATGACCACCGGGATGTGCAGGATAATATCGAGAAACCCGTTGGTGCGCTTGCCCCAGGGAAAACGATCCATGCCGATGGCCAGGATGGTTCCCAGAATCGTCGCGATGACCGTCGAAACCAGCGCCAGCACCAGGGTGTTCCAGGCCGCCTCCAAGATCCACTCGTTCTCGAAAAGCTTATAGTACCAATCCAGGGTAAAGCCTTTCCAGACCAGCCCCCGCCGGGCACTGTTGACGGAAAAGACGGCCACCCCGATCAGGGGAAGGTACAGAAACGCCATGGTCATCAACGACAGGGCCACGGTAATGAAGTGGTTGCGTCTCATACGTATTCAATCTCCTTGCCCTTGCGCCGATAGATGTGCAGCCCGATCATGGTCAGCACCATCAGCCCCATACTGATCGCCGCCCCGAAGGGCCAGTCGCGGCTGGAACCGAACTGCTGCTGGATGAGATTGCCCACCAGCATGTATTTGGCCCCACCGAGCAGATCCGGCACCACGAACATGCCCATGGCCGGCACGAAGGTCAGGATGATCCCTACCGACAATCCCGGCATGGTCTGGGGCAAAACGGCCTGGGTAAACACCCGGATCGGCGATGCATAGAGATCCTGGGCCGCTTCCACCAGGGCCCAGTCGATCCGCTCGACACTGGCGTAAAGCGGCAGCGTCACGAAGGGCAGGAACATGGACACCATGCCGAGATAGACCGCAAAGGCGTTGGGATAAAGCGGGGAACCCGCCGGAATGAACCCCAGAAAGGCCGCCAGTTTGGCGATGGGCATTTCGGGCGCCAGAATCAGAAACCAGGCGTAGGCCCGGATCACCATGTTGGTCCAGAAGGGAATGATCACCAGGGTCAGCCACATGTAGCGGCTGCGTTCGGAGCGTCCGGCAATGAAAAAACACAGCGGGTAGGACAGCACCACGGACACCAGCGTGGTCACGAAGGCCACCACCACCGACCGCCACAGGATCAACAGGTAGTCCGACGTCCAGCCGAACAGGGAAAAGCCCGCCAGGCGCTGGTAGTTTTCCACCGTAAAGGTCCACTCCAACTGGCCGTATGCGCCGCGGGTGGCAAAACTGACCACCACCAGGACGAATCCCGGCAGCACCAGGAACAGGATCAGCCACAGCATGCCCGGCATGAGCAGCAGCGAACCGCGCTTGAGCAGCCGATTGCGGGTCGTCAGTTCGCCGTACCAGGATAATAGCGGATTAGACATGGTCATCTTCCAGAATGACAAGTTCTTGGGGGGCCAACTCCAGCCAGACTTCCCGTCCGGCTTCGACGCGCTTGTAGGAACTCGTGCGCACGCGCAAATGCCCCGGTTCGAGCCACAGGTCGAAGTTGGTGCCGCGATAAACGATTTCCGAAACCCGGGCGCGAATACCGTTGCGCTCGGGTTTTTCGTCGCCGATGCGAATCCACTCGGGACGGATGGCCACGGTGCCTTCCTCCCAGGGCGGCTCCTTATCCAGCGCCAGGAAGCCGAGTTCGGTTTCCACGCCCCCCGGCACCCGTTTGCTCGGGATGAGGTTGGCTGCGCCCAGGAACTTGGCCACGAAGCTGTCCCGGGGATTGTCGTAAACCTGCTCGGGTGTTCCGATCTGGATGACGCGCCCGCTGCGCATCACGGCCAGACGGTCACTGCAGACCAAGGCCTCGGCCTGATCGTGCGTGACCAGGATAAAGGTGCGCCCCAGCTTGCGCTGCAGCCGCCGCAGGTCTTCCTGGACCTGGGCCCGCAAACGGGCATCGAGAGCGCTCATGGGTTCGTCCAGCAGGAGAACATCCGGTTCATTGACCAGCGCGCGGGCCAGCGCCACCCGCTGCTTCTGGCCCCCGGACAGCTGGTGCGGATGACGATCGGCCATCTCCTGAAGATCCAGCATCTCGATGCGGCGGCCCACCCGTTTTTTGATTTCAGCCTCCGGAAACTTGCGGGATCGCAACCCGAACGCCACATTTTCGTAAATGGTCAGGTGGGGGAACAGGGCATAACTCTGGAACACGGTGTTCACCGGGCGTTTGATGGCCGGCAAGCCGGTGATGTCCTTGCCGCCGGTCAGAATCTGGCCCGCGTCGGCCAGTTCCAGACCGGCAATGATGCGCAGCAGGGTGGTCTTGCCGCAACCCGATGGCCCCAGCAGCGTAAAAAACTCGCCGGGCTTGACGTCCAGGGTGACATCGTCCAGTGCTTTGACCTTGCCGAAGGCCTTGCAGACATGCTTGGCGGTCAACCCCTGGTTCGTTTGCGTCTGGTGGTTCTGATTCATAGGTCCATTCAATCCGCTTGTCATTGAGGTTTTTGATCAGGAGCCTGTCATTTGTCATTGCCGCGTGCAACCGGTGCCAGGCTGCCGTTATCAACATCCGACCGGCGCGGCCCTTCATTTGCCCATGCGCCTTTTAGCACCGCAGGATATGCGGGACGTTCCGCCCCCCTATCCACCGAAAATGGGATGAAACACTTTGACCAAGACGCCGCTCCGCAACGCTGTCGCCTTGCCAACCAGCCGGCCGTCCAGGGAAACCATCCCGATCTTGTCCAGTGGAACGCCCAGTTGCGCCATAAGATCCGCTACGGTGGCGCCTTCGTCCACATTCACCGCCAGACCCGTCCGATGGTCGTACCCGGCCACCCATTTGCCCAGCGTTCCATAGAGTTTAACCTGCACCTGCATGCGCTTCACCTTCAGAAATCAAAGGTGGCTTCCATTTCAGCGTCACTGATGACCACCACCTTGTTGTGGGGCGGCAGCGGTTCTTCGTAGAACATGCGCGGCAACCGGTCATCCGCCGGCGTAAAACCCGCCCGCCGGTTGAAAGCCCGCTCGGCTTTCAGCACGCGCAGCCCCAACGCCTGCCAGTCCTCTTCCCCGAAGGGCTGCCCGGACTTGGCCGCCACCATCTGATAGACGTTCTCGATCCCCCCCGGGGCTGCCAGACCGGACTGGGCAAAGTCGCAGATGCCCACCGAATCGACCGCCGCCATGTGGATCTGGGTATTGCGGGACGCCTCCACCTGGCCTTCGGCCGAAAACCGGTCCAGGGTCCCGCCGAAGGCTTCCAGGTTCTGATCCACCACCCAGCCGGCCGTGTGATCACCGCCCATGGGGGAAGTGGCATAGGTGACTGCCATCCCCTGAATCGCACGGGGATCGTAGGCCGCCATGCTCTGGCCTTTCATCACCGGCACGCGGTCATGGTTGAAATGCTTACCCACCGCCGCCGGGCCATGACCGATGATCTTTCCGAAGTCCGTGCCCGCCGCCACCTCTTCCACCATGGCAATGGCCGCCTGGGCATCGCCGAAGGATTTATAGCCGGCATCCATGGCCACGCCGATGGCCACCCCGGTGCTGATGGTGTCCAACCCGATGTCGTCGCAAAGGAAATCCAGGCGGGCGATGGCATCCAGATCCCCGTTGCCGATCATGCCGCCCATGGACCAGATCGTTTCGTACTCCAGGGAGGAGGTCACATACTTCCCCTCCTTGTCGACATATTCGTTGGAGCAATCGATGATGCACTGGGCGCAACCCTTGTGGGTCGTCTTGCCGCCGCGCTCACGGATGATGCGAGCCATGGTCTCGCCGCTGATCTGGTCGGCATGCTCGAACTGACCCTCCCGGGCATTGCGGGTCGGGAAAGCGCCCACCTCGTTGATGGCCTCCACCAGGCAGGCCGATCCCAGCGCAGGCAGGATTTCGCCGCTGAATTCATCGGCCTTGACCGCCTTGGCATAAGCCTTGGCCGCGGCTTTGAAAGCCTCGGCGTCCGCCATGGGATCCGCATTTTTTCCGGCGCGGCTGACGATCAGCGCTTTGAGCCCCTTGGCGCCCATAACCGCACCCAACCCGCCACGGCCGGCCGCCCGGCAGGGGTGGCCGTCCATGTCCGTGGTCTGAATGGAAGCCGCGCTCAACTGCTGCTCACCGGCCGGGCCGATGCAGGTCACGCTGTTCTTAGCGCCGAATTCATCCACCAGTTTTTCCACCAGGGCATACGTCCGCATGTCCCGGTACGCCTGGCCCTCGATCAGCACCGCCTGACCATCCGGCTCGATCTTGAGCAGCCAGGTTTCACCTTCGGGCGCCTGGCCCTCCACCACAATGGCCGAAATGCCGAGATTGCCCAGCGCCGCCGCCACGGTGCCCCCCACATTGCTCTCCTTGATCCCGCCGGTCAGGGGACTCTTGGCGCCAACCGAGAGTCGACTGGTATTCACCAGCGGGGTTGCGCTGAAATAGCCGGGCGCGAATATCAGGATGTTCTCGGGCCCCAGTGCATCAGACGTTGCCGGCACGTGATCATTTATGTAACCAGACGTCAGGGCCCGTCCGCCCAATCCCTTGTACGCTGCCGGAAGATCTTCGACGCGAATCGTTTTCGCCGTCATATCGACTTTGATCAGTTTCATCATGGCCTCCTTTCCCGGGTGCTGCCCGGGGGGTTTTATCGAGGTGGTCGTCGTCCTTACCGAGATCCGGAGGAACGATCGTCGTCCCTGACCGGCGTGCAATCGTAAAAATAAACCGTCAGTGATGGCGGCAGCCGCGGATCGAACAGCTTGTTTTTGACGGCCTCGGTCTGCCCCGGCTCGATCTGCACCAGCATCAACAGCTTGCCGGAAGACGTTTCCCGGCAGATCTCCTGGGCCTTGATGCCATTGGCATGCTCCGCCAGAAGTGCCGTAACGGTATGAAAAACATCCACGCTGGCGGTCACCGCGGTCGTTTCGATGACCACATAGCTCCAGGCCGGATCGAGCCGGCTTTTGATGTCGGCCCAGGAACACGCCTCCTGGTGGATGGTGTCATTCATATCAGACCTCAAGGGCGGCTAATCCGTCCGCCATGATGGCCAGCCCTCGCTCCAGTTGGTCATCCGTGATCACAAGGGGCATCAGTACCCGGATGACGTTGCCATAGGCGCCGCAGGCCAGGATGATCAGGCCCCGTTCGTGGCAGTAGCCCACCAGCTTCTTGGCGGCATCCCCCGCCGGCACTTTGGATTCACGGTCCTCCACCAGTTCCAGCGCCAGCATGGGCCCCAATCCCCGGACGTCGCCCACCACCTCGAATTCGGCTTGAAATTGGTCAAAACGCCGGCGCAGTTTGGCGCCCAGGACCTGGCCTTTGGCGAGCAAGTCTTCGGTCTCGAAAATTTCCAGCACGGCCAGTGCGGCCCGGCAGGCCAGCGGGTTTGCGCCATAGGTCCCACCGATGCCGGAGGCATGGACACTGTCCATCAACTCCTTGCGGCCCACCACGGCGCTGAGCGGCATCCCGGCGGCAAGGCTTTTGGCCACCGTAGTGATATCGGCTTCGACGCCCCAATGTTCCATGGCGAACATGCGCCCGGTGCGGCCCATGCCGGTCTGAATCTCGTCGGCAATAAACAGGATGCCGTTGTCATCACAAATCTGCTTCAATTTCTGGAAGTATTCCGGCGGCGGGGTGATAAAACCACCCTCCCCCTGGATCGGTTCCACAATGACGGCGGCCGTGGATTCGGGCGCTACATGGGATACCAGAAACGATTTCAGATGGTCGGCACAGGCGGTGTTGCAGCCGGGATAGGTCAGCCCAAAGGGGCAGCGGTAGCAGTAGGCGAAGGGCATGCGGTAGATTTCAGGGGCATAGGGCCCGAAGCCGAACTTATAGGGTTTGACCTTGCTGGTCAGACTCATGCCCATCAGCGTACGGCCGTGAAAAGCGTTCTCGAAACAGATGATGGCCGGACGTCTCGAGGCGTAGCGCGCCACCTTGACGGCATTTTCGACGGCTTCCGCCCCGCTGTTGATAAACATGGCGGCCTTGTCGAAATCGCCCGGCACCAGGTCGCAAAGCTTCTCCGCCAGGTCAATGGCCGGTGCGTAGGGCAGCACCATAAAACAGGTATGGGTGAATTTGGCAGCCTGGTCCTGGATCGCGGCAACGACTTTTGGGTGGGAGTGCCCGACATTCATCACCGCAATTCCCCCGGCGAAATCGATATACTCGCGCCCTTCCACATCATAGATCAGGGCGCCGGCCGCGCGTTCTACATAGGTTGCCGTCCCGCTGGCATATCCTTTGGCAATGACATTCGCCCGGGTCCGGCTCAAGGCTTCCGACTTGGATGGTGACGCCATAAGGCCTCCTCTAATTGACAACCGGTAGGAAATGGAAAAGATGAGGCCTATTACTGCAACATACAGGCCAGAAACCCGGGGACAGAAAACAGCGGGGAGGCCGCGATGGCGGCCATTGCAGAGAGCAGGTCCGCAAAAAATTGATTCACATTTGTATCAAGCAAAAATTTAACTTACTGATAAGATTATCATTATTTCGATTCAAAAATAGATCTTAATTTAAAATATTGATATCGAGTATTATTTCGGCGGGTTATAATATATGCTGATTCATTTTTGTATCAATCAGAAGGAAAGCTTATACTTTTTCATTTTTCTGACCACCGTGGGCTGGCTGACCCCCAGCGCCTTCGACAACTCCCGGGTCGTGCGGCACTGCTGGATAGCGCGTTTTAAAATCTCCCGTTCGAAGGCATTCACCTCGTCGGCCAGGCGCTGCCCGGCCGGAGATGATCCGCTGGAGGAGGCCGCTGTCGTTCGGGCGGCTTCCAGACTGCGTTCCAGGAAACCGTCCAGCATCTCGCTCTCGCCCATGACCACCGCTCTCTTGATCAGGTTCTTGAGCTCGCGCACATTGCCTGGAAAGGCATAGCCCTGCAGTCGTTCGAGGGTTTCAGGCATGAGTTTGCCGCGCGTCCGATAGGTCCGGCTGTACTGCGCCATATAGTGCCGGATCAACTCGAAAATATCCTCCGGTCGCGTTCGCAAGGGGGGGATTTGAATCGTAAAGGCGTTGAGGCGATAAAAAAGATCTTCGCGAAACAGGCGGCGCTTGACCTGCCCCTCGATGTCCTGGTTGGTTGCGGCAATCACGGTGCAGTCGATGTGCCGGGGCTTCAGGCCCCCCAGCCGCACGATTTCATGGTCGTCGAGGTATTTGAGCAGCTTGGCCTGCAGGGGCAGCGGCAGATCCCCGATTTCATCGAGGAAGAGCGTCCCTTCGTGGGCCAGTTCAAACAGGCCGACCTTGCCCTGCTCCCGCGCCCCGGTGAATGCGCCCCGCTCGTAGCCGAAGAGTTCCGCCTCCAGCAGACTTTCGGGCAGTGCGGCGCAGTTGATCGGGATGAAAGGATGTTTCGCACGGATGCTGTTCTGGTGGATATAGCGGGCCATCAGCCCCTTGCCGGTACCCGATTCCCCCAGAATCATAATATTGGAGGCATCCAGGCGGGCCAGTTTCAGGGCCACGGTCAGCACCTGGCGCATCTCCTTGCTTTCGGCAATGATGGCCGGGTCCTTGCGCTCAAGCATACGTAACTCAGCCAGTTCATCGCGTATTTTTTCGGTGACCATCTGGGTTTGTTCCAGTTCGTCCCGGATGACATTCAGCTGGGTCATGTCCCGCTCGTTGACCACCACGATGTGCAGCTGCCCCTGATCATCGAAAACCGGCGTTCCCGTCGCCAGCAGGTAGCGGTTGGTCCGCTTCACAAACTGCATGATGCTCACCTGGCGGCGGGTCTCGATCACCTCCAGGGTGACCGAGCGATCGAACAGGCCGCTGGCCACCAGATCGGCAATGTTGCGCCCGATGATCTTGTCGGCCTTGATCCCGTTGAGCCGCGCCGAGGCTTTGTTGATGTTGATCACCATGCCGTGGTGGTCGCAGACCCACAGCCCGTCCGACGATGCGTCGAAAACCGCCGCCAGCTCCCGGTTCAGCCGCTGGTAGGATTCCAATTTCTGCGCGGATGTTTCAAATTGCCCCATTTCCTGAAAGGTGCACATCGCGCCCCGTACACGGCCACCGGAGGTGAAAAGCGTTATGAACAGGACCAGGTCGACGACCTTGCCCTTGATCAGGTGACCCAGATTCGGCACGCCGTTTTCGATGCACGCCATGACCTGAGGCCCCGTCAACGGCAGAAGGTCCGAAATATAGCAGCCGATGTGCCGCCGGGCACTGAACCCCAGGATCTTTTCAGCCTGACGATTGATATGGGTCAACTTCCCGCTGGCATCGGTGACGAGAACCCCGTTGATGGTGGTGTTGAAGATATCTTTATAACGGATGACGGTTGACATCAGGCAACCCGGGTCGCGGCACAATCGATGCGAGATGAGGGTGTCAAACGTCGTAAGAAGTTGTTCGGGTCCGCTTCACCGCAATCCCACCGGTGGAGAAGTGGCTTTTCAGGAAGATTCGGCATCGATAATATCCCGCACAATCTTGAGCATTTCCTTTAACTGATAGGGTTTTCCGATGAATCCCGCAGCGCCGGCGCTCAGCGTATCCCGCACCGATCCGTTGGGAGAATAGCCGCTGGCAATCAGCACCGGCAAATCCGGATAGCGGGCCTTGAGCGTCTCGAGGCAGTTATGCCCCCCCATTCCGGGCATGTTCAGGTCCAGAATCACCAGGTCGACCGATTCGGCCTGGCCGGCCAGAATGGCCAGGGCCTGCTCGCCGCTTTCGGCGCGGATGACCGTGTAGCCGAAGCGCGCCAGAATGGTTTCCGCCAGATCCAGAATCACGGGCTCGTCGTCCACCACCAGGATGGTTTCCGTTCCGGACGGCGAGGCCGCTGCCGGGCTGGCCTCTCCGATCGGTATGGCGAGCGGGGTTCCAATGGCGGGCAGATAGATCTTGAAACAGGTCCCCTGCCCGGGCGTGCTGTAACAGAGGATATGACCATCGTGGTTTTTAACGATCCCGTAAACCATGGCCAGCCCCAGACCGGAACCCTGCCCGATCTCTCCCGTCGTAAAAAAAGGTTCGAATACCCGTCGTTGGGTTTCGGCGTTCATGCCGTGTCCGGTATCCGATACGGACAGTCGCACATGGGGTCCCTCGTGGGCCTCCGGATGGGCGAGAGCATAGGTCCGGTCCAGCTCGACATTCGCGGTTTCGAACACAAGACGCCCACCATCCGGCATGGCATTGCTGGCATTGATGCTGAGATTCATCAACACCTGTTCGATCTGAGACCGGTCGGCGTTGACCGGATATAAATCAGGGTCCAGATGCTGCTCGATACGGATCATTTTCGGGATCGTGCGCGCCAGGATCTTACCGACGCCTTCGATTTCCGCATTGAGGTCCGTCGGCTTCAGGGCGATGGGGACTTTGCGGCTGAAGGTCAATAACTGACGGGTCAGTTTGCTGGCACGATCGGCCGCTTTTTCGATGGCGCGTAAGTTGTCGTAATCCTGCTCCCCCGGATGGCGATCCCATAGCATGAGCTGGGTATACCCGCTGATGGCCTGCATGATATTGTTGAAATCGTGGGCAATGCCGCCGGCCAGGGTCCCGACGGATTCCATCTTCTGCGACTGGAGCAATTGGGCCTCCAACGCCCGGGTCGCCGTGACATCCCGAAATGAGATAAAGACCCGCCCATAATCGGATTCATGGCCCGGCGCCACGAACCACTGCATGACCAGCCGACGCTTTTCACCGGACAGGGTGAGATTTTCGATCTCAGTGCTGGAGCGCTGCCCGCCCGCGCTGATGATGACCAGTTCCCCGGCCAGGGCCTCGAAGGATTGTGCGGTCAGGATACGCGACAAACCCGTTTTTAAGGCCTGTTTGTCTTGTGCCTGGTATAGCTCGAGAGCCTGCTGATTGACATCCAGGACCTTGATGCGCGCGGCACACTCGGCCACGGCTCCCGGGTTGGCGGTAAAATGGGTGCCCAGATCCGCTGTTCCGGTTTCCTGCAGGCGGGTCAGATACGCCTTGGCATCCGAAAAATCCGCCACCCAAAGCGCGGCGGGGGCGTTCTCAAAAAGAGAGCGATAGCCTTCTTCGCTCTCCCGGAGGCTGTCCACCGCGCGACGATGTTCAATGATGGTGCCGAACATCCGGGCCACGGCTTCGAAAAAGGTTCGATCCCCCGGGTTGATGGAACGGGCCTCCCCGGCATTGAGCTGCACCACACCGATCAGATCGCCGGCGGCACTGGTGATGGGATAGGCGATGATGCCTTTCAGCCCGATCTCACGCACCCGCATGGCGTGGGTTTCAGCGATGGTATGGCGGTCGACTTCCGGTGCAAAGACCGGTTTTCGCTCACGGGCCACAAAGGCGCCCACATAATGGGGATCGTCAATGGACTGGACGGGAAACTTGTCCAGCATCGCCTGCACCCGCTGACCGGCGATAGCGGTCAGGTTGAGCAGACGGGTCGCCGGATCGTAAAGCCGCAGGGTGGCGAAATCGAAGTCCAGCACGGATAAAAGATCGGTCAGGATTTTCTGGCAAATCGCGGGCAGTTCGGCCTGGGAAACCGCAGCTTCCGTGATGATGTGAAAGGCTTGGCGCTCCCGCTGCTGACGGGTTAAGGCAATCGCGGGCGACGCGTCCGCAGGCCAGGCCTCATCACAAGACCAAGCCGGCAATGGCGGATGTTCCGGCGACATTTCGCCAGCCCCCGGATCAGGGCGTTTTTTTTGGGATGTCATGAAAATGGGTGTCCCGCCGGCGCATTATAAAATGACGACACCACCGAACCGGTCTCATCCCGACGATGGCGTATCTTATTAGTTCTATTATGGATTCTAGACCATGTCAATATTGACCACCCGGTTAACGGGTGTGGCCCCATCGAGCGGCAGCCTGAATGCAAGGACGGACGGAGGGATCGTTGAAAGGGGTTGCGCTCCCCAATAGAACAGTATAATAGAAGAATTCTACACAAGAAGAAGGAGGCCTGCGAAAATCATGCGTAAAATTGCCGTTGCAATGGCGAAAGGTGGTGTCGGCAAAACCACCACCGCCGTTAACCTGGCCCATGGCCTTTCACTGGCAGGGCATCGGGTCTTGATTGTGGATTGCGACACCCAGGGACAAACTGCCAAATTCTTGGGCGTCGCCCCCCCCTTCGGCCTTTATGAATTCATCACCGGAACCGATGCCCGCGGAAACCCGGTTGCCAAAAAGGAAACCCTCTTTCCCGCCCGCGAAAACCTCTGGCTGCTGGCGGGCGGCATCAACCTGGTCGAATTGAAAAACTGGCTGGGCGAGCAGCCCCGGGAGATCCGTCAAGCTGTCCTGGCCAAAACGCTGGTGCCCCGGGACGGCGCCCTGGACTATCTGATTTTTGACTGTGCCCCGGGATGGGATGTCCTCAGCGTCAATATTCTCATGGCCGCCACCGAAGTTCTCTGCCCCGTAGCCCTGCAAGGTCCGGCCCTGGAGGGCTTGAAGACCTTCTTCGGCTACCTGATGTCGGCCCAGCGCATGAACCAGGAGCTGCAATTGAAGTACGTGCTGCCGACGCTGTTCGATCGCCGCACCCGTCATAGCAGCGAAATCTATGACGTGCTGCGCCGGCTTTTCAGCAAACAGATCTGTGAGCCGATCCATTATAACGTCCGATTGACGGAGGCGCCCTCCAGCGGCCAGAGCATTTTTGAGTACAGCCGCCATGCCGCCGGCGCAATGGATTACCACCAGCTGGTAAGGAGGATTCGCAATGATGCCTGACCCGAGTGATCTGCCTGACTTTTTTGACACCAATCCCATCGACCCGATCCAATCCGCCACCGGGGGTACCAAAGGGACGCCCGTTAAACCCAAGAAAAAGGCCGGGTTTTATTTGTCTCTGCAGGTCATCGAACGCTTTGACCGCAAATTCCACGAACTGAAGCTGGCCGGCGCCGCGATCGACAACAAATCCATGCTGCTGGAAGCCGCGTTGGCCTTCGCCCTGGATGACCTGGACCGGGGAGAAAAAAGCAAAGTCCTCAGGCGCCTTTGAGATTCGCGCCTGGCGCGCCGCTGCGCGGTCGGTATTGTAACGCCGATTGCCTGCGGCAATTGGGTTGTCGTTCGCGATGGTCGGGGAAAAGTAGCGCCGATGGGGCTGCCCGAGGCGCAACAGGGGGAAGCATCGGTCGTCAGGCACCGGACGGGGGGGGGAAACGCCCTTCCTGATGCAACTGCAGCAGGGTTTCAACAACCTTTGGGTCGAAGTGGGTTCCCGCTCGTTCGCGGATGGCGTCCAACACCACGGCCTCTTCAATTTTTTTGCGATAGGCGCGCCCGGATGCCATGGCGTCGAAGACGTCGGCCACCGCCAGTATCCGCGACAGGAAAGGAATCCCTTCTCCCTGCAACCCTTCCGGATAGCCGGTGCCGTCATAGTGCTCATGATGGTAGCGGATGATATCCTTTTCACGGTCCCACAGGCCCAGCTGCCCGACGATATTGGCGCCGATCTGGGGATGCTCCTTGATTTTCTCGTATTCCTCCGCGGTCAATCCGCTTCGCTTCAGAAGAATGTCATCCCGGATCCCGATTTTCCCGATGTCGTGCAGGTGGCCTGAAAAGTGAAGAATATCCAATTCTTCAGGCGTACAGTTCATCTCCTGGCCCAACAGGATCGCCAACCGCGCCACCCGCTCCGAGTGCTGCTGCGTGTAGGGGTCACGCGCCTCCAGGGCATTGACGAAGGCATACAGGGTCGAGAACAGGTTCTGGTAGATGTTTTCATAAAGGGCCAGGTTCTCGATGGAACGTGCCGCGTTGCGGGCAATATAGGATAGGTAGTAGAGGTCCTTTTCCGAAAAGTGAAGGTCATCACGGCACACCGCGGCCGTCAGCACCCCGAAAACTTTTCCCCTGATTTTCATGGGAACCAAAAGCGCCGAGCGAACGGGGTCGGGCAGGATGTCTTTTCCCTGGCACCCGTCCACCAGCAGGGGGATTTCATCGCCGACGACACTCGCCACGAGGGCTTCCGGCAGCCGAATGGCCTCTACCCCGATCACCGAACCGGTCGCCGCGGAAACGACTTCGAAGGGCTGCGCGACATGTTCGTTCATAACGAGGAACTGCGCCCCGTCGGCATGCGCAACCTCGATCGTCATATCGACCACGCGTCTGAAGACATCGGTGGTTGAGCCCATCGCGGCAAAGTCGCTCATGATGCGGTTGACCAGATTGAGTTCTTCCACTTTGTAGACGAGTTCACGGTTCAGTTTTTCCAAACGCTGTTTCTGCTCGACTTCTTTTTGCAGCAGAATGTTCTCCACGAACAACCGCCGCTGGCGCAGCACCCGGCGCACCGCCAACTCCATCTGCTCCAGGTTGACCGGTTTGATCAGAAAATCGACGACCCCGTTTTTCAGCGTCGCGATCGTGTTGTCGAGCGAGGGGTAGCCGGTCATAACGATGACCGGGATCGTGTTGTCGGTGTGGTGGATGTGTTCGGCGAGGGCCAAGCCGTCCATCTCGGGCATGTTGATGTCGGTAAAACAGCAGTCCACGCGTTCGGTCTCCAATACGCGAACCGCCTCACGCCCGTTGCTTGCGGTCAGCACCTGAAAGCCTTTGAACTCGAAATACTCGCTGGCGATGTCGAGAATGTTTTCTTCATCGTCAACGAAAAGAAGGGTTTCTTTGTGGTGTTGGGCGTCCATGATCACGTCACACCCTTAAAAGCAGGTCGCGGCCGGTCATTCCGAGAATGTCATACGCCACCTTTGAGGATAGTAAATAACCGTAATTTTGGTAAATTTCATATCCCCCAACGTTTGTCAAGATCCACGTCCCCGCCAGCTGTCGTTGATGTGCCACATGCCCATGAGAGCGTTGATGCGGTCCATGACCGTGACCGGTAAAAGGGCTTTCAGCAGCGGGGTCAGCACGTTCACCGGAAACGACGGCACCCCCAGGACAGCCTGGTTGCGCCGGATCGCCCGCACCACCTGAGCGGCGACATCCGCCGGGCGAAGGATGCGTGTGCCGCGCACGGTCCGGGCCCCCTCGAACATGCCCGTGTTGACCGTGTTGGGGCAGACACAGGTCACCCCGATGGGAAGTCGCGCTTTTTTCAACTCCTGGCGCAGGGCGTCGGAAAACCCGACCACGCCGAACTTGCTGGCGCAATACGCCGTCAGGGAAGGGATGGCCAGCAACCCGCCCGCCGAGGCCATGTTAACGATATGGCCGGGTCCGGCCTGCGCCATCCCGGGCAGGAAGGCCTTGCAGGTCCAGAACTGGGCGGTGAGGTTGATGCGGATCATGCGCTCGATATCGTCGTCGCTCAGGGACAACAGCGGCGCCGCCCGAACGATGCCGGCGTTGTTCACGAGAATATTGACACTTCCCAGGTCGTGTTCGACCGAGGTGGCCAGTTTCCTTACCTGATCGCGATTGGCAATGTCACAGACAAACGCCTCGCACACCCCGCTGCGACGCAGCGATTGGCGGGTTTCTTCCAGGAGCTCCGGGTTGATATCGACCAGGGCCAGCCGGCAGCCTTCCGCCAGAAGGGTTTCGGCAATGGCCTTTCCCATTCCCATCGCGGCCCCGGTCACCAGAGCAAGTTTACCGTTCAGTTGTTTCAAGTCGTTCTCCCTTCAGTGGTGGTGTGACTGCCCGTCCCGATCCTCAGCCATGCTTGCCGCCTCGGACAATGCCCTATGGCGGACAAGGACTTTCCCGGCCGTGAATCATGCCTCACTCCTGAGGCAAGACCGCCGCCAGGGCGTCCCCAAAATCCTCCACCCATTGGTAGCGGTCCTGGGGTGCCGCAGCCATGGCTTTCAAAATCACCGCCTCGATCGCTTTGGATAAATGTGGTTGCCAGCTTGACGGCGGCAGGATTTCGCCTCTGTTATGGGCCTGGAATTGATACGCCTTGGCACTGTCTTCGAACGGCAGCCGTCCTGCGGCCATGCGGTACAGCAGCGTGCCCAGGGTATAGATGTCGGACCGCGGGTCGCCCCGCATACCCGCCCACTGCTCGGGCGGCATATAGCGGGCATCACCCTGGGGGCCCATGCCGGAGGCCGTGATCGGATCGGGGTGATCGCGATGCGCGGCCATCCCGAGATCCACCAGACACAGCCGGCCGTCTTCGCCCAGGATAAAATTGGCGGGGCGCAAATCGTGGTGGACGATGCCCTGGTGGTGCAGATAGGCCGTAATGTCCAGCAGTTCTTGGAAATACGCCGCTATGGGTGCTGCGGAAAGTTGAGGATGCTGCCGGAGGTAACGCTCGAAATCCATACCTGCCACCGGTGCCAGTACCAGCGCATCGCCCTGGCGTTCGCGGATCTTGATGATACCCGGATGCCGGATGGTGCCCAGAAGCTTTAATTCGCTTTGCAGACAGGCGGCATAGATCGGATTGATGAGCACGTCCTCGAAAGGAATTTTAATGCTCACCGGTTCTTCCGTTCTTGTATCCCGGGCCTGATAGACCCATGACAGCGTTCCGGCAACCAGCGGACGGCCTACGACATAGGGTCCGATGACGTTGGGTTCCAATCCGCCGCCTTTGCGGGCGGCCCGGACGTACCGATTCAACTGCCCCAGGGATGTCTTCAGGTTGTCGAGTTCATCGGCGGACCCGTCGGCTGTCCGTGTTCCGCCTGGCGTGGATGTTCGCCCCTCGTCCTGCGAGAGGTCCTCCATGATGCGCGTCAGGCGTGAAATGACCAGCCGGTTAAACAGCCAGTTGAAGAGGAGCAGGAGGGATAGGGTTCCCGCCACCGTTCCTGCGAAAAGGCCCACGCTGAAATGCCTGATCTTCTGAAATGGACCGGACACCGGCACGGCCACCGAATTGAGCCCGGCCAGATCGCCGGCTTTGAAACGGAAGCCGCCGTCATTCCCATAGGTTTCAACCAATGTCCGGGGGGCCGCCGCGGGATCTCCATGGCAAAGAATACAGCTCTGTTCGAAATAGTCCGGCACCATGCTGATAAAAAAGGCTTCCTCCCCCTTCTGCACCACCCCCTGCCAGAACCGCCGCTCCGGCGCGGCCTCGAACCAGTCGATCATCTCCTCCTCGAATTCGTCCGCCAGGTTTCGCGGGTTGTGGGGATTCACGGATACCCGGCGGTAGACAAACCCCGGCATGCGTTCCCCGAAGCGCTCCATGATGCGCCGGCTGACATAGGTGGTGGACATGGCCTCGATGATAAAGGTATCCTGGGAATGCAGGGATTGCATTAAGGGCCGCAGTTCGTCTTTGACGTAGGCCCGGATCGCCTCGACTTCACTCAGGATGAGTTCGGATTTTTGAAGGGAGTCCGCCATGACCGCCCGTTTGAGATGCCGGTAATAGAGCATCGCCACGAGTAGGCCAAAAACGATGAGAACCGCCGTCGACCAGAGAAAAAATTTGGTCCGCAAATTACCGCGAACAAAATAGTTGTGCATAGCGCCCTTCCTTTCACCCCCCTGCGCAACGCCTTGGTAATGCCGTCAGCGCCCCTTGGCCAGCCGGCGTGCCATGATGCCGGGAAGACCGGCGTCCTGAATTTTGCGCGCGGCCCGCTCGTGGTTGTATGGTACGCGCACAAATTCAATGGTTTCCCGGCGGGTATCATAGATCAAATAGCAGGCCGCCGGGTTCTTGTCACGCGGTTGACCGATGCTGCCGCAATTGACGATCATCCGACCGGCACGTCCGATGGACAGGGTGCGATTATCCGAACAAGGCTCGAACCGGATCTGAAACCAGCCGCGTTTGTTAATGACTTCCGGCAGGTGCGTATGGCCGATAAAAACCAGCTTGGCGTTGTTGCTGTTGAAGGACCGCGCCGCGTATTTCCGGCTGTTGACATAGCGCCATGCCAGGGGGTTGTAAGGGTTGGCATGGGCAAACAACAAGTTTCCCATGCCGACGGTCGGCGGCAGATGCTTCAGGAATTTCACGTTGTCGTCCGTTAGCTGATCCATGGTCCAGAGGATCGCATCGGCAGCCGCTTTGTTCATGATATAAGGCGAACTGCGCCAGGTTGCGGCGGCATCGTGGTTGCCTAAAATGAAATTGATCTTGGGCAATGAGCGCATCACCTCGATGCATTCGTTGGGATTGGCGCCGTATCCCACCAGGTCCCCCAGGCAGGTATAGCGATGCACCCCCCGGTCACGGGCGTTTTCCAGAACGGCCTCCAGGGCCTCCAGGTTGCTGTGAATATCGGAAAGTAGCGCCAGGCGCATGGTCGTTTGTCACCCTTTCGGCGGGTCGGTTGATGACGGATTGATATAGCGCAGACAGGCTTCGGGCGATGCATCCGGGTGGGCGCAGAAGTAATCCCGTATCTGATGGGCTTTGTAGAGCGGATCCCCGGGGGACAAACCGTCACGGTCGATCGGGCACGCGCCATCGCCCAGGACGGCGGACACGCCGGCCTGGGCATAGGCGCTTTGCTCGCGAATGGTGCTGCTGATCTCCCGCAGGGCGTCCCGGATCGCACAGGAAACCGGCACGGCTTCCTGGATGTAATGGGTTTTCATGGCGCCCAGGCCCGTCTCCCGCGCCTTTTGAACCAATTCGGCGGCGATCTCGTGAAATCGATGGTGAATGGCATCGATCCGGTCGACCACCACCGCCCAGGAGGATTCGGAGCGGATGGTGTCGAGCCAATGCCCCAGACGACACGGGAAATGCAGTATCTCATCGGCATCCTGCGGGTCGTAAAGCAATTGGAAGATCAGGTCGGAAAGATAGTTCAGATGCGATACCCAGCAATCGATCAGAAAAAAGTCGATCTGCAGCACCTGGGATTCCGTCAAAGACCGGAAATCCGCGCGATCGGGGAAAGGCGCATCCTCTTCGCGCTCGGCGATCATGACCGGACAGGCCGCCTTGCGCATGATCCTGTCGACGGTGCGCCCCCCGAATATCTTGCGCAGGCCCTTCTTGCGGGAAGGGCCAAGCACGATCAGGGCCGCGTCGCATCGTTCCGCCGTGGCGATGATTTCCGCCACCACATCCCCGGGCCGAATACGAATGACCGGATCCAGGTTGTAGCGCCGCAGCCGATGGACATACCGGTCCAGACGTTCCCGCAGCTTCTCGCCTTCCACCGCCCGCCCGAAGCGCGTCAGGTCGGAATCGGAGGCCGGCTCGGTGACCGTCAGCAGCGTCACCTGGCTGTTGGTCAGCATGGCCTGGCGGCGGACGGTTTCCAGTACCAGATCGGACCCGTCATGATCCATCACGGCCCCGATGATCATCGGCGACGGGTCGACGGAACGCCTTTTTTTGGGCGCATCCGTTGATACGGCCATGGCCGGCCAATAACGACTCCAGGCCGACGGTTTGCGGACGTCTTGCCGCTTTTCGGTCAGGGACACCGCCTCCGGGGCGTCCAGGTCCTGCTGCAGCGCTTCGATGCTTTGATAGCGATCTTCAGGGCGACGTTCCAGCGCCTTGAGGAGAATTTCCTGTATGGCGGGTGCGATTTCCGGCGTGTAATAGCGCGGCGGAACCGGGGGCATGCGCAGTCGATGCCGTGCCTTGGATAGTTTCAGGGAGCGTTCGTAGGGCAGATGGCCCGTCAGCAATTCATAGAGCACCACGGCGAGGCTGTAGATGTCGCTGCGCCGATCGTTGCGGACACCGTTCAATTGTTCGGGGGCGATATAATATGGCGTACCGAAGGGTTCTAAAAAATCTTCCGCCAGCAGGTCGGGCAGGTTTTGGGACCAGGCCAGGCCAAAATCAAGCAGTTTGACCACCCCCTCGGGTGTGAGCATGATGTTTTCCGGCTTGACGTCGAGATGATGGATGCCGCGCCGATGCAGATAGGCCAGGGCGTCCGTGGCCTGTCGCATGATGGGGACGGCGTCTTCAAAGGTCATCGCCCCCTGTGTCGTCATGACCCGTTTGAGGTCCTGGCCGGGCACGAATTCCATGATGGTGTACTGGCGCGTCTGGCCCCGCTGAAGAAACCGTACGATGTTCGGGTGGGACAGGGGATGGCCGATCCGCTGTTCGTTCTGAAGATGGTAGTAGAGCACCGGCTGGTTGAGAATGTCGCCGAAAGGCACCTTGAGGGCCACCGTCATGTCCACCAGCATGTCGCGGACGCGATAGACCTGTGTCAGGGCGCCTTCGAATACCACGGCGTCGATGACAAACTGATCCAGTCGATCGCCGACTTGGTATGCCGTCATCCTATCCTCACGGGCGCAAATTGATTCGGGGAAGCCGAATAGGCGTGCCGGGGCATCCCCGCTTTAATGCCCCCTCAACGGTTAAAATAAACAAACCCGATAATGATGACCAGAATCAAGATGATCTCCACCACGGTAATCTTGTAAATCATGATGCATATTTTACGCTGGGAGGGATTCATCCTGAGCATGACACGATTCATCAGGAATCTGAAAAAGAGCGTGTTCGGGCTGTTGCTGAGATACAGCCGGAGGTATTCGCGGATACCGCGCAGCCAGAGCCCGAGGCCGAAGGTTTCCTCGAGGACGGCGATGTTCTGATCGCTTATCACGCGGGCGTGCAGAATGCCGGCCTGCAGGTTGAAGCCGATTTCGCTCAGCGGCCCTTGCGCGAAGACCACGCGCGGCAACCCGGCGGAATCCGTTTCGATGCGATACTGCAGGCGGAAGGTGGCCTCACTGGCATAGTCACGAAGATCTACCTGAACCTGTCCTCCCTCCTGGGAGAACCCTTCGACAAACCAGTGCGGGTGCAGTCGGAGCAACGTTTCGCCGGCCAGCAGGGCATCAACCCGAAACGCCGTCGGGGCGGTCTCCAGCGACAACGCCAGGCTGTAGTTCTTCTCCATGAGGCTACCTTACGGGGCAATCATTAAAGGGATCGTCAGTATCGGGTGTAGTTTGGCTGGCGAAACCCGGTGTTTGAACCCTTTGGCCATTTTCTTCTGCCAGGCGCCGATCACCACCAGGTCGCATTGCCGTTTGTGCGCGACCTCGGCAAAGGTCGCCTCCACCGGTCCGAAAACATGCATGAAGCGATGCCGGGATGCCGCCGGATAGCGTTCGCGAATGGTTTCCCAATGGGCTTCGGTCTCCCGGGCCAGTTGCGTCTCGACATGGGAACGGAACGTATTGCGGGTGGTCGACGTATTCAACCAATCGTCGCCCGTCATAACGTCCCAGTCTTCGTTGAAAACCGTCAGGACGGTGATGCGGGCTTCAGGAGACGCCGGCAGCAGTTTTTCAAACACGAGCGTCTCGGCTTGGCGTGCGCCGGGGGTGCCGTGCGTGCAGAGCAAAATGTGGTGGAACATGGTGGGATCGCTCTATTCTTTTTGGAAGTAAATCATTCGGCCGAAGGCCACACTACCAGTAACCGAAAACGAAAATCCTGCAAGGTGCCGGGCAAACACACCTGCAGGATATCGGGTTCGGAACGATATGGCAAGGCTGGCCTCGCCGGCAAATCGGGAAACCGGGTGAACGGCAGCGGCGGTAATGGGTCGCGCCGTTCACCCGGGATTCGTCCCTTGTGGCTTTTAAAGCTGCCGAATGGCTTGTCAGACCATCCACTTGGTGAACAGCAATACCACAAACGTGGTAATCAGCGTGAAGACCAGGGCCGTAATGTCTTCGTTGCGTTCGCTGGAAAAGACCGACAGGGCGCGTTCTTCCATTTCCTGGGTATCCGCCTGGGCGGAGAACTGGTGGCTCCCCTTGCCTTCGGACCCGGTATCAATATCAACTTTTTTACTCATTCTAATTGCCTCCATTCCATGCGTAGCCATACGCACGGTCGACTATTTCAGGGTAACTTCCTTGACAAACCACAGAACCACGAAGAACGACAGCACCGCCTTGGTCACACCGGAGATCAGGCCGATCACCAGGGGCCAGCCACCGGCCTGGGCCATGGCTTTTTTGGTGATCTGCATCCCCAGCCCGATCAAACCGAAGGCAAAAAACCAGATCATGCAGTCGGTCAGGGTGACGATGGTCTTGGACTTCTTGTGGACCTGCTTGAGGGCATGGTCGACCACGCCCTTGACTTCTTTGCTCATCTCGATCTTCTTGGCCTTGAGCTGGGCCAGGATGGACTCCAAGGCGGTCATGCGGTCACGGCCGACTTTGTCGAAAACCGCCTTGTTGTTGCGGTCATCGAAATTGCCGGCGATCTGATGCTGTTTGCGCAAATCCTCCAGGGCAGCCATCTGCGTCGCGTCGGCCCCCATAATGGCACCGGTATCGAGGGCGTCGTTCAGGGTCGCCCATTCCTGGTCGGTGATCCGGGTACGGTCGTTATAACTGAAATCGATGTACTTGCCCTTGTAATGGTCGGGCGGCGAAAAGAGGCCCATCGAGGACATGAGAAACAGCAGCAGGAAGCCCAGAATAAAGATGGGGAACTTGTCGATGACGACGGTCTTGAAGTTCAGTTTCTGGCCGGTCTCCTTGCCGAACCAGGTGGCCAGCACGAGCACGATGATGGGCAGGAAAAGCACCCGGGTGATGTTGAAAATTTCCGCCACTTTGAGGGTGGCGATATCCACCGCATTGAAAGCCAGGGCCGCCGCGGCCACCTGAGCGGAGTTGAGAATGCCGGTGCCGGCCCAGGCGCCGAACTGGGTGGGGTTCATGCCCACGAGTTTGCCCACCGTGGGAAAGACGAACATACAGATGATGCCGAAAGAGAGAATCGTACCAATAGTATAGGCCATCTCTTCGCTTTTGGCCCGGACCACCGGGGCCACAGCCACCGTAGCGGACACACCGCACACCCCCATGCCGGCCGACAGCACCCCGGTCATGGATTTGGGCTGCTTGAACATATTGCCCAGCCAGAGCACGAGGAAAACCGTGCCCATGACGAACCCCCCCACCAGCCAGATACTGTAGACGCCGAGTTTGGCCAGTTCGGCAAAGCTGTAACGCGCACCCAGCAGGATGACCCCCATCTTCAAAACGAAGCGGGCCGTTTTGACGCCAGAAGCTGCGAATTTGGGGATGCCGACGGTGTTGGTGATGATGACCCCGACGAGCAGCCCGAGGACGACATAGTTGAGGTTAAGGACTTTGTAGATGCCAAAACCAATGATCGGTTTCAGGGCTTTACTGCCGATGATCACCCAGGGCTCGACATACCAGCGGACCAGCATGGCCAAGCTCAGAAGCAACAGGACCCCCGCCATGGGCTGCAGGAAAAAACGATCCAGGACGGTGTTCTGGGGCTTGCGGATCGAGTTGACGATTCCGGTAAGGATACCGAGAATCCCCACGATGAAACACATGGTGACCTGCAAGTCCACGGACTTGTGCGTCCCGATGGACTTCATCAGGGGCAGCAGCACGCCCGTGTTGACGATCAGGGCGTAGATAATCATGATTCCGCCCATTAGAAACAGCGGAACATTGTTGCGGGCCTCGGACATGAGTGTTCCTCCTTGCATGAAAATAATGAATAATAACTGAAAGTTATAAATAAAGCTGGGCAACCCCGGCTTTGAAAAAAAAAGGCACCATAGCTATAACAACTATCGTGCCACCCGGCATAAATTTATATCTATTTGAAATAATGATATTTATTTATAAAGACCCCAAACAGCCGCCACCGATTTGGAAACTCAAGTTGTCAGTTTCTCTCTGGTTGCTTCGTCAATCCCCCCTATTCGCACAACTATCAGGGTCAAACGCCTGGGTTTCATGGGAAAACAACAGTGACAACTGCAGGAGGCAGTGACAACTTGAGATGTCGCTTTTTTGGATATACCAGCGATTAGGAGCGGGAGCGAAAGCGATCCGGGGATATGTTGTAGCGTTTGAAAATTTTTTGAAGGGACTGGCGCTGGATGCCGCTGACCTGGGCCGCCAGGGTGACGTTGCCGCCGGTTTCGGCCAGAAGCTCGGTCACATATTTGGTGGTGAATTTGTGTAAGACCTGATCCTTGAGGGTCTTGTAGGGCTGCGACAGATCCACTTCCCCATGGCAGATCGGCAGATACGGCTCTTCCCCGGCCAGATGGGCAACCCCGATCTGTTCCTGGGGCGCCAGGGCCGTCAACCCGCGAATGACATTTTCCAACTCGCGGATGTTGCCCGCCCAATGCCGCCGCATCAGGTTTTCACGGGCCTCGGTCCCCAGGGATTTGGCCGGTACCCGCAGTTCTTCGGCGGCCTTGGCGAGGAAATGCTCAATCAACAGGGGCAGATCCTCGCGGCGCTCCCGCAGGGGCGGCAGTGTCAGGCTGGCGACATTGAGCCGATAGTAGAGGTCTTCCCGGAAGGTGCCCTCCTTCAGGCGGGCGACCAGGTCGCGATTCGTGGAGGCGATGATGCGCACATCCACCCGGCGGGTATGCGTGGATCCCAGCGGTTTGATCTCTTTTTCCTGCAGCACCCGCAGCAGCTTTGTCTGCAGGGTCAGCGACAGGTCGCCGATTTCATCCAGCAGAATCGTGCTGCCTTCGGCTTCTTCGAACAGGCCTTTTTTGTCCTGGGCGGCATTCGTAAACGCGCCCTTGCGATAGCCGAACAGTTCGCTTTCCAGGATATTTTCGGGCAGGGCCGGGCAGTTGACCACCACCATCTCCCGCGCCTTGCGCTGGCTGAGGGCGTGAATCGCGCGGGCCGCCATTTCCTTGCCGGTGCCGCTTTCCCCAAGCAGCAGAACGGTCACGTCTGACCGGGCCAGCATCTGGATGGCGGCAAACACCTGCTGCATCTTCGGCCCGCGGCCGATCATCTTTTGAAGCGGGCCGTTCTGCGCAACGGCCTGCTGCAGACGCATGTTTTCGCGCAGCAGGCGATTGCGCTCCAGCGCTTTGCGCAGGAGGCGCAGGAGGTCCTGTTCGTCAAAGGGTTTCCGGATAAAGTCATAGGCCCCGTCCTTGATGGCTTCGACCGCCTGTTCGATGGTGCCGAAGGCCGTCATCAGAACCACGGTGATCAGGGCATCCTGGCGCTGGATTTCACGGGCCAGAGCCATGCCGTCCATGCCCGGCATGCGGATATCGGCCAGCACCACATCGACGGGTTCCCGGCTGACGATTGCCAGAGCCTCCCGGGCGCTGCCGGCGGTCAGGACCCGGCAGTCCATCTCCATGGCGATGGTCCGCTGCAGCCCGAGCAGCAGATCGCTTTCATCATCCACCACCAGCAAACAGTCGCTCACGGTGCACCTCCCGGATCATCATTATCGGCCGTCGGTAAAATAATCGTAAAGACACTGCCGCGGCCCGGCTGGCTTTCCACCCGAATGTCGCCCTCGTGCTCGTGGACGATCCCGTAGCTGACGGAGAGGCCTAAGCCCGTCCCCTCCTCGTCCTTCTTGGTCGTGTAAAACGGATCGAAAATCTTGTCGATATGCGCCGGTGCAATCCCGGTTCCCGTATCGGCAAACGCAATCCGCACAGTGTCGGATGGCGGGTCGTAGGCCGTCGTAATGCCGACAGTTCCCTGGTCATCGATGGCCTGAACAGCATTGAGCAGGATATTCATATACACTTGGGCCATCTTGTCTTCGTCAATCGACACCGGCGGCAGGGAGGACGCGTAATTGCGCTGGATCTCGATCTGGCGCTTGCCGACCTGTTTTTCGATGATGGCGAGGACGGACTCCAGACCGGCATGAACGTCCGCCACCCGGCGATGCGTTTCCGAAACTCGGGCGAAGTTGAGCAGCGAGTCGACGATCCGTTTGCAGTTCAGGGTGTGCTTCTTGACTTTTTCCAGATCTTCCCGGATCTGGTCGGTTGCGTCCCCGCTCTTTTCGATCAAATTGGAGTAGCAGCTGATGACACTCAAGGGGTTGTTGATTTCATGGGCCACCCCGGCCGCCAACTGGCCGATGGATGCCATTTTTTCGGTCCGGGCCATCTGTTTTTCCATGCGCTTGCGCAGGGTGATATCACGGATATAGACCTCGTAGCAGGGCGTTTCATTTTCACATGTCGTTCGGTTGACGGTCAACAAGGCATCGATGCGCCCCCCCTGCTGCGACACCAACGCGATTTCGGATTCCTTCACGAACCCGTCCCTGTCCACTATTTGCAGCAACCGGCGGCCGTCTGCGGGATCCTGGAACAGGTCCAGGGCCCGACCGCTTTGCCGGGCGCCATAGCGGTCTTTGAATCCCAGGAGTTGCAGACCGGCGGCATTGATGTCCAAAATCCGGCCGGTCACATCCCAGATAAGGATGGGATCCCGTGAGGCTTCGAACAACTGGCGGTATTTGGTTTCGGAGGCCGTCAGTTCATCGTGCGCGGATTTGAGGTCGGCGGCGGCATCCTGAAAGGCCAGTTTGACCTGATCAAATTCGTCGCCCGCCTGGGCAAGGGGCGCGTCGAGGGCTTCCAGTTCTTTGGAGGGCGACGCGATTTCCCTGAAAGTCGTCAAGAGCCCCTGCAGCTCGGAGATGACGGTGTGGTTGAAAAGGGCGTAAAAAAGCGCCACCAGGCAGAACAGGCAGCCGGCGCCGATGATGAACGCCACCCAGGCCAAGCGTTTGATGCGGGCAAAAACCACGTCCACCGGGATATAAACGATATCCGCCCCCACGACCTGATCCAGGCGATACGCCTTGCGGGTCGGGTCGTTGCCGTAGATGTCGACGATCGCCGAAGGAATGTCGCCGGGGTCGCCGTGGCAGCGCAGGCACTCGGCTTCGGCGTAGATGGCCCGCAGCCGGGCATAGTAGTTGCGCCCGTCTCTTTCCACCAGGCCGGACCACTCCCGCAGGTTGGGATCCGCGTTGAACTGTTGAATGAAATCCGCCTCCAGCGCGTCGGCTTTGCTGGCCGGATTGATGGGCACCAGCGCGGCCCGCTTGTAGCGAAAATCTTTGAAACGGTCATGCACCCGATGCATCACCTCCCGGCCCACAAACGAGGTGGACATGGCCTCCACCACGAAATGATCCGCCGGAATGATGTCGTACATGCGCGGACGCAGAACGTCTTTCACGTAAGTGCGGGTCGCATCCACGGCCGCGATGTAGATTTCCGTCTCTTTGAAAACGCGCTTTTCGGCCTCTTCTTTGCCGATGCGATAAACCACGAGGGCCACCGCCAGGCAGAAGATAAAAAGAATCAAGCCGGACCCCAGTCGAAATTGTGTCTTGGACGAAAGCTTGGCCATCGATTCACCCGTTTCCCGGGGGGGTTGCAATGGGCGGTCTGACCGTTCTTCCGGGAAGCCTGGATCACCCGCAGCATCTTCCCGGGCAACTGCCGGCCGAGAATCGCTTCCAGTTTCAAGGCGCATTCGGCCACACGCACACGGTCCACCAACCATTATGTATGAGGTTATCATAGCGTTGGATGCGACGAGATTCAACCAAAGGTTCACCATCGAACCGGACCCTGCCAGAAAGGGCTTGACCCTTCTTCCGGCTAGCGCTACTCTGCCCGCTTAATTTTTGGTATGGACTTAAAGTGCGCTTAACCGCCAGCGGCCGGATCGGACGGCGGCACCTGAGCGATAGGCTGACCGGATGATCATGGACCGACCGCTTCGCATCTGTCTTCTCTCTTACCGCAGCAATCCCCACTGCGGCGGCCAGGGCGTTTACCTCAAGCAATTGAGCCGCTCGCTGGCCGACCTCGGTCATCACGTCGAGGTGTTGTCCGGTCCGCCGGACCCGCAACTGGATGGGGATATCCCGGTCCATCGGGTCCCCTCCCTGGATCTCTACGATCCCGCCGACCCCTTCCGCCTGCCCAGACCAGCGGAACTGACGTCGCTGCCGAATGTCTACGAATGGCTCAATGTGTCCACCATGGGATTTCCCGAGCCCTTTCTTTTTGGGTTGCGGGCCTACCAGTTCCTGCAGCGCAACGGCCACCGCTACGACGTCATCCACGACAACCAGAGTCTTTCCTACGGCCTGTGGGCCTTGAGCCGCCGCCTGCCGACCCTGGCCACGATCCACCACCCCATCACGGTGGACCTGGATATCGCCATCCGGGCGGAGCGTTATTTCTGGCGCAAACTGAAACAACTGCGCTGGTACTCGTTTATTCACATGCAAAAGCAGGTCGCCCGCACCCTTCCTTACATCCTGACCGTATCGGAATGCGCCCGCCGCGATATCAGCCGGGATTTCACGATCCCGCTGAAACGTTTTCGGATCGTTCCCAACGGCATCAACACCGACTTGTTTTATCCACTGCCCGATGTCCAGCGGGACAGCCACCGGATCATCGTGACCAACAGCGCCGACACCCCCTTGAAAGGACTCGTCTATCTGTTGCACGCCATAGCGGAAATACGCCGCCGGCGACCGGTCCGGCTGGTGGTCATCGGGCAGCCGAAGCCAAACGGCACCATTGAACGATTGGTGCGGAAACTGAATCTGGCCGACCAGGTATCCTTTACCGGGCGGATCAGCAGTGCGGCTTTCGTCCGGGAATACGCCCGCGCCGGCATGGCCGTGGTGCCATCGGTCTATGAAGGCTTCGGGCTGCCGGCCGGCGAAGCCATGGCCTGCGGCGTACCGGTGATCGCCACGACCGGCGGCGCCCTTCCCGAAGTGGTGGGCGACGCCGGTATTTTGGTCCCACCCCGGGACACCCCGGCACTGGCGGCTGCCATCGAGGACCTGCTCGACGATCCGGCCAAAGCGGTTGCTTTGGGGCAACGGGGCTACCAGCGTGTGCAGGCCCACTTCACCTGGCAGCGGGCCGCCGAAAAAACCGTGGCGGCCTACCGGGAGGTCATCCATGATTACCGCCGATCTTAAACGCCTCGGCCTCAAACCGGGACATCGCCTGCTCGACATCGGCTGCGGCAGCGGCCGCCATACCTGTGAAGCCTATCGGTTGAAAGGCGTGGTCGCCGTGGGGGCGGACCTCAATATCGCGGATCTGAAACAGGCCCGCGAACGGCTGGAATTCCATGACCGCCTGGGCGAGCACGGCGGAGGCTGCTGGTGCCTCGCCACAGCGGATGTCCGCCGCCTGCCGTTTCCGGGCGCCCACTTTCATGCCGTCATCTGCAGTGAGGTGATGGAACATATTCCCGAGCACCATCGCGCCGCCGATGAGCTCGTCCGCGTCCTGAAACCCGGTGGCCACTTAGTGGTCAGCGTGCCACGCTATTTTCCGGAGCGTATCTGCTGGGCCCTGTCCCGCGAATATCACCAGGCCAATCAGGGCCATGTGCGCATCTACCGCAAAAAAGCCCTGATCAGCCTGATCGAACACACCGGCCTCACCCTCTACCGGGTCCACCACGCCCACAGTCTGCACGCCCCCTACTGGTGGCTGAAATGCCTCGTGGGGCCGACCCGCAACGATTCGACAGCCGTCAATCTCTACCACCGTTTTCTGACCTGGGACATTCTGCACCATCCCCGCCTGACACGCCAGCTTGACCGTTTGCTGAACCCGATTCTCGGCAAAAGCCTGGTGCTCTATTTCCGAAAGCCCCGCTAGCCCTTCACAAGCGGTCGCCCGGACGCACCCATTTACCGCAGGCCGATTTCGCTGCCTGGCGTTCGCGATGCCATCGCGGATTCCGTCGGCCGCTCAAAAAAGCCTTGATTTATAGTTTAGTATTTACTAAAGAAATTTTCGCTCAAAAAAACCGTTCAAGGAAATGACATGAATTATGCAGAGGAATACGCCCGTCGATGCGTCAGCGCCGACGAGGCGGTCAAGACGGTGGCATCCGGCGATGTCGTGGATTATGGGTTTTTCAACGGCAAGCCGGTGGTTTGTGATCTGGCTTTGGCGCGGCGGGCCGACGAACTGAGAGATGTCAGTATTTACACAGCCGTATCCGTACCCCCCATACCGGCCGTCATCAATTATCCGGAAAGTTTTATCTATACGGACTGGCACTGGAGCAAGTTGACCCGCATCATGCATCAGCAGGTGGCGCCCGCCTATTATTCTCCGATTCAATACCACCGCGCGCCGGCCTACTACCGCGCGTCGGAGGTCGGACGCCGTTACCGTTCATGGGACTACAATCGTGCCACCATGAAACGACGCCGCCGATGGATCTCCATTTGCCAGGCCGCCCCCATGGACGCGCACGGCTACTTCAACCTGGGGCCGCAAACATCGGCCGCCTCGGCCACCATCGAGGCCGCCGACGTCGTCATTCTGGAAGTCAATCCCAACCAGCCGGTCTGCCTGGGAGGCGGCGAAGAGTCGGTTCACCTGTCCCGGGTCGATTTCATCGTCGAAGCGCCGGACGACCAGGTTCTGTTCGACGCGCCGGTCCCCTCCGCCACCGCCATCGACCGGCAGGTCGCCGGCCACATCATGGGCCATATCCATGATGGCTGCTGCATCCAGTTGGGCATCGGCGGCATGCCCGGCGCCGTGGGTGCAATGATTGCAGAAAGCGACCTGAAGCACCTGGGCGGCCACACCGAAATGTTCGTGGACGCCTATGTCGACATGATCGCCTCCGGCCGCATGGACGGATCCCGCAAAGCCATCGACCGATACCGCTGTGCCTATACCTTCGCCATCGGCAGTCAACGCATGTACGACTTCATGAATGGCAACCCAGCCCTGGCAGCCTACAACGTGGATTACACCAACGACCCCCGCATCATCAGCCGGAACGACGACATGATCAGCATCTGCAACGCGGTCCAGGTCGATCTGCTCTCTCAGGTCAATGCCGAAAACATGGCCGGCAGCCAAATTTCAGGCAATGGCGGGATGTGGGATTTCGTATTGGGGGCGACCTGGTCCAAGGGCGGGAAGAGTTTTATCTGCCTGAGTTCCACCTTCACCGACGCCGCCGGTAAAGTTCACTCGCGGATCGTGCCCCGATTTCCGGAAGGCACGGCAGTCACAATTCCGCGTCAGATGGTGGACTATATCGTGACGGAGTATGGGGCGGCCCGCATGACGGCCTGCCCGAGTTGGATGCGGGCGGAAAAGCTCATCCAGATCGCCCATCCTGATTTCCGGGACGACCTGATCCGGGAGGCGGAAAAAATGAAAATCTGGCGGCGTTCGAATCGCGTCTGACGCCTTCAGAGAGGCAGATCGGCCGGCAGATGACCGCCAATGCGCCGCTGCAGGACGGCCAGGGTCTGCACGAGGCCCCGGTCTTCGAACAATCCCGAGCGGCAGGCCAGTTCATAGATGTGGCGCGGGGCCTGGCCCCCCTCGGCAGGGTCGAAGAAGATATCGTGAATCAGAAGATAACCGCCCGGCATGATGTGCCCGGCCCAGGCATTGTAGTCGGTAAAAGCGGCTTCGAAGGTATGCCCGCCATCGATGAAGACCAGGCTAAGCGGCGTCGCCCAGGCACGGGCGACCACCCGGGAAGGACTGACAATGGGCACCACCGTATCTTCCAGGCCGGCCGCTTCGAGCGTTTGGCGGAAGGTCTTAAAGGTATCGATGCGACCGGTGCGGGCATCGATCAGGTCCGGATCACAGTAGGCTTCACCGGGCTGCTGCTCTTCATTGCCCCGGTGGTGGTCGATGGAGAAAAGCACCCCGCCTTTGGCGCGGCAGCCCGCCCCAAGGAAAAGGGAAGACTTCCCGCAGTAGCTTCCGATCTCCAGGCAAGGGCCCCGGCTGCTGGCCTCCCGGGCAAGGTCATGCAGCGCCTGCCCCTCTTCCGGATCGAGAAATCCCTTGGTGCGTTCGATCAAGTCGGTGTCGAGATGCGTCACTCCGGGTCCATTTCCATAGAAGGTTGGATGGGCAATCGGAATCGGGATCGCTGGCGATTTCGATTCTATTGCATGTCCTCGTAATTGCGCACCAAAACCTCGCGCGGTTTTGCTCCGTCCGCCGGCCCGACGATCCCTTCCCGCTCCATGCATTCGATGATCCTGGCAGCCCGGTTATATCCGATGCGCAGGTGGCGTTGGACCATGGATATGGACGCCTGGCCGTTCTGGGTGACGAGGGCCACGGCATCGTCGTAACGTTCGTCGTATTCGGTCTCCTCCGCGTCACCGGTTGCGGTGGGAGCCGCTTCGGTAACGGCTTCATTGTACTTTGGCTCGCCCTGGGCCTTCAGGAACTCGGTGATCTGGTTGAGTTCGGACTCGCTGATATAGGCCCCGTGAATGCGCTGCAGCTTGCCGGCGCCGGGCGGCATGAAAAGCATGTCGCCCCTCCCCAACAGCGTCTCCGCCCCGTTGGTATCCAGAATGGTCCGGGAGTCCGTCTTGGACGACACCTGGAAGCTGAGCCGCGTGGGGAAATTGGCCTTGATAATACCGGTGAGCACGTCCACCGAAGGCCGCTGGGTGGCCAGGATCAGGTGAATCCCCGCGGCCCGCGCCATCTGGGCCAGGCGGGTCAGGGCGACCTCGACGTCGCGCGAGGCCACCATCATGAGATCAGCCAGTTCATCGATAATAATCACGATATAGGGCAAGTGTTCGGGGGCATCTTCCTTTTTATCCGCCCCTTTGCGGTCCTTGGCGATCTTCTGGTTGTACTGGGTAATGTTGCGTACCCGCTTTTCAGAGAGCAGCTCATAACGCCGTTCCATTTCACGTACGGCCCAGAACAAGGCATTGGTGGCTTTTTTGACATCGGTCACGACCGGCGTAATCAAATGGGGAATCCCGTCGTACATGGTCAGCTCGATGCGTTTGGGATCCACCATGATCAGCTTTGCATCCTCGGGCGTCGCTTTGTAGAGAAAACTGCAGATCATGGTGTTGAGGGCCACGCTCTTGCCGGCACCGGTCGCCCCGGCAATCAGCAAATGGGGCATTTTTTCCAACTCGGCCACGACAGGGTTGCCGATGATGTCTTTGCCCAGGCAAATCGTCAGCTTGGAGCGGGACTTCTCGTACGCCGGGGAGACAACCACTTCACGGAAGCGAACCGTTTCGCGCTCCTGGTTGGGGATTTCAATGCCGATAGCGGCTTTTCCGGGAATCGGCGCCACAATGCGAACACTGGTGGCCCGCAGTGTCAGCGCCAGGTCATCGGCAAGAGTGACGATCTTGTTGATCTTGACGCCGGGGGCCGGGGCATACTCGAAGGTCGTGATGACCGGCCCCGGGGACACAGCCACCACATTGCCATTGACATTGAAATCTTCGAGCTTCTTTTCCAGCAACCTGGAAAGCATGCGCAAATTTTCATCATCCGCCGAAACCGGCGTATGCTCGGGTTCTTCCAGAAAAGCCACCGGCGGCAACTGAAATCCGCCGTCCTTTTTCATAAAGGCGAAGACTTCCTGCTTGGGGGCCGGCGCCGGCTTCATGATCTTGGGTTGCGGGGTCTTGATTTTGATTTCGGGGGCGGTGCGGGGGGGTTGGGTCTTCAGGCGATTCTGGCGCTTGAGCGATTTGGCGCGACGCTCTTTACGTTTCAGATAGATCGTTTTGATCCGGTCCACGATCGAAATCCCCACCGTCCGGCATTTTTCTCCAAATCGCAGCAGCGAAAAGCCAGTCATCAGAATAAAACCGATCAACCAGAACAAAGCCAGAATACTGCCGCCGCCCGTCGGGTTCGTATAGCGGACCAGAAGGTCTTTCAGGTGAATGCCGACCCACCCCCCGGATGAGAAGCGATTGCCGAACACCACATAGTGATCCTGCTGGAACGCCAGCAGTGCACCGCTCGTCAGAATCAGCAGGAGGCCTCCCGCAAAGGTCAAACCGAACGCCAGCGGGGGGCGGCTGGCAAAAAACTGGATGCTTAAAAACAGCAGCAGAAAGGGCACCCAGAAGGCCCCCAGACCGAAAAGACCGATCAGGGCATCCGCCAGGTAAGAGCCCACCAGACCGAAAAGGTTCTCGATACGGTTACCGGCCGTCGCATTGTTGAGGGAGGGGTCCTGGGAATGATAGGAGACCAGGCTGACGAGTATAAAAATCAGAAGGAAGAAAAGAAGTATGCCGATGATTTCCTTTCGCATAATGAATTCCTTGCATCCCTGCCGGCCACGGTCTTGCGCGTGATCGTCGGCCAAGGGATGCGCAATGCCTCCCTGCGCGCGGCGCTTTGATTGAACGCCCGTCAGACTTCGATAATAATCGGGACGATAACGGGTCGCCGCGCAATCGTAAAGAAAAAGTACTGTTTCAGGACGGTCTGCAGCCGGGCTCGAATGCGGGCCGCCCGATTGTGTGTTTCCGGGCTGATATCTTCCACGACTTCCAGAACGACGCAAACCGCATCGTCCAGCAGATGGCCGGTTTCCATCTCGAAGACAAATCCCCGGGAGAAGATCTCAGGCCCATAAACCACCGTACCGGTATCCTCATCCAACGCCATGGCCACGACCACCAGGCCGTGCTCGGAAAGGTTGCGGCGTTCTTTGAGCACGCTCCGGCCGACATCGCCGACCCCCTTGCCGTCAATCAGGACCCGGCCGGTCCCCACCCGCTCGCGGAGACGCCCGCCCTTCTCGTTGAACTCGATCACCTGGCCATTCTCCGCCAAAAGAATCCGCTCGGGCGGAATGCCGACTTCCTGGGCCAGACGGGTGTGCAGGGTCAAATGACGATACTCACCATGAATGGGGATAAAGTATCGGGGCTTGGTCAGGTTGATCATTAATTTCAGTTCTTCCTGGAACGCATGGCCACTGACGTGTATTTCGGAAATTTTTTCGTAGATGACGTCCGCCCCGAGACGGTATAGCCGGTTGATGATACCGGCGATGGCCCGTTCGTTGCCGGGAATAAATTTAGATGAAAGGATAATCGTGTCTTCTTTACGTATTTTAATGTGTTTGTGTGTACCGGCCGCCATGCGGGCCAGGACCGACATGGGTTCGCCCTGGCTGCCCGTCGTGACCAGGATTATTTCATCATCCGGATAGTATCCGATATCATCGATATCGATCTCCATTTCAGCAGGAATCTGGAGATACCCGAGTGCTTTGGCCAACTTGACGGAGACCTCGATACTTCTTCCGTTGAAGACAATCTTCTTTTCCCGCGACCGTGCTATATTGACGATTTGTTGAATACGGGTGATGTTGGACGCAAAGAGCGCCACAATGATCCGGCCCTTGCGCCCTTCGGTCACCCGCGCCAGAGCGGCGCCGATGACCTCGGCCGAAATGGTATACCCCTCCTTTTCGACGTTGGTGGAATCCGACAGCAGCGCCAGGGTCCCCTTCTGGCCGTACATGGCAAAACGGTTCACATCGGTGGCCATACCATCGCGGTTGCTGTGGCTGATCTTGAAATCACCGGTATGAATGATCGTCCCTAAAGGGGTTTCGATGGCCAGCCCGACACCGTCCACCACGCTGTGGCGGACGCGAATGAACTCGAGTTGAAACTCCCCCAGCTTGATCCGCCCACCCGCCTGAATTTCATGCAGCCGGGCCGACTGGGCCAGCCCGAATTCCTCCAGCTTGTTTCGCACCACGCCCAGGGTAAAGGGGGTGCCGAAAACCGGTGCATTCACGATGCGCAGCAGGAAGGGCAAGGCGCCAATGTGGTCTTCATGCGCGTGGGTCAGAACGATGGCCGCTACTTTTTCGCGGTTCGTGCGGATATAATCCATGTCCGGGATGACAAAATCCACACCCAGCATGTAATCCTCGGGGAACATGAGACCGCAGTCCACAATGAATAACGTGCCCCGGTACTCGAACACCATCATGTTGAGGCCGATTTCACCCAGACCGCCAAGGGGAATAATTTTCAGCATGGATCCCGCTGTCAGACGTTGATACCCAGTTTATTGAGGATGGCGTCAATGGTTTCGATCAACCATTCACGCTGCTTGTGATTCGCGTATGCGATGCAACTGCAGCGAACGCGGCTGCGTGTTCGCACCAATAGCTCGCAGACCAGGCGGTCCCGCAGCAGCTCGAGCGCAAAAGCGAATGGCTGGCAGTCGCCATGGGCCTTCTGTTCCGACGACAGCAAGTCATCCGCGATCGGCAGCCAGTACAATCCGTCAACACCGGCCGGTTGGGCATGCTGCGCCAAATAGTCGCCAATGGCGTCGCTTTCCTGCGGCTTTAGTTCGTCTATGACATATTGTTTCATGGCGGCCGAATCTACCATATAATAAGGAACCGGGCAAGATATGATCACGGACGGGTATCACGGCCACGATACCGTAGAACCGCCTGGGATCAAGGTTCACAAAGACGTGATACCGTTGGCCAGCGCTCTTCATCCGCCGGGACACCCTGCCCGGAAACCCAGTGGGGTGAATCGAAAGCCGGATCGCCCCCCTCGGGTCGACATGATTTCTCACCCATATCATTCACCAAAGTCAATTTAGCCATCAGGCCATTATCGCCAGGCAAAAAAACCTTAGCAAACGCGGCTTGACATCAATCCCGCCATTATTATTGTTTGGACTAATTGATGCTTGATAAGTCAAATTGATGTGTGCTATGGCTTAAACCATACTAGAAGTCACACCAGCCATGCATTTTCCACAAAACAGGCAACCAGTTCCATAAAAAATCATTGACGTATCGGTCATCGCAAACGGGCCTCATGATCCACTTGCCGATACCGAACGCATATAAAAGCAGCGATCTTCCCGGTCCGGGTGGGTTTGCGCTAAATGGTGTGAAGATGCCAGTCCGATCTTCCCAACTTTAAACCAAGCAAAAAGACGAGGTGAGGTTATGAACAAAACGTTAGTGAAAGGTGGACTCATTGTCGGGTTGGTATTGCTGATGGCCAGTTGCGCCACCGCGCCGCCCATGGCCCCGTTTTCCCCCCAGAGCCTGGACGGCAAAGTCAGTTCCGGTGACTATGTGGCCAAGCCTGAAAATTTTGTGGTGGTTTTTGACGGTTCTTCTTCGATGGCCGAGCCTTACAAAGGATCCCTCAACACGGGCAATTCCAAGTTTGCCGTGGCCAAGGATCTGGTCGACCGCATGAACAAGACCATGCCGGCGCTGCCCATTCAGGGTGGCATGACGGCATTCGGGCTCGGTAAGGCGCCGGTGACGACCGTTTACGGCATGACCGACTACACCCAGGACGGTCTGGCCGAGAGTTTGGGACGCGTGTCCAGCCCTGCCGGGACGACCCCTATGGGGTTGGGCCTGACCGAGGCCGGTACGCTGCTCAAGGACGCCAGCGGTGATATCGCCATCATCGTCTTCGGCGACGGTGAAGAGAACACCACCACGACTGCTGCGCTGGATGCCGCCAATGCCCTGAAAGAGCAGTTCGGCGATCGGGCCTGCCTGTACACGGTTTTCGTGGGCAACACGGACAAGGGCCGCAAGCTAATGAGCGACATCGCCGCCACCAGTGCCTGCGGCATGGCCACCAGTGCCGACGAATTGGCCTCGGCCGATGCCATGGCAGCCTTTGTGGAAAAGGTCTTCCTGGAAAAAGCCCCGGCCAAACCGGTTGCCAAGCCGGCCCCGCTGCCGGTGCCTCAGCCGAAGATCTCCTGGATTCTGAGCGGTGTCAATTTCGACCTGAACAAGGCCGTGGTGCGTCAGGACGCCAAGGACATCCTCCAGAACGACATCAAGATCCTGAAGGAAAACCCGCAGATCCGGGTGGAAGTCCAGGGGCATACCTGTGATCTGGGTGATGCCGCCTACAACCGCAGTCTTTCCGACAAGCGCGCCAACGCGATCAAGGACTACCTGGTCAGCCAGGGTGTGGCCGCCGATCGCCTGACGGCTCGTGGTTATGGCGAAGACCGTCCGCGCTTCCCGAACGACTCGGAGACCAACCGGGCTAAAAACCGCCGCGTTGAGTTGGTCCCCATGAACTAAATCTGTAGATGACGACTCCAGCCGCGCGCTGATCAGACGGTCAGCCCGCGGCTTATATTCTCCTTACCCCCCTGGAATGGCACCATGTTTCAGGGGGGTTTCTGTTTCCGGCACGCCACCCAAAGCGGGCCCACAAAAAAAGCCCCGAATCCCGTGACCGGGATCGGGGCTTTGAAGAAAAGTCGTTCGAATCAGGTTTCTTCGATGGTAATAGCGTCGGCTTCACATACTTCCACGCAGCTTTCACAGCCCAGGCACTCTTCCGCGTTTACCGGAACGGATTTGCCGTCTTTCATTTCGAACACTTCCACCGGGCACACATCCACACATTCTTCGCAGCCTTCGCATTTGTCTTCATCAACAATCGGGTTAAAAGCCATCTACAAGCCTCCTTTCAAGGATAGTCGCCATGGCACTTGCATGCCGTTGATATCTTTATCGTGGAAGTCCTTATACCAATTGGATAGGTGAGTCAAGCTTTCTACGTATTTTTTAAACCGCCGCCAGCATCATTTTTATATCGTATTTTTTTATAATATTTCAGATAGTTATGATATGTGCTTACGCAGCAACCCATCCCTGCTGCCATGGCCGGCCACGAGGAGGCCCCCAATCCAGCAGGATTCGGTCGCCGCCGCCCCTGAACCATCTGAATCCGCCCGATCGGCATGACCCGCCAGACGGTTTAAAAGCCCTTCGACCGACAGGTGAGGAATTTCAATCAGTTCCAAACTAGAAGACCAGCCGCCATTTTCTTCGGATGCCTGTTCCGCATAGCGGATCAGCGGACCGGCCAGCCAGACGGGCAGGTGCGCGACTTCCGGCCGCCCCCCCTTGTCCGGCAAGGGGTTCCGCCAAGGCCGCGTTTGGGCTCGCGGGAACAGCTCCCGGATCTGCGCCAATACGCCTTGACCGGCCGTCAGGAAAAGCATATCGGTCCCGTTCTTGACGCGACGTTGCATGGCTTCCACCGCCGCCATGGCACGGGCCCAGGCTTTCAGGCGCAAGGGAACCATGGTATCCGAACCGGCCTCCAACGATGCATGGGACGGTTTGACCGGATCAGGTTCATCTTCCCCTTTGAGCATGGCCATCATCTCGTTTCCCTTCACCGTCAGTGCTTCGATATCACGTGCCAGGGCCGCTTGCTGAAGATCGAATTCCTGGGCCATGGCAAGAAGCAGTTGGGCCTGAAAAACGGTTTCACGAAAATCGGCAACCGGATTTTCCGCCGGAGTCGGTCCGCCCTTGCGAATCTGGGAAACAATCTGGGCCGAGGACTGACTGTTAAAAAAAGGAATGCCCTGTCCCTGTTCCATCATCGCCGCAAGGTCGCCGCCGGCGTGCCGGGCAGCCCACTGTTTGAACTCCTGCAAAACCGCCGTCACCGATAGGGATGGATCGGTAGGGGGAAAAACCGTCTCGATGATGCCCGCGGCCTGCAGCGCGGCCACCTCCGGCAGACAGGTCTCCGGCGATGCTTGAAGAACCGTCACCGGGCCCCAAATCGCAGCCGTTTGTTCGGCCTGCCGCGGATCAATGGTCGTGTAAGGGAAATAAATCGTTTTCATAATTTCTCATCCTTCACCGTCACGCCGCGTGCGCGCAACTCCTCACGCAAACGATCGGCCGTTTCCCAGTCTTTGGCGGCACGGGCCGCATCGCGCGCCGCGATCAGGGCCGCCACGTCGTCCGACGGCAGGGGCGGTTCGAAATCGAAAATCTGCAAAACCTGATCCACGTTGCGGAAGGCGTCAATCAGCTGCGCGGCATCGTCCCGGCTCAGGCGCTCTTCCTGCACCAATCGATTGACCCGGCGCACAATGGCAAACACGGCCGCCAAAGCGGCGGAAATATTGAGATCGTCATTCATGGCCTGGGTAAACCCATTGCGAATGTCATAGCGCAGCTGGTTCAGATCCGGGTATGACGGGCCGTCACGCACATCGCGCAAGCTTTTGATACAGGCGTCCAGACGCTTGAGGGACTGCTCCATGGTGGTCAACCGCGCCGTTGAATAGGTCGCGCTCTTCCGGTAGTGCGTCGCCAGCAGCCAGAAGCGAATCGCCCGCCCGGAAAACCCCTCCTGCACCAGATCTTTCAGGGTCAACGGCAGCGCATCGCCCGGCGCCGCCTGATCATCCATCCGGACGCCGTCGCAATGGAGCCAGTAATTCGCCAGGGGTTTGCCACTGATGGCGGCGGCGATGGCGATCTCGTTCTCATGATGGGGGAAAACCAGCTCCCGGCCGCCGGTATGAATGTCGATGGTCTCGCCCAGATACTTGGTGGCCATGGCCACGCACTGGATATGCCATGACGGCCGGACATTGCCCCACTCGGTCTTGGTGAAAAGACCGCGCTTCAATTCCGACAGCCGGGCGCGCTTGAGGAGCGTAAAATCCCGCGGGTTGTCCTTCTCGTACTCGTCCAGGTCGACGGTGTGCCCGAGTCGGATTTTCTCCAGGTCGATCCCCGACAGCCGACCGTAGGCCGGCAGGCGCGAAATGTCGAAATAAAGCGACCGCAGCTTGTCGTAGGCGAAGCCCTTCTGCACCAGCTTGCGGGCCAGCTGCACCATATCGTCCACATGCTCGCTGGCCAGCGGGTAATCGTCCGCCGGCTGAATGCCCAGGCAGGCCATGTCTTCCTTGAAAGCGTCAATATGGCCCCGGGTAAAATCTTCCAGGCGTTGACCGGCTTTCTCGGAACCCTGGATCGTGCGGTCGTCCAGGTCGGTAATGTTGACCAGATGACGTACTTCATAGCCCCGATAGCGCAGGTAGCGGCTCAGCAGATCCGCAAAGACGTAGCGTCGGCACTGGCCCAGATGGAGACGGGCATAGGCGGTCGGGCCGCAGGAATAGATGCTGACTTTTCCCGGCTGCAAGGTCTCCAGCACCCGTTTGCGGCGTTTCATGGTGTCGAACAACCGGATGTCGGCTTTTTCCGGGGCCGTGAACAACGGGGTGCTGAGATAGCGCTCACCGCCATCCGGCAAAATGACCACCAGGGTTCCCTCGGTCAGCGCGCGGGCTTTGCGCAGGGCAACGGCCACAGCGGCGCCACTGCTCATGCCGACGAAGAGCCCCTCTTCGCGGGCTAAACGACGGGTGGTCTCGAAGGCTTCCTCATCGTCGATATTGATTTTCTCGTCCAGGCGGCTTTTGTCGAAGATCTCCGGACAATAGGATTCTTTCAGGTTTTTGAGCCCCTGCAGCTTGTGTCCCATATAGGGCTCGACCGCAATAATCTGAATGGCGGGATTGAAGGCCTTCAATCCCATGGATAGCCCCATGACCGTGCCGCAGGTGCCCAGGGTGGCCACCAGATGGCTGACCTGCCCTTGGGTTTGCTGCCAGATCTCGGCGGAAGTCCCCTCCTGGTGGGCCAGGTAGTTGGCCGGATTGTTGAACTGGTCGGTCATAAAATAGTGATCTGGATTTTCCCGCACCAACCGATAGACCTCCTCGATCGCCCCGTCGGTGCCGAGATGTCCCGGCGTCAAGAGGATGTCCGCGCCCCGGGCCCGCAGAATTTTCTGCCGCTCGACGCTGGCGGATTCGGACATGGCCAGCAGCAGGCGATAGCCTTTGACCGCGCATACTAGGGCCAGTCCGATGCCCGTATTCCCGCTGGTGGCTTCGATCACGGTTTTTTCCGGGGTGAGCTCACCACTCTTTTCACCGGCTTCGATCATATACAGCGCCGCACGATCCTTGATCGATCCCCCCGGGTTCATATATTCCAGTTTGGCCAGGATACGGACCGCCGGATTGGGATTGAGATGTCGGATTTCCACCAGAGGGGTTTGCCCGATGTGATCGATGAGCGTCTGTGTCATGACGTTCGACATGGCCTTTCCGTCTTTGTTCGGCACCGTCGTATTCATAAGGGCGTCCCCGCGGACAAGGCCGGCAGACGGGCCTCGAGCGCCGCGACAAGCTGCCGCACAACCGCTTCGGGTGCCGCCGATGCATCGATGATGACAAAGCGTTCCGTCTCCGCCCGGGCCAGGGCGAGATAATTTTCCCGCACCGCCTCATGAAAGGCCAGGGCTTCCGCTTCGAACCGCGATTCGCGCTGATGACGCTGGCCGTCTTCGACCGCGGCCCAGGCCCGGGCCAGCCCGATGCGGGGCTCCAGATCAAAAAGAAACGTCACGTCCGGCACCAGCGACGGTACGGCCAGGCGGTGCATGGCCCGAATCAAGTCCAGTCCGAGGCCCCGGGCACCGCCTTGATAGGCCAGCGTGGCATCCATGTAGCGGTCGCACACCACGGTTCGTCCTGCGTCCAGTGCGGGCTGGATGACGGCGCGGATATGCTGCACGCGGTCGGCGCAATACAGCAGCAATTCCGCCGCCGGATCAATCGCCCCACTTTCCGGATCCAGCAGGATCGACCGCAGGCGCTGGCCGAAAGGGGTTCCTCCGGGCTCGCGTGTCACCTGGCAGGGATGGCCGCGGCGCTCCATTAAATCGACAAGATGGGGGAGAGCTGTCGTTTTACCCGAGCCTTCGATCCCCTCCAGCGTAATAAACATATCCGTTGCGTTTCCGGGCACAACCGTGCCCGTACCTTTCCTGTAGCCGACCGTGTTTCTTAGGGATTAATCCTTCGGGGTCTCGCCGCTACCGTGCCCCATATAAAAATGGCGGCCCAGAAGCCGGTGGTAAGACGTCCAGGTTTGTGAGGGATCCTCTTTGGCCATGAACTCGCGCACGGCGTTTATTTTGGAATCCAGATCGTCGATGTAGTGCAATACCAGCGCTTCAATGGTCTTGGGTGGCTCCGGTGCGCCGAAGGCCGGTTCGCCATGGTGGCTGACAATCATGTGTTTCAGCAGATTGGCGTGCTCACGGGGGATATCGGGAATCTCCCGGAGTTTATCCTCGAGCATTTCGAGCCCGATCACGATATGGCTTAACAAACGCCCCTCGTCAGAGTAATCGATGGACGCCGTATAATCGAATTCGCGCAGCTTGCCGATATCGTGTAAAATGGCGCCCGCGATCAGCAGGTCCCGATCCAACCCGCTGTAATGGCCGGCAATCTTATCGGCCAAAACCGCCATGGACAGGCAGTGCACGAGCAGCCCCCCGAGATAGGCGTGATGCATGCGTTTGGCCGCCGGGGCTTTCTTGAACGACACGACGAAGGCCGCATCCTGCCAGAAAGCCTCGAACAGACGGGTCAGCCAGGGCGTCGTAAAGGTACCGGTCACCTTGACCAACCGCTCGAAGAGGTGGTCGGTATCCAGATCCGTGGCCGGGAGAAAATCGTCGGGATTCACCGCATCGGCCGAAAGGGCGGTCATGGTTTTGATAACCATCTGCGGCATCCCCCGGTATTCCGAGACACGGCCGGTCACCTTGACGAAATCACCGGCCGCGGCGGCAATCGTCTCGACATCGTCCCAAACCACGCCTTGGATCCGGCCGGTGCGGTCCGCCAGCACGACGTTGAGGTAGGCATTGCCATCCTTTTTCTGCAAAACCGTTTTTTCGGCCAGGGCGAATTCATCGTCAATGATATCGCCCGGAACGATCGTTTCAGCGAAGATCTTTTTCATCGTGCCGATCCGTTCTTTCTGCGGTGGCATCTTAGACGCCACATGCCGGGGCGGCCGCCGTTTCAGCGCTCGCCCGGATCAAACCGCCTTGCTCGCCTCAGGCGCGGCGCTATTCGGGAAATCCCACGTGTGCCAGATCCCAACGCCAGCAGCGCAGGCGTTCCAGAGCGTCATAGTCGGTCATATCGCATTTAATTGGTGTAATGGAAATGCGGTTACCCTGCAAGGCCGCCCCGTCCACTTCCGGATCATCATCAAACACCTGGGAATCGGCACCCGGCCAGTAATAGGAGCGGTTGCGCGGGTCCCGGCGCTTTTCGAAACGATCGTCAAACCGACCGGTCCCCTGGCGGCTGATCACGGTGCCGGAAATGTCGCGGAAGGGGACGTTGGGAATGTTTACATTGAGAAAGGTGCCCTGGGGAAGCCCCTGCTGCAGGACCCTTTCCGCCAGCGATTCGGCAAATGCCGCGGCGTCATCGAAGTTTACCACCGCAAGACCTTGGACGGAAACGGCAATAGCCGGCAGCCCCAGCAAGGCCGCTTCCTTGGCGGCGGCCACGGTCCCGGAATAATGGATATTGGTTCCCACATTGGCACCGGGATTGATGCCCGACAAGACCAGATCGGGACGCGTGGGAAGCAGCGCGACCATCCCCAGCTTGATGCAGTCCGCCGGCGTCCCGTTGACGGCATACCCCTGGAAGTGGGCGTTGAGCGCAACCTTGGAAGCCCGCAAGGGGTGGTGAAGGGTGATTCCATGCCCGACGGCGCTGCGCTCCTGGTCCGGAGCGACCACGGTCACATCGTGCCGGGACCGCAGACACTGGTGCAGGGCCTGCAAACCCGGCGCGTAAATACCATCGTCATTGGTGAGAAGAATGTTCATATCTGCCTTATTTTCCTTGGAATCAGCGACAGGCCCCACCTATATAAGAAAACGGGTAAGAGGGCAAGGTGTAAGGCGTGGTCGACACACCAAGCCCGGCAGGCCGAGGGCGGGGTTATAATAAGGAAAGGGCTTCCGACGGACAGCGTACGAACACCGTGTCACCGATGCGAAAATCGGCGGCACGGTAAGCCTGGCAGGACAGGATGACGGCCAGCGGCAACCCCACATCCACCATGAGGCGAACGCCGTCCATCTCTTCATCCATCCGGATGACGCGGCCGCGATTGTAAGCTTGATTGTCCGGCGACGGGCTTTCGGCGGCGATCTCGATCAGGCGGGGATTGACAGCCACCCGGACAACGGCCTCCGATGTCGATGGCAGCGGAAACCGAAACCGGCGACCGATACGGCCCCAGCATTGCGCGCCCTCACGGTGCACCGCGGCATGAAACGTGTTCTCGTAGTCCGCACCGTTCAGTCGACCGCCCGCTAAATGCAGGCGCATATCGGTCAACCGGGCGGCCTGGGACACATCGTGGGTGCAAAAAATAATGGAAGAACGACCGGCGTCACGGATATCCCCCATGATGGTTTCAATGGCCATCCGGTTTTCAATATCCACGTTCGACGTAGGCTCATCCAGCAGGATCACCTGCGGTCGGCAGGCAATGGCCCGCGCAATGGCCACGCGCTGGGTTTCGCCGCCGGACAGATGCCGCCCGTTCGCACCGGCAAACGCGCGCATGCCGACCATAGAGAGGCTTTCGTCCACCCGGCGATTGATGTCGTGGCGCTTCAGCCCCCGCAGTTTTAATCCAAAGGCCACATTTTTGGCCACGGACGTGCTGAACAGAATCGGCTGCTGCTCCACCAGCACCACCTGCCGGCGCAACTGGTGCAGACTACCCGCGTGGAAAGCCACCGGCTGATCTTTGAAACGCAGCTGTCCCGATGACGGTCGCAACAAAAAGGCCAGGATATGCAGAAGCGTTGTTTTACCGGCACCGTTCGGGCCCAGCAGGGCCACCATGCCACCGTCCGCGATGCTCAGTTCGGGCAGATCCAGGACGGTTCGGCCGTCGTATACCTTCTGCAGTTTCCGGGCGGCATAGAGGGTCATTCGGCATAACGTCCCTGAAAATAGTTGAGCAGGGTATTCATCCCCAGGCTGATCGTGAGCAGGACGATCCCCAGGCCCACCGCCAGAACGAATTCGCCCTTGTCGTACTCGAGTGCCATGGCGGTTGTCATGGTCCGCGTAAAACCGCGGGCATTGCCGCCCAGCATCATGCTGATGCCGATCTCGGAGATGACGCGTCCGAAGGCGGCCACCGCGGCCGCCACGATGCCGAAACGCGCCTCTCGCAACACCACAAGGGCCGTCTGGAACTGGTCGGCACCCAACGTCAGGGCCGTGCGGCGATAGCGATCGTCGATGCGACTCAGCGCAGCGATAGTCAGGGCCGTGATCACCGGAATAATCAAAATAACCTGGCCGATGATGATGGCGTTGGGCGTATACAGCAGATTGAGCGCGCCCAGCGCCCCACGGCGGGAAATGAAAGTGTAGACCATCAGCCCGATCACCACGGTGGGCAGGGCCAGCAGCGTGTTCAGGAGGGTAATGACCACCCGTTTGCCACGGAACGAATTGAACCCGATGACGAATCCCAGGGGAACGCCCAGGAGGCCGGCAATCAGGGTGGAGGTGAGACTGACCCGCAGAGAAAGTCCCACGATCACCATGAGTTCCGGGTCAGCCGCAAAAACGAGCTGCAGGGCGGAAAACAGGCTGTCGAAAAAAAAATTCATACGACTCCATCAAATAAACGTTGGCCAACGCCTCGGGTTTCCCCCGCAGGATTGAACCGAGCTTAGCGCTCCCCTAAGCGAAGGGAGCCTGCCTTGGACAGGCTCCCTTGTATCGCGCCGCGGAGAGATGCGCCGAGCAAACACAGGAGACACATGCGGTGCCACGGAATGGTTATTTCGCGGCAGGAATCGCATCCGGGTAGAACAGCGGCTGCCCCAGCAGCCGGTAGTTGGCGATCAGCCCCTGCCCTTTTTCTGAAACCAACCATTCGGCAAACGCTTCGGCCTGCTTGATCTTGACCTGGGGAAACTTGGCCGGGTTGACCGGAATCACCCCGTAGGGATTGGCCAGGCGGGCATCCCCCTCGCACAAAACGACCAGATCCAGCCCTTCCTTGCGACCGACCTTGTATTTGATATAGGTGCCCCGGTCGCTCATGACATAGGCTTGTTTTTCATCCGCAAAGGTCAGCGCTTTTCCCATGCCCTGCCCGATGGACATATACCATTCTCCCAGGCCGCCGGGATAGACAAACTGGATGTCGGTGTTTTTGCCTTTTTTGACAATGGTCTGGGTGGTCGTTTCCAAAAGCAGCCCCGTATCTTGCCATAGCTGCTGCTCCTTGGTATGCGTCCCGCTATCGTCCCCGCGGCTGATGAAAAGGGCTTTCTGGGCCGCGATGGCTTTGAGCGCCGCGACGGCATCGCCCTGCCCTTTGATGCCGGCGGGATCCGCTTCCGACCCCAATATCACAAAGTCATTGTGCATGATCGCATACCGTTTCGTACCGTAGCCTTCCGCCACAAATTGTTCTTCACGGCCTTTGGCATGCACAAAAATGACATCGACATTGCCGTCCATGCCATCACGGATAGCGGCACCGGTACCTTTGGCGATGACCTTGACCGTTATGCCCGTGTCCTCGGTAAAGGCCGGCAGCAGAATATCCAGCAGGCCGGAGGCCTGGGTACTGGTCGTGGTCGACATGGTCAGCACATGGTCATCGGCCGGCAGCAAGGCCGGGAAAATCAATCCCATACATCCTAATACCGTAATCCAAATGGCAAAACGTTTCATCCGTCCTCCTTCAAAGTGAGTATGTCTGATGGTATCAGCGCGCCCGGGGATCTGCCACCGTGCCAATGCGCCGCCCTGATGTTGCTTGGCATGTTGTGACCTCCATGAAGGAGAATCCGCGCCAAGTCGTCATCATTGGTTTGTTTTCGTTATTTAGCGTAATTTATTTTAACTTTTCAAGCAGAATGTTTTCCATTGCGTCAATTCGTTCTATTGATGACTCTAATCAACATTCCCACAATGGTAAGCTCGCTTCCAAATAAAATGGGTGCTGGCGCCAGCGGCGGCCGTCGTTCCTCCGCCACCAAAACGGGAGTTGACTTTTAACCCGGCCTCCTGTTTATAGATTGCGTTTATGGCGGCATCGGTGAACCTTCGTTCGCCGGATTTCGTATCCTTCGGGCGCAGCAAGCCCGTTGCACGAGGCCATCGCCGGAAACCCAAATGAATTGTATAGGCTTGCGCAATGCCCATCGGTTGCTTCCGCATACATCACCAGCAGACCGTCGAACGGACATGGACCCTGTCCCTGTGGATTTTGGCGGGCATCCTGATGCTCGGCGGACTGTCCGTCCCGGCATGGGGGGCGGACACGGACAAGCTGTTCAAGGACAACCCGGACGAGCCCTGGCACATTACCGCCGATACCATCAGCTACGACGACCCCACCCGGCGCTACGTGGCCGATGGCAGCGTGCGTATCAGCAAAGGGGGCGTCCGCCTGACGGCCGACCATGTGCGATTTGATCACCGCACCATGGATGCCGCGGCCAGCGGCCATGTGGTGCTGGTCAGCGGGAAAGACATTTTGATCGGGGACAGCATCGACATCAACCTCCAGGACCAGATCGGCACCGTGATCCAAGGCACCGTCTTTCTGGAAGAGAACCATTTCTATATTCGCGGCGACAAGATCGAGAAGCTGGGTGAAAACACCTATGCCGCCGAACGGGCCACGCTTTCCAGCTGCGACGGTCAGGCGCCGGCCTGGAAAATTACCGGCCGCAAACTGGACGTCACCCTGGAGGGCTACGGCGTCATTCGACACGCCGCCCTGTGGGCCAAAGACGTACCGGTCCTCTACACACCCATCTTCGTGTTCCCGGCCAAACGCGAGCGGCAGACCGGGCTATTGCCGCCGGAAATGGGATCCTCCGACCGCAAGGGGGCCTTCATCATCCAGCCCTTTTTCTGGGCCATCAACGACCAGTCGGATTTGACCGTTTACGAACATTTCATGAGCGACCGCGGCAACAAAGTCGGCTTGGAGTATCGCTATGTCGTGGACCCCCTCACCCGGGGCACCGCCATGGCCGATTACCTGAACGACCGCGAAGTCGACGACGGCATCGGTGACAACAGTGACGACTGGGGGTATACCGACGACAATTTCCTGCGGCCCGACGAAGACCGCTACTGGTTTCGGATGAAACACGACCAAGGCCTGCCCTTCGGTTTTACCGGCCGGATCGATCTGGACATCGTCAGCGACCAGGATTATCTCACCGAATTTCGCAGCGGCCTGACCGGGTATGACGAGACACGGAATTACTTTCGAAACACCTATGGGCGAGATATCGATGACTATGACGACCCCATCCGCACCAACCAGGCCATCGTCAACCGCCGCTGGGACCACTTCAGCCTGAACGGCGGTATCGTCTGGCTGGACGACACGACCGAACGCTGGACCGACGAATTCGCCGCCACCCAAGCACTGCCCAAACTGGACACCCAACTCCAGCGTCTGCCCCTGATCCGTTTCGATGCCATGCGCCAGCCCCTGGGCGAAAGCCCGCTGCTTTTCAACATGGATACCGAGTGGACCTATTTCTACAGCGACGACAATACCCGGTCCGCACGTATCGATCTGCATCCCCGTGTCACCCTGCCCTTTCGCCTGGGCCAGGCCCTCTATGTCGAACCCTCGGCCGGCCTGCGCCAGACCGCCTGGTTCGTGGAAGAATTTCAGGACGACGCCACCGAAGAGGCCAAAGACGACAACACCTATCGCACCCTCTATGACCTGAAACTGGACGTGTCGTCCGAATTCTCCAGGGTATTCGCCACGGGCACATCCGGATCCGAGGCAGTCCGCCACACGATCCTCCCGCGGGTCATCTACGATTATATCCCCGAGAAGGATCAGGATGAGTATCCGGCTTTTATCGGACAGGATACCGACGGCAACCTGGCGCCTCTCGACGACAGCGTCAACCGCATCGACCCGCTGAACCGGATCACGTATTCCCTCACCAACAGCTTCACCGCCAAATCCGTTGCCCCCCCGGACGACGACAGCGAGGAAACGGCGACGGAAACGACCCGCTACAACGATTTCCTGCGCATCAAGCTGGAGCAGTACTATGACATCCGGGAAGCCCGGGGCAGCGATCGCGGGGACCCCGAGCGCAAGCGCCCCTTCTCCCCCATTCGCGCCGAATTGGAATATGCCCCTGCCCGTTATCTGAAGCTTAACGCCGATGCGGAATACGACGTCTACGACAACCGGCTCGTCACGCGAAATGTCTCCGCGACCGTGAACTCGCCGCGGGGTGACGAATTCGTGTTGTCCTATCGATACGACAAAGGCGACTACCATTTCTACCAATGGAGCGATTCCGACGAAGATATCGAATCACTGTATGGCAGCATTCGATTAAAACTGCCCTTCCGGTTTACGGTCTATGGATCCAACGAATACGATCTTGAGGAAAATGAACGTATCGAAACCATTGTGGGACTGGTTTACGAAGCCCAGTGCTGGTCCTTTGATGTGCGCTACTCAGACGAGGATGACGACAAAGAAATCTCGTTCATGTTCAACCTTTACGGTCTAGGTTCCATCGGGCTGCAATAACAACCCGCAAAACGATATACCGGTGCGGCGCCGCCATCTTGCGGCCCGGCCCGACGGAGTGTGGTCCCCATAATGAATTCCAATGAACTGACCTGGCGCTGGTACGTCCTGCATACCCGAAGCCGTTTCGAAACCGTTGTGCACGACGGTCTGACGAAAAAAGCCCATGACGTCTTCCTGCCCAAAGTGCGCGTGCGCAGTAAACGGCGGGACCGCAAAGTCATGATCGATGTCCCCCTTTTTCCGGGGTACGTGTTTGTCAAATCCAACCTGCATCCCACCCACCATATCGACATCGTCAAAACGGTGGGGGCCGTGCGCCTGATCGGCAACAAGCAGATCCCCGTCGCCGTCCCGGACGAAACTATCCATTCCCTGCGCATCATGGTTTCCCGTGACAGCCAGGTCCAGACCGGCTCGAAATTTCGCAAAGGAGACCGGGTCATGGTGGTCAACGGGCCGTTTACCGGCATCATCGGCACCTTCAGCCGCTACCGCGGCAGTGACCGGGTGATCGTCCACATCGATGCGCTCGGGCAATTTGCCAGTGTCGAAGTGGACGAACAGGATGTGGAGGTCATTCCGGCCGACGGCACGCAACCGTTTCTCCCTGGCAGCAGCTAATCCCGCCGATACCGGCAGGTACCGTTTTTTCAGGCCTTCACACGAAACGAAAAGGGGGGTGTCGGCCAGCCCGATAAATTCGCAGGCCATCGGTGGCGGAAAGGGATATGCATCATAACCCCTTGACTTTTTACTGGCATTTGATTAATTATAACCCAATATCAAACGCGTAATCCGCTACCGAACCCCAAGGAGGTAGTATGAATAAACTGGAACTCATCTCGGCGCTCAAAGCCGAAGCGAATATGTCCAAGGCGGAAGCCGCCCGGGTTGTCCAAATTTTCTTTGATAACATGGCGGAAGCCATGGCCCGGGGTGAGCGTGTCGAGATCCGAGGCTTGTGCAGCTTCTTTATCAAGGAATACAAAAGCTACACCGGCCGCAACCCCAAAACCGGCGACCGCGTCGTGATCAAACCCAAAAGGCTCCCGTTTTTCAAATCCGGTAAAGAATTGCGTGAACGGGTCGACGGCCCCCTCAGCAACTGACGCCGGGGGTGACGACCTTAGCTGTGCACGGATTTGATCTGATACGGGGTCAACAGCAGGCCATTGGCCTGCTGACCACCCTGCTCCGGAAGGGCCACATTCCCCACGCGCTTGTCTTTACGGGTATTGACGGTATCGGCAAACAAACAACCGCGCGGGCGTTTGCAATGGCCTGCAATTGCGACGACCCGCAGCCGTTGTCGGCATCCTCTTCGGAAACATCCCCGGCGGCCCGGATAAACGCCTGCGGCCGATGCCGTTCATGCCGTCGGATTCTTTCGGATAATCATCCCGATATTCTGCACCTTCGGCCCTCCGGCAACATGATTCGGATTGCGGTCATTCGCGACCTTATCCAACAGTTGACGATCAAACCCTTCGAACAGGGAAAACGGGTCGTCATTATCGCCGGCAGCGACACCATGAATATGGAAGCAAGCAACGCCCTGCTGAAAGTCCTGGAGGAGCCCCCGGAGAACACCCTGCTGATCCTGACCGCACAGCAGACCGCCGATCTTCTGCCCACCATTGTGTCCCGTTGTCAGCAGATCCGGTTTTCCCCCCTGCCGCGCGACGTTCTGATCGGCCTGCTCACGGAGGATGACGCCCTGACACCGGAAGAAGCCCGGGCCGCGGCGGCCCTGGCCGAGGGAAGCTACACCCACGCGCTCAAAATGGTGCAAGCGGGCTGGATTCCCCGGCGGGACTGGCTGGCCAATGAACTCAGCCGCCTGGACGGCCGGTCGACCACCGCCAAGCTCGCCCTGGCCGAAAAACTGGCCGACGGCAAAAAGCTGTTGCCTGACACGCTGGCATGGCTGATGACGTGGTACCGGGATTTGATCGTTTTCCCCTTTCAGCCCGAACAAATCGTCAACAGCGACCTGCGTCACCAGGTTCAGGCCGAAGCGGCCAAAACCTCTCCCCAGGCCCTGATCGACCGGATGAAGGCGGTCCAGCGTGCCCGCCAACATCTCGAGGCCAATGCCAATCCACGCCTGACCATGGAAGATCTCGTGCTGCAACTGGCAGCCGTTTAAGGAAGTCGAAGCATGATGAAAAAAGTTGTCGGTATCCGTTTCAAGCCCGCCGGTAAAATCTATGATTTTGACTGCGGCGCCTATGTTCTTGAACTCGGCGATCATGTTATCGTTGAAACCGAGCAGGGATTGGGGTTTGGCACCGTGGCGGTGCCCCCCAAAGCTCGGGAGGACGAACCCCGGAAAAAACCGCTGAAAAAAGTCCACCGCCTTGCCAGCCCGAAGGATTTTGCCCAACGGGACAAAAACAGGGATATGGAGCAGTTTGCCCACAATTACTGCCAGCAATGCATCGCCCGTTTGAAGCTCAAGATGAATCTGTTTTCGGTGGAAAGCACCTTCGACGCCAGCAAACTCACCTTTTTCTTCACCGCCGACGGACGGGTTGACTTCCGCCAGCTGGTGAAGATGTTGGTGAAAAAGATCGGCGTCAAAATCGAAATGCGTCAGGTGGGCATCCGCAACCAGGCCAAAATGTGTGGCGGCATCGGACGCTGCGGTCGTGAAATCTGCTGCTCCCAGTTTATGGAAAAATTTTCTCCGGTATCCATTCGGATGGCCAAAGAGCAGGGGCTGTCACTCAATCCGACCAAAATATCCGGGCAGTGCGGCCGCCTGATGTGCTGCCTGACCTACGAATACGAAACGTACAAAATGCTCAAGGCGAACCTGCCCAAGATCGGGAGAAACGTCCAGACGACGGAAGGATTGGGCAAGGTCATTCGCCATAACCTGAATACGAATCGCTTTGTCATCCGTCAGTCCGACGGGGGCAAAGAGGTTGAACTCAGTCCTGAAAATATCGTCAAGGAGCAAAAGTAATCCAATGACTGAACCCTTCTACATCACGACACCGATCTATTATGTGAATGCCAAACCCCATCTGGGGCATGCCTACACCACTATCGTGGCGGATGTTGCCCGGCGCTTTCAGACCATGCGGGACTGTGACACCTATTTTCTGACGGGAACGGACGAGCATGGCGATAAAATCGTCCAGGCCGCCAAAGACAGCGGGATGACCCCCAAAGCCTACGTGGATCACATCAGCGCGCTCTTCCAGAATCTGTGGCCCGAACTCAATATCAGCAACGACGCCTTCATTCGTACGACCAATCCCTCACATATGGCCGTGGTCGAGCAGATCCTCCAGAAAATATATGACAACGGGGACATCTACTACAGCGAATACGAGGGCCTGTACTGCTTCGGCTGCGAACGGTTTTACACCGAACGCGAGTTGGTGGACGGTAAATGCCCGGACCACGACAAGGCCCCGGAAGTCATCAAGGAATCCAATTATTTTTTCCGCATGAGCCGCTACCAGGACTGGCTTATCGAGCATATCAACCGCAATCCGGGATTTATCCGACCGGAACGCTACCGCAACGAAGTCCTCTCGTTTCTAAAGGAGCCCCTGGAGGACCTCTGCATCTCACGCCCCAAAAGCCGCCTCCAGTGGGGCATCACGCTTCCTTTCGACCCGAACTATGTCACCTACGTGTGGTTCGACGCCCTTCTCAATTATGTGTCCGCCCTGGATTACCCGGACGGTGACCGCTTCAAGAAATTCTGGCCCCGGGCCCAGCACATCGTGGCCAAGGACATCCTGAAGCCGCACGGGATTTATTGGCCAACCATGCTGAAGGCCGCCGGCATCCCCGTTTATCGGCATCTCAACGTGCATGGCTACTGGAATGTCGATCAGACCAAAATGTCCAAAACCATCGGCAACGTGGTGGAACCCCTGGCCCTGAAAACCACCTATGGTCTAGACGCCTTCCGGTTTTTCCTCATGCGGGACATGGTCTTCGGGCTGGATTCCAGTTTTTCCGAAGACGCCTTTGTGCAACGGATCAACAGCGATCTGGCCAATGACCTGGGCAATCTCTTTTCCCGCGTACTCGCCATGGCCCACAAATACTTTGACGGCCAGGTCCCCCCCATCGATCCCAGTGTCGACAAAGAGATGCACCTCGATCTGGAAGCAGAGGCCGCCCGTGCCATGACCGAATTCGAACAGACCATGGACCGCTTCGAATTTCACAAGGGGCTTATCGCGGTGTGGGCCTTCATCGGCTGTCTGAACAAATGCATCGACGTATCGGCCCCCTGGGAACTGGCCAAACGCCCATCGAGCCGCAAGCAGCTCGAGTGTGTCATCTACAACCTGTTGGAGGGGTTGCGGGTCATCGCTGGCCTGATCTACCCCGTCATGCCCGACACCGCCCGTGAAATGCAGGCGCACCTTGGTCTGGATCCCGATGCCGATTTTTATCGCCTGGATCGCATTGGCGCATGGAAAACGTTGCAGCCCGGTTCCCCGCTGCCCAAATCCAAAAGCCTTTTTCCGAGAGTGGATGTGACATCAACGACTGAAAATAAAAGGAAAACAGCGGTGTCTGAAAAACTCACCCCGCCCCTGAGACCCCTGATCGGTATCGACGACTTTGCCAACGTCGATCTACGGGTGGCCACCGTCATCACCGCGGAGGCCATTCCCAAAGCCAAAAAACTGCTCAAACTCGAGGTGGATATGGGAGAGCGCCGCACCATCGTGGCCGGCATTGCCACTTTTTATCGCCCGGAAACGCTCGTTGGAAAGCAGGTCATCATTGTCGCCAACCTGAAACCCGCAAAACTTATGGGGATTGAATCCCAGGGCATGCTTCTCGCCGCCGTAGACGGTGACCAGTGCACCATTTCAAGCGTGGACAAACCGGCCCGGCCCGGCGCGCGCATCAGTTAGGACCCGTTGAAACCTGTGATCGGCGGTTTCCCTCGCCTTGCGGCGGCGATTTAATTCAAGCCAGCGGGCCACATCGCCTGGCGCGGGCTTGATCAAAACTCAAAGGACGCCGGCCCGAAGCGAATACGTGCGGCGCCGGCGAATCGATATCAATAAACGGTGAAGTTCAATTTCCCGCACAAACAGTCACCCGGCAACGGACGACGCCCCAGTTGGCGCGACTACCAGACGCAGCTCAAACGCGGCAGGGGGGGACGGACCGACCGGCATCGCCTGCTGATACGCGGTGGGATACTGGCGGCCGCGGTCCTTGTGGTTCTCTGGATGATCGTCCACAAACCAGCCGTGCCCCCGCCCCCGACCGGTACGCCCCGGCCGGCGCAAGCCGCCGTGGGCACCACGAGCGGTCCGCTGCTTTCCAAGGCCGACGTTCAAGACCTGCTGGCCGACCGGCCTTTGTCGGATCTGGTGGCCAAACGGTTCGACGTCCGCTGGGGAGACCAGAAACTGTCGATCGAGCCCAGCATTGACGAGACCTTGCAACACTATCTTCACGAACGCCTCTACGAGCGAACCTCGCGCTATATCGCCATCGTGGTCATGGAGGCCGCCTCGGGGCGCATCCTGGCCTTGGTCGGCTATGATCAACGCGATCCGGCCGGCAACCCCTGCCTCGATCCGCACTTTCCGGCGGCCAGTATTTTTAAAATTGTCACGGCCGGCGCCGCCATGGAGCACTGTAACCTTTCCAGCCGTTCGACACTGACGTACAACGGGGCCAAGCACACCCTTTACAAATCGCAGCTCAAAGACATCAACAATCGCTACACCCACAAGACCACCCTGGCCGCCTCTTTCGCCGAATCGGTCAATCCGGTTTTCGGCAAACTGGGCAGCCACTGTTTGGGCCAACAGGCACTGGAACAATATGCCGCCGCCTTCGGATTCAACCGCGCTATCCCGTTTGAATTGCCCGTGCCGCCAAGCCAGGCGCCCGTCACCGACGATGCCTACCAGTGGGCTGAAGTGGCCAGCGGCTTCAACCGCCAAACGGTAATTTCCCCTTTGCACGGCGCCCTTCTGGCGGCCGTCGTGCCCAACGCGGGCATGCTCCTGGAACCGACCATCGTGGACCGTATCACTGGCCCCCAGGGCCGGGTTCTCTATCGTTCCGGTCCGAAGCAGGAAGCCCGCGCCGTGACACCCGAAACCGCGCTGGAGCTGGAGCGATTAATGCGGGAAACCGTCAGCCGGGGAACCGCCCGCAAAATTTTCCGTAACCGAGCCAAAGATCGTGTCTTGTCTCAGCTCGTCATTGGCGGTAAAACAGGATCCATCGACAATAAGACCCACGATGCCCGCTATGACTGGTTTGTGGGATTTGCCCGGCACACCGCAAGCCAAACGGCCATTGCGGTATCGGTCGTAGTGGCCCACGAAAAATACATTGGACGCCGGGCCGGCGAATACGCCCGCCTGGCGATACAGGAATATTTCCGCCCCCGGATCGCTGCGGCCCGCAAGTCATCATGACGCCACGTATTGGACTGCGATCGGATTGGGTTCCGGCTCACCGGCAAACGGCAGCTGAGGGCGCAAGGTGCTGCGAGGATAACGCCATATGACACAAACGAAAATCAATCGGGTGTTCGGCATCATCCCGGCCCGCTATGGGTCCACCCGGTTTCCCGGCAAACCCTTGGCGCCTATCCTGGGAAAACCCATGTTCTGGCATGTCTTCCAGCGCGCACGCCGGTGCCCGGAACTGGAACAGGTGGTATTGGCCACCGACAGCCGGCGCATTGCGGAAGCGGCGGACACCCACCAGGTTCCTTTTGTCATGACGCGGCCCGATCACCCCAGCGGCACGGACCGTGTCCTGGAAGCCGCCGACCATCTCGGGCTGCCCGAAACCGCTGTCGTGATCAATATCCAGGGTGATGAGCCGGCCCTGCACCCGGAAATGCTGTCGGAACTCGTCCGGCCCTTCGCTGCCGAAAACGTTCAGGTGGCGACCTTGATCAGCCGCATGGACCCGGCCCAGCGGATGGATCGCGACCAGGTCAAGGTCGTCGTAAACCACGCCGGGGATGCCCTCTATTTTTCCCGCGCGGCCATTCCCCATGCCCGGGACGATCAACCGGCGGTCTATTTCCGGCATATCGGCCTGTATGCCTTTCGCATGACCGCCCTCAGGCGGTTTGTGGCCCTCGGCCCCGGCCGGTTGGAACAAACCGAAAAGCTGGAGCAACTGCGCCTGCTGGAAAACGGCATCCCGATCCGCACGGTGGAAACACGCCATCAGAGCCTGGGCGTCGACCGCCCCGAGGACGTGGCCATCGTGTCCCGCTGGCTAACCCAAACCCGCAAGGATAATGACGCATGATACCCTACACGCACACCGCTTCATCCAGCGCTCGCCGCCGGCTTGGCTTGGCGATGACGACCATGGCCCGCTGGGGCCGTCGACCTGTTTTCTGGGGGCGTCATCTGGCAGCCGTCCCCGAGGGGGCCGTCGTTTTTTTCCCACTGCGCCTGTCATGGCTCGGCTGCGGGCTGGCCGGAATTGTGGCGGTCAAAGGGGGCAACAATGCCACCGACGAGACGACCGTCGACCAGATGGAGGCGCTGCTGGATATCTGTATGGCCCACGGCCTCGATGCCTGCCGGCAAAAAGGGCTGGCCCTGGCGGATGCCTTTCTGGGAGGCGAAGCCCACCTGCAATCGCTGAAAAACGCCGCCGACAGCTTCAAACACAAATCGGCCTTTTACAAATTATTCAGCGATGACGGACAACGTCGCCGTCTGGGAGCGCTGGCGGCTCGGATGCAAACCTTCCTTATCGAAGAACAGCGCCTTCTCGCGGCCCAATTGGGCCATCTGCACGCCGCCGAGGGGGAATGTGTTTCGGGGCACCTTGAAACCCTGGCGGATATCGCCTGGTGCCTCGATCGTGAACTGCTGGCCAATATGGAGAAAATCGAAACCCTGATGGCGGCCGGACACAACGGCACCACCCCCGAAACCGTCGAAGTCTTCTACAACATCAATGCCGTCCTGAACAGCATCGATCATCTGGAGGTCAGGGGCCGCGACTCGGCCGGCATGTCCTTGATGTTCATGCTGGACGAAGCGGTTTTCCACCAGTTTGAAGACGAGCTGAAACAGCATGCCGACCCCGACATGCACGGCAACATGTGCCGGCGTGCGCAACAGAGCGTTCTGGGCAACCGCGGCATGGATATCCACACCGCCGCCGATGCCGATGGCCGGCCCTATGTGACGATTTCCATCGTCTACAAGGTCGCTGCCGAAATCGGCAGCCTGGGCGACAACATCCGGTTTATCCGCAACGAAATCCGCAACGATCCCATCCTGCAAAAACTGGCCGGATGCCGGCGGCGTCATCATACGGTCTCTTCCCACACCCGCTGGGCCTCGGTGGGCGCGATCAACGAAGCCAATTGCCACCCCCTCGATGCCCGCACGATGCGCCATCCCGAAGGGCTTCAAGGCCCGATGCATGTTTGCCTGAACGGCGACATCGACAATTTCATGGCCTTGAAAGCCACCTTCGAGACCGGGGGCGATCAAATTCAGGAAGAAATATCCACCGATACGAAGATCATCCCGTTGCAGATCAGCCAGCACCTCAGCCAGGGACACGATCTGGTCGAGGCCTTCCGGCGGGCCGTCAATGACTTCGAAGGGTCCCATGCCATTTCCATGCACACCGCCCTGGCACCCGGCAAACTTTTTCTGGCACAGCGCGGCAGCGGTCAGGCTATCTTCATCGGTCTGGCCCGGGACCACTACATGCCGACGTCGGAAGTCTATGGCTTTATCGAGCAGACCCAGCGCTATCTCAAAATGGACGGCGAAAAAATCGTTGAGGGCCGCCAGGGCCCGACCCAGGGACAAATCTTCGTCCTAGATCAGAATACGGTCGGCGGGTGCGGCGGCATCCAGGCCATGTACTACGACGGCACCCCGATCATCCTCCAGGACGCCGACATCAAGCAGACCGCCCTGACCTCACGCGACATCAATCGTCAGGATTTTCCCCATTACTTTCTCAAGGAGATTTCCGAAGCGCCGGAATCCGTCGCCAAAACCCTCTACAACCGCTGGAAAATCAAAGACAGCCGGCAGAACACGTGGGCCATCGATCTCGACACGGCGGTGGTCCCGCCCGACCTACGCCGGGCCGTTGCCGAGGGCCGCATCCGACGCATCTATTTCATCGGACAGGGGACGGCCGGTGTGGCGGCCCTGGCCTGCGCCAACCTGCTGGCCTATTACCTGGATGATCCGGCCCTTCAGATCAACGCCCTCAAGGCCTCGGAGCTCAGCGGTTTTATGCTGGACGCAACCGATGCGGGCCGGATGATGGAAGACGCCCTGGTGATCGCCATCAGCCAATCCGGCACCACCACGGACACAAACCGGACCGTCGATATGGTCCGCGAAAGGGGCGCCCGTACACTGGCGATCGTCAACCGGCGCGATTCCGACCTGACCTTTAAAGTCGACGGCGTCATCTATACCAGCAGTGGCCGGGATATCGAAATGTCCGTCGCATCGACGAAGGCCTTTTATTCCCAGATCGTGGCCGGTGCCCTGCTGAGCCTGTTTATTGCCGGATTGAAAGGACGGCGGGACGACGCTTTTATCACCCGAGAACTGCAGCAATTACTGGCCCTGCCGGACCAGATGCGCCAGGTGATTGCCATGCAGGAAACGATTGCCGCGTCGGCACGGCGCCTGGCCGTCACCAAAACGTATTGGGCGGCCGTCGGCAGCGGCCCCAACAAAGCCTCCGCCGACGAAATCCGCATCAAGCTGAGCGAGTTGTGCTACAAGACCATCTCCTCGGATTACGTGGAGGATAAAAAGCATATCGACTTGTCTTCGGAGCCGCTGATCATCGTGTGCGCGGCCGGATGCCGCGGCACGGTCATTGGCGACATCATCAAGGACACCGCTATTTTCAAAGCCCACAAGGCCACGCCTATCGTCATTGCCGATGAACAGGAAGACCGCTTTGCCCCATACGCCGAAGACGTCTTCCATGTCCCGCGCGCCAGCGAGCACCTGGCCCCGGTTCTCAACACCCTAGTCGGTCACTTGTGGGGGTACTACGCGGCCCTGGCCATCAACGAAGGCTCACGTTTCCTGTACCATTTCCAGGAAAAGATTCAGCGCACCCTGGCCGACAGCGCCGAACAGGGATTGGATATCTACGAACTCGTTCTTGAAAAATCATTTCGTCAGGAATTTGCCGCCTTCTATGGTGAGTTTCGTCAACGCAAAACACATCACCGCCTGCCGGCGGCCCTCGGCCTGGAAATAACCTCGGACCTGACCCTGCTCCTGAAATATCTGGCCGGCCGACTGCCGGTTTCCGATTTTGAAATCGACTTCGGACGCAAAGGGACCGCCCGCAATATGCTGGAAACCTTTTTCGCCGTGATGGCCCGGGGGATCAATGCCATGTCACGACCGGTGGATGCCATCAAGCACCAGGCCAAAACCGTCACGGTCGGCACCAGCCGCATCAGTGAAAAATTGGAAGGTCTACTTTTCAATACCCTGGCCGAATACGGTTTGAGCACATCCCAGCTGACCAACCGCAATGTACTGGTCCTCAAAAATCTTCAGGCCATCGTGGAAACCATCCACGGCGCCATTCTCTACCGCATTTCCCAACTGGATCTGCTGGGGGAAATCACCGAGGAGACCTCCATCGACATCATCAAAAAAGCCGGTGTCCTGGCGTCGATCCCCTCCCGGGTGGAAACGGATCAGCGCCTCAAGGGGACCAAAAAAATCATCGTGCGGGAAGGCAATGTCTATATCGGGAAAGGGCGCAAGGACGATCGCAGTATTCTGATCGTCCCCGTTATTTCCGACCGCCCCACCCGCTCCAATGTTATCGAATACCTGCTCCTGCTGAATGTCCGCTTTTACGCGGCCGTGCCCCTGGCAGACCGGATCAAAGCCTTGGGAGGCAAATACGAGAATATTCGCAGTATCGTGCAGGAAAACAATGTCGTGTGGGAAGACCGACTTCTGAATCTGATTGAAATGGACGAACTCTTCGGTCGCTCGGCCGAAAAAATCGGGGAACGCATCGTGTCCCGGGCCACCTGACCGTCAGGGGTCGACAAAGATGAATCGCAATGACGTGGATTTATAATCCGTTTATGACCCCTCTCTTGGGGGCCAGCGCTGTTTGTTTCGGGCTTCTTTTCATTGCCGGACGCTACCGCCATACGCCCGGCTCGGCCTACTTCACCCTGCTGATGCTGGCCATGGGTGCCTGGACGGCCATGTATGGTCTGGAGCTGGCGGCGGTGGGCATCGCCGGGAAACGCTTCTGGGCCCAAGCCCAGTATCTGGCGATCCCCTACGTTCCCGTGTTCTGGCTGGCCTTCCTGCTGACCTATACGGGAAAAGCGGGCTGGCTTTCCGGCCGCCGGCTGGCCGCCGGCCTGGCCATACCGATGGCCACCAGTCTGCTGGCGATCACAAGTGCCCGCCACGGCCTCGTGTTGGATTCCGTCAGGCTCGAAACCGAAGGTGGGATCGACATCCTGGTGCGCACGTTTGGCATGTGGTTCTGGGTCCACACCATATATTGCTATGCGCTCCTGGCCGCCGGATGCCTGTTGATCGGACTATCCCTCAACCGAACGCCGCAGTGGTATCGGGGCCAGCGCTGGATATTGTTAATATCGTGCCTGGTCCCCTGGCTGGGCAATGCGTTCTACCTCACCGGGGCCGATATCACGCACACCCAAGTGGATCCGACGCCGTTCCTTTTCACCCTCTCGGTCGTGCTTCTGGGCTGGGCCGTCTTTTACGGCCGGTTGTTCGACGTGATCCCCATCGGCCATGATGCCGTCGTCAAAAGCCTCCCGGACAGCGTCATCATTCTGGACCGGCGGGACCGGGTGGTGGAAATCAATCCGGCCGCCTGCCGTTTGATCGGGGAATCGGCCACCGACATTGTGGGACGTTCGGCCCGAATCGTGTTGGGCCCCATCCGGCATTTGGTGGATCGCGAGCGGGCCGCGGAAGAAATTCGGGAGGACATCGAACTGGACCTGGACGAAGGGCGGGGCGTTTTTCATCTGCGCATCGCCCCCATCCGCCGCCACGGCCGGCGGGTCGCCCGCCTGTTCATCCTGCAGGACATCACCGCCAGCAGACACGCCCAGGATGATCGCCTGGACAGTGAAAAACTGAAAGCGGCCTTGGAAATGGCCGGTGCGGTATGCCACAAGCTGAATCAGCCGATTCAGGGCATATCCGGGTATGCGGAACTGCTCATGCTGAAAGTGGCCCCCGACGATCCGCTATACAAAAAGATTGCCGGGATCAAAAACCAGACCGAGAAAATGGGAGAAATCACGAATAAACTGATGGGCATCACCCGCTACCGCACCGCCCGCTACACCGCCGGTGAAACAATCGTGGACATCGACCAGTCCTCCCCTTCCCGGACAGAATAAGCGGTCGGCAGGTGTTGGCGGGATGTAAGGCCATCAAGCGGTCCGCCGCGGCCGGGCCGGACGGGCATGAATAATGCTCTTTTAGGATGACGCACGCCGCTTGGCGTTTTCACAGGCCGCCCGGATAAACTCGCGAAACAGGGGATGCGGCGCCATGGGCCGCGACTTGAACTCGGGATGGAACTGGCATCCTAGAAACCAGGGATGATCCGGCAACTCCACAATTTCCACCAACTCCCCACCGGGGGACGTCCCACTCACCACAAGTCCCTTTTCCTCCAACTGGTCCCGGAAGGCATTGTTGAATTCATAGCGATGGCGATGACGCTCGGATATATTCTCCTGACCGTATGCCCGTGATGCCATGGTATCCGCGCGCAGCCGGCAGGGATAAGCGCCCAGACGCATGGTGGCCCCCTTGTCCGAGGACTCGTCCCGGGTCTCGATCCGGCCGGTTTTGTCGTCCAGCCATTCGGTCATGAGATAAATCACCGGGTAAGGTGTCGCCCGATCAAACTCGGAGCTGTTGGCCTTCTCCAATCCCGCCACATGCCGCGCAAATTCCACCACGGCCACCTGCATTCCCAGGCAAATGCCGAAATAGGGCACCTTGTTTTCGCGGGCATAGCGGGCCGTGCAGATCTTCCCCTCGATGCCGCGCGAGCCGAAGCCCCCCGGCACCAGAATGCCGTCCGCTTCCATCAAGGCCTGACTGCAGGTATCCGGGGCGATCGTTTCCGAATCGACAAAAATCAGATTCACGCGACAATCGTTGGGAATACCCCCGTGATAGAGGGCCTCGTTCAGGCTTTTATACGATTCCGTCAAATCGACATATTTACCCACGATGGCGATATTGACGACGGACCGGGGGGCCTTGAGCTTCTGTACAAGATCACCCCAGGCTTCCAGCCGCGGCGCCCGGGTCCAGATATTCAGTTTTTCGATGATTTTTTGATCGAGTCCCTCGCTGTGGAAATTCAGCGGCACCTCGTAGATGCAGCCGACGTCCTTGGCGGTGATGACGGCGTCTTCATCCACATTGGTGAAGAGGGCAATCTTGCGTTTGATGTCACTGGTAAGTGTACTGCTGGTGCGGCACAGCAGGATGTCGGGCTGGATCCCGATGCTACGCAGTTCCTTGACACTGTGCTGGGTCGGTTTGGTTTTGACCTCCCCGGCGGTACTGATGTAGGGCACCAAGGTGACATGGATGTAAAGGGTGTTCTCCTTGCCGGCATCGCCCCGGAATTGACGGATGGCTTCCAGAAAAGGCAGGCTCTCGATATCACCGATGGTGCCGCCGATTTCGACGATGACCACATCCACGCCCTTGTCGGCCAGGCGGATGGAGGCTTTGATCTCGTCCGTAATGTGCGGAATGACCTGCACCGTTCCCCCGAGGTAGTCCCCCCGGCGTTCCTTCTGGATCACCGTGTTGTAGATTTTACCCGTCGTAAAATTATTGTCCTGTCCGAGCTGGGCATGGGTGAACCGTTCGTAATGCCCCAGATCGAGGTCCGTCTCCGCACCGTCGTCGGTCACGTAGACTTCACCGTGCTGGAAGGGATTCATCGTGCCGGGATCCACATTGATATACGGATCCAGTTTCTGAATCGTTACCGTCAATCCCCGGCTTTCCAGGAGCGCCCCGATGGCCGCCGAGGCCAACCCTTTTCCCAGCGACGATAAAACGCCACCCGTCACAAAAATGAATTTCGTATTGCTGCTCATAAAAACTCTCCGGCACCGTTAAAATGAAAAAAATAGCCCTGTACCCGATTCCCACGACGGCCAAACACCTTGCGGCAATCAGGACGGACAATTATTGAAAAACGAATGAAGAGGAGGGGGGTGTGGGGTTGTCGATGGTTAACGCCGTGAAATTGGTTCAGCAAATACCCCATGTGCGCTCAGACTGCGGCTGTTCTACAATAGTGAGGGTTGTCACGCCATTTAAAGCTCTCCGACCGGTGATGCGGGCGCCTCCGATACCGCCCGATTCACGGCTCCGATATATTCCAGAATGTGACCGGAAGTGCAAGAGCTTTGTCAATTTTTTTTCTCCGATTCGGTCACACCCGGCACGTCGCCTTCCGGCAGGTAAGGCGCGGGATCATTGAGGACCGCCGCCGGTCGGGACCATGCCTGGCGAAGGGCGGCAAAATTGAATAGGTCACCGGACAACACCGGGTTGACCTGTAGCCGATCCACCCGGATTTCCTCTTTGATCTGGTGATTCTGCCACAGCACGATATGCATGGGATAGGCCAGTCCGTCCACGAAAGTCCAGTTCCGGTAGCGGATCTCAACCGGCCCCTCGCCGGACGCCATGGCCGTCGGGGGCAACAGCAGCCGCATCGGAAGAAAGGTATCCTTTTCCACCCATAACTGGGCGGCATTCTCATCCGGGAAACGGGCGCCCACCACATACCCGTAGCGGTCTTCCAGCCGCCCCAGGCTGGACACGCTGACATCGACCCCCATCGCAAGGAGATGATCCGCCATGGCCGAACGGGGTTTGACCATCATGGTGTCGGCATAGCGGGCATAGCGCGGCGGTGTGCCTTCCTGGATAACGCCGTTGACGGCCCGCAGCACCTGCCCCCCGGATATCAGTATCTGGCGCTGGTAGCCATCACCGGCTCCGTCCGCACGAAAGTCGACCGGGAACCGGATCCGCACCGTTTCCGACAGGGTCGCGGGCGCCGGGGGGATGTCTGCGGTGCTGAGGGTCACGGTCTGGGTCACCTCAAGGGTGTCGGCCCGGCCCAATGCCTTGACCATCAGCTCCAGGACATGCTCCCCCATCAACACGTAGGCGTCGGCGGTCTTCGGCATCGCCGTAAGTACCAGGGCCAGTAAAACCGCCGACAGAATCCGCATCCTATTAGCGCGCTGTGCAATGATCATGGTGGGTGTCTTCCTTGCGCTACAGCAAATCGTCCGAAAAGGTGGCCGCCGTGCCGAGGGCTTCCTCGATCCGTATCAGTTGGTTGTACTTCGCCACCCGGTCGCTACGCGACAGCGAACCGGTCTTGATTTGACCGCCGTTGACCCCCACCGCCAGATCCGCGATGAAGGCGTCTTCGGTTTCACCGGAGCGGTGCGAGATGACCGTGGTGTAGCCGGACTGTTTGGCCATTTCGATGGCATCCAGGGTTTCGGTCACGGTGCCGATCTGGTTCAGCTTGATCAGGATCGAATTGGCAATGCCCCGCTCGATGCCTTTCTGGAAAATTTTGGGATTGGTGACAAAAATATCGTCACCCACCAGCTGGACCGATGACTCCAGCCGATCCGTCATCAGTTCCCAGCCGTCCCAGTCCTGTTCGGCCAGCCCATCTTCAATGGAAAGAATCGGATAACGTTCGACCAGTTCGGCGTAATAGGCCACCATCTGCTCGGCGTTCAACTGGCGGCCTTCAGACTGCAGGTGGTATTTACCCTTCTTGTAGAATTCGCTGGCCGCCGCATCCAGGGCGATGCCGATGTCGCTGCCGGCCTTGTACCCGGCCGCCTCGATGGCCGCCATGATCTGCTTGATGGCATCCTCATTGGATGCCAGGTCGGGAGCGAACCCGCCCTCGTCCCCGACGGCCGTATTCAGTCCCTTGTCTTTGAGAATTTTCTTCAGGGCATGAAAGGTTTCCGCCCCCATCTGAACCGCCTGCTGGATGGATTTGGCCCCCACCGGGATAATCATGAATTCCTGGATATCGAGATTATTGGCGGCATGCGCCCCGCCGTTCAGGATGTTCATCATGGGCATGGGCAGGCAGCGGGCATTGATGCCCCCCAGATAGCGAAACAGCGGCAGGCCGAAAGCGGCCGCGGCCGCACGGGCCGCCGCCATGGAAACGCCCAGGATGGCATTGGCACCCAGCTTAGCTTTGTTGGCCGTCCCGTCAATGGCCAGCATCTTCTGATCCAGGGTGACCTGGTCAGCGGCATCCAACCCCATGATTTCAGGTGCGATCACATCGTTGACGTTGCTCACCGCTTTTTGAACGCCCTTGCCGCCAAAACGCTTGGAACGCTTGTCGCGCAGTTCGAGGGCTTCCCGCTTGCCGGTGGACGCACCGGACGGCACCGCCGCGCGACCCAGCGCGCCGGAGGCGGTCAGAATGTCAACCTCGACCGTCGGATTCCCTCGTGAGTCCAGGATTTCGCGCGCGCTTACATCAATAATTTCCGTCATGGCATCCCCCTTTGAATTCGATGAATGCCGGGTTTGCGGCACCCTCCGGCACCCTTTCCGGCGGTCAGCATACTTTACATGGTTTGATGGATCGACAGGAAGCGAAGGTGTCGGAACGCGCATGTCGGTGCACGACCAGGATCGGTTGATGCGGCGCCGGCGTGCCCCTGATTCCTAACCCAAGCACCCCGATGGCTGCTTGACAAAAGTGCGCCAAATGTTACTCTTCGCCGGACACCCTGTCAAGATGCCGATGGGGTTGCAGGCTCGGGACCATCGCAGGCCCAAGGAGATACCCCGTGACAACGAAAGACAAACTATCCCTCTACGAGAGTGCCCACCTTTTCGTGGCCGCGGTGCGCCTGCTGGCCCATCGGGACCAGACCCCGCCGGATCTCGATCAGGTGTGCCAGATGCTCAACCTGTCCGGCGAGCGAACCGGTTTTATCTGCCGCCGCCTGGAAGACATCGGTGCGCTGGAAACCGTCAAAGGGGCCTATGGCGTGCGCCTTTTTGTGCGGGATCACCTGAAAATAGAAGACATCCCCAAAGAAGACGCGCCGGACAAACTGCAGAACGAACTGAGTAAATTCCAGACGGCGCAGCAAAATGCCGCCAGCCGCATCGCCGCCTTGCAGGCCGACCAAAAAAAGAAGAAAAAAAGCCTGTTCGAGGAAATGGAAAAAAAACTGCGGGCTGAAATCGAAAAAAAGAAGTCCTGAGCAGGGAAGCCTTATGAGGAGGGGCTGGTCGATCGCAACCGGCGGCGGCGCACAACGTCCCAACGCCACAACCGACACCAACTTATTTTCTATACCGAAAACCGCACTATACCTTCTGCGAGACCTTGTCCTTGAGGACATCGCCGACACGCAGCATGGTTTCCTCTTCCCCGTCGTCCTCATCCGGCAGCGCCGTCAAACGGCGGTAGCCCGGCAGGCGGTCCTTGACCTGCCCGAAGAGAATCCGCATCAAAATATACATGGGGATAAAGGTAAACGCATAGCCCACTTCAGTCCTTGCGCCCAGTGGTATCGGCAGCAGAAAGGCCACATCGGCAAAACGCCCGCTGAGCCACTGCAGCGCAAACGGCACCGGCCAAAGCGAAGAGGCCCCCAGGGCGATCTGTGAAAAAAACACCTTGCCGAAGGAATCGTTGGCCACTTGGTTGCAGGCCTGGTAGCTTTCTTTGTCCCGGGCCTGCAGGGCCAGCAGGGACTTGTTCTGCATGCGGATGAGTTCCTGGTTGTCCCGTTTGAAAAAAGCACCATTGAAACGGAAGGCCAGGCCGATCGTCAGGTCGCCGATCACCGCACAGATGAGCGCCAGCACGGCAATCCCGATCAGATAGCCCAGCATGGGGTTCTCCACCAGGCGAAAAAAGAAAACCAGGGCGGCATCAGCCTGCTGATAGAGGATCTCGAGGTTCGCTGACATATCGGTCCTTCGGTTGCGGTCGAAGCATCCCGGGAGAAGCCCATGGCCATCTCCCGGGACGCGATGCACTAAATCACTGCCGGTTGTTTAGAACGGCGGCAGGATGGAATATCCCAGAAACCCCTTCGTGGTGTAGCGAATACCCACGTAAAAGGCCAGCAGGACGAACAGACGTTTCAGCCAGATGTCCGGAATGTATTTGGACGTCCGCGGTCCGATCATGGACCCCACGAAGATGCCCACCAGCTCGGCGCCGATAAAGCCCCAGTAGACCAAAACGCCTTTGCCCACCATATAGCTGAAAATGGACACGATCATTCCCACGAGCACGACCAGCGCACTGGTGCCGGCGACCAGGAACATGGGCAGGCCCGCCACCGAGGTCAGGAAGGGCACGAAAAGGAAGCCGCCGCCGATTCCCAGAAAGGAGGCCAGGGCCGCGATGAAGATACCACCCAGCATGGGGATGAAGGCCTTGAAGCTGAATTCAACGCCATAGAAGGTGAAACGGATGGTTCCGGCAAAAAAGGTTGCGATCCAGCCGGCAACCGCCAACGCATAGGCGACAACTTTCATGCCGCTGGCCAGGTTGGCCCACAGGGCGCTGGCCACCACCAGAGCAAGGGCGATGAGCATCACGGTCCAGCTGCCTTCCAGGACTTTAACACCGTCGTTGGTCGCCCCGCCGGCCTTGACCTGTTTCTCAAATGCCGCCGCGGCCTCTTTGGCTTTTTTCTTTTTGGCCATACCGGAAGGCATGGTTTCCCGGATCAGCATGATACCCAGCAGCAGCACGATCAGGCCGAAGTAGCCGATGTAGTCGCGCAGGCTGACTTTGCCCGCCGTGAGGGCCGGAATCAACCAGGAACCGCCCACGCCGCCGATGGCCAGGCACATGCCCAGCGGGGCCACTAAGCGGCCCATGCGGTAGTAGTTGGTGCTGGAAATCAGCCCGCTCATTCCCACGAGCCACTGGTTGGACACCCGGATCGAATCGGTCACGAGGGTGTTCATGGGCGACCCCTTGCCAAAGCTCTTGGCATAATCCGCCAACCCGAAAATGGTAATGTGCCCCACGCCGGCCATGATGCCGCCGAAAGCGCCTACCGTGGAAAAGATCCAGCCTACCCAGATCGCCCACAAGAACCCGTAGACCAGGTTGGGTTGCGGCGCACCGGGAATGCCCAGAAATCCAGGCTCGGCAGTGGGATCGATCTGACCCGGATCCGTACCGGTGGGCGTTTGGGCAATGGCTTCCTCCAGGGTCATGGCCTGGGCCTTGTCAATGCCGCTAATCGGTGCTGCCAGGGCAAGCCCCATCAGCGCCAGCATCATGATGAGTAGAAAGGGTTTCTTCATGTCCTCAAACCTCCGTTCTGAAAGTGAATAAATGGATTCATATCGCTTCCGGTGCAATGCCGCCCGGCACCACCGGGAAATCCCTTAAGACGTGCTTGCCCTAAAATAACTTTCCCGGCTGTGGCGACGACAATCTCCCCGGCCATGTGTGGCCGGTCAGCCGGTTTGCCGCCATGCGTCTGCCGTACCAGCATGCCATGGCGCCAGTGATTCTTCGGAAGATTAACAAGAAGTGTGCCAAAGCCGACAAAAAGCGAATCATAGCCATATCCATATGATATCATTATAATTATCATAATTTTAAGCGGCACCCCGTAAGGCGTCGACACCGGCCCCCACGGCCTCAAACGGCCGGCAAGCGTCCATCCGAAAACGAAATAGTTGAATTATGATAATTTTATTGGATAGTTATGAAATTTAGCAGACAACCGTGGCAGTGCCATTAATCAATGGCACCCTTGCGAAAGGTATCGGAACGAAGACCGTACTTGCGCATGATCTGCTGAAATGACTGGCGTTCCAAACCGCTTGCACGCGCCGCCTGGGTAACGTTGCCGCCGGATTTTTCGAGGGCTTTTTCCAGGTAGCGGGTATTGAATTGGGTCAATACGGAGGCTTTGGCATCCCGGTAAGGGATCGTGGTCAGATCGTCCGTTTCCAGTCCGGCCACACATGTCCCCTCTTTCCAGCCAAGATCGTTCATCGTGATGGCCGCTCCGGTGGACATGACCACGGCTCGTTTGACGACATTTTCCAGTTCCCGTACGTTGCCTTTCCACTCATGGGCCATCAACTGCGGCATGACGTCGGGTGCCAGGCGCTTTTTTTCCCGCCCGTATTTCCCGCAATACCGATCCAGAAAATAATCCACCAGGAGCGGCAAATCTTCCTGGCGTTCGGCAAGCGCCGGCATCGGCAACTCTACGACGCAGAGGCGGTAATAGAGATCTTCCCGAAACTCCCCAGTTGCCATTTTCGCTTTCAGATCGCGGTTGGTGGCGGCCAGGACGCGCACATCCACCTTGACCGTGCGGTTGCGCCCGAGGGGTTTGAACTCGTTGTTCTCCAGCACCTGAAGCAGCTTCGTCTGGATGGAGGGCGCAATATCCCCGATTTCGTCCAGAAAAATCGTGCCGCCATGCGCGGCTTCAAAAAGGCCTTTGTGGTCGCTGGACGCATGGGTAAAGGCGCCCTTGGCGTATCCAAACAACTCGCTTTCCAGGATATTCTCCGGAACCGTAGGGCAACTGACCCGTACGAAAGGCCCCTTTCGCCGGGCGCTGAGGTCGTGCAGGGCCTGGGCGGCCAGGTTTTTGCCGGTTCCCGATGCCCCGGTGATCAGGACCGTCAAGTCCGATTTACCAAGCATGCCAATGGTGTCATAGACGCCCTGCATCACCGGACTGGCCCCGACCAGGCCCTGGAAGGTCTCGGTGGCGCTGACCTGCTTTTTGAGAACGATATTCTCCTGCAGCAGGCGGCCACGCTCGAGTGCGTTGCGCAGATGATGGATGAGGTCTTCGTGATCGAAGGGTTTGGTGATAAAGTCGTAGGCTCCCTTGCGCAGGGCCTCGACCGCCACCTCGATTGCCCCGTAAGCCGTCATCATGATCACCGCGAACCCGGGGGCCCGGGCCTGAATCTCTTCCAGCACGGCCATGCCGTCCATGCCGGGCATGCGGATATCCAGGAGGACGAGATCGAAGGCCCCGGGTGCAAACAGACGCAGGGCGGCCTCACCGCTGTCCGCCGTTTCAACCTCGCAGTCCAGCGCCTTGCTGACACTGCGGCGCAGCAGGCGCAGCATGTCGGCCTCATCATCCACGATCAGTATACGAGATGTCATCACATTGCGTCCTGCTTGGTGGTCTGTTTGCCCATGGGCAGCCGGATGCGGAATTCCGTTCCCCGTCCGACCTCACTTGACACCTGAATATCACCCTGGTGGTCTTCAATGATGCCGTAGCTCACCGAAAGCCCCAACCCCGTACCCTGGCCGGTTGGCTTGGTCGTAAAAAATGGGTCAAAAATCTTGTCCATGATATCCGGTTCAATCCCCGGTCCATCATCTTTAAATGTAATCATCACGGACTGGCCGTCAGCGTCAACAGCCGTGACGACCGTGATCGTCCCGTTCTTCCCGATAGCCTGCCGGGCATTGATCAGCATGTTCATGAAGACCTGTTTCAGCTTTTCCGTATCGCCGGCAATTTCAGGCAGATGGTCATCATAGTGCGTCCGGATCAGGATGTTGTCCAGTTCCAGCTGATTCCGGACGACGCTGATGACCGCATCCAATGCCGAGTTGATGTTGACATCTGACAAAAGCGTGCCGCTCTTGCGGGCAAAATTGAGCAGGTCCTCGACGATTTTCTTACAGTTCCGGGTCTGTTTTTCAATGGTCTGGAGATCGTCCTTGTATCCGGTCGCATCCGCCTCTTCCCGCAGCAGCAACTGCGTATAGCCGAGGATCAGCCCGAGGGGGTTGTTGATCTCGTGCGCCACACCGGCCGCCAATTGGCCCAGCGACGCCATCCGATCCGCTTGCAGGAGCTGGCGATGCATCAGCTTGCGCTGGGTAATGTCCTTGACGATCCCCTCATATTCGGTAATGCGGCCGGCCGGACCGCTGCGGACGGTCATGCTGAGGAGGGCGGCCAGTTCCCCGCCCGTGCGGGTCCGCAGGATGCACTCCCGGTCCTTGACGAAACCGTTGCGCCGGATATCGGCAAACAGCTCCCGGGCATCGTCGGGGCTAATGATAAGTGAGGTCAGGGTCTCCCGGGCCATGAGATTTTGGCGGGAATCATATCCCAGCATCCGGATACCGGCAGGGTTGATGTCCAGCAGGCGGCCGTCATGGTCAGCCACGAAAATGAGATCCATCGAGTCTTCAAAGATCCGCCGGTATTTGGTTTCCGATTTGGCCAGAACGTCTTTGGAGGCCGCCAGCTGCTCGATATAGCGTTTGATGGTCGCCGTCATGGCGTCAAAGGTTTCCGATAGCTGATGAATTTCGTCGCCGTCCAATCGTTTGAGGACTGACGCCTTACCGGGTTCACGGCCGGCGGTGATCCGCGGGACATCGACGAGAGGGCTGGCATCATCGGCTTCGCGATGCCCCATGATCATGTCTTCCGAGGCGGCCTGGAGTCGCTTGATGCGAGTCGTCAGGTTGCGGGCCAGCGAGAACCCGACCGTATCCGATACGACAATCGATAAAATGGCGAACGCAAAGATGGCCCACCACAGCTCCGTGACCGTGGAGGTCACCTGGGTGCGAAGCAATCCCAGGCGGATGGTGCCGACCTGGAATTCGCCCACCATCACCGGTGCCGCAAAATCGTAGAACTGGTCCCCCTCGGCAGCGAGCAGCCGTACGTTGCAACGTTGGGTCGACCGGACATGATTCGCCGTTTTGAGCGCGACCGGAAACCCGTCTGTGAACGTATGGCTGAGAATCTCACCATCGGGGTCCTGGATGAAGGCATAGAGAATATCGCCGGCCGAAGTGGTGACTTCACCGATCAACCGACGCATGCGCAAGAAATCCATGGCCAGGATCGGATCTTCACTGCGGGCGGACAGGTTGATCGCCAGGGAAACCCCTCGGTTGCGGTATTCCTGGAAAAGTGCCCGGCTGACGATCTGGCTGGCCGCCAGCGCGATCAGCAATACGGAGACCAGCACAATCGTGATAATCCCCAGATTGATCTTGGTGCGAATACCCGCTTTGAAAAAAAAGAGCCGCATCGCGGTCAACGCTCCCGTAGGCCCGAAACCGCAACCGGGTTCGGGGCCACCGGGGCCGCACATCGATGCTGCACGGTCCCCACCCGCTGCCACAGTTCACGGACGGTGTCAAAATCCCGGTCGGTTGCGGGTGTAATCGCGGTCATGTGGGCATTTTCCAAAATGCGGCGATGTTCCGGATTGTCGACATCGAGGGCGGTCATTGCCGCCGCCACCGAAGCAATTGTGGCGGGATCGAGGTCGGTCCGGGCGGCGTATACCCATCCCGGATACCATTGGGTGCGGGCCAGCACCCGGATTTTTCCGAGGTCCACTTTATCCGCCACCACTTCTAAAGCTCCCTCGCGCACCGAGCCGATATCGTACTGCCCGGCGTAGACCGCCAGAATCACCTTCTCCTGTTTGCCGCCCGGCCCGGGCGCAAAGGCGATTTCCGAAAAATCCGAAGGCCGAATGCCGTTGGCTAAAAAATGGCCCAGCGGATAAAGGTAGCCGCCGGCCGAGGCCGGATCCACGGCGATCCATCTTTTGCCGCGGCTGTCCGCCAGCTGCTGCACGGCCGGGTTGTCGGAGCGGGCGATAATTTCCCCCCGGAAGCGCTCACGCCCGTTGGCCTCGATAACCCGTGCAAAGGCACGGGTGCAATAGGCTTCGGCCATGCGCACGTAAATCAGGGGATTGGAAAACGAAATATCGATGCTGCCCTGCCCCACCATCCGCATATGCTCGTCAAAAGTGTCCGGAAAAACCTGGCGGATGCGCAAACCGGTCTGGGCTTCGAGATAGCGAATCATCAAATGGTGGCGCTGGAAAGATACCGTATGGGAGAACTGGGGCAGGTAAGCGTAGGTCAAAACCTGTTCGGCCTCCGGCAGGATCGCCACATCCTCTCGTACGGACATGTCGATGGGCTGCGCGGTTTCATCGCGGGAGCAGGCGGTTGCCAGCAGAAGAAGACCCACGAGAATCAGCCGCAGCGCCCCTGAAAGACGGCGGGTGTGCCAACGCGTATAAGCTGGTATGTCTCGCCGGGATCGATATGGCATGGTGGTGGAAGGCCCCTTTATGATTCGCCGCAACCGAGCCATCGAATATGCTGTTTTGCAAGGGCTGTCAACCGGCCCCCGCGGTGACCATGGGGGATAAAACAAAGTGCCAGGTTCATAGAATCCAAATATAGGGACGGGGATGAATTTATGCAATTCTATCTACAGGAAAGGAATTTCCACTTCATCCACCAGTTTTTCTCCACGGGTAACGGCTCGACTGACTGCGGATTGTCCGATCCCCAGCAGCTTGCCAACGGCTGTCCCATCCATCCCCAGTTTCCTGACAGCCAGATAGGCGGCTACACTGCGTGCTTTAACCCGATGGGGATGTTTGCCTGGTCGATGAAGTTCCTTAACAGACACGCCATAGTAGTCACCGACCTGCGCAATCATTCGTTCAAACGTATGCCCTTCCGCGGCCAGTCGATATCTGTCTTCCATCTGCTCCTGAGCGGTTTCCAGCACCTTCATCACAAAATCACTATCGCCCAGTACCCGTTCATCGCCTTTGAGATGCTCTTTCATGCGGCGCATGGATTTGAGGACACCCCAACCGCCGGCACTACGCACCAAACCACCGCCGGTGAATTCCGGTCTTCTCCCCTGCCCTATCCCCTTTTGGATAAAACGGTGATAGTGTCGCCGGGCGCTTTTTTTATCTTTCCCAAATAACGCCAAAACACCATCCACCGTCTGCCAGCCATCGGAAATATGCGCTGTCAAGCGACTGTGGCCGCAATAAGCATATCTGTCTAACGCCTTTAGATCCGATACGATTACGGCACGTAGCGGATTTAAATGAATGTAGCGAACCAACTCCAACAGGTAGGGCTCCTCTTGGCATAATATAGATTTATAACGATTTTGAAACAGCCGACCATGCCGGCGGTGACGGCGGTTGAAACTTACCGCGTATCCGGTCAACAAACGCCGCATGACCATGGTGATGGGAATGTTCCCTGTTCGCAAGAGAAGATGGAAATGATTGGGTATCAGCGCCCATGCGTAACAGAGCGTTCCACTCTCTCGCATAATCCGGGACAATCGATCCACAAAATCATCACAGTCATCATCGGCAAGAAAAAGTTTCCTCCGTTCTATCCCCCTACAGATGATATGCTGTAACGCTCCCGGAGCGTCGATTCGGGCTTGTCTGGGCATTCCAATTTCATACCATCAATAGTTTTATTTTGATACGCATAATTTCATGACCGTCCCCAATATCAGGCCCAAGGGCGCACGCAAAGAAGTCGGCAGAATAAGTGTCTATTTGATATCACATGAAAAATAGCACAAACTATTGATTTAATAGCATCTATTTACATGGGCAGATATCAGCCAAAATCTTTCGAATTGACAAGAAATGCCCCATAAACGCCCGAAAAAGATCTAATGTGTTTGTACCATGATTCCGATACAAACTTACATCGACAGATGATTACGCATTTTTTTCGGTCAATATAGGTGACAGTGACCTGCCACCTGGTATCAGACTTTCCCCCCGAAAAACGAACTTACAAGGAAAAAGGAGCGCGACGGGCAATGCAATGGTTTAAAAGCACGAAGGTGAGCACAAAACTGGTACTCGGATTCTCGATCATGATCGTGATGATTTGCATCATCGGCTTTGCAGGATACAAAGGTGTGAGTTTAGCGCAGCACTCCCTGGATGAAATCCACTCCGTCGCCATGCCGAGCATCGATTACCTGATCGAGGCAGATAGGGATCTGCAGCAACTCCTTGTGGCGGAGCGGTCGATGATTTTTACCGATGTCAACTCCGATTCATTCAAGCAGTTCGTTGACGATTATGAAACCAACTTGAAACAGGCCGATACGCGTTTTGGAAAATATAAAGCCCTAGCCACCTCGGATGAAGAAAAATCACTGATCCCCGAATATGAAAAAGCCCGTGCCGAGTGGGAAGTCCTTTCCCGGCAGGTGGTTGAAGCCCGCAAGGCCGATACCGACCAGGGCCGGAAACAGGCCCTTGATTTGACCTTGGGTGCGGCCGCACAGAAATTCGAGGCCATGCGGGATTACATTGACAAGCTCACGGAAATCAAGCTGGCTTATGCGGATTCCGAACAAAAGGAATCGGCCGTCGGCTACCGCCAAACCCTTATTGTTCAATTCACCATTGTCGGAATCGGTCTCCTGACCGGTCTTTTTCTCACATGGACAATCGGTCGCGCTGTAACACTTCCCCTGCGGCGCATGATTGATCAGCTGAAGGTTTCGTCCAACCAAGTGGCATCGGCTTCCGAACAACTTTCTGCCTCCAGCCAAACCCTCGCGGAGGGTTCTAGCGAACAGGCTGCCGGCATCGAAGAAACCTCGTCTTCTTTGGAAGAGATGGCCTCCATGGCCAAGCAGAATTCAGCTAATGCCGGCCAGGCCGACTCTTTGATGAAAGAAACCAATGCGGTGGTCCAGCAGGCCAGTTCGGACATGGTCGAGCTGACCGGGTCGATGGATGAAATCTCCCGTGCAAGTGAGGAAACCCAGAAAATCGTTAAAACCATCGATGAAATCGCCTTCCAGACCAACCTGTTGGCCCTCAATGCGGCTGTTGAAGCGGCCAGGGCCGGTGAAGCCGGGGCAGGTTTCGCGGTTGTGGCTGACGAAGTGCGCAACCTGGCCATCCGGGCTGCCGAAGCAGCCAAGAACACATCGGATCTCATCGAAGGAACCTCGCAGAAGATTCAGGGGGGTGGCGAATTGGTCGGCCGGACGAACAAGGGCTTCCAGGCCATTGCCGAATCCGCATCCAAGGTCGGGGATCTGGTTGCGGAAATTTCCGCAGCTTCAAATGAGCAGGCCCAGGGCGTTGATCAGATCAACAATGCCGTCGTGGAAATGGACAAAGTGGTCCAAAACAATGCCGCCACAGCGGAAGAGTCCGCCTCCTCATCCGAGGAAATGATTGCCCAGGCCGCACAGATGAAAGAAATGGTGGCGGAGCTGGTGGCCATCGTTGAAGGGCGTAGTTATGTCGCCAAAGAACAAAACCTATCAAAACCCCGGATGCGCAAGGCCACGAAAACGGCTGATTCTTCATCGCGAACGCCTGTGCGCGCAAGGAAATCATCACCGATAGCGGAACAGATGATTCCCTTTGATGACAATGCAAACTTTAGCGACTTTTAATACCCCCCCGGGACCGGCGGATTGCCTATGTTGCAGGATTGTCCAATCCGCCGGTCCTTTTAATTCTGAAAAGGAATTGACTGATGGAAGACACCAAGGCAGGTAAATATCTGACGTTTAAACTGGCCGATGAGGATTACGGCATCTCCCTACTCAAGGTCCGCGAGATCATCGGCATGATGCCGATCACAAGCGTGCCGCGCACCCCTGAATTCGTCAAAGGCGTGATCAACTTGCGTGGCAAGGTGATCCCCGTTACCGATTTGAGGCTCCGCTTTTCTATGCCGGAAATCGACTACACCGACCGGACCTGCATCATCGTGGTGGAGGTCGTCGGGCAGGAAACCACAGTTCAGATGGGTATCGTGGTAGATGCCGTCACCGAAGTACTGCCGGTCAAAGCCGAGGAAATCGAAACCGCCCCGGAATTCGGTGCCAAAGTGGATACGCGCTATATCCTGGGCATGGCCAACATGGACGGCGCCGTCAAAATCCTTTTAGACATCGATCGGGTGATGACGGCCGAAGAAATTGCAGAACTGGAAAAAGCGGCCTGATGTAATCACCATGCGGCAATCCGGTGCTGATGATTGGCCCTTTATGGCGGGGACTTCGAATTCGGAGTCCCCCGTTCTATTTTTAACCTGAATACGGTGGTGGCCCTTATCAAAAAAGCGATCACGGAATGGGTTGGTCGACTTAGTCTAATTCAGTTGTAATAAGAAATATTTTTCGTAAAGGGCTTTATAAACCGGCTCTTGTTTGAGTTTGCCAAGTTCCACAGAAAATTGATCGACAAGGGATCTCGGTACATTTCTTTTGTTGAAAATGAGATACAATCCATCGAATTTGACCGGATCTTTATCCAGCGGAATAATCCCATCGAATCCTAAACTCCTGACAATGTGGGCACCATTTCTTAATTCGGCCACGATATAATGAACACGCCCGCCGTTTAACTTTCGGAAATTCTGCTCGTCACTTGCCACTTCTTCGAAAAGGGTATGGGTCCGTATAAAGTCCCGAAAATCGCTTGTGTAGCTGTACCCCCTCACCATTCCTACTCTTTTCCCGATCAGGTCATTTAGCGATTCAAATTTTAGCCCGCTTTCTTTACGCACCCACATCACCCAGGGGGAATCAACGATCGTTCCTTTCGGATAATAGGCGAATTCGGTCCTGTCTTTGGTATAATTGGCTGAAAAAAGAGCATCGGCGGTGCCATTTCCCATCATTTTTATGGCGCGGTTCCATGGGTATGCTTTCATACTGACAAATTCGATGTTCATTCGCTCGAAAACCATTTTGACAATCTCGGCACTGAACCCGCTGATCTGGTTTCCCTCAACGATCTGATATGGTGGCCATCTATCGCATATAACACCAAGCGATAGCCGCTGGGCAGTCGCGGCAACAGAAAATGACGCCAAAATAGCGGCCATCAAGACGATTCTGAGAAAAAGCATTTTTATGACAATTCGTTGTGATTACCTGATGGTTCAGTTTTTGAAACAGGAAGCACAGATCCTTAGCCGAGAAATGAAGTTTCAGCAACCGTTACAGATTCAACTGAGCGGCGTTGGATCATTTCGCCAGTGTCGGTTTCTAGAGAATAGGTGATCCAAGAGTGTGGCCCGCAGTTTTTCTATATGACGATTTAAATCGCTGCGCATCACCGCGGGCCCCTTGTTTTAGAAAACACTTGAGCCGCGGCACGATTTCCGCGATAACGGCGCTATTCGCTCCCCATGCGAAGGCCCTTGAAAGGGCAACGGCCACGATGGTGGCAGCGGCGCGGTCCCCTTTGCCAGGCAAGCCGGAAAGACCAGGATGATACCTCTTCTGACAACTTTTGCGTTTACGGTCCTCGTGTTGCTGATCATCGGCCTGGCGGCCCTGATCCTGGTTCGACAGCCGCACCGTCCCCACGCATCATCGGACAGCGAGGTGGTCATTACCGGGACCTGCGGGGATACCATGTCCCTGCGTTTCTCCGTGGCAATGGGCCGCATTGCCGGGACGTCCTTTAAATCCACAGGCTGTGCCTACAGCTTCAGCTGCCTGCAGGTGGCGGCCGATGCCGCCCGCGGCCGCACGCCATTGCAAGTGCTGGATATCGATGCCGATTTTATTGCCCGCAAAGTGGGCCATCTCCCGCAGGACCACCAGCACTGCGCCAAACTGGCCTTAACGACCCTGCACGCGGCCGTCGATCGCTACATGCAAGGCCGGGTAAAGTCCGAAAGTTTTTCCGATCCGCAAGAATCTGGCTTGACTTAAGCCGCCGCCGTTCCCCATAATACCGTATCAGCAACATCAAAAATCACCCGTCGTCATCCGCATTTCCAGGACACCACCGAGACCTCCGTACGCTATCGGCGTCAGCTTTTAAAAGGAGCGACAGACCTATGGGATTAAAAATATTGGACCGCATCAAGGGCCTTCCGCGTTGGCAAAAACGATCCCTGGCCGCCGGCCTCGTCGTGGTTTGCTATACTCTCGTAGGGTTTCTCATTCTCCCGACCATCGTCCGCCTGGTGGCTGTCAGCCAACTCCGCCAGCACCTGCAGCGGGAGGTCACCATCGCTGCCGTGCGCATGAACCCGTATACACTGACGGCTTCCGTGCGGGATATGGTGGTCCTTGAGCCGGATGGTGAAAACCGTCTGGCGGCCTTCCGGGAACTCTTTGTCAATCTACAGTCCGTGTCCCTGTTCAAGTGGGCCCCGATATTCAAAGAAGTACGGCTGGACGGACTCTATGCGTCGATCATTCTACAGAAAGACCAACGCTGGAATTTTTCGGATATTTTACCCGAACCGGCAACCGGCGATGAACCACCGCCCGCCGACGCATCCTCCGCCGGCGAACCGTTCCGTTTTTCGCTCAACAACATCCAACTCACCCAGAGTGAAATCCATTTTCAGGACGACATCCGGGGGAAAACCCACCACATTACCGACATCGATATCGCCGTGCCGTTCCTCTCGAGCCTGCCGGCCCAGACCGATATTTTCGTGCAGCCCCATTTTACCGCGACCGTCAACGGGACCCCCTTCGATCTCCAAGGACAGGTCAAACCGTTTGCCGGCTCACGGGAAACCGAACTCCGCCTCGACCTGAGCGGTATCGATCTCGCGGCTTACATGCCCTACGTTCCCCCGGACGCCGATTTCAGAATCCAATCGGGCCTGTTGGATATCAAGCTCAGCCTGCTTTATGAAAGTTTCGACGATGGTACCCAGGCCTTTCACACGGCCGGAAAAATCGCCCTGCACGCCCTGGATGTGACGGATGCCGCCAGCCGACCGCTGCTCAGTCTTGATCAGCTTAAAATCGAGATCGGTGCCCTGGAGCCCCTGGAGGGGATTGTCACCATCGGGGAAATTCTTCTGCAGGAACCGACGTTTACCATCACGCGCCTGCCGACCGATCGCGTCGTGCGCAGCAGTGAAGCGCTCGCGCTGCGCGATGTGTTCCGCAACATCAACCTGCCACCACCGGTGCTTAAAATTGCACAGGTCTCCCTGGAGGGCGTCCGTCTCCAGATGCGGGACCTCAAGTCTCCTCCGGAAACCGCCGCGGATGGCAAAAACGATCACACCATGATCCAGATACCCCGGTTTACGGTGGGACGCACCCAGGTCGACATCGATCGCCAGACCGTCCGCATTGGCGATGTGGCCGGCCGGGACGGCCTGTTTGAAATCCGGCGTCTGGGAGACGGCAAGCTGAATCTGGATATCTTCCTGCCCCCCTCGGATGCGGTTGAAGCACCGCCTGCCGCACCGGCAGATCCCTGGCAGATCGACGTACAGCAGGTCGACCTCGCGGGATATGCCGTCCACGGAATCAATCTGATTCCCGGGGACCCATTGGCTGTCACCGTTGACGAAATCAGTCTGAACGTCAGCGATTTTTCGACACGGCCCGACACCCAAACGACCATCGCGCTCAACTGCCGCATCAACGACACCGGACAACTCGAGACCCGCACCGCCCTGACGGTGACCCCGCTGGCCGCCGATGTTCAGCTGGGTCTTGAGAAAGTCGACCTGGCGCGCTTCTACCCCTTTATAAAACCCTATATCGGCGTTGTGCTGGCCGATGGCGATCTTGCCATCGATGGCAATTTAAGCCTGAAAACCAGCGCAGCGGATCCTCCCGTGGTGGTCTATACAGGGCGGGCCGCCATCACGGATTTCAAAACACTGGACCGGCAGCGGGCCCGCCCCTTTGTATCCTGGAAGGCCCTCACCTTGAGCGGCATGGACATCGGCGTCAATCCGACGTATCTGACCATTCAGGATATCAGTGTGAAAAACCCCTTCAGCCGCCTGCTGATCGACGAGCAAGGCCAACTCAATCTGGCCATGGCCACCGTGCTGACCCCGGAAGAAGCCGTGCAAGCCCCGGGAAGTGAAACCGATTCGGCGACACCGCCCGTCCCTGCTGCCAAACCGGAGGACACCCCGCCGGTGCCAATTAAAATCGGCACGATCCAGGGCCAGGGCGGCAAGCTCATCTTCGCCGACCGCAGTTTCAAACCCGGCTACCAGACCACCATCGAGTCCGTCGAGACCCGCATCACCGGACTTTCCACCGAAGCGACCGAACCGGCCAAGGTGGATATCAAGGGACGCGTGGACGGCCATGCCCCGGTCACGATTTCAGGGGCCATCAATCCGCTGGCGGACGAGATGTATGCCGATCTGGCTTTCGATTTTCAGCAAATGGATCTCACTGCGGCCAGTCCCTATTCCGGCCGTTACGTGGGCCGGACCATCAGCCAGGGCAAGCTGTCCATCAAAACCGCTTATCATATCGAGAATCGGGCCTTGAAGGCCGATCATGAGATCATGATCGACCAGTTCAATTTCGGCGAAGACGTGGAAAGCCCCGACGACCTCAACCTGCCGGTCGACCTCGCCGTGGCACTTCTCAAGGATCGCAGCGGGGAAATCCACATCGACCTGCCGGTGTCCGGTGACATGGACGATCCCGAATTCTCCATCGGGGGCATCGTCCTGCGGGCGTTTGTCAATCTGATCGTCAAAGCAGTGTCATCACCCTTTGCGCTGATCGGGGGCATGTTCGAAGGTGAGGATCTCAACCAGCTCGAATTCGAACCCGGCCAGGCCCGGCTGACACCGGCCACCACCGAAAAGCTGGACGCGCTGATCAAGGTGCTTTACGACCGCCCGGCGCTGAAGCTGGAGATCTCCGGCTACGCCGACCCCGCCAGCGACAGTCCCGCTTATGCCGACATCCTTTTTCAACGCAAGCTGCAGAGCCAGAAAGCCCTGCAGATGGCCGACGATGGCCAGGACAGCGTCCCGCTGGAAGACATTGTCATCACGCCGGAAGAATACGAAGAAGTCCTGCAGGACGCCTACGAGGCGGAGACCTTCGAAAAACCCGAGAACTTCATCGGGATGAAGAAAACATTACCTCCGGCCGAGGCCGAAGCTCTTATCCGGCAGCATATCGAAGTGAGCCAAACTGATTTGGAGGAGTTAGCCTACGCCCGGGCCTTGCTCATCAAGGATTATCTTCTGGATAGCCAACAGGTGGAAGCGGAGCGAGTCTTCCTGGTGAAGCCGGATAACACGCTGTCGCCTGAAAAGGCCGAAGGCGTCGCCCCCGGACGGGTCGTGCTAGGCCTGAAATAAGGGGAACGTGTCTCAACGGGGCTTTCGAACGGTGAAAGCTTTTACTTCGGGGCTCGTGGGACCGCTGCGATGAAGCCTGGGAAAGGCATTTTTTTAACACAGGCACCACCACATTGATATCGTCTGAGGGACTTGAATAAAGTATTGGCGTCTATCGAGGTACGTCGTTTGACTGCTGGTCAACGACTAACGGTCGTTGGAGCATTTGTTCATAAAGCGCGATATATTGTCGGGCCGTTTCAGCATGCGTGAACTGATCCATGCTCTGCTTCATGATCCGTTCGATCTGGGTGACTTTAACCGCTCGGGGTGAATCGTAAAAGTCCATCGCTTGTTCGATGGCCCAATAAAGGCCTTGTGCATCAAATATATCGAAAAGAAACCCGTTACCGGTATTTTGATCCACATCCAAGGAGGTGATGGTGTCATGAATCCCGCCGGTATTATGAGCGATGGGTAGCGACCCGTATATCGGTGCTATCATTTGCGGAAGGCCGCACGGTTCAAACGAAGAGGGCATGAGAATGAAATCGGAAGCCGCGTATGCCAGGTGTTCCAATTGCTCGTTAAAGTTGCAAACGGCAGTTCGTTTCTCGATCCCATGAAAGGTGACGATATCACGGAATACAGACTGATACTCACCATCGGCGACAAAGACGACTTGCAGATTTTTTTCCCACCACGTAGAAATCACGTCATAAAAGATGTCTGCCAGCAGCTGGCATCCTTTTTGGACCGGATCCAATCGGGAAGGCCAGAAAAAAAGGGGTGCCGCTGCATCTTCGGTTAAGCCCAGGTTGCGTTGTAAAAAACACTTGTTTTCCTGTTTGGCTCCGGAATGATCCCCGGGGCCATAACATACTTTCAAGTCACGATCGGTTTGTGGGTTAAAGGCAGGGTCCGGTGCATTCAGGATACCCGTTGCACAATTTGCGTTGTATTTGTTGATGATTTCCCGAAGCAGATAAGGCTCAATGAAACTGTGGCGTCCCTCAACAATTTCCAAAAGAAAATTGGGGCTAACCGTGTTAATAAAGTGGGCAGCAAAAACACCCGTGGTCAGAAAATCCACTGGATTTTGATCGCGTGTGAATTCATAATCAAAGGCCATGTTTTTATAATAAAGGTGTTGCCAAAAGAAGGCGGCGTCGATTCCGCGATCTTCGATATGTGCCAGGGAGCATTCAACCGTATGGATATTGTGGATCGTAAATAGACAGGGAATTCCCATCTGGCGCGCCATGGCAGGGATCAATCCCGTCATCCAATCGTTGCAATGAATCAGGTCCGGCTGAACAATCGGAACAATGTGGTTCATTACCTCCCGCACAAAAGCGAGCGCCATCTTAAGGTTGTCCTCACCCTGGCTGGAATAGACCCGATTGAGATAAAAAAAGGCCCGATCCTCTGCCAGGTGTATCCGGTCATCCGGCATCTTGCGTTTAATATGCTGCAATTCTTTTTTAAGTAAGGGAGAGACGCGATCACTGAAAATCCTGCGGTAGTCCGGTATGGCCACATGGACGTCTGCTCCCTGATCAAAAAGAGCGGTGACCAGCGCAGCCGATACATCTGCCAGCCCACCGGCTTTGGCAGTGAAGTAGGTCGCCAGATTACCCATACGGTCTGGCAGATAGGTGACCTCGGGGGTAATAATTAAAATTCTTGGATTTTTACGCGTTTTTTCAGTCATTTGTCAGCTCCAATGTTGAGCCACCCATCCACCGGCCTCTTTCCGAAATCCTTCTAATGGCCGGAAATATCAATCCACATATATCGATATGCCTCTATCTCGAGGTTCTCTCCGGCGGGTATCGTTCGTTGGGTGAAGATTTCTTGGGCATCACGCGTCATGCCCGATGCTTCGAGCTTTCCGACATACATCACCTGCGCGTATTCAGAAAAATTATTGATAATCAGCAAACGCTGATCCCCACCATCTCGAATATAGGCGAGCAGGTGGGTGTTGCCGGTATCGGCCAATGCCATGCCGCCATTTCTCAATGCCGGTGATTGCTTACGTTGTTTAAATAGTTTGACCATCTCATTGAAAAATCGCCACTCCAGGGTGTCCGTATTCGTCAGGTCTTCGCCAGCTTCCCATTTTTTTCTGGATCGGTGTACCCATCGGCTGTCATTGACTTTGAGCGGATCGGATAGAAACGTATAATCATTCAATACGCCATACTCATCACCGGCATACAGCAACGGGATGCCGCCGATGCTCACCTGGATGTTGCGCAGCAAATTGATCCGACGCACCGCCAGTTCGATCATGTGGTTGTCTTTCTTTTCAAGGGCATCTTCGAGTCCGGCCAGGGATGAGAGCGTACCGGATATACGCAGATCGCCGTTGTCCGGATTAAATTGAAACGGCACCCCCCTGGAGAAGGATCCCGGGTGTTGGCCAGTATAAAAATCATTCAGAAATTTTCGGTGCCCTTGGGCATCGATGCCCATATGCCACGCATCTTTATCGTCAAAAGTCCATCCGATGTCGTCATGACAGCGCAGGTAGTTGACCCATGCACAGCCATGAGGAAGCCGCTCCCTGTGGTGTATGGAGTGCTCCAGCAGTTTTATCTCCCTTGTTGCCAAGGCTTCCCAGAGCAAGGCCATCAGCAGTGGGTTATAGGACAATTGACACTCTTCCGGGTGAACATACTTGATCACGTCATCGGGATGAACAATGGCTTCGGATTTGAAAAGCATCGCCGGGGCAACGATCCTGATCATGGCGTTAAAGGCCCGAATAAGGGTATGGGCTTCAGGTTGGTTCTCGCAATTGGTGCCCAGTCGCTTCCAGATAAATGCCACGGCATCCAGGCGTAAAACCTCGACGCCCTGGTTGGCCAGAAACAGCATCTCTTCCGCCATGGCCTGAAACACAGCCGGATTGCTGTAGTTCAAGTCCCACTGGTAGCTGTTGAAGGTGGTCCACACCCAGCGCTGCAGTTCGTCATTCCAGGTAAAACTGCCTTTACGCACGGTAGGGAAAATATCCCGTAAATGCTCCTGGAATCGATCGACCAGGGTGCGGTCGGTGAAGGTGAAATAATAATTCAAGAACTCCGGATCACCGGACTTGGCTTTTTGCGCCCATGCATGTTCGTCGGAAGTATGGTTGAGCACGAAATCCAAAACCAAGCTTATTCCCCGCTTACGGAGCTCGGCAGCCAGCTGATAAAGGTCTTCCATGGTTCCAAGGTCCGGGTTGACGGCTCGGTAGTCGTTCACCGCATAGCCACCGTCATTTTCCCCACGGGGAACCGAAAATATGGGCATCAGATGCAGATAGGTCACCCCCAGCTTTTCAAAATAAGGGATATGATTGCGCAGCCCTGATAGATTGTCGCTGAACAGATCCACATATAATACGATACCGACCATCTCTTCTGAAAGGAACCAGAGGGGATCGGCCTCGCGCTGTTCATCGAGCTGATGCATCGTCTCAGGGCGATCTATCCAGTAGCGGATGAGCATGTCGAGAACCTGTTCCAAGGTATAAAAAAAATCATACTGCCACCCGTAAAGCTCGTGCAGGTATATGAACAAGCGTTCCCACTCACGGTTGAGGCGGCTATTGAAATGGTTCCGCCGCGCAGGGATATCGGCAAGCGCCTTTTCATACCTGGCTTCAAGGCGTGGCAATAGTCTGCCCAAGGAATTTCGAGCAGCTTCTCTGCGCCACTCCGATCTATCCATACAACCTCCTTTTGTAAACCGGGCGAAGATGACCGATCATGCATGCTATCGGCTATCATAAGGTTTCGCAATGGGGTTGAAGCTGTTTTGTTGGATGCGCGAAATAAGATCGATATGCTTCGGTGTAGGATAGATCACCAATATTGAATCTGTAAGCGCTTGCAAACCGACGTTTATCGTGCCACTCGTTCAACACATTTATATAATTCTGATTTTCCAGATATGCGTCGGCTATCCCATCTGTTCAGGTCTAATTCGGAATACGGATAATCAGTTAACGCCTACAACCGTCACCTCGGGCATGATTTTCTCCACAAGTTGATATCGACTAGCCGTGATACGGACTGGGGGAACGCAGATTATGCTGACCAACTGCCGAAGGCCTGCTTCTCAAGCTGCATTTTACCGTTACAGCCTTTATAATATTTATCCAGACATTCCAGTTGACGGTGTCCGTCTCAGGGGAATCCAACCGGAAATGGCCGCCCGTTGCAGGCGGGCATTATCGTCTATATGCGTATATCGACCGGACTGTAGGATTGATTGTTTCCCATGAGGGTTTGCAGCCATTCCTGGACAATGCCGCTTTTGTCAGCCTCGTCATCCGTTTCGGATAACGATTCCAGCAACTGATCGATCGCTGACTGATCATCATCGCTTTGGCTATAAGCCTCAGAAACGGCCTGGTTCGACATGGTGCCCATCTTCATTGGCCCCTCCATGCCCCCCATGGGCGGCGGCGGGGGACCCACCTGTTCATGCAAACTCTCCATGGCGGATTGGCTTTCCTCTTGACTGAGCCGCCCATCCTGGTCGCTGTCAAATTCTTCCATGACGCTGGGAACATCGATTTCAATGCCCTCCTTGCGCAGCCGTTCGGACACGCTCTGGCTGACCGAGCCGCCCTTGACGCAATAGACCACCGCCCGCTTTCCGGCGGGCAACTCCTTGACCCAGGCGTCGATCTTCTCCGGATCGCGGTAGACGGCACCGGCGATGCACCTGGGATTGGCATCGGCGTCGGCCGGGCGGCGTACGTCTAAAACGGTCATCGGTTCACCACCTTGCAACCAGTTGTTCAATTCTGCAATATCGATGGAAGTCGTCATTACGATTCTCCTCTTGTCAGGTTAAACAATCATTTTCCATATCACCCCGGCCACGGCCCCGATGGGCACCAGATATTGGATAGGGAAATGCCATTTCTGCAGCAAAACCAGGGATACGACTGCGGAGACGATCGCGAAAATGTCCACACCGCCGTCGGGCACAATCACCTTGAGTCCGAACCAGACCGCCAGGTTGAGCACAACGCCCACCACCGCCGCCGTGACGCCCGTGAGGGCGGCCTGGAGCCGCTGGTTGCCGGCCATGGCCTCGATGAAGGGCGCCCCGGCGAAAATGAAGAAGAAGCAGGGCAGGAAGGTCACGTAGGTGGTGACCAGAGCCCCGAGGGTGCCGGCCAACAGCGGAGAAAGCCCGCCCGGCAGGTTCCAGGCCGCCAGAAAGCCGGCGTACTGAGTGACCATGATCAGCGGCCCGGGGGTGGATTCGGCCAGGCCCAACCCGATCAGCATCTGCTGGGTCGAGAGCCATCCATTGGAAACGGCGACATCGGTGATATAGCTCAGCACGGCGTAGGCCCCGCCAAAGGTGACGAAGGCCGCTTTGGTGAAAAACAGCCCGAGCTGGGTCAGGGTGTCGCCGTCTCCCCGCCAGATCCAGATGCCGCCCACCACCACCCCCCACAGCACGAAGCAGACGAGAAAAACACGCACCACATGACCCAGTGACGGTTTGGCCCAGCCGGCGCGATCCGGCTCCACCTCGATGCGGCATTCCCGGGTCTGGGCGTCGAACTGGCCCTTGCAGAACACCTGGGGCAGCCGGGTCTGCATGAGCAGGCCGCCCAGCGCGGCCGCGGCCACGACATAGGGGAACGGCACCTTCAGAAAAAAAATCGCCACGAATGCCAGAACGGCGAAGCCATAGAGCACGCGATGTTTGAGGGCCTTCTTGCCGATGCGCAGCACCGCTTCGATCACCACGGCCACCACCACCGGCTGGATGCCGTAGAAGGCGGCCGCCACGGCCGGGATGTCGATGTGGGCCACGGCCAGGTAGCTCAAAAGCAGCATGACGAAAATGGACGGAATCACGAACAGGGAACCGGCCGCGATGCCGCCCCAGAGGCCGTGCAGCCGCCAACCGATGTAGGTCGCCAGCTGCTGGGCTTCGGGCCCGGGCAGCAGCATGCAGAAGTTGAGGGCGCGCAAAAACTGGTTTTCGCCGATCCACTTGCGCTTTTCCACCACTTCCTGGTGCATGATGGCGATCTGGCCGGCCGGCCCGCCAAAGCTGATGAAACCCAGCTTGGTCCAAAATTTGAGGGCGTCCCGGAATGACGCCGGAGCCGTCGAAGACGTGGGCGATGTCGTCATGAATCCTCTCCTGAATCGATGCCTGTCGGGAAAAACCGATCTTTAGGATCGGTGAAATTGTCTCTGTCAGGATAGTCCGGTTGGCCGGAAATACCTGCGCCGGCCAACCGGTATTTCTCAGGAAAGCCTGGTCGATTCGTCGATCTCACAGCGGCTGTCGGGGCAGAACACATTCAGCCAGAGGCTTTTCTTGGCCTTGGGGTCTTCACAGAATACCGGGATGCGCACGCGCTCCTCTTCGGTGAAGCAGACGTCGCCCGGACAGAAGACCTCCAGCCACACGCCCCTTCTTTCGCAGGTCGTCTCGAAGGCCTTCTCCTGTTCCGACAGGGTATGGTGTTTGTCTTTGGGAAGCACTTGGGCATGGCTCACGAAAACGCGCTTCCGGGTTTCCGTGTTGGCCTTATGGGTTTCATTGTGATGCGTCATGGGTCGTCTCCTTTTGTACGGGCACCGGAACGTCGCGGCCGAAAACCGCAAACCCGGCGGTGCCGATGAGCCCGAAGACAAAGGCGGTCACCAGATTCGTCTCCGGGCTGATTTGCCATAAGAACGCCCCGCCGAAAGCGGCGAAGGCTACAAACACATCCCGGATCAGGTAGTAAAGCCCGAACATGCCGGCCTTGCAGTCGGCCGGCGCCAGGTCCATGATCAGGGACTTGCGGGTGGGCTCGCCGAACTCCTTGAGCCCCCGCAGAACAAAGGCCGCCACCAGCCACACGAAGGATTGGCTGAAGAGCAGCACCAGGGGAAACAGCGTAAAAAAACCAAAGGTGACGAGTACGAAGGGTTTTTTGGCGGTCCGGTCGGCCAGGTAGGCCACCGGGATGTAGATCAGCACCGCCGTGGCCATTTCGATGGTCGTCAGCCAGCCGAACTGCAGGGCCGACACCGGCGCGGCGATCACCTTCATGCTCCAGACGACGACAAAGGCGTAGGGGATCTGCTCGCAGAACCGCACCAGGATGTCGGTCGCCAGCAGCCCCTTCATGGCCGGGTTCATGCGTTGCCATAGTTTGAGGGGGTTTTTCTCGGGTGCGAGCGTACAGGTCTCGCCGGAAGACATCTTTTCCTGTCCATCGTCGATCATACGCTGCTGCAGAAACAACGCCGCCACGGCCATGGCAAGGGCTACGCCGAAGGCGAGGCGGACACCGTCGCGCTCCCCCCACAGGCTGATGAAGAGGCCGCCCATCAGGGGACCCAGGGCCATGGGAATCCGGCGCACCAGGGAGTGCATGGTAACCCCCATGGTGCGCTTGTTGGCCGGCAGCACCTTGTAGATCAGGCTCATGGTGGCCGGAAGCGAAATGGCGGACCAGGAGATGAAGAGCACGGCGCCGATCAAAACCGCCTGCCAGGACGGCACCACGATCACCAGGGCGAAACCGGCCATGGCCACTAGGTTGAAGAACAGGAGCGACTTTTTGGTCCCGATACGGTCCGCCAGATAACCCCCCGGAAAGGAATACAAGGCGGACAGCAGGTTGTCCATGGCCTGCAGCAGGCCGATGGCCAGCGCCCCGCCCCCCAGGGCCAGCATGTAGATGGGCAAGAAGCGCTCGGCCATGCGCTCCCCCATGCCCACCAAGACCACCATGGCCAACACCCCAACGGTGCTGCGCTGAAGTCCGAGGAAGCCGGTCAGCCGCGCGGCGCCGGCTTTGATGGAAGCGGATGTCGCCATGGGCTTTCCTCTATGCTTCATTCCGGGCCACGTCCAGCCGGCACCAGGCATACAGGGCGTCGTAGACCTCGAACTGGCGTTCGATGTTTTCCAGGTCGTCGGGATAACGCAGGCTGTAGCCCACGGCGATGGCTTCGAAGCCGGCTGCCAGGGGGTCGGCCTCCAGGTTGTCCGTATCGGCCGCGTTGATGATCCTGGCCATGCGCAGCAGCGCCTTGTCGGTCAGTTGGTAATCCTCGATAATCGCGTCGAAGGTGCAGCGGTCATTCCGATGGTGCAGTTCGGCGCCTTCCGTGTCAAAAGGAACCGCGCCTGTTCTTTCAGCGACCTCGATGACCTTGCTCTTGGGAACAAAGAGAAACTCGGCCTCCGAGTCGACAAAGCGGGCGATCAGCCAAGGGCAGGCCACGCGGTCGACGTGCACATGGGATCGGGTTATCCATTTCATGGGTCTTCTCCTTTTTTTCTTGGTCCCGAAATAGGCCAGGTTTTTGTCAATCAGAGCTTGAACATCTTCGATCAGCTGGCCGAACTTGCCGTTCAGGTCATCCGCCAGGTGCTGAACATACTCACGGGCCGCCTCCTCGCCGTATTTTTCCTTGAACATCTAGAACGTATCGGGAATTTTAGTAATATCGTGGCGCTCGTCCTTGTGCGCTGGGTCGTCAACCCATGCATGGATTTCCTGGTAAGGCTGTCCCGTCCGCTGCTTGCTGATCCGGGCGTGTTTTTCTATCGATGGCATGGTTGTTTTCCTTTTAGATATAAACTTTGCTTGTTTCTGATCCGCTCAAGGGTCACTCTCGTTTTTGCCGTCGATAATAGGCGTACAGATTGTCAAAAAGCTTGATGCCTTCCGTCATGCGCCGATCGTCGTCCATCTGCATGGCCACCAGGCCGGTCAACAGCGCGTTGAATCCAACCGTCTCGCGGCGACCGAATTTTTCATCCTTCAAATCGATGTCGTGAACGACCTCAGCCATGGGGCCCAGGCCGTGGTCTTGCAGCTGCAGTCTCCGGATCATTACCTCGAAGGTGCAGCGATCGCCTTCGTGGGTGTATTCGCCGTCGAACATGTCGAAGCGGATTTCGTCGGATTTGAGGGCGTAGTGGGGACCGGCCACAAACTTGAAACCCGCCGCCCGGTCCACGAAGCGCCGGATCAGCCAGCTGCAGGCGATCCGGTCGACGAAGAGGTTTTTGCGGGTCACCCAGGTCTTCCCCATAAGGTCGCCGAGTGCCGTTGCGTCGATAGTCCCCGCGGCCGGTGCATCGGACACCTGGTTCGTCAGTTCCCTGATCAGCAGTTCCGCGGTGTTGCGTTCCGGGGCCTGAAAAAAATCGATTGCCCCAATCTCGTCCAGACGGCGCTGCAATTTGGATAGTTGCAAGGCCCCCTTCGCGACCGGGTCGCGGAGGTCGATGCTTTCGGTGGACCAGTCGGCCAGCAGGGCGTTGGCCTCCTGGATCAGCTTGTCATAATCCGCCTTGCGTGCGTTCTGGAAAAGGGTCCGGATCTGATCGTCGCTCAGTCCCTCAACAAACCGCGCCTCCGAGATGGAGCCGTCCCCGCCGCCCTCCACGATCTCCTTGAGAATCCAGTTTAAATCCTCACGTGACGGATCGGAGAGGGGCATCACGTATACCGATTGTTTGATGGCCACCGCTCCCACTTGTTGCAGCCGCCGCCAGATCTTCACGCGCAGGGCGTTGGGTTTGGGGGGGATCTGGTGGATTAGCAGAAACCATTTTTGGGTATTTTCAGGCGCCACGGAAGACTCCAGTTCAGTTGTTAAATAACAATGAAACAACAGTTACATATTGTCAAGTGGGGTCAAAAAAGAAACCGGACAACCGTATCAGTTCGAAGGGCACCGCACCTGTTATCATGAAGTTTTCAACGGTTATCCGGCAAGACGTTGACCGGCCTTGACAACTTCTGGATGAACTAAATCAAGGCCATCAAAGCGGGGGGCAATGAATAGCTGACTTCAATTTTGAGGTGAGAAAGAATCATCATGTGGACAATTAAAGAATAGACCCCATAACGGAATCCATTTACGCTTACCAAAGCTAAAGCTTTCGTGCCAGAGAGCCTAATATCAGGGAGGTACCGATTTGTTGAGGTAATCATTTAACGCCTACAACCGTCACCTCGATCGGACGGCGACGGGGGCGGTTGTCGTGGTTGATCACCACCACCTGCTGCCAGGTGCCCAGCCGCAGGCGGCCTTCGCGGACCGGCAGGTGCAGGGAAGGTCCCAGCAGGGCGGCCTGGACATGGCTGTGCCCATTGCCGTCGTGCCAGGCCTCTTCGTGGGCATAAACCGCACCCCGGGGCGCCAGCCGTTCGATGGCATCCTTGAGGTCGGCCACCACACCGGGCTCGTATTCAATCGTGGTCAGAGACCCGGTAGACCCGACAACCGTCGCTGTGAGCGTTCCCTCCCGAATGTCATGCTCGCGGATGATGCGGTCCAACTCGGCCGTGACGTCCCGGATGTCGGGTCCGGTATCCATTTGAACCGTTAACAGCGCTGTATGCTGAATCACCGCTGGCATGGTTTTCTCCACAAGTTGCTATCGACTGACCGTGCTACAAACCGGGGGTCGCTAAGTTATGCCGGCCAACTGCCGAAGGCCTGCTTCTCGAACTGCATTTTACCGTTACACCCTTTGTAACTATTTATCCAGGCATTCCAATTTTTCGTAACCCTATCAGGACAATCCAGCCGGAAATGGCCGCCTGTTGCAGGCGGCCATTATCGTCTATATGCGTATATCGACCGGACTGTAGGATTGATTGTTTCCCATGAGGGTTTGCAGCCATTCCTGGACAATGCCGCTTTTTTCAGTCTCATCATCCGTTTCGGATAACGATTCTATCAGCTCATTAATCGTTGACTGATCGTCATCGTTTTGGCTATAGGCTTCGGAAACGGCCTGGGTCGACATGGCTCCCGTCTTCATTGGCCCCTCCATGCCCCCCATGGGCGGCGGCGGAGGGGGACCCACCTGTTCATGCAAACTCTCCATGGCGGATTGGCTTTCCCCTTGACTGAGCAGCCCATCCTGGTCGCTGTCAAATTCTTCCATGAGGCTGGCAACATCGATTTCGATGCCTGACTGCTCCGCCATTTTTTCGGTGATGGCGCTGAGCTCATTCTGGTCGATCCCCCCATTGCCGTCCCCGTCCATGCGGTTGAACATCTGCTGCGGGTTGGGACGCATCCCCCCCATCATGCCGCCAACTCCCGAAATTCCTGACATCATGACGTCTCCTTTCATATTTTGGTTGAAAAGACATGGAAGAATCACAGATTCCTCCATCCTCAGGCGATTTGCCTATCAGGGTCTTCGTCCTGTGGGGGTAGATCTTTATGGTAAAAGTGTTACAGATTTGTAACAGTATGTAACGGCCAGGGAGGATCGTCGTTCGAGGTGTGGCGAAAGCTTCCGGAGGTGGTCAATCTCCCGTAAATATATAACCGACACCGCGCACCGTCTTCAGATAAACCGGATGGGCAGGATTCTTCTCGATTTTATGGCGAATTCTGGAAACATAAACATCGATCGAACGATCAATGCCATTGTAAGGCACGTTATACAGCAGTTGGTTGAGATCGTCACGGCTGACGACTTGTCCCGGATGATTGACCAAATACCATAAGACATCGAACTGGATCGTGGTCAAATTCAGGGGCCGGTCATCAATATAGGCATCGCGCTTGGCGGGATTTATCAGGAGGCTCCGCACCTTGATGGGGTGGTTTTCCGGTGGTTTCTGGGGCAGCGTTCTTTTGATCACCGCTTTGATTCGTGCGGCCAGAAGGCAAAGATGAACGGACTTGCAGATGTAATCATCCGCACCCATTTGGAAAGCGCGCAGTTCGTCAAAATCATCCGTTTCATCCGTCAGAATGATAATGGGACCGTCATATTTCCGTCTGACTTGCTGACAGGCAAGAAATCCGTTGATACCGGGCATCTCTTTTTCTAGCATGACCAGTGCCGGTGAAATCGCAATGATTTCGCCCAAAGCAGCCGCGTTGGCATTCCGGTGAAGGATGTCAAACCCTTCCGCCTGCAAGTGTTCTTTAACCTGCGTAAAAAAAAGCATATCATCCGTCGCCACCAGGATCTTATCATTACAAAACACGGCCCGACTCCTGTCCGTATCTGCTTCCGTTTGGATTAATTTAAAGGTGCGGGGTATGATTGGGAAGATTGCCGGTCATCCTCAATTTAACCATCACCCCATCGCCTTGGGTTTCAACAGGGCTGTGAATTTTACCATCACCCAACCCAGCGAGGCATCCGGCAGTTTGACGTAATACCAGTCTGAACTCGACGCCTGAACCACCAGGATATCGCCTAGTTGAACTTCTTTAATGACCGGATGTTCGGTCCCAGGACTCGAGCGCACATTCAAAATCGGGACGGTCACCTGAATCTGGTCGCCTTCCCAGGCCATGGCCCTGTCCGCTTTCGTTGGTTTCACCGGCGGTGGCACCACCCTATATCCGTCGGGGGCTCTCTGGTAATAAACATCGGCGTAGGTGTAGTACGTCATGGCACCAATGGTGATCAATACCGCCGGAGCGGGCAATACGGGAACCACAGCACCAATGGGTGCCGCCGCCACGGCATATCCAGGGGAAGAATGTTTGTAAAATATCCCATCAAGATAAAAGTAGACCAGAGGACCGACATGGATCGGCCGATGACCAGCGGGCAGCGCCTTAACACGTACACCTGCCGGAGGATAAATCGGCCTCGGGCGTCCCTTCGGCCTGAAATCCTGGGCCCAAATCGGTAGCGGCCACACCATGGACATCAAAAGGCATAGCACAACCATCTTCAGCGCAGGCATTTGGCATTTTCTTAAAAGGCCGGTTTTCATATTGCGCACTCCTATGATTTTTTTCGCCCACCGGAAAAATCAAACACAAGCCGATGCGACCTGCCCGTATCCGTTTCCATCAGATAGAGCTGTAAATACCTGGCATGCGCCGCTTCCGCCGGGTAGAACAAAATCCCGTAGGCCATCGTATGGGGTAAAATGGTTTTGTTCTGCAGGGATTTTGTCCGCAAATCTTCAGCGATTGCACGCTGGGCCTCCGGATTGTGATAGCCTTCGATACCGCCGCCAAGGAGGCCTACCGTGCCGCCGATGACCGCGCCCTTACCGGCGATGGCACCCACATGATGACCCGTGACAATACCAACCGCCGAACCGATCAGGGCACCGGCAACAGCCCCCATCAACCCCGCGGAAGTCCCCTTGCGCAAAACCTGATCGGTTTGGGCGTTCTCGGAAGCCCGAGCATAAGCCATTTCGCGACTCAAAACAGGCCATAAATTGCTGTCATGGTCTTCCAGAAAAGACTGGTCCCCTCTTATTTCAAAGGTATGCTCATCCCGGTTATCGAAAACCACCTGCACCGGCAGCATTCCGGCCCCGATAATATCAAAACCGAAGGCCCGTTCCGCCTCCTGTTCATCGTCATAGGCCCTGGCGCCGATTTCAGCGTCACCTATTTTAGCTGTATTGCCAAGCATGGCAGGCGACTTGAAGGATAGGGGGAGCGGCCTTGTAGGTTTTGGCGCAGCCGATAATCGCCGTAGCAAGAAGTAAACTCCAGATAAGCCATATAAAGCGTTTCACACGCGGTCCTTTCTGGTGTGATCTCTTCTATGAAAGTCCCTTTGCTGGCAGGCGCCCATTTTTTTTCAACATGGGCAGGTGCTGTTCATGCATGGGAAAAGGGACCTGAATTTACGAAGGCCAGTTCTTAAAAAGCTGTTTTTCCAGCTTCATTCTACCGTCTCTGCCCTTGTAGATGTTGATCCAGGCATTCCAGTTTTGGGTGTCCGGTTCGGGGTAATCCAGCCGGTAGTGGCTGCAACGGCTCTCCTTGCGCATGATCGACGCCCGCAGCTTCATCTCGGCATTGACGATCATGTTGGCGGTTTCATGGGCCAGCCTCAGCTCATGCAGGTCTGCCGCCCGCAGCATGGGCATATGATGATCTCTCAGCTCTTCGACATACGCCAAGGCCGCCGTCAAAAGCGGCTCTTTTTTGATGTAAAGAATGAAGTTGGGAATCATGATGCCCTGAAGGGTTTGGGTGACCCAAGCCGGGCCGTAGCCGCGCTCTCTTTTCAGGGGCGCCAGGATTTCCTCTTGAACTTGTAAGCGTTTGCTTTTGGGTATCGTCGGTGTGGCCTGGCCCTTGGCATAAGCGGCCGCCGCCTCGGCGGCGATGCCGCCCTGCACGGCCGAGCCGGCCAGGGACGATCCGATCTGGGTATAGATGGCGCCGGCCATATAGGAACCCAGCGCATCTCCTGCGGCATACAGTCCGGGAATAGTGGATGCGCCCTTGTCGTTGATCGGTACCAGGCCCTCGGACTTGTGGATGGCCATCCCGGCGGAGGACCCACCGACCGGGCTGCCGCCTGCCATTCCAGGAGGCGGGCCGCCCCCGGAATCGGGACCGCCACCGGGAGGCGGGCCGGGACGCCGGGCATTCTCGACAAATTCAGCCGGACGGTAAGGGCCGCCGGCGATCCGCTTTCCGCGGCTTTGTCCTGGAAGTCCTCCGGCAAGCGGGTTGCCCGTCATATAGGCCTGATAGTTCTCTTCCACCCCCAGGTCATGGTGAACCTCAACGCCGGTGCGCCCGGGTTTTCGGTCGAACATGCCATGCCATCCGTCATAACAGGCCGCCGCGTTGACGGCCTGACCGGGGTGGCCGTCGTTCCACTCCTTACCGGTGACCTTGGCACCGATACGATAGGCCATGACCGTCCCGTCGTGGGTCAGATCGCAGATGGGAAACCCGTTGGGTTTGAATCCCCCGGCACCGGAACATAGGACGACGCTCTTGGCCTTGAAGATGTGAACCGTGGCTTCATCGATACTGAAACCGGCGGCACCGGCGATCCTGCCATTTTCCTTGATCAAATGCGTGATCATGATGCGCTCCATGACCGCAATGCCGCGCGCTTTGATGGGCCGGCTGAAGGCATCGAAATAAAGGGGCGAGTCGAAAAATCCCCACGCCTTCAATTCCTTGACCCGCTCAAGGGAGTGCTCAGCCATCTGCCGGGTGAATACTGGATTATTGGTGCCCATGGCAGAACGGGAAACCGTATCGACAAACGCGTCGAGACTCAATTTTTCCCTGGCGGGATCGTAGGCAAAGATGCCTTTGGCAAACGGGGTCTGCCCCGATGCCCCCAGCCGCCCCTTGGATACCATCAGAACCCGGGCCCCGGCATCATGGCCTTTGACTGCGGCGAAAAGGCCCGCGATGCCGCTGCCCACAACCAGTACGTCGGTTTCGCTTTCAGCTGTCGTTACTTTTTCCGGGTCTATTTCCGGGAGATTGACGCTGCATTCAACGCGCCCGGCGGATATCCCCATGGCAGCCATGGCCGCAAATCCGGCCGCACCGCCCGCCAGCGCCATGAACTTTCGTCGGGACACACCCGTTGATGGCTTCTTCTCCGTCATCGATCGATCCTCGGTTTTTGAGGTTTACTTGTAATGGTATGCTTCAGAAACAGCCGGACACCGACTGCTGTGAGCAAGATAATCAGGCTGGACATGGCCAGGCTCGAATGACGCCCGAGATCGATGGCATGCCAGGCCGCGGCAGCGATGAACACGACCGCCAGAATGCCATGCCACCGGCGCCAGGTTTTGTAGGTCATCGGCAGCTGGTTGCGCATCAACGCCATCATGCCGAGTGTCAATAAAAGGATCCATGCGAGCATGCCGAGCACGATGCCCGTATGGAAGGTGGTGACGATGGTGACAAATGCGTCATCGGGCGAGACACCGGCTTCGAAAAATCTTGGCAACACCAGGAACAACGGGTGCAAGAGCATGATGGAAACGCAGGTGGTCCCGATCGCTTTATGGATCTTTTTCGTTCGGTGCATCTTGAGGTCTTTGACAACCACGGCGTTGGCGCGCGAGAAGAAAAACATTCCAATCATGAAGAAAAAACTCAGCATCGTAACGAAGGAAAGCGATTCTTTCAGGAATGACCGTTCCGGAAAACCACCCAGGATCCACAGCAGGAGGGGCAGACCGCCAAAAACCAATACCGATATTTTTACAAAAGGGCTTTTACGGTAGGTGTCCATTACTACCCCCACGAGACGACGACCGGAATCGACTTTTCCGGTGAAATAGTGATGGCCCCCACTGGGCAATACATCCGGCACAGGTGACAGATCTGGCAATCGGCCGGATACATGATGACGGCTTTTCCCGTCTTCGGGTCCCGGCGGATCACATCCGTGGGACAGGTCTTGACGCAGGTCCCGCAGCCGATGCAGCCGTCAATACGTTCGATGGTCATGATCTTCTATTTACCTCCACCGCGGCCATCTGAATTTAAGCCTGCGGCCACCCCGTCATTACCTGCGAACGGCGAGATCTTTGTTCTTCTACCGGGAATGCATCGATTTTGGCCATTTCGGATTTTAAGCACTTTGGGCACAGGCCATGCGAAAATTCCACCCCCCCATATTCTTTGGCATAGGCTTTAATCCGTGTCAGTGTATCCTGCTCATCGATAATTTCATGACAAACCGAGCAGATACAAATCAGCCCTTTCCTCTCGTTTCCCGGACGCATGTTTTCGAATATCAGCAACGCGTGCCGGCGTGCTCCGATATCGAAAGGAGAACAAGTGATCATTGTCTCCGAACCAGTGCGAGATTCTTCCGGGAAGATGTCCAGCTGCGCGGCACGCCTCACGGTACAACGTTCATGAATGGCACTCTCGACAGACATCACAACAAAGGCATCTCTTTGCAAGATAGCGCGCCAGCGGCTCCCTTTACCTTCGGTAGGCAGCCCATCGTTCCACAACACCTGAGGAATTTCTCCATTGAGAGGGGGTTCGTGGCGAAACAAAAACGCGACCGCCGCTGCGTTGCAATAGTGAACCCGCACCCCCTCATCAACCATAAAAACCGGAAAAGGCAATGCGTCGAACATTGAACTGAAGGTGTTTAAGGTTAAAAAACGATGGATCGTCATATAGTTTCCCCTTTGTTTCGGTGTTGCTTGCCTTATGTGTTTTGATAACGGCCGACACCATTTTTACCGGCATCTTTAATGGCAAACAGGGCCTGATCGGCAGCCGCAATCAGACCCTTCAGATCCGTCGCATGCTGGGGGTATGTCGCAATCCCAAAACTGGCCTGAAGGCGTACCGGGATGTCTTGGTCCAAAAAATACCGTGTGTTTTTCATCTTGCGATGAATTTCGAATGCTTTTTGCATCGCCTGGCGCTGATCCTGACCCGGTAAGACCACCACGAATTGGTCCCCGGCGTAGGCCACGGCATAGGCGGGTTTTTCCAGGCAATTATCGATGGTGCGGGCCACTTTTTGAATGGCCCGACTGCCATTGAGGTGGCCGTGAGCTTCGACGACATCTTTAAAATGGTCCAAGTCCATGAATATCAGTGAAATCGGGGCTCCGGTAGTTTGGGCCCGCTTAATGCATTCGGCGAGAGACGGATACAGGTAGCGTTGGTTGTAGAGGCCGGTCAAATTGTCCCGCAACGCCTGATTACGAAACCGTTGTTCGCTTTTCCGCAAGGCCTCCATGGCCCGTTTCAAATCCGAATAGTCTTCAACGATGGCCATAACACCGCTCACGGTATTGTTGGCCCCCGGTATAGGGCTGAGATGATAGCGCAAATGAATGCAGACACCCTTGGTGTCCGTGTAGGGATGCTCGCTGATAATGGGTTCATTCTGATCGATGCAGTGCTGGATGTCGGCAAAAAGTCCTGAGCCTATCATTGCTTGGCAATATGACAACTTCATTGGCTTACCGTCATCGACGGAAGGCCAGGGAAGCATTGCCAGCATTTTTTTGTTGATGCCGGTGATGTTGCCCTGGTTATCGATCGTGAAGATTCCAAGCGGCGCGCTATCGCCCAGCAGCCGGTTTCTCTCCTCAAAACGCTTGAGTTGTTTCTCCGCCTGCCGGCATCGTCGGTCAATGCCCTGCAATTGTGCCACTTGCCGCCGCAATGAATGTATCTCGAATACACGCGTGACTTTACCCTCCGGAGCCGCAGGCATAGAGTCGCATTTGGGTATTTTGGTGATCGCCATCATTTTTTCTTCCTGCCCTTCATTGACCACTGTCGCGCATCAGGCACACATCATTCGGAAAGTACTGCGAGTAAATCGGTCTGGGTCGCTGCCTTGGGCGTGTTCCAGGGAACGGCCCATCGATAAAGCCGTTCCCCCGGTTGCATCTTAACGGCAGCGCCTAAACCCGAACATTTTATGAAATTTTTTCTACACCATAAATTTTATGGAAATATTCAGTGGTATAAAAGCTATTCGGAATATTATTTTCAGGTGACACTTTGAACCCTTGGCCGATTTTGAAAATCGTAGAAAATATTTCACCCTGCGGGCGCGCCCGAGACGCTCATTGACTGCGTTATCAGGGGCTTGCGGTACAGGCGTACAGCGGCGCCCCTGATGCCTTGCCAATGAACATCTCGAACGCGTGAAATAATCGGGTTAATTTTCAGATTGGCTTCGCCGCCCCCCGCCCCCGCCTTCCGGGGGATTGTCCGGGTGCAGGACCAGACGCCCGTTTCGCTCCTCACAAGTGCCGGTGACCGTATCGCCATGGGGGCTGACGAACTCGGCCGTGTCCCCGGCGCTCTTGCCTTCGCAGGCGGTAAAGGCTTCCGGGGGCGGGCCTTGACGTCGACGCCCCTGTTCACCGGAGGAGGATTCATCGCCAAAGGCATTGGCGGTTAGAAGCATTCCTGCCAGCATCAACATGATGATTGTCTTTTTTGTAGCACCCATTGAAAGATCTCCTTGATTAGGTTTTTTTATCCTGTTCGAGTTGTTGGAACAGTGCCCCCTTTTATCCACCCGGAGGGCACCATTGCCGGACTTTGGATGGCATACGGGTTAATCCATCGGGACGCTCTGCTCGCAGGGTTGGTCCGCCGGAGGATTTGCCTCCCCCCGCTTCTCCCCCGGCCTCCGGGGGCGCCGTCGACGAGACCGGTCATGCTTTTTCAGTTGGTCGAGCTGGTCGGCATTCAAGACTTCACCAAGCATCAAACGAGCTTCGACATCCTGGACAACCATCTGGCCCTGGGTATCCACGATTTTTGCGGCCAGTTGGCGCACCGCTGCATTGTCAACGGTATCTGCGGAAAAGGCCTTGTCCATTTGGAGACGTAAACCGTCCAACTGGAATCTCAGCGTCAAAAGTTTTTCACGATAACTGAAATCAGCCTCCCGCACCTGTTTGACCTGTTCGTCCGTAAGGCCCAAGTCCTTGACCAGTTGCGGATTCCGCCAGAACCCGAGAGGCGGGCGATGGTGACCATCGGGGCCGCCCGCTCTGGCTCCCATGGCCTCGCCAGAAGGAAACGCCCCTGCGATGCCAGGGAAAAAACATACCGTGATCAGCAACATCGCCATGGCGGCGCCGATCGTTTTTTTTGCATTGGTGTTCATGGTGTGCCTCCTTTTCAAGGTTTCGTTCACCGGTCATTTCCTCGCCGGTTTTGAAGGCAAGATAGCGGCGCCATGTAAAGATTGTTTGTGGCGCAAGGGCAAAGTTGTAAAGATTGTGTAAAGCTGTTTGCCCTCAGGCGTAGAAGGCGTTAAACACAGGGCATTAAACCCACGCAAAAGGCGGGAGTCCCAATGATGCACCAGCCGGATGATCTGACCGGAATGAAAATTCTGATCGTGGATGACGACAAGAAACTGTGCCGGCTTATGGCCGACTATCTGGAGCCCATGGGGTACCATGTGGATGCGGCCCATAGCGGAACAGAAGGATTAGAGATGATATTAGGCGGCGGCTATCATGCCGTGATTCTCGATGTCATGATGCCGGAGATGGACGGGCTGGAAGTGTTGCAGCGGGTTCGCCGGGAGTCCGACATACCGATCCTGATGCTCACGGCGCGGGGCGAGGAAACCGACCGCATCGTGGGCCTTGAAATGGGGGCTGACGACTATCTTCCCAAAACATTTTCCTCACGCGAGCTTCTGGCACGCCTGCGCGCCGTTACACGCCGCTACCGAGTATCCGAACGCCAGACAGACCCCCTGAGCGAAGATGAATCAATGGTATTCGGAGATCTGCGCATTGACACGAACGCCCGAACCGTCCGCTTGGGATCGGAAACACTGAACCTGACGCCGATCGAATACGAGTTATTGATCCGATTGGCCCAAGCCAGAGGGCGGGTGCTGACACGGGACCAGCTTCTGGATGCCGTGGCCGGGAGGAGCTACGAGGTTTTCGACCGTTCGGTGGATGTGCATATCTCCTCCCTGCGGCGCAAGCTCGGGGAAGATCCCCGCAACTCCACCTTCATTCAAACTGTTCGCGCCGTTGGGTATATGTTCAAAGGACCGGGAGAGCCATCATGATCAAGCCGCCCGCATCCATCCTGACCAAAATCCTGTGCTGGTTTTTCCTCAACCTGGCGCTTGTGGCGGCCGTTCTGGTGGCGTTCTTTGCATTCCAACCACAGGTTAACCTGCACGCCATCTTCGGGCGCGAAGCTTCCAATCGGTTGGAAGCCGCGGCCATGCTCATCGCCCATGATCTGAATCGAGCCCCCCAGGCCGATTGGAGCGGGGTACTTGCCCGGCATGCAGCCATCCACAAGGTGGATTTCGTACTCGTTCGCGGCAACGACACCAGGGTGGCTTCGAAAAATACGGTGTTGCCCGAAGCCGTCAGAGAACGGGTTCAGATGGCCCTGCGACACCAGCCGCCGCCGGACCGCCCACTTCCCCCGCCTGGTTTGGCCGATCCACCACAGCCACCTGGGCATCACCTGCCGGATGATGTCCGTGGTCCCTTTCGAGAAAGCCTTCGGAATGAAGGGCCGCCCACTCCGCCTCGTGGCCGGGATGACGGTCCGCGTTTCATGATGCGCACCAGGCATCCGACCCGCTACTGGTCGGGCATTCGGATGCCGTTGCCCCCCAGCACGTTTCAACACCGTGAACCGGCTTTCTTGCTGGCGGTATCCGACACCGTGACAGGAAATGGCTTTTTCTTCGATCCCCTGCCCTGGATGCTCCTTGCGGCGGCGGTGATGATCTTGTCGGCCCTGTTATGGGTGCCCATGGTAAGAAATATCACGCGGCCGCTCGGGCGCATGACCCGCGCCGCCGAGTCGATTGCCAACGGGCGCTTCGATATCACGATCGATGAACCGAGGGCCGATGAGATCGGTCGTCTGGCCAAAACGATCAACCACATGACCACGCGACTGTCCGGATATGTGACCGGTCAGAAGCGGTTCCTCGGCGACGTGGCCCACGAATTGGGATCGCCCATCGCCCGGATCCAGTTCGGCCTTGGTGCTTTGGAGCAACGCGTTGGAAAGGAAAATAGACAGCGAGTCTTGGACGTGCTGGAAGATGTCGAGCACATGTCAAAGCTGGCCAGCGAACTGCTCGCATTCTCGCGGGCCGATCTGAAATCAGACCCTGTCAAGCTGGAACCCATCCCTTTGCTGCCGGTCGTTCAAGCGGCGGTAAAACGGGAAAACGCGCTATCGGCAGACATAAGGGTGACCATCGATCCTCGGATCCAGGTTGTGGCCTCCGCCGAACTTCTTGCGCGAGCATTTGCCAACATCGTGCGAAATGCCGTCAAATACGCCGCCGATGCCGGCCCGATAGCGATCACGGCCGAAAAGAAAAAAGAATGGATCGATATAGGCGTTCGTGACAGCGGTCCCGGGGTCCCGGAAGAATTCCTCGATCAGCTCTTCGAACCTTTTTTTCGGCCGGAAGCATCCCGCGATCGGGACTCCGGCGGAGTGGGCCTCGGGCTGGCAATCGTGAAAACCTGCGTCGAAGCGTGTCAGGGAACAGTGACGGCCCGCAACCTCAAGCCCAGTGGGTTTGCCGTCACCATCACCTTGAATGCGGCCGCTTGATATTGTCAGGGAGCCCTCTTGCAACGGCATATCCAACGGGGATGCTTGCGCAACCAAAGGTTTAAACCGTTTCGAACCTAACCTTTGGCCGCTTGGAATCTTCGATCCTCTCCGCCAACTAAATTGACAAAAGGTTAAAAAAATTGGACGGCTTCGCAAAGCGTTCGAGATCAAGGCTTGCGAATCTCGAGGAAGGAGGCGTACTTCTGTACGCCGGACTGACGATAGATGAAGCGTAACGCAGATATCGGACGCTTTGCGAAGCCGTCACTTGAGGCCGATGTTCCAGTTCCACAGCCCCTGCCGGGGCTTCAGCTTGACGGTCTTGGGCACGGGCTCCTGCAGGTGTGCCAGCCACTGGTAGCCGGCCTTTTCTAATTGCTGGCGCTGATCGCTGAGGTCCAGCCGCCAGTTCGGGAAGATCCAGATGTTGTCGTCATAGCGGCGCGCCCAGGCCTCCTCCCCCCGCGGGCTGGCAAAGGGATGCCGGGTGTCGATGGTATCCGAGATCACGCGCGACAGGCACAGGGGCCACATCCCGGTCAACACCATCCCCAGGGGCAGCGGGCTGATACGCGGCAGTTCCAGAAAGGCCTCGCTTCCCAGCTCCGGACTGACAAAGGCGCCGGCAAACCCCGCCTGCTTCAAGGCCGCCAGGGCCAGCGGGTTGGCCAGGTTGCAGAACGGGCCCGCCCACAGCTGCAGGTCCTCAGGGCGCTCGAAGAACCCCGCCTGCCAGGGCGCGTTGAGCACAAACTGCCGGGCACCGTCTTTCAGAAGCCGGGCAACCAGGTGCGCCGTATCCGCCTCGGAGGCCGGCCAGAGAACCGGCGACAGCCACCACCAGACGGATGCCATGGCCTTGGGGGAGGTCTTCTGAACCGTCTGCGGTGAAACCCACAGGCCTTTCGCCCCCCTGCCACCCGATCGCGTGGCCGCACGCATGACGACCATGTCGCGGGCCGGCCCTTTTTTGAACCGGACAGCGGCCGGCAGGCGCAGGCCGCCGGGTTGGTTGCCGGCTTGGGGCTCCGGGATCGCGCGCAGCTCGGTTTCCAGATCTTCCAGCAACCGATTCAGCCCGGGTTCCCGCCGATCCGTGAGAAACACCGGCATCTGGTGTCCGCCGCCCCCCCGTCGGCCGGGCTTGAAGTTCAGCCGCCCATTGCGCGCTATGGGTTTACGCACCCTTACGATGGTATGTCCGGCATCATCCTCATAGCCCACACGCAACACATCACCGGCCAGCAATGGCTGCCGCGGGGAAATATAGGGGTTTTGGGCCGTGCCTTTCACGATGCCGACCATAAGGCCGGAGCCCGTCGGTGTTTCCGGTTGGAGCGGAATCTGAGGGCGCTGGGGCAAAAACCGGTAGTGGGTGGTTGGTCGGCCCAACGACTGTTCCAGCAGTTGCAGGGCCTCCCGCTTCTTCTGGGAATCGTGGCCTTCGTCGCGCAGCATGCGATAAGCCATCACCGTGTAGTAGACGTAGTGGGGGCCTTTTTTACGTCCTTCGATTTTCCAGGTTTTCACCTCGGGGACCGTTCGCAGGACCTTGACCAGCACGTCATGGCTGAGGTCCATGCAGGAAAAATGGCGCTGGGGGCGATTGCGCTGCTGGTACTGGCGGCGGCAGGGCTGCACACAGCGCCCCCGCAGCCCGCTCTTGCCGCCCAAAAAGCTGCTCCAGTAGCAGCGCCCTGACACGCTGTAACACAGGGCGCCATGGATGAAGACCTCCAGTCCCAGCCCGTCGGGACAGGCCGCCGCCATGGCCCGGATCTCGTCGATGTCCAGTTCCCGCGGGACCACCACCTGATCCACGGCTAACTGGCGGCGGATCCAGTCCAGCGACCCGGAAAACCCGGCGTTGGCCAGGGTGGAGAGATGGATTTCGCCCGCAAATCCATTCTGCCGCGCCAGGTCGATCATGGCCAGATCCTGGACGATGAGGGCATCCGGCTGGACGGTCCGGACCAGATCTTTCATCAACCCGGCAGCCCGCAGCAGGTCTCCTGTCGTAAGCATGGCGTTGAAGGCGGCGTGCACCCGCATCCCCTTGCGGTGGGCCAGTTCGGTCAGGGCCGCCAGTTCAGGAATGGTGAAATTCTTGGCTTCCGCCCGGGCCGAATAGCTTTTGAGACCGCAATAGACTGCGTCGGCCCCGGCCGCCAGCGCCGCCAGGAAGGAGGCCCGGTTGCCGGCGGGGGCCAGAATCAAAGGTCTTGTTGCAATCTCATGGGATGGGTTCGAAGTCGGCATGCCTGTCAGTGGTCCTCGCATTCTCTGGTTTGTCTTTGGGTCAACGATCGAAGACGGGTCACGACCTGCTTGGTCACAGACGGTGCTGTCCCCTTATGGGAGTTCCCGCTAAAGGTCAAGCCATGCCGCCCACGAAAGATACGGGTTGTTCGGGTCCACGTCAAAGGTGGGGGTAAAAGATGGACACCGCTCCAGACTGTGTTATATTTCATTCCAATTACGCTTACGCATTTTGAGTTGATCGCTGCAGCAGTCGACGGAACAGAAAGGAAACACGCATGAAAATTGCAGTCAGTGGCAAAGGCGGTGTCGGCAAAACAACTTTTTCTTCGCTTCTCATCCGCTCGTTCAACGAACAGGGCAAACACGTGCTGGCCATCGATGCAGATCCGGACGCTAACCTGGCGGCGGCCCTGGGCATCGAAGGCGCCGACAAGATCGTCCCGATCTCCGAAATGAAAGATCTGGTGCATGAACGCACGGAATCGCAACCGGGATCCATCGGTGGGTATTTCAAACTGAACCCCAAAGTGGACGATCTGCCTGAGGCCCTTTCGGCCCGGCTGGGAAATATCAAACTGATGCGCCTGGGCGGTGTCAAAAAAGGCGGCGCCGGCTGCATCTGCCCCGAAAGCACCCTCCTGCGGGCCCTGATCACCCATGTCGTACTGGCCCGGGACGAAGTCGTGATCATGGATATGGAAGCCGGCATCGAGCATCTGGGACGGGCCACGGCCCAGGCGGTGGACAAGCTCATCGTGGTGGTGGAACCCGGACGCCGCAGCATCGACACGGCCCGCAACATCCAGCGCCTGGCATCAGAAATCAACCTGAGTTCCATCGCCCTGGTGGGCAACAAGGTCCGCGGTGAAACCGACCGGGCCTTTTTCCAAAAGCACTTGTCCGATTTTGAAATCCTCGGATTCCTGCCCTATGACGACCGTCTGATCGAGGCCGACCTCAACGACCAGTCACCCTTCGACACCGACTCTCCCGCCGTCGATGAAGTCAAAGCCATCATCGAAAGGCTCTAATGCGCAGAGGCCCCTTCCCACGGCGCCGGCGCCCCCGCCGGCCCGAACCCGAAGTCAACATTCAGGCCGGCGCCGACCGGCGCCTGACATCCGTGTTTGCCCAGATCGGCGTTCCGGCGCAGACGCCGTTTACACCGGACGCGTTCCAGCGCGAGGCCGTGGACGCCGTCCGGCAGACCGACTGCCTGGTAACCGCACCCACCGGGGCCGGCAAGACCTGGATTGCCGAGCAGGCCATCCGGCACATTTTTGAAAACGGCGGGCGGGCCTGGTATGCCTGCCCGCTGAAAGCGCTGAGCAATGCCAAATTTACCGAATTCGCCGACATCTTCGGGACGGCCAACGTCGGCATCCTGACCGGCGACCGCCGGGAACAGCCGGAGGCCCCCATCATCATCGGCACCACCGAAATCCTGCGCAACCAGCTTTACGATGCCATGCACACCGGCATCGAACTGGAAACGGATTTTGTCGTGCTGGACGAAGCGCACTTCCTGGGGGACTACGACCGGGGCGTGGTCTGGGAAGAGATCATGATCTACCTGCCGACCCGGGTGCCCCTGCTGCTGCTCTCGGCCACCATCGGCAACGCCAAGGAGATTGCCGACTGGCTGTCGGCCATCCGGCGCCGGGAATGCCGCCTGATCCAGGAAAGCCAGCGGCCGGTGCCGCTCTATCCGCTCTATTTTGCACCCTCCGGGACGTTGCTGCCGTTGGTCTCGACCACACCCAAGGGCAAATCCCGCCTTTACAAAAAAGTAAACGACCTGGTGAACCAGAAGAAAAAACCGTCCCTGGGCCCGCCCTGGGGGCTGCCGCCGTTCGGCGATATGCTGGACGTGCTGCGGACCTACGATCTGCTGCCGGCCATTTTCTTTCTCAAATCACGGGCCGACTGCGGCAACGCCCTGAAACGCTGCATGCGCAACCGCATTCCGGATGACGAACGAAAAACCGCCCTGACCCGCCGAACGGACAAACTGTTGGACGCCAGCCCGCATCTCCAGCAGCACAAGCAGCTCTGGCATCTGCAAAACCTGGGCATCGGCGCCCACCACAGCGGTCAACTGCCGGCCTGGAAGCTCCTGCTGGAAACCCTCATGAGTGAGGGGCTACTGGATGCCGTCTTCGCCACGTCCACCGTTGCCGCCGGTGTCAATTTCCCGGCCCGCACCATTCTTTTCCTCAATTCGGATCGCTTCAACGGCCAGGCCTTTGCGCCCCTGACACCCACCGAGTTTCACCAGATGACCGGGCGGGCCGGGCGGCGCGGCAAAGACAAGATCGGCTTTGCCATCGCGGTACCGAGCCGCTTCATGGATGCCCGCCTGGCGGCACGTCTGGTCAGTGCACCGGCATCGGATGTCACCAGCCAGATCCGCATCAACTTTTCCATGGTGCTCAACCTGCTGCTCTCCCACTCTCCCGACCAGGTCGAGGGGCTCCTGAAACGCAGTTTCGCCACCTTTCAGTTGATGCGCTCCTTCGGTCCCAAAACCCCGCAGCGCATGCTGGAGCAGAGTTATCGCCACCTGTGGGACGCTTTCCGGCACCATTTGGAATTTCTCCAGGACCACGGCTATGTGGAGCCCGACGGCCGCCTGACGGAAGACGGCACCTGGGCCTCGCAGCTGCGGGTGGATCAACCCCTGCTGATCGGCGAAGGATTCCGCCGCAAGACGTTTCCGGAAAACGACCCGGCCATCCTGGCCGGCGTCATCGCCGCCTTCGTCAACGAACGGGAATGTGATGACCGGCTTCCCAAAAAATACCTGCCGCGTCCCTTGACCTCGGCCTACCAGCGGGTGCGCAAATCCTTAACACCGCTGGCCCGGCAGATGCACGCCGAAGGCTTTCCTTTCCGTCCGCTCTACCTGCGCCCCGCCGCGGTGCTTTATCACTGGGCCCGCGGTATGGACTGGGAAATGGTGGTCGAACTGTCCGACCTGGAGGAAGGCAATCTGGCCATGTTGATTCTGCGAACCGCCGACAATCTGCGGCACATCCGCAGCCTGGCGCAAGTCTTCCCGGATGCCGCTGAATCCGCTGGTGCCGCCGTGGAAGCGATCCTGCGCGACCCCGTCATCACGGAACTCTGACACGGCGCCGCCGCCGCTGTCGTCCATTCCCGATGGATCGCACAAACATGGTTTACTAAATCTTCAAAATGGATATATTGTCCTGTCAGGCATTCATTCGCTTCACCGGCGCAACCCAAATCGAAGAATTTTTCAGCCGCAACCGAAACCGTTGTGGCCATTCTGAGTTGTGCCGTGGATGCGACGCAATCGAATGACCGTTCGTTGTAATGACGGTCGATCATAAACCAACATGAACGCCCCTCGGGCGGATCATATAACCCTTGCAAAGGAATTTCCCATGCGAACCGATGATATCGCAAATGCGTTCCAGGCAATTGCGGAAGAAGCGCAACGCCTGCAATCCCAGGACCTGCCGCAAGAGGCTCAGGCCACGGTCAAAACCATCATCTCCATTGCCAAACACCAAACCGACATTCGTCAATCGCCCCAGGGCAGCTGCAAAGCCAAACACTGAACCTCAGGCACCGCTGGAAGGGAGAAGATATGCGCGCCGCCATTTACGAAGCTTTTGAAGGTCCCATCACAGTCCGCGACCTGCCGGACCCCGTCCCCGAAGCGGACGGCGTGGTGATCCGGGTCGAGGCCACCGGCATCTGCCGCAGCGACTGGCATGGCTGGATGGGCCACGATCCCGACATCCGCCTGCCCCATGTGCCCGGACACGAATTAGCCGGTGTCGTAGAAACGGTCGGCCGCGACGTCACCCGCTGGCATCCGGGGGACCGCGTCACCCTGCCGTTTGTCTGCGGCTGCGGCCGCTGCCCCCAATGCCAGGACGGCCATCACCAGGTCTGCGACCATCAGTTTCAACCCGGTTTTACCCATTGGGGGTCGTTTGCCGAGCGCGTCGCCGTGCGCTATGCCGATACCAACCTGGTGCGGATTCCCGAAGTGATTGACAGCGTGACCGCGGCCAGTCTGGGCTGCCGCTTTGCCACGGCCTACCGGGCCGTCGTGGCCCAGGGGCGCACCGCCCCCGGCGAGTGGGTTGTCGTGCACGGCTGCGGCGGAGTCGGCTTGTCGGCCATCATGATTGCCGACGCCATCGGCGCCCGTGTGGTGGGCATCGACATCAAGAAAGAAAAACTCAACAAGGCCCGTTCGGTGGGCGCCCGCGCCGTGATCGATGCCTCACGGGTGAAAGAAGTGGTCCAGGCCATCCGGGACATCACCCATGGCGGCGCCCATGTGGCCATCGACGCCCTGGGCAGCCCGACCACCTGCTTCAATGCCATTGCCGGTCTGCGCAAGCGCGGACGCCACGTCCAGGTCGGGCTGATGCTGGGCGACCACAGCACCCCGCGCATCCCCATGGACCAGGTGATTGCCAACGAACTGGAAATACGCGGCAGCCACGGCATGCAGGCCCATTGCTACCCGGAAATGCTGGCCATGATCGCTGCCGGCAAGCTCCAACCGGCCCAGCTCATCACGAATACGGTGGATTTGGAGGAAGGTCTCCGGGAACTTCAGGCCATGGACCGCTTCGAAACGACCGGCGTCACCGTTATCGACCGATTCTGAGCCGCACGCCCCGCATCAGCGAAGGTCCGGTCTTTCTTGCAGCCATCGTAACCGCGGCGGCCGTATGGATGCCGCCGTGGCGCGGACGCTTTTTTCCAATGGCCCCCTTCGCCGCCATTGCCGCAACTTTCCCGGAAAAGGAATCATATGATGGGCGCCGCCCCTTCTCGAATTAGCCACACATCTTTAGCGGCTATGCTGATCGCATTGACCCTCCTATTTCTGTTCGGCGGGTGTGCCTCCCCCACTGGGATGGCGGCTGATCAAGCAGCCTCCCGTGAGCCGCCAAATCGTCTGGTGGGTACCTGGATCCGCCCCATCAACAATCAACCGGATAAAATAGAAGGGATCCGGTTCGATGACGACGGCCGGTTCGGTCTTGTCGGCATCCACACCATGCATGGCCTGGCGTGGATGCGGGAAGATGATGGTCTGATCGTGACCACCAACACCGGACGTTATCCCGAACCGCTTGAAACGCGCCTGTCCATTCAAACGCTGACCGACACGACCCTGACCCTGGAGGGCGACAAAGGCTATTTCCGCGGTACCTGGCGCCGTGACGACACAAGCGCCTCACGCATCACCGGCCAGGTGGCGTACCGGGAGCGAATCGCCCTGCCCCACGACGCCGCGATTCACCTGACCCTTGAAGACGTATCGCGGCAGGATGCACCGGCAACCTATATCGCCAGCCAGGTCATCCCGACCCTGGGGCGCCAGGTGCCGATCCCGTTCGCCCTCTACTACGCCAGCGACGCCATCGATCCAAGGCACACCTATCAGGTGCGGGCCGCTATCGTTATAGACGGGCAACGCCGTTTCCTGACCACGCAGGCCTACCCTGTTTTGACCCGCGGGAATCCGGATCATATCGAAATGACCGTTCAGGGGGTGCAGCCGAAGCAGCCCCTGTCGACCCAACCACATCGCAAAACCTTGCGCGTGGAGGACCTGCATCTGCCGGCCACCTATTCAGGACAGTTGGAACGCCATACCGGCAGCCAGGGCCGCATTACGCTCAATCTTTATTCGAACCGTATTTTTTTCCTGCGCAAACCGGTGGAGACGCCATCGGACGACACCCGGGCATCCGGCCATGATCATGGCCGCTGGTACCTGGCCCATGGCGGCCGCCAGTTGGTGCTGGTCGGACGTGCCGAAGCCCCCTACAAACTGGCCGTAAAGGACAGCGAGACGTTTCGATTGTTGAGTCTCAACGGCAGTCAAGACCGCTTACAGCATCCTATCGACCTGGCCCGCAAGGATGAACTGGACCCATTTGGGGATCCCGTTCCCATGACCGGCATGTTCCGCTATATGGCCGATGCCGCCCTGTTTACGGAATGTCTGACCGAAGCATCGTTCCCGGTGGCACAGGAAAACGACTACCTGGCGCTGGAGCGCGCCTACTTGGGGCACCGCCAAACCGCCGGGGAGCCGCTGTTTACAACCCTGACCGGCCATTTGGGGCAACGGCCCAAGATGGAAGGCGAGGGCATGGAACCCGTGATCATCGTGGACCGCTTCGACACCATCCAACGCCACGCCACCTGCCCGATGCGCAATGCACTGGCCAGGTTGCAAAACACCTATTGGAAACTGACCGAGCTTTACGGTAAAACCATCCAGTTTACGGCAGCCGGTCAGGGGGAACCCCATTTGCTGCTGCGCCCTTCGGAACACCAGCTGAGCGGTTTCTCGGGCTGCAACGGTTTTTTCGGCAGCTATCGGGTAGACGGCAACCAGTTGTCTTTCGCGAATATGGGCGCCACCATGATGGCCTGCCCTCTTGAACCCAACATCGAGAAGATCTTTTTTAGCGCCTTGAAGGCCACCGAACATTTCAAAATCTTCGGTGAAATGCTGGAGTTGTATGACGGTCGAAACGCAGTGGCCCGCTTTGAGGCCGTCTATTTTTAACGCGCACCCCTGTCGGAACTACGGATGTCCCTAACCCGTTTAAAACCAGCTGTTCCCAAACACTGGCTGATCGCCATCGCCGGCCTGGTCTGGTCGGGGGCCGGCGGCATGCTGTGCCACATGGCCTGGGGCTGGCTGCGTCCCCTGCCGCCCCTTCGCATCACCGGCCTGGCCGTAGCCGGTCTGGTACTGGCCCTGATGCTCCACCGGTTCATGCTGGCCCGGATCGCCCGCCGCAACATGGACCGCATCTGCACCTATGCCGAACGCGGCTGCGTGTTCGCTTTCCAAGCCTGGCGCAGTTATCTGATCATCCTCGTCATGATTGCGGCAGGCTCGTTTTTACGCCACACAATGATCCCCCGGGAGATTCTGGCAAGCCTCTACACCGCCATGGGCGGCGCCCTGATCCTGTCGAGTCTGGCCTACTTCTTTCTTTTCTGGCGCGTCCAGGTTCTGGGCGCACCCTGCCCCGCGAACGAGGACGACCATTAAGGCGAAGCCGCCACGGACGCCATCACGTTGGCCCCTACCCCAGATTTCGGGAAGACCTGCATTTACGGCTACAGTTGTGTGCGGGAATGCCCGGAAGACACCATCCAAGCCGATCTGTCAGGTGCTGAAACGCGGATACGCGATCGTGCGAAGCCGTTTGATGAGCAGCATTTTAGTCAGATTTTCTATGGTTCCGGGGCGTGACGATCTTTTCGGTACGCATCGATTAAATGGCCGCCGGCCTTATCACCCTGGCCGGGAATAGAGGCCCCTGCCTTTTCAGCGCATGCAATTCTTGCAGATGCCGTCCAGACGAACTTCCACCTTATCGATCCGGCCCGGGAATGTCTTCCCGAACGCATCGCTGTCCAAAGTCAGGCTTTCGGGGTTGAGACACTCCATCTGGCCGCAGCGTTTGCAGTAAAAGTGGGGATGGGGGCGGTGGTGCTCATTGGGCGCCAGGCCGAAATAGGCGGCCCGTCCGCCGGTGCTGATGCGTTCCACGAGGCCGTGCGCCACCAGCAGATCCAGGATGCGGTAAACCGTGACACGGTTGATGGCGGCCGACCGCTGCAGGGTCTGGAAAATATCCGCGGCGGAAAGCGGGTAGCTGTTGTTGCCGATCACCTCCAGCACCCGTCGACGGTTATCGGTCACGTCCAGCCGGGAGGCTCTCAAAAGGCTTTCATAGTCGCATTGCAGGCACATCAGAATTCCTTTATCCGCATCATTTCAGGCAACCGGTCCGGATCCGGGTTTCACAACCCAGCGCTCCGCCAGCAGGGCGATGAAAAACGCCGCGCCGGCCACCATGATGATGGACGCACCGGACGTCAAGTCGAATGCGTAGGACAGCCACAAGCCCGCCACCGTGAAAACCGCCCCCAGCACACTGGCCCCCACCATCATCTGGAACAGCGACTGGGCATACCGTTCGACGATAAACGGCGGGATGGTGAGCAGGGCGATCACCAGAATCAACCCCACCACCTGGATCACCATGACGATCGACACCGCCAGCAGACCGATCAGCGCGAAATAAAGCGCGCTGACCGGTACGCCCCGAATGCGGGCAAATTCTTCATCATAGGACAGGGTCAGCAAATCCTGGTAGAAAACCGCCACAAATCCGGCCACCCCGATTCCCGTTCCCAGCATGATCCACAGATCCGCGGCCGGCACGGTCAGGATGCTGCCGAAAAGATAGCTCATGAGGTCCACGTTGTAGCCGGGCGTCAGGTCCAGCAGAATAATCCCGGTGGCCATCCCCACGGCCCAGATGACCCCGATAATGGTGTCCGCCCGGTGCCGGGCGCGTAGCGTAACCGCCGCCATCACCAAGGCGGCGGCCAGGGAGAATCCAATCGTACCCACCAGGTAAGGCCAGCCCATGAAAAACGCCAGGCCGATGCCGCCGTAAGCGGCATGCGCGATGCCGCCGGAGAGAAACACGATGCGGTTGGCCACTACCAGCGTACCCATAATGCCGCAGATGATGCTGGCCAGCAGGCCGGCGACCAGGGCATGACGCATGAATTCAAACTGCAGGGCATCCAGCATGGCATCAGTCCTCGTGTTGTTTGAGCACCCGGTGCGGCAGGCCGTGGGCCACGAGTTCGACCGGGCAGACGTCTTCCACCGTGCAGGGGTACATAGATTCCATCATCTCGCCGGTGATTTCGGCCTGATGGTGATAGTGGAGGCGTTTGTTCACACAGGCCACCGATTTGACATACGTCGATATGACCAGCAGGTCGTGGCTCACGACCATGATGGTGACGTCCCGGTTCAAGCCCTTGAGCATATGGAAAAATTCCGCCTGGCCTTTGGTGTCGATGCTGGCCGTGGGTTCATCCAGCAGCAGCAGCCGGGGCTGGGTCACCAGGGCCCGCGCGATGAAAACCCGCTGGCGCTGGCCGCCGGAAAGCTCGCCGATGCGGCGTTTGGCGTAGGGCGCCATTTCCATTCGTTCCAGTGCCTGCAATGCATCCCGCCGGTCCTGGGCGGTATGGCGGGCCCAGCGCCGCCGGGGATCGAGTTTGCCCATCAGCACCACGTCCAGGGCCGTGATCGGAAAGCTCTGGTTGATGTGCACATCCTGGCGCACATAGCCGATGTGGTGGGACGCCTCGCCGGGGCTGTTGCCCAGAACACGGATACGCCCCGTGTCCGGCTTGAGCAACCCCAGCAGCAATTTCAAAAGGGTGGTCTTGCCACCGCCGTTGGGGCCGATGATCGCGACAAAATCTTCCGGCGCAATCACCAGGTTCACATCCTGAAGAACGGTCTGTCCGTTGTACGTAAAGGAAACGTTCTCCATTTCAACGATCGTCGAATTCATGCAAAATCCTGTTCTATTGCAGCGCGGCTTTAAATTTGCCGGCCACCGCACGCAGGTTCGTCAGCCAGTCCAACGCCAGGGGGTCCGCAACAGCAACCTGCCCGCCGATTTCCCGGGCCACGAGTTCGGCGCGTTTGACCGAAAACTGGGGCTGAACAAAGACAACCCGAATCCCCTGGGTCCGGGCGTTTTCAATCATGACCTGGAGCTGCGCCGGTTTGGGGTCCTTGCCTTCGATCTCGATGGGCACCTGCGTTAGGCCATAGGCCTGCGCAAAGTATCCCCAGGCCGGATGAAAGACCATGAACGGCAGGCCTTCCTTACCGGAAAAAAGGGTCTTGAGGTCACGGTCCAGCGCATCGATCTCATACACAAAGCGGCGGTAATTGGTTTCATAATCCTTGCTGCGGCCGGGATCCGCCGCCGTGAGGGCCTTTAAAATCGTACCTGCCTGCTGCCGGACCAGGGGCGGCGACAGCCAGATGTGCGGATCGAGAATACCATGCTCACCGCGCTCGTCGCCGGGGTTGGCGGCATGGTGTGCATCCGCTTCATGGTGCGCCTCTTCGGCATCATGGTGGTGCGCCGCCATGGGGATTTTTTCTATCCCGTCATCCGTGCGCACCACCGTCATGGACGGATTGGCCGCCGTGATTTTGTCGAGCCACACGGCCTCAAACGCCACCCCGATGGAAAAGTAGAGGCGGGCGTCGGCGAGTGCTGTCATCTGCCGGGGCCGCGGTTCGTAGGTGGCCGGACTGGCGCCGGGCTGCACCATGACCTGGACGTCCACATGCTGCCCGCCAATCTGTTGCACGAAGTATTGTTGGGGCAGAACACTCACGAAAACCGGCAGTCGGTCACTGGCCGCCATACCCGGAATCGCAATACCCATCACAAACCATAAGGATATAAGAATTTTCCATCGATTCATTGGAACGCCTTTTTAAGATGGCATCGTAAAATGTCTCGAAGCCGTCACGCCCGCGAAAGCAATAGTCCATAACCCATTGAAATAAATTGATCCTCGCCTGCGAGAAAATAACGAAAGGATCCCCTCAGCAACGTATTGCGAACCCATCATTTTGATGGTTTGCCAATAATCCCGGCGGGGCCGATTGGTCTATGCAACTTTATTGCACGATGGGTCGAATTTCAAGAGGGGTGCTTCGGGAAAATTACGCCCGGGCCCCTTTCCGCTATCGCCAGTCCTGGGCCTCCAGATAGAGGCGCAGATCCGTCGCCGTTCTGAATTTTTTGGCGATCAGAGAGCGTTTGAGGCCGCAGCAGATCGCCTTGACCGATCGGGGCTGCTTGGCATAGCGATGGCGTCCACCCAAGGCGTCGTAAAAAAGCCGGATGCTGCTGCAGATATCGTCCTGGCGGTTTTCACGGGTGGCCCGCCCCCGGTTGAACAGGTCCAGCAGTCTCAGTTCAAAGGTGAGGCCGAGACGCTGCACCATGACATTTTCCGCATGCAGGTCGCCATGGTATTCGCCTAACGCGTGAATACTCTCGATCCCGGCCGCCAGCCCGTGCAGCAGATGGATGCCCTTGAAAACCGTCAGGCGCCGACCCGGCAGGCGGGCCAGATAATCGGCAAGGAGCTCCCCTTCGACGTATTCCGAGATGAAGGCGGTCAGCGGTGTGCCGTTGTAGGGGATCTTCTCAAAGGTGTGGTATTGGACAAGAAGCGGGCATGACCGGAGTTTGTGCAATTTTTTGGCATATACCACCGCACTTCGGTTGTTGGGGTTGCGATGGGGGAAAAAAATCTTGGCAGCCCGCTCGATGCGGGTGTTCAATTCACGAATCTTGTAAACTTCGCTCTCCCAGCCACGGCCGAGACAGGCCAGAACTTCATACTTTCCGGCCAGAATGCAGCCGGGTTGAAAATCGAAGGTTGTGATCATCATTCACCAGGTAATTCGTCTGTATGGTCAGGGTCTATTGTCTTTCAACGTTAGCGGTCAGAACCATTTTTAATTTTTAGCGGTTCTTTTTTTCTGCGCTCCGGCTGGATGATCAGCAAATCACCGTCATAGGTCAGGATACCCAACATGATGGCGCACACCAGGCGGTCGATGGCGACGGCGTAGTGTTGGTTTTCGGACATGGGGTTGGGCAGGAAGGGATCGGCCACCAGGGCGCGGCGGGTTTCCCGGTTGTATCCGGCCAGCACGACGAAGTGGCCGCAGGACGTGCCGCGGACATCGTCATAGATCACCTGACCGTCAACTTCGTACTCCCGGGCCGAACCGTATAGATAGGTGACGCTGAGGCCGGTCAGGATAGGAATGCCGCGCTTGAGGTAGCTGCGGAGAAGGTTGGCCGTCAACACGTCGAAGCGCAGACGCCCCCCGAGTTCGAGGTATTCCAGATAGGCATCCGTGACGTGCTTGAAGTCCGGCGGCCCCTGTTTGACGTCGCGCTGCCGCCGGAGCCGGACCACGATCTCCGCCGGCGGCAGATCGGCCCAGGTGGGGTCGAAAATCTGCAGGTTGTAAGGAATAATGGTGGCCCGGTAGCCGCGCCGCAGGGCGTGGCTGGCCAGGTAAACCGAAAGCGTGCCGCCGCCTTCTATGGTGGGAACCTCGGCAATGATCCGAAACAGATCGACCGGGTCCCCGTAATAGCGATAGACGGCATGCAGGCAGGTGGGGCCGCAGGTCGTGTTGTCCGGCTGGGGACGGATGTCGAAATGGAAACTCGTTGTCATGGGCCGTCCTCAGAATAATTAACAGCGACCGGTTATCACAAAAAAAACCGGACGGGTGTCAAACCGCCGGTATCGGATCATGCCGGGTGGGCCGCGCCGCGTGGCACAAAAAACGGCTTTGGCGGGCTAAATTGTGTGCACGCGGGGCAGGGGTTTGATGAACGTCTGCCGCAGGCTGTAGGTGTAAGCGCCCTGGGTGGGGATCATCAGAATATCGCCCGGCTGAATGTCCGTACCAAAGTAAGTATACCCCCAAACGTCATGCGGCGTACAGAGGGAACCGAGGATATGGCAGGATTTTTCCACCAGCGCGGGGCGGGTCAGGTTGAGCACCGGGAAATAGTCGCTTTCGAAACGCTCCCAGCCGATGGTGTTGGTGCCGGCATCGGTGATCACGAGATCCGGTGCTTTCTTGTCCACGACGGTCAACAGCAGCTGGACGGCATCGTTGCAAATCCAACGGCCGGGCTCCAGGCAGATACGGCAGTCAACCGTCGACAGCAGGTGCGTGTGGATGGCGGTGCTCAGGGCTTCGGCAAAGGCTTCGATGGGGGCGGCCGACAGATGGTAATGGACGTGCGGGTCGCCGGCAGGCCGGCCGAAGGCCTCGCGCTGCTTTCCCTCCGGCGTGCCGGCCGCCTGCAGCCATTCCCCCTGTTCCGGCCAGTACCCGCCGCCGATATCGATAAATGTCAGGGCGGCCCGGTCCGCCGCCGGCAAATCCGCCAGGACCTTTCCCAGGGAAGCGATAAACGCCACCTGGGGTTCCGGCGAAAGGTTCCAGCTGGTGTGAAACTGCAGCCCCGTCATGGTCACCTGGGGATGCCGGCGGGCGGTGTCCAAAAAGGCCGGCAGATCCTGCAGGGGGATGCCGAATTTGCGCCACAGACCGGTGGGGTTCACGGTCAGGCGCACGCCGCAGCGCACCGTGGTGGCCATTTCGGCCGTCAGGGCCGCCAGCCGCTCCAGTTCGCCGAAGCTGTCCATCAGGATCACCACCCGGTCGGCATGGGAAACCGCCAGGTGCAACTCGTCAACGGTCTTTCCCGGGCCGCTGAAGACAATGTCGGAGGCGCCCAGGTTCAGGGCCATTTCCAGTTCCAGACCACTCGACACATCCAGCCCGAACCCTTCGTCAATCAGGATGGCGGCCACGTGGGGGTGGTTGTTGCTTTTGACCGCGAAATAAAACGCCACCTCGGGCAACAACGGTTGGAAAGCGTTTTTCATGCGGGCCGCCCGGGCCCGCAATATAGCCGATTCCTGAAGGTACAGCGGGGCGGGATGTTTCGCCAGGACCTGCAAATAGGTTTCCCGGCGCTCAAAAAATGAACTGACAAACGCTTTCAGGCGGTCCGGCGCCAGCCGTGGCGATGGGTCGATCGTTGGCGGGGCCCCTTCCGGGGGCAACTTCGACGTGTTCATCGGCATCCGGCCTCGGGCGTGACCGTGATCGTCAGCTTGTCGCAGAGTTCCCGGCACTGGGCGCCAATGTCATTGCCCTCATCGGGCACAAAAATGACATGACCCAGCAGCCAGGCGTCATAGTCTTCCGGCGGCCGTCGGATGCAATGCCCCGGGCGGCGCAGCAGGAGGACTTCCTGCACACGGGGATCGCCGCGCAAAGCGCGGTCCTCGATCCCCACAAGCGTGCCCGCCTGCCCGGCATGCAGCCGCAGCCCCACCATAGGCGGATGGACCGCCGGACGCTCCCATGCGAAGGGTTTTTGCCGGGCAAAATCCAGCATCAGCGCCAGCACATCCAGGGCGTAGCACCGGCGCACCAGTGCCGGCAGACAGTCGCCCCCGGGACGGGGCGCCAGTTCCAGGAGCATAATCCGTCCGTCCTGCACGATGAAGTCCAGCATGCAGACCGCCCGCCGGATCCCCAGAGCGGTGGCGCTGCGGTAAAGGGTCTCCTCGAATGCATCGGCATCAATGGCCTCGGGCCAGACGCCCGGCAGGATATAGGCTTTGGCCGTCCCGAAGGGGTCTTGATCGAAAAGGACCTTGCGGGCGATGCGCATCAGCCGGACACGGCCGTCTTCCAACACGAAATCACAGCTGTATTCTTCACCGTCGACGAACGCCTCGGCGATGATATCGGGGGTGTCCCCGGCATACGGTTGATAGAGGCGGTGGTCCTTTCGGCGCGCCACCCCCTGGACGATGCTGCGGTAATACCGCTCACAGTCCCGCTCGCTGTCGCAGCGGAAGATGAACTCGCTGCCGCTGCCGCTGAGGGGCTTCAACACACACGGTCCGCCCGTTTCCCGGAAAAAGTGAACGGCATCGGCAGCCGATCCGATCTTGCGCGCGGCAGCTGTTTCGAGGCCCGCCTTCTGCCAAAGGACCTTGCTTCGGAATTTGTCACGGCAGTTGGTGACCGACTGAACGCCGGGGTAGGATAAACCATAGGCGCCGGCCAACCGGGCCGCCAGCGCCATCGATTCGCAGTCATAGCACACCACGCCATCCAGCGTGAGTTGCCAGGTCTCCAGGTGGCGCACCAGTGCCTCGAGCACCTGCCGCTCGTCGGTCAAATCACACAGGAGTTCCTCATCCGGGAGAGGCGGCGGTTCTTCCGCCTCCCGCCGCACCGCGGCATCGGTTAAAAAAAGCGCCTGGCCCGGGCGGCGCTCCCGGATCCATTCGATGTAGTCGGCGGTCGTTCCGACGACGAGGACTCGCGCTTCAACCGGCGGCACAGATGAGATCCGATGTGCAGACCGGTGCGCCGGCACCTTCGATCGTGATGAATTTCGACATTTTATAAAGCGGTCGGGACATCAGGTGAAACCGGTTTTTCCAGTTGAATTCGCCGCACAGGAAATCGACCTCACGCAGACGTTCACGGCAGGCCCACTCCAGGTGGTGAAAATTGATCAGCTTGGCAATTCCCGTAAACTCCCGGGCGGCGCCCCCCGCCACCACGGTATACGTGCCGTTCCAGACGGCACCGATATCCACGGCCGCCAGTTCACCCCCCACGAGCACCGACGTCACCCGCAGCAAATCATGCTTGCGCAGCCAGATGACGAGATCTTCAAAAGCGTTCAGAAAACGGGGATCGCTGAAATAGGAGTCGGTCCGGAAAGCCTCCAGGTTCAGGCGAAACAGCCAGTCCACGTCCGCCAGGCGGTCGTAGCGGAAGGTTACCCCCCGTGCATGCAGACGATCGGTTTCGCACCGGATCTTTTTACGGGTTTTCCCGGAAAATTCTGCCAGATAAGCGTTAAAATCGTAATCGTAGTGGGGCGGTCGAAAAAGATAGCCCACTTCGTCTACGGTGATCGAAGCCCCCGTCGGCATATAGCTGTCCGGGTGCAGGTACCGAACCTGGGCCACATCGGGAACCGCTTCCCATAACGCGTCGAAGGCCTCTTCGTCCTCCGCCAAAACACGGTTCTGCTCCAACCAGGTCTTGCCGTGCCACAATTCTCCGGGGAAGTGTCCGAAGTAGTGTTCTTCATCGATCCAGCTGAGCGCCAGCATGCCGCTAACGTCTCCCTGCCGTTCCGCCACAAGAAAATGGGGGTCATGCTGAAACTGCCGCTGAAAGGCGGCCCTCACCGGCCAAAAATCAAAAAGACATTTTTGCGGCCAGTATTGCCGCCACAGGTGCTGGATTTCTCCCAGGTCCTTGCAGACGCGGACGTCGGTCATTGGACGATCTCCCAATCGTTAAGTAATGCGTTCGGGTTGTCTGCCTCATTCGCCCCGGTCGGGCCAATAGTCATCTTTGATGGTCTTCTGACGATGGGAACGTTTGCCCGAGCGCTTCGCCCGATGGGCAGCCCCATTGTCGTCATCTTCGAAAGACCTGAACTTCGTTCGTTGAAAACTTTTTGCACGGATGACAACCTCATTTTCGTGGCGTTCGTCGTTTTCCTGCCAGTTCATTAGAACCGCTTCTCCTTGGTTGATGGTCGTTGGAATGATTGTGCTGCAAATCATGAACACTAAGCATATTGCGTGCCACCGGCCACTAACTTTATATATACCTGAATTTACAGTATTATTTATATTTAGTGCCCACCAACGGCCGATGTTTCAGCCCATTTTAAGTATAATATTGCTTATTTTTTATTTTTTCTGTATTCACATGCTGTTTTTTGATCCTTAACTGATGATCGTTGGCCATTGTCCGCTGCACCTGAAGCAACTATGTATATTTAAATAGTTTTTACAAATAGTTATAAACTTTTCCGTTTTGTTCTAAACCAGGTTAAAAAATATTTTTCGGTATTATTTTTCTTATTTTATTGGTGAATGCCGCCACCTCATGGGACCCATACCGGCAAATATTTACCGTAAATCGTCCATCTACGGCGTTTCGACGGGGCCTGCGGGACCACCCCGCCGCTAAACGCGCCGGGCTGCCGATCCAGCCGAAAACGATCTGCCGGCCCGGACACTTCCAAGGGGAAAACATCGATGCTGATTCGCGTGGGGTTGGCGCTTAAAGACAAAGGCCTGCAGCAGTATCTTGAAAAGAAACTGGGGGACGCCGATGTTCGTGTGGAAGTTTGCGGTCCCCCCCGCCGGGTATGGCAAAATACACTGCGCAGCGGTTTCGACGTCATCGTGATCAGTGAGAGCTTCGTCCTTCGCCCGGTTGACAACGGTATCGCCATCCTCAACGAGCTGCCGGAAAGCCCCACCACGATTATTATTTACGACAGCGATTCGCTGGAAGAGCATGCCCATCTATCCGCTGCCGGGGCCGACGTCGTGCTTTACGCCGGTCTTTCCAAAAACAGTCTTTACGAGGCGATCGATACGGCCCTGGAGTCGCGGCGCCAGTTCATTCAGCACAAACGCTACGACCGCCGGGGCGTGGTCGAACCCAAGATATCCGATTTTGTCATGGAAAGTCCGGCCATGCAGGTTTTCATGGAGGAAGTCCACCAGGTCATCCCCAGCGACTCACCCATTCTCCTGACCGGTGAAACCGGCGTGGGTAAAGAACACCTGGCCAAGGCCATCCATGCCCAGAGCCCCCGCTCGGTGGGTCCCTTCATTTCCATCAACATGGCGGCCATGCCCGAAAACCTGCTTGAAAGCGAACTGTTCGGCCACGAGCAGGGCGCGTTTACCGGCGCGGTCCGCTACCGGCGCGGGGCCTTCGAACTTGCCCACGGCGGAACGATTTTCCTGGATGAAATCGGTGAGATGCCGCTGCATCTCCAGACCAAGCTGCTGCGGGTGCTGCAGGATTACGAAATCAAGCCCATCGGGGGCGAGAAGACCATCGAACTGGATGTGCGGGTGATTGCCGCCACCAACCGGGACCTGGAAGAAACCGTGGCCCAAGGGACATTCCGCCAGGATCTGTTCTACCGGCTGAGTGTGCTGATGCTGACCATCCCGCCCCTGCGCCATCGACGGGAAGACATCCCGGCCATGGTGCGCCGTTTCGCGACCCTGTTCCGCTACAAGATCGGCCGCGAGATCAGCGGGTTTTCGGAACAGGCCCTTAACGCCCTGTGCCGCTATGACTGGCCGGGCAACGTGCGCGAACTGATGAATGTCATCGAGCGGGCCATGCTCTTATGCCGCAACACGGAAATCGGTATGACGGAATTGCCCAATGTCTTCCATGGCGATGCCGTGGCCGAGGGTGCGCTTTTACCGGGCGTGTCGCTGGAAACAGACGATATGCTGAGCAAGACCTTGCCGGAAATCCACCAGGACGTCATGGACCAGGTGGACCGGCTGTACCTTGCAAAGGTCCTTGCCAAGACAGGGGGGCGCGTCAACCAGGCGGCCCGAATCGCCGGTATCCACCCCCGCGGCCTTTACAACAAAATGAAGCGCCTTGGTTTGCGGAAAGAAGATTTCAAACCCTAACATCCTGCTCCGGAGGTCTGTCGTGAAGCATCTTGCTGCCGCACTCCTGATTGTCGTGATACTGGCCGTCATTGGCTGTTCCCCCGAAAGCGCCGAAAATGCCGATGGCGCCGGCTTCAGCGCCCCGACGGAGATGACGCGCAGGATCAATGACCGCGTCCGCGAAACGCTCCCGCTCGACGATCAGGGCAATTTCGAGCAAGCCCGGCGAGGACTGATCGCGTCGGCGCCGCACCTGCAGGTCAAAGACGCCGACGGCGCTGTGATATGGGACATGCCGTCGTTCAACTTCATCGAAGGCCCGGCACCGGCCAGTGTCAATCCCAGTTTGTGGCGACAGGCCAAACTGAACAACATTCACGGACTTTTCGAAGTAACGCCGGGCATCTACCAGCTGCGCGGGTTCGACCTGGCCAACATGACCCTCATCGAGGGCCACACCGGCTGGATTGTCGTCGACCCGCTCACCACCCGGGAGACCGCTTCCGCCGCACTCGCGTTTGCCGGCCAGCACCTGGAACGCCGCCCGGTGGCCGCCGTTATCTTCACCCACAGCCATATCGATCATTTCGGCGGTGCGTTGGGGGTCTTAGCGGCCGACGAAACCGATCGACGACATGTTCCGATTATCGCCCCCCGGGGCTTCATGGACGAAGCCACCAGTGAAAACATCATTGCCGGCGTTGCCATGGGCCGTCGGGCGGCCTACCAGTTTGGCCGCAACTTGCCGGCTTCGGCGCGCGGATATGTGGACACGGGGCTCGGCAAAAGGGTTCCCTTCGGCAACTTCGGCATTCTGGCGCCGAACACGATCGTGGATCGAACGCCCCAGGCCATGACGGTCGACGGCGTCCGCTTCGTCTTCCAATATGCCCCCGAATCGGAAGCACCTGCCGAGCTGACCTTTTATCTTCCGGATTTCAACGCTTTTTGCGGGGCCGAGATCGTTTCGCATAACATGCACAATATCTATACGCTGCGCGGGGCCAAGGTGCGGGATGCATACAAGTGGAGCCATTACATCGATGAGGCCATCGACTTGTTTGGCAGTGCGGACATCTATTTTGCCAGCCATCACTGGCCCATCTGGGGAAACCAGGAAATTCTAAATTTTCTGGAAAAACAGCGGGACCTTTATCAATACATTCACGACCAGACCATGCGGCTGGCCAATGCCGGGTACACGCCCCGGGAGATCGCCGAGCAGGTGACACTGCCGGAATCGCTGGACATGTTTTTCGCCAACCGGGGCTATTACGGCACCCTCAGTCACAACACCAAGGCGGTCTACCAGGCTTATCTGGGATGGTACGACGGCAACCCCGCCCACCTGAACCCACTGCCGCCGGAAGAATCCGCCAAGCGCTATGTGGCCTGCATGGGCGGTGCGGAAGCCGTCCTGACCAAGGCCCGCAACGCTTACGATGAGGGCGACTACCGCTGGGTGGCCGAAGTGCTCAACCACCTGGTCTTTGCCGAACCGAACCATCAGGAGGCCAAATTACTGCTGGCCCGCACCTACGACCAACTGGGCTACCAGGCGGAGTCCGGCGTCTGGCGCAGTGCCTACCTGACGGCCGCCCATGAACTGCGGCACGGCACACCGGACAAGGGCCTGGACATGGACAAAGCATACGAACTTCTCAAACGGACACCGCCGTCGAAGTTTTTCGACAGCATGGCGGTGAGGCTGGACGGGCCGGCCGCCGCGGGGAAGGCCATGGTGCTGAACATCGACTTTACCGATATCGGGGAAGGGTATGTCCTGACCCTGAAGAACGCCGTCCTGCGCCACAAGGCATCACCGCCGGACCCCGCAGCGGATGTAACCCTGAACATCACCCACGACCTGTTCGTGCGCATGCTGACCGGCCGGGCCGGCCTGAAGGAAACGCTCTTTTCCGACCAGCTGGACGTCTCCGGCAGCCGCACGGACCTGTTGGCGTTTCTGATGCTGCTGGACAGGCCTGAAGGGGATTTCAATATCGTCACGCCCTGACGAGAAAGGCCGGACAGCCCCAGATCGATTCACTCACTTCGGTCCTGCACGCTGTGGGAGTCGCTTAGACCAAAACCCCTTTCAGGAATAAACCCTTCCCCCTTGCGAAGCCTGACAGAGGTCCTAATCTGGGCATGGAGCCCCGATGGCGTCATTAGTCAGATCAGGAGAATGGTCCTGATAAGGCTTGCAACACATCGATAATTTTGGCAGATTATTCTACAGACAAATCGGTAGCCCTATAGGCATTTCTTTATGGGCGAAAAAGACCCGTCTTCTTCGATTGGGCATGCTGAAGCGACTCGCCCGAATATCGGGGGACGAAATGACGAAAAAAACGCATCAAAAACGCTTGGGACTTTGGAGGAAGCTGACAATCGACACCGCTAAACCTAATTTCGAGGAAAGCAGAATCGCTATTTTCCTGTTCGTTCTTATGCTTTCTGCAACCTTGATTACGACGACACCGACCTCGCCCGGCGCAACGAATCTTTTCCGGATCGGGACCGGAGGACTGACCGGCGTCTATTTCCCAATCGGAAAGTTGATCGCGGAGGGCCTGACGGGCACGGGGGCCGATGGCGTCCACGGATACATCGGCGTGGCGCAGAATTCAGCCGGATCGATTGAAAACGTGCGCACCGTGATAGCTGGTGAAATTGAGGCCGGTCTGGTCCAGGCCGATGTTGCGTCCTGGGCGTTCCATGCGGAAGAGGTTTTCTCCGGTTACGAGGATGCCCGTGCACTGCGTGCCGTAGCAAGTTTGTATCCTGAAAAATTCCAGATTGTCACTCGGCGCGATGCCGACATCCGCAGTATCTCAAACCTGCGCGGCAAGAAGATTTCCATCGACGAAATCGGCTCGGGAACCCTGGCGGTCATGCGGATTGTTCTTGACGCCCACGGGCTTAGCGAAAACGATCTGCAGCCCGTATATCTGAAACCCGTCTTCACGTATGACAAAATGGTCAAGGGCGATCTGCAGGGGTTTGTCATGATGGCGGGCGCCCCCATGAAAGCGGTCACCGAGTTGTCCGACATCGGCATTTCGCTGATCCCGGTCGCGCCCGATAAGGCCCGCACCATCAGCGCCCAATACCCCTATCTCGTGCCGGGCACAATCCCCGCCAATGTCTATAAGGGTGTCCCCGAAACGCCGACCATTCAAGTGCATGCCCTGCTGGTGGTAAGCGCCGCCATGCCGGAAGCAATTGTCTACCAGGTGACAAAGGCCTTATGGAGCAAGCGAACCCTCGCCCTGCTTCGCACCGGTCATGCCCAAGGGCGATCCATCAATTTGGAGACGGCCCTTGAGGGCCTGTCGCTTCCCCTGCATACCGGCGCTGAAAAGTATTACCGCGAACGGGATATGCTGCCGTAGGAGACGGAATGGCGACCATCCGACAGAAACCACGCGTTTTGCTGTGGACCGCGATGATCGTCATTATCATAGCCGTCCTCACGACCATTCTGTTGACCAACCTGACCCTTCGTACCATCGAGGAAAATCTCCCCAACAAACTGATCAGCGAACTTTTCGACCTCGATCTGATTCTCGAGGATCTTTCCGAGGTCGTGACCGCAGTCAAGATGGCAGGACTGCGCCCGACAGAGGACAACTTGACCCTCACGCGGGAAAAGGTGGAAAGCGTCTACCAACGGATTGCAGAAATCCGGGATTCTTATGTTTTTGACAACCTGATCAATGCCTCAACTTTTCACGCGGCCGTCGCCCCCGCCATCGCGGATCTAAAAATCTGGCTGACCGAAGGCGTGTCGGGATACGGCCCGCAGTCGGAAGAAGTTACCGGCATCGCTCTTGACAGGATCACCCGGGCCTTTGAAAAAGCTCGTGCGCTGAACCTTGATTCCCAGACAACGGCCCAGCGAATGCTCGACAGCCAGCGCCGTCGACTGGGTCAATTTCTATTCAATGTCAATCTGCTGTTCATCCTGACGATCCTTCTCACCTTTTGTATGGTTTACATGCTGGTTCGCCAGGGAGTCCTGGAGCGCCGTGAAGTCGCCGCAAAAATCGATCGCAACCGGTTCGAAACGTCGCTACGGGAGAGCGAGGCACGATTTCGCGAGGTGGTCCATAACATCAGCGAGGTCATCTGGCTGTTCGATGTCGGGAAACAAAAAGTGATCTATGTCAGCCCGGCCTATGAAAAAATATGGGGGCGGTCCATCGAAAGGCTCTACAGCCGCTATGCGGAATGGTCGGAAAGCATTCACCCTGAAGACCGGCAGCAGGCACAAAGAACGTTCGAACAGGATCTCGCCCGTGGCAAAGCGTCTGTGAGAGAATACCGTATCGTGCGTCCGAGCGGCACCGTCCGCTGGATCTCGGACCGCAGTTTCCCCATCGTCAACGCTGAAGGTAAAATCATCCGCATCACGGGCATTGCCGAGGATGTCACCGAACGGAGAGCCGCCGAGGAATCGCTGCGCGCCAGCCAGGAAAAAACGGCCCGCTCCAGGAAAATGGAATCCCTGGGGCTTTTGGCCGGGGGCGTAGCCCATGATTTGAACAACATTCTATCCGGAATCGTCAGCTATCCCGAACTGATCCTGCTGGACCTGCCGGAGAACAGCCCCTTGAAAAAACCGATCGAAACGATATATGCGTCCGGTCAACGGGCAGCCGCCATCGTTCAGGATCTATTGACCATTGCCCGGGGGGTCGCCATCACCAGAGAGCCGCTGAACCTCAACGATCTCGTCAGAGAATATCTGAATTCCCCGGAATACGAAAACTTGCATCAATTTCACACCACCGTCTCGGTCGATACCGCTCTCGATCATGAACTGCTCAATATCAGCGGCTCGCGTGTTCACCTCAAGAAAGTGCTGATGAACCTAGTTTCCAATGCGGTGGAGGCGATTCAGGGCCACGGCAACGTCAGGGTGTCAACCCGCAATCGCTATCTCGATCAGCCCCTGCAGGGCTATGACGATATCAAGATCGGCGAATATGCCGTGCTATCGATCTCCGATGACGGTTCAGGCATCGCGCCGGATGATCTATCGCGAATCTTTGAACCTTTTTACACCCGTAAGGTGATGGGTCGAAGCGGTACCGGGCTGGGCCTGGCCGTCGTATGGAACGTGTTGCAGGATCACGAGGGGTACATCAACGTGACCAGCGACGCCAATCACACCCTATTTGACCTCTATTTCCCCATCACGCGGGAAAGCATCGCCGATGCCGCAGCGCCCAGACCGCTGGAGGCGCTGCAAGGAAAGGGAGAGACTGTCCTGGTCGTAGACGATATGGCAACCCAGGGGGAAATCGCCTGCCGGATGCTCACCAAGCTGGGATACCAGGCCGATTCCGTGAGCAGCGGCGAGGCGGCGATCGCGCATGTCCAGGCACACCCCGTCGATTTGATGCTGCTGGATATGATCATGGAGCCGGGGCTCAGTGGCCGTGAGACATACGCACAAATCCTGAAGATCAACCCGCAGCAGAAAGCCATCATTGTCAGCGGTTTCGCCGAAACAGAGGATGTCACGGAAACGCAGAGAATGGGGGCCGGCCAATATCTCAGGAAACCCCTCACCCTGGAGCGTCTGGGCATTGCCGTCAAGGATGAGTTGTCCAAAAAAACCGCGCAAACAGCCGATAGGCCGCCCCGCATCGAATGACCGTCCTATTCTCCCCGTTACCTGTCCACGCCGATGGTTCCCGACCATCGGCGGCGCTTTGGGCACCGTGAAATCCATCAGGGTTTTTGCGCAGAAAAAAAGACAATCAGCGGGAAGACGCCAGTTCGGGAAACCCGTGCCGGAGCGCCAGTTTTTCAAACATGGCGGTAAGCCCCGCCCCCAGCGAAAAGAGGGATCCGATATCCAGGTTGCGGTCGGCGGTATCGTCGAAAAACACATTCAGGGTGGAGGCCAGCCCTTCTTCCGGCCGCCAGTAACAAATCATGATGGGCACCTTGGGCAGGGGGGCGAGCACCACCGATATATCGGCAGCGAACTGTTCGGCCACCTGACGGCCGCTGAAGATGTGCACCAGGTCGTCGAACAGGTCGGGGTAGGTGTCCGCCACGCGCTTCATGGCTTCTTCGCAGCGCTTCTTAAACAAGGGGTAGCGTTCCGCCCCCTCCTTGAGTTCCCGGAAGGATACCCAGTTCCCCGAGGGTGTTACCCCTTCGCCGTGGAGAACGTAGCTCAGAAAAGGCATCGCCACCCAGGGGTTGACATGGATATCGGCATACAGATTGCCCTGGCGGTCCACACTGAAGTCCTTACCCATGATTTTGAGCGTCAGCCGCGTCCCGTTGAACTGCCCGCCGGACCTTTCGGCCGCCGCGGCCAGATCGATTCCGGCAATTTCCTGTTTCAGGCCCTCCAGGTATTCGTCCCGGTTTTCTTCCGTCGTCTTGTGCGGGCTGGCGGCATCGGCATCTGAGAACCGCGCAATGATTTCCGGGGTGAGCTTGGGGCATTCCGTGATGTCCTTGCGCCTCTGAAAAACAGCCGCGGCAAATGCCAGGCAGGTTTTTTCATTGCATTTACGGCAATTGGATTTATCGAGCAGTTGGAACAGTTCCATGAGGTTGTTCATACGCGCCATTTTTCCCTCACTCAGCCGACAGAGTTCATCTCCGGCAGAAAAACCATCGGCCGCTCGTTTTCAGATTAGTTTGCATAAAGCCGTGTCCCATCGCCGTTGTCAAGCGGTCGATCATCATCACCTTCGACCGGTTAAGCTAATACAGCATCGCCGATTTTCAATAAAAAGGGCTTCCCCTCTCGGTTCGGCCGTATAGCCAGGGCGGTTTTATTCTATTGACAATCCGACCCGAATTGACTGTTATTCTTTAACCACAATGGCGCGGCCCTCCGCCCGCCGTGACACGAAAGGACGGCTCTCCCAGGATGCCCAGCGCAGGAAGCGAAGACCGCATAGCGCACCGAAAGCATGTCCTGTCTATCGATCTCGGCAGCGGTGGTCTCAAGACCGCGATTGTCGCCGATACCGGCAGCGTGATTGCCAGCGCGGAAGTGCCCCTGACGACCCACCTCCTGCCCGGCGGCGGTGCCGAACAGGACCCCGCCGAATGGTGGCAGGGCGTCCGCCAAACCGCCCGCCAGGCCATCACGGAATCCGGTCTGCCCCCCGACGATATCGTGGCCGTGGCCTGCGACTCCCAGTGGTCGGTGGCCGTACCCGTCGATGACCATGGCGATCCCCTGATGCGGGCCGTGCATTGGATGGACACCCGCGGCGGCCCTTACAACCGGGCCATCGCAAACGGCTTTCCCCGCATCCAGGGCTACGGGCTGTTTAAACTCTTCAAATGGCTCCGGTTGACCGGCCTGGCGCCGACCATGTCCGGTGTGGATTCCCTCGGCCACGTGTTGTTCATCCAGCACGCATACCCGGAGATCTACGCCCGGACCCACAAGTTTCTGGAACCCATGGATTTTCTGACCAGCCGGCTGACCGGACGGATCACGGCCACCCAGAAAACCATGGTGCCCTTCGTGGTGACGGACAATCGCCGCTGGGGCACGACCGTCTACAGCGACCGCCTGTTGGCCATGGCCGGCCTGGAAAAATCAAAATTCCCGCCCCTCATCGCCAACGACGGCGTCGTGGGGCCCCTGGCGCCGTCCGTGGCCGCCGAGCTGGGGCTGTCTCCGTCCACGCCGGTCGTGGCCGGCGTGGGTGACTCCAACGCATCCCTCATCGGCTCGGGCGCCGTTCATGATTTTGACAGCATCATCTACATCGGCACGTCCCTGTACATGACCTGTCACCTACCCTTCAAAAAAACCGATTTGACGCACTTCATGACGGCACTCCCCAGTCCGTTTAAAAACCGGTATTATCTCCTCGGCGAACAGGGGGCCGGTGGAAAATGCGTCGAATTCTACCTGAAGCATTTGATCTACCCAAACGATGCCTTCGCCACCGGCCCCAAACCGGAAGATGCCTACATCCGCTTCAACACGATGGCGTCCCAAGCCCCGGCCGGCAGCGGCGGCGTCATCTTCCTGCCCTGGCTGAACGGGGCCCTGGTTCCCAGCGAAGCGCCACATGCCCGCGGGGGATTCATGAACCTTGCCCTCAACACCACCCGCCACCAGATGGCGCGGGCCGTCATGGAAGGCCTGGCTTACAACAATCGCTGGACCCGCCGACCGGCGGAAAAATTCATCGGACGCCGCATCGACCATTTTCGTTTTTCGGGGGGAGGTGCGCTGTCGGATCTCTGGTCCCAGATCCATGCCGATGTGCTGGGGGTGCCGATCCACCAGGTGGACGACCCGGTCAACGCCACCGTCCGGGGCGCGGCCTTTCTGGCCCTATTATCGCTGAATCACATCGTCCTGGAAGATATTCCGGAACGTGTCAACATCAAACGCGTGTTCCAGCCGGACCCGAGCAACCGTGTCGTTTATGACAAGATGTATCGCCAGTACCGAATGCTGTTCAAGAAAAACAAAAAGATCTTCAAAGCTTTGAATGACTAGTAATTTTCTTTAATTGTCTAGATGATGATTTTTCAGGATTTGTTCTTTGATCTTCTTGTAAACAGGTCGTTGGTTTTCCCTTTTGCCGCGAAGCCGAGCATTGCGGACGCGGCCGAAAAAGATGCGGCGACTGTCTGAGCCCTGCCGACAAGCAGGGCGAGTTTCGGCGCGTCCGGCCGTGACGGCAACGCACAGGCGGCCCCGGAGGGGTCGCGGCAAGGGCGCGTTCTTTTGGTTCGGTTTTCTTGCGCGTGCAAGAAAATGAACATTTTGATTAGTAGAATTTACAATGATAGATAGTGTTTCTATCTTACCCATCGCGGCCTGTTGTTTTACGAAACTGTCGGAAAAGCGAGAACAGACATGACTGAAAAGAAGACATCCCCCCCCGCCGACCCGCTGAAACCTTACAAGGGACGTTTTGAAAGCTACGATCGCATCCCCAGCGAGGGACGCGATAAAGACGACATCTTCCGTGAACTGTCCGTCATGGCCGAGGAAGAAAATGCCCGCTGGCAGACCGGCCGCGTCTCCGGCACCTTCTATCACGCCGGTGACGACCACCGTGCCTATTTGAATAAGGTCTTTGCCCTGTTTTCCCACGGAAACACGATTCAGTTCGATCTCTGCCCCAGCATGTTCAAGCTGGAAAGCGAGATCATCGCCATGACGGCCCGGATGCTCAACGGCGACAGGGTTCCCGAACACCACCCCGAGGATCAGGTTTGCGGCACGGTCACCTCCGGTGGGACCGAAAGCATCCTCATGGCCATGAAAGCCTACCGGGACTGGGCCCGCCAGGAAAAAGGCATCACCGCACCCGAAATCATCATGCCCCACACGGCCCATCCGGCCTTTGACAAGGCGGGTCAGTACTTCGGTATCCGCATGGTGCATGTCCCGGTCAGCGCACCCGACTTTCGGGTGGACCCCCAAGCGGTAGAAGGGCGGATCACCGCCGACACCGTGGCCATCGTCGGCAGTGCCGGCAATTATCCCTACGGTCTGATCGATCCCCTGGAAAAACTTTCCGAAATTGCCCTGACACACGACATCGGCATGCACGTGGACGGCTGTCTGGGCGGGTTTATCCTGCCATGGATCGAAAAGCTGGGCTACGCTATCCCGCCCTTCGATTTCCGTCTGCCGGGCGTCACCTCCATGTCAGCCGACACCCACAAGTACGGTTTTGCCCTCAAGGGCACGTCCGTGGTGCTTTACCGGAGAAACATCTTCCGCCGCCACCAGTATTTCAATGTTCCGGACTGGCCGGGGGGCATGTACGCCTCTCCCACCGCCTCAGGCAGCCGCTCCGGCGGGCTGACCGCCGCCACCTGGGCCGCCATGGTCTACCTGGGCGAAGAAGGCTATCTGAAAGCGGCCGGCGCCATCATGGCCGTGGCGGATGAAATCAAGCACGGTATCGACGCTATCCCGGAACTGACCCTCATCGGCGAGCCCACCTTCGTGATCAGTTTCCGCTCCGATGAAGTGGATGTCTACCACATCAACGATTTCATGAAATTGAAAGGGTGGCGCTTCAATGTCCTGCAGCTGCCCCCGGCCCTGCACTTTTGCGTCACCATGCCGCAGACATTCCAACCCGGCATCGCCGGACAGTTCCTGGAAGATCTGCGGGAAGGGGTGGCCTACGCCCAAACCAGGGCCGGCACGCCGGCAGAGACCACGGCCCTCTACGGCATGGCCGGCACGGTGGAGGGCAACCGCCAGATGACCGAGATCATGTATGGCTTTTTCGATTATCTGTACGCATTATAGAGGCGACCCGGACGGCGGCAGCGGGCTTGTCATAAACCGCTGATGATCGCCATCCATTCCGGGCTTTTCGAAACGACCACGCCTGGTCGTCCTACAACCCATTTCCCACCGCGCGATTGCCGCTGTTTCGGGCGTGATCGTCGCGGCGGTTCCACCGCTTAGGCGCACACAGCGCGGAGGTAGACAGATGAAAAAAAAATCATGGCAACAGTCGGGAAACCCGGACCAATCCATTGAGCTGGCGACATACCCGGCGTGGAAAGCGCTCCAGACCCATTACGAAACGATTCGCCACCGGCATCTGCGGCAGCTTTTCGCCGACGATCCCGGGCGCGGCGAGCGCCTGACCGCCGAGGCGGCGGGCCTTTATCTCGACTACTCGAAAAACCGCGTCACCGACGAAACCATAAAGCTGCTGGTCGGGCTGGCCGAGGCCTGCGGTCTGCGCGACCGCATCGATGCCATGTTCAACGGGGAACCGATCAATATCACCGAAAAACGGGCCGTGCTGCACACCGCCCTGCGGGCGCCCGCAACCGAGCGCATCGTCGTGGATGGCGTCGACGTGGTGCCCGAGGTGCATGCGGTGCTCGATCGCATGGCCGCCTTCGCACGCCAGGTCCGCAGCGGCGAGTGGCGGGGGTTCACCGGCAAGCCGATCCGCAACATCATCAACATCGGCATCGGCGGCTCCGACCTCGGCCCCGTGATGGCGTACGAAGCACTGCGCTATTACAGCCGGCGCAACCTGACCCTGCGCTTCATATCCAACGTGGACGGCACCGATTTTGCCGAAGCCACGCAGGATCTCGACCCGGAGCAAACCTTGTTCATCATCTGTTCCAAGACCTTCACAACCCTCGAAACCCTGACCAACGCCCACACCGCCCGGGCCTGGTGCCTGCGCAAACTGGGGGACGACCGCGCCGTGGCCCGACACTTCGTGGCGGTGTCCACCAACGCCGAAGGGGTAGCCCAATTCGGCATCGACACCGCGAACATGTTCGGCTTCTGGGATTGGGTGGGCGGGCGCTTCTCCATGGATTCGGCCATCGGGCTGTCCACCATGATCGCCATCGGCCCCGAGCACTTCCGCGCCATGCTGGCCGGTTTTCACAAAATGGATCAGCACTTCCGCAGCGCCCCCTTCTCGCGAAATCTCCCCGTTCTCATGGGGCTGCTGACCGTCTGGCACAGCAACTTCTTCGATGCGCCGACGGTTGCGGTCCTGCCCTACGACCAGTACCTCAAACGCTTCCCGGCCTACCTGCAGCAACTGACCATGGAGAGCAACGGCAAGCAGGCTACCCTGGACGGCCGGCGCGTCGCCTATCAAACAGCCCCCATCTGCTGGGGCGAACCCGGCACCAACGGCCAGCACTCTTTCTACCAGCTCATCCACCAGGGCACCCGGCTGATCCCCTGCGATTTCATCGGCTTCTGCCAGAGCTTGAATCCCCTCGGCAATCATCACGATCTTCTGATGTCCAACCTCTTCGCCCAGACCGAAGCCCTGGCGTTCGGCAAAACAGCGGAAGAGGTCCTGGCCGAGGGCACGCCGGAATGGCTCACCCCGCACCGGGTCTTCGAAGGCAATCGCCCGACAACCACGATCCTGGCCGAGCGCCTGACCCCGGAGACGCTGGGACTTCTGGTGTCCCTCTACGAGCACAGCGTTTTCACCCAGGGCGTCGTGTGGCAGATCGATTCCTTCGATCAGTGGGGCGTCGAACTGGGCAAAGTCCTGGCCCAGCGGACCGTCCCCGAACTCGAAAGCGCGGACGAGCCACAGCTTACTCACGACAGCTCGACCAACGCGCTCATCCGCCGCTACCGCCGTTTCAAGAATTGAAAGCCGGGAATGAAACAACATCACACCGACACCGTCGCAGAGAAGATGAATGCCTTCTTCGAGCCCATCATCCAGGCCAATGACCAAAAGCATTTCATCCGTCTAAATGGGCACCCAACGTCGCTAAAATTCTCACGGGAATTATACGCGCAGCGATGTCCGCTATCCGTCATCGATGCCGAAACGCTCAAGCTGATCCAGGTGCTGCGGCTGCACACAACAGTCGATCACACCGTTAGCATGACCGGTTCCGCGGTGCTGCTGCGGTCGCTGATCCAACCCAGCACCGATTTGGGTTACATCCGATCGAAACAGGACGCATTGAGGGAAATCGCCTCCAACGAAAAGTTGCGTCAGGCGCTGCAGGATTATGTTCATGAATTCAGTAAAGGCGAGAGCGCATTATACAAGTTTTTCAATAAAGATCTCTACGCTCTGTTTCCCTATCGCGATGTGAAAAAAGCCAGGCAATCGGCTGCCAATATGGTCAAGGCGAGACAAACGATACCTGCGGCGGAGTCATCCTATTTACGGGGATTGTTGGCCAACCTCGACTTCTATAAGGGCTCGTCGATTGACCGGATGATGACGGGTTCGATCTACCGAACCTTCAAAGGATTGAAATCCGATAATGAGGTGGGGCTTTTTACGCCGAAACAAAAATTCATCCCCCATCGTTTCTCAAAGTGGATAGCGGCCGGTCCCGCGGTGGCCCTGTCCCCCTATATCCATACGGCGATGGGAATCGGGCCATCCCTGTCCCCCCTGATGTCCATTTTAGGATTGGTGTGGACGGGGCTTTATGTGTTCTACAGCATTGTTGTTAAACCGGTAAAAGACACGGGGAATTTTATTGAACCCTTCAGGGAGAAGTGTATTCACGACCAGGCCTTCAGCCGCGCCGTTGATGCGGTCGGCATGATCGATGAACTCCTGTCATGCCATTGCTTTGCCGGTCAAGTGTCGCACGCCACAACATTGCCGACCGTCATGGACGATACCTGTCATTCTTTCGAAGCAAGCGGTCTTACGAATCCTATCCTGGCAAAAGAAAAACCGGAATGTGTGCCGAACGATGTAAAAATGAACGGAACCCGGTTGAGTTTTATCAGTGGCCCCAACAGCGGCGGCAAGACGACCATTTGCAAGAGCATCGTCCAGAATCAGTTGCTGGCCCAGATGGGCTCCTATGTGCTGGCCGACAAGGCAACGATCAACATCGCCGATATGATCCGCTATCAGGCGCCCAAATTTGACGGATTGCAGGATGATGAAGGACGCTTCGGCACCGAACTCGGCAGGACCCGTGACATCTTTTATTCCACCACCCCCCGTAGTCTCGTCATTCTGGATGAATTGGCCGAAGGGACCACCTATGAGGAGCGTTTGCACGAATCTTTCGGGATTCTGTCCGATTTCCACACGATCGGAAACAACACCGTGCTCGTCACGCACAATCACTCATTGGTGGATCGTTTCATGGCCGAGAAAAAGGGGCAATGCCTGATGACGGCGTTTGATGGCGATGATCCCACCTACAAAATTGTTCCGGGCATATCGCGCGTATCCCATGCAGGCCGCATAACCCAAAAAATCAAATTTTCTCAGGAAGACCGGCATCGCTACATGAAAGAAAAGGGATACCTGTAGGGAGCCTCTGATTGCTCTTCTGAGAAAACGACGATGCCGTCATCGTTCGACCGCTAAACGGTCTTTCTCCCAGTTGCCCAGCCGTTTCCTGCTTGCCTTTCGCCATCTTAAAGCGCTCCTCAATCCTTCTTGTGCAACTCTTTTTCCTTGGAGCTCACAGAAAACGCTATAATTTAAAACGTTAATGACATCGATGTTCCTCTCCCTCGTATCCATAAAAGGCGATCTATGAAGGATTTCCCTAAAAATAGTTTCAAATTCAAGGAACCGGTCTTGGGCAAGTAATTTCTGAAGTATTTTGTGCGGTTTTTCTTCGAAATTGAATTCGCTTAGACGTCTTTCGATATAGTGCAACGTTCTGGGTGTTACCGTAAACCCTAACACCTTTTTGAGGCTGTTCTGGATCTCCAATGATGATAATTTTTGGCTAGCCACATTCTTCCCGGCGTCAGTTGAAGAAAACGCATTGTCTAAAAGCGTCTCATGGGTTCCATTTTTGCCCTCCTTTTTTTGGGGATGGTAAGCTTCAGCCTGGCGGCATAAATACTCAGCCTGAAGAGCGGCTGCTTGAAGATGGGCGCTCAGGTTATAGAAACCCGTATGGATATGCTCGGGGAGATTTATGCCAATTCGGCTGCGAACATATCGGTATTTGTGGTCAATCTCGCTCCAGGCTTCTTCAAGTATCGTGCGCAACTGCAGCTCAAATAAACGATGTCTCAATCCTGAGGGAGCCTCCGAATTGTCATCCAATTCGACCTGGTAGTGAATCGATGAATATCCGCTATATCTCAGACCTGTGTCATCAGGTAACGTTTCCCCGGGTTTATCCGGCAGGATGAAGGACCTTTTTCGATCGGGGCCTCTGACGATATGCAAAATATTCTCTTCAGCCAACAGTTCGATATAGGTCTCGACTTTTTCAACATCTGAAAGGCGCAGACATATAATCCTGACGCCCAACAAATCGCCGACTCGGGCCTGATAATTTGCTTCGGTAATTGGCGAAAAACCATCCACTGGCTCTTTATTCAGACTGCTAATTTTCTCGATAAGTCTTAATTCATCTTTGATGCGATAAATAATGGTATGCAGACTTTCTTTTGGTGACGAAGGATCCTCTTTGATCAGATGGACAATGTATTCGGCAAGTTTTTTATATCTTGCCTTTTGGTTTAAAAACGAGATCAAGATTGCTTCCGTTTGAGATTTGATCATGGACGAAGATCTCCTGTCATAAAATCACAGCGCTATGGGACGCATGCAGTCAAGCAAATCACTTATAGCGACGGTTGCGATGCCGGAATTGATATCGGACATAGCGTAGGGAATAACCAGCACGTTGTTATGGATGAGCGCCCCGCAGGAATAAACGACATTGGGAACGTATCCCTCACGCTCTTTTTCATGCGGGGCAAGCAATGGCGCATCCAGGCGGGCAATCATTCTGGTCGGATTCTCCAGATCAAGTAGGATGGCGCCGATGCAATACTTGCGCATGGGCCCGACGCCATGGGTGAGCACGATCCAACCCTCCCTGGTTTCGAGAGGCGAACCGCAGTTGCCGATCTGGATGAACTCCCAGGGATATTCAGGCTCCTGAATAATGTGCGACTTCTGCCAGAAATGGATATTGTCTGAGAACATGATATGATTGTTTTCGCCGTCCTGACGCGAGAGCATGGCATAGCGGCCACCAATTTTTCGCGGAAAAAGCGCCATGCCCTTGTTTTGAACGGCCTTGCCGTTGAGCGTTAAAATGTTGAATGTGATAAAATCCTTTGTTTCAATCAACTGCGGTAAAATCGTAATGCCGTTATAGGCGGTATAGGTTGCATAATAGAGGACCTCACCATTGTCGTTGAAAAATTGAACGAAACGGGCATCTTCAATGCCTCTGCTTTCGTTTTTCGATACGGGAAAGATCACGCGTTCGGATATGCGGTGATCGGCGTGGAAACTCACCTCATAGTTGGATTTTGCAAGCCAGCACATGATCTCGAAGGCTCTGTTTTGGTGATCTTCCGAAAATAGCGGTTTCTGGCGAAGCCTGCCAATCTTTTCGATGAGGTCATTATAGGTAAAATCTTCCGACAGCTGGTCAAGAATATGGGCGGCAATCTCATCACCGGCCCCCATCTCCTTCAGCTTGCGCCGAAAGGGATTGCGCTTGTAAACCGCGTCTAATTGGAGCTCCGGCGTTTCCACAAAATCACTGATGGGATCAAAGCGCAACCGGTTATGGCGGCCAAGGATACCGCTGCGAAAGACAATTGAGGAGATGTGCCCCTCACCGGTTGCTCGCAGACTCATGATAAAGCGCAAGCTGCTTTTCTTCAGATGGCTCTGATCAGGATGAGGAACGATGGAAGGGTTAAAAAGCGCCGCTGATTCAATCGAGTACTCCTTTGTAAAATAGGCGCCAATGAGCGCTCTTTGCGTATCGTTGAGCATGGTATCCTTTGGGAGATAATCTTTTACCACCTTCATGTGACGCTCAAAAATGCCTCCGATATCTTCATGCCGATTGGAAAAGTCTGTCATAATACGCGCCAGCAAATCTTTGGCGGCCTTGTCTGGAAGGAGCGTTACACGCCGAATTATTTTCGATATGCGAGGGCGGTGATCGGGAAGATGCAGTCGCGTGATGACCCGCGACGTATCCCCATCGATCTTATTCGTTTTTCTTCTGACTTTCAGCTTCTGAAGCGCTTTGGGGGGCATACGATTATATCCTTATGGCGTTTTGTTGTTCGTCGATATCAATTTTTTCCTCGGCTTAGCCATGACCATCTAAAGCGGCGGCCGGGTATCCGTGAGACAGAGTGCCACCAGGTCATCGATCACGGCCGTACCGGCGCACATGACTGTATCCGCGCCGCCCCAGTATATTTTCACCGTACCGTCGCTTTCAGGAACCGCGCCACAGGTAAAGACCACATTGGGCACATAGCCACTGACCTCCCAGGGATCCTCGGGCTGCAATATCCATCGATCGGAAACGCCGATGATCTTGGCCGGATCATCGAGGTCATGTAGGGCTGCGCCGAGGCGATATACCGTTCCGGACATGGTTTTAAAAACGCCATGGAAAATATGAAGCCAACCCTTGTCGGTTTTGAAGGGCGTCGCGCCGGGTCCGATTTTCATTTCATCCCAATGGTAGGCCACCGGCTTCATGACCACTTTGGAATCCCCCCAGTGAATCAGATCGGGAGAATACGAAATCCAGATTGACCAGGGTGAAATTTCAGAATGCGGCCGGTCTAGACGGACATACCGGTCGTCGAATTTCTCTGGAAAAATAACCACGTTGCGCAGATCGGCCTGGGTGATCAGCGCAATGCGCTCCACGCTCTCAAAATCACGGGTGCGCGCCAGGGCAATCCGCACGCCGTGACGGGAATAGGCACTGTAGGTCAGTAAATAGGCACCCTCAATGGGGCAAATGCGGAGATCCTCGACACCGAAAGCTTCATATTCTGCAAAAACAGTGTCCTTCGAAGGTATCAGAAAGGGTTTGGGGTGAACCGTAAATGAAAACCCATCCTTGCTGTCGGCCCTGCCGATAATGGAGCGCCCGTTTAGGAGATGCGACCTGAAAAGCATGACGTAGTGTTCGTTGTGTTTGACGATGCCGGCATTGTGAACGGTAGCGACCGGATAGGGCACATCCCTGCTTGTCAGGATTGGGTTGTTTTTATACCGGGTAATGATCGGTCTGTTGGCTTTCATACGGATCGGTCCTGTATAATCATTTCGTAGACATTAATGTAAGCGTCGACCATGCGGTCGACCGTGAAATGCCGCTCAACATGGCGGCGGCAGGTTGGTCGGTCGATCTCCTTGATATGTGCAACGCTTTCGATGGCCTTGCCCACATTGTCCACCAAAAAGCCACTTTTCCCGTTTTCGATCAGTTCGGGCATGCTGCCCCGATCAAAGGCGATTACGGGCGTACCGCAGGCCATGGATTCGATAACCGAAAGACCGAAAGGTTCATCAAACTGTATGGGGTGCAACAGCGCCAAAGCATTACCCAGCATCCGGTTGCGTTCAGCGGGTCCGACACTGCCGACATAAGCCACCGTGTCGTTGTCGAGGTGGGGGGCGACATATCGGTCAAAATACATCTGGTCTTGGATGATGCCTGCCATTATCAACTTTTTGCCACAGGCCCTGGCGATTTCAATAGCTTGTCGGGCACCCTTGTCGTTGTGGATGCGTCCAAAAAAAAGCAGGGTGTCGTCCGGCACCTGCTGGAAATCAAACTGACGGATATCCACACCGTGATGGATGGTTTTGATATAATCAAGCTCCGGTGATCGATCCGCATCGCTGATGGAAACATAGAACGCTGTTTCATTGTATTTCTTGTAAACCGGCAGAATCCCGGGCGATGAAAAGCCGTGAATGGTGGTCACGACCGGAGTGATGGTCAGGCCCGTATAGGTCAGCGGCAGATAGTCAAAGTGGTTATGGATGATATCGTAGGCATCCGCATGCTCAAAGAGTTCCGAGATGTGCAGGCACTCCCACACTTTGGGTATGAGGGCGCGGTCTTCTTCGTAGCCGCGCGGGCAAACGGCGTGCAGCCTGCCGCTGGTCTGCGAATCGGCGGTTGCAAACAGGGTCACCTCATGACCGCGCGCGACCAGCCCCTCGGTCAAGAGGGATGCCACGCTCTCCCAGGGGCCGTAGTGGCGGGGCGGCGTGCGCCAGGCAATGGGCGCGAGCATGGCAATGTGCATTCGGGATCCTTATTTACTGGTTTTTGGGTGAAGACGGCTGATTTAAAATCTCATCGGCATAGAGTTTCTGCAGTGCCATCAGCGACAGCAGCCAGGCCAGGGAGGACTCGGCGCCTTGATTCTGGTTGATGCCGTCCGCCATCAACCCATCCCGGCAGCCGCCGGTTTTGGCATCGTAGAGCGGCATATTCAGATCATTCTGTCCGAGAAACCAATTGAAGCACATGGCCGCATTCTCAAACCACATGTGGTCCCGGGTGAGATTATACGCTTCGACACAGACCTCAACCATGGCATTGGCCTCGACGGGCTGCTGGTCGAAGCGGGCTCTGGGGCCACCTTGCGCATACCATCCGTTGCTGCCGATGGGCACAAAATGTTTGTCTTCGGTTTGGACGACCAGCAGCCACTTGAGGGCCTTGAGCCCCATATCGATCATGTCGCTGCGTTGCATCCCCTGGCCGGAAAGCAGCAGGGCATGGGGCAGTTTGCCGTTGGCATAGTTCAGGGCCTTCTCGAGCCAGGGCCAATCGTCTGTTGCCTGGCTCTTGAACTGATCGAAAAGCCGGTTGGCCAGCACTCTCCGGATGCGGCGCACCTCACTGTCGCCTGAGAATTTGTCCAGGTAGGCTTGCATGCCCACGAGACAAAAGGCGATGGCGCGGGGCGACTGGAAACGCTCGGCCGCAGGCAGGGCCTGGTTGAAAAGGGTCGTGCTCATGGCCAGATGCCCGGGATTGGCAAGAAAAGCAACCGCTTTACCGAGACACCAAAGTGCCCTGCCATGTGCATCCTCGGAACCGATCTCCTCCAGCCACTGCCGGGAATAGGTCATGAAATTGCGAAAACGCCCATTTTTTTCATTATAGGCATACAGAAGAAATCCGAGATAATGACCGCTGAGTGCATCAAGGCCCCAGCCGTTGGTCGGCAGGTAGCGTTGCCCCATGGCGGCCGCCAGCAGCGCGCGGGCGTTGTCATCGGTGCAGTAGCCATGGGTGCGATCGGGGATGGTGTAGTTGGCATGCTGCAAGATGCCGGTATCGTCCGTAAAGGCTTTCAGGTGATCCAGCTTGATCTCCGGGAGCTCGAACTTCGTGATAGCCTTGATGTTTTCGACATAGGAATGCCGGGGACGCGGGTTTCGGGTGCGGATTTGCCGCACTTCACTGAAAAGGTGCAGATATTTTCGCGATACTTCATTCCAGACGGCGTCACGACTGAATAGATAGGCTTTTTTGCGCATGGCGTGGCGTTCGACATCGTTTCCCAGAAGATCGATGATTTGCGCAGCCATGGCGTCCGGATTATGGAAAGGCACAATGCGGCCCCGATCTTCGGCCAGCATCTCGGTGGCATACCAATAAGGTGTCGAAATGACGGCTTTGCCGGTACCCATGGCATAGGCCAAAGTTCCGGAAGTGATCTGGGCCTCATCGGGGTAAGGGGTCAAATAGATATCGGCGATGCCGAGAAACTCGCATAACTCCTTGAGTTCGACAAAACGATTTTGGAAAATGACCTGCTCGCCGATATCGAGTTCTCGCACGAGCTGCTGCAGCATGATGCGATAGGCATCCCCATCTGCCTTGAGAACATGCGGGTGGGTTGCGCCCAGAATGATATAGACCACATCAGGGTGTTTTTGGATTACCGCCGGCAGCGCCCGCAGCACGTTTTCGATGCCCTTGTTAGCGGAAAGCAAACCGAAGGTAAGCAGCACTTTTTTACCTTCCACGCCGAACTTGTCCTTGTCGAAGCTGGGATCAATAAACGGCGTATCGTGAATGCCATGGTGGATAAAGGCAATTTTGTCCTCGGGCACGGCATAGATATCTTTCAGGAATTCAGATGCCTTGCGGCTCATAACCACCATTTTGTCGGACAACTCGGATAGCTTGCACATGACGTGGCGGTATTCCGGCGCAGGGTCCTTCAAGACCGTGTGAAGTGTCGTCACCACCGGCATTCGCAGATCAGCCAGCAATTTTAACAAATGGCTGCCGGCCGGACCGCCGAAAAGACCGTATTCGTGTTGCACGCAGACAATATCTGTCTGGCTGATATTGATAAATTGTGACGCCGTGCTGTAGTCGCTCAATTTATTCTGGTTGATCTCAAAACGCACTTTTTCGGGATAATGGTACCCCTCGGGCCTGTCGTTCATGGCAACCGTCCAGCAATTGATATCAGGGGCTTCTGCAGAAAGCCCTTCCACCAAGTCCATGGTGAAGGTCGCGATACCGCACTGTCTGGGGAGATAGTTGCCGATCACGGCCACCGATTTTATGTCGTCGTAATATTTGTTTGTCGAAGTCATGAGCACTGCCTTTTGAATGCATAACGCAAGTTATATCCTCCAAGCCGACATAGATTCGCATCGGTTATGACCTGTCAGCCAGGCCGGAGCACTACCGATCGCGCATTGAGCCAACGTCGTATCGCTATCTATTTTTGCTCCTGCCAGATCGACTTGGTCTTATCTTTTTTTTGTTTTCTTTTTTCCTTTAAGGTATGCATGCCTGCTTTATGCTCTTCGCGTTTGCCTTTATCCTTTTTTCCCTTGTCGCCCATTTCGGCCCCTTTTCGTTAGATAAGGTGGTGTGTCATTTCCCGCATGGCTTTCACAATATCCTGTATCGCCGCGTGTATCCCTTCGGCGCTGTCGCTGATATCCGGTTCCTTTTTCCCCTTGGACGCGACCTGGACCTTCGATTTAATCTTTTCCAGTTTTTCGACATGTTTCTCAAATACGAGCTGAAGATCATCTTCCATGTATTGGAGGGCATCCGCATTGATCAATTGGATGAGTTCCTCGGCCTCAGCCAATAATTCAGCAGTTTTCTTGTGTTCCAAGTTCGTTTGCATAGCGTTTCCTTTCCTGGTCTCTTAGATGGGTCATGTTGGTGACAACCGCATGGCCCGCGCCTAATATTTCGCATCCTAATATGAGAGCGGCAGATCCGATTTTTCTATTGGCGTGTTTAGAATGTATAATTCACAAATTTTCCGGTAATGGTAACCGTAGATCGAGAGCGTTATGGCGACCGGCATCAGGCGGCGTTTGCGAATCAAGGTCCAGATCATCAGTTGCCAGTATTGCAACCGCTCCCTTCCTAAAAACCCGATCCGGAAAGCGGCGCGAAAAAAAGAAAGGAACCGCTGCAGACTGAGCGGCTGTGTGACTTTCGGGGCCTTTAATTCCTTCAATAAGGTTCTGATCCGTCGGTAGTAGTTTTTAGGCGAATAAAGATTTTTCATAATTGATTGATACCCTGCGCTAAGCCGGTCGATGCCCATGCGGGGGACGATATTGGTCGTTCCATCAACATTGTCTCCGCTAAAGGTGTCCGCAACGCGGTGTTCCTGCCTGAGCCGCTCGAAAAGGCGTGTCCCCGGCGGGGCTTGGAGCATGCCCACCATGGCCGTGACAATACCGCTTTTTTGAATGAAATCGATCTGTCGTTGAAAGATCGAAGGCGTATCGTTGTCGAAACCGACGATGAATCCCCCCATGACCTGCAGCCCGGACCGGTGTATGCGTTTCACATCGGTCAGCAAATCCCGGTGGGTATTGTGTGTCTTGCGGCACTCCGCGAGACTGACCTCATCGGGGGACTCGATGCCGATAAACACGGAATCGAAGCCGGCTTTTACCATCATGTCCATGAGTCCCGGGTCATCCGCGAGATTGATGGAGGCTTCCGTCAAAAAGACACAGCCCGTTTTATTTTGGCGCCATTCGATCAGGGCGGGAAGTAACTGGGCTTTAAGGTAACCCGTATTGCCAATAAAATTGTCGTCGACGAAAAAGATGCTGCTGCGCCAACCGGTAGCATAAATACGATCCAGTTCAGCGATGATTTGTTCCGGTGTTTTCATGCGGGGCCGGTGGCCGAACAATTCCGTCACATTGCAGAATTCGCAGTTGAAAGGGCACCCTCTGGAGAATTGAATGTTCAGGGCAGCATAGCGTCTTGTATTGACCAGGTCCCACGAGGGTGCCGGGGTGTCGCCGATATCGCAGAAATCCGAAGCCCTGTAGATCTTTTGAGGATGACCGTCATGCAGGTCCAACAAAAACGGGGGAAGGGTCACTTCCGCTTCATCGAGGACGAGATGATCCACCTCGCCGAAAAGATCGGGTTCGGCGGTAAAAAGGGGGCCTCCGGCAACGACTTTTAAATTTATCCCTGCGCAGCGGGCAATAATTTCCTGGGCGGATTTCCGCTGAATCGCCATGCTGCTGACAAAGGCTATATCCGCCCACGAAAGGTCTTTATCCGTGAGAGAATCCACGTTCAGGTCCACGAGACGCATAGACCAACTTGCCGGTAGGAGAGAGGCGACGGTAATCAGCCCCAGCGGCGGAAATGCTGCTTTCTTGCCGATAAAGCTTAAGGCATACGTGAAAGACCAAAACGTATCGGGAAACTTCGGATATATAAGGAGAATATTCATGGATGAACACCTCTTGCGCGTGATGTAACCTTTCCCTTTTCGTTAGTGTCCTTCCAGAAACGAGGAATTTTGGTCGAGATCAAGGCATGCGAAAAATTTTACCACAGGCATAAAATTGATATTCCGAGGATAAAATTTTGAGCCTAACGCCAATAGCGTGCAAAATAACCGTTTCGGCAAAGACACTAGTTGGCACTATCGCTACGGGCAGCCTTGATGGCCGCCATGTCTTCCGATTGGGAAACTGTGTGAATTCGAATGTGCATCGGGCTGCCCAAGAGGGATTTTGTTCCCAGCAGAGCGCCAAAGCGATGAGATCTTAAATGATGATTCATATCTTCACGGGTTTCCCACTCTCCCAGCATGCTGAAGCGGTTCTTGTCTTCGATGTCGCAAAGAACGGCATAACTGAGACAACCCGCTTCTTTGCCCGAGGGCTCGATCATGGAAAGAAGGGTTTGCATAACTTCCAGCTGTTTCTCTGGTAATACGTTTAGGGTGACGCGAAGGACCATCATTGGTGAACCTCTCTGCATTGATACGTTGCGTTGATTATTCAATGACCTCAAGGACCGCGCGTTTTTTAGCTTTAGCCGAAACAGCGCTCAATAACGTCCGCAGAGCACCGACGGTCCGGCCCTGCTTGCCGATGACTTTGCCAATGTCGGCTTTGGCGACTGTCAGTTCCAGGATTGACGAATGCATCCCCCCCACTTCCCGAACGGATACCATTTCCGGTTGATCCACCAGCGCCTGTGCAATACGTTCAATCATCTCTTTCATGTCATCTCTCCTGTTACGATGTCATGGCAAATGGTGTGCTTACGCAGGACAAACCACATCGTTCAAAATGGGACGGCACCAGCAGCATGATGCCTAAACCGATTCATCGCCTGGCCACAGATGCAACGCTGCGCAGCCCGCCCCTACCGCCGCATACCCGCGGCCATAGCGCGGCGCTCGGCTGAAACCTCCCGGGAGTTGACCGCCCGGTTCCTTCGCTTCACGCTGGTGCATGATCACCGCCAGCCGCCGGGTTCATGAGGGACGATTTGAAGGTGGTTTTCGGATTGCTCCGGCTTTTCATCTCATCGAGCTGATTTTTAAGGACCCCGATTTTATCGATATAGCCGTCTCCGGTGGCCTTACAGCGCTTCAGCGCCTTGCGGGTCTTCAAACGGCCGATCATACTACCGGCCGCCGAAAGCAGGATTCCGCTGAAGAAAAAGAACAGGAGGATGACGCCGTTGGGGAGGGGCGGTAAAACGATATCGAACAGAAGCAGGTTGAGGCTAAGGCTTTGTTCGGTCGAATAGAGGGACTGATTTTGAATGAGTACGAGCCCGATCATCAAAATGACAGTGACCCAAACGATATAGATTATTTTTCTCATTTCGATTCCTCCTGAAAGTAGAATTCAACAAACCATCCGCCTCTCGTCGCTAATGATTTGGGTATCTGCGCTGCTGCGAGGAAGAGGTTTCTTACGACCACTTCAATAGCCACGATGGCCGCGACCTTTTTGATGATACGTATTGATTACTCAAGATTCGTGCCGAAGTGCGCATCCTTTGCGAAACTTCACATAACCAATTGTTTTATTTCGATAATTTAAATGCAAATAGCCGATAAAAAGATTCTATGCAGGTGTAAAAACGGGGTCAAATATGACCACTGGTCATATTTGACCCCGTTTATAGTGGATCCAACAATATGCCGATGGCGTGTATAAAGATGAAATGACAAACTCAATTGGAGGCGGAGCAGACCTGCGCCCATTGACTTTCTATCCGGTACCGAAGGGCTTTCATCCAGAGGGGGTGTGGATCAACATTATGGCGTCGTGATACGCAGTTTTCGCATGCGGGCGCGCAGCGTGCTGCGATCGAGACCGAGGATCTCGGCCGCGCTGTTTTTACCGCTCACTTTCCAGTGGGTTTGCTCAAGGACCCGAACGATATAGTCCCGTTCGACATCGGCCAGGCTATGATTGGCCCTGGTCGAATCCTTGCGCGGATTCTTCAGTTCATCCACCAGGTGCAGTTTAGGCCCCGAGGAATTGATCACCGCCCGCTCGAGAACGTTTTCAAGCTCACGGATATTGCCGGGCCAATGATAATTCTGCAACAGTTCCATGACATTTGCGGGGATGCTCTCAATGGACTTCCCCAGTCTTTTGGAAATCTTATTGACGAAGGCGTCCACCAGCAGGGAGATGTCTTCCTTGCGGTCCCGCAGCGGTGGAACGGTTATCGGAAAAATATTCAACCGATACCACAGGTCTTCCCGGAAGCGACCCCGGCGGACTTCCTCTTCCATATGGCGGTTGGTGGCCGCAATCACCCGCACATCGACCTTGATCGTGCGGGAACTCCCCAGTCGCTCAAACTCGCCATCCTGGAGCACCCTGAGAAGCTTGGGCTGCAGTTCCAGGGGCAGTTCACCGATCTCATCCAAAAAAAGGGTGGCGCCGTCGGCAATTTCGAAGCGACCCAGTTGCCGTTGATGGGCGCCGGTGAAGGCCCCTTTTTCATGGCCGAAGAGCTCGCTTTCGATGAGCGTTGGCGGCAATGCCGCACAATTGATTTTAACCAGGGCGCGATCCTTACGAAGACTCAGGTTGTGAATGGCCCTGGCCACCAGTTCCTTGCCGGTTCCGGTTTCGCCAAGCACCAAAACTGTCGTGTCGCTGGCGGCAATTTGGTCGATTTTATAGAATACGTAATTGATTTGGTCACTTTGGCCGATAATGTGTTCATGGTTGTACGCCGACTTGATTTCATCCTGCAGATAAGCCCTCTCGGCCTCGAGCTTGTTCGTTAATTGCTTTATCTCGGACAGGGCGGCTTGAAGATTCAGTTCAGCTTTCTTGCGCTCGGTAATATTCTGAATCCACCCGGACATTCGGACCGCCTTGCCGGCAGCGTCCCAGACGGCCTGGCCGCGGGTCAAAAACCAGAGGTAGGTGCCTGATTTTGTGAGTAGGCGGCATTCAATAAAAAAGGGGGTGTGGTCTTTCAGGTGGTTTTCGATGGCGGACCGCATGGCGTCAGTGTCCTCAGGGTGAAGTCGGCTGCGCAAGGACGCCATGTCCCCGGGAAACTCCTGGGATGAAACCCCAAGGGTTTTCATAAAACCATCCGAATACCTGACGCTATCCGACGTGAGGTCCCAATCCCATAGGCCGTCGGTGGAACCTTCGAGCGCCTGCAGATAGCGTTCCTCGCTCATGCGCGATTCACGATGCTTCCGGCTGTAGCGCACCCTTTGGAGGATCAGCCCCAGGACAAACAAGGCGACCGCACCGCAGAAAAATGCAACAATAATGGCAGCATTTTGTGAGCTCAATAAAACTCCTCTTTAGCGCGCAGTTGGTGTACCGTTTCACAAAAAATTAGGAGGGAAATGAGGGGTTGTTCAAGCGAACAGCGATTGCCGGTTCCTCGGGAGTATCCTGGTCGGGGGTGATTGCTGGAAACCGCCATCACCTTATGCCGGTTTGCCGGCATCGTTATGACTCTCAAGCACTTTCCAAGTGCTAAAATTTTACTATAATATTGGCATCATTTAGGGAAAAGGCAAGAACGGCTTTGAAATAGAATCCCCTGCGGGTCAAACGGAATGCTGCGGGGATCGTGAGGCCATAGCCCCTATCGATGAATATGAGGGGTGAAAACACCATCCCGACGGGCCCTCACGCCCATCGGGCACAGTTTAGCTATTGGCTTATGTCTGGAAGACGCCGGCGAACCTTTCGCGTATGAGGGTATCCGCCTCAAGCATGATGCGATCCAGCAACTCCCGGCAACTGGGGATATCGCGGATCAGGCCCATACACTGGCCGGCAGCCAGGGTGCCCTTCTCCAGATCGCCGTCTTCGAGCATCTCCTTGCCCACCATCCCGGAGACATAGGGGATGATATCTTCGATCCGGGTGTTGCCGCGGCCTTCTATTTCAAGAACTTTATCGACGGTGGTATTGTGCATGACACGCTCCGTATTGCGGAGCGACCGCATGATCAGACGGGTGTCGCGCTCATTGTGCGCCACCAGGGCCTGTTTGATGTGCTCGTGCACCGGCGCCTCGCGGGTGGCCACGAACCGGGTGCCCATGTTCATGCCGTCGGCCCCCAGCCCTAAGGCCGCCACGAGCCCCCGCCCGTCGGCAAACCCGCCCGAGGCGATAATGGGCAGCGAAATGGCATCCCGCGTCAGGGGCACCAGAATCAGGGAGGTCACGTCATCCTCGCCCGGGTGGCCGGCCGCCTCGAAGCCGTCGATGCTGACCGCATCGCAGCCGATCTTTTCCGCTTTGATGGCGTGGCGCACCGAGGTGCATTTGTGAATCACGCGGATGCCGGCCGCCTTGATGGCTTCCATGTAGGGCTCCGGGTTGCGCCCGGCCGTTTCGATAAAACGGACCCCCTCGTCGATGCAGACCTGAATGTAGGCCGGGTAATCGGGCGGTCGCAGGGTGGGCAAAAAGGTCAGGTTGACACCGAAAGGCTTGTCGGTCAGCTGTCGGCACTTGCGGATCTCCGCCCGCAACCCTTCCGATTCCGGATAGGTCAGGGCCGTCATGAACCCGATGCCGCCGGCATTGGCCACCGCGGCCGCCAGCTCCGCCCGCGCAACCCACATGAGTCCGCCCTGCACGATGGGCCGCTCGATCCCGAAAAACTCCGTGATCCGTGTCTTCAGCATCCTGCCCCCTATTCTTGTGGTGATTCCTCCGGTCTGTTCGTCATCAAGAACAAATCTCGTCGGCTATTGTTACAAGGACAATCTACGAATAAACGCATTCACAATTCTAAGGGTTAACTATCATCATCAACCTGTCCGTTTCAGAAATAAGGATTTTTGGTTCTGATCAAAGCCGCACGAAGGTTTTCGGCGAGGCGTGCGAAGGTACGCCGCAGCCGTAAAACCTAGGGAGGACGACGATCAGGACCAAAAAGACTATTTCTGATCGGACAGAAGCCCGCGTTTTTGCGCCATCAGCATCATCTGCTCGGCCATGCTGGTAGGCGGCATGCGGCAGTCTTCCTCGGGCTTCGGGACAAGCTGGATGGCCGCCTCCGGACAGGTGATGACACACAGTCCGCACCCGATGCAGCGGTCCGGGTTGACTTCCGCTGTTCCGGCATCATTCATGGACAGGGCGCCCAACTGGCAACGCTCCAGGCAGGCTTCACAGCCCGTGCAATCGTCGTCTGCAATCACGGCCAGGTGATTGGCAATGACCAGTTCCGCCGGTTTGGGATGCTTGTTCAACGCCGCCAGCACGCCGCAGCAATCCCCACAGCAGTTGCACATGCCGGAAGGGTTCTGGGCCGTGGCCGGCTGGGTCACCAGGCCGGCCTCCCGGCACTGCGCCATGATCGCCACGGCCTCGTCCAGAGAGACTTCGCGCCCCATGCCGCGGTCGAGGTAATACTGCCCCATGGACCCGAACATGAAACAGGCCTCCATGGGCTTGCCGCAGCCCTTCTCGACAACCTGCATGCGTTTGCGGCAGATACAGTCGGTCACCACGATGCGCGGCTTGCTCTTGAGAATTTCGACGGCATCGTCATAGCTGGCCACATGGTGCCGCGCATCGATGGACTGATGGACGGGGATAGGGCGCAAGAAGCATTCCGCGCCGGCCTGCATGGCGGTTTCAAACCCTTCCTCGAAATACTGCTCCACCATTTCGGCCAACTCGCGGTCGAGGGTCTTGACCTGGAATTCGAACAGGCCATGCACGAACGGGATCGCGCCGTATTTGGCGCCCGTGTCTTTTTTAACCCGGAATAGCAGGCCTCTTTCCGCCATGTCATCCAGCCGGGCCGCAACATCGTCCTCCGGCTGCTCCAGGCGGGCGGCCACCGATGCCGGCGTCTCCAGGCTGTGGCTCAGGGCCAGAAACATGACCGCATCGTCCTCGGAAAAAAGATAGCGCAGAATCTTCAGTTCGATGCCGGAGGCCGTGGCCGGAAACCCCATGGAATAGAGATCCAGCCGTTCCTGCAACTTGCGAAAAAGTGTGTCGGTCATGATGCATTCCTTTCAGGGCGATATCGCAGACGCCATAGCACATGCCTGCGTGGTGATCGATGAAGCGCGATTTATATTGCATACAAACTTGTTGAGAAATTCCTTTCACCCATGAACATCTCGCAGTAAGCGTTTCAACAACAATTTTTCTTCCAGACGCAAATGTTTCAGAATGTCATCGTTGGCCTGGTCACGCGCCAGGCATAACGCATCCGATAGGGACCTGGCCCGGTCTGATAAATGGATCAGCAATCGGCGACGATCGTCCCGATCCGTTTGCTTGACGATCCAGCCATTGTCCGCCATCCGGTTCAATGCACCGGAAAGCGTCGCCCCGTCCAGGGTGAGTTTTTTCCCGATCTCGCCGGCAGTCAGCAGGCCATCCGCCTCCCAGAGCACCGCCAGGATCAAGGACTGGACGGGTGTGATACCGTATACGGCCAGACGTTTTTTTAAATTGCCATACGCTTTCTGGTAGGCTTTGGCCATCAGGAAGACAATGCAATCATCATATTGGGTGATCTCAGAATTCATTCGCATACGAACTAATCGAATCCCGCCTCCGCGTCAAGATAAAAAGTTTTACGATAATGGCCTGCGTATAACTGAAAGAAGTCGGAATGCGTTTCCAAGAGACGCGATCGATACGGTTGAAGACGATTTTGGAGGGCAATTCAATATGCGTAATACAATTGCTGCAACGCATCCAGATTGCGATCCTTCATGAGGGCCAGCATCAGCAGGATGCGTGCTTTGGCGGGGTTGAGTTCATCGGAAACGATGAACTGGTGGCAATCGTCATCGATCTCCACGTTGCGGCTGACCGTGCCCGTGGGCACTCGGGAACTGCGGACGATAACCGTGCCCTCCCCGGCCGCCCGGGAGGCGCTGGCGATGGTCGCGGCATTCATGTTGCCGTTGCCGTCACCGGCAATCACAATGCCACGGGCGCCCCGGGAGACCGAACAGTCCACCAGATCAGCCGGCATATCGGCACAGGCGTATAGAATATCCACCCGCGGCAAGGCGGTGCCATTCGCCACCGTGAACTCGCTGGTATCGGTATGCCGCCGAAAGGGCCGGCGAAAATACTGGGTCTTGCCGTAATTGGCCGTCCCAATGAGGCCGTTGATGGGCGAGAGAAAGGTTTCCACCGAGGTCGTATTGGTTTTGGTCAGGGAGTGGGCCCCATGGATCCAGTCGTTCATCACCACCAGAACCCCACGGCCGGCAGCTTCAGGATCGGCCGCCACGGCAACGGCATTGTAGAGATTCAGGGGGCCGTCGGCACTCACGGCGGTGGCGGGGCGCATGGCGCCCGTTAAAACGACGGGTTTTTGGCTTTTCACGGTCAGATTCAGGAAATAGGCGGTCTCTTCCATGGTGTCCGTACCGTGGGTCACCACGACACCGCTTACGGCGCCGTCCGCCAGGAGGGCATTGATCCAGTTGGCCAATTCGATCATGATCGCAAAGGTCATGTCCTGGGAACCGACATTGGCCACTTGCTCTCCCCGGACATCCGCCAGATCCCGAATCCCCGGCACGGCATCGATCATGGCATCGACGCTGACCTGACCGGAGGCATAGCCGGCCTGGGTGCCGGACGCGGCCGTGCCGGCGATCGTGCCCCCGGTGGCCAGAATGACGACGCGGGGACGGTCGCTATCCGGTTTATCCTGCGGCTGTCCGTCGATCAGCATTCGTCACCTCCTGGATGGGGTCAACACCATTGCGCTGACAGCATACCATCGCATGAGACGGTCGACAACTCCCAGGCGCTCCCGGTGCATCAAATCGTGACGCGGCACCCGAATCAAACCCGGCAAGGCAAATGAAACTGGGATTGCCTCTGCGCGTCAGGCACGCAGTTCTTCTTTAATGGCACGTCCGAGGGTGGCGATGACATAGGGTTTCTTGATATAGGCGCCGGCGCCGAGGCGCTGTGCTTCTTTCACCCGCGCCGTTTCGGCAAACCCGCTGGCGATAATGGCTTTCTGGCCCGCGTGCCGTTTGAGGATTTCCCGGTAGGTTTCCAGCCCATCCATGCCGATGCCCATGAGCATATCGAGGATCACCAGGTCCACGGTGTTTTGCTCTAAATACTGCACAGCGGCTTCACCACTGTCCACCGTGTGTACCTGGTAATCGAGATGACCGAGGAGATGGGCGGCAATCTTACGCTGGCTTTCCATGTCATCGACCACCAGAAGGGTTTCCCGGTTACCTTTGATACTCGCCAGATCGATGCCGAGGCTCTTTTCCGTTACCCTTTCGCGCGACAGCGGAAAATAGAGGTCGAAGGTCGTGCCATCCCCCTTCGTGCTGGTCACATCGATGTAGCCATGGTGATCCTGCACCGTCCCCCACACCACCGCCAATCCAAGCCCCGTGCCGCTGCGCCCCATTTTCTTTTTGGTATAGAAGGGCTCGAAGATGTGGTCGAGGTCCTCGGCACCAATGCCCTCGCCTCTGTCCTTGACACGCAACAGGATATATTCCCCTTCGTTGACCGTATTGTATCCTCGAATCGGGTAGTCCAGAAACCGGCTTTCCGTGGAGATCTCGATGAGGCCCCCTGCCGGCTGGGCTTCCGCCGCATTGGCAATGAGGTTCATGAGGGTTTTCTTCAAATGGACGGACGAGCCCTTGATATTGAACAAATGCGGATCGAGCCGGAAATCGATCCGGGTGCCCGGGTGATGGGCCATGATCTTCTCATGTTCCGGAGAGGCCCGGTAGGTATCGATGATGGCATTCAGGTTGAGCGTCTCCTGGGCCACGACACCCCGCCGGGCCAGGGTCAGCAGGTCCTGCACAATCGTCGCCGCCTTTTGCCCCGACTCTTTTATGGTCTCGATGGGTGCCCTGAGCGGGCTCTCCGGCGCCAGATCCATGAGCAGCATGTCCGGATAGCTTACAATCCCGGAGAGCACATTGTTCAGATCATGGGCGACCCCCCCGGCCAGCAGGCCCAGCGACTCCATTTTCTTGGATCGCTCCAGCTGCGTCTGGAGTTCCTGCTTTTCTTTTTCTGTTTTCTTGCGCTCGGTAATATCCCGGGTGACACCCATGATACCGACAGGATAGCCACCATCTCCAAGGACGAAAGATACCGTCACTTCCGCAGGAAATGTGGTGCCGTCCTTACGGAAAAGATCAAGCTCTATCATCACCGTCTCATTGTAATCTCCCGTTTTTTCACCCTTTGCGAGGTGATCCATCAACAGGTTAGTCACCATTTCCATCGATGATGCGTCGATCAACTGATCCAGGGTGAGGGACTCGATTTCATCGGCGCCCCAGCCGTGCATCCTGGTGACCACCGGGCTGATGTAAGTATAATTCATCTCCAGATCCATGGTCCAGATCACGTCGTTGATGTTGACCGCCAGCAAACGGTATTTTTCTTCGCTGGCACGCAGCGCCTCTTCGGCGGAAATCCGCTCGTCGATTTCCCGCTTCAGCGCCTGGTTGGCGTTCACCAACTCGGCCGTGCGCTCTTCGACACGATCCTCCAGAACATGCTTGGCCCTTAAAACGCGCATGTAGAGAAAAATAACGCTATAAAACAAGAGCGCTGCGAAAAACACATAGGTATAAACGTAGATCGAGCGGGGCAGCCAGATCGCCTCGACCCAACCGATAACGTTGCCTCTGTATTCCACGCGCGCCATAAGCGGCACCCGCGGGATCAGGCCCAGGCGAATCAGAAGTTTTTCAAAAGCGTTGGCGTTGTCGGGCCGGATTTCCTGAAAGATGTCGCCGTTGTGGTGCGTCGCCGTCAAGGATTCATAGCTGTCGGTATCGGCCGCCAGCGCCAGGTATTCCGAGGCCCCGAGGTGATTATAGTTCCACATGGCGTCTTCGATGATGCGGGCATGGGTTTCGATGCGCTCCTGGGCCTGGATCAGGGCATGCTTTTCGTAACCCATGACGAAAAGACCGAAGGATAAGGCGAACAGAATCGCCGTCAGCATACTGATATTGCGCTTGCTCATGGGGTCGCTGCCATTCCTGTCGGATTCGGTGCCATGCTGCCGAGCCGATAATCCTTGATGGCCCTGTTCAGTCGCAGCAGCGTCATTTCTTCTATTTTCCGACTGCAGATAAGATAGCGGTTGTTGCCGGGGGGCATATCGCTGAAACGGATCACATGAAAATCTTTTGCCGGCAGTCCGGAACACAAGATCAGGTCTTCGGCCTCTTCCTTGGAAATAAAAAAATAGTCCGCCCGGTGGGTATGAATCATTTTGACCATGCTGAGGTTCTCGGCCGTCGTGACCATCTCCCGCGGCGCAAATTGCAGGATAGCGTCATCGATAAATTTACCGTAAGCGTAACCATCTTTGCGCAGGAGCCGCAGCCGGCGATTGGAAAGGGTCCGGGCCAGGGTTTCGCCGGTGCGAATCTGGCCATTATCCGCCCTCGCAATGGCCATGGTCGGGCTGTCCATGAAAATGGGAAGGGTGAAATTGCCGAACGCTTCCCTCGCAGGTGTTTTATACCACCCCACGGCACAGACGTCCTGGGTATTATCGCGAATCACCTCCAACTGGCGCTTGGCCGGTGTCTTGCGCCAGACAAAGGGGATTCCGGCGTCTTTGAAGACCCAGTTGACACGGTCGGCAATCAGGCCGTGCACCTGATTGGGCGTGGTGACATAATACGGACGCCGTTCGTGGTAATAGACAACGATAGCCTCATCCGTTGGCGGGTCGACCTGTTTCCGCACCATATCGGATGGGGTGGAACGCGCTTCCGTCGGGAAAAAGACTGGTCTTCCCCAGAGGGCTGCCGCCAGAGCGGCAATCATAAACAACGCCGTTAGGACAATGAAATATCTGTTTGCCATCGATTCAATGACCGCGGTTATTTTCCGTTAAAAGGGTGGTGTCGATGATCGTGAAAAGCTGACGACCCTGTACCAACCGTTTAATAGTGCTCTCCAAACAGCTTTTTCCAACACCTTCGAACCGTTGCAACACCGCCATTGGCTGTCAAGCGCCTTGGTCCATGTTTGCCGGCCGGTCCAAACGCGCAGCGACTCTAGTGATATATCGGCAAGTCACCACAATTCTTGAGTTTTTCAGGTGCTTTTCCTGGTATGGCGCCGGATTCAGGTCATGCCGCAACGGTCACCTCATTGCGGCGCGATAAGACCTTGTCCAACAATCGACAGGGCCGAAGAAGGGATTACGCAAAAAACCGGGGTTGAGCGGTTCGCCCTGACCCCGGTTTCAGTCATCAGATGCCGATAGAAAAATCTGCAGTGATAGGTCAATCTACCAAGAAATGGCCACCGGCCGACCTATTTTCGTTACTTTTGCCCTATTCGCCCCCGCCACTGACGGCAAAACCGCTGTTCCCCAAACCGGTGGAGGATGGTGTCCCGGCAATTTTGGCCAGGAACGTATCGCCCAGCTTCTTGATATGGCCGTCCACATTGTCGAAGTAATTGTAATGGATCTGCTCTTCGTCGATGATGTCTTCGAAAATCTTCATGCTGATGCTGTCACCGTTTTCGCGACACACCAGGGCAAACTGGTTGTATTCGTCGATCGTATCGTCCTCCAGTTTGGCATCAAACGGATACATGCCCTGGACCTTCTGCCCCTTGGCGATCTTACCGTCGTGTCCGGTGACCGGCTCGCCGCCAAGCTCTTTGACACGCTCGGCGAACATCTCGGCATGCCGCATTTCGTCGATGGCGATCAGCTTCATTTTGGCGGCCAGCTCGCCGTAATCCATGTCGTCCAGGTTATAATGCTGGTTCATGTACTGATAGATGGCCTGCAGCTCCATGGCACGGGCCTTGTTGAGTACTTCGATGACCTTTTTGCGGCGTGTTTCTTTGGATACTGTTGCCATGAGTGTCCTCCTTGGATTGGTTGATGATGATTCGTCGTTCCTGACAGGGGATGCATACCGAAAACCACATGCGAGCGGGAAATGCAACCGGTGTGTGTTCGCTCCGTCTTCCATGCACATTATCGCGTGGAAGACATGGGACCGATTCCGAATTGTCATTTGGCGTCAAAAAAATACAGCGCCGTGAATCAACGGGATTGACAATCTGGACAAATGCCAAAAAAGTCCATCCGGTGGGTCACGATTTTGAAGCCACTGGCCGCCATGACTTCCCGGGTCAAGTCCTTCAGGCTGGCCAGCTCCGGATCGATTATTTTTTTGCACTGCATGCAGATCAGATGCGGATGAGGATACGGCTTGTTGCCGTCATAGCGATTGCCGCCCTCGGGGAAACCAAGCTCGAGCACCTCTCCCAGCGATTTGATCAGCATGACGTTTCGATAAACGGTCGCCAGGCTCATGGTGGGAAAGTCGTCCTGCAATTTATCGTATATGGCATCGACACCGGGATGCCCCTCGCTCGTGGCCAAAACCCTGGCGACCGCCAAACGCTGGGGGGTGAGTTTGTGACGGCTCTCACGAAATTTTTGAACGATCGCCGCGAATCTTTTTTCCGGGTCGTAGTGTGCCACCGCAATCACTTTCGATAATGAGTAAACAGCCTACCCTAAATGATAATAATTATTAATTGTCAAACAAGCTTTTTTTTGTCAATGACAAACGCACATTCGGTGCCGAGGAAACAGGAGTTCCCTGGTAAAATTTGATTGATTCACTTTTATGTGCCACAGTGCACCCAGCGCATGAAGAACGCCAATGCGATCGGTTTGCACCACGCCTGTCAATCTGCCGCATCTTGACGAGGATGACCATGTCCAAAGAGCAGGAAACCATATCGGTCGAGGGACCTGTCGATTTATACGACGGCATCGTCACCGCCCCTCCGGCCCTAGTGGTCGTCTATGGCGGCAACCTCGGGAAGGCCTACTATCTGCAGCAGGCCGAAGAGATTATCGGACGCGACCTGTCAGCCGATATCCATCTCGACGAAGACAGCGTATCCCGCCGGCATGCCAGGATCACGGTGACCCACAAGGAGACGACGGTCTACGATCTCGAGTCGACCAACGGGGTGTTTGTCAATGGCCACCGTGTAAAGCACGCCGCATTGAAGGACGGCGATCGGCTGCACCTGGGGGAAACCGTTCTCAAATATCTCTCCAGCAACAACACCGAAAGCAAGTTCCACGAAGACATCTATCGCCTGATGACAGTCGACGACCAGACCCAGGCTTTTAACCGGCCATACCTTCAAGAGTCACTAAAACGCGAAATGAGCCGCGCCCTGCGCTACCGGCGGCCCCTGTCACTGGCCCTGCTGGACATCGACCAATTTAAAACGATCAACGACACCTTCGGCCACCCGGCCGGCGATGCCGTCCTGAAAGCATTCGTGGCCCTGATCAGCCGCAACATCCGGCAATCCGATCTGCTGGCCCGCTATGGCGGCGACGAGTTCGCCATCATTCTCCCCGAAGCCGACCGCGATTCCGCGCTGCGGTTTTGTGAAAAACTGCGGGAGCTCATTGCGTCCAACACATTCCGTTTTGAACAACAGACGCTGGCCGTCACCACCAGTATCGGCCTCCAGAGCTACACGCACACGGACGGTGAAAAAACCGTCAACCAGTTTGTGGCCGCGGCCGATGCGAAGCTCTACGAGGCAAAAAACGCCGGACGCAACCGGATCTGTAGCGGTGTTTTCGGATAGCGCCCCAGCATCGCGCTTATAGCCGAAGCATCCTGTTGTACGGCAGGGACGAAAGCCCCAAAATGGCCGTGAGCAGGCCCCACCGATCATCTCGGCAGGCAACCGCCTGGCACCGCGCACGCCATCCCTCGAATACCCTGTTGAGAAAATCATGCAAAACCGGTATGCGTAACAAACTGTTTCATTTGCAGCACTTCCCCCTCCCACCTTTTCCAACAAAGGAGCCGCCCATGCGTAAAACCGCTGTTTGCCTCATGGTAGTCAGCCTGATAGCCCTTTTTTCCGTCGTGAATGCCGCTGCCGGACCGGTGCTGGACCGCATCATGGCGAAAGGGCAGCTGGTCGTCGGGACCAGCGGGGAGCAGCCCCCCATGACGGTCACGGCCAAAAACGGTGATCTCATCGGGTTGGATATCGATATCGCCAGGGCCATGGCGCAAGGTCTGGGGGTCGACATCCAATTCGCCAAGATGCCGTTTGGCGAACTCCTGCCGGCGCTGGAAGCCGGCAAGGTGGATATGGTCATCTCGGGCATGACCATCACGCCGGCCCGCAACCGCAAGGTTGCTTTTGTTGGGCCCTATTACGTTTCCGGTAAAGGCATCCTGGCCCTGGAAAAGCGCTACGCCGAACTGCAGGATGCCAACGGCCTGAACGCACCGGAGGTGACCGTCGCCACCCTTGCAAACTCCACCAGCGCGACGTTTGCCGAAACCCTGATGCCCAAGGCAAAACTCACAACCACCGCCTCTTATGACGAAGCGATCAATCTCCTTTTAAACAGCAAAGCGGATGTCATGGTGGCCGACCTGCCGTTTTGCGCCTTTGCTGCCTACCGCAACCGGGACAAGGGCTTGTCCGCCGGGAAATCACCCCTGACGTTCGAACCGCTGGGCATCGCCATGACGGAAGATGCCTTGCTGATCAACTGGGCCCAGAATTTCATGAATACCGTCACGGGAACAGGTCAATTGTCCAAACTGCACGAAAAATGGCTGAACGGCGGGAGTTGGATCGAACAGTTGCCATAACGGCTATCCATCCTGAAAGGCAGAATTGTTTGCGTAGGACGATTGAAAGGGCGAACCGAACGGTTCGCCCTTTCAATGGTTTGGAGCATGCCCACCGGCCGTCACGTTAGCCGGGTTAAAAATCGTCGGAAGACCCTGATACCCCTTCAGGGACAGCTTCCCCCGTCACCTTGCGGCGCGGCGCCGGTTTCAGTTGGCGGGACGACGAATCCGCCGCCGCAGGCGCTGCGCCATCTGATCCACCTTCCACGAACGCCACCATGTCATGGACCATGCTTTTCATCTGTTCGGCCTGGGCGTTCATCTCCTCGGAAGCCGAAGCGGACTCCTCGGCCGTGGCGGCGTTCTGCTGCACCACCCGGTCCATTTCGCTCACGGCGGTGTTGACCTGCGTGATCCCTTGGGCCTGTTCGGTGGAGGCGGCCGCAATTTCGCCAATCAGGTGGGTCACCTTGTCGGCCTGCACCGCGACCTCATCGAAAGCCTTGTTGGTAACATCCACCAGCTCGGCGCCTTCTTTGATCTGTTTGACCGAGGCCTCAATTTGCCGCGAGGTGTCTTTGGCGGCATCGGCGGCCCGCATGGCGAGGTTGCGCACTTCATCGGCCACCACCGCAAACCCGGCCCCGGCCTCACCCGCCCGGGCCGCTTCGACAGCCGCATTCAGGGCCAGCAGATTGGTCTGGAACGCAATCTCGTCGATGGTTTTGACGATTTTCTGGGTCTCCTCACCCGACTGGGTGATGCTGTTCATCGAGACGGTCATACGATCCATGGTACTGTTGGCCGTGGCGATGGTCTGGTTGGCATCTTTCATCAGCGCATCGGCCTGGTTGGCGTTATTGGCGTTTTGCTTGGTCATGGCTGCCATTTGCTCCAGCGACGCGGATGTTTCCTCGAGGCTGGCCGCCTGTTGGGAGGACCCTTCCGCCAGCGACTGGCTGGCCGAGGACACTTCGCCGGCGGCCGAGGCCACTTCATCCGAAGCCCCCTGCATGTGGGTTGTAAAGGCCGACAGCTTCTTGCCGATCCGGCTGGCCATAACGGTCCAGAGGGTCAGCGACAGCGCCAGGGCCACGGCGATCAGCACAAACAGGATCTGCATGCTGGCACGACTGTCGGCCTGGATGGTGTCACGGGCTGCAAAAAATTCATCCTCGAAGGTGCCCGCTCCGATAACCCAGTCCCAGGGTTTGAAATAGACCACCTTGCTGAGCTTCGTGCGCGCAGTGTCATCCCCCTCGTTTTTCCACTGGTAGACGCTGTCGAAAATTTCACCCTCCGGCGAACTCAGCGCCTTTTCAATGATGTCTTTGATAAACAATCGGCCGTCGGCATCCTTGGCACCCATGATATTCTGGCCATCGCGTTTCCCGCCCTGGGACACCACGTAATTGCCCTTGGAATCGAGCACCCATACATAACCGGTTTCACCGATTTTTATTTTCAGCAACGCTTCCCGCATGGCCGGGGTACTCTCCTGTTTGACACCGAAGTAGAGTGCCCCGATAAGTTCGCCGTCGTTGTTGAACACGGGTTCGTATGCGGTGAGGTACCAGTCATTGACAACATAGGCCCTCCCCCGAAACGTCTTGCGCGCCAGCAAGGTCGCGACCACCGGATTGGGTTGGCCGTCCGGGTTGACGGCCGGAATGTAGGTGCCGATGGCCCGGGTCTTGTCCAGTTTCTCGACATTGGTGGCCACCCGCAGCATGTCCCCGGCCTCGTTCATGCGCTGGAAGACCGTGCAGGTCCCGCCCACCAGCAGTTTCACCTCGTCCACCAGGGGGGTGGGAATCCCCGGATCCGCGTTCTGGCCCAGCCATTCGCCGCCTAGCGTCATGTGCGGCAGGTCGATGGATGTCGATGCCTTGGTAAATTGATTGACCGCCTGCCAGGTGGCTGTTTCCGAGAAATCGAGGCTCAGGTTGCCCCCGTCCCGCATCACACGTCGGGCCACGTTGAGATCGCTGATGACGGCTTCCTGGAGCACTTCGTTCTGGGTGGCCACCATGGTCCGGATGCCGCTGACCGTGTTGGTCAAATTGGCGTGGGCCAACTGTGACAGGCCGTCCCCAGCCGCACCGGCCATGTGCCGATTCTGATAAAATGTGCTGACGGCAACCACCCCCAAGGGGGCGATGGACAATATCACACCCAATGCAATCAATTTGAACTTCAGGGACCGCTTAGAAACCATAGCAACCTCTCCTTAAAGGACCGTGATCGAAAACGGTCGTTGTCGATTGATCGAACCACCTTGACCTCCGGACCTGACGCACCGGCCGAAGGATGCTGATCGGGTGATGGTTTTCCGTAGATCAACCGTCGGTAATTGATACCCGCTGTTCTCTATATTGGCCGTTTTCAGTGTGACTTTAGGAAAAATTCATGGGCCGGCAAGCCTACCCAACGGCAGGCCGGATGGCATCTAAGCACGGGATCTTTATCGGAGATGACGCGGGGGCGAATCGAGGGACATTCTCCTGGCAGCTGATGCGGACAGGGTCATTAAGGTCGGCAGGGCCGTGCCGGAAAAACGTGGCGGCAGGTGCTTGTGTCGATAAACGGTCCCGAGACAGTCACTGCCGTGACCGAAAGGGGGATGCCAGCGGTATCGTCATGCGGGGCCTGATCATGCCCGGAACGGATGACGTCGGCTATCGCGTATCTGCCACGATGGCCCTCAGCGCTTCTGCCAGGCGCCTTATCGTGAAGGGCTTTTTTAGATACTTGCCGATTCCCAGGGCTTCTGCTTCACGAACCCGCTTTGTTTCGGAGAAACCGCTGGTGATGATGCCTTTTTGACCGGGGTTTATCTGAACGATCCGGCGGTAGGTCTCCAACCCATCAATCCCCGGATCCATAATCATATCCAGAACCAGCAAATCGGGCGGCGCGTTCCTGACATAGGCGACAGCTTCTTCGCCGCTCGCCACGGTGACGGCGCGGTACCCCAGTCGCGTGAGCATGTCGGCCACAATCTGCCGTTGGGTCGCCATATCATCGACAACCAGAACGGTTTCCCCACGGCCTTTCAGGTTGTCAAGGGATTGAAGCGGGACGGCTTCCCCGGTCCGTTCACGGGTGATCGGAAAATAGAGCGTAAAGGTCGTTCCCCGGCCCACCTCACTATAAACGTCAATGAATCCCTGATGGTCCTTAACCGTTCCGTAAACCACCGCCATTCCAAGTCCGGTGCCGCTTTCGCCCATTTTCTTGCGTGAAAAGAAAGGCTCGAAAATATGATCGAGATCGGCCCTGGCAATGCCCGTGCCTTGATCGGCGACCCGGAGGACGGCATAGTCGCCTTCCGGTACGGCATCGTAATTACCGATGGGGTAGTCCACATAGCGATTTTCAGTCGTTATCGTGATAGTGCCGCCCACCGGCATGGCTTCCGCCGCATTGGAGACAAGGTTCATCAAGGTCTTGGACAAATGCACCACCGAACCGCTGATATTGAAAAGATCGTTGGTCAGTTGGACATCGAGACGGATGTCCGGATGGTGCTTTTCAAGGCGTTTGTACTCCGACCCGTTCTGATATTCATCCACGATGGTGTTGAGATTGACCACTTCGCTGACCGATATGCCGCGACGGGCCATCGTGAGCAAATCCTGGACGATCACAGCGGCTTTTTGACCGGAATGTTTGATGGCTTCAAGCGGCCCTCGCAGCGGGCTGTCCTCCGGCAGATCCATCAGCAGCATTTCCGGATAGCCCACCGTGGCGGCAAGAATATTGTTCAGGTCGTGCGCCACCCCGCCGGCCAAAGTGCCGATGGCTTCCATTTTCTGGGCGCGCTGCAGCTGCGCCACGAGCTTCAACTCACGCGAAGCATCCTCGGCAATGACGAGCATGAGCGACTCGCCCGCCAGGGTAAAGGAACTGGCCGTCAGGCGAGCGGTCCAACGTTGTCCGTCGGGCCGCAGGAGATCGCATTCGAATTTTGACAACGAGGGCGTCTTGAAAAGCCCACCACCAAACCGTTCGGCATCTTCGGTGCGATAGAAATAGTCATTAAAACGCAGATCGCCATCGGTTTGATCTTCCTTAAAGCCCAGCAGGCGGTACATGGCATCGTTGGCTTCCAGCATACGCCCCGAGGTTTCAATCAAGGCGAATCCGATGGGCGCACTTTCAAACAACGTACGAAAGCGTTCCTCGGTCTGGCGGACTTCCTGCAGCATCTTTTTCAGCTCGTCATCCTTGGCGGATAGACTGGCAATCATTTGGTTGAAGTCGAAAATCAACTGCCCGATCTCATCATTGCCTCTTTCCGGAAGGGCCTGGTAGTGGCCCTCGGCCACTGCGTGCGTGCCGGCGACCAGATGTTTGAGCGGCAGGGCCACGAATTTCCGGAAAACCACCGTCAGCGTGACGGTGAGGAGCAACAGCACCCCGAAGGTACCAAAGTAAATACTGCGCTCCACGAGTTGAACGGGACCGAGATAGTCTTTCTGTTCAATGTAGGTAATGATCTGCCAGTTCCAGAACGGAAAAAACCGATAGTGCATCCGCACCGGCCGATCCAACAGGCGGTAGGAGACCACCGTCTCGGTCCTCAGGGGGAGATCGAATTCGGTGACGGGCTGCGGCGGCAGCGGTTGCGAGCTTTCGACAATGGTACGATTGTCTTCGATCACCAACGCGTGAATGTTGCGAAAGGCGCTGGTGGTGGACGTGATTTCCTCCAGGGCCTCCCTTTTCAGGGCGGCATTCATGGCCAAATCGTCTTCCAGACGCAGTTCGAGCAGATAGTTGAAACGATCTTCGCACGCTTCAAGCCCCAATTCGGACGCCAGCTTGAGATTGCTGTCGATTTGGTCGGTGATTTGTCTGGACAGGGTGGGGGTCGTGTAGCGGATGAACAAGACGGCAAAGAGAATCCCTACGCCGACAACCGGTGTAATGATCCAATAGACGATGCGGTTGGGAATCCGTATCAGGGCATGGTCAGGTGAAGTGGCCATCGCTAGAATCGCGGGGCAGCGGTTTGCAGTTTGCGGGGATAAACGATTTTCTTCTCACCGTCTTGCCACTGAATCAGAAAAGGATTATGGCCGATTTGCATCCCCCGGTGATCGACTTTGAACCGCCCGATCACCGTTACCGAGTCCATGGAAGCAATAAAATTGCGAAGGGTTTCCTGGTCGAGGGTGCCGGTGCTGGTGACCGCCTTCTCCAGAATCTGGCAGGCCGTGTATCCTGCGGCGGCATGATAGGATGGCTTTAGACCCGTTTCAGCCTCGAAATCATGGATGAATTGCTGCGTTCCCGGAAACGGCACCCGTTCGTCCGGTTCCCATTGGGAGGGCCCGAAAACCCCTTCCGCCGCCGGACCGGCCTTGGCGTAATAATCCGGATGAATCGGCGCAATGGTTTGTGCGATGACCGGCGGGCGCCAGCCGCGTTCCGCCAGAATCTGGATCAGGCGATAGCAATTGGGGGAATAGGCCGAAAAAATCAATCCGTCCGTCGTTGGAAACCCCTGGTGCAATTCGTTGACGGCATCGGGCAAATCCTGGGGCGTTTCCGAAAAACTGCGCCGCATGACCACCTGCAGACCGAATTTGCGCGCCCACGACTCCGTGCCTTCGGCCACATCGCGGTTAAAGGGGTTGTCTTCATGCAGGATCGCCACGGTTTGCAAACCGTGGCGGGCCATTAGATCCACCAGGCCGATAAAATAGCGGTTGGCCGGGGCGTAGACACCGAAAAGCCCCCGGTAACCGCGATTGAAAAGGATATTGCCCGAAGCTGCGCTGGCGAGCATGACATACCCGTTGCGTTCACTGATTTCGGATGCCGCCAGCGTCAGGGGGGTGCCATAGGGGGAGAGGACAAGATCGACCGGGTCGTCTTCAATGAGGTGGCGGTAATGCCGCCGAACGTCTTCTTCGCGGCTTTGATCGTCCAGCAGGATAAGCTCGACGGGGCGATTCAGAAGACCGCCGCGCAAATTGATCTGACGCGCCCAGAGACGATAGCCGGCCTGGACCATCTGGGACGGCTCGGCATATTTTCCGCTCGATGATACCGTGGCCCCGATACGGATGGGTTGGGGCGCAGCGCTGAGCACGCCGGCGCCGGCCATCCCAAGCAGGGCTGCCAGAGCCAAGCAGCATAGCGCTCGCGTCAGGCAAGACCGTCTGCACCCATATGCGCGCCTTGCTTGCCCCGGGCCTGTCGAAATGGACCAGCAACGTGGAAATGGTTTAAACATCAGCGCTCCTCCGGCGGAGATCACCGCTCGAATGGTTATCCGGCCGCAATCGATATTGCCCCCCTGGACGCCCCCTTCGCGATAACGACGCAACAGCATGCCATAAGGATATGAAAACCTATCACAGCAAATGAGGGACAGCAACGCTCGCTAAAAGTGAGACGCCTCGCGGGAAGTAGAAGGCCTCAGGCAGCCCTCGCGAAAGGGGCTTTTAAACGGCCTTTATGATTTAGGTTTTCTTCTTTCCCATTGTCCCGCGCCGAGCATCGACGACGCGCAGGGCGGAGCGGGACACGGGCGTTTTCTTTTGCTTCGTTTTCTGTCACGTGACCGAAAATGAAGAACACATTACAAAAAAAAGCTCCGGATCGGTCAAACCGTTCCGGATCCTTCACCAGAGGTGACCACACTAAAATGCAGTATCGGCTGACCACCTGAAAACATAAGCAAAAAAATACTACCGGCGCATTGAGTGTCCTTCAACCAGGCGATGCCCCATCACCGTCAGGAGCGCCATGCGCAAATTCCCAGCGTTTGTCCAGGAAATAGAGGATCGGCACCGTCATCCGCGAAAAGAGCAGCGAGGCCACTTCGCCGGCCATCAGGGAAATGGCCAGTCCCTGAAAAATAGGATCGAAAAGGATGACCGAGGCCCCCACCACCACGGCGGCGGCCGTCAGCATCATGGGCCTGAAGCGCACCGCCCCGGCATCGATGACGGCCTGGTCCAGCGGCGCCCCCTCGGCCAGGCGCAACTCGATAAAATCCACCAGGATGATCGAATTGCGCACCACGATGCCCGCCCCGGCGATAAACCCGATCATGGACGTTGCCGTGAAAAAGGCCCCCATGGCCCAGTGGGCCGGCAGGATGCCGATCAGCGAAAAAGGGATGGCCGCCATGATGACCACCGGGGTCGAAAAGGACTGGAACCATCCCACCACGAGCACGAAGATCAGCACCAGCACCACGGCAAAAGCTATCCCCAGATCCCGGAAGACCTCGTAGGTGATGTGCCACTCACCATCCCACTTCATGGCGAAGCGCCGGTCGCTTTCGGGCAGGGCGGCCGTGTGCTGTTCGATGCGGTAGCCTTCCGGCAAGGCAATCGCGTCAATTTTTTTGCGCAGTTCGAGGATGGCGTACACCGGGCTTTCCTTGGCGCCGGCCACATCACCGACCACATAGACCACCGGCATGAGGTTCTTGTGGTAGATGCTGCGGTCCATTGGCGTCTGCCGGAGAGTGACCAGCTCGGACAACGCCACCTGTCGGCCGTCCGCCGTGCCGAGGGTGATTGCCTTGAGCCGATCCAGCCCGGCCCGCAACGCCAGGGGTGGTTGCAGGACGATGTCCACGTCTTCCTTTTCCAGCGGCTGATGGAGCAAACCGGCCGTGGCCCCCGAAAGCGCCGTCTGGAGCGTCCGGGTGACGTGGGCCACGCTGACGCCATGCAAAGCGGCTTTTTCCTGGTCCACCTCGATCTGGTAACGTGTCTGGTCTTCTTCCATGAACCAGTCCACATCCACCACGCCGTCCGTTTGTTCGAAAATCGTCCTGATTTTCAGGGCCAGTTCCCGCTGGCGCGTATAGTCAGGACCATACACTTCCGCCACCAGAGTGGAAAGGACCGGCGGACCGGGGGGCACTTCGGCCACCTTGGCCCGGGCCCCGTGGCGATCGGCAATAGCCTGCAGGGCAGGCCGCACCCGTTTGGCGATGGCGTGGCTCTGCTGCTTGCGGCGGCCCTTGCCGGCCAGGTTGACCTGGATGTCCGCCAAGTTCGGTGAGCGGCGCAGGTAGTAGTGGCGCACCAGACCGTTGAAGTTGAACGGCCCGGCAGTGCCCACATGAACCTGGTAGTCCTCCACCTCGTTGACGGTGGCCAGGTAGTCCCCCATCTCGAAGGCCACGGCCGCCGTATCCTCCAGGGTGGCCTGCTCGGGCAGATCCAGGATCACCTGAAACTCGCTCTTGTTGTCGAAGGGCAGCATTTTGACCCTGACCAACCCCACCCCCACCATGACGCAGGCCCCCAGCAGCAAGACGGCGACACCGATCAGGAAGGACCACCGCCACAGGGGCTTATGCAGTAGATGATCCATGACATCGCGGTAGAGCCGGGTGGCCCGGTCTTCCGATTCGTGGTTCCCGCCGTGGCTGCCGCCCGGGCCCCGGTGCAGCAGGCGATGGGCCGCCCAGGGGGTAACGATAAAGGCCACAATGAGTGAAAAGACCATGGCCGCGGACGCGCCCACCGGGATGGGCCGCATGTAAGGCCCCATGAGCCCTCCCACGAAGGCCATGGGCAGAATAGCGGCAATCACCGTCATGGTCGCCAGTATCGTAGGATTGCCGACTTCATCCACGGCTTCGACCGCCACCTGGATGCGCGGCCGGTCCGCATTGCCCGGCAGCCGGTTGTGGCGGACGATATTCTCCACCACCACAATGGCGTCGTCCACCAGGATCCCGATGGAGAAGATCAGGGCGAACAGCGTAATGCGGTTCAGGGTGTAGCCATAGAGAAAGAAAACGGCCATGGTCAGCGCCAGGGTGACCGGGATGGCAACTGCCACCACGCCGGACTCCCGGTGCCCGAGGGTAAACCAGATGAGAATGGTGACCGAGAGGATAGCGATCAGCATGTGCAGCAGCAGTTCGTCGCTCTTCTCCTTGGCCGTTTCCCCGTAGTTGCGGGTGACGGAGACCGTGATATTGTACGGTATGACCTCTCCCTTGAGGGCTTCGACGCGTTCGAGCACCTTATCGGCCACGCTGATGGCGTTGGTACCTTTGCGTTTGGCCAGGGTCAGGGTGACCGCCGGATAGGGAGGACGCCGGACCATTTCCGGCGCCATGTGATTTTCGCCGGCCGCCGGACCGGTGCCGAAATAAACATAGGTGTTGGCCTCCGGCGGACCATCGGTGATGGTGGCCACATCCCCCAAATAGACCGGGCGTCCCTGATGGGTCGCCACCACCACGTGCGCGACGTCCTCAAGGGTTTTCAGGAAGCCCCCGGCATGGACGACTATCTGGCCCGCGGGCGAGGGATAGGTGCCGGCATCCGCCGCCTGGTTGGCAGCGGAGACCTGCCGGGAGACCGCCAGCGTATCCAGGCCGTATCCGGCCATGCGCACCGGGTCCAGTTGCACCTCCACCCGGCGCGACGCCCCCCCGATGAGCGTAGTAAGGGAAACATTGGGCTCCCGCTTCACGGCATCTTCCACTTCGGCGGCCACCCGCCGCAGCATGTAGGGATCGACATCGTCACTCCAGAAGGTCAGGGCCAGAATGGGCACGTCGTCGATGTAGCGCGGCTTGATCAAAGGCGGCGTGATGCAGCAGGGAATCCGGTCCATGTTGGCCATGAGTTTGGACTGCAGCCGGACAATGGACGTCTCCTCGTTCTGCCCCACGTAAAAACGGACCACCGCCATGGCCATGCCCGGCATGCTGGTGGAGTAAATGTACTCCACGCCGGGAATCTCCCACAGCAGCTTCTCCATGGGACGGCTCACGCGCTGCTCCACCTCGGCGGCGCTGGAACCGGGCATCTGGACGAAGATGTCAATCATGGGCACGATGATCTGGGGCTCTTCCTCCCGGGGGAGCGCCACCACGGCCGCCATGCCCAGCAGGATCGATGCAATGATTATCAGCGGGGTCAGCTTGGAGTTGATGAAATAGGCGGCGATTTTTCCGGCCGGACCAAATGCTTGGTTCATTTTTCAGGCTCCACGGCAGATCCGTTGGTCAATTGGACCGGGGGAGACACCACCAGGCGGGTACCGTCCTTGATCCCGGAAATAACCTCGACCAGATCCCCGTAGGGTCGGCCGGTGCGGATCAGACGGAACCGGGCGATGTCTTGCGCATCGACGATGAAAACGCCGGTTAACTGCCCTTGTCGAATTACGGCCGACTCAGGGATGCGCATCGCCTGCTGCTCGCCGATGGCGAGGGGCACCCGGGCGAACATGCCTGAATGAAGGGATTCGGCTTCCGCAACCCGCACCTGCACCAGAAAGGTCCGGCTGCCCTGGTCGGCCGAGGGAACGATCACATCAATTGTCCCGGCGATGGGTTGTCCGTCGCGGGCCGGAATGCGGACGTCCACCGACTGGCCCTTACGAATGGCGTGGATGTAGGCTTCCGGAACCACCAGGTCGATGCGGTATCCCCCCTCCCGTTCCAGGGTCAGCAGCGGTGTTCCCGGCGCGGCCAGCGCGCCCACATCGGCCAGCTTGGCCGTCACCCTGCCATCGAACGGCGCCACCAGCCGCGCATCCTTGCTAGCGACCATGGCCGCCTTGACCGCCGCCTGTGCCTGACGAACGCGAAATTGCGCCGCCGCCACCATTGCCCGCGCCTGGGACAGGGCGGCCTGGGCCTGCTTGTGCTGGGTCTCCACGGTTTCAAATGTCTCCCGGGTGATGGCCTCGCCCTCCAGCAGGGTCCGGTTGCGGCGATAGGACAGCAGCGCCCGCTGGGCGTCGGCTTCGGCCGCATCCCGGGCGGATACGGCGCCGGATTCGGCCTGGCGCGCTTCTGCCAGGGCGGCCTGGGTCTGCTTGAGTTGGGCGTCCACCTGGCGCTCATCCAACTGGACCAGGAGATCACCGGCTTTCACCAGGTCCCCCTCCTTGACGTGAAAGGCCTGGATGACACCCATCAGTTTGCTGGAAACGGTGGCCGACAATTGGGCTTTCACCGTGCCGACCGCTTCGTACAGGAGCGGTTCGACCGTGCTGCGGGCCTCCATGACGCGTGCGGCAACGGCAGCGCCCTCGTTCGCCGGCGTCGTTCCCGGTTCGATCTTCTCCGTGCAGCTGAGGCAGACGAATAGAAGAAAAGCAGATATCCCTAACGGCCAACCAAATTTTCGCATGATGCATTTCCTCGGCTTGTCAACAACCGGTCAATGTCGACCTTTACGCTGTGACCATGGCGTTTCACTGAAGCTGCCGCGATGATGGGGCATCGGTGCCCTTCCGGACGGATCGGCCGTGAGGACAACCAGATATTGGCCTATCGTGAGCGGGGACCGTGGTGGAAATGGTGGATACCCGCCACGAAAACAGAAAAGCTGGTCAATCGGACTTTGAAGAGATTCACAAACGGCTCAGATGGGATACCACCTCTGCCCGCCGGTCGGCGTGCATCGTCGATACCGTTGCCTTCAAAGCGTGCTTCGTTTGTTAGCATGATGCGGCCCGCCCTTCAATAGGCCGCTGCGGACTTGAAAAGATGATGCCACACCATGGCCACCGTCCGATGCGGTTATCAAACAATAGCCTGGACCTGCCGTCTGCTTTTCGATAAAAGGGCGCGACACCAAAAATGATCGGGACGTGGGCGGCGGATGCGACCGCCTGTTATTGACCCAAAAATGAGATGCCCCAACGCATGAGCCCGAAAAAAATACACCGACGCCGCAAATCAGCCGAACTGGACACCATCATCGTCAAGGGCGCCCGGGAGCACAATCTGCAGAACATCGACCTGGAACTGCCCAAGAAAAAGCTGATCGTGATGACCGGCGTGTCCGGTTCCGGCAAATCCAGTCTGGCTTTCGACACAATTTATGCCGAGGGACAGCGCCGCTATGTGGAATCCCTCTCGGCCTACGCCCGCCAGTTCATCGGCCAGATGGAAAAACCCCGCTACGACATGATCCGGGGCTTGTCGCCCACCATCTCCATCGAACAGAAGGCCGCCAGCCGCAATCCGCGCTCCACGGTCGGCACCATCACCGAAGTATACGACTACCTGCGGGTCCTGTTCGCCCGCATCGGCGAACAATACTGCCTTAAATGCGGCCAGCGCGTGGGGCGCGGTAACGCCCAGGCCATGGTGGCGCAGATCCTGGAACTGCCGCCCGGAACCCGCGTCGTGCTCCTGGCACCCATCGTGGAAAATCGCAAAGGAACGCACAAGGAGCGGCTGGATAGGCTACGGCAGGAAGGCTTCGGCCGGGTGCGCCTGAACGGTGTCATCCAGGATTTGGACGATCTCCCGCAACTGCCCAAGCAAAAGAAGCACACCATCGAAGTGGTGGTGGACCGCCTGGTGATCAAGTCCGGCGCCGCTTTTCGCAGTCGCCTGACCGATTCGGTGGAGCTCGCCTTAAAAACCGGCCAGGGCCGTTTGACCCTGCACAGCCCGGGCCGCGCGGATCTTAAAATGAGCGAGGCCCGCTCCTGCTGCGGCATTGCCTACCCGGAACTGGAGCCGGCCCTGTTTTCCTTCAACTCGCCCCAGGGCATGTGCACGGGCTGCAACGGTATCGGCAGCCGGCTCACCATGGATCCCGACAAACTGGTTCCCGACAAACGGTTGACGATTCTCGAAGGGGCGGTGGTGCCCTGGCGCAATTATTTCACCAGCGAGGGAAAGGCAAAAAACGCCTGGGGCGGACGCCAGATCGAGGGCCTGCGCCATAAATGGGGGCTTCCCTACGACACGCCCTGGAACAAGCTGGCTAAAAAACACCGGGACCTGGTGCTTTTCGGATCCAACGGCCGGGAGATGGTGGTCTCCTGGGATTCGGAAAAAATCCAAGGGCGGTTCAAAACCACCTGGGAGGGTTTGGTGCCCGCCATGATGCGCCGCTACCGGCAGACCCAGTCCGAACACCAGAAACGCTACTACGCCGGGTTCATGTCGGAAAAACCCTGCGCCGCCTGCCACGGCCACCGCTTGAAACCGGAGGTATTGAACGTGCGCGTGGATGGCCTGTCGATTATGGATGTCACGGCCATGACGGTCGGCGACGCTTACGATTTCATGAAAAAGCTCCCGCTAACCGGCAACCGCAAACTCATTGCCGAAGAACTGGTCAAGGAGATCACCTCCCGCCTGGGCTTTTTGATCAATGTGGGCCTCGATTATCTGACCCTCTCACGCAAAGGGCCGACCCTTTCCGGAGGGGAATCCCAGCGCATCCGCCTGGCCTCCCAGGTGGGATCCGAATTGACCGGCGTCCTCTATATCCTGGACGAACCCTCCATCGGCCTGCACCAGCGAGACAATTTGCGCCTGCTGGAAACCCTGGCCCACCTCCGCGATATCGGCAACACCCTGATCGTGATCGAACATGATCGGGAGACCATGGAAGCCGCGGACTGGATCGTGGACATGGGGCCGGGCGCCGGGTTGCTGGGCGGCCGCATCGTGGCCCAGGGCACCCCGGCCCAAATCCGACGCAATCGCCAGTCGGTTACCGGCAAATTCATGGCCGGCCGGGAAACCATCGCGGTTCCGGAACGCCGTCGTCGTCCGGCGGAAGTCGGCAACCACTGGATCACCATTCGCAAGGCCACCGCCAACAACCTGGACGGCATCGATGTCCGCATTCCTTTAGGGCTTTTCGTGGCGGTCACCGGCGTATCCGGGGCCGGCAAATCCACCCTCATTAACCAGATTCTCTACCCGGCCCTGGCCCGCCGGCTGCACGGCGCCACCATGGATGTCGGACAACATGACGGGCTCAGCGGTTTGTCCCGCATCGACAAGGTGATCAGCATCGACCAGAAGGCCATCGGCCGCACGCCGCGCAGCAATCCGGCCACCTATACCAAAGTCTTCGACCTGATCCGGGATTTCTTCGCGCAATTGCCGGTGGCGCGGGAACGCGGCTACAAGAAAGGCCGCTTTTCCTTCAACGTCAAGGGGGGGCGCTGTGAGGCCTGCCGCGGAGACGGCTTCATCCGCGTGGAAATGCATTTTCTGGCCGATGTCTTCGTGCCCTGCGAAACCTGCCGCGGGCGCCGGTTCAACGAGGCCACCCTGGAGGTCACCACCAAAGGGCATTCCATCGCCGATGTCCTCGATCTGTCCGTGCGCCAGGCACGGGAAGTCTTTGCCAACCACCCGAAGATCATGGCCATCCTGGACACTCTTATGGACGTGGGGCTGGGCTATATCAAGCTCGGCCAGTCCGCCGTGACCCTTTCCGGCGGTGAAGCCCAGCGGATCAAACTGGCCCGGGAACTGGCCAAACGCGACACCGGCCGGACCCTCTACATCCTGGACGAGCCCACCACCGGCCTGCACTTTCTGGACATCCGCATGCTGCTGACCGTCCTGCAGCGCCTGGTGGCCTCCGGCAACACGGTCATTATCATCGAGCACAACCTGGATGTCATCAAAACCGCCGACTGGGTCATCGATCTCGGTCCCGAGGGCGGCAGCGCCGGAGGACGACTGGTGGCCGAAGGGGCGCCGGAATCCATCACCAAGATCAGAAAGAGTTACACCGGGCGCTATCTGAAGGAAATCTTCACAACCGCAAGTTGAAGCGCGCCAGATAGTTAAAGGGACCGATATCGACGACACGATCGCGCACGAAGCCGAAAGGTTCAAGCAGTGCTTCGGTTTCCGCCGGTGACAGGCGAATTTGCAGCGGCGGTCCCGGCGGCCCGTTGATCTTCTTGAATTCCACCACGGCCAGTGTCCCCAGAGGCTTCACCACCCGCCGTAGTTCATTCAGGGCTCCCGCGTGGGTTCCGCTCTACTTAAGATCATGCAGCACGGTAGCCATCAGGCAGACATCCACACCGTCATCCTCGAGGGGGATCTGGCAGCTGATGTCAGCCACTGCCGGGTGAATCCACGCCATATTTCGCGCAGCCGCCTCAGACCGCAGGGCCGCGATCCCCTCTTCCCATAAATCCAGCGCGTGAATCGTTCCGCCCGAGCCGGTGTGCGCCGCTATCGCCAGGGAATAATTGCCGACCCCACATGCCAGGTCCAATAGCACGTCGTCTTTCCGCAGATCCATGGCATCGAAAAGCAGGCTGGCGTCCACCAGGTTAAAACTGCTTTTCCCAGCCGCGATGGGTGTATCGGCCATTGTATCCTCCGGTTGATTCTCGTTTTTCTTTGAGGTTTGACCCATCACTTCCTGCAGCAGAAGTGAAGATTGAAGGCGTCCTGAGGGATGTCGCGCACCTCCACCGCATCGAACCCGGCGGCCTGCAATAGCGATAGGGCTTTTTCGCGGCCCCACATCATCCCGAGCCCCGTACCGCCGTCCACCAGGCCCACCGGCATACAGTGCATCAGGCTGACCGTGTAAAGGAAGGCGCCCATGGGGTGCTCCCGGTTGTCCGCCAGACGACTGCCGGCGGCGATATCCACCATGGAGAAAATTCCACCCGGCTTCAGGAGGGCATGCACCCCCCGGAGCGCCGCCAGCGGTTGGGTCTGATCGTGAATCGCGTCAAAGGCTGTAATATAGTCAAACGTGCCGGCAAGATCGGACGTTTCATCCAACACGGCGGCATCCTGGTTGATGAACGTGATATTGGTCAGGGCTTTATCGGCGGCGGCCGCCCGTGCCTGATGCAAGGCCTCCTCGGCTATGTCGATTCCCACAAAGGTGCTGCGGGGAAACGCCTCGGCCATGAGCGTCAGGGCCACCCCCTCGGCACAGCCCAAGTCGCAGACCCGGATGCCGGTTTCCATTTGACAAACGATGGCGCCGTTGTCCACGGACGGCAGAAAGGTCTCCACCAGGACTTCCCGGTGTTTGGCATCCGCCAGTTGCCCCATGAATTGCTGGAACCGCGGGTAGTTGTCATAGGCCACCCCCTGGCCGGTCTGGAAGCCTTTCAGGACTTCATCCAAGGCGCAGCGGGTCAGCAGCGGTATCTCCTGGGTATAGACCCCCAGATTGGCACTGCCGGCCCGCCGGGTGATCAGATCGGCATGTTCCGGGGGCAGATGAAAAAGATCATTACCGTCCCCCCCTCGGGAAAGCGTGATCACGCCGCCGCACACCATCACCCCCAGCCACTCCTTGACATAACGGCTGTCGAGCCCCGCCTGCCCGGCAATGGCTTCAGCGGAGGCGGGCCTATCCATCTCATCCATGATGTCGAAAAGACGGGCACGATACCCTATCCCCATAGCCAGGTTCAGGGCGCCGTAGTTCAGCACGTCCGTCATCTTGGCGGCAAAAGTGCTTCGTTTTTCATCATTGATTGTATCAGCTTCCTTTTTCAATGCGATCTCTCCTGAATGATGTTTTGCGCTGATTCGGCATGTAAATGGTTTTGCAGCCACAGTCTCCGACGTCTCCATCCAGTCCGCGTGAACCCGCCGCTTTCAGGGTGTCGTTCCATGATGGCGATAATACCCTATTACAGGCACAACGCGCTATGGCAAGATTTAACCGCCGCCGGCAAAGACAAGCATGACCCGCTGCAACCGGTTACTACAGGTGCGGAGCATTTTTGACAACATTTCGAAGATGCGTTAATGCTTGTTGATAATGCCACAAAAGCAGGGGATATCAGGCAATGGAATACGACATCAAAGTGGAACCGGATGGACGTTTCTTCACTGTCACCACAATGGGCCCGGGCAGCGCCGAAGGCATCATTGCGTTCCTGGACGCCATCGTTTCTCACGCCTCGTGGCAGCCTGGCAACACCATCCTGCTCGACCATCGTAAACTGGACATTGCCGACATTACGGTGGAAGGGATTGACCGGGTCTCGCACCATTTCCAGAAAATCGGCCCACAGCTTGGCGGCGGCAAGATTGCGCTGGTGATGAAGAAAGATATCGATTTCGGAATTGCCCGGGCCTGGGAGCTTACCACCGATGCACATGTCGATATGCAGATTGGTGTTTACCGTTCCATTGACGAAGCCCGCATGTGGCTGCACCAATAGCCTGCGGGGGTAAATGACGATGCAAAAACCTGCCGTAACCTATCCCTGCAATTGGTCTTTCACGCTGATCGGTACCGATGCGCAAGCTATCCACGACACCGTGGCGGACTGCCTGAAGCACGACGCCTATCACCTCACCCCATCAAATAAAAGCCGTACCGGGAAATATATCTCCTTGCATCTCGAAACCGAGGTCACCAGCGAAGATGCGCGCAACCGCCTTTTTGCCCGTCTGCAAGAGCTGCCTTCCATCAAAATGATTCTTTAGATTTTTTGGCCTTACACTAAAGTTTTCCCCACGCAGGGCGATAATCATACCGTGCAAATATCGTGATCCAATCCGAACCTTTAGAGATGCAAGAGAAAGGACATGCAGCGTATCTTCGTCTTGACCTCAGTTTTCCTCCTCGGTCTGGCCCTGTTGATCGGTGGCAGTCTGCCTTGCCTTGCGGGGGATATTCAGATCATCACCACCCCGGAGCTCAAGAAATGGCTCGCTGCCGGCCAGAAACCCTTTCTGGTGTATACCTTGAGCCCGGTGGAGTTCTATGAAGAACGCATCCCGGGTTCGGTGTGCATCCCCACCGAGCAGATGAAAACTTCCCGGGAACTGCCAACGAGCATGGACACCCCCACGGTCTTTTATTGCGCAGGGCCCGGCTGAGTGAAGTCCAAAATGGCCGCCGGTCAGGCGGTCGCCATGGGATATCGCAACGTCTACTGGTACAAGGAGGGTCTGGCCGGGTGGAAAAAAGGCCACAACCTTCTGGAATCCTTTAATTTCAAATACGCCCACCGCAAGATCCCGGAGCCCATCACGCCCCGGGCGCTTGTCGAAAAACTGCGCTCGGACCCCCGCTACCTCCTGATAGATATCCGGGACGAAAATTCCCGCCAAAAGGACGGGCTGATCGACGGGCCGACCGAAGCCCTGCCGCTTTACCAGTTTCACAGCGATTATACACGGCTGCCGGACGACAAAATCCTGGTGATTTATGACATCCGCGCCAAACAGGCCCCGGCCGCCATCCGGTATCTGCTGGAAAAGAAGTACTACTTCACCCACCTCACCTACCTGAAAGGCGGCATCAGCGCCTGGGTAACGGAAGGACTGCCGGTCAAGGCCTTCTGATGTTTAATCACGGTGATTATTGCTGTGGCGACGCCCCTCAACCGGCGGCGCCACAGCTTTTTTGGCAACATCGTTCCCCGGTCCCCGACAATAGTTTCGATTGACCCGCCCCGCCCAGTTTGTTAGGTAGTGCCCATCCAAAAATCAATACCTTAAAAGAAACGCCCATTCCGCCCATCGAAAATTTCCAGCAGCTTCTGCGACGCCTGCGGTTTCACCTTTTCTCAGGCCTTGTGCGGGGTCAAAATCGGCCAGTGGTGGAAAGTGTCACGGAGAGAAGGATATGTCCAGCATGCCTATCCGACCGGCAACCATCAAAGACGCGTCACAGATCACGGCACTCTTGCATCAATTAGGCTACCCGGACACCGAGCAAGCGGTTAATCGCCGTCTGGAAATGCTGGGCGGGAAGACGGATACCATCATTCTGGTGGCGGAAGACGACGACCGGCAACTCACCGGTTGCCTCCAGGTTGTCATAGCCAACCGTCTGGCGGAAGGGCAGTATGGTGAAATTGCCAGCCTGGTGGTTGCCGAAGACCAACGCGGCCGCGGCGTGGGCCGTCAGTTAGTCGACAGCGCGGCGGACTGGCTGAACGGACACGGCCAGTCGCGCATGCGCGTTCGGTGCAACGCCATCCGCAAACAAACCCACCGTTTTTATGCCCATCTGGGGTTTCGCGAAACCAAGTCGCAGAAGATCTTTGATCGCGATCTCCCCGGGCCAGGAATATCTTAATGGTCGACAACCACGAGCAACAACTGCTGGGGCGTGCAACTGAACTGGGCGTCAGCGATGCACGCCTGATCGATGCCGCCCGCATCCGGGTCGAAGACGATCTGGCCGCCATATGCAAAGATCCCGGCTGCCCCGGTTATGGTCAGGGCGCCAACTGCCCGCCGCATGTCATGAAACCGGAAGCCTTTCGGGAATTGCTGCGCGCCTACCCCCGTGCTCTCGTCTTCAAGTTCGATGTTCCCACTGAAGTATTGCTGGGCGACGGTCGCTTCGAAGTCTCCCGCATCGTTCACGAAACCGCTGCGGCTCTCGAACGCCATGCCCAGACATGCGGTTATGCGGCGGCTCGTGGGTTTGCGGCCGGCTCCTGCAAACGTATCTTTTGTTCGGAAGAAATAGATTGTCGGGTGTTGTCCGGCAACGGCGACTGCAGGCACCCGGAAGCGGCCCGCCCCTCCATTTCAGGGCTGGGCGTCAATTTTTTCGAACTTTCCCGCACCGTCGATTGGCCGATCCACAAGATTACCAGTGAAAGCAACCCGGAGGAGGTCCCCATGGGCCTGATGGCCGGCATCGTTTTGCTCGCCCCAGCTGCGCCGGGGACGCCGTGATACCGCCATGGCATCTATACCAAACGTCTTCCCTTGCGCCTTAGCCTTCAAAACGATCGCGTATCAGAGAGGTAATAAATGGTTTTCGACACACCCGGCAAGATAACCGAACGCATATGGCTGGTCGGCCGCAGGGAATCCTGCGCCTACCTGGTGGGTGGCGGAAGTGAGTACGCGCTGCTGGGCGGGGCCATGGCCTACGTGGCGCCGGACGTGCTGGCGCAGGTGGACGACTTCGGTGTTGACGAACAAAAGATCCGGCGGATCGTCGTTCTGCACAGCCATTTCGATCACTGCGGCATGGTGCCGTTTCTGAAGCGCCGCTGGCCGTGGGCCACCGTGACCGCCTCTCGGAAGAGCCAGGAGCTGCTGAGAAAACAGAAAGTGATCGACAGCATCGAAATGCTGAACCAGGCCATGATCGCCCAAAACGGTCTGACCGGAAACGGACAGGGGCTCGACCTGCGCTTTTCCGGCGTCGAGGTGGACGCCGTGGTAAGCGACGGAGATGTGGTGACCTGCAGCGATCTGTCCCTTGAAATCATGGAAGTTCCCGGGCATTCGTCGTGTTCCATCGCCGTGTACATCCCCGAAGAAAAAGCCCTGTTCGCCTCGGATGCCGGCGGCATTCCCTTCGGGGATAAGATTTTCACGGCCGCCAATGCCAATTTCGATTTATACCAGCACAGCCTGGAGAAAATGGCCGCCAAAGACGTCGACATCCACCTGGCCGAGCACTACGGCGCCCAGTCCGGACCGGAAGGCCGGCAGTTTTTGGGGAAAGCGATGGCCGCAGCGGCGGAAACCCGCCGGACCCTTGAAGCAACCTATGCTGAGACCGGTGATGTGGCCAAGACCACCGAGGTGATCACGAATGGGATCATGGCCGACGCACCGAAAGGTTTTCTTCCCCGGGAGGTCGTCGCCATCGTTGCCGGCCAGATGGTCAATTTTATCGCCAAGACCCGGGCAACCCATTAACATCGAAATAAAAGGAAAACCGTTATGCGTCAGAACATTTCTTCCGGATCGCCCTTTGAAAAACCCATCGGCTTTTCGAGGGCCGTGCGCATCGGCAACCGTATCGCGGTCTCCGGCACCGCGCCCATTGCCCCGGACGGAAAGACGGCCCACTCCGGGGACATGTACCGCCAGACCCTGCGCTGCCTCGACATCATCCGCGAAGCGATTGAAGCGGCCGGCGGTAGCCTTGAAGACGTCATCCGCACCCGCGTCTACCTGACGGACGCCGAACGCTGGCAGGATGCCGCCAGCGCCCATGGCAAAATCTTCGGCGACATCCGGCCGGCCTGCACCTTTGTCGAAGTGTCGCGACTGATCGATCCGGCCTGGCTGGTGGAGATCGAGGCGGAATGCGTCGTCATCAACGATGATGCGACAAAGTCGTAAAAGAAGCGTCGTTTCCTTCGATGGTCATACACTTGAAGAAGACGATAAAAAATGGGCCTAAAGGCGATCATTACCTGATGTCTTATTTGATCCCCTTTGTCACGCGGCCGAGCATCTGGGATGCGGCCGAAAGAGACGCGGCGACTGTCTGAGCCCCGCAAACTGCGGGGCGAATTTCGGCGCGGCCGGCCACAGCCCCGACGCGCAGGTGAACCCGAAGGGCGCGTGACACGGGGCGTCTTCTTTTGGTTCCGTTTTCTTCCACGGGGAAGAAAATGAACAAATGGAACAAAGAACCAAGTCGAATTAGGGATAGAAAATTTTCAGGGTTCTTAAATTGTTGCGAAGAACGTAAAACGGCTTTATCGGATCGAAAACCCGCCCAGCTTCGTCTCCAAATATTCGGCGATCCCCTCCCGGCCCCCTTCGCGTCCCAGGCCGCTTTCTTTCATACCGCCAAAGGGAGCCGCCGCGGCCGCGGGATTGATATCGTTGATCCCCACGATGCCGAACCGCAATCCTTCGAACACCCGCATGGCCCGGGCGATATCCCGGGTGTAAATGTAGGATGCCAGGCCGTAGTGGGTATCGTTGGCCATTTCCATGACCTCTTCTTCCGAGTCGAAGGGAATCACGGGTGCCACCGGGCCGAAGGTCTCCTCGCGATAGATCTGCATGGCCGGGGTGACATCCGCAAGCAGGGTCGGGGCGTAGAAATAGCCCTTGTCCAGGCCGCCCTCGGTCAGCCGATTCCCGCCGCAGACCAGGGTGGCCCCCATCTCCAGCGCGTTTTCCACCTGCCGCTGCACTTTTTCTAGCGCCTCGGGCCCCACCAGGGGACCGATGCTGACGCCGTCGTCCATGCCGTTGCCGGCCTGCATACGACTGATGCGACTTTCGGCCTCCTGGATAAAAGCCTCCACGAGATTCCTGTGGACGAAAATCCGGTTGGGGCTGATGCAGGCCTGACCCGTGTTCAGGAACTTCACCAGCATGGCGCCGGTGGCGGCATGTCTCGGATTGGCATCTTCGAAAACGATAAAGGGGGCATGCCCGCCGAGTTCCAGCGAGACCCGCTTCATCTGCTCGGCGGCCCCGCGGGCCAAGAGCTTGCCCACCGCCGTGGATCCGGTGAAGGTCATTTTGTGGACCCCCGGATTGGTGATAAATTCGTCGCCAATGGGAGCCGGGTCGAGGGCGGTCACCAGGTTGACGACCCCCGCCGGAATCCCGGCATCGTGAAAAATCTTAAAAATCGCCATGGCGCACAAGGGTGTTGCCTCGGCCGGCTTCAGCACGATCGTGCAGCCGGCGGCAATGGCCGGCGCCACCTTGCGGGTAATCATGGATACGGGATAATTCCAAGGCGTCACGGCGCCCACCACACCCACCGGTTCGTGGCGTACGATGAAGCGCTGGTCAGGCCGGGGGGATGGAATCGTTTCCCCGTAAACCCGTTTGGCCTCCTCGGCAAACCACAACAGAAAATCAGCCCCGTATTGCACTTCGTTGCGGGCCGCTTTGAGAGGCTTGCCCTGCTCCCGGGTCATCAGCCGGGCCAACTCTTCCTTGCGTTCCATCATCAATTGGTAGGCTTTATACAAATAGCCGGACCGTTGATAGGCCGTCGTGACAGACCATGCTTTGAACGCTTCGCCGGCAGCCTGGATGGCCATAACGGCATCCTCACGGCCGCCGTCGGGGACCTGACCGATGCGATCGCCGTCCGACGGGTTGAAGACATCAAACATTTTTCCGCTCTGTGCCGCTATCCATTCACCGTTGATATACATTCGCGATCCTTTCATTCCCTATGTCGGTTGGTTTCGTCGATCCAATCTCACGCCCTTCCGAAAGGCACCCATCGGGCGCCCCGGCAGCCTCCCAACGCGGCAACCCCGGCCGGTATCCAGCCGAAGCGTCTTGCCGTATGAAGGGTCATGGTTTGCGTTGCATTTCAGGTGCGTATCCATCATAAGCCAAACGATCACAGCCGTCCACCAGGGAACGCCTTGATGCGATGTTTTGGGGGCTTTTCCGCTGTAAAATAGGGATCACTCCCCATACGATCGACTTGATAAAAAATACGTCGGCATGTATTCAAAAATGGAAGGTTTTTCTGCCGGCAAGACGATACTAAGTGGTGATGATAACAAGCCAAGGTGACCATGTCTGACAAACCGACCTATGACGAATTGGCGCATCGCGTTTGCGAACCTGAAAACGCCCTAAAAAAACACAACCGAAAAGAAACCGGCCTGCATGGGAAATTCCCCCATTGGGAAAATGTGCTGAAAACATTACCCGTGGGCATCTCCTACACGAAAGACCGCAAAATACTGTGGGCCAACCAGGCCATGGAGCAACTCTTCGGCTTTCAGAGCGAAGAAGAATACCTGGGATTAGACACCGCCCATCTCTATGCGACTCCAAAAGAGTATGCCCGCATAGGGAAATTGCTCTATGACCAAAAAAAGAAGGAGCAAGTCATCGATTACGATGCACGCTTTGTTAGAAGGGATGGAAGCCCCTTCGACGGCTTTGTCCGCGTCAACCTGATCGACCGCAATGATGCCCGGCAGGGGATCATCGTCAGCATCGTCGACATTACGGCCCGAAAACAGGCGGAAGAAGCACTCAAGGAAAGCGAGGCGAGATACCGCACCATTTATGAAAACTCAGGCACCGCCACGCTGACCATACAGGCGGACACCACGATCGCCATGGTCAACCGGGAATATGAAAAATTGAGCCGGCTGCCCCGTGAGCAAATCGAAGGCAAGATGCGTTGGACCGAATTTGTGGTGCCGGAAGATCTTGAAAATATGGTGAGTTACCACAAGGAGCGGAGAAGCGAGGACGGTGCCCCCCCGCGCAACTACGAGTTCAGGTTTGTCGACAAGGATGGCAATATCAAGCATGTGCTCAACACGGTGAGTCTCATTCCCGGGACAACGGACAGCATTGCCTCCCTGATTGACATCAGCCAGCAAAAGGCGGCGGCAGAACGTCTGCGCGAAAGCGAAGAATTCTACACGCGCCTTGTCGCCACCATGCCTGACATCGTCGTACGCATGGATTTGGGAGGGAACATCATGTTTGTCAGTGATGCCGCCTTGGATATCAGCGGCTATTCACGACAGGAAATGGAACGGCAGAACATGCTCTCCTTTATCGCACCGGAAGATCAGGAACGAGCGATTGAAAACAACATACGGATGTTGGAAGACAAACTTGGCCCTCAGACCTACCACCTCTTGATGAAGAGCGGAGAAAAAAGACTTTTCGAAGTCAACGGCGACGTTCTGCGCACCGATGACGGCTCTCCCTGCGGCATTGTCCATGTAATGCGGGACATCACCGAGCAGAAAAAACTGGAACGATTGCTGATGCAAGCCCACAAGATGGAAGCCATCGGAACCCTGGCCGGGGGCATCGCCCACGATTTCAACAATCTGCTCATGGGTATTCAGGGTCGCGCATCGCTGGTTTCCGTCGATTTGGACCGCTCGCATCCCCACAAGGAGCATATTTCCGCCATCGAGGCCTATGTGCGCAGCGCGACGGATTTGACCAAACAGCTTTTGGGCGTTGCTCGTGGCGGAAAATATGAAATCAAACCCACGGATGTAAATCAACTGGTCGCCGGCAGCGCCCATCTTTTTGGCCGAACAAAAAAAGAAATCCGCATCCATGAAAAACTGAAAACCGATCCTATCATCGTCGCGGTCGATCGCAAACAAATCGAACAAGTCTTTTTAAATCTGTTCATCAATGCCTGGCAGGCCATGCCGGATGGCGGGAATCTCTATTTGGAAACCCGAGTCGCCGCATTGGACGAGGCCTACTGCAGGCCCTATCAGACCAAACCCGGGCCCTACGCCAAAATTGCCGTTACCGACAGTGGTATCGGCATGGAACCCGCGATTCGCCAACGGATTTTCGACCCCTTTTTCACGACGAAGCACAAGACCCGCGGAACAGGCCTGGGATTGGCCTCGGCCTACGGTATCATCAAGAATCATGGCGGAATGATCACGGTTTACAGTGAAGTCGGCCATGGGACGACCTTCAATATCTACCTGCCGCTGTCTGACGAGGATGCCCATCAGGAAGAAACCCGGGAAGAAGGGCTGATCAAGGGGCATGAAACGATCCTCCTGATCGATGACGAAGCGATGATCCTGGACGTCGGCACGGCCATGCTGAAAAGACTCGACTACCGCGTCATCTGCGCTGACAGCGGTGGTAAGGCCGTTGAGCTGATCCGGCAGGCGGAGACCCGTATCGATCTGGTTATCCTGGACCTCATCATGCCGGGCATGGACGGGGGTAAAACGTTTGATCGGATTCGGGAATTGGCGCCGGACTTACCGGTGATCATTGCCAGTGGCTATGCCATGGAAGGTAAAGCGGCCGACATCATGGCCAGGGGCGGCAATGGTTTTATTCAAAAACCGTTCACGATTCTTGAGCTTTCCAAAAAAATTCGCAACGTTATCGATGGCGTATAGAGGCATTTATCCGAAGTGAGATTCGGAGCCTTTTGGAATCCATTTAAAAACCGCCCCCTCATGCGGCTCTCCCTTATCTGGCAACCGGTTTCGGCACCTCGGAACCCTTGGCGGCGAATTTTAACCGCCATCAGTCGTCCATCAACGTCCGTATCCTTGCAATATGGGCCGGCCGCGTGCCGCAGCAGCCGCCCACGACAGAAGCCCCGGCCGCCAGCCAGTCGGCCACATGCACGGCATAGCTTGCGGGATCCAGGTCCGATCGAAGCGTCAGCAAACCATCCGTTTCTTTTTCCCCTCCCAGGGTCCAGTCCTGGGGAATGGGGGTAAACGTATTGGCGTAGCCGCCGATCCACTCGCCCCCGGAAGCCTTTAACCGTGGCATGGCGTCCGTAACCCGTTCCGGCGCACAGCAATTGGCCAGGAAACCGCTGACCGGAAGCCCCTCCAGCGCCGCCACGGCGGCGTCGATGGAGTCGCCGCTGCGCAACTCGCCCGAGCGGTCTTCATGAAGCGTCCAGGCCACCCATACCGGTTTACCGGTCCGGCAGGCGGCCTTTGCCGCGGCCCGCCCCTCGGCAGCGCTGGACATGGTTTCACAAAGCAGCAGATCGACATACGGCGCCAGCAGGTCGGCCTGTTCCTGGTAAAGAGCCTCGATTTCATCGCCCGGCCCCACCAGGTCGGGTCGGAAACTCCCTCGCAGCGGCGGCAGCGATCCGGCAATCAGGACCTTCCGCTGCGATGCATCCCGCGCTTCAACCGCCAGGCGACAGGCCAGCCCATTGAGATCGGCAAATCGTTTTTCAATACCAGCCTTGACCAGGTCGTCCCTGATCACGCCATAGGTATTGGTGGTGATGATATCGGCCCCGGCGGCAATATAATCAGAATGAATCTGCCGTACCACCTCAGGACTTGTCATCAAAGCCCCCGCCGACCAGATGGTTTCCGGCACGTCTACCCCCCGAAACCGCAGTTCGCGCCCCATGCCGCCATCGAGCAACGCGGGTTTAGCTGGAAAAACGGTTGGTACCAAAGGCGCCCTCCCTTCATTATTCTCATATAATTGTTTTTATTATCAATATAGCCATAAACGACGAACAACAGGGGCGTTTCTGGAGACTGGTTGGTATTGCCTCATTGATGTCCTGATATCCTGCATTATCCTCTTGGAACGATTACGATGCAAGCCGGCATCCTTGCCCCTGACCGTCCCACGCCCACGATAACGATTCAAGCCGGTCATTTTGTCACGAACCCGATGGCTTGAGGGCAAACATTACCATGGACACCACCCATCGCCATCCCGTAAAAAATCGCCTCCATTCCTGGCTGCTCGAACGCGGGGAGGCTTACATGCATCGGAAATACGGCCCCCGCAAAAAGGCGATTTTCAGCCGTCTGCCGAACTCGGTGGTGGAAATCGGATCGGGCCCCGGGGCCAATCTGCGCTATTATCCACCGGGCACGCGGCTCACGGCCATCGAACCCAATGCGGCCATGCACGCCCCGTTGCGCGCCAATGCCGTCCGTTGGGGCATCGATCTGACCATCCGCGGTGTAAAAGGGGAATCCCTGGACCTGGTCAGCGAAAGTGTGGCGGCCGTGGTGGGGACCCTCGTTCTGTGTTCGGTGGACAGCCCCCGACAGGTGGTGGCAGAGATCCTGCGTATTCTCAAGCCGGGCGGACGGTTCTTTTTTCTGGAGCACGTGGCGGCCATGAACGGCACGCCGCTCAACCGGTTTCAGGATTGGCTGGCCAAGCCATGGCGCTGGGCCTTCGACGGCTGCCATTTGAATCGCGACACCCACCTCGTTCTCGGGCAAGCCGGCTTTTCCACCGTCGATATGGACTGTTTTATGCTGACATCCCCGGCCGTCATGATCATGCCGCATATTTTCGGTGTGGCGGTCAAGTAGCGACAAGGACAGGCAATGATGCCTACGCCCTTTGCAGGAAAGCCGAACAATGCCAACCTGGTTGACAAACGTCCGGAGAGGCGTGATCGGTCCCGGGAAGGTGCTGCTCGGCGGTAAGCCGCTAATATTAAAACGAATCAGCGATTATTCAAAAACATGTTGACCAAAATTACAAGCTGGCACGCAATCTGCGTAAAAAGCCACCATCAGCGTACACTTTAATGAAAAGATGCAGGATCGCAGGATATGAGAACACAACACCCCCATACCGACGGCAATGACCGTCGCCAGGCAACCCGGATGCCCTACCAGACCCTGCTGGCGTATGCCAGCCGGAACACGGCCGGTAAAGGCAAGGTGCGGGACATCAGTTCTGAGGGGTTGTTTTTGGAAACGCCCCGAATGTTTGCGGTCGGCGATCAGCTGGACATGGATTTCCAGTTTCGCCACGGGCAGAAGAACATGGCCATCATGGGAGAAATTACACGCATCACCCCGACCGGGGTCGGTGTCAAGCTCCTGTGGTAATCTGACGGATATGAACCCGAACCTTCCGGCACGCCCCCACTCCGCTCTCCCAGCCAGCGCAACCGCCTTGCCAAGAATCTGAGGGACGACGGTACCGTCTGCTTCCGAACGGGTCTACAGCAGCCGCGTGGCCAGATCCGACAATTCCGAGCGCTCACCCTTTTCGAGATTGATGTGGGCGTACAGCCGCTCGCCCTTCATCTTCTCGATCAGGAAACTCAGCCCGTTGGAGTTGCTGTCCAGATAGGGATGATCGATCTGGAAAATATCGCCGGTGAAAACGACTTTGGTGCCCTCACCCGCCCGGGTAATGATGGTTTTGACTTCGTGGGGTGTCAGGTTCTGGGCCTCGTCCACGATGAAATAGGCCTTCACGATACTCCGCCCCCGGATGTAGGACAGGGGCGTGATCACGATTTTTTCCTCTTCGATCAATTCCTTGATACGCTTGCTGCGGGCGTTGTCGGATGACAACTGGTTCTGGATAACCGAAAGGTTGTCGTAGAGCGGCTGCATGTAGGGGTCGAGCTTGGAGTTCACGTCCCCGGGAAGGTAGCCCAGGTCCTTGTTGCTGAGCGGCACCACCGGCCGGGCCACGAAGATCTGCCGGAAATAGCGTTTGGTTTCCAGGGCCGCCGCCAGGGCCAGCAGGGTCTTGCCGGTGCCGGCCTTGCCGCTCATGGTCACCAACGGCACGTTCCGGTCGAGCAGCGCGCTGAGCGCAAAGGACTGCTCGGCATTGCGCGGGCGGATCCCGAAACAGCTGTGGTTTTCAATCCGCTGGACAGCCTCATTGGCGGCATCGTAGACCCCCAGGGCCGACTTGTACCCGTTGCGCAGGATCAGGAAGGCGTTGGGAAGGGGTGTTGTCGCCAGATCAAGCGCCTCGACCGGGATGGTGAAAGGCGTCTGGTAAAGGAGATCAATCAAGGCACCGTCCACATTTTCCACCACGTACCGGCCCTTGTACAATTCCGCCGGATTCTGGACGTGATCGGAACGGTAGTTTTCCGCCGTGAGCCCGATGGACTTGGCCTTCATGCGCAGGTTCACATCTTTGGTCACCAGCACGACCTGGTCGAAGCCCTTGTTCCCGGCAATATGATAGGCCACATTGAGAATGCGGTGGTCGGCCTGGGTGTTGTTGAAATTGGCCTTCAGCTTTTCGTGGAAGGAAGCTTCCAGGTGCACGGAAATTTTACCTTTGCCGTCGCCGATGGGCACCCCGCCGTTAAAGATATGCTGGCCGGTGAGATCGTCCAGGGAGCGTAAAAACTCCCGGGCATTGCAATTGAGGATTTCCTTCCCCTTTTTAAAGCGGTCCAGCTCCTCGATGACGGTGATCGGAATAACGATGTCGTGCTCGTCAAAATGATAAATACAGGTGCTGTCGTGCAGAATGACGTTGGTATCCAGAACGAAAGTCTTCTTCACTTGGGGCATACACAACTCCTTGTAAAAGCCACAATATATGGTGCTTTTTACTCATAAAACATACCATATCATGAAATCAACCCAAATCAAACGCATCCCGCGATTTATTACCCCCCCGCAACATCGCAACCGAATATTCAGAACGTGTGAGGAGCGTCGCGCCACCCCCTATGCGCTTGCTTTCCGCATCGCATCTGAATTAAATGAGGTATGACAACCTCAGGTATCGAAAATAACCATCAAGGTCTGTGGCTCGCTTTAACCCCAGCAGCATGAGCGACATCCGTGAAAATCGAGGTCCCCATTGCAGCATGAAACCCAATTGCGCCCCTATCTGACCCCCTCGGCCACCATCGACAGTAATCATGAAACCATCCGCCGGTTTGCCGCGGAAAGGACGCAAGGCGCCCTTTCCGCTGAAGAAAAAACCGTGCGGCTCTTCGATGCGGTGCGTGACGGCATCCGCTACGACCCCTATAGGATTGATTTATCCGTCCCGGGCCTCCGGGCCAGCGGCACCCTGGAAAAAGGTCGCGGCTGGTGCGTGTCTAAAGCGGTTCTTCTGGCAGCCGCCTGCCGGGCGACGGACCTCCCCGCCCGCCTGGGTTTCGCCGATGTCCGCAATCACCTGTCCACGGCCCGCATGCGGGCGCAAATGCAAACCGATGTATTTTATTGGCACGGCTACACCTCCATCTATTTAGGCGGCCGCTGGATCAAGGCCACACCGGCCTTCAACATCGAACTGTGCGAACGGTTTGACCTGAAGCCGCTCGCGTTTGACGGACGCAACGACGCCATCTACCACCCTTTCGACCTCCAGGGCCACCGCCACATGGAGTACCTGGGCTACCGCGGCGAATTCCGCGATGTGCCCATCGACCAAATTCGGGAAACGTTCCGCCGGGAATACACACTGACCAACCCCGGGGCCACTCCGGACTTTGACGATGATGTTTTCCGGGAAACCGTGCCGCGGGAAACATAACCTTTTTTAAACGGTCGTTGATGCCGGGCAAGCCATGCCGTGCCCGTTTGTCAGCAACGCTTGGCATCCCCCCGTAAAGGAGACCCCCATGACTGTCACCGCACGTATGCCCGAAAAGGACTTTTTCATATCCGTCGAAGTGGTTCCACCAGCCGGACCTGATGCCGACCCGCTGCTGGACGCCCTGGCAGCCCTGGACAACCTGCCTGTCGACGCCTTCAGCGTGGCCACCAACCCCGTGGCCAAACCGCGCATGAGCGCCATGGCCCTGTGCACCCTGATCCAGCAGCGAACAGGGCGCGCCGCCATTCTCCACTGCACCACCCGGGACCACAATCGTCTGAGCCTGCAGGGGCTCTTGTGGGGGGCCCGGGCCCTGGGCCTTGAAACCGTCCTGATCACCACCGGAGACTTCGTCGCCCTGGGCGACCGCACCACTACCTCCGATGTGCGCGATCTGGATCTCTTCGACCTGCTGGGCATGGCGACCGCCGCCGGTCTGCGGGCCGGCGTGGTGCTCGATCCCCATCCGGAAACCAACGGCCTGCAGCATGCCGCCGAACGGTTGGCGCGCAAGGTGGACGCCGGCGCGCAATTTGTCGTCACCCAGCCGGTTTATGACGCCGCTGCCGCCGACGCCCTGGCCGAGGCCACACGGTCTATCGGTATTCCGCTTATCATGGGCATTTTGCCCCTGCGCACGCCCCGTCATGCCGATTTCCTGCATACCAAGGTGTCCGGCATCGCCGTTCCGGAACCGCTGCGCCAGCGCATGCATCAGGCCGCGGACCCCATTGCGGAAGGCATCCTGAATGCCCGCGAAACACTGACGCTGGCCCGGGAGCGGTTTGCCGGGGCCTGCATCATGCCGCCCTTCGACCATTATGAAATCCTACCGGCCATCCTTTGATAGCTTCGCAAAATGGCCAATCAGCCATAGGCTGGCAAGTATCGGCGCGTCCGGCCACGGTTTCGATGCGCAGGGGCACCCGAAGGGATTGTGACACGGGCGTCTTCTTTTGGTTCCGTTTTCTTCCACGCGGAAGAAAATGAACAAATGCATATACTTTTACGGAAAGAGCAGGTTGTCTTACTGCCTATCCTATGGATCATTAATGCAACAACGCGATTGAGGAGGCCCCTCATGCAACTCCCCCCCTTCGAACTGGAACGCTACTTCGCCCGCTACGAATTCTCCGCCCGCTATCTCCTGTCCAGTTCGGACTGTGAACCGCTGACACTCAAAGCACTTCTGGGCATGGCCGACAATCAACACCGCCAGCTGTGGGATGAACTGACATTAGGGTATACCGAAAGTCAGGGACATCCCCTTCTGCGGGAAGCCATCACCGGCTTGTACAGAAACCTGGATGTTGAGGATACCCTGGTGGTGACACCCGAAGAAGGGATATTAATTGGGATGCAGGCCCTGCTGAAACCGGGCGACCATGTCGTCTGCACGTTTCCGGGCTACCAGTCCCTTTACGAGATTCCCCGGGCCATCGGCTGCCGGGTCTCCTTATGGGAACCCAGCGAATCGGACGGCTGGCAGTTCCACCTGGATCACCTGGAGACACTGCTGCAACCCGACACGCGCCTGGTGGTGGTCAATTTTCCCCACAACCCCACCGGCGCCCTGCCATCCGTGGAAACCTTCGACGCCCTGATTGGTCTGCTCCGGCAGCGGGGCATCTTCCTTTTCTGTGATGAGATGTATCGCGGACTCGAAATCGAACCCGGCGCCACCCTGCCGGCGGCCTGCGAAAGCTACGAACGGGCCATCACCCTCGGCGGGCTTTCCAAGACCTACGGTCTGCCAGGGCTGCGCATCGGGTGGCTGGCGACCCGGGACCGGGACCTTATCACCCGCACGGCCCAACTGAAAGACTACACCACGATCTGTGCCAGCGCCCCCAGTGAAATCCTGGCGATCATGGCCCTGGACAACCAGAAGGCGATCATCGCCGGCCAGCGCGAGCGTCTCCACGCCAATCTCATGGTGCTGGAGACGTTCATGACAACCCATGATGACTGTTTCCACTGTCAGCGCCCCAAAGGGGGATCCATCTGTTTCCCCGGCCTTCGGCGCGCCGAAGGCGCCCAGGCCTTCTGCCGGAAACTCGTCGAAAAAGCGGGCATCATGCTGCTGCCGTCCGCCCCCTTCCAGTACGGCGATCAACATGTGCGCATCGGGTTCGGGCGACAGAATCTTCCGGAAGTGCTCGATCGGTTCGAAGACTACCTGTCGACCATCGACAGGTAAGCGGTGCCGCAGTCCCATCATTGGAGACGACGATGCGAATACAAACGGCCTTGCTCCTCACGCTGATCTTTCTGTCACCTTTTTACGCCTGGGCGGGTAACGCCCTGACGGTCAACGTCATCCAATCCATGCCCTTCGGATATGTCGATGCGGCCGACCAGCCGACCGGCACCCACTGGGATTATGTCCAAGCCATATCCGATCGGTCGGGAATCAAGATGGTCACCACACTGACCCCGCGAGCACGACTGATTCAGAACCTTTCCGACGGCAGCTGCGATGCCGCGATCCTTTTTCATGCGGACGGGCGGGAAGACCTCGTGGCCTATGCTGCGCCGATCCGCAGCATCCGCATGGTGGCCATCAACCGCAAGGGGCTGCCGCTTCGCCATTATGATGATCTGTATGCCAGCCAGAGCATCGGCTTGCTGCAGGGCACCCAGATCGCCACGCACTTCGATACGGATCTACGGCTGAAAAAAGAGCCTAAAACCAGCTATGAGCAGATGGTCCGCATGCTCAAAAAGCGCCGTTTGGACACCATCGTCGGCAACGCCATCGCCCTCGCCCATGCCATCGATCTGTGGGATGCCGCCGGTGATGTAGAACCCCAGTCGTTGACCTTGTGCACCAAAGAACAGTGGTTCCAGTTTTCCAGAAAATCCCCGCATCTGGACAAAATAGACAGCATCCACGAGGCCATGACGGCCTTGAAAGCGGAGGGCGTGTTCGATGCCATCCTGACGCGCTACGTTGGCCAGGGGTGGCAGGAAATCAACCGATAGTCGAATTTCGACACGTCTTGCACCGAAGCCATAGTCGTCCGGAGACGCCAGCATACACCCCCTGAACGGTGCCAGGGCGCAAGACACCCGTCGTGGTGGCATTGCCACGACCCATTACGCACGGAATCGATATCCACGAGGGGTAGACCATTGTCCACGCCGCCCGACACATCACCCGCAGCAATATCGGCCTTGGCCGAGGCCGTCTTCAATCGGTTGTCCCGACAGTTTCCGGTGTGTATGGGCAGCGACGAGTTTCACTTCTTTCCCCAGGTGCGTGCGACGGCAGAATACGATAGCGGATGGGACGACTTCTCCCCGGAAGCCCTCCAGGCCCTTCTAAGCGAGATGGCCGTCTGGCTGCGACGCACGGAAGATTTAAAAGCACAGCTACTCTCGAGAGAGGACAGCGTCGACATCGAGACCCTGGAGGATGTTCTCCAAACCCTTCGCGAGCAGTTGACCGATGTCGGCTGGCATCGTCATCAACCCACCTGGTACCTCACCATTATGGGCATCGGTCTGGCCGAAGCGGCGGAAGAGACCTCGGGACGCCTGGCTACCCGCCTGAAGACCCTGCCGCGTTTTCTGGACCAGGCACGGGACAATCTGAAACAGATGCCGTGCCTTTTTCGGGACTTGGGCTGCGACATGATCCAGGGGTTGCTCCCCTGGCTGCCAACCCTGCCGGCCGATCCACGACTGCGCGCCAGCGCTTCGGAAGCAATAGCGGCATTCAGGCACACGCTTGAAAGCGCGCCGACCACGCAAGACTGCCTGCCGGACCGCGATCTCTATGAACGCATAGCCCGGCATCACATGGGCTGCCGGCAGGCCACCGCCGATATCGCCCGTGAACTGGAAGACGAGATCCAGGAGACAAGATCGTTGTTGGAAACCCTCAGCCGCGACATCGCCCCCGGAAACACATGGCAGAATGCCATCGCGGCCCTGCCGCCCGTAGCCCTGCCGCCGGCGGGTGTCGGCGCGCTCTACCAGGCCGCCATCGCCGATCTGGCCGACCATTGCGCGGCGCAAGGCCTGACAACCCCGGCCTTTCTCCAACGCTGTCCGGTAACCGTCACGCCGATACCGGCCTACATGTTGCCGGTGCGCAGCAATGCCGCTTACAGCATGCCGGCCGGCTATCCGCCCAAGGGCGGCACCTTCTACATCATGGACACCCGCGCCTCCACCACGGTTCCCGCCGATTACCGCCTGCTGACCGCCCATGAAACCTTTCCGGGTCACCATCTGCTGGACAGCCGACGCTGGGAACAGACGCGACCGGTGCGACGCCATGTGGAATTGCCCCTGTTTTACGAAGGCTGGGCCAGTTTCAGCGAAGAACTGCTGTTCGACACAGGCTATTTTCACAGCCTCACCGATCACCTCTTGATGGCCAAACGACGCTTCTGGCGTGCCATGCGCGGCCGGGTCGATCTGGAAATCCACACCCGCCGGCGCAGCATGGACCAAGCTGCCGACCTTCTGGTCGAATGCGGGCTGCCCGCCCGGCAGGCCGCTGCCATGGTCAAGCGCTATGCCCTCAAACCAGGCTATCAACTGGCCTACACCATGGGACGTCGTCAGTTCCGGAGGCTTTACGACCGCTATGGTAAATCACCGGAAGCACCCGCCGCGTTTGCCCGCAGGATCCTGGCCCAGGGGGAGACCGAGTTGCATCACCTCGAAGCAAACTTGCGTTGGTCAGGGTTGCCTTGAGGCAACTTCAGGTTTAGAGTTACGGTTACCGGCCTGATCGTTACCTCTAATGCCCTGCAAGGGCCACCCGATAGGAGGTCATCCTTGTCCAGTTTCGATGGCGCCCACTCCGAATGGAATTTAGGCAGTCCCGGCGGATGGGACTACCAACGCACCACCCAGGAAATCGCCCGGGTTGTCTGGGAAAAAATCAACCGCATTTCGCCCACCGGCGTGGCGCTCGATTTTGACCATCCCCTCCTCTGTCCCGTAGCCGGCTTTGTGGACATGCTGGTGGATGTTTTGCGCCGGCGCAACGGAAACACTCCCGGCCTGGTGGCGGTGGTGGCGGAAGAAGAAACCCTGGCCGACGTGACCGAGAATATCAACCTGGCCCGACGCCTGGACGGCATACAGGGCATCACCGGCATTTTGGCCGCCCCCCATGAATTCGAGCTGCGAAAAGGCGTCTGCTGCCACCAGGGACGCCCGGTATCGCTTGTGTTCATGGATTTCAACAATGACGTTTTTCTGAAACTGCACCGGCGCCACGATCTCAGCCCGCTCCTGCAGGCCATCCGTGAAAACCGGGTCCTCAATCCACGGGGCACCGAACCGATCAATGTCAAAAGCATGTTCGAAGTGATCACCGGCGATCATGCCCATCGCTTTGATCCGGAAACCGTTCAGCGCACACCCTGGACCCGTCGGTTTTTTCCCCGCCGGACCACCGGCCCCAACGGTGAATCCATCCCGGACCTGGTGGAATGGGCCCGCCAAAACTGGCCGGACCTGGTGTTGAAGCCCGAGCGGGGCTATTCGGGGATCGGCGTCAAGGTCGGCGGGGTCGACAAAGACGCCGACGCCGCCATCGCACAAGCCCTGGAAAAAGGGAACTATATCCTGCAGGCCAAAGTGGCCCTCGGGCTATGGGCCGAAGAAATGGTGGAGATCGATCACGCCGCCCGGCGGATCGTGCTGGCCCCTCGACAAACCGACTTTCGCTGCCTCGTGGGGCCGGATCGGGTCTTCGGTTTCCTGTGTCGCTTCGGTGACGTTCCGACCAATGTCGGCAGCGGGGGCGGGGTGCAACCCCTGACCGTGCTGAAATCGGATATGACGGTCAAGGAGGCCGTGGACCGCATCAACGACGTCATCATGGGCATCGATTACGCCGACCTGGCGGAAGTCGAAGCGTTGCAGCAGTCGCTGGCGCTGGAAGAAAAATTCACCTACCTCTTAGGCCCCATCAAAATTGCCCTGCGGCCACGCATCGTGACTACTGAACAACTCAACGATCTGCAACGTTACAGCCGGGCCATGTGGACCGACAGCCTGCAATTGGAGCGCATGTGGCTGGCCGGTGAAATAAACGACTACATCGATATCGAGCCCGAAGAACTGGCCATCGCCCGCCTGCAGCCCTGGCAGGGCGGCCCTGCAATCTTTGCGGCGGACGGCCTGTTCAGTTTCGGTGCCCATCTGGAGCCGTCATGACCCTTTCGGCAGACCCCGACTGGTGGAAAACCCTCTTTGACGAAATCTACCTCGTCACAGATGCCCGCACGGTGCAGGATGAAGCCCTGACCCGGCGGGAAGTTGACGTTTTCTGCGATCTGATCCCCATGGGGCCGAAAGCGCGTGTCCTCGATCTATGCGGCGGTCAGGGGCGGCACGCCCTTGAATTGACGCGACGCGGCAGCGGGGCCTGCACGGTGCTGGATTATTCCCCGGTGCTTCTGGCCGAAGGCCGCCAGAACGCCCAACGGCAGAACCTTTCCGTCACCTTCGTTCAGGGGGATGCCCGCGCAACACCACTGGCGGCGGGCGCCTTCGACGTCGTCCTGATTCTGGGAAATTCTCTGGGCTATGGCGCCGAAAAAAACGCCGACCTGAACATTCTGCTGGAAAGCCGACGCCTATTGGCACGTGGCGGATGGCTGCTGCTCGACGTCACGGATGGCAGCGCCGTGCGACACAACCTGACACCCAATGCCTGGCATGAAATCGGAGACGATGTGGTCGTCTGTCGCCAGCGCGAGCTCGGACCCGAGCGGGTCTGCGCCCGGGAAATGGTCCTGAGCAAAACCAGGGGCGTCATTCGTGACAAGATTTACAGCATCCACATCTACGAACCTCAGGGTATAGAAGCGCTTGCTTCCCGGGCCGGTTTTGTCGGCATTCAGGTCAACGCCCATCACGCCGTTTTGAACGATCGGGAAGACCGGGGATGCATGAATCACCGTCTCATCGTCGTGGCCCGCAAACCATAATCTCTGCCTCCCCATGACAGACGACGCCCGATGCCGAAAAGACCGCCCCCCCCCGTGCAACCAAAAGATCATCTCAATTCCTTCCACCTGCCGGTTGGCAAATTCATCCAATGTGATATAGAGACGGACCATGCGCCGGGGGCCCCCTCAGTTTATTGTTTGGAACGAAGGCGCGGGTAGCGAAGACCGCTACCCAATCAATAACAATACGGGATCAGTAGAAGGCGTCACCAGCGCCTTCCTGAATCGTTGCAATTGACCTGCAGGAGAACGTGACGTGGTATCTTATTTGAAGAAGTACTGGTTTTTTGTCGGTATCGCCGTAGTGGTAATGATCGCCTTCGTCGCCCCGGCCGTGGGCGTATTCGTCAAGACGTACAACATCCTGACGGTCGTCATCTTTTTAGGGTTTCTTATCACGGGGCTGACCCTCGAAACCGCCAGTATCGGGGAACAGTTCAAAAACGTGCGGGTGCTGTCGGCGGCCCTGATTTCGGCGCTGGTCCTTTTCCCGGCCATCGCCTATTTCCTGGCGGGTATGGTCTTCAAGACACCGCCGGACTGGGCCATTGGCGCCTTGATCATCGGCGTGGCACCGGTCACGATAGCCTCCGGGACAGTCATGACGGCCATCGCCCTAGGCAATATCCCCCTGAGCCTGTTCATCTGCGTGCTGACCAACCTGGCATCCATCCTGACCATTCCGTTTCTGCTCAATCTCTTTTTGCAGTTCGGCGACACCCCGATTGTCCTGCCGGTGGTACAGATGCTGACCGGTCTGACGATCAAGGTGCTGGTCCCGACCGCCATCGGTCAGATGCTGCGGCCTTTCCTGAAAAATGCGATTGCCCCCTATAAAAAAGCCTTTTCTATCTTCAACCAGCTCATCGTGCTGATGATCGTCCTCAATGCCGTTTCCAGTTCCACGGCGCGCATCGTGCAAGCCGGCACCGCCATCATCGCCGTCTTCGTGTTCATGATCGTCCTGCACGTGCTGATCCTGGTCCTGAATTTCGCCATTTCCCGCTTCATCCGACTGGACCGGGCGTCCACCTCGGCCTTCACCATTCACACGTCACAGAAAACCCTGACGGTTTCCTACATCGTCTGGGCCGGTCACTTTGCCACCCTCTACCCCATGGCACTGATCCCGGCCATTGCCTACCACATCACCCAGAGCATCATGGACACGCTGGTGGCGCACCGCTTCCGGGAACGGATGGAACGCGAACACGCATCCGTCACGGCCGCCGGTGCCCCGGCCAAGTCGATCTGAAGCCGAATCCATGGGAAAATCAGCTATCGTTCACCCGCTATCGAAAAATGGAGAATCGCCTATCATGCAACCATCATCCACCGGACTGCCGGAACATATTGCCGCAACGCTATGTTACCTTTTGGGCTGGATCAGCGGATTGGTCTTCTATCTGATTGAAAAAAAGAGTGACTTCGTCAAATATCATGCCACCCAATCCATCATCGTCTTCGGCGTGCTGACCCTGGCCAGCATCGTCCTGGGAACCCTTCCCTTTATCGGCGCGCTGCTGGCCCCGCTGCTGTCCCTGCTGGCGTTCGTCCTTTGGATCATTCTGATGATCAAGGCGTTTCAGCATACGACATATAAATTGCCCTGGGCCGGCGACCTGGCCGAAAAATACGCCCGCAAAGACTTGATCTGAATCTCTCCAAGGGTCACCCGGAGACGGCGGCCGGTGGCGGCCGCATCGATCCCCCGGGGGCCCGACCTTCCAGCGACTCAAGGAGGCCCCATGATCTATCGTTTTGACGGTCGGCAACCGGTTGTCGGCCAGGGAACCTATGTCAGCGAACTGGCAACCGTCATCGGGGACGTTGTCATCGGCGATCATTGCTACATCGGCCACGGTGCCATTATCCGCGGCGACTATGGCCGGATTGAAATCGGCAACGGCACGGCCGTGGAGGAAGGGGTGATCATTCACTGCCCGCCGGGCGATGTGCACCGCATCGGCGAACGGGTTACCCTGGGCCACGGCGCTATTCTACATGGCCGCGCCATCGGAGATTTGGTGGTAATCGGCATGGGGGCGATTCTCAGCATCTGGACCGACGTCGGGGAACGGGCCATCGTGGCCGAGGGCAGCGTGGTCAAGGCCAATCAGGCGGTTCCCGCCGGCATGGTGGTGGCCGGCAATCCCGCCCGTACGGTCCGGGAAGTCACCGAAAAAGACACCGAGCTGTGGGCCTATGGCAAACAGGTCTATATCGACCTGGCGGCGCAATACCTCGCCCAAGGTATGGAACCGGTGGCCTGAGACCCCCTTGTCGGACCGTCATCGGCACCGGCCGATAGATTGTGTTACCCTGGTTTTTGTAGTATTATCTTACGCATACTGTAAAATGACGCCAACGCAAAACACGGGTGAAGACCATGACGACACGCACTGATAATCTGTTCATTCTGACAGTTTTGTTGGGCGCCCTCCTGATCGTGCCAACCACGGCCGCGGCGACCCAAAACTGGTTCGAACAGGGGTTGGCGGCGCTCAAGGCCAAAGACTACCAGGCCGCCGTCGACAAGTTTACCATGGCCATAGAAGCGGTGCCCGATGATTTCGAAGCCCTCAACAACCGGGGCTTCGCCCGGATCTATAGCGGCGACTACCGCGGCGCCATCGAAGACTGCAGCCGCTCCATCGCTATCAATCCCGGTTCGGCCAAAGCCTACAACAACCGGGGATTGGCCCGTCTGTTCACCGGTGAATTCGATGACGCGATTGCCGATTTCAATCAGGCCATCACCATCAACCCCCGTTATGTGGATGCCTACAGTAACCGCGGCCTGGCCTGGTCTCAAAAAGAAGACTACGCCCGGGCCATCGCCGACTGCACCGAGGCCCTGCATCTCAATCCCCGCGCCGCCAAAGCCCTCTACAGCCGAGGCTTTGCCCGGGATCGCCAGGGTGATCCGGGCGGTGCCATGCGGGACTACATCCAGGTCTTGAAGGTCAAACCAGACTATATCGAAGCCTTTAACAGCATGGCCTGGATCATGGCCACCTCGCCCGATGACCGCCTGCGCGACGGGCGGCGCGCCGTGGCCTACGCCGAAAAGGCGGTCGACAATTCACCCCCCGACATCAATTTCCTGGACACATTGGCCGCCGCCTATGCCGAAGCCGGGCGCTTCGACGAAGCCGTTGCCATTGAAAACCGGATCATATCCCTGCTGGCCAAGGCCCGGCAGCCCGACGCGATTTCAATGCACGTCAAACGAATGAATCATTACGAAGAGGGCCGCCCCTACCGTGACCCCATCACCATCCAGTCGGTAAGTGCCGTCACCGACCTGCAAGGCGAACTGCAGGCCATCGACGATCTGGTCTTCACGCCCGAATTGAAACGCGTGGCTTACGCACCGGCCCAATCCTCCGCGAAAAGCGATGCGTCCCACTCCATGCTTGTGGCTCAGACCGCGCCGACGCCTGCCGCAACCGTGCCGGAAGCTTACAGCCAATCCATCCAGACAGCCCCTGATACGCCGGTCGAAATCACGCTCAGTGCCGAACCCGATGATGACGCTGCGCTGGTCTTTGACATCGAAACCGTACCCTACCAGGGCGCCCTGCAGGGTACCCTGCCGCACCTGATGTATACGCCCCGTCCCGGATTTGAAGGGGTGGACCGGTTCACCTTCCGGGCCCGCAACGCGGCCGGCCTCTCGAACCTGGCAACCATCACCATCATGGTGGCTGATCCGGCGTCCGCGCCAACCGACGCGGACACAAAGCCCGGCGCCGATACGGCAGCCGATGTTCCCGAAGCGCCCGCCGATACACCCGTACCGGTAGAAGAAACCCCACCAGCGACCATGGCTGTCCCGACAGCGCCGGCCGTTGAAGGGGGCCAGGAACCACCCGCGGCGCCAAGCATGCCGGCCACGGCACCCGCCACGGCAACCGAATTGCCGGCTGAACCGCCGGCCGCCGATCTTTCCACCGAGGAACCCGCACCCGAAATAGCCGCTCCGGCACCGCCGGCCGAGCTAGCGGCTCCCCTGTCTCCGGAACCGCCGCCGCCCGTCGATCTGCCGCCAGATGCCGCCTTCACCATCCAGGTCCGCTCGGTCAAGGAAGCCGCCGGTGCGGCCAAGATCGTGGCCCGACTGCGTGAAGAAGGCCACGCCGCCTTCAGTCAAGCCGTCGAGGTTCCGGACAAGGGCCAATGGCACCGGGTATACATCAATGGATATCCTTCGCTGGAAGCTGCCCGGGAAGCCCTTGCCAAACTCGACCCCGATCGTTTCAAGGGCGCGTTTGTCCGGCGTATGCCGGCCGGCATGGTTCCCCCCGCGCCTCCCGCGGAAGCGCCGCAACCGGCGCCGGCAGTAGCCCCGGAACCGACCGCCGAACCCGCTGCAGCACCGGCAGCAGAAGCTGAATCCGACGCCGGCGCAGAGCGTCAGGCCATCGCTGTTTCCGGCGCCTATCCCTATGCCTACCAGGTCAAATCCTATAAACAGAAGGAAGAGGCCTTTCAGCTTGGCGTGGAGCTTACCACCCAGGGTCAGCGAGCTTTTATCGGCAGGGGATCCATGGGATCGACCGGGGTGTGGTATCGGGTTTACATCGGCTGTTATCAGACACCCGAAGAGGCTGAAAAATACCGCGCCGATATCGCCCGCATCGGGTTTCCGGAGGCGTTCCTGACCCCCATTGCTTTAGCAATCGCCGTGACGCCGGATGAAATGGATCCGGCAGGGGAAACCCTGGAGAACCGGCTGATGGCCTCCGGCTTCCTGCCCTACCGGCTGCCCGGCGACCGCGAAAGCAACGCCTCCGTCGTCATGGTGGGGGGCTTTCGCCACCCCGATGATGCGGCCCAGGTGCTGGCCGCCTTGGAACAGTCCGGTTTCAAGGGGCAGTTGAGACCCCGTTGATCTTGCTGTCTTGATAAATTTCAAAAACGTCACCCTGCATAAGATCACCATGCAAATGACCTTGCAATCCATTGGAACGGCACACACGGATGCAGCGAGCATCCCCCGGCACTGGACGGTGTCGGATGTGGAAGGCACGCTGGAGATCGATGCCGCGTATAGGGAAGGGCTTTCGGACATTGCCGCCGGGCAACGCATTGTCGTACTCTTCCATTTCCACAAGAGCCCCCCGTTCTCAAACGATCTTTTGAAGCAAATCCCACCGCATCGGGAGCAGCCTCTGGGTGTGTTCAGCATCTGTTCGCCCAGGCGACCCAATCCGATCGGGTTGTCGGTGCTGGAGGTATTGGCAAGGGACCAGAACGTGCTGCGTGTGCGTGGCATGGACATGCTCGACGGTACACCCATCCTCGATATCAAACCCTTCGTCGTCAACGAGGATACCCTGCCGAGCCGGAAGGAAACGTAAACACGCCCCCTCGGTTCCATACCCCGAAATGAGACGAAACGGCGGTTCGTTTTTTAGTCTATATTGAGCATCTTTTTCCCCATGGCGACGCGCTTTTCCAGGTCCGCGTCTTCCAGTTCTTCGGCCACCTTTTCCAGAACGTCGGGGATTTCAATCTGTTGGGGACATTTCTCCAGACATTCACCGCACTGGACGCATTGGGAGGCATAGCCGGGAGTTCCGGATAGAATGCCGCTCATGCGGATAGCGTACATGAACTGGCCTTCCTGCGCATTGCCGAACATATGCATCTTGTTATACACCTCGAAACAGCCGGGGATATGGACCTCCGAGGGGCAGGGCATGCAGTAGCCGCATCCCGTGCAGCCCACCTTCATCAGGGTTTTATATTTCCGGCTGGCTGCCGCAACCAATTCGAGTTCATCTTCCGTCAGAGAATTCGGAAGGGCCTGTGACGCGATGGCCAGGTTTTCTTCGATGTGGGCCTCGTCGTTCATCCCGGAAAGCACGACCGTAACCTCGGGGTGGTTCCACACCCAGCGCAGCGCCCACTCCACCGGTGTCCGCTTTACAGCTGCTCTTTGCCAGATAGCGTCCACCTCCGCCGGCGGTGTGGGCAGGCCCAGGTTCCCGCCGCGCAGCGGCTCCATAATCACCACGCCCAAATCCTTCGCGGCGGCATATTGAAGGCCTTCGGTGCCGGCCTGATTTTCCTCGTCGAGATAATTGTACTGGATCTGGCAGAAATCCCAGGCGTAGCCGTCCACGATCCTTTTGAAATCCGCGAGCATGCCGTGGAAGGAAAATCCGGCGTTGACAATACGGCCGTCGGCCTTGGCCTTGTCAAGGAAATCCGCCACACCGATAGATTCGAGATGATCCCAGGGATCCCCGGCAAGCGCGTGAAGCAGATAGTAGTCGATGTGATCCGTCTGGAGTTTTACCAGCTGGGCATTGAGGTAGGCGTCCATATCCTGGCGGCTTTTGATCATCCAGGAGGGCAGTTTGGTGGCAATCTTGATCTTGTCGCGGTAGCCGTCGGCCATAGCGCGCCCCAGCACATTTTCGCTTTCCCCGGCATGATAGGGCCAGGCCGTATCCAGGTAGGTGACCCCCCGGTCGATGGCATCACGGATCTGGCGGATGGCCCGCGGTTCGTCGATCTTCCCCTCTTGGGTCACGGGGAGACGCATCAGGCCGAACCCCAGAATAGAGAGGTCGTCCCCGTTTTTCGGTATTTTTCGGTAAAGCATGGCAGTCTCCTCGTTGTTCAGATAACGTGAGCCGTCTGAATTCTTTTCCCTGAGACAAGGCATGACGCTTTAGATGCCTGAAAGTGACTTCAAGAATTGAGGGGCTCGGGTTTTTCAGTGCAGGACAATCGCTATAAAAAGACGGCCAGACAAATCAGAAGATGGATCACAGCCCGACGCGTGGCAGGCGGTATCAAGCCGTCAACCGTCCTGATTAGGATCGTTTTTTTTGAGCCAGGGGCAGCCGGTCGGCCGCCTGTTCAGGACACCTCTACCTTTTGCGCCGCCCGGCGCCCAATGCCATAGGCCGCCAGACCGACCAGCACCATGGCGGCACATAACACCTGACCCATGGTGAAAGGCCCCAGGACGTACATCAGGTGCGGGTCCGGCTCGCGGAAGAACTCGATGCCGAAGCGCACCGTGCCGTAACCGATCAGATACAGTCCCAGCAGCCCGCCCTTGCAGCGGGGATGATTGCGCACCGCCCAGAGCAGCACGAAAAGAAAAAGCCCTTCGAAGAACGCTTCGTATAACTGGGAGGGGTGCCGCAGCTGATGGACGGGGTCCAGCGGGAAAAACATGCCCCAGGGCACGGTTGTGACGCGCCCGTATAGCTCGCCATTGATGAAATTACCCAGACGTCCAAAAGTATAGCCCAGGGGTGCGGCCGGCGCGACGAAGTCCACCATCGTGACAAACGGGAGCTTGTGCCGCCGGCTGAAAAGATAGCCGGCCGCAACGACGCCGATGACACCGCCATGGTAGGACATGCCGGAAATGCCGGTAAAACGGAAGCCGTCGGATAAATCGAAGGGCAGAAAAATTTTAAGCGGATGCGCCGCAAAAAAGCTCAGATCGTAGAAGAGAACATATCCCAACCGGCCGCCCAGAATCGTCCCGGCAATCAACCAGACCATCAGGTCCTGGATGTGTTCCGGGGTAAACCAGGTGAAGCCGTCTTTTTTTGACCGATAGACCAGAAGCCCGTAGGTCAGCGCAAAGGCCACGATATACATCAGGCCGTAGTAGCGAAGTTGGAATGATCCGATCTCGAAGAGATTCGGATCGATCATGCGGGGCAGATGCTGCCACCAATCCCAGAATGCGTGTGTCATCTATTCGTCCTGTCTCGAACCTGAAATCATCACCGGTGGCGTGCCGGCGACATGGCCGCCGCCCTTAGTCGTCAATGACCTCAATGTGGTCGATATCAATCCAGATCAGCGTTGGAAACGGCAGCGACCGGTTGTCCCGCCGCCGCGGATACACCCGCCGCCGGGTCGGAAACACCAACCCGTCAAATGTTCGATGATCGTCACAGGTGTGGACGGCCCGGGTATAGGGACCGATCACGCGTGCCGTGTAATCATGACGGCGAATGTAACCGCGATCATCGATGTAGAAAATCTGTTCGGGGCAATGCGTGGGCCAATCCGCAGGAAAACGGACCATTAAGGTCTGCCAGGTTTCCCCCGCTGCCTGCCAGGGATCGCCCTCCGCCAGTTGGATATTCTCCGAATACCATAAAAACGGTGTACAGAGGTAATTCCACATGGCATATCCACCGAAATAGAGGACGTCCAGCGCATCCCAGTAAATATGCCGCCGCCAGCTCGGGAAGAAGTGCCGGGGATGGGCCCGCGCCTGGACCACCGCCCCCTGATCGGTTTCGATCCACACCCGTTCCGGTGTAAAAACACCGTGGTGCCCCTTGAAAGGCGTAAACCTCACCCGCGGCCTGCGGGTATCCAGCACCGCCCGGTAACGGTGGTAGGCGTTTCGCTGAAAGCGGGCCGTCAAAGCAGCGCCGCCGCAGCGCACATCAACCCGCAGGGCACGCGCGCGGCGCCAGCGTTCGTGCCCGCCATGGGCCGCCATCACGCGCTGAAGCAATCGTTCCGCCGACATGAGCCAATCTTCCTGAGAGAAATGCCGCAACCACGGCCGCTCTTCTTAAAAAGCAAACCTCGGCATCAGAGCGGTTTCGACATGGACCGGCTTCACGATCTGCTTCTGGTCATACATGATCTTTTCGGTCTGGATCCAGGCGTCTCTGTCGATAACCCCGATGGCCACACCGGATTGGGGTTTCACCAGTCGCCGGGTAATCTCCAGTTGCTCCGCCAGCTGCTTCCGCGGCGTATCCTTGTCGAATTCCTGCAGCATCTCGACCACCAAACTGCTCTTGGCCGGGTCGAGCGCTTCCTCCCAGCCTTTCAACAGGGCGGTGAGGAATTGTCGGACCGTTTCCGGACGTTCCTCCGCCATCTGGCGGGAGGTCACTACGGAGTTGGCCACAAACTGGATCCCGTAGTCGGACGGAATAAAAAACTGCACGGGTTCGCCGCCATCCATCATTTTCTGGCCGATAAAAATCCCCTGGGTGTTGCGATACACCGGCCAGATATCCACTTTTTTCTGGTAAAAAGGCGTGTAATCGTATCGCACGCTGAACAGCCGCACATCCTGTTCCGTCAAACCGGCCTTGGCCAGGATCGTGCGCATGATGGTTTCATCATTACCCCCGTAAGTGATGCCGATGGTGCGCCCCCGCAAATCCTCGAGGCGGGTTATCGGCGGGTCGGCCTGGCGATAGATCCACTGCAGCGGATTGACCTGGAACAACTGGGCGATGACCACCACCGGTGATCCCTTGGCCATGGCGCGAATGACCTGATCGGCAGACGCCACCCCGAACTGGGCCTGGCCCAACTCCAGTTCCTTGATGGCATCCCGCTCGGGTCCGCCGGGCTTTACGGTGACGTCCAGGCCCGCCGCGGCAAATTCTTTGCGCACGTCGGCGTACAGGTCGCCGACCACGCTGGTGTTGAAAAGCCATTTCAACCGGTAGGTGAGTTTTTCAGCCCCCGTCGCAGCCGCGGGGGGAAAGGCCGCAAACAGGGTCAGGCATAACGCAACCGCCCAACCGATTCCCATCACGCGATGGTTTCGCATATCACCCTCCTCTCTGATCCGATCGGATCACAGTGTCTATTGACTTTCCCAGGCTTTACGGACCAAGGCCCCCATCCATTCGAGCAGGCCCTGGTAGATCGAAAGCGATATGCCGATCAGAAAAAGGGCCACCAGAATTTTACCCAGGTCGCTCTGGTACAGGGCAATCCGGATGCTGTAGCCGATACCGGCATTGGCGGCGATAAACTCGGCCACAATCGTTCCCGCCATGGCCAGGGTGGCACTGCCGGCCACCACCGTCGTCAGCTTGCCGATGTTTTCAAAAGCACGAATCTTCACTTCCAGCTGCCAGCGCAGACGCCCGGTATTACGGTAGAAATGTTCGATGTCCCGCACGGGCTCGGACATGATGCCGAGGACGGACAGCAGCAGGGGGAAATAACAGATCATGGCGGCGATCAGCAAGCGGGAGATGAATCCGTCGCCCAGCAGGATGAAGATAATGGGCGCCAAGGCCACGATCGGATAGGCCTGGACGTTATAGGCCGCCACCTTGACGAAAGATCCCAGCCAGGTGGTCTGGCGGCCGACAATGCCGATAAAGCCCGCCATGCAGATGGACAGCACCTGCCCGATGATCGCCACCGTCATGGTGTCCATGACATCGGCGAAGTAGCGCCGGGTCACCTCCCGGCAGGTCGTCCAGATTTCCATCGGTCCGGGGATGACATAATTGGAAAGATCCAGGAGGTACTTGATGCCCAGCAGCAGCGCCAGCCCCAGGCCGTATACAATCAGAAACTGATAGACCCGTCTATGCAGCATTCATGATCTCCAGCATGGTGGTTTCAAGATGCTGCTTTTCCAGCGACTGTCCGGCCTGCAGGTCCTGCCCCCTCACCACAGCGGCCGGCCGCTTTTTGCCGGACCCCGCCAGCACCAGAATATCCCGGCAGAACTTGGAAACTTCAATGATGTTGTGGGAAATGTAGATAAAGAATTTATCCGGGAAAAGGGCCTTGATATTGAGGATGATTTTCTCACGGGTTAGTTCATCCACGTTGGCCAGGCTCTCGTCCATGATCAGCATCTGGAAGTCCTGCAGAAGATAACGGATCAGGTTGATGCGGTTTTTCTGCCCCAGCGACAGCTGGGAAAATCGCGATCCGAGAAAAGGCGTCATCCCGAAAAGATCGACCAATTGCTCCCTTTTGGCCTGTTGTTCCGGTGTCGTGATCCGCTCGAGATGTTTCCCCACGGCCGACCAGCCCGGCAGCCGTTCCAGGTTGTAAGAATAAAGGATGCGGTCGATATCCCGGGTCTGCAGCTGCCCCGAGAAGTCGTCCAGGTCACCGGTCAGCATGCGGGCCAGGGAGGTTTTGCCGACCCCGGAGGGGCCGAAGAGGGCATTGAATCCGGGCCCCGCCATCTGGAAGGAGAGATCTTCGAAAACGGTCGTGTCGGTTCCCGGATACCGAAACGTAATCTGATTGAACGATAGCTGCATCGACGCCTTCCGTCTCTTGCCGCCCGGCGTGGCAGGATAACGGGCCTGTCACCCGGTTGTCCACGCATACCTATCGCCATTTGCCGGGCTTTGCAATAGGCGGCCCTTCAGGCATCCTCCGGCGCGGCGGCGAGGATGCGCGTCATGGTCAGGTGGTCGATATTGCCGCCACTTAGCATAACACCGACGCGGCCTTCCGGCTTCACCACGCCGCTGAGCAGTGCGGCCGCCCCCAGCACGCCGGAAGGCTCGACCACGATTTTCATCCGGTAGAAAAAAAAGCGCACGGCCGCCATGATGGCTTCCTCGGAAACGGTCTGCATATCACTGACATGCTCGCGAATCAGGGGGAAGGTGTGCTCGCCCAGTGAAGGGGTCCGCGTGCCGTCGGCAATGGTCGGGGGGTTGTCCACCCGATGCAGCACTCCGGTTCGGAAAGAGCGGGTGGCATCGTCGGCCAGCTCCGGCTCGATCCCGATTACCCGGCAGTTCGGCATGACGCCGTGAGCGGCCACCGCCGAACCGCTGAGCAGGCCACCGCCGCCACAGGGCACCAGCAGCATGTCCAGCGGACCGACCTGGCGATGCAGCTCTAACGTGGCGGTCCCCTGCCCGGCAATGACGTCCGGGTGGTCGTAGGGCGGTATCAGCGCACCGCCCCGTTCTTCCTGGAGGGCCCGGGCCAGGGCATCCCGCGATTCACGGCGGGGGTCGTAAAGGACCACTTCGGCCCCATAGCCCTGTGTCGCCAACCGTTTCGTGACCGGCGCGTCCTCGGGCATGACGACCGTTACGGGCACATCCATGAGACGCCCCACCAGGGCCAAAGCCTGGGCGTGATTGCCGGAAGAAAACGTAATCACCCCATTTTTCCGCACCTCCTCCGGCAAACAGGTGACCGCATTAAAGGCGCCCCGGAACTTGAAGGCCCCGACACGCTGGAAATTTTCGCATTTAAAAACGACGGCACCGCCGACCCGTTCATTAAAGGTAGCCGATGTCATCACCGGTGTGACATGGGCCTGCCCTTCCAGACGGCGGCGGGCGGCCATGACGTGTTCGAACATGATGTCTCCCCTTTATGGCGACCGTTGTTATAAACGGTCCTGTCTTGTCTTCCGTTTCCAAAAGTAAGGTTAGCCGGCCCGGGCAATCAGGTACACCCCTATGAATATCATGACGGCGGACAGCATCCGCTGCCGCCCGTGGCGCTCCTTCAGAACGACAACGCCCAGCAGGACCGAAAAGACAATACTGATCTGCCGCAGCCCGACAACATAACTGATGCGTTCGAGCGAAAACGCCATCAGGATCAAAAAGTAACCGAAGATTCCCAACACGCCGCAGACCAGAATCGCGCGGCGATTGGCCTGCCACTCTCGCCGCAGGGCCCCCGCGCGCTTGGCGGTCCGGATGTAGCCCGACAACAGCGCCATGCTGACCCAGGGATAGACAAACGCAAAGGCCACCGGATGAAACCGCATCACGGCCTGTTTGTCCACAATGGAATAGGCCGCCACCGCCAAAAGGGTCAAAAAGGCGTAGCGCGTGGCTTTATCGTTCCGGAAATTGCGCAGCGGCTGGAGCAGCGCGGCCGGCGTCAACCGGCTCAGACTGATGGTATATACCCCCAGCGCCGCCAGGAGAATACCGACCGCCCCCGATACGCTGACGTCTTCCCCCATGAACACGACCGCTATCACAAAGACCAGGGCTGGCGCCGAACGCGAAATGGGGTAGACGCGGGATAAATCACCCTCATCGAGCGACCGTGACAGCCACAGCCAGTAAAGAAAGTGAAGCAGACCGGAGAGAACGGCGATGGGCCAGATCCCTTCCAGAACAAAGGCGCCCCGCCAAAGGCCGTAGACAAAAACCGGTGCGAAGAACAGCAGCCCCACCAATTCGTACCACCAGACGAAGACTTGCTTATCGAACGCGGTCTTGGTCAGGAAATTGCGGACGGCATGCATCACGGCCGAGATCAATACCAGCACAACGGCCGTCGTATTCACTATATTTCACCTCGCCGCATCGGGGAATGCATCAGCACGTGGGTCAATCCGACGAGAGATGGGCTTCGGTCGACAGGTAGCGACAAACATAATCGTCAATGGCGTCCTCGAGCGGCCGGCAGGGCTGCGACCATCCGGCGTCCTGCAGTTTCGTCAGATCCGCGCAGGTATGATACTGGTATTTTCCCTGCAGGTGGTCCGGCATGGGGATGTACGCGATGGTCAACGGCTGTCCGGCCGCCTTGAAAAGAGCCGCCGCCACATCGTTCCAGGACTGCGTCCGGCCGGTGCCGATATTGTATATGCCGCCGATATCGGGATGGTCCAGGAAGAACAGGGTCATGTTGACCGCGTCTTTGACATAGATGAAGTCCCGCAGCTGTTCGCCGTCCTTGTAGTCCGGCCGGTGGGATTTGAACAGGCGCATGCGGCCCTCGTCGCGCACCTGCGGGTAGGCCTTGTTGATCACACTGCGCATATCGCCCTTGTGGTATTCATTGGGCCCGAAGACGTTGAAATACTTCAGCCCCACGATGTGCTTCAACCATCCCTGGCGCAGCGCCTGCAGATCGAACAGGTGCTTCGAATAGCCGTACATATTCAAGGGGCGAAGATGGGCCAAACCGGCTTCGTCGTCACCGTATCCACGGGCACCGTCACCATAGGTCGCGGCGCTGGAGGCATAAATCAGACGGCAGCGGGGGTGGGTTTCACGCCAGGCGGCGATGCGGGCCGTGTAGCGGTAGTTGTTCTCCATCAGGTAATCGGCATCTTTTTCCGTCGTGGCGGAACAGGCCCCCATGTGGAGGATCGCCCGGATCCGATCACCGAAATCCCCCCGGGTGAGCTGGTCGATAAAAACCGTCTTGTCCAGATAATCGCTGAAACGCAACCCCACCAGGTTTTTCCACTTTTCCGTTTCGTGCAGCTGGTCGACGATCAGGATATCGTCCTCGCCGCGGCGATTGAGCGCCCACACCAGGGCACTGCCGATAAAACCGGCGCCACCGGTCACAACAATCATGGTAACAACTCCCTTGGCATTTTTTCGGTAAGCGTTGTCGATCCATCCCGCCGCCGGGAATCCGGTCGGTCACCATTCCGTCCCTTGTTATCCAATCCCGCAGGGGTGTCCGGCGACAGAAGGTGTTTTAGCGGACCGTCCATCGCCTGCAAAGCGTTCGTATTGCCAACCATCCTGGCGCACCCACAGGCGGTGCCTCGGCCCCGCTTGATCGATGCGGAGGGTGGCATAGGCCTGGTCACCGCCGTACAGAAAGCAGGAATTCGGGCCCTGCTGCACCACGCGAGGCGCATAGTGAAAGGGCGCTTGCGCACCGGCGGCCGCAAGCGCCGCATCGCATCCACTAAAGCGGGTCAAATGATGCAGGGTGACCCAGGTGGGTGGCGCAAGAACGATATGACCGGCCTGGTGATCTTCCAGCGCTTGCCGGGGGGACGCCCAACGGTGGTCATGGATTTCACTCCGATCGACCTGTACCCGACCCGTAGGGGCCGCGGCCATGAAAAACCAAGTGTCGAACCGGCGGGGCATGATGACAGGCGCTGTCCAGCGCGACAAAGGCACCAGAGCATCGGGCTGGATGGTCAAACCGGTTTCCTCCCGCAACTCCCGAACCGCCGTATGACGAGCAACCGCCGGCATCGATTCCCAGCCATCGGTCGGACCGTCGATGGGATCCGTCGCACCGCCGGGAAACGCCCAGGCACCGGCAAATGCTTTTAGCTGGCGCCCCCGGCGCAACAGCAGCACTTCCATTGCCGCCGCACCATCCCGCACCAGGACCAGTGTAGCGGACGGGCGGGCAGGCGCCGCCGGCGCGTCGGCGGCATCGGCCAGCGGGCCGCGCTTCAGGTTGTGTGTCATGATCTCCGATTCCCGGCCGGGTGCAATGGCGCCGTTATTTTTGGGTCTTGTTTTTTTTCTTGGGACGCTTTTTCCCGTTCGATCCGCGCCAAATCTTTCCACGCTTGCTGCGTCTATCACCTTTCCCCATATGATTCACCTCCTTTTACGGTTGTCATCATGGAATGAAAGCGGGTCACCCCTTTCCAATATAACGATCGTCGCCCGGGAGCAACCCCGGGGACAAAAGCCGCTTTCGGTCAAGCCCCATGCGCGCACCAGGATCGTATGAGACGGGCATAAATGGCGGTCGCCTCATCGATGCGGGGAAGCATGACAAATTCATCGGTCTGATGGGCCTGGGAAGGTTCCCCCGGCCCCAGGATCACTGTCGGCGGGGGATGCCCAACCGACCGCAAGGCGGCCGCATCGGTAAAATAAGCGGCCCCCTGCGGAAAAGCCCGCTGACCGGTATGCATCGCCACCACGTCGAACACTTGCTGAATCCATTCATGGGCGGGATCGGTGGCCACACTGGCCATGTCCGCCAGGGGCGTGATGATGATCGCGTCATCGCTGCAACGGGCCACCGCCTCGATGATCGCGGCATGCGGCATTCCGGGAACGGTGCGGATATCGACGCCGATCAAAGCGCGATCCGGCACGGAATTGATATTCAGCCCTCCCCGGATCGTTCCCACGTTGAGCGTCGGGCCCCCCAGCACCGGATGGGGCGCGCCCTCGAATTGAAACGTCTCCAGTTTTCGGATCAGGCGGGCCGCCTTGTTGACGGCGTTGTCGCCCAGCTCCGGTGTGCTGCCGTGGGCCGTGCGACCGGCAACTTCGATTTCCAGCCACAGGACGCCTTTGTGACCCACCAAGGGGACGTTGGCGGTGGGTTCCCCCACCACGAGCGCGCCCATTGGAAGCGGCAGCACCCCTTGCTCCGCCAGGAATCGGGCGCCTTCACAGCCGTTTTCCTCGCCGGCGGTCAACACCAGACACATGTCGGGATGGGGCCCGAACGCGCACGCGGCCGACACCATAGCGGCCAGACCGCTTTTCATGTCGCTGGCCCCGCGCCCGTAGAGACGATCCCCCTCGATAGTGCCGGCCAGTGGATCCCGTTCCCAAGCCGCCTCTCCCAGCGGGACCGTGTCCAGGTGAGCCGAGAGGCAGAGGGGCGCCCGGCTCGCCGCCCCCGGCCCCCGGGCAATCAAGCTGGTACGCCCTTCGGCAAACGCGTGCGAGGTCACCTCAAAACCGGCGTCGCGTAAAATCCCATCCAGAAACCGGGCGCAGACGTCTTCACGACCCGGCGGGTTTCGTGTGTCAAACTGCACCAGCTGCTGCGTCAGCGCTATCGCGTCCATCGCACCCTCCTTTGGACCACCGCCACGCGTGGACGGCGTCCAGTCGCTTGTCCCTTGAAATCGTTGCCAAACCGCAGTCGGGGTAATAGCACGAGAGTGCCGAAAGAGGGAAGACTGGCGGCGCCAAAGCTCCGGGCCAGGCCCCCACGTCGGTCGGTCAAAAGCCCCGTGTTGGCACGTGCACGATCATGTATTATCATTCCCCACATCGTTTGGTGGCGACACCATGCAACTTAATCCTCAGGAGAGTAGCCCCTCATGGAAATCTGGCTGGTAACGGCAATATTGATCGTGACCCTGGTGTTGTTGATCACCGACAAAGCCCCGGTGGATCTGGTGGCCGTCGGTCTCATGGTAAGCTTGGCCGTAACAGGCATTTTGCAGCCGAACGAAGCCGTGGCCGGGTTCGCCAGCCCGGCGGTCATCACGGTGGGGGCCATGTTTCTGATGAGCCGCGGCATGATCCGCACCGGTGCCGTCGGCTTCATCGGCCAGCAGGTCATCGCCATGGCCCGGGGCAACCACCGTGTGGCGCTGCTCATGAGCTTGATCATCGTGGCCGCCGCCTCGGCGTTCATCAACAATACGCCGGTCGTGGTTCTTTTCATCCCGATCATGCTGGCCATCAGCTGCGAATACGGGATCAGCCCCTCCAAATTTTTGATTCCCGTTTCGTATGCCTCCATTCTGGCGGGAACCTGCACCCTGGTGGGGACCTCCACCAACATTATCGTCAGCGACCTCAGTGTCCAGGCCGGATTTGCCCCCATCGGGATGTTCGAGCTGGCCAAGGTGGGGCTTCCCGTGGCGGTGATCGGCATCGGCTTTCTGACCCTGACAGCCTCGCGCTTCATGCCCAGCCATGCTGCCGCGACCTGCCATGTCGACAATGGTGAAGACCGGACCTACCTGGCGGAGCTGCAACTGCCCGAAAGCAGCGCCCTCATGGGTCAGTCCCCCGCCGTCCTTGCCGAACGTTATCCGGCCCTGGGCATCGTCGAGGTGGTGCGAAACGTCGATATCCATTACCCGGATGAAACCGGTCTGCGATTCGCCCCGGCGGACCTGCTGCTGGTGAAAAGCTCGGCCACCGATATCGTGGCCATTCTGGCGGAAGGCCTGGCCGAATTGCCGCACGAACAGGCCGACCTGACGGCCCGCGGCGCTGACCCGGAACATCTGATCGTCGAACTCGTTGTGCCGCCGCAATCGCGCCTGGTCGGTGCCAAGGTCCCCGACACCAAGCTGTTCGGGGATGAAGACATCCAGATTCTGGCCATCAAACGTCGCAGCCACCACTATGCCGACCTGAAACTGCACAAGCGACGGCTGCGGGTGGGGGATATCCTCCTGGTGCGTTCGCCGCTGGCCCTACTGGAAGGGCTGCGAAGCGGGGGCGACTTCATCGTGATCGAAGATGTGCATCACGAGATCGTTCACAAACGATTGGCCGGCCGGGCCTTGATGATCTTTGGCGGTGTTGTGACGGCGGCGGCCACGGGCTTTTTATCCATCATGGTGGCGGCCATGGCCGGGGTCCTGTTGATGATTCTGACGGGGTGTCTGCAGTTGCGGTCGGCCTATCGGGAACTGCGGGCGGATGTGCTGCTGCTGATCGTCGGCACCATTGCGCTGGGGCAGGCCATGCAGAAAACCGGGGCCACGGATCTCTATGCCAGTGCTTTCCTGCAGCTATTTGCCGGCGCCGGGCCGTCGGTCGTGCTGGGTGGCTTTCTGCTTCTGACCAGCATCGGCACCCAAATCCTGAGCAACAACGCCACGGCGGTCCTGCTATTGCCCGTGGCGGTATCAACCGCCCTGTCGCTCGGGGTCGATCCACGCCCCTTCATCATTGCGGTGTGCTTTGGCGCCAGCGCCTGCTTTGCCTCGCCCATCGGTTACCAGACCAATCTCATGGTCTACGGACCGGGCAACTATCGTTTTGTGGACTATCTAAAACTGGGCTTGCCGCTCAATCTGATGGTCATCGCGGCGGGGACATTGCTGATTCCCCGGTTCTGGCCGTTCTGATACCGACCACGCCCCGACGGTGCTTCAGCCGTCATCACGCGGTTCCAAGGGGGCATTCATGCTTCCCTGCCGGTATCCTTCCAGATCGAGGGCAACGTAGGTGAATCCGGCGGTTTTCACCCCCTGAACCAGTTGGCTTCGGTATTCGGCGGAAAGCACCCGTGCCATGTCCTCCCCGGCCGGGAGTTCGATACGGGCCACATCCCCATGGCAGCGAACACGCCCGCCCCGCAAGCCGAGATCTTCCAGAACCCTTTCCGCCGCCTCCACCCGTGCCAGGAGCGAAGGGCTGAGCACCGTATCATAAGGGATGCGCGACGCCAGGCAGGCCATGGCCGGGCGATTCCAGTTGGGCAGACCCCGCGCCTTTGCCAGCCGCCGGATGTCGGCCTTCGATAACCCCGCATCCACCAGGGGGGCCATGACCTTCATTTCCGCCGCCGCTTGCAGGCCCGGTCGATAGTCGCTGAAATCATCACGGTTGACGCCGTGCGCCAGACGCTCGATTCCCAAACCAGCGGCCACCGCCATGAGGCGTTTGAAGATGATTTTTTTGCAGATATAACACCGGTCCGGTGTGTTGGCCCGAAATGCCGACTGGTCCATTTCGTCCGTCCGCACCAGGACGTGACGTACGTTCAGGAAACTGACTGTGGCGATAGCCGCTCGTATTTCCCGGGCCGGATGAACGGGGGAATCAGCGGTCAGAGCGACGACGCGGCCTCCCAGTGCATCGACGGCCGCTGCCAGCAGCAGCGAACTGTCCACGCCTCCCGAAAAGGCCACGGCCAGGGATGGCAGTGGTTTCAGGATATTTTTCAATTGATCGTATTGATCCGATGATTCGGGACGAATCGTCATGGTCGATTCTCCTCCCCTTGTTTAAAATGGTCTCTTCCACCAACCGGCTGCAGCATAACGGATTTTGGCATTCGCGACAAATTAATCATTGCAAAATAAGACGCAAATCTTGTAAGAAACATTGTTTGATGACCTTTCCTTATTTCAGGCCACCAACATTGATGGGCCCGTAAAAAGCGTCAGATTCAAAGGGGCGCATACCGTCAATTGTGATCAAAACGGTCACGATGATCGCGGCATGCGGCGTGATACGCAACTGTTCTGTATTCTGATGTGCGTAACCCGGACGTGAATACGGCGGAACCTGGGCTTTCTGCGGCGGCATCAACATCCATTTAAAGGGGTTCCCATGGGAAAAGACAGCTTACTCGAATCCACTTCCAAGAAAAAGGCGGCTGCTAAAGCGGGTAAAAAGAAAGCCACCAAAAAAACCACCGGCAAGCAGACCGCTGCTAAAAGCAAGACCGCCACCAAAGCCAAAAAAACCACCACGACCAAATCTAAAAAGACCACCGGGGCCAAAAAGGCCACAACAGTAAAAAAACCGGCAACCAGCAAAGCTGCCGAAGAAAAACGCGCCGCGGAACTCGCCGCCAAGGCCAAGGACGACGCCAAGCGTAAGGCTGAAGAAGAGGCCAAACGCAAAGCCGAGGAAGAGGCTAAACGCAAGGCCGAGGAAGAAGCCAAACGCAAGGCCGAGGAAGAAGCCAAACGCAAGGCCGAGGAAGAGCCAAACGCAAGGCTGAGGAAGAAGCCAAACGCAAGGCCGAGGAAGAGGCTAAACGCAAGGCCGAGGAAGAGGCTAAACGCAAGGCCGAGGAAGAGGCTAAACGCAAGGCCGAGGAAGAGGCTAAACGCAAGGCCGAGGAAACGTCCGCCGGCTTCGGGGGCGGCTTTAACCCGATCAAAATCGGGATCGTTGGTTTTTGCGCCATTATCGCACTGCTCGTCTTTTCCAGCTATTCCAACACCAAACATTACTATATCGAAGAAAAAGACGGCGCCGTGGAAATCTGGCGCGGCACGTTTGCCCCGATGGGCAAAACCCGCCTGATGATCCTGCCGGGCATCCAGATGCCCCAGGAGCAAAAAGAAGTCTATGCCTGGCCCGACGCCTACCGGCTGATGTACCAATACTACATTGACCAAGCCGATGCGATCCTCGAAGTTCCGGGGGCACCCGACACGGCCGGGCTGACGACGAACCTTGAAAAAGCGATCAGCTACGCCCCCAACCGGGAACTGCGGGATGCGGCGCGCACCCGCCTGGTAGGCATCCGGATGCACACCCTGGCCCACAAAGCCCAGGCCGCGCTCAACCGGGGCACCATCGAGAGTGCGACCACAGCGATCGGTTTTCTGAAAGAAGCCGCCCAGTATGATATGAGCGCAGCCGAAGCCGACCTGCTCCAGCGCAAAATCGAAGCGGCCGAAGCCCGCCTGGCCGATCTGCAACAAGCCAAAGCCGAGGCCGAAAAAGCGGCGGCTGAAAAGGCGGCCATGGAAGCGGAAGCCCAAACCCTTGAGGAGGCTTCTTTAAACCAGCCTCCAGCGGCCGAAGAAACCGCAAACTAACCCCACACCGATTGGTGATGGCAACCATCGAAGCGGGCGACGGTTAAACCGTCTCCCGCTTTTTTAATCCGCCGCAACCCGACACCACCAGCCACCGGGGAATATCGGCGAGCCACCTTATCGAGGGAGTCGTTATTGTGACCGCACCCGCCACCACCCTGATCGTCATTCGTCACGGCGAAACCGTTTGGAACCATGCCATGCGCTTTCAAGGTCACGGTGACAGCCCGTTAACCGAACACGGGCGGTCCCAGGCCCATGCCCTTGGGAAACGGCTGCAAGGCATGGCCATCGACACCTTGATCAGCAGCGATCTGGGGCGTACGCGGGAGACCGCTGCCATTATCGCCCAATACACCGGACACACCGTTCATGCCGATCGCCGCCTGCGGGAACGGCATTACGGGGTGCTCGAGGGGTTGAACGCCAAAGAAATCCAGGAACAGCACCCCGGAGTATACCAGGAACTGATTACCGAGAACCCCGACTATGTCATACCGGAAGGCCAAACCCACCGGCAGCACTACCACCAGAATATCGAGGTTCTTAACGAATGGTCCGGCGGCACGCCCGGCACCACCGCCGCCCTTGTCGCCCACGGCGGCGTTCTGGATAATTTTTTTCGCTACGTGGCACACCTCGACCTGCGCCACCCCCGCTGTGTCCTTCCGGCCAACGCCAGCATCAGCATCATCCAGCATGGCACCTTTTACGGATCCCTTCGCTGGGTGATCAAAACCTGGGGGGATGCCGCCCATCTGGAAACGCTTGAAACCCACTGAAACGGATGACGGCCTGTGAGCATTGAAGAACTGGATTACCAGCGGACCGTTCTTGGTGAATTGATACTAAGACGGCGACGCTCGCTGCGAGTGAATGAACCGGACATATTCGAAGTCAAACTCGATGAAGAATATCTCATGTCATCGCTTTTCCATGAAGGTGAGGAAGCGCTGGCCGATCTCGGGCTGGGCGCGCTCACGGGTGACGGCTGGGACATCGTGGTGGGAGGGTTGGGTTTGGGCTATACCGCGGCGACGGTCTTGAACTATAATCAGGTTGCACGAATGATTGTGGTGGAGGCCCTGGCACCGGTAATTGACTGGCACCAGCGTGAACTGGTTCCCAATGGCAAACGGCTTTCAGAGGATGCGCGCTGCCGCTATTACCATGCGGACTTCTTTGCGCTCGCGCGGGACGCCGGTTTCGACCCGGATGATCCGGGACACGCCTTTGACGCCATCCTGCTTGATATTGATCATACGCCGGAGGCCCTGCTCCATGCCGGACACGCCGATTTCTATTCGGAGGAAGGGATGATTCGCCTGCGAGCATTCCTCAGGCCGGGAGGTGTGTTTGGATTGTGGTCGAATGACGAGCCGGACAAGGAGTTCCTGGCGATTTTGTCCCGTGTGTTCGATCGGGTTGATGGACATACGGTCGAATTCTTTAATCCGATTCAAGATAACACCGCAACCAATGGGGTCTATATCGCGAAGAATCAGTAGGTTGTTGCGCCAGCGTAATTCAGCGAAAGCCCTCGCAATTATATGATGCTATTGATTTCCATCGGGATCCTGGCGGGCCTGTTTTTCAGCTCGACCTTCATTCTGAACCGCCTGATGAGTTTAGGGGGTGGCCACTGGGTCTGGTCCGCTTGTCTTCGATATGCCTACATGATCCTGTTTTTGACAGCCTTGCTCTCCATGTTCCAGGGTGTCAGAGTGACGGGACGTCTATGGCGACTCTTTTTGCGGCACTGGGCGTTCTGGGTCATCAGCGGAAGCATCGGTTTCGGCGGTTTCTATTCCCTGATATGCTTTAGTGCCGATCATGCCCCGGGATGGGTGGTGGCCACCACCTGGCAACTGACCATTTTGGCCTCGCTGGTGGTCTTGATGTGTTTCGGCCGCTCATTTCCCAAACGGATATGGATTTTCTCGTCTATCGTATTCTTGGGCGTATTGATGGTCAATCTGAGCCAAACTGACATAACGCGTGTCAAGGCGCTTCTGCTGGGCGGTTTTCCCGTATTGCTTGCCGCTTTTTGCTATCCGATTGGCAACCAGCTGGTATGGGAAGCGAAAAATGGCAACCGGTACCTTCCCGATATTAACGATCCTTTGATCGAAAATCCGTTCAACAAAGTTTTGTTGCTGTCTCTCGGGTCAGTGCCCTTTTGGTTGCTTCTGGTGGCCGTAGCCCGTCCACCGCTTCCATCTGGCGGCCAGCTTATCCATACCGCCCTGGTGGCGCTTTTTTCCGGCATCCTGGCAACAAGCCTTTTCCTGTTTGCGCGGAACAAAGCGTGCCATGCCGGTGACGTGGCGGCTGTTGACGCGACCCAGTCAAGTGAGGTCATCTTCGCCATGATCGGCGAAGTTCTGATTCTCAATGCTCCGCTGCCCAACGTCACGGCGTTAGGGGGTATCCTTCTGGTTTTTACCGGGCTGGCGCTCTTTATTCGATTTCAGAAAGTGACCCGCTGAATCGTGTCGGTTCACAGCGCGGATTTCAAAAACGCGAAAACGCCGGCACAGACCGCAAAATGCCGTTCAAGAATGGGCACTCAATCAGATTGGAAGCCCCAAGCACAACCGGGGGGGGTGTCACCACAAAACTTCGTCAGCTATCGGAGGATGCGAATGAAGGATTCTTTCAAAGCGAGCCTCGCCGGGCATCAGCTGCTCGTCGGGACGATCATCACCCTTCCCTCACCCGCGATTGCCGAGATTTATAGTCTGTCCGGATTCGACTGGCTTTTTGTCGATCTGGAACATAGCGCCATGAGCATCTCGGATGCCCAGGCCATCCTGCAGGCAGCAGCACCGCAAACCCCGTGCATCATCCGCGTGCCCGCGATCGAGGACGTCTGGTTCAAAAAAACGCTCGATATCGGCGCCGCCGGCATCATCGTACCCAATGTTCGAACCACCCAAGAAGCAGAACGGGCGGTTCAGTTCTGCAAATATCCTCCCGCAGGAACACGGAGTGTCGGTATTGCCAGAGCCCAAGGGTACGGCGATCGGTTTCAGGAATATCTGGCATCCGCCAACGATGCTATCGCGGTCATCCTTCAAATCGAACACATCGATGCCGTGCAGCATATCGAAGATATCGTCCGCGTGCCCGGTATCGACAGCTTGTTTGTCGGCCCCTATGACCTCGCGGCCAGTATGGGGAAAATGGGGCGCCCCGCCGACCCGGAAGTTCAAGACGCCATCCTTCGTATAAAACGGGCGGCAGAGGCCATAAAGCGCCCGCTGGGTATTTTTGCCCCGACAGCCGAAGCAGTTCAACCCTATATCCAGACGGGATACACGCTGGTGGCCGTCGGCATCGACACCCTGCTCCTGGGGGATGCCGCCAAAACCATCACGGCGCTGTTGAAGTGACGGGAAGCGAATCGAGCCCCAAAACGCCACCCCGTCATGGGGCCGGCCATGGTAGGGGAATAGTGAAAGCGGTAAACCACAACCCATGTCCCCTGTGCGGCAACCGACAGAACGATTTCTATTACCAGGATCAGCGGCGACGGTATGATCGCTGCCGGACCTGCCGCCTGGTGTTCGTGCCGCCCGCCTATTATCTCAGCCAAGCAGAAGAAAAAGCCGAGTACGATCGGCACCAGAACCGACCGGACGATCCGGGCTACCGCCAATTTCTGAACCGGCTGTTTCTGCCACTGCAGGCACGCCTGGCCCCCGGAAGCCAGGGGCTGGATTTCGGCTCGGGACCCGGCCCCACGCTATCGGTCATGCTGGCGGAAGCCGGCCACCACGTCACCCTCTACGACCCTTTTTACGCCCGCCAGCCCGCGGCATTTTCCCGGTATTACGACTTCATCACGGCCACCGAAGTCGTCGAACACCTGCACCAACCGGGTCTTGAACTCGATCGCCTTTACCGCCTCCTGGAACCCGGCGGTTTGTTGGGCATCATGACCAAGCGGGTTATCGACCGCGCCAGGTTCGCCACCTGGCACTATACCAACGATCCGACCCATGTGTGTTTTTTCTCCCGGGAGACATTTACCTGGCTGGCAGTGCGATGGGGCGCCCGACTTGAGGTCGTGGCGCCGGACATCGTCATGTTTCAAAAGCCTATTTCTGGGGCGCGACATCCACCATGACGGAAAGCTGATGGACCCCGCCCCCCATGACGATCCCTTTCACCGGGGTAACATCGCCATAGTCCCGTCCCCAGGCGAGCGTAACATGGCGTTCATCGGGGATCAGGTTATTGGTGGGATCCAGATCCACCCAACCGGTATCCGGCACAAACAATGAGAGCCAGGCATGGGAGGCGTCGGCACCAACCAGCCTTGGTTTTCCCGGCGGCGGCTTCGTTTCCAGGTAACCGCTCACATACCGGGCCGCCAACCCCAACGACCGTAAACAGCTGATGCCCAGATGGGCGAAATCCTGGCACACGCCTTTGCGGTTGGCCAACAATTGGTCCACCGACGTATCCACATTCGTGGCCGACTTGTCATAACTGAATTCCGTATAGATGCGGTTGATCAGGTCCACCGCGCCCGCCAGAACGGGCGTTCCCGGTGGGAATGATAGGCGTGCGTAGGATAGGGCCGCGGGATTCACCGTGATGAGGGGACTGGCAAATACGAACTGGTAGGCTTCCAGCGTCGATGGCTGGTCATGCGCGGCCAGCCGTTGAGCCACCGTTTCCCAGGGCGCCGTGTCGGCCGGCACCGGTATCGCCGGCCGTTCTACGGTCACCCGACAAGTGGCCGATATGGCCAGATGGTTATGGGGCTGCTGCACCATAAAAACATGGGCGACGTTGCCAAAAAAATCGTTGCGGCGGTGAAGGTATTGCGGCTGCGGCACGATGACCAGTTCGCTTTCAACCACGCGCTGTGTGATGGTCTCACGAGGGTGCAAAAACAATTCATTCTGGGAGAGGGAGGCCGGCTCCGAATACTGATACGTTGTTTCATGAACGATACGATATTTCATGGCCTGCGGTGACCGGGAAGCATGGAAAAATGGGGTGTGGCGGGCACCCGACTCAGGTAGTGGGCGCTGATCTGCTGGGCGAACGCTTTGAGGCCGGTTTCTATGGATTCTAGAAATGCCGCCAAGGATGCGGCCCCGTCTCCGTCCGAACGGCAGCGCAGGCGGGCAAAGTCCAATTGGCGCAAGGCCAGAACCATCTCCTGGGCGGCGTGCGCCTCGCCCTGAACGACATGCGGATCGTCCTGCTGGGGCAGTTCTCTGACATGATGGCATAACTGGTTGAGTTGGAAAGCCAGGGACTTGGGATTACTATCATCCAATAGCAGCAGGTCCAGCACCGGCGCCAATTGAAAGGTCGTCCGGTAGCGCGCCCGGTAGGTCATGATACTGTCGAAAACCTCTAAAAGGGCTTCCAGGATGCTCCGGGATTCACCGCATACCTCAGGAAGGCCGGCTCGGATCAGGCTTGCCTGATTCATGCTGCGTTCCAGCCGGCGTCCCATGTCCATGAAGCGCCACCCCAGCCCCCGGGTCATGCTCTCCATGGCTAGCCCGCTGAAGGCGCTCAGGGTGAACAAGGTGTCATCCAATAGCTCCAACGGGTCGCCGGCCGGCGCATCGGCAAATGCTTCAAGCCGGTTGATGGCCCGCCACGAGTCCAGGGAGAGCCGATCGCGCACGTTGCGGGCCGCTTCCTTTACCCGTTTGAGAATGGCGACGACGCTTTCAGGTCGATCCTGCTGGTAGAGAGCGGCCTCCAACTGCGCCAACAGGTCGCGATAAAGCGGAATGCCGTCATCCATATCCGCCGACGGGGGAATCGTGTTATCCGCCCTCAGAAGATTCAGCAGAAATGACAATTCGGGGATTTCGGCCGGACGGGCTTCTCCGGAAAGCCGGCGAAAGACCGATCGCAGGAGCCGCACCACCCCTTCCGCACGTTCCAGATAGCGCCCCAACCACAACAAGTGGTCCGCCACCCGGCTGGGCAAATCACTGCCGCGACTGACGGCGGTCGCCGTCTGAAGCCCGCCCATCAGGCTGAAGGGTGCCACCGGCTGCTCGGACAAGACCCAGATATCTTTGCTCTGCAACCGCTCCGGGCATTCCGCGATCAGGGAAGCCACATCCGGGGCGGTGATTGCCAAACCGCCGGGCATGATGGCGAATCCCAGATCGGTGGCACAGGCAAACAGCCGCATGACGGTATAGCGGGTCGCCGCGCCACTCGGACGCCAGACCGGGATTGCCGCCGGGCAGATCGGTGCGCGGGCCATAAAGGTGTGGGGTGCCGCCTGGATGGCCGCCACCGGATCGGCGGAACCGTCAAGCACCGCCGAACCGTCCATCGCCGACCCCAGCGTCAGGTCCCCCAGATTTGCCAAAATGTGGGACAGGCCTTCGGCGGCGCCGCACCACCAGGCCGGGTGGTCCTCCAGCAGCAAATCTTGCCCCATCAGGTGGCGACAGAGCCGGGACAGAAAAATCGGCAATACCGGCGTGTCAATAAATCCGCTGCCGATCGGGTTGATGATATCCACAAGGCCTTCCCGGGCGGCCTGAATCAGCCCGGCAACCCCGACGGCCGTTTCCCGGCGCAGTGCGAACGGATCGCTGCTGGCGTCCCCGGTGTGCCGGAAAATGGCGCTCACCGGTTCCAAACCGGCCAATTTTTTGAGGAAAACCTCGCCGTTGCGTACGGTCAGGTCCGGACCTTCGACCAGCGGATAACCCAGGTAACGGGAAAGCAGGGCGTGTTCAAAATAGATGCGGCTATCGGGCCCGGGCGTCAGCAGCACAATATCGGGGTCCTCCCGTCTGAGGGCCGCGCGTTGAAGTATGCTATGGTGCATAGCGTGGAAGAACGGGGCCAAGCGGCGAATCTGGGTCCGATGATACAGTTCGGGAAAAACCCGCGACGTAACGATACGGTTTTCCAGGGCATACCCCAGCCCGGCCGGATTCGAACCGTAATCCCGGAGCACGCGGAAACGTCCATCCGGTCCCCGGTAAATATCCGCCGCGTAGTAGGTCAAATAGCGTTGGCCGGCGGGTTGGATGCCATGGCAGGACCGCAGGAATTGGGGGTTGGCAAAGACCAGTTCCGGCGGCAGCCACCCTTCCTTGACCAGGTTCTGGGGACCATAGGTATCCGCCAGGATAGTTTCGAGCAGCCGTGCCCGCTGGATCAAACCCGTCTCCAGGCCCTCCCATTCCTCGGCAGTGAGGGGAAGTGGCATCACCTCCAGGGCCCAGGGGGTTCCTCTACCGGCAGGCTCGTCAAAGGGGTTGTAGGTAGCGCCATCCTCGTGGCGCATGCGCCGCGCCCGCTCCTGGCGCTCGTTGAGCACATCGGGCCCCATGGCATCAAAGGCCGCCAAAAGCGGCTGCCAGTGGACCCGGGGACTTGCCGGGGATAGAAATCCCTCCCAATAAGCCCCGTGGGGAAACGGCACCGTGTCAAACAGAGATGACGAAGCGGGCTGCTGTGGTGGCAGATCGGTAAGGTCTGGGGTGATCATTCAGATGGTGTCTCGTATGGTTTCCATCGTGCCCCCGCGGAGGCACCTGGCCGATTTACCCCGTTCATCGCCGCAAATCAAGGGTATATGGGAAATAGGCATTGGTTTTTTCTTTCGGCATCGCCCCACGCATGCCGGGGGTGTGGCCACCGGAGACGAAGCGTGCATTGCGTCGGCCTTCGGCTTCATTAGCGTTGACAGGAAAGGTGTCATGGTGGCGCCCTCCCGGGTGCCCCACATGATAGGAGCAACCGCCCACGGAACGTCCGGACCAGGTGTCGAAAAGGTCGACGGTCAAAGGGGCGTGCACCCCGATGGTGGGATGCAGGCAAGACGCCGGCTGCCAGGCCCGATACCGAATGCCGGCCACGAACACGCCCTCCACGCTGGTCGGCTGGAGGGGGACCCGTCGGCCATTGCAGGTCACCACGTGGCGGTTCCCGGTCATGCCGGATACCTTGACCTGAAGCCGCTCCACCGAGGAGTCCACATAGCGGGCGGTGCCGCCACCGCCCGGTTCTTCCCCCAGCACATGCCAGGGCTCAAGGGCCTGGCGCAACTCGATCTCCATGCCCTGGCAGTCCACTTTGCCGTGAATCGGGAAGCGAAATTCGAAATGCGGGTGAAAAAAATCCATCGATAACGGGAACCCGGCCCGGTTCAATGTCGTGAGTACATCCGCAAAATCCTCGTTCAGCGGCTGGGGCAGCATGAAGCGGTCGTGAAGTCCTGTGCCCCAGCGCACCAGTTCCTGGCGGTAGGGGGTTTGCCAGAACCAGGCCACGAACGTCCGCAGGAGCAATTGCTGGGCCAGGCTCATACGGGCATGGGGCGGCATCTCAAAAGCGCGGAACTCCAGCAGTCCTAGACGGCCGGCGGCGCTGTCCGGCGAATAGAGCTTGTCGATGCAGAATTCGGCCCGGTGGGTGTTGCCGCTGACGTCCACCAGCAAGTGGCGGAACAGGCGGTCCACCAGCCACGGCGGGCAGGGCCGGTCGGGACCCGTCTGACGGTCCAGTTCGGCGAAAGCGATCTCCAGTTCATAGAGGCTGTCGTGCCGGGCTTCGTCGATGCGCGGCTGCTGACTAGTGGGGCCAATGAAAAGACCGGAAAACAGAAACGAAAGGGAAGGATGGTTGTTCCAGAAGGAAACGAAACTGCGCAACAGGTCCGGCCGTCGCAGAAAAGGACTGTCGGCCGGGGTTGCGCCGCCCAGGATGATGTGGTTGCCGCCGCCGGTGCCGGTGTGGCGTCCGTCCACCAGAAACTTTTCCGTACCCAGGCGGGTCCGGCGGGCCGTTTCGTACAATGCGGTGGTGCCATCGACCAATTCCCGCCAGCTGTGCATGGGCTGGATGTTGACCTCGATGACCCCGGGATCGGGCGTAATCTTGAAGCTGTCCAGACGGGGATCATAGGGCGGCGTGTAGCCTTCGATCAGTATCGGCAAGCGGGTCTTGGCCGCCGTGGCTTCGATGGCGGCCACCAGTTCCAGATACCCTTCCAGGGAGGCGATCGGCGGCATGAACACGTAAAGCCGGCCCTCGCGGGGTTGCACGCACAGGGCCGTGCGGACCACCCAGGCGGCGGATTCGCCCACGGCCGGGGCCGGTTCGTCAAAAGGCTCGGGCTGGGTGCGCACGCTGTCCCCCACCCGCTCGGCGGGTCTACCCGGCAGGGCCTGCTGGCCGTCGTGAAGCGCGGGCAACGGCCCCCGGTCGGCCATGGGGTCCAGGGGATGGTCATAGGGGAAATCCGCCTTGGAGACCCAGGGCAGGGACTCCAGCGGCAGGCGCAGCCCGGCCGGGGAATCGCCGGGCAGAAGGAACATGTGCCCGCCCCGGAAAGGCCAGGGACCGCTCTTCCAGGAGCCGTGCTGCAGGGGCAGGACGTAGCCCACCACCGCCCCCAGACCACGCTGGAAAGCCGCCACCATGCGCGCCCGGGCCTCGGGATCGTCCAGCTTGGGGTCGATAGGGTCGACATTGACCGGCAGGCGCTGCTCTTTGTGAAGGTAATAGAAAATGTCCTCATAACCTTCGCGGATAAATCGCCGGCTTACCGCCAGCGTGTCGGCCAGGCTATCGATGAAAACCCTGGCGTCGGCAATACCGAAACCATAATCTTTGGACGTGTCGGCGATCCAGCGGTCGTCGGTCCACACCGGCTGGCCGTCCCGGCGCCAATAACACCCCAGGGCCCAGCGGGGCAGGGATTCGCCGGGATACCATTTCCCCTGCCCGTAATGCAGCAGCCCGCCAGGCGCCCACTGCTGCCGCAGCCGTTTGAGCAGGGTCTCGGCCAACTGCTGCTTCTCCTCCCCCAGGGCCCCGGTGTTCCACTGGTCGCCGTCCATGTCGTCGATGGACACGAAGGTGGGCTCACCGCCCATGGTCAGGCGCACATCCGCCTTCGCCAGATCACGATCCACCCGATCCCCCAGTTCCAGGATGGCGGTCCAGACCTCCTCCGGGTAAGGCCGTGTGGACCGGGGCGCTTCACGAATGCGGCGCACGCTCATGCTGTGGCTGAAATCCACCTCGCATTTCTCCAGTGCGCCGGTTATCGGGGCCGCACTCTGGGGCTGCGGCGAACAGGCCAGCGGGATATGCCCTTCGCCGGCAAAGAGCCCCGACGTGGGGTCCATACCCACCCACCCGGCCCCGGGCAGGTAGACCTCGGTCCAGGCATGCAGGTCCGTGAAATCGGCCTCCGGCCCTGACGGCCCGTCCAGGGATTTGACGTCTTGGGCCAGTTGAATCAGGTAACCGGAGACAAAGCGCGCCGCCAAACCCAGATGGCGCAGGATGTTGACCAGCAACCAGGCCGAATCCCGGCAGGATCCGCTGCCCAGCGTCAGGGTCTGTTCGCAGCTTTGCACATTGGGTTCCATGCGGATGAGATAGCTTATGTCGCGGCTCAGCCGCTGGTTTAAATCCACCATGAAATTATTGGTCGGTTTGGGGCTGCGATCGATTCGGGCCAGGTAGGCCTTGAGTTCTTTGCCCGCCGGTTCTTTGGCCAGATAAGGTCCCAGCTCCGCCTTGAGCGATGGCGCATAGCTGAAGGGGAAGGTCTCGGCCTCGGGCTCCAGAAAAAAATCAAAGGGGTTGATGATAATCATCTCCGCCATCAGATCGACCTCCACCTCAAATTCAGTGGTTTTTTCCGGAAACACCAGACGGCCCAGATAGTTGCTGAAAGGGTCCTGCTGCCAGTTGATGAAATGGTTGGGGGGGGTCACCGTCATGGAGTAACTCAGAATCGGTGTTCGGCAATGGGGGGCCGGCCGCAGGCGAACGATGTGGGGGGAGAGGGCGATCGCCCGGTCATAGCGGTACGACGTCTTGTGGTTCAGGGCAACATGGATTCCCACGGATTTTCCTTTCTGTGAAACGGCGGTATGAGCAGGGGGCCATGGCGGCATCATGCCCCCCCAACTGGGCGTATCGCTAAGCCTGGGACTGCTCCTGGGTGGCATTTTCGATCAAGGGCTTGAAGTTGAAAAACGTGGTGCCGATAGCGCCGTCCACCTGGTTGAGCCGCGTTTGCAGCCTGTCCAGGTATTCGTGCAGCCCGTGGTCGACCACTTCATCGATATCGGTGTATTCAATGTCGGCCTTGAGGCGGCCCAGCCTTTTTTCGGCAACGTTGCTGGCCGATCCGGACGGGGATCCGGTGATCCGGTGCAGGCAGATCTGGGCTTTGGCAATGCAATGCCGAATGGAGCGCGGAAACTGGCTGTCGAAGATTAAAAAACCGGCCACCTTGCGGGGGGTGATGTGGTGATGTTCCTTGCGGTACATCTCGAAGGCGCTGGCGGATTTGAGGACGGCCGTCCACTGGATGTTGTCGATGGGCGTGTTTACTAAATCCGCCTGGGGCAGCAGCATGAAGTATTTGACGTCCAGAATCCGCGATGTCTTGTCCGCCCGCTCCATCATCATGCCGATGCGGGCGAAGTTCCAGGCCTCGCCGTGGCTCATGGTGGAGTCCATCAGCCCGGTGAACAGGTGGCTGCGCATCTGAATAATCTTGAAGAAGCGATGGGGGTCCTCCAGGGCCATGGTCAGGCTCTTAGCGTCGGCCAGTTCGAGGTAAAAATTATTCAGATGCTCCCACATCTCCGAAGAGATGATCTCGCGAATAGATCGGCCGTTTTCGCGTGCCGCTGCCAGGCAGCTCAGGATCGAATTGGGATAATCCCGGTCAAAGGTCAGAAACCGGATTACCGCATCCCGGTTATAGTCCGAGTTCATTTTTTCGAACAGCGCCTGGTCACCGGTAATCATGACCAGCGGTTCCCAGTGTTTGCCCTTTTCCGATGGCATGTCGAGCAGCAGGTTGAGGTTGACGCTGATGAAACGGGCCACATTCTCGGCCCGCTCGATATAGCGGCACATCCAGTAAATTGAGTTGGCCACACGGCTGAGCATCTTGGATCTCTCCTCTGATTGATTCACAACAACGTCTGTTTCAAAGCGTCTTATGTCGGCCAAGATCACGGCGGGCGATCATTTCACACGCAGACATACATTCAGCATGGCGAGGATTGAAATGTGGGCCCAACGCCGCTATTGGCCGAACGGGGGCGGTTTGGAATTGACTTTACAGCACCCAGGTATCCTTGCTGCCCCCGCCCTGCGAAGAATTGACCACCAGCGAGCCCTTGGTCAATGCCACGCGGGTCAGACCACCGGGCTGCACGTAGATTTCTTCGCCGAAAAGCACGTAGGGCCGCAAGTCCACATGGCGCCCCTCGATGCGATTCCCCACGATCGTGGGCACCCGGGATAGCGAAATGGTAGGCTGAGCCATATAGTTGCGGGGTTCCGCCGCGATCTTCTCGGCAAAGGCCGCCCGCTCCGTTTCGGTGGCATGGGGACCCACCAGCATCCCGTACCCGCCGGACTCGTTGGCGGCCTTGACCACCAGTTGATCCAGATGGGCCAATACATAGGCCCGGTCCTGGTCCTCCCGGCAGATATAGGTCGGCACGTTGGGCAGAATCGCCTCCTCGCCGGTGTAGTATTTAATAATCTTGGGCACGTAGGCGTAGATCACCTTGTCATCGGCAATGCCGGTGCCCGGTGCGTTGGCCATGGCAATGCGGCCGGCTTTGTAGACCTCGATGAGGCCCCTCACCCCCAGCATGGAGTCGGGACGGAACACCGCCGGATCGATGAAATCATCATCGATGCGCCGGTAGAGGACGTCCACACGCTTGAGGCCTTTGGTGGTGAGCATGTGGACGAATCCGTCCGATACCACCAAATCCTGTCCCTCGACCAGTTCCACCCCCATCTGCTGAGAGAGAAACGAGTGCTCGAAGTAGGCGCTGTTGTAGATGCCGGGGGTCAACACGCCGATGGTGGGCGTCTGGACGTTATCCGGGGCCAGAAATTCCAGCATCTCGAGCAGCTTGGTGGGATAATCGTCCACCGGCCGCACCCGGGACGCTCCGAAAACCTGCGGGAAGGTACGTTTGAGCACCTGGCGATTCTCCAGCACATAGGAGACACCCGATGGGCAGCGCAGGTTGTCCTCCAGGACATAAAAGCACCCATCGCCGTCCCGCACCAGATCGGTGCCGGTCACGTGGCACCATATGCCCCGCGGGGGGGTGAACCCCTCGCACTCCTTACGGTAGGTGCGGCTGGTGAGAATCAGGTCTTCCGGAACAACCTTGTCCTTCAGAATCCGCTTGTCGTTGTAGACGTCCTGAATAAATTCATTGAGCGCAAAAATGCGCTGTTTGAGGCCGCTCTCAATCTGCTGCCAGTCGCTGCTGGAGACGATGCGGGGGATGATATCGAATGGCATGATCTTTTCGGTGCCCTCATCACGGCCGTAAACATTGAACGTGATCCCCATTTTAAGGAGCATGGCTTCCGCCGCCTTTTGGCGCAATACCAGGTCGCCGGCCGGTAGTGATTCAATCTTGTCCACCAGCAGTTGCGCGCCGCTGCGGGGTTGGCCATTGGCCTCGATCAACTCATCATAAAAAGCACCCGTATCATAAGTGCGGAATGTCTCCATCAAACCCTTCCCTCCATAAACAGGCTGGTCTCCCGAAAAAAGCGGCAGAGATACGTGATTTGAGAAAATTTCAAGGGCGCAGCAGGAAGGCTATCATAACACTATCGGGATTTGATTTCCGCTGCCCACCGGTCGTTTAGAACACGTGATGGGTGCCCGTTTCGCGTACGCATTAATATGTCAATCAGCTGCCATGGTGTCAAACGAGGCCCTCAAGCCGATCGAAGCCTGACCAGGTCGATCCCCCCTCACCCGACATCCTTTTAATACACGTGGGAAAATATCGAAAACATACCCCTGCCAATCATAACACGGTATCGCAAGTCATTCAGCCAAAACATAAAATCCGCACCAGGAGTGAAAGCGGATAATAGGCCAGCGTGAGAAACCCCAAGACCGGGCCATAGGATTGGCGGGTGATGACAACGATGAAAAAAAGAAACGACAGGATGAAAACGGACAGGTAATCGAACAAATTGCTCTGGTTAAAAAAGATCGGTTCGTTAAACGCGACGATGGTCGCCGCCAGGACGAGGAAGATGTTGAAGATATTGCTGCCCAGGATATTGCCGATGGCAATATCCTTCTGCTTTTTGAAAACCGCAATGATACTCGCCGCACAATCCGGTATGGACGTCCCTACGGCAATCACGGTCAAGCCCACGATCGACTCGGATATCTGTAATATTTCGACGATGGTCAAGGCATTGCGGAAGATTATTTCGCCGCCGACGTACAACATGACGCCACCCAGGAAAAAAATGCCCCATTCCCTTTTGCAGGAGACATCCATGCAGGCCTGGTCGGACTTCGGCAACTTCCGGTTGTGCCGGATCATCTCGCGGTTCGTCCAGAAAAGATAGCCGGCAAACCCGACAAACAGAAAAAGACCATGGATCAGTGTCAGGGCGTTACGGCCGGAAACCGTTACGAAGATCAGAATCAGCAGGGGACCCATAAACAGGAACAGCAGATCCTTGGCGAAGACCTCTCGTTTAATTGGCAGGGCGGTGATCATGGCACTGATACCGATGCCCACGCACAGATTGATCAGATTGCTGCCCGAAACATTGCTCAGGGCAAACTCGGCATTGCCATGCAGCGCGGAAATCAGATTGAAAAACAGCTCCGGCGCGCTGGTGCCGAACGCCACCAGGGTAATGCCGATAATGAAGGCTGGAATATTTTTTTTCCTGGCAATGCCGGCGGCGCCGGTGACAAGAAAATCACCGCCTTTGTAGAGCAGCACGAATCCGATAATCATTCCTACGATAACGAGTAGCAAGGCATCCCCTTATGATAATAGGATTCATCCACCTACCGCTGTAACCAGCACGGATCAATCCGATCGGCAGAAACCCGAAAGCCTTCCCTGCCATGACCCTTGGTCAGGGCAGCGCCTCCGGGAACACTTCGACATCGAGTTCCTTGCGAAGGGTGGTGATGGTCGCTTTCCGCTGGTTCTCCACCATGGCCTGGGTGGTCTGCAAACGCACCGCTTCTTCAACCTCCTCGAAGGGCCGCACGGACGCGGCGCGGCGGTCTTCAAGTTTGATGATGTGAAAGCCAAAGCGGGTTTTCACGATATCGCTGACGTCGCCCTTTTGGAGGGCAAAGGCCGTATTTTCAAACTCAGGCACCAAACGGCCACGGGGATACCAGCCGATATCGCCACCGCGCGCCTTGGAGGCGTCCAAGTTCATCTCTTGCGCCACCGATTCGAAGGCGCGCCCCGTGTCGAGTTCGGCCATGGCTTTCTCCGCCGCTTCCTTCGTTCCCACGATGATATGCTTGACATGAGCCTGTTCGGGCGTTTCGAACTGCTCCGGATGCGCCTGATAATATGCCGCCACCTCATCCGGCGAGGGCGACACCCCTTCCCTCAGTTGTGCGTAGTACGCCTGGGCCAGGATGATATTTACTATGTGCTGGATGCGCAATTTCACATCGGGTTTCTGGTCCAATCCAAGACGGCGCGCCTCGGCCGCCATCAGCTTCTGCTCGATGATATTTTCCAGAAACTGCTTGCGCTCCAACACTGTTTTCAGTTTTTCATCATCCTGGGCGCGGACCTCATCGATCAGCGCTTTCAGTTCACTTTGCCGGATGACCTCGGTTTCGATCCGGGCGACAATGGGGTCCTCATCCGCTATCACCATGTGCCCCGTGCCAGCCATCAGCATTCCAGCAAAAATGAGCCACCCCCATTTTATTTTTAAAACCATCTCTCCCTCCTTCACCAGCTTGCGTACTGTCGCCGGGCGGTGCCGCCACACGATCAAAATGCCGCAACCTAACGGTTTTATGCCCCTGATGCAATGAAAACCATCAGGGCCGTGGGGCGCTGTCCATACGTGAAACCGTGTGTCCCGGTCAATAAAAATAAAGTACGGGCAGCGCAACACCGAAAAATAACTTTAAATTTATTTTATGATTGTTTATTAATCGAATATGGCTTCATTCATTCAACGCGGTTGCCGTGCATGACCCACAGTCCTTTTTGATCCATTCCGGCGGCTTTGGTTCCTACCCCAGGATGACATGCCGGATCCGCGCTGCTTGACAAGGCGATGATCACTTTGAATGCGAAACCACACAAGGAGGACCCATGACAGCCCGATTGATTGAAAAAACCCCGTCGGCCGATGCTTATCCCCTGCTCATCAAAAACATCCTCAGGACGCCGCTGCAGTATGCGCCGGACCAGGAAATCGTCTATCGGGACCAGATGCGCTACACCTACCGCGACCTCAATCAGCGCATTCACAAGCTAGCCAACATGCTGGCCGCCGCCGGCGTCGAACCCGGCCAGACCGTGGCCGTGATGGACTGGGACAGCCACCGCTACCTGGAATGTTTCTTTGCCGTTCCCATGATGGGCGCTGTTCTGCACACGATCAACATCCGGCTGTCGCCGGAGCAGCTAATCTACACCATCAATCACGCCGAAGACGACGTCATCCTGGTTTTTGCGGAATTCCTCCCCATGCTGGAAGCCATCAGGGACCAGATCAAGACGGTTAAAAAATTCATTCTGCTGACCGACGGCGAACGACCGGAAACCAGCCTCGCGCTGGCGGGAGAATACGAAGAGCTGCTCGCCGGGGCCGGTGATCACTATGATTTCCCCGATCTGGATGAAAACACCATGGCCACGACCTTCTACACCACCGGCACCACCGGCTTGCCCAAGGGGGTTTTCTACAGCCACCGCCAGATCATGCTGCACACTTACGGCCTCATGTCGGGCATTTGCATCTACAAATCCCAACTCACCCTGGACTCGTCGGACGTCTATATGCCCATCACCCCCATGTTTCACGTCCACGCCTGGGGCGTGCCCTACCTCTGCACCATGATCGGCACCAAGCAGGTCTATCCCGGCCGCTACGAACCGGAGATGCTTCTGAAACTCCTGCTGACGGAAAAAGTCACCTTTTCCCACTGCGTTCCCACCATCCTGCACATGCTGGTCAGCAGCCCGGCCGTGAAAAACTTCGATCTGTCGAACTGGAAGGTCATTATCGGCGGTTCCGCCATGTCCAAGGGGTTGTGCAAGGCCTCTCTCGATCTGGGCATCAATGTCACTTCGGCCTACGGCATGTCGGAAACCTGCCCGCTCCTGACTGCCGCCAACCTGAAACCTCACATGCTGGACTGGGACGCCGAGAAGCAGGTTGCCATCCGCTGCAAAACCGGTCTGCCGGTGCCGAATGTCAACCTGGAAATCCTTGACCCCAGCGGACAGCCCCTGCCCCACGACGGTCAGTCCGCCGGTGAAGTCGTGGTGCGCACCCCCTGGCTGACCCAGGGCTATGTCAAGGACCCGGAAAAGAGTGAAGAACTCTGGAAAGACGGCTGGCTGCATACCGGTGATGTGGGCATTATCGATTCGGACGGTTATCTCCAGATCACCGACCGCATGAAGGACGTCATCAAAACCGGCGGCGAGTGGATTTCCTCATTGGAGTTGGAAGATATTATCAGCCAGCACGAAGCCGTCAGCGAAGCCGCCGTGATCGGGGTCCCCGACGACAAGTGGGGTGAACGCCCGTTGACACTGGTGGTCCTCAAACCCGATTATGCCGGCAAGGTCACGGGTGACGATCTGAAAAATTTCTACACGGGGTTTGTCGAAAACGGCACGATTCCGAAATACGGCGTTCCCGATCGGGTCGTCATCACGGATCAGATCGCCAAGACCAGCGTCGGGAAAATCAACAAGAAGGAAATTCGCAGTCAGTTTCGATCATAGCGCACCGAACATCGTCGGCGGGGGGACCGGCATCCGGGCCTCCCGCTGTCACTGTTTCAGCCGGATCGGCCAACCGGTTTCACGGCCGGTTCGACCGGCCCCCCACCCCGGCGGTGCCGCTGCCAGGTGGTCCATAAGCGGTAACAGTGGACCACCAAGAGCGCGGCCACCAGCCGTGGCCCCCACAGCCAGATGGCCGGTATGCCCAGGGCCATGAAAACAGCCCCATCTTCGATGAGCGCATGGTTGATGCCAATGGAGAGTTGCAGGCGTTCGATCTCGTCCTTTTCGAAGGTTTCGGCCCGGGCCTCCTCGACAATCACGGCCGCACCGTAAGTCAATCCGAAAACCGCGGCTGTCAGCCACAAAATTCCCACCCGGCGGCTCAAGCCCATCAGCCACAAAACCGGCCGCAGAAGTCGCGCCAGCAGGGGAATAACGCGTGCGGCCCGCATAAGCTCCATCACGACCATCATGGCGGTGATGATGGCAAAAATCTTCAAGCACAGGATGCCCGTATCCCATAGCCAGCCCTGCAGCTGGACACTGAAAGACGTGACGCCTGGAGAGACCGCCGCCATCACCGCATCGGTGCCCGCACCCGACGGCAGCACACGGGCCAGGCACAATACGGTCACCACCGATGCAACCAGCCTTACGATGGTGGCCTTAAAAAAATTGAGTCCGGAGCGGGCCTGCACGATGCCTTCCTGGATGATGTTGTGGGAAATAAGCAGGAAAACCGCGATCAGGATGGTCTCCGTCATGCTGAAATCCAGAACCGCGAGCGCGGCCACCGCGCCGTAAATACCCGCCAACAAGCCCACCGTCAGCGGCAGGGCCGCCTCCGGGGGCAGATACAAAAACCCCATGGCGGGCGCCAGCATAAAATCCAGATGGTTCAGCAGCCCGCTGACATCGATCACAAACGTCAAAAAGGAGCACGGCACCAGGATTTTGAGCATCCATAGCGTACCGCGCAGCCCGCGTTGAAGCCCCTCACGTATGGCGGGCCCCAACGTCTGTGTTGCAATCATTCATTCTCCTCAATCACTTGCCAAAATACCGCCGGCCGGTATCAAACCCAGCAGGCGATGCTGTCCTGGATCAAACCGCCCAATCTGCGTTTGAGAACCTGGTAGGAATAGCACCTGCGGGCAATCTCAAAATTTCGATCGACCATCTGCTGACGCAACGCCGGGTCATCCAGCACCTGCAAAGTCTTCTGAACCGCCTCTTCCGTGACGTACCCATCGAGCTGAATGACCTCAAACCCTTTGGGTTGAATGTCCACCTGATAAATGGAATAGATGTTCACCACGATGGGCTTGCGAAAATACACGGCCTCCAGAAAGGCATTGCCAAACCCTTCGAAATCCGAGGGATATGTAACCAGATCGGCGTATGGATAAATATCTTCCAGGGTATAAATCTTACGACCGTCCTCGGTTTGTCCCCTTTTTTCATTGATGATCTGTGACACAAAGCGGGTTTCAACGCCCATCATGCGTGAGTATTCCCGCACCCGCTGCTCGTAATCATGCCCCTCGTCGCCGGAAGCATGCGATATGACCAAGGTGGCCTTGCGGCCCAACCGCCGGACCAGTTCGACGGCGTGCTCAATCCCCTTGCGCTTGACCACGCGTGTGGGTTGGAGGACCAGTAAGGAGTCTTCCTCGATCCCGAGATTTTCCCGCACATCAAGGGTATAGGCGTCCGGTGGCGCTGGCGGATGATCGAAATCCATCACGTTCGGCACCACCGTCGCCGAAATTCCGGTCCGCAGGCCCAGCTGGTTGTCCGCCGAGGAGTTGATCACCACGTGCCGAATCGAAGGCAAATGCGGCGGAAAAGCCATGTTCAGATATTCCCACACCGCATTGGTCAGAAAATGCTGCCGTTCCCAGAAGAAATCATGATGGTGCGCAATGGTCGGTATGGCCGTTTCCGAGATCAGTTCCGTCAAAGCGATCCCCAGCGGCAGGTTCAGGGGAATGGCCAGTGCATTTTCGGGCACCAGCAGCTGGATATCGAATTTTTCAATAAACCGATAGAGTTGTTCCTTGAGCCACTGGGTGGTGCGATGGATCTTTTCGGTGACCTGAATACTTCGCTTCTGAACCCCGAAACAATGCTGGTAGATGTCCAGAATGTCCGGATGGCGAAAATGGGCTTCCGGGATCAGGTAGGAATGCGCTTCGGGTGTGTCGAGCTCACCGGCAAAATAAAAGCAGTTAAACCCAGCGGTCTCGAACACCTGGGCCCATTTCTCGGCCTCCAGCGAAACGCCATCGGTACCTGCCAGCCGGGTGGCCACAATGCCGACATTATGCACTTTTCCGCAATGTGAGCAAATCCCCATGCCGAACCTCCTTCCGCCGCGCCGCCACGGCCGTCCTATCTTCACACAGGCCCGATCAGCGGCCAATTCCTTTAGATGATTGGCTGCACTTTGTCCAGAAAGGATTTCGTCGGTGTGTCTGGTCTTTTGTATATGATTAAGTTGATCACACGTGCGGGGAATAGAGGAAGGATGCGCGCGCTTATGTATAGGACGGCGACCGGTGCCAATCAGATGTTACCCCCGCCCGCGCTCACCCCATCAGATAAAAACCGATTGCCTTGTCCGAGGCATTGCCGGCGTCGATCGACACAAATTCGGTGCCGAGATCATAGCCCACGATCTTGCGGATAATAACCTCTTTCAAAATAGGGGATCGCTTGGTGTCGTCCAGTTTGAAGCTCACTTCCAGAGTATCGCCGGTCTTCATATGAGCGGAATCGTTGACCCGTATGGAAAGCCCGTTGCGGGACACATCTTTGACCACCATGGTCCCTTTTCCCGCCCGGCGCTGATTGTAGATGCGGGTATAGGTGCCGGGCAGACTGACCGCCTTGCGAAACTGCTTGCGCCGCTCGATCATCACCGGATAATCATGGCCGCAGGGACAGTGGACCTTGATTTTGACGGCCTTCTCCAGGGCCTTGTAGGCGGCAACATCCACGATGCGGGTGTTTTTGCACTGCGGGCAGGAAAAGGTCACTTTGTTGTTGCTGGAGATAAAGGCTTTCTGCATAATGCCGATCCTCGACCGCCAATCAAATGCGCAACCGGCGGTGCCGGATTCCGTCACCGGAGACCGCGGCACCGTTTTGGACAAGTTTTGATTGATCAATGGCTATTAAATTGGCGTTGCCGCTATTTTGTTATAATTATCTGACAGTTAAACTGTATTACAAAAAGACTTGAATTGCAACGAAGGGACGCCTTTTCTATACGGCGGATGAGCATACCGTGACCCATATGGCAAAAACCATCGCCCTCCTGCCTACTGCACTATCGAACAACAGCTTCCCGGACACCGACTGGCAAGCCCTGATGGCCGGTAGTTTGCGGTCTGCCGATCAGCTGGCAGCGCATTTGCCGGTTGCGCGTGCGGCCATCGAACAGGTGATCGCCCGCTACCCCATGCGCATCAATCCGTACTTCCTGTCACTTGTCCAGCGACACGGCCACCCGCTGCAGCGCCAGGCGGTGCCCTGTGCCGAAGAACTTCTGGTCGACGACAGCCAGCCGGACCCCCTGCATGAAGAACAACAGTCACCGGTAAACGGCATCATTCATCGCTATCCGGACCGGGTCGTGTTTCTGGTCTCCAATCGCTGCGCCGTTTACTGCCGCTTCTGCATGCGCAAACGACAGGTCGGTCATGACACTCCCATCGGATGGAAAGCACTGCAGCAGGGCCTGGACTATATCCGGGCCACCGCCGGCATTCGGGAAGTGATCCTTTCCGGCGGCGACCCCCTATTACGGACCGACGAACAACTGGAATGGCTTCTGGCCAACCTGCGCGCCATCGCCCATGTGGAGATCATCCGAATCCACAGCCGTGTCTTTTCCACCCTGCCCCAACGGATCACCCCCGCGCTGGCCGCCATCCTGAGCCGCTTCGGCCCGCTCTATGTCAACACCCATTTCAATCATGCCGCCGAGATTACGCCGCAAGCCGAGCATGCCTGCCGCCTGCTGGTGGAAGCCGGCATTCCCATGGGGTGTCAAACCGTTCTTCTGCGGGGTGTCAACGATTCCCCGACCGTCCTGCAACACCTGATGCGCCGCCTGGTGGCCATCCGCGTACGGCCTTATTATCTCCATCAGATGGATCCCGTTGCTGGCACCGCACACTTCCGAGTGCCAATCCGGCAAGGACTGGCCCTCATGCAGTCGCTACGCGGTCACATGTCCGGCCTTTGCGTGCCCCAGTATATGATCGACCTGCCGGGGGGCGGCGGTAAAATCCCACTGCTGCCGGGCTATGTCAAAGAAACCGGGGCAAAAACCATACAGGTGGAAAACTACCGGGGAGAACGTTTCAGCTACCCGCTCAATTAGTGCCCATCCAGAAATCGGCAAATTTGGTTGAGATCAAGGCGCACGAAAAATTGAACCGCAGGCATATGGGTGATATTCCGAGGACTCCATTTTTCGCGCAACGCCGATATTTATCCGCCTTCGGCGGTTCGGGCAAATTGGCCATTTATGGACGGGCACTAATTAGAAACGACCGGTTCCTTAGGTCTGATCAGCGACGGAAAACCGGTCGTTCAATGATGATCATGCCATTCGGCGAATAATAAATAGACGCACGGAGTGTATCAGCCGTTACGCCGTGCAAACTCTTTCATAAACTGGGCCAGGGCTTCCACCGCTGCCAGCGATACAGCATTGTAGATCGACGCCCGGCAGCCGCCCACCGAACGATGGCCTTTCAAGCCACCCAGCCCGTTCTCCAGCGCTTCGGCCACGAAGCGTTTTTCAAGGTCTTCGTCAGGCAGCCGAAAGGTGACGTTCATCAGCGACCGGCTATCCGCCGCCGCCGTTCCCCTGTAGAACCCGTCATTTTCCATGAGGTCATAGAGCGTTGCCGCTTTCTTGCGGTTCACGGTCGCCATGGCTTCGAGTCCCCCCACCGTATCCTCGAGCCATTTGAGCACCAGTTGCACGGTGTAGATGGCAAAACAGGGCGGTGTGTTGAACATGGAGTTCTTGGCCGAAAAGGTCGTGTACTTTAGCATGCTGGGCAGGGTTTCCGGCACGCGCCCGAGCATGTCGTCCCGGATGATCACCAGGCAGACCCCGGCCGGACCGATGTTCTTCTGGGCCCCGGCGTAGATAAGGCCGAAAGGTCCCGGATCGAGCGGGCGGCTCATGATGTCCGAGGACATATCGGCCACCAGGGGCACCCCGGCCGTGTCGGGATAACGGTGCCACTGGGTCCCCTTGATGGTGTTGTTGGAGGTGATATGCAAATAAGCCGCCTGGGGGTCCAACGCCAGCTCGCGCGGGATATAGCTGTAGTTTTTATCTTCCGACGATGCCGCCACGTTCACGGTTTTCCCGAGCGTACGGGCTTCCTTGATGGCCTTGGTGGACCATGTTCCGGTATCGACATAATCCGCCGAAGCGCCGTCCGGCAATACGTTCATGGGCACCATGCAAAACTGCATGCTGGCCCCACCCTGCAGGAAAAGGACATGGTAGCGGTCATCCAGCTGCAGCAGGCGGCGGAAGCGGTCAACGGTATCGTTGATCACGTCGTCGAACCACTTCGAGCGATGGCTGACCTCGGTGACCGACATGCCGGACCCGCCGAAGTCCAGAAAACCGGCCTGGATTTCTTCGAGAACGGGCAGGGGCAAGGCTGCCGGCCCGGCATTGAAGTTGTGGATACGGTGACTGCTCATGGGTGACCTCCGGCGTTGCGATCGAATGAATTTCAAGGTAATGGCGTCATGCCTGTAAAAAGAAAGCAATTGACCAAATCTATCCATGGTTGTCAATGGGAATGTGCGGCAACCCCACCGAGCCTTTGACAGGCAATGCCAAAGGGAATATAGGGAGAGCGACGCTTGTCAGGCCCCCGTGGGGTCCTTATGATGAACAATGAACAATGGCAACCCCCTTTGAACGGGAGAAAAAAACCGCATGCAAATCTACCGCTATCCTTCGCAGGCCGCCGAAAAAAAGCTGACCGCCATCAGCCGCCGCAGCCTTGCTTTCCGGAAAAAAGATATCCAGGCGGTCGCCCGCATCATCGACGATGTGCGCCGCAACGGCGACAAGGCTCTGGTGGCCTATACTCGAAAGTTCGACGCCCCCCACATGAAAGCCAGCCTGCTTCAGGTTCCGGCCGAAGAGATTCAAGCCGCAACCAAAGCCGTGAGCCGCCGCTTCAAGACGGCGCTCAAACGCGCCGTCAACCAGGTCGCGTCCTTCCATCGACAGCAGTTTCGTAAATCCTGGGTCGATCCGGCCCGGGAAGGCGTGCTGCTGGGACAGTTGTTCCATCCGGTCGGTTCCGCCGGCATCTATGTCCCCGGCGGCCAGGGCGGCCAGACACCCTTGGTATCGTCGGTCCTCATGGGAGCCATACCGGCGCGCATCGCTGGGGTGCCCAACCGCATCATGGTCACGCCCCCCACCCGAGACGGGCAGGTCAATCCGCATCTCCTGGCAGCGGCCCAGGCCTGCGGCATCGATGCCGTCTACCGCGTCGGGAGCGCCTGGTCCATTGCGGCCCTGGCTTACGGCACGGAGTCCATTCCCCCGGTCGACGTCATTGTCGGCCCCGGCAATCTTTTCGTGACCCTGGCCAAGAAGCTGGTGGCCGGCACGGTGGGCATCGACATGGTGGCCGGACCCAGCGAAATCCTGATCATCGCCGACCGGACCGCCGATGCGGAATTCGTAGCCGCCGACATGCTCTCCCAGGCCGAGCACGATCCCATGGCCTCCGCCGTTCTGCTGACGACCGACCCGGACCTGGCAAAGGCGGTTGGCCAAGCCCTGAACCGCCAACTGGACCATCTCAACCGCCGGGAGATCGCCGCGGCCTCCATCCGTGATTTCGGCCTCATCATGCAGGTCCCCGACCTTGCCACAGCCGTCGATCTCGCCAACCGGATCGCCCCCGAGCACCTTGAACTGATGACGGATCGCCCCATGGATATCGTGGGCGACATCCGCAATGCCGGGGCCGTCTTTCTGGGCGCTTACACCCCCGAACCGGTCGGCGATTACATTGCCGGACCGAACCACGTGCTTCCCACGATGGGAACGGCCCGCTTCTCATCGGCCCTTTCAGTGGACAACTTCATCAAAAAGACCAGCCTGATCCGCTACACCGCCCAGGCCTTGTCCCGGGAAGGCCGCGACATCATCCACCTGGCTGAAATCGAAGGCCTCGATGCCCACGCCAATGCCGTACGCCTGCGACTGTCCAAAGAGTGAGTCTCCTCCCGCAAAGCGGAAGGCCTCAGGTCGCCCACGCATTAATGACACATTCCTCCGAAAGATAACGACATGAAGATCGGCATACGCACCGAGGATAAAAGCGAATGGGAGCGATGCACCCCCCTCACGCCGGAAGACATGGCCGCCTTGCGAACCGAGGGGCTGCCCGTGGTGGTCCAGGGAAGCCCCCAACGGGCATTCAAGGACGAAGAATATACCCAGGCCGGGATTCCGCTACAGGCTGATCTCTCTGACTGCGATGTCATCATCGGGCTAAAAGAAATTCCCAGCGACCTACTTGAACCGAACAAAACCTACGTCTTCTTCTCCCACGTCATCAAGGGACAGCCCTACAACATGCCCATGCTGAAGCAGATGATGGCCCTCGGCGATACCTTGATTGACTACGAGCGCATTGTAAACGATCAGGGCCGACGGCTGATTGCGTTCGGCCAATACGCCGGCCTGGCCGGTATGATCAACGGCCTGTGGGCCCTCGGGCAGCGCCTGGATGTTGAAGGTATCGCCAACCCCTTCAGCAGCTTAAGACAGGCCCGGACCTACGCTTCCCTGGCAGACGCCAAAGAAGCAATCGCACGCGTGGGGGAAGATATCATGATCCAGGGCATCCCCCCGGAAGTTCACCCGCTGATGGTCGGCTTTGCCGGCTATGGCAACGTGTCCCGGGGGGCCCAGGAAATCTTCGATCTGCTTCCTTTCGAAGAAATCGCGCCCGGAACAGTTGCCAAAATGGCAGCCAGCCCGTCCGACCGCACCGACCGTCTTTACAAAGTCGTCTATCAGGAAAAAGACCTGGTCCGCCCGCGGGACAGCGAAACCACCTTCGGTCTGGAAGACTACTATCAATACGGCAAACAAAAATACACCCGCGCCGTCGGCCGGGAACTGGGTGAGCTGACCCTCCTGGTGAACGGCATCTACTGGGACGAACGCTACCCCCGTCTGTTGAACCAAGCCGACTGCCGGGCCTTGTGGGCCGACGGGCGAAAACCGCGCCTGCGCGTCGTGGCCGATATCAGCTGCGATGTGGACGGCGCACTGGCATGTACGGTCCAGCCCTCCTATCTTGACCGGCCCCTGTATGTGTTTCACCCGGACAGCGGCCGGGTGACGGATGGCGTCCAAGGACACGGCCCCGTCGTCATGGCGGTTGAAATTCTTTTCGCCGAGCTGCCCCGTGAATCCTCCGTTTATTTCAGCCGCTTGTTTAAGGACTTTTTACCGGCGTTACCAAATCCGGATCATCCGTCAGATTTTTACCATCTCGATCTACCCCCGGAAATCAAACGGGCGACCATCCTGTGGCAAGGTCGCCTGACCCCGGACTACCGGTATCTGGAAACGCACCTGGAAAAGCTATCCGGACAGTAAGGTTCTGTAAACCTCCCCAAGTAATTGCCAGCAGTTGTTGGCAGGGAGTTCGGGCGAGTTCATTCCAAAGTATTCCGCTGGTGTCGGTGGTCTTATAATTCAGGGAGAGGTGCTGCTGGTTGTGTTCAGCGATGACAAAATTGACAAAAATATAAATTCCCAATGAATAGAAATGGTTTAAAACTTTGCCAATGTTGGAATTATCGCCTGCAGAATTTTCTGAAACCATGGATCAATGTGATATTTGCATAACGCCGTCAATCAGCTGCGCGGCTTTTTTCGTCGGCTGAATTAGCCCTGTTCTATCATTTTGAATGTTCTATAGCTTCTTGGCGACAACGGCTAATTCAGTTTTTTCCATGTCGAACTGTGAACCCGTCACATCCGAATAAAGCTTGTCAATGGTAAACCCGACCTCCACAAACTCACTCTCAAGTGCTTCTGGACTGAAATATTGCAGCCAGTTATAGACGGTTCGTGTGCGTGATGCTTCAATGAGCGTATACTTGTCAAGGACGACCTTTTCTTCCTCGTATTTGAACGTATTCAGGAAACCATAATATTTGTCCGGCGACCAGAAACCATCAAGAAGATTTGTTTCGTAAGTTGCGGCCTCTTCACGCTGTTCGAAAGCCGTCAGCGAATAGACATCGAGCAAAACCGAACCGCCCGGTTCTAAGATTGTGTAAAACTTGCTCAGCATATTTTTTCTCTGGATGGGGCTGAGGGCGCAGAAATCGCACATGATCATCATGATGAGATGAAAGCGATCATCTGTTTCAAAATCCAAATAGTTCTCATTTACATAGTGGATAGCCAGTCCATCTTTAATTGCAACTTCCTGTGCGTACTGAATCGATCTTTTTGAGAAGTCTATCCCGGTTACATCTGCATTTCGTTGAGCCAGCCTTGAAGCGTACAACCCTGGTCCGCAGCCGAAGTCGGCAATCTTCGTCCCCGCACCAAGATTGAAGCGGGAAGCGATCCATTCCACAGATTGATTGACAAACCGCGCATTTCGAGACGAAAGGTCAATATCATCATTGAGGTGATATGAGAGCATCTGGGCAGACGTATGGTCATCCGTCCATAAGTCGCTGGCGGTGTAGAATTGAAACGGTTCAGGCCGTTCGTTGATTCTCTCTAACATTTCGAACATTCTCACTCCTTACCAGATTAAACAGAACGTGGCCGTCAGCGGCGCGAGGTACGAGCGTCCGCCTGCATGGCATTGTTAAGTGATTCCTGGTCTACTCGGCTTCACTCGCCCATGCGAATTGGACCATGCGCTATGTCGGGATCCATTCTAAGCACCATCCGGCCGGCAGAAAATACACGAACGTTACCGTCGGTCGCTGATACAACGACCCCTGTGGCAGCGGAACGGGCTGTGACGGCAGCGGCCGCCGCGTGTCGAGTTCCCAAACCGGCGGGCAACTCCACGTCCACCTCGAAGGCTGATAGGAACACACCTGCTGTTTGGACGAAGCCATCGCCGCGGATGACGAAGGCGCCGTCGAGCTTGGCCAGCTCAACGATTGCGTCGTGGATTTCCAAGTTCATGATCGTCCGGTCGGCATACTCGTGTCCTTTGAACGGATTGGGTATGAGTTGCCTGGAGCCTTTCAGAACCTCTATTGAATCGCCAAGCATAAATATAGCGCCGATCCGCTTCCCACGTCGGGCAGCCCTTCCAATCTTGCAGGCAATGGTGACAGCACAGTCGAGGGCCTTGGGCCTAATCCCGTCTGTCAGCTTCACCAGATCAGTAATAACCAGCTCTTCAAGGTCCGGTTCCACCTCCGTCACAACAACCAAGTTGGCCTCGCCGGGGTAGACATCTTGGCCCACAGCACAAACGACAAGTTCCCCGGCCGAAACATTGTTCGATTTAAGCGCAACAGAGAGAACATGGCGGATCTGTCTGTGTTTGTCGATCGCGTGAAGTGGCAAACGTATTGTCACCAGACCGGCTTCAGCCAGGGAATCGCATGTCTCGGGGGTCGCCGTGGCGGCAATGATACGGTATTGACTTGTGAAGCCCAGAAGGTGTCTAGCAAAGGCTCCACTCTCAGTGACACAGATGATGCAATGAGCCTGGGCCACTTCGGCTATTCGAACGACCATTCGAGCCCGGTCTTCGTCAGAACAGATGCCTTTCTCAGGATTATCGACTTTCGTCATGCTTCCCCCACCAAAATGTGTCACGTAGCAGTTTATTAAACTTAACACGTTATTATCCTGATGCAGGATAATAACAGGCAGAAATTATTCTGAGACACTTTCAATCAAATATAGGGATTGGGTCTGATGTTGAATATTACAGCTTCATCAACCGGGATATCCAAAATGAATCCGGATTTGAGATTCATTACGTCAAAACTTGATTTGAGCCGTTTGCACGGTAAGGCGGGGATGCCGACTTAATGTAGAAAAGGCTTATTTTGACTAACAAAAATTAATCTGCGGTGCAACAATAGCAAAAGCGGATTATTTCTGACAACTTCAATTTTGACAGATTCCGGCCACGGGCAGGGCATTGAGCGTATCCCGAAGATGACCCGATTGTGAAAACCGGCTATATCCCAAACGCAACGAGGTTTGCGTTCAAACGCCTTGATCATACCGCGCTGCAATTGAAAGGCACAAAATAACACCGGCACCACCTCCATTGACGGAAATGGTGCCGGACACAACGATAGCGAAAGGTACAATGCTGTTGACGGCCTTTACCTCAAGATCGTTTAAATGAGCGTGTCGGCGTCAACATATTCCAGATCGAACGCCTCGGCGACGCCCCGGAAGGTAACCTTGCCCTTGACGATATTGAGCCCAAGGCGAATTTCTTTGTTCTCCACACTGGCCCGCTGCCAGCCCTTGTTGGCGATCTGCAACGCATACGGCAGGGTCGCGTTGGTCAGCGCCAGGGTGGACGTCTTGGCGACCGCTCCGGGCATATTGGCCACGCAGTAAACCAACACCCCGTCCTGCTTAAACACCGGGTCGGTGTGCGTGGTGGCCCGCGAGCACTCGAAGCACCCGCCCTGATCGATGGCCACGTCCACCAATACCGCGCCCTTCTTCATTTCCCTGATCATATCGTTGGTCACCAGCCGCGGGGCTTTGGCGCCTGGAATCAGTACGGCGCCCACCACCAGATCCGCTTCCTTCAGGAGGCTGCGGATGGCGGCCGGGCTGGACATCAGCGGATAACAGTTGGCCGGCATCACGTCGCTCAGATACCGCAAACGGTCGAGGTTCATGTCAAGGATGTATACCTTGGCGCCCAGACCGCAGGCCATCTTGGCCGCATTGGTCCCCACGACCCCGCCGCCGATCACGACGACCGTGGCGGGTTCGACACCGGGCACACCGCCAAGCAGAACCCCCTGCCCGCCCTGGGGCATCTCCAGGTATTTGGCCCCTTCCTGGATTGCCATGCGGCCGGCCACTTCACTCATGGGGGTCAACAGCGGCAGGGAGCGGTCGGCTTTCTGGATCGTTTCGTAGGCAATGCCGATGCAACCGCTTTTCATCATGGCAAGAGTCAGTTCTTCGGCGGCCGCCAGGTGCAGGTAGGTGAAAACGATCTGTCCTTCCCGGATCATGTCGTATTCGGAAGGCAGCGGCTCTTTTACGTGCATCACCATGTCGGCGCGTTCGTAGATCTCCTGGGGCGTTGCCACCAGTTCCGCCCCCACAGCGGCATAATCGCTGTCCTCGAATCCGCTGCCGACACCGGCGCGCTTTTCCACCAGCACCTGGTGACCGTTCATCTTCATCACTTCGGCACCGGCCGGTGTCATGCACACGCGGTTTTCTTCGGTTTTGATCTCTTTCAGTATCCCAACGATCATAGCGTCCTCCCCCTCAAATTGGTTTTGCCATAGCGGCTTTTTATCAGCTGCCTATCCGGCGATCAAATCATTTTATCAGTATTTTTCAAGCGCATTTTTGACGGCACCGACAATGCGGTCGATGTCGCTCCGGGTGGCAACCAACGCCGGGGCAAAATTCATGATGGTGTTGTTGCCGGGGAGGCTGCTGGTCGTTTTCCCGACAAGCACCCCTTCCTGTGCCACCAGCCCCATGATGCGTCCCATATCGCCTTCCGAAATCGGCTCCTTGGTGGTTTTGTCTTTAACGAATTCAAGTCCGGCAAAGAGGCCCACACCACGGACATCTCCCACCATGGGCAAGTCCGCCAGTCCATTGAGCTGGTCGAGAAAGTAGGCCCCCACCACTCGGCTGTTTTCCACCAGGTTTTCTTCTTCGATGATGCGGGTGCTCTCCAGGGCGGCAGCCGTTGCACCGGCACAGCCGCCGTAAGTACTGATATCCCGGAAGTAATTCATGCGCTGGTCTTCACTGGCTGGATCGCAAAGGAATTTGTCGTAGATCGCATCCTTGACGACGGTGGCCGAAAGCGGCATGTAGGAACTGGCCAAGCCCTTGGCCATCGTCACAATTTCCGGATCCACGTCATACTGCGCATGGCCCCAGAACTTGCCCGTCCGCCCGAAACCGCACACCACTTCATCCATGATCAGGTAGACCCCATACTTGCGGCAGATCGCCTGCAGGATCGGATAGTATTCCTTGACCGGCGGAATAATCCCGCCGCCGGCCGTAATGGGTTCGACGATACAGCCACCGACCGTTTCAGGTCCTTCCTTCAGGATGACATCTTCGACACAGCGCGCACATTTGATATCACAGTCCGGATAGGCAAGATCAAAAGGACAGCGATAGCAGCAGGCATGGGGAAACTCGACAAACCCTTCGGCAAAGGGACCAAAATCCTGTTTGCGCTCATGCTGCCCGGTGGCGCTGAGGGTACCGATGGTGGTGCCGTGGTAATCCCGGTCACGGTAGAGAATCTTGTATTTCCCCTGACGATCAGCATCCATATGCGACAGCTGGCGAACGATCTTGAAGGCCTTTTCATTGGCTTCGGAGCCACTGTTGGAAAAATAGACCTTATTTAACCGCGGCAGCAATTCCACCAGTTTGGCGGCAAATTTAATGGTCGGGATATTGCCGACCGATCCTGCGTAGTAGCCCAGTTTCACCAACTGGTCGTATACCACCTTGGCCACGCTTTCGCGCCCATGGCCGACCATGACACTCCAGACCCCGCCGGAGGTGGCGTCCAGGTATTCACGGCCGCGAATATCCTTTACGATCAGCCCCTTCCCTTCCACGATGATCATCTGTTCACCGTTTTGGAAGAGTTTGTGGGGCTTGATATGGTGCCACAGGTAGTCCCGGTCGCCACGCACCATCTCTTCAACATCGTATGCGTTCCAATTGACGGTCGCTTCCATGGTCTTTCTCCTAATAGGATTTATGACAGTTGATTCGATACCGACGCCATTAAACGGCGATAGCCATTACACGCCTTTCTGGGGACGCATGTCGGCAGGATCGATCCCCGCAACAGCAACCGGCTTTTTCATCGCGTCACGACGGAACGGTTCGCCCAGTTCCTGATTCAACAGAACTTCGATAAACGTGGTCTTGCCCTCTTCCATCTGGGCCTTGATGGCAACCTTCAGCTTCTCCGTCAAATCGTCCATGGAAGTAACTTGAACCCCCTCCTGCCCGCACGCACGTGCAATGCCCGCGTAGGAGACATCCAGGTCCAATTCGGTCCCGACGAAATTATCATCGAACCAGAGGGTGGTGTTGCGTTTCTCAGCGCCCCACTGGTAGTTGCGGAAAATAATCATGGTGATCGCGGGCCAATTGTCGCGGCCGCAGGCACTCATTTCGTTCATTGAAATACCGAAGGCACCGTCACCGGCAAAACCGACCACGGGAACGTCGGGCTGCGCGATTTTGGCACCCAAAATGGCCGGGAAACCGTAGCCACAGGGGCCGAACATCCCCGGCGCCAGATATTTGCGGCCTTCTTCGAAGGTCGGATAGGCATTTCCGATGGCGCAGTTGTTGCCGATGTCGGAGGAAATGATCGCTTCCTTGGGAAGGGCCGCTGTGATGGCGCGCCAGGCCATACGGGCTGTTATTTTCTGCGGCTCACGGTTGCGGGCACGCTCATTCCAGGTCGTACCGGGATCGTCTTCTTCATGATCCATGGTGGCCAGTTGTTTGGCCCAATCCGCTTTGGTTTGCACGATGGTGGCTTTACGTTCGGCACGACCGGCGTCGCCGGCCGTGGCGGAAAGTTTGGCCAAAATACCATTGGCCACTTTCTTGGTATCGCCGACAATGCCCACGGTAACCGGCTTGGTGAGCCCAATGCGATCGGGATTGATGTCCACCTGAATAATCGCCGCACCAGCCGGCCAGTAGTCGATGCCGTAGCCCGGCAGGGTCGAAAAGGGGTTCAGACGGGTGCCCAGCGCCAAAACAACGTCAGCTTTGGAAATCAACTCCATACCGGCCTTAGAGCCGTTGTAACCCAAGGGGCCGGCAAACAGCGGGTGACTGCCAGGGAAGGCGTCATTGTGCTGGTAACCGCAGCAGACCGGCGCGTCCAGACGTTCGGCCAGTGCCATGGCGTCCTTGATGGCGCCGCCGATCACCACACCGCCGCCGTTCAAAATGACGGGGAACTTGGCATTGGAAAGAAGTTCGGCCGCCCGTGCGATAGCGTCCTCGCCACCGGCCGGACGTTCGAAAGCCACAATGGCGGGCAGTTCGATCTCGATCACCTGGGTCCAGAAATCACGGGGAATATTGATCTGGGCCGGGGCCGAAGCGCGTTTGGCCTTCATGATCACCCGGTTGAGGACCTCGGCGATGCGGGAGGGATGCAGCACCTCTTCCTGATAGGCCACCATGTCCTCAAAAACAGCCATCTGCGGAATTTCCTGGAAGCCGCCCTGGCCCATGGTCATGTTGGCCGCCTGGGGGGTGACCAGCAGCAGGGGGGTATGGTTCCAGTAGGCTGTTTTCACCGGGGTAACGAAATTGGTGATGCCGGGGCCGTTCTGGGCCACCATCATGGACATCTTGCCGGAAGCGCGGGTGAAGCCGTCGGCCATCATCCCGGCATTGCCCTCATGCCCGCAATCCCAGAACGTAATGCCGGCTTTGGGAAACAGGTCGGAAATCGCCATCATGGCCGACCCGATGATACCAAACGCGTGTTCGATGCCATGCATCTGCAGAACTTTCACAAAAGCTTCTTCCGTGGTCATTTTTTGCTTGCTCATTGTCCCATTCCTCCTTGAAAAAGTTGACGCATTTTTGCGGCTTGCATATTACAAAAGTGGTTTAAAATGGCGCACATTGATGGCACCATCATACAAGAACTTGGTAGAAACTTAATATCTGATACATCAGACTTCAGGTCCGTTGTCAAGGGTAAAATAAAGGTGGTCTTATTTCCTGATAATCTATATAAATTCAGATTGTTACCGTTATAAAGATCAATCGTGGCGAATGACGGGAAGCGGGCGGGCCCGATAGGCCAACCGGGTGCTATGACCGTATTCCGGTCCGGGAACGGTTCGCTTTGGCATCGCGCTGATGAAAGGCACGAATGTATTCTTCCTGTTCGCTGAAAGACCAGTGCACATCCCGCAGCATCCGAACCGCATCCGCGAGGTCCCCCGCTTTAATGCTGTCGATAAACTGGTCATGCTCCTGGGTGTTGCGCAATTCCCATTCCTTGACATAGGGGCGCCGCTGGAAATCGTACAATCGCCGCTTCAACGGCATCAGCATGGTCCGGATCATCGGGTTGTCGGAAAGGTTGAGGAACACATCGTGAAATTGAATGTTCAGCTTGTAGTAGGTATCGAATTCCTCGCGATGCACCGCCGCCCGCATTTCAGAATTGAGCTGACGCATCACGGCAATATGACGGCCGTCAAACCGATCGAAAACAGACGCAACGACTGACCCTTCCAGCGCGCCGCAGATCTGATAAAAATTCTTTACGTCTTGGATCGTGAGGGCGTTCACCACCACACCGCGACGCGGCATGATCGTCACGAAACCTTCCACCTCCATCCGGATCAAGGCATCGCGCAGGGGGGTTTTGCTGATTCCCAGATGGTCACTGATCTGGTTCAGGTTCAAGGTCGAATTGGGCAGAATGTTACCCGCGTGCATTTCATCGCGGATGTATTCATACACCTGCTCCCGCAGGGATTTCACGTTCAATATCGTCACGCTCTCTCCTTTATAAGCATACCGGGTTGTCCCTCCGGCCGCCCCCGCCCTATCATTTTTTTCGCTCGGACGTCGTTCAATAAGTGAATATGGATTCCAGATATATCAGATACCAGCCAAAGTCAACGACCCCCGGCGACCGGCTTGTCAGTCCGCCCAAAAAATGAGATAGAAGTCCTGCAACCTTATCATGACGGCATGTTCCGGACGCGGCCCGGCTGTCGCCGATTGTGTTAAGCCGCCCTTATTATTCAGCGGCCAAGCATGACGCCCATCACCACCGAAAGAGATCTGCATGCCTAAAAAAATTGGTATCGTAACGGACAACACGGCCGACATCCCAGAAAAGCTGAAAAAGGCCCTCGGCATCCATACCATTCCCACCAATATCGTACTGGACGGCAAGGTCTACCGGGACGGTATTGACCTCTCCTCGGCAGAATTTTATCGCAACTTTCACCACTATAAAACAATGGTTTCGCAGCCCGTCACGTACGAGGATTATGCCCTGATCTATAAAAAACTGACCTACGAATACGACGGGCTCGTCTTCGTTCACGTTTCCAGCAAATTGAGCGGTACATACGACATCGCGTTGAAGGTGCACGACGATTTCAAAGACAGCCACAATTGCCAGGTTGTTATCATTGACTCCCTGCAGTGCAGCATGGCCTATGGTATTCCGGTGATTGCGGCCGCCCGCATGGCCCAGAAAGGCCGTTCCATCGAAGAAATCACGCATCAGGTAAATCACATCCTGCGGAATATATCGGCCTTCTTTGCCGTCCCTGATTTGAAATATCTGCGGAAGGGGAAAAAAATCAGCGGTTTTAAATCACTGCTGGGCACCGCCATGAAAGTCAAGCCGGTCATGGCCATCGAAAATGGGGAAAATGTGGTCAAAACCAAACTGTTCGGCGAACAGAAAAACATGATTCTGGCCATGCTCGATATGATACGGGAAGATATTGCCGGGCGTCCGATAACGCTCGCCATCCTGCAAACCGCCGCCGAAGTATCCATCATCGAAAGCCTGCGGGACGTATTTCAAGCCGAATTTAAATGCGTGGATATTTTTGACGCGTATTACAGTCCGTCCATCGGCCTCAACATGGGACCGGAATCCACCGGAATCGCCTATTACAAGCATCCCCTGCGCGCCTGACACCAAGCGGCAGGGCTCCGTCGTAACGATGATCAACGCCACCTATCGCGAAAGAATACGCTTTCCGAGCGCCGTGAAGACCGCTTCGCCATTTTGATTCGCAGACGTCGCGTCCGACACCACGGCTTCATAGCGCGCCATGTCCTCCGGGTTGGACCAATCGATGGGCTGCTGGATTTGTTTCAAGGCGTTGTGCATGGCATCGTAAAGCACGATGGGGCCAAATATTGTTCCAGCGGGACTTTTCCCGAAAGCCCCCCAGACGGTATGGTGCGGCACCTGCAGCGCCTTGGGTGCCGGCGCGTATCCCAGAAGCTCTGCCAGGAAACGCAATGTCTCCTGGACACCATCGGCATAGCGGTTCGCTATCGCACTGCGACCGTCATACACCAGATCGTCAATATCTTCTGCTGTGAATCGCAAATCCAGTCCGGCAATCAGTTCTTCGCGCAGGGTATTAAGCGAGACATCCTTTTTGCTGATGACGACATCCGCATCGTTTAAAATTTTCATGACATTGCGGATGTTCAGCATTTCTTTGACAACCGGGCTTTTCCGCAGCACAACATCTTCGACGCTTGTGCCATAAATGGGCAGGTCGTTGTCGAGCACCAGCAACCGCGGCGTGTCACCTGACGGGGCGAGCCGGTAGAGTTCCATATCCCGCTCGATGATTTTCTCATACCCGCCTTCTGCCAACAGTTGCCGCACCAGATCCTTGTCCACACGACGGCCGCTGTCCGGCGGCCCTATGGACGCCTTGATACGGACGGCCAGCGTATTGATTTCAATCTTCTTCCGCAACTGATCTTTGAATGACATGGGCCACGTCTCCTTGTGGGGCAAAGGGCATGATGATTGCCGTAGGACACGATCCGCGCCGAGCCATGCCGGTTGATGCAACGTCGCTATGGGGTAGAGAGGTGAAAGGCAGGAATGCCGGATCCTGGCCAACCAATTACCATAAAGAGGACACCGTGTAAACGCCTCACAGATGCTTCCTCCCGGCTACCGTCGCGACAATCCGCTTGACCCATCATCCCCTGGTCGTCTATAAATACAATCTTCGTATATCCACGCACGACAGCAGGCCGCACCATTTGCCGTGTCAATGCCACCCCGTTTCAGGTTACGCATGTCACGCCAAACACCGGACACCCCAATACGCGCAACGGACCGAACCCAAATTACTTTCAGGAGGATATGGATGATGACGGAAATGGCGACGCTCACCTACAAAGGACAAACCTACCAGTTGCCGGTCGTCGAGGGGACCGAAGGTGAAAAAGGAATCGACATAGCCAAACTTCGGGATGCCTCGGGCCTGATCACACTGGACAGCGGCTACGCCAATACCGGAAGCTGCACCAGTGCCATCACCTTCATGGATGGGGAGAAAGGCATCCTGCGCTACCGCGGCATCCCGGTGGAGCAGTTGGCGAAGTATTCGACCTTTCGGGAGACCGCTTTTCTCCTCGTCCGGGGGTATCTGCCGACGCGACGGGAACTGAATCGATTTTCCGTTCTGCTGAACGACGCCTCGCTGGTGCATGAGGACATGAAAGTCTTCTATCAGAATTTCCCCAAAGGGTCCCACCCCATGGGGATTTTGTCCAGCATGGTGAATGCCCTGCGCAGCTTTTACCCGGAACTCCAGACTCAGACCGTCGAGGAAGAGATCGACGTGACCGTGACCCGCCTGCTCTCCAAAGTGCGGACCTTGGCGGCCATGTCGTATAAGATGTCCCGTGGGCACACCGTTGTCTACCCGCGTCCGGACCTGTCTTACTGCGCCAATTTTCTCAACATGATGTTCGATTCGCCGGTCAAACCCTACGAGATTGACGACGACCTGGTGGAGGCGCTGAATGTCTTCTGGATCCTGCATGCCGATCACGAGCAGAATTGCTCAACCTCGGCCGTGCGCATGGTCGGCTCCGGCCGGGTCAATCTCTATGCCGCCATTTCCGCCGGCATCGCCGCACTTTGGGGCCCCCTGCACGGCGGCGCCAATCAGGCCGTGATCGAAATGCTTGAGGATATCGCCAGCAGCGGTTCCGGTATGCAACACTATGTCGACCGCGCCAAGGACCGTCAGGACCCTTTCCGTCTCATGGGATTCGGCCACCGGGTTTACAAAACCTACGATCCGCGCGCCAAAATCATCAAAGCCATGTGCGACCGGGTACTTGACAAACTCAAGATCAGCGACCCCCTCCTGGACCTGGCCAAAGAACTGGAAGAAATCGTCCTTAAGGACGATTATTTTATCGAACACAATCTCTACCCGAACGTGGACTTCTACAGTGGTATCATCCTGCGGGCCATCGGCATTCCCACCAACATGTTTACCGTCATGTTTGCCATCGGTCGGCTGCCGGGATGGATCGCCCAGTGGAAGGAAAGCATGGACGACCCCAACTGGAAGCTTTCGCGCCCGCGACAGATCTATATCGGTCCGGCCGTGAGTGATTACGTCCCCATCGCCGAACGCGGGTAGCCGCCATAAAAAAGCCGGTGATCCCGTCACGAAACAGCATCACCGGCTTTGAACCACTCGATAGTTGCGATCAGCGATTCGCCGCGGATCAGGCTTTCTTCTTGGGCAGTACCAGGTTCAGAACGACCCCCAGAATACCGGCCATGCCGATGCCGCCCAAGGTGAATTTCCCGAAAGACAGCACCATCCCGCCGATGCCGCATACCAGGATCAGCGAAACGATGCACAAGTTGCGCGCCTCGGTCAGGTCATCACCGGCCCGTACCAGCGTGTTGAGGCCCACCACCGTAATCGCTCCGAAAAGCAGAAGCATGATGCCGCCCATGACCGGCACCGGGATGGTCTGCAGCAGTGCGCCGACTTTTCCAACAAAGGCCAGCAGGATGGCAAAAATGGCCGCCCAGGTCATGATGGCCGGATTGAAGGCCCGCGTCAGGGTAACCGCCCCGGTCACTTCGGAATAGGTCGTGTTCGGTGGTCCCCCAAGGAAAGAGGCCAGCGACGTCGCAATGCCGTCGCCCATCATGGTGCGATGAATCCCGGGTTCTTTCACGAAGTCTTTGCCGGTAACGTTGCCGATCGCCAGGATGTCACCGAAATGTTCGATGGCCGGCGCAATCGCTACCGGCACGATAAAGAAAATTGCCTGCAGGTTCCACTCCGGAAAAACAAAATTGGGAACGGCAAACCAGGGGGCATCCACCAGGGGCTGGAAGCTGACCAGGGCGGGCCCGGTGAAATTCTTCAATTGCCCCGGATCGAAAGTGGATTGGATGGCGCCGGAGACCCCTATACCGTCCAGAATCAACGCCGTGATATACCCGGCCATCACACCGACCAGAATGGGAATCAGCTTGAACCAGCCCTTGCCCAGGAGGGAGGTGATAATCGTCGTCAGCAGCGCCACACCGGCCACGATCATGGCTGTTTTTTCAGGCACCAGCCAGGCCGCGCCGTCACCGGTCCGGCCCATGGCCATGTGGACTGCCACCGGCGCCAGCACAAGGCCGATCACCATGATCACCGGCCCCACCACGACCGGCGGCAGAATGCGATGCAGGAAACCGGAACCGAAAGCCTTGATGCACAGGCTCAGCACGATATAGAGCAATCCTGCAGCCACCAGGCCGCACATGGTGGAAGGAATGCCCCATGTCTGAACACCGTAGATGATCGGTGCAATGAACGCGAACGAGGAGGCCAGAAAAATCGGCACCATCCGCTTGGTGATGAGTTGGAAGACGAGCGTACCCGCGCCCGCCGTGAAAAGGGCCACGTTGGAGTCCAACCCCGTCAGGAGCGGCACGAGGACCAGGGCGCCAAAGGCGACAAACATCATCTGGGCACCGATAAGGCTGTCTTTGATTCTGAACTGGTAGGTTGTCAACGAATTGTTCGGGGCCATTAAACCTCCTCTGTGTGCGGATTGAACGCCAATGAAATAAACCGGATGTGGTGACCGAAACCCTATTCGGGCACCTTTGGCAACCCCCGTAAGGTTAGCTGGATGCATCGAAGACCGCGCCGCAGGGCGGCAGAGGATGCCCTGCCGCTGATGCATGCCGTCAGGCGACACACCGAACCCTTTGGTGCGCCTATCACGTCAGACCCTATTTGGTTCCAAAGATTTTATCGCCGGCATCACCCAGACCGGGCAGAATATAGCCGATATCGTTCAAGCGTTCATCGACGGCGGCGACATAGATATCCACGTCCGGATGCCGCTTTTGGACTTTTTTAAGCCCCTCCGGCGCCGCCACGAGAAAAATGCCGCGAATTTTACGGCAGCCAGCCTCCTTAAGCATGTCGATGGTGGCAATCAGGGTGCCCCCGGTGGCCAACATGGGATCGAGAATCAGTGCGATGCGGTCCTCGATCTGGCTGGTCATTTTGACATAGTATTTGACCGGCTCGAGGGTATCCTCGTTGCGGTAAAGCCCCACCACACTGACTTTGGCCGACGGAATCAGGTTGAGCACCCCAGCCATCATGCCCAGACCCGCCCGCAGGATAGGAACGACCGTAATTTTTTTTCCCTTGATGCCTTCGACGACCACATCCCCGGCCCACCCCTTGATGGTCCGCTTCTCGGTTTCCAGGTCCTTGGTGGCTTCGAAGGTCAACAGACTGGCAAGTTCCGAGGCGATATCCCGGAAATCCTTGACGGTGATGTCATGCTCACGCATTAATCCCAATTTATGTTTGATCAGCGGATGGTCCACGACACATAAGGGCACGGCGTCCTCCTTTTTTGAATTCCGTTATTCCATTAAAAAACCGGCCCTTAAAAAAGAGCCGGTTAGCAGTACCACAAAGCAGGTGTTTTGTCAGTCGAAAACTGGTGCCGTCACCCCGATCAATGGCGGTGACGGCGGTTCAAGCCCGCCCCCCCCATTGATCGCCGCGTATGAATCAGAAATCACCTAATGGGCGTTTGAAGGTATACTGGACGGGGTCCTTCAGAAGGGCTTGTTTGGCCTCATCCTCGTTTCCGCCCGCCGCGGCAAACGGCCATCCAATGAGAAAAACAAGGCTGGAAACCCCCAGGCAGACCAGGGATACCGGGCGAACGATCAGGGCGTCCCCGATCATGGCTTCACCACTGGGTGCGTTTCGATAGACGAACACATCGGTGTCCTGCATGGCCAGTGCCGGCAGCGGCCCCAGGGCAATGGACAGACCGAGCACCATAACCACCGTATACGTTATTAACTTTCGCATGGTAAGTCTCCTTAACAAGGGTGAGAAAACCCATCGGTTGAAACAGCCGGAACATCAACCAGATGGTCCCAACACGCCGGCGTCCGATGCGGAGCGGCCCCGGCATCCGTCCAGATACGCAATAAGCGCTTGAATACGGCCCGGGTCCTGCCTATAGTGCGGTTCCATCCAACGCGATGGAACGTGGCAAGGCCTCGAACCTCTATTGCTTTAGCCTTTTAAGGGTAGAAAATGAACTCCCGCCTGTCAAGGAAAAAACATTTGTATTCCCAGGGGGTTGTTACTATTTTCTGCCATCGCAAGATCGGTTAGAATCCAACGATATGCCATCACCAGCGACACATCTTGACATTGCCATTGCCCTGCCGGTGTGGGGAACCTTCACCTACCTGGCGCCTCCCGACCTTCTCCCGTCGACCGTTCCGGGCCGCCGGGTTCTGGTGCCTTTCGGTCCACGCCGTGTCACCGGCTATGTACTGGGTCCGGCACTGGCATCCCCCTCGACCGAATTAAAAACCATCCTGGATGTTCTGGATACGGAATCCTTGTTTACGGAGGACATGATTCCCTTTTTCCGCTGGATCGCCGATTACTATATCTATCCCTTGGGCGAAGTCATCCGGGGGGCGCTGCCCGGCGGTCTCAATCTTTATGAGTTCAACCAGTACGCGATAACCGAGGCGGCCTGTCAGTTGCCGGATGAAACCGTTCTCACCGACGTGGAACAAGCCGTATTAGACTGCCTCAAAAACGGCGCCTGCCGGCTCAAGGAGCTGAATACCCATCTCGATCGCCCGGTGCCGGGCCGCCTGCTGAATGCCATGGAACAATGCGGCTGGGTAAGCCGCAAAAAAACACTGCGGGGCGGCCGGACACGGCCCAAGCGGCAAAAATGGGTGCGTCTCGTGCGCCCGGATATCCCCGGAGAGCGCGTTACCCCCCAGCGGCAAACCGTCCTGGACGCCCTTTCCCAAAACGGCGAAGCGCCCCTCCAACAACTCCGCAAGGTCTTGCCCAATGCCGCGTCGATCGTCCGTGGCATGGCGGCCCGGGGTTTTGTAACGGTGCACGAAAGCGAGGCCTATCGGGACCCCTTCGGCGAACCGATTCTACCAGATCATCCCCCGGAGTTGACGCCGGAACAGCAGCAGGCCCTGATGGACATTCATCAGGCCCGGGAAAAGGGCTTTGCGCCGATCCTGTTGGAAGGGGTGACGGGCAGCGGTAAAACTGAGGTTTACCTGAACATGGTGGCCGACACCGTCGCCCGGCAGAAGACCGCCCTTGTCCTGGTTCCCGAAATTGCCCTTATTTCGCAAATGGAGCGACGGTTCCGGGCTCGTTTCGGCGACAAGATTGCCGTCCTTCACAGTGGCCTCTCGGCCGGCGAACGGCTGGACCAGTGGATGCGCATCCTTCGACAGGAAGCCGCCATCGTGATCGGGGCGCGCTCAGCCATCTTTGCGCCCTTGCGGCATATCGGCCTTATCGTGGTGGATGAGGAGCACGATCCTTCCTACAAACAGGACAACAATCTACGCTACAATGCCCGCGATCTTGCCGTCGTGCGGGCCAAACAAAACAGTTGCCCGGTGCTGCTGGGGTCGGCCACCCCCTCGGTCCAGGCCTATCACAACGCGCGCAGCGGCCGTTTCACCCACGTCCGCATGATGCAGCGGGTGACCCCCCAGCCGCTGCCGGAAGTTGAAATCGTGGATCTCGCCCCCGTGCGCCAAGAGCGCGGCCTGGGAAAACATCTCACGCCGGAACTGTTGACGGCCATTCGACAGACCCTTGAAAAAGGCGAACAGGCCCTTCTTTTTCTGAATCGCAGAGGGTATGCCAATTACCCCCACTGCGCCGCTTGCGGCACTCCGGTGCGATGCCGCAATTGCAGTATTACGCTCACCTACCATCGTGGCGCGAATGCCTACCGCTGCCACTATTGCGGCCACAGTCAGGCCGCGAACCAGGCCTGCACATCCTGTGGTTCGACCAAACTCTGGCACTTTGGATTGGGGACCGAAAAGCTGGCGGAGGCCATGGCCCAGTTTTTCCCCAAGGCCCGCACAGCCCGCATGGACCACGACACCACCCGCCGCAAAGGCAGCCTGCTGAGGATTCTGAAAGACCTTCAGCAGGGGACGATCGACATCCTCATCGGTACCCAGATGGTGGCCAAGGGTCATGACTTCCCCAACATCACTCTGGTCGGCATCGTCTGTGCCGACAGCGCCCTCAATTTTCCCGATTTCCGGTCGAGTGAACGCACTTTTCAACTCCTGGCCCAGGTGGCCGGACGCGCAGGGCGCGGTGAACGGCCCGGACGCGTCATCTTGCAGACCTACACCCCGGACCATTTCACCATCACTGCCGCTCGACAACAAAATTTCCAGGCCTTCTATGACCGGGAAATCCAATCCCGCAACGAACTGGGCTATCCTCCCTACAGCCGCATGATCCAGTTTCTGATAACCGGCAAAAACCGGGGCGTGGTTCGGGAAACCGCTGAAAATTTAGGCGCCACCGGCCGCGCCCTCCTGCAAAGCGATGCTGCCCGCTATCGCCAAATCGCCATTCTGGGTCCGGTGGAGGCGGCCCTGCACCAGGTCGCCGGCCGATTCCGCTGGCAACTGCTGGTCAAGGGGCCCCAGTCTTCGGCCCTGAACCGTTTCGCGCGGCACCTGCTGCAGGCAATGGGGCCTTCCCAGGGGGCGGCTTCCGTCAAGGTAATCGTTGACGTCGATCCCCTTTTTATGATGTAATTTAAGTCTTTTGGAGAATGAATGCCAATGTGCCCGATGGCCTTGACAGACGCTGCAAATGTCGGATGTTGGAGGGTACGGTCGCATCCCGGGAAACGGGGAAGGCATACGTCTGAAAATCGCAACTGTTAGGCATCGCGTAAAACCAGATATCGGTCCCTCCCCGGGCCGACACACGGAAGACGATCCCGGGGTGGCCGAACCTGTCGACCAAGGAGAATGGAACTATCATGAATCGCTCGATCCGGTTGATACTGTTCATCACGCTTATTCTGTTGTCATTGCAAATCGCATCGCCCCTTGTGGCCGATACCATTGATGTGACGAAAACCCAGACCAGCGACGGCGAAACGAACACCACCGACCAGGCCGCCCCCCCCAATATCATGATCCCCGAACCGCTCTACACCTTCGATGCCGTAGTTGACGGCACCGAGGTCGTTCACGACTTCCGCGTCTACAATCGCGGGACCGGCGAGCTGGCCATCGAAAAAGTACAGACCGGCTGAGGGTGCACCGCCGTCTCGTTTCCGAGACAGATCCCCGCCGGCGGCGAGGGACAGATTCGAATCAAAATCTATACCAATGGCTATGGCGGCCATAACATGAAAAAAACCGTCACGGTCGTTTCCAACGACCCCAAGCGCCCGCGGCTGCTATTGACGGTCGCGGGTTCGGTGGAAGTCTTTGCCGATATCCACCCCGAACGCATCATCCTGCGGGGCTACATTGGACAGCCCATGCGCCAGGAACTGGTCGTGAAACCGCGCGCCAGCTACCCCTTCAAGGTAACCGAGGTCAGCGCGAAAAACGGCGTAAACATCCAGTACGAAATGAAAGAGCAGGAAACCCCGGAGGGCAAGTCCTATGTCGTTACCGTGGAAAACACCAAGACCTCCCCGGGGAAATATTACGATACCTTGTTTCTATCGACCGACAATCCGTTAAAACCCAAAATCCCCATCCATGTCTACGGCACCATCGCCACGGGCCCGAAACCGGAACCAGCGCAGCCATGACCCCCGATCCGATCAAAGCGGTCATCTTCGATTGCGACGGGGTCATGTTCGATACAACGGCGGCCAACAGCGCCTACTACAACCGCATTCTAAAACATTTGGATCGGCCGCGATTGACCCCGGAGCAATTTGCTTACTGCCACATGCACACGGTGGACAATGCCCTGCGCTATCTTTTCGAGGACGCCGACCAGCTGGAAACCGCACGCGCCTATCGCCATGAGATGGGATACCGGGACTTCATCCCCATGATGACCCTGGAGCCCCATTTAAAACCCCTGCTGCGGCAGCTGCGGCCCCGGATCAAAACCGCCGTCGGCACCAATCGTTCGGACACCATGGACGCGGTCATGGAGGTTCATGGCCTGGTCAGCGGTTTCGACCTGGTGGTCACCGCCTCGGATGTCCCGGCGCCCAAACCGGCGCCCGACATCCTGAACCACGTATTGACCACCTTACAACTCAACCCGGCCGAAACCATTTATATCGGCGATTCAGAGGTGGACGAAATGGCGGCCGACGCCGCCGGCATCCCGCTGGTGGCCTATCGCAACCGCGCATTGCAGGCCTGGCGTCACATCGACAGCCTGGATGAAATCAACGGCCTGCTGGGCAGCGCCGGCCCGGCCCGAGGCTGATCTTTATTCTGCCCTTGTCCGGCAACGAACCATAAAGATTCCGATACCCTTGGCCTGTTTTTTTATTTTTCATTGTTTGAGCGGTCTCGTAAAAGCTTCGAGATCAAGGCTTGCGTGTTCCGAGGCGGGAGGCGTACATCAGCACGCCGCACTGACGAAGACTGCCGCACAACGCCGATATTTATCTGAGGTTGGCGGATCGAACGTTAAAAAAACGATTGCAGACCGATGCGTCAAACGCCCGAGAGCAAGGCGTGCGAGGCTTGAGGAGGGAGGCGTACATCAAGTACGCCGCAGCGACGAAAGCCGAAGCACATAATTGATATTAAGTGGATTCGTCAGGCTGTCGATATCAAGGCGTGCAAAGTCCGAGGAAGGAGGCGTACATCAGTACGCCGCACTGACGAAGACTGCCGCACAACGCCGATATCGGCTGTCTGACGAATCCACTTCGTCATTGGTTGCCGTAGCCGTTGGACGCACCGCAGTCCGGACACACCCAGGTAATGCCGTTGCACGAAAGCCCCCAGAAATTCTCATCCATACACGCCTGGCACATGGCGAAACCGCATTGGCGGCAGGTCCAGCAGAATGGGACCACCGCCTGGCAGCAATGACAGTCGGTCAAGGCCGGGCGACGCCGGCGACGACGGTAGGGCGGGTGGGTCGGTGATGTCATTCCGATATCTTCGCGTCGGAGCCGGCAGGCGCGATGCCTGCCGCCATGCTTGTTGTTTGAGGGAGAAAATGATATGCCCTCTCCCGCATCAGCCGAACGCGGGAGTTTAAGGCAGTTCAAACCGCAAGTCAACATGGACGGTTTTTACAGCAACCGTTCGTGCCACCTGGTCGCCATTCACAAGAAGGTCCAATCCCATGGATACCCAAAAACAGCTCTACCTGATTGACGGCAGCGCCTATCTCTACCGCGCCTATCATGCCATTCGCAGCCTATCCAATGCCACCGGCTTTCCCACCAACGCTATTTTCGGGTTCACGCGGATGCTGCTGAAACTGATGGAAGAACGGACGCCCCCTTACGTGGGCATGTTTTTCGATGCCAAAGGCCCCACCTTCAGGCATGCGGTATACGCCGATTACAAGGCCAACCGTCCCCCCATGCCGGATGATCTGGCCATGCAGATTCCCCCGGTCAAAGCGGTCACGGAAGCCTTCCGGATTCCGGTCATCGAAATGGGCGGCTACGAGGCCGACGACCTGATCGGCACCACGGCACGCCAGGCCGCCGCGGCAGGATTCGACGTCACGATCGTGACGGGCGACAAGGATTTCGTGCAGTTGCTCACGGAACGCATCACCATCTGGGACCCCATGAAAGACAAAGACATCGGGATGCGGGATATTACGGCGACCAACGGTGTCTCACCGCCCCAAATGATCGATGTCATGGGCCTTTCCGGGGACACCGCCGACAACGTGCCCGGGGTTCCGGGCATCGGCCCCAAGACGGCCCTCAAGCTGATCCAATCCTATCATAGCCTGGAAGGCGTTTACGCGCACATCGAGGAGATCAAAGGTGCTAAGCAGAAGGAGAATCTGCTCGCTTTCAAGGACCAGGCCCTCTTAAGCCGCGACCTGGTCACCATCTGCACCGAAGCCCCCATTGCCTTCGATCCCGAAGTATATCGCGCGTCGGCCCCGGACGAGGCGAAACTGGCCGCGATATGCCAGACATATGAGTTTCGCCAGCTGCAACAACGTTTCACCGCACCGACGGAAGGCCCCGCCAAGCACTACCACGGCATCATGGATACCGAGGCCCTGGCGCAACTGGTGGCCCAACTGGCCCGGGCCGAACGCGTGGCGCTGGACACCGAAACCACCTCCCAGGACCCGATGCGGGCGGAACTCGTGGGCCTTTCCTTTGCCATTGCCCCCCATGAAGCCTACTACATCCCCTGCGGTCACCGCTACCTGGGCGCCCCCTCCCAGATGACATGCAACGACGTATTGGCGACCCTGAAACCGATCCTGGAAAACCCCGCCATCGCTAAAATCGGACAAAACATCAAGTACGACTGGATGGTCCTGTCCCGGCATGGGGTCGACCTCCAGGGGGTTCGGTTCGACACCATGGTGGCCTCCTATCTCTTGAACCCGTCCAAGCGGTCCCACAGCCTGGATCAGATCGCCATGGATTTCCTGGGACATAAAACCATCACCTACGCCGAAGTGGTGGGCAAAGGGAGCAAAAAAGCCGGCTTCGAGGCGGTTCCCGTCGAGCAGGCCATTCCCTACGCCGCCGAAGACGCCGATATCACCCTCATGGCTTACGAGGCCCTGCGCCCCCAGCTGGAAGAGCTGGGTCTGATGGATCTTTTCGACAACGTGGAAATGCCGCTGGTCCCCGTACTGCTGCGCATGGAAATGGCCGGCATCACAGTCGACCAGGACCGCCTGCGGGAGTTGTCGAAATCCTTCGCCGCCCAGCTGGAGGCCCTTGAAACCAGCATCCACGCCCTGGCCGGGGAACCCTTCAACATCAAATCGTCCCAGCAGCTGGGCCGGATTCTGTTCGAGAAGTTGGCTTTGCCGGTCCAGAAAAAAACCAAGAAAAAAACCGGCTATTCCACCGATGTGGGGGTTCTGACCACCCTGGCCGAACACCACGAACTGCCCGCCCTGGTGCTGCGCCACCGGGGCCTGGCCAAGCTCAAATCGACCTATGTGGACGCCCTGATGGAGATGGTGCATCCGACGACGCGCCGTATCCACACCTCCTACAACCAGTCCGTCACCGCCACCGGACGCTTGAGCAGTTCGGATCCCAACCTGCAGAATATCCCCATCCGAACCGAGGAGGGCCGTGAAATCCGCAAGGCGTTTATCCCCCGCCCGGGATGGAAGCTGCTGGCGGCCGATTATTCCCAGGTGGAGCTGCGCATCCTGGCCCATTATGCCCAGGACGACACCCTGATCAGCGCTTTTGCCAGCGACCAGGACATCCATACCCGAACGGCCTGCGAGGTATTTGAAACGTCCGAGGAAATGATCAGCGACGAACTGCGACGCCATGCCAAGGTCATCAATTTCGGCATTATCTACGGTATGGGCCCCTACAGCCTCGCTCAAGATCTGGGAATCAGCCAGGCCATGGCGAAAACCTACATCGACAACTATTTCAACCACTATCCGGGGGTCAAAGCGTTCATCGATCAGACCATTGAAACGGCGCGCCAGACCAAACAGACCAGCACCCTGATGGGCCGCATCCGCCTGCTGCCCGATATCGACAGCCGCAACCACAACGTCCGCCAGTTTGCCGAGCGCACCGCCGTCAATACCCCGATCCAGGGTACGGCCGCCGATCTTATCAAACTGGCCATGATCGCTGTTGACCGGCAGCTTCGGGAAGCCTCCCGTCACGCCGTCATGCTGCTGTCCGTGCATGATGAAATCGTCCTCGAAGTCCCCCCGCCTGAAATCGAAGCCGTCAGCGCCATGGTGCAGACCACCATGGAGGGCATTTGGGAGTTGGCCGTACCCCTAAAAGTCAACCTGGCGGTCGGCGACAACTGGAATGAAGCACATTAAAACGAGAGGGTTCAGGGATTACAGGGGCCGAGTGAAGTGATATTTGAAGCCGTTCGCTTGATTCCTCGAATCCTTGCCCCCTTGAACCCTTAGATTTTTTTCTCATTTGAATTTTTACAATTGGAGATTACCCTTACCCTCATGGACAATGACCGCAACAACGCCCTGCTCTGCCCGGGCTGCCGCAAACTGATCAGCCGGGATGAACCCGCATGCCCCTACTGCGGCATGGCACGCCCCGGCTCCCGGCTCAAAGCCAACTGGTGGACCCAGCACCTTCAATCACCGGACGGCCTTATCAAGGCCATTATCTTCACCAACGTAGGATTCTACGTCCTGGCCCTGTTGCTCAACCCGAGAGGATTCGGGTTTTCGATGAACCCGATGAATTTTCTTTCCCCGGCCAACAATACCCTTTTCATTCTGGGAGCCACCGGCCGCTATCCCATCGACCAGATATGGCCCGGTATCACCGGCATCCCGGGCATCGGCTGGCTCACCCTGCTGACCGCCAATTTTCTGCACGGCAGTCTATTGCATATTCTCTTCAACATGTTGGTTTTGCGCCAGATCGCCTTCCTGACCATACGGGAATTCGGCATCTACCGCATGCTGATCATTTACCTCTTGAGCGGCGCAGGCGGCTTCCTGTTGTCCTATCTGGCGGGGGTATCCTTCACCATCGGGGCTTCGGCGGCGGTTTGCGGACTGATCGGTGCCATGATCTATTTTGGCAAGGCGCGGGGCGGGGTCTACGGCAATCTGGTCTATCGCCAGATCGGAGGATGGGCTATCGGGCTCCTGATCATCGGTTTCATGCCCGGTATCAACAACTGGGGGCATGCCGGCGGATTTCTAACCGGCCTGGGCCTGGCTTTTCTGCTGGGCTATCACGAGAAACGCCGGGAGACGTTTGGTCACAAGGCCATCGCGGGCATCTGCGTTATGGTGACGACGGTCGTGCTGATCGGGTCGGCGGGATTTGGCGTTTTCTACACCTTTATCAGTTAGGAAGGCGGCCCCAAGCGGTCTTTGGTCCGCTCCCTCCGGTCTCAAACTGGGCAGTGATCCTGCAGATTGACTTTCGTGGGCGCCATGGGGGGCAGCACTTTGACAATCCGGGGGCGATAAACCCGTTCGCGACCCATGCGGTTGCCCATGATGCGCACGACGGCTACGGTCAGGAAAAAAGCCCCGAACCCGAAAGCGGCCGAACAGGCCGATGCATCGTAGGCGTAATAATCCGCAAACTGCACGCCCAGCATGGCCCCCGCCGTCAGACCGATAATCGGAAAAACATACAACAAAAAGGTGGCCTTGAGAAAGGCCGAGGTCTTGATGTCGATCAGAATCCGATCCCCGATCCGGGCGCCGACCTCGTTGAGCACTTCGACTTCCGCATCTTCCCGCTGGGCGTTGCAGGTCCCGCAGGAGGAGCAACCGGCACAGGCCTCGGAGGGCAGAGTGCGGACCCAGGCCGTGTCCGCGCTGATCTTGGTAACGATTCCTTTTTCTGTCGCCATATTTAAAATCGAACCCTTCGGCTTAAATTTTAAATCATTTTAGAATGATCACAACTATCCAGTGTCCATCAACAGATCGTCGTAAATTTTAGTCTCATATGCGATCCAGAAATGAGGATTTTTTGTTCTGACCAAGGCCGCACGAGGGCTGATGGTGAGGCGCACATAAGTGCGCCGCAGCCGTTAAACTCAAGGAGGACGCCGGTCAGGGCAAAAAAAGACCCTTTCTGTTCGGATATCACGCGCTTTTTCTCAGATCCTGTATTTCCGTCGCCTTTTCGGTGTGCTCATAGCAGATCAGACCGCATTGGAGACAGCGGGCCGCCTCGGCCCGAGCGGCCTCCTCCGACAACCCCATCTCAAGCTGCCCTTCGCGATCCAGATCGCGTGGCGGGACCACCGGCATGATATGGCGAACGGTCGGAGCCACAGCATCCACCGCATCCACATTTTGAATCAGGTCGTCTTGGGTGCAAATCTTTTCCGGCGCATCGGGCGTCATTCCATAGAGCATCTGGTGAATCGAGGCGGCCGCTCGACGGCCGGCCGCAATGGCCTTGATGGCACCACTGTAGTCCGTGATGACGTCACCCGGGGCAAAAAGACCGATATCACGGCTGGCATCGGCGTTCTTGTAAGGTGGAACAGCGTTCCAGATCAGCGGCCCTTCCGGTACGGCCTCATCGTCCGTGGTCTCTGTTTCAGGCACGGTGCGGGCGAATATCAATTCCGGAAACCGCCCGGCGGCCATGACGAGCGCCCCGGTCGGAACCACGGTGGTTTCACGCGTATCCAGATCGGCCCACGCCACAGTCGTCAGCCGGTCTTCTTCGCCCTCCAACCGCACGATCCCGGCATTGAACACAACCGTGACGTTCCGGTTTTCCAGGACACTCAGATCCTCAGGTGTCAGCGGGGCGTTTTCCCGGCTTTCCCGCAGGAGCACCGTGACGGTGGATGCCCCGCGCCGTTGACAGATCTCGGCGGCCTCCACCACCAGCTTGCCGCCCCCCATGATGACCGTATGGGCATGAACCGTGACGCCCGGATCGTCCTGGCGGCCAAAACGGATCAAATCGATCAGCAGGTAAGCGCCGGCGAAAGCCGATTGCAGCACCTTGGTCTCGCCCCGCGCCAAGCGGCTGTCCCAACCGCCGGAAGCGAGAAAGACCGTTTCAAAATCTTCCTTCAGAAGATCCGCTACCGTGAAATCACGGCCCATGGCCTGGTTGAGACGAGCTTCGACCCCCATTTCCAGAATACCTTCGATATCCCAATCCAGAATGTCGTGAGACAGGCGATAGCGGGAAATGGCGCTGCGCAGCAGGCCGCCCATCTGGGCACCGGCTTCATAAACAACCGGTGAATGTCCCAAACGCGCGCTGAAAAATGCCGCCGAAAGCCCCTCCACACCCCCACCGACGACGGCGATGCGACGACCGGTCTCCGGCGCCTTGAAGGGCTGGATGCGTTTCCCGCTTTCCTTTTCGACATCGGCCACAAAGCGTTTGACATGGTTGATCGCCACCGGTTCATCCACATACTGTCGTCGGCACTGGTCTTCACAGGGACGCGGACAGATCCGGCCGATGACCGTCGGGAAGGGATTGCGCTCCTTGATGACCTGAACCGACCCCCGGTAATCCCCTTCAGCAGCCCGGTGCAAGTACTCGCGAATATTGATGCCCGCCGGACAGGCGCGCTGGCAGGGCGTGGTGCATTCCTCGCTGAGATACTCCTTGAGAATCCGACGCGTTACCGACGTCAGATTGATGATCGCCTTCGGGCAGACCCGCTCACAGGTGCCGCAGCCCGTGCATTTCACTTCGTCGACCACCGGCAGCCCCTTGGAACCCATCGTGATGGCATTGAAAGGGCAGGCACGCGCACACGTCCCCAGACCGAGGCAGCCGATGGTGCAAACCTTCATGCCGCCACCCAGCAAGGCTGCGGCCCGGCAGTCGTTCATGCCGTCATAAAGATAACGGGTATCCGCGTCCTGAACGCCGTAATAGCATCCTGCAGCGGCAATGTCGGGCTCTTTGGCCTCGACACTTACCCCCAGCACCCCGGCAATGGCCTCGGCCACTTCCGGACCAGCCGCCACACAGGAGTTGGGTGCCGCCCGGCCGGCCACGATGGCTTCGGCATTGGCACTGCATCCCGGCAAACCACACCCCCCGCAATTCGCACCCGGCAGCGCATCCTCCACGGCCAAAATCTTGGGGTCGATATAGACGTAGAATATTTTGGATGCCGCCGCCAGAACGACGCCGACGGTCACACCCAGTCCGCCTAATAGGGCCAGTGCCTGCAGTATTGAATCCACCATCATGAAATTCCTCCAGACGGGAAACCAGATCGTATCGGATCCGGAATTGTGGATAGTTGGTTTTGTTCAGGGCCACCCAATGACAAAGCGGCATGCGTTTCGTAACCGCTTCCGTCGGCACCCCGCGGAGAAGGACAACCAGGGTACAAGTAACCCCTTGCGGACGCCACTAAAAAATAGCGTCAAATTTGCACTTGTCGTAGCAGGTCAGACATTGAATACATGTTTCTTTGTCAATACGCGCCACCTGCTTCTTCTCCCATTCAATGGCATCCACCGGACAGGCCCGGGCGCACATACCGCACTTGGTGCAGGCCTCCGGATCCACCTCGAATTTGAGCAACGCCACACAGCGTTTGGCCGGACAGCGGCGTTCATGGATGTGGGCCTCATACTCGTCCCGGAAGTAACGCAGGGTCGAGAGAACGGGGTTGGGGCCGGTTTGGCCCAGCCCGCAAAGGGCGGTTTCCTTGATGACCGCCGAAAGGCTTTCCAGTTCGTCCAGATCCCGGGGCTCACCCTGCCCATTGCAGATCTTTTTCAACAATTCCAGCTGGCGCCGGGTGCCTTCACGGCAGGGCGTGCACTTGCCGCAGGATTCATCCTGGATGAAATCCATGAAGAACCGCGCCATGTCCACCATGCAGGTGTTGTCGTCCATGACGATCGCCCCGCCGGATCCCATGATCGCGCCGACCTTGGCAATTTCCTCGTAGTCCACCGGCGTGTCCAGATGCTCCTCCGGAACACACCCTCCGGAGGGGCCACCCAGTTGCACCGCTTTGAATTTTCGTTTGTTGGGAACCCCGCCGCCGATATCGTAGATCATTCTTCGCAAGGTCGTGCCCATTGGCACTTCCACCAGCCCGATGTTGTTGATGTCACCGGACAGGGCAAAGACCTTGGTTCCTTTGCTGGTTTCGGTGCCGACACTGGCATACCAGGCCCCGCCTTTGAGGATGATCTGCGGAATATTGGCCAGTGTCTCCACATTGTTGAGGATGGTGGGTTTTTCCCACAAACCCTTCAGCGCCGGAAATGGCGGCCGGGGTCGCGGCATGCCGCGCTTGCCCTCGATGGAGCGCATCAGCGCGGTTTCCTCGCCGCAGACAAACGCGCCGGCCCCCTGGTAGATCTCCACATGGAAGTCAAATCCGGAATCCAGGATGTTGTCCCCGATCAGCCCGCGCTCCCTGGCCTGTTCGATGGCAATCCCCAGCCGGCGGATGGCGAGGGGATATTCGGTCCGGGCGTAGACATAGCCCTGATGGGCATTGATGGCTTTGGCGGCAATGATCATGCCTTCCAGCACGGCATGGGGGTCCGCTTCCAATATACTGCGGTCCATGAATGCGCCGGGGTCGCCCTCGTCCGCGTTGCAGAGCACATACTTCACGTCCCCCGGGCTGCCTTTGGCGAAAGACCACTTCATACCTGCCGGAAACCCGGCGCCGCCGCGCCCGCGCAATCCGGACGTCTTGACCTCTTCGATAATCTGGTCGGCCGAAAGCTCGTGAAGCGCTTTGGCCACGGCCTGGTACCCGTCACGGGCGATGTAGTCGTCGATGGATTCCGGGTCGATGAGCCCCTTGTTGCGCAACGCCCGTGGCATCTGGTTGGCGAAAAAGGGAATATCGTCCTGGGAAGGAATCTTCTTCTTGGAAACCGGATCCTTGTAAAAGTATTTTTCCACCGGTTTGCCATTGATGATATGCTCGTCGATAATGACCGACACGTCATCCGCACTAAGTTTCTGGTAGAAAATATCACCGGGATGGACCACCAGGATGGGCCCCATGGCGCAAAACCCGTTGCAGCCCGTTTCAATCACGCGGACTTTGTCCTGCAGCCCTTTTTGCGCGACTTCTTCGCGCAAGCGCTCGATAACCGCGATACTGCCGGTGGCATGACAGCCGGTGCCACCGCAGACCATCAGGTGGAAGACATCCGGTTCACTGAGCACGGCCGCTGCTTTTTCCTGCACCGCATTGAGTTCCGCAATGGTGAACTTGCCCATAAAAATTCCCTTTCCGGTGTTACCAGGACCCGTCCAGCCCCCGCAATCCATTCATGTAGAGCTTTCCGATGGAGACAAACATGGAATAGTCCGTGACGAGAAGCGGCAGGTTGAAGCTTTTGGCCTGATCGATGATGCGCGCGGTGGGTTCCTGCCCACGGACAAAAACCACAGCACCGACCTGTGAAATCGTGGCGGTGCGAACCACTTCCTCGGTCGTCAAACCCGTCAGCAGAAGACCGTCTTTGGCCACCGTAGACAGGATCGCCTCCATGATATCAGCGCCCCCGCCAGCCACGATGTTGCGTCCCAGGTCGTCTTCCCCCGCTAAAACCTTGGCTTTGAGAATGTCTTTAATCTCTGATAGCTTCATATCTCACCGTCACCCAATCGCTCATTCGTACTTCTTTAGGATTGAGACCACCTTGTCGGAGCTGACCGCGCCGTGGGTGTCGCTGCCCACGACCATAACCGGTGCCAGCCCGCACGCCCCCAGACAACGGACACCCTCTAGCGAAAAACGCCGATCCTCGGATGTCCCGCCTTCTTCGATATCGAATTCGTTGCTGATACGCGCAATCACCTCTTTGATGCCTTTGACATAGCAGGCCGTCCCGGTGCAAACCTTCACCGTATGGCGCCCCTTGGGCTCGAAAGAAAACAAAGCGTAGAACGAGGCCACGCCGAAAACATCGCTGCGGGAAAGGTTCATGCCCGTGGCCACATATTCCATCAATTCCACCGGCAAATAGCCCACGACATCTTGACATTTACGTAAAACCGCAATCACGGAACCGGCAATCGACCGATTTTGGGCAATAATGTCATCGATCTGACCCCACATGGCAGCGTCGATATCCGGGTGCTCCGGACGAAAGGCTGGCGTCATATTCCGCCTCCACTAGCTGAATTTAAGTTGGATGTCTGCAAAGATTGCGCTTATCACAATCACCCGGACTCGGCAACATTTAATAGTATCCCCGCTAGTTACAGCAGGTCGTAAAAACGACGGCAACCCCTCTCGAGATCCGGCTTGCGCGTCTTGACGCCGCACACCGCCATGGTCTATAAGCCAGGCTTGCTTCGGCTTGCCGAGCACCTGCCTGAAACCCCCTTCCATCCAGGAGACCGACCCGATGGTCGAACAACAACACATCGATGCCGCGACGGCCTTTCTGCGACAGCACGGCGCCACCCAGCCGGTGATCGGCCTCTTGGCCGGCACCGGACTCGGCGGCGGCTTTGAAAGCATGGCCGTGGACCACGCCATCGACTATGGCGCGATCCCCCATTTTCCTGTTTCGACGGTCTCCGGCCACCGGGGTCGATTGCTCCTGGGACGTCTTCAGGGCTATGCGGCCATGGTTTTCCAGGGGCGGTTTCACCTGTACGAAGGATACCACCCTCAGGAAGTCGTTTTCCCGATCCGGGTCATGCAGGCGCTGGGTGTCCGCACCCTGATCGTGACCAATGCCGCCGGCGGACTGAATCCGGCCTTTCAACCCGGCGACCTCATGCTCATCACGGACCATATCAACCTGACCGGTGAAAACCCGCTGGTAGGGCCCAACGACCCCGCCTGGGGCGTCCGCTTTCCGGACATGAGCCGTGTCTATGACACGGCCCTGGCCGACCAGGCCCGGGCCGCCGCCCGCCGCCTGGATTGGCCCCTGCAAAGCGGCGTTTATGCCGGCCTGAAGGGACCTTCCCTGGAAACACCGGCCGAGATCCGCTTTCTGACCACCATCGGGGCCGACGCGGTCGGGCTTTCGACCGTCCAGGAAGTAATCGCCGCCGTGCATGCCGGCATGCGCATCCTGGGCCTTTCGGTCATCACCAACGTCAACAGCCCCGACAAGCCGATGCCCGCCACCCTGGAAGAGATCATCGCGGTCGCGGACCAAGCCGCCCCCCGACTGGCCCGGCTGGTCGAACACATTCTGGAGAAGCTATCATAAATGAAACACGCCGACATCCTGATCATCGATGCCTGGGTCCTGACCATGGATGCCCAACGCCGTGAATTCAACCCCGGATACCTGGCCATCAACGGATCCCAAATCACCGCCGCCGGTCCCATGGCGGAAGCCACCGCCTGGACGGCCGCGCAAACCCTGGATGCCAAGGGCGGCATTGTCCTGCCGGGACTGATCAACACCCATACCCATGCGGCCATGACCTGTTTTCGCGGCATGGCCGACGACCTGCCGTTGATGGACTGGCTCCAGGACCATATTTTCCCCGCCGAAGCCCGACTCGATCACGACCAGGTCAAAACCGGCACCCTGCTGGCCTGTGCTGAAATGATTCTGTCCGGCACCACCTGTTTCTGCGATATGTATCTTTTCGAGGACGCCGTGGCCGAGGCCGCCCATCAGGCCGGCATGCGGGCGGTGGTCGGGGAAGTCCTGTACGACTTCCCATCCCCCAATTACGGTCCCATCGAGGCCGGTTTCGCCTACACCGAACAGATGGTGGCCAAATGGCGGGACGATCCCCTCATCACGATTGCCGTTGAGCCCCATTCGCCCTACCTCTGCGCTCCCGATCTGCTGCGCCGGGCCGGCGAAATGGCTCGCCGCCACGATATGCCGCTGGTCATCCATCTGGCCGAGACCCGCAGCGAAGTGGAGACCATCCAGGAACGCTACGGCGTCACACCGGTGGGGCACCTGGCCAACCTCGATCTGCTCTATCCCGGCCTGCTGGCCTGCCACGGTGTCATGCTGACGGACGACGATATGGATCTGCTGCAATCCCACGACGTCAAAATCGCCCACAATGCCGAGAGCAACATGAAACTGGCCTCCGGGATCGCACCGGTGCCCCAATTACTGGCGCGGGGCATCTGCGTCAGCCTGGGCACCGACGGCTGCGCCAGCAACAACAACCTGGACCTGATGAGCGAAATGGACACCGTGGCCAAACTGCACAAGGTCAACACCCTGGATCCCACCGTGCTGGATGCCGAAACGGTCCTGGGTATGGCGACCATCGAGGGGGCCCGGGCCCTGGGGCTGGCGGACCGGATCGGATCCCTGGAACCCGGCAAAGACGCCGATGTGATCCTGATCGACACGCGCCAGCCGCATCTGACCCCCCTTTATCATCCTGCGTCCCATCTGGTGTACGCCGCCCGGGGCGGTGACGTCAGTACCAGCATCATCAACGGACAGATCGTGATGGAAAACCGGGAACTGCGGACATTGGATCGCGAGCGGGTTATGGAGGACGTCCATCGACTGGCCCGTGCCATCTGCGCCGAACTGCCCGACGCCGTCGGACGCTGAATTTTCACCAAGCCTGGCGCGGTCATCCCTACGCAGCGTGGCCTCATGATGGCGCCCGATCCGATTCGTTTGAGCCTGAGAATGTATGATCTTTTGATTCACAACGCATGGATGGTCACCGTCAATGCACAGGGCGATGTCATCCCGGACGGCATGATCGGCATTCACGGCGATGTCATCGCGCACATCGGTCCGACGCCTCCCGACGCCCCCCTGCCGGCCGCCCGTGAAACCATAGACGCCGGCCAGGGCATCGTCCTGCCCGGACTGGTGAACGCCCACACCCATCTGCCCATGACCGTGTTCCGGGGCATGGCCGATGACCTGCCCCTGCAGGCCTGGCTCACAGACCATATCTTCCCGGCCGAAGCCACCCATATCACCCCCGATACCGTTCATTGGGGCACCCTTCTGGGATGTGCGGAAATGCTGCTGGCGGGAATCACCACCTGCTGCGATGGCTATTTTTTGGAAGACGCCGTGGCCCTGGCCGTTGCCATGACGGGCATGCGGGCGGTTCTGGGCCAGGGTGTGATCGACTTTCCTGCGCCGGGGGTACCGGATCCGGCCGAAAACGTCCAAACCGCCGCCGCATTCGTCCGCCAATGGAAGCATCGGTCGCCCCTGATTACCCCATCGATCTTCTGTCATTCCCCTTACACCTGCAGCGATAAGACTCTGGCCCACGCCAAAGCAGCGGCCGCAGACGAAGGCGTCCTCTTCCAGATTCACGTGGCCGAAACCCGGGAAGAGATCACCGCGGACGGGGGCCGACCACCGAACGGATCGCTGACAGCCCGGCTGGCGCAACTGGGCCTGCTGGATGCCGACACGCTTCTGGTGCATGGCGTCTGGTTCAGTCCGACGGATATCGAACGGGTCGCTCAAAACGGCTGCGGCATTGCCCACTGCCCGGAAAGCAACATGAAGCTGGCCGCAGGCATTGCCCCCGTACCGGCCTTTCTGCAGGCCGGCATCCCTGTCGGAATCGGCAGCGACGGCTGCGCCAGCAATAACAACCAGGACCTTTTGCGGGAAATGGACATGGCGGCCAAGCTCCATAAAGTGGCCGGCGGCGGCCCCACTGCCATGCCGGCGCCGCAGGTACTGGCAATGGCAACCCGCGACGGTGCCCGGGCCATCGGCCTGGGCGACCACACCGGCACCATCGAAAAGGGAAAACAGGCCGATCTCGTCATCCTGGACAGTACCCATCCGGCCATGTGTCCGATTTACAATCCCGTCTCCCAGGCCGTCTACGCCGGAAGCGGGGATGTTGTGCGGGATACCATCGTTGCCGGTCGGGTGCGTGTCCGCAATCGGACATTGGTGGATAGCCCTATCGATGGAATCATGAAACAAGTTCGTGCGATTGGTCGCGCCATCGGAAAACCGCCGATCCATCGACCGATCGCCGACACCGAAAAAGGATCCTGTTCATGACGATGGAACACCTCATCGCGGTGGCCCGGGGGGATCAACCAGCCGATCTTCTGTTGCGAAACGGCAAGGTGGTGAACGTCTTTTCCGGAGAAATCATGGAGATGGACATCGCCGTCGCGGCCGGGCACGTCGCCGGCTTCGGCCCGCGGTCGGCCCTGTCCGAGGTCGACCTGCAGGGACGCTGCGTGGCGCCTGGCTTTATCGATGCCCATGTGCACATCGAAAGCGCCATGGCGTCCCCCACCGAGTTCGCCCGGGCCGTGCTGCCACACGGCACGACCACCGTAGTGGCGGATCCCCATGAAATTGCCAATGTGCTGGGACTGGCCGGGATCGAATACATGCTGCAATCGACAGCATCCCTGCCGATGCAGTTCTTCTTCACCCTCTCCTCCTGTGTTCCGGCAACATCCATGGAAACCGCGGGGGCGGCGTTGACGGCTGAAGCGCTGGCCCCGCTCATGCCCCATCCGCGCGTGGTGGCTTTGGCCGAAATGATGAATTTCCCCGGGGTGATCCAGGGCGATCCGTCTGTGATGGCCAAGATCCGGCTGGCCCGGGACGCCCGCAAACGCGTGGACGGCCACGCCCCCGGTGTCCAGGGCCCTTCCCTGGACGCCTATATCGCCGCCGGGGTCGCCAGTGATCACGAGTGCATCACCGCCGCCGAAGCCATGGAGAAACTGCGGCGCGGCATGCACATCATGATTCGCGAGGGAACCGGTGCTAAAAACATGGCGGCGCTGCTGGACATCATCCAACCGGCCACCGCCCATCGCCTCATGTGGTGCACCGATGACCGGCACCCCCATGACATCCTGGCGGAAGGCCATATCGATGCCATGGTCCGCCAGGCGATTCAGTTAGGCGTCGCTCCGCATCTGGCCATCCGCCTGGCCACCTTGAACCCGGCCGCGTATTTCGGCCTGCCCCGCACGGGCGCCATCGCCCCCGGACAGCGCGCCGATATGGTGGTTTTCAACCGACTGGACAACCCTGTGGCGGAGGCAGTTTACGCTGGCGGGCAGCAGGTGGCCGAACATGGTCGCCTGCTTGAAACGGCTGTCTTCCCCGATCCGATCCCGCCCGCCCCGGCAATGCACGTGGATCCGACCGCTCTTGATTTTCGTGTGACCGCGGCCAGCCCCCACATACGGGTCATCGAGATCGTCCCCGGACAGATCGTCACACGCCAGGGGCAAGAGGCGACGCCCGTCGCGGACGGGCGGGCGGTTGCCGACCCGGACCGGGACCTCTTGAAAATCGCGGTGGTCGAGCGCCACCGGGGTACCGGACGCACCGGCATCGGTTTTGTGAAGGGCATGGGATTGCGTCGCGGTGCCATCGCCTCCAGCGTGGCTCACGATGCCCACAACATCATTGTGGTGGGAGCCCGCGATGACGATATGCACGCTGCCGTGCGTCATGTTGTGGCGATGCAGGGCGGCCTGGCCGTGGTGGCGGACGGAAAAGTTCTGGCCAGCCTGGCGCTGCCCATTGCCGGCCTGATGTCGCCCGAACCCATCCGCTCGATCCAGGACCAATTGACGGGATTGACCCGAGCGGCCCGGGATTTGGGAACCTCCCTGGCAGATCCTTTTATGACGCTGTCGTTTCTGGCCTTGCCCGTGATCCCCGAATTGAAGATTACCGACCGCGGTCTGGTGGATGTCGATCGTTTCGAACCCGTTGATCTTTTTCTTCAATAGCGATAGCAACCGAACAAGGAACTCATAGCATAAAAAGTAGTATCCCCTGTCAGAACTGGAAAACCGCCAATCGCCGAAAAACTTTTTGTGAGCGTTTGCCGTTTCCCTTTTATCACGAGGCTGAGCATTGGGGCGGCGGACGATAAAGATGCGACGGCTGTCTGAACCCCGCTAAGCGCGGGGTGAGTTCCGGCGCGTCCGGTCGCCGTCACAAAGCGCAGGCGAACCCGAAGGGCTCGTGACACGGGCGCTTTCGTTTGGTTCCGTTTTCTTTCGCGAGAAAGAAAATGAACGATTTAATTAATTGAAATTATAATATATATTTCAATATTTGTAGAGAAATTAGCTTTTAAGCAACGTAGTCCTCGAAAGGAAACATCATTCCATGCAAGACGCCCAACAATCGCTGCGTCCCATCTGGCTGGACGACGCCAACGGTGAGGTCAATGTCATCGACCAGCGCAGCCTGCCCCACGAACTGGTCGTACTCGAACTGCAGACGGTGGACGACACCATCTATGCCATTCAGGAGATGGTGGTCCGCGGCGCCCCGCTCATTGGCATTACCGCGGCTTACGGTGTCTATCTGGCGGTTAAAAACACCCCGGCCGGGACCGACGCAGACCATTTGACAACCGAATGTGACCGCATCAAAGCCGCCCGCCCTACGGCGGTCAACCTGCAATGGGCCGTGGAGCGCGTCTTGGCCGCCATCCATGCCCAGCCGGACGAACAACGGCTGGAAGCCGCCCGGCAAGCCGCCGGTGCCATCGCTGAAGAGGAGGCCGAAAACTGCCGCCTGATCGGCCGTCACGGCCTGCGTCTCATCGAAGCCATCAGCCAGCGCAAAGATAGTGCCCCGGTCAACATCCTGACCCACTGCAACGCCGGCTGGCTGGCCACCATTGCCTATGGCACGGCCACCGCCCCGATTTACACGGCCTATGACCAGGGGGTGGATGTCCATGTCTGGGTGGATGAAACCCGGCCACTGAACCAGGGCGCCCGCCTGACTGCATGGGAACTGGGGCGCCACGGCATTTCCCATGCCGTCATCACGGACAATGCCGGCGGCCACCTCATGCAGCACGGCATGGTGGACCTGGTCATCGTGGGAACGGACCGCACCACCTATACCGGTGATGTCGCCAATAAAATCGGTACCTATCTGAAAGCTTTGGCAGCCAGGGACAACGATGTCCCCTTCTACGTCGCCCTGCCCTCCAGCACCTTTGACTGGCGCATGCGCGATGGTGTGAAGGAAATTCCCATCGAGGAGCGGGATCCCGATGAAATCCGCTATATCCAGGGCCATTCGGAGGGCGCGCTGCGGAGCGTACTCGTTCCACCGGCGTCCAGCCCCGCCGCCAATTATGCCTTCGATGTCACCCCGGCCCGCCTGGTCACCGGTTTCATCACCGAACGGGGGATCTGCGCCGCCACCGAAGATGCCGTGCGCGCGCTTTTCCCTGAGAAAAAAGCCTGACCGGGTGCGTTGTCGAAACATGCTATGTCCTTGACTTATAGGGCCATTTAGCCTAAGGATCTGCGCATTTCACTAAAGCCCATTGATGGTCAGCCCGTCGGGCGGAATCCGGCGGCCTGATCGGCCGATAACCTGCAATCGCGATAGAGACGATGAAGCGAACCCCCAAAATCGACAACATCCGGAACATCGGCATCATCGCCCACATCGATGCCGGCAAGACCACCGTTACCGAACGGATCCTTTTCTATACCGGCAAGTCCTACAAAATCGGTGAGGTGCATGATGGCGAGGCCGTCATGGACTGGATGGTGGACGAGCAGGAGCGCGGCATCACCATCACCTCCGCGGTGACCACCTGCAACTGGCAGGGTACCGACGTACAGGTCATCGATACGCCCGGCCATGTCGATTTTACCATCGAAGTGGAGCGGTCCCTGCGCGTCCTGGACGGGGCCGTGGGCGTTTTCTGCGCCGTTGGCGGGGTCGAGCCCCAGTCGGAAACGGTCTGGCGCCAGGCCGACCGGTACAAAGTCCCTAAAATCGCTTTCATCAACAAGCTGGACCGTATCGGCGCCGATTTTTTCAATACCGTCAAGGAAATGAAAGAGCGCCTCAACGCCGCCCCTCTGCTGCTGCAAATTCCCTGTGGATCGGAAGATCGGTTCGAGGGCGTTTTCGATCTCATCCACATGCAAAAGATCGTGTGGGACGACGAAACCTTGGGAGCCTCATATACCCGCCAGGATTTGAGCCCGGACGAGCAGGCCGAGCTGGCCCCCCATCGCGAACAGCTGCTGGAAACCCTGGCCGAAGTCGACGATCAGGTCATGGAAGCCTATTTGAATGAAACGCCCATCCCGGCCGACATGCTGGAAACAGCCATTCGACAGGCCACGATCGATCTCAAACGCGTGCCCGTCCTGTGCGGCAGCGCCCTGAAAAACAAGGGCATCCAACCCCTGCTGGACGCCATCGTGCGCTATTTGCCCAGCCCGCTGGATGTACCCGCCATCAAGGGTGTCCATCCTGACAGCGGTGAAACCGTAACGTGCCTGCCCAAGGACCGCGCCCCCCTGGCCGCCCTCATTTTCAAGGTATCCATGATCGAAGGCCGCAAGATGACCTATGCCCGGATCTACAGCGGCCGGATCAAAGCGGGCGAAGAGGTCTACAACGCCACCCGCAAAAAAAAGGAGCGCATTTCCCGCATCCTGATGATGCATGCCAACAAGCGGGATCGCCTGGATGAAGCCGGTGCCGGCGGCATCGTCGGCATCGTCGGCCCCAAGGAAGCCTCCACCGGGGAAACCCTCTGTCAGGCGGACCACCCCGTGCTGCTGGAAGACATCGACACCTACCAGCCGGTGATTTCCGTCGCCATAGAGCCCAAAACCCACACGGACCAGGAAAAGATCGAAGAGGTGCTGGAAAAGTTCCTGGCCGAGGACCCCACCCTGAAAGTCAAAGTCGATGAGGACACCGGCCAGACCATTCTGTCCGGGATGGGGGAGCTGCACCTCGAAGTCATCATAAGCCGCATGCTGCGGGAATTTAAAACCAGCGTCAATGTCGGCAAGCCCCAGGTGGTCTACCGCGAAACCATCGAGGCCGTCGCGGACGGCCGGGCCGTCTTCGACCGGGAGGTGGCCGGTCAGCGTCATTTCGGCGAGGTGGCGCTGCGGCTGACCCCCCTGCCGCGCGGGACCGGCAATGTCTTCCGCGGTGAGGTCTCGGACGACCAGATTCCGGCCACCCTCGTGCCGGCCGTCGAAAAGGGTGTGCTGGAGTCGCTGGAAAGCGGCACCCTGATGGGGTATCCGGTGGTGGACGTGCAGGCCGATCTCGTCGGCGGCAGTTTCAAGGAATCCCAGGGAACGGAACTGGCCTATAAAGTCAGTGCCTCCATGGCCTGCAAAGACGCCCTCACCAAAGGTCGTCCCTTTCTATTGGACCCCATTATGAAGGTGGAAGTCTTTGTACCGGAAGCTTTCATGGGAGAGGTGATCGGGGATCTCAATGCCCGCGGCGGCAAGATCGACGCCATCGAACACCGCACCGGCCAACAGGCCATTACCGCCAGCGTTCCTCTGGCCCGGATGTTCGGCTATTCCACCGCCCTGCGCTCGGCCAGCCAGGGCCGGGGAACGTTTTCCATGCATTTTTCCCACTTCGACCGCAGCGGCTGACGGCATCCTGCAAGGCCCAATTTCTGCGTTGCGCTGCCTCTCTCGTCTATGCGGCGTACCGGTGCCGCCTTCCTCGGAATTTGTGCGCCTTGAACTTGTCCCATTCAGAAGGCCTTCCAGGGAACGAGGTCCAAAGATTCCTGTTTATCTTGGGGCAGGCTACTCTTTTTTCTTTTTCTTCGCGTCTTTATCGTCGGCGGTTTCTATCTCGGCCAAGAGGGCTTCGGCTTCCTCTCGTTGTTGCGGATCCTGATCGAAATCAAGCGCTTTTTTGAGCTGGAAAGTGGCTTTCTTCATATCCCCTTTGCCGTAATAGAATTTCCCCAGATGGAAAAAGGCCTCCCCCTGCCGCCCCATCTGGCTGTAGACTTTGCCGAGATCGAAATGCGCCTGGTGGTAGGCGGGATGGCTCTCGATGAGGGCCTCGAAATAGCTTGCGGCCGTATCCAGCTGCCCGGTTTCCTGATAGGCCCGGGCCAGGAAATAGAGCCCGTCGGGCGGACCCGAACCCGCCCCCACGACACCTTCCAGAACGCGAATGGCCTGATCGTACTGCCCCTCGTAAAAATACAATTTACCCAAATCGGTCAGGATATCACCGTCCAATGGACGTGCGGCCAGGGCCTTCTGGAGATGTTTGATCGCGGCCGCCCGCTGCCCTTTGCGTCCCAGAATCAGGCCGTACTGATAATTGACCAAGGGGTTGTCGGGATCTTTTTCATAGGCCTGGCGGTATTGGTGCAGGACCACATTCTCGTCTCCGTATTCCGAAAGGAGACGAATGTGCATGCGGATAAACGGCATGGGATCGACCAGCGGCGGTTGTCCGTATTTTTCATTGTAGACCTGCACCCGGCGATTGATGCCGCCGATACGGCTTTCCACCGCCGGATGGGTCATCACGTAGGTCGGGATGTCATCGGCACCGAACCATTGCTTGCTGCGGATTTTTTCGAACATGGTCACCATACCCTCACCGCGGTAGCCGGCCCGGTAGAGGGTCGTCAGGCCGATCTGGTCCGCCTCGTCTTCGTCCCCCCGGCTGTAGGCCAGCATCATGCTCTGGACGCCGGCCGCCGACCCCATGATCAGAGCACCGCCGGCGTCACCAGCCCCGGCCGCACCCAGCAGAATCCCCGCAATCATGCCGGCCAGGGCCAGCTTGTTGAGATTTTTCGATCGTTCGATTTTCTCGGAAATGTGCCGGCTCAGCACATGACAGATTTCATGGGCCAGGATGCCGGCCAGTTCTTCTTCACTCTCCATCGCTGCCAGGAGGCCGCTGTAAATGAAAATATGACCGGCCGGCGTTGCAAAGGCATTGTAGACATCCTGTTTGACCACATAAAACTGGTATTCGAAAGGCTGCTCGGGCAGGGCCGCTAAAATCTTGCGGCCGACCTTGTTGACATAATCCACGATCACCGGATCCTCGATCAGGGGCAGCTGTTTTTTCAGCAGTTCAAGGAACTCCTTGCTGAGTTCCTTTTCCTCCTTGATCGTTATGGCCCGCGCCGGGCCGCCTGACCAGATCAGAACAAGGATCAAGACCAGGGCCTGCACGGCTATTCGCATCCGGCGTAATCGCTGCATCCAAATTTCCTTTCAATGGGCTGACGTGCGGAGGGGCAAAGGTACCCCCCGGCAGATTCCAGGATGATCATCATAAAGGATTTCAAGGCCTTGATCAAGCATTCTCCAACACCTGAAGTCCGGTGGTGTCGCTGGAAAAACGGCTGCCGGAGGGTATTAAATCCGGACTACAGCGATGGATTTCCGAGGCGCGGCGCCCCAAGAAACCTGTTGCACTTTTCCATGCCCTTCGATAGGGTAGACGATCTTTTTACACCTCATGTTACAGGACGATAGCGCGCATTATGGCCCATGTCATCTGCATTGCCAACCAGAAGGGCGGCGTCGGGAAAACCACCACGGCGGTGAACCTTTCCGCCTCCCTGGCGGCGGCCGAAAAACGAACACTCCTGGTGGATTGCGATCCCCAGGCCAATGCCACCACCGGACTGGGCATCGACAAAAAAACCGTGTCCCGGACCCTCTACCATGGCCTGATCGGGCAGATGAACATCGAGGACCTCCTGCTGGAAACGGCCATCCCGTCCCTCAAGGTGCTGCCGTCCAACGTCGAGCTGATCGGGTTCGAGGTCGAAATGATGGACACGGAGGGTCGTGAAACCATCCTCAAACGGTTTCTGAGCACCCTGCGGGACCCTTACGATTATATCCTGTTGGACTGCCCGCCGTCTCTGAACCTGTTGACCGTCAACGCCATGACCGCGGCCGACGCCATGCTGATCCCGCTGCAATGTGAATTTTACGCCCTGGAAGGGTTGAGCCAGCTGCTGCAGACGGTCAAACGCATCAAACAGGGCCTGAATCCCGCCCTTGATATCAGCGGCATCCTGCTGACCATGTTCGACAAGCGCACCAACCTGTCTTACCAGGTGGCGGAAGATGCCGAGCGCTATTTCAAGGATCTGGTCTATCAGACAACTATTCCGCGCAACATCCGCCTGAGCGAAGCGCCCAGTTTCGGCAAACCGATTCTCATGTACGATGCCGCCTCCGTCGGCGCCCAGAGCTATATGCAGTTGGCCAACGAAATCATCAGCCGGTAATCCGCCGGATTAAACCACCGGACCGACAGAATCATCATGACACGCAAAACCATCGCATCGAACGATAAAAATAGCCGCAAACGCAAAAAAATGGCCCTGGGTAAAGGTCTGGAAGCCCTTATTCCCGGGGGGTTGTCAGCGCCCTCCGACGATGCCCGCGATTACCTGCTCTGTGATGTTGCCATCATCAAGCCCAACCGCTACCAGCCGCGGCGCCATTTTGCCGACGAAGACATGGCCGACCTGGCGGCGTCCATCCGCGCGCAGGGGGTCATTCAGCCGTTGCTCGTGCGCAAGGACGGCACCGGCTACGAACTGGTGGCCGGGGAGCGGCGCCTGCGGGCCGCCAAAACGGCCGGCCTGACCCAGGTGCCCGTGGTCGTTAAAGACATCACCCAGGGTGAAATGCTGGAGATGTCGATTGTCGAAAATATTCAGCGGGCGGATTTCAACCCCATCGAAGAGGCGGATGCCTATCATCGCCTGATGACGGAGTTCGGGCTCACCCAGGATCAGGCTGCGGAGCGGGTCGGCAAAAGCCGCTCGGCCGTCGCCAATTTCCTTCGCCTGCGGCAGTTGGACGATGACATCCAGACGAGCATTGTCGAGGGGGCGATCAGCATGGGGCATGCCCGGGCGCTGCTGGGTCTGGAAAGCATTCCCGGGCGACGGTCCGCCTGGCGCACCATCATCGCCAAAAAACTCTCGGTCCGCGAAACCGAGCAGATGATCCGCAAGCTCAAATCTGCGCCACCCAAACCCTCCAAGCGGCCGCCGAATGAAGTGGATCGGCACCTTTCCTCGCTTGCCGAAGACCTGTCGCGGTATTACGGTACCAAAGTGACGATCCAGCGGCAAAAGAAAAGCGGCACCGTTGCCATCGAATTCTATAACGACGACGATCTGGACCGCCTGCTCCGTCTTTTGAAAAATTCCGAATAGACCGATTAAGGAGAGCCATCATGTGTGAAGCCAATGCCTATCTGATGAAAGGCGACGATACCCGTCTGGTCATGGAGGCCGTCGATGTCGTGGAACCGGGAGACGACGGGCTGCGCCTGGTCAATATTTTCGGGGAGCAGACCTTCCTGAAGGCCACCATCCATTCCCTGTCTCTGGTCGATCATAAAATCTATCTGAAAGCATGCGCCTGAATTTGGCCGATCTTGGCGAAGGCCCTACCCATGGATTGGCCTGCCAGAGAACAATCCGCCGCCAGAGCATGGTTGCGGTTTGGTCCACTGCCGATGGTAACCCGCTGGTAAAATGAAAATCCTCATCGCCAAAACCGCCGGCTTTTGCATGGGCGTCCGTCGTGCTGTCGAAATGGTGCTGGAAGCTCCGGAAAAACATGAAGGGCCCATCTGCACCTACGGCCCCCTGATTCACAACCCCCAGGTCCTGGGCCTTCTGGCGGAAAAAGGCATCACGGTCTGCGACCGTATCCCGCCTTCGGGCCGCGGCACCATATTAATTCGGGCCCACGGTGTTCCGCCAGACGCCAAGGAAGGACTGGCCGCCGCCGGGTTCAAGGTGATCGACGCCACCTGCCCCCGGGTCATCCGCGTTCAGACCATCATCCGCAAACACGCCGCCAAGGGCTATGCCTCGATCATCATCGGCGACCGGGATCACCCCGAAGTCATCGGTCTGAAGGGCTATGCCGGGGAAAACGGCTACGTGGCGGCCTCGCTCGAAGATCTCCAGCAGCTGCCGCGATTTGAAAAAGCCATCATCGTGGCCCAGACCACCCAGAACACGGGTCTCTACGAGGCGATTAAAACCTGGGCGGCCTCGCACGTGCCCCACTATGACATTTACGATACCATCTGTGACTCCACCGAAAAGCGCCAGGCCGAAGTCCAGTGCCTGGCGGCTCAGGTGGACGCCGTGGTTGTCGTGGGGGGTAAAGAGAGCGGCAACACCCAGCGCATCTATGAGGTCGCCCGAAGCACCGGCAAGCCAGCCTTTCATGTCGAAACGGAAGAGGAACTGGATCTGGATGCGCTGGCGCATTTCCTGCAGGTCGGCGTAACGGCCGGGGCCTCGACGCCCAACTGGCAGATCAAGAAAGTCTGCCGGGCGCTGGAATCCGCCCCCTACCGGAGGGTTACCGGGTGGCGCCGGACCTTGTATCGCTTTCAGCGGGGACTGCTGCTGACCAATCTCTATGTCGCCCTGGGGGCCGGGGGGTTGGGTTACGCGTCCATGCAGCTCCAGGGGTTGCACCACTTTCTGCCCCATGGCCTGGTGGCCATGCTCTACGTCCTGTCCATGCACCTCTTGAACCACCTCACCGGTGGCGAGGCCGATCGGTATAACGACCCGGGGCGGGCCAACTTTTACCAGCGCTACAAAAGGCCCCTGGCCGTCATGGCGGTGGCCGGCGGCGCCGGCGGCCTGGGGATCGCCATGGGCGCCGGCCCTCTGCCGTTTGGACTTCTACTGGTCATGAGTCTTCTGGGGCTGTCCTACAACCTGAATATCCTGCCGGCCTTTGTGAGCGGGGGGCGCTATCACCGCATCAAGGACATTCCCGGCTCGAAGACGTTTCTGATCGCGGCCGCCTGGGGACTGGTCACGGCCGTCATGCCGGCCCTGTCCGAAAACGGCCGCATCGGACCGGACACACTGGCCGCACTGGTTTGGACGGTCGGCCTCGTCTTCGGGCGTACGGCGTTTTTCGATCTTCTGGACATGCAGGGCGACCGCCTCGTGGGCCGCGAGACCCTACCGATTGTATTGGGCGCGAAACGTGCCATGGAACTTCTGAAGCTTTCGCTGGTGCTGCTGATTGTCTTACCGGTGCTCACCAGCGCCCTGGGACTTTCCACCAGCCTAGGCTATTTTCTGATCATCATTCCGGCCTCCATGCTGGTTGTCATTACCTCCTTCGAACGGGGAAAACTCATGCCCGGAGCTCGCCTCGAGTTTCTGACGGAATCCCATTTCATTCTGGCAGGGATTATCGGCGTCGTCTGGGCCGCCATCACCATCGGCCACCCCTGACAATCGTTGGCTTCCGGAATGGGATTAAAACGGGAGCTCATGATAGAATCGACTCTCAGACACGCGTCATGCCGATGGCCTTGGAGGGTGACGATGCCAATCAGAAGTTTAACGATTTCCGTCATTATACTGTTGTTGTTTTGCCCCACGATTGTTTGGGCGGAAACCGTAACGCTCGTAGCCGACGAATGGCCGCCTTTCAATGCGACGCCCAACACTTCCGAAGAAGGTGTTCTTGTCGATGTGGCCAGGGCCGTATTTGAGAAAAATGGCATTCAGGTATCCTATAAGCTGATCCCCTGGCGCCGTGCGGTCGAGTTGACCAGGATGGGCACCTACCATGGCCTCATCGGTGCATCCAAGACCGATGCACCCGATTTCATTTTCCCGTCGGAAGAACTTTCCCGCAATGTCATTTCATTTTATGTCCGGAAGGATTCCCCGTGGGTATTCCGCAATAAAAGCGATATTGAGAGCGTCTCGCTCGGTGTTATCGCCGGCTATGACTACCGCCAATGGCTTCTTGACTATATCGAAGCCCATAAAAACGAACCGCGCAAGATCCAGGTCATGACCGGCCATCAACCGCTCCAGCGGAATATCATGAAGCTTCTCAATAATCGCATCGATGCAATCGTGGATAATGAGGCCGTTATTCTGCATGTTGCCCGACGAATGGACGTGACCAACCAGATCAAGCTGGCTGGTCATGGTTCCGAGATTGCCTATATCTACATTGCGTTCTCCCCGAAGCACGCCGATTCCCAGCGGTACGCCCGGATGTTGAGCGCGGGGGTGGTGCAGCTGAGGCGAACGGGCCAACTCGCTGTCATATTGTCCAGATACGGCCTAAAGGACTGGAAATAAGGATTATATCGATAGAATCGGCACCCTATTGCGATCTATCCGTGGTCGCATCATCCATCCGAACCATTTTTCCAGATCGGCGGCTCCGTTCCCCTCACAAGCCGCCGGATGTTGGCGCGATGGCGGCGCCAGATCCAGGCCGCCGTCACGCCGGCCCAGAGGGTCAGTGCCGATGACCCGGTGGCGACCCAGACGGCGAGCGGCATGACAGCCGTTGCCGCCAGGGAGGCTGCGGAGACCCGGTTCAGCCCACAGGCCGTCATGACAAAGACCAGCCCGCTGACGCCCAGGGCGCCGGGGGAGACGGCCAGCAGGCACCCGGCCGCCGTGGCCACACCCTTGCCGCCCGTGCGAAATTTCAAGAAAACAGGATAGAGGTGGCCGGCCACGGCACACAACCCGACGGCAGCGATGTATCCCTGGGCCCAGGGAGACACGCCGGGCGATACCAGTGCCTGAGCCCACCACACCGGCAGGAAGCCCTTGCCAATGTCCCCGGCCAGCGTCGCCAGGGCCGGCAGAGTGCCAACCGTGCGCCGCACATTGGTGGCGCCGATATTGCCGCTGCCGCTCTCACGGATATCCCCGCGCCCCAGACCCCAGGCAATCAGCAGGCCAAAGGGAATGGAGCCCACCAGATAAGCGATCAACGGCAGCAAAAGCGCAAAACCCCATTGTCCCATATTCATTTGCGGTTTTCCCCTTTATGATCTGTTTCGGGTTTGCCCTCTCAAGGCGCTCCGCTGGATGTTGCGCCGCCGGACAAATCATGGCACCATATCCTCAAGCACCCTGTTCGGCAACCCTGATCATGCCCGTCCGGAAGGTTGCGCCAGTCAGAAAGGAATCGAACCGTCATGGCTTCTGAAAATTCACCCGATCGCCCCCCGGTGGCACTCGACATCAACGGCGTACTGGACCTGCACACGTTCAGGCCTTCCGAGTTGCCGCCTTTGCTGGCGGACTATATCGATGAATGCCGGGAACGCGGCATATTGTCGCTGCGCATCATCCACGGCAAGGGCCAGGGCGTGCAGCGCGAGCGTGTGCATCGCCTGCTGAAAAGAAACCCGTTCGTGAAAGCGTTCCGGCTGGCCCCGCCGGAAGCCGGCGGCTGGGGCGCCACCCTGGTGGAACTGGCACCGCTGACCTGAAGGGGGGGATTTTTAGGTTGAACCCCAAGCGGTTGGATGATAGAAAATGAATTGGCGATCACACTTGACCGATACGATGACCGCAACCGGAAAGCGGCTTGCTTTGGGACGGAACCTCGATCTCGATGGATAAATCAATCGAAATACATGTCGGTGACAACAGTGGCATGGTCAGCAAGACCATCCTGCTGGACGACCTCCGCCAGACCCTGATTCACATCCTCTGCAAGGATCTGGACGAGGAAGAAAAACTGGACATGCAGAGCTCCATCGATGACTTCATGCAGAACAACGCAACCCACTGTTCGCCGAATGAATTAATGGCCGACTTCGATTCGACCGAAAAGATCCTCGACCGCTTCATCTCCCATCTGGAAACCCGCAAGGAAATGGCGGGACAGACCCTTCATTGACCGACCGGCCCTGACGCTACCCCCATAAAATCCTGCCCGCATGCGGACGGTCACATGGTACTTGGCCATCGGCACCCTATTGCATCCCGCCCCCGTCATGACCATTATATGATTTGATAATTGCGACCCACAGAAAAGACGCAACCCCATGCCCAGCGATCCAGCCAAAACGCCGTCGACCGGCCAAAATTTTGTTTCGTCGCGACAGGGGCTGGCCCCCTCCTTGACAACGGTCGGTTTTTACGAAGAAATCGAACACACCGCCGATCTGGCCCTGAAATGCGGCGGTCCGGACCTGGACAGCTTTTTCCGCAGTGCGGCCATGGGAATGTATCACTTGATAGGCATCGGTAAGACGCGTCCGGATGGCACCTTAACCCAAACGGTGGCCCTGGAAGCCATGGATATGGAAAGTCTGCTGGTGGACTGGCTGGGCGAACTTGCCTACCTGGCTGAATCCCAAAACCTGGTGATCGGAACCATTCAGTTCCAAACCCTGTCCGACACCCGTATCGAAGCCGTCCTGACAGGCAGCCGGGTATCGCGTATCGAAAAGGTCATCAAGGCGGTCACCTATCACAATCTAACCATACAAAAGACCCACGAGGGGTATGCGGCGACCGTGGTTTTCGATGTGTGACCATCGTCCCACCCCAAGGGAACGTTTGACCCAATGGCGGACACCAATCGCGTCAGGCATCGTTTGACGAATTGGCCGACAGGATCCCGGAGCAAGCCCATGGATCTCACCAAGCTGGAGCAAATCAGCCCCTTTACCTACCAGATCCCAGCCAGTTGGCGGGCGGACATGCAGGTGCCGGCTCGCATCGTGGGCGATCCCGCCATTCTGGAAGCCGCTTCGGCCGATCGCAGCCTGGAACAGCTGGTCAACACGGCCTGCCTGCCGGGCATTGTCAACTACGCCCTGGCCATGCCCGATGTCCACCAGGGGTACGGATTTCCCATCGGGGGAGTGGCGGCCACAGCCGCTCCGGACGGTGTGATTTCGCCCGGCGGGGTCGGATACGACATCAACTGCGGCGTTCGCCTGCTGGGAACCCATTTGTTGCGGGAAGAAATCCTGCCCCATCTGGACGGACTGATTTCCGCGCTTTATGCCCATTGCCCCAGCGGCGTCGGCAAAGGCGGTCCGATCCGCCTGAAAGCCAAAGAGCTCCGGCAGGTATTGGAACGGGGCGCCCGTTGGGCGCTCCAACGCGGCCTGGCATCCGATAGCGACCTGGAGCGGACCGAGGGCGACGGCTGCCTGGCCGGTGCCGACGCCGGCTGTGTCAGCGAGCGCGCCCTTGAAAGAGGCCGGGACCAAATCGGTACCCTGGGGGCCGGCAACCATTTTATCGAGGTGGATGTCGTGGCCGAGGTATTCGATGCCACCGCCGCCGATCGCATGGGCCTGGCACCGGACAAGGTCGTGGTCCAGATCCACTGCGGCTCGCGGGGGCTGGGCCACCAAGTCTGCACGGATTATGTCAAACGCTTCCAGAAGGCCATCCACACCTACGGCCTGCGCCTGCCGGACCGGGAGCTGGTTTGCGCCCCCCTGAACAGCCCTGAAGGCCGGGACTACCTGGCCGCCATGACCGCCGCCGCCAACTACGCCTTTGCCAATCGCCAGGTGCTGACCCATGCCATCCGCCACAGCTTCGAGCAGACCCTGGCCGGGAAGGTGGCCCGTCATCAGGTTTTCCAGATCTATGACATCGCCCACAACATGGCGCGCATCGAAACCCACCCGGTCGGCGGCCGCCCCCGCAAGCTCTGCGTCCACCGCAAGGGGGCCACGCGCGCCTTCGGGCCGGGTTCATCGGAACTGCCGCCGGTCTATCGCGACATCGGCCAACCCGTGCTGGTACCGGGTTCCATGGGAACCTGCAGCTGGGTGCTGCGGGGAACGCAAACCGCCATGGAGCAGACCTTCGGCTCCAGCTGCCACGGGGCCGGCCGCCGCCTGAGCCGGCGCCAGGCCCGCAAGCAATTCAAGGGGGTCACGCTGCGCCGGGAACTGGAGCACGCCGGCATCCACGTGATGGCCGGCAGCATGTCCGGCCTGGCCGAGGAAGCCCCGGGGGCCTACAAGGACGTCAACCGGGTGGTGGACGTGGTGCACGGCGCCGGCATCGCCTTAAAGGTGGCGCGGCTCGTCCCCCTCGCCGTCATCAAAGGCTGAACGGCGTCGTAAAACGACCCATCTCGGCGTTGTGCGGCGCTCCTCGTTGCTGCGGCGTGCCTGGTGCACACCTCACGCCTCGGAACTTGCACGCCTTGACCTTGGCCGTTTTACGACGCCGTTCCCTGGTCGCGGCATTTTAATCCTGCATATCCTTATTTGAAATCGTGCGAGGGCACCTTCCCGGATTTATGCGGCGCTCATCGTTGCTGCGGCGTACCTGGTGCACGCCCAGACCTTGGCTGTTTCACGCACCCGTTCCGGTAGGTTTAGAACACCTCCCCAGCGGCCTTCGGCCCCCGGGTTAAACAAGGAGTTTCTTGCCGGCCTGCCGCGCTTTTTCGATAAGAATGGGATCGTTCAAGGCGGCCTTGCGATCGATATCGGCGCCGTACTGGTGCAAAAATTCATAGTTCCCGGCCCCCAGGGTCAACGGGATCAGGTTGAGCCATTCGTTCAAATGATCGTAGAATTGCGGGAACAGGGCCGGCGGTTCGGGATCTCCACGGGAAATGAGAAAGACAAATTGCTTCCCTGCTGGAAACACCGACCGGACGGTGGACGCTCCGGTTTCCGGGTTTTGGCCGAATTCCATGAAACTGTATAGGCGGTCTACGAGCATCTTGAACTGGGCGGTAACGTGAAACCAGTAGACCGGCGTTCCCAAGACAATGGCATCATAGGATGTCAACGCCTGCAACAACGGCGTCAGGTCGTCTTTCTGCACGCAGCGCCCCGGATGTTTTTTACAGCCTTCGCACCCCAGGCAGCCGTTGATCTTCAGGTCGCGTAAATTGACCAGACGGGTTTTGGCGCCTCCGGCGGCGGCACCGTCTAAAACAGCTTCGACCAGCGTTTGCGTATTCGCTTTTTTCCGTGGACTGGCATTGATGCCGATAATGTTCACTGCCCCTCCTCTGCCGTCAGGATGGCTCCTTGTTGCTATTCCGGTGTGTCCAGCAGGCTATAGGCCATCGGAATTTTCACTCGAACTGATCTCAGCCGTTTTTCTTTCACCAAAATCCAAAAAAAATGGAACCTCCGGGATAAAAACACCTGTTGCGGGCGTTCTATAGCATAGAAATCAATATTTTTCGAAAAGCGGTCCAATGATGGCCGTTGTAACCATACGCCAAAAAGACGCTCTACCCTTATAAATGTTGAAGGGAGACGTGATATGATAAAAAATCAGCAAACGGGCAGCATCGCCGCAATTCTGGCGATATGTGTTTTGCTTCTCTCCACCACCGGATGTCAGACCACACCGACATATGTCGCCGGGTCTGCCGCCGACCGCTACCTTATGGAAAGGGCCAGCCTGCCGGATTACGTCCCCGGCGAATATTTTGTCTACGATGACGGCACTTCATCGCTGGTCACGGCGGTATCGGACGGCCAGGTGACCTGGAAGCACCACAACGGGGCCACCAGCAAAGGGTACCCCAATTTCATCATCCCCGATCTCACCTGGGACAGCGCCAATCGATCCAGTATCGGGCAGACTTCCGCCCCCCCAGACCTGCTTTGGCCGCTTGCCCCGGGGAAGCGCGGCGAGTTCACCTTCGACCAGACCATCACCACCAAAGACGGAAGCCCTTCGGATCAGATTGCCCGGCGATGGACATGCGCGGTGGAGGGAACGGCCCGCGTGAGTGTTCCGGCCGGTCAGTTCGATACGGTCGTGATGGCCTGCAGCCGCTATTCGACCTCCAGCGGCTCGTGGCGTGCGACCCGCCGGTTCTACTATGCACCGGGAATCGGTCATTATGTCATCCGTGAAGATCGGCACCGAAGTCGTTCGGACACCCGCCGTGAACTGGTGGCTTACGGATTCAACAGCACGTTGCTCCCCCAGCAGGAACAGGTAAAGCTCAACCAGACCCTCCAGTCCGCCTTGACGAAGAACGAGGACGGCCGGGCCACCTTCTGGCGAAGCCAATCCGGCAACCTGGCGGCCATGTTGGTACCCTTCCGAAGTTTCAAAGATCCGAAAGGAACAGCCTGCCGGGAGTATCGCAGCATCTACAGTGTCAAGGGCCGGATCGGCCAGCATACCCGGGAGGTATGCCGCCAGCCCGATGGACACTGGCAACGTGTGGAATAAAATAAAAACCTTCAGCATGGATAAGGAAAGGAATTGCCATGAAAACACATCAAAAAAACATAGCAACGACATCAGAAGAAAACACGGTGGACCAGGGACGTCGGAAAGCCCTGGCCAAACTGGGGATGTTGACGGTTGTGGCCTATGCCGCTCCCATGTTAATGACGTTGAGTGAGGCCCGTGCTTCCTCCGGCGGCTCGGGTGGTGGCTCGGGTGGCGGTTCGGGTTCGGGTGGCGGCTCGGGTTCGGGCGGCGGATCCGGAAGCAGTTCCGGCAGCAGCGGCAGCAGCGGTGCGAGCAGCGCCAGTTCGGCATCCGGCCCCTCGAGTTCCTCCGGAGCCACCGGCGCATCCGGCGCGACAGGGGCCACCAGCCCGACCGGCGCCTCGGGGCCTTCCTCATCGAGCAGTATCCAGGGCGGCATCAACGGCGGCGTTTAATCGCACCTTGCCATCGGCATACGACGAAGGCATGAGGGCTCTCCCGCCGACGGGCAGAGCCCTCATGACGTTGAGGTCATCGATTGATTCCCGAATTCGACATGTATGCGTTCAGCGGGCTGCAAGCCGCGGTGGCGTTCAGCGGCTGTGAGGCCCTTTTCCCGATCCTGTCCGGCGTTCTACGCGACTGGTCCCTGGAAAAAGGCCGTGCGGAAAACACAGCAAGTCAGGGCCAGCCCGTCATCACACTGCAAAAAAAAGCGGACGGCTATGAACGCCGTTCCCGGTGGTTGTCGAAGCCGGTACGCTTCAGCGACCCCGTGGATGCCGTTTGCGATTTTATCGTCGACCTGATTCACGCTTATAATGCCGAGCAAAATAAAAATCTCTGTCTGCATGGCGCTGCGGTGGAGCTCCAGACCGGGCTGATGGTGTTTCCCAGCACTTACCGGGCCGGCAAAAGCCTGTTATCCGTCAAGCTGGCCTCTTGCGGGGCAAGGATTTTCAGCGACGATGTGCTCCCGATCCCATCCGGCGGGAATTCCGGTGTGGCCCTGGGAATCCTGCCGCGGTTGCGGCGGCCGCTGCCGAAAACCGCCGGCGATCCGCTGCGGACCTTTATCGCCAATCGTCTCGGTCCACAGAATAAGCGCTATCGCTATATCCGTCTCGGCCCACGCCGTCTGGCACCGCGCGGCACCGACGCGCAGGTCACGGCCATTACGATCCTGCGCCGGGACACCGGAGAAAAACCTACCCTGAAAACCGCGACCACGAGCGACGTGGTCAGGGACATGATCCTGCGCAATTTTGCCCGTGAAAATCCGGGCATCGATATCCTCGACCGGCTCCATGCGGTCGTCGAACAGGCCGCCTGCTACACCCTGACCTATGACACCCTTGACCAGGCGGCGGCCTTGCTGTCAGAAGGCTTCGGTTTAGCGCCCCTGCGGGAAGACAATGATAAAATTATTTAAAGACAGACCGGATCAGGCCCCTTCCGGGGAATGCTTCCGCCGGAATCCCGCCGTGGTGGAACGACAGATCGACGACACGGTATTTCTCGTCAATCCGGAAGACGACACCATTTTTTATCTGAATCCATTGAGCGCGGGCCTTTGGCGATTGCTGGCCGACCCGATCAGCATTGCGGATGCCGGACGCATCGTCCAGGAAGCCTTTCCGGACACCCCGACGGATCAGATCGCCGCGGATGTCGCCAAACTCATCGCCGACCTCGAAAAAAAGGGGCTTGCCTTTCGCCTGCCGTAGAGAGACGTCCCATCCGCAGCCCGCCCGGTCCCTCTCGACAATTTGCCCATGGGCACTATTGTCAGGTTTACGACGATTTCTTGAGGGATAAAAAAAGGGTTCCCGGGCGTTATCCATTCAAAACCCTTAAAGTCGGGAGAGTGCTATGCCCTTCATGTGCCGAATCATCAAGAAAAAGTTGCATCCGAACGATGGCTGGTTCCTTTTTTCCGTGCTGTCGATCGTCCTTCTGGCCCTGCTGGTCATGCCGATCGGCTATGATTACGACACCGGCCACTTCACGATACTGACCGCCGCCGCTGATGATGACGGTGGCGACAGTGACGGTGATAGTGATGGCGGTGGAAGTGGAGACGGTGGTGACGGCGATGATGGGGGTGACGACGGCGATGACGGCGACGATGGGGACGACGGCGACGATGGGGATGACGGCGACGATGGCGACGATGGCGACGACGGCGACGATGGGGATGACGGAGATAAGGACGTTGAAGATGCGGACGAGGGTGACAGAAGAGAGGACGACCGCGGGGATGACCGCCGCTCCCAAAACGACGACCAGCGGGGTGATCGACGGGATGATAACCGTTTTGATTTCGGCGACCTTGATGACCTCGAACCGATGGCGGCGGATGAAGAGGCCGGCGTCGTCGGCAACTGGGACTGATACGAATCCATGCCTTGGCCGCGTCTAAAAACGGGAACCCACCGAGAAACCGTGCTGCGCAAGCAGTTGGTCGCCCTTCTGCCACGGCTGCGGCGCTTCGCCCGCAATCTGACCGGGGATACCGACAGCGCCGATGATCTGGTTCAGGCGACCTGCGAACGCTCACTTGCGCGTTTCAGCCAGTTTCACGACGGGACACGGTTCGACAGCTGGTTGTACCGGATGATCTATACCCAGTGGATCGACCGGATGCGCCGGCGGCAACGGCAATCGGCACGGGACGAATCCCTGCGCAACCTGCAGGATATTACCGGTGAAGGCGTCTCTTCCCCGAGACGGATGGTATCGTTCATGGATGTCAAGAAGGCCTTGGGGCATCTGTCTGAAGATAGCCGGGCGGCCATCGTCCTGGTGGCGGTCGAAGGCTATACTTATGCTGAAGCGGCAACCGTGCTCGGAGTTCCGGCGGGTACGGTTGCCAGCCGGGTGGCACGCGCCCGCGGCATTCTGGCCGAACGGTTTCGTGACGATCACCCCCGGCGGCTCCGGGTTCACAAGGTTGCTGGAAGGAGACTAAAATAATGGCAGCATCATTCGATCACTTGACACTCTCGGCCTATGTGGATGGCGAACTGGACCGGAAGACGATGCATGAGGTCGAAGACTTTCTGGACCGCGACCGTGACGCCCGGCAATTCGTTCTCGACACCATGCGAACCACGGTGCTGCTGCGCGCCGGCAGCACCGATGCCTTGCATGAACCTGTTCCCGACCGCCTGCAGGCAGCCGTCACCGGGGCCACTACCTCTAATACGTTTTGGCCGGAAGCGTGGTTTCCGTCCGTCAAACTGGCGGCCGCCTTCGCCCTGGTGGTCATCGGCGTCGGCCTCGGTTTTTTCCTTAAACCGGGGGCGGGGTTGGCACCGCAGCAGCCGTTCCACCTGCTGCCGGCCGCTTACAAAGAAGTGATCAATCGAACTCTCGAAAACCACCTGAGTGGCGACGCCCTGTCGCTGGACCTGGCGGCCGAAGGGATTCATATCGTTATCACGCCCGTCAAAACCTACCGCAACAAGGACGGCCAGTTCTACCGGGGGTATACCATGGAGATCGTCTCCGGCAATGACAGACAGACATTCCGGGGGATGGCCTACCGTTCCGGCCGGCTTGATTGGCGTACCACCGCCCTGTTCGTGCCCAAAACCTGATACGGGGGAATACGATGAGAGTACCGCATGCAGAAGAATGACAAAAAGGATCTTCGGTCGATCCGCACATTGAAATCCCCGGGCTCATGGTTTGGTGCGATCATGCTCATGCTGTTCCTCGGTATGACGGGATGTGCGTCTACCCGACCGGGGCCCTCGGAAGCGGCCAAGCCGATACCGCTGCCCGCTTACCAGGAAGGTACGACATTTGTTTACACCAACGGCCGTTGGGAGACCATCGAAAAGGCCGGTCCGGAGGGGGTAACCTGGCGCAACCATAGCGGTCACCAATCAACGGGGTCGGCCGATTTTACCTATCGACACGCCGCCTGGGAAACGCGCACCCGTTCCGGACAACGAAGCTTTCGCGCACGCCGCGACTGGCTGGGAAACCCTGTTGCCACCACCCTTTGGCCCCTGGCGCCCGGGAAAACGGCACGCTATATCGAATCGGGACGCTGGCAGGATGAAACGGGGAAGGTGCACACCTATGAGAGCCAATGGCGCCTGGAAGTCACCGGGCAATCCCGAATCAACGTCAAGGCCGGTGAATTCGACGTCTGGGAAATCGTTGCCCGCCGGTTTTCCGGCGGTGGCGCCTACAACAAATCCAGGCTTAGAGAAATCAGGACCTGGTACTATGCTCCGGTGGTGGGCCATTATGTCAGAATGGACCGCCATTTTTCGGGGCGCCGGCCGAACCGCAGCATCGAACTCGTGGCCGTAACACCGCCGGTCAAAGGCATGCCAGCGGCAGCCAAAAACAAGGTGCAAACGATATTTCAGCAGGCTTTGGAAGGCAAGCGCAGTGGCACGGTGCAGCGGTGGCAGCTGGCGCAACACGCCCTTTCCGGTGCGGTGACACCCGTGGCCACTTTCCGCCTCAAAAACGGGACTTATTGCCGCCAGTATATCCAAAAGCTGAGCCGGGCCGGAGAAGAAACCGATTTCTATGGACTGGCCTGCCGAACCGAAGCGGGCGATTGGGAAATCCCCCGTCGCTGAAGGGTTCTTCATGGCGGCATCGATACAGGCGCACACCGGTTTCCAGGCAGCGATATCCAAAGTCCCCCACTGATTCCATCGGGATGCGCTTCTCGGCATCCCCCCCCCACTGCGGGGGTAAATGACGCATAAAGGTGTTGACGCCGCCTTCACGCCGTGGAATTCTGGTCACCCGGAATCGGTCCTGCATCCGGATTATCGTCATTTTTATCCCATAACCGAAAACGTGGAGGAAGCCCAATGAAGACATTGGCCCAAGCAATGGTAATGGTCGTTGTGGGCACACTGATAGCCGGCGGTGCGCTCGCGCAGTTTGCCAAACCCGAAGACGCCATCAAGTATCGCAAATCGGTCATGGTTTTGATTGCCCAGCATTTTAAAAGCATGGGGGCGGTCGTGCAGGGGAAAGCAGAATATGACCAGCAAGCGTTTGTCGCCAATGCCGAGGTTGTCAAAATGCTGGCAACCCTTCCCTGGGAGGCCAGTCTTGAACCCGGAAGTGACAAGGGGGACACGACCCTGAGCCCGGCTGTTTTCGACAAGCGGGAGGATTTTGAAAAAACCGCCCGATCGTTCGAAACGGCAACAGCCAAACTGGCGGAGACCGCAAAAGGCAGCGACTTCGATGCGGTCAAGGCTCAATTCGGCGAGGTGGCGAAAAGCTGCAAAGGCTGCCACAAACCATTTCGAAAATAAGACCCACCGCTTTGAAGACGTCGTTATATGCCGGCGTCAACGGTGTCGTCAAAGCGATTCGCTATGATTATAACCGGTAAAGAAGTAAATAAAAAATACCGGCCAAGGCGGCCACCAGGAAAAGTGCCAGGGTAGTACTGCCCTTGGCACTGGCGACCGCTTCGTGCCAGGATTTGCGGCCTGTGATCATGGGGAGGACCAGGTTTTCGCGCTTCACCACCCAATAGAAAATAATCGCACCAAGGTGCAGGACGACAAGCGCGATCAGAATGTTCTGGTTGAAATGGTGGATGCGGGTCAGCCAATCACTGGCCTCCTTGCTGATCAGATGGAACAAGGGGCCTTCGGTCAGGATGTCGTCGTTCGCAAAGAGGCCCGTTCCCGCCTGGACAAGGAGGGCCGTCAACATGGCTACGATCGACCAGGCGCCCATGGGGTTGTGACCCAGATAGGGGTCGTGCCCCTTGCCAAGCAAAGACCTCGCGTAGTCGAAGACCTTCCGGGGGCCGCGCATGAAAGTGGCAAACCGCGATGGCATCCCCCCCACAAAGCCCCACAGCACCCGGAAGAACACTAGCACCAGGATCGCGGCCCCGCTCCACTCGTGATATTGCATGGCCGTGCCGCCCAGCTTGCCCGTGACAAAGGATATCGTCACCAGCAGAACCAACAACCAGTGAAAAAGCCGGGTCGACAGGTCCCAGACCCGGACACGATACGGTCGTTTGCCCTGAAGACCTTGGGGTGGGGACGAATTGACGTGGGATCTTGTCATGATGCAGGCACCTCCTGTGAAACAATAGGATCAGCGCCTAAAAAATTCAAGCCGTAAACAGCGCAAGCACCCCTTACGAATGAAACGGCCGATCAAAACCGTTGCCAATCAGAACCACTTTCCCTAAAAAAGCCAAAGCGTGCCGGGTGCTGACAGACACATCCCGGCGCCTTCCGGTCCTTGCGGTTTCCGGGCACCCGGCACACTCGGCAGGGCAAGCGATCTATTGGGCGATCTCGCTCAGTTCATAATCCGGCGCGGCGACTTTGCCATCCGGATGGGCGTCGGTGCGATAGAGCAGACAATCCGGACCGATTTCGTAATCCGGCAGGGAGCCGCCGCCCAGGGGATGATCGGCGCAGCGATAGATCTTCCCGTCGGCCCGCAGCTCGTAATCGGCCTTTTCCGACCACCCCCGGGGATGGGTCGCGGTGGGATAGAGCTTGCCTTCGTACAGGAGATAATCCGGTTCGGTGGACCGCCCCAGATGATGGGCGGGTGTTCTGAAAATTTTATACATAATACCCTCTCCTCCCTGCATGGTGGTTGCAATCAAACCGCGACTGCGAAAAGAGGCTTGGGGGACGAAAACCGGGGAAGACCAACCCCTGCCAGGACCGTCTTCCCCGGTTCCGTTTCGGGTGCGGCATTAACCGGTATCCCATAAAAAAAGCCCGTCAAACCTGTACGGTTTGAAGGGCTGCACCCAGCTTACTTAACCCCTGTTCAATCCCATCGACTGATGGATTTATGCTTTCCAGTGAAAGCGATAGCCGACACGATTGCGAACCGTCTTCCCGCGGTAGTTGTCAAGGCAGGTCTTCTGACTCCCGGGTCGTCCTACTCTCCAGGCCTTCCCATTCGACTTTGATCGAACAGTGGCGTACAAGCGGATTTCGTCACCGGTTACAGCGGCGGGACCGTTCCCGATTTTCACGGGATTCCCTTTTGAGCCTCTCGGCACCTTGCTCATTTGTTTATGGGAAAGCGGGTCGGGATGTCAACTAAAAAAACGGGCAAGTGTTTGTCTTGAAAAAGAAGTAAAGTTCAATCGGCGTTGGCGTTTCTCAAAAAATCGCCGAAAGCCCCATCGGTCTTGACGATATGCTCGACCAGCCACTCCTTGAGAAAGAGCAGGATATCGCTTTTCAAGGATGCGCCCCCTTCCCGGTAAGTCGCAATGAAATAGGCCGTCTGGGTGACGAAAGTCTGGTGCTCTTCGCGATGGGATTCGAGCTCCGGATAGCCATGATCGAGCATCATCTGTTCTTCGGTATCGAAATGATACCCCAGGTAGTTGGTCATGGCGCCCAGGATATCGGCAATATCATCATCGGAAGCCTTTTCATCCTCGGTGGCGATGAGGCGATTCATGATATCGACCAACCGCCGGTGCTGCCGGTCGATTTCATCGATCTGGAGATTGAACCGGTTATCCCAAATGATTTTCTCCATCACCGCCTCACCCGGCCATGATATCTTTGGCAAAAGGCATGCTCTCAGAATGTCTTGCCGCACCGCATAGGCTCACTGCTATTATCCCAGTTAATGCCTGTGCCAATCAATGGTTATTTTTAGGCCGCGATCTTGACCACGATCAAGGTCATATCGTCTGCGATCTTCGTTTCACCCGCATGCGACGCGACCGCCTCAAACACCGAATTTAGGATGACGCCGGCCGGTTGATCGCGATTTTCGCGGAGCATCTGTTTCACCGCCTCCTTGCCGAACATGACCCCGTCGCCATTGAAAGCCTCCCAGATCCCGTCGGTTCCCAACAGGACGATATCCCCCCCTTGAAGATTGTCAGCGTTCTGGATGCTGAAGGACCATTCGGGATCGACGCCCAGGGCGATGCCCGTTCCGCCCAGTTCTTCAAACCGGTCGGTGGAAAGGCGGTAAAGCATCCCCGGGTCGTGTCCGGCCCGAACCCATTGCATCGTCTTTCGATCCGAATCGATCGCCAGATAAAACAGTGTCATGAACTGCCCCGAATTCCCCACGTCCACCGCAATATGACGGTTGACATCCGAAATCACAGCCCCGATATCATCGCCGCTGTCATAGCACTGGCGCAAACTGGCCCGGACCGAACTCATGAGAAGCGCGGCCGATATGCCGTGTCCGGCCACATCACCGACCACGAATTGAAAGGATTGGCAGGTGTCCAGGTAATCGAAATAGTCCCCGCCGGTCTGATCGCAGTAAACACTGCGCCCGGCCACATCCAGCCCGGGAAAATCGGGCGCCTTGGCGGGTAGCAGGTTTTGCTGGACCTCCTTGGCCAGATCCAGGGATTGCCTGAGTTGGACTCGCTCTTTGAGCTGGACGGCCATGGTGTTGAAGTTGTGGGTCAGAGCGCCGATTTCATCCCCGGTCCGTTCCGGCAGGGCCAGATCGAATTGGCCGCGGGCAATATCGCCGGCTGCGGCAGACAGTTGGTTGACCGAACGTGCCACCTGACCGGTAACCCGTCGAATCAACAACAGGATAACCAGGACAAACCCGCCCAGTGTCAGAAAATAATAATTTCGAAACCGGATGATCGGTTTCAGGATTTCTTCGCCGGGGGCGAAAACCACAATATACCAGGGGGCTTCCGCCAATCGATAAAACCCGCTGATCTCCTTTGACGGGTGTCCGCTGCCGCGCAGTGTCCCCGACGTATTCGCCCGCATTGCGTCCAGTGTATCTTGCTCGAGAGAATCGCCGTTGTCCCCCAGTTTTTCCCGCACCAAAGAAGAGGTGCTGATGAGCACATTGCCGGTGGTATCGATTAGAAATGCTTTCCGGCTCTGCCACCAGCCGGTATATGCGATATCATTGAGGAGGAAATTGAAATCCATGACAACCTCTACCTGGATCGTAGCATCGCCGCTATCGGCCATCGCTTTTGTAATGATGGACACGGTTCGATTGGATGTATCCGGATCATACCGGGGCATGGTGACATGGAACTGTTGACCGGCCATCATCTGGCGTCGCATGAAGGCCATACCCTTCGAATCATCGGGCGCGATCCATTTGTCCCTGAAGTGATGCTGCCGCTCAAGATCGCTTTGATTTTCTCCGGCAAGCGTTTCAATGTTGACGGCGACGACCCCCTCTGTTTGTTTCAGCTCCTCTAAAATCTGCTGCCGCATCCGCATGGGGTGATGGTGGCCTTCGACAAATGCCAGATACAGTTTGATCCACTCCTTGGGGCGTGCCAGGCGCATATCCACATTATGGGCGGCCCTCTGCAGTTTAAGCGTAGCGGCTTCTTCCCATTGCCGGATCAGGGTATTGCGGGCATATACGAAACCGATCGCCCCCATCCCCCAAAGGAGCAACGCCACGGGGAGCAGCATGTAGACGACAAAGCGTTGCTGCAATGTTTTGATATGGAACATTCCTGCCTGTCACGTTGATGGTTGAAGCCTATAAGTTCGGATATGCGGTTTTGGCTGCGGTCGGCCATACGTGAATGCGATAGCCCGACCGCAGGTAGCAGCATCGCAGCCGTGGTGATCAATGATGCATATACCAGAACTTATAGAGCGGTTTTTTGCCGTCGATCTTTACCAGGCAGATTACGCCGTATTTGCCGGGTTCGTCAAATGTCACGTTTGAGGCAAACGTTCCGCTGTAGTCCGTAAGGTCGACAACCACCTCTTTCTTTGAAGGGGCAATGACCTTGATTTTCCCGGTGGCTTCTTTCAGCTGCTCGCCAGAATCCGCGTTGATGAACTTGACCATGACGTGGTGGGTGGCGCCGTCGGGATCTTTCATCTTCATGCTTTCGAGACTCATGACCTGAAACTCCGCCTTGACGCCCTCAACCGTCATGTCGTGCTTGAACTGGCCCGTCATCCCCTGGTGATCCATGGTGGTGTCGTTTTGGCCGTGCGTTGTTTTCTCACCGTGGCTGCTGCTGGCGGCCATCGCCGCGGCAGCAGCCATTGGAATGATAACCGCCAGCGTTCCCCACAGCAAGGTGTATCGGCAAGTCGTGAATATCCATCGAGATGTCATTTCTTTCTCCTTGGTTATGTTTTTTGTTGTCTCATGACCCGTCAAGGCCATGATGTTAATTGCTTTTCAGCTTCCACCCTTTCCAGAGGCCGTAAATGGCCGGCACCACGATTAGCGTCAGGATCGTGGCACTGATCATGCCCCCGACCATGGGCGCTGCAATCCGCTTCATGACCTCGGAGCCGGTGCCTTGGCTCCACATGATGGGCAGAAGCCCCACCATCGTGGACACGACGGTCATCATCTTGGGCCGCACCCGCATCACGGCGCCCTCGACAATGGCCTCCCGGAGATGGCTGCGGTTGAAGGCCGGTCCGGCTTTTTGTTTGAACTTGGCATAGGCGATATCGAGATAGATGAGCATCACCACGCCGGTTTCAGCGGCCACCCCTGCCAGGGCAATGAACCCGACCCCCACCGCGATGCTCATGTTGTACCCCAGGAGATACATGAGCCAGATGCCGCCCGTCAGGGCAAACGGCACGCTCAGCATGACGATAAGGCTTTCGGTAACGTTTTTGAAAGTAAAGTACAGCAGCAGAAATATAATGGCCAGCGTCATGGGAACGACGATCATCAGGCGCTTCTCGGCCCGCACCATATACTCGTATTGACCGCTCCAGACCAAGCTGTAGCCCGCGGGCATGGGAATCTTTTCCCGGACCGCCTGCTGCGCCGTCTTTACATAGGTGCCCACGTCGATGTCGGCAATATCGATGTAAATCCATGCATTCTTGCGGGCATTTTCGCTTTTGATGGCGGGGGCGCCCTTCACCAAGACGATATCCGCCACCTGGGTGATGGGAATCTGGGCCCCGGTGGGCGTCGGCACCAGGATCCGCCTGAGATTTTCCAGGGAATCCCGCAGTTCGGTGCCGTACCGCAAATTGACCGGATAGCGCTCCAGGCCTTCCACGGTCTGGGTGATGTTCATGCCGCCGATGGCGGTCATGATGATATCCTGGACATCGCCCACCGTCAGGCCGTAGCGGGCGGCATCTTCCCGCCGTATCCGGTAGTCGAGGAAATTTCCCCCGGTGACCCTCTCGGCATAGACACTCAGGGTTCCTTCCACATCGCGGATCACGGCCTCGACCTCCGCACCCAAATCGCTCAGCTTCTGGAGGTCATCCCCCATGAGCTTGATGCCAACCGGCGTTTTGATGCCGGTGGAAAGCATGTCGATGCGGGCTTTGATGGGCATGGTCCAGGCATTGGTGAGGCCGGGAAACTGAATGGCCTGGTCGAGTTCCCTGATCAGTTTGTCCGTGGTCATACCGGCGCGCCATTCCGTCTCGGGCTTCAGGGTGATCGTTGTCTCGATCATGGACAGGGGTGCCGGATCGGTGGCCGTCTCGGCCCGGCCGATTTTGCCGAAAACGTGCTCCACCTCGGGAAAGGAAGCGATAATGCGGTCGGTCTGCTGGAGCAGTTCCTTGGCTTTGGTCACCGAAATACCGGGCAGGGTCGTGGGCATGTAGAGCAAATCGCCTTCCCTGAGGGGCGGCATGAATTCAGACCCGATCCGATTCAGGGGAAACCAGGTGATGGCCAGGATGATGGCGGCCAAAAGAATCACCAGGATTTTGCTTTTCAGGACCATCTTGATGATGGGGTGGTAGACCCAGATAAGGAACCGGTTGACCGGGTTGCGCCGTTCGGATCGAATGTTGCCGCGGACCAGGTAGCCCAGAAGCACCGGAACGATGGTAATCGCCAGGAGAGCGGACCCCATCATGGCATAGGTCTTGGTGAACGCCAGCGGCCTGAAGAGCCGGCCCTCCTGGGCTTCCAGGGTGAATACCGGTAAAAAACTGATGGCAATGATCAGCAGCGAAAAGAAGATGGCCGGCCCCACCTCCTTGGCGGCTTCCGTGACGATTTGCCAGTGGGGCTTCCGGCCGCCATCTTGTTCGATATGCTTGTGGGCGTTTTCGATCATGACGATGGCGGCATCCACCATGGCCCCGATGGCGATGGCGATGCCCCCCAGACTCATGATGTTGGCATTGATGCCCTGGCGTTCCATGATGATGAAACTGATCAGCACCCCCGCCGGCAGTGTAAAAACAACCACGAAGGAACTGCGCAAGTGGAGCAGGAAAATGGTGCAGACCACCGCCACGATCAGGATTTCCTCCACAAGGGTGCGCTTCAGGGTATCGATGGCCCGCAGGATCAGGCTGGAGCGGTCATATACTTGCCGGATGCGGACCCCCTCGGGAAGACCGGATTGAATTTCCGAAATCCGTTTCTTGACATTGTCGATCACATCCAGTGCGTTCTCACCGAAGCGCATCACCACAATCCCGCCGACCACCTCGCCGGCGCCGTTGTAATCGGCGATGCCGCGCCGAATTTCAGGCCCGACCCGCACCGCCGCGATGTTCCTGAGCAGGATCGGCGTTCCGCGTTCGTCCGTGCCGAGAGGGATGTTGCGAATATCCTCGATCCCCTGGATATAACCCCGGCCGCGCACCATGAATTCGGTTTCCCCCATTTCAACGACCCGCCCGCCCACATCGGCATTGCTGCGCTGGATGGCCATGCGCACCTTTTGCAGAGGGAGATTGTAGGCCAGCAGCTTGTTGGGCTCCACCACGATCTGGTACTGCTTGACGAACCCGCCGATGGACGCCACCTCGGCCACGCCGGCCACGCCGGTCAGCTCGTAGCGCAGAAACCAGTCCTGGATGGAACGCAACTGGGATAGATCGTGCCGGTCACTCTCCAAGGTGTAGGCGTAGACCCACCCCACGCCGGTGGCATCCGGCCCCAGGGTCGGATTGACGCCGGCGGGCAGCCTGCCGGAAACGAAATTGAGGTACTCCAGCACACGACTGCGGGCCCAATACATGTCGGTTCCGTCTTCGAAAATGACGTAGACGAACGAAATGCCGAAGAACGAATAGCCCCTTACCACACTGGCATAGGGGACCGAGAGCATGGCCGTGGTCAGGGGATAGGTCACCTGATCTTCGACCACTTGGGGCGCCTGACCCGGATATTCCGTAAAGATAATGACCTGGACGTCCGACAAGTCGGGGATGGCGTCCAACGGAATGCGGGCCATGGCGTAAAGGCCGCCGGCAATCACGAAAAGGGTCGCCAGAATGACCAGAAACTTGTTCTTTACGGACGCTTCAATTATTTTTTCGATCATCATTCAACTCGGCTGTCGGTTCTTCCATGGTTTACGGCGAACATTTGCCTGCACTGCGGGCTGTCTTCTATTGCGGTGCAGACGTATCCGCATCGTCCATCGACAGTCCGCTCATGTCCAGCTCGTCATCCATACTGAGTCCGCTCATATCCAGATCGTCGTCCGCAGGGGCATCCGTTCCCGCAGCCTGTCCTACTTCCAGCATTTTCTGAACGGCCTCGCGCAGGCGGCTTTCCGAATCGAGCATGAACTGCGCCGAAATCACGATTTCCTCGCCTTCGGACAGGCCCTTCAACACCTGGTACTGGTGCCCGTTGACCTCCACGCCGAGTTTGATCTCACGCGGTTCGAACTTGCCCTTGTCCCTGCTGACAAAGACAACCTGGCGCACGCCTGTGTCGATCACCGCCTCCTGGGGAATCACGATATTCGGGCCGGGGAGTTCGGCTTCCAGGCGGATGTTGGCGTACATATCCGGTTTCAATTGCAGCTCCGGGTTGGGGAACGCCAGCCGCAACCGCACGGTGCGGGTCTCTTTGGAGAGGTAGGGATAGATGTAGAGCACTTCTCCTTGAAAACGTTCGCCGGGGACATAGGAGAGCACCATGCGGGCCGGCATGCCTTTTTTCACATAGGGCAACTCATATTCGTAGATGTCCACATCAACCCACACCGTGGAGAGATCGGCGATTTGATACTGGTTCTTGCCGGCCTTGGCGAACTCTCCTTCCACGACATCTTTCTGGATAACGACCCCGCCGGAAGGGGAGAAAATCGTGATGGCCTTGCGGACCTGCCCCGTCGTTTCCAACTGCCGGATCTGGGAATCGCTCATGTCCCAGTATTCCAGACGCTTGCGGGAGGCGGCCATGAGCCGTTCGGCCGAATCGCGGACATGGACGAAAGAGCTGTCTTTCAAGCTGCGATACTGCTTGAGCGCCAGGAGATATTCTTCCTGGGTCGTGACCAACTCCGGACTGTAGATGTCGAACAAGGGCTGGCCGCGCTTGATCCGCTCGCCTAAGAAATTGACATGGAGCTTCTCGATCCAGCCATCAAATTTGGTGTTTACCGACACCATACGGGTCTCGTCATAGGTGACGTTGCCAAAGGTGCGAATGGTCTTTGTCACGGGTTTGCGAATAACGGGCGCCGTGCGTATCCCCATATTCTGGATGGTGACAGGATCGATACGGATAGTGGAGGTGGGTTCCTTCTCGCCGCCCTCCTCCTCATAGACCGGCACCAGATCCATTCCCATGGGGGACTTTCCGGGTTCGTCGCGGATATAGGTGGGATCCATGGGCGCCACCCAGTATTTGATTTTTTTCCCTGTCTGCGGATCGACCATTCCCGCTTTGAGCGGCTCCTCCGCGGCCACCGCCAAAGATGAGCCGGCGGCCGTGAGGCTGCTGGTGGCACTCCATCTCTGCCAGAAAGATCCTGCCAGGACACCTGCGGCGGCGACGACAACGATGGTCAGTAGAGTTAAGGCACGGTTGCGCTTCATCAATTCACCTCGGCCAGATGGTGGAGTGGGGTTGGCCTTGCCGGCATGGCATGACCGGGAGCCACGGGACCCGAAGCGCCTGTTGCGGAAACTTCGGGGCGGGCGATGTCCTTTAGGGCGATACCGGCCAGGGTCTCCAGCTCCGTCAGTTTCGTGGTGTACTGAAACCGATAGCGCTGGGCCTGAAGCTGGAATTGCAGCGCCCGCATGTGGGCTTTGATCATGGTATCGAAATCCACTTTGCCCACCTCGTAAGCCGACAGGGCGGATTGCGACCAGTTGGCGGTCTGCTCCAGGAGCCCGCCGCCGAACAACCGCATATTTTCCTGTATCGCATCGATTTCGTTTAAAACGGCATCCACCTGATGGGGGAGCGCATACTGGAGGCTTTCGTAGGCCTTGGTGGCCGCTTTGTGGCGGTTTTCTTCCGCCAGAAGTTGCTTGTCCTGCTTCTGCCCCTGCCACAGGGGCAGATTGACGACCACCGATGCGGAAACGAAGTCCGGCAGGTCCCGCCCCGTCCGGTCTTCGTCCCGCTGCCCGTAGGCCACATTGAAATCCATGTCCGGGTAATAGTTTTTGCGGGCCAGATCGATATTGACGAGGGCCCGATCGATGTCCGCCTGCCGAACCCGCAGCATGGGATTGTAGTCCAGTGCCCATCGCTGGACGACCTCCGGATCCAGGACCAGTTCCGGAAGAGCGAGTTCCCCCGGACCTTGAACCTCGCCATACGCCGGGCGGTTGAGCAGTTCGTTGATGCGCGCCCCCAGGGTGTACTGCCGCTTCTCCAGTTCGATCTGCTCATCGATGAGCTTGCCCAACTCCACCTGGGCCTGGAACACGTCCTGCTGTAAGCCCTGTCCGGATGCGTAGGACGCTTCGGCCACTTGCAACATTTGCTGGACCATCTCAAAAAGTTCTGCATTGACCCGCAGGCTCTCGGCGACAAACCCCAGGTCATAATAGGTGGTGGTCACCGCTTTGACCAGATCCAGGCGCCTGGCGTCGATCACCGCTTTTTGCCGTTCCACGGCCACCACCGCCCGCTGGGTGCGCAAATCAAGTTTGCCGAACCAGGGAAATTTTTGGGCGATGAAAAGGGTTTTCTGGGTCATGGGCTCCTGGCTGAAACTGAAGGTGTCGGTGGGCAGGTTGGCCACCCCGATGCCCAGGCGGGGATCGTCGAGGGCCCCCGCCACGGAGATCTCCGCCGCCAGGGCATGATGTTCCTCCGCCAAGCTCTGCAGCTCCTCATTGTTTTCAATGAGTTCGCCAATCAGGCGCTCCAGTTCCGGCGGCTTGTCATACAGACCACGGGCTTCCGCCATACCGGCGGCAAACATCATGATTGCCGGAACCAGCACAAAGCATAACCATCTTTTTTGATATGACACCATTTCCCCTCCTTTTGCGGTCGGGCTTAGAGCGTCCTCTTCAATATACATGCCAACCTGCAGGCTGGCTGTTTCATGGGTAGCGATAGACAACCACAAGGGACCGTTACCGTTGGATATACGGTGTTTGAATCTCAGGCAGGACTTGGTTCCTCTGCGGCCTGGAAACGAATCTCAGGCGCGCACCTGTGTAATATCGAACCACTTTTCTATAGCTGACGTGGAAAGCTGGGTCAAAATATCGCACCGGCACTGAATTTTAAGCGGCCGCATTCAAACGACGGAATCCACCATCAACCCCACATGGTCCTCCGGGATACCGGTACCTATTTCCGTTCGTGCGGATCAACGAACGGCAGCCGATTCATCTTTCTTCCAAAACAACAGGGTCCAACAAGTTGTGTTACGGACGTCGTGAACGGTGGGATCGGTTATGCCGGGCACGCCACATTTCGGCCATCGCCCGAAAAAAGACAAAAACAAAAACGACGGCAAAAAGGCCGCCGCCAGGGATATGCAGCCAGAAAAACACCGGCGACACGAACGCTTTCAACCACATGGCGGCGATATCCACCACCACGCCGACAAACGGTAAAGCAACGAGCCAGCTTTTTACTTTGATGCTCATGTCCAGGAAAACGGTCACGGTGCCCAGAAAAATAAAGATCATGCTCATGCCGAACAGGTGAATGTGGGTCCACCGCAAGGTCCAGATGAATTGCTCCTTGTCCATAAGGCTTTTCGTTTCCGGTTCGGAGTGTACCGTCGAATCGTCACCGAACAAATCACCTCGTGCCTGGGTTTCTCCACCCGGTTCCAAAACGTCGTTTGGGACGGCTTCCATATCACCATGCAGCTTAGCTTCATCCGTGAAAAATGTCGGGATGATATCGTGAACGATAACCTGCCCCAAGGCGCCGACCATGGCGAGAGACAGCGTGATTAATATGGCGGACAAAAGCACCTTCACCGGCCTGGGCAGGTCGTAAAGGGTGGGCCAGGCCGGCTGATCTGATGGGCGTTGCATGGTGGGCATTTCCCCCCTGGGTTTTCCGTATTACCTGTGGATTACGAGAACGGCGTTATTCGACCCGGGCCGCTACCATTTACCATCAAAATTTGAGCCGCCGTACTCCCCTTCCGGCGAGAAAAAGATGTAAACCGCTTCAGGGCTGCCACTTTGGCGGTGGAAGCCCACCCGATATTCCTTGCGACCATTGCTGTCACGGACGGTGATTTCAACCGCATTCAGGCCGGTCTCCCAGGATTCATCCAGCTTGCCCTTGACGATCAACTGGTCATAGAGTTCAGTCGCTTTCTGAAGGGCCTGCAGAGCGGTGAACGATTCAGTATGACTTTTTCCACCATGCCCCCAGGCGACTGCAACCGTCATGGAAATCGCAAAGAAGATAATCGCAAAGAAGGGCAACACGCGTATTCGTCGCTCTCTGTTAACAATCATGCTTGTTTTATCCTTCATGAAAAATGCCCTTTTCAGATCCAAGGTTAACCATTTCAAAAGCTTAAACCACATGTCAGGTTTGTCAATTTAACCGCAGGGACTCGCGCCCAACGGTCGACAATCGCTTTTTCGTGGAAATTTGAGCTATCGTAGATGTTCTGACAGACACGTTAGCAGGACACCTGCGACATCAGCATCAATGTTTTTCCTGCTCCCTCCAGTAGTTCCATTCCTCTTCAAGCGTCTGCAATTCACTTTGGCGCTGTTCAGTTTTCTCCTGTTGCGGATCGGCCGACATGTTCTGCATCATTCCACTCAGGCGTTGCATGAAGGCGCCGCACTGGGCCTGCTGCTCCGGGGTCATATTGCCGTTCTGCATGAAGGCTGCCATTTCGGACATTATATTGGCCATGGAAGACATGTGGCTTTGCATCATGGGTGTATTCATCGGCATGTTACCGCTCGGGACGCTATGCATCTGGGCTGTGGCCAAATTTAGCGTCAAGAGGCCCATGCCAATAACGGAAATCAATATGAATATTTTCATTTTGCACCTCCTCGGTGTTCTGGAATCGTGCCTATCCGCCTCCCCCCCTTCATCAGGTGGTATGGGTCGACTGTCACTGTCCGTTCTATCGCTAAGATTCGGTGACGGTATCAGCCCTTGTCGGCATGGCGGTGATGATATTGGTCGAAGGGAGGGGTACAATTCTCTTCAATGGCATTTCATCGGTTTGCCGCCGGTGGCTTTTTCCATGCGGGCCAGGAAGCGCTGCCAGACGCCTTTGCGCTTGGGTTGCGTGTAACGCTCCGGGTTGGCGACGAAGGCATCGCGACACCCTTCGGCACAGAAGAATACCTTGGTCCCTTCATGGCAGGCCTCCGCGGCAGCGGTCGACGGATCGACTTCCATGCCGCAGACCGGATCGATCATCTTGGTTGTCGTAGTATGCGTTCTCATTTTTCCACCTCCCGTTGCTGCAGTTCACGACGCATGGCGTCAAAGCGATCCTTGTCGATTTCACCCCGCGCGTAACGTTTCTGCAAAATTTCCAGGGCGCTCTCGGTATGGGATGACGGCCGGCGGCCTGAAAAAACCGCCGATATCAGCAGTACCAGGGCAATGAGCACCACCGCCCAGAAAAGAATCATGAGAAACCCCATGCCGCCGCCCATCATCATGCCGTGAGGCATCGTCCAGGGGCCGGCAGCCCACATGTCGTTGTGATGATTGAACAGGAACAAGATGGCACCTGCCACGAGGGCGGCGGAGATGCCGATGCTGAGCAGTGAACTTGTTTTACGATTCATGGTTATGCTCCCAGGCGAAATCGACGGCTATGTGAAGATCGAAAAGCTCCCGGCTCTGGGACCGCCACGCTGACGGTCCCGGGTCGGGGGAAACCATAACTTACCAGCAGTTTCCTCCACGGTAGCCACCGGCATAGGCGCGGCCGCGAGCGGACTCGGGCATCATTTCGCGAACCTCCAGCCGATGCTCCAGTGCTTTGGCGTCCCATTCCGAGCGCAGCTTGGAAATGTCGCTTTGAAGGGCTTTTACTTTATCCCTGTCGGGCGTCTCCTTGGCCAATTCATTCTCCATGGTGTAGCGCTTTTCATCGAGCTCGCGCCGCAGGTCACGGGTCTGGTCGAAAAACTCCTCCCGGGCCGCTTCCAGTTTGCTGTAGTCCTCTTTCGACAGATCACCGTAGCAGGATCCATAACCCGGTCCCATCATTTGGCCGCCGTAACCACGCATGTGGTCGCCGTAATCCATCATGTGGCCGCCATTACCCATCATATGACCACCGTAGCCCATCATGCTGCCGCGGCCTCCCCATCCGTCATGGGCCAATCCGATGCCGGCACCGGTGAAGATCAAAATCGCCGTGACGATGATCATGCTGTTAATATGCTTCCGTTTCATTTCATCTCTCCTTTGTCGTGCTTGAGGTTAAACAGTTGCTTCTTTGTATGGCAAAGCACGTGCCATCCTGCACATCAGCTTTGTTGATATCTTTAATTTCTATTAATTTTATGAGGTTATAAAGTTTGACGGGAATCTGCACTTCATTGCAGGGGGGGCGTTTGTGGGTATAAGTGACCCGCTTCAGGGCGTATCAGTTCGGATGCGTGTGAAAAATTTACACACATTTTGCGAGAAAAAACTTATCGGGGTGTACCGGGGTGCACTGACAATCGGTTGGCGCTATCCCAGACCATAGGCCTTCAGCTTGTTGTGCAGGGTCTTGCGGGAGATCCCCAGGCGCCGTGCGGTTTCACTCTTGTTGCCGTCCGCCGCGTCCAGGGTGGCCACAATGGCTTCTTTCTCCATCTCTTCCAGCGTGCGTGTGCCATCGGTGGCGGGTCTGGCCGCGTCCGTTGGCGTCTCATGACGCGGATGCTCCCGCACGATCCGGAGGGGCAACTGTTTCTCGGTGACGTGGTCGCCGGAAAGCAGAATAACAGCCCGTTCGATGGCGTTTTCGAGTTCCCTGACATTGCCGGGCCAGTCGTATTTGAGCAGCATATCCATGGCCAGCGGGGCGAACCCCTTGACGGTCTTGCGATTCCGGCGGGCATATTTTTCGAGAAAGTGCTGGGCCAGCAACGGGATGTCTTCCTGCCGGTCGCGCAACGGGGGGACGTTGATGTGCATGACATTGAGCCGATAGAAAAGATCTTCACGAAAGCGGCCGGCCTGAACGTCTTCCTCCAGGTCGCGGTTGGTGGCGGCCACGACCCGCACGTCCACCTGGAGAACCGCTTCGCTGCCCACACGCTGAATTTCTTTTTCCTGCAATACGCGCAGCAGCTTGGCCTGCATGCGGGAAGACGTTTCGCCGACTTCATCGAGAAAAACCGTCCCGCCGTCGGCCTGCATGAAACGGCCTTCCCGCCGGCGATCAGCGCCCGTAAAGGCCCCCTTCTCGTGGCCGAACAGCTCGGATTCCAGCAGGCTTTCGGTAAGCGCCGCACAATTGACGGTAACCAGCGGATGATCCTTGCGCGCACTGTTGTGATGCAGCGAGCGCGCGATCAACTCCTTGCCGGTGCCGCTCTCCCCGGTAATCAGCACGGTCGCTTCGGAAGGCGCCACCATGGCCAGCATGTCCATCAGGGCTTTCATGGAAGCGCTCTTGCCGATGATGTCGGGCCGATCAAAGTCTTCCTGCAATCGTGCCCGGAGATCTTCATTTTCGGCTTTGAGTCCGGCATGCTCGCAGGCCCGCTCGATGCTGAGCTTCAGGACGTCGAAATCAAAGGGTTTGATCAGGTAGTCATAGGCGCCGCCTTTGAGGGCTTCCACGGCCGATTCCACCGACGAATAGGCGGTCATGATAATGATCGGAATCGACGGGTTGTAGCGCTTGATATGCGCCAGGGCTTCGATCCCGCTCATGGTGGTCATGCGCACGTCCATCAGGATCAGATCCACCGGAGATTCCTTGACCGCCTCAACGGCGTCCCGGCCGTCCTCGACCGTGGTCACCTCGTAGCCCCAGCTGCGGATCACGGTGCGCAGCGAGGTCAGATGCCCCCGGTCGTCATCCACAATCAAAATGTTGGCGCGCTTCATCGCCTTCATAACGGTTTCTCCTTGCTGCGGCAGGGAAGGCGCAACGTAAACCGACTCCCCTTCCCGGTGGAGGTTTCCACCTGCAGCCTTCCTTCGTGGGCCTCCACGATTTTGTGGACGATGGCCAGCCCTAGGCCGGTTCCCTTGGGCTTGGTCGTAAAATAGGGATTGAAAATCTGTTGCCGATCTGCCGGCGCAATGCCCTGGCCCGTGTCGCTTACGGCGATCTCAAGCTGCCGAGCGCGATCCGAGCGGCAGCGGACCCCAAGGGTTCCGCCCTTATCCATAGCCTGAATCGCGTTCAGGTAAAGATTGAGCAGGCACTGGGAGAACCGGTCGGGGTCGATCCATACCGGGCACAAATCGCCATCGATGTGTGTTTCAATCTGGATGTCGCGGTCGGCGGCATCCTGGCGAACCAGCTGCAGGGAACGCTCAATCAGTACCCGCATGTCGGTCCGCTGGGGTTTCAGGTCCGTCGGACGCGCAAATTCCAACAACTCGGTGATGGCCCGGTTGAGGCGGTCCACTTCCTGGGTCATGACGTCGGCAGCCTCCCGACCCTCGCTGCCGCTTGCAAACTGTCCCGCGAAAAAGGTGGCCAGGGCCTTGATGGAACTGAGCGGGTTGCGGATTTCGTGCGCCACACCAGCGGCCAGCCCCCCGATGGCAGCCAGTTTCTCCTGCCGGCGCACCTCGTCCTGAAGGCGGCGGACTTCCCCCAAGTCTCTGATAATGAGTACCTGGCCCACATAATCCCCCATTGCGTTGACGATGCGCACCGCACTGACACTGACCGGGACTTCTGCGCCGCCGGGCGTTCGGCAGGTCATTTCTTCTTCCAGAATGGTTTCGCCCTGGGCCATAGCCTCCTGGAGGCCACAAAAATTGCCGGGCAGGCTTTCATCAGCGTTCTGTCCTCTCAGTGACGCGAGATCCAGGCCCGTTATACGCTCGGCCGCGGCATTGAAAAAGGCGATCCTTCCCGACGGGTCGGTGGCGATCAAACCGACCGGCAGATGGGTGACGATTTCGTCGGCGTAGGCCGTGGTGTCCTGCAGGTTTTTCTGGGCGACCCGGTAGTTCTGCATCCAGGACAGGGAAACCAGCCCCCCGAACCCCATCACGATAAGCACCGCCGACAATATTACCGTATTGAGGATGTCCCCGCGGATCGCCTCCTCGAATGGCGATACATCGAGTCCCGCAACGATGATCAGCGCCTGGCGCTTGCCGGGTTGAAACCAATCGTTTTCACGATTTGCGATGCGGCCATGGTGCTGCATCATGGCCCCCATATGACGGCTGCCTAAAACGCTCGAGGGATCTAAGGGTCGAAAATGACGATGAACCTCAAAAATGCGTTTTCCGCCGGCATGTTCGACCAATTCCCAATTTTCAATCTGGTCCGGCCCTAAATGCTGCAGGGGCCGCCCGCTGCGAAAGGGCGCCCCGATACGCGTTTTGTCGCTATGGGCAACGACGCGACCGTCAAGATCCACAACGGCCATGAAAAGCACGTCCGGAAGGCGTGCCGTCTCCTCCAGCAGGCGCTGCACATCCTGGCCTCGCCACATCATGGCCGCCATGCCCGTGCGCGCTCCGGCTTCCACGGCCTGAATCAGGGCCGCCCCTTTCGTCTTGAGGACCTGGGCCATATAGCGCTTTTCACGATTCGTGTTGGCAATCGCCAGCACCAGCACCACGGTCAGCAAAATGGCCGTGGACCCGAGGATGATCCAGGGGGATGTCTGAAACCCGCTTGTTTTTTTCATTTTCAGGTGGAAAACCATGAACATTGCCCCTTTTCGGCCGGCAAGGCTGTAGGTCTTGTTGGCGTCACGAAAAAATATATGTGTATAAACTATGGTTTAGGGAAAGAATGTAAACACGGAGGCAGGGATTATGCAAACGCTTTGGGAAGCTTGCCGAGAAATCGACCGCTAATCATGGTTCAGCACAAACCTTACGCTGAAATCAGCGAGATGCCGGGCGGGGGATGGATTGGGCGATTCACAGACGCCGATACCATCGAGCAGCTCCGGAATCATCAATTATAATCGAGATCCCGCTTGGCGGCGAACGCTTCCTATCGGCCCGGGCCCGACGCGAAGGACATGTCTCCGTCGAAAAAGCGCATATCGTCTTATCTCTCGAACTCGAGCGTCAGCGGCAGGGTCGCCTTGGAATGATCGTCACCGGAGTCGTCGAAAACAGCAATCGCAAAGCTATAGTTGCGGGTCGGCAGGAACATAACATCATCTTCGTTTCCGGTATCCAAGCGACGGTGGACCATGACCGTCCAGCCGCCTTCGGTGTAGCGGCTTTGCGCTTTTACATCGAATCGCGACCCGGACGGTTTGCGGGGCAACCTGAACGGGATGACGTCGCCGGGACTGAAAATGGAATAATCGGTAATTTCAGCGGCTTCCTCAAACAGCAGGAAACCCGGCACGGACGGCACGATCCTGGGGTTCGGCATATAAAGCGGTCGGGTGCCATCGGGCGTCTGGTTCCGTACGTCACCGCCCTCGCCCCAGTCTTTGCGCCGCCCGGTTTCGCGGTAGGAACCGGACGGATTGCCCGCCACGGTCAGCCAGGCATCGTCGGCATAGTTGTAAGGAGCCGAACGGGCGGCCGTCCAGTGCCACAGATCCCCCTTTTCCGATGCCGTACGCGTTGCCAATCGCCATTGCTCTCGGGGCAGGTCGGCCGGGCTGTGGCAGGTAACGGCACAACCCCGGGTGGCGAAATGATCGATGCGGGTAATCTCGAACAAGAGGGCGATACGATCTTCGTTGCCCGGTTGATGATGCCATTTTTTCCCGTCATAGACCCAGGACTGCTTGGTCGTGCTGTGGGTCGGATCGTCCCAGCGGAAGAGAAAATAGAGCTCATCGGCGGTATACAAGGCTCGCGTTTCGACGACACCGGCTTCATCGGAAAAAGCACCGCGCCCCTTGACCGGAATGGATGTGGTGCGGCTGCGCTGCCAAACGGGGTCGTCCAGCCCACTTGGCGCCTCCGAAATTCTCAAGGCCGTTATGACCAGACGATCGGCCTTGCCCTGGGGCGTGAACATCGGGACCAGTGCGGTCACCAATAGAATCCACAGCGCGAAAGACCATTTGGTGTTTAGCTTGTCCATCCTGGTGTCTCCTCGACCAAAACGGTCGGTATGTTTCCCTATTGCCGCGGCAATCCGAAATGCTCGAAATACCCCATCAGCGAAAGGACGATCATGACCGCCGCAAGAAGCGCGGCCGCAACGATGACCGTTTTGCGCTGCGCCGGGCGGTTTCCGGGCGATCGGTCCAGATACGGCAACCCCACCAAAAAAAGGGTCAGCAGCCCGGGAATGACGGCTGTGCCCAGAACGGCCCACTTGCCCTTGAAGATCGCCACCAGCTGATTGAGAAAGAGGACCCACCATTCAGGTTTCGGGACATAGGTGGAATCGGTGGGATCGGCCGGATCTCCCAATGGCGACGGCCAGTAATAGGTGAGTAAAGCGATTAATGAAACCGTAACGATAAAGAGAACAAGCCAGCGATTGACGACCCGGGGGAAAAAGGCAATCGGATGGTCCGCCGCCTGTTTCCCATTGAGTCTTTCGGCAAAACCATGCCGGGCAACGAAATAGAAGTGTACCGCCAGAAGCAACGCAAGCAGACAGGGAAGGAACAGGATGTGGAGCACGTAAAAGCGGGTCAGGGCCACGATGCCGGTCAGCGCGCCGCCTTGCAGAATGCGAACCGCCATGTCGCCGGCGAAGGGAATGGAGGCGATGATACTCATGCGCACCTGGGTCGACCAATAGCCTCTCTGGTCCCAGGGCAGCAAATCCCCGGTGATGATAAACAGGGGGAGCAGTCCCAGAATGGCCACGCCCGAGATCCAGGTCAGCTGGCGTGGCTTGCGGTAGGCGCCTGCGACGAAGGTTCGTGCCAGATGGAAAATCGCTAAAACCAGCAGCAAATTCCAGGCGTAGTGGTGAACACCCTTTAGGATGCTGCCGAACGGTGCGCTGAAAAGGGTAAAATCGACGCTGTCATAGGCTGCGCCAGGAACGGGCGAGTAGTAAAAGGCCAGAAACGCGCCGGACAGGAACAGGAGCACCACAAGTGCCAACAGAACACCCCCCACGAAACGGTTCCAGGCACAGGCGTCGCCGGCCACCGTGATCCTTTTCAGCCAGGCAAAGGGATCGTTCAGGGCCAGCGTTTTCGTTTCATCGGAACGAAAACGCTGGCGGCCGTCCTTCGTCGTCGTTATGGGCTCGGGTGGTTTCATTATTTGAATTCAAGGGTAAGGACTTCCGAGTCATAGGAATTCTCGTCCCCGGAATCGTCAAAAAGGGCCATGGCAAAATTGTACTTGCGGCGCGTATTGAACGCCACGTCGTCCTCATTGTCGGTATCGAGGGATCTGTGGAGCATGACGGTCCAGCCACCGCCGGCATAGCGGCTTTCGGCCTTGATATCCCCACGGGAACCTTCGGCCGTCTTGGGCATTCGGTAAGTCAACATGTCGCCGGCCTTGAATACTGTTCCCGCAGGGATTTCCACGGAATGCGCCGCCAGCAGGATGTCATTTTTGGCCAGCGACTTACCGGGAGCCAGCATGTATTTAGGGGCGGACTTATCCTCGGTCATGTTCTTCTGATCCCCACCTTTGCCGGCATCGCTCTTCCGTCCCCCCTCTTTATCGCTTATCTGGGTAAGCCAGGTGTCATCGGCAACACCGGCCGGGTCGGACCGGGCCGCTTTCCAGTGCCACAGATCGCCCTTCTCCGCTGCTGTGGTCGTACCGAATTTACCGTCCTTGGCATTCGGCGCCCCCTGAGGGACATGGCAGACGATGGCACAGCCCTTGGTGGCGAAGTTATTGATGCGGTTGATTTCAAAAAGCAGGGATATGCGGTCTTCGTTGCCTTTTTGGTGGGACCACTTCTCGCCGTCGAATTGCCAGGCCTCCTTGACAACGCTCAGCGTGGGATCCTTCCACTTGAAAAGAAAATAAACGGCCTCGTCGGTGTAGACGGCCTTGGTGGCCACCACAGCCTTCTGACCGGCAAAAGATTCCTTGCCCTCAAAGGGGACCTGGATCGCGGTGGCCTCATTCCAGATCGCGTCCTCCAGTCCGGCCGGGGCAGCTTTGACCTTGGCCGCCTCGAGCACCTGTTTGGACGCCCCGAAAACAGTTCCGTTCATCAGAAGGACGGCCAAGAGCATCAACAGGACCATCCAATAGATTCGTTTCAAAGATTGCCTGTGCATAACGACCTCCTTTTCTCTTGTTTTCCGTTAAAGCGTTTAAAGCGATTCAAACGGTCATGCGCACTTTGAAGGTGTCCGCCTCCACTTTGTAAGTCAATTCTTTGAGCGGTCTTGCGGGAGGCCCCGCAACGGGTCGGCCGTCGGAATCGAACCGCCCTGAGTGACACGGGCATTCGAAAGTGCCGGTCTCAGGCTGCCAGATGACATTGCAGGCCAGGTGGGTGCATGTGGATGAAAAAACCCTGAATTTGTTCTCCGGCATCTTGCGGGCCCATACGAATCCGCGTTGGGGAAGAATCTGCCAGCCATCCTTTAGGAGGAATTCGTAGGAAAGCATCTCGAAGCCGTCGTCCGGCAACGCATCGGGCGAACCAAAATCAATCCATTTTTCGATGCTCTTGCCCATGGCGGGTGCCACCACGTAAATGCCGAGCGGTATGCCGGTCAGAAGGGCGGCGCCCCCGGCAAGCACCGCGGTGGTGATAAATTCGCGTCGGTTGCGGTTGACCCGGGATTCTTCACTTGGCTTTTTGGGACTGGGAACGTCCTTGTTCCGCATGGCTTAATCCTTCGGGTTTGATAAAATCACTGCGGTTGCTGTGTCTCGTTCTGCCGGAGGGGGAGAAATTGCACGCGAATGCGTTTCTATTGGGCTGGCTACCTTTATAGGGGGTCAGGCGTGAAACCCATGTGAAAAGGATGTGAAAAAAACGTGAAATCGTTCCTTAGCGGAACGCGGGCGGTCTCAGGAGGGTGGGAATATGAGTTGAACGGTTGTGCCCGAGCCCGGTTCGCTGTCGATCGCAAATTCCCAGTTGAATCGACTGCAAAGCCGCTTGACAATGGCCAGTCCAAGCCCAAAACCGCAGCTTTTACACCCTCGTTTGTGAGGTTCGGTAATCGAAGGCAGGTCGCAAACGTCGATGCCCACACCGGTATCGGATATGGTCACGCGGTCAGCGCAGATTCTGACGGTAATTTTTCCTTCCACCGTGTAGCGGAAGGCGTTTTGAATCAGGTTGACGATGATGATCCTGAAAATGGCGGGAGGCGCTCTGAGTTCCGGATCGGCTTCGGCAATATAGTCGACGTCGACCGGGTTTTCACGAAACAGATTGCGGTTCTGTTCTATGACCTCCTTGATGATGGCACCCGGGCGGCAAGTCACGCGATTTTCGCTGAGGGCTTCGTGGTGGGCAAGCCACAGCAGGCTCTCGATGATGTTTTCCATGTCGGACACCGCACGGCGTATCCTTGCCAGGGGTCTTTGGAGGACCGGATCGCTGTTGACCTGGCTGCTTTCCAGAATCTCCACCGCACCCCGGATGACGGTTACCGGCGTTCGAAGCTCATGGCTGGCATCACGGGAAAACTGCTTTTCACGGGCCACGTATGTGTTGACACGCTTCATGGAATCCGTCAGGGCAACGGCCAGCACGCCCACTTCGTCGTCATAAACTCTCTCCGGCAAATCCGTCGGAAAATCTTCTGGATCCAGCCCCCTGACTCTGTCCGCCAATTGACTGATCGGTGCGATCACTCTTCGTGACATCCACAGTCCGATCCAAAGCCCCAACGCGACGACGAGCAGTACCCCCATCGACAGCAGTAAAGCGATACCGACTTTTCGCTTTTCCGTGAATTCCAATGTACCAACGTCATAAAGCAGATAAACGGGCTCCACAAGTTCAGGCACCAACTGGACCGCGACATGGTATTCTTCCCTGTTGATGTAGCGTTCATGCAGCCCTTCCGGAAGAAATTGCAGGGCCTCCTGAAAAGCCTTCGGCATGGCGCCGGTGCCTGTGAAAACTTGAATATGCGGGCTGTTTGGAAAAGATTGGCCAAAGTTTTCCCGAAAATGGGTCAACAGTTGTTCAACTTCCTGGGAGAGGCGGCTGTCGATCAGATGATCGTCAATCATGTCCAATGAAACATAAACGATGATGCCGTAGGAGACACTCAGAATGGCGCCGAAAAGGCAAAAACCGCATATGATGCGAAAACGCAGGCTATTTCGAATTTTCATCGGGAGCCGCCAATTTGTAACCGATACCGTGCACGGTCTGCAGGAGAGGGACCTTGAAAGGTCTGTCTATGGCGCGGCGCAGAGCATACATGTGACTGCGCAAGGCATCGCTCCCCGGAGGCGTTTCACCCCACAATGCATTTTCGATCTCATCACGAGGGATCACATTCGGGTGGGCTTCCATCAGCATGGTGAGAATATGCAGACAAGCCCGGTTAAGCCTGATCGACCGGCCCCCCCGCTGGAGTTTCATGCGGCCGACATCCAGTTCGAGATCGGCAACGCGGAGGATCGGGCTGTTGGCCGGTCGCCCCCGTTTGGCCAATGCTTTGACGCGGGCGGCGAGTTCTCGCAGGGCGAACGGTTTGACCAAATAGTCGTCCGCCCCGGAATCAAATCCCTCCAGCTTATCGCTCAGGGTGTCGCGAGCGGTCAACATGAGCACGGGGGTGTTCTTGCCGACTTCTTTTCTCAGTTTGCGACATAACGTCAAACCGTCCATGCCGGGGAGCATGATGTCCAGAATGATCACGTCATAGGTGTTGGTGAGCGCAAGGTGCAAACCGCCGATGCCATCCATTGCATAATCCATGATGCCACCCCGGGCCTGAAAGTAGTCGCCTATATTCTCAGCGATATCGAGGTTGTCCTCGACAACCAGCAATCGCATCGGGTTGGTATGACGGTCGGCACCCATCGAAATTCCAATAAAAATGTTACGTGATATGAATTATAAGATTGAATTGTTTTAGAAGGTGTCAAGAGGATGCGGGGGGATGGGTCCGGGAGAAATTCCCATTTCTTGCGGGCGCGTTGGTCGATAGTCCTCGCATCAATCCGATAAGCCCAACGAGGCCGATGCGGTTTGCTGCCGGTCGACGGCTCAGGTGGCGCGCACGTAGTAGTTGCGCATCATGCCCATGTCTTCGTGCTCCAGATTGTGGCAGTGGTAGAGAAACAGGCCGTCGTAATCTTCGAAGCGCATCATCAGCCGCACGCGCTCGCCGGGCATCAGCAACACGGTGTCCTTCCAGCCCTCGTCCAGGTAGCCGTCGTAGAGCGACCCCAGGCGGCCCAGCACCCGGAACTGGAGCCCGTGCACGTGCATGGGGTGCGGCAGGGCCGGCATACCGCCACGGTTGATGAACTCCCAGACCTCCCGGGTGCCCAGTTGGACCACTTCGTCGTCCGCCACCCGGTTCATCTCGAAAACCCGGTTGTTGATGACACCCCGCATATGATTCATGGCGATATGAAACTGGCGCGGCGCGCTGTGATTGGCGGCGCTGTCCATGTCATCCGGCGGGAATTCACCCAGCTGCTGGGGCAGCCGTGAAGATGACTTCTCGGTATGTGAAATTTCAAAACGGACTACGGCAAACGGCGCCCCGTTGGGCAGAAATCGCCCGCCGGTCGCCGGTCCGCGCATACCGCCCGGGCCTGTCATGCCGCTCAGCGGCCCCAGGTCGAGTTCCCGGCTGACCAGCGTCGCCTCGTCGCCCTTGCCCATGCCGCTGAAATCGGCCCATATCTCCACCCGTTCCGCCGGGCCCAGAAGCACGTTGGGCCTCACGATCGGCGACGGCAAAAGGCCGCCGTCGGTGCCAATCACCGTCAGGGGGCGCCCGTCGGCCCAGGCCAGATTGTAGATGCGGGAGTTGGAGCCATTCAGGATACGCAGTCGATAAGGTCGGGATAAGACTTTTTGCGCATACCGCGGCTGCCCGTTGACCAGGATGCGATTGCCCAGAAAACCGGTCATGCGCTCCATGGGGTGCGTCAGGTAGACCAGGCCGTTGTTTTCATCGAAGGTGCGATCCTGGATGACCAGGGGGAGGTCGAATGCATCACGCGGCAGGGTCAGGGATTGTTCTTCGTCGTCCGTGACGATAAACAGTCCCGCCAAACCGCCGTAGACCTGCGGGCCGGTGCGCGCATGCGGGTGGGGGTGATACCAGTAAGTACCGGCCCGGTTGCGGACCTCGAATTCATAAACGAACTTCTGTCCGGTTGCGATGACATCGCGGGGATGACCGTCCATCTCGGCCGGCACGTGCAGGCCGTGCCAGTGGATAATGCTCTCTTCCGGGAGTTCGTTATAAAAATGAATGCGGATCTTCTGGCCGCGCCGCACCCGGATGGTGGGGCCCAGATAGCTGCGGCCGCTGTCAGCGAGATGCCAGGCCTCCCCTTTGAGCAATCGTCCCCGATAGGTCCATACCACTGTCGGACGCCCCGGCAGGATGGGGCTTTCCGACACGGTGGCCTTGAGGGCCAGCTCGACATCCGGCTGGAAATCCGAATCAGCAGCGGCATGGGCCAACGGCCGCAGCCCGCCGGTTTGACCCGCCAGCAGACCAGCGGTGCCGGCCCCGGCCAAATAAAGAAATTCACGGCGATTCAGCATCAGCGTATCATCTTCCGATCGCGTATTCCCACGTCACGAAACCCTCAGTGGCAGCAGGGCGGCTTGCCCTGTGTTGCTTTCTCGACCCGCTGCAGATACCGCCCCCACCAGCCTTTGGATGCCGACAAAGGCGCCCCGGCGTAGAGCGAGGGTGCGTCCTGAAACGTCGCCCAGCATTGCCGGCTGCAGAAAAAGAAAGCGTGTCCTTCGTGAACGGCGGCAATTCCCGCCTTGACCGGATTGATGCGTTTACCGCACACCGGATCGATTGATTTTTTAAGGAATGACCATCCCATGGCGCCCTCCCGATTCATGCCGGTCGGCCACTCACGGCTGTCGAACGCCATGTCGACACCCCCGTGAAGGAAAACCGGCATTTCTATAATTCAGCATAAGCACGGGATGCGGCAAAGCAACAGGGCGGCTAAACGCAAAGCTCAGGCGGGTTGTCGATGGGGATTGTTTTCCGGTGTCAGGCCTCAGTGGGGTGGGTCAAGCGGGACCACCTCCGAAAACCATTCAATGGCATGCTCGAAGGACACGAAGACCTTCATTTCAAACCCTTCCGCCTCCATACAGCGTTTCATCAGATTGGCTTTCTCGATCCGGTCGGAGGTCTCCGGGATGAGCAGGGCGATTTTGTTGTGAAAAAGGTGGCGGTAATTGCCGAATTCCAGCGCCAGCCTCATCTGCTCGAGATGAGTCGCCGTGCTCTCGGTCTCGCGTACATCGATCAGGATGTGGCTGTCGCGATGGAAACCGGCGACTTGGGCCAACTCGTGCACCGCTTCCAGCGAGCGCTCCAGATCCATGTGGCCGGTGGCCGTTTTGCGGATGAACTCCGATGGTTTGTAAAGCGTCAAACTGCAGCTCATAAGGCGGATAAACTCCTGGTCAACGCCATTGGATCGGGGGGTGTCACAGTTCCGTGATGTCGGACAGCCAGTCGATGGCGTCCTCGTAGGCCATGAAGAACTCCCATTGAAAACCCTGCAGGTGCATGCAAGTGCGCATGAATTCCGCTTTGGCCATGCGTTCCGCCGTATCGGGGATGATCAGCGCGATCTTGTTCCGGAAGGACTTGAAGTGGGTGGCGAATGCTGCCGCCACACCCAGGGCGTCGGAACGGTCGCCATCGACTTCGGTGTCCCGCAGGTCCATGAGGATGCTGTGCCCCTTGAAATAGTTGGCAGCCTTCGCCAGCTCCTGGACCGTCTCCAGGGAACGCTCCAGGTCGATCCTGCCCTGGGCGGTCTTACGGATGAAATCTTTGGTCTGGTAAACCTTGATACCGATGCTCAATGGCCGTCTCCCACAAACACGAGGCTGGTGGTTTGCAAACCGATATCGCCGATCGTAGCCAGTTGCGCCATCCCGGTCAAGCCAATCTCTCTGAGGTAGTCCCATCCGGCGCTGCTATGGGAGCTCATGTATCCGAATCGGTTTTCGGATAGAGTTTCGCCAGACACGCAGGGCAAATGCCGTGGGTGAAATCGGCCTCCGATTGTTCGGCGATGTAGGTCTCCAAGGACGTCCAGACGCCCTTGGCGTCACGAATCTGCTTGCAGTTGGCACAGATCGGTAGGAGCCCTTGCAGGATCTTGACCTCTTCACGTACCGTCTCGAGTTCGGTGATATCCAGTCCGATCTTCCAGCTGCGCCACCCGGCCAGGGGGACGGCGCTGGATTCTTCGGACCACACCACCACCTTTTCCCGGCCGTCTTTGGTCTCGATCTTCCACTTGCGGCAGGTGACGTCGTTCACCAAGCAGAGGCCCTCGTCTTCGCGCAGGAGAAGATCCAGCAGCCCGGGGCCGTTCTGCAAATCATCGGCCGCGTAGCCGGAAACCCGCTCGAATTCTCGGTTATAAAAGATGAGGCTGCCATCCTGATCCGTCGCGTATATGATTACCGGGAGCGCCTGGAGCGCCTTCTTGAAATTTTGACGCGTCTCCCGCAGCGTTACTTCGGCGGACAAGCGCCGCGATGTTTCGACCTTGAGTGCTTCTTCACATGCAAAAAGCCGTGCCTGCAAATCCCTATCAGTTTCCGGCATGGGAATCCCCCGAATGGGTCAGAAGCGCCGCATGCACCGGCAGGAAACAATGAACTTCATGACGTCTTTTGAATAACGATACAGACCGGGCTGAAACATGGATCCGGGATGCGGGGTAAATAATTGCGCAGGCTACAGGATTGATTGCGATTGATCAAGCACAAGATCAGGCCGGATCCCAGCGGAAAGAGCGCGTGACCATAGCGCTCCTTGGCGACCCGTGGGACACCCGGCAACACCTCCTTTTTTGGATATCATGCGGTTCCCTTTTATAAAAAAGTGCTTATTAGATATAGAGCATTTTTTCACCGCTACTTAACCGGGAGGAACTTCTCATGATGTACAGCAAGACGGTAATGGATCATTTTCGCAATCCGCGGAATGTCGGTGTGATGGAGGATGCCAACGGTGTCGGTGAAGTCGGCAATCCGCTGTGCGGCGACATCATGACGATATACCTGAAGATCAACGATGACCGTATCGAGGATATCAAATTCCAGACCTTCGGCTGCGGCTCGGCCATCGCCGTGTCCAGCATGCTGACCGAAATTGCCAAGGGCAAAACCATCGCCGAAGCCAAAGCCATCACGAACAAGGACGTGGCGGAAGCCTTGGAGGGCCTTCCCAAGAACAAGCTGCACTGCTCCAACCTGGGCGCGGACGCCCTCCAGATGGCCATCAAGAACTACGAGGATGGCGTGGCCGGCATTACCCGCCCGGAGGAAGGGCACAAGGAAACGCACGTGCACAATGAAGGGGGCAAATGCTATTGCCCCTATTGCGACGTGGAAATTCAGGAGGACATCACCTTCTGCGAAGCCTGTCAGTCCAGTCTGGAAGAGGAACACTAATCAGGACCAAACCAATGTAAGGATCACCCATGGGAATCATCAATCTCGACCATATCTCGTCCAACCCGCTGCTGCCCGAAGTCAAAACGGCCATGATCGATGCGATCAGCGCCGATTATCATAACCCGTCGAGCCAGCACACCGCCGGTGAAATGGCGGCCGAACGGCTCGACCAGGCCCGCACTTCCGTGGCGGCCCTGATCAACTGCACCAGCCCCAAAGAAATTGTTTTCACCTCCGGGGGCACCGAATCGGTCAACCACGCCATCAAGGGCACGGCCCTGGCAAACGCCAAAAAAGGCAACCACATCATCACCTCCAACGTGGAGCACAACGCCGTGATTCGAAGCCTGAAGCGCCTCAAAGGGCAGGGTTTCAAGGTTACGTCCCTGGACGTGGACGCCCATGGCCGGGTGGATCCGGCGGCAGTGGCCGACGCCATCACGGATCAGACCATCCTGGTGTCCATCATGCACAGCAACAACGAAACGGGCACCATTCAGCCCATCGAAGCCATCGCCAGGATTACCCGTGAGCATAAGATTATTTTTCACACGGATGCCGTGGATTCGGTAGGCGTCGTCCCCATGGACGTTCAGGAGCTGGGTGTCGACCTGATGAGTTTCGGTTCCAACACGTTTTACGGTCCCACCGGCGTCGGCGGCCTGTACATCCGGCGCGGCACCCTGATCTGGCCGCTGATCGAAGGCGGCGTGCAGGAGCACAACAAGCGGGCCGGCGCCGAAAACCTGATCGGCATCATCGGGATGGGCGTCGCTGCGGAAGCCGCCCGGCGGGATATGAAAGTGCGCCTGGATCACCTGGAAAAACTGAAAGGCAAACTGCTGGCCGAGCTGCCGCGCTATATCGACGAGTATATCGTCAACACCCCTTCCGAGGCCAGTCTGCCCACCCTGGCATCGGTATCCGTGCGGCACATCGAGGGTGAAAGCGTCATGCTGATGCTGGATGACGACAACATCGCCGTGGCCACCCGCTCCGCCTGCGCCACGGGTTCGCTGCGGGCCTCCCACGTGCTGCTGTCCATCGGCCGGTCCCATGCCGACGCCCAGGGAACCTTGGTGATCACGCTGGGCATGGACAATACCGAGGCCGACATCGACCATTTTCTGCAGTCGCTGCAAAAAGTGGTTAAGACCCTGCGCGACATTTCGCCGTTATACCAGAAAAAATTACAGGCGGGCTGATAAGGAGAAGGCGTTCTCGTTCGGCGGCGGCCGTGCACCGGCAGCCGCCTGCGCTCAAGGATTCGAAGGCCTTCCCTCCTGCCGGGCCTTGATCGAAAAATCCGGATCGTCCGCACGGTAGCCGTTTGTTTGGATCAGGGCACGGGCTTGCAGGTCCGAGAGGGTGCCCTCCCCCGCCAGAATCCCCAATCCGTAGGCCAATTCATCGACAAATCCCGGCAGAAGCAAACGGTAATCGAACCACCGTTGGCAGAAAGGAATGGCTTCCGCGTAGCGGACGATTCCCGTGATGCAGTTGTCCATCAGGGTATGGTAAAAGCGGGGCGACTGGTAAATCTCGTTGACCACCGTCAGCATTTTTACCAAGAGATTCTCGGCCTGCCAGGGGGACAAATTCAGTCGATAGAGATAAACCCGCTCATGGCGGATATGGGAGCGGGCCCCCACGATATCCCGTTCATCACCGACAACATGGATCAGCTCATACGCGCGGAACAGGCCGGCCAGCGGATTGTAACCTTCCCCTTTCTCCCGACGGGCCTCGATGGATATGGCAAGATAGCGCCCATCCTTGAATCCAAAACTCATAAACGTGTGGGCCATACCGAAGCGGCCGAAGTGGGAAATGCCCAACCAGACGGAGGCCAGGTCGTCAATGCGAAAAGCGCGGGTCGCGTAAGCGGATTTTTCCACGGTGCCGTCCGGCCGGTATCGGAAAAACCGGAAGTCGTGAATGCGCACCTGGCCGCCCTCGAAGTCCACCCGCGCCAGGCGTTCCTGCCCCAGGGCCCAGTTCCGGTCATGGCGAGGGGTGTGCCAGGCCATCCAGACCAGGACGGATAAAAAAACCGCCAGACACAATCCCAGCGCCCCACGCAGCATGCGTCCGGGGCGGCGTTTCAACGTCAAGGGGACCTCCTTGCAGGATCAGGGCTGCCCGAGTTTTTCCACTTCATCCACGCACACTTTGAGGTCCGGTCGCTCATTGATATCGAATACCATGGCGCTGCTGATGATGCCCTGCTTGTCGATGAAAATCAGGGCCCGTTCCGCCGTGCCGTCCGAACGCAACACGCCATAAGCGTCCGCCACCGCACCGTGGGGCCAGAAATCCGAAAGAACATCGAACCAGAGGCCGCCCATCTCGCGGGTCCAGGCATGCAGGGTGGGTATGTTGTCCACGGTGATACCGAGCATGACCGTGTCGTTGGCCTTGAACAGGTCTTTGACCAGATTGTAGCCCGGCCACTGGCCGGAGCAAACCGGCGTCCAGGCCGCCGGCACGAACGAAAGAACGACGTTTTTTTGGCCTCGAAACTGGCTGAGGCGGACCGACCGGCCGGATACGGCCGGCAGAGTAAAATCCGGCGCCGGGTCACCGGCCTGCACCTTGAGCCGGCTGTCGATCGGCGTGAGGTGCCCGGGGTCGAAAATGTTCGCCGGCAGTTGATTTTCATCGGCGCGAAGAGGCGTTGCCGTTAAGATCAAGAGAAGCAGGCAGGCGGTCATGGTGCGACGAATCGGCATAGGGGCTCTCCTCATTTAAAAAAAGCGGTTTGCGTAGCCAGGCGTCGGATGATAATAACCACAACGGCGACCCGGCCACAAGCCTGTGGCAGGAGTGATGGCGTATAAAATCTCCTGAGGGTCGATTATAACGCTTGAATGCCGCCCCACCGGCAACCCCTTGGAGCACCCCCTGTGACAGCGCTCTCGACGGCTTTTTTCCAGATTCAACGGGACACGGACGGCCATGACCTCGTCGCGGTCATCCGCGACCTCCCCGTTACAGGCGTCGAGCTGGACTATCGTCTCCCTGCGCCGCTCTATCATCAGATCGGCCCGGCCCTGCGCAAAGCCGGCATTCCCGTGACCAGTCTGCACAACTTCTGCCCCCTTCCACTGGAATTCCTGGATACCGGCGGCAGCGGCGACCTGTTTTCACTCTCCGATACCCGGCGTGAGGAACGGCAGGAAGCCGTCAAACGCACCTTGCAAACCATCGACAACGCCCATGACCTGGAGGCCGGGGCCGTGGTGCTGCATTGCGGGCGGGTGGCTATGCCGGCGGAAACCCGGCAACTGTACGATCGGTTCCGCCAGGGGAATCCCCTGGCGGAGGCCACCCGGCGCTGGCTGGAGGAGAAAATCGCTGCGCGGGACCGGCTAAAGCCCGCCCACATGGACGCCCTGTGCTTCAGCCTGGAGAAACTGCTTCGGGCGGCTGACCGGCGTGAGGTGCGATTAGGGCTGGAAACGCGCTATCACTACCACGAACTGCCGGGACCGGAGGACTTCCGGCCCCTGCTGCATAAATTTGAGGGCGCGCCCATCGGCTATTGGCACGACACGGGTCACGCCTTTGTCAACGAACAGCTGGGATTGACCGCAGAAGGGGGGCTGCTGCAAAACCTCGCCGACCGGTTGATCGGCATCCACCTGCACGATGCCCAGGGACTTGAGGATCATCTCCCGCCGGGATCGGGGCAGATCGATTTCAAGGTCTTCGCCGCCCACCTGGCCGCTGGCGTCCTGCCGGTGATGGAGCTTCGCCCGGGCACTCCGGTGGAAGCCGTCAAGGATGGCCTGGTCCACCTGGCAAGTTGCTTTACGGATGACAACGATCCCAGCACTTTACGAGAATGAAACGCCCCAAAGAGGGGTTGTAATCGGTTTTTGAATTTTCATTTCCCTTTGGTCCGCGCCGAGCATCGACGTGGTGGACGGATTAAAGCGCGCGGACTGTCTGAACCCGCCGACAGGCGGGTGAGTTTCCGCGTGCTCCGGCCGCAGCGGCCACGCGCAGGGTCTAGCGGGACACGGGCGTTTTCTTTTGCTTCGTTTTCTTCTCACGTGAAAGAAAATGAAGAAACCATTCCAAAGACAACACGCCAAACCGGCAGGACCTAACCGTGTCCTTTATCAGAGAGGGAAAGTATTGAACAACCGCACGGCGGTCGTGGCTCCGGCCGTTCAGCATTAAACCGACAAAACGGCAGCCACCTTTTCAGACAGCTGGGCCAGGTTGAACGGTTTCTGGATAAAACCCGAGCAGCCGCGATCGATGATCTCGGAAGCTTTCCCGTTGATACTGTAACCGCTCGACAATAGTACTTTGATCGCGGGGTCAACGGCCTTGAGCCGGTCAAAAACCTCGCCGCCGCCCATCCCCGGCATCACCATATCCAGAATGACCAGATCGATCGTGTCGCCATGCTCCTGGTAAAACTGCAGCGCCGCTTCGCCGCTCCCGGCGGTATGCACGCTGTATCCCAGCTTTTTCAGCATGGCGGCACCCACCTCGAGGATCATCTCTTCGTCATCCACCAGCAAGAGACGGCCCTGCCCCTCGGCGATAGTTGCGGCCGATGCCGCTTCCGCCTTGACCGGCTTGGACGATGCCGGAAGATAAATACTGAAAGTGCTGCCTTCGCCTTTTTCACTGTAGACCTTGATCAAACCGCCATGATTCTTGATGATCCCGTAGGCCGAGGCCAGCCCCAAGCCTGTCCCGCGCCCCATTTCGCGCGTCGTGAAAAAGGGCTCGAAAATGCGGTCCATGGTGCCCCGGTCCATGCCGACCCCGGTATCGGTCACGGCAATACGCACAAACCGGCCAGGCGACAGACCGATCTGTTCGGTTTCATTTTCCGTCAGAAAGACATTTTCGGTCGACAAGAGTAAATCGCCGCCCCCCGGCATGGCCTGCCAGGCATTGACGTAGAGGTTCAGCAGGACCTGTTTGATCTGCCCCCGGTCCACTTCCACCGTCCAGAGGTTTTGTTCGTATTTGCCCCGAATGGAAACCTCTTTGCGGGTCCGGCTGAACATGCGGTTCTGGGTTTTGATGAGGTCGTTGAGATCGGTGGGCTTGACTTCATATTTTCCGCCCCGGGCAAAACCGAGAATCTGGCGGGTCAGATCCACCGCATTTTTGACATAGGACTCGATGCCCTCCAGATGTTCATGGAAAGGATGGCGGGTATCGGCCTCACTCAACATGAGCGAGGTGCGCCCTTGGATGCCCATGAGGAGATTGTTGAAATCGTGGGCCACCCCGCCGGCCAGGGTTCCGACAGCCTCCATCTTCTGGGCCTGCAATAGCTGCCCCTCCAGTTTGCGTAAATCGGTGATGTCGCGTCCCACGATCACGACGCCGGAAATGGTGCCGTCTTCTTCGCGGCTGGGGTAGTAGAAGGTGTCGATGTAGCGCCGGCCTAATCCGGGGGTATCATACCAGGCCTTGAAATGGATTTCTTCCCCGGCCAGGCATTGATCGACTTTCGGTTTCTGGTAGCGTTCGAAGAGCTCACGCCCGAAGATACCCGCTGCCGGTTGACCGACGATGTCTTCGACGGCACACCCCATGGCCGCGCCATAAGGACCATTGACCACCTGGAACGTGTAGTCCCGGTCCATCAGGGCCATATAGTCGCTGCTGGACGTCACCATCTGTTCGTATTTCCGCAGGGTCTGCTCGGCTTTTTTGATCCGGCTGATATCGGTAAAGGATCCAACGCTGGTGGTGGTGTCGGGAATCAGATCGACGTTCAAGAGAACGTCCTTGCGGACCCCATACCGGTCGATCAGCCCACACTCGAAAGACTTGGGGGCGGCTGCCGGATCCTTGCGGCGCAGGTAGTGAATCTCCAGCATACGGGCATGATCCGCCGGATCCACCAGCTCGGTCCATTTAATGCGCCCTTCGATTTCGTCGCGCGTATAGCCCACAAGGTCGGCAAACCCCTGGTTGACCATGGACAGGGTGGTATCCTGCTCGCTGAGTACCGTGCCCGTGCCGGTGTTCTCGAACACGCTGCGGTAGCGCTGCTCGCTGAGGCGCAGCGCGGCTTCCACGCGCTGCTTGTCGCGCAATTCCGTCCGCAGCTGGCGGTACAGGCGGGCATTGTCCAACGCAATGGCCGCCAGGTCGGCAAACCTGCTCAGGATATCGACTTCCTCGGGCTGAAACTGCTTGTCACCACTAAAGCAGTTCATGCTGATGGCCCCTAAAAGCTGACCCTGTGACATGATGGGAGCGCTGAGCGCGGCGCGCAGATCCTTAAAAACAGGATGCTTGGAACGCCCGGGCCAGTTCTGATAATCCTCCACCACGATGGGGCGACCGCTCTGAGCCGCCCTGCCAGCCAGCCCCTCACCCATTTCCATGCGGAAACCGAGGAGTCTTTCCGCATAGGGACCGGAGGCCGCCTTGACGACCATTTCGTTGGTGTCGGCATGGTATATGTGGGCAAAACCGTCCGCGCCGCTGATCAGAGCCGCCGCATTCTGGACAATGGCGTTGAGGACCTCATCCAACTCTAGATGGCTGACCAGCCCCAGGGCGGTTTCGTGGAGGGTCGTGAGATAAGACTTCTGCCGCTCGAGGATCTGCTCGGCCTTTTTGCGCTGGGTGATGTCCCGGACAAATTCGGCGGCCCCCGTAATCGCACCGGTCTCGCGATCACGAATGGGAAAGCTGAAAACTTCGACCCATTCGGCAGGTGACCCCGGCAGGCCGGGGACGATTTCCGATTCCATTAGACCCGTATCAAAACACCGGCGCGTCGGACAGATCTGACAGGGTTCCGAACGGTCATGGTAGCAGGCATAGCATTTCCGGCCGACTATTTTTCGCTGGTCACCGTAGAACCGTTCCATCGTGGTATTGACATAAACGATGTTCAAATCGCGATCGAGAACACTTATGCCATCCTGGATGCTTTCGAAGACGTCTTCCTGCAGATGCTCTTTTTCCTGCAGTTTTCTTTCGATACTCCGGCGTTCGATCAATTCTTTCTGCAGGTCGGTGTACAATTCTGCATTTTTCAGCGCGATGGCCGCCAGATCGGCGAAGCGGCTCAGGATATCGACTTCTTCGGGCGAAAAGGTTGGACCCTGCTCGAAGCGGCTCATCCCGATCACCCCCACCACCTCATTGTGGGACACGATGGGAACGCTCATAGCCCCATGCAGTTCGTCGAACCCAGGATGCAATGATCGACCGGGCCAGTTTTGATAATCATCGACCCATATGGGCTTGCCGCTCTGGAGCACTTTACCGGCGAGCCCGTCACCGGCCTTCATCCGGAACCCCAGCAGGGTTTCCGCGTAACGACCAGTGGCAGCCTTGATCACCATTTCATGGGTGTCGGCATCGAAGATATAGACGAAACCATCCGACCCGTTGATCAGAGCCGCCGCATTCTGGACGATGGCGGTGAGCACCTCGTCCAACTCCAGGTGACGGACCAGCCCCAGGGCGGTTTCGTGGAGGGTTGTGAGATAAGCCTTCTGCCGCTCGAGGGCCTGCTCGGCGGCTTTGCGCCCGCTGATATCGAGCGCCGTGAAGGTGACGCCGACAGATAAATCGTTCAGGTCGATGGGGGTGGAACTCAGCAGGACATCGATGATGCGGCCGTCCTTGCGCACCCAGCGGGTTTCCACGGTCCCCGTCCCCCGGCGCGCAATCTGTTCGTATTTTTCCTTGCCCACCCAGTCGGATTCCTCCTGGGTGGGGTACAACATGCGTGCCTCCTGGTTCATCAGTTCATCCGGGGAATAGCCCAGCATGTCGCAGAGGCGCTGGTTGGCGGCGGTGATCACCCTGTCACGCACCATACCGATACCGGTGGGGGCCGCCCGAAAAATACTGTCCAGCGTCCCCAACTGCTTGCGAAGCTCAGCTTCCTGACCCTTGATCTCGGACACGTCCCGGGAAATGCTGACGACACAAGCTTCCCCTGCGATTTCCACCTGTCGCCCCGAGATTTCAAAGGCCCGGGTCCGTCCGTCTTTCATGGTAAAATGAGCCAGGAAGCAGCGCACTTCACCGCACTCGCGCAAGGGCGTGATAAACGCTTTGCGTTCCTCGCTATCGGACCAGATCCCGAGGTCGACGATCGATCGGCCGACGACCTCCTCGCGCGCATAACCCGAGGTCAGCAGAAAGGTGTCGCTGACGTCCAGGATCATCCCGTCATGCAGCCGAGAAATCACCATATTGTCCGGGCTCGACATGAAGGCCGCCACACAGGTGCTGAAGTCGGCGGAGGACATCCGGTTTTCGGCGCCTTTTTCATCCAGTCGACGCTCCAGTTCGGCGATGCGGCCTTCCAGTTCCTCGGTGGTGGGGCGACGGGTCATAGAGCTTCCTCGTGCAGAATATCAATTTTAATAACAGGCACATCGACGAATGGCGTCATCGGAGGCTGAGACGCCGTTAGGTGCCATCGCCATGCGATTCCCGACCAAATTGATCAGGAAAGTGCCGCCTGTTAAAAATCTATAATTTTTAAAGGGTTAAAATGTCAAGCACGACAATCCCCGTCGCAATCGTATCGCGGCAGCCCCCTGGAACGGGATAGACCGGCAAGGACGGTTCTGCATGGAATCGAATGATTGACACGCCGACCGAGATGGTTAAATTTATTTATTAGCAGCAGATTTCCCGATCCCCCTGCATTGCTAGCCTCGCCGTGACAGCGCATCGATTCGATTCCCAGGCTATCGCTTCCTAATTCGATAGCCCACGGTCTTTTCCGGCTATCCATCGTCGTCTTAATGAACGACCGCCTCCCCAATTGAACCTCCTGCGCCATCGATCAGATCCATTAGCGTCAACCACCCACCAAAGGAGGTCCTCATGTTTAGGCAATGGCGTACCCCAACCCGAATATCGGTCTTCTGGTCACTGATGGCCGCCGTCATCATTCTGGCGTTGATGATGCCGCCCCATGCGAACGGACAGGAAATGAACGCCCAATTCATCCAGGCCACCCGCACGGGTGACGCTTCGGCCGTCAAAGAAATGATTTCCCAGGGCGCCAGTGTCGAAGCAACGGATATCCTCGGCAATTCCGCCTTGACCTGTGCCGTGGAAAGCGAACAGATGGAATGCGTCAAGGTTTTGCTCGACAGCGGTGCCACCGTGAACACCCGGACGTATAACGGGTACACGCCGCTGATTCTGTCCGCCATCAAGGGGCAGAAGGGAATGGCAAAAATGCTCATGGAAAAGGGCGCCGACGTGAACGCCACCGACCCTTACGGCTGGACAGCCCTGATGAACGCCGTCTATCTGGGGGATACCGAAATGGTGCAGATGCTGCTGGACGGGGGAACAGACGTCAATCACAAAAACTATCTGGGTCGAACAGCCCTGTTTATCTCGGAAAACACCGGTAAGCCCGAAATCATGCGCATGCTCAAAGAAGCCGGCGCGGTCGAGTAGGATCATCGCCTGGGAACGGCGGGGTTCTTTTGCCCGGCCGTTCCCAAAAACAGCGCCCCACCACCAAGAAACCCTGCCGATCGCCCTGAACCCGATCGATCGCCTTGCAGTCGGTTCGAATGCGCAGGAGATGCCGTTTTGCGGTTTGACCCGACAAAACCTAACCCCTAATAATTCTTGACAATTTTATCATATCCATCCTAAATTCGACCCGTCCGGTCGCGAAATTGCCGTCGCCGGCCTATCCCGACACATGGCCGAATCAACATCGTACCACTGTTGACCGGCATCTCCAATCATGACGAAAACCAACCGTTCCAAATACTTTCGACCATCGCGATGTTTCGGTAAATCACGTGAGACGATCCTGCGGGGGTGAGGCGCAGGAGAGCAACTGAAAGGAATGACAATGAGCGAATTCAGTGAATTGGCCCATCTGGACGCCACCGCCCAGGCCGAACTGGTGCGGATCAAAGAAATCCAGCCGATCGAACTGGTGGATGCGGCCATCGAACGCATCGAAGCCTTGAACCCGAAGCTCAACGCCGTGGTGACCACCATGTTTGACCAGGCCCGGGAAACCGCCGGGGGCGAATTGCCGGACGGTCCCTTTACCGGCGTGCCGTTTCTCCTGAAAGACATTCTCGGCATGTGCCAGGGCGTTCCCATGACCATGGGGTCCGCCCTTCTGCAGGGCTTCGTACCCGACCACGACTGTGAACTGGTGGCCCGCTTGAGACGCGCGGGACTGATTTTCATCGGCAAGACCAATGTGCCCGAGTTCGGCATCCTGCCCACCACGGAGTCGCAGCTCTTCGGCCCCTGCCGCAACCCCTGGGATACGGCACGAAGCACGGGCGGGTCCAGCGGCGGTGCCGCGGCGGCCGTGGCTTCCGGCATGGTGCCCATGGCGCATGCCAACGACGGCGGCGGATCGATTCGGATTCCGGCGTCGTGCTGCGGCCTCTTCGGTCTGAAACCGACACGGGCCCGCAACCCCCTGGGGCCGGATTTCGGTGAAGGCTGGGGCGGCCTGGTGGCGGAACATGCCGTGACCCGCTCGGTGCGCGACAGCGCCGCCCTGCTCGACGCCACGGCCGGCCCCGACATCGGCGATCCTTACTGGGCGCCCCCCATGGCGCGTCCCTTTTCCAAAGAGGTCGGCGTCGATCCGGGTCGCTTGCGCATCGCCTGTGTGGCGTCGCTGGAATTCCCGGTGCACGACGATTGCGCCCGGGCCGTTGCCGCAGCGGCCGTATTGTGCCGTGACCTCGGCCACCAGGTTGACGAGATCCCGATGGCCCTCGATATCGGCAGCGACCACTTTGCCGCGTGTGTCAAAACCGTTATCGCCGCGGGAACCGCTTCGCTGCTCAAAATGCTGGGCGCGGTCCGGGAGCAGGTCGAACCGATGACCTGGGCCCTGAACGAAATGGCCGGCGGCATCAGTGGGGCGGATTATGTGCTGGCCACCGAGCAGTTGCAGCGCAGTTCGCGCGCTGTGGCCCGCATGTTCACCCGCTACGACATCCTGCTGTCACCGGTCGTGGCGGAACCGCCGCCCCTCCTGGGGACATTTGATGCCGCACCGGACGACCCGCTGCAAGGGTTCGAACGTGCCGGCCGCTACGTGCACCTGGCGCCCATCGCCAACGTCACCGGACAGCCGGCCATGTCCGTGCCGTTGTTCTGGAATGAAAACGGCCTGCCCATCGGCGTCCATTTCATGGGCCGGTTCGGCGACGAAGCCACCTTGTTTCGTCTGGCTTCCCAGCTGGAAAAAACCCAGCCCTGGGCCCACCGGCAGCCGGCCGTATCGGCCTGATTGCTCTGTTCCTGGACGATAAAGCGACGCGACGCCGCGGCAACGCCTGCCGTAGCATCGGATAACCGAATCCCCGATATCAAGCGCAGAAAAGGGGCGGCACCATCAACCGTGCACGCCCCTTTTATTGTCTTATGCCATATGCTCCAGCAGGATGCGCAGCATACGCCGCAGGGGCTCGGCCGCTCCCCACAGAAGCTGATCGCCCACCGAAAAGGCTGTCAGATAGTCCGGCCCCAGGATCAGCTTGCGAAGCCTGCCCACCGGCACCGCCAGTGTGCCGGTCACCCTGGCGGGAGTCAACTCCTGCAGGGTGATGTCCTTCTCGTTCGGCACGACGGTTACCCATTCATTGTGTTCGGCAATCAGGGTCTCGATCTCGTCCAGGGGCAGATCCCGCGTCAGCTTGATGGTGAAAGCCTGGCTATGGCAGCGCATGGCGCCGATCCGCACACACTGGCCGTCGATGGGCACGGGATTGTCCTGGCGGCCAAGGATCTTGTTGGTTTCAGCGAAGCCTTTCCACTCTTCCTTGGTCTGGCCGTTTTCCATGGGCCGGTCGATCCACGGGATCAGGCTGGCGGCCAGGGGCGCGCCGAAGTTTTCCGTCGGAAACGCTGCGCTGCGGAGGGTGCCCGTGACCTGTTGATCCAACACCTTGATGGCCGTGGCTGGATCGGCCAGCAACGGCGCCGCGTGGGCCCCGATCGTCTGCATCTGGGCCACCAGTTCCCGCATGTTATTGGCGCCGGCCCCGGAAGCGGCCTGGTAGGTCATGGAGGTCAGCCATTCCACCAGGTTTTTTTCAAACAAGCCCCCCAATGCCATGAGCATCAGTGAAACCGTGCAGTTGCCGCCGACGAAATCTTTGACGCCGCTGGCCAGGGCGCTCTCGATCACACTGCGGTTGACCGGATCGAGGATAATGACGCTATCCTTGTCCATCCTCAGGGTCGAGGCGGCATCGATCCAGAACCCTTGCCAACCGTCGCGCCTGAGCTGGGGATGGGTTTTTTCGGTATAGCCGCCCCCTTGGCAGGAGACGATGATGTCCATCTCCGCGAGGCGCTCCAGCTTGAAGGCATCTTCCACCAGGGGAACCGCACTTCCGATGTCCGGACCGGGCTGCCCGGCTTGGGAAGTCGAAAAGAAAAAAGGCTCGAATCCGTTGAAGTCGTTTTCAGTCAGCATGCGGTCCATGAGGACCGAGCCGACCATCCCTCGCCATCCGACAAAACCGACACGTTTCATCACCATCGCTCCTTAGTCTTTGGTAAACAAAATACAGCGCCCAATGAAAGATATATTCGTAGAAAGTAATGTTTCAGACGGTTGCGTAAAATGTCCGAGATACGGCTTGCGGATCCCGAGGAATACCGCGATCGCGGGTGCCGAAGGCAGCGTACTTATCGTACGCCGCAATGACAAGGGATACGCGTAACGCGGATATCGGACATTTTACGCAACCGTCAATCAAAAAAGCCCCTGGGAACCCTGGCGTCGGTTCCGAGAGGCTTTGATCTGCTTGGGATTCAATCGCTAATGCCTTTTTCCGAACCAACTCCTTTCCGGGCGGGTCACCCATTGCGTGTCCCGCTTGGTGCCGGTGGTCGTCTTAGTTTTGGTTCGGACGGGCATTGTCATCAGAATTGCTTTCATCGTGCGGTCGTTCCGCCGATCATTGTCTGTATTACTTTCCTGCAATCGATGCGAAAAGTCAACCGCTGAGACGCATTATACGACACCGCCGCCTAATAAAAACAGGGCCACCGTCAATGCCAGAAGCCCCAGTCCGGCGGCAATGCAGATGAGCCCCAACGATCGATTGGTCATCTGCTTTCGGGGCGATTCAGAAACCCCGGCCGTTTCGCGGCGGCCACCCGGGCGGTCATAGAGCGCGTCCACTTCCTTCAGCGGCAGGTAGTCCAAGTCCCAATGGGATGTCTGGCGCACCTTATCCTGCTCAAGCGCTACCCGTTTTTTTCCGTTCTCGGTTGTCATCATTCCTCTGGCCCGGGATGTGGTCCGTCCGATCCAACACCCCGCTTCCCCTGCACGCAGCCCCCTGCCTTCGTCCTAGTTCGGAGGGGCGATCAGGGCCCGCACATCGGTAACATTAAACCGGATGGCCGCAATGATGGCGTTGGCGGATTTATCGCCGGCCACTTTCCGGATGTTTTCCCGAAAGGAATCCAGCAGTTCGCCATAGCGCTCAAAGGATGCCATCTCCAAGTACAGCCGGGCCCCTTTCCATTCCGTGGGGGCGTCACCCGGCTCGATCACGATAAACGTCGCTTTGGGGTTTTCCTGCAAATACTGCAGCGACCGATTGTCACCAATGGCCATAATCACGGTGTCTTCATCGATCATGCGCGGTGAACCGAAAACGGCCGCGTTGACGTCGCCATTTTTATTGGATGTCGCCAATGCGCCAATTCTTGTCTTCTTGTTGAACATCCTCATCACTGCTTTTTTATCCATAATGACTCCTTTATCAATTCCCGGCGGGTTGGATGCCGAAACCGTCTTTTTATGCTCCCGGCCGTCCCGTTTCGGATGAATCACGCCCTTTTCCAATGGGCATGCAACGATTGGTCCTCAAACAGCCGATCTAAACCGGTATGAGGCAAAGGTAATGCCGAACTGACCGCCTGCAACCGGCGCGGTGTGACACACGCTACGATTGCCCTGATCGAGAGGCAACCCGGCAATGCGGATTTTCCGCCCTGAAACCTATCATTTTTCACCGGTTGCAAAAGTGCCAGCAGTACTTAAGTTTATTTTAATTGTAAAACCACTCCTGACCAACCGACCATGGATTCACGCTGTCGGTGCGGGACCAGAAAAGCGATCAACTTGGAGCACAAAATGAAAACGCATATATCCGCAAAACATATCACAAGGCTCATGGGGGGGCTTATCATTGTGTTGCTGCTGAATGGCTGTGCCGGCGGAAGCTGGTTCTCCTACACCGGCCGGGAAGCCAAACCCGAAAACCGCTTTGTTTTGAAAGAGGGCGGGCCCCATTCGGTCATCTGGCACTCGCCGGACCTCGATTTGCATTATCGCTATCATTTGGAGGGCAACCAACTGACGGTGGAAGGCCGGGTGGTCCGGCAGAATAGAATCAAACATTTCAGCCGATTGAAAGCCTGGGTGAGCATCCATATTCTCGATGCCAATGGCATCATCCTGGACACGCACCGCCTGTGGTCGCAAAACGGCTCCGATGTTTACGGCTTCTTGCGGTGGGATTTCAAGAAAAGCTGGCAGCTTCCACCGGACAACCGGGCCGTCGGATTCAGCTTTAGCGGGGTCGCCGGTGGTGGCGGGGAAAACGGGTCACAGTGGGATTTTTGGCAGACACCCTGAAGTCGTGGATCATGGCTAAACCGTCGGCCGGATATAGTCGACGGCAATACCATAGGCCGGCAAATCGCCAGTATCCAGGTGTTCGCAGCGCGTCACCTTGCCGGTTACCATATTGATGAAATGCTTGAGATTCTGGTTCGGCCCGCCCTCGATGGCGCACAAGGATGCGGCCATCATGCCGTGATCGCCGTTTCCCCACAGCAGATCGGTGGCACGGCAATCCAGCGGCAGGATGACAATGCAGGTGCCCGGTTTGAGCTTGCGGCTGGAGCGAAAAAACATGCCACTGCGACTGATGTTCCGGGCAATGCCGATATAGTGCGCTTCTTTGTTGAGGCAGGAAAACGTGATGGCATTGCTTGTTTCAAACCGGGGTTCTCTTCGGTTGTCGATAGGGTCGTTCGGCACGATAGCCCCCTTGAATGCGCCCCGCCTTCACCAGGCGAAGGGAATAGACCGGTACGATCCGGCCGCGCGAATGTTGTAGCTGTTTTTGATGATGATGTCAGACCGGTGCGTTGTCAAGCGGCCTTAGCGGAAATCCATTGCCAGCGGACGCTGATCGGCGGCCGGTTTATCCCGCCTTTACGCATCACGCCACGTCACCCGACCTCATCGCAAGCGCCTGAAAACGAAGACACTTTTTATTCTGCCGGGCAGCAACATCTTGTGCGTCCGAAAAATTCAAGTTTGTCCGGATGATGCCGATATAAAGGGGGAAGGCCGTGATCCAATGCCCAACACCCTTTCTTAGATGCAACAGGCCGTTATGGAAAAAGAATACATCCCGGTTCGAGAATCCCATCTGAATTATTACAGGGCCATCCCCCTCTACTACCTGAACAAAGATCGCTCTTTCGGGCTGTATAAACCTCCCGGCAAGGCCATCAGTGAAATGCGCATCGACGGCGGACAGTACCCCAACAAACTGTACATTAAAAACACCGACAAACTTAGAAGCATCCATGAAGTCCAGCGGGAATTCAACAAACAGTTGGAAGGCAATATCAAGTCCGGGAATCCGGACAGCGTCAAAAACATCCTGGTCAACATTGTCGAGGAAACGTTTTCGGAGCCGCGCAGCGGCAGTGTGGAAGGGCTGTCGGAAACCGTGAACATCCTGGTGAGCGACTATGCCCGTGAATCGAACATCTTAACGAGCATTTTGAACTTGTCCCAGAACGATTACACCTCCGCGTTGCATTCAGTCAACGTGATGGCGCTGGCCATCAGCTACGCCGCCCACGCCAACTATTCCCTGGCGGACAAGAAAATTCTGGGGTTGAGCGCCCTGCTGCACGATATCGGCAAAACACGCATCAGTTCCGATATCCTGACCGCCCCGCGCAAATTGTCCGAGGAAGAGTTCAACCGCATCAAGGCCCATACCACCATCGGCTACAACATCCTGGACAACTGCCGCTTCCCCTATGCCGACATTAAGCTCTGCGCCCTGCAGCATCATGAAAAAGAGGATGGTTCGGGTTACCCCCGCGGGATCACCCGCATTTCACCGGTGGCGCAGGTAGTGGGCCTGATCGACTGCTACGAAGCCCTCACCAATGACGACCGGCCCTACCGCAATGCCATGGACCCCTTGAAAGGGCTGACGATTATCAAAGATGACGTGATGGCCGGAAAATTCAGCAAAAGCGTTTTTGAAAAATTCGCCTACAGCCTGCTGTGACATACGACCAACCGGCACCCGAAGAGCGTCGCCCGCTACGCTTTTTGTTCGCCTGGCGACAACCAGGACCGAAAAATCACCTGTGACACCGCCTCTTGGTCCTGAATCAGGCGATCGAGCTCCCTTTGACAATCGGGGTCGTCAATCACAGCCAGTCGCGTAATCGGGAAGCCCTCCGGATCATGGCGGTACTGCCAGCGATCGACAACCCCCTGAACCAGCGCGTAGCCGCATCCCCCCAGTCCGCAGCAGGAGGTGTCGTAAAGGGCATAGCCGCACAGGTAAAGCACCTGTTGCCCCCGGAAGGCGATTTGCACCTCCCGGTCAAAGCGGTAGTGCCCCCCGATGGCGGTCACCTCCCGGTCCAAGCCCCGGTGGACGTATTCGAAAGAGCGGTCGTCTCTCCCCGGAACACCCCGATGCGGGGAAGTCATTGTTGCGCCTGGTCCATCTTGCGGACCTCCTTGCGCATGATTTTGCCAACGGCGGTTTTGGGCAGTTCCGCGATCATGATGATCTGCTTGGGGACCTTGTAAGCCGCCAGATGTTTCCGGCAGTAGGTCAGGATTTCAGCTTCGGTGGGATCCTGCCCCGGCACGGGCACCACATAGGCCTTGACGGTTTCACCCCGGTAGGTGTCGGGCACCCCGATGGTGCAGGCCTCCAGGACGTGTTCGTGCCCCATCAGGATCTCGTCGATTTCCTTGGGATAGATGTTGAAACCGCCGGCCACGATCATATCCTTCTTGCGGTCCACGATGGTGAGATAGCCATCCGCGTCCATCCGCCCCACATCGCCCAGGTAGAGCCAGCCGTCCTTGAGGACCGCCGCCGTTTCGTCGGGTTTATTGTAGTAGCCTTTCATGACCTGGGGACCCCGGATGCAGATCTCGCCGTCCTGGTCGGGGTCGGTGACATCTTCTCCGGTTTGAAGGTCGACGAGTTTCAGATCCGTATTCGGCAGGGGGACGCCCACCGTACCGATTTTGACCCGGCCGTGCCAGGGCGTGCAGGTGGCAAAGGCCGTATTCTCGGTAGCGCCATAGACATCGTGAATAATGGCGCCGTGCAGGTTCTGCAGCTGATTCAAGGTGTCCTCCGCCAGGGGGGCCGCCCCGGCAAAATAGCCTTTGACATGCGAAAGATCCAGCTCCCGGAAGGGCGCGTGCCCCAGCAGCCCCACGAAGATGGTGGGAACACCCGGAAGAAAAGACGGTTTGTATTTTTTCAGCAGCTTGGTGATCACCACCGGATCTGGCCGGGGCACCAGAACCCCGGTCCAGCCGTTCCAGATAAGCAGGTTCTGGCTGACCGAATAGCCGGCGGAATGAAAGATCGGGTAAATCCCCAGAAGCCGTTCGGGGCTACCGACCTTCAGGTCCGGAAACCAGGCGCTGAACTGCTGCACCACCGAGGAGATATTGGCGTGCGTCAGTTCGGCACCCTTGCTGACGCCGGTGGTGCCGCCGGTATAGAGGAGCGCGGCGGTATCATGCCATACGGCCTTGTTGGACAGCGGGGTGTCAGGATAGCGCCCCACGAGCTGCATGAAGGGATAGACCCCTTCCTGGGAGACATCTTTGCGATACATTTCCTTTTTTACATAGGGAAACAGCTGCTTGGCGGGAAAGGGCAGGTAGTCGTTGATGTGGCAGGTGATGATCGTTTTGACACGGGTCGCCTTTTGGATTTTCAGCACACGGGGGAGAAGCAGGTCCAGGGTGACCAGGGTGGTGGTTTCCGAGTCGTTGAGCTGGTGCAGCAATTCGCGCTCGGTATAGAGCGGATTGTTCATGACCGTGACCGCACCGAGTTTGTAGGTGGCACAATTGGCGATAACCACCTGGGGGATATTGGGCAGCAGCATACCAACCTTGTCGCCCGGCCCGACGCCCAGATCGCGCAAGGCATGCGCGAAGATTGTGACCAACCGATTCAGCTCGCGATAAGAGATTTGTTTACCCATGTAAATGTAGGCGGTGTTGTCGGGAAAGTCCGTGGCGGTTCGGTCCAGGACCTCCGGCATGGTCACGGCTTCGATGTCGACTTCAGGCGGGGTGCCTTGCGGGTACCATTGGTGCCAGGCGCGTTCAAATCCCATCATCTCCTCCTTTGATTTACGGTGCGAAACAACCAGCCGGGCGGCAATGCCAAAAGGCGGCCGGCTACCTGAACAGTTTTTTGATGGCCGCCTTGTGGTCGTCCGACAAGAGCATCAGCGGCTGCATATGCGACTCGAGATCCAGAGCGGTCTGGAGATCGATATGGCGGGATCGGTTCAGATTCCGCTTTGTCAGGGCCAGGGCCTCCGGCGACGCTTTGGCGATTCGGGTGGCCAGTTTCATCACCTCCTCCGAGATGGCCTCACGCGGCACCACCCGATTGATCAACCCCATGGCCAGCGCCGCCGGGGCATCGATGATATCCCCGGTCAGGGCGACCTCTTTGGCCTTGACCATGCCAAGCCGCTCGGTGAGAAAATAGGTGGCCCCCATGTCCGGCACGGCGCCGATGCGGATGAACCCGCAGCAGAATTTGGCCTGATCGGTGGCAATCGTGATATCCGAAGCCAGCGCAAGACCCAGCCCGCCCCCTACGGCATAGCCGTCCACCTCGGTGATGACAATTTTGGGTCCCTGGTGCAGATCGAACAGAAAGGCGTTCATCCGTTTCATCATGTCGCAGAGCACGGCCGGATCCAAATTGTCCCCCAACAGCGCCAGGTCCGAACCGGTGCAGAAGTTATCGCCCTCCCCCCGCAGGATGATCACCGCGACCGTCTCGTCGGCCATGAGTTCGCGAACCGCGTTTACCATGGGTTCACCCGTTTCCCTGCTCAGGGCGTTCATCTTCTCCGGGCAGTTCAGGCTGCAGCGGGCAACCGCACCGAAGCGCTGCACGTCGAATCCTCTCTCCGTCATTTTCCATCCTCCGCGGTTATTTCCCGGCGATTGAACAGGCCGATTGTTTTTCTGCCAGACGGCCATGGTTGGCCATCATACACGCCGTGGCCCGGCACATGATCTTTAGCACAATCAATGTGCGTCATTAAAGAATATGATTGACGTTCATTTTCCAGGTAAAAAAATACCCCCGAGCGGCCGGCGGACACCCAACCGTTAAATGGTGCCGTCGGATGCCAAATCAGCGATCTGTTCCGGGCTGTAGCCCAATTCCATTAATATTTTTTCGGTATCCTGTCCGAAATGAACCGACGCGGAACGCACCGATCCGGGCGTGCGGCTCAGTTTGACCGGGACACCGATAGTGGTTTCCGGCTGGCCGTCGGCCCCGGGCGCTTCCACGACCATCTCTCTTTCGCGAAACAGGGAGAAATCCAGCACTTCGTCGGCCGTGCGCACGCCGCTGACGCAAAGGTCCAGATCGGCCAGCGCCTTCTCCCACTGGGCCATGGTCTTGGTGCGAAACGTGTCGCGAAAGACGGCAATAATCTCCTCGCGCCGGTCATCGTCATACTGGTGGCCCGCAAATTCAGAAAGCCCCAGACGCTCGCAGATGGCCCGCCAGAACTTGCCTTCGACGGCCCCCACCACCATGTGGCGGCCGTCCGCCGTCTCGTAGGTATTGTAGCAGGCATAACGGTGGGAGAGCATATTGTCTCCCCGGCGAGGCGTTTCCCCGGTCAGGGTCTTCCAGTACATGGCCACGGGCAGCAACCCCACCATACCGTCGGTCATGGAAATGTCCACATGCTGGCCCGCGCCTGTTTTCTCGCGGGCAAACAGGGCCAGCAGGATGCCGATGGCCGCGTTCATGCCGCCGCCGGCCATATCGGCAACCTGGACGCCCGGAATGGAAGGCGGCTGGTCGGTCGCGCCGATCATGTTGAGCACGCCGGCATACCCAAGGTAGTTGGCATCATGGCCGACCCGGTCCCGAAATTCCCCGGTCTGGCCATAGCCGGTCACGGAACAGTAGATGATCTCCGGCTTGACCCGGCATACGGTTTCATAATCGACCCCCAGCCGCTGGACCACCCCGGGACGGAAGCCTTCCAGGATCACATCGGCCTGTTCCACCAGCTTGAAAAAGATCGCCTTGCCGGACGCCGATTTCAAATCGAGGGCCATGTGCTGCTTGTTCCGGCATACATTGGGCAGGAAAAGACCGTCGGCCTGATACTGTTTGCGATCCTCGATGGCGATGACCCGGGCGCCATGGTCCGCCAGGATCATGGAACAGAACGGCCCCGGAAGCAGGCGGGAGAGGTCCAGGACGGTAACACCGGAAAGGGCACCTTTAGGGATCATTTCTTCTCCTATCACCGATAAACAGTGAAACACGGTAACAAGGTTTACTTCTCATCCGTAGAGCGGGGGCTATCAAGTTACCCCCAAGTTCTGTTTGAAAACATTTTAAGGGTTTTGGTTCTATTCCCTTTGTCCCGCACCGAGCATCGACGATGCGGACGGATAAAAGCACGCGGACTGTTTGAGTCCGCCGGAAGGCGGGCGAGTTTCCGCGTGGTCCGGCCGTGTCGGCGACGCGCAGGAAGGAGAGGGACACGGGCGTCTTCTTTTGGTTCCGTTTTCTTCCACGCGGAAGAAAATGAACAATCGAAAAAAATATCGTGGGAATGCTTGCTCCTTTCTATAACGCCCCGAACTATAAACATCCACCCTGCAATTAGTCAGGATGACGCGAATCGGCCAAGACTCGCTTCGGCCTGCCCCATCATCCGGTCGAAGAGATCGGCCACCGTCGGAACGTCGCCGCAGATGCCGATCCCCTGCCCCACCGAGAGAATGCCGCAATCGGTGTCGCCCGAGGTGTACATCTTCTTGGCGTTCTCCCCGGAAACCACCGGATAGATCTCTTCGAAAAAGTCGGCCTGCCCCGCCTCGAGTTCAGCACACTTGCAGGCCGAGGCATTGGTCCAGACCCGGTGGGTGGCATTGATGGAGCGCATGATCAACATGGTGTCGAGCTCGGTGGCATGGCACAGCGCCCGTTTGATGTTGTCATGAATAGGGCATTCCTGCGTGACCAGCAGTCGCGTGCCGATAATGACGGCCTCGGCTCCCAGGGAGAGAACGGCCGCCACGCCGCGCCCGTCGGAAACGCCTCCGCCGCCGATCACAGGCAGGTCCAGGGCGTCCACCACGGTGGGCACCAGGACCAGGGTGCCGATGTCGAGCTTGCCCGTGGCCCCGCCGTTTTCATAGCCGACCACGGTGATGATGTCGGCCCCCAGGCTTTGGGCTTTACGGGCGTAGCGGACCCCGACGCATTTGTGGATCCATTTCAGGCCGGCGTCCTTGAACCGACCGCAGAGATCCTCGGGCGCGGAGTGACCCGATGTTTCCACGATCCGGACCCCTTTTTCGAGAAGGACGTCCAGGTAGTCGTTGTTGTCGATGGGGCGCATGGCCGGGAAGAGGTTCAGGTTGACGGCAAAGGGCCGGTCGGTCAGGGCCTGAATACGATCGATGGCCGCACCGAATTCCTCCCTGGACGCATAGATGGCCGAAGCCAGAATGCCGAGGCCGCCGGCATTGGCGATGGCGGCGACAAAATCGGCATTGGAAATCCACATCATGGTGCCGCCAATAATCGGGTAACGAATGCCCAGCATGTCGGTGACGCGCGTACGAATCATCTTTTTCTCCATGTTTTCAGTTGAATTTCCGATCATCCTTTCGGGCTCGCCGATCCAGCCCGCTACCTGGTGCCCTGTGAGGTTATGGGGCGATGAATGCGATGCCCTATAACCCCATGAACTTGGCCGCGATCCCCTTCATGATTTCGTTAGTGCCGGCAAAGATCGACATCACCCGGACATCCCGGAATCCGCGCACCAGGGGGCACTGCTCCAGGCCGCCGTAATCCCCGACCAGATCGAGGCAGCGGTCGGCCACGCGTTTGCCCAGCTCCGTGCACCAGTATTTGGCCATGGAGGTTTCGACGATGACGTTGTTGCCTGCCACGTGCTCGACCACCAGCTTGTCCACGAAGGTGCGGCCTAAATTTACTTCGGTGGCCATTTCCACCAGGGCGAATTGCACGGCCTGGGAGCGGCTCAGGGGCCGGCCGGCCGATGTAGTGGTTTTCTTGCAATGGCGCATGGTCCATTCCAGCATGACTTCGGCCACGCTGATGCCCATGACCGCGGTCACCAGGCGTTCCTGCTGGAGTTTGTCCATGAGCATGAGAAATCCCATACCCTTTTCCCCCAGACGGTTTTCAGCGGGAATCCGGCAATTGGAGAAAAACAGTTCCGCCGTATCCTGGCTGTGCAACCCCATCTTGTCGAGGGGACGGCCCTTCTGGAAGCCGGGGGTCCCGTCTTCGATCAGGTAAAGCGAAATAGCCTGGTGGGGATTTGTTTCATGGGGGTCTTTGGCCGCCACGATGGCCAGGTCGCAGAGGATACCGTTGGAGATGAAGGTCTTCACGCCGTTGATCACCAGCTGTCCCCTATCTTCTTCGGCCGTGGTCGTCATGCTGCTCAAGTCGCTGCCGGCGCCCGGCTCGGTCATGGCCACCGCCGTGACGATGTCGCCGGCAGCACATCCGGGAAGATAGGTTTGCTTTTGGACGTCATTGCCATAGGACATGATGTACGGCACCACGATGTCGCTGTGCAGCGGGGCCCCCAGCCCACCATGGTTGGTACGCGAGATTTCCTCGATGCCGATCACCGAAAACCGGAAGTCACCGCCCAGCCCGCCGTAGGCCGTGGGCAGCGTCGGGCAGAGAAAACCGGCCCGGCCCATTTTCCGCCACACCTCCCGGGAGACCCCTTGGTCGGCTTCCCATTGGTCGATATGGGGCACCACTTCCCGGTCCATGAAGGCGCGCAGCCGTTTTCTGAAATCATGGTGGGCTTCGGTGTAGTGCAGGATATCCATGGCAGACCGCCTTTTAAAAGTGGTTTTTCTCCAATTGAACGGGAGAAAAGGTCAGACATTCACCTCTTGGTAATTTTTTAGCATTTCACTTGAACCCTCGAATCCCTGAATCCTTGAACCCTCAGGACCACGCTGACATTCTTGGAATAGCGGCGTGCCTCCCCTAACAGGGCGCGGCCGCGAAATGAAGTAAGCCGCGCCCTCAAAGCCCCATGAATTTGGCTGCGATCCCTTTCATGATTTCGTTGGTGCCGGCGAAGATCGACATCACCCGGGCATCGCGCAACGCGCGCGTCAGGAGGCAGGACTCCCGGGCGCCGTCTTCCCCGACGATATCCAGGGCGCGGTTGGCCATGCGGTTGGCCAGATCCGTGGCCCAGTATTTGGCCATGGAGGTCTCGACGATGATATTTTCACCCGCCATGTGCTCCGCAATCAGTTTTTCCATGAACGTGCGGCCCAGTTTGGCTTCGGTGGCCATCTCCACCAGGGCGAACTGCACGGCCTGGGATTTGGACAGCGGTTTGCCGCCCGCCGTCGTGCGGCGGCAATGCGCCGTGGTGTATTCCAGAATCCGTTCGGCCGCCACGACGCCGCCCATGCAGCAGACCAGACGCTCCTGCTGCAGCTTGCCCATCAGCATGAAAAAACCGGCCCCCTTTTCACCCAACCGGTTGTGCTTTGGAATCCGGCAGTTGGTGAAGAACAATTCGGCCGTATCCTGGCTGTGCCAGCCCATTTTTTCCAGCTGGGTACCCTTCTCGAATCCGGGGGTGCCGGCTTCCACCACATAAAGCGATACCGCCTGGTGTTTGTTTTCCACAGCCGGGTCCTTGGCGGCCAGCACCACCAGGTCACAGATCACGCCGTTGGATATGAAGGTCTTGGAGCCGTTGAGGACCACCGCGTCGCCGTCTTCCACGGCCGTGGTCTGCATGCCGGCCACGTCGCTGCCGGCCCCCGGTTCGGTCATGGCCACCGCTGTGATGCAATCCCCGGAAACGCATCCGGGCAGATACTTGCGTTTCTGTTCGTCCGACCCGAAGGATTCAATGTAGGGAACCACGACATCGCTGTGCAGTCCGGCCGCCAAACCGGTCTGCATTGTCCTGGAAAGTTCTTCGGTGACGATGAGGCAGTGGATAAAATCCCCCTCTATACCGCCATACGCGGCCGGCAGGGTGGGACACAGGAAACCGCCGTGCCCCATCTTCTGCCAGATCTTGCGGGGAACGATATGATCGTTTTCCCACTGGTCCACATGAGGCATGATTTCCGTTTCGCAGAATTCACGCAATCGGTCACGGAACCTGTGGTGCGCCTCCGTATAGGTGAGAATGTCCATGACGCACTGCTCCTTATTCAGTGGCCACCCGTCAATGATGGCACAAGCGTGTCCGATTCAGAAATGTTGATTTTTGGTTCTGATCAAGTTGCCCAATACGATGAAGCGTATTCATGTACGCCGCAACCGCTAAAGCCACTGCGACCAATCAGGGACAAAAAGACCATTTCTGGATGGTCACTATTTGAGTTTTCCGATGACACCGGCGGCGATCTTGTTTTTCAAATGGATCGTTCCGCCCAGGGTCAGGTCGGCTACCTTGGCATCCCGATAGAACCGCTCCACCTCGGATTCCTTCATGTAGCCGTAGCCGCCGAAAAGCTGAATCGCCTCGTCGGCGACCTCAACCGCCGCCCGGGCCGCAGTGATGCGCGCCATGGTGCCAAATTTCTCCAGTCCCTGGCCCGCGTCGCAGCGCCGGGCCGCTTCATAGGTCATCAGTCGGGCCTGCTCCACTTTCATGGCCATCTCGGCGATCTTTTGCCGGGTGATTTCAAATACCGCCAGTTTGCGGTTGAACTGCTCCCTTTCCTTGACATAGGCGAGGGCCCGGTCAAAGGCGCCGGCCGCCGTCCCCACACACTGGGCCGCAATCAGAATGCCGGCCTCTTCGAAAAAGGCTTCGGCCTGAGCCAACCCCCGGCCCTCTTTGCCCAGCAGGTTCGCGGCCGGTATGATGACATCGGTAAACGTCAGATCCGCCGTGGCAACCATGTTGGCACCAAGCTTGCGCCCCGCCTCCCGAACCGCAATGCCCTCCCGGTCGCCTTCCACCACGAACAGGCTCAGTCCTTTTTCCGGAGGCGCATCCGGGTCGGTCCGGCACAGGATGAGATAGACACTGTCGTCACCACCGTTCAGGACATGGGACTTGCTGCCGTTGATGATCCACTGGTTCTCATTTTTAACGGCCACGGTTTGCACGCCGGACAGATCCGAACGGCAGCCGGACTCGAAAAAGCCGTAGCCGCAGCGAAGCCGTCCTTCGGCGATGGGCGGCAGAAACGCCGCTTGCGTTGCGGCATCACCGAATCTCACCAGACACTCGGCCCCGCTGGCCGACAGGGCCAGGGCCGTTCCGATGCTCGAATCCTTGCGGCAGAAGGCTTCGGAAATCAGACAGGCATCCAGGATGCCCATCCCGCCGCCGGAATAGGCCTCGGGGAAATGAACGCCGATAAATCCCAGATCCGCCGCTTTTTTCCAGATGGCGTCGGGAAATTCATTGGCGTTTTCCATTGCCAGGGCCTGGTCCTTGTCGAACTCCCCCTTGGCAAAATCGTTGGCCGCTTTCTGGATTTGCTTCTGCGACCGATTCAGGTCAACCATGGTTTCCTCTCCTCATCCAAGCCTGCCAGCGATGCTATTCATACTTGCCGACGATGGAAATGCTGCACACGTTCATGGCCGGGAATCCCCCCAGATTATGGGTCAGACCGAAGGCCGGGTTTTCCAGTTGCCGCTCCCCGGCCCGGCCGTGGAGTTGGAGGTACATTTCGTAGATCATGCGCAGGCCCGAAGCGCCGATGGGATGGCCGAAGCATTTGAGACCGCCGTCCACCTGGCACGGCACCTCCCCATCGATATCATAGACACCGTCGAGGACATCCCGCCAGGCCTTGCCCCGCTCGGAAATGTGCAGATCTTCCATGGTGACCAGCTCGGTGATGGAGAAACAGTCATGGACCTCCATCATGGAAATCTCCGTGCGGGGATCGGTGATGCCGGCTTCCTTGTAGGCCATCTTGCTGGCCTTGGTGGTGGTCATGAAATGATCCCCATCCCAATCGTTGAAACCCATCTCTTCACCGCTGCTCAACGCCAGCTGAAGGGCCTTGACGGAAACAAGATCTTTCTTGCCGAGTTTTTTGGCGATCTCCGGCGTCGTGACGATGGCGCAGGCCGCCCCGTCGCTGACCCCGCAGCAGTCGAAAAGCCCCAGGGGGTGCGCGATGATGGGGGAGGCCATGATCTGCTCCTTGGTTACGGCCTTGCGAAGATGCGCTTTCGGGTTCTTGACCCCGTTGGCATGGCTCTTGGCCGACACGTGGGCAATGGCTTCCTTGATATCCCGGTCCGACACATTGTACTTGGCCCCGTAGGCCGAGGCCAGCTGGGCAAACGACCCGGGGGCGGTAATGTTCGGAAACCACTGCCAGGTCAGAGTGCCGGAGTCGGACCCCACGAAACTGGGGAGCCCGCCGTATCCCGTATCTTTTAGCTTTTCAACCCCCAGGGCCAGACAAATATCGTAGGCCCCCGAGGCCACGGCGTATACCGCCCCCCGGAAGGCTTCGGTGCCGGTGGCGCAGAAGTTCTCCACCCGGGTCACCGGGATGAAGGGCAGACGCAGGGTCAGCGACAACGGGGTGGCGCTCCGCCCCACGTTGATGCTCTCGAAACAGGTGCCCAGCCAGGCGGCCCCGATATCTTTTTTTTCAATCCCGGCATCCGCGATGCATTCCTCGAAGGCTTCCACCATCAACTCTTCGGCCCCCATATCCCAACGCTCCCCGAATTTGGAGCAGCCCATCCCGATGATCGCCACTTTATCTTTTATGCCCGTCGCCATAGGATTTCCTCCCTGGTTTTTTTGTTTTTTATTCAAGCGGTGCAAACCGCTCGTGATTTAAAATGGCAGCGCCATTTTAAATCTGGAACAGCTTTTCAAGCAGCTGGGATTTCATGATATCCCCTTCGATCACCAGTTTGCCGGAGGTAAAGGCTTGCATGGCGGGCAGTTCCCCACGCATCATGGCGGCAAAATCGCCATCCGCCATCTTCAGGGTACAGATCGGTTTCGCGTGCCGGCCGGCTTCAATCGTGCAGGCCCCGTCCTTGATCACCGCGGACCAGTCGCCCCCGGCGCTGCCGGAGATGGTAAACTGGAAGACCACATCGACACCGGTGGCCGCCTCGGGTTTAAAAGTGGACGCCATGTTGTCGAAGATGGCCTGAATGTCGAGGCTGCTGCCGCCTTCGGTGGCCGGCGCTTTTTCGGTTTGTGCCGGAGCCGGCGGGGTCATGAGGTCCATCAGGGCGGCGTTGGCATCACCCAGCTCCTTGGCCCCGGCCAGCGAATTGATGGCATCGAAATTGTCGGCCACCATCTCGACCGTCGGGAGTTCCGCATCCGCGAGTTGAGCGCCGGGACCCGTCATGACCGCCACCCGGTTGTAATACCCCATGCCGGCATTGAAGATGTCACCGGAAGGTTGACATTCTTTGCTGCACAGGTAGATCACCATAGGCGCCACGAATTCGGGCTTCATCTTCTCCAGCAGGTCCGGGGGAAGGATGTCTTCGGTCAATCGCGATGCCGCAATGGGGGCAATGGTGTTGCACTTGACATTGTATTTCTTCCCTTCCAGCTTCAAGGTATTCATGAGCCCCACCAGGCCGAGTTTGGCCGCCGAGTAGTTGGTCTGACCGAAATTCCCGTAGACCCCGGCCGCCGACGTGGTCATGACGATACGGCCGTAGCCTTTTTCCTTCATGATCTTGAAGGCCGGCCGGGTAACGTTATAGGCGCCGTTGAGATGGACGTCGATCACGGCCCGCCAGTTTTCCGGCGTCATCTTGGTAAAGCTCTTGTCCCGCAGAATGCCGGCATTATTGATGACGATGTCCACCGTGCCAAAGGCCTCCACCGCCGTCTTGACTATATTCTCGCCGCCTTCCACGGTGGCCACATTGTCGAAGTTGGGCACCGCCTCGCCGCCCAGCGCCTGGATTTCCTTGACTACCTGTTCGGCGGGCGAGCTAGATCCCTGGCCGGATCCGTCCCGGGCCCCGCCCAGGTCGTTGACCACAATTTTGGCACCCCGTTTGGCGAGTTCCAGGGCATAGACCCTCCCCAGCCCCGCCCCGGCACCGGTGATGATGGCCACCCGACCGTCGAAGCGCACCTTGTTCATGGCTTCGATGGCCCCCGGAGCGGGAACCGCCTTCCAGAAGTAATTCACGAACCCGCGCTCCCGGTCTTCGGCCTTCTTTTTAAATGCCATCTGGACGGGAAGCCCGACCTTGACGTCCTCTAATGCGCAGTCGGTGAAATCGGCCATCATGCGGCCCCCGTCGTCGAACTGGACCATGCCGTAAATGGCCGGCGGGTCCACGGAAATCGCCAACATGTCGCCGGTAAAGCTCTTGACCTTGGCCGGTGCGTCGGCGAATTCATAGTCGTCCTGGCTGTGCAGCGCACCGCAGGCCGGGTTAACACAGTAATCCATCTTGGGATACTGCGGCGTGCCGCATTCCCGGCATTTGCCGCCCACCAGGCCCAGAAGCATCTTGTTCTTGCGCCACAGCACGGTCGTGGCCGTCTGGGTGGGCGCTTCCGCCCGGATTCCCATCTCGGTCTTCAGCAGGTCGCGGAACTTGAGCCACTTCAGATAGTTGTCGGTGGTTTTCTTGTTGGCCAGGGAACCGGCCACACCGCTGCGGGCCGCCATCTGTTGGATGTTGTCGGTTACCCTGAAGTAAAGTGCATTGGCGCCCTGGCCGAATCCCACCAGCAGAATACGCTCACCCGGCTGGGCCTTTTCCAGGGCCGAAATGAACATCATGAAGGCGTGGGCCGCACCCGTTTCGCCGCAGACCTCGTGCATGTTGTCCACCAGTTTCTCCGGTGTTGCGCCCAGGTGCTTGGCGATCTTCTTGTGGTCGCCTTTAAAAAAACAGGGAAAAACCAGCTTGTCCACATCGTCCATGGTGATGCCGAGTTTATCGAAGAGGCCGTTGACCGCCTTGGGGATGATTTCGCCGTATCCGAAATCCCGGGTCCAGCGTTCTTCCCAGACATAGTCGTACTGGTTGAAGGATCCCCGGTAGTGGTCCACGAAATCGCAGGAGATGGAATACGAGCCGAGATATTCGGCGATGACGTCTTCATCGCCCACCGCCAGCGAGGCGGCCCCGTCCCCGAACCACATCTCATAAAAGTAGGCCGCCTTGGTTTCCCGTTTATCGCTGGCCGCCACCAGGATATGCTTGCGGTTCCCGCTCTGGATGGACTCCAGCGCGGTAATCAGGGCGGTGGTGGCCACTTTCTGGGCGGCGGTGAAATCCGCCGTGATGATGTTTTCAGAAAGGTTCATGGCCGCCGCGACGATGCCGGCATTCTGGCGGTCGGCAAACGGCAGGGTGGTGGAAGCCAGGTAGAGGGCGTCCAGCGTAGCCTTGTCCTTTCCCACGAGGCAGTCGCGGGCGGCGGCCACCGCCATGGTGATGGAATCTTCGTCCCAGTTGCACATGGACCGTTCCCCCTGGGCAACCGCCATGATGGCAGGGGCGAACCACCCCATCCCCTGGACGATGGAGGACCGGCTCAGCCGCAGGCGCGGGATATAGGCGCCGAAAGAAGTAATTCCTATCATTTTTTTATCTCCTTCTTGAAAAAACGCGCTTTCATATTTCAAATCGGGAACCGAAGTTAACGTTTAAACAGCTTTTCGATAAGTTGCGACTTCATGATGTCGCCTTCGATCACCAGTTTCCCTGAAGAAAACGCCTGCATGGCCGGCAGGCTGCCGCTCATCATGGCAATGAAATCCGGCGCCGCCATTTTCAGCGTGCAGGAGGGTTTGGCATGCGTTCCCGCCGCGACGGTGCAGGCCTGATCCTTGATGGCCGTGTACCAGTCGCCGCCCCCTTCACCGGAAATGCTGTACTGGAACACAACGTCCACCCCGGCCGCGGCATCGGCCTGAAAGCTTTTCCCCAGGGCTTCGAAAATATCCGCCACCGATGGGCGGCCGGCTTCTCCGGCGCCGTCATCATCACTGGCCTTGGGCGCAAAAGCTGCCATGATATCGCCGACCTGCTCGTTGAGTTCGAAATATTCCTTGCCATCCTTGAGGGTGGCGACCTTGTCCAGGCTTTCCAAGACCGATTCGACTTCCGGAATCTGCGCACCGTCGGTCAGCACCGCTCCCGGACCGGTGACAAAAGCCGCCCGGTTATAGAACCCCATGCCCACGTTATAGATGTTGCCGGTGACCGGGCAATCCTCTGCGCAGAGAAAAAGCGTCATGGGGGTAACGAACTCCGGTTTGAGTTTGTCGAACAGGTCCGGCGGCAAAATATCCTCGGTCAGCCGCGACGCCGCCACGGGCGCAATCGTATTGACCTTGATGTCGTATTTCTTCCCTTCGATCTTGAGGGTGTTCATGAAGCCCACCAGGGCCAGCTTGGCCGCGGTGTAGTTGGTCTGGCCAAAATTGCCGTAGAGGCCGGCGGCCGAGGTGGTCATCACGATCCGGCCGTAGCCCTTGGTCTTCATCACCTCGAAGGCCGGGCGTGTGACATGGTAGGCCCCGTTCAAATGGACATCCAGTACCGAATGCCAATTCTCCGGTTCCATCTTGACAAAACTTTTATCGCGCAGGATGCCGGCGTTGTTGATCAGAATATCCACCGAGCCAAAGGCATCCAGGGCCGTCTTGACGATGGCTTCACCGCCCTCGGCCGTCGCCACATTGTCGTAGCTGGCCACGGCTTCGCCGCCGGCCGCTTTGATGTCGCTCACCACCTGGTCGGCCGGCGCGGCGGATCCGTCGCCGGACCCGTCCCGGGCCCCGCCCAAATCGTTGACCACCACCTTGGCGCCCCGTCTGGCCAGTTCCAGCGCGTAAGCCCGTCCTAATCCGGCACCGGCACCGGTGACGATGGCCACGCGACCGTCATACCGGATTTCGCGTTTGGGAATCGGGCCGTATTCGAAAATGCCGTTGTCGATGACGATCTCACCGTTTTCGGTATTGACGACCCGCCACAGGGCTTTGCCGTCTTCGGTTTTCCAGATCAGGGTTTTGACCGGCACCCCCGGGTAGAGGGTTTTAGAAAAACGGCACGCCATGCGCCGCGCCAGTTCCGGTTCGCCGGGAATCAGCGTATCCACCAGGGCCCGGCAAGCGAAGCCATGGGTGCAGAGCCCATGCATGATCGGTTTTTGGAAGCCGGACATTTTGGCGAATTCCGGATCGACATGAAGGCTGAAGACATCACCGGAAAGCCTGTAGATCAGGGGCTGGTCCGGTGAAGGCGCCGCCGCGACCGTAAAATCGGGTTCCCGATCCGGGAAGATCACTTCCGTCTTGGGCGCGTTTTGGCCGCCGAAGCCGCCATCCAGCCGGCCGAAGATGGTGCAGATGCTGGTGAACAGCTTTTGCCCGTTGGCATGGAAGGTGTCGCTCTCGCCCACCACCAGGGCGCCCCGGCCCTCGCCCTTGTCGTAGATGTGAGTGATTTTTCCCTGGGTGGTCATGGACCCTTCCACCGGGATGGGATTGTGGAAGATCAACTCCTGTTCGCCGTGCAGCACCCCGGCCAGGTTGACGTTGGCCTCCAGGCCGATCTGCATGAGGATATCGAAGATGGATGCGATAGAAAAACTCGGGATGACCTTCAGATCCTTTTCATAGCAGTAGTCCAGGTCGGAAAAACCGGCGCCGACCCCCAAGGCATACAGCACAACATCCTTCCATGTGTAGTCCTTGGTCAGGGGGGCAAAGGGCTTGCCCACCGCGTCAAGATTCAAGGCCATGATTTCCTCCTTTGGTGTTCGTCCGCGTTGAAGGGGTGCCGGAAAGCCGCCAATGCCGGCCGCCGACTTTAAATCGATGACACCGCCGGGCCTTGCCCGGAACGTTCCTGCCCCTGCGCATCAGGCCCTGCCTGCGTAAACGCCGGGATCAGAATAAATTTGAGGGTCTCTTTGACCACCGCCAGGTAGGCGGCGCGATCCAGATGGAGCATGGGGCGGAAATAGTTCTCGCCGGATGCAAAATTGATGATGGAATTCCACACCGCCAGGACCCGGGCATTGGCCTGGGGCGGCACATGGGATTTATCCAGGGCCAAGCCCATGGCCACCGCGATATTGGCCAGATGCTCGGTCATTCGGGTATCCAGGTCCGACTGGGTGCGGGTTTTCGAAAAAAAACTGAACAGCATGAGGTTGGAGGTTTCCGGGTTTTGAAACAGGTGGTCGCACATGACATCGATGGCCACCGCCAGCCGGACATCGATCGGTTTGCCGCGGACGATCTTTTCAATTTCCGCCAGTTTTTGCCGGATTTCTTCGTTCAAGTCGGTGAGGACCGCTTCGTAAAGGTCCTGCTTATCCCCCCAGTGATAGTACAGGGTGGACACATCGATGCCGACCTCCGTGGCAATCATGCGCGCGGTGACACCGTGGAATCCGTATTCGCCATAAAGCTTGCGGGCGGCGGAAAGGATGCGCCCTTTCATGGAATCCGGCGCCTGGCGCGCTTTTTCAAGGGGTGATGGCATGACGGATATTGCTCCCTTGGACCTTTTTGACAGCCCCATCAATAAAACCAATGTTATGTTTCCAACATTTGTTGGAGAACATTACCCAATCAAAATTGGGTTGTCAAACAATAAATGACATTCAGAAGTCAGCCTGCGAAAATTAAAGGCCGCATGATCGTCAGAGGTGAGGCCTCCTTGAAGGAGGCTTGAAAAACGGTTTTTGACTGTATGGTTTTTTTGTTTCCCTTTGTTCCGCGCCGAGCATCGTCGGGGCGGACGGATTAAAGCGCGCGGACTGTCTGAGCCCGCCAAAAGGCGGGTGAGTTTCCGCGTGCTCCGGCCGTGGCGACAGCGCGCAGGATTAAGCGGGACAGGGCGTGTTCTTTTGCTTCGTTTTCTGCCACGAGGCAGAAAATGAAGAAACTATTTCAGAAAAGCGCTCCGGATCCGTCAAACCGCTCCGGGGCCTCGACCAAAGGTGGACGATTAATGATAAAACAAAACAGCTGATGGGATTACGACGAAGCGAACTGCGGCTAACGGGTGCAGGAATACTTGACACTGTGGGGCTTAAACCCCACCGATTGCCAGAAAGCGTGCCCAGCGGGGTTGCTGGACAGAACCTCAAGGAAAATGCGTTTGCCAGGGGGCCATATCTCATTTGACAGAAGGTTAAACGCCGCGCGGCCAATGCCCTTGCGACGCTGATCGGCAACGACAAAGAACTGTCGCAGAAAGATGCCGTCATCCCCTTCGGCGAAGGGATCCGTGTCCCGGAAGAGGGCATAGGCGACCCGCTGCGCCTCCCTTTCAAAGACCACGCCGCGATAGTCCGTCTCAAGCCATTTCGTCAGGCGTGTCGCGAGATCGTGTGTGTTCATCACCGCCGCCCCCTCTTCTTGCTGGAGCTGCCGGTTGAGGGCGACGATGCCCGCGATATCGCCGGCCGTCATAAAACGCCATTTCATGTCGTGGATCTCCCAGGGGAATCGTATGGAAAGCAGACCAGGGCAGCGCTATCCGCCGTTAGAACGGGGCTTCCAGATAGACGATAACCGCCCCGCTTTTGCGTTTCACGCCCTTGTCCCAACGATAGCTCAGCACCAGGCCGTCCCGTTTGAGACGCACCAGCCGATCTTCCACCACATCCGGCAGGACGGCCCCGGCCTCGGAGTGCAGGCCTTTGCCGACGATGATCCGCAGGGTGAACAGGCCATCCCCATGGGCCGTGCGGATATAGCTGTCCGTGCGCTGCTCGGCCTGGAGGGCGGTTGCGCCATGCAGGTCCAGCTGCCCCTGGGGCTTGGGATAGCGCTTCAGCCGCTCTTTCAGTGTCAGGCGGCGTGTCGGGAAAAAGCCATCGGTCTTTTTCTTGATCAAAGTCCGGGCGTCATGTGCCAGAGACTGCTCCAAGGCATCCGATAGATCGTCTTCGTCGGGCGAAGCTGCCGGCACGGCTTGGAGGAGACGCCCCAGATCCTGGCAATCATCCAGAACGCGGATGCCATTCTTGTCCCGACGCCGGCAATCATCGGGCCGCTGCGGGCGATCCGCATGGCGTTCACCGGATGGAGAGGGGGCTTCGGCAGCCGCTTGAAACCGGTCATGCAAATCATCCTGATCGGACAAAAGCGGCACGCCATGCCGGTTGCGCGCCGCTTGAGGCCGGCGGCCTTCCGGAGCGGTCCGCCCGGCGGGTGTTCGCTTCTCCAGGGGATGCCCCACCGACGACGATGCCGCCCATGGCGTGTTATCGGTGTCCGGCGCCGCCCCGGCGTCTTCCGTCTCCAGCAGGAGACGGTCGAGATCATCCCCGGGGCGCAAAACCGGAATACCGTTGCGATTGACGGTCGGACGCGGTGCCCGTTCGGGTTTCTTTGGACGAGAACGGCGTTTCGCGGTCTCCGGCGCTGGGCATGTGGCGGGTAATGGCGGGGTTACGGTATCGTGCCGCGTTGGCGGCCGGACCGTGACGGCTTCCGAGGGCGCGGCCTCCCCCGGCTGTAACGACGGGCGGCTGGGTTTCAACCAGCGCAGCAAGTGCCGCCAATCAGGTGCCATGGAAAGGTCGCCGCTCTTGATCGGGGTGGACGGTTGAAAGGCTCTCCCGGTCCGTCGCTGCTCCCATGGAAGGACGCGCCATGGCAGCTGCCAGGATGGCCTCGATCGCCGGCCGCGCCGGAACAGGCGGCGTCTCGTCCGGCAACGCGTTCATGGCGTTGAAGGCATTGCGGGCCAGCAGCGGAATATCGGCGGGGCCCAAACCGTAAATCGCCAGCGATTCGTCTGCCAATCCCACCGATCGGACCAGATGCCGCAATCCGGTCAGAAAGCGTTGCCGACCGCTTTCCGGGCCGGCGTCCAACGGCACGCCCATGGCATCGGCCAGCAGGTCGAAGCACGCGGACCGGCCGGTCTCCAGCCGGTTGAACAAGGCCGGCGCCAGCATAGCGAGCGCCGCGCCGTGGGGCAGCCCCGGTGCCGCGGCACTCGCGGCCTGTCCCAGAATCTGATGAAAACTGACGGGCGTCAGGGCGGTGCTCATGCCGGCGGCCGTGCCGGCCCAGGAAAGCATGGTGCGGGCGTTCGGGTCCGCACCATTTGTCACTGCGCCGGCCAGGAACCGGCTGATGATCTGGACGGCCTCCAATGCCAGCATATCACCGGCCGGTTGCCGCGAGGTTCCCAGAATCGCCCCCACCCCATTGAAAAATGCCACCATGCCGGAATAGGCCGTAAAGCGCGGCGGCAAGGTACGGGTCAGTTCCGGATCGACGATGGCCAGAGACGGATAGATGCTGTCGTTGCCCCAGGTGATTTTTTCCGTGCTGCCGGAACGCGTGATCGCCGTCCAGGGGGTGGCCTCGCTTCCAGTGCCGGCCGTCGTGGGGATGGCCACTACCGGCAGGGCCGGGGCGAGCTGTGTTTCGCCACACCCGCTGCCGCTACGGATGATCTCTCCGCAAAACCCCTTGTTGGCAGCCATCAGGGCGATGCCCTTGGCGGCGTCGATCGTACTGCCGCCGCCCAGGCCCACGATAAAGTCCACTTTTTTGGCACGGGCCGCGGCCGCCGCGTCGTCCACCGTCGCGGATTCCGGATTGGACCGGATCCGGTCGTAGAGAAGGGACGCAACCCCCCGATTGGCAAGCAAACCCTGCACCCGCTGCAAATACCCCGCCGTCAGCATCGCGCCGGATTCCCCGACAACGATCATGGCATGGCCACCCGGCGGCAGGTGGGGGGTCTCCTCCAATGTCGTCAGGGTGCCGGGTCCGAAGATAATGCGGGTTGGTATATGAAATTTGAAATGCAACGAAAACTCCCCGGCAACCGACCGGTGCGATGTACGCCCTCACACGGCCATGGATCGCGTTTAGAGAAAAAAATCGGGCAGCAGATCGGCGACGTCCTTTTGCGGATCGACCTGGTAGGGTCGGAAATCGGTGATGCCTTCTTCCTGCAGGACGGCGTCATCGATAAAGAAATTCCCGGTACAGCTGCGGCTGGGGCGGCAAAGAACGGCATGGGCTGCGTCCGCCATGATTGTCGGCAACCGGCTATGCGCCATCGCGGCCTCCCCGCCCAGGAGATTATTGACGGCGGACGTCGCAATGGCGGTCCGGGGCCAGAGCGCGTTTACCGCAATGCCGGCCGGCCGGAATTCCTCCGCCATGCCCAGAACGCACATGCTCATCCCGTATTTGGCCATGGTGTAGGCCACATGGGGGGCAAACCAGCGTGGCGCCATGTTCAAGGGCGGCGAAAGCATCAGGATGTGAGGATTGACGGCCTTTTCCAAAAAGGGCAGGCAAGCCTGGGAACAGACGAACGTCCCACGGGTGTTGACCTGATGCATCAGATCGAACGGCTTCATGGCGGTATCGGCGGTCGGAGTCAGCTGGATGGCACTGGCATTGTTGACCAGGATGTCGATCCCGCCAAAATGCGCAGCGGCCTTTTCAACAGCCGCCGCCACCCGGTCTTCAAAACGGATATCCACCGCCAGGGGCAGGGCCTGGCCGCCGGCGGCTTCGATTTCTTCGGCCGCGGTGTAGATCGTGCCGGGCAGACGGTCGTGCGGTGTCTCTGTTTTGGCAACAATGACGATGCGGGCACCGTCCCGGGCGGCACGCAGGGCAATGGCTTTGCCGATCCCCCGGCTGGCACCGGTGATAAAGAGCGTCTTATCTTTGAGAGGGTGCATATCGCCTCCTATTCCTGAGAATCCTAATAGACTAAAAGCGTGACAGCCGCGTGTATACTACAGCCTTTGCATACCTTGTCAATGCTTCCGGCCGGCCGGAAGCGGTCCTTCGTCACCATTTCCCTGACACTAAAATTGTGGTATCCATACGGGTGAGGATTCTGTCGTCCACACCCACCGCCCGACGCGCGGCAGCAACGGAGATGCTTGTCATGCCTCAATGGATTCGAATCTGGATGGTAACGCTTTGGTTCGCGGCGGCAGCCCCCCTTGGGGCCCAGGAATGGATTTACTGCCCGGCCGCCCCGGAAGAGCTGGAACGCCAATGCCGTCAGGCTGAAACGACCCTTCACGACAACCAGGAACAAATGGCGGTTGTCGGCGAACAGATGCTGAACCCCGACATCATTCTGGCCAAAGTGGATCGCAAGCCGGACGAATCGGTTATCCGCTATAAACGCCGGGTCATGCAGCAGCAAGGGGTCGCCACCCCGACAAGCAACCGCTGGCTGCCCGTGCGGGGACGCTATTACGATCCAAATCAGCAAATCATGTACGTAGCCCTGGATCGCCAAGCTTACTGGGAATACGTCTGGGAAACCCTGGCGCCGGATGAAGATTTCGCCCGCCGCACCTTTCTGGCACGCGAACGGATCAGTCAGCAATTCAAACAATCCCGCTTCACCGGGCCCGGCGGGATGCTGGTCCAATGGCGGCAAGCGGCCGAAGCAGCGGAGCGTTTTCGGCAGCAATGCTGCCAGTTGCTCCCGACCGCGGACACAACGATGCGGCCTGCCATCCCTGGGAAACAAGGCCGCCCCTGACAGTTTTCCGCGCCTTGACACCCATGGCGTGAAGACCGTCCCTCAACCGCCGTGGCTGCCAGCCATCGTTGACCGCGTCTAATTCCGCATTAATATTTCCATAGTTGCCTCGCAAACAATTGATCAAGGCCGCCTCCTTTTAGACGATGGCGGCCTCCATAGCCGGGATGGCTTCCGGCCCCAACAAAGGCATGGTTGATGAAAACACCCCGTAAAAAGCAGGTCCCATGGTGGCTTCTGTTATTCCTGAGCATCTTTCTGGTCGGATGTGCCGGTGGCGGTGCTATGTCCTACGCAGGCCGGCTGGCGAAACCCGAAAGCCGCGTCATGCTCGCCGTCGGTGACGTGCATGAACTCCGGTGGCAGACCAGCGACATCGTCATTGAGGCAACCTACGCCTTGTCGCCCAATGAGCTCGATCTGGCCGGTCTTGTCCAACTGCAAAGCAAGCTGACCCACTATCCCATTGTGGAGTACCTGCGCATCGAGGCCCATGCCCTGGATGGCGACGGCATTATCCTGGGCAGCTACCCGCTGTGGTCGGCCGGCGCGAATGCCGAACCCTTCTTTATCAACTGGGCCTTTCAGCGCCGTTTGCCCGTTCCTGAGGGAACCCGGGCCATCACCTTCAGTTACCGCGGCCGTATGCGGGATGGCGGCGGATGGGGGCCGGTTCGCAATCGAGATGATGGTGGCATCAGTTGGGATTTCTGGCATACGCCGTGAAAACAGGATGATCCTCTGAAAGGGAAAGCCGTATGCGCATCATGACACGTCACGCTGGATGGTTGGTGATTTACCTGCTGCTATGGAGCAGCCATCCGGCCGTGGCCGATCTCTACCACTGGACGGATGCCCAGGGTGTCCGCCATTTCTCCAATACGCCGCCGCCGGAAGGCGCCGATGCCACGGTTCTGCTGGAAGAAATTCCTTATGACCCGGAATCCGATGACAAGCGCCGCGCGCAGGAAGACGCGATGCTGCGGGAAAGCGAATCCGCCGAAACACAGGCGCGTCTGGAAAAAGCGGAACGGGACGCCGAGGAGGCCCGGCGCCAGGCCGAGGCGGCCCGGCGCAAAGCCGACCGGCTGGAAAAAGAGATGGAAGAACGCGATGATGACCGATCCTATGGGGTCTATTACCCCCCACGGCATCCACCGGGCTATCGCCCCCCTGGCTATCGTCCCCCGGGTCATCGCCCACCGGGGCATCGCCCACCGGGGCATCGTCCACCCGGCTGGCGCCCCAAACCGGAACTCTACGACCCTACCCCCCCCAAACCCTGGCAGCAGCCGCGCGATAGCAGCCCCGGGGGTCGCGACCGCAAGTAGCCGTGCCGCCGCAACACCGTCCTGATTGCACATCGCCTTGACACACGGGATCAAGGCCGCGAGGATCAATCAAATTCGAAATGGGCCCGCCTGTTTTTGGCCCAGGCGGCTTCATCGTTGCCCATATCCAGCGGACGCTCCTCGCCGAAGCTGAGGGTTCGAATGCGGCTTTCGGGCACGCCCAGATCCTGCATGAAGCGTTTGACGCCTTCGGCGCGCCGTTCGCCCAGCGCTAAATTGTATTCGGTGGTGCCGCGATTATCGCAATGCCCCTCGATGATAATGTTCAAATGGGCGTTGCGCGTCATCCACTCCGCCTTGGCTTTCAAGATGGTCTGGGCCTCGGCACTGAGCGCTGAACTGTCGAATTCAAAAAAGATGTCCTGGTTGATGAACCGCTCGCGGTTCATGACCACCCCGTCAGCCGAAACGATTTCGTCCGTCGGGCCCTCGTCGATCATGGGTTGACCCGTCAGATTTTCTTCGCTCATACCACTGCCCACAGCGGTTTCGCCGGCACCCGCAGCAGGCGCACTCATGGCGGCCCCCGTGTCGATGACTTTTTTCTGGCAGCCCACGGCCGTCAGGATCAAACCGATGCAGATGACGATACCGATAACGTTCCATCGTCTGTCCATAGCGTTTACCTCGTTTTGTCGGTTAGGGTTAGGGGCGGCAGCGCAAGGCTCTCGGCTGCCGAACAAGGCGTTGACGTCGTCTTCGGGAAGGATGGCCGCGTGTTCCGGCGATCGGCCCCGTCTTGATCGGATCGAAAAAAGCGCTGACCCGGACAGGCCAAAGCCTCTTTCACACGTTGGAAGTTTTATATAAGCCAGTCCATGAATTTGATCAAGGGCGATCATCAGGAGGCGACAGGCGGGCAACGGACCGTGATTGCGATTCTTGGCCGGGCGCTTATTGTTAGGATAACCGTATAAACGAACCAGGTTCGATACCGAACCGGAAAGGACGCCATGGCCGACATTCTCGTTGCCATCATTGCCGGTTGCACCGTTTTCTTGCTCTTCATGCTGGTCTTCATCCGCCGGGACGATCGCGGCCAGCGCGGCGGACGGCTGGGCGGTTGCCGCCATCATACCCCCGGTGAAGGATGCGAGCGCTGCCAGAATACTTCGCAAGCAGGCACGATCCAACCGCTCCCAACAGAACCAACGGACGATAACGCCGCCAATTCTCATAATAAGGGCGACCAATCATGACCCCCATGAGATTGGCCAAAGTGGGCGCCTCTACTGGGCTTGAAAACAGGCTTTTAGCTTTTGATTTTCTTATTTCCCTTTGTCCAGCACCGAGCATCGGCGTTGAGGACGGAAATAAGCGCGCGGACTGTCTGAGCCCGCCGACAGGCGGGCGAGTTTCCACGTGCTCCGGCCGCATAAACCGGGCGATGCTGCAAGCATCGTGTTGTCAGGTAAGGCGCCAGGCGAAGCGAGGCGCGCAGCAATTGCCAGATTGTGAGCACCCGAGCAAGCCTGACAACGCCACATGGCGGCACAAGGCGCGGCATCATCGCCCGGTTTGGCGACGCGCAGGGTTAAAGCGGGACACGGGTGTCTTCTTTTGGTTCCGTTTTCTTCCACGGGGAAGAAAATGAACTAGTATTATAGATCTTTATCGGACCGCACGACCCTCTTCGGGATCTCCATCAGTGGTGGGTTAAAAGCAAATGAGGAGGCGAGGTGTGATGCCTACAGGGCGTGATCGAAAATACTCTTGAAATCCTGGGGCTCCAGACAAAGATAATCGAGGGTCTGGCGACGGGTGGCGTGATGAAAATACGTGCTCAAACGAGAAAGATCGGTACCGAAGGTGGCGAACTGGTGATAGCCCCATGTTTTGCGAAGGGAATTGGCGCCGTAATTGCCATCCAGACCGATGGCTTTGCACCAGGATTTGACCAGGCGATGAACCGACGATGGCAGAAGGACGTCGCCCCGCCGGCTTGGAAACAGAAAACGCGAGCCTCCCACCGGCCCGGAAGGATGGCGGCGATTTATTCCGAGGTTTGCGACCGCTTCGCAGCAGACATGGTTGAAGCCCACTTTGAGCCGCCGCCCTGTCCGATTTTCGTGGATGACGAGAGACGCCCCCGGTGCCAGGTGGGCCACCTGGTCGTAAGTCAGGCTGAGGAGATCGGAAACCCGCAGGGGCATGTTGATCCCCAGGGTGAACAAGGCCAAATCCCTGGGGCGTTGTACGAGGAAATTCTTGATGCGCTTGATGTCCGCCAGGTAGCGAATGGGCTCCACCTTGATGTGAGCCCCCTTGCGCGGACGATTGTCACAGGTCATATGCGCGTGACGGCACTGCTTTTGACATGGAACACTTTGTCGGGACGCTCGACTTTGACGGCCACCTTGCCGTTCTTGAATTCTTTCACCACAGTACCTTCCACTGCCCCGATCCAGAAGGCGTCGACCGTGACTTTGACACGTTGACCCAGGTAAGATTGGCTTTCCATCGGCGCTCCTTTCGATATAATAATGCCAAGTTAGGTATAAAAATAAGCAATAGTTGGCCAAAGTCAAGTTTTTGGCCAAATTTTATACAATGAACTGATAAAAGTTAGTGAATAAAGCCGTTATTCACCATCGTCCCCTCTCCTCCTGCGGCGTCACGACCGTGCAACCGCGCCCGAAGGACACCGGCATAACAAGCGCCGGCGGCCGCCGAGCCGCCGTCCGACCAATTGACTTTTGAACGCACGACGATTAATCTGGCGTATTCGTATGATGATAATGCCGTCAGCGGCAACCGGCCGGACGCTTCGTGCTTCAAGCCATTTCGCGTCATCGCACCCAAGTGAGCCCACCCATGGAAAGCTTGCGAAAATTCGTCGCCCCTGAAATTGTGTTCGGTGCCGGCGCCCTGGCCCTCGCCGGACGCTACGCACGCAACCTGGGGGCCAGTAAGGTTTTTCTGGTATCGGATCCGGGCGTCGAAAAAGCCGGCTGGACCGACGCGGTTGCCCAAAGTCTGGAAGCCGAATCACTGGACTACGCCCGCTACACGGCTGTAAGCGTAAATCCCCGCGCCGAGGAAGTGATGGTGGGGGCGGAACATTACGCCCGCCAGGCCTGCGACGTCATTATCGCCGTGGGGGGCGGCAGCCCGATGGACTGTGCCAAGGCCATTGGCGTGGTCCACACCAACCGCCGCCATGTGCTGGAGTTCGAAGGCGTCGACCGCGTGGATATCCCCGGACCACCGTTGATTTGCATTCCGACCACGGCCGGTACGTCTTCCGATGTCTCCCAATTCACGATCGTCAGCAATCACTTCGAAAAACGAAAAATCGCCATCCTCAGCAAAAGCGTGATTCCCGACGTGGCCCTGGTGGATCCGCAACCCACCACCACGATGGACGCCTATTTGACGGCCTGCACGGGAATGGATGCCATGGTTCACGCGCTGGAAGCCCTGGTGTCCAATGCCGGTTCCGATCTGACCGACCTGCACGCCCGCGAAGCCATTCGCCGCTTGCACACCTACCTGCCCCAGGCCATTGCCCGGCCACGGGACATTGCCATCCGCCAAGAGGTCATGTTCGGCAGCCTGTCCGCCGGACTGGCCTTCTCCAATGCCAGCCTGGGGGCGGTGCACGCTATGGCGCACAGCATCGGCGGCCGGTTCGATTTGCCCCACGGCGAGAGCAACAGCCTGCTGATCGATCATGTCATACGGTTCAACTGGTCCCAGGCCGGCGATAAGTACAGGACCTTAGCCCCTCTTTTCGGGCTGCAACTGGAAGGAGCGTCGTCCCGCGAAACCTGCGAAGCGATTGTGGACGCCATGACCCGGTTTAAAAACCGGATCGGCATCAACTGCACCCTCAAGGATTGCGGCATCCGCAAGGAGGACATCCCGCTTTTGGCACGCATGGCCGTGAACGACCCCTGCATGGCCACCAACCCCGTTGCCCCAACCATCAGCGACATCGAGACCGTCTATGCCCAAGCCCTTTGAACCGGAGCCTCATTACGCGCTGACCCGACGGCGCATTATCGGTCTGGGAGAACGCCGCGTTCGTAAAAACTATTATCCCCAGCTCCAGCAACGGCTCGAAGAACTCAAACGCAGCGAACTGCGGTATCGCGCCCTGTTCGAAAATTCCCCCATTTCACTATGGGAAGAGGATTTCAGCCGTTTAAAGACCCATTTCGACCACCTCAAAAAAGACGGTGTTGAAGATTTCAACCGCTATTTCTCGGACCACCCCGAAGAAATCAAACGCTGCATTCGAATGGTCCGGATCGTCGATGTCAACCGATCGACCCTCGCGCTCTACGAAGCCGTTAGCAAGAAAGAGCTGCTGGGCAGCATCCACCGCATTCTGCCGCAGACCGCCCAAAGCGTTCTTAAAACAGAGCTTGTGGCCATGGCCCAGGCCGGCCGCTTCGAAATTGAATGCATCAACCGGACTCTCAAGGGCAACGATCGCCACCTGTTGATCAAATCCTCCATTCCGCCAGGATATGAGGACAGCTGGGAACGCGTATTCATATCGGTGTATGACCTGACCGAACGCATCGAGGCCGAAAAGGAAAAAAAAGACCTTGGGCGGCAACTGCGCCAGGCCCAAAAGATGGAGGCCGTCGGCACGCTGGCCGGCGGCATTGCCCACGATTTCAACAACATTCTTTCCGCCGTGATCGGATTCACCGAAATGGCCATGGAGGATGCCCCGCCGGATAGCGCCCTCACCTACAACATGGAGCAGGTGCTCCAGGCCGGCCTGCGGGCCAAACACCTCGTCCAGCAGATTCTGGCCTTCAGCCGGCAGAGCGAACACGAAATGAAGCCGGTCCAGTTGGACCGGATTATCAAGGAAGCCTGCGCGCTATTACGGGCCTCGCTGCCCACCACCATCGATATCCAAACGGACGTCCGAACCGCTGCCTTTATCATGGGCGACCCCACCCAGATGCACCAGGTGTTGATGAATCTGGGCACCAATGCCGGACATGCCATGCGCGACCGTGGCGGCCGGTTGGTCGTGATGCTCCGGGAAACGACGTTGGAAGAAGTGCGCGAAAAAGGGCTTCCCAAAATGGACGCCGAAGCCTATCTTCAGCTGATGGTGCAGGACACCGGCCAGGGCATCCCCCCCACCATCATGGACCGTATTTTCGATCCGTTTTTCACCACCAAGGAACACACCGAGGGCACCGGTATGGGACTCTCCGTGGCCCACGGCATCATCAAGAGCCACGGCGGTCTGATCGATGTCGAAAGCCGGGTCGGCCGGGGAACCACCTTTCACATCTACCTGCCGAAAATCATGCCCCGCGCCAAGGCCCACCACCAGAGCGCCCTGCCCCTGCCGTCCGGGAGTGAACGTGTCCTCTTGGTGGACGACGAAACCATGCTGGTGGACATGGGCCGACAGGTTCTGACACGTTTGGGATATCAGGTAACGGCCTGCACGAGCAGTGTCGAAGCCCTGCATCATTTCCAAAACGACCCGGCGGCCTTCGACCTGGTCATTACCGACATGACCATGCCGCACCTGACCGGCAAAGAACTGGCCACCGCCCTATTGAAAATCAAGCCGGCCCTCCCCATTATTATGTGTACGGGTTTCAGTGAAACCATTACGGAAGAAACCGCCAAACGCATCGGCATCAAAGCGTTTATTCTGAAGCCGATCGTGATGAGTGACCTGGCTGAAACCATGCGCAAGGTGCTCGACAGCCCCCTGTGAAAAAGCTGTTCAGGCTGCCCGGCCCGTTGCGCCCATCGCCCACCCCCTTTGCCTTCAAGGAGGCGCCTCATGGACCACTTCGACCCCGAGGAAGCCATTGCCCGGGTTCAACGCGAGTTCGGCGAACATGGCGGCGTGTGCCCGTCCATCTCGCGCTCGTCCACGTTTACGGTCATGACCCCTGAAACCATGCCGGAAATATTCAAGGGGGTACGTGGGCCGGATCAGGGCGGATGTTATCTCTACAGCCGGCATTTCAACCCGACCGTGGATGTCCTGGCGCGGTATCTGGCGGCCATGGAGAACACCGAATATGCCATCTGCACGGCCAGCGGCATGGCCGCTATTGCCTGCACCCTGCTGCAGTTGTGCCGGCAGGGCGACCACATCGTGGCCAGCCGCACGATTTACGGGGGTACCCACGCCCTGCTGGCGGACCTGCTGCCCAACTGGGGCATCAGCGTCACCTTTGTGGATCCGACCCGGGCGGAAGCCTTTGAAGATGCCGCGCGTCCCGAAACCCGGGTGTATTACACCGAGACCGTGGGCAACCCCACACTGGGGGTGGCCGACATCCCGGCCCTGGCCCGCAGCGCTCGGCCCCGGGGCATCACCCTCGTGGTGGACAACACCTTCACCCCCATGGTCATGTCCCCCGCGGTGATGGGCGCCGACATCGTCGTCTATTCCATGACCAAGTTCATCAACGGCGCCAGCGACCTGATTGCCGGCGCCATCTGCGCCCGCCGGGACTTTATCCGCCAGCTGATGGATCTGCATACGGGGCGCGCCATGCTCCTGGGCCCCACCATGGACCCGCGCACCGCCTTTGACATCATCCAGCGCATTCCCCACCTGGCGGTGCGCATGCGCGAGCACGGCCGCCGGGCCATGGCCGTCGCCGAACACATACAGACCTGGGGCCTGACCGTCACCTATCCCGGGCTGCCGGCCTTCCCCCAGCACACGCAAATGCGCGCGATGATGAACCCGGGCTACGGCTGGGGGGGCATGCTGACCATCGACTGCGGCACCCAAAAAAAGGCCGAGGCCGTCATGGATCGCCTGCAGAATACCGAGCGCTTTGGCTTCATGGCCGTGTCTTTGGGGTATTTCGACACGCTGATGTCGTGTTCCGGCAGCTCGACCTCGTCGGAAATCGATGAAAACGAACAGCGCGCCATGGGGCTCTCCCCGGGGCTGGTGCGTCTGTCCATCGGACTGACCGGCAACCTCGAGGAGCGTCTGAAACAGCTGCAGCGGGCTTTACAGGCCTGCGGTTTGATCGGGTGAATGGGTAAATAAAGTGGGGGGGGCGGCCCTCCTCAGGAACCGCCTTTTTCAGCATCGTCGGCCTGTGCCGCAAGCGCCGTCAGGACTTCTTCGGTCAGGGCGTATGAGGTTTCCGTGGCGCCGAAGCGGATCGGCCCGATCCGACCGGAGCGGATGGGAAAAAGGTCCGCCTCGTCCTTATCCGTCTCTTTGGGTGGCCCATCGAACAGATCCATCTGGTTCATCGCCCGCCCCTCCATCACTGGGGATCCACAATCGTTTCCGGTGCATCCGTTTCCGGCGAGGCGGATGCTTCCATGCGGTCCACGTTGCGAAAGCCCCGCGGCAGCTTGCGCCCCCGCCGGCCGCGCACTCCGACAAAGGCCTCCAGGCTGGCACCTTTGAGCGTCAGGTGACGTTTACCGGCATACACCACCAGATCCCGGCCTGCGGGCAGGATATAGAGATACGATAAAAATTCCTCCCGGTCGCGGGCCTTGGCTTTGGGAATCTGGATCATTTTGTTTCCCTTGCCGCGGGGAATCTGGGGCAGGTCTTTCAGCGGGAAAATCAACAGGCGGCCGGCATTGCTGAGAACCACGACCTGATCCGACTCCACATCGCTCACCGCCAGGGGCGGCATGGGTTTGGCGCCGGCCGGCAGAGTCAGGACGACCTTACCGCTGCGGTTTTTGGTATAGAGTTCGCCAAGCGCCACCAGAAACCCATACCCGGCATCACTGGCCACCAGATACTTCTGATCGGCCGCTCCCATCATAATAGCCGTAAAAGTCTCCCCGGGCGCGGGCGTGAAACGGCCGGTCAGAGGCTCACCATAACCACGGGCCGACGGCAGGGTATGCGCCGGCGCGGCATAGCTGCGGCCGGCGGAATCCATGAACATTACGGGCTGGTTGCTGCGGCCATAGGCACAGGCTTTGAACGCGTCGCCGGCCTTGTAGCTCAGGCTGGCCGGATCGATGTCATGGCCCTTGGCAGAACGCACCCAGCCCCCCTGGGAAAGAATAATGGTGATATTTTCAGCGGGCACGAACTCATCCCGGCGCATGACCTGGGCCACGGCACGTGCCACGATGGGGGACCGGCGATCATCACCGTAAGCGCTGGCATCGGCTTTGAGCTCCTTGCGCACGAGGGTCTTCATCCGCTGGGACGAGGCCAGGGTTTTCTCGATCTGGGATTGTTCCGCGGCGAGGGTTTTCCGCTCGGCCTTGATCTTGATTTCTTCCAGTTTGGCCAGGTGCCGCAATTTCATTTCCAGGATGGCTTCGGCCTGCTTGTCCGTCAAACCGAAACGCTCCATCAGCACGGGCCCCGGGTGGTCCTCCCGCCGGATGATCCGGATGACCTCATCGATATTCAGATAGGCGATCAGCAACCCTTCCAGCAGGTGAAGCCGCTGGTTGATCTTATCCAGTCGATGCTGCAGCCGGCGCCGCACCGTCTCGGTCCGGAAAACCAGCCACTCCTGCAGCAGCGCTTTGAGATTCATCACCTGAGGACGGCCCTCGAGGCCGATCACATTCATGTTGACCCGGTAGGTGCGCTCCAGGTCGGTCGTGGCGTAAAGATGCGCCATCAGCATCTCTTTATCCACCCGGTTGGAGCGGGGCACGATGACCAGCCGGGTGGGATCTTCGTGATCGGATTCGTCGCGCAGGTCCGCCACCATGGGCAGCTTCTTGGCCTGCATCTGGGCGGCGATCTGCTCCAGGACCTTGGCCCCGGACACCTGATGCGGCAGGGCCGTCAGCACGATATCCCCGTTTTCAAAATGGTGGCAGGCCCGCATCCGGATCGAGCCGGTGCCGCGCTGGTAGAGCTGCAGCAGCTCCGCCGGCGGTGTGATGATCTCCGCCGCCGTGGGGTAGTCCGGACCGGGTACGTGCGCCACCAGATCTTCGACCGTGGCCTTGGGGTGGTCCAGCAGGTGAATGCAGGCCGCCACGATTTCACGCACGTTGTGGGGGGGAATGTCGGTGGCCATCCCCACCGCAATCCCGGTGGTGCCGTTGAGCAGCACATGCGGCAGGCGGGCAGGCAGGACCTCGGGTTCTTTGAGGGTCCCGTCGAAATTGGGGATCCAGGCCACGGTTCCCTGGCCGACTTCTGAAAGCAGGACCTCCGCCATGGGCGAAAGCCGCGATTCGGTATATCGCATGGCGGCAAACGATTTCGGGTCATCCGGCGCCCCCCAGTTGCCCTGCCCGTCCACCAGGGGGTAGCGGTAGGAAAAAGGCTGGGCCATCAGCACCATGGCCTCGTAGCAGGCCGTATCCCCGTGGGGATGAAATTTACCCAGGACGTCGCCCACCGTGCGGGCGGATTTCTTATATTTGGCCGTGGCCTTCAACCCCAGCTCGGACATGGCGTAGATAATCCGACGCTGCACCGGCTTGAGGCCGTCGCCGATATGGGGCAGGGCCCTGTCCAGGATGACATACATGGCGTATTCCCGGTAAGCCTTCTCGGTGAATGCCGCCAGGGGCATCCGTTCGATCGTGTCCGTAACCAACTCCGCTGTCATGGAAACCTTTCCTTCACCTGATAATTTTTTCCGGGTGGAACATCAGCGCGTCCGCCCGCATCGGTGCGCATACCCGCCTGCTCCGCAAAACCCCACCACGCCATTTCAGGGCGCCAACACGCCGTCTTCAGCCGCCAAGCCGCCGACCTCCAGCCATTTCCGGCGGTCGGCCGCCCGTTTTTTGGCCAGCAGCAGATCGAGCACCTCGTTGTCATCGCCCTCCGCCCGGAGTTGCACCAGCCGGCGGGTATCGGGCGCCATGGTGGTTTCACGCAACTGGAGCGGGTTCATTTCCCCCAGCCCTTTGAAGCGCACCACGTTGACGGTCTGCTTCTTGCCCTTGGCCGTAATACGTTTGAGGGTGGCGTCCCGCTCATCGTCGTCCAGGGCATAGTATACCGATTTTCCGACATCGATCCGGTAGAGCGGCGGCATGGCCACATAGATGTGTCCGGCTTCCACCAGCGGCCGGAAATGTCGCAGGAACAGGGCGCACAGCAGGGTGGCGATGTGGAGGCCGTCCGAGTCGGCGTCCGCCAGGATGCAGATCTTGCCGTAGCGCAACCCCTCCAGGTTGTCGGATGCGGGATCGATGCCGATGGCCACCGATATGTCGTGAATTTCATTGGAACTGAGGATCATGGCCGAGTCGACTTCCCAGGTATTCAGGATCTTGCCCCGCAAGGGCATGATGGCCTGGAACTGGCGGTCGCGGGCCTGTTTGGCGGATCCCCCGGCGGAATCCCCCTCCACCAGGAACAGCTCGCCGCGGGCGGAATCCTGGCTGACACAGTCCGCCAGTTTGCCGGGCAGGGCCGGACCGGCCGTCACTTTTTTGCGGGCCACCACTTTGCTTGCCTTCAGCCGCCGCTGGGCGCTGTTGATGGCCAACTCGGCAATTTTCTCCGCATCTTCAATGTGCTGGTTCAACCACAGGCTGAACGCATCCTTGACCGCCCCCGAGACGAAGGCGGCACAGTGCCGTGACGCCAGACGCTCCTTGGTCTGGCCGGAAAACTGGGGTTCGAGCATCTTGACCGACAGGATGTAGCTGCAGCGGTCCCAGACGTCTTCGGGGGCCAGCTTGACGCCGCGCGGCAGCAGTTTGTGGATCTCGCAGAATTCCCGCAGGGACGCCAGCAGACCGCTGCGGAACCCGTTGACATGGGTTCCCCCCTGGGGGGTCGGGATGAGGTTGACGTAGCTCTCGCAAACCGCATCGCCGCCTTCCGGCAGCCAGACCACCGCCCAGGACACCGTGCCGTCTTCCTCCTTGTACTCCCCCACCAGGGGTTCTTCCGGCAGCAGCAGGCTGTCGAACAGGCTGTCGTTCAGATAATCGCGAAAGCCGTCTTCATAGTGCCATTCCTCGCGCTCGTTGGTCTGCTGGTTGGTGAAGCGCACCCGCAGACCGGGGCACAGAACCGCTTTGGCCTTCAAGGTGTGCTTCAGGCGCTTTACGGAAAAACGCGGGGTGTCGAAATATTTCGGGTCCGGCCAGAAATGAACCGATGTGCCGGTATTGCGCGGCCCGACCTGGCCGACCTCCCTCAGTTCGGAGGTTTTTTCACCATTTTCGAAGGTAATCTGATACTGACGCCCGCCGCGCCGGATGTCCACCGTCAGGCGGGTGGACAGGCCATTGACCACGGACACCCCGACGCCGTGCAGGCCGCCGGAAAACATATAGTTTTTATTGGAAAACTTGGCGCCCGCATGCAGGCGCGTCATGATGACCTCCACGCCCGAAACGCCTTCTTCGGGATGCAGATCGATGGGCATGCCGCGGCCGTTGTCGGTCACCTCCAGGGAATTGTCCTCGTAAAGCACCACGTCAATCCGGTTGGCAAAACCGGCAATCGCCTCGTCCACGCTGTTGTCGATGGCCTCCTGGCCCAGATGGTTGGGCCGCAGTGTGTCGGTATACATCCCCGGACGGCGTTTCACCGGATCCAGACCGTTCAGGACCTCGATGGATTCAGCAGTGTAGCTATTGGCATTCATGCAAACGTTCCTCTGGTTAACAGCTATTCGCCGGTCAACGGCAGATTCTCACGACCGGATGGGCGCGTACCATACCGCATCTGGCTTTTTTTTCAATTCGTTTTTCCCCGACCGGGGCGGGATGGGATAAAGGACCACTCAGGTGCCCCGGGGCACCGTCGAACCGCGGAACAGCTTCAGGGCGTGTCGTTCATGGGTCCGTCCACAGGGGCGGCCGGAAAGCCGCCATCCGCGTCCGGGTCTTTTCCCAGATTGCGCATCCAAACCTTGATCACGGCATGGAAAAGGGTTGCCAGCGGAATCGCGAATAGCAACCCGATCATGCCCCACAACCCGCCGAATATAAGCACGGCAACGATAATGGCCACGGGGTGCAGGTTGACCACCCGGGAAAGCAGCAGGGGCGCCAGCAGATTCCCGTCAAAAATCTGGATGACCCCATAGGCCAGCATGACGTAGATCGTTTGGGCCGTGGCGCCCCATTGGAAAAAGGCGATCAATGCCACTGGAAAAGCGATCACGGTGACCCCGATGTAGGGCACGAGCACCGAAAGACCGGTCAGGAGCGCCAGCAAAACAGAAAAACCAAGCCCCATGGCTTTAAAAACGACATAGCTGATGCTGCCGACAATGGTGATCTCCAGCATTTTACCGCGCACGTAATTGGCGAACTGCCGGTTGACCTCCAGCCAGACTTCCCGCGCCAGTCCGCGATTGTCCGGCAGGAAAGACTTCACCCAATCGATGATGACCTGCTTGTCCATCAAAAAGAAAAACACCATCAGCGGCACCAGAATCAGATAGATGATCCCCGCTATGACCCCGCGCACCGAAGCCAGCGAAAATGACAGGATATTCTGGGCAAAGCCCGTGATCTGACTGCTCAGGGAACCGGTGATCTGTTGAATCTGGACGACCGTGATGTAATCCGGATATTTTTCGGGCAGTTGCATTAAAAGATGCTGCCCCTTGGCAAACATGGCCGGCAACTGTTGCACCAGTTGTCCGATCTGACGTGAAATCAAGGGCAGCAGGACGACCAGCAGGGCCAGAAACGAGACCATGAAAAAAATGAACACGATCAGCACCGCGGCGGTGCGCGGGACCCGGCGCTTGATCAGCAGGCTGTTGACCCCCTCCAGCAGGTAGGCGATGACAATGGCTGCCAATACCGGGGCCAGCATCTCCCCCAGAAGCAGGACCAATGCGAACCCGACAATCAACAACAACCAGAGAATGGCCATTTGGGGATTACTGAAATAGCGATGGATCCAGGTGCGAATAAGCTGATTCATGGCACGGCCACCCCAATATGATGATGTTGCGACAAACCAAATGCCTGCCACGAGCGGCTGACCGCGAGATAGGCAGGCCTTGATGCTGTGGTTTCGGCAAAACGGTCGCTGCTGACGCTACCCAAATGGATCGCGACCGTCCTCAAGACTCCGGGCGAAAGTATGACGAAACCAAAATTCTTGTCAAATGAAATACCCGTCGGATCCGGCCTTTTCCGCCAGCCAAGGCCGGCAGGCCGGCAGTGTGCGAAGAATCGTCTCCCAGGCGGCGGCCGGTTGCGCCGAATCGCCGGCCAGCAGCCGGATAAATGCCTGAGGCAGCGTCGGCGAAAAAACCATTCGTCGTTCCGTCTCCTGCGGCAAGGGCAGATCGAGGCCGTAGGCGTGCAGCCCAAGCCGCTCGAAGCCGGCGGTTTCCCGCAGGTACCGCAGGGATCGCGGCGAGCCGTAGCGCCGGTCCCCGACCACCGGATGTCCTGCCAGTTTGGCATGGCGACGGATCTGGTGTTTGCGGCCGGTCAGGGGCGAGCAGGCCACCAGGCTGTAGTGCGCACTGTGCTGCATCACCTGAAAGGCCGTCCGACTGGCCACCCGCTTGCCGTTGCCGGAGGGGTTGTTCCGTCCCCCGCTGGAACGGGCCAGGGGGAAAACCCAGCGTCCGCGCCCCTCGTCACCCGCCGAGGCCTCGAGGCGCCCGTGCAAAATGGCCAGATAGCCTTTTCCGATCCGGCGCGCCTGAAACGCTTCACCGTAATAGTGCAGCACCGGCGCGCGGCAACACAACAGCACCAGGCCGCTGGTATCACGATCCAGACGGTGGGGGGCGCGGACCTCCGCCCCCGGGATAAAGCCCGCCTTTTCGGCCAGCTGCGAATCCCCGACCAGCATGGCGGTCACACGGGAGCACAAATCCTGCCCGGGATCATTGTGCACGCTGATCCCGGCCGGCTTGTCCACCACCAGCCACCCCGGGCCCGCGGCCGCAACCATCAGACTATCGGATGCAGTAATGTCGGTCATAGAATCTTCTTTATCCCGTCAGCACGTGACCCAGGGTCGCGACGTTCCCGCTGTGGCGGTCTCCCCCAACCCGGTAATCAAGACTTGCAAATTGAATGAAATCGAGCTATCGCGGCGGCATTCGTACCCATTTCTGCCGATTGTCTGCCCCTCTTGATGGCCAAGGGTAGCCCATTCCGCCGGGAAGTGCCATGCCCATTATACGGTCCTCCACCTACCGACCTTCGCCGCTGATGGCCAACGGCCACCTGCAGACCATTCTGCCGTCCCTGCTGCGTCGCGTGAATGGCGTCCGCTACCGGCGCGAACGCATCGCAACCCCGGATGATGATTTCATCGACCTGGACTGGTCCCGGCGTGGCAGCCGCCACCTGGCCCTGCTCTGCCACGGACTGGAGGGCAGTTCCCGGGCGCCTTACATGCGTGGCATGGCGCGCGCCCTCAATCAGGCCGGTTGGGATGCCGTGGCCTATAACTACCGGGGCTGCAGCGGAACCATCAACCGCCAGTTGCGGGCCTACCACAGCGGGGCCACCGACGACCTCGCTATTGTCCATCGTCACATCGCCAGGACGCAGACCTACCACAGCATCGGGTTTGTCGGATTCAGCCTGGGCGGCAATTTAGTGTTAAAATACCTCGGCGAAAACGCTGCGTCCCTGGACCCGGAGGGGCACTGGGCCGCCGCGGTTTCGGTACCGTGCGACCTCAAAGCCAGCGCCCGGCAGCTCGATCGGACCGTCAATCAGGTCTACAATTGGCGCTTTTTGCGAACTCTGACAGCCAAAGCCCGCCGGAAGGCGCGTCGCTATCCCGGGTGTATCGACACCTCACGGCTGACGTCGGTTCGGTCCCTTAAAGACTTCGACGACGTCTATACCGCCCCGGTCCACGGATTCCACGATGCCGAAGATTATTGGCGGCGCTGCAGCGCCCTTGGTTTTTTAAATAATATCCGGGTACCGACACTGCTCATCAATGCCTTGAACGACCCATTCCTTGCCCCCACCTGCTTTCCCTATGCCGCGGCCCGCCGCAATGACCGCTTGTTTCTGGAGACGCCCGCTTCCGGCGGTCATGTCGGATTTCTTCCCCCGAATCCCAGGGAACCCTTCTGGCACGAGGCCCGGGTGGCACAGTTTGCCATGGCCCACCACGCCGGCTGCGTCCCCCCAGGACTTTCCGGATTAAATCGAATCGTCCCTTAAATCCCTGAGAAATCGGGATGGCGCAAGTTCCTCTGAATCAGGTGTGCTCCCCCTTTTTCCCATTTGCCGCAACGCCAGAGGCATTTACGTTCCGGAACTGATTGACAGCGGCTACTGTTTTATGCCAATTTAGCCGTTTTGTTTTTAGCCTGGGAGATTAACTGAAAAAATATCAACCATCGCGCCGCGCATTTTTCATCGATGCGCCTGCTGACGGCGTGACAGCGAGATTCCCTGAACACGCCGACCCATGGGGGCACCATGGTTGCCATCGTGGTGAAACATCACCGCCTAACCGGCCGGAAACACGACCGACAAATACATAAAAGGATATTCAATGCTGAAGAAATGGACCCTTACGCTTGCCCTACTTGCCGTCCCCTGCCTGGCATGGGCGGAAAGCGGCCACCCGGCCGTTGCCGCCAGCGCCATGGCAGGTACTTTCTGGGGTATTACCGCCCTCGTCCTCTTTGTTTTGGCGTACTCCCTGGTGCCGCTGGAGAATACGATCCACCTGCGCAAAAGCAAACCGGTGCTGTTCGCGGCCGGCATTATCTGGGTGCTGGTGGCGGTGGCTTACGGCCGTGCCGGCGACACCCATAGCGCCCACGTGGCCCTGCAGCACAGCCTGCTCGAATATGCCGAACTATTCCTCTTTCTGCTGGCGGCCATGACCTATATCAACGCCATGGAAGAGAGGAACGTCTTCCAGACGCTGCGGGCATTTCTGGTGTCGCGCGGTTTTTCGCTGCTGAAAATTTTCTGGATCACCGGCCTTCTGGCCTTCTTCATTTCGCCGATTGCCGACAACCTGACCACGGCCCTGTTGATGGGCGCGGTGGTCATGGCCGTGGGCGGCAAAAACAAGCGCTTTATCACCATCGCCTGCATCAACATCGTGGTCGCCGCCAACGCCGGCGGCGCCTTTTCACCGTTCGGCGATATTACCACCCTCATGGTCTGGCAAAATGGCAAAGTGGCCTTCACCCAGTTTTTCAGCATCTTCATTCCGTCGGTGATCAACTGGCTCATCCCGGCGGCCTGCATGAGCTTTGCCATCGGCAAGGACTCTCCCGAAAAGCTCAGTGAAACGATCGAGATGAAATACGGCGCCAAGCCCATGATGGTCCTTTTTTTGCTGACCATCACTACCGCCGTTTGTTTCCACAATTTTCTGCACCTGCCGCCGGCGGCCGGCATGATGCTGGGCCTGGGCTATCTGGGGGCCTTTTCCTATCATGTCAAGCGCCACGAAGGACGCACGATGAGCTATGACCGTATCCTGGGCGTCAAATATGACCAACCCATCGGAACGGTCGTCCCTTCGAACAAACAGGAGAATGCCGTCGCCCAGATCGTCGAAAACTATCCCCATGCCGCCTTTGCCATCGATACCAACCACCAGATCACGCACTGGAACAAGGGCATGGAAAAGATGACCGGTGTACCGGCTGCCGAACGGGTCGGCACGAGCAAACAGTGGTCCCCCTTCTACGAGCAGAAACGCCGTATCCTGGCCGACCTGATCGTGGATGAAATGCCGGAAGAGGATTACGACCGGCACTATCCCGGCCGGCATCGTGAGAATCCCGAAACGTCCGCCACCTATGACGCGGCGGATTTTTTCCCGACCATCGGTGAAAAAGGCCAGTGGCTGACCTTCTCCGCCGCCCCTATCAAGGATGAAACCGGCCGGACCATCGGGGCCATCGAAGTCATTCGGGAAGTGGAGGAAAAGCAGCGTGAGGCCGAGCACTTCGACCTGATGAAAAAAATCGCCCGAGCCGAGTGGGACACCCTGCTTTTTTTCTACGGCGTCATTCTCTGTGTCGGGGGCCTCTCCCAGTTCGGCTACCTGGGCATCCTCTCCGAGTACGCCTATACCGATCTAGGCGCCACCACGGCCAATGCGCTGGTGGGCATCCTTTCCGCCATCGTGGACAACATCCCCGTCATGTTCGCCGTGCTGACCATGGACCCGGCCATGTCACTGGGGCAATGGCTGCTGGTCACGCTCACCGCCGGGGTCGGCGGCAGCCTGTTGGCTATCGGCTCGGCCGCCGGTGTGGCCCTGATGGGAACAGCGCGAGGCACCTACACCTTCGGCGCTCACCTCAAGTGGACCCCGGTGATCGGTCTCGGCTATGCCGCCAGCATCGTCTGCCACCTCTGGCTCAATGCGCATCTGATGTAGGGGCGCCATACCAAGCAAATCGAAACGGGGGCTGAAAACAGCCCCCGTTTCTTGTGGTCGGTTCCGACATCACTTTTTCATGTGCTTGCGGTAGCTTCTCCTGGTAAAAAACGAACCCCTCATTCCTTCATATTTTTCTTCCATATGGGCATACCGGCTGCGGGGACCGCTTCCGGATCATAGCAAAAAAGCTCGCAGGCCAGGCACTCGGACGGCTCCAGGTGGTCAGTGACGATAGCGTAAATTTCGTCTGCCAGTTGATCGGCCCCGGCCATGGCGGTGTAAGGAAGAATAATGCCCAGTTGGTTTTCATCGTACCAGCCGATTTCGTCGATGGCTCGGATGCGCTGGCGGATCGTGGTGATGGCCCGGCCAATTCGCTCGTCTTCTTCGCTTTTGATCGCCAGCGACAGGATCAAAAGCGAATATTTGTGGTCACTGCGGTCCGACCGATAGCGCTCCTTTGCGATGGCCCGCTGAAATGCCTCCTTGCCGGCAAGAAGATCGACCGACGAATTCCTGGATGACTTAAAAAAACCCACACGCAGTCTCCGTTCATTGTTGTTTGTCAATAAAATTAGGTCCACTCCGTGAATTATACATGGAATCCCTTGCAGATCAACCACCGCTCGCCCCCCAATGGCCGCCCACGCATCCGAAGCCCCCCCCTTTGTCCCGGCGAACTGGTCGGTTGCCACATGTTCTTGACAATGTCGCGGTTTAACGATAAGCAATTGGTCGAACCAATTAACCCATATCGTTCGCACCCAATAAAGTCACCATGACCACGACCAGCGACCACCCGATCTCTGCTAAACGCCCCCGCGCCCATGAACAGGTGATCCACGTTCTGCTCCAGCGGATCATTCGGGGCGAACTGCCGGTCGGCAGCAAGCTCGCCACCGAGCGCGCCATGGCGGCCAAGTTCCAGGTCAACCGCGCCACCGTGCGCGAGGCCTTGCGCTATCTCGAACATCTGGATCTCGTTGCCATCCGGCAGGGGGACGGTGCTTACGTCAGAAACTTCCTGCACAGCCGCAATCCGGAAACCGCCAAGGCCCTGATGCATGTAGACGACGCCATGCGACACGAGATACTGAGTGCGATCCTGGAAGTCCGCCGCATCAACAGCCCGGAAGTGGCCCATGCCGCGGCCCTTAAGCGGTCACCGGACCATTTGGCGCAACTGCGGGAGGTCGCCCTTGGCCGCCGGGATCTTTCGGTCCTGGAGCGAGACAAACGTGTGCATCACCTCATCGGGTTGGCCAGCGGCAATATTGTACAGATCCTCATGACCAATTTTTATGAAGATTTTTTTTACGAATTCGGCCATCTGTATTTCGAGAACCGCACGAACATCGCACGGTCGGAAGCGTTTCACCAGCACATCTATCATGCCATCCGCGAGCAGAATGCCGGGGTGGCTCGGGGCATCATGCGCGATGTGCTCCAATATGCCGAGCATGCAATATTTCAGGAAATCGAGCGGCACGCGGGAAAAAGCCCAGTTGCGGACGGTGGGACCTCGAGCACCATAAATGGTGCTTATTGGTCGAACCAATAACAGGATGATCAGAATGAAACGGTATATTGACCATATCCGGCCGGAAGGCGAATTCGACGTCATTGTCATCGGCGGCGGGATTTCCGGGGCGGCCCTCGCTTACGAGGCTGCCAGCCGGGGGTTGCGGGTGGTTCTTTTCGAAAAGGGGGATTTTTCCGAAGCCACATCGGCGGCCTCGTCCAAGCTCATCCACGGCGGCCTGCGCTACCTGTCGAACTTGGAATACGGTCTGGTGCGGGAATCCCTGCGGGAGCGCCGGACCATGGAAAACATCGCCCCCAACTTCGTCTATCCCTGCCCCATGCTGTTTCCCCACTACCGGTCCCAGATCAAAAGCAATAAATGGCTGCTGAAGATTGGTCTGACCCTCTATGACCTTCTGGCGTTCGACAAGGGCCGGACCTGGGATGCGGCCAAAAAAATCCCCAACCACACCACCCTCGCACCCGATGCGGCCTTGCAGCGGCAGCCCGTTCTCAAGCGGGAAGGGCTTACCGGCGCCTCACTGTTTTATGACTGTCTGAACATTTTCCCGGAGCGCCTGGCCCTGGCCTTCATCAAATCCGCGATGGCCCATGGGGCCGAAATCGCCAACTATGCCAGGGTCATTGGATTTCTTTTCGACAAAAAAAACGGGACCGTGAAGGGCGTGACGGTGAAAGACCGAATCCACGACATGGTCCATGAGGTCCGCGCGGCAGTCACCGTCAATTGCGCCGGCCCCTGGGCCGACAGCGTGCTCGCCATGACCGGGCGGCAAACCAGCGACCGCCCTCTCAAGCGATCCGAAGGAATTCACATCATCACCAAACCGCTCATCGAGGACAATGCCGTGGTCAGTGCCATCACCCCGAACGGGCGGCATTGTTTTCTCATCCCCTGGCGCGGCCACACCCTGATCGGCACAACGGACAAAGCCTATCATGGCGATCCGGACGACTACCGGGTCACCCGCGCCAGCATCGAGGCGCTGATCGCCGAGGTCAATGCTTCATTTAGCGGCCTATCAATCGCGTACGAAGACGTGCAGCACTGCTATGGCGGTCTGCGCCCTTTGGTGGAAGACCAGACCGAGGAAACCTACACCTCATCGCGCAAATATGAAATCTACGATAACGCCAGGGACGGCTTGAACGGCCTGCTGACGGTGGAAGGCGGCAAGTGGACCACCAGCCGCCACCTTGCCGAAAACGTCGTCGATCGCCTGAAAGACAAGCTCAACCGCCCGATCCGTCCCTCCCTATCGAACCGCACCTACCTGGCCGGCTCCGAAATAAAGGACATAACGGCATTTATGGCTCGTGTTAAAACCGAATACGACGATTTTCCGGAAGATACACGGATCTATCTGGCAAAGATTTACGGAACCGCGGTTGACGATGTCCTGGCCCTGGCCCGGGAGCACCCGAGCTTGGCCGATCCCTTGAACGACGCGGGCGATATCCTGGCCCAAGCCGTTTATGCCGCCCGCCATGAAATGGCGCTGACCCTGAAGGACATCGTATTGCGGCGCACCGGCATCGCCACCCTGGGCAGCCCGGGTGAAGCCGTTTTAAGAAAGGTCGCCGAGACAGTGGCCGGCGACCTGGGTTGGGATGAAAATCGTATCAACCGGGAAGTAGAGGCGACACTGGCTGATTTGCAGATTCCGGTGGACTGATTTTCCTCCGGTAAAGCGAAAGGTCTCGGATTGCCCGCAAAAGGGGTTTTTGAACGTCCTATTGGGACGGGGTCAAATTCCCTTTGTTACGCGCCGAGCATCGACGATTCGGACGGAAAAAGTGCGCGGACTGTTTACCCGCCTCAGGCGGGTCTGAGTCCGCCGAAAGGCGGACGAGTTCCCGCGCACTCCGGCCGGATTGGCAATGCGCAGGGAAGTGCGAAGCACCGCGTGACACGGGGTGTCTTCTTTTGGTTCGTTTTCTTCCACATGGAAGAAAATGAACAATTCAGGAAAACATGTCAAACGTCCTAACGGCGAGGCCTTCGAGATATGTTTCGCTATGGGATGCGCTGAAGAAAATATAATCGAGGAGAAAGTCGAATGGCAAAATCAAAAGAATTCCGCCCCGACTGGAGCGAAACGCCCCCGGCGGAAGGGACCTTTCGCGCCATCTTCAAGTATGGCGACCCCACCCACTTCAAACACCCCAGCGACCAATGGTATATCATGCTGAAGGACGCCCTCGGGATGACGGACAGCGATTTCCGGCACAAACGCGGGGAGGGCCGCGAACCGGTGGCGATGGATCGCCCTTGCGGACTGAGGGCGGCCCAGCTGGATGCCCTGGCCGCCATCGTGGGGCGCGAAAATACCACCACCGACGTTTACCAGCGGACCCGGTGCGCCTATGGCAAGACCACCGAAGAAATGATGGAACTCGGCCAGGGCGTGGTTCGGGAGATCGCCGACCTGGTGGTGCACCCCCGCCATAAGGAGGACGTCGGCCACATCGTGCGCTATTGCCATGAGGAGAAAATCCCTGTCTATGTCTTCTCCGGCGGGTCTTCGGTCAACCTCGGGCTGCGCCCGGCGCGAGGCGGCGTCACCCTGGTCATGAACACCCACATGAACAAACTCCTCACCTTGAACGAACTCAACCAGACCGCCACGGTGCAGCCCGGCATGCTGGGGCCGGCCTATGAAACCGCCCTCAATCAGGCCCCAGAGCGGTTAGGCGCCAGACGGCGTTACACCGGCGGTCACTTTCCGCAATCGTTCGAACACTCGACCGTCGGGGGCTGGGTCGTGACCCTGGGATCGGGCCAGGCTTCCACCTACTATGGCGATGCCGCCGACATGGTGGTCAGCCAGGAATATGTCACGCCAACTGGCAATTTCAAAACCCTGCCCTACCCGGCGGCCGCCACGGGACCCAAGGTCAACGACATCATGAAAGGCGCCGAAGGCACCTTCGGCATTCTGGTGGAAGTCACCATGAAAGTCTTCCGCCACATGCCCGCCAACCGCCGCTATTTCAGCTTCATGTTTCCATCCTGGGAAGCTGCCGTGGATGCCAGCCGCGAGATCGCCCAAGGCCAATTTGGCCGGCCGGCCGTCTACCGGATTTCCGATCCCGAAGAAACCGACCGGGGCCTCAAACTCTACGGCATCCCAGCTCTGGCCGACCGTTTTCTGGTCAAACGCGGCTACCTCCCCATGCAGCGCTGCCTCTGCCTGGGAACCGTCGAAGGCGACCGGAACTACACCCGTCTGGTCAAACGCAAGATCCGCACCATCGCCAAACAGCACCACGCCATTTACCTGGGCACCTACGCCAGTAAAAAATGGGAGAAGACCCGCTACCGCGAACCGTATATGCGCGAGGATCTGCACGATTACGGCATCACCATCGACACCCTGGAAGCTTCCGTGGCCTGGGACAACCTGCACACCCTCCACCAGGGGGTGCGGTCCTACATGAAGAAACGGCCCCGGACCATCTGCATGACCCATGCCTCGCACTTCTACCCCCAGGGCACGAACCTCTATTTCATCTTCATCGGCCGCTTCGACCACGTGGACGACTACCGCGCCTTCCAGGTCGGCATTCTCGACCACATCCAGAAATACGGCGGATCGCTGAGCCACCATCACGGTATCGGACGCATGATCGCCCCCTGGATCGAGCAGCACCTCGGGAAAGAACAAATGGCTGTCCTACGGGCCCTCAAACACCACTTCGACCCTCGCAATATCATGAATCCCGGGGGGCAATTGGGGCTTGATTTGGACGAAACTCTTCAAAGGAAATCGCGATGACAACAAGCGGACAAGGGGATCAAATTCTGGTTTTCGATGCCGGCACCCAGTCCATCCGCGCGGCCCTGATCGACCTGCGGGGAGAAATCCGCCATATGGTCAAGACGCCCATCACGCCTTATTTCTCCCGTCAACCCGGCTGGGCCGAACAGGAGCTGGATTATTACTGGCAAAGCTTCGCCGCCACATCCCGCCGGCTGTTCGACACCGAAGGGGTCACCTCCGACCGCATCGCCGGGGTGACCGTCACTTCCCAGCGCACCACCATGGTCAATCTGGATATAAACGGCACCCCCCTGCGGCCGGCCATTCTCTGGCTGGATCAGCGGAAGGCGGAAATGAAGGGGCATCTTCCCCCCCTCCTCACAGGGGTTCTTAAAACCGTCAACCAATACGGCATCGTCGATAAAGCCATCCGGGAGTGCAAATCCAACTGGCTGATCCAAAATCAACCGGACATCTGGGAGAAGACCCACAAATTCCTTTTTCTTTCCGGTTTTTGGATTCACCGCCTGACCGGCGAATATCGCGATTCTGTCGGCAGTCAGGTGGGCTATGTCCCCTTCGATTACAAACGGCATTGCTGGGCCGGGCCGCGGGACCTCAAGTGGAAGTTCTTTCCCATGGACCCCACCCTGCTGCCGGAGCTGGTGCCCCCGGGTAGCCTCTTGGGGCACATCTCCCGGCAGGCCTCCCAGGAGACAGGCATCCCGGAAGGCCTGCCGGTGATCGCCGCGGCCACGGACAAGGCCTGCGAGGTGATAGGGGCCGGCTGTCGATCACCGGAAACCGCCTGCCTGAGCTACGGCACCACGGCCACCGTGAACACGGCCAACCCGAAGTACGTGGAGATCAAGCCCTTCGTGCCGCCCTACCCCGGCGCTCTGCCGGGCACCTACAACACCGAGGCCATGGTCTATCGCGGCTTCTGGATGGTAAGCTGGTTCAAAAAAGAGTTCGGCTTGCGGGAGCAGCAAATCGCCGCTGACCGCGGCGTAGCACCGGAAGTGATTTTTGACGAGCTGATTCGGGACATTCCGCCCGGGTCCATGGGGCTGACCCTCCAGCCCTACTGGTCGCCCGGCATCAACACCGATGCCGACGCCAAGGGGGCTATCATCGGCTTCGGCGACGTCCACACCCGCGCCCATATCTATCGGTCGATCCTGGAAGGATTGGGATACGGGCTAAAGGAAGGCATGCTGGCGCTGCAGAAGCGCAACAGGGTGCGTGTTGAAGCGCTGCGGGTTTCAGGCGGCGGCTCCCAGAGTGATGCCGCCATGCAGATCACCGCGGATATCTTCAACCTGCCCGCTCAGCGGCCGCACACCTATGAAACCTCCGCCCTGGGTGCCGCCGTCGCTGCCGCCGTGGGCCTGAAGCTGCATTCGGATTTCGACAGCGCCATCCGCGAGATGACACGGATCACCGACACCTTCGAACCGATCCCCCGCAACCGGGACCTGTATCACGAACTCTATGAACGGGTGTATCGCAAGCTGTATCGCCGGCTGAAGCCGATCTACAACGACATCCGGGCGATCACCGGCTATCCGGCCATGTGAGACAAGGGTGCAACAGGCCCGGCGTCATCCCGGCGTTTCCTCGTCATCCGCCAAAGCCTCCTTGAAGCGTTCCGCCGGGAACGATTCAGTGGTGGTGTCCTCGCCCTCCACGGCCGGTTTGATCCGGGTAAGCCGCCAGGCCACATCCTCGTATCCGACGTCGAACAGTTTGCTGGTAATATTGACGACCCAGCCGGTGCCGAAGTCGTTACGCGGGATCACTTTGGTAAACTTGACATAGGTCCGCTTGCTGCCGTCCGACAGGACCGTATTCCTGAGAAGGGTGCGGAAACCGGCCAGGTGCTTTTCGGCCGCCAACCGGTCGATGATCTCACGGCAGTCCTCATCCGCTGTCGCTTCCGGGAAAAGGGCGATTGCCGTTGTGCGCAGTTTTTCGGTCGTCTCCATCATGTCCTCGACGCTGGCAGGTTATTGAAATCGCTATCGTTCCTTTTGAAATCATTTAATAAGTTGCCTATCGTCTGTCAATCCAAGCAGTGCCGTTATTGGATTGGCACCGGAATGCCAAGATGTGAAATGGCGGCATCGAAAGCGTTGCGTCGGCCATTCCGCGCTTCTGCTGCCAAAGAACGGCGACCCCTTGCATTCGTCCGGCAAATCTGCCATAGGTCATCCTACAGGCAGACATCGGACACGGCATTGTCATTCCCACCCCATCCCCCCTTTGCATAAAAGCCGGCAACCGTGACGATGGACCTCAGCCGGGTGCGTTCGCAATTCAATGCCCAAAACGACACAACCCTGGCAGCCCCAAGCCATATTGAAACTCTGCTCCGCCGCGCTCCAGGCCTGACGGAGCTTTAGATAATCTCCTTTAAGCCGGCACAATCCATCAAACGGACATGGCACAGCATCCATCTGTGCGGTCGTTAAACCTTTATTCCTTTGGAGGCTTTCATGGAAACGGTATGCCCTTACTGCGACCAGTTCTTAGAAGTGCCGGACGAAATAGAAGGGACGCGCACCCGCTGCCAATTTTGCAATGAAATCTTCACCGTCGATCCGCTTTTTATCCTCGATACGGACAAGATCGACGAATATGCTTGCGCACCCTGAAAGACGGGTTAAACCGACGGCCCACCCCGGGCAGTGGATAATGGCAGATTACTGGAAGTAATTGGAATGCTTCGGAAGCCGCCCCTTCCTGCTGACGCTTGCGTGTTTCAGACAGGCGTTGGGATGAACCAACCTGCGCAGCCAGGGGAGTCGGAGGGCGGGCCTCGCTGATCTCTCAAAAATGCAAAATTTCCCTTCCAAAGGCAGGAGCTACCCGGCCTTAAACCGATATTTTGAGCAGGAAAATGAACGTTTTAAGCTGTAATGGGTTCTGACAAATCCCAGCCGGCCTTTGTTTCGCGATGTTTGCGCCCTCGCACCCAATACCCCACCTTCAACCTGGTGGGCTCGACAGGTGGCCTGCTTTCCACCACAACGCTTTCGGTCCATCGAATGTCCCGCTGATGATTTTCCACGTCTATCGCCGCTTCTACCCAAGATGTATGAGCAGCATGATAACCATTGGCGCCGATAGTACCAGCCCGGTCACGCAGGCGTTCCTGATCGATCAGGCGATATTGGCCGACCAAAATGCGGTCGAAGGGAGCTTTGTGCCAATCCGGCAATTGGGAAGCGGGCATGCCGCTTCTTCCTCGATGCAGCGTGGATTGAAACTTCGCGGTTTGTCCGATATGAACGGCATGGCCCTCTGCAACCTCAAGGAAACATGGCTGGCAATATGTTCCGTTGCATGAGATCATGACAGCGGCTTATCGGTATAGATGGTCGGGAGCGCAGCAAGTCGACATGAACGATACAAAATCGATCTTCGCCCTGAACGGCTCGGTCTTCCTGCTGATGTTCGGGGTCGGGATGATCGTGGCCCGGCTGCCCGACAAGATTCTACGGCTGTCCGGCTCCGTGACGCAGGTCGGGGCATTGGCGGCGACATTCGCCGTTTCGTATATTCTATTCCAGATTCCGGTTGGGAGGCTGGCGGACCGCTTCGGCTGCAAGTGGTTTCTGTCGGGTGGCTATTTCGTATGCGCCCTGGCAGGCCTGCTGTTCTATCTGGCCGACACCTCTGCCGCCCTGCTGGTAGGCCGCATGATCCAGGGCATCGGCGAAGCGCCGGTGTGGGCATTGGCCCCGGCCCTGCTGTCGATCCTGTATCCCAACAACAAGGCTCGCGTCATGGGCTGGTACAACGCCTCCCTGCACATCGGGCTGATGGCCGGCAGCCTGACAGGCGCGCTGCTGTCCCGGGTCTGGCACGATGCCGAAGCCTTTTTACTTTTCAGTGTACTCAGTGCCCTGGGCGGATTGTGGATCGGTGCCGCCGTTTGCTCTCAAAAAATCGAAAAACAGAAAACGGTGCCCACGACGGGAAGAATGTGGAACATGCGTGCCCTGTTCGGCAATCGATCCGTCCTCATCGTTTTCTGGGGTATTTTGCTCTACGGCATCGGCTACGGCCTGTTCCTGACCATCATCCCGGCCTTTCTCATCCAGGCCAAACAGGCCACGGCGGACGCCGTTGGCTATTTTTTCGCGCTTTTCTACATCGCGATCAGTTTCGCACAGATCGTCATCGGGCCAATCGCCGATAGAATCGGACGGAAGATTCCCATGATCGCCGGAATGCTGGCGGCGGCATCGGGCATGTTTATCTTCCCTCTATTTTCATTGCCCGTGGCGATTGCGGTACTGGCGTTTTCCGGTTGTGGCCTGGGGGTCTTTCTGGTCGCCTCCCTGGCGTTTCTCAACGATCAGGTATCGGCCGCCTACAAGGCCACTGTATCCGGTGCTTTCTACCTCTTCTGGGGACTGGGTTTTTTCCTGGGGCCGATACTCATGGGGATTGCCGGCGACGCGGGTGCGTATGCGGAAGGGTTTGCCGCTATGGGTGTTTTATATATGCTGCTGGCCTTTATGCTGCTGCCTTTATCCGACAGCGAACGAGGTCATTGAGCCCACTGGCGCCGGTGGGTTAAAATGTATACGGCGATCCCCGGCGCTCGATAAGGTGAGGGTTCTTGGCATCCGATACGGAACCCAGTTCCGGTCCCGGAGGAGAGGGCAAATAGGTCGATATTTCGATGCGCATGGGTTCCCGGGACACGGCATCATCAGCCGGTTCCTCTATTGGCAGAAGAATGCTTTCGATATCTACCCGGTAGACCCGGGCCAGGTGGTGGGCCACTTCCGTCATGGGCAGGCCGGCGTCCACCGCCGCCAGATAGGCATCCACGGCTTCGTTGGTCTCGCCCTGACGCGCATGGAGTTTGCCCAGAACGACCAGTGCTTCCTGCCGTTCCCGGCCTGCGGCCCCGTCGACCGCGCTATGGATCACAGCGGTTGCCAGGGCATCGTCGTTTTGCCCGTAAAACAGAAAATAGCCTGAAAAGAGGCGGTAGCGCACACTCCCAATCATGGGGTTTTCCGCTTCAGCGAGCTTGCGCTGCATCGCTCCCAGTCTGCCCGGCGTGATGCCCATAGTGTCGTTGGCCAGCAGTTGCAGCGGAATATCCTTTGCCAGCAGGGCTTCCACTTCGGCTCGGCGATCGCCCATTATCAATTGATAAATCTGGTCCAAACCAACCCCGGCTTTTTGCAAAGGCGCACGCGCCTCATGGGCGCCGGCGACCATGATCAGGGGCCGCAGGTCGGCCTCCAGCTCCGGATCCACTGCAACGGCCTCCTGATAGTACGCCAGCGCACCGGCGTAGTCTTCTCCAATTAACGCCAGGTTGCCCAACGCGGCGTGGGCCTGGCCGTAATCCGGATCTAAACCGATGATGTTTTCAAGTTCTGACCGGGCAGTTTGGTAATCGCCCTGTTTATAGAGCTTGCAGGCCTGGTTGTAGCGATGCCGGGTCTCTTCGCGATAGATCTCCGTTCGAAGCCCGCGGCAGGAAAAAAGAATTGTCTGGAGAAGTAAAACCAACGTCCAAAATCGCGTAGAATAGTATTTCATTTTCCCGTCCTGATGTCTGTTATCGTTTGAAAAGACATGGCCTTAGAACCGAAATTCCACCCCCATCTCCACTTGTTTTTCAAAATCGAAGGCCGACCGGTTGCCCAGTGACGCATAGGTAATCACCTGATAGCGATGCAGCATTTCGCGGCGGTATTCCACCCGCCCGAAAAAGTTATACCCGTTGTCGTCTTCGTTTTCGCTGTAGCGCGACTGCAACTGAACCCCCCAGTGGGTATTATTCCAATCCAGGCGCAGGCTGGCTTCCTCATAGGGGGAAAGAGCCGAGGCATCGATGGTGCGCCGGATCCACTCCAGCGCCATGCGGGCCGTCTGCTGTTCCTGGCGGTAGGTGGTGTCCAGGGTAAAGCGCCAGGTACCGCTGCCCTCCGCATCGATATAGTTGGTCTGCAGGCTGGTGGCCCACCACGGGTTCCATTGGTGGGTGGCGGTTCCCAGGAAGGTATGGGTGGTGCCGTCTTCATTCTCCTGCCCGTACCAGTTGATAAAAAAGGTGTCCCGCTCGCCGATGGCAAACCGCAGCGATGTGTCGATTTCGCGGACCTTTTCATCGTCACTGTGGCGCTTCAGGTCGAAAAAGTGTGCGGTAAAAATGGGGGTTTTTAAGAAGCGCCAGGTAGTTTTCAGGGCATAGTCGGCACTGGCTTCAAATCCTCGGGCATCCGAGGTAATCCCGTGCAGGGGATCGGCAAAATCGGCCGCGAAGTCTTTCCCCAGATCGATATAGCCTGTTGATAGGCGCAGGCGCCCTTGATCGTACTCCGCTATGGCCGTATAGCCGTTGTCGCTGCTCTTTTCGGTGTCTTCGGTGTGGATAAACTCCATATGCAAGGCCAGCGGTTCGAGTATCGGCACCCGCAGATCCGCGGCCATGGCCTGGTTGCGGTTGCGATCAGCGCTGCCGTCAAGCAGCAGGGCCTCCCGGTGGGTAAACCCAGCCCCCCATTGCCAGCGGCCTTCCTCTCCGTAGCGCAGGCGAGCTGCTGCCCCGGAGCCTTCCGTATCCACATCCCCTTCAGCTGTGTAGGCAAGCCCGGTGGCCTGCAGGGCGCCCAGGCCTTGATCCACCCGAAATCCAAACTTTTTGCGTTCGCTCTTGAAATCGCTGAAAAGCTTGATCGGATCGTCAAAGCCCCCCAGCCCCTCTCGAAACACGCCTTTGATCTTGCCGTTTTCCCATCGCTGTTCGGCAAAAGCCTGGCTGGCATCATAATTCGTATCACCGCCCGGATACGTATCGATGACGGACAACACACCGTCGGCGCGGCGGTTGTCATCCGCATAGGAAAACCGCGTCCGCATGCGAACCTGCCCCGTGTCTTCGTGGTTTTCCCCGTCGTGACGCCAGAATGAGGAGACCGCGCCGCTGACCTGGTAATCATGCTTTTCCGGCGGCAGGGGGTCCGGCGCTGGCGCCCCCGGCGCCTGTGGCATCGTAACGATTCGCACGGTAACCAGGCTGCGGCCGCGGCTGCCATCCTTGAATCGCACCTCAAACACCAGCTCGTAGTTTCCGTCCGGCAGGCGTTCTTCATCCTGGTCCCGGCCGTCCCAGTCAAACGAATGGTCCCCGGCCAGAAGGTCGACAAATCGATATTGATGGACCACCTGCCCCCGCAGATCACGAATACGCACCGCCACGTCTTCAGCGTCTCTTAAGAGCTCATAGCCGACCGCCAATGGCTCTCGACCGGGATCGAAGATGCCGGCATCATTCAACGGAATTCTAATATCGCCCTGCGCCCGCGCCTGGCTGACCGGACATAGAAGAAAGCCACACAGGATGACGAATACACGAAGGCCCCTGACCGACCATAACCCGGAGGCCTCACAACGATACGCTCCCATCACGAGCAATCTCCGACACTGATGGTGATGGTATCGACTGCCTGGACCCCGTCCGTGGTCTCGATGGTCGCTTCGATCTCGTATTGCCCTCTCGGGCCGTAGATGACATCCCCGCAGGTTACGCTGAAAGTCGTATCGTCGATGATCGTGGTCGGACACGTATCGCCTGCTCCCCATGGGCCGTATACGGTAATACGGCGTAGCGTTCCGCTGCCGGTGCTGTAGGTCCCTGTCACCGTCAAGTTGTCACATATGAAATAATCGCCGTTGGCAGGCGACGTGATGATGATCGATGGTGGTGTAAAGGTCGTTGTGTGGAAGATGTAGCCCGAAGCCGATCCACGGACACCGTTGCTGTCAGCTCCCGTCACCTCGATAATATTGGCGCCGTCGGCAAGGGTAACCACCGCCTCGAAACGGCCGCCTTCGCGGTTGAAGGACACCGGCCCTTGCATGGCGTTGTTGACGCGAACCTCCATCCAGTCGATAAATTCGGCACTGCTGGTTATGGTTCCCTGCAGACGGAAGGTGCCGTCACTGGTGGTGGGCGGCAATCGATCCAGGGTAAGCAGCATCCCGGTGTCGATCGGGATCGTTGCCTGATGGATCGGCATCGTCAGCGGCAGGACCCATTCTTCACCTTCATCGCAATCGAGGGTGAGATCAAAATAGGCGTCATAGGGGTCACTGATGGTCTTTGCCAGAATGTCGCTTCCGATCCGAAGGTCAAACCCTTTCATGGGCACCCGGGTGCTTCCGCGTTCCATGGTCCCGTAGGTTACGCTTTCGGTTTCGACGGCAATATCCAGATCTTCAGAGGAAAGGCGTCCGGTGCACGCGAGATCGTGCCCGGTGTCGTTGCGCAGCGCAATGAACAGCCGCACCAGTTCTCCGGGATTGGCACGACCGTCACCGTTGTGGTCCTCGAGCTCCATCAGCGACAGGCCGTCGATGGCCATCCCCGTTCCGTCGCTCTGGACGGGCGTCGAAATCTCCATGGCCCGGGTGAAGCGCAGGCTGTCGCTGGCCTGGTTTCCATGGCTGTCGGTGGCGGTGATTTTGGCCACGTGCGGTCCGTCGGCAAGCGCCAGCGGCCCATCCACCGCAAAATAACCGCTGGCCGCATCATAAAACAGCATCGACGCGTCCACCGGCTGTCCATCGATGGTCAGTGCCAGGCCGTTGATATCCAGATCCCCGCCGCGATCGATGACCATGGCCGTCAGGGCCGGTCCGCCGATCATACGCACGGGATCCGGCATTACCTTGAAATTGCTGATGAAGGGGGCCAATTGGTAGTCGAAAGCGGCTGCCGTTTCCGCCCAAAGACCGGTGGCATCCGTGGCCCGGAAGCGGGCCAGGTGTTGCCCTTCTTCAACACCCGCCACATAGCCCGCCTTGAAATTGAAAAAGCGGTTCCACCCCGCCTCATTTGTGTGAGAATACAGAGTAAAGGGGCGCAGTACCTGATCGTCCAGCCACAGGGTGGTTTTCTCCGCAACGATCTGGGAATCGTCCCTGGCCTCCGCCGTCATATAGGCGGACCCCTGCCCTCCATGACGGCGAATGACCTGGCCGGTATGTTGCGTTTCTGCCACAAGGCTCACCTCGGGGGGCTCCCGTGGCAGCATAACGTCAACGAACACACGATTGCTGTTGCCCGCTTTGTCTTCGGCGCTAATCTCAAAAACGAAAAACTCCCCGCGAGAAGGTGGAACGAACTGGCTGACGAGTAGCCCGTTTTGGAACGTAAACGGGAGACGGCTGCCGGTGTTGTGCAATCGATATCCCCCGTCGGCACTATTTCGGTTCGAATCGCTTTTGGCGGCCAGATTGATCGAGAGCACGGATAACGGCATGCCGTGGTCATGGATCGACGCCGTCAGACGATCGGTTGCCGGATCAAACGTCGGGCGAATGACCGGCGCCAGGATGTCCCGTTCCTCCATGCGGCACTGTTTGAATTCCTTCAACGTAAAGAATAAGCCGAATCCAAATCCGGTATTCCGTAAGGGGATATAACGGTTGCCGTCCCTGGCCATTGCCGCGAAATAGAAATTCCGCCCGGCGCCACTTGCCGATTGCCCGCCTTTTATCGATATGGAGGTCATTCCTCCTGCCTTTTCTGGAATCGGCTCGTAGCGGTGGGAATCATAGCGATCTCCGAAGAACTCCATATGGATCGGCAAATTTTTGGAAACCGCCATCCTGCTCTCATCAGCATTCCCGGGATCACGGGATCGCAATTGGACCAGTCGCATGGATCCGGGTTGGCTATCGATTGGAACGAAGCGGCCGTTTCTATCGTAACCCCACTTCATTACATTATCGCAGATCTCCACCAGGGCCTTGCCATTCCCCTTGGTGCCAATCACGCGATCGATGTCGCTTGTGCCAGGCGTTTGTGTATAGGGACCGCGGATCGACGAATCCGGCGCATTCTCATCGCTATCGTCCGATTCGGTTTTTCCAAAGACCTGACAGTTGCGCGTGGTGGTCTGTTCGGCAAAATCCGTAACACATAGCGATGCGGTTAAAACCGCAAGCGGCGTGTAGGGAAGTGCCGCTTCCAATCTTCCCGTCGCCGGATCGAAGGTATGCGCAAGGCGATAGTTTGAAAGCCAGAGTTCGATGGCGAGATCCGCCAGCGGCGTCCCCTGATCATCTATGTTGGCATGCAGCGTATTCTTCTCTCGGTCATAGCGAAAATTTTCAATTTTAGGCGGATCCAGGCAAACGATGATATCGCCGCTATTCATCATGGTCCGATTGCCGGTGGTGGCATTCCCGTTCGGGTTCGAAAACGCGGCGATTTTATGGGTTGCCGCTATTTGGTAATGGACCAGGCCCTCATGGGCCGGGCCCTTGGCCACACCATTTTCCCCCTGACGGTCAAACCAGTATTTTTCACCGTCAAACGCGAACCAGGAAGCAGCGGTATCCATGAGTTCGATAGGGCTGGTTTTTACCGTGGCGACGAGGTGGTCGTCTTGCTGCTCGACACTCAGGCTGAAGGGGGCGGGCGCAGCTTCCAAATAGACGGGGATGGAAATGGTCTCGAAGGTATAGATGAAGGCATCATCCGGGATGTGATGGTAGATGCAGTCGTCCGGGTCATAAGGATTGACCTGGTTTCTGGACGCGCAAAAATTGACCTTAGAAGAATCAATCCTGAACGCCACGGGCGCTGTGACCAGCAACGTTTCCATCTGGTCGCCCATGGGGGCGGGATTTGGTTGTCCGATGCTGAATGAAACCCGGCTGTCCTTAAAATCGCTGTCTTCCTGTTTGTGGATGGTGACGTTTCCCGAAGCGCTTTGAATGTCAACCAGATCGCCGACAACTTTCTGGAAAAAGGTGTTCATGGCAACGGTTTCGGCTTCGGTCTCGTGATCAGTCCCATTGGATCTCATTATCTTTCGAATGTCATCCGGATAATGATAATTCTTCCCGAAACAGCCGCGCACGAACACATTGAGTTGCCGATCCCCTCCGACTCGCAGGGTCATAGCACTGTAGGCAGGTTCCACCAGGAATTCGCCGCCTGTTTCAATATAGGTGTCCTGGTATCCGCATTGATAAATGGTAAATAGGGGGGAGACCAGACTCCTGATGGTAAATGTTTCGCTGGCCTGCCCGACATTGCCGGCCCGATCCTGAAGGGATACCGAAACGGTGAAGTTGGCATCATGCTCGGCGGCCCCTCCTGGAAACGCGACAAAAACTGTCAGGTCGAGTTCGTTCTCCCTGAAGGAGAGTGTTCTGTTTTGGAAGGTGGCACCACTGACCGCCACGTTCAACGCGCATTCCGCAGGATCGATGGAAACCCCCGAGCCGTTTTCCGGATCGGTGATCCTGAAGCGAATCGCGCCTGCGCTGCGTGGGAAAAAATCGCCTGCGGGTTCTATGCGTTCGATAAGCGGGGGCTTGGAATCCACGATGAAAAGAAGCACTTTGCGGTCTTTCTGGTCGCCGGCCGGGGTCAAAGTCTTTATGGCACCGCGGTGGCGTCCGTCTTCAAGGCCGGGCAGTTTGCCGCCCAAGTCCATTTGCCCTTCGGAACCGGGGGCCAGTTGAAACGCCGTTGGTTCGCCGTTGGTTGTGGCCTCGACCAAGGCTGGATCATTGGGAACCGATCCGGGCGAATGGTCAGGCACGAGTATGGCGGCAAAAGAATCGCCGCCGGACTTGATGTAGACAACCTGATTCTCGACCGTACTCGCGGCGAAAAGCGCAATGGGACGCCACAGAAAAAAGCATAAACCAATAAAAAGAAAAATGGCGAAATGTTTTGTTTTAAAAAGGTACGGGAAACCCGCCTGTCTGCCCAACCGGAAGATCGATGGTAACGGTAACGGGTGATGGCCTTGATTGCTTCTTTTTGAAAACCGCACAAGCCAATTCATAGTGTTAGCATCCCAAAGTTGTGGGGAAGAAAGGGCCGACGTGCACCCCATCCGTCAAGAGGAACGCCCTGCTCCTTTGGCAAAAGGAATGCCAAACATCTCAAGAACAGCTTCTTATCCGTGAAAAGGGGTAGGTAAGCCGAGGCGGCCTTGTGCGAGGCGGTGGGAATTTTAATGAATTCGGTTTTAATATCAGGATGATGGGAACCCAAGCACCGTCAGGTTCCACGACCAAGCGTGCCGTTCGTGGATCAACAGCATGGAAAAATCAGCTCTTTTTTTTCGGATTCATACCAATATCGATGCCAGTGACCTTTGTGACTCGCACTGCGCGCTGGGCAGTCTGCCCTGTTAACAGTGCATGATAGAAGGGCGTCACCCCCTGCCATGACGTCCTGATCCCTAAAAAAGGCCGGGCCTCAAATCGGCCAAAAGCGACCTGTCCTGCGCTGCCAATGGCGGCGTCCGAAATCAAGGTGCGGGTCCCAAAAGCAGCCGTATAGGGGGGCCAAGAATTAATCGTCGAAAACAATTGACAAACAGCCCCACCCCGGTGTTTATTTTAGTATTACAAAAACAGCAGGGATTCGGAATCCCCCTAAAGCTGTCGATGCAATTTGCATTAAACGCAGCAGGCAACAGATCGGTTACCGGGAGCACGGTCGAATTGGGGAAATGGATCGCTACTGTCAGCCGGACGGTCTGGCGCCGCATCAGCTACCTCTTTCAGGCGCTTGCACGCCGCAGGAATTGCCGCGGAACCATCTTTTATCTTCCGGATCGTAATGACGCACCGTTATCCTGCAACGCCCCTCAAAAGCAGCGTACGCCATCGCCTGCCCCTGAAAACGTTCTCCTCCTGTCAAAGGCAAACTGGCAATCCCGTCTCGTAAACGACCACGGCCATACCACCCGCTCCGATATATCAGACCGCTTGCGTTATCTCCTTTGCCGGGAGAACAGCACCCCTGACGTCCGAAAGCTGAACAGTCTATTAAGAATGCCGCAGGTTTTACTGGAAATTGGGTGCGGAGATGGTGAGGCCGCCCGACAAATTGCGCTGAAGAACCCGGGCATCGGGATCATCGCCACCGATCTTTACGACTGGTCGCATCAGCCCTCCAATGGCTCCGGCTATGGCAAGATCGCCCGGGCCTGGCGCGCGCGTCAGCTATCGACTCAGACAGATTCACCCGCCAACTTAGTCGTCCTCAGGGCCGAAGCGGATTTTCTGCGTTGCCTGCCGGTCGGGGCCGTCGATACCATTTTGATGATCAACCCCGAGCCCCGTGTGGGAAAATCTTTTCTCGATTTGCTGCAGGGGGAATCCCTAAACTTGAGGATTAAACAAGGCCCGAACCAGATCGTCATCCTGCCTTATTCCCGTGAACTCGGCGTGCTGGCCTGCGGCGGCTGTTCGTTCGAACATGACGCCGACTGGTCCAGGGGGTTGGGGTTTATTCTGGGCAGCGGGCTCGGGTTCCGGCGAGGCGCTTCGGTATACTGGGGGGTGGATTTATCCCGTATATCGGCCTATACGGGAAACTCCACTCAGCGGGATATCTATGTCTGCGGACAACCGCCGGCCTGACCCCTTTCAGCGACCCACCGGACAGGCCAGCTCACACAGGCGGCAATAGGCGATCTTGAAACGGGTCGGCATCCCCACCACCGGCGAGGCCAGCACGACGGGGTCGCTCTCGTTTTTTTCCAACTGCTGCCGGCAACGATCATGCCGGTAGGCCCCACCGGCAAACGCCTCGATCGGACAAGCCTGGAGACAGAATCCCTTGCATGCATCGCAGGGGGAAAAACCGGCCAGCGGCCCCGTACACTGCAGATGACGGTCCAGCAGCAGCGCTCTGAGGCGAACCCGGGGACCATATTCCGGTGTGACGAGCAGGTTGTTCTTGCCCACCACCCCCAGTCCCGCCAGGACCGCGGCATCCTTTAGAAACACCCCTCTCTGGTGAGCGTGATAGGGCAGTTCCTTCGCTTCGACCGCATACGTTTTTCGAAACCACTTTGTCAGTTTTCGATTGATCTTGATCAGCCGGCGATTGCCTGGGGTTCGGCCCGGCCGGTTGTCCCACCAGTCCATCTCCGACTTCGCTTCGTCATGCGCCAGGGCAAGGACAAGCACGGAGCGGGCGTCACACACCCGCCGATCAACCGGATAACGCCGGTGGGAAGGAGACGCCAGAAGCGTAACGACATGGGCTGCACCAACAAGCGACGCCCCCAGCGAAAGGGCTCGGGCCGCGATCTTTTCAATTGGCAGGGCAGGGTCCACGACGTGCTCCCGTTAACCTTGACGGTTTCGTTAAACGTCCGATATCGGCGTTACGCGTATCCCTCGTCACTGCGGCGTACGAAAAGTACGCCTCTTTCTTCTGAATTCGCAAGCCTTGATCTCGAACGTTTAACGAAACCGTCTGATCCATGACTTCTTGCGGATCCATCAACCTTGGGCTCTGGATAAAAATGGAGAGGCCTGATGACCGCCGCCCTGTTGACCATAGCAACCATTGGATACGACTTCAACCGTCGAGATTCCTATATAAATGGCGATTGGATAGATGCCAGGGGTATGGAAGGGATAAGACCCCGACCGCGGTAAGAATCGGTCAATGCCGTCTGGCAGCATTGTCTTTTCGCTTGTTCCTGATAAGGCCACAGGATGTTACAGGGTTTCGAGAGCCGCGCGGTAGTGGCGGGCCTGTTTTAGAAGCCCCTGCCGGGTTTCGTCTGTCATGCGATCCCAGGAGCGGTAGATCATGGCCAGCCGGTGATTCCCGGCAAGCCTGTCGCGATGCCGGTGAAGAAAATCCCAATAGAGGCTGTTGAACGGACAGGCCTGCGCCCCCGTGCGCTTTCCGGGGTCATACCGGCAAGCGCTGCAATAGTCACTCATCTTCCGAATGTAATTGGCCGAGGAGACATACGGTTTGGTGGCCACGACGCCGCCGTCGGCAAATTGGCTCATCCCGCGTGTGTTGACAATCTCTACCCACTGGATGGCATCGATATAAATCCCCAGATACCAGGCATCCACTTCATCCGGATGCACGCCCGCCAGCAGGGCAAAATTGCCTGTGATCATCAGCCGTTGGATATGATGGGCGTAGGCCGTCTCGAGGGACTGGGATATCGAGACACGCATGCAGTTCATGTGCGTATCCGCCGTCCAATAATAATCCGGCAGACGGACCTGATGATCGAAGTGATTAAGGGCTTCATATTGCGGCATGTGGGCCCAGTATATGCCGCGCATGTATTCCCGCCAGCCGAGTACCTGCCGTACAAACCCTTCCAGCTGTCCGAGCCCGATTTCCTGGTCTTCTTTTTCCTGGGCCGCCGTGATGGCCGCCAGAATCACTTCCATGGGATGCAGCATCTTGGTGTTAAGCGCAAAGGACAGCCGTGAATGAAACAGGGACCCGTTATCCGTCACCATGGCATCCTGATAGGTGCCGAAATGGGCCAGCCTGTTCTGAACGAATTCTTGCAGCTGATTCTCGGCTTGTTTTCGGTTGACCGGCCAGACAAAACGTTGCGGGTCAATCTCGCCGATGGTTTTTACACCGCAGCGTTTGATCATTGCGACGATATCACTGACATCGTTGCGGTATGCCTTGGCGGACGGCAGTGGCACGGCACCGTCGTACCGGTTGCGGTTATTGTGGTCGTAATTCCATTTACCGCCCAGCGGTCGACCGTCCTCCTCCATGAGAATGGCATGTTTCCGGCGCATGTGGCGATAAAAAGTCTCCATGAGAAACCGCTTTTTGCCCTTGAACAGCGCCTCGACATCTCCCCTGGCGGTCAGGAAGTGTTCGGTGTCGACAGCAGCCACGGGAATCGGCAGGCGTTCTGCCATCGTTGCCAGCTGGCGATCCAAACGATATTCGTCCGGGAGCAGATATTCCAGACGGCTGGCGTGTTCCTTGCGAATCCATTTTACAAGGTTTTCCTCGAGGCCCTGCTCATTTTCGGGATCGTCCAGGCCGAGATAAATGACACGATGCCCCTGTCGGGACAAGGCTTCGGCAAAATGACGCATGGCGGCAAAGAAGCCGACCACCTTCTGGAGATGGTGTCTGACGTAGTCGGTCTCCTGGCGCACCTCCATCATGATGTAAACGATATGGGTCTGTGGCTGCCGGAACCAGCTGTGCTGGGCGTTCAACTGGTCGCCCAGGATCAGCCGCAGAATTTTCCCCTTAACCATTCCGTTCGGTCCTTTTGATTAGAAGTGGTTTCAAAACCCCATCTAACACGCCACAGCGGTGTCACAGCTATCTTCAGAATGCTCAGATATCATTGAATATGCGCCCGTTTTTTGATCAAGCTGCACCTTTCTCTTGAACGCGATCTGAGGTTTAAAAACCACTTATTGTCATCTTTGCGGTCAAGCGTCCTTATCGTCTCCCAGGAGGGGCCGCACCCGCACCAACTCGAAGAAAACGAGGAATTTGGGGTCTTTTTCAGGATCGGTATCCGAGGTGAAGCGGCGACGCCGGAGTTCATAGAGCCGCTCGGTCTCTTTTTCTTCCCGGATTTTCTTCAGATAGACGCGCTTGCCGTTGTATCCGCGGCGATGCTCCACAAAAAGGTAGCTTGCAAAGGGATTGGACTGCAGGTTCGCATGGGACAGGCGATCCCGCATGATAAACGCCAGGGTGCCGTCTTCCATGAAGTGCGGCTTGGCGTAAATGGCAGAATTGACCTGTCCGTTGCCGTCGGCCGTGGCCAACACACCGATCCCGTTAACATTTTCGAAGTATTGGGAAAGTTCCATCAATAACGCTCCTGTGTTTAGGATTTAAAGTTGCGCGCGGGCAGCGTGCCCAGCCGCTCTGATCTGGCAAAACATACGCGATAGGTGATAGCGGCCCAGGTGAGCCTGGAATGCATCGCAGCCGTCTTCACCATGGGCCTTGATATTTTACTTAAAGGTGCGCAAGGCTCCCATGCCGCCGTCCACATGGAGAATCTGGCCTGTCACCCAGGACCCGGCTTCGCCCAGAAGGTAAAGGGCCGCGGCGGCGATCTCCGGCGGCTGGCCGATACGTTTGAGCGGATGGCGGTCGTCGGCCGCTTTCTGCTTTTCTTCACCGTTGAGAAGAGACGCGGCCAGGGGAGTGGCCGTCAGAGAGGGCGCGACGGCATTGACCCTGATTTTGGGGGCCAGTTCGGCTGCCAGGGAGCGTGTGAGACCTTCCACGGCCCCTTTCGCACTGGCGATGCTGGCATGGTAGGGCATGCCGGTCTGCACCGCAACCGTGCTGAAAAGAACGATGCCGGGATGATTATCGGCTTTCTTGAGCGCCGGAAGACAGGCCTGAATCGACCGCACCGCACCGAGGACATTGATCTGATAATCAGCAATAAAATCCTCTTCCTTGAGTCCACGGAAGGGGCGCAGTCGGATCGATCCCGGGCAGTAGACCAATCCGTCAATCTTTTTCGGCAGGGCATCTGCGGGTATTGGGTCAGTCGTGACGTCCAGGGGCATATGCATCACGCCGGTGATGCCTGTCACCTTTTCCGATGTTCGTGACCCCACGATTACGTGGTGGCCTTGGGCGGCCAACTGCCGGGTCACCTCCCACCCGATTCCCGAACTGCCTCCGATGATGACATAATGCTTCTGATCCATTCGCTTGCCTTCCTTTCCCGATCGTATGCACGCAGATCGTGAAAGCATCGTTATGGGGCCGACAATGTCCATGGCCCCTAAAAGCTGTGCCGCAATGGTTATTCACCCGGTTTATCGGCAATCACCCACAAATATAGATTTGCCATCTCCCGGATACGCCGTACGTCAAATCCGCTATGCTTCAGCGCCGAGACGAATGCGGCCCGATCAAAACGGTCGTTTTGTGGATGTTTCATCAGCCGTCCCCATACCGGATGCGTGATATAGTGTTTAAGGATTTCCTCACAAAAAAATCGCCCACCGGGTTTCAGCACCCGGAAAACTTCCGCCACGGCGGCACGCCAATCCACAACGTGATGAATAACGCCGAAGTTGAAGACCGCGTCGTAGCGGTTGGATGCCACCGGTATCTGGCGGACATTTCCCGTCCAGAGATGTGTTGTCGGCTTTCGATATGACTTGCGCTGGCGGATACGCGCGACCATCTCCGGATCCATATCGAAGGCATCGACAGCCGTGGCGCCAAAGAAATCGTAGATCAGATCGATTCCCCCACCTGGCCCGCACCCGACCTCCAAAACAGTTTTGCCGGCGGTGAGACCTCCCAGGTCGAACAACTGCCGGGCTTCCAGATGGCGTTGCACCAGAGATCGAAACGGGCTGAGAATGAAGATTCGTTCGAAAAAATTGAGTTTCATTGTGTATCGCGCCCGGTCTTCTGGTTGCGAACGAAAACATGCGGGCTTTAATTTTCTTGCGCGCTTCCACATTAAAAAAGAAGCCCATTTTATCGGCTATACTGGACGATAAGGCGACTTCCGGTGTTTGACAAACCGCCAAGCGATATTCAGACCGATGGTATCTCTCGTCAACGACACGGCGCAGGATCATGGCCGCACCTGGCATGATAGCGCCCATAGGCCTGCGTCCATGTCGGCGACATACGGATGCGTCGGGTGGGCCAGGAAAAACCGAAATGACCGCAAAGGCGGCAGAAGATGTCGAGATCTTCCCGCATGTCGTCCCCCGGCAGCGGCAGGCGTTCCCGCCCCCTTCCGAAACCGAAAATCCGGTCGATGGCACCGGCTATCCCGCAGGGATAATATCCCTGTGGCGTCAAACCAAGGCCGCAGTCTTCCAGAATGCGACAGCCGCAGGAGGTGTCGGCCCACCGATATGATGGACGGTCGATCGGGGCGACATTGAAAGGACGAAACAGCCGCTGCCGACGCCCTTTCCATGTGTTCTTGACGTGGATAGCGGCCGGCAAATCTTCCAGGTGACGACGTACATGGGGACCACACCCGTTGGTGCAAACCACGATACGCAAGCCGGGGTTTGCGCTTGCCCGATAATCCATCAGCATCCCGATAATCGACGTAAAATCAGGGTGCAGGGTCGGCTCACCGCCCAGCAAGCGGATGCGTTCCCATGATCGACCGGTTGCGACACTTTCCCGGATGAAGGCGGCAATGGCTGCCACAGGCATATCACACCGGCTTGGCGCCTGGGTGCAGGATCGGTTGCAGTTGCGGCATTGCAGGTTGCAGCGGTAGGTCAGGTCGAGTTCGATATACCGGCGGCTAATACGAAAGGGTCGCCCCAGACGACGCACCACCGGGCGTTGGCAGCGGAAAAAGTGATAGCAATCTTTTGCCAAGCGTTGCACGGTAATATTGCGATGAATCCGGGCCGATGCCATATGAACATGCCCTGCTGATATATTCCTGGCGGCAGGGGCAGCCTCCGACCTCATGCCATCATCACCGCCGCATCCAGTGCATCGATGCCGCCATTTGTAGCCCTGCACGCCTTTAGTAGTTTTAACCTATCGTCTCACTATAATTTTAATATTGTTGTCAGATGCAATTCCATGACTAACTTATACCATAAGAAGGGCAGCGACCCGAAACAACCCAATCGACAAGGAGAAACACCATGGAAAATACACGAACGGACGACTACACCAAAGACGACAATGACGGTCATGTGGATACCCGTGAACAAAACCAGAACTGTGAAAAACCGGATCCCCATTTGGGATGTGATCTCGGCATCGATGTCGCAGGGTAAGCGTGCGGCGGTGCGTGGTCACGGGCATCGGTTCAACATTATTCGTGAATGGATACGACATCAAGTGTTGAAAGTAAAACGTTGCAGCCCGCCTAAAACCGGCACCATTACGTTAAAAGGCAGAGCTTCAAAAAACAGGCAGCAATCATAATACCCCAAGGATCTGAACTGCACGGACTAATGAATTAACTTCGGAACGATAGACTGGAATACAACGGGCAGAGCCTCTTTGAGGCTCTGCCTTTTTTAGTGATCCAGCGGTAAACCCACCAAGTTCCCTAATCCGGATAGGTCCGCGGCCCGTAGGGTGTTGGAGGCGTCCCATCTTCCGGGAAATCGTCGTCATCGACGACGGGGGCCGTTTTGGGGACCGCGCGCTTGACCGGTGTGGCCGACTTTCCAAAGCGGCGGGCATAGCTGTGGGTCATGGAGTCGGTGCGGCGGGATAATTCCTGCGGGATGAACACCACATCGCCCTTGCGTAAATCGTTCGTTCGGAGATTGGGGGTCACCTTGGCCAGAATCCGAGCGTTCCCCTCATTCCCGGTATACCAGCGGGCAATCACCGATAGTGATTCCTCCGGCCAGCGCACCTCGTGCAAATAACAGGGAACGCCTTGATAGGTTACGCTGGGCAACACAACCTTGCGTGGCGGCGCCTTGCTTTGGGCCGTCACGGGTTCCACTTTCGGTTTAAAGGCCGTACAGGCCGTCAGACCGAAAGGCAGGAACAGAAGCAGTGCCCAGCCGCAGAATAGTCGCCAACCGCATCGTTTCATGGTGGTGAAGAAAAACGGCCTTCCATCCGCGCCAGATAGCTGATTGCCCTGACATTGTGGGGGTTGTAGCGAAGCGCGCCGTGAAGGCTCCGGGCCGCTGCTGGCCGATCGCCCTGAAAATCCTGAACAATGGCCAGATTAAACAGGACTTCGTCAAGGTAAGCCGGAGCCTGATCGACCACCTGCCCATATTGCAACGTGGCCTCGTCGTAACGTCCCATCTTAGCATAAGCGAAGCCCAGGTTAAAGCGTGCGTCGGTCATCCCTTCATCAAGCGCCAGAACCCGCTCAAAGGCAGGAATGGCCTGCGGATAGTCCTCCTGTCTTAAAAGAACCAACCCGAGGTTGAAATGGGCCCGGATATTGTCCGGCGCACGTTCGATCACCTGCCGCCAAAGCTCCCCGGCCTTTTGCGGCTCTGAAGCCATCAGGGAAAGCGCCTGCTGCTCGAGCGGCAACAGGTCAGCCGCCAGCGATCCGGGTCCCTGCAAGGCCGACTCTTGCTCGGCGCCGATCGATACGGCTGTTTCCTCAAAGTTTCGCGCCTGGAATGCTTCAAGGGACTGCCCCTGGTTTTTACCGGGAATGTGCCAGCGCACCCACATGAAAAAAAACGCCACCACCAGAAAGCCGGCAAGGCCTAACCGCAACCATCGCCAACCGGGTTTGCGCATGGTTTTTGACGGTGACGCAAAGGGGTGATAACCAAACGCGCCCTTCGATGGAACCGGGTCAGAACCGGAATTGGTGTCCGGCGGTTCCAGCGTGTCGGACAGGGTCTGGCCGGCCATGAGGTCCCGCAGCTGGGTCTCCTCCGCCATTTTATCTTCGGCAAACAGGTCGCTGACGAGGTCCCCCAGATGTCTCTCGATGGATCGGGAGGAAAGATCGCCCAGGCATTCTTCGATGGCCGCCAAGGCCACCGCGCAGTCCGGAAAACGGTCCGCCGGTCGGACGGCCAGAAGGCCCTGAAAAACGTGGCGCAGTTCCGGGCTCAAATCCGGCAGGCAGTCCTCAGGCGGCGTGAACTCACCGGTTTGCGCCCGCCGCAGGATTTCCATAGTATTGCCGTGATACAGACGTCGCCCGGTAAGCAGCTCATACAGGATAACGCCGACGGCAAATATATCGGAGCGGTGATCGATGATTTTCCCCTGGGCCTGCTCAGGGGACATATAGGCCACTTTGCCTTTTAGCACCCCGGCTTCGGTGGTATCCCCGCGGTCGGTGGCTTTGGCAATCCCAAAATCGAGGATTTTGACCTGGCCGGCATAGGTCACGAAAATATTCTGGGGGCTGATGTCGCGGTGGACGATATGCAGCGGCTGACCGGCCATGTCGGAAAGGCGGTGCGCGTACTCCAGCCCGGAACATATCGACGCCACAACGGCAAGGCTGTTTTCGAACCCCAGCGGACGCTGACGCGCCTCCAGGGCCGTCGTCAACGTGCGTAAATCCTTGCCCTGCAGATATTCCATGACGATAAAATAAGCGTCATCCCGGCAACCAAAATCGTAGATCTGGACGATATTGGCGTGCTGCAGGAAAGCGGCCAGCTTGGCCTCTTCGATAAACGCCTCGACCACCTCCGGTTCGATCGCGAAATGGGCGTGCATCTTCTTGACCGCGACCAGCTTTTGAAACCCCTGATCGCCCTGGATCCTGGCACGGAAAAGCTCCGCCATGCCGCCAAAGGCAATGCGGTCAAGAATCTGGTATTTACCGAATTGCGTAAAAGCTTCCATTTTCCAAATCCATGGCGGGACTCACCCCCGCCCCCCCTGCGCACGATCGTCATTGGTCAATGTAAGATTAATCGTATCAAAGCGGTAGGAGATAGATCAACTCCCTTTAGATAGTGCCCGTCCATAAATGGCCAATTTGTCCGACCCGCCGGAGGCGGATAAATATCGGCGTTGCGCGAAAAATGGAATCCTCAGCATATCATCCATATGCCTGCAGTTAAATTTTTCGCGCGCCTTGATCTCAACAAAATTTGCCGATTTCTGGATGGGCACTAGATATCATGCCCCCTGGCGCGCCCGCCCCGTTTGGGGAAAGCAGCGGTAGCACCGGAGCACCCAACCGTCAGAATGGGATGCCGGCTTGACGGTTCAGCTTCTGCCAGTAGCGTCGATAGAACCGGCAAGGAGGGGACGTCAGGCCCCTTTCCGGCGACGACAAGCGGCTGATCTGGCGCGCCGTCCAGTCACCGGAACGACGAAAGGCCTCGGCCGTGATGTCCGATGGTGAACGGCCGGTCATCGCACCGGCCTCCTGGAGAAAGTCGGCCTGAAGGGTCTGCCGTTCGGCACGGCAGTTTGCGGAACCCGCTTCGAAATCCAGCAGCAATCGACGGTGAAACTGCTCGTGGAACCACCACAGAGAGGCCGGATCGAAATGACCTTGCGGCGGGGGACCCACATCCGGCAGCAGGTCACCGGAAAACCAGACCGGCTTGAATAGCGAGGTGCACGGCGCGGCGGTTCCCGTCACCCAGAACGTCGAATCGCCCGGCTGCAAATGGGCCACCAGGGACCCGGCCGTCTGGCTGGCGTTGCGGGTCAATCCGTTGGCGGCGTGGGCACAAATGCGATCTCCCAGCCAGTGGCTGTCCGGCCGGTAGGAAGCGGTCCCGTGATCTTGCAGCACCCGGATGGCCAAGGGCGTATCGATCTGGCCGGTAGCCGCCTGCAGATGCGTCTGGGCGCATGCGCGCCGGGCACGCGACGCCGCGAAAAAGGTGTAGAAGCGATCCGCAAAATGACGGGCGAAATGGAAGGGCTTGCCCCCGGGCTTGAGACGGGTCAGGTCGGGATGAGCCCGATCGAAATCAGCCCCGAGCGTCAGTCCGTTGCTGATGGCATAGGTGCTCTGGATGCGTTTGGCGGCCCAAAACGGCCCTGCCGTTTCCATGACCCAGGCGGTTTGCGGGTCGGCCAGGATAAAGCTGTTGTGATACGCCATCCGGCGGTCACGGTAGCCGCAGATCCCGCCCTGCCCGAAATCACGCAGCAAACCGGCCAAGACGTCCACCCCCTGCTCCGCCGTTCCCGCCCGCTCCAGGGCCAGGCGCAGCATGTCCATGCCGGTCAGACCTTCCTTGCGGTTCAGCGGCATCCGGGTCCATACCGCCTCGTTGCCGATCACCAGACCCGCCGCATTGGCCCCCATCTCCGCCCCCCACATCCAGAACGGTCGGCAGAGCAACACCGCACGTGTGGCGGTCACCTGGGGGATTTCAATATAGGTACATTGCAGACGTGCACCGGGCGGGTATTCCCGCGCCGGATGATATTCGAGAGCCTGCGCCTCGTTGGCTTCCCGGTCGCTGTTCTTGCCGAAAATCACCGACCCGTCGGCCGTAGCAGCTGCCGTTGCTACGAATGTATCGCACATATAATCGTCACCGTTTGATCGGGCCGGGAAGAATGAATTCGTAGCGACGGCGCAATAGATGCCGGGACAGCCATCGATCCATTCGCCGGAATGCCAGAAACAGCGTCCAGATGATGCGGTCGCTGCGGTAATAACGATCCACCGCTTCCGGCTGGATAGGCCGGTCCAGAAACGTCGAAGAGTGGTTGATGGCCTCGGTCACGGGGACAATCAGATCCGGCCGCTGTTCTTTGTAGAGGTTGGCGATCAGGTCGATCACCACGTCGCGGTGGGAATAGTACCGATTCATAACATCGTCCAGGAAAAACCGCCTGAGAATCCAGCGCAGGGCGCCCGGCGCACTTTTCAGCAGTTTTTCGGGATCCAGCTGTTCCCGGCCGTCGATTCGGAACAGCGGGGTGCTCGTATCGATATAAAGCACCGCATGCGATGGCTCCTGCATGGAGCGCACCCAGTTGGACAACTGCCCGTCCAGGGCCAGTTCCAGGTGCGGCTTGCGGGTGGCGTTGAAGGCCCATACACCGTCGATCAACGCCACGATATCGCTTATCAACAACAGCACTTCATCACGGTCGGCCGCATGGATGAGATGATGGCCGAAGTCTTGACCCGGCAGCTGCCGCTGCACGATGTAGAGAACAACGCCCTCGCCGGCCGAAGGAACCACGGCCGTGGCCTGCGCCGGAAGGGTCAATCCGGCCTCCGCAAGGTGCCGGCTGTAGGTGTGAAACATCGCCGCATAGGATTCGGCTTCCGGGACCGTGCTGAAAATCGGCATGCGCTTGAATGCGACCGCCGGCATCCCTTCGATGGCAAAGATACTCGATATTTCACCATATCCCAGGATGCGGGCCGGAATCCGGGACGTCTCGGGATGCTGGGGATCCAGCCCCGTCTCAAAGCGTTCCAGAAATTCCCGGTCGACGGACAAGTCGTGTTCCATCAGAGTCATCATGCCTCGATTGCGGGCAATCCGCCGGTGGCGGCGCACCAGGTCGGAGCCGGTTGGATGTCAGCCCAGGGTCTCACGAAATTCGGCCGCTGCCGTGAGCGCCTGATCCAGGCGCTCCAGCACCCATGGAACACGATCGAGCCCCATGGTCAGTGGCGGCAGGCATTGGCACACCGCCGGTGCGTTGTTGGCGTAAACCATCAGAAGGCCATGGTCATAGGCGGTTTTGGAGAGAATGGGACCGCACCAATCATCTTGCAATTCGAGCCCCATCATCAATCCCAGCTGGCGGACGCCCCGGAAAAAACCGCCGTGCCGGGCCTGAAGCGCTTCGAATCCTTCCCGGAAATGGTGGGCCAGGGCCTGCACATGGGCCAAGAAATCGGGATGGGACGATAGTTCCAGTACCTTGCGGGCGACGGGGCATCCGAGCTCCGCTCCCCCGAAGGTCGAAATATGAATGAAGGGGTCGGCGTGAAACACCGCTTCCAGCGGTTGCCGAAGGATGGTGGCGCTCATGGGATAAAGCCCCCCGGAAAGGCCTTTGCCGATGATGACCATATCCGGCTGGACCCCGAAATGCTCGAAACCCCAGACCCGTCCGGTGCGGCCCAGACCGGTTTGGACCTCGTCCAGAATCAGGAGGGCCCCGACCCGGTCGCACCTCCGACGGACATCGGCAAAGTAGGTGTCGTCGGCCAGGGCCATGCCCAGGGTGGCCGGTACGGTCTCCAGGATAACCGCGGCTGTGTTTTCATCCAGGGCTTCTGCCAGAGCGGCCACATCGTTGAAAGGCACCTGGTGGAAACCGGACGGCTGGGGACCGAAAGGCCGGCGGTATTTGGGGTCGCCCGTGGCCAGGGCCAGTCCGGTATGACCGTGATATCCCCCTTTGGCGGAAATGATCGCGGCCCGACCGGTATGGGCCCGGGCCACCTTGATGGCCAGATCCACGGCTTCCCCGCCGCCCGAGGCAAAAACAGCGTAATCCAGATCCCCCGGCATGAGGGCCGCCAGATCTCGCGCCAATAAGGCCCGCTCAGGACTGATCAGATGATGGTTGCCGATGTCGAGACGATCCAGGCTTTCTTTCAGGACATCGATCAGGACCGGATGACGGTGCCCCAAGTTGAAAACGCCACCGTTGGAATGCAGGTTGAAAAGTTTTTTTGTGCCGTCCTGGTCGTGAAGAAACGGGCCGTGGCGCTCGCCCATGACGAAATCCATCCCGAATTGACGGAAAAACGCCACTTTACCGGAGGAAACATGGGCCGCGAAAGCCTTGATGGCATCTTCTCTTTTCATAGGGGATGTTCCCGCTGTGCGTCTGGATGGAAGACATCGCCGCTGTTGTCAGGGAGAGTCCATTCCCGGCCCCCCTGAAACAAGCAGCCGTCTACCATAGGGGGATTTGCGCCAATATGTCCGGATGGCGGTTTTCCAGCCATGTCCGTAAAGGCTCTGGGCCGGACGAAACGCCATCATCGGGCAATGAAAAGTCGGCAAGGGATTCGGTCTGATACCGGGTGTAATTTTCCAGAATGGCCGGATTATGGTTCTTGAGCCACAGCCGGATCTTGGCGTCTGTCATTTTATCCATGAAAAACCTCTGATAACGAACATGCTATGGGGTTAAGGCGGCAATCTCCGCAACCTGAATGCCGATGATCGTCATCAGGCATGTTATCATTAATCGGTCGCCTACCACGCAGGCTTGCCGCGTCCTGCTTTGAGGAATTTTCATCCGGGGGGCGATGCCATCGGCGTCGATGGGCTGTTCGTTTTTATTGAAATTGCCCGGGCATGTCAAACACGGCCGTTGGCTATCCCCCATCCCGGGATATGAGATTCGCCAGGCGCACGAATTCTTCGACCGCCAAGGTCTCCGCCCGGCGCCGGGAATCGATATCAGCGCGTGCGAGCCAACTTTCCACTTGAGCGTGATCGGCGTTCAGGATGTTTCCGGCCAGCGCGTTGCGAAGGGTTTTACGACGCTGTGAGAAGCCGGCTTTAACCACGCGGGAAAGCATCTGCTCGTCATCCGCCGGATAGGGGATATGCTCCTTGGTGGTCACGCTGATCACCTGCGAATCAACCTTGGGGCGAGGATAAAACAAGTTGGCCGGGGCTTCTGCAACTACGTTGACGTCGGCGCCATACTGCAGCATGACCGACAAACGCCCGTAATCGCGATTCCCCGGAGAGGCAATCAGCCGTTGGGCCATTTCTTTCTGCAACATGAGAAGCGCGCGCCGGATATACGCACGTGAAGCGATCAGAAGAACTATGATCTGGGAGGAAATGTTATACGGCAAATTCCCGATGACGATGACCGATGGTGTTTCCGGGCCGAAATAATCCGTGAAATTAAGGGTCAAAATATCCTGATGGACCAGCTCGACATTGGACAGTTGCTGAACCGCCAACTCCGTACGCAGCAATTCGAGCAGTTGCGCATCCTTTTCCACGGCCACGAGACGCGCTGCTTTTTTAGCCGCTGGAATGGTGATGGCCCCCAGCCCGCAGCCGATTTCAAGAACATGGTCATTTTCTTTGATTCCGGCACGATCCACGATGGTCTCTGCCAGGGTCTGGTTCAGCAGAAAATTCTGGCCGAGACTTTTCTTGGGCCTGAGGTTCGATACTTTGAGTAAAATACGAGGCGACGTCATAAATTGGTTTTTCCTTAGCCTGTTCGAAAGAACGATGGCCCCATCTGGACTACCGGAAAGGGGCCGACTTGGCAAGCCCTTTGGCACCTGTTGACAAATTGACTTAATTCGATCACAAGCCGCTTGACTTTAGGTATTTCGTAAGTAAATTTTCCTGACGGCATCGACACATACCGCAACAACCGGACGCCCCAGACGACATCGATTTGATCCCCCGTGGCCAATGGGCCTGCCGCGCAACTGGCTAGGCCGTTGCCCTCCGGTAGGATACGTCATCCCCCATTAACCAACAAGGATTGGGACTCGTGTCGAATGGGTTGCGAAGGAGGAAAACATGACGCGCAAAAAAGGAAAATCGGTGAGCTTTGACGCCATGGTAAAATTTTTCATTCAAAATTATAATATTCCGACCAAAAATGACCTTGACAAACTCCAGGCGCGTCTTGACCAGATCGAACGCCTCCTCCGGTCCGGCAGCACCCGGGCACGCTTCACGGCCAAAAACAAGGGTGCCGCAAAAAATGGCACGGTGACCGCGCTTGACACCGTCTTCGATGTCATCCAAAAGGCCCCGGAGGGGTCGTCCTTCAAAGACATTCAGAACAAGACCGGCTATGACGACAAGAAGATTCGCAACGTCATTTTCCGTCTCCATAAAATGGAGAAAATCAAACGCAAAAGCCGCGGCATCTACGTGGCGTCCTGATCCTCCGACCATTTTCGTCTCCTGAGGCGGGCGTGGTCATGCCACCACAACGCGTCTGTAAACCAATTTTATTTCCCCCTTACGACAAGGATGCCCATGACATTGCCGAAAATGAGCCCCGCCCCCCCTGTGCTGGCCGTGGGTGACACCTGCCAGGGCTTTACAGTAACAAAAGCCGTTCCGTTGCCGCACCTGAACGGCGTCTTTTATTCACTGGTGCATGACCTTACCAATGCCCAGTATATCCATATCCAATGTCCCGACCGCGAGAATGCGTTCGGGGTGGCCCTCAAGACCGTTCCCACGGATTCCACCGGTGTGGCGCACATTCTCGAGCATACGGTGCTGTGCGGTTCCCGGAAATTCCCGGTTCGTGATCCGTTTTTTTCCATGCTCAAGCGCAGTCTGAGCACCTTCATGAATGCCTTCACGGCTTCCGACTGGACGCTCTACCCGTTTGCCACGCAAAACCAAAAGGACTTTTATAACCTTCTGGATGTCTACCTGGACGCCGTTTTCTTTCCCCGGCTGGAGCGCATGAGCTTCAAGCAGGAAGGGCATCGCATGGAGTTCGAAGAAAACGCCGATGGTGATCAACGGTTGGTGTACAAAGGCGTGGTGTACAACGAAATGAAAGGTGCCATGTCCTCACCGGATCAGGTGATGGGCCGCTCGCTCTTGCACGCCCTTTACCCGGACACCACCTACCGCTTCAATTCCGGCGGCGATCCCCGCGCGATTCCGGATCTGACGACAGCGGATCTGCGCGCGTTCCATCAGCGCCACTATCACCCGAGCAATGCCTTTTTCTACTCCTACGGCAATCTCCCGCTGGCGGATCATCTGGCGTTTATCAGCCACAAAGTCCTGGACGAATTCGAGCGCATCGATCCCCAGACGGAAGTTCCCTCCCAGCCGCGCTGGGAAAAACCGCGGGAAGCAGAATATCGCTATCCTCTTGCGCCGGGCGAAGATCCCACCCGTAAATGCCAGATCGGGATTGCCTGGCTGGCAACGGATATCCAGGATGTTTTTGAAGGGCTGGTGCTGACCCTCATCGAACAGATTCTTTTGGGCAATCCAGCCTCGCCCCTGCGCAAAGTGCTGCTGGAATCCGGCTTGGGGTCGACCCTGGCGGATGCCACAGGTTTCGATGCCGATAACCGCGACACGCTCTTCTTCTGCGGTCTGAAAGATGTCGCCCTATCGGACGAAAGCCACATCACCGACCTCATCCTTTCGACCCTGACCCGGTTGTACGAAGACGGGATCGATCAGGATTTGATTGAAAGCGCCATTCACCAGGTTGAATTTCATCGCCGCGAAATCACGAACACCCCCTATCCCTACGGCCTCAAGCTGCTTGTCGCCATGACCAGCACCTGGATTCACGGTGGGGAACCCCACCGGCTGCTGCAGTTTGAAGAAGATATCGACAGCCTGCGCCGTGAGATGGCGACGCCCCGGTTCTTTGAGCACCGCCTGCGGCGGCATTTCATAGAAAACCCACATCGCGTCGTTTTCAAGCTGTTACCGGACCAGGCGCTGGCGGCAAAAGATCAGCAGGCTGAAATCGACAGGCTCAGCGCCGCCCAGGCCGCTCTGAGGCCGGATGATATCATTCGCATCGGGGAAGATGCCGAACGCCTCAAGCGCCTTCAGGAAGCGGAAGAAGATATCACCGTCCTGCCGACGCTCGCAATCGAAGATATCCCGCCCTTGGTGAACCGTATCGAAACGACAGCCATCCGTGATGACCGCCTCTACCTGTACTCCCAGCCGACGGGCGGCATCTTTTACTTTTCGTCGGCGATGGGCATCGAATCGGTTGCTCCGGAAAACCTTCCCCTGTTGCCATTGTTCTGTTTCGCCGTTTCACGCATGGGAACAGCCACCAGGGATTATGTCGAACTGGCCCGCTACCTGGATCGCTACACCGGCGGCTTCGGCCTGTCCGTCCAGGCGCGCACGCGCTTTGACACGGACGGCCCGTCCCTGCCCATGATCACCATGGGGGGAAAATGCCTCGAACGGAACCGGGAAAGGCTCTTCGTCATTATCAGCGAACTGCTGCACCAGATCCGCTTCTCCGATCTGGAACAGTTAAACCGTCTCCTCGGAGAATTCCGGGCCATGCAGGAAAGCGCGGTCGTTCACAACGGCCATCGCCTGGCCATGTCATTGGCCAGCCGCCGCATGACGCCATCCGCCCATCTGAATGAAATCTGGCACGGTGTTCACCAGCTTAAAACCATCAAGGAACTGACCCAGGCGATCGAAAACGATGCGACCCTACTGGAAAAAACCAGCGTGCAGCTCGCGGAAATCGCCCGCGGCATCTTCCAGCGGGAAAACATCAAAATTGCGCTCATCGGGGATAGCACCGGGTTGGCCACTGCGGAAACACAGGCCCTCGACATCCTGAATGACCTTCCGGGATCTTCGAACACCAGCCGCCGCGCTCCCATTGCGCCACCGGATCTTCCAACGGTCTGGGAGGGGTGGCACACCGGCACCGCGGTATCTTTCGTAGCCCAAGCCCTTCAATGTGTCCGCTACGACCATGAAGACGCCCCGGCGCTGGCGGTTCTCGCCAAACTGCTGCGGTCCCTGTATCTGCATCGCGAAATTCGGGAAAAGGGTGGTGCCTATGGCGGATTCGCGAGCTATAATCCGGAAGACGGCCTTTTCGCCTTCGGCTCCTATCGCGACCCCCATATCCGAAGAACGATCGATGTCTATGCCGGAGTTGCCGATTTTATTGCATCCGGCGGTTACACCGAAGACGATATCCGGGAAGCCATCCTCCAGGTCTGCTCGGAAATCGACAAGCCGGATCCGCCCGGTCCCGCGGCCCGTAAAGCCTTTTATCGGAAATTGGTTGGCCTCGAAGATGATCAGCGCCAGCGGTTCAAGGAACGTCTGCTGGCCTTAAATCGGACCGCCGTCGGTGACGTGGCCAGGCGCTACCTCAGCCGCCTCGACAAAGACCGCACGGCGACGGCCGTTGTCTCTTCCGAGGAATTATTGACCAAAGCCAACCAGGACCTGCAGGATCAGCCCCTGACACTGCATGCCATTTAGCACAGGTTCGACAGCAGCGGTCCGGCGGGAAGGCTTATAGAACCCGCCGTCAAGACCGACCCAGGAGGGCGGCCAGCTCACGAAGCTTGTCGGCACTCACCTTACCTTGCGCCAGCGGCAGCGTGTAACGGCCCAGCACCTGGTAAAACGGCAGTAAATCGGGAAGCGACTGTTCGATTTTGCGGCAGTGGGCTTCAACCGTAGCGACGTCGCCCCGCGCAATCGGTCCGGTCAGGGCGTCGGCAACCCCCCTTTTTTCAATATTATTCAAGGTACCGCGCACGAGCGGCAGCAGCACCTGGAGGGTATTCTCGGGTGCAATGCCGCTTCCTTCCAGCAGCCGCGTGGATGCGGCCAAAAGGGTCACCAGATAGTTGGAGGCCGCCACGGCAGCGGCATGATAGAGGGTTTTATGCGCCGTTTCGATTTTTAAAAAAGCGGCCTGGAAGCCGGAAGCAATCGCGCGGGCGAGATCCAGTGCCTCGTCGTCGCCTTCCCCGGCCATGACGATGCCCCGAAAAGGATTTTCCGGGTAAGTCGGCGCGGCAAAGCTCTGCAAGGGGTGCAGCGACCCGGCATGGGCCCCGCAGCGGCGCACGGTTGCGATGATCTCTGATGACAGGGCGCCGCTGCAGTGCAGCACCACCGCCCCACGCTTCAGGCCCTTGTGTTCGGCCAAACACTCCGCTATGAAAGCGATCGTCGCATCGGGTGTTGTGATGAACACAAGGTCCGCATTTGCGGCGGCCTCCCAGGGATCACGACAAACCCGCCCGCCGCCGGCGCTTTCGGCTGCGGCGTGGGCCGATGCCGCGCGACGGCTGGCAAACCCAATCGGCAGGTATCCAATGTGCGCCAGGTGCCAGGCCAGGGTGACCCCGACCTTTCCGCAACCAATTATGGCAAAGGTTCGTGATTTCATGCCAATCCCTCCGGTCTTTTGGCCGCGCTAAATTGAGATCCATCCATGACTTTCAAAGAGACTTGCAGGTGTCCGGTTCAAAATGAGGTTTTTCGTTAGATATCAAGGCGAGGCCAAGGATCAACCCGCAGGCATACACAAGTATGTCGAGTACTTGAGACAAGGACGCAACGCCGATATCGGGCGAAAAGACTTTTTTTGCGATCGCTTCTTAGCAGGCTGTTGAAAAACGTCATGAGCGTAGGCAAGACAAGGCAAAATCCGACGAAAAAGCGCAGTTTATGTGCAATAAATGAGCATTTTGAGAAGGATTTTAACACCGTATTGCCAAGCGCAATAGTTTTTCAACAGCCTGTTAGTCGTAGCAGTGCTCCGGCGCCGGAAAACGCGCCGCGCGGACATCCTCGGCATATTCGCCCAGACCGTTGCGCACTTCCACCGCCAGCTGCCGGTATTGTTTTACAAACTTAGGGACATGGCGCTGGCTCAACCCCAGCAGGTCGTGCAACACCAGAATTTGCCCGTCGCAGGCCGGGCCCGCACCGATACCGATGGTGGGAATCTTCAACCGCTGGGTAATCTTGGTGGCAATCGCGGTAGGAATCCCCTCCAGGACAACCGAAAAAGCGCCGGCCTGCTCCACCTGGAGGGCATCCTCGACCAGGCGTTCCTCATCGCGCTGGACCCGGTACCCCCCCATCTGGTGCACCGACTGGGGAGTAAGCCCGATATGGGCCTGGACCGGAATACCGGCCGACGAAATGGCCTGGATCATGGGGCTGACGGAAACACCGCCTTCCAGCTTCACCGCCACGGCGCCCCCCTCCTTGATGAACCGTCCGGCATTGCGGATCGCTTCGGCGGGTTCCGCCTGGTAGGCCATGAACGGCATGTCGCCCACCACCAGGGCGCGCCGGGCCGCGCGGGCCACCATGCCGGTATGGTAGATCATCTCGTCCATGGTCACGGGCAGGGTATTGCTGCGCCCCTGCACCACCATGCCGAGGGAATCGCCCACCAGGATCATGTCAATACCGGCTGCATCCGCCAGCTGCCCGAAGGCAAAATCATAGGCGGTCACCGCCACGATCTTCTCCTGCTTTTCCTTCATGTCCCACAGGCGGGGAATCGTCACCGTTGCAGCCATCATTGTCCTCCTTTTCTATGGCAAAAAGAAAATCTGGCATTTCACCTGATCGGGTCACCTCTGCCGATCCTGTTGTCCGGCCGGAAGCGGTATCTTTTGGTTCAGGTCGAATCGCGCTAATGCGCCACCATGCCCGCCAACCACATGGTCAACGGCGCATAGAATGTCACAACCATCAAATCGATCAAGAGCACCAACAAAAACGGACCGATGCGCCAGGCGATCGCCCCCAGCCGGTCACCGGATATGGTTCCGGCGACAATCAGGCAGATGCCCATGGGGGGTGTGAGCATGCCGATGGCCAGGTTGGTCACGACAATGACCCCGAGCTGCACCAGGTCGATCCCCAGGGCCGGCAGCATGGCGACAATCATGGGGACCAGCAAGATCAGGGCCGCCGTGGTCTCCACAAAGGTACCGGCGATCAGCAGAATCAGGTTGATTAGCAGCAGCAAAAACACGCGATCGGTGGTCAGTGCCAAAAGCGCTCCGGCCAACCGGGCCGGCAATTCTTCGATGGCGGCGATCCAGCTGAAAATCGAAGCGGCTGCAATGATGAACATCACCACGGAGGCCGTAACGGCGGCATCGATTATAATTTTCGGAAGCTGGCGCCACTGGATCTCCCGGTACACCGCCATGCTGACCACCAGGGCATAGACGACTGCAATGGCCGCCGACTCGGTGGCCGTAAAAACCCCCAGCAGAATGCCCCCCAGAATAATCAACGGTGCTCCCAGTGCCAGAAGCGCCTTTCGAAAGGTGCGCCCTACCTGCCTTAAAGAGAAGGGGAACGTCGCGCCGTAACCACGGCGTTTCGAAATCACCGAGGCCACCACGATCAGCGAGGTCCCTACCAGAAGGCCCGGCAGAATTCCGCCGGCAAACAGCTGGCCGATCGATGCGCCGGTCAGGAAACCGAAGATGATCATCGGAATCGAAGGGGGGATAATGACACCGATCGATCCGCCCGAGGCCAGAACAGCCGCTGAAAAATCCGAGTCGTAGGCGGATTTCTTCATGGCCGGGATCAGGATGGCGCCTACGGCAGCTGCATCCGCAGCCGCCGAACCGGAAATCCCGGCGAAAAACATCGCCGAAACGATCGTCACCGCCGCCAGACCACCGGGCAGCCATCCTACCAACGCATTGGCCAGATCGATGATGCGGCGGCTGATGCCGCCGGCTTCCATGAGGGCTCCGGCAAACATGAACAACGGCACGGCCAGCAGGTGAAACGAGTCCGTGCCGCCGAACATGCGCTGCGCCATGACCATCATCGGAAAATCGCCCTGAACCAGAATGCCTACCACCGACGCACCGCCGATGGCAACGGCGATGGGTGCATTCAGGGCAAACAGCACCAGCAGGGTAATAATCAGGACTTCGGCCGTCACGAAGTGTGCTCCCCGAGATCCGATACGATGGCCGCCACGGCATGCAGGATCATGACCATACCGCTAATCGGCAGCACCAGCATGACAATCCATTTGGGAATCTGAAGGGCCGGTGATATCTGCAGCCGCACAAAATAGGCGAACTGCGCGCCATAAATGACGAGCACACTGAAAAAGGCCAGGGCAACCAAGTGGGCGCCGACATGGATGGCCCGGGCACCGCGCGAACCGAAACGGGAGACAAACAGGTCGATGCGGGGATGAGTGCCGCGCCGATAGGCCACGCTGGCACCGAGAAACGTCAACCAGACCAGGATGTAACGGGCCAGCTCCTCCGACCAGAAAAGGGAATGGTTCAACACGTACCGGAAGAAAACCTGGGCCGCCACGACGCCGATCATCAAAATGCCCAAGCCCAGCAGTGACTGTTCGATAACCGTGTTGGTGCGTCGGCTGAAGCGGTCAATGGGGTGGCTGCGGCCGTTTGTCTTCATGGCAGTCCATTTCTCAAAAAATCAGCGGGTCGCTTCCAGCATGCGGCGCAGAAGATCATTCACCGTGGGATCACTGTAAATCGAGTTGGATTGCAGCGACACCAGTTTGGTACGGAAGGCGGCAAGATCCGGTGATTCTTCAACTTCCATCCCTTTTTCCTTGAGATAAGCCAGGCGGGCGGCATCCTTTTCCCTGTTGTCCTTGCGCTGGTAGTCGGCGGCTTCCCGAATCGCCTTCAAAATCATAGCCTGCGTCGGGGCATCGATGGTGTTCCACCACCTCAGGGAGGCCACATCAATGTGGGGCGAGTAGACATGCCGCGTCAAGGTCATGTACTTCTGGATTTCGTAAAACTTGTATTCCGTCATCACCCAGAGCGGGTTCTCCTGTCCGTCGATGACGCCCTGTTCCAATTCGGTATAGATCGGCCAGGGCATGGGGGTAGGGTTGGCACCCAAGGTCTGCCAGATTGTTTTGTGCAGCGCCGAAGACATGACACGGATCTTCAACCCGTCGACATCCTCCGGAGCCCGCACGGCCCGTTTGTTGTTGGTCAGGTTGCGAAACCCGTTTTCAGAAAAACAAAGCCCTTTGAACCCCGAACTTTCAAGGCTTGTCAGGATTTCCTGACCCAGAGGGCCGTCGAGGATGGCATCGGCCTGTTCGTTGTTCTTGAACAGGAAGGGATAGTTGACGACACGGACGATCGGATCGAAGGTGTCGAAGGGACCCACCGTGATGATCCCCATCTGAACCGTGTTCATCTGGATTTGCTGCAGAATCTCGGTTTCGTTGCCGATGGATTTGGAATGATAGATCTTGACGGTCACCTCACCGCCGGAGCGCGCTTCCATCAGCGCTTTGAATTTCTCGGCAACGATATTCTGGGCCGACCCGGGCTTGGTCACCACCCCGAGCTTGATCGTCATGGCGCCGAAAGCGCTTAGCGGGGTCAGACAAAAGCATCCAACGAGCATTGCCAACAACAGTTTCTGCATGGTCGCTCCTCCGTTCAGCCTGGTGCAGCCTTTGGGGCCGCAGTCTCCATTACTTGTAAGTATCCGCTAAACTTTGATTTTTAACGGATTCCGGCCTAAAAGTCCAACGCAAATACCGATCCCGCCAGGCGACGGCCCCCGCGCTATCCTCTTGTAGAGACTGGCGCGAACTATGCTGTTGACTAACCCTTCGCAGGTAATATAGACAATATGATTTTAATCAATGCCGCCGCCATCGTTTTTAAAGATCGATAACCGGTGCACGCGGCGCGGAACAGATACGGCAACGACCATGACACCACTGCAGTCCATCAAAGGGTTCAAAGATATTCTGCCGGGCGAATCCGAACTCTGGCAATCCATCGAGCAGCAGGCCAAAACGGTCTTCGATGCCTTCGGTTTTCGTGAAATCCGCCTGCCCCTGCTGGAAAAGACCGAACTTTTCGCCCGCAGCATCGGTGAAAGCACCGATATCGTCGAAAAGGAAATGTATACCTTCCAGGACCGCGGCGGCGACCTGTTGACCATGCGGCCCGAAGCCACGGCCGGCATCGTGCGAGCCTACCTGCAGCACAAGCTCTATGCCCGGGAAGCGGTCCACAAATTCTACACCATCGGCCCCATGTTCCGTCGGGAACGGCCGCAAAAGGGGCGCTACCGGCAATTCAGCCAGATCAATGCCGAAATCTTCGGTGTGGCGTCACCGTATGCCGACGCGCAGTTGATCCTGGTGCTGGTGCACCTCATGAACGCCCTTGGGGTAACAGACGCCAAGCCGCACATCAATTCCCTGGGCTGCCCCGCATGCCGCCCGGCCTTTCGCAAAGCACTGCAGACCTTTCTGGACGGGATCGGTGACCATCTCTGCAGCGACTGCCTGCGCCGCCGCGATACCAACCCGCTGCGGGTTCTGGATTGCAAGGTTCCGGGCTGCCGCGAGGCAACCGCGAACGCGCCGGCCCTGGCGGACTATTTGTGCGCCGAATGCCAGACGCACTTTGCGACCGTGCAACAGGCGCTCAAGGACCAGGGCGTGGCCTTCACCATTGACGACCGCCTCGTGCGGGGCCTGGACTACTACATCCGCACCACCTTCGAAATCCAGACCAGTGCGCTGGGCGCCCAGAATTCCATTGCCGGCGGCGGGCGCTATGACGGTCTGGCGCAAGCCCTGGGAGGACCCGATATCCCGGCCACCGGTTTTGCGATCGGATTGGACCGGTTAGCTGAAATCGTCGGCACCATCCGCCAGTCGGAACCGCTTCAGCCCGCCCTTTTTATTGCCACGTTAGGAGACAAAGCGCGGACGCAAGCCTTTCAATGGCTCTGCCAATTGAACACCAACGGTATTGCCGCGGAAATGGAATACAGTGATAAAAGCCTCAAGAGCCAGATGAAACGGGCCGATAAACTCGGGGCCGCCCATGTCCTGATTCTCGGGGAACAGGAAATGCTGCAAGGCACCGCGACCCTGCGCAACATGGCCAGCAAGGAACAGATGGACATACCCATGCGCGATCTGGCAGACCGCCTGATCGAACGCTTTCTGAAGACCGGAGACTGAGAACCGTTTCCGGCCTCACACACTGACCATCCGAGATCATCGGACAACAAGGAGTCATCGCATTGACAGGGGACACACTCGGCACAATGAGACGCAGCCACCACTGCCAGGAACTCACCGCAACGGCCATCGGTCAGGAAGTCGTCCTGATGGGATGGGTCCAGCGGCGCCGTGACCATGGCGGTGTTATTTTCGTCGACCTGCGTGACCGCGAGGGCCTGACCCAGGTCGTCTTCAACCCGGCCATCAGTCCGGAAGTGCACGACAAGGCGCAGGCCCTGCGCAATGAATTCGTTATCGCGGTGCGCGGCAAGGTCGATCATCGTCCGGAAGGCATGACCAACCCCCAGCTCTTCACGGGCGAGATTGAAATTCTGGTCACCGAGCTCAAAATTTTGAACGCCGCCCAAACGCCGCCGTTCATGATTGAAGACCAGGTGGATGCCTCCGAAACCATCCGGTTGAAACACCGGCATCTGGACCTGCGCCGCGCGGCCCTGCAGAAAAATCTGATGCTGCGTCACAAAGCGACGGCCAGCATTCGATCCTTTTTGAACGCCAACGGCTTTCTGGACATTGAAACGCCGATGCTCACCCGCAGCACCCCCGAAGGCGCGCGCGATTACCTGGTCCCCAGCCGGGTCAACCCCGGCACTTTTTTTGCGCTGCCGCAGTCTCCCCAGATCTTCAAGCAACTGCTCATGATTGCCGGATTCGACCGCTACTACCAGATCGTCAAGTGCTTCCGGGACGAAGATCTTCGCGCGGACCGCCAGCCGGAATTCACCCAGGTGGATATGGAGATGTCTTTCGTCGGCGAAGAAGATGTGATGGCGGTCAGCGAAGGCCTCATTACGGCGCTGTTCAAAGACACGCTTGACGAAGAACTCCAGCCGCCTTTCGAGCGTCTCGACTATACCGAAGCGATTCAACGTTTTGGATTGGACAAACCGGATATGCGCTTTGGACTGGAGCTCAAGGAGCTGTCGGATATTGTCGCCCAATCCGATTTCAAGGTCTTTGCCAATGTCGTCAAGAACGGGGGCATCGTCAAAGCGCTCAATGCCAAGGGCTGCAGCACCTTTTCCCGCAAAGAGATCGACGACCTGACGGAATATGTCGCCGTTTACCGCGCCAAGGGCATGGCCTGGATCAAGGTCAAGGAAGATGCCTGGCAATCCCCGATTGCCAAATTCTTCTCCGAGGCCGAAAAGGCGGCTCTAACCGAACGGCTGGACATGGCTCCCGGCGACATCGTCTTTTTTGTGGCCGATCAGCCCAAAGTCGTCAACGAATCCCTGGGACACCTGCGCAACCATCTCGGCCAGATATTGGGCCTCATCGATCCGGATGAATTCCGGTTTGTCTGGGTTACCCATTTTCCCATGATGGAATACGATGAAAACGAAAAACGCTACGAGGCGCTGCACCATCCGTTTACCGCCCCCCTGGACGACGACCTTGCCAACCTGGCCGTCAAACCGGAAAAAGTTCGCTCCCGGGCCTACGATCTGGTATTGAACGGTACAGAAATTGGAGGGGGCAGTATCCGTATTCATCAACCGGAAGTGCAGCGCGCTGTTTTCAAAGCGCTTGGCCTCTCAGAAGCCGAATACACGGAAAAATTCGGCTTCCTTTTAACCGCGCTGGAATCAGGCGCTCCGCCCCACGGCGGCATCGCCTTTGGACTGGACCGCATCCTCAGCATGCTGTGCGGCAGCGAGTCCATTCGCGACGTCATCGCCTTCCCCAAGACCCAGCGGGCCGCCTGCCTGCTGACCAATGCGCCATCGGAGGCCGGTGCCGCGCAACTCGATGAACTTCATTTGCGCATTCGTAAACTGAATGCCTCATAACCAAGGAAAACGCGTTCTCAAAAAAACGCCTGCTGCGCATCCTCTATAATAAGGCACAGGTGTTTATAACTTATTGATAAAAATGATTTTACCGCATAGACCGCCTCAGAGCCCGAGCTCTTTTGAATTTATTGTGACCCCGCTAATTTTTGCTTGACAAGATCGGGCTCTTTGGGTAATTCAGTGTTCTTTCGATTTATTCCCCAGTAGCTCAGTCGGCAGAGCAGGTGGCTGTTAACCACCGAGTCCGCGGTTCGAGTCCGTGCTGGGGAGCCAAAAGTAACAGGGGCTTACAGACTTCGGTTTGTGAGCCCCTTTTTCATTTCCAACCCTATTTCCAACCGTCAGCTTAAAGTAAGCGCTTTTCTGGCCAAAATTTAAGCCCCTTCCTATTGCCCGAATATACAGCATAAAAAAAGCCCCGACCGTAGCCGGAGCCTACCAGGGAATCCTTGCCTTGCCATGCCCTATTTACGGCGGTGTCGATTGCCCGTCGGCAAGTAAGGCAAACCGTCGGCCATTTAATGCGCTGCAACCGCAGCTTAGCTTCTGGTTGTCTGATAGCGGGTTGCACTGTGTGAGGAATTTAGTCCTCCACCGGCGCAACGATATATGAGTGCGCTCCTTGGCACACGACACTCATGGTTAATTCAGTATAATGGCATCATTTGCATGTCAACGTTACAATAGAATCGCTTGCTCCCCATGGTCGTTTCGTTTGCTGATTTATAGATCCAACAGAGTCTCAACATGACCAGCTGCTTTCATAATTTGGTACACATCGAGATCTTTCATTGATGTATCGGCTTCCAAATATCCCGATAGATACGTTTGTGATTTCAATTCCACCCCGTTCCGCTTACAGACAATATACGCGACTGATTCTGCCTCAAATTCCTGTAGAGAGCGTCTTATAAGGCAACGGTCTCGAATTTTCAGGTTTCGATCCTTACCAAGATGGCCCAAAAATAGGTGACCTAGCTCGTGAGCTAATGTTCCAAACTGCACGACTGGATTATGGTTACGGTTTACATATATCCTATATTTCGTTTCTTCTTGATCTCCATGGGGACTTTGAACTACGCAAATCGAACCTGCACTATTATCGCCCCTATCTAACAGGAACCATTCTATATTTTTTGTTAAGAGCTTATCTTTAAATGATTGTATGTGCTCTTCGCTTATATTTCCGTTAGCTGAAAAACTGGATACGTCTTCAGGTAACGGCCTGCCCTCTGTGTCCAATACATCATAAACAAGCGAAACCGGGCCGAAGGGCATCAAAATTAGAAGCGGTCGTGCACCGTCCTTAGGCCGGCGGCCGAAGCGATCATACCAATCGCGTGCTGAAGCGGCATAACTGAGCCCAGGTTTTTGTACCTGAAGCAACATGGCGTTGAAAGGGGCAAAATTTCTTAACCGCACGACGAAATCGAGCAAATCTTTATAATCTTTGCTCTGGGTGTAGAGCTTGGACTCCGAAAATAACTGGTCAAGAAGGGAACGATCGTTGTCTGTATCGAAGAGGCATATTTGCTTGGGAGATGGGGATTGGCCGGTGGTAGGGTTGCTCATATAATGTCTCCACCTCTGTAATGGCTTTACCGCTGGCGTTCAATGGGAATCGAAACATATATCTCACTATGATGAAATTTTATCAAGTTACAGAGGCCTTCTAAGACAGGTAAGCCAGTAATCCGATAGCGAGCCTTTTCGACCGTGCAGGATGCACAGTTCTTGATCTGTTGATCTAATCGCGCCTTAAATGGAATACGTGGATAACGGTCCTGTCACGCCGGAGGTCGCGAGTTCGAGTCTCGTCGCTCCCGCCATCAGATAAAAACAAGGGGCTTAGAATCGCCCTTAAGCCCCTTGTTTTTAGCCCTATATTGTTGACTCCAACCCAATTTACAACCCGCAGTGTAAAATCCCTCCGGGCTAAAACCGACATCGGTACTCGGCATCGCCATGACCCCGGTGGCAGTATGCGGTGAAGTTGGTGCGGTCCTGTAGCTAATTTTTCCTTACGCCTCCCTTAAATTGGGTATGTTTCGAAAAAACGCAAAAGGGGTTGACATTTAATATTATGGTGTATATGTCCTTAGGACATATACACCATAATTTTTAATTCATCCCATTTTTGTCTTAACCCTCTGATACCCTTCTTATAATCTGCCACCTCAGATCAAATATTTCATTTATTACAATTTCTTGCTACCCATTTAAGTTTAGCAAATAATATATGATAAAATCGATTAATTAAATAAACTATTGACAAATGAATAACTCCGCCATATATGTCCTTAGGACATATATGGCGGAGTATTCAATCATGTCGGAAAGGTAGTATCTTTAATGCCTAAGCCCCTCACCTTACAGACCGCTTTGACCTTATCGCTTGGTGAATTGGAACAACCCATTGTCACACCCTACCAAATAGGCCTAATGGTTTTTAACTTTTACCTCAAGCCTCAATTCCAAGGCAAAAAAATTAATCTTCGAAAATCATATCCGGACCATAGAGATTACTCTCGATCCCTAAAAGAACTAAAAGACAATGGCATCCTTAAACAACTAAAGGGATTGAGGAATGTATATAGTATACTGGGAAAGAAAAGCTCGGCTCATGAAGAAATTCTATGCTCCATTGACCCCTTTGCATACGTCTCGCATTTGTCTGCAATGGAGTACCATGGCTTAACAGATAGAATACCAAAACTATTATTTGTTTCGACTCCACCTGTAAAAGATTGGAGGGGATATGCAAAAAATAGGATGGTAAAAGACTTAGGAGAAGAAAATATCCAAAACTACTTAATTAATGGCCTACCTCCTTTAAATAGAATAAAAATTGATAAAATTAATAAAGTTGGAGTTATGGTCTATTCGAGCCTACATTTAGGAGCTTTTAAAAAAATCCGAGATCGAATAATGAGGGTTTCTACAATTGGTCGTACTTTTTTGGATATGTTAAAAAAGCCCGATTTTTGTGGTGGAATTAATCATGCTATCGATGTTTATGTGGAACATGCCAATACATTTCTTGATCTGATAATAGATGAGATAGACCAACATGGGAGTCAAATTGACAAAGTACGTGCTGGTTATGTTCTAGAAGAAAAATGCAATATTCGGGACAAAAGGATAGACTCTTGGCTAAAATTTGTTCAGAGGGGAGGATCCAGGAAACTTGACCCAACTGAAGACTATAGCGCCAAGTATTCTGAGCGTTGGTGTTTGTCGATAAATATCGAAAAGGAATAGAATGTCTTCAAATGACATTACACAATGGGTTGAAGCAGAAAGTGATCCAAGGACAAGACCGTTTAGAGAGGCAGTTCATATTGTATTGATAGCAATATCGAGGCTAGGAAATTTCAAAAATAAAATGGTGATGAAGGGGGGCATACTTTTAGCCATAAGGTATGGTAGCACGAGGTATACTAGAGACATAGACTTTTCAACAGAACAAAAAGCTTCAGACTTCACTACTGAACAGTTTATTAAAGACTTTAATGATAAGTTAGCCTTGGTTGCAGAAACACTTGATTACGGTCTTTCCTGTATTGTTCAATCCCATCGAATGAAACCCCCTTCTGAAGAAGCATCGTTTCCAACTTTAAAGTTAAAAATTGGCTATGCATACAAACATAATACTCGAGAACATAAAAGATTGATGAATAAAAACTCATCTCAAGTTGTTGCCGTTGACTATAGCTTCAATGAGTTTACCCAAGATGTTGATATGTTAAAAATTGCCCATGACTCTGAGATCCCAGTATACAGTTTCACTGACTTAATCGCAGAAAAATATCGGGCCATCATTCAACAGGAAATCAGAAATCGATATAGAAGACAGGATGTATACGATTTAAATTTTTTATTAACCCGATTTCCAACTATAACAGATACGGAAAAAACTAAAATTTTAAAAAGCTTGACTAGTAAAGCTAATTCTCGAAGTATATCAGTGGACAAAAATATGCTATCCCGAGAAGAAACTAAAATGCGATCAAAAAGGGACTACGAAAACTTAGTCCCCGAAATTGATGAAGATTTACCCCCTTTTGAGAATGCATACCTTTTGGTAAAAAATTTTTATGAATCATTACCATGGTGACAATTGGTCATTTATGATGAATTAATGGTTTTTCTTATGGGGAAATTTTGATAGCGAAAATTGAATATTTTGAAATTATCACCTAATAATTTAGAAATGCATGAAGTGGAGTTCAACAAAACAAAATGTTCTAAACAAAAGAGATAGTGCTGCAAAGCCGTTGTCTAACCAAGCCCGCTATGCCGTTGGACAGTTTGAGAAAAAGAGCGGGGGCAGCCGTTTCCGGCAACACCCCTTCTTTTCCATCTCCTCCTTTTTTTGGACATCAATCAGTCGCTGTTTGGGCATCCCTCCCGAAGTGCTCAAAGCTCTGTTCAATGTCTCCAAAAAGCTGGATGACGGTGTAAGCCATCCGTCGACGCCTGCTACTATACTTAAGTACGCTTTGCATTTCCAGCGATATTCAGATTGGCAGGATCATGCGGAGGCCGAGGAGCGGGCTCGCGCTGAGAAGCTGGGGCTGTGGTCCGAACCTCAAGCAAAACCTCCATGGGAATGGAGGCGAGACCGAAGGAAAAAGTCCTATATCTGAAATCGTTGTAAAGTCTTATTGTCAGCGTAATTTTGTGTTAACCCACTATGGTTATTGACATATTTGGCTCGCCCTGAGATAAGTAAATTTTTTCCTTACCCCTACCCCACTTACAATTCTATGGAGTCCACTTCATGGCATTCACAAAAGCTGGCATCGTTCAGGTTGTCGCTCAGGAAACCGGTCTAACAAAAAATCAATACAGCCATGCAGTCGAAACTCTCATGGAACTCATGAAAGGAGCCCTTGCCTCAGGCGAGGATGTGCTGATCAGCGGTTTCGGAAAATTCTGCGTCAAGGAAAAATCTCAGCGCTGTGGCCGAAATCCTGCCACCGGCGAATCGATGATACTGGCGGCCAGACGGGTGGTGACCTTCAAGTGCTTGGGCAAGCTTCGTAATCGGTGTAATGGTGGGGTGTGCGGTGCAGGGGATTAACGTTTCCTATCGGTAATTTAGCTGGTTTCCGGACAGTGGCACGTAATCACAAATTTGGGTGGGGGCGTTTTGGGTGGGATTATATCAGTGTATTGCAGCTGATTCTACTCAAAAGCCCATCCTAACCCGTTAGCCCTTATGCAATTTTTGTTGACATAGTCTCTTGTTGTTTGGATAGTTTGCTTTTCAGGTGCCTTAAAAAGGCTTAATAGGGAACCCTGTGAAATTCAGGGACGGGCCCGCCGCTGTGAGCGGGGACGAAATCCACGACGTTGCCACTGGCCTTATCAGGTTGGGAAGGTGTGGATGGAGGCTGATCCGCAAGTCAGAAGACCTGCCTGAGATATTGCTCGTGATCGCTGGACAGGAAGCGGGCAAGTCATGGCATTCTGGGTTAAAAAAGGGACTCCCCGGATCAATTACTAACGTGGTCTGGGGTTTTCATTTTCCAGGCCGGGAAGGTTGGAGGTCGCTATGAGGAGATTGGTGTCATTATTTTTTGCGGTCACGCTTGTGCTTTTCGGGGCGGCCGAAAACGGCCTTGCAAGCGGCGATTACAAGATCGAACACAAAAGTGCCATTGTTCTTGCCATGTTCGGTACCACGGTGGAATCCTCCCTCGATGGTCTTTTGAACATCCGTTCTCAGCTTATGGATAAATACCCTCATACCCCGGTGAGGATCGCTTTCACATCGAACATCATTCGTAAAAAATGGCAGCACCGGGCCGAAAATCCTGCCTATGTCAAGGCGCACCCTGAAATTCCCCCCGACGTGCTCCACGTAAAAACGCCACTTGCGACGATTGCTGATCTGCAAAACGAGGGATTTGACACCATTGTTCTGCAACCCACTCATATCTCGATGGGCGAAGAGTTTCTCGATTTGCACACCTACGTTGACGCCTTGATGAACATGGGAACGATGAAAAAAGCCAGATACAAACCGTTTCACAAAATTGCGCTCGGGCGTCCGGCCATGGGGACTTATGGCACCCAGCACCCCTACGCGGAAGATATTGCCAGGATTGCCGCCGTATTGGCATCGGATATTAAATTGGCGAAGAAGGAAAAGGCCGGCCTTGTCTATCTGGGGCACGGGAATGAATTCTTACCCGGCAGCGGCGGTGCCTATCTCGAATTGGCATCCGTCATGCGTGGGATGTATCCAGGACTGGTTACCGCGATCGGTTGCGTGGAAGGTTATCCCGGGATCGATGACGTTATTGAAACGTTGAAGTTGTACAAAGTAGAGAAAGTCGTTCTGAAGCCCTTCATGGTTGTCGCTGGTGATCACACGCTTAACGACATGTCGAGTGATGAAGAGGACTCCTGGAAGTCCATACTGAAGAAAAATGGATTCGAGGTCGTCTGCGTGAACGAGGGGCTTGGTGAAAACGATGATTTCGCCAGAATTTTTGTCGACAATGCCATCGATGCCGCTGCAGATGCCGGGATAACGCTCGATTAACCGAATCCGCAATTCGGTTCCGCGGCACATTCCCAAAATCGCAGCCGGGGCCCGTCTCTGCCTCTTTTCAAGCGTCCCGGCTCACCCGGATATTTTCCAGGCATTGTGCGGAATCGAAAAATACTTCACAGAACTATAGCAATCAAGTATACACATACTCCCCGCATGTTTTTAAGGGGCTGTATATTGCGATTTTCGCTCCAGAGCATCAACAAAAATGGAATGAATAATTGGTAAGAAATACTTTGATATACATTATTGTATTTATATGTGGTTGGGTCCTTATGGCAGTTGAAATACTAGGGGGACGCATGCTCGCCCCTGTATTTGGTTCTGGGATAGAGGTCTGGGGCAGTGTTATTGGTGTTTTTCTGCTATCGTTATCTTTGGGGTATTTTTTGGGCGGTTTTTTGTCACAAAAATTAGCATCAATTTATGTGCTGATGAAAATCGTAGCTTCTGCAGGCATACTGATCGCGATTCTACCTTTATATTATGATAAACTGACCATTACGCTTTGGGATTTTGGCCCTCGTTTTGGACCGCTTGCATCCAGTGTTCTGTTGTATCTTCCTCCAAGTGTGTTGCTTGGCATGGTTTCTCCATATTCAATTCACTTGAGTACAAGCTCAATTGCATCTGTGGGTGTCAACAGCGGTTTGCTTTATGCAACATCGACAATAGGAAGTTTTTTAGGATGTATTATAACAGCGTTTTACTTTATTACGATGGTAGGCATAAAAAATATACTATTTGCTTCAGGCCTCCTATTGATAACGGTGGCTATTTTGGGTTATTTTACCTCGAAGAATAATTCACCAAATTAAGGTAAATGGAAGAATTGTAGTTTTGAGTGCTAAGCAACCAGGGAAAAGAAATAGTTTTTTGAGCGATAGGCAGTCGTTAAAAAGAACATTAGCTATTTTACTAATAGTAGATATATTTCTTTTTTTAGGTTTTATGCTTTTCCAAAGAACTACTCGAAGCGCTAATATTATCTATGAAAAAGAAAGCCGATATCATTACATCAGAGTTGTCGATGAAAATACAATACGGAAACTCATGTTCACACTAAGCCCAGGGGCTGAAATACAATCTGCAATTGATCTTGATTCACCAGGCAGGCACGTTTTGGAATATTCCAGAATGGTTTTTGCTAGCTTGGCTTTTGTCCAACAACCTCAACATATTTTGGTTATTGGACTCGGTGGAGGAATAATCCCTTCGACATTTGCTGAATATTTTCCGTCAGCGCAGATAGATGTTGTAGAGATAGATAGCGAGATAGTTGAGGTGGCAGAGGATTTTTTTAATTTTCGCCCTTCAGCGCGTATGAGCATAATTGTTGCAGATGGCAGAGTTTATGTTCGCCAAGCAAAATATAAGGGAATAAAGTATGATATCATTGTTCTTGATGCCTTTAATGGATCATATATTCCTTCCCATTTGACCACCAAAGAATTTTTACAGGAAGTGTTTTTTATTGTAAAAGATGGGGGATGTGTTGTCTCAAATATACATCATGGGAATAAGCTATATGAGTATCAGCAACGCACATATTCAGAAGTAGCATTGCAAAATTATATTTTTGAGGGAACATCCAATGCAATTGTAATTTCCAGTCAGCAAAGGAACGGCCTATCCCGCCAAAAAGTTAAAAAGAAATTATTTCAACTGCAAAATCAATTTCAATTTGTCTTTAATCTTAATTCTGTAGGAAAAATGCTAATTGAAAAACCAACCTGGGATATCGAAGGGGATATCTTAACTGATGATTTTTCACCAGTTAACATTCTAAAATCAAAGCAGCTGTAGTGCCCATAAGAAGCCTAAAGTCTAATCTTGAGAGTTTCGGTTTTGAACTTTTTCGCCCTTCAGTATTGACATTTCAACAGGCAAACGATCACCTGAACTTTGCCAAATGACGGTTATTATAGCACTGATTGGGGCTAACCCTATGCGGTTCAGATAATGTTTACGGGTCCTAACACCAGATTCCTTTAAATTGTCGTGTTCAATCAATTTGATTCCTGAATTCACGGATTATATTCGCCAGACGCTTTTGGAGCCGTTTCGACCTCACCCCATCCACGCTTGCCTTATAGACGTAAACCATTCGGGGCCATAGCCGCCTTGCAGAATCCCAGTGGCGTCTCCCAGTGGATTTTGTTTTCTTTTGGGAAAATGTTACGCTCTTCCGGACCGATAGCGGAGGCGCCGCGCGCCGCTCTTTGGATACAGCTTTTAGCGACAAACTGCGGCACCACAAAATCGTTTGGTCCCATTCAGGAAGTTTGCGGAGCGTGGACAAAAAATCTCTTTTGGTTGTTTTCTCGTCATCAATTTTCCCGGAGTCAAAAAAGAGAATATCGGATTCGATAAAGGCCGGGCCGCTGGTCATCTGTTGCGCACCACCGGAAGACTTCCACTTTATGGTACCATCTGTGGCGACATTGACCTGGTAGCGCCCCAGTCGAAAAGAGCCGGGTTCCTTAAAGCGTATGGCGTCCGCGGCGGGTTCGCCGGGCACGGGTTTTTTTTGTACTAATCGATCTTCGATGACGACCTGCCCGGTAGTCACATTCCTTAGGGCGGATGCAAAGCAATAATAGCGGGTCTTTTGCCATTCGGGGTGCTTTCGCAGGCTGTCCAGAAATTCCGATATTAAAAATCCGCCTTCCTTTCCACGCGCAGCTCCTATCACCAGAATGTTACCCCAGATATAGCACGGTCCGCTAATTTGCGAACCAAATCCGGAATGACCTTCCCACCAAAGGCGGCCATTTGCGAACTCGTATATTCGATAATCTTTCAGGCGATACATACATTTAGGATTCATGTGCGCGGTCTTCCCCTGCATGCCACTCTGCAAAATGAATATTCACGGCCTGGCTGAGGTGGACAGGTCGTTTATTCCCGCATTCGAGTACCGCAAACGCCATGTTCTCTGCGGTTAACTCAGATACCTTAATGGGACATCGGCAGATCAAACATCGTTTGGTGAAACCTTGAGCTCCAAGCCCTTTATGTCCTGAATCGTTGTTTCGGCTCCCGGCTTGAACGAATATTGGCTGGTCGCATGCCACAATTCGCCGCCAACCCATACCTTGCCTGAAGAACCGTTCCATTCTTTCACCACACACTTTTTCCCGATCATGCCGGAAGAACCGCATGCCGATTTGCGTTTTCGATAGCGGACAGCCCAAATCAGCGGAAGGATTACGTGCTCGACAACTTCATAGACGAGAAGGCAGACCAGCAACGTAATCAGCCACGTGTTCATAACGACCTTTGCCCTTGTGTAGAAGGATAGCTGCTGCCTTTTTGTATAAAAACGGTATCAGGAGGATGTCATGTTCTCGGTTATTGCGGAATGGACACCCAATCATCATCGTAGACACCGTTTTCAGCAGTTTGATGGCAGGCAATGCAGTTGGCCAACGACCCCACCGAGGGCCGCTTAAAAACTTGCGGCGGGAGTTCGTGATGCTCTTTGCGAACATACGGGATGTCGGTGATCCGCATCGGTGTTCGACCAGCCAAACTCCGCATGATTTTTCTGGATAGCTTGGCGGATGAGTTGTTTGCGGCATTGGATGTCAGATAGCCTAAAATCTCGTGTCGTGCCTCCCCATCGAGGTCCACGGTCTCGCCAAAATGATCGTCGATACCATCGAGAACTTGCTTCCACGATTCAGCCGGCATCAATTCGGGCTGATAGGCAAAATGACAAGCGCCACACTGGTCGGTATAGATTGAATTGCGGACCGGTTTGAGATCTTCATCTTCATGATGATTGTCATCAGTGTGTCGGCTTTCATGGTTTCGATGCTTCTTACTATCATCATCGGCAAAAATTGTTGCTGCCCAAAACACGAGAATAACCAAAAGGCTTATCCCCCAGGTGGCTTTGTTGCGAAAACGGCACATAGTGGACTCCCTCTAGAATCATTTGCGAACAAAACTCATTCGGACGACAGCGCTTTTGCGACCACTTATTAATCGATAAGCAGATGTCCAAGGGTAAGCACCGTCACCATGGTGAGGAGCACTAAAGGCTGCGTATGGAGACGGTAGATGCTTTTTCGGAGTATAGGGGGACATAACTTGAATTTGACTATCAGCCCCAGAACCACCAAGGCAACCAGCACGATCAGACCCCATTCCGGCAAAACCGTCGATCTGCAACGGGACGAGAGCCAATGCCATAAAGCCACGCCAAGGACCAACGGGTTGACCACATAATGAAATCGCATGAGATGGTTTTTCTGGTATCGGTTGAATCGCATGAGCGCATTTTTCAAACCGCTACCCAGAGACTGAATTCTATTGATTCTTTTGATCAAAACGCTCACGGTGACAGGTAAATTTGCTGCTGCAAGAAGCCACGCGGCCACTTGACCTGCTGTTTCGTTGCCCTTGTCATCTCTGCTGAAAGGGGACGACCGGTGTTTCTCCTTCTTCTCGAGCCAACCCTTTGCCGTTCGGTGATCGTCTGACAGTCCCCCGCTTGTCCACAGAAAAACGACGATAACCAAGCTAATCACCATTAAACCGATACGTGTTATTCTTGACAGAGCCTTGCACATCGATTCTTATCCAGAAACAGAGCCTTTTTACATAAGTCGCAGGCATACGGGAAAAGTTACACCGGATGCCCCTCGCCGTGGTTTCTTTTTTCCAATCGCCCCTTCGAAGCGTATGGAATTTATTTCCGGGCGCTTGTTCATTATAGCCTAAGCCGACAGTATTTCTCAAGAAAAACCAAGGAGAGGGTAATTGTGTACAGGCTTATTTGGCAAAAAAGTGGTGATTGTCTGGGCTGTACTTATTGATAGCTGCAGGTTACTGCTATGCCCTCATACTAATCAGAGCGCATAATTCTTGAGATAGACGCTCCTAATCCATTCATGATGGGGTGAACTCGACGCCGGAGTTCACCCATTTCCATTAACAATAGATGTTCTCAATCCACCTGATCGCCTCGACGTCGCTGATGGTGCCCAGATACCGCTGAGTGGTCGACAGATTCGCGTGCCTCAGTATGACCTTGCTTACGATTTCGATGGGGACGCCGGATCGTGAGGCATAGGTGGCTGAATGCCGACGCAGATCGTGAGGCCGCAATCTGATACCCACCAGCTTACCGGCTTTGGCAACAATCACCCGTGCACCTTCATAGGAAATCGGGAAAATCCGATCATCAGGGTTCTTACAGACTTCGAGGGCGTATTCACGAAGCCTGTCGGCCACCTTTTGCGGGATGAACACGATTTCATGCTCCCGGCCACTTTTGGGCTCCTGCAGGATCAGTTTGCGATCCTGAAGGTCCCGTAGCCTGAGCTTCAGCACTTCACCGATCCGCATGCCGCCCCTGGCCATCAATTCCAGCATCAGCCGATTACGGGTCTTGGTGGTCCTGAAAATGATCTCGTCCACGGTCTCCTTTTCGATGATTTCCCATTTCGAAGCCACGCGCTGCCGATAGATCTTGCGGATCATCGGTGAATCGCATGGATTGATAAAGCTGTGGTCCAGATTGTTGCGGATGAAGTTGAAATACGAACAAATGTGGGAATAACGGATGCGTTTGGTGTAAGGCTTGTTGCCCTCGGTGAATCGATTCAAGAACCGCAGGACATCATCGGATGTGACTTGATCGACTTCCTGGTCACCGAATTCCAAGCAGAATCGATCAATGATCGGTTGGTAGGACCGGACCGTATTTTTTTTTGGAATGGGCCCGGTGGTAATCGATCCAGATTGTTGCCGCCTTTGAGACTTTCATGGCTACCTCCCTTGGTTAGGGGTTGACGGGGTGTACATGTCAAAGGTAACCATTTGATAGCAGATGCCTACTTGGAGGCTGGGATCAGACCCATACGGTTGGCCGAGTGGCACGTAATCTGGAATATCAGAAACTACTCTTATCTTGTGATTTCTCACTTAAAATCAATTAATCACAACATTCATATCTAAATCGGTGCAACTCCCAGTAAATCTTGACAAATCCTACAAGTATTTGATATCTCAGTATCAATCCATCCTCACGATTGCAGAACCTGCAAGCTTCGAACTAAAGCTCGCCTGTATCTGGCCTGTCTTTATTTTCAAGCTTTTTAACAACACCGCTTCGAAGGCCAGCCCCGAGGCGGTCGTCGAGTTTTGCATCGAATATTTCATTGAATACCTGGGCCACCACCTAATCTGACCCGGGTTGCCGAAGGCCAGGGCTTTCCCCTGTGCAGCAGCCTCCATCGTACCTGAAACGGCAAATGCCCCGGTGCATGTAGGCCGGAGAGTGTATTCAGACCACCGTATCCTCGGTGACCGTCTGAGCCGTCTCACGATGCAAGGGGTAAGGGCCGGCGAGACGGGATGGTGTGTTCTGGGACGCGCTCAAAACGCGGATATTCGCATTGCGGGTCAGGACACCGCCATCAAATGGTTGACGGGCGATTATGATTAAGCCGGCGTGTTAATGATGAAGAATTTTGAACAAATAATGGATCGGATCTTGCGCATACGTCGAATCAATATAGCGATTCTGTTGGTATTGATGGCCTGGCTGTCGGCCAGCGCCTTGGCCGGTGCCTCCGATGCGGAACAAGCCGAACCAAAGCGGATTTTGGTCATTTTTTCTTACCATAATGGTTTACCCTGGTCAAAAATAGTAGACGACAGCCTGCGCGCCACGCTCGCATCAAAATTGACCGTGCCCTTCGAATTGAGCGTTGAATACGCGGACCGGATTCGGTACCCGAGCGAAGCCTACCTGAATAACTTTATTGATATGCTCCGGCACAAATACACACATCCGAAAATGGACGTGGTGATTGCTATCGGTGATGAATCCACCGGCATTTTGCTGAAGCATGGTGACGCGCTTTTCCCGGGAACTCCGGTTGTGTTAATCACCGCTGAGCGGAAAACCTTGCAGCACGATTTTTTGAAGCCCAATATGATATCGCTTTTATGGGATGTGGATATCCAAGGCAACGTGGATCTCATTGAAGAATTACTCCCCAAAACCCGTCATATTTTTATCCTCTCGGGCTCCTCAATTACTGACCGCGCCGCACAGGAATTAGTGCACAAGGAATTGAGCGGTTATACAAATCGGCTTAGCATTGAGTACTTGCCGGAGATGCCCCAGAAGGACCTTATGGAAAAGGTCGAACGCTTGCCGGAAAACTCGGTTCTCTTATACGTGGTTTTCAGCCGGGATTCCGAGGGGAAAGATTTTGTTCCTCGCGAAATATTATCCGCCATTTCCCGAAAAGCCAATATGCCCACATTCGGCATTTTAGACACCTATCTGGGTTACGGAATCGTCGGCGGTAGTCTGCTCAGCGCAGAGAGCCAGGGTAGAAGATGTGGGGAAATTTGCCTTCGTCTCATTGGCGGCGAATCCCCGGAGAATTTTGTCCCGGAGCAAATGGCCAATGTTCTGATGTTCGATGAGCGTCAACTCAAGCGCTGGAAAATCCCGGAGGATCGGCTGCCCCCGGGCAGCATCGTTCGGTTTGCAACCGTATCGTTTTGGGACCTCTACCGCTGGTATATCCTTGCCGCAGTTATGCTGATAATGCTTGAAAGCGGGCTGATCGCTGTTCTGTTGAGACAGCAAACGCTGCGTCGCCGGGCTCAGACCGATCTTAAACAGCGATTGCATTTTGAAAAGATGCTGTCCACGCTTTCGGCGCATTTTGTAAACCTGCCCCCGGACCGGGTGGAATCGCAGATAGCGCACGCGTTGAAAATGGTCGCTGAATTCCTCGAGGTGGATCGGGCGACGATCTTTTACCTTTCAGAAGTCGATCGAAAGTTACGGTCGGTCCTAAGCTATACCAATACCGAGACGGGTGTTCCCGCGGCATCATCGCAGATCGAATTCGACCAGTTCCCGTGGATGATACAAAAAATTATCGATGGTGAAATGATCATCCTTGCCGATGCTGACCACCTGCCGGCGGGAGCAGAGGCGGAGAAAAACTACTTTCAATCTCATGGTCATCGTTCGGTCGTCGTGATTCCCCTAAAGGCGGGGCAATCGACGTTGGGTATGTTGTCTCTGGCGATGCTGCGAAGCCGGAGAGAATGGCCGGCAGCTCTGATTCGGCAACTCGAGATGGTTGCCGATGTTTTTGCTAATGCCCTGATGCGCCAGAAGCACGAAGAATCACTGATGCAGGCGGAGAAGAAATATCGAACGGTCGCCGATTTTACCTATGACTGGGAGTTCTGGGTGAAGGTTGACAATACGATGGAATACGTCTCCCCATCCTGTGAGCGCGTCAGTGGCTACACGGTCCAGGAATTCAAGGACGACCCGTCGCTGTTCAAAGCGATCATTGTTCCGGAGGACCGTGATTTATGGGACCGTCATTATCGTGATTCGCAAAGGGCGCCAAAGCCCTCCACGATTCAATTTCGTATTCTTAGACGGGATGGACAGATCCGCTGGATTGAGCACAGCTGCCAACCAGTGACAGACGATGAGGGCAATGTGGTGGGGTTTCGCGCCAGCAACCGCGATGTTACCTTCCGTAAACTGGCTGAGATCGATCTTCGCAATGCCTACAAGGAGATTTCGGAGCTGAAAGCTCAACTGGAAGCTGAAACCGCCTACTTGCAGGATGAAATCAAATTAGAACTCAACTATGGCTCGATTATCGGCAACAGCGATGCACTCAAATACGCTCTTTTCAAAGTGGAACAGGTGACAATGTCCGACTCCGCCGTGCTGATCACGGGGGAGACCGGCACCGGCAAGGAATTGATCGCCCGGGCCGTGCACAACGCCAGCAGGTATAAAAACCGCCCTCTGGTTAAGGTCGATTGCGCCGCGCTGCCGGCCAATTTGATTGAAAGCGAGCTTTTCGGTTACGAAAAGGGGGCCTTTTCCGGAGCCGACGCCCGGCGCATCGGCCGGTTCGAACTGGCCAACGGCACCTCTCTTTTTCTGGACGAGATTGGCGAACTGCCCTTGGAACTGCAAAGCAAGCTGCTTCGAGTATTGCAGGATGGTGAATTTGAACGCCTGGGCAGCAATAAAACCATCCGTGTCAAGGTGCGCATCATCGCTGCCACCAACCGCCCAATTGAAGCCGAAGTCCGCGCGGGGCGCTTCCGTGAAGACCTCTGGTATCGGCTCAATGTCTTTCCGATTACGGTTCCACCCCTGCGGGATCGCGTTGATGACATTCTGCCGCTGGCCAAATTCTTCATGGAAAAAATGTCCCGGCGCATGGGCAAATCCCTCAAAGATATACCGATGTCGGTCGTTAAAAGCCTGCAAGCATATCCTTGGCCCGGAAATGTCCGGGAATTGGAGCATGTCATTGAGCGTGGGGTCATCAACAGTTCCGGCACCAAGCTGCGCCTGATGGATGATTTGAGCGCGCCCGTTAATAAAGATCAGCCGAAAAACTTCAAAACCCTGGTTGACAACGAACGGGACCATATCTTGTCTATTCTTGCGGAAACCCAATGGCGCGTCGATGGACCCAAAGGAGCCGCCGTGATTCTGGATATGCATCCTTCCACCCTCCGCTCACGCATTTCAAAGCTGGGGATTAAAAAACCGTAAATAGCGACACGCGTCTGCAAGAATCCTACGGAGCGTTTGCGATCGGAGATCCCATTCCCTGGCACGGAGAACGACGAGGGGGCGGCCGCTTGCAGTCTTCATGATTGAGCGGCCCCTCGCAATTCCCAAAACGTATCGTGATCAGGCCTTTGCAACCCACCCAAATGGATGCCCATGTCAGTTGACTCACAGCGGCGATCAGCTCGCCATTGAGTACCCCGTTTTCCGCCACCACCTTGGAAAGAAGGGCCGGAAATAATTTGGACGGGAAGCCGCTTTGCCCGCGCATGAATTGGATAGGTGGGTGAAGCCCCCGGCCCTGCTGATTTCCGCGACATTTCGCGTTTCCTCGATCTATCGCGGAAATCAGACCCTGCACGAAATTGCCGCAACTTGACCCCAAAATCTGTTTTTTACAATTAATTCAATAATAAAAACCGTAAGGATTAACATTTCAGAGTTGGCATGAATCGTGGACTAGCTCCGTGATATCCAGCCGGAATTATGGTTTCAGGTTATTCGCATTCATAAAGGGTACCCAAAAGGCAACTCTATGTACCTCTTCCTTGTCGATTTGAAAGTGGCCGCTGGAAACCGCAAAGAGTTTTCTCAAACCATGGATGCCATTGTGAATCAGATACGATCCCAAACCGAGTGTGTGAAGGCCACCCTTTGCCAGGACATCGAGGATGAGACATCGTTTATCCTGCTGACGGAATGGACCGCGCGCAAAGATCTGGAAAACTACATTCGGTCCGATCGCTTCGGCGTTCTGCTGGGGGCTGGCTGTCTATTGGAGCACCCGCTTTCCATGGAGATCCTTCCATACCCAAACGTGGCCGGCACGGAAGCGGTTCTGGCCATGCGGCGTTAGATGATGGAGATTGGATGGCAATGACCGCGTTGTTTTGGCCGTGATGGCACTAACGTTGATGGGAGAGATCTTGGCCGGATGTCAAACCCTCGGTCAAACGGATATCGGAAAGCCGCCCAACCTATTTTGAATGATATGACGTGTACGAAAGGATTGGTAGTAAAATGAGACGGTTTCATAATGGACTTAAAGCATCCGGGTTACTATTGGTGGCGCTGGTGTTGGTGGGTATGATCGTGAGCGGGTGCCAGACGCTCGGTCAAGTGGCCGGGGAATCAGTCCCTCGTTGATTAAACCTGGGGAGAAAGCGACAAAGGAGGAAAAGATGGACCACAGAACGCAAGCATCAAAAATCGTATTTGCTGCCATAGTCCTCGCTATGGCATTCATCGTCAGCCCTACATTTGCGGCCGACAAACCCAATATCATACTCATCGTGTCTGACGACACCGGCTACGGTGATCTCGGCCCCTATGGCGGTGGTGAAGGGCGCGGCATGCCTACGCCGAATATCGACCGTTTGGCGAGCGATGGGATGACGCTGTTTTCGTTCTACGCTCAGCCGAGCTGTACACCCGGCCGGGCGGCGATGCAGACCGGGCGTATCCCAAACCGCAGCGGTATGACCACCGTGGCCTTTCAGGGTCAGGGCGGTGGACTACCCGCCGCCGAGTGGACTCTGGCCTCGGTGCTGAAGACCGCGGGCTACAACACCTTCTTCACCGGCAAGTGGCACCTCGGCGAGGACGATTACGCGCTACCTAACGCCCAGGGCTACGACGAGATGAAGTACGCCGGCCTCTACCACCTCAACGCCTACACCTATGCGGATCCGACGTGGTTCCCCGACATGAGTCCGGAGCTGCGCGCCATGTTCAAGAAGGTGACCAAGGGTGCTTTGTCAGGTAATGCAGGCGAGAAGCCGGTTGAGGAATTCGCGATCAACGGCCAGTACGTCGATACACCTGATGCAAGCACGGCTGATTACCCGAATGGCGTCGTCGGGATCCCGTTCTTCGACGGCTACGTCGAGAAGGCGTCCATCGACTATCTCGACAAAGCATCGAAGTCGAAGACCCCGTTCTTCATGAGCATCAACTTCATGAAGGTGCACCAGCCGAACATGCCGCACCCTGACTACGAACACAAATCCCTTTCGAAGAGCAAGTATGCGGATTCGGTCGTGGAACTGGATTCCAGAATCGGGCGGATCATGGACAAGGTGCGCGAGCTCGGTCTCGACAAGAACACGATGGTCTTCTACACCACCGACAATGGTGCGTGGCAGGACGTCTACCCGGACGCCGGTTACACGCCGTTCCGCGGCACCAAGGGCACTGAGCGTGAGGGTGGCAACCGGGTTCCGGCGATCGCCTGGATGCCGGGCAAGATCAAGGCCGGCACGAAGAACCATGACATCCTTGGCGGCCTTGACCTGATGGCCACCTTCGCCTCCGTTGCCGGTGTGGAGCTACCGGAAAAGGACCGCGAGGGTAAGCCCATCGTCTTCGATAGCTACGACATGTCGCCCGTCCTGTTCGGCACCGGCAAGTGTGATCGGAACGAGTGGTTCTACTTCACCGAGAATGAGCTGACGCCCGGCGCCGCGCGGGTCGGAAACTACAAGGCCGTGTTCAACCTGCGCGGCGACAACGGCCAGCCAACTGGCGGCCTCGCCGTGGATACCAATCTTGGCTGGAAGGGTCCGGAGGCGTATGTCGCCACCGTGCCCCAGGTCTTCGACCTCTGGCAGGATCCGCAGGAGCGCTACGATATCTTCATGAACAACTACACAGAGCGAACCTGGACACTGGTGACGATTGCCGAGGCGATCAAGAAAAAGATGGAAACCTACGTGAAGTACCCACCCCGGCCGATGCAGAGTGCCGCTTACGCGGGCCCGATCACGCTCAGCTCCTATTTCCGCTTCCAGCACATCCGCGAGCAGCTCGAGAAGGAGGGCGTCAAGATTCCGCTTCCCACCGGAAATTAGCCTCCAAGGAACCCGAGCACGGCCAGTAAGGGTTTGAACCATGCGGGTCGCTGCCTCCACGGGGCGACCCGCGACTTCATAGTGGATAGATGAGGACTATCTTATAAAAGCAGGGGTAAAGCGTTAGACTGTGTCCCTGGGGCATATCACACCAAATGCAGCTTGCTCGAAACGGTTGATACTGACAGCATATTGCAAGTTCGGCCCCTGTTACGTGTAGCTGCTATGTAGCACGGGTTTTTTTGCCGTTCTAAAATCTGCGATTTCTCCAACTAATTGCCAAACGACCGCCGACATGCTGTTACTATTGTCTATCCAAATGACATGGGGTCCATAGCGCATGTGTTTCCATCTGTCAGGGAAGCGCCTCCGCCGTTTCCTGAATCATAATCCATTCCTCTGATCGGTCGTTAAAATTTTAAAGGCGAAATACCCATGCTGCGACACCCATGCTTAGCCATTGCGGTCCTGCTGTCCATAGCGGGCGGGATGTTGGCCCCGGCCCTGGCCGACGATGCCGCGGATCAGGCCGAACTGGCCAAAAAAACGCTGAACCCGGTGGCGAATTTGATCAGCCTGCCGCTTCAGTTCAACTACGACAGGGGGATCGGGCCCACGGATGACGGCAAGAAATACGTCGTCAATATCCAGCCCGTGATCCCGATCTCCATCGGGCCGGACTGGAACGTGATTTCCCGCACCATCCTGCCCCTCGTGGATCAGGATGATATTCTTCCGGACGGCGAAGCGGATGCCTCGGGCATTGGGGACACGACCCAGAGTTTTTTCTTCTCGCCCAAGAAGCCCACCGCGCAGGGATGGATCTGGGGGGCCGGCCCGGTGCTCCTGCTGCCGACGGCCAGCGACGACGATCTGGGGGGCGAGAAATGGGGGCTCGGTCCCACGGCGGTGGCGCTCAAGCAGGAGCACGGGTTCACCTATGGCATCCTGGCCAATCATATCTGGTCGGTTGCCGGCGACAGCGACCGGTCGGACATCAGCGCCACCTTTCTCCAGCCGTTTTTCTCCTACACCACGAAGACGTTTACCTCTTTCACCATCAATACCGAGTCGACGTACGATTGGGAGGACGATCAATGGTCGGTACCGGTCAACTTTCTGGTCAGCCAGATCCTGAAGATCGGGCCGCAGCCCGTCAGCCTGCAGGCCGGCCCGCGGTATTGGGCCGAGAGTCCGGATACCGGTCCGGAGGGGTGGGGGTTCCGGTTTACCTTCACATTATTGTTTCCCAAATAAGTTAGACCGCCCTTTTCGGGGCGCCCCAGGAAAAACACTTGTCACTTAAGTGAATTGCCAAAGGAGGAATTTCCATCATGTCACATTACTGGCGTCCTATCCTGTTCGTCCTTGTTTTCTCCCTAACACTGGTCAGCGGCGCCCACGCCGGCGGCCTTTACCTTTACGAAGTCGGCAGTCCGGACGTCGGCCTGGCCGGGGCCGGCTATGCGGCCCGGGCCGATGATGCCGCCACGGTCTTCACCAACCCGGCCGGGATGACCCGCCTGGACCAGCCGTCCCTGATGATGGGGGCCCAGCCGATGTACTTGCATATCGACTTCAACCCCGATGGCAGCACCTCCGCGGATAACGTCACGCTGCCGGGCGGCGGGGTGGCCGACAGCGGCGACACCAACGGCTGGATGCCGGCCGGCGGTCTTTACTACGTCCACCCGGTCAATGACCGGCTGCGGGTGGGTATGGCCCTGAACGGCTACTTCGGCCTCGCCCTGGACTACGAAGACGATTGGGTGGGGCGCTATTACGTTCAGGAGGCCACCCTCCAGGCGGCTGCGATCCAGCCGGCCGTGGCCTGGAAGGTCAATGACTGGCTCTCGTTGGGCGCTGGGGTCGCCGCGCTCTACGGCACGTTGGAGGAGAAGATTGCCGTCAACAACCTCGCGCCGGCCCTGGCGGATGGCAAACTCAAGGTCAGTGACGAGGACTGGACCGCGCAATTTAACCTGGGGGTGCTGATCGAACCCCAGAAGGGCACACGGTTCGGCCTGACCTATCTCTCGGAGGCGGATCTCGATTTTTCGGATCGCGTCGAGTTCAGCGGTCTGGGGCCGGGACTCTCGACCGCACTCGGCAACCGGGGCCTGCTCAACGCCAAACTTGATCTGGGCATCACCATGCCCCAGGCGGTGATGCTCAGCGTCTACCACGAATTTACCGACCGGCTGGCCCTGATGGCCAACCTGGGCTGGCAGGACTGGTCGCGGTTCGGCCAGGTCGACGTAAGCGTCGACGCCGACAACGACACCAGTCTCACCACGGAACTCGACTATAAGGACACCTGGCACGTGGCCTTAGGGGTCGAGTACCAGGTTGCCGACGCCTGGCAACTGACCGGCGGTGTGGCCTACGACAGCGCCATGATGGATGAAGACGACGTCACCCCCGCGCTTCCAACAAGCGACAGCTGGCGCTTCGGGCTGGGCACCCGCTACGACTGGTCAAAAGACGTGACGCTCTCCGGCGCCTATGAACTGGTATGGATGGGGGATATCGACATGACCGTGAACCGCGGGCCACTGGCGGGTCAGGTGTCCGGGACGTACGAGGACACAAGCATCCACGTCCTGTGCCTGACGATGGAATGGCGGTTTTAAGGATGGTTGTGCCTTCGCCATTCATAGCGTTCTTTATAGGGCTTCGTTATCTTATCAGGGAGATATATCCCAAGGGAGGGTTTATGAAACGCAGATTGATATTTACGGCCATCATTGTGATGGTCACGGTTTGGGTACTGCCGGCAAACATGACGGCCCAGGAAAGCGGGCAATGCTATTTTCAAGCCAACGAGGATATCTACCTGAAAATCTACAACCTCGACAAAGACGGTGTCGAGCGCTGGAAAGTGTGGGAGGGCCACCTGTCGGAGGGTGGCACCAAGTCCTTCAACGCGCCCTATGGCCAGGTGGGATACGCCACCAAAAAGAATCCAGATGATCCCTGGGAAGAAAACCAGGAGGAATGCTATGGTGGCGCGGAGATTGATATCCCCTGATCCCTCCGAACGACAACCGTCGCAATAGCGTCAGCAGTGCTGCCTTTGGACAGGAAAACCCAATAGGGTTGGTGCGCGCTACTCATTTGGTCAACAATACGGAAACAAAGGAAAATGAAAATGAAAAAGATGATGTGGTGGCTCGTGGGGTTGATTCTGATCATGGGCTGTGCTTCGACGGGCAGCGACAAAATGTCCTCAGCCCCGGGATCGCAAACGGGCTTTCTTAAAGGCTACTACGACCGGCTGGCACCCGGACCGGAAGGCGGGGCCAATATGCGCTAACATCAGGTGTGGTGGCGTCACGTGTGGCGCTGGCAATTAATTCTGTACTCTTTTTTCCGGGAGTCTGATATGTTTGGCAATAAAGTCGTGCCCTGTAAAAATCTACGGAAAGCCGCCTGACCTAGTTTAAAATGATATAACGTGTACGAAAGGATTGTTATTAAGAAGTGACCGAACTTTGGCCTGCTGCGGACTCGGTTCCCTCGCCGCAGAGGGCGGACGCTAAGCCCATGGGTATTTACAATGAAAAAAGCATTTATATTTATAAAACATGAGTTTTTAGAAATGCTCCCGCCAACCATTTTCTTTTTTGTGGTTTTTCATATCGTTATGTTTACGAGAGCACTCATGGCAAAACAATACGGTATCAATATTTCTTCTTCTGCGGCTGCTACTATTGGAGCGCTTATTGTTGGTAAATCAATCTTAATTGCTGACGCCTTACCCGTTACAAATTTGTTTCACCAGAAGAGGCTAGTTTATAATATTGCATGGAGAACCGTCCTCTATGCTGCCATCGTTTTACTTTTTCAGTTTCTTGAAGAACTTCTCCCACTTATCTTAAAATATGAGGCACTCGCTACGGCGTTAAAGCACTTAATCAAAGAAATACAATGGCATCGTTTCTGGGCCACTCATATTCTTTTTATTGTATTTCTTGTTGGCTACAACATAACAACAGCGTTCATAGATGAAATTGGTCGCAAGAAATTTATCGAAATATTTTTCTGGTCGAAAAGCAATCGCTCGACCTAACTTAATTAAAAGGATAATGTGAATCGCAAAAATTGGGGTGGCTTTTCGCCTAACAAATCGCTTGAGAATCTACGCGCTAAAAATCGCGCGCGCCTTAGCTCAAACGTTACACATAACCATTTCTAATCACTTCCCTCGCCCGATTACAGGTACCTGCTATTAAGGCGTACAATGGCTGTCCTGCGGATCATCCACATAGCTCCAACTAGTCACCGATTTAAAAATTTTGTGATATCCATTCAGTGCGATACTGCTGCAAATTTTATCTAAAGCTCGTCCATCCCTTCGATAGCCCTCTGGAGCCGATCCCGCAAATTAGCCAATTCGTGGTCATCAGGGCTCTCATGTAACCCAATTTTGACTGACCATAGTTCCCCGCGCAGGAGCCGTAGCGTTACAGCGGCATATTCCGGTTCAACCTCACTGCGTTCAACTCTTTCAAGAAATCGTTTATTCATAGGGCCTCCTCCCTGTCGTGATTTGGAGGCTACAATAGCGCTGAGGTGTGACAGATCCGGTCACACGGACGGACTACTTGAGCTTTATAGAGAACCGGTTAGTCCAATATCACCATTATCCGGTCAGCAACGGCGCCTTCATCATCCAGGTCATGTGCTTGGCGCTCCAGGGGGATCAGGTATTTTAAGGCTGTCGACAAGTCGCGCAAAACACCGGCATGGGTCGAGATGGAAACCGCCTTCAGCATCGCGTTGCGGCGCTTGGGGTTGCGATCACCTTGGGTCTCCTTCCTGATTTCCTCCTCGATCTCGGTTCGCGAACCCGCGCACTGCGCAAGTTGAGCTAAAAGAATGCGCACCATTTCCAGCGCTGCACGCACATCCCGGCGATGGAGCAGCCTAACCTCGGCCCCTCGAGTGGCCATGGCCTCAACAATCTCCGCGTCGGTCTGTTGGTCGGGCTGTTGTGCATCTTCGCGCGCGCGTGTGGGGTCCCGAACCTCCCCCCGAACCAGCTTATCGCGAACCCGTTCACGAACCTTTACCGTTAGATCGCGCTTCCAACCGAACTTTTTGGCGTGCTTACGGACGGCAGTGTCGGAGCATCCAAACTGCCGCGCTATCTCACAGATAGATAATTGCCCTGCACGGTATTCGCGCTTAATGGCTTCCCAATCGATTTTTTTTATTTTTTTCATGACACCAACCTTTCTTGGCTCCTATAACCGTTGTCGACCAATAACCTTTGAAGCCATTGCCAATGGCGCGGTGCTGCGATTCGGGCAAGCGCATCCTTGACGACAGCCGCTTCACGATCCGATGCGGCGCATATTCGAATTGCCCGAATAAACCCGCTATCCTGGTCAACTTCAATTAAGGCGCATGCATATGATTTATTTTCCACCAATCCCTCCGATCTCTCGTAATGAGGTGTCACTGATATGCCTCGGTCCAGTGGGTCTCAGGCTCTTTTTTCTCGATCAAATCAAATCGGGAATACTCGCCATGGAAATACAGCATTGCCTCCCCTCCTGAGCCGTACCGGTGGGCCTCGACCCGAACGAGGGTTCCCGGATCGAGCGCTTCTGTCTTGGCCGTGAAGGTTTCCCGGTCAACCTCCGCCGCCCTGCTGGCGATCCGCTTCCGGTGAAGGATGATCATCTGGTCACAGTCGGCATGGACAGCATTTGAATACTTGATGTCATCGGCGCGCATGACCTCATCTCGGCCGCCCATGTCCCGTTTGCGAGGTTGGGCTATGGCCATGATGGGGATCTCCATTTCCTCGGCCAGTAGTTTGAAACCCTGTACCGCCTGGCCAAGCTCCTCATTGACGTTGTTGACGGACCGAATCAGGAAATGCAGGTTGTCGAAAACCACGAACTGCAAATCGTATCGTTGAATAGCGTTTCTAATGAGGTTGAGAATGTCATCGAGCTTCTGTTTCTTGAAAGCATGCGCCAGATAGAGCGGCAACCCTGAGAATTGAATTGATGCTCGATCAATATCATCAGCCTCCAAAACCTCCTTCCGAAACTCGCTTTGGATGTGTTTCTTAATAAGCCGCTCCGGCCTCATTTCGAGACAATAGAAGAGGGAGGCCGTTCCTACCTTTGCGAATGCACTGCAGATGTTCAGAGCCCATGTGGTTTTTCCGGTCTTTGGGGGTGCGCTGAGTACGATCAGATCCCCAGGCTTGAAACCCCTCACTAAGGTGTTGACGTTATCCCATGGCGTGAGGAGTCCCGCGGCTTCCCCCTGTGCGCTTTCCCTCTTGAGGCGGTCTATGGCTGCCTGAGTGGAAATGACCCCGGGGAGGCTAAATCGCTGCGCCTGGTTGACGATTTGCTGAAAGGCAAAGATGTCGTTTTCCTGAAAGAAGTCATTTGGGTCCTGTCCATCAGGTAGCCCGACATTAAAACAGCGATTGAACCCAAGTCGTTTGGCCACTGCCCGGGCCCCCTTCTGGCCGGCTTCGTCGCCGTCATAGACGATATAAATCTTTTCGAACCGTTTAAGTTGATCGATCCATTCCGGATCGAAGCTGCCGGCGCCAGTGGTCGCGCTGATCGCGTTCTCAATACCGGCCTGACTGAGGGTGATGGCATCGAGTTCGCCTTCTGTGAGATAGACCTCCTTGTGACCTTTGATGCTGTTCAGGTTGAACATGATCGACGCACAATCGGGAATCCGGCGAAAGGTCTTTGCGGCCGGTGGCAGGGACCTGAATTTGATATTGGCAAGATCATCGCCGCGGTAATGAGGGATCGAGAGCCATTTGGTTCCGTTCTTCTGGAGGATTCCCAACTTGAAACGCTCGATAGATTCGACGTTAATGCCACGGCCCTTGAGATAGTCGAGCCCTTCCTGATCTTTAAGGAGCGCCTGGTGATATCTGTCATCCATGTTGGGGGTGGGCTTTTGGGTCTGAGTTTTTTTGTATGCCTGCTGTATGGGTTCTTGAATGTCACCGAGGTATTTCTTGAGGGAATAGAGGTTTCCCCGCTCACCGCATTTGTGACAGTACCAAGGGCCGCCTTCATTCGGGCTGATATAGAAATGCCATTTTTCATCCTGGCAGAACGGGCACGATTTGAGGACAAGCTGCCCGGATTGCGGCCTGTACTCGAAACCTTTAGAGGCTATGTAATCAGTTGGCGTTTGCATGATAGGCGTCCAATAGCGCTGATCCGGTTGATTCGATAGAGGGCTGTAAGTGGCCGCTGCGGTCTGCCTGTCGGCGGATGATCCCGGTCAGGTATTTCTCATCCTTGCCATGAGCGGCATAATTTTTATCGAGATAGATCCAGATCCCAGTTTCAACTTGTTCGACCGGATGTTTGTCCCAGGATTCAAATAGCCGGTGGATAACACTGTTGGAAACCTTGTCGCTCTTGCGAGTGCTGGCGATTGCCTGAAGGCATCTATCGATGAGAGATTGGTCTGAATAACGGGCTCGGAGAATAGATATTTCAGCGGGGTAATCTTTTACATTCTTGTTATCATTCTTGTTATATTGCCCCAGTTCAGAAATGTTGCCGTCCCGGTGTCTGCCCCGGTAATTTTCCATGGCTTGGTAAGTATCATAATTTACAACTACAATTTTTATCCCAATGTATGCCCCGGTGTGTGCCCCTGTGTGTGCCCCTGTTCTGCCAAGTCCTGATTTTATTGGGTTCACTTGAATCATGCCTTCGGATTCCAACCAGGATATGAGATTCCGGACCTGTTTGATTGTCGGATAAATGACCTTCCGGTTGTAGATGTAATAGTTAGCATTGATGATCTCATCGTAAGTCGTGCAGAGTTCTCCGCGCTTATATAGCCTGCCGTTGGATACGCGGTCTTTGTGGTTCGCTTTGCCGATGATCCAAAGAAAACATTTGATATATAAGGGCTCTTTGAACCATATGCTGGATTGAAAAATGTTGCGGGACATTAGGACAGCGCCATTGGGAATGCAGGTTTCAGTCATTCGGTGGCCCTCCCAAAGGCATATTCCTCGGGATCGTTGAACCGGGCAGCCATCAGGACTGCAAGCTCTTCATCGGTGGTGGCAACCTGGCCTTTCTCGTCGGCCAATTCTGCCAACAGGAGGAGCATATTGGCGGCAATCGGATCCTTCTGGAAGATGCGATGATAATCGCGTCTGAATTTTCGATTCGGTTTGAACACGTTTATTACCCCTTTGGGATAATCCGATTATGATTTATGTAATCAATAATATCCTTCTCGCTGTATGAAACTCTGGATCCAAGTTTATAATATACTGGACCGCGACGCAGGTATCTCCAGTTTCTAAGCGTTTGAACGCCAATCCCAAGATATTCAGCGACTTCTTTTTCATTCAGCAGGCGATTTAAGCTGTCCATTCAGTTTCCTTCCTTGTGATATTCTATAGTTTAATTTCTACCAGCTTACTCCGATCGTTGGGTATTGCAATTAAGCCATTGCTTCAAAAAAAAATATGAAGGAAATAATCAGGTAAACAAAGGGATGAGGGCTATAAGATACTGGCAAGAATAACTATAGAAGCATGAAACCATAAACAGCGAAAAAGAAAATAAGATCCTATAATCATATAGGAAAATTGATGTATAGATGAATGGTTGTTTAGGATATATCTTAATGGGATTGAGCTATCGATGGGAGAGTTGGAAGTAGTTGAACTGTTACCCAAAAAACATATCTGTGAGTTGCTTCGGGGTCACAAGCGGCAATTTATTCTCAGAGAAGGAAACGTTTTTTGGTTTTATGTTTTTCGATCATTCTTTCTTTTTATAAAAAGAAAATTATCATATGCTTTCCGAAAATCTGTTTTTTTTATAGATTCAAAATCCTCACCAAGTTGATCTGTGGTAATCTTTTTTAACAGCTTATATCTAAAGTCACGGTGGAAATTTGATTCTCCTTTGTTGGTCACTGGACCCTTTTTACTTTGGTAAAGATAATCATTATTAAGAAAATTTATTTTTATCGCTTCAAATTCATTCGCTTCAGAATTATTGAATCTCGCGATTGCGGCTTTTTTCTTTTCCTCTACACTACTATTGCTAATGCCGACATCGTTCTCAATCGCTGATAGTATTTTGTCAATTTCGTTGTCTGCAATTTCAAAAAAGCCTGATTCTATAAAGCCTTTTGTATATTCAAACTCTTTGCCCGTAGTTTTATCTTGAAACATGATTGAAAGCGCGTAAATTATTTTTTCCGCAGTTTCCATGTCCAGATTGAAATTAATAGGAGCTTTTAATATATCGTTTTGATACATCCAAGACTTTAAAAACACATATTCCAAGATTCCTCGGTTAATAGTAATTTTCATTTCTTTAGAATTGCTTTGAGGCTGCCCTTTTTCACCCTTCATTCTTTTTCATCCCCATTTTTACAATATTTTCATCATTATTGTCTGCAACGGCCTTGCCAATAAGAGTTCCTGCTAAACCCGATGCGCGCTTTAAAGTTTCATCCCTAAGATGGCTGTAGCGTTGCGTCATGCGAAGATCTTAAGGGTGAGTAGCTTCTGAAGGGTGTACAAATCCACCTGGCCAGATGACGCTAACATTGAGGCGAATTGATGCCACAACCTATGAAGTGGGCGAAATCATTTGGATAGGTTGGCCGCTTTTCTAATTCAAGCAATCCCTTACCTGATGTCCACCCGGTTTTTTTCCAACGGCATGGAAATAAATCTTTGTGAACGTTTGTACGATTTGAGGATGACCCAGGCGTAATCAATCATTGCGACGATTATGTCCTGAGACCTTTTTTGGAATTTTGATGGTGATGAATAATATTTCTAATGTTAGCGTCCTTACCCAGATAGTACAAAGCTATCTTTTACATTTCTTCTTTAATTGGGCTTGGTTTTTGGCGGCATTTACCAGAAATCTACCGAATCAGAGTGTTGTGAGGGCGGCTAACTCCCCAATGTGCTCAAGCGAATCAAGGTCTTCAGTAATTAGACGGAAAAGACGGTCTGCCTTGGCAAGACCGATTACCGGACCAGTAAGTGCGTCAAACTTGTCGGCAATCTCGTCCATCGTCATTGGGTTGCGCGGATCGCCCTTAGGTATCCGGACTGTCCGATGGTGCCGTTGACCTGACTTCTCAATCACCGTTACTTTAGACATTAGCTCTCTTTCCACTTGGGGGTAGAGTCGGCTTGCCTCTTCCCATTCGGCAAAGGACACTTTACCTGCGGTTGCCAGTAGCGCCGGGTCACTGATCCGCTCTGGAACGAGCCACTCCGGGCCCGGCTCAATGCAGTGTAATGCCAAAGCCACCAGATAGGGAGCGCTGAAAACCACATCAAAAGGCAAAGTCGGCATCGAGGTGTAGTCCTCGACCACCTCATAGAAGGTCTCCACCAATACCGATTCGATGTTACTGGGAGACGGCCGGCTCTCGCGGGCTATAGCAGTAACCGCATCCAGCGTGGGGTGGATGTGGCGGCAAGCCGGGTATGGTTTGGTATGAACCTTAAGAGTGTAGTAGTGTTCCAGCGAAACCCGGATGGCATCGTAGTCGCAACGGTCCGAAGAGGCCATGATCCAGAACCCGTCCTCTCCGTCGAAAATGGTGGTATCGGCTAAAAAACCCTCACGGGCTAAGATGGCCGACAGGACCCCACCGTAGGCGGTGTAGCCGAAATTGTTCTTTAGCCACTGAATCTTACCATCTATAAAGCCCCATTTGCGAAGCGATGGAACCGAGGCGTGAAGGGCCGCATGGCCATATGCGTGCGCGGTCTTCTCACGGTCGAGTCCCTCGAGCTTGGCGGCCACGGCCGCTGCGCAAAAGATCTGCCAAGTATTGATGCCCCGCACCAGCTTGGTGCGCTCAGGTGTCGGTTTGATGCCGTTTGCAACTCGAATACCGACTTCGTACCCGGTCACCACAGCCTCGATCAAGGCGCGGCCACTGATATCGTTGATCTGCCCTAAACTCAGCGCCACCGGTACAATGGTCGACCCGGGGTGACCGTCGTAGGTGTCGTCCAAATCGAGGGTAGTGGCCAGGTAAGAGTTGACATATACGGCGTTAAGCAGAGGCATCCGGTGCGTCGTGCCGCAGATGCCCACATCGGGCACGCCGGCCATGGCACCGAAAATGCCGATCATCTTGCGGCCTTGGACTGGCAGCGTGCCGCCGATCATGCAGGCGATGGAGTCAGCCACCAGCAATCGCGCTTTTTCGACCACCTCAGCCGGCAACTCCTCAAAGCGGATCCTGTCGGTCAGGTCCGCAAGATGATATGTGGTTCGAGATTGTTTGTCCATGAGTTGCGCCTGTCTGTTTCGGTTGTTTTCGCAAGGGTTGCCAGTGCACCGGGCCGGCTGGCCCGGCGCACCCGTTTCTTCAATTTATTCGTTCAGCGGTCCTTCCAGGCCGGAATCGGAAAAACCACCTCGCCCGTGGCCACTGCTTCCGGGTACAGCAACACGAGTTTCTGTTTGTCGCCGTTCTTCTGGACTTGGGTGACGATAAAAGGCATCAGTAGCTGGTTCCCCGTCTCGTCGATCTCGTAGGGGCCGGTCATGACCGTTACATTGCCGGAAAGGTCGAGAGCCGCCTGCTTGAGGGCTGCACCATCCAGGGAATTGGCCTTTTCAATGAATAAGCCTAGCAGAACGCCCGCACCGTAGGAGAGCGAGGTCTGGAAGTCCGGCGGGTTTTCCGCCTTGGGAAATTCCTTGTCGAAGGCTTTTTCAAAGGTGACGCGGTCCATGCCAGCGGTGACCTTCCAATTAAGGCTCTCGTGGTACAGGGTGTGGCCGAAGATGTACAGGCCGTCGTCCCCGATGTCACTCCATTGTGGCATGCCCGAATAGACCATGTAGGTGTAAGGGAAACTCAGGTTGGCTTCCTTCATCTGACGAATCATGATCTTTTGGTCGTCCATGTAAGCCGAGGCATAGAAGGCGTCCGCACCCGAGGCCCGCACCTTCTGGAGTAAAATGGTGAAATCTTTCGTACCCGGGGAAAACTTTTCGTAGCGCACCACCTCGATACCGTTGTTTTCGGCCAAACGCTTTGCATGCTTGGCCAGGCCCGCAGGGAAGGGTTCGTCGACGTAAACCACCGCCAGCTTCTTAATGCCGAGTTTGGTCATGTGATCGACTTCCGGCTTGGGCATCAAGGACACAGGCGTTTCGGTTGCCGACACGATGGTTTTGTACCCCTGCTGGTAGATGGCATCCGAGGCCGCCGACCAGATGACAAGCATTATGCCGTATTTCTCGGTAATGGCCGCAGCGGCTCCGGTCAGGGTCGAACCAAAGGGGGCGAAGCAGACGTCGACTTTGTCTTCGTTAATCAACTTTTCATACAGCTTGACCACAGTCTCCTTGTCGCTGCGGTCGTCGTAGTAAACCAACTCGACCGGAACCTTCCCGCCACCCAAGTCGAGACCGCCAGCGGCGTTGACCTGGTCTGCCCAGATGGTCACCCCCTTGAATCCCTGGGATGACGCGAAAGTGTATTTCCCTGTGGTTGAAATGGTCAAACCGATCTTGATCACATTTTTGGCGTCGGCCACGCCGGACAACGGGCAGGCCAGCAGCAAAGCCAACCCAACGATCAGAACCATTGCTTTCTTGCTCATTCGTTTCTCCTCCTTGTCGTGTAGGTTATGTTTTGATTAAAGGCTGATTAGGTCAGCCACCCTTTTATCATCTCCTTGAGGCTACCTTCAAATTCGTGCCGGGTTCCGCTGGCTTTGTTCCGGCCCAGTTCCAGAATGTAGAGGTGGTCCGAGACATCGAATGCCTGCCGGACACGCTGATCCACCATGACAACGGTGATCTTTTCAGACTTGAGGTCGACCATAGTCCGGTAGATTTGTTCGGCGATGCGCGGCGCCAGCGTCGCGGTCGGTTCGTCCAGCAGGCAGACGCTGGGTCGTGTCAGCAGGGAACGGCCAATCTCCAGGATCTTCTGTTGGCCGCCACTGAGAAGTCCGGCTCGGGTCTTGCGCTTTTCTCCGAGAATAGGAAAACGTTCACAGACCTCGTCAATGGCCCGATCAACCCGTTTACGGTCTTTCTTGAATATCCAGGTGCCCAGTTCCAGGTTTTCACGGACCGTAAGGTCCGGAAAGATGCTTCGCAACTGGGGCACGTAAGCGATACCGGTATGGATGAACCGGTGCACTTTGAGCCCGGTGATTGATTTGCCTCGAAAGCGGATCGTGCCTGTCTTGGGTATAAGTAGCCCGTAGAGAGTTTTGAGCAAGGTCGACTTGCCAGCCCCGTTGGGACCAATGATGGTCGTTATCCGCCCCTCTTCAGCCTCGAAAGAGACGTCTTTCAGGATGTCTATATCTCCATAGTAAGAAACCGTCAGGTTTTCAGCTTCTATTATTGCCATTGCTAATTTCCCAGGTAAGCTTCGATCACCCGCTCATTGTTCTGGATTTCTTCCTGTTGGCCTCGGGCGATGACCTTCCCGAGGTCGAAAACGACAATAGTGTCCGAAAGAGTGTAAACTGAGTGCATGTCGTGGCTGATGAGCACAAACGTTTTTCCCAGGCGCTGCAGTTCGCGGATCTCTTCGAAGAATAGTGCCTTGAGTTCTGGATGGACCCCTGCAAATGGTTCGTCCAGCAGGATCAGGTCAAAATCGGCGATCCAGGCTCGCAGAAGTTCGAGCAACTTCTGCTGACCACCCGAAAGGTCTCCGCCGATGCCGTCGGTGAACTTTTCCATGCCGACCCTCTTGAGCAATTCAACGGCTTCGCGACGAAGGTCAGTCATCGGCCGGTGAGAACTTAGCACCGGTGCCAGAATGTTGTCGACTACCGGAATCTTTTTAAACACCCGGGCTACCTGAAAAGTGCGGCCGATACCCATGCGTGCAACTTCATGGGGTTTTTTCCCCAGGATCGACCGGCCGCGGTAAGTGACGTGTCCCTTTTCCGGCACATAGATGCCGTTGATGCAGTTGAGGAGCGTCGTCTTACCCGACCCGTTTGGTCCGATTACCGAGGTGATCGAATTTTCTTCCACCGACAGGTCAATGCCGTCAAGGGCCTTGAGCCCGCCGAATGACTTTTCGATATTCTCCACTTCCAATAACGAAGCCATGCACATTCCTCGTGTTTCATTAAATGCGGGTCGATACTTTTCCCAGCAACCCCTGGGGTCGGATCATAACCATGACGACCAAGATAACGAACGCCACCAGCGGCGAAAGGGCCAGTGGCAAAAAGACCGAACTGAGGCTCTCGGCCAGTCCGTAGACCAGGCCGCCCAGCATGGATCCTAACGGGCTTCCCAAGCCGCCCAGCACGATGACCAGAAAGGCGATGTTGGTGTAAGTTTGACCTAAAACCGGTGTAATGGCCGGAAAGCTGAGGGTGACCAGGCAACCGGTGATGGCCACAATGGCCAGCCCGATGCCGAAGACCAGGGCCGAAACTCGGTGGACGTCGATCCCCAGGATGGAGACCGCGTCCCGGTTTTCGATGATGGCTCTCACCGCTTTACCTGTGTAAGTACGGTAAAGGAAAAAACTAATAGCAGCGACGGCCAGGACGCAGATCAATGCGCTGACCAAACGCCCGGTGGAAAGGAAGACCGGGCCGAGAAAGAACGACACTTTTTCAAAAGGAAGTGGTACGCTCCGTGGATCGGCCTTCCAGATCATCAGAATCAGGGAGGTGATCACCAGCGAGACTCCGAAAAAAGTGAGAAAAGAGGCGATCTCCGGGTCTTCGGACTGCTGGATACGATTGTAGAACAGCGCGTGAAGCATCACCCCAAGGATGAAAAAGACAGGCATCACTACCAGGATGGCTTGCAGGGAGGAAAGGCCAAAGGCCCTGTTCAGGGTGAAGGCCAGGTAGGCGCCGAGCATCATGAACTCGCCGTGGGCGAAGTTTACGATCCGCATCACGCCGTAGAGGATGTTCATCCCAATGCCGATCAGGCCGTAGATGATACCCATCAGTACCCCGGAGACGATAGCCATGAGAATTAGTTCGAACACGGTTTCTCCTCCCGGTCACTATTCGATGATTTTCCTCAAGCCTGGCCAGCGCTGGATCAACGAACCGACCACCCCCCGAGGCAGAAAGAGGATCAGGAAGATGATAGTCACGCCGAGCACCAGCAGGTTCAACAACGGAAACCGGCCCCAGATGAAATCGTCCAACCCGTACATAAAAACGGCCCCAAAAATTGGGCCGGTGATGGTTCCCAACCCACCGAACATGGCGTAGACAATGGTTTTGGCAGTGGACATCAGGTTGAAAGATGTGTCCGGGTCCACGATGGCAGTAAACCAGGCCTCAATGCCGCCAGCCAGAGATGGAATCACCGCTGCGAGCATCCACGCCTTGAGGCGGCTCATGGATACATTAATCCCCATAACGGCGGCCGCAGCCTCATCGTCGCGGATGCAGCGCAAAGCGATGCCCAGCCGCGAATGCGACAACCACAGGCCCACGACCACGCTGGCGACGGTCAGCGCCAACATCAGGTAGTAGCTCGCCAGCGGTTTGTAGGCTCCGGAAAGACTGATGCCGAAACTTCCCCCGGCCCACGCCTCCGGCAGGTTGGCCACCACAATACGTAGCACCATGGCCGAGGCAAAGTTGACAATGGCAAAGTAGATTCCCTTAAGCCGTAAGGTCGGGGCAAAGGCCAGAGACAACACTAAGCCGGCCGCCCCGGAGCAGAGGATGGCCAGGGGTAGCGGAACACCCAGTCGGCTCCAAAGCACAGCCGTAACGTAGGTCCCGACACCGTAGAACATGACGTAGCCGAAGGGAAGATACCCGACAAAACCGTAGATGATATTGAAGGCGCTGGCCATGGTGATCCAAAACATCATGTAGAAGAAGTACGGCTTGGACAGCGGTAACACCGGGACCATAGCGAGGAACAGTGTCGCTATAACGATTACCGATAGTGTGGTTTTTCGATACGTTTTCATAGAAACTTTCATCAACTCGGTTGCGGGCGGCCTGGCACCGGAATGCCGCATTACCCAGGCAACCGGATATTCAATCGCGATCAGACGTTGACGTATGTTTCGAGTTCCCACGGATGGATGGTGGTAGAAAACTCAGTCACTTCCCGCCGTTTCAGAGCCAAGAATTTTTCGGTAAAGCTTTTACCGAAAGCACCGTTCAGCGTCGTGTCAGCTTCGAACGCGTCCAGGGCTTCCTTCAGGTCACTAGGTAAGTCCCCAATGCCGCGGGCACTCTTCTCTTCCGGGGTCAGGGCATAGATGTTGTCGTTGATGTAGTCTGGTGGCGTCATTTGGTTGCGCACGCCGTCGAGGCCGGCGGCCAGCAGGGCAGCGTATGCCAGATAGGGATTACAGCTCGAATCCGGGTTGCGTGTCTCAACGCGCATGGCTTTTGGGTTGCCTTTGGGTATACGCAGCAGGCTTGATCGATTTCCGAAACCCCAAGAGACATAAACCGGGGCCTCCCAGCCGGGAACTAACCGCTTGTAAGAATTGACAGAGGGATTGGTAATCCCGGTCAAACCGCGGGCATGGGCCAGCAATCCGGCAATGAAGTGACGGGCGGTCTGCGAGAGGTTGTGGGCATCGGCTTCGTCATAGAAAAGGTTGCATTTCGCCTCGCTGTCCTTCAGGTTCAGATGCACGTGCATGCCGCAACCGTAAGTCCAGACAAAGGGCTTAGGCATGAAGGTGGCGATCAGGCCCCGTTGTGCGGCCATGTACTTGACTACCTGGCGGAAAGTCACGGTCTGATCGGCCACTGATAGAGCCTCGCCGTAGGCGAAAGTGATCTCGTGCTTGCCGTTAGGCACCTCGTGGTGGTTTTTTTCGGTGACGAGGCCCACTGAATCCAAGGCCCGGCTGATATCCTTGCGGAACTCACATCCTTTGTCGTAAGGCGGAATGTCGAAATACGAGGCCCTATCGTTGGGGATGTAGTTTCCGTTTTCATCCTTTTCCAGCAGGAAAAACTCAATTTCCGGGGCGAGCATGAAATCCCAACCCTGTCCGAACTCGGCCTTCATGTCAGCAATCATCTTTTTAAGTAAACATCGCGGGTCGGCGGTAAAGGGTTCGGCTCCGTCGCCGCTGAAGACATCGCAGATAAAGCGCGCCGTGCGGTTTTCAGCATCGCCCCACGGCAGCACTTGGTAGGTGGAAAGGTCCGGTTTGAGGGTCAGATCGCTTTGGTTGACAGGGACGTACTTGCACGAAGAGCCGTCGAAGCCGAGGCCGTCGGACAGCAGTCCTTCTAAGCCCCTGGCCGGGTTGATCAGTTGTCGGATGGTCCCGTCGATGGTGGTGAACTGAAAGTTAATGAACCGGATTTCGTCTTTTCCAATTTGATTGATGATTTCCTGCATTGTTGTCTATCTCCCTATCCTTGGTCGAGTAGCAAAAGCGTCTTGAGCAGGCACTGCGCCCCTTTGACGATATTCTCGGTTGTGGTGAACTCTTCTGGGCAGTGGCTCAATCCCTTGCGGCAGGGAATGAAGATCATGCCTGCCTTACAGATGCCGTTGACGTGAGCCGCGTCGTGTCCGGCCATGCTCACTTCGTTGCGACTGGAAAAACCCAAGACCTCAGTCGCCTCGGCGATAGCGTTGACGACCACTGGCGAAAAGCGGATGGGCGGGTTGTCGTAAGTAATCTTGCGCTCGATCCGAACGCCGCGCTGCTCAACAAGTCCCTCGATGACACCGGCCACTTTCTCCCTAATCCGCGAAATCCGTTCTTGATAGAAGCTGCGAATTTCCAGGTCCAAAGTTACCTGGCCAGGTGTAATGTTGATAGAGTTCGGAAAAACGGTCATGTGCCCCACAGTGGCCACGGCCTGACCTTCCTCCTGCCTTGCGGCCTCTTCTAAAGCCAGGATGATTTCCGAAGCTGCACATAGTGCGTCTTTGCGCTCAGTCATCGGCGTGGTGCCACAGTGGCTTGCCTCGCCAGCCACGGTGACAGCTTCACGATAGATGCCAGTAACACCGTCGACAATACCGATATCCTTGCCGTCTTCTTCGAGGCAAGGCATTTGTTCTATGTGAAGCTCAAGGAAATACTTGATTTCTCCAGAAGAGCGCACCGCTTCAGCCATGCGGTCGAGATCGCCGCCGATGTTCTTTAGGGCATCGGGAAGCCTCTGGCCGTTGTCGTCGCAAAGCGTTTCCACGTCTTTTTTCTTCAGGGTGCCGACCATGCCGCGGCTGCCAAAGGTTGAAATGCCAAAAGTGTTGGGCTCTTCGGAGCTTAACATGCACAGTTCGAAGGGGTGCTGGGTTTCAATGTCAAGAAGGTCCAGAGTCCGGAATGCCTCGAGAGAGCTAAACACACCAGCAGGTCCGTCGAATTTACCTCCGTTACGTACCGAATCAAGGTGGGAGCCGGTCATAATAACTGGTAGGTCAGGATACCGCCCCTCCCGGCGGGCAAAGATATTGCCAAGTGGATCGATGCGGACAGCCAGGTTGAACTCGGTTTCGAGAATGTGTAAGAATTTTTCCCGAGCTTTACGGTCTTCGTCGCTGAAGGCCAAACGCGAGACTCCGCCTGCGTTGGTTCGTCCAATTTTTCCGAAAGATTCGATCAAGGCGGCCATACGTTCATGGTCGAAACAATTTTTCAGGTCGGTTTCAGAAATGGTCATCCCTTTTCCTTTGTTGTTCATCTACAGGAATATTTTGACTTCTCGGGCCAGTACTTCGAATCGGCGTGAGAGGGTTTCGGACTCTTTGGAATTTGTTCTGCCCACGCGTGTCACTAACATGTTGAAGAGGCAAAAGGCCGAACCGTAAGCATCAAAAATTGTGCTGAATGTGATGGGTATCACCAGCGATGTGTGTGCCTGTTCAGCCAAGGGCGATTCTATGCGGTCGGTGATGCCGAACACGGTGGCACCTCTTCTACAGCAAAACTTCGCGATTTCGATGGTTTCCCTGGGGTATCGAGGAAAGGCTATGGCTATCACCAGATCCTTTTCATTCAGATGCAGCAATTGGTCGTAGGTGCGTGTGGCTCCATTATCGACAGCAATGACATGTGATTTCACTTTACTGAGAAAATAGGCGAAATGCTGGGTAAGAGAGGCCGACCCCCGGGTGCCGACGATAAAAATACGGTTACACTCACAAATCTGCGAAACCAACTGCTCGAACTGTTTGTGTGGAAAGGTGCTGGCCAGACGCTCCAACGTACGGATTTCCTTGTAAATGATATCAAACTCAGCAGGATCGTCTGAAATCTCTCGTCCTTCAGCCCGAGGATCACCAAGAGAGAGCCGCAGGCGTTCAGTTGAAGTTAGTTCCTCCTTAAGCAGAGACTGGACTGCCGAGGCAAACATGCTGAATTGGGGGAAGCCGAGAAACTGGGAAAAACGAATCACTGTTGGTTGACTGACGTCAGCCTCTTTGGCAAGCTGGGTGGCGGTCAGAAAAGCCGCTTTATCGTGGTGGGTCAAGATATAATCAGCGATTTTGGCCTGCTGATTGGAAAACCGGCCCTGATTCTGCTTTATCAGTTGAAGAACATTGCCTGTTTTCATATAAACCCTCAAGATGTGAAGAATATTATTCTTCATCAAAATTTTATGAAGATTTAATTACATCTTAAGAACATTTGTCAATAGCTTTTTTGCAGAGGATCTACCATTGCTTTTTGGGGAAGGGCATTGTGCGTTCGAAAGGAAAAAGCCCAACTATATAGGTCTAATAGAGTAGGAGGGGGGCTTTCCGTTGCTTTGCTAATCATATCCTCCACACGATAGTTCCACAAAGAGTTGGAGGGGGAAAACGGTGTGGAAGCCGGCGCTTGGGAGCGACCCTATCCCCCATAATTTGATTTACTGGCTGTGCCCCTCCAGGTTAACGACCCTGTTTTCATCCTTTTCGTCTTTTTCAGCCACGGCCTCATCTATCAGTGTACCGGCCAGCCCAGAGGCATCCTTCAGGGTTTGATCACGTAAATGGGCATAACGCATTGTCGTCTGGATGTTTTTATGGGTCATCAACCGTTGCAAAACATGCATTTCGACCTCTCCGCTGCTGGCCAACATGCTTGCGTAAACGTGCCTCAAGCCGTGAATCGGTCTAAATCCAAGCGGAAACTCGGCTGCCTTCGCAATACGGGCGAAGCTCTTTTTGCAGGCTGTTAGGTGTGTACCCGGAAACCGTCCAGGGAAAACATACTCACTATCACCCTGTTCAATGGATTCGAAAACGGCCCTCGCCGCTGCGTTCAATGGAATCATGGAGTCTTTACCACCCTTTGGATCCAGCATGGTGATAAAGCCGCGCCTGAAATCAATATCATCCCATCGGAGTTTGAATATTTCGCCTTTTCGCATGCCGGTGAACAACGCCAACCGCATGACATTTGCCGCTGTTTGGTCTTCATCGTTATCAAGAGCTTTAACCAATTTTTTGATTTGCTCCGGCGACAGGTCTTCAGTGACTTCATTGTTCAACCGGGGAATTTCTATTTTGAACTTGATCGGAGGCACCAGGCCACGCTTGATGCCGTAATTAACCGACCGCCTCAACAATTCCAACACCCTAGCGGCCATGGTCCGCTTACCTGCTCGTTGAAGTTTCAGCCTGAGCCTGTCCACATCCAAAGGCACCAATTCATGAGGTTCCTTCTTGCCCAAGCCAGATCGGACATACAATTCATATTTTGCCTTCTCGTTCGTAAGTGACTTGTTATCCGCATGGCTCGCGCAATAGTGGTCCCACAGTGCATTTATGGTCCATTGAGTGTTCTCAGCCTCTTTCGCGGCCTTCTCGGCTATTCGTTTTTCCTGTCGGGTCTGGTCTCGGCCTTCAATTAAATTATTTCTGAATTTAGATGCGCGTGCAGGCGTCATGTCATCAGCGTATTGCCGCCCCGCCTTGGCCTCGACAACCTTTCCATCCTTTTTGTAAACGACATAGTAGACCTTTTCTTGGCCCTTTCCGCCAATCCGATCTGCCATGCGATAATATACGCCAGCATATCCATCCACTTTTTCCCGACCAGCCATATCTGCCCCCCTCTATTTCCAACCCTATTTCCAACCTACAATTTATATATATAGGTATCTTAGAGTAAGTCAATAGAAAGGTAACCCCGTTATAAGATATTGTATACATTGGTTTTTAGTAAGTATAAATATATAGCAGTAATTTAGGGGAAAACAACTTACCAGTGGCTGTTAACCACCGAGTCCGCGGTTCGAGTCCGTGCTGGGGAGCCAAAAGTAACAGGGGCTTAGAGGAATTTTCCTCTAAGCCCCTTTTTTAATGGGGAACAATTGGGGAACAGGCTCTTAATCGGCAGGACGAAGGTTCGATTCCTTCACGGCCCACCCATAAAATCCATTCTTTAGGCGACCTGATAATCGACAGGGCTTTTGTATTTCATTGGGTGGACATACGCCAAAACGAAACCATCGGACAATACGACTGTTGCCCAATTGACAGCGTTGGTAAAAGGCTCAAGTGGCACAACAATTCGAATTACCGTTTTAGTCCGTTGCACCTGACCCTTTGCCTCTCGACCTTGCTTGTTTGCTACGATCACCATACCCATTACCAATTTTAACTCTTTTGGACAGTACCCCCCGGTCTGTGGATGTGGGATATTTTCTCCGCCCTACGATCACTGCCCCATCCGTTTGAACCGGATGGTGCAACCTGTCACTTGCAGGGCTGGGTATAAGTGACGATTACCCTCGCTTGACCATCCCCCCCTTCTATGCACACCCCTCATTTGGGTCTACCCTGGGTTAGACACTCTCCCGTGGAATCGACTATCGCTAAAAGTTTCAAACACCCCTGGCCTGGGCCACAATCTTCATAATTTGGAGAATTTCTATATCTATTTAAATTTATATGATATTACATCAACATGATCCCTTTAAAAAAATAGGGGTGGGGGAGCCAGTTCAAGTGTCCCGAGGCTCCTCCACCCTTGGCGGCGTCTGCCATGTGGCCAGGCTATTCGGAACTCCCCCCAGCCCCTCCCTTGAAATGTTGATTAACAGGGGCACCCCCCCCCTTTTTCCCATAGGGTGACTGAGGGAAAGATACCGCCTCCCCCCTGCGAACCCCTTGGCACTTTATAATCATCACATATTGTAGCCATTCCTTTCATTCAAACTTAATTAAGTATAAATATATCTATTTATACTTATCTTCATTTAATTGCATTAGCTTTTTTTGCGCATTCGCTCATTTGTCAGGTGCTGAGGTTACGGTCAAAATTTACTCGGCAATCTCGACAGGGTCTTCAAATGGGCGATGCCTCCCAAAGGGTTAACGTATTGGTGAGGCGATGCAGTGTCATTTATATTAAGGTGCAATGCAATACCCGCCCATCCCTAACTCGGATTCACAAAAGCGTTGGTTTGAAAACCATATACCATCAACGGGATCAGTGAAGCTGTCCAGCCTGATATCGGTGGACATTTAAACCGGTTTGGATGTGATCACGACCATAAGCGAATTTCTAAGACACCATCTCCCTCGTTGTGCCTGTCAAAATGGTCGGTTCCGTATAATCTCTATTTATATCGTTCCGAATAATACGATATCGTTTAATATCTGTAAGTTATTATAGCGGGATCAAATCTGGAAAATTGATTTGAGACTTTTATGAGCCCCTTAAATTTTACCATTAGTCTTTTGATTGACCGATAGTCGTTTTATGATCTCATAGTCACCAAGCATCATCACGGTGATATTCATTCTTGAGAAGCATGCGGCGGACATGATATATAATCCGTCCGAATCATAATGAAATTTACCGGGTCAAGGAGAAACTCCCGATCTGAAACACCGACACTGGGCACGAAAGGCAAACGACGATGATCCGAATCAACGAAAATTACCGCAAACTGCAATCCTCCTATTTGTTCAGCGAAATTGGAAAACGCGTATCCGCGTTTCAGGAAGCCAATCCCGATCGCGAAATTATCAAACTGGGCATCGGTGATGTGACGCGGCCCCTCCCGGAAGCCTGCATTCGTGCTTTTCATGAAGGTGTCGACGACCTGGCCAATAGCCCATCATTTAAAGGGTATGGCCCGGAACAGGGATATCCCTTTCTGCGTGAAAAAATCGCAACGCACGACTTCCAGTCCCGCAACGCCGACATCGATCCCAGTGAAATTTTTGTCAGCGACGGTTCCAAGTGCGACACCGCCAACATCCAGGAGCTTTTTGCCACCGACATCAAAATCGCGATACCCGATCCGGTCTATCCCGTTTACCTCGATACCAATGTCATGGCGGGACGCACCGGAATTTATAAAGACGGCCGATATGGCGGCGTTGTCTATCTGCCGAGTACAGCCGAGAATGACTTTCTACCTGACTTCCCGGAAGAACCGGTTGACTTGATTTACCTTTGCTTCCCCAACAATCCGACCGGAGCGACCATCACTCTGGAAGCGCTGGGCCGATGGGTCGATTTCGCCCGTGACAACCATGCCCTCATTCTTTTTGATGCGGCCTACGAATCCTTTATTCGCGATGATTCCCTGCCGCATTCGATCTACGAAGTCGAGGGTGCCAAAGAGGTGGCTGTCGAATTTCGCAGCTTTTCCAAAACCGCCGGTTTCACCGGGACCCGCTGTGCCTACACCGTCGTCCCCAAAACGTGCCGGGCCTATGACAGCGAAGGCAACCCCCACAACCTGAACGCCCTTTGGAACCGGCGCCACACGACGAAATTCAACGGGGTTTCCTATCCCGTCCAGAAGGCGGCCGCAGCAGTCTACACCCCGGAGGGCCAGGCGCAAACCAGGGCGCTGATCGATTATTACCTTAAAAACGCCGCCTTAATCCGCGACCGGATGAAAAGCTTGGGGTTTGATTTCATCGGGGGTGAAAATTCGCCCTATATCTGGATCAACACCGGGAAAGACGCCTGGGCTTTTTTTGACACGCTGTTGCACAAAGCCGGTGTGGTCTGCACCCCGGGTCCCGGATTCGGCCGTTGCGGCGAGGGCTATGTTCGCATCAGCGCGTTCAATGATTTCGAAAAGGTTGAACTGGCCATGGATCGGATCCGTGAAGCGTTGCTGTAACAGGTCCGGGATTTAACTGCCTGACGGCCGCCATCACGGATCGACAATCTTATGCTGTTTCGTGGGAAGCCCGCGATGTAAATGAACCACCCGGTGGCATCGGCATTGCCTCTTTGACGCCCTGTATTAATAAGGAGACGGAAAAAATCTTGAGCAAAACCAGCACTGCAGAATGGGAGTCACCATGCCGCTACCTCAGCAAAACCGCTACCAGCCGAAACATGCCTGCTTGATGGATCATGACGCGTTGGGCCATAAGCAACCGCGGGGCGTGCGCAAGAAATCCGCTCCTCGATGGTTGTGGCACCTGTCCATTTTATGGATCGCCCTTAGTGTGGGTTATCTGGCGGGGGTCGCACGGGCATCGGAGGAGGTCGTTCAAATCCGTATCGTGCACCGTGACGCCAACGATATGCTGACCATCGTGCAGCCGCTCATCAGCCAATATGGCTTTATCTCAGCCGATACGGCCAGCAATTCTTTGATCGTGATCGACCAACCGGCCAATGTCCGACGGGTGCAACAGCTTGTCTCCCAAATAGACCAGCCGGTTCCGCAGCTCAAAATTCGTGTCCAATATGGCCGCCAGGAAACAAGCACGGATCAGTCGGTGGCCACAAGGGGCAAAATTGAAGTGGGCGATGCCACTGTTGCGGTTGGCAATAAAAAGAAAGAAGGCATCGATGTCGAGCTGTCGGCGGATGAAAGCCAGCGCCAAGATCAGGGCGAATACACGGTTATCGTGCGATCCGGCAGCACGGCTTACATCAGTTCCGGCTATGACGTGCCTTACCCGGAACGCTGGGCCCGGCTGTCTCACAAACATGGCCATATCCAGCGCCCAGTAACCTTTAAAAAAGTGGATACCGGCTATGACGTGCGGCCGGTTCTCATGGGGAATAACGTTCAAATTGAAATCACACCGCACATCAGCTATATCAACCCCCGTGGATTGCGGCAGCCGATTCGTTTCGCGGAGGCCGCTACGCGCCTGAACGTTCCCTTGGACCAATGGGTCGAAATTGCCGGAACAAGTGCCAGCACCCGGGAAATCAACCGCCAGATCCTGGGAGGTGGCCGGGCATCCAGTGACAGCCAACTGAGCATGCGCCTGATGGTCACACGCCACTGAAGGCCGGATACGCACGACCGGCTTAAAACCATGAATGGGATATCATCGAACCATGTCGCAACAGCTGACCAGCCACCAGAACAAATACCTCCGAAGTTTGGCCCATGGCCTCAAACCATTGGTTCTTGTCGGGAAAAATGGCCTGACGGCCGAGGTGATGGCAGCGGTTGATGCTGCCTTGGAAAAACACGAACTGATCAAGGTGAAGTTTATCGAACACAAGGAAAAAGAGCAGAAAAAGGAACTGGTCGACGCCATCTGCCGCCAGACCCGATGCTTCCGGGCCGGTATGATCGGACACACGGCAATTCTTTACCGACAGGCGACCAAAGCGGCGCACCGGAAAATCACGCTTCCGGGCACGCTTTCCTCCTGACCCCGCCTAAACGGCCATCAGGGGCCGTCTGCATCCCCCTCGCCCGGAAAAATGATGAGGCGGTCGCCAGGATGGATCGGGCGGTTGAGGTCGATGCGGTTCCAGATCAAAATGGCGGGCAGCGGCACGCGAAACTGTTCGGCAATGGTGGAAAGGTTGTCCCCGGACTTGACGATGTACACCCGCTCGGTTCTTTTCTGAAGCCATTCCGCATGCAGGCGATTGAAACGCTCCTGTATTCCGGGCGCCGTTTTTTCCGGAACGGCCAGGGTATACGTCCCCGCCGCCAGATAGTGACCGCGCAGTTCTGGGTTCAAGTCCTTGATCCGCTTGAAGTCCGTCTGCGCCGCATCGGCCACTACGGCCAGGCTCGTTTCATTCCAGCAGGTCAATTCCACCAGATCAAACGCCAAGGGCGGGTAGAAATCCGCCGTTTTTAAATAAAACCCATACTGCTCCGGCTGGGTCAAAATCAGCTTGGCCGATAAAACGCGAAAAAGGTAGCGTTGGGTTTCCAGCGGAAGGTAGAGGCGGTAAAAATCCCTGGTTCCCTGAACCATGATTTCCGCCTGCAGCCCCTCCTCGCCCATGTTGAACGCTGTCGCCGCCAAACTCCAAGAGCCAAATTTGTGATAAAGCGCGGCATAATAATCAGCCGCGGCTCTCGTGGAGGCCGCCAGATTGCGACGTTGATCGATGTGGTCATTGACGATCAAGCCATAACGCCGACCGGTTTCGGGTAAAAATTGCCAAAATCCGATGGCCCCTTTGGGCGATCCGGCATGCGGCCGCAAGGCACTTTCGGCCAAGGCGATATATTTAAAATCATCGGGAAGACCGGCCTCAGCGAGAATACGTTCGATAAAGGGGAAATAGCGGGTGGACCGCTTCAGCCACAAGATGGCCTGATCGCGGTCCCAGAGGGACAACAAGAGCTCCTTTTCCATGCGTTCCCGCACGTCTGCATCCGCCAGCGGGACCGATTCACCACAAAAATCCAGTTCTGATGACAGACGCAAGCTTTCTTCCAGCAGCGGCATGGCTGCCGTTCCCCCCCAGACGGTTCCCCATCCGAACACCAACAGACAAAAAAGGCTTTCTATCAATACGCGACCGCAGTGCATATGTCACCTCTCGGTAGATTTTATATCCAATAAATACGATCCGGGGCGGGAACTCCTGCTATAGGCAAAAGAAAAAGTCCTGTCAAACCACCACAAATCCGTTTCCATTCGTGTCCCCACCGGTAAAAATAGACGCATCGCAAAACACAACACAACCGTCGTATTTTTCTACACTTACTATACACATTATAACTATTTGATTTATATGTTTTTTTATTTTTAACAGCCTGGATATTTGTTTTTACGTTGAATATTTCAACACTTTGATGTAAATTCCAACACTTAATATGGTTTAGAGGCATCAAAATACAACAATCATTTCGATGGGTTAATCCATTCCTCAATGATTCGGGCATAAATGGCACCGTCCTTGCTCTATAACGAACCGATTTGAAACGTGATATAGACCGCCATCATGGAGCCTCATTGAAAAAGGACCCCCAAAAGAAGGCGTTGCCGGCAGGATCCAGAGAGGCGCCCGTTAAAACGAACACCTCACAGCCCGAACATATGCCGTCGATTCCCTCCAGGCCACGCTCCTGCGTCTGGCGCCAGGGGCGCTTGAGTTTACGCAAACTCTGCGACAAAGATCACCGTTGCGCCGAATGCCCCTTAGACAAATCACTGAGCGAATCCGCCACCAAAAACAGGGAGGCCCGCCGGCAGGGTAAAATTCCCCTTGCACCGGACGGGCGCATCGCTTTCACGCGGGAGCGCCTGCAACTGCTGCCCAAAGGAGAACGCCCCTGCCTTCTCTACGCGAACGGTCTGATCGACTACAAAATCTGCTGCAAAAATTACGAATGCGTATTCTGTGAATTCGACCGCTATTTTTCCGAGCAACATCAGGTCCATGCCATTGTCCGTCCCCTGGATGTCTTGAATGTCAGAGGGTTTCGCATGCCTCAGGGGTATTATTTCCACTTGGGTCATACCTGGATCCGGATCGAGGAAAACGCTGACGTGAGTATCGGCCTTGATGACTTTGCCTTACGCTTGCTGGGGCCGCTGGATCATATCGACGCACCGTTGATCGGCAATACCGTTTCTCAAGGCAAACCGGTCATTATAATAGGCCGCGGCTCACACAAAGCATCCGTTCTGTCACCTGTCAGCGGGGTGGTTTCCGCAATCAACCTGTCCGTAAAGGAAAATGCCGCGATCGCCGGCGAAGACCCATATGCCCACGGCTGGATTCTAAAAGTTCACACCGAAAACTTACGGCACGACTTGAAGAACCTCTTGATTGGCAGTGAAGCCGTCAAACAACTGGAGCAGGAAATCGAACGGCTGCTTCGCGAAATAGAAATGATCACCGGCGTATCGACCATAACCGATACAGACATCGGCAATGTTATTCCGAGCTACTTACCGGATATAGGATGGAAGCGATTGGTCCGGCTTTTTTTATAGGCTTGAATAATAGAGCACCGTGGAAAATGACACGCGTCTTCACGTTGGGAATTGACGCTAAGAGGCTGGAAAAGTGCCATTCCCCCGATAATACCCGGCCCGACCCAACCGGAGTATTCCGAACCAGACACATCGGGAATGGCGCCACCAAGCACGCTTTGAAAGTAACTCAAATAAGGAGAAAGGCATGGACATTTCAAGCAGTTGGGACTGGAATGCGGGCAGAAAGGAAATTGCCCAATTCGGGAATTGGCCGACATCGTTCGACTGGGTCGAAGAACCCTATGCCAGCCCGGATGGCGAAAAGATTGCCGCCGTCGTCAAGACCGGAGAAATGGAATTCAGTGTCTGTGTAAACGGGACGGCCTGGGAAAACCCGTTTGACAAAGTATGGTTCCTTCGGTTTGCGCCGGACGGCAGACTCACCGGCATAGTTTCCGATACCGGCCAATGGACACTGGCGGTGGACGGCGAGGCCTGGGAGGAGAAATTCGATTATCTCTGGGATACGCATTTTTCCCCCAACGGCAAATCCATCATCTGCGCCGCGCAGAACGGCATGCGGTACCTGCTGGTCAACAACGGTACACCGTGGCAGACCGCCTTTGCCAACATGGGGCATACGGCGGTAAGCCCCGACGGCAGCCGCACCGCAGCGGTAGTTCAGACCGAAGGCTTCAAGGAGGCCGAAATATTCAAATTCCAGGAAGGCTGCTTCTCTGTGGCCGTGGACGGCCAAGCCTGGGGGCGCAATTTCGTCAACGCCTGGGGACTGACCTTCTCACCCGACAATCAGCGGGTGGCCACCGAAGTACGCGTCAATTTGTATGACTACACGATCGCCGTCGACGGTCAACCCTGGCCGACCACATTTCCTTCGATCTGGAAGCCGTCCTTCAACCCGACGAACGGATCGGTTGTTGCACCGGCGAAAACCCCTGGCGGCTGGACGATGGTCAGCGACGGCCAACCCCTCTGGAACGGCCGCTATGCGCAACTCTGGCATCAGATGTACAGCCCGGATGGCAACCACCTGGCAGCGATTGTGGCCCCCAAGTACGGTCACTGGACCATGGCCGTCGACGACAAGCCCTGGGCACGCACCTTTGACGATTTCGTCACCGATGCCAGCTTCTCGCCGGACAGCAAGCGTGCCGCCTGCATCGGCGTGACCAACAAGCGCCACCACATCTGTGTCGATGGTCAGGCATGGTCGGAAGGTTACGATATGGTCTGGGCGCCCGTCTTCAGCCCGGACAGCCAGCACGTCGCCGCCAAAGTCGAAAAAGACGGCCAATTCACACTGGTCATGGACGGCAAACCTTTAAAAAACACCTACACCAAGGTATGGGATCCGGTTTTCAGCCCGGACAGCCAAAATGTTCTGCTGCGGGCACTGGAGGGTTCCGGATCTGACACGATCTACACCCGTTCCGTATTACCGCTTAACAAATTTCTGGGCTGAAAGGAGCGCCATTATGCATGCCATATATAATTTTGTTTCCGGCCCCCTCGCCTGGGTGGCCTTCATCCTGTTCTTCGGCGGCATTCTCTATCAGCTGATCAGCCGCGCCATGCTGGCCAAGAAAAAGGATGCCTATGTCTATGAATACTGGAACTTTTACTATGCCTTTCGTTCCATTCTGCATTGGATTTTTCCTTTTGCCAGCACGAACAGCCGCAAGCGGCCGTTTCTTTCGATCATTACCTTTATATTTCACCTCAGTATTTTCGTGGCCCCGCTTTTTCTATTTGCCCATATCACCCTGATCAATGAAGCCTTTAATGTCAGTTGGTGGTTCCTACCGGACGGGGTTGCCGACATCCTGACCTTGGTGGTCATCGGGGCCTGCATCTTTTTCCTGGTGCGCCGCATGGTCCAGCCCGATGTCAAATTTCTTTCTTCCACATCGGATTATGTGCTTTTAGCGCTGGTCGCGGCCCCCTTCGTTACCGGATACTGGGCTTACCACCAGTGGCCGGGCAACCAGATCGTAACGATTCTGCACATGCTGTCGGCGGAAGTTCTCCTGGCAATCATCCCATTTACGAAATTAAACCACATGTTTCTGTTCTTCTTTACCCGCGGCTATATGGGGTCGGAATTCGGCGGGGTAAGATTCGCCAGAGACTGGTAGACCACGATACGCACCCCATCAGGGAGGATATCCATCATGAAGGATGCAGCAGTTGAAAACACTCAGATCCACGATGAAGGCATTGAAAAGGGCGCCGAAAAACTGACGCCCGAAAAGATCCAGCAGGTATACCAGAAAATGATGGACGCCGAGGCCGGTGCCCGTCTGAAAACCTATGTCGAGAGCTGCGTGAGCTGCGGGCTTTGCAGTGAAGCCTGCCATTTTTATCTCTCCTATGACAAGGATCCGCGCTATTCCCCTGCCGGCAAGGTCAAACAAACCATGGCCGTTCTCATGAAGAAAAAGGGCCGGGTGAGTGTGGAGTTCATGAAAAAAGCATCTGAGATTGCCAGCACGGAATGCAATCTCTGCAAACGCTGCGCCCAGTATTGCCCCTTCGGCCTGGACATTGCCTATGTCATGCTCTTCGTGCGGCGCCTCTGCCACAAGCTGGGAATATCTCCCCAGTACATCCAGGACACGGCCCAAAGCCATTCGGTCACCTACAACCAGATGTGGGTGAAGGAAGACGAATGGATCGACAGTCTGCAATGGCAGGAAGAAGAAGCCCAGGAGGAAATCGAGGGTCTGCGAATTCCGGTCGAGAAGGAAGGCGCCGATATCTTTTACTCCGTCATCGGTCCTGAGCCTAAATTCCGCGCCCAGCTGATCTATCAAGCGGCCGTCATCTTCAATGCGGCCGGTCTGAACTGGACTATGCCGGCCACCCCCGGTTGGGACAACAGCGACATGGCCATGTATACCGGCGACAATGAAATCATGGCGCGCATCAAACGGATGCACTTTGAAACGGCTATGCGGCTGAAAGTCAAGCGCATCGTTATGGGCGAGTGCGGCCATGCCTTCCGCTCCATTTACGATATGGGCAACCGGGCTTTGGGGTGGCGGATGCCGCCCGTGGAAGTAACCCACTCCATCGAGTTTTTCTATGAGCTGATCAAAAGCGGTAAAATAAAAATCGCCAAAAAGTACGAGCCGACCGTGACGATTCACGATCCGTGCAACGTTATTCGCGGCCGGGGACTGCACGACATGCTGCGCTACGTGGTTCACGCCATCTGTGAAAATGTCGAAGAAATGCACCCCAATCGCGAGCACAACTTCTGCTGCTCCGCCGGCGGCGGTGTCATCAACTGCGGCCCACCATGGAAGATGAAGCGGGTCAACGGCAACAAAGTCAAGGCCCAGCAGTTGTTCGATGCCAAAAGCCGGGGGGCGGAAACCTGCGTGGCACCTTGCCACAACTGCCACGGCGGCCTCGAAGACATCATTCACCACAATGAAATCGGTATGGATCTGAAATTTCTTGGCGATATCATCTACGAAGTCATGGAAAAGCCGGAAAGTGTGCTCTAGTGCGACAGGGGCATTGACTTTTCAATCCTTTTCATGAATGACAAGGGAGAAAACCTGATGCGAAAACATATTCTGTTTATTGGCGTGCTCTTGGCCGTGCTTTCCATGGCCGCCCTGACAGCCTATTCTCAGGAAAATATTGAATTCGTGGAGGACAGCGGCTTTATGAGCAGCATGCGTCCCAAACCGGCCTTCCTGCATGACGAACACAATGAAAAAGCCGGTATCGAGGATTGCATCGAATGTCACCACTATTATGATGATGAGGGAAATCTGGTGGAAGATGAAAGCTCGGAAGACCAGGAGTGCTCCGAGTGCCACGGTGCTGAAGGCGACGAATACCCCATGGATCTGGTACGGCATTATCATCTCAACTGTCGGGGATGCCACCAGGCCGCTAAAGCCGGGCCGGTGGCCTGCGGGGAATGTCATGCCAAAGCGCCCTGAACGGACGCTCCCGTGCGATGACGTTGACAGTGTTGCGGTATCGCAACCTGAACCGATCAACCAACCAAAAGAAAGGCCCGATTATGGCGAAGCAAATCCTCGTAATCGACGATGACCCGGTGGTGGTAAAATACCTGACGACCTTATTTTCGGACAACGGCTATGAGACCGACACGGCGTCCAACGGTGTGGAAGGTCTGGAGAAATTGAAGGCCAATAAACCCGACCTGGTCACACTCGATCTGGAAATGCCGGAGGAGTGGGGGTCGCGGCTGTATCGCAAAATGGCCAAAGACGACGCCTTGAAAAATATACCGGTCATTGTCATCAGCGGCATGGCCGGGCGCCATGCCGTGAAATCCGCGGTGGCGTACATTGCCAAACCATTTGACCCCGACAAATTGCTGGGGATTGTGAAAAAGACCATCGGATAAGGCGCTCTGTACGCCACCGAAGGCAAGGCATCAAAGGAGGGCCGGCAGCGGCCCTCCTCCCCCTGCCGCTCAAGTCAGCCGGATGCGGCGACAGGCTCCGGAGCGCCGCCAGCGAATAGGCCCCTAACGCACATCCGTCATTTCAGCATTTTCTGTTGCCCGTCGGTGTGTTGCCTTGTGGCCCGCCGGCGCCAAACCATGAAGCTGCCCGCACCCACCGCGATCCGTTAGATAGTGCCCATCCATAAAATTTCCCCGTCGTTCATGCCCCGGTCTTCGTGATCTGGTAGCGTTTGACTTTGTGGTAGAGTGTCGACCGGTCAATCCCCAATACGCGGGCCCCCCGGGTCATATTCCAGTCATGGGTGTTGAGGACGTGGGTGATGTGGGCAATTTCCATCTGGCGCAGTGAACCATTGAAACTCGGCTCGGCGCATTCCGGACGGTAAAAGGGCAGCTCTTCGGGCCGAATTCGATCGGCTTTACAGATCACCACGGCCCGCTCGACGGCGTTGCGGAGTTCCCTGACATTGCCCGGCCACTCGTGCAGCATCATCTCGTCCATGGCCCCCCGACTGATCTTAATGGATTTCTTGCCGGTTTCATGAAGATAACGCAAAAGAAAATGCTCGGCCAGCAGGGGAATATCTTCTTTGCGTTCACGCAGGGGCGGCATTTCCAGGGAGATGACATTCATGCGATAGTAGAGGTCCTCGCGGAAACGCCCCGCTTTGACGGCGGCCGCCAGATCACGGTTGGTGGCCGCAATCACACGGAAATTGGCTTCCAGGGGCTGCGTGCCACCGACGCGATAAAACGCCCGGTTTTCCAATACCCGCAGCAAATCGACCTGCATGCGAACGCTGATCTCACCGATTTCATCCAGGAAAAGCGTACCCCCATGGGCCAATTCCAGCCGCCCTTTTTTGGTCTCGGCGGCACTGGTAAAAGCGCCTTTCTGATAGCCGAACAGTTCGCTTTCCATGAGGTTTTCAGGGATGGCGCCGCAATTGACCGCCACAAAAGGTCCGTTTTGGCGGGTGCTGTTGGAATGGATCGCTTTGGCGGCAAGCTCTTTTCCGGTGCCGGTTTCACCGGTCACCAAAATCGTTGTGTCCATCGGCGCCACATCCTGGATCATCTCAAAAACCCGCTGCATGGAAGCCGATTGTGCAATCATGCTTTCAAATTGATCGCCGGTTCGATACGCTTTGTCCATATAGGCGCTTTTGGGGTATATTTGGTGCGCCAGGATTTCCTGCAACCGGCCGCAAAGCTCGTCCGGTTTGATTGGCTTGAGGAGGTAGTCGACGGCCCCCAATTTCATGCATTCCACCGCATTGACGATCGAGCCATAGGCAGCCATCATAATGACGGCCAGATCAGGATCAGCGGCTTTGGCCAGCCGCAGCAGGTCAAGCCCTGCATCGCCGTCCGGGCCGACCTCGGCCAGCAGGATATCAAAGCGCTGCCGGCCTAAGAGGGAGCGGGCCTCATCTCCGGGAGAAGTGGTCGCGACGGTGTAGCCGCGCTCCATCAGGCAGTCCGCCAGATCGGATCGAGCCCCTTGCTCGTGGTCGACAATCAGGATGCTGCTGGGCGCATTTCGCATAAAACCTTGATCCTGCTGGAGCGATCCAGCATTCGCTACGTTTGGGGCTTTAAAATTTCGAGCGCTCGGCGAACCACATGCTCAACCGTAAAGCCGAATTTTTCCTGCACCACCGGCCCTGGGGCCGATGCGCCAAATCCATTCATACCGATAATGGCACCCGCATCCCCCACATAGCGTTCCCATCCCATGGGGAGCCCCATCTCCACGGCCAACCGTGTTTTGATGTCGGTCGGCAGCACGGTTTCCCGATAAGATGCCGGCATGGCCTCGAAAAGTTCCCAGCTGGGCATGCTGACCACGCGCGCCTTGACACCCTTCTCGGCCAATCGCTCACGCGCCGCCATGACCAGGTGAACTTCCGAGCCGCTGGCGATCAGGATAATATCCGGCTGACCGTCGCCGTCCGCCAAAACGTACGCGCCTTTGGCGAGTGAATCCTCGGGTGACAACGTATCTCGGTCCAAAACGGCAAGTTTCTGCCGCGTCAAGGCCAGTGCCACCGGGTGGTCCGTGCTTGTCACAGCGACGCGCCAGGCGTCGGCGGTTTCGGCGGCGTCTGCCGGCCGGATCACCGTCAAACCGGGAATGGCACGCAAACTGGCCAGGTGCTCCACCGGCTGGTGGGTTGGCCCGTCTTCGCCGACGGCGATACTGTCATGCGTAAACACGTAAATAACCGGCAACCCCATCAGGGCCGCCAACCGGATGGACGGCCGCATGTAGTCGGCAAACACCAGAAACGTGCCGCCATAAGGTTTTACACCGCCATGCAGCGCCATACCCGACATGATGGCCGCCATGGCATGTTCGCGGACCCCGAAGCGGATGTTGCGGCCTTCGTAGCTGTTTTTCTGAAATTCCGGGGCTTCGTTGAGATACGTCTTGTTGGAAGGCGCCAAATCGGCCGACCCGCCCACCAGCGTGTCGATTTTGGCAGCCAGCGCGTTGAGGACCGTTCCAGATGCGGCGCGGGTCGCCACCGGCCCGTCGCTCGGTTTAAACGCCGGCACGTTGGCGTCCCAATCTTCCGCCAATCGACCGTCCAGAGCGCGCTGCAGCGTTTCCGCCAAATCAGGATGCCGGGAGCGATAAGCATCCATCAGCCCCTGCCAGGCGGCTTCAGCATCCCCGCCCCTTTCGAGCGCCAGCCGGAAGCGGGCCTGCACACCGTCCGATATACAAAATTCAGCATCTTCCGGGCATCCCAGGCATTTTTTGGTCAAACAGACTTCTTCCTTGCCCAGTGGCGCCCCATGCGCATCGGCCGTTCCGGCCTTGTTGGGGCTTCCGTAAGCGATCTGGGTTTTCAGCATGATCAGGGAGGGACGCTGTTTTTCCTGTCGCGCCGCATCCAGCGCGGCGGCGATAGCCTTGAGATCGTTGCCGTCTTCAACGGTTTGCACATGCCAGTGGCAGGCGTCAAAGCGTCTGCGGACATCTTCGGTGAAGGCAATATCGGTACTTCCCTCGATGGATATCCCATTGTCGTCATACATGACGATCAGACGTGAAAGGCCGAGATGGCCGGCCAGGGAAGCCGCCTCGGACGAAAGCCCTTCCATGAGATCCCCGTCACCGCACATGGCATAGGTGTAATGATCGATGATGGCGGCGTCCGGCCGGTTGAAGCGGGCCGCCAGGTGACGCTCCGCCATGGCCATGCCCACGGCGTTGGCAAACCCCTGGCCGAGCGGACCGGTGGTCGTCTCCACGCCCGGGGTATGACGGTACTCGGGATGCCCCGGCGTCTTGCTGCCCCATTGCCGAAAGTTTTTCAGATCATCGAGGCTCAGGTCATAACCAGTCAGATGAAGCAAACTATACAGCAGCATCGAGGCATGACCGCCCGAAAGGACAAACCGATCCCGATTGACCCACTGGGGATTGGCCGGATTGTGCTTCAGGTACTGCATCCAGAGGACATAGGCCGCCGGGGCGAGTCCCATGGGGGCACCGGGATGCCCGGAATTGGCCTTCTGGATCGCGTCCATGGCAAGCGTTCGAATGGTGTTGATGCACATGGTGTCGATATTTTTCAAACCGGCAGACCCACCTTCTGTCATTTTAATCATCTCCCTCTGGCTAAAGCCGTCATTGTTACGAGCCGCGTCGGCGCTGACCCCAAAAAGCACCGTATCCATAAGTGATTTCCCCGCCTCAAACATGTTGTTACCTGTTCGCTGTCTCTGGTACGTCCAACGCCATCGTTCAAACAACAAGGGATGGACGCATCACCGCCATCGGCGCTCTCGAATCGGCATCATAAAGCCCGCATCGATTCCGGCTTCAGCTGAATCTCGCCTTTTAGCGCACGGTCGATCAAATCGAGCGCATGGGCCTTGTCCGCCGGCATGTTAAGCTTCAGCGGCAGGTAATTGGACGCGTGATTCGCGTGAAACAGGCCACCGGACATCTCAGTATAGGCAATCATGATCCCCAGTTCCTGCAGCATGGCCTCGGGTGAAAGCAGCTCGAAGCGCCCGGCCTGATAATCGTCGTAGAGTGCCGTTCCAGGGATCAGCATCAGGCTCAGGGCACCGACATACTCCGGATCGATGGCCGAGATCACCCGCCCGGTTTCCTGCGCATGCACCATGCTGCGCTGCACACCGGCAACCCCCAGCAGAACCGTGATGGACAGTTTGATGCCGGCCTGTCGCAGCTTGCGACCGGCGTCGATCATGCCCTGGGCATTGGCGCCCTTGCGCACGGCCGCCAGCGTGCTGTCGTCACCCGACTCCACCCCCATGTAGGCAATCCTGAGACCGTTGGCATGAAGTGTCGCCAGTTCTTCAGCCGATTTCATGCGGATGCTTTTGGTGTTGGCATAAACCCCCACCCGGGTGACCCACGGCAGCCGCTGGCGAATGGATTGGAGGATACGCACCAACCGTTTTTGCGGAATGATGAGGGCATCCCCGTCGCAAATAAAAAGGCGGCGCTGATGGCGGCAGTGGTCGGCGGCAAACGCTATATCCGCATCGATAATCTCATCGGGCTTGATTTTGAAGCGCTCACCTTTGTAGGCCCCGCAAAAGGTGCATTTGTTATGCGAACAGCCCACCGTCGCCTGCAACAGAATGCTGTAGGCCTCGCTGGGGGGGCGGATCATATGGCCCTCATAATGCATCGTTCGTCATTCCTTTGCATCACCGTGGGGGAGCGATCGAACAGCCCGTTCATTAAAGCCTTGGGGAACGGTACGACCAACAATAGCCCATTATCTTAGCGCAACCCGGTTGACTTGGGCAACCGTTTTCCCGTGCCGACAATCGGTTGCCAATCCGTCGATACCCGGACCGGTCGGTGACACCGGCAACAGCCCCGAAGCGCCTCAGATCAACCGCCACAGGGATCGCAGGACATCGTAAATCAGGGGCAGGAATATGCCGGGCAGCATGTTGCCGATGCGCAGTTTTTTGATATCCAGAATATTCAAACCGATGGCGACTATCAGCAGCCCCCCCACGGCACTCATCTGGGACACCACCGCCGGTGTCAAATAGGGTTTGAGGTAGCTGGCGGTCAGGGTGATCGCACCTTGGTAGACGAAAACAGCGACGGAAGAAAACATCACACCGATGCCAAGGGTGGACGCAAAAATGATGGACGTCACCCCATCCAGGAGTGATTTGGCAAAAAGAGTTTGATGATTGTCCGTCAAACCGCTTTCCAGGGCCCCCACGATCGCCATGGCCCCGACGCAAAAAACCAGACTGGCCGTCACAAAACCCTGGGATACCCCCTCGCCGGCACGCCCCAAACGATTGCCAATCCAGCGGCCGACCGCTTCCAGGCGATCCTCGATATGCAACATTTCACCGATAACCGCACCCAGCGCCAGACTGAAGATCACCAGCAGCAAGGCATCGGTCTGCAGAGCACTTTTCAGCCCAATCAGCAAGACCGCCAGGCCGATCGCCCCGATCACCGTTTCTTTGTATTTATCGGATATGCCGCGCCGCAGGGATACCCCCAGCAGGCTCCCGACAATGATCGCAACGGTGTTGACAATGGTTCCCAGCATGGTGTTCCTCCCGGCAGAATGGCCGCCCGACACATAGTGAATACCGCCGCAAAATGCAATCCCAAATCCGCCGCGCCTCCGAGGCCCACCGCCAAGGCGGCCCGTGCGACACAGTCTTCAGCCGGAAAAGTTCCGATGTACGTCGGGATGGTGTTCAAAAGGAAGAAAAAAAGGTTCAGGCCGCGCCGGGGGGATCGGTGTTCGGTCCTTTGGCGTCGCTGGCAGCCGCCTGGCGGATGTGATCCTGGACCAGAAAATCGTAAAACCGGCGTGGCTCGGGTTGCCGGATATAGCGCCGGATATGACGCATCAGATAGTCACAGGTTGCGGCTTCGCCATCATGCCACAGGCGAAAGACAAGCAGGCGCTGGAGGCGCTTGTCGTCCTTGTCCCTGTCGGGCACCATCCGCATGACGCGACGTAAAACAAACAGCGCCGCCCCCCGTCGATTTTCAAGTTCAATAATATTGTGGTTCATTGGCGTTTTCAATTTTGGTTGGATACTTGTCTATGGTAAGCCTCCTTTCTGACATCGCAAGCCACATCGACGTGGTTTGACTTCGTGCTGCTGTTCGTCACTACGGCACACACCGAGATGGCCGAGGCGCCTGGCATACCGGGCGCGTCGAGCGCGAATACCTGTGTATTCAAGCACCGCGCAACGCCGCAAGCCAGGATGCATCGGCCGGCGATTGCCATCGTATTGACGATAGGAGCACTTAGCCCGTGGTGCCGCCCCCGAGAGCATTATGGAAGCTGTTGAAAAAAAAGCGAATTCATATTAAAATGTGACGATACGGTTTGATACCGCCACCCACCAAACGGACCCGACAGGCCTGAGGAATAGCGAATGGAAAGCGGCCGTACAGCCAATCCCATCGAAGACCTGCGCAAAGCGCTCGAGAAAGAGACCCGCAAACGGCAGGCCTTGGAACACCAGCTGAGTGAGGCCCTGACCCTCCTGCAAAACACGATGAAAGACCGGGAAAAATTCCGCAATCTCGTTGAAGACACCACGGCCGTCATTTTCGCTACCGACCCCAAGGGCATGATCGTTTATATCAGCCCCATCATTCACGCTTTCACCGGCATGTATCCGGAAGACCTGGTGGGCCGTGAATTCATGACCCTGATTCATCCCGAAGACCAACGCCGGCTGCAGAAAGTCCACGAACGTGTCATCACCGGCGATCTTCGCTCCATCGAATACCGTATCCGGCACAAACACCACGGGTATTGCTGGGTCCGGTCTTTCAGCCGCCCGCTGGTCAACGATGGGGTATTCAAAGGCTTACGCGGTGTCATGGTGGACATATCGGATCTGAAAAGCGCCGAAGCCGCTTTCCGGGAAAGCGAAAAGAAATACCAAACCATCGTGGAAAGCATTGAAGAGGGGTATTTCCAAGTCGATCTCAAAGGCTACCTGACCTTCGTGAACACGCCGCTATGCCGGATCGTCGGCTTTTCCCGCGATCAGCTCTTGCTGACCCATTTTCGGAAATATTTTTCCCGCCCTACCGCGCGTTATCTTTTTGGTCTCTTCAATCGGGTTTTTCGAAGTGGGATCCCGGCGACCAATCAGGATTTTGAGGCCCGCCGCAACGACCAACGTATGATTCTGGAAATTTCCGCCTCTCTGGTGACGAACGGGGATGGTCAGCCGACAGGGTTCCGCGGCATGTTGCGCGATATCACCCACCTGCGACGCGCCGAAGAGGAGCGGCAGGAATTGGAAGAACAACTGCACCATGCCCAACGCATCGAGGCCATTGGCACCCTGGCGGGCGGCATTGCCCACGACTTCAACAATATTCTCATGGGCATGCAGGGCAATATATCGCTCATGCTGATGCGCATGCCACCGGCCAACCCGCTGATACAGAAACTTCGCAATATGGAGCAGTATGTCAAAGACGGCGCAAGCCTTACCCGTCAGCTGCTGGATTTCGCCCGCACCAAACAGCGCCAGACCGCGGTGACTGATCTCAACGAGCTGGTCCGTAAAACAGCCGACATGTTTGGCCGCACCAAGCGGGAAATCACTATCAATACCGAACGGTTAAAGGCCAGCTGGCCGGTCCGGGTCAACCCCGGCCAACTTGAACAGGTCTTGATGAATCTTTTTGTGAATGCCTGGCAGGCCATGCCTGAAGGCGGTCGCCTGACCATCGAAACAGAAGACGACACGCTGGATATGAAGTCGGTTCACCCGTTCGGTCTGAACCCCGGACGCTATGTTACCATACGGGTTCAGGATACCGGCATGGGGATGACCGAAGCGCTCCTGCCGAAAATATTCAACCCTTTTTTCACCACCAAGGAACGCGGCCGGGGAACCGGTCTGGGCTTGTCTTCCGCATACGGCATCATCAAAAACCACCGCGGGTTTATCAAGGCCGCCAGTCAGGTCGGCAAGGGTTCGGTTTTCACGATCTTTTTGCCGGCCTCCGCGTCGCCGGTGCAATCCGAAACCGAGACCATGCTGGAGCCCCTGTCCGGCGCCGGAACGATCCTGGTGGTGGACGACGAGCGCTTCATTACTGAAATCACCGGCGAGTGGCTGCGTGAGCTGGGCTACCAGGTCATCGGCGCGTCAAGTGGCCAGGAAGCGCTGGCCATTTTCGAAACCCATCGGGATGCCATCGATCTCGTTATTCTGGATATGGTCATGCCCGGCATGAACGGCAGTGAAACCTTTGACCGGCTGCAAGCCCTCAATGCCGATGTCAACGTTCTCCTGATCAGCGGCTATGGACTGGACGGTAAGGTAGAAAAAATTCACGGACTGGGTTGTCGGGGATTCCTTCAGAAACCGTTTACGATCATCCAGCTCTCGGAAAAAATAAAATCCATTCTGGCGAAACGCCCGCCTCGGAACATCGGTGTCGTGCGACGGATGGAGTAGCAGGCGCATCCCCCGCACGACACCTCAAGACGCCTAAAGGCCCGGCATGGCGGTTTCAAAAGGCCAGGCGGCCACACCGCCCTCAATAAACCAGACCCGATCGATACCGGCCGCGTTGAGAATACGCTGGGCTTCGTAGCCCCGCATACTGACTTTGCAATAGGTTAAAATGTCCCGATCCCGCGGCAGTTCCGCCACGCGGTCCCGCAGTTCGGACAACGGGATATGCAGCATATCCGTGTGGGGAATCCACTCCATCTTCGTTTCATCCGGGATACGAACATCCAACAGAAGACAGTCTTGCGTATCCATCATTCGTTTGGCACGCAGGGGAGGCATGCCGGCGGCCAGACCATCCAGCTTGTTGGTCAGCACGTGGGCACAAACGGCCAGGGGGTCAATCGGTGGACCGAAGGGCGGGGCATACCCGAAATCAATATCCGCCAGCTGGTCCAGCGTGCCGCCGAAATAAATCACACTGGCCGCGACATCCAAGCGTTTGGCACCATTGCCCATCCCGGCCACCTGCACACCGAGCAATTTGCGGTCCCGCCGAGACGCCAGCATCTTGATCGCGAACAAACGGCTTCCGGTCATATAATGGGGGATATCCTGACCGGTCCAGGTCGTTACTTCATAGTCAACCCCCAGCGCCCGTAGCATGCGTTCGGTCAGTCCGGTACGGCCAAGGGTATAGTCGAACACCCGCACCACACTGCTGCAGGTAATCCCGCTGAAGGGCGTTGGCCGGCCGGCAATATGGTTGGCGATGACGCGGCCATGTTTATTGGCGGTCGATCCCAGCGGAACATAGAGCGGGTCGCCCACCTGGCGATGGATATACGCATTGGGAACGCAATCGCCGCCGGCGTAAATGTCCGGATCACTGGTCTGGCAGTACTCATTGATCACAATGCCGCGGTTGCACTGCAATCCGGCGGCCCGGGCCAGGTCGTCATTGGGGCGCGTCCCCACGCCGATGACCACGAAATCAGCCGCGATTTTTTGTTTGTCGGTTACCACGGTATCGACTTGATCGCCGCCTTCCAAAGCGGTCACGGTTTCACCGAGCACCAGTTCCACATCGTTATCCTCCATATGGATCTGGGCAAAACGGGCAATGTCTTCATCCAGGATACCGGGCATGATCTGGTTTGCCATCTCAACCATGGTGACGTCCAGGCCGCGATTGATCAGCGCCTCGGCCACTTCCAGCCCGATAAACCCCGCGCCCACGAGAACGGCTTTCTTCAACCCCTGAAGCTCGATTTCCGCCACCAGGCTGGCGGCGTCGTCCGGATGCGTCATGAACCAGACATTCTTGAGGTCCAGGCCGGGTATCGGCGGTTTAAACGGTCGCCCGCCCGTCGCCAGCACCAGCTTATCATATGGCAAATCCTCTTCCTGACCGCTTTCCAGGTGGCGCACCCGGACCTGCTTGTCGTTGCGGTTGATCGCCAGCGCTTCGGTGCGGGTCAAGGTCTGAAAGCCCTTCCAACTCCGAAAAAATTCCGGTGTCCGGGAAACACCCGCCGGGGTATGGGTCAACGCATTGATATTGGAAAACATCCCTTCGACGTAATAGGGCAGACCACAGGCGCCATAGGATACCATTTCGCCTTTTTCAATCATGGTCACCTCGGCCTCCGGCATCAGCCGCATAAGACGGGCTGCTGCCTTGGGGCCGCAGGCCACACCACCGATGACCAGTACACGCAGATTTCCTGACATAAATCGAATTCCTTTCTCAAATGAATTGAATCTGAACCAAAGTCGGTTCCGCTGTAACCGGTTGATTGGTCAGCTGATTTATAGGAGTTCCCACGCGCGGGATCAACCGTTTTTCACCTGATGGCCCTCCCTTTCGGCCAATTAATTTGACTTTTAGGGCGATGATTCCGTATAGATTCATTATCTCGCTTTTCCCGACCGGTTCCGATCGCAAATCAGCCTTTCCGATGCCAGGTTATTCAAGGTGCCCGGCACCCAACTTATCAGACGAAAGGATACGGAATGCGCGTCACTTATCAGCAAGTTCTCTGCGCCATCGATCTTTCCGATGCTTCCGACCGGGCCATCGCCTACGGCATCGCCCTGGCCCGGGAATTCCAGGCCCACCTGCTCATTTGCCATTGTATCGACCTGCCCGCCCCCTCGATTTACGGGGAGGCCTACCTTGCGCCGGAAGAACAATTGAACCGGAATATCGACTATGCCGGACGATGGATCGCGGAACGGATGGAAAACTGCGGAGTGGCGTGGGAACCCCTGCTTGTCGTGGGGCATGCCGCGGATGAAATCAACCGGGTGGCCCGGGAGCGTTCGGCGGACATCACGCTGACGGCCACACGCGGACGCCGGGGTTTGAAGCGGCTGCTGCTGGGCTCCGTCACCGAACGCCTAATGCGAACATTGCCCTGTCCCCTGCTGGTGATCCCCTCCGGCCAAGACAATGACGAAGCGGCACCCTGCGCCGGCCTGCGCTTCAAAAAAATAATGGTGGGGTGTGACTTCTCGCCGGATGCCGACCTGGCATTCCGGAATGCGTTGCACATGGCACAGGAATTCCAGGCCGAACTGCACCTGGTTCACATCATCGAGACCCCGCTGTATACGGAAACGCTGAAGCCCGTTTTTGCACATCGAACGGTATCGCCGGTCGTCATTCAGGATTTCCTGCAGTCCAAACTGGACGGTTTGGTACCGGAAGACGCCCGGCACTGGTGTCATCCGGTTACCGCGCTGGCGGAAGGGCAGCCCTATGCCCGTCTGCTGCGGTATGCCGAAGAACAGGCAATCGACCTGATTGTGCTGGGCGTTCGCGGTCATGGCCTGATGGGGACCCTGTTCGTCGGCTCCACCACCGACCGCATCATACGGCAGGCGCCCTGCCCGGTGCTATCAGTCTGCCCCAACGCCCGCAACGCCTGACATGCCGGGGAAATCCGACGGAGTCCCAACGTTCTGCCCGACAGGGGTGGCTACATCATATGTTCCGCCACCGTTACGGTGCGGTCTCCCAGCATGTTAACGTAGCTTCCCATCTCATTGTCATACCAGCCATAGATCACCGCCTGGGTAATTGGAATGCGGTAAACGTGATGTTTGACGGCATCCAGAACGCTGTCCGGCAACCCGGGAATGCTGTTGAGATCAAACGTCACTTCGGCCGTGCGGGTGTGGGTTTCGTGCCCTTCGATAATGGTTGCCGCACGCGGATAGCCCACGATATCGCCGGAAACATTCTGCTTCTCGGAAAAATGAAAGTAACGGTTGGGGTCCATTTCGGCCGCCTGGCGATAGATCGTATTGATGGTGTCCCGCCGAATGGGATCTCCCCCCATTTCCTCCTGAAGATCGAGCACCAGAATAATCAGGGACCCGGTGGCGGTGGGTACCCGGACCGATTCCGCGATAAATCCGATTTCCTCCATTTCAGGAATCACCAGTCGCAGCGCATTGGCCGCTCCCGTGGTAGTTAAAATGATGTTGTTCATGATGCTGCGGTTTTTGCGCAAGTCGCTGACCCCGGATTTCGGCAGACGATCCAGGACAGCCTGCGATCCCGTGGCGGCATGGACCGTGGCCATGGAGGCCGATAAAATCCGTTTGGGACCAAAATAATTCAGCAGCGGTTTAACCATGTGGGCCAGACAGGTGGTCGTGCAGGACGCGTTGGACACCAGTCGATGACGACGGGGATCGAAGTCGTTGGCATTGATCCCCATCACCGTGGTGACCGCATCTTCCGGCATGGGTTGCCCCTTGTCTTTGATTTTAAAAGGCGCCGAGGCCACCACGATTTCAGCACCGGCATCCAGGTGACCCCGCACCGCACCGCTGGGATGACGCGACGGCAAGGTTGGGTCAAGGAAGCGCCCGGTGGTCTCCACCACCAGCTTGACATCATGGTCCCGCCAGCCAAGGTCAACAGGATTCCGGTTGGTTTTGAGAAAGCGAACTTTGACGCCATCAATCGTCAGGCTGTTGCCGGCCTCATCAACGTCGCTGATCGGCGTGGCCGCACGGTGTCCGTGCAAATATTGTCCCAAGCGGCCATAAGAGGAATCCCGTTCGACATAGTGGGCCAGGTCGGCCATGCACGTACCGGCCTCACGGCCGATGTTGACAACGATCTCACTAAAAAATTTACGAGCCACATGGTGCCAGACGGTCAGCTTACCGATCCGCCCAAAACCGTTGACGCCCAGTTTCCCCCCTCTTCCCACATCCGCTGGCTGTTCCATAGCGCCTCCCCATCGTCATCATTGTCGGACACTGTTCGATCCGGTGGTTCATAGGACACAAAAGATGATGCTTGGCCGTAAGGTCCGGCCACGAAAACGGAACGTCAGACTTCCTGGACTTTTATCAACCCCTGATAGACAGAGCCTTCCTGGCCGTTGATACTGATATAATCTCCCGAACTGAGAACGATATCATTGATGCGGCATAGCTTCTTTTTTTCGTCACAGATCAGGTTGCCGCAGCCGACCACCCCTGTTCGTCCAAGGCGATGCGCCACCACGGCCGCATGCGAAGTCAATCCGCCCCGGGATGTCAGGAGACCGTCCGAGGCATGAATTTCACGGATATCGTCCGGCACGGTATCCGACCGGGCCAGCACCAGCGCGGTCTGCGGCTCCAGCTTGCGCCAGTAGTCGATTTCATCCAACGTAAACACCAGCCGCCCGCTCATGGCCCCGCCACTGACACCGATCCCGTGGCCGATGGGCTGTCGGTCTCCGAGATCACTGTGATCAAAAGTCATGAATTTCTTGCGTTCCCGGATGGCCATGTCACGGCTCTGCAGGATATAAAGATCCTCCCGGGCATCGCCTTCGAAGGTGAATTCCATCTCCTGTGGGCTCCATCCCCGCTTGAAGACCAAATCCCGTGCGAACCCTTCCAACGCTGAAAAAATGTGCGGGAAATGCGTTTCCAGCGTGATATCCGTATCCCGCATTTCAGTCTCCTGTTGAATGACGGAAATCGGCAAGGTGGTCACGAGTCCGGAGACCACGTCTTCACCCTGATTTTCGATCGTGAAATCGCCCCACAGCCGCAGGGTATCACCGGACCAACGCGGATTGTGGGTGAAAATCACGCCGGACCCGGATTTGCGGGAAACATTCCCGAACACCATCTGCTGGATTGTGACGGCCGTACCCCAATCGTCCGAAATCCCCATGATTTTACGATAGGTCTTGGCTTTGGTGGACTCCCAGGACTGCAGCACGCGCATGGTGGTCAACACGAGCTGTTCGAAGGGGTCCTCGGGCACGAGAATACCGGCATCCCGCACCAATTCCTTGTAAGTCAGTGCCACCTGCTGCATCTGCTCCCCGCTGAACCCCCGCTTGAGCGGAATACCGAAACGGGCTTTGAACTCACCGATGATGGCATCGAAATCGTCGCGCTGCAGGTCGAACGACATGCCCCAGCATTGCAGAAACCGCCGATAGTTATCCCATGCAAACCAAGCATTGCCTGTTTTGACCGCCAACCCGGCCGCAATGTCTTCGTTCATACCCACATCCAGAAAGGTATCCATCATACCGGGCTGGGAGATGGATGACCCGCTGCGCACCGATAGCATGAGCGGATTGCGGGCGTTGCCAAATTTTTTGCCGGCGTAATTTTCCAGAATAGCAATATGACGCGATACCTGGTCGCGAAAATTGGCTTCCGCCGGCGGATAACGCTCGATGACCTCGCGGCAGCGAAAGACTTCGGTGGTGACGATGAACCCCGGCGGCACCGGGAAGCCAAAATTACGCAACTTCACCATGTTCAACCCTTTGTTGCCGAGGTAGATGATGCCATCCACCCGCTCATTGGGCATGACCAGGGACGTCACGGCACGCTGTGGGTCGTAGTTCAGCAGGCTATGCAAGCTGTCCTTGGGTATTTTAGCCGACTGGTGAAACAGGGTATTGAGGATACGGCTGAGGAAAAGATCCAGTTGTCGCAACCCCAGCGCCAGCGAAATCAGGTCACGAAAAAAAATCTCCGATATCCGGTGCTGGGTTCGCTCTTTTTCGGCAGCGCTGTCCGCGGGCAGATATTTCGGTAAAATCTGATCCTTCGGTGTGCGCTCAATGATACCGTCCAAATTCTCTTCGTGAATGTTGTTGAAATAATCATTGATAATGTTTTTGACGGCGGTGGCAAACCCGCGAAAGATGTCCAGATACTGGGTAAACGTAAACCCCCGGGCTTCCAGTGCGTGGGCCAGCATTCCCAGCTGCCGCTCGAATTCCTTGGAGGAAATGCCGTCCAGTGCCAGCGCGCGCTGGAACAGAAGGAGCAAATCAAAAATGTGATAAAAGGTCGCCCGCGTGATCAGGCTTAAATCGATCCGGCGAATGAGTTTCTCAAAAAGGACGTTGGTAAGTGCCTCCAGACGAAACGACAGCCCCAAGGCATTGAATTTCATCTCGTGGTAACTGCCGTACATGGAGGGGATGTCGATGGTGAAATGGCGTTTTTTATAGATATCCTCACGAATTTCAAACGTCTGGTCCGAGAGGACGATGGCCTTCAATTCCTCCTGGACATCCAACAGGCCACGCAGTTTATCGCGTGAATCGCTTATTTCCAGAACACTCTCAAGCGCTTCCAGCCCGGGGAAGCCCTCGTTCTTCAGCTGGGCCATATAGTGGCCGAGTTCGATAAAATCGATATTATACTTCTGGTTCAACAACTTGTAGAGATTGACCGCCAGGTAAACCCGCTGCCGCTCGATCGGTTCAATATCCTCGTATTCGGTCAGGACATTTTGCAACCCCTCTTCGGGCATACGCAACAATGCCTGCAGTTGGCCGAGTCCGCGTTCCTCGAGCCGCTGCATCGCGGTATGAACGCCGTCCACGTATGGTCCTGTCGTCTTGATTTCGCTGAAAATATTGGGGGGGATGTACGACCGCAGCGGCTCGCTGTCACGCGTCTGCCAGAAATGCAGGACCGCTTCCATAAAATTGATGATGCGGTTGCTGCTCTCCACATGGCATTGTTTCCGCAAGAAATGGAGCAGGACATCCTTGCGGTGGTTGATCTCGTCCAGCTGGGTCGAAATGTCGCGTAATTTTCCTTCGGCCCCGATATCGTTGAAATAGACGGGGAAAAGCCGCGCCAGCTGCTTGGCGATATTGTAAACCGGCTCGACGCCGCTGTTGAGAAAACGCGTGATATCCCGCGGGAAGAGGTCCGTGTCCTTGATAAAGACGCCGCACATGGAAATGTGGATGATCAGATAGGACATCAGGCGCGTGGACCGTTTGGGGCTGAGCTCGATCAGCTCCAGCCAGGTCCGGATATTCTGCAGATGAGCAGTATTCACTTGAATCTGCCAGTCGTTTCCCACGCCGCCGATGTTCGGTGCCTGAAAGCCCAGGTCGATAACCCGATCGATAAAAAAATTGATAAAATCGATATCCTGGGTGCGGTAAACCCCTTTCCCCATGTTTAAAACACAATTGAGCGCGGTGGCCGGGAAAATCGCCGCGCGGGCCTTGAGAATGGAAAACGTTTTTTCCATCAGGGTGCGGATGTGCCAGGGTTTCTCGTTGTCGATGATCCAGGTCAGCGCTCGGTTGATGTCCCGAAGCGCCTCTTCATGGATGATCGACAGACCGGCCAGATTCATCTGGTAGAAAAGAAAGAGCAGACGGTAGAGATCGCCGCGTCCGTTTTTGTTGCCAAGGTCGCTGAGGCGGCTGGGAATCTCGCGATGCGCGTTAACGATTTGGTTAAACCCGGGCAGTTCCAGCATGCGGCGCAACACGTCGGGGGTCCGGATATCTTCGCAGAGCAGAATCGCATCCAGCGTTTCATTGTGCCGGTGAAAGGTTGAATGCGCAATGGGTTCAAAAAGCGCATCCAGATCGACATCCGGCTTGAATTCGCCCGCCTCTTTTAAAAACCATTGTTGCGGATCCTCTTCCCCCGCCCAGTAGGCAAAGGTCTCCTGGTAGAAGCGGATCATGAGCAAATTCAAATGATGCAGGCCTACCAGTTGATCGGCCGCATGCGTCAAGGCGGCCTCCCCCAGGCGATTTAGCTGATAATAGCTTTTAAGAAACAACATGAAAATCGGGCGATCGTAACGACGAATACTCTGGAAAGCGCTGTCCAGCACCGGAATGAAACGGTCGAAGGCGCCTCCCGCGTCTTTGACGATCTTCAACAGGAACAACATCAGGTTGTCCACGGCATCGATGCAGACATCGGTCCCGCGTGTCGATTCAATGGCGCGCAAATAGATATCGATATAAAGCTGGGCGGCCGGAGGGCCTGAGGCGTGGGTTTGAATCAGATGGAAATAATCCAGGGAATAGGTACGGGCTTCCCTGACGATGAAATGCCAATTTTTGTAAGGGTGGGACAACTCCTTTAAAAACGTGGTCAAGCCTTCCTGAAGGCCGAAATAAGAGGACATGACCTCTTGGAGGACCGTGTACTTCCGGTCAATCTCCACATCCACATGGTAATCCGCTATGTTGACCTCAAGCGCCTTTGAGCGGATCATCACCGTGCTCCTCCAGTCGGTTTAAGCCGTCCCGCCGCCAATATCATCGGCAGCGGCAGTTGGATATGTGCCCCTTTGAAACCGCCGACCATCTGCTAATTTTATACCGCGCATAATCCGCAGCAAGTCTTTCGCTGATGCCGTTACTTTTATAACCTTTTGATATCAATACCGAATAATATGCACATCAACTGGTAAAACCTATCATAGCCTAACACGATTTGCAATGTACCGATCCGGCAACCGTGGCGCATGAAGGATTCGTCCATGCCGCCATAGGGTCATGGGGACAGTGACATTCGGAAACTGACGATGGCAGGGCTACCTAAGTACGCATGTTCGTCAATACGGTGACGCATCGAGATGGCCCCCGAGGCGCCTGGCATACCCGGCGCACGAAGCGCGAAGACCCTGCGTATTCAAGCGCCGCGCAACACCGTAAGCCAGGATGCATCAACCGGCGAATGCCATCGTATTGACGAACAGGAGTACTAAGCGCGGCTGAGGGCCATCAAGCGGTAAACAACCATTCCCGCCAGCCAGGCTGCATCTTCCGGTGAAAGGCAATCCCCAGTCGATTCGTTGAAAAGAATATTCGCCTCGGCATCGAACTCTTCATCCCCTTCCCACAGGATATACTGGAGGCCCAACTGGGGAAATACCTGGAATTGATAGGCCGCATCCCCGGCATCGATCGGTGTTCCGCCCAGCGCTTCACAGGTCCGCTGAAACGATGCGATGTCTCGGCCGAAAACGTCTTTCAAGGGGTTGACCGCACGTTTAACGAACGGTCCGAAATAGAACGAAGCCCCCGGGATTTCACGATAAGCGATCATATCGCCAGGAACCCGATGCGGATCAGCGCCCACCATGTAATGAAGGATCAACACCTGCTCCTGGAGGGGGATTTCACGCTCCGGGGCGTCCAGATCTTCAAACCGAAACCCTGGATAATCGATCCCGTATTGACGGTCCAGGAATCGTATCTGGAATCGGTTGCCGCGTATCGGCGTCAGGCCGGTCCGTGAACAGATTTCGTCAAAAGGCTGCGTCGCCAGTTTTTCTGCGGCCAGGCCAAGTGCCGCACGATAGTCATCAACTCTCGCCATAATAATCCCGTTCCTTCCTTCCAAGAGACGTTGCGGGAAAAAAGAAAATTTTAAGGAGGGTCACCCCTCATGAAAGCACAAAAAGCCCTTCCGCCGGGAAGGGCTTTTTGTGAATCGATCGATAAAAACCGGTAGAAAGTAACGGTACCCTATACCTCCAGCCAGGAATCCGAATACAGCGTGTTGCCCAGAATGACGTCTACCGTCTTTTTGTATTTCAGCAATTCTTCGGACAGTCCACCCACATCCGGTACCTGACCGTCGAGCATGCCATAGATCAGGTCCACGATGTCCTGACGCTTTCCTTTGGCGATAGCTGTCAACTGGTCATCAAGCGGATCAGAGATGACGGATTCCATTCCGCTTTTCTGCAGCATGACCATGTAGGTCTGGTTCAGAATGGGACGCAAATGATCCGGCGGTCCGTTAGAAATATTGGACAATCCGCAGGTGCTGCGAGCACCCGGGGCCATGTCCTGCAACATTTTCTGGAATTCCATCAGGCTGATGGCCTGGGGCTGCTGGATGTTGACCGGTGTCACGATGCCGTCCACCCAAATCTTTTCATTGGGAATGCCGGCCTCGTTGGCAAAATAAAGCAACTCGACACACAATGCGGCACGCTCGTTTTCATCCCGCGGCAACCCCTCTGGGCCCCACATGAGGGCGACGAAATCGGCACCCGCATCGGCCGTCATCGGCACCATGCGCTCATAGCGCTCAGGACGCGCCATGATGGAGTTGACAATATGCGACGCGCCGCTGGCAACCGGTTTGATGACTTTCAAAGCGGCTTCGATGGCATCGATGTTGGATGTATCCAGGGCCAGGGGCACATCGTCGACCACTTCCTGCACAGTCTTGACAACCCAGGGCATCAATTCTACCCCGTCTTTTTTGGCCGGACCGAGGTTGATGTCGATATAGTCCATGCCCTTTTCCCGCTGGAACAGGGCTTCTTCCTGAATCGGCTTGGGATCACGCTCTTTGAAGGCGCGGCCGATCTTCTTGGAAATCACGTTTAAACTCTCACCAATCAGTAACATAGATCCTCCCTCTCTCTTGACGCTTGTTTTCCGGGTCGGCCAACCAGGGACATTCCGTCAACACCGCCCCTGCTGTACCGTCAACGCTGTCAGAAGACTCACTTCCCGCGGAGAAAACCGGGCAAGTGCGCTGCTTCACGTGGGCCCACGGTAATGGTCCAGCCAGGCAGTTCTTCTTCTACGTCGCCGGCGATCGCGGCCGCGTAACCGGGTATGATCAACTCGGTATGTTTGACCTTGTCCATGATGCCGCTCTTTTTAACAAACATGCCGACATCGTCGCCGGAAAACTTTCCAGCCGCCCAGGCGGTGAGCACCGACAATCCTTCCGAGTCCTTGATGAGTAACCAGGCCGGAACTCTGCTGGCCTCGATTTCACCGGAAACGATGAAATACGTCAGAGCGAAGTTGGTGGTTACCATGACGGGCGAATTCTCGTCCGGATTGTTGATTTCAAAAATGCCTTCCGTTACGGTCATGGGACGCTGAGGATCGGTATAGATATTCAACCGTTCCAGAAGCAGCGGGAACAGGCTGTCGCCGCTAAAATCGGACAGCACGACGATGCTGCCGTATTTGGCGATGAACTGTCCGGCGATAAGCGTTTCCATATCCAGATTGGACGCCATTTCACAGGGAAACGTAATGGTGGGAAAACCCACGGCCCGGTTGAGGTCCTTGAGGGCCGCGCGGCGAATCGCCACTTGGTCATCCAACGATTTTTTGACATCGCGGGATCCTGCATCGAGAACGAGATCCTTCAATCCCATTTCGGTCAGTTTGGTGGTGAGCGGCACCAGCGCCTCCACCGAATCGGCCTTGACGGCCAGCGGCAGATCCATCTCCTTGGCCAAAGCACCCAACGCATCCACCGTACTTTCCGTGGCGGCGTAGAGGAGCGGGCGCTTGAAGGCACAAGCCTCCGCCCCGGCTTTAAGCACATCCGGGCTCTCGCTCATCAGAATCAGGTTGAATTCCGATGTTTCCGCGATGAGTTTGGCCAATTTGGCAAATGCTGCTGCATCGCCGCTGGCATCCTTGAGTGCCACCAGCTCCGGGCGCAGGTTCAGGCCGACGCGTTCAAACTGTAACGCATTCCATCCTTTAATTTTAGCGGCAACGTCCGCTTCCGCCGTATCCGATGTAATCGTCGCGGCCAGGGCGGTCGGGTTGAAAAATGTTTTTTCATGACGATAAAGTACCGTTTCACCCCCCACCGTCGCCTTGCGTACACCAGCGCCTAGAACCACTGGTCGAATCGGAGGGGCCGATGCTTCCGCCAACTTCTCGCGGGCTTCATCGGAAACATAGGGACAACTGTCAAGCTCGGCCTTGCCCGACGCCAGATTCATGGCAAATGCCAGGCAGGTCGGCACACCGCATTCCTTGCAGTTGGTTTTCGGCAGGAGTTTGAAAATCTGAATACCGGTTAATGCCATGGTTTTCTCCTTGCTGTTGTTCAGCTATATTAAGAACCGTTGTGTATTCAAATAACTAGTATAACATGATGCGCGCCTGAAGCCGCCATCCGGAGTCCTCGGGCGCGCATGCACATGGACATTCCCATCAGCCAATGATCGGTGGCATGGACAGGGCCGGATGTCCCTTTTCTTCCAGGAAGGGCATAATCTCTTCTTCCGTGATGCCGACGGTCTCGTCGGCAATCTTGTCGAAGAGATCCGGTACGCCCATTTCCGCCCCGCGTGCCTCAATGCGCTCCTTGATTTCGTCTTTCAGGATCTTGGGCATCCAGACCATCCGCAGGAGACCACCGTCTCCGACGATGAACTTGCGCTGGGTAATGTTGTATTTGGAATGGCCGACAAAACCCGGCGAAGAAGCCCCGCCGCCCATGACGCCGGCCAGCGTGGTGAACTTCATCCCGCAGGGGGTTTCACCGGTATATTCGCGGCTGACCGTCATGACGCCGTTGCAGGACGGCAGCATGGCGGCGATACACTCGCAGCACCCGCAGGTCGTCATGGGTTCCTGCACCATGGAGTAGAAGTTGTACTGGGTGATGGCGCCACGTGAGGCCTTGGCGACAAACTCGTTCACGCCTTTGAACATCCCCAGCTTGGCATCCAGGACCTCGCCCTTTTCAATCGGCTGGTTAGGACCGGTGGGATTGATCTGATAGGATGCCCGGCAGTCCATCCAGTTGTAGGCGCCACAAAGCCCTGTGCGTTCCGGGCTGACGGCACACACATGGCTGGGTGCAAATGACTGGCACAGCGTACAAGAGTAAAAGATTTCCACGTCTTCATCGGTCATCTTGTCGACCCGTTCGTCACGCGTCTTGTATTCTCCACGCGCTCTTTTGGTCAACTTATCAACATCTTCTTTCTTGGTGTAGAGGGTCACCTCGACCTTGTCCAGGATGGCACCGAAATCCTGATGGAACTTGGCATGCAGCACGACACCGATATCCTTTATGGTGAAGCCCTTATCAATAGCTGCCTTGCTCACCCGGATCCAGGCGATATCGCGCTGACCCATGTGCATGATGCCCTGGATATAGTTCACCAGGTGATGGATCTGGCGTTCCAGAATCGGTTCGAAGTCGGCCTGCATTTCACGGCCGGCGACCTCGACGTAGATGCCCAGCGGAAGAACATCGCCTTCTTTGATGTCGCCGATATCGGGACCGACCACATTGACCTTGCCGTCTTCGATATCGGTCATCTCGGCCAATTTCACCAGCTCGGTGGCCTGGGTCTTGCCGCCGCCCATCTGGGTATACAGATCGGCGCCGCGCACCCGCTCTCCCTCGTAGGCCGGTCCAAAACTGCAGGGAATATCGATATCGGAAATGGTGACCTTGAGACCGCGGGTTTCGACAGACTTCTGCACCATCTCTTCGTGCGACACGTTCGCGATAACGTGCTCGTAGGTGCAGACACCGGTGGGCAGAATTTCCGGAATATCGGTGTCGGCCAGGGTCGGGAAACCCCAGTTGACGCAGCCGGCCGCCGCGGCTCCCCATTCGGTACCCACATCGCCAAGGGCATTGACGAAGGCAAAGATGCGGTTTTTGTTATACATCAACATTTTCTTGTAATCACCCGGCTGGACCCCTCCGAACGCCATGGCGGCCCGGTTGGCAAACCCGAGAGCGAAAATGGCAGATGAGATGTCGGGGCCGAAGGGCACGATTTTGGTGTTCCAACCCACCTGGACACCGGCTTCCACCAGCTGCTGCGACACACTGGTGCCGTTGTGGTTGGCGGCCAGGAAAACATAGATGCTGCGTTTCTGGTACTCTTCGATAATATCCTTGGCGATTTCAGGCGTAGGCGCCGCCCCAACGATGGCGGCGAATCCAGGCGCCGAACCGTCCACAAATTCCACCCCGCGTTTACGGAAGACGGTATCTTCCGCGGCTCCGAGCCAAAGTTTGCCGTTTTCCGGGTCACATTCCTCGGAGACATGGTAGAAATCCGGTTCGTTCAGGTACCGCAACCCTTCCTTGATCTCGAAGGCCAGGAGCGCCGCCATACCGGCATCCAGCAATGGCCCGAGGTAGGGCAGATGGTTGCGGGATTTGATGTGCGGGGGCAGCAGTTTGCGGCAGAACGTCAACACCTTCTGCATATCTTCCAGTTTTTCGACCTTGATGCCCAGCAGTGAGTAAATCACGGGCAGATAATACGCGGTGTTCGGGAAACCCACCGGCGTGTCGGCGTTGAAAGTGTCCAACGCCTTTTTGTAATCACCTTCGACTTTCGAAACGATATTGTATCCACCCTGAATGGCGGCGAATGCGACTAATTTGGACATGCGTTCCTCCTTCGCTGAGGATTTGTATCGTTAACTTTCAACACCTTTAGACTTCAAGCGCCATCCGATCGGACATATCCATCATGACGCGTTCGCGGGCCTTGTCGATGCCCAGCTCTTTGCGTTTTTTATCGATATGGGCGATCATCTTCCGGGCGTGCAGGATGGGATCCTTTTCAAAATCCCACATGCCGCCGTACATCTTCTCCATCTCTTCGAACAGGAAGCGCTGGAAAACCGGTGCGCCTTCGGCCGGGAAGACCGTGCCAAAAACCGTATAGACGCCCGAAGCCACAAAATACTGGCCGATGCTGATGGCTTTTTCACTCATCCATTCGGGGGCGCTGCCGGCTGCCGGAAGCGCGCTGATGTCATTGCCCAGCCCGCCGGCTTTGACCACTTCGGTGGCCGCCAGCAGAATGCGGCTGTTGTCCACGCAGGATCCCAGATGCAGGACCGGCGGGATACCGACCGTTTCGCACACCTCGGCCAGCCCCGGTCCACAGAACACCTTGGCCGATTCCGGCGTCAGCAGCCCTTCCATGGCGCAAGCGATGGCGTTACAGCCGGTGGTCAGGACGATGACGTCATTTTTGATCAGTTCCTTGACCACCTGGATGTGGGCTTCGTTGTGCTTGGTGCGGGCATTGTTGCAGCCCACGACGCCGCCGATGCCGCGGATGCGGCCGTTGATGATGTTGTCATTGAGGGTGTAATAATCGCCGCGGAAGGTGCCGCCCAGGTGGTACTGGACGGATTCCACACCGAAGCCCCCCACCATCGGGGATTTATGCTTCGGAATCATGACGTCCGCACCGCGCTCGGTGAAGTTGTCGATGGCCAATTTGACGATGCGCTGGGCATCTTCCAAGGCATGGTGCTCGTCGAATTCAATGTGCACCACGTTGTCCTGCTCCATGCGTGCGATGGGATGGGTGGTGATCAACTTGGTGTGGAAGCATTTGGCGACATTGGCCAGGTTCTGCATAATGCATTGAATGTCTACGACCATGGCGTCGCAGGCGCCGGTCACGATGGCCAGTTCCTGCTGCAGGAAGGTGCCGCACAGGGGAACCCCGTGGCGCTGCAAAATCTCGTTGGCCGTGCAGCAGATCCCGGACAACTGGATGCCTTTAGCCCCTTTTTCCTTGGCGTAGTCGATCATTTCCTTGGTCTGGGCCACTTCCACGATCACTTCGGAGAGGACCGGTTCATGACCGTGGATCACGATATTGACCATGTCTTCTTTCATGACACCCAGGTTGGCTTCGGACACCAGCGGGAAAGGCGTGCCGAACAGGACGTCCTGCATATCGGTGGCCAGCATGGAACCACCCCAGCCATCAGCCAGCGAGGCCCTGACGCCCTGCTTCATCAGGTTTTTGTAATCCTGGTCAACCCCCATGTGGGTGCGATGCATGATTTCGACAATTTCACGATCAATATTGCGCGGCAGGACACCCTGTTTTTTCCAGATCTCGTAACGCGGTGCCGGCGCGCGCTTCAGGTATTCGACCGTGCCCTCGGCCTTGCCCCATTCGTTGAGGGATTTTTCGGCCACTTCCAGGGCGATTTCGTCAATGTCGCGATCTTGAACTTCCCCGTCAACTTCCAACGTGGTCGCCACGCCGAGGTGCGGTGCCATCTGGCGAAGTTTGCCTTCGTCTTTTATTTTATAGGCTTCCGTTTCCTTGCGGGCTGCGGACATAAAAACCTCGGCGACACTGCGGCCGTGGTCGGAATGGGCCGCCGCACCGCCTGCCACCATGCGGATGAAGTTGCGGGCCGCAATGGTGTTGGCGGTGGCACCGCAAAGCCCTTTGCGCTCGTCCGTGGCCTCGTCATAGTCCTTGGGCAACGGCAAGCGACAGGGTCCCATGCTGCAGTTTTTGCAGCAAGTGCCCTGGCTACCGATGTTACAGGCCTTCATCGTGACAGCGCGGTCAAAAATTGTTTCCACGCCCAGTTTCTGCGCCCGTTCGAGCATTTCACGGGTCGCGGGATCGATGCTGGCTGTCGCCGGATCAGCCATCTTGGCTTTCTTAGCTACTTTTTTAATTTCTTTTACTTCTGCCATACGAGGTTCCTCCTCAATGCTGTAGGGTTCTACCGAAAATGACCGTTAATGAGGTTTTCCCTACATTCGCTTGTGAGTCCAATTGACTTTTTCGATGAGTTTTTCCGTCAGATCTTTCTGAATGGCAGCCGGTGTCAGGGTTTTTTCTGCCTCAACCTGCGCGGCCCGCGCCGCCGCCCTTTCCGCACGCTCTTTGGCGCGCAGGGCACGGAGCTCCTCGATCTCGGCGTCCATCTTGGCCGCTGCTGCGGCTTTAGCCTTGGCATCGGCTTCTGCCTTGGCCTTGGCTTCTGCTTCGGCCTTGGCTTTCGCATCGGCTTCCGCCTTGGCTTTGGCAGCGGCATCGGCTTCCGCCTTGGCCGCGGCATCCGCCTCGGCTTTGACCTTGGCCTCGGCTTCGGCCTTGGCTTTGGCAGCGGCTTCAGCGGCTGCGTCCACCTTGGGCGCTTCGGCTACCGGTTCAGGCTTGGCGGCCGCTTTGGGGGCTTCCTTGGGCGCCGCCGGGGCCGGTTTGGCCGCCGCTTTGGGCGCTTCCTTGGGTGCTGCCGGGGCCTTCTTCGCGGCCGGCGCGGCTTTCTTCTCTTCCGCGATCGTCAAATCCGGCGTGGGGGCCAAAGCCGCTAAGTCGATGCTGACATCGTCCAGCATTTTCTTGACCGGCGCCACATCCGCGGCGGACCCGCCGCTGTAGACGAGATCGATGTATTCCTTGGTCATCCGAATGGATTCAGGATGGCGCATGATCAAAACATCGGAACCGGCCACCAGATAACTCACGGCGGCGACAGCCTCCATCATGATGCCGCGTTTTTCCGGATCGCCCAGGGTCGGTGCTTCATCCACCGACTGTTTGGCTTCCTTGCATTTCCATACTTCATTGCCGATGTTGTTGATCAACGGCAGCTGGAGTTTGTCATCTCCCTGGTTCAGGGCTGCCATGCGCAGACGTTCCATCACGGAATAGGAGTATTCCAGGCCATACCCCAGGCCACCGGTCGTCGGATCGACAATGACGCGATCCATGGGCATGCCTAGGTTCTCCAAAAGAATGTTGACCTGCTTGGCAAGGTTGACGTCGATGGGGGAAGACGAAATGAGGGTGTGGCCGAACCCCATGGCGGCGGCCCCGATGCCTTTGTGGTTTTTGTCTTCCACAGGACCGAGAATCAAGGATTTTCCCTGGGTTTCTTCGGCGATTTTTTTAAGAACTTCTTCATCCTTTTGCGGATTGGCGGTACCCCAGACGATCAGCGGCACGTTGATGGCGCCGAGGACTTTTTTGACGGTGGCGGCGGCGTCCGCCGGGCTGGCATCCTGCCCGTTGGGATCCGTGCTCTTCAACTGCAGCACGATCATTTCCGCCCCGTATTCGTCGACACACTTTTTGGCCCAGGCGGCCGGATCGGACAGCACGTCCTTAAACGGTGCCATGGCGGCTTCCGGCCACTCGTCAGGCTCCATGTCCCAGATCTCCATTGCGATCCTGGGTTTGTTGGGCATGTCGCCTTCGAACTGGTAAAACGGATAACAGGTCTCGCCACCAACGGTCACGGCCGAATCTCCCTTGCCCAGGGCGATTTCCTTGACGCTGCCGGCATATGATTCTTTAAAGAATTCGAAGCCCAATTTTACCTCCTTGTCGGTGGGAAGAGCCGATCTCCGAACTGCCCCTCAGCTCTAGTCAGAAATGAAGTGTAACGCTGTTTCCCGATGACACTTTTGACTCGTTGAAATGGGTCCTGGTAAACTTCCTGCCGCTAATAATCGTCGCTCTCCCCCCCCCCTTTCCTTGGAATTTTTTAGTGCTTGCGAGGATCGAACCTATGGCCGATCACCCTATGAAATCGTACATTACCGAATTATATTTGCGAATAGTATTCACTATCTTCAGTGCCGTTTTTTGTCAATAGACGATTCCCCCTGAATGGCGTTTAGTTTATCGAAAAGATTCAACTATTTGCCCGGGATGAAGCCAGGCGCGCCTTCAGTTTGGGAAACTGATTCAGGTCGGTGTGCGGCAAAAAGAGGGCCGCCACATAATGATCCATGTAGGAAGCGGTTTCCGACAGCTCGAAATTGGTCATCATGCGCGTTACGTTCACAACATCCTGCCGCAACCGGTTGGTCAGGGCCGCCATCCGGGCCCCCAGCAAGGACGCATTGCCGATGTAGGTCACCTTGTCCGGATCGGTTTCCGGCAACAGGCCGATGATCATTGCCTTTTCCAGGTCGACAAAACTGCCGAAACCGCCCGCCAGATAGATCTGTTCGATATCTCCTATGCTCATGCCCACTTCCTCGAGCAGCGTCATGCAGCCACTATAAATGGCGCCTTTGGCCCGTATCAGATTCTCGATGTCGATTTCGGTCAACACGATGTCGCGATCGATCTGGGTTTCATCGCGCCAGGCCAGCACGTATTCCCAGACGCCCTCCCGGCTGCGAATGCGTTTCGTCCCCAGTTCCCGGTCGAACTTGCCCTGGTTGTTGATCACCCCCATCTCGAACATGACCGCCACCATGGTAATCAATCCCGAACCGCAAATCCCCTTCGGCCGCACATTGCCGATGGTCAGCAGCATGGGCTCGTGGGACAGGGGATCGATGGAAAAGTCCTCGATCGCCCCCCGGGCGGCCCGCATGCCGAATTCGATGCCGCCGCCTTCAAACGCCGGCCCGGCCGAACAGGCGGCACAGGCCATCCAGTCTTTGTTGCCGATGACGATCTCGGCATTGGTGCCGATATCCATGAAGAGCGTCAGGCGCTCGGTGCGGTACATGCCGGACCCCATGACCCCCGCCACGATATCCCCGCCCACGTAGCTCGACACTTGGGGATAGACCAATGCCGCCGCATGCGCGCCCAGTTCCAGACCCAGTTCCACCGCATGGAGCGGCGGGTAAATGTTGCTGGCCGGCACATAGGGCGAACGTCTGATATACCGCGGGTTCACCTTGAGAAACAGCTGCGTCATGGTGGTATTGCCCGCCAGCGTGATAGCATTGACATCGTCCAGAGACACCCCGGCCTGTTTGACAATGCTGGCAATGATCTTGTTCATGGTGGCGGCCACCACCTCATGGAGTTTGTCCAGCCCCCCCGGTTTTTCAGCCGCCATGATACGGGTGATAACATCCTCCCCGTAACTGATCTGTCCGTTGAAATCCCCCTTTTCGGCCAGCACCTCCCCCGAGATGAGATCGATCAGCTGACCATAGACGGTTGTCGTGCCGATATCCATGGCGATGGCGTAATTCCGATCGGTGGTGTCACCCGGCTGGACGTTGATGACATGCGTCTTGCGCCCGGGTTGCACCGGACGCGCCAGCGTAGCCGTCACGCGAAAGTTGTCTTCCCGCAGCACATCCGGCAGTTTGCGAATCAGGGAAAGCCGCACGACCAATCGGTGTTCGTTGTGGTTCAGGGTTAAAAAATTGACCAGGCGGGACGCATCCGGCTGATTGTCCGCTGCGCTCGGTTCGGGCAGTTCCAGGAACACTTCCTCCACTGGAGGGACGAAAAGCCCCTGTTCTTTCAAGCTTTCAAAATCCGGCTGGTGGATGCGGGCGGCCCGCCGCGGCGTGGCCTGACGTTTGAGCACACTGGCATCGATACTGGATTCCACCGGGATCCGGATGACCACGTCCCCGTCCGCAACGTGTGTCTGGCAGGCCAGACGGTATCCCTTGGCCTGGTCGTCCGCACTGATACGATCCGAAAGGCCGCCATCAACGCGACCCTTCTCGATGAGAATACGGCATTTAGCGCACACCCCATCGCCCCCGCAGGATGCATTGATGTGCACACCGGCTTCCATGGCGGCGCGCAACAGGCTCTCTCCTTCGGGAACCGTAATTGATTTTTCATGGGGCAGAAAAGTTACACTGGGCATTCACAACTCCTGCATGACAATGGATGTATTAAAGTAGCGTTCATTAAAACCGCGCCATAGGGCGCGTCCCTGTTATACTTGCAGATCATCTTTCAAGGTATCGAAACGGCAGCTCAGCGTCAGCATCTCCCCGTCATAGAAGGAATCGATCTTGTAAGGCAGGGTTTTAAACAAACGGATCATGCCCTTGTTCTGGGGTGACGTGAAAGCCATCAACCCGGCTATCCCGTTCTCCCGCGCCGCAACAGCCAGTTTGTGGATGAACAGTTTTCCCAGCCCCTTGCCCTGGTAGGCCTTGATGACCGAAAAGGCCACCTCGGCCATGTTCTTGGATTCATCCAGAAGGTATTCTCCCACGGCAATGACGTTGCCGAACCCGAACTCACCGACCAGGGCCACCAGGGTCAGATCTTTAATGTAATCGATCTGGGAGACCCCCTCCACCTCTTCCCGCATGAAGCTGTTTTTCTCGTGGAAAAAGCGCGAGACCACGTCCTCCTTGTCGAGATTGTAGTAATGCTCCTGGATGCGACGCTCGTCCACCGGTTTGGCGGGTCGGATGGTCACCGCCTCGCCATGGATGTCGATGACCTCCTCCAGCTTGACCGGGTAAATACCGTGCAGGGAATCGTGCAGGGTCCGCTCTGCACTCAGCAGCCCCATCTCTTTGGCCTGGTGAAACAATTCGTCCCGGAAATCCGGATGGGCGATGCTGATCATGGCCATGGCCCGTTCCTGCAGGCTTTTACCGAACAGGTTGACCGCCCCGAATTCGGTCACGACATACTGGACATCGCCCCGCGGCACCACCACTGCCGTATCGACCAACTTGGGGACGATCCGGCTTTTCTTGCCGCTGGCATCGGTGGAGGTGAGCATCAGGATGGCTTTACCTTCTTCCGAAGCCGCCGCCCCCCGGATAAAATCGAGCATGCCCGTCACTCCCGAAAAATGGTTGTAGGGCAGCGCATCCGCCGCCACCTGGCCGGTCAGATCCATGGCCATGGCGACATTCAATGAAACCATGCGGCGATGTTGGGATATGATGCCGGGATCGTTCACGTAATCGGATGGATAAAACTCGATGCCGGGGTTGTCGTCCAGAAAGTCATACAGCTCGGCGGAACCGATGGCGCTGCTGGCCACGACCTTGCCCTCGTTTAGACCTTTAAAGCGGTTGGTCACCACCCCCTGGGAAACCAGGTGCATGATGCGGTCGGTGACAAACTGGGTATGGATACCGAGATCATTTTTATCGGACAATCCCACGTAGGTCGCCTGGCTGGTCGTACCCAGGCTGATCTGCAGGGTCGAGCCGTCATCGATCAGCCGGGCGATCAAACGCCCGATCGCGTTGGCCGACTCCATCTCCGGCGGCTCGCCGATCGTCAGCAACCCTTCTTCGTGCTCGACAATGACGTCGACATCGTTGACATGGATAAAACTGCGGCCCAGCACCCGGGGCATGCGGGGATTCACCTGCACGATCACCATGTCCGCCGAATAGGCGGCGGCCTGGGTGATATCCACCGATACCCCCAGACTCATCCAGCCAAAATCATCGGGCGGCGAGGCCTGGACCAGCGCAACGTGAATCGGCAGGCGGCGGCTTTTGAAAAGACGCGGCACCTGGGATAGATTGATAGGCGTGATAAACCTCAGATTGCGTGCGATGGCCTTGGAGCGTGCCGAGCCCAGGTAAAAAGAACGGATGTTGATGCTCTGATCACGGGTTTTGTCGGCAATCATGGTCAGTGGGGTCGTCTCGAGCGACATCAGCCGAACCACTTCGATGCCGGACAGGGTGCGTGCCCTTTCCGACAAGGCCCGTACGAGCGCCTGGGGCTCGCCGCAGGCGGAAGCGATGAAAACACGCTGTCCTGGGCGAATGCGTTTAATCGCCTGGGTGATCGATTGTCGTCTTTCGAGGTAATTGTCCGCCCAGTATCCGGTGGACGCCATGTGCGCCTCCTATTCCGAAATGGCCGTCGGTGTCCCCCCGCCGGCAAACCGTTGGTGCACGATCCAGACGCCACCACGAGGGTCACGGCCACTCAACGCCTAGAATCCTGAGGTAAGGAAAAACAATGGGGAAGTGCTCTGTCAGAGGGGAATCAATCTATCGTATCCCGCGTGAATTTTCAAGGCCTCTCCACGCCTTGCAGCAATCATTTCGCTGCCGGCGTTCAGCCCTCCGGCACCGACAGTGTAAGGAGGGAATTTGTATCATCCTGATATACGAATTGAATATCGCTATCCAGAACAGCACGTAAAACCGCTGCGATCAAGACTTGCAAATTCCGGGGAATACGGCCTACTAGCACGGTATCGCCATACCACCCAAAGGGGTGTTTCGCGCCGCTCCATTTGTTTTTTACCCAACGGCATGTCATTTTGGGACGTTGGCTTCACCATAAGGGATCATCCACGCCATGTTCAAGTTCATCCATACCGCCGACATCCACCTGGACAGCCCGCTGCATCGTCTGGAAGCGTACGAGGGGGCCCCCGTGGCCGAAATCCGCCAGGCCTCCCGACGGGCGTTCGAAAATCTCATCGATCTGGCGCTGACGGAATCCGTCGACGTTGTCCTGATTGCGGGCGACCTGTTTGACGGCGACTGGAAAGACTACCATACCGGTCTTTATTTTATCACCCAGATCCACCGCCTGAAAACGGCCGGCATTGCCGTCTTTGTCGTATCCGGTAACCACGATGCCGCCGGCCGGATGACCCGCAGTCTGCCCTACCCGGACAACGTGCACGTCTTTTCAACCCGGTCCCCCGAGACACGCAAACTGGAAGCGCTGAAAATCGCCGTACACGGGCAGAGCTTCGCCACCGCCGCAATCAAGAACAACCTGGCCCTCGGCTACCCGGAGCCTGTATCCGGCTATTTCAACATCGGCCTTCTGCACACCAGTCTGACCGGCCGTGATGGTCATGAAACCTACGCCCCCTGCACCCTGGCCGATCTCCAATCCCGGGGGTATGACTACTGGGCCTTGGGGCATGTTCACCAGTTTGAAATCGCTGCGGCCAGCCCGCCGGTGGTCTTCCCCGGTTGTCTTCAGGGGCGGCATGCCCGGGAAACCGGTCCCAAGGGCGCCCTTCTGGTCACGGTGGCGGATGATTCTCCGCCGGAAATCATCCACCAGCCCCTCGATGTCATCCGCTGGATCCAGCTGGCGGTCAATCTGGAGGGGGCGCCAACGGAGCAGGCCTGCCTCGACCGGTTCGTCGACGTCCTTGAAGAACAGACCCGGCGGAACGCCCCTGTGCCGATCATCATCCGTGTTGCCCTTGCCGGAAAAACCGCGGTCCACGAGCAGATGGCCGGGGACCTTGAATATGTAAAAGAGGCCTTCCGGTCCACCGCCATCGCCCACTTTGGCGACCGGGTTTGGATTGACAAATTGACGGTCGCCACGCAACCGCCCACGAGGGATGGACAGGCACCGATCGATCCGGGCCCCCTGCGGGAACTGGAACGTCTGGTGGCCGAGATCCAGGCCGACGATGACCTTCTGCAGCTACTGGGGGAAGAACTGACCGATCTCTTCCGCAAACTGCCCGCGGAATACCGCCAGGGACCCGGAGCGATCGATCCGGCCGACCCCGCCCAACTGCAGCATATCGTGAACCAGGCTCACGCCATGCTCACCAGGGGGCTGAAAAGGGAGACTGACGCGGCATGAAAATAAAGTCTCTGCAGCTTATCGCCTTCGGTCCGTTTACCGGCCGAACGCTGGATTTCTCCGATCACCCGGGCGCCTTTCATCTGGTCTACGGCCCCAATGAGGCCGGCAAAAGCACCGCCTTGCGAGCCCTGCGCGGCATGCTTTTCGGGATTCCGGTCCGCACGTCCGACAGTTTCCGGCATCCCCACCCCAAGCTCCGCATCGGTGGCGAACTGATCCTGAGCAACGGTGAAAAAATCGCTTTTATCCGTCGCAAAGGTCAGCGCAAGACCCTGCGCGGATCGGACGACCGGTCCTTGATCGATGAAAGTGTCCTATCGTCTTTTTTAGGGGGCATCGATCAGGCGCTCTTCGAACAAATGTTCGCCATCGGCCATTCGGACCTGGTTCAGGGAGGCGAAGAAATCATCGCCGGAGGGGGCAGCATCGGTCAGGCGCTGTTTACGGCCGGAGCCGGCTTAATTGCCCTCCAGCGCTTCCAGCAGCATCTGGATCATACCATGGAGGCCTTGTTCAAACCCAGCGGTTCCAACCCCCGCATCAACCGTATCCTGACGTCGCTGAAAAATACCCGTAAAGACCAGCGGGAGGCCCTGCTGCTCGGCAAGACCTGGAAAACCCATTATCGGAACCTGCAGGATGCCACCACGCGCCAGGCCGCCAACCAGCAGCGACTGGCGGAATGCAAACAGGCCTATGGCACGCTGGAGCGCATCCACGAGGCCTTGCCGCTGATCGCCCGCCGCAAGGAGATCGGTGAAACGCTGCGGGCTTTCGAAGACGTGCCGGATCTGCCGGAAGATTTCAGTGAAAACCGCCGCCAGGTGGAAAACACCCTGGCCATCGCCACGAATGATGTGCAACGCGCTCATGACAGCATGGCAACCATCCAGGCGAAAATAAGCACCCTTAAGGTGCCCGTGGCGCTGCTTCGCCAGGCCCCCGTGGTGGAAACCCTGCAGCACGACCTGGGCAGTTTCAAAAAGGCCAAGCAAGATCGCCCGGTGCTGGAAGCCCGTATGCGCGCCCTGGATCAGCAGGCCAAGGCCAAACTCTCCCAGGCGGGGATCACGGATCTGGCGACAAATGCCCATCAACTCCGACTGACACCGGCCGTCGTTGGCGAACTCCAGGAACTGGGCAAAACTCACGAACGCCTGACGACCCGGCTGGATACGAGTAAGGAACGGCGGCGTCAACTGGAAACGGACATCACGACGCTGGAAGACCACCTGAAGCGCCTGCCACCGCAACAAAGTGTCGCGGCCATCAAAGCGCTGCTTCAAACGATTCAGGATGAGGGCCCGCTTGAAAAACAGATCGCCGAAACCCGGGACGCTCTTCATCATCGTGAAAAAACGTTGTCAAACCATTTGAAACGCCAGACTCTGTGGACCGGTTCCCTGGAAAACCTCGGCGGCCTGCCCTGGCCGTCCCGGGAGAGTGTCGATCGGTTTGAAAAACAATTCGAGGTATCCACACGTCAGATGGACCGCCTGAAGGAAGACAAGGCCCTGGTTGCCGAGAGGCTTTCTGCTATCGATACCGAACTGCAAACCATTGCGATCGGGCATGATGTCCCCACCGAAGAAAACCTCACGACGGCGCGCTCCCTGCGGGATACCGGATGGCATCTGATTCGGCGCCGCGTCGAAGGAAGCGATCCGGCAGAAGCTGATGTGCAGCAGTTTACAGCGCACTTTGCCAATCACCGCGCGCTGCCTGACGCCTTCGAGGAAAGTATGGAAAAGGCCGACCATATTTCCGACCGGCTCCGACGCGAGGCCGGACAGGTCAGCCGCAAAAGCATGCTGGCCGCTCAAAAAGCCCAGGCCGAAAAAGAGGTCCGGGAAACCGCTGCGCGCATAGAAGCCGTCGATGCCGAACAACGGATGTTGGCGGAACAGTGGGAAGGGGTATGGGCGCCATCCGGCATTCAGCCGCTGACACCCGCCGAAATGCGCGCCTGGTTGTCGGACATGACCGCCATCCGTGAGAAAGCGGCCGATCTTGCGCTGGAGAAAGAAAAAATCGCCGCCCGCACGGCGGCCACCAAGACCCTGACGGCCCGTCTGGCGGCGGCCCTGGAACGTGGCGGCGTACCGGTGCCCGAAGGCCATACCCTGGCCAGTTTAATCGGCATCGCGCGACATCACGTGGAATCCCAGGAAGCGCTTGGCGCTCAGATTACGGGGCTGGACAGCACGCTTCGGCAGCATCGCACGGCATTGCAAAAGGTGACCAGCGACATCGACGACACTGAAAAAGACCTTGACCGCTGGAAGGGCGCCTGGGGTCGGCATGTCGGGAAAATCGGTCTCACCGCCGAGGCCAGCCCCACGGCCGCGATGGCCGTGATCGAGAACATCCGTGAAGCCCAGCGCCAGCGGGATGAAGCCGACATCCTCAAGAAGCGCATTCAGGGCATCGACCGCGATGCCGACGCCTTCACCGAACGTGTCACCCAATTGGTGAAGCGTCTTGCCGAAAAAGACATCGCAACCTCTCCCGAAGAAGCCAGTCTGCTTCTCAATAACAAGCTTACGGAGGCCAGAGAGGCGCAATCACGCCATACCGAGTTGCAGCGCCAGCTGGATGCCGCCCATATCGAGCACGCCGCCGCCCGGAAACGCCTGGAAGACGCCACCACACGGTTGCAGTCCCTGTGCCGCGAAGCCCACTGTAAGGCGCCCGCCATGCTGCCGGAAATCGAGAACCGTTCACGCCAACGCCGGCTCCTGATCGAAGAAAGCCGTGCGCTCGAATCCCGCTTGCGACGCCTGAGTGCCGGCGCCACGGTCGACGCCTTCGTCACAGAAGCCGAGGCCATCGCGCCGGACAGCCTTGCTCCGGAAATGGGACGCCTGGCGGAAGATATCACCGCCCTGGAGCGGGAACGATCGGAACTGGATCAAACCATCGGTACCGAGAAAGCCGAGCTCAAGCGGATGGATGGCCGGGCCGAGGCGGCTGGGCATGCCGAGGATGCCGAACGCCTCCTGGCTCGCCTTGAATCGGACGTGGCCCAATATGCCCGCACCAAAATAGCGTCGGCCATGCTGACCCGAACCATCGAGCGGTACCGCGAAAAGCACCAAGGCCCGCTCATCAAGCAGGCCAGTCAGTTGTTTGCGCGAATGACGCGAAACGCCTTTCAGGGTATCCGCGCCGAATACGATGGCAAGGGCAACCCGATCCTGGTCGGCATCCGGTCCACTGGCGCCGAAGCCGTCACCGTGGATGGCATGAGCGACGGCACCGCTGACCAGCTCTACCTCGCGCTGCGGCTGGCCAGCCTCGAACATTACCTTGAAAACAGTGAACCGTTGCCCTTTGTCGTGGATGACATTCTGCTGCGTTTCGACGACGAACGGGCGCTGGCCACGTTCGAGGTTCTGGTCGATCTGTCTCAAAAAACCCAGGTGATTTTCTTTACGCACCACCATCACCTGGTGGAATTGGCCCAAGGCGCCATCGGTGCCGCCAAGATAACCACCCATCTTCTAAGCGACCCTCCCGCCGTCGACCAAAATTGACAGACCCCGAAAATGACATTAATCCTTGGCATAGCATAAGGTGTTCACACCATGAAGGAGGATTTCCATGAGCAATGCCATCATCATGCATCAAACCGGTGGACCGGAGGTACTGCAATGGCAACCATTTGACCCCGGCCCCCCGCAGACCGGTGAAGCCATCGTGCGACACGACGCCGTGGGCTTGAATTTCATCGATGTCTATCACCGCACCGGGCTCTACCCGATCGGTGATCTGCCCGCCATCCCGGGCATGGAAGGCGCCGGCCGGGTGGAAGCCGTCGGACCCGGCGTAAGCGAGGTGGCCGAAGGCGATCGCGTGGCCTATGCCGGACTGCCTCCCGGGGCCTACGCCGAACGCCGAAGGATTCCTGCCCACCGTCTGGTCAAACTGCCCGATGCGATACCGGCCCCCCAAGCCGCCGCCATGATGCTGCAAGGCATGACGGCCCGCTATTTGCTGAAAGGCTGCACCGCCGTCCGGGCCGGCCATACCATTCTCCTCCATGCGGCGGCCGGTGGGGTCGGACTGATCGCCAGCCAATGGGCCCGACATTTAGGGGCAACCGTCATCGGGACCGTGGGTACGAAGGCCAAGGCCGAATTGGCTAAGGCGCACGGCTGTGACCACACCATTCTCTATGGAGAAGAGAATTTCGTCGATCGCGTGCGGGAGCTCACCGGCGGCCGCGGTGTTGATGTGGTGTACGATTCCGTCGGTCAGGCAACTTTCCTGTCTTCGTTGGATTGCCTGCGGCCGATGGGCATGATGGTCAGTTTCGGCCAGGCGTCCGGCCCCGTGGCGCCCATCGATCCGGGCCTGCTGGCGGCCAAAGGCTCGCTTTTTCTGACACGACCCAGCCTGATGGCCTACACGGCGGCAAGAAGCGACCTCCTGGCGCATGCCGAAGATCTTTTCGACGTCGTCCTGAAGGGCGCTGTTACGGTGGACATTCGGCAAACCTATCCGCTCGCTCAAGCCGCCAAGGCCCACCGCGATCTTGAAGCCCGCAAAACCACCGGATCCAGTGTCTTTGTCATTGACTGATCATTCCGCCTGCGGGTAATAAGGAACACATTGCCAATTGCATCCATGGAGATCCTCCCTTGACCGTATTTCACGCGCCTGCTGAAACTTTGCCCCGATTTCGGACCCTTTTTCAGCAGGGTGTGGGCGTTTCGATCCAGACCGGCACCAGCCTGGAAGACCTTTTGTGCTGTCAGTGGCAGATCAGCCGGGACTATGTCATGGGCCGCATCAGCACCCTGTTTCTCGACAGCAAACCGGTGGATGACCTGCCTTCGGCTGTTGTGCACGATGGTGCGACCCTCGCCCTTTCGGGCGCCATGCCCGGTTTGATCGGCGCCACCATGCGGCGCGGCGGCGTGCTGGCATCGTTTCGCACCGGCATCACCTATTGCGAACCTTCCGGATCCGATAAAGGCGGCCGGGGCCGGATCACCCTGAAGCTGTTCAATCTGCTCATCGATGAACTCGGGCCGCAATTTCTAGCCCGGGGAATATGGGTGTCGCGTTCACGTTTGGTTGAATTGTTTCCGGAACACCCAACCCTCAAGGACGCGCCGGAAAATGACATCGAGATTTACATGGGCATCCCGCCCTCGCCGGCAGGTTGAGCGTCCGGAACTATCGCCAGCACCTGATCGCCTGATAAGCGTTCCTTTTACTTCCACCCCCCCTTCGCACCGCAAGCCGTCGCTGGCGTCACGGTCGAGATATGGTTGACACTGCATTTCAATTTTTATATTGTGATTCCAAATAGATAGAACTTTGACACGATGTTTTTAAAGGTTATTCTTAGCGACATTATCTCCGTATTCGTCCATCTTGGTTTTTTGGCATGCCATATTGTTTCCCAAAGAAACCAAAACCGACCATAAGTGACACCGCCGGCACATGCCGACATTGGATTGCGATTCATCCCATAAACCGTATCCGTTTTTAACCATTCCGACATATAAACAAGGAGGCAGAACATTATGGACAAAATCCTTAGAATCGACGTAGGCGCAGAGGGAGGACCCAAGGCCGTTGTCACCCCATTGGGCGAATACGAAGGCATGGGCGGACGGGGCATGACGTCCATGGTGGTATTGAAGGAAGTACCGGCCGACTGTCATCCTTTAGGGCCGGAAAACAAAATCGTTATCGCGCCCGGCATGCTGACCGGGTCGGCCGCATCGACCTCGGGCCGGATATCCGTGGGATGCAAGAGCCCTTTGACGGGCGGTATCAAAGAAGCCAATGCCGGTGGCCAGGCCGGCCAAACGCTTGCGCGTCTTGGCTATGCCGCCATCATCCTCGAAGGCGCCGCCCCTGCGAATGCCTGTTACAAGGTCCTGATCAACAAGGACGGCGTTCAGATCAGCGACGCAACCGAATATAAAGGCCTTTTGAATTACGATCTGATCGAAAAGATCAAAGCGGCCCATGGCGAAAAAGTCGCTGTCATGTCCATTGGACCGGCCGGTGAAATGAAAATGGCGGCAGCCACCATCGCCGTGACCGACCGCGAGATGCGCCCCTCACGCCACGCCGGCCGCGGTGGTGTGGGTGCCGTGATGGGCACCAAAGGCATCAAGGCGATCATCATCGACGATGCCGGCATGAAAATGCGCCAGCCCAAAAACCCCGAGAAATTCAAAGCCGCCAACAAAACCTTCACCCAGGGCCTGCGCAGCCATGCCGTGACCGGAGAAGGGCTGCCGGCCTACGGTACGAATGTCCTGACCAACGTCATCAATGAAGCCGGCGCCTACCCCACCTATAACTTCAAACAGGGCCAATACAAGGACGCCGGTAAAATCAGCGGGGAAACCATTGCCGATTTGGAAACCAAGCGCGGCGGGAATCCCACCCATGGCTGCCACGTGGGCTGCGCGATCCGCTGTTCGGGTATTTATGTCGACAAGGACGGCAATTACGTCACCAAGCAGCCGGAATACGAAACAGTGTGGGCCCACGGCGGCAACTGCGGCATCTGCGATCCGGATGCCATTGCCAGGCTCGACTTCCTGGATGACAACATCGGTCTCGACACCATCGAAATGGGCGCCACCATCGGGGTGGCCATGGAAGCCGGCCTGATTAATTTCGGGGATGCCGACGGGGCCATCAAGCTGGTCAACGAAGTCGGCCAGGGCACACCGCTGGGTCGTATCCTGGGCGGTGGGTGCGCCCTCACCGCCAAAGCCTTCGGCATTGAGCGCGCCCCGGTTGTCAAAGGCCAGGCCATGCCGGCCTACGATCCCCGGGCCGTCAAAGGCATCGGGGTGACCTATGCCACCACCCCCATGGGAGCCGACCATACCGCGGGCTACGCGATTGCCACCAACATCCTCAAAGTCGGCGGTGATGTCGATCCCCTGAGCACGGAAGGCCAGATCGAGCTGTCGCGCAACCTGCAAATTGCGACGGCAGCGCTGGACGCGACGGGCTATTGCCTGTTCATTGCCTTCGCCATTCTCGATCAGGAAGAAACCTTCAATGCCATGGTTGAAACCATCAACGGCATGTACGACCTCAGCCTCACCGGGGATGACGTCGTGGCCCTCGGCAAAAAAATCCTCAGCATGGAACGCGAATTCAATAAAAAAGCCGGTTTCACCAGGGAACATGACCGGCTGCCGCGCTACATGAGTCGTGAGGCCATCGCACCCCATAACGTCACCTTCGATATCAGCGACGAACAACTGGACACCCTCTACAACTGGTAACTTCAGGAGGGGAACAGCATCCTGACACCGGAAGGGCGGCCGAGAGGCCGCCCTTCTTCTTTGCCCCGGCGCACCAAGCCGCGCGGCCGGGCCTTCGCGGGGTAAAGGAAAACGCCCATCCCCGGCAGGCACGCTGCCGGCAATAGTTTATGTCAAGAAAATCCGCTGATCGGGAACCGATATCAAGAGAGGAGAGGCGTCAATTGAAAAGATTTTTGATGCTACGCAGTACCCGCTGATCCAACCGCTTGTTTACTTCCGTCTTCAATTCCAGCAGGTGTTTGTTATCCGGATCGACCTCCAGACCGGTCGTGATATAGCGGCGGGCATTGTCATAATCGAAGCTGTTCATTTCTTTTTCCGCCAGGACCGCGTAACGATCGGCGATTTTTTCCCGGCCCCGGCGCGCTTCGGTGTTGCGGGGATCGAGCTTTTCAACTTCACTGAAAAAATACAGCGCATTATCTTCAGTCGGCTTGGTCAGCTTATAGGCATTCAGACAGTCATTGGCCTTTACCAGCAACCGCTGTATCGTCCGCTGGCGCTCTTCTTCAGCCTGCCGGTTAATTTTCTCCTTGAGCGACCACAGCCGACGACTGTCGGCATCCACCGACAGACCGGTAGCAATAAAATCGAGTGCTTTCTGGTTGTGTGAACGATGCATCTCACGCTCAGCCAACTGGGCGTAGCGATCGGCGATATCGGCAATGCCCTGCTTGGCGTCACGATTGTCCGGATCGCGCTTGAGGACTTCCTTGTAAAAGAAATAGGCGTTGCGACCCTCCGGCTCCGTCAGGTTCCATGCGGCCAAATTGTCCTGCGCTTCCTGCAACCACTTGGCCACTTGAGGATCGACCGCCGGGGCTGGCGCGGCTGCCGGCGCGCCATTCGCTTTGACGACCGCGGATCCGGAAGGCCCCTCAGGCGTGCCCCCCGTATTGGTATTGGATGAAATCGGTACCCGAACAACTACCGGTTTGTCCTCGACGTGTCGTTGGCTGACCCAAAAGGCACCGACCGCCACGGCCAGAAACACGAACAGGACGACCGACCAGAACCAGGGTCTTTTTTTCCGGCCGGCAGCGGTCGCCATGGCCTCCGGTGTAAGAATCAGGGTCTCCTGATAGTCCGGATCCGTTTTCTGACCGTGATCCTCCAGCGGCGCGATGGGCTCTACTTTCCTTAGCGCCCAGGCCATGGAGGCCTCTTCGGTTTTCAGCTCATCATCGAAAAGGCCTTTCATAAATTGGGACAACTTTTGTCCGCTGGGACGCAAGTTCAAATGATAAATGCAGTCTTCAAGGTCGGAGAGCATATCCCCGCACGAGTCATAGCGGTCATCCGGGTGCTTGGCCAATGCCATGTCCAGCACGACCACCAGGCATTCGGGCAGATCCCGGATGACCCGCTCCGCCGGTGTGAAACGGGCCTCGCGCGCCTGGGATAATATATCCATGGCATCGCCTTCGTACATGAAGCGACCCGTTACCATTTCGTAGAGCAAAATCCCGACCGAAAAGATATCGGAGCGGTGGTCGACTTCAAGGCCTTCGGCCTGCTCCGGCGACATATAGGCCACCTTGCCCTTGATCACGCCGGACCGGGTGTTCGTGATCCGACTGGCCGCCTTGGCAATGCCGAAATCGATGATCTTGGCCTGACCGTCATAGGTCAAAAAGATGTTCTGAGGACTGACATCGCGATGGATAATGTTGAGGAGTTGGCCCTGCAGATCCTTCATCTTGTGGGCGTAGTCCAGACCCGAACAAACTCCGGACGCAATATGCAGCAAGTTCTCGAGGCTGAGCGGCAGGCCCCGCTGTCCGGCACAGTGGAGAACGGTTTTGAGATCTTTTCCGAAAAGATATTCCATGGCGATGAAATACGTGTCTTCCAATCGCCCGAAATCGTATATCTGCACAATATTGGGATGCTGCAGCAGGGCCGCTAGACGCGCTTCATCGATGAAATAGCTGACGGCCTCCTGTTCGGCCGATAGGTGCGGCAGGATTTTTTTGACGGCTACGGCTTTCTCGAAGCCCTCTTCACCGGAAATCTTGCCGCGGAATAATTCGGCCATCCCGCCCACCGCGATGCGATCGGTCAACCAGTATTTTCCGTATTTAAGCGGTGCCGTCGTGTTCATTTTCGTATCAGCGGATCTGCCTGTCTGGTCGCGCATCGTCCCGTTTGAAAGCACGCGGGCAAAAGATCACCGCACGCCGAAATCATTAGATTAATTGACGAATGATATCAAAGCAAACACTAAATGACAACTTAAAGTTCATCCGTTGCGACGGGCATCCGGGGTAACTTGCTCCCGGCAAGGGGATATGGCATTACGTGCATATACCCGCCACCACGGGTTTTCATGACACCACGGCCACCCAAATTTACACGGAATTCAATGAAAGCGCGCCATGATAAATACGAAAAACAATGTGAATCCGCTTTCTTCAAACGAATCGCCCGTATGCCCACCGGGTTGGCATGATCGACATCCTTGCGATGGCGGAAGGATGGCCTGACGAGCCGGGTCAGACCGTCGGGCCGTGCGCGATGGGCGGATAACCCTCTGGAAATGGGCCTATCAATCCTTTAAAGGATTGATAACAAACCACATGAGCATGTTGACAAGGCCCATGCAAACCCGTATTTTAACGATCATTATTTAATCAGAAAAGCTATTTCCCAGCTTGATATCGAGATAAGCATCGTCGGAAACGGTAAAATGAAAAAAGACAAGACACCGTCCCAAGCCACACCGAAGCCATTCGGCACGAATGAACTTTTCGAACGTGGGTTTCGTAAAATGAGCAACAAAGAAGCCCGCATTTTCGCGCGTTTCCCCTGCTCGGAGGATACCCACTTCGCTGCCAATCGCGAGCTTTTCCAGGGAACGATCAAAAATGTCAGCGAGGGGGGGATTTACGTCCAGACCCGACAGCGCTTCGTCGTCGGCCAGGAGGTGGTGGTGGCCGGCCCCTTTGGCGAAGACCGCCAGGACGTTAAACGCTACGGCAAAGTCGTCTGGTGCGACGACAGGGGTATCGCCGTTCAATTTGTCCGCAAAGCGGCCCCGACGCCGCGGCGCTAAAACCAGCGCGGCATCCTGCTGTGGGGTTTGTGAGCTGTGCCCTGCTCACGACAGACAGCCACCTTCCTCGACAAAGTCGATCCCAGACGACGGCGTAAGTTTTCACGGTTGATCATCGGACAACCACAAGGAGTCCCCGGATGCCGGACCTCAAAGCAGGCGACCTGTTAACACGCGTCACGCGGTACAACCTCATACGTGACGGCCGCATGCTCTATATCGACGTGCACGAAACCCTGCACGGCAAGCTCGCCGCCCCCTTTGTCGCCGTTCCCAACCTGGTCAACATCGTGGCCCGGCCGGAATATCAGGGAACGGGCATGACGGAAGCCGAAGCCCTCGACGACGCATTGGAAAAAATCGCGGCAATCCCCTTCGAAAATATTTTCCCCGAGCAAAAAAAGCCATCGCCTGGCGCTGGTGGCACCCGCAACGGGTGAAAAATCGGCAGATGACAAAACCGCAACCGATGCTATCGTTTGGCCTACAGGCCAGTGTGTTTGGTCTGGTGTCGGCCGCATTTACCACCATTTATATCACCCAGCCGGTCCTGCCCATTATCCAGGAGACCTATCAGGTCTCCGCCGCCCAGGCCTCCATCACGATTTCAGCCGTTGTTCTGGGCATCGCCCTGGCCAACCTGCCCTTCGGCGCCCTGGCGGACCGGTGGACGATTCGACCGATTATCCTGACGGGAAGCCTCATCGTGATCGGCGGCAATATCGTCTGCGCCCTTACGGACAACTTTCAGGGACTCGTTGTGGCGCGCTTTATACAGGGGCTGTTCATCCCCGCCTTGACCACCTGCCTGGCTGCCTTCCTTTCGCGTCGCCTGCCGGCGCATCGGCTAAATGTCGTCATGGGAACGTATGTTTCCGCCACCGTCGCCGGCGGATTGGGCGGCCGTCTTCTGGGTGGGCTGTTTCATCCCACGTTCAACTGGCGCTGGGCCTTTGTTATCGCCGCCGGCCTCTTGGCCATCGCCTGCGGCATTGCCTGGCGCTGGCTCCCCCGTGAGGAAACAATCGGCCCCCGACAGTCGGCACAGCTAAGCTTTTGGCAATTGCTGGCCCAGGCCCCCCTGCGACATAATTATCTGGTGGCGTTCAGTGCTTTTTTCGTCTTTTCTTCGGTGTTCAACTACCTGCCCTTTTATTTGGCGGCGCCCCCCTTCAGTGCCCCCACAAGGACCATCACCTTTATGTATCTGGCCTACCTGATCGGCATCGTGATGGGCCCCCTGGCCGGCCAGATGAGCAATCGTTTTGGCAACGGCCGCACCATGGCCGGCGGCGCCATCCTCTTTGGTATATCTTTGGGCATCACGCTGCATCCCTCCCTGCTATCGGTCATCGTTAGCCTGGCCGGCATCTGCGCCGGTTTTTTCACGATTCATGCCGCTGCCGCCGGATGGCTCAACCGGCATATAGTATCGAGTCGCGGGCGTGCCAATTCCCTCTATGTTCTGTTCTATTATGCCGGGGGCGCCTGCGGCATCACCCTGAGTGGCAGCGCTTATGAAGCTTTTTCCTGGCCTGGCGTTGCCGGTATGGGAGCCGTCATGCTCATGGTCCCGTTGTGGATGGGTCTGCGGGTTTTAAACCATGACGTGGAAAACGACGAACGCATTTGAATTGCGGTGTCAGTACTATCCGGAGGCACGGAAGCCCAATCGGATCAGCCAGGCCGGACCCCGATCATACCTCGCAGGCGGCTTCCACCGTGGCCACCGCCTTGGGAATCACCGGCCCCAGCACACGACCACCGTGTGGCGTAATCTGGACCACGTCTTCAATCCGGATCCCGCCGAACTTACGGTAGGCCGCCAGCTTGTCGAATGCGATAAAGTCAGACCACCGGCCTTCCTGACGCCACTGATCCATGAGCGCCGGAATAAAATAAATCCCGGGTTCCACCGTTACGACAAAATTGGCTTCGAGACGCCGCCCTAGCCGTAATGCGGCCAGGCCGAACTGCTCCGAACGGATCGTCTCCGCATCGTATCCAACGTTATCCTCGCCCAAAGCTTCCATGTCATGGACATCCAAACCCACCATATGCCCCAAGCCGTGGGGGAAAAAAAGGGCGTGCGCCCCTGCATGCACGGCATCGGCCGCCGTTCCTTTCATCAGCCCCAGATCGCACAAGCCGCCACAGATTGTTATCGCTGCCAGACGATGCACGTCCAGGAAGCGCGCACCGGCCGCCGCCCGGACAATAGCGGCTTTCTGGGCGGCCAAAACGATTTCATAAATATCCTTCTGCCGTGCGCTGAATCGTCCGCTCAGCGGAATCGTGCGGGTGATATCCGAAGCATAATGTTCCCGCGATTCGACCCCGATATCCATCAGCAAGAGGTCGCTGGATTTGAAAGGATGGTTGTCCGGCTGATTATGAAGGATTTCACCCCGGCTTGTAATAATGGGTGAAAAAGCGAACCGGCTGCCCGCGGCGGCGGTAATCCCCTCCAGAATACCGGCCAGCGCCACTGCGTTATTCTCCTGCAGCCGGTGCCTGACCAACGCCTGGAAAAGCTTTCGGCACAGCCCCAGAGCGGATTCGATCTCCACAATCTCATCGGATGTTTTGACCGACCGCTGGCGGACCACAACTTGAATCAGGCGCTGCGAGGCGCCCTCGTTGACGCGGTCCGGAGAGGCGGCCAGCAGGCGGCCGAGCGTCAACAACTGGTCCGGACGATAGGCGGGAAGATAATGGATCGGTCGTCCGGCGGCCTGCGCCTCCTGGACCGTCACGGCCAGACGCGGCAGCCCGTCGCTATGGGCTATTCCGGCACCTGAGGCAAGTTCCTTCAGGGAAGGCAGCGGACCGGTCCAGATGACATCGTCCAGGGTTGCCTCCGGGCCGTAGAGCGTTTCCCGGCCGTTGTCCATGTCGATCAGAATCGCACAATCGGCGTTATTCAATCCGCTGTAGTAGAGAAAACTGCTGTCCTGCCGGAAGGGATACGGGTTGGCCGCAAAGTTGATCGGGCTTGCGCTGTGCCCGACAAACAGCACCAGTCCGGACGCCAGTTGTGCCACGAGCGCGGCGCGACGCTGGCGGTATACGGTTTGGTCGAACATGACGCCTGCTCCTTGAGAAGGTGTTTACGATATAAACCGGATCGCTCAGGCGATGTCCCTAAAGATGGGCCCACCGGGACGCGGTTCCAGTTGAATGACGGTCGCCACCACACCGTCCAGCTGCCAGCGGGCATTCCAGTCGCCAAGATGCATGCCGAAGGCTTGCTTCTGAGGTTGATCGCCATAGTAAGCCGGTCGCGGGTCAAGTTGTATCACCTGGACGAGCAACCGCACCAGGTGGCGCCTTTCCGGATAGGGCATCGCGTGAAGGGTCGCCCGCACACGAACCGCAAAACGAACCTGCAAGACCGCTTTCGGTCGCTCGCGGGCAAAGCCGCCGTCCGCTTCCGGGCGGCAGTCGGCGTAGGGGATATAGGGTTTGATGTCCAGCACGGGCGTCTGGTCGAGAAGATCGATCCCCTTCAATTTGAGGTGAGCGCCGCCATCGTAGGCAATGCCTTCCAGCGTCACCAGAGAGAGGCCGATCGGGTTGGGCCGAAAATTGGAGCGGGTTCCAAAAACCCCCAAGCGCCGGTTGCCGCCCAGGCGCGGCGGGCGGACTTTACTTTTGTTGGCCGCCATCGCAGCGGCGTGGAAGACGTACTGGAGCCATATGTGGGAAAAGCCTTCGAGACCCTCCAGATACGCTTTGCGGTTGAACGGTTCGAACAATTCCAGGGTTCCCTGGGCGTCCGGCACCAGGCCGGCCTGCCGGGGGATGCCGAACTTTTCTTTGAAGCAGGAGTGGACGACACCGATGGCGCGATAGTGAAATTCCATCCGCACCCGATAGCACAAATCCAGCCCAAATCAAATATCGGGCAATAGAACCTTGCGCAGCAGGCATTGGCTTTTCCAGGGAAATCTGGTTAAGGTGTCTTTTTAACATCAACACCGCACACCCGCTGGAAAGACCTGTATCATGAACGTGCAACGGCCATCCCCCATCGTCCCCCTATCCATTCAGGAAGGCACCCTGGCCATTCACCAGCAGCACCTGTTCTATCGCCGGATCGCGCCCTCGGTTCCGTCAGGATCAGATCAGACACCGTCGCTTGTCTTCCTGCATGAGGGATTGGGGTGCACGGCCATGTGGCATGACTTCCCGGCCTGCGTGGTGCGTGATACCGGTCTTCCGGCTATTGTTTATGACCGACCGGGTTATGGCCGTTCCTCGGGAGCGCCGCATCCCCGTGACAACCATTATCTCCATCAGGAAGCGCAAGCGTTTCTGCCGCGTGTGCTGGACGATCTCCAGGTCGAACGCGCCATTCTGGTCGGGCATAGCGACGGCGGTTCGATCGCGCTGCTGGCCGCTGCCGACGGCGGTAAGATCGTCGGCATCATTACGGAAGCCGCCCATGTTTTCGTGGAGCCGATTACGATCGACGGTATCCGGCAGGCGGTGGCCGCCTTTGGCCCTCGGCAGCTCGAGCAGCGCCTGGCGCGGTACCACGGCGCCAAGGCCCGCGAACTCTTTTTCGCCTGGTCCGACACATGGCTTTCGGAATCCTTTCGCGATTGGAATATCGAAGATTGTCTGGGTCGGATTACCTGCCCCGCGCTGGTGATGCAGGGCCGCGAAGATCCTTATGGCTCCCAATGCCAAGTGGCGTCGATCGTGGCCGGCATCGGACCGCAGGCCCGCGCGATGTTGATTCCCGGCGGCCACGCCCTCCATCGCGACGCGCCGGGACTCGTCCGCCAAGCGATTGCCGCGTTTGTGGAAGCACTGTGAGTATTTGTTACTGTCAGAGGCAATGTCGTGACCGAATCAAAACGCCTTGAAATCGACCGCAGCTGGAAGGGCCTGACACGGCCGGGCGATGCCGCGGACCACTTCACCATGGACCCGTTGCCGCCATTTACGCCGGATGCCGAAGGCTTCCATCTCGGCAACGCCTTCTGGCTCAGTGAAATATCGCGCCTCATCTACCGTCGCAATGCCGGCGAGGCTGGCGTGAATGCCTGCGGACCGTCCCGCAACACGATATTGGCCGCTGTGGGATTGCGGGAAAGGCTGTTTCTGAGCCGGCAGGAAACACAGTGCGCGCTGCTGCGCACGGTACATCCTTCCCCCCATCCCTTTGCCGTATTGGTCTTCAGGGGTACCACGGGATTGCGGAACTGGTTTCTGGACATCGATGTCCGACCCGAACGGATCGCACCACGAACGGTTGCCCACCGGGGCTTCATGGAGGCGCTCGGCCAGGTTTGGCACTCCCTGAAACCGCACCTGGAGCAGTTGACGGAACCGCTTTTCATGACGGGGCACAGCATGGGCGGCGCTTTGGCCCAGTTGGCCGCCTGGCATTATTCGCCCCGGGCGGTCTATAGTTTCGGGGCCCCGCGTGTGGGGGATGCCGGATTTGCGCGGCACATGGCATCCATTCCCATCTATCGTATAGTAAACGGCCGCGATGTGGTCCCCGACCTGCCCCCTTCCACCCGGCGGCTTTCCTTCAGCGCCGCCGGCCGTCAGGTCCACATCGACCGCAAGGGTCGCATCTGTGAAATCGAATCGAATGGCGAGCCCGCCAATTGTTTTGAAAGCGGCCGCCTCTCCATGTCAGCCCTCGGTGAACGTTGGTCCAACCCACCGGGTTTTTTAGTCGACCACGCCCCCATCAATTATTCGGCGCGAATTCAAAAAAGCCTGCAGGCCGGGAGGAGCGCAGCGTTGGCGTGGAATCAGACAACCACGGATGGTATGAAGAACGATCGGCTCAGGTCGGCCGCGCGTCCCACTCGTTGATATATTTCTTCACCGTTCGACGGTCGAGCCCGGTGCGGCGGGCAACGGCTTCAAACGTGCCATACCGCCGATGGAGCATGTAGCAATAGCCGGTCACCAGGCGCTGGGTATCGATCTTTCCTTCGATGAGATCCCGGGCGAGGATATCGGCCAGCCGCTCTCCGGCTGGGGCCGCCGTGCGGCCGGCATAATCCTTCTTGAGCAGCACCCGCCGTACGCACTGTTCCAGCTCCCGCACATTCCCGGGCCAGGGGTAGCTATCGCCCAACTGGCTGTCAATCACGCCGCGCACCATGCTCAGCAGTTCCGGCGAAGATTGCCCGACCATGCGTTTGACGGTAAACTTGAGCAGGTCATCCAACTCCTTGGGGCTTTCCCGAATCCGCTCCCGCAGAGGCGGCACCGTGATGATATCCGAGCAAAGGCGATAGTAAAAATCATCCCGAAAAACCTTTTGATTCTCGATATCCGCCATGGAGCGATTGGTGGCGGCAATCACCCGTCCCTGGAAACGTCCCTCGATATGGCTGCCCACCGCGGAATATTTGCGATCTTGCAGGACCTGCAGGAGCTTGATCTGAATCGGGATGGAAAGTTCGCCGATCTCATCCAGCAGAATTGCGCCGTACGGACTGCAGCGATCGAATACCCCCCGGTGGTCCTTGACCGCTCCGGTAAAAGCGCCTTTTTTATGACCGAATAGCTCTGATTCGATTAACGTGTCGGGAAACTGCGAAAGATTGAGAGACACGAAAGATCGCGTAAAACTCTCGACGAACGTCTTTTTTTGCTCGCTGAAGGGGATAAAACCGGAGCGGCCGATGGCCATGGCCGCCGTGCCCTTTCCGGTGCCGGTTTCACCCAATAGCAGCGTTGAAAAATCCTCCATGCGGTTCCACAGATAACGGTCATAAAGATCGATATTGTGCGTAAACACATTGGTCCACAAATCTTGTCGCAGCTTCCGCATGCTGGCGCTGCGGCCGATCAGGGTCCGATAAATAAAATAATAAGCCCGCCGCAATTGATAGCTGAGGGCGAAATAGCGGAGTGAATCGGCCGCATTGAAACCCCGTTGGCGGAGGAATGCTAGGGCGTCGGTCGCAAACACGACCTCTTCCGGCGCGTCTCCGGCCTGGATCTGATCGTAAATCAGCTGGTCAAAACGCTCACGGTAGGTATAGAAAAAATCGAAAAGAATACCCGCCTTGACCAGGAACCCGTCATCGGTGTTGTAGCGTGTGTAATCGATTCGTCCATTTTGTCCCAAGTGCTCCAACTGACGCCGCACTTCCCGGATGGCGCGCTCGATGCGTTTCTGGGGCGAAGCGCAACTTGCCCCGGCGATCATCTGTTCGATCTGCACACGTTCATCGCTGAAAGGACTCGCCAGTCCGGCCTGGTAGACGTTGAAAAAGAAATCACGGACCGGCGGCTTCAGCTGAAAGTTTTTGGGCACGTCGACCTCCTTTTTGCCAATCAAAAGGCTATGCACGCCATGATCAGGCGCTGTACACCCTATGCCGATAAGCCATGGTATCACAGTCGCCGCAAAACAAAAGTATAAACAGACTTCCTATAGATATCAAAGGGTCTCCTCTATCGAACCTTCCTGGCACAAAAATTGTTAGCTCTAGTAATGCGGAGTCATTCCGCTAATGGTTAAACAGGAGGTGTGACGATGAAAACAAATCAGCACTGTTTAGGCTACACCCCGCAGGAAGCCTTGTGGGGCAATGATGCCATGGATGACGGTTATTATTCCGTAAACCAGAACATATCCCGGAGACTGATCGCCCGCGACCATTTGGGTTATGATCCTAAATCAACACTCTGGGAAAAAAGGATGCGTGACTTCGGGTACTATGCTATCAATGGCGGCATCACGCGCGCCCTTAAACGCTTGTCCGGAAATTCATAATATGGGGTAACCCATTGTTCATGGCGTCATCGCCGTCCGGCATGCATTGACGTGCCGGACGGGTTTGTAAGACGCACCACCACTTTTCCCGTCGTCACCGCCCGTCCGGAAATCGTTAAGGTCCACTTTCCCGATTTTTAGCGATACAAACGAAACAAATCATGTCCGGCCATCCCCTGGTCCCCTACCAACGTCGCTTCAAGGTTAAAACAGGGACTTATGTTCTTATTCTCGAATTAGTATCACACACGCGACTGCTGGTCGGGAGATTAGGCGGATTCGATTTTCCCGCCGGCTGGTATGCCTATGCGGGCAGCGCTTGTGGACCGGGGGGGCTGCCCGCCAGGATCCGACACCATCTGGGTGTCGCAACCCGACCTCACTGGCATATGGATTACTTGAGGCCTCTGGGATGTCTGCAGGAAATCTGGTACGGGCGGGGAGCGGGTTATGATGAACACCGCTGGGCCGCCGATCTGCGGGAAATGCCCGGCGCCCGCGTTGTTGCGCCGGGATTTGGCAGTTCGGATTGCTGCTGCGAGACCCACCTAGTGTATTTCCCGCATCGTCCGGGAATCAAGCGCTTCCGGCAGCGACAGCGATCCACCGCCGGAGTGGCCCGTCCTCCGATTTACGGCCTGTCAATCGATGCGGTCGATGAATGAATCGAATAGATTGCTTTCGAGGGCAAATGGAATGGGTTGAAAACGACGGGAGGCCGTTTATGGTCCGGACGATGGTTCCGCCGGATCGGACTCAATAGGGGCCGCGCGCCAGGGTTTCAATAAAATTTCTTAATATCTCTGGCAGGTTATCGAATCGGATGCCGGCTTCCCGCACCAAATCGCTGGCGGCGACGTTGCGCACCTGACCTTCCACGATATAGCCATGCTGACTGCCGGGCGCCCGGAGCCGCAGTCGCACACGATCACCCATTTCCAGTGGAACGCCGCCGCTTTCGTCGACCGCCATCTCAATGCGGCACCCTTTCGGACTGATATCGGTGATGGTCCCTGCCAGCGTCTTGCGGATATCCACACGGGCCGGCACCGAACAGGGGGTCCGCGGCAACATGCGCTGCTCGATGTTAAGCACCTCATTGGGCTTGTTGAGAACAATGGCCCGAATGGGATCGGTAATCAGGCGCTCGAAACCGGCCCGAAACTGGTGATACACATCATCGGACAGGTAGCTGGCCGAAAAGACCGTTCCCGGTTCGAGACGGCTTTCAAAGTGCTCCATGCGCGGATCAAGGCTGAGAAGAACGTCATCGGTATCAAACGTTCCCAGAAAGCGTGACGTGAATGTAAAATCAATGCCTTCGACCTGTACCCGAAGCCCGGCCCCGACTTCAATCGCGACCCCTTCGCCGAGTTGAACCATTTCCGCCATCATCAAGCCCTTTCCTCTTTCGCGCCGCTACCGTCAGGCGCTGACACAAACCGGTATGCCGCTTGTGCTGATCATTTCTGGCCACCGCCATGGCGAGTGCCCTGCGCGTGCCCACAAGCACCACCAGCCGACGCCCGCGGGTGATGGCCGTATAAATTAAATTGCGCTGCAACAACATATAATGCTGGGTCAATATCGGTATGACGACTGCAGGGAACTCGGAGCCCTGGGATTTATGAACCGAAACCGCATAGGCCGTGACGATCTCATCCAACTCGGTGGATGCATAGGACACAATAAGACCGTCATAGGTTACTTCAAGTTCCCGCGCCTCTTCTCGAAGCGCCGTGATACGTCCGACATCACCGTTGAACACCTCCTTATCATAATTATTGCGAATCTGCATAACCTTGTCGTTCAATCTGAAAACCCTGCTGCCACGCACCATTTCGATGCCCTTCGGGTTCAAGGCGGCCTGCAGCACACGGTTGAGTTCATCGGCGCCGGCCGCCCCCCGGTGCATGGGCGCCAGCACCTGAATATCATCAACTGGGTCCATACCAAACCGGTTGGGAATCCGATCCGCCACGAGATGCGCAATGGTGTCCCGGGCCTGCTCCGGCGTCGCCCGCTCGACAAAGTAGAAGTCGCTATCGGCGTCGGCCGGGTCGATCACCGGCATCTGTCCGGCGTTGACGGCATGCGCGCTGGTCACAATCCGACTGGCCCGGGCCTGCCGGTGAATGTCCGTCAATTCAACCACCGGAACGGCCTCGGAAGCAATGATGTCCCCGAGAACATTGCCTGGTCCCACCGACGGCAGTTGATGCACGTCCCCGACCAGAATCAGACGCGCGGTCTGCGGAATCCCCGCAAGCAAATGCGCCATCAGCAGCGTGTCCACCATGGAGGCTTCGTCCACCACGACCAGATCGGTCTTGAGGGGCCATTCCGCATTCCGCTGGAAGCCGCCCTTTTGGATACTGTATTCCAGCAACCGGTGAATCGTAAACGCATTGCGGCCGGTGGCTTCCGCCATGCGTTTGGCCGCCCGTCCAGTGGGGGCCGCCAGGTGAATCGTCGCCCGCAACGCGGCAAACACGTGCAGGATCGCCTGGATAATGGTGGTCTTGCCGGTACCCGGACCGCCCGTGATCACCATAACCTTGGCCGCCAGCGCCTCGCGGACGGCCTCCAGCTGGCGTGGTACAAGCGCAACAGGCGAATGTTTTCGCGCCAGGGCCAGGGCGGCATTTTCCTCCTTCGATGAAACGGCCGCCGGCATATCCAGAAGCTGACCGACCATGCGCGCCACGTCGCACTCGGCCTGGTTGAGATAAGGCAGATAGAGCGCCTGTCCGGGCGCCATGTCTCCCTTGCCGACCGACAAGGGCTCCATAACGATGCGCCGCTGCCGGTCCAATCGCGCAATCGCTTCACGCACCAGCATGGGCGACACGCTCAGCATCTCGGTCGCCCGGCCTTCCAGATCCCGACGTGGGAAATACACGTGTCCCTGGCCGGCCAATTCTTCCAGGAGAAAAAGCAGGCCCGCCTCTACCCGCATGGGGGATTCCATCGGAAACGCCATTTGGCGCGCCATGCGATCGGCGGTCTTAAAGCCGATGCCGGCAATATCACTGGCCAGCCGATAGGGGTTGCGGCGCAGCACGGCAATGGCGCTATGCCCGTAACGCTTGAAGATTTTCATCGCCTGCCCGGTAGGGATGTCGTGTTGCTGAAGAAAGAGCGTCAACTGACGGATGTCGTGTTGCTCCGCCCAGGCCCGCCGTATACTGTCCAGGCGCTTGCGGCCGATGCCCCGGACACGTCGCAGTTGCTCGATGTCCTTCTCGATGATATCGAGCGTCCGGTCTCCGAACTGGTCGACGATGCGAGTCGCCATTTCCGGCCCCAGGCCCCGTATCAGCCCCGATCCAAGATATTTAAGAATGCTGCGCGCCGTGGTGGGCACGTGAATCGTGAAATCCGTGACCTTAAACTGCTCACCGAAGGTGCGATGCGTCGCCCATTCACCGGTCATCGCCAGCACTTCCCCGGGACGGGGATCGAGCAGGCGTCCAACTACGGTCACCGGTTCCTGGCGGCCGCTGACGGCCACACGCGCCACGGTGAAGCCTGATTCCGCGTTGAAATAGGTCACCTGTTCGATCTGGCCCGTGAGTTCAGTCATTCGGCGAAAGCCTGTTAGACCCAATCGGGCAGATGAAGGTTTTCAAATGAGCTTGAGCTGGGAATATAACATTTGATATCCAAAACCGGTGTGCCATCAATGGCATCGATGCGATCGATGACGATCCGGGAAGGAGCAACGGCAACCACACGACAGAGGGTCATACCGATCAGGTTGGGACGCAGGGGGGAATGCGTGGCAAAAACCCCGGTCAGAGGGTTACGGGTATCTTTGCGGGGATGAACTTTCAGCACCTGCCGCCCTTCGGCATGGTCGTTTTCATGAAACCAGAACAAAACATGGATGTGGGAAAATCCCTCCAGCCCGTCCATGGCCGGTCTATAGGGCGCCTCAATTTCAATCCAGGTTTGCGTGTCCGTCTTGTGAATGGTCCCGACAGGCGTCATGTGAAAAGTCGACGGCATTCCCATCCCTTCGTCAAATGGTTGGCACTGTCCCCTCCCCATGGCTCAAGATCTTCATGTTGTTCAAAAAATATTCGGTTTTGCAAGCGCAAATTGCGGCTGGACGGACTTGATCCGGCTGTGGGAATCAGATAATCATGGGGACGCGACACAATAGAAGCGGGCCATCGGCATGATGGCTTCGGTTGGAACGGCCGGGAAAGGACCCCAGATGCACCCCATTGATTTACGATCGGACACCGTAACCCTCCCCACGGAAGCCATGCGTCGGGCCATGGCAACGGCCGAACTGGGTGATGACGTCTTTGGCGAAGACCCGACGGTGGTGCGCCTGGAGACTCTGGCGGCGGAAATGACCGGCAAGGAAGCCGCCATGCTGGTGCCCAGCGGCACGATGGCGAATCTGATTTGCCTGCTGACCCACTGCGGCCGCGGAGAAGAAGTTATCCTGGGCGACCAGGCCCACATTTTTTACTATGAGCAGGGCGGCAGCGCGGCGGTGGGCGGTATTCACCCCCGAACCGTGCCCAACCACCCGGACGGCACACTGGATCTCACCGCCGTACGCGATAGCATTCGCGCGGACGACCCGCACTTTCCCCGCACCCGCCTGATCGCAGTGGAAAACACCCACAACCGCTGCAGCGGCACGCCACTAGAGGCGGCCTATTTGCAAGCCGTAGCCGACCTCGCGGCGGAACACGGCCTGCGTGTCCACATGGACGGCGCCCGTATCTTCAACGCGGCGGCGGCATTGGACGTGCCGGTCGCCGATCTGGCTGGACCGGTGGATTCTCTTTCCTTCTGCCTGAGCAAGGGCCTATCCGCTCCGGTGGGCTCGCTGGTCTGCGGCCGCGAAACGTTCATTCGGAAAGCGCGACGCAATCGCAAGGTGCTGGGGGGCGGCATGCGCCAGGCCGGTGTCATCGCCGCGGCCGGCATTGTGGCGTTGCAGGAAATGACCGGCCGCCTGGTGGATGATCATCGCTACGCCCGGCGTTTAGCAGAGGGATTGAGTGCCATGCGCCGTGCCCGGATAGACCCGGAGCGTATCAGGACCAATATCGTCTATGTCAATCTGGACCCGGAGGGTCGCCCTGCCGCTGAGATCGTGGCCCGTTTAACCGACGCGGGGGTGCGCGTGGGGGCCACCGGCCCCTATCAGTTTCGGGCCGTCACCCACTACGGCATCCGTCAAGAAGACATCGACCGCGCACTCAAGGCCTTTGCCCTTATCCTGGATTAGGCTTCGACGGTTTTGAATTTTTCCGGCGGCGCGCCGCAGACCGGGCAAGCCTTGGGAATCTTCTTGTCCGTCACATAGCCGCACACCTGGCAGACGTGATAAGCTTTGACCACGTCCTTGATCACGTTCATCATGGCACGTTCGTACAGTTTAGCGTGGTAGCCTTCGGCATCCCGGGCGTGGCTGAAGGCCAGGGCCGCCGCGGTTTCACCTTCTTCCTCCGCCGTCTTGAGAAAATCGGGATATTCATTCTCGCTGACGGATTTTTCGCGCTGGAAAGATTTCTCCAGATTGGTATCCGTATCTTTCACGAGCAGATCCTTCACGAGGTTCAGCTGGCGTGTGGCGTGCACCCGCTCGGCCTCGGCAATTGCCCGAAACAGCAGGGCCACCTGAGGCACTTCCTCCTCATCCGCTTTTTCAGCATACGCCAGCAGTCTGAAGTAGGCTTTGGCTTCACCGATGAAGGCCTTGTAAACATTCTCCCGCGTTTTTTCTTTCACGATATCCCTCCGTCCGCAATGGCTGATATTCTTTTAAAAATTTCGGGTTGTTGCCTGTCGCAATCCGACCCCTACCAGATAAAAAGCGCTTTCTGTTGAAACACCAGCGGTCTTCCCGGTCCGCACTTGGCATTGGCCGGCATGGCGATGGTCAATGACCCGAAAAAAGCGGGACGATTCAGTAAATAATCGTCATCACTGACATCGCTTTCAGGATGATACGCAAATTCATCGTCAATTTCCAGATGCGGCAAAGCTTCCCGGAGATCATCCACAAGGATGGCATCCTGGTTGGTTTGCCGGGCCGGGAGCATGATGGTGCCTGTTCGGGTAAATCTTTCCCTGACAACGCCCTGGTCCGTTCTTTTCACCATTTTCACCTCCAGGGTATAGGCCAGCATGAGATTGTAATAGGAATGGTTGACCAACGTGGTGAGGACCTTCGCCTGACTAAAAAAATGGGGGTCCTGTCCTATTTGGATGTAAAATTCTTCGATGTCGATGTTCGGAATGGCCACATCGATGGTATAAACCTCTTCCCGGCCACTGGCCTTCTCACGCAACGTCACCTCAACGCTATCCAATCCCGCGCAGTCACAGTCATTGGATTCATAGAACTCTCCGGCCTCCAGCAGCGTCCGGGACTGGTTGCCGGGTACGGCGAAAGGGATGTCCTTGGGAATGTTGTATGAACGATCGTTACCGGTGGAGAACTTGTAGACCCAGGTGTAGGCGTAATCACCGGCCGGAACGGTCTGAATACTTGGGTTGGCAAGCGCCAACCGCCATGCGCCGCGCCCAAGGTAACGACCGTCGGTAATGGCAATACGACTGGGCTCCCGAGCCCCTGGTGTTGCCATGACCTTCTGGAGGCCAGGCGATAAAGGCGCGGACACCTGATCGGCGGGGGTGGTCAGCGCCAGGAGCTTCTCATAGACCTTCGTATTGGCATGCTGATCCCATACCTCCAGCCTGAGCTGGCGCGCGCTCTGATTACGATTCCAGGTGCTGGAAAAGCCTCTCTTCTGCTGAGGGCTCAGGGGCGGCAACGGAAACGCGGAACCGGCCGGAGCGGTTTGATTCGGAAGCGGTGTAACCTGAACGACCTTCAGCTGTAATCGATTGACCGGCAACGGTTGAGCGCCTGAATTCTGGAGCATCGCATTCCAGCGCCAGATGCCATTCGTCTCGTGGGTTGTTAAATCGACGGATAAATTGACCGCGACAGCCGGCACCATCCTCCCGACCTTGTTGACGCTGGCCGGAACGGCCGGTTTGACGTGTTTACCTTTCAGAACCGGCGCTGCCGTGATATCTTTGGGATTCACAGGCGTCTGATTGGTGGTCCCTTGACCGCCAGTGGTGTTTTCATTGCCATGGCTCAGGATTTCAATGCCATCGGCAGGGACAGATGCCGGTAGCGTCGCAACCAGCAAAGCGAGCAGAAGGATTACGCCGGTCCGCAGATAAGCCATCATCGTTTCTCCGTTTCCGCAGGTGATGGAAGAGAAAGAACTTCCGGTCAGGTTGCCGATTTGCATCCGGCGGGATGGTTCCTGTTTTCTACCGCCTTCCATAAAGGGCTGTCAACATGTCCCGGTTGTATTCCTCTTATCTTTAGTGTTACGAAAAGAGTGCCCATGCATTTTGATCACGGGTATGTTATCGAAAGGCAGGCCCCAGATCCACTATCCACCATTTCCAGGAGGGAAGGTTATGTCTTACGAGCACATTCTGACCGAAATCGACGATCGTTTTATTGGCCACATTACCCTGAACCGGCCGGAGCAACTCAATACCTTCAATACCCAACTTGCCGCGGATCTCTACCAGGCGCTGACGAATCTGGATGCCGACCCGGGCGTGCGGGTCATCCTTTTAAAGGGGGCCGGCAAGGCCTTTTGCGCCGGGATCGACGTCAATGAACTGGCGGGGAAGACCGCCATGGCCTACCGGGCCTGGATCGAACACATGGAACGCCCCCTGGTGACCATATCGCAACTCAAAAAGCCAGTGATCGCGCAATTGCAGGGTGTTGCCGCGGCCAACGGAATGGGGCTCGTCGCAGCTGCGGATCTGGCCATTGCGGCCAGCAATGCCAAAATGGGGCTGACAGCCATCAACGTTGGTCTGAATTGTGTCGGTCCGGTGATCCCGGTCGCGCGCATCGTGGGTCGGAAGAAAGCCCTGGAGCTATTGTTGGGTGGGGATCTCATCAAGGCCCCTGAAGCGCAAGCCCTGGGACTGGTCAACCGCGTGGTGCCCAAAGAAGAACTGGAAAAAGCGGCCCTGGATTGGGCCGCTTCCCTGGCCCAAAAAAGTCCGATTGCCATCCAGATCGCTAAAAAAGCCTTCTATGCCTCGGAAGACATGGACTATCTCAAACAGTTCGAACTCATGAACGAGGCCTTTGCCCGCCTCTGCACCACCCATGATGCCCACGAGGGCGTGCAAGCCTTCTTCGAACGACGCCCCCCCAAATGGGAGGAGCGATAGATAGCGGAGAACGATTGGGCTACCACCTTAATTGTTGGCGACATTCCGGATGACATCATACTGGCTGTCTGTCGCCGGTTTAAACCCTGTGACATCCATTGCTTTCAGCACCGGTGAATTTTCAGCCAGGCCGATGATCGCGGCTTTGATCGCCTCCTTCCTGGCACTCGGCAGGGAACGATTTACCGAAAGCGCCCAGTTTGGCAGCCAAGCACAGGGCGCCACCACTTTTATCGTGCCGGGCTGGATGTATTGATCGGCCACATGAAGGGCCGATTCCCGGATGAACCCCGCATCCACATCGCCGATACTGACGGAGATGATCACATTCTCCTGTTTGTTGTCGGAAGCCACTTCAAGCTCGCAGTCATTGTCGACCGCAATCCCGTTCTCGATCAGGGTCAGCTTCTGCGAAAGAAATCCACCGGCCGACGTCTCTCCGACGATCATTATCTTTTTGTGTTTGAGGTCGCTGAAGGTTTGGATGTCGCTGTCCGGACGGGTGATAATAATGCCCCTGAACCGGTCACCCCCCGGGCCTTTTATGGCCATCGCCAGCACCTCATGGCTTCCGGAAACCTTTGTATAAACCAACGGATTCTCATAGCCGATCTCGATCTCACCGCTTTTCAGACGATTTTCATATTCGGCAAAGTCTTTCGTGAGAACAGGGGTGATCGGCACCCCGACCTCTTCGGCCAGGTACCCCGCCATCGGATCAATCATACTTCTGATTTTTTTTGGGAAATACCTCGGCAGCATTGAAAATTCATAAACATCTTGGGCAACGCTCCATGCGGGCAGGACGATCATCAATCCGCACAATATACCAAACAAGAAAAGTATTCGTTTCATTGCTCACTCTATTCAGTAGGATAGATGTTATCTTTTGAATCCGGTAAAATTCTCACCTAATTGGAACCCGATGCCCGCCGCACAGTGTCGTAATCCCCATCGGCAGCCAATCGGAAACTTTCGATTTTTAGCGCTTGCATGACAGGATGATCAGGTTTCAGATCCAGGACAGCGGCCTGTAGGTCCTTTTTCAGCTTGGCCGGCAATGTCTTTTTAACCGAAAAAGCCCAGTTGGGCAGCCAGGCACATTGACTGAGTACCTTTATCTGGGAAGCCGGAATATAACTGTCGGCCTGATGCAGGGCCGATTCACGAATGAACCCCGCATCCGCTTCGCCCGTATAAACGGCAAACAGAACATTTTCCTGTTTATTCTCTACCGCTTCTATAATGGTGCATTCGCTTTCGACATTGATGCCGACTTCCATCAAAGACAATTTTTGGGAGAGGTACCCACCGGCGGATGTATGGCCAACGATGGAAATCGTTTTCCCCCGCAAATCGTTCAAAGAAGTCAGCTCGCTGTCCGCCCGCGCGACAACGATACCGCGAAATTTATCCCGATCCTTTCCCTTCACCGCCATGGCAAGGGCTTCATGGGTTTCGGAAACCAAGGTGTAGATATAGGGGTTTTCGTAGCCAAGCTCGATGGCGCCACGCTTCAATTGCTTTTCGTACTGGGCAAAATCACTCGTGATAACGGCTTCGATTTTTGTTCCTGTTTTTTGGGATAGATAATCGGCCAGAGGACTGATCCTGCGGTTGATCTCCTCCGACGAATATCGCGGCAGCATTGACAACTTATAGGTATCACCAGCGTATACCAACGCCGGAGCGACGACTACCAGGATGATCCATAAAACGCATCGTATTCGCATTGTTTTTCTCCTATCCATAGGTATGTCGCTCTTTAATTGCGTCGCAGCCGATTCATGGCCGCCTTTATCGAAAACCGCATCCGTTCAAGAGACGCTGCCAGTTCTCCGATTTCCCCCCCGCCTTTGACGTCGATCGGCCGATCGATCTCGCCTAAGCTAATTTTCTCAGCGGCGCGTGTCAGGGACCGGATTGGGGCGGATATCGTTCGCGCAACCAAAAAAAAACTGAGACTGCCGATGAGTGCAATGGACGCCAATAGGACCAGAAGAGGAATCAAGCTTTTTCGAACCGCTTTTTCAACATCTTCGGTAAACAGCCCCACGTGCGCCTCACCCCCGGTGTCACCGATCATTACCGCCACATCATGTATTTTTTGTCCCCCGACACTAAAATCTATTGCGTTTTCCTTCTCACCGCTGGGGATTCTGTTCTGGGTGGATATTTCCTTGGGAAACCCGCTTTCACCTATTTTTTCGATAAAATCCCTCGCAAACCGTGTCTTGTCGCCAAAAATGCCCGCGATGACAATCCCTCTTTTGTTCAAAACCGATACATAAGCCACCCCGGGAAGTCCGGCATTGGTCTCCGCAGTTTTGTTCACCAACAGGTAATTCTTGATTAAAAGGGGTTGCTGAATCGCAGCACTGAACGATTGTGAAATAGAATACGTTCGTAAATTAATCTGGTCATGCATCAGGGCTGGGACATACGTCATGTATACCAATGTAAGAATGGTCCCCGTAATCAGGATGAACCCCAGAAATGACAGCATGAGCTTTTTGCCAACGGTCACTCCTTTTGCTTTCGGCGTTTCCGGTAACTGTGTTTCAGGTATTTTCCAATCAGCCGCAGGACGCCTGGGTGACGAATCAGCCGTTTTCCCGACCGTTTGAAAGGCGCCGGACGCAGCCGCTTTGCCGATTGAGGATTCGGCCGGGGATGATTCAGGCTCGAGGGATTCGACGCTCGATCGCGGTTTCAATACCTCAATGGTGCTTTTGCAGTTTGGGCAATTGAAAAGCGTGCGATCTTTGACGATTTTTTTATCATCGATCTTATATTTCTTCCCACATTCCTCACAATGGATAATCATCTTGCGGTTCTCCCTTCGCACCTCAGTTTATATATCTCTCACTTTTTTCAGCATATTCTGGATGAATCCAACGCGCTGACTTTCATCCGGAATTTGTCGTCCTAATAACTCGATCAACTCTGCGGCTTTATTCTTAGGTATATTCGATGTACCGCCACTGATTTCCAGCACCGCATCCTCAACCATCACCTGCGCGATCGGACCCGCAATTGTTGAAAGTTGCCCCGCCATATATCCAAGGAATTTAGGATCCAGCATTGCAATGCGCTCTTGGACTTCTTCGATGACACCATACGCCTTCAATTTCGATATATAGGAACGCATATCGGACATTCGGATGTTCATTTTTTGGGAAACCCCCCTGAGGTTCGTCCGGCCATCGAGCAGCATCAGGAGTTCGAGCATCTTCCCACTCATGGAAACCTGCCCTTTGAGTGCCGCCACGGTTCTTCTATAGATTAAATTGGATATATCACTTGATAAATCGTCCATTCCAATACGTCCCATTCGCTATGAAGATAAATAGGGCCTTCTCCGGCCATTCGCCTGAGCATGTGCCATAAATCGCCGATCGATACAGTTCGCCGTATAAGAAAATGATCGCTGTGACAAAAGCGTGCCGCCACCATCGCCGCTGAACAGAAAGAATATGGCGCTACCAGTTCAACGCGCCCGGCATCGGATCAAGTCGTGTCATATGATAAAAGGCCGCCCGATGCGGTTCCGTTTTCTCGAACATGTCATTGGCTTCTCAGGGATTGAGTGCCAAGCCGCTTGCCGGAAAAACCCCATACCGGCAGTCTATCTTAAAAGTGGGTTAAAGGGGTACAGGAAAGCAAGAACAATGCCATTTGAGAGGATGCTTATAATTCAAGTAAATCCAATTATTTCAGACAAACAGGCCTTATCGCAAACCACCTGACTGACATATTTTGTCAGTCCTTTTGCCAAATATTGTCAGTCGCTGAGAATAAGATCGGAGGGGGGGGCATGATGCCTAAAAGGGGTCACGATACGGTCAAGGGATAAACGTATCGCTTTCATCGGCATCCCAATGTGTGACGCGATCGTTCGGCAGTGACAAGCTTACCGCCGCTTGCGCCTTTCAATCCAGGCGGCCATGATCCCGGCAATAAAGCCGCAGGCATGGCCTTCCCAAGAAATATAGCGGGCCGTCGGCAGCAGCCCCCAGAAAAGCCCGCCATAGGCGGCGATCGCCACCATGGCGAAAAGGAAGGATTTCATCCGCCGGTCGAAAATCCCCTTGGCCACAAGATAACCAAAATACCCGAAAATCAATGCGCTTGCGCCCACATGATAGGCGGGCCGCCCGACCAACCACAGCCCCAGTCCCCCCATGAGAATGATGAACACGGTGGATCGGATAAATATGGCGCGACCGGTCATCAGGATTAGACCGCCCAGAACGATCAACGGTCCGGTATTCAGAAACAGGTGAACCACACCCGCATGAAGAAAGGGACTGAAGAGAATTCCCACGAGCCCTTGGGGAGTTCGTGGGAAGATACCAAAGCGGCAAAGTTGATGATCGAAAAGCAGGTTGGCGAATTCAACGATCCATAAAACAGCGATCAAATAAAACAACGTTGCATATGGGGAAGAGCTTTTGTGTTTTCGTGGCATTAACGCTCACGCATCTAAAAGGACTGCCGTCGATCATGGCAGAAATTTTAATGCAAACCATGAACCAAGGGGCATCCCTCTGAAGGGCTGTCAATGCGTTGCCGAAACTTCTCCGGATGTCTCTACCGTTGGCATATCCAGCACCCATTGTCCTTTCTTCTCGACCAGAGGAATTGCCGCCTTCACCGCCATGTTGCCGGAGACTTCCACCAAGGCACTGTTGTCGCCCTGCTCTACTATGGTGTAAACGAGTCCGGCCGTATCCAGTTCAATTCCCTCGTGACCCGCCACCTGCTGCTCGAAGATCTTCTTGGCGGCCGCTTCCGGTTTTTCCTGCGCGCAGCCGAACATCACCGCCACACCCAGTACAAGTATCAGACAAATTATCTTTTTCATTGCTTCCCCCTTAATATCGTCAAAATTTACATAGCAGTTTCCAATTCAGAAATGAGCAATTTTGCGCAAGGTCAAGGAAAGCAAGGAATGGCGCGGAGGCATACTACCGTATGCCGCACAAGCCATTCCGCTGCTTGACGCCGAGATTGCGCAAAAGGGCCATTTCTGGATGGAAACTAGTGTTTGAAAGAGCGCTGGCCGGTAAACACCATGGTCGCACCGGCCTCATTGCAGGCCTCGATCACATTCCAGTCGTTCATGGCACCGCCGGGCTGCACCACGGCCTTGACGCCCTCCCGGATGCCCACCATGACCCCGTCACGGAAGGGGAAGAAGGCGTCGCTTACCATGGAGGAACCGGGCAGGCCGCCGTTTTCTTCGCAAACCCGGCTGTCGATGGCCGCTTTCTTCTCTTCATCTTCAAGTTCGTTGTAGGCGATCCCCAGTTCTTCGAAGCAGTAGCGGTCCGCCAGTTTGCGGTAGGCCTTATCGCGGGCGATTTCGGCCACACCGACGCGGTCCTGTTCACCAGTGCCGATGCCCACGGTGCAACGATCTTTCACGTAGATGACCGAGTTGGAGGTAAGCCCGGACTCCACCAGCCACCCAAAGAGGAGATCGTCCAGCTCGGCCGGAGTTGGTTTACGTGCGATCGTGTAGGTCTTGCCCTGGTACTCGCTGGTGGCCAGCATCAGGTCGGCAGGCGTCAGGGTGACCGGGGCGAAAGACCACTGGGCGATAACGCCGCCATCGATGAGGCTTTTGAAGTCCACCACGCGCTCGCCCACGAACTGCTGCAGCTTTTCGATGGCCTGGATGCGGATCACCCGAAGATTCTTGCGACGGGCCAGGATCTCGAGACTGCCCGATTCGTATTCCGGCGCCACCACCACTTCGGCGTACTGGTCGGCGATGGCTTCGGCTGTGGCGTTGTCCACCGACCGGTTGAGTGCAATGCAGCCACCGAAGGCCGCCACGCGGTCGGCCATGTAGGCCCGGTGATAGGCATCGGCAAGGCTCTCGGCCTGGGCCACCCCGCAGGGGTTGTTGTGTTTGACGATGACGGAAGTGGGGGTATCCGTGAAATACCGCAGAATGTTCAAAGCGTTGTCGGCATCGGTGAGGTTGGTCTTGCCGGGATGTTTGCCGGACTGCAACAACTCGATATCCGATGCCAGATAACGCCCCGCCTGAATGGTCTTTGTTCCGGCCAACGCCAGATTGCCGTTCACCAAACGGTAGAGGGCCGCTTCCTGCCCCGGATTCTCACCATAGCGCAAGCCCTTGGCCTCACCGTCGATGGCCCAGGACACGCGCTCGTAAAACAGCGTCTGGCGCTGATCGTCATCGTCGACAAACGCAATTTCCATCCGGGGCGGAAAATGATCTTTAACAATGGTGCGGTACATTTTTTTTAAATCTTCGGCCATTTTAATCATTCCTTTCGGATTGGGTCACGGTTGCAAAAAAATGATCGATGAAGGACGCATTGCCCTCTTCATGGTCAGCGTGGTGAATAAAGCGCCTCGCCGAACGGCGTTATCGGTCCTGGAACCGATAGCCGGCCGCGGCCTCGTTCGCCGTGCGCGCCCCCAGATAGTCGGCAATGGCACGATCGTAGCCGGCGGTGTGGTCAAAGGCTTTCTGGGCCAGGGCAAAGCGCATCGCCAAAGACGTTTTGCCACCGTTTTGCTTGAGCTCACTCACGATCGGGCCATAGTCGGCCGGGTCAACCACCGAGGCCACACGGATGAAATTCTTGGCCGAAGCCCGGATCATACAGGGTCCGCCGATGTCGATCTGGCCGCGAGCGCCTTCCACCGTGACCCCGGACTGGGCGATGGTCTGCTGAAAGGGGTAGAGATTCACCACCACCATGTCGATGGCCACCGCTGACGTTCGCTGGAGATCCCCCTGATGGGCATCGTTATACGTTTCGGTGAGCAACCCCAGGTAGATCTTGAAATCCAGCGTTTTGACAAGCCCCCCCTGGGTTTCCGGCTGCCCGGTGTATTCCGACACTTGAGTCAGATGTCCGGCCGCCCGGTCTCCAAGGATCGATTGGATCTTGCCGTAGGTGCCGCCCGTGGAGAAGATGCGCACGCCGGGACAGGTCTGAAGCAGTTCGGGAATGAAGGTTTCCAGGCCGGCCTTGTCGGAAACGCTGATCAGCACATGCCGGACGGGGACATTGTCATCAATTCGTTCCACGGTGTTGATGCTCATGATGCCTTCACTTTCGTTAGAATGGTTGGGACGGGGCCTCAGCCGCGAGGGCGTTCGGCCCGCAGGATATCGAAGCGGGGGATCATCGCAAAGCCTTGCCGGACGGGATGCCGGGCAGGGCCGCAAAAACAGGATCGGCACGATACGGTCGACCGTGCGATCTCCTACCACATTTCACGCCACGAAGCAAAAAAAAGGACGGTCAGCCGGTCGTCAAAGGCGGCCGTCAACCTCCGCCAGAAATCGTTGAAAAAATTGAACCATGAAGTGGTGGCGCCCCTCCGCCACCCGGCGGCCGGTCTCCGTGAGCATCCTGTCTTTAATGTGACGCAGCTTGACCTGGTATTCCCGGTAGCCGGTGTCTTCCCGGGAATAGGCCCGGGTATTGGAAAGGTCGTGATTGGCGTTATGCAGACGCGCGCCCACCTCCCCGGCAAACTGGTAGGCCCGGGCCACCCCGACGGCACCGATGGCATCCAGCTTGTCGGCATCGAAAAGCACCCTCGCCTCATTCGTCTCCGGTTGGGGGGCCTTCCGAAAACGATGCGCGCGGACACAATGCACCACATTGGCTTTCTGCGCCTCTGTCAGGGGCAGATCCGCCACCAGGCCAGCCGCCATTTGGGCGCCTTGCTCCGCGTGACAGACCCCCCCGCGGCTTTCATCCTGACGACAGCGGCCGATGTCGTGAAAAAAGGCCGCCACCGAAAGAACCACCATGTCGACCCCTTCCCGGGCGCCGATATCACAGCACAGGCGATAGACCCTCAGGGTGTGCTCCCAGTCATGGCTTCCGGGCTCGCCGTTCAACAGCTGCTCGGCCATCTGCCGGGCCCGGGAGATGGCCGGAACCTCATATGGGGACGAAGGGTCCGCGAGTTGAATGTCCATCATGGATTTCCTGACGCTATGACGCCGTTGACCAACACCATCACGAACGTGATTGGTAGCCGGTTTGCCTTCAAAAAGTCAAGCATTCCCCGGTGCGCGCGCCAATCGCCGGATTTGGCTTTAAGCCCCAGGTAATCGTCATATGCACCACAATGCTCCACGAATATTCATTTTGACAATATATACGATTAACATTATATAATTATTATAAAAAATAATAGAGACCAAAAACTGATTTTCCTTGACTTTATGCTCATTTCATTCCATATGAATCATAAAGTGGAGTAAAGTGGATTAAAGGACCATCCTATGTTTCGTGGCAGCTCATTCCATACCATGGACAGCAAGGGACGGGTTATCATTCCCTCCCGCTTCCGGGACCTGATACGGGCCGGGGGCGGCGATCGGGTCATGGTGTCCCGTATGGACGGCTGCCTGGTGGGCTACCCCCTGGATGCATGGCGCGGCATCGAGACCCGTCTATTGGCGCTGGCCCAGAAAAGCGACGCCATGCGACGATTCCGGCGGGTATTTGTCGGGGGCGCTTATGAATGCACCTGCGACAAGCAGGAACGCATTCTGATCCCCCCCATGCTCAGAGAGTATGCCGGCTTTGAAAAAGATATCGTACTGGTCGGGGTATTGGACCACTTTGAAATATGGTCACGCGATACCTGGGAAGCGGAAAATCAGGCACTGGAAACGGATCTGAAAAAAGAGGAGGTCAGGAACGAAATCGCCAGTTTAGGACTTTGATGTGATGGCCGATTACCACATTTCCTGTATGCCGGTCGAGGCCGCGCACTATCTCAACCTGAGGCCCGGTGGCACATACGTAGACGGTACCGTCGGCGGCGCAGGTCATTCCCGCATGATATGCACCCGTATCCAGCCCGGCGGCCTTCTCGTCGGCATCGACCAGGATCTGGACGCCATCCGGCATGCGCAAGACGTTCTGGCCCCCTTCTTCCCCCGGGTTTCCCTGCATCACGACACGTTCAGCCATCTTGACCGGATTATCGGCAACTTGGGCCTCGCGGGTGTCGACGGCATCCTGCTGGACCTGGGCCTCTCGCTGCACCAGCTGGAAGGCAGCGGCCGGGGGTTCAGCTTCAAACGCGAAGAACCGTTGGACATGCGCATGAACACCAAGGCCACGATCACCGCCGCCGATATCGTCAACAGCTGGGATGTCGATGACCTTATACGCATCTTTCGTGAGTACGGTGAAGAGCACCGCGCCCGATCGATTGCCAAGGCCATTGTCAAAGCGCGCGCCCGAAAGCCGCTGGAGAGCAGTAAAGCGCTGGCGGATCTGATTTATCGATCCATGCCGCCGGCCGCCGCCCGGAAGCAGAAAATCCACCCGGCCACCCGGGTATTCCAGGCCTTGCGGATCACGGTCAACCGGGAACTGGATCGTTTGCAGCGCACGCTGCCCATGGCCGTTGCGTGTCTCAACCCGGGAGGCCGCCTGTGCGTGCTTTCCTTCCACTCGCTGGAAGACCGGATCGTCAAACAAACCTTCCGGGAAATGGCCCGCACCTGCACGTGCCCCCCGCGGGCACCGGTGTGCACCTGTGGGGGGGAAGCCCAGGTGACCTTGCTGACCCGCAAGGTCGTCCGCCCCACGGCGGAAGAAATAGCAGCCAACCCGATGGCCCGCAGCACACGGTTGCGGGCGGTCGAAAAACGATAGACAGGGCGAGGCCCATGGCCACGAACGCCATCCAAACACCGACCCAGGGCATGAAGACCATCTGGCTGGTCATCATGCTGGTCTTTATCGTCGAATTGTTCGCCTACACCTGGTGCCGGGTCCAGTGCGTCCGCCTGGGATATGAGATTGCCACCGAAACGAGGACCTACGAAGCGCAGCGCACCATCCGCAAGAACCTGGCCATTGAACTGGCCCGATTGAAAGCGCCCAAGCGTATCGAAGCCCTGGGGCGGCAGCTGGGGTTGGCGCCTCCGGCTACCCGCCAGATTGTTGTGATGGAATGAAAACCCTATCGACCCAGAAATCACTGCGTCTCCGCATGGCCCTGATCGGCTTCCTGTTTTTTATCGGTCTGGGAACGATCATCGGCCGGGCGGTCTACCTGCAGGTTTTCTTCGGACCGTCCCTGGCTGAAAAAGCCTCCGGTCAGTATGAAAAAACCATTCAAACCAATGGCAAACGCGGCAGTATTTTTGACACGCGCATGCGCGAAGTGGCCGTCAGCATCGAGACCCTCTCTCTGGCCGCCTATCCCCGCAAAATTCAAGACACCCGCCAAACCGCCCGGACCATCGCGCGCATCCTCAATGTCAAGCCGCAATCCATCGCCCGCAAACTGGACGCCGATCGGTCCTTCGTGTGGGTCAAACGCCAGATCACGCCCAAAGAAGCCCGGGCGCTAAGAGACCTCCAGCTGAAAGGACTGGAATTTCTTCCCGAGCACAGTCGCTATTACCCCAACCGCACCCTGGCGGCCCAGTTGGTGGGCTTCACCGGCATCGACGGCAACGGACTGGAAGGCATCGAATACCTGTTTGATGCCGAACTGACCGGGCGCAAAGGAATCGCCACGGTCTTGAAGGATGCCTTTGGCCGCGGGTTCGAGGCTCAGGAGGATATGACGACCAACACGAGCGGCAACAACATCGTTTTATCCATTGACGGGGCCATTCAGCACCTGGCCGAAAAAGCCCTCCAACAGGCCGTGGAAACCCACAAGGCCAAATCCGGGATTGCCGTGGTCATGGCCCCTCAGACAGGTGACATTCTGGCACTGGCCCATGCGCCCCTCTTCAATCCCAATGCTTTCGGCGATTTCAACCGGGATGTGCGGCGCAATCGCGCGGTCACCGATGCCTTTGAACCCGGCTCCACCATGAAGCTTTTCAGCGCGGCGGCGGCCCTGGAATCGGGCTGCTGCACGCCCCATACTATTTTTTACTGCGAAAACGGTAATTATCGTATCGGCCGCAACACCGTCCACGACACCAAGAAACACGGCTGGCTGTCCCTGCAGCGCATCGTGAAATATTCGAGCAACATCGGCGCCGTCAAGATCGGCGAAACCATCGGTGCCGAAACCCTCCACGATACCCTCCAGCGTTTCGGGTTCGGCCGACCCACCGGCATTGCGTGCCCCGGCGAGTCCAAGGGCAGTCTGGGCGCCAACAAAAAATGGTCCACCTTCGACGTGGCGGCCGTCTCTTTCGGTCATGGGGTTTCGGTCTCTGCCATCCAACTGACGGCTGCTGTAGCGGCTATCGCCAACCGCGGCATCCTGATGAAACCCCGTGTGGTTTTGAGCGTGACCGATGCCCGGGGCCGTGCCATCCGAACCTTCGACCCCCAACCGTTGGGCCGGGCCATTTCAGCCAAAACCGCCGATGCCGTCACCCGGATGATGGAAATGGTACTGACCGAGGGCGGTACGGGCGTTGAAGCCGCATTGGACGGTTACTCCGCCTGTGGAAAGACCGGCACAGCGCAGAAAATCGGCAAGGACGGGACCTACGCGAAAGACCGTTATGTCGCCTCCTTCGCCGGTTTCACACCCGTCGAAGATCCTCGCCTGGCCATTCTTGTGATCATTGACGAACCGCATGGTGACGACCATTACGGCGGCACGGTCGCCGCGCCGGTATTCCGCGAAATTGCCCAGTCCGCTTTGAGCTATCTCAATGTCCGGCCCAGCGAAAGGGCGCCCAAAATGACCGTATCCAACACAACAAAGGGGACCGGGTGATTCTCGCCAACCTCATAGACGCCATCCAGCCGACCGCGATCCTGGGCTCGGCAGCGCCGGAGACATCGGTCGCCTCCCTGCACTATCGGTCCGGCGACGTTGCACCGGGCGGGGTATTCTTTGCCATTCCGGGATTGGCCGCTGACGGGCACGATTATATCGATGACGCCTGCCAGCGGGGCGCCGTGGCCGTGGTGGTCCAGAAACCGGTATCGCCGGGCGTGGCGGTGCTGCAGGTGGCGGATACCCGCATCGCCCTGGCCCGGGCCGCCGCCGCGTACTACGACCAACCGTCACGGAATCTGACCGTTGTCGGCCTGACCGGCACCAACGGTAAAACCACGGTATCCTATTTAATAGAAGCCATGCTGCGCCAGGCCGGGTTGTCCGCCGGTGTCATCGGCACCGTGAATTATCGCCATGGCCGCCACGAAGTGCCGGCCTCCCGGACCACCCCGGAATCCCTTGACCTCCAGCGCATTCTGGCCGAGATGCGGCACCACGGCGTGACCCACGTGGTCATGGAGGTGGCCTCTCACGGCCTGGATCTGCACCGGGTCGAGGCCTGTTGGTTCGATGTGGCCGCATTCACCAATTTGACCCAGGACCACCTCGACTTCCATGGCGACATGGAACGCTACTGGGCCAGTAAAAAATCGCTCTTCACCCGGATTCTGCCGCTGGGCCCCAAAGGGCACCACGCGCGGGCCGTGATCAATCGGGATGACCCCCGCGGCGCGCGCCTGGTCGAAGAAATCGCCGGGAACCGCCCCACGCTCACGTTTGGCCTCGCACCCGACAACGATATCTGGCCCGATGTCAAGCGCAGCGACCTGACCGGTCTGGAAGCCGTCCTGCACACCCCAAAGGGACCGCTCGCAATGACCTCTTCTCTGGTGGGTCGGCACAACCTCGAAAACATCCTGGCCGCCGCCGGCTGCGGTATCGCTCTCGATCTTCCCCTGGATGCCATCCAGTTTGGCATCGCCGCCACCACGGCCGTTCCCGGAAGACTGGAATCCGTTCCCGATCCAGCCGGCCGGTTCATTTATGTGGACTATGCCCACACTCCCGATGCCCTCGAAAATGTGCTGCAAGCCCTGGATGCCCTGCGTCAGGGGCGCATCATCTGCGTCTTTGGTTGCGGCGGCGACCGCGACCGCCGCAAACGACCGCTCATGGGCGAAATCGCGGCCCGCATGAGCGATCTGGCCGTGGTTACCTCTGACAACCCGCGCACCGAAGATCCTCTATCCATCATTGAAGATGCGTTGGAAGGGGTGCGCCGCGCCGCGCCGCGTTCCTATACGGTGGATACCGTTCAAAATGGATTCGGGGAACGGGGCCACATTGTCCTGCCGGACCGGCGGGAGGCCATCGGTCTGGCCATCGGTGTCGCCGAACCCGGAGATACCGTCCTGATCGCCGGTAAAGGCCACGAAACCTATCAAATCATTGGCCGCACCACCGTTCCCTTTGACGATCGGGAAGAGGCCCGGCAGGCCCTGGCCTCGCTCAACGGGCATGCGGCCCAGGAGTCGGCCTGATGGAATGGACCACCAGCGATATCCTCGCGGCCACCGGCGGCCGTCTGCTTTCCGGTTCAAGCGACACCGTCTTTACCGGGGTTGGCATCGATTCCCGTCAGCTGATGCCGGGGAGCCTGTTTATCGCCATTGAAGGTGATATCCACGACGGCCACATCTTCGCCCCCGAGGTGGTGGCCCTCGGTGGGCGTGGTGTTGTCGTGCGGGAAGGCCGAACATCGGACACCACGCTGGCAATCTTCCAGGATCGGCAGGTGGTCTGTATCAGCGTGCCGGACACTACCCGGGCCCTGGGGGACATCGCCGCCTATCACCGGCGCCGCATGCCGGCGCGCATCGTCGCCCTTACCGGCTCCAACGGCAAGACCACGACCCGGGCCATGACTGCCGCCATATTGAACCACAGAGGGACCATCCTGGCCACCCAGGGCAACCTGAATAACGAGATCGGCCTGCCCTTGACCCTGCTCCAATTGACGGAAACGCACACCCTGGCGGTGGTGGAAATGGGTATGAACCATCCGGGTGAAATCGACCATTTGGGGCAGATCGCCGCCCCTGACATCGGTATGATTATCAACGTGGCCCCGGCCCACCTCGAAGGCCTGCATTCCATCGAGGGCGTCATGCACGCTAAAGGCGAACTGTTGCGTCACATCGTCCCTGCCGGACGGGCCATTTTGAACGCGGATGACGAATACTGCCGCCGGTTGGCGGAAACCTGCCCGGTGGAGACCCTCCTGTTTGGATTCGGCCCGGAGGCCGCGATACGAGCGGCAGATCTGGACTCCGGCCCGCGCGGCTGGACCTTCACCCTTCAGATGCCTTCCGGCGAAATTCCGGTGAAGCTTCAGGTTCCCGGAAAATTCATGGTGGCCAACGCCCTGGCCGCTGCCGCTGCCGCCTACTGTTGTGATGTCGCTCCGGAAGCCATCCAAGCCGGGCTGGAATCCGTTGCGGCCGTGGACGGCCGCATGCAGCTCGTCCCTCTGCCCTGGGGGATCACGCTGATCAACGATTGCTACAACGCCAATCCCGCGTCTACGGCGGCGGCCATCGATACCCTGGCCCGCATGAAAGGCGCCTCGCGCGGAACTCTGGTGATGGGCGACATGCTCGAACTGGGACCCGAAGCCGAGGAATGGCACCGCAAAACCGGGCGGAAAGCCGGCCAGGCCGGTCTCGATCGGCTTTTCGTGCACGGCGCGTTTGCGCCGGCAGTTATAAAAGGAGCGCAGGAGGCCGGCATGGCGCCGGATCGCATCTTGGCCGGTGATATTGCCGAGATCAGTATCGCCCTCACCCAGTGGCTGACCCCGGGCGACTGGGTACTGGTCAAGGGTTCCCGGGGCATGCGCATGGAACGGGTGATCGCCGCCCTGCAGGACTGGGCCGGCGGATCAAAAGAAACCACCGAAGGATGATAACGGCCCCATGATCTACCATCTCCTCTATCCGCTGCACACCAGCATCTCGGCGTTCAATGTCTTCCGGTACATTACGTTTCGGACGATCTACGCCAGTCTGACGGCGTTCATCATCTGTTTTCTCCTGGGCCCCTGGGTGATCAAGCGCTTGCGCCAGATGCAAGTCGGACAGTTCATCCGTGATGACGGGCCCGAAACACACTACAAAAAATCGGGTACGCCCACCATGGGGGGCGTGCTGATTATCGGCGCGGTGGTGGCGGCGACTCTGCTGTGGGCCAACCTGACCAATTTCTATATCTGGGTCGCCCTGCTGGTCATCGTGGGTTTCGGCGCCATCGGTTTCGCCGATGACTATCTGATGCAGGTCAAGAAGCGCAGCAAGGGGCTCGGCGCCCGGGAAAAATTCCTGCTGCAGACCATTCTGGCAGCCATCTGCGGGGTGCTGTTCTACTCCCATGCGGACTTTTCTACCCAGGTAACGGTGCCGTTTCTCAAGAATATGCAACCCGATCTGGGATGGGGCTATATCCTTTTCACGATTCTCGTCGTCGTGGGCGCATCCAATGCCGTCAATCTCACCGACGGCCTGGATGGATTGGCCATCGGCCCGCTCATTATCGTGGCCGCCACCTACATGGTGTTCGCCTATGTCACCGGCCACGTCAAATTCGCAGAGTACCTGCAAATCAACTATGTGGCCGGTGTCGGTGAAATTTCGGTCTTCTGCGGCGCTCTGGTGGGTGCCGGCCTGGGGTTTTTATGGTTCAATGCCTATCCGGCCCAGGTCTTCATGGGCGATGTGGGCTCGCTCGCGCTGGGCAGTTCCATGGGGGCCATCGCCATTATCACCAAACAGGAAATTTTGCTGGTGTTGGTGGGCGGCTTGTTTGTCATCGAAACCCTGTCGGTCATTTTCCAGGTCGGCTACTTCAAACTGACCCACGGCCGCCGGATTTTCAAGATGGCGCCCCTGCACCACCATTTCGAACTCAAGGGGTGGCCGGAGCCCAAGGTAATCGTCCGATTCTGGATTATTGCCATCGCACTGGCGCTGGTGGCCTTGAGCACGTTGAAATTGCGTTGATGGAAGGACACGGTCCATGACCCGTTGGACACCTGACAACCTGAAGGGCAAAGCCGTCACTGTGGTGGGACTGGGCCAAAGCGGCCTAGCGTCCGCGCGTTTCTGCCGTGCCGCAGGGGCGATCGTGACGGTGTCGGAAGCCGGTGATGCCAGCGCATTTAGAAATGTAATCAGACAGTTGGAACCCGCCGGCGTGGCCCTGGAGTTCGGTCCCCATCGGCCGGAAACCTTTCAAACGGCCGACCTTGTCGTTCTCAGCCCCGGCGTGCCGCACACGCTCGCGCCCCTGGAAGCAGCCCGCCGGCGGGGTATTCCGGTGGTGGGCGAAATGGAACTGGCGTCCCGCTTTATCACGGAACCCATCGTGGCGGTGACCGGCACCAACGGCAAAACCACCACCACCGAATTGATCGGCGCCATGCTGGAAGCCTCCGGCCTGGATGTTTTCGTGGGCGGTAATATCGGCAACCCCCTGATTGAATATGTGGAAAGCGGCAAGCCGGCCGACTGGCTGGTGGTGGAGGTGAGCAGCTTTCAATTGGATACGATGGACGGATTCCATCCCCGCATCGGATGCCTCTTGAATATCAGCGAAGACCACCTGGACCGCTACCCTGACTTCACGGCCTATGCCGCCGTAAAATGGCGCCTGTTCCGCCATCAAACGGCCGATGACACCGCCATCCTCAATGGCGCTCTGAAGGCCGCCGGCGTTCTGAACCAGCCGCTGCCCGGCCGGACATTGTTTTTCAATGGCGCCCCCCCCGGCCATCAGCCATCGGCCCGCCGACGCGACGGGGTGCTGGAACTGGATATGGGGGACCGCGCGACCGGCATGGCACTGGACCTGTCGGCCATGTCGCTGATCGGCCGCCACAACGAAGAGAATGTTGCCGCCGCCGGTCTGGCATCATTGGCAGCCGGCGCCTCACCCACGGCCATCCAAAGCGCTTTGGACGCTTTTCGTGGAAAACCCCACCGGGTGTTTTTTGTGCGGGAAGTCCAGGGGGTGCGCTACTACGATGACTCCAAGGGCACCAACGTGGACGCCGTCGCGCGTGCCCTGGACAGCTTCCATCAGCCGGTGGTGCTGATCATGGGCGGCCGCGACAAGGGCGGCAGCTATCAGGCCCTGGAAGCAAGGTTGCCGGATAAAGTTCGACAGGTGATCGTCATGGGTGAAGCGGCCGAGACCATTACCCGCGCCTTGCAGCGTATCGTGCCGATCCAAACCGTGACCGACATGGGCGCCGCGGTCCGGCTGGCCGCCGAAACCGCCCGGCCGGGAGAAGTGGTGCTCCTGTCCCCGGCCTGCGCCAGTTATGACATGTATGCCAACTACCGCCAACGGGGAGAAGATTTTTGCCGTCACGTGCAGCAACTGGCCTGAACCAGGGCCGTTCGAGCCGCACCCCCAGCGCCAGGCCGGCCGGCTATGATGCCCGCCTGCTGTTTCCGGTGCTGTTCCTGGTGGGCATCGGCATCGTGATGGTGTACTCGGCCAGTTCCGCCCTGGCGCTGAAAAAGTACGGCAACAGTTATTTTTTCATCAAAAAACAGGCCATGTTCGCCCTGGTAGGGCTGATGGCGCTGGTGGTGGGTCGCCATTTTCCGTATCGGGGCCTGCGGCTGCTGGCCTATCCCGCCGTGGCCCTGACCCTCGGGTTGCTGTTGGCCGTGCACTTGACCGGTTTCGGTCATTCGGCCGGCGGCGCCACCCGCTGGCTTCGTATCGGCGGCTTTACCCTGCAGCCCGCGGAACTGGCCCGTATGGCCATGATTCTCTACCTGGCCTACTCGATGAGTAAAAAACAGGACCGGATCCGGGAGTTTTCCATTGGTTTTGTGCCCCATATCATGGTGCTGACGGTGCTGATCATCCCCATCATGCTGCAGCCCGATTTCGGCTCCGTGGTCATTTTGACCTTGATCACCGGCTTGATGCTCTTTGTGGGCGGTGTGCCGCTGCGCTATCTGGCCCTTGCCGGACTGGCCGCAGCACCGGTCGGCGGCTATCTGCTCCTGTCGGCCGATTATCGCCTCAAGCGCCTGATGAGCTTTTTGGACCCCTGGGAATACCCCACCTCCGACGGCTATCAGACGATCCATTCGCTGATGGCCTTCGGGTCGGGCGGATTGTGGGGAACCGGTATCGGGAAAAGCCTGCAGAAACTGTTTTATCTACCCGAACCGCATACCGACTTCATCTTTTCGGTGATCGGTGAAGAATTCGGTCTGGTTGGCGTGGCCATGATTGTCATGCTCTACGGGCTCATCATCTGGCGGGGCATCGCCATCGCCCGCCAGACCACGGACCCCTTCGGCGCGCTGCTGTCATTCGGTCTGACGACAGCCATCGCCCTGCAGGTATGCATCAACATGGGCGTTACCATGGGGCTCTTGCCCACCAAGGGGCTGACCCTGCCCTTCCTGAGCTACGGCGGCACCTCCCTCGTGTTGAATATGGCGGCGGTGGGGGTATTGATGAATATCGGCATATCGCCCTGGTTGAAGAGGAAACCCCGATGACGACCGCTGCACCCCATATCGTGATCACCGGGGGCGGCACCGGCGGGCATCTGTTCCCTGGCATCGCCATCGCACGGGCCTTTCAGCAGCGGATGGCCAACACCGCCATTCTTTTCGTGGGCACCGGCCGTGAACTGGAAAAGCGCGTGCTTGGCGAAGCAGGCTACCGCCACGCCGTGATCCAGGTGGGGGGTCTCAAAGGGATGGGCATTTTCCGCCAGCTGCGGTCGTTGGCCTCGCTGCCCGGGGCTCTGCTGCGTGCCGGAGCCATTCTGCGACATTTCCGGCCGGCCGTCGTAATCGGTGTCGGCGGCTACGCCGCCGGTCCGGTCTGTTTGGCGGCAAGGCTCATGGGCATACCGGTCTGCTTGCAGGAGCAAAACTCGCTACCCGGCATCACCAATCGTCTTTTGGCGCGCATAGCGCAACGCACCTATACCTCTTTCAGCGAAAGCCACGCCCATTTCCCGGCCGGAAAAGTCCGGCTGATGGGCAACCCGGTAAGGGAGGAAATTATCACCATTCGCCACCAGATTTCGCAGCGGGAAAGAAATCGCCCCTTCACGGTCCTGGTGGCCGGCGGCAGCCAGGGGGCCCGCAGCATCAACACGGCGGTCATCGACATGCTGCCCCATGTCGATGAACCGGCATCAGTGCAGCTGATCCACCAGTGCGGCAGCGACGATCTCGACCGCCTCCGGCAGGCCTATGCCACCGCTGGAATCCCGGCCCGCGTCGAAGCATTCTTCAATGACATGGATCGCCAGTATGTCCAGGCGGACCTGGTGGTATGCCGGGCGGGGGCCACCACCGTAGCGGAGTTGACCTGTATTGGTCTTCCCGCCATTTTCATTCCGTTCCCCCACGCGGCCGACAACCACCAGGAGATCAATGCCGGCTGGGTGGTCTCTGCCGATGCCGGGGAGATGATCCTTGAAAACGATCTCACCGGCCCGGAACTCTGGCGCCGCATCCGGCACCTGCGCGACACCCCCCGGCTTCGGGAGGCCATGGCCGAACGGGCCCGCGCACTGGGACGCCCGGAAGCCGCCGCGGCCATCGTAACGGATATCGTTGACCATTTTGTGCCACAGGCGTCCGCTGCCGGGCGTCCGACCATGGAAGGATAAGGATGTACCAGAAAACCTATCATATCCATTTCGTCGGCATCGGGGGCATCGGCATGAGCGGCATCGCCGAATTGCTCCTCAACCTGGGATACCAAGTATCCGGATCGGATTTAAAAACCACCGACATCACCCGGCGCCTGGCCGGTCTGGGCGGCACGATCTGCACCGGTCATGCCGCTGAAAACATCCAGGATGCCGACGTCGTGGTGATTTCTTCGGCGGTGGGGGAAGACAACCCGGAAGTCATCGCCGCCCGGAATCAATCCATCCCCGTGATTCCGCGGGCTGAAATGCTGGCGGAGCTGATGCGCCTCAAATACAGTGTGGCCGTGGCGGGCGCCCACGGTAAAACCACCACCACGTCCATTGTGGGGTCGGTGCTGGCCGCCGGCGACCTGGACCCCACCATTGTCATCGGCGGCAAACTGCGCAGCGTGGACACCAACGCCGTGCTGGGTCAGGGCAATTTTATCGTGGCCGAGGCCGACGAAAGCGACGGCTCCTTTCTTAAAATGTCCCCCAGCATCGCCGTGGTCACCAATATCGACCGGGAGCACCTGGACTTTTACGATGACTTGGAAGCTATCGTCGCCACATTTGCGCGCTTCATCGATCGTATCCCGTTTTACGGCCTGGCGGTTTTATGCCTGGACAACGAACACGTCCAGGATCTGATTCCTCACATCAAGAAGCGCTACACAACCTATGGCGTCAGCCGTCAGGCCGATTACCAGGCCCGTGAAATCCAGTGTGAGGGACTTACCAGCCATTACCAGGTTTACCACCGGGGCCATCATTTAGGGGCCATCCGGTTGAGCCTGCCCGGCATCCACAATGTCTACAACTCGCTGGCCAGTGTCGCCGTCGGCGTCGAACTCAATATCCCGTTCGACACCATCCGGTCCGCCCTGGAAAACCTGGAGGGTGTCCGCCGGCGGCTGGAAATCAAGGGGTCGGCCAAAGGCGTCACCGTGATCGACGACTACGCCCACCACCCCACCGAGATCAAAACGACCCTGCAGTCGGTCCGCACCAGCTGGCCCGACCAGCGGATCGTGGGCGTTTTTCAGCCCCATCGCTATACACGCACCCAGGCCCTTTTCGACGAGTTCACACGGGCCTTCTATCAGACGGACCAGCTGATTCTGGTACCGATTTACAGCGCCGGGGAAACCAAAATCGACGGCGTCAGCCATACCTTGCTCTGCGAGGGCATCCAGGCCCACGGCCACAAGGACGTCACTTGCACGGACAGTTTCGAAGACGCCCTGGCGCTGCTCCGGCGTGACGTCCGGGAGGGCGATATTGTCATGACCATGGGGGCCGGCGACATTTTGAAACTGGGGGAGACCCTTTTACAACAGCTCGCCTGATCCCAGGGAAGGGAATCGGCGACACAACAGGAACCTGCATGTTTCGACGAAAAAAACGCATCCGGCAGAATACCTACAAAGGCCGGCCCAAGAGCCGGCGCCGCGCCCTTTGGTCCGGAACCCTGCGGTCGACCCGGATCGTCCTCGCGCTGACGGCCTTCGGCCTGTTCAACCTGATGCTGATTTTCGGGCACGACTGGATCACCCAGACGGACCGGCTTGGCATCCGGACCATCACCATCACTGGATGCGAGCGGTTGACCCCGGCGATCGTCAAGCACCAGGCCGGTCTGGCGGAAGCCCGCAATATCCTGACGGTCAACCTGACGACCGCGCGCAAACGCCTTCTGGCACATCCCTGGATTGCCGAGGCCCAGGTGACCCGGGACATCCCCGACCGTCTGCGGATCCTCATCCGCGAGCAGACCAGCCTGGCCGTGCTGGATCTCGGTCGCCGGTTTTTGATGAATGACGAAGGCGCGGTCTTCAAAGAGGTGGCGCCCGGTGAAACACCGGATGTGCCGGTGGTCAGCGGCCTGATCTATACCGACCTGGGAGTTGATGCCGAAGCGCCCACACCGGTCATGCGGTCGGTGTTGCAGCTGTTAAAACCCCGGCAGCGCTCCAACCGGCTCGACCTTGTGGACCGGATTCGTGAAATCCATGCGGATCCAGCCCTCGGCCTGACCATTTTCATGGCCGATGACCGTCAGCCGCAGGGCTATCGCACCGTTATGTTGGGATTCGACGATTTTGATGAAAAATATGCCACGCTGCAAACCATTGACGCCTATTTAAAGAAAAACCCGCGGTATGAAGGGTTTCAGTCCATAGATTTGAACAATCGCCACCGTATTGTCGTCAATCCGGCGGGGACCATTGCCACCGAAGACGCCCGGAAGGAGGTGTAGGATGCAGGGACGAGGCAATCTGATTGTGGGCCTTGATATCGGGACGACCAAGATATGCTGTGTGGTCGGGGAGCTTTCCCAGGGGGAGGTCAATGTCATCGGCATCGGCACACACCCCTCGATCGGGCTTCGCAAGGGCGTCGTCGTCAACATCGAAGCTACGGTGGACTCCATCAAAAAAGCCGTGGAAGAAGCCGAATTGATGTCCGGGTGCGAAATTTCATCGGTCTACACCGGCATCGCCGGCGGGCATATCACCGGTTTCAACAGCCGCGGCATCGTTGCCATCAAAGGCCCGGAAATCACCGAAACCGATGTCGAACGTGTCATCGATGCCGCCCGTGCCGTCGCTATTCCCATGGATCGCGAAGTCATCCACGTGCTTCCCCAGGAATATATCGTCGATGAACAGGCCGGTATCCAGAACCCGGTCGGTATGGCCGGCGTCCGACTCGAGGCCAAGATCCACATTGTCACGGGGGCGGTCACCTCGGCCCACAATATCGTGAAATGCTGCAACCGCTCAGGGCTTGACGTGTGCGACATCGTCCTGGAGTCGCTGGCCTCCGGCGAAGCGGTGTTGACCGGCGAAGAAAAGGAGTTGGGAACGGCCCTGCTGGATTTGGGAGGCGGCACCACCGATCTGGCCATTTTCTCGGACAAGAACATCCGCCACACCTTCGTGTTGGCGTTAGGCGGGAACAACCTGACCAACGACATCGCCATCGGCCTGCGGGCGCCCCATGCCGACGCCGAAAAAATAAAAACCCGCTACGGCACCTGCCTTTCCAAGAGCGTCAGTGCCGATGATATGATCGAGGTCCCCGGCATGGGCGGACGCGAAGCCCGCAAACTGCCGCGCCAGATCCTGGGAGAGATCCTGGAACCCCGCATGGAGGAAATTTTCACCCTGGCCAAGCGGGAAGTCTACCGGGCCGGCCTGGAAAACAGCATTCCGTCCGGACTGGTCCTCACGGGCGGCACCTCCCTGCTGGAGGGAACGACCGAAATCGCCGAGTCCGTTTTCAACCTGCAGACCCGACTCGGCAAACCCCAGGGCATTACCGGCCTGGTGGACGTGGTCAACAACCCCATGTATGCCACCGGGGTCGGTCTGGTGCTCTATGGCGCCAAAAACCAGACGGAAAAGAAATTCAGAATCCGTGACGCCCATATTTTCAACCGCATCGTGACCCAGATGAAACGCTGGTTCAAGGATGTCGTCTGACATGCAGGCTATTTGCCGGCGGCTTTCGGTTAACCACTGAGATTCGCGGGCCCACATCATCTAATGGAAAAGGGGGAACTATGTTTACCTACGTCGACAATGAAAATTCCGCCAAGATCAAGGTCATCGGCGTCGGCGGCGCCGGCGGAAACGCCATCAACAACATGATTTCATCAAATCTCCAGGGGGTGAAATTCATTGCCGCCAACACCGACGCCCAGGCGCTGGAAGTGTCCAAGGCGCCGGTCAAGATCCAGCTGGGTGAACGGCTGACCGAAGGCTTGGGCGCCGGCGCCCAACCGGAAATCGGCCGGGAAGCCGCCATCGAAACTGCCGATGCGATCCGCAGTGCTTTGGAAGGCAGCCACATGGTGTTTATCACCGCCGGATTGGGTGGTGGCACCGGTACCGGCGCGGCGCCCGTGATCGGGGAAATCTGCAAGGAACTCGGCATCCTGACCGTGGCCGTGGTATCCAAACCGTTTTCCTTCGAAGGCAAGAAACGCGCCCGCCAGGCTGAAAAAGGATTGGAAAGCCTGAAGCAGATGGCCGACACGGCCATCACCATCAACAACGACCGGCTGCGCGGACTGGCCTCCAAAAAGGCCACCATGCTGGAAATGTTCCGGCGCGCCGATGAAGTCCTGCTGCATTCCGTCAAGGGCATTACCGACCTGATCATGATGCCGGGTCTGGTCAACCTGGACTTTGCGGATGTCAAGGCCACCATGTCCAAAGCCGGCATGGCCATCATGGGCATCGGCTCGGCCTGCGGTGAAAACCGTGCCGTCGAAGCCGCCGAGCGGGCCATCTCGCATCCCCTGCTGGAAGATGTCTCCATCTCCGGTGCGAAAGGGGTCCTGATGAACATTACGAGCACGAGCGAACTGACCATGGAAGAAATGACCGAAGCGTCGGATCGCATTTACAACGAAGTCGGCGAGGAGGCCGATATTATCTGGGGTACCGTGGTGGATGACAGCCTGGGGGATGAAATGCGCGTGACCGTCATTGCCACCGGGATCGGTGGAAGCGCCCCTCAGGAAGAGGCGCCGATAAAAATCGTCGATGAAACTTACGGCGGCAAACTGCGCCCGGTAACGGCCGAGGATCTCAAACATACCGTGGATTATGATGAACCGGCTTTCATGCGGCGGCGCAAAGTGGCAGGCGGGTCCATGGGATCGTCGTTCGGCGGCTTTGACAACGAGGCCATCGATGAGAGTGATCTGGATGTGCCGACCTTTTTGCGGCGCAAAGCGGACTGACAGCGGTAGCACTGACTCCCCGGGATGCCGTGCCGGATCGCCCCGTTGCTGAACGCGCAGTGTCACTAACGGCTTGCATTGACTTTCGGTCGGAAGCCGTTATGCTGTTGCAACGTTCAACGTCATGGTCGATGATAGGCGCGCCCCCCCTTGCGCCGGCACCGACCCTGCCGTTCCATTCCAGAACAGCGGCGTCCCGGGAAGTCAGACAACATGAAGAAACACCCCTCACCCTCCTCCGGCGTTGCCCCCGCGGAAGCCGGTGTCATTCGAAAACCATGGCCGGGGAAATGCCATGTCGGCCTGATCTTTCCCCAGCGGTATGGCCTGGCCATGTCCAATCTGGGGTACCAGACGGTTTACCGCCAGTTGAACGCCTTCGATGATGTTGTCTGCGAGCGCTTCTGCCTGCCCGAAAAGGCCGACGGCAAGCTGGGGTCCATCGAAAGCGACCGGCCGCCCGCGGCCTTCGACATGCTTGCCTTTTCGGTGTCCTTTGAAAACGACTACCCGCACATCCTCCAACTTTTAGACCTCGCCCGGTTACCCCTTCTGGCAAGCGAACGCACCGCCGGTCATCCGCTTGTCGTCATCGGCGGGATCGCCGCCATGCTCAACCCCGAGCCCCTGGCGCCGTTTGCCGATATCGTCCTCATCGGTGAAGCCGAAGCCATCCTGCCGGATTTTATGGATTGCTATCGGCAAACGTCCAACCGCCCGCAGTTTTTACAACACGCCGCCGTGACCGTTCCCGGCGCTTATGTCCCGGCGGCCTTTGTCATCGCCCATGATGCCCACGGTGACATCGCCACGGTTACCCCCGACCCGGGATTTCCCGCCACGGTGAAGCTGGCCCGGATGCCGGATGTCGAAACGATCGACACGTCCACCACCGTATTGACCGCCGAGACCACGTTTGCCGATACCTGCCTGATCGAAGTCAGCCGTGGCTGCCCCCATGGCTGTCGTTTCTGTAGCGCCGGGTTTATCTATCGCCCGACACGTTTCCGCGATCCCGCCTTTTTGACGGAAAGCATCCACCACGCCATGAGGCGCGCTTCCCGCGTCGGCCTGGTGGGGGCCGCGGTTTCGGATTATCCCGATCTCAGCGCCATTTGCCAGCAGTTCAAGGGCGCCGATCTGCGCTTCTCCTTTAGTTCACTGCGCGCGGATGCCCTCACCGACGATCTGTTGCAGGTGCTGAAAGCCAACCGCACCAAAACCGCCACGATCGCACCGGAAGCCGGCTCCCAACGCATGCGGAATGTCATCAACAAAGGATTGACCGAGGAAGACATTCTGTGTGCCGCCGATAAAATCGTGACGGCCGGCATCCCCAATCTCAAGCTCTACTTCCTGGTGGGCCTGCCGACCGAAACCGAGGAAGACATCCATGCCATCGTTGCCCTTTGCCGGCAACTAAAATCGGTGTTTCTGGACGCCAGCCGCCGGCAAAAGCGCATCGGCACCATCACCGTCCATACCAACGCCTTTATCCCCAAACCCGCCACCCCCTTCCAATGGGCGGCCATGGACACCGTCGCTGCACTCCAGGCCAAAGCCCGTATCCTGCGCAGCGGACTCAAAACCATTGCCAACGTTCGGTTCCAGATGGGAAAAATCCGCGACGGATATGTTCAAGCCGTCCTTTCCCGCGGCGATCGCCGTGTGGCCGACCTCCTGCTGCAGCGGCACCATTCGGGCGGCAACTGGAGTCAGGCCCTCAAACAGAGCGCTTTGGACACGGCCGCCTATGTCACCCGGCAGCGCGACCGTGACGCGATTCTCCCCTGGGATTTCATCGAAACCGGCATCACTAAAGCGTTTCTCTGGCAGGACTACCAGAAAGCCCTGCAAGGACGAATGACGCCGCCCTGCCCGCCCGCCGGCTGCACCCGTTGCGGGGCCTGTCCGGCAGGATGACGACCGATCCGCGCGCCATTCCCAGGTGGTGTGCTTTTCCAAGCCCCTCACCGCTCATTTCGGCCCACCACCAAAACCTTTTTTTTCAAGCCCTTGTTTTAGCCCATCTTTTTCGAACAAAGGGTTTTTTCACTGCGTATTATTTTAGGAGAGACGTAATTTTCCCTATAAAAAAAAGCACTTGCCAGAAACGGACCCCGTGTGGTAGTTGAATTACTTCAGTTTGCCGCGCCCACTGCACCTGTAACCCAACCAATTTAAGGAACGGATCGACTATGACTTCAGAGAGAGATTTGAAGCTGGTCTACAGCGTGGCTGTCATTCTCTTTATTGTAGGTCTTTTCTGTTACGCCGCTTTTCCTGTCAAACCCCCGGATGAGCCCCTCCGAATCCAGTATCGCAGCGCCACTGGCAACGTCCTTTTTGAGCATGCCAAGCATGCCACCGAATACGACGTTTCCTGCTATGATTGCCATCATCATCCTGGTGATGACGAGGCTGGACTCATCGCCTGCAGTGAATGCCATCTCAAAAACCCGGAAGAAAACGCCCCGCCGCCTGAGCGCTGTCTGGACTGCCATGACGCCGATGACATTGAAGATACCGAAATGCCGTCCCAGCCAGATGCATCCCACGATCAGTGTTCGGAGTGCCACAGCGGGATTGGGGCCGGACCGGTGAAGCAAGCCTGTTCGGAATGTCATGCACAATAGTTTTGACACAGGTCCGGTAATTTCCACGGTGTTCCGCCGTCTTGCGCTCAGAAGGGTCAAATTATGATGAACAATGCATTTAGCCGCCCGGCCACCGCCGCCATCCATTACGAACTGCTGCATCAAACGCCGCTGGGCCCGCAACACGTCACCAGTTCCGGAACCGCTACGCTTTTGATCGAGGAAAAGCTCGAACGTCAATCGCAAATCGCTCTGAAAGTTGGCGATGAGGTGCAGACGGGCCAGAAGCTCTCGCCCTTTACGGATCGTCCGACGTATGCAATTTCCAGCGTCACCGGCACGATTTCATCCGTTCGGCCCATGTCCGGAGATTTCGGCACAAATTACACCGCCATCGACATTGCCCTGGCTGCGACCGAAGTAATGGCGGAGGGCCCGGGCGAAATGGAACCGACCCTGGAAAACCTGACCGAATGGCTGGCCGGCGCGCCCGGGAAGCCACCATTGCATCTGTTTCGATCCGGCGACCAAGCCATTCATACGCTGGTAGTGGCTGGCGTCGATGCCGATCTTCTGGTGGCCACCAACCAGTTCATTATCAAGTCGGAAATGCACGCCATCAACCGGGGGATCGATATCCTGAAAGCAGCCACCGGCGTCAGCCAGGTTGCCATTGCCGTGCCCCGCGATCTCGTGCAGGGGTTCGGCCATACCGGTGCTGACGAACTCAAAGCCGTAGCCTCTGAATATCCAGCGGCCAATCCCAAACTGATTATCTATGAGGCTTTTGGCCAGGAGATCCCAGCGGGAAAATCGTGTGAAGAACTGGGGTTTGCTTTTTTCAGCGCTGAAGCGGTGGCGTCCATCGGCAAGGCCTTTGATACCGGACGGGTTCCCATTGAAAAAACCGTAACCCTGGTGGACAAGAACGGTCGCAAAACCATCATTTCAGCCCGGATCGGCACACCGATCGCCGATGTATTGGCCGCCCACCAGATCCAAACGGGCGACGGAGACCGCCTGATCGTTGGTGGCCCCATGACCGGCTCTGCCATCTTTGACGAACAGCGGCCGATCCAGGCCGATACCGATGCCATTCTGGTGCAGGGTGCCGCCGATGTCTCCCTGGTCTCTGACTACCCCTGCATCAACTGCGGGGAGTGTGTGCGTGTATGCCCTACACGGGTCCAGGTAAATATGCTGGTACGGTTTCTCGAAGCGGGCCAATACGAGGACGGTGCCGAGCTCTACGACCTTGATTCCTGTGTCGACTGTGGCCTCTGCAGCTTTGTGTGTGTCGCCCGCATCCCCATCTTTCAATACATCCGACTGGCAAAATACGAACTTTCCCGACTGACGGCAGCGGAGGCCTCGAATGCGTAGTGAAAAAATGTTCATCGTCTCGCATGCGCCTTTCTGGCACAATGGCAGCAATGTAGCGGAACGGCATTATGGCATGCTTCTGGCCGCCATGCCGGCAGTAGCGCTGGGCATCGTGCAGTACGGCCTGCCCGCCGTGGCGGTCATCGCCATGTCCATCTCCACCGCCATTTTCTGGGAGTGGCTGATGAACCGGGTCACGAAACGGTCTATCACCGTGGGCGACGGCAATGCGGCCCTGCTCGGCCTGCTCTTTGCCATGCTGATTCCCGCCACCACCCCCTGGTGGGTGGTGACCACCGGAACATTTGTTATGATGGTTCTCGGCAAACATATCTTTGGCGGTATCGGCGGCAATCCGTTTCACCCGGTTGTCGTTTCACTCATGATTTTAACCGTGTCCTGGGGTGCATTTTTTGATTTCAACGGCGCCCTGGTCAACTATTCCTTTTCATTCAATGCCCTCTACCCGCTGGGTCTGGCCAAAAACTTCGGCACTGCCGCCGTGGCCGATTTTACTCCGGGCAATCTTTTACTGGGCCGGCAGATCGGCGGTATCGGTGCCACCTTCGGCCTCGGTCTCATCGGGGGCGGCGCCTATTTGATAGCCAAGCGCTATATTCGCTGGGAAATCGCCGTTTCCTTTCTGTCTTCGATTTTCCTGACAGCGCTCATATTTCACCTCGCTGCGCCGGATCAATATGCGGGGCCAATGTTTCATCTTTTAACCGGCTATACACTGGTCGGTGCCTTTTTTCTTCTGCCGGAAGATTCATCCTCACCGGTTAATTTCCTCCCCATGTTGATCTACGGGGCTGGCGCCGGCGTCATGACCATGCTGATCCGCAATATCGGCAATTATCACGATGGTGTTCTTTTAGCCGTACTGTTGATGAATCTCGTTAATCCACTGCTGGACAAGATCAGACCGAAAGCATTGGGAAAGGTGGCTTAACATGGGTGAAATGATAAAGATGGTCGTTGTGCTCACTATCCTGAGTTCGCTCTCGGGCGGGGTGTTGGCCTATGTAAAGGAAGGCACCAGAGAGCAAATCGAAATGCAGGTGCTGCAGTTGGTCAAGGGCCCGGCCATTAAAGCTATTTTCAAGGACGCCTCCAACGACCCAGTGGCGGATCGATTTAGTATCGAAGAGGACGGCCAGAAATATGACATGTTCGTTGCCAAAGTCGATGGCAAGGAGATGGTTGCCTTTGAAACCTTTGGTAAGGGGTATGGCGGTGATATCGGCCTCGTTGTCGCTTTCGACGTGGCTGACGACAAAATCTACGGGGTCGGCGTGACCACCCTCAGCGAAACAGCCGGTTTAGGGTCCAAAGCCAAGGAAGACCCCAAATTCGCAGCCCAATTCGCCGGTGTCGATGCCAAGGGGCCGATTGAAGTCGGCAACCCGATCAATGCCCTGAGCGGGGCCACGATCACTTCTCGGGCTGTCTGCTCAGCGGCGACGGATGCCGGAGACATCTACCAAAAGCTGAAACCCCAAATCCAAGAACAATTGAAAGCCTTCAAGTAACAGGGAGAACCCCATGGCGAAATCGATCACGCAAGAATTTGTTAAAGGTCTATGGGAAGAAGTCCCCCCGTTCCGGCTGGTCTTGGGACTCTGTCCCGTACTGGGTGTCACCACCAAAATGCAGTTCGGCATCGGCATGGGACTGGCCACAACCTTCGTTCTTGTTTTTGCCAATATTCTTGTCTCCCTTCTGCGGAAGGTCATTCCTGCCAAAGTCCGTATTGCCTGTTTCATTATCATCATCGCAACCTTCGTGACACTGGTGGAACTGCTGATGCAGGCATATGCTTACAGACTCTTTCTCGATCTTGGCCTTTTCATTCCCCTGATCGTGGTGAACTGCATCGTTCTCGGCCGGGCGGAAGCATTTGCCTTTAAGAATGGCCTGCTTCCCTCAATAGCAGACGGGCTTGGGATCGGGATTGGGTTTACCCTCTCTTTGGCCGCCCTTGGTGGTCTGAGAGAAATATTAGGCGCAGGAACACTGACCGTTTGGGGAGCGCCGCTTTTTGAAGGCCCCCTTTTCAATATCGCCAATTACTTTCCCGGATTTCAACCTTTTGAGTTCATGGTTCAGGCACCCGGCGCGTTTGTTTGTCTCGGCATCATGCTGTGCTTCATGAACATGGTGGGCAACAAATAGGAGATACCCATGGGCGATTATATTGTCCTCATCATCAGTTGCATTTTCGTCAATAACATCCTTCTGGCCCAGTTTCTTGGAAACTGCCCGTTTTTCGGGACGTCCAAAAAAATGGAAACGGCCGTGGGGATGGCCATGGCCGTCATTTTCGTATTGGTCATGGCCGGTGCGATTACGTGGATGATCTATAATTATCTACTGGTGCCGCTGGAATTGACGTATCTGCGAACGATTGCCTTCATTCTCGTAATCGCGTCCCTTGTTCAATTCGTAGAAATGTTCCTCAAAAAAAGCATTCCCGCGCTTTATGCCGGTCTGGGTATTTTCCTGCCGCTGATCACCACCAACTGCGCCGTTTTCGGCGCCTGTGTCATCAATATCGACAAGGAGTATTCCTTCTTGCAGGCTCTGGTGGCATCCTTTTCCTACGCGGCCGGTTTCGGGTTAGCCCTTATCCTCTTCGCCGGCCTGCGCGAGCGCATTTTGCTGGCACGGGTTCCCAGCCCGTTGCAGGATACGTCCATCGCATTGGTAACCGCCGGCATCGTATCGCTTTCATTCTACGCGTTTAAGGGGATGGTTTAATACCGGCCTGCGGGTCGCTGGGCTTACCACGGCGGTGTCCGCTGTCCATCGGACGCCACTGCGGATCGATCTCATGATGACAAATCGCCACGATGTTTACGTTTCATATGCAACCCTGCGTCATATGCCGCTTCCCTATGGGTTTTCCAATGGAATAGTGCCTCAAGGAGATCAACGTGCTTGAACCCGTCTTCATTTCGGTTATGGCCTTAATGGGTATCGGCGCCACCTGTGGTCTGGTGCTCAGCGTCGCCTCCAAAGTGTTTTATGTCTATGAAGACCCGCGCATCGCGGAGGTGGAATATTTTCTCTCCGGTGCCAATTGCGGTGGATGCGGCTATGCCGGTTGCTCGGCGGCTGCCGTGGCGGTGGTCAATGGCCAGGCCCCCCCCAGCGTCTGTATCGTGGCCGGGATGGAATCGGCCGTCGCCGTGGCCGGTGTGATGGGCGTCGATCCCGGGAGCGCGGAGCCCCTGATGTCCAAAAACGAATGCACCGGAGGTGACCGTGCTGACAACCAATTTCTCTATAACGGGGTGAACAGCTGCCAGGCCCTGTCGGCCCTTTATGGTGGCCAACGGATCTGCAGCATTGGCTGCCTGGGTCAAGGCGACTGCATCGCGGCCTGTAAGTTCAATGCCGTTCATATGGGACCAAACGGTTTCCCGGTCGTGGATGAGACCAAGTGCGTGGGGTGCGGCGCCTGCGAAAAGGCCTGTCCTAAGAATATTATCCGGGTCCGCACCATGTCGGAGCGCCTGCTCCATTTTAACCAGGAAGACGATGCGCTGGCACCCTGCCAGCAGACCTGCCCGGCCGAGATCGATATTCCGCGCTACATCCGCCAGATCAAAGAAGGCGACTATGAAGGCGCGGTATACACGATTCGTGAGCGCAACCCCCTTCTGCTCACCTGCGGTCGCGTCTGCCCGCATCCTTGTGAAGACATGTGCCGCCGCGGCATTGAAGATGAGGCGGTCTCCATCAACCAGCTCAAACGGTTTGTGGCCGACTATGAGATGAACTCCGGCCGCCGGCTGCCCATTCCCTGTGCCCCTGAAACAGGCAAACGCGTCGCCGTTATCGGCGGTGGACCGGCAGGCCTCAGTTGTGCCTACTTTCTCCGACGGCTGGGACACAGCATCAAGATATACGACATGATGCCCAAACTGGGGGGAATGACCCGCTACGGCATTCCAGAATACCGCCTCCCCAAGGAAGTGCTGCAATGGGAAACCGACGGCATCCTGAACCTCGGCATTGAATTCCAAGGCAATGTCCGCCTGGGAATTGACTACACCGTCGATTCTCTCAAAAATGAAGAGGGTTATGATGCCATTTTCATGGGCGTTGGCGCATGGAAGGACTATAAACTAAGGGCCGAGGGAGAAGATCTCAAGGGCTGTTTTACTGGCATCGATTTTCTGACCCGCTTTGCCAGTCATCAACAGGGCGACAGTCCCGATGACGTACCCGTTGGTAAAAAATGCGTCGTCATCGGCGGCGGCAATACCGCTATCGATTGCGTGCGCACCCTCGTGCGCTTGGGTGCCGACGAAGTGTCCATCGTCTATCGGCGCACCCGCAAGGAAATGCCCGCCAACATGGTGGAAATTGAAGCGGCGGAACACGAGGGTGTCCAGTTCCACTTTCTGGCTGCTCCGGTCAAGGCCATCGGCGATGACCAGGGTCATGTCAAACAACTCGAATATCTTAAAATGGAGTTGGGCGAACCCGATGCCAGCGGACGCCGGCGGCCGGTCCCCATCGAAGGATCGGAAACCCTGATGGATATCGACATGCTGATAACCGCCATCGGTCAGGGCCCGGACGTTTCTTTCCTTGAAAAGGAAGCGGCTATCAAAGATCTGGAAATCACGCGCTGGAGTACCATCGACGCCAACCCGGAAACGCTCCAGACCAATATTCCCTATGTCTTTGCCGCCGGCGACGCTCAGACGGGCGCCTCGCTCGTGGTGGAAGCCATTGGCGGCGGCCGGCGGGCTGCACGGGCGATTCATCTCTATCTGAACGACGAAGATGTAACCCCGATACCCAAATCACTGCGCAAAAAGCACATTCCGGAGTCTCTGTTCGAATCCGTGGACGGCATCATCCTGATCAAACGAACACCCATGCCGGAAATGCCTGTTGCCGAACGCATCAAAACATTCGAAGAAGCCGATCTGGTCATCAGTGAAACCGATGCCGGGCGGGAATCCAATCGCTGCCTGAACTGCTGCCGCATCTGCTACGACAAGGATTCATGCGCAGCGTGATGACGGTTCCCAGAATCAGCCACAATCCCTAAAATCGAACCTTTCCCGCAGGCCCTGGGCGCCTTTTTCCCCAGGGCCATTTTGATTGCCATTGCGATAGCCCCCCAAAAGCGATCGGGTTTCATGCTTCGTCGGCGGTGCTTCCTCCTTCACGCAGCAAATGGACCAGCGCCAGCATATCGTCAGGCATTCCCGCCTCAAACTGATGCCACTGACCATCACCGGGATGGGTGAACCCCAACCGCCACGCATGCAGCATCTGCCGTGCAAGTCTGACAGAACGTTTTTTTGATCCGGAACCGACATCGATCATGGTGTTATGACGCCCGCCATATAAAGGATCGCCTATCACCGGGTGATGTAGCGCCGCACAATGGACACGGATTTGATGAGTGCGGCCGGATTTCAAATCCAACTCCAGCAAAGTGGCCCCATCAAATCTTTCCCTCACGCGGTAATGCGTCTCGGCCGAACGTGGCTTCCCGGAAACAGTTGACATTTGCTTCCGGGCGGTTGGATGACGCCCAATCGGCAACTGTATTTCCCCCCGGGAGGACGACAAATTCCCCCGTACGATGGCCAGATAGGTTTTACGCACCGCTCGCTGTTGGAACTGGGCCGCCAAATATTCATGCACGGCAGGCTGTTTTGCGACTACCATCACGCCCGACGTATCCTTATCGAGGCGATGGACAATGCCAGGGCGGATTTCACCGCCGAAGGCCGCCAAGTCCGGACAATGGTGCAGCAAACCGTTGACCAATGTTCCGGAAGGATGTCCCGGGGCCGGGTGAACCACCAAACCGGGCGGTTTGTCGATCACGATCAGGAACTCATCTTCATGTAGAATAGAAAATAGGATCGGTTCCGGTTTATTTTCGGTAACTCTCGGCGGCGGTAGCTGGCCTGCAATATGATCCTCCGGCCGAACCCGATAGGACGGCTTGCAGGCGTTGGAATTGACCGTCACCGCCCCCTCTTGGACGAGCTGCGCGGCGTAGGAGCGCGAGCAATCCCGGAGGTAACCAGAGAGGACGATGTCTAAGCGTACGCCAATTTGTGATTCCGAAACGGTAAAAGCGAAACAGCTTTTTGAGGTATCCATTGACAGGTGGGTGGCGCGGGGGTCAGGCACTCTCCGCATCGAAAAGGGATTCGATTTCTTTCAGAACGGTTTTTTCGTCAACTTTCTTGGCCGTAGAAAGTTCTTTCACAAGCAGAACCTGGGCCGTATCGTAGAGTTTGCGCTCGCCGAAGGAAAGGTCTTTGGTGATTTTCAGAATGAAGAGATCGCGGAATACTTCGGCAACGTCGAAAAGGCTGCCGGTTTTAATCTTATCCATATATTCGCGATAACGCCGATTCCAGGTCTGGTTGTCGCCCGAGCCCGAATCGCGGTCCTGCATCACGGCATAAATTTTGGGAATGTCCTTCTCATCGATAATATCGCGTAATCCGACCGATTCGACATTCCAGGTCGGAATCATGATCACCATGCCGTTTTCGAGCACTTTCATGATGTAGAAATCGTGCTCCTCGCCGTTTACGACACGGGTTTCAATAGCCGTAATTTCGCCTACACCGTGGGCAGGATAGACTGCCAGATCACCAATCGCAAATTTGCGGACGTTACCTTTGGTACCCTGGCCTTTGGTTTTTTTTTCAGTCATATATCTTTCATTTCGCACGAAAATGGCTAATATTTCTATCTATTTCGCAATCTAATATCATAGCGGCGGAAAACAATCAATAAAAAAGGATTGGCGCTACAAAGAGAGCACCAATCCTTTTTTTTATCCGTCAAGAATAAGAACTGACGTCGATCAGATTACATCAGGAACGGAACCATCAGTAAAGCGACGACGTTCAGGATCTTGATCATCGGGTTAACAGCCGGTCCGGCCGTATCCTTGTAAGGGTCGCCGACGGTGTCGCCGGTAACCGCAGCCTTATGGGCATCGCTGCCCTTGCCGCCCAGATGACCGTCTTCGATATACTTCTTGGCGTTATCCCAAGCGGCGCCACCCGTGGTCATGGACAGGGCCACGAACACACCGGTAACGATAGAGCCGATCAGCAGGCCGCCCAGGGCGACTTTGCCCAGCAGGAAGCCGACGATAAGCGGCGCAATAACCGGAAGCAGCGCCGGTACCAGCATCTCTTTCAGGGCAAACTTGGTGACGATGTCAACACAGGCACCGTAATCAGGTTTGGCCGTGCCTTCCATGATGCCGGGGATTTCACGGAACTGGCGACGAACTTCATCCACCACGGCGCCACCGGCGTTGCCAACCGCTTTCATGGCGATGGAAGCAAACAGGTAGGGCAGCAGGCCGCCAATGAACAGACCAATAATGACGTTGACGTCGGAGAGGTCGAATTTGATGGCTTTTTCAGCGCCCTGCATCTGGAACTCCATGACGTAGGCGGCGAAGAGCACCAGGGCGGCCAGACCGGCGGAACCGATGGCGTATCCCTTGGTGACGGCTTTGGTGGTGTTGCCGACGGCATCCAGCGGGTCTGTCACGGCACGGACACTGTCATCCATTCCGGCCATTTCAGCAATACCACCGGCGTTGTCGGTGATGGGGCCGTAGGCATCGATGGCGATGACCATACCGGTCATGGAAAGCATGGACATGGCGGCCATGGCGATTCCATAGAGGCCGCCGAATTTGTGTGCCAGGAAGATGGCCAAACAGATGCTCAGAACCGGCGCCGCGGTGGCCTGCATGGAGACGGCCAGACCGGAGATGATGTTGGTGCCGTGGCCCGTGGTGGACGCTTCGGCAATGGCCTTAACCGGGCCGTAGATGCCGGTGTAGTATTCGGTGATGATGACGATGACGACCGTCAGCATCAGTCCGATCAGGGTGCAGTAATAAATGTTCATGGCGGTGATGCCAGGGATGTCCGGCATGAATTTCATCGTGGCAAAGTAGAAGGCGATGCCGGCCATGATGGCCGATCCGAACATGCCTTTGTAAAGCGCGCCCATGATGTATTCACTGCTGCCCAGACGGACAAAGAAAACGGCGATCATGGAGGCGACAATCGAAATGGCGCCCAGAACCAGTGGGAATTCGGTGGCCATCGGGATTTTCGGGAACAACAGGTGGCCGATAAGCATCGCGGCCACGGCCGTTACGGCGTAAGTCTCGAACAGGTCCGCGGCCATACCGGCGCAGTCACCCACGTTGTCACCCACGTTGTCGGCGATGGTGGCCGGGTTGCGGGGATCGTCTTCGGGGATACCGGCTTCGACCTTACCCACCAAGTCCGCACCAACGTCAGCACCCTTGGTGAAGATACCGCCGCCCAAACGGGCGAAGATGGAAATCAGGCTGCCGCCAAAGCCGAGGGCAACCAGCGCAACCACGTCATGGGTCATGGTGTAGTAACCCGCAACCGAAGTCAGGGCCAGGCCGGCCACGATCATACCGGTAACCGAACCGCCCTTGAAGGCCATGGACAGACCGGCGGCCATGCCTTTTTTAGCCGCTTCCGCCGTACGGACATTGGCCAGAACGGAAACCCGCATGCCAATGTAGCCCGCCATAAAAGAAGCTACCGCGCCTACGAGAAAACCGATGGCGGTTTTGGCGCCCATGGTCACAAAAATAACGCCGAAAATAATAATTCCGGCAATCCCCATGCTTTTCATCTGGCGATTGAGATAGGCGATCGCGCCTTCCTGGATGGCGCCTGCGATCTCCTGCATTTTTTCGTTTCCGGCCGGTGCGCCTTTAACAACCGCGGCCAGAAGGATGGCAAACACAATACCGGCTACGCCTACAAGTGTGCATGTCAGCGGCAGATTATTTAATACTGCGTCCATTCTTTCCTCCATCAGATGTTTCGGGTGAATTCATGGTTTTCCGATGAAACATGTTCATACCGACTTTCGCCCCATGGCAAAGGACGGTCACTGCAGCATCACTGGCTCGGGCGAGAACCGCATCCAGCATGTCAATTTCCTTGCTGCTGAACGGTCCCAGTACGTGATCGATGACATCACTCCCGCGAGCCGGACGCCCGATACCGATGCGCAGTCGGGAAAACTCCCCGCTGCCCAGGGCATCCATAACTGACTTCAAACCGTTGTGGCCTCCATGCCCTCCTTTCTCCTTTATTTTTATGCGTCCAAAAGCGAGATCAATATCGTCATGAATGATCAACACGTCCTTTGAGGAGATACCGTAATAAGACAATAATCGCAAGATGGGTGGGCCGCTGCGGTTCATAAATGCCTGGGGAGCGGTAAGCATCACCGCCTGGCCCGCAATGACACCAAAACCTGAACAACTATGAAAACGCCGACAATTCAGCGCGATACCATGATCAAGACTGAGACGATCGAGAACCTTGAATCCAATATTGTGCCGGGTCTCCTGGTAGGCTTGGCCCGGATTGCCCAACCCCACCAGCATAAAGCGGGGTCGGGGACCTTTGCGTCTGCACGCCAGCCATTGGCGAAAAGTGTCTAAGACCGGTGCTTTCACAACGCCACCGGTAGCGGATGGATTCCCAAAGGCCGGCAAAGCGGAACCTGCTGACGCTATTCAGCGTCCGGCGCCTCGGCGGTTTCTTCTTCGCCTTCAGCCACTTCGCCTTCTTCACCTTCTTCGCCTTCTTCGACCTCTTCTTCTTCCTCGCGGCCGGCGAGAATGGTCAAAACAGTGAAATTGACGTCATGGACGAGTTCGACGTCGCCTTCCAAGGTGATATCTTCCACATGGACCGACTCCCCCATGTCCAGTTCGGTGATATCGATTTCAATCTCGTCCGGAATGTCGGTGGGAAAACACAGGGCTTCCAATTCACGCCGGATGATCTGGAGCATACCGCCCATCTCAACCCCCTGACATTTGCCAACCGTCGTCACCGGGATCATGACCCGCATTTTACGATCCAATGCGACTTCATAGAAATCGGCATGAATAAAGCTTCCGTTGACCGGATGCCGCTGCAGTTCTTTGAGCATGGCCTTGCGGGTTTCACCGCCTTCGATTGCTAAATCAACAAAGATCTGGCGCCCGCCGGCGCCTTTTAACGCCTGCTCAATATCATAGACATTGACGCTGAGGGCTACAGACGCCTTTCCCGGACCATAAATGACGGCCGGAATGGCGCCATCGCGTCGTAAAGCCCGCGCCGGGCTGTTTCCCTTGGTCGTGCGTGGTTTGGCTTTAAGTTCGAGAAACTCCAAAAATCGATCCTCCCTGATGGTATCTTCCGACCGTTGCGGCCATACGCCGCCGGTCATGGATAGTCATGTTAGCACAATAAATGAACAGGGCGGGTTGACAACAACCGCCCGGTATTCGTCACACAAACAGCGACGTGACCGAATCGCCCCGATGGCTGCGGATAATCGCTTCTCCCACCAGCGGGGCAATACTCAACTGCTTAATCTTGTCGCAGGAAATCGCCTTCCCCGTCAAGGGGATGGTATCCGTGACGACAACACTTTTCAAGTACGAATCACAAATCCGGTCAATCGCCGGACCGGACAAGACGGCATGCGAGCAACAGGCATGCACCTCGCTGGCGCCCCGGGCCATAACCGCCGCCGAGGCTTCCACCAGCGTCCCGGCCGTATCCGCCATATCGTCCAGGATGATGGCGATTTTATCCTTTACATCCCCGATCACGGCCATGGCTTTGGCAACGTTAGGCTTTTCGCGGCGCTTGTCGATAATCGCCAAATCGGCGTCCAGACGCTTGGCAAAGGCCCGTGCCCGCACGACCCCCCCCGTATCCGGGGAAACCACCACCAGATTGCCGGTCAAATGCTCCCGGATGTACTCGAGAATGACCGGCGCGGCGAACAGGTTGTCCACCGGTATGTCGAAAAACCCCTGGATCTGTCCGGCATGCAAATCCATCGTGATAACACGGTTCGCACCGGCCACTTCCAGCATGTTGGCCACCAGCTTGGCACTGATGGGGACGCGCGGGGCGACTTTCTTATCCTGGCGCGCATAACCGTAATACGGGATGACAGCGGTAATGCGACGGGTCGACGATCGTTTGAAGGCGTCGATCATTAGCAACAACTCGACCAGGTTATCGTTCACCGGCTGGCAGGTGGACTGCACGACAAAAACGTCTTTGGCCCGCACGTTTTCATCGATTTCGATCTGGATTTCACCGTCGCTGAAGGTTTTAACCTTGGCCCCCCCCAGAGGCATTTTAAGGTATTCGCAGATTCTTTGAGTCAACGGGGGGTTCGAATTGCCGCTGAAAATCGCCAGTTTGCCCATCGATGCGTCCGGTACCGGTAAAAGGTTCATAAAAAATGGCTGGGGCGGGAGGATTCGAACCTCCGAATGCAGGGACCAAAACCCTGTGTCTTGCCACTTGACGACGCCCCAAGCACTTGAAATGAAAAATCCGCCAACGAATCTTCCGTGTTTTTCTAGACGATCACTTTCGTCTGAAAAACTTGCCATTCGGCATGCGCCGTGAAACGCAGCCTGGCATTCCGGGCCTCATCAGCCGACGTGAACAGGCCGAATACGGAAGATCCACTCCCGGACATAAGGGCACCCAGCGCCCCCAATCGATTCAATTCCTTTTTTATCAATGCGATGTCCGGGCACCGGCGCATGGCAACAGATTCCAGATCGTTGCATAGATGCACGGCCGCATCAAAAATGCCTTGATTTAAAACGATCCCTTTAAGTTTTTTTTCACAGTTTGTCAATCTTAAATTAAGCGAACGATAGATCTCCCCGGTCGCCAAACTGCAGCCCGGGTATACCACCACCAGGGAATAGGCCGGTAAACCGGTCCAGGGCGCCAACTGTTCCCCGATACCGGTGGCCAGGGCTGGCTCACCATGGAGAAAAAAGGGAACGTCCGCCCCGAGTTGGAGTCCCAGCGCGGCTAAATGCGCCGGGCGCAGCGGCATCGGCACCTGATTGTTGAGGGCCTTCAGGATGGTCGCCGCATTGCTGCTGCCACCGCCGAGGCCGGCCCCGACCGGTATGGTTTTATGGAGTTGAATCGCAAGGCCCGCAAAGGGGAGATGCCCTCTGCGCTCTCGATAGGCATTTCGGTACAGCGCCGCCGCCCGATAGACCAGATTGGATTCATCGGCGGGAACGCCCGGTGCGTTGCATGCCAGCCGAATATCGTGCCCCGTATAGGTCAGCACGATGCGATCATAAAGATCGATACAGGCCATGAGCGAGGCCAATTCATGATAGCCGTCAGGACGCCGCCCGGTTACCGACAGGAACAGATTGATTTTCGCCGGGGATAAGAGATCAAGCGTCAGATCGGCCATTGCCATGGAAACCCCGCAAGAGATACAACGAACAGCCACGTCCCAGGTTGAAAGCGAACACCACGCCACGCATCACGGCGCCAGGCACTGTCAATGGAAACCATCCAGTCTGCCCATCGACGACAACACGGTGATCGCCCAATCAGACGCACCGCGCCGAATACCTATCCTTTCTCCTTGACGTAGAGGATCCGCAGATCGTAGAGGATGCTCTTCAGCATATGGGCCTCATCCGCATTCAGATTCCCCTGCGTCTTCTCCTCCATCATCCCCAAGACATCGATGGTTTGCTTGGCCAACGTCAAGTTTTTGCTCTTTTCGCCCGTTGTCGGATCGTCCAGGATACCCAGCTGAACCAGTGCTGAAGAATTCAGCGAAATGACAAAGGTCGAAAAATCGATCTTCGGCATCCGGGCGCCGTCCTCATCTTTCAGGTACGCTTTTTTGGCCCGGACCGCCTCCGAATCGGATGCGCCCTTGCCACCGGATTCCGGTGGTTGGTCCTTGAGGATGAAATCTTTGGGATCTTCCGTCATGTTGCCCTCTCCCTGTCTATGTTCGTTCGCTTCCATCTTGATCCGGCCTGTGGCGGCACCTTCCCGCCGCCCTGGCGCAATGGTTCGGTCCAATCAGCCCCGGCATTCCGTAAACTCGAGCGGCGTAACCGACTTGACCATCGGCAACGCGCGCAGCTCCTCCAAAACAGCAGTGGGGATTTGGGTGTCCGTATTCAGGAAGATGATATTGTGATTGCCCTCTTCCTCCTGCCCCACCTGCATGCGGGCAATGTTGATGTCGTGGTTGCCCAGGGTCGTCCCGATACTGCCGATGGCACCCGGCTTGTCGAGGTTGTTGATGATCGCCATATGGCCCAGTGGAATCATTTCCAGCCGGAAATTATTGATCCGCACGATTCTCGAGTCCTGTTTGCCGTAAATCGTACCGGCCAGGGTGCAGTCCATTTCCGTCGTTACCGCGCGCACGGTTACCAGGTTGAGAAACTCGTCCGATTCCGCGCTGGCGGTCTCACTGACCTTGATGCCGCGCGCCTTGGCCAGGATCGGCGCATTGACGGAATTCACATCATCTTTAACCGTCGGCGTCAGCAGCCCTTTCAGGATAGCCGTGGTGACGGGCGACAAATCAAGCCCTTGAAAATCGCCGGTATATTCAACCGCCACCTCTTTAAGTGCGCCCTGGAGCAATTGGGGCATCAGACAGCCAATGCGGTCCCCCAGTTCCAGAAAGGGTTTCAAGCGCACCAGGAGTTCACCGGTAACGGAAGGGACATTCACGGCATTGACGACGCTGCCGGACTTGAGGTAGTCGACAATCTGTTTGACCACGGCGACCGCGACATTGGTCTGGGCCTCCCGGGTCGATGCGCCCAAATGGGGGGTGCAGATCAAGCGGTCGACCGCCAGCAATGGCGACCCTGCGGGGGGTTCTGCGTCGAAGACATCCAACGCCGCCCCGGCCACTTTTCCCGAGACCATGGCATCATACAGATCCGCTTCGTTGACGATCCCCCCGCGGGCGCAGTTGACCAGCATGACACCGTCCTTCATCTGATCGAATGCGGCTTTGTCAATCATGCCTGCGGTGTCCTTCAACTTGGGAACATGAATCGTGATAAAGTCCGCGCGCTGATAGAGCCCCTCAATCGACACCGTCTCGAATCCGGCCTTTTCGATCCGCTCCGGATTTACATGGGGATCGTAAACGATCACGTTGAACTTCAGTCCCCTGGCGCGATCCGCCACGATGGATCCGATTTTGCCAAATCCGATGACGCCCAGCGTTTTACCGCAAATTTCACGCCCCTGGAGTTTTTTCTTGTCCCAGCGCCCAGCCCTCAGCGAGGCCGTCCCCTGGGGAATGTTGCGGGCCAGGGCCATCATCATGGCAATGGCGTGTTCGGCCGTGGTGATCACGTTGCCATCGGGGGTATTCATGACCACCACGCCCCGTCTCGTCGCAGCGGGAATATCGACATTGTCCAGACCGATGCCGGCCCGTCCCACCACCTTGAGCCGGTGGGCGGCAGAAAGCAGGTCTTCGGTGACCTTGGTGGCACTGCGAATGATGAGCGCATGGTATTCACCGATAATGTCTTTTAACGCTTCGGGGCTCAGCCCTGTTTTGACATCGACATCGATGCCGTCTTCCGCTTCCAGCATGCGGATGCCGACTTCGCCCAGATTGTCACTAACCAGTACCCTCATTCGCCGCCTCCAAAAAGTATTCTTTAAATATTTCAAATAGTTTCAACATTCTGTAAAGTGCCCGCCATATTAGAGAAAAATGGAAAGGGTTTCAACCCATTTTTTAGGTGATATAGAGGCCTTTGCCCCATAGCGATCGAACGCGCGCGCGGATTATGGGCCGCCGGATCCCCCTTGCCAAGCCGCATACCAGCGCGTATGCTGGTTGCCGTTTTGGCATCGCAGACCGCATTGAAAAAGGAGAAACAACATGGCGGATACCTCTCAAAAAAAGCAGGTCGTCGGATGGATCGGCGTGGGTGTAATGGGACGCTGGATGTGCCAACACCTTATCGATGCCGGCTACCCGGCCGTCGTCTACACCCGCACCCGGGCCAAAGCCGCGCCGTTGCTGGATGCCGGTGCCACCTGGGCGGAATCTCCGGCGGCGGTGGCGCGGCAAGCGGACATCGTCTTCACCATGGTCGGGTTTCCCGAAGACGTCAAGGAGGTCTACCAGGGCGACCAGGGGGTTTTAGTGGGTGCACGGGACGGGCTGATCACCGTCGATATGACCACCACGGAGCCGCACCTGGCAAAAACCATATCTGAGGCGGCTCTCCCGCTGGGCGTCCAGGCTATCGATGCCCCGGTATCCGGCGGTGACGTGGGCGCCCGCAACGCCCAGCTGTCCATCATGGTGGGGGGCGACGCCGGGGCGGTTCAAACGGTCCTGCCCCTGTTGAAGCGGATGGGCAAGCAGATCGTCCACCAGGGACCGGCCGGCGCAGGTCAGCATACCAAGATGTGCAACCAGATCGTTATCGCCGGCACCATGATCGGGGTCTGTGAATCCCTTCTTTACGGCTGCCGCGCCGGCCTGGATCTCGACCAGGTGCTTGCCAGTATCTCAGGAGGGGCGGCCGGATGCTGGTCGCTGACCAATCTGGCGCCGCGTATCCTGAAACGGAACTTCGACCCGGGTTTTTTCGTGGACCACTTTATCAAGGATATGGGAATCGCCCTCGACGAAGCCCGCCGCATGCATCTCTGTTTGCCCGGCCTGGCGCTGGTCCACCAGCTATATCTGGCGGTAACGGCCAACGGCGGCGGCCAATCCGGCACACAGGCCCTTATGCTGGCGCTGGAAAGCATGAGCCAGGTCCAAGTGCATTCCGCAGCACCCAAGGCCTGAGCGACCCCCCGAAAAACAACGGGCGGGCCGGGATCGAGGGATCCCGCCCGCCCGCACCCTAAAAAGGGCTGACGGCACACGACGCAGCACCAGCCTATCCTTGGGCCAGTTTTTCTTTCTGTTCCGCCACTTTCTGTTTCAACCGCTCGATCAGCTCGTCCGGTGACTCCTTGGACAAGATCTCCTTGAACTGGGAGCGGTAGTTTTTGACCAAACTGACCCCTTCCACCTTGACGTCGTAGACCCGCCAGGTATCCCCCTTCTGAATCAGACTGTAATCCACGGGAATACGATTGCGGGCCGACACGATAAAGGTCTTGACCACGGCCAACGGGCGGGAATCGTGCAGGATCTGATCGCCGAATTCGATGGTTTCGTCACTGTAGCCGCCCTGAATCCGGTCCACATAGATGTTGCCCAGGAGTTCCGAAAAAACCTGCGCGAACTCCGCCTGCTGGGCATCGTTAAAATCTGCCCAGTTGCGGGCCAAGGTCCGTTTGGACAACTCGTCGAAATCAAAAACCGGCGCGACCAGGGACCAGAATTTTTCTCGTTGAGCCGCTTTTTTCCCGGGATCGTCCACTTTGTACTGGGGGTCCCGCAGTAGTGCCAGCGCTTCATCCATGGGTGCCTTGAGCACATCGGCCGGCTCGGCGGCGAAAGCCGACGGACCGAATGACAGCAGCAGCACGAGAACCAGCCATATCCAACCGTATCGTTTCATCATATCTGTCTCCCTTATGGTAAATCCCTACCCCGCAGGGATCACTGAAGTTTAGCCAATTGCCGTGGTCAGGCAAACTGCAGGGCGCCGCTGGTTGAATTGCGACCGCGGCGGATCAAAGGCCGCCAAAAACATATTTACTGATCAATTCTTCCAGATCCAGCGCCGATTCCGTTTCGATAATGGTGTCACCCGCTTTCAAAATCAAATCCGATCCCCCCGGACTCAGTTTGATATATTTGTCGCCGATCATACCGGCGGTTTTGACCGATGCGATGGTGTCGTCGGTAAGGACCACCGAACTCTGGATTTTCAGCCGCACACGGGCGATCTGTCTTTCAGGATCCAGCGCAATGGCCTCCACCTTGCCGATCGGCACACCGGCCATTTCGACGTTGGCCCCCACTTTCAAGCCCGTCACCGAGTCGAACTGGGCATCGACACTATAGTAATCCTTGCCCAGGATTTCCATCTTGCCCAGTTTCACGGTGAGGTAACCGACACACAGTATCCCGATCAACACGAAAAGTCCGACCGCGGTTTCAATCGACGCTTTTTTCATCTATGACCGCCTCGCTAACACACACTGAATTGATAGAAAATCTCCTTTTGGGCCAGCGCCTGTGCCAGTGTGCGCTCAGGATGGCCGTTGCGTTCGACCTCCGCAAAACCGGCACTGATGGCCATACAGGTGCCCTGACATTCCTGGACATGCATGATTTCCTGCCCGTTGAGCGCACGGCCCAATTTAGCGCAAACCATTTTAGCCTGGGACAAACTGGTAAACGGCAGCAGCAGCAGGACCGCATTGGGACCGATCAAGGCGCAGGTGTCGGTAATGCGCAGGTGAAGCCGGATCCGATCGGCAAAGCGTTGGGCCACACCCGGGTCAGCCGCATCGCGGGATGACAGCATTTCCGATAAATTCTCGATGCTGAGAACGACCAGCGCAAACGGCACGTGATGACGCTGCATCCGCGCCATTTCAGCATTGAAATGCGATTTCCAGGCCCCGTCCTGAATCGTGTCGGCCGGATCGTCGACCGCGTTCTCGAATCCCTGGATAAATTCATGCACCACCGGGTCGGAGATACGCTGGAGTTCGTTCGGCGTACCGGCATAAATGATGCGTCCTTCATGCAACATGGCAATCCGCTGGGAAAAATAGAAGACGTCCGGGATTTCGTGGCTGATCAGGACGGCCGTAAAGCCCAGTCTCTGCTGGTATTCAGCAATCATGTTGTGAACGCTGTTTTTGCGCACCGGGTCCAATCCGGTGGTGGGTTCGTCAAACAGAACGGCCTCCGGATCGGTCACCAGGGCGCGGGCCAGGGCCACCCGCTTTTTCATCCCGCCCGACAGTTGGGACGGATAGTCATCGTCGATCTCCCCGAGATCCAGATCGCGCATGCGGGCATGCACACGGGCCTTGATTTCGACCGGTTTCAAGCGCCACCGTTCCTGCAGCGGCAAAGCGATGTTTTCGTATACCGTCATCGAATCGAAAAGCGCTGAATCCTGAAACATATAGCTGAAACGCCGCCGCAGATTTTTGCGCGCCCGGCCCTTCACGTCGGTCAGGCAGTGGCCGTCGATCGTAATGCGCCCGTCATCAGGCTCCAGCAGGCCGATGATGTGCTTGAGCAATACGCTTTTGCCCCCGCCGCTCTTGCCGATGATGGTCGTAATCTCTCCCTGGTAGATATCCAGGTCGATCCCCCGCAGCACCTTATTGCCGTTGAAGGCTTTGGATACGCCCTCGAATTGTATGAATGGTGTCGTCATAGGCTACAACAGCAGTGATGTCAGGACATAATTGGTTATCAGCACAAGGACGCTGGCAATCACCACGGCCGATGTCGTGGAAAGGCTGACCCCTTTGGCGCCGAATTCCGGCCCCTCATGCGTGTGAAAGCCTTTGAAACAGCAGACCGTAATGATGACGACGGCAAACACCACCGATTTGATGAACCCGCCCATGATGTCCGCCATCTGAATGCTGGATTCGACCCGGGAAAAGTAAATTCCCGAACTGATGCCCAGCATGAGAACACCGGTCAGATAGCCGCCGATAATACCGACCACATCGGCCATGGCGGTCAGCAAGGGCATGCTGATCAGCGTGGCGGCCAGTTTCGGACTGACCAGGAAACGGATCGGATCGATATCCATGGTCTCCAGGGCATCGATCTGTTCGGAAATACGCATGATGCCGAGCTCGGCGGCCATGGCCGAACCCGCCCGGCCGATCAGCATGATGGCCGTCAGCACAGGACCCAATTCACGGATCAGCGTGAGGGCCACCGCCGCCCCCAGCACCCCTTCGGAACCGAATTTGACCAGGGTATAGTAGCCGTGCAGGCCCAGCACCATGCCGATGGAAACCGCTGTCAGGCAGATGACGGAGACCGACTTCATGCCGATGAAATAGACCTGCTGCAGGATCTTGTTCACCTGCAGGGGCCAGCTGAACATCAGCAGGAAACTGCGCAAAAAGAACAAGGCGTAACGCCCCAGGCGGCGCAAACGGGCAATGGCGAACCGCCCCAGGCGGTTCAGCGTCATCAATGGGTAGGGCACGGTGTTCATGGTTCCCGTTTCGGCTGTTCGGCGATTGGGCCGGGGTCAAACCCCGGGCGTTGAGGGGACGAAGCCCTAAAGCTATTGTCGGTATCGTCACCCGCTTGGTTACACATCATCTGATCGACAGGAATATGGCCGTGCAGGAGAGATGCCATCAGGTCGGACAAAAATGCTGCAGGATATTAGGCTTGTAATTGAAAGTCAAATATAATATCCGCAAGCGGGGCGGCCGGCAGCGCCGCGGTGTCTCTCGAAAACCTTCGCTTCAGAAATGACAGCGTTACCAAAATGGCAGACCAGTATGATCAGTATTGAAAATATTCATAAAAGCTATGGCGGCCACGTTCTCTTCGACGGTGTCAGCTTCACCCTCAACCCGCGGGAGAAAGTCGGCCTGGTGGGACGCAACGGCAATGGCAAGACCACCCTGCTGCGGATTCTGGTGGGGGAAGAAGACGTCGACAGCGGCAATATCACCATCCCGCGGCACTACCGCATCGGCCATGTGCGCCAGCACCTGCGTTTCAGTGAGCCCACCGTACTGGCGGAAGGCATTGCCAGCCTGCCGGAAAATGAGGCCGACCAGCACTGGAAAGCCGAACGCATTCTGGCCGGTTTAGGCTTCGGCCTCCGGGATCTGCAGCAGCCGCCCGAGATATTCTCCGGGGGCTACCAGGTCCGGCTCAATCTGGCCAAAGTGCTCATATCGGAGCCCGATCTGCTCCTGCTGGACGAACCGACCAACTACCTGGATATCGCGGCCATTCGCTGGGTGGTCAAGTTTCTGCAGGCCTGGCCGCGAGAACTCTTGCTGATCACCCATGACCGCTCCTTCATGGATCAGGCCGTCACCCACGTCGTCGGCCTCCATCGCTGTAAAGCCCGTAAAATCGCCGGGAACACAGGGAAATATTACGATCAAATCGCCCAGGACGAGGAAATCTATGAAAAAACGCGGCTGAATGACGAACGCCGCCGCAAGGAAGTCGAACTGTTCATTTCCCGCTTCCGGGCCAAGGCGCGCCTGGCCAATCTTGTCCAGTCCCGGATCAAAACGCTGGACAAGATGGAGAAAAAGGAAAAACTGGACACCCTCCGGGACCTCGAATTCAGTTTCCGCGAAGCCCCCTTCAAAGGCCGGCACCTGATGACCGTCGACGACCTGGCCTTCGGTTACGATGAAAACGCACCGCTCTTCGAGGGCCTCGGATTTACGGTCAACCATAACGACCGCATTGCTGTTATCGGCCGCAACGGCCAGGGCAAGACCACGCTGCTCAAGGCCCTTTCCGGCGAACTCCAGACCACCCGGGGCCATATCCACTGCAACCCCAATGTCCAAATGGGATTCTTCGATCAGACCCATATCAACCGTCTGGTGGGGGATCGCACCGTGGAAGAGGAAATCCTATGGGCCGGTGAAGACCTCGATCGGCAGACCGCGCGCAACATCTGCGGCGCCATGATGTTTTCGGGCAACGATGCCCTCAAACCGGTCAAGATCCTGTCCGGCGGCGAAAAAAGCCGCGTCCTGCTGGGCCAGCTCCTGGCCCGCAAACTCAACTTGCTCCTGCTGGATGAGCCGTCCAACCATCTCGACATGGAATCCTGCGACGCCTTGCTGGCCGCCATCGATGCTTTCGACGGGGCGGTCATCATGGTGACCCATAACGAGATGTTTCTGCACGCCATCGCCCGACGCCTGATCGTCTTTCAGAACCGCCAGGCAACGCTCTTCGAAGGCAGCTATCAGCGCTTTCTCGACCGTCTGGGATGGCATGACGAATCCGACATCACCCGGCCCGAACGGCCACCCGCCGACACCCCTTCGGCACCGCGTCTTTCTAAAAAAGAAGCGCGCCGGGAACGATCGGAAATTATCACCCTGCGGAATCAGGCCGCCAAACCTTTGGAGAAGAAAATCGCGCGCGCCGAAAAGCGGATCGAGGAGGGCGACGCCACCCTGCAGGACCTGCATGCCGCCATGCAGGAGGCCACCGCCGCCGGGGACGGCGCACGGATTGCCGAATTGGGCAAATCGATCCATGCCTGCGAGCAGGAAATCGAGAAACAGTTCGGTTTCCTGGAAGAATTGACGGATCAACTGGCCCTGCAGGCCCGGCCCTTCGACAAACAACTCAAACAGCTGGATGAAAAGCAGCGTTCCGGCTGAGGACACCCCATGCCTGAAACCCGTTCCGGACAGCGTGTCGCCATATTTCAGCAAGGAAACAGCGCCGAAGCCAAAATCGCCGGTATCCGCCGCTACGGCGGCGGGCGATTCCAGCTGGAATGTTTCGCCATCGACCAGCCGCTGCCGGACGTGCTGGATGATACCAGCGCCATTCTGCCGGACGTTATCCCTGCCGACCTGGTTCTGGACTATCTCCGGCACCCGGATCTTTCCGAAGATCTGGCCGTGCTCTGTGAGCGTCAATCCATCCCTGTGATCGCCCCGGGCCGCACCATCCGCTATGCCGTCACGCCCCCGACCTGATGTGGGCTGGCCCGCCAGGATGGCTTGGGCGAATATGGCCGGCGGTTCGGCACCCCCCGGTTCAGGATCGAGGTCACCAAGGGCCACCTGACCGCCATCGAAGTGCTGCGGGGTGCCCCCTGCGGCGCCACCTGGGCCGCAGCTGCCAGAATGATCGGCCGCCCGGCGAACGATGCGGCAACGCGCATGGGACTTGAGGTGCAGTTTTTCTGTTCGGCCGACCCGGCCGGCTGGGACCCACTGTTCGGTCACAGCCCGGTGCATTTTGCGGGGAAAGTCCACCGCGCCGCAATGGAAGCCGCGCTATACCGATAGCACCCGGAAGCGTTATGCGGCCCTGGGCGTCCTATCCTTTGGACGATCGCGCCAGAATCTTCCAGATGCCGAACGCGATCACGGCACTGATCCCGCCCTGCAGGAGATTCGGCACCACTTCCGCCAGAGCGGCGGCCGCATCGGTAACGCCAAAGAATGGTATGCGCCGCGCCAGCAGGGGATAGAGATAGGCCTCGAACAGGTAATAGCCCCCCACCAGAACCAGCACGCCGGCCGCCAAAGCGATCACCGCACGCCATGGCCGCCTCCGGGACCCGACGATGAGACCGATCAGGATGCCCTCGACGCCTTTAACAACGGCCGTCGCCAGGATGAACTGCGGAAACCCCAGCGCATCCGCCATGGCCGGGCCGATGGCACCCACCAGCCCGCCGACCAGCGGGCCGTACAAGAGGGCGGCGGCCATGACGAAGGTATCCCCCAGGTTGAAATACCCGCCCGAAGCGGGAATCGGAATCCGGATGACGGTGGTCCCCAAAAAGGCAAGGGTTGCAAACGCGGCGGTCACACCAACGAGAACCAACTGTTTCATCTGCGTGTTTGATGTCACGTTCTACTCCTGTGCTTGGAAGATGATCGACGGGGCAAGGCGTCAATTTCCCGGGCCCAGAGGGGAATAAAGCGCAGGGAGGCGCATATGCCGCTGACGCCGACCTGAACCATAGCCGCCGTCAAGCGGCGCCCCAATGATCCCAGGCCACGCGGGCCGGCGGGCCGCGAAGCCCTTTCTGAAACGGCCCGCAGCAGGGCTTCCTCGCGCATCACTTCCAGGATGTTCGGAATCACAACATAGACGATGTGATTAAATACCCGGACAAACATGAGCAGGTATTTTTCCCCGGACGATATGCCGCGCGTCCCGCGCAGCAGACGCTGCTCCAGCCGATCAAAGGGAATGGCGGCCACGATGGCCAGTGCCAGCGGGATCACGCTGAGCATATTCAGGGCCAGGCCTACGTAATGCGCGCCATGGATACTGCCGGCCACGCCCGCCGAATTCCCTCCGGCCATCGCCAGCAGCCATGAGACCAGGCCGCCGGCAAATACGACCGAGGAGAGAACAAGGGCTGTCACCGCGACCACATTTGCCAGAAAAGCCCGGCCGCAAACACAGGCCACGCCCCCCAGCACCAGCAGTACGTGCAGCACCGGCCCCCATGGCACGCCGGGTAAAACCTCGGTCCCGGACGGGAAAGGCGACAATCCGGCAAACACCGGCACGGCCAAGACCGTCAGGCAAAGCAGCCGCGGAAGCGTTTTCACGAAGGGCCTCCCGGATCCGCATCGATACGGATCCTGAAAAGGCAGCCGTCGGCCCCCGACGATACGGTTTCCTTGCTGACCCGGCGTACGCTGCGGGCCAGGTTGCGCCACCAGGGCTTGTGTGAAATCAATATCACCGGCACGCCACGATCGTGGGCGGCACCGACCACGGCCGCCACGAATGCCACGGCATCCGGACGACTCAGGCCCCAGTCCGGTTCGTCCAGGATCAAGACCGCGTCATGATCCACCAGCCGCAAAGCCGTCAGGAGGATTTTCATCTCCAGCAGGCTGAGGGGCGCCGCATCGTGACGGCGGTCGCCAAAGGCGGGCAGGGTTCGGCCGGCCAGCGGCGCACGGTGCCGTATGACATCCCGGATGGCGTCGTAAGCCGCCGCCACACCGTCGTCTTCCCCCCGGGGGGCCAGCTGCGGCATGGATCGCATCAGGCTCTGGTTGAACACGTCCTGGAACAGCAGGCGCACCCGTCGTGCCCCCCGAGGCCCTTCGACCCGGGCCTCGCCCGTATACGCCAGCGCGCCGGCCAGTGTTTTGGCGACAAGGCTTTTGCCCTGGCCGTTGTCCCCGCATAAAAGACAGGGTGACGCCAGTGTTTCCTCGCGGGGGGCAACACCAACCCAGACGCGTCGGTCGTGCAGGCGGTCGATCAGAGAACCGAGATCCAGCTGCAGGGCGTTTAGACGCCAGGTAAAATGCAGGGGCACAGCCGCGGATTCGTCTCTGTCCTCACCCGCCAGGGTAGACGCCTCCCCATCCAGGGCAAAAAGTTCCAGCGCCGTGCCACGGGATCGATAATGATCCACCAACTCCCGAAACAAATGCCAGTGATCAAGGGACAGCCAGCTGAAAGGGCTGGCAACCGTCAGGCGAGCGGCACACGCCGCCATGAGGTGGGCCTTGGCCAGGGCCAATCGTACGGTCTCACCGCCGGATAGGGTGCGGATCGATTGGTGCAGGTGCCCGGACAGGCCGAAGCGTTTTGCCACCCGGCCCGGGTCCTCAGGGGCGGCCGCATTCGGCCGGGAGGCCGATAGCCATGCGCCCTGTAACACCTGGAATGGTGTTCCGAATGCCAGACAGTCCCGTGGATTGCTGGTGATATAGGCTTCGCCGTTCTCCGGCGCAAATACGCCCGAGCGGCTGTAGAGTCGCTGGAAATCGTCCCAGAACACCCGCGTTCCGGCATGATAGCGTGGCACCAGCCCGGCAACGCGCTCGCGGAAGGCGTTTTCAAGGGCTTCGTAGGTCGCGAAATAACGCGTCGGTATGTCATGCTTCCATTCCGGCAATCGCTGTTTTGCCCCGGTTGCGTTGGGCGTCGTCCCAAGGTCGCGGGTCCTCCATGGCAGGTCCACTTAACAAGGCATCGGCAAAAGGACAACTGTTTTATCGGCAGAATGAGGGGAAAGGGCTTCCGTAAGATCGGCAGCCGGCCGACCGGATCTTCGCCGCTCACACGGACCCGGATCATCCGGGATCGGCCAGGATTTTTTCCAGCAGCACTTTGCTAATCAGGTAGGTGGGTGCCAGCCCGTCCTGGCCCATGGGGCCGGAAGCCAGGGTCTGACCACTTTTCAGCGGGTTATCCGAAGCATAATAGGCATAGCGGGTCTTGGTTTCGGGCGGAATGTTGCCCTTGATAATGGCGGCGTTGATGGCGCGCTGATAATGCCCGCCCTCCATCTCCAGGCCCACGGCCTTCCATCCCCGCTGGATGCGGTAGAGCACATCCCGGTTCTGCAGTGATGTGCCCACCACCGTCAGCATGGGGCCCGTGTGGATCGGAATTTGCGATGCGAAATCCTCCGCGGCCAAGTCGTTGGGCACCGTGTAATTGTCGGTGGTGCCCTCGATCACATGGGCCGTGGCCAGCATGATCTCGCCCTTGTTCCCCGTCAGAATGCCGGCCTTGCCCATCACGGCAATGGACCGGATATTGAGAAGCCTTTTCCGGTCGTCTTCCCAGTGAGGGTAAAGCAGATTTTCCATCAGTTCAAAGGCCTGGACACCGAAAGCGTAATCCATCACCAGAATCACGGGTTTGACGGCGGCCTCACGGAGAGGGGCCATGCACAGATCCGGGTGGGCCATGCCCGGCCCCAGAAGCGCCGTGTCGATAATCTGACAATCCACATGGGTCCCGGAACGATCCGGCAGCGGATACAACCCGGCCGTGGCCCCAATGGCGCAAACATCTGTCTTCTGCTCTATCAGGCGGCAGACCATGGACACCACATCGCCTGTCCCGGCCTTGTCGCCGGCCGCGGCCAGAGCGGCCGGCCCGTAGAGAAGATTGACCACGCTGTGGAGGTTGGCGCTGATAATGTGCAGCGGGCGCTCCGCCAATCCCAATGCCACGAGCTTGGCCTTGATATCGTTGGCCCATGGTTTGCCGTATTTGTGATGGCCGATGCTGTTCATCAGCGCGGGTGTCAGGTAAACGATCAGGGCATTCTCCGGCGACTGTTTCTCTTCATCGACACGGCGGCCCAGATGGTAGATCAGGGCGAACAGTCCGGCGTTGCTGTTGCATTCCTTGCGCCCGATCTCGAGACTTTCAAAGGTTTCCCGGGTTTCCTGAAAGGAGCGACCCAGAAGGATGCTCAGGTTCCAGAGGGCCTGGTCCAGCTCCCCGCCGGATAGCGGTGCGGCGTGAACGATTTTCTCCAGTTCTTTCCACTCCACCGTCAGGTGTCCCGACTCATCCCGCATACGCTCCTGGATCTTCTTGGCTTCGATGGTGAGGAAGGTCAGGTGGGTCATGATATCGTAGATCTCGCTCAATCCGCGCGTGATGACGAAACACATCTCGGTGGCGCTGACCATAAAGGAGATCCGACGACGTTTGGGGGGTTCGATCTTTTCAAAATTGGTTCCTTCGAACCCGCCCTCCTCCGTCAGAATGATACGGTTGCAGCGCTCGATACCCCTCGGCAGGCGGTCAATGACGTACTCCAACCCCTTGAGTTCGACCACCCGGGGGTCGTTCATGGATCCGTATATCTCGGGGCTCAGGGTCCGCAGGCTGTCGGCCAGGGCCTGCCCCAGAAGATCCTTGGGGCGGTAGTAGCCGCGCAGGCCGATGGCATCGACCCCCGTCTTGAAACTGCGAATGGCCACCCGGGCCTTTTGCGATCGGGTCAGTTCCGACATGGTGCCACCTCGTCATTAAGGAAAGAGAGAGAATCTGCCGTCCACTTTATGCGCAAACCGCCGCAGGGTCAAGGACACCGGCAGCTGGCAGGATACACCTCCTGCAATTGCAGACCGCGGCCCTTCCGATCCGATCGGCTGAAGGATAAAGCCACTTCGGTTGAGACGGGTCTGACCGCACCGTCGCCGAAAAAGAAAGGCGCCCGTACGGAAACCCATCCGCCGGGCGCCTTGATGGCAAGGAAAAAACCTGCCGGCTTAGAGTCCTTTTTTCTCAAACAGCCGAAACATTGCCAGGAACAGGATCGCCATGGCCGCAATCACCACCCAGTGCGACACGCCCATCACCTGGGGCAGGGTCACCTTGCCCACTTTACCCAGGCCGAGCACGGTGGCCTTCAAGGCCGGATAGATGGCGGCATAAACCGCGCCCCCGGCCAGCATGCCCAAAAGGCCCCAGGCGGCGTCCAGGCGCCCTTCCCCCAGGGCTCCGCCGGCGGTTCCCGGGCAGTAGCCCAAGAGTCCCCAGCCGATACCGAAAAGGGTCCCGCCCACGATCTGGGCACCAAAGGCGGCTTCTTTCAGGCTCAGGCTAACCAGCCCCATGTCTTTGAGGAAATAAATCCCCACAGAGGCCACCATGATGGCGGTGAGCATGAATTTAAAGATGGTCATGTCCATCAAACGCAGAGCCCCCACCTGGCGGTCGTAGCGCAGCACTTCGGCCCGCTGCAGGAGAACGCCGAACAGAATCCCTGAAACCAGTCCATAGAGTAGGCTCATCATCGTTCCCCTCCTTTGCCGTACAACAGTCTTGCCGAAACCCAGCCGCCGCCGAAGAAAAAGGCCAGGGCCACAAAGCCGCTCACGGCCAGCTGGGACAGTCCGCTCAGTCCGTGCCCGCTGGGGCACCCCCCGGCCAGGCGCGCGCCGATAATGAGAACAACGCCCCCGGCAAACGCCGTCAGGTTCCGCCATAACGGGCGATCGCCGAAGCGGGCGGCCCACATGTCGGGAACGCGCTTGATTTCGAATGTGCCGGAAGCCAATGAGGCGCCCAATCCCCCCAGCGCGATCCCGACGACGAACAGCAGCTGCCAGTTGGGAAGGGAATCCGGGCCGTATTTCCCGCCCTTGGTGGAGAAGTATTCATAGCGGGAGGTGTCCACTCCGGCCGTCTGCTCGATCGCGGCCGCCCCGCGCGCAAAGGTGGTCGAGGCCCCGAAATACTGTCCGGCCACGGCCACGGACAGGACCAGCAAGAGTCCTGTCAAGGCGCCTGCCAGATAAGGGTTCCAGCTTCGTTTCATACGATCCTCTCCTCTTTTGTCGTGTCGTTAGGGTTGGTTTGCGTCTATGTTGGAGCATACAGACCACGGTCTCAGTGAAAGGTTACAGTTTCGGCTGAAAAACCGACCGCCTGTTTTGCTTGGCAATTGACAGGTTTTCGTGCCTTGACGTATAAATAGCGTCAAGAGAGTCTGGCAATCGCCAACTTTATGCGGTCTTTCCTCTTTTTCCAACATAAAATCCCCCTCCCCTGACCGGGCCGGCATTCGGTCCCCACCCGGGAGGATACAGACCAGTTCAATTGAAAGGGGTCGGTTATGACAAAATGGGTCTATCGTTTTGACGAAGTGGATGAAGTTCAGGCCAAAGCCGGCGGCGACTGGGAAAACGTGCGGACCCTTCTGGGCGGCAAAGGCGCCAATCTCGCTGAAATGGCCCGCATCGGCATGCCCGTCCCCCCGGGCTTCACCATTACTACCGAAGCCTGCAATACCTACATCGAGGCCGGCAACCTGTTCCCGGACGGCATGTGGGACCAGCTGCTGGGCGCCATGCAAACCATGGAGGAAACCAGCGGCAAAGGGTTCGGCGATCCAGCCCGTCCCCTGCTGGTCTCCTGCCGCAGCGGGGCCAAGTTTTCCATGCCCGGCATGATGGACACGGTATTGAACATCGGCCTGAACGACGCCACCGTCCAGGGCATGATCCGCCTGACCGACGACAGCCGTTTCGTTTACGATGCCTACCGACGCCTGATTCAAATGTTCGGGAGCGTGGTCATGGAAATCCCGGACCATTTCTTTGAAGAAGTGCTGGAAAAAGCCCGCCTCACCCATCAGACCGAAAACGATGCCCAACTGCCGCCCGATGCCCTCCAGGCCGTCGTCGAAGCCTTCAAGGCGATCTTCTACCGCCATGCCAAAATGGAATTCCCCCAGGATCCCTACAACCAGCTGCGCCTGGCCACCGAGGCGGTTTTTAAGAGCTGGAACGGCAAACGGGCCATCGATTACCGCAAGGCCGCCGGCATTGCGCACGACCTGGGCACGGCGGTCAATATCGTCGCCATGGTGTTCGGCAACCTCGGAGAAACGAGCGCCACCGGTGTGGCCATGACCCGCAATGGCTCGACCGGCGAAAAAATGATCGAGGGCGACTACCTGACCAACGCCCAGGGCGAAGACGTCGTGGCTGGCATCCGCATGACACGCGACATCTCCCAGTTGAAGGAGGAAATGCCCGCCGCCTACCGGGAACTGGTCGATATCGCCGAACGGCTGGAAAAGCACTACCGCGACATGCAGGACATGGAGTTCACGATCGAGGATGGCCATCTCTGGATGCTGCAAACCCGTGATGGTAAACGCACCGCCCAGGCCGCCGTGCGCATTGCCGTGGACATGGCCGAGGACAACCTCATCAGCCGTAAAGAAGCCGTGCTGCGGGTTTCCCCGGATCAGGTCGACTTCTTCCTCCATCCCCAGTTCAGCCTGGAATCCGCCCAGGCGGCCCGCGAAATGGGCCAGATGCTGGCGACCGGCCTCAATGTCTCCCCCGGCGCCGCCGTGGGCGTGGTCGCGCTGGACGCTGATCTGGCAGAAGCCTGGGCCAAGAACGAAGACCGACCGGTCATCATGGTGCGACCGGAAACCAAGCCGGACGACGTGCACGGCATGCTGGCCGCCAAAGGCATTCTGACCAGCCGGGGAGGACGCACCAGTCACGCCGCCCTGGTGGCCCGGCAATTCGGCAAGCCGGCCGTGGTGGGGGTTTCCCAGCTCAAGATCGACATGGGCAAACGCCAGATCACCATCGGCAATGAAGTGATCCAGGAAGGCGACTGGCTTTCCATTGACGGCACCCTCGGCGAAATCTACAGCGGCCAGCTGACCACCACGGCGCCGGACATCAAGGACCCCTGGTTGATCAAGCTGCTCGCCTGGGCCGACACCTACCGCCGCCTGGGCGTCTGGACCAATGCCGACTATCCGGACGATGCCCGCCGGGCGCGCGAATACGGTGCGGAAGGCATCGGCCTCTGCCGCACCGAGCACATGTTCTTCGAGACCGACCGGCTGCCGCATATCCAGAAAATGATCATGGCAGATCTGCCCATCGAACGGCGGGAAGCCCTGGGTGCCCTGCTGCCGTTCCAGCGCGACGACTTTGCCGGCCTGTTTAAGGCCATGGACGGCCTGCCGGTGATCATCCGTTTGATCGACCCCCCTCTACATGAATTCTTGCCTAACCATTTGGATTTATTGAAGGAGTTGTCCGACCTCAAAATTCGTATGCAGCACGCCGCCGATCTGGAAACGATCGACGACCTGCTTGAGGCATACGGCAAAAAGACACGTATTCTCAAACGGGTGGAAAGCTTGCGGGAGGAAAACCCCATGCTGGGGCTGCGCGGGGTACGTCTGGGGATGCTGGTTCCCGAGCTGACGACCATGCAGGTCAGGGCGGTGTTCGAAGCGGCCTGCCAGGTCACCCGGGACGGCGTTGACGTTCACCCGGAAATCATGATCCCGCTGACCAGTCACGTCAACGAGTTGAAATACCAGCGCCGCATTCTGGAAGAAGAAGCCCAGCGGGTCATGGAAGAGCAGGGCATGGAGGTGGTCTACAAATTCGGCACGATGATCGAAATTCCCCGGGCGGCCCTGACGGCCGACCAGATCGCGACCTATGCCGAATTTTTCTCTTTCGGCACCAACGACCTGACCCAGACCACCTTCGGCGTTTCCCGGGATGACGCCGAAACCGGCTTCCTGGTGGACTACATGGAAAACAAGATCCTGCCCAACAACCCGTTTGCCACCATCGACCGGGAAGGCGTGGGCGAATTGATGGCCATTGCCGTCCGAAAAGGGCGCTCCGTCAACCCGGACCTGGAGTGCGGCATCTGCGGCGAGCACGGCGGCGACCCCGAATCCATCGTGCAATGCCACCAGATGGGTCTCACCTACGTCTCATGCTCGCCCTTCCGGGTGCCGGTAGCCCGTCTGGCCGCCGCCCATGCGGCCCTGAACGACAAGGGGTGACGCCAGGCCCTCCGATGTCCGGGCCGGCAGGTCACATCCCGGATACCGTCTTGCCGTGGCATCCCGGCAGCGCAGCCCCGGAGCCGCGCCGCCGGGATGCCGTTGCCATGCTTGACACCACGGGTACAGATCACTAATTATGTTGTAATATAAATTGGTTAAAAACAACCGGCCGTCAGATCGACGGAAAGCAGGTGGGTGCAGTGACGCCATGGTATCCACACAACGCGGGTACCCTTGGTGTATGGCACCAAAGTCGCTTTCGGGCCCCTTGATCGTGACGGCCCAAAGAATGGAATCGAAGCCGATGCGGGCACAACGTCCAGTATGGATCTGGTTATATTGCCTGGTCCTTGGCCTGAGCATGTGTGCGCCGGGGCATACGGCCTCCCTGGAGGATCGCCTGGCCGCGGCCCGCCTGGAGCTGGAAATCGGCGTGGCCACCGAACAACGCATCCAGACCGAGTTGGAGCGCTATCGTTCTTCCGCCGACGCTTCCCAGGACCGCATCACACTCTACGAAACCTACCTGGATCGCGTCCGCCAGCTCACCGAAGAAAAAAGGAAAATCGTCCAACAGCTCGAACAGGTCCGGAACCGCACCCGACCGGCATCCCAGGGCGGCAACCCGGATGCGCCCCTTCCCGCACCCGCCCTCGATATTCCCGAGGACCAGGAACTTGACGAGCTGCGGGCACTCCAGCGGGAGTTGGATCGTTCCATCGCCGCTTTCGATGACATGCTGCTCACCGAAAACGAGTTGGCCCGGGTGGAATCCGAACTGAAGATGAAACAACTCGCCCAGGAAGCGGCCCAGGCCGCCCGGGGGCTGCGTGAAGGCGACGGCGGCGGCGGTGAGGGAACGGAAAATAGCGAAACCGGCATGGAAAGCGGGACATCGTCATCCGGCGGCGGCGACCAGACCGGCGAAAGTTCCGAGCAAGGCGGCATGCAAGGCATGGAGGGCGAAACCGGCGAAGCCAGCCAGGATCCCGGCAGCAAAGAAACCGGCGGCGGCCGGGATCGCTCGCAGCAATCGCCCAGGTCCTCCCCGGGTCAGGGCACGGAAGCGGCCGCCGGACAATCGGAGCAAACCACCGATTCCCAGGATGACGACATCGTGGCCCGACAGTTGCGCGAAGCTGCCGAAAAGGAAACCGATCCGGTCCTGAAAGAAAAATTGTGGAAAGAATACCGCGACTACAAAAAAGGACTATAGCCCTCTTGGCGCCCCTGCAAAGGCGAGCGACGCGGGGCCCGGCAAGCCATCGGGCACGTCAATGGACCGCCGGCCTCATGGTGGTTATATACAGTCTCGCCCTGCTGACCACCGGCTGCGCCTCCTACAACGCCCGCGACATCAAACCCACGGGCATCCAGATCGCCCAGGTTGAAATCCCCGAAACCGAACTGCTCGACGTGGGCGTGGTGGTTTTCAGCAGTCCCGAAATGACCGAGGAGGACGCCGAGGATAAGGGCACCAACAACAGGGTCCGGCAGTCCGAAGGCCATTTCATCCCCTGCCATCTGCGCAACACCCTGCAGCAGAGCAGCCAATGGGGGGCGGTTCGGGTCCTGCCCGAAACAGGGGCGTCCCATGATGTCGTCGTCAACGGCGAGATCCTGGAATCCAACGGTCAAACCCTGGTCATCAAAGTGACGGTGACCGACGCCACGGGCCGCCAGTGGTTTGAGCAGGCTTACGAGGCCAGGGCAACCGGCGAAAATTACCGGGACAACATCCCCTGGCAGAAAGATGCCTTTCAGGATCTTTACAACACCATCTCCAACGAAATGGCCGCCTATCGCGAAATGCTGACACCGGAGGAAATCCTCGAAATCCGCCGGGTGTCCCAACTCAAATTCGCCCGGGATTTCGCGCCGGATGCCTATGGCGATTACCTGGTGGAAAACGAAGACGGCGCCCTTCAGCCCAAACGCCTGCCGGCCGACGGCGACCCCATGATGCAGCGCCTCATGACCATTCGCGAACGGGAGTACATGTTCGTCGATACCCTGAACCAATACTATGACGGGTTTTACGCCAGCATGTGGACCGCCTATGAGAACTGGCGCAAGCTCGACCTCACCGAACGCCTGGCCCGGGAAGAGGTGGAAAATTCCGCCCTTATCCGCAAGGTTGGCGGCGTGCTGCTGGTGGCCGCGGCCATTGCGCTGGAGGTCTACGGCGGCAGCAGCAGCTCCAATATCCTTGAGGGCCTGCTGCTGCTCTCCGGCGGCCAGGTATTCATGAGCGGCCTGAACATCTCCAAACAGGCCGACATGCACGCGGCCGCTATTCAGGAACTCAGCGAATCTTTCGGGGCCGACATGGAGCCCATTATTCTGGACATCCAGGGACAAACGCACGAGCTTACCGGCACGGCGCAGGAACAGTACCGCCAGTGGCGGGGACTGCTCAAGGAAATCTACTTACGGGAAACCGGTATCGTGCCGCCGGATGTTGTTCCCGCAGACGCCGCCGAAGGGTGATTCCTGGCAAAGATCCTTTGTCGATATTGATGGTGAACCGGACGCGAAAGCAACAACACCATAGCGACGAAGAATGCCAAACGACACCGATATTGTGCATTCTGCGAAGCCGTCTTCTTTCCAAAAGAAGACCAACCCAAAGAAGATGACTGCAGCGCGCTATGACCGAAACCGAACCATTGCAGGCCCACCGCGGCCAGATCCTTTTGAACCGTTTCCAGCTCTCCCACCCCCTGGGGCAAGGCGGCATGGGGGAAGTCTGGCGGGCGCACGACCGGGATCTGGACCTCGACATCGCCATCAAGCTGCTGCACCCCGCGCTGGCGTCGGCCCCGGCCCAGGTGGAATTCCTGAAAAATGAATGCCGCCTGGCCCGCCGTCTCAACCACCCCCATATTGTCCCGGTGTACGACTTTCACCACGACGGCGAAGCCGTTTTTATCTCCATGGCATGGGTGGACGGCCCCAGCTTCGATCGTTGGAACAAAACGAAAGAACGTCCCTGGGAAGACCGTCTGCGCCCCTTGGGGTCGGCGGCCCTGGCCCTGGCTTACGTCCATGGACAGGGCTTGATCCACCGGGATGTGAAAGCGGGCAACATCCTGATGGACCGGAAGGATCACCCCCGCTTGACCGATTTCGGAATTGCCGGTGTTTACCGGATCGACGCGGAGCGGACCGCCCTTCACGGCGGCGGATCGCGTCACTGCATGAGCCCCCAGCAGCGTCAGGGATTGCCGCCGCATCCCGCCGATGACATCTACAGTTTCGGCGTCCTGCTGCTGGAGACGCTTACGGGAAGCGACGGCGAGATCGATGAGCGGTTATCCGCCGATGGCCTTCGCCGCTCTTTAGGCGCTGCCGCCCCCCTGCCGCCCGAACTGATCACGATGGTGGTCGGCATGCTGGCCACACGCCGTGAAGACCGCCCGGAAAGTATGGCCCAAGTGGTATCAGCCATGGATCAGGCCCTGGCCGGGCATCGCCGCCGAACAATTCCGCCCCGGGAAACACCGTTGAAACCGGAAGAATCCGCTTCTGCCGCCTCCGCCGATGTGATCACGCCCCAACCGTTTGCAGCGCAGGAAAACCGCCAGGGCCCCGGCGGGAAGGCCCGATCATGGCAGATGCCCGCCTTCCTCGTCATCCTGGCCCTTTTGATCATGGCGGGAGGTGGATTGTTGCTCCATTATCTCGCCCGAAACCCTTTGACACCGCAACCGGCGGCGATCGCAACCCCGACACCACCACCCGCCGCGAGCCAGGCGCCACAGACCCCATTGCCGCCCGAATCACCGCCGACCGGTGACGAAAGCACCGCGGAGAAGGCACTGGCCGATTGGCGTCAGGCTCTGGGCGATCTGGAAGCCATCGGCGGCCCGGAATGGGCGCCGGAAGCTTATGCCGCCATTTCCAGCGAAGCCATGAACGGGGATGAGGCGTTTCTGCAGACCGATTACACCGGCGCGGTCCGGCATTACACCACAGCGGCCCAAGAGGCGCGCGGCCTGCTGGCCAAGTCCCCGGACGCTCTGGCACGCCTGCTGACGGAAGGCCGGACCGCTCTGAACCAGGGCGACGGCACCCAAGCCGGTAGCCATTTCACCCTGGCCCTGAAAATCGATCCGCAAAACCCGGTCGCCCTGCGTGGGCTTGAACGTGCGGCCAAAATCGCCGACGTCGTGGCCCTCATGCAGACCGGCGAAGCCCATGAAACCGCCGGCAACCTGGCGCTGGCCCTGGCGGATTTTGAAGCTGCCCTGGCGCTGGATCCGGAGTGGCCGCCCGCCCAGGCCGCGGTTCCCCGGGTTCGCAACCAGGTGGCCGCGGCCCAGTTTGAGCACCACATGTCCGCCGGTCTGGCCGCCTTTCATCGCCGGTCCTATGCCGAAGCCCGCCGTGATATCAACAGGGCCCTGGCCTTCAAACCCCGGGCACCCGAAGCCCTGGATGCCCTCAACCAGATCGATGCCGCCGGCCGCGACGACCGCATCGCAGCGTTGCGGCGGCAGGCCCAAACAGCCGAAAAAACAGAATCCTGGCCCCAGGTGCTGGACCACTATCGCCAGGTTCTGGAAATCGATCCAACGATCCAATTTGCCGTCCAGGGTGCTGCCCGGGCCGAAGAACGCCTGCGTCTGGAAAAACGCGTGGCGTATTACATGGCGCACCCCGGCGATCTGGCAAACGACGTCTACCTTGCCAAAGCGGAACAACTCCTGGTGGAGTTGCGTCAGGTCGCCCCCCAGGGACCGCGCCTGCAATCCCAGATTGCATCCCTGGATCGAATGGTGCAAAATGCCCAGGCAACGGTCGTGGTCACCCTGACCTCCGATGACCAAACGGAAGTCACCGTCTATCGTGTCGGACGGCTGGGGCAATTCCTGTCGCGCACACTGGAACTGCGCCCCGGAACCTATACCGTTATGGGTGCGCGCGACGGCTATAAAGATGTCCGCCACACCATCCGAATCCGCCCCGGACAGGGGCCTACCCAGGTCGCGGTGCAATGCACGGAAAAGATCTAAAACCTCCGGGATCGCCCCCCTCGCGGGACACCACCCCGCCGGACACTGCGGCGCCCCGGACCATTGCCCCCTTTCCCTTTGAGCCGTCGCACCACACTCCCCCGCCCCGCCCTTCCCGGCGCCGCAAGATCGTCGGCCTGATCGCCGTTTTCCTTTTAGCGGGCCTGCTGTACGGCGTGTGGTTCGTGTTCACGGCCCGCCAGCTGCGTCTCACGATCCAACCGGAACCCGACCGGGTGACGATCCAGGGCGCCCTCCTGACACCACGCTTAAAAGGCTACTATCTCCTGCGCCCCGGCACCTACCGCCTGACCGCTGTCAAGGACGGGTATGAACCCCTGTCCACCGATATCACCATTGGCGCCCAGGCGCGCCAGACCTTGGACTTGTCGATGGTCAAGCTACCGGGCCGCCTGACCATCACGACCCATGTCGCGGACCAACCAGCGTCCGTCGTCACCGCCGCGCGCATCCGGATCGACCAGGACGTCGTCGGGGCAACACCCCTGAACGATCTGGAAGTTGCAGCCGGAGCGCATCAACTCCAGATCGAAGCCCCCCTTTACCGCCTCTTCGAAGCCATGATCGACGTCGAGGGCATGGGACGCCGACAAGCCCTGACAATCGGCCTGATACCCGACTATGCCGACGTCACCGTGACCTCGATTCCCGCGCAGGCGCAGATCAGCATCGATGGCACCCCCGGGGGATTGACGCCCGCCACCATGCCCATGAGCGCGGGCACCCGCCGCCTGGAACTTCAGCATGCCGGCTACAAACCCTGGCAAAAAATGGTTCCGGTCACGGCCGGACAGCCCATCACGGTCGAGACCGCCATCCTGGCGCCACTGGACGGCCGTCTGGCCATCACCTCCCAGCCGGCAGGCGCCAACGTCATGATCGGCTCCCAATACCAGGGGCAGACACCCCTGGAAGTCGATCTTGCACCGGATCAACCCCACATGGTCCAGCTTTCCAAATCCGGCTACGCCCCCGCTTCCCGGGAAGTCACCGTCCGCTCGGGAGAGCGAACCGATATCCAAATGCAGCTGACACCGCTTATGGGGATCGTCCATTTGCGCCATGCGCCGGACGGTGCAACGCTTTTCATCGACGGCCGCGCCTATGGCCCGGTCCCTGAAAAAATCTCACTGCTGGCCGTGACGCACCACCTTGAGATCCGCAAAAAAGGATTCACACCCTTCACCCGCCGCATCACACCCCGGCCGGGCTTCCCGATCGAACTGCAGGTCGCCAGCAAGCGCACGAATGCCACCGAGGTCCCCGGCGTCATCCGGGCGTCCAACGGATACCGCCTGAAACGGATCGAACCGGGCCGTTTTCAAATGGGGGCGTCCCGCCGGGAGCAGGGGCGCCGCGCCAACGAAACCCTGCGGGTCATCCTTCTGACGCGTCCAATCTTCATGGGGCTCAAGGAAGTGACCAACCGCGAGTTCCGTGCGTTTCAGCCCGAACATGATTCGGGCGCCTTCAAGGGTAAAAGCCTCAACCAGGCCGATCAGCCGGCCGTCCAGGTCACCTGGAAACAGGCCGCCCGCTTCTGCAACTGGCTCAGCCTCAAGGATAAGCTACCGCCGGTTTACGTGGAGGTGAACGGTGAGCTGCGCTCGACATCCCCCATCGGCAACGGCTATCGTCTGCCGACCGAGGCCGAGTGGGAATTCTGCGCGCGCTACGGCGCCACGGCCAGGTCCTGGAAATATCCCTGGGGGGAAAGTTATCCGCCGCCGGCCAAAAGCGTCAATATCGCCGATGCCAGTGCGGCTGACATTCTGACGCTCACCCTCGAAACGTACCAGGATGCCTACCCCACCGCCGCTCCGGTGGGCGCGTTTCCCCCCAACCCGGAAGGCCTGTTCGATCTGGGCGGCAACGTGGCGGAATGGTGCCATGACGTCTACACCATTTACCCCTTCCAGACCGGGCAGGTCGACACGGACCCCACCGGCCCGGCAGAGGGCCAGCACCATGTCATCAAAGGCAGCAGCTGGAAACACGCGTCCATACGCAACCTGCGGGTCGCCTACCGGGATTACCAGGACGAGGCCCGCCAAGACCTTGGTTTCCGGGTATGCCGGTATGTCGACCCGGTGGAAAGTACACCATGAACGACGATCGACAACACGCCGCCGGACTGATCGGCATGACGTTACTTCTGGTGGGCCTGCTGGGTGCCCCCCCACCGGCCCTTTGGGCCCAGTCGGCCGAAACACCGCCGGCCGCAACCGCTCCGGCCCAGACCGACGTTGCGCCGGAAGACAATCCGCCGGCGACCGGCAAAGAAAAGACGACCCAGGACCGGCAACGGGCCTACCGCCGCCAGAAAGACGAATTGAAAGCGTTTTCCCCGTCCGAAGAAATCCGGGTCGACAAGGCCGTCGATTTCCCGGTGGATATTTGACGGGTTCGTGAAACGTCCAATATCGGCGTTGCGCAGCATTCCTCATCATTGCGGCGTACATTTCTGTACGCCTCTCTCTTCGGAATTTACGCGCCTTGATCTTGAACGTTTCACGAACCCGTCGCAAAATGTCTGAATTATTTTGCCGTTTTCCCCTTTGTCGCGAAGCCGGGCATCGGGGTTGCGGGCGAGAAAAACGCGGCGACTGTCTGCGCCCCGCTGCAACAGGGCGAGTTTCGGCGCGTCCAACCGGGGCCACGACGCGCAGGCGAACCCGAAGGGTTCGTGACACTGACGTTTTCTTTCACGTGAAAGAAAATGAACAGCCCTATTTGAGATGCCCGGAAAGTTTCAAATTGAAAAGCACCCCACTATTTAATGACTGGAAATTTGACACAACATCAGGAAAGACATTATGAAACAGAACCTGCCGGTATCCCTTGAATTCATCTACCAGGTCTTCGCCCTGATCGTCATCGTGATCCTGGTGCATGCCGCCTACGTGGCCATCATCCGGCCCAATGCGGATGCCGTTCTCGCGGCCCAGGCCGCCGCCCTGGAAACGGACGAGCCCCCCTCCAGCGACCAGTCGCTGTTCGTCATGGTGAAAGACTACGAACAGGAAGCATGCTTTGTTCTCATGTTCTGGGCCCTGGCCATCATGGGATACAAGGGTATCAGCACCATCCGGCATCGCGGTCTGCTGAACCTCGACCTGATCCCGCTGGCCGAAGGCGTCCGCATCCTGCCGGAAGACGCCCTCGTGTTCTCGCGCCGCATCCAGGCCCTGCCGGCGGACCAGCGGCAATCTCTCCTGCCCCGGACCCTGCTGGCAGCCCTGCACCGTTTCGGTTCGACCCGCAACATCCAGGATGTGGCCCATGCCATGCACGCGTCCTGCGAAGCCGAAGGGGAGCGCCTGGATGCCGAACTGGCCATGATCCGCTACATTGCCTGGGCCATTCCCTCGGTCGGCTTCATCGGCACGGTGCGCGGTATCGGTCAGGCCCTGGGGAATGCCCACAAGGCGGTGCAGGGTGACATCCTGGAGGTAACGCAGAGCCTGGGGGTGGCCTTCAACTCGACCCTGATCGCGCTATTGATCAGCATCGTGCTCATGTTTCTCCTGCACCAGCTGCAGCTGCTGCAGGAGCGCTATGTCCTGGATACCGAAGCCTACTGCGAGGAAAAGCTTACCCGACGGTTGCATACCCGACCGATGGAGGCAGGTGGCATATGATCGGATTGGCATTGAACGATACGGGCATCCTGGCGGCTGGCCCTGACGAAATGCTCCTGGAAATTGAGGCAGGCGCCCTAGCCAGTCCAGGTTTTGCCGTCATCGAAGCGGGGCACCTCCAGGTTGGCGTCGCCGCGGAAAAACGCTGCCGCCAGGTGCCGCGCCAGACCAACCACTACTTCTGGGACCAGCTGACCAGCGCGCCCCTGCAGGACCCGGCCTATGCGGGGTGGACCCATGCCGACCTGGCCCACGCCCACCTGAAAGCCATCTGGAAGCAGTTGGCCCCGGTGCACCGGGACGTCCTGGTGGCCGTGCCGGATACGTATAGCGAGCCGCAGCTGGAACTGCTGGCCGGCATCATGAAGGCCCTGGCCATTCCGGTCGATGGATTTATCTCCCATGCCCTGGCCGCACTTCCGAAAGACGCCCCGACAGAAATCCTGTTGCACCTCGATCTCCACCTGCACCGCACTGTTCTGACCGTACTGGACTGCCGCCGCGCCCCTGCCGTTTTAGATCACGCGTCCGTCGATGGTTTCGGTCTGGACCGTCTGCGGACCGCCTGGATGCAGGCCATTGCCGATGAATTCGTCCGCCGCACCCGTTTCGATCCCTTTCACGACGCCGACACCGAACAGGCTCTTTATGACCGTCTGCCGACCCTGCTGGAAGACCTGACGCAAGCCGAAGACACCGAAGTCGCGATGGCAACCCCCGACGACACCCACCGCATCCGGCTGGCACGGGACCCGCTGGAACGCCCCCTGTTACCCCTGATGGATGCCATCCACCGCCAGATCTATATCCTGCAGCAGGACTATTTTCGCAAACAGCCCCTGGGCACGATTCTCGTCAGCCACCGCGCTGCGGGCCTGCCCGGTTTTTGTCAACGCCTGGAGGCGGCTGCCAGTGCCCGCGTGCGGACGCTGTCCGAAGGTGCCGGTGCCAAAGGCGCCCTCGCTTTTATCGGCGACTTTCCCCGGCCGGAAGGACGCAAGGGCGTGCCCTTCCTTAACCGGAAACCGCGTGGCAATGATCGACCGGACGCCGCCGTCCCGACCCCGAGCGCCCACCAGACCGATGATCAACCGGTCGCCACCCATCTTCTCTACCGCAGCCGGGGCTACCCGCTGTCAGAGGTCCCCCTGATCATCGGCTGCCAGATTCCGGCCGGCCCTTCCGGGATTCGCATTCATGGCCGGACCGAAGGCGTTTCCCGCCGCCACTGCGCCGTGGTGAGACGGGAAAGCCGCCTGGTCCTCACGGACACCAGCACCTACGGCACCTTCGTGGACGGCGTGAAAGTCATCGGGGAAACGGAACTGACCGTGGGACAATCGATCCGGGTGGGCACTCCCGGAGAAAAACTGCAGGTTATCGCCTGTCTGGAAAACGATGAAACGCCGGTCGCTTAATATCTTCAGCCTGTCCTTCATCGACTGCATCTGCTGCGGTCTGGGGGCCATTATTTTGCTGTTCGTCATTGTCAACGCCCGCAGCGCCGTGCGCCGCGACCAGGTCACCCAGGACCTGACGAGCGAAGTCAACCAGTTGGAGCGCGAAGTTTTAGAGGGCCGCAAGCGCATGGTGGACCTGCGCAACGCACTGGAATCAACCGAGCAGGAATTCGTGCGCATCCAGGGATCCACCCGTCAGATCGTACCGGTGCTGAAAGAACGCCAGCTTGAAATCGCCCACTATCAGGACAAGACCCTGGCGCTGAAAGAAAACGCCAACAAACTGAAAGCCGATGTGCGCTCGCTGGACGAAGGGGTTCAACGGCTCAAGGCCGGCAGCCAGGACGAGGACGATTACGGGTCCAAGGTGCGCTCGTTTGCCGGCGAGGGCAACCGGCAGTATCTCACCGACCTGCAGGTTGGCGGCGGCCATATTCTGATCCTGCTGGACGCTTCCGCCAGCATGCTGGACGCCAGCATCGTGGGTATCATCCGCCGCCGCAACCTGTCGGAAGACCAGCAGCGCAAATCCCCCAAATGGCGCAAAGCTTTAGCCACGGTGGACTGGCTGACGGCCCAGTTCCCGCCCGGCAGCCGCTACCAGATTGTCGTTTTCAACGAAACCGCCCGGCCCTTGCTTCCGGGCACCGAAGGCCGCTGGTTGAAGACGTCCGACGCTTCGCAGCTCAACAAGGCCATCGACCATCTCTACAAGCTGGTACCCGAAAAAAGCACCAGCCTGGCCAACGCCTTTGACGTCTTGCGTAAGCTCCGGCCGGAACCGGATAACGTCTTCCTGGTGACGGACGGGCTGCCCACCAGGGGCACCGACAAGCCCTGGTTCAGCAAGGTTTCAGGCGAAAAGCGTCTCCAGCTCTTCGATCGCGCCGTCAAGATGCTGCCCGACAAAATCCCCGTCAACGTCATCCTCTTCCCCCTGGAAGGGGATCCGGCCGCGGCCAGTGCCTACTGGAAACTGGCCGCCCTGACCCGGGGCGCCTATTTCTGCCCCTCACCGGACTGGCCCTGACCATGCGCCCGCGCCGCCGCGATATCGAAGTCTTCAGCCTCTCCTTCCTGGATTGCATCTGCTGCGCCTTCGGGGCCATTATTCTGCTGTTTGTTCTCTCAAAATTCGGCGAGCCCCTGGTGATCGAGCAGACCCGGACCGATCTCGATGCCGCCATCATCCGGCTGGAAGAGGAAAAACATGACATCCGCGGCGAATCCCTGGTGATCGAGCGGGAGCTCGAAGCCAAGCGAATTCAGCTGACCGAAGCCAAGAAAGAACTGGCCCGTCTGCAGGGCGATCTGTCCGCCATCGAAGGCGAATATGCCGCCGCCCGCGACAATGCCGAGGTTCAAAATATCATTGAAGGACGCATGGCCCGCACCCTGCAGGATCTGACCGAAGAGATGAAGCGCCTCTCCGCCCGACGCCCGCCCAAACCAAATGCCTCGGTGGGCGGCATCCCGGTGGACAGCGAGTACATCATCTTCATCATCGACACCTCCGGCAGCATGCAGCGCGGCGCCTGGGGCACCGTCCAGAAGAAGATCCGCGAGACCCTGAACGTCTACCCCAAAGTCAAGGGCATCCAGATTATGAACGATATGGGGGACTATATGTTCCCCCAGTACCGTGACCGCTGGATCCCCGACACCAAACGCCGCCGGGAAGTGATTCTGGAAGCGCTGGCCACCTGGCAGCCTTTCAGCAACAGCAGCCCGGTGGAGGGCATCACCATGGCCATCCAGTCCTTCTACGACCCCAAGAAAAACATCAGTCTCTATGTCTTCGGGGATGAATACTCCGGCCGGGACATGCAGGCCGCTGTCAAAGCCGTGGATAAAATCAACCGCGCCGGACCCGGTGGGAAGCGCCGGGTGCGCATTCATGCCGTGGGCTTTCCCACCGTGCTCACCGACCCCCGCGGCATCACCGGCATCCGCTTCGCCGCCCTCATGCGCGCCATCTGCGAACGCAACGGCGGCGCCTTTGTGGGGTTGAACCGGGCCAGGCCATAATGGGAAGCGTGTATAATGGGATCAGACGTTGCGTTACGTATAATAAGATTAATGGAATTGTGTCATTTGCCCCTTAGTCACGGGGCCGAGCATCGACGATGCGGACGGAAATAGCATGGGAGTTTCCGCGGGTGCCGGCCGTGTCGGCGACGCGCAGGACAACCCCGTGGCATTGGTGTTTTCTTTTGGTTCGTTTTCTTTCACATAAAAGAAAATGAACCGTAAAATTGATACTATTTCTGTATATTTATCCCTCATGAAAAGGAAAGCTTATGAAGTTTTTCATTAAAGATACTGTGTATGGTATTTCAGGTATCTCAAGTGGAATATATATCTTCTATCTTTTTTTTAAATACAAAAAGATGGATTACGATGAAATCCGAAATTTACCGGAATCAAATAAAGAAAGAAAAATTAAATTGCGGGTGGAAAGTTATGGATGGATAGCGATACTGTCCGGGATAGGGTGCTTACTATCTGGTGTATATTTCTTATTTTTGGCACTTAACTGACTGATGCCGTATTCAACCAAACTAAACACCCATTGTATACAACCAGGATATTATGCCAAGCGCTTTTCGGTCTGGATTGCTTTCGGGGATGGTGCGGTTTCCGTAAAATATGATTGTGACGTTTACCCCTTTGTCACGGGGTCGAGCATCGGCGATACGGACGGAAAAAGCGCGCGGATTGTCTGAGTCCGCCGCAGGCGGGCGAGTTTCCGCGCACGCCGGCCGTGTCGGCGACGCGCAGGAAACCCCCGTGACACGGGCGCCTTCTTTTGGTTACTTTTCTTGCGCGTGTAAGAAAAGTAACAACTCAGAAGCACTATTCTTCCTTGTCAGTAAGCGCTTATCGGTTGGCCCATGAAAGTAGATATCATTTCCATAGACAGGCCAACCGAATTTCCCCAGATACCATCTTATTGGGATCAATCCAGCAACTCCCGAATCGTCCGCGCCAGCGCCCCCAGCGACAGGGGCTTCATCATCAGCTTGCGAACCCCCATGCCCAGGGCCTTTTCCTTGGTGATAATTTCGCTGAAACCCGTGCACATGATAATCGGGAGATCCGGACGCCGGGTCAATACGGCCTGCACCACATGATCACCGGTCAGGCCGGGCATGGTCATGTCGGTGATCAGAAGATCCACACAATGGGGGTCGGATTCAAAAGTGGCAACGGCGGCTGCGCTGTCTGTAAAAGCCGCCACCGTATATCCTAATCGTTCGAGCATCTGGCGATTGACCTGGACGATATCGACCTCGTCGTCGATCAGCATCACCCGCTCCGTCCCGCCCGGCAATTTGGCCCCCAGGGTTTGCTTGCGGTCGAATACTTTTGCGAAAATAATGGGAAAATAGATCTTGAAGGTGGTCCCTTCACCCGGTGTGCTCTCCACCGTGATGTGCCCGTTGTGGCTGGTAACGATGCCGTGGACCACGGCCAATCCGAGCCCGGTGCCCTCTTCCTTCTTCTTGGTGGTGAAATACGGATCGAAAATGCGCTCGATGACGTCAGGGGGCATGCCATGCCCGGTATCCCGTATGGCGAGGCAGATATGATCCGACGCCGTCAGATGCTGCAGCGGCAAGGGCGGCTCGAATTCGTCGCGGGCCTCTCCCAGATAGACTTCCAGTACACCCCCTTTCGACCGCATGGCATGACCGGCATTGGTGCAGATATTCATGAGCACCTGATGGATCTGGGTCACATCGGCCAGGATGGTGGCGAACGGCATGAGAAGCCGCTGGTGAATTTCGATGGTGGCCGGCAGCGAGGCCCGCAGCAGTTTGAGAACTTCTTTGACGATGGCGCTGATGTTGACGGGCTTCAACTTCTGTTCGGTCTGCCGGCTGAACGCCAGAATTTGAGCGACCAGGTCCCGGGCCCGGTAGCTGGCGCCGAGCACCTTGTTGATGTTCTCCATCAAGGGGGTGCCCTCGACCATGTCCATGCGGGCCAATTCCGTGTAACCGATGATGGCAGCCAGGATATTGTTGAAATCGTGGGCAATGCCGCCTGCCAGTGTACCGATGGCCTCCATTTTCTGGGCCTGGCGCAGTTGTTTGGTGAGGGTCACTTCACGGGTGACATCCCGCTTGACCGCCACGTAGCTGACCATCCGGCCGGTATGATCACGGATGGGGGTAATCGTGGCTTCCTCTTCATATAGGGTGCCGTCTTTCTTGCGGTTGACAATCCGGCCTTTCCAGACCGTCCCGCCGGTGATCGTAGCCCACAGCGCGGCATAGAAGGCGGTGTCGTGTTTGCCGCTTTTTAGCAGGGAAGGCTTTTGACCGACCGCTTCCTCCCGGGAGTAGCCCGTAACATTCTCAAAGGAGGGGTTGACGTACTGGATGATGCCGTCGGTATCCGTAATGAAAATAAGTTCACTGGCCTGATCGACGGCCGCGGCCAACCGTGTGCGTTCATCCTCGATTTTGCGGTGCCGGGTAATGTCATTAAACAAGCCTTCCACGCCGTTGGGGCGACCGTCGGGGTCGTGGGCAACCCGCGCCGTGACCGATACCAGCACACCATGGCCGTCATGGTGCTTCAAAACGACTTCCTCGTCGTTTACCGTTCCCGTACGCGCCAGCTTTTCCAGGAGATGGTCACATTGGCGGCGGTCAAGATAGAGATCCCGGGCCATGTTCTTCCCGACGACGGCATCAGCCGGATACCCCAGCACATTGGTGACGGACGGGGATATCATGGTGATGGTGCCCTCACGGTCGGTGCGGTAGAAAACTTCCGGAAGATAAGCCATCAAATGCCGATAGCCCTGTTCGGTGCCCAACCTCTCAGTCGACATGGGCGGATTCCTTCCCTGAAAATAGAAGTTTCCCCCCTTGAGAAAAAGACCTCAAGAGGCTTTGGATATGGCCATCAGAAGATCGAATAAATGTTGCGTTGTATGCATGCCGGCGTGCATGGCGCCTGGTGCCGGATTGCTGCCGCAGGCGGTTTGTCATTGGCGATCAGCCCAACAGACCGGCGGTATAGGCAATCTGAAACTGCCCCAGATAGTAGAGCGGCAACCCAATCAGGCGATTCCAGAAAGAAGCCTGGACAAAGCGCTGCCGCGCCACGAAGATGTCGGAGAGATAAAAACTGAAGGCCCCGTTGAGAACCAGAAAGCGTCCGGACGCAGACAGCTGCCCATCGCCGAAAACCCCGCCGGCCGCGATGACCATCAGCGAAATCACGATGATGTAGGCCATGACCGCTTTTTGCATGCTCCCGAGGAAAGGCTGCAACCGGACGTAAACCAGACCGCTCACCGGCAGGGCCGCCGCCCCTGCTACCCCCAAGCCCACATTGGGTCGGGCCACAGCGACAAAGGCGACGATATAGGCGACATGTCCGAGCAGGAAGGCCACCAGGCCGGCCCGGAACATGGTGCGCTGCGGAAAGGCCAGGCAGACATCCCCCACCAGGCACAGCACCAGCCCTGCCACCACGATGATCGCATAGGCACTGAAATGGGTCGCCGCCGCCAAGGCCGTAAGGACGAACAGGCAGGACAGCACCGGCTTGACCATCAGCTTGCCGCGCAGGTTGTCACGCTTTTCGAAGACCAGTAGAACGATCAACAGTAGTGGGGCCAGAAGAAAAACGAGATGCAGGGACATGGTGGTCTCCCGGGTGCTGCGCTAGTGGGTCGGATTCGGGGCCTCGATCACGGCGCGCGTGCGGGCCATGAGGTCGTCCAGCGTGTCGTGGCTGTAATCGTCAATGGGAATGGGCGGATGGATGAACATCGTGGCCCGCCCCGGATAGAGGTCCAGCGTATCCGAGGGAAGAATATCACGCGTGCCCTGAATCGCAATGGGCAGGATCGGCAGCTGCAAATCCAGCGCCATTCGGAAGGCCCCTTTTTTAAAGGGCCGCATGCGATTATCCCGGCTGCGAGTGCCTTCCGGAAAGAAGAGGACCGAGGTCCCGTCCACGATGCGCTGTTTGGCGGCATTGATCGAGGCCAGAGCGGCCTCCCGGTTGGAGCGGTCCACATAGATATGGCCCAGCCGCTCACAAGAAATACCGATGGCGGGCACTTTGCGCAACTCCTGCTTCATGACCCATTTGAAATCGATATTCAGCCACCCATAGAGCACAAAGATGTCGTACTGGCTCTGGTGATTGCTGACAATCACGTAGGATTGACGCGGATCGACGTTCTGGCGGCCAATGACCTTGACCCGCATCGGGGTGACAAAACTGTTGACCCGGGCCCAGGTTTTACCGCAAAGGGTGCTGACCAGCCGCGGTTTGAGAAAAAAGAGCAGGATAACGGCGCTGGCTCCGAAAAAAGCGGTGGAAATTCCCAGGATGGGGGCAACGACCAGCCAGGTATAGATTTTATACAGTTTGCGTAAGATGCTGCCCACCGTTCGGCTCCTGCATGGCCATGTCATGATCATCGTGGCCCTCGATTCTAACTAGTGTCCAACCAGAAATCGGCCAGTTTGTTTGAGATCAAGGCGCGCGAAAAATTGAACCGCAGGCATATGGTTGATATTCCGAGGAATCCATTTTTCGCGCAACGCCGATATCGGGCAAATTGGACATTTATGGAAGGACACTAACTACAACCGCCAGTAGTGGATGCCCAGTTGGTCGGCATCCTGCGGTGTATACGCCCCTTTCACGTCCAATAAGAGCGGATATTCGGGATGCAGCCGTGCGGCAATGGCCGCCAGCCCCCGGCTGCGGTAGTCGTCGTGCAGCACGGTCAGGATGGCGGCGTCCACGGTGCCGAGTTGATCCCACGCAACCAGTTCGAGACCATAATAATGCCGGGCCTCCTCCGGGTCGGCCAGGGGATCGTGAACCCGCACATTGATCCCGTAATCCTGCAGTTCACGGATGATATCGACCACCTTGGTATTGCGCAGATCCGGCACGTTCTCTTTGAAGGTCAGCCCCAGAATCCCAACGATGGCACCGCGCACCTGGCGCTTGCCCTTGATCAGCATCTTGACGGTTTTCTCCGCCACAAATTTTCCCACATTGTCGTTGATCCGGCGCCCCGCCAGGATCATGTTGGGGTGATAGCCGATGGCTTCCGCCTTGAAGGTCAGGTAATAGGGATCGACGCCGATGCAGTGCCCCCCCACCAGACCCGGCCGGAAGTTTAAAAAATTCCATTTGGTGCCCGCCGCCTCCAGCACCTCCAGGGTGTCGATCGCCATGTGGTCGAAAATCATGGCCAGTTCGTTCATCAGGGCGATATTCAAATCGCGCTGTGTGTTCTCGATCACCTTGGCGGCTTCGGCCACCTTGATGGAGGGCGCCTGGTGGATGCCGGCGGTCACCACCCGGCCATAGACCCCGGCCAGCAGCCGGGTCGTCTCCGCGTCGGAGCCGGCCACGATCTTGGTGATCTTATCCACCGTGTGCACCTTGTCGCCGGGATTGATCCGTTCCGGCGAGTACCCCACCGTAAAATCCTGCCCGCAAACCAGGCCGGACCGGGCTTCCATGATCGGAACGCAGATATCTTCGGTGGCCCCCGGAAACACCGTTGATTCAAACACCACGCAAGCCCCCTGCGTCAGCTGCTCGCCGACGGTTTGGGACGCGCCGCGCAACGGGGTCAGGTCGGGGATCCGGTGGCCGTCGATGGGGGTCGGCACCGCCACGATGATCAAACGGCACGACGCCAAAGCCGCGGGATCGGCCGTAAATTGCAACGCTGAAGACTGCAGGACCTCCGCATCCACTTCCAGGGTGCGATCGCGCCCGGCCTGCAACTCATCGATGCGGGCCTGCTTCAGGTCATAGCCCACCACCTTGAAATGCCGTGACAGATGAATGGCCAGGGGCAGGCCGACATAACCCAGCCCCACGACGGCAATACTGTCGCGGCCGGCTTCCAGTGACGCGAAGGTAACCATGGATACTCCTTGAAAAGAACATCAATTTCAGACCAATGACCGGCGCTGTAGCTGCCGCATGAATTGCTATTGCCTGATGACCCCCCATTTCTACCGCAACGTGCCTTGAAGTCAAGACCGACTTGTCACTCGGCGGACGGTCACGGGGGTTGTGTCTGTGGCCGGCCCAGGCGCCTGGCAGCCTGTCACGGCCGGCCAATTCGTGTCTGCGCGCTCCAGCGAGACACCGCGGTGCGGGCCCTATGGCCCGCCGTGGTAGACACAGAAAGAACTTGACAAGCATTGTCCCATTGATCAGTATGGGCCATCATGTTAAGGATCAATGGTATGCCGTTTCGTCTTTTACAACATATCCGCTACCACGCCTACGATTATATCTATTGAAGGCCTGCTGCTCGTCCTGGCATGAGCATGCAGGCCCGACTCCGACCCCCGATCTTCGGCCACCCGGGCCGTGTCTAAGAGCCGTAAAAACATGACATCCCAGATCGCATGACCGTCGCGCAGACGTGCCGTCAATGGCGTGGATGGTCGTAACGCATCTGGCTCACCCTGTAGCATGAAAGCAAGGAGGCCCCATGAAAAAACAGTTCGCGCTCCCCATGATTCTGGCATTGGTTTTCGGTCTGGCCCTGGCCGGCCCGCTATCGGCCGCCCCCATCAACCTGACCTACAGCATTTTCTTCCCGCCCACGCACGGCCAGTGCCAGGCCGCCATGAGCTGGGCCAAAGAAATCGAAGCACGCACCAACGGCCAGGTCAAAATCCAGATCTTCCCCACCGGCACCCTGACCAAACCCCAGCAGTGCTATGACGGCGTGGTGAACGGCATCTCCGATATCGGCATGTCGGTGTTTGCTTACACCCGGGGCCGCTTTCCGGTCATGGAAGCCCTCGATCTGCCCCTGGGCTACCCCAGCGGCATTGTCGCCTCCCGCACGGCCAATGAATACTACCAGAAATATCAGCCGAAAGAACTCGACGACGTGAAGGTTCTCTACCTGCACGGCCACGGCCCCGGCCTGCTGCACACCAAGAAACCCGTCCAGTCCATCGAAGAAATGGCGGGTCTCAAGATCCGTTCTACCGGCCTCAGTGCCCGTATCGTGGAAACCCTGGGCGGCGTGCCCGTGGCGATGCCCCAGAATGCCGCCTATGAAGCCCTGCAGAAGGGCGTTGTGGAAGGCACCTTTGCCCCCATGGAAACCCTTAAAGGCTGGAAGCAGGCCGAAGTGATCAAATACACCACCGATTCTAAAAGTGTGGGTTACACCACAGCCATGTATGTCGTGATGAACAAGGATAAATGGCGCAAACTACCGGCCGATGTCCAGCAGGTATTCGACGCCGTCAGCAAGGAATGGATCGATGTTCATGGCGAAACCTGGGACAAGGACGATGCGGCCGGCCGTGAATTCACCCTCAGCCTGGGCAACCAGATCCTGGAACTGTCCGACAGCGAAAATGCCCGCTGGAAGACCGCGGTTCAGCCCATCATCGACGGCTTTGCGACGACCGCCAGCCAGAAGGGATTGCCGGGCGACGACATGGTCAACACGTTGAACGGCCTGATCAAATCCACGGATCAATAGGGCCGCGGGACGACAACGTTCGGTGGCGACAGGGGGCTCGATATGCTTTTTCGCTGGCCTTCCGGGTACCATTTGAGGTATGGCATAGCGCTTTGGCACGACCATCCGGTTGCGACCGAACGTTGAAACCTTGCGTGAGGAGACATCTTGATTCTGCGAATCGAACAATGGATTGCAAAAACCGCTGAAATGTTCAACTGGGTTTCGGCGGCGGCGGTGGCGGCGATGATGGGACTGACCTGCATGGATATCATCCTGCGCCTGTTCCGGCATCCGATCCCCGGAACATATGAAATGGTGGGATTTTTGGGCGCCGTCTTCGCTGCGTTTGCGTTGGGCTACACCTCGGTCCACCGGGGCCACATTGCTGTGGATTTTGTAGTCCAAAAGCTCCCGGCCCGCGCCCAATCCTTCGTGGATGGCATCAACGCCCTGGTCTGTGCGATCTTCTTCGGGTTTCTGTCCCACCAGTGCATGGTTTACGCCGCCGACCTGAAGTCCTTCGGCGAAGTCTCCATGACGCTGCAGATGCCGATTTACCCCTTTGTCTACGGTATCGCGGTAGGCTGCTGCCTGTTGACGCTGGTCCTGGCAGTGCGGTTTATCAAGAGCATCGCTGTCATGATGGGACAATGACCAGATGCCATCGCTTACAGCCGGAAACGTCTCCGGCAACGCCGTCCTCCGGCCTGGCAATGGATACGACACGCGCCCTGTTTAGCGCATCATCTCAAAGGATGGTTGCATGACCCCGACCGTTACCGGCATTATCGGCCTGCTCGCCCTGTTCATCCTGATCTTCTCCCGCATGCCGGTCGGCTTCGTCATGGCCCTGATCGGTTTTACCGGATTCGGTTATATCGTCAATTTCGATGCCGCCCTGAACCTGACCGCCAAAGATCTCTTTGACGTTTTCGGCTCCTACAATCTGACGGTCATTCCCCTGTTTATCCTCATGGGGCAAATCTCGTTTCACGCCGGCATCAGCAGCCGGCTCTTTGAGGTGGCCTACAAGTTTATCGGCCACTGGCCCGGCGGCATGGCCATCGCCACCATCGGCGCCTGTGCCGGGTTCTCGGCCATTTGCGGCTCCACCAATGCCACGGCGGCCACCATGGCGGCCGTGACCCTGCCGGAAATGCGCAAGTACCACTACAAGGACACGATCGCCGCCGGTGTGGTGGCGGCCGGCGGCAGTCTGGGCATTCTGGTGCCACCCAGTGTGGTCTTCATCATCTATGGCATCATGACCGAGCAGTCCATCGGCAAACTGTTTATGGCCGGCATCGTGCCGGGCCTGCTACTGGCCGTCCTCTTCATCCTGGCCATCGTGATCTGGGTGCATTTCTCCCCGGCGGTGGCACCGCGGGGTCCGCGCGCGGATTTCCGATCCCGCATGGCCTCCCTGTCCGGTTTGATCGAAACACTGCTGTTGTTCCTGCTGGTTATGGGCGGGTTGTTTCTGGGATTCTTTACCCCGACCGAGGCCGGGGCGGTGGGGGCTTTTGGATCGATCCTGATCGCCCTGTTCCGGAAAAACCTTTCCTGGAAAGGCTTCATCCAGTCGCTTTTCGAAACGACCCGGATTTCCTGCATGATTCTGGTGATCGTGGCGGGTGCCACCATCTTCGGACATTTCCTGGCGATCACGCGCATCCCGTTCGACATCGCCGAGTGGGTGACCTCGTTCAACCTGCCGGCCTACATGATCATGGGAATGATCATTCTGGTCTACCTGCTGGGGGGCTGCGTCATCGACGCCCTGGCCCTGATCATGCTGACGGTGCCGATTTTTTACCCCGTCGTGCTCTCACTGGGATACGACCCCATCTGGTTCGGCGTCATCATTGTCCTGGTGACCCAGATCGGTGTCATCACGCCGCCGGTAGGCGTCAACGTCTACGTGGTCAGCGGAGTAGCCCGGGACATTCCCCTGCACGTCATCTTTAAGGGCGTAATCCCGCTCCTGGCAGCGCTGATTGCCGCCACGCTGCTCATGCTGCCGTTTCCCGAGATTGCCCTCTTCCTACCCAACATGATGCGCTAAGGGCGGCTGCGGCAAACGTCCAATATCGGCGTTGTGCGGCCTTCCTCGTCAGTGCGGCGTACAGCAGTACGCCTCCTTCCTCGCAAGTTGCACGCCTTGATCTTGAACGTTTGCCGCAGCCGCCCTTTTGCGATTTGTTTGTTCCCCGTCCCTATCCCCGGCTGGCGGCTTATGTTACATACCAGGCTGGCGTTTCAGCGTTTTGCAGTGCTGACACCCTGCGGCAGCGACTGCAGAAGCCGCTCGACTTCCCGATCGGTGAGATGCCGCCACTGGCCTTCCTTGAGTTTGCCTAAGCGAATGGAGGTCATGCGGACGCGCTTCAGGGTCACCACATGATTGCCCACTTTACGCACCATCCGCCGGATCTGGCGGTTTTTACCCTCCTTGAGGATGATCTGAAAGCGCCGCGCCGCGCGCCGTTTGACCGTGGCCGGGCGGGTCTTGCTTCCCATCAGGGGCATGCCCGCGGCCATGCTGTGCAGGGCACCGTCCGGAATCGGCCGCGCCACGGTCACCTCGTATTCCTTTTCATGGTCGAAGGACGGGTGCAGGAGACCATGGTGCAAGCGGCCGTCGTTGGTCAAAAGCACCAGACCGGTGGAGTCCTTGTCCAAGCGTCCGACAGGATAAATACGGGCGTCGCAGGTAACCAGATCGACCACCACGGGCACCCCTTCCTGCTCGCAGGAGGTGACCACACCGCGGGGTTTGTTCACAATGATGTAGACCAGCGCCTCCTGCGCGGCCGCCACCGGCATCCCGTCCACCGCCACCCGGTCAGCGGCCGGATCGATTTTAGTACCCAGTTCGGTAACCACCTGCCCGTTGACCGCCACCCGGCCCGCCTGGATCAGCACCTCGCCCTTGCGCCGGGAGCAGACCCCGGCCGACGCCAGCCATTTCTGTAATCTTACAGAAGGCATGCTGCCTCCTGACCGCTTGCATCGTCGTCTAAGCGTCTGACAAGAATCCATCCAGAAGTGGTAGATTTTGGTTCAGGCCAAGGCCGCACAAGGGTTTCTGGTGAGGCGTACTCATGTACGCCGCAGCCGGAAACCCGCGGAGAACGCCGGCCTGGATCAAAAGATGCCATTTCTGGATGGATTCTAGCTGCGGTAATCGGCATTGATGCGCACATACTCCAATGAAAAATCACAGGTCAGCACACTGGCGGCACCGGCACCCGCGTTCAGATCCAGCGTGATCTTCAGTTCCGGCTGTTTCAGGACTGCCGTGGCGGCGGCCTCGGCCTCGGCACCGCATCCCACGCCCGCAGCCACCATCCGCACATCGTCAAAATAGAGATCGGTCCGCGCTGGATCGAACGTCACGCCGGCCCGGCCGGCGGCTCCCAGGATGCGGCCCCAGTTGGCATCTTCGCCAAAGAGAGCGGTTTTGACCAGGGGCGAATTGGCCACCGTATCGGCAATGCGCCGGGCCTCTTCGTCGGAACCGGCCCCCTGCACCCGCACCTCCACCAGCTTGTTGGCTCCCTCCCCGTCCCGCACCAGCCATTTGGCCAGATCGAGAAGCATCGCGTCCAGCAGGGCCTGAAAAACGGCTTGTGCCGCCACATTGTTTACAACCGCGCCGCTCGATCCATTGGCCAAAAGGATGGCTGTGTCGTTGGTGCTCGTGTCCCCGTCGATGGTGATGCGGTTGAACGACTGATCCACGGCCCGGTGCAGCATGGCATCCAAGAGCACGGCTTCGATGGCGGCATCGGTGACGGCGAAACAGAGCATGGTGGCCATGTCGGGCCGGATCATCCCGGCACCTTTGGCCACGGCCACGAGATTGAAGGTCCGGTCGCCGATGCGGCCCTGGCGGTGAAGGCATTTGGGTTCCGTGTCGGTGGTCATGATGGCCGCCGCCAGGCGCTCGAAACCGTCGCCGGACAGGTCGGCTACCAGGGCCGGCACCGCGCCGGTAACCCGCTCGATGGGCAAGGGTTGACCGATCACGCCGGTGGAGGCTACCAGTACCTCGTCTTCCGGGACATTCAGGGCCCGGGCGACCGCCGCACTCGTGGCGATCGCGTCCCGCATGCCGTTTTCCCCGTTGCAGCAGTTGGCATTACCGCTGTTGACCACAATCGCCCGGCACCGACCGGACTGAATGCGCTGCCGGTCGAGCATCACCGGGGCGGCCTGGACCACGTTGCGGGTAAACACGGCAGCGGCCGAAGCCGTGGTTTCGGAGTAGATCAGTCCCAAATCCGGCTGGCCGTTTTTCTTCAAACCGGCGGCAATCCCGGCCGCTTGCAGGCCGCTGCAGGTAGGAGCCGTCATACACCTTATCCTTTCATGAAGGGTTGTTTCGAAATCCTATGGCACGGTCGATAGAAGACCGCACCGACAATCGCTCCATGCAGGAAACGGCCGCCTTTGTCAACGGTCAAGGGACGGTACGACGCGGGGTATTGTCTTGACAAGGCCCATCACTCGGCTTAAACCTTGCCGTCATAAAAGCCTCTTCTGGTTGACGCGTTTTTTTACACATGGACTGCGTTCAAAGACATGACGCCGACGCCTGGAGAAACGCCGCAGGGTCAGCCGGTGGTGAGCATTTCGAGGAAGGGGTACGGGGGTAGGATCATCAGCAGGTCAATCATCCTGATGGTCAGCCCACAATGCCATCGTGCGATAGGGTGGTTTGGAGAGCACCGCTTTTATCAAGCAGGTTTGATATGACGACATCAAAAATGAGTTGCCGCCGGTGTGGACGCACGCTGGTCATGCGGCGCACCTGACGCCGTGTCACCCTTCACTGCCGGGTCTGCAGTGTGGATTATCCGATCGAAAGCATGTCCGAGGACATGGACCAGGAGCTCGAAGAGGCCCTGGCTAATATCCCCTGTGACAGGATCTGATGCCCTATCGGGCCTACGCTAATCCCGCCCTTTATCCGCCGGCCCGATAACCACCTTTTCATCCATTAATTTTCGGATTTCCGCTTCCCCCATGCCCAGTTGATGGCTGAGAATCGTCTCCGCGTGTTCTCCCAGCAGCGGCGGCCGCAGTCTTGCCGACGGCGCTGCGCCTGAAAATTTATACGGAAAACCCAACTGGGGGATTCGGCTTTCAACGGGATGCGGCATGTCAAACATCATGTCACGAGCCTTGATGTGCGGAGCGGCAAACACTTCCCCGATATCGAGAATCGGGCCGCAGGGAATGCCGGCCTCCTCGAACAGCTGCAACCATTCCGGACTGGTTTTCTCTTTCATTTTCGCTTCCAACAGCGGCATGATCTCATCGCGATTCCGGACCCGGTCGTTGTTGGTGGCAAACCGTGGATCATCGATGAGCGCTTCAAGCCCCAGAAGGCGGCAAAACTTGGCGTACATGGGATCGCTGGTGGCGGCCACCTGAACCCAGCGATTGTCGGACGCCAGGAACGCGCGCGCGGGCACACGATGAATATGGTCCAATCCCCAGCGTTCCGGTGGTTTGCCCGTCACAAAATAATCCATCGCCATAATCGTCAGCCAGCTGATGACACCGTCATATAAGGACACATCGATGTACTGCCCCTTGCCGGTTTCCAGCCTGGATATATAGGCCGCCAGGATAGCCGTAACCGCGTGGGAGGCGGCCATCATATCCGTCGCAGGTATACCGATTTTAACCGGCGGGCCATTCTGCTCGCCGGTGATGGACATCAAACCGGTCATACCCTGGATAATGGGGTCATAGGCTTTTTTATCCCGATACGGCCCGTCCTGGCCAAAGCCGGAAATGGCGCAGTAGATGATCTCCGGGTTTGCCGCCTTAAGACTTTCGTAATCGATCCCCAGTTTGGCGGCCACACCCGGCGTAAAGTTCTCCACCACGACGTCCGACTGTGCCGCCAGTTTCCGTATGATTTTTTTGGCGCCGTCTTCTTTCAGGTTCAGCACAAGGGACCGTTTATTCCGGTTCAGGGCCAGGAAATAGGCACTGGTGCCGTTCTCCATGATGGGCGGCCAAAACCGGCTCTCATCCCCGTTGGGCGGCTCGATCTTGATGACCTCGGCGCCCAGGTCCCCCAGCATCATCGTCGCAAAAGGGCCGGATAGGACCCGGGTAAAATCGAGAATTCGCATTTTTTTAAGTAGCGGTTTGCTGTCCATTTTTTCCGATCCTATCCAAAGTGAATGATAAAACGGTAAAGCGCCCGCATCGAACCGATCGGCAGGCGTGCCGCAATCGGGCGCCGCCCCCCTTCTATTTGCGCAAACTGAACTTCTTGTTGAAGATCGACCGGGCAATCATGTTCTTTTGCGCCTGGGTGGTACCGCCGCCGATCTGGAACATGCGCACATCCCGGAACATCCGCTCCAGCGGCAGGGACTGCGCATATCCGGCGGCCCCGAACATTTGGAGACTTTCGCTGACCACGTGCAGCGCCGCGTGCCCGGTGTAGGCTTTTGCCATGGAGGCTTCATCCATATAGGGCAGCCGGACGTTGTTGGGCAGTTCCCTGGCATTGCAGGCCGCCCGGTAGATCAACAGGCGAGCGGCGTTGAGTTCCATTTCCGCGTCGGCCATCATCCATTGGAGGCCCTGGAATTCCGAAATCGGACGCCCAAAGGCGTGCCGTTTCTTCATGTAGTCAATCGCCAAATCGTGGGCCCCCTGGGCGATCCCCAGGGCAACGGCGCTGGCCCCCACCCGCTGGCCATTGTAGCCATACATCAGTTTTTTGAACCCTTCGTTGCCATCCCCCCGGACGACCACATTTTCAGCCGGCACAACACAGTCCTTGAAAATCAGTTCGGTCTCCGGGATTCCCCTGAGGCCCATGGCTTTTTCCACGGTGCCGAAGGTAAACCCCGGGGTCCCCTTGTCCACCAGTATGCCGCCGATGCCCAAATCCTTGCCGTCTTCGATAAACCGCGCAAAAATCAGGTTGGTGACCGAAATGCCGCCGCCGGTGATCCAGTGTTTGGTACCGTTGACGACATAGCTGTCCCCTTTTTTCTCAGCGGTGGTGGCGAGATCGGTCAAGGCCGTGCCGGCTTCCGGCTCGGTCATGCCGATGGCCGGCTTGTCCCCGTCCTGTAAAATCCGGTGAGCCACCAGCGTGCGTTGCGCGTCGGTGCCATAGGCCATGACGCAACCCACCGCGCCGATATTGGTTTCGACGATGGCACGCGCGGTGACACCACAGTACTTGGCCGTGGTTTCGATGGCCAAAACCGCGTCGATAAGGGGGCTTTCCTGTCCGCCGTAGGCTTTGGGAATCGTCATTCCCAGAACACCCATCTCCCGCAGCTGGTGAATATTCTCCCATGGGTACTCATGATTTTCATCCCAACGGGCGGCCTTTTTGGCGAACACGTTTTTCCCGATTTCGTCAAGGGAGGCAACAATCTGCTTTTGCTCTTTGGTCAGCTGGAAATCCATCGTTCAACTGTTCTCCTCGATTAAAGGTTGCAAGACATTTTTTTAACGCAATCTATCCTTCATATCACCACGACTTAAAATCCGTGAAAGGTGCTTTTGCAAGACATTCTAACAAATTTCGTGCCAAGCCCCGCAGATCCTGATAAACGCCCGGCAATTCGGTATAATCGGGCGGCCCTGCCAAATAGGGGTTTTAAAAACATGTCAATTTTGAAATAAATATATACCATATTTGAAATATGTATCACTATTGTAGTATCACAAGTCATATGATTGAACGGATATCGTTCCTTATGATCCGGCAGGGCCGCCCTTACAAAAACGCCTCCATGAGGGGTAAAGAGTCGCGTCCCGTATGCATGAATGGCAAACACTTGATACCAGGGTTCATCGTGAGGTCTCTGATCATGTCCGACCACCAAAAAAAATATCGGTTCGCCCTAGTTTCCCACTCTCTTGAAGTGGTCAATATTGTCAGAAAATACGCCAATCCGGAGACCGACGATCTGTTTATCACCATTGTGGGCCTGGATGATGCGGTCACCACGGCCAAGACCCTTATCCAAGAGGGGTATGAGGTGATCATAGGGCACGGCGGAACCGGCGGCATGATCGCCAAAAGCATCGGCCAGCCGGTGGTCAACATCCCCACCAGCATGCTCGAAATTGTCACCGCTATTTTAAAGGCGGACAACGTAGGCAGCAAAATCGGGGTCACCAGTTTCGCAACCGAACGGGAAGGGTTCGACATCATCCGGAACGTCTTGAAAATGGATCTCCAACAGATCGTCTTCAACAGTCAGCATGAACTGGAGGAAGGCGTGGTAAAAGCAATTGACGGCGGGGTCACGGTGATCGTGGGCGGCGGGGTCAGCCGCAAAATCGCCGCCCGGCATCAGGCTCGCAGCGTCATCATCGAGCCCGGCCGTCAGATCGTACAGGAGGCCCTAAGCCAGGCCCGGGCACTGGCGGGCGCCCGGCGCCGGGAGATGGAGTACCATGAACGCCTGCAGACCATCTTCAAAATTATGGACGACGGCATGATTTGTGTGGACGCTCTGGGCCGCCTGAATTTTTACAACCAGACCGCCGAATCCATGCTCGGAATGGACCTTGGGCCCTATCAAGACCAGTCCGTATCCGCTTTAACCGATTCATTAGGGCTGATCGACGTTCTGGCTTCCGGCGCGAAAAAAACAGACGCCATTATCAAACTCCAGGATAACGAGTTGGTCGTCAACTGCCTTCCCATTCTTATCGACGGCAGGGTCAGCGGGGCTGTCAGTCTGCTGAGAGAGGGCCGCACCATTCAGGATATCGATCGGAAATTGCGTGAGCGCATATACCGCAAAGGCTTTATCGCCAGGCACACGATGGCGGATATCACTGCGGAAAGTCCCGGCATGCGCACCCTCATCGCCAAAGCGAAAAAGTTCGCTCAAACGGAAGCCGCCATTTTGATTTGCGGCGAAACCGGTACGGGCAAGGAGTTTCTTTCCCATGCCCTGCATCATATCAGCCGGCGCAAAAAAGCGCCCTTCGTGGCGATCAATTGCGCCGCCCTTCCCGAAACACTTCTGGAAAGCGAGCTCTTCGGTCATGAGGAAGGCGCTTTCACCGGTGCCAAGAAGGGTGGGAAAATCGGCCTGTTCGAACTGGCCAACCACGGCACCATTTTTTTGGACGAAATCGGCGACATTTCCCCCCGTCTTCAAGTGCGGTTCCTGCGCGTGCTGGAAAACAAGGAGGTGATGCGCGTGGGGGGCGACAAGATCGTGCCGGTGGATGTACGCGTTATCAGTTCCACCCACAAGGATCTGCGCCAGGAAGTGCAGGCCGGGCATTTCCGAAAAGATTTGTATTATCGGCTGGCGGTCCTGAGGCTCAATATCCCGCCTTTGCGCCGGCGCCGGCAGGACATCCCGGAGCTGTTGGCGCCGCTACTGAAACGGTATAAAAAACCATTGTCGTGCATCACCCCGGCCATGTTCGAACGGATACGGTCCTATCACTGGCCCGGCAACATCAGGGAATTGAACTCGGTGATGGAAAGCTACCTGATCCTTTTAGGCAGCCGCGGCGACGACGAACGCCTTTTTCTCGAGCTGTTCGAAGAGTATGGGGACCCCACAGGGCCCCCTGTCAGCCAACCGAAAATGGCAAACAACGCAACGCTTTCTCCCGCCACCGGCGGGCATGGTGACGAAAACGACGCTCGCACCCTGGCGGAACAGATGGAAGCCCATAAGCGCAACCTCATTCGCCAAACCCTTCACCGCTGCGGCAACAACAAAACCCTGGCCGCCAAAAAGCTGGGCATTAGCACGAATACATTGTGGCGGGCGCTAAAAAGAGGGCCGGGACTCTTTGCTTGACAACAACCGGTGACCAGCTTACTCCTTGCCGTCAATTGCCGCACGATTCCTTTTCCGGAAATGGAATTTACATGGATATCGCCCATATGGATCTTCGTCAACGCAACGCCGCCAAAACGGCTGTGCCGACGGCCTTTTCGAAAGCATGGCCGGCAAAATGGCCCGGGAATACGAAGATGCCCCGGACATTGGGCCCTTCAACAGGATCGGCGTCCCCATGGTGTTGAACAGTCTTTTTCCTGTTTTTGCCCTCATTGTCATGGGGATGGCCCTCAAGCACTGGCACCTGACCAGCACCGACTTCCTGAGAACCGCCGATCGTCTGGTCTATTTCATCTTTTTCCCGGCCCTTCTCTTTTGGAAAATCGGGGGGGCTCCGCCGTCCCCGACGGTCAACGGGCTCTTCTACCTGGGGGTCGTCCTGGCCATTTTATGCATCTACCTGGGTTCGCTGGCCTATATCTGGTGGCGAGTGCCGGCGTTTCAGGCGGGCACCTTTTCCCAGAACTGCTACCGCTTCAACACCTATATTGGAATGGCGATCGTCATCAGCGCCCTGGGCGACGATGGCGTTAGGCCGTTCGGGTTTTTGATCGGGTTTTTGATCCCCATGAACAATATCCTGGCGGTTACGACCCTGACCTGGTACGCGGAAGGGCATTCCACCGGAACCGGCCGCATCCGCCAAACCGCCAAAGCCATGATCACCAACCCGCTGATCCTGGCCTGCCTCGGCGGCCTGGTCTACTCGCGCGCTGTCGGCGATTTCCCCCCCTTCGTCGATAACGGCCTGGGATTGATGGCCGGCATGACGCTGCCGTTGGCCCTTTTGTCGATCGGTGGGGCGTTGGACCTGACCGGCATCCGCGACCATTGGAAACTGTCCCTGGTAAGCGCTTGCTTCAAACTCGTTGCCCTGCCCCTCGTGGGCTGGATGCTGCTGCGAGGGATGGGCGTCGATGGCCTCGACCTGCAAGTCGGCATGATCTACTTTGCATTGCCCATCTCGCCGGCCACCTATGTCCTGGCCGCCCAGCTGAAAAGCGACACCCGCCTGACTTCGGCAACGATCGTCCTCACGACCGCCCTTTCCATTATCTCCCTGGCGATCGTTCTGACGGTCTTTGGATAACGCCATGTCTGACACCCCCACAAAACCTGTCCGGCCGCCGGAAAAAAATTTCAAACTGGTTGTCGAGTATGACGGTAGCGCATACTGCGGATGGCAGCGCCAGCCCAATCAGCCCAGTATCCAGGGCGCACTGGAAAACGTCCTGCAGCGCATGACCCGGGAAGCGGTCACCCTGCACGGCTCCGGCCGCACCGATGCCGGTGTCCATGCGTTGGGACAAACCGCCCATTTCAAATGCCGCTCGCGCCTTTCGCCGGACGATTTACAGAAAGGCATGAACGGCCTGTTGCCCGGGGATATCGCAGTGCAATCCTGCCAGGGGGTCCCCCTCGATTTTCACGCCCGGTTCGACAGCCGCTGGAAGCTTTACCGTTACCGGATCTGCAACCGACCGGTCAAACAAGCCGTGGGCCGCCAGTATGCCTGGCAGATTTTCCGCCCCCTCGATGTGGCCGCCATGGAACAGGGAACCCGCCACCTGGTGGGCCGGCACGACTTCAAATCGTTCGAAAGCAGCGGCAGCCCCCGCGACCAGACCGTCCGGGAGGTCATGGCAGCATCCTGGCAGCACAACGATGACCACCTGGAATTCGACATCCGCGCCAACGGTTTTCTGCGCTACATGGTTCGCAATATCGTGGGAACACTGGTGGCCGTCGGGATGGGCAAACTGGACGCCGACGCCATCCCGGCGCTTTTAAGGGCCGCCGACCGCCGTTTGGCCCCGGCTACGGCGCCGCCGCACGGTCTCTTCCTTGTTCACGTGCAATATTAAAGGCGGTTTCATGTGCGAAACCGCCTTTAATATGATCAAAAGTGAATCTGCGGAGCGTGCGACACGAAACAACGCCGGTCAGGCGTTGGCTTCCGAGGTCCGGCCTTTCATCTCCTGAATGCGCTCATTGTAGAAAGAAATCACGTCACGCCGCGTCAGCATGCCGATCAGAATCCCATGATCGTCCGGCTCCACCACCGGCAGGCTGTCGATGTTCTTCGTCGTAAACTTCTGCAAAACGGTGTTCAGATCTTCTTCCGGGGTGGTCAGGATGATATCGCTGGTGGCGATGTCTTTCATCACCACCAGGTTCTCGATCTCCGATGAAAACAGAACGCCGCGGATATCCGTACTCGAGAAGATGCCGTTGAGCCGACCGTTTTGATCCATCACCGGGAAGTAATGCTGCTTGGTTTTGGCGAAATAGCGTTTGAACTCGACAAAGAGCATGTCTTGGGGGATCAGGTTAACCTTCCGGATACGCGGCAGCAGATCTTTGACTTTGATGGTCTGCAGGATGTCCACAAAGAATTCTCCGGCGTGGGCCGGTGAGTCGATGCGGTTCTGGGGCTGCTTTTCGTAGATGGTCCATTTTTTGGAGGCGAGATAGGCCACCGAGCAGACCAGCAGGCTGGGCAGAAGCAGCTGGTAGGAGTCCGTCATTTCACTGACGAAGATAATCGTCGAAATCGGGGTGTTGGAGACGGCCGTAAAAAACCCGGCCATACCCACCACCACGAAGGCTCCGGGTTCGGCCACGATGCCCGGCATGATGGCATGGAACACCCGCCCCACGGCCCCGCCCATGGCCCCACCGATCACCACCGAGGGGCCGAAAACGCCGCCGCTGCCGCCGGAACCGATGGAAAACGATGTCGTGAGGACCTTGCCGATGGCCAAGGCCAGCAAAAACGGCACCGTAAGTTCATTGTGCAGGGCCTGCTGGGCAAAACCGTATCCGAAAGCCAGGCATTGGGGGAAGTAAAATCCGATCAGGCCCGTGCACAACCCCCCGATGGCCGGTTTGATATGGTTCGGGATCTTGATGCCTTTGAAAAGTTTGGTGATACCGTAGAACGATTTGACATAAAAGATGCCGGTGGCCACCAGCACCAGGGACAAAACCAGATAGGGACCCAGCTCCAGCGGGTTCTGAAATTGGAAATCCGGCGTATCGAAAAGAGACCCCCAGCCGAATACCAGGCAAAAAAGGCAATACGCCACCACGGAAGAAATCCCGGCCGGGATGATGACTTCCGATTCGAATTCCGGATCGCGGTACAAGACCTCCGCAGCGAAAAGCGCCCCGGCCAGGGGCGCGCGGAAAATGCTGCCGACACCGGCGCTGATGCCGGCCGCCATCATGATACGGCGTTCCCGCTCGGAGAGCTTCAAGCGCGTGGCCAGAAAGGACCCGAACCCAGCTCCGATCTGGGCGATGGGCCCCTCGCGGCCGCCGGAGCCACCGCTTGACAGGGTAATGGCGGAGGCGATGGTCTTTACGATCGGCACCCGCCCCCGCATGAAGCCGCCCCGGCGGTGATAAGCATCGATGGCAGCGTCCGTCCCGTGCCCTTCGGCCTCCGGCGCAAAGGTATAGACGATCCAACCGCTGATAATGCCGCCCAGGGCCGGCAGGAACAAGAGCATGTAGCGACTGAAGGGACGGCCGGTGGGCGCCCACAGGTGGTGCTCCCCGGCCGGAGCCGGAGGGACGTAGCCCGCCATGAAGTCCATGAACCAGTGACTTCCCAAGAGGCAAAGGTAATGGAAGACAATCGACCCCAGCCCCGCAATAATACCGATGATGATGAAGTAAAAGGACCACTTCCCGGCCCGGCTGATGCGGGCGGAAATCGCATTGGCATCACGAGATTTGAATCGGTCGATCATCGATGAAAACATGCGCATGCGGTTGGGTCCAGGACCGACGACGGCCGGTGATTGATTTAATGCGTAACTGTTTTGTCTAAACGCTCACCACCCGAAATGCAAGAAAAATTGAGTTTTGCTTCAGCAACCGCCCTTGATGCCGCGCAGAGGCGATGGTATAAGGCGAAACATTTGCCATAACGCCATCGGGCGGACCATCATTGAGGAGGAAACCAGGCCATGACCGAGCTCAGCGCGTTAGCCCCGGAGGACCTGCAGCACCTGCGAACCGATCTGATGCAGCGCTATACCGCAATTTGCGATCGGAAACTGTCCCTGGATATCACCCGCGGGAAACCCTCGCCGGAACAACTCGATCTGTCGAATGGATTGCTGGAAATGGTTTCCAGCCAGGATTTCCATTCTGCGGAGGGCGTCGATTGCCGCAACTACGGCGGCCTGGATGGATTGCCGGAAGCACGCACGCTTTTTGCCGCCTACATGGATGTGGCACCGGAAGAAATCATCATCGGCGGCAACAGCAGCCTGAACCTGATGTATGACACTTTTTTGCGCGCCATGCAGCATGGGGTGGGAGGCGATGCCCCGCCCTGGAGCCGGCAGCCGGCCATAAAATTCATCTGCCCCAGCCCGGGCTACGATCGCCATTTTGCCATCTGCGAGCAACTGGGTATCGAGATGCTGCCGGTGGCCATGACCGCCGACGGCCCCGACATGGACGCCGTGGAATCCCTGGCAGCCCAGGATGCATCGGTCAAGGGAATCTGGTGTGTGCCCATCTACAGCAACCCCACCGGCGCGGTCTATTCGGACGACACGGTCGACCGCCTGGCGCGCATGACGACCCGGGCCGCGGACTTCCGCATCTTCTGGGACAACGCCTACGCCGTCCACTATTTTGGCGAACGCCCGGCCCGCGTGCGCTCGATTTTGGGAGCCTGCAAGGCCGCCGGCAATCCGGATCGCCCCTTCCTTTTCGGCTCCACCTCCAAAATCACCTTTCCCGGCGCCGGGCTGGCGATGATGGCCGGCAGCACCCGCAATATGTCATGGGTGCGGGACCACCTGTTTTTCCAGACCATCGGCCCGGACAAGCTCAATCAGCTGCGGCACGTCCGTTTCTTCAGCGACTTGGCCGGCATCCATGCCCATATGGAAAAACACGCCGCCATCGTGCGGCCACGCTTTCAGGCCGTGCAGGAAATTCTCACGGATGAGCTGGCCGGCAAGGGCATTGCATCGTGGACCCGCCCCGAAGGGGGCTATTTCGTCAGTTTTGATGCACCGGAGGGATGTGCCCGGGCCATCGTCAAGATGGCTGCCGAGGCAGGCGTCAAGCTGACCCCGGCGGGATCCACCTATCCGCTCAAAAAGGACCCGCGCGACAACAACATCCGCGTCGCGCCAACCTTCGCCTCGGTCGGGGACGTGCGAACAGCGGTGGAGGTCCTGGCGATCTGCACCCAGATTGTGGCCATCGATCAGCTTCCGGTCTAACAAAAAAGACCCTGCCCGCAATGCGGACAGGGTCTTTGGGTACGATTCGGCCAGGCCGCTTAACGGCGGGCGCGTTTGGATGCTTTGAGCGGGTTGATTTTCTGCTGGGCGGCCGCGGCCGCTTTGCTGACATGCGTGGCTAGGTTGCAGTGACCGGTTTTCCATTTGGTGGACGGTTCGGGACACGCGCTGCAGAACCAGCTGGAAGAAAATTCGACCTTACGGCCGCAGCCATCACACGCTTCCACGGTTTCATGACAGATACCGCCATTGTAAGAGCATCCATTGGCGGTCATGAACGGACATTCCTGATCTTTGCGAACGGTAGTACAAAGCAAGGGTATCACCTCCTTAGGGATATTTTAAATCAAAAAGGCCGGGATTTGCAGCCCCCGGCCCTATCTCAGTCTGTATGAAAGCCGACGGACCTTTAAATGATTCAACAATCCTTGTCAAGGCCTTTTTTAACCAAAAACGATCACAGACAGTTTTCGACAGATTCGGGTAAACCTTTAGCGGTAATATGCCGATATCCCCGAACGGCGTCGGCCGCAGGGCCATCTTGCGACCATTGTTGAATGACATCCATCCGGAATCGGGGTCACCATCCGGCCGGCAGGATCGACTTGCTTTTTCGCGTCAAATATTGACAATGGCGGGATGCGATGCAGATTGTACCGACCCGAACGGAGGCATCTCAACTCAGAGGGCCTGTTCCCCGGCCCGGTGCGTTTAGCGCCGGACTGAGAGGAGACCTCCCTTAACCCTATTCTTGCGAGAGGCAGCAATGTTTTTTGGACATATTGACACCACCATTCCGGCGCTTGGCGAAGCCAAAATTCCGACCCCTATTCAGGGGTGGAAAAACGGGGACGAAGAAACTCATTTCATCACGGACGACGACCGGGTGCTGGTGGATGTCACCCCCTCCGGGCTGGAAAAGATGTGTCGCGAAAACCAGCCCTTCCCCTCGTTTGAAATGGCCGGCCCCCGCAGCCGCATCTATTTCGACCCCAGCAAGCTGCGCTGCGCCCTGGTGACCTGCGGCGGCCTGTGCCCCGGCCTGAACGATATCATCCGCTCCATCGTCCTCGAACTCACCTACGGGTATGGCGTTCACCACATTTACGGCATCAAATACGGCCTCCAGGGGTTTATCCCCCGTTACGGCCATGACGTCATCGATCTGACCCCCGACCTGGTGGTCAATATCCAGGACAGGGGTGGATCGATCCTGGGCTCGTCCCGGGGGCCCCAGGACATCGGCGAAATCGTGGACACCATGGACCGCATGAATATCGGGATTCTTTTTATGGTGGGAGGCGACGGCACCCTCAAGGCCGCCGGCCGGATTGCCGACGCCATTCTGGAGCGGGGGTTGAAAATAAGCGTTATCGGCATCCCCAAGACCATTGACAATGACATCCACATGGTCTCCCGCTCGTTCGGGTTCGACACGGCCGTGGATGTGGCGACCCAGGCCATCCGCGGCGCCCACAATGAAGCCGAAGGCTATCCGAACGGCATCGGCCTGATCAAACTCATGGGGCGGCATTCCGGTTTTATTGCCGCCACCGCCACCCTTGCCAAACAGGATGTCAATTTCGTCCTGATACCGGAAATCGCCATCGATCTGGAGGGTCCCAGCGGGTTGCTGCAAAAGCTGGAAGAACGGCTGAACCAGCGGGGCCACGCTGTCATTGTTGTCGCGGAAGGTGCTTTGCAGGAATGCTTTGAGGACGAGCAGACAACCCGGGATGCCAGCGGGAACGTCAAGCTGCATGATGTGGGCCTGTTCTTGCGCGACCGCATCAAGGCCTACTTCCGGGAAAAGGCCATTGAAATCAATCTCAAGTACATCGATCCCAGCTACATGATCCGCAGCCTGCAGGCCAATGCCAACGACAGTGTTTTCTGCGGATTTTTAGGGCGGGATGCCGTCCATGCCGGTATGACCGGGAAAACCCGGATGCTGGTCGGCCACTGGAACAACCACTTCGTGCATGTGCCCATGGCGGTGTCGGCACGTCAGCGCAAACAGGTCAACCCCAAGGGCAAGCTCTGGTCCACCGTGCTCGAGGCCACCGGTCAGGGCTCCCTCAGAAACCCGGCCTGAAGCGCATCTATGGCAGCGGCGCCGGGGGGATATCGTCCGAACGGCCCTTGACCGGAGCGCGCGACGGATCGATCTCGATAAAGTCGTTGCCCTCTATCTGCAGCAATACCAAGTCTTTGACCGGCTCACCATTGCCATCGAACGCCACCTTGCCGGTGACCCCTTCGACGGGCACGGCCTTCGTCAGGGTATGCCGGATACCGGCGCGCAGCCAGACATTCGGATCCAACATGGCGTTCAGCATGATCCGGGCGGAATCGTAGGCAATCGCTTCGATGAACCCCGGCGCGCGGCCATAGACCGCTTCGAAAGCGGCCACAAAGGTTTGCACCCGGGGGGATTGGCTGGCGGGATAAAAACCGGAGGGCAGCACCGCCCCCTGAACGTATTCGCCGGCCTCTTTCAGGAGTTTTTCCGAAAACCACAAATTGGTGCCCAACAGGGTCACATTGACAACGTCGTGATAGACCAGCTGGGGGATCACCAGGCCCAACATCTTGGGTGAATCCGGCACCAGAATCGCCTCGAAATCCACAATCGGGGGCGGCGCGTCATCATCCTGGCGCGCGGAGCGGGATCGCCGGCCCGGAACATTTTCCTCGACCGCTTCCTCGACCGGCGGCCGGTAGCCGGGCAGTGCGGTCAGCGGCCCTAACAGATCCAGGGGTTCACGCAGGGCCTTGAGATCTTCCGGTGTGTCGTAATAGCGCCCCACGAGTTTTTTGATCACATCCTCGAAGTCGGTCTTGGCCGGGTCATAAGCCTCCAGCGCCACAATTTCACCACCCCGCTGGTAGATTTCCTCCCAGAACATATCACGGAAGGTGCGCCCGTAGATTTCGTCGGGATACAATACGGCAAAGCGACGCTTGCCCAGTGTTTCCAGCATATAGGATGACAGTACCGCCGCCTGCATGCGGGGAGTGATAAAATTGCGAAAGACGTTGTCACCGATCGCAGTCAGGCCTTCCCTCTGGGAAATCGTCATGATGGGAATACGCCGCTCCTGGGCCACTTCGGCCGCCGATTCAGCGGTGGCGATGGGACCGATCACCGCCGCCACCTTGGCGTCCGCCAGGGCCTGCATGGCCCGGGCCGCCTGGTTGGGATCCGAACCGGTATCTTTGACCACCAGCCGGGCCGGCAAGCCGTCCTGCATCGTGTTGATTTCGCTGAAAGCCAACTGGATCCCATCCAGCGCCCGTGCGCCGAAAAGCGCGTAGGGACCGGTCAGGGGCAGCAGACACCCGAGAGCATACCGGTCATAAGCCACCTTGCCGGCCAGCTGTTCCACCAGCGCCCGGGCCTGGGGCGCATATTCATGATCCGGAAAGCGCTCCAGAAACACGGTCAACAGCCAGACGGCATCATCATAGGCCGATGCGCCGGCCATGGTGGCCGCCTGCTGAAAGGACAGGTAGCCCACGACCGTTTCATCTTGAACCTGCCCCAGCAGCAATTCGATCTGATCCTCCTGGAGCATGGCTACGGCCGTCTTCATCTTCTCCTCCAGCGCGGCCCGATGAATTGCGGGTGCATCGGTCATCGCCAGATCATAGAAGTAGACGGCCTGATCCCACGCGGCCAAGGCCGCATGGGCATCGCCCAGGATGGTGTAGAGGCGGAACCGACGGATGTCGCCCTGGACCTGATCGGCAAAGGCCGGCGCCGCATCAAGAATTTCCTGGTTCCGCCCCAGCCGTTGGAGTGCCCCCAGCATCTCGATGCGGGCGTCCATGGCTTCCGGGCGCTCTGGATAGATGGCCAGCAACTGCTGGTAGCTGTCAACGGCCGCCAGGTCGTCATCGAGGGCGGTCTGGATGCGGCCGATCTTCAGAAACGCCTGGGGGATCAACGGGCTGTCGGGAAAATTCTGGATCAACACCTGATAGTAATCCAGGGCCGTGAGCAGTTCGCCCTTCTGATACGCCGTCTCGGCCTGGACCTGCAAGGCCCTGTCGGTGGTGGCGACGGGAGGAGGGGCACTGGGCGCCATGCCCCGGGGGGCGCAGGCGGCGATCATCAGACAAGCGAGGATTATCCCGATCGGACGGGTCAGGCCGGCATATTGGATGGGCATCACGGCAGTCACTCTGCTGTTGTCAGGTTGATGGCAGGGCTTATGGATAAGCCTGTCAGGAAACGGGCGCGGCGGCTCGGTCAACGCTGACCACGCCCTCCGGCGCCTGAGAGGGAACATATAGCACATTAGGCCACAACGGCTCAAGCACAGGCCGGGGTTCACCGGCGGGACCCACCGGGAAGCGGACAGCGACGGCCGGATGCGTTTTACGGGTTGACGAAAAGGCAAATAAGACCTAATAATCGCGATAAATTCTGTCCACAAGACCACCCTGCACCTGTCACGGACGCCATCCTGAACGGAGCACGGAAATGACGGACTCTCCTCTGACCGTAGCGGTCATCGGCGGCGGCGTGGCCGGCATCACCGCCGCCCATCTGCTGCAGCGCCGCCATCATGTCACGCTCTACGAAAAAAACAGCCTTATCGGCGGCCATACCCATACCATCGCCATCCCTGACGGACCGGATGCCGGCACCCCGGTGGACACGGGGTTTATCGTCCTGAACGACCGAACCTACCCGCGCTTCAACCGCCTGCTCGAACAACTGGACGTGCCCATCCAGGCCAGTGAGATGTCCTTCAGCTATTTTTGCGAACGAACGGGCTTCCAGTATGCCAGCCGCGATTTCGACAGTTTGTTTGCCAGGCGCCGCAACCTTTTCGATATCGGCTATCTGCGTCTGCTGCTGGAAATCCTGCGGTTCAACCGCACGGCCCGCCGGGAACTGGCATCCGGCGGCCTGGCATCATTGACCCTGGGCCGTTTTTTGGAAAACTATCGCTTTAGCACCCGTTTTCGGGAGCAGTACATCATCCCCATGGCAGCGGCGATCTGGTCGTCGCCGGATGAAGAGGTGGCCGATTTCCCCATGGCGACGTTTGCACGTTTTTTCAGCAATCACGGTCTTCTGACCGTGAGTGACCAACCCCAGTGGCATGTCGTCAAAGGTGGCAGCCACAGCTATGTGAAGGCCTTCCGAAAGCGTTTTCAGGGCGATATCATTGCGGATGCGCCGGTCCGGAGCATCCGACGCAACGCGGATGCGGTGACGCTCTCTCTTTCAGACGGCCGCCAGCGCCATCTCGATCACGTGGTGATCGCCACCCACGCCGACGAGGCCTTTCAGCTGCTTCAGGACCCGACGGCGGATGAACAGCGCCTGCTGGGACCCTGGCGCTACAGCACAAACCGGGTCATCCTGCACACCGACCCCGGCTTCATGCCAAGCAATCGACGGGCCTGGGCCTCCTGGAACTATACCCGGGAGGCGGGGGCTTCCGGCCGGGCTCCGGTCACCCTGACCTATCACATGAACCGCCTGCAGCGCCTGGAAACCCGGTTGCCGTATTTCGTCACCCTGAATCCGGGCCGGGAGATCGACGATGCCCAGGTCATCGCCCGCTTGACCTATACCCACCCCATGTTCAGCTTCGACAGCCTGGCAACCCAACCCGAACTGGCCCGGCTCAACGGCGCCAATCGGACGTCCTACTGCGGCAGTTATTTTGGATACGGCTTTCATGAAGACGCCGTGCGCGCGGCAACCCTTGTGGCTGAATCGTTTGGGATCACGCTATGACATCCTTGCTCTACCGCGGCCATGTCGAACATCGCCGCCTGCATCCGACCCGTCACCAATTGAAATACGACCTTTACGTCTATGCCCTGGATCTGGCGGCGTTAGACCGGCTGGACCGTCGCCTCCCCCTTTTCGGCTATAATCGCCGACGGCCCGTCTCCCTGCGGGACGGCGATTACCTCGACGGCAGCGATCGCCCGATCCGGCAAAAACTGCTGAACCTGGTCGACCCGCAGCTACCGGCGGGGCAAATCGACAAAATCGTCATGGTGACCGCCTGCCGTTATCTGGGCTACATCTTCAACCCGGTCAACCTGTATTACTGCTACGACAAGGACGGGCGCCTGCTGGGCAACGTGGCCGAAGTCAACAACACCTTCGGCGAACGGCATATCTATGTCCTCGGACCTCGCAACGGCAACGCACCGGAGTATCCGGCCCGCTACGAAGCCGAAAAAGCCTTCCACGTCTCGCCCTTCAACACCATCGCGGGCCGCTATCAGTTTTCGTTTGGCGACATTCGGCGCGAACTGGACATTCACATCGATCTGCACCGCCAGGAGGGCCCGATTTTACAGGCCCACCTGCAGGGGCAGCCCGTGGCGCTGACCCCCTTCAGCCAGCTCACGACCGTGCTGCGCCACCCCATCATGCCGCACTTGACAATACCGCGCATCTACCGGGAAGCCTTCAAGCTGCGCTTCCAGCGCGGGTTGACCTACATCCCCAAGCCTGTCCCGCAGAGTGCGATGACCATCAAACGCAACCCGGCAACAGGGCTTCAGCGCCGTTGCCGGGAGCTGGTGCTCGCTTATTTACAGCGCACCCGCGAAGGATCGCTGCATCTGACGCTGCCGGACGGCAAAACCCTTCGCTGCGGTGGGTCGGGTCCGCCGCAGGCCAATATGCGAATCCATGACCATCGCTTTTTCTCGCGGGTCGTCATGGGCGGCGACATTGGTTTTGGGGAAGCTTTCATGGAGGATGAATGGGATAGCGATGATGTCACCGCCGTGGTGCAGTTTTTTATCCGCAATCGGGACACCGTCCGGGACGGCCGTTTTCAAACCACCGTCGCCAGCCGCGGGATCGAGTGGCTGCGACACGTGGCCCAGCGCAACACCCTATGGGGCAGCCGCCGCAATATCCGCCGGCATTACGACCTGTCCAACGACTTCTTCCAGACCTTCTTGGACGATTCCATGGCGTATTCCTGCGCCGTCTATCCCTCGGCCGGGGCGACGTTGGAAGCCGCCCAGCAAAATAAATTCACCCGCCTTATCCGCAAGGCCCGCCTGTCCGCCAACGATCACGTGCTGGAGATCGGCTGCGGCTGGGGCGGCTTCGCCATTGCGGCGGCGCGGCAGACCGGCTGCCGCATCACGGGGATTACCGTTTCCCGGGAACAGTACACGCTGGCCCGCGAACGGGTCAAAGCCGCCGGCCTGGAAGACCGCATCCGGATCGAATTCAAGGACTACCGCCATGTCAAAGGGCAATTCGACAAGATCGTATCCATCGAAATGCTGGAAGCCGTGGGACACGCCTTTTACAATATCTTCTTTCGTTCGCTGGAACGCCTGCTGGCGCCGCACGGCATTGTCGTCCTTCAGACCATAACGATAACCGATCAGCGCTATGACAGCTACCGCAAGGAACGCGACTGGATCCAGAAACACATCTTTCCCGGCGGGCTGCTACCGTCGCTGACGATCCTGACGCAGACCATGACCCGGCATTCCCGGCTGATGGTGGAACACGCCGAAAACATCGGCGATCACTACGCCCTGACCCTGGCCGAGTGGCGCCGGCGTTTTCTGGCCAACCGGGAGACCGTCACCGCATTGGGTTTCGACCGCCGCTTCCAGCGTAAATGGGTTTACTATCTGTCAAGCTGCGAAGCGGGTTTTCGCGAGCGCGTCCTGGGAAACCTTCAATTGGTATTGACCCGGGAGGGCAACGCCAATTTGCGCCAGCTCCTTTCCGCCAACGACGATCCCCACTGATAGATTGATCACCGCTGCGTCCTGCCCCCGGCAGCGCAGCGCACCCGCCTGAGACAAGAACGGGAACCGGTCAAAAACACTTACACAAACAGAATTCAACCGGACAGGCGCTCCAGTTGCCGCCGCAGCGTCCGGCCTTCCTGGGCGGACGCCCGGGTTCCCGGGAAAACGTGCGTGGCGCGTGGCAGACGATCCCGCCAGAAGAAGCCGGACGTCCGCCCGGCTTCCGCCGCGGCCGCCAGCCAGGTGATAGTGTCGGCGCCTTCTTCGGGGGTGCGCAGCCAGGCGCGCATCTGCTGGTGAAAGGCCGTGAGCGACTGTTGCAGGCCGGGTGTGTCCACCCATCCGGGGTGCATGGCATGGACGCTGATGCCGCTTGCGGCCAACTCTTCCGACCACAGCTCCGTCAACATCACCAGACCCCGCTTGGCCCGGGCATAGGCTTCGGCGCCATGGTAGACACCCCGGGCGGAATCCAGATTATCCAGGTCGATCCCGCGGGTGTACATGCCGCCGGAGGAGACGTTTATAATACGCGCCGGCCGGCCCGTGGTGAGTGCCGGCCGTAACCCTTCGGTCAACAGGAAGGGACTCAGCAGATCGGTGGCCAGGGTGTTCTCGATCCCCTCGACCGTCTTTTCGCGATGGTTAAAAAGGGCGCCGGCATTGTTGATCAGCACATGCACGGCGGGATAATTGTTCACGATGCGCTTTGCCAGCGCGCGCGTGTCGGACATCAGACTGAGATCGGCGACCTCGATGGCCACCTTGCCGGAACCGCCCGCCGCCCGCAGCGACCGGCCCACCTGTTCGGTTTTTTCCCGGTTGCGGCCCACCAGAATCAGATCGGCCCCCAAACGGACCAGCTGGAAAGCGGCCGCGCGCCCGATGCCCGAGGTCCCGCCGGTCAGGACGATGGTCCGCCCGTGCAGGGCTCGCCGGGGAAGCGGCCAGCGGTGTTTCCCCAGCCGGTATCCCAACCGGGTAAAACCGATCAGCCCCGGAAGGATGGCCTGGTCCAGCATGCGGGTTGCCAGGGTCAGACGCGGCAATAGCCCACCACCGGAGAGTTCCTGCTGCAACTGCTGCACCGCCCGGCGGCCGCTGCGGCGCACCAGGGGCGCCACCAGCGGCGCCAGTTTCCGTCCCCACCCCGTTTCAAAAACGATATCCGCTTCGTAGTGAATGCGCGTCCCGTCGCCCAACGGCGCCAAAGTGATCCGGTCTTCCGCGCGGAAGGATGCGCCGGTCCCCTGTAAAACGAGTTGCCGGGGAAATGCCATTTCCGTGATCCGGTAATCCATCGGAACCGGCCGGCCGCCAAACAGGAGCCGCAGCCGGAATTGCGTGCCCACCTGCGGCAATCCTTCCGTGACCTGGCGCGCGGTCAACACGCTGGGATCCCACCGTTCGATATGTGTAAAATCCGCCAGATAGTCGAACGCTTCGGAAGGGGTAAATGTCACATCAATGGATTCTTTGAGACTAAGCATCGGAGCTTCCTTCCGGAATCAGTGCAACGCTGAAGAGACCCGCCATGGAGTGGTCCTATCGGAAAAGCGGTGCACAGACCGATCAAGGTGTTGTTTATTGAAGGAATCTTAAGCATTGCAGGGCATTCCGCAATACCGCCCCTAAAACCGTGCGCCGCAGGCCTTTACTTGTCAAATCGACGGGCGGCATTATGTTCACCAAAACGTTTAATTCGACAGAAAGACAAGCCTATGCCACGATTCTTTTTTAACACAGCCATGGTTGCCATAATGTTGTTAACGGCCGGCCCCAGCGCCCATGCCGTGACGGTGGAAGGCGTCACCTTCGCCGAAACATACCAGGTGGAAGATACCGAACTCCATCTTCGCGGCAGCGGTCTGCTGCGCTATCTCGTTTTCATCAAAGCCTATGTCGGCGCCTTTTACCTGCTCCCGCAGGAAGACGCCCGCCAGGCCCTGGGCCCCACACCCCGCCGCCTGGAACTCGAATATTTCCACACCATCAGCGCGTCGGATTTTGCCGATGCCACACGCCAGAAGATCGCCGACAATGTGACCGCTGACACACTGGCCGCGCTTTCCGCACGCCTCGAACAGTTCAATGCCCTTTATCGCGACGTTCAACCCGGTGATCGCTATGCCCTGACCTACCGGCCCGGCGACGGCACTGAGCTGTCACTCAACGGCACCCCCTTGGGACGCATCGCGGGCGATGACTTCGCCGCCGCCGTCTTCGCCATCTGGCTCGGGACGGACCCCATCGACAACGATTTCCGTGATGCCCTGCTGGGGGTTCAATGAATCCGAACCGCCTCCCCTGGCCGACGAAAGTCGCTTACGGCCTGCCGGCCTTTGCCCTGGCCGTGGTGGGCATTCCGGTCTATGTCTACATCCCCAAGTTCTACAGTGACGTGGTGGGGATCGACATCGCCGTCATGGGATTGATTCTCCTGGCCGTCAGGGTCTTCGATGCGGTGTCGGATCCCCTGATCGGGGTCCTCTCCGATCACACCCGCACCCGCTTTGGACGCCGGCGCCCTTATGTGCTGATCGGCGGATGCGCTGTCGCGCTCGCCATGTACATGCTGTTCACGCCCCCGGGTAATCCCAGCGAAAACCACACGGTCTGGTTCGGCGTGTGGCTGTTCGTCCTGTTTCTCTGCTGGACGATCGTTACGGTGCCCTACGAATCGCTGGGACCGGAACTTACCTTTGACTACAATGAACGCACCGCCCTCTTTGCCGTGCGGGACGGGTTGCTGATCGCCGGCACCCTTTTCGCCGCCATTTCGCCTGCGGTCATCGGCGCCATTTTCGCAACCGGGGCATCCCCGGACGGTGAACGCCGTAAATTTTTCTGGCTGGCGGTCTGCTATGCGCCGCTGATTATCGGCACCTGCGTCTGGTGCACCTATCGGATCCGTGAGCTCAACGTGCTGCCGCGCGCGGCCGCCGCCTCACCGACCCTGAAGGGCTGGCGCAGCATCGGCGCCAACCGCCCCTTCATGATCCTGCTGGCGGCTTACACCATCAGTGCCATCGGCAGCAACCTGCCCGCCACCCTGATTCTTTACTACGTTGAATATGTTCTGCAGTCCACGCGGGCCGATCTTTTTCTGATCCTCTATTTCGTGACGGGAATTTTGTTCCTGCCGGCCTGGATCAAGTATGCAAACCGATATGGCAAGAAACCCGCCTGGCTGCTGTCCATGGCGATCAATACGGGCGTGTTTTTAGGCGTGTTTTTTTTGGGTCCGGGCGATGAATGGATCTACGGGGTTCTGGTGGTCGGTTCCGGACTGGGCTTCGGGGCGACCCTGGCGCTGCCGTCCGCCATTCAGGCGGATGTCATCGATTACGATGAGCTGCTGACGGGATCGCGCCGGGAGGGCCTGTACATCGGCATCTGGTCCGTTGCAAAAAAACTGGCCGCCGCCATTGGCGTCGGCACGGCCCTGGCATTCATGGGAAGTGCCGGCTACGAACCGAATCGGGTCCAGCCCGAAAATGTGGTGCTGACCCTGCGGGTCTTGTATGCCCTGGTTCCCTGCCTGTGCAGCATCGTGGCCCTGGGCGTGGCGTTCGCCTATCCGTTGGATGCGTCCGTACATCGAGCGATCCGCGACGGCGTGGCCCGGCGCCAGCGCGGGGAATCCGTCAAGGACCCCCTCCGTCCCGAACGCCTTATCGTCCCGTAGCCATCCCGGTCCAAGCCGGCTCAGGGCATTTTAAACCCGTCGAAGGGATCCGGGTCGACCAGCTTTTCAGGGGGGGTATAGCTCGAGCTGAAATCAACGGCCCGGATATCGTCACTGATTGCGCGGATGTGGGCCACCACTTTCTGGTGTTCGGGATGAACCTGATAGCGCTGCATGGCTTCCATATTGGCAAAACCCGATACCAGTGCAAAATCGTAGGAGCGCTCCGAGCGCACGATGTCACGGCCGAACTCGTAGGTCTGGATTTCGATGATCGTTTCCGGCAGGGCATCGAGCATGGCCGCCAGACGATCCACGTCTGCTTCGCTGGTGTCGGGTTTGAATTTCATCAGAACAATGTGATGCAGCATCGTGTGCCTCCCTGGTCAAGTGTCCTCAGGTACCAAAAAATGAAAGCCGCCGTGGGGAACACCGACCGGCGGCTGGAATCTTATCGTCTGCGCCGTGTTTGCCAAAAACGCCCCACCACCAACCCCAGCACGCAAACCCCTCCCCACAGCAGGCTGTTGATAGCGATGGGGATGGCAATCAGATTTCCGGGAAACCAGTGGCGCGGATAGAGTGCCATGGCCAGTATCGGGAAATAGAGCCATTTCGTAGCCACCGTCAGCAGACAATATAAAAAAGAGCCCGCCGCCCCGTCCCCCAGTGCTTCCCCGACGCGGAGGGTCAGCGGGATGATTGAAAGGCTGGCGATAAAATGGCTCACCGTCAGAACAGCGCCGGCCACAAACGGATGTGGGAGTTTCATTGGGTGGCATCCTCTTCACCGGACACCGGACGGTAGGCAAACCAGGGCCGCTGAACATGCCCTGGACACCCCGTGACCGGGCAGGTCCACACCGGGTCGCTGCCGGGCGGCATCGGACGCCGATCATCGCTGCGGCCCGCCGCCACCCACCGGCGGGCCTCGGTTTCCGAAGCGACAAGGCCATGCCGGTAGGTGGTTTTACCGAAGCAGTGGCAATATCCGTATAACAATTCGAAAGACAACGGGTCGTCCTCCCTGATTTCAGCACCGGTGCTCGAAAACGTTTTCTATAGTCCGACGCCCGGAATTGATCAAGATGCGTTTGCCGGCCGGTCACCGCACGGCACACGCCATAAGGGGGTTGCCACGGCGGCATCTATGGCCGGAAGCCTTGCGCCTGCATCCAGGCCGCGTAGTGGCGAATGCCGGCCTCCACGTCGTACCGGGGTTCGAACCCCAGTTCTTCCCTGGCACGGGTGATGTCCAGCGCCTCGCAACGCTTCATCAGGGCGCCCTTCCCCAGCGTCACGGCGACATCGAAGGGCGAATAGTGCCGGGTCAGTTCAGCGATTCGGCCCACCGTCGTTGGTACCCCGGTCGCAATATTGTAAATGCTGTGCGGGGGGGCATCGGCCTGGTATAGCAGCGCCGTTCCACGGCCGGCATCTTCGATGTAGACGAAATCCAACTGCTGATCGGCGCCGCGGTCCATTTCCAGACCCGACAACCCCTCCAGGGCACCGAAAGCCAGGCGGTAGAGCCGGATGAAGCGCGAGGGCAGTTTGCCTGCCCCGTAACAGAAATAGACCCGGGCGATCCGGAAGTCGAAACCAAAGGTCTGGGCGTACTGCCGCCCGATAAATTCACAGGAAGCCTTGGTGGCGCCGTATAGATCGGAAGGATTGACCGGTACGGCGTCTTCGGCAATGATGCCGGACACCTCGCCGTACACCGCGCCCGTGCTGGTGTAAACCACCTTGGGAATTTCGAATTGCCGGGCGATTTCCAGCACGTTGTGCGTACCGGCGATATTGAGATTGACATTGCCGTGGGGGTTTTCCAGAACCAGTTCCCCCATGACCCCGACCGTGTGAATAATCCCGTCGATGTCATCCCGATAGCGCCGGAAGACATCCGCCATCTGGGGGTAATCCATCACACTGCCCTGAATAAAGCGCAATTTGCCGGCCACCGGTTTCAAGCAGTCCGGCACAACCGGATTCGTGTCGAAAAGAATAACCTCTTCCCCTTCGCCGATCAGATATTTGGCCGCCCAGGAGCCGATATGCCCATGTCCGCCGGTAATAAACACCGCCATTTTTCTCTTCCCCCCGATTCAGTTTTTGTCCGCAGATCCAGCAGCTACCGTCACGCCCAGCAGAACCCTTGCAGAATGTTCGAGTTGGATTCGAGGGCAAGGCGGCGTGCGATGAAAAAGCGGAGCATACACGCCAGTATGTGAGCATTTTTCATCGCACGCCAACGCCGCCATCGGATTCAAAACGCGTTTTCTGGATCAATTCTAAATGCCTTTGGATTTCATCCAAGCCGCCGTATTGAAAAAGCTGGTCACATAGCGCCCCGGCGGCACCAGGTCGTCACAGAAGTCAAGATCGGCCGCGTCCAGTTGAACATCGGCCCCCGGCAGCAGGTTCTCCAGCTGCTCAAGGCTGCGGGGTCCAATAATGGTACTGGTGATGCCGGGCTGGTGCAGTACCCAGGCCACCGCCAACTGGGCTGCCGTGCATCCTTTGGTGTCCGCCCGTTCGGCAAAACGACGGCCGACGGCAACGCCTTCCTCGGTAATGCGTTCGCGAAAGACATTGCGCAGTGTCCCCCGGCTGCCTTCGGGCAGATCTTGGGCCTGGGTGTATTTCCCGGTCAGCACGCCGTGCGCCAGCGGGGCCCAGGCCAGCACTCCGATATCGTAAGCCTGGCACATAGGCAGGATTTCGTTTTCGACACGCCGATCCAGCAGGTTGTAAGGCGGTTGTTCGCACACGATCTTGGGGAATCCATAGCGGTCAGCCAGATGCATGGCTTCCACCGTGCGCCAAGCCGGGTGTGTGGAGCAGGCGATATAGCGAATCTTGCCGTCGCGACGCAATTGATCCAGGGCGGCCAAGGATTCTTCCTGGGGAACAGTAAAATCCGTTCGGTGCAAAAAATAAATATCGATCATGTCCGTCTGCAACTGTTTTAAACTGCGCTCGCAGGCTTCCATAATGTGGTGGCGCGAGTTGCCCTGGTCGTTGGGGCCCGGCCCCATGAGGTTGTAGCACTTGGAGGTCAGCAGAATATGCCGGCGGCGTCCATTGCGTTTGAGCGCTTCCCCCAGGATACGTTCGGCCTCACCTTTGTTGTAGATATCCGCGCAATCAATCAGATTGATGCCGGCATCGATGGCGCTGTCGACCATGCGGCAAGCCTCGTCCCTGGCGGTGGGATTGCCGAAATTCATGGTGCCCAGCACCAGCGAGGACACGTTCAACCCGGATCGTCCCAGTCGTCGATATTCCATGCGCATCTCCTTTTCCTGTCATCACCTGTTCGATGGGCACTAACTAACCACCGATTTGTTGTTTAGCAAATACGGCGGTGTTTTGTACAGGCCGGTTCGCCACTCGCCTGCCGCACGGGTTCCCATGGCGACATCCCCGTCACGCTAGCCGCATTTTGTGCTTGACAGCCGTTTTTGAATCGCTTACAGAATTTTGAATTCAAAATACAAAATTCAATTTCAACATCATTGTCAACCCCTTTTTCACACCAAACGTCTGATAGCGAGGATGCATGCAAAACTTGGGAGCCGCACACGCCAACCTGGACCGGAAGGTGTACCAGATCCTCAAGACCATGATCATGGAACGAAAACTGCTGCCTGGCGAAAAAATCCGCCAGGAAAAGCTGGCCCAGGACTTGGGCATCAGCCGCACACCGCTGGTGGCCGCTTTGAAATTTCTGGAGCATGAGAAGCTGGTGGCATCCAAGCCCCGGCGCGGTTTTTTCGTACGCTTGTTTAAAAAACAAGAGATGATTTCCATATTTGAATTGCGCGAGGTCCTTGAGGGATTAGCTGCCCGCCGGGCGGCCACCCACATTACCGACCCTCAGATCGACCAATTACAGCAATTTTTTCATCCGTTCAGGCAAGCGCCGGAAATCCGGGATTATCGCAGCTATTCCCAGGAAGATCGCCGGTTCCACACCTTCGTCATCCAGATCGGTGCCAAGGAATTCCTGCGCAGCATCCTTGAGACCTACAATATCATCAGTTTCAGTTATCAGGTGGTTTCCTCGGAAGGCCTGGTGCGGTCGCCCAACGAAACCCTGGGGGAGCATCTGGCGGTGATCGAGGCCATCAGCGACAGGGATCCCGAAGCGGCGGAAACCCTGATGCGCAGCCATTTTAAAAAATCTGCGGCGTCACTTATGCGGGACGCCGCGAAACTGCGGCCGGTCTGATGCATCAAAAAAGGTGGCGTCAACCACGGGCCGACAACCTATCGGGATGAAAGGGGGGATAGACCTTACAGGATGCAACCCGATCGTTTCACGCATTCCTGGACAAATTTTAGCGGCAGACCGCCGGCGCGTATGACAACGGTCGGCACTTGATTCGTTGCAGGACACCATCACCAACCACAATATGCAAGGAGGAGGAAAGGGCAATGAAAAAACTTCTACTCATTAGTCTGGTTGTATTTATGACAGTCGCCGTGGCGGCCGGTGCGTACGCCGCCAAAGGCTACCCCAAACGCAACATCACGGCGGTCGTGGTCTGGGGCGCCGGTGGCGGCACCGACACCTGCAACCGGATCATCCATGCTGAAATGGCGAATTTTCTGGGTGTCAATATCAACGTCATCAACAAGACCGGTGGTGTGGCAGGTTCCGTGGGCATGAGCCACGCCTACAGCAAGCCCCATGACGGCTACACCCTCTGCGGCCTGTCGGAATCCAACGTCACGGCCGGCGTGCAGGGCGGCTGGGACAAGAAGTTCGACGTGTGGGACACCTTCATCGTGGGCGGCTCGCCGGATGTCATCTCGGTCACCCCGGATACCCCTTACAAAACCCTCCAAGACCTGATTGAAGCGGCCAAAGCCAATCCCAAAAGCATCAAGGCCGCTGCCAGCGGGGCCGGCTCCATCCACCATCTGAACCTGCTGGCCGTTGAAAAAGGCTCCGGCGCCCAGTTCAACTTCATTCCCTACAAGGGTTCCGCGCCGGCCCAGAATGCCGCCATGACCGGCGAAGTATCCGTCGTGGTCACCTCCCTGGCAGAACAGCAGCAGCTCCTGCGGGGCGGCAAGCTGCGCGCCCTGGGCATGCTGATTCCGGAGGCCTTCGAGGTCGAAGGTCTGGGCCAGATCCCCAGCTCTTTCGATGCCTATCCAGGGCTGTCGGAATATCTGCCCATTTCCCAGGCCATCGGTTTTGCGGTTCCGGCCGATGCGCCGGCCGAAGCCAAGGCCGTTCTCGTCGATGCCTTCAACAAGGCCATGGCCACCGACAAAGTCAAAACCTGGGCCAAGGAAAACTACTACCTGCTGTCGGGCAAAACCGGCGCCGAGTCCAAGGCGGTCTTCGATGCCCTGGAGTCCAATTTTGCCTGGACCCTGTGGGAACTGGGGGCGGCCACCGTGGATCCCGCAAGCCTCGGAATTCCTAAACCGTAACGGTCTGATCAGCGTGTGGATGCCTGCGGCGGGTGCGGCAGGCATCCGCACCAACCCGCGCGGTGCCACCCAAAGGGGTCCGTGCGGTTCACCCCCAAGCGATGTGAGGTTCGTTCATCATGATGGACAAGGAAAAACTCCGCAAGGCAGACATCTTCTCCGGCGGTGTCATCATGCTCTTCGGCGTGTGGATTATCAGCCAGGCCATCCAGATGCCCATGAAGGACTCCTGGGGTGGCGTACAGAATGTCTGGTATGTCTCCCCGGCCCTCTTCCCTCTGCTCGTGGGGGCCATGATCACCCTGCTGGGCGCATTGCTCGTTCGCAAGGCCCTGCATACCGTGGGTCGCAAGGGATTGATGGATGTTTTGAATTGGCTGGGCAGTGCCAGCCTCGTGCACTATCTCAAGACCCCGGCCGTTTTCCGTTTCTACGCCATGACGGTTTTGTTTTTCAGTTTTGTCTTCCTCAACATCCCGCGCATTGATTTCTTCCTCTGCGCGATTTTGTTTTTAATCGTTTTCATCACCATGTTTTATTTCGATGACGATGCCCTGCTAAAAAAAATGCTGTGCTTTTATCTTATCGGAACCATCGTGTTCCTGGCTTTTTTCTCCCTGGGGTTGTCCGATACCCTGGAAGCATCCCTGCCCTACCCCGGTGACTGGCTCACCCTTGCCTTTATTATCGCCTATTGCATCTATGTCTGGACATTGATCCGCAGCGCCCCCCCCTTGCGGAAAAAATATCGCACCGCCCTGATTCTGGCGGTGGTGGCCCCTTTTACGATCGGGCCCATCTTCAAATACTTTCTCCTGGTCCCCATGCCGACGGAAGGTGTGGTTGTGGCCGCACTGGATGCCCTCTGGTACTGGGATTTTTAGTCTGCAATTGCGGGAGCATTTTAACTCATGATGTTATTTGACCGTATCGGGACCTTTTTCGGCATTGTCTTCCATCTCGCTTCGGATCCCCTCAATATCGCAATCCTTTTCGGTTCGGTGCTGATGGGTATTATCTTCGGCGCCATGCCCGGGTTGACCTCGACCCTGGGGGTGGCGCTCTTGACAGCCCTGACGTACGGCATGGACACCTCTTTGGCCATGGTATGCCTGCTGGCCATTTACGTGGGAGGCACCTACGGCGGATCCTACAGCTCCATTCTGATCAACATTCCCGGCACCGCCGCCGCCGCGGCCACGGCGTTGGACGGCTATCCCCTGGCCTGCAAGGGCGAAGGCGGGCGCGCCATCGGACTCACGACCACTGCTTCGGCCATCGGCACCACCATCAGCATGATTTTCGTCGTCAGCATTTCGCCGATTATTTCGTTCTTCGCGCTGCAGTTCACCTCGTTCGAGTTTTTTCTGCTGGCGTTCTTCGGCATCCTGATCAGCGGCACCCTGACCAGCCCGGATCTGGTCATCAAAGGCTGGATCGCCGGTTTCTTGGGTCTTTTCCTGGCCTGTGTCGGACGGGACCTGCTCCAGTTCTACCCCCGCTTTACCTTCGGCTTTTCCGAACTGGACAGCGGGGTCGAGGTGGTGCCCGTACTGATCGGGGCCTTCGGTATTCCCCAGATTATCCAGGTGTTGAAAGACCGTTTCCAGATCGGCGAAACCCAGAAACTCCAGCGCATCATCCCGGAAATCGGCACGGTCATCCGCAATATCCCGGCCATTATCCGATCGGCCCTGATCGGCGTCGGCATCGGCGCCGTGCCCGGCATCGGTGAAGACATTGCCGGCTGGGTATCCTACGGTACGGCCAAGAATACGTCCAAACACCCGGAAACCTTCGGCAGGGGCGAATTGAAAGGCGTTCTGGCCAGCGAAACCGCCAACAACGCCTGCGTTGGCGGCGCCATGATCCCTCTGCTCAACCTGGGCATTCCCGGTAGTCCGCCGGCGGCCATGCTGTTGGGGGCCCTCATGCTGCATGGCGTCACCCCTGGGCCCATGATCACCTTCGAACACCCCACCTTCATCATGGAGGTGGCCGCCATCCTGCTCCTGGCCTCGCTGGCCATGTTCGTGACCGGGCTGCTGCTGGCCAAACAAGTGGTCAAGGTCCTGCGCATCCCGACCCAGATCTTCATGCCGATTATCGGCGTGCTGTGCATTATCGGCTCCTATTCCCTGGGGTTGAATATCTTTAACCTCTACCTGATGCTGCCGGTTGGCATTATCTGCTATTTCCTGACTGAAATGGGCTACCCCATCGCGCCCCTGGTGATCGGCGTCATCCTGGGCCCGATGGCCGACGAAAACCTGCGCCGGGCGCTGATGGTCTCCCAGGGCAGCTTCATGCCCATCTTTCAGCGGCCGGTATCGCTGATTCTCTTTATCATCATCGTCCTGACCGTGGTCAGCCAGTTCGACTGGTACCGCAACGCCAAAAACAAGGCCCTGCAGCGAATCCTCAACCGCAGGAACACCTGCGAAACGATCCTGGAAGAAGATGAATCGGAAAGATGACACCACTATGACCGATCCGCTCATCGGCGTTTCGCCGGCCTATGTCATTTCCCGCTTCGGCGACCGATTCACGGCCGAGCAGATGGCCGCCGGCCTTGAAGACGTTGCGGCGATGGGCTTTGGCGGATTCCAGCCCGAAGTCTTCCACCGCGCCGATCTGTCCGACTGGCAAAAGAGGGGGGCGTCCCTCGTGGCCCGACAATCAAGGACCTTGGGCCTGCAGGCCACCCAATTTGTCGCCCACTTCATGCTGCACGCCTTTAGTTCGCCGCAGCAGCTTGAAAACGCCACCACGCTGGATGATATCCAGGTGGTCATCGATATCGTGGCGTGTTTTGACGGATGCCGGATCATCACGGTGCCGCTCGGTCTTTTTGGCGCGGCGGAAGCCGATTCCACCGGGGAGACCGGCGACCACTTTCGACGCTTTCGCGACCGAATCGGCCGCCTGGCCGAAGTGGTGTCGGCCGCCGGCTGCCGAATGGCCCTCGAAATCATGCCCGGATCGGTTATCGGGGGCATCGACGGCTACATGCGCCTCTGCAACGATCTCGGGCCGGATGCTCCGGGAATCAATTTCGACACCGGTCATGCCTGGGCCGCCGGAGAAGACATTCTGCGGATCCCGGAGCGTCTCGGAAAACAAATTCTGGGCACCCATCTTTGCGACAACTTCGGGCACGAAAACCTGTCGCTGCGGCCCGGCGCCGGATCCATCGACTGGCCCCAACTGGTGCGGGCCCTGATGGCCACGCCCTATGACGGCGCCTGGGACATTGAAATCATCTGTCCGCCGGAACGCTGCCGCGAAGAATACGGACAGGCCTATCACTTTATGACGTCACAGATACAACCAGCAACCGCCCCGCTTTCGGCGCGGTAAGGAGGATCTCATGCTCAAAATGGGAATTATCACCGGGTTTCTTTCCCAGACCAAAGACCGTTTTCACGAGTACAACCAACCCCTGGCCGTGGAAGAGAAATTCAAACTGATGCGCCAGATCGAAGGCTACGACGGAGTAGAAATCGTCTATCCCTACGAAGTCAAAGACCCGGCCCAAACCAGGGCAATCCTCGACAAGTTCGGCTTGAACGTCGCGGCCGTCAACGTCAATGTCAAGGCCGAACCCGAGTTCCGTAACGGCGGCCTGACGTCTCACGATCCGGACGTTCGTGCCAAAGCCGTTCGGTTTATCAAAGGCGCCAAGGATTTTGCCGCCGGCGTGGGAGCCGACAAAGTGACCTGCTGCCCGCTGGGTGACGGCTACGAATTTTCGTTCCAGTACGATTACGCCACCACCTGGAGCTACCTGGTGGAAGGCTTCGGCGAGGCTGGTAGCTACAAACCCGATATCCCCCTGTTTATCGAATACAAACCCAGCGAAACGCGGGGCCGCTGCTTCATCGACTCCGCCGCCAAAACCCTCTGTCTGCTCAACGATATCGGCAATCGCGACATGGGGGTCACGCTGGATTTCGGCCACTCCATCTACGGCAACGAGCATCCGGCCGAGGCGGTAGCCATGCTGGCCACGAGTCCTTACAAATACTACATCCACGTCAACGACAACGACGGCAAGTGGGATTGGGACTATTTCTGCGGCACCAAGCATTTTCTCGAGTATGTCGAGTTTCTCTATTATCTCAAAAAATACGGCTATAACGACTACCTGACCTCGGACACTTCCCCCACGCGCTGGGATATCCGGGGCACGTTCGAGGTCAACAGCCGCATTTCCAACAAGATCTGGGACAAGCTGGGCGAAGTGGACGGCGGCGAGATCGCCCGCTTAATGGCCCAGGGAGATTACCTGGCCACCTGGAAATTCATCGAAGAAAATATTTTCGCGCTTAAATAGACGGCTCAAGACGGGTTTTGAATGTATGTTTTTTTATTTACCTTTGTCCCGCGTTGAGCATCGGCGTTGCGGACGGAAATAAGCGCGCGGACTGTTTATCCGCCTCAGGCGGGTTTGAGCCCGCTATTAGGCGGGCGAGTTTCCACGTGCTCCGACCGCCCGGGAGAACTAGCGATCACCATGCCTGCGGCTATCGTTCCCAAAACCGACCCATTGGCCGGCCTGCCCCCTGAATGGCCGGAGGACCTGCTGGGCCAGATCCAGGACCGGGTTCACGCCGCGAGGCGCAAGATCGTCGTCCTGGATGACGATCCCACCGGCACCCAGACCGTGCACGGTGTTCCGGTCCTGACCACCTGGTCGGTGGATGTCATCACCCGGGAACTGCAAAACCGCTTTCCAGCCTTCTACATTCTGACCAATTCCCGCAGCCTGCCTGCGCCGGCGGCCTGTGCGATGGGAAAAGAGATCGGTGTCAACCTGAGCCAGGCCATCCGCCGGACCGGCGTACCAATCGAAGTGGTCAGCCGCAGCGACTCCACCCTGCGCGGGCATTTCCCCGCGGAAGTGGATGCCCTGAAGGATGGCTTAGGTGTGCCGAAGCACCCTTGCCTTTTGATACCCTTTTTCCCGGAGGGCGGCCGCTATACGATCGACAATATTCACTACGTCGCCGATGGGGACCAGCTCGTGCCGGCCGCCCGCACGCCCTTCGCGCGGGACGCGGTTTTCGGCTATCGCCATTCCGACCTCCGCCGCTGGATTGAAGAAAAAACCGGGGGCCGCGTACCAGCCGGGCAGGTGACGTCCATCATGCTGGACGATCTGAGACGGAGCGGACCTGCCCGGGTGGCCCGCCAACTGAACGCCATGACGCCCGGCAGCTATGGTGTGGTCAACGCGGCGTCTTACCGGGATCTCGAAGTCCTCGTGGCGGCTCTGCTCGAGGTTGAAACCGAGGGCAAGGCGTTCATCTTCCGCACCGCCGCCTCCTTCGTGCGCGTACGGGCCGGCATTGCTCCCCGTGAAGCCATCGCGCCTGAAGCATTGACCGCCGACAACGATCATGGCGGCTTGTTCGTGGTGGGTTCCCATGTGCCCCAAACCACCCGACAGGTGAACACCCTGATCGAAAGCGGAAAAGTCAAAACAGTTGAAATCGCCGTCGACGCCCTTTTGAACGACGCTCGGTGCAAACGCGAGATCGACCGCGCTGTCCGTGCTGTCGGCCAACGTCTTAAAAACGGAGAGGATACCGTCGTCTTTACCAGTCGAAAGGTGGTCACGGCTGTTGGCGACGAAGAGAATCTCACAATTGGACAACGGGTCTCCGCCAGCCTGATTCGGATCGTGCGGGGGCTTACCTGTCAACCGCGTTACCTGGTGGCCAAGGGCGGCATCACGTCCAGCGATGTGGCCACCAAGGGCCTGGGCGTGCGCCGGGCCATGGTGCTGGGACAACTCCTGCCCGGCGTACCCGTGTGGCAACTGGGCGATGAAGCCCGCTACCCCGGCATGGCCTATATCGTCTTCCCGGGCAATGTCGGGGATGACCGTGCCCTGGCGACCCTTCAGGAACGGCTGGCGCCCAAGACGCAGCACACGCGATCATCAAAACGACAAAAGGAACTCCTATGAACACCAAGAAACACACCGTCAGAACCATCCAGAAGATGAGAGACAAGGGTGATATCATCACCATGCTAACGGCCTATGACCACCCCACGGCCAAGCAGATCAACGACGCCGGCATCGACATGATCCTGGTGGGGGATTCCTGCGCCATGGTGGTGCACGGACACCCCAACACTCTCAATGCCACCATGGACATGATGGTCCTGCACTGCGCCGCGGTGGCCCGGGGCTGCGACCGCACCATGGTGGTGGCCGACATGCCCTTCGGTTCCTTTCAGTACGGGATCGAAGAAACCATGCGTAACGCCGCCCGCTTCGTTACCGAAGCCAAAGTGGACGCCGTGAAGTTCGAAGCCACGCCCAACCATATCGAAAAGACCCGGGCCATCGTCGAGATGGGCATTGCCGTGGTGGGCCACGTGGGCCTGCACCCCCAGGCCGTCGGTGCGCTGGGCGGCCTGACCGTCCAGGGAAAATCGGTTGAAACCGCCCGCAAAGTCGTGCGGGAAGCACTAGCGCTGCAGGGCGCCGGCGTGTTCGCCATTATTTTCGAAGCGGTCCCGGCGAAGCTCTCCGCCTATGTCACCCGAAAGCTGCGTGTTCCCACCATCAGCATCGGCGGCGGGCCGGGCTGTTCCGGCCAGCTTCTGGTGACGCCGGACGTCCTGGGCATGTTCGAAGCCTTTACGCCCAGTTTTGCCAAACGCTACCAGAATTTCAATGGACTGATGAAAGAAACCTTTGCCCGGTATGCCGAAGAAGTTCGCACCGGTGTCTTTCCCGGCGAAAAACATTCCTACAAGATGGCCGACGAGGTCCTGGAGGCGATCGAAAAAGAATTCGGTGCCGCCGATTAGCAGGGTGGGTGTAACGATGACGGTGCGGCTGACCAGTGGCAACCATCCGCAACCATGCGGATAAAGGAGGAGAAAAAACAATGGTTAAGGAACCGATGTCGATTGACGAACTCAAACAAATGGCGGCCACGATCCGGTGCGACATCATCGATATGATCTGCACCGCCGAAGCCGGCCACCCCGGCGGATCGCTGTCTGCTACGGACATCGTCACGGCGCTCTACTTTCGCCTGATGCGGATCGATCCCGCCAACCCGCGGTGGCCCGATCGCGACCGTTTTATCCTGTCCAAAGGCCACGCCTGCCCGGTGTGGTATGCCGCGTTGGCCGAACGGGGTTTTTTCGACAAGTCCCATCTGGGAACCCTGCGCCGGCTGGGCAGTATCCTCCAGGGCCACCCGGACATGAACAAGGTCCCCGGCATCGACATGACGGCCGGATCGCTGGGCCAGGGCTTGTCGGTCGGCATCGGCATGGCCCTGGCCGGCAGGCTCCAGAAGAAGGACTATCACGTCTGGGTCGTCATCGGGGACGGTGAATCCCAGGAAGGCTCGGTGTGGGAAGCCGCCATGGCCGGCGCCAAATGGAAGCTCGGCAACCTGACGGCGATCCTGGACCGCAACAACCTCCAGAACGACTGGTATGTGAACGACCTCATGCCCATTGAGCCGGTGGCGGATAAATGGCGGGCCTTCGGCTGGCATGTCGTCGAAATCAACGGCCACGCCATGGAAGAAATCGTCCCGGCCCTGGAGGCGGCAAAGGACCGCAAAGACGGGCCGACCCTGATCCTGGCCCACACGATCAAAGGCAAAGGCGTCTCCTTCATGGAAAACGTGTGCGAATGGCACGGCAAAGCGCCCTGTCAGGAAGAAGCCGACCAGGCGCTGAAAGAAATCAGGAGGTGCAGCTGTGAGCAATAACCAACCGTCCCCCTATCATTACGTGCGACCGGAGGTCATTCCCCTGCTGGCCTCCGGTGCGTTGTTCACCAGGGCCGACAAGGCCCCCACCCGGGCCAGTTTTGCCGCCGCCATTCTTGACATAGGTGCCCGCAACCCGAACGTCGTGGTGCTGGATGCGGATGTGTCCAAATCCATCGGAACCAACAAATTCGCTGCCGAATTTCCGGAGCGGGCTTTCAACTTCGGCATTGCCGAACAGAACATGTTCGCGGCCGCGGCCGGCATGGCCACCACCGGCCTGATTCCGTTTGCCTGCACCTACGCCGTTTTTGCCAGCATGCGTGCGCTGGACCAGGTTCGCAACGCCATTCACTACCCCGGGCTGAACGTCAAGATCGCTGCCAGCCACAGTGGCATTACCCCCGGGCCGGACGGCGTCACCCACCAGGGCCAGGAGGATCTCTCCATCATGCGCGCCGTAGCCAATTCGACCGTTATCGCGCCCGCCGATCCTGATACGACGACGCTGGCGATCCATGCCGCCGCTGCCTATGACGGCCCGGTCTATCTGAGTTTCACCCGCGACCCGGTGCCCAAAATATTCACGCCCGATTACCCGTTCGAAATCGGCAAGGCGGTTACGGTGCGGGACGGCAAGGATGTGGTCATCATTGCCATGCGGGATTTGACCGCCCACGCCCTGGTGGCCGCGGAACAACTGGCTGCCAAAGGCATCGACGCCCGGGTGATCGACTGCCCGACGCTCAAACCGCTGGATACGGAAACGATCCTCGCCGCCGCCCGGGAGACCGGTGCCGTCGTGACCGCCGAAAACAATGTGATCTTCGGTGGGCTGGGCAGTGCCGTGGCGGAACTCCTGGTGGAAAACCTGCCGCTGCCCATGCAGCGCATCGGGGTTCAGGATACCTTTGCCGAATCCGGACCCTATCTGGACCTGCTGGACAAATACGGTCTGTCCGCGCCCCATATCGCCGCGGCGGCCGAAACCGTGTTGAAACGGAAATAGAGGTATGGGGAGAGAATGGCGCGGCAAGCGGCCTCCTTTCCTCCCTTGGGATAACGCGAATCAGCGCGACACCCGTGGTCTCGTCAGCTTCGAGCAGCGCCATGCGCTTCCTTCGCGATTCTCTCCCCATCATTCCTGCTGTTTCCCCGAATGGCGTCCGGTGCCCGTATTGAGCACCCCAAACCCTGACCAAGAAACCCGAACAGGGAGGTAACCATGAGCTCCTACGAATGGCGCATCCACCACCCCGAAGGCCAACGACGGGTGGTCGTCACCAAAGAATTGCCCGGCCAGCGTTGGCTCGATATCCTGACCGCCGCCGACTGTCGGGTCGAGATCTGCACCTCCCCGGATGTTCTGCCGACCGACGCGATTCTTGCAGCCATCGGCACCACCTGCGATGCGGCCATCGGTCAATTGACCGAGCCCTGGGGAGACGACCTCTTCCGCGCGCTGCGCCAGGCCGGCGGCAGCGTCTACAGCAATTATGCCGTGGGGTTCAACAACGTGGACGTGGAGGCCGCCACCCGCCTGGGGATACCGGTGGGCAACACGCCCGGTGTCCTGACGGACACCACCGCGGAAATGGCGGTCACCCTTACCTTTGCCGCCGCCCGCCGCATTGGCGAAGCCGAGCGCTACCTGCGCGCCGGGCAGTATAAAGGCTGGCTGCCGACCCTCTTTTTGGGGGAATTATTGATCGGAAAAACGGTCGGGATCATCGGGGCGGGCCGCATCGGGGCGACCTATGCCCGCATGATGGCGGAAGGCCACAAGATGAATGTCATCTATTACGACCTCTACCCGAACGAGGAACTGGAAAGCTACCTGGCGGCCTACGGCGATTTTCTGACCTCCCGGGGTCAGGCCGCCGTCACCTGCCGGCGGGCCGGGTCCATCGAGGAACTCCTGCAGGCGGCGGACTGCATCAGCATCCACACCGTGCTGGATGACACCACCCGCCACCTGATCAATGCCGAACGCCTGGGCCTCATGAAGACCAACGCGGTTCTGGTCAACACCAGCCGTGGTCCTGTCATCAAGGAAGACGACCTGGTGGCCCACTGCCGCACCCACCCGGATTTCCGGGCCGGCCTGGATGTGTTTGAAAACGAGCCTGTACTTGCCGAAGGGCTGAACGATCTGGACAATGTGGTCATCGTACCCCACATCGCCTCGGCCACCAGCTGGACCCGCCAGGGAATGGCCACCTTGGCCGCCAGCAACGTGGCCGGCCTCCTGATGGGCTATCCAGTCTGGAACCGCCCCGACATTCTGCCCTTCCTGGAAGAAAACCCACCCCAGGCCGCGCCAAGTATTCTCAACGCCGATGGCCTGGGTCTGCCCCTGGCGGAGGATCCCTGATACCACACCGGCCCGGGTGTCCTGCGTCATACGGAAAGCGCGCGGTATTCCCGGGTCGGTTTTTTTACCCTCTCAGACCGATCAATCCGCTTCGGTTGTCTGCAACGCTATACGAAGTGGGCGGGTATCGCGGCAGTCTGCGATTTCCTACCAACACGCAAAAGCCCTGCCGTTATCCGGCAGGGCTTCTTTGTATCTTCACAGGCGATTTCGGGACGGTCTTAGAGCGATATTAGCGTCCAAAATAATAGTTAGGCAGCCAAAGCGCGATCTGGGGAAAGGCAATCACGATGACCAGGCCGACCAGCATCACCAACACAAAGGGGACAATGGAGCGGTAGATATCCCCCAGCGAGACCTCATCCGGGGCCATGGCCTTCATCAGGAAGAGGTTGTAGCCGAAGGGCGGCGTCATGTAGGCGATCTGGCAGGTGATGGTGTAGAGAATGCCGTACCAGATCGGGTTGAAGCCGAGGCTGATGACCAGAGGCACATAGAGCGGCGCCACGATGATCAGCATGGCCGTGTCGTCCAGAAACATGCCCATCACGATATAAGACAACTGCATCATCACGAGAACCCCGATCGGGCTGAGCCCCCACCGGTCGATAAACAGCGACTGGATGGCATGCACGGCGCCCAGTCCGTCAAAAACAGCTCCGAAACACAGCGCCGCCAGAATGACCCACATGAACATGCAGCTGACGCTCAGGGTATTTTTTAAGGTCTCATCCATTACTTTTCGAGTCAACCGGCCCTTGGCGAGCGCCGCCAGGGTCGTTGCGGTGGCACCGGCGGCGGAACATTGAACGAGGCTGGTGATGCCCATCAGGAAAAGGCCTGTCATTGAAAAAATGATGAGCAGGGGAATGATCCCGGCCCGGAGCAGCCGAAACTTCTGGGCCCAGGTGATCGCGTCCAGTTCTTCTTTGGGGATGGTGGGGCCCAGGTGGGGCTGAAAGCGGCAGCGGATATAGATATAGGCGACAAACAAGCCGGCCAGCAGAAGCCCCGGGAAAACACCGGCCAGCCATAACTGGCCGACGGGCTGGCGGGCAATCATGCCGTAGAGGACCAACACTACGCTGGGTGGCACCATGATGCCCAGCGAGCTGCCGGCCTGGATGACGCCCGTGACCATGACCTTGTCGTACCTGCGTTTCAACATTTCCGGCAGGGCCAGGCTAGCGCCAATGGCCATGCCGGCCACACTCAACCCATTCATGGCCGACACGGCGACCATGAGTCCCATGGTGCCGATGGCCAGTCCCCCACTGGTGGAGCCCATCCAGACATGGAACATCTTGTAGAGGTCGCTAGCAATCCCCGATTCGGAGAACATATAGCCCATATAGATGAACAGCGGCAGGGTCAGGAGCGGATACCAGTTCAACAGGGCAAAGGCCGCGTTGAAGGGCATCTCAGCCCCCCCATCCCCCCACAGCAAAAGGGCGAAAAGGGTCGCCACCCCGCCGATGGCGCCAAAAACACGCTGGCCGGTGAGCAGCATCACCATCATCGAGGAGAAAATCAGCAGCGCGATCATCTCATGACTCATGTTATCTCTTCTCCTCTTACCTTGGCGATATCTTTGAAAAATGTAGCGATGGACTGCAGCAGCATCAGCAGGACGCCGACGCCCATGACAATCTTGATGGGCGCCATATAGGGGGCCCAGGCCGATCGGTTTTTCTGCCCGTACAAAACCGCATATTCAATACTGGAATAGGCGCCCCATAGGAGGAACACCAAGTAGAAGATCAGGAAAAGCCCGGTAATCGCGTCAACCTTGGCTTTCGTCCGATCCGACCAGCGTTCGTAGAGCAGATCCATGCGGACATGCCCCCTGAGAATCATGGAGTAGCCGCCCCCCAGGAGATAATAGGCGGCCATGGTAAACTGGGCCATCTCGACCGCCCAGATGCATGACTGATCGAACAGGTTGCGGGCAATCGGTTCGTACAAGAGGATCCCGATCATCAGAAAGACCAGATACATGGAGAACTTGCCCACCACCTTGTTGACGGCGTCAACAGAATGCACGAAGACTATCACGGCTTTAGGCATTGCCGTCCCTTTCGTTTCGTTCCTTATAACAATTGCTGCCTAAAAAATGAGGAACAGGATCCACCTTGCCCGGCCGGTCCTGCGCATCAGCCGGGAAGGCAAACCGCTATTCCTCACCAACACCCCATTCCCGAAAGATCAATACCGGTAGGGAGGACCCGCATCGCGCATGGTCTGGGCGTATTCCTTCAGTATTTTGACGACCTTGGCACTCCTGGGACTCGCCTGGGCGGCCTCGTCCCAGAACTTGAGGGCCGCATCCTCCACGATCTTCCACTCGTCATTGGGGATGGATGTAAGCTCCAGTTTCCCGCCCTTGGTGCGGTAATGCGCCTCCCCCCACCAGTACCAGTGCTGGCGATAGTAGTGCGAACTGTCCATGGACAACCGGAACAGGGTCTTCAGGTGCTCCGGCAGGGAATCCCAGGAATCGGAGTTGGCATAATATGACCCGGCCCAGGCCCCGGAGATGGGGTTGGTCAGGTAGTACTTGGTGACATCCGCCCAGCCCACCGTATAATCTTCGGTGATGCCGGACCAGGCCACCCCGTCCAGTTCGCCGGTCTGGACCGCCATTTCGATATCTTCCCAGGGTAGGGCCACCGGGATCACACCGAACTGCTGCATGAAGCGCCCGCCGGTGGGGAAGCTGAAGACTTTGAGGCCCTTGAGATCCGCCAGGGACCGGATGGGCTTGGTGGTCGCAAAATTGCACGGATCCCAGGCCCCGACACTCAGCCACTTGACGCCTTTTACTTCCGAGAAGGCTTCTTCCCAGATTTCATTCAGGCCGTACCAGTTCCACAGCACGGGAACGTCCAGCGAGTAGCGCGAGGCAAAGGGGAAGTAGGCCCCAAAGATGGACACATCCACCGGCGCCGCAATGGAATCGTCGTCACTCTGGACACAGTCGATGGTACCCTTCTGCATGGCACGGAACAGTTCGCCCGTGGGCACCAGCTGGTCAGCATTGTAGAGCTCGATCACCATCTCGCCATTGGCCACTTTATTGAAGGCATCGATGGCCGGTTTGCAGACATGCGCGGCCAGGGCGGGCCCCGCATACGTTTGCATACGCCACTTGATCGTCGTTTTTTTTGCCGTCTGAACGGCAGGAGCCTCAGAGGCTCCAACTTTCTTCGCAGCGGCCACCGGCTTTTTTTCCTCTTCTTTAGCACTACATCCAGCAAGTGCAGCGGCGGCGGCTACAGTCGAACATCCTGCCTTTAATAAGAAATCGCGTCTTTTCATTCGGCCAGACTCCTTTCAGGTGGTTGGGGGCGATATTCCTTTGGTGAACAATCCTTAATCAATTATTTTCAACCGAACTTGCCAGGCCCCCTCATGGCCTGTCCCCGGTATCCCATCCCCATAGGGTGTAGTAGTGGTCGCGGGCAGTAGCAAAATCTTCTCTGGAAATCCTGTTCCCGGCGCTTGGGCCGTCCGGTATGGGGGTTTCCATGTAGGGCAGCAGATCCTCGTCCGTGCCCCCGAAAGCGCAGTAGAGTTTGCGCTGCAGTTGAACGGCCTGTTTGCCGATCCGCATGAGGTCTTCAAAAGAATAGTTGAATCCGGTGGCGGCATTCACCATTTTTACGATATCGTCATAGCCCAGGATGTTGCCCGGCCCGAAGATGAACATGCACAGGCTCAGGCTGTCCATAGCGGCGTAATAGATCTGGGTGGCGCGGTAGACCGCCACCTTGACCCGGTCCAGGGCAAACGCATCGGATGTCGCGGTGATGTTGAAGGCTTTCAAATCGCCGGGACTCGATGCGATCCAGTCGTGTTCGGCTTTCATGTGGTCCCCGGGATTGGGGCCGTGCAGGTAACCGAACCCGATGCCGGGTTTGACACGTGGTAAATGAGCGGGCAGCCCCATCCCTTTGGCGAAGCGAAGATGCCGGTCGGCTGCCGGCCCCAGGACTCGGCGGCATGCGTCGACGCCGTCCGCCAGCAGGTTGCCGATCTTCCCCTCCCGGTAGGCGATCATGCGGATCAGGTCGCGCACTTTGGCGCCCTCGCCGAAGCGGATCGCGAAACCCAGTTTTGCTTCGTCAAGATCGCCATTCGCGAAACCATCCATCAGGTAGGAAATGAGCGCGCCGGTGGAGATGGTGTCCATGCCGAGCAGGTTGCACGATTCGCTGAATTCCATGGCTTGCGCCAGATCGGTGATGCCCAGGTTGGGCCCCAGCAGGGCCATGCTTTCATATTCGGCCAGGGCCGTGTGCTCCAGATCGGCGGCGGACTTCTTCTTGCAACCCAGGTAGCATCCCTTGCAGGGATTGCGTCGACCGACCGTGGTTTCGCCGATCTGCGCATGCGAAACCGCCGTCTCGAAGTTTTCGTCGTCGACCTGGGCCCGGTTGAAGTTGGTCACCGGCAGATTGCCGACATCCTGGTTGAGCAGCAGCAGGCCAAACGTGCCGTATGTTTTCAAAACCCCAAGGAAACCGCCGGGATTCTTTTCAAATGACGCGGCAAATATGGTCGCCCCTGTTTTGTTGACCGCTTTGACCGTCTCGGCGTCTTTAAAGACGACCGGGTGGTCGCCGCCGATGCGAATCGCCTTGAGGTTTTTGGCGCCCATCACCGCCCCCAACCCGCCGCGGCCGGCGTAGTGGTCCGGTTCGAACATGATGTTGGCGTGGCGCACTTTGTTTTCTCCCGCCGGCCCGATGGTGGCAATGGAGACGTTTCCCGGAGCGTTTGCGTTCAAGCGGTCGTAGGCCTGGCGCCGGTCAAGCCCCCACAATGCAGCGGCATCCGCGAAAACCACGCGGTCGTTTTGGATGTCCAGATAGACCGGCGTTGCAGCCGCGCCGGTAATCACCAGCGCATCGAAACCGGCGCGTTTGATATCCGGGCCGAACTCGCCGCCCCCCTGGGACGTAAAAATACCGGCGGTTTCCGGCGACAACGACAGCACGTTGACCCGTGTGGAACCGCATACCCGGGCGCCCGCCAGCGGTCCGGTGGCGAATACGATGGGATTGGCCGGGGCGAACGGTGTCGGCTGCTCGAGGTCTTCAATGGCGTCAGCAAACAACTTCGCCGCCAGAAACGATCCCCCCAGATAGGTTTTATAGAAGGTCTCGCTCTTCTCAAGAATCGTCGTCGTCCGTGACGTGAGATCGATGACGAGAATTTTTCCCATGAAGCCGTACATGTCATGTCTCCCGGTTTTAAAAACCGTGTTTAAAAACGTTAAAGTGACTATGCCGCCGTGGACATCGTCTGCCCATCATCCGTCCGCCATGACGGTCAGTCGGTTGAACAGGCCCTGTTGCGCCGGATCGCCGGCCGCAGAGAGTTCGGGGTGCCACTGCACCGCGAGAAAATTCGGATTGCCCTCCTGCTCGATGGCCTCCACCACGCCGTCTTCGGCCCAGGCCACCGGGCGCAGCCCCTCTCCCAGTCGATCGACGGCCTGATGGTGCCAGGAAACCGTCATCACCCGGGTGCCGCCCATGGCCCGGACAAGATGCGCATCGGCCTCGATATTCACCGGATGGCGGGTGGTTTCGCGCGGCGGAAGACGATGGGCCACTTTCTCGCCGAAGATTTCCGGCAGATGGCGGTGCAGCGTGCCACCCAGCACCACGTTGACAACCTGCATGCCGCGGCAGATGGCCAGCAGCGGCAATCGGCGTTCCAGCGCGCCCCGCGCCAATGCAAATTCGCAGGTATCGCGATCGCTATCGAGGTTGTAAATCGTCTCATGGGGCAAAGCGCCGTAACAAGCCGGGTCGATATCGCCGCCGCCGATCAGCACCAGTCCCTGGAGCTTTTCAAGCCATGCGTCCACCGGAGCGCCAGCCGCAGTGGGCAGCAGCAGCGGCATGCCGCCGGCCCGCAGGATGGCCTGCACATACTCGGCCGGGATGTTGAACCCGTCGCTGTGCGCAATGCCATAGGTGCTCAACCCGATGATCGGCCGGCTCATGTGGCGGCCTGCTGATGCGCGACCGGTTCGCTGGCGTTGCCCATTCGCATCAACCGATCCGACCGTGGACGGCGTTCTGGAAAAGCGCGGTCAGGTTTTCCACCGTGAGCGGAATGGGGTTGCTGCCGGCCGAGGGATCCACTGCGGCCATTTCCGCCAGTTGTCCGATATGGTCGTCGGTGACCCCGAGCGCGGCCAGGTCGGCGGGGATGCCGATCTCTTTCCGCAGTGCCAGGACCCAGTCGAGAACGGCCTGGAAGGAGGGCTGGGGTAAATCAAGATAGCGGGCCAGGGCGGTCATCCGCTCGTCGATGGCGGAGCGGTTGAAGACCAGGACGTAGGGCATGACCACGGCGTTGGTCAACCCGTGGTGGGTGTTCAGCACGGCGCCGCAGGGGTGGCTCATGGCGTGCATGGCGCCAAGCCCTTTCTGAAACGCGGAGGCCCCCATGGTGGAGGCAGCCATCATATGGGCCCGGGCTGTCACGCTGCCGCCCTGTTGACAGGCCAGCGGCAGCCATTCCTTGACCAGACGCATCCCCTCCAGTGCAACGCCCTGGGCCAGGGGGTGATAAAACGGGCTGCAAAAGGCCTCCAGGTTGTGGGAAAGCGCGTCCATGCCCACTGCGGCGGTGATGTTGGGCGGTAGCCCCAGGGTCAGTTCCGGGTCGGCAATGACCAGCGCCGGCAGCATGCGCGGATGGAAGATAATCTTCTTGGTGTGATCCCGCTCATCGGTTATCACCGAGGCCCGACCGACTTCGGAGCCGGTCCCGGACGTCGTGGGAACCGCCACCACCGGCGCCATGCCGTCCACATTGACCCGCGTGAACCAGTCTTCGCGGTCTTCGAAATCCCAGATGGGGCGTGTCTGGCCGACCATCAGGGCCACGGCCTTGCCCACATCCAGGGCACTGCCGCCGCCAAAAGCGATAACGCCGTCATGGTCACCGGCACGGTAGGCGCCCACGCCTGCGTCAACATTAGCCGCCACCGGATTGCCCTGCACATCGGCAAACAGGTCGCAGCCCAATCCCGCCGACCGGCAGTCCGCAATGGCGTTCGCGATCATGGGCAAACCCGCCAGACCGGGGTCCGTTACCAACAACGGTCGTTCCATACCCAACACCCGGCAGGCGTCCGGCAGCTCGCTGATCCGTCCGGCTCCGAAACGAATGGCCGTGGGATAATTCCAGTTTCCAATAAGTTCCATATCGTTTGCCATCAGTATCTGACCTCACAGTAATAAATTTGGTGTAATTCGGTACCAAAAATAGCCTATTTAGAAATGAGGATTTTTAGTTCTGAGCAAGGCCGCACAAGGGTTTTTAGCGAGGCGTACTACTGTACGCCGCAGCTGGAAACCCGCTACGACCGGCCGCTCAGGGCTAAAAAGACCCTTTCGGCCCGATGTCATATGATTTCAAAGTACCGTTCCAGCTCCCAATCCGTGATATGCTTGCGGAACTCCCGCTCCTCCCATTCACGCGTGGCGGCAAAATGATCGACAAACGCATCGCCGAACCAGTCCCGGGCCGCATCGGATTTTTTCAGTCGCTGGGCGGCCTCCCACAGGGTGCCCGGAAATTGGAGTTCCTTGGGAAATTTCTGATCATATGCATTGCCGCTGATGGGGTCCTGCGGTTCGATCCGGTTCTCGACACCCCACAAGCCGGAGGCCAGGGCGGCGGCCAGAACGACATAGGGATTGCCGTCGGCGGCGGCAACCCGGTACTCCACCCGCTGGGACCCCGCGCCACCGGGAATCGCACGCAGGGCGCAGGTACGGTTGTCGATGCCCCAGCTCGCCTCGGTGGGTGCCCAGAAGCCCGGGATCAGGCGTGTAAAGGAATTGACCGTGGGGGCGATCATGGCCAGAAATTCAGGCATCAGGCGTTGCTGCCCGGCGATAAAATGGCGCATGGTGTCACTCATGGCATGGGGTTTCTTGGGATCATGAAACACCGCCCGACCATCGGCATCCTTTAGTGAAATGTGGATATGCCCGCTCTGCCCCGGCCAGTCCGGCGACCACTTGGCCATGAAGGTGGCCAGAAACCCGCAGCGCTGGGCCAAAATTTTGGTGAAGGTTTTAAACAAAGCGGCCTTGTCGGCCGCGGCCAGGGCCGTATCCACGGTGATGGCCCCTTCCAGCACCCCCGGACCGGTTTCTTCGTGCAGCCCCTCCAGGGAGAAATCCATGGCCTCGCAAGTATCGAGCAGGGCCCTGTAAAACTCTTGGTGGACGCTGTTGCGCAAAACCGAATAGCCGAAATAACCCGGCGCCATGGGTTTTAAATCGCGATACCGTTTTTCGCGAATCGAATGGGCATTTTCTTCGAAAACGAAAAATTCGTATTCAAAGCCGGCCAGGGCCGAAATCCCCATCTTGCCGGCCCGCTCCAGCACCCGCCGCAACACCCCCCGGGGACAGATCGCCTCGGCGGCTTCGGCAAACTCCCCCAGGAAAAACAGCATATTGTCTTCGAAGGGAAGCTCCCGGCAGCTGCCCGGCAGAATGCGCACCGGCGCATCCGGGTAGCCGGTGTGCCAGCCCGTGTAGGAGACATTGTCATACAGCTGGTCATTCAGATCCCAGCCCAGCACCACATCGCAGAAACCGAACCCCTTCTTCAATGCGGAAAGGAATTTGGCCCGGGACATATACTTGCCCCGCATGACCCCGTCGATATCGAATACACCGACCTTGATATGGCCGGAATTGCGATCCGCGATGAGCGCTTTGACATCGTCCGCCGTCTTGACGCCTTTTACTTCCATAAAAGCATTCCTCCTGGGTGAAAAGACCCGCCAATGGCTGGCGGAGCACTGGCAAATTCACGGCCAAGCGTCCTGCTGCGGAAACATCCGTTTATTCCAACGGACTAACGCAAAGCAGAGAATATGCCGAAAATGAGCGACTGGACCGTTTTAAATTTAACCATCTGTTTATACTATATCTTTTATTATCTGCAGGCGTTGAAGACCCCATAATTCTTAGGCTGTTATATAAAAAAACATTACGACAATGTAATGTTTTTGGGGAAAATAACCCATATTTGTAATAATTCGTAATGATCCGTGCGGTATGCTTGCGGTATCGGTGCAGGCGAACCTTGAGGATTAGCGTACTGTCATACAATTATGTAACGCATCTGGCAATCCTTTTGGCAGACGCGGCCAAAGGGCTGTGCCCCCCACGCACAGACGATCTGCAAAAAATGGCGCTGCGTCCGAAAACTTGGAAGCACCACCAAAAAAGCGATGCCGATTTGCGGCTATCGCTTGATGGCTGGCACGGTATCGCTGAGAAACAGGTCAACGCCGTTAGGATGGTTGAGGGTCAGTCCACGCGCACCACCTTTACACGGACAACCCCTTTCCGAAGCATGCCCAGCTTTTCGGCCGCCGCATGAGACAGATCGATGACCCGACCCTTCACAAACGGCCCCCTGTCGTTGATGCGGACTTCGACCGTTTCGCCGTTGTCGATGCGGGTCACCTGCACAAGCGCGCCAAAAGGCAGCCGCCGATGGGCCGCGGTATAGGCATTCCGGTCGTAGCGTTCACCGCTGGCCGTCTGCCGGCCGTGGAAGCGATCCGCATAGTAGCTCGCAACACCGACTTCACCTCCATCCGATCCCGGTACCGGTGTCGGGGCGGATGCACAGCCGACCAGCATCGCCACGCCAATACAACACAGAAAGTATGCCAATGGGACAATAGTTTTATTCCGAATAAGTTCCATGCGAAGCGCCCGCAGCCATTACATAGTCGTCAGTGTAAAATTGGGCAAAGCGTCGGCCATCATCTTAAAACGATCACAACCGCTCGATCGCCACAATTTGATCGCCACCATGCATATCATTTTCTGAGCATTTTTTCAGATGGAGGATATTTTTCAAGCCCCACCGCCTAATTCCGATCATTGCGAATATCCGCCCACCAGTTTGACCGCGACTCAATCCCGCTAAAACAACTCATGTTTTCTAATTTTTTGCCGATATAGCCCTCAATAAGCCGGCATGGCGCTCAAGGAGATGGTGGCCGCCAGCCTTATTTTGAACCTCGGGCAATCCGACAAAGTGAAACGCTGTAATTATGGCAGTCGTCAATAAACGCGATTTTGCCCCCCCATGCCCACGCCAGGCGGGATTCTCGCTTATCGAGCTGATGATCGTGATCGGCCTCATCGGCACCCTGGCCGCCATTGCCGTTCCCAATTACATCCAATACCGGGAAAAAGCCAAAATTGCACAGGCCATTGCCGACATCCGGGCCATGGAAAAAATGATCGCCAATTTTACAATCGACAATGACCGCCTGCCCACATCTTTGGCCGAAATCGGTATGGGCGGCCATCGGGACCCCTGGGGAACCCCCTATCAATACACGGTCGTGCAAGGCACCCCAAAGGGTAGGTTAAGAAAAGACCGGTTTCTGGTGCCGGTCAATTCCGACTACGATCTTTACAGCATGGGACAGGACCGGGGCAGTGTGCCGCCCTTCACGGCCAAAGCCAGCCAGGACGATATCGTCCGCGCCAACGACGGGGCCTATGTCGGTCTGGCCTCTGAATTTTAACCGAAGGGTTTCTGGCGGGCATCCATGAAAACCATAAAGATCATCTTGCCATTGCTTGCCCTGGTTACCGTTGGCTTTCTCTACTGGCCGGATCGGCCATCGTACATTCCCCAAAAGTTATGGGGTGTCTGGCAAACAGACCACGAACGCTATGCCGGGCGTTATCTCGATATCAGCGAAGCCATTTTCACAATCGGTCAGGGCCAACAGCAACTCCAGGTGTTTTTTATCCACCGGGTAAAAATGGACATCGTAGGGCATCGTGAACACTACACGCTTTTTTACCGGGAGCACGCAAAAAACCAGGAGCCATTGCAGACATTCACCTTCTTCTTTCAAAAGACGCAAGAAAGTGACCGCATTCAAATGAGCAACCAGGGCGATATCCTCTGGTACCGGACGGCCGATCATAGACGGACCGCCGCGGCGCCGGGGAGGGAAACCCCATGAAAGCGCCACGCGTGCATCTTGCCATTTTCAAAAGCCGCATCGGCAAACGCATCTTCTGGATGTTCGTCTGCTGTTCGTTTATCCCCATCATCACCCTTTCAGGCCTATCGTACATCCAAGTCAAACACCAGTTGAACGACCAGGCGGTGGCCCGGCTGCGCCAGATGACCAAAGCTATCGGCATGTCTATTTATGAGCGCCTGGAATTCCTGGAAAACGAAATGCGCCTGCTGGCACACACGCTCGCAACCCAAGAACAGCACGCCTCGGTCAAAACCGCCCTTTCCCGAACGGAATATAAAACACAGCGGTTTCAAGGCCTCCAGTTTGTTGCCCAGGATGGTCACAAGATCCCGCTGTACGGCCAGACCCCAAAAACCCCGGTATTCACCGCTACGGAAGAGACGAAACTGAAGGCCGGCAAGAGTATCATCAGCATCATCCCGCAGGACAACGCTCCGGCGGGTATCTTATTCAGCATCAAAACCACCATCGGCAATACGACACCTGGCATCCTTATCGGGGAGGTCAACGTGGCCTATCTCTGGGGTATCGGCCAGCAGTATAACCTGCCGCCCATGACCGAGTTGACCATCTTCGATCATTCCGGCCGTGTACTGATCAGTTCCGTCGGCCCTTCGGATGATCTAATCCGGAAATCCGCATCACCGCTTCGCAATGCCTCTTCGCATCACTTCACGTGGCAAAACGATGAGCAGGTCTATCTGGCCTGCTATTGGGATCTTTTCCTGAAGTCGCGCTTTGCATCGGAAAAATGGGCCATCGTTCTCAGCCAAACCCGCGCCGATGCCCTGGCCGTTATCCGGAGCTTCAAATTCGATTTCCCGCTCTCGCTTATGGTGGGGTTCTGGGTTATCCTGCTGGTCAGCATCCGGTATATCCGCAAGAGCCTGGTGCCGCTTGAAAAACTCCAGCAAGGGACCCGGCGTATCCACGACGGCGATTTCAGCCAGGCCGTCGCCGTTGACAGCAACGATGAATTCGAGGACCTGGCCGCCTCTTTCAACCTGATGACAAAGCAACTGGCCCGTACCTTTGGAGAACTTTCGGTCATGGCTGAAATGGGCCATTTTGTAACGACCCGACCGGAAGTAAGCGATCTGGCCTTGACCGAACTCAGGATCATGGCCGACAAACTGGACTTTGACTGGGGCCTGCTCATGATCGAAGGGGAAGTGCTGCATGGCGACGATGTGATCGTCGGCTTCGGTCTTCCCTACGACAATCAGGATCGTCAGCGGGACGTCACCTTACTGGAAGACCGCCCGCCGATGAAGCAGCTGATGACACATGCCGCTGCACAGCGCGCCCTCATTTTTTCGCAGGATACGGCCGAGCTGGCCTCGATACTTCCCCAACCCTGTATGGACTTTCTCGCTCAAATCGGCTGTCAATCATTGGTCTGTGTCCCGATCATTTTTGAAAAAAAACACATGGGGGTTCTGGCGGTCGGGAAAACGTCCTTGTTGCACCCCCTGACGGAAAACGACAAAGATCTCGTGTCCAGCATCGCCGCCCAGACGGCGGTCGCGATCAACAACATTATTTCTTTTCACCAACTGGAAGAAAGCGAAGATCGGCTGCGCCAGGCCTTCGATCACGCTGCCACAGGCATTGCCCTGGTGACTCTCGATCACCAGATCCGGGCCTCCAATCGCTACCTGCAACAATTGCTGGGGTACACCGAAAAGGAGCTGGCCGGCATATCGTTGGACGATATCAATACACCCGAAGATCGCTTCATCGGACGGGAAGAAATGGCCCTTATGATCGAAGGCGAGCTGACTTTTTCCCAATTTGAAAAACGCTACCGGCACAAAGACGGCCACGCCGTCTGGGCGCGTGTCAATGGGTCGCTCTTGCGAGACAAAAAAGGTAAGCCCCTGCATTTTATTTTTCACATCCAGGACCTGACGGCCGAAAAAACCGCCGAAAATGACAAGCACCAACTGGAAGGCCAACTCCGGCAGGCCCAAAAAATGGAAGCCATCGGCACTTTGGCAGGAGGCATTGCCCACGACTTCAACAATATCCTGTCGGCTGTGGGCGGCTATACCGAGCTGGCCCTGCTGAAACTGCCGGAGGGCTCAGATCTCCAGGGCTATCTATCCAATGTCAAACAAGCCGCCGGCCGCGCTACGGATCTGGTCCGGCAAATTTTGGCCTTCAGCCGCCAGTCGGAACAAGAGAAAGTGCCGCTCCAGATCAGCAGCATCGTCAAGGAGGCCCTCCAGCTGCTCCGGGCCTCACTGCCGGCCATGATCGACATCAACAAAACCATCGACAGCGCACCGCTGTTTATCATGGCGGACCCGACCCAGATCCACCAGATCATCATGAATCTCTGCACCAATGCCATGCATGCCATGCAGGATAACGGCGGAACGCTGAGCGTTAGCTTGAACCCGGTTACACTTTCTACTGGCGATACCCTTCTGGAACGCCGCCTAAGGCCGGGAGATTACCTCCGCCTAACGATAGCTGACACTGGCTGCGGCATGGACACAGAAACCCTGGAACGCATTTTCGATCCCTATTTTACAACCAAGGAAAAAGGCAAAGGCACCGGACTCGGATTGGCGGTGGTCCATGGGATCGTCGAAAGTCACGGGGGCATGATCAAGGTATCAAGCACACCCGGAGAGGGCACCACCTTTGACGTCTATTTCCCGGTAGCCGACCAACAAGTTGCTCTCCAGCCCCAAACATCCCAAACAAACCCCGGCGGCACGGAACGGGTGCTCTTTGTGGACGACGAACCCATGCTGGTCGATCTCGGGAAAGCCATGTTGGCCAAGCTGGGCTATAGCGTCACCGGTGTGAACGACCCCCAGAAAGCCTATGACATATTTCAACAAAATCCGGATAACTACGATATTGTCATTACCGACTTGACCATGCCGGGTATGACCGGCAACCGGCTCGCCGAAAAACTGTCTGCTATTCGGCCACACATGCCAATCTTAATGTGTTCGGGATACGTCAAGGGTGTCGGCCAGCATGCCTTCCTATCGGGTTATATTCACAAACCGATCACGCTGGAAAGCCTGGCCCGCTCTGTCCGGGAAGCGTTGGATCGCTGACGATTGAGCTTGAGCACCTGTCAAGAAACGATCACTCTCACCAGGCAAAAAGGCCGACCCGTCCGCTAACCGCTCGGGATACCAGATCAATATATCTTCCGGCTTCCCCGATCAATGGACTGGACCTGTTACCGGACAAAATCAGGATGCCCGGAGAATCTACAAGGGCAGCGCAACGCCTCAATGATCGCCATGTGGACCGGCATCCACTCCGGGAACAACCGCGTTGCCAACAGACCATCCGGTCTTACAATTGTGAAAGGGCCAACCATTCGATCCGATATGGAAGTCCACCTGTCGCCCGGCCCGAACAGAATCTCAAAAGGAGGTCGGCTCATGGATTTTGCAAGTTACTATCTGGAGCTTTTCGAAATGCTCAATCAGGCCTGCCAGAAAATCGCTTCCGGTCATTACGACCAGAAGGATTCAGAGCGCCTGTTCGAGCTTGCCAAACGGCAGCGCTATCCCAGCCTGCTGGCGGATCTGGCGGAATCCTTCGGCATGATGATGGTCAAGCTGGAAGCCCGTGAGTTCAGTTTGCAGCAAACCGTCGATAAACTTGAACAGGCCAAGGCGGAGCTTGAACACCTATTGAAGTGCGACCGCGAAACACCCGGGACCTGATACCAGCCTTGATCCCGCGGGGATCACGGCAAACTTCGCCGGTCTTCCACTGGCTGCCATTTAAACGTTTGACATCATGCCAACAGTCCCACACGAATGGCATATGGCACCGTCTTACCTGAATCGCGTAAGATGCGGATGACTTGAGAACGGTTCCACCGTTGCGCGATCGATGAAAGGAAAAAGCGCGGTGCTCATCTTTAACCCGGCGACACCCAGCGGGCAAATGTCCCTCAACCGATTCACCCTGGCATTTGCGGGCCGGCATCGCCACCTCGAAAAACACTTCGCCAGGGACTATTTCGAAAGAAATCTTTCCCACCTGCGCCTCTGCCACTGGCTGACCATTTTCCTCTATAGTATTCCCGGCATTCTGGATGCCCGTTTTTTTCCGGAAATGACGGCCAGCCTCTGGACCATTCGCTTTCTGGTGGTGTGTCCCGTCTTTCTGCTGGGCTTCGGTTTCACGTATACGCCCTATTATCGTCGCTGGTGGCAGCTGATCTCAATGGGCTATATCCTGCTGACCGGCGGCGGCTTTATCGGGATGATCGCCATTGCCACGCCCCCGGTCAGTTATGGCTACTATGTCGGCATCATTATTTCCATGATGTTCGGCTACGCTTTGATCCGGGAGCGGTTCCTTTACGCATCGGTGGCAGGCATGAGCCTGCTGATCGCCTATCTTGGCGTCTCCCTGGCCGTAACGCCGATTCCCCTTGATCTCCTATTCCACAATGGTCTCTATCTCTTTGCGACCAACATGCTGGGCATGCTCATCGCCTATTTTCTGGAATATTCCGCCCGACGGGACTTCTTCCTAGGCTACATGCTCAACCGGGAGCAGGAAAAAGTCAAAACCCTGAACACCCGCCTGGAAGAAAAAGTCATCCGGCGCACAGAAGCGCTATCAAGCACCAACGCCGCTTTGCAGCGCCAAATCGACGAGCGGGAAAAAATCGAAACCGCGCTGCGGGAAAGCCGCGAACGCTTGAAAGTCCTCTTCGACTTCGCACCGGACGGTTACTGCATGCTGAGCCTGAAGGGGGATATCATCGAGGGCAACCAGTCGGTCGAAACGATCACCGGCGTCGACCGGGAGGCCTTCATCGGAAAAAAAATCTTTGATCTCGGCCTGGTGGCCTCGGATCCCAACTTTCAGGCCCGCGCCATCCTCAAGGCGAACCTGAAGGGGACCCCCTGGGGGCCAGGCGAGTTTGCCATCCGCCGCAAAAGCGGCCGGCCGGCCACGGTTGAAGTGCGCTCCCACCCCGTTCGCATCGACAACCAGATCTGCATTCTTGTCATGATTCGGGATGTCACCGACCGGAAAACCCAGGCGAAAGTTCGCAGACGTCTTGAAAACAAGCTGGCACAGGCCCAGAAAATGGAAGCCGTCGGCACCCTGGCTGGTGGTATCGCCCACGATTTCAACAATATCCTATCGGCCATCATCGGGTATACGGAGCTCTCGCGCATGGACGCCCCGCCGGGCGGCGCGCTCCATGAAAACCTCGGCCAGATCCATACGGCCGGGCAGCGGGCCAAGGACCTGATTCAGCAGATCCTAACCTTCAGCCGCCAGCATGACACCGAAATCAAACCCGTGCGGGTCAGCGCCATTGTCGAGGAATCGCTCAAGCTCCTGCGGGCGTCAATCCCCCAGACCATCGAGATCCGCCAGCATATTGCCAGCGAAGCGTTTACCTTGGCCAACGAAACCCAGCTCCAGCAGATTCTGATGAACCTGTGCGCCAATGCCGCCTATGCCATGGGAACCGGTGGCGGCATTCTGACGGTCGATTTGGACGACATCATCATCGATACGTCTTCCGCCGATCCGGACATCAATCTGCCGGTCGGGGCTTACCTCCGGCTGACCGTGCGCGATACGGGCTGCGGTATGCCGCCCGAAGTCGTTCGGAGACTTTTCGATCCTTATTATACGACCAAACCCAAGGGGGAAGGCAGCGGCCTGGGCATGGCGGTCGTCCACGGCATCGTGAGCCGTTACCAAGGCGCCATCAAAGTCGACAGTGTGGAGGGGCAAGGCACGGCGGTCAGGGTCTATCTGGTACGTCAAGCAAAGGTCGGTGGAGCAACCGCGGAAAAATCGGCGCCGCTGCCCACTGGAACCGAGACGGTCCTGCTGGTGGACGATGAATCCCAGCTGGTGACCATCGGGGAACAAATGCTCACACGCCTGGGTTACCGAGTGACCGTCAGCGCCGATAGCGTAAAGGCGCTCGAACTTTTCCGAATCCAACCGGAAGCATTCGCCGTTGTGGTCACCGACATGTCCATGCCGAAGATGAGCGGGGTCGAGCTCGCCCGCGCCATCCTGTCCATCCGGCCGGACTTGCCCATCGTCCTGTGCACCGGCTATTCGGCCGGCATCGATCGGGAAACCGTGCTTTCCATGGGGATACGCGATCTTATCATGAAACCCATCAGTATGCAGGCCTTGGCGTTAAGCGTCCGGCAGGCGATCGATGCCGGTCAGATGTCCGCCAGGTAGCGCGCCCCACCCAGTTTATACACCCATGTCCGGATCTCATAGGCACGACCACGCACATAGGGCGATGGCCGAAGCACGGACATTTTTTTGGGGCTCGGCAACACCGCCGCCAACAGCGATGCGTCCCAAAGCGACAATCGCTCCGCCGGCTTTGCAAAATACTGCCGGCTGGCCGCTCCCGTGCCGAAAACACCCGGCCCGAACTCCGCCACATTCAGATAGATTTCCAGGATGCGGCGCTTGGGCCAACAGGTTTCGATGAGGAGCGTAAAGTAGGCTTCCAGCCCTTTGCGGATATAACTTCTTCCCGGCCACAAAAAAAGATTCTTGGCGACCTGCTGGGATATGGTGCTGGCCCCCCGGCGACGGCCGCGCGTTTCATCCAGCGCTTTGGCAATCGATTCGAAATCAAACCCATGATGGACCGGAAATTTCTGGTCTTCCGCGGCCACGACCGCTATGGCCAGATGAGGCGAAATACTTCCCCAGGGAACCCACTGGTAGTGAACGGCGTTGTTCTGGAAAAGCTGCTCACGCAGCATAAAAGCACTTGTCGGCGGCGCAAACCAACGCCAGGGCAGCACCATCAGAATGCTCAACAGCAGCAGCACGACGCCGGCGCCCACCAGGCGTCGCCATGTCTTCTTGATAGAATCCGCCCGCTGCCTGCCAGCGGCCGTGCGGCCGGTTCCCGATATCTTCCGTTGCAGCGTCCGGGTGGTGGCGATCTCCCGTCGTTGAGCGCGGCTTGTCGTGCTGCGGCGGATCGTCATGCTTCTTTTTCCTCTGGTTTCATTTTAATGGGGTATCTGCCGTTCCCGCAGGGTAATGTCTTTCTCATGGTATTGCAAACCTTGTCAGATTCCGGCGATCCCTCCCGCTGATTGTTCTCCGAAACGGCCCCTCATGGGCCTCAAGGGGCCTCAAACCATGCTGAAAGCCCATGCATCGTGCCTTGACGGCTGGGCCAGGCGTCACTTCTGGCGGGATGATGGGTTATCGCCAACTAACATAACATACTGATAATTCATTATAATTTTTATATTTTTTCATTATTTCCAACGGCCTTGACCCCCATGGCCGGAAGGGGAATCTCTTTTTTTCGCTTGATTTTTTAAAGAAACACTTTATTGTGGAAGCAATCAATAAAGGCCTGTTTCAAATTGGCGGGCCGGTTTCGTTCTGAAGGACTGCTCCATGTGTCAAAGTGGCAACCTCCAGTGTGGAACTTTGAGAAAATTTTATGAAAGGAGGATGGCATCATGGCTAATGGAGTGGTAAAATGGTTTAACAGCGACAAAGGCTTCGGCTTCATCGAGCAAGAAGACGGCCCGGATGTATTTGTGCATTTTTCTGCAATCAATTCTTCCGGATTCAAATCCCTCAATGAAGGCGATAAGGTTACCTTTGACATCGAGCAGGGCCAGAAAGGCCCCGCCGCTGCAAACGTTACGGTCGTCTAAGAAAACCGTTCACGAGTTTAAAAAGGGCACGCCCTCCGGCCACGGGGGCGTGCCCTTTTATTTGCCGAAGCATCACCGATGAACCGCGTCAGGCCACCGCCGCACCTCGCGACGAAACATCATTCTTAAAAAGAAAACAAAACAGCCCCAGGAAAGCGAGATTGACACCGGCCGTCAGGAGAAAGCCTGCCGTAAACCCAATGGCCTCGCTCACCGCCCCCATGATCGCCGAACTCAGCATCATGCCAAGATAGATGCAGGTGTTGTACCCTCCCATGGCGCTCCCCCGCCATGCGGGCGGCACGACTTCCGCAATCAAGGCACCCACCGACGTGAATGCCAATCCCATACTGATCCCCAGCAGGCCTGCCGAAAGGACAAAATGCCCCATGGTTTGGGACAGGCCGCAGCCGGACAACGCCGCCACATACAAGACAATGCCGAGAACCACCAGCGCGCTTCGACGGGCCACCTTGTCGCTTAATCGCCCGAACGGGATACGGGAAGCGCCGTTGCAGAGCCCCTGGGCGAAAAACACGATCCCGATCTGGCTGACATCCAACCCCCGGGTCTGGGCGTGCAGCGGCATAAAACTGGTGAACATGCCCAACCCGAAACAGGCCCCCAGGGTCATCAGCCAGCATCCCAGAAGTGGACGGTTTTTAAGGAGGGTCCTCAGGGTTCTCGACGTGCGGCTCTGAGAATCAGATGGTACGCGGGGTTTCCGGCGGCCCGGAAGAAGCCACAGCAAAAGGCCGAGATCGAGGAACAAAAGGGCCCCGGCCGAGAGAAACACCTGCGGCGCCCCAATGAACCTTGCCAGAAAACCACCGATGGCCGGTCCCAGACTCATGCCGCAAAAAAGGGCGGTCGTATACCAGCCGTAGGAACGTCCCAGATGAGACCGCGGCGAGATCACCGAAACCAGTGTCATCATGGTCGGGCCGAAAGCCGCGATGCCGACGCCGAGCATGAGATAGGCCAGCGTAAAATGGATGAAGGTACGGCAGGCGACCAGCCCCCCGGACGTCACCGCCAGGATAAGCAGTCCGATCGCCGCCATCCGCTTGCTGCCCCAGCGGTCGGATGCCATGCCCAAGGGAAACGACAGCAGGCCCGCCATCAGAAAAAAAGCGGCGTTGATAACGCCGATCCGGCCCGTATCCACGCCCAGCGAATGGGCATGCAGCGGCACCACGGGGAGGCGCATGAAGGCCCCCAAATAGCACCCGAAGGTGACCCCGCAGCAGATCAGCATCAAGGTGCCGTATGTCGGCGCAATGTCACGCCTGTTCGAAATAGTGATAGCGATTTTCCTTTGCGTTGCACGATAATTCAGGCGCCGCTCTGTATCAGACGCCAACAACGGGCGGTATCCCGCTGCGGTTATAGCAGAACAGCGGTCGAAGGCCAATCGGACCATCTCATCCATCATTAAAAAAAATATTTCTGCCTTGACCTGTCTAAAGGTTCACCCTTTAGGATGAATCTCATCATACGCATTCGTATGCTATTCGGTCCGATAAGATCGCCATGGCCATTTCCCGATGATAACCGAAACCATCGAAAGGAGGAAGGTCAAATGGCAAACACCCTCATGAGCGGTTTCTGGCGCTATATGCTCGCCGTTCCCCCATTCCTGTGGGAAAAACAAATTCACAAGGCGCGCCTGAGAATCACGAACAACCTCAGTTTCATGACAGCGTCCCATCGGCGGGTGCACCACTTTGTCGTGCGGGAGTTGCCCCGGGAGGGCCGGCCGCTTTCCGCAGCTTTCATCGCCGAGGAACTCCACATCAGGGAAGCGCAGGTGGTCGCCATACTGGAGGAATTGGAAACCCACATGACGTTCCTCTTTCGCAATGAAACAGGCGCCGTGATCTGGGCCTATCCGTTGACAACAGCGCCGACCCCCCATCGGATAACGTTCACTTCGGGTGAGCAGCTCTATGCCGCCTGAGCGGTGGACGCTTTTGCGACGCCCTTCGTGCAGGGGCACTTGCGCAACGAACGCCTCGCGATAACCGTCGAATCGGAATGCGCGCATTGCGGGCGATCAATGGAAATGGATATTAACAGCGATCTTGACTACCACCTTCACGGCGGAGGGGACGGACCGATAGTGTTTGTACCGGACGTCAATTTGGGAACCCTGGAGGCACCCAGCATCATCGATGATTTTTGAAAGGAAAGTGTCTTCTTCTGGTCAGAAGAACATGCCCGAGACTATCGTCGCTCCCATCACCGGTTGCGTGGGGCCTATTTCACGGCCCGGCAGACCGTCTACCTCACCCGGATCGTGCAAAGCGCCCTGTTCGGCTTTTCCTCACCGGAGGGTTCTCGCTAAATCGCGTCGCGATCGACACCATCGCAGATGGGTGAGACCGTAATTTTACCGGTTTCCGCATCGAATGCCAGCATCTGTTTCTTGATTACGGTTTCCTTCTGGTCCCGCGACAGTCGTTTCAGGTGGTATTCCACCCTCTGCGACAGCGAGCGGGATCCGATCGGCATACAAAAGACGAGCGAATGCGGTTTGTGTGCTTTCAGGTATTTGGCCGCCCGAGGACCTCCGGCCAGGTGCTCACCATAGCGGCGCGCCACATCGGTGGACACGCCGGAATACAGGCAGCCATCTACGGTTCGAATCATGTAAACCGACCATATGGGCTTATCCGTGGTCATGCGCCGGGTTATGCCCTAATGCGCCCCTGGAAACAAGGGCTGATAGCCTTCTCTATTCAAATTGAAATTTCTTAATATCACCTCACAGAGAGGCTTAGAAATGCATTCGATCTTAGGTTTTATCCCCTTTGTCCCGCGCCGAGCATCGACGGGGCGGACGGGAAAAAGTGCGCGGAGTGTCTGAGTCCGCCAAAAGGCGGACGAGTTTCCGCGCGCTCCGGCCGCCTCGACGAAGCGCAGGGTTAAGCAGGACACGGGCGTTTTCTTTTGGTTCGGTTTTCTTTCACGTGAAAGAAAATGAACAAACATGTATATGTAAGACAAAAAATTAAACTTTAGGGCGTCGATATGAGATTTTCCCATCCATTTCTTATCTCCCCGAAACCTCCGCTTCCACGCGGGCTTTGATGCCCCGCAGCATTTCCCTCCGAATCCAGGCACTGAAGGGGCCGATCACCCGCCAGTAAAGCATAAACCGCTTGCGGCTGCGCGTATCCATGCACCGTATGCGTGTCTCGGTGGACAGGCGAACGCGCCCCGGCCGCATTTCCTCGATAAAAAAGTCCCAGGCCGCCTTGGCGCAGCCGGCCGGTTCCGCCGCATGAAAGTCTTCCGGGGCGACAGGGATAAGCTTGCCGGTAGGCAACCAGAAGCGGCCCACGAGGCCCAGGACAAGGAATTGGTCGGGATGGTCGGTCAAGAGGATGAAGCCGTTTTGCAGCAGACGCTCCAGATGGATGGCGGCGGACGGCATCCCCCGCATACGAAAAAGGCAGCGGATAACAGGGGAACGCGAAAAATCAAGGGAACGGATCGCCCGGTAGACCGCATCCGGGGACCCGGCAATGGTGATGGCATGGACTTCGTGAACGTCGTAATGCGGCAGAAACGCGTCGATCGGCGTCATGGCAAACCGGCCCTGATTGGCTATCAACCCCACGCGGCGAGGCGGACGGGCAGCGTTCGGCCACCCGTTTCGTAAAATCCGCCCCACGCGCAGGGAACGTATCACCCCCATCAAGCCCCATCAAGCCCCACTGCAACAGGTCTCACGAGCATCCGGGGCCGCTGCCGGAATGGCGGACAGAAGGGCCGTCTGTCATCCCGGCTGCCCGATCAGGCGGCTTGGGCCGGCACAGTGGCCGCTTTCGGCGGCGCCGCCAGCCGGCCATCCGCCATCTGCATCACCCGATCGGCATACCCGGCACACGCCAGGCTGTGGGTCACCATCACCACGGTCGTGCCGTCGTTTTTGAGCCGCTGGAGCAGGAGCATAACCTCCCGGGAAGTGCGTGAATCCAGGTTTCCCGTTGGTTCGTCCGCCAGGATGATCGGCGGCTGATTGACAATGGCCCGGGCAATGGCCGTGCGTTCACTTTCCCCCCCGGATATCTGGTGGGGCAGGCGCTTGCCTTTCCCGTCCAGCCCTACCGACGCAAGGGCCTCCCGGGCCATGGCGAGCTTGCGGCGGCGCGGCATCCGGATGGTGGCCAGGGGCAGCATCACGTTCTCTTCCAGGGTGAGGTAGGCAATCAGGTGGAAGCTCTGGAAGACGAACCCCAGAAATTCCCGCCGGAAGTCGGCCCGCTGCTCCTGTCCGAGGCTGTAGACATCGATGCCTTCCACCGTCAGGGTTCCCGCGCTTGGGGCGTTCATGGCGCCCATGATGGACAGCAGGGTGGACTTTCCGGCCCCGGACTCACCCATGACCGCAACAAACTCACCCGATTCAATGACAAAATTCATATCTTCGATCGCGGACACGACGGCCTCGCCGCGCCCGTAGTGTTTCGTCAGATGTTCACCAATCATCGTACTCACGTTTCACCTCTCATAGCGCACGCAGCGCATCGTTGGGGTCCATGCGGGCGGCCGTCAGGGCCGGATAGATGGAAGCCGTGACGCCCACCACCAGGGACATGCCCAGGGCGCCGGCCGCCAGTGCCATATTCCAGGGCACGACCACGTGGGGATTGTCGGCAAACAGCATCAAGGCCAGCCGGGTGGCCCCCATGGAGGCCAGGTACCCCACGACACCGGCACCGATGGAAATCAGGGTCGCCTCCATCAGGATGATGCGCATGACGTGCCTCTGGCGAAATCCAATGGCGCGAAAAACACCGATTTCCGCCTTGCGCTCACGGACGCTGCCGGTCATGGTCACCAGCACCACCAGGCTGCCGATGAGAATGATGATAACCGACACCCCGAAGGATAATTTCTTGAATTGCGCCAGGGTTTCCATGCGCCCTTTGACCACCTGCTGGATCGCCATGACCTTGGCCCCGGGCAGCGCATCACTGATCTGTTGGACCATCTCTTCGATGGGGCAGGCCGTGCAAAGGGCGGCCACTTCCACCATGGACACCTGCCCCGGCATGCCGAGTAAGGCCTGGGCCGTGGGAAGGGTGACGAACAGCAACTGGTCGTCCTGGGAGCCGGTCGGTTTAAGAAGGCCGCTCACGGGCACGGCATTTCCCGCGATCTCCAGGGTGTCTCCGACGGCAATGTTCAGGACGCGCGCGGCTTCGGCCCCCGCCAGGATGGCATTGGCCTCCGGCTGCCGGCCTTCCATCTTCCACCAGGGTTTGAGGATGCGGGCCTCTTCGAAGTCCACCCCCGCCAGCATGACGGGTCGGTCATTCACTCGCACAGCCCCCAGGGCCATAGGCCCCATGGCGGCGATGTTGCGGTAATTCTTGATGTGCTTCACCGCTTCCAGATCGGTCTCGCGCAGTTCCTGCATGTCAAAGGAAATGCCGCCCATCTGGATACCGCCGTAGCTTAGCGACAGATTCTCGGTGCGGGGCACGATCAGAATATTGGCCCCGTATTTCTCGAGTTTATGATTGATATCGCCCGTGACGGCATCGGAAAAACTGATCACCGTGATCACCGTGCCGATGCCCAGCACCAAGCCCACCAGGATCAGCATGGCCTTGCCTTTGCGCCGCAGGAGATTCTGGATGGCAATCGTATTCAATGTCATGATCAGACCTTCCCCTTGAAGTTGAAGTAGCCGGCCCCGCTGCGGATATCATCCGGACGGATCACCAGCATGCCGTCTTCCACCGCCCGTTTCAGCGGCGCCGGGTTGCAGCCCCCCTGGACTTCGTTGACCAGGTTGGAAGCGAACTTGCGGCCGCAATTGCGGCAGACCATGACATCCCCCTCCTGATAGTACCCTTTACCGGCCGGCCAGCACACGTCGCAGGCATCAAATGCCGCCCGAACCACACCATCGGTACTCTTGATCACGAAATAGCGAATGGTGGTATCGCCATCCTTGAAATCGAAATGCCTGGCCTGGCCGTCGTCAAAAAGGCTGACCGGGTAGGATACCAACCCTGTTGCGGCAACGGCATGGCCGTCCGCCGGGACGGCGGCGCTGGATGCGGTCGTCGTGGCGATCGGTTGCTGGGTGTAAACCATATAGCCGCCGGCAATACCGGCGACGAGAACCACCGCCATGACGATCGGCATCAGTCCCCCTTTTTTCTTTTCTGCGCCCAAAACAGCCTCTTTTTTTCGGCTTCGTAGATCGCTCTGGCTGGTGGAAGTCTGCTGGTTTTTCTTGCTTTTTTTATTTTTAGCCATGGGTAAAATCTCCCGACATATCGTATTGTTGGTTTCAGATATCTGTTTCTTGAACTGCGATCCCTAACGGAGAACTGCGGCACCGGGCTGAACGCCATTTCAAATGGCGTCTTACACAATGACAGCCGATGAGCAGCTTCCACAGGAAGTGCGCAACATGATGATTGATTTCGAATTTGTTGGTGAATGGGAATCTGAGGATACGCAGAAGGCCGGCCGCAAACGGCATTTAAAAAATGAACATTGCCGGCCGCATATCGATCAGGTTCGTGGGAAGGGCTTCAACAGAGGAAATGCTGGGTCTGAAGATAGATCGGCGGACCATCCCGATCCGTAAAAGTATCGGAATGACGGGCCAAATTGAGAGCAACACCCTCCGGGTCGACGACACGGGCCGTCAAACCCACGGCCATATGGCGATCCACACTGCCGTTAACGAAGCCGGAAAGAAACGGTTCCGCAGCAGCATGGGAAGCGGTCTCGAAATCACAGGGGTCGGAGGGGCCGGTGGTGCAGCAGTTCTGATCCATCCCGCCGGGCATGGCGTCGTTCATATCCATGTCCGCTTGCGGGACGATGCAGCAGCAGGATGCCATACCCTGGCATGACATGACATAAGCGGCGGCAGCTTGACCGGTCACGGTTGCAACCAGCAGAATGGCCAGCAGCATTGATATGTGTTTGCGGATCGTCACCGTTGCATGGAGCTCCTATTGGGAATTATTCTCAATAACACTACTGAGTTGTTTTCCACCTGTCAAGCCCAAAATTGAATTGACCGGGATGACAAAATCAGTTGCCTGTAATTGCAAAAATCAGGTCCTGATGGCATCGTTTTTTGTGATGGATTCAAATTGGCGCGAATTCGCTATTTTTCCAACTCATCTCGAATCGCCATTCCAATCTTCTCCAATGAATAGGGTTTTTTTACATATCGGCCGGCGCCCAATTTCTGTGCATTTTTCACTTCATCCGTTTCGACAAACCCGCTCACCAGGATGGCCTTCTGCCGGGGGTGAATACCGAGTATTCGCTCATAGGTTACACGGCCGTTTATGCCAGGGTCCATTATCATATCAAGCAATAGAAGATCCACAGAATGGTGGGTCATAAATTCGATGGCTTCCTCGCCACTGGCAACGGCGATGGGTCTGTAACCCAATTTGTTCAAAACTTTACAGGCCACTTCTCTTTGGTTGGCCACATCATCGACCACTAGAATCGTTTCTCCATGTCCTTTGAAATCGTCGAAGGGTATGGACAATGAATGGCCCGCTATTTCATCTCTTGTGATCGGGAAATAGAGTTCAAATGTTGTACCATTAGGGCTCGACTTCACATCGATATAACCCTGATGGTCCTGTACGACATTCCACACCACGGCCAGCCCCAAGCCGGTTCCGCTTCGGCCCATCACTTTTTTGGTATAGAAGGGTTCGAATATCCGCTCAAGGCTATCGGATGAAATTCCCGAACCATCATCCGAAACGGATAGGACGACGTATTCATCCGATTTTATGTCTTCATACCCCTTCAGCGGTTTATCCATATAGCGATTTGCAGTCGCTATCGTAATCTCGCCTTTGCCCTCGATGGCTTCCGAGGCATTTGATATCAGATTCATAATCACTTTTCTGATATGAGCATGGGAGGCCATTATGTTCAGCACGTTGGAATCCAGGTTCGTTTTGATTGCAACGGTCGGATGAAACTCGTGGAGCTTATGAAACTCGGGAGAAATCAGGTAATCATTTATCAGGTTATTTAGATTCAGGGGATCTTTGGCGGTGGCCACACCTCTTGCAATGGTTAACAGATCCTCCACTATCGCTGTCGCTCTGAGGCCCGATTCCTGTATCGTCCCGATTGGCTTTCTGAGTGGGCTGTCCTCGGGCAGATCCAGTAAAAGTAATTCCGGGTAGCTTACAATCCCTGAAAGGACATTGTTGAGGTCATGAGCGACGCCACCTGCCAATAGACCAAGCGATTCCATTTTCTGAGATCGCTGCCGCTGGGCTTCAAAGCGATGCCGCTCGGTTATATCCCTTATAGCCGCCATATGGACATCTCTATCGTGATACTGAAAAACACGGGCCGAAATTTCGGTGGGAAAAACAGTCCCGTCTTTCTTCTTATGCCATCTGACAGGGATATATAAGCCTCGCAACCGTGTGGCCTGTTCGGTTTTTTCAGGCTCTGCCGAAAAATCCGTATTTTTCATCCCGAGGACTTCTTTTTTACTGTATCCATAAAGATCGATAAAGGCCTTGTTGACATCCAGCATCTGCCCGGTTTCAATTTCAATCAAGGCCAGTGCATCCGACACCATGTCAAACAGGGATCGATACGCCTCATCCCGCTTTCGCAACGCTTCCTTGGCACGGTTGAGCTCCGTGATTTCCCTGACAATGGCATGGAAGGATTTAACGCCTGCCGTTTCCAAACAGCTTAGGGAAATTTCGGTATCGAATTCCGTGCCGTCTTTTTTGGCATGCCGCCAATAGAACTTCTGCGGCTGGCCGCCTGCGACGGCATCCATCATTTCTTTTGATTTATCTTTAGAAAGACATCCATCCGGTTGGTATGTTGGCGAAAAATCCCATGGGTAGAAACCTATGATCTCATCTTTATGAGCACACCCAAACACCTTCAGCGCGGTTTGGTTGCACTCCATCAAGCGATAATCTTCATATATGAAAATGGCATCATTAACCGCTTCGAAAAAGGCGCGGTAGCGTGAATTCTCGACCGACGGTTTTCCCAATCGACGTGTAAGATCGGCATTTAGTTTTTCTAATGTTTTAATCCTCTTTTCCAACGCTTTACTGGTCGGTTTGGCGGCCATGATCCCTTTCCCATTGACGTGTCAGGGTTAAGTCCTGCTCTGAAATTATCTTATAAAACAATAACATGCAACAAAATGGTGCAGTTACCCACCAAGTCCGCCCCGAAAAATCGTTCATTCCGATGGAAACAGGTGATCGGCCGGGGCGCTTGTTGGATCCCTACGTATGTGGTTTTCCTGACGAAACCCTAAAAACGTTTATCTTTTGATTTTAGCCGGTGGGATAATGGGGGGAGTGGCTCTGCCGGGTCGGCCCGCCATACGGTTACGGATTTTACATGCGTTAGGCTTCAGGGGTTTCGTTTAACAGCTGGCATGCGATCCTCTCGGGTTCTATTAAGTCTACCCGTCCAGAACCTCGCGGAGTTTGGCGGCCAGATCTTTCAGCGAAAACGGCTTATGAATGAAATTGACCCCGACATCCAATACGCTTTGATGCGCAATAACATTGCTCGTATAGCCGGACATGAATAGGTGCTTGATGGTGGGGCGGATCTTCTGGAGTCTGTCCGCCAGGTCCCGTCCATTCATTTCAGGCATGACCACATCGGTGAGAAACAGGTGAATGTCAGTACTGGTTTCCCGGGCCAACCGTAGGGCATCACTTGGGGTGCCCGCTGACAGGACGGTGTAGCCCAAACGCTGCAGCATCATCGTGCCCATTTCAAGCAGGATGCGGTCATCCTCCACAATGAGGATGGTTTCGCCCTGGCTGCCCTGGTGATCTTTCGCCGCGGCGGTGTCAACCGTTCTGGCTTCGGGGTCATGCCGTGCAAGGTAAATTTTAAAGGTCGTTCCCTGTCCGGGTTCACTGTAGGTGTTGATAAAACCTTCATTCTGCTTGACGATGCCGTACACCATTGCAAGGCCCAGGCCGGTTCCCTGGCCCTTCGCCTTTGTGGTGAAAAACGGCTCAAAAATATGGTCCAGGGTTTCTTTGTCCATACCGCAGCCGTTGTCGCTGACAGCCAGCAACACGAACTCGCCGGGGATGAACCCGGCATGGGAGACGCAGTAGGCTTCGTCAAAAGACGCCAGACCGGTTTCGATGGTGACCTTGCCGACACCGGGGATGGCATCACGGGCGTTGACACACAGATTGGTTAAAACCTGATCAAGTTGCGAGGGATCCATTTTTACTTTGCAGGATGTGGCTCCCGGCAGCCAGGCCAGATCGATGTTTTCACCAATGAGACGACGCAGCATGTTAAGGGTTCTTCCCACTGTCTCATTGAGATCGAATACGACCGGATCGATGGTCTGTTTACGGGCGAATCCCAACAGTTGACGGGTAAGATCGGCGGAGCGCCGGGCCGCTTCGAGGATTTGGCGGACATTCTGGCGCAGCGGATGCGTGGCGTCCATTTCGCTCAGGGTGAGCTCGGCATACCCCATTATGGCGCCCAGCATATTATTGAAATCATGGGCCACCCCGCCTGCCAGTGTTCCGATAGCTTCCATTTTCTGGCTTTGCCGCAATTGTTTTTCCAGAACAAATTTATCTTCTTCGGCTTTTTTAATCTTGGAAATATCGCGCGCCACCCCTTCAACCCCTGAAAAAGCACCGCTGGCATCCGTGAGCATTTTGGCGTTTGTGGAAACCCAGACCGACGACCCATTTTTCTTTCGTATTTCTGCTTCGAAGTTTTCGATGTATCCATCGCACCGAAGGTTTTCGACGAATTGTTGCCGCCGGGCGGGATCTCGGTAAAAATCCGCCATTGGTTTGCCCTCAACTTCTTCGGGGTGGTATCCAAAAACTGTCTCAGCGGAAAGGGACATAACCTCGATATTGCCCTGGCGGTCTGTCCGGTAAACGACATCGACCAGGCTTTCAAAAAGTTCACGGTAGCGTTTTTCGGAAGCATTTAGTTTGATCTGTGATTTTCGCCGATTTTCTTCGTGATCCAGCAGAAGGCCCACCAGGAATATGCCCAGAAAAATGGCGGAACCATAGGGCAGCGCCATGGCTTTCATCAGCTCCCAACCCTTTTGAAGGTCACCCACGGGCAGAAAGCCTGGAAGGAGTATTATCGTTGCGGCTGCGACGCCGAAGGTGGCCTTCAGCAGGGTATCCATATGTTTCCGCCAGGTATACAACCCGATGCCTGCGACAGCGGCCAAGCCAACCCCCAAGACGCCCCCGAGAACACCGGAACCGCCAAGATAAAAGCGACAGAATCCCGCCATGATTGCTGAAAGCGCTGCCGATAAAGGCCCTCCGAAGACACCGCTTAAAACAACGATGGCATTTCGCTGGTCTACAATAACGCCCTCGGCCACCGGAATTTTAACGTACATGCACGCTATTGCAAACAGTCCGAAGACGATTCCCATTGCTGCTTGTCGTTTATGCACGTTCGATTTTTCAAAATATTTATTCAGAACGCTATAGACGGCAACAAGGACGATAAAAATGGCCAAGTTGTTGAACAGACCTAAAAAAAGCGCGATGCCTGAAACCATAGAGAGTCCCTGTGCAAAGAAGAAATCAAATTATGCTGCGACAATCCAGACGATATCACTCACAACGCATTTTTACAATTTCTACCGGGGAGGGCGTCTTTGGCAGACTATGCTTTAATAGCAGGCTCACAGGGGCGGAGCGTAAGGATCGGCATACCCCGTCAACTCCATGTACCCCTGGCCCGTCACGGGCATACCACCAGATCGACCGTTTACCGATAGACTCCCCTCCCAGTAGGTCACACCGGTACTGCCGGTAGTGACCATTTCCTGGTCGTCCAAGGCGGCTGTCAGTTGCAGTTTTACATCATGTTCGGGCAGGGCGATCTCCCAGCCCAAAGGATAAGTCGCACCGGTTGCCGGACTAGTCCAGCGGCGGGTCACCTGCGCCTGGAAACCCGTTTGCGTCAAGTGCGTTACTTGGCCTTCGGGTCCGATCAGGGTGCCGCTTGAGGCGGGATGCATCTCTCCCGTGTCCAGCCGCAGGAGATAAATCATCAGTTCCCGCTTGTCGTCGAGCTGGATGCTGAACCAGTCCCAACCCGTAACGCCCTCCGCCAGGGGGGCCGTGCTGAATTCGTGATCCATCCAGCCTTGGCCTGTCACCGGGTACTCATTTTCCCCTATACGCACCCGGCCGCTGGCCGCCATCCGCGGAAAAGAGTAATAGCAGCTGGCCTGCTGCGGATCGGCCCCCTTGCGGCTGTAGCCACTATCACCGTGGGGGATGGGACCTTTGGTGGGCGCCAGGGTCAGCGCCAGGTCAAACTTGTCATCCGTCATCCGCAGTGTGTGGCCCATGGGGGTGATCATCGTCTCCCACTCGTTCAAAAATATCCGCGTTCCCTTCGCGTCCGTCACAGCACCGGCCAACCCGATTGCTGCCCGGCTCACCCTTTCCGCCATGACATGCCGCCGGGCGGAGAGATCGGTCAGGGCGGCGTGGGCCAGGTAAATCTGGTTGGTGCGCCAGGCCGATGCCGGGTCGGGCCAGTCCCGGCCGGAGTTGGAAGGCCGGAGCTGGCGCCGGAAAAACGTGAGTTGAAAGCCGAACTGCTCGCCGGTGACCGCCGTCAGGTTGCCGGTATAGTACCACCATTCGGTGCGGTAGCCCGGATGGGCGCCGTGATCCACTGGGAAACTGAAGCGGCAGGGCCCGGTGACGGACAGATAGGCGCGTAAAAATCTCATCGCCGAAATATCTCCCCCGCCCTGGGATGGTGCCCCCGGTCTGCCCCATCGATGGGGTTCTTTTTAGAGGCTGAATTGAATCGTTCGGGCCCTTTCGTCAATAAACCGCGATTGGGTCGCCATAACACCCTATGCCCGGATAAACTCCACGATATACTTTGCGGCCGTAAAAACCAGAATGCCTGCCAGTAGCCATTTTATAAACCTGGCCGGTACGAATTTCTGGAGCCGGGCACCCAGATACATGCCGACCATGCCCCCCAGGCCGAACAAAATTCCCAGCAACCAATCCGGCGCCACCGACAGGTTTGGATAAAAGGGGGCGATGGCCTGGTAGAAGACCACGCCGGCCACCGAAGTCACGAACGTTCCCATCAGGGCCGCGCCGGCCACGGTGTAAACAGGAAGACCGAAATAGGTCACAAAAAAAGGCGCGATAATCGATCCGCCGCCAATGCCGTAGATACCGCCCACGATGCCGACAATGAAGCTGAGCGAAAAAATACCCCAGAGGGAAACATCGAACGATTCACCGTAAAAAGTATATCCCAACCGTTTAAAATTGAAATGGGTGACATTGACAGCCGGCAGCGGATTGCCGTTGCTCTTTTGCGGGTTGGTCGAGAGGGTGCGATAGGTGCGCACCACATCCTGAAAACGCTTTTCGCTGTTTGCCTTTCCGGCACGCCCAGCGGTTTTGCGCGCCAATTCGAAAATCATTTTACATCCAATAGATAACAGTACCGCGCCGGCGAAAAGTTTGAAATGCCTGGGATCGGGCAGGTAAGCGACCCGCACCACGGCGCCGATGAATACCCCCGGCAAGGTGGCGGTAACGACCACCCCGGTCAGGGGCCAGACCATACGGCCCTCCTTGCAGTAGCGATAGACGCCGCTGGGGATAGCAACGATATTGAAGAGTTGATTGGTGGCGCTGACCGAGGGATTGACGTATCCCAAAAACGACATCTGGAAAGGCAGCAGCAGAAAAGCTCCGGAAACCCCTCCCATGGACGTGAAGAGGGAAATCGTAAAGGCTACCAGAGGCGGTATCCACAGCGCCACTTCAATACCTGCGGTCTCAAAGAACAAGGATCACCTCCTGAAGATTGACACCCTTTATGCTGCCGTTGCACGCGGTCGAGAAAGCCCTTCCAAATCCATCCCTCAAATGACTTGCAAGGTCGAACAAAGCGAATCTCCAACAGTCAGGATCGCGACCCGTCATCACGCCGTCAAGTTCAAAAGCCCGGCCATGACTTCCAGCGGGTGAGCCACCGGATAGTCTGCCAGATGCCGGAACTGCAATCGGCAGCTCAGGCATTCGGTGACGATCTTATCCGGACGCCGGGCTGCGATTTTCTCCATCACAGGAGTGCCCAGTCTGATCGAGTGTTCGTGAAACTCACGCTTGTAGCCCATGATTCCGCCCATGCCGCAGCAATCGTAGGTGTCATCGACGATATCCACCATCGCCCCCCGGTACATCTGCAGCAATTCCAAATAGGGACGGCCGATGTTCTGTTCACGCTGATGGCAGGGCGCGAAATAGACCAGCCGCTCTTTTAAGGCTTTATACGCGACACGCAGTCCTTCTCTCTGTAAATGCCGCCAAAGATATTCCCCGGCGTCCAGCGTGTTTTCAGCCACAGCAATTCGCTTCAGGGGGTCGATAGCCGCAAAATAACCATTATCTTTAAGAATTTTGCCATAAATGGATTTACGAATATGGTTGAAGCTCGGACCTTTGCCGTTTTCGGTCCGACCCTCGACGGGTACCTTCAGGAAGCCAGCCTCTGCGCCAATCTTCTTCTGGTAGGCATCGGCATAATAGGCCCGCTCTTTGAGCAGTTCCTTCAGGACAAACCCGCAGGTGGGGCAGGAGCAGACAATCGTAAAGCCTTCCGCCACCAGTGCGGCCAGCCGTTCGACGTTGGCCGCCATGAAAGCAAGCGTTTTCTTCCGATCGCCTTCCAGCAGCGTCGGCATGCCGCAGCACTGCTGATCCGGTACGTAGACCTGGATGCCACAGTGCTGAAAGACGTGCACCAACGCCTGCGGGACTTCCGGGAACAAATAGCGGCCGGAGCAACCGGCGAAATAGGCAACTTTATTTGCTGCGCCTGGCGCCGGCTTTTGCATCAACCCCTGTCGGCGCGCCCAGGTATCAAATGACGTGCCCGGAAGGATCGGCAGGCGGCGATCCTCATGGATGCCTGCCACCCGCTTGAGCAACCTGCCCGTCCTGCCGTTGGCCAGCATCCGGTTCGCCAGCTGCGGAAACAGGCCGCACAGCTTTCCCATGCGGGCCACATCTTCCAGAAGGCGGGGCCCGAGCGTCAGCCCGTCGCGTTCGACAAACCGTGTTTTGGCCTCGATAATAGATGCCCGGATGTCCGGGCAGCTGCAGAGCGCGCAATAGTTGCAGAGATCCACCAGATCCCGCAGGTCGTCCGTGGACAGAGCCCGCCCATTGTCCTTGGCCTGATCATGCAGCCGATAGAGCGCGTCAAAGAACAGACACTCGGATGCCATCATGTGCCGGCATTGCTCGCAGTCCGCGCAGGCCTCGATCACTTCGCTGATTTTCTTTTCCGGTGAGGAGAGAGGGACGTTCACAACCGCATCTCGAAGTTGCAAGACCGTCGCCGGCCTTTGAATTTTACCAAACCGCATCCAGGATCTTTTGCAGATCGGTCACGGTGTAAGCCATATCCTGATAATCGTCGAAGGTCTTCACATCCGAGTAAATGACCAGCGGAAGCCGGTAGTCTTCCGGGTGCCGGCTGCCGTGAATGCGACCGTGACCGGCATGATCGCTGGTAATGACGATCAGAAAATGCTTCTGCTTTTCGATCTTCGCAATCAGGGGTGAGAGAGCGTCGTCGATATAGAACAATTCCTCCAGATATTCCGTCGACAACCAGCCATTCTCCGGCCCGACCTGGTCCAGCCCACTGACATGCAGAAAAACGAAATGGCGCCCCGGGGCGGCCATGAACGCTTCCGCCAGATCGATGGCGTTGTCTTTTGACCACTGGTGGGCATCCACCGCGTCGTTGACCAGGTAGCCCAGCTTCTGCTTGGAATAAAAATAGCCCGTCCGGTAACCGCCGCTCTTAGCCCGGTTGAAAATAGTCGGCCGGCCCACCGTCGGTTCGCCCGGCAGCCAGCGATTGTCCTGCTTCCCGCCCGCATTAGGCGACACCCCCGTAAACATGGCCGCATGGGAGATCAACGTCAGCGGGGGATCCGTGCTTTGCCCCGCCATCGTATAGACACCCTGTCGCATCGCTCGCTGCAGGGTCGGAAGGTCTCCGACACGCAACGCTTCGGGGTGCAGTGCATCAATGGAAATGATCAGCATGTTTTGCAAAACGGCCGCCGGGGCCACTGCCACCATCAAAACCGTGAGGAGTCCACCGACCATCAGCGCTCGCAACCCTGTGCTCCTCGTCATTCCGAGCATCGCCATCAGGCCTCCCAGAAGGGCCGCATGATAAAGTACACCCCCAAGATTCCAATCGCCACGCCGCCCAACCGTCGAAACCAGCGGCTGCTTTGCTGAAAACGGGCAGTTTCCAGCAGGCGCTTGACCAAGGCCATGGAACTGCCCGCAATGACAATCGGGATGCAATGCCCGATGCCGAAAAGCACGATGTAGAGCAATCCCCGGGCAACTTCCTGCTGGATGGTGATAAAGGCCAGCATCGGCGCGATAAAGCCGAAGGTGCAAGACCCGGAGAGAAGACCGTAGAGCAACCCCAGCACAAAGGCACCGGATCGACCGCTCAGGTTAAAGCGCTGCAGCGAACCGCCGGATATCGAGCAGGCGCTTACACCGATCATATCCAGTGCCACCCAAATGAGGACCGCTCCCACAAGGATGGTCCAATAGGGGCCGATCTCACCCAACATGCGTCCCAGCAGAGCGCAAACAATGCCCACGCAAGCAATGGTGATAAAAAGCCCTCCCGTAAAACATACGGCGTATTGGGCCGCCTGGCCGGCACGCAGCACACGCTTCTGGCCGGCCACGTAGCTTACGACCAGTGGTATGGAGGCTAGGTGGCAGGGGCTGAAGAGGACACTGACCACCCCCCACAAAAAACATCCCACGAGCGCCAGGGATGATTCTGTGGTCATCCATTGATTTACCGTCAGAAAAAAGGCGTCAAGCATGCTGTCTCACTTCACGATGGGCCAGCCCCGAAGGAGCTCGGCGTCGAAATCGGGCTTAAGGGACCGCTTTGGGAGGCACACCAAGTTTTTGCAGTGCCGCCACCATACTTTTCTCATCCATAAAGCCGAGGTGACGGTAGACTTCCTTGCCGTCGCGATCATAAAAAATTTGGGTGGGAATGGCCCGGATACCGAATTTTTTGCCAAGACCGGGATCTTTCCAGACGTCCAGAAAAATAATCGCCGCCCGGTCTTCATAGTCCTGTCTGACTTTGGCGATTATCGGCGCCATCATCTTGCAGGGGACGCACCGGTCGGCACCCAGATCGACCATGGTGACCATGCCCGCGACCGGAATTTGAACCGTCTCGTCTCCCGCCATCGTTGGCGCGCTGAACGCGAACAGAATGCAACAGAAAAATACGACAACCGGCATCTTCATTTGACAACTCCTCATAACGGACCTTCGTACATAAGCAATCACCACAGCCTTTCGCTATCGCCATACCTTTACACCATTATCGGATGCTTTTCTTCAATAAAATCAAATCTCAGCGATCACGAAGGAGCGTCGCCGGCGGCACCCGATAGACCACCCGCATGGCCGGCAGAGCCGCCATCAGGGCCGTAGCCACGATCAGGGGAAGCGAAAACGCCAGAGCGCTCCAGTCCACGCCGTAAAGAAAAGTCCATCCAAACGATTGCCGGTTGATGACGAAGACCAGGAGATAGGACAGGATAAACCCGCACAGCAATCCCCCGATTTCACCGACCGTCACCATGAAGACCGCCTCCCACAGGATCATTCCCCGGATCTGCCCCAGGCTGCCGCCGACGGCATACACCGTATTCAGCTCCCGGGTTCGTTCCAGCACCAGGACGGTCAGGGTCGTGGTTATCCCCAGGGCGGCCACCACAAGGGCGATCAGCAGCAGCACCGTGGTAATCGCAAAGGTTTCGTCGAAAATTTTCAGCACAGACGCCCGCAGATTCCGCCCGGCAAACATATCCAGCCGGTCGCCGAAACGCAAATGGAGATCCTCCTGCACGCGTTCGAGGGCCGGACCGTCCGCCGCCTGGCGGTCTTTGAAAAAAAGGCGGACACCGCCCCAGGCCATACCCCCACTGCGCTGCTGGAGATCGGCCAGCGAACAGAACACCACCCCGCCCCGGGTACGGTAGTCCCTTACAATGCCTAAAATAGGCCAGTCCAAGGAGACACCGCGAACCTGATACTGGAATCGATCACCGACGGACAAACCGGTCCGGTTGGCGAAGACCTCCGATACGATCACACCCTCCCCGGCGGTCAACGGCCCCATCAGTTGTCGGGGCTCGCCTTCCAGCCAGAAAAACGACCCGTAACGGTCAAAAGCCTGGAAATCCATCGCTTCCAGTAAAAAAGGGAACCCGTCATAGGAGAGGTTGAAACGCCGGTCCGGCGCGAGGTCCACCGTCGTCAATCCCTGCAGGTAGGTCTGGACGTCGTCCGGAAGCGGTTCCCAAACGTGGTTGGTCTCCGCCATGCGGGTGGTCACGAAAAGGTCTCCGCTGATGGTCTGGTCGACCCAGATCTCCACCGTATGGCGGAAACTCTGCACCATGATGACCAGGGCCGTAAACAGTGCCACGGCCGTCATCAGGGCGCCGACCGAGATCGCCGTCCGGCTGCCGCTGTCCTGAATATAGCCGGCGGCCAGGTGGGCCGGCAGACCCGCATGGCGCCGCAATGCAGGCCGCAGCCGCCGCCCCGCACGCTGGAGCCCCCAGGGGGCCATCAGCGCAAATCCCAGAAAAAGCAGCAGGGTCGCCAGATAGCCCGGCAGCGGGATGCCCCGGTAGCCTGGCAAACCCGCCAGGGGCATCACCGCGAGGACACAGAGCAGGCCGGCTATCGCCAACCGGCGGGATCCCTTGCCGGTCCGGTAGACCGGGGATGCGGCGGCCATGACTTCCTTGGGCGCGATGCGCATGGCTTCCCAGGCCGGCTGAACCGCGGCCAGCACGGCCACGACCAGCGTTGCACCCAGTGAAAATGCAATCTCTTCTGGACTGAGGGCGACATCGGCCACGTTCACCCGCACAAAAAGGGTGGTGATGGTCCGACTGACCCCCGCCAGCAGAAAACGGGTCATAAAGCTGCTGATCGGAAGCGCCAGCAGCCAGCCCACGAGGCCGAAAAAAGCCCCTTCAGCGATAAAAAGCCAGAACAAGGTCCGCGCGGAAGCGCCGATCGACCGTAAAATAGCCAGCTCGCGCCGCCGGGAGGCCGCATTCAGGGCCACCAGGCTGTAGACCAGGAACATGCCCACGAACAAGGCCGCAAAACTGAGAATGGAAAGATTCAGGGCATAGGCCCGAATCATGCCCTGCCCGCTGCGCTTGGCTTCCCCGGGACCTTGCAGCATGGTGCCCTTCGGCAAAAGCGCGGTCAAGGAAGCAAGGGCGGCATCCGTGGGTGCGCTATGCAGCACCAGGTCGATCCGGTCCACCGCACCGATGGTGCCGGTGAATTCCTGAAAGGTGGAAATGTCGGTGATGGCGATCCGGCCGCCTTCCGTGGTTGCCAGACCTTCCGGCACGAGCTGACCCACCATCGTGAAAGACGCCGTGCCCTGTCGGTGCCCCAGTGCCATCGTCTGACCGGCGGTCCACCCTTCGGATGCCGCCAGAGCTGCCCCGGCAATCAGCGTATAGGGTTCCGACAGCAGCCGGACCCACTTGGCATCCTCGCCGGAACCATGGGCGACCTGCCATTCCCGCAAGGGCCGGTCGAGAATCGGGTCCAGGCCGATCAGCAGAAAAGAGCGGCCGGAACCGTCACGGGCACGGGTATAGGTCGATAAAAACGGGGATGCGGCACGCACGGCCGGGTGTGCCAGCAATCGCACGACCAGCGCTTCATCGACCCGTCCCCCGGGGCGCGTCACCGTGTGGTCGGCACTGCCGGCGACGACGTCCATGCTGCGGCCAAAGGTGTCCAGGGAGGCATGCACAGCCAAGCGGACGCTGCCGAACACCGCGGCCCCAAGGGCCACACCGGCCAGGACGGTGGCGGCCCGCCAGGGGTGCTGGCGGACCTGGCGCAGGCTGAACCAGTTGAAAACGCGTAGGAAGAAGATCAACGATCGCATGTCGAATCCGTGATGGCACCGTCCTTGAGGCAGATCTGGAGGGTGGCAAACGGATCGGCCAGGTTGCTGTGGGTGGCGATAACCACCGTGCGCTGCCAGCGCCGGTTCAACTCCCGCAGGAGGTCGATCACGAGACCGCCGTTGCGGCTGTCCAGGTTGCCGGTGGGTTCGTCCGCCAGGATGAGAGCCGGATCGTTGATAAGGGCCCGGGCAATGGCCGTGCGCTGCATTTCACCGCCGGAAAGCTGGGCCGGACGATGACCGCGACGCGCGCCCATATCCAGCCAGTCCAGCAACTCACCGGCCCTTTCGATGGTTTCCGGATAAGGCTTCCCTGCCAGGAGGGCCGGCAGGCAGACGTTTTCCATGACGCTCATGGTGGGCAGCAGGTTGAAGGATTGGAAGATCATGCCCACCACCGTGCGCCGGTAGGTGTTTTTCCGGGTTTCCGAAAGATTTCGGAGGTCATAGCCCGCCACGTGGAGGCGTCCCTCGGTGGGGTCGTCGAGACCGGCCAGGAGCGACAACAGCGTGCTTTTGCCGGACCCGCTGTTGCCCTTGAGGACCACCATCTCGCCCGGGGCGATGGTCAGCGACACCCGGTTCAATCCCACCACCGCGCTGTCCCCCAGGGGATAGACACGGCTCAGATCACGGGCGTCGATGATGGGTGCCAAATTCGACAAATTCAAAACGTCCTTGTTTAGTTGAATCGGTCTTCGCCCCGTAAAGCGAATGACATTAAATAGCTATGGTTGAATGGATTACCGATATTTCGCGTCTAGTATTTAAATCCCCTTTGTCACGAGGTCGAGCATCGGGGCTGCAGCAGAAAAAGACGCGGCGACTGTCTGAGTCACGCTGATAAGCGGGGCGAGTTTCGGCGCGTCCAGTTGCGGCCACGACGCGCAGACGAACCCGAAGGGCTCGTGACACGGGCGATTTCTTTTGGTTCTGTTTTCTTTCGCGGGAAAGAAAATGAACAATGAAATAGCGGAAAATATTCTCATTTAACAACTCGCTCAATCCTTCAGCATCCCCTTATCCACCGCCCGCTGCAGCAGATCTTCGATATAGGCCCAGAGGTCCGGGGCCCCGTCGGCCACGATGCGGTTCCGATCGCGCACCTGGCCGCGCCGGATGCCGTTGGCCAGCCAGGATTTGCCGCCGGAGTGGAAATTGTTCAGAATTGGCTGCAACCGGTCCAGTGAGTTGGCCAGCAGGGACTCCGGCGTTTCCCGGGCCTCGAATTCTTCCCAGAGCCCCCGGAACCGATCGGCCAGATCCGGGGGCAGCAGCCCGAACAGGCGTTCCGCGGCACGTTCTTCCTGGTCGGCCTGGTGAGCCACGGCCGCACGGTCATAGCAAAAGGTGTCCCCGGCGTCGATCTCGACGATATCGTGCAGGAGCAGCATCTGAATGACCCGCCCGACGTCCAGCTCCGTGCCCGGGGCGTACTCTGCCAGCACCATGGCCATCACGGCGATATGCCAGGAATGCTCGGCTGAATTTTCTTTGCGGCTGGTGTCCGTCAGCCAGGTCTGACGCTGAACCCGTTTGAGTTTGTCCAGTTCGCGAACAAAAGTGACCTGCTGCTCGAGCCGTTCCATGTTTTCCGTCTCCGCTGTATCTGTGTTGATAATCCCGAGAATTGATGGCGCCTGACCCGGATATTTCACGAGTTCGAGGCGTCCATTTACAAGGCATTCAGGAGCGCCGCTGTACGCATGCTACCGCAAGCTCCTGATAACGATGGAAATGGATGCCTCGGGCTCGCCCGTAGGGTGAAAATGTTGATGCGGTTCTTTCTCAAAGACGCTGGTTACAAAGCGTTGCCAGACATTATTGCGCCAACTTTCATTTGAGGATCTGAATATATCAAAATAAATTTGTATAAAAATTTTCATGAAATGTTCAGGTTAACCTAAAGGGAGACCAAGCAAATTGCAAGCCGGATGCTCGCAGGAATCCATCAAAGAAGACGTTTAGAAAACGGGGGAACGGAAAAGGGCGCAGGGCTCTCCTGCCCCGCGCCCGAAACCAGCAAAGCGATCAGGCCGGTTTTGAACGTGCCGCCGCAACGGCCCGACAAAACCGTTCAACTGTTTGGCTGCCGATGTCCCCAGACCCCGAAGACCGGGTCGGAAAACAGCATCCGATCGGCGTATTTGTCGTTTTCCGGCCGCGGCCGGCCCTGGCTGGAAAAAGTCGCCAGCGAGGTGAACCGCTCGGACTGTCGGAACAGTTCCAGCACCATCCCCATGCGCTCGAAAGGATGCAACTCTTTCCAGACGCGAATCGCCTTGGGCGGAAACCAGCGGTCGGAAAAAGTCACCACGAAAACACCGCCGGGAGCCAGCACGCGGGCCACATCGGCAAACACCTCAAAGGGCCGGGTGAGATACTCCAAGGATACCGTGCAGATGACCGCATCGAATGACGCCTCCGGATAGGGCAGGCGCGGTGTCCGGTTGAGATCGTGAACGTCGTAGGATGTCAAACGGGCATTGGCGGCCAATTCCGCGGTATTCATGCCCAGCCCCGTCACCGAGGCGGTCGCCAGATCCTCCGGCAGGTGGGAGGTCCAGCTGCTCATGAGGTCCAGCACGCGTCCGCCCGGTGGTATCAGACGACCGTAAAGGCCGGATATGGTCGCAATGGCCTGGTCATCGATATGCTGCACCAGGCGGGGGCGTTCGTAAAACCGGCGATCGTCGTTCGGATCGTCCCGTTCGAAGGCTGGGCCTTCAAAAAAGCGGGTGGCCGAACCGTTGTAGCGGGACTGCATACCCGGCCCGGTGAGGGTCTGTTCGATCCAGTCGCTGGCGGTCCCCCCATGTTCTTCGAATTTGTCCCGAACTTCCATGATCTGGACGTCAAGACGCAGATCAAGCCCCGCCAGGGGGTGGTTGAAATCGGCACGAATGCCGGCGTCATCCATGTCCGTGCAGCGAAAGGGGTCGATGTTGCCCCGGAAGACGCCCGACACACCGCGCAGGATGCCCCGTGGATAAAACCGCCCATAGCTGGGCGTGAGGGGCGACCCATCGGCCCGCTGCCCTTCCACACGGCCATGAGGAACCGTATGCCGCTGGCGTTCATCCGGCAACGCCACGAGGTCTCCGGGTTCGAAAGGCTGCGAAAGGGTATCGCCCGCATAAGAACCCATCAGCTTCCGGCGCAAGGATGCCGGAAACAGGTCACGCCAGAAGTTGACCCGCTGGGCATAGACCGCATCGGTGTGGTGTACGTCGTTTTTCTCCCAGTTTAAGCGAAACTCGATACTGGCAAGGCTGTCATCGTTAATTCCAATCATCTTCATTCTCCAATACAAAACGGCCGGCAAAGCCAATTGCAATGTAATCACAATTTTGGTGGCGTCCAGTTTGGCAATAATTTTTCAACCACCGATCGAGAGCAGAAGCTATCCCTTTGCAATTATAGCCCAATATGATAGACGATTGATTTAGTAACCTTACCTGAGAAGTCGGCCCTCGCCCTATGCCGCAATGGCATGAAAACTACTTTTTATGATGCCGTATCGGGCACCAAATCGTGTTTCATAATTTTCTTAACTTGTTCCTGATAAGACTAACTATCCGATCATTTTTAATTTGATGAATGCATGAAGAACAACGGTTTTTCTGCGGAGGGCACAAGAGGCGTGGCATGTGCCTCAGAATTTCGGTTCTCTAAACTAGGTTGGGCTCCACGGCAAGAATAGCCTGGTTCCCTTTTTGGGAACTTTTATATTGACATCATTAAGGGAACATTGTAAATTATGCATGTCATCAAACGAAAGACCTTGGTTGAATTTTATCAACAACCAGGACATCGGGATGCCAAAGGAGCTTTGGAAGCATGGTATTATGAAGCAAAACATGTTCAGTGGGCATCCCCGGCAGATATTAAAACGCAATACAGATCTGCAAGCATTCTTAAAAATAATCGGGTCGTTTTCAATATCGCTGGCAATAAGTATCGATTGGTTGTCAGAATCAACTATGATTCTAAAACGGTATTTGTGCATTTTATTGGAACGCACCAGGAATATGATAAAATTGATGCAGAGGTAATTTAAATGATAAACCGCCTTATAAAAAATGAAAAAGACTATGACACCGCGCTATCACGTATTGACCAACTCATGGATGCCAAATCCGGTACCGCTGAGATGGATGAGTTGGAACTGTTAACGGCGCTTGTGGAAATGTATGAAGAACTGCATTTCCCAATAAGTCCGCCCGATCCCATTGATGCAATAAAATTTCGTATGGAACAGATAGGACTGGTTCAAAAGGACATGGTTCCATATATAGGTACAAAAAGTAAGGTTTCTGAAGTTTTAAATGGCAAACGCCCTCTTACCCTCTCCATGATGAGATCGTTGAACAAAAACTTAGGTATTTCCGCCGAAGTATTGCTGAAAGAGCCTGGCGCTGATTTTCCAAACCAGATTCAAGAAATGGAGTGGTCCAGATTTCCACTACTTGAAATGGCAAAACGCAACTGGATTCCACCGTCGGATGACATAAGGGAAAAAGCCGAAGAATTGATACGTGATTTTATCGAACAAGCCGGAGGGCTGGATACCGTTCCGAAACCATGTTTCCGTCAGGGGAAAAAAGGCCGGTATAATGCAAAGATGGACTTATTTGCCCTTACCGCTTGGTGTATTCGTGTGCAATCTGTTGCACGAAAAAATCCTTTAAAAACAAAATATGTCAAGAATTCTATAAAATTGGGAACCATGCAAGAAGTCGCACGGTTAAGTTATTTTGATAACGGCCCTTTGCTTGCAAAAGAATATCTTGAGAAACATGGCGTACATTTGATTGTGGTTCCCCATCTTCCAAAAACCTACATTGACGGCGCCGCTATCCTGTTGCCGGATGGGACTCCGGTCATCGGTTTAACGCTTCGTTATGATAGAATTGATTATTTCTGGTTTTGTCTTTTGCATGAACTCGCCCATGTTTCAAAACATCTATCGACATCTGATCGACTTATTATAGATGACCTGGATCTTCGAGGAAAAAAAGTCGAGAAAGAAGACATCATCGAGAAAGAGGCAGATGAAATGACCCGTAATGGACTTATTCCAAAACGGATTTGGGATAGAAACCCGATTTCCGGCAAAGCATCAACAGCAGAAATATACGCCCTATCGGAAAAATTAAAGATCCATCCTGCCATTATTGCAGGAAGAATCCGTTTCGAACAGAAAAACTATAGGTTGTTATCCAGGCATGTTGGCAATAAACAGATTCGAAAACATTTTGCCGATAGCTTTAAGGCAAAGGTCTCCTGAAAACGTATTTTACTGTCTTTGTAAGTGACGGTATCATTGTCTAAAGGCACTTGGCTGGCAAAGAATATCTATGGAGCGGCACTGGAATCACAGCTTCTTCAGTAGGGTCCGGCAAAAATCTCTGGCGGCTTTAATAGCGTCCCTGCGCATAGCCGGATCGCGCCATCCCTCGGGCGACAACATGGACCAACCTTTCATGGCCCTGCCCGTCACATCAAAAGGCCGGAAGCGGGCATCATCGGCCATCAGCGTGTTGGCAGCTCCCCCGGCACGGATGATCAGCTGATCCTGCCAGATGCCAACACAGATGTTGCCGTGGAGCATATACACCACCCCGCCGAACATCCTTTTTTTCTGGACCCCGGACCAGGTGCGGGTCGTCTCGTCGAGAATGGTTTCCAGATCGGCGTTATAGCCCATCGATAAGCGTCCCTTCCGTTGCCGCGTGCGACGATCGCCGTCAATGCAACGACGTGCTATCCCCCGTTTCCTGCAGGTTAGCGGCATCCAGGTATTCCCGAACACGCATCGTGGTCGTGCTGAACATGCGTCCGCCGGTAAAGGCGGCGAAGAGGTCGTCGGCCTTGCCGCAGGCGCGGGCAAATTCCGCCCCAATCACCTCGGAAGGTTCTTTGGCCTCCGGGTGCCGTTGCAGCGCGTCCAGATAGCCGTCCAGGCGCTCTTTCAACGTCTGGAAATAATCGATATCCTGGCCGGTCATCATCTCAGTAGTTTGGGACAGACTGCCGGAAAATTCCCGCACCGCTTGCCAGAAGAGCTCGATCAACCGCTGCTTTTCAGGCCATTCCGCAAGAAAATAGGGAATGCTCCAACCGACACTGATGATCTTCAGGATTTGCAACTCATATTCCACCGTGGCGGGTTTTATCTCCGATTCCGCCGGCAGGCGCGCCACCAGCCATTTGGTGTCTTCCCGCTCGATAGCGAAGTTAAACAGGTCTTCACCGGCCTGCTGGAGGGGCGTTTTGTTATTTTCCGGTGCGGTCATGGGGTTTTTCGTTGTCCTCCCTAAAGCTAGTTTATGGCAAAGGGGCTGAGGATTCCGGGGGTCAAGGGGTCAAGGGTTTGACGGGCGATCCGTTCATCGCATTTTGAGATGACCTTAAAAAAAAGTCGCTGAAATAATTTTTTCGTCATCCCCATGCAGGCGGTGATCCAGTAATTTCAATGGGGTCGTTGACTCCGGCCTTCGCGGGAGTGACGGCTTAAATACTCTTTACGATTCCATCTTTTTTTCTCACGTGAAAGAAAATGAAGAGCCTATTCCAGACCACGGACACGTTTGTCGATTTTCCTGACATAGCCCTGGATATCGCACTTGCGCTCCAACCCGGAGGCGGCCATGTACCGTATTTTACCGAAGATGGGCCGTTCGAACCAGGCCCGATCGTGCTTGCCGAAAACCCAGGCCACCCCGGCGTAGGAGTTCGGATCTCTTCCATCGAGGAAGTATTTGTTGTTGAGCGACAGGGTCGTGACAAACGCCTCTTCCGGCGAGGCCGACCATTCCAGGATTTTTTTGCCCCAGTACATGCGCATGTAGTTGTGCATGAACCCCGTGTAGCGCATCTCCCGCATGGCGGCGTTCCAGTACGGGTCGTGGGTAGCGGCGTTTTCAAGCGTTTCCCGGTCGTAGACACGGGGACGCTCGTCTCCGGCATGCTCGGCCATGGTTTTGCGGGCCCAATCCGGCAGGCAGGCATAGCGATCGTAATCCGGCGTATACCAGACAAAATTGAGCGCCAGTTCCCGGCGCACGATCAACTCCTCCAGGTAGGCCGCCCGGTCGATCCCCTGCCCTTCGCGGGCCTCGCGCACCTTGGCTGCCAGGTAGACCGGCGAAATGTGACCGAAGTGCAAATAGGGGCTCATGTGGGAAATGTCATCGGTCTGGGGCTGGTTGCGATGATCGTTGTAGTGCGCCAGGTGGTGTTTTATAAACCGGCGCAGATGCTTCTTGGCTTGTCTGGTGCCCCCTTTGAAAAACGGATCCACGGGCGGCACGCTGCGGTCGATGTCCAGCCGGCGCAGGATGCGGGCCGGCTCCTTAAGGCGCAATCCGGGAATGCGCAGCCCCGCGGCGGAATGTTTGATACGCGGCGAGCGCGGCAAGGCCTGGAAGCGCTCGACGTGACGCATGATCCGGGGCCGGATGGTGCGGGCCGCATACTCGGCTTTTTCGGACACCACCGCCACCGGGACGATGGCGTCGCTTTCCACCTGCAGCACCCGGCAATCTGCTTCCCGGGCCACCTGATCGCGCCAAGCCCGCTGGTGACGCAGGTAGCCCACATCACAGACGATCAGGGCGGCGGCATGACCGATGTTGATCGCCACCTCCGGCGGGTTGCCCAATCGGACCACCATGCCGATGCCCCGTTTTTGCAGCGCCGCCGCAACATCCTGCAGCCCCTCCAGCATGAACTGGAAGTGACGCAGATTGGCCTCGGGATAGGCATCCGTCAGGCCGAAGGCCACCAGCAGGGGCAGCCCGGCCCGGTTGGCTTCACGAATGGCGACATTGAGGGCGTGATTGTACTCGACGCGCTGGGACTGCTGCATCCAGTAGAGGACATAGCGCCCTTTGCGGACCTCGCGATCGTTCAACCGTGTGACGCGTTCATCAACGACGGACATGCCGCTCCTCCCGGATATCGATAGCCGACAGCCCCCTCTTCCCGCTCAGGGTTTGGTGGCCAAATTCTCCATGGCTCGCCGCTGCTCCAGCCATTCGTGCAGTTCCGCGACGGTTTGGGACAGCTGGTAGCGGCCGTCGGCAAACACCCCGTAATCACCGCCGCCGGCCATGGCGGATGCAAACCGCACCGTATTGGCATAGAACAGCCAGGCATCGCTCCATTTGCGTTCCACAGCCTCGTCGAAAGGACTCTCGCCCTGCCCCAGCCCCCTGGCGTACCCGCGCATCCAGGCTTCGTTCATGATGTCGGTAAGGGTCAGGGTGGTGGCATTGGTCTGGCGAATCGTGTTGCCATAGCGCTGCCAGTGCCCCTGCACCCACGAGGTGTCGTGGCAGGCCAGGCAGGTAGCCTGCATGGTGCGGGTGTGGGCATCCTGTTCGTCTACGGACAACAGGAACTCACTGGCCATGCCACCGTTAAAATCCGTGGGCAGCGGCAGGCCGTCCTTGTTGCGAATGATGGTGACATCCGGCGACTTGGGTTGGGGGTGGGCATAGATCAGCCCGAAAATGCGCCAGGACAAACGGTTCTTCATTTCGTGGGTGCGCTCGTTGATGATTTCGCCGTCGGTATTGGCCAACAGGCTGACATGGCAAACCGCGCAGGTGGGGGCCGTAAAGTCCTTGCCGATGGTCCAGGGCGTCTTCGCGAAATCCCACTCCTGGTGTTTGGAGGAATAGATATTGCCGTGTTTGCTGGAGAGATAGACCTTGTAGGCCGGAACGTCCGGACCGACATGGCATTCTTTGCAGGTATGGGGCTTGCGGGCCGTCTCCATGGAAAAGCTGTGCCGGGGATGGCAGGCCGTGCAGGCGCCCTTGCTGCCGTCCAGGTTGATGCGGCCAACCCCCTGGTTGGGCCAGCCGGCGATGACGGGAAACTCCAGTTCACCGGCGTCCGTGTCCCGCACCTCGGTTTCGGTGACCTTGAGGACGGTGCCGTGGCAGTAGTAACAGGCATCGGCCTTGGTATCCGCGTTTTCGGCGGCGACTTTGAGCTTGCCGTGTTCCAGCGACGGCGTCCCCAGGATAGAACGCTGGAGCTGCTGGTAAACCGCATTGTCGGCGAGATTGGCATAGGCATGCGACATGATGTTGCGCGTGTACTGGTCGGCCTCGGTGGCGTGGCAGGTGCGGCAATCGTCCGGACTGACCACCACATGCACGTTGTAGCCATTGTGCTCGAACGTATCGGCATGTGCATCCGGCCGCAGGGTGTGGCATTCGGCGCAGCCCACCGCGACCCCCTGCAACGCCTCGGGCACATCCATACTGGACACCTTGCGGGCCGGATCCGCAACCGCCATGGCCGCCTGGGGGGTCATGGCCGCATGACGGCCGGTGCGCCAGCCCTCCACGATACCAGGATGAAAAATGGCATGGCAGTCAAGGCATTCCTGGGTGGCCTCACTAACCGGGGCTTCCTGGCACCATCCGGCGCCAGCCATCAGCGCCCACGCGACAGCGGTCATCACAATCCAACGCTTCATCAAGGCAGTCTCCTGTTCGTCAGGGTTGTTCGGAGGACTTCAGTCAAAGTGCCGTGCGAGGGCATGATAACGAAAACGAAATATTTCGTCCAGTCTGCGTTGCACCCACATGTCGTGCACGGCCATGCCGATCACCCCCAGCGGCAGACGATAGTGAACGATATCGAGGACATCCACCCCGCCTCGGGCCGCCTTCAAATGGTGCTGGTGATGCCAGAACCGGTAGGGACCGCTGCGCTGTTCATCGACAAAGTAGTGCGGCGCCTGTACGTGGGTTATTTCGGACACCCAGGGGACAGCGACACCGCCGATGGGGCGAATCCGGTAGGAAATGATCAGGCCGGGATAGATAGCGTCTGGCACACCGGAGGTGATGGTGAAATTCAACCAGGGCGGCGTGATCAAGCGCAGATTGGCAGGATCCGAGAAGAAGCGCCAGGCTTGATCAAGGCCGGTGGGCAGGGTCTGGTGACGTTTGATGCAATAGGTTTTCATGAAAGCGCCCATCCCCCCTGGGGAGACCGATGCCACTCCAATCTCCCTGTTGCCTGAGAACGGTGCTCAAAGCCGGCAGACCACCGGATCCTCGACCTTAATCTTGTGCGGGCCGTTCACCACCCGCTTACCGGAAAGTTGGGCCACACGCCTGAGCATCCCCTCGAAGAGCCATTGATGGGCCGGGAGCAGGGCGTACCAATAGGCAATGCCGGCCAGGCCCCGGGGCAAAAAGCGCGCCACCATATCCACGGCGACCCGCCGGGGCCCCTCGGGCTGGAGGGTAAATTCGAGCAGGGCATCGCCGGGGGCTTTCATTTCCGCCAGCAGCAACAGCCGACGGGGCGGCTCGACCGCCACCACCCGCCAGAAATCGAGGCCGTCGCCCACCCGCAAATCCACCGGGTGCCGCCGGCCCCGGCGCAGCCCCGGACCGCCCACGGCACGGTCCATCATGCCCCGCAGGCGCCACAAAGGCTGGGCAAAATACCAGCCGTTCCGCCCGCCGATGCGCTGGACGGTCTGCCAGACCTCCTCTGCGGAGGCTTCCAGAACAATGCGATGACCGCCGCGCATGACCGTCCCGCCCGCATAATCGGCATCACCACAGGTGGTCCATTCCGGCGGCAGCACGCCCCCGCCGTCGAACCAGCAGGTGTCCACCTGCTCCTGCCGCAATCGTTCCAGCGCCATGCGGATGGTGTCGCGACTGTCGACCAGCTTCACCGGCACCATGTCATGGATGCGATTGTCGCCGCACACCACCGGGATGCTCAAGCCCTCGGCCAGGGGCTGGGCAATGGAAGACGGTACCGGGGTGACCAGATGAACCCACTTGGCGCTCAGCCAGGGCGTCAGCACCGGGACCGGAAAAATGATCCGTTTCCGCAACCCGGCCTCTTCGGCATACAGATGAATCAAGTCACGATAGGTCACCACGTCCGGCCCGCCAATGTCGAGGGTCTGCCCAATGGTGGCGGGCGCGGACAAACAGCCGGCAAGGTAGTCCAGCACGTTGCGGATCGCGATCGGCTGGCAGGGGGTCTGGACCCAGCGCGGGGTAATCATGATCGGCAGGCGGTCCACCAGGTAGCGCAGCATTTCAAAAGAGGCGCTGCCGGAACCGAGGATCATGGCAGCCCTTAGATTCGTCACCGGCACCGCGCCGTCCTGGAGGATCTGTTCGACTTCGTGGCGGGACTTGAGGTGTTTGCTCAGCGCTTCGTGGCTCTTCTCCCCCAAGCCGCCCAGATAGATAATGCGCGTCAGGTTGTTTTCTTCGGCGGCCGCCACCATGTTGGCGGCGGCGGTGCGGTCCGCCGATGCGAATTGCCCTTTCCGGGCATTCATGGAATGGATCAGATAATAGACCGTCCCGCAGCCCTGTGCCGCCGCGACGAAGGCATCGCGATCCAGGGCATCCCCGGCCACGATCTCAAGGGCCGGATGCCGGCCCCAGGGACGGCAGTAAAGGCGTTCCGGCGACCGTGCCATGGCCCGCACCCGATATCCGGCCTCCAGCAGACGCGGGATCAGCCGCCCACCCACGTACCCGGTGCCACCCGTCATCAGAATCGGTTTGTCTTCCATGATGATTCCCATCTACCAATCTGCTAGTTGCTTCTAAATAGTAAACCGATGACTAAATAGATCAAATGCCCGTCATCCCGGCGGAAGCCGGGATCTTGTTTCTAAACCCGTCATGTCTGGAAGAGATTCCGGCTTCCGCCGGAATGACAACGTTGGGGTGTTAAATCACCAGGCGAATAGAATCTCAAAGGAGATTAAGGATTCTATACGTGATTATGCAGCTGCAGCTCCACCGGATGCGGATTCAAATAGGTCTGCTGGCGCAAGTAGGGCTGATCGTATTTGCGTACGAAATGGCGAAACAGGGTCAGCGGCACCACCAGCGGTATCAGCTGCCGGTGATAGCGATCGATGACCTCGATCAGCTCCTGCTTTTCGTCCGTCGACAAATCCTTCTTGAAATATCCCAGCATGTGCTGCAAAACGTTGACGCTCTTGCGCGTGGTGGTCTTGAGCCGCAGGGCCTCCAGAAGCTGTTCTTCGTATTCGTGATAAAGCGGCCGGCATTCCTTGGCTTTCCCGCCCGCCACCAGCTTCCCCATGACTTTCAGGTGTTTGGGGCTGTGGGCCATGAGCAGGAGCTTGTTGCGGGAGTGGAAATCCACCACGTTGCCCACACATGAGCGCCGCGCGCGGGTTTCACGCCAGCGCTTCAGGGTAAAGACCTGCTCGATGAAATTCTCCCGGATGGCCGGGTTGTGCAGGCGCCCGTCGTCTTCCACCGGGATCAGGGGAAACTGGTCCATGAAGGCCCGGGCAAAAATACCCACCCCTTTCTTCTCGGGATGGCCCTTGGCGTTGTAGACTTTCACCCGCACCATGCCACTGCTGGGGGAATCACACTTGAAAACGAACCCGCAAAGATCCTCCCGGGCCAAATCTTCCAGACGCCCGCGGGCCCATTGCTGCATGGCATCCGTGTGGTCGACCTTGGTCTTGGTCGTAATCAGACGCGGATTGTCGGCATCGCCCACCAGACGAAGGGTTTCCCGCGGGATGCCCAGGCCCACCTCCACCTCCGGGCAGACCGGCACCCATTCCACGAACTGGCCCAGCGTCTCCACAAGATAGCGATCGCGCTGGTGCCCCCCGTTCCAGCGCACGTTGTTGCCCAACAGACACGAGCTGATTCCCAGCTTGATTTTCTCTTCCATAACCCCTCCCCCAAGGTAAACCATTTATGGATGCCGCCAACAGTCCTTTTTTCAGGTGTTTGCGGGACCAATGATGACAATACCCAAATACCCGTCCACCGTCACATGGTCGCCGGAGCGGATAAACTGCAGCGCCTCCGGCACGCCGGTGACACAGGGCAGACCATACTCCCGCGCGATGATGGCGCCATGGATCAGCATGCCGCCCCGGCGTTCCACCACCGCAGCCGCCAGCGGCACCACAAAGGTCATATTCGGATCCACTGCATCACAAATTAAAATCTCTCCCGATTGGAAGGCCTTGAGATCCTGCGGTGTGGCCACCACCCGCGCCCGACCCCGGGCCAGGCCGGGGCCTGCCGGCTGCCCGACCAGCTGGCGGGCTCGCAGACCCGGTCCATGCGCTGCCGTATCCGCAGACGCCGCCGGGGCCGCCTTGTCCGGCGGCATCAGCGAGAGAACCTCCCGCAGCGCGGCCGCTTCTGCGGTGATCGGTTCGTTTGCAAGCCGGGCGGCAGCCTCCCGCACCGCCCGACGGGCCTGTGCTTCGATGCGGCCCAGATGAATGTTGTCGTCGTCCCGCAGCCGATAGCTGGAGCGGCCCAGATCCAGCAGCGATTGGGCCCAGTCGCGTTCCTCCGGTGCAAAGGCGTCGATAAACCGGCGCACCAGGGCCTCGTGATCCACGGACTGGCGCGCCGGGGATTGCCCCGGGCGGGCTGCCAGTTCGAGGATCAGACGCACCAGGGTGCTCTCCGCCAGAGCCCCCTCCGAGTCTCCCGTAATCCCCGAGGAAAGGGTTCCGTATTGCGCCACAAATGTATCCAGGGAGGACCGCAAGGCGGCCGGCAGGTTGTCCATCCGGCCACGGCGAAGATCGTCGGCCGCACCGGGCACATCGCGCACGCCGGCGGCCAGCGCCTCCAGCTGTCGATTCCGTTTAAGGCTGGCCATGGGCGTATCGGTCAGTAAATCGGCAAACTCGTAGGGATTCTCAGGCTTGATGGTGTCGTTGTAGATCTGGCCGAAAAGACGCGCCCCATGGGCGTATGGTATGAAGTCGGCCCAGTAGACATTGCTCCAGTGCTGGTTTCGGTCGACCCGCCGGCGCACTTCCGCCGCCAGTTCGGTATCCGAAAAGGGCGCTAAATCGATGGCCGCCAGTTCCTCGGCCTCACGAATCATGGCCGGAATCAGGTCATCCTCGATTTTCGCCCGCAACTGTTGCAGGTTTTCATAACTGCGCCGCAGACTGAGATACCAGCCCCGTTTGTCATCCTCGGAGGCCGCCGTTGTCGTGACAGGTCGAGCCTGCAGCACGGTGATCTCGCCGTCCACAACGGTCCACTCCACGTCCTGGGGACTGCCGAACAGGGTTTCGATCCGGCGGGCAAGCGCCGCCACCGCTTCAATATTGCCTGGCGACAAGATCTGTGGCCCATCGCCCCCAAAGTCGGCAACGCGAACACCCTGGTCCGCCGGCACGACACTTTGGGATCGATCCGCCGCCGTATGGGAGACAATGGCATGGGTTGCCCGGTCCAGAATCCAGCGCTCCGGTGCCACGAGGCCGTCCACCAGTCCCTGGTTCAGCCCGGGCACGGCTTCGACGACGCTCTGGTCGACATCCATGGGGCTGACCGTAAACGCCACGCCGGAATAGTCACCAACGATCAAGGCCTGGACGAGCACGGCCATGGCGCTGGATTCCGGTGCCAATCCCAGCTCCTGCCGGTATAGCAAGGCGCCGTCCGACCACAGCGACGCCCAGACCCGACGAATATGATCAAGGATAGCGGCATGCCCGCGCACATTGACATAGGATTCATGAATGCCGGCAAAGGAGGCCCCGGCGCTGTCCTCCTGGGGGGCGGACGAGCGAATGACGGCCGGCCGATCGACAAACGGCGACGCCAGCGTTTGCTGGAACGCCTGATCGAGATCGCTCGGCAAGGGATGATTCAGAAACATACTGCGAATCCGAAGGGCGGCATCCCAGATTTCCTCCCAGCGCATGTCCGCAAAGGGTTTGCGATTTAGTTCAAGAAGGATTTTCTCCTGCAGCCCGTTGGCCTCCACAAAGTGCTGATAAGCACCGGTGGTGACCACCATCGTGAAGGGGATCTGGAAGCCTGCGCGGTCCAGCCGGGCCAGGGCGCAGCCTTTGCCGCCCGCCAGGGCAATGTCATCCGGCCGTATCGCGGCCAGCGGCAGGATCAGCTTATCGTCCGACATGGTATTCCATGACTTTCTGGAAACGATTGACAAGGTAATAGACGTCTACCGCCAATCGTAAAACCGCTGTCGAGGGCGCCTGGACAAACGTGGCCATGTGCGGATGCTTCAGGATATAGCGCGCCACCGCCTCGTCCTGCGCGGCGCCGGTGAGTTCCGTCGTTACGCCGAGAGCCGTCACGGCCATGGCCGCGTAGATATCGGATTTGACATTACCGCTGTTGTCCACCAGCATGGCCGCACGCGCCTGGTGGGACAAATTGGCAAATTTCCGTGTTGCCCGGGAGGTGGCGAAAATCATCCCGGACAGATCAGGGTCGGCATCGAACGCCACCAGGCTGGCATAGGGGTGACCTTCCGCGCTGCAGGTCGACAGGGTTGCCAGGCGCTGCCCGGAAAGCAGCGTCGCGATGTGGCGACGAACCGTTTCTTGTGCGTCCAATGTTTCTCCTTCATTGGAATTCATGGGTTGCCATGCCGGCGAACCGCCCGTGTCAGGACGTTGCCGTTCACGACTATAGCGAACCCCGGCCCCGTCAGCAACCATAAGTTCCCGTCGGAAGGGGGGATTCAAGCGAAACCGATCGCCGGAAACCCGCCCGCGGCCTGCCGCGCCGCAACCGGCGCCATACCCGCAATCCGGTCATAGAGCTGCCGGCAATCATTGATACTCAGCCGGTTGACATACTGGATCACGGACAGATCGTCACGGGCATCCGGGTAGCCGTCATCGTCCGCGGCCATTTCTTCTTTGACGGACAACTGGTTGTAAACCAGACTGCGGGCGGCCAGAAGATGCTGGCGTTCGATGGTCGGGGGGCGATCGAAGATCAACATCAGGGTCAGGAGATCGCCCGGATTGTAGAGATGACTGCGATGGCCGGCCGCACGGTAGATGCCGCCAAGCAGATAAAACGGCCGGATGGCGGATGAAGGAGACAACTGCCGCCGCAGCTCGCGCAGCAGGCGCAGGTGCAGGTATCCCGCTTCGACATAAACCCTGCCGCCGCGATCGGCCACCAAGCGCGCCACGGATTGCGCGCGAAGGCGGTCCCGTAATACAAATCGCGCCGCATCCGCCGCGGCAAAGGCGCATGCCGCTTCGACCATGCGGTCGAAATCGCCTTCCGCGGCCGCGCTGTAGAAGGTCAGCAGGCGCCTGGTGGCTTCGCGTTCGGCCCGATAGACCGGCCCCAAATGGTCGTCATGCATCAGCTCCGAGGGGCGCCGCCCATCCCCGAAAAGCGCGTGGATCCGAATCAAACGGGTCATAAAGGGTTCACAGGGATGAATCCGTTTCCCGTCGTTTTTCAACCGCTGCAGCATCCGGCAGGCGGCCGCGGCAAACGCCGGGAATTCATAGTCTGCCGTCAGCAGGTAGTCATCAACAGGCAGTGTGCCCGCCAGCATCCGGCTGAATTCAGGCGTTGGCGGCTCCTCGATCACGATATGATCGTGTTCGGCCATGACACGCTCCGCTAAGGGTAGGGTTTCGGGGCGGTGGGACGAAAAACCGATCGTGAGCGTCATGGCCATGGATGCAGGTCCACCGATCATTGCTGGAGATGGGTAATAAAAACAGGTCGCTTCTCATATTTAGGAGGAAAAGAGGGACAAGAAATAAGGCGTCAGGGATTCAACGCGATGCCATTTAAAGCATTTCACTTGACCCTTTGAGTCCTTGAATCCTCGCCCCCCTGAGGATTACCGCCATGTTTTTAGAGATGGACCTGACGAATAATGTAGTATCTTTTCAGTCACCGGCAAGGCTTGCGGACATGGGCAGCTCCCGGAAAGGCCGCTCGCGGTTACCGTAAAGGGGTTTCGCGGTTGGTCAGATAGACCCCGGAAAGCACCATCGCGGCCCCGATCAGCAGGGAAAAACTCAGGGGTTCATGCAGGATAAAAAAACTGAAGATGATCGCGCTGATGGGAACGAAGTTGATGAACACGCCCGCCTTCATGGCGCCGATCCGCTGAATGCCCTGGTAGTACCAGACGAAGCCCAGCACCGTTCCGAAAAACCCCAGGTAAAAGAGGGAGGCCCAGTCAGCCGGCGTATAGGTCGCCCAATCCGTCCACAGGCCCTCCCGCCACGCCGGCACGGCCAGGCAGACCATCCCGCTCAAGGCTGCGTATAGGACCGATGTCAGCGGCGACAGTTCCGCCAGCAAAACTTTGCCCAGCAGCGAGAAGGTCACCCAACTGGCAACGGAACCGAGAATGAACAGTTCGCCCCACCCGACGGCCCCGTTGGCGATCAGGTGCCAGTCCCCCCGGGTGATAACGACCACCGCGCCTGTGATGGAGATCAGAATACCGGTCAGGCGCATGGGCGTGAGGCGCTCCTTGAACAACAGCGCGGAAAACAGGGCGATGAAGATGGGGTTGTTGGCGATGATGATCGCCGCCCGCCCGGCTTCGATCAGTTTCAACCCTTTGAAGAAAAAAACATTGTAAGCAAAAACGCCGGTCATGCCGAGCAGGAAGACGGGCAGGAGCTGACGCAGGTGAAGCGCCGGCATACGCCCCTCTATTTTTACGGCGGTCAGGCACAGGAATAGCGACGCGATGGCAAACCGCAAAAAGGCGGCCGAATAGGGGCCCACCCGCTGGGCCACCACCTTCCCGGCGATAAATGTCCCGCCCCAGAAAATAGCCGTCAGCAGGAGCTTCACATATACGGCAGCGCCGACGCGCTCTGCGACCGGATTCATGATGCCGGGTGGCCCCCGCCCCCCGGCCGCGATTCCGGGATGGGCTCGTTGCGCATCAGGACATCCAGGATGGTTTGAATGGTGTCATCGCTGTGGCGCACGTGAAAACTGCAGGAGCCGGCCCCCGGGTGCCCGCCGCCCTGGTAGCGCGACAGCAGCGCCCCCACGTTGACCCGGCAGTTGCGGTTGAAAATGCTGTGGCCCAGACTGACGATCACCTTGCCACGGTCGCGGTCCGCCAGGCGTATTTTCATCTGGACCACCGTTTCCGGAAACATGGAATACACCAGGAAGCGGTTGCCTTTGGGCGTTTCTTCCAATGCCCGAAAATCCGTCACGGCCACGACCCCTTTGACCGTGGTATGCTGGCGCAAAAGGTCGCGGTAAGCCCTGTTTTCTTCCACCACCAGCCGACAGCGCTGGTGTACGTCGGGATCGGCCATGACCGCGTCAATGGTCCCAGCTCCAAGCATTGTCACCAGTCGGTTCCAGTAAGGTTCGTCATCGGGATCGCGCCCGGAAACGGTCATCGACAGCAGCACATAAGGATAGTTCTCCGGGAACTGAACTTCATCCTCGGAAAGCGCCGCCGCATCGATCTTGTCGGTTTGCCGGATCAGTTCATCGAAATCCGTGGTCAGCCGATCGGCAAAATAACGATGGACCAGCCCGGCTGCCGAGGGGGCCAACTCGAACGCCCCTTCGAAAGGACGCCCCGGCACGTTGGAGTAGTGATGGTCGAACCACATGGCACAGCGATCGTGAAACGGCAGGTTGGCCACGATATCGCCGGCCTGAACGTCGACCAGGCCATGCTGCATGTCGCCGGGTTCGGCCCAAAAAATGGGTAATTTTTCATTGATGGCTTCACGTAACAAAACAGCACAGACCACGCCGTCAAAATCAGGACGGGTTACGATACGCATGGAGAACTCCTATTTAGCAGGGCCCTATCGGAAGATCGCCCCTCCGGATGGGCACCCCTGCTGGCCATTAACGAAAATGGCGTTATATTCGATACTATCATCCTGCACGATATTTGATGGACGCATAAAAATTCATGCTTCTGACGGTTGCGCAAACTGTTCGAGATACGGCTTGCGCGGATAGTTATCCCTTTTCAGGGACGTTGTCCGCCTCTGGTGGGTTGAGCTTTTTACGCAACCGTCAAATTTGAAATCCGTACCTTAACGCCAACCTGAATGGAAAACAAGGAGGATCCGTATCATGGCCCTTTATCTTGTTCAGCATGGTCAATGCCACGCTAAAGATATCGATCCGTCAAAAGGATTGACCAAGGAGGGGCGCGCGGCCGCCACGCGCATCGCCGGCGTGGCCAAAGGTTACGGGGTGCCGGTAAGCTGCATTCTGCACAGCGGCAAAAAAAGGGCTCGTCAGACAGCGGAAATTTTCGAAGCGGCCCTAGCCCCGCCTGACGGCCTGCTTGCCAAATCCGGTCTCAACCCCCTGGACGATGTCACCGCACTTGCCGGCCTGATCGACAGCAAGGAAAACCTCATGCTGGTCGGGCACCTACCCTTCATGACGCGCCTCTGTTCCTGGCTGGTGATCGGCGACCCGGAAATGCCTGTCTTTCAATTCCAAAACGCAGGCATTGTCTGCCTGAAGCGAACGGCGGAGACCACCAACTGGATCATTGCCTGGACGTTGATGCCCGCGATCGGGTGACGGCCATGCGGTCGCCGCAATGCACCTGAGAGAGGCCGGGGGTTTAGAGCTGATTATTGATAGCGAAGCCCTTTGTGCTTGAGCCAGCCATTTACATGCCGGCCCTGGGGGTCGTGATGGGTCCAGTGGAGGACGCCGCCTTGTGCATTCCACTCGTATTCTCCGAAAAAAGAAACCCGATCGCCTTTGGTTAAGGAAGCAATTCGCGCTGCGAGATCGATGTTGTGAGCCACCAGCAGCGTTTGTCCGGAATTCAGTTCCAAAATAAACCGCTGGTGCCGGCTGCCTTTGCGGTCGTCCGGCAGGATTTTGACAACGACCCCCTGCCCCTCGACCTGGATGTTGCTTAGCCCTTTTTGGAAGGCATCGCTGAGCGCATCGATGTGCTGCGGCTCAAAGCGCGGTTCGTCGAATAAGGGCCATTCCAGATAGTGAAGCATTCCAACAATCGCCACCACCAGAACGAGAGCCGGAAAAACTTTCTTCACCGGTTTACTTTTCGATCTGCCGCCCGTCCATGCATGCCAGCGTTTAACCGGCTGATCATGAATGCGATCGTGAAAGCGACGGCCTCCCGGGTAAAGGCTTCGCAGAGATGCGGGGGATTTTTCGGGTCAAACCCTTGAGGGCGCAGCACGGCGCACGACAGGCTGCGGAACCGTTTTTCAAACTGCTCCGCATAGGCTTTGCAGGCCTGAATTATGGCCTCGTCGGAGATATGCTGCCGTCGGCCCAGAATCCCCAGAAACATCAAGGCACCCTCCACCAGACCGCACTGGGCGCCGTATTCACCCGCGCCGTGCATGCCGACCGCCGCGTCGATCACCTGGTCCGACAATTCGACACCAAATTTTTCGGATAGAATTTTGAGGCTGGTGGTGGCGCAGTTGATGTCATCGCGCCAGTAGTAGGCAGCGACCCGTCGCTGGACAAGTTCATCCGTGTTCACACCATACTCCATGATAGCCCGCCAATAGCGCGATGCGGCCGTCGTCGGAAAACGTGTGGGTAATCGTCTACCCGCATACTTGGACCTGATTCCCGCTAAAGGATGTCGATGGTAACCCCATGCTCTCTGATGCCGTTGTTGCCGTAGCCCAGCAGATTCCACTCGGCGGATTCAGGCTGCCGGCGACCCCAGCTATCGGTGGCCCTGGAGAGAAGGGTATGGCTTCCGGTTCGGGTCGCCTGCCACACGAACTGCCAGTGCCGCCAGGCAAAGGGCTCGTCCGGACCGAGAAATTCGGCCGCATGCCAGGTCACCCCGTTGTCGGGGGACACTTCCACCTTTTCCACGTGTGCCTCGCCGCCGTAGGCCGCTCCGAGCACCACCACGCGTCCGGCCTGTCGCTGTTCTCCGGGCAGGGGTTGGGTGATAATGGATTTGAGCTTGATGCCGGTGACGATCTCGCCACTGGCCGGATCCTGGCCCTTTTCGAAGACGCGGTAAACCTTGTCCATGAAGAACCCCTCGTAGGGTTTATCCAGCACGGTGATGCGCTTCAGCCATTTAACGCAATTGGCGCCGGTCCATCCCAGCGCCAGGGCCCTCAAAGGGTACCCATGCTTCAAGGGCAGCGGCTCTCCGTTCATTTCATAGGCCAGCAGGGTGGAAGCCATGGCCTTGTCGATGGGAATGCTCCGCACGAACGTGATGTTCGCTTTTCCAAGAGGCGTGTCCATGCCCTCGAAAGACACGTGCGCGGCCCGTTCCGTAAGGCCTGTTTCAGCCAGAAGTGTTCCAAGCCCCACGCCACCCCATATGGCGTTTCCGACCCCACCGATGGTCCATGGATTGCCCGATGATTTTTTGGCAAGCAGGGACCGCCCGTTGCCGGAGCACTCCAAGGTATTGGCTACAATGGCTTTGGGAAAGTCGCAGAGTTGTTCAAAAGTGAGTCTCTGGGGCTTTTTCACTTCACCATCGATCCGCAGTTCCCATTGATCCAGCGGCATCTTTTGATCAGGAATCTGGCCCTGATTGCGGTCAAAAAACACGTCGTTGGCCGTAATCCATGACCGCAGCCGTGGCGTTGGCGTTTCGGCATTCAAGGGCTTTTCGGTCATGACGCGCTTGGATTCGCTCATGGTTTCCCCCTATCGTCGGTGTTCGATCATTTAAGTCATCAGAAGCGCGGAAAGGATCCCGCGTATGGTGAAAGGGCAAAATGATGGCGTGATGATCTAACCCCCATAGGCCACTTTGAGGCACGGTTCAAGAAAAACATCGTTGAATGAAAGGGAAGCTTTTTGGGAGGGTGTTTATGAAAGACCCAGGGCAAGGCGCCATCCGTGAGGAAGAGACCAAACGATGTGAACTGAGATATACCGTAGGAGAAAGATGGCGCCTCTGCCATGGAGCTAGGACGATGTATGAAACATCTTTATTGGGATATAGATCGAAACATGCCCGATGTAAAGCAAAATGTGGTGCTCCCGCAAGGTCCGACGGAGACGTGCCAATCGTGCAAAAATTACCCCCCCCGCGGGAAAGACGCCCCCCGGCAACCCGGCAGCATTCAATCGCCCGCCAGGTGTTCTCACAAAAAAGCGCCACCACCCTACCGCGGTGGGCGACCGCATTCCCGACCGCGGCGATCGCCTGAAAACCATTCGCCGCAAAGCCGTGACGTCAAAAGGTTCGCCACAGTAAAAGGACCACGCCGCCAGCCGGTTTCAGAATGCGATCCGAATCTGGCCGATCAAGGCATGGGCATCGTATCCATCACGGAACTCGCCGCTGTAGGACAGCGAGGATTCGATCCCGTTGACCTGCATCAGGGTGAGGGCCGCGCCGACCACCACACCGTTCTGCTCGACCTCCTGGCCCGTGATGGAAAAGGCATCGCCTGATGCTCCGGCAAACGACGAGGTGATCACGCGGTCGTCGATATCGAAGTCATACAGCCAGGCCAGGCTCAGTTCGGGAACAAGTGCTCCGAGACCGGTGTCGAAATAGCGGGCCGCACGCACCCCCAGTTGCGATATCAGGGCGTCGGTCTGGCGGTCGTCCACGATCAGATTCAAGACGCCCGCGCCCTTTTCCTCGAAACCGTCTTCGTCCAGATAGAGGTATTCCAGGGACACAAACGGGCCGATTTGCCAGATACCATCACCAAAATTATAACCGCTTCCCAGATAAGCGCTGTAAAGGTTCCCGTCGTGATCGCTGCTCGCCGTGTACCGGGTGGCGCCCACCACCACGTTGCGCTTGTTGTCATACGCCTGGCTGCCATACGTCAGGACAGACTCGAGGTAGAAGGCGTCGTCATACCACCCCGTATAAAAGGAACCAAAGTAGCTGTCGATATCGCCATCGCCGGCGTTCGTATCAAAATTCAGGTCATTACTGGAATAGCCGAAGCTCAGACCCGCCAGCCAAGTTTCGGAAAGAGCGTAATCCATTCCGAGGACCACCCCGTAGGTATCGCTGTCGTAGCCCACAAACCCGTCGTCGGCATCCTGGGTCGTCCATTGCCCATAGACATTGGCCCAGGCCCCCCAACGCTGCCGGGTATCCGCCTGTGCTTGATGGCCCACCAAATTCCCCAGGGATGCATTCGGCCCGTTGTAAGCCAGCAGGATCCCGTCCAGCCTGTTTGAAGACGCTTCGGCCTGACGGGTGGCCACGCCCGACCACAAGGACTGCATCCGGTTGGACACCACCTGGGAATACAAGCGGGCGGTATTCAACCCCGCTCCGGTAGACGCCCCGTAGCTGGCAGGACTCATCCCCGCAAAAGCCTCACCAAACTGGTTGCCCTGCAAGGTCTGGAATTCACCCAGCACGCGGGACATTTCGCCGGTGGCCCCGGGGGCAATCCGGTCCAGGTAATCGGCAATCGCCCGCTCGTTATCATTCCGGGCTACCGTGCGAAAGGGCCGGGTGCGCGCCAGCACCTCCACCTGCTCGTCTTCGTCATTGTAATTCAATTCAAAGCGCAGCAGTTGCCGCGCTTCGGGCAGGCTGACCGCCTCAAAGGTATCCACCAGCTCTCCGGACTGGATGATCGGAAAGATAGCGCCGTTGTGGAAAACCCGCTGCTCGGCCAGAACGGACAATGATCCACCGAGATCTGCCATGCCATCAACCCATAGCTGCCCGAAGCCGTCCAGATGAATACGCATAAGGGCCAATCCGGTTTCGTCGAACAGATAGTCGTCTTCGACGTGGAGCGTACCATCATAAATCGCCAATGCGTTCATTGTGGGCAAGCTGGTCAGGGTGTAAGTCCCCGTATCGTATTTGGTGGCAGCTTCGAAATCATCGGCAATCTGGCCACCGTAGCCGCCCTGGCCGTAGAAGACGATGTCGTCCCTACCGTCACCACCCATGGCGTCCCCGTCGAGCACCGCACTTTCAACGAGATTCAGACGGTCGTCACCCTCCCCCAGTTCCACGCTGCCCGTTGCTGCGGAATCGGGCATGAGGGCCACCACATCGTTCCCGGCACCGGTGGTAATAGCGACTCCGGCTGCCGCACCATCGGCATCCTCAACCGCCGTGGTAATACTTCCGCTGCTCACAATCGTATCGTCCCCCGCACCGGTCCGGATGCCGATGGCCTGGGCGGTGCCGTCAAGTGCCAACGCCGAAACGTCGATTGAGCCGTTGTTGAAAATCATGTTGTTGCCGCCACCGGCTTGAATACCCGCGGCATAGGCCGATGTACTTACAACAATGTCCGGCGATGCATCTCCGCTCATAGCGGCTGTCGCCCCTGAATCGGCAACCACCGATACCGTCCCGTCGTTGACAATCTGATTGTCACCGTCGCCCACCCGGATCCCAAATGCCTCGGCTTCAGACAGGGCGTCTGCCGTGCCAATGCCGTCACCGCCACCACCGCACCACCAGCCGAAAAACCAGATGCAGATGTCGCCTCCCGAGACATGGCCATCCGCCTGGGCTGTCGGAGCCGCCAGGACTCTTATCGATCCGCCATTCCAGACCGCATTGTCTCCATCGCCAAGGTCGATACCGATCGCCGACGCATGGGCTTCAGCAACGGCCGTGCCAATTGCATCCCCCCATGCATCCCCATCCGCATCGACGGCCGCCAGCGCTTCGGGCCGCGCTTCGATGTCAATCTCGCCATCGTTGATGACGCGGTTGTTGCCGCTGCCGGCAAGAATCCCGATCGCCGTGGCATGACTGATCCCTGTCGCCAAAGAGGTTCCGGTTCCCGTCACCCCGTTGCCATTGGAAAAGGCGTAGGTCGGCGAAGCCTCCAAGGTGATATCCTGTTCGATCAAATAACCATCCACCCGGACCCAGGACTGTACGCCGTCTTCGTCTTCCACAACACGATAGACCGGCACATAGCCTGCGATGCCGTTATCGGGGTCATCCTCCCAATAGATGGTCTCCCCTGTCAGGTGAGGGGTATCTGAATCCGTCAGATCCGGCAGTGCACCGCCCGTGTAGGTTGCAATGGGATTTTCGGGAGGATTATCTGGATCGGGGTTTTCCTCCTCAGACCAGAATCGAATGGTCGTTGTGACGTTTTTGGCCGTTGTCGCCTGGGCGGTGACGTTAATGATGTTGTTATTGACGATATGGTTTTCGCCGTCACCCGCCTCGATCCCAATCGCATCGACCTCGACCGAACTGTGGGCGATGGCTTCTCCGTCTCCATCCCAGGTCAGATGGGCCCCGCTGGCATATGCGAATGCGGAAGCCACACCCTCCGCCACAACCATCACATCCCCGTCGTTCGTGATGGTGTTGTTACCGTCATCGGCCGCTACGCCGATGCCCTGTACGGCCGTCTGGGCATCGGATACCGTGTCGCCATCCCCGACCAGCCAGCCCGCATCCGCATTGTTCAGCATCGCGGCATCTGCTGTTCCATTCACCGCGATCGTGCCGGTGTTGTAAATGATATCATCGTCAGCGCCGGTGCCGATCCCCGCGGCAGTTGCTTCGGCGGCCACCGAACCGCTGCCGCCCGCCCCGCCAAAAGTCGCACTGGTGCCGCCGGTGGCCGAAAGTTCGGCGACCGCCTCGACGTCGATCGTATCACGGTTCACGATTAAATTGGAGCCATCACCGCCGTCGATACCGTCCGCCCGTGACGCGCCGCTCATGGCCACGTCACTGTCCGAGGTCCCCCCGAAGGTATACGCCTCCATCTGAGAGGTCACATTTGTTTGCGCCCGAACGCGGATCAAATTGAGGTTTTCGACCCCATCATCGTCTTCGCCACTAGCGATGCCCGAGGCCTCAACAATTGCCCCAACAGAAATACCGCCGTCCGAGGTACCAAATGTCGTTTCCGATTCACCGCTTGTATTTAAAGCGGCAGCGGCAAAGACATCGATTTCACCAGCGTTGCGAATTTGATCCGATCCCGCCCCACCAACAATGCCCACTGTATGCGTATCCGCCGCCAACACCCCGCCGGTCTCCCCGGTGCCGCCGAAAGCATAGCTCGATCCGTCCTGGGTAAGGGTTGACCCTGCCGACACTTCGATCCGACCCGTGTTATCAATAGCGTCGTCCCCGTCGCCACCATCGATCCCCGCCGCTTCCACATACGTACCAATCGTCACACCGCCCTCGGAAGTGCCGAAGGTGGTTTCCGAATCACCACTGGATGCGAGATCGGCATCTGCCGACACGACGATATCGCCATCGTTGCGAATCGTGTCCGCACCAAGATTTCCGGCAATGCCGACCGCGCGGGAGGCCGCGGCCAGTGCCCCGCCCGTCTCCCCGGTGCCGCCGAATGTGTAGCTCGATCCATCCTGGGTAAGGGTTGACGTTGCCGCCACTTCAATCCGGCCCATGTTATCAATAGCGTCGTCACCATCGCCACCATCAATTCCCGCCGCTTCCACATCCGTACCAATCGTCACACCGCCCTCGGAAGTGCCGAAGGTGGTTTCCGAATCTCCGCTGGAATCGAGGCCCGCACTAGCCGACACGTTGATATCGCCTGCATTGCGGATCGTATCACGGCCACCATCACCGCTTATGCCTACCGCACTGGTAGTCGCGGCGAGCGCCCCGCCCGTCTCCCCGGTACCGCCGAATGTGTAGCTCGATCCATCCTGGGAAATCGTTGCGGTAGCCGTCACTTCAATATGGCCTGTGGATGCAATATCGTCGCTCCCGTCACCACCCCGTATCCCGGAAGCCTTCGTAATCGCTCCGGAAGTCAGGTCTGAATCGCTGGTACCGAAGATCGTATCCGAACCGGCTTGGGAGATCAGCGTGGAAACGGCATCGACATGGATGTCAGCATTGTTGCGCACCGTATCCTGACCCTCACCGCCCGAAATACCGACCGCCAGTGTTTCGGCCGCCAGCTTCCCGCCGGCTTCACCCCCACCGCCAATCGAAAAACTCGAACCATCCATGGTGAGACTTGATTCGGCGATAACTCGAATTAAAGCCTCCGCCTCACCCCCGGTCTCGATCCAGTCATCTCCCTGACCACCCTCAATTCCCGTCGCGGCAGTATACGCACCCGCGTCCGTCTCAGCATCACCTGAGCCGAAAAGGTTGAATGAACCACCGGTCGAATCGCTTCGCGATGTCGCCATGACGGTGACATCGCCACTGTTCATGATCAAATCGTCGCCCGTCTCACCGTCCATGCCGGTCGAATACGTGCGAGCAAAGGCGGTTGTTTCCGCATTGGTGGCCCCCGCAATCCCCAGAGCAAAGCTTTCCGTGATAAGGCTGGACATCCAGTATTCGTCGCCCGTGGCGTCTTCCCCGGGGCCGACCTGGATCGTGCCGGTGTTGACGATTCGATCGTCACCGGCCCCTCCGGTAATCCCCTTCGCCGTGTTCGTCACCTGGTTGCCGGATTTACTGCTTGCCGATCCAGCGGCTGTCCAACTGGAACCAGTGGATTCACTTTTCGACCGGCTCACCAGGGTCAGTCGCCCCTCGTTGAGTATCGCATCATCTCCGGCGCCCCCCGCAAGGCCCGTGATCGCTAATTCCGGGGTGGCATTGGCTTCGCCGTCCGCAGCACCTGCGACGGCCACGGTCACCTGGTTGGCATAAACATCCGCCGTTGCCAGCAGATCGATATCGCCCGACACAGCGTTGACGATGACATCGTCGTCCGCACCGCCCGCGATCCCGACGGCGCCAACCGTAGCCGTGGCATTCGCTTCACTGAGCGCATAGCCTGCCAGGACGGCATTGATCGTCCGGGCATGCGTCGTGACGTTGACCTCACCGGTAATAAGTCCCTCGTTGACGAGAGTGTCTTCTCCGGCCCCCCCGTCCAGACCGAAAGCATCCACCCATGCCGTGGCATTGGCGCCTGCTACCGAAAAGCCCGCCAGCGTGCCGGCAATGGACTGCCCTTCGGCATCGGCGGTCGCTGTTAGGGAAATCGAACCGCGGTTGGCGACCGCATCGGCACCCTCGCCACCCGCTAAACCCGTCGCCGTGGCATGGCTTTCCGAATTGGCATCGGCAACAGCCGCCCCTGCTAAGGTAAAGCTGATGGCCTGGGAATTGGCCTCTGCGACAACGGTTGCCTCGATATTACCCGCATTTAAGATGTTATCGCTGTCAGCACCACCATCGATGGCGATGCCTTCCGCGATTGCGACCGCATTGGCCTTGGCATCGGCAAAGCCCCCGCCAGCCGTCACACTAACAGCGGTTTCCGTGGTAGTGGCACTGGCGTTGATGGTCATGGCAGATGTTTCGCTGCTCGTGAGGGTATCTTCGCCATCTCCACCAGCGATACCGATCGCCAGGGCATTCCCGGTCGTAGCACTGTCCAGAGAACCCGCCAGTGAGGCTCCGACAGTGGTGACAGCAACACTCACGCCGTTAGCCTCGGCCGTTGCCGTTGCCGTCAGTTCTCCGTCGTTTCGGACGCGGTCATCATCTTCACCCGCATCAATGGCCGTTGCGTTAGCGGTTGAGGTAGAAGCCGCCATGGCACCGGCAATACCACCCCCCACCGACGCTGCAATCGCCGCTGAAGTGGTCCGGGAGTCGGCAGCAGCGGTAATGCTTGCCGTGTTCGCAATGGTGTCCTCTCCGGAACCGCCGGAAATGCCGCGGCCGGTCGCAGCCGCTTGGGTTCCACCGTCCCAGAAGGCATCCGTCGCGACAGCCGCCCCCATACCGGTCACGGCGACACTCACGCTGGTGGCACCGGCACTGGCCGTACCCGTTAGATCACCGCTATTGATTATCGTGTCATCGCCGTCATCGGCGTCGATGGCAGCTGCGTCGGCGGTGGATGTGGCCGTGGATGTCGCACCGGAAACACCGGCCACCGTCATGGCCACACTGTTTGAGCTAGCCGTCGAATTTGCGGTGGTATCGATCTGGGCGCTATTTTGAATAACGTCATCACCCATGCCACCGTCCAGACCACTGGCGTTGGCATCGGCCGTTGTTCCGCCATCCCAAACGGCATCCGCCGCAATGGCAACGCCGCCCGCGCTGGCCGCAAAACTGACGCTCACGGCCGTTGCGTTGGCCGTGCTATCAAGCACACCGTCGTTAACCAGTGTATCGTCTCCGTCACCACCCGATATGGCCTGGGCATCGGCGGTGGCCGTGGACGTGGAAACAGCCCCCGAAACACCCGCCACGGTAAAGGCCACACTGTTCGAGCTGGTCACGGCATTCGCATCGACATCAATCGTGCCCGTATTTTGAATAACGTCCTCACCGGCCCGGGCATCCATCCCCACCGATGCTGCCTTGGCCTTGGTGCCACCGTCCCAGACGGAATCCCCGGCCCCGGCCACCCCGGCGCCGGTGACAGCCACATTGACCGATACCGCCGTGGCATCGGCCTCGGCCGTTAACTCACCCCTGTTGGTCAAATCATCGTCTTGGTCGCCGGAACGGACGGCCGCCGCTTCCGCGTCGGCCGTGGAAGTCGATATGGCAAGCGGCACTCCGAAGGTGACATAGCTGAGCGCGGCCGAGACACTGATCGCATCGGCCTCCGCCGTCACATTGTTGGTGTTGCTGATGCGGGCCTCTCCGTCCCCGCCGTCGATGCCGGCAGCCCGGGCCTCGGCCAGGGTGCCGCCGTCCCAGGCATTGTTGCCCGCAACCGAGACGCCCCCGACACCGGTCACGGCCACATTGAGTCCATCGGCATTGGCAAATGCCTCGGCTGTGAGCACACCGCTGTTATCGACTTCGTCCTCGCCGGCGCCCAAATCAATGGCGACGGCATCGGACTTAGCGGTGGATGTTGAAATCGCACCGGATACACCCCCGACTCCGGTCACCGACACGGAACCGGTCGCCGTCACGGTGGTGGCTGAAACGGAGACATCACCGCTGTTGTTCAGGTGATCATCGCCGTCACCGCTGTCGACACCCCGGGACTTCGCCTCGGACAGGGTGCCGCCGTCCCAGGCGTTGTTGCCTGAAAAACTGACCCCGCCAACGCCCGTTACCGACACACTGACCGCATCCGCATTGGCCACGGTTGTCGATGAAAGGGCACCGCTGTTGGTGATCGTGTCGTCTCCCGCACCCGTACTGACAGCGGTGCCGTCCGCTTTGGCCGTTGCCGTCGAAAATGCTCCGGCCACACCACCGGTCCCCACCACCGACACGGCCACCGAGGGCGCCACGGCAATCGCCAGCACGTCGATGGCCCCCTGATTGTTGACGACATCGTCGCCCGTGGCTTCTTCTTCGGTCTTGTCCTGATCGAAAGCAACCGAGGCCCCGACATCGATCGAGGTGGTGTTGGAACTTGAGGATTCTCCTTCGGCATCGATGCCGAAAGCATGGGCTTTTGCCGTGGTGCCGCCATTCCAGATGGCATCCGACGCCAGCGCCACACCGCCGCCGGCGTTGACGGATACGTTGACGGCGGCGGCATCCGCATTCGAGACAACGGTCAGATTGCCGGCATTATCAATCGTATCGTTCCCGTCGCCGCCACGGATGGCGCGCGCATCTGACTCCGCCGTCGAGGTCGAAACCGCCGCCGACACACCCGCCAGTGTCACGGCTGCCGTGATGGAAGGCGATACGGCGGTGGCATAGACACCAATGTCTCCGGAATTGACAATCCGGTCGTCACCGCTGGCCATCTGACTGCTGCTGCTACGTTCGATGCCGATTACACCACCGCTGACATTCACAAGGGTTTCCGATGTGCTGGTCGTTTCCCCGTCCCCGTCAATACCCATCGCGACCGCTTCGGCATGGGTGCCCCCATCCCAAAAATTGTTACCGGATACCGCCACACCGCCGGTGGGTACCACGGAGACATTGACAGCCGCCGCCGTTGAGGTGGCAACGGCGGTCAGATCCCCTGCATTGTCTATCGCATCATCGCCGTCACCCCCCCTGATCGCCCTGGCATCGGCTTCAGCCGTGGCGGTCGATGTCGCTGCTGCCACGCCAGCGGGTGTCACGGCCACAGCCACCGAAGGCGCAACAGACGTTGCGACAACAGACACGTCCCCGGTATTGACAATAGTGTCATCGCCGGTCGCCACCTGATCAGTTTTGGTGTGGGCAAAAGTCGTTCCGGATTCCGTATTGATAGTCGTCGTTTCGCTTTGGGCCGACTCACCGTCGCCGTCGATCCCCAACGCTAAAGAGGTTGCGGTGCTGCCGCCTTCCCATACCGCGTCAGCCGCCATGGCAACCCCGGCCGGGGTGACGCCCACATTGACGGTTTGAACCGTGGCGGTCGATACGCTTGTCAATGTCCCGCTATTGGTAATGTCATCATCACCATCACCACCCCGGATGGACCGTGCGTCACTTTCTGCCTCGGCGGTCGATACAGCCCCGGCAACGCCTGCAACGCTCACGGAAACCGCCATTGATGTCGCCGAAGAGGTAGACGTGGCTACGATATCCCCGTCGTTCATCACCACATCGTCGCCGCTGGCCAGCACGGTTTCCTTGCTGCGGCTGAGGGGCACGTTCCCACCCGATGTCAAGATCAATGACGTTTGTGTCGTATCTTCACCATCCGTATCGATGCCCAAGGATAGTGATTCAGCCTTCGTTCCACCATCGAACACATTGTTCCCAGCCACGGCCACGCCTCCCGAACCGACCACGGCCACATTGGCGGCCGCCGCGATGGACGTGGCCGCAGCAGTCAGGCTGCCGTCACTGCTGATGTCGTCATCCCCGTCACCGCTGCGGATAGCCCTTGCATCACTTGTGGCGGTCGCTGTGGACATGGCGGCCGCCACGCCTTCGGCTGTTACGGCCACGCTGATGGCCGGCGCTACCGAAACGGCAACGGCCGACACATCCCCCTCGTTCCGGATAACATCGTCGCCGCTGGCCAGTATGCCCTGCTGGTCGTAGGTGAACGCCACTCCGGTATGGTCAGCAATAAAGTTCGTCAAGGTCTCGGAGGCTGTTTCACCGTCGGCATCGATCCCGAAAGCTCTGGACTCGGCCTTGGTGCCGCCGTCCCAAATATTGTTGCCGGCGACACCAACGCCGGTCGGGGTCACGGCCACATTGACCGCCACCGCATCGGCGTTGGCCACGGCCGTTATGTTGCCCCGGTTGGTTATGTCGTCGGCGGCATCCCCGGTGCGAATCCCAAAGGCTTCCGACTCCGCCGTCGCCGTTGACAGAGAGGCCGCCACCCCGCTGCTGGATGCCACCGCCACAGATAACGCGGGGGCAACCGCTACAGCGGTGGCCGTGATATTGCCGTCGTTGACAACCGTGTCTTCACCACTGGCCAGTTCTTTCGTTTTTTCGTAGGTTACAGCAACCCCTTCCAAAGAAGCATCGACGCCAATGGCCAGGACATCTTCTTCACCACCTTCGGAATGAATACCGGCCGCATTGGATTTGGCTTTGATCCCACCATCCCAGACGGAGTTTCCAGCTACGGCCAATCCCTTACCGGTCACCGTGACATTGGCCGTAGCCGCTGTCGCCGTGGCCGTCGAATTCAGATCGCCGGTATTCGTAATGGTGTCATCGCCGTGGCCACTTTGGATGGCCGTGGCGTCAGCCATCGCTTCTGTGTTGGCCAGAGATGCCGCAATGCCTTCACTGGTGACGGCCACACTGACTTCCGGCGCCGTGGCCGTAGCCACGGTGGTGATGGCAGCACGGTTGGTGATCCTGTCGTCGCCGTCACCGGTGATGCCGTCAACAACTTTTTCAAGATCAAATCCCACACTCAATTCGTTGAAATCCACGTCCAAAGTGACATCCAGGCTTTGGGCACTATCCATTCCTGTCCCTGCAATGCCGACGGCCTTGGCTTCGGCGGTGGTCCCGGCGCTAAAAAGCCCGTTGTTGGCAATGGTAGTTCCCTTCCCGGAGACAGAGACCTCGACAGCTGCGGCCGTGGCTGTTGAAACGGCGCTCAGGGCACCACGGTTATCGACCGTATCGCTGCCGCCACCAAGATCCAGAGCCCTTGCGTCGGCTTTGGCTGTGGCGCTGGCATCGCTGCGGGCGGACCCTTCCGTTGTTACACCTGCGGCAATTGCGCCGCTGGTGGCCGTGGCCACCGCTGTCACCGCCCCGGTGTTGATCAGGTCGTCATCCCCCGCAAGTGGGGTTTCGGACTGATGATAACCCGCGCTAAGACCATCTTCGGTAATGACGAGGTCGATTGCGAGAGCGGTATCCTGCTGATTGCCGTCGGCAGTAATACCCACGGCCAGCGCTTCTGATTTTGCGGCAGCCTCGACGTTCGAACTGGCCTTGCTGCCTGAACCATTCTGCACGCCAACCCCCACCCCGAGGGCCATTGAAGTAGCGGTTGCCGTCGAAGTAATGTCGCCCCGGTTATCAATGCTGTCGTCACCGCCCCCGGTATCGACACCGGTTGCATCGGCCTTGGTGGTCGAAGTGATATCCACTGCTGCAGCACCGTCGATGGCAACGCCAACGCTGGCCGAACCGCTGGAAGCAGTCGCCACGGCAGCGATCGTACCCGTATTGGTAAGCATATCATTGCCGGAGACATCGGATTGGGTCTTGCTGAAGTTGCTTGATAGTTCTTCACCGGTCAGAGAGAGAGAAAATGCCGTACTTTGATCGCCGGCATCGCCATCGGTCGCAATCCCCATAGCACTGGCCGTACTTTCCGCAGCAGCCTTGACTTCGATCTTCGTCTTGCCGGTGGATTGGGTTTGCTGGCCAAACCCCACCCCGATAGCCGCAGAGGTCGCCTGGGAGGCGGCCGCAAGGTCGCCACTGTTGTCGATCACATCATGGCCGCCGCCCGTATGGATCGCCGTTGCGGCAGCAGTCGCTTTGGAGGTGACATCCGCCGATGCGGCACCGTCGATGCTCACCGGAACGGCTGTGGCACCACTGCTGGCCGTAGCAACGGTCGTCACAGCCGCCTGGTTGACCACTTCGTCATTCCCGATTGCAGCCGTTTTGGTGTCATTGTAGTTGACGTGCAGCCCGTCGCGGGACAGATCCAGGGAAAATTCTACCGCGCGGGAATCGTTGTCGCCCTCGGTATCGATGCCGGTCGCCTGGGCCGTACTGGTGGCTTTGGCTTCTGCCCGGGCTTTGGTGTCATCACCCTCCGCGTGGGCGACACCGACACTCAGGGCACCCGAAGTTGCCGTGGCCACGCTCGTCAACGTGCCGCTGTTGTTTACCGTGTCATCGCCACTGCCGGTTCGAATGGCATCGGCCTGGGCCGCGGCGGTAGAATTGGCCTCCGCCGCAGCCGTTCCATCGGAATTGATCTGGATATCGGCGGCAGCGGCGCCACTGGTGGCAGTCGCAACGGCATTGATGGCGTCCTGGTTGTCAACCCGATCATTACCGTTGGCCTGTGTTTCGTCATAGGCAAAAAACAAGTTCAGAGACTGCCGGTCGAGGGAAAGATCCCCGGCAATGGATTTATCTGCGACCGCCCCTTCGGTATCGATGCCCTGGGCCGTGGCCGTGGCCGTGGCATTGGCCTCGCTGTGGACCGTCGGCCAGAAGCGCTCCCGCAGGTTGTCCAAAATGCCGCCATCATCATCCGGGTCGGAGGAATCGGAAATGCCCAAGCTAACACTGACAGCCCCGGCCGTGGATGTCGCCACCGCATCCAGCACGCCGGTGTTGGTGACCGCGTCATCCCCGCCGCCGGTGAAGATCGCCACGGATTCGGAAGTCGCCTCGGCGTTGGCCTTGGAATCCACCGAACCGCCGGCCATGATGTCGATCGTCGCACTCTCACTGCCGGAAGTCGCTGTGGCCACCGCCGTGATACTCGCCTGGTTATCCACCGTGTCGTTGCCGGAGCCCGCTTCCTGACTGTATTCAAAACCGGCGGCAATGCCCGAGCGGCTGATGTCCACGTCCACACTCACGCTTTTCGACTGGGCATCCCCTTCGGCGTCGATGCCCTTGGCCGTGGCTGTGGCCTTGACTTCGGTCTCGCTCTTGATGCTGCCGCTGTCATCCGAATCATCACCGGTATCGTCGCCCTGGGATTCTCCCGCTGCCAACCCGATGCTGATGGCCCCGGCCGTGGAAGTCGCTACCGCATCCAGCGCCCCGGTGTTGCTGACGGTGTCATCCCCGCCGCCGGTGAAGATCGCTACGGACTCGGAAGTGGCTGTCGCATTGGCTTTTGATTCGACCGAACCACCCGCTGCAATATCGATGGCCGCACTCTCCGCACTGACAGTCGCCGTTGCAATAGCCTCCATGTCGCCCGTGTTGATCACCTGGTCGGCATCGCTCACGGTGCCTTCGGACTGCTGGTAATGCGACACCAGGGAAGTATCGGTAATCTCCGCGGACGCCGAGACCGTCTTGAATTGGCCTTCACCATCGGAAGCGATACCAACGGCGCGGGCCGTGGCTTTTACGCCGCTTTGACTGCTCGAATTGTTGTCCGATGGGCTGCCGGTGGTTGGTGGCGGGTCTTCGTCCGACGTCGGTGCCCCTATTTGGAAGGTAGCACTCAAAGCAGCCGCCGTGGCCGTGGCCACGGCCGTCAGATCGCCGCTGTTGATAATGGTATCTTGCGCCGCACCGGTTGACAGGCCGATGCTTTCGGCCTTGGCTTCGGAATTGGCTTTGGTCTGAGCCGCACCGTCCACGGCAACATCCATCGATGCCGAAGCAGCACCACTGGTGGCCGTGGCCGTGACCTGCACATCGGCCGAATTGTTTAGGGTATCCGTGCCGCTGACGGCCGTGGTTTCTTTCTCATAGGTGACGCGCAGCCCGTCCAGAGCGAAAGGTGAGGCGTCTTTATCTTCTTCCGCGGCCTCATCGCCATCGGATTCGATGCCGATGGCCGTTGCCTCGGCGCTCACCGACGTATCGAGTTCGATTTTGGCCTTGTCGCCTTCCGCATTTTCTCCGGCCGCAAGGCTCATGCCGAGCGCGCCACTGGTGGCCGTTGCAATGGAAGCAATCGTATTCGTGCTGCTGATCGCATCATCCCCATCGCCGGTAGCAATACCGGTGGTTTCGGCCTTGGCCGATGATGTGGCGTTCAGTGACACCGCGCCTTGGGCGTCGGCCGTCAGTTGATCGACCGTCCCTCCGCTGGTCGCCGTCGCAATAGCGGCCAGTGCCCCGTCATTGTTCACCATATCGTCGCCATCACCGCCATCGATGGCCGTGGATCCCGCCTCGGTACTCAAGGATAGATCGATTTTCCGGTCATCACCATCGCGGTCGCCTGTATCGAACGTAAGCGCTCCGGCATATGCACCGCTTGCCAAGGAAGTCACCGCCAAAGCACCGCTGCTGGTAATCATATCGTTGTCATCGCCGGCGACCAGCCCCATGGCTTTGGCCAACGCCTGGGTTTTGGCGTCCAAGATCTGTAAGAGCAGCGCTGCCGCGTCTGCACTCGCAGTGACGTCGGCCCCGCTGAGAATCCCATCGTTGCCCGCCAGGGCGTCGAGGGCTGTTGCGGAAGCCTCTATCTTTTCGCTTTCATCCGTCAAAAGACCCGCCTGGGCATCGATCGGATCGGCCAGTGTCATCGTATCCGCCGCATCGGTGCCGCTGAGAACGGTAACCACATTCTCTTCATCGGCTTGCACCGGGTGCGCCAGGAATAGATCACTCCCCGTAAGCCCTAAAACTGCAAGAAACCCCATGACGGCCACTGAAGAAACAAGGCGCTGGGAGTTTATTTTCGACCGGACGGGTAAAAGCGACTTTGAAAAACACCGGCAACCCAAGGCGACGACGTCCCGAATCAACATAACTCCCCCATGCGTTGATGAATGAATTGGTTTAAGAGGCGCCCTGTTCGAAAAACAAAAACCGGACTGCCCATTGGGTGACGTTGACGATGTCACGGTCGGCAGCCCGGCTTTCTTTCATTCAATCGTCCTGATGACTGACCCCGTCAGTTCGGCAAGACAAAAAGATCCGTGGCTTTCCGCCCCCTTTTCACAAAGGGTTTGGCCTTGAAAAGAAAAGCCCCCTCACTCGCACATTGTGCGCACAAGGGGGCTTAAGCCGGTATGAGCGTAACGGTCCGTATCATTGACATCTCGAATGCGTCCGGGCACTATCGTGAATAGCTAAAAAATACCGTAGATGAGCTCGAATATGGAATCTCAGACGCGCGGACAACATCATCTGCGCTGGGCCGTATTACTCTATTTGTCTTTGGGGACGACCTGTAATTACTACAGTGCCACTAGAACAGCAAGTTTTATTCCAAATGCGCATTAAAAGTTATTTTATACATTATTACAGATAGTTGAAGATATTTTAAAAATACGAAGACAGCAGTGTAAGAAAAAAATTCCTCATGTATAGGAATTGGAAGGCCTTTATTTGACTCAAATGTCACCATGATAAGATCGAGGTTGCCAAGGGGACCAAAACCGCATTACCACCAGCAACGTGCCCCCCAGGATAATCGCCCCCCCGACATAAAAAATGGCCGCGATACCGAAAACATCGTGAACCATGCCCAGAAGGATCGGCGACACGATAAATCCCAGACTCAAGGCGGCATCAAACAGCCCCATGACCGACCCCATGCCGACGCGCGCGCCTTCACGTCCGGCCAGTACCAGGGCAGCAGGAACCGCGATACCATTCGCGACCCCCATGAGAATGTTCATTACAAGGGCGCCGGAAAAATTCTGCACCAGGGGCATACCGGCCACGGCCAGGCCGGACAGGACTATCCCCCCCACCATCAAGGCAACGGGCCGCGTGCGGTCGGCCAGACGGCCGCCCGGACGCTGCAGGAAGGCGATCAGGAGCACGTTGACCCCCAGCAGAATCCCCACCTGGGTGCTGGAAATGCCGATGGCCACGCCGTAGAGCGGCAGGAAGGTGTAAACAGCCCCCTGCCCCACGGCCGAGAAAAAACGAATGCTAAAAACGGTTTGCAGGATACGGCTCTGCCTGAGGGTCTGCCGCATCGAAGTTGAGGGTTTTACGGTTTCGCCCGCCTTGCGGGCGAGGGAAGGCACAAAGACCAGAATGCCGACCGACGTCACGAGCGCCAGACCGCCCATGGTTAAAAAAGCCGCTTCCGTGCCCAGCCAGTCCTTGATGACGCCGCCCAGCAGGGGGCCGGCTCCCACCCCCAGCATAAGGGCCATACTGAGGGTGCCCATGTAGATCCCCAGCCGTCGGGGCGGTGCGGTCTCGGCCACCACCGCCATGGCCACCGGCGCCACGCAGACCGCGGCCAGACCGTGGGCAAAGCGCACGGCAATCAGTCCGGCCACACTGGCAGACTGGATATAGGCGACGGACAACAGCGCATAGCAAAACAGCCCGGTCAGCATGAAGGGCTTGCGCCCCAGGCGATCGGAGAGGCGCCCCACCACCGGGTTGAAAACGCTGCGCGCCAGGTTGAAGGCCGCGATGATAAACCCCAGCTCGGTGCCGCCGGCTCCCAGTTGAATCGCGTATAGCGGCATGATGGGCCAGATGATGCCCATCCCCACCATGGTGACCCCCACCGAGGCGGACAGCCAGAAAAGAATCCGGGCGGGGACCGGTCCGTCTGACGTATGGTGTTGGGATAAACTCACGCTGCCGACCTTATCCCAAACCCTGCCCGGCATCAAAAGCTTTTGAAAATTTTATCGAATACCGCTATCATCTACTATCTTTTTCCACCATGCCGGCCAAAGGTCTTATGTGAGACGTTTGGCTGACAACAAAGCCGCCCGCTAAACCGGCGCCACACAATGCGATGAAGCATCCGAAGAAAAAAACCACCGCCCCGACACCCACCGAGGCCATCCTGGAAAGCATATCGGACGGTGTGTTTACCGTCGACCTGGAATGGCGCATCTCGTCTTTCAATCGGGCGGCCGAAACCATCACGGGGGTGTCACGCACCGACGCCATCGGACGCCGCTGTTCGGAGGTCTTTCGCTCCAGCATGTGCGGGCCAGACTGTGCCCTGCGGCAAACCCTCAAAACCGGCCAGCCCGTCATTGGCCGGGCGGGCTATATCATCGATGCCGAAGGCGGCCGCATTCCCGTCAGCATCTCGACGGCCGTATTGCGGGAAGCCGACGGCCGGGTGATCGGTGGGGCCGAAACCTTCCGTGACCTCAGTGAAATCGAAGCCCTGCGCCGCGAATTGGAGGGCCGCGCCCGAATCGGTGATCTCGTCAGTCGCAGCACGCTGATGCAACGCATCTTCGAGGCGCTGCCCGCCATTGCCGCCAGTCCCAGCACCGTCCTGATCCTGGGCGAAACGGGCACCGGCAAAGATCTGGTGGCCCAGACCATTCACAACCTGAGCCCCCGCAGCAAAGCCCCCTTTGTCGCGGTCAACTGCGGCGCCTTGCCCGAAACACTGCTGGAGTCGGAACTCTTTGGCTACAAGGCCGGCGCCTTTACCGGCGCCACCAAAGACAAACCCGGGCGCTTTGCCTTGGCAGAAAACGGCACCCTGTTCCTGGATGAAATCGGCGAAATCAGCCCGGCCCTCCAGGTAAGGCTCCTGCGGGTTTTACAGGAACGGTCCTATGAACCCTTGGGGAGCACCCGTTCGGAAGCCACCAAAGCGCGCCTCATTGTCGCCACCAACAAGGACCTGGCGGAGCAGATGCGCAAGGGCGCCTTCCGGGAAGACCTGTACTACCGCGTCAATGTCGTTCGCATCGAGCTGCCCCCGCTGCGCCGGCGCAAAGAAGATATTCCCCTGCTGGTGGACCAGTTCATCGACCGTTTCAACCGGCTGCAAAACATATCGATCCAAGGGATCACCGCCGAAGCACTGTCGCTGCTCATGGTGCATCCCTGGCCCGGCAACGTCCGTGAACTGGAAAACGCCATCGAACGCGCCTTCATCATGTGCCAGGAAGGGCTTATCGGCCTGGAACACCTGCCCGATGAATTGATGGCCCATGGCGTATCCCAATCCACAGCCCCCGGCATCAAGACCGCCCATGACTTGCTCGACGCCCAGGCCATCCAGAGCGCCTTGGACCAAAACCACAACAACCGAACCGCCGCCGCCCGGATGCTCGGTATCCACAAAACCACCCTCTTCCGCCGGATGAAAAAACTGGGCATGTCCCTCCCGAAACAGGACGGGCGCTCACGCCCCACCAAATAGTAGCCAAAACGCACCCCTTTAAACAGCATACCGTAGCGCAAGCGCATCTATATTACCCCTGAGCACACTGGAAAAAAATTTTTATTTGTAATTATTATAATATTTTATACAATTTTTTGGTAATTTGCCGTTTTCGGCACAAACGATGCTTTAGATCTGGTCGAACAACACCTAAGGACGCCTTTTATGAACATCGCCATGTCGATCTGGAATCATCGCATTGCCCCGGTTTTCGACGTCGCCCGGGACATCCGCCTGGTGGAAGTGCTCGGAGGACGCATGATCGGCCAGAAACAACATGTCCTGTCCGGTGAACTCCCGGTGCAAAGAGCACTTCATCTGGTTGAGCTGGGCGTTGAAACACTGATTTGCGGCGCGATTTCGCGCCCGGTGAGGACAATGATTGCCGGTTACGGCATCCAGGTGATCCCCTTCGTGGCCGGCAAGCCGGAAGCGGTTATTCAGGCCTGGATAAAAGGGGGCCTGGCGGAAGAGGTCTTCATGATGCCCGGATGCCGGCGGCGGGGGCGCCATCCGATTCACAGCAACACCATTGAAAACAGGGAGGTCAACCTCATGAATGGGAAAAAACAAGGCGGCCGCGGCGGCGGTCGTGGTCAAGGAGGTGGTGGGGGCCGTGGGCAGGGAGCCGGCGGTCGCGGTCAGGGCGGTGGCGGTCGAACGTTCCCTGCCGATAACGGCACCGCGGCGCAATCGAGTGGATTCTGCAGCTGCCCCCAGTGCGGACAGCGCGAACCCCATGAACGCGGTGTTCCCTGCGTCATGCAAAAATGCCCCAAATGCGGCGGCACCATGACCAGAGCATAACCCAAACGTTAATCAAAGGAGGACAACATCATGCCAGGAAGAAATCAAACAGGTCCCATGGGAATGGGCCCCATGACCGGACGCGGGGCTGGATACTGCAGCGGAAATGCCGGAACGGAAATCCCTTACACCGCCGCGGGATTTGGTTATGGATTGGAATTTGGCCGCGGGCGCGGCTTCGGCGGCGGTTGGCGTATGAGACGCAATTTCGGCAGAGGCGGCGGGATGCGTTTCGGCGGATATGGCACCCCCTATGGTTACCCCGGAACTTACGGGCAGCCGGCTCCCGAGATTGAAAAGCAAGCCCTCGCCGGCCAGGCGCGGAGTCTTCAGGCGGAACTGGAGGTCATTCAAAAACGCCTTGCAGCCCTCGAATCCGAATCGACCACGGATTAATTGCGGTTGCGACCGCTAAACTCGGGCCGCACCGGATACGGGATGGTGCGGCCCGACATTGACGGCACCATAGATTCCCCTTGGCGCATAGCCGAAAGGGTTGGCAAAATTTGCCTTGCGTTTGAACCACGGGAAAGAACACGCTTGGTCGTATCATGAAGACATCTTTGGATTGCATTCCCTGCTTCGTGCGCCAGACCCTTGATGCGGCCCGGCAGTTGTCCGCGGACATGGCCTTCCATGAACGCATTCTGCGCGATGTGCTGCGATGGACCAGCGCGATGGACCTGAACCAGTCGCCCCCGGTCCTTGCCCAGCGCATTCACCGACACCTGCGCGAACTGACGGGAAACGATGACCCCTATCGCCAGGCCAAGGAGGATCAAAACCGCATGGCGCTGGCACTTCTTCCCAAGCTGGAAGCCATGGTCGCCTCTGCCGCAGATCCTTTGGAAACAGCCATACGCCTGGCCATGGCCGGTAATGTGATCGATCTGGGAGCCCATCGCACGGTCACCGCATCCCATGTCCGCCGATCGGTGCAACACGCCTTATCCGAACCTTTTGCCGGTGAGACGAACGCGCTGCGCCAGGCCGTTTCCACCGCCCAAAACATTCTTTACATCGCTGATAATGCGGGGGAAATCGTTTTTGATCGCCTGTTGATCGCGCAACTCCCGCCCGCCGGCGTTACCCTTGCGGTGCGCGGCGCACCCGTTATCAATGACGCCACGATGGCGGACGCCCGGGCGACAGGGTTCGATACACTGGTCGCGGTGATCGATAATGGCTCGGACGCTCCCGGCACCCCTCTCGACGACTGCAGCGAGGCGTTCCTGCAATGCTACCACAGGGCCGACCTCATTATCGCCAAGGGGCAGGGCAATTTTGAGACACTGAGCGACGCGCCGGGTAATATTTTCTTCTTGTTTCAGGCCAAATGCCCGGTAATCGCCGCCCATGTGGGGCAGCCTGTGGGCACCCATATCATGATACGGTCGAACGGCAGGCCTGGTCATTCCGGTGAAATACGTCATGCCGGCGGCGGACCGACAGAGTATCCATAACGGTTGGCCGGTCACCGCCACGGAGAAAAAAACCATGAAGCCATCTGATATGCGACACGTATACGGGCCGGTACTCTCGCGGCGGTTGGGGCGTTCGCTGGGGATCGATCTCGTGCCATTCAAGGTCTGTACGTATGACTGTATCTACTGCCAACTGGGAAGAACGACGGACCTGACCCTCGAAAGAAAAGCGTACGTCACGGCGGAAAATATCATGGCCGAGTTGGCGCCTATATTGACGGCGGCCCACAGGCCCGACTATATCTCACTGGCGGGATCCGGCGAGCCCACACTGAACAGCGCTATCGGCGAGGTGATCCGACGCATCAAGCAGCAAACTGAGATTCCGGTGGCCGTCCTGACCAATGGCGCCCTGCTCTGGATGGCGGAAGTCCAGCAAGCCCTGCTGGCGGCCGACCTGGTGCTTCCCTCATTGGATGCCGGCGATGACGGTTTGTTTCAGAAGATCAACCGACCGCACCAGGCCCTTTCGTTCGAACGGATGGTTGACGGCCTGGCCGCCTTTACCCGGCGTTTTGCGGGAGCGGTCTGGCTGGAAGTCCTTCTGCTAAAGGGCATGACGGGCACAGCGGCCGAGGTTGAAAAAATCGCGACCCACGTGAACCGCATCAATCCGGCACGGGTTCAGTTGAATACGGTTTGCCGTCCGCCGGCGGAGACTATGGCATCGCCCCTTTCCAGCGGCCAACTTCATGCTCTGGGAGCTCTTTTCGCCGTGCCGGTGGACATCGTCAGCTACGACGACACCGCAACCGTGACCGTGTCAACCGCTGGAAACGTCCGGGAGGCCGACATTCTGGCCATGCTCGAGCGACGCCCCTGCACGGCCGATGATGTCGCTCGCGGTCTCGGCATCCATGTCAACGAGGCTCTCAAACATCTGGCCGCCCTGGTCACGGCCGGTCGACTGGCCACGAAAACCAACGAGGGGCGCAACTTTTATACGACGACAGAGGAGCATGAACGCTAATGGGTGCATCACCGATCGCCATCACCATCCTGGTCGACAATCAAGCCGGACCGGGCCTCACAACCGAGCATGGCTTTTCGCTTTGGATCGAGGCCGACGGCCGCCATATCCTTTTCGACACCGGACAGGGGCCGGCCCTGCCGGTGAATGCCCGGACCCTCGGGGTCGATTTGCGGCAAACCGACATGGTGGTCCTGAGCCATGGGCATTACGACCACACCGGCGGCATACCCCACGTCCTGCATGTTGCCCCCAACGCGCATGTCTATTGTCACCCCGCTGTGGTGCAGCCGCGCTACAGTCTGCGCAACGGATCTCCCAAGCCGGCGCACATGCCCTCCGAATCCATGGCCGCCCTCGACAGGCTGCCCGAAAAACATCTGCGCTGGACGTCCGAAACGGTCATGCTGTCCGAAAACATCGGCCTGACCGGGCCTATCCCCCGCCAAACAACCTTCGAGGATACCGGCGGCGCCTTCTTTCTCGACCCGGAAGCCCGCCATGCCGACCCGATCGAGGACGATCTGGCCTTGTGGATCAAGACGGACCAAGGTCTGGTGGTCTGTGTCGGCTGCTGCCATGCCGGCATCATCAACACCCTCACCCATGTCAGACGCCTGAGCGGCGTCGCCCCCATTCGGGCGGTCATCGGCGGCCTGCACCTGCTGAACGCCGATAGCCGGCGCTTGAATCACACGCTGGCGGACATGCAGACCATGCCCATCGAAACGGTGATTCCCTGCCACTGCACGGGCGACCGCGCGCTGGATGAACTGGAAGCGGTCATGGGGGCCAAGACGCGGCGCAGCCGCTCAGGGGCGACCCATCATTTTTGACAACAGAACGTCGGTTGGAGGATGGCCAACAAGAGGTCCCTTGTAAACTTTTCCTAACAATCAGTCGTCCTATGGTTCAAACGCCGGCCAATCGAGCATCGGCCACCAACCAAGGAGGACTGACATGAAAAAGAAAATCACCCTTATCAGCCTGGTTTTGATCGGATTTGTCTTCGTGTTTTCAGGCAGTGCCTGGGCCGGCCGTGATGTCCGCCACGGTCACCACTACCAGAAATGGCACCACAAAGGCGCCCCTTTTTACAAGAAGCACCCTGGCTGGGGTCATGGCCGAAAAGGGCACTATGGCCCGCGGTACCGCGGCCAACACCACCGTCCTTATCGCCGCCCGGTCGTCAAACATATTTACCACCACACCAGCAGCGACAACAGCTACAGCGATTACGACCAGTACCAGGCTGCCGGGACCGTGTCGGAACCCGGTTTCTCTTTTTCCTTCGGTATCAACGGCACCCGGTAGCCCCATCCCCATGGGTCGGCAGGCACCATGATAGCGTGCCCCCACATTCCATAACCCGGTCAAACCGCCGGGAACGTATCGACCCGATGCTTCCCGGCGTCCCCTTCTAATTCGGGCAAATCTCAAACGCCTTCCGTAAATGACAGTCATGGTGCGTTATTTGGCCACAGTGCCTTGACGGCATCCTGATAGCGACCCATTTTGATGTGAAAATGAACCCATAAAAAAAGTGCGCCCAATGATATCAATAATCGTCAAAGCGATAGCGGCATTGTTAGTGATCGGCATTCTGGGGTGCGGATCCGCGCCCACCATTCCCACGGTGGACAGTCTGGATTTGAAGCGCTTCATGGGCGACTGGTACGTTATCGCCAGCATTCCGACCGTTTTCGAAAAAGAGGCCTTTAACGCGGTCGAGTCCTATCGTCTGGACGAGGACGGGTCCGTGGAAACGACCTTCCGATTCAACAAAGGCGGATTCGACGGCCCTGAAAAGATCTATACCTCGCGGGCCTTTGTTATCGATACCGACTCCAACGCGCACTGGGGCATGCAGTTCATATGGCCGTTCAAGGCCGAGTATCGCGTGGTTTTTTTGGCGGATGACTACTCCCGGACCGTTATCGGAAGAAGCAAACGGGATTATGTCTGGATCATGGCCCGGGCGCCGTCGATCCCCGACGCCGACTACGCCGGGTTGCTGGCCCTCCTGGAATCTTACGGCTATGACATTCGCCAGGTCCAAAAAGTCCCCCAGCAGGCGGCAGGCCATTCCCCCACCGATTGACCCCACCGACACGCTTCAATCCCGACCCAGGCGCCTGTCGTCCCCGGCACCCCCCCCCGTCATCCGACGTCTTCAATTACATTGACATTACTGCAAGTTATGCCGTAACGTCATATCTGGCATCTGATTCCAACCACCACAAACCAACAGAAGGCCCAAATTCGCCGGATCGTGCCAAGCACTCCTCCGGCGCACACGGCAACCGGTAATATTATTCGTCGTCTCAACCATCACCTTATTCTAAAAGGAGGTGTTCGGATGTTGCGAAATGTCAAATGGATCATCGTCGTTTCAGTTCTTGCCATCACGTTCGTCGCGAATGCGACGGCCGGAGAGGTCGAAGTCCTGCACTGGTGGACTTCCGGTGGTGAAGCCGCCGCTGTGCAGGAACTCCAGAAGATGCTGCAGAACGAAGGCCATACCTGGAGGGATTTTGCCGTGGCGGGAGGGGCGGGCGCCAACGCCATGACAGCCCTCAAATCCCGGGCGGTCTCCGGCAATCCCCCGACGGCCGCCCAGGTCAAAGGGCCTCAAATCCAGGAGTGGGCCGCCCTCGGCGTCCTGACCAACCTGGACGACGTGGCCCAGGCCGAGAACTGGGACAAACTGGTTCCCGGCGTGGTGGCCGATATCATGAAATACGAAGGCCATTGGGTGGCCGTGCCCGTCAATGTCCACCGCATCAACTGGCTGTGGTGCAACCCGGCTGTCTTCCAAAAGGCCGGGGCCCAATATCCCAAGACCTGGGATGAATTCTTTGCCGCTTGTGAAAAAATTCAAAAAGCCGGCCTGATTCCGGTCGGATTTGGCGGCCAGGCCTGGCAGGAAGCCACCGCCTGGGAATCCATTGTAGCGGGCGTGGGCGGAACGGACTTTTACAAAAAAACCCTGATCCAGGCGGACGAACAAGCGCTTGCCAGCGACACCATGGTCAAGGCGTTGGACATCTTCAAACGCATCAAACCCTACACCGACAGAAACGCCCCGGGCCGCGACTGGAATCTGGCCACCACCATGGTGATCAAAGGCGAGGCCGCCATGCAGTTCATGGGCGACTGGGCCAAGGGGGAATTCACGGCGGCCGGCAAACTGCCGGGGAAAGACTATGACGCGTTGACCGTGCCGGGCACCGCCGACGCCTTTCTCTTCAATGTGGATTCCTTCATCATGTTCGAAGTCAAGGATCCCGCGGCCAAAGCCGCCCAGAAAGCCATGGCGCGCCTCATTCTCTCGCCGGATTTCCAGGTGGCCTTCAATGTCAGCAAGGGTTCCATCCCGGTACGCGCCGGTATTGCCGAAACACCGTTTGACGCGGTGGCCATCGCGTCCATGAAAGATTTCGAAGCCACGGCCAAGTCGGGCGGTCTGATGCCCAGCATGGCCCATGAAATGGCCGTTTCACCGGCCGTTCGGGGAGCCATGTTCGACGTGATTACCAACTTCTACAATTCCGACATGTCGGCTGCCGATGCCGCGCAGAAACTGGCGGACGCTGTCAGGGAAGCGAAGATGTAGCGCTTCGAGATAAGATGAAGGTGACGGGGCCGGGCGCCCCGCCACCCGCTCCCGTTGCGCCGTCCATCGGCCGGCCGTATGGCGCGCCGGCGATGGGCGGTTGAAAGGCCCATGCACCCAACCAGCCGGTCGTCCAAATGGTTTGCGGCACTGGAAACGGCGCTGCCCAAAATCGTCGTGGCCCCGAGTTTCATGGTCATGGTGGTTTTTATCTACGGGTTTATCCTCTGGACCCTCTACCTGTCGATGACCCGGTCCAGCTTCCTGCCCAGCTACGATTTTGTGGGACTGGCGCAGTATGCCAAGCTCTGGCGCATCGAGCGCTGGGGGGTCGCCGTTCGCAATCTCCTGATTTACGGCGGCCTCTTTATCTTCTTCTGCACCCTCTTCGGGCTGCTTCTGGCTATTTTTCTGGACCAGAAGATCCGCATCGAAGGAGCTCTTCGAACCGTTTACCTCTATCCGCTGGCCTTGTCCTTCGTGGTAACCGGCACGGCCTGGAAATGGCTCCTCAACCCGGGGCTGGGGATCGAACGGCTGGTGCGGGAATGGGGCTGGTCCACCTTCACCTTCGACTGGCTGGTAACCTCCGAGATGTCGATCTACTGCGTGGTCATTGCGGCGGTCTGGCAGTCCACCGGGTTTGTCATGGCCATGTTCCTGGCCGGGCTGCGGGGCATCGACGACGCCATCATCAAGGCCGCCCAGGTGGATGGCGCCAGCCTGCCGCGCATCTATCACAAAATCATTATCCCCAGTCTGCGGCCTGTTTTTTTCAGCACCTTCATTATCCTGATGCACATCGCCATCAAAAGCTTCGACCTGGTGGTGGTCCTGACGCGAGGCGGCCCGGGGTATGCATCCGATTTGCCCGCCACCTTCATGTACAGCTACGCTTTCACGCGGGGGCGGCTGGCGCTGGGGGCGGCCAGCGCCATGATGATGTTTTTCATGGTCATGGCGGTCATCGTTCCCTATCTTTACTCGGAGCTGAGGAGAAAACAGCATGCCTGACACCTCTCGGCCAAGCCAAAGGGAGATCGCAGGCCGCCTGTTGATCTATGGCGTATTGCTCCTTTTTGTTCTCTATTTCCTTTTGCCCCTCCTCGTCATGGTCATCACCTCCATCAAATCCATGGAGGAGATCCGCACGGGCAACCTCATTTCATTGCCCCGTCACCCGACGATCGAACCTTGGATCAAGGCTTGGAGCTACGCCACCATCGGCGTTACCAACGAGGGCATCAAGGGCTTTTTCTGGAACTCGATCCGCATGGTCATCCCGGCGGTCCTGATCTCGACCCTGATCGGCGCCCTCAATGGCTATGTGCTAGCCAAGTGGCGCTTCAGGGGCAGCGACACCTTTTTCGCCATGCTGCTTCTGGGGTGCTTCATCCCCTTTCAGGTCATCCTGCTGCCCATGGCGCGCACGTTGGGCTTTCTCGGTCTGGCCGAGTCTTTCTGGGGACTGGTCCTGGTGCACATCATTTACGGTCTGGCCTTCACCACGCTCTTCTTCCGCAATTACTACGTCGCCGTGCCGGACGAGCTCGTCAAGGCCGCCCGGATCGATGGCGCCGGATTCTTCCGCATCTTCCTGCGGATCATGCTGCCCATCAGCAAGCCCATCTTCATGGTGACCATCATCTGGCAAACCACCCAGATATGGAACGACTTCCTGTTCGGCGTCTGTTTCTCAACCGGGGCAACCCAGCCGATCACCGTGGCGCTGAACAATCTGGTCAACACCTCGAGCTCGGTGAAGGAGTATAATGTCGACATGGCCGGCGCCATCATTGCGGCCCTGCCGACCCTTTTCGTCTATTTTGTGGCCGGGAAATATTTCGTGCGCGGCCTGACGGCCGGCGCGGTCAAGGGATAATATCTCTCAGGAGAATGATCGGGGAGCCGTATGGCATCACTGGTGATTGATAGCGTCTGCAAATCGTTCGGCTCGGTGGAGGTGCTCCGGGGCATCGACATCGCGATCGAAGCGGGAGAATTCCTGGTTCTGGTGGGGCCTTCCGGCTGCGGCAAATCCACCCTGTTGAACCTTATCGCAGGGCTCGAAACCATCACGTCCGGCGAAATCCGCATCGGCGACCGCAATGTCAGCCACGTTCCGCCGAAAGATCGCGACATCGCCATGGTGTTCCAGTCCTATGCCCTCTATCCGAACATGAACGTCCGCCGCAACCTCTCCTTTGGACTGGAAACCCGCAAGGTGGCCCGGCCGGACATCGACGAGCGCATCAAGGAAGTGGCCGAAATCCTGCAGATCCAGGACTTGCTGGACCGCAAACCGTCCCAACTCTCCGGGGGGCAGCGCCAGCGGGTCGCTATGGGGCGGGCCATCGCCCGTGATCCGCGCATCTTCCTCTTTGATGAACCCCTGTCCAACCTGGATGCCAAACTGCGCGTCGAGATGCGCACTGAGATCAAAAAGCTCCACCAGCGGCTTGGGACCACGATCGTCTACGTGACCCACGACCAGATCGAGGCCATGACCCTGGCCGATCGCATCGCCATCATGAAAGACGGCATGGTCCAGCAATTCGACACCCCCAACGGCGTTTATGCCAACCCGGCCAATCGCTTCGTGGCCGGCTTCATCGGCTCGCCGGCCATGAACTTCATTCCCGTCACCCTATCAACGGAAAACGGGCAACTCGCGGCCCCACTGGTGACCGGGGACGGCCGTCGCTTCGTCCTGCCCGTGCCACAAAAAACCACGGGCCTCAGCCCGGGCCGGGATGTCATCATGGGAATTCGGCCGGAAAACATCACCGATTTCCAGGAAGGGATGGAAACCTGGGGCCACATCGTACCGCTGGAATGCCGGGTGAAGGTCCTGGAACCGACCGGACCCGACCATCTCCTCTATGTGGACGTCAACGAGACTGAGATCGTCTGCCGGGCCTGCCCGGACAGCGCCCGCAAGGCAGGCGAGATGATGAAGCTGGCCGTCGATACGACCAAGCCCCTTTTCTTCGACCCGCAGACGGGGCAGCGCATCGATATTACGTAGACGCCTTGATGCAGAAAATCTTTTCCTGCATAGCGCAAGGCCTTAGCTCCCCCCAAGAAGGAGGGCTTAAAAGCTGTTAGGTTTTAGGGTTTTATCCCCTTTTTCCCGCGCCGAGCATCGACGTGGCGGCCGGTAAAGGGTGCGCGGATTGTTTGAGCTCGCCCTCAGGCGAGCGAGTTTCCGCGCGCGCCGGCCGCTTCGGCGACGCGCAGGGCAGCCCCGAAGGGGCCGCGGGAAACGGGCGGTTTCTTTTGGTTCCTTTTCTTTTTCGGAAAAGAAAAGGAACATCAAGTATACATACTTTCGATCTCCTCGGCATACTTGGTATTCACGACCCGCCGTTTGAGCTTCATGGTGGGTGTCAACTCCCCGCCTTCGATGGATAGTTCCTCGGGCAAAATGACAAATTTCTTGATTCCCCAGGCACGCGGCAAGGTCGTGTTAATCTGGTCCACCTGCGCCTGCAGGTAGGCCTTGAACTGGGGACAGGCCGCCGCCTCGACGGAGGTGGCGGCCTTGCTGCCGGCTTGCGCCGCCGTGGCTTCAACTTTGACGGGGTCCAGGGTAAACAGGGCCGCCATGTGTTTGCGCCGGTCACCGACAATGACCACCTGGTTGAGAACCGGAATAGCCTTGTACTTGCCCTCCAGGACCTGGGGCGGCACGTTCTCGCCGCCCGCCGTGATAATCAGCTCCTTCATGCGATCCGTAATTTTCAAAAACCCCTTGTCGTCAATCTGCCCCACATCGCCGGAGTGGAGCCAGCCATCGGCGTCGATCGTCTCGCGGGTGGCCTCGTCATTCTTGAAATAGCCTTTGAACACATGCCGACCGCGCATCAACACCTCACCATGTTCCGATACGGCAATTTCCGTTCCCGGCAAGGCCGGTCCCGCCCATCCGGTTCGGTATTGAAAAGGTTCAGGCAGGGATACGGTGCCCGGTCCGGTGCATTCGCTCATGCCGTAGACTTCCGTAATCGGGATATCCAGACTCATAAAAAATTCCAGGGTGTCCAGTGAGATCGGCGCCGCCGTGGAAATAAACAACCGGCAACGATCCAGCCCGAGGCGTTCATGCACCTTGGAGAATACCAGTTTATGGGCCAGGTTGAAAAAAGCCGGCGCCGGCTCGTCTTCCTGCCGGGCGTACCCGTTGGCCAGGCCCTTACGGCGCGCCCAGGCTGCGATTTTCTTTTTCAGCCCGGAGTTCTGGGCCCCGGCCGCCACCATCTTGGCCTGGATTTTCTCCCAGACACGCGGCACCCCCACAAACATCGTGGGGCGCACCTCGCGCAGATTGTCGCCAAGTTGATCCAAACTTTCCGCAAACCAGGTCGTGCACCCCACCGTCAGGGGAACGAACAGGCTGACCACCTGCTCGGCGATGTGACTCAACGGCAGGTAGCTGATGAGTTCGTCCTTCGGCCGGGCACCGGTCGATGAGACCGCCTGCCGGGCCGTCCAGGTGGCATTGTCGTGGGTGATCATAACGCCTTTGGGGTTGCCCGTGGTTCCGGAGGTGTAGATCAGGGTGCAGCAGTCATCTGGATCCTGGGCCTCCATGCGCGCATCCAGCTCCGTTTCCGGTATATCCCCGGCCATGGGCGCCAGGTCTTCCCAGGCATAAACCCGTTCATCGTCGTCGGTGCCGTTCATCATGACCACGGCCTTGAGTTCGGGCAGTTGGGACCATACAGCCTTGAACTTGGCCAACTGGTCGGCGTTTTCCACCACGACGATATTGGCTTCGCTGTGGGCGGCGATGTACTGGCACTGCTCGGGGCTGCTGGTGGCATAAATACCGCCGGGAATGGCACCGGCGAAGATCGCCGCCAGATCACTGATAAACCACTGGGGGCAATTGTTTCCCAGGATGTTGACGGCCTTGCCCGGTTCCAGTCCGAGCGCCATAAAGGCCCGGGCGGTTGTTTTCACCTGGTGATAGTATTCCCGCCAGGTCATGCTTTCCCATCGCCCGCCGCGTTTGGTTTTCAGCGCGAGGTTGGATCCGAATTGGGCAACCGTACCGCCCATGACATCCATGATCGTGGTCTTCATCATTGCCCCTCCCAATTGGTGAACGTCTAAGGACCGGTTGTTTCGGCAGCGCAAAAATGGGGTGACCAAAATCGCGCCAGGCACTGTAAGCGTTTGGCGGGTTATGGTGCTTCGATCGAACGGAAAGAAAAAGATATCGCTTCGGGCCCATCGCCTTGGATGAAAAAAATCGGAAGCCGCTTGCGAATGAATGAATTTAAATGGATCCCGCAACCTTTGTCAACCAGTGAAATGCTATTGATTTAAATCAATTACCTTCCGCCGAATTGGATGTATGGATGGATGCAATCAAGGCGATGCCGTCTTTACGGCCTCTGAATAAAGGAAAGACGGGATACAGAGGGGAAAATGGATCAAAGGCGCAACCACTCCATTGTGTGGGGCCTCCGGAACTGGATTCAATTGGCCGTCCTGGTGCTGACGCTCGGCATCGGGCTCCAGTTTTATCTTTTTGTCCGGCAGGCTGCTGGAGGGGGCATCATCACGATAGCACGGCCCGCCGGCGTCGAAGGGTTTTTACCCATCGGCGCCTTGATGGGCTGGAAACACTTCCTGGCCACGGGTGAATGGGATGCGATACACCCGGCCGCCATGGTTATCATGGCCTTTGCGGGCATGATGTCATTCCTTTTCCGGAAGTCCTTTTGCAGTTGGTTCTGCCCGGTCGGCACCCTTTCGGAGTGGCTATGGAAAGCGGGCGAACGCCTGTTCGGCCGCAACTACCGGATCCCCGCATGGCTGGATTATCCGCTGCGAAGCCTGAAGTATGGCCTGCTGCTCTTTTTTGTCTATATCATCGCCGACATGGCGACCGCCGACATCGCCCTGTTCCTGCAAAGCCCCTATTACCGGATGGCCGATGTTAAAATGCTGCATTTCTTTACCCGCATGTCACAGACAACCGCGATCGTGCTGGCGGTCCTGCTGTTGCTCTCGCTCTTTTTCAGAAACTTCTGGTGCCGCTACCTTTGCCCCTACGGCGCCCTGATGGGCATCCTGGCTCTGTGCAGTCCGATGAAAATACGCCGGAACCAGACCACCTGCGTGCAATGCCAGCGCTGCCAGCAGGTTTGTCCGGCTCACCTGCACGTTCATCTAAAAGAACGGATTCTGAGCCCGGAATGCAGCGGGTGCATGGATTGCAGCGGGGTGTGTCCGGTACCGGACACGCTGGTGATGACATCTCCCGGGAGGCGGATGGGACGCTTGCGCGTATCCTGGGTGGCGCTTCTGGTGGTTGCCCTATTTCTCGGCACCATCACCTGGGCCAAAAGCAGCGGCCACTGGGAAAGCCGCCTGTCACCACAGGAATTCCGGATGGCATTGAAGAAAATCGATGGTGCGGCCATGCAGCACCCCTCCGTTCAGTTCGGGCGCCAGTGACTGCTGCGGAAGGGATACCGGCGGCGTGTAAACGAGATAGCGCCATCGACAGGTAAACGATTGTTTAAGGAGATGGAAAGGGATATGCCCATGTCAAACAAGATCACCATCATCGCCTACGGATCACTTCAAAATGAAACCGGGGCAACTTCGGGTGGCGAACAGGTCCACCCCATTGGACACCGGCAACCGCTCTGCCGGTTTTTAGAAACGATCGATGTTCCCGACAACCGCATCCAACTCGCCATGGTCAACCATCGGGCCGCCGATCTGGATACCCTGGTCGGTGCCGGCGACCGCGTGGCCCTGTTCCCCAAGGAATACCCGATTTTTGTCGATTGGCACACCTATCGCCGCACAAAAGTGTAACGCAGCGTTATGACGCGAAGCAATAAGGGTATGGCGGAACGCAGGTGTGCATTTCAATCCACGTGACAATGCCGCATCGGCACACGCCGCCATTTGACCCGAACATTTCATGAGATGTTCGGGCCAACAAACCGTTTAGGGACCCGACGAGGCCGGATCCCCATGTTATTTTCTGCCACAGGCCCAAGGGGGGGGCCACCCTTGGGCCACCGCTTCAACGACGTCGGACGGCGATTCCGTGCCGTCGGTTCAAGCCTCATGCCGAATCGGTTCCCCCAGTTCTCGAACCGAAAAATTGTAGAACACATGATGGCCGTCATAGTCCAGAACACGCAGGTCGTCGGACTGTTTCAAATCGCCCAGGATGACATTGTACTGCTGCCCGTATTTTTCCTTCACCTTATCTTCCGGGACTTCGTAGGCAATGAACTTTTTGATCCCTTTCGTCGCAAGTTTTTGAACGAAGCTGGGGTCGTTCAGCGTCTCATAGGACGTCAGCAGAAGAATCGGCCCCGTGCCGGTAAAAAAGATTCCTGCCTTCATGATGCACCTCCTTTTTTCTAGACCAACCGCTTCGGACATCGATTCCCACCTCATCGAGAGTTTTGCGCATAGAAAATCGAATCAGATAAGCGTTCCAGGTCCGGGGGAGGAACAAATGGACAGTGATCGACTGGCAAAAGATAAATTTCAGATGCTACCGAAGAAATGAAAAGTGGGGGTATCCGGGGAGACTTGATATGTAGACCGACAGGGACGGCAGGAAAGCGTCGTTCAGGGTGGAATGGAACATCCGAACCGATTCCATGCCCATAACATATTCTGACCTTGACCGTTGTCAAGAGGCTTGCAATCCATCGAGCGCTTCCATTTCTGCCGCCATCGCGCAATTGACTACCCCGCAAGGAAGTCGCCGACAAAGCTAACGCCGGTGGCCCCATGCACTACCGTATCCCGGCCTTAACGGTTTCAATCCGTATACTCAATAGCGACCAGGCTCATATCATCCGTGGGCGCCGATTTACCGCGCAGGGCCCGTGTCTGTTCAAAGACGGTCTGCACCAGATCATCCACCGGGTTGGCCGCCATCGCACGCAAAGCGTCATAAAACCGCTCGCGTCCATCCCGTTCGCCATCCGGGCCGAAATTATCCGTCAGGCCATCCGTATAAAGGATCAAACGGTCCCCCGGCGACAGCGTTACAGCATCCTGGCCATATGCCGCCGTATCGAATCCCGAGCCGATCACGGTGCCATGGTGTGCCAGGACCTCCAGCGCGCCGTCCGGCTTTAAAACCAGGGGCGGCTCATGGCCGGCATTGCCGTAAGTCAGTTTGCCGGTTTTCACATTCAGGCTGACATAGGCGATGGTGAAGAAGCTATCGAACCGATCCAACGGAAAGGCGCTGTTGAGCCGGTCCAGGACCGCCTCGGGCGTAAAAAGCTTTCCCGTCAGCCGCATCCGGTTTTGCAGGCCCTGCAGAAACTGGGTCACGGTCACCGCCACCAGGGCGGCCGAGACGCCATGGCCACATACATCCAGGACATAGGCGCTGATATCGTCATCCCCCGTACGGTGAATCTGGAAGATATCGCCCCCCACACGGTCACAGGGTTCGAACGCCCATGCCGGGCGAATGCGGGGGATGTCCGGTGCGTCATGCGGCAGCAGGCTTTTCTGGATTTGAGCGGCAGCCTCGAGATCCTTTTCGATCTGGGCCTGTTTCGCTTCGAGTTCACGCTTCTGCGCCTCGATATCGGTGATATCGTAGATGATCACCAGAATCATGCGGCGCCCCTGGAATTGGATGGGCCGCGCACTGAACTCGAGATATTTGGTCACCGGTTGGCCGTTGATATAGAACTGCCGCTCCAGGCGCCGACGGTGGACGGGCGCTTCGTCCAGAAGTGTCTGGAGGAGCGAACGGCGAATGCTGCAAAACTGGCACTGCGAGGTTTCGCCGCAGGACCGGTTTTCGGCAACGGCGTTGACACAGCCCGCGATCTGGCCGAACGAACTGTCCACCCGCTGATCGGTCGCGCGATCGAACAGGCTAAGAAAACTATCGTTGAATTGATGGATCTGCATATTCTCATCGGCAATCAGGACCGCCGAATTGATGTTATCCAGCAGCAGATTCAAAAATTCATTGGACTCTTTTAGATCGGATAGATGGGTAGACATGTGGCCGGTTATCCTCATTGCGGTAAAAATGGCAATCTACCTATAAAGAATGCGCAGGGGATTGATACAGGTCAAGGTCGCTGATAGGACTTTCCACTCACGTCCGTTAAATTGGGAAGCCTTCGCATGACGATCTCAGAACCGCGATCGTCTGCCGCTGCTTTTCTTCTATCCGATGCGACCAACGACACTTGAATTACCGATTGACAAGCGCCATCCCGAGCACTTAATAATTGTAGACATAGAAAGAACGTGATCGCAAGAGCATGCAAGCCCTTTTATTTCCGAAAGGAGAACGTATGACCTGCATTAAGGCCGGCCGCGCTGTTCGAAACCTTTCATTCGCTTTTTTCGTCATTCTTCTGCTAACCATGGTTGTGGGATGCCAAACCAGCGGCTCCAAGGTTGACAGCCGCGCCGTAACAGAGGGGTACAAGGCCCCGATTTTGCCGGGTGGCCCCCAGGCCGGCAGTTTTATCACCCGGGATATGACCATAACCTATGAATACGAGGTTAAGGAGGGAAAGCTTCATGTCTCCGGGACCAGCGACCTCAAATACAAAAATGTCACGAAACTGTCGATGACCCTTTACTATCTGGATGATAACGGAACTGTTATTGACTATTATCGCTTTTTCGCCCGCCCTCGGCAGATCAAATTTGGCAAAGTTATGGACAACACCTTTCAGCGGGAATTCGACATCCCCGCCGAAGCCAAAGCGTTCAGTATCGGTTACATGGGGCAAACCCGGCAAAACGCCAGCGGGGGCGGCTGGGTCTTTCAGTATTCACCCTTCTGACAGCGGCTCTTTATGACCATTTTAAAAATGCCAACCACGCCCATAATGCCGGCTGTGCTCAGGGGCGCTGCCAGACCTGCCAACCGTCCTGCCCCCCCGATTCGCCGCCGCCCTGCGAAACAGTGCCACGGTAACTGAAGCCGATGGCCGATGCCGCGGGTGGTAAAGGATATTGTTTGGGAAAGGTCCAGCGGACAAATCGGTCATTGGCATTGGTGCCGGCCGACCAGAGTTGTTTACTGTCGACGATGGTGCCATCGTCAGCGATAAAATGGACGGCAACCCGAAGCGAATTGATAATCGGAAAGTTTTTGATGGTATTCAGGCGCTCGACCGTACCGCTGATATGCACCGTATCGCCCGCGCTGGCAGCCACATAATGGATGGCGATGTCCTTGGCCTACCACAACGAGGATTTACCTTCCAATGATGCCAGCAAAAACCGGTTTTCCGGCCGGGCCGAGGCCCCCTCATAAGGCGCATTCAGACCAGCACAACCCATGACCGCCACCCATAGCAACATCAGCGACAATTGTTTTATAATGCTCCTCCAGCGGACTGATTGAAAAACGATGCTACGGCCGGTCACGACACCGCCAATTTTATCGGAATACACACCTTCCATTGTCATATTGCCCCACTCTTGACCAAAAATCGAATCCCCGGCCCGGAAATACGAACGACGACGTCACAACGCATGCCAATCCAGGAGACTCACCCCGGAATGAACGCTGGATCGCGCACCTCGGTCATCTGGATGGCCGCTTCGGGGCAACTGACGGCGCACTGCCCGCACCCGAGGCATTTTTCTTCATTCACGACCACCCCGTCTTCAGCCTTGAGCGTAATAGCGCCGAACCAGCAACGTTCCTCGCATGTCCCGCATTCGCTGCAGGCATCGTGATCGACCGCCGGACGATAACGGCTGGGATCACACAATTGCGGACCGTCCGTGCGAAGGAGCGAAAAGGACTGGCAGCAGCATCCGCAGCAGTTGCAGATAAAGTGACCGGCGTCGGCCTTGTTCATGGTCACGTGCACCAAACCGGCCTCCTGGGCCTGGGCCAGGATGGCAAGGGCCTCGGTGCGATCGATTTCGCGGCCGGACCCGCGTTCGATGGTGTATTCCGCGCCCCGGTTGATCTGCAGGCAAACGTCGATCGGCCCATCGCAGCGATGCATGGACAGGCGGCAGGTGCAGGGTGTCACCGCCAAACGGGAAGCGCTTTCCACCAGCTCCCGCACACTGTCCGGGGCCAGCACCTGGACCCGCCCCGGATCGATGGAGCGGTTGACCGGAACCACGCGGGTAAACGAGCGCGGCATCAGGCTGCTGAACCCTTCCGCCAGCTTGGGCCATTCCTCTTCCATGTAGCGGCGCCAAAAATCGATAAACGCGGGCGTCGCTTCCGGCCAGGTGAGGGTGGCGTCGTGAAACTGCACCAGGTGGGCCGGTGGCCGCCACAAAACCGTTTCCCCTTTGACCTTTTTGAAGGCCAGGCCTTTGCGAAACATATCCGCCAGATCGGCCGCCACCGATTCGACGGTCCGATCTGTTTTCCGGGCCAATTCTTCCGCCGTTCCGGGCATGGCCACCAGCAGGACGGCCTGGTCTTCGGTGGTCAGGCAGCGCAGAATCTCCGGGATGTATTTGGAGTCCGGGTGCAGCATATTGGCGGCAAACTGTTGGTAGGGGGTCAGATCCGGCATGGCGATTCCTTTCGTGTATGAGCCGTCACAGGACAGATAATTCGATCTACAGGTGAATCCGGTCGCGACGCAAACAGGAAACCGGATCCGTCCTATATAGGGCGTTCGTCATCCCGGATCAACCCTGTCGGTTTCCCCTGCGCCATACCCAAAGACCGCATCTGGGAAAATGGCGCCCCGACCATGCCAAAAAAGATTCCCCTTGCGTAACAACCCCAAAATCAATAAACCGTCTCCCACCATCCGGTCCTTGCGTCAGTGAGGCCGCTCCCGCAATGCGGGACACGGGCGTGCTTTTTCGCTTCGTTTTCTGATGCGTTCGTAATAAGTCGCTGAAGTAATCTTTTCGTCATTCCCGCGCAGGAGGCTGTGTCACAATTTCAAAGCAGCATTTTACAGGTTTACGTCATTCCGGGCTTGACCCGGAATCCAGTAGTTTTCTAAGTGTTACACCACTGGATGCCGGATCGGGGTCCGGCATGACAGGATGAAAAGAGTCCATTTTGTAATTACGACACAGTCTCGCAGCGGGGGATTCGGTTATTTCAATGGGTTATGGACTCCCGCCTTCGCGGGAGTGACGGATTCAGGGCTCTTTACGATTCAATCTTTTCTGGCACGGGACAAAAATTGAAGAAGCCCTTTCAGAAAAGCACTCCTGATCGGTCGAACCTCTCCTGGTCCTCTACCAGAGGTTGTGGGTTTGAGATAAAACCAACGAACCGCCCTTTTGCTGAGATGGGATCGACATCGATGCTATTTTACGACAAACTAACCGGTTTTCTGACAAACGACAGTCGAACATGAACCAGCCCTTTCAAGTGCAAGCCCGGCGATTCTTTGCCCACCCTTCGGCCCTGGCCTACCTGGGTCTGTTTGTTACGATGATGGTATGGGCTATCGTACCGGTTTTTCTCAAGAGGTTGCTGACGGTCCTGACACCCATCGAGCTGTCTTTCTCCCGGTTTCTGCTCTCCGGCGGCATCCTGCTGGTGTGGGTGCTGCTGCGGAACCGCCAGGCCCTCGTGGCTATGTTTCGTCAAGATTTAAGGCTGGTCCTCCTCTGCACCGTATTGGGCCCACTGACCGCCATGGTATGCTTCAACTTCGGCATCCTGCATATCACCATCGGCACAGCGGCCGTATTTGCTGCGCTGGAACCCTTTTTCACTTATCTCTTGGCGGTCCTCCTGCACCAGGAAAACTGGCAGCCTCAGCGGATGGTCAGCATTCTGGTGGCATTGGTGGGCATGACCCTGGTTGTTTTTTCACGAAACATGTGGGGCGTGACCTATTGGGTCAGCCTGCTGCTGGTGACACTTTCGCCCATGATCTGGGCGGCCAACAGCATTGTCACCAAAGAACTGGTCAAACGCCACTCCCCCATCGTCATGACCGGAGCCTCGTTCGTCCTCAGCTCCCTCTTGCTGGTCCCGACCCTGTCAGCGGATTACCCGGCCGCCATCATCGGCATGGGACCGATCTTGTGGCTGGCCCTGATGTATTGCGTGGCAAGCAATATTTTGGGTTTCAGCGTATGGTACTGGAGCTTGAAGTATCTGCCGGCATCCAGTGTCGCCGTCACGATGTATTTGATACCGGTGCTTTCGGTTGCGGCCGGCATGGTGTTTCTCAATGAACCACTCTCGCTTATGAAAGCCATCGGCATCGCCACGGTCATGGCCGGGCTCTATCTTGTCAATGTGCGATGGCGATAAGGATTGCCGCCGCCCGACGGCGGGCGGGCGCTGACCTTTTAAATTGACAATGCGATTCATTTTCTTTAGTTATCTTTAGTCGATGAGACGCTATGCAGAACACCTCCCGCAACCGCAGACCCCAGGAGTGTGATGAACGAACGCCAGACGGCCCTATCGGTTGAAAATCTCTACAAAAAGTTTGGAACCCTCGAAGTCCTGAAAGGAATTTCGGTATCGGCCCAGCAAGGGGATGTCATCTCGATTCTGGGAGCCAGCGGATCCGGCAAGAGCACCCTTCTACGCTGCATCAATTTCCTTGAAACACCCGACAGCGGTACGATTACGGTCTGTGGCGACACCGTCTCCATGATCCAGCGGAGGGGCAAAAGCGTGCCCCGCGACATCAAACAGGTGGAACGGGTGCGAACCAAGCTGGCTATGGTGTTCCAGCAGTTCAACCTCTGGTCCCACATGACGATCCTGGAAAATGTGATCGAAGCCCCGATCCATGTTCTCAAGGTTCCCCGCAAGGAAGCCACGGCCAAGGCGGAAGCCTACCTCCAGAAGGTCGGCATTCATGAAAAGTGTCATGCCTATCCATCCCATCTTTCCGGGGGCCAGCAGCAACGGGCCGCCATTGCCCGGGCCCTGGCCATGGAGCCGGAAGTCATGCTGTTCGACGAGCCCACATCGGCCCTGGATCCGGAATTGGTGGGGGAAGTTCTCCAGGTGATCAAAGATCTCGCCGAAGAAGGCCGGACCATGATGGTGGTGACCCATGAAATGGGCTTCGCCCGGGAAGTATCCTCCCGGGTCATTTACCTGCACCAGGGACAGATCGAAGAAGACGGCCCGCCCCGTCAGGTGTTCGAATCGCCCCGCTCCGAGCGGTTTAAGCAGTTTATCATGGCCATGATTTAAGGATGTTTTGTGCACTTGGGGCGCGTGCCCTTTGCCCCCTTTCCAATACCAACCCATGAACAGGAGGAAGGTTATGAAAAAAGGATGGATCATCGTCGCGATTGTTGCCCTGGTTCTGGCCGCCGGCACCGTTCAGGCCAAGGACTGGAAAAAAGTCCGCATCGGGGTGGAGGGCGCCTACCCGCCTTTCAGCTATGTCACCCCGGAAGGTGAACTGGCCGGCTTCGACATCGACATCGCCAAAGCCCTGGGGGCGGCCATGGGGGCCGAAGTCGAACTGGTAGCCCAGGATTGGGACGGCATCATTCCGGCCCTGCTGGCCAAAAAATACGATGCGATTATTGCGTCCATGTCGATTACAGAAGAGCGCAAGAAAAAAGTGGGGTTTACCAACAAATACTACAACACCCCCGCAAAATTTGTCTGTAAAAAAGGCGCGATGGCAGAATTCTCCCGGGACAACATAAAGGGCAAAAAAGTCGGCGTCCAGCGGGCCACCATCCATGACAACTACCTGACCGACAATTACGGCAACGATGTCGAGGTGGTGCGCTACGGCACCCAGGACGAAGCCTATCTGGATCTGGTGGCGGGTCGGGTGGATTTGCTGCTGGCCGACAGTGTGGCCCTGTCCGACGGGTTCCTCAAAAAACCCGAGGGTAAAGACTTTCAGTTCATCGGCCCGGACCTGTCCGACCCGAAATGGTTCGGCAACGGCGCCGGCATCGCCATCCGCAAAGAGGACAAGGACCTGGCGGAATTGTTCAACAAGGCCATCGATAAAATTCGCGCCGACGGCACCTACAAAAAAATCCAGGACAAGTACTTCGACTTCAACGTCTACGGAGAATAAGGTCTCCCAACGGAAACGGACCGGAGGGCAAATGTATCATGCACTCCCCCTCCGGCCCGAAACGAATTTGACAGCGGTCAGCCTGAAGGCCATAGCGTCTTTGGGCCGGCCGGTGCTTCAACAACAAGGCATTTGATCGGCGTATGTTCGACCTTCACGGATACGGACCCAGCATTCTCGAAGGCACCCTGCTCACGTTAGAGGTGTCGCTCCTTTCACTGGCGATCGCCATGATGCTGGGAATCCTTGGCGCTCTGGCCAAACTGTCGCCTTCCAAACCCCTGCAGCTTTTCGCCCAGACCTACACGACCATCATCCGGGGTATTCCAGACCTGGTGCTGATGCTGCTGGTCTTTTTCGGCGGGCAGGTTTTTATCAACCAGGTGGCCCTGGCGGTGGGCTACGAAGACTATGTCGACATCAACCCATTCATGGCCGGGGTTTCCACCATCGGCTTTATTTTCGGGGCGTACATGACGGAAACCTTCCGGGGTGCCATCCTGGCGGTCCCCCGGGGCCAGATCGAGGCAGCCTATGCCTACGGCATGACACGGGTCCAAATGTTTATCCGGATTCTGCTGCCCCAGATGGTCCGCCATGCCATTCCGGGGTTCGGCAACAACTGGCTCGTCATGGTTAAAACCACCGCCCTGGTATCCATCATCGGACTCGACGACATGGTGCGCAAAGCTGCTCTGGCGGCCGGCGCCACGCGGATGCCGTTTACCTTTTATGTCGTTGTGGCCATCAACTACCTGATCATCACCAGCATCTCCGTCACGGCCCTGAAATGGCTTGAAGACCGTTACAGTCTCGGCGTGATAAAGGCCTAGCCCATGGATTTCTCCATCATCCTGGAAAACATCGGAATCTACTTCGAGGGCCTCCGGACCACACTAATCCTGGTGTCGACTTCCCTGCTGCTCGGCCTGATGATCGCGATCCCGCTGGCGGTTCTGCGAACCTCCAAAAATTATCTCATCCAGGCACCGATCCGGGCCTTTGTGTATTTTTTCCGGGGAACGCCGCTGCTGGTCCAGATGTTTATCATCTACTACGGTTTCGGCCAGTTCGAGGCCATCAAAGCCAGCTTCGTGTGGTTTTTTTTCAAGGAAGCCTGGTTTTGCGCCCTGTTTGCCTTTACCCTGAACACCGCGGCCTACACCACCGAAATCATCCGGGGCAGCATCGAAGCCACGCCCCACGGTGAAGTCGAGGCGGCCCGGGCCGCCGGCATGTCACGCCTACTCATGCTGCGCCGGATCGTGCTGCCCAGCGCCTTTCGCCGCGCCCTGCCCCAGTACAGCAATGAAATCATCTTCATGCTGCACGGCAGTTCCCTGGCCAGCGTCATCACGATCGTCGACATCACCGGGGCCGCTCGCATCATCAATTCGCGCTTTTACAGTCCCTATGAGGCCTTCCTGACGGCAGCCGCTTTCTATATGACGCTCACCTTCATCACCGTATTTCTCCTGAAAAAACTGGAAGGGCGCTGGTTTGCCCACCTGCGGCCGCAGACGACATCCAACGCCCCCAAAAAGGTCTGACCATGTCCACCCACACCGTCGCCTCTTTCACCCTGCCCGGCGCCAGCATGGGCAACACGCGAACACTTACCATCCACCGTTATGGGGATCGCTCCACGCCGGCCAAGGCCTACCTGCAAGCCGGCCTGCACGCGGACGAAGCCCCGGGCTTCCTCGTGATGCACCACCTCATGGACCGACTGGACCGACTCGATACGGAAAACGCCATTACCGGCGAGATCGTGCTGGTGCCGGTGGCCAACCCCATCGGTATAAGCCAGTGGCGCGACGACTGGCTCCAGGGCCGCTTTGATTTCTGGAACGGCGTCAATTTCAACCGCAACTACCCGGATCTCGCGGCGCAAATCGCGGAACAGGTCAAAACCGATTTAGGGGATGCCGCTGACGACAACATCCGCATTATTCGTGAAGCGGCCGGTCGGGTTATCGCCACCCTGACGGCCGCAGACGAAGCCGGCCATCTCAAGCACAAGCTGCTGTCACTGGCCTACGATGCCGACATCGTGCTGGACCTGCACTGCGACTACCAGGCGGTTTTGCATGTCTATATGGGAGAATCCCTCTGGCCCCGCGATCGCGATCTCGCAGCCCAACTCGGCGCCGAAGTAACACTCCTGGCGGACGATTCCGGCGTGACGCCCTTTGACGAAGCCTGCAGCCGCATCTGGTTCGAACTGGCGGCCCGTTTCCCCGAACACCCCATCCCGCCGGCCTGCCTGGCGGCCACCGTGGAATTGCGCGGCCTGGCCGATCTCAGCCACGAGATGGCAGGGCAGGACGCCGACAACATCGTCACCTTTCTCACCCGCCGGGGCCTGATCCGCGGCGAAATGCCGGAACTCCCGGCGCTGCCCCGTGACGCCACCCCCTTGAGCGGGGTAGAACACATCAAGGCGCCCTGTCCCGGGGTGGTGGTCTTCTTCAAGACCGCCGGTGACAGGGTTGCAGCCGGCGAGGTGGTGGCGGAGGTCATCAACCCTCTGGCGGGCGCGTCGAACGAGCGCGTTTTTCCCATCAAGGCCACCACCGACGGGATTGTTTTCGCCCGCAGTGTGGACCGCTTTGCCCGCCCGGGCCGCATCCTGGCCAAGATCGCCGGGCGCAAGCCCTTGAAACCTGCCGGGGCAAATCTTCTCACAGCGTAAGCCCCCTGGCGACTAAGCGACAAACGCCGGACCATTATTCTCTCATTTTGAAAGAAGACCTGTGGGGCTTACCGTGTTACCAACGGAAAGTGTTTCAAGGCTGCCGTGCAATCGGCTAACGCGTCACATGTCGATCGCTGAGGGATCAAAACGGTTTTTGAAATTATGCTTTTACTTCCCTTTGTCCCGCGCCGAGCATCGGCGGGGCGGTCGGAAAAAAGCGCGCGGACTGTCTGAGGCCGCCACCGGCGGGCGAGTTTCCGCAAGCTCCGGCCGCCACGGCGACGCGCAGGATTAAGCGGGACAAGGGCGGCTTTCTTTTGCTTCGTTTTCTTTTCCCGTGAAAGAAAATGAAGAAATTATTTCAAAAAAGCGCCTCCGATTAAAAACCCACCATACCCTGTCAACGCTGCCCCCAGAATCACCAACAGGGTATCTTCTTTGAAAATCGGCATGGCCGCAAAAACCGCCACCCCAATGCCGGTCGCCGACCAGTTGAACGTTCCACCGGCAGGCATAATTCTTCTGAAGAGATATCCTGGGAAAAGGGTTGTCAGAAGGGGGCCGGGCCGCTGGGGTGGGCCATCAGGAGCCTGTTTTTAGGCGTGATCTCTTCGGGGATGTGCTGGGTGACGACTGCATATCCTGACGCGCGAAGACGCGCCGCCCGCGTTACGTCCACGGCCAGGGGACCGTCGAGCCATCCTTCGAGACCGCCGGTATCCGAACGTGCCAGGTCGTGGCAGCAGGGCAAGACCGCCAACCGGGCGCCGGCCTTGATCGACCGGTCGATGATCCGGTCGGTGAGCATGCCGCAGGCGTGGCTCGACACGATCAGGTCGTCCCCGGTTATTACAATCTCTTCCAGGGGCGATGCCACCAAATAAACCCGGCCCCGCAGCCGCGGCCACCTGGCCAACATCGCCTCGGAAAGCGTTGCGGCATTTAAAGGAAGATGCGTGTCCACGGCCAGGGCTTCCGGAGAGCTGTCATCCAGCAGCAGCATGATATGGGCCAGGAGACCATGGCCGCAAGCCAGATCCACCACCCGCCCCCCGCGATAACGCCGCCGTACACGGCGCGCCACCTCCCAAGCCTCATAGAGTTCCTTGGCCGGCAGGGTGCCCGCCCGGCATACGGCCCTGGCAATCCGTTCGAACAGGGTATCACCGGGATATTCTGCCAGCTGCTTTACCGTCAGACGGCTTTTGGAAGATTTCTTTATCATGCGGCCCAAAAAAGACGGGATTTATTGACAACGGCACCCCGTGGTCAGCCACCGGCACGCTTGACGAGGAAGTTGCGACGCTTCAGTTCCGTCACGAGACGCTCGCGATGGTCGCCCTGGATTTCAATCACACCATTTTTGACCGTTCCCCCGGAACCGCAATTCTGCTTGAGTTCACGGCCCAAGGCCTTCAACTCAGCCGGTGGCAGCGGCACCCCGGTTATCACCGTAACGCCTTTGCCTTTGCGCCCCTTGGTTTCCCGGGCAACCCGCACGATGCCGTCCCCTTGCGGCGGTTGGACCGCCCGCCGGCAACGGCAATCGGCCACAGGCTTGCCGCAGGTGGGGCACATCTTCCCCTGGTCGGTCGAATAGACCAAACGACTGTCATTTTCCATGTCTGTACCTTCGCCCGTATATCGGGTTAACCAAATCGTCCGGCTAGAATCAGCCAGAAGCTGAAAGAACCGGCCGATATCAGGGTGCTGGCGGAAATGGCCGCCACCGCGAAATCCGTATCCCCCCGCATTTCCTTGGCCATCACGTACGCGATGGTTGCCGTGGGGGACGCCAACAGAATCAGACCCGGCAGGTAGTCCGCCGGCAGCACATCGAAAAATCGATACAGCGCCAACCCCATCCCCGGGAGCAATATCAGCTTGATCAGCACCGCGCCCATGACCGCCGAAAGATGGTCGCGCATGACGCGAAACGACAGCGAAGCGCCGATCAGCAGGAGCGCCGTGGGCAGTGCCAACCCGCTCAATATATCCAAACTGCGTTCAACCACCAGTGGAATCGGGATCTCGAAGGCGGATGCCAGAATCCCGGCCAGCGCGGAGACAATCACCGGATTGCCCAAAAGGGCCTTCAGCAGACTGCTGGCGCCCGGTCCCTGCCGGCCCGGATGGTGGGCCTGGAGGGCCAAAACCGACAGCACGTTCTGCAGGATCATCAGGAAACCGGCAATCAGGCCGGCCCGCACGAACCCCGTCTCCCCCAGGTAGTAAAATGCGACCGAAAGCCCGATGTAGCCCAGATTGCCATGCCCCGCGCTCTGGATAAAGATGCCGGCACGGGAGCCGATTACATGCCGCCAGCGGCAAAGCCCCCAGGCCACCAGATAGGCCACGGTCGCTGCCGCCAGTGTAATAAAAAGCACCGCCCCGTGAAACTCCTGCCCCAGAGACGCTTTGGAAATCGCCCGGAAGATCATGGCCGGTATGGCCAGGTAGTAGACAATGCGGTTGGCCGGCCCCAGGAATTCGGGCGGCATAAAGCCCTTCCGATGGGCGATCCAACCCAGAAAGACAATTGCGAAGATGGGAATAATGGTAGCGGCGATTTCCATAATGGTCGGCAAAATAATGACACAACGACAACGAAAAGGAAACCGTCCGTCACTGAATGGTGCCCCACCTTACGGCACACGCATCCAGGGGCGGATCGTTTTCCCATTTCTATGGACTTAATTTCACAACGATGTCCCGTCGGCATAAAGAACTTTGCACCAACCTGCTTGTATTCCTGATATTATTCTATTTTTCTAATTTCGGTATCTTTTTTGCATTGATGGGACACAGCACGCGCCGTCCATTCAACAGGACACGCCTAAACAGCCACGTGGTGTATGGATATGGGCATGAATAATGGGTGGGCAGGCCGATAACGGCTGTCTTCAAACCGCTTGCCAGGAGGGGCGATGCGCCGATTGCGGGAAACAAATGCGCGTCCGACGCCAATGACGGAAAGACGCTCGGGGATGGACCGGCGCCGGAAGAGCCCGTTCAATAGTCGGGGGCTCTTCTGGGGCGGGCGGCGAGAAAGTGGAAGGCGGTACACCGACCGACAAAGGCCTATGCTGGCGGATCGCTATCAGCAATCGCTCTTCGGCGTCATCGTACTGATTCTGTTCTTGAGCGTTATCGACGCCATACTCACCCTCTTTTTGATCAACCATGGTGCCATCGAGCTAAACCCGGTCATGGCCTTTTACCTGGACCTGGGTCCCTACACCTTTCTTCTGGTCAAGTACGCGCTGACGAGTGTCGGCCTGGTGATTCTGCTGGTGTTTCACAACCGGTTCCTGAATTCCATGGGCATCAAAGCCGGTGCTTTTCTCTATGTCACACTGGCCGCCTTCGTGTCTGTCGTGTCATGGGAAATGTATTTGATCAGCAGGGTCATGACATAAACACGGATCACCACCACACCTGGCAAATCGATCTTATTTCTCAAGCGCCGTAAAACCCGACCGGGCCACCTCGACAATTTTATCGCTGCCAATGGCATCCACAAAGTCGTCGATCATCTGGGAGGTCCCTCCCACCTGAACGATGAACAATCCGTGATTCTGGCGATCCAGGATTTCAAAATTATGGGTGCGGCGAAGTTGCTCAAACTGGTCGCCATCGGCCTCGAACTTGACAATCGCGACCTCCCGCCAGAAGCTCTGCTCGATGTCCAGTTCCCGGGCCGAGATGACTTCGGTCATTTTCTCCACCTGCCGGATCACCTGGAGCATCTTGTCGTCGCTGTCTTCGCGCAGGGTCAGCGTCATGCGGCTGATGCCCGGCCGGTGGGTTTTACAGGCCGTGATCGTTTCGACGTTGTACATCTTGCGCCGGATCAACATGGAAATCTTGTTCAGTCCGCCGGGGCGGTTGAGCATGTAGATCAGCATGGCGCGCCGTTTCATTTGGACCGAAGCTGTCATGAGGCCTTTCCTTCTATGGATACAATCATGTCCGCGATGCCGCCGCCGGCCGGAACCATGGGCAGCACGATTTCGCTGGGGTCGCAGATAAACTCCACCATGTAGGCGCCCCGGTGGGCCGCGGCCGCGGTCAGGGCCGCTTCGATCTGATCCGGTGCGGACACCCGCTGATAGGGGATACCATAGGCCCCCGCAATGGCGCCAAAATCGGGGTTTTTCATCGGGGTCCCGGCATAGCGCCCATCGTAGAACAAGGTCTGCCACTGCCGGACCATACCGAGATAGCCGTTGTTCATTAAAAGGATCTTGACATTGATATCGTGTTCCATGATCGCGCCCAGCTCCTGGATGTTCATCTGGAACCCGCCGTCGCCGCTGATGGCCCAGACTTGTTCGTCCGGCCGGGCCAGCTTCACGCCAACCGCCATGGGCAGGGCACACCCCATGGTGCCGGCGCCACCGGATGTGAACCAGCTGTTGACCGTCTGAAAGTTGTAGAACCGGGCGCTGATCATCTGGTGCTGCCCCACATCGGCCACCACGATATCTTTCCCCTGGGTCACTCGGGAAAGTTCGGAAACGACGGTTTTCATGAGCAGCTGGCCTTCCCGGCCAACTCCGCCCGCGACCTCCTGCTGGATGGCGGCAGCGATTTCCCGGCGGTAGCTATCGATCTGCTCGAACCAGCGCTGCCGGGGCTTGAAGGTCAGTTCCGGATCACGAGCCAGGAGGGTCAGCACTTCGCCCGTATCGGCATTGATGGCCACCGACGTCTTGACATTCTTGTCGATCTCGGAGGGATCGATCTCCACATGGATGACTTGGGCGTTCACCCCGAAAACATCCAGATTTCCCGTCACCCGGTCATCGAAACGCATCCCGAAGGACAGAATCAGATCGGCATTCAACAGCGCCCGGTTGGCCTCCACCGTGCCGTGCATCCCGACCATCCCAAGGCTCAACTCGTGATCCATGGGCAGCGCCGACAGACCGTGCAGGGTAAAGGCGACCGGGATGTGAGCACGCTCCGCGAAGATCCGCAAGGCCGAGCTGGCCCGGCCGGCGATAACCCCATGACCGCAAAGAATAATGGGCCGCTCGCTGCGATTGATCATCCCGACAGCTTGGCGCAGGCGCTCCCGGTCGGGTTTGGGGGAGTAGTAAAACCCCGGCAGATCGGGCGTATAGGTGCGAGGATCGAACCGATAGGCCGGTCCGGTTTCCTGGAGTTGGACGTCCTTGGGGATGTCCACCACCACCGGTCCGCCCCGCCCCGTGGAGGCCACGTAGTAGGCCTCATGAATCGTTTCTTCGAGCGTATCCACGGTCAGGGGCATGTAGGTTTGTTTGGCGATCGGCATCATCACCCCCACCACATCGCTTTCCTGAAACGCATCGGTGGCGATCACCCCCGAAGGCACCTGCCCAGTGATGGCCAGCACCGGCACGGAGTCCATACCGGCATCGGCAATGCCGGTCACCAGATTCATGGCGCCGGGTCCGGATGTCGCCAGGCAGACCCCGATCTGCGGGTGATCCGTCGTTACCGACGCCCGGGAAATCCCCTGAGCCATGAAAACGGCCCCCTGTTCATGCCGGGACATGATGAAGTCGAACTGTTTTTGTTTCTCCATCTCGTCAAAAATCGGCATGATGGCACCGCCGGTGTAGCCGAAGATGTACCGTACCGCCTTGTCCTTCAACGCTTTGAGGACGAGTTCTTTTCCTTGCATGCCTGGATCCTATCGTCTCGGGTTGGTCGTGATATCGGGCGATTTCACCGTATGTATCGCCGGAAACCGTATCAACCGAATAGTATAAGCCTTTTTTGGCCTTTGGCGACCCGCTTTCGAATCAATGGGTTGACGCAGGGGGCAGTTGTTGTCATCTTGGTCAGGCATCTAGCGTGTTTTGCAAATCTTCCTACCCTCATTGCTGTCTGAATTGGAAAGGCAAAATCATGGGAAAAACGCTCTTCGAAAAAATATGGGACGCCCATGTCGTGCGGCAGTTGCCTGACGGCACGGCGCTGCTGTATATCGATCGCCATCTGGTGCACGAAGTCACCAGTCCCCAGGCCTTCGAAGGCATGCGACTTGCGGGCCGCACCCTCCGCCGTCCGGAGCTGGCCTTCGCCACCATGGACCATAACGTCCCCACCACCGAAGACCGCCTGAACATTGAAGACCCCATTTCCCGGGCCCAGGTGGACGCCTTGCAGGCCAACTGCGACGCTTTCGGTATCAAGCTGTTCGGCCTGGGCGATGCCCGCCAGGGAATCGTCCACGTCATCGGACCGGAACTGGGCCTCACGCTGCCGGGGTTGACCATCGTCTGCGGCGATTCCCACACCTCCACGCATGGCGCTTTCGGGGCGCTGGCCTTCGGCATCGGCACCTCGGAAGTGGAGCACGTGCTGGCCACCCAAACCCTGATTCAGGAAAAACCGGGCACGTACCATATCGAATTCACCGGGCGTCTGGCACCGCACATCTCCGCCAAGGACATGGTACTCAAGATGATCGGCCTCATGGGGACGGCCGGCGGGGCAGGCCATGTGCTGGAATACGGCGGTGATGCCGTGCGCCGCCTGTCCATGGAAAATCGCATGACCATCTGCAACATGAGCATCGAGGCCGGCGCCCGGGCGGGCATGATCGCCCCGGACGAGACCACATTCGATTATATTACCCAACAGAAGCGGCCTTACGCCCCCCGTGGGAAAGATCTGGAGCGCGCCCTGGCCTACTGGCGAACCCTGCCCAGTGACGACGATGCCGCCTTTGACCGCACCCTGACCGTCGATGCCGCCCGGATCGCGCCGCAGGTCACCTGGGGCACGAACCCGGGCATGGTCATGGATATCGACCAGCCCGTTCCCGGGCCGGACACGGCGGACGGGTACAGCCGCTCCGATGTGGAAAACGCCCTGGCTTACATGGGCCTGACACCCGGCACTCGTTTGACGGATGTAGCCGTCGATGTCGTTTTTATCGGCAGCTGCACCAATTCCCGTATTGAAGATCTGCGCCAGGCGGCCGCCATCCTGGAGGGCCGCAAAAAGGCCAACCACGTTCAGCTACTGGTGGTGCCGGGCTCCCATGCCGTGCGGGAACAGGCCGAAGCCGAAGGCCTGGACCGCATTTTCAAGGCTGCCGGAGCCGAATGGCGCTATGCCGGTTGCAGCATGTGCCTGGGCATGAACCCGGACCAGTTGCGTCCCCGGCAGCGCAGCGCCTCCACCTCCAACCGCAATTTCGAAGGACGCCAGGGCAAGGGCGGACGCACCCACCTGGTCAGCCCTGAAATGGCGGCGGCGGCCGCGGTGGCCGGCAAATTCGTCGATATCCGCACCTGGTCGTCAACGTGAGACCCCTCCCGCAAAGCGGAGGGCCTCAGGCAGCCCCCTCGAAGGAGGCTTGAAAACGATCTTTTTGATTTAGGGTTTCTTCTTTCCCATTGTCCCGCGCCGAGCATCGACGATGCGGACGGAAATAAGCGCGCGGACTGTCTGAGCCCGCCATTAGGCGGGCGAGTTTCCGCGCGCTCCGGCCGCTTCAACTGGTTGATGCAGCAAGCATCATGTTGTCAGACAAGGCGCCAACCGAAGCGAGGCGCGCAGCAATCGCCAGATTGTGAGCACCCGAGCGAGGTTGGCAACGCCGTATGGCGGCATGAGGCGCCGCTTCATCGGCCGGCTGGACGACGCGCAGGGTATAGCGGGACACGGGCGTTTTCTTTTGGTTCGGTTTTCTTTCACGTGAAAGAAAATGAAAAAACATTATAAATCGTTTTGAGTCGTACGCCCCTCTCATGGTCCTTGAATTGAGACGGATGGTTTAGATAAAATGAATATGGGAGAAATCATATCATGACACCCTTCACCCAGCACACCGGTATCGTGGCAACCCTGGACCGCGCCAATGTCGATACGGACGCCATCATTCCCAAACAGTTTTTAAAATCCATCAAGCGCATCGGCTATGGCCCGAATGCGTTTTTTGACTGGCGCTATGGACCCGACGGGACCCCGGATGCCGGCTTCGAACTCAACCAGCCCCGCTTCGAGGGCCGGTCGATCCTGGTCACCCGCAACAATTTCGGCTGCGGCTCCAGCCGGGAACATGCGGTCTGGGCCTTGGCCCAGGATGGGTACCGCGTTGTCATCGCCCCCTGGAAGGAAATCAACGGCGAACGCCTGCAAGGCTTTGCCGACATCTTCCGCTCCAATGCCGTCAAAAACGGCCTGCTGACCATCGAGTTGGCCGAAGCCGACGTGGATGCCATATTCGATCTGGTGAAACACCATCCCGGCCTGACGGCGACCGCCGATCTGCCCTCCCAGACGGTAACCTTCCATGCCGATGCCCAACAGCCCGTGTTCGCGTTCAGGATCGACCCCGGAATCAAAGACAAGTTACAGCGGGGACTGGACGATATTGCGCAAACCTTGGCGTATGCGGCCGACATCGACCGATTTGAAACAACCCACGATCTCTGGCTGCATCCGCCAGCATAAGAATACGCTATTTCAACCTTGATGGACTCTCAAAAAGTCTGATTTCAGACGGTTTCGTAAGAAGTTCGAGATACGGCTTGCGAATTCCGATGAGCGAGGCGTACTAATCGTACGCCGCAGTGACGAGGGATACGCGTAACGCCGATATTTATCCCTTTTCAGGGACGGTGTCCGCCTCTGGCGGATCGGACTTCTTACGAAACCGTCAGCCTTGCGTCAGGTATCTGTCACACAGCCTTCTGACGCCGATGTCACGGTTTTGATATACTTGTAGAGCACCCCCCGGGTGGCTTTGAAGGGCGGTGGTGACCATTCCCGGCGGCGGGACGCCAGATCTTCTTCGCTGACATGGACGTCGATGCGGTTTTGTGCCGCATCGATGGTGATGACGTCACCATTTCGAATCAGCGCAATCGGTCCGCCTGCCTGGGCCTCCGGCGTAATGTGTCCCACGATGAAGCCATGGGAGCCCCCTGAAAAACGCCCATCCGTCAACAAGGCTACGTCGCCGCCCAGGCCGGCGCCCATGATGGCGGAGGTCGGCGTCAGCATTTCCGGCATGCCCGGACCGCCTTGGGGACCTTCATAGCGGATCACCACCACCTCGCCCCGATGGATCTGCTGCTTCTCCAGTGCCGCCAGCATGGCTTCTTCGGAATCGAAGACCTTGGCCGGACCGCTGAACGCCGTGCCCTCCTTGCCGGTAATCTTTCCGACGGCCCCCTCCGGGGCCAGGCTGCCGCGCAGAATCTGGATATGGCCACGCGGATGGATGGGGTTGTCCAGCGGGCGGATAATCGTCTGGTTCTCGGATAGAGGCGCTGCCGCCTTGAGATTCTCCGCCAGGGTTTGCCCGGTGACGGTCATGCAGTCACCGTTCAGCAACCCTTCGCCTAAAAGGTACTGCATCAGGGCCGGCAGGCCGCCGATCCGATCGAAATCCTCCTGGACGTATTGACCGCTGGGTTTCATGTCCGCCAGGAGGGGAACCCGGTCGCTGACCTTCTGGAAGTCGTCCAGCGTCAGGGGCACATCAACCGCCCGCGCCATGGCGAGCAAATGGAGAACGGCGTTGGTGGAGCCTCCCAGCACCGTGATGATCACCAGGGCATTCTCAAAGGCCTGGCGCGTCATGATATCACGAGGCCGGATGTCTTCTTCCAGCAGGCGCCGGATGGCCGCTCCGACACGGTGGCATTCCTCGCGCTTTTCCCTGGAATCGGCCGGGCGGCTGGCGCTGAAGGGCAGCGCCATGCCCATGGCTTCGATGGCCGAGGCCATGGTGTTGGCCGTGTACATGCCCCCGCAGGCCCCGGCCCCCGGACAGCTTTTCTGCACGATGGCCCGCCGGCGGTCTTCGTCGATGGTACCGGCAATATACTCGCCGTAACTCTGAAAGGCCGATACGATATCAAGCTTGACCCCGTCCAGATTGCCGGCCCGGATGGTGCCGCCGTAGACCATGAGCGACGGACGATTGACCCGGGCCATGGCCATCAGGCAGCCGGGCATGTTCTTGTCACATCCCGGCAGGGCAATATTGGCGTCGTACCATTGCGCCCGCATGACGGTTTCGATGGAATCGGCAATGATATCCCGGGAGGGCAGCGAATAGCTCATGCCTTCGGTGCCCATGGAAATGCCGTCGCTGACACCGATGGTGTTGAACCGCAGGCCCACCAGACCGGCGGCATCGACGCCTTTTTTGACCTCGGCCGCCAGATCGTTCAAATGCATGTTGCAGGGGTTGCCCTCGTACCAGACGCTCCCGATACCTACCTGGGCCTTGCCCATATCCGCTTTCGTGAGTCCCACGCCATACAGCATGGCCTGGGAGGCCCCCTGGGACTTGGGCTCGGTGATGCGGCGGCTGGTGCGATTTAGTTTAGACGCCATGGCTGCTCCTTTCTAACGTCATGAATGCCGGATCGAAAACCGGTCTATCCAACATAATCCGGAAATCCACGGGATCAATAGCGATGCCACTATCGTCTGAATAATCATGGGGAAGAAAGTGCTTGGAATACGACGCCTGCAGCCTGGCGTTAGTGGCGCACGAACACCCGCACCTGCCAGCGATAGGCGGTGCAAGGCGGCAATGTTGCCCGGCCCAATCAGCCGGGCAACACGGAAGACAAGGCGGAACGCCTGGGGGAAAGCGACCGCACCAACGGGGTCACGGCGCACAGGAATGGCCATCAACCAGGCCTCTAAAGACCACGCCAGGGACTACAGCGGCCTGAAGTTGAATTTCTGTCCGCCCACTGCCAGCTCCGCCATCAGGCCGCCTTTGACATGCACGAAAGTCGCCATGCCGTTGGTGTAGTAGGCTTTCGACTGCACGCCGGTTTGGGGACCGGCCGTGGCACTGGCGGAAGTCCCGGTGGTGCTGGTTTTGGCCGAGGCACCCGCCGTAATGGCCACTGCCGATGCTTTGGCATCGAACTCAAATTGGCCACGGGTAAATTTCTCGTAAGCCCATTGGTTCTGGAAGAAAATAATTTCACTGAAGGCCTGCCCACCCCACTGGAACCCGATCGAACCGTGAATCAGATTTACCGTTCCGGTGATCTCGCCCTTCCGGTAGACTTGGCCTTCCCCGTAAGCGCCCCCGATAATCAATGCGGCTTTGCCAACCACGGGGAACAGCGCATAGCCGTAAGCGTTATCAAAAAACCACCGCACCTCGGGAGCTGACCGGAAAGCATTCTTGGCTTTGGAGTAGTCGTGCACCTGCTGGGCGCTTCCGGTCAGCGGCATGAGTAGGCATGCTAACAGCAATAACCCCCATCGTAACATTTTCATCGCAACCCCCTCTCACGGCATCATCAATAAGGACGATTTCAAAGTGGTTTAAAACTGAATTTCTGTCCGCCAACCGCCAATTCCGCCATCAACCCGCCCTTGGCGTGCACAAACGTGGCCATACCGCTCTTGTATGTCGTTTCAGCCTGGGTGCCGGTTTTCGGTCCGGCCGTGGTGCTGGCCGATTTCCCGCTCGTACCGGCCTGGGCCTGGGCACCCGCCGTCACGGCCACCGCCGACATCTTGGCATCGAATTCGAATTCGCCGCTGATAAACTCTTCATAGGCGCGTTTGTCCTGGAAGAAAACAATCTCGCTGAAAGCCTTGCCGCCCAACTGCAGCCCAAAGGACGCATGAACCAGCTTGGCTGTTCCGGTCACTTTGCCCCCGCGATAAACCTGCCCTTCGCCGTATGCGCCGCCCACGACCAGCGCCGCCTTTCCGACGGTGGGAAATACCGCGTAGCCATAGCAGTTTTTGAAAAACGGCTGTACTTGCGGTGACGATTTAAACACGGCGATCGTTTTGGAATAGTCTTTTATCTCCTGCGCCCCCACTGTCAATGGCAACAGGACCACCAGTATGGTTAACAACAGAACACCAAAGTGTTTCATGGGACCCTCCTTTGCTATGATGTCTTCGGGAAAACCCGTTTCAGAAACGATGGTGTCATCATTTCCGACGATGGTATTGACGGTGAAACGTCATCCATAAAATAAGGACACCGATTACTGCGCGCCGACAGCTGAGAAATCGGAATGTTGCCGTGTGGCCGCAGATGTAAGACTGAAGAAATATCAAACCGGCTGGTCTAACGGGTAGGACTTAAGGCCTTGTAACAGTACCGGCCAGTTATGTCAAAAGGTTCGGACCCGACAAGCCATATGCTTTCCCTTTCGAAACCGGCGTTGCCCAGCGATCTCACGAAAACGCAAGGCGTCGAAATGCCGGCGGATAGAAAAGCAAAGCCGCCATGTTCGGCTTGACTCCAATACAATAAGTTCGAGAAACCAGGATGCAAGGAGGGGGGATAGGCCATCGTACCCTTCCCGGCTCATCAAGTGGCCGAGGCTGACCGGTTGACAACCCTTTCAGATTGAGTTGCGCGATCTATCGGTAGCGGTCGATTCAATCTACGTCAGATGCTGCAGGAATTTATGCAGAAAGCGGTGCAGGATGTAGGGGACATCGTGCTCGTCAATGATACGCCGGTTGCTGAAGGCATCCGAAGCGCTTTCCAGCATGTTGCCCTTGCGGTCGAAATAGAGCGAAAAAACGGTCATCGGCAAGTCCGAGCCCGGCCCCGGCGGCAGATCAAAATCGATCCTTCCCCGGAAGGTACCGTCCGGCGCAAGCACCAGTCCAAACCGCACCATGACGGACCGATCCATCACCAGCCAGGTGGCGGCGTTGCCCCGGATCTCATCCACGGCAATTTCGGGCAAGTTGTTTTCGCGCGCAAGCTGCTGGCAATGCTTGACGAACTGAATGAATTTCAGTTTGAATTGACGGTAGTCGCCCACCATGGTTTTGATCTTGGTCAGTTCCGCCTGCCCCATTCAAGCCCCCCGTCAATGCCACCGGAAAAAAAGGATGCCGCCTGAATTTAGGTGCCTTATACGATGGCGTCTGTCAAACTCTTTTTATCGCCGCCCCCTCATCACCATTGTTTTCAGGATGCCTGGGGCCGCGAAAATCTTTCACGATAATCGCGTGGGGAAAGTCCGGTGGTTTTCTTGAACAGCCGGCAGAAGGAACTGCTGTCCGCATAGCCGATCTGCCAGGTAATCTCACTGACGGGTGCTTTGGAGCGCTCCAGCTTTATTTTGGCGGCCTCGATGCGCACCCGCTGCAGATAGCCTAACGGTGTTTCACCGATGGCCTGCTTGAACCGCCGCTTGAAATGGCGCGGGCTGATGCCCACCTGCCGGGCAATCTCATCGATGACGAGGGGTGCAGCATAGTCCTTTTCCATCAGGCGCTGGGCTTGCAGCACGCCGGCATCGCCATGATCCCGCGGCAGATCGAGAATGGCATAGGGGGCCTGGCTCGCCCGGTTGGGATCCACCAGCAGGGCCTTGGCGCAGGACCGCGCCAGGTCTGCCGATCCGAAATGATCGATCAGGTAAAGGGCCAGCTGGAAAAAAGAGGTTGCCGCCCCGGTGCAGATCAAGCCGGCGTCCTCGGTCATGACTTTTTCCGGCTGAAGATGAACCCGCGGATAACGCCGCCGGAACATCCGGGCATATTGCCAGTTGGTGGTGGCTTTTTTACCATCCAGCAATCCCGTCTCCGCCAAAATAAAGGTACCCGTGCAGAGCGCAGCAACGCGTGTCTGAATCCGGTGCTGGTCGACCAGCCAGGCAAGCACGGCGTCCATCCGTTTGGGCGGGGGGCCGACATTGGGCAGGAGCGGCGGGACCAGAATGACATCGGTTTGGTCCACATCCGCGATCGACCGCCGGGATTGAATGGTAATCCCGCCGTGGGCACTTACCGTCCGCCCGTCAACCGTGACGATGTCGCTCTTGAAGAGCGGCTGGGCATCCTTGCCGTCAACCGCCTGCTGCCAGAGATTGGCGATACCGAAAGCATCCATCAGACCGGCCGTCCCTGAAAACAGGCATCCTTCCAACACCAGACAGGTGATGTGGGGCACAAGGCTCTCCTTTGAAAGATGTGGCACATTTCGCACTATATTTGTCATTTATGCCACTTTTCTTTCCTGGCGACAAGGTCTAATATCGGGCAACAACCATTCAGGCGGTACACCGGGGCGGTTAAGCCGTGCCCCGACGACGCCATCCATGCCAAGGGAGCAAACCATGACCGACGTCTACCAACGACTGGCCCATCACCTCGATCGCCTGCCCGCCGGATACCCGGCAACCGAAAACGGGGTCGAGCTGAGAATTCTCCAAAGACTTTTCACGGCGGATGAAGCGGAAATCGCCCTCTGTCTCACCATGATGCCCGAACCGGCCGCATCCATTGCGGAACGATCGGGACGGGACAGCAACACCCTGGCCCCCCAATTGGACCAAATGTCCCGCAAGGGGTTGATCTACCGCTCGACCAAAGGCGGATTGCCATATTACATGGCGGCCCAGTTCGTGATCGGCATCTGGGAATATCATCTCAATGACCTGGATGAAGCGTTGATCCGGGACGTCAATGAATATCTGCCGCTATTGATGAAGGAGAACTGGACCAAACAGGAAACCAAACAGTTGCGGGTGGTACCGGTGGCCCAGAGCGTATCGGCGGAGATGCGCACCATGCCGTATGAAGTGGCGGAAGAGATTATCAGGAGCCAGTCCAAAATCGTGGTATCGCCCTGCATCTGCCGGAAAGAGCATGAGATGGTCGGTAAGGGCTGCGGCAAACCTTCGGAGGTCTGCCTGTCCTTCGGCGGCGGGGCCTACTATTATGAAGAAAACGGCCTGGGACGCGCTATTTCCAAGGAAGAAGCCCTCGACAAGCTGCGCATCGGCATGGCGGCCGGCCTGGTGCTCCAGCCGGGCAACGCCAAAAAACCCACCAATATTTGCATGTGCTGCGGCTGCTGCTGCCAGGTGCTTAAAAACCTGAAAACACTGGACAGCCCGGCCAAGGTGGTTCATACCAATTACTATGCCGAAGTCATCGCGGACAACTGCATTGCCTGCGAAGCCTGCGTCGACCGCTGCCAGATGGATGCCATCACCGTCGACGATGTCGCCCGGATCAATGCGGAGCGCTGTATCGGGTGCGGCTTATGCGTGCCGGAATGCCCGAACGACGCGCTGGTCATGCACCGGAAAAAGGCCGACGAACAATACGAACCACCGGCCAACGTCGTTGAAACCTACGTGAACATGGCCAAAGAACGAGGTCTCATGTAAACGTTTTGTCCAAGGAGGACAGTCGCATGAGTACATGGCATAAAACGGGCTGCGTCCTGTGCGCCCAGAACTGCGGTCTGGAAATTCTGGTGGAAAACGGCCGCATGGTGAAAGTTCGCCCGGACAAGGACAATCCGCGCAGCGAAGGGTATGTCTGCCGCAAAGGGCTGAATGTCCTTTATCACCAGTACCCTAAAGACCGGCTGACCACACCGCTCAAACGGGTGGGGGAGGACTTCACCCCGATTCCATGGGCCCAGGCCATCACGGAAATCGCTGAAAAAATGCGGTCGCTGGTGGATCGCCACGGGCCGCGCTGCCTGGCCTACATGGGGGGCAGTGCCCAGGGCGGCCATTTCGAGGCCGCCTTTGGCCTTGGACTGCTGCGGGCGATGGGATCCCGTTATTATTATTCTTCGGCCGGTCAGGAATTCAGCGGTGCCTGGTGGGTCACGGGCCGTGTGCTGGGACGGCAGTACAACATCGCCATCCCCGACGAGCACGCCGCCGATATGATCGTCGCCTGGGGGTGGAACGGCATGCAGAGCCACCAGATGCCCCAGGCCCGCAAGGTCCTGACCGCTTTCAGCAAGGATCCCGACCGGCTGCTGGTCGCCATCGATCCGCGCCGCAGCGAAACCGCCGCCGTTGCCAACCTTCACCTGCCGGTGCGGCCCGGCACCGATGCCCTCCTGATGAAAGCCATGATCGCCATCATCGTGGCCGAGGGATGGGAGGCGACCGACTATATCCGGCAATACGTGGACGGCTGGGATACCATTCGGCCCTGGTTTGAAGATGTCGATGTGGCGGCCGCCCTGGCCGTCTGTGAACTCGAAGACGCTCCGGTGCGCGACCTCTGCCGTATGATGACCACCCGCCGCTGGTGCCTGCACCCGGATCTGGGCATCTACATGGGCCGCCACAGCACGCTCAACTCCTACCTGATGCATGTTCTCGGGGCGGTTTGCGGTCTTTTCGGCCGACGCGGCGGCAACGTCATCCCGGGTATGGTCATGCCCATGGGGTTTCATGCCGACGAGCGGGACCCCCAAAACTGGCGCACCGTCACCACCGATCTGCCGGCGGTGGCCGCCGGGTCCTTCCCCCCCAATGCCATGCCGGAAGAAATCCTCAGCGATCATCCCGAGCGGCTGCGCGCGGTTTATGTCAGCGCCTGCAATCCCCTGCGGGCCTACGCCGATACCACGGCCTACGAAGCCGCTTTCGACAAACTCGACCTGCTGGTGGTCAATGAGATCGTCATGAGCGAAACCGCCCGGCATGCCCATTATGTGCTGCCCTGTCGCTCCTATTACGAGTCCTGGGACGGCACGTTCTTCCCCTGGACCTTCCCGGGGGTCTATTTCCAAATGCGGCCACCCATCGTCGAACCGCCGGGCCAGTGCCTGGAGGCCGCCCAGATCTTTACCCTGCTGGCCGACAAATTGGGGCTGGTGCCGGACATACCCGAATCGCTGCACAAAGCGGCCGGCGGCGACCGGTTAACCTTCGGCGCCCAGCTGATGGAATGGGCCGCAACCGAACCCAGGGCGCTGAAAGCCATGCCGTTTGTATTGGCCCGCACCCTGGGACGCGAATGGGGCAGTGCCAATCTCGCCGCGTTGTGGGGCATGCTGATGACGGCCCCCAAGCGCTTTCGAAAAAACGCCGCCCGGGCCGGATTCGAAACGGGAATCGACCAGGGCGACCGCATTTTTCAGGCCATCGTGGACACCCCCCAGGGCCTCTGGGTGGGGCAGGCCGACACCGAGAATAATTTGGCCAATCTGCGCACGCCGTCGGAAAAAATCGAAGTCCTGATCCCCGAACTGGCCGCCCAGGCCCGGACCCTCGATGCTGTCAGCGAAGCCGAAGATCTCAAATTGCCGGAAGCGTTGCCCCTGGTCCTTAATGCGGGCCGCCACATGGACACCAATATGAATACCCTGATGCGCAACCCGGAATGGAACCGCAACAAGCGCGCCTGCACCATCGCCCTGAGCCCGGACGACGCTGAAGCCTTGGGGCTGGCGGACGGCCAGATCGTCACGGTGACCACCGCGGCCGGCAGCGCGCAGGGGGAACTGCAGGTGTCCGGCCAGGTTCGCCGCGGCATGGTGTTGATCCCCCATGGGTTCGGCCTGCTTTATGACGGCCAGGTTTACGGCCTCAATGTCAATCGCCTGACCAAAAACACCCATCGGGACTTCCTGGGGACACCGCTGCACCGCTTCGTCCCCTGCCGGGTGGAGGCTGTTTGATGGCAAAAAAATGAAAAAAGGAGACCCTTATGAAATGGCTGAAACGAATCTTCGGGATCAGCGAAACACCGCTTCCGGGCAATGATGCCGGCTGGAACGTTGCCAACCAGTCCATCACGATCGACTTGAATCAGATGCCGGAACTCGCCTCTCCGGGCAGCGCGGTCCGCCTCGAGGGCAAGGGCCTGCCGGTGCGAACCCTGGTCGTCCACGGGAAAGACGGCGACTTTCACGCCTTTGCCAATCGCTGCACCCACATGGGCCGACGCATCGACATCCTGCCTGGAACCGACCACATCGAATGCTGCAGCGTCAGCAAATCCACGTTCGATTATGGCGGCCAGCCGCTGGGCGGCGCAGCCAAAAAACCGCTGCGGGTATTCGCCGTTACATTGTCCGACAACGAATTAACCATCCAACTGACCTAATGCCGACTTCGATAGGATAGGAATCGATGAAAACGAGAGGGCATGAAATAATGATGCCGAAGGCTGCCGCGCCGAACCCGCAGAAAGCGAATTCGTGCCATGGCGATGCGGTCCTGTCGGTCGATCCCCCATGGTGCCGGGATTGCCGGGGGAACGAATACACCTATCCCGAGGCCCTCGACTTCATACGATTATTTCACGGCCATGTGGCCCCGGGCCTGGTGATCGGGCTCAAGATGGTGGACTGGGCCCGCGAGCATCTGCCGGAAGACATTCTGTTCGATGCGGTCTGCGAAACCAGCAGCTGTCTGCCCGACGCCGTCCAGATGCTCACCCCCTGTACCGTGGGCAACAACTGGCTGAAGATAAAAGACCTGGGACGGTTTGCCCTGACCCTGTACGACAAATTCAACGGAGACGGTGTCAGGGTCTTCCTCGATCCGGCCAAACTGCAGCACTGGCCGGAATTTTTTGACTGGTTCTATAAGCGCAAACCCAAGCCGGAGCAGGACTTTGACCGCTTGCTGGAAGAAATCCGGCAGGCCGGCGCCGACAGCCTGTCCCGCACGCCCGCCACCATTCACCCGTCCTATCGCATAAAAAGCAGCAAAGGCCGAATCGCTAGCTGCCCGTTGTGCGGTGAAGCCTATCCCATGATCCACGGCGGCATCTGCCGCGGATGCCAGGGCGAGGCGCCCTATGCCCAGAGGCGCGTCGTCGAACCCCGGGAAATAACCCAGGGCCCGACCCTGAAAGTGGTCCCGGTCGTGGCGGCTTCCGGAAAACGCGCGCTTCACGACATGACCCGGGTTGTGCCGAAGCAAACCAAAGGCCCCGCCTTCACGCAAGGGCAATTGATGACCACAGGGGATATCTGCCGGCTGCAGCAGATGGGACGCCAGCATGTCTACGTAGGCGATGCCGCCCGTGAAATCCCTGGATGGGTTCATGAAAACCAGGCGGCGCTGGCCTTTGCCGACGCCATGGCCGGACCGGGCGTCCGTTACGGCACCCCGCCCCGTGAGGGCAAGGTCACCCTGTCCGCCAACCGTAACGGATTGCTGGTCGTCGATCACCAGCGGCTATCGGCCTTCAATACGGTCGAAGGGGTGATGTGCGCCTCGCGGAAATGTTTCGACGTCGTTGAAACACAATCCGCCCTGGCCGCCACCCGGGCCATTCCGCTCTACCTTCCGGAAACGGATTTCCATACTGCCATGGCCGTGTTGTCCACAGGCCCGCTGTTTCGGGTGGCGCCGATGGTGCCGGTCAACGTCGGTATCCTGGTAACGGGAACGGAAGTATTTCAGGGACTGATTCAGGACAGCTTCATTCCCATTATCCGTTCCAAGGTGGCGACCTACGATTGCACGGTCGTCAAAACCGCTATCGTGCCGGACGACCGCCCGGCCATCCGGGATGGCGTTGAAAAGATGATCGCGGCCGGTGCCGGGCTGATCGTCACCACCGCCGGATTGTCGGTGGACCCGGATGACGTGACGCGCCAGGGATTGCTGGATGCGGGCTGCACGAATCTGGTCTACGGCGCCCCTATTCTGCCGGGAGCCATGACCCTGGTGGCCCGGATCGGGGAGATAAACGTTATCGGTGTACCGGCCTGCGGCCTCTATCACAAAACCACCAGCTTCGATCTCCTGCTGCCAAGAATCCTGGCCGGACTGATAATCGGCCGCAGTGAACTGGCGGAAATGGGCCACGGCGGCTTCTGCCGGGACTGCCCGGTTTGCACTTATCCGCAATGCACCTTCGGCCGATAGTGGCCGCAATTGCGGATGTGAAGAAATCTTGCTGGAAGCCAAGAGTTTTTTGGATATCGCGTCTATCCCAACGACAGCGCGTCGATGGCATTGGAGACGCATACCAACTGTCCATCCCGGACCCGGCCGTCAAACGTGGATCGAAAGGTCACCGCCTCACCCGAGATTTTGTCCCTTGCATTGACCACCATGGCACAGGACACCTGGTCGCCGTCGCTCGTGAACGACTCGAAGTCCAACCGGATATCCGTCAGCGCCTCCTTGAGCGCGCGCTGTGCCCGTTGGGCTTCCTCGGAACCGATCGGTACGGAAGCCCCGCCTTCTAAAGTTGCACGGGATGCATCCAACAACGGGGGAATGGAACTCCCGTTCCCCTGTGTCCACATATCTTCGAACCATCCCAACATCAGTTCGGCGCCTGTTTTTTCCATGGATTGCCTCCTGGAGCTGAAAAAAGTTTTTCATAATCGCCATCGGCCTTACAGCCGTTATCACGACGGAAAACGTAAAACGTTTCGGATCGATTCTAAGTGTCAGCAGACAGATCAGCTAAAGGAAAAATCATTGGCAGGCAGAGAATCAAGAGGCGTTGTCGCACCATGCGTTTTGTGTGTGGCCTGATGAATAAGCATGTTGTGTGCCAGCCTTCTGTTTTTGAAAGCGCGGTTTTTTAGCGTGGCTTAAACACCCCGGATAATAAGACAATTTCGGATGGAGCCCGTGGCCCGGCTGGAACATGAGCGCCTTTCCTGCCTAACAAGTTGACGATTGAAAGGCGGAATATATGGATTCGCTTGACACCATGCGGCGCCTTCCCGCCTTTCGATCTTCCGGTTGACGACGGCCTCCGGCTTGCAGTACAGCAAAATAGCGGCCATGTGAGGAAAGCCATCGACCGCTGATGCGTCTTCACCGATTTCCATGCGGCACCCGATACACCTCATCACCCAATACGGTCTGATCCCCATCGCCTTCGATCTCCGTTTTGCCGCACCGCAACCGTTCTTTCTGCCAACCGGCCGCATTTATCGCATGTCATACCGGAGGGAAGACACGTCATGGCTCCCGACAACTACAAGCCGCCCGTGATCCAGCGCAAGCGGTATCGTCGCATTATCGCTTTCGCGGCCGGCGTGTTCGGCCAGACCCTCTGGTGGGATATCATCATGGCCTTACCCCTGCTGGGCTATTTTCGCTCCGCCCCCCTTCAGCGCTGGCAGGCCATCGCCCGCCGCTATCGCGATATCGCCACCGACATGGGCGGTGTCCTGATCAAGCTGGGACAATTCCTCAGCACCCGGGTGGACCTTTTCCCGCCGGAGATCACGCGGGAACTGGCCAGCCTGCAGGATGAAGCCGTCCCATCCCCCTATGACGGCATCGCCGCCGTGGTGGAAGCCAGTTTCGGGCGCCCTCTGGCCATGATTTTCAGTCGCTTCGCGCCGGAGCCCATGGGCGCGGCCTCCCTGGCCCAGGCCCATCAAGCGCAACTGCCCACGGGGGAAGATGTCATCGTCAAAGTGCTGCGGCCGCAGATTCACGACATCGTGGAAACGGACCTTGAAGCGCTGCGGCGCATCACAGGCTGGCTCAAACGCTTCCGCCAAATCCGTCTGCGTATGGATCTGGACATGCTGCTGGAGGAGTTCATCCGCACCACCCGCGCCGAACTCGATCTTCATCAGGAAAAAGAAAACCTCAAACGCTTTGCGGCCGATTTCGCCGGCAAGCCGCATGTCTATGTGCCTCTCATTTATGACGATTTCTGCACCCCCGCCGTCCTGACACTCGAAAATGTAGCCTACATCAAAATCGACGACATGGACGCCATGACCGCCGCCGGTATCGCTCCACAGCAGGTTGCCGAGGTGCTCTACGATGCCTATATGCGGCAGATTTTCGTTTCCAACTTCGTTCACGTGGATCCCCATCCCGGCAACCTCTTCGTGCGGCCCCTGACGGGAGACCAAGCCTCCGCTGACGCCTGCGAAGACTTTCGCCCCGGAGACCCCGTGCCCTTCTGTGACAACCGCCCCTTTCAACTGGTCTTCATCGATTTCGGCATGACCGCCGTGATCTCCGAACGCCTGAAAGCCGCCATGCGCACCGCCGCCATCGGGATCGGTACCCAGGATGCCCACAAAGTGATTCAGGCTTACGTGGTGGCCGGCGCGCTGCGCCCCGGTACGGATCTGCGCCGCCTGGAGGAAATCCACCAGGACTGGCTCCGGCGAATCTGGGGGCTTCGCCTGGGAAAAATCCACGAAACCGCGTTCCGGGAAATGCGCTATTTCTGGCAGGAATACCGCGATATCATTGCCGAGGCGCCCTTCCAGATCCAGGCCGACATGCTGCTCATCGGGCGGGCCGTCGGTATCCTGGCCGGCCTGGCCACGCACCTGGACCCGGATTTCGACCCCTGGACCAAAACCCTGCCCTACGCCCGCCGCTTTGCCAAGGAGGAACTGACCGGCGACTGGCAGGGCATCTGGGACGAACTCTTCATGCTGGGACGCCACCTCTGGCGCATCCCCGGCCAGCTGGACCAAGTCCTCACCCGTGCCCGCCAGGGGGCCCTGACCATCCAGGTCTCCCTCTCTCCCGAAACCCGGCAGGCCATCCGGCGCATCGACCTGTCCGTTAAGCGCTTTGCCTGGATGGTACTTACGGTGGGGCTTCTGGTCTCAGGGGTAAACCTGCACATCGCCGAAAAGAATCCGCCCTTCGGCGTCCTGCTGATGATTTTGTCCGTCGTCTTTTTCCTGTGGGGGATGGGAAAGAAATAGAGAAGGATTCACCGATCCAGGCGCAAAAAAGATACAGATTGAGATTATCTCATTAAAATCGTGGCTGACAAAATTGTTATGTTGGGGAAGCCCCAATACGACGTCTCTGATGTTGCTTCATTCGATAAGTCACGGGGATGTTTTTACAGCTTCAATACTCGCCGAGGCCACATAGTCTTCGGCGCGACTGCCGGGAAACCATCCGCTGATTAATTTTTTGCTGTAGTCCTTCAGGTCGATCCTGACATCCCTAAACCCTGCCGCCGCCAATAATGCCCTGATCCGATCGACATGCTCGGCCCCGGCGATGCAGCCCGTCAGCATGGCCGCCTGTTCGCGCAGCGCTTCCGGCATTTCGGCCATGGCCACCACATCGGAAATCATCAGGCGTCCGCCCGGCTTTAAAACGCGAAAGGCCTCCTTAAAGACCTGCGCCTTCTCAGGGGAAAGATTGATGACGCAATTGGAAATGACAGCATCCACACTGTTGTCGGCCACCGGCAAATGTTCAATTTCACCCAAACGGAATTCGACATTGCCGGCTTCCATGCGAGCCGCATTTTCTCTGGCCTTGCTGAGCATGTCAGGCGTCATGTCAACCCCGATTACCCGGCCCTGGTCACCGACTTTTTTGGCCGCCAGAAAGCAGTCGAACCCGCCGCCGCTGCCCAGGTCCAGCACAACCTCCCCCGGCTTGAGAGAGCCGATGGCGGTGGGGTTGCCGCACCCCAGCCCCAGGTTGGCCCCCTCGATCACACTGTCCAGTTCTTCCGGGGTGTAGCCCATCAGCTGGTTCAGGTCCAAAGCGGCGGTCGACCCGGAGCCGCAGCACGGCGATGCCGGTTCGGATGAGCAGCCGCATCCCGATCCTCCTGCGGCTTGGGCATAGCGGTCTCTTACGATTTGACGGATGATGTCAACGGATTCTTCTTTCATGATGCACCTCATTAAAGGGATAGATTGTTTTTCAGAAGGACCAAATCCGTTTCGCACGCCTTGAGGACGGCTTTCATATCGAGTCCCTCCAGCTCGATCCGGGGCAGGACATGGTCCGATAAGGCCTGGTGGTAGAGGCGATAGTCACCCTTGGCGCAGATGGTTGCCGCCTCGAAAATGATGATCAGAATTCTTTGTCAGCACAGGCTTCATGCCCCTGCGGCCGATGATGCACGTGGCAGACGCCGGTAACGGTCTTTATCTCGTGAGGGAAATACCGGCGCTTGAACCAGAAGGCCACGTTTACCAGGGCGATCAGGACCGGCACTTCCACCAGCGGGCCGATCACGGCCGCAAAAGCCTGGCCCGAATCGATGCCGAAGACCGCCACGGCCACGGCGATGGCCAACTCAAAATTGTTGGAAGCCGCCGTGAAGCTCAACGTGGCCGATTGCTCATAGGTGGCCCCTGCTTTCATCGACAGAAAAAACGACACCAGGAACATGACCACGAAATAGATTCCCAGAGGGATGGCGATGCGAACGACGTCCAAAGGCAACTGGACGATGTAGTCGCCCTTGAGAGAGAACATCACCAGAATCGTAAACAGCAGGGCGATTAGGGTAATCGGGCTGATACGGGGAATGAAGGTGTTTTCGTACCAGTCGCGGCCTTTGAGCTTAAGGCCCAAAAACCGCGACACCATCCCGCCGATGAAAGGGATGCCCAGGTAGATGAAGACACTTTCGGCGATCTGGCCGATGGAGATGTTCACCACCATGCCCTGCATTCCCAGCCACTGGGGTACCAGGGTGATGAAGATGTAAGCGTAAAATGAAAAGAAGAGCACCTGGAAGATGGAGTTGAAAGCCACCAGTCCGGCGCAGTATTCGCGATCGCCCTTGGCCAGGTCGTTCCAGACGATGACCATGGCGATACAGCGGGCCAGACCGATCAGGATAAGGCCCACCATGTACTCTTGGTGGCCGGACAAGAAAGCGATGGCCAGCAGAAACATCAGGATCGGGCCGATGATCCAGTTCTGCACCAGGGACAGCGCCAGAACCTTACCGTTGCGAAACACCCGGGGCAGTTCCTCGTAGCGCACCTTGGCCAAGGGCGGATACATCATGAGAATCAGCCCCACGGCAATGGGGATGTTGGTGGTGCCCACCTGGAACCAGTTGATGGCATCGCGTATGCCGGGAAAAAGATAGCCGCTCATTACACCGACAAACATGGCCAAGAAGATCCACAGCGTGAGGAATCGGTCTAAAAAAGAGAGTTGTTTCGTAGTTTCCGACATTTGTATTCTCCTAAGCGCCGCATTTTAGCCTGGGGGATTCCGCCAGAAAATCGCTCAACCGTTCCATATCTTCATGAATGACCGGGGCATCCACCACCGCTCGTACAACCCAGTCAATGGCTTCCCTGACCACTTGGGGCCCATCCTCGGTGTTGAGTCGGTAGTACATCCAGCGCCCTTCCTTTCGGCCCATTATCAAACGAGCGTTGCGCAGGATGAAAAGATGCTTTGACACCGTGGATGGCGCCAATTGCAGCATGTCGATCAACTGGCAGACGCACAGCTCGTTCCTTCCGTTCAGCGCCATCAGGATGCGCACTCGATTCTCGTCGGCCAGGGCCTTGGTGATATTCATGAATCCAAACATACATACCTCACATTTCGCCATTTATCGAATTGTTGGGATAATAAACCTCTGATATTGGGTTGTCAAGCCAACCCGCTTCAGCGACCGTCGCCCCAATCGATCAGCACGGAAGCATCAGCTTCAGATGACATTGTTTTTCGACAAGAAAATGCGATTGGACCAATGGTCCGGGTCGTCACAGGCTGTCCCACGAAAATACTGGCACGCCAAATTTATGATTAGCGTGCCAGTATCGACCGTTTGCAAGAAGTACGGGTAGATCGCGATAATCGTAAGAAAAACGAGCCCGTCAAAATTTGAAATTGCTTGGCATGATCCAAATCAAATTGGATGGTATTGCGATCCACGTTATTCGTTTGCCGGTTGCGGCAGAGGCAACCCGCTGCGGATGTGCAGATCCCGCTGGGGAAAGGGGATTTCGATACCGGCGGCTTTGAGCGCCTCGAACGCCGCAAAGTAGAGATTGCTGCGCACCAGGCGTCGCGCGGTCTGGCGGACATCAATCCAGAAGAGCAACTCAAAATTGATGCTGTTGTCACCGTACCCCACGAAACGTACCGAAGGCGTACGGAAATCAGACACCAGCGGTTCGCTGGCCGCCACGTCCACCAAAATTTTCTCCACCTCGCGGGGATCGGCGTTATAACTCACCCCTACCGCCAGATCCATGCGGATGAACACTGACGAAAGCGAATAATTGATAATGGTATTGGTCACCAGGTCGGCATTGGGCATCAGGTATTCGATGTTGTCCCGTGTGCGGATTTTAGCGGTGCCCAGATAAACATCCGTCACTTCGCCCAAGGTACCACCGACTTCGATCCAGTCGCCTTTGCGCACCTTGCCGCCGAAGATGATGATGAAACCGCTGATGACATTGGCGGCCAGACTCTGCAGGCCAAGTCCCACCCCGATACCGACAGCACCCGCGAACACCATCAGGAGGCGCAGATCGAGCCCCACGATCCGCAGTGAAATCAGCAACCCGATCCCCAAAAAGACATAGTTCAGCAGGGTATTGAGGATATACCCCAGGCCCTGGTCGATGCCCAGGTGCGGATAGACCCGGTAGTCCAGGTAGGCCCTGAGCAGCCGGGAGGCATAAAAGAACGCCATCAGGATGACGACCACGCTGACAATGGTCCAGAAGGTGATGGTGGCGCCTCCCAGAACCAGCACCGGGATCGACATGACCTGCCGCAAGATCCCCAGCAGCCCCAGCAGATTGAGCACCACCGACACCGTGGCGATAACCGTGGCGTAAAGCAACAAACTGCTCAAGGAACGCTGCACGGTTTGGGCGGCCTCGTCATGCCGCTGCAGGTGGCGCGTGCGGCGCAGCAGCGCCGTCCGGGCCCCATGATAGGCCAGCATGATCAAAACGAAGGCCGCACCGGAAGTCCAGACTTTAACGATAACCATACGGCCGACATTGACATAGCCGAAACACCAGAGCAGGGCCGCCGACAGGACCACCCCGATGATGATGTAATAGTAGCGTTGCAGAAAGCGCTGAAACGCCTGATAGACGGGATAGGGAAAATCGGGCATAAAAGAAAGCAGGGCCTTCTTCTTGAGGTGCAGCAGGAAGAGGAGAAAAACGATCGACAACGCAATCACAAACCGGGCGAACGCCAACACATCGGCAGGCAGCCGGAGCGCCTTGGCCGACCAGAAAATGGCGATGCCCGCCAGGGAGTAAAACAGCACCAGCCGCACCAGCCGGTAGATCGCGCGGCCGTATTTCGTGGTGACCTCAAACAGATCCCGCGTCAGGGATTCGCGCAGCAGGTTGAGCACCAAAGCTCCCAGGGCCCACAGAATGATCAAACGCCCTGCAATGACAAACCAGGCCGCATCGTACGTGATAAAAGCGTTGACCAGGCTGTAGCCCGCCAGCAGGACCAGGGGAATCACGGCGGCCACCACAATCCGCAACCCTGAGAGAAAGAAAGGATAAATCTTATCCGAAATCTTATCCCGGTAGGGTTCCACCGCCCGTTCGATACGCCGCAGCACGCGGCGCTGACCGATCAGACTGTAGAGAACAGCCACGAGGAAAACCAGCATGACCAGGGAGCCTGCGACCCCCAGGAGCCGGCTGTGTTGGATCACCAGGTTGATCAAGTTTGGGATATGCTCCGGCAGATCGAGCGCCCAGTGATAGATGGCATTCAGGGTGCCCAAATCCCACCCCAAGGGCTCGCGCTCGAAAAGTGAGCGGGCCTGCTCGGTGAGATCCTCCCGGACCTCGGTGGCCTGCTGGAGCATGGCATCACCCATGGAATCGGCGATGCCGATGGCCGACGACGCTGTCGGTTTCGCGGCCGGATCGGCGGCCAGCAAAATGGACGGCAGCAATAGACTCAACAAAAAAATCGTCGCTATGGTGAAGCGGCAAATTCGCGTCAACGGAAGGGGACCTTTCCCTGGACGGTTGGACACCGGAGAGGCGTTCACAATCCAGCCAGCAGATCATCCTCGAAAAACGGTTTGAGCATGTAGATGATGTCGCTCTCGCGGGACGGATAAGGGGTCATCACATGCTGCCAGTAAAGATCGTCTACGGTTTGATTGTGCAACATGGCCTGTTTGAAGATGTTGATCAGGCCGGCCGCGTTGTCGGAGATGATGTGAGCCCCCAGAACATGGTTCGCGTCGTCCACCAGCACTTTAAACGCGGCATGTTTCATACCGATCCGCCGGTAGGTCGGCCAGGAGAGATTGCGGTCGGCATTTTTGAAATAACGGATGCCGTCCTGCTTGAGGGCGTCCTCGGTGGCGCCCACCATGGCATATTCGGGATAGGTGAACAGAATGGAGGGCACCGCCCGGTAGTCCACCGCCGCGCCCGATCCACCCTCCTCTTCCGCCAAAATATTCTTGACGGCCACATAGGCCTCGTAGTCCGCCACCCGCGCCAGTTGGATGGTGGCCGCACAGTCCCCCACCGCAAACACCTTCGGATTGGAGGTCCGCATCGTATTGTCGACTGTGATCCCGCGACGGCTGCAGTCCACCTGCCCCGCTTCAAGGTTCAGGTCTTCGATGGTCGGCGCCCGGCCCGCGCCGTGCACCACCAGATCAGCCTCGAAGACCTCACCGCTTCCCATGCGGACAACAAAGCCGCTGCCTTTTTTTTCCACACCCGTTATATCGACACCGGTATGAATCGCAATCCCCTCGTCCCGCGACGCCGTCATCAACTGTTCCACCATGTCGGCATCGAACGGCCCCAGGGGACGGGGAAGGGCCTCCAGGATCACCACCTGTTCCGCCGGCCCCAGGCGGGCGGCAAAATGGGCGAACTCGAAGGAGATAAAGCCGCCACCGATAAACACGATGCGGGGGGGCAGGCGGTCGAGTTCCAGAAAGTCACTGCTGGTGATCAGGTGCTCGGCCCCTGCGAACGGCAGGGTCATGGGATGGGCACCGGTGGCTAGGACGATATACTTCCCCTGGACCGGCGCGCCGTTCACCATGAGGGTGGTGGCGTCTTTGAATTCAGCCGTGCCGGCGATGAAATCGATCCCGGCGCCCTTCAGCCCCTGGCGGGTCCCGTCCGGTATCGGTTCGGTAAACGCGCGTTTTTGATCGCGGATGACCGACCAATCCAGCTCCGGCGGCGTGACCAATCCCTTGCCCGCCAGGTGCCGGGCCCGGGCCATGGTCTCGGTGGCCTCGTAATACCATTTTTTGGCCTGGCAGCCCGCCAGAGCACATATCCCCCCGGGTGTCGGGCTGTTCTCGATCACGGCCACGGAAAGACCGTATTCCATCAGGGTGTAGGCGGCCGTCTGACCTCCGGACCCGGAACCAACCACAACCACGTCATAAGACTTCACCATGCGCCCCCTCTCTGTTGGTCATCCTATTCCTTCAGAGTGTCAGCATGCGATAGGATATAAGTCAACTGCACCGCGAGCAACGCTTCAATGAAATGCGCTTCTTCTTTTCAAATCAATTCGGCACGCTTGGGGTTATCCGTCGTTTTCTGACGGTGCCGCACCGCAATACCTATTAGTATTAATGATTCATGTCCGATTTAGCAAGTTATAGACCATTTCGGATCGAACTGAAAAACCATTGACGCAAGCCAAAAATACGAGCTATATCTCACTATATTTGGATCGTGCGCTGCCCGTCGCAACGATAGTGTGACGGCAGCCTGCAATACGAACCTGGCGCGCTCAGGCGCGGTGAACAAGGGAAGGAGTTGAATATGACAACCGTTCAGATTCTCTGCGACAACAATATCGGCCGGATAGACTTTCTGGGTGAGCACGGGTTTGCCGCCCTTATCGAACATGACGACAAAACCTATCTCTTCGATACCGGGCAGGGGCATACCCTGCCGCACAATGTCAAAAGCGGCGGATTCAAACTTGACGGCATCGAGGCCATCCTGCTGAGCCACGGTCATTTTGATCACACGGGAGGGCTGCCTTGGGTGTTGGAACAAACCGGCGCAAAAAAAATCATTGCTCACCCGGCCGTATTTGCCAGGCACATGGCGCGCTTGTCACCCGACCCGGCCGTGGCCCCGCTCTATATCGGCCCCCCGCAAACCCAGGAGGCTTTTGAAGCGGCCGGCGCAATTTTTGATTTCAGGGAGGAAACCGGAGCGGTTGCCCCGGGCTTTCATTTCATTACCGCATATGCGCGTCAGCCGGAGCAGACCCCCGGGGACCGCCAGTTGGTGCTGCCTCAGGGGGAAGGCCACGTGCCGGACCCCATTGCCGAAGACGCCAACCTGTTATTGGAAACCCCCTCCGGCCCGGTTCTGGTCCTGGGATGCGCGCACGGCGGCGTGCTCAACATCCTGGATCACGTCAAAACGACATTCGGCATCACGCGCCTGCACGCCATCCTGGGCGGCACCCACCTCATGTTCTACGCCCCGGAGCAGATCCGGGCCGCCATCGAAGCTTTCGAGGCCTTCGATGTCAAGGTGGTGGGCGTGTCGCACTGCACCGGCCCCCAGGCCGCCATGACTCTGGCCCAGCACTTCGGCGACCGTTTCCAGCAGGCGGCCGCCGGCAGCCAGTTCGTTTTCTGATGCTGTCCAGCACCCCGGTCGGTCCGCTGAGATTGATCGATCGGGGTTATTTCTTCAATTCCGCCAGCCGACCGTGCCAGGCACAGCGCTCGCAGAACGCCTCGGTCTGGGACGTAATCTTCAAAGGTTCCGCATTGGCCGAGTCCGGCACCACATCGTCCCCCTGGAGGGAAAACCGGATTTCTTCGAATTCGTCCTCGGGGTCTTTGGCGTAAAACTGGAGACTTCCGCAGGTAGGGCATTTCATTGGCTTTGACCTCCTTTTTTCAATGACCGCAACTTAAATCTTCGCTCGTCTATCGTCAACCGGTCGATTTCTTTCCGATACGACAGGCATGAACGTGTGCCCTATCAATTTTGTCTATGGCAGCTGCGGTCGCCATAGGAATTATCACTTTGACCTGCCGAGATGGGCTATTTTATACTTCACATTATCCCGAAACTTTCCGGAGACAGCCATGTTTTCCCATACCGGCTTCACCTGAGTGAACCACCTTGACGCTTCCCGTGTGAGTGGCGCGCGTGGTTCAGTTTGGAGAGGTCTGGCCGGGTTTAAATGGTTTCCCCTTTCCCTACCGACCCCATCCTTTTAGCCGTTTCACCAAAGGGGCAATGGTGCTGGGCACCCCGCGGTCTTCAAAACCGTTGGCCTCGTCTGAACCACGAGGAGGAGGTTCGATTCCCCTTGCCCCTTCCATCCAGATCTGATCAAAACGATGAAAAACTATATCACAGTGGGTATTGCCGGCCATGTGGACCACGGTAAAACAGCTTTCGTCAAGGTTCTCACCGGCATCGATACGGATCGCAACCCCGAAGAAAAACGTCGCGGCCTTTCCATTGAATCCGGGATTGCCGCCTGGCGTCCCTTCCCGGGCGTGGGCATCGCGCTGATCGACGTGCCCGGGCATGTGGATTTCCTGAAAAATGCTATTCGCGGCCTGAACAGCGTAGACCTTGCGATCCTGGTGGTGGCCGCCGATGACGGGGTGATGCCCCAGACCTACGAACATCTCGACATTCTCCAGTATTTCGGCGCCCGGGGCGGAATGGTCGTCCTCAGCAAAACCGACCTGGTGGACCGTGAAACGGTTGAAATCGCGAAAATGGAACTGCAGGACGTACTGCAGGAAACATTTCTCCAGGGCAAGCCCATCCTGGAATTTTCGATCAAGCATCCGCCGGAGATGACGTCTCTCCTTCAAACCCTGAAGGAAGAAATCGACGGTTGCCGCCACGCGGCCGCCGGGGCACCCTTCCGCCTCTGGATCGATCAGGTGCGGCAACTGGCAGGCATCGGCACCGTGGTCAGCGGAACCGTTATCGCAGGATCGGTCCATCAAGGCGATGAGCTGGAAATCCTGCCGGCCGGCATTCTCAGCCGGGCCCGGTCCCTGCAATCCCACGGCCGGGAAATTACCGCGGCGGTCTGCGGCCAGCGTGTCGGGATCAACCTGCCCAAAATCTCCCTGTCCGCCATCGCCAAAGGCATGGCTCTCGCCCATCCGCACACGATGCCCGGCAGCCATATGTTCAACGCCGCACTTCAGTTGCGATTGCGCGCCCCGGTGCCGTTGAAAAACCGACAAAAAGTCAAACTGTACCTCGGAACCGCCGTCATCCAGGCCACCATCCTGTTGATCGGGGCGACACGACTGGGGCCGGGTCAAAACGGCCTTATTCAACTCCGTCTCCCGCAATCGTTATGCGCGGCCCCCGGGGATGCTTTCGTCGTGGCCCCTCTGAACCGGAACCTGGTGCTGGGCGGCGGTATCGTGTTGGAACCCACGCGGCAGAAGTATCGGCCGGCTAAAAAGGGAACCATCGTTCCCTTTCTGAGGGCCCTGCAGGCACGGGATCTTCCGGCCTGTGTCGATATCATGCTGGAAAAAAGCGGTGATCGCCTCCTGACCGGTCACGACCTGGCCGCAATGACACACTTTGGACGCGTTCCGATAGAGGCGGAGATAAATGCGCGTGTCCACCGCCGGGAACTTCTCTACTTCAAGGGCCATGGCGCGATTAAACGGGTCCACTATGACCGCCTCCGAAACCAGGCCCTGGCCAGTGTCGTGTCCGCCCTGCGGAAGGACCCCTTCCATACGGGGCTGTCAGCGACCTGCATCAAAGACGATCTGGCGCCGGCCATCGATCCCACGCTGCTGGCAGCGGTCATGGAGGACCTGGTGCTGGCCGGCGAACTGGAGAAATCCGGTGGCCGCTATCGCCTGCCTACCGCCCGGGCCGTGCTTGACGAACACCGGCGCATGCTGCGCGATCAGGTTTTGGCGTATATCGAGCGTACCGGCATCTGTCCCTTCAGCAGTAACGCTGCCCGCCAGGCGTGCCAAATGGCGGTAGAAACAGCCGAAGTGCGGCAGATATTGAATTACCTCACCCGCCAGAAGCAGCTGATTCGCCTGACCAACGGACGCTATCTCACACCGGCCGCTCTGGCGACGATCAAAGCACGCGTCCGGCGGGCCATCGACGATCGTGGCGCGATGCGGCTCTCAGACAGCAAAGACATCCTGGGATATGGCCGCATGGGCGCGGTGCCCGTTTTTGATTACCTGGACCAGATCGGCTTCACGGTCCGCCGGGGCAACGAGCGGGTGTTGAAGGAGGCGGACCGTCGTGAACCTGCGCTTCCATAATACCCTCTCCCGTAAAGTTGAAGATCTGCGGCCACTCGAGGCCGGACGCCTCGGAATCTATGTCTGCGGCCCCACCGTCTATGATGCGCCCCACCTCGGCCATGCCCGGTCGGCGGTGGTGTTCGACGTTTTCCGGCGCTTTTTCGAGGCGCTGGGCTACAACGTGACCCTGGTGCGCAACATCACCGATATCGACGACAAAATTATTCTCAAGGCACAGGCGGCCGGCACGGACTATCGCACCATCGCCGAGCGCTACCAGAACCAATATGACGCCGTCATGGCCGCCCTGAACGTCCGGGCGCCGCACGCGGCTCCGCGGGCGACGGCGTATATCGGCACCTGCCAGGAACTCGTGGCCCGCATGCTGCGCAACGGCCATGCCTATCGATCCGGAAAGTCCGTTTACCTGGCCATTCACAGCTGCCGCGATTACGGCCGCCTGTCCGGGCGGTCCTGCGACCCGCTTCCCGATATAAGCCGTTGCCGTGAACAACCTGAAAAACGTCATCCTGGCGACTTTGCCCTCTGGAAGGGGTCTAAAACCGGGGAACCGCAGTGGTCCAGCCCGTGGGGTCCGGGACGCCCGGGTTGGCACATCGAGTGCACCGCCATGAGCCATGCCCTGCTGAACACCCCCTTCGATATCCATGGGGGAGGCCGTGACTTGATCTTCCCCCATCATGAAAATGAAATCGCCCAATCCATCGCGGCGTTCGGTAAACCACCGGCAGCCATGTGGCTTCATCATGGCATGGTCACGGTGGGGCAGGCCAAAATGGCCAAATCCAAGGGAAATGCACCGCCGCTGGAAGCCCTCTTACAAACCTATCCGCCCGAAGCCGTGCGTCTTTTTCTCCTGTCACGACACTATCGACGCGATCTTCCCTATACCGAATCCGCACTGCAGGAATCCACCGCCCAATTGAACCGGCTCTATGCATTGGCCCGCCGGCTACAGGCGGCCTTCGGGAATCTTTCTCCAACGCCGTGCCGCCAAAGTTTTCTCTGGCAGCGATTTTCCCGGAACCTGGCATCGGACGGCAACTTCGCCGGCGGTCTATCAGTGCTTTTCGAAACGGCCCGGGATCTCAACAGGGCGCTCGATGCCACGGTCGCCAACCGGTATGGTGCTCTTTGGCGAACCACCCGATCTACGGCAGCTGATTGGCGCTATATTTGTCGGGACATTCTCGGTGTCTTGCATATGACGGCCGAAGCCCATGACCCAGCGCGGCACAAAATCCAGGCGCCCGTTCTTTCGCCTGCGGCCATCGAGGGCCTCGTGATCCGCCGTCAGGCAGCCCGCAAAAATTTGGATTGGGGCACGGCCGATGCCCTGCGAGGGGTCTTGGAAGAAAACGGGGTTCGCCTTCAGGATAAAAATCACGAGACCTTTTGGCAACATGGGAAACAAAGGGGAAAAATCACCGCCGGGGCGCAGTGCGATGACGGTTTCGAAACCATCTGTCAATCCAATAGGCACCCGTCAACCAAGACTGTCTAAGGCTTTGGCAAAGGGGATGCGTCGCCACTGGATCTGCGCCGGTGAAAAGCAGAAGATAACCATGAGGATCTATTGAAGATTTTATACCATCGACACGATCGCGGAATCATTTTGCCAGGGTGGCACACATCCTGAATGTTAAAGAAACCAAGCGCTGCTCCTTTTTGTAATCGCACAACGGCACTTCCGTCATTCATCTGGTCCACGCCCATCATTCTTTTTATCCACCTGCCTTGTCTTCCTGCACGGTGCCAAGCTCATGAGGAGCGATCCGCACATCTGCAAAATCGCATTAACAGCCGTTTGCATCGTCAAAGGGGCCCCATGAAACGATTTTGGATATGGATAATCCCGATCCTGGCAGCGATCAGCGCCATCTGGATACAGGCGGCGCTGCACGGCTACGACTCCGGCGCGGTTGCCCGGAGGCCAACAGCGCCGTTTACGCGGCACGATCTGGCAGAAGCGTCACCCCGTGCAACCTTATATTCCGAAAGCGTCGTTACCCCCCCACCCCGGCCGGCGGCGTTTCCCCATTAGCATCCTTTTCATTGACCGATGTCCCGAAAGAAATTAAGCGACCTCCCCGGCGGACCGCCGATGAACAGCCCGACATGTCTCATATCAGATCTCTGCAAAGCCGTGGGCCGGGATGCATCGGCCAGCGAATGCCATCGGATTTACGAACAGGGAGCCCTATGGCAGGGCGATGAGAATTAGCGCTGTCAGGGCCGCCGATACCCCCATCCACTGGGTGCGGTTGAGCCGCTCCCTTAGAACGACCCAGGCCAGAAACGCCGTTGTTCCGGGGTAAAAAGAGGCCAGCACCGCGGCGATATCCAGACGCCCGATCTGGGTGGCCAGGGCAAAAAAGACATTGCCGGCTGTATCCAGAAAACCGGCCATGATCAAGAGAGGAAACTGGCGAACCGGCGGCATTCGCCGCCGGGGACCGATGGCCAGGAAGGTCAGAAGAATTCCCATGGAGGCCAGGCGGGCCGCCACCAGGGGCCATAGCACCATCTCGACGGCCGCCAGATCGATGAAGACAAAATAAAGGCCGAAGGCCGAACCGGCCAGAATGGGCAGCCCCAGCCCATCGAACGAAAAGGGTTGGTCCGGCTCGGTGCGCGACAACAGCCACACCGCCACGAGCGCCACCAGGATACCGGCCATTTCCAGCAAAGTCGGAAGCCCGTCCCAGAAACTGCCCAGCAGCATGGGCAGCACCGCCGCGGCCACCGACGTTACCGGCGCCACGACGCCCATACGCCCTTCCGACAGGCCCCGATAGAGCGCCAGCAGGCCGGCCATCCCGAACAGGCCGCCGATGCCGCCCAGCAGCAGGTGGTTGGCCGGGGGCAAGGCCCCTCCCCAAAAAAGGGTGAAGATAACCAGCGGCACCGTGCCCGCCACCTGGGATATGATCACCACCATGAAGACGTCGCTGCGCTTCGTGGCCAGACCGCCGCTGAAGTCGCCCGCGCCCCATGACGCCGCCGATCCCAAACCGAACAACAGGGCCAACAGTTCCGTGCCCATCATATCTTGCTACCACCTTGCGTGTTATTTCCCTTTACGGACCAAAGGATCATTATTCTTGTTTGCCATGGCAATTTCACCGATACCGGCAACAAAGCCACTCTGCCCGAAGCGCCCTTCTTTCAACAGCCGAGACTGCATACCAGATTCTGCCCGTTTATCCAATGCGCAAACCATGAGGCCCCGGCGTGTTGCCAGGGCCTCTTTGGGATGTCGTCAGACGTTATGGCATAACATGCCGCTATGAAGGCGAATAGGGTTGGACGGCCTTCCCCTGCCGCGGCCAACCGATATAGCGGGGTACATGCAACAGGTAGCGTCGATAGGTATCCCCGTAATGACTCAACAGGAATTTCTCCTCCTGCAGAATCTGGTAATGGATGCCAGCAACGGCCACGATTGCAAACAGCAGAAAGAACAGGTCGCGCTGAATAAGCCAAGTGCCTACAAAATACATGTCCATGAAGAGAAAAATGGGGTTGCGCGTAAACGCAAAGACGCCTCGGGTGATCAGCGTGCCGGGGCGGTCGTGGTCGATGCCAATGCGCCAGGACCCCCCAAAGGACCATAGGGCCGCTGCAAACAAGGCCAGGCCGGTCACGATCGCCGCAACCCCAAAGCCATCCGCCGCCCGGTTGTCGAAAAAGGGCTTTCCCATGACCGCCGGGAAGAAAGAGGCGCCCGGCCAGATGCCGCGCAGCACGATTTCGCCGGACCAGGCCAGCAGGCCCGCCATGAAAACCATTTCCAACAACGCGCGGACGCCCCCCTTGCCTTTGCCGATTACAAAGACCCTCTCCCCCCGGCGGTGCATTTCGATCGACCGTCCGATAAACATTGCGTAGAACAAAAAAATTGCCAGCAATTGAAATAATGTCATCGTGCTTCTCCTTATTATTAGTTCATATTAACTAACTATATGACCAAATTTTTTTGGCTTAATTGGCAATCACTTTGTTCAGCATCCGGATCAACTCTTGCAGTTCGCGCTTGTTCAACGTCTTCGTAAACAAATCCGCAACGGATTGGTGGACCTTGTCGTGAAGCATGACGATGTGACGCCCCCTTTTTGCCAGGTGAACATGGGTCACCCGCCGGTCTTCGTCGGAGGCCACTTTGACCAGAAAACCCGCATCCACCAGTTTTACAACCGCGGCGGTCACCGACGGGCGGCTGACGCCGAGTTCCTGCGCCAACTCGCTGAGGGTGGGATGCCCCAGGCGGTTGACCAGATCGAGATAATGCAGCTGCCGCATGGAAAGTTCGGCAAAGTCGCTTCCCGACAGGACCCGGGACTCCATTTCACCCATGGTGCGGGTCAGAATCTCGACGATCTCGGTCAATGTGTACGTGGTTGCCATTTTGCCACCATTTTATTAGTTAGTGCGAACTAACCATACAGGCGGCCACGACCACTGTCAAGCACTTTTGCCGTATAAGGTTTGCCAAATAATGATCCTCCATACGATGAGCGGCACAGTCCGCACATCAGACCTTTAAAACAAAAGAGGTTTGTTTTTTATCGTATGGTGAAGCATAATAGCCTTTAATTTATCCCCCTACTAACCCCATGATAAGGAGCCCCCCATGCTGCCCCGACGCTCGATCCTCTCTGTTCCCGGCCACATGGAAAAAATGCACGCCAAGGCGCTGGCCTCGGAAGCGGACGCGATCATCTTCGATCTGGAAGACAGCGTCCCCCTGGAAGCCAAAAAAGATGCCCGCCGACAGGTCATCCAGACACTCGAGACCATCGGAGAGAACACCCCCCATCTCTCCTTTCGCATCAATGCCCTCGATACGCCCTTCGGCTATCGCGACCTGCTGGAAGTGGTGGAAGCTGCCGGCCGCCGTCTCGGTTCAGTGGTCGTCCCCAAAGTGAACCATCCCGGCGATATCCATTTTGTCGATCGGATGATCCGCGGCATCGGGCTGGCCCAGGGCAAGCCGCTATCCATCGGCATCGAAGCTTCCATCGAAACCGCCCAGGGGCTCGAGCAGGTCAAAAAGATCGCCCGCGCCAGCCGCCGTGTCCAGGCACTGGTCTTCGGCATTGCCGACTATTCAGCATCGGTCGGGGCCCGCCTGGTTTCCCTGTCCGGCCATGGCGAGAAAGAAGAAGACATCTACCCCGGGCACCGCTGGCATTTCGCCCTGAGCCGACTGGTGATGACGGCCAAGGCCAGGGGCATCCTGGCCATCGACGCGCCTTACGGCTATTTCAAGGACGACGCCGGCCTGGTGCGCTCCGCCCGCATGGCCTGCGCCCTGGGGTGCGACGGCAAATGGGCCATTCACCCGGCCCAGATCGACACCATCAACCGCGTGTTCACGCCGTCGGCCGAAGATATCGAAAGAGCGCAAAAGGTGCTGGCAGCCGCGGACGCGGCCCGCATCGCCGGCCGGGGGGCGGTTGCCGTGGAGGGGCGCATGATCGACCAGGCCACGGTCGGGCTCGCCCGGCGGGTCTGGGAGCAGGCCCGTGCGTTGAAACTGATCGACACGCCGGAGGCGTAGAACAGCCCATTGGGTATCTTTCCTGAAGGGATTTGGGCGACGGTAGAAGGACGTTGAACGATCAACGCGGGTGGACAGGGCGCTGACCCAGGGGTGCCATACTGTCCGCCATGGGATCGGCGCTGGACAATACCCCATAAGGCGACAGGGCCTGCCGGTAGTATCGGGCGATATCGTCTTCGGGTTCGGCGTCCTGGTTCATGAACGTGGCATAAAACAGAAACAGTTTCGCATAGGCCTCGGGACGCACTTTGCCCGCGTGCAGCAACCGTGTCAGGATGCGCATTTCAGCCCGGTCGCGAATGCCGTGACCGGTGTAGTGGACGACTTCCCCGCGCCGGGTGAGGGCATACCATTCGCCCACGTGCGCGATCTCGTGACAGATGAGCAGATTGCGATAAAGTGCCAGCATATCCGGGTCGGCCGACAACACGCGCAGCATCCTCTGTTTACGGACCGCATCCGGATCCATTTCCAGGTACGCAACCGTGTCCCCGTCACCCGCCGTGGCAGGCCGAAAAAGGCCGGCACGGACATAAACATTCTGATTGGCCGCCGTCCCGAACAGGCGGATGATCCCCTGGTCGGTCAACCGCTGCTCCAGCAGGGTCAGGGTGAAGGGGGTCTCGTAGGACAGGGGATCGAACCCGAGCCCGGCCCGCACCTCCTCCTGATCGAGGAATTGCCGGATTTCATCTTTGATCCAGGGGTGCTGTTCAAGCAGGCGGCTTGCTTTAAATTCTATTCCGGCAGGGGATTCGGGAGACGGCTGCGGACGATGAGAAGCGGCACAGCCGGTCAACGATATAAGGATGGCGATACAACCGCAAACCGCCATATGTTGTCGCCCCCATGCTGAACGGCATGGCCTGATGTTGAGCGAATCCGTCAACTCGCGTATGATGGAATAAAAAGCCATACCGCCATGATAGATATATCCAGCCCGGACGTCAATCAATGTTCTCCGGCGGCCTTCACCAATAAACAGGAGCCCGTTATGATTCCCTGCCAGCGCGACCAGTTCACCATTCCGGACGACGTGGCCTATTTCAACTGCGCCTATACCTCTCCCCTGCTCAAAAAAGCGGAAACCCTGGGGAAAAAGGCCGTGGTGCAGAAGACCGCCCCCTGGGAGTTGAGCACCGATTTCTTTTTCAGCTATCTCAACGAGAACCGATCCCTCTTTGCAGCGCTGGTAGGCGCCACGCCGGAGCATATCGCCATTATTCCCTCGGTTTCCTATGGCATCGCGCTGGCTGCCAAGAATCTTCCCGTTGAACAAGACCAGACGATCGTGGTCATCCAGGATCAGTTCCCGTCCAACATCTATTCCTGGCATCGCCTGGCCCGGGATCGCGGGGCAACCATCATTACCGTACCGCGCCCAGTGGACGGCAATTGGACCCCGGCCGTGCTGGACGCCATAACGCCGCAAACCGCCATCGCCGCCCTGCCCAACTGCCACTGGACGGACGGCACGCTCATCGATCTTAAAGCGGTGGGAGAAAAATGCCGCGCGTGTGGTGCCGCCCTCGTGGTGGATGGTGCCCAATCCCTGGGTGCCATGCCCTTTTCCGTATCGGAAATCCAGCCTGATTACCTGATCACCACGGCCCACAAATGGCTTTTAGGGCCATACAACTATGGCTTCTGTTATGTTGCCGCCAAATGGCACCAGGGGCATCCCCTGGAAGAAAACTGGATGAATCGTGAAAGGTCGGAAGACTTGACACGTCTGGTGCAATACCGGGACAAATACCAGGACGGCGCCAAGCGGTTCGATGCCGGCGAGGCCAGCAACTTCATCCTGTCGCCCATTGCAGGGGCTGCTCTCCGGCAGATTCTGTCCTGGGGTGTAAAGGAGATTGCAGCCACCCTGCGGGGCATGACCGATGCCATCGCCACGCGTGCGACGGCCATGGGGCTCGAGGTGGCGGCCGCCGAATACCGGACGCCCCACATGATCGGGCTGCGGCATCCCCTGGGATTTCCCGCCGATCTCCCCGCCCGGCTGGCCGCCGCCAAGGTCTATGCTAGCGCCCGCGGCGACTCGATCCGGATAGCGCCCCACGTCTACAATACCGACGGGGACGTTGCGCGTCTCTTCCAGGTGCTGCAAAACCATTTTGCCTGACCCCGACAATGTGCAAGTCGGCGTTTGCTTGCCAAAAGGCGGTCACCGGATTTCTGATCCCGTTGAAAGATCGGAATCGACGGGTCCGCTTCTTTTTTCCGTCGGATGACCCGGCCCGACGGTTGCGCGCTTTGATGCGACCGACACCGTTTGGATCCGATTCGCAGCCCCCCCGTTCACCTGCGCGAAACCTTCCCCCCACCAGGCCGGTTGCTTTCCATCCGGACCTGCACGCCGCATAATTTTGACATAAATTTAAGGCCCTTGCGTCTGTCACCGGCGCCGCAAAGACTTTCCGATCACAGCTGTTCGACTGCCGCTGAATTGCCGCCGAATTAAAGTCCAGACGGCCATCGGGTTCTGTGCCCCATGAACCATTTCCCTGGTATGTGAATTGCAGAGAAATTTTCGTTGACCGATTTTTGGGGATTTGGGTTGCGCTAAGGAGAGCCTGCAAAAAGAACGCGGCCCGCGCCCGTCTTGGGTGACGCGAAAGCACGTATTCCCACGGGGGGCCTCAATCCCAGAGACAATGACCTTTGAAAGGAAAACCATAAATGACGCTCCACAAGAAACCCCACATCGAAAACAAAAAAGAAGCCTCTGTGAAAAAGCTGGCACTTCGCTTGGAAGCCCTCAAGGCCCAGGGGCTGGACGAACGCACGATCCAGAGAGACGTCACGGTCCGGCAAATCAAGGCGGCCATCCGGCAGGCCAAACACCAGATGGCCCGGCTTGCCGAGATCGAAGCCCTGGACCGCAAGAAGGCCGAAATCCGGGAAGAGAAGCGCAACGCGCCCAAAGAAGCCCGTCCGAAAGTAAAAAAAGCCCAGCAGGGGGAATCCCACCGCAAAGCAAAAAAGGAAAAGAAGCAGTCCATGCAGGGAAAAGGCGGCGACGAATAAAGACCACGACGGGCAGCGCCGCAGTTGGACCCAGGCTGCCCGGTTCGATTCACCCCGCCTGATGATGTGCCGCCGAGCGATCAATCGGTTGCCCGGCGGCAGGGCTCATCCGACATTTAGGCCGTGTGTGCTTCGAACAAGATCTTGTGATCAACCAGGTGCATCCCCTTGATCCGTCCACGGATGCTTTTCTGGTCGCCGAAAATACCGACCAGGCGCCACCCGTCATCACCTTCCGGTTCGATGGTGTCCACGGCTTCCATGATGAGCTCCTCGCGATCGTCACGGGTCCAATAGGCATTGGCTTCACACATGTCGCATCACCTCCTTTAATTCGGCAACGGCCGCTTCCACCAGATGGGGCAACGGCTCTCTGCTCAAGCCGACGATTTCAACATTTTCCTGGGACAGGGGAAGAAGGATTTTGGCGGCCGGACTGGACATGACGGCCTCCGCCATCTTGGGGGTCAGCTCGCCCAGCATGGCGTTGGCCCAGGTGATCGCAATCGGACCGACGATACATTGAGCCCCGGCCACCGTCCGGCAGATGGCGTTTTCGCCGGACGCCCCTTTGTTGGCCCCCGCCTTCAACATCTGGGCCGTGGCGATGGCGTTGGTCCCCAGGGCCACCAGTTCCACGGTTTCGCCATACTGCGCTTTCAGGTAGCGGATCAGCGTGGCGCCGATCCCCCCGCCCTGGCCGTCAATTACACAAATGCGTTTCAACCCCTATCTTCTCCCTTCAAACAAAAAAGCCACGATGGATGGGGCTCCCTCCGGGGAACCCGCAGCCTTCGTGGCATGCGGCATCAAAACCTTAACTTGTGTTTCCAACGCCCTATCTTCGGATAGGTTCTGGTCGAGCATTTACCACCACCGGTAGCGCTTGTCAACGACCTGGCGGCGTGAGAGCGTTTACCGCGCCGCACCAAAGGCGACAGGGGAATGCACAAGTATTAGATACTGATGACCTTGTCGGCCAGTTGCATGGCGGTGACGATGTCCAGCATATTCGTGGTGACACCCACCTGTTTACGCACCAGAAGATCGAAATGGTCGAGACAGGTGCCGCACACCAAGATGGTGAGCCCCTCTTTTTCAAAAGCCTGCAGATCTTCGAGCACCTCAGAGCCATCGATGGTGAGTTTAACCCCGTTATTGACAAACACCAGCCGCCAGAGCTCGGGACCCATTTCCTTCAGGGTGCGCAAAAAATTGATCATCAGCTTCTTGCCCAGTTCATCGTCGCCGAAGCCCATGCGGTCGGTGGCGCACATGACCATGATCTTCCCGGGCTGAAGAGCGGCTTCCGGTGCGGGGCCGCCCGCTTCCTGACGTTGCCGGGCATTCCCCCGGGTGCCGATCACCCAGAAATCAGCGCCTTCCGCCTGGAGTAACGTCTCATACCCCTGGGAATCCAGAAAGCGCTGCACGTTCTCTTGAGAGGCGGCGTTGTCCAGCACCACCCGGAGACTTGAGAGTTCTTCTTCCTGTAATGCCGCCTTGGTCTGCAGCACGGGTGCCGGGCAGGCCAGTCCGCGGGCGTCGATTTCTTTCATGAAACGCTCTTTCTGTTTTCGGCCGCTTTTCCATATCGAAAAGAGGCGCTATGGTCTTATGCTACCCGTATCTTCTCGGCCGGGCCGTCGACGATTTCACCGACCTTGGCCGCATCGCCGAGCCCGGCGTCCTTGAGAGCGGCAACGAGGTCTTCGGCTTGGGCCCCCGGCATGCAGATGAGGAGCCCACCCGAGGTCTGAGGATCGAAGAGCATATCCTGCCGTTCCCGCGCCATACCGTCGCCAACCTCGATCATCCCTGCGCGGAACTCGCGGTTTTTGTAGGCGCCGGCGGGGATAAGCCCCATGGCCGCGAACGTCAGGGCGTCTTCGATCACGGGAATGCGTTCGGCAAACACCCGCACGCTGCGGCCGGACCCGCTGACCATTTCGGCCAGGTGCCCTAGCAAGCCGAAGCCGGTCACGTCGGTGCAGGCATGAACGTCGAAGCGCGCCATGGTCTCGGCAGCGATGCGATTCAGGGCAGCCATCAACCGGGTGACGCTTTCCGTGAGATCAGCCGAAGCCATGCCGGCCTTGATGGCGGTGTTGACGATGCCCGTACCCAAGGGCTTGGTCAGCACCAGTCCGTCGCCCGGTTGCAGATTCTGCTTGGTGAGCACCCGCGCGGGGTGCACGAATCCCGTCACCGACAGGCCGTATTTCAATTCCTTGTCTTCGATGCTGTGCCCGCCGATCAGCACCGTTTCGGCTTCGGCCAGCTTGTCGATGCCGCCCTGGATGACCGCCCGCAGCACCGATAGATCCATGTCCTTGACCGGAAAGGCCACCAGGTTCATGGCCGTCTTGGGGATGCCGCCCATGGCGTAGACATCGCTCAAAGCGTTAGCCGCGGCGATCTGGCCGAACCAGTACGGGTCATCCACGATGGGCGTAAAAAAATCCACGGTCTGGATCAGGGCCAGTTCGTCGGAGACTTTGTAGACGCCAGCGTCGTCCGCACGGTCCAATCCGACCAGGACGTTTCCATCGGTAGGAAACACCATGCCGCATAGTGCTCGCTCCAGGTCACCTGGCGCCAGTTTCGACGCTCAGCCGGCCCCTGCCACGGTTTGTGTCAAACGTATGGAATCACGATCCGCCATGCTCGATCCTCTTCTGATCCGGTTGATCCAACAACAGGCTGGACAATGCCTGGGGAATTTTATCAATCAGTTCCACCATCTGAGTGGCGGGCGTCGGGGCGGCCAGGCTGCCGGCCCATCGATTCGCCTGGGCTGCCAGCACCGCGGCGTCGATTCGGCCGAAACCGGCGCCGCACAGCGCGGCCAGCAATCCGGTCAGGCTGTCGCCCGTGCCGCCGATAGCCTCCATCGCATCAAAGCATGGGTGCGCCACGGTTGCAATAACGCGCCCCTCATGGGCGATGAAATCGGTGGCCCCCTTCACCAGGAGATGGGTCGCCGCATTACCGTGTGCATGGGCCTGCCGGATGAGATCGGGCACCTTGTTATCCTGGTGCAAAACAAACCCCCGGGTATAAAAAGGATGCGGTGCCAGCTCATCAGCCAGAAAGGCCAGTTCGCCCACATCCGGTGTAAAAAAATCATAGCTGCCGGACTGCCCGCTCATTTTGGCGGCATACATGAAACCGGCATCGGCAATCAGGATCGGCTGGCTCGGCATGGCCTGGGTGGCGAAAAGGACCCGCGCGTGCCAGTCCACATCCGGTTGAAGGTAATGAAAGGCCAGCACCCGGATATCGAATTCAGGCAGATGCTCGGCGAGAAACCGGTATAGCTTGCGGCTGCCATCGCCCCGGCCGATATCGCCGACCAAAAAAGCATAGATGTCGGGACCGCCCATGGTTTCAGAAGCACTCAGGGCGGCCGCCAGAAGCGCCGGCGTACAACGCTGGACGGCGATGCTGTGGCCATCGATCCGGAGACGATCGCCCACCAGACGGGGGCGGCCGTGAACCAGCGGGAACTCAGGGTCCGGGACGGTGCCGACAATGCCTAACATTTCCGAAGCAACTCCTCGTAAGCCAAGTCAAGGGCATACCCGCAGAGCGTATGCCCCAGTTCCCGGGGCCGTGGCGCTTCGGCCAGGGATTTGCCGATCATGGCCTGGGCCAGATAGGGCACGTCCGGGCAGCCGCCGCCCGAGATGTTCACGATTTTCAGACTGCCCTTGGCCACCGTGATTTTCATGTTGGCGGCACGCACCATCAGGTAATCTCCGAAATCCTTGGTTTGGAACAGGTCCACGGGGGCCAGCAACGGCGCCGTCACCGGCACGACCTGAAGCGGTGCAACCCCCGCACTGTCCAGTTCCCGCAGGATATTCAACTCCTCGATCAGAGGAAAGACGATGACCAGATCGCAGCCGGTTCGAATCTCCGGGGGCGGCCCCATGACCCGGACGGGCCAGCCGGCTTTTTTGAGCACATTTTCAGCCTGGATGACCTCACTCGTGTTCTCGAACACAAGAAGCCCCCGATCCGCCATTGATTGCGGCTTCTGGCGCCCAACGCCGCTCTCCGTTTTCTTTTTCAAAAACCCGAACACAGCCTACCCCTTGGTTAAGGCGATACGATACCCCTCGCCTTCCGGCGTCACATCCGTGATCTGGCAGCCCTGGCTTTCGGCCGCCCGCATCACGTTTTCTTTGGATGTATCCGTATCCACGAGGACGATCATCTCCTTTTCTTTTCCCTGCTTGATTTCATCCAGAGTCATGATCACCGGCTGTGGGCATGAAAGCCCCCTCGCATCGATTGTTGCCGCCATCGCAAACCTCCTTATGCCCTTTTCCTTCGCATTGTAAATCCAATAAACAGACAGACCAGGAGCCCCACGACCACCGCGGCGATGCCGTGCGGACCGACGCCCTTGGGCGAACTTGCCAGCCCGAAGTTATGGGCAAACCCCGCCCCCACGATCATCCCCAAAACAAATACGGCCGCGTCACCGTCCCCCTCGCCGGAAAGAAACAGCTGTCGCCCGGGACATCCACCGGCCAGGGCGAAAGCAAGCCCGGCCAGGGCCATGCCGGCAAAATTCCAGATATGCATGGTGTGGGCCACGGGCTGCCCCGCAAACCCGGCCTTGAACTGGCTGAGCGCAAGATTGGTCAGAAAGGCCGCCACGGCCAGGCTGATGAAGCCGCTGAGCAGATGGGTCTGGCCGAACAGAACGACGTCCCGAATGGCCCCCATGGTGCAAAATCGGCTGCGCTGGGCCAGGAATCCGATGCCAAGGCCTACGATCAGCGACAGGAAAAGCGGGGCATGCATGGCGCCGGGCCCTTTCAGGCTGTAGAACAGCACACCGCTTTGGGCCTCACCCTCGACCTGGGGAAAGACCAGCAGCAGCACGAACAAGCCCACCATGAGCAGCGGCAGCATCCAACCGACGGTGGCATGGGTCACCTGGGTGCGTCCAAGGTTGTAGCCTTTTTTCAGGAAAAGGGTGCCGATCCAGATGCCGAATGTCAGCCCCAGCAGTCCCAGGATGGCATTGCCGTCGCCGCCGGACAGGCGCAGGACGGCCCGCCAGGGGCATCCCAGAAACACCAGGGCGCCGATCATGGCGAAAGCCCCAAGGACGAACCGGACAATGGGGGCCGATCCCACCCGGGGCCGGAACTCCTTGAACAGGTAAGCCGCCATCATGGACCCGAGCACGAAACCGATGATTTCCGGCCGGACGAACTGGACCACCCCCGCCCGGTGGAGCCCCACGGCGCCGGCAATGTCACGTTCGAAACAGGCCACGCAAATTCCCATATTGCCGGGGTTGCCAAGCTTCTGCAGCACAGGCGCCAGGATGCCGATAAAGGCCCCGACCCCGATGATGCCCCACCGCGTCGCAAAAATGTTTTTCCCTTGCATCAACTTCTTCCTCCCTCCTGATGAGTCATCACAGGTTTAGCCACCAAACGGGCACGACAGTTCGTTGGCATGATACACATGCATCTTCCCGCAGAGGGGACAAGGCGAATCCAGCGCGACTTTGGCATCCAGTGACCGCTGACCGGCTGCGTCACAAATGACACCCTTGTTTTCCACCACCCGGTAATGGTCGCTTTCGAACACCTTGTTTTGATCGGGACAGACAAATACCAGCTTCATAACGACCTCGCCCTGAGCCCACCCTCAATCTTCCGCAGCCTGGGCAGGTGTTTAAATGAGCAAATACTCACTATGGGATCCATATACAGAACCGTATCCCAACGGTCAAATCGTTAAATCCAATACAAAAGGGGGCTATCGATCGAATATAGAAATAGGGAGGGGGGGGGAGGTTTAATTCGATGGGTAGCCGCCATAGCTCACCCAGGCAAATAATGTACACGCGCAATGCGTCGTGGAGGAAAAAGTCTGCGGTACTCATAGCAAGGACAGAACGACCTTCCGGGAGAGGAACGAATCGATTACAAAGGGGCGGGTCTATGGGAGACATCAAAGAAAACTTGCCGACTTTAAAACTTCCAGCTCAGGCTGAGCATCGACCGCGTATCGGACCTGACGACTCAGGGGGCAGATCCGGAGAGTGGTCCAGGCGGGTCATGCCGACCGGCTTGCCTTCCTTGTCGTCGATGAAGTCGAACTCCGACAGCCGCAAGAACACCGAACCGGGCCCCGGCTGATGGACTAGGGCCGTCCTGCTGGTATACAGGGCGTTGCCTCCGCATCGTTGGTCAACAAAGCAAGCAGGTGTTCCACCCCTCGCAGCGGCAGGAAAACAAACGGCAGCACGATGGTGCCGTAAAGCTCGGCCGCTTCTGCCAGAGGAACAGTTGCGGCCGAGGGGTTCGTCAAGGCGCCGCTGATCCGCACCGCCGATCGCTTTTTAAACAGGCGCCCCTTCTGCTCGGGGTTGATGACCACATCCAGGGTCTCATCCGACAAGTTTAGGGTTCCGGCGCCCTTGGCCCTAATTTTGGGGGAATCCATGTACAGCATGTCGATGGTCCCGACCCCTTTTTCGAAATCGAGGTTGCCGAGCAGGCAGTGCATGTCCGTGTAAGTGCGGCTGTCTGCAGCGGTCAGCAGGAGGTCGAAGACGTCTTTCGACAACAGATCGACCATGCGCCAAATCTGGCCGTTCTCCAACGCAAAGCTCACCCCACCTGTCAGGTTGGATGCAATTTCAGAGGCGGAAGTGCCTGAACTGCGCAGGTCCGTCACAACGTTCAGCGATCCGCTCAGGATAATAGGTTCGTGGGCATAGGCCAGCAGGTCATCGACATCCATGTCTTCGCCGACAATCTTGACGGCGTAGGTCGGTACCGCCTTCGCGGCATCGACGCGAAACGTCATCTCGGCGAATCCACCCGTATACGCCATGTTGGCCGGCTGGACCCGCAGGCGCCCGTTGTCGAGGTGTACGTCTACATCCAGTTTTTCGATGGTGATATTGCGGCCGATCAGTTTATCGACATCCAGTTGCAAGGTGAGGTCAGCGGCCCGCAGGGCGGCGAAGGGCAGCAGGGGCGTCTTGTCGAAAAGCTTTTTGCCAGTGGGCGATGTCGTTTTCGAGGCGATAAGGGCCTCTTCCGGCGGCACACCGGGAAACAGGCCCATCTCGGCCAGATCGACGGTTCCGGCGCTGATTTCGCCGCTGATATGCGGCCGCCCGGCACTGAGCGTCGTTCGGATCCTGCTCGTAAAGATCGTTTCCCCGACATGGGCCTCCCCTTCGAAAGCGACACCGGGCATCTTACCGGCAATCCGCCCCTTCACGGTCACCGGGGCCAGATCCGGAACCGGCAGACCGGTGAGCGTGCCGATCACGGCAGGATCGGCGGCGCCGGCTTCCAGTTGCAGGGCGATCTGCGGGGATGCTGCCAGATCCTGGATGCGGCCGTTAACGGCCAGCTTCAGGGGTGCCGTGTCCGCAGCGCCGATAATGAATTTTTCGACGTGGAGGCCGTTTTTTATGGCGCGGGCAACAATCTCTCCCGCGATGGTGGTGCTTTCGACGTCTTCCTGGCCTAAATAGGCCGCCACCCAGGGCTTCGAGGCGGTTTCGAAACCAGCCGTGAATCGCATGGCTTCAGGATCGCTCAACCCGATAACCTTTCCCTGGGCAGAAAAAACGGGATTCCCCGCCGTCCCTCCGCTGATCTTGAAAGATTCCAGGTCGATGACACCCTGCCTGTCCTTTATGCGCGCGGTGCCCTGCAAGGGGCCCAATTCCGGCAGGCGGGTCCCCTGGCCGCTGAATAATCCGGCAGTTGTTTCGGCAGCCATCGTTGCGGTCAGATTCACGCCTGCCAGAACCGGGTCCTGTGACGTGTCAATCCTTTCCAGATCACCGCTCAGGCGGATCTGAATCTGGGAGCGGTCCCCGACCTGCAGATCGATATCCTTCAGGCTCACCACGTCGGTGGTCCCCGCGATGTGGGCTTTGGCCGCCAAATCCTTCAGCCCGGTAAAATCGGCGATATCCCACGGTGCCATGGCCGCCCCCAGGGTGGATGCCGTGACAGCCAGCCGGAGATCCAGGGCACCTCGCAGCGGCTGGCTTTTTTCGCGGTCGAAAGCGATGCGGCCGGTCAAAGCGGTTTTAAGACCCTGGGCGGTTTCAGTTTGCAGGTCCAGCGCTTCGACCTGAAACCGCTCGAAATTGCCCCGCAGGCGATAGCGGGCCGAAATCGCGCCCAACTCGGGCAGATCCGCCCCGTAGGCCTCGGCCAGGATGGCGGTGGTTTCCGACTGGATGGTAGCGGTCAGATCGATGTCGGATGCGGACAATTGATCGCCGTCGATCTTGCCGGTGATCAGACCTTTGGCCATAAAGCGCAGCGGCCCTTTGCCCCCGACGTCGATAGCAAGATCTTCGAGCCTCAATGCCTCAAGTGCCCCTGTAAGCCGGGCCCGGGCGAAGACCGGCCCTACCTCCGGCAGGCGGTAGAGCACAATCGGCCTTAAAACGTCGCTGCGGGGATAGAGGGCCTTCAGGTCGAGATTAACATTTTCCAGGGCCATGGCGCCAAAATGCTTCCCCAGGGCGATGCGGCCGGCCACGTTGACCGCCGCCCCTTCCTCGGAAACGGCACCCACCATGAGCTCCTCGACCGACAATTCGCCGTCGGCCTCCCGCAGCCGGCCCGAAAGACGAAGCAAATTGAGGCCTGTCAGGCCTTCCGTCCGGATCATCGCAAGGATTTCAGGGAGGGTGCACGATCCAGCAAAATTGATGGCGGCCCCCTCGCCGGTGAGGGCATTGGCAAGGGCACCCTCGACGGATAATTGTATCTTCGGGTCACCGGAGAGGGAGAGGCTCACGAACGGGATCCGGGGTGCGCTGAGGTCGCCCTTGATCGCAGCTTCGAATTGTAGGCGGCCCAGGGGGGGTGTTTCGATATCCAGAAGTCCGAACAGATCGGCCGTTTCCGCCGCCGCGCCGGTAATCCGCAGGTCCGCGCCCTCGGCATCCAAGTAGTCGTCAAAGGTGCCCGCCACCGAGAAGCGGATGCCGCCCACGATCAAGCTGTAGTCCACCGCATAGGGCGCCTGTTCCTTCAGCATCTCCGCCAGGGCCCCCATGCGGCCGTCGATGCTGAATTTTTCACCGCCGACGGTGCCCTCGCCCGACACGAACATCGGGCCGGTATTGCGCACGTCGTCCATATCGAACCACTGAATCCGAAAGGGAATCGTGCGCGCATCCGCCACGTCGGTCACATCCAGTTGGATGTTGCGAAGGCGCACGCTCTCGAAGACCGGCAGATCGATGTCGCGGGAGAGGAGGGGCCCCTCATCGGTATCTTCAGTGTCAGCCGGATCATTGACGGCGATGGCGAGGACAACGTCTTCGGCCTGCAGTTCGGGCACGACGAGGTGGCCGGAGATGAGTTGCGGCAGGTCGAGCTGGACATTGAATTTCCCAATTTTCATAAGGGACGGCGGCGGGTCGCCGTCCCGGGCTTCGAGGCGGATCCCTTCGGCCGAGAGAATGGGGCGGGTCGAAAGGTCCAGGCTGAAGGCGCCGTCGATGGTCATGGCATAGCCGGTGAAGTAATCGACACTACGGATCGCCAACCGGCGGTAGTCCTCGTCATCGAAGGTCGCCCATGCAATGGCAAGCACCAGAATGATCAGGACGATAAGGCCTGTCAGCAGCATGAGCGCATAGGTTATCCTGCGCATAGTGATCGTTGCCTCTCGGTAGAAGATGACACCGACAAGAGACTCATCGCCGGAATGCTCGGCTGCTCCTCGCCGGCAACGACCTTAAAAACGCCAGATGACGTTGACGGCCATGAAGTGGATTGCGTTGGTATCGTACTCGCCTTTGAGGTCGCCCTGCAACGGACCGCCTTCCTGATCGATGCCGGCATCCCCGGCGTCCAGGTACTCGTAGGCCAGACCTATGGTCACGTCCGCGTTCCAGTCGTACTGGATCCCTGTCCCGATGCGGATCTGACGGTCCAAAGGCAGATCCGGCGAGCGCTTGTCGTCGTCGTCCACCGGCGAGGTGTCGTAGGCCGCCCCCACCGACCAGAGCCATTGGGGGGCGAAGCGGTACTGTGCCCCCAGGGCGAAATGCCAGGTATCGTCATAGTCCAGGTCTTTGGTGAAGCTGCGCGCCGTGGTGGATGTGAGGGTCAGGTCCTGCTTGCCGAAGGCGCTCCAGTCCTGCCAGCCCACGTTGCCCAGAATGGCCCACTGGTCGTTCAACTGGTGGTAGCCGCTTAGCATCACCGCCTGGGGAATCGTCATGTCGATGTCCACCTTGCTGCCGGCCAGGCCGGAGATGTTTAAAATGCCCTGCAGGATCGGACCGATATTCTTGAGGGGGGCCGTGTCTTCAAACTCCAGGTCCACTTCCGAGCGGTAGGTGATGCCGATGCGGGTGTCCTCCCGGGGCTCCAGCAAGACCCCCAGGTTGAAGCCGTAGCCCACGTCGTCGTCCTCGATCTCGAGCCGCCCGTCGGCAAGACCGGCCTGCCCCGGCACGGCGGCGTTGTTGACGGCGGCCTTCTGGGTCAGTTCCGCATACACGATTGAAAAGCCCGCCCCCAGGGAGAGCCAGTCGTTGACCCGGTAGCCCATCCCGGGGTTGACCCCCAAGGTGACCAGTTCGGCCTCGGTCACGTAGTAGCGCCCGGCCCAGCTGTCGCCGTAGTCCACCCCCAGGCCGAAATAGGAGCCCATGCTGACCCCCATCTTGAAATCCTCCGTCATACTGTGGACGTAGTGCAGGCCGCCGGCCGGCACGAAGCCCCCGGCGTTGCCGCCGTCGCCTCCTCCGAAGTCGGCGATCTCGGTGTCGAAGCGGCTGTTGACGTAAATGCCTTGAACCGCCAGCAGCATCTGGGAGCGCTCCAGGCGGGTCATGCCGGCCGGGTTGGCGCCGGCCGTGGAGGCGTCGGCCGCGAGGGCCGCCCGTCCGGCCCCGGCCGTGCCCAGATCGGGGGTGCCACCCTCATAGAGCCAGAGGCCGGCGCCCCAGGCGGGCGAGCCCGCCAGAAAAGCGGCTATTATTATACAGAGCATTCTGAGTTTCATCGTCAGGCCTCCTGTCGCAATCGGCTGGTCCTATACTTCCAACAATTTTTGACCATCTTATCAGGGCAGAACCTCGGTCAGTACGCTGCCGACCGATCCCGAAGGACGTTTGACGCCGAGATATGCGGTGACGGTCGCCGCGATGTCCGTGGGGGCCACCCGCCGCCCGATGATCTGGGCCGGCACGCCGTGGCCCGCAAAAAAGATCGGCACATAGGTGTCGTAAGCCCAGGGCGAGCCGTGGATGGCCGCAATCGACCCGATGCCCATCTTCTCGGCCTCCTCGGTGGAGTGCAGAAACCAGTACTGTTCCGGCACCATGTGGATGTTGCCCGAGCGCGTTGGATGGAAGCTGCGGCGGATCTGGTTCTGGACCGGCGACTCGGTGATGCGCCCGGCCAGAAGATCGCTGCGGGTCTGGGCGTAGACAATCCCAGGAATTTTCATCAACTCGTCCGCAACCAAGCGCTCCACGTCGGCCACATTTTGTCCGGCGGATGCGATGGCCTCCAGGTTAAGGTAAAGATAGGGGTGACTGTGGCCTGAAATAAAATCCGATCGACCGTATTTTTTCTGCAAAGCATCTGTCAGGGGGCCCTCGGTCTTGAACCAGTCGAAGGCAAACCGACCTGTGGAGAGGCCCAACTCGGCCATGTATTCCGGCGCCTCGGGTGCCCCATGGTCGCCGCTGAGAACGATCAGGGTCTGGTCCAACCCGACCTTCTCATCGATGAACTGGAACAGATCCGCCAGGGTCCGGTCCAGTCGCAGGAGGTTGTCCTCGGTTTCCAGGCTGGAAGGGCCGAACAGGTGCCCGATGTAGTCGGTAGAGGAAAAACTGATCTGGAGGTAGTCCGGCGCCCCATGAGGGTTTTGACCCAGTTTTTCGTTTTCCACCAGGGCTTTGGCAAAATCCAGTGTGAGGGCATCTCCCACCGGCGAGAGGGTTAAAAAGAGGTAGAAGTACTTGGTGTCGCCGCCGAGCGAATGGGGAAAGGTTCGGCCCAGGGGCTTGAGGTCGGCCTCATAGGGACGGTCGTCCATCTGCCCGTGCACGTAGGTGGCGCGATCGTGGAGCAGGTCCCAGGATTGGTCGCGGTAGGCATCGGCCGGTTTGGCGGCGTTCCATTGCTTTACCCAGGCCGGGTAGTCGTCGTAATAGTAGGTGCTGGTGACAAATTCCCCGCTGCTCTTGGAAAACCAGAAAGCCTTCCCCACATGGCCCCCCGGCAGGATCGCGCCGCGGTCCTTGACCGAAACGCTGAACGCCCGGGACCGGCCGCCGTTGTGGACCAGCATTTCGTCGGGAATGGTGGAGGCCAGCAGGTTGCGGGGCGACACCCCCTCGTGGGCCTTGGGTTCCTTACCGACAATGTGGTGGCGGTCGTCCTCGGTATTGTAGACGAATGCGCCGCTGCCCTGGTCGATCCAGTCATTGGCCACGATGCCGTGCCGGGAGGGATCGGCCCCAGTCGCCAGGGTCGCATGGCCCACGGCGGTTTCGGTGTTGGCGTGCTGGTAATGCGCATCCGTGTACCAGGTGCCTTTTTCCATCAGGTATCGAAAGCCCCCATCGGGGAGACGGTCGGCATAACGGCCGGGCAAGTCACCGCGCAATTGATCCACGGTAATCTGCAGTACAAGGCGCGGGGAATCGGGAGCAGCGAATGCCATTGTGACCGACGCCAGCAACGCCAGCGCGGCAATGATGGGCACGCCACTTTTTCGAGTCTTCATCAATACACCTCCTGATGTCTTCGGCATAAACGCTCTTCTTTTCGAATCAAAGCTGCCGGCCAAACGATTGGGGCCCGGCGCCTTAACGACGCCGGACTTGGCCGGCAGACAATCGATACTTTAAGGTAGGATGTTATTGCGCTCCGCCCGGTGTAGTGATGATTTCCATGACCTTATCGAGACTGAAGCTGGCCGCCTTCATCCGTGGCGGATAGTCCTTGAAGGTCATAAGGAAGTTGCCAACGTATTCCTGGGCCGGGACCAGCAGGAAGGCGCGATCAATCATCCAGTCAAAATACGTATTAGACGTAATCTCGGCCCTTTCATAGGGATCACGACGCAGGTTTTCAATCAATGGTACGCGCAGAGGAACGAAAGGCTCCATCCACACCCGGAAGGTACCCGTGGCCTTCTGCTCCATGAAAATGAGCTTCCAGTCGGCGTAGCGCAGGGCCGTCAAATCGCCGTCATCGGAGAAATAGAAAATTTCCTTGCGTGGGCTTTCCACCTTGTCCGGGTTTTTCAGGTGTTCAGTGAGGTCATAGCCGTCCAGGTGCACCTTGTAATCCCGCGAGAGCGCGTTTGAGGTGTAACCATCGAGCAGGTCTTCTTTGATGTCCGTCTTGCCGGCAGCGGCAACGAACGTCGGCAGCCAGTCCATGTGATGAACGACACCGTTGCTGACCGATCCGGGCTTGACGACGCCGGGCCAGCGAACAACCGCCGGTACACGCCAACCGCCTTCCCAGTTGGTGTTTTTCTCCCCACGAAAAGGGGTTGCGGCAGCATCCGGCCAGGTGTTGTAGTGCGGGCCGTTGTCGGTCGAATAATGCACGATGGTGTTATCCGCAATTTGCAGTTCATCGAGCAGCTCAAGGAACTTGCCGATATGCATGTCATGCTCGACCATGCCGTCGGCGTACTCGTCCTGCCCGCTGATGCCGCGCAGTTCCTTCTTCACATGGGTACGAAAGTGCATGCGGGTGCCGCTCCACCAGACAAACCACGGCGTCCCTGCCGCGTGCTGGCGCCGGATAAAATCAATCGCCGCATCGGAGGTTTCATCATCCACGGTTTCCATGCGCTTTTTGGTCAATGGGCCGGTATCTTCGATCTTCTGTTTGCCGCCGTCTTGGGCCCAAGAATGGATAACGCCGCGCGGCCCATATTTCTTCTTGAGCTCAGGATTCTTGAAGTAGTCTTCGTTTTCCGGCTCTTCCTCGGCGTTCAGGTGGTAAAGATTGCCAAAAAACTCGTCGAAGCCGTTGTTGGTGGGCAAGTGTTCATCGCGATCACCCAGGTGGTTCTTGCCGAACTGGCCGGTGGCATACCCCTGATCTTTCAAAAGGACTGCAATCGTGGGATCGAGGGTCGTGATCCCCTCTTTGGCCCCGGGCAACCCGACCTTGGACAAGCCGCTGCGAAAGACGCTCTGGCCGAGAATAAAACTGGAACGTCCCGCCGTGCAGGATTGCTCGCCGTAATAATCGGTGAAGATGATACCTTCATGGGCGATACGATCGATATTGGGCGTTTTGTACCCCACCAGGCCCCGGGTGTAGGCACTGATATTGGACTGGCCGATGTCGTCGCCCCAAATCACGAGGATGTTGGGCTTTTCCGCGGCGTTCACCAGGGGCGCTGCCCCCATCACCATTACTGCCGCCAAAACACCTATCAGGAAAAAACAGGCATGCTTTTTCATCACGACCTCCTTTTAAAAAGTGGTGCGTTATTGATATGAGAAGCCTCCAATCCTGTGTAAACACGAGATCCGGGGCTTTAGGGCCAGGACATGTCGATGGCTGGTTCAGCGCCCATCTTAACAACAGCGTGAAAGCCGAAAAACAATTTGGCGAAAGTCGTTGCGAAGTGAGAAGTGATCACCGTGGGTGGCGTGAAAACCGTTTCCGGGAGACTTTGGCCTTGGAGCAGGATTTAACGTAGGTCATGAGTGGGCCGGGAACCGTAAACAAGTGGCGATTGCCGATCGGCAACCCTATGGATGGTCTTTTGTTATCACAAGGCTTTCACACTGTAAATCCCAGGGATGAGCATCACCCGGGGATTCGTTCATGTTTTGCCGCTGTCAGCAGATTCGACAAGAGCAAACCACCGCCCGGAATCAACCTGGGCGGTGGTTTGGGCCGGATCAACCACCGGAAGTGTCGGCCGGTTGAGGCTGTTCGAACGGGGTTCTGTCCGGCGTCAAATCCTTCGGCCCGGTGCCCGGAAGAATCTCGAAGCCCATGTCGAACTGGACCAGCGAATTCTTGAGCAGGTCGTAAGGCTCACGGTTCCCCTCAAGTTTGACCTTGCCGTCAGCGATCTGCTGGTCGAAGGTGGCCTTGCCTATCATCACCGTCTCCAGATCGGCGCGGTTCATGGTGATCGTGAGATCCGGCTGCGCGGCCTGGAAACCCTCGATACTGGTCAGGGTGGCGTTGCTCAGCTCCACCACGAATTTCTCGCCGTTGTCGGGTGTTACAATGTTGATGACGAAGTGCTTGCCATCGACTTTCTTGCTGTCAAGCCGCACGCCCAGAAAATCGAGCCACAAAGCGGTGGTCATACCCCGGATCATGTCCGGCCCGCTGGCCTTGGGCGAGGCCCCCTGGGGGATGCCGTTGCGCAGCTCAAAGGCCGCAGCCAGGAAGCTGTTGCGCGTGCTCGAGCTCTCCCGCTGGTAGCCGATCTGCTCGTAAACGTCCGCCAGCAAGTCCTTGGCCTCCTGGTTGTCGGGCTCCGCAAAGACCAGCTTGTTGAGGATTTCCACGGCATACAGGTACTCGCCCTCGTCGTAGAGTTGCTGACCCTTGGCGATGATCTTGGCGGCCCCGCCCATCATTTCCACATAAAGCGGCGCCGAATCGCGCGGGGAGAGGGGCACGAGGGTGGCCGGGTTCGCGTCCCAGTATCCCAGGTAGCGGTTGATGACGGCGCGGCTGTTGTGCTGCTCGGAGCCGTGATAGCTGTGCACCGCCCACTGCTGCTGCAGACTTTCGGGCAGTTCGTAGACGTTGTGGACCTCGTTGATGGTCACCCCCTGGTTGGCCAGGTGCAGGACCTCGTTGTTCAGATGGGCGTAAGCGTCGCGCTGGGCCCGCATGACTTCCAGGACGCGGTCGTTGCCCCAGCGCGGCCAGCTGTGGGAGGCGAACATCACGTCGGCTTCCCGCCCGAAGAGGTAAATCGCCTTGTTGATCTGCTTGGACCACTCCAGGGCGTCGCGCACCATGGCGCCGCGCAGGGTGTAAATGTTGTGGATCGTGCCTACGATGTTCTCGGCCGCCCAGAAGGCCTTAAAATCTGGAAACCAAGTGTTCATCTCGGCGGGCGCCTCGGTGCCGGGGGTGTTCTGGAAGATCATCTTCACGCCGTCCACGGTCATTTCCTCGATGTCCGCGGAGACGATCACGTTGGGCTCGATCAACCCCAGGTTGCCGGCCGCCGTGTTCTTGCCGATGGCCTGGTCCACGTGGCCAAAGGGGCTGCGTGGCAGGAGCACGCCGTACTGGTAGAACATGCGCCGGGTCATGGCGGTGCCGGCCATGACGTTTTCCGAGATGGCATGCTCCATGAAGCCCACCGGCGCGATGATCTTGACCTTGCCGCTGCGCACGTCCTCCTCGTCCACGACCCCCCGCACCCCGCCGAAGTGATCGGCGTGAGAGTGGGAGAAGACCACCGCCACCACCGGACGCTCGCCGAGCTGTTCGTTGATGAATTTGAGCGCCGCGGCGGCGGTTTCCTTGGCGGTCAAGGGGTCGAACACGATCCAGCCCATGTCGCCCTTGATGAAACTGATATTGGCCAGGTCGTAGCCGCGCACCTGGTAGATACCGGGAATCACCTCGAACAGACCGTAGTTCATATTGAGAACCGCCACGCGCTGCAGGGACGGATGGATACTGTCGAAGTCCTTGCCCTGCAATAGCCAGTCGTAGCTGCCGATGTCCCAGGCCACGTTGCCGGCTTCGGCCATGATCTGCTTGTATGCGGGGGCGGCGATGAAGCCCCTCCTGGCTTCCTCGAAATCCTTTTTATCGTCGAAGGGCAAGGATTTTCGCAGTCCGTTTTGCAACTCGATCGTGTACTCAGAGGGCAACTTGCCCTTGGGGTCAAAGTGCTCTTGTTCGGCCGCACCTGCGCTAAGTGTCGAAAAAACGATCGTTAGCGTGATCGTTAGAATATTCAAGAAAAAAAACTTCATTTAAAATCCCTCCATTAGCGATAGAATAATACATCCACGCGGTTGATGAAGTACTTGCCATCAACGATGATAGAAATTCTAATATTCTGAATTTTATGGAAAATAGGAGATACACTGAAAGAAATAGTTATTTAGATACGGTAACGACACTAATGAAGGTGTCAATAGTGCGCAAGTAGAGGCAATGCGGCGCCATCGCCAGCCGTTCAGCGGCTGAATCCCGCCAAAAAGTCAGGCAGAAACTCCTGCATGCCGGAAAACGGAGGTATGTCGGGAGGAATGACGCCCGGCGCAAACCCCATCTCCCGGAAAGGTTCCAGGGCTGACGCCTGGCGGCTGATGACGTGCACCGGCACCAGGGAGGGCGCCTCCGGGCCGGTGATGTGGGCGTTGGGCTGGTGGTCCCCCATGATGATGATCAGCGCATCGCCGTGGTCGAAGCGATTGAGGTAATCCCCCAGGACCGTCAGTTCGGTGTCGATGGATGTCAGATAAGCGCCGAAGGCCTTGGTCAGGTCGGGCCAGTTGTTGGGGAAGACAATCGGATCCAGCTTGTGGTAGACGGAGCCGTCCCCGATCCGGTCCCAATCCTGCAAAAACTGCGGTTGCCGGTGGAAGGGGGCGTGGGTGCTCACGAGCACGTAGCGGATAAAGAGGGGGGCTTTGGCGGGCAAAATTTCAGTGCGCTGGATGCGGTCCAGCACGAACTGGTCGGGCATGGGCGCAAACCCGAAGGCCGGTCCACGGTAGTCCAGGTCCCGGGCCTGGTATGCCGCCTGGTAGCCGAAATAGCGCCCCTCGGGCCAGGGCATGGTGGTGCCGGGCATGACCGATACGGTGCGATAGCCGGCCTTTGCGAAATAGCTTGCCAGCGGCGGTACCCGGCTGGCCACCAGGTAGCCGTAGCGCAATTGATTCGGCAGCCAGACCCCGCTCTCCAGGGTCCCGAAAGCCAGCCAGGACGCCCCGCCGAAGGTGGGCGATCGCAAATAACGGGAGCAAACGGCATAGCCGCCCCGGGTTAATTCAGCCTCGAAGCGTGCGAGGGTCGGAGCAAATTGTTTCCGGTGGGCGGGATTGCCGAACAGGGTCTGGCCGTAGGACTCGATCAGGAAGAGGTAGACATTGCGGCCCTTCAGCCCGGCCAGGGAGGCTTGGTAGTCCGGGATGGCGGCTTCAGCCATCTGCACGGCGGAAAGCCCCTGCTGGCGGATTTGGCGAATGTTGGCGATAAAGGCGACCTCCGCCGCCACTCGCGGCGCCGTGGAGACGGCCGGCGGGCCCAGTTCCCGGGGCCAGTGGCCGTTCCAGTAGGCGCCCACCAGAAGCGCCATGGCGATCGTCAAGGCCATGAACCCACGCCGCGCGGCCGCATCCTGAAAAAAGACATGCGCGGTGCGCAACGCCCGCCAAAGCTGCCGGAGAAGAGCCGCCACCAAACCCGCGGCAACGGCACCATAAAGCACGAGTTCCAGCGTCGAGAAGGAATTGGCCAGCAGGTGCCCCAGGCCGGGCAGGTAGCCCACGTCCATGTACAGGTTGAAGGACCGGTTGAAGTAAACCGGCATGATAACGTCCCCCAGGCGGAATAACCGCCCGAAGACCAGCAGCCCGATCAGGGGCAGGTAAACCCGGGCTGTGAAAGGCACCCTTCGCCAGGCCAGGAAGCACAACACCAGCAGCAGGCCCCAGACGTCCAGGGAAGGCCGAAGGGGTTTAACCGTAAAGGCGCTGGGCAGGGGAAAATCGATGGTGAGGAAAAGATTCAGCAACACCCAGGCCAGCCCGAAGCCGAACAGGATCGGAAGCCGTTGGGACTGTCGCGGGAAGTGGGTCATGGCGACACCAGATCTTCCAGGAAGTCTGCCAGGCGGCCCATGGAGGCTGCCCAGTCCGGATGCGCGTCGAAACGGTGGCGGGCGGCCAGACTCATCTTGGCCAAGGCGGTCCTGTCATTGTGCAGATCGGTCACGGCCCGCCGCACAGCGGCATGGTCGCCGGGATTCACCAGATAACCGTTGATCCCGTCGTCGATCAGTTCAGGGGTGGCACCCGCCCGGCAGCCGATCACCGGCAGCCCGAACCCCTGGGCCTCCAACGTGGCCATGCCGAAGCCCTCGTAGGCATAGGGCATGCAGAGCACTTGAGCCCGGGCCAGTTCATCCACCAGCCGGGGGCCTTCCCGCGGTCCCAGCAACTGCACCCGATCCGCCAAACCCCGTCTCCATAGCGTATACCGGACCCGCCGGACATAAGCCCGGTCCATGTCCACACGACCCACCACCCGCAGCGTCCAGGCGTCCCGCGGCAGGCCCGCCAGGGCATCGATCAGGGGCAGCAGACCCTTGCGGGGGATGAGATTGCCCAGAAAAAAAAGGCGTAGCGGTCCGCTGTCCTGGGCCCAGAGTGCAACGGTCTTGGTCGTCGGACGGGGGCCCAGGCGGTCGCCCCCCGGTGGGGCCACCACATGCGGGCGATCGTTGGCGGTCAGGCGCCAGACCGTGTCCCGGGTGGTGGCGGAATTGAAGATAAAGCCGTCCACCCCGTCCAGGTAGCGCTTCTCCGCCCGTCGCATTAGATGATTCTGCCAGGAAGCGCGGGGCTCGTCGCAAAGGACCTGGTGAACCACCGTCATCACGGGATAGGGACGATCGCCCCGCGGGCCGTTGAAACGGATCAGGGAGGGGTGGCAGAGCTCGTCCTGGAGCAGGAGATCCAGGCCCTCCGGCACCCAGGCCGCCAGCGTTCGGGTCTGATATTTGAGGGCCAACCGCCTTAAATAATTCAGGGAGGGCAGACTCAATACCACAACCCGGTGCCCCCGCCGCTTAAGGGCGGCGACCATTTCCCGATCGTAGATATAGCCACCAGTAAGCGTGTCCAGGCGGCCGTAGATAATCAGTCCGATCTTCACCGAAAGCGCTCCCGGTAAGAGGCCCAGGCATCGGCGGTTTCCCAGAGGCGCACTTCTATCGAAGTAAATCGTTCGCGTGTAAGTCCTTCGACCACATGATCGAAGAAGCAGCGGCTGAAGTGCTCGATGCTGGGGTTGAGACCCTCGAATTCCGGCAGGTCGTTCAGCAGGCGGTGCTGATAATGGTGGACGATTCGGTCCAGCAGGGCTTCCAGATCTTCCAGATCGACGATGTAGCCGTGCCGGTCCAGGTCGGCGGCGGCCAGGCGCACCTCCGCACGATAGGCATGGGCATGGGGTTCGTTTTCGGCCCCCCAGTCGCCGCCCACCAGAAAATGACGCGCCTCGAAAGCGCGGCTGACGGCCAACGTGTACATATCCCTGCTCCTTCCATCAAAGACCTTTTCTACGTTATTGGTGCCTGGGCCATCTTGGCCAGAAACGCCCCACCCGGCAGCGATATTGCCGGTAAGGCACCCCGAATCGATTTTCCAGCAAAACTTCTTCCGCCGCGAGTCGGCGTTGCTGGTGCCATCCGAAACATATCAGACCGACCAGCACCAAGGGGCTGGGCAGCACCAGAAAAAACCCCAGGTAGAGCAACCCCAGGCCGCCCACGATAGGGTGCCGCATGAGACCGAAAACACCCCCGGTCACCAACGCTTCGCTCTGCCCCGCATCATTGAAAACCGAACAGCGATTCAGGGTGAAGACCGCCACAGCGATCAGAACGTTGCCCGCCACGAGGCAGGCCCCGCTGATCGCGGCCAGCCAGCCCGGCGCGCGGGTCCCCGCTGGAAGAAGATAATCCCCTGCGCCCCCGGGCCAGATGACGGCGATGACGACCGCCAGCAGACCGGCCAGGGCCGCAATAGGCAGCAGCCGTGCCGCGAAAGGCTCGGTTGGCCGGTCATCGACAGGAGACGCTTTCTCTCCGGCACGCTGTGCCCACACCCGCCGGGAGGAAACCGGACTGGGAATCGGCACCGCCGCCAATAGGCCAATCTGGAAAAGGATTGTCCCCCCGGCGAAGATACGCAAGACCGTCGAAGCTATGGGAAGACTTTCCATGAAAGTTCACTATCCGTGATTGGCGTGACTGACGGCTAACGACTACTTGGGTGTTGGTTTTCAATTCCATTGTCACAAGGCCGAGCATCGGGGCTATGGCCGATAATGACGCGGCGGCTATCTGAGCCCCGCTGAAAACGGGGCGAATTCCGGCGCATCCGGCCACGGTCTCGACGCACAGGCGGACCCGAAGGGCTCGTGACAGGGTGCGATCTTTGGGTTCCTCTTTTCTGATGAGTTCGTAAAAAGTCGCTGTGGTAATTTTTTCGTCATCCCCGCGCAGGCGGGGATCCATTTATTTCAATGGGTTATGGACTCCCGCCTTCGCGGGAGTGACGGTTTAAGGACTTTATACGGCTCCATCTTTTCTTGAGCATTCAAGAAAAGAAACAACTTCGAACCGGATGTATGATTGATCACGTGAAATTATAGCCACACCTGAAAGCTAAGAACAAAAACTTTTGAACCTTACAACTCACTATAGGTCAACAACACCTGCAATGTCTCCCCTGCTCGTTCCGCCACCTGCTCATAGGCCTGCTGGGCGTCCGCGATGTCGAAGCGATGGGTGATCAACCGCGACGGCTGCACCCGGGCGAGGCACTCCCAGGCCGTCGCCAGCCGCCGCTGTTTGGTCCAGCGCCCGGTAAATTCCGGGGCCAGAGTACTGACCTGGCTGGATAGCAACTGCAGCCGGTTGCGATGAAAACGACCGCCCAGATCGATGGGGGCCTTCTTGGTGCCGTACCACGAGCCCACGACAATGCGTCCAGCGAACCCCGCCCAGGCGATGGCCGTATCGAGCATGGCCGGCTGCCCGGAAACTTCGAAGACTAAATCGACCCCACCGTCCGCTGCCTGGCGGTTGAACACCATGGCGGCCGCATCAATCCAATCCGGTTCATCGCCGGCCCAGGCCGCCCCGGCCCCCATATCGAGGGCCGCCTGCCGGCGCAGGGGCCAGCGTTCCAGAACCGCAAGGGCTTCCAGCGGGAAACGGGCCAGCACGGCGGTCGCCAGAAGACCGATGATGCCCTGCCCCAGCACAAGGACCCGCTCACCGACGACCGGCCGCCCGTCCATGACCAGGTTGACCGCCGTCTCCATAGCAGCCAGAAAAACAGCGTCATCATCGGACACGTGCGCCGGCACCCGGATCAGCTCCGCCGCTTGGGCCACGAAATGACTCTGGTGGGGCTGGAAGGCAAAGACACGCGCACCGACCCAGGCCGGGTCGGCCAGGGGCCCGGCTGCCACCACCGCCCCCACACTGCTGTAACCGTAAGCCAGGGGGTACGCGAAAGGCTGCCCGGCCAAGGACGGCAGGGTCGCGTCGAGGGTCATCCCAGCCGGGAAGCGCCCCTGAAAAACCAACATTTCCGTCCCGGCGCTGATGGCGGAGCAGGTGGTCCGGACCAGGAGTTGATCCTCCCGGGCTTCGGGCAGCGGTTCTTCCCGGACATTACAGGCAAAGGGTTGTTCGAAGTAAAGACGGCGGTTTTTCATGGGTCCCGCCAGTCCGGCCGGGCCCAGAGGACCAGATCGTCCTCCAAGCGGTCGTAGTGGATTTCGGTCAGTGCCATGGGAGCCTCGGACCCATTGGGCGGCGCTGTCATCACCTGAAGTCCTCCCACCAATTTGGGGGCGATGGTAATGATGAAAAGATCTACCAGCTGGGCCCGAATAAAACTGGTAATCACACGGGCGCCCCCCTCCACCATGAGCCGCCGGATGCCCCGCTTGTGGAGGATGCTCAAGGTTTGCGTCAAGTCCAGCCGGCCGTTGTTCTCCTCCCGCCGGCAAGGGAGCACATCGGCTCCGGCAGCGGTCATGATCGTTACCTTGTCTTGCGGATTGTCGGCCGCGCCCACCAGCCAGGGGCGTCCGTCCCCGCCCTTGAGCAAGCGGGCCTCCAAAGGGGTGCGCAGGCGGGTGTCCAGCACCACCGGTTGGGGATGAGGCCCTTCCACCAGCCGCACGCTGAGTTGGGGATCGTCCGCCAGGACGGTTTCGATGCCCACCAGAATGCCGTCATGCAGCGCGCGCAGGCCGTGGGTCATCCGCATGGCACCCGGACCGCTGATGGGCAGCGGGCGCCGGCGGCGGGTGGCGATGCTGCCGTCGATGCTCTGGGCATAGCTGACCGTCACGAACGGCCGTTCCGGGTGATCGAAAGAGGACACCACCCGGTTCAGTTCTTGGGCCATTTCTTCCATGGAAGCACATCGCGCAGGGTTCAATAGGGCACCTCTGTGGTTGATATTTGGAAGCTGTGAACCGGGCTCAATCCGCTCTCACAACAGGGCATGACATCAGTCTCCACACGGCGGCCGCAACGGTTTCTTCCGAAAGGACGACGGCGGCCAGGACAGGGCCAACCCCGCACCGGTGGAGATCACCACCAGGTCGCGCACCCGCATGATGCCGCAGGCCGCGGCAGCCACCGCCGGATCGCCGCCCAGGCTAGTCAACGCCAGCATCTGGCTGGCTTCCAACGCCCCGAGGCCGCCGGGCAGGGGCAGCAGGAAAGCCAGCCGAGCCGCCACGGCCACGGTCAGCATTGCGTAGACGCCGAGGGGGGTTCCCATGAAGGCATAGATCATCCAGAGTTCGGCCAGGAAGCCCAACCACTGCAGCAAGCCGCCCAAAGCATACCATCCGCAAAGCCGGTCCGTCAAAATACCGGACGCCTGGCGTTCCCCGGCCTGCAGGGAAGCGACCAGATTCGGGACGCCCTTCTGCCATCCGACAAATTGCGCGGCCCTTCCGATCAGCCGGCTGAGCGGAGCGTCCCCCACGGCAAGTGTGTATAGTAAAACACCGATGACCAGGATCACGCCGGCCATGACCGCCACGACCGTCAGCATGGCGGCCCTGTTTTCCAGCAAGGACGGCAGGACAGCGATCCCAGCAAGCAACAGAAACAGAAGGGTGCCCATCAGTTCGAGCAAGCGATCGACGGCCACGGACGCCGAAGCCGCTTCGGCGGGTACCTGATGGCGCGTGACCAGACAATACACCTGGAACGGCTCACCACCGAATTGAGGTCCAGGCGTAATGTAACTCAGAAAATTGGCCCCCATGCGGCAGCGGATCAATGCCGCAAATCCAACCGGATGTCCCATCTGCCTTAGAATGAAAGACCAGCGCCAGCACATGGCGCCCAGGATGAAGAGGTTGAGGAAGGCAAACAGCAGCCATTGGAACCATCCCCAGCGGCCGATGGCAGACACCACCGCGCCAAGGGAAACATCCCGCCAGGCCCAGTAGAGCAAGCCGGCTGCCGCCATCACGATCAGGAGTTTGACGATCGTCGACTGGAAGGAAAAGCGATTCATGGACGCGCCCAAGGGGGTGTCTTTCTTCTGCATGCGGGAGTCCAAACGCAGAGACGGTTCTCGGCCAGCGGGTTTCCCCAGAAGAAAAGCGTCCTCCGGCCGCCACAGGGATCCGTTGCCGGTCCCGGTCATCAGAATAAGCAGGGTACCAACCAGCGCCGTCATCAACAGGGGGGAGATCCCTGCCACCGAAGCCTGATAGGCCAGAACCAGGCTCAGCAGAAGGGCGGCCGTGCGGCCTGCGACGCCCGCCACCACCATGAACCCCAATCCGGCGGGGATGAGCACGCTGCCCGAAAAAGACGCGGCTGGTGAAGCCATCAGCATCCCGCCTCCCGCCACCAGAAAGCCGCCGCGCAAAACAGGCGGCCCTTTGGCGGCCAGGGTCAGGACCCGTGTCTCCCAACGGCGAATCGCGGTGGCGCTGACACGTCCCTGCATGACCCACCAGTCCCAGACAAAGCCCGCCAGCAGCGGTAGCAAAAAAACTGGGGCCACAACCGATAGAACCTTATGGGTAAAGATCGGCAGCAGGGCAATGCCCAGAAAACCCATTTGAAAACCGGCCATGAGGCGGGCAAAAGTCCTCGAACCGGCGGGGTAGATCGGCTTTCCCCGACGGCGCCGGCACCAGAGGCCCAACTGGAAAAGGTAATAGGCCGCACCCGCCACCAGGTAATAGGCGGGCAGACGTCGGGTGCCCACCGCCACGGCGCATGCCACCAGCACCCCCAGGGCGTCGTATTGGACGTCCAAAGCCTGTCCCAGAGGCGTCGTGGTTCCGGTCAGCCGGGCCCAGGCGCCGTCCACGCCGTCCAGCACGGCGGCCGTCAGGTACAATCCCCCCGGCAGCCAGGCTAGGAAAGTCGAGGCCGCGGGATCGCCCCCGGGGGCTGCAAAAAGAAAACCGGCCGTAAGGCTGATCAGAAGGCCCCGCAGCAAGGTAAGCCGGTTGGCCGCCCCTAACCGCGATGATAGGACCGAGGCGCCCGGTAGTCGGTTGCGATGCAAATTGCGCCACAGCAATCCATGGACGGCCGTCAGCACGGCAGCGGCTGGAATGACGCACCAAAGGCTGACAAGAAAGTCTCCGGGGGGATTTAGGGCATAAAAGAACGCCAAAAAGAGGAGAATGTGCCCCAGGGCCTCGCGAGCCGCCCGGCGACGAAGCATTTCCGGCAAAGCAGTGGCAGCGCCCGGTGGCGGGCCGGTGGTATGATCGGAAGTGAAAACATTCGACATGGACATGGGGTTGGCTTGGGAGAGGCGGGCGTGACCGATGGTACCGGCACGGCGTCTCCATCCGTTGTTGTCTAATTGCCCGGCCACGGGGCGACCGGCGGCATCCGGGCGATGCGAACCGGCGACCGCTTTTTCCGTTGCATTCCGGGCGGCGACAGGATACGTCATGCGCCGATTCCGCCAATCACCGACAGGAACAACGACCACCGAAACGATGCAAACCAGAATCGACGCTTTAGAAAAGATCTACCAGGCTTTCGCGTTGGCAACAGCCCCCTACCGCAGCGGGACGGCCTGCGAAACGGGCTGTGCCTTCTGCTGCACAGACGCCGGCCGGATCGATTGCACCACCCTGGAGGGTCTCCGGATCCGCGGCCGCATGTGCAAGATGCCCCGCCCCCGTCAGCTCGGCCTTAAAAAAGCGCTCAAGCGGGACATGCAAAAACGCGAATCCGGTTTGCCGTCGCCATGCCCGTTTCTCATGAAAAACAACGCCTGCATGATTTATCCCGTCCGGCCCTTTGCCTGCCGACGGATCACCAGCCTCCACCGCTGCGCCCATGACCGCCCGCCCCTGATCAGCCGCCAGGTCATGGCGATCGCCGAAAAAGTAATTGCAGACCTGCAGCGCCTGGATGACAAGGGGTATTCGGGGCATCTGTCTTTTATCCTGCACATGCTCGACACGCCCCGCTTCCTGGCCACCTACCAGGCCGGTGATTTCAAGCCCGAGGAGATCATGGCCTTCGGCAAAACCCACCGCATCGTCATCAACCGGATGGTGGTCACCCCTTCTGCTTCGCCGCCCACCTGAAATGCTTCTTTAGCCGGGTATCAGCGATAATCCGCTCCGGAGTATCGAACGCCTTGGCCAGGGTCATTTCATCGTAGATGGCGTGAATGCCGTCATGGCACAAGCGACAAATCGCAATACCGCGCTGGCGTTCTTCCCGGGTGTAGGTCTTCTTGAAATAAACCCGTCGGTGAAGCTTACGGGGAATAAGATGATGAAAGGTCAAGGCACCAGGCCGGCCGCACAAGGGGCAATGGCCATATTTGACGCGCTTGAATCCCACATTGCCGTCAGGGGTATCCATGGCAGGCACCCTTGCCGCAAAATCCCGCCAACCAACCGGGCCAGGGCATCCTATTCCACCCGGACATCGGTGAACCACACCTTGAACCCGTCGCGCCCTTCCCGCATCAGCGAAAGGGTGACGCCGCCGATGGTTTGATAGTCGCTCCACGCGGTTATGCGGGCCGGCGGTTCCTGGCTGGCTTTCAGATAAGCCCATTCGCGGATGATCAAGTTGTCGTCCACATACAGCTTGTAGGTGTCGTCGGGTGTATAGCCTTTACCGCCGACATAGCGAATGACAACCTCCGTGCTATCCTTTTGGGCGAGTGGCGATAGCTTATTCTCATGTACCGTTACTGCAATCTGATCCCGGCTTTCATAGGCTTTCAGGGGAAACAGCAGCCAGTAGATATCGTTGATGAAGGCCTGGGAAACAGGCTGCTCCGAACCGTTCAGAAAAACCTGGTTGGTCTTGATATGCCATACCCACTGGCGCTGTACAACCTTGTCCGGCAATTGGGCATTGAACGTGAATGTGAGCTGCTCGCGCTCGTATATCTCGAAGAGGTTGTTGGCCCAGCAGATATCGTGCAGGATGTCTTGCGGCGATTTGACGGGCATGGTGATGCAGCCGGATAGAACAAATACCATCACCAGGCTTATGGTTAACCGTTTCATGGCAACTCCTTTCGCGTTGGTCACCCTATCAGGTTAAGGACTGGAAGCACCGGTTTCAACCAACGAGGGGCGTTACCCGGCACCCCAGCGCCTTGACGATGTCGCCCGGCGTCATCTTCAGCATGACGCCGCGCTGGCCGGCATTGACCATGACGGCCTCCCACTGCTGAAGGGTCTCCTCCATGACGGCCGGAAGTTGCTGCTGCAGTCCAAAGGGGCTGATGCCCCCCACGTGGTAACCAGTCAGACGCTCGGCGGTCTCGGTGGACGCCATGGCCGCCTTTTTGATACCGAAGGCCTTGGCCAGTTTTTTAAGCGACAGTTGCTGGTGGCCGGGCATAAGCGCCAGACCGAAGCGATTGCCGCCAAGATCCGTCACCAGGGTTTTAATGGTCTGCTCGAGGGGGAACCCGGTCGAACGCGCTGCAAAGGCAGCGCCCTTCTCTTCGTGGTCGTAGTGAATGACGTCGAAGGAAATCTTTTTTTGTTGCAACCAGGCAATGGCGCGCGTGGACACAGGCCGCATCCTCTCCTATGGGGAACAGGATTCAAGGATTCAAGGGGCCAAGGGCTCAAGCGCTTGTTTTCCAAAACATTTATCAGCGCATTGCGTATCCTTAGAACGTCCTCGCACTATCCTTGAAAACCCTCAAATTTTAATCCTTTGAAAAACATCGACTCTTTTAAAGATGCCCCCCCTAATTAATCAACCGCTTGTGCATGGTCCGCATGGCAAGCAGCAGGAAAACCATCGCGAAAAGCAAGAGGTAGACGATGCAGATTCCCGGATGGGTCTGACTGCCCCCCAGGCTGAACCGTCGGATCAACTCCACCAGGTGATAGAGGGGGAAGGCCAGCGCCATGGGCTGAGCCCAGGTCGGCAAATTCGACACCGGGAAAAAAGTGCCGCTGAAAAGAAACATGGGCGTGATGAACAGAAAGATCGGCAGGTTGAACATGTCGATGGACGGCGTAATGCCGGTAAAAAACATGCCGATGGCCCCCATGGCCAGTCCCCCCAGAAAGGCGATCGGCAGGATCAGCAACCCGGAGGGAAAATCGATGAACCCCAGTAGTCCCAAAACGGTCATCATGATCGCCGCCGCCCCGAAAGCCTTGGTCGCGCTCCAGACCACTTCGGCCAGAATGATTTCTTCCAGTGACAGCGGGGTGGCCAGCATGCCGTCAAAGGTTTTCTGGTAGTACATGCGGACGAATGAGGCATAGGTCGTTTCAAAAAACGCATTCCACATGACCGCCGTCGCAATCAACGCCGGGGCGATAAATTGGGTGTAGGTCAGTGATTGGCCGGCGTAGTCCACCTTTTCAACCAAGCCGCTGAAGCCCAGGCCGAACGCCAGGATGTAGAGCAGGGGTTCCAGGAGGGGCGTGATAAAATTGACCTTCCAGATTTTCTGATAGGTCACCAGATTGCGCCGCCATACCTTCAGGAAACGCCAGGAAATCGTCGAGGAATTTATCATTCGCGCAGTTCCCTTCCGGTCAACCGCAGGAAGACATCCTCCAGGGTGCTGCTGCGGAAGGTGCAGCGGGCCGTGCAGAATTTCTCCCGGATGATGGTGTTCAGCGCCGCATCCTCGGTCGTGTAGACGATAAGCTTATTTCCCAGGTCATCGCAGGCGACCTCATTGCCGCTTAGATAATCCCGCAAGGCCTGGTCGGGACCTTCGATTTCGATGATGCTGCCGCCGGCATGTTGCCGGATGAGGTCAGCCGGCGCCCCGTCGACGAGAATTTTGCCGTGATCGACGATCACCAGGCGGTCACAGAGCTGGGCCGCCTCTTCCATGTAGTGGGTGGTGATCAATACGGTCAGTCCCTTTTCCTTGAGGGCCGCCAGTTTTTCCCACACCTGATGGCGGGATTGGGGATCGAGCCCGGTGGTCGGCTCATCCAGGATCAGCAGATCCGGCTGGTTGATCAGGGCCCGTGCCAGGATCAGGCGGCGGGCCATACCGCCGGACAATTCCACCACCTTGGCGTTTTTTTTATGGGTGAGGGCAAAAAAATACAGCAACTCCGCGGCCCGAACCCGGGCCACCGCAGCGGGAATACCGAAGTAGCCGGCAAAAACAAGCAGGTTCTGCTCGACGCTCAGGTCGGGGTCCAGGGTATTGTCCTGCTGGCAGACCCCAATCCGGGCTTTGATGGCACGCCAATCTTGGGCGATATCCATTCCAAACACCCGCAGACGACCATCGGTTATCGGTGTAAACCCGTAGAGCATACGAATGGTGGTGGTTTTGCCGGCGCCGTTGGGTCCTAGGAGGCCAAAAAATTCGCCCGGTGCGACCGTAAAAGACAGGCCGTCCACGGCGGTCAAACCGTCATAGCGTTTGACCAGATGCTGGACATCAATGATGTTTCCCATAGGACGTTGACGTTTTTACCGTATGAAGGTTTTAAATTCGGATGCCTCGGCGGAAACAGGAGACTTCCCCCTATCCGTCGGTTGAAAAAGGTAATGCGTGCCATCGTTTTTCAGCGACCTGTTGAAGACAAGCCGTTGTTTTGCAATCGTATTTGGCAGGGCACGCGTCAGTCCTTCTCGATTTAAAGATGGACTCGTAAAAAGTCATGTTTCAGACGGTTCCGTAAAATGTTCGAGATCAAGGCTTGCGAATCCCGAGGAGTGAGGCGTACTTACGGTACGCCGCAATGACGAGGGATGAAGCGTAACGCCGATATCGGACTTTTTACGCAACCGTCAAAGAAAGGATACGATGCGGTCATAGAGCAGACGGCTGAGGTTTTCATCGCCGAAGGTGCCGATACGAATGCCAATCGTTGAAGCTTGGGGCGCCGTGGAAACCACCGTTACCTTGACTTCTTTACCCGTGGCGGTGCGTGCCGTGGCCAGGCCGTCGAATTCAGAGGCCGATGCCGTTTCTTTCGCCCATATAAGATCCCGAAAGGCTTTTTCCGTGGCCGTGATGACCTCCGGAGGGGAGGCCTCGACATCCGCCTTCAACTCCCCCTGGTAGTAAAGCGCGCCGGCCACGCTGCCGGCAGCCGCGCCCATGAACAAAACGCCACAACCGGTCAACAACGATGCCAGCACCATCAACAAAAGGCCCGAACCGATTCTTTTCAGCAATGCCATCATGCCTCCCCTTATCCTCCGTTTGGTATACGATGCCCAATGCCCCCACAAGATAAGGGAGACGCGCAGACGGGTCAAGCGGGATTTCCCGCACGGTGCCGGTCCCGCACCCGCTTATGACGGATAAACAACACCCCTTGAACATGCCAGACGGCCATATTGACAAATTTTCAAACAATCTATACTATTGTTTGAAAATTTCAAAATTAAAGTTACCCTCTCGCAAAGGAAACCATGGCCGCCATCGACAAACGACAACAAATCATAGACGCGGCCTCGGCGTGCCTGGCGCGCTACGGTTACGACAAAACCACGCTGGACGACATCGCCGGCCGAATCGGCCTCAACAAAACATCGCTCTATTACTACTATCGCAACAAGGAATCCATTTTCAGCGATGTCATCGTCCAGGAGGCGAAACTATTCCTGGAGGCCCTGCAGCATAAGGCGATCAAGACCCGGGGCTGTAAAAACCAGATCCTGACCTACCTGACCGAACGCTTCCGCTACTACCAGCATGTCGTCAATTTGCACCACCTGTCCATGGAAACCCTGCGAAACATTCACCCCGTCTTCAAAGCCGTCTATCAGACCGTCCTCGATCGCGAAATCGATTTCATTGGGAAACTGCTGCAAGCGGGAATGGATCGCGGCGAGATCAAACCCGGCCCGGCGTCCAGGCTCGGCCGGATTATTCTGACGGTGACGGATGCGATCAAGCTGGACCTCTGCGAAGACCCCGGACCAGGGGGAGGGCCACAACGCATCGACTACGCCGACGTTGAAAAAGATGTGGTCTATGCCGTGACGTTGATCTTAGACGGTCTGAAAAAGGGACCACCGAAAGGGAAAAAGGCATGAATGCATCCGCGCTGCCCATTGCGAACGGGGAATTGGCCATGAACGTCAAAAGCCACGTTAAATCCTGCTTCTGTTTCTGGCGCCCCTCCCTGGCGCGCCGCATCACGGTCTACTTTGTCATTTTCGGACTGATCGTTTTCTATGTCAGCACCCTGGTCTATATGGTAACCGCCAAAAAACATTTTGTAGACTCCACCCACCGGCTTGTGGTGCACCAGCTCGACATGGCGGCCGGCAGCCGGGAGCCTGATTTCCTGTGGTACCGGAGCAATTCGCCCCAGCCCGCCTTGTATGACCTGACCCGGACGCTGTCGGCATTGTCGTCCACCTTCTACACGGTGCAGGACATCGCCTTCTACTGCCTGCCCGAGGGAGGGACCGGATGGGTCCGTTTCGCCATCGGCCCCGACAAGATCCTGCACCAGGAGCCCGTCCCGGATCGACAAACCCAGGCTTTGGAACGGGGCACCCAGCGGGCCGTGTGGGAAGGGCCGGGTTTCGCACTGTCCAACGAGACCCTGGCGGTCTTTTTCGACATCACGCGCCCGTGGGATCGTCACCACTATTACCTTCGGCTCAGTATCGACAAGCAGGGCCTGGCGGGATTGATCAACCGCAAGATGATCCACCTGCTCTGGATGACCCTGCTGGCCCTGCTGCTGCTGCGGTTGTTGGGCTATTTTTTCGCCCGGCGGCTGGCCCGCCCCATCGAAATACTTTCCCGCAGCGCCGAGGAAGTGGCCCAGGGCGACCTGTCCGTGCGGGTCCCCGCGGAAGGGAGCGATGAAATCAGCGCCTTGTCCCGGAACTTCAACCAGATGGTGCGGGGGTTGCAGGAAAGGGAGAATGTCCGCCTGCTGGAATTCGAACTGGAAAAAGGCCGCCAGATTCAGCGCGACTTTCTGCCGCGCCACCTGCCGCAGCTACCGGACTGGAACATTGCGGCCTTCTTCGATCCGGCCCGGCAGGTTTCCGGCGATTTCTACGATGTCTTTCCGCTGCCCGGCGGCCACATGGGCCTGGTGATCGCGGACGTCTGTGACAAAGGCGTGGGATCCGCCTTTTACATGGCCCTTTTCCGCAGCCTTATCCGTATTTATGCCGAACAGCCGGCGGCTGACCCGACGGCTGACCGCCCTGTCGATCCCGCCGGATATCTGCGGGCCATGAAACGCACCAACGACTACATTGCCCGCAACCACAGCCAGGACGCCATGTTTGCCACGGCGTTCTTCGGGGTCCTGGATCCGACCAGTGGCAGCCTCTGGTACATCAATGCCGGCCACGAACCCCTCTACATTGTCCGTGAAGGTGAAATCCGCGACAAACTGTCCCCCACGGGTCCGGCTCTGGGCGTATCCGAAGAGATTGTCTACCGGACTAAACATTTCACGTTGATGCCCGGTGAAATGCTGATGGGGTATACGGACGGCGTGATCGACGCCCGCTCACCGGAAGATGAAATGTTCTCTCGCCAGCGCCTGCGGGATCTGCTGACCCAGCCGGTCACAACGGCCGCGGACCTGCTGGACCGGGTCCGTGGGGCCCTCTTCGGTTTTATCGGAAAGGCACCCCGCTACGACGATGTGACCATGATTGCCGTTCAGCGTCTGTAGCGGACAGCTAACCCCGGTCGCTTGGAGAAAAACGGAACAGTATGGGTTTGGGCGGTTTTTTGGCTTGAAGCCGATTGATACCGATCCGCCATATAACTTTCAAGCGGCTGACACGGTCAGACGCCCAGATAATCATGCCGGACGGCCGGTTCGGATTGGAATTGCGCGGTGGTGCCGTGCCATACGTCCCGACCTTTCTCGACCACATAAAATCGGTCGCAAACCCGGGTCAGGGCGTCGACATTTTTGTCGACCACCAGGATGGACAATCCCTGCTGCTTGAGGACCGCCAGGCAACGCCAGATCTGGCGGCGCACTTTGGGGGCCAGGCCCTCGGTGACTTCATCCAACAGAAGCAGCTGGGGATGGGTCATCAGCGCCCGTCCGATCGCCAGCATCTGCTGCTCGCCGCCGGACAACTGGTTGCCGAAATGGCGGTCACGGTCGCGGAGATCCGGGAACAAATCATAGATGGCGCCAAGCGTCCACCGGGCCCCGTGGCCGGCCGTGGCGACAAGATTTTCCCGGACCGTCAGGGTGGGAAAAATCTGGCGTCCTTCGGGGACCAGCCCGATGCCGCAGCGGGCAATCCGGTAAGGCGCCAGGGTTCGGATCGACCGCCCGTGGAATCGGATCTCCCCGCGACGGGCCGGGGTAAGCCCCATGATCGACCGGATGGTGGTCGTCTTGCCCATGCCGTTGCGCCCCAGCAGGGCAATCACTTCACCTTCCCGCACCGTGAGACTGACATCGAACAGGGCTTGGCTTTTTCCGTAGAACGTCTCGATATGGTCGACTTCCAGCACCTGTCTTATCCTTGTTCCATGAGGTCGTCGCCAAGATACGCCTGGCGAACGGCCGGATTCGTACGGATGGTATCCGGTGGCCCGCTGGCGATGACCTGCCCGTAGACCAGCACCGTGATGCGGTCGGCCAACGTGAAAACAGCCCGCATGTCGTGTTCCACCAGCAGAATGGTGAACTCGGCTTTCAGGCGTTGGATCAATTTGGTCAACTCCACGGCGCCCCCCGGTCCCATGCCGGCATAGGGTTCATCCAGCAGCAGCATCTTGGGATGACCGACCAGCGCCATCCCCACCTCAAGCTGCCGTTTTTCACCATGGGACAGGTTGGCCGCGACCACGTCCGCGCGATCCTCCAACCCCACCCGTACCATGGCCGGCTCGATCGCCCGGTGAATCACCGGATCGTCACCGGCCTTGCGCCAAAAACGAAAACTGTGGCCGTTGTGGGCCACGATCGCCAGTGACAGGTTCTCTTTGACCGTAAGGTGATCAAACACCGAGGTAATCTGGTAGGACCGTGCCAGACCGAGGCGCGCCCGGCGATGGATCGGCAAGCGCGTGATCCGTCGGCCGTCAAAATCGATCTCACCGCTGTCCGGCGCCAGTTCGCCGCTCAACTGGTTGAGGGCCGTGGTCTTTCCGGCACCGTTGGGCCCGATCAGAGCATGCAGCTCACCGCGCGCCACATCAATGGAGAAGCCATTGCTGGCTTTAACCGCGCCGAAGCGTTTGACCAGGGATCGGACTGCCAGCAGGACATCAGTCATGGTTGCCGTTGCCTCCTGCCAGGACACCATAGATCCCGCGCTTGGCAAACAACACCACCAGGATGAGAAAAGGGCCCAGATAGACCATCCAGTGTTCGGTGTAAATCGAAAGCAGTTCTTCCACCAGCAGCAGGGTCGCGGCCCCCAGGACCGGCCCGAACAACGTCCCCATGCCGCCCAGCAGCACCATGACGAGAATCTCCCCCGAGCGGGTCCAGTGCATCAGGCCCGGGCTGACGTATTCCGTCTGGTTGGCGATCAGCGCACCAGCCAGACCCGCCCCGGCACCGGCAATGACGAAACACACCAGCCGGTAGCGGAAGGTCGCAAATCCGAGCGACTTCATGCGCCGCTCGTTCTCCATGCAGCCCCGGATCACCATGCCGAAGCGGGAGTGAACCAGCCGCCAGGAAAAAAATAGAAAGGCGGCCAGCGCGGCCAGGCACAGGTAGTAAAATTGCCGCTCGTCTCCCAGGTCGATACCCGGCGCGGTGTTGCGTGAGAAGAGACTGAGGCCGTCGTCGCCGCCATAGGCTTCCAGCGAGACGAAGAAATAATAGAGCATCTGGGCAAAGGCCAGGGTAATCATGATAAAATGCATGCCGCTGGTGCGCAGGCTCAGGGCGCCGATAACGGCCGCCGCCGCCGCGGCCAGCAGCACGGCGATCGGCCACACGACCAGCACGCTTTGATGCCCATCGAGCTGCAACGGCCAGGTCAGCAGTGCCGTTCCCTCTACGGCATGAAAGGACAGGATGACGACCACATAGGCCCCGATACCGAAAAAAGCCGCATGTCCCAGGCTCACCATGCCGCCGAACCCCAGCATGAGATCGAGACTGACGGCAGCCAGGGCGTAAATCAGGATCCGGCTGAAAAGCGTCACCAGATACGGTTCATCCGCCATGCTGGCAAGCGAGGGCAATGCCACCAGCGCAACCGCGCCGATCGTTATGGCAATGGTTCTACGGTTCATGCTAATTTATCCGAAACAGTTGTACAGCATTCTAAAAACATAGCACGATACGGAAGCTTTCCTTGAAATCCAAATTCGCTCCCGACTGACAGCTTCGTCAAATGATCAAGATCAAGGCGTGCGAAATCCGAGGAGGGAGGCGTACATCAGTACGCCGCACGGACGCGGATTGAAGCACAACGCCGATATTGGGCATTTGACGAAGCTGTCAGCCATGGGCCGGCAGCAATCCCTTCGGCCGCCATACCAGCACGGCCGCCATGAGCAGATAGACCGACATGGATGCTAAGGAGGCCGCCGCGCCGTCGGCATAAGCGGGCGTTAAAAACAGCCGCAGCACGGCCGGCAGAAAAGCCCGGCCGAGGGTGTCCACCAGCCCCACCAGGAGGGCGCCGACCAGAGCGCCGCGAATGGATCCGATCCCGCCGATGACGATGACCACGAACGTCAGGATTAGAATACTCTCGCCCATGCCGGCTTCCACCGCCAGGATCGGGCCGGCCATCACGCCGGCCAACCCGGCCAGAAGTGTTCCCAGCCCGAAAACCAGTGTGTAGAGAAGTCGGATATTGACGCCTAAGGCCGCAGCCATCTCCCGGTTGCTGGCCCCGGCGCGAATCTGCATCCCAATACGGGTCCGGGTAAACAGTAGATAGAGCAGCCCCCCCACCCCAATCCCGACGACGATGACGGCAACCCGATAGCTTGGGTAAGGAACACCCGGAATAAGTTCAATGCTTCCTGCCAGCCACGACGGCACATCCATAAACAGCGGCTGCCGCCCCCAGATAATACGTGTCAGTTCATTGAAGAACATGATCAGGCCGAAGGTGGCCAGCACCTGGTCCAGATGGTCCTTTTTGTAAAGACGGCGCAGCACCAGCGCTTCCACGACCATGCCGGCAAGGGCCGCCGCCGAAAGCGCCGCCAGGATACCCAGGGTGAAAGACCCTGTGTGCGCGATTACCGTGGCGCCGACGTAGGCTCCGATCATATAAAACGAGCCATGAGCCAGGTTGATCACCTGCATGATGCCAAACACCAGGGTCAACCCGGCGGACATCAGAAACAGCATGATGCCCAGTTGGAGTCCGTTTAGCAATTGTTCGATAAATAACAACATGACGATTCCGTAAAAATTCCGATATCTGCGTTACGCGCACCCTTCGTCACTGCGGCGTACATGATGTACGCCTCATTCCTCAGGATTCGCAAGCCTTGATCTCGAACTTTTTACGGAGTCGTCTTGGAGGCGACTTTCTCCGAGTTCTTCAAAGCATGAAACGTAGATATTTAAGTTTCCGGATTCCATTTCTGGACGGACACTGTCTAATAGCCGGTGCCTGCTCAGAAATGGTAGATTGCGATTCAGGCCAAGGCCGCAGCGATTTCACAACCGCAGGCGTAGCTGCGCTACGTCGAGGATTGTAAAATCGCGAGAACACCGGCCTGGGTCGCAAGATGCCTTTTCTGAAGTGCCACTAGTCGAGTTTGCAGTCCTTTAGGTATACATTGCTGTGATCCGTAAAAACCGCCTTGAGCGTCTTGTTGGTGTAGGTGCCGTCGGCATCCTTGACCACCTCGCGGATATAGAGATCCTGCACCGGATGCTGGTTGGCGGAAAACGCGAATTTTCCTCTGACGGTCTCAAAATCGGCTTTGCGAATGGCCTGGCGCAAGGCATCCATCTGGGAGACATCGCCGTTCACCTGCTTCAGGGCGCTGCCCAGCAACCGGGCGGCATCGTAGCCCTGGCTGGCATAAAGGGTGGGAGTGCGGCCATAGGCTTTTCGATAGGCCGCCACGAACTGACGGTTGGCCGGGTTATCCAGATCGTGGGTCCATTGCGATCCATTCTTCACACCCAGGGCGGCATCTTTGACCGCCTGCAGCAGGCGTTCGTCGAAAGAAAAGGCCGGGCCGAACACCGGGATGGTCTGATTCAACCCCGCCTGGGCGTACTGCTTGATGAAGTTGATCCCCATCCCGCCGGGCAGAAAGAAGAAAACGGCATCCGGTTTGGCCGCCCGCAGGGCGGCGATCTCGGCCGCATAGTCCGATTGGCCCAGCTTGGTGTAGACCTCGCCGGCGATGGCGCCCTCGTAGTAGCGTTTGAAACCGGCCAGGTGGTCCTTGCCGGCCGGGTAGTTGGGCGCCAGCAGGTAGACGTTCTTGAAGCCGGCTTCGGTCACGTACTTGCCCACGACCTCGTCCAGGTTGTCGTTCTGGTAGGCCACGTTGAAGTAATTCGGGTGGCAGCCCTTTCCCGCCAGCAGCGAGGGGCCTGCGTTGGCGCTGACATAGATCACATCCTGCTGCACGACTTTGGGCACCACGGCAATGGCCACGTTGGAAAAAACGATGCCGGTCAGGATCTTGACCTTGTCACGTTTGATGAAGCGGTCGGCGATCTGTTTGGCTTTTTCCGGTTTGCGGCCATCGTCATCCACGAGCAGTTCCACCGGAATGCCGCCCAGCTTGCCGCCTTCCTGGTCGATGGCCAATTGGAATCCGTCGCGGATCTCTTCTCCCAGATAGCCGGCCTTGGTGGACAGCGTGGTAATCATACCGATTTTGACCGGCTCCATCGCCTGTGCCGGAACCAGCGATAGCATCAACCCTATGACCAGTATTGCCAGAAACCATTTTCGCATCGTCTTTCTCCTTTGCATCCGCACCCCGCCGATCTCGTCGCGGCGTACATTAAATGAATCCGTACCGCTTGTATGGTTGATCTTCTCCTCGGCCCCTCGAACCCTTGGCCCTTCAATATCGCGCTGCGCTTTCACAGCGCGATCTTCATCGCAACCCCCGGATAAAATTTCCCACGGCCGCTACGCCCTGCGTATCCACCAGGCGCAGGGTCTGGGTGCCGATCACCGCGATATCGGCCTTGCCTTTGAGATAGTCCACGTCCTGCTTGTCTTTCACCCCGAACCCGAGGGCCAGCGGCAGCTCGGTCGCCTGCCGGCAACGGGCCAGGTAGGTGCTCAATTCTTCGGTAAAACGCGTATCCATCCCCGTCACCCCCTTGCGGGCCACGCAGTAGACAAACCCCTGCGCAAATGAGGACAGGTAGCGCAGACGCTCGTCCGGGGTCGTGGGCGAAAAGATGAAGATGGGGTTGCACCCGCGGCGCGTCATGGCCCGGAGATAATCGTCCCCCTCCTCGGGCGGCAAATCGGGCACGATGGCACCCTGGATGCCGCTGACCGCCATGTCTTCCACAAAAGCGTCGACGCCGTGGCGGTAGAGGATATTGTAGTAGGTCATATACAAAAACGGGATGTCATGGCGCCGGGCCACCTCGCGGCCGAATTCCAGACAGCGGGCCACCGTCACGCCACGTTCCAGGGCGTCCTGATTGGCTTTCAGGATCACGGGCCCGTCGGCAATGGGCTCCGAAAACGGAATCTGCAGCTCCATCAGATCCACACCGGCATCCACCATGGCATCCACCAGGTCGAAACAGGCATCCCAATTCGGGTAGCCCGCCACGATATGGGTCATCAGGAGAATATCTTTTTCTTTCCGTCGGTCCTTCAAATAATCTTCAAGCATGATCGCCTCGTCAAAAAATCATTTTTGGGACGACTTCGATAAATGTTCAAAACCAAGGCGTGCAAATCCTTAGGTACGCGGCGTACATCAGGGATGCAGCACAACGCAGGTTTTGGGCATTTAGCGAAGCCGTCAAGCATGATATTGTTTCGCTTTCTTGATGATAAATTCGCGCCAGCCGGGATCCTGGAAGGCATCCGCCACGGTAAAGATATCCTTGTCGCCCCGTCCCGACTGGTTGATGATGATCACCTCGTCGGGAGCCATGTTGGGAGCATCCTTGAAGGCCTGTACAAAGGCGTGGGCCGACTCGAGGGCCGGAATCAGCCCCTCCCGGCGGATGGTCAGCCGCATGGCCTCCACCACTTCCCGGTCCGTGGCCACCGCGAAACGCGCCCGACCGGTTTCCTTGAGGTGGGACAGAATGGGGGAGACCCCGACATAATCCAGCCCGGCCGCGATGCTGTGGGTCTCTTTCATCTGGCCCTCGGCATCCTGCAGAAAATAGGTTTTGTATCCCTGGGCCACGCCGATGGCGGCATCGCCCGAGCACAGGCGCGAAGCATGGGCACCGGTATCCAGCCCCCGTCCGCCCGCCTCGACCCCCACCAGCTCCACCGTTGCGTCGTCCAGAAAGCCACTGAAAATACCCATGGCATTGGACCCGCCCCCCACACAGGCATAGATGCTGCGCGGCAGCTTGCCCTCGCGTTCCAGCACCTGGGCCCGGGCTTCCTGCCCGATGATGGACTGAAACCAAGCCACCATCTCCGGGAAAGGGTGCGGTCCACAGGCCGTGCCCAACACGTAGTGGGTGTTGTCCATGTTGGATACCCAGTCGCGAAAGGCCTCGTTGATGGCATCCTTGAGAATCCGGGTGCCGTCTTTGACCGGGATCACTTCCGCTCCCAACTGCTCCATCCAGAAGACGTTCGGGCGCTGGCGCTCCACATCCACTTCGCCCATATAGATGGTGCAATCAAACCCGAAGCGGGCCGCCATGGTGGCCGTGGCCACCCCGTGCTGACCGGCACCGGTTTCGGCGATCACGCGCGTCTTGCCCATGCGTTTGACCAGGAGCCCCTGACCCATGACGTTGTTGGCCTTGTGGGCGCCGGTGTGGTTGAGGTCTTCCCGTTTGACGTAGATCCGCGCCCCGCCGAAATGCCGGGTCAGATTCTCGGCCAGGGTCAGGGGCGTCGGACGGCAGGAGTAGGTGGACATGAGGGTCGCGTATTCCCGCCAAAAATTCGGGTCCGCTTTGGCGTTTTTGAACGCCGTGGTCAGCTCGTCAAACGTTGCCATCAGGATTTCCGGAAGGAAGGCGCCTCCGAAATCCGAGAAATACCCGTTATGATTCATCTGCCAGTCCTCCGATGGTCTGGGAAAATACAAATTGATCCGTACGGCAGAAAAGCTCGGCATAAATGGCGCTATCCGCCTGGGGAAAGTTCAAGTAACGTTTGACCGCCAGAATCGGCGTGGCGGTCGAAACACCGAGATCCCGCGCCCGCGCGTCCTGCAGATAGGCAATGCGGAAGGTCTGCCGACCGTGCGTGGGCCGCATGAAATAGCGTTCGGCCACGATGGCGGCAATCGAACGGCCTTCCAGGGCGATCTGATCGATGCCGCTGAACAGCTCGGGGTGCAAATACAAATCTTCGAGCAGCACCGGGGAACCCTCCACGCAACTCCGGCGCGAAAGGAAAAAGGCGCGCGCCCCGTCAAACGGATTGTCGCTGTCGCCGGCAACGGCGATCACCTGCATCTTTTTGCGAACACGGGTGTCCACGGTCAGCCCCTGGCGCTGAAAGGCCGATGTCGTGCCGGCCAGGGAGAACAGATCGACTTCGTGATCGGCCGCCGCCACATACGTGCCCGATCCCCGGCGACGCACCAGCATGCGGCGGCGCACCAGCACATCGATGGCCTGCCTTACGGTGGGTCGCCCGATGCCGTATACCGCCACCAGTTGGTGCTCGGAGGGAATCCGGTCGCCAACGGCGTATTCCCCCGTCCGGATGCGGGTCGTTAGCAGATCGGCCAGCTGATGGTAAAGCGGTATGGGCGATTGATGATTCAGCATTTGAACCTCGGAACTGACTGAATTTGAAACACATCGTGGATCATTTACGCGCCAGTCAAATCATTAATTGGTAAAGTTGTCAAGACAAGTTTGGCCATGGGCCCAAACTTCATTGCGGCTAAAACCTGAGAGCGCTAATAAAAATCAGTTGCGGATTGCACGGCAAATTCTCAGACCGGCCCCTCTTGCTGGGCATTGAGCGTTGTCATCTTCGTCCTGTTCCGATAAGGTCGGCCGGATGAAAACAACAACCGTTCCATCCATCCTGATCGGGCCGGGCGGTAGCGGCGGCCGGGGTCATATCAAGGGACTCCGGGAAGTCGCCCAACGCGGCCTGGACTGCATGGAAATCGAATTTACCTACGGCGTGCGAATGAAACCGGAAATGGCTGAAACCGTCGGCGCCCTGGCGGAGGACCTCGGTATCACGCTCTCGGTGCATGCGCCGTACTATATCAACCTGGCGTCCTACGAGACCGACAAAATCGACGCCAGCTGCAAGCGCATCCTCGACAGCTGCCAGCGGGCCCATCTGATGGGCGCCCGCAAAGTGGTCTTCCATGCCGGCTTCTATCAGAAACGCACCCCGCGCGAAACCTACCGATTGATCCGAAAAGAGATCCTCGATGTCCAGCAGCACATTCGCAAAGCCGGTTGGCAGGTCGCCCTGTGCCCTGAGATCACCGGCAAACCCTCCCAGTTCGGCTCCACCGAAGAACTGCTGGAACTGATGCAGGACACCGGCTGCGGCATCACCGTGGATTTTGCCCACCTCTATGCCCGCAACCAGGGGAACATCGATTATGACGCCGTGATGCCTCGTCTCCCCCAGGCCTTCCATGCCCATTTCTCCGGCATCGAATACACCGCCAAGGGCGAGAAAAAGCATATCCGCACGCAACCCGCGCACTTCCGGCCCCTGCTGGACGCTCTCATCAATCATCACAAAAATGTGACGCTCATCTGCGAATCGCCCAAACCGTTTGAAGACGCCATCATGATGAAAGGGATGCTGGAACAAAAGAAAAGGAATAACTGAGGCAGAGGTTCATGCCACGTCCGGAGACAAGAACCCTAATTTGGCAAGCCGATTTCTGCAACGTTATAATACGATCAAAGTGGCTTCATCATAACCGCAAACGAAAAATAAACTGAGGCGTTTCCTTCCAGATACTTCGCCGTTATCACAACGTTTTTGGTAAATAAAACAACCACCAGATGCTGGGCTATGACTTCATGGCTTGATGACTTTCGTAAGTTACGCATAGATAGCAGCTATCTGTCTTCCGGATTCCTTCAGGGTACCGTTTGGTAATCACATGTGTTCAAGGGGCGTGGTTTTTTTATGGCCCTCTTACTTGTTTCAACCGCTCATGATGATAGGGATTTTAACATAAAAGGTACTCCCTTTTTTCATGCGGCTTTCAACTTCTATCTTCCCTTTATGAACATCGATAATCTGTTTGCATATGGATAGCCCCAACCCGCTTCCGCCAACATTCCTGGAACGTGCTTTGTCCACGCGATAAAACCGCTTGAAAATATGCGGCAGATCTTCAGGGGGGATTCCGATGCCGGTATCCCTTATGGTGACCACCGCCAACGGCCCCTCTCGTCGTAGTCCGACGGATATGGTCCCACCAGTAGGTGTATACCTGACGGCATTACCCAAAAGGTTGACCAAAAGGCTTCTTAAGTTCCTTTTATCTCCATGAACAGGCACCGCGTCAAAAGGGCTTAGCTGAAGGGTCAATTTTTTCTCACGGCACAGAATGGCAATGTCATCACATACATCACTGAGGAACTCCGCCATGTCAATTTTTTTGAATACGAGTTGCTCTTTGCCGGCATCAGCCCTGGCAAGGGTCAACAATTGGTTGATCACCACGGACATTTTATCCGATTCCTGTGCGATAACCTCAAGAGATTTCCGGTAGGCTTCGGCGTCTCTTTCCTTCTCTAAAGTTAGTGTTGCCTCTGCCTGAATGACGGCAAGGGGAGCCCTTAGTTCATGCGAAGCATCCCCGGCGAACTCTTTCTGGCGCTTAAACGCCCCCTCAATCCTGTCGATCATATGATTGAGTGTCGTTGAGAGCCTCCCCAACTCATCTTTTGTGTTCACCTTGATCCTCTGGCTGAGATCCTGCTCTCCTATCTCCTGTGCCGTTTTGGTAATCTGTTCAAAGGGATTAAACGCCTTTCTCGCAAGAAATACACCACCTGCGCCTGAGAACACGATAGTCAGCGGAATGGCAGTAAGCAGTATTTTCAGCAAATGGTCGAGTGCTCCTTCCACATCCCTTGTGGGCCTGGCAACGACAAGTGCCGCTGAATGAATTTCTACTTCCTGTCTTTCCTCTCCAGGGCTGGGAAATTCATCTCTCTTTACAAAACGGTTCAAGCGAATGCTTGGATTGATGGGAGAATAGTGGGCAACGAAAATCCTTAATTCCTCGTTCCCCAGGTATTGAACGGTTGAAAACGTGCTTTTCCCTGAAATTGCAAGATCGATTAGATCCTTTTCTACGGGAATTCTATGCTTTTTGTGAGAAATATCTGTCAACTCGCCGTCTGCGTAGAAATAGACAGAAATAAACTCTCCGATTTCCTCTTCGAAGGTCCCTCCGGCAATGATTGGAATGATATCCCTGAAGTTTGCGAGTTGTTCGGCCCTGGTCTTAAGCGAGTCATCGAGGTTTCCATGCAAAGTCCTTGAAAGTGTGAAGTAGACACCACACGCTAAAAATACCAAGAGGAGGCTGAGTACGGAGAGATACCAGAGGGTAAACTTAAATTTAATGGTATGTATTAAATTCATTGGGACTTCATTCGATATCCAGCACCCCTGACGGTCTGGATAATTTTTTTTCCCTGTTCAGGGTCGATTTTTTGCCTTATCCTTCGGATATAGACATCCACCAGATTTGAGATGCTGTCTAAATCGTAATCCCATGCATGTGTTTCAATCATTGTGCGCGTAACAACCGCATTGGGGTGCCGCATCAGATATTCCAGTATGGTATACTCCTTAGTCGTCAGATCGATGAGGTCATCTTTCCACCGGACCTCACGGGTCTTTGTATCCAGAACCAGTTCCCCCACCGATAGCATTGTTGATTTGGATGATCCGTCGCGCCGTAACAGGGCTCTCACGCGGGCCATGAGTTCCGAAAAGGCAAACGGTTTGACCAGATAATCATCTGCTCCGGTATCAAGGCCCCTCACCCTGTCTTCCACCGTGTCCTTGGCCGTCAACATGAGAATGGGGGTATTGATTTTTTTAATGCGCAGATCTTTACAAACCGCCAAACCGTCTTTCTGCGGTATCATAATATCCAGTACGATCAAGTCATAAGAATCCGTTTCCGCATAATATTCAGCATCTTTTCCATTGTACACACAATCGACGGCATATGAATTTTCTTCTAACCCGCGTTTCAGAACAGCACATAATTTGCGATCATCCTCGACAATGAGAATCCTCACGTTGCCCCCCCTGGTATTTGATGGAAGCAATCTACCCCATAAACATGAACTGAAAATGAATAGGTCTTTATTTTCGGTTCATCTGGGATTCATCTTCACAGGTTATCCTTTATCCAAAATGGTTGTTGCAGCCGCATACAGGAATCTTTTTTTCCAGAATATGAGGTTTAGATAACGGAGATCATCAAATGAAAAAAGCACTAAAAACCATTGTCGTTGGCACAATTTTAACCGTAGCAATTAATAATTTCAATGGTTTTGCTTTCGCCGACGGTTTGACCGTTGAAACCTGCACGACGAAAACCCGCAACGACGACAAGGGTGCCGAAAAACGTCCGCGACGTCGGCACGCTGGGCAACAACAGTGTAAACGGCCGCCGCAAGTATGCCCCGCCGCACTCGAAAGGGCCCGGCGACAAGACCTACATCTACTCGCTCTATGCGCTGTCGTCGCCAATCAAGCTGGATGTCGAACCCGCTGAAGTCAGGCGTGATGTACTCCTGGCGGCTATGGAGAACAAGATGCTTGCCTCCGCACAACTACGTGCTGTTTACACGCGAGACGCAGTATAGCAGGCGTTGAGACCCAAGTAACCGAATTGGACAAGCTATGAAGAAATGGATCAAACGAACGGTATTGATTGTCGTGCTGCTTGGGGCCGCCGCCACAGCCTGGGCATGGTTTCAGCACAGAGGCGACGGCGACGGCGTCTCTTTCAAGACCGAGCAATTGGCGCGGGGCGACCTGCTGATCAGCATCGACGCCACGGGCACGCTGGAGCCGGAGGAGGTCGTTGACGTCGGAGCGCAAGTCGGCGGGCAGGTCGTCGCATTCGGCAAGGATGTCGATAGCAAGGCCGTGGACTACGGCTCACGAGTGGAAGCGGGAATGGTCCTGGCCAGTATTGACGAAGCGCTGGCCCAGGCGGATGTCAAGCAGGCCGAGGCGCAGTTGGAGTCCGCCAATGCCGCCGTTCGGCGTGTGAAAGCGGAACTCGATCAACTCAAGGCGAAGTTTTCACAGGCCCAGCGAGATTGGCAGCGGGCGCAAAAACTTGGCCCGTCGGAAGCACTGGCCCAGGCGAGCTACGACAGTTATCAGTCCTCCTATGAAGTCGCCAAGGCCAACGTCGCCGTGGGCGAGGCGTCGATCCTCGAAGCCCAGGCCGACGTCTCCCAGGCCGAGACAACCCTCTGGCGAGCCAAGCGGAACCTCGGCTACTGCACGATCACCTCGCCCGTCAAAGGCGTCGTCATCGACCGTCGGGTGAACATCGGACAGACTGTCGTCGCCAGCCTCGACGCTCCGAGCCTGTTCCTGATTGCCCGGGACCTGTCACGTATGCAGATATGGGTAGCCGTCAACGAAGCCGATATCACACGCATACACCCCAGCCAACCTGTCAGATACACCGTCGACGCGTTGCCCGGCGAGACCTTCACCGGCGAGGTGGTCAAAGTCCGCCTCAACGCCTCCATGACACAGAACGTGGTGACGTACACGGTGGAGATCGTGACCGACAACAAGGCCGGGACGCTCCTTCCCTACCTGACAGCCAACGTGAAGTTCGAAGTCGCCCGCCGCGAGAACGTCCTGCTCGTGCCCAGCGCCGCCCTGAGGTGGACGCCATCCGTCGAGCAGGTTGAACCTGAGTATCGGAATGGCCCAGCCCAGGGTCAGGCCCAGCCGACCTCGCCTCCGCAGGAGCCGTCGTCCGAGCCAAGTAGCGACACGACGGAACGAGGCGTGGTGTATGTCGTGTCCGGCGGATATGTCAAACCGATCCCTGTCGAGATCGGTCTCAGCGACGGCGTGCATACGGAAGTGTCCGGGCCTGGCCTCGAGGAAGGGATGCTAATCGTTACGGGTGTACAGACCTCCACCGTATCGACCGGCACGAGCAACCCATTCGCGCCCAAGGTGCTGGCTCCGCGAAAGGGCGGTCCTCCTCCCCAGTAAACAGGAACAGGAAAGTCATGGATTTCATTGAACTGCAGGATATTCGCAAGACGTACCATATGACCGACATTGATGTCCCCGTACTTCACGGGATATCGCTCAAGATCGCCAAGGGAGAGTTTGTGGCCCTGATGGGCGCATCGGGAAGCGGTAAGAGCACGCTCATGCACATCCTGGGTTGCCTGGACCATACCACCAGCGGCCGGTATTGGCTGGATGGCGAGGAAGTCTCGAACATCTCGGCCGACCGCCGGGCACTGGTGCGCAATCACAAGATCGGGTTTGTGTTCCAGGGCTTCAATCTGCTGGCCCGGACCTCGGCGGTAGAGAACGTAGCCATGCCTTTGAGCTATACGGCGACCCATCTCTCCGAGCGACAGGCGCGACAGCGTGCCACGGAGATGCTGGTCCGGGTGGGCTTGAGTGACCGGCTGTATCACGAGCCTTCCAAGCTCTCTGGCGGACAGCAGCAGCGTGTCGCCATCGCCCGGGCACTCGTGAACAACCCGCCCCTTCTCCTCGCCGATGAGCCGACAGGCAACCTCGACTCACGCACCAGCGAAGAGATCCTCCACATGTTCCATGAACTCAACGAAAGCATGGGGCTGACGATCGTTCTGGTGACGCACGAACTGGACGTCGCGCGTTACGCCCAGCGTACCGTTCACATGCGTGACGGCCTGATCGTCGAAGGCGAGTACGACGGCTCCAGCGAGACGGACGACGTACATCGCGCGCAAGACCAGACGCAATCCCCCGCCCGTTCCACGACGGCGGAAGGACAGACATCATGAAACTGAACAAAACCATACGCGTGGCGCTCAAGGCACTGCGACGTAATCCCATGCGAGCGATGCTCACGACGCTCGGCATCGTGATCGGCATCGGAGCCGTCATCGCCATGATGGAGATCGGGGCGGGTTCGGCCGCACAACTCCAAGAAACGATCAGCAGCATGGGCGCTAACGTCGTGTCAGTCAGACCTGGATCCATCACGAGCGGCGGCGTCAGCCAGGGAAGCGGCACCCGACCGACGCTGACCCCGCAGGATGTGGAAGCCTTGGCCACCCAGTGCCCGTCGCTCCTCGCCGTCGCCCCGGAGGTCCGGGCGCGAACTCAGATCGTCTACGGCAACAAGAACTGGGTCCCGGATCAGATCTTCGGGACGACTCCCGATTTCCTCACAATCCGCGGCTGGGACATCGCCGAGGGCGAAGCCTTCACCGACCGTGATGTCCGCAACACCGCGAGCGTCTGCCTTCTAGGACAGACGATCGTCGACGAACTGTTCGGCGATCAGTCGCCTATCGGCCAGCAGATCCGCGCCAACAATGTGCCGCTGCGGGTCGTCGGTGTGCTGACCCAAAGAGGTGCGAACATGATGGGCACGGACCAGGACGACGTGGTGATCGCCCCGTGGACGGTCGTGAAATATCGAATCTCTGGATCAAGACTGACCAACACGAATCAAAGCGCCAGCAGCAGTTCGAGCAGCTCCTCGAATACGCTGAGCAATCTCTACCCCAGCGATCCGCCCGACTTGTATCCCTCGCAGTCGAGTGCCCAGGCCGAGAACAACCCCATGATTGTGCGGTTCCCTCAAGTCGATTCGATCCTCGCCTCCGCGATCAGCGCCGACCATATCCCTGCCGCCATGGAGGAGATACGAACGGTTCTTCGCCGCCAGCACGGCCTTGGCCCTGGGGAAGAGGATGACTTCGAGATCCAGGACATGACCGAGATGACCGATACGCTTTCATCGACCACGACACTGATGACCAATCTGCTGCTGAGTGTGGCGTTGATCTCGCTGGTGGTTGGGGGCGTAGGGATCATGAACATCATGCTCGTGTCAGTCACCGAGCGCACGCGCGAGATCGGCCTGCGCATGGCGGTGGGCGCTCGCGGGCGAGACATCCTGCGCCAGTTCATTACCGAGGCCATCCTGCTGTGCGTGCTCGGTGGGGCTTTGGGAATCCTCCTGGGTCATGGCGGAGCCTGGCTGGTCAAGGCAGTGCTCGGCTGGCCCGTGGAGACCTCGCCGACCGCCATCGTCGCCGCCGTGCTGGTCTCGGCCAGCGTCGGGATTGTGTTTGGCTTCTACCCGGCATGGAAAGCGTCGCGATTGGACCCCATCGAGGCCCTGCGTTACGAGTGAATTTCGGCCTGGCCTGCACTTGCCAGCCGACTAAGGAGTCTGCTGTGAACCGAGTCAGTTTCATCTTCAAGGATATGACGAGAGTGATGGCGGTGTTCCCGCTGCTGCTGTGTTTTTGCATCAGTGGCTGCATGGTGGGTCCCAACTTCACTCGCCCCGAACCCGCCGTCCCGGATACATGGGTGGACGCAAACGCTGAATCGACCACCCAACCGACCGTAGCGGAAGCCGCCCTTCAGGAGTGGTGGACGGTCTTCAACGACGCCAAGTTAACAGCGCTCGTGCAGGAGGCCTTTCAGTCGAATCTCGACTTGCAGATCGCCACCACCCGCATCCGGCAGGCCCGCGCGAGTCGGGGCATTGCGGTCTCGGGGATCGGCCCGACGGTGGATACGTCCGGTTCGTTCCGCCGCACCCAGGCGGATTCGGGCGGCAGCAATTCCCGAAGCTCAACATTCAGCACCTACCTCGCCGGGTTTGATGCCGGATGGGAGATCGACATCTTCGGTGGCGTCAGGCGTGGCATCGAAGCCGCAGACGCTCAGCTTCAGGCCGCCGTCGAAAACCGACGCAACGTCCTGGTAACGCTGGCCGCCGAGGTCGCTCGCAACTACATCGAACTCTGCACCTTCCAGCAAAGGCTGGCCATCACTAGCCAAAACCTCACAGCACAGAAACACAGCGCCGAACTGACCCGCAGACGATTCGAGGGCGGATTCGTCAGTGGCCTGGACGTGGCCAACGCCAATGCCCAAGTGGCGACGACCGAAGCCCAGATTCCCCTGCTCGAGTCCAACGTCAGGCAAACCATCTACGCGCTCAGCGTGCTTGTCGGCCGCGAGCCCGGAGCCTTGCTTTTAGAGCTGTCTAAGACAGCCGTCATTCCGCCCGTCCCACCCGCGATACCCACCGGAGTGCCGTCCGATCTGCTGCGTCGTCGGCCCGACATTCGCTTGGCGGAAGCCGACATCCATGCCGCAACAGCGAACATCGGCGTCGCCGAGGCCGACCTGTTCCCCCGAGTGACCATCAGCGCATCCGTCGGCTGGAACGCCGACAACGCCAGCGATCTATTCAGCGCGACCAGCCGGTTCTGGTCGTTCGGGCCATCCGTCAGTTGGAACCTATTCCAAACCGGAAGAACCCTGTCGGACATCGAACTCCACAAAGCACTCCAGGATGAGTCCATCATTGCGTACCGACAGACCGTGCTCACCGCCATCCAAGAAGTCGAAAACGCGCTCATCGCATCCACCAAAGAACAGGAACACTATCAAAGTCTCCAGGCCGCCGTCATCGCGACTCGCAAAGCCGTGGAACTGGCGACCGCGCTCTACACCGAGGGCCAGACCGATTTCCTCGATGTGCTCATTGCGCAAAGAGCACTGTTTTTATCCGAAGATTCTCTCGCCCAAAGCAACCAAGTCATGGCCGTCGAACTCATCGCGCTCTATAAGGCGCTCGGCGGAGGCTGGCGACGGGAAGAAGTCGTAACCAGCGGCGAAGAGAAGTAGGCCTTCATTGCGGTCCTGGGGCAAGCGGTTGTGGATGAGCTTTTTCCCGGGCAGGATCCTGTGGGGACAAGGATCCGTATCGGCACCGTCCCGTTTGACGTGATTGGGGTTCTTTCGGAAAATGGCCAGTCTGCCATGGGAAATGACCAGGACGATATCATCTTTGTTCCGTCCACAACCGCTCTTTACCATATGGGCGAGGGTGAAGAGGATGATTTTGAAATCCGCAACCAGGCCGAGATTGTCAGCACGGCAACCCAGGTGACCTCTACCCTTACCATGCTGCTCGGCGCCGTTGCCGGGGTTTCTCTGCTGGTCGGGGGGATTGGGGTCATGAACATCATGCTGGTTTCCGTCACCGAAAGAACCCGTGAAATCGGTATCCTCATCGCCATCGACGCCCGCAGTTCTGATATCCTGTCACAATTCCTGATTGAAGCGGTTATCCTCAGTCTTTCAGGCGGTATCATCGGAATTTTCACCGGGATCGGCATCGCCTTTGGACTGGGCAACACCATGGGTACCCAGGTAATTCTTGAGCCTTCCATGATGTTTATCAGTGTTGGATTTACAGCAGTCGTGGGAGTCTTCGGTTATTATCCGACAAAAAAAGCGTCGACCCTCAACCCAATAGACGCAATGAGATACGAATAAGATATTTTTCCCTGAGGCAGATTATTGAATGTTTCCCAATCCTACGTGAGCCGAAGTCTCCAGAAACTGGGAAGCGAAATCAAAGGGCTCATAAGGTATCCGAGAAAATATTGATCGAAATGCCTGGTTGCAGGATAGACCATAAAAACTGAATCTATTGTAATTGCTGATTTTCCAGATTACGTGCCAATGCTTGAAATGAAGTTCCATCCTAAGGCACGTCAACATATTGTGGTCATGCTGCGAACGAAAAATTGGTGATTACATTCCAAAATCGGGAAAAGATCCACGAATCGATTGCTTGTTCCCAACCACTCCGCGTCATCGCGGTTCGCCTCCCATCACATGGATAGACACCCGTATAATTTAAACGAACACATCATGATGATACCCATTTCCTGGAAGGTCGAAACACGTGCCTTTTCTCTAAACACTTCGAAGGCGAAGCAGACGAGTCTCCACTAACGATGCGGTACCCCGACCCCGCGCTGTAAATATGGCGATTGATTTCCCTATGGAAGAACGATAGAAACCAAGAGAGCTGGTTCGGACAACAACGTCAAAAGAAACCTTTCAGGAACAAGACATGTCGGAGCGATTTCAGTTCAATCGGATGGAGGTTGCCGGTTCATTGGGCGATCTGGGAACGCTCCTGCCCATGCTGATCGGCATGATCCTGATCAACGGCATGGATCCCATAGGTCTGCTGGTGGTGATCGGTCTCTACTATGTCGCTTCGGGACTTTATTTCGGTGTAACGGTTCCGGTTCAGCCCATGAAAGTCATCGGCGCCTATGCCATTGCCACTGGGCTGCCCGCCCAGCAGATTTTCGCTTCCGGCATCTGGATGGCCGGACTCCTCTTTTTGATCGGGGTTACCGGACTGATCGATGTCATCGGACGCGCAGTTCCCAAGGCCGTGATTCGGGGCGTTCAGCTGTCCACCGGAACGCTCCTCATGGCCGAGGGCACGCGCTTCATTCTCGGCCGCTCCAAATTTCAGTTGATGGGCGGCGCGGCGGAACCCTACCTGGACCTGCAGCGCATCGGCGGCATCCCCATCGGCATCCTGCTGGGTATCCTTGCCGGTGGCATCGTCATGCGGTTTATGAACGATCGCCGGTTTCCAGCGGGCCTGCTGGTGGTTGTCGGCGGCGCTGTCGTCGGCCTGCTGCTCGGCACCCATGAAGGCCTTGCAGAACTGGAACTGGGTATTCATCTGCCGCGCTGGCTGCCCTTCGGCTGGCCGGCGTATGCCGACTGGATGACCGCGCTTTTCGTCCTGGCCCTACCCCAGCTCCCCATGACCGTGGGCAATGCCGTGGTGGCCGATGCCGATCTTTCAAAAGAGTACTTCGGACAGCGCTCCCACCGCGTGACCTACCGGGCCTTGACCATCAGCATGGCCATCGCCAATCTGGCCAGCGCGGTTTTGGGCGGGATGCCTCTTTGTCACGGTGCCGGCGGCCTGGCGGCCCACTATCGGTTCGGCGCCCGCACGGCCGGCTCGAACCTGTTTATCGGCGCTGTTTTCATTCTGCTGGGACTTTTGCTGGGATTCCACGCCCTGGCCGTGATCTATCTGCTCCCCATGGCCATCCTGGGCGTCATGCTCCTGTTCGCCGGCAGTCAACTGGCGTTGACCGTCATCGACCTGAATGCACGCAAGGATCTTTTTGTGGCCTTCATGATCCTGGGCATCACCCTGGCAGCCAACCTGGCGGTCGGCTTCGTGATCGGCACCGCCCTGGCCTACGCCCTGAAATCCGACCGTCTGGATATCTGAAGTGCCGTGCCGCTTCAGGACATGGACAACAGGTAGCTCCGCAGGTTGACCCGCCGGTTGTGCAACCCGAATTTGACCCGCAGATTTTTCCGATGAAAATTCACTGTGGCCTCGGAAATATGGAGCACTTCCGCGATTTCCTTGCTGCTTTGGCCATCCTTGATCAGGGCGGCGATATGCATCTCCTGGGGGGTTAGAATGATATCGGCGTTGGCGATGTTCTGCAGCAGCGGTGAAATGATATCCTGCAGGTGGGCGTCCACAATTTCCACCAGGGTGCGTTCGCGGGGTTTCAACCGCGCGCTCTTCAGTTTTTCGACGTAAGGCAATACGAGCCCCTTTACGTTGGAAAGCACTTTACGCTCCAGGGCCTGACGATCCAGATCTCTCTGGTTGAGCAGTACCTTGAGCGCAATGTTCGACTCTTCAAGGCTCCGGGCCTGCTCGTTCAATGCTTCGCGGCTACGGCGCAGGGCTTCTTCGGTCAGCTTCAAGGCCGTAATGTCTTCGTGGCTGACCACGACCCGCAGGGGCTTCTCACCGGCGGTGCGAATCGCGCGCATGTAATACCAATGCTTCCCGGAAGGCGAGTGGCAGGGATAGTCATAGATGAATTCATCCAGATGCCCTGCGATCACCTGCCGGATGCCTTTGGCAACATTGTGAGCATCCCGCGCACCTGGCCCACTCGCCACCTCACAGAGCGCCACGTAGTTGACACCGACGGAATGGTCGTCTTCGCCCGCGGCGTTCTCTGTCGCGAACCGCTGCCAGGCCTTATTGGTTTCGAGAATGACGCCGCCCTCGTCCAAAATAGCGATGTGGGCGGACAACGAATTGAGAACCGTGGTAGCCAGGGTACTCATGGGGTTGGGTTTCGGCATCCGTATGTCCTCCTATAGGGGTAATTTACCCTTATAAACCTATAAGTCAATACGAATCGACCGCCGGGCGCGCTGACAGACCGACAGGCCAGATTGATAAGGTGACATTGAAGGATTGCGTCTTATAGTAAATGCTACGTGGCGAAAGGGATCCGTTAAGCAGCGCCTGCGATCCAAATGCCTTTAATCCCCCAGACAACGAAAGGAAAACGCAATGAAAAAAGTACTGGTCGGCTATGTCAGTCGAACGGGAAACACGGCCAAAATGGCGGAATTCATCGCCGAAGGGCTTCGATTCAGCGGAAACGAGGTGGTCCTCGCCAAGATTTCCGACCTTAAATCCGAGAAGGAGTTGGACGGATACGACGGTTATGTGTTCGGATGCCCGACCTACCATCGCGATCTGGTGGGAAGCATGAAAACCTTTCTTTTTATGGCCCAGAAGCCGAACATGGTCGGGAAAATCGGCGGAGCTTTCGGCTCCTACACCCACAGCGGCGAGTCGGCCCAGATGATTTTCGATACCATGCAGCATGTCTATAAAATGGACATGGTGGATCTCGGCACCCTGAACCTGAAAGAACATGTCGTAACGACGGATGAAGGTGCCCGGGCTTGCCAGGACTATGGCAAGGCCATCGGACAGAAATTTAGCTGACCCCGCTTTTCTCCCTATGGGCACGGCGCCTGCGATGGGCCGTGCCCGTGATCGCCTCGATGATCTTCTCCCGCCGGTATGCTGTCACATTCGGACCGCCCCCCGCCACGAAGTGTGCCTGAGCCCCCCCTCCCGGTCATCCTCCGGTAGGTGACAAACGCCGGCGCCCCTTGCGCTACCCCCTGTCCCACCAGGGATGCTGTCGTGCTCTCCAAAAACCAATCAAGTGAAATCACCAAAATGCCGATAGCCTCTTTGACGAAATAGGGCGGGAGGAATTCACCATGTTCACGCATATCGACTTCCAGATCGAAACCGTTTTTATCCTGGCGGCCGCCGCCCTGCTTTTGCTCCTGGTCCAACTTCTTAATCGCCAGATGACCGAAGACACCCGGGAGCATTTCACCGAAGACGACCTGTATAAAATGGCACGCATCACCGGTGCCAGTGAATACGAGATCTTCCAGAAGTCCGCGGCGGAATGGCCGGTGTCGGATACCCTGGTGGAACAACACGTCAATGAATATTTACGGCACCAGGCGACAACCTATGATGTCAATGATGTCATCAGGAAGCACGAGCCGAAGGTCGACGAACTGAGACGGCCGCCATTTTGAGGAAGGCAATTCCGGGGGAAGATAACCGGAAAGGCCCCCGGCAAAAGCGTAAAAACCATCAGGGTGTGAGCGCCTCTTCCGTGGCCGCTTTCAGGATGATCAGCGTATCACCGACCCGGGCCATACCGCCTTGCAGCACCCGGGCGAAGATGCCCTCACGAGGCATCACGCAATCGCCGACCTGCTGGAAGATTTTGCAGTGCTGATGACAGGTTTTGCCAATCTGGGTTACTTCGAGCCGAACCGTGTCGCCCAGTTGCAACTGCGTGCCGATGGGCAATTCCCATAACCGAATGCCCGTGGTGGTCACATTTTCGGCAAAATCACCGGGGTGGACGTCCATGCCGGCCGCGATGATTTTAGCGATACTCTCGGTCCCGAGCAGGCTGACCTGGCGGTGCCAGTCCCCTGCGTGGGCATCACCGTCGATGCCATGGCCGACAATGAATTGAGCGGAAGGAATATTGGATTTTTTTTCGCCTTTGGACTGGCTGATGGATAGGGCGGTCACGGTACCGTCAACGTTTAATAGATCATGCAACATGATAACCTCTCGTAAATCTTATTCGTTACTGCCGGTAAAGACAGGATGATATTTATTTGAAATCCAGCACCACAACGACTTTCGAGTACATGCTATGACACCTGTATTGAAAGCGCAATTCGATGAACGACTGATGCGGGACCTGGCCGAGCGTTCGATCCCCGGCATACCGGCTTATATTGCGGCCTGGAGTGTGATCGTGTTCGCCACCGGTTTTCACCATACCCATACCGCCGTGGCCTACTCCGCCTGGATCGGCTTTTTTCTCGTCAGCGCCTTGCGGCTGATCTATCAATTTACCTATCAGCGTCTGTACCGTTTCAGCGCGGCGCTGAACTACGGCTTCTTTCTGATCACCGTCCTGATTCCGGTGAGCCTCTGGAGTGCGCTTTTCATCTATTGCATCGTGGGACCCGAGACCGCCGATATCCGGATGTTGATGGTCATGGCCACGGCGGGACTCTGTTCCGGAGCCATGACTTCCTTCGCCCCCGACCGGAAGATCGCTATCACCTATTTGATGCTGATCATTCTGCCGGCCTGTGTCAGCATCATCGTGTTCAAGCGGGAGGAAAGCCCGCTGTTTTACCTGATGATCACCTACATCGGCTTTACCCTGCTCCAGTTGTCGCGGGGGAGTCGTGAATACTGGAGCGCCCTTGAAAACGAGGCCGCCCTGGCAAAAAAAACGCGCCAACTGGAGGATATCTCCAAGATTGATGCCCTTACCGGCATCTACAACCGGCGCCACTTCAACCAGATTCTCGATCTCGAGTGGAAACGCGGGTCCCGGGAAAAACGCCTGCTGACAATGATCATGCTGGACATCGACCATTTCAAGCATATCAATGACACGTATGGCCACCTGGCCGGTGATGATTATCTGAAAAGCGTCGCAGCGATCCTCAAAGGGTCGTTCAAACGATGCACCGATGTCATTGCCCGCTATGGCGGCGAAGAATTTGCCATTCTGTTGCCTGCCACACCATTGGCGGATGCGATTGTCCTGGCTGAGCATCTGCGGAAAGCGATTGCGTCGAACGCCGTAAAAAGCGGCAAAAAAACCCTCCAGGCCACAGTGAGTCTTGGTATTGCCAGCTGCGTTCCGGATCACCGAACACCACCCGAACACCTGATCGGCATGGCCGACAAGGCCCTCTACGTCGCTAAAACCGCAGGCCGCAACCAGGTCCGCTGGAACGATCAGCCCCGACCGGCCCCCATTGACCCGCCCGAAGGTACCAAAAAGGAAAGCGTTCCCTGCCGGGAATCATCTTCTGAAATATCGGCTGCTGTGGGATGAATCCGAAGAAGGACGGCTGAGAATATTTAGAGGACCTATTGCGCGACGCGTTGAAAAGACGCCATCCGTACCCCGCCTGCGGGTGCATGCTGCATAAAATCGATCCAGATCGGCAGCGCGGTACGCGCTCCGGTTTCTTTCGGCCCAATCGGCTCACGGTTATCCCGCCCGACCCAGACGCCCACCACCAGCTCGTCGTCAAAACCGATAAACAACGCATCCGCATTGGCATTGGTCGTACCGGTTTTGCCATAGACCGGACGATCCAGGCACTGAGCCCGCCGGGCCGTTCCATCGGTGACCACCGCAGCCAGCATTTCACGGATGGCCGCCACGGATGCGGAGGGCAGAATCGTTGACGGCGCCTCCCCGGGATCCCAGATGAATGCCGCCGCCTTGTCGATGATGCGGTCCACGGACACGGGAACAACCTGTCGGCCCGTGGCCAGGGTGCCATAGGCGGTTACCAGTTCGATCAGCGTTACCTCCGAGGCTCCCAGGACAGTGGGGTAAACCGCATGGAGTTTGCTTTGGATCCCGGCCGTGCGGGCCGTTTCAATGATATCCTTCAGGCCCACCTGCAGTGCCAGGTTGACGGTGGCGGCATTGAGCGAGCGCGTCAGGGCCTCTTTCACGGTAACCTCGCCGTTGAAGCGGCCGGTATAATTGCGCGGCCGCCAGGTCTGCCGGCCGTTGTTGACCGGAATCGCGACCGGCAGGTCCTGAATCAGCGAATCCGGTCGAAACCCTTTCTTCAACGCCGCCATGTAAACAAGCGGTTTGAAGGCCGACCCCGGCTGCCGCAGGGCCTGGGTCGCGCGATTGAACTGGGTGCGATCATAATCCGTGCCGCCCACCATGGCTTTGATCTGGCCGGTATCAAGCGCCAAGGCCACCAAGGCAGCCTGGACATCGGCGACGCCGCGGGCCTTCAAGTCGGCCATGCCGCGTGAGATGGCGGCTTCCGCGGCAGCTTGAAGACGGGCATCGAGCGTCGTATAGACCTTGAGCCCTGTGGTGGCTAAACGATCCCCATAGGTTTCCTCCAACCGTTTTTGGCAATAATCGATAAAATAGGGCGATTGGTATTGACGGCCATGAAAAACCCGGGGCAGGGCCTCCCGAACGGCACGCTGGCAGGTATCCCGCGGAATAAACCCGTTGATCTCCATTCGCTGCAGCACATGGTCCCGGCGCTGGCGCGACCGCTCCGGGTTCCGGAACGGCGAATACGCGTTGGGGGCCTTGGGCAAAGCCGCCAGGAGGGCCCCCTCGGCCACACGCAACTGTTTGACATCTTTACCAAAATACGCTTCCGCCGCCGCCTGGATGCCATAGGCCTGAGAGCCGAAGTAAGCTTGATTCAGATAGAGCTCAAGGATCCGGTCTTTGGAATAGGTGCGCTCCAGCATCAGCGCTATGGCCATCTCCTTTATTTTACGCGTGATCGTTTTCTCGGGGTTGAGAAAAATCATCTTGGACAACTGCTGGGTAATGGTGCTGCCGCCCTGATGGTATCCACCGGCCTTGATGTCGGCCCACAGGGCTCCCGCGATGCGAACGGGATCGATACCGCTATGCTGAAAATAGCGGGCATCCTCGACCGCAATGAATGCCTGGCGAACATGCTGCGGCACGTCACGCAGGGGCACCGGCGTGCGTCTTTGCTCGTAGAGCTCTGCCAGCAGCTGGTTGTCGGATGAATAGAGTTTGGACGCCTTGAACGGGGAAAAATGATTCAGGCGATCGATGTCGGGCAAGGTCGAAAGGCACCAGAACAGATAGCCGGCGGCGGCTCCGGCCGAGAGGATCGCCACGGCGCTCAGCAGACGTCGCATCGGCCGCAGCATCAGCGACCATCGGGTCACCTTGCGCCACCACCGCCACAGCCCCCCCTTGGGTGCCGCCATAGCACGCCTGAACACGTTGCGGGCGTTCTGCCGGGCGCGCCGGCCGCGCGCACTCATCCGCCATTGCTTCCCGCAAGATTGCCGATCGATGGGCTTCGCGTGATCGGCAATGGCGAAAAAGGCGTCCACGGCGACGTATATCCGCTCCGGATCCAGAGGACCGCTGATACAGTTCGCCCCATCGATGCCGAGGGCCTCCAGGGTCGCAAGATCACGGGGGTCCGTATGGGTCATGAGCAGACAATCGGTCAGGTGGGCCGCAAGTGACCGCACGAGATCGATTTCAGCCTGCAGGTGATTGTTGACGTCCACCACCAGCAATGCCGCCTCGCCCTTTTCTATTTTGGCGATGGCGGCCGTCGGGTCCGAATCAAAACTCGCCGGGATGCCACACACGGCAAGCGACTTGGCAATAATCTGACCCCGGACGGTTTTGGCGGCGTAGATGGCAACGCCTTTGTTGCCGTCAGCTCTCATCGGCGGCAGCCATCAGGTAGGCGCCCCTGGCGGTGGCATAAAGCGGGTCGCGGGCCTGCATGACGGTGGCGATGCGAATCGGCAGATCGATCTCGTTGAGAATCGTTTCGAACCGTTCACGACTGCCGGGCGGCAGCACCGTACCACCGCTCAGGACGATGGGGACGGCCTGGCTCAACCGGGGCATATTATCCGAGCCGCGCAACCCCTTGGCGAGACTATCGGCCAGCGTTGCAAAAAGGTCGTCATAGGCCGCATGCAGCCCATGTTCGATATTGTTCCGTGGTGCGACACCGAGGTCCAAGGCCTGCTCTTTGATGCTTTTTATCTTCGTGGCGGACTCCCCCACCGAACGCCCCACGGTCTGATCGATAAAATCCCCCCCCTTCTGGATGCTGTAGGTCACCGCCGGTATGGAAAGGTAGGAGAAGCAGACGTTGCACATGCCGCCCCCCATGCTGATGCCGATCCCGGTGGCATGCTGGTCGGAGAGTTCCGACATCACCACGGCCATGGCTTCATTGATGGGACGCGGCATGTAGCCGCGGCCTTTCAGATAGGTTTTAAATATGGATTCGTTGAAAATCACCGCCCCCTGACGATCGATAGGATCGCCGGGCACGCTGAACCAGAGCGAATGGTCTTTCTGGACCGGTTCCGGTAGCATGGGATCCAGGATGGCCTGGATGACATGGATGCCATCGTCTTCCCGCAGATTGACCAACCCGTTTTCCATCGGCCGCCGGGTCGCCCCGCCCAAAATATTGGAAAACGTCTCGGCGGCCGTCCCGAGAATGTGCAGACAATTCTCTTTTTCGAAAAAGCGGACGGATTTGTCCTCGAGAATCTTGCGCGTATTCGGCATGGACGGCACCGTGAAAAAAGCATTGGCTTCCATTTGCACACCGGCATCCGTTCGTTCGTCCATGTAGACAACGATATTGGCCGTGCCGATGTCCAATCCAATGGGGTGTTGTTTGTCACCGGAGGATGGGGGTGTCTTTTTCTTTACTGCAACATTGCCTGGGGACATGGATTCACCTCTAAACATAACGCCGGGCCGGCAGAACCAGTCGCAACCCTGAACCGACGTCGACATGACATTGCGGATGCACGCAAAATGGCCTGGGGAATAAGATAGCAATAACCAGGCCATTCCAGGCCCAGTTGCGCACTAAAATAATGATTAGTATTTTCAGTCTATTAATTATCCAACCAGCCGAGTCTCGAACCGCATTTTTGTCATCGCGCTGTCACATGTCATGGATTTGACGTGCTCCCTAAGCGGTGTCGATGGATAGCGGCGTGGCGATGGTCTTCCGGAAATGCACCTGAAGATCCCACCCGATCAACGGCATATGGCCGGTTTCCGCCAAACTTCGGGAGTTGCATCCAACGCTACATTTCAGGTAGGATAATCCTTCGGCACCGCCCATGCTTTGCCTGCCGGGATCGGTTGGCTTCCGCTGTCAATTCCGACTGCGAAAGCGTTCTTGCCGGCCGCTTTCACCCTCGACCGGGGTTTGGCACCATTATGAGCATACGGATCAAATTTTTCCTTGTCCTGCTGGTCTTCAGCCTGATTCCGCTGCTGACGATCACGATCAGCAGCCGACAGAGCATCAACCGTCTGGGGGACGATCTCGCCGGGGATGTCCGCACCCACCTGACGGACGCCATCAGCCGGGACCTGACGAAAAGCGCCCAGGTGTCGGCCAATGCCATCAGCAATGAAGTCGCCAACCTGCAGTTGTCCCTTCACTATCTGGCCGCCACGGCCACACAGATCCTGGATTCTTCCGATAGGCTGCCCGAGGGAAAAGTTTACACGCCGGAAAGTTTCAAAGACCCTGCAACCGCTCCGCCGGACCTTGCCATGTCGTGGCGCTATACCCGCATTACGGACGGCGGCGTCCTAATGCCGTCGGCTGTCAGCACGGGCCACCCCGTCGTCGTCCTGCCGCCGAACCCGCACCGTGCCCTGTGGCCCCAGGCTCGGCGACTTCAAAATCTGACCCCGGTCTTTCGGGATATCTACAACTTGAACAACGGCCTTGCCTATCGTGTTTACGTCGGCTTGGAAAACGGTCTGCATATTTCCTTTCCCGGACACGCCAACCATGCGCCGGGATTCGATCCGCGCCAGCGGCCGTGGTTTGTCGATACCCTGAAGCAAGGCAAGCTGACGTGGTTGTCCCACACGGACAGCACCACCCAGAAGGCCGTTTTTACGGTGGGCGTACCCATCCGCGACAGGGAGAACCAGGTTATCGGCGTCGGCGCCATCGATTTCCTGCCCAACGAATTCATGAAAATGGACCAACTGAAAGCGCAATGGTCCCAGGATACGCTGTCCTTTCTGGTCTCGCCCGCAATCCACCCGTCAGACAAAACCCAAGGTTTGCGGATCATCGCCGCCGGGACGCCTCTTGAAAAGAATCAAACGGACACGGCCGAAATGCCGGCAGGTTATCTGGAGATAGAAGACGATGCCCGACAGCAGGCCCTTATCGCCGCCATGCAGGCCGCTGATAACGGTCATTTCGACATGCCCTACAAGGGCATTCCCTCCATCTGGGCTTACGCCAGATTCGAGCCACCGATGGATGACGCCTTAAGAATCGTTTTGGTTGTCCCCCAGACGGTCATCGAATCGCTTTCCGAGCAGGTCAGCAACAATGTCCTGGACCAGACCTACTATATTTACCGCGTGACCGGAATCACGGCGGCCCTGCTGCTGGTGTTGGTTCTTCTGGTGGGGTGGTTCGGCACACGAACTATCCTGCGGCCGCTTTACGCCATGCTCGACGCCTGGGAAAAGCTATCGACCGGCGACTTCAGCATTCGGATTGACTACCGCACCGGTGATGAACGAGACACCATGATCGAGGCCTTTAACACCATCGTGCCGCGACTCGAGGCCCACTGGAATCTCAGCCAATCCATGGAACTGGCGCGCCAGATCCAGCGCAATCTGCTGCCTGACCAGACCCCTGAATTGCCCGGGTTAGATCTGGCCGGAGACAGCCATTACTGCGATGAAACCGGCGGAGATTACTACGACGTCTTTAAAACCGGTTCGCCCGGGGAGAAATGTTTTGCGGTTGCGGTTGGTGACATTTCCGGCCATGGCGTGGCCTCGGCCCTTCTGATGACCACGGCCCGCGCCATGATACGAAGCATTTCAATCCTTGAAGAAGACGCGGCCCGACGCATTACCCTGATAAATCGGTTGCTGTACCCGGACACCACGGATACCGGGGATTTTCTTACCCTGTTTTATCTGGAATTCAATATGGCCCAGCGTCAGCTGCACTGGGTGCGCGCAGGCCACGACCCGGCGATCCTCTACAACCCGGGGGAGGATCGGTTTTCCGAACTGAACGGTGACGGGATGGCCCTCGGCATCGAAGAAGAGTACCATTTCAAGGCCTACACCATGCCGCTGGGCCTCCCCGGCCAGGTGATTGTGATCGGGACGGACGGGATCTGGGAAGCCCACAATCCCCAGCGGGAAATGTTCGGGAAGGACCGCCTGCGTGCTGTGATTCGCGATCATCATCATCTGGACGCACACGCCATAAAGGACGCGGTTTTCAAGGCCGTCGCCGACTTTACCGGCCCCGACCAGGACGACGATATCACCCTGGCGGTGATCAAAGTGCTATAGACACCAGCCGACCGCCGCCCCCCCATATTTTATAGCGGGAACCGCTGCAGCAGCCGAGTTGGAGCACTTGTTGCTGCCGATAAGCACCAAACACAGGCATGATGGCTGCAGCCAGACGCCGAAATTCACGTTTTGACCTGTGCCCAAGATCCTGTTAGAAAACCGTCGGACAGCCCATCGACAACCCCCAAGAAGATAGTGAGCGCATGAACGATCCTCTTCAATCGGCACCTCCTTTAAAGCAACCGCCACGTGCCCGCCGGAATACCCCCCGCAGCAGGCAGGCCAGAGCCCTTCGCAAACTGGTCTTGGTTTTCGCGGGCCTCAGCGTCGTGGTGCTTGCGGCGACCGCCTACACCTATATCATTCATCGCCAGGAACTGTCGGCGGACCATATCCGCCAAATAACCGAAGCGGCCGGCATCAAATGCAACGATTTTTTTCTCCCGGTCTGGTCGACCGCCAGCGTTATCCGGCAATGGGGAGAAAATGGAACCCTCGGTGAAAATCAAATTGAGACCTTGAACGCGAAGCTGCTCCCCCTGATCGAACAGGTGCCTCATATCCAGGCCATGCGCATTGTCTCTCCCAGAGGGCGACTCATCTATGGTCTGATGCGGCACGACGGCCAGTGGGCGGCCTGTCTCGTGCCGGAAACAGACGCCCAAAACCCGAACGTCACCTGGCAATTATACGAGCGCAACGGCGCAAAAATGAAAGGCCAATTTGAAACCGGGCCGCCTGACCCGCTGACCCGGGAGCGCTGGGCCGAAGCCCGCGACCAAAGTGCGACATACCTGCTCGGCTGGACACCGCCCTACCCCCTTTTCCCCAACGGCGACGTAGGCATGAGTGCCATATCCGGTTGGGCAAACGACGGGCAGTTCCTCACCTTTGGCTTCGATTTTCGCATGGCGGATATCACGCAACTGCTGAACGAAATCAAAGTTACCGAATCCACAATCTTTTTCCTCTTCGCCCAGGGACGTCTCCTGGTGGATTTCCAGGAAACGGCTGACGATCCGACCACTGCCATGATTATCGGGGCCTTGGACGATTGGACCCAAAGTGCCCAGGCCGATGGTCCTTTCCGCTTCCAATACGATGGCGTTCCCTGGTGGGGCCTCCTGGTGGATGCCGATGAAAGTCCCGGCCGGCTCGGTGGCATCGGCATCTTTGCCCCGGAAGCGGAACTGATCCAATTGAAATCACCCGGGAACCTGATCTACATCCCGGTGGTTCTGGTTATTTTCTGGGCATTTCTCCTGAGCTATGCCCGCCGGGTTTCTCGCCAGGAGACCAGGGAAAACGGGCTCATCGATCCTGAACGCATCTCGGCGGCCCAATTGCATGCCGTCATCGAGGGCGGCGAGCACGACCGACTGGAATTCAAATCCACCCTGCGGTGGAATCTCAAAGCCGAAAAAGCCGGTAAAGAAATTGAACTGGCCGTGATGAAGTCCCTGGCAGCGTTTATGAATTCGGCCGGGGGCAACCTCATTGTCGGGGTCGATGACCAAGGCGGCATCATCGGTTTGGCGGCCGACCAGTTTCCCAATACGGACAAGTACCTGCAGCATTTTTCCAATCTCTTCAACCAGCACATCGGGATGGAATTTTCTCCGTTTATCCATTTCGGGATACGCCCCTTGGGCGATGAACAGGTTTTTGTCATTGCCTGCCGCCCCTCATCCCGTCCGGTATTTGTAAAAGACAAACAGGATGAACGCTTCTTTATCCGCTCCGGCGCCTCCACCCGCCAGTTGAAGATGAGCCAAGTTATCGAATATGTTGAAGAACGCCGAAAGGCATCCGCCTGATCAGCCCCCCCTGCGGACACGCCGCAATGGGGCTGGCCGAACGCAAAAAAGGCAGGGCACAAGCCCTGCCTTTAAGACTGACGACCGAGATACGGTAAAGACGATTATTTCTTGAATTTCTTACGGCCGAGGCCAGCCAAACCGATCATACCCAACCCCAACAGCAAAACCGTCGACGGCTCCGGTACGGGCGTGGTGTAACCGGCCACGGCATAATCGTTCCGGGAGTTCAAGCCGGCAAAGAACGCAATCCCCTGGACCTGACCGTTGATAGCCACAGAGTAGCTGCCGGCATCGGGACCTTCGCCACCGATCGCCTGCCACAAGTCAGCTTCAAAATACCCGAATCCATCAAGGGAAAGGCCATTGCCGAAATCACTGTCAAATCCAAAAAAGCCCGCTTCACGATATGGATTGCGGGCGACCCCTTCGTAAAACAAATCCACCAGTTCGAAGGTTGCGATATCGATAGGTTTAGAATACCAAATCAGCAGCGCTTCCCTACCCCCGGTAATTTCGTCGTCACCGACGCCCACCCCCCCATCACTCGGATTCCAGGTCAAGTTGCCGCCCAGGGCATGAAAGTGAATATCATAGCCCAACCCGGTTTCACCATCGGCAAATGACTTGTGGGTGGCGTCATTGTAATAGCCTGTCCAGTCCAGATCATTGAACATCAGCGCCTGGACCGGGGAAATGGCGACACATAAAAAGAAGGTTGCCAGTATGGTGTTAATATATATTTTTTTCATTGATTGTTTCCTTTATGCGAGGATAAATGCTGCAAAGTTTCGGCTTACCTAAATTTTTTTAGATATGCAATATTTATACCCTATATGAAAATATAAAATATTATAATAATATCGTATATATAAAGATTTTTATCTTTTTATTCATCAAAATATGAGAAATAAATTGTCCTGATTTTTGAGAAAATTGATTCTCATTATCACCGGAATTCCTACAAATGAATGACAGGAAAGGGTGTTCCCGGTTAAAAAGAAATGCTATAAATTGGAAAATCAAACGCCTCATCCATTAAAGGATCTCGTACATTGGACTACACGGACGTCATCCAGCTCAAGCTGAAAACCCCCGAGGATCTGCGCCACCATCTTCGCACCAATGGCATGGCGTGCCACATTATCCATGATAGCGAATCGGACTGGTGGTGGTTTTGCGACCACCGCAATAAACTGCTCGAATTTGTATTCAATTCGGGCAGCCCCGTCACATTCCGGCAAATCAAAAAGAAATCCGCCTCGGAAACCACCTGGATACCGGAATGCAACCTGATACCCAACATGAAACGCTTTGAGCTGCGCCCGACATTTATCTATGCGACGATCACCGAAGAAACACTGGTGGATCTCTTTTGGACGGACTTTCTGAGCCAGGATCTCGGGCAATACGCCTACTGGGATATCGACAACTCCCATAACCAGTTGGAAGAATTTGTTTTCTATTGGGAAATGCGGGAAAGCGGCCTGCACATGGAACCCGACACCGAAAGCGATGCCATGGAAAAACAGGGATAAATGCCAGGTTGTAGACTTGTCATCCGATGGTTGCGTCCTATAATCTAAACGTGCGCAACAAATGGCACTGCCGACTCAATAAATAGCCATCAATGATACGGGAGCCCCTATGAAACGACCTTTCTACCTGAAACAACCGTGGATCGTGCTGGCACTGCTTATAGTGAGTTTTGCAGTCTCAGCTCAGGCCGAAGGCCCTCAGGATATGGGGGGCTGGGAAAAAGACGCCCCCTACAACCAACTCTACGACGCCCGCGAATTGGATTCGTTCAAGGGCAGTGTCCAAAAAGTCTTCACCGTGGTCCCCATGTCGGGAATGGCGCCAGCCACCGCCATTTTGGTGGAGGAGGCCGAGGACGCCGTCAACGTGGTCCACATCTGCCCGGAGTGGTTTGCCGGCCCTCAGGACATCGGTTTGCGCCGGGGCGACCGGGTAAATGTTAAAGGGGTCTGGGCCGAAATCGACGGTGAGTTCGTGTTCATGGCCGCAAAGGTGAAAAAAGGGGACTTTTTTGAGTTCAAGGTCCGTGTCACCAGTGATGGAACCCCCTTCTGGACGATGTCCAAAGAGGAACAGGAAAAACATCGCAATTAATGATGGACATCTGCCAAAATAGACCGTTCCAAAATGGCATATAACCAATAACCCATTGCGATATTTATCAATTCAATCTGAACTGTTCCAAATTGGGACAGCCCTCCAAACCCTTCTGCCTGCTACCCTTCTGAAGCTGTCGTTCTAAATCAATCATAACTCATTGTTATCAATTATGATTTAATGAGTTCCGGCAAATCCGTATTAACTGGCATAATGGTTGCTTTTTGAGCCAGACAGGCATTTTTCCTTAAAATTCCGGCGGTCCGCCGCCGGCAGCCTATAGGCGCTTTGGCACCTTTGGACACCGCCTCCCAAGCGCTATTGAAGCAACGCAAGGTGTGCATTTTCAAATGAGGACGTGATCGTCCCAAACGTCCTCGCATCCCGCAACGGGGGAGGAATCATTCATGGCCGCACCCGCTATCGACATCAATCCCGATCAAGCCCAACCCTTTCTCAAGGAAGTCATGGATCGTTCCGGTCAGAATCTTAGCGCGTGCTATCAGTGCCGGCGCTGCGCCGCCGGATGCAGCGTCGGCGATGAAACCGATTTTTTTACCCCCAACCTGCTCATCCGGATGGTGGTCCTGGGGGATCGAGAACGCGCTTTGAACAATCAATTGGTTTGGAAATGCGTCTCCTGCTACACCTGCGGCACCCGCTGCCCGAATGACATCCAGACCGCCCGCATCACCGAAACCCTGAAAAAAATGGCCAAGGCCGAACACCTGCCGCCCTTGCAGCCCAAGATTGCCGATTTTCACGACGCATTCGTCAGGTCCGGCATCCGGTGGGGCCGCGTGAACGAAATGGAGTTCATGGGGGCCTACGAAATGAAATTCGCCTTGCGCAACATCAAGGCCCGCCAGTTCGGGGCGATTTTGGACGAGGTGAAAACCCAAGCAGGGCTCGGCATGAAAATGACGCAACTGCGACGGATGCATTTCGGTTTTCTGATCGCCAAGGGTCGCAAGGAAATCAAAGCGCTGCAACGCAAATCCAAACAACGCGCCACGCACTAACGCCTAACGGGGCCCGAACCGCGTTCGTTTTTCGTCGGGCTCCAGGGAGAAGAGGATCACCATGCAATTAGCCTACTACCCAGGTTGTTCCTTGCAGCAGTCATCGGCCCTGTATGATGTCCAGAGCCGGCGCATTTTTTCCGAACTGGGGGCGGAACTTGTCGAAATTGAAGACTGGAACTGCTGCGGCGCCACATCGGCCGGTAAAGTGGACGATTTTATGGCGATTGCCATGCCGGCGCGCAACATCGGTATTGCCGAAAGGGCCGGCTTTACCGAAATGGTCATCCCGTGTTCGGCCTGCTATTCGCGAACCCTGGTGGCCCAGCAACGCATGGCAGACGATGACGGCCTGACATCGGAAATCAACGCCGAACTCGACGCCAAGGTCAACGGATCGCTGAAGGTCTCGTCCATATTGGAAGCCCTGGAGGACCGGATCAAGGCCGGCGCCCTGGAAGACCGGGTCGCCCATAAAAGAACCGGTCTGCGGCCGGTTTGCTACTACGGCTGCATGATGACGCGTTTTCCCTACAACGTGCCGGTGCCGGACGACGTCGAAAACCCCCAGGGCATGGAGCGTGTGCTGAAGGCGCTGAAGATCAAAGCCGTAGACTGGAACTATAAAACCGCCTGTTGCGGCGCATCGGCCTCCGTGAACGATCCGGAAACCGCCCACAACCTGATGGCCCGCATCATGAAGGATGCCGTCGCCCGCGGCGCCAATTGTTTCGTAACCACCTGTCCCATGTGCCAGATGAACCTCGATGCCCAGCAGGAGGCTTTCTGTCAGGAAAACGACATCGAAGCGCGCCTGCCGGTGTTCTTCATCACCGAGATCATCGGTGCTGCCATGGACATTCCGCCGGAGGAACTGCAGACCGATCGGCACTTCATCGACGGCACAATACTCTTGAAGGAGCTGGAGCAACATGACGAAAAAGGGAAATAACACCAAACGCGGATCGGTATTGATTGCCGGAGGCGGCATCGGCGGGATGCAGGCGGCCCTTGATCTGGCGGACAGTGGCTTCAAGGTCCACATGATCCAGAAGGATCCTTCCATCGGCGGGACCATGTCCATGCTGGACAAGACATTTCCCACCGGCGACTGCTCCATGTGCATGATATCGCCCAAAATGGTGGAGGTCGGCCGCCATCCCAACATCGTGCTGCACACCCTCTCCGAAGTCACCGGCGTCGAAGGCGAACCGGGGGATTTCACCGTCACGGTGCACGAGCAGCCCCGTTATGTGGACGCCGAGAAATGCACCGGTTGTGGTGCCTGCGAAAAAAAATGCCCGAAGCTGGTCGTCAGCGAGTTCGAGCAGGGCCTGAGCAAGCGTAAGGCCATTTACTCCCTGCTGCCCCAGGCCGTGCCCAACACGCGGGTCATCGATCCGGTCAACTGCCTCTATCTGCAGCGCGGACGCTGCAAAGCCTGCGAAAAATTCTGCGACACCGGGGCCATCAATTTCGACGACACGGCAAAAGATTACCAGCTCCAGGTCGGCGCCATCATTCTGAGCCCCGGCGCGGATCGCTACGACCCTAAAATACGCCCCGAATTGGGCTTCGGGCGCTGGCCCAACGTGGTCACCTCCCTCCAGTTCGAGCGCATTCTGTCGGCCTCCGGTCCTTTCGCCGGCGAGATCAAGCGCCCCTCCGACGAAAGACACCCCCGCAAAGTGGCCTGGATCCAGTGTGTCGGCTCACGAGACCCCCACAACGCCAACCCCTGGTGCTCGTCGGTGTGCTGCATGTACGCCACCAAACAGGCGGTCATCGCCAAGGAACACGACGGCAGCATTCAACCCACGGTTTTTTACATGGAAATGCGCGCCTTCGGCAAAGACTTCGACAAATACGTCGATCGCGCCAAAGACCAATACGGTGTGGTCTACCGCCGCACCATGATCTCCGACGTCAAGGAAGACCCGGACACCGGCAGCCTGATTCTGCGCTTTGCCGCCGAAGACGGCACCCTGATCGAAGAGATCTTCGACCTGGTGGTGCTTTCCATCGGGTTTCAACCCCATGCCGACGCCGCTGAATTCGCCCGCACCTTCGGTATCGAACCCAATCAACATGGATTTGCCCAGACGTCGGCCTTTGGACCGGTGGAAACCACACGGCCGGGGGTCTATGTCACGGGGATTTATCAGGGACCAAAAGACATCCCCGAGACCGTAGCCCAGGGCAGCGCGGTGGCCGGTCGCAGCATGGCCCTGCTGGGGGAAGCCCGCGGGACGGAAATCACGGTTCAGGAACTGCCTGATGAAAAAGATGTGGCCGGCGAGGAGCCGCGCATCGGTGTCTTTGTCTGCCACTGCGGGATCAACATTTCGCAAACCGTAGATGTCAAGGGGGTCGCGGAAGAGATGCGGGCGGTGCCGAATGTGGCCTATTCCGATGATCTGATGTACGCCTGCGCGCCCGACGGTCAGGAAAAAATCAAAGAGCTGATCAACGAGCACAAGCTCAACCGTGTCATCGTGGCCTCCTGCACGCCCCGCACCCATGCCCCACTCTTTCAGGACACCATTCGCGAAGTCGGGCTGAACAAATACCTGTTTGAACTGGCCGATATTCGTGAGCAGTGCAGCTGGTGCCATATGGGTCAGAAGGAGATTGCCACCAAAAAAGCCACCGAAATCGTCAAAATGAACGTAGCCAAGGCCCGCTACCTGCAGCCGGTGGAAACCGATTCGGTACCCGTCACCCCGGCCGCCATGATCATCGGCGGTGGTGTGGCCGGCATGACCTCGGCCATCGCCCTGGCCGACCAGGGCTTTGATATCCACCTGGTGGAAAAGGACGACCATTTGGGTGGTCTCGCCGGGAATGTCTACCGCACCCTGGACGGCAGCGATGTCCAGGCCTTCGTCAAAGAAAAAATCGCGGCTGTGGACAATCACCCCAAGATCAGTGTCCATCTGGAAACGGAAGTGGCCACCACCGGCGGGTTTGTGGGCGGCTTTAAAACCACCTTGGCGAACGGCGACAAATTCGACCATGGCGCCATTGTGGTGGCCTCCGGCGGGGTCGAGTATGAACCCGAAGAGTACGGCTACAAGGACAGCGACCGCGTCATTACCCAGCGTGAACTTGAAAAGCAGATCGCCGAAGGGCTCGATCCGGGGCAGAAACACTATCTCATGATCCAGTGTGTCGGATCCCGCGAAGAGCCGCTGAACTATTGCTCCCGGGTATGCTGCCAGGACGCGATTAAAAACGCCATCGCCATCAAGGAGAAATCACCGTCGGCCCAGGTTACGATTCTCTACCGCGATATCCGCACCTATGGCCTGCGCGAGGACTACTACCAGAAAGCCCGCGAAATCGGCGTCCTCTTCGTCCGGTTTGAACCGGAAAACAAGCCCCAGGTGGATACCGGCGGAGACCGTCTCCAGGTCACGGCGTTCGACTACGTGCTGAACCAGAATATTCGCCTGCACCCCGATGTGGTCGTCCTCTCCACCGGGCTGCGTCCCCACCCGCTGACGGAAAAAGTGGGCAAGCAATACAAGCTCACCCGCAACCCGGATGGGTTCTTTCTGGAAGCCCACGTCAAACTGCGGCCGGTGGATTTCCCGAGCGAGGGACTCTATGTGGCCGGCTTGGCCCATGCCCCCAAGAATCTGGACGAAACCATCAGCCAGGCCCTGGCCGCGGCCGGGCGAGCGGGGGTATTGCTCTCCCACGACCGGTTGAGCGTTTCCGGCATCATCTCCAAACACAACCGGGACATCTGCATGTCCTGCCTGGCGTGCTTCCGGGTCTGTCCTTTCGGTTCGCCCTTTATCGACGAGGACGGCAAGGTGAGCCACAACGAAGTCATCTGCACCGGCTGCGGCATCTGCGCCGGCATCTGTCCGGCCAAGGCCTTCCAGGTGAACAACTTCACGGATCAACAGATCCATGCCATGGTCGATGCCGCCACGGAAGACGTCTTCGAGAAGGCGTAAATGAACAACCATTAATCACACCCACAGGGAGAACGATCACCATGACCGTACAAGCGCAAGCGGCCGTCGCGGAGGAAATCCCCTCCATTGAGCCCCTGAGGGAGATCCCGACGGATTGGGACCCCAGCATTCTCGCGTTTGCCTGCCATTACTGTGCCTTCGCCGCGGCCGATCTGGCCGGCGTCATGCGGTTGTCCTATGCCCACAACGTCAAAATCATCCGCATGCCCTGTACGGGCAAACTGGATCACAGCTATGTGCTGCGCGCATTTGAAAGGGGGGTGGACGGCTTGTTCGTCGCCGGCTGACTGGAGGGCCAATGCCATTTCCTGGAAGGAAATCTCAATGCTGCCAAGCGCGTCAATTACCTGAAAACCGTTCTCCCCAAAGTCGGCATCGATCCCGAACGACTTGCCATGTATAATTTGTCGGCCGCTATGGGGCCACGGTGGGCGGAAATCTGCAACGAATTCACGGAAAGGATCCAGAAACTCGGTCCTTCTCCCATACGGCTTGCTATTCAGGCGCAGGAAAGGAGAAAACAGCCATGATCGTGGGCGAACAGAAACCTCTTGAAGAGCTTTGGGAGAGCATCAAAGACCACAAAAAGGTCCTGGTGTTTGGCTGCAACACCTGCGTCGCCGTGTGTCAGCAGGGGGGCAACAAGGAAGCCGAAATCCTGGCGTCCCTGCTGCGAATGAAGGCCACCCAGGAAGGCGTCGACATGGAGATCCAGGATTCCGGCATCGAACGCCAGTGCGAACACGAATTCTTCGAAAAAACCGAAGAGCGCGTCGAGTGGGCAGACGCCGTGCTGAGCACCGCCTGTGGCATCGGGGTGCAGTTCATGGCCGAAAAATACCCCAAACCGATCTACCCGGGCTTGAACACCACCTTCCTGGGAGCGGTCGAAGAATTGGGCGTCTACACGGAGCGCTGCCAGGCCTGCGGCCAGTGCATCCTGGCCCAGACCGGCGGCATCTGCCCCATCGCCCGCTGCGCCAAACGCGTCATGAACGGCCCCTGCGGGGGCTCCACCAACGGCAAATGCGAAATCAGCAAAGATGTGGACTGTGCCTGGCAGCTCATTGTGGACCGCTTGAAATTGCTGGGTCGTATGGATGACTACGAAAAACTCACCCCCATCAAGGACTGGTCTTCCGATCGCGCCGGAGGCCCACGCAAACTGGTCAGGGAGGATGTGCAGCATGACAGCTAAAACACCGAGCAAACTGGAAAAAGTCCTGGCTGCGGGTCACTTCGCCGTCACGTCCGAGTGCGGTCCTCCCCGCGGCAGCGATCCGACGGAAATCGTCGAAAAGGCCGAAATCATCAAAGACCACGTGGACGCCATCAATATCACCGACAACCAGACATCCGTCTGTCGCACCTGCTCCCTGGCCGTCTGTATCCGCCTTAAGACCATGGGGCTGGAACCGGTGCTCCAGATGGTGACGCGGGACCGCAATCGCATCGCCCTGCAGAGCGACATCCTGGGCGCCGCCCACTGGGACATCAACAATATCCTGTGCCTGTCAGGCGACCACCAGAGTTTCGGCGACAGCAGCAAAGGGCAGAACGTCCACGACCTGGACTCCATGCAGTTGCTGCAGACCGTGCGGCTCATGTGCGACGAAGGCAAGTTCCTGGGAGGCGACGACATTAAACGTCCGCCCCAGATGTTTGCGGGGGCGGCCGCCAATCCCTTTGCCGACCCCTTTGAAATCCGGGTGGCGCGCCTGGCCAAGAAGGTCGCCGCCGGTGCTCAATTTATTCAGACGCAATGCATCTACAACCTCGACAAATTCGAGGAGTGGATGAAGGGCGTGCGGGACCGCGGGTTGCACGAAAAGACGGCCATCATGGCCGGCCTGACCCCGATGAAATCCGCCGGTATGGCCCGCTACATGAAAAACCGCGTACCGGGAATGGATGTCCCGGACGAGGTCGTCAAACGCCTGGCTGACACGCCCAAAGAAAAACAGGCCGAAGAAGGCATCAAAATGTGTATCGAGTCCATTCAGCGCCTGAAAGAGGTGGAAGGGGTCCGGGGGTTCCACATCATGGCCATCGAGTGGGAAGAAAAAGTCCCGGGAATCGTCGAAGCAGCGGGACTTTACCCCAGGCCGGAAGTGTAGGAGGCAACATGAAGACCTTTGAAAACCTGATCGAAGAAGTCCAGAAACCCGGGCTTTGTCATCACTGTGGCGGATGCGTGACCTTCTGCACCTCGATCAATTACGGTGCCCTGGAACTGAGCGAAGAGGGGATGCCGCGGTTTGCCGACCGGGAAAAATGCATCGAGTGCGGTTTGTGCTACAGCATCTGTCCGGAAATCGACGAGCTCCAGGAGGAGACCCGCAAGGTCGCCGGCTGGGAACCGCCCATGGGGCACGTGCTGGATACCACCGTGGCCCGCGCCATCGATCCGGCCATCCGACGCAAGGCCACCGACGGCGGCGTGGTGACCGCCCTGCTGGCACACCTCTTCGACCGCGGGCATATCGACGGCGCCATCGTCACCCGGCAAAGCGGCCCTTTCGAGCGAGATCCCTGGCTGGCCACCTCACGCCAGGAAATCATCGATGCCGCCGGGTTCTATCTGGACAGCTCCCACGGCATGAAGCATTTCGGCCATGACTACTCAACCTATGCGCCCTCGGTGCAGGAGTTCCGCCCCATGGTGCAAAAGGGTCTGCGCCGCGTGGCCCTGGTTGGGACGCCCTGCCAGATCAAAGCATTGCGGAAAATGGAAGCCCTTGGCATCGTGCCGTCGGACTCGATTCGCTACACCCTGGGGCTCTTCTGTTCGGGCAATTTCCTCTTCGACGCCAAAGAGAAAGAGGAACTGGAAAAAATCGGCGGATTCAAATGGGAAGACGTGGTCAAAGTCAATCTGCGCGACCACCTTATCGTGCTGCTCAACACGGGCGAGAAGAAAATGATTCCGCTGGAAAAGCTGGAATTCATGAAACGTTATGCCTGCCACTACTGCCCGGATTATTCCGCGGAATATGCCGATATTTCCTTTGGCGGCCTCGGGGCCGAAGAGGGCTGGACCACGGTCATCACGCGCTCACCTGTTGGCCGGGCCATCATGGCGGACGCCAAGGACAAAACCATCGAAATATTCGATTTCGATAGCGCCGCCGACAAATCCGCCAAAATATTCAGCAAGATCAAGGCGGCCTCGGATCGCAAAAAAGCGTATTCACAACAGATGCACGACAAACTGCTGGAAGGCAAGTCGGCCTGATCGGCATCAAATTTTAACGCATAACCAAAAAACCCAGGGAAATTCATTTTTCTCCGGGTTTTTTGGGTTGTTTCTCGTTTGGTTTGTTTCAAAACTGATAACCGATACGATTCCTTGACTTCCCAGTCGGTTTCTGGTGGTATAAAACTAGGTTAAAAAACGCATTTCAATCAGAAGGGTGCGGTATGCCATTGCCGATAGCCAACCCCGCTTCTCGAGACAGAGAGGTGGGGTTTTGTGTTTTCGAAAACATTGATTCAGCGAGGTGACGATGTTCTACAGATTCAACTTTTTTGAAGATAGAGCACTGCTGAAGGTTATGATTTATGGACAAGCAGACCAACAAAGCATGCGGTCTCGACTCACCTTATTAGCCAACGATCACCGATGGAAATGTGAATACAAGCTGCTCATCGATTATTCCGGTGTTACCGTGATCGATACGCCGGAGGCGTTTACCAATACGCTCAGAGAATTATTGAATGAAATCCCCGAGGAAAGGCTCCCGGTTGGGATTGCTTACGTTTTCCCGGACCGCCTTTTCTGCCAGTGCTTTGACCCTAAGCATGCTGTGCACAGCCTTGAGGCAAGATGCAAGGTCCGCTTTTTCAGGCAGGAAGAGGCCGCCATTGACTGGCTTAAAAAGCTGGCAATTGAATGCATGACAGCCAAAGAAGTTCCCTGAGGTAGTAAACCATAACAGATTCAGTCGAATTTGGCCCCGCGCATCAACGGATTGCCCTTCAAAAACCCATTAACGGGCAACCTCATCGACCCATTTTTTATTCATTGCTATGACTGCAAAGGTGTTTCGTATCTTTTGGGCGTTGAGTTCCCCTTGCATGTCAACGCAGGCATGCTCGCTGCATTCGTGGAACTGGATTGCGTAGGTATCCTCACGCATTCTATATCCCTCTCATTGTATCACGTTCTGTTTTCTTTACAGTAATTGTAAATATTACGCATTGTGCTGGTGCTTTGAGCCACTCAGGTGAGGGGATGAACCTTCGGCCAAGTCCACCCTCCATCGTGTTCATAGCTGTTTTCGATCCACCTTATCATTTCGACATCGCTAGCGATCCCTAAAAAGACGGTTCTGCGGAACACTTTCGAAACCGCAGCGCTCGATATCTTGACATAAAGATATGTGGTACTACCTTACCGTCATGACAAGTGGACCGCATATACGCCTGGTTCTATGGAAAGCCGCCAAAGCCATAGAGAAGGTTGATCGCGCCAGCATCGTTGGGACCGGTTTGCAACTGAGTGAATTCACCATCATGGAGGCACTGCTGCACAAGGGTCCGCTTCCGATCAACACGATCGGCGAAAAAGTGCTTTTGACAAGCGGCTCGATGACGGCCGCCATCAACCGCCTCGAAAAAAAAGGCTATGTGCGAAGAATTCAGGATACATCGGACGGTCGCTTCTTTCACGTCCACCTGACTGAAATCGGACGCATGGTCATTGAAAATGCCTACGAAAAACATGCGACCAACCTGGAGCAGGTGGTGGCGGTGCTGAACCAGGGCGAACGGCAGGAACTTTTAGAGCATTTGAAGAAAATTGGCCGTCATGCGGAGGAAGTCCATATCGACGATACCTCATAAGCCCTGCAATGGAATATGACGCTATCAAGTGCGAGGTGCTCCATGCACACGAAAGACGCTATAACCGGAATCCATCATATAACCGCCGTTGCATCGTCCACCGCGGAAACCATAGACGTTTACGAAAACGTCCTCGGTCTGCGACTGGTCAAGCAAACCGTCAATTTTGACGATCCGTTCACCTACCACCTTTACTACGGTGATGCCCTGGGGGCGCCCGGAACGATCCTGACCTTCTTCCCCTGGGCAGATCTTCCCCAGGGAAAACCCGGAACGGGCATGGTGACCGCCATTGCCTTTGCCATACCCCGCGCTTCGATGGATTTTTGGAACCGCCGCATCAAGGCCACCGGGCGGGCCCTTAAAACCGGTGAGCGCTTCGGGGACCCGGTCATCACTTTTTCCGATACGGACGGCCTGCCCATCGAACTGATCGGCAGGGTTGACCTGCCACCCACAACCGGATGGGATCGTTGCCCGATCCCGGGTGATCATGCCATCCGCGGTTTTCATTCAGCCACGGCCACCCTGCATGGGATCAAGGATATCCAAGCGCTTCTCGAGGGGGAGATGGGCATGCGCCGGCAACTCCAGGAAGGCGCCCGCTATCGGTTCATGATGGCAGATCAAGCCGCACCGGGGCATCTTTTCGATGTCGTGGCCGACCCCGCCGCCCCGCCCGGCAAGCCCGGCGGCGGCACGGTACACCACATTGCTTTTCGTACAGCATCGGACGAGACACAAGCCCAGTGGCAGTCGAAATTGAGACAAGCCGGCCGACATGTCACGGAAGTGCGGGACCGGAAATATTTTCGCTCGATCTATTTCAATTCCCCGGGCGGCGTGCTCTTTGAAATCGCAACGGATCCGCCGGGGTTTACCATCGATGAATCCGTGGAAGATTTGGGTACGACCCTGATGCTGCCGGATCAATACGAGCCCATTCGCACTGATATCGAAAAACGGTTGCCCTCCCTGCAGCGCAACGCCTTTTACCATGGGTTCGAAGACACCTCCGCTTCGACGAAGGCCGGCCGAGCGAGCGCGACCTGATCGAACCGACCGGAACACGTCCGGCGCAACGATGATTTGATTCCCGGGGCAAGATTCTGAAAAAATACAAGACAAACTAACGGCGGTGACGGTCTGTCCGCCAAACTTAAAAAGGGAGGACCTAAAATGAAAGTACTGATTGTTTATTACTCGACATACGGCCATGTTCACAAAATGGCGGAAGCCATCGCCGAGGGCATCAGGGAAGTCGACGGCGCCGAGGCCGTGCTGCGGCGTGTGCCCGAAACATTGCCAGCCGAGGTGCTCGAAAAGATGGGCGCGGTCGACGCCCAGAAGTCCCAGGCCCATGTGCCGATCTGCACGGTGGAAGAACTGGCCACGGCCGATGCCGTTATATTCGGAACGCCGACCCGCTTCGGCAACATGTGCGGCCAGATGCGCCAATTCCTGGATGCCACCGGGCAACTGTGGTCCCAGGGCGCGCTGGTGGGCAAAGTGGGCAGCGTGTTCACGAGTACCGCCACCCAGCACGGAGGGCAGGAATCCACGATCCTGTCCTTTCACATTTCACTACTGCACCACGGTTTCGTGATCGTGGGCCTGCCCTATGCCTTCCAGGGGCAGATGCGCAATGACGAAATCACCGGCGGTTCCCCTTACGGAGCCTCAACCATTGCCGGCACGTCCGGTGAGCGGCAGCCCAGCGAAAACGAACTGGATGGCGCACGCTTCCAGGGAAAGCATGTGGCCCAGATTACTTCCAGATTGAACGCCTGAGGCACCTTGAGAAATATCGGATCAGTCCGTTGCGTGACGCCTGATGAGGCGCACACAATCTTTACATTCCGAAAATAAGCCATAGGTTTCATGAAATTCCATTGACGGGTCTATCACACCCCACACGGGACAACCGATAAATACTTCCTGCCCTGACTCGCCGACAAACAACATGCAAGAGGAGAAATTCAATGAAATATGTCTATTCCTTTTTTATCATTCTAATGATGGCAACCACCGCCAGTGCAGGCGGTACAAACATTTCCTATAATGTTGGCGGACAGCCGTATGAAGGCCATTACGTCAGTCCGTCTCCCAACGCCCCCCTGGTGCTCCTGATCCACGACTGGGACGGCTTGACCGATTATGAAGTCAAACGAGCCGGCATGCTGGCGGCGGAAGGGTATGCCGTGTTTGCCGCCGACCTTTTCGGGGCCGGCGTGCGCCCGACCAAAGTCGAGGACCGGCGCCAGCACACCGGTGAGTTGTACAAAGACCGCGCCAAAATGCGCGCCCTGATCCAGGGTGCTCTAGATGCGGCCCAGGCCCAGGGGGCCAATGTCGGCAACGCGGTGGTGATGGGCTATTGTTTTGGCGGGGCAGCCGTGCTGGAATTCGCCCGGTCCGGAGCGGATATGAAAGGGTTCGTCACCTTCCACGGCGGCCTGCAGACGCCCGCAGGCCAGGACTATACCCAGACCAAGGGCCGGTTGCTGATCCTGCACGGCACCGCCGACGCCAATATCACCATGGAACACTTCGCGGCACTGGCCAACGAACTGGAGCAGCACGGGGTTGCCCATGAAATGATCACTTACGGCGGTGCGCCGCATGCCTTCACCGTATTCGGCTCCGACCGCTACCGGGAAGATGCCGACCAGAAATCCTGGCGACGGTTCAAAGAATTCCTCGCCGATACGCTGCGATAGCATAAACCGGGCCCCCTCACGCCCCGAAGATGCAGCCGCGTTGGGCATGCCTTCGGCTCAACGCCGATATTCATCTTCCTTTGAAGGGTTGGACGGCTTTGTAAAAGGTTCAAGATCAAGGCGTGCAAGTTCCGAGGAGGGAGGCGTACATTCGTACGCTGCAGCGACGAGAAAGACCGCGCAACGCTGATATTGGGCGTTTTACAAAGCCGTCCTCAGGCCCGCCGGAACTGGACGATCATAACCCCGAAAATCACCAGCAGCATGCCGGAGAAGAACAAAAGCCCGAGATCCTGCTGGCGATCCAGCCAGCCCACGCCCGCCAGCAGGGCCGTCAGGAGGGCGGTTGCGGGCGGCTGCGCATTGGTACACACCGCCACCTCCACCGATGTTAAATCGTGCAGCAGGACATTCCAAAGCAGCATCATGATAACGCTGGTGACCACCGCCAGCCAGGCCAGCGAAAACCAGGCGGCCGCCGGTATCGTTGCCACGGGCAACGTTAAAAGATCCCGCCCGGCAATGGGCAGCAGCATCAGCGCGCCGATGACCAGGCTCCAGGCCGTCACCACAATGGGATCGTGTTTCCGGCAGGATTCCCGCGCGGCCACGGTGTAGAATACCCAGCTCAACACGGCCCCCAGGATCCAGAAATCGCCGGTCCGGATGCGCCGTATTTCCGGGCCGCCTTCCCAGGGTCGCAGAATCAGCAGAACACCGCCCAAGGCCAGCACCACACCGACAATCTTGGCCAGGGGCGGCCGGCTCTTTTTGAGCAGACTGTCCAGGAGAAGGACGCCCATGGGCGTCAGGGCATACAGCAAGGCCGGATGGCTGGGAACCGTGTATTGCAGCCCTTTGATAAAGCAATACTGGTTAAGCGGCACCACCAGGAAACCGAGCCAGCACAGATGGCCCCATTCCCGCAAACTGAAACGCGGTTTCGGGACCACCGTGCCCGTCAGCAGCAAAAAGATAACCGCCGCGCCCATCGCCCGCAGCAGGGTCAGGACCTCGGGGTTGTCAAAACCGAGCGCGGCCGCTTTGCCGAAAATGTAGGTGGCCGAAGCCCCGCCCACATGCAAGGCCATCAGGCTGTAAAGAACCGCTCGCGACAGCCCGCCGCCCGCCGCTGGCGGTAATGACGCCGGTCGAAAGGCCTTTTCAGGGGCCGGATTCGGTTGCGTCATGGTTCCCGTTCTCCGTTCACGGGTTCCCCGCCTGAACGATCACTGACCATCAAAATAACCGCTGTTAGAATCAATCCGCTGCCGATATATCCCGCCAGCGAAAAAAACTCTCCCCACCAGAAGAAGGCCACCAGGGCGGCCACCACCGGTTCCAGCGTGGCAGCAATGGCCGCCCGCCCCGCCTCGAGATGTTTCAGACCCGCGTAATAGCAATGGTAGGCCCCATAAGTGGAAAACACCGCCAGCCAGACCAGCGCCCACCAGGCGATCCAGGATTTGGGAGCAAAGGAAACCCAGGGGATGAGGCAGGCCGCCCCCATGGGGAGGATATAGAAAAAAACCGTGGTCGCCGGATATTTCGCACCGAAGTACTTGCCGAAGATGTAGTAAAGCGAATAACAGAAACCAGCCACGAGGCCGAAGAAAACAGCGGCCGCCATCTGGCCCGATGCGCCCCCGATGGCACCGCCGGACCCCAGGGAAACCAGCGCCACCCCCATCAGGGTTGCTGCCAGCGCCACGATTTTAATGCGGGTCATCTTCTCCTTGAAAAAAAATCCAGCCATCAAAGCGACCCAGGCCGGCGCCGTGTATAGCAGAACAGATGCCAGGGCCGCGCCGCCTTTCTGAACCGCCAACTGGTAGGATCCATAGAAAAGGAAAACGCCGGTCAAACTGAACAGGCCGAGAGCCGGCAGATCGGCCACGGCCACCCGAACCTGTCGCTGCCACACCGCCTGGGAGCCAAAACACAGCCACGCCAGCACGGCCCGCCAAAACGCCACTTCCAGGGGCGCAACGCCCTCCTGGAAAGCCAGCTTGGCAAACGGACCGATCAATCCCCAAAGCGCCGCCGCGGCAAATATGTACCCATAGCCTTTCATTCCACGATCTCCACCCGCACGCCGGGCACGACCCGGTCACAAGTCGGCACCTCAGATCCGGTTGACAGCCCGCAGGGCCACCCTTAATTTGACCACAGGAACAAAGCTCGGTCACCACCTTCAGGCGATGACCGGGCTCGCCCATCTTTTTACATACGATCAAACGAGGTTCATGCCATGACCATACGAACGCCCCGGAAAGGCAGACATATCATCGACCTTGCGTTGCTCAATCAGTTCAATGCCCAGGGATGCCCGGCCTGCGGCCACAAGTTCAACCTGGGGGATCCGGTTGTCGAAGCTTGTGGCGCCTGGGAAGGCGGACCGCGCTTGATTCACGAACACGAAGCCGTATTCGATGTGGCCACGGCATCCTACGTTGAAAAACGCTGTTTTGCCGCCAAACGGGGCCGCACCGGCTGATCACAGGATAGATTGGCAGGAAGACGCGTGCAGGACCATCGGCCAACGGTCGCTCAAACCGTGAACACCGATAGCAGGCCCTTGCGAGCATTGACGTTCTGAATCGTCACCTCGATCACTTCTTCGGGTTTCAGCGAACGACCGATGGGAACCGGCATGTCACACTCCACCATATACTCCGTTAACAACACCTGGTAACCGCTGCGGCGTTTCTGCAACACGGTTGCGGTTGTCTGTTCACCCACCCGTCCTTCCAGGTACCGCAGCATCCAATAGTAATGGCGATGGTGTTGTACCCGGGAAACAGCCGCCATGGGCTGTTCGAGCTGCTGCATCAAGCCACTGATATCATCCTTGGTATAGGAGGCTTCCAGCCCCAGGACAGCACGGATCTGGCGCTGGGTGATCAGGTCGAAGTATTTCCGGATGGGACTGGTGGCCGTCACATAGGCATCCAGCCCCAGACCGGAATGGTGTTCGGCCGTGGTGCCCAGAACGAACCGGTTCAGTCGCCGCCGCTGCATCCAGTTCTGAAAAAGCGTTCCCTGGTCCCGCTTGTAAAGCCGTTCCTTCGGTTCGGGCTGGGAACGAAAAATAGCCGGCATGTCATTGTCGCGCAGAAACCGGGCCATCATCCAGTTGGCCATGATCATGAGTTCCGACACCAGCAGGCGGGCGGGACTCTCGCGATTCAGGCGGCTGAGGTTTACCTCCCCGTTCTCATCGATCCAGACATTCACGTCCGGCAGGGTGATCTGTACGGCCCCTTGATCCAATCGGAATTCACGAAATTTCTCCGCGATAAATCTTAAGTTGACGATATCCGCATCGTCATCCGCTGCCAGGTTGACATCGTAGTAGGTGCGCTGATGTCGGACGCGAATGACGCTAGCGCATATGTCATACGATACAATCGTGCCAAACGGACCGACTTTGATGAACGTGGAAATGGCCGGACGTGCTTCCCCCGCCCGGAGGCTGCAGACACCCTCCGCCAGGAGAGGCGGGAGCATCGAAATGCGGTGGTCCGGCATATAAATCGAACTGCCCCGCGACAGCGCCTCGCGGTCGATGACGTCCCCCTTCTTGACGTGGTGCGCCACATCCATGATGTGCACACCAACCAGGTAGCCATCTTCCAGCGCCTGGATGCTCAGGGCATCGTCGTAATCCAGGGTCGACTGGCCGTCGACCGTCATCAGGGGTAAATCGGTCAAATCACGCCGGGGACCGCCGGTCTCGAAAAGACCGGGGTGCGCGACAATCTGGGCGGCCTTTTCCGACACAGCGGCAGGGAAAGCTTCCGGAATGTCTTCCCGTATCAACTCGATATTCTCGTCAACGGCCATGACACCCAGCCGCACCAGCTTTTGAAAAAGATCGTCCTGCCCTTCAACACCGAAGCCCGCTGCCATGGCGCGTCCAATATCATAAGTCGGGCTGTCTTTGCCAAAGATGCAATAGGATTTTAAAATCGCCGCGTATTCTTCCACCTGGCTGCCGTTGCCGGCCACCGCCATGCTGCCCGGTTCGGCCAGCGCGTGCCGCAGCCAGTCACTACCGTTCCGGATAAGCTGTTGGCGACGGGCTTCTTCATTTTCGCGTGCGATCAATTGTTCGACGTGGCTTTGCGAGTGGGGGAAGAATCCCTCGCTGTTGAACTTGAAGTAGCGTCGGTTGCCGAAAAAGGCCCTGATGACGGCGGATTCGTGGTCACTGGTCGTGGTTTCCGGGAAACAGAAGGCCGTCATGGTTTCCAAATCGATCCACTCCTGCTCGGAATTGAGCACTTCCCACAACTCGCGGATATCGATGCCCTGTGTCAAGGCGTCGCGCCGGGCAGCAAAACGTTTGAGCATGTCCACCATCCGGTCGCGTCCGATCGCAAGGTCCAGCCGCTCCGCGCTCTGGTGCGAAAGGCGGCTCGGCGCAAGGCTGACCTCACGGGAATTCTCCGTCAGCAATCGCAGGCGCTGTTGCTTGACCTCGAGCACAACGGCACACAGAATGCGCTGTTTATCAATATATTCGACGACCAAACCGGATTCCATAACCTTGCAAAGTATCAACCGCGATGTTTAAAGTCAATCGCCGAAACCACCTCGTTTGTAAAAAAATTTTATTAATTTCATGGGGTTCCAAATCGGCAACGAGGTGATGAAACCCGGCCCCGGCGCCTCCCCTGCAGGTCATCAATTGACCCTGCCGGGAAACGGTCTTAATGTGGTTGGACGCCAACAACCCCTTTCTGCTCTCATACGAACGGTTGATGAACGACCAGGGAAAAACCGTATTTTGAACCCCCTACGCCTGATCAAACCCAGCCTCATCGAAAACCGCACCCGCATCATCATCGGCCTGATCAGCCTGATCATCGTCGATTTTCTGCAACTGATCATCCCGCGCATTATCAAAACCGCCGTGGATGACCTGACCCTCTACCAGGCCTCCTGGGAAGGGTTGCTGCGGCAGGCGCTCCTCATCCTGATCGTGGGGCTGTGCATCGGGGTGTTTCGCTATATCTGGCGGCGCTGCCTGCTGGGCACCTCCCGGCGTGTCGAGGAAGCCTTGCGCAACCGCCTGTTTGGACACTTGCAGCGCCTCTCCGCCCGGTTTTTCGATACCGCCGCCACCGGCGACCTCATGGCCCATGCCACCAACGACATCAACCAGGTGCGCATGGCCACGGGCATGGGCATGGTGGCCCTCAACGATGCCATTGTCCTGGGAGCGGCCGCCATCGGCTTCATGCTCTACATCAATGTCCAGCTCACCTTGCTGGTCCTCATCCCGGCACCGCTGATCGTTTTCGGCACCCGTTTTTTCAGCCGCCAGATGCACAAGCGATACCAGACCGTCCAAAAATCATTTGCCGACCTGACCGAAGTCGTCCGCGAACGCCTGGCCGGCATTCGGGTCATCAAGGCCTATACCTGGCAGGCGGCCTCGGCCGACGCGGTGGAATCGGCTTCCCGCGGCTATGTGCGTGAAAACCTGTCCCTGGTGCGGGTAACCGGCGCCTTTATGCCCATGATGGTGCTGCTCACCAATCTGAGCATGGTGATCGTTCTCGGCATCGGCGGACGCCAAACCATCCTGCAGGAAATCACACCCGGCGAGTTCGTCGCCTTTATCAGCTACCTCGGCCTGCTCACATGGCCCATGATGGCCATGGGCTGGGTGACCAACCTGATCCAGCGCGGCAAAGCCTCGCTGCAGCGCCTGAATACCATTCTAACGACCCAACCCCACATCGAAGACCGGCCCAACGCCACGACACGCATCAGCCCGCCCTGCACCCTCGCCTTTCAGGGTGTGTCGTTTCACTACCGCGCCGGCGACCGTGCCACGCCCGCCTCGCCGGTGCTGCAGGATATCGAACTGACGGTCGAACCCGGCCAGACACTGGGCATCGTGGGGCCTCCCGGCGCCGGCAAGACGACGCTGCTGAACCTGATCCCCCGGCTGTATGACCCTACCGCCGGACGGGTCCTGCTGAACGGTACCGATCTGCGCGATATTCGATTAAACGACCTACGCGGCCTGATGGCCAGCGTTCCCCAGGAACCTTTCCTGTTTGCCGGCACCATCCGTGAAAACATCACCCTGGGACGGCCGGTAGACCAAAACCGTCTGGACACCGTTCTGGCGCAAGCGGCCCTGACCCGCACTATGGCCGCATTTCCCCGGGGACTGGACACCCTCGTGGGAGAAAAAGGCGTCGTCCTTTCCGGCGGCCAGAAACAGCGCATCGCCCTGGCCCGGGCCCTGCTGATGGAGGTGCCCCTGATGCTCCTGGACGATCCCATCAGTCAGGTGGATATGGCCACCGGCCACCGCCTGATCGACACCCTGCAGGGACTTCAGGGCGTGCGCGCACTGTTGATCGCCACCCACCGGCTGTCGGCCATTCGCCGGGCTGATCAGATTATCGTCCTGCAGCGCGGTCGCATCGTTGCGGCCGGCACGCATGATGACCTGGTCGACAAAGGCGGCTATTACGCCGAAACCGCCCAGATGCAGGCCGTGACGGAGGCCCTCGATGCAGCATGATGGGGGCTATTTTGAAGAAGGCCAGCTGGACAAGCAGCGGGACCTTCGCTTGCTTCGTAGACTGCTGCCCTTTCTGACACCCTACCGTGCCATGCTGACGGTATCCATCGTCCTGGTCCTGCTTCTCACCGCCCTGGACCTTACCCTGCCCTACCTTACCAAAATGGCCATCGACCGCTATATCGTGCCGGTCCAGACGTATAGCACGCCATCAAACAGCAGCGAATCGGCCGAGGCCGCCCCCTCCCGGACCACGCGCTGGCTAGCACTGTCAGACGACAATCCCGCCCTGCCGACCTTCCGGGAACGCTATCCCGAGCTACTGGTGCGCCGGGATACGGGGTGGGCCATCGCCTATCAAGATTTGGGCCGCCTGTCCCTCGAAGACCGCCGACACCTGCGCCAGCCCCATTTGACGGGCCTGCTGCTGATTGCCGTGGCCTATCTGGTGTTGATCATGATGGATTTTCTTCTCAATTTCATCCAGAAAATCACCATGGAAAAAGCCGGCCATTTCGTGATGCACGACCTGCGCCTGACATTGTTCAGGCGGATGCAGGATTTTTCGATGACCTTCTTTGCCCGCAATCCGGTAGGGCGCTTGGTGACCCGGGTCACCAATGACGTGCAGAACATGCACGAGCTCTTCACCTCCGTTCTTTCCATGCTCTTCAAGGATTTCTTTCTGCTGATCGGGATCGGCATCGTACTGGTGAGCATGAACTGGCGACTGGCCCTGGCTGCCTTCACCGTTCTGCCGCTGGTCGGCCTGGCATCCTGGTGGTTCTCCCGCCGGGTCCGCGATGTGTTTCGGCGGTTGCGGATAAAAGTCGCCGAAATCAACACCCGTTTTGCGGAAACCATCGGCGGCATACGCGTCATCCAGTCCTTTCGTAGGGAAACCGACAACGAAAAACGGTTTCGACGCCTGAATCATGAAAATTATCAGGCCGGCATGGAACAGATTCATATCCTGGCCATCTTCATGCCGCTGGTGGAAGTGCTGGGCGTCATCACCGTCGCCATCGTCATCCTGTATGGCGGCGGCCGCATCCTGTCCGGCGACATGACCCTGGGCATTCTGGTGGCTTTCATTTCCTACATGCGCATGTTTTTCCGGCCGATCCGCGATCTCTCCGAAAAATACAACATTCTCCAGAACGCCCTGGCGTCGGCGGAACGCCTTTTCCAGGTAATGGACAGTCCGGAAATGCTCCCCCGCCCGCAAAAAGCCCGAATACAGGCCCCCGTTCCGGACAAGAGCCCCCTGACCCATATCGTTTTCGACCGGGTGTCCTTCAGCTATCTTCCCGGGGAGCCGGTGCTGCAGGATATCTCCTTTCAGGTCCCGGCCGGCAGCACCATCGCGCTTGTCGGACCGACCGGTTCCGGTAAAACCACCCTGACACAGCTCCTGGGGCGCTTTTATCTGCCCGACACCGGCACCATCCGCATCAACGGCCGTGATATCCGGGAGTGGGACCCGGCCATCCTGCGCCGGCGCATGGCCTTGGTGATGCAGGACCCGTTTCTGTTCTCCGGGTCGATCCGCGACAATATCCTCCCGCAACGCTCGACCGTGTCGGACGAGACCCTCCGTACCCTATTGGCTGATGCCAATTGCCTCGATTTCGTCATGCGCCTGCCACAGGGCCTGGAAACCCCCCTGAACGAAGGCGGCGCATCCTTGTCGAGCGGGGAACGCCAGCTGCTTTCCATTGCCCGCGCCTTCGCCCGCCAGCCGGACATTATCATCCTCGACGAAGCCACCTCCTATATCGATTCGGAGACCGAGAACCGCATTCAGGAAGCCCTGCAGCGGCTTACCACCGGCCGAACAACCTTCCTGGTGGCCCATCGCCTGTCCACCGTCAAACAGGCCGACCAAATTCTTGTCCTGCACCACGGCAACCTCATCGAATCCGGCAGCCACGCCGATTTGATGGCCCGCCAGGCCTTTTACTACCGTCTGCAACGCCTTCAGGGCTGAGCGTACCGGGGCCGTTGCTTCGCCAACGATTTACCCTTGCCAAAAATCCACCGGAATGCTACAAGTTCAAAGTTCTTTTCGAATGGTTGCGGCCGGGGCGGAACTCCCGGCACCACGCTGTAAACACCAGATAGTCCTACCTGTTTTTCGCGGCTCTTAAGGGAACCAACGTTTTACCGTTCGGTTCGGTGTCCGTTTCATCCAATAACTTGACGAAGGAGGAGAGGATAAATGGCTTACGATGCGGTTAATATGGCAGACTGGCAGATTTCCGAGGCGGCAGAAAAAAATATGCCCACCCCCGATGAATGGCGCGAGAAGCTCGGCCTGCAACCGGAAGAAATGCTGCCCATGGGGCGGCTGGCAAAACTTGACTTCCTTAAAATCATCAATCGCCTGAAAGACAAACCCGACGGGAAGTACATCGAAGTAACCGCCATTACCCCGACCCCTTTAGGGGAAGGCAAGAGCACCACTTCCTGCGGGTTGATGGAAGGCCTCGGCAAGCGTGGCGTCAATGTCGGCGGCGCTTTGCGACAGCCCTCCGGTGGTCCGACCATGAACGTCAAAGGCACCGCGGCCGGCGGCGGAAACTCCCTGCTGATCCCCATGACCGAATTCTCGCTGGGTCTCACGGGCGACATCAACGACATCATGAACGCCCACAACCTGGCCATGGTGGCCCTGACCGCCCGCATGCAGCATGAACGCAACTACAACGACGAGCAGCTCGCCCGCCTGACCAAAATGCGCCGGCTGGACATCGACCCCACCCGCATTGAAATGGGCTGGATCATCGACTTCTGCGCCCAGTCCCTGCGCAACATCATCATCGGCCTCGGCGGCCGCTACGATGGCTTCACCATGCAATCCCGATTCGGCATCGCGGTCGGTTCCGAACTCATGGCCATCCTGGCCGTGGTGCGGGACCTGGCGGACCTGCGTAAACGCATGGACGAAATCACGGTGGCCTTCGACAAGAGCGGCAATCCCGTGACCACCGGCGACCTGGAAGTGGGCGGTGCCATGGCGGCCTTCATGCGCAACACCATCAATCCGACGCTGATGTGCACCGCCGAGTACAACCCCTGCATGGTGCACGCCGGACCGTTCGCCAATATCGCCGTGGGCCAGAGCTCCATCATCGCTGACCGTGTCGGCCTGAAGTTGTTCGACTACCACGTCACCGAATCCGGCTTCGCCGCCGACATCGGTTTCGAGAAGTTCTGGAACGTCAAGTGCCGCTTCAGCGGTCTGAAACCCCATGTTTCCGTTCTGACCTCCACCATCCGCGCCCTTAAAATGCACGGCGGCGGTCCCGCCGTGGTGGCCGGCAAAGCCATGGATGAAGCCTACACCAAGGAAAATCTCGAGCTCGTGGAAAAGGGCTGCGAGAACATGGTCCACATGATCGGCGTCATCCGCAAGGCCGGCATCAATCCGGTGGTCTGCATCAACCGTTTCTACACCGATACGGATGCGGAATGCGCCATCGTGCGCAAAGCGGCCGAAGCCGCCGGTGCGCGTTGCGCCGAGTCCAAACACTGGGAAAAGGGCGGCGACGGCGCTCTCGAATTTGCCGATGCCGTCATCGACGCCTGCAACGAAACCAATGACTTCAAGTTCCTCTATCCGCTGGAGATGAAGCTGCGCGACCGCGTCGACACCATCGCCAGAGAAGTATACGGCGCTGACGGCGTGTCCTGGACACCGGAAGCGGAAGCCAAGGCCAAGATGCTCGAAAACGACCCCAAATACAACGATTTTGCCACCATGATGGTGAAATCCCATCTCAGCCTGAGCCACGACCCGGTCCGCAAGGGTGTGCCCAAGGGCTGGACCCTGCCCATCCGCGACGTGCTGATCTACTCCGGCGCCAAGTTCCTCTGCCCCTGTGCCGGCACCATCAGCCTGATGCCGGGTACCAGCTCCAACCCGGCCTTCCGCCGGATCGACGTGGATACCGAAACCGGCAAAGTCAGCGGTCTGTTCTAATCGACGCTGACCAGCTCTGTTGAATCAAGGCCCGGAATTCGTTCCGGGCCTTTTTCTTTCAATATGTCGCCAGGCGGCGAAACGGCATCAAAACGATGGCGATTCAAAACCATTCCTTCTCCCTGGACGGTACTCTCCCAACAACGATCAATGGAGTGAATCCTGAATAAATGGCCGATCGCGTCCTGCTCATCAACCCCTTCTACCCGATATCGGAAACCCCTTCCCCGCCCCTGGGCCTGGCCTATCTGGCCGGCGCCCTGGAAGCGGCCGGGGTGACCGTGCGCATCCTCGACCTGGTTGTCTCACCGCAAACCCCAAACACCATAGCCGATGTGCTTGAAGCTTTCCGGCCGGACGTGGTCGGCGCGACCGCCGTTACCATGAGTGCCGAAACCGCCTTTGCCCTCATCCGTGACGTCAAGCGAATCGCCCCCGACATATTGACGGTCATGGGCGGACCGCATGTGACCTTCAGCACCGAAGCTACCCTGGCGGCCGTGCCCGAGTTGGATGTGATTGTGCGCGGCGAAGGGGAACAAACCCTGCTGGACCTGTTGAACGACGCCAACCGGCCCCGACGCTGGGAGACCATCCCGGGCCTGGCCTATCGCGCCAACGGCAGCGTTCATCAGACCGCCTGGCGGGATCCCGCCATCGATTTGGGCTGCCTGCCGGAGCCGGCGCGCCATGGCCTGCCCCTTGGCCGCTATCGCACCCTGGGAATGCCCGTCAGTGTCACCACCAGCCGGGGATGTCCCTTTCAATGTGTGTTTTGCGTCGGCCGCCGGATGGTGGGAGCCCGCGTGCGCTACCGGCCGCCGGAACGGGTGGTGGATGAAATCCAGGGCCTGGCCGCGCTCGGCTTTCGCCAGGTCAACGTGGCCGACGACCTGTTCACGGCCAACGAACGCCACTGCCTCACCATCTGCGATGAAATTATCCGGCGCGGATTGAAAATCAAATGGTCCTCCTTTGCCCGGGTCGATACGGTGTCGGTGGCGCTGCTCACCCGCATGCGCGAGGCCGGCTGCCATGCCGTCAGTTTCGGAATAGAGTCGGGCAATCCCGCTATCCTGAAACGCATTCGCAAAAAAATTTCGCTGGAACAAGCGGAGACCGCGGTCGCCATGTGCCGCCAGGCCGGCATGGAGGCCCATGCCTCCTTTATTCTGGGACTGCCCGGGGAAACAGCCGAAACACTGGAGCAGACCATGGCCTTTGCCCGGCGCCTGGGCGAACGGGGGCTGTTTTACGGATTTCACCTGTTGGCGCCATTTCCCGGAACCGCCATCGGCGATGATCCGGACGCATTTGGGCTTAAGGTGCTGTCCCGGCACTGGACCGACTACCATGCCAACCGCGCGATCTGTCTGCCGGACGGCATGGACCCGTCCCGGCTGGACGCCATCGCTGAAGAATGGCAGACACGCTTCCTGGACTACCTGGATGATATCCAAAACCGCATGCAGTCCGGTGACGCCTCGGAAGACGAGGCGGCTCAAATCCACAACATGAACCGGACGGCAATTCTTTATGACATGATGATGAACGAAACCCTTGAAAAAAGCGGCCCATTCGATGATGCGGGCGAGGGCGGCATGGACGATCTGGCCCGACGCGTGGCACCTCTTCTGCCGAACTGGCCGCACGGAACGATCGGGGATGCCTTGCAGCAAGCCCGGGAGCGGGACGGTCTGCGCAAGGTGAGGACGTCGGATGGTAAAACGGCCTGGCGCTGGGTGGATGCTCTGCCAACGCCGCACGTTCGTTAAAAGGAGTCGACATGCCGCAGGATAAGCCGGTTGAGTTGACACTGGATTTGAGGCGGCATTGTATCGAAACGGCCATCCGCCGGCGTTACGATCAGGCCCTCGACGCCTATTTCAAACAAGAAGACGCACGCCCCCGGCTGGAGAAAGACATCGAACTTCTCCTCGAAGCGCTGGAAACACTGGATTTTCCCGCTCTGCGGGGGACGCATCGTCCCCTGGCCGGCAAAACCGAAGCCCACGTCACGCTGTCACGCGATTTACATGGGCAACTGTCCATTCATATCGACGGCCACATCCTCCCGGACCTGCCCCAACGCTAAAACGCCGCGGCGGTCGCATGACCGCTCACGGCGTCGAAAACCTGAAAAGATTGTGGGAGGGGGTAAAGTTTCCCTTTGTCACGAGGCCGAGCATCGAGGCGTCGGACAACAAGATGCGGCAACTGTCTGAGCCCCACAATGAGCGGGGCGAGTTGCGGCGCATCCGGCCGCAGCCTCGACGCGGAGGCGAACCCGAAGGGCTCGTGACATGGGCGCCTTTTTTTGGTTACTTTTCTTTACGCGTGTAAGAAAAGTAACCCGGTCTTCCTTAAAACACGTCTGTTTGCCAATCCTTAAACGCTGCATCTACCAAATGGTTTGGATTTCAATGACACTAAGCCTTATCCCGCTCCTCGTCCCGTAACACACGCCGCAAAACCTTGCCCACGTTGGAAACCGGAATGTCCTCGCGGAATTCGATCATCTTGGGCCGTTTGTAGCCGGCCATGTTCTCCTTGCAGAACTGACGAATTTCCTCCTCGGTGGCACTTTCACCCGGTTTCAACTGGATGAAGGCCTTGACCGACTCGCCGCTCTTGGCATCCGGCACGCCCACGACAGCCGCCAGGGCCACTTTGGGATGGGTAAACAGGATATCTTCCACTTCCCGGGGGTAGACATTGAAGCCGCCCACCAGGATCATGTCTTTCTTGCGGTCCGTGATGATCACATAGCCGTCTTCGTCCACATGACCGATATCGCCGGTCAGGAAATAACGCCGACCGTCGATTTCGCGGAAAACCGCCTCGGTTTCGGCCGGTCGGCCCCAGTAGCCCTTCATGACCTGGGGGCCGTGGATGGCCACTTCACCATCTTCCCCTCGGGCCACTTCGGTCTCGCTGGTCTCCGCATTGAGGATCTTGATGTCGGTGCCGGGCATGGGGAACCCGATGGAGCCGATCTTACGCTTGTCGGCAAAGGTCGGATTGGCGGTCGCCACCGGAGCGGTCTCGCTCAAGCCGTAGCCTTCAAAAATGACGGACCCTGTTTTTTCTTCGAACTGCTTGCAGACTTCAGGCGGCAGCGGCGCCCCCCCCGAAAAACAGCCCATCAGGGAGGTAAGGTCATACTGATCCAGCAGCGGGTGGTTGGTAAAGGCCACGAAAATCGTCGGCACCGCCGGCATCAGCGTGGGTCGCTGCTTCTGAACGATCTTCAATACTTCCGTAAACGGCGGGTCCCCGGCCCGGGGATCCGGCACGCAGATCAGCCGGCTGCCGGAAGCGCACGCCGACAGCATGGCACAGGTCATACCAAAACTGTGGTACCAGGGTAAAACGCCCAGAAAACAATGATAACCGCCCTTGCGGATCTCTTCCGCAGGGGCACCTTCGCTGTAGGATAACCGGTTCCAGGCACTTAAAGCCATTAAATCGTATACAAAATTAGAGTGCGTCAAGGCGGCACCTTTGGGAACCCCGGTCGTCCCGCCCGTGTAAATAATCAAGGCCAGGTCTTCGGTGGGGTTGATATCGACTGCAGGGGGGCTCGGTTGAGCGTTACGCACGATATCGTCGAACATCAAATGGCCCGGAGCGTGCTTCTCAGCCTGAGGGATCTTACCCAGCAGGCCGCCCAGAAAACCTTTGATCCAGGGCAGATAAGATTTGATGTTGCAGATGACCACCGTTTCCACATCGGTGCCCTGGATGGCTTTTTCGGTGGTGGCATAAAACTGGGGATGATCCATGCAGAACAGGGCTTTGGCGCCGGCATCTTTGAGCTGGTAGTTGAGTTCGGTGGGGGTATAAAGCGGGTTGCAGGTGACACAAACGGCCCCCGCTTTCAGGATACCGAAATAAATGGCCGGATATTGCGGCAAATTGGGAAGAAAAATGGCCACCCGATCGCCCTTGCGGATGCCCTTGGCATGCAGAAAATTGGCAATCCGGTCGGCCGTGTCTTTGACCTGGGAAAACGTACGGGGGGCATCATTGAAGATCGTGTAAACCTGATCGGGATAATTTTGCGCGGCTTCGTCCAGCAGGTTAAAGAGGGGCATATCATAGTCGGTAATCTCTTGGGGAACACCTTCGGGCCAGTTGGGGGTGGGCCAGGCAGCTAATGTCATCTTGCGTCCTCTCCTGTTGGTTGGGGTTGATACCGGCTTATCGTACATGCGCACATCGCGGGTCTTCCGAACCAGCAGAAACCGGCCGGATGGCACCCTTATTGATGGTAAAGACGCGCGAAAAATTATATCGCGGTTTTCGTGCAGACGAACCGTTCGAACGCAAGCAGACGCTGGTGTTCAGCGCATCGTCAACTGGAAGAAAAGTAAGAAATACTTTACAGAAAGCACCGGAACTGTCAAGCGAAATACTTCCCGGCCGGCAAACAAGAACACCCGGGCGAAAATGACACGGAGAAGGTTTACCCGGCTGCCCGGAACGATCCTTATATCGCGCTATCCGCATCCCGCCAGGCGGGAAAGCTTTGGCGATAGGCTTCCTGGGCGGACGCATCCAGATCCACGGTATGAACGACTTCATGGTCCTGCGCATGGAAGATCACCCGCCCCTGGGGGTCCAGGGCCATGGAATCGCCGCTGTAGGCATGTCCGTTTCCGTCAAGCCCCACCCGGTTGACACCGATGACATAGGCCTGGTTCTCGATCGCCCGGGCCGCCAGCAATGCGGTCCAGTGGGCCGCGCGGGCCGCCGGCCAGTTGGCCACGAAAAGCGCCACGTCATACCCGTTGCCGATATTGCGGCTCCAGATGGGAAACCGCAGGTCGTAGCAGATAAACGGACGGATGCGCCAGGTTCCGATGGTGACGGTCAACGGGTCGGTGCCCGCGGCGTAGATCTTGTGTTCACCGCTCATGCGGAAAAGATGGCGTTTGTCGTAGAAGTAAAGCTGTCCGCCGGGCGTCGCCCAAACCAGGCGATTATAGAGCCGTCCGTCCTCGCGGATAATGAGGCTGCCCGCCACGTGCACCTGCCAATCGACGGCCTTGCTGTGCAGCCAGCGCACCGAAACACCGTCCATGGTCTCCGCCAAAGGCGCGCCGTTCATGGTAAACCCGGTGGTGAACATTTCCGGCAGGATCACGACGTCGGTGGTTCCCCGGATGGCCAACAGCCGTTGGTCGAAATACGCCCGGTTGGCGGCAGGATCTTCCCAGGCCAGGTTGGCCTGAACCAGCGTGACCTTTAGATGCGGCATAACGCTTCCGCAGCCTCCTTGAGCGTGGCGTCGTTCTTGGCGAAACAGAAGCGCAGCACGCGATGGTCATTGCCCTGATGATAAAATACGGAGGGCGGTATGGCCGCCACGCCGTGGTCAATGGTCATGCGGCGGGCAAACACCGTGTCGGGCTCGTCCGATATGACCGCATAGTCCACCATCTGGAAATAGGTGCCTTCACAGGGTAACGGACGGAACCGGGACGGGCCGAGCAGGGATGCAAAAAGATCTCTCTTCTCCTGATAGAAATCGGAAAGACCGAGATGATCCTCGTGGCGGGCCAGGTAATCGGCCAGCGCCATCTGAATCGGCGTGTTGGACGCAAAGGTCAGATACTGATGCACCTTGCGCAATTCCGCGCTCAGGGGGGCTGGTGCCAGGCAGTAGCCGATCTTCCACCCGGTGGCATGATAGGTCTTGCCGAACGAACTCACCACGAAGCTGCGACGGCGCAACTCTGGATCGCGGGCCATGCTGGCATGACGGCGGCCGTCGAATACAATGTGTTCGTAAACCTCGTCGCTGAGAATGAAAAAGTCGGAACCCGCGACCAGGGTTTTGAGCTGGGCAATGTCTTCGGCGGTGAAAACACTGCCGGTGGGATTGTGGGGCGAATTGAGGATGAGCAGGCGCGTTCGGTCGGACAAGGCCTGCCGCACCTGTTCCCAATCCATGCGGTAGCCGGGGAAGGTCATGGGTACAAACACCGCCCGCCCGCCGTTCAACCGCACCGCCGGTTCATAGGCGTCATAGGCCGGCTCGACGATCACCACGTCGTCGCCGGGCCGCACCACCGCCGTAATGGCCGCATACAAGGCTTCTGTGGCACCCGACGTAACGGTCACCTCGGTTTCCGGGTCATAAACCGCATCGTACAGGGCGGCGGCCTTGTCCGCTATCGCTTTCCGCAGGGCGGGTACACCCGTCATGGGGGCATACTGGTTGCAGCCCTGGCGCATGTAATGCACGACACGGTCGATCAGGGCCGGGCTAACGTCAAAATCCGGATAGCCCTGGGAAAGATTGATGGCACGGTGCTCGGCGGCCAGCTGCGACATCACGGAAAATATCGTCAGGCCGACATCGGGCAGTTTGCTGGGCAGGGTCATGAGCAGCCTTCCGGTCGGCGGTTGCACCCGGACGCGTCCATCAGGGGGTTTTAACTCCGGGCGTAGCCGTCGCCTGGCGAATGGTATCGTATATATCGATCGGACTGACCCCGTTCTTAGCGCCTATTTCTTTAAGGGTCAATTCCGGACTGACCTGAAAGCCGCTGCCTTGAAGCGACCGGACCACGTCTGCCTCGGACAGGCCATACGCCAGACAGAGCTCTGCCAGGGTCTTTTTCCCGGTTCCCGGGGGCGCCTCTGCCGGCATGCCACTCGGCAGCGCCGATGCCTGCGCCCCTTGCATGATATGGTAAATCGCCTGGGGTGACCGTCCGTTTTGCCGGGCAATGGCCTGTAATGAATCCTGATCACGATCGAAACGGATACCGGCATCGTTCAGAGCGACAAGGACCTCTGGCAGCGAAAGACCGGTTTTGCGGGCAAACTGGTCCAGGCGGGAGAGCTCGGCGTGTCCGTAAGGCGGCTCCCCATATTGGACCGCCGCCGCGTCCTTCAGATGGGCGTTGAACACCAGCGGCCAACTGAACGGTGGAACGGTCGCCAAGGTGCCCGCCAGGACAACCGCCGTCAGCCCAAAGGCCACGTTGAATTCCGGGGTCCATATTTTAAGGCGGCGGGCCTTGTCCTTGAGGTAAGCCAGGATGGCCTTCCAGTTGTAATAGATATGCAACCCGATGGACACCAGAAAGAGAATCCCCATGTTGATGTGGATATCGCCCCACTGGGTTTTGTCCAGTCCCAGCAGACGCCAGTCGGCCCAGTAAGCCACCCGCCCCTGGGGCGCGATATAGAGGATGATGCTCGTGACAAGCATGAAAACAAACGAGGTCAGGGCCGTTAGCGATGTCATCTTGCGCAGTTTCATGTGGTTCATTCCTTTACAAAAACAGCGGCCGGTTGGCCGCTGTTTCCATCATGCGATGCCCTCCCTATCGAGGGTCGGTCATTCCGTTTCAAGGGAAAACCGCCAGGCACAGTACCAGTCGTCCGGATGGGCATCGGGCGGACATCCGATGCACTCCGTTTTGATCCGGGCGTCAAAGGCCCGGGCAAAATAAGCATATTCCACAAGCCCCGCCGATTTGCAGGGGTAGTCATCCAGCCCCTTGCGCTTGCGGGCCACCTGCACCCGGCATTCATCCATCCGGAAGATAAAGGCCTGCGGACCGTCGTCTTCGAAGGACTGGCGGTTGATGCGCCCATAGACTCGCAAGTTGAGAGCCTGCTTCAAGCCTTCCAGCCCCGGCGCCAGGTCAGCGCCTAAAAACCGCCGGATCGACCAGGCTTCGAAGGGCGAGAACTGGGCCCAACAGGAATCGTTGCAGCGCTTGGCGTCGTTCATACCGTGGTTGAACTCCACAGCCTGGAACCAGACCCCGTCGTTGGCCAGCCAGTTAAAGGCCACGCTGTCCAGCAAGTCCTCCAATGTTTCCGCCGGCAAATCCAGCAGGGGCTTGGGTAATCCATCTTCCATTGCAAACCCCAGGGTTTTTCCCAGGCGCTTTAGCTGGATAGCCAGACTGCGTTCGGAGGCCTCGGCCAGAACGTCATAGGCCTGCTCCGCCGGTAGCTGGTGGCGGACCTCCCCGTACCACTGGGCGTAATGCATGATCGTCCGATGCATATAGTCCACCACGAGCCGCGCTTTGTCCTTATGATCCAGATCGTCGATACGGGTTACAGAAGGGGGCGTCATAACAACATCCTCAAAAGTTGTTTAAACCGTCTTTAAAAAATCCGTGGCGGCGCGGCGCGTTTTCCCTGCGCTATTATCCGAGGCGATATTTTTCAATCCGCCTGCAGTTCCGCCAAATCGGCATAATAATCCAGCGCTTCGGGGTTGCGTAGCGCGTCCTTGTTGGTGACCGGCTCGCCGTGAATTACTTTGCGCACCGCCAGTTCCACCTTTTTCATGTTGAGAGTGTAGGGTACATCGGGTATGGCCACAATCTTGGCCGGCACGTGCCGGGGGGAAGCGTTGGCCCGTATGGTGGCGCGAACCCGCTGCTGCAGATCGTCGGTCAAAGCCTGTCCCGGGGCCAGTTGCACGAAGAGCACCACGCGTACGTCGTTTTTCCAGTTCTGTCCCACCACCACACAATCCGCGATTTCCTCGATGGCGTCCATCTGGCGATAGATTTCAGCCGTGCCGATACGGACCCCGCCGGGGTTGAGGGTGGCGTCCGAGCGCCCGTACATTACGACTCCGCCCCGCTCGGTGACGGTGATGTAGTCGCCATGCCGCCATATCCCAGGATACATATCGAAATAGGCATCATGGTACTTTCGCATGTCGGGATCGTCCCAGAAGTAAATCGGCATGGAGGGAAACGGTGCCGTACAGACGAGTTCCCCCTGGCGGCCGATCACCGGCTGGCCGTTTTCATCGAAGGCTTCCACTTTCATGCCCAGTCCGCGGCATTGCAGTTCACCGGAATAGACCGGCCCCATGGGGTTGCCTAAAGCGAAACAGCCATTGAGATCGGTGCCGCCGGAAATCGAAGCCAGCTGAAGATCGGATTTGATGTGGTCGTAGACAAACTGGAAACCCTCTTCTGATAGCGGCGAGCCGGTGGACAAAACAGCCCGCAAACGCCTCAAGTCATAGGTTTCGCCCGGTGTGACGTCGGAAGCCTGCAGGGCGGCAATGTAGCCGGCGCTCGTCCCGAAGACCGAAATGCCTTCCTGGCCCGCCAGTTCCCACAAGGCACCGGGATGGGGATGAAAGGGGTTGCCGTCAAAGAGCACCAGCGCCGCCCCGGTGGCCAGGGAACAGGTCAGCCAGTTCCACATCATCCACCCGCAGGTGGTGAAATAGAAAATCGTATCCTCCCGCGTGAGGCCGGTGTGCAGAACCAGTTCCTTCATCTGGTGCAGCAGAATCCCGCCGGCACTTTGCACCATGCACTTGGGGAGCCCCGTGGTGCCCGAAGAGTACATGATGTAGAGCGGATGGTCGAAGGGCAGTTGTGCAAAGTCGATAGAGCCGCCGGGATGCGCCGCGATAAAGGCATCGTAGGAAACGGCGTGGGGGACGTCCCGGATATCCGGACTCGGTTCGGTGTACGGTACCACCACGACCCGTTCGATCGAGGGCAATTGCGCCAGAATCTGACGGATGCGCGCCAGGCAATCAATTGACTTGCCCTTGAAACTGTAGCCGTTGGCCGTAAAAAGCACTTTGGGCTTGATCTGTCCGAAGCGGTCCAGCACGCCCTTGATGCCGAAATCCGGCGAGCAGGAAGACCAGGTCGCCCCCAGGGAGGTGGCCGCCAGCATGGCGATGATGGCGTGCGGCATATTGGGCATGAAGCCCACCACCCGGTCACCGACGGTAACACCGCATTCCCGCAGGGCGGATGCCACCCGGGAGACCGCGCTAAACAATTCAGCATAGGTCATACGCTGCACCGGCTGGGATTCACCCTTGAAGATGAGCGCCGTCCGGTCGTCCCGGTAGCGCAGGAGATTCTCGGCAAAATTGAGCCGGGCCCCTTCGAACCAACGGGCACCGGGCATCTTCGTCACATCGTCCAGTACCCGCTCATAGGGCTGCGAGGCACGGACCGCCATGAAATCCCAGATCGACGCCCAGAAATCGGGAATGGCTTCCACCGACCAACGGTAGAGGTCGTCGTAGGATTCAAACCGTTGATCGTACCGTTGGTTCACGACCTGCATGTAACGGTACATGTTGCTCTGTTCGATCTGTTCTTGCGTCGGTTGCCAGAGCAGCTTGCCCATGATGCGCTCCCTTCGTGTCGACGCGCAGCAGGCGCGCGTCACAGTGGTTGATCGGAAACCTCCCGACAGATTCACCCCCGAAACCGGTGGCCGCTTGCAGACGGCCCCTATTGCCCGTATAGCACCGCCATGATGGTTGCCCGGCCCTGTTTGGCCGCGATCAGGTGCGGTGTCGTCGAGAGATAGTAAACGCTGTCACCCGGTTCGAGATCGAAACGGTCCTCCCCGATCTGCATGGCGACCGTGCCCTCCAGCACATAGATGAATTCTTCCCCGTCGTGGACCGACAACTCACCGCCGGGGTTTTCCTCCAGCTGCACCATGAGGGCTTCCATGTGGCGCCCTTTGACTTCCGGCGCGAGGCTCTTGTAGGTGTAGAGCTTCTGCTTGCCGGCCAGACCGGTGGAACGCGAAACGATCTTTTGCTCCTTTCGTCGGGTGACCGAATACAGCCGATCCCCCACGCCCGAAACCAATCGCCCGAAGGCGCTTTCCAGCGCTTTGGACAGTTTGATCACCGTCCCCAGCTGGGGATGGACCTCCTGGTTTTCGATTTTCTCCAGGAAATCGATTTCAAAACCGGTGAGATTGGAAAGCTCCTCCAGTGAAAGCCCTTTGGCTTCCCTCAGTTTCCGAATCCGACGGCCGATTTCATCGACCCGGTCGCCTTCCGGTGTGGCAATCTTGCCGGTCAGGTCTTCGAAGTAATCCACATTAATGTGGGGTTTGTCTTCCTTGGTATCCATGTCTTGCTCCTCGTTGTTCCCTCCCTCCCGTGCCCCCTTTGTCATGGTCGGCCGGGAGGGATGTTGGCCCCTGGCAGGGCATGGGTGTAGCGGTCGGCCGTTCTCAGGCCGGGCGCAACCGTTCCGGCAGGACGGCCTCGTCCTTCCACTCGCCGGGGAGCTTCTGTCCGGGTGTCTCGTCCATGCGCGCTTTGAGTTTCCCTAAACCCGGCCGGGCGAATTGGAGATGCCCCTCTTTGAGGGTCCGCCCGTTGATCACGGCCTCGCTGCGCAGGCGATGGCCGACCGTGCGTTCCAACTGACGGCCCAGCCACAGCACGCGATCGACGTCATAGCCGTGTTCGATCCCCATCTCGTCAATCTGCACCAGCATGTCCTCGAGGCAGGTCAGGCCCACATAGCGGGGATCCTTGTAATAGTAATCCCCGGTACCCGGCACGGGGCAGTCATCCAGAAAATTGGCCGGCTGCCCCCCCAGCCCGCCCAGGGTGCCTTCGAAATGGGTGATGCCGGCATGCAGGGCGGCCAGAACCGAGGCCGACGCCACCCGTTTGGTCTCGTGGAAATGGGCGATATGCACGCTGGTATCGGGTATGTCGTCCAGCACCATGGAAAAATAGCGGTAGACATCCGGCGCCGAAGCGCTGCCGTCGTGATCGGCATGCTCGATATCCGACGCCCCGATTTCCAGAAATCGCTTGGTGAATTCCACGGCGTCTTTCATATCGGTGGCACCGGCAATCGGGCTGCCCCAGATCGTGCTGACCGTGCCGCACATCTTGAGTCCCGCATCCCGGCATTTCTGGATACAGCGCTCGGCCTCCTTCCAGTAAACCGGCAGGGTCGTGCCGGAATTGGCAAAATGGTGCTCTTCTTCCGTAGACACCATCATCAGGCAGCGATCTGGCCCGATCCCCTGCCGACTGAGCTCGATGGCCCGGTCGACGGCTTTTTCGCGAATCGTCACGGCGGTGATGCAGATGTCGTTATAATCGATGCCCCGTTTTTCACATTTTTTACGAAACCGGTCGCTGCGCAGATAGCCCAGGATCTCCTCCGCATCACTGAACTGGGGCATCAGGTAGGCGCTGCCGAGATTGGTCACTTCAATATTGCGGCAGCCGGCAAAGATCATCTCTTCTGCATAAAAGATTTTGGCCCGAGTGGAAACAAATTTTTCCAGATGCTGAAATCCGTCCCGCACCGTGATATCGCCCAACGTTACCTTTTTAGGCATCCGTGGGAAAATGCTCCAATAATCATGATCTGTCATGAGATCGTCCTCCTCTATCTGTTTTAATATGGCACATTGACATTCTTCGCAGGTTTTCGATTAAAAGCGGAAATTACCGAATGACGGCTCACCGATGGGCGCCAGCAAACTGACCTCGAAGGCCATAGCCAGCCAGTCGCGGATTTCACCGAATTTGAGCACACGATCGCTGAGCAGGCGGGCACCACAATAAAAAGGGTGGGCCTCGCCATCGTACTTGTTGATCATTTTCTCGCTGAAGGCCTTCTTTTCCTCTTCGCTCATGGGGTTGCCCTTGACTTCACGTTTGCGCTCCTCGATGGACAGCAGCACGCCGGCCGCACTGCGGCCGCTCATGACCGAGGTTCGGGATCGCATGGTGTGAAAGAGAAAGTGGGGGCGATAAGCCCGGCCGCACATGCCGTAGTTGGCCGCGCCATTGTCCGGGCCGATCACCAGCTGAATGCGCGGCACCTGGGCACAGGAAACGGCCCGCACCATATCGGCGCCGTATTTCCCCATGCCCATATGTTCCGATTCGGAACCCACCATGTAGCCCGGTGCGTTCTGGATAAAGAGCAGAGGGATTTTCTCCTGGCTGCAGCGCACGATCCACTCGGTGGCCTTGCGGGCCGCTTCCACAAAGATGATGCCCACGCCGTTGGAGGCAATCACTCCCATCGGCAGGCCCTTGATCCGAATCTTGCCGGCCACGATATTGTCGCCGCGCCCCGGTGCGTAGTCCCGTTTGTATTCGGAGAACATGCTGTCGTCCGCTATACACTGCAAAACCGTCCGCACGTCGATCCCCTGATGAATGCCCGCCGGCAGCAGGTCGTAAATGTGGTCGGTCGGCACGGTCGGGGGGCGCTCCTCGAACCGCTGGATCCGGACCTGCTGGGGTTTTTCCAGACAGAGGATTTCCCGCACACGGGCGATGGCCTCTTCCTGGGAAGTGCAGAAGTGATCCGCGCCGCCGGAAATCTGGGTATGCACGCGGGCGCCGCCCAGGTCTTCGGCGGAAATCACCTCGCCGGTGGCCATCTTGACCAGCGGGGGGCCGCCCAGGAAGGAAAAGGCTTTTTGATCGATCATGATCGACTGGCAGGCCATGAAAACAATGTAGGCCCCGCCAGCGGTGTTACCGCCAGTACTTAACGTTATCTGCTTCAACCCCCTGGCCGACATGCGGGCCATGTTGAAAAACATGGACCCGAAATGCTGGTCGTCCGGGAAGACATCGGCCTGCATGGGCAGAAAAGCCCCGCCGCTATCGGCGATATAAACGCAGTTCAACCCACAGCGCTCGGCGATGGCCTGGGCCCGCATATGTTTTTTGAGGGTGATGGGGAAATACGTCCCGGCTTTGACCCGGCTGTCATTGGCAAAGATCATGGTCCAGTTGTTGTAAATCTTGCCGATCCCGGTGACGACGCCGCCGCAGGGGACATCCTCCACCCCCGGATACCCCATCCCGAAACCGGCAATACGACTCAATTCGTAGAATTCGGTGCCGGGATCGATCAGTTCGTTGATAAGGTCCCGCACCGGTCGCTTACCCTGTTTGGCCAGGCGGTCGATTGCCGTTTGCCCGCCGGGAAACAGTGCGGCATGGACCTGCTGATCCAGCTTCTGTTCTTCATTTGTCCAGAACGTTCGGTTATCGACAGCCTGAGCGGTCACTGTGGCGGTCATGGCGCTATTCTCCCTTGTAAACCGGTTTGCGTTTTTCTCGGAATGCGGCCAGCCCTTCCAGCCGGTCCTGGGTGGGTATCGTCACCCAGTAGGCGTTGGATTCAATGGCCAGACCGGTGTGAAGGTCGGTTTCCAATCCGTGATTAATGGCGTATTTGGCCTGTTCGATGGCGATGGGACCCGTCTCGCAAATCTCGGCCGCCATGGCATCACAGGTTTTCCGCAATTGGTCGGGCGCACAGACCTGGTTGACCAGTCCAATGGCCAGGGCCTCTTCGGCGGGTACCCGGCGCCCGGTGAAAATGAGCTCTTTGGCCTTGCCGCGCCCGATCAGGCGAGGCAAGCGCTGGGTTCCGCCGGCACCGGGAATGATGGCCAGCCGGGTTTCCGTCAACCCCATGGATGCCGTTGCGGAAGCGATGCGGATATCACAGGCCAGGGCCAGCTCGGTGCCGCCGCCGAGGGCGACGCCGTTAACCGCCGCGATCACCGGCTTGTTCAGATTTTCGATGCTGCTGAACAGGTCCCGAATGGTGAAGATGAATTCCTTGACCTGCAGGGGCGGCAGGGTGGCCCGCTCCTTGAGGTCCGCACCGGCGCAAAACGCTTTTTCGCCGGCCCCGGTAATGATCACCACACGAATCTCGGGCCGGAAACGGATTCCGTCAATCTGGGCCTTGAGGGCCCGCAGCAACTCGAAATTGAATGAATTCATAACCTGCGGGCGATTGAGCGTCAGCCACAACACACCGTCCTTTTCCTCCATGAGCAACACGTCGTCCGACATATCTCCTCCCTTGTTACGGGCCAGGCACCGTTGTTTCAGACCGGGTGGTCAGCACCCGATATAGCGTGAAATGACCAGGCGCTGCACTTCGGACGTCCCCTCGCCGATGTCCAGAAGCTTCTGATCCCGGTAAAAGCGCTCCACATGATACTCTTTCATCAACCCATAACCGCCATGAATCTGGACGGCGTGATTGGCCACCCGCCCCATGAGCTCGGAGCAGTAGAGTTTGGCCATGGCCGCCTCCTTGGCAAAGGGGCGTTTCTTATCCCGCAGCCAACAGGCCTTGTAAAGCAGGTTGCGCCCGCATTCGATTTCCATGGCGCAGTCCGCCAGCTTGAAGGCCACCGCCTGGAATTTGGATACGGGTTGTCCGAACTGCTCTCTGGACTTGGCGTATTTCAGGGCCATTTCGTAGGCGCCCTGGGCGCCCCCCAGTCCCATGGCGGCAATGGAAAGACGTCCCCCATCGAGGGTCTGGAGCATCTGGTGAAAGCCGTCCCCGACGTTGCCCAGGACATTGGCCGCCGGGACGCGGACATCATCGAAGTAGAGCTCCGCCGTGTTGGAAGCGCGCCACATCATCTTGCGGTGCATTTCGACGGCCTTGAACCCGGGCGTACCGTGTTCCACCAGGAAACAGGTGTATTCGGGCCGGCCGCTCTCCCGCCGGCCCGTCACGGCCTGCACCGTCACCCCCAGCGAAAGCTCACAGGCCGCGTTGGTGATAAAAATCTTGGAACCGTTGATGACCCATTCGTTGCCGTCTTTCACGGCCGTGGTTTTGCTGCCGCCGGCATCCGAACCCGCCGTGGGCTCGGTGAGTCCGAATCCCCACAGCCCCTCCCCGCGGCACAGTCTGGGAAGATATTTTTGTTTCTGCGCCTCGGTCCCGAAATAGTAGATCGGCCCGATCCCCAAAGAGTTTCCGGCCGCCACCGTCGCCGCCTGGGAGCCGTCGATGCGGGCCACCTCCTCCACGGCAATGATGTAGGACAGGTAGTCCATTCCCTGGCCACCGTATTTTTCGGAAACAATGGTGCCGAAAAGCCCGATATCCCCCATCTTGCGGGTCAGATCGGCGGAGAAGGACTCGGATTCGTCCAATTCCAGCGCCACCGGTAAAATTTCCTTGTGGGCGAACCGGCGCACCTCCTTGCGAACCATCTCCTGTTCCTTGCTGAGTTCGAAATCCACCATGTCCTCCTTTCCGAATCGTCGGGCCTTGCCATTTCTGAATAGGTTTGTGGAAATGCGTCTATCGCACCATCAGCCCCTGCAATGCAAAGCGTACGTAAACCTCCGCGATATCATCCACTGTAAGCCGGCCGCCGGGTTTATACCAAATGGCACCGGCGTTGCACTGGGTCAGGATCGCGTATGAGAGGATTTTCACGTCTTCATCCACGAAAATACCGGCCGCGCAGCCCCGCTGGATGATCTCCTGGATGATCTGCTCGTAAGTATCGCGTTTGGCGACGATCAGCGCGTAGTGTTCCGGGGTGAGCCCCCGCAATTCCGTGTTGGCAATGAAGGTTTCTTTTTGCCGCTCCAGATGGAAGCGCACGTGGCTGCGCACCGCGGCCCGCATGCAGTCTTCGATACCGTCCACACCCTGCAGATTCCCTTTTAGATATGTTGTCAGGTCATCCATTGTCGTGCTGTGAATCTGGTAAAGAATCGCTTCCTTGCTGGCGTAGTGATAGTAGATGCTGGCTTTTTGAATGCCACACAAACCGGCGATTTCACTGATGCTGGTGGCGAAATAGCCCTTGCGGTGAAACAGGCTGGTGGCAACACGGATAATTTTGTCTTTCATATGGGGCACGGCAAACCTCGAAGAAGGGAGTATATGCCCGATACCTACCTACCGGACGGTAGGTACAGATGCTTTCTTTTTCCATGAACGGGGGTGGATGTCAAGCCGAAAATCGCGTATCGCACCGCTATCGCCAACCGATCGCGTCACCCGTAACTTTTAGCAAAAATAAAGCGCCCATGGCGCATCAGAGAACGCGTGCCAGCGTCCTGGCGACAGTCATTCACTAGGGTAAAACGTATTGCCACATGTAAAAAAACGGGTTGACAAGCGACAACCAACGGGGTATTTCCGACTGAGCGCTCGTTCAGTATAGCCAATTCACGCTCAACACCAAAAAAATACGACACCTAAATAAGGATGGGACCGTAAAAAGTCTTTTAGCTGCCATTCCGGACTTGATCCGGAATCTATAAAACTCTGATATTTTAGATTCCGACTCTTTGCGAACGCATCAAATAAGGACGCCGCAAGCATGGGCATCGCTCCCCAAAAAAACGAACACCAGATTCCGACCCAGGTTAAAAATCAGGATCTGGTCCAGCGACGGCGGCACCAGATCGTCGACGCGGCGGTCGAGCTTTTCATTCAAAACGGCTTTCACAAAACCACAACCCGCCAGATTGCCAAGGCGGCCGGGGTCTCGATTGGATCGCTCTATGAGTATGTCGCCTCCAAAGAAGATGTCCTGTACCTGGTCTGCGATGCCATCCATGCCGAAATGCAGCGCGGTATGGCCGAAGCCATGCAGCGCGTCGCAGATCAAGGCAACCCCCTGGCCGAAGTCGTGCGGGCTTATCTGCTGGTCTGCGACCGCATGAACGACCATATTCTGCTGATTTACCAGGAAACCCAGTCGCTGCCGCATAAATGGCGCCGGGTGGTGCTGGAAAATGAGGTCCGCATTACCGGCTTGTTCACGCGCGCCCTCACCGCGCTGATGGCGGACGGCAAGATCCCGCTGCTTTCAGAAGCCGCTATGGACCTCGTCGCCCACAACATTGCCGTCATCGGCCACATGTGGACCTTTCGCCGCTGGTTTCTGTCGCGGCATTACACCATCGAAGATTACATCCGGCATCAAACCGCCTTTATCCTGAATATGTGCCACACGGAAGAACCCGTGCCGGACCGCAGGCCCGGGCACGGCACACCATAACCCTTATATTATCAACCCTTCACACACGGGGAACTGATCATGGAATTTGAGCTCAACCGCACCCAGCAGGACATTCAGAAAGCCGTACGGGATTTCACCAAGGGCGAATTTGACAAAGATCTGGCCTTGGAACTGGAGGAAGCCCACGAATTTCCCA
>JABZFP010000034.1 GCA_014237395.1 Desulfobacteraceae bacterium | reverse complement strand
TCACAGTCTTGCAGCAGTTCGTCAATGAGGGCGTCCTGCTTGGATTTCTTACTGGCCATCGCCTTCTCCTTTGAGTAAGGTTATTGATAACCAGTTACACAGTTATTTGTACACCCTCACTATTCTCTACATTAATCATTGCGCCTCGCTAAATATCTTCTATTCCTCAGTCCTATTCCGAAAATTAAAAAAACATAACCCTCTTTAATTTACTGCCCAAAATATAGTGCCAATACGATTTTATATCATGTGTGAGCATGGTTATAATAAACTATATGAAAAGCTTTATCCACCAATAATGGCAAAAGTAGAAAAATAATGGTATGCTTTTTAACTCAACCGAATTCATCTTTTATTTTTTACCGATAGTACTCTCCGGCTTCTTCTTAATAGGTAAATTAGAATTATATAGATTGTCTGTTTTGTGGCTGATAGCAGCATCACTATTTTTTTATGGGTGGTGGAACCCCGCTTATCTAATTTTAATTATATTTTCAATTTCTTTTAATTTTGCAGTGGGTCTCCTTATTAAGAAAAAGCATAGTAAGTCTACATTATATTTAATTTGCGGTATTTTGATTAACTTATCTCTTGTTGGATATTTTAAATATGCTAACTTCTTTGTAGATAACATTAATCATATAACAGGTAGTTATTACCATTTAAATACAATAATTTTACCACTAGGCATCTCCTTTTTTACATTTCAACAGATTGCTTACATTGTTGATGTTTACAAAGGCAAGGTCGTTGAACATAACTTTTATAATTATGCCCTTTTTGTTTCATTTTTCCCGCAACTCGTAGCCGGTCCGATTGTTCATCATAAAGAATTATTACCTCAATTCAATATTCGAACAAATTTCAAAATTGATTTAAATAATATCGGTTTTGGCCTAACATATTTTTTCATCGGTCTTTTTAAAAAAATAATATTAGCAGATACTTTGGCGCTATATGCAACACCTGTTTTTACAAACGCAGAAAGTGGGGAATTAATCACATTTTTTGTCGCCTGGTCTGGAGCAATAGCTTACACATTTCAATTATACTTCGACTTTTCCGGCTATTCAGACATGGCTATAGGTATTGCTAAATTATTTAACATTAACCTTCCTTTAAATTTTTTCTCTCCATATAAATCTTTTAATGTAATAGAGTTCTGGAATCGTTGGCACATAACGCTTTCGAGATTTCTACGAGAATATGTATATATACCCTTAGGAGGGAATCGAAAGGGTAACATCCGTCGTTACTTAAATTTGTTAATAACGATGTTTTTATGTGGATTATGGCACGGCGCTGGATGGACTTTTATAATATGGGGAATATTACATGGTTTTTTATTGTTGATAAACCATTTTTGGAGATATACGCGCAAAACATTTTGGCTAATGAACCGAGAAAGTATTTATGTAGGAAGATCATTTTCAAGATTTATTACCTTTAATGCTGTTTTAATTCTGTGGGTACTATTTAGAGCAAATTCTTTTGAAAGTGCAAAAAACATTTTACAAGGAATGATGGGAAAAAATGGTTTCGTCCTTCCAGCACAAATTCTCAATATCTTTCCCCCATTACAAGGATTTGTGAAATCGGTTGGAACTATGCCGCTTCTTGGAGGAGGAACAATAATGGGAATGGTTGAAATGTTGGGACTATTCATTCTATCATTTGTTCTAATAAATTTACCAGCGACCCATGAAATGAATGCTCGACTCAAATATTTTGCTCTAATTGGGAGTATGTATTTTACGATACAAAATATTTTTTTCGGACATGCACCATCTGAATTTCTTTATTTTCAATTTTAATAATGCGAATACTTCACGTTATTTCAGCAACACTAATATCAATAATTTTGTATATGTTTATCTTTTTGTTTCTTGTCCATAAACCTTTAACCATTGGTATTATAAAAGATTACTACGACCAAAAAATTAGATATTTATATAGCATTAACAATAACAAAATTATTGTTTTAGCTGGCAGCAATGGTCGGTTCAGTCACAGATGTGAAACAATTGAATCGGAGACAGGAGTTCCTTGCTCAAACATGTCTGTAGCTGCAGATATTGGTTTAGAGTACCAATTGAATATTGTGAAAAAGTATTTAATCTCTGGAGATATATTATACTTACCCCTTGAATATGGTACGCTGGCAAAGACCGCCCAAGAAGCAATGGCAGGCAAAGAAATTCCATATATCGTATCCTACGATCGGAACTATATATTTTCAATGGACATAAATCATTTAACACATGCGTTATTCTATTTTGATGTTCAGTACTTGCTATCCGGAATAGGTGAAATGTTGCTTGACGGAGTCGGTATAAAAAGAAGATTTTCCATCGATACAATCACCGTACAGGGTGATGAATCGACGCACACAACGCTAAAGGGAAAACAGTATCAATCATATTTAAAGAACTACCAGTGGTTGCCTCCAAGCTATCAAGATTTTGATGAGAATTCACATACCGCCAAAATTTTAAGTTTATTTATGAAATGGGCTAAACAGAATAAAATCACAGTAATTGGTGGTTTGCCAACAACTTTCGACACTAAAAAAATACCTAAAAAATTAATAGACAAACTAAAAAACTATTATGAAAAGCATGGGCACCATTTCCTTTTATTGGATAATCGAAGTCAATATTCTATCGATAAATTTTATGATACACCTTATCATCTTTGTGAAGAGTATCAAATTCAACACTCAGTTTCAGTATCAAGGAATTTAAAAATAAACGAATTTTATAAATATGATGTTCGTTAACGTTGTCTATCATGCAGAGAGATATTTTTGTAACACTTAAAAACAGTTTGTTCATCATGTATAAAACGTTCGCTTATCGCTATATTCACTAAACGGGCAGCACCGGTAATGCATTATAAAAAATATATACCATTTAGTATTGAAGCGATATATGTTGCAACTGGTATATTCGGTCCGACAATAGCAACACTTGTAGGGGTAAAGGTATTTACGACTTATTTGACTCCGCATCAATATGGTCGATTTGCTTTAGCAGTAAGCATCGCCTTGTTTGCAAGAGAATCAATTGGAATCGCAACATATTATACAGTTGTCAGATATTTTAGCATTGCAATCAAACATGGAATGTATTGGTATTTTAGTTGTATAAAAAGAATATTTTCAACAACATTATATTCAATTATTATTTTGTGTCTATTGTCTTTTGCACTATTTTTTGTTTTTAAAATTGAAATTGATTTATTTTATTCGGTATCTCTAACAATATTGCTTGGGGGAGGGTTGATTTGCAACCAGGCTATTGTTGGTATTCTTGCTGGCGCAAGGAAGAGAATATCTTACTCCATTCATTTAAATCTATTGAATTGGGGTCAAATGATATTTGCCATAATTTTTATTTTGTTCGGATTTAAAAGCGCTGAGGGAATCCTAATTGGTTTTATTCTATCCATGTTTTTGATTCAGACATATAGCGCAATTAAAATTAAAAATTATTATTTCATAAAAATGGTTGAAGAAGGCAAAAACAGTGAATTTTCAATTTTATATAATTCATTTTTTAAATATTTTTGGCCTCTTACGTTAAGTGGTGTTTTCAGTTGGATACAATTGTTCTCTGATCGTTGGGCACTGAATACATTTTGTGAGGTATCCGATGTCGGCGCATATTTTGCTATTTATCAATTATCGTTTTCTCCTATGCTAATGCTTTCCTTATTTATAATAAACCTGATAGGACCAATAATTTATTCAAAAATAGGAGATAATACAGATTCCGCGATAAAAATAAATGCTTTAAAAATAAATCGATTAATTTCGTATATTTTATTGATATTTATATTTATTGGCTTCATTTTAATATATAGTACATATGAATTTATATCTGCAGTTATTATCGGCAAACAATTTCTGTATATGTCGTGGGCATTTCCATGGTTGTTTTTATCTGGGGGTTTCTATGCAATGGGACAACAATTTCTAATATCTGAATACAGCTCAATGAACTCAAAAAAAATATTGAAAATAAGAATGTTTTCCTCATTATTTTCGCTAATATGCTATGCACTATTCGTAAACTTTTTCCAAAGAGATGGAGTTGTTTGGGGAAATCTTTTATCAAGCATTAATTATGCAGTCATAGCCTTTATCTCTCAAGAAAAACATCTATCAGATAGAATAAGAATATTCAGATAACATTTTTTTACACTTCCACCTAAAGCAATTAATGGGACAATCCAATGATTGTTGAGGAAAATTGGTATAGGAAGCACTCGTGCTAAATGCATATCATTTTTGTGATTGGGTATGCTCCTTCTATGGTTTGCTCAACTAAAGTCGCATAATTTTGAGGCGGATTGTTAAAATATAATTTTATATTAATTTAAATCCAATAGTGTTATTTTGAAAAACAAAATGAAAAATATCATATTTTTATTTTCTCTTCCAAGGTCTGGTTCAACTTTGCTGCAAAGAGTTTTAAGCACTCACCCAGAAATCCATACGCTTTCCGAACCATGGCTATTGCTGCCGTTGATATATCAATTCAAAGAAAACGTTTATACCGAATACAGCCACCGACAATTTACTATTGCGTTAAATGATATTTTAGAAACCAAATTAATGGGTAACAGAATATATTATGAAAAGATTAACAAGTTAATTACTGAGTTATATACGGAAATTACTCCACATGAGGCAATATATTTTCTTGACAAAACACCGCGATATTCACTTATTGCAGAAGAAATTATTACCATTTTCCCAAATGCGAAATTTATTTTCCTCTGGCGGAACCCTCTTTCCATAATTGCTTCCATAATCAGTTACTGGGGAAATGGAAATATTTCGACAAAGAAATGGAATTGGGTTGCTATTAAGATTGATCTATTCAAAGGGCTAAAAAATTTAATTAATGCTCGTGATTTATGTAAAACGAATTGCGTTGAAATTAAATATGAAGAACTCGTTAAATTTCCTGAATTGTCGATAAAAAAAATCTCTGAGTATTTAGAATTAGGAGATAGCTTTCAGTACAATTTTTACAATGAAAAGCCACTTGAAGGTAAACTTGGGGATAAATCAAAAAATCAAAAAATCAAAAAAATACGTGGTACTTCAGTCGAAAAATGGAAAACAATTGTCAATAACCCTACCAGGAAACATTGGTGTTCTAATTATATAAAATGGATTGGCAAAACACGCTTACATTCAATAGGGTACGATTACGATAAGATGCTAACGGATATAGCATCTTTAGATAATTCATTTGGCCATATTACAAAGGATCTGATGGGATACATCATCGGTCATTTGATTGAAATATTTGAAATTCCTCTATTTAGAAAAAAAATTATAAATATCTTAAATAAAAAGAAAAACTATTTGGTACAATAAATATGAAGATTAGCATTATTACAGCCGGTTATAATTGCGCCAACACAATTTTAGATACAATCGAAAGTATAAAAGAACAATCATACGATAATATTGAACATATTATTGTCGATGGAAATTCAAATGACAACACCATTAACATCATCAAACAGAACGCTCAAAGAATTTATAAAATAATATCAGAACCTGATAATGGTATTTACGATGCGTTTAACAAGGGAATTTATGCTTCAACTGGTGATATTGTGGGGTTCCTTAATTCTGATGACATCTTTGCCCATCGAAATGTAGTCAAAAAAATAGCTAATACTTTTAAAAATACAAATATAGATGCTGTTTACGGAGATGTTATTGTTTTTAGACCGAATCAACACAATAAAATTTTTCGATACAGCGATTCATCTAAATTTACATCTAAATTACTTGCCCGCGGGTGTATGCCTGCACACCCAACGATGTATTGTAAAAAAGAAGTTTATCAAAGAATAGGAAATTATAAGACAACCTATAAAATTGCCTCAGATTTTGAATTTGTTATTCGCTTGTTCAATGACTTAAGCCTAAAAACGATTTACATAAACGAAGTTTTAGTAAAGATGAGAAAAGGAGGGGTTAGTTCAAAAAATATATTTAGCAATTTTACTATAAATAAAGAAATCTATCGAGCGTGCAAAGAAAACAGAGTAGCCACTAATTATATTAAAATATACTCAAAATATTTCTTAAAAATATTTGAGTTAATTAATATAAGATCACTTAATAATTGATGCTAATCGGTTAAAGAACTACCGAAAAGCACTTCAAATAATTGCGAGACCCATTGAAAATTAAAGCAATCATGAACGAAAACAATAGGAATCGGTTTGAAATATTTATCGATCGCCATCCTATCACAGCCGTAATGATGGTATCTTTAATCTTAAAGCTTATTCTCTCAATATTTGACATTGTGGTCAATCCAGACGGCATACATTATATTGCGGCCGCCCAGCAAATCACTGCTGGGAATTTCGACAAAGCTCTACAAATTTACCCAATGCCTGCCTACTCTCTTCTAATTGCGATAGGTCATTTTGTGATTCCTGACTGGGCGGCGGCTGCTCGGGCCGTTAATATTGTGGCGTTGGTTTTGGCATCGATTCCTCTTTATGGCATAACGCGACTATTATTCAACCAGCAGGCCGCTTTTTGGGCGATTTTCTGTCTTTCCCTAACGCCTGAAGCAAATGACCAAGCGCTGAGCGTGCTAAGGGATCCAGTCTTCCTGTTAACCAGTTTAACTGCTCTCTTCTATTTCTTGAAAGGGATATACCACATTAACATTAAAAAAATATTGGTTGCATCAATTTTTACTGGAATATCCTTTCTTTTCCGCATTGAAGGACTCGTCTTTCTGATAGTACCTGTCTTGTATTTCTTATATAAATCTATTTTTGCCAGGGATGATGCATTTAAAAAATTTGTCCGAAGGGGATTATTACTCTGGATTGGGGTGCCCCTAACTGTATGTGTTATTCTGTCAGTGGTTTTTGGTCCACGATTGTTGACTCAAAATCGAATTGCATGGCTGATGGGTGAAGCTAGCTCAATTACCAATTTCACTGCTTTTAATAAATATCAGGAAATTTATCGTTTTTTTCAAACGATTGAAACTAATCCACCATTCTCCAAATTCTCAAAATCCTTACCTTCTGTCATCCGGCACTGGATGCCCCTGATATATACAATTGGACTTTTAGAATATTTCGTAAAACAAGTTTTTCCGATCTTCTTGGTTCCACTACTCTGGACCGTTCAGAACTTTATTTCAAATCGACCACGAAATATTTCCGAGGGAAAACAATTTGTCCTGTTAGTCTGGGTTTTCTACATGATCTTTATTTTGTATTCCTTCATAACAAGAGATTATATTCAAGGGCGCTTTCTATTTGAACCTGCAGTTCTTCTGTATCCATGGGTAGGGTATGGTATCATATTAATATTTAAATGGCTGATGGGTATAAAATTCGGTCAAATCTTGAAGATTGCAATCTTGATAATATTAATTGTCACCCCTTGCGTGAAGATCGTCAAGGCAACTGTTAATTCTGATAGTGGTGTTATTGAAGTAGGGCGTTTTATTTCTGAGGATCCGCAATTAACCGAAGCGAAAATACTTTTTTCTGATACAAGACAATGGTTCTATGGAAAACGAAAAGAAGAATTTCAAAAAGTCAGTCAAAATGTCTTGGCAATTAGCAGGATGATTAAAAAGGGCCAGGCGAAGGATATTGAAGCGAAGGCCAAAAACCAAGGTGCAGATGCAATTGTTCTTTTCATTAACTTCAATAAAACAAATGTCATTCCTAAATTCGAACACTACTATATTTATAAACGTTTTCAAAGCCGCAAAGGTTTAACGGTTATATACAAAAAAATGAATTAAGAGAAATTGCACATTTTATAATGCTGTTCTTATTGAGGGCACTTCGAAGGGTCTACATATAAATCAGTTAAAACCAGCAAGATATCGGAGTAAGGAAAAGGTTACTATAAAGTTGCGTATATAAAGGGTTTTGTAAATTGACCATGATGTCACGTTTGAGAATTTAGGGTGCAATGATAGCACTAGTTACAGGGGCCACGGGTATGATTGGACCAGCCCTGGTGAACCAATTGTTAAAGGATACATGGGAAGTGCGGGTTTTATCGCGCAGACCCTTCAATCCAAATCTCTTTGTCGATCATGTTGATTGCATGTTTGGTGATATTCGAGACATCAATTTCCTTCAAACCGCAATGAAAGGCGTCGATGTCGCTTTTCACCTGGCGGCAAAACTGCACATCAATAATCCTTCCCCTAAACAATCGGAAGAATATCACCATATCAACGTCGATGGTGCGTTGAAAGTGGCTCAGGCCGCAATCAAAGCGAAGGTGAAACGTTTGGTACATTTCAGCACCATTGGCGTTTATGGGCCAAGTGTTGCCATTGAGCCTTACCAAGAAACGTCGTCTTTAAATCCACAATCACTCTATGCCTTATCGAAAATTCGATCGGAGGAGGGAATCCTTAAGTTATTTCACGGGCAAAAACAATCATCGGCTGTAATATTGCGTTTATCCGCCGTTTACGGCCCACGATTACAGGGCAACTATCGCACACTCGTCAAGGCTCTTCAGCGCGGTCTATTCTGGCCGGTCGGCAACGGCGAAAACAGACGCACCATGATTTACATCGATGACATGGTGCGCGCTGCCATCCTTGCAGCCGAGCACCCAAAGGCTGCCGGCAATATTTTCAATGTTACGGATGGAAAGATTCACACTCTAAACGATGTGTTAAACGCAATCGCTTTTGCTTTGGGGAAAACACCACCGGGATTTCATTTACCTGGCCGTCCTGTACAAGTGTTTTCTTCTCTAACGGACCACTTATCCAACGCATTGCGGCTGCCGGTTCCAGGGTTGCGCAACTTAGTTGATAAAATGATGGAAGACGTTGCGGTCAGCGGCGAAAAAATTTGCAACGATCTTTCTTTTATTCCTCGATATGATCTTGAACATGGATGGCAGGCTGCTCTGTGTCGTCAATCAAAGAACGCCAGTTAACATCAGGTTCCATCCCGTTGCGATAATGTGACTCGTTTTAAGAGAGAGCTTGAGTACTTATGACGACTCTGCTATCTATTATTAGCTGTATGTTTTACTAGACCTGAACTTCCTTGGGATAAATCGAATGGTGGAAAATCGAACTATTGAACTGGCCACCCGGGAGGATATTGACCAGATCATTGCCTTGCGGCGAACCTGCATGCCCCACGTGCCCACAACGAAAAGCCTTATAGAATGGCAATTTTTTAATAATCCTTTGGGAACTGCAAACGTATATGTCATTCGATCGCTCGCGGGACTTGTTTCAATGATTGCGACCTTACCACGGAATATCCGTGTCCGCGGCGAGGTTAGAAAAGGCCGCACCATGGTGGATATAATGACGTTGCCCAATTATCGCGGACAGGGTATTGCGCACCAACACGGTTTTCGTTGCTGGCAGGACATGACCAATGCCGGGGAACTTGTTTATATTCTCCCTAATCAGCATTCGGAAAAAAGCTTCCGTCGAGCGGGATGGACCGAATTGTCACGAGTCCCTTTGCGTCTTGCCAAAGTTCATCAAAGTACCCGTGGCCCATTTAAATGTGCCTATCAACAAATCGAAGCGTTCGATACCCGGGCAACGGATGTTTGGAATGGCTGCCCTTTCCCGGTCGGCGTGCATCGTGATGCCACTTACCTGAATTGGCGCTACAGCAAACCGGATAACGTTTATAGTTGTTTTATGATCGGCGACGATCAAGGCGTGCTCGTCCTCAAGCTGTTTTCTGATGGCAGCAATCGCTTGACGCATATTTGCGAACTGTTTGTCATCGACTCCCAGCCATCTCTCGTGGAAGATGCGCTGCTTTTCTGCCACGACTTTGCAATCAGATCGGGTGCCAAAACCCTGACGTGCTGGCTGCCTGAAGGCCACGCAGACGAACCTGTCTATACCGCTTTCGGATTCAAGATCGAACAACTGGAACGATTCATCTTTTATAAACCAGCGATAGCGTCGGATAATGCGTTAAAAGAAATCCCCTGGCATTTCAGCCAAGGCGACAGTGATATTTACTAAATTGATTTGGTGAATTTATGAGAGACACACCGCGTTTACTGGTTATCGCACCGCATCCGGACGACGAGGTTCTCGGCACGGCCGGCACTATTGCACGGTTTTCAAAGCAGGGTGGAGATGTAACCGTTGGCACCATTGCCGCTCATATGCCGCCCCTCTATACTAAGGAGGTCCATGAACGCACGGTTGCCGAAGCCAAGCAGGCGCAGCGCTTACTTGGCGTCAAGGAATCGGTTTTCCTGGACAACCCTGCCGTTCTTCTGGATAAAATCGGCCTTCCGGAATTCAATGGTATGGTGTTCAATATCGTCAAACGGGTTTCACCGGATATCCTCTTGATTCCATATGTCGACCGTCATGTCGATCATCGACTGGTATTTGAAGCCTGCATGGTGGCATCGCGTCCTGTTGATGTTGGTCTCAACATCAAAATTTGCGCGGCATACGAAACCATATCCGAAACCCACTGGAATGCGCCCCATCTTGAGCCGAATTTCACCCCCAACTGGTGCGTCGACATCTCGGAATACATCGACCAGAAGCTGGAGGCCATGAAGTGTTATCAAAGCCAATTGCAGACTTTTCCACAATCCAGATCAGTTGAGGCCCTCAAGGCGCTCGCCTTGTTTAGAGGCAGTCAGGCCGGCATGGGCTATGCGGAAGCCTACCATATCCTGCGTATGTCTTTTGCGCCGGATGATATGTTTAATCTGTGACATGCCCAACGTATAGATTGTTAGGCTCTTAATAAAAATGAACTGGTTTTTCTATTTACTGCTATCATTGTGCCTGGGGGCGACCGGAGCCTGGTCAGTAATAAAAATCGGTGCCAACTACGGCCTGATGGATCTTCCGGGCTACCGAAGCTCTCACAGCCGTCCCACACCCAAAGGTGGTGGTATTGGTATTCTTCTCGCTTTTATCACCGTCAGTCTTCTCAACGCCATTCCAATCAATTTTTGGATTCCGGCCACCATTATATCACTGACCGGATTGATCGGTGATCGCGTTGAACTCTCCAAATCGAGCCGTTTGGTAGTACAATTCGCCTGCGCTCTGATTGTTTTAGTGGCAGGGAATCATTTTTTCGTATCGGTGGCATTTCATCCTCTGTTGAAAGTGGTAATAGGCGGATTGTTCCTTGTCGGAACGGCCAATTTTTTCAATTTTATGGATGGCATCAATGGTATTGCCGGGATCTCTGCCATTGTTGGGTTCGGATTACTGGCGGTTTACGGGGCCATGCAGGGGATACCCACGAAGTTTATTGTACTCGATTTATGCATCGTGTTTGCCTGCATTGGTTTTCTCCCTTTCAATATCCCCAATGCCAGCGTTTTTATGGGGGACGTGGGCAGTGTGTTTTTAGGATTTATTTTCGCAACGATGGTTTGGGAATCCAATACAACGCTTCTTGGTGTTCTCTGTTGCAGCGCTTTTTTCTTTCTCATCTATGCAGATGCCGCGACGACTTTTGCAATCCGTTTCGCAGAGGGGGATCCCATTCTGGTTGCACACCGGCGCCATCTTTGTCAGATACTGGTCAATGAATTTGGTTTACCTCACTGGAAGGTATCCATTGGGTACGGTATCATCCAAGTGTTCATTGGCATCATCGCTATCGTTCTTCAAAATTTCGGCATGGCCGCGCTAATTACGGGGATGACTGTTATGGGAATCCTTTTCATTTTTATCAGTGTGATTTTGCATCGTAAAGCAGACCAAATGCCTTCCACCGGGTCTTTGTAGCCATCATGAAAAACAAACTGTTTTTATATCGCAACCTTGTGGTCGTCATGGTTGTGGATGTTCTTATTTTTTCTGTTGCCCTATACAGTGCGCATCTGGTTCGGTTTGATTTCAATATTCCCAGATATTTTCAATCTTCCTTCTGGCGGATTCTACCGGTTGTAATCTTTCTTAAAATAATTCTTTTTTATTGGTTCGATCTCTATCGCGGTATGTGGCGCTACACTGGACTTGCCGACCTCTTCAATATTATCAAGGCCGCCAGTTTGAGTTCATTGACGATCATTGTTGTCATTCTTTACAGCACACGGTTAAAAGACGGTATAGGTTTCCAGAGTTTTTCGCGGTCGGTTTTTATTATCGACTGGTGTTTTACGATTTTCCTTGTCTCCATTTTCCGGTTGGCAGTTCGTTTATATTATGATTATTTTGAAGACCTCCAATCCGGTCGCTTGTCACTTGGCGTCTTTAACTTATTGTTGAAAAAAGAAACTGGTCGGAAAAAGCTGCTCATTATCGGGGCCGGCAATTGTGGCGAAAAAATATTCCGTGAAATTAAAAACAATGCCTCTTTACGTTACCATGTCGTTGGTTTCATCGATGACAATCCTTCCAAAAGAGGTCTTAAAATTCACGGCATTCCTGTCCTCGGATATTTGAATGAGATCGAATCGGTCATCAAGCGCCTTAAGATCCAAGAACTCCTCATTGCCGTCCCTTCCGCCAGTTCAGCCGACATGCGAAAAATTGTTGAAAAGTGCAAAAAAACGGGGTTGGCGTTTAAGACGATTCCCGGTTATGGTGAACTCATTGATGGACGCGTATCGATAAATTCCATTCGGGACGTCGCTTACAGAGATTTGATGAGGAGAGAAACTATCCATCTGGAAGAGGATCGGATCGGTGCCTACCTCAAGAACAGAAGAATCCTGGTAACAGGTGCCGGCGGTTCAATTGGTTCAGAGTTATGTCGGCAGATTTCAAGGTTTGAACCGGAAAGTATCGTTTTATTCGAAAGAGCGGAGAGCCCCCTTTACGAAATCGAACTGGAACTCAAACGACTCTATCCCGAAATTGCCTGCTATCCGGTACTGGGTGACATTCTTGATGATGATTTGCTACGTCATACATTCAAGCAATTTCGTCCGCAAGCCGTTTTCCATGCCGCCGCCTACAAACATGTCCCTATGCTGGAGATGCAGCCCTGGCGAGCAGTTGAGAACAATATTATTGGCACTTCCAAGGTCATCGCCGTTGCCGGTGAATTTATGGTCGAACGGTTTGTGTTTGTCTCGACCGATAAAGCTGTCCGCCCAACCAATATCATGGGAACAAGCAAACGCGTCGCGGAGTTGATTGTCCACTGCCAAAAAAACCAACTAAACGTTACAACAAAATATATGATTGTCCGCTTTGGAAATGTATTCGGCAGTGTCGGCAGCGTCATTCCTCTATTCAGGAAACAGATCGCACAGGGGGGCCCTGTGACAGTGACCCATCCGGAGGTTACCCGCTATTTTATGACCATACCAGAAGCCTGCCAGTTGATCTTGCAGGCTGGTGTCATGGGCAGCGGCGGCGAAATTTTTCTGTTAGATATGGGAACGGCGATCAAAATAGATGACATGGCTCGGGACCTGATAAGATTATCGGGGTTTGAACCGGGCGTCGATATCGACATTCAATATATTGGCCTGAGGCCAGGCGAAAAACTTTATGAGGAATTGATTACGGATGGTGAAGGTATTCTACCGACACAGCACAAAAAGATTATGATCCTGAGCAGTGAAAGTTGTAATCTTGAAGCCCTGTCGGAACAGATTGGGGCACTTTCTACGTTGGCCAAGAAATATGATGCGGAAGGTATTCGTAGTCAATTCGTCAAAATGATACCAGAATACCACCCAACCGCCAACGAGGATGACCAACCCCCGAACACCTTTTTATTTAAGTAGCTGAACATCAATAGGATCCAAGATGAATGGAATCAACTCTAAGTCATAAGCTGGAAACGCTTCAGCATCGAAGTGTGGTTCTCCCGGCACCACATTCTGTGGAATTGGACGTTCATGTCGATCCTGATCGAATCGCGGGCGGTGTTGTCCTGCACGCCGGAACGAAGATTTTTGGGACCCAGACAATGATTGGGCAAGATTGTGTCATCGGCCGGGAGGGCCCCGTAACCATTGAAAACTGTTATGTCGGTCCCGGTGTACAATTGACATCAGGCTACTTCAAAAACGCGGTCTTTCTCGAAGGTGCATCGTTGGGGTATGCTTCCCATATTAGAGAGGGAACCATCCTTGAAGAACAGGCCAGCACGGCCCATTGCGTCGGACTAAAGCAGACCATTCTCATGCCTTTTGTAACCCTGGGCAGCCTGATCAATTTCTGTGACTGCCTGATGGCGGGGGGGACAAGCCGCAAAGACCACAGCGAAGTGGGCAGTTCGTTCATTCATTTCAATTTTACCCCCAATCAGGACAAGGCCACGCCCTCTCTTTTGGGCGATGTGCCCAGCGGCGTGATGATGAACCAGCGTCCGATTTTCATGGGCGGGCAGGGCGGCCTTGTGGGCCCCTGCAGGATTGCTTATGGCACCGTCAGTGCGGCTGGCACGATTGTACGGAAGGATCAACTCAAACCGGACCACCTTATTATAGGCGGGGCAGGGAAGGGTGGTAATATCCCCTGGAAAGCCGGTGCAATCAGTGTTTCAAAACGCATTATCATGAATAATATAATTTATATCGGGAACTTATTCGCTTTGAGAGAGTGGTATCGTCATGTACGCCGGATATTTATTTCCAGCCGTTTTCCGGAAACCCTTTGGCAGGGACTTATCAAAACACTTGATCTGGGACTGGATGAACGGTTTAAGAGGCTGAGAGCCTATATAAATGGATTAGATGGATCGACACTTGCGGATCAGTATCGTTTTTTTGAGCAGCAATACCATAAGCGGGATCAGGATTTGGGGGATCTAAAACTGCGGGACCAATTCATGCACCAGTTGGAACCGTTCAAATCACAGCATGACATCTACGTCGAAACGATCATGGCGCTGCCGTATGAAACTGCCCAGATCGGGACCCTTTGGCTTCAGAGCGTTGTTGACAAAGTGGTATCAGATGGTGGTTTTGCGAGTTAGTCTTATTCTAAGCATTTCACATAATCATCGTTTAACACGACTGATTTCACAGATATTAGATAAGGATAACGGGGGACTATGGGCGAATTTTTCGGCACGGACGGTATACGCGGTCGGGCGAACCAATACCCGCTGACACCGGAAATGGCAGTGCGCATCGGCCGCGCCATCGGTATTATTTTCGGGGATGCCAACGGTGGTCCTCCTATCATCATCGGGCGGGACACCCGGCGTTCCGGTAAAATGCTGGAGGCGGCCGTGGCGGCTGGAATTTGCTCGGCCGGCACAAATGTATTGCTGAGCAGGATTATTCCAACCCCCGGTGTTGCTTTTTTGACGCGGCATCAAGGTGCCGCGGCCGGTGTGGTCATCTCGGCCTCCCACAACCCGTATGAAGATAACGGCATCAAACTCTTCAACCAGGAGGGCGTAAAACTCTCCGATCGGGAAGAGACCCAGATCGAAACCCTGATTCGGGAGGATGCATCCGACGCTTTGAAGGATGCGTTAGGCAATCAGGTGGGTTCCATTCAAACAATGAAGGGTTCCCGCAAGAAGTACCTGTCCTTTCTGCTTCGATCCATCCCTGCGGATTTCAATCTGAACGGCATGAAAATTGTGCTGGATTGCTCGAACGGTGCTGCCTCAGCAATTGCTCCCAATCTTTTTGATACCCTGGGGGCTGATTTGACGGTGTTGAGCAACCAGCCGAATGGAACCAATATCAATTACGAATGCGGATCCGAGCACCCGGTATCACTATGCCGCAAAGTGCTTGAAATCGGTGCTGATCTGGGGCTGGCATTCGATGGTGATGGCGATCGTCTGATTGCCGTCGATGAATCCGGCACCATCATTACCGGCGATCAACTCCTGGCCATTGGGGCCCGGTTTCTATACGGACGCGGACAGTTGTGGAATAACGTGCTGGTCTCAACCGTGATGAGCAATATTGGGCTCAAAGAATGCCTTCAATCTATCGGTATCCGGCACTTTGCCAGCGATGTGGGCGATCGCCATGTCATGGAAAAAATGACGGACTGCGAAGCAGCGCTTGGCGGTGAAGATTCAGGGCATATTATTTACCGTGCCTATCACACGACGGGTGACGGGCTGTTGAGTGCTCTGAAACTGGTGGAAGCCATGAAGGAAGAAGACCGATCGTTGTCGGCCATGGCGAGGTTCATGACGGTCTACCCGCAAACATTGATCAATGTGCCTGTCAATGAAAAGCCGGCTATCGCGACACTTGCCCCTGTCACGAATACCATTCGGGAGGAGGAGCAAAGGCTTGGGGATCGGGGGAGGGTGCTGGTGCGCTATTCCGGTACACAGCAGATCTGTCGCGTGATGGTGGAAGGCCCAACCAAAGAGGCCGCCGAACAAAGTGCGCAGAATATCGCCATTGCCATTGCTGACGCCATCGGCCAATAGAAGCATCTCAAAATTGTCTTTTCACCCGATATCTGCGTTAAAGCCTCGCCCCAAGTCCTCGACATACTGGCGTATGCCTGCGGGTTGGCTCTCGACTTTGCCTTGATCTCGGGCGAAAATCCTAATTTTGGGATCGCTTCTACAAACGCCAAGCTGGAGAACTTAAAGCTGAAACGATAAAACTCCCCTGCCCTCGATCTAAATGATCGGGGCAGGGGGCTTGAAATTTCAGACCGGATGTCCGTTTCAGAAATCAGGATTTTGGGTTCTGATCAAGGCCGCACAAGGGTTTAAGGTGAGGCGTACTCAAGTACGCCGCAACCGAAAACCCGCTACGACCGGCAAGAGCACAAAAAACGATTTCTGTAACGCATAGCACCCATCTCAAAATTAGGATCAGGGTTCCTGGCAAGGCGCGAATCGGCGAAAACGCGGAGCATACACGCAGTATGTGAGCATTTTGAGCTGATTCGCAACACCGCCAGGGACCCTTAGACTGGTTTTGCGATGGGTGCTAGTCGCGGCGCCCGCCGAATATGTAGAGCAGCATGAGAAACAGGTTGATGAAATCAAGATAGAGCGTCAAGGCACCAACGATGGAGCCTTTACGCACGACCGCCGCATCCAGGCCGGCCGGTTGCGAAAGGGCCATGGCTTTCAGTTTCTGGGTATCGTAAGCGGTCAGGCCCACGAAAACGAGTACCCCGACGTAGCTCACGATCATGGCCATGGCGGGGCTGCGCAGGAACATATTGACGACGGAAGCGATGATGATGCCGATCAACCCCATCATCATGAACCCGCCCAGCGAGGTCAAATCCCGTTTGGTGGTCCATCCGTAGATGCTGCAGGCCAGAAATGTGCCGGCGCAGATGAAAAAGGTCGAGACAATGGACGACTGGGTAAAGATGATAAAAATGGAACTGAGCGTTGCTCCGTTGAGGGCCGCATAGGCGATGAACAAGCCCGTGGCGGTGGATGCCTGCATGCGCTGTACACGGGCACTTATTGAAAAAACCAGGGCCAGTTCGGCAATGATCGCCCCATAAAACAGCATGGTGGGTTTCATCTGGTTGCCGACGACCTGAAACATCAATTGAAACAGATTGGCATTGTGGGCAAAAAGATAAGCCACGACGCCGGTAACGGCCAAGCCGGCGGCCATCCAGTTGTAGACACTACGCACAAACGTATTAACATGAGTGATGGCTTCCTGATTTTGCATGGGTACGGATTGGGGCATTGAATCCTCCTTGAAATAAGTGCAAATTTAAGTTGTCTGAATATAACACATCCGTTTAGGATTTCAATTCACGAAAGCATCGTTAGTGCCCGTTCATAAACCGATTTTAGGATGGGCCTAGTTAAAATCGAATATCAAAGCGACCATTGAGGAATATCGGTGCGATTATGAAAGCCGATCGATTGTATCAGGAGTTGAAGGACCTCGCCGAAAAACTGGAGATCGAGGTTACGGAACAGAATTTTCGAGCAACCGGCGTAAGTGCGGTCAGCGGGTTGTGCAAGGTAAAAGGCAAATCGTTGTTCCTGATCGATAAGCACAAAAGTCTGCGAAAAAAAATCGAAATCCTTTCAGAATTCCTATCCGAAATGCCCTGCGGCGACATATTTATGCTGCCGGCGGTGCGTGACCATCTCAGCCACTATGCGGAATCGGACAGCTTATTTCCCAAGAGAGACTCCGGCAAGCCTGGGTTGTCCACTTAAAAGTTTACATAATATATCTTATCGGACGTAAAAGGTAATTCTAATTGGGTTCATTTGACGATCACTCGCCCACCGTTTACACCGTATCGGAACTTACACGGTGCATTAAGACCCTTCTGGAGCAAGAATTCCCCCTGGTCTGGCTTTCCGGTGAAATATCCAATCTTAGAACGCCGGTATCCGGTCATCATTATTTTACGCTCAAAGACCAACAGGCTCAGATCAACGCCGTCATTTTCAAAGGGCCGGCCAAGCGACTGAAATATCGTATTGAAAACGGCTTATCCGTCGTCGGTCTGGGGCGTTTATCGGTATACGAACCCCGCGGAACCTATCAAATTTTATTCGAGCATCTGGAACCCAAAGGGATCGGCGCCCTTCAACTGGCCTTTGATCAATTGAAAAAGCGTCTTGAAGACGAAGGCTTATTCGCGGCGCAACATAAAAAAAAACTACCGGCACTGCCGCGCAAAATCCATATTATCACGTCACCAACCGGTGCCGTGGTGCACGACACGATCCAGATCATTCAACGGCGGTTCCCCAACATGCCCATCGTGGTTATTCCGACACGGGTGCAGGGAGACGCAGCCGAAAATGAAATCATGGCCGCCATCGAAGTCCTCAACCGGCAGCCGGATGCAGAAATTGCCATTTTAGCGAGGGGTGGCGGTTCTTTGGAGGATTTGCAGCCGTTTAATTCGGAACCCCTTGCGCGGGCGATTTTTCACTCTATGGTACCGATCGTCTCAGCCGTAGGTCATGAAACCGACTTTACCATTGCCGATTTTGTGGCGGATCTACGCGCTCCGACACCATCGGCGGCGGCTGAAATGGTCGTACCTGAAAAGCACCGCCTCCAAAAGCAAGTCACGGAAATGACATCCAGCCTGGCACGGCAGATTGGATCAGACATAACCCATCACCGATCCGATCTGGACCGACTTGCCCGTCGTCTGCGCGATCCTAAACGCCAGATTCAAGAGCTACGCCTCAAACTGGATTACATCAATCAGCAGTTGTTACGGCGTTTTAACGACAGGATTGAAAACAAACGCATGGCACTGCGCCACGTCGCAACGCGTTTATACCGGATTCCTATTCAAGAGAAACTGCTATATTATCAACAAAGACTTAAACAAATAGACTATAACATATTAAATATAATAAATATGCAAATCAGTAAAAAGCAGGCTCAAAAGCAAGCCTTAACATTGCAGTTGGCGGCGTTAGATCCTCTGAATGTATTGAGGCGGGGCTATAGCATCGTTCGTTCGCTTCCCGAAAAGCAGGTTTTAAAAACGTCAAAATCTGTCACGATCAATCAACAGGTTGAAATTCAACTATCTGCCGGCACCCTGCTCTGCCGTGTTGAAGGGAAACAACCCTAATGGCCAAGAAAACCTTTGAGCAATCACTGAGTGCCCTGGAAAAAATCGTCGATGAACTGGAATCTGGTGACTTGCCCCTCGAAAAAGCATTGAAAAAATTCGATGAGGGAATGGCGTTGTCCCGTCAGTGCAGCCGCATGCTCGATGAGACCGAAAAAAAAGTTACGCAGCTTGTGGGCGAAACGACGGAATCGACGATCGAATCGCCTTTTGAAATCAATCCCAATCCAGAGTCATGAGGATTGGCGCTGAAAAAGACGAAAGATGACAACTAGCTTGCCTTCCGAATCCATCCGCAATGAGTTCGACCTGAAGCCTTATCTTGAATCACGCCGGGCTATCGTCGATTCTGCTTTGCTGAATTATTTGCATGGATCCCGCCGCAACGATGCAGAGATTCTGGCAGCTATGACGTATTCCATCCAGGCCGGAGGAAAACGCTTACGGCCGATTCTGTGCATGGCGGCCGCCCACGCGCTCGGAGGGAGCGAAGCAGAGGCCCTGCCGGTAGGCTGCGCCCTGGAAATGATTCACACCTACTCCCTGATCCACGACGATTTGCCCGCCATGGACGATGATGATGTGAGGCGCGGCAAACCGACCAGTCACAGAGCTTTCAGCGAAGCGACGGCCATATTGGCCGGCGATGCGCTTTTGACATGTGCCTTTCAATGCCTTGCCGATCACGCCCTTCAGCAGCCGCCTCAACAGAATGGCCAGTGGTTAAAAATAATCGCCTTGATTGCCAGTGCGGCCGGACAAGACGGCATGATCGAAGGCCAAATGCGTGATATTGCGGCCGAAGGGAACGAACTGGCGCTGGATGAGCTTGAACAGTTGCATCTTTTAAAAACAGGTGCTTTGATTTCGGCCGCCATCGAGAGCGGCGCGATCTTGGGGCATGCCGATGCGGAGGCTTACCGCAGCCTCAAGGAATATGGCCGCTGCATCGGACTGGCTTTTCAGGTAGCGGATGACATTCTCAATGAGGTGGGGAATCCGGAAATCATGGGCAAAGCCGTGGGAACCGATCGACTGCACCGGAAAAACACCTACCCTGCCTTGCTGGGGCTCAGCGCTGCCCGGCAGAAGGCCGCCGACCTGGTCAACCGGGCCTTGCGCAGCCTTGAAATTTTTGATACCAAATCCGATCCGTTGCGGGCAATCGCACGATACGTTATCGAGAGGCGCCGCTGATGGATGGCGTGAACCGGGACGCGTGAAGCATGAGCCTGGAACCTTTGTGGTCATCATAAATAGCACAAATACCTTATTAGATAGAGGTTGAAAGTCATTGGGTTTGCTTGAAACAATAGACAGCCCCGACGATCTGAAACAGATCGATCGGCTGGATCTGCCGCAGTTGGCCCAGGAAATCCGGCAAACCATCATCGAGGTGGTTGCCAAAAACGGCGGTCACCTGGCGCCCAGTTTAGGGACGGTCGAACTGGCCATTGCCCTTCACTATGTTTTTGATACCCCTCACGACAAAATTATCTGGGATGTCGGCCATCAGTCCTACGCACACAAATTATTGACCGGGCGTCGTGATGTGTTTGGCAGCATTCGCCAGCACCAAGGGATTTCAGGCTTTACCCGGGTGAGTGAAAGTCCCTATGACGCGTTTACAACCGGGCACAGCAGCACATCCATTTCGGCGGCATTGGGCATAACCGCCGCTAAACAACTTAAAGAAGAGCGATCCAAGGTCATCGCCGTCATCGGCGATGGTTCCATGACCGCCGGACTGGCCTACGAAGGTCTCAACCAGGCCGGCGATACACACAAAGACAAAGATCTTATCGTCATTCTCAATGACAATGACATGTCCATTTCGCCCAATGTCGGCGCGCTTTCATCGTTTCTGAGCCGGACTTTTTCTGCCAAACGGTTGCAGGACATGCGTCGCGAGATTGGTGATTTCCTGAAATCACTGCCCCGCATTGGCGACGACATGTACCAGTTAGCGAAGCGATCGGAAGAATCTTTTAAGGCCTTTGTTACACCGGGAATGCTTTTCGAAGCCTTTAATTTTGAATATTTCGGCCCCATTAACGGCCATAAGTTAAACCATTTAATCAATATTTTACAAAATATAAAAGTCCTTGAAGAACCCGTTCTTCTGCATGTCATTACCAAGAAAGGCAAAGGCTATGCTCCGGCCGAGAAGAATCCGGTGCATTTTCATGGCTGCGGCAAATTCGAAGTGGCGACAGGCGAATGTTTCGCCTCTCTGGATACCCCCCCTACCTACACGAAAGTTTTCGGCGACACCATGGTGGAGCTCGCCCGGGAAGATCAGCGTATTGTGGCGGTAACAGCCGCCATGCCCGAGGGTACCGGGCTTACCGGATTTGCGGAGGCGTTCCCGAAGCGTTTTTTCGACGTCGGCATCGCCGAGCAACATGGCGTGACGTTTGCGGCGGGGCTGGCTTCAGAGGGGCTCAAGCCGGTTGTCGCCATCTATTCGACCTTTCTCCAAAGGGCTTTTGATCAAATTGTTCATGATGTGTGTATCGAATCTCACCCTGTTATTTTCGCAATCGATCGCGGCGGCATTGTCGGGGAAGACGGTGCCACCCACCACGGCCTGTTTGACCTCTCGTATCTGCGATGCCTTCCCAACATGGTCGTCATGAGTCCGAAAGATGAAAACGAGCTGCGACACATGTTGAAGACAGCCGTTCAGCATCCCGGCCCGATTGCACTGCGTTATCCACGCGGCACCGGTACCGGTGTTCCTCTCGATGACAAAACGGCACCCATCGAGGTGGGAAAAGCGGAACTTATTTGTGAAGGCCAGACGCCGGACGATCTGTTGATCATCGCCATCGGTCGCACTGTGGAAGAGGCGCTCAAAGCCCGCCGCATTCTCAATGACGAGCATGATTTGACGGCGGCCGTCATCAACGCTCGTTTCGTCAAACCGTTGGATATCGATTTGATTGGGTCCTATGCCGCTCGCACTCCTTATATCATAACGGTTGAAGAAAACACTCTGCCAGGTGGTTTTGGCAGCGCCGTGATGGAGGCGCTGTCCGATGCAAACATTAGCGGATTTAAAATGAAACGTTTGGGAATTGCTGATGTGTTTGTTGACCACGGTCCCCAGAAACTCCTGCGTCGTCTTCATGGTGTGGATGCTGAGGCCATTGTCGATGCGGCGCTCAAGCTGACAGCCTGAGCCTGCCGAAACGTCCTCCCCTCCCCCGACCCATTTCGTTGACACCCAACAACGGTTTTTTTCTATTGCATGAAGCCTGACAAACAACGCCTCGATCAGCTGATGGTAGCGCGCCATTTGGCGGCCAGTCGTGAACGGGCGCGCGCCCTGATCACGGCCGGTGCCGTCCTTGTGAACGGCCTTCCGGCCGCCAAGCCCGGGACCATTGTCTCGATCCAATCATCGATCACCTTGAAAACGGAAGATTTCCCCTATGTCAGTCGTGGCGGCCTCAAATTAGAAAAGGCATTGAAATCGTTTCCGGTGGACCTTGAAGCGGCGGTGTGTCTTGATATCGGGGCGTCGACAGGTGGGTTTACAGACTGCTTGTTGCAGCATGGCGCCCGAAAAGTATATGCGGTTGATGTCGGTTACGGTCAGCTGGCCTGGAAACTGCGACAGGATACGCGCGTTGTGGCGATTGAGCGCACAAACGCCCGCCATATCAGCCCGGACGCGATTCCGGAAAAAGTGGATCTGGTGACCATCGACGTTTCTTTCATCTCCCTGCGATTGATCGTCCCGGCAGTTCTTCCGATGATGAAAAGAACGGCTGGCCTGATCGTTTTGATCAAACCTCAATTCGAGGTCGGCAAAGGGCAGGTGGGCAAAGGGGGCGTTGTAAAAGACGATAGGCTCCATCAGGATGTTATCATGGCCCTGCGACATTTTTTCGAATCCTTGGCGCTGCAGTATCAGGGGGATGTCCCCTCCCCTATATTGGGACCGAAAGGAAACAGGGAGTTTCTGGCATTTATGCGCAAGTCGAAACCGATAGCGAATTAAAAATCCTCCCTGTCATAGACTGTCGCAACGATGCATTCCTGCCACTCCCGAGATGATTTTCTCCTTGATTTTTTTAATTGAGACAGGTAGTTGAAATAACTTTAACGAAATCTGGTACCATTCGGGGTATGATCCAATCACTACATGGCAGAGAGGAGCATAGATGGCTGTCAACGCAGAACAAATTAGAAATATTGCCTTGGTGTCACACAATGGTGCGGGAAAAACCTCATTGGCTGAGGTCATGCTTTTCAAGGCCGGCTTGTCCAACCGCATTGGTCGTGTGGAAGATGGCAATACCCTCATGGATTTTGAACCTGAGGAGCTGAAGCGTCAAACCAGCATCAGCAGCGGCATCCATCAGTTTGAGTGGAAAAAGCACACGGTCAACATAATCGATACCCCCGGGGACCAAAATTTTTTTACCGAAACCAAAAACTGCATGCAAGGTGCCGATGTGGCCTTGTTTGTCATTGATGCCATCGACGGCGTTAGAGTTCAGACCGAGCAGGCGTGGGATTTTGCTTCTGAATTCAATATGCCCGCGATCATTTTCATCAACAAGATGGAAAAGGAGCGCGCTGATTTTAACAAAGCGTTTCAGGATGTTTCGGAGTCGCTGTCCACACCCAAGCCGATTGTCATCCAACTGCCCATCGGTTCCGAAAGCGATTTCAAGGGCGTTGTCGATCTTATCAGCATGAAGGCCTATATCTATGACGGCGAGGGCAAGGTCAGCGTGACCGAAATTCCTGCCGATCTTCAGGAGTTGGCCGAATCTGAAAAGGAAACCCTGATCGAAAACATTGCGGAAGCGGACGATGCCTTAATCGAGCGTTATCTCGAGGGCGAATCCATCACCGATGACGAATTGAAGGCCACCCTCAAGAAGGGAGTTAACGAACGCATCTTTGTTCCTGTCGCATGTGGGTCCGCCATTGGTAAGATCGCGATTGACAATTTGATGGACCTTCTCATCAGCGCAGGACCTTCCCCTCTTGACCGTGGCGCCAAGATCGGGACCGATCTTCGTGGTGAAAATGAAATTTCGCGCGATCCTGATCCTGACGCCCCCTTCTCAGCCTTTATTTTTAAGACCGTTGCCGACCCCTATGCGGGCAGACTTTCAATTTTTCGTGTTGTGTCGGGAACATTGGGTTCAGATGGTAATTTTTACAATGCCACCAAAGAAACCAAAGAGCGTTTCAACCAGTTGTTAACCCTTGCCGGCAAGGAACAGAAGCAGGTGAATGGGGCCGGCCCTGGCGCCATTGTGGCCGTGGCGAAATTAAAAGAATCCACTACCGGCGATACCCTTTGTGACGACAGCGACAAGCTGAGATATCCTTTTGCGGAACCGTTGCCGCCGCTTATTTCGTTTGCGTTGGAATCCAAAGCCAAAGGCGATGAAGACAAGATCTACATATCGCTGAACAAGCTCCTGGAGGAGGATACGGGGCTGAAGCTGGATCGCAACTCGGAAACCAATGAAATCCTGCTGTCCGGTCGCGGGCAAGTTCACATTGAAGCGACCATTGAAAAAATGAAACGCAAGTTTGGGGTGGATGTCAACCTGAAATTGCCGAAAATACCCTATCGGGAAACCATCAAAAAGAAGGTCCGTGTTCAGGGCAAACACAAAAAACAGACCGGCGGTCACGGCCAGTTCGGCGATTGCTGGGTGCAGTTCGAGCCCCTGCCCAAGGGAACCGGATTTGAATTTGTGGATGCGATCGTCGGGGGCGTTATTCCCAAAACGTATATTCCCGCTGTTGAAAAAGGTATCGTCGAGTCAGCCAAGAAAGGCGTCCTGGCAGGTTTTCCCACCGTGGATTTTCGTGCGACGCTGGATTTTGGATCCTTCCACGCGGTCGATTCATCTGAAATGGCTTTTAAAGTGGCGGGTTCGCTGGCCTTCAAGAAGGCCGTTGCGGAAGCCAAGCCCGTTCTGCTGGAACCCATCATGGAAGTGACCGTTACCACTCCGGACGATTATATGGGCGATATCATGGGCGATTTGAATGGTCGCCGCGGCCGGGTGCTTGGGATGGAAAACGCCGGACGCTACCAGCAGATCAAAGCCCAGGTGCCGTTAGCGGAATTTCTGACGTATGCCCCGGATCTGCGGTCGATGACCGGTGGTCGCGGGATTTACAGTATGGAATTTTCTCACTATGACGAGGTCCCGGCGCAAATCGCCGAGAAGGTTATCGAAGGGGTTAAACAGGCCGAAGAATAAGGGCCGCTATCGCTATTCCTTGGATGCGTACATTTAGGTCGCCGGCCGGGGCTATCCCCCCGAATGGCGGCCTTTTTTTTTGGAACAAGCGACAGACGCATTCCGCCATTCAGCCCAAAATAAAACCCGTCCGCCACTATGCATTGCCGGTTGTATAGGGATGAATTCCTTGACTTTCTGGCTGTAGTGGGGTTTAAATTAAAAGCTTTTAGCTGTTAAATTTCAATTCGTGAGGACACGATGGGTCAGGATAAGGATGAATACGAAGTCGGCATCCCTCTGGACGATTTGGTCGCGGATGAAAATATGCCTGAAGGCGAATCCGACGATTCGGGAGACAATGAGGTTTCCGGCGATGTTCCGGTGACGGAAAGTGATGGATTGCCATCTCTTTTTGACGAAGACGAATTAGCGGAAGTTGGCCTTAAAGCCTCCCCATTCGATGATGACGATGAAATGGGGAAACCCGATGATGAATTGCCCATCGCCCCCGATCATGGCGATGAAGAAGACGGTATGGAGGGGATGCCTGAACTCGGAGACGTCCCCGCCGGAATCGGGTCCGATTTTGAAAAGCCCGAAACCGTCGAGGGCGCTCCCGATGATAAAACAGCGCCGGAAGAAGGCCTGGCATCTGGAGTGCTGCCGGAAATGGGCGCGGAAGCAACGACACCGGAATCACAAGCCTTCGATCTTCAGCGTCATCTTGATGACATCCAATCCCAGCTGGCTCAGCTTAAAGCCGAGTTTGCCGGCAAGATCAAATACGATGGACATAAAGACGAAATTATCGACAAACTCCACCAGGAATTACAGGAATACAAACAGGACATTGTAAAAAAGCATATTCTGTCCATTGTTTTGGATGTTGTTAAGGTTGCCGATGATATCCGCAAATGGATTGCTTATTTCAGGTCGTTGGATGTATCCGAACGGGATCCGGTGAAATTATTCCGCTATCTTGAGGCCATTCCCTCCGACCTGGAAGATATTTTTTATTGGCAAGGCGTCAAACCTTACGTGAACCGGGAGGGTGTTTTCGATCCGGCCAAACAGCGCACCATCAAGAAAATTAGCACAGATGACCCTTCAAAAGACAAGACCATCGCCAAGAGCTTACGCCCTGGATATGAATGGGAGGGGAAAGTGATTCGGCAGGAAATGGTTGCCGTCTATGTCTATGAAGATCCGCAAGAATCAGTAAATACGGGGAATATTGATGAGTGATCCAATCAACAAAATTTTTGGTATTGACCTTGGCACAACCTATTCTTCCATTGCCTATGTTGACGAATACGGCAAACCGGTCATCATTCCCAATGCGGAGAACCAACGTATTACGCCTTCCGTGGTTTTCTTTGATGGCAGCGAGATCGTTGTTGGCGATGTTGCCAAGGAAAGTGCCAAACTTTATCCCAATGAAGTGGTAAGCTTTATCAAGCGATCCATGGGTGAAGCCAATTTCCTATATGAATATGATGGAAAACCGTATCGTCCAGAGGAAATTTCGAGTTTCATCCTGCGCAAAGTTGCCCAGGACGCCGAACAGACCATTGGCGAAAAGGTTCAGGATGTGGTTATTACCTGTCCCGCCTATTTTGGCATCAATGAGCGTGAAGCAACCCGCAAAGCAGGTGAAATTGCCGGCTTCAACGTGCGTCAAATCATCAATGAGCCCACGGCCGCCGCAATAGCCTACGGAACCGTTCAGGAAACAGAGAATCGTGTTGTTCTGGTTTACGATTTAGGCGGTGGAACATTTGACATCACCATGATCGACATCCAGGAAAGCTCGATTGACGTGATCTGCACGGGGGGTGATCACAACCTGGGCGGTAAAGACTGGGATGATCGCATCGTTGGCTTTTTGGTACAGGAATTTCAACGCCAGACCCAATCCGAGGATGATATATTAGAAGACCCGGATACATGGCAGGATTTACAACTCTCTTCTGAAAAATCAAAAAAAATCTTGTCCCAACGCGACAAAACCCCCATTTCCATTACACACGGTGGGGATCGGGTAAAAGTCGAGTTGAGTCGCGATAAATTTTTGGAAATAACCGAAGATCTTTTGGAGCGCACGATTGCCTTGGCGCATGAAATGTTAAAAGAGGCTAAAATAAAGGGATACGAACATTTTGATGAAATTATTATGGTAGGGGGGTCCACCCGGATGCCGCAAATTCCCGATCGAATCCGACAGGAATTCGGCATGGAGCCCCGCATGTTTGATCCCGATGAGGCTGTCGCTAAGGGGGCTGCCATTTATGGGTGGAAATTATCGCTCAACGATGGGTTAATTCGCCGAATTGCTAAAAAAACGAATCGGGAAATTGAAAACGAAGAAAATATTTTTGAAACCACCCCGAAACAGATCATGGAAGAAGTCGCCAAGGAAATGTCCGAAGAAACAGGTGTTACGCTTTCGGCGGTAAAACGATCGACCATGAGAATCAAGGACGTCGCGAGTAAAAGTTTTGGCGTTGTGGCCCGTCGTCCCAATAATCAAGAGGGTGTTTTCAACCTCATTTTAAAGAACACCGCTGTTCCGGTTGAAACCAAACGGACCTTCTATACGCCAGAAGCCAATCAGGAAAGAGTGCTGATTCGTATCATGGAAAACGAAACCAATGAAAAAGTGGTTGCGGTTGAGCACTCGATCGGAATAGGCACGGCCGTATTGGATTTGCCGGAGGGGCTCCCGGAAGATTCGCCGGTAGAGATCACCTTTAATCTCAATCGGGAAGGCCGGTTGCAAATTACGGCGATTGAAGCTACCGAAAACCGTCAGGTTGTCGCCAAGATCGAAACGAGTTCTGTTATTCAAGGTAAAGAGCTGAAGGAGGCCATTGAGAGAGCTCAGCATCTGGTGGTGCATTAGTCCGTATTTTTTGCTGTATTCATAAATGCCAATGGCTTATAAAGCCTGTGGTTCCTTTTCGAAAATGGAAGCACAGGCTCATCTTTAGATGCCCCGCCCGTTGCTTCCCCACCGCATCAATTAATGCTTGCGCCTGCGTTATTTTAACGCGCTATCATGAGGAAAACCCGTTGTTGATTATCAAACGCTATAAGAAACGACCCTGACCAATCAATGGCCCGCACGGCGGTGCCATAACCCGTCCCCTTCTTTTTTGTCCGCAGACGGTACCGATTTATTTATAAGAGGTCTTTATGAGCAGAATAAATTTCTATCAACTTTTGGAATTGAAAATAAATCCACCTGAATCGGATCCCCAAGTTATTGAATCGGCCATTAAAAGAAAGCAGACGGAATGGAGCCGGCTTCGAAACCACCCTACCAAAGGGACCCAGGCCCGCCAATACATTAGCTTGTTGACAGAGATTCGAAGCGTCATGGCGGATAACCAGCTAAGGGAAAAAGAGGCCCGCCATGCTCTTGAGCTTCTCAAGAAAAAACTGGAAGCTAAATTCAGAAGAATTGACAGCCATGTCAAGTTATTAGGTTGTAATGGCGATCTTTCGGATACTGAAATAGCAAAGCTGGCCGATTTTCACAAAGTAAAACCGCAAATCATTCAAAGACGGGTTGACCGCTGGAAAAAGAAGCATGGCGGTGCATTGGAAGTTCATCTCAGTCAAATACTGATCGATAAAAAACCGGATGAAAAAACGATCCAGAAAATCGCCGCCCAATTTGATACGTCGCCCGCAGAGGCGCAAGCCGTTCTTAAAAAACTGTTAGAGGATCGTTCCCGTGAGGTTGATGCGTACATCAATATCCAGATCCGCAAGGGGTTTATGACGCAAAAAGAGATTTCGAGCATAGCTCAAATCTATTCGTTAAATCAAGGTGATGTCCTACGCCTGATACGCTGTCCGATCAAGAAAGAATCCGAATCTGAACTTGACTACATCTTTCAGCTTGACAGTACCGTCGAACAGGTCATCAATGAGAATCTTAAAATCGTTGAGCAAGACTCACTCTACAGTTTTTTAGGGCTTTTTCCGGGTTCTACCCTTGAATCTCTTCAAAAAAAGGCGCTTGAAAAAGAAAAAGAAATTCGTAAAATTTCCCAAAAAGACGCCTTTGTCACGGCCAGTGGTGTTCTTGCCGGCCAGAGCATATCGATTTTCAAAACAGATGAAAGCCGCTATGCGTATGATGTAAGCCGCGCCCGTTCCTTATTAAAAAACCTTAACCGAGATTTAACGCTCACGGTAAACAACAACACGGTTCGGCCGGAATATTATCATCATTTACTTCGCAAGGCTGTCAGTTTTGGTGCAGATCCTGATGAAGCCCGTCAACATATAGTTGACTACTGCCAATCCAAAAAATGGAACATCAAATTACCCAAGAAGAAAATTGATTTTAAACGCTATTCCCGCGTTGCCCTGATAACAGCGAGTGTTTTTCTGATCGCGGGCGCGACTTTTTGGTATTTCTATTTCAGCAAGCAGCGTCTTGAGGAAGCATATATCCGGACTATCGCAGAAGCCAACCAGCAGCCTACCTTGGAAGCCCAGGTGCGTGTCTATGAGCGCTACATTAAAAACACGGATCAAGAAGATCTTAAAGAACGTGCTGCAAAAAATATCGAATCACTCCAGAACCGAATTGTACAAAGAGATTTTAAAATTGTCGATCAAACCGCCGATAAACTCTACCCGGATAAACAATATGAAGAAATCAATAATCTCTATACCCAGTTCTTATCCCGCCATGGCAATTCTGCCTGGGCGGATAAGATTCGTGAAAAATCAGCTCTAATTCCTGATCTGATAGATGAGCGAGACTATCAAGCGCTGTTGGATATAGCGTCGGATGAGCCTGAAAAAAAGGCGCACGCCGGCGCCGATTATCTTCGTCGCCACCCTGATGGCGCCCATGTGGGGCCGGTGAGAAAAATCATCAAAGCGGTTGAACCAAAATATTATCAAAATATCATCGTCGATTTGCAACAATGTGAAAAAAAGCAAGACTGGCATCAATGTATCACCCTGTGCAGTCGCTTCATCGATGTGTATCGTGACTCCAACGCGGCATTGGACCTCAAACAAAAACGGGACAATTATCAAATTAGCCTTCAAAATGCGGCTGTCTTAGAGAAATTGATGGCCCGGGCTGGTGGCGCTGAAGCGCAGCCTGATGCCATTCGTTCTGTCTTCGAGGCGTTCATTCGTGAATCGCCGAACAGCCCGGCCGCGAGTTTGGTGCGCGAAAAACTCGCGACGATCAACCAACAACTCGATCGACAGGAAGCGGATCGGGAATTAGAAAAGCTTCAGAGTATGATGAAAGACAAGAACGGCCGGTTTTCCATCAAAAAAACCGATACCTTTCACGACAAAAAGACAGGGTTGACATGGACGTTGCTTGATTCACGTTTATCCACCGGCCATTGCATAAATTATGATGAAGCACGCAAGGCCGTAAATAAGATGAAACTGGGGGGATATACCGATTGGCGTTTGCCAAACGCCAGAGAACTGATTGGCCTCTATGCCGGCGCGGATGCTTTCAAGGGCGCTTCCAGTGCGTGGTATTGGTCTTCGGATAGTTTTAAACGGTATTCCGCCGGGTGGATTACACTGGTTGACGTTGTCACTCCGGAACCGCAGCCATTGGTTCAAAAACAGAATGCCAACACCTGTGGCTGGTTTCGAGCTGTTCGACCGTAAAATCCGGCTGTTGCTAAAAGTTTATGTGTTCGACGATTTGGCGGATGGGAGCCGGCTTAGTTGTGGATATCCTCGAGCGTTTTGATTAAACGCTCTTTTGCAACCGCTTTCCAAAGTAATTCAACGATGATATTGAGATAGGGAACATCGCTGTTCTCTTTTACGTCCTTGAGCAGTCGCCAGTCGGCTGTTTTTGCTATAATACCGGCTTCTTGCACAACGACGGTCAGCATTTCTTCAATATCGCCGGATTCTCTGAATATTCTCGTAAGTGATAGCCTGACTTTGCTTGACCGCGGCAGTCCGAGCTTATCCAAGCCTTTACGAAACGTTCCGGCATCGATTCCCTTCAATTGCTCTAAGGCGTGTTGGGCCCCTTTTTGGATCAGGACCAGATCGGCTGATTTTTTGCTCATCGTAATATGAGCATAATAGTAATGCGCTTCCCCCCTTCGACCTAACGATGTAAATGTCCCAACACTCGCAACGCCAAGCAGATCATTCTGCAACTTAATCCTGATTTTTTTCAGATCATTATCTGAAACCTCCGGGAAATCGTCCCCTCCTTTGATTTTGGCACGAAGATGGTCCGGATTCGATCGTAGCGTATAGATATCAATGCTAACGGGCGGTAATCCTGCATTTTTTATTTTAACACGAATACCATTCGATATTTCTTCCACATCCACTTTTCGAATGCGTAAAGATTTCTGTATGGTCTGTATCTTGGTGTCCAAAAGAAGAAGATCCTCAAAAAAAGGCCGGTTTTCTCGGATTAGCCCTTCGTCAGTATCATGATCTTTAACGTTGTCGAAGGCTGATCTTTCCAAGGCCAAAACATCGCCATGATGCGATGGGTATCGATTTCGCGATAAAAAAGGGTCTGGTGGTCAAAGATCTCACCAAAATCTTCGGTAAGTTGAACAATATCATCGGTAACGGGCTGCGCCTCCGTTTTTATGGGCGCGCCGAGCAATTCACCAACGCAAGTCAACCAGTCATCCATGTGGGCGTTGTCGAACACCAACTGAGCATATTCCCCTTGACGATCCACATGATATTTTTTTTGGGAATACGCCAAATGTTTAAATTTCGAGATTAAATCATACAATTCCATAATCGACTCACCATTCGCACAGTCTCATCAACGTGATTGACAGGCGTAACCGTATTGTATTCATTCTTTTTAATAACAATATCAGAATCTGATGTAAACAACGGATACCCTCTCCGGATCAACCGTCTTTCGGTACCGCAATCTATTGGCATTTGGGATTAGGCAATGGATCGGGGTCTAACCGACATATGTTTATAGCACTCTGGTCGAGCATATGGGGTAACCCGCCGCAGTCTTCCGTTGTAAAACCGAATACTTTTTGCCAGACATGTTCGCTTTCCATGCAAAAATACACCGTGACATCTGCAGCATAGTCGCGTATGGCGCTTAACACAGCCCGATAAATATCAATGCGAATTTGCTGTAAATATCTTGATTTGCCATCCATTCCCGGCACCAATTCCCCGTAGATCATTTTCGATTCCGGAAATCGCGATTGGATGACGGCCTTCAGGTCTGGCATGAATCGCAGGGTCCCCAAACTGATCCAAACAATGTTTTCGGGATGGATTCGGCTGAAAATCTTATCGACAACCCTGCGGTAATCATCTAAACAGCCGTCGTAGTCGACCATTGGGTCAAAATGAAATGCCAATGGGTATCCCCATTTTTGACATTGGGCGGCGGCATCGATTCGCGCATCCAAACTTGCCGTACCTCTTTCGTTGTGCCGGATTATCAATGGCGTATTTACGGACCACGCTAAAATGGTTCGCCGGTTGTGGTTAAGGCCTTGAATATGGTGTACGAATGTCGTTTTCGTTTTGAGTTCCAGAACAGCGTGTGATTGCGCACCGAAACGGGGGATTAATTTTTGGGATAGATCCGTCCAGAGTTCCCAAATCATGCTGTCGGTATATTCACCCGTTCCGATACGACGATAGTGGCGCGCTGCCAGGAATTCGTCTATCTCGGCAAACATTTTTTGCTGGTTCACAAAGTACTGAAGAACGGGGGGATGGAAGTAGGATTGCAGGATACAATAGGCACAGTCCATGGTGCAGAAAGTGCCGATATGGAGAATCATATAGTCACAACACGTATAGTTTCTTGTACCCGGGCACTTGCGGATAAAGCCCCCTCTGTTGGCCGTCAAATAAAGGACCTTCTTACCTGCTGCAATCGGGTCTTGCGACGACCGAATTTTATCGTACAATTCGTCGGGATGGTCTATGACGGATGACCGCATATTAAGGCGTTCAAGGATGTCAGTAACCTGAGGTTGCCCTGTGACCGCTCTATCAATATAAATATGTTCGATCGCCGCCATCGTCTATCGGTCGCTCGCATTCTGATTGGAAGGTGATCATTACTATCATTCGCCGAAGGACCGATGGCATCACAATCGACCAGTCCCACCTTTTCGAAACTAAGCTAAAATATTATGTGATTCCCCCTTGATTGGCAACCCCGGCTGTACGATTCCAACGCATTATCTTGTGGTATCGGTTGCTTTTATGGAAGGCATGGTGTTCCCGTCAAGATTCAGGTTTATTTTGTGGCGAAAAAAATCGCCATACAAAATGATAGGGATTGTTTCCGTCAGAATGGATTGAAAACCGTGGGTGGGCGAAGATGGTGGCTGGCTTCAATTCGTTATCGGGCTATGCCGCGTAAAAAAATTTCAAATGCTGTATCAAACGCAGAAGCGTTGGTTTCCCTTTTATTGTTGATGATTCGCTTGCTTTCTTCCCACAGCACAACACCCGAAAAGAGGCCCCATAAGACATCCGATAGTGCTTTAGGGTGTTTTTCGATAAAAACATGGTCATTGACCCCCTCCGCAAATATTTTGGTAATGATGGCCAATGAATTACTGGAAAGATTACGGATCGTCGTCAGCATTGCCGGTTCAAGATGCGTCAATATTTCACTGGACTGCAGGTGAAAAAGATTCAATAGAATCAGCGGGTCGACCTGATATACATTGTACAGCATCTGTTTGAGGTCATTGATGCGCAACTGGGGGTTTGGTGCTTCCTTGATATAAACCCGTTTTAGTTTTTCATGCAGATGTTCAAGTACTTCAACAGACAGGGATGCATACAGTTCATCCTTATTTTTAAAATACAAATAGAGGGTGCCTGGGCTAAGCTCAGCTTCACGCGCGATGTCCTCCATCGTCGTTTTCGTAAAACCGTTACTGGAGAACACTTTGCGAGCCGCCTTCAATATTTGACGGCGACGCTGTTCGCGTTCCCGCAGTTTTCTTTCATGTATACCCATAATATTATGAATAATATTTATTGTTTATATAGCTTTACATTTATTGATTAATATATGTCAAGTTAAATTTTTCTATAGACAAAAGGAGGTTGCGGCTCTGGCTGATAGCGGTTACGACTGAAGATGAAAATAAGCTGAATCCAATGGAGACCAGCAGGAGGGGTTTAAGAAGTGGATGATAAGGGGTAGTCGTCATCCAATAATTTTAAGGCAATCGGGTTATCGATGATATCGGACAGTTTTCTGCGTACCTTTTTTAGATCGTCTATACCGGAAAACCTGATGGTCATGCTGCATGTGTCCCCTTCGAAATTCGTCGGGGGTATGATTTGTATGCCCTCCCCGAGTCTCAACGCGGCAATTTTCTCATGAAACTGCTGCTCAGCTTTTACAAGCCGGGGATACCTTCTCTGTCTGAGGTATAAACGTAGGTTGCGGGTTTTTTGATTTCCGTCCACGTCTTCAGAATTCAAAATAGATTGGATAGGTTCCTCTTCAAGTAGTTGCCATACAGGAATATCCTCCCGAGCTGAAATTTCGTTTAAATGAAGCAAAATTTCTCGTTGTTTATTCAGCCCCATAGGAAGGGTATTGAATATAGCGGACACAGCTTCCGCATCTTCCGGAGTCAATTCGGAAAGCATCATTGCAACCGGCAACGGAATATTTCCCAATATGATACGCTGTTGAATTGTCTCCGAGACGGCTAATACCGTGCGCATTTTTGCAATAAACGCCATATTCAAAGGAACACCCAAAAGGGTGGCCATTTCCGGAGACACGGCCGCATCCTTGCCGGCCCTTTCAATTAACCGCAGGCATCTTGCCTGTTCGATGATATTAAGGGATCGCCGAGAAACGTTATCCGTAATGGCGATTTCAGCGCATTGCATCGGGGAGACGTCCTGCGGCAAGATTCGGCAGGGAATGGCCTTCCATCGGAGCTTCCGGCAAGCCTCAATCCGCCTGAAACCACTGACGACAGCCAGATTCTGGTCGGTTTGCTGCAAAATGGCAGGGCATATCAGGCCAATGCGGCCAATCGATGTTTCAAGCGAGGCTTTATCTTGTGCTGTGCTGATCTGGTAAAAAGTATTGGCAGTATCGATACGATCCAGTTCGACGCAATCGTAGTTATAACCCATGCGTTGATCCGGTGAGCAGCTTGAGTGCTTCAAGATACTTTTCGCGTGTTTTTTCAATGACATCCGCTGGAAGCCGAGGGCCGGGGGGCTGATGATTGAATTTAACGGATGTCAAATAATCTCGGACAAATTGCTTGTCAAAGCTGGGTTGTGGGCCCCCAGGTGTGTAACTCGCAAGAGGCCAGAATCGCGACGAATCAGGTGTAAGCACTTCGTCAATCAATACAATCTCATCATTAAGCAGCCCGAATTCAAATTTGGTGTCGGCAATGATGATCCCCTTTTTTGAGGCAACGTCAACCCCCCTTTGATAAATCAACAGACTCAGATCGCGAACTTGTTCGGCGACGTCGCGTCCAACGCGATTAACCGCTTCTTCAAAACTGATATTGATGTCATGCTGTCCAACTTCTTCCTTGGTTGACGGTGTGAACAATGGTTCCGGGAGTTTCTCCGATTCTTTCAAGCCTGCGGGAAGTGAAATACCGCAAATGGTATGGTTTTTTTGGTAAGACTTCCAGCCAGACCCTGAAATATAGCCCCGAACGACACATTCAATCGGCAATGGCTCGACTTTTTTAACGAGCATGCTGCGATCGGCCAGGATATCCTGGTAGAGTTGGCATTCCGATGGGAAAGACGACACATCCCCCTCGAGTAAATGATTGGGCACCATGTCTGAAAACAGGTTAAACCAAAAAATGGATAATTGGGTTAAAATTTTCCCCTTATCGGGAATGGGATCCGGCATAATCACATCATAGGCGGATAGACGATCCGTTGCCACCATTAACAAACAATCACCAAGATCGTATATATCTCTGACTTTTCCTTTTTTAAGGATACTCAAATGATCTAATTTCGATTCATATAAGGCGGCGGCCATGGGGATTGTATCTCTCCTGTGTATTCAGTTTGGGGGTTAAGGAATGATGGTCATGTCAACGGTGTATGCGCGTCTATTTATTCTTCAGCTCGCGAAATCTGTTGATAAAATCTTTGATGACCAGAATGGCTTCCTCGTCGATGTCGGTAAACTGAATTCCCATTTCAAATTTGCCAGTTTCACCATTCAGCAAATGGATAACCTTGCCTTTGAGATTGACAAGATCCTCTTCGAATCCCAGGGTCAATTCGACATTTTGATCCGATTCAATCGGAAAATGGGTTTCCAGTAAGATGCCGGTTTCCGACACATTGAGGGTGCGGCCAATTGCCTGCTTGACGGCCTCCTCCCGATCATCAACAGCAACATGGGATAAATTAAGCGCATTCACCCGCATATGTTTTCTTTTTTCGGATATCATACTGATTCTCCTGTCAAAAGGGTCAATGTCAACCTATCGCTGCGAGGCTTTTTTTTCGAGCTCACAGATGGCCATCGCTGTCGCCAGGATATTGGTTGAAATATTTTCAAGCATATTTTTAAACGTCAACGATAGTTGATCGTAATGATGCTGCAATAACTTCTGATCAATGGTTGATACTTTCAACCGTTTATCACCCAACACAATGGCAGAAGAGGGTTCTAATCCCATATCGAGAAAGGGAATGTGCCCGATGAAATCACCTTTGCTCAGACCGGTAATTAACGGCACAACCCCATGCTTCGTGTTTCGAACGATCGAAGCGCGGCCACCGGTGATGACAAATGATTTGTCGTCGTTTTTTCCTTCCTTGATAACAGGCCTTTTGTCTTTCAGGAGTTTGGCAGGGTCATTTTTCCCAATGGAGCAGGCGACCATACGCGTCATAATTTCGCTGAAACGATTATCGAGGCTCCTCACCATGTTCCGAAATTCAGGCGGCATGCGGCTGAATTCACTTCCCATACCCTGTGAATCAAGCATACCCAACTGCACATTGCCAATCGCTTGCGCGGTGACATTGCGCACGCTTTCGTCCGACAACAAGGAGCTGATGCTTCCTATAAAGGCGCCATCACTGAGTTGGAGAAATTTAATCGGTCCATTGGGGGTCGACCGGGACAACTCGACGGTTCCCTCGAGAATAACCCATATCCAGTTGCCGTGGTTGCCTTCAACAATGATTTCTTCTCCGTCAAAGAATTCTTCTTCATCGACAACGTGCAGATAATCGACTAATGGCCCCTTAATCAGCGGTAAGGAAGATTTTTTCACCGCCTCTTTTTGCGGTGTGGATTCGGTCTGGATACTGACAGGCTCGACTTTTTCTATTTCGCCATCATCAAGCATGCGAAGGCCGTCAAGAATGATTTCCATGCGGCTTTTATTGATGGTTACTTCGCCATCATAGGGCTCGTCACTAAAGGAAAAGTCACCTTCCATCCATCCGAATAATGAAAAAATGGCCTCAAGGCCGCGCAACTCACCATTTAGCGAGTGGGCTGGGTTGCCACCTCGGAAATAGACGATGCCGGGTTCCTGACTCGACTTGGCGTCTATTCTCAAGATGCCATTGCTGCCATTGGAGCCCAGCAACTGAAGAAGTTCAGCCAAATTGAGAAAACTTAAATTACCGGAAAGGACAATATTACTGGCCATGGATACTCAGTCTATTTTGCCCATTTAAGTTGTTTCTGCAAATTCAGAAGTGTTCGTTTGAGGCACTCCATGATGGTTTGGGGGACACCCTGCCCCTTAATGGCGCTGGCACTGAAATGGGGCGCTTTCAGCTGCCGGTTCAAATCCTGGTCCATACGCTCAATCGACATGAGCGGTATCCCCTCTTCCTCCAAGTCTCTTTTATTATACTGCATCACCAGCGGGACCTTAAATATGCTGGTTCCATAGGATTTCAAGTTTTCATGGAGATCTTTCAAGGAAAGCATATTTTTCTCTCGACGCACCTCCAACGAATCCGCTACGAAAACCAATCCGTCAACTTCCTTTAAAACCAGTTTGCGTGTTGAACTGTACTGGACTTGCCCCGGAACGGTGTACAGCTGAACTTTAACATCACATCCTTTGATTTTTCCCAATCCCATCGGCAAGAAGTCAAAAAACAAGGTTCGATCGCCTTCCGTATCGATGGAAACCATCTCCCCCGCGATTTGTTTCTTGTAGGTCTTGAAGATGTATTCAAGATTCGTGGTTTTGCCGCATCGTCCCGGGCCGTAATAGACGATTTTGCACTCTATCTCTCGTTTTTTAAAGTTGAACGTAGCCATTCAAATCAGCTCCAGCAATCGTTTCAGAGCGCATTAAGTGGTTAAAATCGTAATATCCAGGCTGTAGTCACCTTCTTTGGGACCTGATTTGATTTGCGTTTTCGCCGTCACGACACCGGAGCCGTTTAAAATGGCAATCGGTGAAAAAAACTGCATGTCGGTAAGCTTGGTGCCTTTCGATAACTCGTTGAGCAGCGAACTTTCCTTGCTCGCGATAATCAGGTTGATGGAGTTGCCGGTTTGGAAACTGACATCGAATTCAACCATGCGTCCTTTTAAGGGGCCGGACGGAAGTTGGATGCCGACCGAATTGATATCCAGGAATTCATCTTCTTCGGGAAGTTCCATCTCTTCCAGAACAGGTGCTGGTTCGTGGGAAGGCACGGCATCACGGGATGTCTGGGGCGTTTCAGTGGGGGGCGATTCCATTTCGAGTGTTTCCATATCCTCATCCGAGATGGTTTCCTCTCTCTGATATAATTCACGCTCGAAACCTAATTTGCGAAAACGACCCTCCAGAAAAAAGCGAATTTTGTCAAGTTGGGGAATGCTAAACCGATCGTCTCCAGCCCATTTTTCAAAACACAGGGCCGCCTCCTCAAGCGCCTCCGTCTCCAGGTGGCATCGGACGATGTTTTTGGCCGCCGCCACCCGCACCGCTTCGACATCCAGGAGTTGCTCAAACTCCTTCATGGCGCGGTCAAATTGTCCGAATTTTGCGAGTGCGATGGCGCCTTCCAAAGCGCTTGTGAAATCACCTTTTTCATCACCGCCGGCAAACAGTTTCTTGATAAGATTCTGTTTGTTGTCCGATACCGTCGGTTTCGATGTGGCCTGGTTGATTTGATTTATTTTTTGGTTGAGATCAACAACCTTTTTTACAATGCTGGCTATAAGCGCTTGTCCGTTTTTGATATCGGGGCTTTTCTTTATAATTTCCGTCGCTTTTTTGAACCTTTCTTTTGCTTCGTTTAAAAGCCCCTGATTTTGATATAGATCAGCTTCCTTCAAAAGCGATATAATCTGGTCCTTAGGATCCATTAAAACCTCATCGTTGTTCACCCTGTGTCGCATACCAGCGTATTTTGTCTGGAAATAATCTCTAACAAACAAAATGGGTTATGCCTATCCTGTGGAATATATTCAAATTTTAGAAGAAAAGTCAATACAGTCCGAACAGATAAATCTATTGACATAGCTTTTAGTCGTGTTAAAAAATTCTTTTTTTATCATACGCATATGAAATCGGTTCTTTTAACTCTCAACCCCATTGTGGAATAAGGAGTCGGACATGGACAAAAAAGTTACGGTTGTCGGGGCAGGCAATGTCGGTGCTACGGCCGCTCAAAGACTGGCTGAAAAAGGCCTGTGCGATGTCGTTCTGGTTGATATCGTCGAGGGCGTCCCGCAAGGCAAGGCGTTGGATTTAATGGAGGCCGCTCCGGTCGAAAAGCATGACGGTCAGGTAACGGGCACCAACGCGTATGAAGCGACCGAAGGCTCGGACATCGTTATCATTACCGCAGGCATTCCGCGCAAGCCCGGCATGAGTCGTGACGATCTGATCAGCACCAATGCCGGAATCGTTAAGGCAGTTACAGAGCAGGTTGCCAAATATTCCCCCGATGCGGTGTTGATCATCGTCAGCAACCCGCTGGATGCCATGTGCCATGTCGCCTATGAGGCCAGTGGATTTCCTAAAAACCGTGTGATTGGCATGGCCGGGGTTCTTGATTCGGCCCGCTTCCGGACCTTTATTGCGATGGAGCTCAAGGTCTCGGTCGAAAACATCCATGCCTTTGTGCTGGGTGGTCATGGCGACACCATGGTTCCCCTGCCCCGTTATTCCACAGTGGCCGGCATTCCGATTACCGAGTTGCTGCCCCAGGAACGCATTGCCGAGCTGGTTGATCGCACGGCCAACGGCGGTGCGGAAATCGTTGGGCTGCTTAAAACCGGTAGCGCTTTTTATGCCCCGGCATCATCGGCGGTGGAAATGGCGGAATCCATTTTGAAAGACCGCAAGAAAATTCTTCCCTGCGCCGTCTATCTTGATGGCGAATATGGCTACAAAGAGCTCTTCATCGGTGTGCCCGTGAAACTGGGTGCCGGCGGTGTTGAGGAAATCATCGAAATCAAGTTGACGGAAGCTGAAAAAGCCGCATTGGACAAGTCGGCGGCGGCCGTGGAAGAATTGAAGGGTGTCCTGAAAAACCTCAAGTCCTGATCAAAAAAAGCAGGCCGTCGGGCCGTGCTGGGAAAACCGCACGTTTGCCTATTCGCGTCCCGACGCCAGGCGATGAAATAGCGCTTCCGCTGTTTTGCGATTCATGCCGGGCAGGGCACTCAATTCTTCGAGTGTCGCTGCCCGGATTGCGTTTAAACTGCCGAAATGGCGCAGCAGGGTTTGCTTGCGGATGGGGCCGATACCCGGAATTCCATCCAGATCCGAGGCAAAGGCTTTCTTTTTCCGTTTTTGACGATGAAAACTGATGGCAAACCGATGGGCTTCGTCCCGAATGCGCTGTAAAAACAGGAGCGCGGCCTCATCGTTGGCAAAACTGACCGGATTGGCCCGGTTGGGGATATATATTTTATCCCGCAGTTCCCCACGATCGACTTCCTTCTTGGCAATCGCCGCCAAGGCAAAACGTCCTTCGATTCCCAATCGATGGATGACATCCACGGCGATATTCAACTGCCCTTTACCGCCATCCAGCAGCAGGATATCCGGAAACGGCCACTCCGGATGACGGCTGAAACGACGCTGCAGGATTTCTTCCATGGCTGCATAATCGTCCGGCTTGCCGACGGTTCGAATGGCAAACTTGCGATACTGCGACCGGCAGGGGCGGCCATCCTCAAAAACGACCATGCCGGCAACGGGGGACTGCCCGAATAAATTGCTGTTATCAAAACACTCGATGCGTCGCGGTATTTTTATCAGGCGAAGTCGCTTCCCGACGCTCTCCAGCAGTGTTTGTCGCTGCCTCTGATCCGCCATCCATTCCCGCAGCGCTTTTTCGGCATTCTGGTGGCCCATTTCCAGAAGCTGCTTTTTCTCCCCCCGCTGGGGATGGAAGAGCTTGACGGATTGCGCGTGTTCCGATTGGAACCAGTCTTCCAACAGAGGGGCATCGGCAGGCACCACAGGGGTTAAAATTTCATGGGGACACTGGGCACCGGGCGGGTATAATTGGCGAATAAAGGTGCTTAAGAGTTCGGCCTGGTCCGCGAGCGTTTCCGTAATTCTAAAATTTCGACTGCCCTGGAGGTAGCCCGCGCGGATCGAGAGAACATTGACCATGACGAGTTGATCGCCTGCCGCGATCGTGATGACATCTCGATCGCGCAGATCTTTGGTCACCGCCCGCTGTTTTTCAAGTGTCATTTCCATGGCCTGCATCCGATCCCTCAGTTGGGCCGCTTCTTCGAAAGCCAGCTTCTGGACCGCGGTTTCCATCTCATTGCGGATTTTTCGGATGAGTTCAGGTGTGCGGCCTTTGAGAAAAAGGATGACCTCGTCTACGATTTTTCGATAGAAAGATGGGGCCACCTCGAGACAGCAAGGACCGTAACAGGCATCCATCTGGTAATGCAGACAGGGGCGGGTTCGCTGGGAAAACTCACGGTTTTTGCATTTCCGCAGGCGAAAATACTTGTTGATAAATTTGAGCGTTTCGCGAACCGCCAGCGCGGACGCAAAGGGGCCAAAATAGGCGGCGCCGTCTTTTCCAATTTTGCGAACGATGGACAGGTTGGGATAGGGGTGATTGAGATCGATTCGCAGCACCGGGTAGCGCTTGTCATCTTTGAGAATGACATTGTAGCGCGGCCGGTGGCGTTTGATCAGATTGGACTCCAGCAGCAGGGCTTCTTTTTCGGAGCCGGTGACAATGGTGTCAAAATCGATCACCCGCTGCAACAGGGTCCGGGTTTTGATGTCGGATGCGCCTGTTTTCAAGAAATAAGATGCCAGACGACGCTTGAGGTTTTTCGCTTTACCCACATAGAGAATGCGGCCGGCAGTGTCCTTCATCAAGTATACCCCGGGGGCGGTCTCGGCCTGACGCACCTTTTCCTTCAGATCAGGCCTGATATTGTCGGGGGATGGCGTCATGGGGCTCCGGGTTAATTCCGAAAGCGTCGTTGGTTTTTTTACCGACACCAAGCGAGATTAGATGTTTCCATCGAAAACAATGCGTTCTTTGAGGGCCTGGATACGGTCGCGCAATTTCGCCGCACGCTCAAATTCAAGGTCGCGCGCGGCTTGCAGCATGTCTTTTTCGAGTTTTTGGATCGATTGTTCCATATCCTCGATCGTCCGATAGGCTTCCCGCGGTTCGCTGACACGATTCGTCGCCTTATCGCCGGAGGATGACAAGGTGTCGAATATCGACACGATTTCTTTCTGGATGGTCTGCGGCGTGATACCATGTTTTTTATTGTAAGCCATCTGGATCGACCGTCGCCGTTCGGTTTCGGATATTGCCTGTTGCATGGAATGCGTTACGCGGTCCGCATACATGATAACTTTGCCGCGCACGTTGCGGGCCGCCCGTCCGCAAGTCTGAATCAACGAGCGGGTCGAACGAAGAAATCCTTCTTTGTCCGCATCCAGAATCGCCACCAGCGAGACTTCCGGAATATCCAGTCCTTCCCGCAGCAAGTTAATGCCGATCAGCACGTCAAATTCACCCCGCCGCAAATCCCGAATGATGTCGATACGTTCGAGTGTGGAAATGTCCGCGTGCAGATAACGCACCCGAAGTCCCAGATCCGTATAGTATTCGGACAAATCTTCGGCCATGCGTTTTGTCAAGGTCGTTACCAGCACCCGTTCGCTGCATTCGACACGTCGGCGAATCTCATCCATGAGGTCGTCAACCTGGGCGCCAGCAGGGCGCACTTCGATTTCCGGGTCGACCAATCCCGTGGGACGCGCAATCAACTCCACCAGGTTGTCCTGCCCCAGCTCCCGTTCGTAATCGGCGGGTGTTGCCGAAACATAAACCCTGCGTTTGAATCGTGCAGTGGATTCTTCAAATTTCAATGGGCGGTTATCCAGAGCGGATGGCAGTCGGAACCCGTATTGGACCAGTGTTTTTTTACGGCTGCGGTCGCCCTTGTACATGCCGCCCAGTTGGGGAACGGAAATATGGCTCTCATCGATAAACAACAGGAAATCATCCGGAAAATAGTCCAACAGTGTCGGCGGCGGTTCTCCCGGCGACCGGCCGGTCAGATGTCGCGAGTAGTTTTCAATGCCATTGCAATAGCCCAGTTCATTCATCATTTCGAGGTCATACAGGGTCCGCTCTTCCAGTCGCTGCGCTTCCACCAGCCGATTTTCACGATGAAGATGGTCTAAAGTCTCTTTCAGTTCCGCCATGATGGTGGCGGTGGCGCGTTTCAGTGTGCCGGCTTGGGTAACGTAATGACTGGCAGGGAAAACAGATGCGCGGGAGATAGACCGTATGACCGTGCCACGCAGCGGGTCGATTTCCGCCAAGGCATCGATTTCGTCGCCAAAGAATTCGACCCGTAGCGCAATATCTTCTTCATAAGCCGGGAAAATTTCCACACGGTCGCCACGCACCCGAAACGTGCCACGGTGAAAATCGATATCGTTGCGCTCATATTGCATCGAAACCAGCCGTCGCAGCAGCACATCCCGTTCCAATTCGCTGTTTTTTTCGATGTCCACCCGCATGGCAAGGTAGTCTTCCGGTGCGCCCAGTCCATATATGCAGGAGACACTTGCCACGACGATGACATCCCGGCGGGACAATACCGAACGGGTGGCTGAGTGCCGTAGCTTGTCGATCATTTCATTGATGGAGGAATCCTTGGCGATATAAGTGTCACTGGCGGGAATATAGGCCTCCGGCTGATAGTAGTCGTAATAGCTGACAAAATACTCGACCGCGTTATCGGGAAAAAAGGTCTTGAACTCATTATAGAGCTGGGCAGCCAGTGTTTTGTTGGGCGCAACCACAAGGGTCGGTACGGAAAACGCCGCAATGACATTGGCCATAGTGAATGTTTTGCCCGATCCGGTGACACCCAGCAGAATATGATGCAGGGCCCCTTTTTTCAGGTTCCGAATCATGGTGCTGATGGCGCGGGGCTGATCCCCTTGTGGCGTCATGGTGGTGCAGAGATTGAACAATGGTGTCATAAAAACAGTTTCAACCTGCGGCTACAATAGCGAATGGTGGTTGTGCGATAGCGATCTTATCAGGGCATTTTCCGTTCAACTAGATGCCGCAGCCGCCGCGCTGCGCAACAATACAACACACTGAGCGGCGATGCCCTCCCCCCGTCCAACCGCGCCAAGCTCTTCCACCGTGGTGGCTTTGATATTGATTTGAACGGGGTTCAGCCGCAGCACGGCTGCCAGACGTGACACCATCGCTTCACGAAAAGGACTAATTTTCGGTACCTCGGCCATCACGGTTGCATCGATATTGGCGATGACCCAATTCCCGCTGATCATCTCCCTGACCTGGTCCAACAGTTTAAAGCTCTCGATGTCGGCCCAGGTCGGATCGGTATCCGGGAAATGGCAGCCGATATCGCCTAAACCTGCCGCACCTAACAGGGCGTCACAAATGGCGTGTGTTAAGACATCGGCATCGGAATGCCCCAAGAGCCCTTTTTCAAAAGGGATCTCGACACCTCCCAAAATCAAACGTCGCCCGGCAACCAGCCGGTGCATGTCGTACCCCATCCCGATGCGCATGGATCCTCCTCTGATGCCAATTCAATAGCGGATGTCAGCTACGCCTTGCCTGTTTTACAGCGTTGCCAATTTAGGAATCATTTTTATTTAAGAATTTCCCATTTCGGACGATATGTACTATACACATCCATACAAGAAAAATCATCTTGAAACCGCAGCGCACGGCTGAATCAGGACGGTAATATCTGCTATCGCGCCCCCATTGTGGGTGGCTGTTGATCGGCAGCGGGAAAAAACCTGAGTTTCTGACGCTTTCGGCTATCAAACGGGAACGACATGACGACGATACCACAGCACCGCATTCAATTTAAAAAACCGGATCTTGAAAGTCTTTGCAACGATTTTACAGTCGTTGATATGCATTTTCACACCCAACATTCCGACGGTCACAACTCGGTTGCCGAGATCTATGAATATGTTCGTCGGCTGGGTATCGGAATCGCCATCACCGACCACAACGCCATTGGCGGCGCGGTTGAACTCGCCGGTCACGATGATCTGTTGTGCATACCCGGCATCGAAGTCACATCGGCCGAAGGCAGCCATGTGCTGGTCTATTTTTATGCGTCCGGTGATTTGGAACGGTTTTATTCGCACACCATTTTACCGGCCATGGGCGCCGAAATCATGAGTTCGACATCCCTGGAGATGGAGGCGATCATCGAAGCCGCCCGCCGCTTTCCAACCGTCGTCGTTTTTCCGCACCCTTACAGTGCCGCCTATTCCGGGATCCATAACTCGTATTTTTCGGAAACACGGCTCCTGGCGCTATATGACATGGTGGACGGTATCGAAGTCATCAATGCTGAAAACATGAACAAATGGAATCTGCAGAGCACGGTGCTGGGCTTTAATGTCGGCAAGGGGATTACCGGTGGTAGTGACGGTCACCGCTTGTCGCAAATGGGCAAGGCCGTCACCTATGCGGATTGCCCGGCCGCTCGGGAAGCCTTTCTGGATGCCGTAAAGATGGGGCAAACCCACGTGGTCGGCAAGGAAATCGACCTCCTGCGCAAAGTGACCTCGAATACCATCAAGCTGAAGCATAACATCCGTAATTATCCGGATCTTATTGAAAAAAATATCCGCTACAGCTACACACTGTTCAACGCCAAACAACGTTCCCTGAGAGAAAACATGCGCCGCAATTTTCAAGGCTTTGGACGCTGATCTTATGTGACGTTTTTGCTAAAACCTGCCACCATCCCCTTCCAAAAACATAGCGCGCTATCCACTTGACCCCGGTGGACCGCAGCGCTATAAGCATTTCTTTTGCGCCATACCCATCCGACGCTTTGAAAATGGGATGCGCAACAGATTTGCAGGTCAACCAGGCATAATCCGCCTTTAGCAATGGAAATGACCGTGGATATCACGCAAACGATCCGGAACGCGCTCCAAAGACCCGGTGGCGCTTTAAACGAAAACGAAGCCAAAAAGGTATTGCGTCGCTGCGGCATTCCGGTCGTCGAAGAAACCGTGGCCTTGGATGTCGACGAGGCCCTGGCGGCGGCGGAGACCATGGGCTACCCGGTCGTTCTCAAGGGGCTTGGACACCAGTTGCTGCACAAATCCGAGATGGGGCTGGTTCACGTCAACCTGCAGACGGCGGAACATCTACAGCGCGCGGCGAAGGATATTTTGACCCATGGAAACGGCCGCCTCGAGGGGCTCCTGGTCCAACCTCACATCAGCGCCCGGCGGGAATTGATGGCCGGTATGGTGCGGGATCCGCAATTTGGTCCTGTCATCATGTTCGGTCTCGGCGGCGTGCTGGCCGAGGCGCTTTCCGACACGGCCTGTCGACTCCTTCCCCTTTCTGCTGCAGAGGCCACCGAAATGATCGCGGCCATCCGCGCTGCATCCCTATTGGACGCTTTTCGCGGGGAAAGCGCTGTCGATCGCGCGGGTGTCGCGGATGTGCTGCTTAAACTATCCGAATTGGCGTCGGCTTTTCCCGACATCGCTGAAATCGACCTCAACCCATTGATGATTGGATCTGATGGATCGATCCATGTCGTGGATGCTCTGATCACCTGCCGTGCCCAAAGCACAGCCCAGCGTTTTGTCGAAGCGGTGGCGCCCGGCGACATCCACAACCTGTTCTACCCCCGCCGGATCGCTTTTGTAGGTGCTTCCGCCCAGTTCGGCAAATGGGGCCACATGCTTTTCGCCAATACGGTCGGCGGCGGCTTTAAAGGCGATGTCTATCTCGTCAATCCACGAGGCGGCAAAATCGCCGGACGCGACGTCTACCGCCGGGTTACCGAAATCCCGGAAGCTATCGACCTGGTGGTGGTAACCATTCCCGCCGCCCATGTGCGGGGATTGCTACCGGAATTGAAACAAAAGGGCATCCGGAACATGCTGCTGATCACGTCCGGGTTCGGTGAAACCGGCGGAGACGGCCTTGATTTAGAGCACGCATTGGTAAAAGAGGCCCGTGAAGCCGGCGTGCTCATCCTGGGGCCCAATACCATGGGCATCTGCAACCCGCATATTCACTTTTACTGCACGGGGTCGCCGGTCCGACCGAAAGCCGGCCATACGGCGGTCGTGGCCCAATCGGGCAACATGGGAACTCAGCTTCTGGCATTTGCCGAGCAGCAGGGGATCGGCATCCGGGGGTTTGCCGGATCGGGCAACGAGGCTATGCTGACGATCGAGGATTTTCTGGAAGGCTTCGAACACGACCCGTTGACCCGCACCGTCATGCTCTATATCGAAAGCGTCAAACAGGGCCGCCGTTTCTTCGAAAGTGCCCGGCGGGTCAGCCGCCAGAAACCGATTGTGCTGCTGAAGGGCGGGCAGAGCCTGGCCGGGAACCGGGCGGCGGCCAGCCATACCGGCGCCATGGCTTCGGATAACGCGGTCTTCAACGCCATGTGCCATCAGGCCGGCATTGTCAAAGTGGATCGCCCCATGGAACTCCTCGACCTGTCCGCGGCCTTTTCTTCCCTGCCCTTACCCGCCGGCAACCGGGCCGCCATCATGACATTGGGCGGTGGCTGGGGAGTCGTTACGGCCGATCTATGCGCCCAGAATGGTATCGACGTACCGCCGCTGGATGATGCCCTTGTCCAACGGATCGATACGATGCTGCCCCCCTACTGGAGCCGCACGAATCCGGTGGACCTGGTTGGAGAGAATGATCTGGATCTTCCGCTGGCGGTAATGGAGGAACTGCTGCGCTGGGAGGGGTGCGATGGCGTGATCAATCTCGGGATCCTCGGTCGACGGATCTTCGTCAAACGGTTAACCGAGGCAACCGCCGCGGCCGATCCGGAGCTTGATCCTGAATTCCTGGAATTGGCACGAAAAACCCTGCAATCGTTTGAAAAAACATATGTGCAACGCATCGCGATGCTATGCGCCAAATACGGTAAACCGGTTTTCGGGGTTAGCCTTCTGCGCGAAGACGGCGATCGAACCGTCTACACGGTTGACGGGTGCGAATTTAACGGGGTATTTTTTGAAACACCGGAACGTGCCGTTCAGGCTTTCGCTAAAATGGTTGAGTACCGCCGATTTCTCGACCGGTCACCCTCAGAATGAAAAACGACGGCCCCAACATGCGATACCCCAAAATCCCCTCACATAAATACGCGTATACCTGCCAATTCGATTTCGATGTCGGCTATCTGGTCAAAAGCCCCTGCCGCTGTTGCGAAAATCAGGAGAATTTGCCGCAATGTGCCCACGCCTGCCATCTCCTCGATCGTGTGCGCGGCATTTTGGCGGACACGATTTCATGTGCCCGGCGACGGTGATCGTCGTCGGGCCGTTCAGTCTGGGAGGTTTTACTCGGGAAAACGGTGAATATTGGCGCCCCAGGTGACGCCCGAGCCCAATCCAAGAAAAAGCACCGTGCTGCCCTTTCCGATCAGGCCCATCTCCAGGGCTTCGTCCAGGGCCAGCGGAATTGTGGCCGCCGTCGTATTGCCGTAGCGCTGGATGTTGTGAAAGACCTTTTCTTCCGGAAGTTTCATCATCTGCTGATAAAACTGGTTGATGCGCATGTTGGCCTGGTGCGGGATATAAAGATCGATATCCTCGGTTGTCAGCCCGGCCTGATCCAAAGCCTCTTTGGTCACCTCCGGCAGGCGGCGCAGCGCCTCTTTGAAAATCGCTTTGCCGTCCATATGGGGAAAATGGCGCCGCTCTTCCATCATTTTAGCCGTCAAACGCGGCCACTCCCGTGACGCCGGAGCCTCTGTCTTGAGGCTTTCCGCCATCGATCCCTTGGCGTGCAGCACGGACGCCAAGACGCCCACATCCTGGTCGCTGTCCACGGCCTCAAGGCACACCGCCGCGGCTCCGTCACCGAAAATAACGCTCACATCACGCCCCTCGGTAGAAATGTCGAGCCCCGTGCTGTGGACCTCGGCGCCCACAAGAAGGATTTTCGTCGCCATACCGCTGCGGATATAGGCATCGGCCGTGGCCAACCCGTAGATAAAGCCGGTGCATTGCTGCCGGATATCCAAAGCCGGGGTGGCACTCAGTCCGAGCTTGTGCTGGAGTAGACAGCCGGGGCCAGGAAAAAAAATATCTGGGCTCAACGTGGCAAAAATAATCAAATCGATATCCGCAGGGGACCATCCTGCCCGATTCAGGGCGATCTGACTCGCTTCTAGTCCTAAGTCACTAGGGCCAACAGGCGCATCTTCATCGACCCAATGTCGCTTTTCAATACCGGTGCGCTGCTGAATCCATTCATCGGAAGTCTCCATCCACTGGCTAAGGTCGTCATTGGTTACAACACGCGGCGGCACGTAACGTCCGGTTCCGGTAATAACAGTTTTTTTGGTCATGATAAGGCTCCTGCTCCAAGGTTGAAATTGCGCGCTTACTGCCGAAACGATGGGGTCAGTCTGTTTTTCCTGATTCCTCCCTAAGGGCATCCGAAAGTCCGGAGCTTCTCTTGACCGTTCGGGATACGGCCTGATCGACTGTGTTCTCCTGCGCCATCAGGATCACCTGGTGGCGTGCCCGTGAACATCCCGTGTAGACCAATTCGCGGCTCAATACGGGGGTATCCTGGTCCGGCAATATCAGGAGCGCGCTATCGAATTCCGACCCCTGGCTTTTATGCACGGTCATGGCAAAAGCGGTTTGATGCTCGGGCAGACGCTGCGGGCTGACGGCCCGTAATTCACCGCTTTCTTTTCGGAACCATACACTGAGACGACCATCTGAATCCGGCCAGGTCAGACCGATATCGCCGTTGAACAAACCGATACGATAGCTGTTGCGTGAAATCATCACCGGGCGCCCCTTAAACCACGGGCGGGCCCGATGGATGAGCCGCTCCTTTTGCAGCAGATCGGCCACGGTTTGATTTAATTGTTCCACACCGAAGGGACCTTTGAACAGCGCGCATAGAACCATAAAACGGTTAAAGCGCGACAGGGCCTCTTCTGCATCCCGGCTGGTAAGATACGTTTCATAGCCTTTGAGGACGTGCGCTGCAAGTAATTTGTGAAATTCAGAACGACGGCGCCATTGCTCCCAACTAACGGTTGCCCCCCGATCTTTTCGAAAGAGCCTTTTGATCCGGCCACTGTCACCGCAATTGACCGCTTGGGTCAAGGCTCCGATACCTTCTTTTTGGTCGAAGCGGTAATTTTTTTGCAGCATGACGGTGCAGTCATCCAGCGCCAGCGCGTCCGACATGTTTTCTTTCGCGGCAGGCAGCGTCACCAGTGCCAAGGTGCCCAGCAAATGGCGCATTTCAGGTGAGTAGCGTCGTTTTTGGGCATCCTGGCAGAGATCGCCGAATACAGCCCCGGCCTCCACCGAGGCCAGTTGATCTTTGTCCCCTAAAATAACCAAGCGGGCGTCTTCCGGAACTGCTTGGACGAGGCGGTCCATCAGGACGAGATCGACCATCGACGCTTCGTCCACCACGACCATGTCGGTCGGCAAGGGGTTTTTCGCATTGAACACAAACCCTTTTCCACCAGGTTGAGTCTTGAGCAAGCGGTGGATCGTGCTCGTTTCCAACGCTGCCAGTGCTGAAGCGACCGGAGGCGGGCAATCCAACGAACGATGAGCGTCGGATAACGATGCCCCCAACCGGGCAGCGGCTTTGCCGGTTGGGGCACAGAGGTGAATGCGCAGGGGGGCTTCCATCGTCAACTCGATCAAGACGCACAAAAGTTTTGCAACGGTCGTTGTCTTGCCGGTACCGGGTGCGCCGGAAATGACGCAAAGCCGTTTCATGAGGGTCACACCAGCAGCTATCTTTTGCCAATCCGGAGACCGGTCGGAAGGCGAAGGATCAAAATAGCGTGTTAACAGGGATCGTATCCGCGCCACCCTATCCGGCGACATTTCAGGCGCGACGTATAAGGCGCGTTGTCGAAACTGCTGCGCCAACTGCTGTTCATGCCGGTAGAGCCGCTGAAGATAAACACGACCATGACGGTCGCAAACGAGCGGACTATGGTTATCGGCAGCACCGACCATTGTAGATGCCCGCAGTTGGTCGATCCATGATTCAACGTCGGGACACCGCCCCAAGGGGGGACTTTCGTTCGACGCTTTAAGCTCATGTCCGGCCCACTGGTGAAGATCAATACAGACATGTCCTTCGCCAGCCGCGCGGCTGACCAACAGGGCGGTCAATGGTACGGCAGGGGGATCGTTGGGTGCGAGTCGTGCCAGCAGGCGTGCCAGAGCGATATCGATATCTCTGAACAATTTACTGTTATAAAAATTATTTAAAGATAAATTATTCATTTATTGCTTTATGTTAAAAGTCTGATGCAGGTCGTTGACGGTGGCCGATGGAATGCCCAAAGTGCGACGCAAATCTTGGATCAATTCGGGTGCCGGCCGATCAAAGAAAACACCGGTGGTGGATCCGGCGAAGGATCGCATGCCGCGAATGAACAGGTAGTAAATGCCGCCAAAATCCCTCTGGTAGGAATAGTCCGGGCAACAGGATCGCAGGTATTGATCCAATGCCAGGGTATAGAGATGATATTGCAAAAAATAGAAATCGGTTTCCATGACTTCCGCCAGGCGGGACGGACGATAGTCCTCAAATGCCCCTCCCAGCAGGTTTGATTTCCAGTCGACGATGAAATAGCGATGATCATGACGCAAAACAAGGTCGATGTACCCCTTGAGATAACCGCCCGAAAGCGTGAAATCCAACTGGTTCATCAGAATGGGGAGCCTGTCCTGGAAAACCGGTTGGCGGCAAGCCGAAAAAGCCTGACCGAGTGACGCTGCAGTTACGGCGCCCAGCGGCAGGTGGAAGGCCAGTTCGTTCAACCGCTGCTTGGGAGAAACCTGATGGAGGGCATAGACCGACCCGTCATGGTTTTGAAGTGGGGTATGGATCACCCGTTGAAGCATCGCCATGATCGGCTCCCGCCAGTGGTGATCGAACCCATAATGCCGTATGCGATTTTCCACCAGACGCAGCCATTGCGCATCGGTTGTCGCTGCGCTGAAATCGATTTTTTCCAGCAGTTCGTGAAAAAAGAGTCCGGCCCGCGCACTGGCTTCAAATCGTCCGATATCGCCGATGGATTGTGACGGGTCTCCTGTTTCGGTGACACGAAATCGGTCAGGGCCCATTTCTTCACGATCCAGGCCCTCCTCCGGTATTTCCGTATCGTCGTGACGATGGTGAATAAAGGATGAAAAGCTGGCAATTTTCCATGGGGGCTTTGCGGGCCGACGGAAAATTCGGGAGTTTTCCACAGAAGTGGGCTGTTTCTTTTTACCGGAAGGTTGATCTGCTGTTTGGGGCAGATCAATGACGGCAATCGTGCCGTCCGATCGGTGGGCCAAGTCCAGAATGTCCCGTCGATGGGAGGTGCTGTCCTGTTTCAGAAAAGCGTTGGCCATGGCCTGCAGCTGAGGCCACAATCTGCCATTTGTGAGGCTGTCGTGACCGGCGTGCATCAGGTAGGCCATTGCCGATTTCTCCGCCGACGGCAGTTTTCCCCAGGTCAAATAGCAGCGGAGCTTGGCCCGCGTGACAGCGACATACAGGAGACGAAGCGCTTCCGCCATCTGCTCTTCGGCCATCCGGGCCATATGGCGTTCGATTTCGGTGGATCCCAGGTCCAAAATACGTCGGCCGTCCTGATCGGCATCATGGAACAGTGCCGGTGGGCGAATCGACGAAAGTCCCTCCCAGACGAAGGGACAAAAAACGATGGGGAATTCGAGTCCCTTGCTTTTGTGAATCGTCAGGATGGTGACGGCATCGTCGTCACTTTCCAGGCGGGTTTGATGGGCGTCGGCGGTGTCGTAAGGCTCCAGTCGCTGCATGTTAAGCCACTGGATGAGTTCGCCCATTCCCAAACCGCGTTCGACCGATACCTGGTGCATTAATTCGGCCAGATGCAGAACATTGGTGACATAGCGTTCCCCGTCGGGACGTTTGAGCAAGCGCACCGCTATTTGTTCGTTGACCAGGAGGTGTCGGAACATGCGGATAAACCCGTTTTCGATCCACAGCGCACGATAGTGGAAAAACCGATCGAGCAGATTTTCCCACCAACGCGGCGTGTGGAGGTTGAAATCCAGCGCATCGCCCTTCTGCCCGAAAAAAGGCGTCGTCAAGGCGGTGCGGACGGCTGTTTCCGCCGCCGGGTCCGCCACGGCATCCAAAACCCGTCGCAGGTCAAGCGCTTCCGGCCGATGGAATACGCTGCCCGCGTTGTACACCACGGCCGGGATGCTTGCGGCGGCAAAACAGCGTTTGATCTCCTGGGCTTGTCGGTTGGTGCGCACCAGAACCGCCATATCCCTGAATGCGACGTCCCCCTTTTCCGGCGTTGCCATACCGACCAGCCGCGCCACCTCATGGGCAACGGCGGCACCAATGCGCTTGGATGCCGTCTTTTTGGTAACCTTTCCGCGACCCTTTTCTTTAGCGGGGGTGTCCAGAAACCAAATGGTCAGCGGTGACAATCCATCCGGAATCGACGGGACCGACGAACCGGCGAGAGCAGCCGTCGCCGGTCGAAAAGCGATATTTGGCCAAACAAAAGGATACTTGCACTGGCCGAACAACACATTCACGGCGTGCACCATGTCCGGCGTCGAACGCCAGTTTTGTGTCAAGGTATAGCGGGTCCCGGCGCTTTGGGCGGCTTTCAGATAGGTGATGATATCGGCACCGCGAAAGCCATAGATGGACTGTTTGGGATCGCCGATCAAAAACATCCGGTGCTCGCCGGTCGTGAAGAGCGTTTTGAAGATCTCGTACTGTACCGGATCCGTGTCCTGGAATTCATCGATCAGAACAGCGCGATAACGCGAACGCAGCATGCCGGATAGCTGGCCGGTATGATCCTGCCGCAGGGCATTTCGGACCAACACCAAAAGGTCGTCGAAGAACAGTACCTGGTTGTCCTGTTTGAAACGCGCCAATTGTTCATCGATGACGTTAAAGAACCGAACCTGCCACGCGATCACCCACTGCTGTATGGCCATTTCCAGCCGTTGGGCTTCCTCCCGCAGACGATCGCAGCCTACAAAAAAAGGATTCTGCGGCGCATGGGTTCCCTTTTTGGCCGAGGCATCCAATTTGGTTTGACTCAGATAGGTCAGTGCGTCCGGCAGTGGCAGGCCACTGGTCGAAGACTGGACCCAGCGATCCATCTGGTGGCGCCATAGATCAATTTTTTCATCACGTTTGCTGCGTAAATCATCCGGGCTGACGGGTCGATCCAAGCTACCGTAGATATTGGCTTTCAGGTTCGGTGTCGCCAACATCGGCAAAACGGTGTCCCGGTATTGGTCCCACTGTTGGCGTGTTTCGGCACAGCGCTCGCGAAAAACCGCGTTGGAAACCGGTATGGAATTGGGGGAATCCGGCAGAATTTTGAGATCCGGCATGGCATAGCGGCTGTAGAGTTGGACCAGATCTTCCGGCGTTTTTATGGTTTTAAAGGCCACGTTCATAAGTTCCGGCGACGCTTCGAACCAGGTTCTGCGCCAGAAATCATCGGCCAGGCCCTGTATGATCGACCAGGCATCCGTCACCAGTTCGGCATCAAACCCGTTGCCGGTTTCAAATGCCATTTCGTTGAGGACGCGATGGCAAAAGCCGTGGATGGTAAAAACCGGCATGCGGTCGAAATTGGCCAGGGCGTCCTCGATACGTGCCAGGGCGATCTCCCGGGGGCCGCCCTGGTCAAGGAGAGCGCCCAAGACCGCATCACCGGATGATCGCCCCTGAAGGATGTGGCGGGCGTCCTGAAGACGACGGCGCACACGATCACGCAGTTCCGCCGTAGCAGCCGTCGTAAAAGTCACGACCAGAATCTGTTCGGGAAGAAGGGCCTCTTCAAGGATAAGCCGCAATACTAGGGTCGTGATGGTATGGGTTTTCCCGGTACCGGCACCGGCTTCGATGAGACAGGTACCGTTTATCGGGCTTTGAATGGCGTCGAATGGTTGCATCAGGGGACACGAGCCTCAGGAAGCCTGAAAAAAAATCTTTATGCGACAGCGTCGACCATTCGGATCTTTCCCGGAGGTCGCGTGGAACAAACTGCCGGCCCTCAGAAGGTCGAATCGGTCGGCAGTTTATGGCGCGGCATGACGGTGCAGCTCTGATCGGCCGGATCAAAAACGATAACGGCCGATCCTTCCTTCAACTGGCGACGAACCTGGTCGACTTTTTCGCGAAGCGAAGGCGGTGCCATATGCCCATAGTCCGTGCCTTCTCGGTTGACATAGGCTTCCAACAAACCCGTCAGCGCTTCCGGGCTCAATTGTTCGAAAGGAACAACAACGAATCGATGCCGGTTCATTCTTTATACTCGTTTACGCGCAACCCTAAACGGTTCTTTTGGCAGCACCTTTTCAGCGGATCGTCAGATGATGGAATCCTGAATCCGTGTGTCGAATACGCGTTGGCTCTTGCGCTCCGAGCGCGGCAGGCTGCCGTAGGGCACAAGCTCCACCTCGGGCGTCACCATCAGTTCGCGCTTGATTTTCTTGGACAGAACCGCTGCCAGGGGTTGACAATCCGCCATATTTTCCTGCTCGCTGATTTCGGTGACAATGCGCATGTTGCCGCGCTCCGCGGCATCGCGCGTGAGATGAATCTGGTATTCCGATCCCAGGCCGGGGATGCTGGAAATGATCGTGTCGATATGGGACGGATAGATATTGACGGCACGAAAGATAAACATGTCGTCGGTGCGTCCCATGATGCGTGAATGTCGCGGCATGATGCTGCCGCAACTGCATTCACCCGGCAGGATGCGGGTGATGTCGTGGGTGCGGTATCGAATCAGGGGGACGGCTTCCTTGGCTAGCGTGGTGACCACCATCTCGCCCCACTCCCCTGCTTCGACCGGCTCAAGCGTTTCCGGGTTGAGAATTTCCAGCAGGTAATAATCCGCCCAGTAGTGAATGCAGTCGTGGTCCGGGCATTCGATACCGGTGCCGGGGCCGTAGAGCTCCGTCAGTCCGGTAATGTCGAAGAGTTCAGCCCCTCCCAGCAGGCTGCTGATTTTCTGGCGCATGGATTGGGACGATCGCTCCGATCCGTAAATGACCTTGCGGACGTTGACCAGGTCGGTCAAGCCGCGGCGATTGATTTCTTCGGCCAGCAGAAGGCCCATGGAAGCAGTGCAGCACAGCACGGTGGACTGAAGGTCCAGCATGAACTGGCACTGCAGATCGACATTCCCCGGACCGGCCGGGAGGGCCATGGCGCCCACTTTTTCACAGGCGGCCTGGAAGCCGACCCCAGCCGTCCAGACACCATAGCCGACCGCGATCTGGACCCGATCCTTTTCCGTCACACCGGCCATGCGGTAACACCTGGCAAAGAAGTGCGCCCAGTCGTCGACATCTTTTTGCGTATAACAGAGGTTTTTGCGTTTCCCGGTTGTTCCGCTGCTGGAGTGGATGCGGACGATCTTCTCGAACGGGACGCACCGCAGTGGAAAAGGATAGCCCGCGCGCAAATCATCGGCCGTGGTAAACGGCAAGCGGCGCAAATCGTCCAGGCTGCGGATATCGTCGGGGGTCACGCCGGCAAGATCGAATTTATTGCGATAATCCGGGGAACCGTTATAGGCATGGGCCACCGTCCATTGCAGGCCTTTGAGTTGATGCGCCTCCAGTTCCTCCCGGGTCCGGAACCTCGGCATGAAATTTTCGTTCGGGTTCATTTGCGATCTCCTCTGCGATTTGCGATAGCACCAGCGTCGTGGGGTTTTGCCGGACGGCAGATACCGTGTCTCCACTCAATCGAATCGGCTACCCTACCAATCCTTCCCGGTGGTGTCAATTTATGTTCAGCCGGATTCGGATGGCTCTCGTCGCCACGCCATCATGGATGAGATCTTGATCACGAAACGCTTTTAGCATAAGGTGGCCACCCGGTCGGACCATCCGGCTGATTTCTTATTCGCATGGCGCATTTTCATTGGCCATGTCGTCCACCGCTACCGGGATTGAATCAGGAAGCTCAAGACGGGCGACCGTCTTTCTGCGACCCTATCCGTCATGGAGGCAACATGTCGAAAGAACATCAGGAAGGCTATGCCGGCAAACATCCGGAATCCGCCCATCTGGAAGAAAAAGTGGCGTCTGCCTTAAGAAAGGCGGTGGAAAACGGGCGCATCACCTGTGCCGCGGCCCATGGCGTTGCCAAGGATCTTGGGCGGTCGCCCGCCGATATCGGAATGGCGCTTGATTTAATGGAGGTTCGCTTGCTGCGCTGCCAGTTGGGTTTGTTTGGCTATACGCCTGAAAAGCGGATCGTCACCAAACCGAAGCAATGGGACGCCCAGCTGGAAAAAGACATCCGTGAGGCGTTGTCCGACGCCCGGCTGCCCTGCGCGGACGCCTGGGCCATCGCACGCCGCCGGAAAGTGCCGCGCCTGACCGTGGCCAACGTGTGCGAGGCCTTGGATATCAAAATACGTCCGTGTCAACTCGGCGCGTTTTAAATGTAACGCGGGGTCATTCGGGAAGCGTGATATGCGTTCCGGCCGAGGAAGGCCTTTGCGTGTTGGCCCGCTGGCCACAGCGTGTGACCGCCGGAAAATCTGTATATCTGGAGATTGTTACCGTATCGCGGGGTGATGTTCAGGCGGCACCAATTCCCATCACCCCAGCGTGTTGGAAACCTTGAAGGGCGTGCAGCGTACCGCAAGTGTTCCTTTTTTCACCCACAGGCGCACCATGGTCAGCGATTCATTTTCCAGGTTGACGATGCTGGGCAGACTTTCCGCAAGCGCGATGTCGTCCTTGTTGAATTCATAGTAAAAGGTATTCTGACTGTATGGGTCGGCCACAAGGATGATTTTATCCGGGTTGTCGGGATGCTGGAACGGTGAACCGGAGTAGGCAATATGCGTCTCGGCCAGTCGAACATGATCCGCCGGTTTACGATAGGCCTGAATTTCAAATTTACCGGCTTTTTGCAGGAAGGTTGTTAGGGTCATTGCAGCACCTCCGCATGATGGTCTGCCGCTGAAATTGATGGTCGGGTATCGCCTTTGCGCACCGTTTTCGTCTATTCCTCTGCATCCATTCGATCGATATAGGCCGCTATTCCCTCACGGGTTTGAGCATCCATGTCAAGGAACTGAAATCCGGCGCCTCGCAAATTGGCGTGCCGGTCGCGGTAATTTTCGACCACGCGTGACCGGGTGGACAGCTTGCTTGGGGCGCCCGGGAGATCCAAACGGATATGAACGGTCTTCCCCGCCTGGAAAGGCAGTTTCTTTTCGATAAAAAAGCCGTCCCGGCTGAGGTTCGTCACCCGATGGAAATAGACATCGGCGCCGCAACATTCTTCAGCCCATAATTCCACGCCGATGCGGGGGGTTGTCCGCTTTTCGGTCGTCGGACCCTCAGCAGATCGATCGACTTGGGTCATGGCAAGCTCCTATCCAAGGTTGCGTAAACCATCGGCAGAACCGACGCGAGTCTGGTGCGTTTCGCCCGGTCGTTTCCTTTCCTGACATATCTTTAACGGGTCCGCCCGCTGTCCGTCAAGTCCACTGTAGGGTTGTTGCAGGGGCTATATAAAAACCGGGATAAGGCGTTCGCATTCCTGATAGGACACACCGAACGACGCGTGTCCGGCACGATCACACGGGGGCATTTTCGATTTTGGGCGGTGTTCGCCAGAGCGCGGCCAGGGCGCCGGTGGTGAATTTCGTGACGATCTCGCCAAAGATGATGGCCACCAGCATGGCCGGTTCGAAAACACCCATAAAGGCAATGAGGTTGAAAAGAAGGCTGTCCAGGGGGATGCTGACCAGATTCGATCCGGTGACACGCTGCAACCAGCTGCGATGGAGCAATTGGTGGTAAATTTCAGTGTCGGCCGCTTCGCTCAGCACGATGGCGATAAACGACGCCAGGATAATCCGCCAGGGCACTTCCAAAAGCAGGGACTCAAGCACCATCCCCACCGCCGCAAGCAAGATCATGGCATAGACCGCCTTGCGCCCGTAGCGATGCACCCGGTCGCGCTGGGTGAACGTTATGCCGAAAATCAACGTTCCAACGGATACCATACCAAAAATCGGCAGTGGGATGAACCACGTCGCTGTGTAGTTGGCGGCCAATACCGCTGCAATATAGATGGTCATGGATGGAACCATGGCGAATTAACACCTCCGATTACGCAAAGCCGGCCGTCCATTGGGCGGTCATGCGTTCGCCCAGACCTTGCCGGTGTCGTGGACTTTTAATGGCATGCCGTGCAAAAGTCAATCCTCCTGTGATTGGCGGGCAAGCGTGCGGGCGGTTTCCCGGCAAACAGCGAAAGGGAATCCTTTACGTTGCAGAAAGGCGGCGATGCGCTGCTCTTTTTGCACACCGTCGTACCGACGCCATTGACGTGCTTTCTTCCGGGCGCAGTCAAGCGCTAAAGCGGCTTCGTCCATGGTTGCCACGGCCGACAGGATCGTTTCGCGTGCGATGCCTTTCTGCTTCAATTCCTGCATAATGACCATGCGGCTGCGCGGTGCGGTGCGGGAACGATAGTCGATCCATTGCCGGGCAAACGACCGATCGTCCACATAGCCTTCTTGTTCGAGCCGCTCGATGGCCTGGTGGGACGCTTTGACAGGCCACCCTTTGACGGTGAGGTGCTGCCGGATTTCGCTGGCGCTCCGGTTGCGCGGCCCCAAAAACCGGACCGCCTGCAGATAGGCCCCATGATGATCATAGCGGCGTTGCAACTCGGCCAGGGTTTCGTCGGAAATGGGATGACGGATCGCCAACCGCTCGCTATCGCGCGGAAGGGCATAAGCGGCCCGGCGGTTGTCAACGAAAATGACCGACCGTTTCATGAGCGGCGTTGTTTCCATTGTGATGGAAGTGATCGTGCCGCCCCGGCCATCACAGGGCTGTTGTGTTTTTGCGTTCATGCGGAATCACCACCGGCTGATCGTCAACACCTTTTAAATTCGTTCGACGTGTTGCATCATCGGCCCATAGATGGTTTCGGTGATGTCGACAAAGGCCTGGTCCAATGGTTCGGCATCACCGTAACAGTATTGGACATAGGGGTCCTCTGCTTCGCCAGGCCGTTGAAACGACTGATCCCAAAGGGATCGGACATGGTCCAGGGCCTTGTCGGCCGGATCGGCTTTTTCAAAACGCCGCACCGCATAGACCCAGGATGATCGGGGGAAAAGCGGCAGCGGTTCATGTCCGGCACGATAGTAGACGGACAGCAACTGCGCCAGATGCGCATCGGGGTTGTCGACCCGCCGGAAGCGCCGCTGCCCGTCCCTGTTGATAACCGTGGTGACATTTTTTTCGGTCTCGTCATGTATCCGGCACCAGACAAGGTGACGCAGCCAGGCCCCCACGAGATCCATCCCCTTGGTGTTGCTGAAGCGATAGCACAGTTGCCCCGAAGGAAAAATGTTCTCCAGAACACCCGTAATCGTATACGGCGGAATTTGAATATCAACCGGCACGGCGACGGGCAAAATATTACCATGAAGGGTCTTGACGGTGTCGGCCAGTTCTTTTGCTTCGTCGCAGAGGGTAGTGAATCGCAGGCGTCCTGGGTCGCCATGGGGCAACCGACCGGTGGCCTTCAATTTTTCAAAGATCTCCGGCGCCAAAGGACCTGCCAACAATTCCTGCATAAGGGTTTGACCTATCGTAAAATGATCCAGGGGATCCATTGTAAAATGTTCCCGGTCATCTTCCGGCAAGCGATAATCGTTTAATTGCACCTGCAGACGCTGTTCCAGTAAAAACCGGCACGGATGTACCACGGCCTGTGTCAGGGTTTTGAGCGCGACGGTTTGAAAACTGGCATCCCATTCGGGTAAAGGCGCGGCCAGAAAGCGCCCGGTCTCCGTGGGGTGCTGGCGTGCCATGACCAGGCTGACCGCGGCATCGTGGGCCTGGCGGCTGTAGGTGAATAACCGGCGATCTTCCGGGGTGAAGTATGCGGGCGAAAAGGCCTGCAAGCGGTGGCGGGTCAAAAGGTTTTCCTCCGTAACAGGGTACCCGTCTACAAGATAATCGATCAGTTCGCTCACCAGCACCGACGGTGGTAGCGAGGTGTTGTCCTGCCGGTCGTGACCGCAATAGCTGAGATAGAAATAGCGCCGAGCGGATATCAGGGCTTCCAGAAAGAGGTATTTGTCATCGTTGCGGCGGGATCGGTCACCAATGCGCGGGTTTGCCGCCATGAGATCAAACCCCATGGGCCGATCCTCGCGGGGAAAGGTGTCATGGTTAAGGCCTACCAGGCAAATTACCTTCGCCGGAATACTGCGCATGGGCAGGAGCGCACCAAAGGTGATCCCCCCGGAAATGAACCCGCCCCCTGAAATTTCTTCTTCCAGATGGCGTTTCAGCACGGCCGCGACCACCTCGATGCCCACTGCTTCGCTTGCCGCCGCTGCCGTAACTTGTTCCGCCATGTCGGCAATCAAACGGCGCAATAGCAGGATATTGCGGTCATCCGGGGCTACGGGCTTCAAAAAATCATCGATGAGTTGCATCAGATGGGACGACCATTCCAATAGGTCCCGTGATGGACTTAATCGGGTCTGCCATTGTGCCAAGGTGGCAATGAACCGCTCTAGGTGCCCCAAGACTTCCGCATCCGACCCCTCCGCGCCACCGGCGGGCAGAATCCCCTTGAACAGAAGGCCGTCTTCGGTGGATAGGGCATAGCCCATGAGCAGTCGATCCAAGCCGGCCTGCCAGGTGTTGGCCTCGGTGGGCGGCAACGCCAGACGAGATTTGGCGGCGGCATCAGCTCCCCAGCAGATGCGCGTTTCTGAAATCCACTGCCGGATCAGGTGTATGTCTTCATCGACCAAATCAAATCGTGATCGGACCGCGGGCACCTCGAGCAGGGTCAGGATTTCGCTGACCAGCAGCCGTGCTTGGCTGAGTTTCAATAGAAAGAAAAACGCTTCTACCACTGGGTTGCAGGCCATCGGGCCCCGGTCGGCAATGCTGAAAGGCATCCGCAGGGCGCCATCTTCGGGCGCGCCGAATACCGCCTGAATGTAGGGGGCGTAACTTTCGATGTCCGGGGTCAGCACCATGATATCCCGTGGTTCCAAATCCACATCGGTGTTCAGTAAATCCAGCAGTTGGTCATAAAGCACTTCGATTTCACGCATGGGACCATGACAGGCGTGAATTTGAACAGACCGATCGGAGGGGTCCGCATCAAAATACGGCTTATCGTCAGGCGGGTGGTTTTTTAGAAGCAAAATATCATTCTGAATCGCGGCCAGCAGCGTGTTGGCCGGGTTCAACTGGAAATCATCCATGACCGGCATATCCAATTCGTCGATCAACCGGTGGAACGTGCGTCCCTGGCTGCCCATGGAGGCCAGCAAGCGGTTGCCCTCTTCCCGATGGAGACCCTCGTCGGCGATGATGGCCGCGCTTTCCGAACCGGGCCGCCGCAATCGCTTTTCCTCTCTTTGACTGACAATATCGGCCCAGAATTCACGGCACGGATTGAGTTGGTAGAGATCGACGGTCATGACCGCGGATAGGGCGACCAGGGCTTGCAGGTAAAACGGCGGCAGATAGGAAATGCCGAATACCGATACCCGCTGCGGCAGTTTCTCCAACGGTACCGATCCCCGGTGCAAGGCATCCAGCAACTGTTTCCAGAGCCGCGCGCGATGCGGTTTTCCGTCCATGCGCCGGATGATGTCGCGCCAGAGGGCGGCCTGCCAGGCGTGATGCGATGTGTCGCCACCCGCCTGCCCCGTATCCCATGCGGAAATCATGTCGGGTCGAAACACTAAATATTGGTCAAACAATTGGCTGATCTGTTCGGCCAGTTGGATCCTTTTGAGACCGGTGTCATCGCCACGAAGATAGGCACGCAGGGGGCTAAAGGACGGGTTGGTCTCAATCAGCCTGGGTAGTGAGGCGAAGATGCCGAAAACCATGGCCGCACGCTGAATGGGCGTCTCGTTTTTGACATCGGGGAGGAGGACTTCGATGACCGATTGCAGAAATGTTTCCGGAAATGGGAAAACCAGGTTGGCGGCGATACCGGAATGCCGGGCGATTTCCAATGCCAGCCAGCGTTCCATGCCACGGCTCTGGATGACAACGATTTCCGGTGTGAAGGGATCACCAGCCCGGAGCCGGGTTCGGCTGGCCAGTTCCCGGGCCAGCCGTTCCAGTCGATTGCCCGTGTATAGCGTGAAGCCGGCCATCTCGTCTCGCGATCGCGTTTAGCATTGAAGCCAACACCACCGAACTATAAACGATGCACCCCGCTATACGGATACGGATTGTCCGCGTGATCTGACAATAGATAGAAAGCAGGCCCGACAAAGGCCTTCACCGGTGAAGGCGTCGATGCGGTGTGTTGGTCGGCCGAAAATAGCGGGTTTCCGTATCCGGGTCAAGCCGCCGTGTCGCTACCCTCTTTTGATACGGGTGCAATCCAGCGGCGTCCCGGCCCAGGCATGTTCGAGCACCATGCGATAGTCCTCGTCGTCAAGGTCCTCGGGGTTGAGAAACACCGCCGGGTCATTTTTGGCCGCCGCGACGATATCCGGCAGGCGTTCGAAAGGTACGGCGGCATTGCCGTCACGATCATAGGTTTCACGCAGACAGCGCGGGTGTTGCCCCTGGGTGATATCATGAAGCGACTGATTCATTTCCCGCACACGGGCGATCACCCGCTGGGCGCGCTGGTTGCGCGGTGTTCGTGCATAGGTGTCGGCCCCCTCCAGCGGCAACAGTAATTCCGCCGTCAAATGGCCGTTGCGGTGCTGATTGTATTCCAAACCGTACGGCAGTAAAATCGCCATGCAGGTGCCGTGGGGAACCCCGCACACCGCTCCGGTGGCATGGCCGATATTGTGCACCATGCCCACCATGGCATTGGAAAAGGCCATGCCGGCCAGGGTTGCGGCCACAGCCAGAGCCAGGCGCCCATCGCGGTCTTCCGGTTGTTTCATGACCGGCAGGAGGTGTTTGGCGATGAGTTCGATGGCCGATACGGCGTTGGCATCGCTCAAGGGGTTTTTGGCGAGACACGTGTAGGCTTCAACAGCGTGGGTAAGCGCATCCATACCGGTGGCGGCGGTAATGGCCGGCGGCAGGGTCAGGGTCATGCGCGAATCGAGCAGCGCCGCATCCGGCAACAGGAAGTAGCTGATAAACGGCATCTTCTGGTGTCGCTCATGATCTTTGATCACCGCTACCAGCGTGGTCTCGGACCCGGTGCCGGCGGTGGTGGGAATAGCGATCAGGGGCTTGAGCCGTCGTTTCAAAGTGCCGACGCCGCTGAAGGCCATCAGGTCGTCGGTCTCTTCCGATACCATGATATTGGCGCCTTTGGCCGTGTCCAGCACCGAGCCGCCCCCTACCGCGATCAAGGCATCACATCGATTGTTACGGTAGGCCTCGGCAATCCGCCGAACCGCTTCAATGGATGAATCCGGCGGCACGTCGTCTTCGATGCCGCCAATGGTCACCTGATCGCCCATGGCTTCGGTCATAACGTCAATCAGGCCCGCTCCGGCCACACCGCGATCGGTAACGATCATCGGCCGGGTGGCGTGAACCCGCTCGAGTATCGCCGGAATGCGCTCCAACACGTCATGTCCGGCCACAACCTTAACCCGGCAGCAGTATTCATAATATCCTGGCACGTGCAGCATAGCGTCAAACTCTCCTCGCAATGGTTTTCAAGCGTTATCGAAGCGGTCGGCCGTCCCAGGCATGGGCCATGATGGTGGCGTAGTCGCCTGTATCGCCCTCTTCCGCCAGTGGATCCGGCAAAACGGTCACATCCTGGAGTTCTTCACGTGTCAGACCGGCATCCTGCAGCGTCCGCCGAATCTGACCGTCCGTTCGATCAAACAGGTCGTTTAGAAGGCTTCGTAAAAAATAGAAGGCGGCTGACCCGCGCTGGCTGTCAGGGGTCCGCGCATAGTGATCGCCGTCACACAGGAGACCCCACAGGGCATCGTTATCGAGATTGTTTGCTATGGCACGGTGCTCCAACGCGTAGGATAGAACAACCCCCGCGGCCTGCGCCGCTGAGATCTTGCCGCCCGCCGCAATTGCCTGCCCGATTGCATGGGTGGTTGAGCAGGGGCCGCAGCCAAGGGCGCATCCGCCTAATGCAGCGGCCTGGGCCACCGTCCATGCCAGATCACTGCCACGCTCCCCTATTCCTGATAGTTGATGCAGGGCGTCCAGGGCCAGACGGGTGGCCGTGCGGGCATAGACGGCCGTCATGGGGTTGGCGTCCGATCTGAAAAAGGTTTCCACCCCATGGGTCAGCGCCATCAGGGCGGTTTCGGCCATCGCTATATCGTCGGGCTGACCGACGGAACGTGGATCGATAAAAATAAGCTGGGGCATCAGGTTGACAGACGCGACGGCTTCATTCCCGGTGCGCAGCAAGCCCGACACTTCGTAGCCGTCGGCCGCGGCTGACGGTATAACCGCCAGGGGTTTGATTGTCCGCGGAATCGCCTGACCCGATGTGATGGCATCAAGCGTTTCCTCTCCGGTAGAGACCACCAGATTCAGCCATTTGGCCATATCGATGAAGGGCCCCTGGCCAACAGCCACGATGGCGTCACAGTCCTTATCCCGATAAATCGCAGCCAATTGGCGGACAATCGCCTGCGGATCATCCGTAGGGATCTCTTCCACCACCCCGATCGTCATTTGGCTATCCCGGAAGGCGTTCACCACTGGACGCCATCGCTTGGCATGCGATGCCGGTACGTCGCCGATCAATAAAGGCTTGGCCACATCCATGGCACGCAATTCAAACGGCATGTGGTCAAGGGCCCGATGTCCGCAATGGGTTTTGACCGGGCATTCGAATTCGAAAAAGGCGGGTATGGGTATCATAAGCTTCCTGTCGTCGATAAGGGGTTGGTCTGTGGTTACACCAACCAAGTGTTGTCTTTGGCTTGCCGAAGGGGGTGATAGGCCTTTCGTTTATGGCGGGCGCTCAGTACCCGATGAGGCTTCGCCAATAAATTCGCGTACGGTTGATCAGTTTTCGTCCTAACGGCCAGCGGGGATATCGTTTGACCGCCAGCCGGGCGACCAATTTGGGCAGCAGATAGATCTGTACGATATCCAGAATCCGCACCACCGAACAGGCGTAGGCGACCTCGCCGTCCACCACAAGCCGGTCACGGGCGGTGGCAACGGGTGTATTTTCACGAAAGGTGAAGGTCAGCATGCCGGCTTCCAGGTGTTTGAATTCCATCTTCAGGTCGACCGGTTGGGCGTCGATACACCGGCCGATATAGCGGGCGCTATCCACTCCGGATTTTTGGACGATAAAATGAGGCCCTTCCGGCATGATCCCCAGCGCAAAGGTAAATTTATCCGGCAGGGATCGGAATTCACGACGCACCTGGTCGTCCACACGGGCCGCGGCCTGGATTGCGCGCCCCATGAACCACAGGTTGATGCTGAGGTAGGCCCGTTTCAGATAGCTTCGGCCTGGTGATATTTCACGATAAACCAGCTCCATACGCATTCCCATTTCCTTTCCCGCCCCCCGATGGGGTGTCGGGTTGTCGATGCATCCGTTCCAATATCAGGCCGCTGCCATCTGGATCGCCGCCACCGGGCAATTTTCCGCACACTGGCCACAGTGGATACACTGGGCCTCATCTTCCAGAAAAGGGTAACCATGGGGATCCTTGGCCGTACCGCTGGCTTCCACACCGATGCAACTGACCGGGCAGTCATCCACACAGATTTTGCAGGCCATGCATTTCTTCCGAATAAATGCCGGGATCGGGCGGTTTTCCTTGTTCATGGTCAAACCTTTCTCTTTGGACATGGATACCGATCTTATACCTGGGTCCTGTCGGTTGGGGAATCGACGGTAAGCGGCAAGATGTCAGGCCGCGGATGGCCGTTAGACGGGTCCCAGCCGAACTGTTGCCAGTAGTCGCGAATCATCGTCTCGAGGTCGACGCTGCGTCCCTTGTTGGCGCCGGTGCTCAAGGCCGGCTGCCCGGTGACGCGGGGGCCGGGAATGTTCTGCCGGGGATCGATCCCGTGTTTGATATTGAAGGACTGGCGCAGGGTCTGCACCGCATCTCCGATGGCCAAATATTCTTCCGGTGTCTTCTTCCAGCCGGTGGCGGCGTTGATCCAATCAAAGAGGGGCAAACGGTCCGCCCCGAGGAAGGCCCCGAAAATACAGGTGCCGGTGCCGTTCAGGACGTTCATGTACTTGCTGCAGGCAGCGCTGCTGATGGCTTTGGCTTCGTCGGCCACATACTTGCGACCTTTGAAGTAGACCATATCGGGTTTGGGGAGTGATTTGATTTTTTTCCACAGGCGGTACATCTCGTAATACATCTGGGCGCCGACGGTATGCTTGCCCGGGCTGGGCTCCGCAGCATAATGAACCACATAGCCAGGGTCGCAGCGTCCGTCGTGCATGGGCAGTTCCTGTCCCCCTGCATGGATGGCATAATGCTGGGCCCCTTTGCCGATCTTCCGGGCCGCCGCCTTGGACCCGTCGGCCAGCAGATCGCCGATGCCGTCCCGCCGGATCATTTTTTCGATCAGCGCAACGATGGCATCCGTGTTGCCCCAGCTTAATTCGAGACCATCTGTATCGTCTTTGGTGATCAAGCCCTTTTCGAAACATTCGATGGCAAACGCCACGGTTCCGCCGGCTGAAATCGAGTCCATACCGGCCCGGTTGAGCAGCTCGTTCAGATAAAAAATACTGTCGGCGTCCTCGTTGAGGCACAGGCCGCCCAGTGCCAGAACCGTTTCATATTCCGGTTTGTGGGTCTCGCTAAATTTGCCGCTGGTGGCGCAGATGCCGCCGCAGCCAATGGGACAGGAATAACAATGGTATTTGACGATCTCGCACTGCCGAAAAATATCAGGGTCCACCGTCCGGGACCGGTTGGCATCGAAATCTTTGTTGGTTCCCTTCCAGTTTTTGATGGGCGAGTCCCCCATCTCCACCGACATCTGGTTCATGGAGGTGGTGCCCCATTTACCGAGCATGATTTTAAACAGCATGCCGTCCATGGCCATCTGGGTGGGAAGCATGCGCATGAGCGCGCCGATTTTGCCCATCATGCTCCCGGAGACAAACGGGATCTGGAGGCTGGCCCAGCGGTTGCACTTCCGGCTCAGGCGATGCATCTCTTCCCGATCCTGCGGCGTTATCTTACGCGTACCGGTGAATACAAGCGCCTTGAGCTTTTTGGCCCCCATAACCGCCCCCAACCCGGAGCGGGCCGCAATGCGACCTTTGTCGGTGCAGATGCCGGATATCAGGGAACGATTTTCGCCGGCCGGACCAATGCAGGCCACGCGAGGGATTTTTTTCTTGCGGCAGCGTTCGGTCAGGATGACTTCGGTTTCAACGGCGTCTTTGCCCCACAGGTCATCGGCCGCATGAATCGCGGCCTTGCCATTCTTAATTTCCAGATAAACAGGTGTGTCACTGCATCCTTTGATGAAGATGCCGTCGTAACCGCAGCGCTTGATGGCGGGCGCCAGCATACCGCCGCAATTGGCATCCCCCCAGCCGCCGGTCAGCGGCGATTTGCCAACCACCGTCCACCGTCCGGTGAACAAACTGCCGGTGCCGGTTAGAATGCCGGCCACGAAGCCCAGTATATTCTCGGGTCCCAGGGGATCCGCGTTGGCCGGAATGTCGCGGTGCAGGATGTAGGCCCCGAGTCCCATGCCGGCCAGAAAACGTTCGTACACCCCATCGGGGATGGATTCCTCGCTGATATCACCGGTACTCAAGTTGACGTTCAATATTTTGCCCGTGTAGCCTTTATCCATAAACCCTCCTGCCCGACCATCATTGGGAATGGCCGCATGGTCGACAGCCTCCCGGTGGATGAATTCACTTCAGATTCTGTTGACACAGGCAATCGATAATGTCAATCTTAAATATCGGCCATATGGCCGATATTATCCGTCTGTTTTTATTAATGATATGATATGTGCGGCCGATGTTTTGTTTCTATAATCGGCAGTTCATCGCTATCCAACGGAGAAATGGTATGGACACGCGCAAACGGTTGAAGCGCCAATCGAACCGCAAGGCACGGATCATCGATGCGGCCAGCCGCCTCGTTGTCGAGCGGGGTATGGAAGATGTCAGTCTGACGGCCATTGCCCAGGCGGCCGGGATCAGCAAGGGAACCCTGTATTACTACTATGCCACCAAAGCGGCGCTCGTGTTCGATATCGCGGAAAAGCACGTGCGGGATATTACCGACGTCATTTTCGAACTAATCGAAACCGGCGGACCGCAAACCAACCCGGAAGTTTTGATCGGCCTCTTGTTTCAAAAACATAAAAGCAACCACATCCGCATGCGGCTGCATCTCAATCTCGTCGGCCAGGCCATGAACGGGAACGACGATCTCAAACAACGCTACCAGGAAACCTATGCCTACTGGCATGCCCGGGCCCTTGAAGCCCTGTCCCGCCTCTTTCCCGCCTATGATGACCGGGAAACCCTGGCACATCTTTTGATCACGATCATTGACGGTTTGAATGTTCAAACCATGCTGGGGGTGGATACCGTTTCCGTCAACGACCTGGCCCGTTTTATCGCTGTCAGGACATCGGCCTGATCATGGGCTAAAAAATGCCGGAAGGCGTCATTGTGCGCTGCTGGTGATTGATTCTCCCCCCGACGCCATCAGGTGCTCGAGATAGGTCAGCGATTCCAGCAGGGGCTCGAAAGCAAAGACTTCCAGCGACACGCTGCCGTTAAATCCTTCCAACCAATGCTTGAGTAGCGTCAAATAATGGTCCGGGAGACCGCCCAAGGCGCGGTGATCCACTCCGTCGCAAAGACCATGCAAATGGCCGATGGCAATCCGGGGGCCATATTTTTGCAGGAAGGCCTCCAGATCGCCGGCTTGCAGGGCCAAATGCCCGGTATCCAGGCATACGCTGAGATCGAATGCTTCGATCAGTGCATCCAGTTGGTCATATGGGAAAAAGAGATTTTCAAGGGCCAGGCAACGTCCAGGAAGCCCGGCGGACAGGATATCCCGAAGGCTCTCGGCGGCGATGCGGTGCCAGCGGTGTAAGTGTTCAGCCGTTTGGATGCCGTCCGGGGGAGGAAGATGCAGGACGTAGACGGAGGGCTCCAATGGCATCAGGATGGCAATGAATTCCCGCAGAATCCGGCAGGCATTGTGACGTCGGGATGGGTCGGGATGGGTCAGATCGAGGTCGGTGGGCAAGTGAATATTATAGGTGAGCGACAGCGCCTCGGCCTGCGCCGCAAGATCCTGCACCAGCTGTCGGGTCGGCCGGCTGTCCGGTTGGCTCTCGAACATCAGAATCTCGATTTCATCCACATGCGGCCCCAGACGGGCGACATTCTCGGTATAACCGGCCGGATAGATAAATGAGGTTGTGCCGATACGAAATGGATAGCGCTTTTTGTAAGACCGCGGCAAGGTCCGAAATGGCAGGGCCATCGCTCATTTCCTTTTACAGCAGATCGAACCAGATCGCCATTTGGGGCAATCCCCAAAGCACCAAAAGGGCCAGTACCGCTGTCAGCAGCAGCAGGTCGCATGCGCGGGTAATATCTCCCGCACGCACCGGTCCAAACGCTGATCCGATCCATGGTTTGGTCACCATCACGCCGTGATAGCGGTTCGGCCCTCCCAGACGAACCGCCAGCACACCGGCAAACGCCGCTTCCGACAGACCGGCGTTCGGGCTGGTGTGCTTCTGTCCGTCCCGCCATGCCAGGGAGAACGCCGATCGCCAGCGCCCATTCAAAAGTGCCGCGGCCAGCGCCACCAGCGGCACGGTCAAACGGGCCGGCAGCCAGTTGGCCAGATCGTCGAAGCGTGCCGCTGCTTTTCCAAAATCTCGGTAGCGTTCGTTTTTATAACCGATCATGGAATCCAGGGTATTGACCATCTTGTAAGCCATGGCCAAGGGGCCGCCACCGATCACGGCATAAAAAAGCGGGGCCACTATGCCATCCACCAGGTTTTCCGCCACAGTCTCCACGGTGGCACGACGAACGCCTGCTTCATCCAGGCGATCGGTTTCCCGTCCGACAATCATGGCTACGCAGCGGCGGGCTGACGCCAGATCTTTGTGGCGCAGCGCCTTTCCCACCTCCTGGGCGGCATCGTACAGCGAGCGGGTGGCCAGGCAGAAGTAAACCATCAGGATTTCGATCAGAGCACCGATCAAAGGGCTGAAGGCCTGGGCCGCTTTCAGCAGCATGAACGCCAGGCACCAAGTGCCCCCGACCATGACGACGGTGAATGCCAAACCCCTCAGGGTCAAATTTGTTTTCCGTGACCGGAAGCTTGGCTCCCAGCGGGCAATGGCGTGCCCCATCCAGCGGATGGGATGCGGCAAAGACGGCGGATCTCCTCCAAACAGGTCCAGGATAAATGCGAATAGAATGGTAAGCGACAGGATCATTGAGACGCTTTCAGGCATGGCGATGCTTTGGCGTTGTGCGCCTCGCGTTCGGATGAGGCCCCGTGTTCGGCATCACGTCGCAAGCACCGCTTCAAGCGCTGTGGTGCATTTCTTGTTCATTGCCCGGGTTTGCAGGGAAATCCGGATGAACCGATCGGAAAGGCCGGTGAAATTGGCACAGTCCCGTACGAGGATTTTTTTCTGTGCCAATCGGCGGCAAACCTCCTGCGAGCGATGCGGGTCGGGCAGCCGAACCAGGAAAAACCCGGTGGCGCTGGGAAACAAACGGATACCGGGAATGGCGGACAATCGCCGGGTCATGGCCTCTTTCTCGTCGTTCAGCAGGCGTCGGGTGTCCGCAACAAAATGATCGATACTCTCATTCGGTTCGAGCAGGTACTGAATCGCTTCCAAGGCCAGACTGTTGACACTCCAGGGAAGTGAAAAAGACTGCATCCGTTCAATCAGCGCCGGATCGCCAGCCATAAAGCCAATCCGCAGCCCCGGGATGCGAAAAATTTTGGACATGGAGTGCAGCACCAGGACATTTTTCGGGCGCTCGGCCATAAGAGACCAGCGCTCCGGCGTCGCGACGAACGGCAGATAGGATTCATCCACCACAAAGGTTTTTTCCGGAAACGTGCGGCTCAGGCAGCGCAGCACCTCCCCTTCGACAAGGACGCCGGTTGGATTGTTCGGGTTGCAGATATAAACCGTATCACAGGGCGCCAACAGATCTCCCATGGCCGCGAAATCCGGCCGGAAAGCTTCCCCTTCCCTTGTCAGCCAGTAAGCGCTGTCCACCTGATTCTGACGGCATCCATCGTAGTAGTCCGCATAGGTCGGTCCGACGATAAGGGCCAGCCGGGTTTCCAATGCCCGCGGCAGGGCATAGATCAATTGGGTGGTGCCGTTGCCGGCCAGGACCTGGTTGGCGGGTATAGCGACATGCGCCGCAAATCGCCTTACGGCGGCACCGGCATCCACCTCCGGCAAAGTCCGGATGCAGTCCATGCGCCGGCCGAGGTGCTCCAGCAGACCGGGCGGCGGTCCCAACGGATTGACATTGCTGCTCATGTCGATGATGGCGTCGACCGGACAACCGAGCGATTCGGCCAGAGCGTAAATATTCCCGCCATGGCCCCGGATCATCGCAACACCTCGATGGCCATGCAAAGGAAGAGGCCGCTTTCCGTCAGTTCGGTCATGGCGCCCAGCATGTCACCGGTAATGCAGCCGATTTTACGGCGGTAATATGTCAGCAGGAGGAGGACCATGAGAATAAAGACCAGATTCAACCATATGGCCGGCCACCCCAATAATCCGGAAAGGGCCACCACAAGGACCAGGCCACCGAAATCGCGAGCCGTCAAGGGCGTTGCGAAAAGATCAAAGCCGGTTCCCTCCGCACGGCGTCCGTAGGGTAAACTGCGAATGCCGAAAAGCATGGCGCCGCGGGCATAAGCCGGAATCAACATCAACAGGAGGAAACGATCCTGTGTCAGACCGGCCAAGCCGCTCCATTTAAGTGACAAGGCGGCCACGACGGTCACCAGGGCCATGACGCCGATGCGGCTGTCTTTCATGATGGACAAGGCCTTTTCAGCGGAGCGCTGGCCGTATAACCCGTCTGCGGTGTCGCCCAGCCCGTCCAGGTGCAACGCCCCGGTCAGCAGGATCAAAAGCACCATGTCGAGCGCCGCCGCGGCCGGCGGTGCCCACAGCCTTGAAACGGCCGCATCGAAAACCGCCAGCATAACTCCCAACAGCAGCCCCACGATGGGAAACCAGGCAATCATGGCCCGCGGCATATAGGTTCCCCTTGCCCCTATCGGGAGGATCGTGAGGAACTGAATGGCAGCGAAAAAGGCTTTCATTTGTTTTCCTGCAGGGTGGCCCGGGTGAGCGATTTGATTGGAATCGGAATGCCGGCAACGGTGAGGATGACCTCGCTGGCACACCGGGCCATACGCTGGTTAAGACTGCCGGCCCAGTCGCGAAAACGGCGGCTCATGGCATTGTCAGGGACAATCCCCAGGCCGACTTCGTTGGCCACCAGCAAGACCGGTCCCGACGCAACGGACAAGGCTTCCTCTAAAAACGTGATGTGCTGTTGGATGCCCTTATCGTCCGTTTCCCCGATAATCAGGTTGGTCAACCAGAGGGTCAGGCAATCCACCAGAATAACGGCTTGGGGACGGCTATGCTGCCGAATGATGCCGGCGATATCGAGGGGCTCTTCAACGGTTTCCCAGGCTGCGTCGCGTTCCTGCTGATGCCGTTCGACCCGGGCGTGCATTTCCGCATCATGGGGCTGGCAGGTTGCGAGAAAAAGCTTGCGGTCGGCACCCATCCGGTCGGCACGCTGCAGGGCTGCCGTGCTTTTACCGGAACGACAACCACCAATGTATAGTTCTATCATGTATAATTACAATTGGTTATTATGTTAAATATAAAGTCAGACATTACAATTGCCGTTTTGGTTCGCTGATCGTTGAAAATACAATGCACCGGCCCGGTATGACGCGCCTCGAACCGGTCCGTTTTTAACCCACAAGCTGGGTGATGGCCTCCATATCGAGATGGCGTTCCATGTGGTCTGCCAAGGCCTCATAGGCTTGATGACGCGCCCGGGGACCTTGCGGAAAATCTACCGGCAGATGCGCAAGGCCGATTTGCGCGAGCCACTTGCGGGTCATGGCCGGCGTATCGAACAGACCGTGGATATAAGTCCCGATCGCCTGGCCCCCGTCTGTCTGGCACCCGTCCTCATCCTGGCAGGACTGACCATTGCGTTCGATAATTTGCATCAACGGTTCGGCATTTACACGATGCGTCTGCCCCATGTGAATTTCATATCCCCGTCCTTCGACCCCATTCCAGCGATAGCGCGTCAGGGTGGTGGTTTTAGGCGCCTGCAGAACGGTTTCCACCGGCAGCAGGCCCAGTCCTTCGGTCTGACCCGGCACCCCTTCCAAGCCATCAGGGTCGAACACCACCCTGCCCATCATCTGGTAACCACCGCAAATCCCCAGAACATGACCGCCGGATGCATAGAACCGTCGAATGGCTGCCGCCCAGCCGCTTTCATGCAGCCAATTCAAGTCCGATCGCGTGTTTTTAGATCCCGGCAGGATGATCGCGTGAAACCCGTCCAGGGATTGCACTTTTTCGAGAAAGGGGGCGGCCATGCCCGCCACAGCCTGTAGCGGATCGAAGTCCGTAAAGTTGGAAATGTGCGGGATGCGAATCACCCCCACCAGGCAATGACCGTTGATCACTGGTTTCACCGGTTCCGGCTGCTCGATAACCACCGAATCCTCCTGGTCGATCACGAAATGACGATACCAGGGCAGGACGCCAAAAACGGGTTTGCCGGTGCGCTTTTCGATCCAGTCGACGCCATCCTGAAACAGGCGTAAATCGCCCCGAAAGCGATTCACGATAAACCCAGCCACCCGCCGCTGCTGGTCTTCCTCAAGGCATTCCAGCGTGCCAATGATCTGTGCAAAAACCCCGCCCCGATGGATATCCGCCACCAGGATCACCGGGGCATCGGCATGTTCGGCGATTCGGAAGTTGACGATATCATGGGCCGCCAGATTGACTTCGGCACATGACCCGGCACCCTCGATCACCACTGCTTCGAAAGTCTGCCGCAGCCGGTCCAGCGCCCCGCAGGCGACGTCCAGAAGCTGATCCTTGTCCTTGTGGTATTCCACGGCGGATTGATTGGATCGGGCTTCCCCCAGCAGAACCACCTGGGAGCCGACCTCGCTGGTGGGCTTCAATAAGATGGGGTTCATGTCCACGTGCGGTGGAAGATGACACGCCTCGGCCTGGACAATCTGGGCTCGCCCCATTTCGAGGCCTTCCGGCGTTACGCCGGAGTTGTTGGACATGTTCTGGGCTTTAAAAGGAGCCACGTGGCGACCCTGGCGGTGAAGGGCGCGGCATATGCCGGTTGCCACGACACTTTTCCCGACATCGGAACCGGTGCCGAAAACAGCAAGGCAACGTGCTGGGGCTTTATTTTTCAATGCCTGTCCTCGCCGTGACGCCCTTCTGGTAGTAATGTTTCACCTCGCGCATGTCCGTCACCACATCCGCCTTCGCAATGATTTCCGTCGCGGCATGACGGCCCGTCAGGACCAGTTCCACGGACGCCGGACAAGCATCGATCAATGCTTCGATCTGCGCCACGGTCAGCAAGCCCTGATGAAGGGCGACCATGCTTTCGTCCAGAATGACCATCTGAAAATGCCGGGAAGCAAGGGCCTGGTGCGCCGCCTCCAGTCCCTGTCGGGCGATGCGCCGATCCTCGTCCGACGGTTTTCCCCGCACGAAGCGTCCGGTCCCGTATTGTTCCAGCGTCACCTGGCCGCCCAACCGCTTCAGCGCCGTGACTTCGCTGTACGTTCCGGATTTCATGAACTGGGCGATGTAGACATGAAAACCCGCCCCCACCGCCCTCAGGCAAAGCCCGAGTGCCGCTGTGGTTTTGCCCTTCCCGTTTCCGGTATAGACATGCACAAAACCGCGAGAGGGCTTGGGATCCGATACGATGTCAGGCATTTTGGTTGTCGGAACCTGGCAAAAGGTTGCCCTTTCCTCTGGCAATATCATATTTTCCCGCATACCCTCGCGGGGTAATCATAAATCCATCATACGCTTCGGTGGTGGAGTTTCCGATAAATACGATGGTCTGCATGCCCACCTCGGCCCGTGGAAGATCCGCCAATGATGTTAGCTGCACCTTCTGGTTGTCACGGGTCGCACCGGTGACGACGCCGGCCGGTGTTGTCGGCCGCCGATGGCGCCCAACGATGTCGCAGGCCCGCTGAAGGTTATCGGGCCGCCGCTTGCTTTTGGGATTGTACAGAACGATAACGAAATCGGATTGCGCCGCGGCCGATAACCGCTGTGCGATCGTTTCCCAGGGCGTCAAAAGATCGCTCAGGCTGATCACGGCAAAATCGTGCGTCAACGGTGCCCCCAAAAGTGCCGCCCCGGCGGCCAGAGCCGGTATGCCGGAAACAACTTCGATTTGTAACGCTTCGGGAGCGCCCGGCCCGCCAGCCGTCTTCAGCGGCAGCTGCCTTTTTTGGCAAATTTCCAAAATCAGACCGGCCATGGCATATATTCCGGCGTCACCGCTGGAGATGATCGCCGTAACACGCCCCTCAAGGGCGGCTGCAATGCCGGCATCGACCCGGTCGACCTCCTTGGTCATGCCCGTGCTGATGACCTGCTTGCCTTCGATGAGGGGACGGACAAGGTCGATATAGGTGGCATAGCCGACGATGGTATCGCAGATGGACAGCACCTCCCGCGCCCGGGGTGAAAGATGGTCGAGCGCCCCGGGGCCTATGCCGACGATGTAGAGGATTGGCGGGCGATCGCTATCGTTGCGTTGGGGGTGGTCTGTTTGGGGGCGATGAGTTGCCCTTTTTTCGAGGCCAGAATGGCCGCTGCTTCGCATACGCTTCTGACTCCTACATGTTTTTCAACCATTGTCGACGGTGACGGGATATCCGTGACGACTGCCAGTTGGTCCCGCGTGAAAAACGTCAACGGGCGATTGAGGGCTGCCGCCAGTTCCAGCAGCCCTTCTTCGTCGGCTTTCAGATCGATGCTGGCCAGCCCGGCGATACTGTTGGCAGCCAATTGGTGATGATCCAGGACACGGTCCAGAAGCGCCCTGATTTCGGCGGCAGATGTTCCCCGGTTGCAACCAACACCGACAAAAAGCGTTGCGGGTCGCAATATCAGGATTTCCGGCGGCAGGTCAACGCGAATGTCGTCCACCCACACGCCGGGGCCACCGGACAGGAGGCCACCCCCGTCATCCGATCCGGCGGAGATACGATTTTTTCTCAACCGTTCATCTGGCAGGGCACCGGCAAGATAGCCATAGGGATCATGCAATGAAATCGATCGACTTTCCAGCAGCGCCATGCTGACATGCCGGATGCTCCCTGGGTTTTCGATGACCAACCCCCGATCTTGAGCAATGAGATCGATCGCGGGCACCTTCTGCAGATCGGTGGCGGTGGTGATCACCGGACGTGCCCCGATGTTGTCTCCGATCCGACGGGCCAGGGCATTGGCACCGCCCAGATGACCGGACAGCAGGCTGATGACATGCTGCCCGCACTCGTCCACCACCACCACCGCGGGATCTTTGGTTTTGTGCTGCAGCAGGGGGGCCAGCGAACGGACTACGATACCGGTGGCCATGATGAACACATGACCGCTGTAGCGATGGAAATACACTTGCAGGGCATCGCCTAAACGGTCAAACTGAATTTCTTTTTCGACCGTGTCGCCGGCCCGTCCACCAAGAAAAAGGTGGCTCCCGGTCAAAAGCCGCTGCATGCGGCGCCCCAGACGCGCCCCTTCACGCGTCAGGGCCCAAATCGCAATGCTGTGGGGTCGTGTCATGCTGTCATCTTTTTAGCGCGAGTGTTCAATCGCCCACCGCTATTCGGGATCGCCGGGGTCGCCGGCCCGGTATCCGTGGGCAAACCCGGCATCGTATAATTTTGATTTATGCTGCAGGCTTTCCAGGCTGACATCCAGCACACGCCCAACGATAATGACCGCCTGTTTTCGAATGCCGGCCCTGCTCACCTCCTCTTCCAACCGATCCAGCGTGGTAAACACGATTTTTTCTTCCGGCTGGCTGGCTCGATACACCACCGCACAGGCGGCCGTCGGCCCGTAGGCCGTCTGCAGCACGCTGACCACCTTGTCGATCAATCCAATGCTCAAGTAAATGGCCATGGTGGCCTTGTGGGACGCCAGGGAGGCGAGCGCCTCACGCTGCGGCACCGGGGTGCGGCCCTCCATTCGTGTAATGATCAGGGTCTGGGATATTTCCGGAAGCGTGTATTCGATACCCATGGCAGCGGCGGCGGCAAACGCGGCGGTCACACCCGGAACCACCCGGTAGGGAATCGATTGACGGTTCAATTCGGCCATCTGCTCGAAGATGGCGCCGTAAAGGCTGGGGTCGCCCGTGTGCAGGCGGACCACCTGCTGGCCTTCCAACCAGGCATTTTCCATTTCCGTGACGATCTCCGCGAGGGTCATGCCGGCGCTGTTCAGGATGCGAGCGCTGGCGGGCGTCCATTGCAGGACAGCCTCCGGCACCAGCGATCCAGCATATATGACGAGATCGGCCCTCGCGAGAGCCTTTTGGCCTTTGACGGTGATCAGTTCCGGATCGCCCGGACCGGCGCCGACAAACAGAACAGGGGGATGGTCTTGCGTCATCTTGGCCTCATGGGTTGATGTGATTCTGCCTTCCGTTTGATGGTCGCTGGGCGTTATTGGACGTGTGGCGATCGTCGTCAGCGATCATTACGAAATCCCTGGATGACCCAGACCGGGTTCATGGCCTGCATGCGATCACTGTCTCCCAGTGGCTGGCTGCGACTCACCTGCACCTGCACCACGTCGGTGGTCAAACCATGCTCCCGCAGGCACCGGACCGTATTGTGCAGACTGTCCATGAGGACGGTGTTGACGACCACGACGCCGTTTCTTGTCAGACGCCGACAGACAACGGCGATGGTCTCGGTCAAATTCCGACCGCCTCCGCCGATAAAGACGCGATCGGGATCGGGCAGCCGCGACAAGCCTTTTGGTAAAACCGCTTGCACGACCTCCATATGCGGAACGCCGAAACGGTCCCGATTGGCAAGGATTTGGGCAATCCGGTCCGGATGCTTTTCCACGGCCCAGATCTGTCCGCCCGGCATTAATAGCGAAGCTTCGATCGAAACTGCACCGCTGCCGGCCCCCAAATCCCACAGAACCTGTTGGGGCCTCAGGCACAGGCGGGCCAGGGAAACGGCCCGAATTTCAGCTTTTGTAATCAAGCCCCCTTGATGATCGAAAGCCGATTCCGGCATTCCCAGATGCAACGGCGGAAATGTCCGGTTCGTGTGCGTCGCTTTCTTGAGAACGACCATGTTGGGGGTATTGAAGTTTTCGACTTCGATGGATTCCGGGGTATGCCAGGAAACCCTTTCGTCGGCAGAGCCCATGCGTTCGAAAACTCCGATCTGGATATCCGGGATCCGGCAACGGCGTATGAATCCTCCCAGCCATTGCGGTGAAGCGGTCGGATCCGTAAACACCGCCAGACGATCCGCCGTGCGAAGGCCCTGTTCCAGCTGTTCTTCCGAACGGCGGCCATGCAGGCTGACCACCCGCACATCCTGCCAGGGTTCCCCCATACGGGCAAAGGCCGCCGCCACCGACGTGATGTTGGGATGAATACGGACCTGATCACGCCCCAGCGAGCGCACCAGATAGGCCCCAATGCCGTAATAGAGCGGGTCTCCCGAAGCAAGGACGACGATGCGGTCCCTCGAGCACCGTTTTTTGATGATGGCCACCAGCCCCTTCAAATCGGCGGTCACTTCATGCGTTTCCGGAACCCGGTCTTTAAAAGACGACAGATGACGCCGGCCGCCCACCAGAAAATCCGCCGCCTCGATCAGGCGCAGATGGGTCGGCGTCAGGTCATCCGGGGACATTCCCAGGCCGATGACATCGACAGGGTAGGACCCGGCCGTCTTTTCTTTTATGTTTTCCATTTATTTAACAAATGGTTGTAGTATTACAATTAAAGTTATGATTGATATATTTTATACGTCAGAATCGTAAACGACAGCCCCTTGATAGTCGAAAATCATGCTTCGCACGCTAAGTTTTTGTCCGGCAAAAGCCGTTGCATGGGTGACGATCCCCTGCCCCACCCTGGCGATGACAGCCGGGTGGCCATCACCCAGCAGCTCGAAGGCATGTCGGGCCGTGTTGGCCTCCCGAACGGCCGCCGCCAATTGAGTCTGGCCGGTCAATTCGTCCGTCCAGGCGGCCAGTCGGTCCAGCAGGAGTGTCGACCGGGCGGCATGCGTGTGTGGCACCCCCATTGACATTTTGACGGCCTTGCCGAAAAAAACAGCCAGTATGACGTGGCTAAAGGCCATTTCGGCGGCGGTTGCCAACGCGAATTGAAAGTAATCGCCGATCTGGACGAATTGCTCTTCGGCCAAGTCGGGAAAGCGTAATTGGCTGTGGCGTTCGCTGCGGCGTCCGGTGGTCATGACCACCCGGTCCCGTCCCGACGCCCTGGCGACCGAGAGGGCCGATCGGATGGTGGCGGTATAGGCGTCGTGGGACATCGGTTTCACAATGCCGGTCGTGCCCAAGATGGAAATCCCCCCGACGATCCCGAGGCGGGCGTTGAGGGTTTTGCGGGCCAACTGCACGCCATCCGGAACGAACACTTCGACATCGATGGTCATGGGCGGCGCATCGCTGCCCAGCACTTGCCGGACAGCGGCGTGAATCATGCGCCGGGGACCTGCATTGATGGCCGGCTCCCCCGGCGGCACTTCGAGCCCCGGTTTGGTAACACGTCCGACCCCCTTGCCGCCCCGGATCTTCACGACAGAATCAGTTCCGCTCGGGATGGCCGCCGATGAAACGGTCACCGTGGCGCCGATTTCCGCACGATGCGTCACATCGGGGTCATCTCCGGCATCTTTGATGACAGTTGCACGGGCCACATTGCGGGATAAATGATCCAGGCGATGGACCGGGATGACGACGCTGCCCTCACTCAGGAAATCGATCCGAACGGTTTGGGGTGTTTCCTCACGCAGCAATGCCAGCAAAGCGGCTTTGGCGGCGGCCGCAGCGGCCGTACCGGTGGTAAAGCCGCTCCGTAATCGTTTGTTGGCCATATTCACCAACCATTTCCCTGCTGCCCTTCCACAATGCACTCACGGATTGAGATATTAACCCGCGCACTATCCTGTATGGATTCGTTTCCGTAAACGCGGCGTCGCCATCAGGATTTTGCCAGGGCCAGCAAAATAAGCGCATTGACGACACTTGCAGCAATATTGGAACCGCCTTTGCGGCCCACATTGCTGATGAAGGGAATGTCCATTTCCACCAACAGCGCTTTGGATTCGGCGGCGTTGACAAAGCCCACCGGCAGTCCAATCACCAACGCGGGAGCGGCCTTCCCGGATCGGATGAGTTCCATCAGCCGAAGGAGCGCCGTGGGTGCGTTGCCGACGACATAAAGCCCGTCCCGCATCATGGGAATTGCCGCATCCACCGCGGCCATGGCCCGCGTGCAACCGGAATCCCGAGCGGCATGGGCCACGGTGGGATCGTCGATCAGGCATTCCAGGGATCCGCCAAACCGAAGGATGGCGCTTTTCCGGATCCCGGCTCGCGCCATATTGGTGTCGGTGACCACGTTGCGTCCCTTCATGATGGCCTTTACCCCGGCCGTCACGGCGGCGGCGTGAAAACGAACACTGGTCAGGTAATCGAAATCGGCGCTGGTATGGATCATTCGGCGCACGATGGTCCACCGGTCTTCCGGAAATCCATGATTTCCGGCTTCCTGTTCGATAATGGTAAAACTGAGGGCCTCGATTTCAGCCGGCGTCATCGTCATTGGGTCCTTTCTTCTCGAAACAGGCGGCAACTCGCCACGAAGTGTCTGGCCATATCGGGATTGCTGCCAAAATGCAAGTGGATATAGCTCCCCAGCGTTTGGCGAATACGGTAGCCTTCGATCGATGGGGCCGCACCGGAGCGTGGAGTGACGGCGTAGACCCTGGCAACGCTGCTGTCGGTGGCGGACAATTCCGAATAGTGAAATTCATGCCCCCGCCCCACGAGGCCTGCCGGGCCTAATGGCGATGGTGCGGCGAGTTGGATTTCCCGGTAGCCGAGCGCCTTGCGGCGATTCAGCATGCGGGTACCGAACGGAAAACAGCCGGCCATGGAACAGGTCTGGCCATCCAGGTCGGTCAGATGATCACAGAGATACATGAAGCCGCCGCATTCCGCATAAATTGGCATATTCGCCTGGCAGCATATCTTTACGGATGTCCTTAAGGGGCTGTTTGCCGCGAGCGAAGCAGCATGTAGTTCGGGATAGCCCCCGCCAAAATACAACCCGTCGAGGTCTTCCGGCAACGTGTCATCCGTCAAGGGCGAAAAGAAAACGATTTCGGCGCCGAAATCCTCCATGAGTTCCAGGTTGTCGGGGTAGTAAAAGCAGAAAGCCGCGTCCCGGGCGACCCCAATGCGGACCCGTTCGATGGTTTTCGCACGCGTCGCGACCGAGGGGCGGCCGCTGGCTTTTGAAGCTTCTAAAATGGTCAATAAGCGATCCAGGGAAACGTGCGTTTCAATCAGTTGGGCCAGCCGTGTGATCTTTTCTTTGTCCAGGGGATGATCGTCGGCCGTGTGCAACCCCAAATGGCGTTCGGGAATTTCGATGGATAGATCTCGGGGGATGCCGCCCAGACAGGGCATCGCCACATGCCCCTCCAAGGCTTCCTGCAGATAGGCCAGATGCCGCGCACTGCCGATGCGGTTGAAGACGACACCGGCAAACCGAACCCCTGAGTCAAAGCGCTCGAAACCCTTCACCAGCGCGGCAGCGCTGCGGGCCATGCTGCGGGCATCCACAACCAATACCACCGGCAGGTTGAGCCATTTGGCCATCTGGGCGGTGGAGCCGGCCTCACTGCGTCCATCGTAACCGTCATAGAGCCCCATCACCCCCTCCACCACGGCCAAGTCTGCTCCCTGGCGGCACCGGTCAAAGAGCGTCTGGTTGTAGTCCTGGGTCAGCATCCAGCCATCCAGGTTTCGGCTGGTGGTACCCGTAACCCGGGTGTGATGGCCGGGGTCGATAAAATCCGGCCCTATTTTAAACGGCGCCAGGCTGTAGCCCCGTGCGGCCAGGGCTGCCAGAAAAGCCAGGGTCAGCGTGGTTTTTCCGCTGCCGCTGGACGTGCCCGCAATGATGAAACCGTTTGACATCGAACCCCATTCTTTCAGACCGCGTCAAATCGCACGGGGATGTGCATGGCATCCATCCTGTGCGCTTTCATCCCCTTGCCATTTTCCCATTCGGTATTGAAAACCCCGCTACTATACCCTCCACCAGAATCGATTGGCAAGGGGCATAGCCATGGATAAATCCTTGTTCCCTCGCGTTTTACGTGGCGATAAAGAGAAAGGGTGTTTGTTGTTGCACATGGATTTATTATCCATTAAATACAGCACGTTGTTTTTTATTCCGTCGCATAGCGGGGAATGCGCGTTTTTGTGTCGCAATAGGTGATGACACAAGAGCATGGCATGCACTGTTTATAGGGACCGAAAGGATCGCAATGGGACCATTGCTTTATCAGGCAATTGAAGCGGCCATTGAGGCCGGCCAGGCCATTTTAAAAATATATAAAACCGATTTTACCGTTGCGCACAAACCGGACCAATCACCGTTGACGCTGGCCGATTCTGAATCCCACCGGATCATTGTTGGACAGCTGGAAACCACCGATTTCCCGATTCTGAGCGAGGAAGGCCGTCAACTTCCCTACAAAAAACGCCAAGCCTGGAACACCTTCTGGTTGTTGGATCCATTGGACGGCACAAAAGAGTTCGTCAAACGCAACGGCGAGTTTACGGTCAATATCGCGCTGATTACCGACGGAAAGCCGGTGATGGGCGTCATCTATGTGCCGGTAGCCGATGTCCTCTATTTCGGCACCCTGCAAAACGGTGCCCATAAAATGACGACAGCCGCTAACCGGCTGGTGGCCCTGTTATCTCCTGAAGAAGACAAGCACCAACGGATATCCGAATTGTGCGCCGCGGCCGAACGGCTTCCCTTGCCCTCTCCCGAGCGGTTCACAGTAGTTGGCAGCCGATCGCACAGCACGCCGGATGTTGATGCCATTGTTGAAAAATTAAAGAAAAGGCACGGTGACGTCGATCTGATTCCAGCAGGCAGCTCGCTGAAGATCTGCATGGTGGCCGAAGGACGTGCCCAACTCTATCCGCGCACCGGCCCCACGATGGAATGGGATACAGCCGCCGGCCAGGCGATTGCCGAGGCGGCCGGGGCTCAAATGGTGGTGTTTGATTCGGGGGAGCCCATGCGTTACAATAAAGAAAATTTACTCAACCCCTGGTTCATCGTCAAAGCTAGGGGAATTGACTTTGAAGTATAACCATCGGCCAGCGCCCTGAAACATTGGTGTACCGATTCTAACCGCTTCCCCGGAGCTATCGACCTATGCCCCCTGTTGCTTCTCTGGTGAATCTCGTCGTTGACGAGGAGCGCCGCCGCCTGCTCAAAGACCTGTCGTTCAGCCTGCCGGATATTTCTTTGAATGAGCGTCAGCTGTGCGATCTGGAGCTCCTTGCCACCGGCGTTTTTTCCCCGCTGGACGGTTTCATGACCCGTTCGGATTATGAATCCGTGATAGACCGCATGCGCTTGCAGGACGGAACCCTGTGGCCTTTGCCCATCACCCTCGATGTCTCGGAAACCACGGTGAAACGTTTGGAAAGCGGGCAGTCCGTTACCCTGCGCGATCCCGAAGGGTTTCTTCTGGCCATTTTGCATATCGATGAAATCTGGCCGTTGGATCGCGAAAAAGAAGCCCTACAGGTATACGGCACCACCGACACCTTCCATCCCGGGGTAAACTATCTTTATCACCGCAGCGGCAACTTTGGCGTCGGCGGCAAGCTGGAGGTGCTCAGCCCGCCTCTGCGTTTTGATTTTAAACAGAGCCGTTTAACGCCGCGCGAAGTCCATGGGATATACAAAAAACTGGGCTGGAAAAGGATAGTCGGGTTCCAGACACGCCATCCCATCCATCGTCCCCAGTTCGAAATGACACTGCATGCCATGCGACAGGCCAATGCCAACCTGTTGCTCATGCCCGTTGTGGGCATGACCAAGCCGGGCGATTTCGATCACTACACACGGGTGCGCTGCCACAAGCTCATCGGCCACCACTACCCCCCGGACAGCCATATCCTCAACCTTTTACCACTGGCCATGCGCATGGCCGGCCCCCGGGAAGCCCTGCTGCATGCCATTATCGCCCGCAATTTCGGGTGCACGCACTTTATCGTGGGGCATGACCATGCCGGCCCAGGTAAGGATGCAAAAGGACGCGACTACTATCGGGCCGAAGCGGCACGCCAGACCGCCCAAGAATTATCGGATGAAATCGGCATCGACATTGTTTCCCTCAATGAAATGGTCTATCTGCCGTTCGAAGATGAATTCCGTTTCAGCGACCATGTTCCCGAAGGCACTCAAACCATTTCGATGAGCGGAACCGATATCCGGGGCCGTATCGGATCCGGCAAACGCATTCCCGCATGGATAACGTTTCCTGAAGTAGTCGCTGAATTGCGACGCTCCTTCCCGCCCCCGCGCCGCCGCGGGTTTACCGTCTTTATGACCGGCCTTTCGGGGGCCGGCAAGTCCACCATTGCCCAAGTGCTCTTTTCCAAATTTCTCGAAAAGGGTGACCGTCCGGTAAGTCTGCTGGATGGTGATATCGTGCGGCGCAACTTATCCAGCAAATTGACCTTTTCCAAAGAGGACCGGGACATCAATGTGCGGCGCATCGGATTTGTGGCCAGTGAGATTACCAAAAACCGTGGGATTGCCATATGCGCTCCCATCGCCCCCTACGAAATAACGCGTCGCGAAATCCGCCAGGTTATCGAGGAATACGGCGGATTCTTCGAAGTCCACGTGGCCACCCCCTTGGAAACTTGCGAGAAACGCGACCGCAAGGGCATGTATGCCAAGGCCCGGGCCGGCCTGATCAAAGGCTTCACCGGGGTGGATGACCCCTATGAAGCACCGCAGCATCCGGAAGTTGTCGTGGACACCACCGAGCTGACCCCTGATGAGGCCGCTCAGCGAATCCTTATCGTTCTCGGGCAACAGGGGTATATATGATCAAAAATATGTTCTCCCATAACATCGCACCCAGCGGAGTTGATCTATGAATCTTGCCGTCGTCGGAACCGGATATGTCGGCCTCGTCACTGCAGCCTGCTTTGCCGAAATGGGCAACGAGGTTTGCTGCATCGATATCAACCCTCAGATCATCGATAATCTTAAAAACGGCCGTATCCATATCCACGAGCCCGGACTCGATGTTCTGGTCAAACGCAATACCGAAGAAGGCCGCCTGACCTTTACGACCGACCTGACTGACGGCATTGCCCAGGCGCTGTTCGTTTTCAATTGTGTGGGGACGCCCCCCCGTGCCGATGGTTCCTGCGATCTGTCTTACGTACGGAACGTGGGTGAAAAAATCGGAAACGTCCTCGAGGAATACAAGATCATTATCAACAAGTCGACGGTACCGGTGGGCACGGCCGATGAGCTCAACGCCATTATCCAGCAGAAGCTGGACGAACGCGGGGTCACGCTCGAATACGATGTCGTCTCGAACCCGGAATTCCTCAAGGAAGGCGATGCCATCAACGACTTTATGAAGCCCGACCGCGTCATTGTCGGTACGGACAATATCCGCACCGCCAAACTGCTGGAAGCCCTCTATGCCCCGTTTGCCCGGAGCCGGGACAAACTGATGATCATGGGGGTCAAGAGCGCTGAATTGACGAAGTATGCTGCCAACTGCATGCTGGCCAGCAAGATCTCTTTCATCAACGAAATCGCCAATATCTGTGAACGGGTCGGTGCGGATATCAAAGAAGTCCGCAACGGCATCGGTTCCGACCATCGCATCGGGTATAAATTCATCTATCCCGGGGTGGGCTATGGCGGTTCCTGTTTTCCCAAGGACGTCAAGGCCCTGATTGCTACGGCCCAGGCAAACGGCTACCAACCCGAGTTGATCCAGGCCATCGACAGCGTCAACCAACAACAGAAAAAACGGCTTTCCCAAAAAATTACGGATTACTATGCGAACCAGGGAGGGGTGGCAGGAAAAACCCTGGCCTTGTGGGGTCTGGCCTTCAAGGCCAACACGGACGATATCCGTGAAGCCCCGGCCCTCGACATCATTGCCGATCTGACGGCCCAGGGCATGCGCATACAGGCCTATGACCCCGTTGCCGGCCTCAATGCGCGTCAAACCCTGTCTGAAAACGATCTTGTACATGTCGTGGATCAGCAGTACGATGCCTTGGACGGTGCCGATGCCCTGGCGGTGGTGACCGATTGGAACCAGTTCCGCAATCCGGATTTCGGACGGATTAAAGCGCTGCTGAGGGCCCCCATCATTTTTGACGGCCGCAACCTGTATTCCTTTGCGATAATCGCATCCCAGGGGTTTGCCTACTTCAGCATCGGACGTCCCCAAATTCGAAACGACCGATAGGGAGCTTTTCATGAAAGGCTTGCTCATTCGTTGGCTTACGGTTACCTGCGCGATTGCCATCGCTGCCTATCTGCTCGATGGCATCCATGTCAGCGGTTTTATGGCCGCGTTTTGGGCAGCGGCCATATTAGGCGTCCTGAACGCGTTTTTTCGACCCATTGCGCTGATTTTGACATTGCCAATCAACATTCTCTCCCTGGGCTTTTTCACTTTTGTGATCAATGCCGCCATGCTCAAAATGGCATCTTCCCTGATTCCCGGATTTGACGTCCACGGTTTCTGGACGGCCATCTTTGGTTCCCTGATCGTGAGCACGGTAAGCTTTGGGATCAATGTCTTCATCAGCGAAAAAGGTGAAGTCGACACCATCGAACTGCACCATCGCGGCGGCAACCGCTGGGAATAGTAGGGATGGACGTTCACACCGCACTGGAAATATTGGGGCTATCTTCGAATCCTTCGCTGGCGGACGCCAAAAAGGCCTATCGCGAACAAGTCAAACTGTGGCATCCCGACCGCTATTCCAATGGATCCGCCTTGAAAACAATTGCGGCCAAGAACATCCAGGATGCCAATCTGGCCTTCGCTTTCCTGAAACGCCGCCTTCCGGCGACACCGGAGCCCATATCGCCCCCGCATTCCACGACTGCGCGACAGGTAAAAACGCTGTCCCCTGCGCCAACCGTCACCCATTTGTTCGACCGCACGATTCAGATGCTGGCGATACTCTGCAAGCATTTTCCCAAAATACCGTTTCGTTCGCTGATGGAATGGCTGCAACACGATGCCCGGAACCATTATCGCCCCTGGTATCGCTACCCCACATCTTCCGGCGCAGAAAGGCGAGGTCGTGAAAGCATCAGCTTTGACCAGGCCCTGCAAAACGCCATTCGCCATCATGCTTGTCCGAAACCAACCCACCGCAGGCATCCGCCATCGCCATGTGACGAGCCGGAAAATTCCATCGGCCCGATCAGCGGCGTGTCAAAACCCGGAAAAGCCAGGCGGCCATGATGACAAGATCACGTTTGGTGGTTTTTATGAACCATTGAAGAAGGCTCCCCTCCACAATAAACGTATCGAGAGACGTTGGTCGTCAAAATCGTCAGGGGGCTAAATGAAACCCGAAAAACCACGGCAAACCCTCCCGCTTTACTTGCGATGGTGTTTCGCCAATCGACCGAAAACGCAAACATCCGCGATGGGCAGCGCTGGGGGTATCATCATTTCAATGATGTGCATGGTGCTTGCGGCGACCCTATCGAGTTGCGCCGCCAGACGCCCCGTCCTTTATCCCAATTATCATCTGACCATGGTGGGACAGGAGACGGCCGCTTCCGACATCGATGCGTGTATGGAACTGGCGCGAAACTATGGTGCCGGTGAAGATAAAGGTGAGCAGATCGCCAAGGACACGGCCACCGGGGCAGCCGTAGGCGGCGCGACCGGCGCGGCGGTGGGCGCCGTCGTGGGTAATTTGGGGAAAGGTGCCGGCGCCGGTGCCGCCGGAGGGGCGGCCGGCGCATTGACAAGGGGCGTTATCCGTTCGGGCGACCCGGACCCCATCTTCCGGCGCTTCGTTGAAAAATGCCTGCGGGACAAAGGATACGAGCCGATCGGCTGGCAGTAATCCCTTGTCACGGAATGCGTCACCTGGGGTTGGACACCACGCGTTGGATCTCCCGTTGCAGAAAACCGGCTTCAGCGGCGCGATACCACGCGTCCGCAATCATTACCGGCCGTTTAGCGGTGGGTGGCGGCCCGTTCGTCTGACAGCGATTCAAAATAGGTGTCGGCCGGTAAGTTTGACCGGGCCATCGCCTGCCCGGCCAGTTCGTCGCACCGCTCGTTCCACTGATGGCCGGCATGGCCTTTGACCCACCGGAATGTTACCCGCAAAGTGGCGATTCGCTGGAGCAGACGCACCCACAAATCCGTATTCTTGGCCGGATTACCGTCCGCCTTTTTCCACCCTCGTTTTTGCCAGCCAAACACCCACTTTTTATTGATGGCATCCACCATGTAGCGTGAATCGCTGTGCAGCACGACAGGTGAACTGTCATCCAGGAACTCCAATGCGACGATGGCGGCCATAAGCTCCATACGGTTATTGGTCGTCCGCCGGTAGCCGCCTGACAGTTCCCTCATCTCCCCCCGAGGGGAGAGCACCACCACCCCATAACCGCCCGGCCCCGGGTTGCCGATCGCCCCGCCATCGGTATAAACCACCACATGGTCCTCATCTTCAAAGAGGGACGTCTGAGAGGGCGGCGGTGATTCCTGCAGGAACGCTTTCGCTTCTTCCATGGTCGGGAACCCTCTGTATTGAGCGCCCGGGAACCCCTTTATCTGCATCTGGGCACCTTCGGGACCAAACCACTCGGTATAAATGCCGGTCTTGTGCCCCCGACGAACAGCATAGTATTTTTTTTTGGCCACAATCGAATTCCTTGCTGCGATTCCAAGTCAGTCGCGATTTTGGTGGACACCATGCCATATCGTCTGCCATCCGTCCAGATGGAAGAGACATTTAAACCATCTCAGCGGCTGACCGGTCTCCCGCGTCAGCGGGCCCTGCCTATTGTTGGGAGAGGTGATTGGATAAAATGACCTGGCGGGTAACCTTGATCAGGTCGTCAAGATCGTCTGATGATTTTCCTGCGGTTTCGATGGGGTCGGCGATGACAAGCTCGATGATACCGCGACGGAACACCAAGCTGCTTTTGGGCAGAACGTGGCGACTCCCGTTGATGGTGATCGGCAGCAGGGGCACCTCCCGCTGCAATGCCGCTGCGAAGCCCCCTTTTTTAAAGGGGCCGACCCGGCCTGTATTCGAACGCGTTCCTTCGGCAAAACACATCACACCCGCACCGGTCGGAAGCATGGCCATACCTTCATGAATACTGGCAAGGGCCGATTCACGGTTGGTCCGATCGATAAAGATATTACGGGAAGAATTCAGGCAGTGGCCGAAAAGCGGAATGTCCAGCAGTTCCTTCTTGGCAATCCAGCGGAACTGAAGTCCGCCTAATCCCCACGCCAGTGCCGGGCCATCAAAGTGGGATTGGTGATTGGCAATGATCATGTAAGACCGGGCGCGGTCAATTTTGTCGGCGCCGCGCACAACCACATGGACCGCTGATATTTTCAGGATGAGCCAGGCCCAGAAACGCGCCAGATGAAACATGCCATTGCCGGTCTTACTGAACAAAGAAACCAGTGTTATGGGAGGAAAGACCAGTACGGTCGCGATGACCAACCAACTGAACAACCAGGCGATTTTGATCCACCGCAGGAGAAAAATCGGGTGGGGGTCGGACGTGTCCATTAGAGAAGATTCGATTGGCGGAGTGGATTTCGACATGCCATCCTCATTTAATGATGGACTTGGGCTGATTGCTACTATCAAATTGTTCGAAATCGAATAGGATTTCAAGGTGTTCGAAATAGTTTGACAATAATTTTACAATAGCGCTCTCCCATTTGAATAAGCGCCCTTCCCTGCGGAAGTTCAGTGGCTTCGAAACCATCCTTACGATCAGCCTACGGCTCCTCTGCCTGGTCCATGACATGCGGCGATCGACCATTCTCATGCCTACGACCACGGCGGGGTTCATTTGCGACAATTCCTTTCTCCTATTGATTTCACTTGTAAATATCGACTTTTTGTGATTAAAAAAAACCGACACCATGGGTTCGGCGATAACGCTGCTTGGAGGCAGGTTATGGCCATTGATTTTGTGCATTATCACGCTACCGATCTCGCGATTCACACCTGGACAGACGATTTCAAGCTGGAAGCGCTGCTGCGTGCGACCAAGGCCTACATGCTATCCCCCGCCGCATATGAAATTCTTGACATCCGGCGGCTAAACCTCGATTCCATCAACTCAATGGATCTTTTTAAACTGGCAGACCAGCTGCGCGCCGCCTATCAATTCGAACGGCACGTGCCGGGTAAAACCGCCATTGTCTACCGTGAAGACGGTCCTCCCATTTACAGCAGCTCACAGCGGCTGTTTCACAATTTTTCGATCTGGGCCAAGGAGCACCAACTCCCGCGCGATTTTGCCCTTTTCTCAGCCATGGCGGATGCCGTGGCCTGGTTGGGGAGCAAAAAGATTAGCGATGCCCACGCGACACGCCTCATGCTTGAAGACCATCCCAATGAATGCGAGCAGGCATCCTGTGCATAGAGCGTTGGGGAAAAAACACCTCCCGTGCCGATAACCATGACGGGGGTGTGGTCCCAGTTGGTTAAAACGTCTGCCCGGCATCGCTGCATCCCTCTCCTCCAGCCGGCCATCGAGCAGGCGCCAAGATTTTAAAACGCCTCCGAAGAAAAATTGTTTTCATCCCTGGTAAAAAGCGTTACATCGCCATCATGCGACAGATTTCCTTGAAATGGCACATTTTTCTTTTTTATATCCTCCTTGGCTTTATACCCATGATGGTGATTTCGTATTTCGCCGTCGTCTCTTACAGCCGTTCTATCAATACCCTAACGGACGATTACTTGACCAAACTGGTCCAGCGAATCGCCGAACAAACAGACGCGCTAGGCCAAAATCATTTCAAATATTTAGATATTCTCGTCAAATTTCCTTATGTGCAGCTTTCTTTTCACCAGTTTCCATCGGGGGGCCAACTGAGCACGATTCAGGAAAAGCTGGAGCTCTTTCGCGTCAATACGGAGAGCTTTGACCGCATCACCCTTTTGGCCAACGATGGGCATGTCGTTGCCGCGACACCATCAAAAAACGACGGCGGCCGTAATAAGCCCGAAATGGCTGTCAACTTCCTGGTTATGGGAAAAAACGCTTACAGCCATAAGGTGGATCTTACCCGGGAGAATCCAAAAATTCGGTTGTACAAACGCGTCTATGATTACAGGGATCCCGAGCGCCCGGTGGGTGTTGTGGCGACGGAGGTGGCCTTAGAAAAATTTTTGATATTCACGCAGCAACTGGATATCGGCGAGGGAATCCGAAAAACCGTTGCGACCGGTGACGGCACGGTAGTTTACCATGAGCCCCGCACCATCAAGGAAATGCGTGGCGCCAAAAAAGAATTCACAGCGCATCTGGCGCTATTGGACTGGGACATCCGTGTCCTCGTACCGGAACGAATCCTTTTGAAAGATGTGAACCGATTGTCGGGGCGCCTTCTGGCGTTTGCGGCTTTTGTGGCATTTGTGGCCATGGCGGTATCTCTGGCGGCCAGTCGCATTGCCATCAAACCGCTGGTTAGAATCATCGACGGCATCAAGGAATTCGCTTCCGGAAATCTGTCATACCGCATATCATCTATTACGGGTATCGAAACACGACGGGTTGCCGTGGCGTTCAACACCATGGCGGAAGAACTCCAAAAACGCCAGGGAGAACTGATTCAAGCAGACAAGCTGGCGTCTCTCGGGTTGTTATCGGCCGGATTTGCACACGAAGTTCGCAACCCGCTGGCGGGGATCAAAACGAGCGCCCAGGTCCTGGCGAAGCGCAGTTCGTCAGCGGAAACCAAAGACCTGGCCATTGGGATTTCCAAAGAAGTGGACCGACTCAATAAACTCGTGGGGGACCTCCTGCACTTTTCCCGGCCGAAACCTTCCCACAAAAAACCCTGCGATCTGGTCGATATCATCAATCGGGCGTTAACCATACTGGATTCTGAAATTCGGAAAAAAAACGCCAAGATCATCAATAAGGTTGCCAGACACTGCGTCAACGTGGCGCCCGAACAATTGGTCCAGGTGATGATCAATTTGGTTTTGAATGCCTTGGCGGCGGTCGAACCGGATAAAGGTGTCATACGGATGGATTCGCGCGTTTCCCCGGACAACAAATTGACGGTAACCCTCAGTGATAACGGTCATGGCATCCCGGAGGAAAAAATCACCCATCTTTTCGACCCTTTCTTTTCCCTTTCCAAGGAAGGAACCGGGCTGGGGCTTTCCATCGTAAAGCTATTGCTCGGCAACAATGGGGTTCGCATCGATGCGGAAAGTGTCGAAGGCGAAGGCACCACCTTCCGGATGGTATTTAAAAAACATTCGTATCATTCCAAAGAGGTTCACTGTGGTTGAAATCGCCATTCTCGACGATGAAAAGTTCCTGGTCGATTCGCTGGAGCTTGAAATCACCGCCCTGGGCCATCGGGTTAAGCCGTTTTATGAAGCCCGCCCTTTTTTGGATTACATCCAGGTCGCGGAGCCGGATTTGGTGTTTCTCGATCTTCAGCTGCCGGATATCCACGGTATGGAAGTCCTGCACACGATCCGGCAGACCCTGAGATCGGCGCTGACCATCATCATGACCGCGCACGGCGATATGGAGTCGGCCATTCAAGCGTTAAAAGGGGGGGCCTTCGACTATCTCAACAAACCCTTTGAACTGGACGAAATCGGCATCATTATTGAACGGGCCTTGAACGAGAACAAGCTGATCAGGGAAGTCGAGCATCATCGGCAGCGTGCGTCCAGCAACGTCCGTCTGGATGATTTCATCGGATCCAGCGAACCGGTAAAAAAACTCCATCACATCGTGACGATGCTGACCCGCATCGACAACACCACCATCCTGCTGCGGGGTGCCAGCGGCACGGGCAAAAATTTGATTGCCAAGGCGATTCACAATCTCAGCGCCCGTGCGGACAAGCAGTTTATTGATGTCAACTGTGCCGCAATTCCCGAGAATCTGCTGGAAAGCGAACTGTTCGGATATGAAAAAGGCGCCTTTACCGATGCCAAAAAGCGCAAGATCGGCCTGGTCGAACTGGCCGATGGCGGCACCCTCTTTCTGGATGAGGTCGGCGATTTGCCCCTGCCGATGCAGGTCAAATTGCTGCGTTTTTTAGAGTCCAAAACATTCCGGCGCGTCGGTGGCACCATGGAGGTGGCCGTCGATGTATTGATCATATCGGCCACCAATCTGGACCTGGAAGAAGCCACCTGCCAAAAAAGATTCCGCCAAGACCTCTATTACCGTCTTAATGTCGTCCCCATTAAAATCCCGCCGCTGAAAGCACGCGGGGAGGATATCTTGTTGTTGGCCGACCATTACTTGGAGCGCTTCGCCCGAAAATTCCGCAAACCGATTCTAACAATGGACGATGACGCACGTGAGGCCTTTCTCATGTACGATTGGCCTGGGAATGTCCGAGAATTGAAAAACCTTATCGAACGCTTTGTGGTCTTGTCTTCCGATCCGGTGATTACCCATGACGACCTTCCCACGGTCATGAAGGCCTGCCTGCAGCACAAGGGACCGGCCGGGACTGCCGCCCGCGATTCTGGTGTTGGTTTCGAAGAGAAACTGGCCGAGTTTGAACGCGACATGATCAATGAAACCCTCGCAAAATGTGGCGGCAACAAGACCGAAGCGGCCGCCCTTTTGGGGATCAGCCGCTATTCCCTGCTGCGGAAAATGAAACGGCTGTCCAATACTGGCCTCTCGTGACGTTACTACCGGCCGCTGCCAAGAGGCAACCACCGGAAACCCGGAGGCCGGCTAAACCGCACCGCGCTCTTTTGAAAAGCTTTTAAAACGGGAACACGCCCCTGTCGTGCGGATTCCAAACATTGACGTGCGGTAAGCGCACATTCCTGTCCTGAATCACCTGCCCTTTAAAATTTCAAAAAAATGATGAGGCCCCGCCGACAAGTTCTCCCGGCCTATAACCTGCCGCAGCGCACCAATGGCATGCTTGTTGCCTGATGTACCGCAGTATCATCCATGAGGTGCCATCCAACACATGGCACCGGCTATCGTTAGATCCCACCTATAACGACCAAAGGAGGAGAAAATGAAGAGATTCGGGTTAATTGGAATGACGACATTGATTGGGCTGGCATTGCTTTGCGGTTCGGCTATGGCGGGGGCCACCATGGACCAAATCGAGAAGACCGGCGTCCTGAAAATGGGTTTCCGCGAAGGGTCGATCCCGTTTGCGTTTATCGATCCCAAAGTTGGCAAACATGTCGGTTTTTCAGTGGACATGGCCGGACTTCTGGCTGAAAACCTCGGCAAACGTTTTGGCAAGGAAATCACCATCAAACCCTTTACGGTAACGCCTAAAACCAGAATTCCGATGGTCGTGAACGGCACCATCGATGCCGAAATGGGATCGACCACGTATACCCAGAAACGGGAACAAGTGGCGGATTTCAGCTTGATTTTCTTTTTCTCCGAAACCACCTTCCTGGTGGCGAAAGACTCCGGCATCAAAACCCTGACCGACCTGAGCGGCAAGCGTATTGGCGGCGCACGGGCCACCACCAACCTGATGGCGGTACAGCAGTTGGCCAAGGAAGGCAAGTTCAGCCCTTCCGATATCGTCGTGACGGAAACGCACCCCCAGGGCATGCTGGCCCTCAAAAGCGGCAAAATCGACGCCTACACGACCGACCGAAGCCTGCTTGAAGGCTTGAAAATGAAAGACAGCGATCCCGACAAGTGGATGACCGTCGATTTCGCGATTGCCTATGAGCCCTATGCCTATATCGTCCGGGAGGATGACTCGGAATTCCGTGACTTTATCAACGACACGGTGCTGTGGGCCATCAAGACCGGAAAATTCTATGAAATCTATGAGAAATGGATGGGACCCCAAGGCCTCGTGCCGCTGAAAATGTCACCGGCCTACAAAGACTATCTGCAGATGATCGTCTATCCTATCGAAGACGAGTGGTGGAAGAAATAATCCTCGAACGACCTGAAAGTTCCGAAGCCGGCAGTCTGACTGCCGGCTTCGTGCGCAAATTGAACCGGTTTCCATCCTGCAATGCCAAAAAAAGGATGAGCCCCAACCAAGGAAATGGCCATGAACTTTGCCTATGATTTCGACTGGTCCGTCCTGTGGCGGGATCCCTACGGGGTTATGCTGATCAAAGGATTGGGCATGACCATTTTTTTGGGGATCTCGGCCTGGATTATTGCCATGGCCGTCGGCATCGCTGTCGGCACGCTTCGCATCACCAAATACCGCCTGCTCCGCATGATCGGCACCGCCTACGTCGAGGTTTTCCGCAATATTCCGCTTCTGGTGCAAATGTTTTTCTGGTTCTATGCCGGCCCGATGCTGTTCGGCGAAACCCTGTCCCGCCAGATCAACCGCCTGGACGGCTTGGCGATTTACGTTTCCATCATCGGACTGGGTCTTTACACCGCTTCCCGCATCGCCGAGCACTTGCGGGCCGGCTTTGCCTCGATCAGCAAGGATCAGTACCATGCTGTTTTATCGACCGGCATGACCCAGGTCCAGATGTACCGCTACGTCATTATCCCCTACGCGCTCCGGTTAACGATACCGCCGCTGACCACCGAGTTTCTGACGGTGTTCAAAAACACCTCGATTGTCATGACCATCGGTGTGGCGGAACTCACCTTCCAGAGCTACCAAATCGACGCGGAAACGTTTCACGGACTCGAAGCCACGACCGGTGCCATGTTCATCTATCTTCTGCTGGGGATGACCGTGGTGAAGTTTATGGATCTGGTGGAGAGGAAGTATAAAATACAGGGGTTGATGGGGAGATAAACCATGTTTGATGTCATTGGCAGAAATTTCGTCTTTCTCATGGGCGGCCTTTTGACCACCTTCGAGCTTGCCATCCTCGCGCTGGCCGGCGGTATCGGACTGGGCATGCTGGTCGGACTGGCCCGCCTGTCCAAAAATCCCTGGATCTACTATCCCATTACCGCATACGTGAACTTGCTGCGGAATATTCCCCTGATTCTGGTCATTTTCTGGTTCTATTTTGTCATGCCAATCATCACGGGGGATGCCATGGCGCCCTTTCCCGCAGCGGTAATTGCCTTCGTTATATTTGAAGCCACCTATTTCGGGGAAATATTCAGGGCCGGTTACCAGACCATCAGCAAGGACCTGACGGCCGCCGCCTTTTCCACCGGGATGACCTATTCTCAGACGGCCCGCTACATCCTGATCCCCATCGCCTTCAAACGGATGGCCCCCAGTTTGATCACCCAGTCCATTGTGACGTTTCAGGACACCAGTCTGGCCTTTGTGATCGGCCTTACCGAACTGGTTCGGAGATCCTCCATCGTGGACAATATGGAAGTCCGCTCGATCGAACTATACGGTTTCGCAGCCTTTGTTTATTTCATTGTCTGCTACACGGGTTCCCAGATCAGCCTCTATTATGAAAACAAAGCCAGAGAGGTCAACCTCATATGATTGAGATCAATAAAATCAACAAATGGTATGGCGACTTCCATGTGTTGCAGGATGTGGATGAAGTCATTGAACATGGGCAAACGGTGGTCATCTGCGGGCCGAGCGGTTCCGGAAAAAGCACGCTGCTGCGCTGCATCAACGGGCTGGAACCCTTCCAGAAAGGTGAAATCCTGGTGGACAAAACTTCCGTCAAGGACCCCAAAACCGATCTTTATAAACTGCGGGAGAAAATCGGTATGGTGTTTCAACGGTTCGAGCTCTATCCGCACATGACCGCCATGGAAAACATTACCCTGGCGCCCCGCAAGGTCCGTAAATGGTCCAAGGAAAGGGCCCAGGACAAGGCCATGGAGCTGTTGAAACGGGTGGGTATGGTAGACAAGGCGGACGCCTACCCTGCCAATTTATCCGGCGGTCAGCAGCAGAGGATTGCCATCGCCCGTTCACTGGCCATGGAACCGGCCTACATGATGTTCGACGAACCCACCAGCGCCCTGGATCCGGAAATGATCAAAGAGGTTCTGGACGTCATGGTCGAGTTGGCCAAGGCCGGCATGACCATGCTCTGCGTCACCCATGAGATGGGGTTTGCCAAGGAAGTGGCCGACGAAATCATTTTCATGGACAAAGGTAAAATTGTAGAGCGGGGAACCTATGATGATTTCTTTAATAACCCCCAAACGGACCGCGCCAAACTTTTTTTGAGCCAGATTCTTGATTAGCAACCTGTTTCGGGCAGAATTCCATACCTAAAGGAAAGGAACATCACGATGAATTTGGCCAAATTCCCCCGCCGTCGGTACATTGTCACCCGCAGCCCCATTGAAAAGCTGTCCCGCTTGTCGAAGCGTCTCGGGGGGCCGACCCTGTACATGAAACGGGATGACCTGCTGGGCCCGGCCGGGGGCGGCAACAAGACACGCAAACTGGATTTCGTGGTGGCCGACGCACTGGGAAAAGGCGCCGACACCCTGATTACCTGCGGCGCGGTTCAGTCCAATCATTGCCGGTTGACGCTGGCAGCCGCCGTCCGGGAAGGCATGGCATGCCATCTGGTTCTGGAGGAACGTGTGAAGGGCAGTTACAACCCCAAAGCTGCCGGCAACAATTTACTCTTTCATCTGATGGGGGTCGCCTCCATCACCGTGGTACCGGGCGGTTCGGATATGATGGCCGCCATGCAGGACGTCGCCGACCGCGTGGCCGCGGATGGTGCGGCACCCTATATCATCCCCGGCGGCGCCTCCAACGAAATCGGTGCCCTGGGCTATGTCTCATGCGCCGAAGAAATTTTACGGCAGACGTTCGAAGAAGGGGTTCGCATTGATCGGGTGGTCTGCGCCAGTGGCAGCACCGGCACCCATGCCGGCCTGTTGACCGGATTGGTGGGCAACCACAGCCACATCCCCGTAATCGGCATCAATGTCAGCCGCACCAAGGATGTGCAGGAAGCATTGGTCTATGAACTGGTTGCGAAAGTCGCTGCCAAGGTTGGCATCGAACATCCCATCCCTAAAGAAGCGGTGGAATGTTTTGGCGACTACGTGGGCCCCGGCTATTCACAACCCACCGCCGGTATGATTGAAGCGGTGCGGATGCTGGCGGAAACGGAAGCGATTCTGATGGATCCCGTCTACACCGGCAAAGCCTTTGCCGGTCTGATCGACCTGATTCGCAAAGGCTTTTTCAAGCCGGAGGAAAACATCCTGTTTGTCCACACCGGTGGATCTCCCGCCCTGCATGTCTACGCAGACTGTTTTTTAGGAGACTAAAAACCGCGGGCTGTGCCGTGTGATGTCATTGACGGCACGGCGCAGCTTGCGGCATGGGAACGGCATCCGTGATCCTTTTGCCTTGGGGGAAGATCCTCAGGAATCGAACGAACCCGCCACATACATCCCCTGCCCGGCGTGCGCTTTTATGTCGCCATCGGCCATGATCAGGTTCCCCCGCTGAAACACCATCGTCGGCGCGCCAAGGCAGCGGCGGCCTTCATACAGGCTGTAATCCACCTTGGTGTAGGCATTTTTCGCCGGAACGGTATGTGAACGGGCCGGGTCAAAAATCACCAGGTCGGCATCGGCACCTTTCGACAGGGTTCCTTTTTGTGGATAGAGGCCAAAGATTCGGGCCGGATTCTCGCAAGTCATCTTTACGAGTTGGGGCAGGGTTATCCGTCCCTTGTTTACACCTTCCGTGTAGGTCATGGTAAAAAAGGTGTCCAGCCCGGGAATGCCGTGCGGGGCGGAGAAAACGTCATCGTACAATGGTTCGTTGGAGGCCATTGCATGTCCGGCGGCATCGGAACCGATGACATCGATGATGCCCTCCTGAAGCGCTTGCCAGAGCGCTTCCACATCCGCCGGTTTCCGCAGGGGTGGTGACATCTTGGCCAGAGTTCCTCGTTTTTTCAATTCGTCATCGGTCAAGACAAGATAGTGCGGACATGTTTCGGCGTAGATGGCCTGGCGATCCCATTTTTTGAACAGCCGGAGCACGTCCAGGCTCTCCGCTGCGCTCAAATGGGGCAGATACATTCGACATCCGGTAATTTGCGCCAGCGATAAAACCCGGAACACGGCTTCCGCCTCTGATATGGCAGGATGCGTCGGCGGGTAATGTTCGGGTTTTGTATCACCCCGGCGGACGGCGGCATCTTCCAACAGATCCAACATCGGGCCGTTTTCACAATGGGTGGCGAACACGCCGTTGTGCTGGGCGATCAGCCCCATGATTTCCAGAAGCTCTTCGTCTTCCAGTTTCATGCCGCGTTTCTTATAGGCGGTAAACCCCTTGAAAGAGACAACCCCCATCTTGATAAGCGCCGGGATCGATGACGCTACCGTCGCCATATCATTTTGGGTAAAGGTGCAGTGAATGCCGAAGTCCAGGATGGATGAGGACGCGCCTTCGTCGATAAAGGATCGCACCGCATCGACCAGGTCACCGCCCTGCCCCCAGGCCGCCACGGCACCGACGTAGGGAATAAGGGTGGTAATGCCGCCGGTGGCCGCTGCTTTCGAAAGGGTGTCGATACGATCGGCGTAGACCGGATGGAAATGGGCGTCGATGATGCCCGGCAACACGTACTTGCCCGCTGCATCAATAATTTGATCCGCTTCATAAGCGACAGTGTTTTCCGGGGTTTCAACAATCTTGCCATTCCGGATCACGACATCCTTCTGCGCGATGCCGCGACTGCTGACCACCATACCATTGGCAACGATAAGATCGGCTTTTTGCTTCTTCATTGGGTTAACGCCTTTCGCGAATTCATTTGATCATAAGGCATCATTTTGTGGATTCATGATGGTTTTATGGCCCGCTCGACCGCCGCCTGCGCCAGTATCGCCAGTGGATTGAAAAGCGGTACCGATAGATCCGACGGCTTCAGTTCCAGCGGGATTTCGGTGCAACCGGCGATGATGCCCTGGGCCCCATTGGAAATTACATGGGTTGCCGCTGCGATCAGGTCCGCTCGGCATTGGGCCCGCACTTGCGGGTCCAGGGAGGCCTTGATCTGGTAGATCGCCGCCATCAATATTTCCTGGTAATCCTCATCGGGCAGGACCGTGTCGATGCCGTGATCAGCCAAGCACCCGGCAAAGCGGCCACCGGTGATGGTTCCGGAGGTGGCCAGAAGACCGACGCGGCTTACATTGTTATGACGCGCCACGATGTATTCGCTGACCGCGTCGAACGCCGACAGGACCGGAAGGTCGATCTGCGGCTGAAGTTCATCCAGGAAATAGTGCGCCGATATGCAGGGAATAATGACAAAATCCGCGCCGGCCCTTGCCACCGCCCGGCAGGACATGGCCATGGCGGGCACCGGCGACGCCCCGGCCCCGGTAATGGCTGGCGTTCGATCCGGGATTTTGGGGTTGCTGTCGATAATGACGCGCAGGTGATCCTGATCTTTTTGGGCCGGCGTTGCCCGCAAAATTTCCCGATACAGATCCAATGTTGCTTCCGGTCCCATACCCCCAACGATGCCAATGACTTTTTCACTCATAGTTCATCCGATACATTAATTTATTACGTTTGACATTTCGGCTAATCACGGATTGTTTTTCCGTTTCTTGCGCCCGTATGCTCCCCGTTTTTCACGGCGACTTTTCCGTTAACCACCACCCAATCAATACCGGTCGGAAATGTTCGCGGGGTTTCATAGGTGGACGTATCCATGACGGTAGCGGGGTCGAATATCACGATATCGGCATCATAGTGCTCAGCCAGCAGGCCTTTTTCCTTGAGACGCAGTTTCTGGGCCGGAAGCGAGGTCATTTTTCGTACGGCCTCTTCCCAACTCATCACCTGTTGCTCCCGCACGTAGCGTCCTAAAATGCGGGGGCAGGTGCCATAGGTGCGGGGATGCGGCATGGTGCCACCCAGCAGACCGTCCGTGATGATGCTGACCGTCGGGGATTTCATGATTTCGACGACGTCCTCTTCGCTCAGGCCGAAATTCACCATGCCGACAGCCAGGTTTTCTTCCACCAGCAGATCCAGGGCCGCATCGGCAGGATCTGCATTGCCCCGCACCTCAGCGATCTCGGCGATATGCTTGCCTTCAAATCGTTTGTTCGCTTCGGACACGACCGATGTTACGAAAATCTTGTCCCAGCCAACGATAGCGGAAAAATTTTCCCAGTCCATGCGGTCCCGCATATCCTTTTTAATAGGGCCACGATCATCCCGCAGCATGGCGATCAGGTGGTCCGGTCCCTTGGTATGATACCAGGGGGGGATCACGGCATGAAGAATCGTACTGCCGGCCGTGTAAGGATATTGGGCCACCGTGACGTCAACGCCTTCTTTTCGGGCATCTTCCAGCATTTTCAACAATGCGGACGCCTTGCCCCAGTTGTTTTTCCCTCTGATTTTGAAGTGTGTGATCAACACCGGAATTTCCGACTGTCTTCCGATATCCAGCACTTCTTCGATGGCGCCAACGATGCCATCGGCTTCACTGCGCATGTGGACGTCGAAAATACCGTCATATTGCCGGACGACCTTGGCGATCTCGATGATCTCATGGGCGCTCTGGTACTGGCTGGGGGGATAAATCAATCCCGCGGATATGCCGCGGGCCCCCTGCTCCATGGCTTCGGCCGCAATCTTCTTCATCTGCTGGATTTCATCCGGTGTCGCTTCACGGCCATCCATGCCCATCACCTTCAGCCGGATCGTGCCCAACCCGACATACGAGCAGACATTGGTGGCCACCTGGCGCTGATCGATGGCATCCAGATAATCGGCAAAGCTTTCCCAACTCCAGTCAATATCGGGGTTCCCGGCCAGACCCGCCAGGTGTCGCCGCCACCCCAGAATATCCTTCTTCAGGATCGGCGCCACGGACATGCCGTCGAGCCCCATATTTTCGGTTGTAATACCCTGCCTGATTTTTTGGTCAGCCGTCGGATTATCCAGAATAATCAAATCGGAGTGACTGTGGCCGTCCACGAACCCGGGGCACACAACCTTTCCGGCGGCGTCGATAACCTGTTCGGCCCGGGCATCCGTTAGTTGACCGATGCGGGCAATTTTCCCCTCGGCAACGGCCACATCGGCTGTCCGCCAGGGATTGCCGGTGCCGTCGATGATTTTTCCGTTTTTAATCAGTAAATCGAACATGGTTTCATCCCATCCTGGATATCGATTGATGGTTATCGGAAAAAAAGTTTGCAGTCCTTGAAGGCTGCGCCCTTTCGCATACGAAATGCATTACGTTGACCCTATTTTTTCATAGACAAACTTTCCGTCGATCATGGTTTTTTCGACGGTGATATCCTTCAGCGATTCATCGGGGGTTTCGTTCAAATTGCGGTCCAACATCACCAGATCGGCCGCTTTCCCCGGTTCAAGAGAGCCCTTGAAGTGGTCGTCCTCGGTCATGTAAGCGCCGTTGATCGTCATGGTGCGCAGCATTTCAATGGCCGTGATGGCTTCCCGGGTTCCCAGTTGGTGGCCTTGCATGCCCTTCCGTGTCACGGCGGCATACATGCCCCAGAAGGGGTTGAAATGGGCCGACGGCGTATCGGAACTGGACGCCACGATCACGCCGGCGTCCAGGTAGGTCCGCAAGGGCAAAAAACACTCCTGCTTGTCTTCGGGCAGTAGATTCGGGTACCCGTCCGCTTCGCCATAAATGAAGGCCGGCTGCACCGCAGCCACCAGTTTGGCCTGTTTCATTTTTGCCAGACTGTCGGCACTGGGATAGTAAGCATGGATCACTTGATGGCGTCGGTTGGCCGGATTGGCGACGTGGGCCTGATACATGGCATTGACAGCCTTTTCGATGGCAATATCCCCCATGACATGAATACCGACACTCCAACCGGCATCATGGGCCGATTTCACCCAGCTGTCCAGTTTTTCCAGATCCAGGCGCAGCGGCACAGGGCCGGGCGGATCGCCCCCCAGGTAGGGCCACGATTTTAAGGCTGTTTTCGAGGTCAGTCCACCGTCGATGGCCATTTTCAAACCGGACAGCCGCAGCCATTCATCACCAAAACCGGTATAAAACCCCATTTCACCGATGAGCCGGTCCATCTGCGCCATATTCTGGGTAATCGTAAATCCATACCAGTTGGGCATCAGGCTTGTCCGGACCAACAGGTCGCCGGACCTATGCATGTCGTGATAGGCCCGGCACATGTCCGGTCCCACCCCGGCTTCCAGGGTACCGGTAATCCCATAGGCGACAAACGCCTGCATGGCCGTCTGCGCCAACGCGCGGATTTCGGCAACACTGCTCCCCGCCAGACTGCCGGTGTCGGTGCCGGTGGACATGATGTTCCGCACGAGTGCTTTGGCCGAGCGGTGCAGAATACCGGTGGGCTCACCGGTCTTGGAATCCCGTTCGATCGTGCCGCCTACAGGATCCGGCGTGTTCCTGGTGATTCCCGCCATGTGCAAAGCACAGGAATTGGCCACGCAAGTGGAAAAAATGCGTTCGATCACCACCGGATGGTCCGGTGAAACCGGGTCCAGATCCCAGCGGGTGGGCATGCGGTTTTCACTGAACTGGGTTTCGATCCAGCAGCCGCCCTGCAGCCAGGCCCCCTTGGGCAGCACCGCAATTTTTTCGGCCACGGCATCCACCAGATCCTTGATGCTGGGAATGCCGTTGCAGAAGAGGCTTTTCAAAAAAAGCCCCACCTCCACGGCATGGGCGTGGGTGTCCAGGATACCGGGAATGAGCGATCGGCCGCCGAGGTCGATCCGTTGAGTGTCGTCGGCCGCCATGGCCGTGATTGCTTCGTTCGTACCGGTGGCGATGATCCGGTTGTTCGAAATCGCCAGCGCCTCCACGATGGTGTCATGGAGGTCGACGGTATGGACACACCCGTTATGAAAGATCATGGAGGGGGTCAACATGGACCATTGATTGCGTGTCATAACTTTTCCTCGCGCATGAAGCGGGCATTCGTGCCGTCGATTCGCTGGAATTCGGCTTGCGCCTTGCGGCCAAGCGTATCTGCCGCTTGCTGGTTCACAGCGATGATGGCGTTTTCATCGAGGGTATGGAATTGGCCGTCTTCGAAAATGATGTGGCCGTCGACGGCCACCAGACGGACTTCATTGCCGCGTGCGCTATAGACCAGGTTGGGAACGATATTGCGCATGGGCTGATCGTAAACCGGCATCATGGTGGGGGCTGCCAGATCGACGGAGATGAAATCCGCCTGTTTGCCCTCGGCCAGGGAGCCAATTTTATGGTCCAACCCCAATACGCTCGCGCCTTCGATGGTGGCCATGCGAAGCACCTTCCAGGCCGGCATGGTCTCCGGATCCCTGGACCGGATTTTATTGAACAGGGCCGTGAGTTTCATCTCGTTGAAGATGTTGTGGTTGTTGTTGCCGGGGGCCTGGTCCGATCCCAGGGCCGCAAGACCACCGGCTTCCTGAAACGCCTTGACAGGGGGCACGATGCCATCGATGATGCCGATGGAACCGGAACATACCACCATGGCGGCACCCCGTTGGGCCACCAGGGCGGCCTCGGCGTCATCGGCATCCGTCAGATGAACGGCAACCAGCTGCTCATCCAGGTAGCCGATGCGGTCCAGGTAGGCGATCGGGCGCAGACCGCAGCGTTTTACCAGTTGATAGGTCTCGCGATCACCCTGTTGAACGTGCATGTGAATTTTCGTGCCGGCAGCGACGGCGGCCGCTTTGACGCTTAAAAGTAATTTTTCACTCACGAAATCCGCCGCCTGGGGCCCGAACATGACCGTGAAGCGGCCGTTTTCCGTTTCATGGTAGCGATGGAAAAGGTCCAGACAGGTTGCCAGGGATTTTTCTCCCAGGGAGGGATCAAAGTCATACAGTTCACCCGGCGCATAAATCCGGTCGACCGCTTCGCGAATGGTCACGGTGAAATTGGCACGAACCCCCGCCCGGCGGAAAATGTCGCAGAGATGGTCCGGACGCCGGCTGAATTCGCTGAATGTCGTGGTTCCGGCGCGCACGGCTTCCAGCATCGCCAATTGGGCGCCGGCGACCCGGTCTTCCGGTGTAAGTTGTTCTTCAAAAGGTCCCAGGCCATACATCATCCAATGCCCGGTGTCCTGGGCCAACCCCCGCAGCACCGCTTCACCGGTATGCATATGGGCGTCGATGAAACCCGGCAGGACAACGCGTGCGGCGTTATCGATCACACGATCGGCCCGATAGTCTTTAAAAATAGCATCGCGGGGCGCCATGCCGACAATTTTGCCGCAATCGATGGCCATGGCGTGCTGGGCCCGATAACCGACCCCCTCCCCTTCCATGGTCAGAAAATGAGGGGCTGCAACGATACAATCCACTTTTTTCATGCCATTGCCTTCCTGTCGGGTGGCGTCATTTGTTAAAACCGAACGTTGTTGAAAAAACCGACCCCGGGCGCTGAGGAAAAGACGGACAGCAAGGTCCACAGCAACAGGCCCTGGCCGTGAAACGGTTTAAACAGCAGCGCGCCGATGTAAGGCCGATGGCCCTGCCACGGCCATTCGCAAAGCCATGAACGCCCATGGATATGAGCAGGGGCGCTATCGATGGCATGCCACCCAATGATCGCCTCCGATATGCCGGAGTACCGGTTCGTCCGCCCGGCATCCGGTTAACGGACAAAAGCAACGGGGATGAAACGAACACCCGCCGGGTGGTCGACGCGGGCTGGGGACATCCCCCTCGAGTTTGACACGCTCACGGCGGGCCCGGGGATCCGGGTTGGGGACGGCGGACAGCAGCGCCTGCGTGTAGGGATGCTGCGGATTGGTGTAGAGTTCGCGATAGGGCGCCGATTCCACGACCTTCCCCAGGTACATGACCATGATACGATCCGAAATATGCTCGACGACGGCCAGGTCGTGGGCAATGATGATATACGACAAATTGAACTCTTCCTGCAGATCCACCATCAGGTTGATAATTTGGGCCTGGATGGAGACATCCAGTGCCGATACCGGTTCATCACCGATCACCACCATGGGATCCAGACACAAGGCCCTGGCGATCCCGATGCGCTGACGCTGACCACCTGAAAATTCATGCGGATATCGCTTCCCATGCTCCGGTGCCAAGCCGACTTTTTCCAACAGGAAATCGATGCGCTCCTGGCGCTCCCTCCCGGGATAGAGGCCATGAATCTTCATCGGGACTCCCAGGATCTGTTGCAGTGTCATGCGGGGATTCAATGATGAGTAAGGATCCTGGAAGATGATCTGCATTTCCTTGCGCAGGCCCATCAGCTCGGATTTGGACAAACCGCTGATATTCGTGATGTCTTTGCCCCGATAGGCGACCCTGCCGCCGGTCGGTTCCACAAGGTTGAGAATCGCCATCCCGCAGGTCGTTTTCCCACAGCCGCTTTCACCGACGATGCCCAGGGTTTCGCCTTTTGCGAGTGTCAGCGACACGCCGTCAACCGCAAAGACATAGTCCTTGATGCGCGAAAAGAACCCGTGGGTGATCGGAAAATGGACCTTCAAGTCGGTGACGGTGAGCAATGCGTCCGGCATGGAATGCTCCTGGATTTTCACGTTTGGTGCAGCAGGCAGCGAACCTGCCGGTCGTTGCCCTGATCCGTAAGGGCGACGGGATTTTCTTGGCATTCCGGCATGGCCTTTCGGCATCGCGGGAAAAAACTGCACCCGCGCGGCAGATGATAAAGGCTCGGCACGATGCCCTCGATCTCTTCCAGACGCGTGCGTCCCTTGCGGCTGCGGCTGCCGATCTTGGGTATGGACCGCAGCAGCGCTTCGGTATAAGGGTGCAGCGGTGACTCGAAAATGGCGTAGATGTCGCCGGTCTCCACCACCTGGCCGGCGTACATCACCACAACGCGCTGGGCGATTTCCGCAATGACGCCCAAATCGTGTGTAATCATCATGATGGCGGCGTTGTAACGCGATTGGAGCTGCAGCATCAGGTCGATGACCTGGGCCTGGATGGTCACATCCAGGGCCGTGGTGGGCTCATCCGCAATCAGCAATTCAGGATTGCAGGCCAGGGCCATGGCAATCATGACGCGCTGACGCATCCCGCCGGAAAGTTGATGGGGGTATTCCTTGGCCCGTTTGGACGGGGATGGGATTTGAACGCTTTCGAGCATCGCCACGGATCGCTCCCAGGCCTCTTTTTTACTGGCCCCCCGGTGGCGCAGAAACATCTCGGAAATCTGATCCCCCACCGAGAAAAGCGGGTTTAAAGAGGTCATGGGCTCTTGAAAAATCATGGAAACACGGTTGCCACGAATATCCTGCATCTGTGCTTCGGGCAGCGACAGCAGATTCGTGTCATGGAGATGAATCCGACCTGCGATGATCTTCCCGGGTGGGTTCGGGATCAGCCGCATGATGGAGAGCGCCATCACACTTTTCCCCGATCCGGACTCCCCCACGATTCCCATGATTTCACCGGGTTTTATCGCAAGTGAGACCCCATCGACAGCCTTAGCGACCCCGTCATGCGTGTAGAAATAGGTTTTGAGGTCAGCGACCGTCAGCAATGGCAATGACACGTTCATCGGATCGATTCTCGTTGCGGTTAGAACAAAACCGGCGGTTTATATTTTTTTGGCGGTGTGCGGGTCCAGGAAATCCCGCAGACCATCCCCCAACAGGTTGAGGCCTAATACGGTGGTAAAAATCGCCAGGCCCGGGAAAATCGATATCCAGGGCGTTGTAAATATCTGCTCGCGGGCCTTGGCCAGCATGCCGCCCCAACTGGGGGTTGGCGGTTGCGTTCCCAGTCCCAGGAAGGACAGGGCCGCTTCCATCAAAATCGCGCCGGCAATCCCCAGAGTGGCAATCACCAGGATCGGCCCCACGATGTTGGGAAGAATCTGGGTAAACATGATGCGTATCTTGCCATACCCCAGCGCCTGGGCGGCTTTGACATAATTCAAATCCCGCGTAAAGAGAACTTGCGATCGGGTAATCCGGCAGGTGTAGGACCAGTTGGTGAGTCCCAGGGCAATGAAGACGTTCATCAGCCCCGGACCCAGCAGCGCCATGATGGCCAGCGCAAAAATCACGGCGGGAATCGAGAGCATGATGTTGGTAAGGCCCATAACCAGGTCGTCCCACCATTTGCCGAAATAGCCGGCCGTAAGCCCCAGAACGATACCAATGATGCTGTTCATGAGTTGGCTGAGCAGTCCCACGCTGAGCGATATCCGGGCGCCGTAGATTACCCGGGAGAGAATATCGCGGCCCTGGCTGTCCGTGCCGAACAGGAACTCCCGGCTGGGGGGTTCCTCGGAATACAGCAGGTCGGCATCGTCCACCGGATGATAGGGTGCCAGAAACGGGGCGAAGATGGCCGTGGCGGTCATCATGACGACAATACACGTCCCGAAAACCAGGTTTGTCCGCCGCTTCAGTTTTTTGAGTAGATCTTTCAAGGTCTCGACAACTCTCTATTGATACTTGATACGCGGATCGATCACACCGTACAGCAGATCCACCACCAAATTGATGACCAAAAAACCGATGATAATGACCAGGATACACCCCTGCGTTACCGGTGTGTCACGGTAGAAAATGGAGTTGACCAGCAACGACCCGATACCCGGCCAGGAAAACAGCGTTTCCACGACAACTGTCTCTCCGATTAACGATCCGAATTGCAGCCCCGCGGATGTCAGCAGCAAGACCAGCGTGTTGCGAAAGACGTGTTTGCGGTTGACCCAAATTTTTGTCAATCCCTTGGCGCGTGCCGTCCGGACATAATCCTGGGTCAGAATTTCGACCACGGCGGCGCGGGTCGTTCGTGCCAGAAGCGCCATGTAGCCGACGCCCAACGTCAACGACGGCAGGATGAGATTCACGGCGGCCCCCTCGCCGTAGCCGAAGGTTGGAAGGAGCTTGAATTGTACGGAAAAAAGAAACATGAGCAGCAGCCCCAACCAGAATTGCGGCATGGAGACACCGGATACGGCCCCGACCATGGTAACGGTGTCCACCCAAGTTCCCTGCCGCAGGGCAGAGTAAAACCCTAACGGAATCCCCAAAAGACAGGCGATCAGCAGGGCCGTGCAGGCCAGCTTCAAGGTCGGCCACAAGCGAGACGCCAGCATTTGCGACACTTTTTCGCGTGCAAAAAAAGATGTCCCCAGGTCGCCCTGGGCCAGGTCCTTCATGTAGAGCAAATAACGGACATGGATGGGCTTGTTCAGGCCCCAGCGTTCTTTCAGTTTTTCCATGACGTCGTCTGGCAGTCGGTTTTTCCCACCGGCCATCAGGGCCGCATTCCCCGGCAGAACATTGAGGAGAAGAAAAATAATCAAGGTGATGGCAACAATGGTCGGAATAAATTGCAGCAGGCGACGAACCGTGTATGCGAACAATGGTGGCTCCCGTTGGAATCACAGAACGCCGCCCCTCCCCGGGATCGTTTGGGGAGGGATCGGCGTTTGGGATAGTCGTCAGGCGGAGAGAAATCTCCCGCGCCGAAACTGACCAGGGTGATTATCCCGGACTATTTAGCCCGTGGTGAAGAGGATTCGACCCACACTTCGGTAAAATCCTGGAACATCATCTCGGGGCCCACTTTTTGTATCCCGTGCACCCAGGGATGGTAGGCAATGATGGCTTTATTGTAGTTGAAAAACCACAAAGGCGCCTCCTCCATGAAAAGCGCGTTGGCCTTTTTGACATAGTCCAAACGCTTGTCCATATCGGTCCGTTCGGCCGCGGCCGCTTCGAGATACTGATCGAACTGCTGGTTATTGAAGGCCGGCGTGTTGCGGGAGGCACGATCCGTTGAAGAATGGAACCGCCACAGCTGCTGAATCGGGTCAGGGCCCGACGGCAAAGATCCTATGATAGCCTGGAAATTGCCATTCTTCTGGCGCTCGTATTTGGCAGCGCCTTCGAGGGTGACCGGCTTGACCATAATTCCGATTTTCTTGAGAAACGGGATGATGACTTCCACAGCGCCGGTGCCATAGCTGTCGCTTTCGGTTCCTACGATTTCCAGGGGAAAGCCATCGGCGTATCCAGCCTCTTCCATCAGTTTTTTGGCCAGCGTAGGATTGTATTCATAGCCCTTGAGATCAGGATCGAAACCCGGCGTTGTCGGCGCCAGGAAACTGCTGGCGGGATAGGCCTTGTTTTTCTGAAATTTCTTGATGATCAGGTCGGAATCAATTGCATGGTTAAACGCTTGCCGCACCCGTTTGTCCTCAAATGGTTTGCGTCCGTCCGCCAGGGTATAGTCACGGTTGAAAGCGATCATGCGGGTATACATTTCAGCGACTTCAATCAGGCGTTTGCTCAATTCGGGATCCACGCTGTAGGCCGCGTATTGGGAAGAGTACAAGATATTGGCATCCAGCTCCTTGGCCCGAAAGGCGATATCGCGGGCTGCCGAGTCCCCCATGATCTTGTAGACGAGCGTATCCAGGTATGGCTTGCCGGCCTCGTAAAATTCATCGAATTTTTCCAACACGATTTCACTTCCCTTGACCCATTTGACAAACTTGAACGGGCCGCATCCAACCGGATTGGAACCGAAGGGGGTGGTTGTATCTTCGACGGCTTCACGGGGTACGATGGCGGTATTCACCTGAAAAAGCGCATAGGCCGGATCCACCGATCGCTCCATGGTGATTTCGAGCGTCAGATCGTCGATCTTGCGCAGACCGGCGATGGTATCGGCTTTGCCGTTGAAGACATCATCCGCGCCTTTGATGACCTTGAGCAGGCCGGAGGCACCAAAGGCATTTTCCGGATTCATGATGCGATTGTAGGTGTAAATTACATCATCGGCCGTGAGTTGCCGGCCATTGTGAAATTTGACATTGTTTTTCAACTTGTAGGTGTAGATCAACCCGTCAGCGGAACTGGATACACTCTCTGCAATCTCAAGTTTGGGAGCGTTTTGGGATGCATCCCATTTATAGAGTCCGCGGTGGATATTGATGCAGACCAGCTCATTTTGTTCATCATCGGACGCATTGGGGTCGAGGGAACTGACCGAACTGCCATAGGGGGCGATCCAATTAAAGGCCCCCCCCTTCTCCACCGCATAAAGGGTTGTTGCCGAAAATACGCACAAAAAACTGACCGCCAGTAAAACGAACAGTGCCTTTTTCATACTCCTCCTCCAGTTTTAGGTTATCAACATCGCCATGCTAATCAGGTGTTGGATGGACAGATCTCTGTATTTATCCGCATCGGTATGGCCAGAATGGCAAGGCGATCACATCCCTTCAAATAGGTTTTTGGTCAAGGGATTTTTTTATCCTGTTGTAAGCATGTACTTTCGGTTGTGTCGAAAGACACGGGCCCCTAAAAATGTTTTGCAATTTCAGGGTTTAAAAACGTCTGAATTTCAAAGTCATAACCGCCGGGTCCCTCAAAGAAAAAGCATTCCACGTTGGCTTTGGGCTGGACGGCGGGAGTTGCCGCGATGGCGACTCCGGCGGCCTTCAGCCGTTCGTACCAGTGATGCACATCGTCGGTAACCAGGGTGATCAACGTGTTCTTTTCGGTCGGTGCGTTACAATGGCCCTTTGTTTCATCCACGATACCGATAAAGGCGCCGTCGACTATTTTGTAGATGCGGGCAAACCCCTGGTCGTCGATCTTTTTCAATCCCAGGATTTCTTCAAAAAAATGAGCCGGTCCGTTCAATTCTTTAAAATAGAGAAAGGTAATTTGAGAAGATAGCGTCATAGACCTGATTTTCCTTTTGTGTTACCTCGTGTTGATAATGCTTCGTGCGCATCAAGCGATCGTTAAAAATCGGCGTGGATTTTCAGTCAGAATGGCATCGATCTCTTTCTGGCCAAACCCCCTGGCCCGCATCATAGGAATGATGTTGCGGAATATGTGACCATAGCCTTCGCCTCCATAACGCCTTAATCGGGATAAATGGCAAATATCCTGGGAGACGAGAATTTGTTCCAGATGTCCATGATCGATAAGTACCCTAATGATGGCCAGGCGACCAGCGTCGTTGGGCAGGTCCACGGTTGCAAAAGGATAGAAACCTGACTCCAGCCCGAAAAAATCAAGTTCAAGAAAACAACCGGTCTGTGCCAAGGCCAAATAGTCGTCGACGCTCGGAAATGTTCTTTCCAGGTGGGCTATGGCAGTTTTTGTCGTTAGCCCTCCATTTTCTTTTATCAAGGCCATGATGCGAAGGGGCGCATCATGCTCCCGGGGGGGATGAATACACATTCCCACCCCTGTTTCGCTTTGTGTATGGGCAGCAGCCATGAGCGCTTTTATCTCATGCGGATGCGCTGGTGTCGAAAGCCCCATTTCACCGATGAACCCAGCTCGGATATCCGTTTCGTCCATGCCGTGTAACAAGTCTGTATACAAAAGATTGCTAATTTCATTTTTTGTTAATTCGGATAGCTGTTTACCCACAAATTCGACTGTGTAAAATCCTGTGCCGGCTACTATAGACACATTACTTTGACGACTTATTTTTGCCAAACCTATCGGGTTTGGTTTCAAACCTCTGGTTGTCTGTTCTACCAGACAATTTCCACCATCTTTCTTTAGTATTTTCATTTCAGCGGCCATAAGTTCAGGGTCATCAAGTATCTGATTACCGTAGTGACCGCACCATTGGTAGCGAATATCCCAGATGTTTTCCAACGTTATCGCCACACGTGGCGCATCACTTGGGAAAACACCTTTGGGGGTAAGTTCCGCTATCAGATGTTCGTGAATGAGGAAGGGGCCAATTTCCATGGCCGAGACGGTTCCTAAGACAGTCTGTATGGTGCCTTTGGCATGGCAGATAGGCCGATCCATATATTTTTTGACTTTCCTAATGGCGCAATATTTTACCCATAAACTCACGGGCTCGATCCGTGTCAGGTTGCTCCAGGATCTTACGGGGTTCGCCGACCTCGATAATGCGTCCAGCGTCCATGAAAGCGATCTTGCTTGAGACTTCTAATACGAACCCCATTTCATGCGAGACAATGATCATGGTGCGGCCCTCTTTTGCCAGGAGACGGATGGTGTCTAAAACCTCAGTAACAAGCTCGGGGTCCAAGGCCGATGTTACCTCATCCAAGAGCAGAATTTCGGGCTTTAAAGCAAGTGATCGAGCAATCGCTACCCGCTGCTGCTGGCCGCCTGACAGTTCGTCGGGATATGATTTGAGCTTTTCTCCCAGGCCGACCTTTTCAAGAAGTAGGACGGCCTCGGCTTCCACCTCTTTTTTAGGGCGGCCTTGGATCTTTACAGGCGCAACCGTTACGTTTTTCAAGACGGTCATATTCTGGAAAAGATTGTATTGTTGAAATACAATTGCGAAGCGTTCGCGGGCTTTTTTAAGTGAGCGCCTATTTTTATAGTCGATCGCTTCACCTTCGAGCAGTATGCGTCCTGAAGTCGGCTGATTAAGGCCGACAAGGACCCTTAGCAAGGTGCTCTTTCCAGAACCTGAAGGACCGATAAGAGAGACCACATCGCCTTTGTCAACATCCAGTGAAACGCATTCCAACACCTTTTGATCGCCATAAAATGCGTCACACTGGTCAATGCTAAGATATTTCAATTTTCTTCTCCATCCAGGTGCCAAATTTCGTCAGGGGGTAGGATATGGTGTAATAAAGCAGAAGAACAAAACCGAAAGCCAATGCAGCTGAAAATCCTTTATTATTAAGAACTTTAGCCGAATAAGTCAGCTCCACCACGCCGATTTGACTGGCAAGGGCGGTGTCTTTGATGAAAAGTACAAAGAAGGAAAAAGCCGGTGGCAAGATCACCTTCCAGGCTTGCGGCAAAATAACCATTTTCAGCGTCTGTCTGAGATTGAAATTCAGCACTTCGGCTGCTTCCCACTGCGTCTTCGGCACTGCCTCAAGGCCTGAACGGACGATTTCGGCGATAAACGCCGTGGCAATAATCCATACGGATACGACCGCGACGGTAAAGACACTCACCTCAAGTCCCAAGGCTTGGAAAACAAAGAAGATCAACAGCAGTGTGACCAAAAAGGGGATACGTCTGAAAAACTCCACATAAACCACGGCGGCTATCCGAAGCGGGCGCAACAGATTACTTTTGGTTATCTTGATAACCGCCAATACGCCCCCCATAACAGAACCCAGCAGACAACCGACCAGAGACAGAAGAAAGGTTGTGAACATGGCCTTGAGAAAAAAGATCACGTTGTAATACGTGAAAAATCTGGGCAATTCTTCAGCGATCCGCTCCCACATCAGAACACCTTTCCTTTCACACGGAAAAATACCCGTCCGACAGCCAGTAGCAGAAGACTGGCCACAACAGTTACAACGATGTATAAAAGTGCCGTAAGGGAGAAAACTTCGATACTACGGAAAGTTTCAGCGTTAATGTTCAAAGCGCGCCCCGTCAATTCTTCCAGTCCGAAGATGGCCGCCATAGAGGTGCCGAGCGTCATTAGGATATACAAGTTGCTGAGTGAAGGAAACAGTACTTTCATGATGTGAGGCAAAATCACGTAGCGTACCTTTTGCATCAGGTTCATGCCTAAGGTTTCGGCCGCCTCCAGTTCGGATTGCCTGACCGAAAGAAACCCGGCACGCTGAATCTCGGTCAGGTAACCGCCTGCGTTTAAGGTCATTCCCAAAAGAACGGCTTGATAGGAATTCATCAAGATGCCTACCTCGGGCAAGGCGAAATAGAGAAAGTAAATCTGCACTAGCTGGGGGGTGTTGGTGATAAAAGAAACATAAGCATCAACCACCATGCGGGTCATGCGACCGCCGAAAGTCTTTGCCATCGCGCCAAACAATCCGATGACCATCCCCCCGCAAAAGGCCAAAAACGCCACTTGCAGGCTTATCCAGGCGCCACCGATCAAGTAGGGAATGTATTCAACGACCTGGGAGAAGTGAATGGTATAGTTCATAATGCTTCCTCGGGCACCTTTTGCGGTTAAAAGGAGGCCCTCAGGCCTCCTTCTCGCCGGTTTCCCTTAATTAAAACCATGCCGTTGCAGGCACTTTAAATACCATAGGGCCACCAAACCATTTTTCCCAGATCGTATCTATTGTTCCACTTCTGTGCAGTTCGAACAATTCAACGTTAAGCCAGTCACGTAAAGTATAATTTCCTTTTGCGACTCCCAGACAACAGAAGTATACGTTCACTGGCGTATCGACGACCTCCCATTTCACGTTTTTATGCGTCTTTGTATGATCCCACATGAAATCGACAACGTCCAACATGGCTTGACCACGCCCTTGGGCGATGGCTCGGATGACGTCCGGGTAGTTGTCCAGCAAAAGAACCTTGGCTTTGGGCAGGTTCTTTTCTATAAACGGCACCGGCGTTGTACCTCGCACCTGGACTAAAGTGATATTGGGATCGTCGTAATCCTTCCAGTGAGCCCTCTTGTTTTCGGCAGTGGTTAAAACACCAAAAACTTCTGTGTGTACAGGGACGGTAAAGTCAATGATCTGGGCCCGTGTAGGATTTCGTGTCATTGCACCCATGACGAAGTCAATCTTGTCGGAAGACACGAAAGGGATGCGGTCCGGCGATCCGACCTTGACAATTTTCAGCTCGACCCCTAAGGCGTCGGCAATCGCCTGAGCCACTTCCCTGTCAAAACCGTCAATCTCGTTTTTGTCATTAAAAACGCCCAGTGGTTGAAGCGTTGGGTTGATACCCACCCGGATTTCCTTGGCTTTGAGAATTTCATCAAGGGATTTAGCTTGTGTAATGCCAGCTACCAAAAGCACCAATATCAATGCGCTAACCAAAAACATAATAGTTCTGCAACGTCTCATTTTGTACCTCCTCAATTCCCAACAGTTTAAGTTATAGACCGATTTAATCGGCCTTGTTGGATCGTCCGCCTCCTTGTCGGAGAATTCTCACAATCAATCCGACGGACTTTCCATCCCTAAAAGGCGGGCCGGATTATAGGCTGTCATTTTTCGCAAATCATTCTTAGGGACACCTAAATCCAACATACAGGCAATAAACTCCCTGAAACCCTCTACCGGCGCCGGCAAGGTGTAGACGCCAAAATCCGTGCTTAAAATATAGTTCTCAGCCCCCACCTCAAGAATTTCTTCAGCAACCTGCTTTACTCCCCCATGGGGTTCGCCTTCCATTCCCTCATCGATACTAATGTATTCCCGCTCGACATAATAGTGCGTCTTTGGAATTGGCGTTGTGTGGGTAAAGGCAGCAAGCGTTTGCTCCAGGAAAGCGCCGCTCTCTGCCGCTTTTTTCTGTTCAGTCACCGACATGTTTTTGGTGACGCTGCTGGCCACCAATACCTTTTTGATTCCGTATGTTTTGCTCAGATCTATCAGTCGAAAAGCTTCCTGGTTCGAAACATGACCGGTGTTTAAGAATACATCGGGATGATCCGCGATCAAACTCAATATCTCGTCCAGCTCTTTGGAAGGCTTTCCCTCTGGAATGCGGATACAGCGTGACAGTTCCTCTTCTTTGAACTTTGGGAATATGTCCGCCAGGGACTTGAATTTACCATCAACCAGATGACCTTCCCGACTGGCCTGGTAATACGTCGAATGGGCGCCAAAGCTTACGTATTTTGCACCAGCACCGTGATAAAGGGCTGTTTTCACTGCCCTGGGATTCATTCCACCAAAAACGGTATTCAAGATTATACCCCCAAAGACGTCGATGTCTTTGACGATGCGGCTAACCAACCAAGCTGTTCCGTTGGACCAGTTGAATACGTCCATGTATACAATGGCTTTCATGCCCGCATCACGTGCCTGAATGGCAGCCTCAAAAGGATCCACCCGCCGGGGTGAACTGGGCAAGTGTGGGCCTGCGTGTACGTGGACATCAATGGCACCTTTAAGCAATTCTGTGCTGAGCTCATAGCTGCGGCCTTCTGGCAAAATCATAATTTTCCTCCTTCAAATAAACTACATTCTTTTTATTTATTGCAAGAAAACAATATGTGGCAGGCATCCTTATTCAAGCGAACTGCTCCACCTTAAGTTTCTTTCTGCCTTCACCTTGGCATCGGGCGGCCACCTCGGCGAACTCTTCCAGATTTTCGTCAATATGTCCGAAAAGCGTGCTCGGGCGCCATCCAACCGGCAATAATAACCGGGCGTCGCGTCCATAGAAGATTCCAAAGTCATAGACAGGATTTGGAACGCCTTGCCATTGGTAAGGTTGATATGCATTCCAGACAAGATCACCTGGAATCGGGAAGACGATTTGATTTTCTGGCGGTAAATTCAGAGAAATGTCCGGGTCCAGGCGGGTATGCTCCACCGGGAAGGATAATTCCCTGCCCGTAAACATCGCATGGATGCACATCCCCTCAAATGGTACTTCGGCCAATGCGTCCCAAAGCATCTGGCAGGTCTTGGGCGCCTTGTCAGGCCAGAAATTTGCTAAACAACTCACACCCTCTTCAACAAAGCTGATTTTGACTTGCATACGCATTTAGTTGTTTCCTTTCCGGACAAAACATCATCTTTCTCTTTTATTCATAAACGAATCAGGCTTTCTCAAATGCTTTGATATTCTATTTTTCGCCTTTGTTACCGGTATACATCGGCACAAATATTTTCTCTTATACTTTTACAAAAGCCATGCCACATCATTCAAATTTTTAGACATATTTTTTATTAGAATCTATCTTGGAATGATCTGACGTCCCTATGGCATTGAGGGATAGCCCGTAATGCTCGTATACTCCCGATATGCCTCGATTGCTCAGCGCTGTGCCTATGCAGAGAATTCCGACCGTCATTTTAGTATGGTTCGAATACTTCGAATCTTTTCCGCGCTAAAACGCCTTAAATGGAATCAATGGTCAAGCGAAGAAAAACCAAAATACACATAATTGTGAAAAGCACCGCTATGTTTTGACGAATTTGTATGTTTATTTCTTCTTGACATATCAGACTAGGACATACCTCCGTTCAGCCCTGATTCTACTATTTGTGGTGCTTCCGACTGTTTCCGATATCCACACAGCCTGAAATGCGCGGGAGACGTTTATAGTCATCATTATTTGAATTCTTTGGCGGGTGGCGTGGCAAACAAACCGACCTTGCTGTGAGAAAGGCCCAGGTCGGCGATTGCTTCGGCGGTTTTCAAGGCAACGGCGGATGGATCCAGCACCTTGATATTTAGGGTATCCTCAATTTCCTGGGCATAACCGGCCATGCCGGCGCACCCCATGATGATGACTTCGGCCCCGTCTTCTTCGACGGCTATTTTCGAGACTTCGATAAGCCGCTGTTTGGTCTTTACCGGGTCGGCCTCGGTTTCCGCCACGGTCAGATCCAAACTGCGGACGGAGGCCAGAAAATGGGATAACCCCCGCAGATGAACATGCTCGACTTTTGAGGCGATTCTTTGTTTGCGGGGTGTCATGATGGAAAATTTCGCCCCCAGCATGGCGGCGATATGCAAGGTGGCTTCTTCGATGCCGATAACGGGAATGGTGGAGATCTCCTTGGCCGCATCCAGACCCGGGTCGGAAAAGCAGGCCAGGATCACGGCGTCATAGCCATCCTGGTTGGCTTTTTTAACCAACTCCAGGGTGGGCGGGATGGCATAGGCTTCGTCATAGGCCGATTCAATGGTTTCAGGTCCTTTTTCGGGGCATGTCACGGTCAAATCAGTGTCCGCGCGTTTAATCGCTTCCAGGGCGATGCGAATTTGATTCGTCATCGGGCGGGACGTATTGGGGTTGATAACCAATATTTTCATCAGTGCTCATTCCTTTTAAGGGTAAATGCGGCTATCCCGATCCAGGGTCTGTTTTCATTTGATCCGGTGGTGATCGATGGCGTCCGCCAGACGGATGACACCTTCTTCGATTTCTTCCGGCGATAGGCCGCAAAAAGGCAGGCGGACGAAATTATCGCCCTGCCCGTCGGTAAAAAATCCGCTGCCATTGGAGAGGATGATGCCGAATTTTTCCGCGTTTTCCTGCAGGGCACGGCCATCGATTTCCTCTGAAAGGTTGAGGGACAGAAAGAATCCGCCCTCCGGCCTTATGAAATCGATTCCCGGTAGATGTTGATCGAGCATTTGCAGCATGCACACCATCCGTGGCGCGTACAGGGCTTTGAGCGATTCGATGTTCGGTTCCAGAAGACCGCGCCGGCAATACTCATACACAATGCCTTCGGTCACCAGGGCGGGATGGATATAGGTGTCTTCGCTCCACTTGTGTAATTTCGGCATGATATCCTTGGGGCCGATGAGAAATCCCACCCGTACCCCCGGACTCATGATCTTGCTGAAAGACGAGATGTGCAGGGTTTTCTCGGGAACCAGCTCCCGAAAGGCCGGGGGATTTTCTCCCTGGTACCGCAGGAAGCGATACGGTGCGTCTTCCACGATCAGAAACCCGTATTCCCGCGCCAGTTCCGCAATGCGCTGCCGTTTTTCAAGGGATATCGTAACACCGGCCGGGTTCTGAAAATCCGGGACGATATAAAACAGTTTCGGGACGTTTTGCTGCAGGGCGGCTTCGAAGGCGCGCAGATCGATGCCATCATGTTCCAGGGGGATGCCAACGACCGTGGCCCCGGCGCGTTTCATGGCGGTGATGGCGCGATCGTAACTCGGATTTTCCAGAAAAACCGTATCGCCCTTCTCCACGAACAGGGACGCAGCAAAGGTCAGAAACTCCATGGAACTGTTGCCCATCAGCACCTGCTCGTATGCCACGCCGAACCAATCGGCAATCCACTGTCTTAAAGGGCCGTAGCCGGAGTAGTGCCCATATTGGAAGAGCACCCTGCCCTGTTCTTTAAAAATGGCATCGGCACATTTACGGAAATCGTCGATGGGCAGTGCATCCGTGGCCGGATTGCCGCGTGTAAAATAGATGGGCTCGTTTTTATCCATGGATCCCTCTTTTTTTAAGGTGTTATCATGCCGGTCTTGCCATTGCCGCCCTTCAACGCGGACAGACCGGATTTCAGTTGATCAGTTCACGGCCCTTTTCATAGGCGGTGAGATTCAAATCGGCGACTTTGGCGGGAACTCTTTCCTTGATCACCGCCCGCCAGATGTCCGGTTCGTTACCCAGGATCGTGGACAAGCCCCCCAAGACCACGATGTTGAAACACAGCACATTCCCCAGATCCAGCGCTGTCCGGGTTCCGGCGATGGTTTGAACGTGTTGCGCCGCTTTTTTAAAATCGGCCATCATGCGGTCTTTTTCAGGGTAGTTGGCTTCACCCGAGGTAACCGTCATGGGGTCGATGCGGCAGTCGTTGGCAAGAATAAAGCCATCCGGCTTGATGTAGGAAAGCCGCCGCAGCGTTTCCAGCCATTCGAAGCCGATTAAATAATCGACATCGTATTCGTCGAGAACCGGTGAATGCACCTTGGGGGCCCACTGGATATGGCTGACCACACTGCCGCCCCGCACCGCAAGTCCCAAGATGTCCGATTTTTTGGTATCGTATCCCAATCGAATGCCGACTTCGGCGAGGATATCACTGGCCAAGACCGTTCCCTGACCGCCGACACCGGCAATGAGAAATTTATAAGAATCTTCAGACATGGATTTCCCTCTTTATGCGTTATGAATGATTGTCAAAAAAACCCCTCGATCGGTTGCGATTCTATTCCGGTTTACGGATCGCGCCGGTCGGACAAATCTGTCGGCAGATATCACACCCGATGCACAAGACCGGGTCGATACCGGCCTTTTTCATTTTGGTCTTCGGGTTGACCTCATCGATTTTAATGGTCGCAGGGCAGCCGGCCTTGGCGCAGGTGCCGCAGGCAACGCACTTATCCGTATCGACGTTATACGCCGGTTGGGGATTACGGGAGACAAATATGCAGGGACCTTTGGCGATGAGCACGGCCGTGCCGTCGTAAGCCGTGCATTCCTTCAGCGCCTGGCCCATGGCCTTGACGTCAAAGGCGTCCACACTCATTACTTTTTCGACTCCCAGGGCGCGAACGAGGGTTTCGATATCCACTTCCTTGGTGGGTTTTCCCATCAGGGTGTAGTTGTTGCCAGGATGGTCCTGGTGGCCGGTCATGGCGGTGGTGCGGTTGTCCATGATGATGACGGTCCCCTTCCCATGGTTGTGCACCATGTTGAGGAGGGGCGGGATGCCGGCATGAAAAAAGGTGCCGTCGCCAATCGTGCAGACCGCCGGCTCCGGCAGACCTGATTTTCCCATGCCATGCAGTACGCCGATACTGGCGCCCATGGACCCCATCGTGTGTTGTGCATTAAAAGGCGGCAACGTGCCGAGGTTGTAGCACCCGATGTCGCCGGCCACCGGCAGCTTCATTTTATTCAACAGGTAAAAGGTGCTGCGGTGGGGACAGCCGGCACACAAGACCGGGCTGCGGCCCGGCAGATCCGGGGTGTCTAAAGCGGGTAATGTCTTTTCAACGGGGGGCAGGAGGCCGTTTTCCCGGGCGATTCTCTGGAGCGTCTGGGGCAAAAGCTCATCGCATGGGGGGAAAAGCGCTTTGCCGATGGCATCGATGCCCATGGCACGAACCTGCTCTTCAATGAAGGGATCCAGCTCCTCGATGACCAGGAGCTTTTTTACGCCGTCAGCAAATTCTTTGATCTTTTTTTGGGGAAGCGGGTACACCATGCCCAATTTCAAAAACGAGGCTTTTGGAAACACCTGCCGTGCATATTCATAGACCACCCCGCTGGCAATAATGCCCAGGTCCCGATCCCCCCAACTGATAAAGTTGTCGGGATATGTCTCCGCAAATTCCGCCAGATCCAGCAGCCGCTGCTCCAGAATCGGATGCCGCTTTTTGGACCACAGGCACATACAGTTGTATTTCTGCATATTGCGGGTGAACGGTCCGACGTCGCCGGCTTGGGCGGGGTCGCCGCCCAGTTCCACAACGGATTTGGAATGCGAGGTCCGCATGGTGGTGCGCACCACGACGGGCGTGTCAAACTGTTCGCTGATCTCGATGCCCCGAACGATGAAATCTTTGCATTCCTGGCTGTCGGCCGGTTCCAGCATGGGGAATTTGCCCAATTTGGCGTAATGGCGGTTATCCTGCTCGTTTTGAGAGCTGAACATCCCGGGGTCGTCGGCGGTCAGCACCACGAGTCCCGCTTCCAGGCCGGTGTAGGCCGTGTAGAACAGGGAGTCCGACAGCACGTTCATACCCACCTGTTTGGTTGTCACCAATGCTCGCCGCCCGGAATAAGCGGCGCCTGCCGCCGCATCCATGGCAACTTTTTCATTGACCGACCATTCCGAGTAGATGGTTTTATATGTCGATACATTCTGTAGAATTTCCGAACTGGGGGTGCCGGGATACCCGGTGGCCACTTCGATCCCGGCTTCGTATGCGCCCCGGGCGATGGCTTCGTTTCCTGAAAGCAAGGCTTTCATGCATGTCTCCTTTCACCAATTGCGATGATATCTCATATCGTGGTTTACGTATTTTTCATTGTTGGGTTTTAGGATGCGCCATCGGGGACATTTCGATCAGGATGTCCGCCGCGACGACGCCCTGCCCTGCCGGCAAGACCATCAGGGGGTTGATATCCAGCGATGTGATCACACCGGAAAAATCCGTTGCCAGTTGTCCGATCTGAACGATGGCGGTCATCAGCGCTTCCTGGTCGGAGGCGGGCTTGCCCCTGAAGCCGTCCAGTATCTGCCTGCCCTTTAAATCCGCAATCATCATGCGGGCATCGTGACGACTCACCGGGGGCAGCCGCAGCGTGGCGTCTTTCAGAAGCTCCACTAAGATCCCCCCAAGGCCCAAGACCACCCCGGGACCGAACGTCGCATCGTCGACAATCCCGATAATGGTTTCGACGCTATCGGTGGGAATCATCCGCTGCACCAGAATGCCTTCGAGTTCCGCCTCAGGATCGTACGCCGCAATGTTGCGCACCATCTCAGCATAGGTTTTTCGGAGGACGGTTTCATTTTCGATCCCCACCCGAACCAGGCCGGCTTCGGTTTTGTGGGGTATTTGAGGGGATTGCCCCTTCATGACGACTGGATAGCCTATTTTAAGGGCCACCGCGGCGGCTTCGTCCTCAGAGTCGGCCATTTTCCCTTCCGGCACTTGGATGCCATAGGCACCGACCAGAAAACGACAATCGTCGTACCCGAGGACACCCTCTTTCATCTGTAAATCCGCCTTGAGGGCTTCCAGATTGGCAGGGGAAATCCCGTCTCCGGAAAGCGTCTTTTTCAACCGCCGTCTGTGTTCAGCGTAGGTGAACAGGTTTTCGATGGCCCCCAGACTTTCGCGGGTTCCCTGCAGAAACGGTACGCCGCCGTCGTCCAAAATACCTTTGATGGTCTGGTCCAGGCCGCCGGAGACATGGCTGAATACGACCACCGGTTTTTCACCCCGGGCACACCTGACCGCCGCCCTGGCGACATCGGCGTACTGGTCGATCTGCTTGTCGGACATGCCCGGCGGGGAATCCTGGCTGATGGCGATCAGATCGATGGCATCTTCTCCTGCCAGAACGTCCAGGCAGGCCGGGTAGGTCTCCTTCAGATCACCGCTGCCCCAGGCGTCCAGCGGGTTGGCGATGGTCGTATAGGCCGGCAATTTTTCCTTAAGCTTTTTCTCGGCCCTTTCCGAAAGCGGCGGATAGCCGAACGAAAAAGCTTTGGAGAGATCGCCGACAAGCCCGATTTCGCCGCCGGATACCGTCACCATGCCGACTTGATTGCCATGTGGCAGGCGGTCTTTTAATTGCGAAAACAAGGCGGCCGTTTCCAGCAGCTGGTCCAGATCGTCGACCCGGATAACACCATATTTTTTGAAAAAGGCATCGTTCATCTCATCCGATCCGGCAAGGGCACCGGTGTGGGAGGCAACGGTTTTACGGGCCATCTCGCTGCGCCCTACTTTCACGACGATCACCGGTTTGCCGATGGCCGCCGCGCGAACACAACAGTCTTTAAAGGCATCGACCCGCCGGATACCTTCCAGAAAGGCGGCGATGACCTGGGTGTGCGGATCGTCCAGAAAGTGCTCCATGTAATCCACCGTGTCCAACACGGCCTCATTGCCACTGGAGACGATGGTGGAAAACCCGATCCTCCGATTGCTGTTGGCGATGGCCAGAACGACCGATCCACTCTGGGCGATGACGCCGATATTCCCTTTTTTAAGGGTGGGGGAAACAGGTGCGCTGAAGGTTCCGACCTTGTCATGCAGGTTGACATAGCCGACGCAATTGGGGCCGCAAAAGCGTATCTGGTGTGTTTCACAAAACGCCGTCAGTTCTTTCTGCAACACCACGCCCGCGCCACCGGTTTCGGCAAATCCGCTGGCAAACGCCCAGGCGCCGCGAACACCCCGCCGGGCCGCCTGCTCCATCATGGGGAGAATCCGTCCGCTACCCAGTACAACCGCCACACTGTCGATGGCGATCCGGGCCGGGATATCCGCCAACGATGGATAACAGGGCAACCCCAACACGTCGGTATATCCGGGATTCACCGGAACAATCGTGCCCTCGAATCCAAGGGTGCGGAGATTTTCGATGACCAGCGATCCTGCACCGAATTTTTCGGATGCCCCGATAACGGCAATGGTTTTCGGGCTGAGAAGGGGGGTGAGATCTTTATGCGAAGCCATGTAGAATGACGTCCTTTCAATGCCAACCAGGCGTTTAACGCTAAATCGATATGGCCCTGTCCGCCGCAATCGGCCCAACGGAACCGTTTCTACCGTTCCATTTTCCGGGGAAAATTTTCGCGATAGCCAAGCTTTTGCGAGATTTCGGCGGTAATATCTTTTATGGTTTTGATAAATGTCTTCAACCGGACCATTCTAACCCGCGTCGTAGGACCGGAGTATGACAGGGCCGCAATGACTTTACCGGATTCATCCCGGATAGGGCTTGCAATACAGCGGATGTTCTCATCCAGTTCCCGGTTGTCGATGGCGTATCCGTCTTTGGCAATCTTGGTAAGCTCGTCACGCAGCGCTTGGGTTTGGGTAATGGTCTGCCGTGTCAGGGGTTTCAATTCCGTCGTTTTAAGGTAGCGGTTCAGTTCTTTGGCGGACATGGCCGCTAAAAATACTTTGCCAAACGCCGTGCAATAGGCTGGCAGATGCTGGCCTACGATGATGTTGGTCCGCAGTGTCTCTGGGCTTTGAACCCTGTCGATCACCACCACATTGTCCTGTGCAAACACGGCAATATTCACTGCTTCATTCAGTATTTCGCCCAATTCCTCCATGTACGGACGCGCAATACTGATCAGGCTGAGCTTGTTCCGCACGCTGACCCCGAGTTGAAAGATTTTCAGGGTCGCGAAATACTTCCCGGTCGAATCGTTTTTCTGGACATATCCCAGCTTGGTGAGCACCGAAAGGAAGCGGTGCATGGAACTCGGTTTGATATCGAGTTGGTTGCTGAGTTCGGTGACCCCCGCCGCCTTGCCCCCACAAAGGGTTTCAAGCACCTGAAAAACCTTGATGGTCGATTTCATTTAAATGCCCCCAACATCGCTTGGACCGTACTCGTGAGGTTGCAGGTGGCAGGGATTCCGGCCGCCATTTTTATGCTATCGCTGAAGACAACACGGTGTGATCGACGGGATGGTCTCACCGAACAAATAGAAAACGATTTTCACAGCGTGGTGCCAACCATCCCATCCATTGCCGAATAATGTCAGGATATTTTTTTGTACCAGTTTTCGGGATATTCATCGTCGACGTAAACGCGCTCAACCGGAGACAGGGTCTCGATCCCCGTGATCTCTGTGATAAAGCACTCCAGGACGCCCTTGACGATGCTGCCCTGTTCCAGGTGTCCGCCGAAAGTCGGGCAGTCCCAGGCGCCGCCGGCAACAAAATGGATCGCCGGAAACGGTTCCGGTTTCCCGTCTTTACCAGGCCGCGGATGAATCATCCCGCCAAAGGCCAGCACCATGCTCAAGTTGGCCGTGGTGGCAACGGCTTCCTTGTGCCAGTTGTCAGGATCGGTCGTGTCCGGTGCCCATACCAGGTACTTGGCGGGTTGCAGTCCCCCCATGAAAGCGGCATGGATCTTGGCAAACGTGATATCGTTGTCGATGGCAAACTTTTGAATCGCCAGAAAAACATCGGCACCCGTGGTGAGCCGGATAATGAATTCGCGTCCGCGTATGGCTTCGACACAATGATATTCGTCGGGAGTTGCTGCATCCCGTTCCCAAATTTCCGTCATGTTACACTCCTTCGGTTATAAGATTTTTGTCATTGATCATATTGGGGTAATACAAAATCAGTTTGGCGCATAAATAACGCCGTCCAATGTTTTAACCGCACACCCAGCAACCGTGACCGATTGGATGTCACCGACCGAACCGCCCACCGTGATCGTTCCTTTTCCCGGACGCCCGATGAAATGGCCCTGTTCCACCGTAAATTCCTGCCGGGGAAGAAGTCCATACTGCACCACATAGGCCCCCATGCACCCGACAGCCGATCCGGTAAACGGGTCTTCCGAACCGGGTGTTGAAGAAAGAAGCCGCCCATGCGCATCCGCATCTTTTTCAACACCCTCCAGACAGAACATGTACGCCGCATCGACCCCGATGCGCTTGGTCAGAGATTGAAAGCGGGAGTGGTCTATCCGTACATTTTTCAGGACTGCCATCCCGTTGACCGGTACCATGAGAAACGGTACGCCCGTGCTGACGACCTGCACCGGAGCCCCTTCGATGAGATCTTCTTTGACGATCCCCATGCATCCCGTCACATCTTCCGCTTCGACGACATGCGTGAAGGATGGTTTTTGCTGTGTCATGATCGCTTTCAGCGGTTTCCCGTCTGCACCGAAGTAAATTTCCACCGGCAAGATGCCGATGTTGAATTCAAAATCAATCACCGCCTGTGAAGGCTGGATGGAGATCATTCCTTCCTGGACCAGCATCATGGCCGTGGCAATCGTGGGGTGTCCGGCGAAGGGAATCTCCTTGTAAGGCATGAAATACCGTACGCGAACCGCAGCCTTGTCGGACCGGAAAACAAAAGCGGTCTCGGAGAGATTGGTCTCCATGGCGATTTGCTGCATCTGACCATCCGTCAAGCCATCCGCCTCCGGCAATACAGCGCAGGGATTGCCGGAAAATGGCGCCGATGTAAATGCGTCCATGTAGATGATACGGTATGGTTTCATTTTGTCATTTCTGGTTCTTCTCCAGATTAAGTGGAGAAGAGGGTTCGAGGATTCAAGGGGGCAAGGGCTCGAGCGTTTGTTTTCCAACAATTTAGCCCCTGCCGTACGCATCTTTTCAACTTCTTTGTACCATCCTTGCGAACCTTTAAATTTTCTTGATTGATTAGACCGTATTCTTAACGGTGCGCCATCACTTCGATCTCCACAAGGGCATCCGGATTCGGCAAGGCGACGACCTGAACGCAGCTCCGTGCCGGCAGACCGGATTTGAAAAACGAAACGTAGACCTGGTTCATTTTTTGAACCATCCCCATGTCCGTTATGAATACGGTGGCCTTGATCACATGTTTCAAGGACAGTCCGGCTTTGGCCAGTTGGTGATCGATATTAGACAGGGTTTGTCGCGTTTGTTCGGCGATATCGCCGACTGCAATTTTCCCGGTCTCCGGATCACGGCCGACCATGCCGGACACCAAAATCAGGTTCTCAAATCCGACAACACTTGAAAACGGCAGGTTCTTAGTCGGTGGACCCGCGATAATGTCAAATTGGCGTTTCATGCGCATTCTCCATCGGAAGCGATAATGGAAAGGAACCGATCTGCCGATACATTGCGTCCGGTAAGCACCAGCACGACCTTTTTAGCGGACAGTTTTATTTTTCGCGAAAGCAAGACGGCCAACCCCACCGATGCCGCCCCTTCCACGACCAGTTGTTCTTCGGTAAAAAAAGTCTTCATGGCAACGACGATGTCTTCTTCGGCGGCTAACGCGACCCGGTCAATAAGGTGGTGCACGATCTCAAAAGGCAATGGGCTGAGACCGCCGGCAAGGCCGTCGGCCACGGACGGTTTCAAGGGGATCCGCTCGCAGGGTACCCCTTTTTGTAAGGATAAGTAGGCACCGGGAGACGCTTCGGGTTCTGCACCGATTACTGCCACGGAACTGGCTCCGGTATGGATGGCGGCCGCGATACCGGATATCAGCCCCCCTCCTCCGACGGGAACGATGACGGCGTCCACATCCGGCAAAGCTTCCATGATCTCCAGACCGATGGTTCCCTGCCCGGCGATGACCAATGGGTCGGCATGGGAATGGACATAGGTCGCACCGCTTTTCGTGGCATGCGCCTGGGCCATGTCAAAGGTTTCAAAAAAGGTTTGTCCGGCAAGAATGGGGTCGACGCCCTGCCGTCGAATTTTATCGATTTTTGCTGGATCGGCATTTTCGGGCAGAAATATCGCGATGCGGGGCACCTTCATTTTCGTCGCCGCATAGGCCAGCGCCAGGGCATGATTGCCGCTGGAGGCTGTAACGACGCCGGTTTCCATGACCGCTTCTTTGCGATGATGCAGGAAATTCGTAATGCCCCTGAGTTTAAAACACCCGCAAGTCTGCCAGCATTCCATCTTTAAATAGACCTGGCAGTCGCAGCGGCGACTGAGTGCGGCAGAATGCAGAATCGGCGTCTTCAGCACGTGCGGTTCTATGCTTCGTTTAGCATCATGGATCATATCGGGATGAAATTTAAGCAAAGGGCCTGTCGCTTCTGTCTGTTTGTTGGTTGAAGAACGCGGGCGTCACGATGATGTTCTATCCGATTGATCTCCTATGCTTTCAACCGGGGGCCTGTCAATTTGTATTTGAAATAGTATTCCATATTGTGGATTTCAAAATTTGCCGGCTGGAATCAAAGGGATCGCATGCCGAAACCGTAACGGAGGCAAGGGGGTGACGCCCCGTCCAATTGCGGCTCTACACCTGTTGTCGGTTATAAAAGCTATAACCGTACCTGTCGTTGGCTGGCTTTCATTTTCTTTTCGAGATAGCCGGCAAACCGGGTCAACGGTAAAAACATGGCAAGATAAAGGGCCGTAACGAAGATCAGCGGTGACGGGTTGGCCAGCAGGGATTTCTGTGAAAGACCAGCTTTCAGGAGTTCAATGATCGAAATCGAAGATGCCAACGCCGTATCCTTGGCGCTGGCCACATAGTTGCCTACCAGCGGCGGTATGACCACCCGGAACGCTTGCGGCAGGATGACCAGACGCATGGTTTGGATGGGGGTGAGCCCCAGGGCGTTGGCCGCCTCGATCTGGCCCTTTTTAACGGAAAGGAAACCGGCCCGGAAGATCTCGCTCACATAGGCCGAACTGTTCAGCCCCAGCGCAAGAATACCGGACATGATGGCGCTCAGACTGATCCCCATAAACGGCAGCGCATAATAGATGAGCATCATCAAGACGATGATCGGCATGGCCCTAAAAAAATCGACGTAAGCAATGATAAAGAAATTGAGGACCGCGTTGTTGAACGAGCGAAAAACCGCCAGGAGCAAACCGACGATCGTGCTCATGATCGCAGCACCGACGGCCAGGAGAAGGGTCGTCCAGAACCCTTCCATCAGGGTCGGCCAGGCTTTTTGGATCATTTCCACATTGAAGAACAAAAAGCCCATTTCACCCCAACGCGCCGTGGAGTAGCGGTAATAAAGCCATCCGGCAATGATGAAGAGACTGAAGACCATGGTGGTCTTCATTTTTTCCGATTTAAGTTCATCGGTGAAAACAACCATGGCCCAAATTAGGAGCAGCACCCCAAAAAGGGCAATACGCCCCAAATCGACCGTACCGGACGAACCGCGCGATGGCAGCAGGAAAACGCCATACAGGATCAATACCGTAAGAAAGCCGTAAACGAAGCTGTTGCGTCGGATGATAGGAATGTGACCGATTTTGTCTTTAAGATCGGACAATCCGGTGGCGGTTTCTGAATTTTTCGGATCAGCCATGGGGTATCTGTCTATCCTAAATCGCTGATTAGAGAATTTTGCCTAAAAATTCGATGGTGCGTTTGTGCTTGGAATGGTTGAAAATTTGGTCCGGTGTGCCATCTTCGACGATCAACCCATCGGCGAGAAAAAGGATGCGGTCCGCGGCTTCCCGGATAAACCCCATCTCGTGGCTGACCACCATCATGGTCATCCCTTCTTTGGCCATATTGCGCATGACATCCAACACCTCACCAATCATTTCAGGATCAAGGGCGGATGTCGGTTCGTCGAAAAACATGATCTGCGGCTGCATAGCAAGGGCTCGGGCGATGGCGACCCGTTGCTGCTGGCCACCGGAGAGTTGTTCCGGATAGGCGGTCGCCTTTTCCGCCAGACCAACCTTTTCCAGCAGTGCCATGCCCCGTTCGGTGGCCTCTTTGTTCGAAATTTTGCGCACGTTCATGGGGGCCAGTTTGATGTTTTCGATGGCGGTCAGGTGCGGAAAAAGGTTGAAGCTCTGGAAGACCATGCCGATCTCGGTGCGGACCCGGTTGATGTCGATATAGGGCGCCATAATATCGACCCCCTCGATATAGATGCGGCCGGACGTCGGTTCCTCCAGGCGGTTCAGGCAACGCAAAAAGGTGCTTTTACCGCTGCCGGACGGCCCCATAACGGCGACCACCTCGGAGTGTTTGACGACCGTACTGATGCCCTTGAGGACATGCAAATCCTTGAAACGTTTGTGCAGATCGACAACCTCGATCATTGTCTCGGGTAGGTTCATGTTACTCATTTCGTTTTTTCTGCATCCTATTTTCGAGCATGTTCACCGCCCGCACCAATGGGATCAAGACGGCCAAATAGATAAGGGCGGCGGCTACAAGGGGAGTCGGATTGGTTTCACTGGTATACAGTTCCCGGGCTCGCTTCAACAATTCCGGTGCCGCTACAACCGATGCCACGGCGGTGTCTTTTAGCATCGCGACGAGGGTCCCCGTCAGCGGTGGAATCACCACCGGAATGGCCTGGGGCAGGATGATTTTGTAAATCGTTTTCCAGCGCGACAGCCCCAGCGAGCGTGCCGCCTCGAGCTGGCCGGAATGGACGGACTCGATACCCGCCCGGAAGCATTCGGACGCATAGGCCCCATAGCCCAGCGATAAGGCCAACACGGTCGACACAATCGAGCCGAGCGATATCCCCATAAACGGCATGGCAAAAAAGAAAATCACCATCACCACGATCATCGGAATGGATCGAAAAACATCCACGTAGACCTTTAAAAAGAAATTCATGGTGGGGCTGTTAAGCGTGCGCAGAACTGCGATCAACAAACCGACCACGACACTGCCAATACCCGATATGAAGGCTAAGAAAAGGGTTACGCCCAGACCTTCCCAGAGGATCCACCAGTTGCCTTCCAATTTTTCCCAGTTAAAGAAAAAATCCGCCAGGCGATGCCATTGGGCGCCGGAATAGCGGTGGAACAACCAGCCCAGCACGGCTATCAGCATGAAGGCGACACCCATCTTCAGTGCTTCGGGTTTTTCCCTGTCCGCCAGAATGCTGCCGCTGTAGGCGAGGATCAACACGATAAAAAAACTGATGCTGGAATAAAACCATACAGGGATAGCCGATTCTTTGTCAGGCAGCAGGAAAAGCGCATAGGCGATCAGTAAGGCCAGCGACATCGCCATGATAGGGGGTTTCCGGAACCAAGAAGACCAGGCCGGATGGGTACGCATGAATTTGTTTTGGGTATCAGACGACACGGACATCGGGTTCACGTTGATTCATAACAATTATAAATGTTTAAAGGCATTTTTTTGGGAACCACATGAAGATAGGGCACCCTGACGGGATTGGTTTGTCAGGATGCCCTGCCCTTCTTCAGCAGTCGTTACATTGCCGGTTTTTCATTGGGCATGTAAGGGGCAACAATGTTGATGACGGAACTATCCTTGGGGGGCTCGGTACCGAACCATTTTTTGTGAATTTCAAGAAGTGTGCCGTCTTTTTTCATTTCGTTCTGGATTTTGTTGAACTCGTCGCGCAGCGGCGACCCCTTTTTGAAGGCCAAGGCCTGTCCGGCTTTAAAGCCCGGAATATAGATATTCATGACCAGGCCTGAATCCGGATGCTGTTTGATGTAATATAGGGCAATCGGATCGTCGACCACGACGCCGTCGATGCGGCCGGCTTCGAGGTCGAGAGCGGCATCCACCCAATAATCGTAACTCTTGATCTTGTAGGGACCATATTTTTCCTGGGCATCATTCAGCCAGGCTTCGTTGGCGGAACCGGTGTCGGAGCCGAAGGCCTTGCCCTTCATCTGGCTCAAATCGGTAATGCCGTCTTTGCGTGTCATCATCCCGATGCCCGAATCGTAGTAAGGATCGGCAAAATCCATCACTTCGGCGCGTTCTTTCTTGATCCAGATGGATGACATGGCAATATCCCACTGGCCGGATTGAACGCCGGTCAATACCGTGGAAAAAGGTGCGGATTTGTAATCCAATGTGTAGCCGGCGCGTTTGGCGAATTCTTCAACCAAATCCGCTTCGAACCCGGTCATCTTGCCATCCTTTGCGAAAATCCAGGGCGGATTTTCGCTGTTTACGCCTACCGTGATGGTTTTGCCGGCGGCGACGACCTCCGTTTGGCCATCGACGAAGACGCCAATGGTCCCGACAAGAAACAGTGCCAGTATCACAACCAGTCCTTTTTTCATTTTGCCTTCCTCCGTTATGGGGTTTAAATGCCTCAGCCGTTGGTCTTCAGACGCCAATAATGTGAACCAAGGCCATCTATGGGGGTCCATCAATTTGGCATCTATCCCGTCAATGATAACGTCCGTGTGGGGATAGTGCCGGCTTGAATTCCGTGCCAAATGTGATCGGGTGGGAAAAGGCTATCGCAACTTCAATGGCGTTCTCGTAGTATGTCCAGTGAAGCTTTGTCAATCATTCTGAAAAAAGGCATTCCACATTATGGAAACTCTGGAAACCACGCCATTGCTGTGGGTCCGCTATCCGGAAGCCAGCCCGGGCAGCTTCCGTGGTATGGCTATCCCCTTTCTTATCCGGCACCGTCGATGAGAATAAACGGGTCCGGGTGAACGCCGGAAAGCTTGGATTCGATCACGTCGGACGGATACGAGAGAAGGGTCATAAAAGCCACCGATATCGCTTTTTGGGCATCGGCATCATAATCATCGGACGCTATCAGCCGGGCTTGCCTTTCTTTGAGGTCAAGATAAGCGGCCAATGTCGTTTCAGTTTTATAGTACAGGATGGAACACTTGTTTTGCGTGAACTCCGGCGATTGCAGCAAGGTGACCATCAGGGAGTTTTCCAGGTAGGATGAGATGGCGAAGCCTTTGATGATCTGCTCGGAATACGGTGCGAGGGCATTGTATTCCGACGGCGACAGGGGCGGGCTGATGGCCAGCTGTTTCACCCCGCAGGCGACCATCTCGGCAAAACAGTTGATCATTCCCAGTTGAAATGAAAAAGGATCGATGCCCTTTCCTGGCGTTTTCACGGTCATCTGGGCCAACTCCTTCCATGTCATATGGCAGTTAAAGGTGCCCGCTTACCTTCCTCTGCCTATTCTTTCGACAAGAAGGTTGTCAATTTGTTTGTAAAAAATGCTTTCCACAATGTGGCGCATATCAAATAGAATGAAGGGGCTCGACTAGAACAGCGGCCTATTTCTGAACATTTTTAGTAATAACAAGTAGATATTTTCATCACGATAATTGAATCGGAATTCGCATTCTTTCAGATGCAGATAAAAAGTCG
>JABZFP010000045.1 GCA_014237395.1 Desulfobacteraceae bacterium | reverse complement strand
ATGCGGATCCTGGGCGCCTATGGCTATTCCACCGAATACCCGGTGGCGCGGTATTATCGGGATGCCCCCACCTACACCATGGTGGAAGGCTCCTCCAATATCTGCAAATGGATTATTGCATTAGATCAGCTCGGCTATCGCAAGGCCAATCGGTAGCGAGGCAAGCGGCCTCACGGAAAGCCAAATTCCGCCTGTCTTATGACACGGTCATCACGGTAGGCTGTCTTTGGCATTGCTGAGTCAAGCCCGATTCATAAAAAATTCGCCTTTACAACAAAACAACGATTAGAGGAGATAGCGTCATGTCAGAAGAAATTTTAGCGCCGCTGGCCGGAACGATCATCGCGGTTAATATCGAAATCGGCATAGAGGTCGAAGAGGATGAGGAAATTTTTGTCATTGAAGCCATGAAGATGGAGACCCCGGTCTTCTGTCCCTGTGGCGGCAAAGTTAAGGGCATCAATGTCAAAAAGGGCGACAAGGTCGAAGAGGACGATATCCTCGCCGTTATCGAGGACTGAGGCGATCGTGTGATCGGAAGAACGCCGCGTGCCGGTCACGAAGCAGGCGGCCGTATCGACAAAGAAGCGCAAAGCGAATAGTGACGATGCCGGTCTTCCCGGGTGAAGTCCGCACCGGTTATTCTACACACGTATGGGAGATGATGTATGAGACCCTATTTTGAAAAGATGGCGGATTTGGGCCGTGAAATCAAAAAAGGCCAGTTGAAGCAAACCGAGAAGAACCTGGAGGTCTTCCAGCAGGCTGAAGCCCAAATCGCTGCCGAGGTTGACCGCGTGCAAAATGCTGGATTTACCACCGAGAAGATCAACGCCCGGGGCCAGATGACGGTCTGGCAGCGACTGGAATATCTGGTCGACCCGGACACGTGGTGCCCCCTGCACACCCTGTACAATCCCACGGAGAACACCGAAGGCACCACCAACGTCATTGACGGCCTGGGACAAATATCCGGCCGGTGGGCGGTCATTATCGGATTCGACAACAAAGTGATGGCCGGCGCTTGGCTGGCTGGCCAGTCCGAAAACATCCTGCGGGTCACGGATCTGGCCAAGCGCCTCAATATACCGCTGGTCTGGCTGGTGAATTGCAGCGGTGCCAAACTCACTGAACAGGAAAAGTTCTACGCCAACCGGCGCGGTGCGGGCGCGCCCTTTTTCCGCCACGCGGAGCTGGAACAACTCGGCATTCCCGTGCTGGCTGGCATCTATGGCACCAACCCGGCGGGTGGGGGCTACCAGAGCATCAGCCCCACAATTCTCTTCGCGCATAAAAACTGCAACATCGCCGTAGGCGGCGCCGGCATCGTCAGCGGTATGGCACCCAAAGGCGGCTTCGACCTCGATATGGCCGAAGGTCTCATCGACAAAGCCAAGAAATTCAGAGCCAAACCTCCTGGAAGTGTCAAAATCCACTATGATGAAACCGGCTTTTTCCGCTATGTTTTCGAGGAAGAAAAAGGGGTCCTGGATGGCCTCAAAGATTACATGAAGCACATTCCCGCTTATCATCCCAAATTCTTCCGGGTTGCTTCCCACCAGCCTCCCAAATTCGCTGGTGACGATATTTACCGTCTCCTGCCAATGGAACCCAAAAAGGTTTATGATTTCGACCAAATCCTCGCCCGGCTGATCGACGGCAGTGAACACATGGAGTTCCGCCCGGACTATGGTCCTGAAATGTATACCGGACTGTGCAAGATCGACGGCTTTCTGATGGCCTGCATCGGCAACCGTCAAGGCTATCTCGGCAAGGACTATCCGGAATATGCCGATTACCCCGGTTTTGGGGGCAAGCTCTATCGTCAGGGTCTGATAAAACTGAACGAATTTGTAACCCTCTGCGGGCGGGACCGCATTCCGATCGTCTGGTTTCAGGATACAACCGGGATCGATGTCGGTGACCTTGCGGAAAAAGCCGAGCTGCTTGGCCTGGGGCAATCGCTGATCTACTCCATCCAGCAGACGGATGTCCCCATGATGCTGGTGGTGCTCCGCAAGGGAACGGCTGCGGCGCATTACGTCCTGGGCGGTCCGACGGCTAACCGTCACAATGCGTTTACCTTGGGCACGGTCGCAACCGAAATTTATGTTATGCACGGGGAAACCGCTGCCGTGGCCACTTACTCCCGCCGGCTGGTCAAAGAAAAGGAAGCCGGCCGGCCTCTGGAGCCCACTGTCGAAAAAATGAACGATCTGGCCCAGGACTATCACGACAAATCCCGTCCCCTGTTCTGCGCCAAAACCGGCATGGTGGACGAGATCGTTCCTCTCGGGGACCTTCGTAAATATATCAAAGCGTTCTCAGGCGCGGCCTACCAGAACCCGAAATCCATCTGCCCGCATCACCAGATGGTGCTGCCGCGTGTCATTCGAGGATAAGAGGGGCGTTGTCGATCAACAGAATTTAGCAGCGGCAAGCTCTGTCAAACACAACATCGCAAAGGAGCCTGGGAAAAAAGAATATGCCCCGGCTCCTTTGCGTTTTAGGATCCCATCATTCAGCCAGATTGGAGAGGTCAACGGGTATTTAAGTTTGGTTCATCCACACGTTCTCTGGAGATGCCTTTGCCATCGACGGTCAAACCATAGAGCAATCCTGTTAAGATAAGGCAGCCGCCAAATAAAACAAATGCCATTCGAAAGACATCCGGTTCAAGCGTTCCCCCTGGATATAATTCTTTAATCGCCCAGCCGAGACCGTGTAGAAAAAAAGCAACACCCGTCATGGTAAAAAAATTGATGCCGGTCATGGCGGCCCCTGCATTTTCATGGGGCATGCGTTCTTTAATATGCGCGTACATAATCTGGCCGGTACTACTGGAAAAGCCAAACCCAAAAAACAAGGCAAACAGAATCAGCAGTCCCGTATCGATAGGCAGAACAGATAGTGTGATCAAGATGCCCGCCATCATCGCCAATCCGGCAATAATGACATATTTCCTTGTACGGAAAATCGAATCAGATACCCATCCGCAAATTGGGCTGCCGATAATCAGACCGATGCTCATGGCCAAAAGTAGGTTGCCGGTCATCACTTGGGAGAGATCCATGGTAATCATTAGAAATGGTCCTGCCCAAAGGGCTTGAACCGATGCATATATGCCGTAACGAAAAAAAGTGCCAATCGAAATCAACCAGTAGTCCCGGCGGGAAAAGAGATGCAAAATACTGTTCATTGCGACAGATAGACTAGCAGATGAAACTTTGGTGGGATGCCTCACGGGCGTGTCATCAGGGTGATCTTTTGCGATCATATAAAACAGGATGGCAATGATCAGGTTGCTTATCGCAAAGAGCAGAAACGTCGTGCGCCAACCGAACAGCTCCGTAAGCCATACCAGCGGTGTTGCCGCCGCAATATTTCCTGCGGTCCCGGCCGAAACAAATATGGCAGAAAGGGTCGCGAAATAGTGAGGCGAAAACCACGTTGTGATCAGTTTCAGCGGTCCCATCAGATTACAGGCCATACCCACGCCGAGGAACAGACGGCCAACGATGAGCGCCGCCGCCGATTCGCCGTAGGCAAACACGGTGGCACCAATAACGGCTACCAGAGAAAAAACCGCCATGAGGATACGCGGTCCGACCCTGTCCAAAAAAAGCCCCACCGGAATCTGCATCGCGGCAAATGCATAAAAAAACGAAGCCGAAATGAATCCCAGGTCTTCTGTATCAAGGTTAAGATCTTCAACCAGATTGGGTGAAATTACCGCTATGGAAGATCGGTAAAACTGAGAGAATGTAAACAGTAGGCAGGATATCAGGTAAATGACCCAGCGGCGGTTTTTTTTTAGTATCATCAGCGGCACAGAGTTATGGCCATTTGATATCAGCCCACCAAAATCAATTTCAACACAGTCTAATATGGAAAACGATACATAGTTGATATTGCGCATCCACCTTTTGCTCAACATGTAGTCGCTTAGTAAAACCAACCCAAACATTATTTTTTCAAACACCTGGGGATTGCTATATCAGAAGCAACCATTGGCTACAAAGCCTATTTATAATAGTTTAGTGGGGTTACAGATTGTCGGTAGCCCCTTTTACGTTGTTTGAATGTTTTTTGAAATCGAGGCTCGCGGCAAGGCAAATGCCCAGGGGTTTGATGGCCTTTTGCAGGACTAATTTGCCGGTTCCTGTTTCACTGGAAACTCTTTCAACAACTCGTTGATTCGGGGGAGTTGATCAGCGATGTGCCTTCGGATGGTATATGTCTTTAGGAGTTGTTCGACCGATGCGCGGCTGCAACTGTTGTACTTGGACATGATCCAAACGATCTCGACCGTTTATCAACAAAGAATACAATCGTTTTTATAGTCGCAAGCGACGGAGTATTTAACCCTCAGCTTCGCAATAATATTTGGTAATTAGTTAAGTTCTGGCACAAGATCACACAGGAAATTAGCTACGATATCGAAGATATCTGTGTGTCGATGATTATATCGAAACTCCAGTTCTTTGAGATACAGAGGGAAGTTTT
>JABZFP010000044.1 GCA_014237395.1 Desulfobacteraceae bacterium | reverse complement strand
TAAAAATGGAATCGCCAAAATCAGAAGCCAAAATTGGAACTTTCTTATTAATCTGATTGACCTAAGCGCGCCACTGTCAATTTTCATTTAGGCTACTCTCGAATTCGAAACACATAACGACCCAGTTCAGCGGCGGCGCGATAGCGCCGTCCGCTGCAACTGTTTGTTAGCTGGTCTTCCTTCCGCCTGAGAGCCCTTCATTCGATAGGCTTCGCACTTGGAAATGTCCAACTGCCGTTCAGGATTTCCGGTCCCGGCTGATACATTCTGACGATGTAATTCCATCCCGGTACAATCGGCAAGAAGTTGTCGGCCTTCGGGTCACCGCCGAAGTGGATGGTGATGCTCCCATCCTTTTCCTTCTTGGCTGTGACGTTGTTGAACGAGTAGGCGTTGTATTCGTTGACCGGCATCCAGCCCTTGTCGTCGTAGAGGGTCACAGACCAGAAGCCATACACCGGCACGTCCGTCACGGTGAGTGTGTACGGGGTCTTGCCGTCGTTCTTTTCGGGGACCACATTCGCATAGGTGGCAGCCTCAGACGGCAGCCCGCCCCAACCGAGTGCCGCCCCCAGCAACCAGTAGACCGGATCCAGGTTTTCTTTCCTGCCAAACATCTTGGAACTGTCCGTGACCGTGGATGAAACTACATTGATCGTCTCTCGCATCTGCTCGACTTCTTCCTTGTTCCAATCGGGCACGTCGAGCTTACCGACGTCAGCCTGTTGGACCTTGACCGCATCCTGAATCCGATGCGCTTCCTTCATATCTTGCTCATCGTTCGGATCCGCGAAGGTCCTAAGGGCCAGAAATACGTAACGAGTACCCGCTTTCTCCTCTGTCAGAGTTCCTGTCCTGGGACCGTAGAAACTCCAGATCGAATGATCCTGATTTACGATCATCAAGGACTGATAGCGCTCCCCGGTTTCCGGAAGCGTGATCGTAAGCGGCGACCTCAGGTCGAACACGCCGAACGAGTAAAGCGTGTCGCGGTTGGCCCGGATCGTCACCTGGTTGTTTACGTCATAGGGATCACGACTGTGGAGAAATTTGCCAAAACAACCATACTTGTCTACGTAGTCATTCATCTGGAAATCTGTCTCGGCACGGACGTAGTTGTTGGCGGTAACCTGAACTGGATCCTGTGCAAACGCAGGTCCAGCTACCCCTAGCAGTAGCACTGCAGTCATGTGGATTGCAGCAAGCAAGATCTTCATGTCTTTTTCCTCCGTTGTGTAATTGGCCAGCTAACGCCTATGATGTGGGGCGCGCGCTTCTTGCGCGTCCCAACCAGCAGATTGTTATGCAATTTTAATTGATATTGCTATCTGTCCAAATGCACTTCTGAGAAACTTCTCAAGATCTTCTTCTTGGCCTTCAGAGGTCCTTTGAAGAATCCCAATTACAACGATTCCGATTGAAACAATGGTGATCAGGAATGAGAGAACGAAATTATCACCCAGAGACACCATGGAATACATAAAGTAACCAAATGCGGGGAATCCAACCAAAGCCGCTATAGCAAGCAGCCATGCAGGGACTCTGAAAATTGGATCATTCACGATCTTTCCGACTAGAATTGACCCTTCATCATTTTCATCTATTTGCCCTGTAATATAAGCGGCTGAGATATCCTTATTCGGTCCTTTGGGCCAAATTTTAATCTGATTATTTTCGATCTTTCCCCAAAACCATGGATCTTTCATTATTCTGAGAATGCGTATACCCGAAGCCGGATCTATTTGACCCTTGATAATACGCAATGCAGATTCAGAATCGCATTTAAGATGTATTTCAACATTTTTCATTTAAATTTTGTAAGCATAACGCTTCGCTTCACGGGCGCTCTACTCGTCGGCGGAGCCGACGGGTGGAGTGTCCTCGTGCAAGCGTTTGTTACACGATTTTTCTTGTTGTGTTGACAAATAGTGTCTCAACGTCAGTTTGTTAAACAAAGCTAACACTGAAACTATTAATGCTGTTTCAATCATTAACTTTGGATTTGCTAAGGAAATTTTCAAAAGAGTTAAATCGAATCCAGATACCAGTAAATTAACAATCAAACCTAAAACCCAAAAGAGGGAAACCGCGCAATAAATTCTTACCCAAATGATGCTGGAACTTTTCTTCTTCCATACTAAAAAACCCACAAACAACGGAAATACAATCCCAGTAAATATGAAGAAAGCCCATGTTAAAGCGACCATGATCGACGCGTACTCCGAAGGGGCCCAAAACGCTTTGACACCGTCGGTTTCTGACCGAAACAACGCTATTGTTGAATAAACGACGTCAAACAACAACAACATGTAAGTAAGTACCAAAGTAACTTTTTGTTTCATGCGCGTCTTTCTTGATTCGTGTAACTATTATATTATCATGCTGCTGTTTTTTGACGGAAAGTTGTGCCGTGAGACATTCAATACAGTTTTCTATCTTTCACGCTCATATTTTACATTCCTTCAATATTTCAACAGGTTTTCGTCTACCATCAAAATATTGCGAAATGCTTCGCAAGGAATAGTTGCAGTTTTTGACGCCTATTATCGCAATTATCATGCTGCAGGATAATTACAGGCAAACGTTATCTCGAGACACATTTCAACCGCTATAGGATCGACAAAAACATATCGCGGTGCCACAGTCCCTTATGGTTCCGTTTGCACCGGTAGGGCAGGGATCGGCGAGGAAAAAGAATGGCCATGATCCGGGGCGACATCACCCCCCGCCGGCCACCGGATCAGGACCCGTAAATCGAGCACTCGCTGGCCCCCATGGCCGCTTCCATGAGCGCTTCGGCAAAGGTGGGGTGGCCGTGAATGGTGCGGGCGATATCTTCGGAGCTGGCGCCGAACTCCATGGCCAGGACACCCTCGGCGATCATGTCGGCCGCACGCGCGCCGATGATGTGAATGCCCAGCACCCGGTCGGTGCGGCTGTGGCTGAGGATCTTCACGAAACCATCGGTATCCCCCATACAGCGGGCCCGGCCGGCCCCGGTAAAGGGATAGCTGCCTGTGCAGTAGGGAATGCCCCGCTCCTTGACCTGCTCTTCGGTCAGGCCGACACTGGCCACCTCGGGATGGGTATAGACGATGGCCGGCACGGCATCGTAATTGACCTCGGAGGGTTTGCCGGCCATGGTTTCCACGGCGGCGATCCCCTCGGCCGAGGCCTTGTGGGCCAGCATGGGACCGGCCACGAGATCGCCGATGGCGAAGATATTCGAAACACTGGTGCGATAGTCCGTATCGACCTTCACCTGGCCGGAGCGTTCGTCCACATCGACCCCGACGTCTTCCAGACCCAGGCCTTCCGTCAGTGGCCGACGGCCGACGCTGACCAGCAGGCGGTCGAAAAGCAGATCTTCCTTGCTGTCCGCCTGCTCGACCGAAACCTTTAATTTCTTGCTGGAGCGTTTGGCCCCGGTGACCTTGGTCTTCACCCGGATATCCATGCCCTGTTTGCGCAGGATGCGATCGAGGGTCCGGCCCACCTGCCCGTCGAGACCGGTGGCGATCTTCGGCAGCATTTCGATCACCGTCACCTTGGCGCCCAGGCGCATCCAGACGGAGCCCAGTTCGAGGCCGATGTAGCCGCCCCCCACGATGCCCAGGTGCTTGGGAACCGCATCGAAATTGAGCGCCCCGGTGGAGCTCACGATCATTTTCTCGTCGAAGTCCAGGCCGGGCACCGACACCGGCGCGCTGCCCGTGGCGAGCAGGATATGTTTCGCCGCCAGGATCTGCTTTTTCTTCCCCTTGGTCACGGTGACCTGGTCGGGACCGGCCAGTTGAGCCGCCCCCTGGATAATGGTGATCTTGTGACCTTCCAGGAGCTGGCGCACGTTGTCGGTCAGTTCCTTCACCACTTTTTCCTTGCGGGCCATCATCCGGCCGAGATCGAGGCTGACACGCCCGGTCTTGATGCCGTGCTCCGCGAAGCGGTCCTTGGCCAGGTGGTAGTATTCGGACGAGTCCAGCAGGGCCTTGCTGGGAATGCAGCCCACATTCAGGCAGACGCCGCCCAGGCGCTCGTTTTTCTCGATGCACGCCGTTTTCATGCCCAGCTGGGCCGCGCGCACCGCGGCCACGTACCCCCCGGGGCCGCTCCCGATGACGATCAAATCAAAGGTTTCTTTGGATGTCATGGTCACACCTCCAGGAGTATGCGTTCCGGGTTTTCGACGAATTCCTTGACGCGGCGCAGGAAGGTCACGGCCCCCTTGCCGTCCACGATGCGGTGATCATAGCTCAGGGCCACGTACATCATGGGGCGGATGACAATCTCGTCGTCCACCACGACCGGGCGTTTTTCAATCTTGTGCATGCCCAGGATGCCGCTCTGGGGCATGTTCAGGATGGGCGTGCTCAACAGCGAGCCATAGACCCCGCCGTTGCTGATGGTAAACGTGCCCCCTTCCAGGTCGGCCAGTTCCAGCCGGTTATCCTTGATTTTGGCCACGTAATCCCCGATGGCCTGCTCGACGTCGGCGAAGCTCATCTTCTCGGCATGGCGCAAAACCGGCACCACCAGCCCCTTGGGGGCTCCAACGGCAATGCCGATGTGGCAGTGGTCATGGTAGACGAAGTCCTTGCCGTCGACGAAGGCATTGATTTCGGGAATTTCCCCCAGGGCCTCGACGCAGGCTTTGACGAAAAACGACATGAACCCCAGGCCGATGCCGTGCTTTTTCTGAAAGGCCTCCTTGTAGGCGGCGCGCATCGCCATGGCCTGGCTCATGTCGATCTCGTTGAAGGTTGTCAGCATGGCCGTATTCTGCTTGGCCGCCAGGAGCCGCTCGGCGATGCGCCGACGGATGGGGCTCATGGCCTGGCGACGCTCGCCTTCGCCGCTTTCGGCGGGCACCGATGCCGCCGCCCGTGCTTCTTCGGCCGGGCGCCCCTCCAGATAGAGCAGCACATCCCCCTTGGTCACCCGTCCCCCGGGACCGGTGCCGCTGACTTTGGCAGGATCCAGGTTGTTTTCGGCCACCAGGCGGCGCACGGCCGGTGAAAGTTGCTGTGCTTCCGGCGCCGCGGCCTCTTTATCCGCTTCGGGCGGTGGGGTGTCCTTCGCCGGTTCCGCCGGTGCCTTTTCTTTCGCCGCTTCGGGCGGTTGGGCCTCCGCTTCGGGTTCCGGCGGCTTGGCTTCCGCTTCGGGTTCCTTGGCCGCCTTGGGCGCCGTGTCACCGGCGACGGCGGTGTCGATCTCGCCCACCACGATCCCAATCGCCACGGTCTCGCCTTCCCCGACCAGAATCTTCAACTGGCCGGCCGCTTCGGCCTCCACTTCCAGGGTGACCTTATCGGTCTCGATCACAAACAGCGGTTCATTCTTCTCAACGCTGTCGCCGTCCTGTTTGAACCATTCCGCCAGAAGGGCTTCGGTAACGGACTCTCCAACACTGGGAACTTTGATTTCGATCGTCATCAGACTCTCCTCTAATTCGCCGCCGCACTGGCGGCGCGATCCGCTTCTTCAATACCAACCGCCTCATCGATCAGGGCATCCTGCTGGCGCCGGTAGATTTTGGGGTATCCGGTGGCCGGACTGGCCGCCGCGGGACGTCCGACATACCGCAAGGGCTGCCCCGTCAGCACCTCCAGGCGCGACCGCACAAACTGCCACCCGCCCATATTTTCCGGCTCTTCCTGCGCCCACAGGAACTCCCGGGCTTTTTTATAGCGGGCAATGACGTCGCGCAGGGCCCCCTCCGGGAACGGGTAAAACTGCTCCAAGCGAACCAGGGCCACCTTGGGGTGTTCGACCGATCCAAGGCGCTGCACCAATTCATAGTACAACTTGCCGCTGCAGAAGATAAGACGCTGGGCGGATGCCGACGCCTCGCTGTCATCCAGCACCGATGCAAAATGTCCCCGGGCCAGGTCTTTCCGGGTGGAAACCGCCGCCGGGTTGCGCAGCAGGCTTTTGGGCGTCATCACCACCAATGGTTTGCGGCAGGTCTGGTGAACCTGCCGCCGCAGCAAATGGAAATACTGGGCCGGGGTGGTGGGGTAGCACACCTGCATGTTGTCATGGGCGCACAACTGCAGAAATCGCTCCAGGCGGGCGCTGGAGTGCTCGGGCCCCTGGCCTTCGTATCCGTGCGGCAACAGCAGCACCAGGCCGTTCAACCGCTGCCACTTGGATTCACCGCTGGCGATAAACAGATCGATGACGGATTGGGCGTTGTTGGCAAAATCGCCGAACTGGGCCTCCCACATAACGAGCGTCTCCGGACGCATCATGGCGTAGCCATATTCGAACCCCAGGACGCTGAATTCCGCCAGCAGGCTGTTATGGACCTCGTAGACGGCCTGATCGGCGGTCAGCGCATTCAACGGTACATGGGAAGCGCCGCTTTCGATATCCATCCAGATGCTGTGGCGCTGGCTGAACGTGCCCCGGCCGCAGTCCTGGCCGCTGAGCCGGATGGGGGTTCCCTCCACCAGCAGCGATGCAAAGGCCAGCGCTTCCGCATTGGCCCAGTCGATGGCTTTCCCGCTTTCGACCGCCTCCAGGCGCTTGTCCATCTGCCGGATGAGCTTCGGGTTGAGGTTGAAGCCGCTCGGCGCTTCCCGCAGACCCCGGGCCAACTGCACGAGGGTATCGTCGGCCACACCGGTATCCACCGGATCGTGGCGGAACGTGCCGTTAAAATCGCTCCAGTTGTCGAAAAAACGGTCCTGGGGAAAAAGGCACTCGCTGCCGTGAATCCTTTCGTAGGCCTGCTCGAGTTCATCGCGAACGGCCTGATCGATTTCCTTGACCTCCGCCGGCGTCACGATGCCGTCTTTGGTCAGCGTCTCCGCGTAGAGTTTGCTCAAGGAGGCCCGTTTACGAATGCGGGCGTACATTCCCGGCTGGGTGAAATAGGGCTCGTCGCCTTCGTTGTGGCCGTAGCGGCGATAACAGACCAGATCGATGACCACGTCCTTGCCGAAAGTGCGGCGGTAGTCGCAGGCCATCCGCGCCACGTGCAGCAGCGCTTCCGGGTTCTCCCCGTGCACATGGAAAACCGGCACCATCAGCATCTTGGCGACATCCGTCGAATAGCGCGTGGAACGGGCGTCCTTGGGCAGCGTGGTGTAGCCGATCTGGTTGTTGATGATGATGTGCAGCGTGCCGCCGGTGCGATACCCCTCCAGCTGGGACATGTTCAGCGTTTCGGCCACGACCCCCTGGCCGGCAAACGCGGCATCCCCGTGAATCAGCACCGGAAATATGCGGTGCCGCTCGGCGTCGGCAAGGTCCTGCCGGGCGCGGACAATCCCCTCCACGACGGGGTCCACCGCTTCCAGGTGGCTGGGGTTGTTGACGAGATACACCCGCTGGGAATGACCGCCGCTCGTGGTCAGATCGGCCAGGTAGCCATTGTGGTACTTGACGTCGCCGGCCCCCACGAGCGCCTCGGGATCGTAGCAATGCTCGAATTCGCTGAATATGTCTTCATACGATTTTCCCAGAATGTGGGTCTGGACGTTCAGCCGCCCCCGATGGGCCATGCCCAAAATGATTTCCTGACCGCCATTTTTGGCGGCGTGATTCACCAGGTCGTCCAGCATGGGAATCAGCCCGTCGCCGCCTTCCAGTGAAAAACGGGTGACGCCGACGTATTTACGATTGAGCACCTGTTCGAAAAGCGCGGCTCGCAGCAGGCGTTCCAAGATCCGGCGACGCGCGGCCGGTTCGATCTCCGGATGATTGCGAACGGGCTCCATGCGCTCCTGCAGCCAGCGGCGCTCCTCCGGATCCTGCAGGTGCATGTATTCCACGCCGACCGAGCGGCAATAGGTTTCCTTCAGGGACTGGACAATGTCCTTGAGGGGCGCCATGCGGTCGGCGGCAAAGCGCCGCGTAAAAAAAGGTGTGTCCAGATCATCGACCGTCAGTCCGAAAGCACTCAGCGTCAGCAGGGGATGGTCGATGGGGCAGGCTTCCAGAGGGTCCATGCAGGCCAGGAGATGCCCCATGTCGCGATAACGGTACTTCAGCGCTTCCACACGCGCCTGGCGCAGCATATGGTCTTCATCCCAGGTACCCTCGTGGGGCACGCCGGCCGCGCGGCCCATGTCAAAACCTTTGAAAAAATGCTGCCAGTCCGCGCTGACGGATTGCGGATCTTTCCGCCAGCGACCGTACTGGTCCTCGATGAAGTCGGCGTTATAAGTCTCAAAGGCATTCATGGGCAGTGCTCCTCCTGACGGGGATGTGACGGCTGAATGGGTGGCGTCAGGCCCTGGCAGACGGCTGGACGGACGATCGTCTGCAGACAAGTTAAGTGGATGGCATCCTGAATCCGGCGCAGAAAGCGACCACCCCGCACCGGCCAAGGTGCTTGAAATCATAAAAAAGGTCATGGGGGTTGTCAAACACTATCATCTCGTCGCCAACGGCTGCCGCTAAAGATGCGCCGCATGGGGATGGAGTTGCAGACGGAAGTAAACTGGATTATAGCCAGAGAAACTTGACAGTTTCCTAATAAGTCCGATATCCGCGTTACGCGTATCCCTCGTCACTGCGGCGTACGAAAAGTACGCCTCTTTCCTCGGGATTCGCAAGCCTTGATCTCGAACTAATTACGAAACCGTCTGAAATCGGACCTTTTGCGAGTCCACGAACCTCCGCCGCCGTCGCGCCCAGCGCCCGACCGGCAGCAGGACGATAGAGCTGACAATCCATGATCGCCCATGATTTGGAACACCTGCAACGCATCGCGGCCGACCTGCCGCACGGCACACGACTGCGTCTCACCCTGACCGGGCATGCCCGCAGTGATGCCTTCCAGGCCTACGGCCGTCAGCTGACGGCGGCGTCCACGGCAATTGACCTTCTGACGGATGTCACCGCGGATCCGGCACCCCCCTGGCTGGAAACGACGGGCGGTATTCGCTTCCACGCCCTTCCGGAGGGCGACAAGCTGGATCGCCTGATGGATGCCCTCAAACCGCCGGACGGCCGTGATGCCAGCCTCCTGCCGGCCCACCAGGCGTTGCTGGAGGACATGACCCTGCCGGCCACCGTCCGACTCTTCATCGCCCCGGGCTGCCCGTTCTGCCCCCAGGCCCTGTCGCAATGGATCGCCCTGGCCCGCTCCGGCAGCCAGCTCCGCCTGCACATCATCGATGGGGCCCTTTTCCCGGAAGTCGCCCAAGACGCGAACGTCCAGGCGGTGCCGACCCTGATCCTCGATGATCACTGGCGCTGGTCCGGTCGGATTCCCGTCACCGATGTGCTGGAGCAGCTCGCCACCCGCGACCCGAGCCGCCTGAGCGCGGATGCACTGGACGGCATCATCAAAGAGGGGCGGGCCGAAGCGGTTGCCCGGGCCATGATCGAAAAAGCGACCCTGTTCCCCGGCATCATCGATCTTCTGGTCCACGACAAGTGGCCGGTAAGGCTGGGCGCCATGGTCGTCATGGAAACCATTGCCGCGGCGAACCCCCCATTGGCCGCCCGGGTGGTGCCGATTCTCCAAAAACGCTATGACCGCCTGGACGACCCGGCCCGGGGCGATGTGCTTTATATTATCGGCGAAACCGGCGATCACCAGGCCGTGCCGTTTCTACAGAAGATTGCGGCGCACAGCACCAACCCGGAAATTCGGCAGGCCGCGAGCGAAGCGCTTGCGGCCCTTGAAACCACGTAGCGGCGTCAGTAGAACAACCATATGCACCTTCTTCCATAGGAGCTGACCGCATGCCCCACCAACGCCTTGAATTCAATAACCGTCAGGGACTCGCGCTTGCCGCGCAGTTGGACGCCCCCTCCGAGGGGCCGGTGGCGCATTATGCCCTCTTTGCCCATTGTTTTACCTGCGGCAAGGACATCAAGGCCGCCTATCACATCGCACGCACCCTGAACCAGACCGGCATCGGCGTGTTTCGTTTCGATTTCACCGGCCTGGGGGCCAGCCAGGGCGAATTTGCCGACACCAATTTTTCATCCAATGTTGCCGATCTGATCGATGCCGCCCGCTACATGGAAACCCATCAGATGTCCCCAAGCCTGTTGATCGGGCACTCGCTGGGCGGTGCGGCCGTTATCCAGGCCGCCGGATCGATCCCCTCCGTCCGTGCCGTGGTCGCCATTGCCGCGCCCTCCGAACCGGCCCACCTGGCACGCCACCTGGAAGGGATTCGCGAGCCCCTGCACCGGCAGGGGGAAGCGGATATCACCATTGCCGGCCGCACGTTGAAAATTAAGAAACAATTTTTGGACGATATCACCCAGGTCGACATCGACAAGGCACTGAAGGAATTGAACCGTGCCCTCTTGATCCTGCACTCGCCGCATGACAGCGTAGTGGACATCGAAAATGCCGCCCGGCTCTATCGCACCGCACAGCACCCTAAAAGTTTCGTCTCGCTGGACAGCGCCGATCACATGCTGTCCGACGCGGAAGACGCCCGCTATGCGGGCGGGATCATTGCTGCTTGGGCCAAGCGGTATTTGTCCTGATAATTGAATCCCCCCAGACCCCCAAGCGTCCAGTGAAACATCGGGCGGCTGGCGCACCAGGCTTGAAAAGATCCGCGACGGGCCTATGTTAGAAGGAACGCATCGCAGAAAATCTTAAGTGATCCGAAACAGATGGCCATGCGGTGTTCCCCTTTCAATAGTTGACCAGCGTGAAGGAGGGACCATGATCGACAAAGCTGAATTATGCGCCAAAATTATCGAACTTTATCCGGATATCGGCGCGTGCGGCATTGATGTGGACGTCGCATTCGACAACGACAAAAACGCCTGGGTCGTCGATTTGAAAAAAGATCGTTTCGAGCTGAAGACCCACCTCGAAGAAGGCGACGCCGACAAATGCATGATCGGGGAGCAGTGTGTCGGCCTTGGCATTGAAATCGCTCAGTTGAGGGCCAATATCGAACGCCTCAAGCAAGACACGAAGGCACGCTATTAATTAACCCCGGGCAACATCTGTGCCCCCCGACTGTTTCCCGTAACATAAGGATGCCGGATGACGCGCTATCGCGAAGAAAAGGATTCCATGGGAATTGTGCGGGTTCCCGCAACCGCCTACTATGGGGCCCAGACCCAGCGGGCCGCCGACAATTTTCCGGTCAGCGGACTGCGCATGCCGCCGCACTTTCTCCGCTCGCTGGCCCTGATCAAGGGGTGCGCCGCCCGGGTCAATCTGTCCCTGGGTCTTCTGGACGCCGAACCGGCCGACGCCATTGCCGCCGCCGCCCAGGAAATCTACGATGGACAGTTCGGCGACCAGTTCCCGGTCGATGTTTTCCAGACCGGGTCCGGAACCTCCACCAACATGAACATGAACGAGGTCATTGCCGGCCGGGCCAATGAACTTCTCACCGGTCAGCGCGGGGGGCGCCATCCGGTGCACCCCAACGACCACGTCAACCTGGGGCAATCCAGCAACGATGTCATCCCCACCACGATCCACGTGGCGGCCCTCACGCGGCTTCACCAGCGGCTTTACCCCGCGCTGACGGACCTGCAGGCCGCCCTGGCGGCCAAAGCGGACGCCTTTGCCGATGTCCGTAAAATCGGCCGAACCCACCTGCAAGACGCCGTTCCCATGACCCTGGGCAATGAGTTCAGCGGCTATGCCCGCCAAGTCGAACTGGCCCATGAGCGTTTCAGCACCTTGGAAAATCGATTGGCGGAACTGGCCCTGGGGGGCACGGCCGTCGGCAGCGGCCTCAACACCCACCCGGAATTCGCCGGCCGGGTCATTGCCGAACTGAATGCCCGAAGCGGCCTGAACTTCCGTGAAACCGCCAACCATTTCCAGGCCCAGGCCTCTTTGGATACCGCCGTGGAACTGAGCGGCGCCCTGAAAACCATGGCGGTGGCTCTGGTTAAAATCGCCAACGATCTGAGATGGCTGTCGTCCGGACCCCGCTGCGGGCTCGGTGAAATCAACCTGCCGTCGCTGCAGCCGGGATCCTCCATCATGCCCGGAAAAGTGAACCCCGTGATCCCCGAAGCGGTGATCCAGGCCGCCGCCCAGGTGATCGGCAACGATACCGTCATCAGCCTGAGCGGCCAGTCGGGCAATTTCGAACTGAATGTCATGCTGCCGGTAACGGCCCACAATCTCCTGCAGTCCCTCGACCTGATGGCCGCCAGTGCGGAAGTGCTGCACCAGAAGTGCCTGGCCGGTGTTACGGCCAACCGGGACCGATGCGCCGCCAACATCGAACAGAGCCTGGCCCTGGTGACCGGCCTGGTGCCGTTCATCGGCTATGACCAGGCCGCGGCGATCGCCCATGACGCCTACAAGAGCGGACGCACCATTCGCGAGCTGGTCAGGGAAAAAAAGCTGTTGGACGATGCGACGCTGGACCGTGTTCTCACCTGAGACATCGGGCCGCACCAGTTAATACCCAACGACGGTTGACCGATCGACAGTGGCTATCGTTCACCGTCACTGCCACCAGCGGTGGGGTGAACATAGCCAATCAGCCACCTGCCCCGAAATCTCCGCCATTCCCTGCGCCAGGCCCACCGCCTGAACCGCCCGCGCCACGACATCCGGGTGATACCGCCGCCCTTCAAGATGGTCCGCCAACTGCACCAGGAAGGCAGGCGCCCCCAGCGGCAACGTTAACGCGATCTGGGTGACACGACCATGCCGGATCTGCATCAGGGCCTCACTCCGCCCCCAGGGCAATCGGGCCTGGCGACGGAGCTGGAATTCGGGCGCCCGTCCAACCGTCCACTCCCACGAACGATATTTGGACTGCGCCAGCTCCCGGGCGGCAGACCAGTCGGCAGGGTCCGGCACCACGGGCGTGACGCGTCCATGGTACGCCGCAAAGGATTGGATTAAGGCCGTACGAACTGCCGCGATCGTCAGGTCGGGCCGATAACGAATCAGATTGCCCACCGGACTGCGGACGGAACCACGCCCGCGACACACCGGCACGTCGCTGTCGGACGCCAATACCTGCTGCAACCGGTCCAAATCGGCGGAAACCAGCAGCGTCCCGTGGGTAAGACATTTTCGCTGGGCACGGTATTGCGCTGTCCCGGTGACCTTCATCCCGTCCACCAGGATATCATGGCGGGCATTCAGCTGTGCTGGCAGGCCCAACGCTTTCAGACTGTTCAAGACCGGTCTGACGGCATCGCCGGGCGAGGGAAACGGGTCGCCCCCCCGTCCCTGCAGCAGCCCAAAATTCAAATTCCCTGGATCGTGGTAGACGGCCCCGCCGCCTGACATGCGCCGCACAACCGTGGCCCGCCACCGCATCACGTGCTGCAGATTGGCTTCGACGTAGGGCACTTGATTGCGGCCGATGACCACCGCCGGATCGTTGACATAAAAAAAGAGCAGCGGCTCGCCGCCCTGGAACCGCCGCATCAAAACCTCTTCCAGCGCCAAATTCATCGCCGGATCGCGAACGGATTGGGTATCGATCAACAGCATGCCATGCTCCTGAATCAAAGCTTGAATTCTGCCAACCACCGGCCATACCATGCCCTCGGCAAGGTCGCAAACAAGGAACGCATGGTGCCATTGCCAGCACATCCGGCTGGAATAATTCATTGACAGATATGGGACGCCCCGATAAAGTAAACTACTTGAAATAATTCAGGGATCAGCACTTACACCCGTGCTCGTGAGCGATGGTTCCGGCGGTGGCGGCCCTCTAAAAACGCGGTGGCCGCGCTTTGCCTCACGTCCATTGAGACGCGCCGCGACACGACACCAAAGTTGACGGACTCTCATTAAGTCCGATTTCAGACGGTTTCGTAAAAAGTTCGAGATACGGCTTGCGAATCCCGAGGAATACCGCCATCGCGGATGCCGAAGGCAGCGTACATATCGTACGCCGCAATGACGAGGGATACGCGTAGCGCCGATATTTATCCGCCACTGGCGGATCGGACTTCTTACGAAACCGTCAAAGTTGAAAGCATTACCCATGTCGGTTACCCATTCATCGCTGCCCAAAAAATTTGCCGGCATTCCGCTCAAACCCTACCTGCACGCATTTGCCCTCAACCGGCTGAAGCTGGGCGTCGATAATCTGCGGTACGATATCCACCTCAGCCCCGGCTTCATCAAAGCCGCCCGCCGGATGGCCCTGCAACTGATCGGCCAAATTTCGGGTGTGTCGGATCTGCCCGACTACGAAAATGGATTTAACTGGTACCGCGGCGAAAAGGAGTTCAAGGGCCTCTGTCGCGACATTATCACGGATGCGGTCAAACGCGCCAAACTGGACAACGAATATCAGGTCCTGTTTCTGGCGAAAGCCGCCATCATGGTCGCCTTCAAAGAGGCGGTCAACGACCGCTACAAGGCTTGCCTCCAGCACGTGAACAACCAGATCTGGCGGCAGGAAATGGCCTACAATCAGGACCAGGTCAAACACCTTCAGGAAGCGCTCCAAAACCTCACACGCAGCCGGGACACGACCATCCGCAATGCCAATGCACGCCTGTTTCGCTACCTGACGGACGTGCTTCTTGACAGCATGAACAATCTCTATACCCTCCATTTCGGTCCGGAAGCACTGTTACCCGAAGACTTTTTCGCCAACCCCCTTCTTCATACCGAAAACCCATCCAACGACAGTTTCCTGATGGCCGAATATGTATTGCTCGGCAGCCGGCGGGAAGACGTCAACCAATATGACGCCTTCTTGAGCGCCCTCAACGATTTTCTCGCCGGACGCGATGGCGAGCCGGCCGCCGCCCGATCCGCCGATGAGCCGGAATCCAATGGCAGTGCCACTGGAAGCAGCAACCCCGATTATACGGCCTGGATCAAGCAGGAAAGCAATATGGACGCACTGTTCAATTACTACCGGACCGAACAGATGCTGCGCCGGGACAAACGGCGCACCCCCGACAAGCAGCGCCTTCGTAAACTCAAACAGGTCACCCGTCTGCAGAAACGCCTCTTGACGGCGCTGATCAAAGACTTCAACGAACGGGAACTCACCCACATCGTCGTCGCCACCGAAGAGATGAAAGGGTTTTGTGACAGCTACTGTCCACCCCTGACACCCCATGAAGTGCTGCAATACATTGTTGACCGCAAGTCGCGCCGGCCGATTCGCGCCAAACTGAAACGCATCAAAAAGAACTATGGTGAAGACTATTCCCTGCAGCCCATTCGCAACTGCCTTTCCCGGATCCGCTGGCTTCCCCGCCAGCAGAAAATGGAAATCCTGCTGGACTTCGTGAAGACCTTTGCGCGCTATCATCGGGATTTGTGCAATTACAATCTTGTCAACCACGCCATCTCCTATATCAATTTCGTCAATGAGGAGACGTTTCTGAGGCTGTCCCGGGCCAACCATTCCCTCTACGAATTTCTTCTGCCCAACGAACAGAAGCCCGACGAGATGCCCATCATCAGCCATACGGTCCTGAAGGCCGATGTCCGGGGGTCGACGGGTATCGTCAATGAGATGAAATCCCAGGGCATGAATCCGGCCACCAATTTTAGTTTGAATTTCTTCGACCCCATCACCAGCATCTTGTCGCGCTTCGGGGCCTTCAAGGTCTTTATCGAGGGTGACGCGATCATCCTCTCCATCTTCGAGCATGAAAATCAGCCCCAAAATTGGTACAGCATCGGTCGGGCCTGCGGTCTTGCCATGAATACGCTGCTGATTGTCCAGCGCTACAATCGAAAAAACACCGCTTCCCGGCTGCCGCTGTTGGAAATCGGCATCGGCATCAGCTATTCCGCCAACGCGCCCACCTTTTTCTTCGACCAGGACAAACGCATTATGATTTCACCGGCCATCAACCAGGCCGACCGCCTTTCGGGATGCTTCAAACCCTTGCGCGACCAGGCCGCCTTGAAGCAATCGCCCTTCAACGTCTTCGTCTATGAAATTGCGGCCCAGGACCAGAATGCCGCCGCCGGACAGTATATCCGCTACAACGTCAACGGCATTGAACTCAGTGACGATGCGTTCGAAAAATTACAAAAAGAGATCCAGATGGAACAACTCGACCTGAAAGCACCCGGAGCCGAAGGCGAACCCCACAAGCTTTTCGTTGGCAAATATCCGACGGTCTCCGGCACTTCGCATCAGTTGGTCATCCGCCAGGCACCGCTGCCCATCATCTCGTTAGCGGATCTCAAGGTAACAGGCGCCACGGGCCGCTACTATTACGAAGTCTGCACGAATCCGGCCCTTTTGGGTTATATAAAAGACCTTCGCTAGACGAGATCCCGCTTAACGGCGCGAAAAGCCTTTCTGGTTTTGACTTTTACCGGGGGATTCACTATGATTGGCGCATTGCCCTGACAGTGATCCCTGCAGGGTTATCCCCTTTTCCAAGGAGGCGGCGATGGGCGTATTAACCGGATCGGGATATTGTCCCTACTGCCGGGAGGATGTCATGATGGCCTGCCCGGCCGCTGCCGACCTGTTTCACCTGGTGCTCACCCTGCTGAGCGGCGGGATATGGGGCATCGTTTGGCTTTATTGCCGGTTTTGCGCCCACACGTGCATATGCTGCCAATGCGGCCGCGGTTTGTCACGCGCACACCTCAAGACACCATCGCAAACGATCCCGGAAGCCACCTGGCCGTTTGCGCCGTACATCCGAAACCAGTCGGATTTCAACAGCATTCTGGTCGCCCGCAACCTTGTCTATTACATGCCGACACGTGCTTATTATCGTCGGACGTAAGGATGGCGGCCATGCTTTGGTGTCAAACGGCTTAGCGGCAAATGCCTTGGGAGGCGCCAGCAGGGAGATGACCACATGAATCGAACGGCAATGCGATTTCGGGCCGGGATTATCCTCGTCGCAATCATTGCTGTCACCATGGGCGCCGGGAATGTCTTTGGTGACGAACAATTCATCGAACCGCGTACCCCTCCGCCCAATCCCATGAATGTTACCGCCGATGCGCTGATTCTACGACCGGTGGGACTGGTCATGGTCCCGGTCATGGGCCTGGTTTATGCCATCAGCTATCCGTTCGCCAAAGCCGCCGGCAATGAGCAGGAAACCTACCAGAGCCTTCTCGGCGACACCATCGACTACACCTTTCATCGTCCGATGGGCCGGGGCGCCCCCTTCGAGTAAACCGGCAGCGCCGGTCCAGAATTGGCAAGGCCGCACGGCAACACCCGTCTGACAGGCCAGCAGTCCCCCCTTGATCGATTGTTCCCGACACGCTAATGTAGCGCACATCAATTGACGACGAACCCACGCCTTTGCCCTAAAGAAGGAATCGCTCATGCCCCTGAAAAAGATCGCTGCTGTCTTCACCATCCTTCTCGGTTTCTCGGTTGTCATCACGGCCTGTCGCACCCCGAATTCCGAAACCCAGACCCTGGTCGGTTATGACGTTATCAAACTGCGCCGTGCGGCCGTTATGCCGTTTCTTGCCGGCAATACGGCCATGAACGCCGACGATCGGGTTCGCCCGGCCCTGGACTGCACCATGATGGAATTCTGTCAGGAAGTCAGCACGTTGGGGAGCGGCGCCGAGAAGGTGCTGACCCGAGAAATACAACGGGCGATGGAACTGAAACTGGACTACAAGGTCGCACCGCTGGCACGTTCCGTCGACATTTTCGACGACCTGCCCCAGAACCGTACCGTGGACACGCCCCGGCAGATCGCCCAGCGGTTCGGGAAAGCCATGGGGGCCGATCATGTCATCCTTGGATCGGTGTGGCGCTACCAGGATCGAACCCAGGACACCGGCGCTTCGGTGGCGTTTACGGTCTATCTCCTGGAAGTTGACAATGGACGCCGTGTCTGGCGCGGGAAATTCGATAAAACCCAACATGCCTTGTCGGACGATCTGGGCGACGCTGGCGCTTTTTTTCAAAAGGGCGCGCGCTGGCTGTCCGCCGAAGAACTTGCCCGTTTTGGCATCGAACAGGTGATGCAAAGCTTCCCGGAGACGGTGGAATAGACCATGCGCATTACACTGATCGGCATGTCGGGTTCCGGGAAATCGCTCTGGTCTTCCGTCTTGTCCCGCCACGGATTCCATAAACTGGGCTGCGACAACGCCATCGGCCGCCGCCTGGTCGACGACGGTGAATTATCCGAAGGGTCCCTGGATCTCATCGGACGCTGGATGGGGTTTCCGTTTGAAACCGGTTTTGCCCGGCGTGAAGCGCTCTACCTGGACCATGAAAAAACGGTCATGGACCAATTCCTGACCGCGTTGGAAACCCGACCTGCGGCGGACGCATCGCCGGTGGTCATCGATACCACGGGCAGTGTGATCTACACCGGCCAAGCGATACGGCAGCGGTTGCGGCAGCAGACCGTGGTCGTCTATCTTTCCACTTCGGCCGACTTTCGCCGGAAGCTGCACCGGACCTACGTGGCAAACCCGCGTCCGGTGTTATGGCAACAGCATTTCCAGAAAAATCCCGACGAGGAGAACCAATCGGCCCTCAAACGCTGCTATAAAAACCTCCTGGCAGACCGTGATGCCCGCTACCGGCAATATGCCCACCTGGAAGTCCTGTGTGATCCGACGCCCGATCAGCCGCTGGAAGTCGATACGCTGTTAGCACCGGTTCGGTCCTTTCTGAAACAGAGGCGATCGTCTCATGGAGCCTGACATATCCCGGCCGACGATTGCCGGATTGACCGGCGGCATCGCCTCGGGAAAATCCACCGTGGCGGCCATGCTGGCGGAGGCGGGCGCCCGTATCGTCGATGCGGATCGCATCGCCCACCAAGTCGTTATGAAGGGGCAGCCGGCCTGGCAGGACATCGTTGACCATTTCGGAAAAGGTATTTTAGCCCGCGACGGGCAGATCGACCGGGAAGCCCTGGGGTCCATCGTCTTCAACGATACGGAAGCGAAAAAAGCCCTGAACGGGATTGTCCACCCCCGGGTATTTGAAACCATGGCGCAGGAAATCCAGTCCCTGGCCGAAGCACACCCCGGCGACCTCGTCATTATGGATGTACCCCTGCTGATCGAGTCCGGCCTGCATGCCTCGCTACCGATCGTCATCCTGGTCTACGTCCCTGAAACGATGCAGCAAGAACGGCTCATGCGACGCGATGGTTTGAATGCCGCCGACGCGGCCGCCCGCATTCGTTCCCAGATGCCCATCGATGCCAAGCGGGCGCACGCGCACTATATCGTCGACAATACCGGCGATCTTGGCGCCACCCGTCGACAGGTGCTCGATATTTATCGGACGATCCTTTCCGGTGCGCCGCCCCCGAAAGCCGCTGTCCGACAGACTCCGCCATGATGGAACCATCCGGTATTTTCACCACCGCTGTTGTTTTCGGACTGAGTGCCGGCCTTTCCCCCGGCCCCCTGCTGACCCTCGTCATCTCGGAAACGCTCAAGCGGGGCATCGCCGCCGGCATCCGCATCGCCGTCGCACCGCTGATCACGGACCTTCCCATCATCGCGGGCTGCCTCATGCTGCTGGCCACCTTTGCGCATACCGCGGCTTTCGTCGGCGTCGTGGCCCTGTTGGGGGGCCTCTTTATCGCCTGGATGGGATATGAAAACATCCGCTTCACCGGCGTCGGACACAGCACCGGCGCCTTGCAGGCGTCACAGCTGCGCACGGGGGTCATTGCCAATCTGCTGAACCCCTATCCCTATCTCTTCTGGTTGACGGTAGGCGGCCCCCTGATCCTGAAAACCGCCCGCAACAGCCTGTTTTCAGCCGCTCTTTTTCTGTCGCTTTTTTATGGTTGCCTGGTGGGTTCCAAAATAATCGTTGCCGGCGCCGTCGGTCGTTCCCGTCATTTTCTGGGAAGCCGGGCCTACATATGGATCATTCGATTCCTGGGGGTTCTCCTCGTGATCTTTGCATGGGTTTTTTTCAGGGAAGGACTGGGGCAATTCGGCTGGATTTAATAAAGCCGGTCGGTCTGAAGAACGGTCGCGGCCCCCAATGGTGTGAACACGATCCTGGCACGCGGACCGAATGGTTCGTTTCCGGGCAGCATCATGGCCGCCGCCAAACCGTTTAAAGCGGCTGCCGGCCCTGCAATTCCTTTATTTCCGCTTTTTCGTAAGAATCCAGCGCACGATGATCGATCAGGGTTGCGGAATTGGGACTAAGCCCCTGTTCCAAGAAGTCAGCGACCTTGTTCTCTTTGAGATAAAACAGGCGAATCCCTTCCCGGGCTGCCTTGTTGTATTCATAGATAAACTCCGGATAGCCATGCGTTTGGATAAACGTGTTGACCGGCTCACGGTAGCGGCAGTTGATCATCAGCCGCTGGTAGCCGAAATTCTGGGATTCGGCATCCACAGGAAGATAGATGGAACCCGAATGCAGTTTGGTCTCCTGGTAGTCAAGCCATGCACAGCCATTAGGCATTACCAGCAGCATCAGCGCCAGAATAAAAATAGCGTAGCGTTTCACAAGGTGGCCCCCCTCCAACCAATCGACAGATACGGTCAAAAAATGAAAAATCCCGGATCCACAGCATTTAAAAGATGGCCGGATCGTATAACATACCGACCAAGCTCATCGGGAAAATCGATCATAACACGGATTGCGCCGGGACGGAACACGACAGGTACCGCGTTTGGCCCCCGTGTGCGGTCGGCCTTTCGCCCGAATCCTTCTACTGGGTTGCCGGTTCAAATTCACGCAACAGATAGCACGCCAGGAGGTAGGCGTTTTTCTGATAGCTGAAACGGGGGCGCAAGACCGGGCGATGTTCTTTGGAAAATTGCCGCAGGCGCACCGGCGGAACAATCGCGACATCCGTTTGAGGGTATAATTGCAGCAGTCCTTCAAGTTTAAAAGTGGTGCCGCCCGACGCAAAATTCCCGATTTTCTTGCGCTGTACGATCGCGATGCGGTCCGGCTGCCGGCGGTCAAAAAGCGCGTGGGCGGATCGGCAGAAATGACGCACCTGGCCGGGGTCATCTTCATCATCGATCTTGATCTGGGTTTGTTTGCCGGTAACATCTTCAATGATTTCTGAGGTTTGACGCAGAAACACAAAAATGGCGCGACGCGCGGATATCTCAATACCGCATACCGTTGGACTTGGTTTGGTCATTAGCGTCATATCCATTCCCCGGCGGTCATATGGCAAACGTCCCGGAACGAAGCCCACAACCGGACGGTTGTTTGGCCCCGCCGGCCTGCCGCCATTGGCCGTCTCAAGGACGTTTGCGGCTCTGCCCGGTCACCAGCGCTCCGGCGATCAAGTGCGCGCACCGCAGGGGTTCCGGTATCCGGCTGTGGATCGACCATTGGGACAGGGTCGCGACAGCCTGATCCCGCGTTAATCCGACGCGTTGGATAAACACATCGCCGGCCGGCTCCATGGCCCCGGCCGCTTCGATCATACGCCACTTCGTCCGGCCGCCTTCCAGGTGCTGCGCCAACGCGCTGTGAATAGCGCCCAAATCCGGTGCCCTGCGTGCAATGACCAGGATGGGCCGCTTCAAGCGCTGATACAGATCGAACACGTCGACCACATTAAATCCGCCCATCGTGATGCCCTGCAGCATGATCAGGCGGGCATGCTGGTCGAACTTCGATTTTAGAACCAGATCGGCCAGCTTCTGGGCGGCATCGAAACCGTCTTTTTCGATTTCACCAACGAGAACGCCATCCAGCCGGCGGTCGGCAAATACCGCCCCGACGACCTTGACAGGGCCTTGGTGGGTGCGTGAAAACGGGGCATCGTCAAACCCGATCACGTTGGAAAAACGGCGTTTCCGCATGGGATTGTTTTAGGAGGCGCCGGGAAGAAAGTCAAAATTTTTCCACTGGGTGGGGGGAGGATGCCGTCCGGCGGACCCCCCTGCAAGATAGCGTAAACGGTCGCTGTCAGGTGGGCATCACGCTCAGCGCAATACAGCCCGGCCCGGCGTGGGCCGTAATGGTCGGCCCAATTTCCGCCGTGCGGATACCGTCGACGGCCGTGGGCATTTCCCGCTCCAACTCGGTCAGCAGTTGATCCCGCTTATCCTCTGCCGCGGCATGGGCAATCCAGATTTCACATTCACCACGATGGCGGCGATAATCCTCATGGGCCTGTTCCGCGATCGAGGCCAAAGCGGCGTCGTGGCCCCGGTGTTTGGTCAGTGGAACCAGTTGTCCCTTGCGGAGCCCAATCACAGGCTTGATGTCCAGCATGCCGCCCAGAATCGACGAAAAAAAATTGAGCCGGCCAGCCCGTTTCAACCAATAGAGATTGTCGACGGTAAAATACAGGCTGCTGTTGGACTTGAAAAATTCCACGTCATGGAGCAGGTCATCAAGAGCAACCCCTCCCTGCAGCATTTCAGCGGCCCGCTTGACGATAAGGGCCTGCCCGGCGGTGCAGGTCCGGGTGTCGATCGGGAACACCCGTTCGGCCGCATCGTCGTACATGAGCTTAATGGCCTGCTGAACCGAGGTGTAGCAGTTGGAGAGCTCCTGGGAGACATGCAATGAGATCAACCGGTCGTAGCGCGTTAACAGATCCTCCAGGACGTCGGCGTATTCGCTGGGAATCGGCGGCGATGTATGGACCTCCCGCTCCGCCTGCATGGCCTCGATCACCTGCTCGTTTCCAATGGAAACGCCGTGAAGATAATCCTTGCCATCGATGACAATATGAATCGGGACCATATGCAGGCCCAACGCTTCGACCATCCCAGGCGGAAAATCCGCCGTGCTGTCCACAACGATACCAATGCGTTCCGTCATTGTCTGCTTTCCCTATCGGTATTTTCTGGCAGGGCCGACCGCGCCCGGCAGACAAGCCGATCGGCATTTTGCCCCCTCATCGGCAACAAGAACCCCTGCAGGCCTCTCTCAGCTGAAGATTGGCCTGCGGGGTTATCGCCGTTTTTCCGGTTAACTTTAACGCTTTGCCAAGGCAACACCCGCCGTAGATCGCGGTGATCAATTCAACTCCCGATAGTCGCCGGCTTCCAACGTGGCGCTCTCGACGCCGCCGTTCCGAAAATCCGTCACTGCTTGGCGGACCTGCTCCAGCCGGGGAGCCGTGTAGGCCTCCACCTTGTCGCTGATGACGCCAATCGGCTTCAGGCTGGACAGCCAGTCGGCAATTTCGGCATCCGTTTGCGGATCGTCCTTGCGAATCGGATCATAGGCCACACGCGCTTTCCAAATGCCCGGAAACACCTTGGCCAGGATGAAATATTGTCGCCCCGCTTCAAGATTCGCATGAACGTAGGACCAGTTTTCAGCACGTGCCAGAAAAATATGCTCCCCGGCCGGCACCAGGATCTGGATATAGCTGCCCGGCTCCAGTATGCCGACAAACTGGTCGCTGTCCCAGATGCCAAACTGAATGGCACCCCCAAAATAGGAGGGTCGCAGAAACGTCACCAGTGCTCGCGACGCTTCAGGTGCCGCCTGGGATGCGGCCGGCTGCATCATCGAGCTGGCGCATCCGGATAGAATGAGCATGCCGATCACCATGAGGGTGCCGGCAACGAGAAAGCGGGGCCATCGAGGTTTCATTTTTTCCCCTTTCGCCAGAGAGAAGGTGGCAGGATGGTTTTCAACTTCGCATCGATCTTTCGCGAAAGTATCTCCTGCAGGAAACGGTAACAGGCTATGGACCGCATGGCACATGCTTTCCTGATATCACAGTGAAACCGGTGGTTCAATCAAGCATCAGATTGCGTTAGGCCCGTTGGGCGTGCAGGTCGTTTTCACGCTTCAGGCCTTCAAGACGCATCGAAGCCCCTTTGGACGGGGGTTGACGGCCGCGGTAGAATCGCCTACGGTGAAAATTGGATGGTGTTGTACAATTCATAACCCGCTGAGGAGACAAGGCCATGGCCCGCATCGTTCAGCTTTTGGACGGCATTGCCACCGCCCAGTTTGAAATCGACAAGCCTGAATTTCTCATCGGTCGTGCGCCGGAAAGCGATATTTATATCGACGACGCCTCCGTCAGCACCGATCACTGCATCATCGAAACCGACACACCGGACGACGCACCGGCCGAATATTACATCCGCGACCTGGGCAGCACCAACGGGACCTATGTCAATATCGACCGGGTGGAGCGCCAACGGCTGGTCCACGAAGACGTTGTCAGGGTGGGACTGAAAAGCTTCAAATTCATCGATGAACACAGCGCCGAATACGTCAAAACCGCCAAAATCAAAAAAAGCTGGATACCGGGCGTCTATTACACGAAATAACCATCAAGACGGACGCTCCGTCAAAACGGCGACGGCATCCAATCCATTGCGAACGGATACATCCTCCAAAAAGAAAGCGGGCGGCGCCCGGCCTGGGACCCCCCGCTTTCTTTATTCCCGTCATTGACATTCGATCAATCAGTGCGGCACCCTCCGGAGGGATACAATTTCCATGGTCCGTTCAACCGCCGCCGGAAAGTCCTGAACGTCGGTTGACACCTACGCCCCTGCCGCTTGCTGATAAACATGCACATCACTCTGCGGGTAAGGAATACTGATCCCCTCGGCATCAAACCGTTTTTTGACCGCTTCCGTGGTATCAAAAAAAACCCCCCAGTAATCGCCCGTTTTCGCCCAGGGCCGGGCCACAAAATTGACACTGCTGTCAGCCAGTTCCGAAACCGCGATCTGGGGCGCCGGATCCTTCAGGACACGGTCATCCGCGGCCAAAATCTCCTCAATCAGCTGCTTGGCTTTATCGATATCGTCGTCGTAGCCGATCCCGAACACCATATCCACCCGCCGTGTGCCGGTTGCCGACCAGTTGATGATATTGTCCCCGGTCAGGCTCGCGTTGGGAATGATGATCTTTTTATTATCGGGTGTTCGCAACTGGGTGGTAAAAATTTGAAGACTTTCCACCGTTCCTGCCACGCCGGCCCCCTCGATAAAATCACCGACCTTGAACGGCCGGAACATAATCATGAGAAAACCGGAGGCGAAATTTGCCAGCGAGCCCTGCAGCGCCAGGCCGACCGCCAGGCCGGCGGCACCGATAACAGCAATGAAAGAGGTCGTCTGGATGCCGAGTTGACCGAGCGCCGCCAGAACCACAAACGTCAAAAGCGCATAATAGATCAGGTTTCCGACAAACGACCGCAGGGTTGCGTCGACATCGCGTTTTTCCATCACCCGCTGGATCAGTTTGCCAAACAGTTTGGCCACCCAGCGCCCGACAACAAAGATAACAATGGCAAACACAAGCTTTAGACCGTAAGCCGCCAGCAGTGCGTAGCCTTTTTGGATCAGATCTTCCATGAACTATCCTCCTTAAATTGATTGGATTGATAGACGTTTGGTGGTTTGGGGCTTTTGGGCCCCGTAAACAGACAATGGCGAGACAGGATGTACACGAAATAGATATGTATAGTTAACCGTTAATAATAAGAAGAATTGCGTGTTGGTCAAGCCGCTCAGCGGGGGTGGTGGAAAAACCGCGACCATCATCATTTAAGGTGTCGTCTTGGAGGCATTGCAAAAGGTGTTAGCGAATATCGTCGTTATGGCATTTCAGACAACCGACAAATTCAGGATGGCTGGTGGGCGGCCCCACCGGATGGTCCGGATGGTGGCATTCAAGGCATTCCGCGTCCTCACTGACGCCGGCATGGATATCAGGAAACTGCCGGATGGAAGGCCCATGCATTCCCAGATAATAGCACCCCCCCAACCCCAGCAGCAGAAGCACCGCTGCAAATCTCATGACGGCTGGCATGGCATCTCCCTTGTGGTTGAATCCATGATGACGCGTCTGAATCGAATCTGATCGGCTTATCCGTGTCCATCCAGAAATCGGCAAATTTGGTTGAGATCAAGGCGTGCGAAAAATTTAACCGCAGGCATATGGTTGATATTCCGAGGATTCAATTTTTCGCGCAACGCCGATATTCATCCGCCTTCGGCGGGTCGGGCAAATTGGCCATTTATGGATAGACACGATCTAATGAGAAACAATAGCGGCCGTTCTGACCAGCTGTCAATAACAACTCTGATGCCATTGGGATAGGCGGCCGTCACCCGAGACGTCGCAATTGTGGTTTCCATAAAATGGACAGGTTTATGCAAATCGGTGCGTCTTCGAAGGGCTCCCCATCGTGGAACGCCATATGAAGCCGGCACCGCGTCTAAAGCACGGCCCTTTATTTCCTTTTGACATTCAGTGCCTTTTCGCCTATTTAAGAAGGATATCAGTATCAGTATCATTGCTCTCCATTGACGGAGAACGCCAAACCTGCCGTGAGGCAGGGACGGAAAGCCACGGGTCTTGTGCGAGACAGCCGGGCCGCCGATGATCGAAAACGGCCGAATCGCATCAGATCTCTGAACGATTCGGTTTTTTTATTGGCCGGCAGCGGCATGACGGCACCATGATCCTGTTGGCTGGAACAACACGATGAGACTGAAAAAACGACTGCTGTCGACCAGCGTTGTTCTCTGCCTGACGACCCTGTTGCTGATCGGCAGCCTTTGGGGAGAGTGGCCCCTGCTGCTGTGGCCAGAACTGAAAGTATACGACCGGCTGCTCCGCCTGAGGCCCACTCCGCCACCACGCCAGGTGCTGATCGTTGCCATCGATGATGTCAGCATTCGGGAGCTGGGCATGTGGCCCTGGCCGCGCACGACGGTTGCCGAAGGCCTCCGCCGTTTGACCGAATACGGGGCCGATGCCGTGGCGCTGACCACGGTCTACCCGGCACCTTCAGCCAATCCGGCGATAGTGGAGATCGGCCGCCTGCGGGAAACCCTCCAGTCCGCAGCCAGCGCCCGCCAAACAAAAGCGTATCGCACCATCGACCGCAAACTGCAGGAACTCGAAAAGCAACTCGATGAAGACCAGGACTTGATCGATGCCGTTCGCGCCGGGCACAACATGGTCCTCCCCTATCGTCTGGTGTTTGCCCCCCCTCTCGACAAGGCTTCGCCTTTAAGCGGTCTGCTCCGGATCAACTCGCTGGATCAACCAACCCGGCCCGAACCACCATCACTGACCCTCCAGACCGGCCTGCAAACCCTCCTGGACCGGCTGCAGCCCAAACCACTCACCCCGGAAGACGTCACCGAAACATTTCGCGCCCTGGCGGGCAAAGCCGCCGCCCTGGGTGCTGTCAATCTCTCCGTCGACCCGGATGGTGTTATCCGACAGATACAGCTGCTTTGGCCCTATCGGGAGCGCTACCTCCCTTCGATTCCCCTGCAACTGGCGTTAAAAGCACTGGGCCGCCCCTTCCGTGGAACCGTCCTGCTGCCGGAAGACTGCACCCCTTACGGCCTTTGTATCGACGATACCGCCATCCCCACCGATGCGCATTACCGTATGAGAATCGGCTACCATGCCCCGCCGATCAGCCTGAATCAAATCCCTTTTGCCGATCTCGTGTCGGGAAAAGTCGATCCGGCCATTGTCAAGGATCATGTCGTGATCATCGGAGTGACGGCAACGGGTTTGACCGCCACCTACCCAACCCCCTTTGCATCGCGGGCCACAGCGCCTGAAATCATCGCCGCCGCCACGGATACCATCCTGCGCGGCGAGCATTTGATCCGACCCCACTGGGCGCCCCTGGCCGAAGCAACGGTGCTGCTCTACTTTTTATTGTTTCTCCTGCTGGTCATTCCGAGGGTCAAGCTGGGTGTCGGCGCATTGATCCTGGCGGTCTTCCTGACCACCTGCTGGGGCGCGGCCATTCTGGCCTTCACACAGGCCGGATACTGGTTCCGCCTGTTTCCCTCTCTCATCCTCTGCGCGCTGGGGTTTGCCATGATCGCCTTCCGCCAGATCGCCTTGCGTCTGAAAGCCGAAAACTCAGAATTGAATCGTGCTTTGGGGCTTTCATTTCAAACGCAGGGCATGCTCGACATGGCGCTGGAAAAATTCATGCAATGCCCGGCCGAAGACAAAACCGTGCGACGCCTGCTCTACAACCTCGGTCTGGATTTTGAGCGCAAACGCATGGCCGACAAAGCATTGACCGTCTATGAACGTATTCTACAAGCCGGCGGGTACCGGGATGCCAAGCGCCGGGTGAGCAAACTGAAAACAACCCATCAGGCCGTCACAAGAACCGTCAACCCGGAAGCCCCTATGGCGACGTTGAAACTGACCGATACGGAAACCCGTCCCACGTTCGGCCGCTATGAGATTCTGGAAGAGATCGGTCAGGGAGCGATGGGCACTGTTTACCTCGGCCTGGACCCTAAAATCAATCGCAAGGTGGCCATCAAAACCCTGGGCTACAGCAGTGTTCCGCCCGAAGACCTGGAAGATGTAAAACAGCGCTTTATTCGGGAGGCTGAAGCGGCCGGTAAATTGTCCCATCCCAATATTGTCACCGTCTACGACATCGGCGAAGAACACGATACGGCTTACATGGCGATGGAACTTCTGGACGGCCGCGACCTCACCACCTATTGTCAGCGCGACCGTTTACGGCCGGTCCCGGAAGTGCTCGATATCATGGCCGCGGTGGCGGACGCCATAGGATATGCCCACAAGGCCGGCGTGGTCCATCGCGATATCAAGCCCGCCAACATTATGCGGTTGAAGGACGGCAGAATCAAAGTGACCGATTTCGGCATCGCCAAGGTCATGGACAGTGCCAAAACGCGCACGGGTATCGTGATGGGAACCCCCTCGTATATGTCGCCGGAGCAGGTGGGTGGGAAAAAAATCGATGGCCGCTCGGATCTCTTTTCACTGGGAATCGTCTGCTATGAAATGCTGACCGGTCATAAACCGTTTGGCGGTGAAAATTTGACGGCCTTGATGTACGCGGTTGCCAAAGCCCCCTACCGGCCGTTAACGGAAATCGTGCCGGATATCCCTTCCTGCTGTGTCGCCATCGTCAACAAACTGTTGAATAAAGGTGTTTCCCGGCGCTATAAGACAGCAGAGCAGGCACTGGAGGCCATTCGCCACTGCCGCAGCAACCTTGGTTAACCCAAAGCCTCTTAAAGGAGCGTAACCATGCTGGAAATAACACTGGAACTCAAGAACACGATTCTGGACACGTTCAAAATCGACAAGGACGAGATCACCATCGGCCGGAACAGCACCAATGATATCACCATCGACAACCTGGCGGTTTCCGACCGGCACGCCCGCATTGTCCGGGACAAAACCGGCTATTATCTGGAAGACCTCAACAGCACCAACGGCACTTCGGTGGACGGCCGTAAAATCAGTCGCATCGGTCTGGGCGGTCGGCAGGAAATAAAGATCGGCAAACACACCCTGGACGTTCGAACGCCGGATAGCAAGGATGCCAGCTCAGATTTCGCCCGCACCATGAAAATCGACCGACCTTGATCGGATCAGCCTCATCACCGTCGACGTCCGATAAGCGATGGCCGACGCTTTAGCCGTGTTTCCCTGTTTCTGAGCCGGCGCGGCGGTGAGGGGATGTAAGCAGTGAATCAATCCGAAAGGGTCAGGCACCCTCATCGGAAAGCGTAAATCGCCAGCGGCAGAACATGTCGTCCGGATGGCGATCCGGCGGCGCAAAAAGGCAATCCACCCGAATCCGTTTGTCAATTTCGCGTGCCAGCCCTTCAAATTCCTTGCGGTGCATTTCCTTGCAGTTATATTCCCCCAGGCCACGCTTCAAACGCGCCACCTGGGTCGGGCATGACGGCACACTGAGCCAAACGCCATCGTCACGGCAATCGATCTCATAACCCACCAGCAGGGTCCAGGGAAACAATCGCAGCACCTGGACGAATCCCTCCAACCCCTCGGCTGTGATGCCGAAACGGGCTTTGAGATCCCTGGCCGCCATTCCCGACACCCGACCCCAGACGTCTTCGTTGATGGCCTCCGCCATCGGCTGGTCGAATCGGTCCGCAACGGAAATGAACCAGAAGGCATCCACGACCCGGTAGTGCCACAGCAGAAATTCCAGGTAGTGCCTGAGTTGCGGCGCCTCCATGGACGCCAGCGGGTCCCTTATCATGGCGCATCCTTACCCGGTGGGGACGTATATAGACCAATAGGCCACCCCGGCTGAAAATGATTTTGCGGTAACAATGGTCTGGATGAGGAAAGCTGCTCAGAAATCGATTTTGTCGGCCATGCCCCCGTAAAGAAAACCGCGCGGCACCTCGCTATTCAAAAAATCGTGGGGAAAGCCGAGTTCGATCTGGCTGATCTTGTTCAGGCGCTCCATCTGCTCCGCATTCAGGCGGAACGCCAGGCTAGCCAGATTCTGTTGGACCTGCTTGGCTGTGCGCGCGCCGATAATCGGTATCACCCGCGCCTGCTGGCGAACCCAGTTGAGTGCCACCTGGGCCGGGAAACACCCGATTTCATTGGCCACCCGATCAACTTCCCGGGCAATGGAGTAGTTGTCATCATTGATTTCTTTAAAGGCCGCCTTGTCCAACCGTCGTTCACTCCCGCTGCCATTGGACCGGGTGTATTTACCCGTCAGCAGGCCGCTTCCCAACGGCGACCAGGCGGTGATGTCCAGGCCCAGGGCACGGGCCATGGGAAGCAGTTCCCGCTCGGATGTCCGCTCCACCAGGCTATATTCCACCTGCAGGGCGATAAAACGGCTCCAACCGCGCAATTCCGAAAGGGTATTGGCCCGGGACACGATCCAGGCCGGTGTATCGGAAACACCGATGTAGAGCACCTTGCCGGCACGGACCATGTCATCGAAGGCCCGCATAATCTCTTCCACCGGCGTCGTAAAATCCCAGGCATGCAGCCAGTAGATATCAACGTAATCGACCTTCATGCGCCTGAGGCTGGCTTCCAACGACTGGCGCATGTTCTTGCGGTGATTCCCAGCCGCATTGGGATCCGTCCCCGGATTACTGTTCGTGTATTTGGTTGCCAGGACAAACCGCTCCCGATCACCCGCCACCATTTCCCCGACAAGTTTTTCGCTGGTGCCATTGGTGTACAAATCCGCGGTGTCGATGAAATTCCCGCCGGCGGCGGCAAAGGCCTCAAAAATGCGACGACTCTCTTTGGGCGAGGCGCCCCACCCCCACTCATCCCCGAACGTCATGGTACCGAGGCAGAGTTCGGAAACACGCAGCCCGCTGTGGCCTATCAATTTGTACCGCATCAATGGTCTCCTTGTGAATCACATGCCGATGTACGCGCCGAATTCCGTCATCACGACGTGAATCGGAATGGCAAATCCCACCCCTTCCACTGAGCTGTGAACCACTTTCGAGGTGTTGATGCCGATGACCCGCCCGTCTTCGGTAATCAGCGGGCCGCCGCTGTTGCCTGGGTTGATCTGGGCGTTGGTTTGCAGCAGGTCCGCACGGCGACCCGAGAAAATACCGGATGTCACCGTATGCCCCATGTCCAGTGAATTGCCAATGGCGTAGAGAGGCTGACCATGATGCAGGCCGTGGGCATTGCCCCTGGGAATATACGGCGTTTTGTAACCTTTGAGCCGCAGCAGGGCCAGGTCATATTTTTCGCTGATGGTGACTTTCTCAGCCTGCAACTCGGTTTTGTCCGCCAGAACAATCGTATAACCGCTCTGGGCCAGATCGCTGATCAGACGCTGCTCGTATTCGTCGTAGGCCGCATCGAACTGTCGCCGCTGTTCCTCGAATTGATATCGCCGTTGGCGCAGAATCTCTTCCCGGACTTCAAGCTGCTCTTTATAATGCTGGTATTCCGCTTGGCTCATGCGGCTGCGCTGCCGCCGCAGTTGGGCCTTTTGTTTGCGCAATTCGCGCTCCTCTTGATCCAGAAGCCGGGCCTGGTACTCAACCTGTTTTTTCACATTTTCGATTTGATCGGCCGTATCTTCGGTCTGGCCATAGGAAGAATCGATGACATGGCGATTGGTAACAATATAGCCGCTTTCAGAGATAAAAAAACCCGATCCAGACCCCAGCGCCATTTTGATCGAGACGGTGGCATTGCGGGCTTCCTCGATCTTGTTGGCCGGGGGCAGGTTTTTTTGAAAATGGGCCTGCAGGTCCTCTCCGGTCAAGACACGGGTGGATGCGAGGCTATCTTTCCCTGTGGAGGCCTTTTTATCTTTGATATATTGCTCGGCCGATTCGTATACCGTTTCATCGGGCGTATCCGTAAAATGCCAGACGCCGTTTTCGTCCTTGTACTTGTAGACGCCGGCCACACCGGAATCGATCAACAAAAACGCAGACACAATGGCCACCAGACAAACCGCCAGAACACCCATGCCTGTCGAGATGCGGCGCCGATGAGCCGGCCCTCGCCTCTCTGAAGAATAGGGGTGCGCACTTCTTGTCGGCATAACAATCCTCCTGTGAGGTCGCCGGAATAACAGCCAACCTCGTCTGAATGAATTTTCCAATAATTAAAATCTATTATGATGCCGGGGAAGTGTCAAGACTATCTGAAATTTATGGAAAAAGAGAAAATCTGGTGAACCATCGGTGTCTCACCGCGTGTGGGGTCGGCATTCAACCGCAAACGGTCGGAAGAAGGTTTTGCCAGGGTCCCTGCTGCAAACGGCCGCGATCGGCCGGCAGGATACTGATCCACCCCAGGGAAGACCAGTCCGGCAGGGTGTTAAGCTCACCACCTTGCCGCCCCCGATAGTGAAAGGCGTGGTGGAAATGCCCGATAAATATTCGGGTTACCCCCTCGGCAAAGCGCGCCTCCGCAAAGGCCTGCAGCAAGTCCAGCGGCAACGATTTGCGAAATGCCGGGTTGGTCTGTTTCAAACGGTGTTTGATGGTGTTTACCAGGTCAGGGCCCATCGGCAGCCCCTTGACAATCGCTTTCGTGACCGGATTTTTGGTCAATCTCCGGAAGGCGAGATAGTTTCGATCGTGGCGGTTGATGCGATCGCCATGGCAAAAAAGATGGCCTTCGACATCCCGCCACCATGGAAGGTCGGTACACCACGTGAAGGCCGTGGCGCGTCCGCCGGCGAGAAAAAATTCGTGGTTGCCCTCGACGAACCCGATGCGGCGATGCGCTTTCTGCCGGCGGCACCAGGACAGAAAGGCACGATGCTGCGCATTTTCATAACGCGGCAGGGCAATCCAGAGATCAAAGATGTCACCGAGAAAGACCACATCCCCAGGACCGCCTTCCAGAGCGGCCAGCATGTCAAAAAAAGCGTCACCATCCGACGTATTGCGGCGAATGTGCGCATCCGCAATCATGATCAAAGGCACGGGGTGTTTATCAGGAGAGATGATGGTGCGATGCGTTTCGCGATTCACCCTATTCAATCCAAGGTTTGTAAGATGATGCACCGCCCGAAAAAGGAAGTGATCTGAATCATAGCGTGTTTCTATGATGAGGCCAAGTGGAAATGTCCCGCCGATGTCCTCTGATGTCACAGCACAACGGAAGGTTGGACGTGGAACAATCTATCGATCGGTGGTCAGGGGTTTTCTTCTTCCGATCCCAGAATCTCTTCCGTTTCCATCCACATCACATTGATAATCCCGAACGCGCAGGCGAGGAGAACGCCCAATATCCATGAGAAATACCACATACTGTCAACTGCCCCTTGTCGTTACAGGTTAGCCCTAAAAAGTGTCCCCAGGCGGCCCGTTAATAGGCCGAGTGGGTGTTGGCCCTGATGTTTTCTTCCGTCGATTTGCCCCGCAGCACACTGTACACCCAGCTGGTGTAAGCCAACACAATGGGGAGAAAGATCACGACCGCCCCAAACATCAGCATCAGGGTGCGATGACTGGACGTCGCGTCAAAAGCGGTCAGGCTGCTGTTCGGGTGTGTGCTGGACGGCATGATGAACGGGAACATGGCAAAGCCAACGGTCAGAATCACCCCGGCCAGCGCCGAGCCACTGCATACAAAGCCCAGTCCCGGCCGGTTGGCCCGACTCAGCAGAACGGCCAGCACCCCTCCCAGGAAGACCACGGCCGGGGCGGCCATCATCCATGGATAACGGCTGAAATTGGTCAACCAGGCGCCCGGGGCAACCTCCACGGTTTTATCCAGGGGCGTCATGACCGATCCGGGATCCGGCATGGTTACAATCCGAAAGCCTTCGATGCCATAGGCCTGCCAGACGCCGGCCAGGCCGAAGGCCGCCAGGAACAGCAGGCCGAACACGGTCGCCGCCTGGCGCGACCGCGCCTGGATATCATCCTCGGTTCGCATTTGCAGATAAATGGCCCCATGGAAAACCAGCATGGTCAGACTTACCACGCCGGTTAAAAGCGCGAAGGGGTTGAGAAGGCCCCAGAAACTCCCTGTGTAATAGGGCCGCAAAAATTCGTCGAAGTGGAACGGCACCCCCTGCAGGAGGTTGCCGAAGGCTACGCCGAACACCAGCGCCGGAACGGCGCCTCCCACGAACAACCCCCAGTCCCAGGTACTGCGCCAGCGGCGATCTTCGACCTTGCTGCGGTATTCGAATCCCACCGGCCGGAAAAAGAGCGCAAATAATACGAGGAGCATGGCCCAATAAAAACCGGAGAAGGCCGTGGCATACACCATCGGCCAGGCCGCAAAGAGAGCCCCGCCCGCCGTAATGAACCACACCTGGTTGCCTTCCCAGGTCGGTCCGATGGCATTCAATACCACCCGGCGCTGGGCATCCGTGCGGCCCACAAAAGGCAGCAGCGTGCCCACCCCCAGGTCAAACCCGCCCAGCAAAGCGAATCCGATCAGCAAGACCCCCACAAAGAGCCACCAGATCAGTTTCAACGTTTCATAATCGATAAACATGGTGCGGATCTCCTTTACCCAAAAACCTGCTTCCGCTTAGGCAACGGCTTCCTGTTCGAAGTGATAGCGCCCAGTATGCAGGCTGCTGGGACCCCGGCGAATATATTTCTGCATCAGGTAGATTTCAGCAATCAGCAACCCCGTATAAAGTAAAACAAAACCGATGATGCTGCCGATCAAATCCCCCGGCGTCAGAGTCGACACCGATAAATACGTGGGCAGGATGTCGCCGATGGACCAGGGTTGACGGCCGTACTCGGCCACAAACCAACCCAATTCCAAAGCAATCCAGGGGGCCGGCGCCGATAGGATCAGTAGTTTAAGCAGCCATTTCTTCTGATCGAAGACCCGGGTGCAACAATAGTAAAACGCCACCCCGATAAGGGCCAGCATCCAGAACCCCAGCCCTACCATGATGCGGAAGGCCCAGAACATGGGCGCCACCCGGGGGATCGTGTCCAGGGCGGCCTGCTTGATCTGAGACTCGGTGGCATCCACCACCCGGGGCGTAAAGCGCTTCAACAGCAAGCCGTAACCTAGATCTCCCTGGCGCTCCTGGAAGGCGGTCCGAACCGCCTCCGAACGGTCCCCCTGGCGAAGTTTTTCAAGCAGACCGTAGGCGATCATCCCGCTTCGAATTCGGTCCTCGTTTTCCGCCACCAGCTGTTTGATGCCCGGCACCGGGGTGTCGATGGATCGGGTGATGATGAGACCCCCGACCCAAGGGATTTTGATGGCGGCATCGGTTTTCTGACCTTCCTGGTCGGGAAAGCCAAAAAGGGTCAGGGCACTGGGCGCTTCGTCGGTTTCCCAGTGGGCTTCCATGGCGGCCAGTTTGACCTTCTGCACCTGACCGGTCACGAATCCGCTTTCATCCCCTAAGACGATGACGGACAGAATGGATGCCAATCCGAAGCCCGTGGCCACTGCAAACGACCGACGGGCAAAGGCCAGATCGCGTCCCCGCAGGAGATAGTAGGAACTGATCGCCAGGACGAACATGGTGGCCGTAACATAGCCGGCGCCGACGGTGTGTACGAATTTCACCTGGGCGATCGGGTTGAAAAACAACTCCGCGAAACTGGTCAGCTCCATCCGCATGGTTTCGAAATTGAAGTGGGAGCCGGCGGGATTGCTCATCCACCCGTTGGCGACCAGAATCCAGAGCGCGGACAGGTTGGAGCCGAGCGCCACCAGGAAGGTGGTGGCCAGGTGAGCCCGTTTGCTCAGCTTGTCCCAGCCGAAAAAAAACAGCCCCACAAAGGTGGATTCCAGGAAAAAGGCCATCAATCCCTCGATGGCCAGGGGCGCCCCGAAAATATCGCCGACATAGTGGGAGTAATAGGACCAGTTGGTGCCGAACTGGAATTCCATGGTCAGACCGGTTGTAACCCCCAGAGCGAAATTGATGCCGAACAGCTTGCCCCAGAATTTTGTCATGTCCCGGTAGATGACTTTCCCGGTCATGACGTAGACCGACTCCATGATGAACAAAATCCAGGATAAGCCCAGTGTGAGGGGAACGAACAGAAAGTGGTACATGGCTGTCAGGGCAAACTGCCAGCGGGATAATTCGACCAACCCATCGACTGGTGTCATGAATCAACTCCTTGCTGGGATAAAGGCGGCAGCGGGACGTTATGGTATCAGGGCATGTATGGCCGCCGAACGCCATTACAACGCGTCCCGGGCGGCAAAGAGGAAAAACCGGTGGATCGCGCTGCCGGCTCTCCGCCGGCCATATTCTTTCCCGGTTATCGGATCAAGCTGTCTTTCTATATTAAGAACGGGTTTTGTTTGCAAATTCCTATTATATCCGATTAATAGCTGTCAAACAGTTTCCTATGAATGCCGCATCGACCCATAGTTCCAAACCTGCCCTGCGATGGCTGCTTCGACGTGCCCGCACCGCCCGGCTATGGATTGTCCTGTCCGTGAGCCTGGGATTCGGCAGTGGGGTGCTGTTGATCACCCAGGCCGCCTTGATTGCCCAATTGCTTCAGGCCGTCTTCATCGACGCGCGGCCGCGGTCCGAACTGACAGGCACTTTTGTGCTTTTCGCCATGGTGGTGGCGGGACGCGCCCTCATGGCCTGGGGCCGCGAGATGGCCGGCTTTCAGGCCGGCGCAAGGGTCCGGACCGATGTTCGCCGCGACCTGCTGGCGCACATGACCGCGGCTGGACCGGCGTTGACCCGCCAGGAGCAAACCGGAGCCCTTGCCAGCACCGTTGTGGAACAGGTGGAGGCCCTGCACAATTTTTTTGCCCACTACCTGCCCCAGCTGGGCCTGGCCGTCCTGATTCCGGTCAGCATCGTGGCCGTGGTTTTTCCCGTTAGCTGGACCGCCGGGGCCATCCTGGCCGGGACCGCCCCCCTGATCCCCCTTTTCATGGTCTTGATCGGGATGGGCGCCGAATCCATCAGCCAGCGGCAGTTCCAGGCCTTGTCCCGCATGAGCGGTCATTTTCTGGATGTTCTCCAGGGTCTGCCCACCCTGAAACGCTTCCGACGCAGCAAGGCCGAAGCGGAACGCGTGGCAAAAGTGTCACACGATTACCGCCTAAGGACCATGAGCGTTCTGCGTGTCGCGTTTCTCTCGTCCGCCGTGCTGGAATTCTTCAGCTCGGTTTCGATTGCCCTGGTGGCCGTGTATCTGGGAACCCACTTCCTCGGCTATATCGATTTCGGCAGCTACGGCAGCCCGCTGACCCTCGGCGCCGGGCTGTTCATCCTCGTCCTGGCTCCCGATTTCTACCTGCCGCTGCGCGAATTGGGCACCCACTATCATGCCCGGGCGGAGGCCGCCGGGGCTGCCGAAGCGATCCTGCAGATTCTCGACACCCCCCTGCCGGCCCAGGCCGCAGCCGTCGATACCGCCGGCATTGCCAAGCCCATCGAAATCGTATTCGACGAGGTGGGCTTCGCTTATGCCAGCCGCCCGCCCTATCTGTTTCAGAACGTGTCGTTCACCGTCCGGTCGGGTGAGAAACTAACCCTGGCCGGCGCCAGCGGCGTCGGCAAATCCACGCTCCTGGATCTGTTGATGGGGTTCGAGCAGCCCAGCCAGGGGACCATCACCATCAACGGCACGCCACTTCCCAGGATTTCACACCAGGACTGGCGCAACCAGCTGGCCTGGGTCGGACAGCAGCCGCTTCTGTTTTACGGTTCGCTGCACGACAACATACGTCTCGGCTGCCTCGAAGCCGGTGCGCCGGCGATTCGGGCGGCGGCCCGTGCCGCCAAGGTCCTCGAATTCGCCGATCGAATGCCCCAAGGGCTCGACACACCGGTGGGCGAGAAAGGTCACCGCCTCTCCCGCGGCCAGGCCCAGCGGGTCGCCCTGGCGCGGGCTTTCCTGGCTGACGCCCCCCTGCTGCTGCTGGACGAACCGACCGCCGGCCTGGATGCCGCCAACGAGCGTCTGGTGGTGGAAGCCATCGATCGGCTGAGCCACGGTCGTACCGTCATCATGGTCACCCATCGCATGGCCAATGTGCGGGACAACGACCGCATCCTGACGCTGGCCGGGGGGGGTATCGCCGAAGACGGATGCTACCGTGACCTGATGGCCGCGCGGGGTCCCCTCTTCAATCTGCTGCAATCTCCGGTGGAGGCCCGCAACCATGGCTGACCCGAAGGGCCTGCTGACCCCGTTCCTGCACCTGCTGCGGCCCCACCGGGCCTGGGTGGTTCTCGGCCTTCTTCTGGCCTGCCTGGCCGGTGCGGCCGGCATCGCTCTTCTAGGACTTGCCGGCTGGTTCATTTCGGCGGCCGCCTTGGCCGGGCTCTCGCCCCTGACCGCCCACCTGTTCAACCTGTGGTACCCCAGTGTCGGCATCCGCATCTTTGCCATTTCACGCACGGCCGGGCGTTACGCGGAACGCGTCGTCAACCATGACGTTACCTTCCGCATTCTCGAAAGCCTGCGAACCTGGTTCTATCTGCGCCTGGAACCGCTGGCACCGGCTCGCCTGGGCGCCTATCGATCCGGGGATATCCTGAACCGGATCGTTGCCGACATCGATGCCCTGGACAACCTTTACATCCGGGTGCTGACCCCCGGTCTGGTGGCCCTGGTGATGGCCCTGCTGGTGACCGCTTTGTTCTGGCGGTTTGACCGGGCCGCGGCTCTGGCGCTTTTTTCCGGAATGGCCGCGGCGGGGTTCTTTCTGCCGATGGTTGCCAGCCGTGCCGGCCGCGCACCGGGCCGGGACCTGGCCCGGCATTCCGCATGGTTGCGCATTCATACGGTCGAAGGCCTGCAAGGTCTGGCGGAACTGCTGGTATTCAATGCCGCCGAGCGCCACCTGCGAAAAATCGAAAAATGCCAGGAAGCCCTGATCCGGACCCAGGCCCGCATGAGCCACATCAGCGGCGCCACGTCGGCCGGACTGACCCTGTTGTCCGGTGCCACGGTCGGCACCGTGCTCTTTCTGGGGGCCGGTCGCGTGGAACATGGCCAGCTGGACGGCGCCATCCTGGCCATGATGGCCTTTGCCGCCCTGGCCGCTTTCGAGGTCGTCTGGTCGCTGCCGACCGCTTTTCAGTATCTCAGCCGCACCCGGGAAGCGTCGCGGCGCCTGACAGAGATCATCGAACAGGTGCCCGCCGTGACCTTCCCGTCTCGATCCGCTTCACCCGCCAATCATGACATTGTCTTCGAAGGGGTAACCTTTCGCTACGACCGCCAGACACCCGATGTTCTGACGAACTTCACCCTGCGGATCGACCAGGGCGAGCGGGTGGCCGTCATGGGGGCCACCGGGGCCGGCAAATCGACGCTGGTCAACTTGCTGGTAAGATTCTGGGACGTAGACGCTGGGCACATTCTCGTGGGAGGGCAGGATATCCGGACCTTAAGCGAAGCGCGTCTGCGGCGGGGAATGGCCGTGGTATCGCAGCAGTCCCACCTGTTCAACGCCACCCTAAGGGACAATCTGCGCCTGGCCGGACCCGACGCCGATGATGATCGCCTCTGGGAGGCCCTGGGGAAGGCCCGGCTGGATCGTTTCGTGTCCGCCCTTCCCCGGGGACTGGATACCTGGATCGGGGAAGCCGGGCATCATCTCTCAGGCGGGGAAGCACGGCGCATGGCCATTGCCCAGGCAGTTTTGCAAAACGCGCCGGTATGGCTGCTGGATGAACCCACCGAGGGTCTGGACCGTGTCACGGAGCAGCAGGTGATGGCCACCCTGTACGATCTGACAGCGCACCACACGATGCTGTTGATTACCCACCGGCCGGTGGATCTCCACCGCATGGACCGCATCGCCATTCTGGAAAACGGCCGCATCGTGGAAGAAGGCCATCACGATGCCCTCCTGGCCAACGGAACGTACTACCCGCGCCTCTGCATGCCTTTCCGTCCATAAAAAATACCGGTCAGGCTTTTGCCGAAATGAAGTGGCAGGCAACGGAGCGGAGGTGGGACATCACCATCGGGATCAGGATTCGCCTTTGTAGGTCGCGTAGCGAATAGCATTTTTGCCATCCCGCTTGATGGCCCACATCAATTTTTCCGCCATCTTGATCATGGCGCGCGCCGAGGGGGGCACATGGAAGAAGGTGATCACGGCCACACTGAGTGTCAGCGGCCAGCCCTTGTCTTCCATTTCTTCGGCCAGCTGGTCGCAAATTTTGGGAAGAACGACTTTGGCGGCGTCGAGATCCGTTTCCGGCAGCAGAATGACAAATTCATCCCCCCCCAGACGCGCCACACGGTCGGTGGCGCGCAAGTACCTCATCATCGTGCGGGCCACCCGCTGCAACACCATGTCGCCGACCGTGTGACCGAAACGGCTGTTCACCCGTTTGAAATGATCCAGTCCGATATAGGCCAGGGTCAACGGCCGTTTATAACGTGCACTCTTGCGATGCTCGTTTTCCACAAGATTGTAGAACGCCCGGCTGTTCAGAGCGCCCGTCAAAAAATCCACCAGTGACAGCGCTCGGGTTCGCGACTGCGCCTTGCGCAGACGCGCCAGCAGAATCGCGAACGCGCCGGCAATGACGGTTAGCGAAATAAACTGCCACAGCATGACCAGGGTGGAAGAAAACAGACGCCCGGCATAATGGCCGGCCGCCAGCCAGGCCGCAGCGCAGCACAACGCCAGCAACACACCGGCTCCCGCGCCGCCATGCCAGGCGACGAAATAGACCGGCAGCAGATAGATGGCCGTAAGCGTGACATGACTGCCCGTCAGGTAATCCAGCACCCCCACCACGGCCACCGACGCCAGGCCGATCGATAGGATAATGGCCTTGCCTTGTCCCTCGATGAAATCACGCATGCGAAAAGGGCGCCCTCCCCGGATTGATGCGCATCGCGTCACCGCCCTCATGATCGGGCGAACCTGGCGCCGCTCTATTCCAGCACAAATTGAACGGATGCCAGGGAATTGTCGGCACTGTCCAGCAGATAGACTTTCCAGTTGCCTTTCCGGCCCATGGTCATTTTGCTGGTATACGTGCGCCAGCGGGGGCTCGGTCCGATGGTCAACGGAACACGGGCCACTTCCTGCTCCTCGTGATACCAGGCCATTTTGATTTCCGTGGCCGCCGGTATATCGCGTGCCTCTAAAAAGCAGAAAACCCTTTCCGTCCCCGCCGGGAAGACTTCCATCACATTGACGGGCGTGCGATCCTGGACATTTTCACAAACCACCAGCCGCGCCACGGAAAAAGGAAGCGACTGCGCCAGGACCGTCATTGGCAGGCCTACCAGCAGCAGCCATACCATCCCTGTGACCACCAATCCCCTGGCAGGGCATAGCACCTTTTTCATCATGAATCCCTTTCTACCATAAGCCTGAAAACGTTAGAGCAAACTCTGATCGACGGGCATCCCCATGGCATGGTACCCCTTGTCCACATACAGTACCGTCCCGGTGATCCCGCTGGCCAGTGGACTGCAAAGAAAGGCCGCGGCCTGCCCGACCTCGTTCGAACGCAAAGACGCCGCAAGGGGCGTATTCCGGGCCACATAATCCACCATGCGATCGATCTCGCCAATGGCCGAAGCCGCGCGTGAGGCCAGCGGGCCGGCCGAAATACAGTTCACCCGCAGACCATAGCGGCGGCCGGCCTCGTGGGCCAGAACCCGGACATCACTTTCCAGGGCGGCCTTGGCGGAACTCATGCCGCCGCCGTAGCCGGGGATGACCCGTTGACCGGCCAAGTAGGACAGGGCCATGAAAGCGCCGCCGGGCGACATCAAGGGCGCCAGGTGGCGCACCATGGCCACCATAGAATAGGCGCTGACACTCAAGGCCGCCAGGTAGCCGCTGCGGCTGGTTTCGATGAGGGGGTTGCGCACTTCGGGACCGTTGGCCAGCGAATGCACCACGATATCCAGCGATTCGTCCCCGAAATCCCTGCGCCATTGGGACACCAGGCCGGCAATGGTATAATCGCCGACATCGCGGTACCGTTTGTTGGTCCGAATGTCCTCCGGGACGTCGTCCAGCGTGTCAAAAGCCGCATCCAGCGGATAGATGCGTTCAAATTCCAGCAGGCGGCCGTCGCGCATGGTGCGCGAGCGGTCCAACTTGCCACGTTCGATCAGTTTAGCGAAGATATTCCAGGTCGGCGGCCATGTTCCCACGGACACCGAAGCCCCCGCCTCCGCCAGGGCTTTGGCAATGGCAAACCCGTACCCCTTGTCATCGGCCACCCCGGCCACCAGGGCGCGGCGGCCCTGCAAATCAATTGCAAGCATTGGGCATCCCTCGATGGTGTAAAATGGATATCGTTTCCGGCCAACCGGTCGTGCCCCTTATTTATGCCAGACTTTATCCTTCGGCGCAAACGGACTTTGTCCGACGCCGGGCCAGATGCGCAGCACCCCGAAAGCGGCCCGGCCCACGATCCATCCCCCGGTGATGCCCCAGATCCAGACCAGCGCGTCGGGTCGGGCCAAATCCAGTGTCAGGAGGGCCAGACCGCCCGCCAGGGTTACCCCCATCATCACGTTGCGAAGATAGCGAAAGTCGCCACTGCCCCAATGAATCCCGTCACTGGCAAACGCCAGGGCGTTGGCCGGTTGAACCAGGATGGCCATCGTCCATGCCGGGAAGAACACCGGCCGGGCGGTCAGCGGCACCAGTGCAGCCGCCGCGAGTTCCCGCCCCAGCAACATGCTGCCCCCGATCGCCAAACCGGCCCCGACACTCCATTGGCAGACCACCCACGCCACCCGGCGCGCATCGTCCACGCGGCCGCCTCCCATGAAAAAACCGATCAGGCTCTGCCCGGAAATGGCGAAGGCATCCAGCAGCAAGGCGCTCATGACCCACACCTGACGAATGGCCTGGTGGGCGGCGCCACTGTCCGGCCCGATTTGCGTAGCCGCTCGGGTGGTCAACACCAGGAACCCCATCAAAAAACCGGTCCGCAGGAAAAGATCGCCGCCGATATGAAACAACCGCAGCACGTCCTGCCCTTTCAACCGGAAATTGAAGCCGAGGGTGGCCTGCATGGCCGCCACGGCCCAAAGCGCGCCCAGCCACTGGCTGACGACACTGGCCAGGGCGGCCCCGGCGATCCCCAGGGGCGGTACCGGCCCCCACCCAAAAATGAGCACGGGGTCCAGCGCGATGTTGACGACATTCAACCCCACCGCGATCTTAAGCGGTGTTCGCATGTTCTGCAGCCCCCGCAGAACGCCGAAAGCCGCCAGTGTCACCAGCACCGCCGGTGCGCCAAAAACGCGAATGACCATGTACTGGACGGCCTGGTCAAAGACGTCTCCCGTGGCTCCCATGGCCCGGACGGTCCAAGGGATGAGAAAAAGACCGAGGCCGATGAGCAAAAACCCGCATATCACACCCAGCAACAGGGCCAGCGTGCTGATGGCCGCCGCCATGGAGCGGTCCTCCCGGCCCAGTCGTCGGGCCACTTCCGTCTGCGAACCGACCCCCAGAAAGTTGAATACCCAGAAGATTCCCGAGAGGATGGTGGTGCCCACTCCCAGGGCGGCCAGCGGGGAAGAACCGAGGCGGGCAATGAAAGCCGTGTCGACCAATCCGGTCACGGGCTCGGCCACCAGGGAAAACAGAACCGGAATCGACAGGATCACCAATGTTTTGTGGGGGGCTTTTTTAAACGGGTGGTCGACCGATGTCAGCGGCTCAGACTCCAAACGATCCGTCCTGTCTTCTCCAAAAAAATGGTGGCAACGGCATCCGTTCGGCCGCATCGGCACCAGCGGCGGCCATCGTCTTGGGGAAAAAGGGTGAGATAGAGCGGGGATAACGACATGCTGGGTCGCGCCCGCTTGGGTCATCCCGCGTAATGCACGATCGCTTCCCGCATCGCCCGGGCACCGAACTCGAGCGCCGCCACCGGAATACGTTCGTCCGCCCCGTGAATGGTTTCAAAAAATTTGAAATCCCGCGGCAGTTTCATGGGGGTAAATCCATAAGTCTGGATGCCGATGCGGGCGAAATAGCGGGCATCGGTAAATGCCGGCATCAGCAAGGGCACCGGCACACCGCCAGGATCGATCCGTCGAATCACATCGGCCAGAAATCCGAACAGATGCATGTCCGGAGCAGAAATGCCCGGCTCGTATCGGGTTACGGCCAGGTCAATCGTGCTTCCTAAAATCTGTCGCAATTCCGCGATGACGTCTTCGGGGCCAAACCCCGGCAGCAGTCGTCCGTCCAGATCGACCTGGATTTCGCTGGGGACCACATTGATCTTCTCGCCGCCGGCAACGATCGTGGCGTTCACCGTGTTGTGAAAAAGTGGTTCAAGGGTCTTGCCGTTTTCCCCCATCACCTTCAACAACAGATCGGTCAGACGCGGATTGCACAGGTGGCGCAGCACGGCGCCGCGCAGTCCGGGCAGGGCCGCCGCCATGGTGTTCACCATCTGTCGCGCAACAGGGGTAACGTGCACCGGCAGACGACGTCGATCGATGGCCGTCAGCATCCGCCCCAGGCGGGCCATGGCGCCGTCGCGCATGGGCCGCGAGCCGTGTCCACCGGGCCCGCGGACCGTCGCCTTCATCCAACACAATTGCTTCTCGGCAATTTGAATGGGGTAAAAGCGTTGCGAACCGATATAGGTCGTATGGCCACCGAATTCTCCCAGGGCATAACGGACGCCCTCGAACAATTCCGGATAGCGTTCCACAAGAAACCCGGCGCCCATGCTGCCGCCGGCCTCCTCATCACTCACAATCACCAGCAGGATATCGCCGGCTGGCTGAACCCCCCGGGAAACCGCGTCCAGCAGCGCCGACAGCATCATGGATATACCGCCTTTCATATCCAGCGCCCCACGTCCCCAAACATAACCATCGACCTGCTTGCCCTCAAAAGGCGGATGGGTCCATGCCTGGTGGGCCGTCGTGACGACATCGGCATGGCCGTAAAGCATCAGGGGGGGCGCCGCACCACGCCCCTTGAACCGGGCCACCAGGTTGGCGCGATTCGCCGTCTTGGCCACCACACGGGATGCGATACCGAATGAACGAAGCAGATCACGAATGTGCATGACACAGTCGGTCTCGTTGCCGGGGGGATTGGTCGTATCATACCGAATCAGGCGTTGCAGGATTTCTGCCGGAGAAGGAACATCCGGTCGTTCAGGAGAAGGTGCCGTCGTCATTCGCATGTCCTTGCACGTTTGGTCGTCCGTCGTCGCCCCATGCGGTCATCGGGATGAGACCGCAGAGCAAACCCGTAGATATGGCGCCGTCACCCCTTCCCGTATGGCGCCATAGGAAAGAGACCAACCCGTTCTATCGGATGCCGTGTAAAATCACTATCGGAATGGAGTAATGCCGCCTTTAAACGCCTTAGCACAGGATGGTGATCGTGGCAAAATAAAATGCCGGCGGCGATGCGCAGGCATCGGCCCCGGCACGGCAGGACGGGGCGTCCTTGATCCGGTTCAAAGCGGGAGATGCTTCATGTAGGCGCGAAGGGTTTCGACCGTTTCTTTGAGGGCCGCCGCGTTGTCACTTTTTTTGATGTCACTCTTCAGGTAGAAATCCACGGCGTTGAGATAGTTGATTTTGGAAAGCGCCTCCTTGCGAACAACCTCCTGGCGCTTGTAACATTTCACGCCTAGCTGCTGAATCTGCTTCAACCGAACGGCCCCGTCTTCGGACGGGTTGTCGGTCTCCTGGAAATAGGTCAGGACGATCCAATAGGATTCGAGAAAGGGTGCCATAAAACCGGCGAAACATTTCAGTTTCCGGAACCCTTCCGAGGTCAGATTGTAGGTGTCCGGCAGTTTCGGATGCGGGACCAGGATCGCGTCGGCCATAAAGGCTTTGATCGTCTTGCGAATGCGGGTGTCCATGGCGGCCCCGTTGCCGGCGGCGAATTCATTCTGGAAAAGCGTCTGCAGAAAACGATAACGGTCGTAAAGATCGGTGGATGCGAACTGAAAGGCGTCCCTGGCAAGAATCGCCAGCGACGTCATGGCCGCCGGCACAAAAGGGCCGATACCGCTGTTTTTGTAATACTCCAGGGCGGGCCGCTTGCCAATGGTCAGATGGTAGTGCCCCTCCCGGCCAGGGGCACCCTCTTTGGAAACCGGGCGGAGAAATTTCGACTGCACAAACCCATTTAAAATATGGGTTGCCGCGTGACGCTGATCCACCATCAGCGTTTCCGCGTGGGCCACGTTCATGGCTTCCATATGGCGCATGAAGGTATCCATGTTGAAGTCAATCTGCTCACGGCTGATGACCTTATGGGCACTGTTGAGGACGGCCGCCGACACGAGGGCCTGGGGCGTCACCACCGTGTGGCGGTCGATGGCGCGCAGCACGCGGTCGCCGAGATCGCGTGTGAGGGCCCGGATATCCTTGGCGCGCATGTCCGGCACCGGAGCCCCGTATTCATTTTCGAGATCTTTCAACGCGATGGGTTCGCAGAACTTGATGTAAATCTTACCGAACCGCTTTTTCAATACCCGCCGGGCCCGAAGCATTTGCCAGAAACTCTCCGGCTCCTTCTTGCCCCCCTCCGCCTCCTGAAGATAAGCCCCCACCTCGGGCACCCGGTCGTAACCGATATAAATCGGTACGAACGTCACGTGGCGGCAGGCCCCGTTCTGGATGGCCGTCAGGAGAATCGACAACATGCCCAGTTTCGGGAGCAGCAATTTGCCGTTGCGGCTGCGGGTGCCTTCGATAAACACTTCGATATTGAACCCCTGACCGAGAAGCATGTGGATATACTCGGAAAACACCTTGGCGTAGAAAACAGCGCCGGTAAAGGAACGGCGCACAAAAAAAGCGCCCACCCGTCGAAAAACCGGCCCCATGGGCCAGAAGGCGAGATTGGCGCCGGCAAAGGTATGGGGACAGGGCAGGTTGTTGTGGTGCATGAGGTACGAAATCACCAGGTAGTCCACATGACTTTTGTGGCAAGGGATCAGAATCAGCGGGCCATTGCGTGATGCCCGCCGGACGGCGTTGAATCCTTCCTGGTTGAAGTCGACCCCCTCAAACATGTTGTCGAGCATCCATCGCACCGCAGCCATGCCGAACTTGACCACCAGCGGATTGGGCTTGGCGGCGATTTCTTCCACATACTGAAGCGCTTCACGCTGCACCTGGGGAATCGACATGTTGCGCCGACGGGCCCAGGACTTCATAAAAGCCCGCAAACGCTCGTTGGTCAGAAGATGCTGCTTGATCTCTTCCGCCGGTTTGAGGATCGGGCCCGTAATGCTCTGGCGATGCCGCGTAATCTGGCTGAGCAACCGATGCCGCAGCACCATGGCCTGCGCGTCGACGGTCTTGTCTTCACGGCCAACCTTGATCAGAAATCGCTGGAGATTGATGGGCTCGGAAATCTCCACCAGGATTTTTTCCGGATTGAGGATAAGTTTCCATAATTTGCGCACCAGACTCGGACGGGGATCCGATCCCACCAGGGGGGCCGAAAGCGACGACACCGGACGGGTACTGTAAAACATCAGCTGCGGGACCAGCCAGATCGGTCTTTCCAAATGTTTTTCCAGCTCCACCAGGAATCGCAGGGGATCGGTCTGGGATTGGACGTAGCGCCGGTAAAACTCGTTGGACTCCACCAGGGAAAGCATGACGGGATGGCCGGCCGCCATCTGGCGGGCGATATAGCCACCGGCAAAGGGGTCCGGCTGTTTGAAATGGCGCCGGAAATAAACGATATGGGCCAGCATGATGCGCAGCAGGCGTCTCACGGGCTGCCACAGGTAACTGCGGTAGTAGAATGCGGTTTCCGGGCAGGGCAATCCGTGCCGGTGCGTGTAGAAATGGAAAAACAGCCGTTCCAACCGGCTTTTGTGCTTGGTGATATAAACGATGGCGGCGTTATCCGGAAGATTGCGAATAAGGGCCAGTTGATCCTCTTCGATGGAAACGTGCGAAAAAAGCAGTTTCATCATCAACCGCCCGCCAGGCCCCAGAGGGGCCGGCAGGTGCCAGCTGAAATGATCACACGTCCCCTGGAGAAAACGATCCAGCGCGTTTCTTATGGAAGACATGATCGACATGGAAATTCCCTATTGAGCGTGCACCAATTTATAACGATACCCGAATGAACACACCCATCGATTCGTTTTCATCCCGACGCAGTCAGCAGCGCGGCAATGGCGGTATCCAGAGAGAGCACTTCAAAGGGCGGCTGACCTGCCAGAACAGCCGCCTGGCCAGGGACCGTGTCCGTCACCCAGAAGTGCTCGAATCCGGCCTGCGTGAAATTCCGCCAGGCGTCCTGTGGAAACACGGCATGGGTAACATAGGCACTGACGGCCCGGGCGCCGCTTTCCCGCAACACCCTGCCGCACTCCAGCAGCGTGCCGCCGCTCATGGCCAGATCGTCCACGATGACCACATGGCGATCGGCCGCGCGTCCTTCCCGAATGCTGATTTTCCGTTGCGAACCCTCGCGGACCTTGTGACAGACGATATGGGGATAGGCATCGAACCACTTGCCAAAGCGCTTCAAGGCGCCTTCATCCGGGAATGCCACGGCGGGATCTTTCAGCAAATGCAGTTTGTCCCGCACCAGCGGGACGCCGGATTCCAGGCGGGGAATCACCTGGTCGGAAAAATAAAACCGTTCCTGCAGCGCATGAATGTCGAATAGAATGATCTGGGCCGGACCGGAAAGGGTCATGGGAACGTTCGACACCATTTTCGCCAGGGTGGCCGCCGTGGCGATCTGACCGTCCTGGTCCACCCGTTCCATTGTGCCGGTGGGATAATAGGGCAAAATGATTTTAAAGGATTTGACGGCGTAGCGTGGAATTTCATAAATGGCCGACAACTGAAAAAAGATGTCACCGGGGGTGTCGAAAGAGGCCAGGAACGCCACGTCATGGTTGCGAAGGGCTTCGACATTGTCGATCATGATGTTCGGAAAGCCATCCGCAAAAACGCCCCAGCGGATCGTCCCAAGGGCAATTCCGGGATGGGCGGCGGCAATGCGCTCCGCCAATGCTGCCATCTGGGGGCAGGCCAGAAGTGTAATCATTTTCGACTCCCTGCCTTCTCGGGCGAAGTGGTATCAGGTCAAAACCAGCGACCGCCGTCGATAAGCCACCCGACCTGAGATCACCCGTCGATCGATCGTGGCCGACGGTTTCCCGGTATGACGTGCGCGGCATCGATGGCGTTCAGCATATCCTGTTTGCACGACGGGCAGTAGGAATGGGAAAAGGAAAGATCCATATACTGACCGACGTAATTTTCCACCGATTGCCAGTAATCTTCATCCTGGCGGATCTTTTTACATTGTGCACAGATCGGGACGATTTTGCGCAATTCCGCAAACGCGCTGATATCCTCCATCACCAGCAGTGCCAACTGACGTGCCTGATGCTCAAAACCGGATGCCGTGACTTGAAGATAGACATCCCGCCGATGGCCGTCCAGGCTTAAATTCATGCGGGTGCGAAGACGCCGACTGGCTTTGCCGGCCAGGGCATCGCCAACGGCCCCCCGGATCACGCAATCGCTGCAATCAGCGGACCGGCCGCAGCCACCGGGGTGGTCAAGGGCGTGCAGACAATGCAAGGCCTCACCGGCGCGCAACGGCGCCGGCGAGGGTACGCCGGACGACCGGATCAGCTCGTGCGCCGCCCGGTTGGCCATCATGATGCGCACATCCGCATCCACGACGAAAACCGCTGACGGCATGGCATCCAGCACCGCACGCAGCATGGCATTGTCAGAAGGGTCGAAAAGGATCGTCATACAAGGCTCCACGCAATCAAATGGCGAGACTGTGCCGGGGTCGAAGACGCTTGGATACCAGAAAGCGCCTTCCGGGGGAACCTTTTTTTAAGCGCGCGGTTCATGCGCTTGCTCAGGAAACCGGAATGGCTGGGAGTGGTCTTGGGGCGCCACTCCCATGAGATTGGGCATTACAAAATGTCCGCCACCCGCAAACGGCCGATACGGTCATTGTACAGGCTGCCGCAATAGATAAACCCATTGTGCTCTTCGACCGAGGTCACCGTGCGCAAGTGCTCGCCACTGGTGTCATGCAGACTGCGGATGATCGTCCCGGACGCGTCCAGAGCCAGCACGAGGCCGTATGGCTTGGGCTTGGGCCACAACCCCTTCGGGAGACGCGCCACAATGTTTTTGGCCCAGGGATGGGGGTGCAGGTGATCCATGGTGCTGTTGCGCACGGTAAACATGGCCACCCAGAAGGTCCCCTTCCGATTGGACGAAATGCCGTCCGGGAACCCCGGCAGGTTGTCGATGAACACGTCGTGCTGGCCCTTGCGGGGGCCTTTCAACCAGTATCGCGTGATCCGGTAGCGGTAGGTCTCGTTGACCAGGACAAAAACGTCATCGGGCGACAGGGCCACCCCATTGGCGAAATACAACGCCTGCAGAAGGACCTCGGTCTCGCCGGATTGGGGGTCGAAACGGAGCAGACGACCGTAGGGCCGGGCCTCGATACAGTCCAAGAGATAATCATGCACATGGTGGCGGGAGCTCGCGTCTGAAAAATAGATGCGGCCGTCCGAAGCGATGTCCAGGTCGTCGGTGAAACCGAACGGCACCCCATCGGCTTCGGTGGCCAGAACACGCACCTCACCGCTGGCGTTGACCGAAAGCAGCCCCTTGACCGCATCACAAACAATCAGGTTGCCCTGGGCGTCGAAGTGCAGCCCGAGGGGCCTGCCACCGGTATCGGCAAAAGATTCCACGCGGTCCCCAACGACACGCAGGATACGCCCATCAATGGTCCCGCCGTAAATGCGCCCCTGTTCGTCCACGGCCACATCTTCCGGGCCGATCACCTGGCCGACGCCAATCAGTTCCGCGGCTTTCAGCTCGTCATTCGGCGCCAAAACCCCGGTCAGCTTTGGTGCCGGCGGCGGCCGGTAGGCAACCGCGTCCACCGGTCCGGGAACCAGCGCCAGATAAGCGCCCGCCAGGACGCAAAGGCCCAACAACCCGACCCACAGCTTGTTCATTTGGCGTCCTCCTCTCTATCAGGGCAGATAATCCTCGCGGACAGGGCTAAAGACTTCCAGGGCCACTGAATCGGCATGCGCCACGGCCGAATGCGGGACATCACCTGGGATGCACCAGCTGTCCCCCGGGCGAACGGCATGCACCACGCCGCCAATCGTGAGATCGATGCGGCCGGAGACCAGATAGCCGGTCTGTTCGTGGGGATGCTGGTGGACCGGCAGATCGGCGCCTTTGGCCAGTTGAAATTCCACCATCAGCGTTTTATCGCCGTAAACCAGGGTTTTCATACGGATGCCTTCGATAACATCGTGATACCCGTTATCCTCGTGCACACTAAACATGGTACCTCCTATTCTCCGAACCTTGTCACACGGACCTTACGGCTCCAATTTCAGGTTTCCGTTGAGACCAAGAGGCCCCCACCTGAGAATTCAACCGGCCTCATCCCCACTCGTCATCTTTAAGGTGGCAAGCGCCCCCGCAACTCCCGGAGGCCAGCGTCGGAATCAGACCAGATCCACGGATCGCGTGCATGGGTTGTCCGCATGACGTATCCGTCGGTATAGATCCTCGGTGGCCTTGGCCGGCGGCACATCGAAATGGTTCTTCAGAACCTCCCGGCAGCGGCCATAAACTCTCGCCGCTTCGGCATACCTTCCCTGGCGGTAGTAGCAGGCCATCAAGCGTTGGTAAAAATGCTCTTCAAGAGGATCGACGGACAGCCCCTTTTGATACCATGCCATGGCTTTATCCCAATCCTCCGAGGCTTCACGATAGCGTCCCGCCGCCTTCAGGACATCGAGAAAGAGGTTTTTCAACCGTTCGCGGGCGGCGATGATCCAGGGTGTCCCGTTTTCATCATCCAGAAAGTTGCCGTGATAAGATCCAATCACTTTTTCACAGGCCTCAAGCTTTTCCCGGTCCGCCGTGCCGCTCACCCGGGCGAATGCCCTGCGGGCGGCCGCTTCAAAAATATGGGCATCCACCCACACATACCGGGAATCAAGCGAGACCCTGCCGTTGCTGAGCGTAACGGCCGTCTTGATACCGATCAGCTTCCGTAGCCGATTCAATGTCGAGGAAAACGCGCTGGCGGCCATGTCGCCGTCCGCATCCGGCCACAGGTTGTCCGTAATCCTGTCTATGGGAATATCCCGCTCCCCCTGTGCCATCAAAAACTTCAGCAGCTCGATCGGCCGCTTTTGGACCTTGCCGTTGAAGCAGACCGGTGTGCCGTTGCGGCACATCTGAAAGGTCCCCAAGGTTCGCAGCTGAAGGGCCCGCGGCCAGTCTTCAAGATCGGCAAATTGCGGATCCGGCGCCAGGTGGTGGGTATTAATGAGGGCCTTGACATAATCGGTCTCGACGTCATTGATGAGCGCCTGGGCGCACAAATAAGCGACCAGTTCCGGATGCCACCACCAGACCATCGTCAAAAACCGATGGCGACATCCCAACACAAGGGCTTTCTTCAGAAAAGCAAGGCCTTGGTGTGCATCCTTCTGGTCATAAGCCATTTTGGCGAAAACCATGAGACACATGAACTTGAGCAGAGCGCTATCGGTGCGACGTGCCACCGCATAGGCCGGCTCGAGGATTTCGCGGGCGGCATCCGTGACGCCTTGCAGGTGGCGGATATACGCCAGTTGAATGCGGCAGATGACACAGGCCAGCACGTAACCGGTTTCCTCGGCCAGCCGCAACGCGGATTCGGCGTGGGCGCGGGCCTGCAGAATGTTGCCGGACAATAACTGATAGAGACCGGCAAAATGATGGTAAATCGTATGACCGTGGTAGGGCGCCTGGTCGAGAACCGCTTCGAATCGTTTCAAATAGGCATCGGCCGTTTGGAAGTCGGACAACAATAGCGCCGCAAATATCCCCGGCATGAAAAATTTATGTTCCCATGCATAAAGCCCGGTTTTATGCACCAGCGCGATGGCATCGGCAACCTCACTTAAAATCGAATCCTTGCCGGTCATGGTGCAAAGCCGGGTGGAAATGTCGATCCATCGCCAGTGAATCATCATGGGCGGATGGGCGCGGCGTGATTTGGCCAAGGCCCGGGATTCTTTCCGGATAACAGCAACGGTGTCAAAACGACCCATCCAGGCCTCGTAGGTCATGATCCAGCCGATGGCCTGAAGATGAAAATCAATATCGTCGCCTTTGCGCGCAAGAGCCAGGGCGCGCTGAACCCAAGGGGAAATAGCGTCCGGCTCGGGCTTCCGGATCAGCAACGCCACCGTCATGGCCACCGCCACCCGCGCTTCGATTTGCAGCGACGGATAGGCCGCCCCGGAACGGGTCCGGTCTTCCAACCAGTCGATCCAGGGGTCGAGCACGCTGAAATCATGCCACTCGTTGACAATGCTTTCGACGATACCGGCCCATGCCAGCCAGAGCCCGCTTTCGTCCGACCGGGAAGTGAACGCCTTCAGTGCGGCAATGAAACGCTGCCGGGCTTCATAGGGTGCCCGATACTGACCGGCCACAGCCCACCAGTATAGCAGCCAGGGGTGCGCTGCCAGGCGATCGGCGGGAAGAGGACCCAGCCAGTTTTCAAGCATCATATGCCGCCCCTGGCCGATAAGCGTCATCGCCGAATTCCGGATCAATCGCTCGAGACCTGCCAGGTCCTCGATTTCGATGAAAAGGCAAGCGGCATCCTCGACCCAGCCGGCTTCCGCCAGTAACATGGCGGCATGGTGTTTGATTTTGAGGACTTCCTTTTCGCCCATGACCGCCAGCGCTTTGGTCGTCAGAAATTGTCGGAAAAGGGCATGGTATTGATAACTGGTGGGATCGTCGGAAGCCTTCTCTGTAAACCGATTACTGCGCTGCAGCATGGCAAGCATACGACCGGCATCCCAACGCCCGCTCAACGCTTTTGCCATGGCAATCGTCATCCGCGGCAGAAAGGCCGTTTGAAGCAAAAAGGCCTTAACCGCTTCCTCCAGTTTCTCGAACAGTTCACTGGAAAAATAATCGAAGACAACCGATGGAATCGCCAATCGCCGGCGGTCCGGCGGCCGACGATCGTGCGGCATGCCCTTGGCCATCAATACAAGGCCGGCCGCCCACCCTTCCGACTGCTTGTGGCATTTCCGGGACAGGCTCTGGGATATCGGCTGACCGGTTTCCAGACGAAGAATCGCCCGCGTTTCTTCGAGATTCAGGCGCAGGTGGTTCGAACCCAAAATACGCATCCGGTTGTTGGCAAGCAGGGAAGCAAAAGCGGAAGGCGGTTCCGACCGGCTGGTGATCAGCACGTGAATGTGCGGGGGCAGCTTGAAAAAAGCGTTCTTGAGAAGCCTGTGCAGCGCCGCGCATGACGCGACCTTTTGGAAATCATCGAAAACAATAAATATGGGCTGCGACAGCCGGGCGATGAGGTTATCGAAGAACCGTCCGGCAAAAACATCCAGGCCCGGCAAATAGTCAGGCGTCAGAGGGGGCAGGGGTTTTCGTTTGCGGGGGGTCGCCCTTTTAACGGCCATGCCGACGTAATGGAAGAAGGTAGGAAGGTCGCAATCGCCATCATCGACCCGATACCAGATATACGGAAGTTTTCGGCCTGCCAGATAACTGGCGACAAGGGTTGTCTTGCCGGCCCCGGCCATCCCGGAAATCCAGGTCACGGCATAGTGTGCCTTCCGATCCAGCGTTTCAAACAGCGCGTCCCGCCAAACGACCTTGGGCAGTTCAGGGGGAGCGATCTTGCTGATAAGCGGTCGCGTCGGTCCCATGATCGTGTTCTACCTCGATTTGGTTATGATACGAATACCAACTCTATGCTTCCCATAGCCTCCCGTCATTCCGTGTTACCGCCAATTTTCAATCCGTTCCTGATTTTTCGCAAAAGAACGTAAACCCAATGCCATCGGTGACCGATCGGTGACCCCGGCCGTGATAGGCAGATACCCTGTGAAGGTATCGGATCGATAGTCGGTCATTTTCAAAAAATTAGCAAGTATTCAGCCCCATGGACAGTTATCTCATTCGCATCTATCGGCGCAGCCCGGACGAACCTGAAAACCTCGTGGGTGTCGTCGAGAATATCGATACCGGCCAACAGCAGCCATTCAACAACCTGGCCGGCATGTGCCAGGCGGTTTCGGCATCGCGGCCCCATGGTGAGGATCCGCAACGCCGGTTGTGCAAGCCGCAACCCATCAAAAAAAGGAAGGTGATATGAAAGCCCTTCGCCGAATGCCCGCTCTGATCACCATCATGGCTCTGGTTCTTATCCCCTGCTGGGCGGCAGCCGCTGAATTTTCCGCTGAAATCGCCGTGACCGGCCAAGGGGCGGAGGCCATCTATCAACTCCACGTCAAAACGCCCTTCTACCGCATCCAAAAAATCACCGGCCCGATAACGGTTCCATCTTTCCCTTCCATAGTGAACCAGGAGACCGGTATCACCTGGGGACTCAATCCCCAGCAAAAGCAGTATGTCGAAATCGCCGACATCGAAAAAACGGCCATGATGAACCCCATAGTGGGCTGGACCCTGACCCGCAAGGGCATGACCGGCACCCCGGGGCCGACGGAAACCATCAATGGCTACGCCTGCGAAACAACTCTTTACACCACGACGGGGCAATCCACGACGGCTGCCAAAGTATGGACCGCCAAAGCACTGGACCACATCGTGCGCGAAGAGCGCTTCGGGCTCAATGCCAACCCGGTGCTGAAGCTGCGCAACATCCAGGAGGGTCCGGTCGATCCGACCTTGTTTCAACTCCCGGAGGGCTATCAGCCGGCATCCGGCCCAAATGGGTCCACGGCTGCGGCAGACAAACCGGCTGCGGTGACTGCCGGTGGGGCCACCCAGGCAACGCCCCAGACTGCCGGTGCAGATGATTCGACCAATGTCGGGGCGACCCAGAACATCGTTTTCATCCTGGATGCTTCGGGCTCCATGTGGGGCCAAGTGGAAGGCCAGGCCAAGATCACCATTGCCAAGGAGGTGCTTACCAACCTGGTGAGGGAACTACCGGATGATGCCGTTGTGGGGCTGGTGGCATACGGCCATCGCCGCAAGGGTGACTGCGACGACGTGGAGGAACTGGTCAGCTTGGGACCGCTGGATAAAGAGAAGGTGGTGGGACAAATCCAGGCCCTGAGCCCCAGGGGCAAAACCCCCATCAGCCGGTCGGTACGCCTGACGGCCGAACGCATCAAACACTTGGAGGATGAGACCACCATCATCCTGGTTTCCGACGGCAAGGAAACCTGCGATCCGGATCCCTGCGGCCTGGTGAAAGACCTCAAGGCCTCGGGCATCAAGTTTGTCATGCACGTCATCGGGTTCGACGTCACTGAAGCAGAAAGGCAGGAACTCGAATGCATCGCCCGGGAGGGCGGCGGGCAGTACTACACCGCTAGCAATGCCGGCGAATTCCTGGCGGCCGCCCAGGAGGTGGTGCAAAAATCTACCCCGCCCTACGGGATCCTCAAGGTTACCGCCACCAAAAACGGTAAACCCTTCCCCACTTTTGTCACCCTGACCCACCAGGAAAGCGGCAAACACTGGACACCGGCCAGCACATCCGGCGAAACCGGAACCGTCGAGATCCACCTGGACCCCGGCACCTATCAGGCCGAACTCAAGGACAGCGGGATCACTGGCGGACAGACCCCGACGGTGCACCTGAAAGACATCGTCATCGCCATCGGGGAAACCGTGGAAAGGACCGCGGACTTTTCGGACGGCACCATGGTCATCACCACCCTGCTTAACGGCCAACCGTTCCGGGGAAATGTTTTCTTCTACCGCCAGGGGGAAGAAAACCACTTTCACAACGAAATGACCAGCCCTTCGGCCGGGCAGTCGAAAAAGCAGCTTATGCCGGGCCGCTACCGCGTTGATGTATGGGCCAGTGAAATTGCCGGTCCGCCGGTCGTTACCCTGGAAGATCTGGTGATTCCGCCGGGCGGCACGGTCGCAAAAACGGTCGAATTCTTCGCCGGGGAGCTGACCATCACCGTGACCCACGAGGGCGAACCGTTCGCCACCCCGATCGAAATCAAAAATGCCGCCGGCAAACAGGTGTTCAAGAACTGGAGCAACTGGCCCAAAAACGGCACCCGCGTCCTCAACTTGCCTGAGGGCGACTTTACCGTGCGCATCACCAATATCGGGGATCAGAAACAGGTGGCCACTTTCGATCCTGTTCACATCACGGCGGGAGCGTCCGAAACCATCACGGTAGCATTCCCATTAACGGAATAATCAAATGAAACCAACTGTATCTTTTGGTGCCGCGGGTAAAAAAAACAAGAATCTGATCATCGTGATGCTGGCCATGTTTGCCGCCGGGATTTTCATGCTGGCATTGGGCGGCTATGAAATAAAAGGTTCCCAGGAAACGAGCAATTGGCCAAGTACAACGGGGACGATCACGTCATCTTCCGTCCGCAAAGAAACCCGCCGGGAATCGAATAAGACATCAACGGTTTATTACCCCAGTGTGCAGTATCGTTATCAAATCGACAGCCGGCCGTATACAAGCAGCCGGATCGCATTCGGCAACGCATCCGGAGGTCGGAAGTCCTTCGCCCAGGACGTTGCTGAAAAATATCCATCCGGCCAAAAAATCACCGTTTATTACGATCCCGATGACCCGCAATATGCGATTTTGGAAACGGGCTTCACATGGAGTTCCCTTTTTATTTTCTTAGGCGGAATCGTTTTCTTTGCCGCCGGTGTCTTGTGCCTGAAAACCTACTTGCAGGGCAGACAAAAGGAGCAAGCCTGATTCATAAGAACCGCTGAATATCCATAGAAGCACCACCTTTAGAGGGCCGAAAGGCAAAAATCGAATGACGCCATCGCCTAAAACATTGTTATGGGGTCTCATTAAAATCAGCCTTGCACTGGCTGTCGTCCTGATCAACCAGCCGGCAATAGGCCAGGAGTCGTCCATCCTGGGCAATGAAATCCCCTTGATCCAAGGTGCTAAAATCCTGAAGGAAAAGCAATTCCAGGGTTCCGGACGTTTCGAGTTCGAGGTCGATATCCCACCGTCGGAAGCCGTTGAATTCTACCATCAGGCCATGCAGGCCAAAGGATGGCCCGCCGGCCAGATCATGTCCACTGACAAATTCTGTGCCATAATGTTGCGGCATCAGGGAGACACATTTACGATCAAAGCGGAAGACAAAGGTGACCGAACATATGTCACCCTTGCCGTGATCCTGAAGTCGTCCATCGAGAAGGCCTTGGATCCGCAAACGGCCCAGCGCTATCAAGATGCCACGAAACCTGTCGCGGCCCCAAAGGAGAAAAAGCTCCCCGCCAATAGCAGCGTCACCATTGAAGTGACGCCCATCGGCAAAGGCGACTTGATTCGTCGCTATCAATTCCCGCATGGCCAGGGCTCCGTAGTGGAGAAAAAAGACGGCGGCAATCTGCCGGATGATCCTTCGCCGCCGCCTAAGGATTACGAACCGAACACTGAGGACCCTTCCTCGGACGACGCTTTTCCGTCTGAAGGCGCTTTTGATATCCACGACGATCTGCCGGACAAGCTTTATGCTTTTATCCAAGCCACCGTCCGCTGGAAGATGACCGAGCCGGACTACTATGAGTATACCGGATCGATTAGCCTGCACCTATTAGGACAAATGAAAATTTGGGAAGAGGCCAGCCCCACCGTTCAAGGCGCCTACGGCGCCTTTCAACCCGCACGGAACTACAGGGCCGAAGGTGGCACCGTGTCCTATGTTTACGACGAACAACGAATTAGCCTGAAGCCCATACCATCCGGCCACTGCCAGGACCCTTTGATTGTCGAATATCATGGCGGGGGCAGTATGCCGCTATCCGAGGAAAGTTTGTTTAAATTTCATCGATATTCCGCTTCAGCCGCGCCCTATCTGCAGAATCTGTCGGCGGACAAGCAGAAATTTTTATCCGCTTTTAAAGGCGCCATGGCGCTGCCGGACTACTATGAATTGATACTAGGGCCGGGAGGGGATCAAAAGCGGATTCATGGCCGAAAAAAAGATACGGGAAAAACGGAGTGCGCCTACATCCCGGTGGATCGCGGTTTTCCCGGATGCCACATCGGCATCCAGGTCGAACCGCAGGCCTCCGGACGCCTTATCGGGTCCCGCACCTGGCAGGCGGACGATCAGGGACTATGCCCGCCTTCATTGGGCATCTCTATCCTCGATATCGCAGCAACCCAAAATCAAAAGCCATTGAAACCGCCGGCCGGCGGCAACATGAATGTGACCTATACGGTGAACTGGCAACTATCGGAAAACGATCCAACATCCCACCCCCAGGAAGATCCTCTAACGACGGATGACGGGGATGAAGACCCCTGCGAAATCCTGCAGTATAGGATGAATTTCATTAGCGTCGTCAGGGCAGCCTACGAGAACAACTCGATCCGGGAATACGTTGACAAACAAAACTACGATCTCGGGACAAAAATGGCCATGTACCAGAAAGCCGTCGAAAACGCCGTTATCGACGCCCGCAATGGCCAGGCGGATTTTCTCGATCAAGTTTCCGACGCGGCCTCGGCTGAGGGGGAAAACGTCGCCCCCTATCCGGAATCCCGTGAAACGCCTTTGGAAGCGGATGACCTTTTCTATGATGGTGATAAACCGCTCTGCCAAAGCGAACAACTCGACAGTACCCAGGCCGAAACCAACATGTCCGCCCATGCTAACCAAAACCTTGACGGGAGCAAAAACAAGTGGGGCTATCCCCTGGGAAGTACGAACATTGTGGACCATTGCACGGAAAGCCCTGTAAAAATAGAGATCTATGACAAGAACGGCAATCTCGTATCCCAGGATCTCTATAGTGCCTTGGCCTGCTGGCAGGGAAAATATGGCAACGAGGCGGGGCGAGCCCGTTTCGAAGCCTCTCTGAAACATGAAAGAACCCATGTCGACCAGTACACCCGCAAGGGCCCCATCCAGTCCATCGATGACATGGCCTTAAGGGAGCTCGAAGCGTACCAGAACGAATTTAATGAACTGCTCAAGGACAAGAGGAAGCTAAACTGCGACTGAATGTTTCCGGCAGCAGGAGGGATTGGAAGACCATGCGACCGAACTGTAAAAAGGAGAAATCATGCGCACGCGATTAAAAACCGGCAAGAAAATGACGATTGTCCTGTTGATCGCTTTGTTCTTCCTACTGCAGACTGCAACCGGATCGTCCGCTTTGGCGGCCAGCCAAACCGCCACCGACAAACCCATTTCCGGGAAGACCACAACGACCGTGCCCGCAGGAAAAGTTGTCCCAGGGCAAACGACCACTATAGCCCCCTTGCCGTCTACAGCGCCCGCCAGGGAATACCAGCAAGTCGACAAACCGCCTGCCAAAAAAATCGATATTCCTGAATATGATCTCGCCGCAAAGCTGCACGATACAAAGGTTGTCAACCGGACCATCACAACGGTCGGCAAGCACACGCTCACGATCCTCTCCTTCAACGTTGCATTGAAAAATAACGGCACAAAACCCATTGAGCCAGGCAAACAAATCCCTATCAGAATAGAGTTGGTCAACAGGGAAGATAATACCTTGATTGAACAAAAAGTCATATCTGCCAAAAACGATGATACCGCCATTGACCATCGCCACTATGTCGTGATGTCTCCGCGGATGGAGTACGGCCTTAAAGTCGGCACAATTCAATACGTCAAGCTCACCGTGGATGTCGATCCCGATAACACCTTCCATGAAGCCAAACGTCACCGCGGGAACAACCGCTGTGTCGCTTCATGGTAACCGTACGTGTAATCCGACAATAGGTTAAAATTCAGAGAGAAGGGAGAAAAGCATGAGGCATCTCATAAGCGCCGCAACTATTCTATTAGTAATGGCGGGGCCCCTTTCCGCCGCCAACCTTAACCTGTACAACGGCACTTGGATGAACCCCGCTCCCACCCCCCACGCCATCACCAAACTCGAGATCGGTGTCGTCGATTCCAAAGTCCATGTTCACGCCTTTGGCCAGCTTCGCCCCAAAAAGGATTACGACTGGGGTGCTGAACCGGCCAACTCGTATTCGGATGGCCACCTCACCACCCGTTATCAGACGAGTTCCTGGGTGCGTGATCTCACCATCAGCCTGTCCGGCAACACACTTGTGGTGAAAACGCACACCCGCTTTACCGATAGCAGCGGCCGGCCCGATCGGGACGATACCGACACCTTGAAACGCTCGCTCACTCCCACAACCCAGCAGACTCCCAAGCCCGTGGACCCGGCTCACCCCAAACCCATGGACCCGATTAACCCCAAGCCGGCCAGCAATACACCGACTGGCAAGTATTAAGGACCAAGCGAATAATTTTGAAAAGGCCCCAGCTTCCGCCTGGACGGCAACGCGGGGTGGTAAACCGCTAGAAAACCACACAAGGGGAAAATAGGGCAATGCTGATCAAACATAAAGAGCATAACGGATTGTCATATTTCGCAAGAGGAGGCGGCGTCTGTTTTGCGCTTGCCATGCTGCTGGTCCTCCTTGCGGCGTCGACGTTTCATGCCGAGGAAGACCCCATTTACGACATGTGCCAATCCCAGACAGAACGCCCCGGGCCCTGGTGCTACCAGGAGGAAGTCGAAAAAATCGGCGACCCGGACCTGTGCGAAAACATTCTGACTTACTGGCCCAAGGCCATCGGGGTGCATGGCTGGTGCTATTACCGGCTGGCCCTCCTGCAAAAGGATTGCAGCCTGTGCAGTCGCATCCGGAAAGACGACATCAAAAGGACCTGCAGGCTTGATTGTAAATAATTTTTAACTTCGAAGGAGGCTCCGATGAAAACACATTTACTGCTTGCCCCCCTAATGCTCGCAAACCTGCTGATGACGATCCCCGCCGCAGCCGGTCCCAATATCAATCCCGGTCTCTGGGAATTCACCACCGAAACCCAAATGCAGGGGGGGGGCAACATGCAGGTGCCCGCCGAAACCCATACCCAGTGCATTACCCAGGACGATCTGGTCCCCATGAGTCAAACCGCTTCCAAGGAATGCCAGATAACCAACGTGGTCACCAACGGGGACACCATCAGCTGGGATATTGTCTGCGGCGGCCAGGGCGGCCAGATGGACGGCAACGGCGAGGTGACCTATCACGGCGATACCATGGAAGGCAGCATGGTCATGGCCATCAGCGGCACCAACATGCAGATCACCAACACTATCACCGGCCGCCGGATCGGTAACTGCAATGGCCAGCCCAGCGCCTCATCGTCATCGCCCCCGCCGCCAAAGCAAACGCAGCCCTCGGCGGTTGAAGAAGCGGTTACCGAGGATGCCGCGGACGTGGGCCAGGCGGCCCGGGATGAGGTCAAACAAAACACCATCGATGAGGTTCGCAAAGGGGTTCGCAGCATTTTCAGTAATATCTTCGATTGATCCCTTAGCGGCCCGTCCGAATCGCCTGGCTAATGGCAGGATGGCGTCCTTTCCACCAATAGGTAACCGGCCAGGTGCGGCATTTTCAACCAAAGTTGAAGAAATGGAGGCATCGTGATCATCACCGTCATCGTTGTAGGCGTCATCGTCGTTGCCCTGATCCTGATCTACAACAACCTGGTGGGCAAGAAAAACCAGGTGGCCAACGCCTTTTCCAGCATCGATGTCCTGCTTAAAAAGCGGTTCGATCTGATACCGAACCTGACCGAAATGGTGAAGCGCTACATGAAGCACGAAGCGGATGTCCTCACCCAAGTCACCGACATGCGCACCAAGGCGACCTCCGGCCAGATGACCGAGGTCGAAACCGTGGCACTGGACAAAACCGTATCGAGAGCCCTGGGCCGGATCATGGTGGCGGTGGAAAACTATCCGGACCTCAAGGCCAGCGACAACTTCCTGAACCTGCAGGCATCCCTGAACGAAGTGGAGGAACAGATTTCAGCGGCCCGCCGCGCCTACAACGCTTCCGTGAAGGATTACAACAACGCACTGGAAATGTTTCCCAGCAATCTGGTGGCCGGTCTCATGCGATACCAGCAAAAGGTGTTTTTCGAGATTGACGCCCGGGAGGCCCAACCCGTCGATGTCGGCCGCCTCTTTGAGACATGAACGCCAAAGCGCCATCTCAACCCGGCTTGAAAATACAGCAATGCGGAAAGGGAGCAGACATGACATCGCTGGAAGCGTTTTATCAATCTGACCTGTTGCCTGATTTGGAAAAATTGGAGGTTCAACGGCTTATCGTAAAGAAGAAATTGATTCAGGCGATAGGGATTTTTGTGGGTCTCAATCTGGCTTTCCTGTTCATTGCCGGACAATTCGCTGTCAATATCATGTTTTTTTTCATATTTCTGGTTATCTCGGCCATTTTTTCGTTTTTCCCATGGCACCTTAAATACTACCGGGCCTATCACGCCGGCTTCAAGGAAACCATTATCCCCAGTATCGTGGCCTTCATCGATCAGCGCTTACGATACGACAAAGCCGGCATGGTGCCCAAGGAAGATTTCGTCGCCAGCCATTTGTTCAAGGACCGCCCCGGCGAGTATGGGGGGGATGACCTGGTAAGCGGCACCCTTGGAGAAACCGCCGTCCGATTCTCGGAGATTCACGCCAAACGGGTTGACGTCATCCGTCAAAGGTCCAGTTCCAGCAACAGCCACCGGACCAAGAAAAGAGTGACGCCCATTTTCAGGGGCCTCTTTTTTGTGGCGGATTTTAATAAAGCCTTCAAGGGGAAGACCATCGTCCTGCCGGATACGGCCCAGAAACTGTTTGGCGATTTGGGCCAGGCCCTCCAGGCTCTCAATGTACCCAACGGCCAGCTGATCAAAATGGAGGACCCGGAATTCGAAAAATTATTTGTGGTCTACGGCGAAGATCAGGTGGAAGGCCGGTTTATCCTTTCCACCAGCCTGATGCGCCGGATCGTCGAATTTCGGACCCACACCCAGAAAGAGATGCGGCTTTCCTTTTCAGCGTCTAAACTGCACGTGGCCATTCCGTTCGAAAAGGAGTTGTTCGAACCCAAAATCATGGAGAGCCTGCTCAAGATCGCCCACGTCCAGGAATATTTTGACGACCTGAAGCTGGCTATCGACATTGTTGACGATCTGAATCTGAATACCCGTATCTGGACCCAGAAAAGTCAGGTGGCACGTGATAGCGTGGCGGCGGCCAATGCCACCTTGGCCGATGCCACACCCAGCAAGGAAGCCGCCCCCCCGCCTTTCTCCGACCCTGCAAGGCCAAAGCGTTACTCGGAAAATGAGACAAAGGCGCTTTTCAAAGAATTCGTCAATAAAGCCGACGGCGCCATGGCGCCCAAAATCAAAACGGCCAAGCGATGGCTGAAACGGATTGCCGGTATTTTTCTCCTGCTGCTTGGTGGGGTCCTTTTGCTCATGGATGCGGTTCTGGCCAGCCTGATCATATTGGGATTCGGGGTTTTCTTCCTGATCGGCGGCTTCATGACCCCAACCTCGGAAAAGCTTGCCGGAGCCGTTATCTTCCCTGCCATCGGCATCGTTATCGCCCTGTTCAGCTACAACGCCTATGCCACCCGCATGGAAAGCAAAGCGTGGCCGACGGCTGCGGGCGTCATTGTTCGATCGGAAATCGAGGCGCACAATAGCACCGATAGTGACAGCGGTAGCAAAACAACCCAAGCAGTGCAATACGCCAAAATCGCCTATCAATACGAAGCGGATGGACAAAATCTCAAAGGCACCCAAATTTCTTTGTCTTCGACCTCCGGCAATGCCCAGCAAATCGTTGCCCGCTACCCGAAAGGCAAATCCGTCCGAGTCTACTACAATCCCGACAAGCCCAAACAAGCCGTCCTGGTGCCGGGCGGGGATGGGTTTAATTTCGTGCCCTATATTTTTTCGACCGTATTCGTCTTGCTGGGCCTATTCAGTGCCACAAGGCTTCGGAAATAGTCCGAAGCGCTTGGAAATTCAGGTTCTCGTTCTTGGGCTGTAAACCTTTGGTTTTAAAACCCCTTCAGTTCAATAGAAAGGAGTCTTCCGATGCTCACTGAAAACATGGATCGCCGTGAAGCCTTGAACCACATTTTAAAAACGGTTGCGTTAGCAGCCGGCATTAGCGTCCTTGATCTCCAACGCATCCTGTCAGCCGAAGCCGGAACCGTATCTAAAACTGCTCAAATCAAATTGAAAATGCTCAAAGTCAAACTCTCCGGGTTCGATCTCAAGGTGTTTCAAAGCCAATTCGGACGGATCACGCCGATGAAACCCGCTGCCAGTATGGGAATACCGGGTGCCACACAAGGCATGGGTTGTGCTGTACATTCTTTTGGTGGTATCAGCGGGGCGAATGCTGCCAGCAGTTGTCCCGCATTTCACATTTGTGGTGCGTTTGGCGGTGATTCATGCCCCGCATTGGACACCTGTACCACCAATGTCTGCAGCGGCCAGGGCTATGGTGGGGATGAAGGTCCATCGGGAGGTGAATGTGGCACCAACGACTGTAACGATCAGAATTGCAGCACTCTCGATGTCTGCGGCGACAATGAGTGCACCTCGCAAAACTGCCCGAGCTTAGGTGGCTGCGGGAAAAACAAGGTGGATATCACCGGGCTGCTGAATCAGTGTCACAACGATCCCTACGTCCAGGGATTGATGGAACATTTCCATACCACCAATACCCAGCAACTGGGCCGCCAGGTACAGAACATGCTCCGCCAGAAACGCTTTATCACCCCCCAGCAGGTGATGGGCGTGAAACCTGTCCAGCAGAAGACGCTCAACGTGCGCCCTAAAACCAATTGACCGGGGCGCCCCATCCGAAAACCCTTTGCCAGGAGATCCGCCATCGAACCTGATCCCAACGAAAGCGTCTGCCAGGATCTGAAGGCCTCCGCTTATAATTTCCGTACCCTGCTGCCGGATGGCACGGTTCTCTTCTTCAATTTCTTTACCCTGAATCTCATGGCCCTGGAGGGTGCCGAAGCACGGCAGGTCGAATCCCTGTTGGACGCCCCCAACAGCGAAAATTCTGCCCACTACCACGGGCTTCGACGGCAACTTCTGGAAAAGGGTTTTCTGATTCCCGCCGAAGTGAACGAGAGGGACTATCTGCAAAACTGGCATGGCCAGGCCCAACAACCCAACCGTCATCTCAGCCTGACCATCATTCCGACCCTGGCATGCAATTTCCGCTGCCGCTATTGCTACCAGGAGCATCAGCCTGAAACCATGGGGCCGGAAGTCGAGGAAGCGGTGCTGAATTTGGCGGCCACACGGTTAGGCGAAGACGGCACCCTCTCCGTCACCTGGTTCGGGGGTGAGCCGCTGCTTCAGATTGGGCGTATCGAAAGGCTCACCGCCCGGTTCCGGCGGCTCTGCGATCAGCGCAAGGCCCGCTACTCATCCCAGATCATCACCAACGGCTACCTGCTGGATCGCGCCATGGCTGAACGACTGCGAGGCTGTCGCATCAACCACGCCCAGGTCACCCTTGACGGCCCGCAGCCCGTTCACGACCGGCGGCGGCCTTTGGCTGATGGCAGCGGCACCTTCGACACCATCCTGGCCAACATCGAGGCGGCCGCAGCCCTTGTGCCCATCCACTTGCGTATCAATGTGGACCAGACCAACCGCAAGGGTATCCCCGCAATCCTCCAACAAGTGGCCGATATGGAATTGACCAACAAGGTGCATCCTTATCTCGGCCGAACCTACCCCTACACAGGCGTTTGCCTGGAAGTGGCCGGCGATTGTTTGGCCGATGCCGACTTTGCCCTGCTTGAACTGGAGACCACGATGGAACTGATCGAGCAGGGCTTTCTGGCCTACCGCGCCCCGCGGGCCATCAGCACCTATTGCATGGCTGAAAAAGCCAACGCTTGCGTGGTCACACCCCATGGCAGCCTGCTGAAATGTTGGAACGAGGCCTCGGATCCGAAGGCGGCCGTGGGGCACCTGCTCCAGCCCGCAGATGACCGCATGCGTCGGAATGCGGCCTGCTGGGCTCGGCGGGATATCTTCCAGCTGGAGTGCGCGGATTGCCGGCTGCTGCCCATCTGCATGGGCGGCTGCCCCTACCTCTATTACAAGACCGGCCGCCTGCACTGCCATGCCTGGAAGAGCCACCTAGATGAAAGTTTAGCGGTTTACTATTATATCAAACGTCTGGAACAGGAACGCGACATCACCAAAAATTTTGGTGAACTCGTGGAGGACGTCAAAGCAGCCGTTGCCTTGTCATGAAAATCTTTTTCTCTTAACGGAGAGAACAGCACCCCCATCACCGTAAAAACGGATCAGGTGGGTTCGGCCTGCTGCCGCTGCATGTTGGTCTTGAGCAGGGTCAAGGCCGCTTCGCGGGCCTTCAGGATGGTTTTGAGGTCGATGCCGGCCATTTCCTTGCGGTTGAGGACATGGGTCGAAAGGGCTTGGCGATAGAGGCGGTATTCTTCTTTTTCGGAGATGTCCGGGCGCACCCGGGCGGTAAAGAGAAAGGTGTCGATGGGGCCGTTTTTGCCGTTGCGGTTGCCTTCCGTGAGGTCCACCCGTTGCGTGCCGTTCGACAGGAAACAATGCACCACGGGGATGTAGGGCAGGCCATGTTCGGCCGCAAGGCGCCCGGCTCCGGTGACAAGGGCTTCGGTCATGGCGTAGACGCCGATGGATTTAGTGATCGGCAGACCCAGCTCCGCAGCCAGAAGCCCCACGGCCATGTGTTTGGTGGTGCAGCTCCCCTGGTTTTCACGAAAGAGGATCAGGGGGTCTTCCCGGGTGGTGTTGTAGCCGTAGGGCATTCGGTGCACCTGGCGGCAGGCCTCGCCAAAAGTGGTCCAGCCCCGCGCCAGAAACGCCCGCGAGATCGGTCCGCAATCGGTTATCGGAACATCGGGGAAAGCGTCGATCGTATCCATCAAACCGTCCTTTTTTACGGGGTAGCCATCCACGGGTCGACGGCCTCCCAGCGCCTGACGACGAATGGTAATGTCATCATAGGACGTCATTGTTAGCGTTCAATAAGCGCCGGGCATCCATGGCCTCCAAGGGTTCAATTTTTCACGCAACGCTGATCTTTATCCGACTATGGCGGGTCGGGCAAATTGGCCATTTAGGGACGAGCCCTATGTATCGTCTTCAGGGCGCCAGGGCCCGTTAAAGCGCTCGCCCCGTTCTTTCCGCCGCCGCTCCCGTTCCGCCTTCATTTCGTCGAATCGGCGCTGCTGCTCCGGAGTCAGCTCTTTCCGGATTTCGGCAAACCCTTTTTCCAGATGCTCCCGCATGAAACGACGCCCTTCACGCATTTTTTGGAAGGTTTCGGCCTGCACCCGGTCGATGATAGCCTCGATGCGGACTTTCTGCTCCGCACTGAGATCCAGTTTGCGGGACAGGCGTTTCATGATAAACGCCTTGCGGCCCTCGGGCTGACCGCTGAAAAATGGGTGATGGCGCTTCAGGACCATACCGGTGCTCAGAGCCCCGGTCAGCGCACCCAACACAAAGACCAGCAATAGGCCGGCTATTATTTTCCATTTCGGCATGGGACCACCTCAGTACAGGTACGCCTGCATCATGTTCATGGTTTCGTTTTCGTAAATCAAAAAAGACCAGAGATCCGCATCCGGGATAAACTGAAAATTGAGCAGCAGCAAGGCCATTACGACGGTGGCCACCCCTCCGGCCGTGAACCAGCGCCAGAAAAACGGTTCCCACAACCAGGCCGTGGATACGGCGTCTTCGGACACCGCCAGATGGCGAATCCGACGCATCGCCTGCCGGGTCCATTGCCCATCGGAGACGGGGTGTTCGCGCGCGTGATGCGTTGCGCGCAGCAGCTGCCGGAGTTTTTCCGACCGGCTGGAATTGGTTTTCATGATTGCCCCCTGTTTTGCAAAAGGAGTTTGTTGATTTTACGCCGGGCCCTGAAAGCACGGACTTTGACATTGGCGACCGTCCACCCCAATTGTCGGGCCGCGGCCTTTACCGATTGCCCTTCCAGGTGAACCAGCTCCAGCACCATGCGATCCGCCGCGGATAACTGATCCAGGGCCCAATCAAGAATTTCGCGGGCCTCGCGCCGTCTTGTCATCTCCTGCCAGGATGTTTCCGAAGCATCTGCCAAAACGCGGTCCAGCCATTCCCGGTGGGCTTCGGAAAGGGCGCTCATGGGAACTTCCCGGGACCGATAGTGTTTGCGCCAGTAGTCGTAACAGGTCCGCACGGCAATGACCGACAGCCAGGCGCGAAAATGCCCGGCCTGCCGCCAACCGGCCAGGGACTGGAAGGCCTTGATGAACACTTCCTGGGACAGTTCCTCCACCTGATCTGGCGGGGCATGCCGATTGACGATGGCCAGCACGTAATTCTGGTAGCGCTCCATCAGGGGGGCGAAGGCCTCCACCTCACCCGCCAGGACACGCTGCACGATATCCCGGTCTTCGGTATCAGCGGTATCGCGCCTGGCCATCGTATCGGGCATTTTCAAGGCCGACTCTCTACTGGCGGTTTCCAGCATTTACGGGTTGGTTTCAGCTGAACCGTCGGCCGGCATTTGCAGCCAGGTATCCATCATCTCCTGGCGAAACTGCCGGTGTTTGTGTCCACGCCCCATGGCGCCTTCCCGACGCTTCTGCATCTGCTGGACCTGCTCCGGGGACAAAATGTCCTTGAGGTCGAACACGAAGCGCGCCCGCAGGACCGCCATGTCCTCCATGATGGGCGCCATGGCCCGCGATGCCTCACGGACGGCGTCTTCGTCCAGTGCGTCGGCGGTCATCAGGGTGCGCATGCTCTCCCGGGCCGTATGCATCTTGTCCCTGAGCGCATCCTTTTCCTCACGATAAGCAGGCAGCAGCTGGCCGATGGCCGCTTTCTGCTCTGTGGACAAATCAAGATCCCACAGCATCTTGAGTTGCCGGTCACCTCCGCCGCCGTGCCCGCCGCGGGCCATCACCATGCCTGCCGTGCCTAACGTACCGATAACGATAAGTCCAACCACCAGAAAAAGGGTTGAAGGGTGTTTCATCCGTTTCATCATTGTGACCTCCCGATCGAAATTAATCAAGTTGGGTTAGAAGCCCCGACTCCGGGGCGCAGTATCCGAGCGCTCAAAGGTGAAGTCGCGGTGGTCACCGGAAAAGTTACATGGGTCATATCCAATTGGCCCGCCGCAATGGGAAAACCGATAAACCATTGATATTCAAACCATAATAGAATAACCTCGTGGAAATACCGGATGGCCGCGATCAATGCCATTGTCATGTTTTTCCAGCGTGTTATGATGGGGTTTTAGCGATTTTCATTTCACTGCTGCAGTTGGAACAAGCGTCAGACATCGCTACTAAAAATAGGGAATAAAAAGCCATGGATGCATGCGTACAAGGCAATGTTTTAGAGGAGCTGCTGAAGCTTTTAAAACTGGAGAAGATCGAAGAGAACATCTTCCGGGGCCAAAGCCAGGATCTGGGCTTCGGCAATGTGTTTGGCGGGCAGGTCCTGGGGCAGGCCTTGTCGGCGGCCAGCCAGACCGTTCCAGCAGACCGGCGCGCCCACAGCCTGCACGCCTATTTCATGCGGCCGGGAGATGCCACCAAACCCATTGTCTATAATGTGGATTGCATACGGGACGGGCGAAGCTTTACCACAAGGCGTGTGGTGGCCGTGCAAAAAGGGCGTGCCATTTTTAACCTGGCGGCCTCCTTCCAGGTCGATGAATCCGGTTTCGAACACCAGGATGAAATGCCCGAGGTGCCCGGGCCGGAGGGGATCGAGCGGGAAATCGATCGTGCGCGGCGGCTGGCCGACAAGCTGCCGCCGGGGCTGCGGGAGATGATCCTGTGCCGCAAACCCATCGAAATCCGCCATGTCAACCCGGTGGACCCCTTTAAACCTGAGATCCAGCCGCCCGCCAAGTATGTCTGGTTCAAGGCCATCGACAAGATGCCCGACGATCCGGCCACCCACCAGTATCTGCTGGCCTATGCCAGCGATTTCAATCTGGTGGCCACCACCCTGTACCCCCACGGCTACACCTTTTGGCAGCCGGAGATGCAAGTCGCCAGCCTCGACCACGCCATGTGGATCCACCGCGAGATCCGCATGGACGAATGGCTGCTGTATGCCATGGAAAGCCCGAGCGCCTGCAAGGCCAGGGGGCTCGCGATTGGACGCATATTTACACGGGATGGCAAGCTAGTGGCCACGGTGGCACAGGAGGGATTGATCCGATATCGCGGTACGACCGCCCCGTAAGAGGATTCAGCCCGGGCTTTGATCGTGAGACGTCTATCGCCTGGGTGAACCAAACCCCATGGCCGCAACTGTTTCCACGTCACCGGGACGGCCGCGCTTTTCCAGGTAGCGGGCCAGGGCCTCGCGATCTTCAGCCGATTTTTTCTGAGCCAGATCGCTTTTAGCCGAAAGCGTTTCGGGCCGTATCTCCACCACGGCACAGGCCTTGTAGTCCGGCATGTCTGCATGCACGGGGGCCGGCGACCGGTCCGGTTCGTGGGCCGCCACCAGGGCATTGAGAGCGGTGGTTTTCAGGTCGCCGTCCGGCACCACCCGGGCGCGCCCCCGGATGATCACGCAGTGGTAAAACTGATGCAGGCTGCACCCCCCACCCTTCGGGTTGAAGCCCAGGTCGAGGTAGGCCAGGGGAATATCCACCTCAAAACAGACCCGGTCCTCGCGGGCGATATTGTCCAGCTTCTCCCCCTTCAAGGCGCAGTGAAAATAGATACACCCATCGGTGTAAACGTAATTGACCGGCGTGATGTAGGGGTAGCCGTCCGCGCCGAGCGTGGCCATTCGGCCAATGGTGGCCGCCGACAGGATGCGGCTGATTTCCAGCGGATCGGTAATTTCAGATTGACGACGTCGCATGATGGTCGGGCTCCAGGGGAATAGGGTAATAAATCCGTTCACGTGCCGGGGATAATTGCCCACAGGTCCGGTTCGCCGTCAAGTCTCAAAATGGGGTTTGCCTGCCGGACCGGCAGGCCGCGGGTCATCACCCCTGGTAGATCTGGTCGGCCACATCCGCAATTTCACAATCGATCCCGTGACCCTTTAGCAGTTGCACCAGGGCTTGCACCTGAGCGGTCCCATCAAGGGTCACATGGCTGCCGTCCTCGTCTTGAATGACCCCGTAACGGTTTTTTACCAGCACGCTCAGTGCCGCATCACAGGGGTGCACCCGCAGCCCCAGCCGGGAAAAATCGTTCATGTAAAACAGGGGCAGAAGGCCGCGCCTTGTATAGCCACCATGACCATGCTGCGGCCCTTCCATGGGAATCAGGGGTAATGTTACCATGTACTAGCGTCTCCTTTGCCAATTGTCGTCGCAATCATTCGCCCCATGCCGCGTTTGAGGCGCAAGGTTTACAAGGATCAAAATGCGAACGACACCCCACCCTGGCAAGCCTTGTCCCCACTTTGCTCAATTCCCGTCCAGAATTTCCTCGATGCGACGCAACGCCTGATCGAAGGGGTCCAGGGGCGGGGTCTCCGATGGCGGGCGCCCGGGTTCAAAAAGGACGAAAAACAAGGCCTGCAGCAGACCGAAAAACCAAATGCCCAGCCCCCAGGACACTGGCGTATAGAGGTTCCACAGCATCAGGCACAGCCCGCCGCCGCCACACAGGATGGCCTCCCGCACCAGGGATTGGACGACCGACCGCGGATAGCAGATGCCGCTGCGAATCCAGCTGAAAATAGCCAGGGCCAGACCGAAAGCCAGCCCTGCCGTCGGCATGGCCGCACCGACCCCCGCCAACACCAGAAGGGGGAAAAACACCGCCGGGAGGCTGCGGCCGCTCCACCGCAGCAGCACCAGTGCATAGAACGCGATCAGGCACCAGACAAGGCCAAAGGGAAACCACGGCCAGAATAATGGCCAGGCGCCGGCCCATCCCGCCAGGCAGCAGACCAGGCCACCCAGGCCGCCGAATATGAGGGTTGTCCGCACTGGTCTGTGGTCCGTGGTCATGCTGTCCTCCCGGAACTTGCGGCTTCCTTCCGCTGCATAAGCTCCCATTCGATTTCCTCCTCACTGGGCGCCAATTGAGGCGAACGCATGCCGATCGGCCCCATATCCGCCATAGCCTCAGCGTTGCGGGCACGCTCCCGGACGGCCGCCACCCGTTGACGGGTATCGTCATACGCCAATCGCTGAACGCCTAATCGGTCCCGTTCCTCATCCACTTGGCCGGTCATTTCTTCCAAGCGTTGGGTCATGCAAGCGACACGCTTGCGCATGGGGATAATCTTGCGAATCAGCATACGGGCGATATCATCCTTTCCCCGGGCAACGGCCAGGTCCAGATCTTCTTCCAGGGCTTGCAACTGCTTGGCATGCATCGCCCGGTCCCGCTGCCCGTTCCGCAGCGCTTCTTCGAGCTGATCGATGCGGACCTGCCGCCCGGCCATGGCCGCCTGCATTTCGCGCAGGTGCTGCTTCAGCAGCAGGTCTTTGTCCTCTAGTTGATCCATCACTCCGTGCAGATCGGCTTTGCATAACCGAATGACCCGCGCCATGATGCCCATCGAGACCTCCTTTATTCGAATGTCAGCGGCTATTTTTTATCCCGCCGATCCCGGTAGGACTCATATTGCAATGTCTTGGCGTTTTTCTTCTGTTTCGACATCACGGCTTCCGGACGGCCGGCAAAGGTATCCCGAACGACGCCTCCCAACGCTTCCACATCCTTCTGAAGATTTTCGGATACCTGGGGCGAGGCCACCACCTGGTTGACCGCCGCCTTTTCCTGCCGGTAGGTTTCGATGTGCTGCAGGGCCTGCTGCTCATCCCCCTCGCGGAGGGCGTCCGCCACGGCGGCCTTGAGGCGGCCGAAGTCCTCCTGTATGACTTTGGCGGCCCAGCTGTCTTTCCGGATAGACGCCATGACGTCATCCGGGTTTTCCACACAGGCAACGGCAAAGGTTTCCGCCAACGTGGTCGTAACCCGGCCTTCGCTGCTGCGGAACCCTATCTGCAGGTCCTTGATAACCACATCGCCCGGCGTTTTGGTCGGAATTTTAAAGGTGAGATAGAGCGTACGGGTCTGACCGAAACGCAAACCGCCCGGGTTAAAGGAAGCCCTGCCGTCCCGGGTCTCGATCGGGTACCCGCCGGCATCGATCAGTTGAATCCCATTGTTTAAAGGGACGCTGACCGCCATCCCGGAAGCGGCCGTGGCCGCCGCATGGCGATATTCCTGCTGAAACACCGCGGCAAAGGCCGCCGGATCTTCCATGTAAGTGTAGGTGCCGCCGCCGTAGTCGGCCAGGGTGGTCATGAGGTGTTCGTTGAAATCGTTGCCCACGCCAACCGAACTCACCACCCAATCCTTGGAAAGGCCGGCGGCGGCCATGCGTCCAAGCGCGTGGGGATCGGTGACGCCATGATTGGCCAGCCCGTCCGAAATCAGCAGCAGTTTGCGATGGTGATCCTCCATGGGGCGGGCCGCGAAGAGCGCCAGACCGGCTTCAAGTCCCCCGCCGAGGTTGGTGCCGCCGCCCGGGTGCACACGTGCGATCATTGCGGACAGCTCACGACGGTGGTTGTCCGTCATGGGCAGCAGGTCACTCAGCGTCTGAGGCGCATTGCTATAGGTAACGATGCCCAGCCGATCCTTCGGTGACAACGCTTCGATCAGCCTTTGCACGGCCCGGCGCGCATCATCGATCTTCCGCCCGTTCATGGAGCCGCTGCGATCCAGGACCACCACCAGATCCACCCCTGGTGACGGAGCGTTGCCGGCCAGATCGTTCTCCGGCGCCCGGAGGGTCAACGCCAGGGTGGCGAGGCCATCCGAATTGAGAAGCACCTTGTGCTGGACCAGGTGCGCGTTCACGGCAAGGGTGCCGTTGGCATTGCCCACCATATCGATTGTTGCACCGGACGGCTCATGACCGGTAATGCCCATGGCCACACCGGTCACAAGGATCAGCCCCACGACCAGCAGCAGGGTACGGCGATTGATTTTTTTCATGGCAAACCTCCTTTGCATTGGTGAATGGCAATCTTCACGATGGCTGCCATCCTAACAACCCCTCTCCGGAAGACAATTCAAAGAAGTGCAAAAGAAACAGGGGAACTTTTTACATAAGTTTTGCTTTGTAATTTTAAACCGATGATATAGATTGGCGGTAACCGTCATGGATAGAACCCCAACCCACAGGAGAAGCGAACCGCCATGCCGCCTGCCAAAGCACGCATCCTCGTCGTGGAAGACGACCCGGCCATCCTGAACGGCCTTTTGGATGTCCTGGTTTTCAACGGCTATGATGTGGAGGGTGCCGCGGATGGGCGTGACGGTTTGCAAACCGCCCTCGATGAAGCCTTTGACCTGGTTATTCTGGACGTCATGCTGCCCTCCCTGGACGGGTTTTCCATCTGCCGCCGTATCCGAGAGCACAAACCGGCCCAGGGGATTCTCATGCTGACCGCCAAGGGCGCCGAAGATGACGTTGTTACCGGATTCCAGGCCGGTGCGGATGACTATGTCAGCAAACCGTTTTCCCTGCGGGAACTGCTGGTCCGTGTGGAAGCCCTCCTGCGGCGGGCCGGCAAGCTCGCGGGCCAGGCGGACATCCGCCACCGCGGCATTCACTTCCGGGGGAAAACCCTCGAAGCCGCATCCGGCGAAACGATCACCTCCCTGACCCGCCGGGAAATGGACATCATCGCCTACCTGCACCATCATCAGGATCGCATCGTTTCGAAAAAAGAACTCCTGACGGACGTCTGGCATTATGCCGATGCCGACATCGAAACACGCACGGTCGACATTCACATGCTCAAACTGCGCAAGAAGATCGCCCAGCTGATCGGAGATCGTCCGTTTATCCAAACCGTGCGGGGTGAAGGCTATCGCCTTGAGAAAGACGGATAAGCCATGAAGCACCTGAAACTGCTCATCGTGCTGTTTGCCCTGGCGACCGCCCTTCCCATGGGCTATGTGGTTTTGCGGACCTATCAGGGTATTGCCCAGGAAGAGACCGCACGCATGCGGTTTTTTGCCGAGACGCTTTTCGATACCATTGAATCGGAACTGGCCGGCCGGGTGGAAATTGAAGAAAACCGCCCGGTGGATGCGTATCACCACACCGAAACGCTGCCTGCCGATCAGGGCGGCGCCCAGAGAATTTCTTCCTTGGCAGCACCGCCTGAGGCGCCTTATATACTAGGCTATCTTCAAAACAATCCGGATGGCACCTTTCAAGCGCCTATCGTGGCGGACGCCCAAAATATCCCTCCGGGGGTGCAAAAGATCGTTCAACAACTGGACGCCATCAACCGCCAGTTCAACCGCAAAAAAGCCGCCATTCCGATGGCCCGCCCAACGACCCCAACCGTAACGCCTGTCTGGAAAAAAGCGGAATTGCCGAAAGAGGCGGAGGAAAAAAGTGCTTTCGCCGGAAAATTTCTCGATCTGAGCCGGAAGCGCGCGCCGGACGACTACTTAGGGCGCAAACCCCAGCGCACCGAGGAAATATCGGCCCAACAAGCATTGAACGTGGCACGTCAGGACGAAAATAAGACAGGGCAAAACGATTCCCTGACCGCCTCCGGCGACATCACCCAGAACCTTGAAGCGCCATCTTATCAAAACCGCCCTGCCGCATCGGTGCCGGCCAGGTCCTCCTTGGGCGAAAGCTCGATTTTACGGGAAACAGATGGGGCTGCCGCGGCTGAAATGCCGCCATCCCGTTTTCAGGTCGAAGTCGCGCCGCTGCAGTCGGTGTTCATCGATGCCGACCGAATCTTCATCTTTCGGCGCATCGTTATCGACGAGCGCATTTATCGGCAGGGCTTCATCCTGAAGGTCAACGCCTTTCTCACCTATTTGGCGGGCTCCTATTTTGCCACCCAGCCCATGTCCCGCTTTGCCCAGCTGCGTCTGGAAGTCAATGACATGGATCACCCCGCCACCATCAACCAGACCGGTGCCAACGTTCACCAGGCCAAGTTTGCGCTCGACCGCAGTTTCCCGGCACCGTTCAATTTCCTTCAAGCCCGATTGACGAGTGAAAAAATACCACCGGCCGCCTCACGGCAGACCCTTAACATCATGGTGGCGATCCTTGTCGCCGTCTTTCTGCTGGGCCTCGGGGCCATCTACCGCAGCGCTCACGCCATGGTGGATCTCTCCGAACGCCGTGGCCGGTTTGTCTCTTCGGTAACGCACGAACTGAAGACCCCCCTCACCAACATCCGCATGTACATTGAAATGCTGGAGCAGGGCATTGCGCGGGATACCGCTCGGGAACAGGATTATCTCCGTGTCGTGGGATCCGAAAGTGCGCGCTTGTCACGGCTGATCAATAACGTGCTGGAATTGTCGCGCCTGGAGAAAAAGCAGCGGCATTTTGACATGTGCAAGGGCGACTTCCAGGATGTGCTGGACGAGGTGCAAGCGGTCATGACGGAAAAGGTGCGCCAGGAAGACTTCACGCTGACGATGGCGCCTTCGAAGGGAATCGAATTCGTTTATGACCGCGAAGTGATGGTGCAGATCCTGATCAATTTGATCGAGAACAGCATCAAATTCGGCCGGCAGTCAGCCATCCGCCACATCACAATTGACGTCACGAAGCATGACCATCACGTTGACGTCACGGTTGCGGACACCGGACCCGGCATCCCCCGCCACGCCCTCAAAAAAGTCTTCGATGATTTCTACCGGGTGGAGGATGCCCTCACCCGAACCACCGGTGGCACCGGCATTGGCCTGTCCCTAGTCAAGAAGTTCATGCAGGCCATGGGAGGCAGCGTCACGGCCGCCAACAACGCCGGCCCGGGCTGCACCATTACCCTGCACCTGCCCAAGTTTTGATGTGACAACTTCACGCTAGGCGAAATGGTATTCTCAGGAGGGGCGGCCCTCCGGCAATGGTTTGTCTATACAACGCACGATTCGTTCGATCTGTCTTTTTACCCTTAGACTCGGGTCATCGATGTCTTGGACTTTGGCCGTTATGCAAAACTTCGAAAGCGCTGAAACGATCGAGGCCAACCCCCATATGGTCGTTGGCCTCGATACCACAAAAACGGTGACAGGGTCTGTCAATTGCCCATCTTTTCCATGGCCTGGCTCATCCGCTGCATGGCGGCCTGGACCTGGGGGTCCGTCATGTACTTCATCATGTTCATGGTGGCGGCCGGCATGCGGGCGGAGAGTTCTTCCAGTCGTTCGGCCTCTTTTTCCACTTCCGCCGGTGTTTCGCCGCCGCCCTCTTTCATCAGTTCCGGGTATTTTTCACGAAACGCCTTTAGACGGGGAATCAAATCCTCCATACCGGCCGAATAGGCATCGATCGCGGCCGCACAGTCTTCAGCGGTGGTGGCATTTTCAAGACCGGTGATATAGGCTTCCATCACCTGGGCGTGGTCCTTCATGATGTCCCGGGCATCCGCATATTTGTCGCCGCCGCAGGCCGCCAGGATCAAAAGCATCGCCACTGAAAAAATCCGCACGCAAATGGGTTTCATACGACCTCCTTCGATAGTGATTAATCTTATGGAAAAACGGTTCACCGAAATGAAAGCACGGGCCAGGACCGCCGGGCGGCAATACGGGCCAGCGCCCGGGTGGGCGCCACCACATGCGGGTGCCCCACCGCTTCCAGCATGGGCAAATCGGCCGGATGGTTGCCGTAAGCGAAGGAGGCGTCTAAATCGACACCGGCCTCCTGCGCAAATTGATTGGCACACGCCTGCTTCGCGCGATCCACACAGATCGCCCCCCGGGAGCGCCCCGTCAGCAACCCGTCGGTGTCTTCCTCCAACTCCGTGCAGAATAACCGGTCCAAACCAAGGTCACGGACGACCGGTTCGAGCATGTAACGGACCGAACCCGATATCAGCACCAGCAAATGCCCGGCCCGGCGGTGTTCTTCGAGCCGGTCCAGAATGCGCGGCGCCAGATGCGGCTTGAGGTAGGTCAGATAAAAATCTTCGGCGGTGGCTTCAAAATCCGATAGGCGGCGGTGACGGTAATAGGTCAGCAGGATCCGCGCCATGCCGGCCTCCGACAGCCACTGCCACTGGTAGAGAACATTGGCGGACCAAACCTTCAGGAAATACCCCAGGGGCAGCATCCCCCGCTCCCGGAGCATGCGGATGCCCATGTGACCGCTCTCCACTTCGATCAGGGTCTGGTCAAAATCGAAAAAGGCCGCAATGGCGGATCGTTTCATGGCCAATGCGTCCCGGGCCTTGGACGGGATTTCCGAATCATGTCTGTTCTGCCCGCCATCAGGGAAAAGGCAATCGCTCTTGATCGCGGTCCGGCGACACCGTCTTGTAGCGACCGGCCTGCCAGTTGGCCAGATCGGATACATACCATTTTGAAAACCGCCGGTCCGAGGGCCCGCCCGCCAGGTTGGAGCATAAAAAGGTATCGGCCATATCCGTCACCCACCGGAAGGATGGCATGAAGGTCGTCACCCGGCCCCCGCTTTCGTATATCTGGCCCTGATGGATGGTGGCCCGGCTGCCGATGCCGGCCAGGGGCCCTCGATCAAAGCCGGCGAACCCGGGCAGTTTGCCACCCAGCAGGATGTGCGCCATCGTAATCTGGCGATCCTGCGCCCATTCCCGGGGTTCCACCGCCAGAGCTCGTTCGGCCGCCTTGCGATACAGCGCATCACGGGTCTGGCCACCGAACCATGCCGATTGTGATGCGAGCAGAATCCGGTCAAAATTTTCATAGAAATCGATAAAGACCCCGGTCCGGGCGGCCAGAAAATCAATCACCTTTTCACCCATCCCATTTCGGCCGAAGACTTCCCGGTAGAGTTCCTGGTAAAACCGCTCGAACAGGAAAGCGCCCTTGGATGTCGCGTCATAGCAGCGATCCCAGGTGTTGAGCAATTCCGCCTGGGGCGTTTCCGGCAGGAGCGGTTCCAGAAGCGCCATGAACCGTTCCGCCTGGAGGGAATAGAGGTCGAAATGCATCGTCGTCATGTCATCGACGGTGAATTTTTTCTCTTCTTGCAGTAAATCCCGAATGCGCTCGGCCCGGTAGGCCCCCATCGGAATATTGATGGGACTGGCCGTGCCCAGGGCATTGAGATCGTTGTTGGCGGTGACGATGAACCCTTCTTCGGGATTTATAGCCCGGGGCATCTCCTCGATGGTCAGAAATCCCTGCCAGTCATTTTCCGCCACCCACCCCGGCAGGGGAACAAAGCCTGTAGCACCCGCGCGGCGGCGGGGAACCAGGCCGGTCATCTGGTAGCCGATGTCACCGTGGCGATCTGCGAAAACATAATTCAAAGCGCTTTCAATCTTCCCCATGGCTGCCATACCGTCTACTACCGTCGATGCCTTGCCGATTTCGAAGATCCCCTCCAGCGCGCCAGTCCCCCCATTCCCCGGTGCCCAGCGCGTTGCCAAATAATAGCCCTCTTGGTTGGGATCGCCGTCCAAAACACCATGCTCGTTTTCATAAAATACCGCCTCGACCGGCGGTTTTTTCTTGCGCTGGATGATTTCCCGCCGAACCTGGAAGGGTTGCCAGTTATCTTCATTTTCACGGTAACAACACCCGTCACGGCAGTGTTCGATCCAGCTGTCCGCGGCATCTGCAAAAGCGTAGGTCACACCCCAAGCGATATCCGGGCTTCTTCCCCCCAGCAGACCTGGAAGTCCCGGCATGGATCCTCCCATGAGCGTGCGCCCCCCTCCGGCCAAAACCAGTTCACACCAGACATTCGGCAGCCGGTTGACTTCCAGGTGGGGATCGTTGGCCAGAATGGGCTTGCCGCTGGCCGTCTTGCGACCCGACACCACCCAGTTGTTGGAGGCCATCATGCGCGGCGCGGCAATAGACCACAGCACTTCCGGAGGTACGATCCGTTCGCCCAATGTCACCTGTTTCAGCAGGTCGACATCCAGTCCCTCCAAATTGCCCGGAAACAGTTCTTCCAACTTGTCCAGCGGCACGCCGGCCTGCACCATTTCCACGCAAAGCCGCTCCACTTCGGTCTGGGACTGGGCCAGTGTCAGGTAGCCCACCATGCGCGCCATGAGAATCGTATCCTCCGGCCGCCAGGGCTCCGGACGATATCCCAGCAGGCGGAATTCCCACGGTGATTTTCGCTGCAACCCAAGGTTGATCCCATCGCAATAGGCGTCCAGGTTGCGGCGATCATCGGAACGCAAGGCGTCGATCAAATCTTGGGCGCCTCCCCGCCAGTTCATCCGGCGAAAAAAGGTATCCACGGCCAGCATCTCGTCACTGGCCTCCAGGAATTCGGAAGCACGCCCCTGCCCCAGAATCCGCATGAGCAGGAGCTGCATGCCGCGGTCGCGGGCATGCACATAGCCCTGGCCCTGGTACATGCCGCCCTCATCGGGTGCCTCTACATGGGGAACACCGTTCTGATCTCGCCAGACATTGAAATTTGGTTGCATCGAATCATCCTCAGAAGAAAAGTGCTAAGAATAGATAACCGCAATTACTTACGCCATCGCATATAAGCATAAATCCCGGCGAAATAAAATAGCACTTCCGTGTCGGTCGCAACCAATGACACGGGTCGACCCACGCCGATCCGCCGCAGGCGCCTCCTGGCATGCTATTTGACATAAGCGAATTGATCCGCTACCGTCCTTGTGATAGTTCAATGGCATCAGGATTGCGATCCATCTCCGCGCGATTCCTCCCGGTAGGGAACTGGCATGAATAACACCAAACACCATAACGACTCGCCCGATGCCCAAAAGCCATCGTTTTTGCAACAGACGATAACCCGGGACCTGACCATCAGCCTCGTGCTGGCCGTCTTGATCCCGTCGGCCTTGCTCTACGGCTTGACCTACTGGTTTGTTTCCCGTTCCGCCCGCACCGAAATGGAAGAAAAAGCCGGCGAATACCTTTCCTACCTCGTGGACAGTCTCGCCCTGCCGGTCTGGTCGATGGACGAGGAGGGGGTACGCCGCATCGCGGATTCCTTCATGCGCGGCGATCTGGTGGCCCTGATCCGCATCAGGGACACCACCAATCAACAAGTGCTGTTCGAAGCGCATGAGACCGGGTTGGATGATCTGCTGTTCAAAGAGCGGCCTATCGTGTTCAATCAGCGGGTGATCGGCAGCGTGACGGTGGGGTTGACACCGCGCCCCTATGAAAACCGCCTCGATGCACTCTTGCGGTCCAATTTGCGCAATACGCTGCTGATCGTCGTCATCCTGGCCATCATCACCGGGCTCTTTGTCCGTCGCTATCTGCGTCACCCCCTCGATCTCCTGATCCAGGGAATCGAGAAGGTGTCGCAGGGCAACTATTCCTATACCTTTCCCCGTTTCAAGCAACGTGAAATCCGCACCATCGTGTCCAAGTTCCGGGCCATGGCGGATCAAGTCCAAAACCGCCAGTTGTCGCTCGAAAATGCCAACCGCCGGCTTGAAAGCGAAATCAACGAACGGCGGGCGGCGGAAAAAAATCTTCGCCAGAGCGAAGAGCGGTTTCGCGCCCTGATCAACCAGGCCGCGGACGCCATTTTTGTCCATGATTTTACCGGACGTTTCATCGATGTGAACCAACAGGCCTGCACCTCGCTCGGGTACCGCCGGGATGAGCTGCTGGCCATGTCCTTTCCGGATGTGGATTCCCGTTATGCCGGACAACGCTTTAGCGCCAGCATGGCGGAGCTGACCCAACACAAGCAGCTGACCCATCAATCCTATCTGCAGTGCAAAGATGGGGCGTCACTGCCCGTCGAGATGCGGTTGGGGGTCATCGAACTGAAGGAAGAAAAAGCGGTCCTGGTGCTGGCCCGCGATATCACCAACCGACTGCGGGCTGAAGCCGCCCTGCGCGATTCCCAAAAAACGCTCCTGACCGTACTGGACGGAATCGAGGCGGTTATTCATGTGACGGAGCTGGAAACCAGAGAAATTCTGTTTTCCAACAAGTACATGCGGGATCAATACGGGGAAAACCTGGTGGGGCGGAAATGCTGGGAGGCCCTGCGCGGATTAGACGTCCCTTGCAGTGATTGCCGCTCCAATGAGCTCCTCGATGCCTCGGGTCAGCCCAGTGCCACCATCGCCTATGAATCTCAAAATCCGACCACCGGCCGCTGGTTCGTCAACTACGACCGCGCCATCAAGTGGTTGGACGGCCGGTATGTGATGCTCGAAATGGCCACCGACATTACGGACATCAAACACATGGAGGAAGAACGCCAGCGCACCGAAGCCCAGCTGCAGCGGGCCCAGCGCCTGGAAGCCATCGGCACATTGGCCGGCGGCGTGGCACACGACTTCAACAACCTGCTGATGGGAATTCAGGGAACTGTCGGCCTGATGATTGAAGATCTTTCCCCGGAAAACCCGCAGACGGCCAAGCTTACGGAAATCGAGGGCTATTTGAAACGGGCGGTGGAACTGACCAACCGACTGCTCGGGTTTGCGCGGGAAGGCAAGTACGAGATACGGCCGGTCGATATCAACCAACTCGTTATGCGCACCGCCGACCTGTTCGGCCGCACCAAGAAAGAACTGACCATTCGCACCGACTTCCGCCAAACCACTTGCACCGTGGAAGCCGATGCCGGACAAATGGAGCAAGTGCTGTTGAATCTTTTCGTCAACGCCTGGCAAGCCATGCCCCAGGGGGGCACCCTGACCATCGCAACCGACAATGCCGATCTTGCGGCGGCAAAGGTTGCGGCATACGACCTTACACCAGGGCGCTATGTCAAAATAACCGTATCCGACACCGGCGTCGGCATGGATGACGAAACCCAGCAACGCATTTTCGATCCCTTTTTTACCACGAAAGAAGTCGGCACCGGAACCGGTTTAGGGCTGGCATCCGCTTATGGCATCATCACCAACCACCACGGCATCATCGAAGTGGACAGCAGCAAGGCCGGCGGCACGACCTTCACGATCTTCCTGCCGGCATCCGATCTGCCGGCCGTCGAAAAACCCCATCGGCCCGCCACACGCCTCACTGGCAGCGAAACCCTCCTTCTGGTGGACGATGAAGAGATGATCCTGACGGTGGGCGCCAAGATGCTGAGCCGGTTGGGCTATACGGTGAGGACCGCCCGGACGGGCCAGGAAGCACTCGCGATTTATGAGTATGAGCGAGATACCATTGCCATGGTCATACTGGACATGATCATGCCGGTCATGAGTGGCCGCGACCTTTTCGAACACCTCAAGGAACTCGATCCGCAGATCAAAACCCTTTTATCCAGCGGCTACAGCATCGACGGTCAGGCCGCCGAAATCCTGAAAAGCGGCTGCAACGGATTTATCCAGAAGCCCTTCACCCTGGAGGCCCTTTCCCAGAAAATCCGGGATATCCTGGACGCCACTTAGTCCCTCCGCCCCACATCCCGTGAATCATCACGATGGATTCCGTCATGCCGACCTCCCCTGCGCTAAGTGATTCTCGTTGCCATCCCCCTCAGGAACCCTTTCCAGGTAGGCGGTCAGGGACGCATGGTGCGCAGCGGCATCATGGTACCCCTGATCATAAATCGCATACAGCTTGTCTTTGTTGCGCTCGGCCCGGCTAACCGCAAGCGATGCTGCCGGGCGAATCGTAAAGACGGCGTTCTTGCGCTCCAGGTCGTCGATGCATTGCACGGTTTCATTGTAGCGGCGGTGGCGATCGGCAAATGCCCGTTGCAAGCCCGGAAAATGCCTATAGCGAAGACGAATCAGTCCGGCCAGGGACGAGGCTTTCTTGCGGTAGCCACTAGGCTGGGTCAGGATCAACACATGGCGCGCATTGCCGTCGGCCATGCTCTTTCGCAGGGGGATCGGATCGGCAAGGCCGCCGTCCATCAGCACCCGCCCGTCAAAGCGCACGGGCTTCTGCAACAGCGGCAGGCTGCAACCGGCCTGCAGTACACGCAAAAAGTCCGGCGATCCCAGGTGGTCTTTCTCGTAATAACACGGTTGCCCCGTGGCGCAGTCGGTCGCCGTGGTGATGTGCCGCTGGTCGCTTGCGAAAAACCGCTCGAAATCGAAGGGCACCAGCTGCAGCGGAATCGTGCCGAAAACAAACGCCATCCCGAAAAGACCGCCGCCGGCCAACAGCCGACGATAACTTAAAAACCGGGGGTCTCGGACATACCGCGTATTGACGATCCGGTTGCGTTCCGGCTGCCGTGATACGTAATTGGAGCCGTTGCAGGCGCCGATGGAGACACCGATCACGTAGGGGAAAAAAAGCCCCTTGTCCGCAAAGAACCGCAGCACACCCGCCGTGTAGTTTCCCCGCAGGCCGCCACCTTCCAGAATGAGCGCCGTCCCTGTCAGATCCATTGTTTACCTGACCACCTGCCCGGTTTGCAGCCGGTTGAGATTGGTGTATCGATAAAAGCCATAGCCCGGACCCGCGTCAGCCCTTCATGGAACCGGTAACCAGATAGCGGTTGTGAAAATCGAAGGCTTCGTCCAGCAAATGCGGTTCATGGCCGCCATGGGAGTGGATCGCCCGCTGGAAATAATCCCAGAGCATATCCCGGTAGTCCGGATGAGCGCATTTTTTGATCACCTGCTCCGCTACCTGGCGGGGCGTCAGCGGTCGGGTATCCACCAGGCCGTGTTCAGTCACCACGACATCCACCGAGTGCTCGCTGTGATCCACATGGGATACCATGGGGACAATTGCCGAAACCCGGCCGTCCTTGGCCGTGCTGGGCGTCACGATAAATGACAGAGCGCCGTTGCGCAGAAAATCCCCGGAACCGCCAATGCCGTTCATCATCTGGCTACCGGTCAGATGGGTGGAATTGACCTGGCCGTAAATATCCACTTCGATGGCGGTATTGATGGCGATCACCCCTAACCGTCGGATCACCTCGGGGCTATTGGAGATTTCCACCGGTCGCAGGACAATTTTTTCCTTGTAGCGATAGAGTTCGTTGAAAAACCGTTCCCGCGCATGGTGCGACAGCGTCATGGACGACCCGGAAGCAGCGCGCACCTTGCCCATGTCGATCAGGTCCAGCACGGCATCCTGCAGCACTTCCGAATAAATATCGAGATCCCGATAGAAATCATCCGCCATGAAGCCACTCAGGACGGCATTGGCCACGTCACCGACGCCGGACTGCCAAGGCAGGGTGGGCGGCAAGCGGTCTTGCTTGATTTCATGCCGCACAAAATCGAGGATATGCGCCGCCATCTGCCGGGCGACCTGATCCGGTTCCGCAAATACCGCACAGCTGTCCTGCGCATCGCTCAACAGAACGGCCACCACCCGGTCGGGATCCATCTCGATAAACGGTTTCCCGATCCGGTCGCCGGTGCGGTAAATCGGAATCGGCATCCGGTACGGGGGATCTTCGGGAATGTAGATGTCGTGAATCCCTTCCAGCTCCTTGGATTCCGGCGAAATCTCGATGATGATTTTCTCGGCTTCCCGCACATAAGTCGGGGTGTTGCCCACCGACATGGTGGGCACCAGATGGCCCTTTTCCGTCACCGCCACGGCTTCCACCACCGCAACGTGCGCGGCGCCCCAGTCACCGGCCCGCACCTGCCCGGCCAGGCGCGACAGGTGGTCGTCTTTGAACTTGATGAGATCGGCATTGATCTGTTGGCGCATGGTGCGGTCGCTCATGTAAGGGCGCCGCCAGGCCACCACCCCGGCTTCCGCCAGAATCCCGTCCACCGAATCGCCCGTGGAGGCACCGGCAAACAAATTGATTTTGAAGGTTTCACCGGCGGAGGCCCGGCGCACCAACTCCCGTGGAATCAGCTTGGGATAACCGGCCGTGAAGCCGGAAATGAATAAATTGGTTCCATCCTGGATGTGACGTGCTGCGGTGGCGGGGTCTGTAACCTTATCCCTCAGGGGGGCATATCGAATGCGATCTTTCAAGAGAGGCCTTTCGTACAACGGTCTGCAAGGTGCGTAGGAAATCGAGTCGGCAATCCAGCTTTCCTATTGGCAGAATCCCCGGCCAAATGTCAATGACATCCCTTCAGAAGGCAACGTTCATGGAGATGTTGAATGTATAGCGCGAGGTCAACGGAGGATCATCGTAGGTGTTTGAATTGATTTTTTTCGATAGGTGCTAATCCATGTCGGGATAAAATTCCGTAAACAGTCGTTCACTAATGCCGGCGTTGAACCGCAGTTCCGTTACGATCGCCTTGCGTATCAGGCGGCCGGCTTCGTCGTATTGAAAATACCGGACCGGAAAAAAAGTTTCCGCGTCCACCCAGAGGTCTTCGCTTTTGACGGCCATGGTCTTCTCCGGGGCATCCGAAACAAGCCGGTAGACATACGCCACACGGCCATCCAGAATCTCTTCGCGCACGAACCGGCTGGTCCCCATGCTGAGGTAGGCCTCATGGGTCCGGATGAAATGCGGCCAGCCGGATTCGTGGATACCGTTGCCCCTCAAATCCACGACCCATTCGTGATCCACCGCAAAAAATTCACCGTAGAGCATGCGCTGGAGAAAGGCCACCAGGCGGTTGCCGGCCAGCACCCGGACCCTACCGGCATCCGTCTCCCCGTTGTATATCAGGAGCGATCCGGGATAGGGCCCCTCCAAGACTTCCATGCGAATTTGTTCCGGCTTACGGTAATAGTACGCCAGCAACACGTCACGCGTCTGGTCGCCGTTGGTTGATTGCGTTTCAAAACGACACTGGTAGTCGCTGGTGGCGGCCAGCTTGGCCTTCATGCCCGCGAGGACGACCGCAAAGCGCGGCGGTTCGGCAGCCGCCGGAACGGCATGAAGCAGCAACATGCCGCCCAAAAGAACTGCCGCCACCACCCAAATACAGCCGGCCCGCCGATGACGTTTGCCATCATTCATTGACTGATTTCCCCTGCACGGTAAGCGCGACAATCACGCGGCGTACCCGGAGGGCCCCCCTCTTCGCAGCCAGACCCGGCGCGCCAGCATGGCGACGCCCAACAACGGCAGGTAGAACACCGCTTCCACCAGAAACACCCGTGCATTGTAGGCCGACGCCAACGACTGGCTCATATCCAGGGTGACGAACCAAGGCAGCGGCAGGTTCAAGGCCGCCGCTGAAAACGGCCAGAAAATGGCGACGCCCCGGCCGTGATTATACATGGCATCCAGCGGGAAATGACTGAGCCAGGCCGCCACCGCACCGAACACCAGGGGATAAGAGGCAAAATTCCGTCGGGACCGGTAGTGGCAGCACATGAGCGCCACCGGAACCATCAAGCTGAGATTAACGAACAGACTGTGGCTGACATAATAGCGAAAATGTCCCCATCCCGGCAATGGCAGGTCAGGGAAAAACGCCAGAAGCACATACAGATTGAGGACAAAGGCCCACTGCTTCCAGGAAGCCCCGGCAGGCATCGTGGCTTGGGCCAGCGAGGCCCCCACCAGACTGTGGCCGACAAATGTCATGTGATCATCCATTCTTGCTGCATCCGCCCCCGCACCGGACTGAATCCCGGCCGCCGTCAAAGGGGCAATCGATAGAAGCATATTGCCGGTGGAAGGATAAAATAGAGCGGATCAACCGATTATCAAGTTGGCGGGCGAAAAACGTCGCGCAACAGCATCCGATGGCGACAGGCAGGCAGCATCGTCATGCCAACCCGGGCGTGTCGCCGAACAAGTGCTTTTCCATTTTGGCGAGATATTCGAGATTTTCTTCAACAGCGGTCATGGCCGCCAGGTCCAGAATTTCAATATCACTGAACTGCACATCCTTTTCCCAGCGGCGATGAATTTTTATATACCCGGCCCGTTCCAACCCAAAAAAGGCATCCGCGATCGCCAGGTCCGGTTGGCTGGCATCGAAGACCACTTTATGCGTTCTCAACACTTGGAGTAAATCGTCATGCTGGAGTCGGTTGCCCGTCGCCGGACAGGATTTTACCATTTTGATCGGAAGCAAGGTTACACCGGGTGGAAGGGACGCGGCGACCGTCAGGATTTTTCGGGTTTCCGGGGTTATCCGATCAACGATGCCCGAAAGGTCGGCCGCGACGGCCACGGCCACCGGGTCCACCAGAATCTGGGTATAAACGGCCATGCCCCCATTGCTTTCGACGCGGTCTTTTTTCAGCAACCAGAGGAGCAAGGTGCGCTCGTAATCGAATCCCATATCTTCGATGACATCGCGCGCCAGATCGATCAACACCACTGTACCGGCGCCGGCAAGGTCGGCCTCTTGAACCTCGTGTTGGTATTGCTCGGCAAACGCATTGAAAACCCGGCTTTCGATCGGCATGGGCGGCGTGTCACCGCTCAGCAACATCACCACCACGGCGACAACGATGAAAGCCGCGCCGGCCAGGCCCCATAACATCTTGTTCCGCTTCAGGGCCACAACCCTATCCCACAGCGCCGCAACTGTCCGGCCGGCGTCCTCGGTATCGATTCCTTGAACCTTTTCACGTATCGATCCCAGCGCCTGATGGAGCTCTCCGGCCTGAACCGCCTGAACTTTCTCTTTAATTGCCGCCGTCCGTTGCTTGAGACTGGGCGCTGTCGCGGCGTGGTCTTTTTCGGACAGCGGGGCGGGGCGGGGTTCTTTTGGTGAAGCGTCGGCGGCAACCGTTGCGGCCGCTTCCGCCAGGGGCGAAGACTGCGCGGCAGCAAGTGGGACAACCTCACACAGGGCGCCGGCTCTCTCAAGAAGCACACGATAACGCTCGCCTTCCTCCTGTTGAAGACCTTTTTTAAGCACGACGGCCTGGCCGGAAAACAACCGGTTTATCCGAACGTCATTCGTCTTGAACAGGTTCGCCAGATTGGCTTTTACGTCTTCAATGGGCATATCCGGGACCGTTTTTCCCCGGAAAATCACCTGATATCGCACCTCGGCCATTTTACCCCTCGCATGGCAGTGTCCCCTGAACGCGCCCTTCGCCATGATGCGGTTGCTGCCGGATATCAATGGCGGATGGCCGGGGACACCCGGTCGTCTATTTTTTTATGATCACCCAGATCGCGTGGATGATTCCCGGCACATAGCCCAGCAACGTGAGAAGAATATTGACCCAGAAATGCAGCCCGATCCCGACTTGCAGGAAAACCCCCAGAGGCGGCAATACAATGGCCAGCAGAATTCGAATGATATCCATATTCTTTTCCTTCATCTTTTTCCCTCGTTCGACTGACAGCATGATCCCTGTGTGATTCCGACGCGTATCAGCTTTGTTATACCATCTGCCTTTGAAAACACAAACATCCTGTTCAACCGGGAAGAATTCTTGGCTGCCGGGACGTTTATAGGCAGCATAGCTGCCAACTTAATACCAGCGAAAAGCATTATGGGATTTGCACAATCGGCAATCAAAATTTAATTGAACTCATGAGGCAAAACATCTGCTTTAAGGTGATTGCAACACTTCTGGCAGCGACATAAACCGCCGCATATAATACCAAAGAATATTATGGGGCATCTGCTGCCACTGCCTCTCCAAAATACATTGATATTGTTCAATCAAACTTGCCATTCGGACCTGGTTGGATTGAGCTGCCGAACCGGTGTCCAATGGTCGTAGAAACTGGACCCTGAGATGTCCGGTAATCTCCATGGTCGTAATAACAGGAATCGGATCGGCGCCGGTTTGCAAGCTTAACTCGGCAAACCCTGCCCTGAAAGGATACATCCGGCCGCAAAAGGGGAGCGAAAATCCGCTCTGGCCGTCCTCACCATCAGCTGTAATGGACACAATCCCGCCTCGGGTTAACATTCTTTTTCCTTCAAAAAGTTGAAGGGTGCTTAGGTGCTTCGCATAGCTGATATGGCCAAGCCCTCCCGGGACAAATTTACCGATAGGGCCCTTATGCAAGGATTCATTGTAACCTATGACCGATATTTCGTTGAAACCGTTAAGGTGCAAAACAGCTAATACGATTTGATGCATCGCAAAATGACTTTGCAACAGGACAACACCGCCGCCTTTTTTTATGGCCGCGGTCAAGATTTCAAGCCCCTCCACCGACACCCATCGGTTGAATACGGAAGGCGAACAACCCGCCAGAAGTCCTAAGCGCCAATTCGAGAGGCAATTGTTGATCAGGCTTTTGCGGACAAATGCTTCGGAGGGTATCGAGGGCCGAATCAAAGCATGGAAGGCTTTCAACTGCCGCACCCTGTCGGCGTCTATACCGTACCCAAACCGCGTGCACCGAACAACATGCTGAATCGCCATTGAGGAAAAAGCATAAAGCCACCCATTCCAGTTCAAATGTCTCGCGAAACTTCCCGCCACCCTCTTTAACCTTTTAATATATGATTGCGTTTTTTTAACGCTTGTCGCTTCAGGTTTCTCGTCCCTGCAATTTGCAATTTCGGCAGGATCTTTCGACCGCCGCACTATAATTTGCCTTGCCAGGTTTTCAATGGTCGGCAGTCTCAATATCTCCTCCAGCGGAAGTTCGACCTCAAAAAGTTTCTCTACCGCTGTAAACAGATCCAAAAAGAGAAGCGAATCGATGCCATAGTCAAAAAAATTATCCCAAGCACCAACGGCGAACAGTCCCAACCGTTTTTGGAACAATGCCGTCAAGGTTTCCTCTATCTGGCCAGGCGCGGCGGCTTGGTGTGTCATAATGGGCTTCGCAGACCGTCTTTGAAAGCCGCTCTCTTCATATTTCCGCCGGTTGGCTTTCCGGTCAAGTTTTCCACTGGCGGATTTAACAATCCACCCACGCTTTACAAATCGCACGTCTGCTATAGCCACCCCTAACTTTTTCAATATCACACGATTTAGTTGAGCGGTATGGAAAGCCTCTTCCGATGGGTTTAATGATGCGGTGGTCTCACATATCAGCACAGGGCATTCGGTTCCTAAGTGGGGTATCGGCACACCAAAGGCGACAAGTCGCCTGGTGTGTTTAGCCATCACTTCCGCCGCGACAGCTTCGATTGAATCCGGGAATAGATTGATGCCTCCGGCAATAATGACATCTTGTTTACGGTCGCAGACATACAATTCACCGTCGGCTAAATATCCGATATCGCCTGTCGGAAACCAATATAGGCCATCGATTTCTTGACTTGGGCGCTTTCTGTCGAGATAAAATTGAAAAAGCGACGAACCCCTGATAACGATTTCACCGACGTAGCGTTCCGGCAGTGCACTTCCCGTCGGATCCACGATTCTCACGCTTGTCCCTTCGATTGCCCGGCCACAGCTGACAAACGCGCTTGCTCCTCTTTCCGTGTGGTACGAGGGGATTGCGCGTTTTTTTCGGTGCAGAGACTCCGATTCGATCCAATCCACTCGAGGGGTGCGGCCCGATGGGGTTACCGTGACAGCCCCTGCATTTTCGGCCATGCCATAGGCCGCCGCAAACATCTCCGCCTTAAAGCCGTATGGTCTGTAACACCGTTCAAACATTTCGAAACTGTCACAGTGGATTGGCTCACTTCCGTTGCCCATGACACGAAGTGTGCTGAGATCGATCCCTTTGAGGTCCTCTTCACAAACGCGTCGGCTGGTGTGCGTAAAACCAAAATTGGGCATAAAGCAAACCGTTCCCTTAAAGCGGTCGATGGTTTTAGGGAGCACACAGGGTTGTGCCAACCACCGATGGGCCTCGATGTTGACGGAACGACCGCCGGCGACCGCCGGGAGCAGCACCTGAAGAATCAGCCCGAGCTCATGGGAAAAGGGCGCCCAGCCGACGCTTATATCTTCAGCCCTCCAAGAAAGTGCTTTGGCCACGGCCTCGATATGGTGCATCAGTCCCTCATGGCTGATATAGATACCTTTAGGCCTTCCTGTCGTCCCGCTGCTGAGTTGCATATAGGCCAATTCAGCCGGCATGGGCACTCGGAAATTCTCAGCGTGTGACGTTGCGCCTAAATTGATTTCTTCCGAGGAATGTACCGGTAATCCAAACTCCGCCAATTGCGAAGACAAGTCTTGGGCCAGATTCTGTGCTGTGACAATCCTTCCACCCTGGGTCTGCACCAATGGGTATTGTACCAAATCCTGACAGACAAGCGGCAAGGTCCGGATGCTGTTAAAGGGGAAAATGGCAGGAATGGCACCCGAAAAAATTGCGCCGAAAAAACCGCATACAAGGCGGTATGAATTGGGAAGTGCGAAAATGATATGTTCGCCAGGACAAACGCCCATTTGCATAAACCCGTCAGCCGTGCTTATGACATCACGGTATAGCCCTCCGCGGGAATAGGTGCGACAATGCCCCTGCCCTGATACAAACGTCATAACGGGCTCCTGCACAGCCGTTTTGGCATTGCACCCGACAGCATCCGCCAGGGATTGGCGCCCTAATGATTCCTGCAAACTCGAGGTCTTCATTCGATAAATTTTTTCATGTTGAATTGGTTTACCACTCGAAATCGTCTTCATATCCCGCATTCACCAAAGCATTTCCAAACTGCTGTTTAAATACATCCTTCACCGTAACCGAAAAATGATTTCGCCAGTCTCCAGCAACCCCCTTTCGCAGCTGGGCCCTCAAATCTTCCTGACCGGGTTTTCTTCCTGTAATCTTTTCAAAGTCATTTCGTTCAACAATCTTACGCAGCGTCTGCGGACTGACCTTCAAACGGCAGTAATCCATGATACCGTCAAAAACCGAATGGGGATCTGCGATAAGGTCCTCATAGCGGACCAGCAGGGTTTGCGGCGCTTTCAACCAGGATTGCTGAATTTCAACTGTGCGTGCGACAAGATGCATCATTCTGAGCAGCCCTTGCTCTTTGTGGACATCGGCAAGGATCGATCGCCAGGGGGTATCCCATTGGCTTGCCGGACCATATTTGAAGTTGAAACACAACGATACCAGGCAATCACGTGGGTCCCGGATGACAATCAATTTTCGGATTGGATGACGTTTCAGCTTGAAGGTGATCGTATTTTTGAAATAGGCCGAAGGCCGGCGCAGCATATAGCGCGCCGTCATTCGCCAGGGTCGGCCCGGTGATGCTGTCACGATTTCAAATTCGGATTTGGTGATGTATAACTTTGGATAAATGCGGCCAGCCTCAAGGGGGGTGGAAAAAAAGTGGGCCGTGCCGTCTGGTCGTGAAACAAAGCGGGCCGGGGCACTTTCACATAATATATCGGCTACCCATTGGGACCCTGCGTTGTGGTGTGATATGAAAAATACGCTCGATATCAATGTCAATACGCTAAATGCATCTCATACAATCTATATCCTCCGAAACCGGCTTCAGCGCCGCTTATGACGTTTAGCCTCGCACTCATAACCGGCGTTCCGGAGTCCGGTTCAAGCAACTCTACCAGTTCAGATCTTGTTCATAGCCCGTTTTAATCAGGACCTCGCCCCATTTTTGCTTGAAAATCTTCTTTATTCTGTCGGTAAAGTGATTGCGCCAGTCTCCTGCAATGCCTTTGCGCTGGTGGGAATAGACATCTTCATCCCCTCTTTTCCGACCGGTAAAATTTTCGAACGAATTTCCATTTACAATTTCGTAAAGTCGTTCGCTGCTGACGGGCATTTCACAATAGTCGATGATTTTTCTAAACATATCAAATTCATTCGCCAACAGATCTTCATACCGAACAAGCAAAAAATCCCGCGTGGATTCAATCCAGGACATTTGCAGATGGGCTTGCCGTTTCAAAGCGCCCTGGATCAGGTAGATGAGGGCGTCTTCTTTTTCCAGTCCTTTAAGAAGTTCTCTCCGTTTGGCAACCCTCTCCTTCAGCAGGGGGTGGCTGTAGCGGCTGCTGTAGTAGAGTGAAATGAGCGTATCCCTTAAATCGCGTATGACGACAAATCGGATAACAGGGGACCGCATGGTTTGGAAAGATAACATGGTGCGCAAGAGTCGATGATAGGTTTTTAAAGACGGAGGCGACGAATCGCGCCCGGTCTGCATGGGTTTCAGGTATTGATCTAGCCGCTCGCGGGGCAGATAAACGGTCGGGTATATTCGTCCCAAGCGAATAGGCTGATCGCATACGTGCCCCACATTCAATTGCGGTTTCACGAATCGCGACCCCGCCGCATGCTTCAGCACCTCTGCTACCCATTGTGAACCGGCCTTATGATGGGTGACATGAAAGACCGTTGGGCGCCTGCCCTTAAAAATTTTTGCGTTGATGTTCACCTCCTCCCGAAGCGGAATTAACGTCACGGCATCGATTTCAATCAAAAATGAGCCCGCTCACCGAATTCGCTTTATCAACGCCAGCCTGTTGGTGCACTCCGCTTTAAGTTCCTGAATAACGGCTTCCTTTTGTTCGCACATCCGTGCCATTTCATTCATCTTAGCCAGCAATCCGGCCGTTCGGGACAATAAGTACGGGGCCATGCCAGCAGGTGTCGCCGACGTTTCCTGCCGTACCGTTTCATGGGTGGCATACCCAAGCGCCCGCATTAATCGCCCATGGAGCATCCAGAACGCCCAGGACGTCTTGGGCGACCATAGCTCATTGGGCCGCCATTCTATGTCACCATTTCCATATTGCCATGGCGCAATTCGTTTAAGTTCGTCAAATGGATTCCGCCATTTTTGAATCGGTCCCCTGTACTGAATAAAAGTGGCGATATTGCAAAGAAGGCTGTCTGATGGATTGACCAAATCTTCAAATCGTATCAACAGGTAGCGCCCGCTTGGACGTTCGGCCCAGCTAAAAAAATGCTTCGACCAGTCCCCGAACCTGTCGTCCCCCAAAATCAGGTCAAACAACGTTTTCAGGTGGTGGGAATGAACCTTACGGTTAAAGAGGAGATAGCTTTGCAAAGCCAGGCGACCATCCCGCACAATGTGGATAACGGGTTGGTCATCACGAGGCGGATCATGGGTTTTCACCAAAAACGTTTCGCGGCATTTCGTTGCCTCCATGTAAAATTGATCCCACGGCACGGCTCTCTCCTGCAGCCCCAGTATATCGCAATACCGGGCAAGATCGCCCGGCTGCATCGCGAATGGCCGCCTGCTGCGATTATCCGAATAGGTCACCAATGACATCGTCTGCCGCAGCACGGCCCTAATGAGCTTGCTCCCGGACCGCGGGTATGAGGCTAACCATACAATCATAAGAGGTTTTCAGTCCAAACAGGTTGATAAACTTAAATAGAGCAATTGCGCCCTGTCGCGACACCGAGCATCAAGGCCCAACAGTCGCGCGATCGTTGGGGAGCCCCCCTTTATCATATAAATGCAAAAAAGTTCAAATTGACATCCTGGTGGCAAACCGATAAATCCCTCGATACAGTGCAATACAGGCACAAGACAGGCATTTCAAGGCAGTGTAGGCATCGATAAAGGCAAAAATCGTATTAAAATTTACCCGCTGGTAATCCCGTCGAAATAGTACCCTCGATATGCGCAATGCTGCGACCGCCACACGCTATCCTATGAAACTGGCAACCGATTTGCCGGCATTTCAAATGGCGACAGGGCCTAATGCCGACCAGCGCCGACGTGATGCGACCTGCAATGGTGCGAGGAATCTATGATTATCTGGATAGCCAGTTACCCAAGATCCGGCAATACATTGGTACGCCTTCTTTTGCACCATTATTGGGGCATATCCGTTCATTCGCATTACGCGGAAGAAGAGCTTGCACGCCATTCAGCCTTAGATCCGCTATTGGGATGCCCCCAACGAGACATAAATCTTGAGGTGCTGAAAGCTTCGAATGAAACCTTTTATGTAAAAACCCACGAGTTACCCGCTGACGATGCCCCTTCTCTGTATATCGTAAGGGATGGACGGGATGCTTTGATTTCCTATGCCCATTATAAACATTCTGCCGTTGAAGCGCAGTCCTGTCCGATTTCACCATGCGATTTTTATACATCATTGCAGGATCTTATTGTTAACCCGGGCTATTTTGGCGGTTGGAGTTCCCACTGTCTGGCCTGGATGACACGACATGCCCCGACGGCTGTTTTGCCGTTCGAACATATTTTCAATGCTAAAGAACCTTATCGTGTTCTGAGAACAAAACTGCAGCAAATCGGGCAGGATCCGGGCCCTCCTCTGACAGATCAACTGCCGCCGGATTTTCACCATCTCAATCGTATTGCTCCGGACTCATTTCGAAAGGGAAAAAACGCGGGTTGGATTTCGGAGATGCCGGACAGCTTGCATCACCTTTTCTGGAAACACCATGGCGCCGAAATGAATCGTTTGGATTATTGTCGGTCGGCTGCCGTCACTATAATTAAAACCGAGTCGCCTCAGCGGCATGCACGCGGCATGGAGGTCATAGGTGACTTGCGGTTGCACTTAGAGAAGCTATACACAGATTTGTTAAATGTAAACAGGGATTTAGATAACGCCAAAACAGAAAACTACCGTTACCGGGAGAAACTGGAACAATCCGCAAAGGCCCATGTGCTTTGCGCTACTTTAAATCAGGATCTTCGCAAAGAGGAGCGCATTATAGCGCAACAGCAGGAAGAACTCGTTGCCAAGGAAGCCGTCATCCAAGCCCTATCCGCCATTCAAGAACGCCCTCTATTATACCTCACAAAGCGACTGGTCCTCCTTGTTCTGCCGGTTTGGGTTCGCATACGTCTCGCCCGATTGCTTCGCCCCAAGGCCAACACAATCCCCAAAATCGAACAATTCGAACAGTATCCGCCGAGACCTGTGACCGTTCCCAGACGATACCGGAAAACATCGCCACCCTCCCGCCACCCCCTGCCCATCGTATCCGTTGTAACCCCTTCGTTTAATCAAGGACATTTCATCGAAAAAACCGTCGATAGTGTCTTGTCCCAGGGTTATCCTCGTATGGAGTATATCGTTCAGGATGGGGGCTCTGATGACAATACTTTAGAAGTGCTTGAAAAATATTGGCCGCAGATTGCCTGTTTCGAATCAATAGTGGATAAAGGTCAGTCCAATGCTTTAAATAGAGGGTTTCAAAAGTGTACCGGCGATATTATGGCTTGGCTGAATTCAGACGATATGCTGCTTCCCGGGGCCATTAATTTTGTTTCCGATTTCTTTCTTCGTCATCCTGAAGTCGACGTTGTTTATGGCCACCGCATCAACGTCAACCGTGAGGGATTGGAAATCGGTCGTCGGATCATGCCGCCCCATGATGATGACGTATTGCGGATCATTGATTACATCCCACAGGAAACACTGTTCTGGAGACGGTCAATCTGGGAAAAAGCCGGCGGATATATCGACGAAACGTATCAATTCGCAATGGATTGGGAACTGCTGTTGCGCTTTCAGGCACACGGCGCCACCTTCAAGCGTCTCAAACGATTCATAGGTGCTTTCAGGGTCCACAAAAACCAGAAGACCCAGAAATGGTGGGATCTTGTAGGGACAGAAGAAGTCAGCCGCCTGCGTCGGAAATATAACACCGGCCGACTCGATCATGGACAGATCCGCGACAAAACCAAGACCTATGTTAACAAAGCGGAGCAATATCACAAGTTTTTGCGATTCGGACCTCTAAAAGGTTGACGATTCCACAACCCCTTACGCGATATGGCCAAATCCAATAATGGCAATCCGTCTGCAGCAATTAAGCCGTCCTTTTTATCAAAACACAATTTAAATGAGGTTTGATGCTGATGATGTCCGATCCTTTTGGATGGGTAAACAATGAACTTTTTTAATCCGTCTTTCCATACACTCAAACATCTGTATCTTCATCAAGCCTACATTGGGGGGAACGCTTTCAATGAGCTAAGATACCGCCACGCCGGTACAGGTTTGGGGATTTTTTGGAATATATGCCAGCCGATACTTGAATTGACGGTCTATACCGTCATTTTCTCCTGGCTGTTTCCCAGAACGATAAAAGGCATGCCCTTTATTTTATACCTATCCTCCGGACTTTTCGTTTGGCGATCGTTTGCCTCCTGTATTCTGAGAGGCAGCATTGTCTATCGTGAAAAAGCACCATTGATCGGTCAAACCACGTTCCCGCCTGAAATCCACATTGCCGAAATTTGTATTTCATCCGTTCTCGTCAGCTTCATCTATTATGCGCTTCTCATCCCCCTGGTATTACTCTTTGGCGCCCAACTGTCTCCGACACTTTTCATTCTACCGGTCGTTTTGATTCTGTTCCAGGCAATGGCGTTTACATTCAACCTTATGATCGCGCCACTATGCGTCCTTATTCCCGATATTCGTGAAATCATCCAGACCCTGATGCCCCTATGGTTCTGGACCCTCCCAATTATTTATCCTGAAACAATTCTTCCTCCCCACTGGCAGAAAATACTCTATTTGAATCCGCCTTATGTCTTCATAAAATCTGTACAGGACATCGTTCTTTATCAATCGTCGCCAACCGCTCATACGTGGTTGGCCATGATGGGATGGCTCAGCGTACTTCTACTTACGGGGGCGCTTGTTCATGCCAAACTGCAAAATGATGTCAGGGAATCTTTATGAAGCGGGACATAATCGTTGAGGTAACGCGTTTAGATAAAGCGTACAAAATTTATGCAACGCCCAAACAGCGCCTTACCGAATGGCTGAGCGCCGGCAAGCTTAAACGTCACATGCCTTACAGAGCTTTGGAGGGAGTAAATTTTCGTATTCGGCGCGGGGAGTTCATCGGCATCATCGGCCGGAATGGCGCAGGTAAAACGACATTATTGAAGGCGATATCCGGTTTGATCCCTCCGACGTCAGGAGAAATCGCATGCAAAGGTAAAATCCTCTCTCTTTTCAACCTTGGGACCAGTTTAAACCTGCAGTTGAGCGGCCGTAAAAACGTCAAAAGAACAGCTGTTCTCCTCGGCTTTCCATACGGATATGTGGAAAAGTATCTTGCCGAAATAGAAAGATTCGCTGAGCTGGGAAATTTTTTCGACCTGCCGGTCGCCCTCTACTCCACCGGAATGCGAATGCGACTGGCATTCGCACTGTTTACGTATCTTGAAAGCGATATCCTTATTTTGGATGAGGTTCTGGCCGTTGGTGATATCTTTTTCAGGCAAAAATGCTATGAACGCCTGAACGAACTTATCAAAAATGAAACAACCATTATAATGGTCACCCACAATATGAGCACTGTGAAGGAGTATTGCGACCGCGTTCTTGTTCTGGAAAAAGGAAAAGTCCATTTCGATGGCCCGCCTCAAAAAGCCATTAGAAAATTCGCTGAAATCCAAGGGAAGGGAAAAGCGGTTCAGACCTTGTCAGAGGTCGATATCTCACAAAATCCCTTGGCTCTTTCCGCCGGTGGTGAATCCCACTGTTCTCCGAGCAAAAACGAAGCCATGCAGCGCCCTGAGAAAAAAAGGAGGTATGTCGAATTGCTGGATTGGGCTTTGACGGACCGGGCCCATCGTCCTTGCAACCAATTTTTTCAGGGTGACCAAGCCTACTTATTTTTCGAGTTTCAAACCGCCGCTCCAATTGGCCTGCCGGTTGCGGAAATCCGTATATCCGATCAATACGGGAAGCTAATCCACGGAAAGAATTCACTTCACAATGGCATTCTTGAACCAAAGAGCCTTAAAAAAAATGCTCAATTTCGATTATTGAACCGGATCCGGCTCTCAATAGCGCAAGGGCATTATGTTATCGGCTTCCAGTTGTTTATGGTGTTGCGCCAGGATTTGCCAAAAGCCGACCCAAACGAAAACCTCGGCGATAAACTTCAGCCCATATGGAATGAACCCAAAATCAGCCGAATTGAAATTTTACCGCGCAAACGCCACGGGCTTCCTGCTTCCCACAAAGGCATCTGCGATTTACCTGGGTCCTGGGAAATACATACGCTTTAAAATGACACAAAATCTGATAGCGATGGCCCGGCGGAATCTTCACGATGGGCGTCCGGAAAATCTGGAACCTGACCGTTCAAAAATGCCCCGATGCCATGCAGGCACTCTCCGGAAGCAATCAGTTCGACAGCGGTCTTCTTTTCGAGTGCTAGCGTTGCCTCCAGGGAAAGGTCACGGCCGTTGCGGATTACCTTCAAAGCACTCCGCACCGCGCGCGGTCCGTTGCCCATGATCGCCCCGGCTATTTCCAGGGCGGCCTCCAGGGCTTGGCCCGGAGGGCTGATCCGGTTGACCAGCCCCAATCGCAGGGCTTCATCCGCTGACACCCGACGGGCCGTCAGAATGAGATCGGCAGCCACCGCCGCGCCGACAAGATGGGTCAGGGTGGCGCCACCGCCCCAGTCGGGTATCAGGCCCAGTGTCACCTCGGAAAAACAAATTTCCGCACCGGGATCCATGACGCGCAGGTCACAACGCACGGCCAGCTCGGCGCCGCCGCCGAATGCCTGGCCGTTGATGGCGGCGATGACAGGCACCGGCAGGGTCACGAACCCATCCACTGCCGCCCTGAGGGTTTCAATGGATCGCGCGATCGGTTCTGTATCCCCACGCTCCATCGCACCGGCCATCTTGGCCACCATGGGATTGTCCGGATTGACATCGAAACCGGCGCTGAACGCATCGGGCCCTGCTCCGGCGATAACCACGGCACGCAGTTCAGGATCCTGCCGCAAGGACCCGGCAATGCTTGCCAGTTGTTCGAACATGGCCTGATTGAAAACATTTTTTCGCTCGGGTCGCCTCATCGTGACCAGTGCAAGGGGACCTCTTTTTTCCATCGCGATGCCCGCTGATGTCATCACCATATCCTCCTTTTCGACTTTATCCACTTGCGCAATACAGCGGACAGCACGTCAAACCAGCCGCCTGGTACGCGGCCGGACCCGCTCGGTGCCAATCTGCTGCTCAAAAAGCCATAACAGCGCATCCGCACAAATTCAACTGCCCCCACCCTGAGCGGGAGACTTGACAACCATTTCCCTACCAGACTAAAGTGGCACCTGGTATTACCAACAGCCAAGAGAGGGTTTATGCAGGAATTGCTCACCCCCCTTCAGACGTCCAGCCTGAAGGACGTATTTATCGAACGATTTGAGAATCTTATACTATCCGGACGTCTCAGGATCGGCCAAAAACTGCCCTCCGAACGCGAGCTGGCCCTGCAACTCGGAGTCAGCCGCCCGGTCGTTCATAAAGGGCTGATCGACCTGGAGGCCAAAGGTCTGGTGACACTCACGCCCCGTGTGGGGGCCGTGGTCAACGATTACCGACGGGAAGGCTCTTTGGCTCTGCTGAACTCACTGGTTTCTTACCAGGAAGGCCGCCTGGAGCCGGATCTTCTAAAAAGCCTGCTGGATGTGCGGCGCCTTTTCGAAGTGGAGACGGCCCGCCTGGCCGCGCGGCATCGGGAAGAGACCCACCTGAACGATCTCCGGGACGTCATCGAGAAAGAAGGGCTGTCGCGACGACAGGACGCTGTCAAACTGACCGCGCTTGACTTCCAGTTTCACCACTTGTTGTCCCTGGCATCGGGCAATCAAATCTATCCGCTGCTGATCAACTCCTTCAAGCAGGTGTACCTAAACCTGGCCGCCCAGTTCTTCGAGGACGCGGTTGTCGTCAATACCGTGCACGCCTTCCACCGCAAGATGCTCACGGCCGTCGAAAACCGTGATGAAACCGGGGCCGCTTCGGTCATGGAACAGATGCTGGTACATGGCGCCGATCACCTGCAGAAGCTGTCGTCCATGAAATGATATAATGAATACCCGGAGATCTCCGGCAAGGAGGCCCACCATGAGCACCGCTGTTCAGCATCAGGCAATGCCCCCCCTGCGAACCCCCCGGCAGCTGTCGCCACGCATTCAGTGGCTGCGGGACTATTACTTCCAGGGCGCCGATCGCAAATGGAACAACCAGTTCCTGGCCTGGTCCACCGGCACGCCCTGGGACGTCCAGTTCAACGAAATGACGTTCTACATCGTTCCGGAAACCTATGCCCTTCTGCAAACCCTGCGCGGTTCGTTCCGGCAGGCGGCGCGTGACATTGCGCTTCCCGACGACTTCTGGACCTGGTCGCTGCCCGAGCGCCGGGCCTGGTTCGTCAAAGAGGTCATGGTCCATCACGTGCCGCGCGAAATATTGCCCGGCGATTTGCTGGCCGGCGCCCGCTTCAACCTCCAGACCTCCCTGTGCTTGACCGAAGCCGAACAGAAAAGCTTCGACACCGCCCTCCTGGGCCGCAACGGCGCCCGGGCCCGCATGAAATGGTTTCACGATCACGGCTACGGCAACGCCGGCGCCACCAGCGGCCATCTCGTGCCGGATCATGCCATGGCACTTAAAAATGGCTGGCGGGGCATCCATGCCGATTTGTCGGATCGTTATGACAAGCTCAGCCAGACCGACCAGGAGGGTCCCCGGGGCGCCCAGTTGCGGGCCATGATGACGGCGGCCACCATGCCGCGGGAGTTGGCCGCCGCCTACAGCACGCTCTGCCGCCGTTTGGCCAATGAGGCCTCTGACCAGGAACGCCGGCAGGAACTGCGCCGTATGGCGACCCATCTGGAACATGTCCCCTGGGAGCCGCCCCGCACCTTCTGGGAAGCCGTACAGGCCCTGTGGCTCAACCACATGCTGATCATGAGCGACGAAAACTACCCCGGCCCCGGGGTTTCCTTTGGCCGCATCGATCAATACCTGCTGCCCTATTGGGAAACCTCGCTCAAAGAGGGCATGGACCGTGAGTTCGGCAAGGAAATCCTCAAATGCTTCTGGGTCCACTGCAACACGGTGTATGATGCCATGATCCGCAACGGCCGCCAGGGCATCACCGCCGGTTTCGGCCAGCTCATCACCCTGTCCGGCCTGGGGCCTGACGGCCGGGATATGACCAATGATCTGACCTACGCCATTCTCGAGGTCATCGACGACATGTCCCCCATATTGGAGCCCAAACCCAATGTGCGCCTGCACCGCAACAGCCCGACGGCCCTGATGGATAAGGTCGTCGACATGATTTCCGACAGTCAGGGCGCCCCATTCCTGCTCAATTTCGATGAACGCTCCATGGCCGGCATGATGCGCGAAGCCGAACGGGCCGGCTGCCGGGAATGGATTCGCCCGGACAATGTCCATGACTACGCCCCGGTGGGCTGCCTGGAAAACACCATGGTGGGCAATGATCGTTCCGGCACGGTGGACTGCAATCTCAACCTGCTCAAAGCGGTGGAGCTTGCCCTCACCGGCGGCCGGGACCTGCTGCCCTTCCACGACCCCATGACCGGAAAGACCGAACCCGTCACCCAGGCGGGGCCATCCACCGGAGACGCCGCCGCCTTCGCGCGCTGGGAGCAATTCTGGCTGGCCTACAGCGAGCAGACCGCCTATATCATCCGTAAATGCGTCGACACCTACGAATGCTCCGAGTCGGCGCGGGCCGTTTATTTCCCGACCCCCTATCTTTCCTGCCTGGTGCGGGGATGCGCCGAAAAAGGGCGCGATGTTACCCGGGGCGGTGCCGAATTGAATTTCACCACTCTAGAAGCCGTCACCTTTGCCACCACGGTGGACTCGCTGCTGGCCATCAAATACCTGGTTTTCGATTGTCAGAAATGTTCCATGGCGGAGCTGATGGCAGCATTGCGCGCCAATTGGAGCGGCTTTGAAGTGCTCCAGGCCATGGCCCGCAACAAAGCGCCCAAATACGGCCGCGACGACGACGAAGCCGACGCGATGGCACGGCAGGTGATGGACCTGTGGACCGACTTGACCTGGCAGCATCGCACCACATCGACCCATCGCCAGTTCCGGCCGGGCATGCTGAGCTGGAATTACTGGGCCGGCGACGGTTTCGTCATGGCGGCCAGCGCCGACGGCCGCCCCCGGGGCCAGTTTCTGTCCAACGCCATCTGCCCCTCCAACGGTGCCGACATTAAAGGTCCCACCGCCAACGCCAATTCGGTGGGCAAAGTGCTGGGCGGACGGGCAGCAGAGGGGACGGCCGACTGGGACGACACCTTCAACTGCCTGCCCAACGGCGCCAGCCATACCATCACCTTTCACCCGGCCATCATCCGTGATCCGGCCCACCAGAACAAGTTCAAGGCCTTCCTGAAAGGCTATGCGGAAAACGGCGGCACCTGCCTCCAGGTCAACATGCTCGATCCGGACATGCTGCGCGACGCCCAGCAGCACCCCGAGAATTACCCGCACCTGCTGGTGCGCATCACCGGCTACAACACCTACTTCACCGCCATCGGCAAAGAGCTGCAGAACGAGGTCATCGAACGGGTGAGCCACCAGGGATATTGATGGAGCGCCTCCCGCAAAGGACAAGCATGCACGCGACTGAAAACGATCTTCCGGCTGACGACGCAAAGGATTCACTCGCCACACTTTTCGAAATCCAGCGGCTCTCCACCGAGGACGGACCGGGCATCCGCACCACCGTTTTTTTCAAGGGATGCAGCCTGGCCTGTGCCTGGTGCCACAATCCGGAAAGCATATCGGCCCGTCCCCAGCTTCACTGGATCGCCAGCCGCTGTATCGGCTGCGGCACCTGCGGCACGGTCTGCCCGGAAGATGCCCTGAAGCGCACTGCCGAAGGGGTTGCCATCGACCGCGCCCACTGCACCACATGCGGTGCGTGTGCCGCGGAATGCCCTTCGACGGCCATGGAAATCATCGGCACCCACTGGCATCTCGATGCCCTGGTTCACGAAGTCCTCAAGGATCAGGCCTATTTTGCCAGCTCGGGCGGCGGTGTCACGGCCGGGGGCGGCGAACCCGGTTTGCAGGCATCATTCCTGTCGGCCTTTCTTCAGGCCCTGAAACAAGCGAACATCCACACGGCGGTGGATACCTGTGGTTGTTACCCGGCTCAAACTCTGGACGCGTTTCTCCCCTTTACCGATCTGGTGTTGTACGACATCAAAGAGATCGACCCCGAGCGCCACCGCACCTTTACGGGACGCGGCAACGCACAGATTCTCGACAATCTGCGAACCATCGGCGCCCGCATGGTCTCGGGTGCCGCCCCCCAGGAACTGTGGATTCGCACCCCGGTCATTCCACAGGCCACGGCAACGGAAGCCAACATCGCCGGCATCGGACAGTGGATCGCCGCGCATTTAAAAGGCACGGTTGCACGCTGGGAGCTGTGCGCCTTCAACAATCTCTGCCGGGACAAATACCTGCGGCTCGATCGCGACTGGTCGTACAACTCCCAGCCCCTGCTGCCCCTCGACACGCTGGAACAATTGGCCGATGTGGCCCGCCGTTCGGGGGTCGATCCCGCCATCGTGCATTGGAGCGGACCGACCCGGAAGCCCCCGGCCCCCTCTGATGAAAAACAGGAACGGTCAACAGCGGCAACAACCGCCTGACATGCACCCCAGGAAGGATGACCCCCCATGACCGCCACAAGGTCCTGCTTTACCGCCGACGAACAAAAGGCCTTTGAACCGGCTGAGAAAATCGGCATCGTGGCCTGCGTCAATCCCCATGGCCAGCCCCACGTGTCGCTCATTACCTCGATCATGGCCCCCCGACCCGACCAGATCACCCTGGGGGAATTCTGCCGGGGGCTCAGCAAGCAGTACATCCAGCAAACCCCCGCTATCGCCTTCCTGATCATGACCATGGATCGCCGCCTGTGGCGGGGACGGGCCCGATGGACCCACCTGCGCCGGGAAGGGCCCGAGTTCCAGCGATACAACGACATCCCCATGTTCCGCTACAACACCTACTTCGGCATCAACACGGTGCACTACCTCGACCTGGTGGAAACCACGGAAGCCATGCCGCTTCCCATGGCCGGCATCGTGGCCAGTGCCCTGCTGACGCGGGTCGGCAAGGGCGCCGCCGCCACAGGGGACCCGCAGCGCATTTTAAAACCTTTTGCCGAAGACCTGTTCAACCAGATGGGATCGCTTAAATTCATCAGCTATATCGGTACGGACGGCGTACCTGAGCTCGTTCCGGTCGTCCAGTGCCAGGCCGCCGACAGCCGGCGGCTGGCGTTTGCACCGCTGGCCTTCGGCCAGGAATTGCGCCGCATCGCAATCGGCACCGAAGTGGCGGTTTTCTGTCTGACCATGGGCATGGAAGATGTTTTGATCCGGGGCACCTTTCGCGGCTTCAAACGCCATCGCCTGATCACACTGGGCACGGTGGACATCGAATGGGTCTACAACTCCATGCCGCCGGCCCACGGCCAGATCTACCCGGAGGTGCCATTGGAACCAGTAACGGAATTCTGAAATCGCGGCGACTTAATGGGCTGGTGATATTATCGTCGCTCAATTTTGATTTCACTTCAGGATAGACTTGCATTTGCTTGGGGATTGAGGCTTTCCCTCCCTTTGTCCCGCGCCGAGCATCGCCGAAATGGGTGGAAATAAGATGGACTCGTAATAAGTCGCTGAAGTATTCTTTTCGTCATCCCCGCGCAGGCGGGGATCCAGTTATTTCAATGGGTTCTGGACTCCCGCCTCCGCGGGAGTGACGGCTTCAGGACATTTTACGATCCCATCAAATAAGCACGCAGAAGAAAATGAACAATCGGTAAAAAGTTTTGTGGCTTCTCAACTGGAGAATAAAAACGCCTCAACCTTTTAGACCTTAGGGATACTCATGAAACAAAGCCTGGCACGGCGCCTGCTCTTTCCCATCGCCCTGGTGACGGGACTCATGGTGGCCTCATCCCTGTTGTACGATCATGCCCGCACCATTGAAAACCCGGCCCTGCATCGCGGTCTGGCGCATCTCAGCGCCATCGTGATGTTCGCCAGCATCTGGCTGGGGGCCTTCATCGCTCACCCCATCGCCTTTTTCCGGGGTGCCCGATATGGCGAACGCATGCTGGCCGGCACCGCCACCGCCATGATCTGGAGCGCCACGGTGCTGACCCGGTTTATCGGCATCTATTCACCGGGAGAGTTCGTTTTCCTTTTCTTCCACCACCTCGTGCTGGGCGCACCGGTGGTCTCCCTGCTCTGCGCATCCATTTCCGAGATAGTCTGTCGGGCGATTACCCGGCGTAGAACCGATGATCCCGCGTTTCGCGTCTTTGCCTGGCAGAGCACCCTGACCCTGGCGGTCAGTCTCACCCTGGTGGTCACCATGCTGTGGAAGGGCGGTCACACCTATTACTACTGGTATATGGATCTCTACACGAGGCTCTTTCTGTAAGGAGGCCGTCGCATGATAACAAAGCGCTGCCGGAGTCTATTCCCCCTCATCCTGCTCGTGACCGGCCTCTCGCTGACCGGTCTTCCGCCCGGCAGGGGTTTCGCCGCCGCCAACCGCCCGCCGAATATGATATTCGTCCTCACCGACGACCACCGCTGGGATGCCTTGAGCGCCATGGGGCATCCTTTCCTCCAAACCCCGCACCTGGACCGCCTGGCCAATGAAGGTATCCTGTTTGAAAACGCTTTTGTCACCACCTCCCTGTGCAGCCCGTCGCGGGCGAGTTTCCTGACTGGGCAGTACGCCCATACGCACGGGGTGGTAACCAACCACACGCCCTGGGACAACCGCAACGTCACCTTCCTGGAACAGCTCAACGCGGCCGGCTACGAGACCGCCTTTATCGGCAAATGGCACATGCCCGGCGACGGGCTGCCGGCGCTGCGTGGCGTTGACCGGTTTATCTCCTTCACCCAGGAAGGCGGCCAGGGCGTTTACTATGACTGCCCGCTGATCATCGACGGTGTCGAAACCGCTCGCCCCGGACGCTACATTACCGAAGACCTGACCGACCTGGCCCTGGACTTCATCACCCGGGAGCGCCGGAAGCCGTTTTGCCTGTATCTCTCCCACAAGGCCGTGCATTTCGGTTTCCGCCCGCCGCCGCACCTGAAGGGACGCTACCGCGATGTGGATCTCAAGCTGCCGCCGGAATCCGATCCATGGATTCCCTACACCAACGGCCACCCCTTTGTGGGCGCCATCTTTCCCCTCGATTTCCTCTACCGCAACTATTGCGAAACCGTGGTCTCGGTGGACGAGCAGGTCGGCCGCCTTCTGGCCGCCCTGGATGCCATGGGCATTGCGGAGAACACGATCGTTATCTATGCCGGCGACAACGGTCATTTCTGGGGCGAGCACGGCCTCTACGACAAACGCCTGGCCTACGAGGAATCCATCCGGATCCCCTTTATCGTGCGATATCCCGGCCTGATACGAGATCCGGGCCGCCGCGCCCGCCAAATGGTGCTCAATATCGACCTGGCCCCGACCCTGCTCGAACTGGCCGGTATCGTTCCGCCGGCGGCCATGCAGGGGCGAAGCCTGGTCCCCATTCTCGAAGACGCCGCCACGCCCGGCCGCACCGCCTGGCTCTATGAGCACTTCCCGGTCTTTCCGATCCCCATCCCGGGCATCACCGCCATCCGCACCGCAAATTACAAGTACGTCGAATACCAAGAGGATTTGCGGCCACGCGAACTGTTCGATCTGACGAAAGACCCGCGTGAGCAGACCAACCTGATCCAGACACCGGCCGGCATGACACAAGCGGACATATTGAAGCGGGAATTGGAACGGTTGAAACAAGAAACAGGATTCCGTTTTCACACCAAAGGGTAACGGCGCGGCAACGACGACAAAAGACAGATAAGTGTACAACGTTCCGCCGAAGAAAAATCAATAATAATTAGACAATATATTGACAAAATTCGCTACCGCCCTAGTTTCTGTTGTATGCCATGAGTGGCATGGCATTGCACACGACGCCACCGGCAGGGGCTTCTGCCCTGTCGAGGGGGCGTCATACCAACCCTGCAGACTAGGAGGTATCATGCCTAGTTTCGTGATCGCAGAAAAATGCGATGGGTGTAAGGGCGGAGACAAAACCGCGTGCACGTACATCTGCCCCAACGATCTGATGGTCCTGGATCCTGACCAAATGAAGGCCTACAACCAGGAGCCGGACCAGTGTTGGGAATGTTTCTCGTGCGTGAAGATCTGCCCGACGCAAGCGATCGAGGTGAGGGGGTATGCCGACTTCGTGCCGCTGGGCAGCAGCATCATGCCCATGATGGGAACGGAAGACGTGATGTGGACCTGCAAGTTTCGCAACGGGACCATCAAACGTTTCAAGTTCCCCATCCGCACCACGGCTGAAGGAACGGCCAACGCCTACACGGACCTCAAGGGAAAAGACCTCGAAAGCGACCAGTTGTCCACGGAAGAGGCCGACGGATACGTTATCCCAAGGCCCAAGGAAGTGGCGGCGTAACGCTTCGACGGTAGCGAACCGACAGGTGTCCTGCCAACATCGCGCACGGGGAGCCAACAAATCCGCTCCCCGTGTTCCCTGGCACCACTCCTTCAAACCGCCCTGAGCCCATCTCCATGGCACCATGTTGTCATCGCGCCCGCGGCGCGCCCCAAAGAGGCCACCGGTCTGCCGCCGGACCTTGCTTGACAGCCAATCACCACATTCTTAATATTGTCTAAGTATACTTAACCAAAACATTCTGTCGGATTGGAGGTCGATATGAAAGCACATCTCAATGACAAATTTAACGACGGCATGATGGCGTTTCTGGGAAAGGATTACAGCACCTGCATCGAAAGTCTCAGCGAAGTTCTGCGTGAAGACAATACCCACAAACTGGCGCTCGTCTCGCGGGGGGCCGCGTTTCTGCATACCGGTCAGACCAGGACGGCCCTTACGGATTTCGATCGGGCCCTCGCCGTCGATGACGGCTACTACCGTGCCTACCACCTGCGGGGACTGGCCCGCGAAATCGAAGGAGACGACGATGGCGCCCTCCAGGACTTCAACAAGGCGATCGAACTGGCGCCGGAATACGGTGCCGCCTACCACAGCCGGGCTGCGCTGTTCACCAAAATGGGGCAGACGGATCAGGCCACCGAAGATATCCAGATGGTGACCCAGTTTACCCAGCAGAACATCGAAAGCTTTGCCAACGAAAACAATGTGTGGCGGTCAAACCACATGCAGGTGGAAGCGATCATGGAAACCGAGCTGAATCGCTGATACATCTACAATAAAGATGAACTCGCACAAAGTCTGTATTGGAACGGGTTTGTAAAATGTTCAAGATCAAGGCGCGCAAATTCCGAAGAATGAGGCGTACTTAGCGTACGCCGCAATGATGAGGAATGCCGCGCAACGCAGATATTGGACTTTTTGCGAAGCCGTCCAAAAAGGAGCCGATATCATGGACGACACCATGTTTCTGAATGTATTGAAAACGACCGTTGAAAATCATGGGTGCACGATCATCGACGTTGATCTGGAAAATCACATCGTGAATCTCGACGGGTCGGATGACGCTGTGGCGGATTGCGCACGGGCGATATCGGAGCTTGTCAGCTGATAGGAAGTGCTGCTAATACACGGAATTAAACTGTGCTTGCGGCACCCCTACGACACCGCAGGATGAGAGGACCACATGGCGGATTCGGTCCGGTTTCCGATTGGATATGTCAGCCTGATGACGGGCGTCTCCGCCCATTCCCTTAGGGCATGGGAACGGCGCTACCGTGCGGTGAAACCCACCCGGACAGCAAGTGGCCACCGCCTTTACTCCCAGGAAGACATCGATCGTATTGCGCTCCTGAAGCAGGCGATTGACGCCGGCCACCATATTTCGCATGTGGCCGGCCTCGATCTAGCCGACCTTGAATCGTTGACGGCCCCTGTGAAAAAGTCTTTCACGTCATCCTCGACCAAAGAACGGATCGGCGCGCAACCGCTCGTTTTCCGTGATGTTATCACGTCCTGCCTGCAGGCCATCGAGGCGTTGGATGCCGCCGCTTTGCATCGTATCCTTTGTCAGGCCTCGCTCAGGTTGAGTCGCCAAGCCCTCCTCGATACGCTCATCATCCCCCTCATGCGCCAGGTGGGGCAACGATGGTCCGAAGGCGCACTGCGCATCATGCATGAGCACCTGGCCTCCAACGTGGTGCACGGCCACCTCTGCCATATGCTGGACTATGCCGCCCCGACCTCGGCTCAATTGCCCCACATCCTGATTGCCGCACCCGCCGGCCAGTGGTGCTATCTCGGTGCCCTTGCCGTTGCCGTGATATCACAAGACCATGGCTGGGAGCCGGTTTTCCTGGGACCCAATCTGCCGAGCGAAGATATCGCGGCGGCCAACGCCACCCTTAATCCCCAATTGATTGCCCTGAGTGTCACCTGCCGGGTCAATGACGCCTTTATGCAAAACGAACTGTCGCGCCTTTCCGACCTGCTCGAAAATCAGTGCCCGCTGATCTTCGGCGGTCAAGCCAGCGGAACCTATCGCCGGGAGATCGAAGCCATCGGCGGGCAAGTTTGCGCAACGCCAGAAGACCTTGTCCAAATGCTTCACTAGACAATTGCGGCACGGGCAATCTGTCATCCGGTGGGCACCAACACACCGGACTCGGGTAACCGCATCCACCGACAACGCATGCGTGATCGAAATCCGGCTTCAGGGACCCCCTCACTTGGCACGACAGATCGCTTCGATAGCAACATTCACGCTCTGAACAGATGAAACTACCTGTCAGATTGACACATGACTTTCGTTCTGCCATACTTGCACAAGTAAAAGATTAAGTCATTATTGCCCCTATCTTTTACGGTTGATCGCTATAGGCGATATCAATCACCCAACAACCTCTCCTTTAAGATTTTTGTTAGGCTCCCTGGATACCGCACACGCTATTGATCTGTTGAAGCACCCGCTGTCAAGGACATGAACTATTTCGACGACAGGTTAGAGCCCCGAACATGGAAAATCGATCCCCTCGCACGGTCTTGAACACCACTGAACCACCCAAAAAAACCGATATTGACCTGCCACGCTTTTCCCATACCCTTTTTTCATGCATTACCAATGGCGAAAACAGGTCGTCGTTGTGAGGTGCCGGCTACCATCGGCTTGGTTTTATGGCGTGAAACGCTCTACCGCGACAACCGCGGCGATTTTTTGAACCTTTCGAGACCACGACGCTACCCATAGAGGTAGATCTTCAATGAAGGGGCTGCCCAAGACACCTTCGAAACCAGCTGTCGTACGCGCCATGAACTTCCTCAAAGAGGTGAGATGATGAGACATCTTGCGTTGCTCGCGTTATCGGTTGCACTGCTCCTTACCCTTGCCACCGCAGCCATTTCTGACGACCCGCCTGCCCGGCCATTCTCGATGCAGAACAGCAACCCGGCCCCGGCCATGACCATCCGTCCCGGCGGGTCGGCGGCGGAGACAATTCAAACGACCGGGCAGCCGTCCTTTCCCATCGTTCAAAGCATCAATCCGGCAGCACTTAACCAGGGACAAAGCGGTACCCTGACGCTATCCGGGCGCTATCTGCATCAAAACATGCGCATCCGGCTCGGAGCAGGTATCACCACAGGCAGCCCCACCGTCCTCAACGAAGCCCGATCCATGGCAACCGTCACCTTCAATGTCGCAGCCGATGCCGCCCCCGGGACACGGGTGGTGCAGGTGCAGTATAGCGACCGGCTTCAACCAAGCCCGGCCCGCGTCAATGTTATCGGCAGCGACATTCGGCCGTTGGTTCGGATGATCACCCCCAACACCCTGCGTCGGGGCGCATCCTATTCCCTGACCGTGACCGGAGCGGGACTCGATCGTGTTACCGGGGTTAATTTGGGGCCCGATATAATAGCCGCACCCCCCACTGCCGAATCGAACAGGCTAACGGTTGCCGTAACTGTTGCAGCGACGGCCGAACCCGGCCCCCGCCAGGTCTTCTTGGTCAACACTCAGGGATCCCATCGCACCGCGGCCTCCATCACGGTGACAGCGGACGCAGCGCCTGCGACGACCGGCGCGAGACCCCCGATTGCCATGAAAAAAAATGATCCGCCGGTAATAATAAAACCCAAAACTTTCACGTCACCGGTGACCGTCCAGACCATCACTCCCAATCACTGGGCACAGGGGAAAACCTACCAGATCGATGTCAACGGAAGCCATTTCGACGACCAGCTGCAAGCAGACTTGGGCGACGGTGTCGCCATCGAGGATCTCCAGATTGTTTCCAATACCAAGCTGACCATGACCGTGGCCGTCTCCGGGGCGGCGCCTCTCGGCCTGCGCGCCCTCAAGCTGCGGAGCGATGCATCCCGCCCCTGGACCGCGTTCCCCGCCCAAGCCTGGGTCGTGGCGGCACAGAAATGGTCGAAAAAGAAACCCGTACCCAAACTGGTCGCACCGGACTTGGCCGTCACCTTTCAGGGCCGCATCACATTGCTGACGCCCGAGGACTACCTCACCTCCAACGAGATGTATCCGGAGCAACTCAATGAACAGACCCAGTTCACCTGGCGGGAAGAAAATCCCGGTCTGGCGGAATGGTATGAATTCCGCCTGGTGACCGAAAACGGCTTTGTCATCGAGAAAAAACGCATCGACCCCATCAAATTCGAATTGAACGGACAGCAGATCAGCGCGCTTACGAATTCCTTCCGGATGGATACCGCCTATCTTCTGGACCTTCTGACCAAGGACCGCAAGATAGGGGAGCATACCGTTGTCCATGGCCTGGCCAAACAGTTCTGCTGGTGGGAGGTGGCCGGCTACCGGACGTACACAACAGTCAAGACGGAAACGGTCCCTGGGAGCAGCCAAACGGGTGTTGCCAAAACCCGGAAAATCGTTGAATCCAAAAATGTCGAGGTGGAAATTTCAGATCGCCGGTCCCTGCTGACACCGGAAAAGCCCAGCGGGCTTTCCTGCGGGGGCAGCAGTGCCACCGCCTCGGCCATAACGATCACCAACCCCGACAAAGGCAGCCGCGCCGCCAACTACCCCGGGGATCAATGGGAGCTTACCGGCAAGCTCAATATCCGATCGATTCCCTATGCCACGCATATCAATAGCAAGGTCAAGGGCGCTGGCGATGTCGCCTTCTACCTGCCCAACCTGTTTCTCGATTGGGGTGACGGCAGCGGCGTAGTCGCCCTGGAGATCGACCTGAGTCAACCGGCAGCACCCGACCTGTTGCCGCTGGGCAGGGCGTATCATCACCGCTACCAGCAGAGCGGCAACTACACGGTACGGATCTTCGTCCTCCCCGAAGACGATATCCAACAAGGTCCGCCCGATGCCCTGGCGTCTGTTTACGATGCTGTTTCCGGCAGCACCCAGGCCTCGAGCGGCGCCGTGGTGCCATCCGCTTTCACCTACAATCCCTACTTTAGGGTGATCAACGGCATTCAGAAAACCGCCGGTGCCGATTTTGCCTTTTCCGCCCCGAAGGGCCAGAACTTCCAGTTTAATGAAAATTCCCTCTACGCCCAGGCCGGACGCGCCCACCTGATCTACTGCGACACCAAAAAGATCGCTGTTCGCGAAGATCTGGTGGCCCAGGGGCCGCTCCATCTCGAATCGATCGCCATCAGCGGCTACAACGGATCGGGGGCTACGGTTCCATTAGCCAAAAAGCCTTCATCCCGTGCAACCAGTTCAGGCCCGTCCGCAGCGTCCTCAGTGCAACAGGTGGAAGGGGATTCAAAACCCGCCATCACCATGTCTTCCAGCTCAAGTCCTTCGTTGGTAAACCTCCAAGCCGCGCCCAAACCAGGCTGGAATATGCTCGTGGACACCGAAATCAGTTCCTGCGGCATCCTTCAGGGAAACGCCGACCTTGTCTACTACGGCGAAGGCCGGGCCAGGATAACCTGGAGTCTGCACAAGGGGGGCACGCGCATGGTGGTGGGGTCTGTTGAAGACGCCCTGGCGTCGCCACACCGGACCGAAAACGGGATAACCCTCACCGAAAACACCCAGAATACGCCCACGGCCGAATCATACGCCACAGCGTCCCTGATGTCGCCGGTGGTTGAAATGAGCGAACAGATGATCGGCGACAATTTTGCCCTGGTCGTGGAAGCCGAAGTGCTTCCCCAGGTCCATCAATTGGACCAGACCCAGGTGCTCAATCTCCTCCAGGGCGCAAGGCAAGTTGCTCTCACCCAGGGAAGCTCAGGGGTTGCGAAGTCCGTGTTCTCCTGGCTGGTACCGGAAGCACAGGCGGCTTCGGCCTCTTTCAATGGCAACCCCAACGTTAATACCTTCCAGAAGAGCGGCATCAAACTGAGCGTACTGGCGCCATCCAAAGAGGGGTCTTCGGGGCGGCCGGTCATGGCCAGTCTCAATACCTTTGCCAAAGCCCGAATGACCGCGGGCCTGGAGGTGAAAAAAGAAAAGCCTTTTTACGTCCAGTCCGATCCGTTCCGCTACCGGGTAAAACCGAGCGCACCGGAACAGCCCTGCCAGTTCATTTTCCCCACCTCGACCGGAGACGACTTCGCCATCCGCAACCTCGAGGTCAATGACACGGGGGGAATTTTTTCGGGAAGTGGTGTGCTGGATATGCATCTTTATACCGGTGCCGGGGGAACGTCGACACGCTACCTTCTCCCAGTCCCGATTAACGGCTGGCAGGTGGCGGCAGACGGCCTGACGGTGACCACCGGGACCATCGATCTGCCCCTTGACGCGGCTATCAGTGAAGCCGGCATGCGGATTCAGTTGAAGAAACTCGCCGCACGCGCCAAGCAGACCCCCATGAACCTGACCCTCGACGCCAAACCGGCGGACACCGGCCTGCACCTGTCAGGTGCGGCCGAAGCACCGGAATGGACCGCCACGGCCCCCCTCTCCGAGGACGGCGATTGGTTTTACCGGGAAAACAGCGCCCAGGAAATTGAAATCGGCAACAGCGGCTTTTCGATCATGCCCCGGGAAATTGTCCTGGACCTCAGCGCCCAGGACGGGCTGGCCGGCAACCCCCGTGGCGCCGGCAAGGAGTGGGCCGGGTTGCATTTCGGTGAAGACGCCCTGCTCATCCCGAATCTCTTTGAATTTCAAGTTCCGGAAGCCAACAAGGGCCGCGTCAGCAACTGGGGCGTGGAAGGCACCCAACTGGTGGGAAAAGCAGAAATCACCACACCGTTTTCCACGCCCTACAAGGACGGTACCATCAACCTATCCGCCATCTCGGTCGATACCGGCCAGAGCAGTCTGGCGGTCTATCATGGTATGGACGTGCAGGTTCCCTGGCTCGATACCCATCTCCTGGGCGATGCCCGCCTCATCCACGGGGTGCCCGGCAAGGAAGCCTATTTTGACTTCACGGAAATCACCCAGGACGAAATCGTCAAGGCCTACCGGGGCATCACCATGACCGTTCAGCATCTCCTGTTCGGTAATTTCCCGCAAACCGGCTGGGGGGCCTGGAGCGAAAGCACCACCTTCCGCTTCGAGGCCGAAGAGGTTGTCTTTGCCGACAATGTCACCGTTCCCGGTATTATTTATTCTATGGACGGCCGGCCCTTCCTGGAAAGCGGCACGACGATTGAAATCCCTCTGGGCGGGAAGTCAAACCTGGGACAGACGCCGATCGACCTGGGCTCGGTCCGTATCGACTTGCACAACGGCGAGCTTGCCGTCTTCAGTTTCGACTTCGCCACCACCTTCTCGATCTCCGAGGTTCTCTCCTCGGTCGCCGTGCCGGTGCATTACGGATTAGCGCGGGAGGGCAAAAAATACACGGCTCAGGGCCCGCGGGTCAACGCATTCGACCTGGATATCACCTTCCCGGCGGGACAACCCCGGGTAGCGGCCACCGTCCATATCGAATACGCCGGGGCCGGCCTTTCCTCTTCGACCGCCGCTGCGCCCCGGGAAACCATGTGGCCCTTTGGTGTGGCCGAAGCCCATGCCGCTTCTGGAGCCAAGGACAGTTTCTATGGGTCGGTGGACATGGCCATGTTCGACGGCCCTCCGGTTCAGGCCGAATTCCGACTCGGCTATATGGGTGGCCACGACTACTGGCTGGTGCGGGCGACACTCGACCTGGGTACCGGCACGCCCTTTGTGCCCCCCTATCTCAAACTCTACAAAATCCGAGGCGGCCTCGGGCATAATTTCCCGCTCGATGCCTTCAAGAGCGCTTATCCCCTCACAGGGGTCGCACCGGTTGCCGATGACTCCTTCATCTTCATGGCCGGGATGCAGATCGGCTCCACCGACGGTTTCGTCTGTACCATGGACGGCGACCTCACCATCAAACCGGGCGACGGCGCCCGCATGGATTTCCGCGCCTGGTTGCTGGACGCCCAGCATGCCGGCGACGGCAACTTCCAGGGCTATATCCAATATGCGGCCGGCGGTTTTGACGGCGCGCTCACCGGGCATTCCAGCCTCTTGAACGACACGATCTACTTCGACATCCCTGAGAATGCCTGCACCATGCATTTCGGCGGCAACGAACCCTGGCATATTTATGCCGGCCAGGAGCAAGGCCCCAAGGTTCGCATGCATTTGCTTGTCGCGGACGTCGACGGCTACATGATGCTGGATGGTGATGCCTTGCGGTTGGGTGGCGGGATCGATTACTATCTGGGGGCGTCCATCGGCCACATTTCCGGCAATATCAATACGGGTTTGGCCATTACATCCGAACCCCATGTTTCCGGATACGGGGAAGGGGGGGTCCATGCCGAAGTATGTGCCCACGACGTCTGCGTGGGTACCGGCATCTCCGTCCGTGTCGACGCGAGTGCCCTGCCCCTCAAGGCCTCCGCCCATGGCTGCGTCGAAATCCCGATTCCGTTCTGGAACCCTGACGTCTGCGCCACATTTAGTCTGTAGGAGAAAACCGTGAAAACAGTGAAACGACTCATCCTATCCCTCTTCCTGCTCCTGGTCGGCCTTGCAGCCGCCCATGCCAGTCAACCAGAGGGTGCCCTGTGGGCCGCCTCCGACGGACAGGGAAAAATCTCCCTGTTCTGGATTCCCAAGGATCTTGTCTGGCCCGCCGGCGGGTGGCGCCTTGAAAAGGTCATCGACAAAAAACGTCACATGCTGGCTGAAAAAATCATCCCCGGCGGAAATCCGGACGCCATGGCCCGTCTCGCTGCAAGCGAAGCGACGGCCATCCGGAATTTCACCGACGACCTGAAATCCGCCGCCAATCCAGAGGAAAACCGGAAACGTTCCATTACGATAATGGGGCTTTCCGCGGCGATCAATCCCGATTTCGGCCGGGCCCTTGGTTTACGTTACGAAGAGGCCGATCCGCAGGGCGGTGTGCGCACCTATCGCTTGACTGCCCTCAACAGCAAAGGGAAGCCGCTGTCGGTGCTGACCAGCGCAACGGTGGACCCGGCGGCGGCCACCGCCCTGCCCGAAGCACCGCCGTCTTTTAGCGCTACCCCCAATGAAACCAGCGTCGCGCTTTCCTGGCTGAATCCGCAACCAAACCGCCTTGTACCCGTCCTCGCTTTCGTGCTGGAACGTGAGGATGCCACCGGTGGAAAAATCCTACTGACGGAGCAACCGCTCCTCATCACCCGATCCGATGTCAAGGACCAAAATGGGCGCTATGTGGATCCCGCCCCTCCCAAGGAGTCCGAAACGACTTACCGCATTTTTAGTATCGACATGTTCGGGCGACGCAGCCTCCCTCGAACCCTAACGCAGTTCATTCCGGATCTTTCCGCGCTGAACCCGCCGGCCCTGCTCGCCGCCGAGGCGGGAGATAACCGGGTAGCTCTTTCCTGGAAGGCCAATCCGAGCCCCTTTACAAGCGGATACGTTATCGAACGATCCCTGTTGCGCAAAGGGCCTTTCCTGCCGCTGACCCCCGACGGTTTCGACGCCGATCAAACCCAATGGGAAGACAAGCAACTGCTGGGTGGCACCAGCTATTTCTACCGCGTTCGTTCCATGGACCCCCGCGGCAACCTGGGGCCGCCCACATTGGTTAAAACGGCCGCACCCAAAAATCGCCAGGCACCACCGAAACCTGAAAACCTGAACGCTGAAGTGGGGCGCACCCGGGTCCGTCTCACCTGGGATGGGGTCAAATTCCCTGTTGCGGGGTACCTGGTAGAACGCAAAGCCAAAGATGCCGAGCGATGGGCGCTTCTCACGGCGACGGTCGTCCCGGGTCCGCGCTTTGATGATCCGGTCGGGTTGCACACCCAGGGAGAATTTCACTACCGGGTCACGGCAGTGGCTTTCGACAACCAGCAAAGCAAACCGAGCCGGGAGGTCAAAGCGGTTCTTCTGGATACCGTTTCGCCCAATCCGCCGCGCATCACCGATATTGACGGCCGTGACGGTAAAGTTACCCTGACGTTTGCGGGATCCCCTCCGGAAGAAGATATCGACACCTTTTTGGTGGTCCGCTCGGTGTCGGAGAATGATCCGGGGCTGGTCCTTGGGGATCCGGTTCCGGCAAAGAAAAATCGTTTTGAAGATACTTTCGTGGCGGTCGGACAAACCTACTGGTACCGCATCGTGGCGGTTGACCAAAACGGCAATCGCAGTGATCCGAGCTGGGCCCGCCAGGTAACGGTGGGCAACCCTGCCATTCCCGCCCCTGACAGACCGTCCCTGGCGGTGGAACAGGAACCGCTGCGCCATGTACGCATTTCTTTTAAAATACCGCCGGAAGAACTGGAAGTCATTGTCCAACGCTATGAAGAGGGCAACGTCTGGCGCCCCTTAACCGGCGGCATCCGAAACGCGACAGACGCGGTGGACCTCAATCCCCCCCAGCTGCCGACGGTTCGCTATCGCCTCATCTATCGAGCTGCTAATGGTGCGCTCGGTGACCCTTCGCCGGAGGCGGAGGCCACATTCGAATAACATCGTATTCCGGCCCGGAAAAATGACACCTCCCTGTCATGGCCTGGCGCGGCAGAATCCTGCCGCGCCATCAGGGAAATCGACGTCACACGCCCTGAACCGTCCTGCGAAAGGGGCAGGCGTTGTCCTTGGCCGAACATACGGGTGGCCGCCGAGCACTGTGGGAAGTAAACACCGCCTGATTTCCTCTTGACAGACCTTGCGCCCACCGGCTACATTGCTCGCCGGAATTGACCTGCCAGAAGGCAGGTCGGCCTTTTTTCGACATCAAAATTTAAGCCACGAAGGCAAATGACCCTGACGAAGGGGTCGATGCTTCGTGGCTTTTTTTATTTTTGAAAGTGGGATTCGATGCGGCTGATGAAATTCGTTATGGTGGTTGTGCTGGTCAGTCTGGGCCTGCCATTTGCCGGGATGGCATCCACACCGGCCTCCCTCCGCATGATCACCGATGCGACGGGCCGGCACGTTGCGCTGCCGCCAGGGATCGAGCACGTCATCTGCTCCGGCGCCGGTGCCTTGCGGCTCTTGACCTACCTTGAATGCCAGGATCGCATCGTGGCCGTGGATGACATGGAAGTCCACCGGGCGCAATTCGATGCAAGGCCCTATGCCCTTGCCAATCCTCAATTCAAGACGTTTCCCGTCTTCGGCGAGTTCCGCGGGTACGACCATCCCGAACGCATCCTGACCCTCGATCCCTTGCCGCAGGTGATTTTCAAAATGGCTTCCGCCACAGGCTCCGATCCCGATGAACTCGCGCGCAAAACCGGTATCCCGGTCGTTGTTTTGCTTGACAGCGATCTGGGGCGGCGCCGGTCCGATCTGTTTTCGTCCCTGCGCATCATGGGAATCGTCATGGACCAAACACAACGGGCGGAAGTGGTAATCGCCTTTTTCGAAAATCGCATCCGGGACCTTGAAAACCGCACCGCCGGCATACCGGACAACCGGCGCCCGGGCTGCTTTGTGGGGGGCATTGCCTATCGTGGTCCCCACGGGTTTCAATCCACCGAGCCGGGTTATCCGCCCTTTGCCTTCGTCAACGTTCGCAATCTTGCCCGGAATGACGAAGACCGCAGCCAGCCCCTTTCGAACAGCAGCATCGCGAAAGAAAAAATCCTCGTCTGGGACCCCGATTATCTCTTTTTGGATCTCGCCACCCTGCAGATGGGGGATCAGGCCGGCGGGTGGCATGAGTTGCGAACCGACCCCGCCTACCGCAGCCTTTCGGCCGAGCAAAGCGGGCGGGTATTTGGCGTTTTGCCTTACAATTGGTACAGCCGCAACTTCGGCTCCATCCTGGCCAATGCATATTTTATCGGTAAGCGCATCTATCCCGAAGCCTTTGCGGATATCGATCCGGTCGAGGCGGCGGATCGCATCTATACCTTTCTGGTTGGCGCGCCCGTATTTGAAAAAATGAACACGGCTTTCGGGCGTCTGGTCTTCCAACCGGTTCCCCTGCAATAGGAGAGAGATGCCATGCACCTGGCCAGCGGCACATTGAACCGGGACTATGCCCGCTATACCCGTCGCAAGATCGCCCTGATCGCCTCCGGGCTGCTGCTTCTGGGCCTGGCCGCTCTCTACGGCATTGCCACGGGAGCGGCCCGCATCCCCCTTGCGGACGTAATCCGTTCCCTGGCCGGTGCCGGCACCTCCAGGCGCTTCGATATGATCGTCTGGCAAATTCGGCTGCCGCAGGTCCTGGCCGCTGTTGTGGCGGGTGCCGGTCTTGCCGTAAGCGGGGCCGTGATGCAGTCCATCCTGCGCAACCCCCTGGGTTCCCCATTTACGCTGGGCATTTCACACGCAGCCGCCTTCGGCGCCGCCTTTGCCGTCATGATCCTGGACTCCGGCACCATGACCAGCACCAGCCTGGGGGCCGTCGCCATGACCAATCCCCTGGTCACCACGGCCTCGGCCTTTGCCTTTTCCATGCTGGCCTCCCTGTTTATCGTGGCGGTATCCCGCATGCGCGGGGCCAAGCCGGAAACCATGATCCTGGCGGGTGTTGCCCTGGGCGCCTTGTTTACGGCGGGCACCATGTTCCTGCAATTTTTCGCCGACGATGTACAATTGGCCGCCATGGTGTTCTGGACCTTCGGCGATGTGGCCCGGGCCAGCTGGGGAGAGTTGTCCCTTCTGGCAAGCGTCACCCTGGCGGCGACGCTTTATTTCCTGCTCAATGTCTGGAACTACAATGCCGTGGATGCCGGTGACGAAACCGCCCGGGGTTTGGGGGTCCGGGTGACCCGGATCCGGCTGTGGGGAATGTTGACGGCCTCCCTGGTGACGGCCGTCATTGTCTCTTTTCTTGGCATTATCGGTTTCGTGGGGTTGGTGTGCCCCCACATGGTGCGCCGCCTGATCGGAGGCGACAACCGCTTTCTGCTGCCGGCCTCGGCCGTTCTGGGAGCGGTCCTGCTCCTGATGTCGGACACCGCGGCGCGCCTCATTCTCGCGCCCCACCTGCTGCCCGTTTCCATTCTCACGGCTTTTATGGGCGCCCCCGTATTCATGGTGCTGATTATGAAAGGACGCGGCACGTGATTCTGCGCATCGACGGCATGCGGTTCAGCTACAACGGCCATCCGGTGTTGCATGACGTGACATTTGAGGTGGGCCAGGGCGACCTCGTAGCCGTTCTCGGACCCAACGGGGTCGGGAAATCCACCCTGCTGCGCTGCATCAACGGCATCCTCAAGCCGTCTTCGGGCGTGATCCTGGTGGAGGATGAAACCGTTCTCAAGCTGGAGGCCATGGCCGTGGCACGCCGCATCGGTTATGTGGCCCAGCACCAGACCACCGGCAAGATAACGGCCTTCGATGCCATCCTGATGGGGCGGCGCCCCCATATCCGACTGCGTGCCGCGGCCGAAGATCTCCAGATCGTTGACGGCGCCATCAAAAGTCTCCACATGGAAAAGCTGGCCCTGCGCCACATCGACCGCATGAGCGGTGGTGAATTGCAGAAGGTGGCCGTCGCCCGCGCCCTGGTTCAGGAGCCCCGCCTGCTGCTGATGGATGAGCCCACCAGCAGCCTCGATCTGAAAAACCAGGTGGAAATCCTGCAACTGATCCGCCGGGTGGTTCGGGAGCATGCCGTCGCTGCCGTGATGACCCTGCACGATCTGACCACCGCTTTCCGATATGCGGATCAATGCCTGTTTCTGAAGAACGGCGGCATCCATGCGGCCGTTGCACCGCAGGAGATAACCGCCGATATCATTAAAGACGTCTACGGTCTTCCGGTTGACATCCATCACCACAACGGCTTCCCCGTCGTCATTCCCAAATGATGCCGACCGCTGAAACCGGCGGCTTGGTTTGCAAACCACAGTCCGATATCGTATCCTCTACCGGGTTGCCAATGGATGATCGGCGATCCTTGATCGGCAGCCGAAGCATCCTTCGCGTAGCATCGCTGTCCGGTTGGGATGACAGGGCCACCGCCCATTGTAGCCATACCATAGCGTCTGCCGCCAAAGCCCATCGGCCCTCTTTGGCGACCGCACCAACATCAGGGAGAATTTGATGAGTACCCGCAGGGAAATTCACGACCGCGTGCTAAACGCATCCAACACCGAAGAACTCATGACGGCATACAGCGAGTGGGCCGAAAAATACGACAACGATCTTCTGGGCGAGATGGGGTATGTCGCGCCCATGATCGCCAGCAAACTTCTTTTGAGCCACTTGGAAGACAAAGGCGCCCGCATTATGGATGCCGGCTGCGGCACCGGCATCGTGGGCGAGCTTCTGCATCGGGACGGCTGCGTCCATATCGATGGTCTCGATTACTCGCCGGACATGCTGGAAAAGGCCCGGGAAAAGCAAATCTACCAATCCCTGAGCCGACACGATTTGACCAAACCCCTGGACATTACGACGAACACCTACGACGCCGTGATCAGTGTCGGGACTTTCACCTGCGGCCATGTAGGCCCCGAAGCAATGAACGAGCTGATCCGTATCACCAGACCCGGTGGCGGCATCTGTTTTACCGTGCGCGAACAAGCCTGGGAAGAAGACGGCTACCGCACCCGTTTGCGCGGCATCGAAAACGACGGCCTCTGGGAACTGCAGGAACTGCGCACCGCCGATTATATTCAGCAGGAGGGTGCCCGCTGTAAAATTTGCCTCTACAGCGTAACAGCCTGAGCGTATTGGCGGCTCGCGCAACCGCATTTCTCCCAAAGAGCCGAATTACAGACCGGGCCGTCAAACCATGGCGGCGGCGAGTCCATCACGACGGTTGGTCGGGCCCGCCCGTCTCCTCCGGCGTCCGCCACACCTGCTTGGGTTTGCGCTTGCGGGGCGGCGGCTTCTTCCAGATACCGTTGCGGCTGTAGCAGGACCATCCCCAGCGCAGCCATTTCAGAAGCGCCAGCGCCAGCCACAGCGACCAGAACAGCATGAGCACGCGATAGCTCCACATGGGCAGCACCAGCACCCAGGGTTGGGGCAGCATGGCATCGATCCTGTCCTGGGTCCAGTTGAGCACGAACCGGGTGGAGGCGTTGCCGGCGATCTGCATATCCGGCGTGCCCAGCAGGCCGCGCTCCACCGCCGTGTAGAGACCGGCCAGGGCCGCGATGGTCCACACGACCAGCAGCAGCTGCACCCCGTTAAATTTGAGCCAGCCAGCATCCTTGAGGGATGTTTCCCGCCAGGCCAGGGCGAAAAACCAGCCCACCACGATCAGGGCCGCAACAATCGAAACCTGGGTCAGCCCCACCGAAAGCAGGAGCCAGGAGGCATACCTGAGCGGCGTGAAGCGGGTTCGGGCAAGGGCCAAAGCCGCCAGCACCATGACGATCAGATAGCTCCAGAACAATACGGCCGGCCCCAGGCGCGGCCCGCCGGCAAAAATAATCCATCGGTCGGCGGGCATCTTAAACGACACATTGGCGTTCACGGCCTGCTCGCCCAGGTTCAGGGCCGGCGAGCGCATAAGCATTTGGGCGCGCGAGGGCTGGTGCCATTCCAATAGGACATCCTGGGATCCGGGTTCCAGCGGCAGCGGAACGATCCGGTCCTCGAGACGGACCGGCAGACTTTTTCCGTTGATGGTGACCAACTGCAGCGCGGCCGCCGCCGGCAGTTCGATTTCATGACGGCCGCCCTTGCTGGTGCGGGCCGTTATCTTGAGCTGGCTGCGGTCGAAACGCTGACCGGGCACAAAGGTGAGATCGACGGCATCCAGGGTGATCGTACGCCCCGGCACGGCTTCCGGTCGCGTCACCCGGATGTCAACCGCTTCCCCCGGCCAGGGGCGCCATTCCGGCTGCCAAAGGCCCTGTTTGCCCTGGTGGTGGATCACCGGGATGCCACTGGTTTCACAGTGCCAGATAGGGCTTGCGTCCAGTATCCAGGTCTCGGTCCAGGGTACGGCCAGGGGGGCTTGCAGTGTCAATGTGGGCGACAGGGCCAACACGGAATGGTATCGCACTTGCCGAACGGACGGCCCCATGTCGATCAGCGCCGCTCCTTGGGCGGTGTCGATACCGGCCGTTGTGACAGCCTCATCGGCAAGGAGGGGAATGGACGCCAGCACCGATGCTCCCGGCGGCGTGATACGCGTCACGGTGGTGGATACCTGCCAGGTCAGCCCCAGGTGCAACGTTCGTTCGACATGCAGAAAAGGCGGCAGCGCTTGGGTTCGATCGTCGACGGCCTGGGTGTCAGCCGGTTTCTCCGATGTGAGCTGAACCGTACCGGCAACGTTCCCGTCCGCATCGATACCCGTGACCTGCCACCCCTCGGCCGAATACGCAGCGGTGTGCGGCGGCATGGGGAACGGAATCTGGAGCGTCGTTACCCCGGGAGCAATGCGGCCGGTAAGCACGATGGTGTGAATTCCTTCGCCCACCAACAGCCACAGCTGGCCGGCCGCATCGCGCGCCAGGCCCGGGGCTGGTTCCTGGTCAAGCAGGATCGCTTCGGGTGTCCAGGAAGCCGGCGTCACCGGAAGCGGTATCGCCGTCCGCACCGCCGCATGCACTTCGAGCAGAATTTGAAGCCTGTCCGGGCCGGCTGTCAACGCCAGTTGCGCAATGTCGGCACAGGCCGGGAGACAATCCGGTTTTTCCAGAAGACGGTCTTCCAGCTGTTTCAGCAGCTCGGGCGGCGGAAACGCCTCGCTGGCGGCCTGGCTCCGGTGGGGCCCGATGGCCATGAGCAGGAGAACTGCCAGGCCGGCCGCCTGGGCCGCCGGCTTGAGCCGGGTGCGGATGACCTGCCACCAGTCCTTCAGGCTGACGACCCCAAGAATGAAGGCCCCCAGTAGCAGGACGCGCAAAATGGCCAGCATGAAATTGACCATGGGCGGCACCAGCCAGAGCCGCATGGTCTGATCGCTCTGAACAGGCCCGTTCCACTCGAAACGGTGCACCCCCCAACGCCAGCGGGGCAGCCCCGGACCGGTCTGAACCAGGGCCTGGGGATCGAACTGCTCGATGGCCGGCGCTTCGCCGGATTGGAACTTCCCCATTGATGGCGTGCGCATGATGCTTCCCGCCACCTCCTGGTCGATTTCGGCCGAACGCACGGCTTCGCGTGCATCTCGCTGGACGGTTGCCGGCGCCGGTGCCGTTCCGCCGGGGAAAAAGCTGACCGATTGCGGATGCGCCAACTGGGGATACAACCCCCAGCGAACCTGCTGCACCATGAAGGGAATCGACACGACCAGTAAAAACACAATCGCCGCAACCCCCCACAACTTGACAAGCCCCCTGATCTTTCCTTCCGGCAGGACTTTCAACAGCGCCATGACCGCCAGGATATGCAGCCAGACATAAATGGGCGCATTGGGCTCCTGGAACATGAGCGTCATGGTCACAAGCGCCAGCAGGCCCCAACGCCAGTTGCGAAGTTTAAACACGGCCAGGGTGATGATCAGCACGACGAAAAAGTCGAGCAGGGTCCAACGCTGGATCCAGCTGCCGTCCATGCGGTCCACACCGGTGGCGCCAAACAGCCGCCAGCCGGGGGGAAGGTTGAGGACGCCGGTCACCTTCTGGAAATCATGTTCCCAACCCACAGCCGGCATCGTGCCGAAACGCGCCCCTTCGTAGCGTGCCTCGGCCACCAGGTCCAGCGCACCGCGCCGGAGCTCCACGCCCGGCAGGTCGGACGAACCGTGTTTCGTGATGACGCGGTCCACCCCGTCCACCGCTACGCGCCCGAGTTCGAACGGCGGCCGCATGGCCACGTACCACTGGCGGCTCAACGTGCCTTTGAGCTGGTCCTGGAGGGTAAAACCGCCGCCGTCAAAATCCAGCCACCAGGTGCGGGCCAGGGTCAAACGGTCCGGTGCCGGATCGGCATCGCCCCGGCGAAGCGTTTTGAACGCCAGGCCGCCGGTTTCCTCGACCAGGAAGGCCGGAAAATTCCGCCACTCCGGCGGCATATCGGTCTGGGCCGGTTCCACTGAAGGTGATCCGGAAAGGGTTGCCATCCTGAGGTGGTTCTGGGCCTGGAAGGACCAGATCTCGGGAGAATAGCGTCCGGGAGCCGTAAGCCTGTCCACGGAGGTCATCGAACGGGCCTCGATCCGGAGGTCCCATTGGCCCGGCCGGGCCTGCACTAAAAGTCCCCCCTGGGACCCCAGCTTAGCCGGCAGCGGACTATCCAGCGCGAGGACACGGGTCCCTTCCAGCAGCACTTCCGCCAGTTCGATCTCGCGGGCCCGGCCGGAAACCTCCAGCCGGAACAGCGTTGTGATCCGCATGGGAATGGTGTCGTTCAACAACCGATAAACGTGAACCTGCAGGCGGTCTTCTTCATCCGCCACGCCATCCCGTGCCTGCAGCCACAAGCGCCCGCCGGCATCGTATGACAGGGAATCCACCCGGCGGCCATCGATCGTCAGGTCGATCAATCCGATGGCCGGCGGCACCTGGATGGTCTCGGGCAGTTTCAGCCAGTTGAACCGTCCGGTCACCGTGTATTCCCCGGGCGGCATGAAAATGGATGGTGTGCCGTTGCGGTCGATCACCGGCACCGGTTTTCCGGAGAGGCGTACGTCCAGCGGCCAGATGTGCAAAGCGGCATCCCCGGCCAGGGGCTGCCAGCCGCGGGCCAGAACGATCCAGTCCTGTTCAAACGTACCCCCCTGCTGGGTCAGGTCGAGGCGCAAACGCGAAGGCCACCCGCAACGATACGTGCCCCCCTCGTTGAAAGCTGTGGGACACAACCGGTCCGGCTTGTCGAAGAGAACCCAGTCACGCCAGTGGTAGAGTTCCGCGGGCGTGCTTTCCTGCACCCTTTCGGAGGGTGCCGCAAGAGCCAAAGAAGACAGAAGCAACAGGGCGATCGCCGCAAAGATAACATTCCGGTAAATGCGCATCGGTCCTCCAAGGGTCTGAACAACAAATGGTTTCAAGCAACACACATCGATATCATGGGGCCGTTTACGCGCCGAAAACCGACAACGCCTTCCGTGCGATGTCGTCGCCCCATTCCTGGACGAAATGCCCGGCGTCCGGATGCTCATAGGGTTCGGGGCATCCTGCGATGTCGTTGCGCAGGGCCTGCATCACCGGCGGGCCCAGGACCGGGTCTTTTACGCCCACGGCCATGAAGACCGGCCCGGCCCAGTCGTTACGCAACCAGTCGCGGGCCTCCCGTGACAAAGCCGCTCCCGGCGCATCGGGCCGATCCGGCACCATCTCCGGGAAACGGCGCACACCGGCTTTGTAGGTACTGTCGGGAAAAGGGGCGTCATAGGCGGCACATTCGTCTGCCGACAGATGCGGACAGGTCAACTTCATCAACCGGCCGGTCGCCAAATCCGGATTCTGCCGCACCCAGGCACGCCAGTCGAGAAATCCTTGGGATAATTGGAAGTCGCCGGTCCCCAGCGTGGTGTTCATGATCAGCAGGCGGGAAAATCGCTCCGGCATGGCCATGGGCAGGGTAAGTCCCAGGATGCCGCCCCAGTCCTGACAGACCAGGGTGATCTTCTTGAGGTCCAATCTTTCGATGAAAGCCACCAGTGCGTTGCGATGGAAGTCGAAGGTATAGGCGGCTTCGTCCGCAGGCTTGTCCGACCGTCCGAAACCGAACATGTCCGGCGCCACCACCCGGTGACCGGCCGCCGTAAACACCGGGATCATCTTCCGGTAGAGGTAGCTCCAGGTGGGCTCTCCGTGCAGGCATAAAAACACCTGGTCGCCCTCCGGCGGACCGGCATCCAGATAGTGCATCCGCAACCGCCCGAAACCCGCCAAATCATCGAGGTAAATTGGCGCGAAAGGGAAATCGGGAAGGTTTTGAAAACGCTCTTCCGGGGTTCGCAACACGTCATTCATGATAGATCCTTTCCCGTATGGGTATGACGGATGGGGTACAACAATGCTGCGGGTCATGGTTCATTGGTAAAACAATCCGATTCGATAAAACTGCGGTATGGACCGCGCGACTCAAATCCGGTGCATGAAACGCTGCGCCGAAAGTGATGGATATAGTGCACTCGGAAATTTTCGTGGCGCATTTGGATGCGCGGCACTATAGGCTTCGCGCCGAACATATGAAAGTTTATCAGGTGGATTTCAGGAACGCCACCGCTTTATCCTTGTCTTCAATGGAGAATCCTTTCATGTCGATATCCCTGAACAGCTTCCCCTCGAGGTCGACAAGTTGGTGGATCCATTTTTTATGGGTAACAACGGCGATTTTGTTGAAATGCGACAAGCCGACATCCAAAAAGAACCTTAATTTCTCCGACATGGCATCGAACGCCACACCGCCGAAACTGACCACTTCCTGGTAAACGATGAGCTTCTCGCCGCGGTCGATTATCTCCCTGAACAGTGCGATCACGGATGTCATTTCGTCCTCCGTTATTTTCCCTCCCAGACGATAGGCAACCGCATCAGGAACCCCGATATCGATGATTTCCAGCATTCTGCGATCCTCCGCGTTATGGGTTTCAGCATTACGGTGGATATCCCACCGACGGCGTGCCACAAGCCTGCGGTCGAGGGCTGTTCCCTCAGTCCCTATGGCCCTCATCCCGTTTGAACAGCGCGATCATCAATGCCAAGTCGCCAGTGACCCGATACTTCTGGTCCAGGAACATCTGCTGACCGTCCGCTTTGCGGGTCATGATATCCATCCAGACATCGAACGGGGTCTCAATGGTGAGATCGGGGTTTGCGCTGGTGCCCTCCCGCGCATCGATGCGGTTCGAGGCCACCTCGAAATAGCAGGTACCATCCACCTGGCCGGAAAAATGGAACTGCAGGATCACCTTGCGGTTGCCGGCCGCTTCGGCATTCAGCCCGGCGGGAAAGAGCAGCATGAAGGTTTCGAGCGAATCCGGGCGGGGCACCATGTTCTCCTCGTCAAATTTTTTGGGTGTCACCCCTTCGGCAATGCAGGTTTTCCAGAAAAGGTTGCCCATTTGGGCGAACGCCGTTGGATCCACGAAAGGTTGGGTGATCCGCCCGAGCGTTTCAGCGGAAATCGTCAGGGTCTCCACCAGTTCGCGGCCGGCCCGGGTGGTGGCATCCAGGATGTCCCTGGCCTCATCCTCATAAAAAGCGGTCGTCATATTTTCGGCCGCGGTCCGGTAGATTTCCGCCACGATGGGGGCGTCTTGGTGGCGTGTACGATTCAAATAGTCCGAGAGGGCATCGAACTCGGAGGCTTCCGGAAACCCGCACACTGAAAGCCACACGGTCGCCGGGATCTTGTGCCGCAGGGGATGAAACGTGTTCCCGGCCGTGTCCTTCTCAAAGAAGGGTTGAACCGCCGGAAGGGTGCGCTCTTTGAAAGTGCTCATGGCGCTATTCATGGTGTGAAAATAAAGCGGGGTTGCGTAAACGGCCAGATCCGCCGCCAGCCATTTCGGATAGATTTCCGTGGTCATATCGTCTTTGTGGATACACTGGCCGGGGGTTTTGGTCCAGCAGGTGAAACAACCGATGCAGTTCTTGATTTTTTTCTCACGCAGGTTGACGGTGTCGACTTCGGCGCCGGCAGCGCGCATGCCCTCGACCAGATGATTCAGCATGAGTTCGGTTTTGCTCCGGCCACCGCCGCGCGGGCTCGAATTAACAGCGATAACGTTCATGTCGTCCTCCGAAGATGTGGTGCGTCGCCCCGATGGTTTGGATTTCCGGGAGGAATGCGTCAGGTGTGTCGATCGTTTTTGAGATCCCTGGCTTTGACAGGCATGGATCGGGTCAACTTGATAATACAGCCGATCAAAACAATAACCCAGATGGCCATGGTCATGAGTCCCAAAAGAAGACTGTCGGCCCTGACAGCGGTAACGCCGAACACAAGAAAGCTGCCGAGGATCAACAACCACAGAAGGGTTGCATAGGTGATGGCCATGGTGATGCATTTTTGAGGCGGCAGTTTATTGGCCCGCGCGTCATTCAGTGCTTCTTTGTAAAAATCCCGTGATTTCCAGACAAACAGGACCACGAAAATAGCCCCTCCCAGGTAAGCGAAGATGGTCGCAATCGGGCTCATAGGATTTAAACCGAATTCCTTTCACGTGGTGGGAATTAAAGGATGTGGCTTGAAAGTATTTGCAGACCCCTTCGCATATGTCAAGCGGGTGGACTTGATCCTGATTGCTTTAAAGGGCAGGCTCGGCTGTGATCCCGCAAATGCTTTTTTCATTCAAACATCAACGACCGCATCCCTTTTGAATCAGGCCGCCGCCCGGGCAATGCCTATCCGGGGCGGAAAAACAATGCTTTTCACTTTCGTGCCTTCGTGCCCGGATTATTCGGGCTGGTACATTTCCCGGCGATATGTCATGATGCCAAACACGAAAACCTCAGCCATTCAGGTGATGAATGCGAACGCTGTTAAGTCTTCTCGGAAAATTGTTCTACTGGTCGACCAACTGGCGGTTTGACCCGCTGCCGGACTATTTCGGAAAGAAGCATGTCATCATTGGGTTTCCGCATACGTCCAATATGGACACCATTCGTGCCTTTTTTGGCTTCCGGATCATCAAGAAGACCGGTCACATCATGATCAAGAAGGAGTGGTTTGTATTCCCCCTCTCCATCATCTTCAAGGCGCTCGGCGGGATACCGGTTTATCGCGATTCGCCCCAGGGAACGGTAAACCAGATGGTGACGATGTTCGAGAAGCACGACGATTTTCTCCTGGCCATTGTTCCCGAAGGAACCCGCAAAGGGGTTCGAACCATAAAAACAGGATTCTGGCACATTGCCAAAGCAGCCAACGTGTCCATCATCTGCTGGTATCTCGATAACGAGAATAAAGTAACCCGCTGGTTGGGCGAACTGATGCCCGGCGAAGATAAAGCCGAGGACATGCTGACCATTCAGAGAATCTATGCCGCGGCGGGCTATGAGATCCCACTGGATGTCGCCTCCCTTAATAAAAAGTAGCGGGGTGGCATGGTCAAGCGGTACGTTGGGGCGCTGCTGGAAACACGATATCACGATGTCCTCAGGCATTTGTTACCGGCTGATCATATCCAGACGCTGCCATCCGCCGTCATCAGGCCGCCAGCGTTGCCCGTGTTGCGCGTTCCGGCCGGTTCGACAAGCATGGCCCGGCATTCTTTTTCGGCATACGGCTTATGGTCGGTGCCCTTGGGTACCACAATCATTTCCCCGGCCTTCAAATCCACGGAACCATCGCGGAAGGCAATGGACATTTCGCCTTCGATAACAATGAAGACTTCATCCGTATCCTTGTGGTTGTGCCAGACAAAATCGCCTTCCAATTTCACGAGTTTAAAATGTTAGTCGTTCATCCCGGCAATTATTTTCGGAGCCCACTGGTCGGCAAACTTGGCAAATTTCTCTTGAAGATTGATCGATGGGTAATCCATGGATTCGCTTCTCGCTTTCCCTTATAGAATCAAAACAGAACGCCCGCTAACACAGCTCATAACTGGGAGGCCGCGCGCTTCCATATGTCATCGGTCTGCTGCTGGATCAATTCCATGATATTGTCGGGAAGTTCTCCCCTGTCGAAACCGTCTTGCAACGCATAGGCCATCGCCTCCAGGGGACTGTGCCGGTATCCGGACTGCATCAGACCCAGACCGTAGGCCAGCAGGAAATGGTCAACTCCCAGCCGTTCCCACTGGATTATATGTACGATTTCGTGGAAATAGAGGCTTTCGGTCTGCTGCCCATGCTTTACGAAGAATGTGTTCCGGTAGGTTATGCCCGCGATGGGCATGGCTTCAAACGCGGTAAACTCGGGCAGCCCCATGCGACTCAGTGGGGGAAAGGGCGGATTGTCTTTAACAACCACGACCCTGGCCCGTTTTAGCAAAGCGTCAGGGAAAATCCGCCCGAGCCGAGGATAATCCCCCGGGTCCACCGGGACGACCTGATCCTGGTACGCCTCTAAAGTGGCTGCAACCCATTCGCGGACAAGCGGCAGGGCAGCCTTGAATTGGCCGATGGGGTCCGGCGGAATCATTTGCTCCCTTTGATTTTTCCCAGAACACCGTTCTCAAAAGCGCTCGTTTCCGGGTCTTAATCCTTTAAGGCGCCCATCGTCAGCCCCTGGACAATGCTTTTGCGCACAAAGAAGGCAAATATGGACACCGGCAGAACGATCAGGGTGGCCGCCGCACCGATGCCGGCCCAGTCGATCTTGCCATAGGAGATGAAGTTGTAGACCGCCACCGGTACGGTTTTGGTCTTGGGGCCGGACAGGATCAGCGAAAAGAGAAACTGGTTCCAGGAAAAGATAAAGGAGATAATGGCGGAGGTGGCAATGCCGTTGCGCACCAGAGGCAGCACGATGATCCGGAAGCTTTGCAAGCTCGAGCACCCGTCGATCATGGCCGCGTCTTCCAGTTCGGCCGGCACGCTCTCGAAAAAGGAGATCATCAGCCAGATGACCATGGGCAGGGTGATGATCAAGTGGGTGATGGTGAGAGCCGTATAGGTGTCGATGAGATCCAGGTAGCGAAAAATAATGTACCATGGCAGCAGGTAGCTCACGAAGGGCGTCATGCGCGCCACCAGGATGAGGATGCCAATGCGCCCCTGGCGATACTTGGCGATGGAATAGGCCGCCGGCAGGCCCAGCAGAAGTGAAAGGCCCGTGGCCAGACCGGCAACGATCAAACTGTTCATCAGGTATTTGAAGAAATTATATTGCGCGAAAACCGCACGAAAATTTTCCAGGGTCGGCGAAAAAATGAACTGGGGCGGATAGGAGATGTTTTGCACCCCGGTTTTCAACCCGGTTAAGATCATCCAGACGAACACAAATACCGGCGGCAAACATAGCGCGAGCGCCCCAATGTAGAAGAGCGTCGATCTGATGCGCTTTGCTATCCGGCTGCCGTTGCTCATAAAGATTTCCCCATGGGCCAACCTTGGCCGGCCCCTTTCAGATATCCTGCGCACTGAGGCGCATGCGGTTCATCACCACATTGAACACCAATACGATCAGAAACACCACCACCATCAGGGCCGAGCCATAACCGGCTTTGAAGAAACTGAATGCCACATTGTACGAATAGAGATACAGGGTTTCGGATGCGATCCCCGGTCCGCCCTGGGTGATCGTATAAATAATATCGAACTCCTTGAGATTGTCCAGCGAGCGCAGCATCAGGGCCGCGATCAGAACCGGTCGGATCAACGGCAGGGTGATATACCAGAAGATCTGCAGGGTGTTGGCCCCGTCGATACGGGCGGCCTCATAGGGATCGTTGGGCAAGGATTTGAGGCCGGCCAGAACGATGAGGGTGATCATGGGGGTCCATTTCCACACGTCCACCATCACCAGAGCCGGAATCACCGTCGCGGCGCTGCTGATCCAAAGGCTGCCGGGAAGACCGATACTCGTGAGCAGGTAGTTCAGGACCCCGATTTCGGGGTTCAGCATGATCCGCCAGATCAAGGCCACGGCCACCGGGGTGGCTGCAAAGGGAAAGATATAAATGGCCTGAACGATTTCACTGCCTCTGAATTCGCGGTGGAAATAGAGGGCGATGAGCAGGCCCAGCACCAGTTCCAGGGTCAGGCTCAGGCCGCTGAAATAGATCATCACTTTGAGGCCGTTTAATACGCGTTCATCCCAAAAGAGCTCGATAAAATTATCGATGCCGATAAAGCGGGGATCCCCCAGGCCGATGGTCCATTTGGTAAAGGCCAGATAGAGATTATAGCCGATAGGAATGACCACGATCAGAAACAATGCAATCACGGCCGGGGCCGGGTAGACCAATGCTTGACGGCGATCGACAAAACTGGAAATTTTATTGGCGACAGTCTTCATGCGTGTCGTTTCGTCCGGGGCTGTCCGCATCGCGGATGCGGACAGCCCCGGGTTTTTGGAAAGCTACATTTCCATTTTCTTGTTCATTTGCTCCGCGGCTTTTTTGGCCGAGGCCGCCACGTCCTTACCTTCGATGGCGTCCACGATCACCAGGCCGGTGATATCCCGGATTTCGGGGACATTCAACACCGGCGGGTTCCACTGGGGCTGGCCGATTTCAAAGGACTTCAAAGAGCCGGCCGTCCAGTCCGGGGTTGCGTCTTTGGACTTGTAATCCGGTGAGTTCCATGCGGAGGCGCGGCCGGCCGGCACACCGGCCATGAGCGCGCCCAATACGTTTTCCTTGTTGGTAGCCCACTGGACGAAGAGCCATGCCGCTTTCTGGCGCTCGGGCGTGCTGGTGCCGCTGATCGCCAGGCTCCAGTTGGAAACATGCGGCACTTTGCCGGCCGGTCCGGCCGGGATCGTGGTATAGCCGACCTTGCCGGCCACCTTGGATTCCTTCGGGTTCTCGTACAGGGATTTGAAGACATTGGCATCGAAGATCATGGCGGCTTTGCCCTCCATGAAGATGGAGGTGCTCTCGGACCAGTGCAGCATGGTGCCACCCTGGGGGCCGTAATTGCGCAGCAGGTCACCATAAAATTTGAACGCCGCGATGCTTTCGGGCGAGGCCAGGTTGGATTTGCCCTGGGCATCGGTCCAGGACCCGCCGAAGCTGTACAGGAAGTCAACCCACTGGGAAGTGGCCGCAGCGCCCTTGCCACGCAGGGTGACCCCCACCATTTTCTTGCCGTCCACTTCTTTGCCGGTGAAAAATTTGGCGGCCTCCTCCAGTTCCTGCATGGTGTCGGGAACCTTGACCTTGAAGCGCTCGAAAAGATCCTTGCGGTAGGACAGCAGGGACGCTTCGGCGTTGATCACGATGCCGATCTGCTTGCCGTCCATGGACGACCCCTTCATGGGGCCCGCGAAAAAGTCTTTCACATCCCAGTCGGCCTCGGTCAGGGCAGGATCGGCGATATAGTCATCCAGGGGTTTCAGCCAGCCAGCCTTCCAGTAGTGCAATTTGGCCTGGCCCGGCATGATCATGTAGCCGTCCACCGATCCGCCGGCGTTGAGTTCGATCATGCGTTTGTTGCGGAACTGGTCTTCCGGAAAAACTTCCAGGTTCACCTTGATGCCGGTCATCTTCTCGAACTCCGCCACTTTGGGCTCGATGGAAGTCGTAAACGGGTGCTTGTTCATCAAAAATCGTATTTCCGTACCCTGGCATTGCTTCCAGTCGACACTGCCGGCAACCGCCGCCGACACCATGCCCACACACAACAGGGCTCCAATTAGAAGGAATATCATTTTTTTTGACATGTGGTACCTCCTCCTGCTGATGGTTAGGGATCTTTCGTTGTTACCTACACAATGGTCTGGAACGTCGCTTCGTCAAACAGGTGGGTCTTTTCCATGTTGAGGCTTATCTGCATCTCCTGCCCGATTGTCAGAAGGCGATCCGGAACCGCCACGCGGGCCACCATCGTATGGCTTCCGCAGGTCAGATGGACAAAGGTTTCAGCACCCAGCGTTTCCACCACCTCAACGCGCATCGCAACAGTGTTGCCCCTGGTTTCGGACACGGCTTCGTCCGGCTCGTTCATATCTTCGGGGCGCACGCCGAAGATGACCGGCTTTCCGGCATGTGCCGCCAAACGGGAGGAAAACACGTCCGGGAGCCTGACCCTGAAATGCTCCGCCTGGACGAAATAGGCTCCCTGGTCCGCGACCAGCGTGGCCGTCACGAAATTCATGGCCGGCGAGCCGATAAAACCGGCCACAAAGCGGTTGGCCGGCTGTTTGTAGACCTCCATAGGAACACCGGATTGCTGCAGGGCACCGTTGTGCATGATAAAAATACGGCTGGCCATGGTCATGGCCTCCACCTGATCGTGGGTGACATAAATGATGGTAGCCCCCAGGCGCCGGTGGAGTTTACTGATCTCGGTTCGCATGGCCACCCGCAGCTTGGCATCCAGGTTGGAAAGCGGTTCGTCAAACAGGAACACTTTGGGCTTGCGCACGATGGCCCTTCCCACGGCCACACGCTGACGCTGCCCCCCCGATAGCTGCTTTGGTTTGCGGTCCAGCAATTCATGAATACCGAGGATATCGGCCGCCTCCTGCACACGCTGGCTGATCTCGGATGGGGGAAACTTGCGCATTTTCAGGCCGAAGCCCAAGTTGTCCCGGACGTTCATGTGCGGATAGAGGGCATAATTCTGAAACACCATGGCAATGTCCCGGTCCTTAGGGGAGACATCGTTTACCCGTCGGTCGCCGATGAAGATCTCACCGGAAGTCTCCGTTTCCAGGCCGGCAATCATTCGCAGGGCCGTGGTTTTGCCGCACCCGGAAGGCCCCACCAGAACGGCGAATTCGCGATCCTGGATCTCGATGGAGAGATTATCGACGGCGGTCACCGCCTTGAAGCGCTTGACGATGTTCTTCAGGGTTACACTGGCCAAGGTGCCTTCCTCTTTTCCAAACGACTGCTCGCGCGCAGCCGCTCAAATCGTGTAGGACGAAAACCCGCCGTCGATGGGGACCACCACGCCGGTCACAAAACAGGACGCGTCCGATAAAAGCCATACCAGAGGCCCCACCAGATCGTCCGGCTCACCGTAGCGTCCCATGGGGGTGTGGGCGATCACCTTTTGCGCGCGCGGCAACAGCGCGCCGGTCTCCTGGTCGATATGCAGGAACTTCAATTGTTCGGTCATAAAGAATCCGGGCGCCAGGGCGTTGACCCGCACGCCGGTGTGCGCAAAGTGGACCGCCAGCCATTGCGTAAAATTGCTGAGCGCCGCCTTGGCGGCGGAATAGGCCGGCACTTTGGTAAGCGGGGTAAACGCGCTCATGGAAGAGATGTTAACGATGGCGCCCTGGCCCTTGGCAATCATCTCGCGGGCGAAGGCCTGCGAAGCCAAAAAGGCACCCATAAAATTGAGGTCGAAAACGCGACCGAAATCGTCCGCCTCCAGGTCGAAAAAAGATCGTTCAACCGTATCCGTAGCGCCCTCGGTGGCGTAGAATTCTTCAGATGTACTGCCCCGGGGATGGTTGCCGCCGGCTCCGTTGATCAAAAAATCAGGCGCCCCCCACCGGTCGCAAACCGCCCGGCTGCATTCCTTCAGCGCGGAGGTGTCCAGCACGTCGCATGGAAAGGCCTGCGCCGTTCCGCCCGCCGCGACAATAGCCCGGGCCCGGGCCTCCGCTTTACCTCCATCGATATCGAGAACGGCCACCTTAACCCCTGCCATTCCCAGGGCGTCCGCCATGGCACCGCACAACGCCCCCCCGGCGCCGGTGATCGCGGCGACCTTGCCGGACAGGTCGAAACGGTCTGTCACGGAATTCTGCACCTTGTCGTTGCTCCCCCTGTTGTAAGTTGGCCTTAAAACCCGCTGGATGCGCAAAACCGGCTTTCGCGACAGCGTTGTCGCTGGTACGAAAGACGGCAATGTGCCAATTGCGCGCGATGCCGCACGATGCGGGGCGTGCGTATTACCACGCCGTTAAACGAGATATCCGAGAAAGCATGATAACCCGGGCTCAAAGCCCGCCCTGTTGATCGACAAACGACATCACTTCGTTATAGTAGGGCATTGAGACCGCGCACCCATGCCGGGCCGCCACCATGGCCCCGCAGGCATTTCCCAGCCGGGCCGCTTTCCGGAAATCCCAGCCCTGCACGTAGCCGTAGAGAAATCCTGCGCCGAAGGCATCCCCGGCGCCCAAGATATTTTGAACTTGAACCTTGAAGCCCGGCACGTCTTCCACCGGTTGGTTCCTGCAATGGATGCGGCAGCCCTGCTTCCCCCGCTTTTCCACCACCAGGCGGGGGCCGTATTCCAAGAGCGCCTGGACATGACGGGCGGTATCGCCCGCCACCCTCGCATCCGTCAGTTGGGAGTGCGTCAACTGGACCGCCTGCGGGTCGGTCAGCAAGGCGGCGTTGATTTCATCTTCGGTCCCCAAAATGATATCCACGCCCGCCAGCATGGAGCGGATCGAAACGCCATAGGCACGCGGGTCGTGCCATTGATCCGGTCTGAAATCGAGATCCAGCACCACATCCGCGCCGGCCTGGCGGGCCACCTCGGCGGCGTGCAACGTGGCGCTGCGGCTGGGTTCGCGGCTCAGGTTGGTGCCGGCAAACTGAAACACGCGGCTCGCAGCGATGGGCGCCGCCTGCACATCTTCGATCTCCAGGGCCATGTCGGCACAGTTGTCCCGGTAAAATACCAGCGGGAATTTATCCGGAGGTTCGATGCCCAGCACCACCAGACTGGTGTAGTGGTCCTTCTTGCGGGGACAAGCCTGGATATCCACGCCCTCGGCCGTCAGGAAATGAACGACGAAATCCCCCACCGGGTCTTCTCCGAAGGCGGTCAGCAGCGCTGCGTCCAGCCCCAGGCGGCGGCACCCGACACTCATGTTGGTGGGCGATCCGCCGACGTAGGCGGCAAAGCTGTTGATGGCGACAAATTCAACCCCCACGTCGTTGCTGTAGAGATCCATGCAGGATCGCCCCATATGGAAGGTGTCGTAAACATGCCGGACGTTGTCAGGTGCTTTGGGCGCCATTCAATCCCCTCGGGTGTAACGGATCAGTCCTGTGATCGTGCCGATATCCATGCTCCCTGGCCAAGAAACCGTCTATCGCCGCATGAATGACCCTCCCGGCCCGCCCCCAGGGCGGAGGCCTTGCTGTGCCGGTCCATGCGCTGCCCTGCTCACCGCAATCCTTATGCCAGCCATTCCGCCCGCCTGAAAAGCAATCGATTCGCTGTTAATTCAGTTCATTATCGCTTATCAGAAAACAGGAAAAAAGGCGGCAGCTGTCAGTATATTTGCCAATTTGTCAACTATTCTGTCAGGCGAGAGGCAGGAACCGTCCAAAAACTCGCCGAAGACCCTTTTCGTATCTGGCATTATTTTCTTGTTCAGAGGTTCGGTTGAGATAGGATCAATGATCTCGCACAAGACGAAATACCGAAAAAACAGGCTCAGAAGGCGCGTTCGACAGGATGAGTCTGTCCGTTTGGACCGAATCGGATTAAGGCTTAAAATGCGTGGGCTGAGATGTCAAGCTTTTGGTCGTGTCGGAATTTGATCGGGCGTATCGCTTCCATCGATAGACGCTATCGGAATATCGCCTGGCTTTTCTCCCCACTTCTTCCAAGCTTTCATGACAGTCGGGGCGTGGAATACTTTCCCTGTTCTATAGCGGACGGCAGCGGGCACTCAGCGGATGATTTCTTTTATCCGCCCGACCGCCCCGCTTTCCAGGCGGACCTTGATGCCATGCGGATGGGTGGGTGATTTGGTCAGAATATCTTTCACCACGCCCTCGGTCAGGTTGCCGGATCGCTGGTCTTTTTTCAGCACGATACGAACCGCAAGTCCCGGCGTTATGTTGATGCGACGCGTTCCATCCATTGTTCCCACCCGCCCGAGGTCTCCTGCAAAGCCGCTGGCATCAGGTAGCCCCCTTGAAGGGGACTCGATAACGGTCTTTGAATTTATGGTTTTTATTTCCCTTTGTCCCGCGCTGAGCATCGACGGGGCGGACGGGAAAAAGCGCGCGGACTGTCTGAGCCCGCTACTCAGCGGGCGAGTTTCCGCGTGCTCCGGCCGCAGCGACGACGCACAGGATTGAGCGGGACACGGGCGTTTTCTTTTGCTTCGTTTTCTGTCACGGGACAGAAAATGAAGACACAATCCCAAAAACAATACACCGGATCAGAAAAATCACTCCAGATCGTTCACCAGAGGTGGCGGACTCAAAGAAAAATAATCCAATGATTTGCCCCCTTGCGCCGTCCTCGGCCTTATGCTGCCCCGATGGCATCCTGAACCCATTGATAGAACTTGTCCTTCGGTATGGGCGTGTCCATCCAGGACTGGTCCGGTCCCGGATCCCGGATCACTTCCTCCACCGGTTTGAGACGTGCCATAGGGGTTGAACGAACATACCCTTTAGCCGTCACCCATTGAACCTGCCGGGCGTCTGCGATGGCGCGCACGATAAGATTGGTCATCTGGCAATCACCGAGACAGTAGTCCATCACTTGCTGGCAATTGCCGGCGCGCCATTGCTTGGGGGCGTCCGCTCCGTCCATGAGCTTTTCCTGGGCGATCCCCATCGCCTGGGCCACTTTGGCCAAACCGACAGGAAAACCTGCCTGGTTGAAAAACTGGAACATGGGGTCGTAGCTCTTCAGCGCGATACGCGCCGCCAGGCCCATGTCGCCGGCCTGGTGCCCGATCCATTTCAGATCGAAGCTCAAGCCGTTCCACGCGCACACCATGAATTCCTTCTGCTGCATTTCGTCAAGATACACCAGAAGTTCATGCGCCCGCCGGGGCGTCAGATTCAGGGCCGGGCGCCCCTCTTTGTCCTCGGAATACCACACCCGTTCCTCGCCGCCATGAATGGCGGTGGCCGCCACCGAAATATGAAACGGTGCATACGTCTCCATATCTTCGTACGGGCCCAATTCGAAAACATCCGAAATTTCAATGTCAAAACTCAGTAATTTCATGTCCTGTCCTTGTTCAAGACGACGCAGGATTAACTTTTGAACATGCCCAACAGCGACAACCCATTAAATCCCGCAAATGACACAACGATGCCAACCACAATCGGCACGACGGTATAGGCCATGATGTGTATCGCCAAACCGTTACTGTCGCCATATTTGTCTTTCATCGCCTTGAGTTTGCCGAATTTTTCAGGGGATCTTGTCCGCATCGTCATGGTGTAGAAGCCATAGAGACATAGGACGCCTCCAATACCCATCGTGACCATATCCATCTTGTTTTCTCCTCGTTACACCGCATATGTGCCGGATCGGCCGGCCTACCTCCGTCCATATCCGGTTCTATGTTGAAAAGCGAGCCATTTTCTCCTGACGCATACGTTTCGAACGATCTTGGAGGGTTCTCAACGGTGGGGTTCTATCCCAGCAGAATAGCCCTGGCCTCTGGAACCGATGCAATCGAAAAACCAGCCGTTTCAAGTTTCTCCCGCAACGCCCACACCAGTTCGGCGTTCGAGGTGGCCGTTTGGCCTTCATAAACGAGCGCGTCTTCAAAACCGACCCTGAGCATGGAGGCCCCTGCCCTGGCGGCTTCGACATGATGGGAAAAATCAGGACTTTGGATGAAGATGGCGCCCCAGCGGCTATCGGCCGGCAGGCGTGATATCAGATAGGCAAGCAGCGTCGGGTCGTAGGGCATTCCCCAGCGGACATCGAAAATGAAACTGAAGTTGCAGGGCGGCGCCACCAGCCCTTCCGCAATCAGGTGGCGCGCGGTTTCGAGATGCCCCGTATCGAAAACTTCAAGTGACGGTTTGACTCCCGAACGGGCCATCGCATCGACCCAGAGCCGGACGTCGGGCAAACTGTTCTGATAGACCGCATCGCCGAAGTTGAGGGACCCGATATTCAGCGAGCCCAATTCGGCATGGTGGTTCGATGCGGGCAACACCCGCTCGGCCGCCGTGAGGGTCGACAACCCGCCGGTGGAGGCTTCCAGCATGATATCGCAGGAGGCCTTGATGGTGGCGACCGTCTTTGAAAATGACGTCAGGTCGGTGGTGAGGTCGCCCTTTTCATTGCGGGCATGCAGATGAACAACGGCCGCGCCGGCCTGTGCGCACGCCATCACGTCTCCGGCGATGGCCTCCGGCGTTATCGGATTGTTGTCCCCGCGCCCCCAGCCGCCGGTCGGCGCTACCGCAAGAATGATTTTTCGGGTCATAGTTGACATCTCCTTCTGGATTGAAGGCCTCATAGTTCGTTGATGCCGGAAAGAATATCATCGGAAAAATAAAGCAGGCTGCTGTAAAATGAAAACACTTGGATCAATTTTTTGGCATCAAAGCGGCGTATCAGCCCTTCTTCACGAATATTGAGAAATTTGGCATTTAGCTCTGAGATAGTGCGCTCGAGATCATCTTTAACGGTTAAAGGCTCATTTTTCACAAACACAACAAGAGCCCGACCACTTTTTTCGGCTACGTTTTTCAGTTCCCGGGACATGATGATCTCATACCCGTTATCATCCAGGGCATTCAGCGCCTTGGCCATATTGCGCAAGTGCTCCACGGAGCGGCTGATAACGGAAACTTTAAGGGCAAAATTCTCCTTGAATTTTTTATGATAGATCAGGGATTCATTCTGTCTGATTTTCTGCAACAAGGCATGATTGTCCCAGACATCCTTGACCAGGTCGGTCAGCAGAGATTCCTCTACGTTCCGCTGCCGTGACAGGAAGGCATCCACCAGGACACGACAACTGTCGGCACAATGGTTCGCCTGTGCTTCGAGTTTGGCCCTGAGCACATCCACTTTTCGTTTGGGAAATACCAGAACGGAAACGGCAAAAGCACAGATGATGCCGATACCGATCTCTAATACCCGGGACACCCCGAACATCAGCGCGTCCTGGGTCTGCAGACCTGTCATCACCACAATGACAACAGTGATGGCCGCCATCCGGTATCGCTTCTTGTAGCGCGTGAGAAAGCTGCACAACCCGATCGTTACGAACAAAGCGATACCAACGGGAATGGGCGTTTTGGGAATAAACAGGATGACCAGTACACCCAACATGGCACCAATAATGGTGCCGGAAAAACGGTATAAGCACATCTCCACAGAATCGGCCACATAAACCTGCATCACGATGACAGTGGAGATAACCGCCCAATACCCAAACTCGAGTGCCAAGGCGTTTGTAATGGTGTAAGCCAAAACGGCCGCCAAAGCGGTTTTGAAACCATGTGTCATATGTGTTGATAAGATGGTCATGGTACCCCTTCAAAATAAAAAAAGCGGTCTTCTTACTGCATCTGTGATTGGAAGGCAAGCCATCGGGTAGAATATACGCTCAAGCCGCGCAAACGCCATGACAAGGGGAGATCGATGCTGGAAAATTTCCTGGCCGCTGACCGCCGCAAGGTTTTGCCCGCCGGCGTCATGAGATAGCGAGCAATACCAGCCGGATGGCCTATTGTTCACCCCGAGAAAAGACGAGGCAGGCCTCTTGTTCGACCGAATAAAAGCATCATTTTATTCAATTGCAACAAATAAACGATTTGCCGTGCATAACTCCTTGCCGCCATCCATCTAACGCATAATTTAAAAAACCTGCCAGACATTTTCGACCGGCTGGCCGCGCATCAAACGGAAAGCCATACCCAGGCGGTATTTCAGTCGGCCCAAAAACCCCACAACCGACAACCCCAACCAGACAAAGATCAACACCCCTATGAATTTTACACAGGCCCGGCAAAGCATCACGACATCGATAATTTCCGCTACCGCCGTTTTGACATGGCCGGCCGCTTCCAATGCCTGCTGTTATAATGCGATGACCGCACGAAGGTCGGGTTCGAGGTCGATATCCAGATCGATATTCGGCAGCTTTAAACCCGGCACCTTGATATCCGGCAAATCGATGCGCTTTATGTTTTTCGTGAGCGGTACGGCATTGAGCACACGGATGACGGCATTCAAAAATGCTTCCAGCGTTCCGGATATCGTCCGGACAACACTTGTGAAACCGAGCATCGATTTGCGAATCGGCTCTACCGAGCGCTTGATGTCATCCGTCAATGCTGCGGTCCGGTTTTTTATGGCATTGATTTCATGATAAAGTCGTTGCCCTTCGGCCTTTATCTTTGCAATTTCAACATCGATCGCGGCGAGTTTTTCGGCAACATCCTGCTTGACCTCCGTTATGGCCCGATCCACTGAATACCCGATCACGAGGACGCCTATGGCTATCAGGCCAACCACAACCAATGGGATGGCCGCCCTGAGGAAGAGCGCCCCACCGAGGAGGCGCGGCACCAGCGGCGCAACGATGTTTCTATGGGGAGTGGTTCCGGTCATAGGCGTATCCTTTCCTTTAGTGAGGTGTGCAAGACACGTCTTATTGGGTGTCCCGATACGGCTGGCCGTCATTGACATCACCCTTGCCAAGGCCACACCGCGGAGCACCGGGCAAGCACGACGGATCGCGCCGGTACAAAAGAGGACGCCGTCCATTCTCCGAATAAAGAGCGGTTCGCGCCTGTCGAAGGCGGCGGCCGTGGCACACGGGTCAAGAATATCGATAGAGGAGAGTAATGCTGATTTCCACCAATGTAAATTTATGGCAGCCGAGGTCGCCCACCGCGGCGCCCTTCAGCAAGGCCGGAAGGTTCTGCTACCAGCCTGAAACGGCGGGCGCTGCGATGACGTGGTCCAGCGATTGGCCAAACATGGATCCATCAACAGGTGGTGAAGTGGTTCAGGGAGAAGCAAAGCGCTTCTCCCTGAACTATTGGGACGGGTCATTGCGACCCGGTTGGCTTATCTAATGGCGGGATTATTGGGTAACGGGGCTGATGTCGGTGATGCTGAGGGTCTTCTGGCCCTCATGTTCCAGCAGCGTGCCTTTGATTTCGATCATTTGCCGCGGCATGTCCAGCAGCTCCGCGGTTTTATCGTTAATGGCCAGCGCATAGGCCTGGCCATCTTCATCCACGAACTGATTATCCATATTGAGCGCCCCCTTGAGCTGGACTTCCGTTTCCTGGGCGGCCTGATCGCCGGCGCAGGAAATCCCCGTGAGAAACATGGCCACCATCAGCACCATCAAACCAAGTGAAATTGCTTTTTTCATCATCTTACTCCCTTCTTGTTGCATGAGTTGAAATGGATCTATGGACACGCACCGAAGATGACATACCGTCGGCAGTGAACGTCAAACCAACAATACAATTCACGTGCCAGAAAAGTTTGATGGGAGATATTGACCCGCGCCGAACAGGCCGGTTTTGAAATAACCTCCGGTTAATATGGTGTATATGGAGCATACCAGTCCAACAGGATGCTCCTGCCATCCATGGCGGGCAGAAGAAGAATTCGGCGGATAAATGAAGGGGATTTCCTGCAGGTGATCGTATCAAAAAATGCAACTTTGAGGTTGTGGCCTGCAAAAGGCAAAGGAAGCGCCACGATAGTTGACCTTGTCCGTGATTTTCATGTAGAGTCAGAAGCAGAAAATTCAAGCTTGACGCGTAAAATTAAGGCGTTACGCTATGGTTTATCTTTGGAAACCAATCCGCGTCGGCGAAACCGATGCGGGGCAACGCCCATCGAGCGCATTGCCTTTTATGGTGACGAAGGAGATAAAATGCAACCCCGAGTCCATACCTTCCTTAAATTGGCTCTCCTATGGGCTATCATTTCAGCATCACTCATCGGCTGTACGGACAGCACACATGACTTTGAGATTCGATTCAGTGATGTTCACGGGTTGCACAAAGGCAATTCGGTGTATTTTGAAGGCGCCGTTATCGGAGAGGTCCAGAAGGTTGCGTATACAGATTCCGGGGTTTTCCTGGTGAGCGTCTCCATCCAGAACGAATTCGCTTCAGCGGCAACGGATGCTGCAAGATTTTTTATCGATAGTGATCCGGAAAACAACACCCAGAAGGTGATTCGGGTGGTTCAGCTAGGTAAAGAGGGCAACCCGATAGAAGAAGATGCCGTCATTGACGGCCAAACCAAGTATGCCGTCCTCTATGAACAATTTGCCTACCAACTGGGCCAGAATCTGACCATTTTTGAAGCCGGGATAAATGAATTCCTGAGCGAGCTTCAAGGGTTTTCAACCGATGAGCAGATCGAGGAACTTGAGAAGCAACTCGATGCCATCATGGCTGATATGGGGCGCATGACCCGCGAAATGAAACATACGCTCGAAACCGAAATCCTTCCGCTGTTACGGCAGAAAATCGAAGAACTGCGGAAAAGGCTGGAAGGTACCGCACAGGAAGAAGACCTTGGACCAATCGATCAGAAAATGGATGCGATCAATCAAGAGTTGCGCGTCTGAGTGGCGGTTTGCATTAGACCTGTTGGAAAAACGCGAAGTGGTTTGAAAACCTCAGATCGCGTTCGAGCGCAATGCGTTGCTTGATGAGAAAGCAAAGCATGCACGAAGTATGTGAACAATTTTAATCGGATGAGTTTTCATACCGCCTAACGCGTCTCTCACCGGCAGGTGTTGAGCGGCAGCGAAACACCTGCCAGGCGCAGAAAAATGTTATGCCCCGAACTGGTTCTTGTTCATGAACCTAAGACGCATGTAATTCCCACTCCACATGCGCTTTTACGGTCTAATTATAAATGTTGCTTTCACTCAGATATGTGTTTTCTCCAAAACTTCAACGCATTTTCTGACCACCCTTCAGCGCCCGTACCGATGCCAAGTCCGAAACCGTGACCTACATTACGGTACTTATGATACTCGACTTCTATTCCGGCATTCCGCATGGCATCGACACGCTTTTCGACAGTGGATACATTAACGATTCCATCGTTCTCGCCTTGCAATACAAAAGTTGGCGGATCATTGTGGGTGAAGGATGAATGGCCGGTATACGCCATAATTACGACGCGTGGTCTTGGGAGGTCATATCCGCCGTATCCTGCAGGGCCGTAGGAACCGATTTGCGCCGCCATTCTTGCCCCCGCTGAGCTACCCCACACAGAGTAGTCTTTCGTACTTACGCCTAATGATTGAGCCTGTTTAAAGATAAAGGATATGGCTGCGGCCAAATCTTCGCAGGCTCTCTGCTCACCTCCCACGCGGTATTGCAGGGCGAACGCATTATATCCCTTTTGGCTTAGTTGTCTGGCGTGAGGGAAACCTTCATGAACAGAACCGACATAGGAAAAGCCACCTCCAGGACACAGGATGGCGAACGGAGCCCCGGGCTTGCCCTTAAAGAAGAAAAGGCCGGTGTTTCTTTTTGGTGGGTCTTCCTGCTTTTGCCGTTCCGTGTAGAAGCTGTAAAAAATAATCTTTCCCTCGCCCATTTGGTCAATCATGTAATTGATTGTGTCGACCACAGCTTGCGGTTCTACGTGGCTATGATACGGCAAGAGAGAACCCACACGACTCAGTTGCATATTCCCGTCGTATGCACGGTTGTCCAGCGGTAAAATAAACTGCCCAAAACCTTTAAAGGATGGATGATTCACGACATCCCGAATAGAACTATTGGTATTTATAGGCCCCTTGTATTTTGAGACAACGAAAGCTATCGGCTTATTGGAAACATTATCATCAGCGGTTGAAGCCGCAAAGGGCTGGCAAAGAAAGACCAAAATGAGCAGCAACAACACGCTGATTCCTCGATTCAATTTCAATTCTTTGGGCATAACGGTAAACTCACCAGAAGACAGGGCAATACAGACTTTCAACCTTGTAATACAGCCCCGCCCTGGTTTTCTGGTGAAGTGTCAGGTTATGTGTAAGTTATTCATCGGTTTTAAGCCAAGTTATGGCTTCATCTATATTCCTAAAGACATGATGCTGTATCGGATGTTCTCGTAATTCAGATAGTATTTCATACATTCGAGACAAACCAAACGTAACATCCCCTCGACCTACGATTGCGGTCCTGCCTTTTTCACGAAGGTGGGCGTTTGATTTTGCAATTGCGATTATCTGATTCATGCACTTTTCGGTGATTTCAGAAACGTCAGCATCGGTATAATCCCACAATAGATTCGGAGTAACATCATTTTTAAAAAAATCTTCCAAAGCATGTATTACATCTTGGCAAGTAACCACACCGCTTACAGTTAAAATTGTAAGAGATGCATCTTTTATATTCGATCTTTTGATTAACGCCATGTAGATCTCCTATTCTCAATCCTTCATCAGTCACATAACGCCGGTAGCAAAGGCGAGCGTTAGAGAGTCCAGGCCGCGCTTTTTGCGGCCGATTGTGCCTACCCTTGTTATGTGTTTTAGAGTGCTAATTTTTTACTGGGCCTCGGTCAGGATAAAGTGGATAAAGTACTTCATAAACTTCTCTACGAATCTCATTAGCTTCATAAGCAGTTGGAATCGTTTTGGCCAGTTCCGTTTCTCTAAAACTTTTTAATGATTCTTGGTCTTCGAAAAAATAGATTCCACACACATCACCTGTTGATTCATCACGACCATATATTTTTTGAACAAGGCCCGGAATCTCCTTGAATTTTGGTCGACGATCTAGCAATCTCTTTTCAAGTTCTTCTTTTCCCAAATCTGTTTTTATCCGAACAAATAAAATAGTAGACAAGGTTTTCTCCTTCTATTTCTCATTTGGCTTAGACACATAACGGCTCTGATGTGGGGCGTGCGTTTTTTGCACGTCCTCCACCAGCAGCAGGTTAGAAGCCAATTATATTTTTATTTGCTGGTTTACAGTGGCATATTATGGTTTGACGCCGTCCCTTTCTTCCTACCAGATTTGGCTATTGTTGCTTCCAGTGAGTTTTTTCGGTTTTTCCCCGTTAATTAGTATTTGGAAAATACTCAAGTCTAAAATACTCTGCCGTTCAGACATCTGTGTTTTTTTCCATTGAAGCAACAACCCTTCATCATTATAGACGATATGCCCACCCCACTCCTTTTTAAAAGGGTTCAATAGGCTCTTTTCAACAGCCTCAATACTTTTATAATGAATTTGAGATTCTTGTATGGTTGCCATCGTAACTCCATCGTCATCCTTCCACAAGTCGCCTGGATGCCCCGGAGAAAGTAATCCGAGCTTCCCATGCCAGCGTTTTTCTCGTGCCACCAGATTTATTGATTGCGTTTTTCCATCTAATGAAATCGTTCTTTCATTATTTTTTCCAGCAACAATACAAATATTTGAACCTTTATCTTCTGCACAAATCTTGATTCCTTGAGATAGTACCGTTTCTTGCGCTACAAAAGAAGATGTGCTCCCACTATCAAGAGATACGCATCCATTAAGAAGCAACGCAATCCAACTGGAAATAATAATAGTTCTCATTTAAATCGCTCTAAATCTATAAAGAATGATATGACTGTAATCGCACCTATCAGTGCTCAACTGAATTTCCTGTGTCGCCTAACGCCTGGCATGTGTCGCGGCGGCTTTTTGCCGTCGCTACCATGCCATTGTTATATTCTTTTTCTAGTTTGACTTAGAATTGTCACGATATGCTTCACGATACCAAGTATTGCCATAATCTAATGCAAACCCAGCGTATATTAATTCCGTTTTGATTGATCCATTATTATTAAAGTATATCCATGTAGCGAAAGGAGATGATATTTCCAAAGTTTTTCCCTGCAGATAAATACCGGATTGTACTAGTTTCTTTTCATCTGAAAATCCAGTTGTGACAATTGGCATCGGTGCTCTGTAATATATTCCCCTCTCATCTTGTCCTTCAGGATAATAATTTCCATACGGTAAGTGATAATTTGTTAAGCCAACATTGAAAGTAAAACTTCGCAATAATACTATGCGGGTATTCATAGAATTTATATCATCCAGTCTATGTTCTGGATGGATAGGTGAAATACGATTGGCTGGATAACATCCACTGAAACTAAAAAGGGTTACAATAATTATCAGCTTACATAATCGTTTCATCAATTATGCCCTATACTTCCGCCCATTTTTTAAAATGTTCACATATGTTGGAAAATAAATATAACGCCCAGGCTTAAAGGTGAAGGTCGCGAAGTGGCCTGAATCCATTACAGCCTGATGTTAAATCCTATAATTATAATCAGTCTAAAAAATATTTGGTATGCCTGTGAAATAGGACAATAGCCCATAAGATAACATCAAAAACCCCATTCCGATGGTAATTGTTGCCATAATTAAGATGATTTCATCCCCACCGCCAATCCAGTAATTCCAGGCGTAAATCATGCTAAGCAGGACACGCCCGATACGTAAAACAATCGATTTATGTGGAATATAGAAACATAGCAAAGCAAAGAATCCAAATATTATAGTGGCACTTGCAAGGGACAGAATTGTCTGAATAGCCCCATTTGAAGCTATGCAAAAATATATTGAAATTGAAAGAAATGCCAAAATTAATATAGAAAGCGATATTCCATATTCTGCCTTCTGTTTTTCAATTTCATTATTTGGTTCAATTGCTTTATGAGGATGTAGCTTGGGATCTGTATCTTGTAACATCAGCTTCTGCTCATCAATTGTGTGATTATGAATATTCATTTTAGATTTAACTGGCTTGGCTTAGGGGAGAGGGCCACAAAGTGGCCCGAATCCACTACAGCCAAAGGTTATATTTTCCAATAATTTGATTTGTTCTTTTTATATTTAATAGCGACAGGGAAAATTAAGTGCCCAACTACAATCTGTAACGCCATGTGAAAAAAGGAAAGAATAATTACGATCCTCACAAAGTCTTTTGGTTCATGCATTCCTGCAAGAACAGAAAATTTATCGATAACGCATAGATATAGAGTTAAAGCAATCGCGGCAATAAACCATAAAAGTGTTGTGAAAACTGTCTCCCAAATGCCAAAGGATGTTATTATTAAATAGGATAGAAAGACCCCTGGTGAAATGATCAAACAAAGTGCGAAAGCATGCCCAGTGTTAATAGGGATGATTGGGTCTTGTTTGGTATAGACAAAAAGAATAGCGTACAATAGCCACGAAAAGCACATTCCTATGGCCAATAATGCCTTGTTAGTGAATGGTTCAAAAATTCTAATGATTTTCATAAATATAACGCCTAAGCTGAGACGCGCGGTTTTTCCGCGTCGATTTCCAGGGACAGGTTATGTGTAGACCTTCATTTTATGTTTTTTTTCTTCTTATTAAAAAATCCATCAATGTCTTGTAGAAACCAAAAACAATTCAAAAGAATCAACAGAACTCCACATACAATCGCAAAATTAATAAACCATGCAGGAAATTCGAGGGTGTCAAATTAACTGTGTAACTGGTTTTCATACTGTCACCCGTTCGCCAAAGAGGATGACAAACTGATTGAGCGCCGCTTTCCAGTCCCGGATCGGCATCGTCCACTTCTTAGCC
>JABZFP010000015.1 GCA_014237395.1 Desulfobacteraceae bacterium | reverse complement strand
ACGGATGTGACGCTGACCTACGCGTTGAGCGACGGTACCGCCACGCTTGGCAGCGATTATGATTATGCCACGGGTTCGCCCTATAGCGTGACGATCCCGGCGGAAAGCGATTCGGGAAGCCTGGCGGTGACCATAGCCGATGACGATTGGGTTGATATGGCCGTTGAGACGTATACGGTGACGTTGAGTGCGCCGTCGGCCTCGGGTCGTGATGTGGCCATCGGGGATGCAGTTGGACAGGGTACGATCAACGACAACGAGGGATCCACCAATGTCATTATCGAAGACGTTACCGTTTACGAAGATGATAGTAATGGCTACGTAAGGTTTACGCTTGGCTTGAGTAAGGAAGTGGATACCCTTCTGACGGTCCATTTGGCGACTCAGGACGGCTCGGCCACCGCGGGGAATGATTATGTGGCAACGACCGGTGATGTCGTTTTCGCCGCCAACACGATAGGGCCGGAGTATTTTCAGGTCGATCTGATCAACAACATCGAAGATTCGGCGGACAGGTCCTTTGTGCTGGAAGCCACCGGTGTGGAAGCTGGTGGACGCAATGTCGACTTCAGCGATAATGGTATCTGTACGATCGTTGACAATGACTTTTCGCTGACCCTCGAAGATACCGATGATGGCAGCTATATCGAGGTTCGCCGCGGGGACGGTTCGGTTATCAACAACGGTGAAGGTTACAACAGTGGGGACAGTCTTACCTTCGACCTGACTTGGACTTTTGCTTACCAGGGGTTTATTGCCACGGGCACCCACGGGGGAATAACAGAGACGATTGCGGCGCCTGACACGCCTGGGGCTTCGGGCAGCGTGAGCGTGGCAAATGTGACCAGCGACTTGACGGCCAAGCCGCTGTTCAAACACAACATCGTTTACACGATCGGGGAAAACGGTGAATTGGACCTGCCGGACGGCACAACGAATGTTCAGACGAGCGGGGATATTATCGTGGATCACGGTACGGACGCGGCCTTCACCAATATCGAAGGGCTACGCACCGACCTTCCAATTAAACAATACTGTGTCTCAGATGTCATTGTGGACGGTACCTCCATAGGGGCCTATGATATCTATACTTTTTCGAATGTCGAGCAAAGTCACACTCTGGACGTAACCTTTCGTGAAAATACGGTAACCGCTACGATTACGCCACCCGAAGTGGGCGATCTGTCTGTCGACGAGGACTTGCGGGGACAGTGGCGGGTTCTGGACGAAAGTGGTGGTACGGTGGATGTGGCGGGATGGCGGAATTCCGGTGACACGGTTCGCATGGCCTGCCAGGTGGAAAATTATACCGTTCGTTACAAAGATGTGCCGGGATGGAAAACGCCGCCTGATGAACTGTTCACGATCGATGAAACCACAACCGGTCCCCTATCGTTTGAGGGGGAATACACCCAGGAATATTACGAATTGCGGGTCAGGGAATCCCACCTGGACGGTGGTGATCTAACGGGGAGTTCGATTACCCTCGATCCCGTGGGCATCGATGGCGGTGTTGATGGCGATTATAGGGTTTATATCTACCAGAGTGGTGTCGATGTCGAACTTACAGCCAATCCGCCGGACGGTTCCCTGTTTCACCTATGGGAGGGGTCGGTCAGTAGCGGCAACAACTATATCATTGTGAACTTGGGCACCGACAAAGTACTGACGGCGGTTTATAAATTCCCCTCCCCGGACAACGACCGGGATGGTTATAACGATGGTTATGACTGCAACGACAACGATGCGGCCATTCATCCCGGGGCGGTTGAAATATGCGGCGATGGCATTGACCAAGACTGCGACGGTGCAGACGAGCCATGCGGGGATGAGCATGAAGACAATGACGGCGACGGCTATTCGCCCAGCATGGGGGATTGCGACGATACCAATCCGGACATCCATCCGGGGGCTTACGATGACCCCACCACGGATGCAGACGAGGACTGCTACGACGGGCCCCGGCAGCCGCAATACCAGGAATACAACTGTGTGGAGCCGGCCGAAGTGCCCCTTGAGTCCCAGGTCGATGCGGCATCGCCCATGATCATGTTCCTGTACGACGATTCCGGCTCAATGAACTGGGAGTTCATGACCGATGAGAGTGGGGGCACCTTCAACGGCAACCGGGCGGTCTTCCCCAGCTGGCAGGATGGTTATTCAAACGACAATATTTACAACAGTTCCTATGATTTACAGGGAGATGAGCGGCAGTTGTGGCAAAGCCAATGGAAAGGCTACAACCGTCTCTATTTCAATCCCGCGGTGGACTATGAACCTTGGCCGCGCTGGCATACCATTGCCGGACAGGCAAACGCCAACGCCCATCCGACCACACCGCGGTTGAACCCCATGCGGACCGCCACCTGGAATCTTGATCTCACCTATTTTACGGTGAAAAAAGATACGGCCCCTACCGTGCCCGCGCAATATGTCCAGATCAGGTCCCAACAGAATTACCGTTTCACTATAGCGGATGAAGTGCGCTTGGTGCCGGTGTCCGGCGGGACCACGCTGCGGGTGGACGATAACGGTTCGAATTCGGAACATGGCTATTTTGACCCGCTTGATTTTGGTACCCAAACCTATACGGATTATGACGCCTTTAACAACAGCGCCCACTGGGTTGGCGGGTCCGGCGATTCCGCCCGCTGGTATTTTTATCCGCCCCAGAGCGGAGACTACCGGGTCTATGCCTGGGTTCCCAACGTAAACGACTTAACATATGACGTCGATTACAACATTGTTCATGACGGCAGCAGCAATTGGGTCTACAATCGAAGTCAAAGCGCAAATAATGGCCGGTATGATGAGAAAGACGATGATGATTACGCCAACGACTGGTTGTCTTTGGGAACCTATACGTTTGCCGAGAGTGAGCCGGATCAGTTCGTCATTCCCATGGCGCATTATTTCACGCACAATGATGAGGATGGGGACGGGGGCGTCGATAATGGTGAAATCTATCTCGTGGCGCTGGACGGGGATTTCAGCATTTACCGTTTCACGGATGGTGACAACAACAATCGGGTGGATAACGAAGAGCTAAGCCTGCTGAGTGCCAGTGATGTTACCACCGCTGAAAATTCGGCGACTGCCAGTGGTGCTTCACCCAATATCTGGCCCCGTGATGCGGACGGCAATGTGCTGACCTATGCTGCCACGCGCCAGAATTTTGCCAACTGGTTCTCTTTCTACCGCCGTCGCGAACTCACGGCCAAGGCGGCCATCGGTCGCGTGGTGGAAAGCCTCTATCAGAGCAGAGACAGGGCCCAAGTCGGCTTGGCGGTGCTCAACGACGGCGATGTTGACAACCACGAAACAATGCTGGTCGATGCGAACGATGCCGGTGATCAGAGCCAGACCGTGCTTACCAACCTTTACAATATCAATATCGAAACGGACGGCACACCGCTGCGTCGGGCGCTTCAGGATGTGGGGCAATATTTCGACCAGCATGACCTGGCCGACGGTGGTGATAACGAATATCTTAGCACTACCCCGCCATGGGCCCCCGAAGCGGCCGGCGGTGGCTGTCAGAGGGCATTCGCCATCGTGATGACCGACGGCTACTATAACGGCGGCGATTGGACTGTGGAGGGCGAGCTGCGAGATCGCAACGCCGACAGTGACGGATCGGCCCGTAACCCCAGCAATCCTGCAAGCTATAACATTCCGTCGCTTTACGACCAGGGTGTCTTCATGGGGCCCAACAATGCTAATGACGATCCCACGCTGGCGGATATCGCCATGTTCTATTATGAAAACGATCTGGATGGAGGGTTGTCGAACAATGTCCAGCCGTATCATTATGATATTGCCCCCCACCAGCATATGGTGACTTACAGCGTGGCATTCGGGGTACATGGCGATTTTGACCCGCAAGACCCTGCCTATGAATGCCTGCCGCAATGCGATCCGGATGACGAGGATTGTCCGGAGGCCGTGTGCCCGGAATGGCAAGAGCCGCTCGATGACGATAAACGCAAAATCGACGATCTCTACCATGCGGCGATAAACGGACGCGGACAGTTCTATACGGCGGACGATCCCCAGCAGCTTGTCGATGCCCTGGATGCCGTTATGAAAAGCATTACCGGCTCGACCGCGACCGGATCCTCGGTTTCCATCAATGCGCAGGAGCTTCAGAGCGATACCGCGCTCTATCAGGCGACCTACTTACCGAGCGATTGGAGCGGTGATGTCATGTCCAAACCGCTGAACCAGGATACGGGCCTGGTCGAAAAGGACCGCCTGGCCGACGGCAGTTATGTGGATCGCGTCAACTGGTCCGCGCAGGATCAGTTGGACAGCCGGACCTGGACCACCCGCGAAATTATCACCTTCAACGATACCCTTGAAGCCGGGGTCACATTTGAATATGGCGCCCTGAGCAATAGCCAGAAACTGCTGCTCGACGGGAATGAAGCCACAGCACGGAAATTGGTAGACTTTCTGCGCGGTGACACCAGTGAGGAAGGCGGGCTGTTCCGCGACCGGACTCATATATTGGGCGACGTGGTGCATGCTTCGCCCATCGGCTATCGCTGGGACAGCGATCCCGGGGTGGTTTTTGTGGGGGCCAATGACGGCATGCTGCATGTTCTGGACGAGGAAACAGGAGAAGAAATTTTTGCCTATGTCCCGAACTTGGTCTTTGCCAATCTGAAGCATTTGGCGGACGATCCCTATGTACATCGCTATTACGTAGACAACGAACCGACTATCTCGAAGCTTGGCAGCTCTGGTGCGGCACTTCTCCTGGGCGGCCTTGGCAGAGGGGGGAGGGGGTATTACTGCCTGGATATCAGCACCATTGGCAACACGGGATTTGATGGAGAAGACGATGCCGGCAGCATCGTGAAATGGGAATGGCCCACCAATTCAGATCCGGAAAATGCCGCTTATGACCCGGATGTGGGGTACACTTTTGGTCAAGGCTTTGTTGTGAATACCCCTGCGGGCTACGTGGCCATAATGCCAAATGGCTACGATAGCGAAAACGGCAGAGCCGTTCTCTTCGCCTGGCGCCTGAGCAGCGACGGTACTCCCCTGACCGCTGAACCGAGGCGCATTGATACGGAGGCTGGGGCTAACGATGATGGTGCGGATGGCACACCTTATAGCTCTGATGATGCGTGCAACGGCCTGTCATCACCGGCCCTCGTGGACGATAATCTGGACGGCCTGGTCGATACGGCTTATGCTGGAGATCTGCTGGGCAACCTTTGGAAATTTGATTTGAGTTCCAGTAACATCAATGATTGGGACGTGGCATACAAGGCCGAAGACGGGACCAAGATGCCCCTGTTCCAAGCCAAAAACCTGAGCGGATTCCGGCAGCCGATTACCACGACCCCTGATGTCATGAACCATTGCGACTTCAATCGCCGGGGGAACATCGTGGTGTTCGGCACCGGGCGATATCTTGGCATGGATGACTACCTTACCTACAGCAGCGTGGAGACCATTTATGGTATCTGGGATTGGGCTGATGAGTGGGAGGCGTTGAATCCGGTTATCTATTCGGCAGATGCCCTGGACCCGGAAACCAAATTTTTCGGCTATTTTGATAGCAACCGACAGCTCAGTAATTTGCTATCCAACCCGGCGATACCCGGAACCGATCAGATCGTTTACACTTTGGATTTGACGGCCTCGGATTTGGGAGATGAGGTTAGAATCAACACTACGACGTTTACCCATGCGCCTTTAACTGACCAGGAAAACCACGAATTCCTTGCGGCCTCCGGCCTGGCCAAATGCATTAATGATTTGACCTATGGCCTCAGCGGGGTTACGGCTGAAGCCTCTGAGAATAAAGTGAGCATACGGAGCTATCCGGCCGATGACCTGATTTCCTTTTCTATTACCAATGTCAATGGAACGATCACGCTTGATACCGAGGAGTTGAAGGCTTCGCTGCTGCAACAGGCGGTGATTTACAGCGATGACCAATATATCGTGGTCAGCGATAACAACATCGAGTGGTTTGATCCGAGCCGCTTTGACGGCCGCCATGTCGGTTGGTATCTGGATTTGCCGGGCAGCAGTGAGCGGCTTGTAAACGACCCGATGATTCGGGGCGGATATGTCTACGCCGTTCCCACCATACCGTCCGAATCTCCCTGCAAGGCCGGAGGAGATTCCATTGTCTATGGCCTCAATGCCTGCAATGGCGGTCAGAGCAATTCGGCGCTGTTTAATATTAATGGAGATGATCGGGTAAACAGTTCAGACTTGATCAACATCGGAACACCATCGAACCCTATCTGGGTGGCTCCCACCGGCTTGAAGAAATCCGGCCTGTGGTATTCGCCGGCCGTGCTCGGAATCGAAGGTACCGACACCGATCGGTTGTACTTTAGTACATCCGATGCTAATGTAGAAACAGAACAGACCGCTGGTGAAAAACTGGGATTCCTGTACTGGCGGACCTGGTAACGCGACGGTCAGGGAGGATTTATGAAAAGGATCCTACTATTATCGGGGGTGGCGGTATTACTCGTGTTGTTGAATATAACGACGGCGGGGGCCCAGAGCTCCGATGCACAGTCGGAAAAAATGCCGGTTTTCGAACGTTTCCTGGAGAATAACAAGGTGGTAATTGACGATGCCGTTTTTCGACTGGCTGAAAATGCCCGTTTTTTCGATGCCTACAACACGCCCCTGCAACCTTCCGACTTTCATGAAGACCAGCGGGTCGGCGTCATGATAGACAATAGTGGCGAAATCGTAATGATGTGGAAAATAGAATGAAAAAAAGTATGTTTTTAGGTTCGGTCGTTGTGGTAGCCTTGCTTTTATTCAGTTATTCATCTGCAACGGCAGAATATTACAAGTATCGCGATGCAGAGGGGCATATCCGTTATACCGACAACTGGGCGGATGTGCCCGAGGACCAGCGCCCCGCCACTGAAACATTTGAGGGAGTGTCTGACAGTGCGCCGTCACAGATACCCGCGATAGACGATAATTCTCCTGCTGGGAACAACGTTGAAGAAAATGATGATTCAGAGAAAGATGACCAGGCCGTGCCGGTCGTCGACGAAGAAACCATTAAAGAGTTGAACCAGCGGAAAAAAGAACTAGACAAAGAATTTGCTGATTTGATGGAAGAAAAATATAACCTGCTTAAAGAGAAGGAAAAGCTCGCGAATTCATTGGCTGGCCGGGATACGGCGGCTGTTGCTGAATACGATAAAAAAGTTGAAGTGCTTAATCGTAAAATTGCCGACTATCAGAAACGTCGGGATGCCTTTCAGGAAGAGACGGAAGCGGTTAAAAAGGCTGTCGAAAATCCAGGTTCGTAGCAATTCTTCCAAGGGGCAAGCTCTCTACCGCTATCATGACAGCGGTAATACGGGCTGCACAGCACAAACAAAGTGTACACCAAAAAACGCCATTTTTCACTGTTAACGAGTTTTATTGATTAATTGCCGGAATGAATGAAAAAATTAGATGGCAATTGTGTCAAGCGGTGCGCATTTAACAGCGATACCGTTGGCGCCGTCGTATTTGTAGTTTAGCCGGCCGCAGGGTTAGGCCCTACCAGGGCGTAGCAGGTGCGATTCAATACCAGAGGGGATGAGAGATCAATGGACGATATGGAGCTGCCCATCCTTGAAAGTTTGTATGACAGTCAGGGACGGAACGATGCCTTGATTACACTGCTGGTCGAACTCTGCCACCTGCTTAGTGCCTGCCTGCGTCGGGATCACGACACATTGGAAGAGGGAATCGAGTCGACTTCCATCGACGAAACGATCGATGTCCCGTTGCAAATCGATCCTTACGCCCAGTTGGCGAAAACACTCGATAAGCTCAACAAGCGTTCTGGCCATGACGGTACCCTGTTGATTCGTGCATGCCGTCTTTCCTCCCAGAGCGGCGATGGCGTCCTTCCGGATTATCAAGTTTTTTTCAGTGACATCGTCATGGATCGAGAAGCCGTTGCGATGATGATTCGTCGTGTCGGCGACCATATGACATACCTTAATGCTCTGGTGTCAAAAGCGTTTACAACCTTTGACAGCTTCAAGGTGCTCACCCTCCATCTCAAGCTGACGGGTGACACTCCGGAGTTGTTCGAGCGACTGCGAACATCGATCGCGATTATTGCCAAATATCCACAGGCACTGAGAAAAGCTGAGGATATTGAGATTCACAATAACGGGGACATTGTCAAATTGGCGTTGATGAAAGATGAGAAGGGACTTCCCGATCCAAATTTGACGATGTTGGCAGGGCTCAACGCAATCAAGCCCGATGCCATGAAAATGTTGGTAAAGGAAGTGTGCAACTGGATAAAAGAATCGGATACATCAACCGGCGCCCACCGCTATGCCGGTATTTACGATGCCATCGCCGGCGTAAAGAACTTGCGCCAGAAGCTTATTTTACCGCCCATTGAACTGAATAACATCCGCTGGCTCCTTCTCGATCGAACGGTTGGGAAATTACCAAAAGCAAAGGCCCAGATCGCGCGACTTGTGGATGAAGAATTTGAGAACACCTCCTTTGATCAAGCCCTCTATCTGGAGAGCCTCTATGGAAGCGATTACAACCGGGTGAACGCGCGTGAGCTTGGGTTCCGGATTAAACGGGTTTCAGACATGGTTTCCGCCATCGGTGATCGTCCCAAAAGGGGAATGATCATGGATGAAATTTTGGCCAACATTCAGTGGCGTATGGAAAAGGTGCCAGATGATGTTGTCCGCCAACTCAGTGTTGTTAATGGTTTGCTGTCCGTGAAGGATGGTGCTGAGATATTCGAAATTGGCCGTCTGCACGAGGTGGCGGCCCGCATTATTGAGTTTTACGTAGGTCGGCTTGATACGCGACAAAAAATGCGTCGGATCGGCGGAAAAGAAAATCATTTTAACGCACGCGATCTTGAGATTCTCAGCCGGGATTTTGACATTTCCCCTATGGATGTAAGAGAAATCCTATCATTGCTTGAGAGATGCTTTAATGCCGAAGGGCGCTTCAGCAAAATTGGGTTTGAGGACTGCGTGGGTGAGTTCTCACGCTATGAAGCGAAGGTATTCGAGATTTTGTGGCATTTTCTTAAACAGCCGATGCAGCGGGATGATCGCATTGCCTTTCTCAATGCACTGCAATTACTCTTTGTAAAAATGGAAAAGCCCGAAAAAGCGCTTCGGGTGCTATTGGGTGACTTTCTGGAGGAACCGGAGACTGTTCGATTTTCAAATCGTAATGCGATGATGCTCGCTAATCTTTTGCTACGACGCTACAATAAAGAATTGGACATTGATATCGAGATTACGCCGGAAGAAGTTTTTCTCGTAAAGGAAGGCCTGAATCGTGAGGCCGCCACGGCAAGCTTGATGTTGATCGATGCGGAAAGAGAAGCCCTTTTTGAAAAGATCAGAACGATCCATCGTAAGATTGTCATATCCCTTGATTCCGGTTTTGACAGCACGGACGATATGGGGTTTAAATATCTGCTTTCTTTGGAGCGTGAGGTACATATTTTTGTGGCATTACTGGGAGGGGATGTGGCTCGATCCGTCTTGCGGAGCGCCATAAATGAATATGGCAACCCCGATAGTGAGTTGTATCGTTTGGCGGAAGACAGCGCGATGATCGAGGCTTTTTTACAACACCTCAAAGTTTTGGTGCGGGGATTGGGGCGGTCGGGAGAGGCAATTGATGAGTGGATTCTCGATCAGGTTGTTGGCCGACGTCAAGAATTCCTTTCCTTCAGCAAGGAAAGCCGACACGAGACCCTCGTCAAACGCGTCATGGAGTGGGCTGATCGCTCTAAAGAGGAAGTCCGTAGTCGACGACTTACCGAAGTTGCCTGATCATATTATTTCCACCGTCGTAATCGTGAATGATCTGAACCAAGAGACCCCACTGCTACACAAACCGCTTTGAATTGAAGCGGTTCGCTCCTGTCGATAAGGCCTTTCCCCGCCAAATTATCGCAAGCTGCGATCCAACCCGATTGAAAAACGATAATACAGTATTAGCGCGTTTTTTCTCATCTGTAACATTGCATTCGCCGATCAGTTGGATTAGCATTTCATCAACCGGGTTAGAATTACCCTAAGCGCTGACATGTTAATTCTGCTATCGTTCTCAATTCGTATATGCCGAGACTTACATATGCAGAGGGGAAAGTTTTTTGGGGACTCACCATTGGCTTTCATAGTTTCATGAACGGTAAGTGTATGTATTGATTTATTGATGTGCTATCCTCAATAGGCATGTCGATGACCCTTTGGAGAATTGATGATTAATGCCACCCACCGATCTTAACGAACCATTTGCCCCGAAAGATGTCTGTCGTGCCTTGATCAAACACAAACTGTTGACCACGGACCAGGCCAAACAAATACTGGTACGACGGGAAAAGGTCACAGATGAGATAGAGCGGGAAAACCGCAAACGTAATGCTTCTTTCGGGCTTAAAATCAGTAACCCGGTAACTTTCGTGGATGTCGTTGCCCGTCTGAAACCACCCCGTGCTGATGGGCGTCCTGGTGGTTTAGAAGAGGATGACATTTTTAAGGTCCTTGCCAAGGAGTGGGACCTCCCCTACCAGAAGATCGACCCCCTTAAACTGGATCTCAACGTCGTAACCACCACGATCCCGCGTAATTTTGCCATGAAGCATCTTGTGCTGCCCATCAGGGTCGACAACGGCATGCTAACGGTGGCAACACCCAATCCGTTTAATATGGAGGTTCTGGATGATGTTGCCCGTGTGACCAATATGCGGGTTGCCACGACAGTGAGTTCCAAAACGGATATCATCAAGCTGATTGATGAATTTTTCGGGTTCAAACGATCCATTGCAGCGGCAGAGGATCTGTTTTCATCTTCAGCCATCGACATCGGCAATCTTGAGCAATACGTACGACTGAAAACCGGCGATGATTTGCCCTCCAACGACCAGCATATTGTCAATGCGGTTAACCACTTGTTTATTTATGCGTTTGATCAGAGGGCCTCGGATATTCATATCGAACCTAAGCGTGAGGTCGTCATGGTTCGGATGCGGATTGACGGGGTGCTTCACACGGTTTACCGTCTCCCCAAAAAAGTCCATAACGCCATCGTGTCACGAATCAAGGCGCTCTCCCGCATGAACATGGCCGAGAAGCGCCGCCCCCAGGACGGCCGGATTAAAATGGACAAGGGGGGCATGGAAGTCGAAATACGAATTTCTTCCGTTCCCGTCGCTTTTGGCGAAAAAATGGTGATGCGCGTTATGGATCCGGATATCCTCATTCAAGATCTGGATGGGTTAGGGTTCATGGCTGAAGATTTTCGCAAATTTGACCAATTTATCCGGATGCCCCATGGGATTATCCTCGTGACCGGTCCTACCGGTAGTGGTAAGTCCACAACACTTTATTCTGCTCTGCGCAAAGTTTCCACGCCGGAAAACAATATTGTGACGGTGGAGGATCCGATCGAAATGATTCATGAGGATTTTAACCAGATCGGTGTCCAGTCGGCAATTGGGGTAACCTTCGGATCCATTCTGAAAACGATTTTACGTCAGGATCCGGATATTATCATGATCGGTGAAATGCGGGACCTCGAAACAGCTGAGAATGCCGTACAGTCCGCATTGACCGGCCATTTGGTGCTGTCGACCCTGCACACCAACGATGCGCCCAGCAGTATCACCCGCCTGTTGGATCTCGGTGTGCCGTCGTTTCTTATTCAAGCAACCCTGATCGGGGTGATTGCCCAGCGGCTGCTGCGTGTCATTTGTGAGTATTGCAAAGAATCTTTTACGATGGGTGCTAGTGAACTTCGGATGGCGGGGATTGATGCCGGGTTGAAGGGCGCTGTTAAACTTTATCGGGGGCGTGGCTGTAATCGTTGCCGTCAAACCGGTTACCGTGGCCGATCCGCTGCGTTTGAAGTGATGCCCTACTCAGAGGCGATTCGGAAAATGACCACGGCTAAGACCAACATCGAGAATATCAGGATTCGGGCCAAAGAGGAGGGGATGGTGACCCTGAGGGAAAACGCCATTCAAAAAATGCTCGATGGGGTGACGTCCTACGAAGAGGTGCTTCGGGTTACCAGTGCCCGCAAAATTGTTGTTTAGAAGACCGATTCAAACGAATAAAAAAAGGGCCTCTAATGAAGGCCCTCTTTTAATGGTTTTCGATTGCCAGACAGGTTTTTTGGGCTGTTTTAAAAAGGTGTGCCCATCGGTGCCCAGTCCTCAATCCCCGGTTCTGACTGGAGGATGAGAGCCGTAGCGGTATTCTCCTCGGTGTGCAGTACGAGGATCGACCCCATTTTCTGGGGCGGGATGGTGATCGTCTTTTCCTTACCACTGCTGACAACACGATCCTCTATCTTGTTAAAAATTGTGTAGTATTGTCCAATCTCGATCCCATCGATTTCGCCTTTGTCAATGAAAGCCGTTCGATACTCGGCGATCAAGTTATGATGATCTTCAGTGGAAATCAGTTTGCCCATGAGGCCCGGTACACTTTCTTTGATCTCAATGATGGCCGGCCGCTCGAGGTATGGGGTGACCTTGTCATTGACGGCCATTGCCCGGAAAGATTTTTTGATATGGCCGATGGCCACATCCGGTGTAACCTGCATTATTTCGACGACGCCAAGTAGATAATGCTGAATGCCGATATAGGCATTCGATTCGTTGTCGGCAATTTCGTTTAGTGTGCGGTAGACGGTGTATTTTTCACCCACGGTAAAGGTCCGCCCGGACAGTGGTGTTATATACACCTCATCGTAATCACTGACGATGTTCTTCGAGCGTTTGACACCAATGATAGTGCCGTCGGGTTCGAGCGCTTTTTTTCGGATGAAGCCAACCGCATCGATATCATGATAAGTATACGTTTTTCCGGCTGGCATAGGTTTTGTCACGCCCGTTTGAACCCGATTGACATCTGCCCGGCGGTAGAGTTTGATGCGATCACCCGGATAGATAAGGTGGGGGTTGGTGATTTGTTGGTTTTCATTCCACATATCAGGCCAAAGCCAGGCCGAGTCGGAAAACTTCTGGGAAAGGTCCCACAGGGTGTCGCCAGGCTGAACAATGTAGTAGATGCCGGTTTCAGTTTCAATAATATGGTCTTCTATCGTGTTTTCGGAATAGGCAGCTGCGGGCAGAATCAATGCCAACGTCGCCATGATGAATGCCCCCAGGATGATTCGGAGTGGGGAGGTTGTTTTCATTGATCGCTCCGATTCGTTAATGAGTTGAGTTAAAAAGTCGGTTTCTTTATTAAAATAAGGATTCTATCTACTCTCTATCATTATCGTCCAGCCTATGAATTGTCAAGTGATCTGGCGGAGTTCCAACGCAAAAACCCCCTGTCACAATAGACAGGGGGTTTGATTGGTCTACCGGTTGAGCGATGGCGGTTTTGGGTTACATCATGCCGCCCATGCCGCCCATACCACCCATACCGCCGCCCATGCCGCCGCCCATGCCAGCTGCGCCAGCGTCAGATTTCTCCTCCGGCTTATCAGCAATCATGGCTTCCGTGGTCAGCATCAGGCCCGCGACACTGCCGGCATTCTGCAGTGCAAAACGGGTGACTTTGGTAGGATCGATCACACCGGCTTCGATCAGATCTTCATACGTGTTGGTTGCCGCATTGTACCCCATGGCGCCTTCCATATTTTTGACCTTGTCGATCACAACAGAGCCTTCTGCGCCGGCATTGTTGGCGATCTGCCGCAGGGGTTCTTCAATCGCACGCATGACAACGTCAACGCCTAATTTCAGGTCGCCCTTGACTTTGCCGCGGGCTTTATCCAGTGCATCAAGGCAGCGAACAAGCGCTACACCACCACCCGGCACAATGCCTTCTTCAACGGCTGCACGGGTTGCATTCAGGGCGTCTTCAACGCGGGCTTTCTTTTCTTTCATTTCGGTTTCCGTGGCCGCACCGACATTGATCACAGCAACGCCGCCAATCAACTTGGCCAGACGTTCCTGAAGTTTTTCCCGATCGTAGTCAGAGCTGGTTTCGTCAATCTGGGCACGGATCTGCTTCACCCGCCCTTCCAGCGCACTGCGTGAGCCGGCACCGTCGACAATCGTGGTATTGTCCTTGTCGATGTTGATGCGTTTGGCTTTTCCCAAATCGGCGACACCGAGATTCTCGAGCTTGATACCAAGATCTTCTGAAACAACCTGGCCGCCGGTCAGAATCGCAATGTCTTCCAGCATGGCTTTGCGGCGATCACCAAAACCCGGAGCTTTGACCGCGGCTACCTGCAGCGTTCCGCGCAGTTTGTTGACGACCAATGTGGCCAATGCCTCGCCATCAACATCTTCTGCAATAATCATGAGCGGTTTGCCCATTTTGGCAACCTGTTCCAGGATCGGCAGAAGATCTTTCATGTTGCTTACTTTTTTCTCGTTGATCAGGATATAGGGGTCTTCAAGGGAGGCGACCATCTTTTCAGGGTCCGTCACAAAATACGGTGAAAGATAGCCGCGATCGAACTGCATCCCTTCGACCACGTCCAGGTTGGTCTCCATACCCTTGGCCTCTTCAACGGTGATAACGCCTTCCTTGCCGACCTTGTTCATGGCTTCGGCAATGATGTTGCCGATCGTTTCATCGTTGTTGGCTGAGATGGTGCCGACCTGGGCGATTTCACGCTGATCCTTGGTCTGCTTACTCATTTTGTGCAGTTCTTTGACGGCAAAATCCACAGCGGTGTCGATGCCACGTTTTATGGACATGGGGTTGTTGCCGGCGGCAACGAGTTTCTGGCCCTCTTCGTAAATGGCGCGTGCCAAAACCGTAGCGGTCGTCGTACCGTCACCGGCCATATCGCTGGTTTTGCTGGCAACTTCTTTCACCATTTGGGCGCCCATGTTTTCGAACTTGTCTTCGAGCTCGATTTCTTTGGCCACGGTCACGCCGTCTTTGGTCACCGTCGGAGAGCCCCATGATTTGTCGATAACCACATTGCGGCCCTTGGGACCTAAGGTCACCACGACTGCATCAGCAAGCGTTTGAACACCTCGAAGCATGGCTTCGCGGGCTTTCTGGTCGTACTTGATCAGTTTCGCCATTTTTTTCTAACCTCCGTATCTTTCAATAATTATTCAATGATTCCAAGAATGTCGTCTTCCCGCATAATCAGGTATTCTTCGCCGTCTACCTTGACTTCGGTACCGCCGTATTTGCTGAAAAGCACGCGGTCGCCCTTTTTGATCTCGAGCGGAATACGTTTTCCGTCATCACCCAAACGGCCGTTGCCGGCGGCAATGATTTTACCCTCGGCCGGTTTTTCCTTGGCCGTGTCCGGGATGATGATGCCGCCTTTCGTCTTGGTTTCTTCTTCCATGCGCTGTACTAGAACTCGGTCGTTTAATGGTCTGATCTTCATTTCTTACCTGTCTCCTTTTAATTCGGTAAAGATTAAATGAACCTAACAGCCTGTAGCCAAATATGCCTGATGGTGACGCTTTCGGGCAGGTTCGGCCTGAAAGGGGGTCGTTTCGATCGTTTTAGTCGGTTTGAACATTTGAAACAAATCTACGCTTCTATTTCCAGCCCAGCCATCCGGGATGTCGAACGCACCGAATCATATTGTCCGTGTTACCATGGCGGAAGATGCAAAATATGGGTGTCATCTAATCGGCAGAGCTGCCGGATTTTGAATTCTCGGGCGCGGGTTTAGCGTCTGGTGCTTTGGATTGCTGGTTCTTACCTTTTGAGGTCGCGTCGGTCGCGGACTTTTTGGCATAGTCGGTTACGTACCATCCGGTGCCTTTAAGATGAAAGCTACTGTTGGAAATCAACTTGCGAAGGCTTCCTGAACATTGCCGGCATTTTTTGAGGGGCTTATCGGAAAATTTCTGAAGCGCCTCCTCTACCTGGCCGCATTGGGTGCACTCATATTCATAAAGGGGCATTCTCAAAACCTCCAACAAAATTAGAAACTTTATCGACTTCGATGGGCGACTTGGCCACGTAAAGTTGGTAAAAAATAGTCAGCAATAGGCTATTGTCAAGGGGGAGGCGATGGATTTCGGATACGATCCGTGACATAATTTTATGATGGGGAATTTTTCATGGAATTCGGTTGGTTCCGTGCCGCTTCTCGCAGATGGGAATCGCGTTGTGATCCATGTTATTTTTCATGCCGGATCACGGAGACTGTCGAATTCGTCACGCCAGCGGGCGTAGAAATCGAAAACGGCCGTCATGTCAGGGACGCGAACCGGTTCGAGGATTTCGTGGGTTTTATCGTGGACCCGTATTTCCTCCAGAAGTCTTTCACTATCGGTGGCCACGAAGCTCTGAAGGAATTTGGTGAATCGGACGATATGGATTAATTCGTGGGTAATGATGTAGAGGCTGAAAGGAAACAATCGAAGTGCTGGCGAACGCTCCAATGCTTCCAGAATGGCATGATCCTGCAGGCAGATTTTATAAAAGTCGAACGCTTCCGAATTCAGTGCCACAGTTGTCTTGCGGCCTTCATAACGAATCACCTGGGCAAAAGGACCGGTAATGATTTCACCGGGTGAGAGGTCCGCCGCCGTTCGGACATCATACTTGCGCCGCAGCCATTGGGTCGCCGATAGCTTGTAGTGGTTGCTGACCAATTCTTCGGCCATGGCAACGGCATCGTTGATCAGCACAATCTGATCGGATTGAAAACATTGCATGGTCATCATTGCGAGTGCTCAGTATCGGAAAAAGGCGGTATCAAGCAAAGGCTAAACGCGCGAAGTCCTGTAACATTAGCATATACCGGCTCGAATAACAACCGTATGAAAATATAACTATCTGAATTAATATATTAATTTTATATTAAAGCATAGGATTGAAGGTTTAATGTAAAAAACACTGGACACCTTTTTTCAAAGGGTGCTATAAAAACGATTTTATTTAAAATGTTAACCTGATTCAGGGAGGTGATCCTTTGGGCAGCGTCATTAAAAAACGCCGTAAGAAAATGAGAAAGCATAAACACAGAAAATTGCTGGCCCGGACGCGCCATCAGAGAAGAAAGGGTAGGTAACTCCCGATCTGATTTCTGTTGCCGTGAGAAAGCACCTGGTAAGGATTCCCAGGTGCTTTCTCCGTTTGCATTTATTCGATAGAATCGGGGAGGCCTTTCAGGTAGCCCAGAAAATCGGAGTCGGTTGAAAGTACCAGCGTACTGTCGCCGCTAAGCGTTTCCCGGTAGACTTCCATTGTTTTGAGGAAGGAGTAGAATTCGGGATCGACCCCGAATGCGCGGGCATAGATATCCGCGGCTTGGCCATCCGCCTTGCCTTTGACTTCTTCAGCAGTGCGGTAGGCTTCTGATTCAATCTGCTTCAGGTCCCTTTCCTTGTTACCCCTAATTTTGCGGGCTTCACCGACACCTTCCGAACGAAATTTCTCAGCAATTTGCTTCCGTTCAGCGATCATGCGATTGTAGACGGAATTTCGAACCTGATCCACGTAGTTGATGCGTTTGATTTTGACGTCGACCAGCTCGATGCCGAATTTGTCCAATTTAGGCTGGGCCTGCTTCAGGATGCCCAGCATGATTTTTTCCCGGCCGGCTGTGATGACATACCGTATCCGCTCATCAGCGGCGTCGTCTTTCTCGATACCAACTTCAAACGTATCCAACACCCGATTACTGCGGCGCACGGTTTCGATCAAACGGTAGCTCGTGACAGCATTCCGGACGGCCGGATCGATGATTTCGTCCAGGCGGCTTTGGGCGCTGAAAACCGTATCGACAGTCTGCTTGAACTTGATGGGGTCTATAATGCGCCAGCGCGCGAAGGCATCCACCCAGATATAGGTTTTTTCAAGGGTCGGAATCTGGCCGGGATCACCATCCCAGAAAAGCAGGTTTTTTGGGAATTTATTGACCTTGTCGAAGAACGGCAGCTTAAAATTGAGACCGGGATCGGTCAGGGGTTCCCTGACAATTTTTCCAAACCGCGTGACCACGACCTGCTCCGTTTCATCCACCACAAATGCGGAAGTATAAACCACAGCCGCAGCGATGAAGACCGCCAGAAGGACATATGTTAGTTTATTGCTCATTGCCGGCACCTATTCGCTGTTTCATCGCACTTTGGTTTAAATTGAGTAATGGCAGGACATTGCGCTGATTGTCGTCCACGATGTATTTGGGCCCAAGACGGGGGAGGAGCTCCTTTAGCGTTTCAAGGTAGAGCCGCCTTAGGGTAACGTCCTTGGCCTTGGCATACTCCTTATAAATAGCGGAAAAACGGGCCGCATCACCTTGCGCGCGGTTGACGCGGTCCAGAGCGTAACCTTCGGCGGCCCTGATGACCCGTTCGGCTTCACCACGGGCCGAGGGAATGGCTTTGTTGTATTCTTCCCTGGCCTGGTAAATGGTTTGCTCTTTCTCCTGGGTGGCCTGGTTGACCTCGTTGAACGAGGGCTGCACCGGGCCGGGAACATTGGTCCGCTTCATCTCGATGGTGACGATGGTGATGCCGGCCTGGGCATTGTCGAGTTCGCCCTGGAGCACTTCCTTGGCCTCGACCGCAATTTCCTCGCGCTTGGAGATGACTTCGTTGATACTGCGATCGCCCACCACAAGCCGCATGGCGGATTCCGACATATCCCGTAACAATTGAGTGACATTTTGCACCTTGAACAGGTAGTCGTAGGGGTCCTTGACACGATACTGGACGATCCAGGGAACCACCGCCACGTTCAGATCCCCGGTCAACATGAGCGATTCGCTGTTGTTTTCACTGACCGCAATCGTCCGGCCCTGCCCCCCCATGCGTTCGGAACTAAAGCCGAACTCTTCCTTGAGGATGCGTCGAACCTGCACAAGGCGTGCAGTTTCGATCCCGAAGGGAAGTTTAAAATTGAGGCCCGGCTGGGTGGTTTTGGCATATTTGCCAAACCGCTGCACGACGCCGACCTCATCCGTGTCGACCACATAGACGGAGGAGTAGATCCCCAGCACAACCAGCAGCAAGAGGAAGACGATCGGCCCGCCGGGGATTTTAATGTTTTTAATGGTTTTCAACACCTCGTCGACCTGAGGTGGTGCGGGACGGCGTCCCTGTTGTTGGTCTTTCAGCTTTTCCCAGTCCCAAGTCATTTTTTTATTCCTGTTAGGGTGTATGTTACGAGCTTGTGCATATTATCATTATCATAAGGCCGGAGATGGCCATCGCAATCCTAAGTGTTGTTTTTTTGGCATTCGGCGAGGTTCGAATGGTACCTTTTTAATTAGGTTACCCGCGTAGGCAAGTCAAGGGAAAAGCGGCTCAACTTCTTGTGATATCAAGGATTATAGGTATTGAGGGCGAGGGTTTAGCCAGAAATCCAGGATGTGTTGACGGATTTTTATGGATCGCCGGCGAGGGGGAGCACCCGGCAGGAAAAAGGCCCCGGCGGATTTGACAGGACAATTCCGAGACCGCTATAAACGGATCGCATCAGGGATTGCCCTGTATCCAACGATGATACGTTTACAAGGATGTCGCTTCAATGGGCGATAAGGAAAGAAAACCCTCGACCTGTGAGCCGATTTCCACGATTATCGGAAAGGTGCTGCAAACATGCCAGGGCGGCGAAGGTCACAACGCGCGCGCGGTCTGGGGATTCTGGGATCGGGTGGTCGGTGAAACACTGGCGCGCAATGCTCAGCCGGAGGCCTTCAAACAGCGTATCCTCCTGGTTCATGTCAGCAGTTCGGCCTGGTTGCAGGAACTGCATTTCATGAAAAACGAATTGATCGAACGACTCAATCAGGCCGCAGGCGCCAGGGTTTTAGAAGATATTCAATTTAAAATCGGGGCGTTGTCAAAGAAGTGAGAACGTCAAACACAACTTGCTGGTCGACTGATACCTTTCTTGAGGGGCATTTGAAAGTATGTCAGAGCCGTCAAGGCTACCGCTTTTCAATAGATGCCGCCATTTTGGCATTTCATGCCCTTCCGGGCAAGGCCGCCGCAAGAATTCTGGATCTGGGCACCGGATGCGGCATTATGCCGCTGATCATCGCTTTCCGGCACCCTGAAGTATGTATCACCGGCGTCGAAATCCAGGCTGAACTTGCCGCACTGGCGCGCAAGAATGTCGAAGAAAACGGGCTCCAGTCGCGTATCAAGATCATAGAGGGAGACTTTTTACATTTAAAACCCGACGATATCGGGCCACCGGTGGACATGGTTGTTACCAATCCCCCCTATCACCGACGGCATGCGGGACGCATGAACCCCCACAACCAGCGCGCCGTCGCGCGGCATGAAATCGCCGTATCGTTGGACGGGCTCATTAAATCCATCCGGCGGTTTCTATCGACCGGTGGGCACGCTTGGCTCATTTACCCGGCGGAGCGCCTGGCTGAATTGATCGCCGCTATGCAGGCGCATCACCTGGAGCCGAAGTATTTGAGGATGATCCATTCCAGAGTGGATGCGGAAGCCAAACAATGCCTGCTCAGAGTCGTGAAGGCGGGACGTCCCGGGTTGATTGTCGGTCCGCCCCTTTTCATTTACGCCGACGATGGCGGGTACACCGCCGATGCGGCCGCCATGCTGCGCCCCTAATCGGAAGCATTTATCCACTAATCAGGCCATGGGAAATGCAGACTCAGACCACTGCGGTGTCGAGCGCATGCATGACCAAGCCGGTGATCACCTTCGGGGCGAAGTAGGTTGTTTTGCGCGGCATGACCTGCCCTGCATCGGCAATGCGCCGGACCGAGGCGATCGGGGTCGGTTTGATGATGAAGGCCATATCGTATTGTCCGCAGGATACGCCGTCCAGTGCTGCGCGCGCGTTGTGATCGTAGTGGACGCAATTGACATCATCCAGCTGTGCCGGGGACAATTCCAACAGCTTCGGAAATATAAATTCGGTCAAAAGCGTAACATCAATTTCTTTGAGGAGATCCGGTGTCGCTTTTGAATATAGGGTCTCTTTCTTACCGGGTTTGAGCTGAAGCAGGGCCGGCGCTTCGGTACCCTTTATGGCCACGACCAGCGCTTCCCCAGGGGGCGTCGATGCCAGTTGGTCCAGAAGGCTATCGACCGCCTGCTCTTTTCCTGCGCGCGCTTCCATCGGTTTTACCTCGAAAAAAGACTCGGCCCGTTCCAGAAAGTGGTGCCGGATGGCGGGAGCGACTTCAGGCAGCAGGCGGTGGGCGGGCAAAATCATCAGACCCGGGTCCTGAATGCTGCTCAGATACATCAAGGTGTTATTGGCAGGGTGGTTGTCCGGTAAGCCGTCCTCACGGCGGGCCAGTTCATCCCGATAGGCCAGTGCTGTTTCGTAGCGATGGTGACCATCGGCGATAAAAAGGGTCTGCTGCTTTAAATTGGCGGCAATCAGGCCATGCAAGTTCGGGTCTGTGATGGTCCACATTCTCTGACGATGTCCGTGGCTATCCTGGAAAGCCACCACGGGGGGCTTGTGCGCCACGTGGGATATCAGGCGCGGCAGCGTGGACCGGTCATCTGAAAAAAAAGCAAAGATCGGGCTGAGGTTGGCCGGGCAGGCCCGCATCAGCGACAGGCGCTCGGATTTCACCTTGGAATAAGTGCGTTCATGGGGAAGGATGCCGCCGTGACCAAAGGGCTCCAGCCTTACGCTGGCCATCAGCCCCCAGCGGGTGAGCATACGCCCGGCCGTGTCAAATTCCGTGGCCGTCAGATAAACGGCCGGTACCTCTTCCCGTAAGAGCGTTCCATCCGCCAGCCATGTTGACAGGAGACGGCCGGCCCGCGTGTGGGGATTATCCTTGTGGTCATCCCCGGGGCGTTTATGCCCCAGCTCCAGCCGGACGATATTGTGCGGGCTGCGATCGTGGAGTTCTGCCTGCTCGGCTTCGGTAATGACGTCGTAGGGCGGACTGGTCACATCGGTCATGGACGATATATGGTCAGGATTGAAGCGAATGCCCCGGAAGGGGGTGATTTGAGCCATGAATCGGTTTCCTTACGATTTGAATCATTCTGTCAAGGGCCCCAGTGATTGCTGTCTGGCTTTCACTGCCGCCGGGGCGCCGTCATCGTTTTCACTGGCGGCATCTGATACTAGATTCCGGTGCCGCCATCAAGTGAAAAGCAAATCGACCCGGCGGCGCGCTCCGTGCATTAATCCGCCGGGACCCCATTGACAGGCTAATGTAAAAGCGTTAATGATACGCCTTGCGTCAGGGGCAAGGAGAGGTTGCCGAGTGGCTGAAGGCCCCGCTCTCGAAAAGCGGTATCCTGGCTAAAACCGGGATCGTGGGTTCGAATCCCACCCTCTCCGCCAGCACCGCGCCCGGGTGAATCCCCCGCGATTCACCTTTTTTGTCTTACCCGCATGCGGAGAGATGTCCGAGTTGGCTGAAGGAGCACGACTGGAAATCGTGTGTGCTGTTTATAGCGGCACCGAGGGTTCGAATCCCTCTCTCTCCGCCATTTCCACCCTGATTTGTAATACCTCTAAAACCCGCGCGACGTCTTGTTTTAACTGATTCCGCTTCCGGCTTCAGAATATTTTTCCCTTGCCGTTTGGCCTTGCTTTCATTATGTTACGCCGCACTGGTGCAGGGCCTTGCGCATGAAGCGTCGGGACGCCCTCTGCACGTAACCTCCTACTGTGATGCAATCCGGAGCCATGGGCTACCTCGTTCTGGCACGTAAATACCGACCACAGACCTTTGATGATGTGGTCGAGCAGGGGCATGTCACCCGCACCTTGATGAATGCGATTCAACATGGACGCGTGGCCCACGCGATCCTGTTCTCCGGCCCGCGTGGAACGGGAAAAACAACGATTGCCCGCATTCTTGCCAAAGCCGTGAACTGTCAGTCGGGGCCGACCCCGCACCCCTGCAACACATGCCGGTCCTGCACCGAAATAACCGCCGGCAACGCTGCGGACGTGTTTGAGATCGACGGGGCTTCCAACAACAGCGTCGATCAAATTCGAGAACTGCGTGAAAACGTCAAGTACATGCCGGCCTACAGCCCTTACAAGATTTACATTATCGATGAAGTGCACATGCTGAGCACTCCGGCGTTCAACGCCTTGCTGAAAACCCTTGAAGAGCCGCCCGCGCATATCATGTTCATGTTTGCCACGACGGAGCCGCACAAGATACCCGTAACGATTCTTTCTCGCTGCCAGCGCTATGATTTGCGTCGGATCGGATCCGAAAGCCTCGTCGGGTATATGGCCAAACTCTGTGCCCACGAGGATATTGCCGTCCCCGAGGAAAGCCTTATCCTCATGGCGCGCGAAGCCGGCGGAAGTATGCGGGATGCATTGAGCCTGCTGGATCAGGTGATGACCTGCTCCGACGGGCCAATCACCCATGAACAGGTGTTGAACATTCTGGGGGTCGTCGATCGACACCTCATCACCGAACTGGCGGCGGCGCTTCTATCGGGAGATGTCGCGCGTCTTCTGCTGACGATTCAAACGGTCTATGACCGCGGGCAAGATCTTAAAAAATTGTACACCAGCCTGCTGACCCATTTTCGTAACCTGATCGTGATCAAGGTGGGCGATCCGGCGGCACCGCTGGTTGATTTGCCCGAAGGCGAGATTCAGCTGCTGCGTGAGCAGGTGGGCGCTTTTTCGGCGGGGGCACTCAATCAAATTTTTAACCTTCTGTACCGTGAAGAGGTGCTCGTTCGTCTTGCGGCGCAGCCCCGGCTGGCTGTTGAAATGGTGTTGATCCAGATTTGTCAGATCAAACCGGCGCTTCCAATGGATGACCTAATCAACAGCGTGGAAGCGCTGCGGCAGGTGGTGCTTTCCGACGGCGGGAAGATGATGACGGCAGCGACGGTCGCTGCGACCGACGCCCCCGGGAACCCAGCGGCACATTCCGGATCAAACGAGGACTCCCCACCATCTCCAAAACCGACGTCGCGCGGCGCTATGGCAATTCCGTCCGACGACCATCAGCGCGAAACGGCATGGCAGCAAATCGTCGAGATGTTGGGGGCCAGCCTGCCGGCCCTGGCGGCCAATCTCCAGCAGTCAGCCCTGGTCGCCATGGATGAGCGCTGCCTTGAAATCGAGATCAATGGCAACGATTTCAGCATCAACCGCGTCAAACGCAGGGAAAGTATTCAAGCCATCCAAAATGCAGTCCAGGAACTCTTTGATCGGTCGTTTGAAATTGTGGTTCACGGGAAATCCGCCGATCCGGCGGTCAAGCAAAAAAAAAAAGTCCATGAAGACCAGCTCAAGCAGCAGGCCTTGAGCCATCCCATGGTTTCGGAAGTGATCGAGCTGTTCCAGGGAAAAGTGGTGGATGTCAAGATTCTTTCGCCATCTGATGAAAATGACCCATCGTAATTTGGAGGTCATGATGCCGCTCGGGGCAGCCGAACTGCGGCTGCTATTTCGTATGGAAACCAACGGCGCACATGCTTGCGCTCGATAAGGAGGAATTGCCATGAAGGGCATGGGTAACATGATGAAGCAGGCCCAGAAGCTTCAGGCCAAGATGGCCAAAATGCAGGAAGAATTGGCGGACCGCACCGTCGAGGGGTCGTCCGGTGGCGGCATGGTCAAGGTTGTGGCCAACGGACGGCAGCAGGTTGTGACCATCGTGATCGAGAAAGACGTGGTGGATCCTGATGATGTGGAGATGCTGCAGGACCTGGTGCTGGCGGCTGTCAACGACGCCCTGAGCAAGTCTCAGGAAATGGTGGCATCTGAGATGGGAAAATTGACCGGGGGAATGAATATCCCCGGTCTGTTTTGATATGATTTATTTTAGCACGGCCGTGAATGCATTTTGACGCCCGGGCATAGGACATTTCATCTATGAATTACTATCCGGCATCCATTCGTAACTTAATCCGCCAAATTGCTAAACTGCCCGGTATCGGTGAGAAAACAGCCGAGCGGCTGGCGTTGCATATCCTGAAAGCGCCCCGCCGCGATGCGGAGCAACTGGCGCAAAGCATTCTGGAGGTTAAGGAACGCACCCAATCCTGCTCACGCTGCCATGCCTGGAGCGATGCAACGGTATGCCACATCTGTCAGGATGCCTCCCGCCAAATCGGACAGCTTTGCATCGTGGAACAGCCCGCCGATATGGTTGCGTTGGAAAAATCCGGGGCTTTTCGTGGGGTTTATCATATCTTGGGGGGGGTGCTCTCCCCCATGAACGGCATTGGTCCGGATGACATTCGCATTGCCAGTTTATTGCGCCGGATTCGGGAAGAAGATTTGAAGGAGGTGGTCATCGCCACCGGCACCAACGTGGAAGGGGAAGCCACCGCCGCCTATCTGGCCGAGCAGTTGAAGGCCTGGCCGGTCAAGGTGACCCGCATTGCCTGCGGTGTTCCGATGGGGGGTGATCTGAAATACGTTGACCAGGTAACCCTCAAGCGGGCCATGGAAACACGCCATGACGCCTGACCCCTGTTGTGAACCTGTTTTTGCGTGCCAAATGTGCGGCGATTGCTGCCGCGGTTATGGCGGCACTTACGTTACCGAGTCCGACATCCAGGCGATCGCCGACTATCTGCACGAAGATCCGAAGCGGTTTAAATCCAAATACTGTCAATTGTCGGGCTCCCGCTATGTATTGGCACAGGCCGGTAACGGGTATTGTATATTTTGGGATAAGCTTTGTCGGATTCATCCGGTGAAACCACGCATGTGCCGAAACTGGCCTTATCTATCCGCCGTTCTGGAGGATATTGCCAACTGGCGGGCCATGGGGAATTCCTGCCCGGGCATTCGGACCGATTTTCCCGATGATGTCATTTGTCGCGCTGTCGCGCGCCAAATCGAAAAACGGCGAAACGCAAGGTTGGATGATGAAATGACATCGGATCCGGAGAGCGGGGAGTAGCAAAACCATCGATCCGGATCGAAACCTTCGTCGTCGGCACCTAAATCCCGGCTGTGTAGTTCGGGCCGACAATCAGAAGGTTATTGGGAATCGTCGATTGGATGTTTTCCATTTTACTGCCGAAGACCAGATTACGAATCAGACCGTGGCCGTAGGCGCCTAAAATAACCAATGCGTCATGGGGCACCGCATAGAGATTCGTTTCGAATTTTCCCTCGTCAAAAAAGATCCATCGTTGCTGGAGTCGCTCGAGCTCGTCTTCCATATGATGATCCCGAATGATGGCCGCATAATCCTCACGTGAACGGTTTTCCGCCTGCGTAAAGATGTCGAGGGGCATGCCTGTTTGGCGGGCGATGCGCATGCCAAGCTTTAAAGCGTTCAGGGCATTGGCGGACCCTCCGAAAAACACAACAAGCCGTGTCCATGGCTTGTAAACCGCGCTGGTAATCAGGACGGGAAAGCGTGCCGATGTCACGATACGTCGGACCCGGGGGCCGATATAGCCCAATCCGATTTTGGATGACAGGTCGCTGATGCTGCGGGGGCAGCACATGAATTCGAAATTGGTGGGGATATCCGGCAGGGTGGAAGCCGTGAAATTTTTGGGCGTGAAAAAATTGGGTTTGAGATTGGCGCTGTCCAATAAGATGCGCGCGTGGTCTTCCGCGGTGGCGGGGTCCGTCAGATAGGACTCGTCCAGATCCACCTGAACCACATCGTTGTCGAAATACATGAGGAACTTGATGAATTCGGGGATGTAGACAACCGGCGTGGTATCGACCTGGTTACAGAAGTAGAGGGATTGCAGAAAGGTTTCACGGCCCAGGGGCGTATTCCGGAAGATGTGGAAAAGCTGGCTGTACATGGTTGTCTCCTTCTACCGGTTGAGATGGTAAGTTTGGACCATCAGTTCTTTGCGATATTGGTCCAGCAGTGTTGATTTGGAAATCATTCCGCGAAATCGATGGTTGGCAACGACCGGCATGTTGAACAGCCCCTCGGCGTCCATTCGTTCTAAGACTTCCACCACGTCATCATCCGGTGAAACGGTTTCAACGCGGGGGTTCATGAGCTGTCCGACCAGAACGGCATCGTACATGAGAGGATCGAAAAGGTAGGGCCGGATGTCGTCCATGTAGATCATGCCCTGAAACTGACCGCTCTGATCTTCGACCGGAAAAAGGTTGCGGCGGGATTGTTTGACAATATCGACGAAATCCCGCAGCAGCATGTCGGTATGCACCGTAATGCAGTCGGTCTCCAGCAGCTCGTGCACTTCGAGGTCGGCCAGAACCCGGGCGTCGGTGCCCGGCCGCATCAATTGCCCCTTTTCCACCAGGTCTTTGAGATAAAACGAGGCCGGTTCCATGTAGTGGCAGATCGTGGTCGATATGGCCGAAACGATGATTAACGGCAGGATGACCTCATAGCCGCCAGTGATTTCCACGATCAGAAAAATGCCGGTGAGGGGGGCCTGTAGGATCCCACTTACCAGACCGGCCATGCCGAGCAATACAAAGCAACCCTCCTGGACCCAGTCCACGCCCGGCCACAAATAGGCCAGGGCACGATGATAGGTCAGCCCGGCAAAGCTGCCGATGACGAGGCATGGGGCAAATATTCCTCCCGAGCCCCCCGATCCCAAGGTCAAGGCGGTGGCCATGATTTTGGCCAGAACCGCGAGGAAAACAAGGCCGATGCCAGGGGCAAAGCGGCCCTCCATCATTTCCCGAATGGCGTGATAGCCTTCACCGAGCACCATGGGAAGATAGAGGCCGATTAGGCCGACCGCACATCCGCCGCCGGCGGCTTTCAGCCAGCTCGGCAGTTGGATGCCGTCGGCTTGGTGGTGAATGGTCCGGATGGCGCGGGTCAGCATGATCGAGGCCAGGGCGGTGAACACCGCCAATCCGATGCAGGCCACGATATCCACTGCCCCGATGTTGAAGTGGTGGTGCGAAAAAGGGATTTGTTTGCCCTGGAGCAAGTGACTGATTTCCGTTCCGGCAACGGCGGCAATGGCGATCGGGATCAGGTTGGAAGCGGCCCATTCGCCCAGAATGATTTCCATGGCAAAGATCAACCCCGCGATGGGGGCATTGAAAATAGCGGAAATGGCACCTGCGGCGCCACATCCGACAAGGGTCACCCGCTGGCGATCGTTCAGGCCGAGCAGGCGGGCAATATTGGATCCGATGGCGGATCCGCTCATAACAATGGGCGCTTCCGGTCCGGCGGACCCACCGCTGCCGATAGTCAGGCAACTGGATATCAGACGCGAAAAACTGGAACGGAACCGCATCAAACCGCCATAGCGCGAAACACTGTAGATGACTTCGGGGACGCCATGACCGGCGCCTTCGCGCATGATTTTATTGAGAAACAGAGAAGACAAAGCGGCGCCGACGGCAGGGAGCACAAAGGCCCACCAATAGGCGCGATAGGGACGCAGATAGCCCAGAACGGCGATGAGCGACTGGTTCAGCGCTACAGCCGCCACGCCGCTGCAGATGCCAACGATGGCGCCGGCAAGAATTAGCAGAAGCCGGTCATCGGATCGGAAAAAATGCCATGTGGCGGGAGGGCGCCAGGAGATTGGAGAACGCATGCGTTAGCCTGACCGCTGACCGCTTTTTTCGCACAGGGCTTCCATTTTGCCGAGGCGGCTCATCAAGGCATCGGCCTCCGGGGTCTTTTTTAAGAATGTGACAAAGGCTTCCTGGCGAAGGCAGAACGAAAGTCGGGAGAGAATCTGCAAATGGCGGCGTACCGAAGGGGACAGCAGGATGAACATGATGGTGACCGGACGGCCGTCCAGCGCCTGGAATTCGACGGGATTCGCCAGAAAGCAGGCCGCGACGGCGGAAGTTTGAATACCGAGGGATTCAGGCTCCCGTGGGTGCGGTATGGCAACGCCTTTTCCGATACCGGTCGAGGTCAGCGTTTCTCGCTCCAGCAGTTTCTCAACGAGGCGGGGTTTGTCCGCCGCGGGGATCGCCTCGATGCGTTCCACGGCCGCCTGAAACACGTCCATGACCTGGCGGCCCTCGATGCCGTAATGGATACCGCCATTGCGCAGTGCGGCTTCCAGGGTGACGTCTTCGGAAAGAAGGCATTCAACGGGACGGTGTCTTTCGGGACGGAATTCGAGGTTGTGCTGCGCCGCCCATCGTTTCAAGACCTGCTGATCGAAGGTACAGATATGATCGCGCTGCACCAGAGGAATACGGCCCTGGCGAATCCAGCGCTCGATTTTGCCCCGCGGCAGATCCAACGCACAGGCGATTTGTTCAACACCGAGTTTCATGACCCGAACCCAATTACGATCGTTTAAAATAAACGAAAACGATAACTGTTCTTGGCCACGGAATCAAGTTTTATTATTTTTTCTCGGGTGCTTCCATTTCGAACGCCGTTTCCGAGGCAGGATGTCAGTCTGCGGAGATGGGCGGTTGCGCCGGGAAGTCGGTGTAGCGAACGTTGATATCCCGTTTGGGGTAGGGAATTTCGATGCCGGCGCGGTCGAACGCTTCTTTGACGCGGTCAATCACGAAGGAGATCGTATCCATGCGCCGCCGCGCATCACTGATCCAGACACGCAACTGTAGATCTACGGCCGATTCGCTGAAATTGCGCACGACCACCTTCGGCGCCGGTGGATCGGCTATCCAGTCCATCTGCCGGGCAACATCGACAATGATGCTTTTGGCTTTATCGATGTCGGCGTCATAGGCGATGCCGATGTTCACCCTGACACGGATCAGCGAACTGATAATCGTATAATTGACGATATCGCGCTTCATAATTTCGTTATTGGGAATGATGATGACGATATTGTCGGTGGTCTTGATCTTGGTGGCCCGCAGTCCGATGTCGACCACGTCCCCCCAGGAGGCGCTGCCGGCCGGGGCACTCCAGACCTCGATACGGTCGCCAATTTCGAACGGACGGTCGATTATCAGCAGTACGCCCGCGATAAGGTTCGACAGGGTGTCCTTGGCCGCAAATCCGATGGCGATTCCGGCCACGCCGGCGCCGGCGATAAACGGCATCACATTGATGCCGACGATATCCAACGCCAGGATGATGGCGGTGACATAGAGAATCGCACCAGAAAAACGGTTGAGGAGGTCAAAAATAATGTCATCCACTTTGTTGTCGGTGCGGTCGGCGACATTCTTTTCCAGATAGGTCAGAGCGCCAATCAGAACGACTTTAGCGGGTGCCGCCAGCATGACGATCAAAACGCCCTGGAATATTTTTTCCAGGAGCGCCAGATCGAACAAACGGGCAAGGTAAGTGCCGGCGATTATCACCAGGCCATAGCGAACCGCCTTGCGGATGGCGTTGAGGACATTTTCGTTTTCTTTAAAAAAAGGATAGCGCAGGAGGCGACGGCTCAGCCGCTGAAGGAACCATTTCAGCAATAGCCAGGTGATCAGGATGCCCAGCAAGGCGGCGGTCGCCTTGTAGGCGGCCAGTCCGTGGGGGGTGTCGGTGCCGGGAAGTCCTTTCAGCCATCGAAGCAGATTGTCGATGTGGTCCATGCGATGTTATCCTGGCGCGCGTGATGACCGCCTTGTTTATCAGCGAAAAAAACACGCGGGCTGCCTGCTTGAAAGGTCGAGCCTGGATGTTTCCCGGCCTTGCGGGAGGGAAGCACGGCCTCCCGGCTGGCAGGGCAGCGATTTGCCCGCCAGCCGGAAGGCCGGTGTGGACAGCGGATTAAACCGCTTCAGAAGCAAAACCCGCTTTTATGAATTCCCGGTTCAGGCGGGCAATATTGATGATGGAGATCTCCTTGGGGCACACCGCTTCACAAACGCGGTGGTTGGAGCAATTGCCGAAAAGAAGATCGTCCATGGCTTTTACCATCGAGATGGCCCGCTCGGCGGCTTCCGGTTTCCCCTGGGGCAATAATGCCAGCTGGGAGACCTTGGCGCTCACAAACAACATGGCGGAGGCATTCGGACAGGCGGCGACACAGGCCCCGCAACCGATGCAGGCGGCGGCATCCATGGCCTTTTCGGCCACGTCCATGGGCACCGGAATGGCATTGGCGTCCTGGGGGGATCCCGTATTGACGGATACATAGCCGCCGGACTGAATGATTTTGTCCAGGGGACTGCGATCGACCATCAGGTCTTTGATAACCTTGAAGGCTCTTGCCCGCCAAGGTTCCACGGCGATGACGTCGCCATTGGAAAACTTGCGCATGTGCAGCTGGCAGAGGGTCATGGCTTTCTGGGGGCCATGGGGTACACCGTCCACCACGCAGCCGCAGGTTCCGCAGATTCCCTCCCGGCAGTCATTGTCGAAAGCGATCGGTTCTTTGCCTTCATGGGTCAGTTTTTCGTTGACCAGGTCCAGCATCTCCAGAAACGACGTGTGGGTTTCCACATTCTGGACGGGGATGGTTTCAAAGCGCCCCTTGTCCCGGGGGCCTTTTTGACGCCAGACTTTCAGCGTTATATTGATGGTGTGCTCTTCCGTCGTTGTCACTTGTAGCTCCTTTGCGTTAAGGCGACATTCTCAAATACCAGAGGCTCTTTGTGAAACTTCGGCGTATTGCCGTAGCCATCGTATTCCCAAGCGGCGACGTGACAATAGCCGTCGTCGTCACGTTTGGCTTCGTTTTCTTCCGTCTGGTGTTCTTCCCTGAGATGGCACCCGCAGGACTCGTCCCGCTCCAGCGCATCTAGGGCCATGACTTCCGCGAACTCGAGAAAATCCGCCAGTCGGCCGGCCTTTTGCAGGCTGAGATTATAATCGGAGGCTGTTCCCGGTACTTTGACATCTTTCCAGAAGTCTTCACGCAAGCCCTGAATTTCCTCGATGGCCTGTTTCAGGCCGGCGGCGTTGCGGGCCATGCCCACGTGTTCCTCCATAATTTTACCGAGCTTGACATGAATTTCCCGCACGGTCTGCTTGCCGTTGATGGCCAGCAGCTTCTGATCGTGTTCCAGCGCTTTCTGGGCGGCATCGCGAAAGGCCTGATGGTTTTCGGTAATATCAGACACGCCGTTGGTGGCCAGGTAGGGGCCGATCGTGTAAGGAATGACAAAGTAGCCGTCGGCCAGACCCTGCATGAGGGCGCTGGCCCCCAGCCGGTTGGCGCCATGATCTGAAAAGTTGCTTTCTCCCAGGGAGAACAACCCGGGAATGGTGGTCTGCAGTTCATAATCGACCCAGAGGCCGCCCATGGTGTAGTGGGAGGCTGGATAGATCATCATGGGTGTTTCGTAAGGGTTGTCATCCGTAATGTTGCGGTACATGTCGAAAAGATTGCCGTATTTGCGCTGGATGACATCTTTGCCGTCCCGTTTGATGGCATCGGCGAAATCGAGGTATACGGCGTAACCGGTTGCCCCCACCCCCAGGCCGGCGTCGCACATCTCCTTGGCGTTGCGGCTGGCCACGTCACGCGGCACCAGGTTGCCGAAACTGGGATACTTCTCTTCCAGGAAATACCGGCGTTCTTCTTCGGGAATCTGGTTGGGGCGGCGGTTGTCATTGGAATCTTTGGGAACCCAGACCCGGCCATCGTTCCGCAGGCTTTCACTCATCAGGGTCAGCTTGGCCTGATAGTCGCTCGTATGGGGAATGCAGGTGGGGTGGATTTGCGTAAAGCACGGGTTGGCAAACAGCGCCCCTTTTTTATAGGCTTTGAAGGCCGCCCCGACGTTGCAGGAATCGGCCATGGTGGAAAGGTAGAACACCGTGCCGTAGCCGCCGGTGGCCAGGACGACCGCATCCGCGGCATGCCGTTCCATTTCACCGGTAATGAGGTTGCGGACGATGATACCCCGGGCTTTGTCCTGCACGATGACAATATCCACCAGCTCGCGGCGGGTGAACATCTCGACTTTACCCGTCCCGATCTGCCGCGAAAGGGCGCTGTAGGCCCCCAGTAAAAGCTGTTGGCCGGTTTGTCCCCGGGCATAGAAGGTGCGCGATACCTGGGCGCCGCCGAAACTGCGATTGGCCAGCATGCCACCGTATTCCCGGGCAAAAGGAACGCCCTGGGCGACACATTGATCGATGATGCTGTTGCTCACCTGGGCCAGGCGATAGACGTTTGCTTCCCGGGCGCGGAAATCACCGCCCTTGATGGTGTCGTAAAACAGGCGCCAAATGCTGTCGCCGTCATTGGGGTAATTTTTGGCGGCATTGATGCCGCCCTGGGCCGCGATACTGTGCGCCCGGCGGGGGCTGTCCTGGATACAGAAGGTTTTGACGTTGTAGCCCAACTCGGCCAGGGAGGCCGAGGCCGCGCTCCCGGCCAGGCCGGTTCCCACGACGATGACCGAATATTTGCGTTTGTTGGCCGGGTTCACCAGTTTGGTTTCAAAGCGGTATTTGTCCCATTTATCCTGGAGCGGGCCGCTTGGGGTTTTTCCATCCAGCTGCATTGAAAGTCCTCCTTAGGCGATAAACGCAATGTAAATCGGCAGAAACCCGAATCCCAAACCGAATACCAGGCTCAGAATCAATCCGCCCGTGTTGATGGCGGGCATGTATTTCGGATGGTTCAGGCCGAACGTCTGAAACAGGCTCCAGAAGCCGTGGCTGACATGCAAGGCGATCATGACCATGGCCAGCACATAGAGGCCGACATAGACCGGGTTCTGAAAAGCGGTGGATACGATCTGAAAGATGGTCGTACCGCCCTGGTCGACAAAAAATCGGCTGAAATTGGTCAGGTGAAAGAGGATAAACATCAGGATCAAAAGTCCTGTATAGGGCATGGTGGCCGAACCGATGGTTTTCCCGCCGGGATTGCGATTTACCGCATACCGGGTGGGGCGGGCCTTAAAGTTTTGCCAGAAGATGATCAGTCCGCTGAATACATGAATCAAAAACAGCCCCAATAATCCAAATTCCGCCACCCCCAGAAGGGGTCCCAGGGCATGCAGGTGCTCGGCGTAGCTGTTGAAAGCATCTGCCCCGCCGTAAAGTGTAAGGTTACCAGCCAGGTGGACCGCGAGAAATCCGATGAAGCTCAGACCGGTAGCCGCCATCATCAGTTTTTTACCGATGGATGTGCCGAGGGTTGTGGTCAACCATTTCATTGTTTGCGATCTCTCCAAACGTTTAAGGGTCAATAAAAGGAAACGGTATTGTCGTCTTCAGGTTCAAACCCGCCGTTGAAGCCGTGCCGCCTGACGTCAGATATAGCCGGATAAGGCGATGATCGATTGGGGAAGGACAGGTGCAATTCGGTAAGGGCAAGGTCATTATTCGGTTGAAAGGGGTCTGAAACATGGTTTCCTACTCGCCGGGCTTTTTAGCGGCCGATGTTGGGCTTGGACACCGAATCCCGACAATTTAATAAACAAGATTCAACCTCTATTGGGTATGGTCGGATCTGTCAATAAATTTTTGACGCCACCACATATCACTGGATGTCGACAGAATGCTGTCGGCCATCGACCGTCCGATATCCGTTTGAAGGCGCTGCTGGACGTTGGGAATCCACGTCGCCGGTGGGGCATGTCCCACGTCGGCCAGCGCTTTAAGTTCCAGCAGAAACGCCAGTTGGTCGGCATCGTGCGCGAGGCGTGCTTCAAGGCTTGCCCCCTGGTTGAATTCATCGATCAGGGCGCGCAGGTCACTGCCAAAGGGCAGCGCATGCACCATGTCATCCACCGCGGCGCCTTCGTCGGCCTGGAGATAGAATTTTTGTACGTAATTCAGATCGCCGACGCGGGCCTCCGGCAAATCATGGACCAGACTCATGGTGATCAGCTTGCGGGCATCGGCTTCGGGAACCATGTGGCTGAGGACATACGCAATAAAGGTGGTGCTGAAGCTGTGTTCGGCCACCGACTCACGGCCGACGCCCAAAAATTGATAGCCGGAACGTGGCAGCCGTTTCAGGCTGCAGGCTTCAAACAGCAGCTGCGCGATGTGTTTCATAAAGATTCGGTTCTCCTTCCGGGTGATTGCTGCTATAATCCATTTAAAACACCTTTTACGAGTTGTTGGGGTGAAATGCAACGACCGGCTAACGCACCACGGTGACCTCGTATATGCCACGGATTTCGGTATGGTTATAGTCCGACAATTTGTTCCCTGCCGGACAGCAACCAAAGCAGTTGACACCTTTCCGCAATTTGGATAGCGTTCTTCAATTTATAGCCGCGTTCGCGCCTGGACGCGTTGGGCCGATAGCGCCCGTAAACGATGACATTCGGAGAGATCAATGGGTTCTGCAAAAATTGACATTCTGCACATGGTTCTGAACGCCGGGCTGGTGGTTCAACTGGTTTTGCTGCTGCTGGTGCTCTTTTCCATTACCTCTTGGGCGATTATCCTGATAAAGTATCGCTACATGCGCCGGGCCTTTCGTGAGTCGGCCCTGTTTATCGAGTTTTTCTGGAAGAGCCGGGATCTCACGGATGCCTTCACCAAGTCCAAACAGCTGCAGGGCAGCCCGGTGGCGCGCATCTTTCGTGTCGCCTATCTCGAATTGCGCAAACTCAGCAAGCAGGGCCCGGTGGCCGATGCCGGCCGGGGTCCATCCGAAAAGGCGTCATTGGGGGCACGCACGGGCGGCATCGATAATGTCAAACGGGCTTTACGGCGTGCCATCAATACCGAGACCACCCGCATGACCCAGATGGTGCCCTTTCTGGCGACAACCGGCAACACCACGCCGTTTATCGGTCTTTTCGGTACGGTCTGGGGCATCATGAATTCCTTCCACGGGATCGGCCAGATGGGGTCGGCCAGTCTGGCTGTTGTGGCCCCCGGCATTTCCGAAGCGCTGGTGGCAACGGCTGTCGGGTTGGCTGCCGCGATTCCGGCGGTTATTGCGTTCAACTTTTACATGAGCAAAATTCGAACCCTGGAATCCGAACTGATCAGTTTTTCGGCCGATTTTCTGAATGTCGTGGAACGGGATATCTTTCGGGGGCAAGGAGGCGACTGATGCAAGTCGGCGGAAAAGACAGTGGTTTCATGGGGGAAATCAATGTCACGCCCTTCGTGGATGTGATGCTGGTATTGCTGATCATCTTTATGGTGACGGCCCCGATGATGGTGGAAGGGGTCAATGTCGATTTGCCGGAAACCACGGCCCAGCCGCTGGAGTCGGAAAAAGAGCCCCTGGTGGTCACCATTGACAAGGATGGGCAGGTCTTTATCAACGATTTTAAAACCGGCCGGGATATTTTTGCGACCAAACTGACCAAGGTGCTGGAAGCCCGTCAGGATCGAACCGTCTATCTCAAAGCGGACAAGACGATTCCGTACGGGGTGGTGATGCAGATCATGTCCGAGATCAGGGGCACCGGTGTTGCCAAACTGGGCATGGTCACCTTGCCGGTACCGGAGACACCCCCTCAATAGGGGGTGCGGTATACAGGTATTCCAGGAATGCATGACGACAGCCGGCAAGCCATGGTGTTGGATTCGGGTCAGGATACCCGCAAGGTTTTCGGGATGTTCCTCGTCTCCGCTTTATGCCATCTGGTGTTCTTTGCGGTGATGACCTTTATGCCGACCTCCTTCATGTCATCGCACCGATTTTTAGCCCCCCGGGCCATCAGCGTCGATCTGGTGTCCCTGCCGGCCGGCGAGCCCGCTCCCGTCGCCCCGGTGGTGGAACCCCAAACGGCGCCCGCCGTAAAACCGGAAGCGCCTCCCCCCGAGGCGGTGACGATTCCCACGCCCAAGCCGGACCCGGTGCCGGTCGCGCCAAAGCCCAAACCTGAAAAAGTGGTCCACTCCCTCAAGAAAAAGACGATTAAAAAAGACAAGATCAAAAAGCCCGTCGTCCAGCAACCAACGCCACCAGCCGCCAAACCGAGCCAGAGCAAGGTGTCCAAAGCCATCGAATCCATGCGCAGCAAAGTGGCGACCCAGGAAAAAACACGCGCCACTGCCGGAGCCGGCGCCACCACGGGCGGAGGCGGTGGGGGCGGTGGTGCCGCTATTTTGAGCCGTATTGACAATTACAAGATTGAAGCGGCATTAGCGGTGTCCCAAAATTGGGCTTATTCTCAGCAGCTATCAGGTGCAGATGACCAATTGGTAACGGAGATCACGTTTCGAATCCTTCCTAGCGGTGAAATCACGGATATCAAAATCGTTACGCCATCCGGCAATCGCTATCTTGATGAATCTGCCGTACGGGCTATCAAAAAAACCAGTCCGGTGGCACCGCATCCGGAAGGAATTAACCGGCCTTATATAGAGGTTGGTCTGAGGGCGACTCCGGCCGGTTTTTGATAAATATCGATTCCATGGCGGTTGCTTGGCAGGGGCACCATCGTTTCCATTGCCCGGCAGCCCGGCCATTCTATGCAACGAAAGAGAGACGTTGATGGTATCTGTGCGCAGATCAATTTTATCCCCTTTCCTCATGCTGGTGGTGCTGCTTTCGGCCACACCCGCATCAGCCGTGGACGAATTCATCGAAATCAATCCGTTTTTGAAAAAAATTCCACTGGCCATCCCTGCATTTAAGCCTTTATCGGAAGGCGCGCTTGCCCTGGAAACATCTGATGAGGCGGTTCAACTTATGGCCGAAACACTTCAGTTTACAGGGTATTTCAATATTTTGGACAAAGGGGCCTACTTGGAGGACCCGCGCGCCTCCGGGATTACCGACGCCAGCATCAACTACCGCAACTGGACGGTAATCGGGGCCGAACTGCTGATCACGGGAGGGGTTCGCCGCACCGACGAGGCTGTCGAAATGGAGTTGCGGCTGTTTGATACCTTCAAGGGGCAATCGGTCATCGGCAAGCGGTATCGCGGTAGCCCGAAGGACACGCGACGGATCGTAAGGAAATTCGCCAGCGAGGTGGTCTTTTTTCTTACCGGCAACCAGGGGTATTTCAACAGCGAAATCGCTTTCGTCTCGACAGGGACCGGCAACAAAGAAATCTACATCGCCGAATTCGATGGACGCAACCCGGCGCAGTTTACCCGGACCAAGAATATTACCTTGTCGCCGGCCTGGTCCCCGGACGCCCAATGGCTGGCCTATACGGCCTATCCCAAGAACCGCCCCTTTCTCTACATCAAACATCGGCATCACAAACGCGGTTACGAGATCGGCAACAAGGGGTTGAACATTACGCCGGCCTGGCTTCCCCAGGCCAATCCATCGGCTTCTCTCGATGATATGCGCCTGGCGGCAACACTGTCCTTCACCGGTGATCAGGAAATTTATCTGTTGACTGGAAAAGGGAAAATTATTAAAAGGTTGACGAAAAGTTGGGGAAGCGATGTCTCCCCTACCTGGTCTCCGGATGGAAAGAAATTTGCTTTCGTTTCCAACCGCTCCGGAAACCCACACATTTATGTTAAAGATCTCGATTCTGGACGCGTCGACCGCCTGACATTCCAAGGACGCTATAATACTCAGCCCAGTTGGTCCCCCAAGGGAGACAAGCTGGCTTACGCCGGCATGGAAGGCAGTCGAAACGATATATTTGTCATTGGTTTCAGCGGTCGTCCACCGGTTCAGTTGACCCGCGATGCGGGCAACAATGAATCGCCTTGCTGGTCGCCTGACGGCAGCATGATCGTCTTCAGTTCTAACCGCGAGGGGCGTTCACGCATCTATGTGATGACGGCTTTTGGAACCGATCAACGCCGGTTGTTGACGCTTCCGGGTGAACAAACCAATCCCCAATGGTCGCCTAATAAGCACCTTAACTAATGTGTTAGGTTGTTGAAAGGAGGAACAATGCAAAGAAAACTATGGATGGTTCTGGCCCTGTTGCTACTGGTGCCTGGACTGATGTTATTCACATCTTGCGCCCAGCAGTCGGCGGTGGATCAGGATACCACCCAAAAGACGACACCGCCGGCCGACACCGGGTCAACCACCGGCAGTGACGATCTGCAGGCCGACGCTGCCAAACGGGCGGCCGAACAAGCCATGAACCAATTCATCAACGAACATATTTATTTTGATTTCGACAGTGCGGCGCTGTCCGCCATGGCCCAGGCAACCTTGAAGAATAAAGCCGCCTGGCTCAATGCGAATCCCGGCGTCATGGTCACCATCGAAGGACATTGTGACGAACGCGGCACCAATGAATACAACCTCGCCCTTGGCGAACGTCGCGCCATGAGTGCCCAGGCCTACCTCGTGGATCTGGGTATTTCCGCTTCGCGCCTTTCAACGATCAGCTACGGTGAAGAGCGACCACTGGACAACCGCAGCACGGAAGAAGCCTGGGCGAAAAACCGCCGCGGCCAGTTTAAACTGAAATAGTTTTTCCCCGGCAATGGAACCGTGCCACGCATGGTGGCCAAGTTACTGCCGATCGATGTTCCCGCAGAGTCTAAAACCTGCCCGCTGCCTGTCGGCGGGCAGGTTTTTTGTTTTGTCTATAACCCTTGCAAACCGGGAAACTGTCATGAAGAAATCCTTGCTGTGCTTAGCGGTTGGAATGGTCCTGATGGCCGGTTGTGCGACACGACAAGATGTCATAACCCTGGATAGTCGGACGATCACCTTGGAAAAAAAATATGCCGATCTGGAGAAAAAGTATACCGCCACGCGGGAGGATCTCTCTAGTTTTGGTGCCGATCGGGATGAAAAATACCAGTCGTTCAGCGACTATAAGGCTGAAATGCGGGCCGAATTCCAGCGCTTCAAAAAGGAGTTGCAGCTGCTTGGCGGACGCACCGACGAAACCGACCATCGCCTTCAGCAGCACGTCGCTGATCTGAGTGCGCGCCTGGATGCGTTCGACGTGCGCCTGGCCAAGGTAGAGAAGTATCTCGATGTCCAGGCCGCGGCTGGAGGTGCAGCCGGAGGCGCGACGGCCAATAGGGGAAATAGCAAACAATCTGAAGACATCGCCCTCTACGCTCAGGGGAAAAAAGCGTTCGATGGTGAAGATTACGGCGGCGCGCGCGGCGCTTTCGAGACCCTTTTGAAGAAGTTTCCGCAATCCGATCAGGCCGACAATGCCCAGTTCTGGATTGGCGAGACCTATTATCGTGAAAACTGGTACGAAAAAGCGATTCTGGAATACCAGAAGGTTATCGAAAATTATCCCAATGGCAATAAAGTGCCGGCCGCCCTTCTCAAACAGGGTATGGCGTTTACCGAACTGGGCGACAATGAAAATGCGCGGTTGATTTTTAAGGACCTGATCGACCGCTTCCCCCGGTCGACCGAATCTAAAATCGCCGCGCAGAAACTCAAACAATGATGCCCCGTCAGCCTATGGACGGTGGGCGGCCTGGTTGTCAATGAAAGTCCTGGGCATTGATCCCGGCCTTGCCGATACAGGAATCGGTGTGGTCCACGGACACGGTTTGCGCATCGACGGGTTCGCTTTCGGCAGTATCGCCACATCCCAAAAAGAGGAACAATCCAAACGCCTTGAGATTATTTATACCAAAGTCCTCGAGGTGCTGCGGCAGGAAATGCCGGACCTGATGGTGGTCGAAGATGTTTTCTCCCTCGAGAAATACCCCAAATCCGGTATTCTGCTCGGCAAGGTTACCGGTGTTATCCTCCTGGCGGGGTGCCACATCAACGTACCCATCAAGGAGATCCCGGTACGGGAGGCCAAACAGGTTTTGACGGGAAACGGCAACGCCAGTAAAAGCCAACTGGAAAAAGCGGTTCGACACGCTCTGAAGCTGGAGCACGCTATCCGCCCCTTTCACGCTTCTGATGCACTGGGGCTGGCCCTTATCGGTCTTTTTCGACAAAACGGATGACAGGCGCGATCCGCACGTTGGTTTTTCGAAAGACATCATGATCGGGTATATCGAAGGCAAATTACTGAAAAAAGAAAAAGAGCGGGTCCTGATTCTGGCCAATCAGCTGGGCTATGAGGTCCTTCTCCCGGCCGTGGTGATGGAGTCCCTCCAAACCAAGGCAATCGGCGAATCACTGGAGCTTTACATCTACTATCACCAGACCGAACGCCAGCCGAAACCGGTTCTCATCGGCTTTAACATGGAGGTGGAAAAGGAATTTTTCCAATATTTCATTTCCGTGGAAGATATCGGTCCCATGAAGGCCGTCAAGGCCATGAATATACCGGTGCGGGACATCGCACGAGCGATTGAGAGCGGTGACCTTGGCGCTTTACGGCGCTTAAACGGCGTTGGCAGCCGAACGGCCCAGAAGATTGTGGCAACCCTCTCCGGTAAAATGGAAAAATTCGCGTTGATCCGCAAAGGTGAGGTGCCCGCGGTGATGCCGATGAGTGATCTCGGCCAACTGGTGCTGGATGTCCTCACGAAACAGTTGGGACATAAAACCGCCGACGCCAAACGGATGATCGCCGGCGCCATGGATCGCAATCCGGCCATCGCAACGCCGGAAGAACTGTTTGACGAAATCTATCGGGGTGAAGAATTCGCATGAGTGATGACGTCCTGTCTTATTCTTCGGAGCGCAAGGGTATTCTGTCCGAGAAGGAAACTTCTCAGGACCTGGAAACCGACATCCTTTCCCTCCGACCGGAAACCCTTGATGACTACGTCGGCCAAAACCAGGCCGTGGAAACCCTGCGCATTGCCATCGAGGCTGCCAAAATGCGCAACGAGCCCGTGGACCATGTCCTTTTCCACGGCCCCCCCGGCCTGGGCAAGACAACACTGGCGCATATCATCGCCAACGAGACCGGCGGCACGCTGACGGTGACCTCCGGCCCGGCCCTTGAGAAGGGGGGCGACCTGATCGGGATTTTGACGCATCTTGAAGATGGCGATCTTTTATTTATCGATGAAATTCATCGCACGCCGAAATCGGTGGAGGAGCTTCTCTACCCGGCCATGGAGGATTTTGCGATCGATTTTGTCTTCGACAAAGGTGTTCATGCGCGCAGCCATCGCTATCGCCTGCGCCGGTTCTGCCTGGTGGGGGCCACCACCCGCGTCGGGTTGCTTTCGGCCCCACTGCGGGACCGTTTCGGCATCATGCGGAGTCTGGATTTTTATGCCCTTGACGATCTCGTGAAAATTACCAAACGCTCTGCGGCACTGTTGGATGTGCCCATCGAAGCAGATGCGGCCATGGAGTTGGCCCGCCGCTGTCGAGGGACGCCCCGGATTGCCAACCGGCTCCTGAAACGTGTGCGGGATTTCAGCCAGGTCCGGGCCAAGGGGCGGATCACCTTCGATACGGTAACGGCCGCCCTGGCGCTCGAGGGGGTTGACGACCAGGGTTTGACGAAACTGGATCGGCGTTACCTGCAAACGATCATCGATTATTATCGTGGCGGTCCGGTTGGTATCGAGGCCTTGGCGGCAACGCTCCAGGAGGAATCCGACACGCTGGTGGATGTCGTGGAGCCTTATCTGCTCAAACGCGGCTTCCTCATGCGAACTTCATCGGGGCGCCGAACGTCGGAAGCCGCCTATAAACACTTGGGGGTGACCTATCAGCAGGGGCTGTTCCGCGAATGACGATCGGATGAAAACGCCGCCCGCCATCATTTCTCTTTTAACCGATTTTGGCGATCAGGACGAATATGTCGGAGTGATGAAGGGGGTTATTCTGAGCCACGCGCCCCATGCCGCGCTGGTCGATCTTTGTCACCATATTATGCCGCATGACATCGGCCAGGCGGCTGCCATGATTGCCGCCGCATACCGATTTTTTCCCGAGGGAACCCTGCACGTCATGGTGGTGGATCCCGGCGTCGGCGGCCATCGCGATATCGTCTTCGCCCAAGCCCAATCCAGTGGATTCCTCTGCCCGGATAACGGTTTGCTAAGTGGTCTGATCGCACAGAATATCTTGCAGACGGCCTGGCGGGTGACGAATCGGGATCTTTTCGCACCGACCATCAGCGCGACATTCAATGGTCGCGATATCATGGCGCCGGTGGCGGGTTTTCTGGCTTCCGGCGGAGATCCCGAAAAAATAGGTCCCCGGAAGGCCATCGAAGATCTGGCATGCCAGGCGTTTCCCGCGGCGCGGCAGGAAGCCGATGGCACCCTATGGGGAACCGTTGTGGCCGTTGATCGTTTTGGCAACGTGGTGACCAATATCGGGCGCGGCCTATTGACATCCGTCCGGGAAGATGATCTGAAACAAGTTTCGATGATCAAGATCGGGAATCGCCCCGCCATTCCGCTGGTGGCCGCGTACAGTGCTGTTCCGGTCGGCGAATTGCTGGCGACCATTGGCAGCCGTGATACGCTTGAAATTGCGGTCAATCAGGGCCATGCCGGTATGGTTTTGGGGATCGTCTCCGGGTCACCGATTCATGTTTCACGCAATTCCTGATCCATTTTTTCGCTTCCGAATTCCTACCGGCAACAGTGGCAACGTGGTGCCCGAAACAACGAATGATGAAAAAAACGACGATTGCTTCGAAATATAAAAAAAGCTGGACAGTCCTGTTGGTCGACGGACAGGGGCGGATCCGCCGGATCCCTCATTTCCGCCAAAAACTTTGGGCGATCATCGGGCTGAGCGTCGTCGCGCTGGCGATTGCCGCTGTCATGGGCCTTCTCTACGGCGGAACGCTGCGCAAACAGATGGCGCTCGCCGAAACGGTCGGCACGTTGGAGGAAGAGATCACCGCCCTTCAGCAAGAGAATGAATTGCTCAAAGCCCGTGCGGTGCGCATGGAAGCCCAGGCGGCCACAGCAGAGAAGACGACGGTGCCCGAGGCCCGTGTGGCATCGGTTTCACCCCAGGTGGAAGCGGCGCCGCCTCCCACAGCCCCCGAGACGGAAGCAACCGCGTCATCGGCCGTTCCCCCGCCTGCCGCAAAACCGGCGGCAGCCGAGCCCGAGCAGAAAAAGGAGCCCCAGGTGGATGTGGAGGGCTTGAAGCTTGCCTATCGTGCGGATACGGAAACGATCGAAGCAGAATTCGTGATCAAGAACACGGGGCAGGGAGCAGCCGGCGGGCGTGCGGTGGTGGTATTGCATACCGATGAAGGGGCGTCCCCTCTGCGGTTTGCGCTACCCTCCGTACCGCTGCGGAATGGGCAACCGCTTGGCAATCGCGGGCGACGTTTCTCCATATCGCGGTTTATGACATTGACCCTGCAACGGAAGTTTGCCGAGCCCGGCACGCAGTTTGTTCGTGCCGCGGTCTATGCCTATACGCTTGAAGGCAAGCAGCTGTTGGAAAAACCTTTCGATGTGACGCTGGCTATTCCGGAAAAAGAAACAGTCCCCGCGGCGGTGGTCGCACCGGCCCCCCCTTCGGCGGACACCGGCACGATTGCTGCGCCGTTTGGACTTGAGCTGCCGGAGCCCGAACCCCAAGACCCCACAGGAGCGCAGCCTTGACCCGCAAGAAAACCTTTATTTCGATTGTCGATGACGGCTTTTCCGTGGAAGGCACCATCGAATTTTCCGGCGAACTGCTGATCCGTGGCCATGTGGGTGGCAAAGTCAAGGGCAATACCGTGACGATTGCCGAAGAGGGGGCCGCCAGCGCGGATATGCGGGTCGAACGACTGACCATCGGGGGGCGCTTTGATGGCGATGTGCATGCCAGCGTGGAGCTTGTGGTTCTCCCGACAGGGCGTTGCGACGGCCGTGTTCAGTGCCGAAGCCTCGTGGTTCATGAAGGCGGGCGTCTCAATGCCGATGTCCGCCAATTGGGCCGCCAGGAAGCTTACCTTGAAAAAAAGCTGTCAGCCCCGGCCAAACCGGTTATTGATCTTTAAACCCTCAAGGGCAACAGCCAGGCGGCAATCGCCGCCGGCCGCGGTCTTTTCCCCGACGTTCCGACACACCTTCTTATCGGCGGCATGTCAACTTTTCCAGAAAAAATCCGCTGCCACCGGATAATGATCCGATGGATAGCAGGCGCCGGTCTGAAAGGGGATCACGCCGACGTGGTGCAGAGCGATCGCACCCCGGTAAAGAATCCAGTCGATGCAGCGGCTGCCGTCACCCCCCTTGAAGCCGTGAAAAGTTCCGGGAAAGGACGGTTCCAGCACGTTGCGAAATGGCGGTCTTGGCGGCCGGTTGGTATGTTCGGGACGCGTAAAAATGGCATGGCAGCTTGAAGTCGGCGTACAGTTGAAATCACCTGCCAGGATGACGGGCTGATTGGACGCCATCCGGTCGATGCGCGCCAGGATGATTTTCGCGCTGTCGACCTGGACGGTTTCATCGAAGTCCAGGTGGGTCGTCGCGCACACCACCTCATGCGGACCGGCGCTGAAACGGCCCAGGGTGCACTGCCGCGGCCAGAGGCTTGCCGCAAAGCGGCTGGGAATATCCGGTGTGGGGCTGAGATAGAAGTGGTCCGATTGGTCCAGCTTCCATGGTGCGCGGTAAAAAATGACGTTGTTTTGCCAGGCGGGCGGCGCGGGATGGCGTTTTCCGATGAAGGCGTACCCCGGCAGGCATTCGGCCAGAAAATCGATCTGGAAATCGTTGGCTTCCTGAAACACCATAAAGTCCTCCTCGTGGGCTTCCAGGAATTGACGCAGCAGCGGGCGACGATGTACCCAGGCCTGGGGTCCGTCGTCGGCCAAACCGAACCGGAGGTTGAGGGTCAGGATGGAAAAGGCCGGTTGGGGGGTGGACGTCATGGTGGCGATTCCGCTTCGAAATCCTGAATCAGCGGCACCAGATCGGCTTGCACGTTTTTAAAATGGGCAAAGGTCACGTCGGTGAAGGGCAATCCTAAAGCGTGGCGAATGGTTTCAAATATCTGTAAATAGTTCGCCAGGATGCGTCGCTGCCACACGAGGCCCAGGCGCATGGCCACGGCGGGGATCGTTTCCGGCGTGCCCTCGATTTCCAGGAAGTGGCCATACGGCATCTCATCCAGGCAGATCTCGGTCGATCCCAGGACAAAAGTTTCGCGGTGTTTTTCATAGATCTGCACCCGAAGAAATCCGAGGGTTGCCAGAATGCGGCTGGCCGTATCGAAATCGGATACGTCGATTTCCAATTCCTCATGGGTCTTGAACTGGTGGCTGCCATCGGGGTGCGGTTGCTTGACCGTCAAACGATTGCGGCGATCGCGCCTCAGCCTCAGCAGGCATTGGGCGGCCAGCAGTCGACCGTCGGCATCATCATAGCGATAGTTGGTCTCAAAGACGCGGCCCGTGGAAACAGCCCCGGCCTGTTGCAGGCGGCGGGGCATGCTGGCCGGATCCGTCAACAGAAATTTGACCTCGGTTTCAAGCATACGATATGGCTCCGCTACCAGGGGTGTCATTCGGGGATGGCATGGTGCCTGCGATGTCCGTATTCCAGGGAGGACCAGGTTGTCGCTATAGGGGATTTCCCTGCGTCTGTCAAACAGCAGGGCAATCCGGACGGTGGTTTGCAGCCCATTTGGTGATGGGAAGTTTCAAAAAAAATCTTGACATGGTTTTCTCAATCAATTAATAGTCCCAGATTCTATTATCGATAGGAGTTGGAAACGTGAAAAAATACACAGTCAGTGCAAAAAATTCGGACAATCAGGGCAAATGGTATGTTATCAACGCCGAGGATGCCATCCTTGGGCGTCTGGCTACAAAGGTGGCCAGTCATTTGCGGGGCAAGCATAACCCGGCCTTTACGCCGCATGTCGATACCGGTGATTGGGTCGTGGTGATCAACGCTGAAAAGGTCGCCCTGACAGGGCGCAAATGGGATCAGAAACTCTACCATCGCCACAGTGGCTATATCGGCGGGTTGACATCCATCAGCGCAAAAAATTTGAAGGAAAAGCGACCGGAAGATCTGGTTCGGTTTGCCGTAAAAGGCATGCTGCCAAAGAATCGACTCGGTCGCAAGCTGTTTAAGAAACTCAAAGTCTATGCCGGGAATGCGCACCCCCACGAGGCGCAACAGCCTGAAACACTGACGTTGAGCTGATCGCTTACTGCCAATTTAAAGATTAGGGATAGCCAAGATTATGGAAAACACGTATTATGCCACTGGAAGACGGAAATCAGCGATTGCCAGGACATATCTAACCCCTGGAAGTGGAAAAGTCATTATTAACAACCGTCCCATCGATGATTATTTTCAGGTAGAGACGGCAAAGATGGACCTTTTTCAGCCGCTGGTTCTCACGAATACCATGAATACCTACGACATCAAGGTAAGGGTGGTCGGTGGTGGTATTTCCGGACAGGCCGGTGCGATTCGGCACGGTATCACCCGGGCGTTGATGCTGGCCAACCCGGAATTCCGCGGTCCTCTCAAAAAAGCGGGCTTTGTCAGGCGCGATCCGCGCGTCAAGGAGCGGAAAAAATACGGTCAGCGCGGTGCCCGTGCCCGGTTCCAGTTCTCCAAGCGTTAATCACGGTATCGGCAGCGTTTTTTTTCAAGGGGGGCATATTTATGCCCCCTTTTTTTATACCGGTCTTGCCCACTCCCCGGGTATTTCGGCCGCTCAAACCATCAGTTACAATACCCAATTTCACCCGCCTCCGTCACTTTTCTTCGCTTCCCTTTCTGATTCAAGGCTATCCATATATCATTTTAACAATCCGAAATAATAACAAAAATTAAATAAGTCGAAAAAATACAAAAATTATCGTTGACAAGGTTTTTCTTTCTTGACTAAAAGAGTCGGGAATTAACCCGATTGTTTGAGTCAAGAAAGCAGGCGGATGTTTTTAACCCAGAGAAATCAATATGCACTCAGGGCCATCGTTGAGCTTGCCAAACGGTTTGGATCGGGGCCGGTCAAGGTGTCTGAGATCGCGACTGCGCAGGCCATCCCACGGCGGTTTCTGGAAGTGATCCTGGGGCAATTGAAGGGCAGCGGTCTGGTGGCCGCCAAGCGGGGCTATCACGGCGGATATATTCTGCTGCGGGAACCGGAGGACATTACGGTCGGCAACGTGATTCGATTTCTGCAAGGGGAACCGGACCACAAGGATTGTCAGAATTGTGTTTTTAAACTGCAGTGCCCGACGGACAGGGATTGCGCTTTTGCCTCCCTGTGGAACCGGGTCAATGAGGCGGTGTTCGGTATTTTCGACGAGACAACGATTCAGGATCTTGTTGAAGACGGAAGAATGGTCGAGTCCTGAGGGCTGTTCGTTTAATTCACGGGTACATCGATAAGGATTCAGAACATGGAGAAAGGAAGAAAGCTGCTACGATGGACAGGAGTTATCGCCGTGTCAACCGTCCTGCTGGTGCTCGGTGCCGCTGCCTATGGGATTGAACAGGCGGGGGACAAAGAGGTGCTGCGCAGTGCGGATATCATCGTGATCGACACGATGAGCCGCTTTGGACGTCTGGATCGCCCCCCGGTGGTATACCGTCATGACAAGCACACGGAAGCGCTGCAGAAACAGGGGAAGGATTGTGCCGCATGTCACCGGAAAGACGACAAGCAGCGTCTATCCCATAAATTTTTGCGTCTGGAAGACCTGGATCGGGAATCCACCATGCGCGTGTACCACGATAACTGCATCGCCTGTCATACCGAAACGCTGGCGACAGGTGAAAAGGGCGGTCCGGTCACCTGCGGCGAATGTCATGTCAAATCGCCCACCGCCGTTTCTTCCTGGCACGCCATCGGCATGGACAAGTCCCTGCATTACCGGCACGTCAAAGCTCAGGACAAAAAATGCGGCCAGTGCCATCACGAATATGATGAGAAAGCGCAAAAACTGGTTTACGTCGAAGGCAAGGAAAGCTCCTGCCGCTACTGCCACAAGGAGCAGCTAGAGGAAAAGCGCATTCCCTTCCGCGAAGCCTCGCACCAGGCGTGCATCGCCTGCCATCAGGAAACACTGGCCAAAAAGAAAGAAGCCGGGCCGGTCAATTGTGCCGGGTGCCACGATGCGGATCAACAGCTTGAAATCGCCACCCTGGAAACCGTGCCGCGCATGAAGCGCAATCAGCCGGACGTGGTGTTTGTCAAGACCGGCGCGAAATCCAGTCTGACCCCTGAAGGCGCTTTGCGGGCCAAAGCCGTTCCATTCAATCACAAGGAACACGAAACCTACAACGACACCTGCCGGGCCTGCCACCACGCCAGCCTGTCCTCGTGTGCGGAATGTCATACGGTTAACGGGACCAAAGAGGGCGATTTTGTGCGGTTGGAGCAGGCCATGCACCAACTGCGCACCGATGCTTCCTGTCTGGGGTGCCACACCAATGCCCAGGCCGACAAATCCTGCGCCGGTTGTCATGCATTCATCCAGAAGGGGCTCAAAAAAGATACGGCGACATGTCTGGCCTGTCACATGGAAGGCGCGCCGGCCGGTTCCGAAATTACCGGCAAGCCTGAAGAGGCCATGCTGGCATCCATGCTGCTGAACGCACGGACACCGGTCATGGGCACTTTGCCCGTCGAAGACATTCCGGAAAAGGTCGTGATCAACAAGCTGGAAAAGAAATACCAGCCGGTTGAGATGCCCCATCGCAAAATTGTCCAGGCACTGGTGAAAAGCATCGGCGACAACAAACTGGCGGCGAATTTCCATGCGGACCCCGGTACTCTCTGCCAGGGGTGCCATCACAACAGCCCGCTCGCCAAAAAGCCGCCCCAATGCGGCAGCTGCCACGGGCAGCCCTTCAACGAGAAGGAGCTGAACACCCCCGGTCTGCTCGGCGCCTATCATATCCAATGCATGGGCTGTCATACCGAAATGGGAATTGAGAAACCGGTCGGCTGTACGGAGTGCCACAAGGAAAAATGATCATTAACCGGCTGTAACTGCTTGAGGGTATATCATGGCTATTACACGGAGAAAATTCTTAGGATGGATGGGCGCAGCGGGTGTCGGTGTAACGGTAGGAAAAACCGCCCAGGCTGCATCGAACAAACACTTTACCGGCCATCCCGACAGCATGGGGGTGTTGCATGATATCGCGCGCTGCGTGGGGTGTCGCTCCTGCGAAGCGGCCTGCAATACGGTCAATCAGCTACCGCCGCCGGAAGCGTCTTTCAAAGATCTGACGGTTCTGGATCGCAAGCGGCGCACGACCCCGCCGGAATACACCGTGGTCAACCGTTACGACGCGACCAGTGCGGGGTCGAAACAGATTTACCGTAAAAATCAATGCAATCACTGCCTTGAACCGGCCTGCGCATCGGCCTGCTTTGTGAAGGCCTTCACGAAGAGCGCGGAAGGGGCCGTGATCTATGATGAAACCGTCTGTGTCGGTTGCCGGTACTGTATGGTGGCCTGTCCGTTTGAGATTCCCACCTATGAATATGACAAGGCCCTGACGCCGCGTGTGACGAAATGCACCATGTGTCACCCACTGGTGCAGGAAGGTAAGTTGCCGGGATGTGTGGAGGCCTGCCCCACCGAGGCGTTGTCCTTCGGCAAGCGGGACGATTTGCTGAAAATTGCACGCGAACGCATTCGCAAGGATCCGGACAACTATATCGACCATATTTATGGTGAGCAGGAAATGGGCGGCACGAGCTGGCTCTATATTTCTAATGTCCCTTTTAAGGAGCTTGGTATGCGCGAAGACCTCGGCATCACACCGGCCCCGGCGCTGACGGCCGGTGCGCTTGGTGCTGTGCCGATTGTGGTCGGGTTGTGGCCGGTTCTGCTTACGGGGATTTATGCGATTTCCCAGCGCAAGGATAAAGTCGCCGAGGAGGAGCAGGCCCTGGCCGTTGCGGCGGCCCAGCAGGCCACCCAGGAAAAAGCGGCTGCCGAGCTGAAAAAGACGCTGGAAATGAAAGAGAAAGAAAAAGAAACCGCTATCAACATGGCCGTTAAAAAGGCCCTGGATGAGGCAGCCAAAGCTCAGGAAGAAGCCGCTCAGGCTGAAGAAGCAGCGCAGGCCCAGGAAGCGGCAGCGCCGGCTGGAGAAGCGGCTCCCGAGGCTCAAGACGACAAGGATCAGAAGCAAACGGAGGAGGATTCCTGATGTCCGATACAAAAACCGCAACAGGCGGCACCCTGTTGACCCCGTTTAATATGGTGGCCGGCCTGATTCTGCTGGTGGGTTCGGTGATCACGGTGCTGCGGTTTACCGGGGGATTGGGGGCGGTCTCCAATCTTTCCGATTACAACCCCTGGGGCCTGTGGATCGGCTTCGACCTCCTGGTCGGCGTCGCCTTGGCGGCCGGCGGGTTTGTCACCTCCGCAGCCTGCTATATTTTCGGCTTGAAACGGTATCATTCGGCCGTGCGCCCGGCGATCTTGACGGCTTTCCTGGGTTATGCCCTGGTCGTGTTCGCCCTGCACTATGATGTCGGCCGCCCCTGGCGCCTGCCGTACCCCTTTATCGTGCAGCCGGGCACCACCTCGCTGCTCTTTGAAGTGGGTGCCTGCGTGGCCCTTTACCTGACCGTTTTATTTATCGAATACACGCCGGCCGCGCTGGAGTGGCTGGGATTGAAGCGGGCCCGCAGTATCGTTGTCAAGCTGACGCTGCTGCTGACGATTTTCGGTGTGGTGCTCTCCACGCTTCACCAGTCCTCGCTGGGAGCCCTCTATCTCATCGCGCCTTCCAAACTGCACCCCCTCTGGTACTCCGGCTACCTGCCGGTCTATTTTTTCATTTCAGCCATTATAGCCGGTCTTTCCATGGTGATCTTCGAAGGCAGTCTGGCCCACAAGCATTTTCATGACAAAATGGATGAAACCCACCTGGCGGAGGCCGACGGCGTCACGCTTGGATTCGGTAAGGCGGCCGCTTTCGTACTTTTCGGCTATTTCGTGATCAAGGTCATCGGTCTGGCCGTGGACAACAACTGGCATTACCTGACCACCGGCTGGGGTGTTTGGTATCTGTTCGAGATCGTTGGGTTTGTTCTTTTGCCCTGCTACCTTTATGCGATCGGCGCCCGGGACAAGAACGTCAAGCTGATCCGCCGGACCTCGGGGCTGGCCGTTCTGGGGATTGTTCTCAACCGCTTGAATATTTCCCTGATCGCTTTCAATTACCATTTGCCCAGCAGCGAGCGTTATGTCCCGCACTGGATGGAAATCGGCATCACCCTGTTTGTGGTGACCATTGGCGTCCTGGTTTACCGGTTCATCGTGACCCATATGCCGATTCTGTATGAGCACCCGGACTTCAAGGAAGATCATTGATCATCATCTGAGAGGATACCATCATGGAAGGCCAAATCGTTACGCTGCAGGATTTCATGTACAGCACCAAAAGTATTACGTACCTGGTCATCGTGGCCGCCTTGATTCTATTCCCGATTTTCTGGCGGTTTCTGACCAGCAGGGACGAATAAACCATCGTGATGACCGGGGCGGGATGTCGCTCCGACACCAATCGACTTAATCTTTTTTGTTCAAGGAGTCACCCATGTACGCATTTGTCACCGGACCGCTGGCATGGCTTTCGTTTACGGTCTTTTTTGTCGGTATCATTGCCCGCATCATCTGGTATTTCAGGGGATTGAACTGGCAGATGGACCGTGTCGCCTACAAGGAGCACATGACCTACGGCATCAAGGGCGCGATTCGTTCGATTGTCTTCTGGCTGATTCCCTTCGGCACCCACAGCTGGCGCTTTTATCCGTTTTTCACGATTTGTTTTTTCACCTTTCACATCGGGTTGCTGTTTACGCCGCTTTTCATCTACGGGCACAATGTGCTGCTGCAGGAGCGTTTCGGGTGGAGCCTGTGGGCCATGCCGGAGAGTATGGCCACTTTTCTGACCTTCGCCGTCATCATTGCGGCCCTGTTCATCATCCTGCGCCGCAATGCCCTGCCGGAGGTTCGGATCATTACCAAGCCCTATGACTATCTGGTTCTGGCGATTGCGGTGGCGCCGTTTGTGACCGGTCTGCTGGCGAATTTTCAGATCGGCAATTACAACTTTTGGCTGATTGCCCACATCCTGTCGGGCGAGGTCTTTCTGGTCGCCATACCCCTGACCAAGTTGTCTCACTTTATCGGTTTCTTCCTGTCCCGCGCCCAGCTCGGCATGGATTACGGGATCAAGCGCGGTGGTATGAAGAGCAACGGATTGTCCTGGTAGCCACGCCATAACTTTTTTTCAGAGGAACGAGAGTCATGCCTGAAGGAAAACTTTGCAATACACAAAATGTCGACACGGAAGAGCAACTCCAGGCGCTTCTTAATGACAAGAGCGGCAAACAATATTACGAGGAAATGAACCACCTCGAGGTGGATGCTAAAAAACTGTATGCCACGATTCAGAAGACGCTTAAATCCCGTCTGCGGACCTGGCTGGAAATATGTGCTCACTGCGGGATGTGCGCCGACAGCTGTTTTTTCTACCTGGCCAACAAAAAAGACCCGACCCAGGTGCCGTCCTACAAGATCCAGGGGACCCTGGGGGAAATCGTGCGCCGCAAGGGAAATGTGGACAATGCCTTCATGCAGATGGTAATGGATACGGCATGGTCCAAGTGCACCTGCTGCAACCGCTGCGGCATGTACTGCCCCTTCGGCATCGATATGGGGGTGATGTTCGGTTATCTGCGCGGTCTGTGCTATTCACAGGGATTTGTGCCCTGGGAGTTGAAAATAGGGTCGGGCATGCATCGCATCTACCGGGCTCAGATGAACGTCACCACCGAAGACTGGGTCGACACCTGCGAATGGATGGCCGAAGAGTATGAGGAGGACTGGCCCGGCCTTAAAATCCCCGTTGATGTCCAGGATGCCGATATTATCTACACGGTCAACGCCCGTGAGCCCAAACACTATCCGGAAGATCTGGCCGAAGCCGCCATTCTGTTCCACCTGGCCGGTGAGAACTGGACGGTTCCCAGCGAGGGCTGGGAAGAGACTAGCCTGGCCATGTTTGCCGGCGACTGGGCGGCCTGCAAGATGCAGGTGGAAAGCGTCTATGACGCCATGCATCGCCTGAACCCGAAGCGCATGGTGGTGACCGAGTGCGGCCATGCCTATCGCGCCACGGTGGTCGAGGGGCCTTACTGGGCCGGTTTGAAGGGCGGCCAGACCCCCATTCCCAGTTTTCACTACGTGGAATGGGTGGCGGAAGCGCTGCGCACCGGCAAGATCAAGATCGACCCGGACAAACGGATCAAGGAGCCGGTGACCTACCAGGATTCCTGCAACTACATCCGCAATGCCGGCCTCAGTGATGTGGCCCGGGAGATCATGAGCTACATCGCCGAGGACTTCCGCGAGATGCGGCCCAACCGGGAGCACAATTTCTGCTGCGGCGGCGGCGGCGGGTTGAACGGGATCGGCCGTTATCGCGAACAGCGCAATGTCGGCCTCAAGGTCAAGCGCGACCAGATTCTGGCCACCGGGTGCAAACTGGTCATTGCCCCATGCCATAACTGCTGGGATGCCATTCGCGACCTGGAGGAAGAATTCAAGATCGGCATCCGCTGGTCGTTTCTGAAGCCCCTTTTGATTAAAATGGCGATTGTGCCGGATCATCTCAAACCGGAGGAATAGCCGGCGGTACTGCCCTCCGCGAGGGGGAACCGGAAGCCCTATGAATGCAGTGACCCTTAAAAACAACGGCGCCCTTTTCTGTGACGGGGCGCCCATCGGCGATGATCCGCTCATGTGCCTGGGGAAGCAAGTGGTGCTGGATCATGGCGTGACGCTGCGCAGCGTCTTCCGGATGATCGAAAAATACCCGCTGCTGGCGCGGCTGAATCCTTTCTTCCCGACCTATATGGAACAATATCGGGAGATGCCGGCCGATGGCTGCACCTGTGATGACTTCGCCCATATCGAGTTCAGCAAAACCGTGGAAATGATCGGTTATCCGGGCGAGCCCCGGCTGGAGATCTACAGCGCCCTGAAGGGCGAAGGGGGCGGGGCATCGCGGGAGATTCGCAATTACGAACTAGAGCATTTGCTGGATATGCCGCTTCTTTTGGGCAAACTCCGGCATATCGTTTTCGGCGACAAGGTGGACCAGTTTGAGTTCGGAACGGTGTTCACTCTGTTTGAATTCATCGATGGCATTGTGTGGGAACTGAGTTTCCACGGCACCCTGCGGGCCTGTGCACTTAGGAGGTGAACATGTTTGAAAAAATTATCTTCGCGACCACCGGAACGCCGACCTGCGATCATGCGGCGCATGTCGCGTTTGACCTGAAGAAGAAATACAATTCCGAACTCACGTTGTTTCACTCCATGGGGATGCCCTCCCGCGGTTTCAGCCCGTTTGTCAAAGATTCCCGCACGGGTGAAGATGAGTATTTGGACAATGATTACGCCGACTGGGTCAAAGAAGAACTGAAGACTTACTATGCCAAACAGCTGGCCGATACCGAAGGCGTCATGATCGAGACATCGGCCGGCGAATCCCACCGCGAGATTCTGCGCGCCGCCCGCAAAAATGACGCCGACCTGATCGTGATGGGCGCCCATTCCCGTGATGAAGAGCCCGGTGCAACGCGGTATCGCAATGTCGTCGGCAGCACCATGCAGCGTGTCGCCAAAGGCGCCAAATGTCCGGTTTTGATTGTCAGCCGGCCCTGTACCACCTGTCTGTGGTATTTTTCCAATATCATTTTCGGGACCGATTTTTCCAAAGCCTCCTATTCGGCCTTTCTCTTTGCCTATCAGCTGGCCAAAGAAATCGGCGCCAAGCTACACCTGTTCCACGCCATGGATATGACCAGCATCCATTCGGGCAAAGCGGTTTCCCAGGAAGAGATCGAGGCCGCGATTGCCGACGCCCGCAAACGCATTGAAAAGACCTATGTCGCGAAGATGGCCGACTATGACAACTATGAGATCGAAGTGTGGGAAGGCGTTCCCTACGTGGAAATTCTCAAATTCGCCCGTGAACGCAACGGCGACTTGATCGTCATGTCCCATCACACACGCGAGGTCGATCCCGAGGATGCGGTCCTCGGCAGTACCGTCGAGCAGGTCGTGCTGCGTGCGGCCTGTCCGGTCGCCAGCGTCAATCGACCGGACAAGGTTTCCTGAAAAGGATCCGCTGGTCGGTGCGGGGTGGCCGGTACCCGACGATAGCCGGTATCGGGTTTGGATGGCCGGGGGGCGGTGAAAGGCGATGGGCAAAAAGACGATTCTCATAGTGGACGATGAGATGGATATGCGGCTCTATCTGTCCACGCTCCTTGAAAGCCACGGCTATCGCCCCCTGACCCGGCGGGATGGCAAGGACGGCATGACCTCGATCCGCGAGGACCGGCCGGACCTGATTCTTCTGGACATCATGATGCCCGGTGACGGCGGGGTAAAGATGTACCGCCGGCTCAAGGGTGACCCGGCCTTGACCGATATCCCGGTCATCATGCTCTCCGCCGTGACGGCCTCTTCTTTTCGCCACTTCCTGACCATGCTCAACGCGCAGCAGGTCAAACCGGTTCCGGAACCCGATCATTACCTGGAAAAACCGGTGGATCACGACCAGTTGATTCAGCTGGTTCGCGATACGATCGGATAACGCCGACGGTGCCGCGAATCGCATTTCCCGGCCCCGGAATATGGGCGGCCTTTTTTCCGCAGCCATGCTTTTGCCCGCCTTGTCCGGAGATGTCCCTGCCGCCGGTTTCCTGCCGACCCGTATGCTGAGCCCCTTGACCGATGACCGGCCGCCAAATAGGCCGATCAGGAGATATGGATGACCACCGATAATCGCATACTGATTGTGGATGACGAGCCGGATCTGCGGGATATCCTGAAGATCTATCTCGAGGAACTCGGCTACGGGGTCGAAACCGCACCGAACGGCCAGGCCGGTCTGGAACGCTATCGGGAGCAGCGGCCGCCCATCGTCATGACGGACATAAAGATGCCGGGCATGGACGGCATCGAACTGCTGCAGCGCATCAAGGAAGAAAACCCGGAAACCGAAGTAATCATGATCACCGGCCACGGCGACATGGCATTGGCGATCAAGAGTCTCAAGTTGGAAGCCACCGATTTCATCACCAAACCCATCAATGACGACGTGTTGGGGATTGCGCTGAAACGCGCCCATGAACGCATCGACATGCGGCGTCAAATCCGGGAATACACCGAAAATCTGGAAACACTGGTATCGGAAAAGTCAGCCAAAGTCGTCGAACTCGAGCGGCTCACCGCATTGGGGCAGGCGGTCGACTGTTTGTCCACCGCCTTTCTGGATATTGCCGGCGACGTCCAATCCGGCATGGAATTTTTTAATGAAGTGCCCTGCTTTGTGGCCCTTCACAGCCGCCAGTTGCAGATTGTTTCGTGCAATCACCTTTTTCGGGAGCGCTTGGGCGACCGCGTCGGGCAGGCGAGTGACGCCGATTATCTCGGGCCCTTTGATGCCCCGGGCGACAGCCCGGTGGCGAAAACCTTTGCCCTGGGCGCCCCCCAGCGCTGTCGGGAAGTATTGCGCTACAACGACGGTAAAACCTTTCCGGTGATGGTCCACACGGCACCCATTCGCAACAGCCATGACGAGATCGAACTGGTGCTCGAAATCATCGCCGATATTTCTGAGGTCACGCGTCTGCAGGCCGAGTTGCGGACGACCCAGCAACGTTACCATCAGCTGTTCGAAGAGGTCCCCTGCTATATTGTGGTTCTGGATCGGGACTATCACATTACCGCCGCCAACCGCCTTTTCCGGGATGAATTCGGGGAGACGGCCGGCCCCACCTGCCATCGTGCCTACAAACAGCGGTCGACCCCTTGTGCCGTCTGCCCGGTAGCCCAGACGTTTCAAGACGGCCAGTCCCACCACAAAGAGATGGTGGTGAACTCGCAAAACGGTGAACAGCTCAATGTGCTGATCTGGACCGCGCCCATTGTCAACGCCGCCGGGGAGATCACCCAGGTGATGGAAATGGCCACCAATATCACCCAGATGCGGCAGCTGCAGGACCGGCTTACCACGCTGGGGCTCATGGTCAGCTCGGTCTCGCATGGCGTCAAGGGGGTTCTGACGGGAATGGATGCCGGTCTTTACCTGCTGAATGCGGGCCTTCAAAAAGAGGATATGGATCAGGTCAACGAAGGGTACGATATCATGAAGCTGATGACCGGGCGCATCCGCAGCCTGGTCCTCGATGTCCTCTATTACGCCAAGGAACGGGCCTTATCGGTCGAGGCTTTGGACGTGCAGGGGTTCGTCAATGATGTGGCCTTCATCGTGAGCCCCAAAGCCCGGCAGCACCCCATCGATTTCCAGTGCCAGTTCGAGGACGATTTGGGGCGCTTCGAGGCGGACCCGGTCGCGCTGCGCTCCGCTTTTGTCAATATCCTGGAGAATGCTGTCGAGGCCTGCATCGAAGACGATAAGGACAAAGCCCACCGGATTGTTTTCAGCGCGCGGGGCAACGAGACGCAACTCGAATTTGAGATCTGGGACAACGGCGTGGGTATGAGCGAAGAGACCCGCAAAAACCTGTTCAACCTGTTTTTTTCCTCGAAAGGGGAGCATGGCACCGGGCTGGGACTCTTTATCGCGCGCAAGACCATTGAGCAGCATGGGGGGAAATTGACCGTTGTTTCCGAGCCGGACCAGGGGGCTTGTTTCAGTATCGTGCTGCCGCGATCACCCGTGGTCGAAGATGGGGACGCCGAGGGTCAAGAGACAACAACGGAGGGCGATCCGTGAAAGACACGCAGCCACCGCGGACCAGCCTGATCACGTCGTTGATCCTGGCGGTGGGGATTACCCTGCTGGTCTGTATTGCCGCGTGGGCGTTTTTCAGCATTCGCTACCAGAAGCAGCGCATGATGGGGGAAATCCTCATGCAGACGGAGCGTTTGAGCAATACCATCAAGCTGGGCACGCACTACGCCATGATGCTCAATTCCGGTGAAGACATCGACCGCATCATTCGCAATATCAGCCGGCAAAAGGAAATCGAGTTTATCCGGATTTACAACAAGGAGGGCCTGGTGCGGTTTTCCAACCGGGAAACCGAAATCGGCCGTCGTACGACCATCGATTCCGAAGCCTGCCGCATCTGCCACCACCAGGATCCGCCGCCCACCGAACTGCCCTTGAACACGCGCGTGCGCATGCTCCCGACGGATGCCAGCGGCCGACGCATGATGGGGCTCATTTCGCCGATCATGAACGAAGCCGGGTGCACGGGCAGCTGTCATGTCCATCCTTCCGACATCCGTGTTCTGGGCTTGCTGGACGTGGTGGTGTCGCTCAACGAGACCGATGCCGAGATCGGGGTCGTGCAAAACGGCATCATCGGTCTGGCGGTGCTCATTTTTCTGTTTACATCGGTCATGATCGGCTTGTTCATCCTGCGTTTTGTCAATCAGCCCATCAAAAAACTGATCCATGAAACCCGGCGCATTGCCAAAGGCGACTACTCCCATACCATCGATGCCGAAGAAAGCTATGAAATGGAGCAGTTGGCCGAAGCCATCACCGACATGGCCCGGCAGATCGCCGGTAAACAGGATGAGCTCAACAAACAGAAAGACCGGTTTCGCCAGCTTTTCGAACAGGTGCCGTGCGCCATCACCGTACAGGACCGCAACTATCGCCTGATCGAGTACAATCAGGAATTCGAGGACACCTTTGCACCGAAGCCCGGTGACTTCTGCTACTATGCCTACAAAGGCCGTACCGAAAAATGCGAAAACTGCCCGGTGGAGAAAACCTTCCAGGACGGCGGCACCCACTACAGCGAAGAAGCCGGTTTGACCAAAGCGGGTGAGCCGGCCCACTGGATCGTGCGGACGTCACCCATCCGTGACGAAAGGGGTGAAATCGTGGCCGCCATGGAAATGTGCCTCGACATCACCCACAGCCGGCTGCTGGAGGATCAACTCAAGGAAGCCGAAAAAAAATACTACGACATTTTCAACAATATCCCCAACCCGGTGTTCGTGCTGGATGAAGAGACCCTGGAGATCCTGGACTGCAACCAGAGCGTGGTGGCGGTTTACGGCCTGGAACCGAAAGAGCTGCTGACCACCAGCTTCCTGGCGCTGTTCCTGGAAGAGGAGCGCGCCAGCTATGCCGCCCAGATCCACCGGGGCCGCGTGATCAATCAGGCCCGCCACCGCCACAAGGACGGACGGACCATTTATGTCACCATCCGGGTTTCCCCTTCGAAATATCGGAACCGGGATGTTCTGCTTGTCACCACCGGCGATATTACCAAACGGCTCGAGGCGGAGCAGCAGTTGATCCAGGCCAGCAAAATGGCCACGCTGGGGGAAATGGCATCCGGTGTGGCCCATGAACTGAATCAGCCCCTGGCGGTGATCAAGACGGCCGGCTCGATCCTGATGAAGAAACTCAAGAAAAGCGTCCTGGCGGATGATGAGACCCTGCGGAACGTTTCCGGCAAAATCGATGCCAATGTCGACCGGGCGTCCAATATCATCGAGCACATGCGCCAGTTTTCACGCAAATACGATGCCCGGCGTGAACGCACGCAGATCAATGCCGTGATCGAAAAAGCCTTCGAAATGTTCGACCAGCAGTTCAAGGTGCGCGGCATCACCACCGAATGGGACCTGGATCCCGCATTGCCGGCCATCATGGCGGAGCCCAACCGACTCGAACAAGTTTTCGTGAACCTCTTTATCAATGCCCGGGATGCCATCGAGGAAAGATGGGAATTGCATGATGACGATAAAAACGGTAAGACCATCCGTATCGTGACGTATCAGGATGACGACACGATCGTCGTGGAAATCTGTGATTCGGGGATTGGGATTCCGCCGGCCATCGCGGGAAAAATCTTCGAACCGTTCTTCACGACCAAGGATGTGGGTAAAGGCACCGGACTGGGCCTTTCCATCAGTTACGGTATCGTCAGCGAACTCGGCGGGGAAATTTTTGTCAAACCCAGCACCGAGGGCGGGGCCTGCTTTGTCATGCGATTTTCTTCCAAGGCCGGGCAAAATGGAACAAACAATTCTGCTGGTTGATGATGAACCCGATCTCCGTGACGTTCTTGAAATCTACCTGACCGAACTCGGCTATAGCGTTTATACAGCAGAAAACGGTGAGGCTGCGCTCCAGACCTTTCAACGCACGGTCCCCTCCATTGTGCTCAGCGACATCAAGATGCCGGGTATGGACGGCATCGAACTCCTGCGCCGCATCAAAACCCAGGCACCGGCCACCGAGGTCATCATGATTACGGGTCATGGCGACATGGAGCTGGCGATTGACAGCTTGAAACTGCAGGCCACTGATTTCATCACCAAGCCCATCAACGATGACATGCTGGAGGTGGCCCTGCACCGCGCTGAAGAGCGCATCGCCATGCGGCGGCAGCTGAAAGCCTACACCGACAATCTGGAACAGATTGCCGAAGAAAAAACCCGCCAACTGCTGGAAGTCGAGAACCTGGCGGCCGTCGGCCGGGCGGCGTCCGAACTGGCCCACACGATCAAAAATATTGCCGGCGCGCTCAAAGGCGGCATCTACGTCATGCAGCGGGGCATCGAGGACGACAATCGCGATTATCTCATGCGCGGTTGGGGCATGGTCGAGGGGAATGTCGATAAGATAAAAAACCTCGCCATGGACCTGCTGGATTTCGGGAAATCGGAGCATTTGAATTTCCAAACGGACACCCCCCTGCGGGCACTCAATGAAGCGTTGGAATTGCTGCGCAATCGCGCCGAGGAAAATGGAATTGCCTTTAAAGTCAATACCTTGGAGGGGGTCACACCCCGGCGCATCGATTCGGAAAGCCTGTATCGCTGTCTGGTCAATCTGATCCAGAACGCCATTGAAGCCTTCGATGAAGAGTCCGCCCGCCAGGACGGGCGGGAAATCGTGGTGGAGTTGTTGCCGGGGCCGGATGATGGTCTGGTCTACAAGGTTTGTGACAACGGCCCGGGGATTGACACCGAAACCCAGAAACATATTTTTAAAGGGTTTTTCAGCACCAAGGGGACCCGGGGGACGGGAATCGGCCTGATGATGACCAAGCGAATCGTCGAGCGTCACGGGGGCCGGATCGTGCTGGCTTCGGGGCGCGGCACCGGCACCTGCTTCACCCTGCATCTGCCCAAAAATCCGCCGGACAGCTGATTTGGCGCGGAGACCACGATGACGGCTTATTTCATACGCCGCACCCTGCTCATCATTCCCACTTTTATCGGCATTACCCTGATGGTCTTTGCCATTACCCGTTTTGTGCCCGGGGGACCGATCGAGCGCATGATCGCCGAGGCCCAGCGCATGCAGGTGGAAGGCGGCGGTGGCCGCGCAAGCGCCGGTGCCGGTGTGCAGCGCCAGCCGCTTTCCGATGAGCAGATCGAATTTCTGCGCCAATACTACGGGTTCGACAAGCCGCTGCTCAACAGCTATGCCGCCTGGCTGGGCAAGGTGATCCGGGGCGATCTCGGCATTTCCACGCGCTACCAGGATCCGGTGTGGGACATGATCCGGTCCCGCATCCCCATCTCGCTGTATTTTGGTTTGATATCCATGGTACTGACCTACGGGGTGTGTATCCCGCTGGGCATCGTGAAAGCCATTCGCCATAAAACGGCCTTCGACAATGTCTCCTCGATCATCGTATTTGTCGGATACGCCATCCCGGGCTGGGTGATCGGTATTTACCTCCTGGTCTGGCTGGCGGGCTGGTGGGATGTCTTTCCGCTTGGCAATCTGGTGAGCGAAAACTTCGAGGAACTATCCCTGATCGATAAAATTCTCGACCTCGCCTGGCATTCGGTATTGCCGGTCATCGCGTATATGATCGGGGCCTTTGCCTCCATGACCTTCTTGATGAAAAACACCCTGATGGACAACCTCGCGGCTGACTATGTTAGAACCGCCATTGCCAAAGGGCTGCCATTCCGGCGCGCCGTCTTCGGCCATGCCCTGCGCAACAGCCTGATTCCCATCGCAACCTCTTTCGGCCACAACATCTCGATCATCCTGACGGGGTCTTTCCTGATCGAAAAAGTGTTCAACATCGACGGGATGGGCCTGCTGGGCTACGAATCGGTGCTGGAGCGCGACTATCCGGTGGTCTTGGGGGTTCTGGTAATCGCATCGCTGCTTTTTCTGATCGGCAACATTTTGTCGGACGTTTGTGTGGCGGCGGTGGATCCGAGGGTGCAATTTGATTGATGAGGTGACCAGCAGAGGGCATCTTGAGTTCCCCGGCGGTGTTCTCGCCTTTTGCCGATCCTCGACGTAGCATGAGCTACGCCTGCGGTCATCAAAGAGGCTGCGGCCTTGCTGGGAAACGCCATCTACCCCCTGCTGGCCACCTCATGGGGCAGAACGACAAAAGAACGATTAGGTGTCAAAGACTTTATTGAATTCCCAACACGTCATGACGCGAACCACCGAACGTCGAAAGTAGGTCACCCGGAACCGACCCAACGACAGCTGGACAGAGAAAATAAAAACCCAATGCGAATTCGATTCAACCCACTGACCATCAAGAAATTCCGCCGGTTTCGATCGATCCGGCGCGGCTATGTCTCTTTGCTGGTCTTGGTGTTCATGATCCTGCTGTCGCTGGGGGCCGAGCTGCTGGTCAACAGCCGGGCACTGGTCGTGCACTATCAAGGCCAGTTTTACTGGCCGACTTACGGCAACCCCATCCCCGGTACCGTGTTCGGGCAGGACTACCAGCATGAAACCAACTACCGTGAGCTGGCCCGCCAGTTCGAGGCGGAAGGGGGGCGCAACTGGGTGCTGATGCCGCCGGTGCCCTACAACCCGTACGAAAATGATTTCCGGGACAACACCCTGCCGCCGTCACCGCCCTCGACCCGGGATCGTCATTTCTGCGGCACGGACGCCTCCGGACGCGACGTGCTGGCACGGCTGGTATACGGGTTTCGCCTGGCGATCTTCTTCTCCCTGGCACTTCTCCTGGCGACCTTTATGACCGGGATCAGCCTCGGCAGCAGCATGGGCTATTTCGGTGGCCCTTTCGACCTCATTTTCCAGCGCCTCATCGAAATCTGGTCTTCGGTGCCGAACTTGTATGTCATCATCATTATCGCCTCGGTGGTGATTCCCAATTTCTGGATTCTGCTGTTCATTTTGTGGGCGTTTGGATGGATGGGTATGACCTGGACCATGCGGACCGTGACCTACAAGGAACGGGCCCGCGATTATGTCCTGGCTGCCCGGGCACTGGGGGCCTCCCACAGCCGGATCATCTTTCGCCATATCCTGCCGAACACCGTCAGTGTCATCGTGTCGTATGTGCCGTTTCAGGTGGCGGGCGGCATCGTGGCGTTGGCCGCCCTCGACTTTCTGGGCTTCGGCCTGCCGCCGCCGGAACCCAGCTGGGGCGAACTGCTCCAGCAGGGATGGGCCAACCTGAGCGCCTGGTGGCTGTCCGGCTCGGTGGTGGCGGCCATGGTGCTGACCCTGGTGCTGGTGACGTTTATCGGCGAGGCTGTGCGGGAGGCGTTGGATCCTAAAATGCATACCACCTACGAGTGACGCGTGTACCACCATGAGGCACATCTTTTGATCCCAGGCGGCGTTCTCGCCGGTTTGTGATCCTCGACGTAGCGCCAGCTACGCCTGCGGTCCCAAACCGGCTGCGGTCTTGCCTGGAACCAAAATCTGCCCCTCATGGTGGTACACGGAATGGTACGGAATTCATCGTGAAAAAATTTACACCCACCTATAATTTACGACGATGCCTGATTTTCAGTTGGCTGATTTTTGTATTGCTCCTTGCGGGCTGCGGCAGCGGGGTGGAGCGTGCTGAAGAGAAGGCTTCGTTACGGGTGCCCTGTGAGACCCTGGTGCCTTACCCGCGGGAGACGCTGCCGGAGGGGATTGAATGGCTGACCAACGACAGCGATCCGGTCTTTGCGTCACCGGAGGCGGGCACGGGCGGCACCTTTCACGAGGCCCTGTTGTCCTTCCCTTTGACGTTTCGGGTGGTGGGGCCGGACTCCAACTCCAGTTTCCGTGGGGCCATTCTGGGCAACCAGTTCGGGCTGATCGGAATTCATCCCAACACCGAGAATATCATTCCGGAACTGGCCACACACTGGGCCTTTGGCGACGACAAGAAGACCATGTTTTTCAAGCTCGATCCGGCGGCCCGCTGGTCCGACGGCCATCCGGTGACGGCCGATGATTTTGTCTATACACTCGAATTCATGCGTTCCAAGCACATCGTGGCGCCCTGGTACAATGATTACTACACCAAAGAGATCGATCGCGTGATCGTCTACGACGACCACAACCTGGCGGTGGTCGGCACCAAAGCCCAGCCGGATCTTCACCTCAAAATTCCCATTAGTCCGACCCCCCGTCATTACTACTGCCAACTGGACGAGGATTTCGTGCGCCGCTACAACTGGGAAATCGTTCCCAATACCGGCCCTTACCAGATGACGGAATTCAAGAAGGGCCGTTATATTCTTTTCGAACGCAAACCGGAATGGTGGGCCAGCGAACGACGCTATTTCAAGCACCGTTACAACGTCGACAAGGTACGCTACACCGTGATTCGGGATTTCAACCTGCAGTGGGAGTATTTTAAAAAAGCCAAGCTGGACAGCTTTGCACTGACCATGCCCAAATTCTGGCATTTTAAAAGTCAGACACCGGTTGTGGAAAAGGGCTATGTCCACCGCATGTGGTTTTTCAACGACACCCAGCAGTCCGCCCAGGGGCTCTGGCTCAACCTGGATCGGGAGATATTCAAAGACCCGCGCCTGCGCTTAGCCTTCGCCCATGCCATGAATATCCAGCGCGTGATCGAAACCGTTCTCTACAACGACTATTTCCGCCTGGAAAGCGCCTACGTCGGTTATGGTCAGTATTCCAACAACGACATAACCGCCCGGCGTTTCGATCTGGCAAAGGTCGATCGCCTTATGCAGGACGCCGGCTGGCAACGCGGACCCGACGGCATCTGGGCGAGGGACGGCCAGCGGTATTCGGTGGAGGTGTCCTACAGCCGCGAGGAACACACCCCCCGTCTGGTGGTCTTAAAAGAGGAGGCCCTCAAGGCCGGAATCGAACTGCGGCTGCAGCGCCTCGATCCGGCGGCCCAGTACAAGAAGGTCATGGAAAAGCGGCACGATGTGGGCTGGTTGGGCTGGAGCACCGGTATGCGGCCGCATTTCTGGGAGTTCTGGCATTCGGCCAATGCCCACCGGCCCCAGACCAACAATATCAGCAATGTCGACGATCCGGACCTCGACGATATGATCGACCGCTACCGGGAGTCGCTGGACGAGGCCGAACGGATCGACCTGGCCCTGAAAATACAGGCCAAGGTGCACGAAACCGGAGCCTTCGTACCGACCTTCATGGTACCCTATTTTCGTGAAGCCTACTGGCGCTGGTGGCGGTTTCCGGACCCGCCTGCCACACGGTCTTCGGGCAGCCTGTTCGATCCCTTCGGTAGTTCTTCAGGGGGGCTCTTCTGGTTCGATGAAGATCGGTACGAGCAAACCCGGGAAGCCATGCGCCGGGGTGACGTTTTCGAGCCGGTTACCCTGCGGGAGGAGACCTATAAGATAGGGTCGTAATCATGGGGGATAGCGTTCCATTTCACCTACCCTCGTTTTAGAAGAAAGTCGCTGCTTTGGATGATCTGATTTTAACGGTGGAAAACCTGACGACCGCCTTCGATACGGAAGGCGGGCGGGTGCGGGCGGTGGACGATGTGGGCTTTGTCCTGCGAAAGGGCCGCAACCTGGGTATCGTGGGAGAATCCGGCTGCGGCAAGAGTGTTACAGCCCTTTCCATCATGCGCTTGCTGCCTAAACCGGCGGGGAAAATTCTCACGGGGCGGATCGTGTTCAAGGGTATGGATATCCTGGCGCTGCCGGCCGGTGACATGCATGCCGTGCGCGGCAACCAGATCGCCATGATTTTCCAGGAGCCCATGACCGCCCTCAACCCGGTGCACACCATCGGACGGCAGGTGAGCGAGATCTTTCACCTGCATTTCCCGCAAATGGCCGACAGCGAGGTCAAGAAAGCCTCTCTGGGAATGCTGCAGAAAGTCGGTATCCCCGAACCCCTGAAGCGCATGACCGAATACCCGCATCAGATATCGGGGGGCATGCGGCAGCGGGTCATGATCGCCATGGCGCTGGCCTGCAAACCCGATATCCTGATCGCGGACGAACCTACCACGGCCCTGGATGTGACCATCCAGGCCCAGATTTTGGATCTGATCCGCGACCTGCAGGCGGAAACAGGCATGTCGGTCATTTTCATCACCCACGATCTGGGTGTCATTGCCGAAATCTGCCATGACGTGGTGGTCATGTACGCCGGCAAGGTGGCCGAGACCGCTCCCATCCGGGAGCTGTTTCACAATCCCCGGCACCCTTACACGCGCGGTTTGCTGACATCGATTCCGACACTGGATTCACCCCACAAGCAGCCCCTGCGTGTCATCAAGGGGGCCGTGCCGTCCCTGGACAACCTGCCGGCGGGCTGCCGGTTCGAGAACCGCTGCCCCCATGCCCGTGACGTCTGCCGCACGGCGCCGCCGCCGCTGGTGGAAGTCGGTCCGGAGCACTTCGCGGGCTGCTATTTTGCTGCCGAACTCGATTCCTGGGAAACCGTATCCGGGAAGGAGAAAACGGCGTGAACAACCAACGACCGGGCGATACAAACGCGAACGCCGCGAAGCGCAACATGACCAATCCGTTGCTGGCGGTCGAAGATCTCAAGATGTATTTTCCCGTTTACGGTGGTGTAATGCGCCGCAAGGTTGCCCAGGTTTTTGCCGTGGACGGGGTTTCATTTAAGATCCGGGCCGGGGAAACGCTGGGTCTTGTTGGAGAGTCCGGCTGCGGCAAAACCACCGTGGGGCGCACGCTGCTCAGATTGTACCGGCCCACCGGGGGGCAGGTGCATTTCGACGGTCAAAACATGATGACATTGGACCGGGCGGCTTTGCAAGCCATCCGGCGCGACATGCAGATCATTTTTCAGGACCCCTTCGAGTCCCTCAACGCACGACAAACGATTCAGGAAATCCTGGAAGAACCCTTTCGGATCCACCGTATCGGGTCGTCGGAGGAGCGTCGGCAGCGGGTTCAGCAACTGTTGGAGCGGGTGGGGCTGCCCGGGAATTCACTGATCCGCTTTCCCCACGAATTCAGCGGCGGTCAGCGTCAACGGATCGGCATCGCCCGGGCGATCGCGCTGGAGCCGCGTCTGGTCATCTGCGACGAACCGGTTTCGGCCCTGGATGTTTCCATCCAGTCCCAGATTATCAACCTGCTGTTGGAACTGCAGCGGGAGATGGGGCTGACCTATCTTTTCATCGCTCACGATCTGGCGGTGGTAAAACATATTTCCGACCACATTGCGGTCATGTATCTGGGGCGCATCGTGGAGTATGCCGCCTCGGATGTGCTCTACCGGGAACCGCGGCATCCCTACACCCAGGCGCTCATCTCCGCCATTCCCGTTGCGGATCCCGATGTTCGCAAAAAGCGGCAGGTGTTGACAGGGGATGTCCCGTCGCCCATTACGCCCCCCAGCGGCTGCCATTTCCGAACCCGGTGCCCCTATGCCATCGACCGCTGCCGGAACGAAGTGCCTGCCTTGCGGCCAACGCCTGGCACTGGCAACTCCGCACACCTGGCGGCCTGCCATCGTATGGAAGAGATAGACGCATCCGGGTGACCGGCTGCGTCTTCGGCAGCCCGGAGGAAGAACAGCAGCGGTTTTGAATTGTGATTCGGTCGCAAAACAAAGTGACGATTTATCGAAAGCGCTTTCTGGTCCGCCACATTCAAAACGATACCCATATTAGACCTGGATAAGTTCTTCTCGGTCGTGTTTAACCGCCTACCCTGTGAAATCGCAATCACCGGTTGTATTGTGTACCGTAAGTTTGCTAATGGTAAACGAGCACTGTCTCGGAATATGAAGTGTCTCAAGTTAGGATGCGACGACCATGATTGGTAAACGAAACCCTACGATTCTCAGTTTGGTCGGTGCAATCATGATGATGGTGACCGCTCTGGGGCCTTGCCATGCGATTGCCCAAAGTGAGGACGTTTTCCCTGACAAACTGGTGGTGGGCACCATGGACATGCCGCCGTTTCTCATAAAAGCGGGGGATGGCCATTGGGAAGGTCTCAGTATCGATTTATGGCGGGCGGTGGCTCGGGATTTGGGGATCGAATACGAATTCCGGGAATACACCCGTGCCGAGTCACTGCTGGATGACGCCCAAGCGGGAAAGATCGATATTATCCCTGGCCTGGCGGTCACGGAGACGAATGAGGTCATCCTGGACTTCAGTCGTCAGTATTTCAGGTCGGGGCTATCCATCGCGATTTCAGCGGAGGCATCAGGGTCCCGCTTGCTCCGGTTTGCCGGACGCCTGGCCGTCACCGATATTCTGCTGATGTTATGTCTCTTGCTTCTGCTGTCACTGCTGGCAGGTATCGTCGTGTGGCTGTTCGAAGGGCGTCGGAACAGCGAGTTTCATGGTAATATCGCGCAGGGGGCAGGCCATGGCTTCTGGTGGGCGGTGGTCACCTTGACCACGGTGGGATATGGCGACAAAGCGCCTAAAACCCTTGGCGGGCGATTGACCGCTTTGATCTGGATGTTCTCTTCCATATTTCTGCTTGCCAGTTTCACGGCGGCGATCACGACCACTTTGACCGTTGGTGAACTGGGCGGCAAGATCCGAGGCCTTGAGGATTTGCCGGATGTTCGCGTCGGTGCGTATGCGCGATCAGAAGGTGTCGCCTTTTTGGCTGAAAACGGCATCACAGCCAAGCCCTACGAAAATGTCCGGGACGGCTTGCAGGCGCTTGTCCAGAAGGAAATCGATGCGTTCGTTTTTAATGAGTCCGTATTAAAATACATGGTTAAAAAGGAATTTGCCGGTGTTGTGGCCGTCTTGCTCGGCACCTTCGACCCGTATTACCTGGGGATGGCGATGCCCACCAACAGTGCCCTGCAAGAACAGATTAACCGGGCTTTGTTGAGGATCATCGCCGGGGATGAATGGGATAAATTGGTGGTGCACTATATGGGGAACCGTTCTTGAGTTCCCGTTTAAAGAGAAAATCCCCAAATGATGATGAGTATAAATGACGAATCTCTGTTTCCGTCACCGGCGGTATTTCCTCCTGGGGGATTTCTCTCGATATGATGAATCGGAAGGCACAGGGTCATTTGGATAGAAATGGAATGGTGCGGAGAGTTCGAGCGCTATAGGAGGGGGATATGGGAAAGCATTTAGTGCTGGTGGGCGGCGGACACGCTCACATGGTGACCTTGTCGAAAATCCATGAAGTGGTTGCCGCCGGGCACCAGGTGACCGTGATCCAGCCGTCGGATTACCATTATTATTCCGGCATGGGACCGGGGATGCTGGGGGGAACCTATTCACCCGATGATATCCGTTTTGCCACCCGGCATGTCGTCGAAAAGCAGGGCGGAAAGTTCATCAGGGATAAAGCCATCCGTATCGATCCCGATGCCAAAACGGTGTTTACAGAATCTGGACAGGCGCTGACGTACGATGTGCTTTCCTTCAACGCCGGGAGCTATGTGCCGACGACGATCGTGGCGGACGAGGACCAGGATCTTTTTCTGGTGAAACCGATTGAACGGCTCTTGGAGGCCCAAAAACGGTTTGTCGATATGGTTTCGCAGAAGACGGTTGAGGTGGGAATCGTGGGCGGCGGCCCATCGGCAGCGGAAATATCCGGAAATCTTTTACAACTGGCACGGGAAAGCGGGGGGCACGCCCCTTCCATTACCATTTTTTCAGGGCGCCGCCTCATGGACCGATTCCCGGAACCCGTGCGCATGCGCGTTGAACGTGATCTGAAGCGGCGGGGTGTTCGTATCATTGCGAATGATTACGTGGCGGCGATCAAGTCCGATGATATTCACATGCGTTCCGGTCAAGCCCATGCCGCGGATCTTGTTTTTCTGGCGCTGGGTGTGGTGCCCTCGCCAATCTTTGAAGCCTCCGGACTGCCCACCGGTCCCGATGGCGGCCTGCGGGTCAACCGGTTCTTGCAGAGCACGGCCTATCCCAACCTGTTCGGCGGCGGGGACTGCATCTATTTTGAAGATCGCCCCATGGACAAGGTAGGGGTTTACGCGGTTCGCGAGAATCCGGTACTTTATCATAACCTGAAAGCCGCCCTCGAGGGAAATGATCTGCAAGCTTTCGATCCGGGAGGCGATTATCTCTTGATTTTCAATCTGGGAGATCGCACCGGTGTGCTCCACAAACGGTGGCTGACCTTCGGCGGTCGACCGGCGTTCATCGTGAAAGATTTTATCGATCGACGGTTCATGAGGACGTTTCAATCCATTGAGTGACGGCAGCTGCCGGTGGACCAAAATTTCCATTTTCACGGTTTGCGCGATCTGTCATAAGGATGAATCCTGAATTTATATTCATCTGTTGATCCATTCCTCGATACCCCAATTGAAACACATGCCTATCATCACGGGCTGCCCGCTTTATTTTCGGTAATGGATACAAATTCATGTCGAATACGATTTTGCGTGAAAAGGTTTTCTCGTTGAAAATATCTGAAATTGAACCTTTTAATTGTTTTTTTCAGATGAAACAGGTGTCCCCTTGGAGGATGAATAAATATTCATTTTATAAAAATTATCCACCAGGATGGTCTAAAAGGACCTGCCCGTGATTCGTTTGGCTAAAAAAAATAATATAAAATACTGATAAATATATAAATAAATATCTTTTTGTGAAATATTATCGAAAAATATTATAGCTTGACAGGAAGGATCAAGACAGATAGTTTTAGTGAATACCCATTCATATTCAGTTTCCTTTATAATTAGGGAGGTAAACATGGTGAGAAAGATCAGAAAGGCCGCGGTCATCGGCTCCGGTGTCATGGGTGGCGGTATTGCCGCGCTGCTGGCCAGTGCAGGAATCAAGACACTGATGCTGGACATTGTCCCCTTTGATTTGACCGAAGAGGAAAAAAAAGATCCCAAGGCCCGCAACCGGATGGTCAAGGCCGGGTATGATAATCTTTTGACGATTCAGCCGGCGTTGCTGATGCAGAAGAAGGATATCGGGCTGATCTCCATCGGCAACCTGGAGGATGACTTCGACCAATTGGCGGACTGTGATTGGATCGTGGAAGTCGTCGTCGAAAATCTAAAGGTCAAACAAGACCTTTTCGCCCGCATCGACAAGGTTCGCAAAGCCGGCACGGTCGTTTCGTCCAACACGTCGGGCATCCCACTCAAGGCCATGTCGGAAGGACTCAGCGAAGATTTTCGCAAGCATTTCCTCGGGACCCATTTTTTCAACCCGGTTCGTTACATGCACCTGCTGGAAATCATTCCCGGAGAGGAAACCGATAAGGACCTCCTCTGCTTCATGGCGGATTTCGGCGAACGCATTCTCGGCAAGGGCATCGTCTGGGCCAAGGACACCCCCAACTTCGTGGGCAACCGCATCGGGGTCCAGGGCATGGTTAAATCCATGCAGCTGATGGTGGAAGAGGGGCTGAGCATCCAGGAGGTGGATGCCCTGTTCGGACCGGCTTTGGGGCGGCCCAAGACGGCCATGTTCAAAACGTCGGATCTGGTCGGTCTGGACACCATGGGGCATGTGGCCCGCAACAGCTTCGAATTGGTCACGGACGAAGAAGAAAAGAAGGATTTCGTCGTCCCGGAGTTTGTCAACCAGATGATCGAAAAGAAACTGCTGGGCAAAAAAACCCAGGCGGGTTTCTATAAAACTGATTTGACGCCGGAATGGAAGAAAGTCCGTAAGGTCATCAATCCGGAAACGCTGGAATACGAGGATTGGCAAAAAGTCGATTTCCCTTGTCTGGCCGAGGCCAAAAAAGCGAAAACGCTGACCGAGAAAATCCGGACGATTGTATACGGCGATGACAAAGGGGCGCGGTTTGCCTGGAAAGTGGTGGCCAACGGAATGATCTACGCCGCCAACCGTATTCCCGAGATTTCCGACACCATCGTCGAAATCGACAATGCCATGAAATGGGGCTACAATTTTGAAATGGGCCCTTTCGAAACCTGGGATGCTATCGGCCTCAAGGAATCCGTGGCCAAGATGGAAACAGACGGCCTGACGGTCCCCGCCAAGGTCAAAGACATGCTGGCGGCGGGCGTCACGTCTTTCTACAAGACGGAAAACGGCAAGGTGTCCTTCTATGATTTCGACACCAAGGGCTATAAAGAAGTTGTCGTGAGTGAAAGCAACATCTCCCTGGCGGCGCTCAAGGGTTCCGGCAAGCTGGTCAAAACCTGTGATTCCGCTTCGCTGGTGGATCTCGGTGACGGTGTTTTCTGCTGTGAGTTCCATACCAAGATGAATGCCCTGAATGCTGAAATCATCCAGTTCATGGATGAGGCCATGGACTATGTCGACGAAAACGGCGTGGGACTGGTTATCGGTAATCAGGCCGGCGGCATGCCCGGCGCCTTTTCGGCGGGGGCCGATCTGGTACAGGTGGGGACGGCCGCCAAAACCAATCGTCTCGATGAAGTCGACCAGATGATCAGGGCCCTCCACGCCGTTGTACAACGCGAGACCTTCAGCCCCTTTCCCGTCGTGGCGGCACCCTATGGTTTGGCTCTGGGGGGCGGATGCGAAGTGTGTTTGGCGGCCGACCGTATCGTGGCCCATGCCGAACTCTATATGGGGCTGGTGGAAATCGGGGTTGGGCTTCTGCCCGGCGGTGGCGGCTGCAAGAACCTCTGGAAAAAAGCGGTCAACGCCATTCCGTCGCATGTGAAAGATGTTGACCTGTCCAAATTCTTCATCCCGACTTTCATGAACATTGCGACCGCCAAGGTTTCCATGTCGGCCGCCCAGGCCCGCGCCGCCGGGTTCCTCGGTCCCCAGGATCGCATTGTTTTCAATCGCGATCTGTTGATCGGCGAAGCCAAGAAAGAAGTGTTGCGTATGGCGGATGCCGGTTATGCGCCGCCGGCCAAGAAGAAGCTGAAAGTTCTCGGTGCCGCGGCCGAAGGTATGGTAAACGGTGAGATATTCAACATGCAAAGCGCCGGTTATGTTTCGGAGTACGACGCCTTCCTGGCCCGGCGGATTGCCACGGTAGTGGGGGGCGGCGATGTCCGCACCAATAGTGAAGTCGACGAGGAAGTGATCCTCAACCTCGAGCGCGAAGCGTTTATCGACTTTCTGAAACAGGAAAAAACGTTGGCCCGCATCGAGCACATGCTGAAGACGGGCAAACCCCTGCGCAATTAATCCGGCAACCCGGACGTATTATTTTAAGGAGGAACCAAACATGAGAGATGCCTATATCGTTACATCCGTGCGAACCCCTGGTTGCCGAAGGGGCAAAGGGGCGTTCAAAGATACACGACCCGAGGACCTGCTGTCCTTTATTCTGAAATCCGCTGTGGAAAAGACTACCAACCTGGAATTCGACAAGGTGGATGACCTGATGGTCGGCTGTTCTTTTCCCGAAGCGGAACAGGGGCTGAACATCGGCCGGATTGCCGGCCAGATTGCCGGTTTTCCCGAGACGGTTTCCGGGGCCACCGTCAATCGCTTCTGCTCGTCCGGTCTGGAAGCCATTGCCCTGGCGTCATTGCGCGTCATGGCCGGCTGGTCCGATATTACCATCGGCGGCGGTGTGGAATCCATGACCTACGTTCCCATGGGCGGCAACCTGCCGCGCCCTCATCCTGAGTATACCCGCACCCAGGCGGACCTGTATGCCTCGATGGGCATTACGGCTGAAAACGTGGCCAATCGTTATGATGTCTCCCGTGAGGCCCAGGACGAATTTGCCTATCATTCTCAGATGAAGGCCGCCGAAGCCCAGAAAAACGGGGCCTACACCGAAATCGTTCCGACACCGGCCGCCAAATACGTTCTGACCGACAAGGGCACCTACCAGAAGGAAACCTTTCTGCAGGACTTTGATGACGGTGTTCGTGCGACCACGACCATAGAAGGCCTGAACAAGCTGCGGGCGGTCTTCGCTGTAAACGGCTCCGTTACGGCCGGAAATTCCTCCCAGACCACCGACGGCGCCGCCGCTAGTGTGATCATGAGTGAGAACATGGTTAAAGAACTGGGTGTGCAGCCGGTGGCCAAGCTGAAATGCTACACCACGGTCGGTTGTGGTGCCGACGAAATGGGGGTCGGTCCGGCCTATGCCATTCCCAAATTGTTGAAGATCGCTGGCATGGACATCAAGGACATTGGTCTGTTTGAAATCAACGAGGCCTTTGCTTCCCAGGCCATCTACTGCATACGACAACTCGGCCTTGAAAACGACATGGACAAGATCAATGTCAATGGCGGGGCTATCGCTTTGGGGCATCCCCTGGGCTGCACCGGTGCCAAACTATGCGCCACGCTGCTGCGCAACATGAAGGACCGCGGTGTGAAGTATGGCGTGGAATCCATGTGCATCGGCGGCGGAATGGGGGCGGCGGCTCTATTTGAGCTGTGTGACTAGATCACGCTTGCCTGCCGGGTGGTGGTAACGCCGCCTATCCGGTGGGTTTCTTCCTTTTAGCGTCATCATCGCCGGCCATGCGGTCGCGACCTTTCAACGGTCGATTCGCATGGCCGGTTCTTTTTGATTTCGTGGGGGTGATAGTCGATGGCGGGCGATGCTATTGCGAAAGATCCGCCTTGTCGGCCTGGGGGGCTTTTCGGACGGTTTGGTCGATGGTGTCGTAAATCGTCTGGAAGGTTTCGGGAAATCCGGCGGGTGAGACACGCCCGGCTTCTATGAATTTAACGACGATCTCCTTGGCCGCGCGCAGAATTTGTTCATCGATGGACGCCATGCCGCTTTTCCTTGTTGCAAGGTGTTGATGGTTGATAGTGCTAAAGCATGAAGGTCCTTTTCCTGTCAAGGCCGTTTCCCCGGCCCATGCATCCTGTCCGCAAGTGCCCCAAAAATCAAAAGCATTGAAATTTTAGTGCCGGCGGTATAGAACTACCGCCAATTTCAATGGATCTTGCATCGCATAAAGTGATATCAGGGCCATATTCCGACCTTGAGCATTATGGCTTGGGCGCGGTCGATAATTTACAAGCGCCGGGGAACAGGGAATGGGTTTAAAACGTTCTAACAAACGTTGCATGTTGCTGCTGGTGGCCATGGGGTTGGTTTTGGCGACCTCGGGTTGTTTTTTTAATCTCAGCGAGGAAAAAGATTTCAAAAGCTGGTATTTCGGCGATCCGGGCATGGCCGGCGCTTTGGGAGAAACGCGCTGCGACCCCTATGCCGATCGCATCCAGGGCGAACGTCATCCCTATTATTTGCATTTCAGGACGCTGGAAGTCCTCTATCAGCCCCAGGGGGGAACGCATTACCCCGAGCGCAGCACCGCCACAACCGTCGAAGGCGAAGGTGGACGGATTGCTTATGCCTGTGAAATGGTGGACGAAGGCCGCGAAACATTCAATTTCAACGCGGTGGATGCCGGCCTGGTCGATGTAATGATTCCCTACCGCAAAATGACGGCTACGCCTGGGGAGGCCTCGCCGGATCACCAGACGGGTTCCTATGCGGGCAGTGTGGCTTACAATGCCGGTATTGCGACGGTCATGAAAACCCCTGTCTATCTGGTGCATGACATTCTCAAGACACTTTACCTCCCTGTTGCCGGCACCTATTTCATGTTCAGATCCGATGAGGGGGGGGCGGCCCCTGCTCTGGCAGCCCCGGAGGAAGCCCCGGTTTTGGCACGTGAAGACGATGTGCCGACCGCCGCGGAAGCGGCTCCGGTTGAAGCGGAAACGGCTGAAACGCTTGATGCGGCGCCGGTGGATATGGCGGCCGTTTCCGAGACGGACAAGACCGGCACCCCATCGGACGAGGCCTCGGCAGTGTCCGACGGCGCTGCTGAACAAAAGGTTACGGAAACCACTGAAACCGAGGCTTCCGTGCGCCAACCGGCAGCCGACCAAGCCATCGTGTCGGAACCGCCGGCCGAAGCGGTTGCCGTTGCGGTGCCGGTTCCGGCAGAAACGGCTGTGGATGCTTCGGCGCCCGCCGCCGCGCCTGAGACCGCAACGACGGCATCCGCCGACGTTGCAGAGGCCGCTGTCCAAGATTCTTCCCCGCGCGATGCCGAACCGGAAGCGGCTGCCACAGCTGACGATACCGCTATTATTGAAGAAGATTTACCCGAGACGCCGGTGGAGGGCGCCGTTGCGGAAGAACTGGACTCGCCCCTCCAGGAAGAAGAGACGTCCACTGTCGCCGCCGCGCGAGACGACCAGCCATCCCCGGCGGAAGCAACCGCTGCGGCTGAAGTGACGGCGCAGGAGCCGCCTGTGGCGATGGCCAGCGTGACCGAGAGCCGGGAACCGCTCGCCGAAATGGCCCCGCCGCCGTTGCAACGGGAAGAGGTGGAAATATCCAAGCGCAAGCTGAAAAAACAAGTGGCTTTCCTGGGGTTTACCACCCGATCAACATCGGTCAGCCCGGAAATCAAATCATTTTTCGAAGAGCGGCTGTGGCCGGCCTTCATGGATGAATGCAGCCGCAGCGTTCACATGGTCCAGAGCGGTGACCCCCGTTTCCCTGAAGCCCTGACCCAACTGTCGCGCGACCAGTTTGGACGCTTGAACAGTTTTGAATTGATTACCCTCGCCCGCTTCAACGGCATCAATGCCGTGGTGACAGGATCGATCGTCGATATCCGACTCGCCAATGAAATCAGCGGTGTCCTGTGGTACAAAGAACCGGAAGGGTCTTTGCGGGTGGCCATTCTGGTGGAAGTCTACGATGCTGAAACCGGTACCAAACTGCTCGATAAAACCCTGGTGCACGAGATGGAAGTGGATGAATTGGAACCCGGCAGCGAGGGCAAGCTCCGCAACGAAGACACGGTGTTCGTGCAAATCGCCCTGGGTAGCATTGCCGCAAAAATGAGTGAATTGGTCTGCGACGTTCTCGATGACCAGCCCTGGCGCGCTTTTGTCACCGGCATTGACGGGGCCCGCATTACCCTGTCCGCCGGAACCGATACCGGCCTGGTACCTGGAAATATTTTAACCGTCTATAACAGCCAGATCATCGACGGCCTCAACAACCAGCAGTTTTTTCTGACCGGCGAACGTGTCGGGCGTTTGCAGATTACCGGGGTATTTCCCGATCACGCCGAGGCGCTTCTGATCGAAGGCCGCGATATCCAGGACTACAGCCTGGTCCTGCCGGAACCATGATGATGTCAACGTGAATCGGGTGTGATGGGCGACTCCGGCAGGGCAGATGCAACGCCGCTGCCGTTGTGGCCCGCGCCGTGATTCACGCCGGTTATCTCAGGCCACCCCGCGCTATCCTTTGTTGCGGCCTTCATTACCGATTTCTTCCCTGCACCAGCAAGGTTCAACCTGTTCACCGGCGGAGCCACGTCAACCGGGCATCAGAATGCCCGTGAGCCGTCGGTCGGCAAGGCATCTTCAACGGGGACCGCTGCATTCGCCAGCTGATTCTCATACCGGTCGATGGCGGCCATGGTTTCTGCCAGCGTGCTGACGGTTGTAATGGATTTCCGAAACTGGCTGCTGCCATGGAGTCCTTTAACAAACCAGCCCAACCGACTGCGCATCATCAGACAGGCCGAGCGTTCGCCCAGATAAGCCACCGAATCTTTGAGATAGCGTCTCATGACATTGAAGTGCTGGGTCCGTGTTGGCGCCGTCGGGATCTGACCGTTTTGGCGGGCCAGGATGGCTGAAAAAATAAAGGGGTTGCCGATGGCCGCCCGTCCGATCATGACCCCGTCACAACCGGTTTGTGACAACATGCGGAGCGCATCTTCAGCCGTTGCGATATCGCCGTTGCCGATCACGGGAATGTTCAGGGCCTGCTTGATCGTGGCGATCAGCGTCCAGTCCGCTTTGCCCCGAAATCCTTGCGCGGCGCTGCGTGGGTGAATCGCCAAGGCGTCCACGCCGCAGGCTTCCGCTATCCGACCGATTTCAAGGGCCTGACGACCGGAAACGTCCCAGCCGCTGCGGATTTTGATGGTTAGGGGTACGCTGATCGCCTTTCGCACGGCGTTTAGCAGGGCTTCAGCCCGATCCGGGTCGCGCATCAAGGCAACCCCGGAACCGGTTTTAACAATTTTTTTAACCGCACACCCGAAGTTGATATCGATCATGGCCGCGCCGGCCGCCACCGCCTGCTGTGCCGCATCCGCCGTGATCGCTGGGTCCGCGCCGAACAGCTGGATTGCCAGGGGGTATTCTTCAGCTACGGTATGCATCAGCCGGGCGGTTTTTTCTGATCCGTAGACCAGGCCGTTAGCGCTGACCATTTCCGAATAGACCAGGCCGCACCCGGCTTCTTTGGCCAGCAGGCGCAAGGGCAGATTGGAAATCCCGGCCAGCGGGGCAAGCACGATGTTGTTGGACAGTTTGACCGCTCCGATCTGCATGCGTTTACGATCGCTTTCGATTGAGAGGCCGCCGGGAAGGGGCCTGCGGGTTGGCATAACAAAACAGGCAGTCATGGTAACAGGGCTGCTGGCGGTAAGAACCGATATCGGCGGCGATATTACACGTGCATCCCTGGGTTCGCCGTTGACCCGGATCTTTTTTCATGGCGAAGCCGCCGCCAAAAAGGTCGGCCAGCAATGGTCCGGGGATGCACGCGCCGGAACGGATGCCGGTGCCTGCAGGAAGGGCGTCCAGAATCGTCTGCTCACAGCAGACGTGCAAGTCGATTTGCCTTTTTCGCAAGGCGGCGGCCATGGCCTTCAGTGTTTCGACTTTGACGGCAAGGGGCGGGTCCACCAGTTCCAGTCGGGCTTCAGGCAGGCGAAGCCTCACCTTTCGATAGAGATCAACGAAGCTGGTGACACAACGGCGGATGCCGACGGCGGCCAAGGCATCGGCAATGGGCTCCAGGCCGTCAAGATGATGGTGGAATGTGGCCCTGTTGCCACGACGAAAAAAGCAAAGGGGATCGAAGCGCCACGTGATGGCCTGCGGATCATGCCGCTGGGCCAGTTCGGTTATCTGCTGGAGGCGTTCCGCCAGGGGCGGCACATGCGGTTCAAGCCGTCGATCGGCGGCATTGATCGTAAAATTGAAGAGCAGCGGGTATCCCTGCTGTTGCAGTTTGCGGTCGAAGTTTCCGCGTAGAAAGGGGCCGAAATTTTTGGACCAGAACACAATGCTGTGAATTTCATGCGATTGTGCCGGCACCTGTCGGCGATGCTGATTGTAGGGGTTGATGACCTCAAAACAACCGTTCGCGATACCCGCCATAAACCAGTCCATGTAAAAGGCCGGAATGTCGGTCCGGCGCGAGGCGGATACGATCGTTTTCAAGGGGGGCGACGAAGGCATAGCAAGAACCGTTCAGATTTACGGGTGACGGCATCGGGCAGCATCGCCCACGCGCCGTTGGCATGCCATTTTGGATGCCGCCGGGCAAGGGCATCGCTTAGATGCCTACTTTTTTATGTTTTTCAGGGAGATGACCTGCCCACCCCCCGATGGCTTGCGGGAGGGCGGCGGCGGGGCCTCGGGTGCGGGCGGATGCGTTTCCTGGATCGGTGCAGCGACTTTTTCCAGGCGCATACGCTGGCTGTTCATGGTGAATTCTTCGCCATTGATGTAGACATCGCGCAAAATCCAGGTCACCACCTGAGGCGGCACCTGCAGCATGAGGAGTTTGACATGGTACCAGTCGGGTTTGACATCCGGCAGGATTTCTTCGATACGCGCGAACACAACCGGCTGGTCTTCGTGGTGAATGAGTACAAGATCGTTTTCAACTGCCATGGTGACGCTGTCCTTTTCAAACGTGTTTATGGTGCAACGGGATGGGCCTTCGAATCATGGCAGCCGTTCCCGCAGCGATGATGAGATGCGGATCTTCATAGCGGTGAAAAAGCCATATGACCCACCGTAACCCTAAGGATGATCTGGGCAATGGGAAGCCTGTCGCTTTAGGACCCGTCGTCGAAATCCGTTCGTTTCTTTCTATACACCCGATGGCGCGGTGCCATCATTGATAAAGAATTATGCCGAATTGATCAAGCCTATCCGGGATTTGATACCGTTCATCAATTGCATTGCGGCACATTCCCACCGATTGGGGCCCCATCGACGCCGACCACCCCTCTGACAGGCGGGGCTGGTTTGCGTCTCCATCGTATATGGGATATACATTGACCCGAATTCGGAGCGATCGCATGCGTGACATTTTGTGAACCGCGTGCCGGGTTTCCGACTTGGCGCAATACCATTTTTTTAAAGGAGATTCATCTTCATGTTGATCAGACGACGCATTGCCATAACGGCCGTTTGGTGGGGGCTGGCGGTTTTCATGCTGGGGGGGATGCTCCCGGCCTATGGGCAGACGCCCGCGGATGCGGAGCGGCCCAGTCTTCTGATAAAGATTCGCGATATCGATCAGGTATTACAGGATATGGAATCGCTGATGCCGTCCAATCCCGCTGCCGATGCAGCTTCACAAACGGCGATGGTCAAAGGCATGCTCCAGGGAACCGATTGGATCGATCCGTTGCGTTCGATCGTGGCCGGTATGCAATACGACGGGCAGGCGACATCCTGGACGGTTCTCGTGCCGTTTCAGACACCCAATGAGAATTTTAAGGGGGCTTATGGGGCGATTGCCGGAGAAGATTATTATGTGCTCCGGTTCCCGCCGGCGCCGGAAATGACGGTGTCCGATACCGAGCAGACTTATCTCGTGAAGGCTTCCCGCCAGTCTTCGGATACCAACCTGATCGTGGAGATGACGGTTCATGATGTCGTGCGTCAATCCGAAACCCAAATCGAAAGCGCGATCCAGGCCATGGCGGCCAACGCTGCGGCCGGCGATGCGCCGGCGCTGCTCACGCCGGAAGAGGTGCAGGGCATGGCCCGTGATTTCCTGGCCACGTTGAAACAGGTGGACACCCTGCGGGTGGGGCTGAATATCGATCCCGAGGCCTTGTTACTGCTGCTGGATGTGAAAGGTGTGCCGGAGTCCTACCTGGCCGGGCTGTTGACGGACCCCAAAACAGAGGTCCGGCTGGGCGGCTATCAGCCGGACTATCCGATGCAGTTCCGGTCGCGGGCCTATAATGCCGCCGGCGTCTTGCAGATGCTGGGGGCTAGTTTGGGTCAGATATACCGCAAAATGGGGTTTGATTTTGACGAATTGGGCGAGATTGCCAAGGGGATAACCGGTGAAATGGCCGGCGGCATGGCGCTGGATCAAAACGGGATGACCTTCGAGATGATCTACGCCCTGCACGACACCGTGGACGGCAACGCCTACCTGGAGGAGGTTTATCTGCCCTGGTTTGAAAAATATAACCGCCGCATGGCGGCCCTGGTGGAAACACAAAACGGCCAGCCGGTACAACCGCTGTACGAGCGAATGCCGGACACCACCGTGGCCGGCAGAAAAGTGATCGGCGTGCGGACCCGCTTTCCCGCCATGTCGCCGGCCGGAAACCAACCTGCCGCTGCTGCGGCCCTGCAAGACTACCAGACCCGCATGACATCGGTGGACGGCCTGATCCTGGCCGCCTCAACGGACGCGGCTATCGAAAAAATGATCCAGCAAACGGGGCAGTTCCAGAAGGGGCCGGCCCAGGGACCGCTGGCCGAATTTTCGATGGATCTGGGGGCCTATCTGCGTGGCCTTCAAAGTCTCATGCCGAACGCGGAGCCGTCGCTGACGATTCCGCCCAATCTTGGCGATTTGAGCATGCAGGCCGCTTTACAGGAAGGTGAATTGACCACCCGCACCCGCATCGACGTGCAGGATATGCAGCAATTGATGACCCTGTTTGCGAGCCTTTCAGCGCAGGCCGCAAACCAGACCGAATCGGCTGCCGGGTCGGTTGCTGACCAACCCGCGGACGATAAACCCCAGCCGGCAACGTCGGCGCCGGAACGGGTGAACACACCGGCCTATTGGATGGACCGTGGCGGCTTGCTTTCCGCCTATGGCAATTACAAGGGCGCGGTACGCTGTTTCCAGAAGGCGCTTGATTTGGCGCCGGATCTGGTTGAGGCCCATTTTCAACAGGGGGTGGCTTACGGTGAATTGGGGCAATTCGAGGCGGCCATCGGTGCGATTTCCCGTGCCATTGATCGCATGCCGACCAACGGGGCCTATTTCTACGGGCGCGGGCGTGTTTATCTTCTGGCGGGTGACACCGATCTGGCCATGAAAGATTTCATGGAAGCCGGTTTTCTGGGGAACGAAGATGCCCGGATCTACCTGCAACATGCCGGTGTGGACTGGAACTGACCATCCAGCCAGGCTTGTCGGTGGGGTGTTTTTCGACCAAAAAGAGAACGTGTTCCGTTAATCAACCGTGCTTTCAATGGCAAGGCGGCGAATGACATCCCGCGGCTGCCGGACCCACACGAGTTGTCCCAGCGGCCTCGGCTGTGGCAGACGGGTTTGCAGGGTGATGCGCCCGGGCTGGCGGCAGAACGTTATCAGCGATTGCCATACGGCCTGAACGCCGGGCTCTTTTTCGGTTTGCAAGCGCATTTGCAGGTCTTGCAACAGGGCTTCACGTATTTGCTGCGGCGGGCGCCCCCGTTTGCGGGCGGCGTCGAACAGGATGCGGTCGAAAAGCCCGTCGTCCCCGTAGGTCAATTTTCCCTGCACCCATTCCACCGGCGGCAGGACGATCAGCCAGTTCAGCGGGTTGTCCAGTGCCATGGCAACGCCATCCGCGTTGATCTTGTTCAGTCGGGTTGACAGCGCCACTGTGCCGGCGTCGACGATTCGAAGCGCCAGATCGATTTCCCATTCCGTTTTATCATCGCCGCGACGCTCCAATCGGATTTGCAGATCACCGGTTAGCTTTTGGTAGCCCAAGTCATGCAGGGCCTGCCGCAGATGGGCCAGCAAGGGCTGGTGGCGGTCGATCTGGAATCCATCGATGGCGGCATCCAGGGCTTGTGGCAGGCGGTCACCGGGACGGAAGCGTCGGATGTGAACCGTTTGCAGTTGGATTTCCTGAGCCGTATCGGCAAACAGCAAGGCGGCTTCCTCGATTTTAGCCTGCAGGGTGAAGGTGGGGATGGTGAGTCTGGCATAGCGAATGCCGGTGCAGCCGGGTATGGTTTGAGCGGTTTCCTGCAACTGGCGGGCGACCGTTCGATGAAGCACCACCCGAAACAGGCCGAAGAGCAGAGCAGCGGAAATCGTTGCCAGTATGAGGACGGAAAGTCGTGACCAGCGACGGGTGATGGTGGCGGCCATGAGGGTGCGATTCCTTTGCGGCGATAACCGGTGGCGTCGACGAAAGCGTCAGGCGGCGGGTTCCGGCGGATTTTCCGCGGGGTCGATGATGATGCCCTGCGAAGATTTGCCGTCCACATAAAGTTCCAGAGGGAGCGCCAGACGGATATGGCGCAAATAGGTGGTGCGGGTCAGGGACGCCTGTTTCGCCAACCAGTCCCAGCGCAAAAAACCGTGCGCATCGTTCTGGAGCGTCAGGTAGCAGATGCCGGATGATGTCAGGTTCTGAAAAAAATGGGATCCCTGGGAGGCGTCGGCCTGCAGTGCGGCATGGGATGTTTCGATAATGGCCCCCACGCCCGAAATATCTTTCCAGGTTACCGGAATACCCAGCCATCGGTCGGATGATCCCCATCGGCCGGGGCCGATGAGGAGATAGCGCCGTTGCTGCTGCTGCAACGCGGTGTTGAGACGACTGATTTCAGCCGCGATAGCGATCGTCTGGGCGGGGTCGAAGGTGGCCGGGTCCACCAGGACGATGTCCGTCATGTCGCGATGGTGCCCATTGCCCAGCGCCAAACGCGAATGACAGACGGCGGTGGCGATTTGGGCCTCCGATATGGATGGGCTGACCTGTTGATCGAATTGGGGCATCGGGCGGATTTGAAACAAGTGAAATTCATTGCCGCCATTGGCTTCGCTGGCCAGATTCACGCCGAATTCGATTTCCACCGGTCCTCCCATGCCCTCCTGACAGGCCTGCAGCAGATCCGAAAGGATATCCGCCAGCGGAAACAGCCGGTGTTTGAGGATGGGGGCGAAGGTGAGTACCGGGTAGCCCTGACGTGAGAGGGAATCCCGAAGACGGTTTTCTTCAGGAATATAGGCACTGCACAGGGCGGCGATGGACGGATGGTCGCGGCAGTCGTCGATCTCGCGTCGCACGATGAGGGCGCGGGTATCCGCTTCCACTTGCCGCCGGGCGGTATCCATGTCGATGGCATAAAAAAACCGCTGGGCATTTTTAAGGATATCGTCGACCGTCGAAAACTGGGGCAACAGCTGGGGGTGGGCCGGGCAAAATCGCAAGGCATGACGTTTGGTCTCATCGGAGGCACTGAACCCGAGGCTGATGATGGCGATGCCTTCCTCGGCCTTCATGTGGGAAACCGGGTAGAAATTGAACGAGCTGGCCTGCCCGGTGATGGCCGGATAGAACCAGCCCTTGTATTCTGTTCCGGTTAGTTTCTGGACCAAAATGGCCATGCGCTCCTGTTCGAGGCGGTGCCCCGTGCTGCGGGCATAGGTGCGGGCACGCTTCAGGTAGGTCGAAGCATAGATCAATTTGATGGCGCGCACCATCTGGCGCCGCCGCACTTCGCCGTCAGGGTGGCAGTTGGGCAGGATCAGGGTGTTATACAGGCCCGCGAAGGGCTGGTGCTGGGCGTCCTCCAGCAGACTGGAAGAACGCACGGCCAGCGGATAACGGGCTTGTTCCAGAAAAAGGGCGATGGCATTTTCGACCGTGTCGGGCAGGTGGCTTTTCAAAAAAACATCGGTTACATGGGCGTCGTCCTGGTCGCAGGAGGCCATGTCCCGCAGATGATTCTGGTCGATAAAGGCATCGAACCCTTCGGTGGAAATGACCATGGTCTTGGGCACGCCGATGGCCACGTCGGGATAGCGCTCGTCCAGATGGCTCAGTGTCCGAATCTGGCTGGCCATGAACGCCAGACCCCGGGCCTTGCCGCCCAGGGAACCGCTTCCGATCTTGACGAAATCCGCTTCCGGGTCATAGTGGTCGGGAGCGAAATCGGTAACGACCCCGCGCTGGCGTCCCCGGCGCCGTTCTTTCAGACAATCCACCAGGTAATGCTTCAATTCATCGGTGCTGGAAAAATCCGATACTTTGACCGGACGCAACCGGTAGGCCAGAAGAATTTCCGAGCGAGCCATGAGCCAGCCGGAGAAATGATTCCGGCGGGCATGGTAGAGGATCGATTCTTTAGGGATATCCGGCAGGATTGTTTCCAGTTGCCGCAGGTTGGCGGCACGGCCCACTTCATGCCCGTCCGGCAGGCGGAAGACAAAATCGCCAAAACCGAGGTGTTTCTGAAAGAAGCCTCGGATTTCCTCATGCAGGATCGGGGAGTTCTTGTTTAAAAAGACGGCCGGGATGGCGGAGGCCCGCTCCCGGTTGGATTCCTCGGAACTGAAATTCAGCAGGGGGACATCCGGTGTCTCCTCCTTCATCAATTTCAGCAGGGCGTATCCGGCGTCCGGGTCGAGCCGGCCGTTGCGCGGGAAGCGCACGTCGGAAAGAATCCCCAGCAGATAGGGCTGGAAGGTGCGGTAGAGTTCCAGTGCTTTTTCGTAGGTGCTGGCGATCAGGATTTTGGGACGGGCGCGCATCCTGAAAAAGCGGTGTTCTTCGTTGAGGGACTCTTCCATAACGGCCTGGGTTTGGGAAACGATTTCCTTGTACAAAAGGGGCAGCAGGGACGAAATATAAAGCGGTGAATCTTCCACCATGATGATCACCCGCACCCGGGCCCGTTCCGTATCGTAGGCCACGTTCATGGCATCTTCGACGCTTTTGATGATGGCCAGCAGGAGGTCGGCGTTGCCGCTCCAGATGAAGACCCGATTGATGCAGTCTTCGTTGAAACATTGCGGGTCGAGGCGCATCCAGTTGGGATCCGGTGTCAACAGGAATACCGGAATGTGGCGGTGATCTTTTTTGATGCGGCGCCCGAGTTCATGTACCGGCAGATCACCGATGCGCGGCATGGTAATGACCATGTCAAAGGGCTTGCGTTCCAGTTCCTGAAGGGCCTCCCGGGCGGTGGACACCCATGTCAGATGGGGCGGGCGGGACAGATTGAGGCCGCGGTATTCCTGGATAATGCGTTGCGCCAGGCGTCCTTCCTCTTCCATGATGAAGGCGTCGTAGGGACTGGATACCAGCAGGATGTGGTTGACCTTGCGGGCCATCAATTCATGGAAGACTTTGAACGATAGGTCAAAGACATCCCGTTGATGGTTGGCATGGGGGAGTGACGGTTTCATCGAAATCGATCCGATCTTGCGGATGGGCGCTTTCCGGCAGGCGGCCAACACCATTCCCGCCATCCTGGTCACTGCCGGGACACCGTTGTCTAAAAAATGTGAAGTCCCGGTTCTCGTGTTTGCGGTACATGAAGGCGCGGTTGCATCCCTTGCGGTTTCGCCACGTTGGCCGCTTGTATACCTGATCCGGCCGAATCCCACAAGGGATACCCTTTGGTCTTTTCGGCTGGCGGTCATTATGGACTGACAACCTGTCCGGCAAACGCTACGCTTCACCAGGCGAACGATAGCGCAGGCCCTGTCGGCTGTCGCGCTGTTGGAATTGCGCCTGGATCTGCTCGAAGGTATCACGCTTCCGGAGGGCCCAGGCCGGGGCCACGAGCTCCTTGGGATGCGGATCCCCGGTCACGCGCTGGATGACCGTCCGGGGCGGCAGGCGTTCGATGAAATCGCATACCAGGCTGGCGTATTCCTCCTGTTCCAGGCAATGAAAGCGTCCCGTACGGTAAAGGGCTTCCAGGGGGGTTCCCCGGATCACATACAACAGGTGCAGTTTGACCCCGTCGATGGCCAGATCGGCCAGGAATCGGGCCGTTGTCAGCATATCGCGACGGGTTTCGCCGGGCAGCCCCAGGATGACGTGGGCACAGACCGGCAACCCCCGCTGACGGGTGCGCTCCAGGGCGTCGGCGAAACAGGCCACATCGTGACCGCGATTGATCCGGCGCAGGGTGTCGTCGCAGGCGGACTGCAACCCGTATTCCACCCAGACGAGATAGTGTCGGGCATAGCCGGCCAGCAGGTCCAGGACCGCATCGTCGACACAGTCCGGCCGGGTGCCGATGGACAGGCCGACGACGTCTGCGACGGACAAGGCTTCCTCGTAGCGTTCCCTCAGCGTCTCTATCGGGGCGTAGGTGTTGGTATAAGACTGGAAATAGGCGATAAATTTGCGGGCTTTAAATCGTCGTGCCACCGGGATTTTGCTTTGTTCCAGTTGTTCTCGGACCGACAGCCCCCGGGCAAAAGCCCCGGTGCCGGATCCCTGGGCATTGCAGTAAATGCACCCGGTGGTGGACAGGGTGCCGTCCCGGTTGGGGCAGGTCAGCCCCGCGTCCACGGTGAGCTTGTGAACGCGGTGACCGAAGCGTTCCCGGAAGTAGGTGTTGAGATCGAAATAGCGTTTGGTCATTGTTTTCAAACGGGATCTTGACCTGTTCGGTTCGGCGATACTATACCACGACCATCGGCCGGCAGCGGCGGATTCACGGCACGCGGATCTGGCGTTGCTGGAATCGTTTCATACCCTGCCGCCGAGGGGAAATCAAAAAGAAAACAACCGCTTGATATGGGAAACGCCGTGGCATCCAAATCGCGAACATACGACATTGTCGTCATCGGCGCCGGGCATGCCGGCTGTGAAGCAGCCCTGGCGGCCGCCCGCATGGGCTGCGCCGTCCTGCTGGTGGTCATCGATCTGGACAAAGTGGCGGCCATGCCCTGCAGTCCGTCCATCGGGGGGATGGCCAAGGGCCAACTGGTCAAGGAAATCGATGCATTGGGCGGCCAGATGGCCCGGATTACCGACCAGACCGCCATCCAGTATCGTACCCTGAACACCAAAAAGGGGCCGGCGGTTCAATCGACCCGCACCCAGAACGATAAGGCGCGCTACCACGCCGCCATGAAAAACGTTCTAGAGCGGACGCCGGGCCTGGACCTCAAACAGGCCATGATCGAGCGTCTGGTGGTTGAAGACGGCCGGGTGGCGGGCGTGACCGACACGACCGGCTTCAGTTATGAATGCCGGGCCGTGATCCTGGCGACGGGCACTTTTCTGAGCGGTCTGGTTCACATCGGTGACCGATCCATCCAGGCGGGTCGGGCCGGCGAGTTTGCCAGCTATGCGTTACCCGAGAACCTGCGTGATCTGGGGTTTGAGATGGGGCGCATGAAAACCGGCACGCCACCGCGTCTCCATCGCGCGACGATCGATTTTTCGCGGTTTGAATGCCAGGAGCAGCAGGGCGATCCATGCCCCTTCTCCTTTTTTACCCGCCAGGTTCACTTGCCGCATCAGCCCAGTTATATCGGCCACACCTCATTGCATACCCACGATGTCGTTCGCCGCAACCTGAGCCGATCCGCTTTATACAGCGGTGTCATCAAAGGGACGCCGGCGCGCTACTGCCCGTCTTTCGAGGATAAGATTGTTCGATTTCCGGACAAGGACCGCCACCAGATCATTCTGCAGCCCGAAGGTCTCGATACTGAGGAAATCTACGCCAGTGGACTGGGCAACAGCCTGCCCCTGGAGGTTCAGCTAGAATTCGTTCATTCGGTGGCCGGTCTCGAGGAGGCCGAAATCATGCGGCCGGCCTATGCCATCGAGTACGACTTCGTCAATCCGGTGCAGCTCAAGCCGACGCTTGAGACCAAACGGGTGGCCGGGGTCTACATGGCTGGGCAGATCAACGGAACTTCCGGCTACGAGGAAGCGGCCGCCCAGGGATTGTGGGCCGGTATCAATGCCGCCTGCCGCCTGCAGGGTCGCCCCGCGTTCGTCTTGGACCGTTCCCAGGCCTATATGGCGGTCATGATCGACGACCTGGTGACCCGGGGAACCCGGGAACCCTACCGCATGTTTACCTCGCGGGCGGAATATCGGCTGATTCTGCGGGAGGACAACGCCGATTTGCGGTTGATGGAAATCGGCCACGAACTGGGCCTGATCGACCGGGACACGGTCACCGATCTCCGCGCCCGTCGTCAAGCCATCCAGGATGAAACGCAGCGCCTCAAACAAACCGTGATCAAGCCGCTTCCTTCCGTCAATGCGTATCTCGAAAATAAGGGAACGCCGGCGATCGCCAGCGGTGTCGCTCTGGATCAGCTCCTGAAACGGGCCGAATTGAGCTACGATGCGGTTGAAGCCCTGGCCCCGCCGCCGGCACCGCTCCAGCACGCGGTCATCCGCCAGGTGGAGATCGAGGTGAAATACGAGGGCTACATTCAGCGCCAATTGAAGGAGGCCCAAAAACTCAAGGACCAGGAAAAGGTGCGCATCCCCGGCAGCTTTGATTTTTGGCAGGTGCACGGGCTGTCCAACGAGCTCAAGGAAAAATTGTCCGCCATACGTCCCACCTCCATCGGCCAGGCCTCCCGGATCGAAGGGATCACCCCGGCCGCCGTCACGGCATTGATGGTTACACTCCGGGCCTTTCATGAAAATCCATCCTGACGGTTGTTTCTGAACAAACCTTCGGGCCCTAGTATCCGAATGAACGCGCGGGTCGCTTGCGTATGGCATTGACATATTGAGAATACCGATTTATTTTAACAAGTTATGGTTTAAAGTGCGCTCGGCGGCCGTATGGTCATACGGCCGTTCGGGCACGGGGAAAGACGTTGGTGTCGGTCGTGCCAATGCCGCCGATGGCACCATGGCTGCTCCCTGATGACGGTATGGTGAACCATCCCCATGAATGGGCCAGGGGAGAGGAAGGAATCGAATGGCAGATACGGATTATTATGCAATTCTTGGTGTCAGCAAAGAGGCTTCCGGTGAAGAGATCAAGAAAGCCTACCGGCGCATGGCTTTGAAATACCACCCTGATCACGCCAAGGGGGATCCGAAAGCGGAGGAGCAGTTTAAGAAGATAAGTGAGGCGTATGCGGTGCTGAGCGACAAGGACAAACGGTTGCAGTACGATCGTTTTGGTTCGGAGGGGTTTCGCCAGCAGTATTCCCAGGAAGACATTTTCCAAAATTTTGACTTTGGCAATATTTTTCGCGAATTCGGTTTCGGCGGCGGGTTTACCACCGGCCAGCAGGGAGGGGTGCGGTTTTCTTTCGGGCGCGGGGATTCTCCCTTCGAATTTGGCCGTGGCGGGCGTCGCGTCGCCAAGGGGTCCGATTTGGAATATGAGCTGGCATTGACGTTGCCGGAGGTTGTCACCGGCACCAGCAAGACGCTGGACTTTCAACATGAGGGGCGCTCCGAGCGATTGACCGTCAAGATCCCCAAGGGCATGATTACCGGGAAGAAATTGCGCCTGGCCGGGAAGGGCGCCCCCAGCCCGATGGGGGGTCCCCCCGGTGATCTTTATATCCGCGCCCTGGTGAAACCCGACAGCCGTTTTGTGCTGGACGGTTACGATGTGCTGGTCTACCGGGATGTCAAACTGACCGAGGCGGTATTGGGAACAACGTTATCCGTCCCGACCCTGGAGGGCAAATCGATGAATGTGAAGATTCCGCCGGGAACCCGGCACGGCACGCGCATGCGTCTGGCGGGTCAGGGGATCCCGCAGATGCGGGACGGGGTTCGTGGCGACTTGTTTGTGGTCGTACAGGTGATCGTGCCCAAGCCATTATCCGAGGAACAGCAGCAACTCTTTGAAAAGTTGGCGGCAACCGGGCTGTAACCAATCAAATTCATTGACAACTCCGAGTTATTTTAATAACTATAGCGAAGTAAACCTTCAACTTTAAAGCTAAAAATACATGAAGGCCTCGCTGTGTTAAACGATACTTATGTCTGAATTTATTCCAGTGCTGACCAAAAAAGAGATCGATGCGCAAGTCAGCCATATCGCTCAGGTCATTTCAGCCGATTATAAGGACCGCGAATTGATTCTCATCGGCATTCTCAAAGGTGCCTTTATTTTCCTGTCCGATCTGATTCGTCAGCTATCCATTCCCGTGAAAGTCGACTTCATGTGTGTTTCCAGCTATGGCGACCATACGACTTCCTCGGGCCGGATTAAGCTGATCAAAGACGTGGATATCAACATCAACAACAAAGATGTTTTGATTGTTGAAGACATCGTGGATACCGGAGTTACGTTGTCGTACTTGGTGGACCATCTTCATGCTTCCGGGGCGTCCTCTGTTCGTATCTGCACGCTGATCGACAAACGGGAAAGGCGGGAGACCGACGTGCGCGTGGACTATGCCTGTCACACGGTCGATAAGGGGTTTCTCGTCGGTTATGGACTCGATTACGCCGAGTTCTATCGGAACCTGCCGGAAGTCTATCACCTGAAATTATAACCGTTGGGGTGTGTCATGATTCTTACCTGCCAGAAATGCAGTACCAGTTTCAGACTGGATGAGACTTTGCTGAAGGCGACCGGATCGAAGGTTCGCTGCTCACTGTGCCAGACGATCTGGGTGGCGTACCCTCCCGAGGCATCGATCGAAGATGCCCCGTCCTCCGACACAGGTGGAGATGGACTCGGTGCCGCGGCGCTTGCGGCGGCCGGCGCTGTTGCGGGGAAGGCCTTGAGCGGATCGCCGGAAGAATCGGCCAAAGAAGCGGACACCCCTGCGGAGTTGAAGTTTTTTGCCGATGGCGACATCGGGGAAGACATGTCCGATGATGACGAGCTCGTGACCGATGAGATCAATCTTGATGAACTCGATCAGCTTTTGAGTGAGGACGGCGACTTCACGGCACGGCCGCTGCCGGACGAAGATTTCAAGACCGAAGAACTCAACCTGGCCGATCTCGAGAAAATGCTGGATCTGGATGCCGAGCAGGCGCAACCGGAAACGATGGATGCCGAGCCAGCGCCGGACGACCTCGATCTGGGGGATGCCCTGGACGATCCTTCTGAAATAGCTGCGGTCGACAAAGACGACAGTGTTATCGAAGAGCTGGATCTCGACCTTGAAGATCTTGAAAATTTGCTGGAGGAAGACACCGGGCTCGGTGATGAAATCGCCGCGGTGGAAGAGACGGCCGGTGGACTTGAAGACGCCATCGATGAAGCAGATTCGCAGGATGCCGATGGCGCCATGGATGAGATCGAGCTGGATATGGCCCCGGAGCTGGAAGACTTGCTGGAGGACGAGGGCAAAAAACCGCTTGTCGAGGAAACGGAAGACATCGCCGTATCGGATTTGGCCGATGCCGAAGAGGATCCCGCGTCATTGCCCGAGACAGGCAGCGGGGACGATCAGGACCTGGATTTCGAGTTGGCCCCCGGGCTCGACGGTATCTTCGACGAAGGTGAAGACATTCAGGATGTTCCCATCGAAGAAACCGAGGAATTGGATTTTTCTGAACTTGGCGCGGATCTGGCACAGGCTGCCGACGAACCTGAACCTGAAGCGGAGACGGATGACATCGAGCTTGAGCTCGATGATGCGGCATTATCGGATCAGCTTGAGGATGTCGACGGTCTGGACTTGGACTTCGATTCGCAAAAGACGCCTGATGGCGCCATGCCGGAGCTTGACCTTTCGGAGTTGAGCCAGGCCCTGGAGGAAGGGGCATCCGACGACGATGATGGTGACGATGCTGCGGAACCAGAGCTTGAACTCGAAATGGACACGGATGCCGCCAAAGGCGAAGATGCGGATGAGCTCGACCTCCTGATGGATGATTTAGAGCAGGCGGACTCGCCTGAAACCGCGGCCGATAGTGTTGAAGAAACCCGTGAGTTGGACATTGACGAACTGGAGTCCCTGATTGGCGGTCCTGGTGAGGCAACGACGGAAGCCGATGAAGAAGCGTCTTCCGACAGCCTGGAGCTGGATCTCGATCTCGACGGGTTGGATGACGGAGACAGCGATGACCTGGACGACGCTACCCGCGAACTCGATCTAAACGACATCGAAAAAATCCTGGAGATGGATGCGGCCGGCGGGAAACCTGAAGATGAGGCCGAGGATAAATCGGAAGATCTTGATCTCGACCTGGATATGGACAGTGTCCCGCCCCCTCCGCCGCCGGAAGCAGAAGAAACCGGGGAAGAAACCACGGGTACCGGCAATGAGCTGGACTTGTCCGAGTTGGAAAAAATGCTGGACGTGGAGGATACCACCGACGCACCGTCCGATGCCGATGACGAAATGGAAGATCTTGACCTCGACTTCGATCTCCAGCCGGCGACTGATGAGAGCGACGATCTGGATCTTGAATTTGACATGATGGATGAAGCGCCGAGTGAAGCATCCGCCCTGTTCGATACCTCCGAGTCCGAAGATCTCGGTCTGGATTTGGATGACGGTTCGGCGGGAAAAACGGACGCCGGTGATTTCGAGGGCGATCTCGATTTTGAGATTCTGGATGAAGATTTTGCGGTGGAAGAGGTCGATCTGGATGTGGACGCGGAGGAGATTGGTGCTGCAACCCTATCGGAGCCGGTTGCCGCTGGTTCGCGTGGTAAGGGGGGGGATCCCCATAACCGGGACCTGACCCAGGAACTCATGGACGAGATGGCCGCCGCCGATACCCAGACCATGGCCGCGCCCCCGGTTGAAACCAAACCCATCAGGCCGGCGCCGCCCATGAAAAGGAAGAAAAAATCGAGCAAAAGCCTGGTGCTGCTGTTGATCCTGGTGCTGCTGGGAGCGGCGGGGTATCTGTTGCCCAAATATACCGATATCAAACTTCCAGGGATCAAAATGCCCGATCTGTCCGGTATTCCTTTTATCGGAGAATTTTTCGGCAGCCAGACGCCTGAAGCCATTGTCCCCGTTGAAGCCTCGCTTCAAGGCGATTGGGTCCAGAACCAGCAGGCCGGTCGCCTCTATACCATTCAGGGGCGGGTGCAAAACACATATGCGGACGCCCGCAGCTATATCCGGGTGACCGGGCGTGTGTTTGCAAACGGGCGCAAATTTCAGCAGGCGGCCAAGGCTTATTGCGGGAATTTACTGACGCCGGAGGAATTGGCCACCCTGTCGCTGGCAGACATCCAAAAGCGGTTGAGCAACCGTACCGGTTCGAACAACAGCAACGTCAATGTGGCCCCGGGCAAGGAGGTCCCTTTTCTGGTCGTCTTCGGTGACTTGCCGCCTGAGATCGAACTGCAGGAATTTGCGGTGGAGATATCCGGGTCCTTGCCGGTAACCACTTCCAAATGATCTTTCGACTTGACTTCGGATGAAGGACTTGCTAATAGGCTGCTTTTCTTTGGCGATGTAGCTCAGCTGGTCAGAGCATGCGGCTCATATCCGCAGTGTCCGGGGTTCAAGTCCCTGCATCGCCACCATTAACACATCATAACCCCCTGTTTTTACAGGGGGTTTTTTAGTGGTCAAACCCTCCTCTTTAGCTCAATTCCAACTCTTACACACATCCCTTACACACATTGGGAAATTGGAGTTGAGCGTATGCGACCGATCACAAAATCCCCATCTTACCTGATCCGCAACCCGTCTTCGTACTGCTTTCGTATGAACATCCCGAAGGACTTGCAATCTATGATTGGGAAAAGGGAGTTGCGCTACTCCCTGCGAACGGGGTATCTAAGCAACGCAAAATCGAAGGCTCGGTTATTGGCAGGACAGGTGCAGCAGCTATTCAATGAACTAAGGAGGAGCCAGAACAGGCTCATGGAACTGACAGATCAGCAAATTCAAAAGATGGCAACCAAGTATCTTGAACGAGTCAAGGCTACCATGGATGAGCCATTTGGACCGGATCGTGGTGACAGACCATACGGGGATAAAGCTTCGTTGAACGAATACATAAATGGATTGGCTGACAATAAGGAGGATATCCGTGATGAAATCGCAATGGGCGATTACTGGCGAGTCAAGGAAGCCGCTGTTTCCCTCCTGAGCGATTTCGGTGTCGGTGCGAATGGCATTGATGAGGATAGCGCCTCTTTCGCCAAATTATGCGAGTGGCTTTTGGCTGCTGATATCAGGGGGCTTGATTATCACAAAGCCCGATTGACCGGCACAGCCCCTGTTGATATTGAGCGTGCTTTCAATGGCGTTCTGGTAGAAGGGGTTTCGATGGCTCCGATGACGCCAGAGCCTGAGGAAGAGCCATCTATCCTACTGCCGCAACTCTGGGAGCTGTTCAAGGCGGAAAAGGTAAAGATTGGGCGTTGGCGTGGCAACACGATCCGCAATCATACCCCTAAATTCACGGCTTTTGTGCAGTTTGTGGGTGACATACCTGTTAATCAGGTTACAAAACCGATGGCTCGTGATTTTCGTATGCTGTTGGATCACCTACCGCCTAATTTTACCAAAAAGGGTTACCCTGACCTATCAGTGGTTAGTCTCAAGGATTTGAAGGGCAAACACGACAAGACACTAAGTGTCACAACGGTAAGGGACTACATGCTTGTTATCAGTGCAATGTTCAACCTTGCGGTGGAATATGACTACATTCCCGTTAATCCGGTGACACCCGGTATGATTCCAGATAAAAAACGCAATGCACGTGAGCAGCGCTTACCGTTTTCCGATCCGACTGACCTTAATATGCTTTTCGATAAGGAACTGTTTATCAAGTGGAGCAAGGATCGTCCCGAACGTTTCTGGGCACCCATTATTTCATTATACACGGGTTGCAGATTGGAGGAGGCGTGTCAGCTTCACGCAGAAGATGTTAAAAAGATTGAGGGGTACTGGTGTTTCGATTTTAAGGGATTGACCGTTGCTGATAAGGAAGGCGAGGAGGAGGGGCAGATGTTGAAAAATGAAAGTGCCCCAAGAGCAATCCCTTTGCACCCCTTTCTCATTGATGTACTAAAGCTCCCTGAATATGCCAGTGGAGTCCCTGGCGATGGGAATAAGCTCCTTTTCCCGAACCTGACTAAAGGACCGGAAACCAACTACAAATACAGCCACGGGCTATCCAAGGCTTTCAGCCGATACAAAAACAACAAAGTTGGAATCAAGGACTCCAAAAAGACTTTCCATAGCTTTCGGCATACATTGACTGACAATCTTAAGAATGAGGATGTGTCGGAATGGATGATTGAGGAGTTGGAGGGTCGTGCAGGAAAAAGTGAAACCAGCAGACGCTACTCTGAGCGGTTCAGAGTTGAAAAACTCTACGATAAGGCGATATCAAAGCTGAACTACAAGGTTGATCTGTCCCACCTGTTCGAGTCCAAGTACGTCCCGAAAGGATAGTCCTCATGACGAAGCAAGAAGCGCTCATTAAAGCTCTGGCAATACTCGGAGTGCATGAACGGCTTAGCCCCTACAGTTCGGAGGGCAGGATTGTACTTGAGGAGCTTGGGGACAAAATTGATCGTCTTGGTCCCGAAGAAGCCCTCCGGCGAATCGAGACTACCAAGGCTCACCTGATCGTCCAGATCGAGTACCTGGCAATGATGTAATGAATTACCGCCGATGGATCAGGATGAAACGACACACGAGGCTCTCAAGCTCATCGATCGTGAGAAGGGATGCTCGTACCGGGTACTCGCCAACACAACAATGATCAAGGGAGTGCTCTAAATCTGGATAAGACAGCACGGTCCAGACGAGACGCTGGAAATGCCTCGAAACAGTTCCAAGCACCTGAAGGCGTGGTGGGAGGTGCATTAAGGTCAGAGGCACAACTTCCAAACAACCCCCCAAACAGGTTTTTTACAATGTGCTTGTTTGCCAACAGGCAATATTACAGCCGATTATCTGCCGCCATATTTCGTAGGTACGCTTCTAAAGCCCTGCCTCTTGTAAAGAGATACAGCCTCAGCTGGCTGTGATCTTCGGACAGCTTACATTTGATTAGCTTCAGCCTTTCAAGATGGGCGCACATATTGCCAAGTTCATTTTCATCAATGTTGAGCTTTTCTGCTGCTTCATGTTGAGATATTTTGTTGTTGTTCATGATTTCAATAAAGAGGCGTAAATTTTTAACGCTCCCATCCTGATCTATGAGTGACCAGAATGATAGAGTGTCACTTAAAAACCCCACGGCTTTTGACATTCATCACCTCCAAAAAGGTTGTTTCGAACAAGTTTAATAAGTTGGTACTAATAATAGCCTTAGGCGTGTGATGTCAATAAATTTATTATTATATCAATTAGTTATATCTGGAGGCATAGTAGAATGATGTTGCGTGGTAGTAGTTTGCGGTTATAGAAATACCTGATGGAATGTCAAGTAAAAGGGTCCCCCGTTGACGAAAAAGCAACCCCAGCCGGGGGCTCCGCCCCCGGTATCGGCACCTCTCTCACTCGATCCACTCCATAAACTTTCCTCGAAACTGGTTAGCGCTGAACTTTTTAGTATCACTCTAACTCAGCTTGTGATAAACGTCACAGCTTCCCACTTCAACCGGAATCAGTCACAAAGTGGATCTCCAAATTCAAAGGGATGATCATGGGAATAAGAACCCAAAGACCGAATGAAGATGAGACTATCCACAAAGCTCTTGCGCTAATCGACCCCAAAGGAACCCTCGTGCAGGGGACTCCGGAATACGATAGTATCATTGACTTGCTTTGGCGCTGGATCGACCAGTGCGGCACAGAATATACGCTTTGTATGGCACAGGTAGGAGCTAAGCACCTCGACAGTTGGCGGAAGTTTCTTTGAGATAGACATCCTACCACCCCCGTTACCACTACACCCCACCAAATCAAAGGCAAAAAAAAAGGCAGAGCCCCAAAGGGCTCTGCCGCTTTCATCCTATCTTAGGATCTATTCCGTTGTCAGTTCAGGTCAGTTCAGTTGGGTATGGTATCTGTTGCCTGTTTATTGAAGCTCTGCCTTTATCTTAGAACTTGGCTGTTGCAAGTTTGTAATTGTTGGCTACCCAGCTGTTGAAGTAGTAGCCCAGAATCGCAATTGTTAGTGCTGTACCTATCATGTGGCACCTCCCAGTGGATTATCCCGCTACATCAATTCCCATGTCACAGCCCAAATGAGGATCCGGTTTCTCACATTCGTGGTTTTGAGCACGGGTATCAACATGACCTTCGTTGTCGTCTTTGGTGTAGTCGTCGGTTCGTGTGTTTTCCATGGTGCATCTCCTCGTAGTTTGCTTGGTTGGGGTTGCTGTCGTTCTTACAAAACAAGTTAGCCATGGAATGAGATCTGGCAACACGAGAGGAATGGCTGATAAATGAGGGGTAAAAGCTATTGGTAGTGATTCTGCCTAATCGTGGAGGGTGGTATGCGGCGCTGAAAGCGCCGGGTGGGATGTGTCGATTGGGAGGCAGAAGGATCAGACCGGCTCGCTGGGACGTGAGTACAAGTGCTCCTGGAAACCGATAAACACATCCCGTATGTCTGCAACGCTGCCCAACTCCGCAACAGCATCGCCGAGGGATTGGTATTTCAATGTTAGGAGGTCGGGCAGCTTTTCCTGGTCAAGCTCCTCCACTCCTTGCGCAACGTAGTGGTCCAGAACGAAGGACAGAAACTGCTGCTGCTTGTCCCCGTACCGCTCGAATATGCGCCCTCTGTGGCTGTTGACACGCTCCTCGCGGGTCACTGGGTCAGATGCAAAAGCGATGTAGGCAAGTACGTCAAAGAGGTCGCTCTTTTCGGCATTGATCAATTCCCTGACCTCGGTTAACTGCGTCTTGCCATATCCCCGCTCATCCAGCCCTTGTATCAGCTTTTTTCTGGTATCGGGCTTGCTCCACAGGGCGATCAGCTCATCCTCGTCCTTAAACAGATCCGGTAGGTCACCAAAGAGGCGCTCAATGAACTGTGCGGCGGATATGGGAGTCCCGTCTGGACTCCAGAAGGTCGTAGCGGTCATGTGCTGGAGGGTCCGCTCCTTGCCGTCGGCGAGCTTGATTTTGACCCGCTTTATGCAGACGCATGGTCTTTGACCACACTTTGGGCAAGGTTGTGGCGGTTCTCGATCACATTCACAAGGAAGCTTTCCACAAATTGGGCACTCTTTCGGCGGATCAATAACGCAGGTGCAGGGTCGGTTCCCGCACCGCTTGCACGGCTCTGGCTCCAGGGGTTCCCCATCCCACTCGGGGTCGCTGAAGTGCTTGTAAGCCCCTACGAAGTCGTAGATGGTGAAGTAGTCCTTCCCGTCAAAGAGACGGGTACCACGACCGATGATTTGTTTGAACTCTATCATTGTATTGATAGGACGCATCAGGACAATGGTCCGAATGTTACGGGCATCAACACCGGTTGAGAGCTTCTGGGATGTCGTTAAGATGGTCGGGATGGTCTTTTCGTTGTCTTGGAAGATGCGGAGCCACTGCTCACCCTCTTTGCCGTCGTTTGCAGTCACTCGGGTGCAGTAGTTGGGATCAGTGCTGATCTTGTATTGGTTGATCAGATCCCGCACCGCCAGGGCGTGATTCTGTGTAGCGCAAAAGACGAGGGTCTTTTGGCTCTGGTCGATCATCTCCATGAAAATCTTGACACGGTAAGCCTCCCGCTCTCGGATCTCGATTATCTTGTTGAAGTCATCCTCGTCGTACCGTTTACCGACCTCGACCTCTCCCTGGATGATCTCGTCATCGGGCGTATAGACGTAATCATCGATTGTGGTGGCTATCTGCTTGACCTTGAACGGGGTCAGATAGCCGTCGTTGATGCCCTCCTTGAGGGAATAGACGTAAACAGGTTCGCCGAAATAGGCATAGGTATCGGCGTTATGCTGGCGTTTCGGAGTGGCGGTCAGCCCAAGCTGCACCGCCGGGGAGAAATATTCCATGATCTGCCGCCAGTTACTCTCATCATTAGCGCCACCCCTGTGGCACTCGTCAATCACCACGAAGTCAAAGAAGTCAGGCGGGTAGTCCCCAAAGCTGGGGGCGGGGTTGCCATCGGCATCGGTACCAGACATGAAGGTCTGAAAGATCGTGAAGAAGATGCTGCCGTTCTTGGGCACTCTGCCCCTTTGGCGGATTACATCGGGGGATATGCGGATCAGGGCATCATCTGGGAAGGCTGAGAAGGCGTTGTAGGCTTGGTCTGCAAGGATGTTGCGGTCCGCCAGGAAAAGGATACGGGGTCTCCGGTTGGGTTCGGTGTCATCCCTCCAATCTTTCAGGTTCCACCGGCTGTGGAATAGTTTCCATGCCAGTTGGAAGGCAATGAAGGTCTTGCCCGTACCGGTAGCCATGGTCAGCAGGATACGGTCATTGCCTTCAGAAATGGCATTTAGAACGTGCTTTATCGCATTGTGCTGGTAGTAACGAGCCTCCCAGGCTCCTCCCTTGTCCTCAAAAGGGATAGCAGCGAACCGGTCACGCCACAGGTTAGCGGTCAAAAAAGTAGCGTTCCAGAGTTCATCTGGGGTGGGATAGGCATTAACGTAGCGCTCCTCCCCGGTCTGCATGTCAACGCAGTAGATTCCGTTGCCGTTGGTGGAATAGGCGAAGCGAGTCTGGAGTTTTGTGGCGTATCGCTTGGCTTGTCCGACACCCTCGGTGTCGGGCAGACTGACCTTCTTAGCCTCAATGACCGCCAGTTTCTGGTCACGATAAACCAGAACATAGTCGGCAATGTCCTGTTGGCTTCGTTTGCCTCCTCCGGTCAGGCGACCAAGCGTGATGACTTCACGTCGGACACGGCTACCGTCCACTTTTCCCCATCCTGCCTCAGCAAGGGCTGGATCAATGAGTTCGGCTCTGGTTTCTGCTTCGTTGAGGTTTTGTTTCATCAGTTCGCCAGCTGCTTTTTGACCGTGTCTTTTTTCAACTCGCCCGTGAATGCCTTCTGGAGAATGGACTGCTTTAGTTCAGCGAGGGCAGAGAGCTTTTGTTGGTAGATGGATTCAAGGTGACGGGTTTTAGAATACAACTTCTCAATTGACTCAGCGATAGACACCTGCGTACTTAGTGGGGGTATCAGAATTGGCTGAGCTTTGAATATCTTGTGTGTTATGTCTGGCTGTGCGGCACGAGACGCTAAACGAACTATTTCTCTTTTAAAATCTCGATTTTGAAGCCACCAAAACAGAAAGGTTCTGCGTAAGCCTTCTCTTGGAACAATTTTGAAGCAGTTGTTATGTAAAACGCCTCTCCTTCCACGGAAGACAAGTCCTATCTGTCCAGTTCGTGTGTATAATATGTCATCTTCTGCAACCAGTGCGTTTGGAGGGTAGCCTTCTTCACATACGAATTGTTCTTGGGTGCCATTTCTTAAGTCTTTGATGCGGAGTAGAGGTAGGGAGCTATGATCAACAAGCAGGTGTTTTGTTCCCTTGTTGATGGCTAAGCCTTGGAATAGATCACAAGCCTCGCCGAGGATTTTAAGCTTCCACCCTTCTCCCTTGCGGATGAAGACGCTGCAAAGGTAGCTTTCAAGCAGCTCATGGGCGTTTGCGAGGTTCTTTTCGGCATTGGCTACAGCCTTGGATATGCCAGCAAAAGCCTCATCCAGTATGGCAACGATGCGCTTTTGTTCGGGGAGGGGAGGGAGTGGGATTATTAGCTTCCCAATAGCAGCAGGACTTACATTTTGCTGTGCTGCACCGTGACCAGTAGCAGCCAATTCATTCTTGAATAGGTCTGATGAAAGAAAATGGTAAAGGTAGTCGGCAGACAATGTTGATGGATCAATTACAGTCAATCTGGCAACTCGCTGATTCAATGCCGCTGGCAGGTGAGCTTTTTCAACCCGAGCCACTCGCCCAATATTACCTGTCAAGGATGTCAGCAAGTCGCCTTCATCCAAAGCGAATCTCTTTGTCTTGTCGTCCAAAACAACATATTTGGGTTTATCAAGACAAAGAAACCCATCTTGAACATTTCTAATCCTGACAAGAAAATGACCACTTTCGCCGTAGAGTTTGCTCTTAAATGCGTAGCCACTCTGGATATTGAGCAACTCCTCCAATAAACTTTCTTTATTCATAGCATTCCCCTGATCCCATCCAGCACCTCAGCACTCTCGGCGTCAAGCGCCTCGATTTCAATCAGGATCTCTTGCGGATCTCGCAGAGGGACTTCCTCTCCGTTGTTGGGGTTCTTCACTGAGAGGTCAAAACCGTCCTGGTCGATGTCCTTGACGTCGACAGTCCAGGATTTGTCACTATCAGCAGAGGTCGCTTGCAGCTCCACGAACTCCTTTAGGTCGTCATCGTTCAGCGAATTAGTCTTGCCCATGTTTCTGCCGGGATCAAGCTGGTAGTACCAGACCTTCCTTGTTGGTGCGCCTTTCTCAAAGAATAGCACCACCGTCTTCACACCTGCACCGAGGAACGTTCCACTGGGGCAGTCCAACACAGTGTGTAGGTTGCAGCTTTCGAGCAACTCCTGCCGCAATGCCTTGGAGGCGTTGTCGGAGTTAGACAGGAAGGTATTCTTGATGACCACGGCGGCTTTGCCGCCAGCTCTCAGATACTTGATGAAGTGCTGCAGGAACAGGAAGGCAGTTTCGCCGGTCTTGATTGGGAAATTCTGTTGGATCTCCTTGCGCTCCTTCCCGCCGAAGGGCGGATTAGCGAGGATGATGTCGAACCGATCCCTCTCCTGAACATCGGCAAGGTTTTCCGCCAGTGTGTTCGTGTGCATGATGTTGGGGGCATCGATACCGTGCAGGATCATGTTCATGATCGCTATAACGTAAGCGAGGCTTTTCTTTTCCTTGCCATAGAAGGTCTTTGTCTTGAGGGTTTTGAGGTCAGCGGTGGACAGTTTCGACTTCTTACCATCGGTACCATTGCGCAGATAGTCGTGCGACTCGCAGAGGAAGCCAGCGGATCCGCAAGCACCATCGTAGATGGTCTTGCCTATGGTGGGCTTAATGACCTTGATCATTGCACGAATGAGAGGTCTGGGCGTGTAATATTCACCGCCGTTACGACCGGCATTGCCCATGTTCTTGATCTTGGCTTCATACAGGTGGGACAGTTCGTGCTTCTGTTCCTGCGAACGGAAATGAAGCTGGTCCATAAGCTCCAGGGCATCCCGTAGCGAGTACCCGCTCTGGAACTTGTTCTTGATCTCACCGAATATCTCACCAATCTTGTATTCGACGGTATCGGGAGAGGATGCCCGTTGTTTGAACCCCTTGAGGTAGGGGAATAGTTCGTCGTTCACAAAATCAATCAGGTCATCCCCGGTCATGGCGGTATCGTGGTCAAAGCTGCCATCGGGCTTCTTGGGCGCAGCCCAAGAGGACCAGCGATAATCATCCTCGATGATGAAACCGTATCGCTTGCCTTTCAGCTCGGCTCGCATCGCTCTTTCAGCCTCAAGGTCATCGAGGTACTTGAGAAAGAGCAGCCATGAAGTCTGTTCAGTGTAATCGAGTTCCGAGGAGCAGCCAGCCTCTTTCCAGAGGACATCGTCTATGTTCTTGAAGGTCTGTTCAAACATGAGGTTCCTTGCAGGTTGTTTGGGTTAGGTAAAGGGTTTCAAGGGTTTAGGTGGTGAATGCAACAGATATCTGCTGCTGGTTATCATATCATGAAAAAACGGGGTATCCAAGGTTCTTGGGGAAGTTAGATTGGCTGTTATTCATTAGCGTTCTGGCTGAGGTCATCCAGAGCTTTGACTATTTGGGGACAGTTAAAAGCAAGCATACATTCAGTTAAGGACTCAGAAGTGCCCCCGAGTACTTCAGCAAGGACTTCGCCAAGGGCATCAGAAAATACAATAAGTTCGGAAAAGGCAAAAGCTGCATATTTCCAGAAATCGATGACCTGATTCCCCCCATTGGCGATGCACAATGTTTCTTCAGCGATAATCTGGGGAGATGAGAGCTTTACGAGAGGGTTATAGTTCTGGAACCAGATGCCGTCTTCTGGATTACCGAAGATAATCTTGATATGCTCTTTGTGGATTAATACATCTCTTACCCTCTTGATAGGACTCCACCAATCAGCAGTGTTATGTATGAGCGATTGAATATCGCTCGGAAGTTTCTGCCAAAAGGAACGCCTTCTGTCAGGAAGTAAATGTGAAAACCCAGGCAAATAACTCGCATCATGATTCAACGAGTCAACTCCTACCGTAGTCGTGATAATGACTGGAGCCAGAGAGTCCATGAGACTGGATAGATCAGTATGGAAATCTTTGACGGCTAAACCAGCAAACAGGTGCCAGTACTTAGAGTCATCACCTGTTTGAGATTCAAAAGTACCATGCATCCACCTTATAAGGTTCAGCCGGTTGAGAAAGTCGCTAAATCTGGAGATAGAATTTTCAAAATAACGAGAGTGCTGAATCGAAAGAAATTGATCAGAAGGACTCGCATTTCTTAAAAATGCGGAGTGCATCCTTGTAGTCATCTCAGCAGATAGGCGAAAAAAGATGGAATTGAGACGAAACGTCCCTTCGGATTCGGCAGCAGGAAATATCAACCCTTTAGCCTTACGAATTACCTCTTGGTTCAAGCATATGAAGTTTTCGTCCACCATGCAATCAGTATCCTCGTTTGCCCGGTATCACCCCTCGGACTCCGCCTCGGGGATCCGAGGTGTCCCCATCCCGTCGGGGAATCAGGTGATAGTGCAGATGGAATATGGTTTGCCCTGCTGATTCCCCGCAGTTCACACCAATATTGTATCCGGTGATACTGGGATCTTTCTTGATCATCTTGCGCTTCAGGTATTTCAGGAGGCTATCGGCATCACGCCTCTCGGAATCCGAGAGATCGAAATACTCGGCTACATGTCTCTTGGGGATCACGAGGGTGTGACCCTCTGTCACTGGATAGCCATCCTTGATAGCAATCATGGTACCGGTACCCTTGATGATGCGAGGCTTGATGTTCGGGTAACAGAATTTGCAGTCAGGGACGAACTCGGGCTGGTCATCGTTACGGAAATCGGTATCGTCCTTGTTCCCCTTCTCCTGATTGCACAGGGAGCAGAGTACTTGGAGGTTCTCATACTCAGTTTTACCACCTTTGGAGCGGGGAATGATGTGATCCACGTCCAGAGGGCGCTCCTTCTTGGTGGCTCCGCACAGAGCACATCTGCCACCAGATTCTTTGATTACCCGGTACCGGAGGCTACCGGGGATAGGGTCGGTATCGATGAGCCTGTAGCCCCAAAGGTCGATACCCCGCTGCATGATAAACTCACGCATCCGCTTTTCGCAGAGCATCAGCACCTGAGACTTTTGTTCGAATGTCAGCTTCTTGCAGTTCAGGGTGACGAGGTCACCATCATGGGATATGATCCCGCGCCGTTTGAGTACCGGCAGGGGCATCTTTTTGATGCGGTCCTCGTAGTATCGGAGCTGGCTCTCGTCCTGATCAAGGAACCCATGGGCAAGTTGTCGGATCGTAGCGGTCCCTCCAGCCTCTATCAAGATGCGGAGCATCAGGGGCTGGTATATGTGGGACATTGTCATCTTGCGCTCGACGAAGTCGAGCAATTGGGTGTACTCCATCTCGGAATGTTTTCCTTTAATGCTTACAGGCTTCCAGCAGAGAGATACCTAAAGGTGAAAGCTGGAATCTTGCATCAGGTTTATTGGTTGAGGTGAAGATCGATTTGGAGTTTAGTTCCGTCCACGTAACCCCCGAATAATCGACTATGCATTGCATCTGATACAAGTTGAGGATCGACATTTGAATCTCATCTTGACTGCATCCAGCAGCCTTTGACAACTGGCTCACCGTCAAACCTTGGGCTTCTTCGGGAGTGCTTTTAGTCTTCAAGTCAAAGTCTTGCATCAGCAATTCAAGTACCTGAGCATCAAGCGGTTCCATGTCTGTAAGGATACGTATATAGCGCTTGTTCATGGATAGGCGTTTGCTGGAATCCACTGCATTTGCTATCAGACCTGCCCACAGGTCCTGAATGGTTTCATTATCCTCAGTGGATGCAGTCTCGATAATTGGAATCGCATAGCGAGGCGGTATGGGAAGGGTCTTGCCTTCAAACGCTCTTTCAACATGGATTGCGTCTACTTTATCTTTCAGCTTGAGCAAGTTTATATATCGCCAGTAGCTAACCTGATCAGAGGCGATGCCACCAATTCCCTTCAGTGGTTCGCCAACAACCATTTCAAGGAATCTCCCAATCTCTCTCACCGTTTCTTTGGTCAGTGTTTTAGCAACTTCCTTGGGGATGTCATCTGAGTCATTCATGTGGCAATCCTTACTCATGCCGTGTCATGGTTGTGGGACATGGTCATGCTGCGCTCGGCGGAGCCGAGCGGGGGTTGGTCACCTGCGCTCTTACTGAAATGATTTTTGCACCCATGATCGCAATTTATGGTTGAGAGCAGCCAACTCGGGGAACACAAGTAATGAACCATGAACTGATGCGGGAGAAACTGGTTCCACACTCAGAGGATGACCCGCATCGTTTCTGATTACTCTTATCTGATGGGTAAATGCTGTCCAATAGGATTCAAATGATTCCCGCAAATGGCGATCCATCTGGCTGACCCGCTTTGTAAGCTCACCATGTATTGCCACCGTAAAGGTACGGATGCGCCAATCCTTGAGTTTTTTGGGGATCGTAAGTGATAGAGATGTCATCCTCGCTACTAACTCATCCCGGAGTTCCAATAGCAAGCTCTCCGAAGCACAGCCAACCATAACTGCTGCTGCCTTGTAGCAGTTCGAATTGTACGTTCTTAGTGCTTCCCGTATGTATGACTCGGCGACAGGATCAAGTGTAATTTCTCGCATTAGATGAGCTACGTATCCATCTGGATTAGCTGGATCTCTGCTTAGATTTCTAAGGGCTTCTCGCCCCTTTTCTGTCAGATGGCACCAAGGTGAACCTGGATTACTCAAGTCCTTTCCCCATGCTAAATGACCTTCCCGAAATAGATCGCTCCAGACCGTGAGGAGAGCTTGTTCCTTCGCAGTATCAAATCGAATGCCTAACCTTTCAACAGCATCGATGAGGATTGCCTGTTGAGCCATTGCTGCCATTTTTTTGGAGTGAATATTGACTACATCTAACAGGGCTTTTCGAAAGCTGGTTCCCTTCAATTGCTCAGTCATCCCATCACTCCTCGATCCCAACCAGCCAGATCGGGCATTCAAGCCCGATCGTGGCAAGGGTATTCTTGGCTATATCGAACGATGCCATTCCACTGACTGCGCTCTTTCGATGGGCAAAATAGCTTGGTGGATCGACCAGGACGATCTCGATACCCAGCGCGAGTCTACGTTCAGCACACACTATCCGAAACCCGCAAAAGTCTTTGAACATGGCTTCGATTCGATTTGGATTACCTCCTGCAGATCCTTCTTGACAAACTCCGAAATTAATCTCTTTCTAAGTCAGTGCTCCCGCATTCAGGGCATCTAACTGGTCCAGATCGTATAAGTTTGGCTTCTGCCTCCCCTGGCTCCAAAACTTCGGTGACAAACCGACGTCCACAATTACGACACCTAAATCCTCTCCTGATCATTTTGACCTCCCAGTCATCATTGGAGTGATCCGATTAACATACTCCAGAATAGTTCCGCTCCACCTTCTTTTGTGAGCAGTTTATCTCGCTCGTGTTGTTGCATAAAATGAAACCCCATAGCTCTCAGTCCCATCGAATATCCGTCGTCTTCGATATGGATGGATTCGTTCCAAGAGTTGCCCGAGGTGGAGGTCGAATATCGAATTTCTCCAGATGAATTAGTGTCACTTGAAAGCCAAATTTTACAACTGCTAACGCAGTCACCACTTTCGAAAATCGAAGCTGTAAACGTATTGGCATCTATACGCCGAAAGTCTGCGTTAATTTTAGCGACTCGAGCCTCTAACTCCGCCAGCGAATTTTCAAAGTAGTTCGCCATGTATTCAAAAGATTCTGCAACATATCTGGATCGGTCCAGATCGGCGAATTTTTTCCGAACACGCAGGTTGCCCGATCTTGGTTGCAATCCAACTGGACGTTTTTTCACTTGTCCCCTAATGGGGTTTGAGGCTACTTGGGTATTACTGATTTCGATCTCTCTTTCGGTAGCGATTGACTTAGCAACAGCTCTAATATCTTGGGTTATTTCCAGAAAAGCGTCATGAAGATTTGAAAATTTTGAGACAGGTTTGCCATCTGTCGGAGTTGCTCTCAGTTTTCCGAAAGGCGCACCCTTCCAATCACAGGGATGCAATATGACAGGAATAACTACCGTCTCACCGGCGCTATGACGCTCAATGGCACCTTTCATTTCAACATCATAGCAATAATCGGAGGCTATAAAGTAAGGGCTTACCAGAAGCAGTATGATATCAGCCAGTTCAAGATGCTGATCAATCTCCCGATCAATATCGACACCAGCGCCAATCCGCCTATCATGCCAGGTTTCAATAACCCCTTGTCTTTTTAAGGCAGCCAGATGAGTTTCCAGTTCATTTCTCAATTCCTCATCTTTGTGCGAATACGAGAAGAATACTTTGATCATGGTAGCTGATCCTTTGTTCAGAATTTGATAGCTCCAACCTCTTTGTGGAGGTCGGGATCGATGGAATCGATGTAATCGGGGGGGCAGTTATAGTAGTAGGGTTTAAGATTCACGGGCTGATCTTCCGAGGCTATTAAACCAAGCCGCTCGCTCCCTATCGCTTTTTTCCAGTTCAGTTAAGATATCGTCCGAACTTAATACGATGTCCCATAACCGGCGAATGACATTTGTTAAGTTGGTCAGTTCCTCTATATTCCTGTCTGCGTCATTCATATAAGCTGCTCTTCCATGCACAATGTCTGATCGTATTCCGTACAACCTTTTCACTTCAGAAACAGCTTTTTCCTTGTCTTTCCCTTCGGCTTTGGTCAGCAGCGCATAGGTTTCGGCAATCCTTTGTGTAATGCCATGTTTTTTACTGTAGGTGAGTATTGCTTCCATGGCACTGCTGAAACAGATAAACGCAGGTTGCCACTTGAAAGCCATGCACGCTTGATGAGTTAGGTGTAAGGCATTGTGTAGCCTTTGGTGATTTGTAACGATGCTTACCATGTTTCTGATTAGCGAAGAAAGCCTTTCAAGATCCTCCTTGGATACTTCGTCATGCGTGTTGCCCCTTATCCATAGAAACCGGTCCAAATACCTACTTATACCACCATATTTTCGGTCTTCCGAGATGCCGAAACGAAATTTAGCATGAGTTTTCGTAGGCTTGACTACCCAAAGGGAAAGGAGGAAAAGATTCACCTTTTCCGCAGCCGATATTTGCTCATTCTCATTATGATGGAAGTGCAGCCAGTAAGGCGTATCTGATAAGATTTCATGATCATACTCAGAAAGATTATGATTTAGACTCTCTGGCAACTCAGGTTTTTCCCTACAACGGACAACAGAACAGAAATCATTAATGTCAAACTGCTCTAAGTCGCATCTAAACTCGGATAGAGGTGTCAGTACATCAAGCTCTTGATAGCCCAATTGTTAAGCCTCCTTTTTCCAGAATAACGAAACCCCCGTCACCCATGCGGGCACTTGACGGGGGTCTCCATTATCCCTCCATAAACAACCTCTCCGGCTGATATTTGAGCGTTCGCTTAATACGTGATACAAACCACCTGATAACGATATTGTCAACAGCTACAGGCTGTTAGGAATGGCTATCAAAAGGCTACATCCTGTACGAGTGGCACTAAAAAACGTATACGTGATTGGCACTTCGTACGGACGCATTTATCCTGTCCGGCTTCAAGAATGCCTATGATATCTGCGGTTACACGCCGCCGAAGGCGGCGGTGAGTGCGTGGTACACAATATGTAAGAGCAAGGGACGTACCATCCGAATACGATATGCTGCGGGAGGGAAATGATGAAGGATGAACCAGGAAAGGACATCGACACACTCATTGAGGCTCTTTATGCCAGTATTTGTGGTCCTGCTGGGCAAGAACGTAAGTGGGATCAGATGAGTCCCCTGTTTTTTGACAGAGCACACATGATCAGAACGGATGTTTTGGAAGATGGCACACCTCAAGCTGTTGTGCGGGACGTCGAGGAATACATCGAATCCACCGCTGGCTTCTTCGATCAGCAAGGTTTCTACGAGTGGGAGGTAGCCCGACGGACCGAGATATTCGGAAACGTTGCGCACGTATTCAGTACATACGAAGCCCGATTTAATCCCGACGATCCAGAGCCCTTCAAACGAGGCATCAACAGCATCCAGCTTTTCCATGATGGGAAAAGGTGGTGGATCATCAACATGCTCTGGGATAACGAACGAGATGATAATCCCCTCCCTGCAAAGTACCTCATCACAGAGTAAGGAATCCCATGGCAACGAAGCTGGAATTGAGCAGATTGTCAAAAGTGGTCTTGCGTGATTGTTGGGATCATGAGGCATTGGATTTTACCCCGTGGCTATCGGAACCAGAGAATCTCGAACTACTAAGCGATACGGTAGGGATGCAGCTCGAATTGGTAGGCACTGAGAATCATGTCGGTCCCTTCAGAGCTGACATTCTATGTCGGGATTTGATCTCAGACTCACAGGTATTGATCGAGAACCAGCTTAATCGCACCGATCATACCCACCTTGGTCAACTTATGACCTACGCTGCTGGTTTAGACACCGTGAACATCATCTGGGTTGCTCAGCAATTCACTGAGGAGCACAGATCAGCTTTGGACTGGCTCAACCGCATTACAGATGAACAGTTCCGCTTCTTTGGTCTTGAGGTTGAGTTGTGGAAGATCGGCGACTCTCATGTAGCCCCGAAATTCAACATCATATCCAAGCCAAACGACTGGGTGAAAGCTACCAGGAAAACGAGTCGAGTGGATCCTGAAAGGGCTGAAGCTTATCGAGACCTTTGGGGTAAGTTTATCGAGGTCGTTAGCCAAGAATATCCACTCTTGGAGCTACCAAAAAACCCTTCGGGTTTGCATTGGATAAGATTCCTTATGCACGGTACAAGGTTCTCACTTGCCTACGCTCTCTCGACAAAAACGATGAACCTTTACCTCCTCTTCCGAGAAGAAGCCAAGGAAGGATGGCTTCAGTTTATTCATAATGACCAAAAGGTGTTTCAACAAGAAGTCGGAAACCAGGTTGAATGGAATTTGAATGAGGATGGGACGGGTTACATGACAGTCAAACTGGGTGTCGTTGATATGGACCTTGATGGATACAAGAAGCGTTTCATTGAGATCGGCGGAGTTGTCGACAAAGTGAGAATGGCATTGGAAAGCCGCAAGGCGGTGTTCGACGCAACCAAACTGTAAAAGGTAAAGGCAGAGGGACATAACAATGGCAACGGAACTCAGCAATGACGAACTGGTCAGTTTTAAAGAGCTGCTCATGGCTAACGAGATCTATTTCGAGGCTCTGGTACTGCTGCTTATCGATAAGGGAATCCTGACAAAGGAGGAACTGTACGGTAAGATCAAGCAGGTCCAGAGCGATATGCTAAAAAAGAAGGGGCAATGACCCGATACTGAAACCGACAGAGGAAAGGACAGCTGACTGATGATTCAATGCCCACAGTGCAAAACCAAGAACCCGAACACCGCTCTCAAATGTGAAAGCTGCGGCACCTCGCTAAAGCCAGCTCAACCCAGCAAAGGTGCCGCCATGAATGCGGTAGTTAACAAGCTGTTCGATAAACTTGACACCTTGAACGAGAGGATCTGCGCTATTGAACAGAATACCAGCGGGGGTTCCAGCGTTTCCATTTCTGATATCAAGATGCCGTTTGGCTCCATGGTTGTGCTAATGGTTAAGTGGGCGATCGCATCAATACCGGCAATGATAATCTTGTTCATCATTGGATCCATTGTGACGGGTATTTTCGGCGGTTTGTTTGGAGCGATGTTTAGGTAGACCATGACCATCACCAAGATAATCTCATCAGGTATTCCTGGCGCCGAATCCGCTGCTCTGGACGTAGCCATAAGGCTGAAAATTCCCTATGGCGGTTACGCCATGGAAAGCTCCATGCTTGATGCATTCAGAGCGACCCGACGCTACAAGCTGATGGAAAAGGAGTTCCGTAGCAGCCGCTCCAAGGATGAGGCTAACTTGCACATCGCTGACGCAACGCTGATATTCACCCACGGTGAGCTTAGCAGAGACCTGTGGTTTATCGATGACTACGCCGTCTCACATGGGCACCCCACGTATCACGTCGATTTCGATGAGTCAGATCCGTTGCAGGCGGCTTTCCATATCGCCATTTGGGCAGATAAGCACTCACCGGAGAGCCTGTTTGTGGCAGGCTCGAAAGAGAAGGAGGATGCCAGAATCTATCAGGCAACCTTTGATTCCCTGTTCAGCTTTCTGATGCTGGGTAAGGAGGAATACCCCGAGCAGGTGGAACCTGCGAGGGGCAGGAAGCCTTTGCCCAAGACGGTCAAGGAGGCAGTGGAGCACCTCATCAAGGTGCTCCCGCTGAAGGATAAGGTTACGATTGCGAACATGAGCGCCGACGAGATTGAGGAATTGAATGTTAGCCTTGGCAACTACATCAGAAATTCCTTCGGACTGTGGTCCGGTAACGAGGAACTTATGTGGTCCTGTTCCAAAGAGGCTCGGAAGAAGATCTTGCACGAGGATGAAGCCTCGGCTATCATAATTGCCAGATTGGCTCTGGAGCTTGAGAAAAGCCACAAGCTGCGGACGATATGAGGAGGTGTAGAAGTGCCGATATGGAGGCTCTGGGAGCCTCTAAGGGGCATTTTTGAAGCCCTTTCTGGAAGGTTATATGCGACGGTCTTTCATCCCAGTTCTCATCATTCTGATCTCTCTGATCCTTGCCACAACAGCCCTATCCGATGATCTGATAACAGCCCGTGTCGTCGGCGTAACAGATGGGGATTCAATCAAGGTCCTTGCCCCTGGCAACAAACAGGTCAAGATCAGGCTGCACGGTATCGATTGCCCCGAAGGCGGGCAAGCCTTCGGGAAGAGAGCCAAGCAGTTCACATCGAATCAGTGCTTTGGTACGACCGTCCAGTACCGGGAAGTGGATATCGATCGGTACGGTCGGACAGTGGCTACGGTGTATCTTGAGGATGGCACTGAGCTGAACCTTGCGATCTTGAAGGCTGGGTTCGCATGGCATTACCGGAGGTACTCGGATAGGCAGGATTATGCCGATGCTCAGGAGGAAGCTCGGAGAGCTGGTGTTGGTCTATGGGCTGATAAGGATCCTACGCCGCCATGGGAATGGCGGCGGGAGAGTAGGCGGAAATAACCATTGACGGAATAGATTCAGGAATGCAAGGGGAAGAGGATGGACTCATGTATTCATTGCAATGGTACCGGAGTTGTTAAGTGTAATTACTGCTTTGGTGATGGGAGTTTATGCACACACTGTCACGGCACTGGAACTCAAATATGTACATGCAGTTCGATGAAATACAAGCATCTGCATTCCAAACCCGAGGGGAAATATAAAATCGTCTGCAGACATTGTGGGCACGAGAAAATATTGTCAAACGAGGACTTGAGCTTGATGAGCAGGGATTTTGGAGTTCGATTGCCTCTTAAAGACAGGGATATCGAAAGATTAAAGTGCAAACACTGTGATAGAAATGGCGATTGTTTCGTCGAAACCATTCGATAGTTAGGAGCCAAATATGCTTCTCTTTCACTAAGGACCCTCAAAGCTCCCGGCACTCGGATTGACATCCTCGTGCCGTTAGGCTAATCAGTACCTGAACATATCATGAAGAGTGGCGTGAGGATCCTGGTCCTGTGATCGCCCAGCAACCGACCGATGAAGGCACGGTGCTACAGCCAGCCCGTAAAGGGGAACCATGAGACAGATCAACAGTCGTGGACCTCCCGTTTGGGAGGTTTTTTAGTTTTAAGAGCCGTGGGATGATTTGATTCGGCAGCTTGCACCCACGTTAAACAACTATGCTAAAGCGCCAGAGCGACCCCGTTCGCCTTCGGCGACGGGGCTTTCTGCTTCTGGGGAAGGGACATCCCAATGACTAATTTGCACGTCACTTACACCTCGTTCCCGAGATTACGATGCGTGTTCTGCACGATCATCGTTCGCAACCAATCCTTGCAAGAAAAATATCCGGGAGGACTTAAGGCGTTTGTTCACCACTTTAATGCCCAGCATAACGACCGCATAGCGGTTTACTGTGACATGGGTTCGGACATCGGAGACGTCCTCATGGTCCTTCACCAGTGCGGCATGAAGAAGTTAAAGGACTTCACCACGTTGGATACGGTTGATAGTGAAATGTGGTGCTGTGCCAAGCCCGAGATGCGAAAAAGACCGTTTGTCGTGGATACTCAAGTGGGTTGGCTGAAGGGGCAGTTCTGGCAGGGGAATGTCTGGGTCTGGCACTGCGAGTAAATCATCTTGCGTATACTGAAGAAGGTCTTAGCATCATGACGGGTGCTGCCAGTGATGGCGGTGCCCGCAACCCACCTCATCTGGCGGGGGCGCTCAGCCCCCGCCTTTTGAATACCGACATGACATATCCCGTCATTTCACCTGACAAATACCGTCAAGCGAATAACGGTCATTTACACCTCAAACCTCTTTCCATCTGTTATTATGCAGAAAATCCGGCACCAAAATCCTGGCACAAGGATTGCTGCTATATCCGGTGGCAATCAGTGAGTCGTAACCATATAGTGTAGCCTGACAACCTCACCGAAATAAATTTAAGCTACCCGGCTCCTTGATTGCCTTTTACCGATTCCCTTTTCCTCATTAGCCTCCGGGGCAAGACAAGCCGGGTCTTGCCCCACCTAACTTGATATCTTGAGCCTACGGACAGGCGGTGGGCTGGGAAGATAGTTTGATACAATCTCGGAAGGGGCGGGACCGGATGGTCCCGCTTTTTTCGTTCAGTTGCACTTATAAACCACTGTGGGCTGCCCAGATCTTTTGTTCACTTTTTGGGTCGAGAAGCTTGCGCTTCTGGAAACAGTTCTTAGTTTTACTAAAGAGAGATACCTTCACCCCCAAAGTGTTGGTAGCCTGAATCCTCTCATACCTCTTGGCGGGGCTGAAAAGCCCCGCCTTTTTTCATTCTGTTCCCATCTCCGCACACGCTTCCCAAGAATAAACTGAAAAATCCGTGTGCGGAACAGGTATGAGGTAGGAGTCCCATATCGCCAGAGGGTTGGTACTCCCGGTGCCACCTACCCCCCCCGGTGGTCTAATATTTCTGAGGCTACGCTTCCTTGATGAGATCCGGTGAGTTGTTCTGGACGAAGTTCACGGCTTTGGACACCGGACGGAACACCAGATCCTTCTGGGTATGGGTGCTGATGATTTCCTTGAGAGCACCATCGGAGGTGCTCTCGTCCATCCAGTCCTTGAAAGCATCCGGCGTTAAGATCACCGGCATCCGGTCATGGATGTCCTTGATTGAATCGCTGGCATCCGTCGTCAGGATCGTGCACGTATAAAGCGGCTCCTCTGCTTTGCCCTTATCGTCCCAGATCTCCCAGAGTCCCGCAAAGCCAAACGGCTTCTCGTCAGGTAGCGTTATGAATACCGGCTGCTTGTTGCCCTTCGTACCCTTCCATTCATAAAATCCATCTGCCGGTATTAGACACCGACGCTTTTTGAAGGCATTCCTGAAAGAGGGCTTTGAGTCCACGGTCTCTGATCTGGCATTGATCATCCTGTTCCCGATAGAGGGGTCGTCAGCCCAGAAGGGCACCAGCCCCCAGCGGAACGTCCGCAGGACGTTCTCGTCATCCTGTCTGACAATGGCGGGGATCATCTGGGTCGGAGCCACGTTGTAGTTCGGGGTTAGGGTGGCGTCGACCCGGTCGATTGGAAAGTGCGCTTTCAGCGCTTCGAGATCTCGATAGCCTACGAATCGTCCGCACATCGATAGTGCCTCCTGATGTTTTGATCCGGTACTATCGATCAACATAAGAACGATGCGCCGAGATGGAATATCTGGGGAGTAGTTGCCGGGGGAACACAACTTTCGGGGGAAATTAGAAAAGTTCGTGTGTGAGATACTATGTGGTGGGATGGTATCGTGTGTTCGGATGGGGGGCGGGGGGGGGCTGAAAGCCCCCCCGGTGGGTCAAAATTTGCGATAGCGGTTCGCCCCAAAAGTCAATCAGGTTGCTGCTATTCCTTATCGTCGTCTATTTCGTCATCACCTTGGTATCGCTCATTGTTCGGATTGAGTTGATTGGCATGGTTATCCATGCTGTCCCAGTAAGCATCATTGTTTGGGTTCATGCTATCGCTACGGTCATCGTTTGGAGTTCTACCCATTGTGTTTCCTCCTTTTTGATAGTTTCATTTTTCGGATTCCCTGCGGTCTTTTGATCAGTATGACGAGATCGCCGGCAAAAAGTCTACATATAGAAGTGGATAGCAGTCAACAGGGCGGATTGATAGGAGGCAGTAACCGATTTGCTCTGGCAACGAGGTTGACTTGGCACCTCCCCAGTCACCCACTCCTGAAACTCCTCGGCGTAGGTGGCGTTGCTCCGAAGGATCAGCCGGTAGTAGTCTGACTCGTTGATCAGCGTTACGCCGCGAGGGTCCAAACCCAGAAGTACCCATTCGGTACCTTTAAGCAATTTCAGCGGCTTACAGTGTCGATTTTTGTCCTGGCTCCCGTTGACGTACCCCAGAATCTAAGCCACCTCCATACCCACAAGCCAGAGCGACCCGTCCTGGTTGTCGGTGATCGTGGTCATACCCTCTCTATTGTGCAGGGTAAAAAACCATAACGCCCTAAGTTAAACTTAGGGACCCAGCCTTCAGTTGTTCCTGCATCACGAACAAATCGACCGTTAAGTTCCTCCTTTCGTCACGAACTTTTCGCTAGACTTCTTTCGTGGGATATGCTAGCGAATAAACCCAGATCGACGTTTTCTTCGTGAACTGGCATCTGGGAGGGCATTTCATGGCAACAGTTGGCTACATTCGAGTCTCGACCGACAAACAGAATACCGATGGGCAGAAATTGAGCATCCTGAATTACGTCAACGATCACCTGAAGGGTGGCGTTGACGATTGGATCGAGGTCAAAGCGTCTACCAGGAAGTCTGCTGAAAAGCGGAAGTTGGATGAACTGAAAGAGATACTCAGAAGAGGGGACACCCTCGTTGTTGCCGAGTTGTCCCGTCTGGCTCGATCTGTAGGTCAGATCGCCATCCTGGTGGATGGCTTGGTCAACGACGGCATCAGGGTAATCACCATCAAGGAGGGAATGGAGCTTAACGGTAAGCGGGACATGAAGACCAAGGTCATGCTGACAATGTTCAGCCTGTTTGCGGAGATCGAAAGGGATTTGGTTTCCGAGCGGACCAAGGAAGGTCTGAAACGTGCAAGAGCAGAGGGAAAACTGCTCGGTCGCCCGAAGGGAACTACCAGTTCCAAGCTGGACGGCAGGGAAGGGGAGATCAAGGGTTATCTGGCTAAGGGGGTCAATTTGGCTAACGTGGCGAGGATCTTCGATGTGTCCTGGTCTACGATGAAGCACTTCGTGACGAGTCGGAGGTTGGCGGGGTGATTATGATGCCTCAGAGAGCCATGCCACGGCTCGGTCGTAGTCCGTGAAATATTCAAACTGGAAGCCGTTCACAACCATGCAAGCCTTGAACCTGTTTGCCCTCTCAACCCGCTCTTGAGTATCAGGGAGTAGCATGGCAATTTTGTTCGTGAAAACATTCTTGTATTTCGCAAACTCTGTTGAGAGCGTGAGCAGATCCCCCATCGAGGACAACTGGCTTGCGGCATCTCTCACATCCATGAGGATGCTATAGCCCTTGTAGACCTCTGCTGCTGCTGAGAGTTCATAGATGGTGTTAATCGCTCTACCGCAGTCAATTTCACCAGTTTCGGTTTTCTGGATAAAGTCCTGGTCCTTATAGAACTTGATGCAAAGTGGCATGTGTGCCTCAAGGGGCTTGTATCTGTATGAGGGGTAAACTACCGGCTTTTTTGGTTCGTCTAATCGACTACAGCCATAGATGGGTTCTGTCAATCAGAATTGGATAATGGGGGGGGCTGGTCGAGCAGACTATGCTTCTTCTGACAGCCATTCTATGGCGGTGTCCCGATCGAAAAACTGTCGGAACCGGAAGCCTTGGGCTTCCATGCAAGCTTTGAAGAGTTGGGCGAACCGGACACGCTCCTCTGTATTCGGTATGAGGAAGGCGATCTTGGTATGGGGATCGGACCTGAGCTTCGCACATGCTGATGCAATTCCCATCAAATCGAGCATCTCGGGTTTTGTTCCGGTCTCTCGCATGTCCATCAAGACATTGTAGCCTCTGTGTGTATTAAGAGCCATGGCAAGCTCACGAACCAGTTCGAGTGATCGTTCTGTAAAAAGATCTCCTGTTGCGGTTCGTTGGATAATCTTGCGGTCTTTGTCGATATCAATGATGGTCGCCATCTTCTCTGAAACACCGAGCCACTCCATGGCTTCGTCTATATTGGTGAATGTCCGCATGGCTACGGGCACCTCTTCCATCTCAAAATAGCTCTCACGCATTCTGCTCAGACCTAAACCAAGCATATCCTTATCGATCACGACGGCTGTTTTTCCCCCTTTCCGAGCATCCGCGATAAGCTGCTTGGTTTCTTTGACATGGTCCAAGATGTCCTGGTTCGATATCTCCGAAAAGTCTGCCTCCCTGACATCCCACAATATCAGAGACGTAACTGTAGCATCGTCATAATATTTCTTAATCCACTTGCGGTGGTCGTCCGCAGTCATCTTACCTGTTGCGGTTGCAACGGTTAGATCCTTTGCCATGTCATATTTGGTTTCGATAGTGCCCATAGCTTGTCATTTAGTCCTGCAGGGAGCTGCGTCAGAGTTAAACACCGAGCCACTTCGTGGCTTCATCCATGCTTTCGAAAACTTGGACCTCGAACGGCATTTGCTCGAACTCGTAGAACGCGCTCAGCATTCTGCTTAATCCATATTCGAGGCTGTTGCCGGTTACTATCGCCGTCTTGCCCCCCTTGCGAACATCCGAAAGGGATTTGGTATGAGATGCGTCCTTTTTCAGATCATCTGTTTGGATCTCGGAGAGATCGGCTTCAGAAAGATCCCATAGAGCAAGTGGGGTGACAGTTCCAGCGTAATAGGTGGCTGTCCATTCCTGAAAATCAGCTGGCTTCATCCTGCCCACCGCCTTGATGATGGTCAGATCTTTGGTCAGGTCGTATGTCGTTTCGATAGTACCCATGAACGGGACTCTACTCCTCAACAGATAGCCAATCTATGGCTGGTTCGTAGTCGAAAAACTGCTTGAGCCGGAACCCCTGTACATCCATACACGATCTGAAGCGTTTAGCCGCTTCGATCCGTTCCTCGGTGTTTGGGATGAGGATAGCGATTTTTTTGTCGAACTCCGACCTGAACTTTGCGCACTCCGCTGCGAATGCCATTAAATCCTGTATGTCTGTTTGAACGCTTGCATCGCGCAAATCGACCAGGATGTGTTGGTCTTTGTGGAATTTGATAGCGACCGAAAGTTCATGGATCAAGTCGATAGATCGGGTACGATCCAGTTCACCGGTTTCAGTCTTTTGGATGCAGCTGCCGATCTTGTAAACCATGGACTCTGCAATCATATGCTCATCGATGCCAAGCCACTTTTTAGCATCATCGAGATTACGACTTGTATGGACTTCTAAAGGCACGTCAGCTAATTCAAGGTAGGTAGCAAACATCCTGCCCAACCCATAATCGAGGGAGTCATTAAAAACGATTGCGGTCTTACCACCCTTACGAGCCTCAGCAAAATTCCTACTGTACTGGGCAAAGTTGCTTATCTCATCGGAGGAAATTCCCGATACGTCTGCTTCAGTAAGATCCCAAAGTGTTAGAGGTGTGACACCCCCTTCATAATAGATCTCAAGGCAGTCATAGAAATCAACTATCCTCATCTTACCGACCACCTTGAAGGTGGTCAGGTCTTTGGGTAAGTCGTATGTGGTTTCAATGTTCCCCATTTCTTATTGATTCTCAGGGTGTTGGAGTTCCCATCAATCCTCTTAACGATTTTCGGTCGTGCCGGTCAAGCTAATCTCAGAGGAGTTGGGGTTTTGTTTGCTTGGGTTGGAAAGCCCTTTCTCTGAGCAATTTGAACTGTTTCATGGCAGTCGGGGTCACCATCTTGATCTTATGAGGGTTGTCGATGTGATCCGATAGCAGGGTTCGGGGGGTATCTTTTTTGACGGGTTTACCCCGCTTCGCCTTGTAACTGTCGACCATGTTTCGCATTTGGTTGAGTACTTCTTGGGGTATCTCCCTAAGTACGGGCTGTTCAAGCTCGACGCCTTTGGCGTCAGCGAACTGTCCCAGTAGCTGGTTGTACCTGCTGAAGTGCGTATTCAACCACATTTCATCCCGTTCCGCATCCTCATCGGTGTATTTCCCGTCCATCCACTTGAGGTAGTGGACGAATGTCCATTCCAGATCGTACACACCTGTGGAGTGTTTGACTTTCAGACCACACTCCTGCTTGAATAGGGCTTTGAAGCCCTCTTTCATGACCTGGATTAGTTCGTCCTCGTACCTGAAATCGATGATATAAGAATCATGTACTGGGAGACACGGGATGCCCTGCTGGGCGAAATGAACCATGATGTATTCTGCCAAGACTGAGTCCCAGTACTGGAGGTCGATGCCTACGTCAGAGGCGAGATAGTGTGCGATTGGTTCGTGTTTCTTCGCAAAAGCATGCCGGATAGGGTCGATATCCATCGAGCTTGTCGAGCCAACTTCCTCCGGTACTTCCAAATCTCCCTTCTCGTGTACGGCTTCATGGAGGGCGGATCGAACGTCGTGCTCCCGAGTTGCGTTAACCATCACGAGCAGCATCCGTTTCACGAATTGCCGGAACGTGTCATCGTTGGAATACCCCTCAAGGTGGTACACATCGCCCTCAGGCATGGGTATGCCTTCCTTTGCGTAAAGCATATTAATGTGTAACCCATCGAAGTCCGGTTCCACGGTAGTTATCCCGTTGATTGTGAGGTGCCGACGGAGCTTAATCTTTCGGTTTGGCACCCGGTGCCACCAAGCACTGTAGTAGCGCCCACCTTGCTCCCAAGAACTCCGGCTGAAGATTCTTCGCAACCGTGTGCGGGTGAAGTCCACGGAGCCACCGAGGCGACGAACTTTATTCTTGCTGTCCCGCAACATCTTGTTCATCAGGTTCAGATCCTGATTGCTCAAAGCAAGAAGGATCACGTTCTGGTCGATTACCTGGTTGATCAGCTCAAGGTTTTCCCTCGCCTTCCGAGTGAAGGCATTATCCTCGTAGGGGATATCCTCTTTCTTTTCGTTTCGCAGGACGATCAACTCTCTGCGATCATCGAAAGTGATCATCGGAAGGGTAACTTTGTTGGATTCGATGAAGCGTTCGACGAACCTCTTCGTCGGTCGCATACGAGAGATCTTCTGACTGTCAGAGAACCTATGCCCCTTCTTGTCCTCTATGTACCCCTTGGGCTTCAAGAACCCGTCAATGATGACTTCGATTAGGTAGTGGTAGCTTATGCGGAACTTGTGGAGCCGAGTACCCTTCTTATACCGTCTTTCATTGCGATGGTACGCAACATACTTATCTGGATCGTTCAAGTACACGGCACAGAGGTTCAGAATAGTCAGTCGTACGTTGTCCCGAAACCGACTTGCATTCTTCGCATACCGAGGTATCAAACCTTCTGATTGCAACTCATCATGGATGTCTTGCAGCAGGGACTTGACCTCAGGAAAGTCACTGATCCGGTAAACATCAAACAGATCTGTATTGTCATACTTCGCAGCGTCTTCAGCACTGTTTTCTGTCTTAAGTATTCTATTCATTGGATAAGTATCGCTCTCTCTTGGGGAGAGAGCTACGGCTATGTCCTTTCTGGCTATTATCGGACCGCTTGGGGAGCGGTCCGGTTAGCTACTATTAATGCCTCCTGTTCCGCTACTTACCATTACTAACGGAATTTCTGTAAGTGCTTGCAACAAAAGGGTTTTGCCGAAAGAGCCGGTTCATAACACCATCTAGTCCCCATTTCAAGCCTGAGGACCAGCGGCGCTATCGCGCCGCCCTGATCCAACTGGATACCGGCAACCCGTTATTCTGGACTATTTTCAGGGTATTCCCCAGACACAGACAGGAGCAGGAATGGCAAGGGTTAGCGGCGGTTCGCCAGGAGGGGAGGGTAATATCCGTGGAGTTTTTCTGATCGGTCCAAACCTTTAGTATGACTGAAGTTTTGAGGGTTTCAGGCATTATCTTAGCCGTTGACGATTTATTCGGGGTCGTCTATGCTTCACACATGTGTTTCGCCCTGTGGGCAGTCCGAAGTTCTTACACACATCTGTGTGTAAATGGCAAAAACTGGGTTGGAGTTGAGCGAGATAAAAGGCAGTAAATCAGAGGGGTTATATGGATTGGCGGTTTTTGGGAGTTTCAAGTCCCTGCATCGCCACCACTTGATCATAATGGGCCGTAATCCGAAAGGGTTACGGCCTTTTTTTGAGGGGCGGCTCATCGTAATGGGGTGTGCAGGCGGGGATACCGCACCGAATCGATTGACATTCCAGTGTCAACTGCATAGATATTTGTATCGGTCACCATATTATTAGAATCAGCCAAAAGGAGAGTGAGGATGAAGAAACAATTTATCATTGGATTGATGATTTCAATCTTTCTCTGCGTGATACTCACCAGTTGCGGTGGCGGTGGCGCCAAAGTTGAAAGCACGGTAAGCACCCAGACCTTGGGCCAGCAGCTGATCGATCTGGAAAAGGCCTACAAGGAAGGTGTCCTTACCGAGAAAGAGTATAACAAAGCTAAAAAAGCCCTGATCGAGAAATACGAATAGAATATGGTGCCGGACGCCCTGTTTGCAAAACGGGTCGTCCGGCCACAAGCGGTGACGGTCGGCATGCCGACCTGAAACAATCCGATGCCGCCGGCCGATCCACGCCATCGGGCCTCATCCATTTTTTGTGTGGACCGCGAACGATGGACACCAGGGGCGACGACGGTAAACACACCACCTGCCCGCCTCCTTTTTGATTTCTTTAGACCTTGATAATTTTTTTGGCCTTGTACTATAGTCACGCACACGTGACGAGGATCCGAAAAAGTCAACGAGGCTCCACCAAGCAGCCCTGAATTGGAAGATTCCCATGTTGACCGGCTTTGAAAATCTTGTTGAGGAGCGAATACGCCGGGCCCAGAAGCGCGGCCTGTTTAAAAATCTGGCCGGGGCGGGGAAACCCTTGCCGCCGGATGTTATCGGCGCTACCGTGTCCGAAGATTTACGCCTGTCTTACAGGATTTTAAAAAATGCGGATTGCCTTCCACCCGAGGTCGAGGTGAAAAAGGAAATTCGCCGGACCGAGGATCTCTTGCGCGGCATGGAGGACACCCATACGCGCTACCGGACACTTAAAAAACTCAATTATCTCATCCTGAAACTGAACACCATTCGCGATGGCTCCGCCGCGTTGGATATGCCCCAGTATTATACCGAGAAAATGGCGGAACGGTTGGAAAAAGAGACTTTCGAATAAAGGGGTATTCGGTCCCGTCATCGCAAGTGGCAAAGCCGATGCCATGATCTTACGTTTGCTTACCCCTCTCCCATGCGCGGCATTCCGCCGGGCAGCCAACGCCTGATATGATGTAACGCACCATGCCGATACGAAAGAAAAAAGAGAGTGACGGCCTCATGAAAAGTGTCATGATGGCCTATTTGATTCTGGTCCTGCACGTTGTGTTGTTGATGGGGCTGGGCGTTCTGGTGTTTTTTTTTCGTGGGATTATCCATTACATGCTTTGGATCGTCTTGTTTGGCGGGATCGCTATCCTGGCGTCGGGATACTGGTTTTACCGGCGCATGAAAGCGGAGGGACGCAGCTTGCGCGACACGCTCAACTCGCCTCTTTTCAGAAATAAAACGGTGGAGGTCAGTCTGTTGGGAGGCCTGGCTCAATTTCGTGTCGGGCATTCCAGTGGTCCGCCGCTGCTGGGTGACGGGCGATCGGAGTCCACCCGGCAACTGGAATGGTCGGGCGACTCTCAGGTCCAGGAATTGACGGAGCTTGCCCGCTTACTACAGAATGGTCTCATCACACCCGACGAGTACGAGCAAGCCAAACAGAAGATATTCCGGTCTTGATGGCCGTTCCGGCGTGTTTCGATAACGCTCGATAACCCACCCTTCACCCAAAGGAACCAATGCGATGAAAAAATTGACGATTGCCTTGCTTTCAGGCGGGATTTCTTCGGAAAGGGATGTTTCGCTAAACAGTGGCCAAAAAGTTTATGAAGCGCTTGACAAGACGCGTTATGATATTCTGCGCTACGACCCCAAGACCGACCTGGCCGAACTGGCAGCGAATGCCGCCAGGATCGATGCCGCCCTGGTGATTCTGCACGGCCCTTATGGCGAAGACGGCACGGTCCAGGGGATGCTGGACCTGCTCGACATTCCCTATCAGGGCGCTGGGGTGCTCGGCAGCGCCGTGGCCATGAACAAACTGGCGGCCAAACGGTTGTATGAGCACGCCGGATTGAAAGTCCCGCCTTATTGTATCGTCCGGCGGGGCCCCATTCCGGAACTCGGCGGGTGTGTTCAGCACCTTGGTCTGCCGATCGTGGTGAAGCCGGTGGAAGGCGGTTCCAGCATCGGTATGGCCATCGCTGCCTCGGAAAAAGAGCTGCACGATGCGGTTGCGGAAGCCTTCCAGTTTGACGAATCGGTTCTTCTGGAAAAACATCTTGCGGGAACCGAAGTGACCGGTGGGGTGCTGGGCAACGACGATCCCGAAGCCCTGCCGCTGATCGAAATCGTACCCGGTGAGGGGCATGCCTTTTTCAATTACAAGGCCAAATACACGGCAGGTGAGACCCAGGAAATCTGCCCGGCGCGGATTAGTGATGCCCTTACCGACCAGGCCCAGGCCTGTGCCATCAAGGCGCATCAAACGCTTTTTTGCCGAGGCTACAGCCGCACGGACATGATCATCCATCAGGACGAGATTTACATCCTGGAAACCAATACCATTCCCGGCATGACGGCGACCAGCCTGTTTCCGCAGGCGGCGGCCAAAGCCGGACTGGACTTTACACGGTTGCTGGATCGCCTGATTGCGCTCAGCTTAGAGGGACGCGACCGTTCTGGATCGGCAGCCTGACGGCGTTTCATCGATTGTTTTGGGGATAGATGGCCATTTGTCAACCATAGCGAGGTGGAGGGGAGGTCTATATGAAAGTGCTGGTGATTGGAAGCGGCGGCCGGGAGCATGCCTACGCATGGAAAATTGCGCAAAGCCCCCTGGTGAAGAAGGTATTCTGTGCCCCGGGCAACGCCGGAATCGCTTCTGTGGCGACCTGCGTGCCCATTGATGCCGAAGATGTGCCGTCACTGCTGGCTTTCGCCCAAAAAGAAAAGATCGATCTGACGATCTGCGGACCGGAAGGGCCGCTGGCCAAAGGCGTCGTCGACATCTTCGAGGCGGAGGGCCTCAAAATTTTTGGGGCTTCCCAGAAGGCCGCCGAACTGGAAGCCAGTAAATCCTTTTCCAAGTATATCATGGAGAAATACGGGATTCCGACCAGCAAGGGACAGACCTTTACCCGCGTCCAATCCGCCCGTGCCTACGTCAAGAAAGTCGGTGCGCCGATCGTGGTCAAAGCGGACGGTCTGGCGGCCGGCAAGGGCGTCATCGTCTGCCAGACGGTCAAGGAAGCGCTGGATGCCCTCGATCGGGTCATGGTCAAAAAAGAATTTGGAGCGGCAGGTGACAAAGCGGTGGTCGAAGAATGCCTGGTGGGCGAAGAGGCTTCCTTCATCGCCTTTACGGACGGTAAAACCGTCCTGCCGCTGCCGTCTTCCCAGGATCACAAACCGGTTTTCGACGATGACAAAGGCCCTAATACCGGCGGCATGGGCGCTTACTCCCCGGCACCGATCGTGGATCGCTATCTTCATGATCGCGTCATGAAAGAAGTCATGATTCCCACCGTGCGGGGCATGGCGGCGGAGGGACGGCCCTACAAGGGCTTTCTGTATGCCGGGCTCATGATCGACGGTGACAAGATCGGCGTCCTGGAATTCAATGCCCGGCTGGGTGACCCGGAGGCACAGCCCCTGCTGATGCGTGTCAAGAGCGACATTGTGCCGATTCTGTTGGCCATTATCGAGGGCCGTCTGGATCAGTGCCAGCTCGAACTCGACGAACGGGCCACGGTCTGCGTGGTGATGGCTTCCGGCGGCTATCCGGGGAAGTACGGCAAAGGAATCCCCATCAATGGTCTCGATGCCGCCCGACGCATGAAAGACGTTGTGGTTTTCCACGCGGGAACCGGCACGAAAGGCAAACAGATTGTCGCCAACGGGGGGCGCGTGCTGGGTGTCACGGCGCTGGGCGACACGGTTGAAAAGGCCATTCAAAAGGCCTACCAGGCGGTGGAGAAAATCACGTGGCGCAAGGTCCACTATCGCAAGGACATCGGACAGAAGGCCTTGCGGCGCTTTCAGCAGAAACCGGCCGTGGGCATCGTGATGGGAAGTGATTCCGATCTGGATGTGATGAACGGGGCCGTGGGCATGCTGAAGAAATTTCATGTGCCGTTTGAGATAACCGTGGCCTCGGCCCACCGGACACCGGAACGGGCGGCGGAATGGGCGCGAAATGCGCCGGCCCGGGGGATCAAGGTTATCATCGCGGGGGCGGGGCATGCGGCCCATCTGGCGGGCGCCATGGCGGCCCAGTCAACCCTGCCGGTGATCGGTGTGCCGATTGATTCCTCATGCCTGCAGGGGCTGGATGCCCTGCTGTCGACGGTCCAGATGCCGCCGGGGATTCCGGTGGCGACCATGGCGGTTGGAAAGCCCGGCGCCAAAAATGCCGGCTTGCTGGCCGTTCAGATCCTGGCGCTGTCTGATGCTGAACTGGCAGCCCGCTTGGTCGCGCATCGAAAGGAAATGGCCGATCAGGTCGAACGCAAAGCAGCGGCGCTTTTACGGGTTGAGTAAGATTGTCGCCATCGATCCGGCCGCGCCGGATGCCGCTACGATTCATCGTGCGGTTTACATCCTGCGACAGGGCGGCATGGTGGTGGTCCCGACCCGTCATCTCTATGGTTTGGCGGTGGACGCCCTGAATGCCCCGGCTATCGAACGGGTATTCGCCGCCAAACAGCGGCCCCTCGACCAGCCGCTGCTGATTCTGGTGGCCGCGCGGGACGATGTACGAAAGTATGCACAGGCGATTGACGCAAAGGCCGGGATCCTGATGGACGCTTTCTGGCCCGGCAGGCTGACGGTGATCCTTGACGCCCGGCCGATTCTGCCGCCTCCCTTGACCGGGGGCACCGGGCGCGTGGGCATTCGTCTCACCGGCCACCCGGTCTGTCAGGCGCTCGTGCGGTCCCTTTCCCGTCCGATGACGGCCACCAGTGCCAATCTTTCCGGACAGGCCGGCTGCGGCCGCATCGAAGATCTGCATCCGGCGATCGTCGCCGCAGCGGATCTCATCCTGGATGCCGGTTCCTTGAAACCCGGGATCGGATCGACGGTCGTCGATGTCCAACCCGATGCCGTTCAGGTGCTGCGCGAGGGGGCGGTCACAGCGGCCGCCATTCGCGCTGCCCTTGACGCTTCGACGGGTGCCGGAAGCTGATGGGCAGGATCGCTCGAAAGATGGGCCCCGATCGTCAACCCGCCGGTTAAAAACGCGGTGGGTAGTGGTTTGGGTTGACAATTTTGGACAGGTTGTCTAAGGAATAAATCCTGTTTTTGCCGGAGTGGTGAAATTGGTAGACGCGCCAGACTCAAAATCTGGTTTCCCTAGCGGAAGTGCGAGTTCGATTCTCGCCTCCGGCACCAGCCAAACGATAAAGAGGAGATAGCCGGATTGCTGGCTATCTCCTCTTTTTTGTGAGGTCCTTCGGACCGCCTGCCCTTCATGCCGTCGCGATACCGTGTTTGTTTTTCATGAAACATCTGATATGCTGACCAAAACCATCGACTTAGAGAGAAGTCCGTGAAGACCGCCCACCTCATCGCCTGCCACGAATGTGACCTGATTCACCAGCTTGGCGCCGTTCCGCCCGGCGGCTCCGCACGCTGCGTGCGATGCGGGGCCGCCCTCTACCGGCCTAAACGCGACAGTATCAACCGCACCCTGGCGCTCACGCTGGCTGGTCTGATCCTTTATATCATTGCCAATACGTTCCCTTTCCTGGCTTTCAAGATCGGTTCCCAGATTCGGGAAACCACGCTGACAACCGGAATTTTCCAGCTTTACCAGCAGGGTATGGGGCCTATCGCCACGTTGGTGCTGCTGACCGTTGTCGTCGTGCCGGCGGTTCATTTGGTGAGCATGCTCTACATTCTGGTGCCGTTGCAATCGAACCGGATGCCCCGCTATCTGGCACGCGTATTTCGCATGATCATTTTGCTTAAGCCGTGGGGTATGCTGGAAGTCTTTTTGCTGGGGATTCTCGTGTCCGTGGTCAAGTTGGCTAAAATGGCCACGATTGTTCCAGGCATATCGTTGTTCGCATTTTTGATATTGATTTTTGTGCAGGCCGCCATGACTGTAACGTTGGATTCGCATCTGATATGGCAACACATCGACGATCACAGGTGACAGAACCGCCGCTGACCGCCCGACGGTTGGGCCTGGTATCCTGCCATCGCTGCCACCTGCTTTGCCGACCTATGCAGAGGGCCGCCACCTGCCCCCGGTGCGGGGCCACACTGCACAGCCGCAAACCCAACAGTATTGCCCGGACCTGGGCCCTGGTGCTGGCCGCTTTCGTGTTTTACATCCCGGCCAATGTGCTGCCCATTACCCACACGACCTCCTTGGGCGCGGTGCAGTCGGATACCATCATGAGCGGAGTGATCTATTTCATCCATTCCGGCAGTTGGCCGGTGGCGCTGGTTATTTTTATTGCCAGCATTTTTGTGCCGATTCTCAAACTGTTGATTCTAACCGGGCTGTTGATATCGGTGCAACGCCGCTCGCAATGGCGCCCGGTGGATCGGACCCGGTTGTATGGCCTGACCGAAGCCATCGGACGCTGGTCCATGCTCGACATCTATGTCGTCACCATTCTGGTGGCCTTGGTTCACCTGGGCGCACTGGCCAATATCGAGGCTGGTGCCGGTGCTATTTTCTTTGCCGCCGTTGTGGTCATCACCATGTTGGCGGCGGAAAATTTTGACCCCCGACTCATTTGGGATGGTACGGAGAATTCAAATGACGGAGCAACCTGACGGTTCCGCCCTCGTTTCCGAGGCGGCAACACCGGAAATCAAGCAGCACCGGTCGTTTTCTATTGTATGGATCGTGCCCATCGTGGCCCTGCTGATCGGGGCCTGGCTGGTCTACAAAGCGGTCAGCGAGAAAGGGCCCACGATTACCATTACCTTCGAATCGGCGGATGGACTGGAGGCCGGCAAAACCAAGATCAAATACAAAGATGTGGTGCTGGGCACGGTGACCGCCATTGCCCTGGCCGACGATTTCTCCCATGTGACCGTGACGGCCGAAATGGCCAAGGAATCGAAAAACTACCTTACGGAGAAGACACGGTTCTGGGTGGTGCGGGCCCGGGTGGCGGCCGGACAGGTCACCGGTCTAGGAACACTGTTCTCAGGGGCCTACATCGGAATCGACCCAGACCTCGAAGGCAAGTCGATGCGGCATTTCAAGGGGCTTGAAAAGCCACCCATGGTGACCGGGGAGGTTGCGGGTCGACAGTACCGGCTTGCGGCCAACCGGCTGGGGTCTTTGACGCCCGGTTCCCCCATCTATTTTCGGCAGATCCAGGTGGGGCAGGTGGTGGACTTCAAACTGGAGCCGAATGGCGAGAATGTGGCGATCGATATCTTTGTCCAGGAGCCCTATTATCAGTTCGTGCGGCAAAAAACGCGCTTCTGGATAGCCAGCGGTCTGGATGTCGACCTGACCGCCAACGGGTTGCGGGTGGACACGGAATCTGTCGTGTCATTGCTCATCGGCGGTCTCGCTTTTGCCACCTTTCCCCATGAAGATGCAGGGCCGGAAGCGGAGGAAGGCACCCACTTTCAGCTATATGATACTTACGAGGCAGCCCGAGACGACCGCTACACCGTCAAGCGCGATATGATTGTCGAGATCAAGGATTCGGTGCGGGGGCTGTCCGTAGGGGCACCGGTGGAGTTTCGAGGCCTGCAAATCGGAATGGTAACCGGCATCAATCTGGATGCGGATTTTGAGAATTTGGATTTTACCGTTCCGGTGCGTATCGAGTTGGAACCGGAACGGTTGCACCTGGCCATCCCCAAGGGAGAAAAAGAGGCGATAGATCGCTGGCAGCGCCTGCTTGACAAGGGGTTTCGCGCTCAATTGGAAACCGGCAACCTGTTGACAGGGCAGTTGTATATCAAACTGGACATCTTTGAGGATGCCCCGCCGGCCAAACTTTCATTTTATGGAAATATGCCGGTTATTCCCGCCTTGCCGTCCTCCTCACAGGAAATCATGCAGGGTGTGACCCGGTTTGTGAAAAAACTGGATCAACTGCCGCTGGAGGCGATCGGGAAGGATTTGCAAAACACGATGGCCGGCATGGATAGACTGGTGAACGGCCCGGATCTGCGCGATGCGGTCAAATCCCTGCGGGACATATTGGATGAACTGAAAACGACGACGCAAACACTGAACGCCGACACCGTGCCCCGGATCAATACGGCCTTGGCAGAGATGACAACCGTTATCAAAGACCTGGATGGCTGGGTCAGTGCGGATGCGCCCCTGCAGGGGGATCTTCGCAAAACGCTGGAAGAATTGGCAGCGGCCGGTCGGGCGATCAGCGATCTTGCCGATATGCTGGAGCGCCACCCGGAGGCATTGATTCAGGGGAAAGGGAGTAAAGACCAATGATGACCCCACGCATTTGTCGGACATTGATAGCAGGCTTGATGGTCTTGGGATTTTGTGCGGGCTGTTTTGGAACGACCCCGCCGGCGGTCTTCTACAGCCTGACGCCGATCGGGGACACGGCAGCAATCCAGCCGCATGGGGCCGAGGGCAAGATCGCCATCGGGATCGGGCCGGTCAAGTTCCCCGATGAGCTCAATCGCCCCTCCATCGTAACCCGCAGCGGCCGGAATCGATTGGAGGTCGATCCATTTCACCGTTGGGGCGGCTCCCTGGAGAAGAATTTCACGCGGGTGATGGAAGAAAACATGGCGTTGCTGGTGAAGACCGATCGGGTGATGACCCGCCCCTGGGAGCGCTATTTCCAGCCGGATGTCCGCCTTGCCCTTGATATCCGCCAGTTCGACGGCCGCCTGGGAGAATATGCCTCCCTGAACGTAACCTGGATGATCGTCGGTCCGGAGGGGGACGCGCCGCTGCTCGTGCGCCGCACCATCATCCAGGAAGCCGTGGCCAATGACAGTTACGATGCCCTTGTGGATGCCCAAAGCCGCGCCGTGGCCAGACTCTGCCGAGAAATTGCCGAGGCACTATCGGAACAGATCCCGATGCAATAGTCCTGTTGTTCAGTTTTCTCCACGGTGGTGACGCTTGCCATTGGCTAGCTGCAACGAATGTTTTTCTGATGCGTCAGGTCGATTCTTTATTGTTGAAAAGGGTTGACACTGGTCCCTATATTGGAGACCACTTTGCCGCTGGCCATATTTTCTACCCAAATTTCATATTCCCGCCATTTGGAACTCCCTCCGATGTCCCGTCTGATGCGCACCCGGTACTGCCGATTGGCGACCAGCGTCGCTTGAAGTTCGGTAAACGTTTTAACTGTTTTGATGTGCTGGGGAACAAGGGCCAGCTGATAGGTGCCCGGTCGCAGAATGGCACGGGTGGTGCTCATCAGGCCGGATTCGGATTCGTGTTTGATGTTGACGACGTGGCCATCGATGGAATAGATCTTCACACCCGCATCCGGCACCAATAGGGCCGTTTCGGTTTCTGGCAATCTTGGTCCGGGATATCCGTAGTACGGTTGGGTGCATCCGGCCGGTATGCTGGCCAGAATAAGAAAAAAGACGCCCCACACGCCATTCCATTTTACTGTCATCGTATCCCCCCTTTGCCAGAATCAGTTGTTCTCATGCCACACGGATATCATAGGTCAGCTGGTCTTTACAAAATCAGGGACGCGGTTTCCTTGGAGACGCTCGTTGCCACTCGTGCGTTGCGAACGGCTGTCGTATCCAGCCATTGTCGCAAAGAGATGATGAAGACAGTTGTTGCATTACTTTAAAACCTGAATTATCTATTTGTAATAAGAAAAACGCTCATGTCGATTTTCTGAAAGGGATATGTCCATGACCAAAAAAAAAGCATCGGATGATTTCGATGAAATGGAGTTGCCGCGGCCGTCATCATCGGATCTGCGTGGTAAACAATCCGTCCGGGCTACCTTCCGGCTGACCGCCCGTGCCATCGAGGCCATCAGCGTTGTCGCGGTTCATTTGGGGATCAAGCAGAAGTCTCTCTTCGAACATCTCATCGAAGATACCCAGACGTTGTCCCATATCGCCCGACAGGTTCAGGAAAACGACTTTCCACCCCGGGAGCGGGTTCAGAAGACCTATGTCCTCAGCCGACGCACCTTGAAAATGCTTCAGGAAGCCTGTGACGCCTTCGACGCCCCGCGGGATGCCCTGGTGGAGTATTCCATCCTGCGGTTGACGCCCGTGATAGAGGAAGAACGGAAAAAACACCGCCGGCGCAAGGCGGTGTTGGCCGAGGTGACCAACTATGTGCGTCAGGGTGAAGCCGTCCTGGCGAAGATCGAAGCGGCGCTGGGCGACGACGATCCGGTGTGCCACGGCTATCGCCAGGCCTTACGGACCCTTCAACAGACCGAACAGGAAATCGCCGCTCACATCGAAAAGGGTGAAATCATCGAAGCCTATCGATAAACCGGGCTATCCGATGCCGCCCTGCCGGGAAACGCTGAAGCGCTCTCCTTACACCTGTGAAACCATGTCGGATTTACCCTCCTATAACCACATTCAGTTGGAACTCACCAGCCGGTGCAACCTGCGATGCCGCACCTGTCTCTATGGCCACTACCCGGAACGGTGGGTCGCTGCGGATTTGACCCCGGCCGTTTTCGACCGGATTCTGGCGGTGGCGTCTCGCACACGGTCGGTTCATCTTCAGGGCTGGGGGGAGTCGTTTCTGCGGGAGGACTGCCCCGAGCTGATCGCCCGGATGAAACGGGCCGGACCCGCCGTCAGCATCAGTTCCAACGGCAGTGTCATGTCCCCGAAGCTGGCCCGCGCGCTTATCGATGCCGGCCTGGATTCAATGGCCTTCAGTTTTGCCGGAACGTCACCCCGCGAGCAGGACCCTTTGAGAGGCACGGGATCGTTTGAAAAGGCCATTGCGGCGGCAGCCGTCTTCAGCCGTTATTGTGCGGCGTCGCATCCACCGGTGCTCATGAACTACCTGCTGATCCGGCCCAATCGATCCAGCCTGCACCGGGCGTTGCGTCTGGCAAAACGACTGGGCATGAACCGCCTCCAGGTGGGGCACCTGGTCCATCCGGTTGCCCGGGACCAGGCCGACTGGCCGGCTTATCCTGAAACGGTGGCCGGACCGCAGCGCTGGTTCTGGCTGCGGCTGTCGGTGCTCTGGCACCGCACCACCCTGGGGCTGCCCTCCATGAAGGGGCAGCCGACCGCGGTCTGTCCCAAGAACCCCCTGGAGAATCTTTTTGTGGGCGCGGACGGTACGGTATCCCCCTGTGTCTATTTGAATCCTCCCCTGAATTCGACCGTTCCCCGATTGGTGGAAGGCGCGGTCATGGAATCTCCCCGCGTCATCATGGGACGGCTGCCCGATCAGACCCTGGATGAGATCTGGCATCAACCGGCCTACCGATCGTTTCGACACACATTCGCGCAGCGCGTCAAGGCCTACGAAACCTACATGGCCGGCATTCGTCCGGATCTGGATGGTCTGGCCAAGCTGGAGCGGTCGGTGGACCGGCTGGCAGCGTTATTCAGCGGTCCTTTGCGGCCCCCGGAAGCATGCCGCCAGTGTCCGCATTTGCAGGGGTTTTAGTTTGAAGTCGATGGGCATCCACGGTGGCCGGGTAGGGGGGGCGGGCGACGCGATGGCCTTTCATCCCGAAAAAACGGTGGAAAGGCGCTCAGGAGGCCTGCATCTCAATAAAGAACTGCCATTCTTCAGGGGTGATGTCGCCATTTTTATTCCGGTCGGCCTCCAGGAAGGCCTTGGCATCGCTGTCAGGGTAACGGGTTTTAAATTCCTGCCATTCGATGACGCCATCGCCGTTCGAATCGACCTCGGGGAAAGGGGCGGTGAAGCGGGGGAGAGAAGCGCAGGCCGTCAGGAGGACGGCGGTTATGGCAACCAGACAGAATTTATGCATCATGATTCACAAAGAAAAAGGGGTTAATGAAATAGTCGCATGCAGCATACGTCATCCGGAGGGGATCTGCAAGCATCGCTGGACAGACGCCGGGGGGAGTTGATGTTCAGCGTCAGTTGAGGTAAAAGAAAACCTCGCATGGTTCGCAGTACCAGCCGTGATATGAACGTCTTATCTTGTGAAGGAGATCGTTAATGATTTTTATCGGCAAATTTTTCTACCTGACCAACCAGCAGGAAATCGAGGAACAGGAACGCCGTCACGGCGAGTTCGACCTGATCGTTGAAGCGCAAGAAGGGGAAGACGCCTTCATGAAGTTCAAGCAGCGCATCGGCGAACTGCGCGACAAGGGTGATTTTTTCCAGGGGCAGACCCGTATTTTCTTTATTCAACTCCTCGAATTCGATCGCTTCCCCCGTCATCAGGCCCTCATGCTGAACCTCAAGTCCACGGCTGGTGACCCCCTGATGCCCTTTATCGGGTGTTCCATTCCCTCGGATCAGGCCGATGCTTGCCGTATTTATGACTGGAAGAACAACGAGCCGGAGATCGACGGACAGAATGAGAAATTGTTCCTGGAGTTCCACAGCTGAACAGCATCCGGCGATGGGGTATAAAACCATGCGCGCCACGGTCGCCAGAATCCTGGGGGGGCTGGTGGGGATGGGCCTGGTCCTGTTGAGTTGCACGGGACCCACGGAAACCCCGACGCCGCCCCCGGCTGATCGCATCGGCCCCATGGCGGCCTATGTCTATGCGTCCGACCCTCAAGACTATCTAACGGCCCCGCAATCGTTCCCTCTGGCCCCGGAGATGGCCCCGGCCGAAGCGCTGACAGCGCTGGGTTCCCATCTCAGCCGCACGTATTTTGGCGGCGATCCCGACACCGAAACGTTGCCGATACGCTTTGAAGTCCTTCGTGTGTATCGCTTCCCGGTGGCGCAGCGCGCCTATCGCCTGGCGGTCATCAATATGATCGATCCAGAGTTGACCGCGTTGCAGGGGTTTTTTCAAGGATCGGCCGGCGGCCAGACCACTTTTTACATGCTCACCGCGACCTTTTTACAGCCGCACGAAGATCCGCCGTTGGCGGATGGCCTGATCCTGCTCTATAATGGTGAAGACTTCCCCGCGTTCGATCATATTAATTTCCGGGGCATTGTCACGCCGGAGGCCATTCGTCCTGTCGTTGAGAAGGTGCTTTACCGCCACCAGCTGATCGCCCCCTCCGTCACCGGTTGATTCACCGGCAACCCGGCTATTCATTCAAGGATCGGTATGCCAATGGCGACAACCCGCGATATGATGGCGACAAAGCGCCGTGCGTTGCTGATCGGGGCCACCGGACTGACCGGGGGACATCTCCTGCAGCGCCTGTTGTCGGATCGACGCTACGACGCCATTCACGTGTTGAGCCGTCGCCCGCTGGCAGTCCGGGAGGATCGCCTTCATTCCCACGTGGTGGACTTTGACGATCTGCCACCTGAGCACACGGCCTTCCGGGTAGACGACGTCTACTGTTGTCTGGGGACGACCATCCGGCAAGCCGGCAGCCGGCAGCGGTTTCGCCAGGTCGATTACGACTACCCCATGATGACGGCCCGGGCTGTCCGGGCGGGGGGCGCGGCAACAATGGTGGCCATGTCGGCCCTGGGGGCTGACCCTGGTTCAGGCAACTTTTACCTGCGGACCAAAGGGGAACTGGAGCGCGACCTGCAACATCTGGCCTTCCGGCGTCTGGCGCTGGTGCGCCCCTCGCTGCTGATCGGCCGGCGCGAAACCAAACGGTTGCTGGAGGGGGCGGGCATGTGGCTTCTGCCGAAACTGGCTTTCCTGATGCAGGGCCCCCTGAGGCCCTACCGCGCCATTGAGGCCGGTGTCGTGGCCCGTGCCATGCACCACCTGGCATGGCAGGCGGCGGTTGGAACGCGTGTCGTGAGTTCGGCCGAGTTGCAGCTCCTGGGACAAATCCGACGGGGGCCGTCCGATGGTTGATCGAATCCTGGCCGATGCGCTGCTGGTCCTGCATTTAGGGTTTATTCTGTTTGCCGTTGCGGGCAGTTTTCTGGCCTTGCGCTGGCCCCGTCTGGTGTGGATCCACATCCCGGCCGCCGTTTGGGCCGCCCTGATCGCGCTCCTGGGCGGCATATGCCCCCTCACCGAACTGGAAAACGATTTGCGCCGCGGGGCCGGAATGGCCGGGTATGCCGACGGTTTCATCGGTTCCCTGCTGCTGCCGATTGTCTATCCCCGCGGCCTCACGCGGTCACTGCAGATAGGACTCGGGATGGGTGTCCTGCTGCTGAACGGGTTCGGCTACGGCCTCCTGCTGCTGCGCCGTCGGGCCCAACGGCGCTTGCCGTGACCGCCTGCCGACCGTTTGACAGTCGTGGTGCCTTCGGGTATCCATCATTGCTTTGATTTCACATGGACGGCGTTTCAGGTGCCTGTCGAAGACACGGCTAAAGGGGTATTGTGGCCATACGAACACTTCACCATATTGATTACGGTTTCGGCGGAAGACCGCTGCTGGCGGATCTGTCCCTGCAGATCGAACCGGGCGAACGGATCGGCATCCTGGGGCGTAACGGCGCCGGGAAGACAACGCTTCTCAAAATCGTCAGCGGCGAGCTGGTCCCGGACAGCGGTTCGGTGGAATCCCCCCCGGGTATCCGGGTGGCACGGCTGCCGCAAGGGATTCCGTCCCGTCTGAGCGGCAGTGTTTTCAAGGTCGTGGCCGGCGGACTGGGGGATCGCGGCGCTCTGCTAGCCGAGTACCATCTCTTGAGCGACCGCCTGGGCCGCCGCCCGGAACCGGACGTCGCCCAGCGCCTGGATGCCGTTCATCAGGCCCTGGACGCCGCCGACGGCTGGGATGCGGAGCGGGAGGTCAACACGCTCGTGTCGCAGATGGACCTGCCGGCCGGAGACGCCTTCACCGCGCTTTCGGTGGGGCTGCAACGCCGGGTGCTGTTGGCCAGGGCGCTCGCGGCCAAACCGGATCTGTTGTTGCTGGATGAACCCACCAACCATCTCGACATGGATAACATTCAGCACCTCGAGACCATGATCCGAACCTGGCGGGGCAGCTTGCTTTTCGTCTCGCATGACCGTGTCTTCCTGCAGCAGCTTGCCACGCGTATCGTGGAGCTGGATCGGGGACGACTGATATCCTGGCGCTGTGACTATGCCACCTATCTGCAGCGCAAAGAGGCCGCCCTTGAGGTTGAAGCGCTGAACAACCATCGCCAGGACAAGAAACTGGCCGAGGAAGAAAGCTGGATTCGCAAAGGCGTCAAAGCCCGCCGGCGTCGAAACGAAGGGCGCGTGCGCGCGCTCAAAGCCCTGCGCGCCGAACGCCGGGCACGCCTGGAGCAGGTCGGCAATGTCCGCCTGCTGGCTCAGGAGGCCGAACGGAGCGGCAAACTGGTGATCGACGCCGACGGTCTGAGCTACGCCTACGCAGAGAAGGTGGTTTTTGCCGATTTCCAGACCGTGATTACGCGCGGGGATAAAATCGGCGTGATCGGCCCCAACGGCTGCGGCAAATCGACGCTTTTAAAAGTGCTTCTGGGGCAGCTGGCCCCGGGCAGTGGCCGGGTGCGGCACGGCACCCGCCTGGAGCCCGCCTATTTCGACCAGATGCGAACCCAGCTCGATGAAAATCGATCGCTTCAGGACAATATCGCCGATGGCAGCGACAAGGTCGTCATCGATGGCCGCCCACGTCATATCATCGGGTATCTCAAGGATTTTCTTTTTGAACCCGATCGGGCGCGTTCTCCGGTGCGGGTACTTTCCGGTGGCGAACGCAATCGCCTCCTGCTGGCCAAGCTTTTTGCCAAGCCGGCCAATTTGCTGGTGCTGGACGAACCCACCAACGACCTGGACCTGGAAACCCTCGAACTGCTGGAAGATTTGCTGGTCGGTTTTAAAGGGACCATCCTGCTGGTCAGCCACGACCGGGCTTTTCTCGACAATGTGGTCACCAGCACGCTGGTATTCGAAGGGGAAGGGCGGATCGCCGAATACGTCGGTGGTTACGAAGACTGGCAGCGCCAGCGCTCGGCCAACACAACTCGCAAACCGGAGAAGAAGCCCGATCGTCCGGGGAAACCGCCTCCTCGCGCCAAACCGCGTTTGCGGAAACTGTCTTATCATGAAGTCCGTGAATTGGAGTACCTGCCGGGGGCGATCGAACGTTTGGAGCATGAGCAGGCGGCGCTTTTTGAGACCCTGGCCGATCCGTCCTTTTACCAGACGGGGGGGGATGCGATTGCCGTGGCCCGATCACGTCTTGCGGCAGTGGAAACTGAATTGGCTCAAGCCTACAGCCGATGGGAAGAACTGGACACTATCGACCGAGGCGCTGATATGTCAGCATCCTGAAAGGAGTTTGTATGACGTCAAGGGAAAATACGCACAGCAAAATGATCGGTTATATTTTGTGGATATTCGGCTTCATGGGGGCACACCGGTTTTATTACGGTAAGCCCATCAGCGGCACGATTTATTTTTTTACCCTGGGGTTGCTGTTCGTCGGCTGGATCGTCGACCTTTTTCTGATTCCCGGTATGGATAAGCATGCCGAAATGCGCTTCGCCACAGGGCCCTTGAACTATAACGTGGCCTGGACCCTGCTGACCTTCCTGGGCATCCTGGGGGTCCACCGGTTCTACATGGGGAAATGGCTGAGCGGCATTCTCTATTTTTTTACCGGGGGGCTGGGGTTGATCGGTATCATTTATGACTACTGGACCTTGAACGACCAGTTGACCCTGATCAACAACCGCGCGACCAAGGCGTGATGATGTCTTTTCGTTCATAGGCGACCCGATGGAAATCCTGCTGGTCTCATACGGTTCCATGGGAGATGTCCGCCCGCTTCTGGCGCTTGGCCTGGCGCTGCGTGAGCGGGGCGCGCATGTCCGGGTCTGCGCTCCCCCGGACAGCCGGCCTTTGTTTACGGCCGCCGGGATACCGTTTGTTCCCCTGGGTGGGAACGTCCGGCAGTTAATGGATGCCCGGGCGGACCGCTTTGTCGGGCGTCCCCTGGCCGCCATGGCGCCGATGACACGGACTCTCAGGCAGGAGCTGGCCATCCAGTTCCGGCAGTTGCCGGAGGCCGTAAAATCGGCGGACATGGTCATCGGTTCCGGTCTGGCACTGGCGGTGCCCTCGGTGGCCGAAGCATGCGGGGTGCCGTACCGCTATGCCTTCAGCATCCCGGCGCTGCTGCCTTCCCGCGACCACGCGCCTGTGACGGTGCCATGGCAAAACCTTCCGCCGCTATGCAATCGTGTCCTCTGGCGCCTGGCCGATGGCCTGCTTGATTTGGGGTACCGGGTTATTTTGAACGGATACCGCCGTGGTCTCGGGTTGCCGGCATTGGACCATGTGATGCCGCATCTGACTGCCAATTTGATCGTCGCCGCGGACAAGGAACTGGCGCCGTTGCCGCCCGAAGCGCCTTCCGACTGCCGTCAGACCGGCTACTGGCATGCGCCGCGGAGGGACCCGCTGCCGGCGGCCATCGAGGCGTTTTTAGATCAGGGCCCGCGTCCGATCTATATCGGCTTCGGCAGTATGGGGGATCCGACGCCGCGCCAAACCGTGTCACGACTGCGGCAGGCTGTCGGATTGGCCGGTGTGCGGGCCATCGTTCAGAGCGGTTGGGCCGGATGGTCCTTTGAAAGTGATGCCAACTGCCTTTGTGTGGCGGGGGACTTGCCGCACGAGCGCCTGTTTTCCCGGGTGGCGGGCGTGGTTCACCATGGTGGCGCCGGGACGGTCATGGCGGCCGCGCGGGCTGGCGTTCCCCAGGTGATTATCCCCCATCTGCTCGACCAATATTACTGGGGCCAGCGGGTTGTTACGTTGGGCATCGGCCCGCCGCCGCTGCCCATAAACCGTTTGAAGACTCAAACCCTGGCACTGGCGTTGCGGCGGATGCTGGCCTCGCCCGGGATGCGCGCCAGGGCGGGGATCCTGGCAAAGCCTTTGTCCCGCCGGGACGGGGCGCGCCAGGCAGCGCGATGGATAATACCCCATCCCCGCGCCACTGCACCATTTATCCCTTGATATCACTCGGGGAGTGTGTATTTTGGCAAAGACATATTGTTTCGCCGAACCGGCTTGACATGGCCATCGTTAACCGTATATTTAATTTTGAGTATAATCCCAATATGGAGAACTGATTATGCGCCCTCAAAAAGATCGTATCGTCGCTTTCAACCCGGATATCAGTTATTTCAAGCCGCGTGGCATTCCCATGATGGATCTCGAAGAAGTGCGACTTACGGTGGATGAATGTGAAGCGCTGCGGTTGTCGGACCTGCTTGATCTATCCCATGAGGACGGTGGCAAACAGATGGGGGTTTCACGGGCGACGTTCGGAAGGATTCTCCAGAAAGCGCGGAGTTGTGTGGCCGACGCGCTGATCAACGGCAAAGCCATCAATATCGAGGGTGGCAACTACACCATGACCTCGAAGGAGCGTATTTTTGAATGCGATGCCTGCCAGCGGCGATGGAGTGAATCGCTGGGAACGGGTCGGCCGAGTCATTGCCCCCACTGCAACAGCCGCAAACTCTTTCGCGTCAGCCAGGGGCATAAATTGGCCCGGGGCAGTCGCGGCAACAGTCCCCCCAAGGCCCAAAAAACGGAGTAGGCCACAGGCCAAGGAAATATGCGGTTGACAGCGAATTGAATTCCCCCCCACGGGTTTCATGTCCGCCGGACCTTTCCCGGAATATCCGTCGCGAAAACGACAGGGGAAGAATGAATGCCAAGGCGCTGCGCGCACGGATGCGCAGTTAAGATATAACGTGTGTAACAGGAGATGACGTAACATGGTTGAAATTATGAGTTCGCCGGGCAATACCAACAAAAAACGGTCCGGCCAGGAAGAACAGGATGCCGCGGTAAAGGATTCCTTGAGCCGGATCAAAAACAAACTGGTCGTCATGAGCGGCAAGGGGGGGGTGGGTAAAACCAGTACATCGGTCAACCTGTCGATTGCGCTGGCCCGTCTGGGCTACCGGGTAGGGCTGATGGATGTCGATCTCCATGGTCCGGATGTGCCCCGTGTACTGGGGTTGATGGGCATGATGGGATTGAGTCAGAACCATAAACTCGACCCCATGCGCTTCAGCGAGAACCTGAAGGTGGTTTCCATCGAGTCCCTGACCGCCAGTAAAGACGACGCCATCATCTGGCGGGGTCCCATAAAATATTCCGCCATCCGCCAATTTATCGCCGACGTCGAGTGGGGCGAGCTTGATTTCCTTCTGATCGACGCACCTCCGGGCACCGGCGACGAGCCCCTGACGGTGGCGCAGACCATTCCGGATGCCAAGGCCGTTATTGTGACCACGCCCCAGGAAATTTCGCTGGCGGATGTCCGAAAATCCATCAGTTTCTGCCATACGGTAAAGATGGATATCTTCGGTCTGGTGGAAAACATGAGCGGCTATGTCTGCCCGCACTGCGGCGAACAGGTGGACCTTTTCGGCTCCGGAGGCGGCGAGCGTACCGCTCAGGAGACGTCCGTGACGTTTCTGGGGCGGGTGCCCTTTGATCCCAACGTGGTGACCTGCGGTGACAATGGCAAGTCCTACCAGGAGAGCTATCCGGATTCACCCGTCACCCAGGCCTACGAAAGCATTGCCCGCCGCATGGGGGATCTCGTCAAGAACTGATGCCGGTTTGTAGGGGTGCTTCCAGTGCTTTGCAAAGGCGGCATTGTCGGATCAATCGATGGACGGGAGGCTATCGTCGGGACGCACCCCTATATTCCCGAAAACATTTTTGCCCCCTGACAACGGGCGAAAGCGGGCCGCTGATTCCGGTGATGCCGCCGCGTGGCAATCAGCGGATCAGCATGACCGGACAGTGAACGTGCTGGGCCACTTTGTGGCTGATACTGCCGAAGAGCATGCCCTTGATGGCGCCCAGACCGCGTGTTCCCATAACAACCAGATCGACTTTCTGGGTGGCTGCGGCGGCCAGAATGGCCTCGGCTTCGGGCCCCTCCAGCAGATCTTCCGTGATCGTTGCGCTGCTGTCCGCCAAGCGTTTGCGGGCTTTGTCGATGACACCTTGGCCGGTGATTTTGCGCGCGGCCACGCGCTTTTCGATATCGTCATACCCCAGCAGATCCGAGGTCTGCCCATAGGCATGGACGATCAGCAAGGTGGCATCGAACGCTGCTGCCAGTTTGCCGGCGTAGTCCACGGCCAGATCACTGTGGGACGAGCCGTCGACGGCAAGGAGTATCTTCCGGAACATAAAAAGGCCTCCTTTGGGTAGCGGGTATCCGCGGTTGATGGTTGATGTTAAAAAATACCCATTCATCCATACGCTGTCAAAAGCGTTCCTGCGGGCCGGGCAAAGAGGATGATCGAAAAGCGGGCGGACCAAAGCCTGTCATGGGGGGATATCAATTTTTGACGCTGGCGGCATTCAGAGGGCAGGCGCGCGATGAAACGTAAATGGCTGGCAATCGATCTTCCCCTCACGGATTATGGCCAAGCCCAGGTCCTGCAGGAGCGGTGTGTGGCGGCCAAGACCGACGGCCGCCTGCCGGAAGACCTCATGCTCCTGCTCGAACATCCCGCCGTATTCACGCTCGGGCGCAATGGCGGACGGGAAAACCTGATGGTTTCCGATGCCTACCTGGCGACGGCCGGCGTCGGCCTCATGCCGTCCGAACGGGGCGGAAATATCACTTACCATGGCCCGGGTCAGATCGTGGGCTATCCGGTGATCGACCTGCAGCGGGCGCGCATGGGCGTCGGAGATTACGTGGCGGCCCTTGAAGATCTGATGCTCTCGGTGGCGCAGGCCTGGGGGGTCGCTGCCGATCGTGACGATCGCAACCGCGGGATTTGGGTGGATGGTGCCAAGGTCGGCAGCATCGGTCTTTGCCTGCGGCACGGGATGGCGTTTCACGGGTTTGCGTTGAATGTCAACAACGACCTGACGCCCTTCCAATGGATCAACCCCTGTGGCCTGGCCGGCGTTCGCATGACGTCGCTGGAACAGGTGCTGGACCGGGAAATTCCCATGGCCGAATTGCGGCAAACCGTTTGGCAAACGGCGACCCAGATCTTTGATGTCACCCTGCAGCCGATCGCTTTTGAAACGTTGGATCGCCTGCTGTCCGGGGAACCCCCTGTTTCGAGGAAGCTTGCATGAGCCACTCATCATCACACAAGGCATCCATCCGCAAACCCCCCTGGCTAAAGCGGCGTCTGCCGTCCGGTCCGATGTACGGCACGATATGCCAGGCATTGGGCGCACAGGGTCTCCATACCGTCTGCCAGGAAGCCAAGTGCCCCAACCAGTGGGAGTGCTTTTCCCGCAAAACCGCCACCTTTCTTATCCTGGGGTCGCGCTGCACGCGCAATTGCGGCTTCTGTGCCGTGGACCACGGTCCGGCGGGGCCGCCGGATCCGGAGGAACCGTTCAAGGTGGCCCGGATGGCCCGTGACATGGGGTTGGCCTATGTGGTGGTGACCTCGGTCACGCGTGATGATCTGCCGGACGGCGGGGCCGGTCTGTTTGCGGCCACGATCCGGGCCCTGCGGGGTGAAATCCCGGGAGTGCGGGTGGAGGTGCTGATCCCCGATTTGCAGGGACAGCGGGAGGCGATCGAAACCGTGGTGACCGCCGGACCGGATGTCCTGAACCACAACCTGGAAACGATTCCGGCCCTCTATCCAACGGTTCGGCCGGAAGCGGATTACCAGCGCTCGCTGGCCTTGCTGCAGACGGTGCGAGACCTGGCACCGCACATGATGACCAAATCCGGTCTGATGCTGGGGGTGGGGGAGACCCGGGAAGGGGTGCGGCAGACCCTGGCCGACCTGCGGGCGGTGGACTGCCGGATGGTGACGCTCGGACAATATCTGCAGCCTTCTCCCGATCATCTCCCGGTCGAACGGTATGTCCCTCCGGAAGAGTTCGATCAATGGCGCGATGAAGCTCTGCAGATGGGGTTTCAGGAGGTGGCCAGCGGGCCGCTGGTGCGCAGTTCCTATCAGGCCCGCGAGCTTTATAACACGGCCTGCGGGTGACATCCGCCCCGACGGGGGCTATCTGCCTGAGGCATCGGCCCGGCGCTGCTCCTGGCGCGCGTCTTTTTCCTTGAAATGGATAAGGCAGGCCGGGCGAAACTTGCAGTATAGCCCCGGATCCTGGCAGGCCAACTGATCACCCTCCTGGTAGCGATTGTATTTCATGCAGAGGTAGCGGACGTTTTCGCCTTCCGCCGTTTCTCCGGCCGTCCCGCCATCCTCATTTTCTTGATCGGCAGGTGTTGTCATCAGTCCCTGGCCCTCACTGTACCAAAAAGGGCGAGGTGGATGCGCCGCCGTTCAGGGCATTTTTAATGGCACCTTCCAGTTTGGCGCGATTGACCAGACCCGTCATCTGCTCGAAAACCTTTCCATCCTGAAACACCATCACAGTGGGGACCGACCGGATACCGAATTTGCCGGGAATCTCGGGGTTGTCGTCCACGTTGCATTTGCCGAAGGTCATTTGACCGTCATAGGCCGCCGCCAGGGCGTCGATGGTGGGGCCGATGGCTTTGCAGGGGCCGCACCAGGGGGCCCAGAAATCCACCAGGACCGGGCGCGAGGATTGAACGACAGTTTCTTCAAAATTTTGATCGGTAATTTCGGTGATTGTGGCATCCATCGGATATAACCTTTCTGTGACAGGAATGGGTTTCGTTAAATACTGAAACATAAGAGCAACATTGCGGGGAAACGTTACACGCTCGCGATAAAAAATGCCAGGGACAGCATTCGTTTTTGGCGATCGCGTTCAAGATTTTCTATCCAACGGCCGATAACATCTGTCAGCACCGGGTCACCGCTGTTGTGCTGCGGTCCGGTCGTACATCCCTCCCGGTATGGGATCTGCCGGGCAACCCGAAGTGAAGGTGATACGGTGGTTGATGTGCATGCCCTTAGCACCGCAGCGTCTCCGTCATACGGTGGAACGATGTCATCCTCAGCAGCGTCTGTCGCGGCTGAGAAAAAACGATTGCCGCCCCGGATTTTGCTCGTGGCCCGACCCGGCGATGCGTGCACCTTGTATGAAGCGGCGATTCGCAACATCGGTGCTACCGTGGATACGGTGGCGTCCATCGACACGTTTTACGGTGCCGTGACCCATTTCGCCTACAATGGGGTGGTCATCGACATTCCTACCAAAATCAAGGCCCTGAGCGACCATAAAGATCTTGTATACAGCATCACGGGGCGCTTTCCGGTCATCCAGGTCAATTTGGACCGTCGCAGCGGCGCCATCCGGGCTTTGTTATACGGGCACCATGAACGATCCGGTTTGCTGGAAGACCTGATCCGCGAGGCCTGCTGGAACAGTCCCGCGCGCAAACTCCGTTCGGAGGAACGCAAACCGCTTCACTATAACGTCCTGCTGTCCACGACGCGCGAATTCGACCCCCGGACCCTGATCCGCACGGTCACCATGGATGTCTCAAGCAACGGGTGCTTCCTTTTTTCGTCGGCTCGTTTCCAGCTGGGAGGCCGCGTGTGGCTGCGCATCATCGATCTGTACGAAAAAACCCCGATTAGCGGCATTGTCCGGCACAAGCTTAAATGGGGAGAAGCCATGGTTGTTCCCGGCATCGGGATCGAGTTCGAGACCATCACCGAAAGTCAGCGTCAATCCCTGCTTAGCCCAGCCAACCACCTGCCACCGGAGACATTTTCAGGCTACGACCTGCGGAAGGGGGCTAAATGAAAGCCGCTTATATCAACCCCTTTGTCGATGCGGTGATCCGCCTGTTTCAGACCATGATGACCCAGACGGTTACCATCGGGCAACCGGTCTTGAATACCAAGGCCCGGCCGCATCACGATGTCTGCGGCGTGATCGATGTTTCCGGGGACGTTCACGGAAGGGTGGTCGTGAGCATGCCCGAACCGCTGGCAACCAGACTGGCGTCGGAAATGTTAGGCGATCCCATCGCGCAACTCGATTCAGACTGCATCGATGCCGTGGGCGAGATTGCCAACATGATTGCCGGCAATGCCAAGACGGACTTCCCCGGCGGGGCCAGTGCCATCTCGGTGCCCCAGGTCGTGATCGGCCGCGAGAATGTGCCCTATCCCGACGCCACACCCATCATTTCCATCCCCTGTGAAACTGATAAAGGACCGCTCCAGATCGATGTCGCTCTGAAAAAGGACGGCTGAAGAAGCGGCCGACCTCCGTGGCAGACCCTCTGATCTAAATCCGCTAATTAACGTAACCGCTGCCAATGGCCGAGAAGGGGAGGTCCAACTCAAGTTCCGGGACCTGTTTGGCGATCCAGGCCGTAAACGTATTGCTGTTGGGCCCAGGAAAGAGTTTGTAGGTCGTTTTCCAGGGATAGGCGCGCGCCGCCCGGTCGACGGCATCGATCACCTCATCCACCCCCGGTCCTCTGAGTTTCTGGAGAACCTCCGGTTTGGCGCCGTACCAGTAGCGGTCGGGGATATCCTGGACGATTCGCACCACGGGCTGACCATAACGGCTGCGCCAGCCCACCACGTCGTAAACCGTGTAAGCGGTTTCACCGGTTCGTTTGGCGGCGATCCAGGTGTGGACAGCAAACCAGCCCCGCCAGCCCCAGGCATCGGCACCGTAAACATGCAGCACCGCCTCATGAGTGGCGGCCGGGTCGGGGGCGATGCCGGCCGATTCACGGCTGGCGGTGCGCCAGCTCTTGTCGGTGGAGCAGCCGGTCACGATGATGCCGATCAGGATGAGAGCCGGGATCAATTTAAACATCTTCATATCGCAACACACTATTCAGTTGAGATGATAATCAAGAGCAACTTTCCGAAAGGCTTTTGCTTGCACCTATCTTTACGGATGCCATAATTTTACACTTCACGATAGTGCCTGGCTTTGGTAGCGTCAAGCCCATGGATGCGTTGCGGCGCATGAGGCATGATCGGAGACTGTAGGAGCGAAAGCAATTTTTCTTATCCGGCTCCAATTCCGGAAAATTGTTTCGAGTAGAGGGGATCGCCTCTCTTGCGGGTTATTTTTGGGATTGAATTTTCAAGAGACGCTTCAGGGCATCGATGCTGTAGACTTCCTCGATGGCGCCCATGGGGATACGGTTCAACCCATGATTCAATTTCATGAGACTAAGATTTGACAGTCCGCCCTCAGCATAAATGCGATATTTGAGTTGGAAGGAGAGGTCATTCATAGACCCCAGGACACTCCGGCTACTGGTTTTCGTGATATGAATTTCCCGGATATCATTTAAAAACAGTTCGATCTGGCTTTGCGGAAATGCTTCGGCCAACAGGTTTTTGAACAGATTCTGGCCGAAAACCTCACCAAAGTTTTGAAAATGAGGTTTGGTGAGACCGGGGACAAGGAACGAATACAATGTCCTGTCATGGGTAAAGAGCACGCATTTCCTTCGATCGATTCGCAACAGGTTGGCATGCCAGCAACCCAGTTCGGTTAAATCGCGCAGAATATCTTCGGGTTTGGTTTTTAGTTCGGTTAGAAGTTTTTTGGTACATCGGAGTATGGCCATATCCGTCCTATACAGCTGCTTTGATTTTGTCGATAACGATATCGTTGAGCTGCGGGTAATAGCGTTTCTTTTTAGCGGCTTGGATGATAGTATCCTCCCACAGACGGAACGCATCCACGTTCTTCAGTGTATGATCGGCGTTTTTGGGGTTGCCCTTTTCGGCAATTTCCCGGATGCCGGCAAGCGCCTGGTCGTCACCGGGAAAATACATCGGGAGCATGCCGGTATCCTTTGGAAGCGATTCAAAAATAGTCCTGGAACGCCTTTCCCGCTCGCAGTCTTCCAAAAATTTCTCCAGACTGAAAAAGTTGAGGCTGCCGAGCGCACCCATGGCATGTCGTATGATGTGGACCCCATATTTGCGCAGCGCGTTGCGGCTCAATTCTGAATCCGTCAGCGCCTGTGGCGTCACATCGGGCAGACTGGTACTGCCGCCGGTCTGGGCGGAAGGGAAACCTGTAATCCAGGTATTGACCCGCGCCAAGGCCGCGTTGATGAAGGTCTGGTGGGGAGAACTGTAAGAAAGATTGCCGCCCGCCCTGATAACACTGGGAATGCCGCAGTGGATGCACGATATGCCAGGGTTGACGGTCTGGGCGATCACCATCATGAAAATCACTTGGGCATGGTTCTGCGTCAGGAAAGCCTCCGGGCTTCCGGGGCCGGAGATGCCGGCAATGCTCTGGTCGATCAATAAAAGGTTGTTTCCTGTGCGGGCACTGCGCAAAAAAGGATCGACCATGTTGTTCATTGGCGTTAAGGAAGTAATCAGGCTGGTACCGTCGACCCAGTGCTCCTTGCCTTTCAGAAATGTCACTTCGGCATCGCTCATCGCACTGGTGGTGATCATCTTGAGCCCTTGATAGCTTTTCTCCATCAGTTGGGAGATTTCGAAGAGGGAAATGCTCTTGTCGCAGGCCACCGGTAGACTGAAAATACCGACAACATCTTGTTGTTCGCCCACCGTGAGGATGATATTGCTGTATTCCTCGCGATTAGCTGGACGCAGTTCCTCGTCGCCAGTGCGCTTTAGAAAAGGTGATGTCGCACCGGTGCCAAACGTGTTCATTCCCGGGTCCCCGGGCATTTTTCGGGGCACCTGCGCCAGGCAGCGATCGATGTAATCTCGCTTCAATGGAATGAAAAGCGCCGTTTCATTGTCGAAATCCACGGCATCCGCTTCCATAAGAAGATCCATCAGGGGTTGGTTCTCAATGATATTTATGCCGATTTCCGAAAGTACCCGTTTCGCGTTTTCGTCAATGCGCTGGTAAATAGCCTTCTCTTCGATCAGGTCGTCGATGTCTTCCATCCGGCATCGGGCTTTTTCCAGGACCGTTTCGTCGGTGACATGACGAAAGATGTCCTCATAAATGGCTTTGGCCTTGTCGAACTCCGCCGCCATTTCCAAAAAAATGCCCTTGTCAAATATTTCGTCTGTCTGTTTTCTCATATGCCCACCGGGCAGGCAAATTCACAGGCTCGGCAGGACACGGATATAAGATCGCCGGATTCAACTTCCTCTTTTTGTGGGATGGACGCATCCGGATAGATGCGCTTATCCGATTCCAAGGCGCAGGCATCACGATCGTATACGCCTTCCCTGGCGGGTAATTCCGAGATGCCGTAATCCATCGGGTCGAAGATTTTATTATCAAGCGCCTTCCGGGGGCATATTTGGCGACAGGGCATGTCGCAAGTCAAGCATGGATCGAAGTCAAGGGGGCCGGTTTCGGCAAGCTTTACCTGTAAGGCCAAGGCCCGTAGCCGCACCCGCGGACCATATTGGGGGGTGATCAGCAAGTTGTTTTTGCCTATGACCCCCAAACCGGCAAGAACTGCGGCATCTTTGAGGCCGATGCCCCCCTTGTCGATGCCGTAAGGGACCTGTCGGCTTTTTGTGGACGTATTTTCTTCAAGCCATCTGATTACCTTATTGTTGATTCTGATTAACTGGAGGTTGCCCTCAGATCCTCCGCTCGAAGAGGACCGAAAGTAATCGAGAGCCGGTTTGTCTTCCGGGTGATAGAGGGCGATAATCAGGAGGGTTTCCGCCCAGGTGGGCAGTTCAATCCTGCACTTGGCGATCGGCACCTCCTCCGGGGCGACGGCCGTGTCCGATTCCGAAAAGTCAATGACCTCATAGATGGGGAGTCGTGTGAGCAGTTTATGGGTAGGGGCCTGCTTCATAGACGAAACGGCTACAAATCCGGCCAGGTCCGCGCCAGAATCCAAGGCCGTTTTTAAAATGGCCGAAGCCAGATGGTCATAACCATTCATACTCATTTTTTTCTCTGACCCTATTCGGGATTGGGAACTGCAATGGGGAATTTTACCGCTTATAAAATTGATGAACTCGTAAAAAGTCCTTAAGCCGTCACTCCCGCGCAGGCGGGAGTCCATAAACCATTGAAATAAATGGATCCCCGCCTGCGCGGGGATGACGAAAGGGTTGCCTCAGCAACTATTTATGACGCCATCAAAATTGGCGTCAGATGTTTACAGCCGCTGGTCGTAAAACAATTTGAGAGAATGTGGTCCCCCGGAAAAACGGCAAATTTTGCATTTTTTGGATTTCTGCAAACTTAACAATACTGCTATGATCTGGCACCTCTTTTATCGCTGTTAAAGTATGCTATTTATTCATGTCATAACACTCTAAATAACAAGCCGCGCCGAGATGTTTCGCAAAAATTTAAAAAGGTCCCCCGCGGTCTTGTTAATTAAAATGTTAGAGCATTATTTCCTACCCCAATGCATGAACTTGTCGCTTGTATTCATGGTATAGTTCGCCAAATAAATCATTTATTTTGTCCCCTAAGCCATCATTGATATTTTGAAATTCGTCTTTTTTTTCAGCCAAGAATTCTTTGAGATACTGCGCACGGAATGACTTGAAATTTTCTCTCCAAGCATCATCCTTCGGCAGGGATTCTATATCGTGTAAATAGAATAACTCAAGTTTTCTCATTTTCACATCGAGATATGAGTGCTTGTGAATCAATGTGTGGCGTGCTTGCGCATAAACTTTAAGATATTTCTGAACTGCCTTAATTTTTGATACTACTTTCGGTCGATGTTGAACCTTAGCATTGCTGATAATAACAGCGTGAGTCACATGCTCTTCAGAAACTCCGAGATGGAAAACCGCATTAACCAGTTGAAGAATTCGATCATAGGAAGAGTTAATACGGATTAGGTAATTTTCAAGGTTGTAAATCGTATGGTCTGCACGATTTGCACTAACTTTCTTCGAATAATCGAAATTTGATAAAAATTCAATCGCAAGGTCTAGTTGTCTGCACCAAGTTAGGGTGTGAACAAGAAAGAATCCTACTTTCTGTATGTAATACTGCTGTTCATCAAGTACCACATCTTCTGGCATCTCAATAGCGGAAGGTAGTACCTTGAGTTCAGGGAGCAATTTGCGCCCTTCCTCAAGTACTTCAAAAACGAACTGGTGCTTGTCAATTTCTGTCAGGGTCTTCATGAATCCTCTATCTATAATATTATGTGGAAAACATCATTTTAACGGAAAATGCAAAATTGAGACATTTATGACGATATTTAAACATTCGCTCTTCTACGCGTCAATACCCACGTTAAATCAATTTCTTCGGCAATAAAATCAAATCATTGCAGATTTAAGTGTGCTCTCATTATGCATCTTTACATGATTATTGGTGTTATAATTATGCAGCACCATCATAACGGAAAATAATTATTTTGAGACACTTCAACCTATAGGGCTGATAGCCCCATCAAAAAATAGTAACGACTTCATGGAAAAGCAGTGTCTACCAAAAGTAGCCGTTAGGGCAACCTGAGAATACTTCCGATATCGGGGATGTCTTTGAGGTCGGCTTCACGCGCAAAACGATCTTCAACGAGGCCTGTGGTGTCGTTGCGGTCGATCAATTTAAACTGGACCATGAGATCGGCCAGCAACTGGATTTCGGAAGTTTGCGGCACGGAGCGCTGATAGTCAATGCGGGCCTTGGGGGTGGTCAGGGCATAGCGAATCAGGTCCGGCGGCTGGTTCCAATAGCGGGCGGCGATGTCGGCGGCTTCGTCGGGGTGTTGTTCAGCCCAGAGGCCCGAGCGCATGGCGGACTGTACCAACTGCGTAACAGCTTCAGGACGCTTGTCGATGAAATCCTGTTTGACGATGACCAGATTGCAGATGAAGTGGGGCCAGAGGTCTTCGACATAGTTGACCACCCGGGCATCGCCCGACAGGACCGTCTGGGCGGCAAAGGGCTCGCCCACGAAGTAGGCATCCAGCGCGCCCGAAGACAGGGCGGAGGCCATGTCCGGCGGGTTCATTTCAACGATGTTGATGGCTCCCGACATTCCCCGGGCTTCCATTGCTCGCAAAATTCCCAGGTGGTGTCCGGAATAGCGCATGGGAACCGCCAGGGTTTTGCCGGCCAAGTCGTCGATGGTACGGATGGCGAGATCCTTGCGGGCCACCAGGGTGCTTTCATGGCGGTTGCCGATATAGACGATGCGCACATTTTCTTTTTGCTGGCGGAGAACAATGGCCAGGGGGGCAATCATGAAGGCCGCATCGATGTGCCCGTTGCGCAAGGATTCCGCCATTTCGGCGAAGCTGGCGAATTTGATGGCCTGGAAACGATAGGGACCTTTTTCCCGGGAGACAAAATCCAGAAGCGGGGCGGCCAGGTTGGTGACGACGGGCATGTAGCCCATGCGCACCACCTCGCGGTCTTCCCGGTGCATATTCAGGCTGCAATGCAGGACCGTGATCACGATCAGCCAGGCCGCGGCCAGGAGGGTATACCGCCAGGCAACGCTCAGCCGCCATCCTCGCATCCAGGCAGGGTTAAACCGCATAGGGAACTCCCAGCATCAAAAAGATTTCGTTGCGCAGCTGGTTCAATGCCGGTTCCTTCTGGAAATCGCGGGGACGGGCAAAATCGAGCCGGCGATCCAGTTTGATGCCCGAGGGCTGCCCGCTCATGACGACGATGCGGTCACCCATGATCAGCGCATCATCGATATCATGGGTCACGACAATGGTGGTTTTACGGATGAATTCATGCATGTTGACCACTTCTTCCCGCATTTTCATGTGCGTCAAAAAGTCCAGCCCGCTGAAGGGCTCATCCATGATCAGGAGTTCCGGATTGACCGCCAGGGCCCGGGCCAATTCCGCCCGCCGCTGCATGCCCCCGGACAATTGATGGGGGTAGTGGTGCTCGAAGTTGTCCAGCTCCACCATCTCGATGTATTCCGCAATCCGTTCGGCCTTGGCCTGCGCATCGGTCATGCGGCGCAGACCCAGCCCGACGTTCTCCCAGACCGTCATCCAGGGCAGGAGACCGTTGTGTTGAAACACGAAAATATGGTCCGAGCCCGGGCGGGTGACCGTGCGGTCGTCGATGACGATGCGGCCGTCGTTGGGCTGGTCGAAACCGGCGATGATTTTCAGCAGGGTCGATTTGCCGCAGCCGGACGGGCCCAGGATGCAGACCATTTCACCGTCCTGGAACTCCAGCTGGATATGATCCAGAACCAGGATTTGGTCGCCATAGCGCAATTCGGGGTCATCCCCGGCGCGCCGCTGCCGCCGGCGGTTGCGATAGGCTTTACTGATATTGTCGATAACGATGTGGCCCATGCCAGCGCTCCGTAGGGTCAGTTGTGCCAGCCGGCTGATTCGATCCGGCCCAGCCGCCGCATGAAGTAATCCAGCAGAAGTCCGATAAGTCCGATGACGATCATGCCGTCCATGACGTAGTCCATTCGCAGGGCATTGCGTGAATCGAGGATCAGGTATCCCAGGCCGGACTGGACGGCGATCATTTCCGCCGCGACGACCACCAGCCAGGCGATGGTCACGGAAATCCGCAAGGCGGTGATGGTGCCGGGGATCATGGCGGGCACGATGACGCGAGTGATCATCTCCCAGCGGGTAAAATTGAAGTTGGCGCCGACCTGGAAGTAGATTGGGTTGATGGCGCTCACCGTGGCGGTGGTTGAGACCACGATGGGGAAAAAGCTGGAAAGGAAGATGAGGAAGACGGCCGGCTTGTCGCCGATACCGAACCACAGCATGGCCAGCGGAATCCAGGCCAGGGGCGAAATGGGGCGCAGGAACTGAATCATGGGATTGATCAGCAGGCGCGCATTTTGCCAGCGGCCCAGCATGATGCCCAGAGGGATGCCCCCCAGAACGGCCAGGTAGAAGCCCAACGTGACCCTGAAAAGACTGGCGACGGTGTGTTTCAGCAACGTACCGTTCGCAATCAGTTCGCCCATGCTGGCGAACACCTTCAGTGGCCCCGGAAAAACATCGGTGCTCCACCCGGCAAAACGGGCCAGGAGCTCCCACGCCAGGAGCAGCAGGCCGAACGCGACGCACGGCAGCGCCAGGCGCGTTTTCCACGGTCGGGGCATAAGGGGTGTGTCGCTTGGCATCAGGTCGGGTCCTGTCTCGGGTTTAGAACGCGTTATAAATCAAATGAATGCCGATCAGTGTCAGCAAGAAGATAAACATGTCCTTGAGTTTCCGCTCATTGATATGCTCCGCCAGGCGGGGACCGATCTGGCCGCCGATCAATACCCCGGGCACCGCCCATAAAATGACAGCCCACTGGGGGCGATTCCCCAGGATGGCATGGCTGGCAGCTCCGATAAGGCACGTTCCGAAGATGGTGGTGATGCTCGTGGCCACGGCGGTGCTCATGCGCAGGGCCATTTTACTGCGCATGATCGGGATCAGCCATTCGCCGATACTGACGCTGAGAAGCCCGCTGACGATCGACAAAAGGGAGATAAACCCCAGGTAGGGTTTGGCTTCCCGCGGCCGGGCCCGCATCTCCCCGACGTCGTGGTACTGCTGGTTGGCGGAAACGAACAGGAAGGCCGTGGTCAGGGTCAGCAGGCCCAGGATCAATTCCATGTGGGCCGGGCTGGTCATGCGGGCCGCGTAAGCCCCGAGGGCGATGCCGGGGGCCGTGATCAACAGCAGGAGCCCTGCCAGCCGGTAATCGATCCGGTCTTTTCGGTTATAGGCGACCGCGCCGGAGCCCATGCCGGCGCTTTGAATGATGAGCGATGTGAGCACCGCGGTTTCCGGTTTCAAGCGCAGCATAATGATTAAAAACGGCATCCAGAGGATACCGCCGCCGATCCCCACGGCTGAGGCCACGGTGGCAATGCCGATGCCGGTGGGCAGGGCCAGCCAGATCTCGTTCATGTGTCCGCCTTCGGGATGGTGTAGAATTTAAAGCAATCCAGGGCTTGGCCCAGCAGGTCCAGTTCCGAACGGAAACCGTCCATTTCCCGCTGCAGGCGGGGAAGATCGCCTGCGTCTGGCCCTGCCGGGTCGAGCGCGCCCGCCATGGCGGACAAAAACGCTTCGCCGGATGCCCGGGTGTTCCGGGAGATGTGGATGATTTCCTGCAGGTTGCTGGACATCTCGTTGATGACCCCGCCCAGTTCGGCCAGTTCGTTATCCCCCTCGATCCGGATGGTTTGGCTGAGATCGCCACCGGATATTTTGCGCGAGGCTGCGATCATATGCTGCAGCGGTTCAGTGATATGCTTCATGAACATGGTCATGACGATCAGGATGACGACCATGATGATGGCGATTACCAGGACGGCCTTGTTGCGCAGGTGGGTCAGCGGCTGCAGCGATGCGTCACCGTCCAGGGACGTGGCGGCCTGGTCCGCGACCCGGACGTGAAACGCCTGCCGCATGTCATCGCCCTGGGTTTCGGCGATAAATTCGACCCCCACCAGCAAGGCGGCGAACCCGATGAGCAGAAAATAAACCACCATGGTGCGCTGCAGCGAATATTTGGATTTCGGTTTCATGGATAAGGCCTGGCTGTAAAATCGCTTGCCGTCGTTGCCTCCATCAGTACGGGGAAGACTTCAGGGGCACCCATCCCGGCGCCCCGGCGGGTGCGGATCGCGCCGCTGGCTCCGGCCGGATGTGCAGGATGCCCGGATCCTTCTTAAGGACATAGTATGCCGTCAGATCCGTTTTCATGACGCCCCACAGCACGTCGTAGCGGCCCTCGGGCGCCCTGGCCGGGATGGTGAAGGACCGCGTGAAACGATGTCGGCCGGGTTTGACGGTGACCTTCAGATCATGGGTGGAACTGTGGATATGGTGATCCGGATCACTGAAAATAGAGGCGCCCAGAATGACGGCGTGGTCATAACTGTTTAAATTGTCGATAACGTACGTCAGTGAAAAACGGCTTCCCGGGCCAAGTGTCGTATGGTCCAGATGTCTGTCTGATAAAACGAGATGCTCGCTGATGTCCTCTTTCTGAAAGGGCCGAAAGTCGACGGGGGGGTTGACGGCATCGCCGTTTCCCGGGCCGGCCCCGGAAGGCCCGTCGGCCGCCCCCCAATAGTTGTTCGGCACCCGCAGAACGTCTTTGCCTTCGCGGTAGACGGCGTAGTAGCTGTTGGCATGGAAGTCGTTTCCGGTGATGGTGGGGCGGCTATTCTTGCCGACCGTAATACCGCTGCCGTTCGGATTGGAGATGGCATTGCGCGTGATGGTTGCCTGGTCGGTGCGAAGTTGAAGTTCGAGATTTTGAATGACACAGGAGGTCAGCCGCCCCCGGCTTCCCGGAAGGAAAAGGAGCATTTCCCGGTTGTGCATCTCTTCCAATCCATCGAAAAGGGCTTCATCCGCGCTGAAAGATCCCTTGACTTCGAGGCAGCTGCCCTTGTCGAACCGCACGACAATGGTGGGGGGCAGGCTTACGGTAACCCCTTTGCCGATGGTGACCGTTCCCGTCAGGCGGTAGGGGCTTTTTTCTTCTTCCCAGACCTGGTCCTGCCGGATGATTCCCTCAAGGCGGGTTTCGGCCATGGCAACCGGCTGCCACGACGCCGCCACCAGCGCCAACCCCGCGGCAAACCATAACCAAGCCCGCCGAAAGTGGTCTGTCGGTTGTCTACTGCGCATGCTCCGCTCCGCCATGGACAGCGAGTTGGAGAACTTCTTGCGCCAGATCCATATATTGCTGACCGGAACGGCTGCCCTTGTCGTAGTGGATGACGGGCATGCTCATGATCTGGGCTTCGCGCAGCTTGTCGTCGGTGTTGATCAGGGCCTGGAAGGTCTGGTCGCGGTAGATCTGTTGCAGCTTGCTGTAGATGACCTGCGAGGCCGTGGCCCGCTGGTCGTAGAGGGTGATCAGCACCCGGGCGGTGACGGCCGGATTGGTCTTCTGGCGAACCAGGTCGATGAGCTTCAGGATCTGATCGACGCCATGGGTGGACAGGTAGTCGCACTGGGTCGGAATGATGACCAGGTCCGAGGTGGTCAGCGCATTCAGGGTAAAAAATTCGATGGACGGCGGCGTGTCGATCAGAATGTAGTCGAATTGATCCAGAAGGGGTCGCAGTCGATCCCGCAGGATATATTCGTAATGGGGGGCGCCGAAATACTGCTTGTTCAGTAAAACCATGTTTTTGTTGGACGGCAGGAGGCAAAGTCCGTCATAGGCGGTTTCGACCAGGTAGCGCTCCGGGGGCACCTGGGGCGCGGCCTTGAGCATATCGTAAAACGATAGCTTGTTCTGGTAACCCAGCGAAATGGTGAGGTTCGACTGGACATCGAAGTCGATCAGCAGAACGCGTTTGCCCAGCAACGCCAGGGAAATCCCCAGGTTCAAACAGGTGGTGGTCTTGGCCACGCCGCCTTTCTGGTTGCTGATTGAAATCACCTTGGCAGGCGGTCGTGCCTCGGTCGGGGAGGGGGCATCCGCCATGGGAATCGCCTGGGCCGAAACCGGTTTGGTTGCCGCGAAAACATGATGACAGCGGGAGCAGCGGGCTTTGAAGCGCTCCGTCTTGATCCGGCTTTCGTCCAGCTTGAATCGGCTCTGGCATTTTTCGCAAACGATAATCATGGGGACTCCTTTTGAACGCTTTCAGGCGTTTGGGCGCAGAAGGCAAGCGCGTTTTCGCCATCCTTTGATCAGGTCATGATCGACGCGATGGCCTGGGGCAGCTTCAGTTCATCCAGGACGATATCAACGGTTCCCTGCTGGATGGCGTTATGCGTCAGGTTGGGATAGACGCAGCACTGGGTGTCCTGCGCAAGGGTGACACCTTCCGCTTCCCTGATATGGGCAAAGCCGCGGGCACCGTCTTCGCCGATACCGGTCAATAATACGCCGATGGTATTCCGGTGGAACACGTCTGCGGCCGAAGAAAAGAGCAGATCCAGTGGCGTGGCGACGTCACCGGCTCGTTTCAAGCAGGCGGCGCCGTCGGCGGTCGCCTGGATGCGGAACGCATTTTCATACGAACTGAGGTAGCAGGTTCCCTGTTCGATCGGCATGTCGTCTTCGGCCACCCGAACGCGCCAGGGGACGCTGGCGTCGAATTGTTCGGCAAACGTTGTGATGATCTTGGGGGATATTTCCTGAACCACGACCACGGCGGCGGGCAGCCGCGGCGGCAGGTTGGATAGCAGGCGAATGACCGTGTTGGGGCCGCTCAAGGTGGTGCCGAGGGTCAGAAGGTAATCCAATTGCTGATAACCATAGCGGGCGGACAGGCGTTCATTGATGTCAAAGTTGAGCAGGCGCACCCGGCGGATATTGTCGAGATTGACCGAACTGGCGATCTTGATGCGGTCGATCAGCTGACGCTGCGATTTCTCAATGTCCGTGGATACGGCGCCGGAAGGTTTGGGAATAAAATCCACCACACCGAGGCGCAGGGCATCGAAGGTGATGGCGCCGTCGGTGAACAGGGAACTGAGGACGACGATCGGCACGGGGGACTCGATCATGATATGCCGAATCCCGGTGAGGCCATCCATGACCGGCATGTCGATATCCAGCGTGATCACGTCCGGTCGCAAGGCCTTGATGGCCGACAGGCCCTCCAGCCCGTTGCTGGCTGTCCCGACGACTTCAAGCTCCGGGTCGTGGCTGAGAACGTCGGCAATGGCTTTGCGCATGAAGGCGGCATCGTCGACGATCAGGACTTTTATTTTTTCTCCCATAGGGTCTCCCAACATTTCATCGAACCCATCCAGTCACCACTGACGCAGGACCGGCGATTCGGCAAGGCCGATACCGGTCTGCCGCGGGCGGGTTTGTCATTCCAAAATCGTTTCTTGCCCCCAGGTGCGGATTTGATCGGCCAGTGCCTCCGGGGCGACGATCGTTTCCGTCAATTGGGCATCGAGGACCGAGACCAATGGCCCCGGCATCATGCACGACGCAGGGTCCTGCACGACAATCCGGGCACCCTGCTTCCGGACATACCGCAGTCCCTCTAAATTACCCGTATCCGCCCCGGACAGGAGAACCACCAGCAGGCTGCCGGGGAAACAATCGGCGGCCGAGCAAAGAAAGAGATCGAAATAGCTGGCGGCGTGGCGGGGGCTGGTCGGGTGGGCCGGCAATTCCACCACCATTTCACGGGCGGTAGCCACTGTCCGCAGGGCATGGCCGGGTGTTCCCAAATAACAGCATCCGGTTCGCAGCGGAGCCCCGTCGGTCAGCGGTGCCACCTGAAAAGCGCTAGTGTCGGCAAGATGGCGGGCCAAGGCTGGGATAAAGGCGGGCGGGATCGTTTTCAAGGCGATCATCGCCACGTTGCGTTCATCCGGCAGCTGCGACAGCAATTGGGTCAATTCGCCATGGCCGCTGCATCCCGATGCGATGACCACCAGTTGGTCGGATGGCGAGGGGCCGTGAGCCGGGCGGGCCTGCGGCAACCCGGGCGCCGCTTGCGGCCGGTACCGCCGGAAATTTTTTATGACCGCCGTGGCCGCCTGGGTGATCCGCCCAACAATTTTTTGTTGCTGCAGCAGCAGGTCTTTGTTTTTTACGGGTTTGGCCATGAAGTCCACCGCACCCAGGTCCAGAAAATGTATCACGGTTTCCGGTGATCCGCTGCCCACGTTGCTCATTACCACGACCGGGCAGGGGGTCCTGATCATGATGTGTTTCAGGGCGGTGCTGCCGTCCATGACCGGCATATTCACATCCAGCAGAATCAAGTCCGGGAAGAGGCTTTGGGCCATTTCAATGGCATCCTGCCCGTTCTGGGCGATTCCCACCACCTCGATGTCGCCGGTGGCCGTGAGCATGCTGGACAGTATTTTAGCCATAAGGGTGGAGTCATCCACCAGCAGCACTTTCAGCCGTTCCGGCAGCAGTAAGCTGCCGGTTTCCGTTGAATCGTCTCCGGCCTCTTCCTCTTCCGCTTCATCGGCGCGCCGGGCTGCTTCCATGAGGAGAAATTCATAGCTCTTGTTGACGGTGTTCTCCCCATCGTAGGTGTCGTCCAGGGTTTCGAAGTGCCCGCTGGCCCATCCCAGAATGGTGTAAAAGGCGTCTTCACCGCCGGCGTCGCCGCAGGTGGCATGGACCACGTCACCATCCTTGATGTAGATCATGCCCTGGCGGTCATTTTTGGAAACGCGGATGGATAGGGTGGCCATGGAAAGGCAGCACATCTGAATCAAGTCGTTGATCTGGATGTTCTTCAACGTGCCGGCAAATCCCTGGTTATGCCGACCGACCTGTTCGGCCAGTTGTCGGCAGAGCGCTTCGGAATCGACGGGGTGATAGAGCGCCCGTACGTTCAGATCGGCTGGGATTTGCGGTTCCAGGGTGGTGTTCCCTTCCGGCAGCAGTGCGACAAGATCAATGTGGGGATAACCGGCGCGGATTTCCCGGAGCAGATGGTCGCCAACCGTCTCGGCGGTTTCCACCGCGATGAGAACGATGAATATATCATCCTGTGTCAGCACGGTCAGGGCTTCCTGAAGGTTCCCGGCGGTGCGCACGCCATAAGGCATGGTTTCACCGCTCGCCGAAACCGTCAGTGACGTGCGAAGACGGGCAGGAAGATTGACAAACAACGCTTTGGGGGTTCCGGCGGTCATGATGGTATCGTTTAGGTTCGCTCCTGTCGGGTCAGTGGTGATGGCGCGCGTCGCTGCATGGCCAAAACCGTTTTTAGTGTATCGCTCGCCATGGATTTTTATACCGGCGTTCCAACTTGCTTGCGCTGGGCCTGGCGGTCGATGGACAGATTGACCAGTTCATAAATATCCAGAATCAGCGATATGCGACCGTCCCCGAGAATGGTCGCCCCGGAAAAACCGCTTTTTTCCTGAAGGTAGTCTTCCAGCGGTTTGATCACCACTTCTTCCTGGCCCAACAAAACGTCCACCACCAGGCCTACCCGTTTCATACCGGTGCTGACCACCACCACAAACGCCCGGCCGTCGCTGGATGGATCGGTCGGCATATTGAACAGATCGGCCAGGCGCACCAGCGGCAGCGTGCTTTCCCGCAGCTGCATGACTTCCACGCCTTCGATGGTTGAAAGGTCTTCGGGTGAAATCCGAATCGTTTCTTCCACGGTGGAAAGGGGGATCGTAAACAATTCGCCGCGGACCTGCACCAGCAGGGCCGGAATAATGGCCAGGGTGAGCGGAATCTTGATCCGGAAGCGCGTCTCGATGCCCGGTTTACTGTCGATTTCGATCGTTCCGTTCAGTTTTTCGATATTCTTCTTGACGACGTCCATGCCCACACCGCGTCCGGACGTATGGGTGATTGCCGCTGCCGTCGAAAATCCGGGCTGCATGATCAAACCGGTCAATTCCTTGCGGGACATGCGTTCGAGCTCTTCCGCCGATGCGAATCCCCCGGCGCTGGCTTTGGCTTTGATACGATCGATGTCAAGGCCCTGGCCGTCGTCGGTGATTTCGATGACAACGTGGTTTCCTTCGTGATAGGCCTCGAGGCAAATGGTGCCGGATTCGGGTTTGCCGCGTTTTTTGCGTTCGGCCGCGGTTTCGATGCCGTGATCGACGGCATTGCGAATGATATGGATCAGCGGATCCGAAATGGCCTCGATGACCATCTTGTCAAGCTCGGTCTCTTCGCCCTTGATGTCGAGCTGTACTTTTTTCCGGCCGTCGCGCACCAGATCAAATACCAGCCGGGGATAGCGGTTGAACAGCTGGGCGATGGGCAGCATACGCACCTTCATCACCCCCTCCTGCAGTTCGTTGGCCACCCGCCCCAGGGCCACGGTGGCTTCACTCAGGCGAAACGTCAGGCCTTTGACTTGCTTCATTTCGCGGGATTCCAGACGGGCCCGGTGCTGCAGGTTCTGCTGGAGGTCCCGCATCTCGTGAAACAGTTGTGAAAACCAGGCGCGGCTGACCACCAGTTCGCCGACCTGGTTCATCAGATCGTCAATCTTACCGGCATCGACACGAATGCTCTGCTTCAACAGGCGCTCGTTGATGCGGTCTGACTTGCGTCGCCCCCGTCGGACCGAATCGCGTCGGTCTCCCGTGCGTTGTTCACGGTTGGCCAGAAGCGTTTCAGCGGAAACCGGCGGTGTGGGTGGTGCATCCGTGTCAGATGGATCGGAAGTTGTTGCCGGTTCGGTCGTTTGAATGTCATCGGACGGGGGGGGTGTGATGTCCGGATCTTCGGTGATCGTTTGCGGGGACGGTTCCGGTTCCTGAATCGGCCGGTTCATGGTGGCCAAGGACGCTTCCGCCACCATGGCGGGGATTTCCCCGGACGTCTTCTCGCCGGGCAGGTCCGCCGAAAGGGGGGGGGCGATTGGGGTGCTGTCCGCCGGGGAAGAAGATTTCAGCGCTTCCGCCTGGTCTGTGGATGGGCTTTCAGCAGCCGGTGTTTCAGGTGCATCAACATAGGCCGTCAAGGGATCTTCGACGTCGCCGTCATCCGTGGTGGGCGATGCGGTCTCATGGTCTCTATCATTCTGCGGCGGGTCTTCCGAAAACAGCTCGAACGCCATGCCTGATGAAAAGGTGTCGGGTGCGGGGGCCTGGTGCTCCGCCATGCGATGGTCGAAAGAACGGCTCAGGCGATCGAAAAGGTCATCGCCTTCCGCTATAGGGACGGCCGGCGCTGGACCGCTGTCCTGGTCCGGGGCAGTATCCGGCGCTTCCGCGTAAGCATCGAGCAGATCCGGTGGTGCGAGGGCTGTCGCCTCAGCGGCGGTCTGAGAGTCAGGGCGGGCCTCTTCGTCGGCCATTGCATGCGACGCGGCCGCCGGGTGTTCCAGACGGGGAAAACAGCGGCTGATGTCATCGATAGTGGCCTGCATGCAGCCGGCGATAAAGGCGGGCAGGAAATGGTCTTCGGCGTTTCCGAGGCGTTCCCGGGCGGTCTGGATGGCTTCGTTCCAGCGGTCATAGAGCGCGGTAAGTTTGCGATAGCCCATGTAGTTGGCGGACGAGCGCAGGGGATCGATCTGCCCGAGGCAGCGCCCCATAAGTTCGATCCGGTCGCCGTGCTCGGCGCCGGGCAGGGCATCGGTCCAGGACTGCAGGGCTTCGAGACCCTCCTGCAACTGTTCCAGAAAAATGCCGAACAGCTCTTCGTCATGCTCTTCTTCGTATTCGTCGGTTTCCGGCGCGATGGGTGGAGCGACAGCCGGGGCATCGTCCGGCACTTCTGCGGCCACGGTCACGGGATCACCTTCCGGCGCGGCCGGTACTTCGTCCGGTGGGGGTGCCGTTTCATGATCCAGGGCCTGGATGCGGACCAGAAGATCGTCGATATCCGCCTGCTCCGCCTGGGTTTGATGCAGGTCGGCGGTCAATATGCCGATCCGG
>JABZFP010000035.1 GCA_014237395.1 Desulfobacteraceae bacterium | reverse complement strand
CCCTTGCCGGTGCCGGTCTCGCCGTTGATCAAAATCGTGCTGTCGCTGCCGCTGACCCGGCCCATCACACCGAACAAACGGCGCATGGCCGCACTCTCACCGACGATCCCCTCGATATCCAGAGTGTCGGGTGTTGTCCTTGCTTTAAGCTTTGGCGGGGTTGCTGATCCATCACTTGTCTGGTTGGCCACGGGGGTCTCCTTGTAAGTCCTTAGTCGGAATGGATCTTAACAATAAATGTGCCAAAAAAGCAATTTGGGATTTAAGAGCGAAAAAGCTAAACAATACAATAAGATGAATACATATTGGATTTTATAACAATTGTAGATGTGTCCTCAAAATTCGCAAATTTTCGCAAATTGCAAATTATGGTCGTTTGTCTAAGGAGCGGATCTTTCCGGTAATGAAGCGCGCCGCACGAAAGAATGTGAACATCTTCAGGGATATTGGGGTGGGTCGGCAGGATTCGATACAAGAAAAAAGACGCATGAAGTCATTTCGCGAATTGCAAATCGAATTTGCAAAATACCAGATCCGAACAAAAACGTCCGGTCATTCCGCTGATTTCAAGTCATTGCTGGGCTGTGCGCAGCGAAAACTTGTCAATCAGCGGAATGAGCGGTGGACAGGCATGTCAATCCACAAGAGATGGGCTAAAATGCAGCTTTCGCGTCATCAACGGAAAAATGAATGGGAATATTGCCTGTTTCCTGGAAGTCTTTGAGTTCCTTGCCGAGCGTCGCGCCGGCAACGGTCAGGACCTTGACACCGGCCATCTGGCTGTTGTCAAGAATGGTGATGATCAGCTTGATCAGGGAAACATTAGTTTCTTTGATTTTGGTCAAATCCAGAATCATCTTCTTAATGCCGCCGCTGGTCATTTCCTTGAGCTTGGGTTTAAGCTGGGTTTCCACCTCGACAATGGTGGGACGCAGAATTTTCGCCGGTACGGCGAGCATCTGGATATCGCCGTCAAGGGAGAAATATTTGCTTCCGCCGCCTTCTTCAGCGGGGGCATCCGCTTTTTTCTCGGTCAACGGCATGATGTTGGTCACGCGTTCGATAAGCTGTTCGCCCTTGAACGGTTTAACCATATAGTCCTTGACACCCAGCTGGACGATTCTCATGACGTTGTCCTTGCCGGCTTCAGCGGTCAGCATGATGACCGGAATGTTTTTGAGGTCCGGCTCTTCCTTCATCTTGGCCAGCATCTCGGCCCCATTCATGACCGGCATGGTAATGTCGAGTATGATCAGGTCCGGTTTTTCCTTGGCGGCCAACGCCAGCCCTTCGACGCCGTTTTCGCCTTCGACGATCTGGACGTCATAAGGGCGAAACGCCTTTTTTACAATCATGCGTATAGTCTTGCTGTCATCCACCGTCAGAATCTTTAATCCCATCGTTATCCTCCTGTCGCAGGTCAACCGCCATTCTTGATGAAGGCTTCAATCAGTGCGATGTGCTCCTGGTATTGAAAGTAAACTCTTTCGTTCACGGCCCAGCCTCTCGATTCGATGCAAAAATCCTTGCCCGACGTGATGGATGGAATGGACAGTTCACACGTGAAGCCGGCGTCGCAAAGGCGCGATTTTAAATCGCCGCCGATCATATTGCTCAATTCACCTATGACATCGTGAACCTCTTCGTCACTGTCAATTTCATCCAGTTCCATGCCCAGCATGTTGGCTGTAATCTGGTGGGCGAAGGGATCCGTCACATGGATGTTGATCGTGCCGGATATCTTGCCGGCCAGACTGACCGATCCTACGATCCGGTTGGTATCACAGAGATCCTGTGATGCCTGTTCGGACAATTCCATGGACAGCATCGTATCGAACACTTCCTGGGTCGCGCCCCGAAGAAAAGTAGGCAGATCAAAGGCTGCTAACTCCATCTTTACATATCCTCTCTCGTGATTTTATCCCGTTGGAATGTTCTGAACATCATATCGGTTAACAGCGCGTAAACTTTAGCACTAAATGATGGCATCCTTTCAGGATCCGCTGGGACTTAAGGGCAGGACAACCCAGAAAACGGCCCCGGCATTCTCTTGGGTTTCAAATGTGAGGGTACCATCCATGGAGGTGACCAGGGCGTAGCTGACGGCAAGGCTAAGCCCGGTGCCCTGGCCGATCTCCTTGGTGGTGAAAAACGGGTCGAAAACCTTATGGATGTTGTTTGCGGAAATGCCGCCGCCACTGTCGGCAATGCGGATTGCCAGCCTTTTTTGACCATCGGGCCCTTCGGGCCCGGCGAGCTGCACACCAGTGCTGATCCGCAAGGTTCCCCCGTCCGGCATGGCATCGTAGGCATTATCAATTAGGTGTGTCAGGACGGTTTTCAGGTCATCTTCATGCGCCGCCACCCTGGGCAGCCCCTGCTCACCGGTCACTTCCACGGTGACACGAGCGTTCGCGCGACGGTTCGACACGGTGTCGACCATCTGCTGCAATAACGTGAGGACATCGATGGGCCGGCTGTTTTTGGGCTTTTTCGCGGAGAAACGCAGCAGGCTGTTCACGATAGATGCGATGCGGTCCGAGGCGGACTTCATGAGCGACAGATAGTCCGGCAGGGGGGCTTTGAGACCCTGTTCCATCATCATCAGCTGCAGGTGGCCGGAAATTATATTCAGGGGATTCAATAATTCATGAAATGCGCCGGAGGTCAGGCGGCCGATGGAGGCAAATTTTTCAGCCTGGATGATCCGGGTTTGAGCCTCCTGGAGGGATCGGTGTTCTTGTTTCAACTGGTCATAAAGCAGGGTGTTTTCCATCACCAGGGCGCACTGTTTGGATAATATACCGAGCAGGCGCAACCGTTCATGGGTGACGGATTTTTCTTCAATCATGGTGACGATCATAGCCACACCAAGGGTGCGCGAATGGGTCACCAGGGGCAGCATCACCAGGCTGTGGCGGCTTTTGAAGACTAAAGACGGAATGACGGCCGGTTGACGGCGGTTGACGATCCAGGCAAAAGTGCCGCATTCGATCTGGGCATCGATTTCGCGGCGGCAGATGGCCTCACAGGCCGGTGGGACCCACTGGCTCAATTCAAATGAGTGGGTTTCTTGATCGACCATAAACAGGGCCATCGCCGCCGGTGTGATCTGGTGTTCGATTTCTTCCCGAAAGGCTTTCCAGATCTGGGGAATGCGGGACGGTTTTTCGATGCGTTCCTGGAACAGGCTGAGGTTTTCGACTTTTTCCACGAATTCCAGGATGGCGTGCTCCGATAAGGGGGGGGCAAGTCGATCCGTCGTTTCGGGAAATGCGGCTGTATGTTTATGGGTTTCCATATCCGCGTTTCTTTCAGGCGGTTGCCGCGGTGACGATGGCGTCGGTAAAAGGGCTGATATCGTTGAAACCGGATTCCACTTCCGCCAGCATCGGGGCGATGTCGGTTTCATCGAGCTGCAGGAGGTCCCACGCGGCAGTATCGAGGGCCGGCATACGGTGATCGCCGCCGGAACCCAATTGCAGGGCACGGCAAAAAATATCCGCCAGGTGAACGACAGCGGCTTCTTTGGCATAAGGACCGGCCTGATCCGGCGTGTGGTGATACACAATGACGTCGGCAACCATGTTCGGCAGGTTCCAGCGCTCCGCCAGAAGACGGCCGATATCGGCATGGGTGTATTCCAGAAGCGCGGCCTCCGCTTCAAACAGGAGGATGTTCTTCTCGGCGGCCAGCCGGGTGACCGCGGCATAGTCTTCCTGGGCATAGACCATCGAAACGATTTTGCCGATATCGTGCAGCAGGGCGCATACGAAGAGTTCTTCAATCTTGTCGTGACGAATCTGTTTGCCGATGACTTTCGCCGCCACGGCACATCCTAATGAGTGATCCCAGAGTTTTTCGCGTGCGACTTGCAACTCACTTTTACGATCGGAAAAGATGTCGAAAACCGACGTGGTCAGCAGCAGATGCCGGATGGCATCGAAGCCCAGCAGCACAATAGCGCGGGTGATCGTTGTGATGCGCTGGGGAAAACCGTAGAAAGACGAATTAACCAGTCGCAGCAGGCGTGCCGTGAGCACCTGGTCGTCCGTGATCACCTGGGCCAGATCCCGCGCCGAGGAGCGCGGGTTGTTGATCATCTCCGTGATGCGGAACACCGTCCGGGGCAGGGTGGGGAGATCGTCAATACGACGAATCATCGCTTTCAGTTTGGGATTTAGCATCGCGGCATCAGGCCGAGTGGGTGCGTTCATGAACGATGTCGGCCGCCACCCGGCAAATTTCGGCCATGATTGGGTTTTCGACGGTATCGGCAAATTGTGACAGGAGTTCCTCTTGAATCGCGGCACTGTTGTCTGCCGGACTAACCGTTTCGATGTCTTCCGTTTCAGACTGCGCGATACATACGGTCTCAACGCCCCACGATTTCAGCATCTGCAGGCTTTTTTCCGTCAGCGCGGTGCCTTTCTTCAGCAGCAGCATTTGCTGGGCATTGATGGCGTCCGCTGCCAGAGACATCCCGGCCGAGGCGTCCTTTAACAAGATGCGACGCATCAGGCCGCCTCCGTAATTTGCTGGTGGAGTTCCGCCAGGCGATTTTTTAAATCCATCAACTCCATGGGTTTCTGGATGTAGCAGTAGGCGCCCATGTCCAGCGCTTCCTGAATCGTCTGGTCATCCCCGTAGGCGGAAAGCATGATGACGCCGCAATCGGCTTTGCGCGACTTCATGCATTGCAGCACATCGATGCCCCGCATGCCGGGCATGCTGATATCCAGCAGCACCATGTCGGGCGGATTCGCATCGAAAAGGGCGATGGCGTCTTCCCCCGAGTTGACGGTCTCGACCTGATAGCCGATCTGCGTCAGAAAGACGGTCATCATGCTGCAGATCGTCGGTTCGTCATCCACCACCAGAATTTTGGCCCGATCATCCAAAGTGTCCATCCTTATATAATCAATCGTCAGTTCGGATGCCCAGAAGGCAATGTCCGTTCGTTGGGTTCACGACTCTTTTCCATTTATCGGTTGATTTGAGGAAATCTTTAGGCCCATTCGGCGATTTACGATCATTTTATCTCATTTAAAATATGAGGGAATTCATGCACCTGAACCAAAATTGGGATATCGACAAAGAACGGATAGAATGAGAACAGAACCTTTGGGCCTTCTCAAAAAAGTGGACACACCGAACAGCCAAGTTGTATGAGGCTACAGGAGGTGTTCCACCATGGGAAAAGGGTTTGACAAAGAGTTTAAAATCGAAGCAGTGCGGCTGGCT
>JABZFP010000020.1 GCA_014237395.1 Desulfobacteraceae bacterium | reverse complement strand
TGGGAAATTCGTGGGCTTCCTCCAGTTCCAAGGCCAGATCTTTGTCAAATTCGCCCTTGGTGAAATCCCGTACGGCTTTCTGAATGTCCTGCTGGGTGCGGTTGAGCTCAAATTCCATGCGCTTGTTCCTCTCTCAGTGGTGTGGTTGGTCGTCACAGGCGGCGCGAGGAGCGGCAATGCTGTCATCTAAGGTGAGACCGGTGGCAAGCCTGTTGCGGGGTGCGCGCCGTAACAGGTCATCGGTCTGTGGTCTGCTTTTCGGAAGCCATTTTCTATCATAGGGGATGGTCGTTTGCAAGCAGGGAACGCGAGGCCCGCAGGGGGGCAATCGGGCTGTTCTGCCTGGTTGTGCCCGCTTTCAGCACAGTGTTCTTCACGGTATCGCGCACGCCTTGGAAAAGGGCCTTGACTGTTGGCAGCAACTGTCTTAAGTGGTTAATATCAGTCGATATCGCTTTGATTTAACAGGAAAGGATTTTTTGCTATGCCATTTTCGATCGCGCTTGCCGGCAAGGGGGGGACGGGGAAAACCACCATGGCCGGTATGCTGGTGAAGTATTTGATGAATGCCAACAAAACACCGGTGCTGGCGGTGGATGCCGATGCCAACGCCAACTTGAACGAAGTATTGGGTGTGCCCCTTTCGGGGACCCTGGGAGATGCCCGTGAAGAAATGAAAAAAGGGAAAGTCCCCGAGGGCATGACCAAGGATATCTTCATGGACATGCGCATGCAGCAGTCCATCGTCGAGCATGACGGTTTCGACCTGGTGGTCATGGGCCAGCCCGAAGGCGCGGGGTGTTACTGTGCCGCCAATTCGCTGCTGTCCCGCTTCATGGACCAGCTCACCGACAACTACCCCTATCTGGTCATGGACAACGAAGCCGGAATGGAGCATATCAGCCGCCTGACCACCCGCAACGTCGATATTTTGCTCATTGTCGCCGATGCCTCCCGCCGGGGGTTGCAGGCAGCCCTGCGCATCAATGAGCTGTCCAAAAATCTCAACATCGGGGTGGCACGTACCTGCCTCATGATCAACCAGGCCAAAGGGCCGCCGCCCGAGGCCGTGATGGATATCATCCGCAACGCCGAGCTGGAATTTGTGGGGACGGTGTTTGAGGATGATACCCTATACGAGTACGATCTCAACGGGCAGCCCACCATTGCGATGCCTTTGGATACGCCGGCCGTCCAGGCCGCGTTCTCCATTTTTGATAAACTATTGAGCTGATTATGCATTCCGGGGTGGCGATGAAGTCTACCGGTTTTTTATATGACGAGCGGTTTTTCAATCATGTCACAGGCCCTTACCATCCGGAGGTTCCTGAACGCCTGACGGCCATCTACCAAGGGATTGAGCAGAAGGGGCTGCTGGAGCACCTTACCATCATTCCGGCCCAGCCGGCCGATCGCATGTGGATCGAGCTGGTGCATGACAAGGCATATGTCGACCGGTTCGAAGCGGCCTGCCGCAACGGCCAGTCGACCTTCGACAGTCCCGACAACCAAATGGGGCCGGAAACCTTTCCGACCGCCCTGCTGGCGGTGGGCGGGGTGCTGGACACCGTTGACCGCATCATTGCCGGCGAAATCGATAACGCCTTCTGCGCCGTGCGGCCGCCCGGCCATCACGCCGAGCGTTCCAAGGCCATGGGCTTCTGTTATTTCAACAATGCCGCCATCGCCGCGGCCTACCTCCAGACCAAATGGTTCCTGCAACGCGTGGCCATCATCGACATCGACGTTCATCACGGCAACGGCACCCAGCATATTTTCGAGGAAGACGACACGGTTTTTTACTATTCGATTCACCAGCACCCGTCTTTTGCCTATCCAGGGACCGGCCGGGCTTTCGAGAGCGGGGAAAAGCGCGGGCTAGGCTATACCTGCAATTCCACCGTCCTGCCGGGCCAGGGCGACGCCTTTTACCAGGAAGCCATCGCCAGGGATCTGGTGTCGGCCATGCAGCGTTTCCGGCCGGAATTCATTATTGTTTCCGTTGGGTTTGACGCTCACGTGGATGACGACATGTCGGATGTGGCCCTTTCCACGGAAGGCTATTCATGGGTGATGGAGCAGATCGTCGACCTCGGGATGCGTTTTGCCGACGGGAAAGTGTTATCCATTCTGGAAGGGGGGTACGATCTGCCGCGTCTTCCCGAATTGGCCGCTAACCATGTTCAAACTTTGCTTAACGATTAGGGGGCACTGCCCCGGCATGCAGGGCACGGCACCGTGCGCTTGCCAATGGAGGACGTGATGTTTGTCAGCAAATCAATGACCGCAAAGGTAATCACGGTCCGCCCGGAAACCAGCATCATTGAAGCCCGGGCGCTCATGAAGGAACACCATATTCGTCACTTGCCCGTGGTCGAAGAGGGCGCTGTTCTCGTTGGTATCATCACCGATCGAGACATTCGCAGTGCTTTGCCGGCCGCGTTCTATGCCAAAAGCGATACCCACCCGGAGGCCGGCGAGGCGGCGGCCATCAAGGTGGGGGATATCATGACCGCCAACCCGCACACGGTCTCGCCGGAAGATACCATCGAAGATGCCCTGCTGCAGATTCAAACCATGCGGGTCGGTGCCTTCCCGGTGGTGGACCGCAAGGGACGGCTGCAGGGCCTCATCTCCGTGCGCGATCTATTGCGGGCGTTTATCAACGTGCTGGGAATCGAAGAGCCGGGTACGCTGCTGGGCATTCTGGTGGAAGAAAAGCTGGGTCAGATGAAAATCATTGTCGATGCCATTACCGAAGAGAATATCTCTTTCGGGTCCATTCTGGTGTCCCGTCACTGGGAGTCCAACATGCGGGCGGTGTTTCCGTACCTGCTGACCAACAACGTCAGCCGGGTCAAAAAGAAACTGGCCGGTCTTGGGTTTACGATTCTGGACCCCATGGAGTGGACCATGGATCGTTTGCCGCGACATGACTGAAATGAATGGTCCTGCCAGACCGACCCCGGCCTATCGGCCACCGTATGACGAGTTGTTCATCTACTATCTGGAAGGGCGCGTTGCGGAATCCGCATTGACCGAACTCCCGGCGTATATCGGCACCTGGGAGGAAGAAGAATCTTCCTTTGTTTTCTTTTCGACCGCGGCCGAGGCGGTTATCGATGGGGTGTTGCAATCCCAGCCGTCCCTGACCCTGATCGACCGCTACCAGATGCGCTATGAGGACTGGCAGGGGGGGCGTGTTGCCGCTTTTCGCAGCGGGCGCTTCCATGTCCAACCGCCCTGGGAAAGCGCCGGGGCCGAAAGGCCCGCTGCTGGACCCAGGCGCGTCGACGAGATTGCGCTTACCCTCGATCCGGGCGTTGTCTTTGGCACCGGCACACACCCTACCACGCGGGATTGCCTGGCCGCCCTGGAAACGCTTTATGGCAACACTCCCATTGAAATTGTTTTGGATCTGGGAACCGGCACCGGTATTCTGGCCATTGCGGCCGCTCTCTCAGGCAGCCGGCGTGTCGTTGCGGTGGATTTCAATCGTCTGGCGGTTCAGACGGCCCGCCACAACATCCATCTGAACCGCGTCGGTGACCGGGTGCTTCCGGTTCAGGGACGTGCAGAGCAGCTGGTGGCCAGTCCGGCCGATCTCGTTGTTGCCAACATCCATTACGATGTGATGCAATGGCTGTTACAGCACCCCGGGTTTTGGGAAAAACGGTACTGGATCCTTTCGGGCCTGCTGCGCAGCCAGGCCCGGGAAGTGGAAAATCTTATCGACGGCAGGCGCGGTCGCATTGTCAAGCGTTGGACGCACGATCATATCTGGCATACTTATCTCGGCACCAATGTCTTGGATTGAGTCGCGTGGGGCGGGTTGTAAAACCTTACGGACCGATGGCGGGCTTGTATGGCGTGTGCGAGGGCAGATGAGGCCATAATGGACGCTTTGATTCAACAAACCGCCGAAACTCTCGTGGGGGCGCGCAGTGTGGTGGCGCTTACCGGCGCCGGCATTTCCATCGAGAGCGGCATCCCCCCCTTCCGGGGGCCGGGCGGGCTGTGGGAAAAAATGGATCCCATGGCGGTTGCCCATATCGATGCGTTTCGTCGCGATCCGGAAAAGGTCTGGACCCTGCTTCTCCACGGGATGCAGGCGCTTCTGACGACGGCGCGACCCAATGACGGTCATCTCGGTCTGGCCCGCTTGGAGCAATGGGGCTATCTGCGATCAGTCATTACTCAAAACGTGGACGGGTTGCACCAGGCCGCCGGGAGCCGCGCCGTCATCGAGTTTCATGGCACCTTTGCCTGGCAGCGCTGCATGGACTGCGGGCATCGCTGTGAAACCGCTCGGGTGGATTTAACCAAGATCCCGCCCCGCTGTCCCTGTGGCGGCATTTACCGGCCGGATTGTGTGTTTTTTGGTGAAATGATTCCACCCCAGCATTTGGTGCGATCGCAACAACTGGTGGACGGGTGTGATGTCCTGCTGGTGGTGGGCACCTCCGCAACGGTTCAACCGGCCGCCATGATGCCGCTGCTGGCCAAGGAAAATGGGGCCCAAGTGATTGAAATCAATCCCGAGCCTACGCCGCTTACCGGTCGGATCAGCAACTACCTGATCCAAGGCGGTTCGGGAGCCGTTCTCAACGATATCCTGGCCGGTGTCGCCAAGCTGCGCGCACCGTCCTAGCGAATGGGATCTATTACTGACAGGCGCCACGCCCCCAACGGAACGTGATCGATCGATATGGAAACAGGAGCCAGCCGACGCACGTGGATTGAGACGCTGAAACTGGTGCCGCCCTCGCTGTCGGACAATACCGCGGATCAGGAGCGTTTCATCACGGCGCTGCAGAAACGGCTCGGGACCTCGGCCATTCAATTGGATTTGGATCTCGCCAGAGCGTTGCCGGCCTTGCTGCGACGATGGGACTATCGCCTGCGTTGCGCACTTATCCATGACCGCGAGATCTGGCACGTGTGTGGTTTGACCGGGGCGGCGGATCCCCGCCCCCTCTGCGGTATGGCCATCGATCTCGGCACCACGCGCATTGTGCTCAGTCTGCTGCATCTTGAGACCGGCCAGGTCCTCCAGGAGGATTCCTTCGACAATCCTCAGGGAACCATCGGGCCGGACGTGCTGACGCGGGTCCATCATGCCGATCAGGAAGGGGGACTGAACCACCTCAAGCACCTGGTGGTCGAAGGGCTGAACCGGATGATCGGAGGCCTCTGTGAGCGCGCCCGGATCGAGAGGGATCGCATTGTGCTGCTGGCCCTGGCGGGCAACACCACCATGACGCACCTCTTCATGGGGTTGTCGCCCCACTGGATTATCCGGGAACCCTATATCCCGGTGGTCAACCGGCCGGGTATCCCCTCCGCCGTAAGACTGGGTCTGGATGTTGCCGCCGGTGCCCGTATTATCATATTTCCGAATATCGGCAGTTACTTCGGCGGGGACTTGATTGCCGGTATTTTGTACAGCGAACTGGATCGCCGTGAGCAGCCGGCCCTGCTGGTAGATGTGGGCACCAACGCCGAGGTTGTGCTGGGTGATCAAAACTGGTTGATTGCCTGCGCCGGCGCCGCCGGGCCGGCATTGGAGAGCGGTGTCAGCCGCATCGGCACGACGGCGCGCCCGGGGGCCATCGATCAGGTCCGAATTCGCGGGGCAAACCGTCGTTTTGAGATGCGGACCATCGATAACGCACCTCCCCTGGGGATATGCGGGTCGGGTGTCATCGACCTGGCAGCCCAGCTTTTCACCAGCGGCATGATCGATATCCAGGGGCGTTTTGTGCCGGCCGCCTGCGGGGAGCGCCTGATCAAGAGCGATGGGGAGCGGCAGCTTGTCATTGCCGAGGCGGATATAACCGCTACCGGGAAGGCACTGACCATCAGCCAGTCGGACCTGGACAGCTTGATGCGATCCAAGGCGGCCATGTACACGATCCTTGAAACCATCACGGAGGCCGTGGGTATGACGCCGCCGCAACTGACGACGTTTTTTGTCGCCGGAACGTTCGGGGCGTTTATCGACCCCCGGTCGGCCATCACGATCGGCATGCTGCCCGACCTGCCCCTGGCGTGTTACCGGACGCTGGGGAACAGTTCCCTGGAAGGCGCCAAAACCGTGTTACAACAACCCCAAAGTTTGGAGCGGATCGATCGTATTCGGGATCGCATCACCTACATGGAACTCAATGTCAATCAGGCCTTCATGAATCGATTCAGTGCGGCCAAATTTCTGCCCCACACGAATCCGGGATTGTTCCCGTCCGTGGTCACCCCGTCGACGACCCGGGCCGCGGGTGTTTAACCGGCGCGATGTTCTGCGCGCAGGCGCAAAGAACCTCAAAAAAAGGTAACAGGATGGCGAAGCTCTATATATTCACCAAAAAGGGACGCAGCGAATACAACCTGGTGGATCACAACGTGATTGGCCGGCATCCGAAAAACCGGATCAAGATTCTGGAAGCCGGTATATCCAAAGTCCACTGCCTGATTGCCTCCGAAGAAAATCAGACATTTTCCATTCGCGACCTGGGCAGTCGCAACGGAACTTATATCAACGGCACCCGGCTTAAAGGCAAAATGTTTCTGAAAGATGGCGATGAAATCAAAATGGGCCATACCCTTTGCCTGTTTCGCGAACAAATGGAAGCACGGCGCGTCAAATGGCGTGATGATGACAAAGACGCCATCAGGGAAACCATTCTCCACAAGGTCGCCCCGCAGCAAATGAATAAATTTTTTCCCGAAACCAATATCATCGACGAAGAGATGCTGCGGGCGGACTATGAACGCTTGCGTATTTCTTTTGAACTTCAGCGGGATATCGGTTTCGATCTGCACGTCGATTTTATTCTGGGCCGGGTGCTGGACCGCGCCTTTGAAGTGCTGGCTTTCGATCAGGGTGTTGTTCTGCTGCTTGATCCTCAAGGTGCGTTTGCGATTCATGCCTATAAAACCAAGACGCTGGGGGACGAATTAATCATTTCACGCACACTGGCAGACCTCGTGGCCGATGACGGTCAGGGGGTGGTATTAATGAACCCGAATCCGTCCGCTGGCCGGGAGGCCCCCGAGTTCATCGAAACGCCGGTTCAGACGACCTTGGCCGTCCCCATTCTGGATGAACACGACTTGCAAGGGGTGATTATTCTCGATCGTTGGGCGGCCTACCACCCCTATCGCGAGAAAGATTTGAACCTATTATCCAACGTGGCCAATAAAACCGCCTTGTTCATGCGCAATTCGCAGATTGCCAAGAGTGTGACACGGGAGTCATTGGAGCGCGAGCGGTTTCGGAAGATCTTGTCGCCCGAGATGGCGGAGATGGTCGTTGCCGGACAGCTGAAGGTGGACCTTGAAGGAAAGCAGCATGCGGCCACGTTATTGATGGTCAATATGATCGATTTCAACGCCCAAACCGGTGCGTTGGATCCTGAAGGGCTGATTGAATTTCTCAACCAGTATTATGATCATCTGGTCGGGGTGGTTTTTCGCCATGAGGGCATGATCGATCAATATCTTGGTGATCGGATTCTGGTCGTTTGGGGGGTTCCCCAGCCGCATGAAGACGACCCGCTGCGCGCGGTGACGGCGGCGGTTGAGATGCAGCAGATGATGGAGGCCATCAATCAGCAGCGTCAGAACGACAATTTGCCCCTGCTGGAAATCGGCATCGGCGTCGCGACCGGGACGGTGGTGGCCGGCAGCCTCGGCTCCCAGAAAACACGGCGGTATTCGATCGTCGGGGAACTCGTTAATGATGTTCAGGCGATTTGTGCTTCAGCCCGGTCGGAGCAGGTGCTGATCAGTGAAAAAACGTTCCAGATGGTCCAAAAATTATTTGACATTGACGAGGCCCACACGCTCCAATTGAGGGACCGTGCGGTCAAATGTTTTGAAATTATCGGCGAACAGGAAGGTCGGCCCGCGCAGCCCTGGAGTTATTTAGGCTAACGCCTCCCAGAGGGCGGGTAACGTCTGGGGAAGGTCCCCGCCCCGATAGACGAATCCGGTACGCCATAAACGCCAAGTGCTCCTATTCGTCAATACGATGGCATTCGCCGGGTGCCTCACCGTATTGACGAACAGCAGCATTAAGCATCGTGTGGTTCCAAGAGAAAATGAGGAACGTAGCGTGGATCGATATGATCCGCGTCGACCCGCCCGTAAGATTCTTCCAGTTCGACAAACAGGGCTTCCAGCGTGGGGCCGATGGATGCGGAAAGTTCTGCCGCCGTCTGCTCCGTGCGATCCGCCAGCCAGTGCAGAAAGTCCGACCGCAAGGCATCGTTGATTTTGCGGCGTTTTTTACCAACGGGGTCGGCCGTTGTTTGAAAAAGCTCCCGAAAAAATGGTTTAAACGCCTGCGAGTTAAGATGCTGCACCGCTTCCGGCAGGGCCAGGCGGTGTCGCGCCCAGAGGGTCAGCAACAGGTTCTTATAGGAAAGAAAGCCGAATCGGGACGGTGAGACGAAAACCGGATTCAAGCGGTCCAGCAAGCGGTCGAAATACTGCGCCTGTTCCAGCTGGTGTCGGCTGTTTTGGATATCGTCGCTGGTGGCAAACTCGCGATACATGGTGCCGCTTTGGTAGTTGTCAAAAAATAAGGGCCGCTTGATCAGCAGTCCGCCGATGACGCCCAGCCAGGTTTCCCCCCAGAAGGTCAACGGCAGGCCCTGACGGGCAAACCAGCTGCGGGGCACCCAGGCTTCCGCCGCTTGTTTCAGTTCGACCGCCGCGCCATATCCCAATCTGAAAATGCCTTCCAGATGGTAGCGGCGGAGACTGTCGGCGGCCGCAAAGGGCTGTGCTGCGTTGCTTCTTGCCGCGTCTTCGAGTTTTTGCAGGCCGATGTGCAGGTAGCCAGAGGCTTTCTGCGTAACCTTGGCCAGCGCTTCCCGCTGTTCGATTTTTAGACGATCGGCCACGATGATGCGATTGCACATTGCGGCAAATTCTTCCTGCATAACATCGCGGTGTTCCACCGCCATGGTTTGCAGTGCCTGGGCGAAGAGCGTTTCGGGCGGCAAAACGGTGATGGGGACTAACGATAAATGGTAGTTCCTCTCATCCGACAGGGGCTTTTGGCGGCGTGCCCGCTGTTGAAATTGTCGCAGATTGAGGTATTGATAAAGGCCCACCGCCTCTTCAAAGGGCAGAAACCCTTTTTCCGCCAAGCGCACATTGCGTTGACGGTAGGCTTCTTCTTCCATTTCGGCGGGCAAAACCGTGGCGGCCTCCATCAAAATGGCCTGAAACCTGACGTGGTCCACCTCTGCCAGGCGGTCCAGCAGGTTTTTTACCATCTGGTGATGCTGCTCAGAGGGGTGATCGGGGGTGTCGGCGGAGGGACGATGAATAATGCGGATATAAAAAACATGGTCGTAGGTAAAGAAACCCGGGCCGAAACTGGAGGGGTCCTGATCGTGCTCAAGGATCTGGACTTCGATGGATTGCAGCAAAAAAAACTCGATCAGGTCTAGCTTTTCCGTCGTCAGCCATTGGATCATGCGGTCGAAGGACGGGTCGGACTGCAGGAAGCGCTCCAACCAGTCCCCGATGGTGTCGATATGCAGGCGGTCCCGCTGCCAGATCTCCTGATCGAGCAGGTATTCGAGTTGTTTGCCGGAGGCGAGCGCTATCAGGGGCAGCGCATCCTGGGGCCCGATATCATGAATCAGGAAATAGAGGTCCTCTTCGGGAAAGGCGTGCACCAGGGCCGCCGGTTGGGGGTGCGTCAATATTTCGTCGAGCGCTTTTTCCGGTGGCATCGCCAACAGTCGCGACCGGGTTTCCATGAGTGCCCGCTGGCGTTCCTCATGAATCTTCGAGGTCGTGAGCTCTTCTGTCATGACGGGGTGTTCCTTCCTCTGCGCTATGAAAGACGGCGCCCTTCTCAGGCCGCGGTGCGCGGCGTTTGGCTGCGGCGAATCCGCAGCAGCATCAACAGGCCTGGAAGTGCAATCAGCGTACAGAAAATGAAATAGCCTTCCCACCCCATGGCTTTGGCCATGAAACCGCTGCCGGCGGAGACCACAACGCGGGGGACACCCATCAGACTGGTCAGGAGGGCATACTGGGTGGCGGTGAATTTCTGGTTGGTGATGGAGGCCATAAAGGCGGCATAGGCGGCCGTACCCATGCCGCTGCTGAGATTTTCAAAGGCGATGACCCCCGCCAGGGCCGGGACACTATGACCGATCTGGGCCAGGAGGGCAAAGCCTGCCGTTGAAAGCGCCTGTAAGATGCCAAATAGCCACAGGCTCCGATAAATACCCACTTTAAGCATGATCATGCCGCCGGCCAGGCTGCCGGCGATGGTGGCCCAGAACCCGAAGAGCTTTACGATGGAGCCGATTTCGGTTTTGGAAAAAGCGATATCCAGATAAAAGGGCGTGGTCATGGTGCTGGCCATGGTGTCGCCGATTTTATAAAACAGGATAAACGCCAAAACCCAGATAGCTTCCGGACGACTGAAATATTCGACAAACGGCTGAATTATGGCTTCCTGCAGGGTTTGCGGGGTTCCTTTGGGTGTTTCGGGTTCCGGGGTCAGAAGGGTGGTCAAGATGCCCGGCAGGAGGCAGGCGGCCATGATCAGGTAGACCATGGAGAATGGAATGTGGTCGGCCATAATGAGCCCGCCGCCGGATGCGAGCAGCATGCCGGTACGATATCCATTGATATACAGCGAAGAACCCAACCCCAATTCTTCATCGGCCAGATCTTCCCGCCGGTAAGCGTCGATAACGATATCCTGGGACGCGCTGAAAAAGGTCACCCAGAAAGCGGCCAGCGCAACCATCCAGGGGCGTTGGGCCGGATTGGTGGCGGCCAGCGCGATGATGGCCAGCACCAGGGCGGTTTGGGCGATCAGAAGCCACCCTCGTCGCCGACCAAAGAGCGGTATGGTGTAGCGGTCCAGCACCGGCGCCCAGAGAAATTTAAGAGTGTAAGGCAGGCCCACCAGGGCCATGAGTCCGATGACGGCCAGATCGACACCTTCCTCTTTCATCCAGGCTTGCAGTACGGAGATGGTCAGCAGCAGTGGCAGCCCGGAGGCAAAACCCATAACAAGGGCCACCAACATGCGTCGGCTGGCAAGAACGCGGAGGAGGGCGGGCGTGGGCATGGTTTGCTAAGCGCCTTTATGCAACAGGGGGTTGGAAACGATAATGGGTGCCGGCTGGTTGACCGACACCCACGACGAGAATGCCTGGTTTTACCGTTCGGCGGTGGCGGCGATCAGCTCAGCAGGCGTGACAACAGGCCCAAATTGGTTTTTCAGGCGGGTCAATCCCTCCTGCTGGGTTTCCAGGACCTTGAACAGCTGGACCGGAATCTGCTCTTCCTTGCGATAGGCCTCGATTTGCAATTCGATGCGGCTCAGAATGTTGTCGATGTACAACGAGAACTGCTGGTTATAGAGGGACTCCGGATAGGCTTTGTCGATGATCGTGCTGAAGAGCGTTTTCAGATCCTCGTAACGGGGCACGTAACCGATGGGGGTTTCGATGGCCTCTACTTCCCCGTGCGCGCGGCGTTCCAGCCAGGCCAGCCAGACCTTGACATCCCGTTTTTCCCCTAAGAGTTTGGTGCCCTCACCGCCGCGCGCCTGGTGGGTGAGAAAATAATTCAGGCCGGCCATCACAGGACGTTTGTCCGCCGCAATCCGGTCACTGCCGAAAAAGCGGAACTGGGCATCCATGTAATCGCCCAGCGCGCCGGGAATAAACGGTGCATTGGCCCAGGGGGCCCGCTTCACGCCGGTGGCGCCAACCTCGGTCGCTGTGGCGGCGGATACGATGCAGGCGCCGATAACGACCCCCTCTTCTGCATTACGCGCGGTCCAGACCGGTGGCATGGTGTTGCTGTCGCGCCCGCTGTAGGTAATCACGCGGGTTTCCACCCCCGCGCCATCTTCGGCGCGTTCCGAATAGTTTCCCAAAGCGGTGGATGCCAGTGTGCAGCGGGCGTTGGGGTGGGATATGGGGACCGGCTTACCATCGGCATCGGTCAGGCCTTCTTCCCAGGCGCCTTGAAAATTAATCCCCTTGGCGGGGTGCGTCTCGCCATTGCCCTTCCAATGGGGCACCCCATCATCGTCGATGAGGACATTGGACCAGATGACTTCCGTGCCCGGTTCCCGCAGACAGTGCATCAACATGGGGTCGCCGTCCCAGTTGACATCCTCCACGATGCCGAAGATACCGCATTCCGGGTTGGTTGAACGAATGCTGCCGTCTTCAGCGATCCACATCTGGGCCAGGTCGTCGCCTACAAAATGATTGCCGGCCATGGCCGTGGTGGTTTTGCCGCAGCCGCTGGGAGCGGCTCCGGTGACCCACGTAATGCGGCCGCCGGGCCCGTCGATGCCGGTAATGAACATGTGTTCGGCCAACTCCTGCCCGCGCTTTTCATAGACGGACCGATCCACCGAGAAACGGTGGTTGCCCTTTTTCAAAAGCAGGGTGTTGCCGGCATAGGTGCACTTGAAGCTGTAGGTGGTGCGGTGGCTGCGATCCATAAAAACCCGGGCATTCGGCAGATCCTCGGGGCGGTTGAGGCCTTCGCTGTGGATATTGGTGTAAAAATGTCCCTGACGGGCCACTTCGTGGTCGAACTGATCATACGCATTGCGGTACAAAATTTCGGCACTGTGAGAAACATAGGCCGAACTGGTTATCTCCAGGGCCGGGTTTGATACCGGGGACCCCACCGGTCCCCGGAGGTAACAACCGATGATCATGGTTTTGCCCTGCATGATGGTCTTCATTTCCCGTTCAATTTCTTCCAGGGCATCCGATCGTAATTTCTTGAGGGCCAGCGAGCTCACCGCTTCGTCGGGATCGATGATGTAAAAAGTTCTGTCAATAATGCGCCCCTGCTCCTGTTTGAGGTCGTAGTGGATGGTGTGGTCCGGCATGGGCAGGGCCTTTTCCTCCTCTTTTTCAAGGGCATGGCGTTTGATCCAGTCTCGGTCTTGGGGGGTTCCGGCATTGACGAAAACGGCGGACGGATCACACATGGCAATCGCATTGGCGATTTTTATCAAAATGGCGGGGGTTTTGAGTTGCTGAATTTTGGCAAGATTCGCAGCGTCCAGCCGCGTTTCAAACAGATCCCGAGCCGCATCGGCCGTTTCAATATGGCCGAGCACTTGCGCTATATCATAGCTGTTCTTTCCCTTGGTCATGATGGTTTCTCCCTGCAGACGATGGTTGGGCGGCGAGATATATTATCGGCGCGGTGCAGTTGCCATTCAGTTTTAAGTTGCGGCATCCCCTTTTCACCAATGGTGCGGATGGCAGCCCGGTTTTAAGCCGGTTCGTCGTTGTTTTCGGACACACAGCCGGTGCGGACAACGATCGGCATATGCTGCTGGATCCATTTCAGGACTTTATCGAACTCCGCTTGCAGCTCGCGCAAAGCCTTCCCGCGATGGCTGACGCGGCTTTTTTCGGTCATGGTCATTTGGGCAAACGTTTTGTTGAGCGGAGGATAGAAGAAAATGGGATCATATCCAAAACCATTTTCCCCCTGGGGTTGGTCGGTGATCCGTCCCTCGCAGCGCGCCTCGTAGGTGAGCGCCGGCCCCTCGGGAACGGCGATGGAAATGACACATTCAAAGGCGGCAGCACGGTGGGCCTGACCTTCCATGGCCTGGAGCAGTTTGGCGCAGCGGTCCGCATCCGAGGCTTTTTCACCGGCGTAACGTGCGGAATACACGCCCGGGGCGCCGTTCAGCGCGTCCACCACCAGCCCGGAGTCATCGGCCAGGGCGGGGAAACCAAGAACACGGGCCGCAAAATGGGCTTTTTTATAGGCGTTATCGTCGAAGGTGGCACCGTCTTCCTCGACTTCCGGGATGGGTCCGAAATCATCTAAATTTCGGATTTCGATCGGGAAATCTTTCAGAAGATCACGAATTTCGGCTGTTTTCCCAGCATTGCGTGTGGCCAGAACAAGGATGAGGGGCGTTTCCATAGAATGCTCGCTATCAAATCATGTCGATCGATTCAGGCGATTGAACAAATCCTTATCTTTAAATCACCGGCATTGCTTTGTAAAGTGCTTTCAAGCCGCACCAGGAGGTCCGTCGGGTGACGGCTCCTGAGAAAGGACTTTACAGCGGATTCGGGGCTGTTATAAACGATAGGCTTCATTTTTCAATCACAGCCGGTTCTCGCAGCCGTGTTTTTCAAATGCCGCGGACCGGTGTCATTTTAGGGGAAAAGGATTCGCCATGCATAAATTGCTGACAAACCAGCCCGGCCAGAAAGTGCTTTTGCTTGGCAATGAAGCCATTGCCCGGGGAGCCCTGGAGGCGGGGGTTGCCTTTGCCGCCACCTATCCCGGTACGCCTTCCTCGGAAATATCCCTCAATCTTTTCCAGGTGGCGCAGGAAACGGACCTGTATTTCGAATACAGCACCAATGAGAAAGTGGCGCTGGAGGTCGCGGCCGCCGCCGCCAATTCCGGCCTGCGCAGCATGTGCATGATGAAGCACGTGGGGGTCAACGTTGCGGCCGATGCCCTCATGACGCTAGCGTATGTCGGCACCCGGGCCGGTCTGGTGGTGATTTCGGCGGATGATCCCTACATGTTTTCCAGCCAGAATGAGCAGGACAATCGTTATTACGGCAAACTCTCCGGACTGTCGATTCTTGAGCCATCGTCGGTGGAGGAAGCCAAGGCCATGGTCCCATATGCCTTTGATTTGTCGGAAACCCTCCGTGAGCCGGTCATTTTGCGAACCACCACACGCATCAACCATTCCAATGCGGTTGTCACCTTGGGTGCCTTGCGCCCCCCCCAGACCAAGGGGCGGTTCAAAAAAGACCCGTTCCACTACGTGACGGTGCCGGCCGTGTCGCGCCAACTGCATGCGCGCCTTCTGGAGACGGTGGCTCAGGCCCAGGCGCTGGCCGAAGAGAGCCCCTATAACTTTGAAGAGGGCAGTGGGACATGGGGCGTCATCTGCAACGGCGTGAGCTACACCTATGTCGCGGATGCCATTCAGGATCTTCAACTTGAAGACCAGGTTCGGGTGCTGCGGATCGGGTTTTCCCATCCCCTGCCGGCGGAGCGCATCGGCACCTTTCTATCGGGTTGCGAAAAAGTTTTGGTGGTGGAAGAAGGCGAGCCCTACATGGAAGAGGCGGTCAAGGCTTTCGCCCAGGAAAGGGGACTTTCTTTGCCTATTAACGGCAAAGGGCCAACCCTTTTTTCGCGCCTTTATGAGTTCGACCCGGCGATGGTACGCCAGAAATTAGCCGATTATTTTGGCATTGTCTGTCCGCCGTCGGCGGTCCCGGATTTGTCGGATGTGCCGGAAATTCCTCAGCGACCGCCCACGCTCTGTGCGGGATGCTCCCACCGGGCGACGTTTTATGCCGTCAAAAAGGCCACCGAGGGCATGGACGTCATCCATCCATCCGATATCGGCTGCTATACTCTGGGGTTTCTGCCGCCGCTGTCCATGGGCGACTTTGTCATCTGCATGGGCGCCTCCACGGGCAGTGCCGGCGGGTTTGCCCAGGCCACATCCCAGAAGGTGGTGTCGTTCATCGGGGATTCGACCTTTTTTCATTCCGGCATTCCCGGCCTGATCAATGCGGTATTCAACAACCATGACATGACCCTGGTGATCCTGGATAACCGGACAACCGCCATGACGGGTCATCAGCCCAATCCCGGCGTGGACATGCAGGAACTGAAACTGGACGGCTACGGCCATGTGGCCCTTGAGCCGCTGGTGAAGGCCATTGGGGTCCCCCACGTGGTCACGATTCGGCCCTACCAGCTTAAGAAAAGCATTGCCGCCATACGTGAGGCAGTGGAATTCGAAGGCGTGTCGGTGATCATTGCAGAGGAAAAGTGCGCCCTTTACGCCAAGGCCTTGCGCCAGCTGCGGGGCAAACCTTTCCGGGTGTCGGACCGTTGCCAGAATCACCGGGACTGCATCAGCGAATTGGGCTGTCCGGCCTTTTACCTGGAGGACGATCGCGTGCATATCGATGCGGATATCTGCATCGGCTGTGCGCTCTGCGCCCAGGTGTGTCCCGAAAATGCAATCGTGCCTGTGAAATCAACCGTGTAATTCCCTGACCGCAGGCTGTGGTCCAAGAACCAGGAGCAACTATGAAACCAACGCGTCTGATTATTGTAGCGGTTGGCGGCCAGGGCAATCTGCTGGCGTCCAAAGTGCTGGGCGAGGCGGCTCTGATGGCCGACATCCCGGTGCGTATGAGTGAAATTCACGGTATGGCCCAGCGCGGCGGCGTGGTGGAATCGGCCATGGTGTTCGGGGATGCGCGCAGTACGATCATTTCCGATGGCGAAGCGGACGTGCTGGTGGGGTTCGAGCCTTCCGAAACCCTGCGGGCACTGAACAAGTGCAATCCCCGAACCACCGTCATTACCAATATGGCTGCGCTGCCGCCGTTTACGGTGGCCATCGGCCGCGGGACTTACCCGGATCTGGATCATTTGAAACGCCTGATCGCGGAAAAAACCGGCCGTCTGATCGCTTTCGATGCGGCCGAATTGGCCCGGGCGGCCGGCAATATCATGTCGGTCAACATCGTACTCCTGGGAGCGCTTTGTCAGACCGGCATTTTGCCGGTTTCCGATGATATGGTGCGTCGGGCCATCCAAACCCGAACCAAGGCCGCCTTTGTCGACACCAATCTCAAGGCGTTCGATTTGGGATACCAGGCGGCAGCGGCCTAACGGCGCTTCCATCCGGTCCACAAGGAACGGTTTCTATCGACGGGTGAGGACCTGTCGCCCTGTGGAGACTACAGGAAAGGCTTGAATGGAGCGGCTTTACAAAGAAAAGCCGCTGTGCCATACTGCGCCGGACATCAGCACCGGACGCTAATGGGTGCGGCCAAGCGCACGGACAAAGAATTTCAGCGCAACACCGGCGGCCCGGTTTGCCGGATCCCTCGCCATGCTTCGTGAACTCTCCATAAAAAACTTTGCCATTATCGACGACCTGCAGATACGGTTCGATGCCGGACTCACCATCATGAGTGGTGAAACCGGGGCGGGCAAGTCGATCATCATCAATGCCGTCCAGCTTCTGTTAGGCGCCCGGGCGACGGCCAAACTCATTCGCACGGGTGCGGATAGCGCGGAGCTGGAGGCTTTTTTCGATCTGGCCGCCACAGCCCCGGCGGCAGCGATCATGGAGACGCAGGGCTACGGCACCGAAGAAGGCCTTCTGATCCGCCGCATCATTTCACGCCATGACCGCCATCGCGTGTTTATCAATGGCCATATGGCCACCATGCAGGTGTTGCAGGCCATCACCGACAGTCTGGCCAGCATATCCAGCCAGCATGCGCACCAGTCCCTTTTAAAGGAAGATTTTCATCTGGACATTCTTGATCAATACGGGAATCTCATGGACCGGCGAGAAGTGGTCGGCGGAATTTTTCGTGAGATCCTCCCCTTGCTCGAGCAGCGGGCGGCCCTGCTGGCCCAGCGTGATCGCCAGAACGAACAGCACGAATTGTGGCGGTTCCAGAAGACGGAGATCGAGGCGGCCCAGCTGGTTCCCGGTGAAGATGAGCAGTTGGAGCAGGAGCGCAGTCGACTTCGCAATGCGCAGGAGTTGATCCAGATTGCTAACCACTGCTTGGAGAGCCTGTACGGCGAGCAGGATTCGGTGGTGGACCGTTTGGGGATCATGCATCGTCAGCTGGAAAAAGCGGCAAACATCGACGGCGAGCTCCAGACGGCGATGGCGAGCGTCGCGGAATTGACATACCAGGCGGAGGATGTCGTCGCAGGGTTGCGGCGTTATCTCCACCAGGTGGAAAGCGACGAACATCGCTTGGAAGAGGTTGAGACCCGCCTGGACACCCTGAACCGGATGAAGCGCAAATACGGGGAAACCCTGGCGGACGTGATGAACCAATACGCGACGATCCAGACAGCCTTGGCAGGTCTTGAGAACGTGGCCGATCAGATCGACACGATAGACCAACAGTTGGTGCAGTGCCACAAACGTCTTCAAACGGCGGCCCGTGATCTGCATGATCAACGCAAGGCCGCCGCTGAAGACCTGGCCCGGGATATTGCCGATGAGCTGCACGCGTTAAAAATGCCGGGAACGCGGTTTGCGGTCACGCTGGAACCCGTGGCGGCGGATGAACGCACCTCGGCGTATTTAACCATAGACGGTTGCAAGGCCGATGAACGGGGAACGGATCGGGCCGTTTTTCAGATCGCCCCCAACGTGGGCGAACAGCTCAAACCTTTGGCGGCGATTGCTTCCGGTGGGGAACTGTCCCGGGTGGTTCTGGCCTTGAAGGCCATCCTGGCGGCTTCCGGATCATTGGAGACGGTTATTTTCGATGAAGTGGATGCCGGTATCGGGGGGGGCGTAGCGGAGATTGTCGGGCAAAAATTAAAAGCGCTATCGGACCATCACCAGGTGATTTGTATCACGCATCTGCCCCAGATCGCCAAGTTTGGTGATTATCATTTTAAAATCATCAAATTGGTCAGCCGGGGTCGTACACGCACGACGATCGAACCACTCGATGCCGAAGAACGCTTGGAAGAAATGGCCCGGCTGCTGGGCGGTATTAAAATTACCCGCAAGACCCTGGACCATGCTCGCGAGATGCTTTTAAAGGAGTAGGATTATCGCGGTTGCCGCTTGACAAGGCTGAATCGAAGGGCTTAATTAGGTTCCCAACCTTATACATGAGGATGGTTTGATGCCAATTTACGAATTTAAATGTTTGAAATGCAATGAGTTCTTTGAGTTTCTGGCGGTACGTAGCGAAGATTCGATGGAAACAAAATGCCCCAAATGTGGCGCCGAAGATTTTGAGCGCGTCATGAGTACCACCAATTACGCCGTCAACAGCAGCGGCGGTCAGGGGCCCTCAAAACAGACCCGAACCTGCAGTGGCGGGAATTGCACCACCTATGACATCCCCGGGCCGTGATCAAGGCCGCTTGAAGCGATAGCGTACAACGCTATGGTGGCGTGCTTTTGGTCCATGCAGTCGCGGCTTTCCGCAGATTGCGAATGCATCCGGTTCCCCGTTCGAATGCCAGCATCGAATGCGGACCGGATGTATATTTTCCGGGTTGCCCGGCGGGGAGCGATGGGGCGAATTACGGGCTCAGGAGGTCGGGATTGTCTGACGATGGGTCGGTCTATATACGATCGGATGCGCCGGAATTTCTAAAGCGCCGCGTTGCTGCCGCGCACAAGCTCATGCGCGAATGCCATCTTTGCCCGCGGCAATGCGGCGTCAATCGACTGGCCGGTGAGACGGGGTTTTGCCGCACCGCTGACAAGGCCTGGGTCGCCAGCTACGCGCCGCATTTCGGTGAAGAGGCCCCGCTGGTGGGTCGCCATGGGTCGGGGACCATTTTCTTCACGCACTGTAACTTGGGGTGCCGGTTTTGCCAGAACTTTGACATCAGTCACGAGGGGGATGGACAGCCCGTAGCGCATGCCCAGCTGGCCGCAATGATGGTGCAGCTTCAGGATATGGGCTGCCATAATGTCAACCTGGTATCGCCTTCCCATGTCGTGCCGCAAATCCTGGCTGCGCTTGAGATCGCGATCGCTAACGGCTTGCATGTGCCGATCGTATACAATACCGGCGGTTATGACGTACCGGACACGCTGGCATTGCTCGATGGTATCGTTGACATTTATATGCCGGATTTCAAATTCTGGGATCCGGCATCGGGTCTCACCTATTGCGGTGTTCCGGATTATCCGGAGATCGCGCGGCAGGCGTTGCGGATAATGCACCAACAGGTCGGCGCGTTAACAATGGGCTCGGATGGTATCGCCCGCCGGGGTATGATTATACGGCATCTGGTGATGCCGCAGGGGCTTGAGGAAACGCGGGAAATTCTGACATTTATCGCCGAACAGCTGTCCCGGGACACATATGTGAATTTGATGCCGCAATACCGGCCCTGCGGCCAGGTTGAAGATTTCCCGGCGTTGGCGCGCGCGCTTAGCGCCCGCGAATTCAAAGCGGCCATCGCGGCGGCACGGGCCGTCGGATTGCGGCGTTTGGATTAGCGCCGGTCCGTTTTCAATCCGAGATCCGTTGACAGCCTGTTTCGAACCACAACCGGTGCCGTGCCGGTGGCTGGGGAGGTATGAATGATTAATGGCGTTTGCCGGCCAGGCAGAAAGACAACGTATATTGGATCCATTTTCCTGGCATTATGCCTTCATGCGGTTTTGGCGGGAACCGTTTGGGCGGAGCGCATGTCCGTCAATGCCGACAAAGCCAATATTCGTTCCGGTCCCGGTACCGAACAATATGATGTCCTCTGGGAAGTTGAGCGCTACCACCCGCTGGACGTTATCCGTACTCAGGGTGAGTGGATGTTCTTTCGGGATTTCGAAGGCGATGAAGGCTGGATTCATGGTAGCCTTTTGGGTAAAATGGCCACCGTTATCACCCGTTCCGACATGGTGAATATCCGCTCCGGCCCCGGGACGCAGAACGACATCGTTTTCAAGGCGGAAAGAGGCGTTCCCTTTCAGGTCGTGAAGCGACAAGGCGATTGGATTCATATCCGCAGTGGGGCGGGTGATGAGGGGTGGATTCACAAAAACTTGGTCTGGTAATGAATTCGCGACGGCGGTGGTGGGTCTGTGTGAGGTATCTGATCGTACCCGGATTGATGTCAAGAGAGGATATAGACCGTTATGAGCAACGGTTTTTTTGAAGGGCGTGACGCCCGGTTGATCGTTGGTATCGGATCGGTGCTGGTGGATATTGTTGTACCGACATCGGATGCGTTTGTCGGACGATCCGGCGTGCCCAAAGGCGGCATGGTGTATTTTGATGCCGATACAATTCAGCAGGTTATGGAACAGGCCGGGGGAAAGGCCCAGGTGGTTCCTGGTGGGGCGGCCTGCAATACCATTCTCGGGGTGGCCAGCCTGGGGGGACAAACCCGCTTTCTGGGTAAACGCGGGCAGGATGAATTTGGACGGCTGTTTGAGACGGATTTGAGCCGGCATCGCGTCGATCCCTTTCTCATCAAGGCACCTACGTCGACGGGACGCGTATTGTCCTTGATCACACCGGACTCCCAACGCACCATGCTAACTTATCTGGGGGCTTCGGCCGAGATGACGCCGGCCGAAATCCCGGACGATGCTTTCGCGGGTGCGGCCATTGCCTTGATTGAAGGCTATCTGGTCTATAACCGTGACCTTTTCCTGCATGCTCTGCAAAAAGCCCGCAATGCCGGCGCCAAAATCGTGTTAGACTTGGCGAGTTTTACGGTTGTCGAGGAAAATCGGGACCTGCTGACCGCTGTTGTCGAGGAATATGTGGACATTCTGGTCGCCAATGAGGACGAAGCCGCGATTTTTACCGGCTGCCGCGATGAAACAGAAGCCCTGGCGGCCCTGGCGGCCCTGGCGGAGTTGGCCGTCCTGAAGTTAGGCGCACGCGGTAGCATGATCGCCGCCGGGGGGCGTGTTTATCCTGTTGAACCGATGTGCGCAAATGATGTGGTGGATACTACCGGCGCCGGCGATCTCTGGGCAGCCGGTTTTCTATATGGGCTTGTGCAGGGAATGCCGCTTGAGCAATGTGGAAGGCTGGCCTCGGCCTGCGGTTATGAAGTCTGCCGTGTGCTCGGGGCCGCGATTCCTGAAACAGTTTGGCAGCGTATCCGTAATGACATTCATTAATGCTTGATCCGAACGATCACACCCCTTGAAGGAGAAATCCAATGGCGCAGAAACGAATTTCCAGGGCGCGCAAGCGCGACCTCGAGCAGCCCGATGAATTCCTCACATTGACATCCAGACTGCTCGATAAAATTCGCACTTATTGGAAACCGGTCAGCGCAGGTTTTGGTCTACTGATGATCATTCTGGCGGGCATTCTGGCTTTCGGCTACTTTAGCCAAAAGGCTGAAGCGAAGGCCTTTGTGCTGCTCAACCAGACGATGCAGCGTTATGCGGTGGAAAGTGCCAATCAGGACCATCAGAAAGCGCTTGAAGCCGTCACACCGGATTTTGAGACTCTATTTGCCACCTACGGAAATCGTCAGGCGGGTATGGTGGGCCGACTCATTTTTGCGCAGATGAATTACCAGGCAGGTCAAATGGAAAGCGCTATATTGCATTATATGGAAGCGGTGAAGATGTTTCCGGAGACGTCTTATGCCTTGTGGGCGGCCTGGAGTGGTCTGGGATACGCCCAAGCCGCTGCCGGCCAGGACGAAAATGCAATTAATGCCTTTAAAAAATGCGCTGATGGGCAAGATGCGGTCTTGCAGGCGGATGCACTGTATCAGCTGGCCTTGCTCTATCGGAAGACCGGGCAGGAGCCTGAATACAATAAGATTGTGGCGTCCCTCAAAGAAAAGTTCCCCGGGTTTATGTACGCTGAGATGTTGCCGCAATCTGCCGGCAGCTGAAGGCGGAGGAGGAAAATGATCGTCGCTAAGAATACTGTATCATTCTGCTATCGTGACCGATCAGCCCAGATTGTATTTCTTTAATTTTTGATTCAGACCGCTTTTGCCGATGCCAAGGATTTCTGCGGCCTTGGTTTGAACATGACCGGCCATTTTCATGGCGCGCAGGATCATTTTTTTTTCCACCATCGTCAAAGTTTCATATAGCGTGGCATCTGCAGGGATGCCTTCAAGGTGCAATGTGTTGTGGACATGGTCCCGTAATTCGGTCGGCAAATCTTCAATGGTTATGGTCGGCCCGGGGCAAAGGACCATTACCCGTTCAATGGTATTCTCCAGTTCGCGCACGTTACCGGGCCAGTGGTAGTCCTGAAAAAGCCTTTCCACCGCAGGGTCGACGTGGGTAATGGCATTCCCAGCCGGGCGCTCCTTGCTGTATTTGCGGATAAAGTGATCGATCAGCAGGTGGATGTCTTCAGGGCGCTGTTTCAAAGGCGGAATTTGAATGCGGACCACATTCAACCGGTAAAACAAGTCTTCCCGAAACCGGCCCTCTTCGATTTCTTGCTTCAAACTGCGATGGGTTGCCGCGATGACGCGAATGTCCACGGGAATGGGCAGCGTGCCACCAACGCGTTCAATCGTTTTTTCCTGGAGTACCCTTAAAAGTTTAACCTGCAGGCTGGGAGGCAATTCGCCAATTTCATCAAGGAAGATCGTGCCGCCATCGGCCATTTCAAACCGTCCCTTTTTGCGCGAAATCGCTCCTGTAAATGCCCCTTTTTCATGTCCGAACAACTCGCTTTCCAATAGGTTCTCAGCCAAAGCGGCACAGTTGACGGCAACGATCGGTTTATTCCGGCGTGGGCTGTTGAAATGGATGGATTTCGCCACCAGTTCCTTCCCTGTGCCGCTTTCACCCAAAATAAGTACCGTGGCCGATGCCGGGCCGACCTTACGGATGGTTTTAAAGACGTTTTGCATGGCTTGACTTTTGCCAATGATGTTGTCGAAGCTATACTGGTGTTCAACCTCATGCTGGAGGCGCTGGTTGTCTTTGACGAGGCGGTGCAACTCAACTGCTTTGTGTGCGTACATCACCAGACGTTCATTTTCGAAAGGTTTGAGAATAAAGGTATAAGCACCTTTCTGCATGGCTTCCACAGCTTTATCAACCGTGCCGTGGGCTGTCATAAGGATTACCGGCATGTCAGGCTGACGCCGTTTGATTTTCTCCAACAGGGCAAGCCCATCCATGACCGGCATTTTCATATCGGTGATAACCAGGCTGATCTCTTCCCTTTCGATTATCTCGAGGGCCTTCGCCCCACTATTGGCAACAAAGGTTTCAAATCCTTCCTCTTCCAAAACGGCATTCAAAACCGCCGTGTAGTTTTTTTCATCATCAACGACCAGTATCGATTCCATCGTCAAGTCTCCCGGTAGAGCGGCAGCAATATCTCGACCAGCGCGCCGCCTTGGCCGGCGTTTGTGATCGTAATCAGCCCGTCATGAGCTTCAATAATTTGTTTCACGATGCCCAGGCCTAAGCCTGTGCCTTTTTCCTTGTGGGTAAAGAACGGGTCCCAGATTTTATCACGTATGCTGTCATCAATTCCAGGCCCAGAGTCGTGCAAGGTCAGCTTCACCTGAGAATGGTGTTCGGATAAAACAATGTCAACACAACCGTCCTTTTCAATGGCCTGCATGGCATTGATGAGTAAATTGAGCAACGCTTGGTATAGCATGTCGCTATCAATCAATACGTCGCCAACGATAGGTTCAAACTGCTTATGGATGATGATACGACGCGCGTCGAATTCTGATTGAAGATGTCGCAGGGTTTTTTCAATAATGGGTTGAATGCGCCCCTGCCTTAAATCGGGTTGATGCGGACGGGCAAAGTTCAGGAAATCGGTAATTATTCCGTTTAGCCGCGAGGCCTCCTCGACGATAATTCCCGGCATGGGGTTGTCAGGGTCCAGCTGATGGATTTTTTTTTGAAGTAATTCTGCAGAACTTTTGATAATGCCTAAAGGATTGCGAATTTCATGAGAAATACTGGCGGTCATTTCACCGAGGCTCGATAAATGTTTGGCGCGTGCCAGTTGTTCTTCCAAACGCAAGCGTTCCATGGCGCGCTTTTCAATAATATCTTCTCCTCTCCGTACAACCAGAAGTAAAATTAGAAACAAAAAGAGCATGACGGCGGTTGACGTAAGAATGACGCGTATTTGTACACGAAAAATGGCCTGATACTCGGAGGATATGTCTTGGACAAGCTCGACAACTCCTAAAACCGGACCAGGCACACGTGATAAAGGTTTTTCAGCTCGGAGAGGAGCGTAAGTGATGATGCGGCTTTCATCTGGAATGCCAAACAATAATTGGAGAAAATTCCCCCGCTGCTCGAGGTGGGTCCGCCGAAGACCTTTGAGAGCATTCTGGTAATAGGTTCCGCCGGCATTTTGTTTGCCAACCACTTTTCGATCCAGGCTGTAGGAGATGGTATTGTCCAGATCGTAAATAGTGACACGATCAACATTAAAGCTGTGCAAGGTGCTTCGGACCACTTTGTCCATCAGTTCAAATTGGTCATTTTCACGTAAATGGATGGTGCCATGTTTCAGAACGGTGGGGATAATAAATTGTAGGAAAATCTGATGGTTTAAATTTTCGATAAGCAGCAGGGCATAGTCCTCGCTTTTTTTTAGCTGCATTTGCCGCGCCCAATGGATATTCAGGCCGGAAAGAATGATCGCACCGGCAAAAATAACAATAAGGCTGGTCATGGTAAAATATTTCACCAGTCTAAAAGGTTTGCTGGGCTCTTGAAATTTTGATGGATGGCGATGGTTCATTCAGAGACGACCGTATTTTGGCAAAGGTTTGTATCTCAGATCAACGCATTGGCCGATCATTTGGTTTTTACAGGAAAAGGATTAAACAATTGTTCAGTCGGTTGACAATTCATCACGGCCTTTCTGTTTAGAGATCAAGTGTTTAATCTTGTTTAGCCTGAAAAATATCACTTGTCCACTCTGAGTTAAGGACCCGCCCCCGCGTGTCAACCGCTCTCACAATCCTTATGAACCAAATTTTCTATAAACTATTATGCGATTCTGGCCGAAGAGTGATGATAGCGGGTGGTGATTATGGAAGCTTTGCGCCATTAGGCCAAATTACGCGTAGTGTGGCACAATATGTAGTGAAGTTATGGTAAAAGGCACACAATATTTAGTAACTACACATAATTATATATAAATTTTGTATAATTTCCTTGACTTCAAAGGAGCAGGGTGTAAATCAAAATAACAGGGTTGAAAAAGAAGAATAAACTGAAATTAAAAAATTGCGTAGAAAATATATGGGCGGTAAAAACTCTTTAAAAGAAGTACGTGAGTCCCTTCTGATGAGCAAAGCGGAATTAGCCAGGGATGCAAACGTTTCACCGATTACGATTTCTCGAATCGAACAAGGACTTCCTTGTCGGATGGAAACCAAGCGAAAGATTCTATTGGCACTGGGCCTGAATCTTTCCGAAAAAGAAAAAATTTTTAAAGAATAAGAGAACTCCATGTTGTTTGGTAATAAGAATCATTTAGTTGGGCTGGATATCGGCTCCCGATCCATCAAAGCGGGAGAGGTCGTTGAGGGTAAAAAAGGTCTGGTCCTCAAAAAATTTGGCATGATCGATATCCCTGCAGGGGCAATCGAAGATAGTGCTATCAACGATCCTGAAGCGGTGGCCGAAGCCATTCAGCAACTGTTCAAGACCTACAATATAAAGGAAAATAGTGTTGCCGTCTCCATTGGCGGCTATTCTGTCATTGTTAAGAAGATCAATGTTCAGACAATGCCTGAGGAGCAATTGCAAGAGACCATACAGTTTGAAGCGGAGCAATACATTCCTTTCGATATTGCAGATGTGAATCTCGACTTTCAAATTCTGGGAGAGAGTGAACACAACCCGAATCAAATGAATGTGTTTTTGGTCGCGGCAAAGAAGGAAATGGTCAATGACTATATCAACCTGGTGAACATGGCAGGTTTGAATCCGTGCATCATCGACGTCGAGGCGTTTGCGCTGCAGAACATATTTGAATTGAATTATGATGCTCAGGATGAAAATATTGCCTTGATCGATATTGGCGCCAGCAAAACATCACTCAATATCCTGAAGGGGGTTACCTCGGTTTTTATGCGGGATGTGGCATTGGGTTGCGGCCAAATCAACCAAAAAATTGTATCCTTGATTGGTTGTTCATTGGAAGAAGCCGAACAATTAAAACAGGGTGACCAGCAGGATAAGATTTCAAGTGAAGATTTAAAAAATATTGTATCTACGGTTGTGGCGGACTGGTGCACGGAAATACGTAGAGCGTTGGATTTTTTCTACTCGACATATCCTGAAGACCAAATTACCCGTATTGTACTGAGTGGCGGTGGAGCCAATATTGCAGAGTTTCGCCAGCTCCTCGGCGCAGAAACATCGGCTCATGTCGAAATGGTCAATCCCTTTCAGAATTTGCACATCGACGACGATGCCTTTGACTCGGCCTACATTCAGCAGATCGCGCCACAAGCAGCGATCTGCATGGGACTCGCTATCAGAAGAGTTAATGATAAATGATACGTATAAACTTATTACCGTTTAGGGCTGCCCGCAAGAAAGAAAATATCCGTCGACAGGTATCGGTGTTTTTCCTCTGCTTGTTGCTAGTTATGATCGTTTTTGTGTGGGTACATTTTTATTTAGGGAACAAACAAACCCGCCTTACGACGAGTGTTTCGGATACCAAAAAAGAATTGGCTCTCTACAAGAAAAAGAATGATGAAATTAATACAATCCGAAAAAAGCTTAAAGATTTAGAAATGCGGCAAAATGTAATTGAAGACTTGGAAAAGCAGCGGTTCGAGCCGGTGCACATTATGGAGGAACTAACCGATAAGATCGTGCCGGAGCGGATGTGGCTGACAAGATTGAATATCGGCGGCAGCCAGATGGATATCGATGGGATTGCGCTTGACAATAAAACGGTGGCGGATTTCATAGATAATCTGGAAGAAATATCCAAATTAAATGAACGAAGTAGCCATATGTATGAAAAGGTTCGTTTGAACAAGCTTCAACAAGAAGAAATCCGAAGTCTTAACATGAAAAAATTTGAAATAACTGCCCTTAAAATGGTTAAAACTCCTGAAAAGCCAAATGATAAAAAAAACAAACGAAAGTAACTAACGAGCAATCATAATGGGTAAATTCGGTAATACCTCAAAACAATTGGATACGTTATTTGATCGTGTAAGCGAACTATCGAAAGTTCAACGGATAGTGATATGTGTTAGCGTTTTCATTCTCCTATTTGTCCTGTTCTGGTTTCTTTCCTATTGGCCAAGATGGCAAAGTATTGGAAAGCTTGACGCAGAGCATAAAAGGCTCTCGACAGATCTGGAGCGATCAAAGAAGAATGCGCAGCAACTCGAAACGCTACGCAAAGAATTCGAATCAAAACAACGGGATTTTAACCTTGTGATGAAGTCTCTTCCAGAGAAGGAAGAGATCTCCTCTCTGCTTACCGGTGTATCACAATCCGGACAGCAAGCCGGACTTGATTTTTTACTTTTTCAGCCCAGGGGAGATGTCAATAAGAATTTCTATGCTGAAATCCCTGTTTCAATAAGGGTCAGAGGCGGTTATCATAATGTCGCCCAGTTTTTTGACAAAGTTGCCAATTTGTCACGTATCGTCAATATTCGCAATATACAGATTTCGCGAGATAACACAGGAGATTTAACGACGAGTTGTGAAGCGGTAACCTATAAATTTATTGAGCCGACTCCGGAAAAAGTCGATCCAAAAAACAAGAAGCTCAAGAAAAAATAACCATTTTATGGCAATAATTGTGCTGAAAATGATGATAAAGCGATCGGACATGACCAAAATTTCAGTGACACACCGAATAGCGATGGTTCTATTGCTCAGTCTTGCTCTCATGTTTATAAGCTGTGAGAGTCAGAAGGGTAAAGTAGCTTCTAAAGAAGCTGTTGTTACGAAACAGATCGAAAAGCAGCCTCAAAATTTATCCAAAACGAAAAATAGCCCACAGCCAAAAAATGCAGAAAATGTTTCACAAACCACAAATAAGGACGCTATTGTTGTGGCCGCGGTCTCAACGCGCATGCCCTATAATCCGGTTGGAAAAATCGATCCATTTGCACCCCTATACAAAGAAGAAACTAAACCGAAGACCCAAGAGGTTGTCGCTAAACCCAAAGGGCCTGAACGACCTCGAACGCCATTGGAAAAATTAGATCTTGGACAGCTTAAGCTAACGGCTATTGTTACCAGCAATGGATACAAGCGTGCCCTGGTTGAGGAGGCCACAGGTAAAGGCTATGTTGTAACGGTCGGTACAAGGATAGGATTGGAGCGTGGCACCATTACCGAGATCGATCAGGGACGTATTGTCATCGAGCATCAGACAGAAGATGATTTTGGTAAAGCAACAAGTCAAAAACGTGAACTTAAACTTCAGAAACCCCCTGGAGACTAATTAGAATGCGCTTCATCGGTCCATTTTTGATTAAATATCGCAAATCCGCTTTGATCTGTAGCTTCCTTCTGCTGTCATCAATGGTCGCCGGTTGTGCTGGCCAGATGGCGGTTAACTCGGCGGATAGTGCCGGGATAACAAAAAGCGATCTTAAGCAGATCAACAACTTATCTATTACCGAAGATGAGGCGCAGGTCTATCTTTCGGTGGAGGGTAGTCCGGATCTGTTATTTTCCGATATTCGTAAATCAACGCCACCGGAAGTGACATTCTACTTTCCTGGAACCAAACTTACTGGGGTTGAAGCGCAGTATGATACAGCGATAGATCCAGTCGCCTCAATTAAAACCTCTGAAGTGGTGGCCGATGGGCATACCGCTAAAATATCGGTAATTCTCACGGAAGATGCTGTTTATAGTGTAGAAAAGAGCCCGGCGGGAATGATAATCGCCTTCTCTCGTAATGCGGTGGAGGAGGAAGCCTTGCCGGTCAAAGGAGGAAGCGAAACAACCAAGGAACAAACCACCGTAGAGGTGGAAGAAGTTTTGGTTGCTCCAAAAGGGACCTGTATTGAAACCGTTAATGTCGAAGAGCGGGAAGATGGGATTGACATCACGATCCTGGCGGACGGGATGATTCAGGAATATTCGGCATTTACAGTGGATAACCCGCCACGTATCGTTTTTGACATCTTTAACATGAGCAGCCCATATAAAGGTCTGCAAAAAGTCGTTGTCGATTCCCAATGGGTGACGGGTTTAAGACATTTTTGTTATCCGGACAAATTGCGTGTAGTGTTAGATACAAATAAATCATATATGACTGCTTTTGCGTCCAAACCGGTCAATAACGGACTCATTATCAGTGTCAGTGAAGAAAAGCCAATTATTCGCGAAGATTTGATTGTACCTGCCGTGGTGGAGCAGGTTGCCGCTAGTGAGCCTGCGGAGGATCAAAACGACAGCAGCGAAACAGGAAAACCTGCCTGGCTTAATAAAATAGAATTCACCGGAGCTGAGGGGGGTGAATCTGTTGTAAGCATTGGAACGACGGATGCCGTACGATATGATATGCAGCGGGTCAGTGACCGGAAGTTGCAGTTGAAGCTTTTTGATACGCAAGTGCCGCAGTATCGAAAGCGCCCTCTGATTACGACGCGATTTGAAAGTGCCTTGGATCGGGTTACCCCGGTTCAAACAGAACAGATGGGCAATGATGCCGTGGTGGTATTTGAACTTCGGGAATCGGTGCCGTTTGAAATCGAGCAGGAAGATAATTTTATTGTTGTTCGATTTGCGGCATCAACGGTACCGCCCAAGCCTTTGGAGGCAACCGACGCGCCGAAATGGAAAAAAGCGCTGGAAGGTGAAACTGCAGAATTGCCGAATACTGTCGCGACAAGAAGCCACAGCGATGCAGGGTCATCTGCGGAACGCAATCGCACTCCCTCGACAACAGAAAGCGAGATGGGGGCTGATGGTTCTCTATCTGAGAATCCTGCATTTGTACGCAAGGGTGCGACACCTGATTCCAAATTGGTCGATCGGCCATCGGCTGGCGTACTGATTGAAGAGGGGCTGATTGTTAAGCGGGTAGATGAAAAGATACTGGAACCGCAGAAGGTCTATTCGGGCGAAAAAATCGCGCTCAATTTTTATGACACGGATATTAAGAATGTTTTCAGAATTTTGGGAGAAATTTCCGGCGAGAACTTTGCTATCGATAAAGATGTGACCGGCAAGGTAACCTTGAATTTTGAGCAGCCGGTGCCATGGGATCAAGTGCTGGACCTGGTGCTAAAGATGAATCAGCTTGGCCTCAAGGAAGAGCAGGGCATTTATCGGATCGCGACTCAGGCGACTCTGGCTCGGGAAGAAAAACTGGAAAAAGAAAAACTGGAAGCTGCCCGCGAAGCCGATGAAGAACAGGAATTGGTAACAGAGTTTTTTCTCTGCAGCTACATTGATGCCCAGGAAACGGCCTGTGCCCATATCGCCAAGGCTTGCGATTTAACAGGGGGCGCAAATGAAGTGGGCTGGGACAGCCGTTTCAGCCCCCGAGGGAATGTTTCCGTCGATAGAGCAAAAAACATGATTATCATTAACGATGTACCAAAAGCCATCGAGCGGGTTAGAGAAATAATCCGTATTCTGGATCAGGTGACGCCCCAGGTTTTGATTGAATCGCGTATTGTGGAAGCCAATACTGACTTCCGCCGTGATATTGGTTTCGATTGGGGAACGGTCAGCATCGGCAGCTTTGATCTCGGAGACGTTTTTGAGGTCACCGGTATTGACATGACGGCTGATAATATTCCTACGTCCGCATTGGACTCAGGTGCCATTGGCTTTGGACTCAGCAAGCTCTCTGGAACACCTTTTGACATCATTGATGCCCGGCTCCAGTTGGGTGAAGAAGAGGGTAAGACCCGGATTATTTCCGCCCCCAAAATCCTTACGCTTGATGGGAAACAGGCTATAATCAAGCAAGGCTTTGAAATTGCTTACCAGGAAAGGGATTCGGCTGGCGGATCTTCCGTTAAGTTCAAACAAGTTGATTTGGAATTAAGGGTTCGGCCCAAAGTAACGCCGGACAATCGCGTGATGTTAGCCGTTGCCATCAAAAAAGATGATGTCCTTGAGCTATCGGCGCAAAGCGAACCGCCTATTTCAACCAACTCTGCGACGACTGAATTGCTGTTAGAAGACGGCGAGACAATCGTTATCGGCGGGATCATTAAGGCAACGGTCTCCGAAGGCGAATCTGGCATTCCCGGGCTGCGGAAAATCCCGGGATTGGGACTGCTTTTTAAATATGGGTCGAAGTCAGACCAACAAAACGAATTACTGATTTTTCTTACACCTAAAATCATCAAATTGGAACAGAAGGAAGTGACAAGCACCAAATTTTAACGATCGCCATTGATCAAGTTAAAAAACGGCACCCTTTCTCGTGATTTTTGAGAGGGTGCCGTTTTTTTATCATCTGTTATGCTGTGTTGTAAACCTCCCCAAGCTAGTGCCATTAGTAGAGAGTTCGGGCGAATTCATTCCAAGATACTCTGATGGTGTCAGGTCATTCAGGGATTCGTGCGGGCGTTGCCGGTTGTACTCGGCAATCCATCCTTCCGTGATCTCCTGAACTTCTCTCAGCGTTGAGAAAACATATAAATCCAGCACCTCATTGCGGTAGGTGCGGTTGAACCGTTCGAT
>JABZFP010000013.1 GCA_014237395.1 Desulfobacteraceae bacterium | reverse complement strand
GCTAAGAAGTGGACGATGCCGATCCGGGACTGGAAAGCGGCGCTCAATCAGTTTGTCATCCTCTTTGGCGAACGGGTGACAGTATGAAAACCAGTTACACAGTTAATTTGACACCCTCACGGATGATGGTTTCATGAAAGCCCCTTTTTTAACGCCTTCCTCTATGCATATGCTTTGTATAAGAAAATCGGGGGTGCCGGTCTGCAAGTCGGCCGTACCTGCGCTACACGGCAATGGAAACAATGAGCTTATCGTCTTGACGGCGGATCGGATATGAAGTTAGCGGCTTTCGGGGAGGGCCATTAAGCACCTGGCCGTCAAAGGCAAACTCGGCCCGACTGACACTGATACATTTAAAAATTTTCTGGTCGTGTTTATACTCGACTTCAAAACCATTATGGGGGCAGGCGATTGACAAAACCGTGAAAGCATTCTGGCCCGTATTCGCAATAATGATGGCCTCTTTTATTCGGGAATCGATTATCTTGACGGCGTTTCCCTCGGTCAGCAAATCCGGGGCCTTCCCGATATCGATAACGATTTCAAGATTCTTATCCGACGCTTCAATCGCATAGGCCGGCGGACGGATTTGGGGTGTATCGCCTTCCAGGGAGAACAGGAGACAACCGTTCAACCCGCACATGCAAGCGCCGACGGCGGCCGTGGTTGAAATGAATTCTCGGCGGGTGACTTTGCCGTTCACCTTCATACGATCCTCCTCGTCAGGAATTTTTAACGGTCAACCCGAGGCTGGGTGAGAGCGCCGCACTTTAATTTTCAAGCCGTATTCTTTCAAAGTCAGGAAACTGGGGGTGGGCTGTCCGTGCCCGGAACGACAACGCACAATCGGTTAATGGTTTTGGTTAGCATGGAAAATAAAAAATGTCCATATATATTATCAAATAAACAAAATATTGGATAATTTATGTATAAAATATCCAATATATTGCTAAAAATAGAAATATTTTTAATTTTTAATTGTAAACGCGTACTTAATGCGTGTATATATGGATAATGTGCGTACAAATTGGGTTTGAAGCCAAGATATGCCCGGCGTCCGCCCTCAGTCGATGGTGGTACTGGATATGAGCGGATTTCGATTTTGAAACCACGCTTTCGCAGGGTGCACCCCGAAATAAAATGAGAGCCATATGGTAGAACTAACACAGGGTGAAATCGTCCAGATATTGAGGAAGCGGGCAGGAATAAACCAGGGTCAGCTGGGTGCTGAAGCATTTAATACCACACCCGATTCCGGCCGAACCAAAATTAAGAATATCGAACTCAACAAACAGAAACCAACCCTCGATGATTTGAAAGCGATTGCCGATTCCCTGCACCTGCCGCTCTCGGAACTTCTATTTTACCAGGAGGAAAACCCAGGCTCCTTAGCGAAACAAAAATCAGAGGGCGTTTTTGTTCATCAAAGAATTTTCAGTCAATTTCCCGGACTGGAAGAGTGCTTGAGCATACTCAACAAGGCCCTGATACTTAAGGACCAGGAGTTGGTTTCCTATGTGGCCAAAAAAACGGCCGGTCTTCTTTTGCAAGAGGCTAAAGCTGTGGGTAACCAGTAACTCACTTAAATAAGCGACGCGTTCTCATTGATTGCCGACTATAAGAACACGCGATTATATCGCGAGATTATGCATGAGGCCATTCTGCTAGGTGACAAATTCCTGGTCGATATGGTTTTATTGCGTCTCGCCAAACTGACACGACCCTCGACGGCCTCTGGCACGAAACCAAACATCATATCATTTCCTATTCAGCATCTATCCACAATTCCAACATTTAGAAAATCGCAGAATGTGTGGGTAACAGCCCTTCTGGCGGCAATGATTCCATTCGGGATCCTTCTACTGCTTATGGCGTGTCACTATTTCTCACTTTTCGGTTCGGTTCCGTGCCCAATCTGAAGAAAGAGCAGATATTTGCACAACAACAGATGATGTGCGATAGCGGGGATTGGGGACGGGCCCTGCATTTTCCCAGCGGCACCGATATCGCCATGATCGCGCAGGCCAAACGTCCATCCAAATGGCTTTTGCGCTGGCTGAGCCAAGCCGCTAGTGAAGATATCTCCGTGCGGGCCATCGTTACCCTGCCGGGTTGGTTCGTCAAACGGAAGTCCAGTGAAGGCATCCCCGTCGTCAATCCCAAACAGTTCGGATTCCTTTTTCCGCACATCCCGGCCAGGCCGCTGACCACGGCAATGATCACCCGGATCGCCCACCAACTGGACCAGAAGTGCTGTGATATCGAAATTGTTTGACTGGTATAAACGCGTCTTTGCGAAGGTGACTCCTTTATCAGCCATGGAGGACTACTGATGGACTACTATCATATGACGGCGCCCTGCGGCCTGGACTGCTTCAACTGTCATTTCTATCTGGCCCACGAGAACCGGGAGGCGATGGAAATCGTCGAGAAAATGTCCTCCCAGTACGGTATCCCGGTTGAGGTCATGCTGTGCAAAGGGTGCCGTGAACACAACGGCCGGATCCCTCTTCAACAGCATGTTTTCGGCGAGAACCATCGCTGTGCGGCCTTTGAATGCAGCAAGGAAAAGGGCGCGGCATTTTGCGGCGACTGCGATGCGTTCCCCTGCGACAACCTCCACCCCTATGCTGACAAAGCGGGCGATCTGCCGCATAACATGAAGGTCTTTAATCTGTGCCTGATCAATAAAATGGGATTGGAGAAATGGGCCGCGAGCAAGGCGGCGGATGTTCGTAAAACCTACTTCACCAAGCCGTGGACGCTGGCCTAGCCCAAAACGGTATGCCGTTGCACCAATGCTCAGGACAGGGGAGGAAGCATGGCTTTTGCCAAAGTGGAAACGCGTGATGGTATTGCCACCGTCGTTCTTAGTCGAGGCAAGGTGAATGCCCTGAATGGGATCGTTATTGACGAACTGCGGGCGTGTTTTAGCGCCCTGGAAGCGGACCCGGACACGAAGGCCATCGTTTTTACGGGATCGGGAAAGTTTTTTTCTTTTGGTTTTGATATCCCGGAGTTTCGATCTTTCGCCAAAGATGACTTCAGGGATTACCTGATCAATTTTACTGACTTTTATACCTACCTGTTTCTATTCCCGAAACCCGTTGTCGCGGCCCTGAACGGCCATACCATCGCCGGGGGCTGCATGCTGGCCTTGGCTTGCGACTACCGCGTCATGGCGGCCAATAAAGGGAAAATCTCGCTCAACGAAATCGCTTTTGGTTCGTCCATTTTCGCGGGAAGCACCGAGATGTTGCGATTTCTGGTTGGAAGCGCCAATGCAGCCAAGGTTCTCTATTCGGGGGCCATGTATTCGGCCGAAGAAGCGCTGGGGCTCGGCCTCGTGCAGGAAGCGACATCCGACACCCACCTGATGGATAAGGCCAAGGCTATTGCTGCGGATCTGGCCTCGAAACACGCGCCTGCGTTTGCAGGCATTAAAGCCCTTCTTCGAAAACCTGTCGCTGACGGGTGGACACAACGCGAAAAAGCATCCATAAGCGATTTTCTTGAAATCTGGTACGCTGAACCAACCTGGACCAACCTCCGCAACATTAAAATCTATTGAACCCTAATCATTGTTTTTTTTGACAAGGGGAATATAGAATACCCTTACTTTCTATTTACTGGCATCAAATCGTCTTGCGACATATCGCGATACGGCTACGGGGACAAAGGGGAGCAAACCTTGCCCATTGGCAGCCGTTCACCCTCCAACAATAAAGAGGTTCGCATTTGCATCAACTCATCCCATTTATCATCATAATTGGAACGGTCTTTATCGCCATTGGCGCCGTCAACATTTTCCGATATCAAATCGCCCGCAAGGGACTGCGGTCGCCCTTTACCCAGAAACTGGAGCGGTTCCCCGGCCAGAGCCTGCTAAAGCGTCTGGATGAGCTCAATGAGGAAATCAGCATCCAGACCGCCGCGCTTTTATCGGTTCCCATCGCAATCTATGCGGGATACATATCCAATCTTTATTTTGGGAATCGGCCATTCAATTATATCGAAGCCATTGTGGCCGGCGTGTTTGCAACCGGGTTTCTTGGGTATACGCTTTTCAAGCTGCGCGGGTTTTTACAGGAAAGACGCAATATCCGGCTGGGCTACGAGGGCGAGCTGACCGCTGGCCAGACCTTGAATCGCCTCATGCTGGCGGGGTATCGGGTCTTTCATGATTTCCCGGCGGAGAAGTTCAACATCGATCACATCGTGGTGGGGGCAAAGGGCGTTTTTGCGATCGAGACCAAGACCCGTTCCAAGCGCACGACCACCAACCGCCAGCAGGATGCCACGGTGGCGTACGACGGCCGCGCGCTGCATTTCCCCAACGGCACCGACATCGACATGATCGCCCAGGCCAAGCGCCAGTCCAAATGGCTGTCCAACTGGCTGAGCCAGGCCGTGGGGAAAGACATCACGGTGCGCGCCATCGTTGCGCTGCCTGGCTGGTTCGTCAAACGCACGTCGAGCAAAGGCATTCCCATCGTCAATCCCAAACAGTTCGACTCCCTGTTTGATCACATCCAGGCCAGACCGCTGACCACCGAAATGATCATTCGCATCTCCTACCAGCTGGACCAGAAGTGCCGGGATATCGAACTGCAGGCCTAAAAACCAAAAGTGATCCTCGCACAACGCCGCGTAGCTTGCTGAGAACTGGAGGGAAAATAGAAAATCAGTTATTGGTTATTAGAAAATTAAAGGTCCCCACCTACCTGGAGAAAACTCATGGGCCTGCTCAATCTGTTGCTGAAAGATCCGGTTGCGTTCATCCTTATTGCCATACCGCTTTTGTATGCCATCATTTTCCATGAGTTGGCGCACGGCTGGGTCGCTTACCGCCTGGGGGATTCGACCGCCAAATCGTTGGGCCGGCTGAGCCTGAATCCCCTCAAGCACCTCGACCCCATGGGCACTCTCATGCTCTTCATTTTCGGCTTTGGATGGGCCAAACCGGTGCCGGTGAATTTCAGCCATTTGCGTGACCGGCGCATGGGCATGATTTTGGTCTCCGCCGCCGGGATCACCGCCAACATGCTGTTGGCGTTCAGCGCGCTTTTTCTGACACGGCTGCTCTCCCCGGCGCCGTACAGTCTGCCGGCGGTGCTGCTCCATTATTTTTCGCAGATCAATATCATCCTGGCCGCGTTCAATTTGATCCCGCTGCCGCCGCTCGACGGGTCTAAAATTCTCATGGGATTTGCATCTCCAAAAGTCCAAACCCAGCTTTTCCGTATCGAGCGGTATGGATTTTTTATTATCATCGGGCTGCTCTATTTTGGTGTGCTAAACCCTGTCATTGACTTTTTCCGCTGGATGATTTTGTCGTTTATCACCCTGTTACTGCCCTGAATGCCCACCGTGCGCCAAGAAGGGCAGAAAAAATGGAAAATGGGGTTGCCGGCGCAGCGGCTGCATTCTTTGCGCGCGGGCTTGGAGCGCGCTATCCGTTGTTCCAAAGGGGGCGAGGGAATGGGGCCGGTGGTCAGGACCGCGCCGGTTTGAGCGGCAGGGTCAGCAGGAGGCTGACGGCTGCCAGGCCGATCAGGGCCATGAAGATCAGCTGGTAGCTTCCGGTCATATCGAAGACGTGGCCGGCCAGGATCGGACCGGCCGCCCCGCCCACGGTGCCGCTGAAGGCGACAATGCCGAAAAGGGCGCCGTGGGAGCGGATACCGAACAACTCGGCGGTGATGGGTGAGATCACGGTGAAGATGCCGCCGTGGGCGATGCCGTAGATGGCGGCAAAAGAATACAGCATCCACACGTCCCGGGCCATCTGCAGCCAGATGAAGCTTGCAATCAGGATCACGAGGCAGATTTGCATGCATTTGCGCGAGCCGATCCTGTCGATGGCAACCCCCACCGACAAGCGCCCGAGCATGCTGATCCCGCCGATGGTGGAGAGGATGCCCGCGGCCTGGATGGTTGCGATGCCGAGGTCCGAGGCGTGGGGGACGATGTGCACCAGGACGACGAACATGCTGGCGACGGCAAAAAGATTGAGCGCGCCGAGCACCCAGAAGGGTTTGCAGTGCAGGGCTTCCGCCAACGAAAGCCCGCTTTCGACCCCTGGACCGGCCTCGTCAAGGGGATCGAATCGGCCATCGGGCATTTGCCCCATCTGCGCGGGGTCACGGCGCAGCAATTGACCTGCGCCGGCAATGCAGATCAGCACGATCAGGCCGATGATGCTGTAGGCACTGCGCCATCCCAAGCGCGTGATGCACACCCCGGCCAGGAACGGCATGATCAACTGGCCGGCGCCGGTGCCCACCTTGACCAAGCCTGTCATGACCCCGCGGCGGGCGGTAAACCAGCGGCTCGTGGTCGTCAGGGCGATGACGTCGATGCCGCTCAATCCGATGCCTGTCATCAGGCCGAAAAAGAGATAGAACTGCCAGACGGCCGCCATCTGTCCGAGGAGCAGATAGCTGCTTCCCAGAATGACGCCGGTCACGGTCATGATGACCCGCGGCGCAAAGCGGTCGTTCAGCGCCCCCATGATGATGCCCAGAAACCCCATGAGAAGAAAGGCCATGGACGATGCACCGGAAATAACGGTGCGCGACCAGCCGAACGCATCCAGCAAGGACGGGAAAAAAACGCCGCAGGCAATGAAACTGCCAACGCCGATTCCTTGAATGGTAAAACAGGCCGCCACGATCGTGGTGCCATAGAAACGCTGGGGTTTGTCTGAGCTGGCCATGACGTTTCTCTTATTCGCCCGTCGGAACATTTGCAAGCCGGAGGAGACCGGGGTCTCTCCCGGGGCTCAGGGGATGGCACAGCCGATACCGTAGATCGCCCGGCCATATCGCGGAATGCTTGTTACCGTAAGCTGCCAAAGCGCCTGCAATGATAAAAATAATCAACAGGCTTTAATAAAAATGCACGCCTTGGGCTGCGAAAATAGCAGTGCCAAAGGGGCCGCTGCTTTTAATTATCTGTAAATTCAATAAAATTCAGATTGACTTGAACTATCGGGGGAGCCTGGTATATTTCATGCTTTAGCATTATCGGTTTGGCGCTTTTGATCGCCTTGCCGTCAATGGGTTTTGTCTTTATACCGCTCCTTTGTCAGATAGCATTTAACTATTTTTATTGAAAAATATCGGAATAGGAACCCTTATCGCATGATCGTTCTGCCGCCCACTTCCCACCGGTTTTCTCTAACCGTTCTTTTACTGTTCGTCCTGTCGATGCCGGGCTGTGCCAATGTGCGGGGATTTTTGAATGAATCGCTGCCATTTCCAATGCACACGGCGGATGGGGTCGAGCGGAATGACTTTGTCGTTGCCAAAGACGTCGACGTGATCGGTCGGTTGGCGATGATCAGGGTGGAAGAGGGGGATACGCTGCCGGATATCGCGCGACATTTCAGCCTGGGACTCAATACCGTCAGTACCGCTAATCCGGGGGTCGATATATGGGTGCCCGAGGCCGGGGAGCGTCTCTTGTTGCCGATGAGTTTTATCCTGCCCGACGCCCCCCGGAAAGGTATCGTGATCAACCAGGCCACGATGAGGCTTTTTCATTTTAAAAAAAACGCTCATCTGTTGGAGGTGTCGACCTACCCGGTCGGGATCGGTACCGAGGAGCGGCCCACCCCCATGGGTAAAATGTATATCAGCCGCAAAAAGCACCTTCCGACCTGGTACGTACCCGCCTCGATTGCGGCCGATCATCGGAAAAAGGGCGATCCGCTGCCGCCCAGTGTACCCCCGGGGCCTGATAATCCATTGGGCGAACACGCGCTCTATCTAAGCCGGATAACGTATTTGATCCACGGTACGAACAAGCCGGCCAGTGTCGGCCTCAGGGCAACCAACGGCTGCATACGGCTCTACCCCGAAGACGTCGTGAGGCTTTTCGAAAACACCCCGGTGAAAACACCGGTAAAAATTGTGAACCAGCCCTATCTCGCCGGCCAGCGTGATGGGATTGTCTATCTGGAAGCGCATACCCCCTTTGAGGAATCAGGCACCGCCAATTGGAAGAAGGTCTATGCCAAATTGAAAAAAATTGAAAAGGCATCGGGAAACGCGCTTGATTGGAAAAAGGTCAAGGACGTCGTGATCGAGGCCAGCGGATTCCCTGTGCCGGTCTCCGCGATCCCTCCTGGAAGTGACATGGCGATGGTGGAACCCCTAAAACTCTGGCACCCGTCCAGATTGCATGGCAAACCGGACGTGCCGGAATTTCAAACGGACGCATGGTATGTCCTGGCGGCGACGTTGACTGACAAGGTCGACGCCCGGAGGCTGGCGGCCATTATCAACCATCAGGGGCCGCCGATTCCCGCCAGAGTGTTGTCAAAGAACGGTCGCCACCGTGTTCTGGCCGGCCCTTTCGAGAACAGGCGCGCGGCCAGGGACGCAGCCAAACGCTTGAAAATCGATCTGGAATTGAAAGGTGTGGTGTTTGAAACCTAACCCCGAAATGGCAAACGCTCCTTTTGGGTAAAGGCAATCCATGCTTTGCGAACCATCGCGAGGCATGGTGGCATAAACAGGCTGTGGATAAACGGTGCCTATTGGCCGCACAGCCTGTACGGCGGATGTGACATTGCTGTTAAGGTAAGCTAAACGGACGGAAGGGAAAGGAGGGACGACCATTATGAAGAAAGCTCTTTTAGTGATTACCATGATGCTTGCGCTGGCGATTGCGGTAGGGGGGTGCGCGACAAAAGGCGACCTCGAGGCGGTCGAAGCCCGGGAAAAGGCGATGGCCGCGAAAGCGGATCAGGCGGCTCAGGATGCAGAGGAGGCCAAGATGGCGGCCGACGAAGCCATTATGAAGGCCAATGAAGCCATCGAGCGCGCCGAAGAAGCTGAAATGAGAGCGAACGAAAGAGAGGCCCTCGCGGCGGAAAAGGAACGCCTCGCCGAGGAAAAAGCAAAAGAAGCGGATGAAAAATTCAAGAAATCAATGAAAAAGTAGATTGAAAGGAAGTGGCCGGGTTTTACAGACCGGTCACTTCCTTTCGAAGCCATTTGGGATCTATCCGGAAGAGAGCGGGGTTTGCGATCATTGCGACATAAAACGGTTTCGGAAATGGGGCTGTGCAGCACAGGCGGATTTTTTCGCCTCTTGGTCGTCGGCATCATGCTAACCGCCATTCTTGGCGGCGGATGCAGTCACATCGATGAAGGAACCCTCTCGCAGGAGGCCAACCAATTTTTCAACCAGGGGAATTACGGGGCGGCCCTGGGGAAGTATGAGCAACTGATTGCCAACTATCCCGCGGTCGAGGACCGCGTTCTCTTCGAGATGGGAATTGTCTATGCTTATCCCAGAAACGCGCAAAAAGACTACCGGAAATCGCTCGACTGTTTTCAGAAAATCGTAAAGGATTACCCGGATAGTGAATACAGGTACGACAGCCAGATGATGATCCTGCAGATCCACAATGTGATCATCAAGGATCAAAAAATTGCAGCGCAGCAGGCGGCGCTCGAGACGTCCCGGCAAGCGTTGGAAGGCAAAGCGGATGAGATTGTGGCCCTGCAGGAAAAAATCGAAGCGCTTGAAGAGACGGTGTTTACACTCAGGATGGAATCGGCCGACAAGGTCATGATCGAAAAGCAAGCGCGGCGATTGTCGCTTCTCTCAAAGGGCGAGGTGATCAAAACCTACAAGATTGCCCTGGGCGGCAACCCGGTGGGACCGAAAGAACGGCAGGGCGACAACAAGACCCCGGAGGGGACCTACCATATCGATGCAAGAAACGGCAACAGCGGCTTTCATCTGTCGCTTCATATTTCCTATCCCAACGAACACGACAAAAAACGGGCCAAAAAACTTGGTGTTTCGCCGGGCGGCGATATCATGATCCATGGCATCAAAAACGGTTTCTCGCAGGTCGGTGTGTCGCATGCCGAGACCGACTGGACGGAAGGGTGTATTGCGGTGACCAACCAGGAAATGGAAGAAATCTATAAGTTCGTGCCAATTGGTACGGTTGTCGAGATAACGCCTTAGAAAAACCTCCCCCACCACACACATCGTTCGGCCGAATCGCGCCATATCCATAAACGCCGGGTCTCAACGGCTGATAAACAATGCATCGATCATCGACCCTCCCCAGCCACCTTCCGCGTCGCTTCACCTCCAAATGAACCTTTTGTGACTGGAACGCTACACAGGTTCAAGCGCACGATCATTCCATTTACGACATAGGGAGGTGCATCATGAAACCCAAAAAAACCGCAATGATCATGTTTTCGGCGGCCATCGTCATGGCGTTGTCTGCATCAGGTGTCTGGGCCGGGAAGGCGGGACAAACGACCCCGTCACCCACGTCGATCGTTAAACAAAAAACGCCCGCGGCGGTGAGGCACCCATCGTCGGCGAATCCGATAGCAAAGGGGATCAGGCCTTCTGCCCAACCGCCGGTGGCAGCGCAGGGCCATCTGAGAATGCCCGATCGGACCGCGCTCCGATGGAAGGCATCTTCTGCCGGCTTCCGGGGGCATGTCTTCGATGGCCGTGTCAATGACCAGCGCGGCGGCATCAAACCGGTGGAAAGTGGGCCCGGATTGATGCCCGAGCACGCGCGTCGCATCAAAGACAAACTGGCGATGGAAAACGCGCGTTTTCGCGATATCGAATTGGGCCTCACGACACCGTTGCCGGGAGGGGTCGATTCCAGGCGGATTCCAGGTCACGGGGGGCCGGACCGTAGCGGCGAAGAGGGGCTTGACACCTCCTATCCGCCCGGTGATCGGGCCAGAGAAGAACAGATTGCCGCCGCCAAGCGGCAGCTGCGCGAAGCGGGGGCCATTCCACCGGATGGGATGGATGAACGGACCACCGGCCTGATGGAATTCGAGGACGGCGAGTACGAATGGATCGAAGGCGACACGCGGATGGGGCCGGACGACGAGAATGTCACCTGGGGTACGCTGGAACCGGTAGACAGCGATACAGACGACGGTGGCGGGAAGGGCACCAAAGACACCGATAATGCAGGGGATGAAGATGTGATGGATGAGGATGCCGCCAATGTGGAAAAGGATCCCGAACCGGAAGGAGACGATCCTGACGAGGTCCGATCTCCGACCAGCCAGTACCGTGAGGTTTTGGTCAACACCAACGAGGCCTTCCGGATGCAGGGCGCCGCCCGCGGGGATGGCCGCGGCGGCAGCGGTGGCGGGCCGGAATCCGATCCGTCCGAACAACAACGACGAAAAAAGTTAAACGATATATGGGGCGCAACGCACGTTGTGCCCTACGTGGTGGGACCGGTCGATCCGGAAGATGGCGGACCGGACGAGGCCGGCAGCCCGGTGATGGAAGGGGTGGCGGAATTTGCCAAAGGCTATGCGAATCAGCCCTCACCAGGTGGCGAAGACCCTGACGATCCCCGTGCCGGCCAGAGCAACCGGCCGGTTCGCGGCCGGGCAACATTCGGCGAGCACCAGAGCGACGCCACGACCCGTATGATCGCCGGCCAGAACTTTTCCCCGGCGGTGGGTGACCCCGGTGATCCAACCGGACCCGACGGTCCGGAATATTGAGCAATCCTGATTGGCTGTTATTATTGCACGGGCGGTCCTTTCGTCTAGAAGGGGACCGCCCGTGCCGTTTTTGCCCTTTTAGGGACGTCGGCGTCGATCTTTGAGTTCTCCCTTGCTTGAAAAATAAAAAAAGTCGTCCATAGTTGCGAATAAAGGTATAAAATTATAATTTTTCGTCAAAATTGACGACGAACATTTAAACGTCCTGACTGTTAGCTTAATATCATCGCGTTAAATCAAAGATAGATCAGATTATAGCCCTGAGAAAAGAATGGGGCATTCTTGACTTGTTAACGTGCATAACCGAACATCCAAGTTTGGTTCGCCGTGGAATATCGAATGCTCCGGATCGTGACAATTTCGTTTTGAGCGGTGAGGCGCAACATCGCTCCGACAATCATAAGGGAGAAAAGCAGAATGGGTAAAGAATTCGATCGGCTTCACTACGCGGAACTGCTCAAGGCCCAGCGCCTGGATGACGCCATTGCCTATGTGGACCGGTTCCTCAAACGCGACCCGGAAAATCCCACCCTGAAGCGCCGGGCTGCCCTGGCCCGCGGGGGTAAAGGGGAAGACATCCTGATGACCTGCGACCGAGCCGGCACGCGGCCTTCGCCGGAAGAGATCGATACGATGTGCAATTTGTTCAAAGAGGCCATCGCGCTCGATCCCTACCTGGCCGACCCGTATTGGGATCTGGCCGTGATTCATGCCCGCTTTTTAGACCAACCCGACCAGGCCGCCGGCTACCTCGCCGATGCCAAACGGCTGGGCTATAAACATGCCATGATGAAACAGCTCGAAGCCATGATCCGGCCCGCTGGATAATCAAGGCCAGATTCAGGGACGGTTGCGTCTCCCCATCCGTTTCAACGGTTGATTGCACAGGGCTGCAAATTTCTCACGGCCCACAAAGTGATGCCGGCGTGTGAACCACCAGCTTCTTTCTCAAACGGTCCGCCTTGCGGCTACATCCCGCCAACCGCGGGTGCCAGCCCGACCCGGTCGCCGTCGGACAAGACCGTATCGAAGCCCACGATCCGGCTGTTGACGAATGCGATCTTGACGTCGTCTTTGGGGATGCCGGCCTCTTGGAGAAGATCTTCCACCTTCTGGCCCTCAGCCATATCGTATACCCGGCTGTTGTGGTAATCGCACGTATCCGCATTGACAAGTTTGGAAAAGCAGACAAGGTCTATTTTCATGACAAGCTCCTTTGGGTTAAATGAACTGTAGCATACTGCCTTATAAGTTTTGACATACCGCTGACATTGCAATAGACGAATATTTGGGGGGAAGTTATAGGATAAACCCATCATCCTTCGCGAAAGGAATGACATGGTTGCCCTTGGCGGGCATGTGATTATCCTATCGATAATGCATGGAAAGGACACGTGCTTTCCAAAACAACCGGGGGCGCCCACCGGGTCCGGCGCAATTCAATTTTACACGATCAAATGTGAGAGGAAATCGCTATGCCTATCGATATGGACAGCATCAAAGACCAGGAGGTGGTGTTGTGGGACGACACCGTTGCACGTATCAGCCGGTTCTGGCAAGAAGGGCCGCTGGTGCTGGTTTTCCTGCGCCATTACGGGTGACCGTTCTGCCGTGAGCAGGTGGCGCAGTTGCGCCGGCAAGAAGACCAGTTTCAAAAGTTGGGCGCCCGCATCGTACTCGTCGGCCTGGGGACGGTCGAGGAAACCGCGGCGTTCAAAGCGCAGTTCCATGTCCCGTTTCCGATGGTTGCCGACCCGGAGAAACAACTTTTCAAGGCCTTTCAACTCAAACAGGCAACACCCAAAGCCCTTCTTTCAGTTGGCATGGCCATGAAGGGGCTTGCAGCCCTGGCCAAGGGACATGGCATCGGTATCCCCAAAGGGGATGTCCGCCAGCTGCCCGGGGTTTTTATTATCGATACAGGCGGTCGCATCCGCTTCAGCCATTTCGCCAAGGATCCCGCCGATCACCCGGCGGCGGATGATCTTCTGCAATTTCTCCAGTCCAACCCGAATATGATTTCTCATACCAGACCCGCCAAACCCAAGGGGTAACCGCCAATGCCGATCACCATCTTAGGGCGCGCGTTTTCAACATCCGGTCAAGTCGCGTTGTGCGAGGGTGGCGTAACGGCATTGCTCCGGTAACAGGGAGGCTCCATTGCCGGAGCAAACGAATGGGGGAATACCGCCGCTGGAGTGCCCGTTATCCGGTCAGGCCCACGGTCTCGATGGTCAGCTCAACAAAAGCTGGCAGGTTTTGCTTTTGGGGGCCGCAAGCAGAACGCCGTTTAGGACAAACAACGGGATGGCCAGAAAAAGCCCCAGAAAAGGCAGAACAACATTGGCGACGATCGTAAAAAAAGCCACAAATGGCAGAAGAATCAATCCCAGCGTTCGTAAGGACAGTTTTTCGGCAGCACATTTGATCTGGTTCATGATGGACTCCTTATCACGACCCCTATGACGGTTTCGCCATAGGGGTTTTGTTTGGATTTAGGGTTACCCATATGATGCGCATCAAATGGGGGAATGCAATACCGATGGGGCATTACCCTTATCGTGTTAAGCGGAATGGAACGGCTTTATTGGTTCGCTGTTCCGGCCTGCTTCTTGCGGCCGATAAGGTAACTCGTGGAAACGAAGACGAGGGATATGGCCAGCATCACGGTGGAGAGGGCGTTGACTTCCGGCGTGACACCCATGCGGACCATGCCGTAGATGTAAAGGGGCAGCGTGGTCGACCCGGCGGGCGCCACCATCAGGGTGATGATAAAATCATCAATGGAAATAATGAAGGAGAGCATGGCTCCGGAAATGATGCCCGGCATCAATAGGGGGAGCGTGACATAGCGAAAGGTTTGCCATTCGTTGGCATAGAGGTCCTGCGCGGCCTGTTCCAGGGTGGTGTCCATGCCCTGCAGCCGGGCCCGGATGGGCAGAAAGGCGAATGGGATGCAGAAGACGGTGTGGGCGATGACCACCCGCCCCAGGCCGATATCCAGTTTAATGGCGGTGAAAAACGACAGGGTGGCCACGGCCGTGACAATTTCCGGCATGGTCATGGGCAGCATCAAAATGCCGTAAGAAAGGCCGCGGCCCCGGAAGCGTCCGCCCCGGGCCAGGATCAGCGCGGCAAAGACTGCGACCACCGTCGCGACCACCGTGGCGATGAAGGCCACGATCAGGCTGTTTACGGCGGCCCGCTGGACATCGTCGTTGCCAAAGGCCTTCAGGTACCACTCCAGGCTGAACCCGTGCCAGATCGTGGCCGAGTGGCTGGCATTGAAGGAAAAGATGATGAGCAGGAAAATCGGGATGTAAAGATAGAGCAGAAAAATCCAGGAGGTCGCGGCGAACCCGGGAAACCGCCCGATGACGAATTGTTTTTCCCCGGCGGGATTCGGGCCGCTGGTCGTGGAAGAACGCATCAGGCGTCACCCTCCGGTTTCATTTTGCGCCCCGGTCCCCAGACGTAAATCATCATGGCGATGAGGACGAAAGACATCAGGATCAGGGCGGCGGCCGATCCGAAAGGCCAGTTGCGGGAGCCGCCGAACTGGAGTTGAATGAGGCTGCCGATCATCAGGTGTTTGCCGCCCCCCAGCAGGTTGGGGATGATGAAATCGCCCAGGCAGGGAACGAATACCAGCAGGCTGCCCGCGATAATGCCCGGCGCCGCCAATGGCAGAATCACGTGGCGCATCAGTTGCTGCCGGCTGGCGTAGAGGTCGTGTGCCGCTTCGAGAAGGTTGAAGTCCAGTTTTTCCACCCGGGCGTAAATCGGCAGGACCATGAACGGGATATGGGTGTAGACCAGTCCCAGGAATATGGCGAAATTGGTGTAGAGCATCGTCAGGGGTTCGTCGATGATTCCCCATTTGATAAGGTAATTGTTGATGATGCCCGTATCCCGCAGCAGGAGAATCCAGCAATAGGCCCGGATCAGGAGATTGGTCCAGAAAGGGATGGTCACCAGGAAGACCATCAGGTTCTTGCGCCGGGCCGGCTGCCGGGACATGTAATAGGCTGTTGGAAAACCGATCAGGAGGCACAGCGCCGTGGTCCCTATGGCCAGGAGGAATGACCGGCCGAAGATCCGCAGATAAGCGGCATTGAACACCAATTCGTCCATCAGGTTGCGTTCGAAGAGGAACTGCTTGTAGGCTTCCAGGGAAAATTCGGGATTGACGCCCCCGTAAGGGTTGGACTTCATGAACGAGAAAACGATGATGATCGCGATCGGTACGACCATGAAGAACCCGATGATGCCCAGGGCAGGCCCTAAGCCCAGTACTCTTCGCATCTGTGTACTTTGAAGAAGTCGCATCAGTCCGCCAGAATCCGGGCCGCGCCTTCGGCCACGTTGAGCACCACGGTTTCGCCCACTTTGAACAGGGTTTCACCGGTGATGGCGTTGCGGCCCCTGACCACCAGGCGCACATCGCTATTTTCCAGCTCCACCTGATAGTTGGTGTCCGTGCCGGTGTAGATGCATTCCGCGACTCGTCCCTGGAGTCCATCTGCGGCGCCGTCGCTCTTCACAAGCCTGATTTTCTCAGGCCGGATGGCCAGGGTGACCGCATCCCCTTTTCCCTTGTCGGCGGTGGCGCCGGTGCCAAGGGTCGTCCCCGGGCCGATGGTGCAGCGCGCGCCGCTGTTTTCGATGCCGGCGATCGTACTTTGAATAAAATTCGTTTCTCCGATGAAATCGGCCACAAACCGGTTGACCGGCTGCTCATAGATCGCGATGGGCGTGCCTTCCTGCTGCAGCCGGCCCATGGACATGACGGCGATCCGGTCGCTCATGGTCAGGGCTTCGACCTGGTCGTGGGTCACGAAGACGAAGGTGATGCCGGTCTGGCGCTGCAGGTTTTTCAACTCGACGCGCATCTCCTGGCGGAGTTTGAGGTCCAGCGCGGAGAGGGGTTCATCCAATAGCAATACCTTGGGCTGGGGGGCCAGGGCCCGGGCCAGGGCCACACGCTGCTGCTGTCCGCCGGAAAGCTGATCGGGCATGCGGTCGCCGAAATCCGCCATTTTAACCAGGTCCAGCATGCGTGCAGCCGTCCGCGTCATTTCATCTGGTCGCTGGCCCTGCATCTTGAGGGGAAATCCAACGTTTTCGGCCACGGTCATGTGGGGAAAAAGGGCGTAGTGTTGAAAAACCGTGTTGACCGGGCGTTGTTGCGGTGGCAGGCCCCGGATACTATCGCCGAACAGCACGATTTCACCTTGGGTGGGATACTCGAAACCCGCAATCAGACGCAAAAGGGTGGTCTTGCCGCAGCCCGATGGCCCGAGCAGGGTGAAAAATTCATTATCTTCGATGGTCAGGGATACATGATCCAGGGCTGTAACCGGATGACCGGTATGGCCTTGGAATATTTTGGTAACGTTTTTGATCTCTATGGCCGGTTTTGGCATGGCAAGGACACTCCAAATTCAGGTAATGGCCATTTGACGCCGCGCAAGAAGCGCCCTGGCGCTATAGCAATGATTCATTGCGATTTGCAACTCGATTTTTTACCATTCGATGTCCTGTCGATCCTCTATAAAGGCGATGGCTACAACAGCCGGTCCCTCAGGCTGAAGAAGCGATAAACCAGCGGCAGAAACCAGGGGCGTTCATTGTAAAACGGTATGGCCCGGAACTTCAGGCCGGTATAGGCGGTTTTGCCCGAGGCCGTTTCCTGGATCAGGCCGGCCATCTTCTCGCCCAAATGAGTGGCCAGGGCGACGCCATGGCCGCAGAACCCCATGGCATAATAAACGCCATCCCGTTGCCCCGCGTGGGGCAGATGGTCCAGCGTGAAGCCCAGCTTGCCCCACCAGGCGTAATCAACCGCGACGGAAGCCAGTTGCGGAAAAACCGACACCAGATTGTCCCGCATGAAGCGGGCGTTTTCCGTCAGGGATCGGGTGGTGGATCGGGGGCGGCCGCCGAACAGAATCCGTGTGCCATCCGGCGAGGGCCGGAAGTAATACAGAAACGTCTTGGTGTCCGCGATCATGCGGCCATGCGGTATCAGGGCTCTGATCCGTTCGGGCGGCAGCGGCGCGGTGGCGATCATCATGCTGCGGACCGGCACGATCCGGCGGCGGATCCAGGGTGTCAGGGCACCGGTGTACCCGTTTGTGGCCACCACGACTTTCCCGGCCATTATGGGGCCTTTGTCGGTGGTGACCCGAAGTCCTTTACCGTGCTTGGCGATGGCCAGGGCCGTCACATTTTCATGCAGCGTTACGCCCAGCCGCTGGGCCATGCGAATCAAGCCCGCGCTGTAGCGGGCCGGGTGTACCCCGGCGTCCGATGCCTCCAGCAAGGCGCCATGGTAGACCGTCGTGTCGATTTCTTCCCGCAAGCGGTCTGCCGGGATCCATTCGGTGGCATGCCCGAAAGCGCGTTCCAGCAATTCCCGGGACCGTTGCAGCGCGTCGGCGTGACGGGGTTTGCAGGCCGCAAAAAGGAACCCGCTGCGCTGAAACGCACAGTCGATATGCCCCTCGGTCACCAGCCGTTCCACTGCGGTTACCGATGCGATGGACTCGTGATAGAGATTGCGGGCCACGTCGATGCCATAGCGCTTGATCACGGCGAACAAATCGTCGCTGAGGCCGCTGAGGACCATGCCGCCGTTGCGGGCGCTGGCCCCCGTGCCCAGGGGTTTGGCATCGATCACGGTCACCTCGAAACCCGCCTGGCGCAGCCGGATGGCGGCCGTGGTGCCGGTGAATCCGCTGCCGATGACGAGAACGTCGGTCCGTGCAGGCGGCGTTTCCGCAAACGCCGGCAGCAGCGGTGGGTCGAGCCAATAGTTTCGCTCTTGTATCCGATGCATGCTCAGCGTTCCGGCAGGGGTGGGCGGCCCCCTTTTGGCAGCGTGCCATCGTCTTCGAAAACGATGCGCCCCTCGAAGAGGGTCATGACCACGCGGGCCTGGGGGATGTCGTCGAAGGGGATCTCGTAGAGGTTTCGATCCAGGACGATCAGATCGGCCAGTTTGCCGGCAGCGATCGAGCCCAGATCGTTTTCCAGAAAATTCGCATAGGCTCCCCCCATGGTGTAGGCCAGGAGGGCTTCCTCCAAGTCGAGGCATTCCTCTTCCGGCGGCAGGGCGCCGATATCGCCGTATTGCAGGTCTGTTCTGGAATCAGCCACGTAGCGAAAACCGGGCATGCGGCCGTAATTGCTTTCGAATGTCCGCCGGGGCGCCCGGCGTGTCATGGCGCTGTACAGCGCCCGCATGGAATCGGGTTCGACCACCGAAAAATCGGAATGAAAGGCCAGGTTCACGCCGTTTTCCAAAAAACGCTTCTGGGGGTACTGCCCGTAGAAGGCCCGCTCGCGACCCAGGTAGTCGACGTACATCCCCCAGAAATAGTCTTCGACGATGCACCAGTAGGGGGCGATGACGGCGGTCGCGTCCATCGCGGCCATGCGGCGGAAATCGTCCGGGTGAACCAACTGCAGATGTGCCAGGGTCGGTCGTCGATCCCAACGGGCCGGGTCGGTTTTTTGCTTCAGCGCCTCTAAAACGTCGAGCACGTAACGGACGGCACCATCGCCGATAGTGTGCACGTGCACCTGGCCGCCCGCCGCGTGAACCCTGGTAAAGGCCGCCAGCAGGGCGTCGTTGTCCCAATCCTTGAGACCCAGCCAGTCATCGGATCGATGGGTGTAGGGTGCCAGCAGATAGGCAGTCTCCTCCTCGACCACTTCATCGGCGAAGAACTTGAAAACATCCGTTTTGAAATGGGGCGTATCGAACTGCTGCGACAATGCCAGGGCCCGGTCGATGTCGGCCTTGAAATCCCGTTCGGGGATGATGCGCCAGGCGCCTCGGTAGCGAACGGTCAAACGACCTTCTTCGGCCAGTTCCTGGTAGGCCCGGTAGACCTCCGGAGCGTCAATTTCCAGAATGGCGTCCAGGGCCGTGGTGATGCCCTCGCGGTTGAGCCATTGCTGCAGCCATAGCAGGGTGGTCTTGATTTCTTCCCGGGCCGGCTTGGGGATGTGGGGCTTGACGATTGCCATGGCCGCTTCCTGCAGCAGCCCGGAAGGGTGGCCCGTGACCGGGTCCCGTTTGATGACGCCATTCGGCGGGTCGGGGGTGTCGGCGGTAATGCCGGCGATTTCCAGGGCCCGGGAGTTGACCCATAGGGAGTGGCCGTCTTTGGAAAGAATCGAGACGGGCCGTTTGGCTTCCACGGCGTCCAACCATTCCTTGCGCGGCCCGATCTCGTCAAAGGCCCCACGGCGGAAGCCGGCGCCCTGGATCCATGGTTTGTCCGGGTTCTGCGCCACGAAACGGCGGGCTTCGTCCAGGTAGGCCTGTTTCAGATCGTCCGCGTTGATACCGAACAGGCTCAGGCAATAGACATAGCGATAGGCCCCATGGACCGGGTGCATATGCGCGTCGATAAAGGACGGCAGCACCATCTTGCCGTCCAGGTCGATGACCTGCGTGTGTGGTCCGGTGAAACCGGCCGCACCCTTGTTATCGCCGACATAGACGATGCGTTTGCCGGTGACGGCCACGGCCTGGGCTTGGGAGGGTTCCGCTTCCTGGGTAAACACCCGGCCGTTTTGAAGAACCAGGTCTGCGAATTTTGTAGAAGAAGTGATCGTCATGGCACGAATCTTTTTAAAAGTTTTTCTCCGCTGTCATTGGAGGATAGGATGCCAGGATTCAAGGGGGAAAGGATCCGAAGGATTATCTTTAAACACCGGCCGATCGATTATCCTTGATCACGCGAAGGCGCATCCGCTTGGGGGGGGCACCTTCACAGCTGAAGGGCCCGGGGCCGCGTCTTGGGTAAAACGGGGGATACCCGCCAGCGGATATCCCCCGCAATGATTTCTTGCTTCAGTTTTAAACGTGTTGAGTCCGCACCGTGCTTTACTGCTTGACCTTTGTCCAGACTTTGTCGAGCAGCCGGATGGCGGTTTCCGAGCACTGGGGATGGAAATGAACCGGAATCCCCTCCGGCACGGTAAGTTCAGGCGCGCCCTTCAGCTCCTCCTTCAGGAAGGCTTCGCTGCCCCGAATGGCGTTGGCGTAGCCGGAAAAATTGGTCTGAAGGGCCGCGTTTTCGGGCTGCAGCATGAATTCGAGGAATTTGATCGCGTTTTCCCGGTTCTTGGCGCCCGTGGGCACGGCCAGGTTGTCGGCCCACCCCAGAATGCCCTCTTTGGGATACATATACTTGATATTGGGGTTGGCCTTGCGGGCCCGCATGGCAGAGCCGTTCCAGCAGCCGCTCATCATGACGTCTTCGGACACCAGGCGTTCGTGGATGCCCTCGGAGCTGTAGACTTTGACGTGGGGTTTCTGGGCCAGCAGAAGGTCCAGGATTTCCTGCATCTGGGCGGGATCTTCGTTGCACTGGGGATACCCCTTGTACACCAGGGCCAGGTTGGTGTTCTCTTCGGAGGAGTCGAACATGCCGATCTTGCCCTGCAGTTCGGCCGGGGGATTGAACAGCGTGTCCATGGATTCTTCGGCGGGGTTGTAGGCACCGGTGTTCAGGCAAAAGGAGGTGCTGCCGTAGTTCCAGGGGATGGTGTATTCGTTTTTGGGATCCCAGGGCGGGCCTTTCATGGCGTCGACGATGTTTTCGTAGCCCTTGAATTCGGCGGCGTTGACTTTCTGGATCAGGCCCTCCTCGATCAGGATGGTGACGAAGTTGTGGGTCGGGACGATGATGTCGTAGGCCCCGCCGCCGGACTTCATCTTGGCCAGCAGGGTTTCGTTGGAATCGTAAATATCCAGGGTGACCTTGATCCCGGTTTCCTTCTCGAATTTTTTAATCAGATCGGGTGCGGTATAATCGGACCAGTTATAGAGGAACAACTCACCGCCGGCGATAGCGGTGCCGGCTGAAAACAGAAGGGCCAGGAGGCAGAGCATGACAACAGCAATCCGTTTCATTAAGAAATCTCCTTTCAATTGTAGGGGGGAAACGATCTGACAAGAAATGTTACAACTATCATGAGGGGGATCGGCGAATCAAGAGATATGTGAACGGCGGGGGACCGCTGTATCGGTCCATTCGTCAAAAACCTTCCCCGAAGGGCATCGTCACGGGGGCACCTCCGGTTACGGCATGTCGGTACCCCATCCGGTTGTCGACCGGTTTGCCAGACAGCGTCCACGCCGGGAATATTTTTCGCAGGGCAACCATCTGCCAGCGAACCTTTGCGCATAAAGCAGGGGTGTTTTGCTTTTTCAAAGCACGTGCGATATAAATCACCGCTAAGCGCTGATCATCGTTGATCTTATATTTGACCCTATCGAAAATTACCCATGCACCTGTTTTCCATCCTGCACGTTTTCGGCACCCTGTTCATGGTCACGGGCATCTCCATGGCGTTGCCGCTCGTTTGTTCGTTGATCTACGGTGAAGGGGATTCCAGCGCCATTTTGATCTCCGCCGCGGTGATTCTTTTTCTGGGGGCGCCCTTGTGGTGGCGCTTCCGAAAGCACCTCGATCTGGGGATCAAAGACGGGATCTTCATCGCCGCTTTCGGCTGGGTCCTGGTTTCCGCCCTGAGCGCCCTGCCGTTCATGATCCATGGGTCCATTCCGTCCTTCACCGACGCCTTTTTCGAGATGATGTCCGGCTACACCACCAGCGGCGCCACAATCCTGACGGACATCGAGGTGGTGCCCCACGGGCTCCTGTTCTGGCGCAGCCAAACCCACTTGCTGGGCGGCATGGGATTTCTGACCCTGACGGTGATATTCCTGCCCCACGGCATGGGCGGGCTGCGTCTCTTCCGGGCGGAATCCTCGCCGGGCCAGGTCATTACCAAGGAGAAATTCCATTCCCGCAACCGGGACACCATGATCCGCCTGTGGATCATCTACATGGTATTGAACCTGGCGGAAACGATTTTGCTTTGCCTTGGGGGCATGTCGCTGTTCGATTCCCTGTGCCATGCCTTCGGTACCGTTTCCACCTCCGGCTACTCCCCCTGGAATGCCAGTATCGGGCATTACAACAACGCCTATTTTGACTGGGTGATCATTTTATTTATGTTTTTAGGCGGTATGACGTTCGTGCTGTTCTACCAGATGATCCGGGGGGATTGGCGGGCGCTTCTGATTAACACGGAGTTACGATGGTACCTGGGGTTTATGTTCTTTTTCTGCGGCATGGTCTCCTGGATCTTGTGGAAGGATAACACCTACGGCATGATCGATGCCATCCGCTATGGAACCTTTCAAGTGACCAGCCTGTTGACCACCACCGGCTTTACCACCGCCGATTACGAACAGTGGCCCCAGGCCGCCCAGATGTTCCTGTATGCCGTATGCTTCATCGGGGCCTGCGCCGGGTCCACCACCAGCGGCATCAAGATCGTCCATTATGTGGTCCTGCTCAAGTTCATGTCGGCCGCCATCAAAAAAATCTTTTTCCAGCCCATGTCCATCATTTCCGTTCGCCTCAACCAGCGCCCGGTGGACGATTCCATCATCTACCTGTCGGTCTGTTACTTCATCGTCAATATCTTCATGGTGCTGGCGGGCGGGTGCGTGATGGTGCTCACCGACGATATGGACTATGTTACAGCCATGAGTTCGGTCATTGCCTCCCTGATGAACATCGGGCCGGGTTTTGGGGCGGTGGGCCCATCGGAGAATTATGCTTTTATTTCCGATACGGGTAAATGGTTTCTGTCCTGGAACATGCTGGTCGGGCGGCTGGAGATGTTTTCGGCGCTGGTGATTTTCTACCCGTCTTTCTGGAAGCGATGACCCTCTCCTTGGCGGGATTCACGGCACAGGGACCAAAGGGGTATCGAGGGGTGCCCTCAATCCACGCTGGATTTAAAGACGCGACGCCTGTGGTGGATTGATTACCCCAAAAAGAGTTCGTGCACATCTTTGAGGTGCAGGGATTTGCAGATCACGATCACGCGTTCATCGGGAAGAATACGGGTGTCGCCCACGGCGATTTGCCACCGTCCATCCCGGTAGACACCCCCCACAAGAATTTTCCCGTGAAAAGACGGATCGATTTTGGAAAGCGGGATGCGTGTGATGGGGGAGTCGGGCGCTGCCAGAATTTCCACCACTTCCGCGTCGAATCCGTGAAGGTGGGCCACCGACAGTAATTCCCCCCGCCGTATGAACTTCAGGATCTCGTTGGCCGCCAGCACTTTCTTGTTGAGGGCGATATCCGAACCACTGGTGGCGGCCAGCACCAGGTATTCCTCTTTGTTCACCAGGGAAATCGTCTTGTGCTCCGTGCGGTGTGTGGTTCCGTTCCCGGTGGTCATCAGGTGCTTGACCAGCATGCAGCTCATGATGTTGGTTTCGTTTTCGCCGGTCGCCGCAATGAAGGTGTCCATGTCCATCAACCCGGCCAGATCAAGGGCTTCGGCATCCGAACCATCCCCGTGAAGCACCTCGGCATGATCCAGGAGATGACTCAGTTCGGCCGCCCGGGCTTCGTCCTTTTCGATGAGTTTGACCTTGACCCGTTTGCCCAGCAGTTCGGCTACGCGGAAGCCCACCAGACCGCCGCCCAGGATCATGACCCGATGCCGGCGCTGCTGCTTGACCCCGGTCAGGGCCATCACTTTGGGGAGGTTCTTCTTGGACGCCATGATCAGGACCTGATCCTGAGGGAGGATTTCGTCGTTTCCACCGGGCAGCGTGGTGGTGATCCCCCTGGCAATGGCCACGATGCGGAAGGGGAATGTATTGTGGGTCATGGAAAGGGTTTTCAGCTTCTGATGGGCCAGGGGGGAGCCTTCGTGGACACGGGTGGCCATGACTTGCGTCTGGCCGTCGGCGATGTCGATGATCTCATTGCCGGCCGTTCGCTTGACCAACCGGACGATTTCCTGGGCTGCCAGCTCTTCCGGATGGATGATTAGATCAATTTTCAGATCAGCGGCACTGAGCACGGAATCCTTGGCCGCCAGATCGGTGGACCGGACACGGGCGATCTTCCTGGGAATACCGAAGCGGTCGGCAATCATGGCGGCCAGCATGTTGACGGCATCATTGTCGGTGACGGCGATCAGCACATCGATGTTTTCCGCATTGGCTTCGCGCCAGCAGTCCATGCTCATGGCCGACCCTTGAATCAGCCGGGCGTCCAGGTGATTGTCGGTGTGGCGGATCAAACGGCTGTCCGGCTCAATGGCGGTGACCGCATAGCCCTCATGCACCAACCGTTTGGCCAGGTAAGCCCCAACGCCGCCCAGACCCAAGATCAGGATGTTTTCCGCTACGGTTTTCTTCCTGCCCAGCATGATGGCAATCCCCTGTGGTGAAGAGAAAAATCGGCCCTGAATGGTCTTATATAAAGGCCTTGGCATTGTCAACGCGCGGGGCTTTGTGCCCCATCGGCAATTTCCCGGGTCGGTGGTGTTTCCGGCCCCCCGACAGAGACCATGCCGCGGTCGGCGCCGGGGGATGGGTGAGATGGGCTGTTTGGAGATGGTCGGTAGCGACGCCTTTGTGTTCACCAAATCGCACGATTTGGTGTTGCCGGGGACGGAAGCCAGCCGATCCTAAAATCCCTGAGGGTGCTGGCCGGAGGCTGTTAACGCATGGTGTTGAAAGGGCGACCGGTTATCGCTGCGCCGCGCACGAAAAGGTACCCCTGGCCGGCCCATTCAGCTGGAAATGATGATGTAGCCGCCGGATTTTTCATCCGGTTCGAGTTTCAGCAGGCCCCGGGCGGCGGCTTCCTCGAGGAGCCGGTTGAATGACCGGAAGCCGTAGTAGGATTCGTTGAAGCCCGGCCGGCGGCGCTTGAGGGTCTGCTTGACCATGGACCCCCATATTTTGTCTTCCGACCCTCGCTCCTCGGCCAGCGCTTCCAGGGTCTCCATGACCAGTTCCAGGGCTTCCTGGATGCGGGTTTCGGCTTCCTTGTCCTTTTGGGGGGTTTTGGATCCCTTCACCGGGGCTTTGCGGGGCGGTTTGACCGGCTTTTTTTTGCGGCTCACCAGATTGTCGTAGTAGATAAATTCGTCGCAATTGGCGATCAAAAGATCGGAGCTCGAATTCTTGACCCCTATGCCGATTACATTTTTATTGTTTTCGCGCAACTTGCTGACCAATGGCGAGAAATCCGAATCGCCGGATACGATGACAAACGTATCGACATGCGACTTGGTGTAGCACAGGTCTAAGGCGTCGACGACCATGCGGATATCGGCGGAATTTTTGCCGGACTGGCGCACATGGGGTATTTCGATGAGTTCGAAAGCGGCTTCGTGCATGGCGGCTTTGAATTTTTTGTAGCGTTCCCAGTCGCAATAAGCCTTTTTGACAACGATACTGCCTTTCAATAATAATTTTTCCAGCACCTTGTTGATGTCAAACTCATCGTAGCGCGCATCCTGAACGCCGAGCGCGACGTTTTCAAAATCACAGAAAACGGCCATATTGTGAGTTTCCACGGCTTTGCTCATCTTCTTCCTTCCAAAGGCATCCGGTAGGATTGTACCGGCTTGGTCGCAGGCCCTTCCCGCAAAGAGCAGGTCTCCGATGGCGCGATCAACGGGCCGTTGCGGCCTGATAGAGCGCCAGTAGCCGTGTAAACAGCTGGGCGATTTGTTTGGCGATATCGGTGCCGCTTGCCACGGCGGCGTCTTTGTCGATCCTGGCGACAAATGCCAAATCAAGAAGCCCTGTTTCGGGGATATCGGTAATATACTGTGTCAGCGCTTCCGGGCTCGCCGGTTTTCCGCTTCCATCCTTGGTCCACCCTTCCGCGGAGGCCTGTAGGTTGCCGGTGGCGGGGGTGGCGAGATTACAGACAGTCAATTCGGTTTCGATGGCGATGGTGCGGAGCGCCTGCTCGTTTTCCGGCTGGTTCAGCCATTCGAAAAACCCGTCCCATTCGGTTTGCGCCTGCGCTTTGTCCGCCGGACGTGCCAGTCGGAAGCCGTAATACAAGGTCTGCAAGTCCACCCTGACAAAAAACTTGGCCTGATTTTCGGCTTCCCCGCGACCACGATGTTTGACGTCCTGCACATGCATCTCCGGTTTGTTGCCGAAGGCCCAGGAATTGAACTTGAACAGGCGGGTGTCGATTTGTTGGGCGACGGCTGCTCCCAGTTGGTTGCGAGAGCGCCAGGTCGTACCGGAGGCGCTTTTTTTGAAGTCTGTCGGGGCTAAACCGGCAAACACGGCTTTTTTCCCGCCGGATTTACGGGAAGGCTTCAGGGCGGCTTCGGCGGCTGCCGCGAGTTGCTGTTCTTCCCACTGCCGGCGTTCGACAATCCGGCGCTGCAAGTCGATTTCGGTGCGGATCTCCTCACCGTTTTCCCAGCGAATCACCATTTCATCACGGTCGATGGAAACGACCGTAAAGACCCCCTTTTCATTTTCGTATTTTTCATCAACGTTAAATTCAATTTCTGACAGGTTATCCATATTCCCTCCTGTTTTGGGTTATTGATTAAATGGTTCCTGCAACAATACGAAGCGGTGGTTTCCTGAAAATAAAAACGACAGGCAAATTGGTCTACACCGTCTTCTGATTTGAACGCCGACGGGTGCCAGTTTGCGTGACAGCGCCCGATGCGTCGTGTTTCAGTCGACCGACTCGGTCTGGCATAGCGGCAGTGCAGGAAACATCCATATTAAACTTTCATTATAAGCACGATTTGCCAGTTTTGCTTGAATTTTTTTGTTTTATGTCTGCCGAAGCCCGATTCATAGGGTTAACGGTCTTCCTCTCATTCTATATGTCTCTGTTTTCTTCGGGCTCGTTTTCTTTGGGGACCTCCTTGAAATAGAGCCAGAGCATGAGACCGATAAACACAAAGGTGCCGACGTTTAGCAGCGTATCGATCAGATTATCCATTTTAGAACGTCCTTTCGTCCTTCAACGCTTTGAGCAGGCACATGATGATAAAAATGATGATGAAAACAAACGGGTTGGCACTCAAAGCAATGATCTGGCGCACGGCTTCAGCGCTTCCGGACAGAATCATGACCAGACCCAAAGCTCCGAGTATGACGCCCCACATCAGTTTTACCTTTACGGGCGGATTCTGGTCGCCGCCGGTTGAAAACATCGCCAGGACATACGCCGCACTGACCACGCTGGTGACGATGAAAAGAAACGCTGCCAGCACGGTGGCCGCGATCGTCAACCGCGAGAGCGGCATGGTTTCCAGCAGTATAAAAGTCGTGCTGTTGATGCTGGTCTGCACAACGGTCGGATCAAGCCGGTTGGCGGCACCCTGGTAAAAGCCCATTCCGCCGAAAATACCAAACCAGAAGATTGAAAAGACCGTTGGCGCCAGCAGCACGCCCATGATAAACTCCCGGATGGTGCGGCCTTTGGATATTCTGGCAATAAACACCCCGACGAACGGGGCCCAGGCCAGCCACCACAACATATAGTTCAGTGTCCAGTCGGTGAAATATTTGTCCACCGCATCTTGGTAAAAGGGATAGGTTTTGAAGCCCTGGGACAAAGCATGGGTGAAATAGTTGCCGAAACCCTCGACGATGCCCCGCATGAAAAAATGAGTGGGTCCCACCAGCAGGACGAAAAGCATCAGGCTGATGGCGATAAGGATGGCGGTATTGGATAGGGTGCCCATGCCTTTGCTCAGATCGACCAGCAGCGGCAGCGTGTAGGCCAAGCATAACACGGCAAAAATGGTCAACCCCAGTCCGAGACCGGCGCCCTGGATATTGAACAGGGAGGCGACCCCGTCCTGCACTTGAAAGACACCCAGGGCAATGGATCCGGCCAGACCGATCGCAATTGCATAGATCGCCAGAAGATCCATGAGCCAGCCGATGGTGCGGGTCCAGGGCTTATCGCCGAAGACAACGCGAACGGGTGAACTAATCAGCGGTGGGGCCTGCCGGCGAAACATAAAGTAAGCCATCACCAGGCCCGTCAAACCGTAGATCGCCCAGGCATGCAGTCCCCAATGGAAGTAGGTGAGAAACAAGGCTTGCGATGCCGCATCCTGCGCGGGCATGCCCTGGTTGAGGAAAAGAAAGTGGGATATCGGTTCGGCGGCCCCATAAAAGAGCAGCCCGACACCCATTCCGGCGGCAAACATCATGGCCAGCCAACTGAAGGTTGAAAATTCCGGTTTATCCCCCGAACGGCCGAGCGTGATGCCACCGTAGCGTGACAACGCCAGCCAGATACTGGCAATAAGCATCATGCTTGCGGTCAGCATGACAAACCAGCCACGGCTCTTGAGTGTGACGTTTACCATGCCGGCGGCGAATTGTGCCAGACCATGCGTGTCGATGAGCCCCCACACGGACACGGCGGCCGTCAGAGACAAGGCTGTCAGCAGCAGGGGATTGCGGAACATTTTCTCTCCTTTTTGGCGAACTTGCCGCCTAAAGTTGAGCATTCAATACGATTTCCCAACACCGGAAAGGCTCACGATGCTGCTGGGCCATCGGCGGCAATTTTTGTCTGATTTGTATCGAGAGGGTTCGCCTGTTTTTTTATTTAGGGCCCATCCAGAAATCGGCAAATTTGGTTGAGATCAAGGCGCACGAAAAATTTAACCGCAGGCATATGGGTGATATTCTGAGGAATCCATTTTTCGCGCAACGCCGATATCGGGCAAATTGGTCATTTATGGATGGGCACTATCTAACAGGGCACTGAAAGGCGCCATAGGCACCGCTGAAGCAAGAAAAACAGAGGTTATCACTCCAATATTCCTACCATACCAGTAAATGCGGTCCTTTTTCAACCGTCTGACAGACCTTTTCGTCCGATGCGGTGAAACCCATGGTGGGCCGGTTATCGTCCCTACTGACGACATGGCCGCACATACTTGAATCGCTACGCCGCTTCGACGTCTTCGTGCGATATCCGCCGATTTCATGACAAAATCAAATCTGATGGTTTCCCGGTGTGCCTGGAAAGATCAGCGTTCAATCCCCGGAGAGATCTTGTTGCACAGCCCGACCGGGAGAAATTCTTTGCACGGTGACACACCGCCCAATTCTGCTAGCTGTCTATGCGGGTGAAAAAAATTGACACCTGGGGATGGGTATGGCAAATCAATCGATCGTTCTTGCATCTGCTTCGAGGAAGCCGTCTAACACTTAAATTGGAGGAAGCGTATGTCGTTGGAAAATGTTTACAGAGAAGCAATGGCGCTGAATACCATCACCGACATGGGGAAACGGGAATCGGCGGCAAAAATCTTTTTTGAAAAACTGAACCGGACGACCCTGCCGGAAAAGTTCAACTGGGCGGCCGAGATCTTTGAAGGGATACATGTCAAGGAGAGGGGCGATCAGCTCGCCTTGATCTGGACGGATCTGGCTACGGATGAGGAAAACCGGTACACCTATAAAGAGCTGGCGGCCAACGGGAATAAATTTCTCAATTTTGCGAGGAAAAATGGCGTGGCCAAAGGGGATAATCTGTACATGCTCACCCCAATTGTTCCTGAAACGTGGTTTGCATCGTTTGCGGGAATAAAAGGCGGCCTGGTATCCGTGCCCACGGCCACTTCCATGACGGAAAGAGAAATCCAATTCCGGTTCGAAGCGTATAAACCCGATGTGATTGTCGCCTTCGAAGGGTTGACCGACCTTGTGGACGATGCGTTGCAGAAAGCAGATTGTACGCCCAAAGCCAAAATTGTATTGGGGCAGAAGGATGGCTGGGTGTCTTATACGCAGATCGCCGCTGAATCCGCTGACGCGGATCCCGCGGACGTGGGCAAGGACGATGTCCTGTTTTGCTTCTTTACATCAGGTACGACCGGTCTGCCCAAGCGCGTCGGACACAGTGCAACCTCCTATCCGGTCGGCCATTTGTCCACGGCGATTATTCAAGGCCTGGAACCCGGCGACGTTCATCATAACCTGAGTGCGCCCGGGTGGGCCAAATGGGCCTGGAGCAGTTTTTTCGCGCCTTTCAATTTGGGGGCCACGGCCACCGGCTTCAATTTTACGGCGCTGGATGTCGCAAAGTACATCGCCACCGTGGCCAGATATAAGGTAAATTCGTTTTGTGCACCGCCGACCGCCTGGCGGGCCTTCGTAGGGCTCGATCTGGGAAACTATGATTTCAGTGCCATGAAGTATTCCCTGAGTGCCGGTGAGCCCTTGAATCCCGAAGTGATCGAGCAGTGGAAAAAGGCCACCGGGACCGAGATCAGGGATTTTTACGGGCAGACGGAATCGACCTGCATGATCGGCAATCCGCCCTGGATGGAAGGCAAGATGCGGTTCGGTTCTTTCGGGTATCCCTCCCCCATGTACGATGTGATCCTTACGGATGATGAGGGCAACGCGATCACCGAACCGGACGTGACCGGCCATATCGTGGTTCGACTGAGCCATTGGCGCGCGCTGGGTCTTTTCCACGAATATATCGACGACCCCCAAAAAACACAGGCGGCCTTCGTCAACAACATGTATTTCACCGGGGATAAAGCGTCTTTTGACCAGGACGACTACTGGTGGTTTGTCGGCCGGTCGGACGACGTCATTAAATCTTCCGACTATCGTGTCGGCCCGTTCGAAGTGGAAAGTGCGCTGGTCGAGCATCCTGCCGTCATGGAGGCGGCCGTCGTGGGCAGCCCCGACCCCAATCGCTATCAACTCGTCAAGGCCTGTGTAATTCTGGCGGAAGGGTATACGCCCTCCAAAGCGCTGGCGCTGGAATTATTTCAACACACCATCGATGTGCTGGCAAAATTTAAAATTCCGCGCATTATTGAATTCGTGGAGGAATTGCCCAAAACGATCAGTGGCAAGATCAGACGGGTGGAACTCAGAGAAACCGAAGAGAAGAAAAAAGAGGCCGCTGCTGATTCTCCCAACGAGTATTTTTACCATCAGTTCCCGGAACTGGGCTCGCACAAAAAGTAATCGGTTCTCATCCCACGCCACCTGGAAATGGCGGTTGCCCCCGCATTTCCAGGTGACGTGCGCCTGACGTTGAACGCCATCCGGCGGTTTTTACTCTCCGATAGGTCTCTGAGGCGTTTTACGCATCACGCCTGAAAATCCTGCTCAAGCATTTGAATGCCGCCAACCGACGTTCTTCCGGCGCAGGGATCAGCGTATCTTGAAAATGGGAATGGAAGACGGGCAGAGGTCGTTAATTTCGGCCAGGTCTTTTTCCGCACAGTAGCCTTTGCTGACGTAACCGGCCGCCAGGCCTGCAGCGGTGATGACCTGGATGTGCGTATGGTAGAACCAGTTGCCGTTTTCGTGGAAGTCACCGATCTCGGCAAATGCTTCGCCGGCCGCAAAGGTCTTTCCGGCGGCCGGAAGTTTGGTTTTACACAGATGGCCGTAAAGACTGTAAAAGGTCTCGAACCGTGGATGGGCATGTTTCAGGAGAACATAGCCGCCATAGTTGCCTTCCCCGGCTTCATAGCCGGTTGTTTCCACCATGGCGTCCAGCGGCGCGTGCAGCGGCGCGCCAAGGGGAACGATGACATCGAGCCCCAGGTGGAGAAACCGCTGTTCGGCCACCATCTGGGGGCAGTCGCCCAGCAAGGTGTCCCGGCGCTCGAGATAAGGGGCCACGCCCCAGCGGTGGCCCCCTTTGGCCATTTCGGCTTCCAGTATCGCCTGCAGGCCATTCTGGTCACGGACATCGCGGTCTTCCAGCAAGGGACTTGTCAACGAAAGATCCGCTATATATGGATCGCCCTCCAGACCGTTGAATACCGGACAATGTCGAATGCTGTCGCTGTAGAGCAAAAACGGATAGTACATGGGATGTCTCTTTCAAGAAAGCGCAAATGATGTTGATTTTTTAAGGCCCGTCACCGGTACAACCGGTTTCCCATCGTCGTCGGTGCTCACGTTCGCAGGCCAGGTGAATGCCGGGTTCATACCCTTGTAGTATGCAAGGTCGTAAGGGGCCAGCGTTACCGAAAGGTCTTCACCCTCCCCCGTGACAGCCGACGTCAAACCGAAGTCAACTTCGCCCAGGCCTGTGCCGATGACGTAGCGGGGGATTTCGCGGCCGCTTCCCTCGCGCCGCACGCGGGTGGCGATGTCCACCACGTCGTAGAGGTCGACGGGGTGTTGCGCATTCCATGAGGTCTGCAGCGGCTGTCCGGCGAGATAGAGGTGATGAAACTCGATGCCGGCCTGCCGGTATCCGTAGGCCAGGGCGTTGATACTGTCCGGCGTGTCATTGACGCCTCCCAGCAGCGGGGTGTTGCCATAGACGGTGATGCCGCGGTTGTTGAGGCGGCGCACGATGCGGGCATGCGCCGGTTGAATTTCCTCGGCGCGCAGGAACTGGGTTTCGATTTCGAGGCGCAGCGGGGTGACGATGCTCAGTCGGTTCAAGCTTCCCATGCAATCGATAACCGCGGGCGTGAAAGTTCCCGGGTGGTAGGCGAAACGGAGACTGCGCAGCCGGACGGCATTGACATGGGGCATGTCCTGAAGCGCCCTGACAATGCGGGTAATGTGGAAGAGTTCGTCGACGGCGTCTTTTTGAGAAGCAATGACGACGTCGGTGATCCGTTCATTATCACGAATGTAGGCCAGGTCGCCGGTGGGCGTTTCCGCTTCGACCGCCACGCGGGTTTCGTGCAGTCGTGAGATTGAGCTTACGCCGGTCGAAACGATCGACATGCGGGTCCGCTGGTCGGCCAGGATATCCGGCACCAATGCGGCGGTGTTTTCGATCAGGGGCGGCCGGTCGCCTTCGGTTCTGGGGGGCCGCGATCCCAGAAAGAGGCCGGCGTCACCGGTTTTGGCCATGTACTGGATATCGATGGTGCCTTCCGCGTTGACCCGCATGTTGCTGAGTTTGTCGGCGAGCGGGGCAAAGGATTTGAAGTAATCCGGCGTATACGGGCTGCGGATCCAGATGAAGTCTTCGTTGTCAGCCACGGGTTCGACGGCCCAGCCGCTGGTATGCCAGTCCATCTTGCCGATGGGCGTGGCGGTACAGATCCGGGGGATGACGCGGTCGGAAAGGTGCGCCCGCAGGTAATGGCCCACAGCGAGGCCCTTTGAAATCGGGGACCAGTAGACGCTGTTGCCGTGGATCGGGCTGCAGGGAATGTAGATATAGTGAAGCTCTGCGCCGGCCCCCCGCAGCAGGCTGAAAAGCTGCACAAGCTCGGGCCCGGTGTCATTGCAGTTGTTTAAAAAGGGGGTTTGGACATAGACCGCAATGCCGCTTTGCACCAGTTCGGTGATGATGGACAGGCTCTGGGGTGATATCTCGTCGGGATGAATGAAGTGGGTGGCCACTTCCATTCGTTTGCCGCGCTCCTGGAGTTCCAGGTTTTTACGTTTGAGATAGGTGAGGTAGGCGCCGTCCTCAGCCAGAAACAGCGGCGGGTAGTAGGCGATAGAGCGGGTGGCCAGGCGCAGGGTCTGCACGTGGTCGACTTCCATGAGCCCGTCGATGGCGGCGGCCATGTTGGCCCGGTTCATAAAAGGATCGCCGCCGGTGATGACAATCTCCTTGACGGCCGGCGATCGGCGGACGTGATCGACGGCTTTTCGCACGTCCGCGACCGTAGGGTTGGTCTCGTTGCGCGATTCCTTGTGCTTGCGGAAGCAAAACCGGCAGTACACGGGGCAGCTCATGTTGAGCAGAAAAATCACCCGGTTGGCATACATCTGCTCCAAGAGGCCCTGGTGAAACTGGCCGATCCAGGTGTTGGTGTGGCCCACCGAATCCAACTCTTCAACAAAGGGCAGGTATTGGTAGGCCACGTTGCTGGATACCCGCATCTGACGGATGGTGTGCATGCTCAGACGGACCGGATACGTTTCCATGACCTGCTGCATGTCGGCCCGTTCGGCTTCCGGTACGCGGATGTTGGTCAGTTTTTCGAGCTGATCGACGGTTTTGACCGATACGAATTTATCGCCCGGGAGCAAAACCTCTAAAAGGGCGACGAGCAGTCGGCTGGGCATGGTGATGCCGTTGACAGCAATGGCAGTGGTTCCTTCTGCTTTTCCCAGAAGTGCGAGCAACTCAGAGAAAAATCCATTTGGATTGTCCCGATAGTTGCAGGCCTCGAGCAGTCTTGCAAGTCTGGCGTGTCCGTCGCCGGATCCAATTGTTGCAAGAAACGTTTCGCCGACAAGGGCCTTGGTGCCAAAATGGTCAAGGAAGCGCGTGAGGGCGTCAATTAAATCAGCGAGGGGCACCTGATTGGCTTCCCCCGAATTCTCGAAAACAACTCCGACGAAAGCCTCTTCTCGCGGCATCGTTCCCCTCCCTTGTTGTGAATGAATGAAAATTAGTAATTGACATTCATTTTAAGATCTGGCATATGTGCACTATAATAGTAATAAAGATCCTAATATAGTACACATTAAATCATCCCAAAACCGAATGTCAAAAGGAAAATACTATTTTTCAAAATCCTTGGAAAAGGGGTTGAATATCCTGACCCTTTTTAACAGGGATGTCCCTGTGTTGACCCAGAGTGAAATCGCCAAAATCCTGGGGCTCAACATGACCTCAACCTACCGTTACATCAACACGCTGGTGGAGTTGGGGTATCTTGAAAAGAACGCCAAAACCAAGGAAATCCGACCTGCGCTCCTAAGTCTGGCACTCTGCACCAATTTGATGGGGGCCACCGATCATCTGAAGATGATCAAAGAAATTGTGGATCGGATCCACCGTGAAAACAATATCAGCATCGATGTGGCGTTTGTGTTGGATGATGCCCTCGTGCGCATCTACCACCGGGAGGCGGAGGAGACATTGACGTATCGTCTGCCGGATGTTTCCAAAAACTGCCTTCACAACACGGCTCTGGGGAAAGCCTATCTGTCGAGCCTATCCGACGAACGGCTCGCGGAAAAGATTGCCCCGATGGTGCTCGCTGAGCGCACGGAAAAGACCATTACCGATAAGGTCAGGCTGCTGAAGGAAATACGGGCGACCCGGGCGCGCCAGTTTTCCATGTGTACGGAAGAGTACCTGCCAGGCCTGCTGGCCATCGGAGCGCCCCTGTACGATCCGGTCAGCGGCGAGGGCGTTGGGGCGATCTCCTTTGATTTTTCGGTCCTGCAACAGAACCCTTCGGAAATCATGGCCACGTATGGCGACATGATCAGAGAAACGGCCAGGACCCTATCGCAACTTATACCGGAGGAGGAAGGCCGCAGATCGAGATAACATCAGGTGGCGGCCTTCTGCGGAGTATTCTTGTGTTATATTTTCCAGTGCACCAGTTTCAATCAGTATTTTCCATTTCTACTTTTTTATTTGTGCGACCGAAGACATCGAATGACGATATCTTCACGCGCTTAAAACGAGAGTCCAATAGGGCGCCTTGATTTTTTAAGGCGTATCCGATAAGGGTTTGGATGAATCCCCTTCGTAAATCTCATCCATTAGGGCGGCATCCATGAAATCTGACAGTTGGAAACCATGGGCACTTCTGGCGCCATCCATGAGCGCTGTTTTTCTTCTCTTGGTCATACCGGTATGTTTCGTCATCGTCTACAGCTTCTGGCTGCGCGCCCCAAGCGGGGCCGACATCCCGGCCTTTCAGTTCGGAAATTACGCCAAGTTCTTCGAAGATTTCTTTTACCCCAAGATTCTGATTCGTACGATCCGCATCGCGTTTGAGACCGTTTTTCTCTGCGTTGTCATGGGATATATCCCTGCCTACTTTTTCTACCGAAGCACAACCCGCTATAAACAGGTATTTCTGCTGCTCATCATGCTGCCCTTCTGGGTCAGCTTTATCATTCGCACCATGAGCTGGATCAATATCATGGGCGATACGGGACTGATCAATCACTTCCTGCTGAAAATCGGACTGATCGAGACGCCCATTTCCATGCTCTACAATGAATTCACGGTCCTCATGGGGCTGATCATGTATCTGCTGCCGTTCATGGTGCTCAATATCTATGTCAGCCTGGAAGGTATCGACAAAAGCCTGCTTGAAGCCGCGCGCTGCATGGGCTGCACCGAATGGCAGGCTTTCCGTGAAGTCACGCTGCCCTTGAGCCTGCCGGGGGTCAGTGCCGGTTGCCTGCTGGTTTTCGTATTGACGGCCGGTACCTATCTGCCTCCCATGATCCTCGGTGGCCCCGGCAACGACATGATCGCCAATCTCATATTCAAACGGGTGATCGGCACGCTGGACTGGCCCTTCGGTTCGGCCATCAGCGTAATCCTGCTATCGCTCCTGTTCGCGATCGTGTGGACCTACAATCGGTATTTGGGCATCAACCAGATCTTCAAAAGCTTTCAGGGGGACTGACCCATGCGGCAATTTTCATTGGGATGGTCACTGATCCGGCTCTATACGATTCTGGTCTACGTCTTCATGTTCACCCCTATCGTGGTGGTCATCGTGCTGTCCTTCAACCCGAAGCAGTTCGGCATCTTCCCCATGGAAGGTGCCAGTTTACGCTGGTTCATAAAGCTGGCCCAAAATGATTCCATCATCGGCGCGTTTCAAAATTCACTCATTCTGGGTTCGCTGACAGCGATTATTTCCACCAGCATCGGTATCCTGGCGGCCATGGCTTTCATCCGTTTCGAGTTTCCCGGGAAAAACACCCTCAACACCCTGCTGCTCTCGCCCATCATGATTCCTGAAGTCGTCCTGGGGGTGGCCCTGCTGCTCTTCCTGCGCTGGCTCCAGCAGCCCAAGAGTTTCGCGCTGCTGCTGATCGGACACGTGGTTCTGACGCTTCCCTATGTGCTGCTGATCGTACAGGCCCGCCTGGTGGGCATACGAAAAGAATACGAAGAGGCCGCCAAATCCTTAGGGGCCAACGCCTTTCAGACCTTCCGGGAGATCACCTTCCCGTTGCTGCTGCCGGCGATTCTGGCCGGCGCCCTCTTTTCTTTCACCATTTCCTTCGATGACATCACCGCGACCCTCTTCTGGGCCACGGCCCAGAACCAGACCGTGCCGGTCAAGATCTTCAGCATGCTGCGCAATTCCATCAGCCCGGAAATAAACGCCCTGGGGGCGGTCATGATCGTGCTGACCGTGACCACGCCCCTGCTGGCCGGCTATTTATCTCGCAAGTTTTCCAAGTTTAAACCGTGACGTCAAACCCACAGCCGAAAGGAGCAACCCATGGCCAACGTAACAAAAGACAAACTGAATCGGGTATACGAGGCGTACCGCAACGGCAGGATCAGCCGGCGCCAGTTTATCAAATACCTAAGCCTGGCCGGCGCATCCATCGGACTGATGGGATCGCCCTTTGCCGGTGCCGTCCGCGAGGCTTGGGCGGCCAAATCCATCCGTTTCGATGGATGGGGCGATCCTGTTTCCGCAGCTTTCCGAGAAAATGCTTTCAAGCCCTTTACCAAGGCGACAGGGATCGAGGTCATCGACGGCGAATTCGGCGATATGGATTCTTATCTCACCCGGGTCAAGGCGTCATATCCACCGGGTGGGGAATTCAATATCGCCCATCTCAGTGCCGTGTTCGATTACGCCCGTTATGTAGACCTTGGATTTTCCACTGTGCTGGACGAATCGAAAATCCCCAATCTCAAAAATGTCATGAAGGCCATGATTAAACCGCTGAAGGACATCACGAAGGGGACGCTCTCGGCCGTTCCCTACGACCTGGGGCAGACCGGCATTGCTTACAACACCAAATACATCAGCAAGGAAAGGGCCGAAAAGCTCGGGGTCGCCCTGCTGTGGGACCAGGCCCTCAAGGACAAGATTGGCAGCTGGGGCGCCGACCATAGGACCAACATGTGGTACGCAGCCCTGCACACCGGCCAAAGTCCCAACAATATGACCAATCTGGATTCCATCTGGGAAGCCCTGCGCCAGCAAAGAAAACTGATCAAAAAGTACTGGAGTTCCGGGGCGGAACTGATGAGCCTGCTGGCCAATGAAGAAATCTATGCCACAGTGGCCTGGTCCGGGCGCGTGGCCCTGCTTCAACAGGAAGGGCACCCCATCGGTTATCTCTCGCCCGAAGGCACCTATTCCTGGATGGAGTATCTCTTCGTGCTCAAGGGTACCGATCTGGAGGTTGCCCAGCAGCTGCTCAATTTCATGCTGGAGCCCGCGGCCGCCATCGCCGTGGCCGAAGGCCAGAACTATCCTCCAAGTCTGGATCCGACCAAGGTCGAATTGACCGACAAGATCAAAAAGATGCCGGCCTTCGACCCCACCGGCAAACTGGAGGGATATCTGTTCGCCGATCCGGCCTACTGGAATGCGAATCAGGTGGAATGGACGGAGAAGTGGGATAGAATCAAGGCCGGCAGTTAGATCGTGACCATCCGGAAGGGGCATCTTGCGGCCTTGGCCCAAACCACAACCTACCCCTTCCGGATGCCCACGTGGCAGCACGGAAATAGGAAACAGACGTGTCATAATATCAAAATTATCGAATGGTTAGGCCAGGGGGAAGAAGCTTGAAGGAGCACGATTCAGTGGCGACCGGCAAGAAGCAGCCCATCGTACAATTCAAAGGTATAATGAAGCGGTTCGGCAAGGTTGTCGCCGTCGAGAAAATGGACTTCGATATCGAGGAGGGCAGCCTGGTGACCCTGCTGGGCCCTTCCGGGTGCGGCAAGACCACCCTGCTGCGGATGGTGGCCGGACTGGAGGAGCCCACCGAAGGCGATATCTTCATCAAAGGGGTCCGGATCAACGACACCCCGATCCACAAGCGCAACCTGGGCATGATCTTTCAGAACTACGCCCTGTTTCCCCACAAAACCATCTTTGAGAACGTGGCCTTCGGTCTGAAATACCGCGACGTGCCCAAGGAGGATGTCACGCAAAAGGTCACCCGGGCCCTGGAAATGGTGCGCCTGCCCGGGGTGGAGAACCGCATGCCCAGCCAACTTTCGGGCGGTCAACAGCAGCGCATTGCCATGGCGCGGGCCATCGTGATCGAGCCGGACGTTCTCCTGATGGACGAACCGTTATCCGCACTGGATGAAAATCTGCGGGAGGAAATGCGCCGCGAAGTGGACAATCTCCAGCAGATGCTGGGCGTTACCACGATTTTTGTCACCCATGACCAGCGCGAAGCCCTGAGCATGTCGGACAAGATCCTGGTCATGAAAGACGGCCGCAAACAGCAGGAAGGCCCTCCGGAGGTGGTCTACAACGAACCGACCAATCATTTTGTGGCCGATTTTTTGGGCCATTCCAATTTTATCAAAGGGGAAGTGGTGGCGGTGGACGACCAGCATGTGGACGTGCGCATCGAAACCGGTGATGTCCTTTTTGCGGAAAACAAGGGGGGCTTCTCCAAGGGCGATGCTGTGGAGATGATCGTCCGTGCCCAGCGCTTCGACGCCTTTCCAATGGAAGAATTTGAGCCCACGGAGGGGTTGAACCACTTCGAGGGCCGCATCAAGGACCGCAGCTATATGGGCGGGGAAGTCAGCTACTTTATCGAACTGGGCAATAACCGTGAAATCCATGTCATCAGTATGATGCGAACGCGGATCTACAATCTCGGTGAGGCGGTCAGCGTCCAGGTTGCGCCGCACCACTGCCATCTTATTGCTCTGGAATGAGCTTGCGGCCAGAAATTTTTGGCTCTATCTTGGAGAGTAAACCTGAAAGCTGACCCTGTCGTTTTCAGGTTTTGATTTTGGGGCGCACGGCCAGTTGCATTCTGTCCCGCAGCACCCATCGTATCACGGTCACAGAGGAGCAACGGTATGCTAAGACTGGATCGGATCGCCAACGGTTTCCTGGACCGCTATCCGGATCGCGTTCTAACCATCGATTCCCACACCCAGGGGGAACCCACCCGATTGCTCATTGGCGGGCTGGGCCCCTTGCCCGGCGATACCATGAAAGCCAAGCGGGACCATTTCGAATCCCATTTCGACACAGTGCGCATGCGGCTCACCCGCGAGCCCCGCGGGCACCGGGGCATCATGGCGGCGGTGGTCACCGAACCGGTCAGTCCGGAGGGACAATTCGGCCTGTTTTATATGGACGCCCGCCGCTACCCCTATCTATGCGGCCATGCCACCATCGGGGCCGTGGCCACGCTGATCGAAGCCGGCGCATTGGAGACCGAGGATGGCGACCGGCAGATCGTGGTGGACACCCCCTCCGGACCACTGAGCGCCCATACCCGTATCCAAGAGGGTCGCGTCGTTTCCGTGGCGATTGACATGGTGCCCTCCTTTGTTTTTGATACCGAACGTGAACTGGCTATCGAAGGGTTCGGAAAAGTCACTGTCGATCTGGTCTGCGTGGGCGGTTTTTTTGCCATGGTGTCAGCCCGCGCTGTCGGTATCGAACTGGTCCCGGCCAACCGGCCGCAGCTGATCCCCCTCGGCATGGCGGTGATCGAGGCGGCCAATGAAGCCTTTCGCGTTTACCATCCCCTAAGGCCGGAAGTGAACACGGTGGATGTGGTGGAGTTCTATGACGAAGATCCCCAAACCGGAAACGGCCGGGGGGCGGTGATTTACGGCGAATCCCATATGGACCGCTCCCCCTGCGGCACCGGCACCACGGCCAAAATGACCCTGCTGCACCACCAGGGGAAGCTCAATCCCGGCGCGACGTATCAAAATGCCGGTCCCCTGGGTACGGTGTTCGAAGGGCAGATCGTCCAAACGCTGCCCATCGGCGAATTTCAAGGTGTCGTGGGGCAGATCCGCGGCACGGCCCAGGTGACCGGCTATCATCAGTTCGTGCTGGACGACCAGGACCCCTTCCCCAAAGGATTTCTGCTATGACCTCCCTTTCCTCAACACCTGACCGCATTCTTTTCAACGGCCGCATTGCCGAACCGAATGAGCGGCAATCGCCGGCATCGGCCATAGCCGTTGCCCGGGGCCGCATTCTGGCCGTCGGTACGGACCAGGATATGCAGGAGCGAGCCGGCACGGATACGGAAACGATCGATCTCGAGGGCCGGCTGGTGGTGCCGGGATTTGTGGACACACACATCCATTTCTACGAATGGGCCCTCCAGCGTCGGGACATGGCGCTGGACGACATTTCCTGTTTAGAGGAATTGCTGGCACGCGTCCGGCAGGCGGCGGCCGAGAGACCGACGGGCCAGTGGATCATGGGGCAGGGCTGGAACGAAACCGACTGGACCGCCCCGCATATGCCCACCCGGGAAACCCTGGACCGCGCCGCCCCGGACCACCCGGTCCTGCTGTGGCGCTGTGATCTGCACCTGGCCGCCGCCAATACGGCGGCATTAGAGCGGGCCGGGATCAACGCCGGCACACAGGATCCCCCCGAAGGCCGCATCGAGCGCGATGGCCGGGGAATCCCCACCGGCATTCTGCGCGAGCTGGCCATCAATCTCGTACGCCAGGCGGTGACCCCGCCCAAAGACGATGAGGTGACGGCCGCCTATGAAGATGGAGCCGGGGCCCTGCATCGACGCGGGATCACCGGTATTCACGACATCCGCTTGATGGCCGACAAGGACGGGGCCCGGGCGTTTCAGGCTTTCCAGACCCTCGAGAAGGACAAGCGTCTGGATCTGCGCTGCTGGGTAACCCAGCCGGGACACCTGTTGGATGACATGATTGGCCTCGGGCTTCGTTCGGGCTTCGGCAACGACCGGCTGCGGGTCGGTCACATGAAATTTTTCTCCGACGGCGGCATGGGGGCCCGCACGGCCTGGATGATCGACCCCTTTTTGGATGCCGGTTGCGGCATGCCCATGATGGACATGGAAGCCCTATCGCAGGATATCGAAAGGGCGGATGCGGCCGGCCTGGCGGTCATGGTGCATGCGGTGGGGGATCGCGCCAACCGGGAGTTGATCGATATTTTCGAAGGTCTTGAAGCGCGTCGTCGCCAATCCGGACAACCCGCGCCTTTTGTCCCCCATCGCATCGAACACGTCCAGATGATCCGGCCCGAGGATGCCGATCGTTTGGGAAGACTGCCCCTGGCCCTATGTGTGACCCCGGCCAACATGCTGCTGGACATAAACCTCATCGATGCGGCCGTGGGGGATAAAGGCCGCTGGGCCTACGATTTTCGGAGGCTGGTGGATACCGGGGCGCCGGTCATGTTCAGCTCCGATTGCCCGGTTTGCGATCCAGCCCCCCTGCTGGGCATGCATGCCGCCGTGGCGCGCCGCCGCACCGACGGAACCCCGGAGGCGGGGTGGTATCCGCAATCCCGGGTCACAGTCCGCGAAGCCCTGGATGCCTATACGTCGGTTCCCGCCGCCGTTCACCGCACCGACGATCTCGGTGTCATCGCCCCCGGCAAGCGGGCGGACCTGGCGGTCCTGAGCGAGGATATCCTGTTACAGCCTTCTCCCTGGCTGCCTGATGTAAAAGTGGACATGACGCTGTTCGACGGCAGGATCGTCCATCGGTGCTTTTAGTTTGATCTAAACCAACCACCTCTCGTGGAGGACCCGGGGAGGTTTTACCGATCCGGGGTGCTCTTTCGTAAATCGCTTCTTCATTTTCTTTCACGTGAAAGAAAACGGAAGCAAAAGAAAACGCCCGTGTCCCGCTAACCCTGCGCCTCGCCGCCGTGGCCGGAGCACGCGGAAACTCACCCCGCTTTCAGCGGGGCTCAAACAGTCCGCGCGCTTTATACCGGCCGCAGCGCCGATGCTCGGCGCGGGACAAAGGGAAACCTGAAAAGCGAAGTTTAAACATCTTCGTGTTCTTCGTGCCCTTCGTGGTAAACGCTTTTCGTTTATAGGTCTGGAGAAAGAGATGCCTAAGACGGCGGATCGCCTGAACCATTTCACCGAATCGGTCATCCGGGAGATGACCCGGGTGGCCAACCGGTATGGCGCCATCAACCTTTCCCAGGGATTCCCGGATGCCGATCCGCCCCCGGAGGTCCTTGCCGCCGGTAAAAAGGCCATGGCGGAGGGGCCCCACCAGTATGCCGTCACCTGGGGGGCGCCGCGCTTCCGGGAGGCGCTGGCCCGGAAACAACAGCACTGGATGGGGCTCGACCTGAATCCCGAGGCCCATCTGGTGGTGACGTGCGGCAGTACCGAGGCCATGATGTGCGCCATGATGACGGCCTGCAACCCGGGCGACAAGGTGGTTATTTTTTCGCCGTACTATGAAAATTACGGCGCCGCCGCCATCCTGAGTGGCGCCCGGCCGATCTACGTGCCCCTGCATCCGCCGGAGTTCGTCTTCGATCCGCAGGAACTGCGGGCGGCCTTTGCCCAGAGCCCCAAAGCCCTGGTGTTGTGCAATCCTTCCAATCCCTCCGGTAAGGTCTTCTCCCGGGAGGAGCTCGAATTTATCGCCGAGCTGGCCCAGTCCCACGACGCCTTTGTCATCACCGACGAAGTCTATGAACACATTGTCTACCGACCCTACCGCCATCGCTACATGGCGTCCCTGCCGGGCATGTTCGAACGCACCATCTCCTGCAGCTCGCTGTCCAAGACCTACAACATGACCGGGTGGCGTCTCGGCTATGTGATCGGCCCGGAGACGGTGATGGCCGGCGCCCGCAAAGTCCACGATTTTCTCACCGTCGGTGCGGCGGCACCGCTCCAGGAGGCTGCCGTGTCCGCCCTTCAATTGCCTTTGGCGTACTATACCACCCTCCAAATGGATTATACCCGCAAAAGGGATTTCTTTCTGGACTGTCTGGACGAGGCCGGTCTGGTCTACACCAAGCCCCAGGGTGCCTATTACGTCATGGTGGACTGCACGCCCTTCGGGGTCAGGGACGATCGGGAATTCTGCCGTTGGATGGCCAGGGAGGTGGGAGTGGCGGCGGTGCCGGGGTCGAGTTTTTTTCACGAGCCGGTCAACCATTTAATTCGGCTGCATTTTTCGCGTTCCGAAGCCATCCTCGCCGAGACCGGCAAACGCCTGCAAAAACTCAAGTCATTGGCGTGAAGCAATGGACACCATCGAGACCATCCACAAGGCGCTTGTTCAGCATGGTCCCCACAACGATCGTATCTATTTGATGCGGTTGAATGGCGCCGATCCCTATCGTCTTATCACGGCCCTGGAAGATCTCGCCCGACAGAAGGGCTACGGGAAGATTTTCGCCAAAATCCCGGCGCCGACCTGGCCGGTGTTCCAATCCGCCGATTACGTCGCGGAAGCCATTGTCCCCGGATTCTTCAACGGTCGAACCGACGGTTATTTCATTTCCAAATATTTCTCCGAGAGAAGACAAAAGGACCACACGCTTGAAAAGCGGTTAGGGATCGCCAGGCCGAAAGGCGAGCAGCATGCGGATCCTCTCGGTCGCGGCCGTTGGACAACACGCCATGTCGCTGCCTGCCGTCCATCGGACGCCGAGCAGATGAGCGACATCTACCACAAGGTTTTTCGAACCTATCCCTTCCCGATTCAGAAGCCGGGTTATTTAAAACGCATGATCAAAGAGGATGTACGTTATTATTGCATCCGCATTGACGGCAGGATCGCCGCCATCGCTGCCGCGGAAATCGATTTTCGCAATGAAAATGCGGAAATGACCGATTTCGCGACCTTGCCGGAATGGCGGGGCTTGGGGCTGGCCGGGCTGCTGCTGCGCCACATGGACCGCAAGATGCGTGACCGCGGCATCAAAACCGCCTACACGATCGCCAGGGCGGCATCGCACGGCATGAACGCTGTTTTTCGAAACAAACGGTACCTCTACGCCGGCCTGTTGAAAAACAACACCCAGATCAGCGGACAGATCGAAAGCATGACGGTCTGGTACAAGCCGCTACGCGGCCAGGCAGAATGAACCCGACGGTTAACTCGTCCCCTCTGCCAGCCAAGCCTCCAACGTCGGGACGGTGTTCTTGGGGCTGATCTTGTAGGCGGTGGCGGCAATTTTACCTGCCTTATCGATCAGAAACGCCGATCGCACAATCCCCATGGTGGTCTTGCCGTACATTTTCTTTTCCCCCCATACGCCGTAGGCTTCGGCGATCTGGTGGTCCGTATCGCTGAGCAGCGGGAACCCCAGTCCGTGTTTGTCGTCGAATTTTTTCTGCTGGGGCACCTTGTCCGGGCTGACACCGACAACGGCCACGCCGGCTTTCGTCAATTGAGGCAGTGCGTCCCGCACTGCTTGCGCCTGGGCCGTTCAGCCGCCCGTATTGGCCTTGGGGTAAAAGAAGATGAAGAGTTTTCGGCCCTTGAAGTCGGCCAGGTTTACAGTCGTGTCGTTTTGGTCCGGTGCGGAAAAAGCCGGCGCCGGGTCGCCTGGTTGAAGGGGTGCCATAATGGGGTTTTCCTTTCCTTGCCCCGGCGCCATGGTTCGGTTCCGGGGCCGTTGCGGGAGGGGCATGCTTGCACCAACACCTATTGATCATTATGGTATCAGCAAACACGTATCAGCCAAATGCGAGCGTTGGTCGACAGTAACAGACATACCGCAAGGGAGCCTGCATGGCCTAAACGTATCGTCCATCATCCTTAAGGGTGTCTGCACGACTGATAAGCTATCGTTTATAGCAGCCCATTTTTAACACGACAACAGGGATACGATATCAATGACGGATCACGAACAGGGGACACCGCCCCCATCCGACATCATCAACATCGAAAACCGGGAATGGCGGGAATCGCTGGACTATGTCTTTCGCCACCAGGGACCCCAGCGCGTGGTGGAACTGCTGCGGCAACTCCAGACCCATGCCCAGGAAAAAGGGGTCTCCTTTCCCTACACGGCCAACACGCCTTACATCAATACTATCGGGCTGGATCGCCAGCCGGTGTTCCCGGGCAGCCGCGATCTCGAGCGCCGTATCAAGAGCATCATCCGCTGGAACGCCATGGCCATGGTTGTGCGCGCCAACAAGCAGAGCGACGGCATCGGCGGCCATATTTCCACCTACGCGTCCAGTGCCACCCTGTTCGAGGTCGGGTTCAACCATTTTTTCCATGCCCGGACGCCGGAGCACCCCGGCGATGCGGTCTATTTCCAGGGGCACGCGGCGCCGGGGATCTATGCGCGGGCCTTCCTTGAGGGGCGCTTTAGCGAACGGCACTTGACTCAGTTCCGGCGCGAGCTGCAGCCGGGCGGCGGCCTTTCTTCCTATCCGCATCCCTACCTGATGCCGGAATTCTGGCAGTTTCCAACCGTTTCCATGGGCCTGGGACCGATCATGGCCATTTACCAGGCACGCTTCAACCGCTACCTCGAAGACCGCGGTCTGGCCGATACGGCGCGCCAGCACGTCTGGGCCTTTCTGGGGGACGGCGAAATCGACGAGCCCGAATCCCTGGGAGCCATAACCCTGGCCTCCCGGGAACAATTGGACAACCTGATTTTTGTGGTCAACTGCAACCTGCAGCGGCTGGACGGCCCGGTCCGCGGCAACGGTAAAATCATCCAGGAACTGGAAGCCGCCTTTCGGGGCGCGGGATGGCATGTGATCAAGGTCATCTGGGGGGCGGATTGGGACCCGCTGCTCGCGCAGGACACGGGCGGGCTTCTGGTGAAACGGATGGAAGAGGTGCCCGACGGCCAGTACCAGAAATACACCGTTGCCGACGGCGCCTACATCCGCAAGGATTTTTTCGGCAAGTACCCGGAGCTGGAAAAGCTGGTGGCGACCTACACCGATGAACAGCTGCACAAGCTCCGGCGCGGCGGCCACGATCCTGAAAAAGTCTACGCCGCCTACCAGACGGCCGTGGCCCATGAGGGGGCGCCCACGGTGATTCTGGCCAAGACCGTCAAAGGCTACGGGTTGGGCGAAGCCGGCGAGGGACGCAACGTCACCCATCAGCAGAAGAAGCTCAACGAGGATGAGCTTCGCCATTTCCGCAGCCGCTTCGGCATTCCCATCCCGGATTCCCAGATCGGCGAGATGCCCTTCTACCGGCCGGACGACGATAGCGAAGAGATGCAATATCTGCGGGAACGCCGGCGCGCGCTGGGGGGCTTGATCCCCTCGCGCAGCGTTTCGGTGCCGGTGCACCGGCCGCCGCGCAAGGACATGTATGCCGAATTCATGCAGGGCTCGGGCAATCGTGAAATCGCGACAACCATGGCGATGGTCCACCTGCTGGGCAAGCTGCTCAAGGATAAGAACCTGGGCCCGTACATCGTCCCCATCGTGCCCGATGAAGCGCGCACCTTCGGCATGGAGGCCCTTTTTCGCAAGATCGGCATCTATTCCCACATGGGACAGACCTACGAACCCGTGGACAAGGAAAGCCTCCTCTACTACAAGGAAGCCAAGGACGGCCAGATCCTCGAGGAGGGCATTACCGAAGCCGGTGCCATGTCGTCGTTTATCGCTGCCGGTACGTCCTACTCCACCTTCGGCCTCAACATGATTCCTTTTTTCTTCTTTTATTCCATGTTTGGATTCCAGCGCATCGGGGACCTCATCTGGGCCTCGGGCGACGCCCAGACACGGGGGTTCTTGCTGGGGGCTACGGCCGGGCGTACCACGCTATCCGGTGAAGGCCTGCAGCACCAGGACGGCCACAGCCACTTGCTGGCCCTGGGCAACCCCTCGCTGGAAGCCTACGATCCGGCCTTTGCCTACGAAGTCGCCGTCATCGTCCGGGAGGGGCTGCGCCGCATGCTCGAAGACGGCGAAAACGTGGTCTACTACCTGACGCTGATGAATGAAACATACGCCATGCCGCCCATGCCCGAAAACAGCGAGGACGGCATCCTGAACGGTCTTTATAAATTTCGCGCTTCGGAAAACAACCGGGCCCGGATCAAGGCTCACCTCCTGGGCAGCGGCACCATTTTGAACGAGGCGCTCAAGGCCCAGAAGATCCTGGAAGACGATTACGACGTGGCCGCCGATGTCTGGAGTGTCACCAGTTACAAGAAATTGTACTGGGGCGCCACGGACACAGAGCGCTGGAACCTACGCCATCCCGGGCAACCGGCGCGGGTATCGCATCTGGAGTCCCAGCTGGCGGCCGAGAAGGGCGTTTTCGTGGCGGCCTCGGACTATCTCAAAGCCTTGCCGGCCATGATAGCCAAATGGGTGCCGGGGCCGCTGTTCATCCTGGGAACGGATGGCTACGGCCGCAGCGAGAACCGCGAAGCCCTGCGAGATTTCTTCGAAGTCGATGCCCGCCACATCGCCTATACGGCCCTGTGTGGCATGGCGCGTGAAAAACGGATCAAGCCGGCGGTGGTGACCAAGGCGCGCGAGGCTTTGGGCATCGATCCGGACAAGCCCAATCCGCTGTTCAGTTAGCCGGCATCCTTTTAAAATCGCGATCAACCCGAGGAAAATCCCATGCTCAAAGATGTGAAGATACCCGAAATCAGTGAAAACGTGACATCCGGCACTATCGTGGAGGTGTTGGTCAAGGTCGGCAACACCGTGGCGGTGGACGACGTGCTGGTGGAAATGGAGACTGAAAAGGCGGTCGTCGAGATACCGTCGCCCTATGCCGGGAAGATCAGTGACGTCCTGGTGGAAGCGGGTGATGAGAAGCATGTCGGGGACGTCATTGTCCGGATCAAGACGGACAGCGGCGCTGCTGGCGAAATGGACGAAGCGGGTGAGGGCCGGCAACAGGGATCCTCCGCTACTGAAGACCGGCAAGCAGCGGAACCGGTGGAAAAGGAAGAAAAACCCGAGGACGCGCCGGAAGCGACCGCCAAGGACGACGCGGCACCAGACCAAGAAGACGCACAGACAGCCACTGAGGAACAAAAACAACCTGACGCGCCTCGGTCTTCTGCCGCGCGGGAAACCGATGCGTCCGAAGACCGGGAGGAAACCGCCGGCCCGCCGGCCCCGGCAGCCCCTTCCGTGCGGCGCCTGGCCCGTGAACTGGGTGTCGATATCCACGCGGTTCGCGGCAGCGGTCGCGACGGCCGTATCAGCCAGGCCGATGTCAACGACTACGTCAAGGCGCGCCTGACCGGCCAGCCGGCGGCGTCAGGGAAAACTGTCGTTGAAGACCCATCGGCCGTGTACCAGCCGACTTTGCCCGATTTCAGCCGCTGGGGCACCGTCCGCAAGGAAAAACTCGAGACCGTGCGCCGCCTGACGGCCGAGAATACCAGTGCGGCCTGGCGCATCGTACCCCACGTGACCCAGTTCGATGAGGCCGACATCACCGACGTGCAGGCGTTTATCGCCAGGCACGCTAAACAGGCGGAGAAGCAGGGCGGCAAGCTGACGCTCACCGCTGTCCTGATGAAAGTCTGTGCCGCGGCCCTGGTCCGTTTTCCGGCCTTCAACGCCAGCATCGATCCGGCCAACGAACAGATGATCTACAAAGATTATGTCCACATCGGCCTGGCCGTGGATACCCCCCGCGGTCTGCTGGTGCCGGTCATCCGGGATGTGCAGGACAAGGGCATTATCGACCTGGCCGTGGCGATCGGCGATGTGGCCCAGCGGGCGCGTGACAAAAAGATCAAACCGGATGAATTCGAGGGGGCCACCTTCACCATCTCCAACCAGGGCGGCATTGGCGGTACGGCCTTTACCCCCGTGGTGGTATGGCCCCAGGCCGCCATTCTGGGGGTCAGCCGCGCCCGTCGGATGCTCGTGGAAAAAGAGGGTGAGTTCGTGCCCCGCACGATACTGCCGCTCAGCCTTTCCTATGATCACCGCATTGTGGACGGGGCCGATGCGGCCCGGTTTGTGGTCTTTATCTGTAGAAGTCTGGAACAAGGCCTGACAATCCTGCTTTAAGCTCTTTATCAGTGCTGCCTAAATCGGTGAAGCGCCGGAGCAATATTAACTTGGCAACGTTACATGCAAACCCACGTCATCCCGTCGAAAGACGGGATCTCCTTGCAAACCCGGTTCGTTATGGAAAAGATTCCGGCCTCCGCCGGAATGACAATCTTGGGGTAATTCATTGCCGGATTTATAGTACCAATTTTGTTGTTATATCGCTTGTTCATTTTCTTCCATGTGGAAGAAAACGAACCAAAAGAAGACACCCGTGTCCCGCGGCCCCTTCGGGGCTGCCCTGCGCGTCCCTTCTGCGGTCGGACGCGCCGAAACTCGTCCCGCTTTCAGCGGGACTCAAACAGTCGCCGCGTCTTTTTCGCCCGCAGAAGGGATGCTCGGCGAGGGACAAAGGGAATGAAAACCAAAACACGGGCAGGAGAGTTGCCAGACGTACAATCGGACACTCAAAGGCAAAGACTTGCATCTCGCAAGGCGAACATCACTAACTGGTGCTCGTGACTGCAAAAGGAGCAATATTTATGAGCGATACGAAAACCCAACTGGCCATCATCGGCGCGGGACCGGGCGGGTATGCGGCCGCTTTTCTGGCGGCCGATCTCGGGTTGCAGGTGACCCTCATCGATCCGGAGGCCAATCCCGGGGGCGTATGCCTTTACCGGGGGTGCATTCCTTCGAAAACCCTGCTGCATGCCGCGCATCTGGTGCAGGACGCCAAAAACGGCGAACAGTGGGGGTTGACCTTCAAAGACCTGGCCGTGGATGTGGGCGCCCTGCGGCAACGGAAGGATCGTGTGGTGGCCCAGCTCACCGAAGGCTTGGGCCAACTGGTGAAACGCCGCAAGATCACCTATATCCGGGGCACCGCTGTCTTCAAGGATGACAAGACCCTCGAAGTCAAGGATCGCGAGGGCGAAAAAAGCGCGTTGCGCTTCGAGAACGCCATCGTCGCCACCGGCTCCCGGGCCGTGTCCCTTCCCCTGCTCGCGGATGCCGGCGAGCGGGTGCTCGACGCCACGGCGGCCCTGGACCTGGAAGATATTCCCGACCGGCTGCTGGTGGTGGGGGGCGGGTACATCGGGCTGGAGTTGGGCAGCGTCTATGCCGGACTGGGATCCAAGGTCTGTCTGGTGGAGATGATGCCGGAGCTGCTGCCTGGCGTGGACCGCGACCTGGTGCGGTTTCTGCAAAAGCACCTGCAGGGTTTGTTTGACGACATCCAGCTCGAGACCACTGTAACGGCGGTCAAAAAACAGAAGAACGGTGTCATGGTTACCCTCAAGGACAAAGAGGGAAAGGACCAGAACCGACTTTTCGACAAGATCCTGGTGGCCGTCGGCCGCCGTCCCCGTAGCGACGGGCTGGGGCTGGAGGCCATCGGCATCGCGACGGACGACCAGGGTTTCATCCGTGTTGACGATCAACGGCGAACCAGCGTGGCGTCTATCTATGCCATCGGCGATGTGGCCGGCCAGCCCATGCTGGCCCACAAGGCGTCCCACGAGGGGCGCGTGGCCGTAGAAGTGATCGCCGGTCAGAAATCCGCCTACGCCCCCCTGGCCATTCCGGCGGTGGTTTTCACGGATCCGGAAATCGCCTGGGTCGGAATGACCGAGGCCGAGGCCAAGAAAAAGGGACTGGCCTACGACGTCGCCCGATTCCCCTGGGGTGCTTCCAGCCGGGCGTCCACCTTAGGCGCGCCTGATGGCCTTACGAAATTGATCGTCCATCCGGATAATGAACGCATTCTGGGCGTCGGCCTGGTGGGCAAGGGTGCCGGCGAACTGATTGCCGAAGGCACCCTGGCCATCGAGATGGGCGCCAATGCGACCGACCTGGGGTTGACCATCCACCCCCATCCCACCCTCAGTGAAACCCTGATGGAAGCGGCGCATGTCTTCCATCATAACGCGGCCCATTATTATACCCCGAAGCGAAAATCAAAGTGATCGTCATCTCCATCTGTTCGCCATTGCCCCGGACCGCAGGCGATGACGGTGTGAAATGCGGCACTGAGTAGGGACAGCCGGACGGCGCTGGATTCCACTGGAATGCCTGCCCGCCGTCCGGTATGGGGCATATTTTCTACGGCGTGAACCTGCGGTTAGAAATCCATGCAGGCCGGTTCGTAGAATTCTTTGGGGTGCTTACAGGACGGGCACTTGGGCGGCGGCTCGGTACCTTCGACGATATAACCACAGATGCCGCATTTCCATTTGATGGGCTGCTCGCGTTTGAAGACGGTGTCGGTTTCGACCATCTCAACCAGCTTCTGGTAGCGCGTCCGGTGATGCGCTTCGATCTTGGCGACCTGTTCGAAAGCGATTTTGGCCAGGGTCTGCCCCTCTTCTTCGGCCTCCTTGGCCATTTGCGGGTACATGTTCTCCACCTCATAATCTTCGCCGCCCATGGCTTCCTTTAGATTAGTCAGAGTGTCACTGATGCCGTTGAGCAGTTTCAGGTGGTCCTTGGCATGCTGCATTTCGTTGAATGCCGTTTCCTCGAAAATCTTGGCAATGTAGTGGTAGCCTTCTTCCCGGGCGACTTCGGCAAAAAAGGTATACTTGTTGCGGGCCTGGGATTCACCGGCAAAGGCGGCTTTCAGGTTGTCGGTGGTCTTGCTCATTTTTTTCTCCTTCTGAAATGTTTCTGGGTTAGGGTCAAGTGTGCATTGGTCAAAAAAAGCCCTTCCGGCTGCGGGAAAGGTTCATGGATCGCCTGCTGCTCTGAGGCACAGTCGCCGCGAAGGCCTTTGAGGACAACCCGTTTAGGGATGACCCTGAGCGTGCCGCTGATGGATGCGGGGACTTCGAGATCGGCGTAGCAGTCGTTTTTAAAAACGATGATTTTGCCGCAGGCGGTGCAGGTGGCGATGCCCGTCAAGTTTGCCTCAATATTCTAAATAAGATTCATTCTTATTTGTCAAGAATCTTGTATACAAGGCCTTCCGCATGCGGGATATATTCGTCAGGACCGGATGCTATTTAGTATGAGAGGCGGCGATCATACATCCAACGCACCTGGGAATATCCTTTTTGTTGCACCTGCTGTCTGACGGACAGTCTTGACGGCGCTTTAAACCGACCAGGAGAGATCCTAATTCATGCCTGCTGTCGACGATTCATCCGATACGCTTGAACGCGCCCGACGCCTTGTTTTCGATTGCGGCCGCGCAGCCACTTGCTGGCAGATCCTGCACCCGGATCTGTCGCACTGGTTTTCGGCAACGGGTGATGGTGTGGTGGGCTTTGTCATCTATCGTGGGGTGCGGGTGGTTGCGGGCGAACCAGTCTGTGCCGGGGGGCGGCTGGCGGCGGTCGGCCGGGAATTCGAGCAGGATGCCGCTGATGCAGGTCAGCGGGTGTGCTATCTGGCAGCGGAGTCGACCCTGGCTGAGCGGTTGGGGTCAGATGGCCGACATGTCGTGATTCCCATCGGAGCGCAGCCGGTATGGCAGCCGGCGGCGCTGTCAGCCGTGTTCCGGGAAGCCGCTGCGTTGCGCTATCAGCTCAACCGGGCGCGCAACAAAGGCCTGTCGGTGTCGGAATGGCCGGCCAATCGTTCCGATTACCCAGGGCTCCATCGATGTCTGGCGGCCTGGCTGGCGGAAAAATCCCTTCCCGCCCTTGGATTCATGACGGACCCCTATCTGCTCGCACGCATGGATGCCCGACGGCTCTGGGTGGCTGAAAAGGACGGCGTGCCGGTGGGGTACACGGTACTGGCACCGGTGCCGGCCCGAAGCGGTTGGCTGGTGGAGCAGATCGTGCGTTGCGGCGGGGCGCCTAATGGAACGGCAGAGAGCCTTGTGGCGGCGGCGGCCCATGCCGTGGCCGCCGAAGACAGCCGTTTCATCACACTGGGGGCATCACCCCTGTCCCGGCGCGGGGAGCGGTTGTCCTCCCGGCACCCGCTGTGGCTCAGGGTGATGACGGGCTGGATGCGGGCGCATGGCACCCGTTTTTACAACTTCAGGGGGCTCGAACACTTCAAGGCCAAGTTCCAACCCCAGACCTGGGAGCCGGTTTTTGCCGTGGCGGCCGAGTCCAGAATCCGTCCTGGGACCCTTTACGCCGTTATGGGCGCCTTCACCGGGCGATCGCCGATGCTGGCCGGTGCGCAGGCGGTCGGAAGTGGTCTGGCCGTCGAAATCCAACATCTCCTGAGGGCCGGCGGTTGAAATAACGGTGTTTTCCGACCTTCACGATCTTTCTGCCAGACGTTTTTCTGCCACTCTTGTTTTTCGCGAAAGAATCATCGGCTAAATCCTTTCAGCCGCTATCCTTCCCGGCTGAAGGGAATGCCCAGGGCGGCCGGACCGCTGAAACGGCGGCGGCCCATGCCGGCATTGACCACAATCATCACGACGATGGTCAAAACATAGGGCAGCATCTTGAGAATATAGGCCGGGATCAGTTCGATACCGACGGCCTGGAAATAGAATTGCAGGGCGGTCAGGCCGCCGAAGAGAAAGGCGCCGATCACGGCCCGCAACGGATTCCAGGTGGCGAAGATGACCATGGCGATGGCCACCCACCCCTGGCCGCCGGTCATGGATTCCTTCCAGCCGGGGGTGTAGGACAGGGAAAGGTAGGCGCCGGCCAGCCCGGCCCCGAGGCCGCCGACAAAGGTGCAGCCGTAGCGGATACGGTTGACATCGATGCCGGCGGCGTCGACGGCTGCCGCATCTTCCCCGGCCGCGCGGATTTTCAGGCCGGTGCCGGTGCGGAAGAGTACGAACCAGCAGAGCGGCACGAGAATATAGGCCAGATAGGCCAAAGCCGATTGCCGAAAAAGGATATCGCCGATAACGGGAATATCGGCCAGGCCGGGAATCGGCAACGCCCGCAGGCGCACGCCGGGAGGGGTTCCGATGAGAGGACGTCCCACAAAACTGGTCATCCCCATCCCCAGGATGGTGAGAGCCAGTCCGGACAGGACCTGGTTGACCCGCAGGGTGATGGCGAAAAACCCATGCACCAGGGCCAGCAGGCCCCCGGCCAGGGCACCGGCGGCGGCCGCTATTACAGGGTTGCCCGTGGCCACCCCGGCGGCCACCCCGCACAGGGCGCCCACCAGCATCATGCCTTCCACCCCCAGATTGAGGACGCCACTGCGCTCGGCCACAATTTCCCCCAAAGTCGCCAGCAGCACGGCGATGGAGGATTTGACCGCAATCTGCCCGATAAAGGCCAGGTCTTCCATCATGACGGCGCCTCCCCCTGTGTGGTTGGTGCATCCTTGGCAGCCGGCCTTCGCACCAATCGATAGCGGGCCAGGGCCTCACTCAACAAAAGGCCGAAGAGCAGCACGGCTTCCAGCACCATGCTGATGGACGCCGGCAGGTGCAGCACGGCCTGCAACTGCTCGCCCCCCACGATCAGGGTTCCCAACAGCAGGGCCACTATCGGGACGGCCAGGGGATTGAGCCGGGCCAGCCAGGCCACGATGATGCCGTCGTAACCGTAGCCCACAGCCAGTCCCTGCTGGAGTCGGAAATGGATGCCGCTCACTTCGGCCATGCCGGCCAGGCCCGCCAGGGCACCGCTGAGCAGCATGACGCCGATGATCTGGCCTTTGATCCTGAAGCCGGCGTAGCGGGCGGCCTGCGGATTGAGACCGATGGCCCGCACCCGGTAACCCCAGCGGGAGTAGCGCAGGGCCGCGAAGAGGACCACCGCCAGAATGAGGGCCAGGACGAGCCCCAAATGAATGCGGGTGCCGAAGAAATGCGGGATTCGGGCGGCCTCGGCCAACTGGGCGGTACCGGGGAACCCGTATCCCTCGGGGTTGCGCCAGGGCCCGAAATAGAGGTGCTCCATCACAATGATGGCGATGTAGTTGAGCAGCAGCGACGAGAGAATTTCGTTGACAGCCAGAAAGGCTTTCAAGACGCCGGGTATCAGGGCCCACAGGGCGCCGCCGGCGGCCCCAGCCGCGATGGTGACCGGCAGCACCAGAAAGGGCGGCAGGTGGGGCGCCAGAAACAAGCCCGCGCCCGCCGCGCAGATCCCGCCCCAGACGAGCTGGCCCTCGCAGCCGATGTTCCACAACAGCATGGTGGCCGCCAGCGCCACGGCCAGCCCGGTCAGCATCAGCGGGATGGCGCGCACGATGACCTCGGAAAAGTGAAAGAAGGAACCGAAGGCGCCTTTCAGCATGACCCCATAGGCGGTCAGCGGATTGACGCCCAGCACGGCAAAAATGCAGGCGCCCACGGCGATGGCGAATCCGAAAGAGGCCGGGAAAACCCACCCGGGCATACGGGCTGAAACGGCGGGACGTTTTTCGATGCGCCAGCCCATCAATGCGCCTCTATGCCGGCCATGAGCAGTTTGATGCGGTCGATGTCGGCTGTGTCGCGGGCGGAAACGATATCCAGAATTCGGCCGCGAAACATGACGGCAATGCGATCGGAAAGGGACAGCGCTTCCTTGAGATCGCCGGTGACCATCAGCACCGCCGACGTTTTTCGCTGACGCAGGAGGGCCTGCCAGACGTCTTCGGTGGCCTGGACATCGAGCCCCTGGGTGGGCTGCTCCGCAATGAGCAGATCCGGTCGGCGGGAGAGTTCCCGGGCCAGGATGAGCTTCTGGAGATTGCCCCCGGATAGATGGCCCGCCGGTCCCAGGATACCGCCGCCGCGGATCTGAAAGCGTGCGACAGCCTCGGCGGTCTTCTGTTCGGCCTGGTGCCGGTCGACCAGGAAAGACCGACCGAAGGCGTTCAGTTGGGTCAGGATATAATTTTCCACCAGGCTGAAGGCCCCGATGGATCCGGTGCGATCCCGATCTTCCGGAATGTAGGCCATGCCGCTGGCCGGGCGTTGGCGCCACCGGGCGGCTGAATAGGTGTGGTTGCCGAAGGTCACCGTCCCGCCGTCCAGGGGGGCGAGGCCGGCCAGGGCCGCCACCAGGGCTTCCTGGCCGTTGCCGGCCACGCCGGTAATGGTGAAGATTTCGCCCCGCCGGACATCGAAGTCAATGTCCTGAAACGCCGGGCGGCTTGTCCCGGCGGGTCCGGTCAGGCCGCTTGCGGTCATGACGGGATCTCCGACGGTGACGGGCGGTTTGTCCACGTTGAGGATGACCTCGCGCCCCACCATCAGGCGGGCCAGGTCGTGACGGCTGCGCACCTTGTCGGCGGGGAGCTGACTGACCATTCGGCCGCGCCGCATGACGGCGATGTCGTCGGCCACCGCCATGACTTCTTCCAGTTTGTGGGTGATGAAGATAATCGTCTTGCCCTCGGCCCTGAGCCGCCGGAAGACGGCAAACAACCCCTCGATTTCGGTATGGGTGAGGACGGCCGTGGGCTCGTCGAAGATCAGGATGTCCGCCCGACGGTGCAGGAGCTTGAGGATTTCCACCCGCTGACGCTCGCCCATGGACAAGTCCCGCACTGTCATCTCCGGTTTTACGGCAAGGCCGTAGCGCTCGGCCAGTTCACGGATATGCCGAATATCCTGGTTGGCTCTCAGGTGGATCGGGCCGCCCCGCAGGAGGATGTTTTCGGTCACCGTCAGGGAATCCACCAGCATGAAGCGCTGGTAGACCATGCCGATGCCCATCTCGAGCGCCTGGGCCGGCGACTGAAAGTGCACCGGCCGGCCCTTGAGCTGAATACCCCCGCTGTCGGGCTGGTAGCGGCCCGACAGGATGGACATCAAGGTGCTCTTGCCGGCGCCGTTTTCGCCCAGCAGGGCATAGATGCGTCCGGCCTGGAGGGTCCAGCTGACGGCCCGGTTGGCGTAAACGTCACCGAAGCGTTTGCTCAGGCTGTTTAACGTCAGGACAGGGGGGACGGATACGGTCATGGCATTTGGAATCAGATGAATTCGGGGTTGGGCAGCCGCGTCAGACAGTAGATCGGGTAGGCCGGCAGGGTCTGCAGTTCGCCTTCCTGGGCCACACAGAAAACCGCCTGGATAGCCGGCAGGGGACGGTTGAGATGGGCGGCGACCTCTTCCAGGAGATCTTCCATGGCCAGCAGCGTTCCGCCGGTGCTAACCACGTCATCGATGACCACGATGCCCAGGGAGGCCGTGGCGATCAGGTTGATGTCCCGCTCGTAAATGGCCATGAACTTGCTGCCGCTCGTTACCGAGGACGAGCCCACCTGGATCAGTGGGCGGCAGTCCGCTTCCATGTGGGGTTTGACCCGGTTGTAGGCCACGGCCACGGCCTCCAGCTCGATTTCCTGGGCGACGGTCTGGACCAGCATGAGGGCTTTCTCCACGGCCGTCAGGAAAACCAGGCCTTGCAGATCGGGAAAGACCTCCTGAATCCGGGCCGCCAGCAGGCGTCCCAGGTCCCGGTTGAGCCGGGTCTGGCCCACCAGGTTGAGGGAGGCAATGCGGAGACGGCGATCGCCGGAAGGCAGGACGGTGTAGGGGATGTCCACCCCGTAGCCCAGCCCCGGCACCTCCAGACGGTATTTTTCGCCTGATTCCAACCCGCCCAGCACGTCCATGGGAAACCTCCATTAAAAAGAAGTCTATTGAAAGTTCAAACCTGGCCTTTGGGTGGTGGCCTCGAGGGATGTTATGAATCCCGCCCCATTTGTTTTAGTCATTCATTTTCTTGCCCGCACAAAAAAAGATGCGTTTGGAAAAAGCCGCCGCGGTAATCCTTTCGTCATCCCCGCGCAGGCGGGGATCCAGTTATTTCAATGGGTTCTGGACTCCCGCCTTCGCGGGAGTGACGGCTTAAGGACTTTTTACGGCGCCATGAAGAAAATGAATCAAAAGAACGCGCCGCGCCTTTATCGTCCACGACCCCGATGTTCGCCCTTGTGACAATGGGAGAACGGCAAGAACAGCCGTGAAGACGTTTATGTTTTATTGCGGGATGCTTCCGCGAACGCCTTTCACCAGCCAGCCCATGGTGAGAAGATCTTTGTCGGAAGCTTTCTGCCCCTCGGGGACCATGAGGGTACCCTTCTGGTCGTAGAGCGGGCCGGCAAAAATGTCATCCTGCCCCGCTGCGAGCTTATCCTTTTCGGCCATCACTTTTTGCCGCACGGCTTCAGGCACCGTGGCATGGAAGTCGCTCAGCACGACATTGTTCTTGTCGAAGCCGCCCCAGTATTCGCCGGCTTTCCAGGTGCCGTCCATGACCTGTTGAACCTTGTCCACGTAGATCGGTCCCCAGTTCCAGACCGAGGACACCAGGGCGCAGTCGGCCCCGTAGCGGGCCGCGTCTTCGCCATAGCCGATGGCCGGAACGCCGGCGGCGCAGGCGGCCACCGAACTGTCAGGCGTATCGGCCATCTGGCGAATCAGGTCGTGTTTGCGGGCCACCAGGGTTTCGGCCAGGGTGGTCTCGTTGATGGCATCGCGCCAGGCTTTGAGCCAGACGACGGTGTTGGCCTTGTCGGCCTCAAACGCATGGCCGGCTTCCTTGAGTCCCTTGTGCAGCCCGATGGTAAAGGCGTTGATGCCCCGGATGGGTTCGGGAATCGGGTTGGTGGCCACGGTGCCCACGTTTTTAAAGCCCATGAGTCCGGCCATGTAGCCGGCCAGGTATTCCCCCTGGTACATGCGGGCGAAGTAGTTGCCCATGTTGGGGCCGGTCTTGAAGCCGGAGCAGTGTTCGAAAGCGATGTCCGGGTAATCTTTGGCCACGTTGAGCATGGGGTCCATGTGTTCGAAGGTGGTGCCGAAGATGATATCGTAACCCTGCTGGGCGTAATTGCGGAAGACCCGCTCGGCATCGGCCGCCAGGACTTTTTCGGTGTAGCTGATCTCGATCTGGTCGCCCATTTTGGCCTTGAGGTACTCGATGCCGTGGTAGTGGGCCGTGGTCCACCCCTGGTCGTCGATGGTCCACAGCAGGGCGAAGGCGACTTTGAGTTTTTTGGATGCGGCATCGGCGGTCGGGACACCACTCACCATGGCGAGCCCCACGAGGGCAATGATCATGACAACGCCGATACGAAGGTTCTTTTTGAGATTCATGGGGGACTCCTTAGATTGAGTGACAAGGAAAAAGGTGCGGGGTCTGATCGAGGCCCCGCTCTGAAAAATGCCCTCTAACTTAGACGAGCCCTGCCAAGGCGTCAAGATAGGATCGCACGGCACGGGCTAATTGAACGGTCCCTTCCCGCGGACCATGTTTTCGACCTTCTTCCGGCCTTCCGGGCTCAGTCCAAGGGTTTCGATTTCGCGGGCGAACTGCTCCGGGCTGCCGTGGCCGCCGACATAGCCATTGAGGCGCGCGACGGCCGTGGAATCCACCAGGTCCGTGTGGTTCGGATAAATGCGGGTCAGCTCCCGCATGAGATCCGACGCGCGTTTCAGGATATATTTCTGGTGGTAATCCTCGGCCCTGGTAAACGATCGCAGCGGGAGCACTTCCGTACGCACGCCGCGGCCGAGCTTTTTTTCAAGGGCGGCTCTGGATGCCAGGGCCTCCCGCTCCTGGCGCGCATCGTCGTAGAAGACCGCGTTCAGGTACTGGCGTTTCCAGGATCGACTGTCCGGACGATGGCTTTCCCAGAAGACCGCCAGCAATGTTGCGTAGGCGATCTTTTCCGGGTCAAAATCCACCTGCACGGCTTCGGTGTGGTCGCCGATGTTGCCGTAGTCCGGATTTTCCGTTTGTCCTCCGGCGTATCCCACGCGTGTTCGAATGACACCCTCGATGGCCCCGAACTGGGCATCCACGCCCCAGAATCACCCCAAACCAAAGGTGGCGGTATCGAAGGCCTGCGGGGCGGCGGCGTCGATGGGCGGGATTGTTCCCGGCGATGACATGTTCTGAGCGGTAAGCTTCATGACAGGCTCCTTGGGCAATGGGTGGCGGCCACCGTTGGATTCTCCAGATCGGGAACAGGACGCCATCAGGATGGCGGCACTGGCTGCCGTGACGGTCAAAACAATGATGGCGCACAACATATTTCGCATGGCGATTTCTTTCCTATGGATGGGCGGCCGGCCGGATGCGCCCGTTTGGCTGGCAGCATGCCGCGACCTTTTAGATCGGCATCCGGCGTCAACACCCAGACGATAACCACGATTTGAGTCGCGTCTGTAAAGATTTCATAAAGATGGACGGCGTGACCGCCTGGCGGTCGGATGTTCTCCAGGATGTGGATTAGAAATAATATTATTATCAGTACGTTGTGTGGGTTAAAGTCCTGCTCCGAAATTTTTACGGGGAGGCCTTTTCCATTAAAGTTGGTGGGTTAACGGCCGATAAGCAGTGTAAGCATCGCCAGTCGATACTGACGGATGGGCCCTGTTCCGGCTGCTTCAGATGCCCCTGGAATAGCCGAACTTCATCTCTTTGCGGCGGCGTGTGATACCCTCTGAATTACAACGACATCAATCTGAGGAAAACGATGGCCTTTGATCCCAAAAATGTCCAGATCCTGTTGGTTGAAGACACCGCGGTCATGCGGAAAATTGAAATCAAGACCCTCAAAGCGCTGGGGTTTGACGGTATCGTCGAAGCGGTGGACGGGGACGAAGCCATCGGCATCCTCCAGGGGGACCGCAAGGTCGACCTGATCATCAGCGACTGGAACATGCCCAACAGGGACGGTTACGAACTGCTCTGCTGGGTACGGGCCACTGCGGCCACGGCGACGATCCCTTTCTTGATGGCCACCGGCCAGGGCGACAAGGCCCAGGAGAAAAAAGCCGTGGATGCCGGGGTCGACGCTTTCGTGGCCAAGCCCTTCAATGAAGCGGAATTGAAAAGCAAGATCGACGAAGCCCTCGGTCTGGTGAGCGCTGAAAACGAACCGACGGGTCAACCGCAAGGGCCGCGTAAAAAAGTCAACGGCCGGGTGAAACTGAAAGTGGCCCACATCCAGATTACGGACCATCTCATTCTGGGAGTGTTGAAGCACCTGATCGCGAAGGGCGACCTGCAGCCTCAGCATTTCGAGCTGGAAACCGTTTGCATGCCGGGGTGGAACCCCGTCCAGGACGCCCTGGAAAAAGGGGCGGTGGACGCCGCCCTGATCCTGGCGCCGATTGCCATGGATCTTTATAATTTTGGCGTGCCGATCAAACTGACCCTTCTGGCCCATAAGAACGGCAGCATTTTCGTGCGCAGCAACCGGGAAGGGTATGCTGAACCGTATGCCGATTATTTCCGCGCCCACTCCTTTTATATCCCGCACAAGATGTCCGTGCACCACATGCTGGCCCACCTATTTTTCAGCAGCATCGGTCTCACCCCCGGCATGGTGGGCGAAGGCCAGAGCGACGTCAATTTCGAAGTGGTGGCGCCCATCAAGATGCAGGAATTCATGCAAAGCAATCATACCGCGGCGGGATTTATGGTGGCGGAGCCTCTGGGGACCAAAGCGATTGCTTCGGGAGCGGCCGACCTGCAGTTTCTGAGCAGCGAGCTGTGGGAAAATCATCCCTGCTGCGTGGTCACCATGCGGGATGACTTCATCGAACCTCACACCGAGGCGGTCTACGAGTTTACCGAGATGCTGGTCAAGGCGGGCAAGTTTATCGACCAAAAACCGGAAATGGCGGCCGAGATCGGGGTGGCGTTCCTGGATCCGAACAAGACGCTTGGCTTGAAGGTGCCGGTGCTCAAGAATGTGCTGAGTGAAGTAAAGGGCATCAAAACCGGCGACTTGTACCCGGCCATCGAAGATCTGCGTACCATGAACGATTACATGGTCAAGCGCATGCGGATCGGCACGCCGGTGGACTTGGAGGCGTTCGTCGATACCCGGTTTGCCGATGCGGCCTGCAAGGACCGGGTGTCCAGCAACCTGCCGGGCTATCTGCATATTGCCGACCGTACGGCGGTCGATTTGCTCACCCGCAACACCCGGGTGGAGAGCGGTGGAGACAAGTCCAAACTGAACTTGGAGGGCAAGTACCTGACCTTCAGTTTGGATGGTCAGCAATACGGCATCGACATCCTGCGCATCAAGGAAATTGTCGGCATGCTGCCCATTCGCAGCATTCCCCAGGCCCCGCCTTATATCCGCGGCGTGATCAGTCTGCGGGGCCGCACCATTCCAATTATCGACCTGCGGGTCAAGTTCGGCTTGGGGGCACCCGCCTCCGGCGATCGCAGCTGCATCGTGGTGCTGGATTCCGATCATGCCGGCCAGGCGTTGTCTATCGGTGTCGCCGTTGATTCGGTTTCCGAAGTGCTGACCATCCGTTCCAGCCAGATCGACCCCACGCCAAAGTTCGGCGCCCGCATAGACACCCGTCACATTCTCGCCATGGCGAAAGCCGAAAAAGGTATCCGGATGCTTCTGGATATCGACCATGTCCTTCAGGAGGACGAACGACTGACCCGCTGGGTTTCGCCGGAGGATGAGGCCCACGCGGCCTGATCCGAAACCCGGCGGGTTCGTTTTTAGCCAACCCCCCACACTAGGTGGAAGACCCGGAGATGGTCTGCCGTTCCGGGGTGGATTCTTTTTTTCGTGTAAAAAGATGAACATGCGATCAGTCCTGGTACCGTTATGCCGGACTTGATCCGGCATGATCGGCGAGCTACGCATCACATGGGATCATCGGTGGGAACACCTGCCGCCCCCCTGTTCCATAACACTTCCCGTCATGCGTGGAAAAAAACGTAGAAAAACACAGCCTGAATTGACAGAGGGCTTATTTCGTTCCCGGACATTAGCGATAGACGATTACATTTGCTTGTCCGGTGGCCTTCCATCTCCAGCCGGGGGACGCCTGCGTATTTCAGGCAGAAACCATTGATTTTTCAATTTTCTATGCGCATAACGCTTTGGGAAAAAAGCCGACGGATTGATCGAGATCGATAAAAGGTGGATTCAAAGCAGATATGCATACGGAAAAAGTTGATACGATCATCATTGGGGGCGGCCTCAGCGGGATTTATGCGGCCTTTCTGCTATCAAAAAAGAAAAAACCTTATGTTTTGCTCGAAGCCCGGGACCGTGTGGGAGGCAGAATTTTAAGTCCGGAGCATCAAGGCTTTTTTGCCGACCTGGGACCATCCTGGTATTGGCCCGCGATCAACCCGAAAGTAAATGCGCTGCTACAAACACTGGGGCTTAACGGATATCCCCAGTTTGAAACAGGCATGGGGCGATTCCAGGCCAGGGATGGCCATGTCGAAACCATTGAAGGCTATCCAATGGAGCCGCCCGGATGTCGGCTTTTCGGTGGTATGATCTCGGTTGTCAAGGGACTTTGCTCCCGGATTCCCAAAGATGTCATCCGGCTGAATCATCCGGTCTGCGAGATCGAGCGGATGGAAAATGGTGTCCAGGTTACCGTTGGGCGTCTTGACGAGAAACCAAAGTGCCGGCTGTTCGCATCCGGGATCATTCTCGCTTTGCCACCCCGGCTTGCGGCGCGGTCCATTTTGTTTACACCTGATTTGTCCTACGATCTTACCCAGGCAATGTTAAAATCAAGCACCTGGATGGCGGGGCAGGCCAAATTCTTTGCCCTGTATGATAAGGCGGATTGGCGGAAGATCGGGCTATCAGGCCAAGGGTTCAGCCTGTGTGGCCCCCTGGGGGAGATTCATGACGGATCCAGTGACGCTACCAGGCCCTATGGGCTGACCGGCTTTGTCGGCATCCCGGCATTACGGCGCAAAGATAGCGAGACCATGGTCCGGGCCATCCTCACCCAACTTTCGCTTCTTTACGGACAGGCGGCCGGACGGCCTGTCAGCGTTTATTATCAGGATTGGGCAAGGGAAGAATTTACAGCCACTGAATATGATCAGCGGGCGGCCCACGATCATCCCGAGTTCCAGCCGCCTTCCGGAAAAACAAGCATCTGGGATGGCATGTTTCATTTTGCCGGTACAGAAACCGCAGATCATTTGCGCGGTTACCTTGAAGGCGCTTTGTCCAGTGCTGAACGGGCCGTTTCAGCGGTCATCTAATTTCCATCGCGGCGGCCGCAGATGGTGCCATGTTTTCTCCTTACCCGCAATGAATTATCTTGAATACTGTTTGTGATCGGCACGGGTTGGGCTGTAATTGGGAGTCAGATACTATCAACTACCAGAAGCTTTGCTGACTAGTGGATATTGTGGAGGTGCCGCTTCCCCAACGAAAAGCTGCTCGTTTTGACCGCTTGCTAAAAATGACCCAAAAAAAGCGGGCAGGACCGAAGCCCCGCCCGCCGGGTGCATCATCCCGTAACCAACGATGTATTATTTCTTCCCGTTTCCGCCGCCCTTACCATTACCTTTTCCTGCGTTGCCGCTCTTCCCTTTAGATTTGCCGCTGATTTCGCTATCCAGGGAATCGGATTTTCCTTTGCCGTTGCTTTTTCCGGACACCGATTTGCCGTGGCCATTGGCCCAGCCCGTCTTGACATCCCGGCTCGTAGCGGCTGAAATTTCACCTTTTTTACCAAAACTGTTGCGGGCCTGAGCATTGTATTGAGACATTTTCTGTTGACCGTATCTGTTGCCCAAGACGCTGGGATGCACGCCCAGTTCGTGGCAAATCTGCCCGTAGCCGTAACCGTCTTCACGCATTTGGCTAATGGTGTCAGCATCGACGCCAGAAAGCTCTGCCAGCCCTTTTTCTAATGCAGCCTGCGCGTCATCACGCGCTGCCAACGCATCATCGTACCCATCATCCTCAGGGTTCAGATCACCGAGGGCCGCTTCTTTGGCCTCAAGATCCGCCTGGAGATCGGCCAACTCGCTATCAATGGCCCCCAGTATATTCGCTGTTTTTTGCTCTAAATTTTTGACATCGTTAGGGCTTTTGAATGTCGACTCTTCGGCTTCCACCCCGTCTTCATCCAAATCACCATCATCCGCCACATCGCCATCGTCTTCGAGCTGACTTCCCCCTTCCGCAGCATCTTGAGCGGATACCGTCGCCGGTGCAATCGCCAACGCCAAAATCATGACCATCACCAAAATCGGTAATATTTTCGTATAGTTTTTTCTCGTGAAAGACATCGTAATCCTCCTTCGCAGTCGTTTTCAGGATTCCTCTACCGTGGTTGCAAATACATGAATCGAGGAACCAAGTTGATAAACATGGTCGTCCATTTTTATGGTTTCACCAACGTCAAACCAGCTGAGTTTGATGCGTTGGGGGGAAATACCGTCAAACTGATCGGTCAGGTGCTGCTTGACCTTCTTGGCACGTAATTTGGCCAGTTGGGCATCGTTGGCGACGTAGGCAACAACGTGCAACTCCAGCCGGCGATTCTGTTCGAACAAGTGGCCGATATCTTCAAGGGTATGATGGGCCGTCCCTTCCAGAACGGTTTCGTCCGGCCGGAAACTGATGCGACGTTTAACCACTTCCACCGGGCCCATCTGGATGCGCCGGAAACTGAAGTTGCCGTTGGCATTGAGGTAGGTCACCGCCTGGAGGGCCTTTTCACCCCGATCGTAATGATCGAGATAGGCGGCCCAGGCATTGTTTTCCAGGGCGGTATCACCCTGGTACCGCAAAGCGACGCCACGGTTGAAAAGGGCCTCTGGATGATCGGGTACGTCCTGGAGCACGCGTTCATAGTGGCCCAAGGCCGTCTGCCAGTCCCCCTGGTCCAGATAATTATGCCCGAGGTAAACATGCGCGGGCAGATAGTCGGGATCGATCGTCAGGGCCGACTGGTAATATTCCCGCTCCTGGTCAAAATCATTGAGGGTCCAGAAATTGACACCAACCCAAAAACGATAGCTGGCATTATCAGGATGGGCATGCGCGGCCTGCTTCAAGTGCACCAGCGCCTCTGCTGCCTTGTCGTTGGCCAGCAAAAGACGCCCCAGCTTGAAATGGACATCGGCATCATTTTCCGACTGCGCCAGCTGCTGGGCGGGTGATGGTTCTGGTGCAGTCGACATTCTGTCAAGATTGAACCCAATAAAAAGCCCCACCATCAGGGCAGCGCCAACCGGGGCCCATTTGAGGGGGGTGAACGAAACGGTTCGGGGGCGTGACAGACGGAAAATAACGGTCCGCCACCAGGATCGTTTCCGGCCATGGACCGCAGCCATTATTTGCTTCGAGAGTCCTACCGGGACCTCGACATCCGGCAAGCTGCGGAGCTGTGCGATCACTTCGTCTTCCAGGCCTTCCGTCGAATGGCCGCGGTGGTGATCGATCGTGTTATCGGTCATGTCTTTTTTCCCCCCAGGCTTTCTGGAGTTTCTCCAGCCCCCGATGGACGCGCATCTTGGCGCCGCTTAGGGACAAGTCCAACCGTGCGGCGATCTCCTTCATTTTAAAACCGTCCCGAAATCGAAGCAATACCGCTTCTCTGTCGTTGATCGAAAGGGTGCGCAGAATTTGATGCAATCTTTCGGAATCGGCGGATCGGTCTGCTTCGGCCGCGGCATTCGAATCGCTCCAAGTCATCTGGGCCGCATTATCAGGGTCGAGATCGGCCATTTCCGGCCGGCGGCTCTTTTTACGAAGATGATCGCGGGCAAGGTTAATCGACAGCGCATAGAGCCAAGGGTAAAATTTCTTTCCGGGGCGAAACGTATGAATTTTATCATAGGCACGAAGGAACGCATCCTGCGTTAAATCAGCTGCTTCATCCATCGAACCCGTTGCCCGGTACATCAGGTTGAAGATGGGTTTTTCGTACTTGCGTACAATATGGCCAAAAGCTTCAACATCACCCATCAGCACCGCTTCGACCATCCGGTCATCTTCCGCTGTCAACATTGGTTGCTGTCTGCCTGCCCGCTCCTTTTACGGAATTCGGAGCTTAAATATATATACGTTAAAGAGTTAAAATGGTCACACCCACACGAGAAAAAATCACATCAGCGCAATCAGCGTAAAACCGCTTGGGCCATTCCCATAGAAAGCCAGTTTTATACTAATAATCAATATGTTATTTTACTTGACCAAGAAAATTGACCGCGCTGTCGAGTCGATACACCTTTTTGTCGATTTTGACCGTTTCGGGCTTACTGAACCAACTCACTTTGATGCGGCTGCCATTCAGACGCCTTTCCTGGTCCATGAGGTATTTCTTGACACTTTTGGCCCTCATTTCCGCCAGTCGGCGATTGTTTTTCTGGTACGCCACGATATGCAGAACCAGTTGCGGGTTTTTGACAACAACCTGCGCCAGCTCATCGAGGGAGGGTCTGGAAATCTCACGAATGCGCGCGCTGGATGGTTCGAAATCGATGCGGGCAAGGGTCAAAGTCCTCTTCCCGATAATATGGTTACGATATTCGAAATTGCCGTAACGATTGAGATAATCAGCCGCCGTCCTGGCAAATGCCCCATCGGAATAAGCGTCCAGATACATTTTCCAGGCGTTGATCTCCTCGGGGGTCCGCCCAAGTTTTCTCAGGGCCAGCCCGCGATTGTACAGGGCCTGGGGGATCTCGGCATCTTTTTTCAACGCCCGGTTATAGTAGCCCATGGCCTTACGGTAATCGCCGGCTTCAAATCGGTTATGCCCCATATAAACCAGCGCCTGGACGTGATCCGGCTTGATTGCAAGAGCATCCTCATAGCATTGGCGCTCCGATTTGGATTGACCGTTGGCCGCATAGGCCAACCCTTTCCAGAAATGATAGTCGGGATTGCCCTGATCGAGCGTCACCGCCTTTTTCAGATGCGTCAGGGCCGCACGATTCTTTTCAACCGCCAGATAACATCGCCCCAGATAGAACTGCGCATTGGCATCGTACGGATAGTTTTCTGTCTCCCGCTCAAACTTTGCGATACAGTCTTCGTATTGATCGTTCTGGAGGTAGTATTCGCCTTGTGTGTAGTTTTTGACGGAAACATAGGCCACTTCGGTGGCGGCACAGCCAACCAATCCGACTGATAAAACCATCGGCAAAATCCACTTAATTTTTTTTGAAATCATATGCTTCCTCGCCTGGTTCATCCTGAGCATTGATCGCGGAAACGAAAATAAGCCCTCGTCGTGCATAGCCGAACATTTAAAAGGTATGCAGATCTTGGCGTCTAAACAACCATAGACCAATCCCTATTATACGGCAAATGCCCTCTCCGTAGGCACCCTCTTGATTGTCAACATGTTTTAGGCTGCGGAGGCCTTTTGAGGAAGGAAACATGGCGGGAACGATGAAATACGCAGTCTGCCGGATTCCATTTCCTCGTGTTGTTTATCTGAATGCTTCTGGATATCGACCATGTCCTTCAGGAGGACGAACGACTGACCCGCTGGGTTTCGCCGGAGGATGAGGCCCGCGCGGCCTGATCCGAAGCCCGGGGGGCGCAGTCTATTCGCGCACGTTATGCTGGCCGTCCCGTCGATGCCCGGCGCGGGGTAAAGGAGGGCGATTCAATTTTGGCGAGGTCTCGGGCGCTTTTCCGGCTTCCTTCTAAGCAAATAACAGTAGACTGACGGCCATGACGAGCATTCCGATGATCAGCCCGCCGATGGCAAGATGATGTTCGCCATATTCCTCGGCCGTGGGCAACAGTTCGTCCAAGGAAATATAGACCATGATGCCGGCGACAGAGGCGAAGATGACCCCGAAGGTCGTTTCGTTGAAAATCGATCTCAGAATAAAATAGCCAATCAGGGCGCCAATCGGTTCCGCCAAACCGGACAGGAACGAATACACAAAGGCTTTTTTGCGGCTTTTCGTGGCATAAAAAATCGGTGCCGAAACGGCCAACCCCTCCGGAATGTTGTGGATGGCGATGGCCACGGCGATGCTGATACCCAGGGTCGGGTTGGTCAGCCCGCTCATGAAGGTGGCGAGGCCTTCGGGGAAGTTGTGAATGCCGATCGCCAGCGCTGAAAACATGCCCATGCGCATGAGTTTGTTTTTCTGTTCTTCCGTGCTGTCCCTGATTTTCTGTGCGACATTCATTTCGTGGGGATTTTCATACGAGGGAATCAGTTTGTCGATCATGGCGATCACGGCGATACCGGCGAAGAACGACACCACCGTTAACACGTAGCCCATTTTGTCGCCGAAGTTGACCGCCAGGGACTCTCTGGCCTTGACGAATATCTCGATCATGGAAACGTAAATCATCACCCCCGCCGAAAACCCCAGGGCAACGGTCAGAAACCGCGGGTTGAACTGCTTGGACATGAATCCGATAAGGCTGCCAATACCGGTGGACAGGCCGGCGAAAAGGGTTAACCCGAGAGCGAATAAAACGTTGTTCTCCATGTATCGTCTCCAAAAGATTTGCGTCCATCAATCCTTGCGAATGGCGTAGGATAGACTATTTCTGTTTAAATTATTTCGTCAACGCGCATCGTTGGCGAAATAAAACTCCGGTTTTCCTCGACACGACAACTTCAGAACGCTTTATCTGCCGTTTGGTTCCTGGCATCCAGATAATTTGGGCTGTCAGGTCTTATAGAGGACGTCCATGTAGGCCTTGAGGATATTGCTGACGACACCCCGCAGGGGCAGGGTGGCGGCCATACCGTAGACCGGCGCCATGCCTCCTTCGGCTTCAGGGGCCTTTTTTACTTCGGCCACGGCGGCCCGCAGGTCTTCCACAAACCGTTCTTTCACGCCCGGTTGGGTGTGGCGCAGGGTGACGCACAGGTGCACGCAGTTGGGGCGGTGCAGGCCGTTCAGGCTCCATCCGCGATGGCTCATGGCATCCATGACGCGGTAGATATCCAGCGTGCGGGATCCGAAGGCAATGACCCAGAGCGGGTCGCCCAGGATAAAAAGCTCCGGTATGGCGCGGATCGCGGTCTTGATGAAATCGGCGGTTTCCAGGATGCGGCGGGAGGCGTCCCGATAGCCTGCTTGCCCGATGCGGACCATGGCGGCCCAGCAGGCCGCGCTGAGCGCTCCCGGCCGGCTGCCGGCGAAGGAGGGGGAGAAGTAAAGCCCGCCCGGCCAGTCCGTGATCGTGAAATACTGATAGCGCCGCAGTTCCGGACCGCGGTACAGAATGACCGAGGTGCCCTTGGCGGCGTAGCCGTATTTGTGGGTGTCGGCGGAGATGGAGGTGACGCCCGGGAGCCGGAAATCGAAGGGCGGCACTGGGTAGCCCAGGTCCGTGGCCCAGGGCAGGACAAACCCCCCGAGACAGGCGTCGGTGTGAAAGCCGACCCCCCGCCGGCGGGCCAACTCGGACAGTTCGGCGATGGGATCCACCATGCCGTGGGGAAAAGAGGGGGCCGACCCCACGACGACGACGGTGCGGCGCGTGATGGCTTTGGCGGCGGCGCGGATTTCGGCGCGGTAGTTCCGATCGACGGGGATACGCACCATTTTGATGTTGAAATACTGGGCCGCTTTGTCGAAAGCGGCATGGGCGGTTACCGGTACGACCATCTCCGGCCGGCGGATGCCGCGTTCGGCGCGGGCCCGGTCGCGATAGGTTTTCATGGCCAGCATGATGCTCTCGGTGCCCCCGGAGGAAAGGGTGCCGCAGATCTCTTCGCCGGCTTTTGCGCCGCCCAGCATGCCGGCGGTCATGGCCACGATCTCCGCTTCGTATTTACTGATGCTGGGCCACACGTCGGCATGCAGCGGGTTAGTCTGGGAATGCAGGGCATAGACCTGGTTGAGGAAGTCGATATGGGCCGTGTCGCCGTGATAGACGGCGCCGGAAACATAACCGTCTTTCCAGCCGTCGGTTTCCCGTGTCTGGAGGGCCGCCATGCTTTCCAGAACTGTGTCGGGCGGAAGGCCTTCAGCCGGTATTACCCGCGTGCTGGGTAGCTCGTCGCGATACGGCTTTAATTCCCTTTCCAGGGTTTGCATCAAATCTCCGGTATCCTGCTCGATCTTGGCCCGGACAGCAGGAAGTTTCCGGAGGTGTTTTTCGATATGGGCCACCAGGCGCGGGTTCAGTCGCGACAGGAGTTCGGTCAGTCGGTCCATGGCGTCCATGCGGTTAGCGCTCCCGTGATGGGTTCTGGTTCAGCCGGGCGTAGATCCGGCGGTTTTTTTTGTAAATTTGAAGGAATTCATGAAAAAGGGCCTGGTAACGGCGGTGCCGGCCGGGATCGGGCACATAGGTGTTGGCAATCGCGACGCCTCCCGCGATATCTTCGAACCGGCCATAGCCCAACGCCACGGCGGCCAGGATGCCCGCGCCGCGGGCATTGGCTTCCACCGGATCACGGACCTGGTGGATGGTGCGATTCAGGACGTCGGCACAGATCTGGCACCACAGGTCGGAATTGGCGCCGCCTCCCACCATGTGAATGTGGGCCAGTTTGCGGTTGATGAATTTTTCCACATGGGTCATCAGCCAGCGCGAATTGTAGGCCACGCCTTCCATCACGGCGCGCACCAGGGTGCCGCGGTCCGCCTCCAGGGAGAGGTTGTGGAAACCGCCGCGCACCAGGCGATCTTCCACCGGGGTGCGCTCGCCATAGAGCCAGGGGGTGAAAATCAACCCCCGGCTGCCGGCCGGGATTTCCCGGGCCAGGGTTTCCAGCGCGGCAAAACTGCGGCGGCCCTCATCGGCGGACGGTTCGCCGGCGGGAGGGAAGAGAATGTTGTCCCGCAGAAAGGCCAGGCAGCCCCCGGCGGTTTCCTGTTCGTTGGCGATGAAATATCGCCCGGGAATGGCGGACGGAATCGAGGCCATATTGTGCAGTAAGTCGGTTTTTTTGAACGGCACGTGGCAGGTCAGCCAAGAGGAGGTGCCGATATAGAGGTGGGCTTCGTAATCCCGAACGGCCCCGGAGCCGATGGCCGCCGAGTGGAGGTCGGGTGTTCCCATGACCACCGGCAGTCCGGCCGGCAGTCCGAGGGCTTCGGCGGCATCGGGAAGCAGGGGACCCAGGATGTCCACGGCCCGTTTGAGATCGGGCAGGGTTGCACGGTCCAGCCCGGCCATGCGAAGGAGCCCGTCATGGTAGTCGATGCGGTCGATGTTCCGGTTGTCGGTCACCCAGTGGAGGATGATCGAGTCGGTGGAGGCGGCAAAGCAACCTGTCAGCTTGAAATTGAGATAGTCCTTGGGTTCCAGGAATTTATGGGTAGCGGCATACAGTTCCGGTTTTTCATGCTTGAGAAAGAGAATGTGGGCGATGGGATCCTTGCCGGAAGGCCCCGGAATACCGCCTGTCAGGCGAACCCAGGTCCACAGTTTGTCGATGCCGAACCCTTCCAGGCGCACCGGACCGGAGGTGATGCGTTTGACGTAGGGCGCGCCGCGGGCATCCATCCAGATGATGGCGTTTCCCAATGGCTGTCCCCCGCGGTCCACCGCCACCGTGCCGGACCACTGGGTGGTGCAGCACAGGCCAACGATGGTGCGGTTCCGGACTTCGGGGCGGGCCAGCAGACGGTGGGTCGCGGTGCAGATGGCCTCCCACCAGTCGTTCGGATCCTGTTCGGCGCCGCCGCCGGGCAACAGCGTCACCGGTGTTTTCTCGATTTCACAGGCGAGAACCTCGCCCTGCACGGAAACCAGCGCCACTTTGGGGCCGGAGGTCCCGAGGTCGATGGCCAGCGTACAGTCTGTTTTTCCCGGCCCGTCCAAATCAGCTGTTGTCATTCTCGCTCCTTGCCGGAAGGCGTGTGGCGCGCCGCCAAACCCTTGGCGATGGTTTTTTTATCCGCTATCGTCATTCCTTTTTCCAGAACTGCAGCGTGTCCCCGATGCTTTTCAGGAACCCTTTTTCCTCGGTGGCCACGCCTTTTTCGGCGGTCTTGACGGCTTCCAGGCAGGGATTGGCAGCGGCGTCGCCGATGCTCGTGAAGGCCACGGCAATGCCGATCGGGCCGAAGAGCATTCCCCCGGCGATCCGGCCGACCGTCATGGCCGTGGCGCTAGGGTCGATCTGCATGGCGGGTGATGCCAGGGTGCCGCCCAACCGGAACGGTTTGGTCAGGATTCCGAGATTTATCTTGCCCTGTTTAGGTGTGGGTTGGATGCCGATATCGATTTTCTCCGTGGCCAGGTCGATCTGGCCGCCCCCCACAACGATGGAGTCGGGCGTCACCCAGATCATCTGGGACAGTCGGGCCACACCACCCTTGCTGTCGAATCGGATTACGAGGCATTCGATGGGCGTCGTCGTCGACCGTTTTTCAAGCGGATTGAAAAGCGTGACCAATTGGCTGGCGATGCCTTCGTCGAACAGGCCGAAAAACAATTTCCCCAACTGGCCTTCCCCTGAAACCAGCATGGCATGCCCGTTCAGACTGCCCATCAGCTTGGCCATGGAGGCGCCCTGTCCTTCCAGATCGGCTTGGAAATCCACGACGCCTTCTATCATATTGCTCAGGCCGAGTTCTTGAAGCATCAATCCGGCATTCATCTGGTCGATTTTCAGGGCGGCCTTTACCCCGGGGGGCTTGGCTCGGGCATCGATTTTTAAATGCGCCTGGTAATCGCCGCCGCCGGCATTGGCACGCGCCGGACCGAGATCCAACCGGCCCTCTTTGATTTGGATGGGGGTCTTGACGTTTTGCAATGCCATATGCGGCATCAGGAACTCCTGGATATCCATATCGGCCTGGAGTTCCAAATCATGCAATATATCAAACGGTAGAGGGGTATTGGGGAAAACACGATTCGTTTTTTGGACGTTAAGGTCGGCTTCCGGAGCGTCGGACAGCCACGGGCGGACATCCAGTTGCGGGCCTTTCAAACTAGCTTCCAGCTTGTTCGGTGCATCACCCGAAGACCGCTGCAGCCGGCCAGCCAGGGTCACTTCGCTTTGTTCGGCCTTGATGGCCAAGTCGAAAGCCCAGTCTTTGGAAGTGGTCAAAAGATCGCTGAACAAGCTGATGCTGCCTTCCACGGCTATGGTCGCTTGATTGTAACCCCCTTCCAACGCAATTTTCAGGGGCAGGGGACCCGCCTGCCGGTCGAGAGTGAGCGTGGTGATCTGGATACGATTGGTTTCCCCGGTTTTAAGGTCATGGAGGATCAGATTTCCGTCCTGAATTTTCACCGCTTCAAGATGGACTTCATACGGCGTCGATGCGGTTTGGGGGGAGGAGGGCGGCTGTTCGGCTGGTGTTTCATCGAACTGCCAGTTGTTGCGGCGGCCGTCGGCGTTTTGCTCCACCCATACGTCGGGTTTCACCAGCTCCAGGTTTTTAAAAACGATTTTTTTCGAAAGCAGCGCCAGGAGTCCGATCTGCAGTTCCACCTCGTCAACGGTCAGCATATCCGGACGGGATCCCCAGTCGGCATTGCGCAGTTTGACAGGGCCGGCGATCAGCGTGGGCGCGAGGCCGATCTTCAATCGGATATCACCTTCGATCGTAATCTCGCGAGCGATGGCCGACCGCACCTGTTGGGTGATGATCGGTTTCAGGCGATTGACGTCTAATCGGGAGGCCCACCAAAAGACCGCCAGCAGGACCACGGCCACGATAATGGCGGTCACGGCGACTATTTTTTTCCAGGGCATGGCGGTGACCTCCGTTGTCAACCGGTTGCGGACTTAAACAACGCCGGCGCCGGGAAAGTTTGTTGAAACAGGCGGCCTGCTCTTTCGAGAGAACGCGCTGACGTCGCGTCAATTAAGATGGCTGCTGCGGTGTGCTGGTCCCATCGGGCTGCTGAAGGTAGACGTCGAACATGGCCTTGATCAGCCGTCCCACCCGCTGCATGTGCGCCAGGCTTTGGTCTTCGGACCGGCCAGGATATTTGCGAAAAGCGATCAGGATGCCGCTCAAAGCGGCAAAAAGCGTGTGCGACAGAAGGCGTTTGTCGGCTTCAGAAGTGGCGCCGGAAAATACCAGATCGAGCAGGTCCATGAAGCGCCGGGCCACCACATCGAGCTTGCGGGAGGATTCACCGCTGATTTCACCGTAGAGGGAAAAGCGCGTGATCATCTGCCAGTATACTTCGTTGCGGGTGTTGTACTCGAGAAAATGGGCGATCAGGGCGTCGAGCTTTTGGGTATCATCCTTTTCCTGCAGCCGCGTTTCCAGTTCGCTGATAAAGCGTTGGGTATCCCGGTAGGCGGCTTCGACAAACAGGGCTTCCTGGTTTTTAAAATAGGTATAGATGGAGGATTTGGCGATACCCGCGGCATTGGCGATTTCCTGCATGCTGACCTTGTCGTAGGTCTTGGCACCGAACACGGTGCGGGCCGCGTCGATAATCAGGTCCTCACGAATTTCCCGCTCCTGCTGTTTAAGTTTGCTCAAGGTATCTTTTTTGGTCATGGGGGTACCCTTGGCGGCACTGATGTGGTGCCGTCGTTTTTGATTCATCCGGCCGGCCGCATCATGGTGCGTTATGTATGGGTTATGGTTCCATATTTCCAGGATCTATAGCACCTTGTGACTGAAAAAGCAATTATTGGTTGACTCGTCGACCGCTGGTCGGTATTTAAACTGTCAAACGTAAAAATGACTGGAGTCCATATTTTCAGGAGGCCTGCCACCGATGGAAGAAAACAAACCCTGGCTTGCGTATTATGGCGATGTGCCCCACCGCATCGACTACCCAGAAGTCACCATGTACGAGGCGCTCATGCAGACCGTCAAGCGCTGCCCGCAGGCGGTGGCCTATGACTTTTTAGGAACGACCGCGACCTACGGGCAGTTCGCGGCCGACATCGATCGCTGTGCGGACGCCCTGGCCGCCCTGGGACTGAAACAGGGTGATCGCATGACGATTGCCATGCCCACCTGCCCCCAGGCCGTGATCTGTTTTTACGCCGTGAACAAATTGGGGGGCGTGGCCAGTATGATTCATCCCCTCTCCACCGCCACGGAGATCGAATTTTATCTCAACCTGAGCCGGAGCCGTTTTGCCCTGACCCTGGACGCGTTTTACGGCAAGTTCAAGGCTGTAAAAGACAACACCGGGTTGGAAAAGCTTATCCTGGCCCGGATTCCGGACTACCTGGGATGGCTCAAACGCATCGGGTTCAATCTGACCAAGGGGCGCAAGATTCCCAAGGTTCCGGCAGACGTCCCGGTGGTCTGGTGGCGGGCCATGATGACCGCTTCCCACCCCCGTGCCGCAAAGAGCAGCGCCGGTTTTCCGGACCTGGCCGTCATTCTCTACAGCGGCGGGACCACCGGCAAACCCAAAGGCATCATGCTGTCCAACCGCAATTTCATCTGTGAAGGCATGCAGGTCTCGGCCTGGGGCAACCTGACCGGTGGTGATGCGATTTTGGCCATCCTGCCGGTGTTTCACGGCTTCGGCCTGGGGGTCTGCATCAACGCAGCTTTTATGGGCGGCGCCAAGAGTATCCTGGTGCCGCAGTTTACACCCGAAGATGTGGCCAAGTTGATCCGGGTCAAACGCCCGAATTTCATTGTCGGCGTGCCGACCCTCTTCGAAGCGCTGAACCGCAATCCGGTTTTCCAAAAAACCGATCTCAGTTGCATCAAGGCCGCCTTTTCCGGTGCGGATACATTGCCGCGGGTCGTCAAGGAACGCTTCGAAGCCCTGGTCCGGCAGCAGGGCGGCGATACCCAGCTTCGCGAGGGGTTTGGATTGACAGAGGCAGTGACCGCGATCATGGCCATGCCCATGACTGAATACCGCGAAGGCAGTGTGGGGGTGCCGTTCCCGGACATGGCGGCCAAGATTGTGCGCTCCGGCACCACCGAAACGCTGCCCCCCGGGGAAGAGGGGGAAATCTGCCTTAACGGACCAGCGGTCATGATGGGCTACCTGGATCAGCCGGAGGAAACGGCCCAGGCCCTCCAGCAGCACCCGGACGGCCAAACCTGGCTGCACACCGGGGATATCGGCACCATGGACGCCGACGGGTTTTTCTACTTCCGCCTGCGGGAAAAACGTATGATCAAGTCTTCGGGCATGAACGTCTATCCGGCCCAGGTGGAGGATCAGCTCTACAAGCACCCGGCGGTCCGGGAGGTTTGCGTGATCGGTGTGCCGGACGCCAAACAGGTGGAGCGGGTCAAGGGGTTTGTGGTATTAAAAGATCCTGCCAAGGCCGGCGCCGAAATGGAAAAAGAACTGATCGATTTCTGCCGCCGGGACTTGATCAAGTGGAGCTGCCCGCGGGAAATCGAATTTCGACAGGAACTGCCGCTGACCCTGGTCGGCAAAGTGGCCTTTGCCGAATTGGCGGCGCAGGAAAAGGCCAAAAGTGGCGGTGGGGACGATGTCTGCCGGGAATGACCCGGGATCGTATGGTCGGCGGGGGACCAAGAAGCCGCCCCGTCGGAAATCCGCTTTCACCGGCAGCGCACGGATGATGGATGGAATAGGACTCCCGGATGGGAGTGAAATCCGAAAAGGAGTGTCACCATGGATGTCATGCAACCGTTTTACGATATTTGCGCCGACCCCAAAGCCTATGCGCGCCGATGGAAGGCGCGCACCGGGGGGAAGGTGGTCGGAACCCTCTGCTCCTATGCCCCGGAGGAGTTGATCCTGGCGGCGGGGGCTCTGGGCTTTCGCCTTGTGGGCGGCAGCGGCGCCATATCCAAGGCCGATGCGCATCTTCAGGCCTACAGTTGCAGCTTGGTTCGCGGTGCGCTGGAAGATGCTCTCAGTCACCGGCTGGACTTTTTGGACGGGACGATTTTTCCCCATACCTGCGATTCCATCCAGCGCCTGTCCGACATCTGGCGTATGAATGCCCATACCGGCTTCCACCTGGACGTGGTCCTGCCGGTCAAACTGAACACCGCGAGTGCCCGGGACTACATGACGGCCGTCATGCGAAAAGCCCGCTCCGGTCTGGAAAACATGCTGGAAAAAGCCATCTCGGACGACGATCTCCGGCAGGCGGCGGACACCTATAATCGTATTCGCGCCACGATGAAAAGACTCTACGCCATACGCCGTGAGCGCCCCGGCGCTATTGCCGGCCGTGATATGCACGCCATTGCGCGCGCCGCCATGGTGATGGATCGCCATGATTTTCTGGCGGATCTTACCCGGGTGGTCGATCAGGTGGCGGACACGGAGACCGCCGCCCGCGGAGACGCGAAACGTATTTTTCTCTCCGGCGGGGTCTGCAATCTTCCCGACGTCTATGGTTTCATCGAGGCGGCCGGCGGCGCGGTGGTGGGGGACGATCTTTGCACCGGTTCCCGCCAATTGATGGGCGCCATCGATCTCAAGGACGACCCGATCGACGCCATCAGCCGGCGTTACAGCGAACGGGCCGTCTGCCCGGCCAAACATACCGGTGTCCGCACCCGGGGGGAAGAATTGGTCCGCATGGCCAAGGAGGCCAACGCGCAGGGGGTTATCTTCCTGTATTTGAAATTTTGCGATCCGCATGCCTTTGACTACCCCTATCTGAAAGACACGCTGGCGGCCGAAGGCATACCCACCCTGTTGATGGAGCTGGAGGAGCAGACGGCTTCGGATGGCCAGTTTCAGACGCGGTGTGAGGCGTTCATGGAAATGCTGTAGTGTCCGTCCAGAAATGGTCTTTTTGGCCCTGATCGGCGTTCTCCGCGGGGTTTGCGGCTGCGGCGTACCGGTGTACGCCTCACCGCAACCCCTTGTGCGGCCTTGATCAGCACCAAAAATTCTCATTTCTGGATCGGACACATTGTGCCTTATTCAGATTTGCCACGCGAACAGATCTTACACAAAGAAAAGATATCCCTCCGGATAGCCAACATCGAGGGTTCAAAGGAGAAGAGGATGAGCAATCAGGACAAACCGATCGATTTCGAGAAGGAAAGAAGAAAGATCAAGTCGGTCAAGAAGATGAAAGACATCATGACCCACTACTATATCGACGCCAAAACCGCCGGGGAAACCGGTAAGAAGGTCGCCTGGATCACGAGCGGCGGTCCGGTGGAACCGTTGATTGCCATGGATGTGATACCGGTCTATCCCGAGAACCACGGGGCCATGATCGGTGCCTCCAAGATGGGGGTCGACTTGTGCGAGAAAGCCGAAGGGATGGGGTACTCCGGCGACCTGTGTACGTATGCCCTGGCGGACATCGCCTGCTCACCGGTGGATGGGGGGCCCATCGGCGGCCTTCCCAAACCGGACATGCTGGTCTGTTGCAATAATATCTGCGGCACGGTGCTCAAATGGTACGAGGTTCAGGCCCGCTACTATGATGTTCCCTTGTTTATTCTGGACACCCCGTTTTGCCATACCGAGTTTTCGGCCGAGGCGCAGCAATACGTGCGTCGGCAGCTCGATGAGTACCTCGTTTTCCTGGAAACGGCTTGCGGCAGAACGTGTGACCGGGATCGTCTTCAGGAAGTGGGACGGCTCTCCATGGCGGGGCAGCGGCTCTGGCAGGCCGTGCTCGACACCACGGTGAACAAACCGGCGCCCATGAGCGCTTTTGACGCCTTTTTCCACCTGGCCCTGATTGTCACGTTGAGGGGAACCCAAACGGTCATCGACTATTACACCGAGTTGCTTGCGGAGATGCAAACCCGCGTGGCCGAAGGGATCAGCGCGGTCCCCGACGAACAGCATCGTCTTCTCTGGGACAACCTGCCCATCTGGTACCGGACCAAATGGCTCTCGGAAAAATTTGCTTCGCACAAGGCCTGCCTGGTGGCCGACACCTATACTTCGGCTTGGTGCGGGTCGCTCCAGTACATGAACGAAGACGATTTCCTGGGCTCCATGGCCGAAGGCTATTCGCGGATTTATCTCAACATCGGCACCGATCAGATGGCGGCCATGGTTCTTGGGATGATCGACAAATACGCTGCCGAAGGCCTGGTGATGCACTCCAACCGCAGCTGCAAACCATATTCCCTGGGCCAGTACGACATTGCCCGGATCGTACAGGAACAGCGCGGTCTGCCCACCCTGATCATCGAGGCCAATATGACCGATGCCCGCAGTTTCTCGGAAAGTCAGGTGGAGACCCGCATCGATGCCTTCATGGAAATGTTGAAGGCTTGATGCCGGATTTGACAATTGAAACCCTATTGAAGATTTTTCTGGGCGGCAATCGGGGATCGTGAATATGGGGCGAAGGACGTTGGATTTCGATCACGTGGACAATGATGACAAAAGGGAGGGGTTCGCATGCCAAAAGGTCGGTCGGGGAGTCAGCAGTGGGGCAGTGTCGTTGTCCTTTTTATTCTTGCAGCAGGCCTTCTTTTCTGCCCGCTGTCCATGGCGAAGGCGGACACGGACGCCGATGCGACCTTCTACCGTCGGCTTGCCCAGATCGCTTCCGGGCAGGGGGATATCGCCCTTTTTGAAAAGCTCAACCGCGGCGCCCGCGAGCTGGATTGGGCGCGGTCGGAGGAAAAAACGTTTGCCGGTCATCTGCGTGTCATCCGCGCACCATCCGGCGGCGACAATCTGGACCGACAAGTGGTCTATCTGTTACGGGAGCTGACCGGAAAGGTTCATATCCTGAGCGTACCCGAAGACCCGCAAGCGCTTTTGGAAGGCGCGGAAACGCCGTACGCCGGACTTGACGGGAAGTTTGAAAACAAGCTGATTTTTCATGCCCGGATCACCACGGGGAGCATTGAAGGAAGCGATTATTCATTTGCACAGTTGATCGATCAGCCGGTCCAACCGGCCCTCGACCGGGTCTTTCGGCTATCCATCATTCTGATGCTGTTCTTCGTCATGGTGGGGATGGGATTGACACTGAGCTTCAAGGATTTCGCCCTGGTTTTTACGAAGCCGCGCGGCATCATCCTGGGGGAGATTTTGCAGTTCGGTTTCATGCCCCTCATGGCCATGGCGATCGGGCATCTGCTCGGGTTCTATCAGCAGTATCCGTTTATCTTTGTCGGGATGATCCTGATTACCGCCATTCCCGGCGGCGTGACCTCGAACCTCATGACCTATTACGCCAAAGGGGATCTGGCGCTTTCCATTTCGTTGACCTCGTTTTCGACGGTGCTGTCCATCGTTTTTACGCCGCTGCTGCTGGCCCTCTATTGCGCCAACATGCCCGAGGTGAGCATCCCGGTGAAAACGGTAATCCAAACCATCATGATCCTGGTCATCGTTCCCCTGGCCGTGGGCATGTCGGTGCGGGGCAAGTGGCCTCGTTTTGCCATCAAAGCCACGCCTTTCTTTTCCGCGCTGGGGATTATCGCCCTGCTGGCGCTGATCGCGGCCGGGGTGTTGAGCAATATTCACGTGTTCAAGGACACGGCCCGCTACGGGGTCAAATTCTATACCTCGGTCTTCGCCCTGACCTTTATGGGCATGATGTTCGGCATCGTTTTTTCCAAAATGATCGGGATCAACAACTACCAGACACGGGCGATTTCCCTGGAGACGGGGCTGCGCAACAGCGCCCTGGCCATGACCATCGCCTTGCTGATACAGGATGCCATGGGGGACTTCTACAGTTCCATGTTCGTCACGTCCGGGCTGTTCGGGCTGATCATGTACCTGGCCGGCGTGATTGCCATCTTTTTATACAAGCCGTTGCTGCCGGTGAATAAGGAATGACGGCAAGCGCACTTATCGGAGAGTAAAAGGGAGAGAACGCCACGATGCTTACCGTCGGAATCGATATCGGCTCCATCAGCGCCAAGGCGGCGGTGATACAGGATGGCCAACTGGTTGGATCCAAAGTGATGCTGACCGGCTACAACGCGAAAACCGCCGGTGAAAAGGTTTTTGCGGACCTGCTGGCCGAACTTGACCTGGCCCGCGATGCCCCGGACCGGATCGTGGCCACCGGGTACGGCCGCAACAGCGTGGCCTTCGCCCACAAGGCCGTGACCGAAATCACCTGTCATGCCCGCGGGGCTCACTTCCAGGATCCGGCCATCCGGTCCATCATCGATATCGGGGGGCAGGACAGCAAAGCCATCACCCTGAACGAGGCCGGAGGGGTGCGGGATTTTGCCATGAACGACAAATGCGCGGCCGGGACCGGGCGCTTTCTTGAAGTCATGGCCCGCGCGCTCGAAGTGGATCTGGACGGTTTCGGAGCCCTGTCGCTCAAAGCCCAAAACCCGGCGGCCATCAGCAGTCTGTGTACGGTCTTTGCCGAATCGGAAGTCATATCGCTGATTGCCAAAGGGGCCCGCCGCGCGGACATTATCGCCGGGATTCACGAATCCGTGGCCGCGCGGGTGGCGGCCATGGCCAATCGGGTCCGGGTCCAGGCGCCCGTGATGATGACCGGCGGGGTGGCCCACAACATCGGGGTGGTCAAAGCGCTGGAGGCCAAGCTGGGCTATCCGGTGCAGGTTTCGGCATACGCCCAGGTGAACGGGGCCATCGGGGCCGCCTGCCTGGCGGCGGCCTAATTTTGATTCTCTCGCCGCTACTCTGCCAGCTGAACGATATCGAAGGTCAGATCCGTTAGGTCGAAGATCAGCAGGTGGCCGTGCAGGGTTTGCTGGCGGCCCAGCAGAATCTTGACGGCTTCGCTGCATTCCAGACTGGCCAGCATCGTGACGGCAAAGGGTAGGTTGCCGAGCGTCGTTTCCGCGCCCCGATCGGCGGCGGCTGACAGGTCCCCATAGAGGGCGGCAAGCCCTTCGTCTTCCGGATAGAAGACGGTAATCTGCCCGCTCATACCGGCCACGGCGGCCGATACCATGGGAATCTGCTTGTGGCGGCAGGCCGTTTGAAGGGACAGGCGGGCCGGCAGCGAGTCCAGGCAGTCGATGGCGATATCGGCATCACCGATGATGGCCGGGCCGTTGTCCGTTGTGAGGTATTCGGTCAGGGCGGTCACCTCGACCGCCGGATTGATAGCGGCAATGGCCTCCCGGGCGATTTGCGCTTTGGGCTTGTCGAGACTGGCGGTGTCGGCAAAACGCTGGCGATTGAGGTTGCTCTCCTCGAAACGATCGCCGTCTACCAGACGAAGACGGCCGACACCGATCCGGGCCAGCATCTCGGCCACACTCCCCCCCAGTCCACCAACCCCCACGACACAGACCGAGCAGTCGAGCAGGCGATGCTGATCTTCCGGGCTCAGGGTGGCCACGTTGCGGATGTAGCGCTCCGGAATAATCGCCATTTCAAGGGCGCTTTGCTCCACCCGGCGCAGGCTTTGGTCGAAGTCCCGGGCCAACTGTTGAACGACCGCCAATGACAGGCTGCGATAGGCGCTGCCGTCCGGCCGCTGGCGCTCAACCGATCGCAGCGTCAGTTGATCGCGGATATGCGGCCCCGCCATCAACCGCCTCCCACCGGGGGGAAGATGCCGAGCCGATCTCCGTCCTGCAGGAGCGTGTCGCGGTCCTTGCGGACGCTATTGATAAAGATCAGTTTGGCGTCTTTTTCGGGGATGTTCAGGTCGCGGATCACATCGGCCACGGTGGTTCCGGGTGCGATGGCAAAATGGTCGGCCTGCGGCGGTATATAGGATCGCAGGGTTGCAAAAAGCTTGAGGGTAATGTGGTGTGACATGCGGTTGCCTTTTATGACATTGAAAAGCGTTTTTAAACCTTGTTTTTGACCCGCCATATCCGGTGAGAACACGGGAGAGACGCTACCAATACGGGGTGCTTTTTTGAAATGATTTCTTCATTTTCTGTCACGTGACAGAAAACGAAGCAAAAGAAAACGCCCGTGTCCCGCTTAACCCTGTGCGTCGCCAAACCGGGTGATGATGCGGCGCCTCATGCCGCCATGCGGCGTTGTCCCGCGCTGCGGGAGTTCTCATCTGCTTATGCGTGCTTCGGTGAGTCCCAGGCTTGCTAGGGTGCTCACAATCTGGAGATTGCTGCGCGTCTCGCTTCGCCAGGCGCCTTGCCTGACAACACGATGCTTGCAGCATCGCCCGGTTTATGAGGCCGGAGCACGCGGAAACTCGCCCGCCTTTTGGCGGGTTCAAACAGTCCGCGCGCTTATTCCCCCCCACATCGCCGATGCTCGGCGCGGGACAAAGGGGGGAAAACATCAATTCTAAAACCATATTCAAGCCCCCTTCGAGAGGGAGATCCGAGGCCTTCCGATTTGCGCGAAGGGCCACATTCGGAGAGTGCTCGGTTTTTCCGTGGTGAATATGAGGACTGACGGCACCCGTTGGAAACACAGTAAAAAGCCTTCTGGTGAAAGTCAAGCGGTTGCTATCCGGACGATAGCGACAGGCCGGTTTCAATGGGGTGAGGAACCGGTTGGGCGTTCATCTGCGGCGGGCGTCTGAGTTGCGCATCGGATGGAATCATGCTACCCGGTAATCTCTGTTTTTCGGCATCATGTCACTTTTCAAACAGGAGTTTCCATGACGAAAATCATCCAGCATGCCCTTGTCACCGGTGGGGCCGGCTTCATCGGCTCGCACCTGGTGGACGCCCTGATCGAACAGGGCGCGCGGGTCACCGTTATCGACAACCTGACTACCGGGAAGATGGAAAATCTTCAGGATGCCGGGGCCCGCGTCCATTTCGTCGAGGGCGATATTCGGAACCGCGGTTTGTTGCAACAGGTAATGGACGGCGTGGACGTGGTGTTTCACCAGGCGGCCGTGGTGTCGGTACCCTTGTCGGTGGCACACCCCCTGGATTCGGCGGCCGTCAACGAGACCGGCACGCTGGAGGTGCTGGAAGCAGCCCGTCAGGCAGGTTGCCGACGGGTGGTGCTGGCCAGCTCCAGTGCGGTCTACGGGGACGATCCGGAATTGCCCAAGCGGGAGACCATGGCTTTTGGCCCGCTGAGTCCTTACGCCGTCCAGAAGATGACCGGCGAGTACTATGCCGGGCTTTACACCAAACTCTACGGTCTGGAAACCGCGTGCCTGCGGTATTTCAACGTGTTCGGTCCCCGGCAGGACCCCTCATCCCCCTATTCCGGGGTGATTTCCATCTTCCTGGATCGTGCGGGAGCCGGGCGATCGCCGGTGATCTATGGGGATGGCGAGCAGACCCGTGATTTCGTCTACGTGCGGGACGTCGTGTCCGCCAATGTGTGTGCGGCGACGGAAGACACCGCCGCCGGCAAAGCCTTCAACATCGGCACCGGGAAGACCATCACCATCAATCGCTTGTGGCAGCAGGTGGCCGAGTTGGCGGGTATCGCACTGGCGCCTGATTATGAGGCGGCCCGCCACGGCGATATCCTGCATTCCGTGGCGGCCATCGATGCGGCCCGACGGGATCTGGGGTTCAGCCCGGAAATTTCTTTTGAAGAAGGTTTGGCGCGAACCTATGCCTGGTACCAACGCCAGTGAGGGGCGTCAAAATGGCGTCGATAATCCGTGATCACAGCGACTATCTTCGGACAACAGGAGAAACCCAATGACTTTTCCGTTCAACAACGTCCTCGTTACGGGGGCGGCCGGCTTTATCGGCTTTCATCTTTCCCGCCGTCTGCTGGAAAATGGTGTCAAGGTGGTCGGGCTGGACTGTCTCAACGACTATTATGACGTCAACCTGAAACGCGACCGGCTGAAACAGCTGGAAGCCGAAGACGGCTTTACGTTTGCCCAGATCAACCTGGCCGATCGCGAAGCGCTGGAAGATCTTTTCCGTCATCAACCCTTTGACGTGGTCGTCAATCTGGCGGCCCAGGCCGGTGTTCGCTATTCACTGAAAAATCCCCATGCCTACGTCGATTCCAATATCGTGGGGTTCGTCAATATCCTGGAATGCTGCCGCCATTTTTCCAGCGGCCACCTGGTGTTTGCCTCCTCCAGCTCGGTCTATGGCGCCAATACAAGTATGCCGTTTTCGGTGCACGACAATGTGGACCACCCGGTATCCCTGTATGCAGCCTCCAAAAAGGCCAATGAACTCATGGCCCACACCTACAGCCACCTCTACGGCCTGCCCTGCACGGGACTGCGGTTTTTTACCGTTTACGGTCCCTGGGGCCGCCCGGACATGGCACTGTTCCTGTTCACCAAAGCCATCCTGGAGGACCGTCCGATCCAGGTCTTCAACCACGGCAAGATGCAGCGGGATTTCACTTACATCGACGACATCGTGGAAGGGGTGGTGCGCGTCATGGCCCGTCCGGCGGCCCCCAACAGCGACTGGCGCGGCGATCGGCCCGATCCCGGAACGTCATATGCGCCCTACCGGATCTACAACATCGGCAACAACAATCCGGTTCAGCTGATGGATTTCATCGGCGCGATCGAAACGGCGCTGGGGCAGGAGGCCCGCAAGGAGATGCTGCCGCTGCAGCAGGGCGACGTGCCGGCCACCTACGCCGATATCGACGACCTGGTGCGCGATGCCGGTTTTAAGCCCAGTACGCCCATCCAGGAGGGCATTGCCCGTTTTATCACCTGGTACCGGGCGTATTACAACGTCTGACACCATCGGTGGAAAAGGGTGCCGAAAAACGCAGCGCCACCCCATGAATGGCCACAGGATAATTGCCATATGGAGAAGCAACCGAGCCGTAAAGCTTTGATGGAGCGGATCGCCGCTTTATAGAGGCGAACCTCCGGAAAGCGCAACAGGATCTCCAACGCGAATTGGCACGGCAGTCCACCTCGCTGGTCGATACCAAGATGGCTTTGAAAGCCTTTCGATGCCGTGATCCTGAATTTGACCGTGCCGGGCGGCATGGGGGGGCAGGAAGCGTTGCACCAGCTCAAAGCGCTGGATCCGGACGTGCGCGCCATTGTTTCCAGCGGCTATTCCAACGATCCGGTGATGGCCAACTATGCCCACTACGGATTTTGCGGTGCGGTAAAAAAGCCCTATCTGGTTCAGGAAATGAGTTGTGTACTGGATGAGGTCATCAAGGGATGATGGTACGCAGACCGACCATCCCCATCCGTGTCCGGGGGAGGGGCGCCGGCCGGTAAGGGCCATTTTATCCCATCGTGGCAAGCACCTTGTAGTTCGCAGCCTCCAGTGCGGCGCGAATCTTGCTCGTGTCGCAGGCTGTCAGGCGGAAGTAATAGACCCGTTGCCCCGGCTTCTGGGCTGTCATGGCGATGTTGATGATGTCGCCCCCGGCGTCATTGACCGCCTGGATGGCCTTTTTGAGGGCACCGGTTTTGTTTTCGACCACCACATCCACCCGTGAACTGGCGGAAAGCAGCCCCATCATGTTGATGAATGCCCCCAGGAGGTCCGTCACCGTGATGATGCCCCACAGTTTACCGTCTTCCACCACGGGCAGCCCCCCGATTTTGTGCTTGTAGATCAACTGGGCGGCGATTTCGATATCCTGGTCCGGGGCTACGGTGATCGGGGCCTTGATCATGAGATCCTTGAGGGTCAGGTCACCGACCATGGACGGGATCAGCCCCTGCTTCAGGTCCGCCAGGGTTACAAAGCCCAGCAGGCGCTGGTCGCCAGCCACCACCGGCAAATGCCGGATGGAATTGGTTTTCATGCAGGCGATGGCTTCGCTGATGGTGGTGTTAGGCGCAATGGTAATCGGGTTCCTGATCATGAGGTCTTCGATTTTCATGGTGTCCCTCGGGCTGATGGGTGGGTGTGGTGCGTCGGCGGTCGTTGCCTGCGCGCATCAGACCGCCAACCCTGGTTTCGGAAGAGGCTTTGTTTTTTCCCGATTTATTTGCGTCGGGGGGCTGGCTGATAGCTGCACAGGGGCTCTTCGGCCATGAAATCGCCCGTGGCCTCGAAAGCCCGGGCCCGGCAGCCGCCGCAGACGCGCTTGTATTCACATTCGCCGCATTTCCCTTGTAGTTCATCATAATTCCGAAGCGCAAGAAAAACCTTGGATCCCCGCCAGATATCGGCAAAGGACGTTTTGGTGACGTTGCCGCTATCCACCTGCAGGAATCCGCAGGGCTGCACTACGCCCCGGTGGGAAATGAAACAGAAACCGGTGCCGCCCAGGCATCCCCGGGTGACGGCATCCAACCCGTGGGATTCGAAGGTCACGGACTTGCCATCTTCCCGGGCCCGCTGACGCAGGATGCGGTAATAGTGGGGAGCACAGGTGGCCTTCAGCTGCAGCGGGGTTTTATCGCGCTGGTCGTAGAACCAGTTCAGGGTTTCTTCATATTCCTGGGCCGTGATTTCCTGGTCGATGATGTACTTGCCGCGTCCGGTGGGCACCAGCAGGAAAATATGGTGGGCCACGGCCCCCAGTTTCACGGCCAGTTCCTGGATACGCGGAATCTGGTCCAGGTTGAGTTTGGAGATGGTTGTGTTGATCTGAAAGTCGAGGCCGACCGCTTTGGCATATTCGATGCCGCGCAGGGCGCCGTCGTAAGCGCCCTCGACGCCCCGGAAACTGTCGTGTTTTTCGCGGGTGGCGCCATCCAGGCTGATACTGATGCGCTTTATGCCGGAGTCCACCATACGTTGGGCGTGTTCGGGCGTCATCAGGGTACCGTTGGGGGCCATCACCATGCGCAGACCCTTGTCGGTGCCATAGCGGGCAATGTCGAAAATGTCGTCCCGCAGCAGGGGTTCCCCGCCCGTCAGGATGACGATGGGCTGCCCCACTTCGGCGATCTGGTCCATCAGACGGAAAGCCGCCGGGGTGTCGAGCTCGCCCTCATATGGTTTGTTGATGGCAGCAGCCCGGCAGTGCTTGCAGGCCAGGTTGCAGGCGCGTGTGGTTTCCCAGGCTACCAGCCTGAGGGGGAATTCCTTTTTATCTTTGGGAGGAGCACCGTGGGGGTGGCCCCCCGGGTGTCCGGCGGGGTGTCCTTCAGTCATGATGTCGGTCCTTTATTTCTGATAAAGCCCTTACGCTTAGTGAAAGTCTCGGAAAGGGCTTGCGGTATCATAACATTTAGTTATTATTGTTTATTTTCTTTCATGTGAAAGAAAACGGAACCAAAAGAAAACGCCCGTGTCCCGCTAAACCTTGCGCCTCGCCAAACCGGTCGATGGTGCGGCGCCTCGTGCCGCCATGCGGCGTTGTCCCGCGCTGCGGGAGTTCTCATCTGCTTATGCGTGTTTCGGTGAGTCCCAAGCTTGCTCGGGTGCTCACAATCTGGCGATTGCTGCGTGCCTCGCTTCGCCTGGCGCCTTGATCTCAACCAAATTTGCCGATTTCTGGATGGGCACTACCTATCGGGCTACTCGAATCCTCGGCCCCTCAGAACTTCACCGGTTCAACAGTTTGGCCGCCTCAATCGCGAAATAGGTCAGGATCATGCTGGCGCCCGCGCGCTTGATGGAGGTCAGGGTTTCCATCATAACCCGCTCTTCATCGATCCATCCCTTCTGGGCGGCGGCCTTGATCATGGAAAATTCGCCGCTGACGTTGTAGGCCGCAATCGGCAGGTCCACTTCTTCCCGCAGGCGGCAGATGATATCGAGGTAGGGCAGGGCCGGTTTGACCATGATGATGTCGGCCCCTTCCTCCACGTCCATTGTGGCCTCCCGAATGGCTTCCTCGGCGTTGGCCGGGTCCATCTGGTAGGTGCGCCGGTCGCCGAACTGGGGGGCCGAATCGGCGGCTTCCCGAAACGGTCCATAAAATGACGAGCAGTATTTGGCGGAATAGGCCATGATAGGGATATGGCTGAAATGGTTGTCATCCAGCAGACCCCGGATCTCGGCGACCCGACCGTCCATCATGTCCGAGGGCGCCACCATGTCGGCACCGGCTTTGGCATGGGACAGGGCCGTGCGGGCCAGAAGGTCCAGCGAACCGTCGTTGTCGATCTCCTGGCCGTCCAGCATGCCGCAGTGCCCGTGGTCGGTGTACTGGCACAGGCAGACATCGGTGATCACGATCATGTCGGGACAGCGTTCCTTGACGGTGCGCACCGCCTTTTGGACAATGCCGTCCTTGGCGTAGGCGCGGGTCCCCAGGGGGTCTTTCTTGTCCGGCAGGCCGAACAGAATGACAGCGGGAATCTTCTGGTCCGCGGCCTCTTTGACACGCTTGACCAGATGATCGACGGATTGCTGGTAGTGCCCCGGCATGGAGGGGATCGGGTTGCGCACGTCCTTGCCCTCCACCGCAAACAGGGGCAGGATGAAGTTGCTGGGGGACAGTTCGGTTTCACGGATCATGCGGCGCAGGGCTTCGTTGCGGCGCATGCGGCGTGGGCGATATTCGGGGAATAGCATGGTTGGGCTCCCTTGGGGTGATAAGTGGCAAACAGATTAAACGCGCTTGAAATGGTATTTTGAGCGCACAAAGAGCTGCTATCTGCGAAGCATATCTCACTCAATGCTGAAGTTATAGCGTTTCGCTGATTTCTTCGTCCGTCAGGTAGCAGGCCGGATCCGGTGCCCACACATCGCCGGTCGTGGCTTCCGCCCGCACCCGGAAATTACCGCCGCAGACATTCAGCCAGCTGCAGGTGGCGCAGCGGCCGGTGACGTACTGCTTCTTGTCCTTCAGCTTTTTCATCAGGGGGTTGGACATGTCGGTCCAGATTTCAGAAAAGGGCCGATCCTTGATGTTCCCGAAGCTGTTGTGCCGCCAGAACTGGTCGGCATGAACTTCACCGTCCCAGCTGACGCAGCCGATGCCACGGCCGGAATTGTTGCCCTCGTTCATCTTGAGCAATTCGAGCACTTCCTTGGCGCGCTCCGGATCCTCTTTGAGCATCCGCATATAGAGGTAAGGGCCGTCGGCATGGTTGTCCACGGTCAGGACTTCCTTGGGTTTGCCCCGATCGTGAAGATCTTTGGTGCGGTCGATGATCAGATCCACCGCCCGCCGCGTGCCTTCATGCGTAAGATCGTCTTCCACCAGCTTGGACCCCCGCCCGGCGTAAACCAGGTGGTAGAAGCATACCCGCGGAATGTCCATCTCCTCCAGCAGGTCGAAAACCGCCGGGATTTCATCCACATTGAATTTGTTGATGGTGAAGCGCAGGCCGACTTTGATGCCGGCTGCCTGGGTGTTGCGGATGCCTTCCAGGGCATCCTGGAAGCACCCTTTCACCGCCCGGAAGCGATCGTGGATTTTTTCCATGCCGTCGATGCTGATGCCGACGTAGGACAGACCGATATCCTTGAGTGTCCGGGCCATGTCCGGTGTGATCAGGGTTCCGTTGGTGGAAATCACGGCCCGCATGCCCTTTTTGACGGCATATTCGGCCAGTTCCGGCAGGTCCGGGCGCATCAGCGGCTCCCCGCCGGAAAAGAGCATGACCGGCGAGCCGAAAGCCGCCAGGTCATCGATCAAGGTTTTGCCCTGGGCCGTGGTCAATTCATTGTCGAAGATCTGGTCCTTGGCCTGGGCATAGCAGTGCACACATTTGAGGTTGCAGCGCCGGGTGACGTTCCAGACGATAACGGGCTTCTTATCTTCTGAAAATTGCAGCAGATGGGAGGGTAATTGACTCGAATGGCGGCCATAGCGCAACGCGTCCGATGGCTCTACGGTGCCGCAGTATAGTTTGGAAATTCCGATCATTAATCTTCCGACCTTTCATTTGCAGGCAGCTTCGGGGTGCTCAGGCCGTTTCGGATCAGGCCGCCGATAAAGGATTCAGGGTTCACCAGAGCGTCCCGGTTGATAAAAAACCGATTTTGGCCTGTTTTTTCCATCACCAGTTTCAGCCCCAGCTCGAAGTTGGTGTTCAGTTGTTGTGCGATCTCCTCAAGCGTAACCGTTTTGTTTACAATCTGCTCCATGATGAAGTCAATAGCGTCTTCCTCGAGAACTACGTTGATATCGTTGCGTTTGTAGAATTCAAGTTCGATTTTTTTGATATCGTCATAGCAGGATTTGATCTGCTGGAACACCTGCCCGATATCGAGAATGTGGTTGACATAAAATTGGGCCAGAACCTCCAGCCGTGACGGTGTCAGGGAGAGGCTGTATTTGTCCGACAAAATGCGTCGATTGCTCTGGATGTAGTGTTTGATGGATTGCTTTTCCTGGTCCGTCAGGCGCGTGAAGTCCTGTTGGATCGATGCGGCGCTGCCTTCCGCCAGCATATGGTCCAGGCTTGCGCGCGGTGACTGGATGACCGCCGGGGTGACCGGAAACTGCCGCAGGCCGGTCGACGGCAGGCGGGTCTCATACGGCAGGAGCGCCTTTTCCACCGCACTCACCAGGCCGCGGGCTCCGGTGTTTTCGGCACTGGCGTCCCGGGCCAGCAGCCGCAGGGCCTGATCATCGAATTTAACGTCGATGCCGTAGGCATCGAAATCGAGTTTTTTACCGATAATGATCGGATTGCTGGGGTTTTTAAGAATCTCGTAGAGGTCATTTTCATCGAGAGGTTCCAGCACGGTGCGGACCGGCAGGCGACCCACGAACTCGGATTCGAATCCAAAAGCGATGAGATCCTCGGATTTGACCTGCTGGAGCAGCGCCGGGTCGGGGCCCTCTTTTTTAAGCGGGGCGCCGAAACCGATGCCCTGGCGAACCACGCGCTTGCGGACGATTTCCTCGAGTTCGCTGAAGGCACCGCTCATGATAAAGAGGATATTGGCCGTGTTGACCGTTCGTTTTTCCTTCTGACCGGTTTTACGGAAATTTTCGATTTCCTGGATCATGGACACCGGATCATGGGGGACCTTGAGGTCCACCTCGGTTTCCTCCATGGGTTTCAGGAGAGCCCGCTGCACCCCGGCACGGGAAACGTCGGCGCCGATGGTGTTGCGTGAACCGGCGATTTTGTCAATTTCATCGACGTAAATGATACCGTGCTGGGCCAGTTCGATATCATCGCCGGCTTCGCGCACCAGATCGCGCACCAGATCCTCCACATCGCCGCCCACATAGCCGGTTTCACTAAATTTGGTGGCGTCGCCCTTGACGAAAGGAACGCCGATGTGTTTGGCGATCAGCTTCACGATATAGGTCTTGCCAACCCCGGTGGGGCCGATTAGAAGCACGTTGTTCTTGATCCGGCCCACCATGTCGCGCGTTGGGCCGCCGCTTTGCCGCTGGCGTTTGACGCGGTTGAAATGGGTGCAGATCTTGGTGGCCAGGACCGCTTTGGCATTGTCCTGGCGAACGATGTAGCGATCGAGATAGGCGATCAGGTCCTCGGGTCTCAGGTCGAAATTGATGCCGGTGGTGCCATGCGTTTTCTTGCCCGCCGGGCCCATATCGTTGGGGTCGGTCACCATCATGGGGGTGACGATTTTGACATGCTTGCCGAACCGTTTGGAGAGGAATTCGCTGATCTCTTTTTCAACTTCCGCGGGATTGGGTATTTTTTCCTGGGTTGGTTTCATCGTGCTGTCATATTAATCACCACCGGCTCAGGATGCAAGGGAGGTTTTTGGCGGTAAACGGTTGCCTTGGCAATCGCCGCGTGCCTTCGCCGGCCGGTTTTTGCAGCTCGGCGCAGGAATGGATTTATCTGCAGCCGCGCCGATCGGAAAACTTGCCTTGGCGTGGAATCGTTGCCAGTATTGTTGCCGTATCGGCAATAAACGGTGCGACGGGTGGTGCACCGGCAAAGCACGCCCCGGAAATCCGGGGCGGACGCCATGGACACCGACACCGAAATCCATCATCCAGGAGGAATTACATATGGCACAGGAAGTTCACGTTCAGGTCAAGCAAATCTCGGCCTCCACCTCGGAATGCACGGCCCGCCAGTTCAAAACCCTGAGCGATCGGCCCGAGGCCAAAGGCGGGTCCGACCGCGGTCCGATGGGGGGCGAGATGCTTCTCATGGGTCTGGGAGGGTGTTTCATGAGCAACCTGCTGGCGGCCGTCAAGGCCCGTGAGGCGGCGGTGTCGGATATCGCTATCGCCTTGACGGCAACCCTGGCGGATGCCCCGGCACGCTTTTCAGCGGTCAAACTGGCAGTTTCAGGAAATTACGCCGACAAGGCTATAATGGAAAAGCTTGTCACGATTGCCGAGCGGAGCTGCATTGTGGCCAATACACTCAAAGGCGCTGTACAACTCTCCTTCGAGGTTGTCTGACAGGCGTCGTTAGCGAAAAAGCGGTTTGTATCCTGTGTTGGTTTATCCAGGAGCGGGTGCCTTGCCCATCCAAAAAAATTGGCTTGCAAAATGACGCCGAGGGTGCTCATATGACGCTGAGGCTTTGATTTTCTGGCGCCATTACCTGTTGTCCGCTGCGGCATCGCGATTTTCTCCCGGTTTCCGACCTCCCTGACGCTTGGCATACCGCCTCTGTTCCAACCAGGTGCCGTTTGGCTCCCCAAAAACCATGGCTCAGTCCGCGCCACGCGGCCGGCTTCGGTATTCGATTGCTTATTGGGAGATGCGCGATGGTCAGACAGGCTTTCCGGCTGGAGATCGAAAGCGTGCCGCTTCGGAAAAATACGGATCGACGGTCGTATGGCGATCGGCGTAAAACGTTTGCGCGGACCTATTTCCTGAACGGTGGCAAAGAGCGCCGCAGTTGGAAGGAACGGCGATACATCTGGGATATGACACGCTGATTCCTCCCGCTTCAGACGCCCGGCACACCGGGACTCAATCCTGATAGTTGAATTCGGGATAAAGTTTCCGGGCACATTCCGGGCAGCACGAATGGCTCAATGCCACTTCCGGATACCCTCTCTCGATATAGCTTTCCACATGATGCCAGTTGTTATTTCTGTCTCTGATCTTTTTGCATGACGCACATATGGGTACGACGCCGCGTAAGGCACGGATCTCTCTGGCATAATCGTTCAGATTTTTATTCTCGTCTCCCAAGGCCTGGTTCCAGTGCAGCAGGGCGATATGGCCTTCGAGAAGTTCTTTGAATCGGAGCATGAGTTGTTCGGTAGTCTCCGAGAATCGGTTTGTTTTTTTATCCAAAACGCAGAGCGTACCAAAGGGTTGCCGGTCCGGGTAAAGGACGGGATAGCCCAAGTAGGCGATCATGTTCAGCTTTGTGTCGGGATTGTCCGCCCAGTCGGGATCTTCCAAGGCATTGGGCACCAGCAGTTTGTTTTGGGTCTTGATAACGGTTTCGCAATAAAGCCCCGATCCCCGTAGATGTTCGCTATCGCCTGCGCGATAGGGGTTGGCCGGGCTTTTGCTGGCCAAGAAAACCTCGATGGCCGGATCGTCGACCCGCATGATGAGTGCGGCGGGGATTCCGGCGACCTCCGCAAGAATGTCTACAATACCCTGCCAGTTCCGGATAACCACTTCGGGGATGGTAACTGGCTTGTCCATATGTTTCCCTTCCAAGCCTCTCAGTTGGCACCAATTCTTATGGCGATATTGGCGGTGGCGTCTCTATAATTTGCATTATCGATAAACGGCATTGCTTCAAAGATTGAGTTGCTGTTGGGGTTCAATCGTTAGTAATTCGCGTCGGCGTATTCCACCCACCCGCCGGCATTCACCAGGGCACGGTCGAACCCGGACAGGGTAAACGGTACGGTGTGGCGGGATGCGCCGGCCGTGAAGGTAAAGGTGCTGTTTTCAAAATCCGTTGTAAGATGCGTGTCGGTCGTGGCGAAACGGGTGAACAGGTCGGCGATCGTGTCGGCCGGCAGTTCCACGGCCAGCATGCCGCCGTTGAACATGTTCTGGCGAAAGATGCGTGCAAAACTCTCGGCGATGACGACGTGGATGCCGTTGACCTCGAAGGCCCAGGGCGCATGCTCGCGGGAAGACCCGCAGCCGAAATTGGCGCGGCTGACAACGATCTGTTTGTCCCGGGTGCTCCGGCCGGGAATGAATCCCTCCAGACACAGATCTTCCAGGAGATGCGGCCCCAGGGCATCCTTGGTGATCTCGGTGAGATATTTGGCCGGGATGATCTCGTCGGTATTGATGTCGGACCGGTCCAGAAACAGGACGTTTCCACTGAAATTTTTCATTGTTAAGCTCCCTGTTTCCGTTTGTTGCCGGCAGGTGCCAGGTGCCCGGCGATGGCGCTGGCCGCCGCTGTAGCCGGGCTGACCAGATGGACCATGCCGCCGATGCCCATGCGCCCGTTGAAATTGCGGTTGGTGGTGGCGGCACACACTTCCCCTTCGGCCAGGACCCCGTTGCTCATGCCGAGACAGGCGCCGCAGGTGGGGTTGGTGACACAGAAGCCGGCCTGCATGAATACGTCGATCAGGCCCTCCGCCATGGCCTGGCGATAGATCCGGGGCGTGGCCGGGGAGACGATGCCGCGCACCGTCGGAGCGATGGTCTGGCCGCGCAAAACTTCCGCGGCCACCCGCAGGTCCTCGATCCGGCCGTTGGTGCAGGAGCCGATGTAGACCTGATCCACTTTTTGATGTGTCATGTCGCACACCGGCTTGACCTGATCGGGTTTGTGGCCGAAGGTCGCCAGGGGTTCCAGGCCGCTCACGTCGTGATGGATAACCCCGGCGTAACGGGCGCCGGCGTCCGGCCGATAGGCGGCAAAGGCCGCCAGCGCTTCCGTCTTATCCCGGTAGTCATCCTTGATAAAGTCCCACAGGTAGTCCACCGTCGTTTGATCCGGAGCGCAGATGCCGCAGGTGCCCCCGGCCTCGATGGCCATATTGCAAAGCGTCATGCGCTCTGCCATGGACATGCTGTCCACCACCGGGCCGCTGAATTCGATGACCTTGTTGGTGGCGCCGTTCACACCGAGCCGGGCGATGACCGACAGGATGACGTCTTTGGCATAGACCCCGTCGGCCAGGGTTCCGGTGATGTCGATGCGCAGGGTTTCCGGCAGACGGAAGGCGCACACCCCCTTGAGGATACCCACCTCCAGGTCGGTGGTGCCCACACCGGCGGCAAAGGCACCGAAGGCACCGTAGGTGCAGGTATGCGAATCGCCCATGATGGCGGTGTATCCCGGCCGAATAAAGCCTTTTTCCGGAAAGAGGGCATGACAGACCCCGTTGCGCCCGATATCGAAGAAATCCCGTATGCCGTGACGCCGGGCCCAATCCCGCAAAATTTTACCCTGTTCGGCGGTTTTGGAATCCTTGGCCGGGGTGACGTGGTCGATTACGGCTTTGATGCGGTCGGGATCGAATACGCGGTCCTTGCCCCGGGCCGCCAGATCGTTAATAGCGATGGGGGTTGTAATCTCATGACAGGCCACGACATCCAGCCCGATGACGTGAACGTCATCGAAAGGATTGTCGCGGCGGTGGCTGTCAAATATTTTCTCGACAATGGTTCGGCCCATGAACGCTCCGTAAATGTTGGTAAAGGGGTGCTGTTGGATACGGATCAGTCGGTATCGGTTTTCAGCACGGACAGAAAAGCCGACTGGGGAATCATGACCTGGCCGACCATTTTCATGCGTTTTTTGCCTTTTTTCTGTTTTTCCAGAAGCTTGCGCTTGCGCGAAATGTCGCCGCCGTAGCATTTGGCGGTCACGTCCTTGCGAAAGGCGGAGATGGTCTTGCGCGAGATAATCGTACCGCCGATGGCGCCCTGGATGGCAATTTTGAACATCTGACGGGGAATTTCGTCCCGCAGCTTTTCGCAGGCCGAGCGGGCCCGTTCGACGGCGCGCTCTCGGTGCACCAACTGGCTTAATGCGTCCACCCGTTCGCCGTTGATCAGGATATCCACCTTGACCAGGTCGGTGGTCCGGAATTCCATGAGTTCGTAGTCAAAGGACCCATAGCCCTGGGTGACCGACTTGAGCCGGTCGTAAAAATCATAGACGACTTCCGCCAGGGGCAGTTCAAAAATCATTTCCAGGCGGTTGTTGGTGAGGTACTGGTAATTCCTGTTGATGCCCCGGCGATCCAGGCAGAGTTTCATCACGGCCCCCATGTAGCGGTCCGGCACCATGATGGAGGCCTTGATAAAAGGTTCCCGGGCATATGCGATCAGGGTCGGATCGGGATACAGGGCGGGATTGTCGATGACCTCCATGCTGCCGTCATTCATGAACAGCTCGTAGCGGACCGAAGGCGCCGTGAGGATCAGGGATAGATCGAATTCGCGCTCCAGCCGTTCCTGGACCACCTCCAGATGCAGCAGGCCGAGAAAACCACAGCGGAACCCGAAGCCCAGGGCGGCCGAGGAATCTTTTTCATAAATCAGCGAGGCATCGTTGAGTTTGAGTTTCTCCAGTCCGATGGTCAGATCTTCATAGCCATCCGAGGCCACCGGATAGATGGAGGAAAAAACCACCGGTTTGGCCTCTTTGAACCCCGGCATGGGGCGTTCGCAGGGGCGCTGCTTGAGCGTGATCGTATCACCGCAGCGGGTGTCGCTGACCGTCTTGATGCCGGCAATCAGATACCCTACCTGGCCCGCCGACAGTTCTTTCTGGGGTTTGCGTACAATCTGGAAGACCCCCACTTCTTCGACTTTGTGGGTTGCTCTGTTGGACATGAATTGAATCGTATCACCGGCTTTGACCCGGCCCTGGAACACCCGGAAGTGCACGATTGTGCCGCGGTAGGCATCGTAGTGCGAATCGAAGATCAGGGCCTGCAGGGGCGCTTCGGGATCCCCCTCGGGGGGTTTCAAGTGGTTGACGACGCCCTCCAGGATCGCTTCGATCCCGATGCCCTCTTTGGCCGAGGTCAGAATCGCGGTTTCCGGATCCAGACCGAGATCCTCCTCGATCTGGTCCTTGACGCGATCCACGTCCGCCGACGGCAGATCGATCTTGTTGATCACGGGGATGACATCCAGGTCGTGTTCCAGGGCCAGATAGAGGTTGGCGAGGGTCTGGGCTTCCACCCCCTGGCTGGCATCCACCAGCAGCAGGGCACCCTCACAGGAAGCCAGAGCGCGGGAAACTTCGTAAGTGAAGTCGACATGCCCCGGGGTGTCGATCAGATTCAGGGAATAGTGTCGGCCGTCTTTGGCCTTGTAGGGAAGGCAAACGGTCTGGCTCTTGATGGTGATGCCGCGCTCGCGTTCGATATCCATGGTGTCCAGGATCTGGTCTTTGAAGTCCCGCGCCGAAACGATGTCCGTGGCCTGGATCAAACGGTCCGAAAGGGTGGATTTGCCGTGATCGATATGGGCAATAATACTGAAATTCCGAATGTTGTTCATGGTATTTGTCATATATCAGTTTGTTATCATTGTGCAATTGATTGCATTTTGGCCATACGGCAACGGTATGGCAGCCGGTTTTCATCCGATTGTCGTCGCGAGATAAAAGGGCATATGGGCGCTGATGAGATTCGGGCCCGGAAGAGTGGCAAACATCCGGATACCGGAAGCAGCTGCTAATATTTCGCGAGCCGCTTCCCTGGCAAGGGGCGGCCTAAATGTCAGTTGACACGATGATCCTTTCCATATTATAGGGTAACACCTTATAAACAAAAGAGAATGCTCCTAATACCAGATCGCTTTTTGTCCTGTCAACCCGCATGCGCGGGCTGTAAATTAGACCCAACCAGCCGCTATCAGGGAATACTTGTCGAATGGAAGATACCTGCATTCTGATCGTAGATGACGACGCCGGTATTCGGGATACGATGCATGAATTCATCGGTATGTCCGGTTATGAAGCCATGGCGGCCGGCAGCGCTGAAGAAGCACTGGAGATCCTCAAAACCAAACAGGCCGATGTCGTCATTTCGGATATCTCTCTGCCGGGAATGGACGGTCTTGAGCTCACGGATCGGATCAAGAAGAACTTCGATGCGGATGTGATCGTCATTACCGGGTACAGTGCGGACTATTCCTACGAGGAAGCCATCAGCAAGGGGGCCAGCGATTTTTTGTTCAAACCGGTGCGGTTTGCCGAGCTGCTGTTGCGGCTCAAGCGGGTTCTGAAGGAGCGGCATTTGACGCAGGAGCGCGTCAAGATGCTGGAACAGTTGCAAACATTGGCCACCACCGACGGTCTGACGAAACTGTTCAACTCCCGCCATTTTTACAATCAGCTGACGTTGGAGGTCGACCGGTCGATCCGTTACAACCCACCGCTCTCACTCCTCCTGTTGGATATCGACCATTTCAAGGAATTCAACGATTCCTTCGGGCATCTGGAGGGCGACAAGGTTCTCGTCCGCCTGGCCCAGATCATCGAGAGCTGTCTGCGTAAGCTGGATACGGCCTATCGCTATGGCGGGGAAGAGTTTACGGTTATTCTTCCGGAAACCACCGGCGATGAGGCGGAAACGGTCGCTTACCGCATCAAGAATGCCGTCGAAGAAGAAAAATTTCACCCCCGGGCCGACGGCGATAAGACGGTAACGGTCAGCATCGGCGTTACCCAGTACCGTCCGACGGAAGACATCTCGGTCTTTGTCAAACGGGCCGATACCGCCATGTATCAGTCCAAGGAGGAAGGCCGCAACCGGGTGACGGCCCTGTTCTCCGAATAAGACGTTGCCCCCTTTGGTTGTCCGCTCGACATCCTACCGTTTTTCATCCTGCAGCGCCGCGATGGCTTGACACAGCAGGCGCACCCCGAATCCTGTCGCCCCCGGCTGACCGTAAGCCTGTGCCTTCTTGTGGTGGGCCGGACCGGCGATATCGACGTGCGCCCAGCGGGTTTTGCCTATAAATTCGGATAGAAACAGGGCTGCCACGATGGCGCCGCCCCATCGACCGGGGCCGATGTTGCGCATATCGGCCAGGTCGCTTTTAAGCAATTCCTGATAGTCTTCCGGCAAGGGCATGGGCCAGCAGCGCTCGTGAACCTCACGGCCGGCCTGCTCGATCACGGTCCTCAAGGGTTCGTCCGGGGAGAACAAGCCGGCAATTTTCTCTCCCAAGGCCACCACGCAGGCACCCGTCAGGGTGGCCATGTCGATCATGGTCTGGGGGTTGTATTGTTTGGCCGTGTACGCCAGCGCGTCCGCCAGAATCAGGCGTCCTTCGGCATCGGTGTTGCCGATTTCGATCGTGCGACCGTTGTAGGCGCGGACGATGTCTCCGGGGCGAAAAGCATTCCCGGATACCATGTTTTCCACAAGGGGGATGACGCCCACGATACGCTGCTTGGCGCCGATTTCAGCGGTGGCGATTACGCTGGCCGCCACGGCTGCCGCGCCGGCCATATCAATTTTCATAAGTTCGATCGATCCGGTGGGCTTCAGGTTCAGCCCGCCGGCGTCAAAGGTCACCCCCTTGCCGACAAGGGCGATCGTACCGCGCGCCTTGGGCGGGCGATAGTCCAGGATGAGAAGACGCGGGGGATGGGCGCTACCGGCACCGACGGCAAGGATGGCCCCCATCTTCAACCCCTGCAGCTTTTTCTCGTCAAGAATCGTGGCTTTCACGCCATGCCGCCGTGCGGCCTGCGCCATGTGCCGGGCCAACTGGTCCGGTGTCTTTTCGTTGGCGGGCTGATTGATCCAATCCCGCGCCTGCAGGGTGCCGCGGCAGACGGCATCAATCCGTTTTAGGGCCGCCCTCGACCGGCGGGCCAGGGCCGCGTCGGTATACAGGCGAATGGTTTTGAGCGCTTGAATTTTCTGTTCCGATTTATAGGGGGTCGGGCAGTGGTTGCTGAGAAACGCGCCTTCCGCCATGGCGGCCATGAGATCCTCCCGGGCCAGGTTGTCCCCCAGGTCGCCGTCCGGCAGCACCAGCACGGCATCGCCTTTTGCGGCATGCATCGCGAGGCGGACGCCCTTGCCGGCGGCCTGCCGGAAATGTTCGGGGGCCAATTCGGCATGCGGGCCAAGGCCGACGAACAGAACGCGTTTGGCTTTGACTTCCGCCGGCTGGTGAAGCGACAGTTCTTCGTTTTTATCGCCCTGGAAGGTATCGATGCCCAGGGCTTGGCGCACCAGCTTGCGGATGACCGAAGAATGGTGAATATCCTTATCCTGGCAGACCGGAATGATAAGGGTTTCGGTGACGATGCGGTGTGGTTCGGTGGATGTCAGTTTGAGCATGCCGATGGTCTCCTCTCGAGATTATCCTCATCAAATGGTGTATGCCGTGGCGTATGGGTCGTGTCGTCCCTTCGCGTTTGAACCGGGGCGGGGCGATGTGACACCCGAATCATAGTTATGCAGTTCAGGGCCGGGGTCAAGCGACGGCCTGTGCTTTCATGCGGCGATTCGGGTTATCTTTTTCAACGCCGACAGCCGCTCCCAGGAAAAGGATTCCGGCTGACAGGGGAAAATGGCGTTGTTGCTGAAAACCGGGTCGGCTTCCAGGTCGTAACGCGAGGCGGCCACGGCCTCCGGCCACAATTGGGTGTGCGGAATGGGCGTGTAGTAGGCCAGAATCGGTTGGATGCCCTGGTTTTTCACCAGCCGGATCGATTCAACCACCGCGTCCATGGGTTGTCCGGGCAGTCCGATAAGCAGATAGGCCCCCACCGTCTGCGGCGTGAAACCGGCTTCCCGGAGATTGCCGGCCGCTGAGACAAATTCATTAAGATTGACCTTGTGGTCATAGGTCTCCTGTTTGTTGCGCACCGTCGTTTCGAGCCCGAGGCGGAGGGTGTGAAAGCCGGCCCGGGCCAGCAGGCGGGCCATCGGCCGGTCGATCCCCCGGATGTGCAGGGCGTTGGGGGTGTGAAATCGAAGCCGGGCGCCCGATCGGATCAATCCTTCCAGAATGGGGCCGGCATGGGCGTCTGGCTGCATCAGAAAGGCGTCGTCGTAAATGACGAAATCCCTGACGCCGGACGTCTTGTGCCAGAAGAGAATTTCTTCGATGACGGCTTGCGGATGGCGTCTTCGGCAACGGGGCTGCAGAAATTGGGAAGCGCAGTAGGCACAATCAAAAGGGCAGCCAAGCGATGTCAGAATGGGGACATAATTGATCAGGCGTCGGAGATCCCAGGCCGGATAAGGATAGGCGTTTACATCGTCTAAATCAATGGTGGCGCGGGCGCCGTATCCGGTCAGGCTGCTGATGGTTTCCAGCAGGCGGGCATCCATCGCCCCTGGTATGACGTGATCGGCGCCGGAGGTGCGCTCGGCATGTTCCCGGCACAAGGTGGCGTAGATGCCGCCCAGCAGGATCGGTACCGCCGGGTAGGTTTGGCGAAGGACGGCGATGGTGGCCTGCACGCCCGGGTACCAATAGGTCATCATTGACGTAACCAGAATCAGATCGGGGGGCGCTTGCCGGGACAGGTCGTCATGCAGCCAGGCCGTGCGGATTCCGTAGCGGGAGTAGCGGCGCTGAATGTCTTCCAGGCCTGCGGGGGCCGGTTGCGGTGTTTTGATATAAGGGCCGCGGCCCTGTCGGGCGAAGGGCTCGCTGCGGGGTGCCCGGGGATGAAACCGGTCCAGGCAGTCGAGGTAGGATAACCGATAGCCCTGCCGGCGAAGCAGGCCGGCCAGCATGAGGAGGCCCAGAGGCTGAGCCCACACGTCGTAGGCGGCAAAATCATCGATCCATGGATTGACCAGCAGGATATGGGGGCGATCGGCGGTCACGACCGGCCGGTATCGTTGTCCGTCGAGAAATAGCGCATAGACGTTTTTTTCAATTCACGCCGACTGAACAGCAGTGTAAAGTTTTCGACTACGGCCTGGGCTGCCAGGCCACGGGCAATTTCCCAACAGGCGTCTTCCGATTCGGCGTGGATCATCGTGTAGAGATTATAGGGCCAGCTCCGCGTGGGATTGCGTCGGTAGCAATGGGAAATCTGTCGGCAGGCCGACATGATGCGGCCTACTTCTTCGATACGTGTTTCGTCCACCTGCCAGGCGCCCATGGCGTTGGCGGAATAGCCCGACTTCTGGTGGCGCAGGGTAGCGCCGAACCGCCTGATCAAGTCCCGGCGGCGAAGGTCGGTCAGGGTGGACAAGAAGGCGTCTTCGGAAAGACCGATACGTTCGGCCAGCGTGCGATAAGGATGCTCACAGACAGGGATGTCGCCCTGAATGGCCGCAATGACTTTTTTTTCCTGTTCGTTTAGCATAGGTCGGTATAGAGGGCTGCCGTTTTAATTGTCAAGGGGATTCCGTGGGGCGGATACCGGGCGTTGCAGCTTGAAGCGGATGCGCAGGACATCGCCGGTGACATCCCATGAGGTGATCCGGAAGGTTCCGAGCGCGTGCGTGTTCGTCACATGATCGCCGATGCATGGGCAGGCATCATAATCGCCGATGCGGATAATGCGGATGGTATCACCGGCATCGGCCGGCAAGCGCTGTAGATTGAATTGCCGGACGGCTTCCGCGCGGGACAGGATGACGGTCTGGACCTCCAGTCCGTCGCGGATCACCCGGTTCACCTGGTTTTCGATGGCCCGGATTTGATCGGGGTGGGGGGCGTGCGCAACACGATAGTCACATTTGGATTTCTTTTTTTCAATGTGTGCGCTAAAGCAGCGCTCACATCCCAGGAAGCGGACCACCGTTTGATTGAGGATATGTTCCGCCGTGTGCATGTGGGGATCGATGGCTTTCATTTGCCGACCTTTGGGCGGTGGTGATGTCTTGCCTTCTCCGGCGACGATGTTATCGTTGGAAAGGTACCGCTTATACATAGAATAGGCGGTTGATGCAAGTAAGCGGTCAGCCACGCCAAACGACGCGAGAGGTGATTAACGTATTATGACGATTGATTTTTACCACGGCTATAACCGATTGACTGCCTTCCGTCGCCGGACGACCCGGCGCAGCGCGGGAATGTGTTGGCCGGTGATGGTTTTGATTTGTTTCATGATGCTGTGCGGCGCGGAACTGCAGGCCGAAGAGGGAAATCCATCCCCGGCTGCGGCCATTATCCAGGAACGGATCCAGGCCCGCCAGAGCGATCGCCAGTTCACCTGCCAGGGTGAAATGATATGCGGCATCGCCTTGATTCCGGAATTTTATGCGGCCCGCAATTTCGAACCCGCCTGGTCCACCCATACGGGACCGACCTTCCAGGCGAACGCGCTGCTGGCGGAAATCGACCGGGCCGGCAACGAGGGCCTGACCCCGGAAGACTACCATTACGGCCGCCTGCAAACCATGGCAACCCAGCTGGCATCAGCCGGTCCGGATGCCACACCGGCGATCTTTGGGCTGCGGGCGGATTTTGACCTCCTCATGACGGATGCTGCTTTTTTGCTGGGGGCTCACATCCTGGGCGGACGCGTCAACCCGGAGACGATTCATGCCTCCTGGAGCGCATTCAGCCACGAAGTGGATCTGGTCCGTCTGGTAAACGACGGCCTGCAGGGCGGCCGAATCGCTTCCCTGATCCAGGGGCTGCATCCCCCCTACACCGGTTACACCGGCTTGCGCCAGGCGCTTGTCGCGTATCGTCGCATGGCGGTGGCCGGTGGCTGGCCTCAACTGGAGGCGGGGCCCAGCCTGGAAATGGGGAATGAAGGCCCGTTGGTGGAGCAATTGCGCGAACGGCTTGCCGCCTCCGGTGACCTGAAGGAACCGCCCCTGTCATTGCCGTCGTATTTCGATGCCCCCCTTGAAGCGGCGGTCAAGACTTTCCAGCATCGCCATGGCCTGGAGGCCGATGGCGTGGTCGGTAAGAAGACCCGTCAGGCGTTGAATGTTCCGGTGGACCAGCGCATCCAGCAGCTGCTGATCAACATGGAGCGCTGGCGCTGGATACCCAATGACCTGGGCTCGCGTTATCTGGTGGTCAATATTGCCGATTTCAATCTGACCATGGTCGACGAAAGCAAGGTGCGCGGAGCCATGCGGGTGGTGGTGGGGCGGTCCTACCGCAAAACGCCTGTTTTCAGCGGTACCATGACATATCTGGATTTCAATCCCTTCTGGAATGTTCCCCGCAAGTTGGCGGTCGAGGACATTCTGCCGCGCATCAAGGAAGATCCGGCGTACATTCAAGAACAAGGTTTCCGGGTTTTTTCCGGCTGGTCGGAAGACGCCGTGGAGCTATCCCCGAACGAGGTGGACTGGGCATCGTTCAACAAGGATTATTTCCCGGTTCGACTGCAGCAGGCCCCGGGGCCTAAAAATGCATTGGGTCGGATCAAATTCATGTTTCCGAACACGCATGCGGTCTATCTGCACGATACGCCGGCGAAAGGCCTGTTCAATTCGGTTTCGCGGAGTTTCAGCTCGGGCTGTATTCGGGTGGAGGACCCCGTCACCCTGGCGGAATTCGTTCTGGAAGGGATGGACGGCTGGGACCGGGAGACCATTGCGAACCATCTTGGTGACGGTCAGCGCCAGGTCGTTCGGCTGAAACGCCCCGTTCCGGTTCACCTGCTATACTGGACGGCCTGGGCGGACGAGAGCGGGACCGTCTTTTTCCGGGAGGATATCTACGAGCGGGATGCCCCGTTGATGCGGGCGCTGAAAGAAAAACCATCGCCCCAGGTGTGGTCGCCGAACGACCGGCTACCAGGTGCGCACCCGACCGATGTCCACGTGGACGAAATCGGATTTCGGATAATACCCGACGCCCCCCTGGTTGAGGCCGATGGCGATTTTTCGAATTTTAGCGGTGCGAACCCCCGGGATACGGATGTCGACGGCATGACCTAACATGTGCAGACTCTTGCGCGCCACGCCGCGACTTTTGCGGCGCAGTCGGGTGTTCGTGGCGGGCGATCGATAGCCCGAGATGATGTGCAGGCAACTATCCGGGCCGGCCGTGTTGCGGATGGTATGCAGCAAATCCAGAAGCCGCAGATCAATGGGGTGGACTTCATCGGTCCGGTGATCGCGCAAGATATTGTTCACCGCTGCGATGGCGTCGCGATGGTAGCGGCCGTCGCGGCGATAGCAGACTTCCAGCCGCTCCTGGGTATGGGTGTTGAAAAACTTCAGGTGCCGTTCACCCGGGTCATCCGGTCGGGGCACGGCCTTGAGGCTTGGCGGCAGGATCAGCCCGGCGGCCAAAATCGTGCCCAATTGGAGAAAGCGCCTTCGGGTGAGATGGCTGTCGGTTAACATTCGAGAATCCGTCGCTTGTGAAGGCACCGTTTCAATCATACCGCTTTATCCTATCGCATGGTCATTTAAAGTTCAATGCCGGATCGCTGAATACCAGATCGGACGCGTCATCGCACCGCTGTATCGGTGCTGATGATTCAAGCAAACTCCGTGCCTGCATTCGGATTGCCGTTGTTGAAGTGGCGCAAAAGAAATATCATTAGTAAATACAAATCGTTGTAATTTTTTTAGGCCTGACCGGGCAGCGGCGTACGATTAGGATGTGACATTTTTTGACACACCTGTCGCCGCAAAGCGTCAATTCCCGGGCCCTTCCGCCCGAGCCCGTCATACCAGCCGCAGGCAGTTCTGTACGGCCGTGACCCGCTGGCGAATGGCCTCCGGCGCCTTGCAGTTTGCCAGGGTCTGGAGGTGGCGTACGGCGTCCCGCGGCCGCTCCTCTTTCTTATGAAGCGCTATGATGTACCAGCGGGGCAGCCCCTCATCCACCATGTCCTGGAGTGCCACGGCGGTTCGCTGCAGGGTGTCGCGGGCTTCGCTGGATATGGCCTTCGTTTTTAGCAGTGTGTCCAACAGGCTTGCCAGGCCTTGTTTGAGGCGGTGGTACCGCAGCAATGGCCGAATGCCGAACCGCGCCAGGACATAGCCGAAACTGCCCATGACCAGTCCCGTCACCACACCGCCGATGACGATCATGTCCATCGCCGTTATCCTCCTTTCCGTGTCCGTTGTCAGGTCTGGCGGACACCAAGTTCCCGGTTCGTCAGGTTTCGTTCAGAATGGCCTTGGCCGGAATGAGGCCGGTGGCACTGGTGGAAACGATGTTGTCCGCAACGCCCGGGCCGTCGCCGGCCACATAAATGCCTTTTATCGGGGTTTCCAGGTTTCAGTCCGTGTCCACCTGGGTGGCGAAAAATCTGATTTCAGGCGCATACAACAATGATGACATCGTGGTGCCTTTTGGGGTCCATCGGTTTTCCTTAAAGGGAGATTGACGCCGCCCGCGTGGCGCGCAGCGGCAGGCTCATATCACATTTGGCGGTCATATGCCACCGGGCCCGCGGAAGGGTCGGCCTTCCCGCGCCGCTATTTCAAATGCAGCAACACCTTTTTAATGGCGCCCGTTAGGGGAAAGGCCTCCAGTTCCCGCAACGGCACCCAGCGGAAGGCCACCGGGCCGTCTAACCGGACCCGTCCCGATTCCCAGCGGCAGGCCACCGCCCCCAGGGTGATTTTAAAGTGCGTGTAGGCATGCCGTACGCGGGCGATGGGCGCGCCGGCGGCAATCGTCAATCCGGTCTGTTCCTGAACGGTCCGCCGGCAGGCTTCGGGCAGGCTTTCTTTTTTTTGGCAGCGTCCTCCCGGAAACTCCCACAATCCGCCCAGGAAACCCTCGTCCGGGCGTCGCACCAGCAATACGTTTCCCCGCTTATGGACCACGCCGGCCACCATGGCGTGCTCCGGTATGGCGGCTTTCTTATCCCGCACCGGATACCGATCCACCACACCATCGCTGTCAGCCCGGCAGCGGGCGGCCAGGGGGCAGGCCTGGCAGCCCGGATTACGGGGGAGGCATATCAGCGCCCCCAACTCCATGACCGCCTGGTTGTGAGTTGAAGGATCGGATCGATCCAGAAGGTGATCCGCCAGGGCCTGAAACCGGGCATGGGTCGACGGCCGGTTGACCGGATCTTCCAGACAAAACAGCCGCGCCAGCACCCGTTTGACGTTACCGTCCACCACGGCCCAGGGTTGACCGAAAGCAATGCTCATGACGGCATTGGCAATATAATCGCCGACCCCCGGCAGGGTGCGGAAAGCATCGCGTTCGGTTGGAAGGCATCCGTTGTATTCACGGGTGATCGTGCGGGCGGCTTCCATCAGATGGTGGGCCCGGCGGTAATAGCCCAGGCCTTCCCATAGTTTAAGAACCGTCTGGGACCCGGCCGCGGCCAGGCTGTGGATGTCGGGAAAGGCTGCCAGGAAACGTTCGTAATAGGGGAGCACGGTCTTGACCTGGGTCTGCTGCAGCATGACCTCCGACACCCATATCCGATAGGGATCCCGGGATTGGCGCCAGGGGAGGGGGCGCTGGTGTCGGTCATACCAGGTGCGCAGGGCCTTGCGGATGGCGGTGCACGCTTGGCGGGGGCACAGGGCCTCTATGGTGGTCGGTTTTGGTTTGGCAGGCATCATGAAACAGGCCTTTATGATCAGCGGCACTCCGGCACGGCGCCGCATCGGGTTCGTCATGGAAGGTATGCATCACCGCTAACGATTCATGTTGAAAGAGATGCGGTGACTTATAAACGATGGTGGCATAGCCGGTTTCAACGCCTGGCACAATAGAAAAGACCGCGCACCGGCGGCGTCCGGGATACAGATTGGCCAGGGAGGCCTTACGAGCGGCCTTTTTTTGGTGACCGTCATGGGGATGTTCTCGGCCGACGGGGGCCTTTAGCCCTGGGAATGTAGCGGCCGTTCGGGCGGGAGATGGAAATAGGGCGGAAGGGTCTGCAATCTCTGATCCTCGACCGGGAAACCGACGGTGAAATGATAGAGGCTTTGCCAGCTGCGGTCCTGCAACCCGAGCTGGGCGTGGACGGCATCGTCAAAGTAGCAGCCGATACCGGTTCCCCGGACGCCTCGGGCCTCGGCTTCCAGATAGAGGATCTGCCCGATCATACCGGCTTCCCAGAACAGGTGGCGATAGATCCAGGGCGTGTGACGCACTTCCGATTCGAACCGGGCCAGCATTCCCAGCGAAAAGGTGCTGAATCCGGCGATTTCCTGCCGGCAGGAGAGGTCGATGGCCTCGGCCCGCACGTCACCCGGCGTCAAAAGATAGAGAGGGACGTCAGGTGTTGCAGGCGTCCAGGAGAAGGATGGCGAGGTTGCCGCACGAAGGCTTTCGAGATGGTCGGGGTGGCGGATGAAAGCATAGCAACCGGGCGGAATGCCCAGAACCTGGTGGACATAGAGCACCAGGCTGATGCGTATCGGGCCGATCGCGGCATCGAATGGGGGGCAGTCCCGGCGGGGAATCGTCCGGTCCAGCATGGCGAGAAAAGCGTCGCAGTCCAGCTGCCCGTCGGGATCGAAGGCCTGAGCGCTGCGGCGCTGGCGGATGATGGCTGCCGCTGCCGCCGCTGCCGGCGACGGCTGGAGCTTGTCCCGGGAGTCCTTTGGCATGGGGGGCGGGGTTATGCCACGGTGCTGGCGACAGGCGGCGGCGGTGCGGGGGATGATATCCCATTCCTGGTGACGGGCGCTCAGCCGGTTGGGCCGGCCCGTCAGGTCGACAGCGGCCAGGATGTCGACCGCCGCGGCCGGGAATACCCGCGGCGGGTGGTTTTCGGTGGCGGGAACGACTGCGGCGACCAGGGCCGGTTCTTCGGCTTCCTGGGCCGGCCATAGGGTGCGGTCGAGGCCGAAGGCGGCGGCGATATCGGCGTCGGCTGCCGCCTGGTATACCATCCGCCAGCCCAAAAGGCGTGCGGCCATGCTCAGGGCCGCCAGGGCGTGCCCGATATCGTGCTGGCAGTAGCGATAGGCGCGCTCACCGTATTTCCAGGATTCCCGCCAGAAAATGCTGCTAAGGGCTATGGCCAGGCACGGCGGCGCCAGGTGGGGTGTCACGGCACGAACGGCCGCCGGCGGAAAAAGGGCGCGCGTTTCCAGGGCATGCTGCAGCGGATGATAGTGGTAGATGCCGTCCGAAAGGTCCGAAACCCCGATCGTCATCAGATGGGCTTCGGTGGGATGCAGGTTTCCGCTGGACGGGTTGATGCGCAGGGACCAGCGCTGGCCCGGCACGGCTTTCCAGGCGGAAAGTCCCAGTGATAGCGCCAGCAAGGAGCTGATCGTCGATGGCGTGAAAGGTGCCGGGGTTGTCGCGGCAGAGCGGTAAAGCGATGCATAATCCAGGGCGGGGTCGGGTGTGTCGAGTGGCAGCGAAAGCGTTGGGGCGTCGATGTAGGTCCGGAAGGGATCCGGCTGGTTATCCCAGTCAATGGTGCCGGCCGAACGGGCATAGCGGTGCGGATGGTGCTTGGTGCGTTCGTGGTAATCGAGGGCCATCCGGCCGGGAACGTCGGTGTCGCTCATGGTCGCATCGCATTTGGGGGAATGTATGTCGGGCCTGCCTGCCGCCCGTTCAGCGGTTTCAGATTATGGTGCGTTCTGGAAATGATCGGCGATGGCTTGGCTCAACCGTCGCATATGGGTTTTTTCGGCCTGGGCGATGGACAGCAGGCTGTCCCTGAAACGGCCATCCGTCGTACGATCCGCCAGGCTGCGGTAGAGATCATAGGCCTGGTATTCGATGCGCAGGGACAACTCCAGTACATTGAGGCCGATATCGGTGCGGATGGCCTGGAGGCGCTCTAACGCGTCTGCCAGGGGCTCGCCGCCTTCCAGGATATCGCCTGCCAGGCCGTCAAAAAGCGCCTGAAAAGGCGGCGGGTCGGTTTGATCCGGTTTCCAGAGGGCGTAGACCATGCGGGCGTGGGCTTCTTCGGCCTTGGACAACTGCTCGATGACGGGACGAAACGGCAGGTCGCCGAACAGGTCGAGAACGGCCTGGTAATAGCGGTAGGCGCCTTTTTCAAGGTCCATGGCTGTCATCAAGAGATCCGACAGGCTGCGGGTGTGGTCGAATAACTGGACCCGCGGGAAATCGCTGAGTTTGTGTCCGTCCCAGGCCAGCATGCCGCCGATCAGGTGATAGACAGGGTGGTCGGACAACTCTGCTTCTGCGGCCAGAGCCGCTGCAATTTCGGATCGCGCACCGGAGTGGCAGTAAAAAACCAGCGCCCGGTCGTCGGGCAAATCGAACAGCTGGGATTCCAGCTCCATCAGCGGCAGCAGCATGGACCCGGGAATGTGAGCGACGGCATATTCCTGCGGCTGACGGACGTCGATCAGGGTGTATTGTTTTTCCTTGGCACGGGCCATGAAATGCCTGAGCTCGTCGGGCAGGAGCTCCTTGAGTTTGATCCGGTCCATGGCGCCTCCTGGGGTGGCCAGTGCCGGTGACGGTGGAGATTCCCATCACCGATGATGACGGAAGGCCACCTCAGTCCTGCGGTTCACAATGGCAATGTTCTTCACCGCAGTGCCGGCAGGTGAACTGCACCGGCCGCGTGGTGGTCGACCGTGATTTCTTTTGGACAATGTAAGCAGCGGCGGCCACAAGGGCAATGACGCCTGCCGCGATGATGTATGCCATGGGGCGTTTTCCTCAAACGTTTGCAGCGCTTAGCCGATATTAAATTTGCCGGATTCGATATAAGGGACGTCTTCGACTTCGATGGCATGGATAACAGGGCGGTTGAGGCGCATCTTCATCTCATGCACGATAGCCCTGTTTTTATTGAGACCGCGGGCAAACGCCATGGTTTCATCAAGCAGTTCCGAAATGTGGCAGGCCTTGCGAACGATATGGTGCCTTTCGCATTCCTCGGCGGTGAGACGGCATCCGGTGTATTGCATTTCTTCCAGCTTGTAGTGCGGGATGGCCTTGGCCAGAATCGCGTTCATGCCGGGAAGGAAGGGAATGCCGAGATCGACTTCCGGGATGCACAGAAACCCCCGGTCAGATCGCATCATACGGAAATCGAAGGTGCAGGCCATAATGGCGCCGCCGGCAAAGGCGTGCCCGGTAATGGCGGCGATGGTGACGGCCGGATACGTCACGAGGCGCAGCAGGAGCTTGTTGAGCAGATAGAAAAAGTCCTTGGCGGCCGGGATGTCGCCCTTTTGGATGATGGGGACCAGCCATTCCAGGTCGATGCCGTTGCTGAAAATTTTTTCATGGGCGGATTGCACCACCAGGGTGCGCGCATCGGTTTGCTGTTCGATCTCATCGAGAATGGTGAGATAAGCCTCCAGGAATTCCGGGTTGAAGCGGTTTTCACCGTTGTTCAGGGTAACGAGGGCAACGGATTCGTCCAGCGTGTAGTCAATCATGGCCATGCCTTTTCCTCCTGGGCGGCCGGGGACGGTGGTGACCGTCATTCGTCCTTCCGGACCCGGACGCTTCGATCGAATTGGGGTGTTAACCGGCATCCCGGTGCCGTGGGGAAAGCCGATAGTTTAAGTGAAGACTATATGATGTAATCCGGTGAGTTAACACTTCGGGCGGGGGGCCGTCAATATGGTAAAAAAAAGGCAGCGCCGGGGCGCTGCCTTGAAAGCCAACCAGGAAGAGGATCAGCCGCAGGATCCGGCGGAGCCGCATCCTGAACAGGAACTGCCGCCGCCCGCACTGAAATCGACGGAGCAGGACAGACGGAATCCGATATCGATGAAATCGACCTTGATGGGTTTTACCTTTTCCAGAAAATCCTTCTCGACGATGTACTTGAAACCGTCGATGTCAAATTCTTGATCGGTGTCTTTTGACTCATCCAGAGCCAATGCCAGAGATGGGCCGCCTCAGCCGCCGGAGTTGAGGAAAATCCGGATGGGAGTGACCTCTTTGCCTTTAAAATACTCAGCGACCTGCTGGGTTGCTGACGGGGTGACTTCAATCATGCGCTTTCTCCTCTTGGTTTGATTCGGGCGCGTAAGCCCGGTCCCGGTTTAAAACTGACCGGGCAATTAAATTTGTCCGGAAACTTAATGATTTTCCCTCAATTGTCAATAAAAAAACCGGTGGTCCGCGTCGAAGTTGCCGTTAACACAGGACCGGCGGTCATTGGAGGAGCGCCCCGGGGTTATGACGGCAGGCCCTGCAGATAGCGCTCGTAGACACGGCGGTCGTTGTCGGAAAACAGAATAAAAATCACCTGTGCCATGCCCGGGTGGGCCGTGAGAAAATCTATGGTGGTGTCGATGGCGATCCGGCAGGCGTCGGCCAGCGGGTAGCCGTAGACGCCGCAGCTGATGGCCGGGAAGGCAAGGGACGCGAGCTGGTGTTTGGCGGCCAGGGAGAGGCTGCTGACGTAGCAGTTCGCCAGCAGGCGGGCATCCTCCGGGCGGCCCCGGTAGATCGGTCCCACGGTGTGAATGACATGGCGCGCCGGCAAACGATAGCCTTTGGTCATCCGGGCTTCACCTGTCGGACAGCCTCCCAGGGCACGGCATTCGGCCAGCAGTTCGGGTCCCGCGGCACGGTGAATGGCACCGTCCACGCCCCCGCCGCCCAGGAGGCGGCTGTTGGCCGCGTTGACAATGGCATCCACCGCAAGGCCTGTGATATCCCCCTGTTGAATGTCGATCCGGTCCCGTATCGTCTTATCCATGGGGCACGTCCTCCCATCACAGGTCGTAGAGCGTCTCGTCATGAAAGGGGGCGCGCCGGCGGGTCGCGGCCAGGCGGCCCTTTTTGGTCATGAAACTGAAAGGGTCTTCGCCTTCCAGCAGATCGCCCATGTCGGCTTCGATCTGTTCGGGATCCTCCCCCTGCTCCATGCGGCTGAGGGCCTCCTCCATGCCATCGCCCAGATTCAGTCCGGTCATGCTGGAAAGTTTGCGCATCAACTGGGCGGCCTGCCGGGGATCGTCCTCGTTGATTTTCTCGGCTTCACCCGCCAGCATCTGCATGGCTTTTTCCATCTGGCCCTCGTCAAAGGGCAGGTCCTCCATGTCACCATCTTCCTTGGCCCGTCCGGTGACCGCAAAAACCGAAACCTGACGCGAGAGCTTTTTCTTCTGGCATTTCGGGCAGGCCGGGGTTTTCTTGGTGTTGACGGTCCGGGAAAAGAAATTAAAGATGGTATGGCAGTGGTCGCAATAGAATTCGTAAATCGGCATGTTCCCTCCTGCAGATGATCACACGATGGGTTGCTTGATGATTGAAAAATAGCAACTCGGCTTGTTGTCTGTCAATCCATTCGCGCGGGTGTCTTCGCCCAGCGCCTTGGTCGTCCTGCAGGCCAAAACGCTTGACGCCGAAGGTTTATAAAAGGATACTTTCCTAAACACAAGCGATCCGATGCGACGGTGGCGGCGGGACGCAGCACCTTTGCGTCCCTCCATCACATTTATGGCCATGATGGAGATCGCCCTGAGCGGTTTGAAACCATGCGGAGCGCCGGACGCGGTCATTATAAGGTTTTTCGAAAGGGGTTTCATGGGCGAAACGGGTTATGCTGCTATTATCCGTGGCCATTTGGCAGACGTGTTCCGGGGAGACACCGCGATCCTGGCTTCCTACCCGGGTATCCGGCCGACCCCCGATGGATTCGAACTGACCGCTTTCGGTCAGCCCTGCCGTATTTCTTCACGGGGGGTTTTCATTGCCGGTCAGCCCGATTGGGGGCCCCGGGGCATTATTGTCGGCCTCCTGGCCCGGCATGCGGTATCGGACGTTTGCATCGAAACCCCATGGCGGGCTTTCCGGGAACTCCCGGACAGCGCCCCATACGTAGGGGCCTTTCGTGCCCATACCGAGCAGATTCTGGTGCCGCATGTTCCCGCACTGTACCGCCGGCGGGAGGGGATTTCCGTAAGCTTGCAGGGACAACCGCCGGACGGCGATAGCCCGGGAGATTGGGCGCTTGTGCTGAACCCCCTGCCCAAGATTGCCTTGTGCTACCAATTTTATCTGCCGGATGAGGATTTCCCCGCCAACGTCACCTGCCTCTATGCCAACAATGCCGATCGCTTCCTGCCCACGGACGCCCTGGCCGACGTGGGCGAATACATGTCGCGTGCATTGATTGCCCAGCTGCCCTGACGACCGAGGCCGCCTGTCCGCCATATCCGCGGCGGGCCTGCGCGGTGTGTTTTATCAAAAACAGGATGGCTGCGTTGACTTGCCCATGGCCTTCTGGTATGGCAGCGGCAAATTTTAACCTGACAGAAAGGAATGGACATATTATGGAGCGAACCCTATCGATTGTTAAACCGGACGGCGTGGCGCGCGGTCTGATCGGCGAGGTGGTCAAACGGCTGGAGGACAACGATCTCAAAATTGCGGCCATGAAAATGATCCACATGACCCTGGCCCAGGCCGAAGGCTTTTACGCCGTTCACAAGGAGCGTCCTTTTTTCGGCAGCCTGACCGAATTCATGTCTTCCGGACCCTGTGTGGTCATGGTGCTGGAAGGGGATGATGCCATCGCCCGCTATCGCAAGCTGATGGGCGCCACCAACTACAAAGAAGCGGACCCGGGCACCATCCGGGCGGACTTCGCGACGGACATCGAAAAGAACGTGGTGCACGGATCGGATGCCCCCGAGACCGCCGCTTTCGAAATGGGCTATTTCTTCAACAGCTTTGAAATTGTGGGCTGATGTCCACCAAAATCGACCTGGCGCATGTGCGGGTCATCCTGCACCGTCCCCGGTATCCAGAAAATATCGGGGCGGCGGCGCGGGCTGCTTGCAACATGGGGATCCGCCGACTGGATATCGTTCAGCCGGAGAACCCGGCCGAAGACCGCATCCGGATGCTGGCCACCCACGCGGCGCGCGAGGTGGTGGACGGCATGACCACGTTCGACAGCCTGGCGGACGCCCTGCGGGACTGCCAGTATGTGGTGGGGACCACGGCCCGTCTGGGCGGCGAACGCCAGGTGGTTCTGCCGCCCGGGGTGATGGCGCAGCGTCTGATCCCGATCTCCCAGGAAAACGAAATCGCGGTGGTCTTCGGCCCGGAGGATCGCGGGCTCACCAACGAAGATCTGCGGCTGTGCCATGCCCTGATCAATATCCCCACGGCGGCGTTTTCTTCGCTCAATCTGGCCCAGGCCGTGATGGTGGTCTGCTACGCGCTTTTCACCGCGGATGAAAAGGCTCCCGGCGCATCGGTGCCTCGCCTGGCCAACCGGCACGAGCTGGACAGCATGTACGCCCAGGTGAAAGACATCCTGGTGCGCATTTCCTACGTCAACCCGGAAAACCCGGACTACTGGCTGAATCACATCCGTCATTTTTTCACGCGCATCCAGTTGCGCTCCCGGGAAGTCAGCATCATTCGGGGGCTTTGCCGCCAGATCGACTGGTACGCGCGGAAAAATTACGAAGACGGCCTGGCGGAAGGTCGCCGTCAGGCAACCAAGGAGTAGAGCCCATGCGATTGATTCGTTTTGGAAATTCCGGCGCTGAGCGCCCCGGGTTGTGGAAAGACGGTCGAATCGTGGACCTGCGCCAGCATTTTCCGGAGATGCCCGACATTGGTGAGCCTTTTTTTCGGGACGGCTGGATTCAAAAGATCGCCGGCTTAGCGGATGAAGGCCACCCCATGGACGTGCGTCTGGGGCCTCCGGTAGCCCGCCCTTCCAAACTGATCTGTCTGGGGAAGAACTATCTGGAGCATGCCCAGGAGGGCAATTTCGAGGCCCCGGAAAAGCCGCTCCTATTCGCCAAGGCCCCCAGCGCCCTCAGTGGCCCCAAGGACCCTATTATCCTGCCGCGCAGCTGCGGCCAGGTGGACTGGGAAGTGGAACTGGCCCTGGTGGTCGGCCGGGAGGGCAAGCGGATTTCCCGCGACAGGGCCTGGGATTACATTGCCGGCTACGCGGTCATGAACGACGTTTCCGGACGCGAGGCCCAGTTCGGCGACGGCCAGTGGTTTCGCGGCAAGTCCTTCGACACCTTTGCCCCCCTGGGACCGGCGCTGGTCACTCCCGACGAGATTCCCGACATCCGCAACCTGCAGTTGACCGCCATGGTCGACGACCAGGTCATGCAGACAGGCAATACCTGCGATCTGGTGTTCGACATTCCCCACCTGATGGCCTACATCAGCGAAGACATCACGCTGCTGCCGGGCGATGTCATCTCCACCGGCACCCCGGCCGGTGTCGGCATCTTTCGGACGCCCCCGATCACGCTGGCCGCCGGCAACGTGGTGACCTGCCGGATCGACATGCTCGGTGAACTGGTCAATACGGTGGTGGCGCCGGTCTGAAGCCTCCGATAAGCATGCCCCGCAGAAAGGACGATGAGGGGTTGCACCAGGCCCGGGCCTGGAAACCGTAATGGATGGTTCAGCGACAATGAACACGGCGCGGTTCGCGTCTACGTCCTTGTGCCTGATTTTAGTACTTGCAAAATGAGGCCTCTGATGCTGATATAGCGGGCGAGGCTTTTGGATACCCGCGAAAGTCCTGTTGCGATAAAATTCTCTGCGGTCCGCCTTCGTTTTTCTTCCTACTGCTTGCCGCCTCGTTGTGATCCTGTGATCCCCAATTTTTTTACGCCTATTTCTTTCCATTAATCTTCTTCCCAGCGAGGTGATTGCCATGAAAATAACGGTCGGCACCTTCAACCTCAACAACCTCTTTTCCCGCTACAACTTCAAAGGTGAAATCAAAGCCATTAAGACCGGCGACACAACGGTGGCGGCCACGCTTGACTACACCTTCGGCCCCCAGGATGATTTCAGGATTCGTAAATACAGGGGGAAACTGGTCAAGGCGAAAGACGATAAAAAGACCGACAAGGTCGCTGCCCGCATCATGGCGATGAACGTGGACGTTCTGGCGGTGCAGGAGGTCGAGGACATCGACACCCTCAAGGCCTTCAACCGCGAGAACCTGAATAAAATGTACCGCTACATCACCCTGATCGAGGGGAACGACGACCGCCTGATCGACGTGGGCCTGCTTTCCAGGTGCCCGATCGGTGCGGCCACCTCGTGGCGGCATGCGGTTCACAAGGATTCGCCGGAGCGCCCCATCTTCGGTCGCGATTTATTGGAAGTCCAGATCCTGAGCCAGGATCGTAAAAAGATTCTCTTCACCCTGTTCAACAATCACCTCAAGAGCCATTTCTGCGACTATCGGGAAGACAAAGCGACATGTGCCAAGAACAATAACAAACGTCGCAAACGCCAATCCGATATGATCGCGTTGATCGTCCGGAAACAGACGCGGCCGACCAGCCGGTTCATCATTTTGGGCGATATGAACGACCCGCCGGATTCCCCCCACCTGACACCTTTCACCGCGGATGCCGAACTCAATCTTACCAACGCGCTTGCCAAAGCCCAGGAAACCAGCTCCCCCAGCGTGCCGAGTAACATTCCGGCGCCGCCCCACACGAATTGGACGCATCGCTTCAAGGAGACGGGCCAGCCGGCAGAATATGAGCTTTACGATCATATCTGGGTCAGCAATGCGCTTTCGGCCAGAATTACGGGGGCCTGGATCCACCGGCGAAAAAACTTGACGGGGGATGGTTCCGATCATGATCCGGCCTGGATCGAGCTGCAGCTATAGGGCATGACCGGAAGAGGGCGGTCTTGCCGTTAGACCGAATGTGGCCGCGATGCGGTGGCCTGCCGAAGATCCATCCCATCGCTGTCAACCAACCGTTTCCGAAACGTTCGCCGCATACCTTGAGAGCCAAAGGAGGTCCGCAGGTACGCCCTCATCCATGATGAAACGACGGATCGCTTTTTCGCTTTCGGTAAGCCGTTGGCGTGTCTGGTGGGTCGGCAACCCATTGTGATTTACAGGCTTGTCAGACCGGCAAGAATGTATAATAGTGATATGAGTAATATCCCATTTACATTCCTTTGACGCCTGATATACGTATTCTTTCGGCATTCAAATTTAGCCTTCAAACCTGGGGCCGCGAATCATCGTCGACCCCTGGTTTCTTATCCCGCCAGGCAAATTTCCTGGCCCCTGGCCGCCATGGAAGGCCGTGTCTTCACGGCCTTGAGGGCGGGGCGCGCACTCAACGGTCGCCGAGCTTTTGCCGATGCGAAGATTTAAAAGATTGATTTGAATCCCAAACTGTGCACTGTTTAACGGCCTGAACCATCTAAACAAATGGTCACGGCCGCCAGGGGCATGACCCGGCCAGGCAGTGACGATGCTGGGATTCAAGCGATGCCCGATAAAAAAGCCTGCACCATTCCGCCCCTGCCGCCATTCTGGGCGGCAGTTCTGGATGCCTCCTACAACGGCATTATCGTGATTGACTGTGACGGCGTGATTGCCCTCTACAACCAGGCCGCGCGCCGTATTTTCGGTGAAGGTCACACCTCGTTTGTGGGGCACCATATTTCCGATATCCGACCGGGTGTCTGGCCCTCCATGCGGCGCATCATCCAGAGCGGTGAGCCGCAAATCGGCCTGAAGTTAAGCCTGGGCGATACGACCATTATCGCCAACCGAACACCGGTCGTCGTGGATGGCCAGGTTCAGGGCCTGATATCGGTCTTCCAGGACATTTCCGAATACGAAACCATCACGAGCGAACTGCAGACATTCCAACGGTTGAACCACGAACTGGAGGCAATCATCGAATCCTCCTATGACGGGCTCTACGTGGCCGACGGAAATGCCAACACCATCCGGGTCAACCATTCCTACGAACGCATAACGGGGCTGCGCCGCGAACAGTTGATCGGCCGGAACATGAACGACCTCGTGCGCGAGCGGATTTTCGACCACTCCGTCACGCTGGAAGTGCTCGAGAAGAAGGAACCGGTCACCCTTCTGCAGCAGATCAAGGGGGACAAGCAGGTCATGGTGACGGGCACCCCCATTTATGACGATGGCGGCGACATTACCTTTGTGGTCACCAATGTGCGGGATATCACGGAGCTGAACGAGCTGCGCCGCAAACTGGAAACCAGCGAGCGCATCACCTCCCGCTATTTCCAGACGCTGAAGGAAAATGACGGCGTCGAGCACGTGCTGCAGGACATGGTCATCAAAAGCCAGCGCATGATGCAGGTCGTCCGGCAGGCCACCAAGGTGGCCGATGCCGACACGTCGATCCTCTTGCTCGGGGAGTCCGGTGTCGGCAAAAGTATGCTGGCCCGCCTTATTCACCAGATCGGCCGACGCAAGGATCGCCCCTTTGTCAAAATCAACTGCGGCACCATTCCCAGTTCCCTGATGGAAAGCGAGTTGTTCGGCTACGAAAAAGGCGCTTTTACCGGGGCGGTGACCGCCGGCAAGGCCGGGCTTATCGAGGCGGGCCATACCGGCACGGTTTTTCTCGATGAAATCGCGGAGATTCCGCCGGAACTGCAGGTCAAGCTGCTGGAAATCATCGAGGAGAAGACGTTTACGCGGGTCGGGAGCAATCAGCCCCAGAAGGTGGATGTCCGTATCCTGGCCGCCACCAACCGCGACCTTGCGGCGATGATGCGGCGGGGGGAATTCCGGCAGGATCTCTTCTATCGGCTCAATGTGATTCCGATCGCCATTCCGCCTCTGCGGGAACGATCGGAGGATATCCCGGCCCTGGCCCTCAATGTCCTGGAAACCTTCAATCGTGAACACGCCACCCGCAAACGGCTGGAACCCAAGGTGATGGATGCCCTCAACCGCTATGCCTATCCGGGCAATGTGCGTGAACTGATCCACATCATGGAACGAATGATCCTGCTCAGCGACGGCGATTTGCTGACGCTGGAGGATCTGCCTGCGGAGATCACGGGTCCGGCCTGCCAACCTCAGAATTTGGACACCGAGGGACTGACCCTCAAGGAATCCATCGCGGCACTGGAGGCCCAAATGATCCGCCAGGCTCTGGAACAGACCCGCTCCTTGGCGGAGGCCGCCGATCGCCTCCGTGTTCACCCGACCACGTTATGGCGCAAAATGAGTCGCTACGCCATTTCATCCAATATTGCAAAATCGCAATAAAATGCAATTTTGCAATATATCGATTTATCTATCCATTAAAATTAGATAATAATCATATTATAGGATCAAAATTCACAAAATTTATTGCAATATTGCAATCAATTTTGTGAACGTCATTTATTTTGTATGAATAGGTTTGCGCTTGTTATCAATGGGTTAAGCCGCATTCTGATCCGTGGCACAACGATTGCAAAACCCGGATATCCAATAGGTTGTGACGCTGACCACCTGAAAGGGGAGAACCGCTCCCGGAATTCCCAGACCAACCGCAAAAAAGAGGAGAGGACAATGCGAAACAAACGGTTGTTGATGTGTCTCGTGATCGCCATTCTGGCATTTATCGTGGTTCCCTTCTGCGTAAACGCCGAAGACAAGACGATCAAGATCGGTGCCATGTATCCCATGACCGGTCGCGCCGGGCTATATGGCAAGGATTCCGTTGCCGCCGCCGAAATGGCCATCGACGAGATCAACGGCAAGGGCGGGGTGGCCGGGTATAAAATCGACGCCACCTTTACCGACAGCAAGGTCAAGCCGGCCTATGCGGTGCGTGTCGCCAAACGCTACATTACCGAAGACGAAGTCGATTTTCTCTTCGGCGTCGTGAGCTCGGGGGTCGGCCTGGCCGTCACCGAAATTTCTCAGCAGTACAAGACCATTTTTATCGGGACCGATCATGCTTCCACCCGGTTGACCGTGGACAATTTTCAGCCCTACTACTTCCGCGTGTCCAACAACACCTTCCAGTCCATGACGGCCGGGGCACTTTATCTCAAGGAACTGGCCGAGACCAAGCCGTGGAAAAAGATCGCCTTCATCGGCCCGGACTATGCTTACGGCCACAGCCAGTGGGATGAAATCCGCTACAATCTCGACCGTTTTGGCGTGGAATACGAAGTGGTCGGCGAATATTGGCCCAAAATTTACGCACCGGACTACACCTCCTACATCACGTCCATCCTGAAAGACAAACCGGACGTCCTCATCTCCGGCTTCTGGGGCGGGGACACCGTGGCCTTCATCAAACAGGCCCAAGCCTATGGCCTTTTCGAGAAAGCACTCTATTTCCACCCGGATGCCGGCGGCAACTACGAGCTCATGAGCGCCATGGGGGCTGAGTTGCCGGACGGTCTGGTGCTGGGAGCGCGGCACTACAACAACTGGCCGGATACGGAGCTCAACCGGAATTTCGTTCAGGAGTTCAAAAAACGCACCGGTCGGTTCCCGACCTACGCCGCCGAGGGGGCCTATGCGGGTATTTACGCCATTGCCCACGCCGTGGAAGTCGTCGGCAACCCGGACGATACCGAAGCCCTGGTCAAGGCGCTGGAAGGACTGAAAATCAAGCTTCCGGAAGACCCCGAGGGATTCACCTCCTACATCCGTCCTGAAACCCACCAGATCACCCAGGTCATGGCCATCGGCACCACCATGCCCAACGAGGATTTTCCGCCGGCCAAGAAAATGCTGGGCAACTGGAAAATCTATAAAGCCGAAGATCTGGACCCGCCGGCTGAATACATCGAAATGAAACGCAAGAAGTAATCGCCCCGAACACAGGAGGGGCCCGGCCCCTCCTGTCCAATGCCTTTCCGCGGAGCCCGATCAATGGATTTCTCCTTTTTCATCACCCAGGCGATCAGCGGCATGACAATGGCCACGCTGCTTTTTCTGGTGGCCAGTGGTTTGACCTTGATTTTCGGGGTCGGCAACGTGTTTAATTTTGCCCACGGATCCTTCTACATGGTGGGCGCTTATTTCGGCTATCAGCTGGTCGCCATCTGGGAGCTCAACTTCTGGATCGCCCTCGTGCTGGCCGGTCTGGGGGCCGGTCTGGTGGGCATGCTGGCTGAATCCCTGTTCCTGCGACGGATCTACGGCCGGGTCAATGAGGGCGGTTTTCAAATCCTGCTGACCTATTGCTTGATCCTGATTATCGACGACCTGGTCAAACTGATTTGGGGAACCGAATACAAATCCCTGCCGCGGCCCAAGGGCTTCAGCGGCGCCGTGACGTTCGGGGATATCTATTTGCCCTCCTACAATCTGCTGATCATCGCCATCGGCGTTGTCGTCGTGGTGGCTTCCTGGTGGATTCTGACACGCACCCGGCCCGGCAAAATTGCTCGCGCGGCGGCGGTGGACCGCGAAATGGTGGATACGCTGGGCGTCAACGTGCCCCTGACCATGACGCTGGTGTTCGGTATTGCCACGGCCCTGGGCGGCATGGCCGGCGCGCTGGCCGCCCCGTTGCGAACCGTGACCCCGGGTGCCGGTATCGAAGTCATCATCGATTCCCTCATTGTCGTCGTTCTGGGCGGCATGGGCAATTTCTGGGGGGCCTGGCTGGGGGCCATTCTGGTGGGCGAGGTCAATGCGTTTGCGGTGGCCTTCGTGCCGAAATGGGCCAGCCTGTTCAGCTTTCTGGTGATGGTCATTGTACTGATTTTTAAACCCGAAGGGCTTTTTTCCCCGCGACAGGTGAGGAAGGTATGACCATGAAACCCGGTCCCAAGTACTCTGCCGCTGTTCTCTGGACGCTCATGATACTGGGGTTTGCCCTGGTGCCGGTGCTGATGTCTTCCAGCTACCAGCTCAACCTGGCGAGCCACGTACTTGTATGGGGGCTGTTTGCCGTGGCCTTCAACATGCTCTGGGGGGTGACGGGCATGCTGTCTTTCGGCCAGGCCCTCTACTACGGACTGGGCGCCTACTTTGTCGGGCTGATGGTGGAATACCTCGGCAGCGCCTGGTACCTGCCGGCCATCGGTATCGGCATGCTGGCGGTGGCGGCCACATCCTTTCTTCTCGGCCTGCTGGTGATCCGGGTGGGGGGGGTCTATTTCACCATGTTGACCCTGGCCTTCGGCCAGTTGGCCTGGCAGATCACCTTTAAATGGTATGATTTCACCGGCGGCGACGACGGCATCCAGGGCATTACGGCGCCCGGGTTTCTGCAAAATCCGATCGCCTATTATTACTTCCTTCTGGTGCTGGTCATGCTGTCGATGTGGATTCTCAAGCGCATGGCCTACAGTCCGTTCGGCCTGATGCTGCGCTGTGTGCGGCAGAACCCGGAACGGGTGCGCTTTTTGGGCCGCCGGGTCCGGCGCAACCAGTTGCGGGTCTACATCGTGTCGTCGCTGTTTGCCGGTCTGGCCGGCAGCCTGATGGCCGGCATCGACAACTCGATTCACACGGACATGTTCTTCTGGACCACTTCAGGGGAAGTCATTCTGATGTCGGTTCTGGGCGGGCTGAACCAGTTTTTCGGACCCTTTGTGGGGGCGGTCGCCATTATCATCATCGAAGATATCGTCGGCGCCTGGACGGAATACTGGTCCCTTATCATCGGGAGTTTGATCATGGGCATGGTAATCCTTTTCCCCAAAGGCCTGGTGGGCGAGTTGCACCACCTTAAACTCCGGATGATGCAGCTGAAGGCACGGAGGTCGGAATGAAAGCCATCCTTGAACTCGAATCCGTCCATAAATCGTTCGGTGGTCTCCACGTCACCCAGAATGTCAGCTTCTCGGTCATGTCGGGAGAAATTTCCGCCATCATCGGACCCAATGGGGCCGGCAAAACCACCCTGTTCAACCAGATTACCGGCCATCTCCAGCCCAATAGCGGCCGCATTCTGCTGAAAGGGCGGGATGTGGTGGGACAGTCGCCACAGAAAATCGTGGCCCAGGGCATCGGCCGTGCTTTCCAGATCGCATCGTTGTTTCCCGATGAAACCGTGCTGGACAACGTCAAGGTGGCCTGCCTGTCCAAGTTGGATCAAACCCGGCGCTTCTGGCGGCCGGTCCAGGCTTTTCGCCAGGCCACGGACCGTGCCTACAGCATCCTCGAAGACCTCGGCCTGGAAAAACAGGCGGATCGGCTGGCCTTTGAATTGGCGCACGGGGATCAGAAGCTGCTGGACATCGGCATTGCGCTGGTGCTTGAACCCCAGCTGCTCCTGCTGGACGAACCCACCGCCGGCATGTCCCCCGAGGAACGGCAGCGCACCCGCGAACTGATCAAAAAGTTGTGGAAAGCCTACGACCTGACCCTGGTTTTCATCGAACATGACATGGATATGGTCTTCGGTATTGCTGAAAAGGTGCGGGTGCTGCAACTGGGAGCACTTCTGGCCGAGGGCACCCCGGATGAAATCCGGAACAACAAGGAAGTCGTTACCGCTTATCTGGGGGAGGCATAGCAATGGGTACGGTTCTCGAGGCGTTCGACCTGAACACGTTCTACGACCGCAGCCACATCCTTTTCGATGTGAGCCTCAACATCGCGTCAGGCGAGACGGTGTGCCTGATGGGGCGCAACGGCGTCGGCAAGACCACCACCTTCCGCTCGCTGATGGGACTGACGCCCCCCAAGACCGGCAAGATCGTTTTCAAGGGGAAGACCTGCACCGGCTTCAAGCCTTACCGCATGGCCCGCCTCGGCCTTGGATTCGTGCCGGAAGATCGCCGCATCCTGGGACCGTTTACGGTCCAGGAAAACCTGGAACTGGGACGCATTCCCAGCCGCAGCGGCCGGTGGGATCTCGATGCCGTGTACGCACAGTTTCCGATTCTGGCGAATATGACGCACCGCATGGGCGGCACCCTCTCCGGCGGCGAACAGCAGATGCTGACCATCGCCCGGGCCTTGATGGGGAATCCCGATGTCCTGGTCCTGGACGAGCCTTCCGAAGGCCTTTCGCCGGTGATCATCAGTGAGTTGAAAACGTTGATCCAGAGCCTGAAAGCGGCCGACACGACAATTTTATTGTCGGAGCAGAACCTGAAATTCGCCATGGCCGTTTCCGACCGCGTCGTGGTTCTCGACAAGGGCCATGTCGTCTACGAGGGAACCACGGACGCCTTTCAAGGCCAGGAACAGGTCCACAAAAAATACCTGGCGGTATGAACCCCGCATGAAATCTTCGCAATGGAGGTATGGATGAACCCGACCCGAATCTTTCAAACCGCACCCCGCATTGTCCAGGGGGCCGGCTGCCTGTCCCAGATTGCTTCCGAAGTCGAACGCCTGGGCGGCACCCGCATCATGATCGTCACCGATCCCGGTCTCGTTGCGGCCGGCATCGTGGATCGGCTCGAAACATTATTGCGCGAAGGGGGCGTCGCTTTTCATCGCTTCGATCAGGTCGAACCGGATCCCCGTCTCGAGATTGCGGCCCTGGCGACCGATCTGATTCGGCAGGAAAAGTCCGACCTGATTATCGGCATCGGGGGGGGATCGGCCATCGACATTGCCAAGATCGCGTCGGTGCTGGCCACCAACGACGGGGAGTTGGGCCAGTATTTCGGGATCGACCTGATCCCCCGGCCGGGCCTGAAAACCATCATCGTGCCGACAACGGCTGGAACGGGCAGTGAAGTGACGCCCATCGTCATCCTTTCCGATCTCGAAGAAAAACTGAAAAAGGGCGTGGTCAGCCCCTACCTGATGCCCTCGGTGGCCCTGCTCGACGCCGAGTTGACGCTGGGCCTGCCGCCCCATGTGACGGCGGCCACCGGCATGGATGCCCTGATCCATGCCGTGGAGGCCTTTACATCCAAGAACGCTTATTTTATGACGGATATGCTGGCCCGCGAGGCCATCCGGCTGATTATGGGCAGCATCCGCACGGCATTTGCCAACGGGTCGGACATCACCGCCCGCCGTCACATGCTGGAAGGCAGCCTGCTGGCCGGCATGGCCTTTGCCAACGCCGGCGTTACGGCGGTGCACGCGTTTGCCTATCCGATCGGGGCCGAGTACCACATTCCCCACGGGGTGGCCAACAGCATCATGCTGACGCCGGTCATGGAATTCAACATGCTGGGCGACCTGAAGAAGTTTGCCGAACTGGCCGACCTGTTCGGTGAAGTCACGGTGGGAAAAACCACACGGGAAAAAGCGCTGGCAGCCGTGGAGGCCCTGCGCATCCTTTCCCGGGATTTGCAGATACCGGCGCACCTCAGCGATTTCGGGGTCAAGGATGCGGATATCCCGAATCTGGCGGCCGGCGTCATGAAGGTGACGCGTTTGCTGGCCAACAATCCCCGCGAGATGACCCAGGCCGATGCCGAAGCCATCTATCGGCAAATGCTTTAAGCAGATGACCCTCTCACGACAGGAGTAACCCCATGCACGGCTTTTACAACATGGTGCTCAGAGTCAATGTCTCCCAGGAATCCTATGAACTGCAGATGATTCCGGACGACATCCTCCAAACCCGGATGGGCGGCAAGGGGCTTGCGGCCCACCTGCTGCTGCGGCACAACCCGCCCGGAGTGGATCCCCTGAGCCCCGACAACCATTTGATTTTCGCCACGGGCCCGGTGTCCGGCAGCCCGGTGTGGGGCTCCTGCCGTCACGGCATTTTCACCAAGTCACCCCAGACCGGCTTCTTCTCGGAATCCTACTCCGGCGGCAAGGCGGCCGAGCGCATGACCGCCACCGGGTTCGACGCCGTGGTCATCCATGGTGCCGCGGACCGTCCGGTCTGGCTGGAGGTCTGCGAGGAGGCCGTGTACTTTCATCCGGCCGATGATCTCTGGGGCAAGGACACTTATCGCACCGAAGATGAGGTCAAAGCCTGGGTCAAGGCCAACCGGCCCGAGGCCGGCAACTGCGGCGTGATGGTGATCGGCCCGGCCGGAGAGAAGCAGGTCACCTTCGCCGTGGTGGAAAACGACTACTGGCGCAGCGCCGGCCGGACAGGGACCGGGGCCGTGATGGGGTCGAAAAATATCAAGGCCATCGCCTTCTGGGGACGGCGCAAAAAGACCTTTGCCGATCCGCTTTTACTGAAAAATTTTGCCCGTTCGCTGGCCGCCACCGGCAAGGACGACGCCGGGGTGCAGGCCTACAAGTCCAAGGGAACGCCCATGCTGGTGGATATCATGAACAACGCCGGGGGGTTCCCCACGCGCTACTGGCAGAAGGGCAAATTCGAAGGCGCCGACAAGATCAACGCCGGGGCCCTCCATGAACGCTGCGATGTCAAATCCAACGCCTGCCTGAAATGCTTCATGGCCTGCGGCCGGCTGTCCACGGTGAAAACCGGCCGGCACAAGGGGCTGACCATTGAAGGGCCCGAATACGAAACGATTTATGCGTTCGGCGGCCTGTGCGAGCTGGACAGCATCGAAGAGATCATGCACCTGAACGATCTCTGCGACCGTCTGGGGATCGACACCATCACGGCCGGGAACCTGGCCGGCCTGACCATCGAAGCGGTCCGCCAGGGGCGCATCGACTACCCCATCGACTACGGCCAGCCCGAGGCCGTGGCGCGTCTGGTGGAAGACATGGCTGCCCGGCGCGGCATCGGCGACACCCTGGCCCGCGGCATCCGTTTTGCCGCCGAGGAATGGGGCATGGCCGACCAGGCCATCCACGTCAAAGGCCTCGAGCCGGCCGGCTACGACCCGCGTGTCCTGAAGGGCATGGGGCTGGCCTACGGGTCGTCGGACCGCGGGGCCTGTCACTTGCGGGCCACCTTTTACAAGCCCGAACTGGCCGGGATCGTGGACAAGGACGTCATCCCGGGCAAAGCGGCGGTATTTGCCGAGTGGGAGGACCGCCTGACGCTCTTCGACACCTTTGTGCTCTGCCGTTTTTACCGCGATCTCTACCAGTGGGACCAGCTTGCCGAGATATTGCGGGGTACCACCGGATTGGATCTGGACGCGGCCGGCATGCGCCGGATTGCGGCCACGGTCAGCGACGACGCCCGCCGTTTCAACCTGCGCGAAGGTCTGACCATGCAGGACGACCAGCTGCCGTCGCGCTTTCACAAAGAGGCGCTGCCCGAAACCGGCAAAGTGATCACCGAAGAGCAGATGCAGGTAATGCTGACCGAATATTATCACGCCCGCGGCTGGAACGAAAAAGGCGAACCCCCGGAAAGTCGTTGAATGTTTCTTGCTGGCTGACGGCAGTCAAAGGCCACGGCGTGCACGCCGTTCCTTTACCGATAAGTTCATACCATCCAAAGCCGACAGCGATCGGTCCGCGTTGCGGCATGTTCAGTTGCGGGGTGCCGCCACATTCATGCGCTTGGACATTCAATAGCTTCCCGTTGATGTATTGATGGAGATCCAAGCTGTCATCTCGACATAATGGACCGGTTCAAAGCGGTCGATGCGGATTTTTCGGGGTGTTGAGCGGCGGCAGCATCTCCATTACGACACCCACTCCCTTCAAATAAGGCTGCCTACAAGCGGTCCCTTCCTTTTGGGTTTACCGACCAGCTGGGGCACCAACCGATTGAACATCCATACAAAGGGGATGCACAGGGCCAGGCTTGCGGCAGTCATGGCACAGCCGACGCCAAAAATGCTCAGGGCGGAGTGGGGAAGGTTGGCCATCACCCATTTGGAAACGGGTGGATTGATGTAGTGGTAGAAAATGCCGTTCAGGCACATGAGGATCAGCGTGTTTTGCCCCAGCCAGACCATTGTTTTCTGTCTGCGGGTCATACCGGCGATCAGAAGCACAAGGGCGCAGCCGGCAATGGCGGTCAGGGGAAAGAGCAGCATGTGGCCGTGCGAAGCGAACAAAATGACCACATCGTTATAGAGGTGAAACGTAAACGGTCCCGTGTTCAGCTGGTAGGTCAACAAGACAATTAGAAACGAGACGACAGCCCCCGGCAATAAGATTTTTACCGATAGCCGATCCAGAAAAATTTGCCTGCGTCGGAGGTAGATACCCACCAGATAAAAGCCGTATAAGGTTATCGCTTCGTGGATGAAGAAATAGTTCCATCCCACGGTACGACCTTTCAGCGGGTTGAAGATATCGAGTTTCAGGTTGAGCAGATACCCCACCGCATAAAATACGACGGCGGCCGTCAAGATCCTTCCATCGGACTTTCGCACATACCGGAAAGCGGCATAGTGAACCAATTCTACGCCGATGATCAGCATCAGGAACCAGGAGGGAATACAAAACGAGGGGAGACCGAAAGCGGTGTTTACGAGCCCCGTGGCATAGCCGTCGAAGCTGGGCAGCTCCAGACCGAAAAATTTACCGTCGAGAAAAACCGGCGGAATCATCATCAGCAGTGTGAAAAAGATATAGGGCAATAACCGACTGAAAAATCGATGCTTCAAAAACGTTCTGACATCCCAATCGACATCGCCTTCTTTGGCAACGTAACCTGCCAGAACGATAAACAGCACCATATGGAAAGCGTAGATAAATTTGTACTGGCTGGCGGCCACCGGGTTTTCCAGCAGCATCAATTCTTCGATGAAGTGACCATAAAAAACCAGCGCAATGGCGTAAAAGCGAGCGATGTCGATGAACAGGATTCGATTTGTTGTCAAAGGGGCGCTCATGATCCAGTTCCTTGCCCAACACGAAGAATGGACCTGTTTTTACCACAATATCCGGGCATCGCAAAATTGAATTCGGGATATCGAATACCCCTCATTCCATGCCGCGCGGCCATACCGCTGTGATTCTGTCATGTGATTAAAAAATGTTGTAATTGCAAAAAGTTGAAGTCGAAACGTTAGATGGAAATAATATTGATGATAGGAACAATTGACATTCTGCAAGCTGATATTAAATTCGAGTATTAATTGTTAGCGCACATTTTGTCCTTCCGTTTCCATTAAATGCCGCCGTTCATTTCTCCTGTCTGGTAATCCATTCGACTCTTCCTCATACCCGCAATCTCCATCGGGTTGGTCTTATTGACCACAGTTTCTCCGGGGTCTTGCCCATTGGATACCATCGACGTCATTTACAAGCTGGTTGCCGTTTCTGGAATAATGAAAAGCGATAAAATGAAGCCTTTGAAAATCCCCATAGTGCGCCTCCAAGGGACACCATTTTGTCCCTTTGGAGGCGGATCCATGACGCGATAACCATCGAGAAATAAACCATCCAACGATAGAGGAGGATAAAAATGGGCAAGTATCTTCTAATGTGGAGCCTTGATCCATCGCAGATTCCGGTCGATCCAAAGGAACGCGGCGCCGGTTGGAGTTTATTGATGGGGTTGATCAGGCAGGATCAGAAGAATGGAATCCTCAAGGACTGGGGCGCTTTTACCTCGGAGGGCAGGGGGTATTCCATCGTGGAAGGATCCAATGTGGAGGTCATGAAGATGACCGAGCAGTATGTCCCTTATGTCCTCTTTGAAACCCATCCGGTTGCGACAATGAAGGAAATCGATGAGTTGCTGAAGCACATGACCGGCTAACTATTGTCCGCCCAGAAATGGCCATTTTGCCCGATATCGGCGTTATGCTCAAAATTTTATCCTCGAAATATCAATTATATGCCTGCGGTAAAATTTTTCGCATGCCTTGATCTCGACCAAAATCCCTCGTTTCTGGAAGGACACTAACGAATAGCCGGCCATGATTCGTATTAAAGGCAGGGTCGCCAAGACCTTGCCTTTATATCGATGAACAAGTTCCGATATGTTGCCGCAGTCAGATACAACGCAAAGCGGTTAAAGTGTAAAAAAATACCCCCCCTTATTTTTATCCTAAACCCACCACCTCTGGTGGAGGACCCGGAGAAATTCGACCGATCAGGAGTGCTTTTATGAAAGGGTTTCTTCATTTTCTGTCCCGTGACAGAAAACGAAGCAAAAAAGCACGCCCTTGTCCCGCTTAGCCCTGCGCGTCGTCGCTGCGGCCGGAGCACGCGGAAACTCCCCCGCCTTTCGGCGGGCTCAAACAGTCCGCGCGCTTATTCCCGTCCGCATCGCCGATGCTCGGCGCGGGTCAAAGGGAAATAAAAAAACCGTACATTCAAAAACCGTACATTCAAAAACCGTATTTCAAGCCCCTTTCAAGGGAGCCCCCGAGGTTTCAGGCTTTGTGGGAGCCCTAACTGTCCCTAAACCATCTCATTACGCCCTGCATGATCATTTTTCCTGACCCTAAAAAAACGCCGAAGAGCATCCAAGCGCGCTAGGTGGTGGGCATAAGTCTGTTATGGTGGTCTACATTTCCTTGTAACCGATTTTGGTTTTCATTCGACCTATGGTAGCAGGAAGCCCCCTTTGCATGGAAAGGGCTGATGCCATTTTCTGTGTGTGAAAACCGTTTTACCAAAGAGAAAGGAAAATTCGTATGAGACCCGTTGAAACACCCGTACAGAGTGAGAGCGCATCCAGGGCGATCATTCAGATTCTGCTCATCACCTTGGCCATATGCCTGATAAGCACCATCCTGGTCGCGAATGCTTTTTCTTTTGAGGGCCGCCGGGGCTCTGACCCGGAAAAAATGCTCAGCCATCTCACGGAAGAACTGGCGCTGTCTGACGATCAGGCGAATCAAATCCGGCCCATCCTTGAAGCACAGGCAGAGAAGCGACAAAAACTGTTTTCGGAATCGTCGTCTGGTGGCGACCGACGTGCAATGCGGGAACAGATGCGGGTCATTCATGAAGAAACCGACAGGCAAATCGAATCCATTTTGACGCCCGAACAGATAGAACAGTTCCAGGAGCTGCGAAAGAGGATGCGCGGCAAAAAGCGACCGATGCAAAATGGGTAATCGACGATCTTTGGCCGCTCACAAGTCGGCCTGCCAGACAACAGGCCGCTTCATGGCAAACCATTTATGGGCAAAGGGGCCGTAGGTGGCATCCAGAACCTTGCGTTTGATTTTCAGGGTCGGCGTTAGAAATCCGTTTTCCGCGCTCCAGACATCATTGGCTATGGCCAGAAACGCCAGTTGTTCAAAATTCGGCAATACCTTGTTGACCTCAGTAATCAATTCCAACAATCCTATTTCAAGCGACTGCCTGTCGCCTCTGGAAGCCTTTTGGCGTGCTTCTTCGCTGAGCATCACCACACCGTAAGGCTGATGAAATCCAGCCCCGGTAACGTAGCAGGCTTCCACCAGGGGATGGTTTGACAATGCGTTTTCGATGGGGGCCGGCGCCACGTACTTGCCCTTGGAGGTTTTGAACAATTCTTTGGCCCGGCCGGTGATCTTCAGGCGTCCCATTTCGTCCAACTCTCCCAGATCACCCGTCCTGAAAAAACCGTCTTTCGTGAAAATGGTTTCTTTCAACTCCGGCTTTTTGAAATAGCCTTTCATGTTACAGGGGCTCTTGACCAACACCTCACCATCATCGCTGATTTTCTGTTCCACGCCGGGGCAGGGTGTACCCACATAACCGGGGCGGACTTCACCCGATCTGCTGATGTGGGAGTAGGAAAAGTTTTCTGTCATCCCGTAACCCTCCATTAGTTCGAGTCCCAAACGCCGATACCACGTGATTATTTCCTTGGGAATAGGTGCGGAGCCGGAGACGGCAAACCGGACCTGATCCAACCCCAGCTGTTTCATTATTTTCTTTTTTATGACGCTGTTGAGAACAGGAATTTTAAGGAGCCGGTCCAGCTTATAAGGCGGCATCTTCTCAAAAATACCGAGTTGAAACTTGAGCCACAACCGAGGCACTGATGCAAACAGGGTAGGGCGTGCCCGTTTCAAATCATCAAGGAATGTGTCCAGCGATTCTGCAAAGAATAACTGGCTGCCGACATAAAGTGAGAGGGCTTCGCCCAACCTCTCGAAAGCGTGCGCCAGGGGCAGATAGGAGAGCCCCCTGTCGCTGCAATCCACATCTACTACTTCACACAAGCCTTTGGCGCCATAGTACATGGCTTCGAATGAAATCATGGCCCCTTTTGGCCGGCCGGTGCTTCCAGACGTATAGATAACAGTTGCCGTTTCACCTGGAGGGCAGGCCACGGTTTCGATAAGCGGTTCATGACTATCGACGATGTCCTGCCACTGTTCGTATTTGTTTTCGGGCGCTAACGGAAAAGCCACCGTTTTCATGTTGGCCGGAACGCCCTTCTTCATCTCGTCCCAAACCGGGTCGAGTTTCCCTGCAAACAGCAGTTTCGCTTCGGAATGTTCGATAATGTAGGTGACAATATCCGCCGTCAGGATGGGAAAGATGGGAACGCTGACATGACCAGCCATCCAAATGGCCAGATCCGCCATCAGCCAGTAGGCGCAGTTCTTGGAACACAGGGCCATGCTGCTGCGCTTGGGCAGATCTAATCTTTTCAGATAGGCGGCCATCCTCCGGGCCTCGCCAACAGCCTCGGCCCACGTCCAGGTCTTGATATTGGCGTTGCCGCCGCCCATGGGCTGCGTCAGCCAAATGCGGTCAGCCTCGGCCCTTTCCCAGTAGATGGCGCATTCCAACAGGTTTTTACAGTCGGCAGTGGAATTCATGCGACAAATCTCCCTCATGTTTTGACTCCCGTTGCAAATAGACATGACCGTTGGGTTGTCGCAGAAGGGAGCGGGAGATGTCTATGGCAGCGGCAAGAATTCGCGATGAGCTTATAAGCAGAAATGCATCGTCAAGCGCTGAAGTGCGGGCAGCAGGTAACAGTCCGGACTTGTTGGCGTTCAGGATGGAGACAACTCATTATGCAAGGCTCGTTTTGCTTTGGCAAGCCCAAAAATTTCAGGCCCTTTTTGAACCTTTTCTGAGGCCCGCGCTACCAATGATCAACGAAGTGAAAAACAATCGGCAGGACGCTTTTGAAACCGAAACCTTAAACCGCAGCATCATCTTTGGAGAAAGGACATAAGCTCATGTTGAAGCGACTCATGCTAATGGTCTCGGTGGGCATGCTGGTTTCCAGTTTGGCCATGACGGCCCACAGCGCCGACGTCAGGAAAATCAAGCCGGGCGACCTGCGGCAGGCGCCCAAAGTCGTCCAGACACCTGAAAAGATCGATACCGGCAATATTCAGAGGCCCAAACCCGATCTCACGATCACGGCCATGCAGCTTTATCCGGCCAACCCCAAAAAGGGAGATACGGTGCGCTTTACCGCCAAGGTCCTCAACAATGGGCTGGCGGCATCGGCGGCGTCCCAGGGCGGTATCCGCGTGGGCGGGGAGTCGAGCCCGCAGTTGTTCCCGGTGCCGGCGTTGGCACCCAATGCGGTTCACACCATCACCCGTTATCAGCATATGGCCCAGCCCGGTAATTTCCGGGTGGCTTTTATCGCGGATGCCAATGGGACTGTGGCGGAAAGCAATGAAAATAATAACGAGAAATTCACGGACTTCAGGGTCAAGGACATCCTGCCGGATCTCACGCTGATAAACCCCCGCGTGGAACCGGCCAACCCCACCGTCAATGATCAGATTCGGGTGACGGCCACCCTCAATAATATCGGCGATATTCCGGCCGGATCCTTCAAGATCGGCGTGCGCATCGGCGGTGAAAGCCAGCCCAGGATCATGGGATCGGTCGGCCACCTGGACGTCACCACCCCCCAGAGCCAGCAGTATGTGGTTTCCAGGTTGTGGAACACCTCACGCCCCGGAAAGTACGTGCTGGAATTTTTCGTGGATGTCAACGACGACGTCAAGGAGCACAACGAACACAATAACTCGATTAAGATGTCCATCACGGTAGGCCCGTAGTCGCGAATGCGTTTTCGCAGCCATGATTGAATCATCCTCCTTCGGCGCCGGTCATGCCTTTACAGGGATGTCGGCGCCGAGCTGTTTTCGGTCGTCAATTCGCGGCAATTGCCGCGTATCGAAGCCTTCTTGCCAAGGGCCGGTCATGTCATCGTCATCTGGCTTGAACGCAAAGATCAGTTCTCCCCGTCCTCATTTTCCCATCTGCTGCTAAATAAAATCACTTGACGGGCTATTCGATCACTGATAAGCAACAATCGTTGCGTAACAAGTGTTGCACTTAATCTGATTTTTCTGAAAGTGACCTATGCCCCCCAAGTTCAAGTTCGATAAAGAAGAAATCGTCCAGACCGCCGTCGAGATCGTTCGCAAACATGGCTGGAACGGTCTTTCGGCCCGCAGCATCGCCAAGGAGCTCAACGCATCGACCAAGCCGATTTACGGCTATTTCAAATCCATGGCCGTGCTGGAAGAGGAGGTGGTGAAACGGATCGTGGATCTGCTTTATGACACCATGATTCAGACCCGCACCGGTGATCCCTGGCATGACCACGGCATTGGCTATGCCATGTTCGGGTTCGAGGAAAAAAAACTGTTTCTGGCCGCCAACGATGACCGGCATGTGGTCCACTATCGCGAGTACGGTCAGGTCATCTGGGATCGCTGCACCGCCTCATTGGCGGATTACCCGCCGTTCAAAGGCCTGTCGGACGACCAGATATTCATGGTTCAATTCCTGCGCTGGCTCATGGCGCACGGTCTCGCGTTTCAGGCGGCCATCCAGCCCCCCGGACTATATGATGAAGCCGTCATCACAGAGAAGATGCAGACCGGCAGCCGGGCCATTCTCAGTGGGTTGAAAATGGAATTTCAATCGCCGGGGCCGTAAGCGCCCCCCCAACGGAAAGGAAGACCCCATGGCCACTGCCGTCTCGGTGCAAACGCTTTCCGGAGTTCCCGCCACCCTCCTGTTTCCCGTTTATGCCCGGGCGCAGGAGATGCAGATGAAACCGCCGCTGTTTGATGACCCCTATTCAGTGGATATGGTGGCGAAGATCGATTTTGATTTTTCCATTTTCGCGGACATGCCCGAGAGCAAGACGGCGACCCGACAGGATCTCCAGGCCGGCATCGCCATCCGCACGGAGCTGCTGGACAAAGGGGTGCGGGCTTTTATCGAGACCCATCCCCAAGGACTGGTGGTCAACATGGGGTGCGGCCTCGATGCGCGTTTTTCCAGACTCGACAATGGATCCATGTCCTGGATCGATGTCGACCTGGCCGAGGTCATCGACATCCGGCAGCAGTTTTTTCAAGAAAGCGATCGCTACCGGATGCTGGCGGCGTCGATCCTCGATCGCGGCTGGCTGGACAGCATCGTGCCTCAAAACGGGCAGAAGGTCCTGCTGATCGCCGAAGGCACGCTCATGTATTTCCAGGAAGAGGCGGTGAAGGCCCTGTTTGAGGACCTGATCGCCAAGTTTCCCCGATCCGTTTTTCTCTTTGAAGTCATGGGCAGTGCCTTGAGCGGGCGAGTCCACCCGTCGGTTCAATGTCTGGGCCAGGATATTATCTGCCCCTGGGGCATCGGGGACTACAAGGCCATGGAAGAATGGAGCGACAAACTCACCCTGACCCGTGCGGACATTTTTATCGACCAGCACCGCCATCGGTGGACCTGGCCGCTCCGCATCCTCACCCGGCTGATTCCCCAGAACAAACCCAAGTTCGGACATGCCATCGTTCAGATGGAGATCGCTTGATGGGTAATGGTTATAAAACGCCATCGATCCGCATGAACCATTACCCGCTTCTCGATTGCGCGGACAAGAGCGTTGCTGAACCACCTGTCTGCGCATGGCATGCTGTTACGAGCTATTTGTGATTGATATCCTTGCCTAATTCGTGTATTCTTCAGACATTCAAGACTTACCGCAGCATCCATCCTCAGTTTTTATAGCCGGCATGTGCAGCACCCGATTAGCAATGTATACCCGATGCATGGGATCGGTTCGCCAGTTGCCGCACGCATAGGTTCATCCGCTAAAGGCGCCACGCTCCCGGTCCTCTCAGTTCATTCCCCGTGCATTGTCGTCATAATAAATCCAACTTGTGTTTAGGTATTGAAAAACAAGGAGGGTGCAATGAGAATCTTATACGGCTTGGCAATCGTATTGAGTTTGGCCATGGCGGGCTGTTCGTCTGCGCCGATTGTGGTAGACGATAAATTCGCCACCCACATGATCAACATCGATCGCAATGGCAATTATGTAGAAGATGAGATCGATTACGGCGACAATGAAGAACAGTACATCCAGGCGGTTAATCAGGCCAAGCAGGGCGAGACAGAGGGGATCACTAAATTTCAAGTAAAATACAGCAGTTTCCTTACGCGCATGTTTGGTCGTATTCGTGACCATCCGTCCGATGACCCGGGTGTAAGGAAACTGCTGATTTATGTGCACGGCGGTCTCAACAGTGCCGCGGACGGCATCACGCGAACCAAAAAGCAGTACCAGAAGATTAAAGACGACCAGTATTTCCCGATCTTCATCAACTGGCAATCGGACGGACTGCGCGCCTATGGAAGACACCTGTGGCGAATCCGACAGGGGGAAAAATCGAATTCAGCCAAGTATACCTCCCCCATATATTTTGTTTCCGACGTATTGGGATCGATCGGTTATGCGCCGAAATCGCTGGTTGTCCAGGGAAAGCATTCCTTCGACAGCATCACCATGGACGAAGACGAATACTTCGATGACAATGTCGATAATGGATGTTTCAATATCTATTACGCGGCTGATTTTCCGGAAAGCTCGAACAACCTGCGAAGCGTGTTCTGGTTTCTCACGATACCGGCTAAACTGGTAACGACCCCCTTCGTCTACACCATGAGCAAACCCGCCTGGGATGTCATGCTCCGCCGAACCTACACGATGATCCGAAAGCCCCGCGAATATACCGATTACCGGAACTGGGCTGGCCGGGATCTTAAAAAGTGGCAAAAGAACTATCCGGCCGGAACGGGAGCGTTGGCCGAATTCCTAACACAATTGAGACAATTTGAAGAAAACAACCCATTCGAACTGGAGATTACGCTCTGCGGACACAGCATGGGAGCCATTGTCTGCAACGAGATCGTCAGCCTGTTTCACGATTTGAATTTCACGAAAATCATTCACATGGCGTCGGCCGATTCGGTGCGGAATTTTTTCCAGAAAACAATCCCGTATTTGGAAGACAACGAAGATTCCAGGTTTTACGGGTTGTATCTGGACCCCGAGAATGAAGACCGGGAGTTGAATATCGGGGGGGTGGTCCCCAGTGGAAGCCTGCTGACCTGGATCGACAATAATTTTACCACCCCCGCCACCGAAATCGATCGGCGGGCCGGGCGGTGGAGCAATATGTATCAAACCCTCTATCGAATCCCCACGGATGTTAACAGTCGGGTTCACTTTAAAATATTTGGAAAGGGAAAAGAAAACGGTCCCCAGATGCACGGTGATTTTGACAATTTCGAATATTGGAAGCCGGAATTCTACTGGAATGGTTCTGAGGCGGCTCCTGAAACTGATTGTAATTAGATAGATGGTCAGCGGAACGGTTTATCTCGCCATCCACAATAGTGGCCGCAGGGCAGTAAGGGGTGTTTGTGGTTGATATTGATCGGTAATAAGCGTATGCACATATGTATCGAGGTCAGCTTCGGGCATTCACGACATGCGGATCCTCTCCTTTGCAATCATTTTACGAAAAAAAGGAGGAAGCCATGAACCGATTCATGCCATGGGTGGTGGCCGTCGCCTTGTGCGCCGCCCCCGCAGGTGCCTCGGGCGCCTTTGAAACCGATGTCATTCCCACCTCGGCCGGCGACCTGCAGATCACCTTCATCGGCCACGGATCTCTCTATCTGACGTTTGGGAAAAAAGTCATCCACGTCGACCCTTACGGCAAACTCGCCGACTACGGGCAGCTGCCCAAGAGCGACCTCGTGCTCATCACCCACGAACATCGCGACCACCTGGACCCCGCGGCCTTGGGGAAGGTCATCAAGCCCAAGACCATCGTGGTGGCCAACGCTGCCGCCGCAAGCCAGGTTTCCGGCAGCCGGTCGATGAAAAACGGGGATGTCCAGACTATCGACGACATAAAGATCGAGGCCGTGCCGGCCTACAATCTCGTCCACAAGCGTGACAACGGGGAGCCCTTCCATCCCAGGGGCATCGGCAACGGCTATATCCTGACCTTCGGCGACACGCGCGTCTACATTGCCGGCGACACTGAAAACACGCCCGAAATGAAAGCTCTGCGTAACATCGACGTGGCCTTCCTGCCCATGAACCTGCCCTACACCATGACCCCGGAAATGGTCGCCGACGCGGCCCGCGCCTTCCAGCCCGGGATTCTCTACCCCTATCACTTCGGCGACACGGATACGGCCAAGCTTACGTCGCTGCTCGAAGACCAGAAAGGCATCGGGGTGCGTATCCGGCGCATGCCGTGAAGTGGTTCCGCTTTATAGGAAGCAATAGGGGGTAATGCATCAGGAGGTGATCTGGGATTGAAGAGGATATCGAGCCAATCGATGATCAGCAAGAATTTAAAATGTAAAGCAAATTGTATGTGGAAATATGAAGCGTCCACACCCATTGGCTCGTCCCCTAACCTAAATCAATACCACATGAAGGCCAAGAGCGGACTTGACCCCTTTTCTGACCCCTATTCCACACTTGAGTGCCTTCATTGCATCCTTCTATCAAATTCCGGATTTTAGGACCTAAGCATGAGCTTCTTTAATGATAATGCTGATAAGCTGGAAGCAATTCAGATTGGCGGCAAGGCCAACTACCGAGAATGCCAGGTGGGGGCGGCATGGGCAACCCAGGCACATTTTACAGCTAGTTCTGAGCCAGCACTTGTTTCGATGCCAACAGGCTCTGGTAAGACCTTGCTCATGATGATGCTTTCTTTTTTGTTAAAAGCAGAGCGGGTTATAATTGTAACGCCCTCGGTTGCACTCAGGGGGCAAATCCATAAAAATTTTTCCACTCTGTCGGACCTGAAGGAAATAGGCGCTTTCCCAGCTGATGCTCCAGCACCTCGGGCACATGACCATCAAGGTCAACTGACGTCGCCCAAGGCGTGGAGAGCGTTCCTTAGCCATGATGTCATTGTGGCAACACCGCACACCACTAGTCCAGGTTACGAGGACATTGTGGGCCCACCATCTGATTTGTTCGGTCCCGAAACGTTATTTTTTTTTGATGAGGCACATCACTCACGGGCTCGCACTTGGCAAATACTCATGGAGTCGTTTGCCAAAAGCCGTTTTGTTCTCTTAACGGCGACACCTTTTCGCAATGACAACAGGCGGCTTCTTGCAAAGCTAGTTTATCACTATCCTATGAAGAAGGCGTTAGATGCTGGCATTTATGCACCTATCACCTATCACGGCGTGGACCCTAAGAATCAAAAGAAAAAGGATCAGGAACTCTGTGGTAGGGCAGTGGCGGTCTTCAAGAAACAACAAAAAGCTCATTCCAAAGTACGGTTACTGATTAGAGCTGAAGGTGTGGCCAAATCTTCCCAGCTTATCAAACTTTACAGGGATGCTGGTCTAAAAATAGAGGAAGTAAATTACAAACAGACACTTCAGGACAACAAAAAAGCGTTAGAAGGATTAAGGACAGGAGAGATAGATGGCATAGTTTGCATAGATCAGGTGGGCGAGGGGTTAGACATTCCAAACCTTAAAATTGCTGTGCTCCACAAGCCTAAACAGTCGTTTCCGGCAACTGTGCAATTTGTTGGTCGGATTTGTCGAGAAGCATCTGCTGACATTGGAGAACCGCATCTGATTGCTTGTCCAGATGATGTCAAAGGACCCTTGCAGAGGCTCTATACCCATGACAATTCATGGCGTGATTTTGTCCCTAAGTTGGTCGAACGGATCATTGGACGGGCTACGAGGCGATCAAATTTCCAAGGTGTTGTTGACGTAGAAACAGAACTTGATCTCAGAACCGATGACATAAAACCATTTTTTAGTGCCCGTGTATACACCAGCCGTAGTTCGAAAAAATTAAGGTTCGAAACTAAGCTGGACTTACGCAAAGGCATTGTTCCCGTTTATCAGAGATTGCAAGGCAAAGACATGCTTGTGTTGGTCACTGCAATCGAAAAATCCTTTCCGTGGGCTGAAAATGCTGATTTAACTGCTCCCCATTTTGACCTACATGTCTTCTACTGGCATAATGCATCAAAGCACCTGTTTGAATATACAACTTCCAATAAGATTGCCGGCATGGTTCGGGATACCCTGTGGGGTAAAGCGGTTACAAGAATAAATGCTGCTACAGTGACAAAGGCCCTCCGACAAGCATCAGCTTCTCAGTATCTAATGTTTGGCTTATCAAATCTGTCGCGCAGTTCCGGCCCTGTCCCTTCATACAAGACCTATATTGGATCTGAAGTCGAGGGGGCTGTGCGTCCCACGGATTCCCGCTCCTTTACCCCCGGCCACGCTTTAGCCAAGTACACGACAGGAGAAACTCGGGGGGTAGCAAGCAATCAGGCTCGCGTGTGGTCCATTAAGCGTGCGTCACTGAACCAGTTTAAAGATTGGTGTGATCGAATTGCTGGATCCTTAGAAACGGAGGGGGATGGTCGTTTACCAAATGTTGAGTTTCTTCCCACTCCTGAGTCTATTTCGTCGTTTCCAGAAAAACCACTCTCTATTTATGCCCGCTGGGACCCAGCGCTAATAGTCTCATTTCGGTTGAATGGTAAAGATATAAAGGTCGGTAATATTTCATTTGAGAGATTTAGCCTTTCCGCGAACAAGAAAGTAGTCCGAGGGGAAATGCGGATGGGTGATGATGAGCACACCGAAGTTACGCGCTTCAATTATTCCCTTTCTGCCCCAAGGTGGCAGTTTGACAGGGATGACCTGCCATCACTAAAGGTAGATAATGGCCGAGAGTTTCATTATAAATCCGTTGGTGAGTTTTTAGATACTGATCCGCCAGTCTTCTTGCTTCAAGATGGAAGCACCATCATTGGTGGTTGTCGCTATAAACCCAGTCTACAATTATCCTCTTTACCTAAAGAATGTCTTGACTCCAGCAGGGATTGGTCTCGTTGCGATATACATATCGAGTTTGAGTATCACGATGCGAAGAATCCCAAAAAAAGCCGGATCCCCGAGCCCGGTAAGTGGACTATACATGATCAGCTTGAGCATTGGCTCAAAGCAGCAGCTTCCCGCAACACGATTATTGTGAAGGATCACGCAAGCCGCGAAATTGCTGATTTCATTGAGATACAGCCAACAGATTCAATAGTTCGATTTTATCACTGTAAGGCATGCTCTCCAAAGAAATTGCCAGGAGCACGGCTTGATGAGCTTAAGGTTTTGGAGCAAGTTCTCCGAAGCGTGGACCATATAGGCAGTAATTCGCTGTTGTCCAAATTACATAAGCGAGTCGTGGGCACAAATCGACCGGCAACTGTAATGGTGAAAGGCCGTGGTGACCCCCTAAAAAAGATCGAACGAGCATTCCACGCGAACGAATGGAACTTTGAAGTTGTAATCGTCAATCCTGGTATCAACTGCAAAAAATCCGTTCGGACAAAAAACACCAACACCCTTTTAATCGCTTGTTATGAGTGGCTTGAGTCGGCTAATGCGAGGTTGAAAGTCATTGGTTCATGAAGGTTGGCTAAATTTACCTATGCCGAAAAAATTATGATACCTATTTCAGAATATACTTGGAAAGAATTTAAGAACTACTGTTTGGAGACGCAATTCCATCCTGGTACGATTTTTCGAGGGCAGTCAAATTGCGAGTGGCATTTGGATCCCAGCTACACACGTTTTATAGATGGGTCAAATTTTAGGAAATATTTTGAAATCATATTGCCAGAGGCAAAACGATTAGTGGCAAGTTATATAGATTATGACTTTGATTTAACAAGCCAGGATGATCAAAATCGTCTAATTGGCCTTTTACAACATCATGGTTTTCCTACACCTCTACTAGATTGGACTAACTCGCCTTACGTTGCGGCCTATTTTGCTTTTATAGATATAGCGTATCGCGAACCCGAGAGCGATTACATAGCAGTATGGCTTTTTAACGCTGAATATTCAGTGCGGTTTATCGAGGAGAAGCTATGCGAGTGTCCATTTCATATTATTCTTCCTGATCATAGATTTAACAAACGCCTTTTAGCGCAAGATGGGTTGTTTACACTTTCGCTATCACCCCTTTCTCTAGATGAGGAATTATCCCCAATAATGGATGAGCTGGACCACCCGGGTCTGCTGCAAAAAGTAATAATTCCCGTAGAGGAATCACGCTTTGCACTCAAAGATTTGAGCTTGATGGGAATACATGCAGGGAATCTTTTTGAAGGAATTGATGGTGTATGTAAGAGGCTAAAGGACCACTTTTTTATGGAAAGTGAAACTGCTTTGTCACCAAGAGGTAAAAGACTTATAAACGCGGCTCTTTCAAGATTATCAGGTGGTAAAAAAAACATCAAAAGAAGTAAATAATTAGCATTATGACGCGCTTTGGACCCGCTACCTATCTCAATTTATGAAACTTCCTGAAGTAAGCCGAATCCTATTTTTTACCTTGGTACATTATAGCAGTTCTTAAAATCTTATTACCCCTGAAGGGACATTTTAAGTAACCAACAAGGCTTTGAATTGTGGGGAATAGTGTGGGGTAAAAAGAATTTATAGATGAAAAAGGGTTAGCGAAAACTCGCTAACCCTTTGTTTTTATTTGGTACGCCCGGCAGGATTCGAACCTGCGATCTTCAGCTCCGGAGGCTGACGCCCTATCCCCTGGGCTACGGGCGCGCAATTTGTGCAATTCCAATTATTGCAATTAAATGAGTATGTCAACCAGCCACTTCAGTGTCTCCGTCGAAAGGCGCCTTTTCTGGAACAAAACTGACTATTTCATAAGACCCATTTGTTGAAGGGTTTGCATCGCCTCACCCACCACATACAAAGATCCCGCAATGCAGATCACCTGATCCTGGCGCACGATCTGCAGGGCGCGGGCCACGGCGCGGTCCACGGTGGGCTGCTCGTCCACTTTGGCCACAAACTTTCTGGCCGTGCGGGCAAGGACGTTGGCCGGGATGGCACGGTCGATGGTGGGGGAGGTGATCACGGCATGGTCGCAGACGGCCAGCAGGGCGGAGAGCATCTCCTCGGCCGGTTTGTCGTCCAGGATGCCCGCCACCATGATGATCTTGTTGTCCGGATAGGTTTCCGCCAGGTAGCGGCCCAGGTTGCGGGCGGCTGCCAGGTTGTGGGCCCCGTCCAGGATAATCTTGGGTTCCTGGCACACCGTCTCTAGCCGTCCCGGCCAGGAAACCCGGTTCAGGGCCTGGCGGATGTGGTCCTCTTGTATGGCGACGCCCTTTTGCATCAGGACTTCGGTGGCCGCCAGGGCCAGACTGGCGTTGCCCGCCTGGTGGGGCCCCAGCAGGTTGGTGGTGAGATGTTTCCACTGGTGGTCCAGACCCGTGTAATGGAAGCCGCCGGAGGGCAGGCGGCGGCAGCGGAAATCGCGTCCCATGCGATGGCAGGGGGCCTTGAGCGTTTGGGCCTTTTTTTCAACCACGGCGATGGCGGACGGCTGGGTGACACCGGTCACCACGGGGGTGGCGGGCTTGATGATGCCGGCCTTCTCGTAGGTGATGGCGGCCACCGTGTTGCCCAGGTAGCCTTTGTGCTCCAGCGAGATATTGGTGATGATGCTCACCTCGGGGGCCAGCAGGTTGGTGGCGTCCAGGCGGCCGCCCATGCCGGTCTCGACCACGGCCCAATCCACGCGGTGCTGTTTGAACAAGTGGAGCGCCATGGCGGTGGTGAACTCGAAGAAGGTCGGCTCGCGGTCGCCTTCCTGGACCTTGCGGATGGCGCGGTAAGCCTCGACGATTTCAGGATCGGTCACCGGGCGTCCGTCGATGCGGATGCGTTCGTTGAAATGGATCAGGTGCGGCGAGGTGTAAAGGCCCACGGAGAAGCCGGCGGTTTGCAGGATGCCGGCCAGCATGGAGGCCACGGACCCTTTGCCGTTGGTCCCGGCTAAATGGATGGTGCGGTAGGCGTTCTGGGGCTGCCCGAGCCCCTCTAAAATTTGTGAAATGACATCCAGCTCCAGTTTGATGCCGAACCGCCGGAGCCCGTACATGGTCTTGAGGCATTGTTCATAGGCTTCCATCAGACGATCCCTTCCACAAAAAAACCCGGCAGTCAGGACTGCCGGGTTTAGATGACACTGGAACGACTAACGTCGATAGCTTCGGCGGGCTGCGGCAATGCGTTCGCGGCGCAGCGCTTCGCGTTGTTTGCGGCGCCGGAATTCACTCGGCTTTTCGTAGCTTTTTTTCAGCTTCAGCCGTTTGAAGAGACCGTCGTTCTGAATTTTTTTCTTCAGAATGCGCATCGCTTTTTCGATATCGTTATCGTAGACTTTGACTGCGATTTCCTTCAAGTATCTCGCCCCCTTCCGGCCATCGGCGTGTCGATTTAAAATGATTCCCGATGGTTGGTTATATATTTTCTACAAAAAAAGCCTTTATACTGGATCCAAATCACTTTAGCAAGTCATTTTATAAGGAACACTTTAATCATCCTCCTGCTATTTTTCAAGGCGGACGACCCGGTCATGAATTGCCGGCAGATGCCGGCAGCGGCGATGGCGCCAGGCGTTAAACCTGTTCTTGACAGGGACGGGGGCTTTGCGCAATAGTGCCATTTTTAATGACGGGTCCGAAAAACGCCCAATATCTGCGTTCAGCGGCATCACGTCACTGCGGCGTACCGGTGTACGCCTTCGCCCCTCGAAATTTACACGCCGTATCTTGAACGTATACGAAACCGTCTGTTTCGATTGTTGTGGCAAGCTATTTTCAATGGTGTTTCACTGTTCAATTTTTACTGAGGAAAAGGAGGAGGGTATATGCGCTTGATTCTGTTAGGAGGCCCCGGTGCGGGCAAAGGGACCCAGGCCAATGTCATCAAGGAAAAATACGGCATCCCCCAGATTTCGACCGGCGACATGCTGCGGGCCGCTGTCAAGGCGGGCACCGAGTTGGGTATGAAGGCCAAGGGATTCATGGATTCCGGCGGATTGGTGCCTGACGAAGTCATCATCGGCCTGGTCAAAGAACGGATTCAGGAGCCGGATTGTACCAAGGGTTTCCTGTTTGACGGTTTTCCGCGCACGATTCCCCAGGCGGACGCCATGAAAGAAGCCGGCGTGCCCATCGATGCCGTGGTGGATATCGACGTTCCGGACGAGGAAATCATCAAGCGCATGAGCGGACGGCGCGCCCATCTGGCCAGTGGCCGGACCTATCACGTCATCTACAACCCCCCCAAGGTCGAGGGCAAAGACGACGAGACCGGTGAACCGCTGGTGCAGCGCGACGACGACAAGGAAGAAACGGTTAAAAAACGCCTGGACGTCTACCACGACCAGACCGAACCGCTGATCGACTACTACAAGAAATGGAAAGCCTCCGGCGAAGCCACGGCTCCGAAATATGTCCACATCAACGGTGTCGGCACGCTGGATTCGATCACCGCACAGATCGTGGGTGAGCTGGAAAAGCTTTAGTCCCCAATGGATTGATGTGGGGTTAGCGTTTTGAAATTAAATCCCGTCGGGTTTTCCCCCGGCGGGATTTTTTTATGACAAATGCGTTCTGGATGCCCGATCAAGTCCGGTTCTTCCACGTGGAAGAAAGGATGGAATCGTAAAAAATCCTGAAGCCGTCACTCCCGCGAAGGCGGGAGTCCATAACTCATTGAAATAAATTGATTTCCGCCTGTGAGACTGTGTCATAATTACAAGGTGGAGTCTTTTTCGTCCTGCCATGCCGGGACCCCGATTCGGCATCCATTGTTTTAACGCCTTGAAAGACAACTGGATTCCGGATCAAGTCCGGAATGACAGCTAAAAGACGTTTTACGAGTGTATCAATGGAAGGTACACAAAAAATCTGTCATTTTACGGGATAATTTTCTGAATTTGTTCATTTTCTTCCGCGTGGAAGAAAACGGAACCAAAAGAAGACGCCCGTGTCCCGCTTAACCCTGCGCGTCGCCTCTGCGGCCGGTGCGCGCGGAAACTCGCCCGCCTCTCGGCGGACTCAGACAGTCCGCGCACTTTTCCCGGCCGAAGCGTCGATGCTCGGCGCGGAACAAAGGGGATACACCCCCAACTTCCTCAAACAAACCTTAAAATATTGACAGGATTGACTAATCTATTTTCGGGTCATTTCGTGCGGCGAGAATTTCGGCGGCGCAGGCCAGGGCCTCTTCGCGAATGGTGATCCGGCCGGCCAGACGTTCTTCCTCGATGGTCTGCAGCAGGTCGCCGATCAGGGCCGAGGGCTTCAGCCCGAAGTGCTCCATGAGATCGCGACCACTCAACAGCGGCTCCTGCTCGGCCAGGGGACGGAACCTTTCGAAATAGTCGCGCAGCAGATCCTTTATAAAGGTGGTGGCCCGATCGATGGCGGCGTCGGGTTTTTTCTTTTTCCCCAGGGTGTCCCCCAGGGCATGCAGCAGCACCTCCGGCGTCCAGGGCTCGCACTCCCGAAATAGCCGGTTGATCCCTTTGCGGCTCAAGTTTCCCGCTTCCCGGGCCGAAAACAGACTCAGCGGCCGCCCATGGTTGGCAATAAGGATCCGGGCCTGCGCGCCTTCGGTCTTTGAGAGGCGCAGCCGGGCATGGATCGCTTCCGCCATGTCGGCACTGAGTTGGGCGTGGCCGTGGAAGTGCGCGTCTCCGTCGGCATCCACCCGGCGGGTGCCGGGTTTGCCGATGTCGTGCAGCAGGACGGCATACTTCAAGATGGCGCCGGCGGTTCGGCGGTAGGGCGGCGCGTGGTAGCGTTTCCCCAGCGCGTCGACGATGTCTCCGGCGTTTTGCAGGCACTTTTCGGTGGCGGCATAGGCGCGCAGAGTGTGCTCATAGACATCGAAGTCGTGATGGCGGTTCTGGCGGCAGTGCTGCATCGGCTGCATTTCGGGCAGCAGGTGCAGCAGCAGGCCGCTGTCGGACATGGCCTGGATCTGGTGTGCGGAGGCTGGACGGGCCATCAGTTGGAGCAATTCGGTCCGCAGACGTTCACCCGCCGGCCGGCTGATACGGTATCCCTGGCGGGTGATCGCCGCAAGCGTCTCCGGTTCGATCGCAAAGTCGAGGACGGCGGCCATCCGGAAGGCCCGCAGCAGCCGCAGCGGATCGTCGATAAAGGCCTGCTCCGTCACCATGCGGATGCGGCGGGCGGCCATATCGCCCTGACCATCGATCATATCGATCAGCTGGTGGTGTTGAAGGTCATAGGCCATGGCATTGACGGTAAAATCACGCCGCCGCAGGTCGTTTTCCAGCGTGTCGCCTGCCAGGCCGGTGACGTCGATCAGCAGTCCCCGGCCGGTGACGCGATGGGTGATGAGCCCTGGTTTGCCCATGGGGATGACCCGACCGCGCAGGCGATCGGCAATCGCACCGGCAAAGAGGGCGGCATCACCATCCACGGCGATATCGATATCGGTGGGATGACGCTGCATCAGCAAATCGCGAACCGTGCCGCCCACCACATACGCCTGCGGCGCAGCGGGAAGGTTTTCCATAAGGGGGCTGGGTAGCGGCAATCGCGGCATGGCCGGGATACTCCTTTATTTTAGGGCCGCATGGGCATGGGACCGGATCGTATGGGGCGCATCCGTTGATAAAACGGGTGAGCTATTGAAAAACAAGCTGAAAATGCATTGGATGGATTGGAAAAATCTTGACAGTTCGGGCATGATGGTATAATTTTTTTTCGATTAAAGGCACGGGGCCCGCCTTTTAACGAATTCATACCCAACAATCTAAAACATCAATTCCTCCAATAAAACCAACAAGGATCCTTTTCATCATTTAATCTGAGTCGAGCACTTTAAAACTGAAATAACATTCCAGAGCTTGATTGTCTATTGTGTTCAAGCGGGGGTGAACCCGGTGTCAAGGTTCCCGCCCGACCTCTCCCAGTTCATTTTTCCGACATTAATCGAGTTCCGGCATTTGCGCCAAACGAATCAAACGGGCGAGTCCCTGTATATAATCCATTAAGCGGAGTGGTTTTTATGAATATCAGTGAATTGAAGGAAATGAAAATCAGTGAGCTGACCCAGATGGCGAAGCAATTCAAAATCGAAGGGGCAGCCGGTATGCGCAAGCAGGAATTGATTTTTGCCTTGCTGCAGGCCCAGATCGAGAAAAACGGGTCGATTTACGGCGTGGGTACGCTGGAGATCCTGCCGGACGGATTCGGGTTTCTGCGATCGCCGGGCTACAATTACCTGCCAGGGCCGGACGATATCTATGTGTCGCCGTCTCAGATCCGCCGGTTCAACTTGCGAACGGGCGATACGGTTTCCGGTCAGATCCGGCAGCCCAAGGAATCGGAGCGCTACTTCGCCCTGCTCAAGGTCGAGGCCGTCAACTATGAAGACCCGGAAGTGGCCCGCGAGAAAATCCTGTTCGACAACCTCACTCCGCTCTATCCCGAACGCAAAGTCAATCTCGAAAATCAGTCGGACAATTATTCCACCCGCATCATGGACCTGATGACCCCCATCGGTTTCGGCCAGCGCGGGCTGATCGTTTCTCCGCCCCGTACGGGTAAAACCATGCTGCTGCAGAACATCGCCAACAGCATCATTGCCGGCCATAAAAACGTGGTGCCGTTCGTGCTGCTGATCGACGAGCGGCCCGAGGAAGTGACGGACATGGCCCGTTCGGTGAAAGCGGAGGTGATCAGTTCCACCTTCGACGAACCGGCCGAGCGCCACGTGCAGGTGGCCGAGATGGTGATCGAAAAGGCCAAGCGCCTGGTTGAACATAAAAAGGACGTGGTGATCCTGCTGGACAGCATCACCCGTCTGGCACGCGCCTACAACTCCGTGGTACCCCCCAGTGGCAAGATCCTTTCGGGTGGTGTGGACTCCAACGCCCTGCAGCGGCCCAAACGGTTTTTCGGCGCGGCCCGCAACATCGAGGAGGGCGGCAGCCTCACCATTATCGCCACCGCCCTGATCGATACCGGCAGCCGGATGGACGAGGTGATTTTTGAGGAGTTCAAGGGCACCGGCAACATGGAGCTGGTTCTCGATCGGCGCCTGGCCGACAAACGGGTGTTCCCGGCCATCGACATCAAAAAATCCGGTACCCGCAAAGAGGAACTCCTGCTGGATGCCGAGACGCTCAACCGCGTATGGATCCTGCGAAAATTGCTGGTTTCCCTCAATCCTGTGGACAGCATGGAATTTTTACTTGATAAAATTAGCGGGACGGTGGATAATAACGACTTTCTTAGTTCCATGAATGCATAGCCATATGACCGGAGGTTACGTTTAACAATGAAAAAAGACATTCACCCGGCTTACGAAAAAACCCAGATTTCGTGTCACTGCGGTGCGGTTCTAGAAGCCGGTTCAACCCGAAAAGACATCACCGTGGAAATTTGTTCCCAATGCCACCCGTTTTTTACAGGCAAGCAGAAGCTGGTTGACACGGCCGGCCGCATTGAACGGTTCCGCAAAAAATACGAAAAATTCCAGACGCCCAAAGAATAGCGCCAAACTGGTTTTCATTCTCTATCACGGACATCAAGGCCCGGGTTCCCGCCCGCTCAAACGATTGCAGCGGGCGTTCCCTTCGGCAGCCTTGGTGTCTTGTGCGTTTGGTCCTGTGAACACGCTTCGGGGCTTCGCCGATAGGGCGGCAGGCCTGTATCGAGCGGGATGATTCTGATGAAGGAACGCGGGTAAATCGGCTATGTTTGACAAACTCCAAGGTGTCGAAGAACGATTCAACGAAGTCGAAACGGCGCTGAGCGCTCCGGATGTTGTCAAAAACCGGGCGGCGTTTGAAAAGCTCAGTCGCGAGCATGCCGAACTGAGCAAGGTCGTCACCGTGTTCCGCGAATATCAGGGGATAACCGAAGAGCTGGCGGACAGCCAGGAACTCATGCAGGATTCGGATCCCGAGATGAAAAGCCTGGCCCGGGCCGACGTCGCCCGGCTCACCGAGGCCCGCGACGCCATGGAAGTTGAATTAAGACGACTTCTGGTGCCCAAAGATCCCAATGACGACAAAAACATCATCCTTGAAATTCGGGCCGGCACCGGCGGGGATGAAGCAGCCTTGTTCGCCGCCGATCTTTTCCGGATGTACAGTCGGTATTTTGAAGGCCAGCGCTGGAAAGTGGAGATCATGAGCGAGCACGCCACCGGCGTCGGGGGTTTCAAGGAAATTATCGCCATGGTCCAGGGGCAGGGCGCCTACAGCCGCATGAAATATGAAAGCGGCACCCATCGGGTGCAGCGGGTTCCCACCACGGAAACCCAGGGGCGCATCCACACCTCGGCCGTGACCGTGGCCGTGCTGCCCGAAGCCGAGGAAGTGGACGTGGCGATTGACAGTTCGGAGCTCAAGATCGATGTCTATCGCTCCACCGGCCCGGGCGGCCAGAGTGTCAATACCACCGATTCGGCCGTACGGATCACCCATCTGCCGTCCGGCCTGGTGGTGACATGCCAGGATGAAAAATCCCAGATCAAGAACAAGGCCAAAGCGCTCAAGGTCTTGCGGGCCCGGCTGCTGGACCAGAAGGTTCGCGAGCAGGATGCCAAACGGTCGGCCGAGCGCAAGAACCAGATCGGCGACGGCGATCGCAGCGGCCGGATTCGGACCTACAACTTCCCCCAGGGGCGGGTGACCGACCACCGGATCGGGCTGACCCTCTACAAACTCGAAGAAATCATGCAGGGGGCGGTGGATCCCATCGTCGAAGAGTTGATATCCCATTATCAGGCCCAGGCGCTTCAAGATGAAGCGTCCTGACGACTGGACCATCCTCAAGCTCCTCCAGTGGACCACGACCTATTTTAAAGAGCACGATATCGAGAGCGCGCGTATCGACGCCGAGCTCCTGCTGGCCTTTGCCCTTGGCCTGGAGCGGATCGATCTTTACCTGCGGTATGATCAGCCGCTGAACCCGGACGAGTTGACGCGTTTTCGTACCATGGTCAAGCGCCGTGTGGCCCGCGAGCCGGTGGCCTATATTTTAGGGGCCAAAGAATTCTGGGAGCTGGAGATGGCGGTGGGGCCGGAGGTGTTGATCCCCCGCCCGGAAACGGAATGCCTGGTCGAGGCCGTTCTCGATTTTTTAAAGAACGAAAATGGTCCGGAAGCGCCGCGTTTTCTCGATCTCGGTACGGGATCGGGGGCCATTGCCATGGCGCTGGCCCGGAGCTGCCCGACGGCCCGGGTGGTGGCGCTGGATCGTTCCTGCCCTGCGCTGGCCCTGGCGGATCGCAACCGGCGGCGCCACCATCTCGAGGACCGGGTGGACCTGGTGGCCGGCGACTGGCTGGCGCCCTTTTCCGATACCCGGGCCCGCTTCGATGTGGTGGTATCGAACCCGCCCTATATCCCCTCGGGCCAAATCGACGGGCTGCAGCCGGAGATCGTCCGCTACGAGCCCCGGGCGGCGCTGGACGGCGGGCCCGATGGGCTGGATTGCCTGGCATTGATCATCGGCGCGGCACCGGCCTTGCTGTCGCCCGGAGGGGCCGTGTTTCTTGAAATCGGTCATGACCAATTTCCAGCCGTCCAGCGATTGGCCGCCGAAAGCGGTGCCTACCAGGATGTCGCCTGTCGTCCGGATTACAGCGGCATGGACCGTGTCGCCTGCCTGGTGCACCATTAATGGCCAAAAAAAAGTTGCATATTTTAATAGAGTTTGTTAAAGAAATTCGATTTTGGGGTCTGACCCCCTAACACACATCACACGTTCCCGGACCGGCCTCCCGGTGCTTTCAGTTGAAAGTCGGAGGCGGGGAGGAAGGGAACGGTGGCCAAACCGAATCGTAAAAGGAGAAAACAATGGCCTATGTCACAATGAAGGAACTGTTGGAGGCGGGTGTCCATTTCGGTCACCAGACCCGTCGTTGGAATCCCAAGATGAAGCCCTATATTTTCGGCGCGCGCAACGGGATTTATATCGTCGATCTGCAGAAAACCGTCCGGATGTTTAAAGACGCCTATAATTTTATCGTGGACACGGCGGCCAAGGGAAAATCCGTGCTTTTCGTCGGAACGAAAAAGCAGGCCCGCGAATCCATCTATGAAGAAGCCAACCGGGCCGAGATGTATTACGTCCACAACCGCTGGCTGGGCGGCATGCTGACCAATTTCCAGACCATTAAGCAGAGCATCGACCGCTTGAATTATCTGAATACGATCGAAAACGACGGCACGATCGAGCTGTTTCCCAAAAAAGAACGCCTGAAGCTCGGCAAGGAACGCGTCAAGCTCGACAACAACCTGGGCGGTATTCGCAGCATGAACGGTTTGCCCGGTGCGATTTTTGTCATCGATCCCAAATGCGAAGCCATTGCCATCAAGGAAGGGCGTCGTTTAGGGATTCCGATTGTGGCCGTGGTCGACACCAACTGCGACCCGGATGATATCGATTACGTCATCCCCGGCAACGACGATGCCATTCGCGCCATTCGGCTGCTAACGTCCCGCATGGCCGACGCGTGCCTCGACGGTCGTCAGCGGTTCCTGGAAAAACAGCAGGCCGAAGCCGACAAGGCCACCGAGGAAGTAAGCGAAGTGGTCCCGAGCAGCGCTGATCTGAAGCCGGGCGAACGAAAAGTCATTTCGGACGGAACGGATGGGCCGGTCGTTGAAATCATTCGTCGTTCGGAAGCGGAAGCCGCCGCTGAAGACGCAGCGGAAGCCGTGGAGGTCCCGGTAGAAGCCGCACCGGAAGTCACTGAAGCCCCTGCACCTGAGAAAACGGGAGAGTAGTTATGTCAGAGATTACAGCAGCAATGGTAAAACAGCTCCGGGACAAGACCGGATCCGGCATGATGGATTGTAAAAAAGCGCTGGCCGAAAACAGCGGCGACATGGAAAAAGCCATCGACTTCCTGCGCAAAAAAGGCCTGGCCACAGCGGCCAAGCGGGCCGGCCGGGCCACGACGGAAGGTGTCGTGCAGCCTTATGTGCACACCGGCGGCAAACTGGGCGTCATGGTGGAAGTCAACTGTGAAACCGACTTCGTCGCCAAAAGCGACGATTTCCAGGAATTCGCCAAGAACGTTGCCATGCATATCGCCGCCACCAGCCCCATCGGGATTTCCCCCGAGGATGTGCCGGCGGAAACCCTGGCCCGTGAAAAAGATATTTATATGGACCAGGCCAGGCAGACCGGCAAGCCGGAGAACGTGATCGAAAAGATCGTTGAAGGCAAGATGAACAAGTTCCTGAAGGAAAACTGCCTGATGAACCAGGCTTACGTGCGGAACCCGGACATCACGATTGCCGATCTGCTCAACGAGCTGATTGCCAAAATCGGAGAAAATATTTCCATTAAACGGTTTGTGCGTTTCCAGATAGGGGAGTCCTGATTTGACACAACCTCGGTACGGAAGAATTCTGCTGAAACTCAGTGGTGAAGCATTGATGGGTGATCAGGGTTTCGGCATCAGCCCCGAGATGATTAAATACGTGGCCGAGGAAGTCCAGTCCATCTGCGACCTGGGCGTCCAAATTGCCATTGTCGTGGGGGGCGGCAATATTTTTCGTGGTATTGCCGCCAGTTCTTTCGGTATGGATCGGGCTTCGGCCGATCACATGGGCATGCTGGCCACCGTGATCAATAGCCTGGCGCTGCAGGATGCACTGGAGAAGCAGGGCATCCAGACGCGCACGCAATCGGCTATTTCCATGCACGAGGTTGCCGAACCCTATATTCTCCGGCGCGCTGTCCGGCACCTGGAAAAGGGGCGGGTGGTGATTTTCGCGGCCGGGACGGGGAACCCCTATTTCACGACGGATACGGCGGCCGTGCTGCGCGCCCAGGAAATCCACGCGGAGATCCTTCTCAAGGCCACCAAGGTCGACGGTGTCTACGATGCCGATCCGGTCACCCATCCCGACGCCCGCTTTCTCAAGGACGTCACCTACATGGACGTGCTGGAACGCCAGCTGAAAGTCATGGACATGACGGCGATCTCGCTGGCCATGGACAACAAACTGCCGTTGTCGGTCTTCGATCTGAACCAGGCCCGTAATATCCGGAAAGTGGTTTGCGGGGAATCCGTGGGCACGCTGATCCACCACTGAAGCGTTCCACGCCGGCACCCTTCTTCCGCTTTCCCCAACGAACAACCACATACAGAACAGGTGGAGCCTATGTTAGATGACATCTATCAGGACGCCCGGGAAAGTATGGGCAAAACCATAACGGCCCTGAACAACGAGCTGAATCGGGTTCGCACGGGACGGGCGAATCTTTCGATTTTGGATGGTATCCGCGTCGATTATTACGGCACCCCCACCCCCGTCAACCAGATGGCCTCCCTGTCGGTGCCCGAAAGCCGGCTTATCACGATTCAGCCATGGGATGCGACGGTCATCAAAGAAATCGAAAAAGCCCTTTTGAAGTCCGACCTAGGCCTGACGCCGTCCAATGACGGCAAGATCATCCGGATTGCCATTCCGCCGCTGACGGAGGAACGCCGCAAACAGTTGGCCAAATCCGTCCACAAGATCTGCGAAGATCACAAGATTGCCATCCGCAATATCCGGCGGGATGCCAACGAGCTTCTCAAGAGCATGAAAAAAGACGGTGAAATCGCCGAAGACGAAGCTTTCAAGGGCCAGGACCAGGTGCAGAAGATCACCGACGAGTTCGTCAAGCAGATTGACGATATCTACAAAGAAAAAGAGAAAGAAATCATTGAGTTCTGATCGGCCGTCTCCGGAAGCGGCCGCCCTTGATCCCGAACGGTTGCCCCGGCACGTGGCCATCATCATGGATGGCAATGGCCGCTGGGCCAAACAACGGCTGCTGAACCGGGTCAAAGGTCACGAGAAGGGGGCGGATTCCGTTCGCGCGGCCGTCAAAGTCTGCCGCGAAGTCGGCATTGCCTACCTGACGCTCTACGCTTTTTCGACGGAAAACTGGCAGCGCCCCAAGATGGAAGTGGACGCCTTGATGGCGCTGCTCAAGAAGTTTTTGCAGACCGAGGCCGAGGAACTGCTGACCAACAACATTCGCCTGCATGCCATCGGCGAAATCGATCGGTTGCCGGATGACGTCCGTCAGGCCCTCGATCACGTTTTGACCCAAACCCGCAACAACGACGGTCTTCACCTCATTCTGGCCCTCAGCTATGGTGCCCGTTCCGAGATTCTCCAAGCGGCGCGGAACATTGCCGCGGAAGTTGCCGCCGGGCGTTTGTCTCCCGACGCCATCGACGAGGCGCAGTTTTCCAACAAGCTTTTTACCCGCGACATCCCCGATCCCGACCTCCTGATTCGAACCAGCGGTGAATTGCGCCTGAGCAATTTTCTTCTCTGGCAACTGGCTTATGCCGAATTTCATTTTACGGATACGCTGTGGCCTGATTTCGATAAAGCGGAGTTCTTTCGCATCCTGGCGGATTACCAGGGAAGGGAAAGACGTTATGGGCGGGTGGATACGGAGCAGGTCAGCTGACAGGCCGGCACCGCCGGCGCCATCTTGTCTACCGATCGAGACCTCGCAGACCAGCACAGGGGGACGATGATGCATTTAAAACGATGGATTACAGGGCTTTTGCTCCTGCCGGTGCTGATCTTTATTCTGTATCGCGGCGGTGCCCTGTTTGCGGTACTCATCGCCCTTGCCGGCCTGGCCGCCATGTGGGAATACTTTCGCATTGTCTACCACGCCTTTCCGAAAACCCTGCCTGGTGCGATTCCGGTATTGGGCCTGGTGATGGTCCCGCTTCTGACCGGGCTTGCCCATGTGGGGCGCCTGGATCTCGTTCCGGGGCTTCTGGCACTCAATCTTCTCCTGGCGGGTGCGCTGTCGCTGCGGTATTTCGGTGATGATCCCCGGGTGCTGGAAATCGTCCAGAAACAGGTCCAAGGGGTGCTGTATATCCCGGTGTTACTCGTCCTGCTGATTCCGATCCGCCAAGCCCCGCAAGGGTTCTGGTTGATCTTCACGCTGGTTTTCGTGGTCTTTGCGGGCGACACCCTGGCCCTTTACGTCGGCACCTTTCTGGGCCGCCACAAGCTTTGCCCCAACATCAGCCCCAAAAAAACTATCGAGGGGTCGCTGGGAGGCCTGGGCGGCAACCTTTTGGCCGGTCTGATCATGAAATTGACTGTATTTTCCGGGATCGGTTGGGGCCAGGCGGTTATTTTCTGCCTGGCGGTCGGGGCCGCCGGTCAAATCGGCGACCTGTTCGAATCCCAGATGAAACGGGCCAGCGGTATCAAGGATTCCGGCGGCATCCTGCCGGGGCACGGCGGCATGCTCGATCGGATCGATGCCCTGTTGTTTGCCGGCCCGGTGGCTTACGTTCTGATAGTTCTGCTTTAAGGATCGATTACGCCGCGATTGTGCGGCGATAGAATGGTTAACGCCATGAATGCAAAGAAAAATCTGGCGGTTTTAGGGGCGACGGGCTCGATTGGATGCAGCACCCTCGATATCGTGCGGCAGTTCCCGGACCGTTATCGCGCCGTCAGTCTCACGGCCGGGCGGAATGTCGCATTGCTGGCGCGCCAGATCGCGGAATTCCGTCCCGCGCTGGCGGTGGTTATCGACGAAGCCGACCGCGACCGTCTTCGGGAGCTGCTGCCGGATGACGTAAAGACCGACTTGCTGTGGGGTGAGAGCGGCATGATCGTGGCTGCTTCGCTGCCCGATGCGGATATGGTGGTGACCGGTGTGGTGGGGGCGGCGGGCCTGATGCCCACCCTGGCGGCCATCGATGCCGGCAAGCCCATAGCCCTGGCAAACAAGGAAACCCTGGTGATGGCCGGCGAGATCGTCATGGCCCGGGCCGCGGCGGCGGGTGTCCCCATCCTGCCGGTGGACAGTGAGCACAGCGCCATCTACCAGTGTATCGGTCAGCATCCCCGGCGGGAGGTGGCCCGCCTCTTTCTGACGGCTTCCGGGGGACCCTTCCGCACGCTCGCCCCGGACCGGTTCGGCGCCATTCGTCTCGAGGACGCCCTGAACCATCCCAACTGGTCCATGGGCGCTAAAATTACCATCGATTCGGCCACCCTGATGAACAAGGGCCTGGAGTTTATCGAGGCGCGTCACCTGTTTGACATGGCACCGGACAAAATCGAGGTCATCGTTCATCCCCAGAGCATCGTGCACTCCATGGTGGGGTTCGTGGACGGTTCCGTCCTGGCCCAGTTGGGCATCCCGGACATGAAGGGCCCCATCGGGTATGCGCTGGCCTATCCGGAGCGGCTGCCGCTGGAACTGGGCTACCCGGATTTCACGACCCTGGCCAAATTGACGTTTGAACCGCCGGATCTGGAACGCTTTCCCTGTCTGGCTCTGGCGTTTGAAGCCTGTGCCGGAGGCGGCACCCTGCCGGCGGTTTTGAATGCCGCCAATGAGATGGCCGTCAGCGCCTTTTTAGAGCGGCGCATCGCCTTCACCGATATCCATCGCGTGATTCATCAAACCATGGAGCGGCACACACCGCAATTCCAGCCATCGATTGAACAGATTCGCGAGGCCGACCGCGAGGCCCGGCAGATAGCGGGCAACGAAATTCGACGATGCAACGCTTGAAGTTTCAGGGCAATTCCCTTATGATCCCTCGGCAGTCAGTCATGATCATCCTCTAATCCCAGCCACCCCTGGGGCAGCCTTCGGAAAGTACCGCTAAAACCAATGAGCACGAGCATATTTGCTTTTATTATTGTTCTCGGTGTCCTGATTTTTTTTCACGAACTCGGCCATTTCCTGGTGGCGCGGTTTTTCGGCGTCGGGGTTGAAAAATTTTCACTCGGCTTCGGTCCGCGCCTGATCGGCAAGACCGTCGGGATGACCGACTATCGCGTATCGCTCATCCCGCTTGGCGGGTACGTCAAAATGGTCGGGGAAGAGCCGGATACCGAAATCGAGCCCTACCTGATCCCGCAGTCTTTTACCCATAAAAGTGTTTTCAAACGCTTTCTCATCGTGGCCGCCGGCCCCATGTCCAATTTGCTGCTGGCGGTGGTCATTTTTTTCCTGGTGTTTCAGACCTCGGGGACCTATGTGCTGCGACCGCTGGTGGGCGAAGTGGACACCCCTTCGGTTGCGGCCCGGGCCGGCTTGCAGAAAGACGACCTGGTGGTGGCCATCGACGGTACCGACATTACGAGCTGGGAAGAAATGGCGGCGCAGATATCCAACAGCCAGGGCCGCTCCATGTCCTTCGTCGTTGAAAGGACGGGACAGCGTCTGACGGTTGATCTGGCGCCCGAGCTCAAGACCACACAGAATCTTTTCGGTGAGGATGTCGAGCGCTACGTGATCGGTATCCGATCCGCGGGCGATGTGATTCCTCGTGAGCTTTCATTGGTAGAATCCGTCCAGATGAGTGTGGCGCGAACTTGGGAAATCACCGAACTGACGGTATTGAGCGTCGTGAAGCTGATCCAGGGCAAGCTACCGGCCGCCACGCTGGGCGGACCGATCAAAATTGCCCAGATGGCAGGCGCCCAGGCCCGCGAGGGGGTGATCAATCTTCTGATTTTTACAGCGGTGATATCCATCAACCTCGGGATCCTCAATTTTCTGCCGATCCCGGTCCTGGATGGCGGGCATTTGATGTTTTTTGTGATCGAGATGATCAGCCGCCGTCCGGTTAGTATCAAAATACGGGAGATCGCCCAGCAGTTTGGTATTTTCTTGCTGCTTATGCTGATGATTTTCGTGATCTACAACGACATCGTGAACTTTTAGCTCCAGAGAGGCCGCCGTCATGCCGCATCGACTTGAAGTGACCCTGAAACCCGAATTGTTCGATGCCGAGGGGGAGACCCTTCGCCGGAAAGCATGGGACTATTTTGGTATCCGGCTGGATACGGTGCGCACCGTATCGGTGGTAACCATCGATGCCGATCTCACACCGGAACAGCTGGACCTAATTCGCCGCGAAGTCTTCACCAATCCGGTCACCCAGATGTCTTCCTACGAGCCCTTGCCGGTGCCTTTCGATTGGACCGTTTGGATCGGGTTCCGCCCGGGAGTTCGCGACAATCCCGGCAGCACCGGCGTCGAGGCTGTCGAAGATATCCTGGGGATTCAACTGGCGCCGGGGGAGAACCTTTATACCTCCAAACGCTATTGCCTGGCCGGCAAGGAACTGAGCGGGGACGATGCCCGCAAGATTGCCGAGGATCTCCTGGCGAACGATATCATTCAGCAATGGAAAGTCTTCCAGGCCGCGGACTGGAACCCGGCCGAGGGCATCGGCATCATTATCCCCAAGGTTAAACTGGACCACACCCCCACCGTCAGCACCATTCCCATCGACAGCGACCAGGCCCTGCAGGCCGTGAGCGACGAACGCAACCTGGCCCTAAACCCCAACGATATCCCCACGATTCGCCGCTATTTCCTGCGGGACAGCGTCCAGGAACAGCGCCGCCGGGTGGGGCTGTCCGATCCCACCGATCTGGAACTGGAGTATATTTCCCAGGCCCGCAGCGATCACTGCAACCACAATACCTTCCGTGGGCTTTTTCACTATACCGATCCCATGACCGGGCAGGCTGAAGATGTCGACAGCCTTTTCAAGACCTGCATCGAAGCCCCGACGCTGAAGCTGCAGTCCGAAAATGACTGGGTGGTATCGGTCCTGTGGGACAACGCCGGCATCGGCCGTTTCGATGACGATCATTATTACGTCATCACCGGCGAGACCCATAATTCACCGTCGAATATGGAAGCCTATGGCGGGGCCATTACCGGCATCGTCGGGGTCTACCGCGATCCCCTGGGTACCGGCAAAGGTGCCCGCCTGCTGATGGGCGGCTACGGCTACTGTGTCGGGCCGCGGGATTACAGCGGCGATCTGCAGCCCCACCTCCATCCCCGGCGCCTGCTGGACGGCGTGATCGAAGGCGTGCGGGATGGCGGCAACAAAAGCGGTATCCCCACCACTTTCGGTCATATTCTGTTTCACCCGGGCTATCTCGGCAAATGCCTCGTGTTTGTCACCGCCGTGGGCTTGATGCCGGCCCGTGTGGGGGACGCGCCGGCCGACCAAAAGAAGACCTCGGCCGGCGACCTTATCATCATGTGCGGCGGCCGTGTCGGTAAGGACGGTATCCACGGGGTCACGGCGTCTTCTGAAATTTTCTCTGAAAACACGCCGGCCGGCCATGTCCAGATCGGTGATCCCTATACCCAGAAGAAAATGCACGATTTCCTGCTGGAAGCCCGTGACGAGGGCTTGATCCAGTTTATCACCGATAACGGCGGCGGGGGATTGTCGTCCTCGATCGGTGAATCGGCGCAGTTTTCCAACGGCTGCGTCGTCGATCTGGAAAAGGTGCCCCTCAAATACGAAGGGCTGGATCAATGGGAGATCTGGGTGTCGGAATCCCAGGAACGGATGACCGTGGCGGTGCGTCCGGAGGACGTGGACCGTTTCATGGCCCTGTCCCGCAAGCACGCTGTGGAGAGCACGGTGATCGGGCATTACACCGACTCCGGCAAGCTCCATATTCGATATAACGGTGAAACCTGCGCCTATGTCGATCTGGATTTCCTCGAATCCGGTTTTCCGCAATGGGAATTCGAAGCCGAGTGGCTGCCGCCGGCGGCACGCGGTTTGCGCGAACCGGTTATCGGGGAGCCGGCCAGCTATGCGGATTTACTCCTGGATATGCTGGCCCGCCCGAACGTTAGTTCCAAGGAATGGGTGCCCCGCCAGTACGACCACGAGGTTCAGGGAGGCAGCGTGATCAAGCCCATGGTGGGCGTTGACCGGGACGTTCCCAGCGATGCGGCCGTGATCCGGCCGGTGCTGTCCAGCCCGCGGGGGTTGGCCTTTTCCCAGGCGCTTCTCCCGACCTATTCCGCCGTGGATGCCTATCACATGACCGCCTGTGCCATCGATGAAGCCCTGCGACGGGTGATCGCAGTGGGCGGGGATTGCGACCACGTGGGCGGCGTGGATAATTTCTGCTGGCCCAACATCCAATACCATCCGGAGAAGAATCCTGATGGGAAATTCAAGGCGGCCCAGCTGGTGCGCGCTTGTCGTGCGCTGCGGGACGTCTGTCTGGCCTATGGCATCCCCTTGTTGTCGGGGAAAGACAGCATGTACGTGGATGGCAATTTGGCCGGTCGTTACGGCATCAGCCACAAGGTGTCCGCTCCGGAAACCATCCAGTTCAGTGCGATTTCACGGGTGCCCGATATCGCCCATTGCACCACGATGGATGTCAAAGTCGCCGGGGATCTGGTCTATCTGCTGGGGATCACCCGGGATGAGCTGGGCGGCTCCGAATACTACGACCACCTCGGCTATGTCGGCCGGCAGGTCCCCGAGGTGCGCCCCGAAACTTTCCAGCCCCTGTACCGCTGTTTGCAGACGGCGATTGCCGATTCCCTGACAGCGTCGGTCCGGGGGATCTATCGGGGAGGGCTGGCGGTTCACGCGGCCCTGGCCGCCCTGGCGGGTGGCTTGGGCCTGTCGCTTGATTTGGCCAAGGTTCCGCTGGAAGAAGCCCTGCGCGACGATAAAGTGCTGTTTTCCGAGTCGACCGGCCGCTTCCTGGTGACGGTTGCACCCGACCGCCGACAGGCTTTCGAAGCAGCCCTTGACGGCCACGCCGTGGGCTGTATCGGTGTCGTGACCGAGGCGCCCCGCATGGTCATCCGCGGAACGCGTGGTGAGCCGCTTGTCGACCTGGCGCTTGACGACCTTAAAACTGCCTGGAAAGCACCCTTTGGAGATCTGGTATGACTGGTAAAATACGTGCCCTCGTGTTGACCGGATTCGGTCTGAACTGTGACCTGGAGACCGCCCATGCATTGGAGTTGGCCGGTGCCGAAGCCGTAAGGGTTCACATCAATGCCCTTATCGATGGCGATGCCCGGCTTGACGACTACCAGATCCTGGCCTTCGGGGGCGGTTTCAGCTGGGGGGACGACCACGGCGCCGGGGTGCTGCAGGCCGTTCGGCTGCGCACCAACGTCGGCGACCAGCTGCGGGCCTTCGTCGAGAGCCAGCGATTGGTGATCGGCATTTGCAATGGGTTCCAGACGCTGGTCAACCTGGGGCTGCTGCCCGGCTTCGACGGGGATTACCAGACCCGCTCGGTGGCGCTGACGTTCAACGACTGCGGTAATTTTCGCGACGACTGGGTGACCCTCAAAATCGACACCCGGAGCCCCTGTGTCTTCACGAAGGGGCTCGATGTCATCGATCTGCCCATCCGCCACGGGGAGGGCAAGTTTGTCACGGCGCCGGAGGTCATCGCGCGGCTGGAAGCGCATCATCAGATCGCGGCCCGCTATGCCCGGCCCGACGGCGCGCCGGCGGGCGGTGCCTTCCCTCACAATCCCAACGGATCCTTAGACGATATCGCCGGTGTTTGCGACCCCACCGGCCGTGTTTTCGGTCTGATGCCGCATCCCGAAGGGTTCAACCACTGGTCCAACCACCCGCTCTGGACCCGGCAGGCCGATACCCGCAAACGGAACGGCCAGTCATCCCTCCCGGCCGGTTTGACCCCCGGGGTTCAAATGTTTCGGAATGCGGTGGCATTGTTGCAGGGCTGAGGAAATGAATTGATCTTTTTATGTTCTTTACTCAATGTCCTATCTGCGTTTGATTATAAGTGATGTTGATAATCTTGTTGTGTGCTGAATTTGCCCCGCACATCTTGCTTACCCTCATGGCAATGCCATATCCTTGATAAAGCATTAACTTTTTTAATAGCGCATTAACATTTTTAATGTTTACGTCGCATTGCTTTCTCCTTTTGTCTGTATCTTGACTTTGATTAACATCGGAGCGTTTCCCTTTGTAAAATTATTTAATAGAAAATCATGGAGTTATAAATTTTTAAATCACACTATACCTGTTGGGGATGTGTCGATCAAAATTTGGAATAATTCTTGCTTGATAAGCCAGTGTAAATTTATTCCAGGGAGGAATCATGTCGTCCAATAAAGGCTTTACGCTACTTGAACTGATGGTTGCCATTGCGATTGTCGCAGTTATGGCGACAATCACGATTCCCGGATGGCTATCGTGGCGGGACAGTGCCAAAGCCAGGGGTGCGGCCAACTCCCTAAAAGCGGATTTCGAACGGGCTAAGTTACGGGCGGTGCGAGAGAACAGCAATGTTTGTGTGTTGTTCACGGGCAACACAGCCTACCAGATTTTTACCGACCCGAACGAAGACAGCATCCTGGGCGCCGGTGAAGATACCATCGCCGACCGTGCCTTGCCTGACGGGGTATCCATTACAGGCAATACCTTTAGTAGTAGCCGGATGTCCTTTAATGCGCGAGGGATTCCGGATGGTTCCGCCGGTACGGTTACACTGACCTCCGCGGGCGGGAGGCGCTACGAGGTGGTCGTGAGCCCGTTTGGCCGCGTTCGGACTGAAGAGGATTAAAGCATGAAAAGAAAGTGCGTCGATAACACTATCGCGATAATGCAGCGAAGCTTAGTGTCGGATGAACACGGGTTCTCATTGATCGAAGTCCTGATTGCGGTCGCTATTCTGGCCATCGGTCTTCTGGCCATTGGCCGGATGCAGGTCGCAACGGTCCGCAACACGACCAACAGCAATACGACCACCCAGGCGGTCATGCTGGCCCATCAGAAAATGGAAGAAATCAAGAATACGCCGGACATTACCGACTTGGCTGATGAAGATGAATCGAACCTTGATGCCAATGGCAATGCCGGTGGGATTTATACCCGCAGGACCAGAATCAGCAACCCTCCCAATATCGCAGGGATCGCCACACCCACCAGCGACTTTGCCCGTGAGGTGGAGATCCAGGTGGAGTGGACCACGGTGCACGGCGGTAATCGAACGATTACCTTGAATTCGATCACGCATGGAGGCGGGATATGATGCGTCGCCGATCACACGGAAATCAGTACGTCCAAACTGGCAAGGTTGTAAAAAATAAGGCTGGTTTTACCCTTGTTGAACTGCTGGTGGCCATTTGCATGTTGAGTCTTCTCATGGCGGGCGTTATTTCCGTCATGACATCTTTGCGGCGCTCCTACACCACCCAGGAGGTGGCGGCCGGAGCCCAGCAGAATGTGAGAATGGCCATTGCCTATATGGTCAACGACATTCGTCTGGCCGGCCTTGACCCTTCGCAACAAGCAAACACCGGTTTCGAACAAGCCATTGCCACCTCCCTCCGGTTTACCTCCGACCGTGTCCCCGAGGGCGAAACCGACTCAAACGGTGAGATCGACGACGACAACTTTGAGCGGCTTACCTACTACTGGAACGTGGACGACAATACACTCCGCCTCAGGCTCTATGGCAGCATAGAACAAACCCTGGTAGATAATGTGACCAACCTGCGATTCCGTTATTTCGATAGAGACGGTGATGAAACCGCCGATCTTACGGAAATCCGGTCTGTGCAGATATTGCTTACGGTGCAGGAGCCGGCCGGCCGCGAAGGACTGTTGGAACGGTCGTATTCGACCCGAGTGCGATGCCGCAACATGGGCATATAGACGGCTATATGAATCATTTGACATTTGGAAAGTATGCAGTTTTTTTTGAGGAAAATCCGATGAAGAAGACGACTCCTGCCAAAACGATTGCGATTCTGTCGAACCAGGAAGGTTCCGCCATTGTGATTGCCCTGATGTTCATTGTGCTGATGACATTGATCGGGATCTATGCCACCCAGTCGGCTAACACTGAAATTTTCATGGCCCGCAATGAGGTCTTGCGCAATCAAACGTTTTACCGCACGGAAGCCGGGCTGGTGGAGGCGGCATTTACCATAGAAGAAGAAATCAAGGCCAACCTGCTGGATCACTCCCCGGACTACCTTTTTGCAGATGCCGGGGCTGCCGACATGACGGATATGGCCAACTGGGATTTTGACGGACTGGATGCCGACGATACGGCTATGCCGTCATCGCTGGATGCCGAAGTCGCGTTCTGTGCCGTAGACAAAGGGGTTGCGTCCGGTTCCTCGAAGAAGGCGACCAATACGACCCAGGTCCGGCGTTACGCCATTTATGTTCATCACAGTTCCCGCGATGGGCGGGAGTTGATGGAAGTGGGGTACAACAAGCGGTTCTGAGCGCAGGTTGACATGATTTTATAGCGGAATAGGGCCCAAATGGCATCCCTGCCTAAATCTTATGGGTACACGCTGATACTGAATGACCGCGAGATATTCGAAACAGCGGATCGAGGAGGAATATATGCGAAGCAGACATGATCAACACTCTCATTACGTTAAAGTGGCGCTGGCGCTGTTTTGGGTATTGTTGGTCCTCCCATCCACGCTTATGGCGGGAACGGTAACTATTGGCAGCCCATCTCCGGCCTCCGTAACGGAAGGCCCTGCTGCAACAGTATCTTTTCCGCTGGCGATTTCGGATACCATCGTCTCTGGTTTCACACTGAGCTACACGATCAGTGGAACCAACATTGACGGTTCCGATTACAATGACATTACCGGAATCATTACGCTAACCGCCGGGGACAATTCAGGCACCGTTTTGTCCGACATAGTGCTTGAAATCCCGCAAGAAGGCTTGGTCGAAGCGATAGAAACATTCACCATTACCTTGGTCGATCCAGGCAACGGCACCGACAGCGTAAGTGGATCGCAGGCGGTTGCTATTACGGACAACGATGTTGCGACGTTGGATTTTGGTGTGGCTCAGGATCAGACGGTGGGTGAGGCGGCCGGTACGGTGAATTTCGTGGTGACCATGAGTGCGTCTTCGGACGCGGTCGTAGA
>JABZFP010000014.1:264672-434333 GCA_014237395.1 Desulfobacteraceae bacterium | reverse complement strand
TACGAGGTGGAGCGGTTTTATCGCGACGCCAAAATCTGCGAGCTCTATGAGGGCACCAAGGAAATCCAGAAAAACACCATCGCCAGTGCCCTGATCGGTAAATTGAAATAACACCGGGGTGGTGGTGATCGGCGACCTGCGGAAGACAAGATACGGGCTTGCCAGCCGATCCGGAAGCGGAGATATCCGGCACGACCTCACCCGGTCGATAAATGCGCTGGATATCCCGGCGATGATGGTGGCTCCCCGTGCGGGATGTAAGGAGGGTTTATGATGGCTGAAGCTGAAGTATACCGACCCCGGAACAGCGTCCGGGTTGTTACTGCAACCTCGCTTTTCGACGGCCACGATGCATCCATCAATATTTTCCGGCGCATTCTGCAGAGCACCGGTGTCGAGGTCATTCACCTCGGGCACAACCGCTCGGTCCAGGAGATCGTCGATGCCGCCGTCGAGGAAGACGCGCAGGGCATCGCGGTTTCCAGCTACCAGGGCGGCCACGTCGAATACTTCAAATACATGATCGATCTTTTGAAGGCGGCCGATGCCGCGCACGTCAAGGTTTTCGGTGGCGGGGGCGGTGTCATTGTTCCGGAAGAGATCAAGGAACTGGAAGCCTACGGCGTCGCCAAGATCTATTCTCCTGAAGACGGGGCCCGTCTCGGCCTGCAGGGCATCATCAACCACATGGCCAAAACCATGGATTTTCCGAGGGTTACCGACGGCGCCGTCGATCTCCGCCAACTGACGCCCGACAACAAGCTCCTGGTGGCGAACCTGATTACCACCGTGGAACAGGCCAAGGCTCGGGAAAACGGCCACCTGGCCCAATTGCGTGCCGACCTGATCGCCCATACGCCGGATCACGCCATCCCGGTTGTCGGCATTACCGGCACGGGCGGATCCGGCAAATCATCCCTCACTGATGAGTTGATTCAGCGCATGCTGCACGACCTGCCCGACATCCGGGTGGCCATCATCAGTGCCGATCCCTCCCGCCGCAAGACCGGCGGCGCCCTGCTGGGCGACCGCATCCGCATGAATGCCATCGGCAGTGAACGGGTGTACATGCGCTCGCTGGCCACCCGCCGGTCGCACACCGAAATTCCCGAGGCCCTGACCGACATCATTCAGGTCGCCAAGGCCGCCGGATTCGACCTGATCATTGCCGAAACCGCCGGGATCGGTCAGGGCGATTCCCAGATCGTCGACCTGGCGGACGTTGCCATGTATGTCATGACCGCCGAATTCGGCGCCGCCTCTCAACTTGAAAAAATCGACATGCTCGATTTTGCCGATATTGTGGTGGTCAATAAATTCGAGAAGCGCGGCGGCGAAGATGCCGTACGCGATGTCCGCAAACAGGTGCAGCGCAACCGCAACGCCTTTGAACTCCCGCCGGAGGAGATGCCCGTGTACGGCACCATCGCCTCCAAGTTCAACGACGACGGCGTAACCGCCCTCTATCACGGCCTGCTGGACCAGATTAAGGCGAAAACCGGGGTGGCTTTCGGGTCCCAACTGCCCCGCCCGGAAACCAAGATCTCGTCATCCAAAACCATCATCATCCCCCCCGAGCGCACCCGCTACCTGGCTGAAATCGCCGAAACCGTTCGCCACTACCATGCCCGCACCGACCATCAGGCCCAGGCGCTGCGACAGGTCTGGCATCTGGAGGAAACCGCCCGGGTTTTGGCGAGCGATCTGCCGGATGATACCCGCCAGGCCCTGCTCGCGCGGTTGAAGGCAGAGACCGCCAAAGCCCGCCAGGCCCTGGATCCGGAAACAGCAGCCCTGGTAAACGGCTGGGCGGAGACCCAAAACGCCTATCAACAGGACGAGTTGGTCTATGAGGTGCGCGGCCGTGAAATCAGAGTCCCGCTCTTTACCGAATCGCTGTGCCGCAAAAAAATACCCAAAATCGCCCTGCCCCGTTTTCAAGATCCCGGCGAGATCTACCGCTGGCTGCGGCGCGAAAACCTGCCCGGTTATTTTCCTTATACCGCTGGCGTCTTCCCCATGAAACGCGTGGGCGAAGACCCCACGCGCATGTTTGCCGGCGAAGGCGACCCCCAGCGGACCAACGCCCGCTTCAAGCTGCTGTCTTCCGCAAGTGACGCCAAACGCCTGTCGACGGCTTTCGATTCCGTGACCCTCTATGGCTATGACCCGGATCCGCGCCCGGACATCTACGGCAAGGTCGGCACCTCGGGAGTCAGCGTGTGCACCCTGGACGACGTCAAGGTGCTCTACAGCGGATTCGAGCTCTGCTCCCCGACAACGTCCGTCTCCATGACCATCAACGGACCGGCCCCCATTATCCTGGCCATGTTTCTCAACACCGCCATCGATCAGCAGGTGGATCGCTACCGCGCGGAGAACGGACAGGCCCCCTCAGCCGAAGCCTATAACCAGATCCGCGCCGAGGTCCTGGCCAATGTACGCGGCACGGTTCAGGCCGATATTCTCAAGGAGGACCAGGGCCAGAACACCTGTATTTTCTCCATCGACTTCGCCCTCAAGATGATGGGCGACATCCAGGCCTATTTCATCGAAAACAACGTCCGCAACTTCTATTCCGTATCCATTTCGGGCTACCATATCGCCGAAGCCGGCGCGAACCCGATCTCGCAACTGGCATTCACGCTGGCCAACGGGTTCACCTATCTGGAGTATTATCTTTCCCGCGGCATGCCCCTGGACCATTTCGGACCGAACCTGTCCTTTTTCTTCTCCAACGGGATGGATCCGGAATACACCGTGATCGGCCGGGTGGCGCGCCGGATCTGGTCTGTCGCCCTGAGGGATAAATACGGCGCCTCGACGCGCTCGCAGATGCTCAAATACCACATCCAGACTTCCGGCCGATCCCTGCACAGCCAGGACATCCAGTTCAACGACATTCGTACCACCCTGCAAGCCTTGTGCGCCATCTACGACAACTGCAACAGCCTGCACACCAATGCCTTCGACGAAGCCATCACCACGCCCTCCCGGGAGTCGGTGCGCCGTGCCCTGGCCATCCAGATGATCATCAACCGGGAGTGGGGCCTGGCGAAAAATGAAAATCCCCAGCAGGGCAGCTTCATCGTGGACGAACTCACCGACCTGGTGGAAGAGGCCGTTTTGATCGAATTCGACCGCATCACCGAACGCGGCGGCGTGCTGGGCGCCATGGAGACCGGCTATCAGCGCGGCCAGATCCAGGAAGAATCCATCTATTACGAGACGCTGAAGCACACCGGGGCCATGCCCATCATCGGCGTCAATACCTTCCGGGATCCGGATGCCCATGACGACGAACTCTCGGAGAGTGTCGAACTGGCCCGTGCCACGGAAGAAGAAAAAGAGTCCCAGTTGAAACGCCTGGCGGATTTCCAGGCCCGTCACGCCGACCAGTCGCCGGCGGCCCTCAAACGCCTCCAGCAGGCCGCTCTGGCAGGTGACAATATCTTCGCCGAACTCATGGAGGCGGTCAGAACCTGCTCCCTGGGCCAGATCACCGGAGCACTCTATGACGTAGGGGGGAAGTATCGCCGCAACATGTAATGTTGTTCGTTTAAAAATGGTCTTTTTTGCCCTGATCGGTGTTCTCCGCGGGTTTCCAGCTGCGGCGTACAGCAGTACGCCTCGCCACAAACCCTTGTGCGGCCTTGATCAAAACAAAAAATCCTCATTTTTCAATCGAACATACATGTGCATCACAAGAAACGGGAATGTCATTATCTAAACAGGATCAACATAGGCGGATGCGTAAAATAGTCGAGAGCAAGGCTTGCGGCGTCCGAGGAGTGAGGCGTACATCGGTACGCCGCAGCGACGAGGGCGGCGGGTAACGCAGCTATCGGCTATTTTACACATCCGCCCCACTGAGGAGGAGATATGCGTGACGTTGTAATCGTGAGTGCGGTGAGAACTCCGTTGGGGAGCTTCGGCGGTACGCTGAGCACCACGGGCGCCACCACCCTGGGCGCATTGGTGATCGAAGAAGCGGTCCGGCGGGCCGGCATCGCCAAAGACGTGGTCGATGAAGCCATCATGGGGCAGGTGCTGCCACTGGGCTACGGACAAAATCCGGCCAAACAGGCCGCCGTCAAGGCTGGCATGCCGGATGCGGTCGAATGCATCACGATCAACAAAGTCTGCGGCTCCGGGCTCAAGGCCGTCATGCTGGCGGCCCAGGCCATTCAGGTCGGTGATGCGGATGTCGTCGTGGCCGGCGGCATGGAAACCATGAGCATGGCGCCCCACTACCTGGAGAAATCCCGCACCGGCTATCGTATGGGACACGGCGTTCTCCGGGATCACATGATCAACGACGGGTTGTGGGACCACGTCAACGATTTTCACATGGGAATCTCCAACGACCTGTGCGCTGAAAAATACGGCGTTTCACGTGTGGATCAGGATCGCTACGCCGCCGAATCCTACCGCCGCGCCTTGACGGCCATCACCGAAGGCCGATTCCATGACGAAATTTTGCCAGTGGAGATTCCCCAACGCAAGGGGGCACCGGTTATCTTCGGTCAGGACGAATGCGTCCGTGAAACCAGTTATGAGGCCCTGGCTGCCATGCGGCCGGCCTTCCAGAAAACCGGCACCGCGACAGCCGGCAACGCTTCGATTATCAGTGACGGGGCCGCCGCCGTGGTCGTCATGGCCCGGGAGAAAGCCGAAGCTTTAGGGTGCCCCATCATGGCCGACATCGGCGCCCAGGCCTCTTACGGCATCGAGATGAAATATGTCCTGGTGGCCCCGATCTGGGCCATTCCGAAATGCCTGGCCAAACAGGGCATCACGGCCGCGGATGTGGATCTATTTGAAATCAACGAGGCCTTCAGCGGCTCCACCCTGGCCGTGTTGCGCGAGCTTAATCTCGACCCGGCAAGGATCAACGTCAACGGCGGCGCTGTATCCCTTGGGCACCCCATCGGGGCCAGCGGCTGCCGGGTACTGGTGACCCTGCTGTACGAAATGGCCCGTCGGGACAGCAAAACCGGCCTCGCCTCCCTCTGTCTGGGCGGCGGCGAAGCGGTGGCCATGGTGGTGAAGAGACCCTAACGAAAAGGGAACAAGGCTCCGAGGGGTCAAGGGTTCAAGCGAACATCAAAAGCCTTTAACCCCCCGGCCCCTTGAATCCTTGGATCCTTGAACCCGATAGCATTGGGAGGAAAGAATGAATGTAAAGGTGTTCGGCGTCGTGGGCGCCGGTCAGATGGGCAACGGGATTGCCCAGGTGGCGGCCGCCAGTGGCCTTGACGTCATCATGAACGACATCAAGGATGTCTTTGTCGAAAATGGCATGCGGACAATTGCCGCCAGTCTTGAACGCAGCGTAGCCAAAGGCCGCATGACGGCTGAGGAAAAAGGCGAAATCCTGGGCCGCATCAAGACCAGCACCGATTTAAACGACATGGCCCGGGCCGATTACGTGGTGGAAGCCGCGACCGAGCGGGAAGACCTCAAATTCGCCATCTTCCGGGATCTCGACCAACGCTGCCCGGCCCACACCATCCTGGCCACCAACACCTCTTCCATTCCCATCGGCCGCATCGCCGCCCAGACCGGACGACCGGCCAACGTCATCGGCATGCATTTCATGAATCCGGTGCCGGTCATGAAACTGGTCGAGATTATCCGCGGGCTGGCCACCTCGGACGACACCTTCGATCTGACCTGGTCGCTTACCGAACGCTTTGGCAAGACACCGGCGGAAGCCAATGACTTCCCGGGCTTTATTGCCAACCGGATCCTGATGCCGATGATCAACGAGGCCGTTTTCTGCCTCTACCATGGCGTGGGGGAGGCGGAGGCCATCGATACGGTCATGAAACTCGGCATGAACCATCCCATGGGCCCCCTGGCCCTGGCGGACCTGATCGGACTGGACACGTGTCTGGCCATCATGCAGACCCTGTATGACGGTTTCAACGATTCCAAGTACCGGCCCTGCCCGTTGCTGCGCAAATATGTCGAAGCCGGCTGGTTGGGCCGCAAAAGCGGGCGTGGATTTTACCGCTATGATCAGAAATAGGAACGAACGCATCGAAGGATGGGGGAATCAACGGCGCGCCATTGCCCTGATCCCGCCCATCAAGCGTGATGCATGAAAATGCACATGGACAAGGAGGCGGCATGCCCAAAAAGAAAAAAGACGAACTGGAGTCCATCGGTCAAAAAATAAAAAAAGTCCGCACCAAGAAGAAGATGCCCCTGGACGCCATGGCCAATGAAACCGGGTTCTCCATCGATTACCTGAAAAAAATCGAAGCCGGCAAAAAAATTCCACCGGTGGGCGCGTTGCTGCAGATCGCCCGCGCCTTGGAAATCGACTCCACCTTTTTCTTGCGGGAGGAGGCCTCCAATCTGCAAAAGCGGGTGCGGGCCTACACCAAGCGGACGGACAATTACGCCTACACGACCCTGACACCGGGCGCGGAAAACAAGCACCTCAAGGCCTTCAAAATCTCCATCGAACCGTTGCAGGACCACGAAGGGGTCGGCTACCAGCACGAAGGTGAAGAATTCGTCTATGTCCTGCAGGGATCGGTCGAAATCGCCGTGGGCGAACATGTGAATATCCTGGAAGAAGGCGACTCGCTGCATTTCAATTCCGGTATCCGGCACCGTATGCGCAATATCAGCGATATCCGGTCAGAGATGCTGGTGGTGGTCTACGGCCCCTGACCGGGGCTGAAGGACCTGACGAAACCTGCCCCACGATTGGCCCCACGGGAGGAACATATGCTTTTCCGGTTCACCGATGAACAATTGATGATCCAAGCCATGGTCAGGGAATTTGCCCGCAAGGTGATTGCCCCCACTGCGGCGGAACGCGACCGTACCAAGGAATTTCCGGCCGACAACCTCAAAAAAATGGCCGAACTGGGGCTCATGGGAATGATGGTTCCTCCGGCCTATGGCGGCGAAGGGGCCGACACCATCAGTTATGTCCTGGCGCTGTCTGAAATCGCTTATTGCTGCGCATCCACGGCGGTGGTCATGTCCGTTCACAATTCAATCGTCTGTGAAAGCATCCTGCGCTATGGCTCCGAAGAACTGAAAAAAACCTATCTGCCGAAGCTGGCGGCCGGAAAAATGATCGGGGCCTTCGGTCTGACGGAACCGGAAGCCGGCTCCGACCCGGTCAGCCAGATAACGACTGCCGTCCGGGACGGGAATGAATACGTCCTCAATGGAACCAAACGGTTCACCACCACCGGCAAAAACGCCCACCTGGTGATCGTGACCGCCAAGACCGATGAATCTCTGCGGCACCAGGGTATCAGCGCCTTCATCGTAAAAAAAGGAACCCCCGGGTTCAAAGTGGGTCACCTGGAAGACAAGATGGGCCTGCGGGCGTCCGATACGACCGACCTGATCTTCGACGATTGCCGTGTGCCGGCGGATCACCTGCTGGGGCAGGAAGGTGATGGCTTCAAGCTGGCCATGACCGCCCTGGACGGGGGACGGATCGGTATCTCCGCCCAATCCATCGGTGTGGCCCAGGCGGCGCTGGACGCTTCGATTAGCTATGCCAAGCAGCGGAGCCAATTCGGCCAGAAAATTGCTAAATTCCAGGGGCTGCGCTGGATGATCGCCGATATGGCAACGGAATTGGAAGCTGCCCGCCAGCTTACCATGTCGGCGGCCGCCATGAAAGACCAGGGGACCCGGTACACCCGCCAGGCGTCCATGGCCAAACTGTTCGCCTCGGAAATGGTGAACCGTGTCACTGCCAAGGCGATCCAGATTCACGGCGGCTATGGCTTTACTAAGGATTATGAGGTGGAACGCTACTATCGAGATGCGCGGGTCTTCACCATCTACGAAGGTACGTCCGAAATCCAGCGCGTGGTCATCAGCAACCACCTGCTCAAGGACAAGCGAACGCCCTGAACCCGAATCGATCCCACGCACGACGAAGCACTGCCATACGTGGGGGGGTTGGCGAGACGCACGCAACCGCGATCATGACGCGCAGGCCATGCCTTCGGCTTTATCGGACGCGCTAATCGAAGGTGAAGCGTTTCTCATTGAAAAGGGCATGGCAGGCGGCGGACACTTCCGGATCATAGAGCTTGCCCTTGTTCTTGTTGATTTCCCCCAGGGCGACATCGATGCCCAGCCCCGGTCGATAGGGCCGGTGGGAAGCCATGGCCTCGACGATATCCGCCACCGTCAGCACGCGGGACTCGGGCAGAATGTCATCGCCGGACACCCCCAAAGGGTAGCCGCTGCCGTCCAGCTTTTCGTGGTGTTGATACACCATGGTGGCAATCTCCCAGGGAAATTCGATATCCTTTAGAATATCATACCCCACCTGGGGGTGTTCTTTGATCAGGTTGAATTCGTTGACGGTCAGTCGGCTGGGTTTGCTGAGAATTTCAGCCGGGACACTGATTTTCCCCAGGTCATGAATGATGGCCGCCACGCGCACCGCCTCGATTTTATCCCGTTCAAATCCAACTGTTTCGGCAATCGCGACGGCCAGATCGGCCACGCGGCGCTGGTGCCCTGCGGTATAGGGATCGCGGGTTTCCACCGTATGGGCGATGGCGCGAACAATGCCGTTCATGGCGTTTTCCAGTTTTTTCATGCTGCGCTGGAGGGAATCGGTACGCTCATCCACCATCTGCTCCAGGTTGCGGCGATAGGAACGATTGGTGATTTCAAGGTCCCGGCGACGGAAGGCATTGGCCACGCTGATAAGGATACCGTTGCGGTCCATGGGTTTGATGATGTAGTCGTAGACACCCAGCTGCAGCATGGATTCGGCCAGCAGCGGGTCCCCGATGGCCGACACCATGATGGCCGCTGTCTCGGGGTAGGCCTTGAGCACGTGCCGAATGAAATCCAACCCGGACTCTCCGGGCATATTGATATCGCAAAGAATCAGATCACTGATGTGTTCCGTCATCAGAACCCGGGCCTGAGCGGCATTTTCCGCCGTCCGGCAGGCATACCCGTTGGCTTCCAGGATCTTTTGCAGCAACATCCTGATCGGGCGCTCGTCATCAACGATCAAGACCTGTTTGCGCTTCTTATCGTCCTTTGGACGCAATCCGGAATCTTTCTCGGGAATACCGTCACCAGGAATTTTCTGTGTTTTTTCAACACAATTGCTATGCTGGTACATGAATTATACACCCTCCTGCCTTACTTATCGGCCGATGGCGGCAAAAGTTTACGGATTTTAGCAGAAATATTTACGGGACCGGACGGCCCCTTGCGATGAAGTCAGGGTGGGGCGGTTATTCAAAAAAATACCGCATGAGAGGCGCATGACACGGCAGGATACTGACCGCATTCCGCAGGAATTTGGTCGCAAGGTTAAATTTTACCAATCGATTTGGCTCAATTGAATATTTTCGCTGCCAGATCGATATCTTCCGGGCAGAAAACGAACAGGCATTTTTCCTCCGGCGAGGATACCGACCCGTACACGTAGTTGATATTGATGTCGGCTTCGCCGAATTGGGCCGTCACCTCCGCCAATGCGCCGGGCCGATTGTCCAGTTCCAGCGCGATCACCGGCAGCATGTCGAAAAGATAGTCGTTCTTGGACAACATATCGATGGCGGCATTGGTCTTCCCATCCGCCGGCAGAAGGCGAATGAGCGCAAATGCCGCGGAATCCTTGCGCATGGAGTTGTAGCTCGCCGCGGAGGCAATCCGCTTGAGCGATTTCCCCCGGGCTTTGAACAACTCCTGGACATAGCTGGAAGCGTCCTGGATGGTGATGGCATCGATGTTGATCCCCGCCTCGGCAAAAAGGGATGTCAGTTTGCCCAACTCGCCCGGTGCGTTCTTGAGAAAAAGGGATATTTCGGTTCTGATCATGATGGTTTATCCTCTCCGGCAGTTGGGGTGAATCATGGCAGAGCAGGCGCGGGCGCGCTGCAAATGTATCAGAAAAAAAGAATTTTAAACGAATGCGATTATACGGTATCACCTTTTGTTAGTCAATTCGCAGCCCCGCGGGTTTGTTTTGACTTTTAGGCCACAACCATTAGAATGGAGCCTCGTTGGGGTCCCCATAAAAAACCGTTCGCCAGACGTAAAACAGCTCCCTACAGCCGGCTGTTGCGTTTCATACCCCCCAAGAGATCACCTCTATGCCCAATGCATCCCAATTCATAAGCGCGTACCGGTGGCCACGCATGCGGCTCACATTATTGGTCTTTTTGAGTGTTCTCTTGCTGGCCTGGGGGTGTGTATCGCGACGGCAGGTTGTCTACCAGGAGATGGAGTCCCCGAACGCGGCATCCGGGCCGCGCACCATCGCCATTCTCCCCTTTCACGATGCCACCGACTCCCCGGGGCTCGGCCAGATGGTGCGGCAAAGTCTTTACGGCCATCTCAGTCACCGCCGGTTCAAGGATGTCGAACTGGCGGTGGTCGATCAGGCGCTTGCCGATCCCGGCGGTATCCCGGTCGATCCGTTGACGCCGGATGTTTTGCGCACCCTGGGTGAACGACTGGGGTGCGACGCCGTCGTCACCGGCCGCGTCACCGAACTGGAACGGCTCTTCATGGGCGTCTACTCCCAGCTGAGTGTCGGCGCCGACATCACGATCCATGATACCCATGACGGCCGGCAGCTCTGGTCGGACAGCCATATAGCCCGCCTGCACGACGGCAGCCTGCCGCTGACCCCCCTGGGTATCCCCTTGAGCGGGGTCCGTTCGGGCTGGAATTTGAGGAACAGCCAGGTCATCAGAGCGGTGGACGACCTTACCCGCACCCTGGCCGACCGTATTCCCGAACCGGATGCACCGATGAGGGCAGCATCTAAGGTTCGCTTCGAATTGCAGGTGGGTGCTTATCTGGATCACCAACTGGCGGTCGATCAGCGCGATGCGCTTGACCTGATGGGCTATCCGGCCACGGTCCATTCCGAAAAACGCCAGGAAACGATCTGGCATCGAGTCATGGTCGGCCCCTATTCGGAGGAACCGGAAGCCCTGCGTGTCCGCCAGCAGCTTGAAACACAGTTGGGCACCCGCCCCTTTCTGCACCGGCAACCGCTATAATTTCATATGCATCTTCAGGTGGGAATTCGTGCGCCGGTAACCTGTCCCATGGCGTCTGTGAACTGAATACCGGAGATCGGTTACGGCATCGAAGACGGCCCGGCAGCAAGCCCCCGACATCCATGGCACGTCCAACGGACGGTTAGGGTTTAACCGTCACGACCGGGCAACCGGCTTTGAGGATGATGAACTGAGCTGTGGACCCGAGGAGGAGTTTCTGGGTGCGCGATTTCTTCTCGATGCCCACGAAGATAAAGTCGGCGGCATTGTCGGCGGCAAACTTGACGATGTCTTCACCGGGTGACAGCCCGCGCACGAGTTGATGGGTTTCATGGGAAATCCCGGCCGCCTCGAGGTCCTTGCAGGCCTCTTCCAGATAGAAGTTGGCCTCGCTGATGACCTCGGGCTTTTCCTTGGGGCCGCCCTCCATGGAGGTCACCACGTCGATATGGGAACCGCGCAATTGAGCTTGATGCTTAGCCAGGGCCAGGGCCGCCTTGGCCGCGACCGATCCATTGTAGGCTACCAGGTATTTTTTCTGCACAGCGATCTTCCCTCTGAAATGTTAAAACTTAATTCGGTTCTATTTCCAACCCGTCGTTCTGAATTATTGCATTTACAAAAATAAATCTGCTTCGATGCGAGAAGCACGCTATGAAAAATACTGTTTCGTTCATCGCGCGGTGGATTTTGGCTTCTGACAAGGCCGCAGTCTGCTTGGCAACCGCAGGCGCAGTTTTCTGCGTCGAGGATTGCCAACAGGCGAGAACGCCGTCAGGAGGCAAAAGACGCGGCGCGATGAACGAAACTACATCCAACGCTTGCGGCGCTTGTACGACTTCACCTCTTTGAAGGATTTCCGCCCGCCGCCCTGGGTGATGCCCATGTAGAACTCTTTGACATCGGGGTTGTTCTGGAGTTCCCTGGAGGGCCCCTCCATCACGATCTTGCCGGACTCCATGATGTAGGCGTAATCGGAAATCTTCAACGCGATCTTGGCGTTCTGCTCCACCACCAGGATCGTCGTTTTCAATTCCTGATTGATGACTTCGATATTGCGAAAAATCTCCTTTACCAATAACGGCGCCAGGCCAAGCGAAGGCTCATCCAGCATCAGCATCTTGGGGGCCGCCATGAGCGCACGGGCAATCGCGATCATCTGCTGCTCACCACCGGAGCAGTAACCGGCCATGCGATGCGTAATTTCTGAAAGCCGCGGAAAATGGCTGTACATCTGCTCGTGGTCTTTGCGAATGCTGCGGCTGCCGTCTTTGCGGGTGATGGATCCCACCCGGATGTTCTCATCCACGGTCAGGTGCTTGAACACCCGCCGCCCTTCGGGCACCATCACGGCCCCTTCTTTCACCACACGGGTGCCTAGCTGATTGGTGATGTCTACCCCATTGAATTTGATGTAGCCGTCCCGAATAAATCCGTTTTCCGGCTTCAGCAACCCGCTGATCGCCCGCAGTGTCGTGGTCTTGCCGGCCCCGTTGGTGCCCAGCAAGGCCACGATGCTGCCCTGGGGCACATTGAGGCTGACGCCCCGCAGGACCTGAATGATGTCGTTGTAGACCACTTCGATGTTGTTGACTTCCAGAAGAAAATTGTCCGGGGCGGTAGTTTCCATAGTCTCGCTTCGGTGATTCGCTCGGGTTTGGGTTCCAGCGGGACGCGGATCAGGCGCCCCGCTGGAGTCTTTCACTTAACAGCAATCACTTAGTGCCGTTTCATTCCGGCGTTGCAAGGGAAACCATGTGATGCCCTGAACGCCGCCGGCACCTTACTTTATGAATTCAGGCTTGAACGGCTCTCCCTCGGATTGGAAAGCCCCGTCTTTGACCACGTAAAGCTGGACGGTATCGACCCCCATATGGTCGCCGGGTCCATACGTCACCGGGCCCACGGCTGCCAGGGACTCAAAGGCCTTGTCACCGTTCATCTGGTTCAGGGTTTCGTAAAGCGTCGCCGAGGTGACCTCCTGGCCGGCCTCGCGGGTGCGCCGGATGGCCTCCACGGCCACCTGCGCTGCCATCATACCACAGGCATAGTTGTGGGAATTGGCCGTTTTGTCGTCCCGTTCGTATTTTTTGGCCATATCGAGTTGCCAATCGGTCCAGGGACCTTTTTCGGACGTCACATGATAGGCCGTGGTCCAGTAATAGCCTTCGGCGGCCGAGCCGGCCAGGGAGATCAAGTCGTTGCCGCCGGTGTAGTGGGCGCCCATGAAGGTGATCTTGCCCGCTTCGCCGAAGCTCGCAGCGGTCATGCCGAGGCGCTGGGCGTCGTTGAGCAGGGTGGCCACCGGCGACTGGACGGTCTGACACAGCACGTATTGCACGCCCTTGCTCTGGAGACGTTGCAGCAGGGCACTGTTGTCAAGGTCTTTGCCATGTTCCACCACTTCGACAAGATCCAGCTTCAGCCCAGCGGCCACAGCAGCCTTGAAATCTTCCAGGGGGGCACGACCGAAGGCCGAGGGGTGGATAAAAGCAGCCACTTTGGGGACACCGCCGCCCTTGTGGTTTTTGGCCACATACTCGGCCACACCGACGTACTGGTGGGAATAGGAGGCAATGGGCAGGAAGATGTATTCGGACATCCCCACGAGGGATTTGTCCATGGATGCCGGGATCACCGGGATCTTGACCTCATTGAAATCCTGAGCCAGAGCCTGGTTGGCGCCGGTGGCATAGCTAAGAAAAAGCACCATTTCCTGATCGAGAAAATCCTCGAAGTTGCGCTTGGTCACGGCGGTTTCATACATGTCGTCGCGGATCGGGCAGTCCACCTTGGCATCGCCCAGAACTTTGGTTTCGTTGACAAAGCGAATGTAGTCCTCCGCGCCTTTGGAATAGGGGTTGCCGGCATCCGAGGTCGGACCCGTGATGGCCAGCGATAAACCAAGCTGGTAGGTTTCGGCGGCCTGGACCGGAGCCATGAAGGCCAATGCCAGTCCAACTGCCATCGCGACAATCCATAGACGATGATATTTCCTTTTCATCATTACTCCCCCCTTAGGTGTTAGTGGTTGACTTTGGCCTGCTGATCTTCCTAGTAGCGGAAGGGCCAGAGCTTGAAGTAAGAACGGCAAATACGCCACCAGTTGGCCATGCCCCGCGGTTCGAACATCAGAAAAAGGACGATCACCAGACCGAATCCGAGTGGCCGCAGGGCCGTGGCCAGATTCATGGAAGCCGGCAGAAACGAGCCGGCCCACTCGGAGAGATGCTCCATCTGCAACTCGAGGGTCTGGATGGCCACCGGGCCCAGCAGACTCCCGGGAAGCGTACCCAAACCGCCCACGATGGCCATGGCCAGATAGATGATCGAGTGGTGCAGGGTGAACGATTCGAAGCCGGCCCCACGAAACATATAGGTGTGCAACGCCCCGGCAATGCCGGCAAAGAAACCCGCCAGGGCAAAGGCGTATACCTTGGTCAGGCCCGGATGCATCCCCATGGCGTCAGCGGCCCGGTCGTTGTCGCGCACCGCCACCAGACAGCGGCCATAGCGGGTCCGCAGCAGGTTGCGCACCGCCAGGCCGCAGATCACCGCCGTGACCAGGATCACATAGTACCAAAACCTATAATGGTCGCTACGCCCCACCTGCCCGTGGATCCAGAAGACGCGGCCCACCGCGATCATCTGGCCCTGGTTGAAAAAGGTCATGAATTGGATCGCCCAGGTAAAAATCATCTGGAACGACAGCGTGGCAATGGCCAGGTAAAGATGCTTGAGACGCATGGCCGGCAGACCGACAAAAGCGCCGAAGGCCGCCCCAACGACACCGGAAACCAGGATCATCAAGGGCCAGCAATGGGTGATCAACACATGGCTGTCGCCGATGGTTCGGGCCGTTCCGGCCAGGGTGTAAGCCCCGATGCCCACAAAAGCCGCGTGGCCGATGGAAATCAGACCGGCGAAACCGGTGACGAGGTTCAGGCCGTAGACGGCCACCACGGCAATCAGGATGTTGTTGATCACCAGCATATTGCGGTTGCTGGCGTCGATAAATAAGGGCCAGGCGAAGAGGCCCATCAGAAACAGGATAAAAAACAGGCGGTCCACATGGGTTTTGAAAATCCGCTGTTCTTCCCTGTAAGTGGTGTAAAAATTGCCCGTGGCAAACCATCGGTTGGTCGACATGGCTTATACTCGCTCGATTTCGTGGGTTCCGAACAGCCCGTGGGGCTTGAACAGGAGAATGACCAGAAGAATGATATAGGGCAGCACGTCGGCCGTGCCGTTGAGCCCCCAGTTGCCGTCCAAATAACCAGCCGCGAACTGCTGGATCAGCCCCATGATGATGCCGGCCACCACCGCACCGATGATCGAATCCAGGCCTCCCAGGATGACCACCGGAAAGACCGTGATACCGAAGGCACGCAATGTCTCGAAATTAAGACCGGTGATGTTTCCGATGATACCGCCGGCGGCGGCCGCGCTCAGGCCGGCCATGGCCCAGGCCAAACCGAAGACCTTGGGCACCGAGATCCCCACACTCATGGAGGCCAGCTGATCGTCCGACACGGCCCGCATGGAAACCCCGATCGTGGAACGCTTGAAGAACCACGAAAAAGCGCCGATGAGGATGAAGGTGATAAGGACCCCCACCAACTGCGTCCAGGAGATGGACACCCCTCCCATGCTGATGGGGGTGGACGGCAGGAATTCGGGAAAGGAGTAGTTCATCGAGCCGAAGGGGGTAAAGTAGATCACCCCGTCGATAATGGACATCAGGCCGATGGTCACCATGATGACCGAGATGATGGGTTCGCCGATCAGGCGGCGCAGGAACACCCGCTCCACGCTCATGGCCAGAAAGAAGGTAATCACCATACTGGCCAGAAACGAAAGGATGATGGGAACCCCTGCCCAAACGGTGAGCGCATAGACAATGAAAGCCCCACCGGCAATAATCTGGCCATGGGCGATGTTCAGCACCCGGCTGGATTTATAAATCAGGACAAACCCCAGGGCCGACAAAGCATAGATCGAGCCCACCACCACACCGCTGACAACCAGCTGAAAAAAATAAGTCATGATACCTCTTCCATCGTGTAAAACGGCAGCAGGGTTTCCACCTTGGTGGTTTGACCGTCCTGGTACTGGAACTGCGCTTCGACCGTTTTCTCGCTGACCGCTTGATCGTAGAGCGCTTCGTACAAGTCCGTGTATTTTTCGCGCACGAATTTACGCCGGATCTTGCCGGTTTTGGTCAATTCACCATCATCCACATCCAGCAGCTTGTAGAGCATGGCCCAGCGGCGGATGCGGAAATGGGGTTTTTCCACGCTGCGATTGAAGGCTTCGATCTGCTTTCCGATCAGGTCGGCCACTTGTGGTTTGAGGGATAGATCCATGAAGGTCGTGAAGGAAATACCCCGATCCTCTGCCCATTTGCCCACGATAATCGGGTCGATGTTGATCAGTGCCGCAACAAAGTCCATCTTGTCCCCGAAGATCACCGCCTCCTTGATGTAGGGGCTGAACTTGAGCTTGTTCTCCAGGAATTGAGGGCTGAACATCTCGCCTTCACGGTTGTGCATGACATCCGCCAGCCGGTCGATAACCACCAGGTGGCCATTTTCGTCGATATACCCGGCATCCCCGGAATGCAGCCAGCCCTCGGTGAGCAATTCATCGGCTTTGTCCGGCAAATTGTAATACCCCCGGCACACCGAAGGCGAGCGAGAGAGAATTTCGCCCTCCTCGGAAATCTTGCACTCGGTTTTCGGCAGCGGAATGCCCACCGTGTCGGATTTCACATCACCGTCGGAATGCATGTAGGCAATTCCCGTGATTTCGGTCTGGCCGTAGATCTGTTTGAGGTTGATGCCGATGGCCTGATAGAACGTAAACAGGTCTGGCCCCAGGGCCGCCCCACCGGTATAGGCCCGCCGCAGGCGGAGAAAACCGACCTGGTTGATCAGCGGCCGGAAGACCAGTGTCTGCCCCAGCCAGGCCTTGAAGGCCAGCAGGGGGGGCATGGGCTTACCGGACATGCGGTAGCTGGCCGCCGTTTCACCCACCTTCATGAAATACCGGTAAAAGGCCTGGTTCAAGCGGTAGGATTCATCGATTTTGAGCCAGATCTGGGAACGGATGGTTTCATAGATGCGAGGCGCACCGAAGACGAAGTGGGGGCCGATTTCCTTCAAGTCTTCCATGGCAGTTTCAACCGATTCCGGAAAATTGATGGTAATCCCGGTGGCCAGGGCCACCCCGAAAGAGTTCATCTGTTCGCCGATCCAGGCAAACGGTAAAAAGGACAGGTATTCGTCCGTCTCTTCCAAGGGATCGACTTTCGTGATCTGCAAGCCCATATTGATGTAATTGCGGTGCATCATCTCGGCACCCTTGGGCAGCCCGGTGGTGCCTGAGGTCAGACAGAGATGGCAGACATCGTCCGGCGAGCCTTGATCCACCAAGCGTTCAAATCGATCAGGGTCTTTCGCGTAAGCCGCATCGCCCAGTCGATACAGGTCTTCGATAGGCATAAACCAGTCGTCCGAACGGTAGCTCCGCATGCCGCGGGGGTCCTCGTAGATCACTTTCTTGACCTGCGGTATCGCCGCGCGAATATCGATCAGCTTGTCCACCTGCTCCTGGTCGTCACAGAAGACAATGCTGACACCAAGGTAGTTTAAAATGCCGGATATCTCTTCGGGCAGGCTTGACTGGTAGAGTCCCGCCGAGATGGCACCCAGGGCCTGGGCCCCAACGGCTACAAAGAGCAGTTCAGGGATATTGTCCCCGATCAGGGCAATCCGGTCGCCTTTTTCCAAGCCGAGTTCCGCCAGACCCAAACCGGATTTGCGCGCGAAATCATAATACGTGCGCCAGGTATAGGTGTTCCAGCGGCCAAAATCCTTTTCGCGCAGGGCCACCTTGTCGCCGGACTGCTTCACCCGCCACCGCAGCAGCTGCGGTATGGTGTATTTTACCAACTCGTCACGGTTTTCCATAGACACTCAATCAATCTTCTTCTGTTGAGATCAACATTCCATTTCAGCAGGACGGAAGCGTCATTGGTCCAAGATCAAGGCGCCCAAATTCTGAGGAACGAGGCGTACTAAAGTACGCCGCAGTGACGAAGAATGCCGGGCAACGCCGATATTGGGCCAATGACGCTTCCGTCACTCTTCGCCGATGTAGGCTTCGATGACCTTCGCATCCGCCGCCACTTCCGCCGGGCTTCCAGCGCCGATCAGTTCTCCGAAATCGAGCACATAAATCCGGTCGGAAATATCCATCACCACACCGAGGTCGTGTTCCACGAGCACCACGGTGATTTCACGCTCCTTCTGGATATCGAGAATGAAGCGCACCATGTCTTCCTTCTCTTCGATATTCATTCCCGCCATGGGTTCGTCCAACAGCAGGATTTGGGGCCCCATGGTCAACGCCCGGGCCACCTCGACCCGTTTCTGGACACCATAACTGAGGTTGCCGACCGTGCTTTTCCGATAGGGCTCCAACTCCATGAAATCGATAACATCTTCGACGTAGCCGCGATTTTCGGATTCCATCCGCGATGCACGGCCATAGAAGATCAGGGCCTGGAAAAAATTGTAGCGCAGCTTCTGATGGCGGGCCAGCATCAGGTTGTCGAGCACCGTCATACCGCTGAAAAGTTCGATATTCTGAAAGGCCCGTGCAATCCCCAAGCTGGAAACCTGGTGGGGCGAAGCATGAGTCAACCGGCGTTTGCCAAAATGGATCTCGCCCCGGGTCGGGTGATAAAACCCGGAGATACAGTTCAACAAACTCGTTTTGCCGGCACCGTTAGGTCCGATGACCGATGTGATAAGCCCCGGCTCGATGGTAATGTCGACATTCGAAAGGGCCCGCAAGCCGCCGAAATCCAGGGTCACCGACTCAATTTTAAGAACGTCCTGAGGCATGTTCGCTTCATTTCCCATAAATCAACTCAAACCCATCACCAGCGTTCCCGATAAACCGCGGCGATCCGCGATCCGGGGGGCACGCATCATCCGCCCGCAGGCGTAATAGAGAAACCCCGATGAAAACCCATGGTCCCGGTTTCATCAGGGGTTCGGTAAAATGAAGGCAAGCCTCTCGATGGACAAATGGCACACATGCCGCCGCTCTCGGCAGGCCGCCCAGGCTTCAATCCATGCCGGTGCCAATCGATCGCCATATCTTCGTGGATCATTTCCGCTGCAGGTGCTCCGCCACCATCCGACCTACCTCGTACGCTGAATAATATTCATTTGATATAAATCTATCTATATTTTGTTTTTCGTTTAGTCAAGAAATTTTTCAACCGCACCAAAATTATATTAATTATTTGTAATTATTATTATTATTTATAAATTTCTACCCTACTGACACAATTATTGTCGGCATATTCCTGACCGACCGGCCGTTAGTTTAATTTAAAACCGCCCGCGCACTGATGACCCATATCCGGGCTCCAGGATCCGCGTAGCACGACCGGTCAAATGATAACAACCTTCTTGACCGCCTTCACTACATCTTCCGGATCGTCCATCACCTGCAGGATATCGATATCTTCCGCTGAAATCAGCTTATCCTTGAGAAGGCGGGCCTTGATCCAGTCCACCAATCCTCCCCAGTAGTCGGACCCCATCAGGAAGACCGGCAGGGGACGAATGCGATGGGTCTGAATAAGGGTCACGGCCTCGAACAACTCGTCCAGGGTGCCGAAGCCTCCCGGCATGATAATATACGCCATGGCGTATTTGACGAACATGACCTTGCGGATGAAAAAATAATCAAACTGGAGCTGGATGTTGGCATAGGGGTTGGGTTTTTGCTCGAAGGGCAAATGGATATTTAGCCCCACGGAAACGCCGCCGGCTTCGGCCGCGCCCTTGTTGGCCGCCTCCATGATGCCGCCGCCACCGCCGGTGATCACGGCGAAGTTTTCCTTGGCAAACAAGGCGGCCGTGTGCACCGCTTTCTTGTAAGCCGGATCATTCGGCGCCGTCCGGGCCGACCCGAAAATGCTCACAGCGGGTCCCAGATCGTGCAGCTTCTCGACACCTTCGACAAATTCCCCCATGATCCGAAACAACCGCCAGGATTCACCCAGCTTCAAGTCATCGATCACAAACTGCTTTTCCATTCCCGATCCTTTCTTTAAATGCCGGGAGGGCGGGCCGCTGGCCCATCCGGACCAATGTGGTGGTCTTCCGCCCCCTCCGGGTTGTGACTGGATATTGCCAAAAGAGCCAATTTAATATATAGAGATGTGCTTTTCTATTGACCCTTGACCATGGTGCCCATGAACCGACAGCAATCAGAACTGCATCGCCCCGTGACGATCGTCAACACACTCGGGTTGCATGCGCGCTCCGCCGCCAAGATAGCGGAAGTGGCCCAGAATGCAAAGTACAAAGTCTGGATTGCCCGGGATGCCGAAAAGGTGGATGCGGCCAGTATTATCGATCTGCTGACCTTGGGCTGCATCAAAGGAACTAAAATCGTGGTCTGCATCGAAAACCCGTCGGATCAGCCCATCTTGAATCAAATTGTCGACCTGGTGGAAACCGGGTTCGGAGAATAAGCGGCCATGTTGCCCACCGAAGCCAAAGAAATCCAGTTGCGCGGCATTGGCGCCTCACCGGGGATTTGCATCGGCAAAGCCTACCTGGTGGACCGCGAGGGGGTCAAGGTCGTTCCGAAATATTTTGTCAATCCCGACCGCACCGCCAATGAAATCAACCGATTCAAAAAAGCCGTCATCGAAGCCAAGGACGACCTGCGGCAGATTATCAGCGGCATGCCAGAAGATTTGCAGCATCAGACCAATATCCTCGAGACCCACCTGCTGTTGTTCGATGACAAAATGCTCTTCGGCCGCACGGTGGACTTCATCCAGAAGGACAAGGTCAATGCGGAATGGGCCCTGAAGACCGTCGTAGGCCAGATCAAAAGCATGTTCCAAAGCATGGAAGACCAATACCTCAAGGAACGGGTTTCCGACATCATCCATGTTTCGGATCGCATCATGCACTACCTGACCGGCGCCGATACCATCAAAATTTCCGAGATCGACAAACGGGTCATCCTGGTCGCCCGCGACCTGTCGCCGGCCGACACCAGCCAGATCCAGCTGGAGCGTATCAAGGGGTTTCTCACGGACGTCGGGGGCAAGACGTCCCACACCGGTATTATTGCCCGCACCCTGGATATCCCGGCTGTATTAGGCCTGGTGAATGCCACGGCCCTGATTCGCAATGACGACATCCTGATCGTGGACGGCAATGACGGCGTCGTGATCATCAACCCTGACGACAAGACCCTCGTCGAATACGAGGAACGACAGGTTCGCTATCAGGCCTACCGATCCCGGATCACCCGCGAAAGTCACCTCCCGGCCCGCACGGCCGACGGCAACATTATCCGGGTCCAGGGCAACATCGAGCTGCCCGAGGAGGTCGTTTCGGTCATCGACAACGGCGGCGACGGCGTCGGGCTCTACCGGACCGAGTTCCAGTACATGAATCGCACCGATTTCCCGAGCGAGTTCGATCTCTTTGACAAATACCGGGACGTCGTGGAAGTCATGGCGCCCAACCCTGTCACGATCCGCACCCTGGATATCAATGGCGACAAGGCCCTGAGCTATGCCGCTAACGGCAACGAGGTCAACCCGGCGCTGGGCTTGCGGGCCATCCGTTACTGCCTCAAAAACCCCGAAATCTTTCACACCCAGTTGCGGGCCATCCTGCGGGCTGCGGCCTTCGGGAACGTACGCATCCTGTTCCCCATGATCACCGGCTGTGCGGAACTGGCCGAAGCCCGGCGCAGTCTCAAAGAGGCCGCGGAATCCCTCGCGGCCGAAGGTGTGGAACATAACCCGGATATCGAAATCGGCGTTATGATCGAGGTGCCGTCGGCGGTTATCATAGCCGACCAGCTGGCGGAGATGTGTGATTTTTTCAGTATCGGCACCAACGACCTGATCCAGTACACCCTGGCCATTGACCGCAGCAACCGCAACGTGGCCTATCTCTACGATCCACTCAATCCGGCCATTATCCGCATGGTGAAGCACGTGGCCAATGTGGCCCACCGGAAAAAAATCGGGATTGCCATGTGCGGTGAAATGGCGGGCGAACCCATTCACGTCCCGATCCTGCTGGGATTGGGCATCACTGAGTGGAGCATGAACCCCCACGCCATTCCGGTGGTAAAACGGATGGTACGCGGTCTTTCAACCATTGACGCTCAAAAATTCGTCAAGGAAATCATCGACCTGACCAGTGCTGAAGAAATCAACCGCCTGGCGCGGGAACGTTTCAGCGTCCATATCAACAACGGTCTGGTCATCAAACAGGAATAAGGCTGCCGGTCGAAACGCGCCGCACAGTTGAGCGCCCTTTCCCCCGGAACAGCCACTACAACAGGTCCCCCATCGCCATGAGCCCGGAAGGCATCAAAATCGTCGCCGAAAACCGTAAGGCGCGCTATGACTATCACATCGAAGATAAGTTCGAGGCGGGCATGGTGTTGAAGGGTACCGAGGTCAAATCCCTCCGGATAGGACGCTGCAACCTAAAGGACAGCTACGCCCGTATTATCAACGACGAAATCTGGGCCATCAACATTCACATCGGGCCCTACCCCTTCGCCTATTACAACAACCACGAGCCACGCCGTCAGCGCAAACTGCTGCTGCACAAGTCCGAGATCAAAAAGCTCTATGGCAAGGTCAACGAGATGGGCTACAACCTCATTCCGCTGCGGGTGTACTTCAAAAACGGCAAAGCCAAAATCCAGATCGCCCTGGCCCGGGGCAAAAAGAAATACGACAAGCGCCATTCGATTCGTCGCCGGGATGAACAACGGGATCTGGATCGGACCATGCGGCGATACAAGTAAAAATCTTCTCACGAACACTTTTATCCATCGTTGCCTTGAATCCTCAGGCCTGATTGGCCGCTCTCCTTATTACATAAGCTGTCGGACCTTTCCGACCCCCCATTTGCCCGGGTACCGTTTAATCGGGCGAAAAAAGATTATCATTTTCCTGTAATGACCGGCCCGCCGGGTTGTATTGGCATCAGAATAACCGGGCGCTATTTTTTGAGAGGGAACAGCGCTAAAACCCAACCACCCGACCCATCGCGTGCCCTTCAGCATCGCTATCATAGTAGTGCTGATGGCCGGTCTGAGTGCCTCCCCCCGCCCCTGCCGCCGTTTAGAAAAGCGCGCAACAATCGGGTGGCCATCGGGAGCGACAAGTGGTATCCATTGCCGCCATCACGCATAGCGGGCCACGCGCCCGGTGCGATATCCTTGTTAACCGCCAACGGATTGGATACCATGAAATCGGTCATCGACGACGCTGCAGCCCGTCGCGCTCATCTCAAACCGGCAACACCAACTGCCGTAAATGTCGCCATGGGACTCGCCGAATGGCTGCTCATTATTGTTTTGTCGGTGATATGGGGCGGATCTTTCTTCTTTATCAAAGTGGCCGTCAGTGAAGTCACCCCCCCTGACGCTTGTCCTCGGTAGGGTCGGGTTCGCGTCAATTACGTTGCTGATCTTTGGTTTCCTGACCGGACGGCGCCTGCCTGCCAGCCTGCCTTTGTGGGGCGCCTTTCTGATCATGGGGTTCCTCAACAACCTGATCCCCTTCAGCCTCATCGTGTGGAGTCAACAGCATATCCAAAGCAGCCTGGCATCGATCCTGAACGCCACGACACCCATTTTCAGTGTGGTGCTGGCCCATTTTCTGACAAACGAGGAGCGCCTCACTGTGAATCGAAGCGCCGGCGTTCTCTTGGGCTGGTTGGGTGTGGCGCTGCTGATTGGTGTGGAATCGCTGGGCGGTTTCGATCTCCAGATCGTTGGCTATGCGGCCATGCTGGGAGCCGCCCTCTCCTACGCCTGCGCGGCCATTTACGGGCGGCGCTTCAAAGGCTTGTCCCACATCGCCGTAACGACGGGAATGCTCTGTTGCAGCAGTGTGATGATGATCCCCCTGGTGCTGATCTTTGAGCAGCCCCTCGCGCTCCACCCAGGTCCGACCGCCTGGGGGGCAATCCTGGGCCTTTCCGTTCTGAGTACGTCCCTGGCTTACATCATTTATTTCAGAGTGCTGGCCACCTCTGGTGCGACCAATCTGCTCCTGGTGACCTTCCTGATTCCCATCAGCGCCATCCTGCTGGGGGTATTTATTTTGGGAGAACGCCTGGGATGGAATGCATTGGGGGGCATGCTGCTGATTTTTACAGGGCTCATCGCCATCGACGGCCGCCTTTTAAAAAGAATGCCGCCTCTAAAAGGCTGGTTGCCGCAGAACCGAATACGAGCCGGCGGTTTTGCTGCACAAAAAGAAAAACATTGACATTTCAGCAATATATACTTATTTTACGGGCGTTCAGAAAGATGCGTAGGTTCTTTGAGAAAATGGGGGCGAAACGGGTTCGACGGGGGCAAAGAAGCATTGGCTGCATGTCGAGCTTTCCTGTCCGCTCGTAAAACGACGGGAAAATAAATATAATCGCAGACGATTATAACTACGCCGTAGCGGCTTAAGCTACCGTCCTTCCAGGTTACTCCTGCGGATCTGGAAAGGGCGTCGACTAGCGGGATAGCAACGGTTAATGCCTGATGGAACCGAAGCGAAACTCTAATCAGGATAAGCTTGAAAGGACCTCGCCCGGAAGGGCCTTGATGGCTGACACACAAACTTCGGGATAAGCATGTAGATGCCCATGTGGAATGTTTTCGGACGCGGGTTCGACTCCCGCCGCCTCCACCATATTCTCATAATATTTTCTGTTAGTTATGTAATTTTCTGCATTTATTTTAGTATCCCATCCGTATCCCACTTCAAATCATATCTATCAGATCTTCTTCTGCTTTTTGGAAGCCATTAATAAATTCCAACAAATGGTTTTCAGTGAATAAAACTTTTCCCCCTAATTCCTTATGCAGTCGTGCCCCTTCTATTCTAGCACGTTTTTTACATTCTTCTATCTTTATGATGCTTTCCCAGTCAGCCATGAACTTATCACTATCACCTGGCACAGGTTCTACTTGCCGAAATTCTTCTACTTGATCAATCCTCATTCCAGATAGGACATGCTCAATCCCGCCTGATAAAGTGCTAGCGAATAAAAAAGAACCAAATAGAAATGGGAATCGCATGTAAAAAGGTGTTAATATAAAAGAGCCTACTGTTGGCTCTTTGCCAACGAAGGAAAACGATATAAAATTAACAACTAAGCTGAATATGTTTTCATATTCTCCACTATCTTCTATATATTGCATTTCTTCTTTCATTGTCATAATTAAAGGGTAATATAAAAAATTTTTTACATGGTACTCATCAACCTCATTCAAAAGTCTATAAAAATGCGCATCCCTAGATAGTAAATTTTCATCTTTTAAAATTTTTCTAAACAGCTTTTTCTTAAGATCTAACCTTAACTCTTTTATATAAATGCAAGCATAGTATTCTTGTAGAGATCGATGTGAAAATGAGAATTCACCGGCATCTTCAATCCATATGGCAATACCCACTTTGCAATCATCAATCAAGTCCGCGTTATTAAATTTTAGATTATCAGATTTACTTTTAATTTTTTCAAATTGGGTATCTACATATCTTCTATTAAACGTATATTTCCCATCATAAAACGATAAAAACGAAAATCTTTTTAAAACAAACTCTATTTCTTCTTGATTTAAATCGCACACCCGTTCTCTACAATAGCCTGTTTTCGTATGAGAATCATGCGTAGTAAATAGAGCCTCTATTACACGTTGATAAAAAACATGCTGCCTTTCAGGTACTGATGCATTATTTTGATAAGCAAGAATATATAACGTCAAAAAGAGTGGATTCGAAAGAAAGCTTTTTACATATTGCAGTTTAGTTTCTTTTATTGATTGTATTATCTTTGAACTTAATTCCCCATCCTCTAACTGTTTAGTGATAAATTTATCAATATCTTCCCTTTCAAGTTTTTTAATTTGGAAATTAAAAAATCTGGGCATATATTCCATACTCGTGAATGGCCTTGATGTTATCACGTATTGATTATTATTGTATCTTGCAACAAATTCACCTATCTCTCGAAGTACGTCATTTCTATACTCGGACCCCACTTCATCGAAGCCATCAATAAAAAAAACAAAACCCCCAAAGTCTAGCAGACGCAACAAAAGCCTATAGTTTTGACCCTCCTCGATCGCCAAAGCCTTCCTAACAAGATTTTCAATTAAGTACTCTTTCCCTTCTTTCACATATCTGAGTTCAATAAATATTGGAATTTTTTGTTTTTCCGCCAAAGTTCTTAAAAACAAATGCTTCAAAAGGGTGCTTTTACCACAACCGGCATCTCCACTTATTGCAAGGAAGTTTGATAATTCAAAAACCTTAGCCAAAGAATTTGTTTCGGTATCGTATTTTTCATGAATAATCCTGAGTGGGTAATAAATTCGATAGAGATAAGTTGGTTTTGCTCTATGTAATAAAGTTTTTATATACGCATGCTTTTGTTTCTGATCATTTAAATATTTTGAAATTTTGTTATGAATCTCATTTTGATTTTCATTTTTTATTCCTTTAAATATTTCTTTAGCCCTACTAAAAGCCTCTTTTACAGCTTCCTGAATGAGATTTGACAATAGGGTTTCCTGCACACCAATGCTGACTTCTGGCGGTATCATAGTACCTCCACAATTAATTGACATTTTTATTGGTCAAATTTTCAAGACGTGTAACATTGTCCCCACCGCTTGCTATTTTGTATATTTTTTTAGACTCTTCGATATCATTTTTAAAATATCTTTCGAATGCCTTGTTAGTTGTGTGAAGCGTCCCAGACCTCCTGATCTCTTCTGGTGAAAAATACTCTCTTAATGCCGTTGTTGAACTATGCTTTGTTCCACCGTATAAGTCGACACCATCTACACCAATTTTATCGGACGCTTTTTTCCACCATTTATAAAAATATCGATCTCCGAATTTATCCCCAGGAGTCACACCTGAAATACCAGTTCCGTGTCTAAAAAAATCAAGATTTGGCAGGCCTCTCGGCATATTTGATAGTATCTCGATATCCTCATCAATAATAGGAACAAGTTTTGGCCTTTTTTCCTTGGGGTGGGGAATAATGAAATAGCCAAGTTTAATATCAATATCGCCTTCTTTTAACTTCAACATTTCTCCAGGCCGAATAGATATGTAGGTGGCAAGCCATTTAATACCGAGCCAAATTTTAGGATTAATATGGTATGAAATCCGATAGACCTCATCGATGATGGACTGTTGGGTTTCTTTATCAATGATTTTACGCCAACCCAATTCAAAAGGCGTTTCAGGGAATTCCGGCATGAGTATCTTTTCCCGCCGGCTTACCCATTTGAAGAAGCTGTGTAAACCTGACTTCATGTTGGATTTGGTTTTGTCTGAAACATCCTGGCTGTGCAGGAAATCCTCAATTTCACCAAACCCGATGGATTTGACATTACACTGACCCCAATCTGCAATGGCCTTATTCATGTAATTTCGGAGATTGTTGTAGGACTTACGCTTAACCTCTATCTTTTTAATCTCAAGCCATTTACGGGCGAGCGTTTCGAACCCTAATGGGTAATTAGATCGATAGTCGCGGGGATCATAAGTACCCTGGTCAACCTCCCAGCGTAAGCCATCCAAGCACCGCTCCGCCTCCCTGAAATGCGAAAACCGCTTACGGGTCCCTCTACCAAACTGGACTCGAAAACGGCCTGTTGCCTGCTGATCTGGGTGCTTTTCACAAAACAGCCCCCGGCGCCTTTCATCATGGGTCATGATCCCGCCGCAAATGGGGCACTTCTGGTCGGTATAGATACGGCCACGCATACACATACCTCCCGATTTGGTTTCGGAAACGGTAGCATGCATATGATTGGCCATCAACATTTTTATAGTAACCAATAAAGGTTATCAGTCTATCAATTATTCATTATCCCCTTTCCACTCGAAAACCATTATCCCTCATCCCAGGACAACCATAGTTTCGGCTGTCTATATTTCCGCGCTTGTTCTAAGAACCAATCTCCCAATTTTTTAGCTTTTTGCTGTAAATCAATCTCAATTTCGGATTTAAACGACCAGATTGGTTCAATATGGCTGACATTACCGCTCGCCCCCGTACTAAAAAACCCTCTTGATATTAGTTGAAATCTATTGGGATCCGGCCGCCATGTTTTCTCTAATATGTATTTTGAAGCCCCAAATAGCCTTAGCCCCTTCGGAAGCCTGGAAGGCGCTTTAGTCAAATACTTGGTAATGTAGTTAACCGCATGATTGACATCGTTAAAATATCTGGTCGGTTTAAGATCAACATTACCCATGCCGTATTTATCGCACCATAATCGCCTTATCTCTGGCAATATTGATTTCGGCACCACGTTTTTCCCAACCAGTAGGACATGGAGGTGTGGGTAACCGTCCTGTTGAGGCTCAACCACCCATAATTGATCAAACCATCCCAATTTCCCCTTCAATGCTGTTCGGAGTCTATTCCAGTTCCGCTTAATTTCCCTATGGGCATCCTCAATAGTATCCTCACCGCAATATTCTGGCCGCGGAATCAAGCTTGATGACGGGTTTCTTCTGTCTCTGCCCGGCCATGTCAGCGTCAGCATTTTTATGGCATATTTTTTTCTAAATCCTTTCACCTCGACATGCTTTAAAATATTTGTGAATGCCTTGCGAGCCCGACTGCGCAACTCCCGAAGGCGTCTTGGCCCACAAACTGGACAATGCCATTGCTTACACGACACCGGAACAAATTTTACCCGTTTATTATCCATATCCGCATACTCGACATAGTTTCTCGTATTTGGACATTTAGGTTTTTCCCTTTTCTGTCTGAACTTTGAATTGTTCTTAATACAATCAAGACTAAGCGCTTCGCGCATAAGAAAAGCCCTCCAACTTGTTGGAGAGCCCATTGACACACTACAAGGGTATTGATACTTTTAGGTGCTTGAGTGTGCCGATAGGCCCTCAGGTTTCCGAAGCCAAGCACCCGCGCTCGCCAAAGTACGGTGCTTGGCTTTTCTTATTACTGCAGTCTTACAGAGGTTCTACCTTTTTAGATTTTACCTTTTTTGCCCAATCCCCCATTTGTTCCGAAATATTCCGCATCAACAATGCGAACTGAAGCACGCCAACTTTCTGACAAGCCACAAGGGTTTTAGAAAATTCATCGATCATATTGACCATAAGGCGGGTACGATCTATCTCAGCTTTCTGAGCAAGTCCGTCAATTCTATCTAATACGTCTTTTGGGATATTCATTGATATTTTAATTTTTTCCATTTTTGTGCCCCCTTTCTATCCCCTATTTGTATTCTTGTGTATATACGTGTATTCTTGTATATTCCATCTGTCAACTATTTTTTAACTTGCATATCAAATCAGGGGGTATTCTGGACGGCGTCGCGGTTGTGTTCCCGCATTTGGTGTGGATGCGGGACCACCACCGCGCCTCTTGCGGCTATATCAACAATTTACCGATACAGAATTGATCTGCACAGAAAAAAGAAGTAACCTGGGATATATCTCTATAATTTCAGGGGAATTTCATCTTGAGTTCAGATGATTTTAAACGCGCACTGAGAGAGGCAGACAGTGTTGGATGCTATGGCTTGTTGCCTGGTTATGCGAAAAACAAGGTAACCAACAGAAAACATTTTGCCGAATCTGCAACAAAATCAGATGGACCGTTTTATTGCCCACTTTGTTATTCAGATGCAATCATTAGGAAATGCGTAGATAAAATTGATCATTTCGCTCATACTGCGCGCCTTAGTCCTATCATCAAAGCAACTGAAGGTCATCTCCATAAAGAATGCAAGGAGGAAATATGTAGTGAATTATCTAAAATGTTCCCGGAGGGAAAATGGGATGTTGAACGAGTTATACCGGAACGACATTATCAAGATCTTCCAAAACTAGTTCCTGATATTAGCGGAAGGATTAATGATCAACGATTAGCTATCGAGATACAAGCCAGCAGCCTAAGTATAAAAAAAATTATTCGACGCATTGAAGGATATTCCAAAAGAAACATTCCTATTTTATGGATTGTTCCTTTGAGTGAGCCTTTGGGCAATAAAACATTTCGACCAAGACTATTTGAAAGATATCTACACAGTATTTATTTCGGACGGACCTACTATTGGTCACCTGGTCAAGGCACCACCTTAACCCCTGTTCATTATAGTTTAGCTTCACGATATATAGATTATTCGGAATGGCGGGATGAAAACGGTGAGTTTCAGGAAGCAGGTGGCTATGACAAATATTATAAAATCATCAAAAAGCCACTATATGGACAATTAATAAAGATAGAAACCGACTTCAGATTAAATTATCGAAAAAGACCCTTTACGCCACCGAATGAAAGCAAATCTATACCTCCAAGTTTAACTTGGCAGGATCGACTTAATATTTGGTGGGATCAGAAAAATGAAGACTTGTTTAATGAATATTGGAGAAAGGAAATAGCCAACTTTTTAGAAACTAATCCATTTCGAAAGGAATATCGTACCCCAGAGGTATCCCCCACCTAATTTTATATATCTGTTTTTATTATATTTTTGATTTGGCATCGCGGGTTCGACTCCCGCCGCCTCCACCATTTCTCGATAAAAATTACTAACGATTTAAGGGGATTACCTGTCTAAGGCGATCCCTTTCGTCGTTTTGGGGTAACTTCGGGGTAACTTGAACAAGTTCCTTGCGGAATTTAGCCCCGAAGGCACTACCGTCGGCATGCGTCAGATTCGGAATATAGCGGTAATACCGCTCCTGAATCATCCTGAGCGACGCATGTCCCATCATCTGCTGCACCCATCCCACATTTTCCCCGCACGACAGCATCAAGGTCGCAAAGGTATGCCGAGTATGGTACATCGACCGATACTCCAGACCAGCACGTTTTAAAGTGGGCGTCCAGGTAGTCTTCCGCAGTGTTTCACCTTCGATCGGCTTGCCGTCCGTATTCAGAAACACGTAAGGCGATTTGAGGCCGATTCTGCGGCGCTGTTCCCGAAGCGCTTCCTCCACACTAGGCAGCATGACAATGTCCCGGTAGGAACCTTTTGTTTTGGGCCGGCCCTCAATCCCTTCAACCCGTGATTCGATCACAGCGATTGTTTTTTGGTCCCAATCGACGGCTTTCCACTTCAGGGCGATCTGCTCGCCCAGGCGCATTCCAGTAAAAAAGGCAGTGATGAAAAAATTCCTGTAGTGCGGATTGATTTCATCCAGGAAACAAACCACCTCTTCCATGGACAGCGGATGAATGCTCGGTCGGTCGACGGGAAGGTTTTCAACATCGATCATAATATTGCGCTCGAGAAAACCATTTTTCTTGGCCATTCGAAAAACGGATCGTAGCGGCACCAGGATATTATTGACACGCTTGGCGCCACATTCCCTCGTGGCCATGAATTCCTCCACATCGACAGGCAGGATCTCGTTAATAAACCAGTTCCCAAAGTGCGGCAAAACGTGAAAATTCATGATGCTACGGTAATCCCTGACGGTGGATGGTTGGAGCTTCATTTCCTCCAGCTTGATCCACCGTTTGGCCACCTCCCCGAAAACCAACCGTTCATGCTGGACATCAAGATGGCCCCATTGAATTTTATGGATCAACTGATCCCGTAGCAAACGGGCCTTAGTGATGTCCTTACACAGGGCTTTTTTGTAAGGGTGCCCGTGAACCCTCATTTGAAAATACCAAGTGTCGCCCTTTTTGAACATGTGATGGTTCCGATTCTTCGCCATCAGATCCTCCAATCGTTCGCTGGAGCGACACGCCTGTAACTGCTGCCGGTAGCCGGCGGTTTTTGCATCACCTCCTTTCTGTAGGTAAAGTTTTTCCGGAACCGCTCGACCCCATCAACGGAATACGTCACGCGGTTTGACCCCGGCGGTCTGAAATATTCCAGATAACCGAGTTCCCGCCATTTGATGACGGTGCCCTGGCTCACCCGGAACATTTCGGCTACTTCGCGCTGGGTATAATACAAAGAAGCCGGTTTGTCTGCGCCCCGATCCATCAGGCCACCTCCCGGCCTGTGCCTTTCTCCTCGAGGGCCTTGAGCTTGCGAAGGTAATGTTTCACCGTCCGGGTTGAAAACCGCTGCCCCGTTACCGTTTTGATGCCTTGTGTGTTCAATTTACTGGCGATCGTCCGGGGGTGGTAACCAGCCTTGTTTAACGGTGCAATTGCTTCGATAATGTAATCGTACTTGCAGTGCTTCGGAGCCTTTAGCGCCTGGCGTTCCAGCAAACTCCGGATATCCTCATCTTTAAACAGGCGTCCCATAAAGGTTTTAAAGCCTTTTATATTAAGGTGGTCGGCAATCTGCCGGCAGGATTTTCCGGCCGAAAGCAGAATGTCGACTTCCCTTTTAAATCGAGGATCATCGAGATAGCGCCTTTTATTCAGGGGCAGTCCGATCCCCCGGCAATATTGCCCCACAGAGTTACGGTTGTAAGGTTTACCCTTAACAGTTTTCAGGCCGAGCCGATTGAGCTCTTTCGCAATTTGCTTCGTGCTGAGTCCCCGCTCCACCAGGTCATGGATCTCGCGTTGGAAATCCATCGGGATGTTTTCCGGTCGTGCCCCTTTGGCACCCATCCGACGATAATTATCACAAACCCTTTTGCGAAATAAGGTGTCGTGCGGGGCAACGCCCTCATCGATCAAATTTTCCCATGCCTGCCTGAAGGAGAGCCCCGCTTTGTGAAACGCTTCCAGACGAGCCTTGAGCTCCCGAGGCAAACCAATGTTCGCTTTTGGGGTAAGCAAACCCTGCCGTCGAATGATTTTCCGCAGGTTTTTATATGTATAATCCATACCCGTCCCAGTTTTCAGCCCCCGGGTCTTCAGCTCGACCACCATCTCATGGGTGGTAAAGCCTCGGTCATAAAGCTCCCGGATAACTGGCCAGTTCGCTGCGCCTTTCTTCTGAGACGTGCGCCCCTGCTGCCTCAGCATGGTGCCAAGAATCTTGATCACATTAACTTCGGAGAATGCACCACCAGTGACGGTACAGACTCCCCCGGCGTTAAGTCGCTCGGCGATTTCGAGATATGACAACCCCTGCTCGTGTAGACGCATCACGTTGTCGGTGACGTGCTTCCGCTTCCGTGCCGTGCAGCTTGGCAGCCCATGTTCCTTAATGTATCGGGCGATGTTCAGGCGTGTAAAAACCCGGCCCGGGATTTCCACCTTGTCCCGCTTCATTGCCTCCAAGATACCCTGCTCGTCTAACCCCTTGTGATACTGAACAAGAATGTACCGGTAGACGTAGGCTTTGGTCTGTAATGTTAGAATCGATATGGTGTCGCTACGATCCTTCCAATGCAGCTCGAGCACGATCAGGTCATCCTTTAACGACAGCACAACCTTGTCCATGAAGCACCGGATAAGTCGCTTGCGGGTAGGGTTGTCGATGGCATCGCTATGGAAAGCCTCCTCGAAATGACGACACAGGTAGGTCAGTTGCTCCCGCTGCTGCTTAGTTAAAGGAGCGGGTTTCGGGATGGGCTGATGGGTTTCGGTTCGGAGCGCCTCCAGTGAGACAAGCTGCTCCTGCCAGCGATCTTCTAACGTCTTCCTCACCATGTGGTTTTCTGGATCCACCGCAAGGTAGTCTTTCTCGGACTCTCTGACCTGCGCCTCCGCCTGCCGGAGTTTCAATTTCAGCAACTGCCTTTGATCGGCAGCGCCACAGCGATCAGCCTCGTACCGGTGAATGGCCTCATCCACGTTGGGCTTGGCAATCACTTTAAATATTTCCGCAAGGACCGCATCATCCACCTGGATGGCATCGATCATTCTTGCCCCCGCAGGACATTTTCTTAGCGGACCACTGGTTGTGTAGTATCGCTTATCTTTTGCACCATCCTGGTATTTGTTCGACATCCTTCGGCCGCAATGACCGCAGATAATGATCCCCTGTAATAGGTTGTCGCCTGCCAGTGGTGGCTGGGCCAGCATGAAGGCGTTCAGACTGAATTTGTGCTTCAGTTCTGCGTGCATTTTCCGGCTTACATACCCCTCATGATGATCAGGTATGATAAGGATATCGGACGGGTCGCTTTTTCGGACTTTGGCGTTATCAGAACTGAAGTTGCTTTCCAGAGCCCCCAGACGCCGGTCGATCATGGTTCTACCGTAATGGTAGTCAGAGGTGTAATTCTGGTTGTCGAGCAGCCTTTTCATGTACTGGTATGTTGGCGGGATCCACTGAATACTGTGATCGAATACCCCGCGAGTGGACCGCTTTGGGACCTGGATACCTTTCTCTTCAAAGTGCTGGTAAATTCCGTAGATCGAGGACAGCTCTTTCGCCAATTTGAAAATCAACTCGATTGTGCCTCTGACATTCTCATCCGGATGTTTGATCCATTTACCTTTCTCGCTGCAAACGTATCCAATCGGCGGCGTTGAAACGGAACAGCCGGACTTGATCCTGGCTCGCACGCCGTCCCGCATTTTCTTGACCCGATCCCGGTTTTCAAATTGAGCGACCTCCGCTCTTATACCGACCATAAATGCGTCCGCGGAATCATTGGGGTCCATCAACCGGCCGTCTTCAAAAAAAAGAACCTCAAACAGTTTGCATAGGTACAGGAGGTCATGGAAAACCTTTGTATTTCGGCTGATACGGGATAGATCGTGGTAAAAAATCGCCCCGATCTGGTTTTGTCCGATCTGCTCGATGATGCGCTGGAAACCCTCACGGTTGCCGATCAGACTACCGGACTGTCCCTGATCTTCGATGATTTCGATCCGGGAAGAATCCCAGCCATATTTGATGGCATGCTCGCGCTGTTCGCGCTGGTATATGGGGCTGGCGGTATTGACCTTGACCTGGAGGTCGGTCGACTGTCGAATGTAAATAACGGCTTTCCGATTGAGATGCTTTTCGCTTATCCGGTCCATATAATTCATAGGCGATCCTCCTTCACCGAACGATCCGTTCGGCTGATCCGGTTGAACACGCGGAGTATGATTTCGTACACGAATCTATCTTTCCCACTTGCGGTATTTTCGAATTCCGGTCGGTTTGGTGGGGCGAAGCGGTATCCCATTGTATTTTCGGCATTTTTCTTCTCCATATTCTCCCCTTCCGCTGATAGTGGTTTTTCTGCATCCTTGACCCCGCATAAAAGCGAAGGATCAAGGATGCAGAAATTGCCAGAAGGGTAAATGGTGGGAAAATGCCTCATGCGGCTATGTCTGGTTCCGTTCGCAGATCTCTGCCGCCTCAAGCAGCGTCTTTATTAAAAAGACGGGGGTACACTGAACCAGTTCATGATCAGGGGGTTCCAGAGGTCCGGAGTCATCGGACGGATCCAAACTTTCTGATTCTTGCAGCACTTTTGTTCCGGTCATCATTGCATCACCTCCTCGGGTTTTGTTCTCGTAGCCCAATTATGACTTCGAATGACCGGAGGCCGCGCCGGGAAAAAATGCCCAATTTTTTCGATCAATTTTTCCCGGTATGTGATGTCTTGCGATTTACAGGTGGATAGACCTGCTGGTAAACTTGATGTGTGGTATGTTTATTGGCCGCTCCCGGTGGCTTCTTGCCGGATGGAATCATGGACTAATGAATGTTTAGAGAAAGGCGGATATGAGAATCTTGCCAAATCAGACGGTTGTACGGCAGGTGGTATGGAATCGGGTTTTTGAAAAAATCCTGGAATTTGAAACGCCGGATGAAGGCTATATCGATCCTTACACGGCTTTCGACAAGCATGAATCTTTGATCAAAGAGCCGATCACTTATGACAATACAGAGCGTTTTTCACCGTTTCTGGAGCTTTGCATTCTGAGAGATGACCAGGGTTCCTTTTCCAGCGCTGTCTCTTTCCACTCCTATGATGATTTATCCACTGCGAAATGGAGACATATCCGGGATATCGTCCGTTCTGAAATCAAACGCTACGAAGTGGAGATGGCAGGGACCAGAGGCAAGCTGTTTTATCCATTTGGCGAAGAACGTGAATTTCTGGATCGAAAAAGAGAGGCAAGGGAACATCGGCGGCTCTGTGCCATTAGAATACGCGACCGGTATGAACTTATTATGGCTGAGATAAAAGAGTTGTTGCAGACTGGTGCAGAGCCGGAGGCATTTTCGGCTAAATATGGCGTTCCGGTTGAAAAAGTCAGACAAAGTTTGTGGAGCCCCAAGACACGGGAACCGACACCTTCGCAACTGGCCCGGCTAATATCGGCCGATTCAGACGAGGCCCGTGAACTTGGATACCACGACGGAGACAGGCTATATGATGATGTAATAGCGAGAACGCCTGGGAAAGAATCGAGAAAGTCTAAAGGTTTCTTGAAGGGAAAACGATGGGCGGCGCACCCTTTAGGGCATCTGCAGGATGATACCCCATAATGGGTATGGCAACGCTGGTATGACGAAAAGCCTACAACACGCGGGAATCAATTGACCCCCAACGCAACCCAGGCTGCTAAGCCCTCGGCTCAAAGGGCTGGGGTGCAATCAAAAGAGTGCTGATGACGCTATCTTAAAAGAATAAATCATACTCAGAAAAGTAATATTTAATCAGCCCAGCCGAAAAGACAATTAATAGCCCTGTTAGCATAATTATTAATGAAGTTTTAAAAAGAGGTAATTCATCTACATCACGTTTTATAAATATTCTCTTGTAAAGACCATGCCTAAAAACATTTTTTACTTCCGATATGCCAAATACAATAAAACCGATGAGAATTGTGGAAAAACCTATTATGCCGAGCAGTTCATTAATATACACTTCACTATTCTCCCAATAAAGATTGATGCAAATCCCTTTTCGTCAGGTGTAAATTAAATCTTAATTGCGATATGTTTGCCTATTAATCTAATAGTGATTCAATTCCTTTTGATAAGGTTTTGGTATGAGTTTCTAAAAAGCCAGAAAGCCCTTCAACGAAATTTTCCATTGAAGTACTTGCATTTATTCCCGGCAACCCGATGCCTCCACCAGGATTAATCGAAAACCGACTTGTTTCTAAATTACTTGAAACTGCCAAGCCATATTTACTATTCAATGATAAGGTTAAATTTATATCCTCATTCAGTTCCGTCATAGGTGCGTTCATAGGGTTATCAATTGAAACTAAAAAACCACCCCCTATTAATGTTGTTGAGACACCAAAAGTAGGTTTTCCGAATAATCCATGTTCAGTATAGATAGGCACCTGGACATCTAATCCAACGACTGAAAAGCTGTAGGTTATGCTTGGATTTAAGGCTCTAAAAGCCCATCCCATATAGTTTTTCATATCTTCAAAAGATCTCCAAGAACGACTTATCAGAACACGTTGCAAATCCATCGGATTGTCACGTCTTGTATTCGTTCTATAACTCTCGCTTCCTCCCTCATACCCCATCCCGGCGGCATCAGCTATATCACTTTCAAGTCCATCTCGCTCCGGTCCATAATCACCGTCAGTTTCCCAATGCCCTGTCGGATCTACATATATGAGAGGATTGTTATGAACATAAGTATAGCGGTTCAGACTTTGAGGATTGATGGGATCAGGAACAATACTGTCTGCACTGATAAACCTCCCAATCACCGGATCATACAGCCGAGCATCATAATTATACAGCCCAGCCTCGGCATCCCATTCCTGGTCGGTAAACTTGTAGTCGGATACCGCCGTTCCGGTCTGGCTGCGGAAGGCCCCATAGGGGCGGTATTCGCTGGTTTCCACCGCAGCACCGGTGTCGCCGGTCATCACGGTGGAGCTTCCCAGATGGTCCTTATGAAAATAGTATACCCCGGTGGCGGATACCTTGGCAATGCGGAGGTTGCCCGCGAAGATGTACTTGGTATTGCCCCCGGCGATCACCTCGTATTCGGCCCCGATGTAATAGGTCGGCGATCCGGCGCCCACCTGCTTCTTGGCCCGTCGTCCCAAGCCGTCGTATTTGAAAGTAGTGGTCACTCCGCTGCGGCTGACCGAAACGGGCATGTTGTCGGCATTCCAGGTGAGGGTGCGCAGTGCCGGGTTGGCCGGATCGGTAAAGTCCTTTCCGGCGGTCATGTTCCCGTTGTCATCGTAGGTATAGCTGTAGGGCGTGCCGTTGAGATCCATGCTACTCATCGCATGCGGGTGAGACAGATCGTAGGTGTAGTCGAAGGTATCCGTCCCGGCGATGCGCTGGGTCATGTTACCGATGGCGTTGTAAGTGTAATAGATCGGTCCGTCTGCGCCCGTGTTGGTCTCCCCCGCCAGCCGGTGCAGATCGTCATAGGAATAGGTGTAGGTGACATCATTGTAAGCATCGTCGATTTCCTCGATGTCCCCGGCTGGCGAATAGAGATAACTGCGGTTCTGGATTTCGGTATCGAGATAGTCCCGCGTCACGATCCCGGTGAGTTTCTCGGACCAGGTGTCGTAGCTGTATGTGGTCACTGCAGCGTTGCCGTGATCGATGCGCCCGATCTTGCCGTTGGGTTGATATTGGCTGATTGTGGCATAGGTGGTAGCGCCGGTGCCGGTCACCGTATTCAGGAGATTGGTGCCGGGATAAAATCCATTGCCTACCGTGGTGCCGTCCGGATGGATGGTCTGCATCTTCTTGCCGGAAAGATCATAGGCATAGGACGTGGAGTAGACGGTGGCGTTGCCGATAACCTGCTTGGATTCCTCCAGCAGCCGGCCCACGGCGTCGTATGCTTTGTAGCTGATAACGGATTGGGAGGACTCCACCGACTTTAAGCGGCCGATGCCGTTTTTCCCTGCCGTGGTGTTGTCGTACAGGAATGCCACGGCCGGGTCCGAAGTGGAGTAGCTCTTGTAGGTCATCCGGTCCAGTTCATCGTAGGTGAAGGTGATGTCCTGGTTTTTGGCATCGGTCTGGGTCAGCAAATTACCGTTGGCATCGTAGGTGTAGGACCAGGCTCCCATGTCCGGATCGTCCATGGACGTTTTGCGGCCCAGGGTGTCCCAGCTCACGGTGGTGACGTTGTCCAGGTGGTCGGTCACCGAAGTGAGGTCGCCGGCCGCATTGTAGGCGTAGTCGGTATGATACTGCTCCGCGCCGTTGTATTCGGTGACCTGAACAATGCGCCCGAGATAATCCCGGGACTCGGTTTTCTGCGCGCCGTCCGGGTCGGTAATGGTGGTATCGAATCCGCTGTAGGCCATGCTCGTTTCGATGGTGCCGTACTGCATGTGTGGGCTTTCCACGGCTATCGGCCGGCTGCGGTTGTCGTAATAAATCTGCTGCCAGGGGTATTCGGCCGGCGGTGTCTGGGGATAGCCGGAACCCGATCCAAAGAAGGGGCCTTTTTTCAACGAGAGGCGGCCCATTTCGTCATAGACAGCCTGGGTGATGATGGTCTGCCCGCTCTCACCGAAGGCCACGGTCTGCACCTCGCGGTTTAACCCGTCGAGATAACGGTAGCGATCGATCGTGGTGCCGGCAGCATCCTCTTTGACCTTGGTCAGGGTGTAGCGCGGCACTACGTCGTCAAAATAGGCCACCGTGGTTTGGCCGCCATCCGGCAGATCGGTCTGGGCGATACGGCCGAAAGGATCGTAGGCATAATAAGTGAAATTGCCGTTTTCATCCTTGTCCCAGGTTTTTTTGCCGTAGCGCGCATCCCAGGCCATCTCCACGATATGGTTGACGCCGCTGGTGGCCGGATAGGTGATCTTCACCGGAAAAGTGGCCGTAGCCGTGTCGTACGCGATCACCGTGGTGTTGTTGCGGGCATCGGTCTGGTGGGTGACGTTGCCGTAAGTATCGTACTGGTAGGTGGTTTGGGGGTTGGTCCCGGTGGCCAGCCACTTCTCTTCGGCCGTCAGGTTGCCGGTATAGTTTTGGTATTCGTAGGTGCTCTCCCGCACCTTGCCCGTGGCTGCACCAGTAAGGGTTTCCCTGGTCTTGCGCCACAGCCAGTCCCCGTAGTTATCCCACTCCAACTCGGTGGTGACATTCTCAGCCCCGCTGCCGGAGGCGGTTACGGTCAGCGGGTTGCCGTTGGCGCTGTCATAGGTGAAGTCCTGCTGGGTATAAACAGTGACGGCATCGTTATGTTCGGTCCGGGTCTGGGATAGCTTTACGAAAGCTGTCGTATTATCAGGCGCGTCTAAATACTCGGTTTCCCATGTGTTGGTCGTGAGTGACAGGGGCGTGGCGGTTGCCGGATTGGCACCCGCCGCCCACAAGCCCTCCTGCGCGATACGACCCTTCATAAATTCGTCCTGGTGATATTGGGTTTCACCGATGGTATTATCTGGATTAGTTCGGGTAACCGTTGCAAAGCCCCTGAACTCGCGGGTGGGATAGCTGTAAAGACCACCCGTATAGTCATATTCCGCCGTGACCAGATTGCATAGCCCATCATTGATGGTAAGGGTGTCAAGCACTTGAAACACATAGGGGAAATTGCTTGGTGTCATTGGCCGGGAGGACTTGTAGGCAAATGATATTTCCGCTCCAGCGCCCTCATTGACCTTTTCAAGAAGGTCCGGCCGGGGATTGGTGCCGGCCGAAATGTAACTCTTCAACATCGTACTATTCTTGACGATAAGATCGGTTTTGCCGTCCCCGTTTAACTCCGCCAAAAAAATCCCACCCGAAGAACCGGATGCCGTGGTCAGGGGGGTGTCGAATAACCCATTGCCCAGGGAAATGCAGGAACGAATTTTGCCCGACGTATCAGCAACGAGTAAATCGCCCCGCCCGTCACCGTTCACATCAGCATAAAACACGCCGCTGCCAGCGGCATTTACAGTTGTTTGCGAATAATCTTCAAAGGTGCCTTCACCATTAGAAAGGTATACATATACATCCGTTATAGTCGCCCCGCCGCCATACTGGTTGGCGGAAAGATCAGCCAGGCCATCCCCGTTGATATCCGCGAATGAAACCGATTTGTAGGAAACCCCAATGTCAAAAGTCGTTTCTGACAGGAATGCCCCATCCTCGTATATGGATGTATATATTCGGCTCTCATCGCCATTATGTCTTACCAGGTCGGCATTACCGTCTCCATTGACATCGACTAAATACAGATCTCCACCACTTCCTTTAGGTAAATTCGCAATAGTCGTAAAATAACGGTTGCCATTCGAAGTGCTGATTTGAGTGTAACTTGAACTGTAACCAGCAATATCCTGAAGGCCGTCACCATTAACATCGCCCATGACACTATGCGCTTTTGAGAGGCTTACAGCCGATCCGAAATTACCCCCTCCCGAGGAAAGTCGAACCTTATTGTCTTGAATCATGTCTGCTCGGCCATCCCCGCTTATATCGGCCAACTGGATAGGCCCGTGCAATATGGGGGCTATGGGGTAAGAATAAGAATCTCTGAAGGTCTGTATGTCCTGATAAATCAAAGTGGCGGTGGTTAAAACGCCATTGGAGTTGCTTAGATACGACCAACAGCGGCCTGTGACAGTTGTCCCGTATCCGCCATCCCAATGGAACCATCCCGAAGTTTGGGTATAAACGACAGCATCCGCACGCCGGTCGCCGTTGATATCGCCGAAAGCGACATAATAATGAAAAGAAGCGGGTTTATATCCAGCATACGTAATGGTGCCATCACCACCTTCAAGATAGTCAAAACTCGTTTCCGGCAACACCGACAGGCTGTCCGATCCTGTCCTTTGCATGCTTATCAGTCGGGATCGCTTGCCGGATAGTCCATAATCATAGGTAAATTCATACTTGGAAACGGATTGCCCGCCGGTAAGAATTTCGATGTTATCAAGCCGTTTGCCGCGGGTGACGGCAAATCGGGAAATCAGGCTCACTTCGGTATCGGTGCGGTCCTCTAAAGTGAAATTGATATGATAAGCCCCGGTATTTCCAGTGGAAATATTACCGGTATAAACGATTGACTGCGGATAGATTTCTTCCTGATCCTTGACGTAGCTTATGGAATAAAAATTGCCGTTGGGATCTTCGACGCGATCCAGGCACCATTGGAAAACCCTGTTCGGATCAACAGGATCTTCTTTTCTTGATGATGTGCTGGTCCCGAAATAGTACCTTCGCCCGTCTTTGGCACTGGCCTCCCAGCCGCCGGTGGCGGCATTAAAAAAATAAAGGGTAAAAGTGCCTTCAATTTTAGCGCCATAGGTGTCGGTCCCCCAGTCATCGCGGGGCACCAACTCTTCCCGTCTACCATCTTTTACATAAACAAAGTCAGTCTCGGAGTAGTCAAGCCCAAGCTTGGTGGCTTGCTGGATGCTGCCCATGCCCAGAGACCAGCCGACCCCCAGCCAGCCGTTGTCGAGATAGCTGTTGTAAGCCAGGTTGATTTCAGGGGTCATTCCGGCTCGCCCGGGCGGGACTTCCATAGGAATGGTATATTGGGCGGCGCCGGTGAATGCGGCGTTTTCCACGATAAGTTGCGTGACCGAACCTTCTTCGTCCGTAGATGTCGAGGTTGTCGACGATACGCTGGACATGATGACCCCTTCAATCGTTTCAGGATCAAGCTTGTCGGCTTCCTCTAAAGTGGGGCTCACCTCGCCCTCCAGTTCCGGGGACTGGGGCGCAGCGGCCTCGCCCTCATCTTCCACAACAATCAGCACGGGGCCAGCGGTTTCATTATTGTCGGCTGTTTCCTGGGCAATAACTTGGAAGGGTGAAATCACAATGAGGATACAAACAGATACCATCAGGAAGGCAGATAAAATCGATCGACGCATGGCAGGCTCCTTTTTCATGGGGCGGGATATGAAAAATGGTATAACTACTCGATATTCAATTTATCGAAGCGTGCCGGTTCAAATAAAAAGCACTACATTCCGTCGAGGGATGCAGTGCTTTTTCTGAGGAAAAATTTATTGAGAACGGTAAATCCGGTCATCTTGAAATCAAGCCTTAACAGGAACAGGGATCACTTCTAAATGACTACTTGATTAACAGGCGCAGTAATATCCGTACATTTGATAGACATCTCTTTAATCATATGGATATCCTCCAAATGACGGCAATCATTTGAATAACATCAGTTTTTCTTGGAGGGGCTGTCGGTGGCCTTTCACGGTCCGACAATAAGATAGCAAATCATATGCCAGTCGCTAAGTTATTAGCAGGCTATGGCTATCGCCGCACGCCTTTCTCGGTCGAATCGCGCTATCCAGTCACCAATTTAAACTTACCCTGCATTAAACAGTAGATGGTGTCGTCCGGAGGACGATGAAGATACATGATGATGGTTGACAAATTTGATTTTCATGTATATTATGTCAACCACAAGGCCAACCAAAAACGTTATAATAGTTCTACGGGGAGGTGAACGTTATGGATGGTTTCGGAGCAAGGCTAAAGGCTGCACGAAAAATGGCCGGAATGTCTCAACAGAAACTTGCAGATGCTACTCAAAACCTGATTACCAAACAGGCCATTAGTAAATACGAAAAAGGCAAAATGTACCCGGCATCGGACATCCTGATAGCTATATCAAAAACCTTAGGGGTCAAAACCGGATATTTTTACAGGCAATCTCAAGTTGAATTGACCGGGCTCGAGTTCAGGAAAAAATCGAGACTGTCTAAAAGAGATGAAAACCGTGTAAAATACCAAACTCTCGATTTCTTGGAGCGGTTCATAGAAATTGAAAGCGTAATGGGCCAGCAAACTGCGTTCATTAATCCACTGAGAGATACCATCGTTGAAAATCAGGATGGTGTCGAAGGTGCATCCATGCGTTTACGCGAAGCATGGGGCCTGGGAATCGCGCCAGTTTCAAACCTTATGGAGTTGCTTGAAGATAAGGGCATTAGAATCCTTGAGGTGGATCTCCCGGAGGAATTTGACGGTCTTTCGGCATGGGCAAAAGAAATTCCCGTGATCACCGTGAATAAAAACCACGACCTTGTACGGAAACGATTGACCATAGTCCACGAGTTGGCTCATCTCATGCTCACCTTTGGTGATTGCAGAGACGGCGATCTCGAGAAACTTTGCCACAAATTTGCTGGTGCATTTCTGATACCTAAAGAAAAAATGATTGAAGAAATCGGCCCGCGTCGGAGTAAAATCACTTTTTTGGAATTAAAAAAGCTCAAAGGTATCTATGGTCTTTCCCTCATGGCGCTAATGGTGAGAGCAAGAAACCTTGGGATTATCAACGATTTTAGCTATAGGCGTTTTTTCATCCTCGCCAACAAAATGGGGTGGCGCTCCGGAAAAACCGAAGAGCCCGGACATTATGTCGGAAGGGAATATGCCAATCGTTTTAAGCAGCTCGTCTCATGGGCTGTCGCCGAAGAGATAATTACCATGTCAAAGGGTGCTGAACTGATGAATGTGGGGCTGTCTAAATTTAGAAAGGAATTTCAAATCGCCGCATGATCGTCGTCGTAAACGATGCTTGCCTCTTGATTGATTTGATCGATGTTGATCTGTTCCATGAGTTCCTTCAACTGGGATTCCGGGCACACATCACATCATCTGTGCTGACGGAGCTTGAAGGCGATGAGTATGAGATACCCATAAAAAAAAGCATCCGACAGAGCAACCTGTCACTATACAGCCTGACGGCTGACGATCAAAATGTCATAGAAAGTCTGATGCAGGCGCATTCATCAAAACTTTCCGAACCGGATTGCAGTTGTCTGCACCTTGCCAAAAAACTCGACGCTACAATCCTTACCTGTGAAAAACTGCTTACCAAAACAGCAAAAAGCCTCAAGATTGAGGTACACGGATCATTGTGGGTGCTGGATCAATTGATAGCCTCATCAATTATCACCAAGAGCACCGCACACAGGAAGCTGACTGAACTCATGTCAATTAACGATCGCTTGCCTAAAAATGAGTGCGAAAAGCGCTTAAAACAGTGGTGATCCTATCTGATTCCGGGTCGGCCTTATTTCCCGAGTTTTTAAATGAGAGGGGAAAAGCGGATGGGCGCCTTTTCCCCTCTCACTTGTTAAATGTACCTTGCAACTCCCGGGTGCTTACAAAGCATTACCTCCTTCAATAATTTTTTGGGATTCAAACCCAAAATCTCACTGATGATCGGAATCTTATCTATGGGCAAGATTGAGTTACCATTTTCGATCATTCCGATAAAGTTTCCGTAATCGTAGCCCAGCATCTTGCCCAGTTCCCGCTGGGTCCATCCTTTGTCCATTCTTGCTTCACGGATCATTTTTCCTGCAGATGTACGTATTCGTTCTTCCATATTGAACCTCCTATGGGATAGAGATAAATAATGTTGGTATGTAGAATTCTGTCTAAATTTGACAGAGAGCCATCAGACTGGGGTAACTATGGGGTAGATTGATTGGATGAATTGAGAGAAAATTGTATTTTTGAACTTATTTTATATCCGCAATGTGTTAATGAAACCAGCAAGTTGCAGGCGTATCGCTTATTTTCAAAATTATAGGCTGAGCGGGTTCGACTCCCGCCGCCTCCACCATTTTTTCTCTATTATTACAGTTATTTAAATATTTTTTCGTAGTCAGTAGACAGTCAGTAAAAGACTGTTCTTTGCATTAAAATCATTAATAAAAGGTGTATCCGGTTCAAGTCCAGCCTTCGGCACATAAATATTCAATAGTCAAAAGGGGTTACCGTTTATCGGTAGCCCCTTTTACGTTGTTTGAATGTTGTTTAAAAAATCTTGAGAACTTCTTTCTGATTGAAGGGGATTTGGCTTGGTATAGTTTACCTGTTCCCTTTGACCGTTCCAGTGGTGTACGGGTTCGTATCCTATGCTTGAAATCCAAATGACGCAGTGATACAAATAGTTGTTATCTTGCCGTATCTTTCCGACTTTCTCCGAAAGCGATTATAAGTCATAGGTATCAATTCAAACACCGATGGAGAGGACCGTCTTATGGATTTCATCGACAAAGTGCAGGAAATCGCCCAACGAATCCCCAAAACACTCGACCACATCCAGACTGAGGAGGCGACTAAAAGCGCCTTCGTCATGCCTTTCATTCAAGCCCTTGGTTATGACGTTTTCAATCCTCTGGAGGTAGTTCCTGAGTTTGTTGCAGACCACGGCACCAAGAAAGGGGAAAAGGTCGACTATGCCATCAAAAAGGATGACTCCATGGTGATGCTTATCGAATGCAAGTGGTGTGGAGCTAATCTCCAAGGCTGCCATGCGTCACAATTATATCGCTACTTTTCAGTCACTGAGGCCAGATTCGGCATCCTGACCAACGGTATCTATTACCAGTTCTTTTCGGACCTTGATGAACCGAACAAGATGGATTCCAAACCGTTCTTTGAGTTCGACATGCTGGACTTCGATGAACAGAGGGTCGAGGAACTCAAGAAATTCACTAAGACCACCTTTGACCTCGAGAACATCCTGACCACTGCCAGTGACCTAAAATATACCAACGCTATCAAAAAGGTGTTTAGGGAGGAACTGGATAGCCCTTCCAATGACTTTGTACGGTTCTTCACTGCAAAAGTTTACTCTGGCCGATTGTATCAACAAGTAATTGATCAGTTCACACCCATCGTTAAGAAGGCACTCAGCCAATCGCTTAGAGAGAGGGTCAATGAGCGGATACAGACAGCCTTAAACGCAGACCAAGAGGAGCCACAGGAAATTGTTCAAGCTTCTGAAACCGAGGTGCCTGATGAGGCCGCCAAAGATGGAGTCAAGACTACAGAAGAGGAACTCGAAAGTTTCAACATCGTCAAGGCCATCGTGCGTGAGGTGGTCGACGTTAAGCGCGTCGCCATGAGGGACACCAAAAGTTACTGTGGAATCCTGCTGGATGACAATAATAGGAAGCCTATTTGCCGCCTGCATTTCAATACGATTCAAAAGTATCTTGGGATCATAAAGAATAAGAATGAAGAGCGGATACCCATAGATGGGGTTGATGATTTATTCAAACATGCTGACAGCCTCAAGGCTACTGTGACCGAATACTTGAATGATTGACTAACGAATTGTCCATCTTAATCCTCACAAGAGTCATAACCATGCGACATAGACTTTCTACGCTCTACTTTTCGTTACGAGTCTTCTATTAAGCTGCGTCGATAAATACAAATTCCGAGTCAACCAATCAACTGGAGCGGCTCCCTTGATCATTCCGGGGGCCGTCTCTTTTGAGCGGCATACCGCTCCCCCCGCTTGGCGTTGATCCTATCCCGATTTCGCTCCTAATATCTTTTTTTCTTTTCCACGTGCGCCCGCCTTCGCTCCTCCCGCGTCATTTTGTCCACGGCATCCATTTCCACGATCGAGACAATCCTGCACCCTGCACTACTTTTTACCGGCGTATTCTAACCAGAAAAATCCATAAAGTCTTGGCCACTTATGTTGGGGCAAAACATGATCAATAAAATCCTTCTATAAGCCGCCCAGCAAGTACAAAAAAAATGGCCTTTAATGCTTATTGGATCATTTTCTCATATCTAAACAAACATAAGATTGGATACCGTCATTAAGATACCGCTATTGACATTTAACCCTTGTAAATACTGGATATAGAGGTAACGAGGATGGGGAAGCTTGAGGATGAGGCGGTAATGCAGTAAAGGCAAGGTGAAAAGGATTGGGGAGGCGCTTTTGGCGCCTCCCCTTTTTTAATTGGTAATCTATTTTAGGTGCCTAATTCGGCCTTCTGCACCACTGATACAGAAAAGGATGTAATCCTTATGGGTTACGGCCTTTTTATTTTGGCAGGTTGCGGATGAGTGCCGCGCATCAAGCTGATTTACGGCACCTCGATTGCTGCCTGGAATGAGGTGGCCATAGATATTATCAATGGTCTCCTGGATGCTGGAGTGTCACAGCTGCTCCTTCACATAAAAAGAGGGCTCTCCCCTGCCCAGCAGAAGGCTTGCATATGTATGCTGCATAGGGGAGCTGTCTGCCGATCAACCCAACTGAAAAAGCTGCCGACGCCTAATTTCGGATTTGAGTCAATTCAAACTTGAACTGTCCCCCGCACTGATAGTAACCGTCCGACCAGCTCCAAACCGACTGTCCCGATCCCTGCCGCTCGTTTTCGAAGACGATGTCGACGATCTCGCTCACATAGCCGCCGTCCACGTTGTAGGTCCCCTGTACACGGACGTTCCGGGGCGTTTCGGGGTCGATGACACCCCGGTAGGGCCGCTGCACGACGTTTTCCATCAGCAGGATCGCGTTGTCCTTTTGGACGATGGTGATCTTGTAGTCGCCGGGTTCGGCCTTGCCCAGGTCTTCACAGTGGTTTTGCGATTCGGTGATCGTCCCCAACCACTGCCCGCTATAGTCCTGCGCCCAAATGCATTCGGGCACTATCGCCGCAATACCCATTATCAGAAGCATCATTCCGGTTTTCACTGATTTCTCCCTTTCCCGGCCGGCCGACTGGCGTCCATGTTCATTGCGGATTCGATTGTGGTTAACCCCCAATGGGTCGCGACGGACTTTCGAATAACCTTCACTGTTCCTCCGGCGTTTCTGTGGGTGGCAATTGAATTAGCCTGGCTTTCCAGAAAAAGGCCACCGTCGCTACAACGGTACTTCCGATACCGATACTGGTGGCGATGTGCATCGGTAAGTTGAAACCAATGCCCGAGTTGGCGATAAAGGTGGTAACCACGGCCGTCATGAAGATGGCCGGAATGGTTGCCACCCAGTGCAGTTTCTTCTCCCGCACCAGATAGACGGCTGCCGTCCAGAGAACCACCGTTGCCAGGGTCTGGTTGGCCCAGCCAAAATAGCGCCAGATGAGCCCGAAGTCGGAGAGTGAGATCAGAAAGCCTACGGCAAACAGCGGAACGGCAATGACGAGGCGTTTGAGCCGCTCTTTCTGGGAAAGTTTGAAGATGTCGGCGATGATCAGCCGCGCACTGCGAAAGGCCGTATCCCCCGACGTGATCGGCAGCACCACGACGCCGATGATGGCCAGCAGGCCGCCGAAATGACCTAGCAGCGTGGTGGAGACATGGTTGACCACCAGGCCCGGTCCCCCCTCGGCCAGGACTTGGTCCAAGGCCGCCGGCGTGTCAAAGAAGGAGATGGCCAGCGTGGCCCAGATCAGCGCAATGACGCCCTCGGCGATCATCGAACCGAAGAACACGCTGCGTCCATATTTCTCGTTGGGCAGGCAGCGCGCCATCATCGGCGACTGGGTGGCGTGAAACCCGCTGACCGCGCCGCAGGCGATCGTGATGAACATCAACGGCCACAGCGGCAAGTCCTGCGGATTGACATTGCTGAACGTGCGCTGCGGGTAGAAGTCATATCCCTTGACGATCAGCATCGCGATCGTGCCCACCGCCATGAAGATCAGCACGGCGCCGAACACCGGGTAGATGCGCCCGATAATCTTGTCCACCGGAAGGATGGTCGCCAGAAAATAGTAGGCGATGATGATGCCGATCAGCACCTTGAGGTCGATACCGGTGAGACTCTGCAGCAGGGCGGCCGGCCCAAGGAAAAAGACCACGCCCACCAAAATGAGCAGGATCACCGAAAACCCGCGCATGAACTGCATGAACCCACGGCCCAGGTTGTGCCCCACCACATCCGGGATGCTCTGGCCATCATGGCGCACCGAGAGCATGCCGGAGAAGTAGTCGTGCACAGCCCCGGCGAAAATACAGCCGAAAACGATCCAAATCAACGCCACCGGCCCATAGAGGGCGCCTAATATCGGTCCGTAGATCGGCCCCAGTCCGGCAATGTTGAGCAGCTGAATCAGAAAGATCTTCCAGGGCGGCAGCTTGATGTAGTCCACCCCGTCCGCCATGGTCTCGGCCGGGGTGGGACGCGACGGGTCGGCCCCGAAGAGACGGTCGATCAGCCTGCCGTAGATCAGATACCCCAGCACTAAAAGACCCACACTCGCAAAGAACAGTATCATAAGACCTCGCTTTAAAAACGACATGAAAACGTCATCACCAGCCGACGTATTCTAAACTCGGCTATCAACATCCGGAAATGAACGCCTGAGCCTGCAGGAGCGTGCGTGTCTCCGGCATGGATTTCCTGCACCTTTTTACAACGCCCGGTGTGCCGGCAGTCAATACTTTAGCGAGGATGCTGGCGATAACAGCCCGGCTATTTCGACTACCGTAACGGCCTGACTTATTGGGCAAGCGGGATGTTCGCGGCTAGCTCGAAGTTTACGATCGCATCGATCTTATTTTCGATTTGGTAAAACCGCGCGGTTTTCTTGTCGCCCACGGCCTTGCTGAATTTTGGCAGATAGGATTCCATCAGCTTCACGGCGTCCTTTTGAATCCCGATGCTTCGATCGACGAGGTCCTTGGCCACGTCATCAGACAAGGTTTGGAAATTGGCGGCATAGTCCTCGATGACCTTGATGCGCCGGTCGGCAAGCTTGCTCTTTTCATCCTGGTAGGCATCATAAATCTGCCAGAAGGCCTTGCCTTCCTCATCGGTGAGCTGCATGCTCTGGGCCACCAGCAGTTTCTTGTCCGCCCGCACCTTTTCCCGCAGAATTTCCATGTCGTCGCTCTGGGCCAGGGCCGGAACGGCAACCATTGCCAGCATGGCAAGGACCGTGACCGCCAGCAGACCTGCTATATGCTTTGTATTCATTATTTTCTCCTCTTTGTATGGTTTGGCAGCGGCCAGCCGCCGCCGTTGTAAATCCAAATCGCTAATAGCACTGTAACCGAGTGTCCGACGATATCCATCAGGCCGCGTCGGTCAGCACCGGTTTGCGATCCAGGACAAGCTGTTTGAAATGCTTGAAAACCTCGACGCCCTGGGCGTCGGCCGAGGCATCGCCATGCAGGATTTGCATGTAATGCTCCAAATCATCTTCGAAGTGGATGAATTTGAGGGTGTTGCGCATCCTGTCGTAGATGAACCCGGGTCCCAATCGGATCGACCCCGTTGACCCCTTGCCTACTTCGCCCCGGATCTCGTGATGGGCGGCCCGAAAGATTTTGGGAGGTTCCGGGAAACCCAATATTTCACTGAAGAGGGCGAGGCTTTCCATAACCCCATCCATATCGTTACTCTCCAGCGCGGCGGCACCGTCGTAAGCAATTCCGTCGATGTCGCTTTCCGTATAGGTCAGATCGAGCCGGTCGACCATGATCGTCTTGAGGGTGCGCACCGAATCGGTGCGTTTGCTCACCCGTACGTCACTGTCGGAGAGTATTTTCCTGGCGTTGCGCAGATTGACCATCTCCTTGACCGTCGGGCTTTTGCGCATGGCGACATCGTCGATGGTCGTATCGTAGATGGCCAGGCCGTTGTCGAGCACGACGATCTTCTTCTTTTTGCCCTTGTCTTCCAGGATGTAGAGCTCCAGATCGCGGTCCTTGAGCGCCAGATGGTGAAAGCCGCCCATTTCAATCAACCGGCGTGCAGCGTCTTTATCGAATTTGGCGGCATCCGCCTGCGGTTCCACGGTGGCCAAAACCTGTGCCGCCAACTTTTCGATCGCGATCTTTTGCAAGAGATTTTCTTTGAATCCCATGTTCTTGTCCTTTTTCAGCAAAAGCGGATGGAAACAGACGCTTTTCTTTTTGCCCGGCGGCGCGGGTCTTCAAAAAAATAAAACATAATTCAGCAAAATCACCGTCAGAATCCCTCCGGCGATGGGCACGGCTGTCCGCTTGACCAGAGCGAAGGGTTCGACCTTGGCCAGACCCGAGACGGCGATGATGACGGCCGTGATGGGGGACACCGTTCTTGCCAGGGAGGAGGTCTCCTGCATGGGGAGCAGCATCTGGGCGGCGTCGATGTTGAATTTCTCCGCGATTTTGGGGACAAGCTCGCCGAAGGACATGAAGGACGCGTTGCCGGATCCCATCAGGATGGCCGAAACCCCGATCACCAGCACGATCACCAGCATCATGGCTGCCGGCGAGAAGCCTGCCCCGGCCGCCGAATCCAGGATCAGGTCGATGATGCCGATCTGCTTGAGGCCGTCGGCGAAAATGGCGGCCGCGATCACCAGGGTCACCACCGAGCTGAAGACGCTGCCCATCCCGTCCATGAACCCCTTGAGGTTCTGGAAGGCCTTTTTGGCGCTGCGTTCGTTCAGGATGTCCACGGCCACGCAGATAAACACGCTCACCAGGATGGCCGTCACCAGGTGGATGGTGTATCCGATATGGGTCAGCTTGCTGAAGACGATGACGAACACCAGCGGGATGACGTTGAGCAAAGCGAAATAGCCCGGCGTGGTGTGCAGCTGGGCGTCTTCAGCAATCGCGTCATCGTCGTGTGCCGATTCGGCGCCCGGTGGTGTCTGTTCGCGGCGGTCCATGATGGCTTGCCAGAAAAAGTGCAGCACGCCCATCACCAGGATGGCGGGCACGGCCACCGGCACCTGGTAGCTGAACACATAGTGGGTCACGTCCAGGCCGGACTGGCCGGCGGCGTAGATCACGTTGGACTGGGTGGGGCCCAGCTCCAGGGCGCCGGTGGTGGCGATGGGCGCGGCCGAAGACAGCCGGCTCAGGCCAAGACCCCGAAACACCGGATACATGGTGGCCATCAGGAGAAGGCCAAGGCCCGTGGCGCTGGTGATGAACATATTGAGAATGGCGCCGATCAGATAACCCAGGGCGAGGACTACGTAAGGGGATTTGATCTTGTGCATGGGCGCCGTGGTGATTTTCACCAGGGCGTGGGAGGCGCCCAGCTTGGACATGTAGGCCGCAAACCCGCCCACCGCCATGATGTTCATGCCCAGTTCCGCAGCCGTGGCGCTGAACATGCCGCGCATCTTTTCGAACAGGTCGAAGAACCACGAAATCGTGGGCGTCACGCCACCGGCGGCGCCCTCGGGGATGATGGGGCTGCTGCCGATCAGCCAGCCCCCGATCAGCAGGGCGAACCCCGCCACGATTAGCACCGCCTGGGTGTACCACCCCTTGAGGATGCCGTAGACCACGAAGGCCACCACCGGAAGTGTCAAGACAATTTCAAGCATCACGCGATTCCTTTTTCATCGTTGATCGTGTCTACGATATACACTTAGAAAATCGTGTAGCGTCCATCCCGCATGATATTCAGGGTGCCGCCGTCCGGCATGGAAAGGCGAACAAGGTCAACCTGGATGCGGGGGGCCGTCTCGGGGATGTAGATGCGGTCGATGTGGATGACCGCGGCGGGGCTTGAAAAGTCTTTCACGCCCACGGCGCCGCCGAAGTGGTCCGAGCGACCGAAGGCGATGTGCAGCCCCAGTTTTTCGTCCAGGAGGGTCACCCCTACCGGGCCTAATCCGAAATCCTTGAGCACCCCGAAACCCAGCTCCGCGATGTTGGCGTACGCCGGTTCATCCTTGATGTGTTGGGCCTCGCCCGCGGATAGCCTGCCTTGACTGAGAACTTCTACCGCCTTATTCCGGGCGATGCGATAAATCACCACTTCGTCATTCAACTGCACCGGCAGGACCCCTTCGGATTGGGAAGTCTCTTCCCCCTCGCCTTCGTAGGGAACGATGTAGCATTCGCCGGAGGGCAGGTTGCCGGCCTCCCCCATGGTGGGGAAGCGGCCGCCCGAGGCATGGCCGGCCCGGTGCCGCAAATCGAAATGAACATCGTAGCGGTCCTTCCCATCCACAGTAAAGTGAACGTCCAGAGCCTCGGCCCGGGTCACCTCCTCTTTGATGCGGTTGACCCGCCGGTTCACCTCGCCGTAATCGATGCGCAGGGCGGGGATCATGGCAGGCGTGAAGCCGGGCATGGTGGCGGCCCGGAAGCGGTGCTTCCTGGCGAGCAGCTTCATGGGAGCGGTGGTGGACAGCTGGGTGGGCGCCAGGACGATCTGGACCTTGGCCAGCACATCTTCGATGGCCACGCGGTTGTCCATGACCGCCAGCTTGTCGGTGGTCAGGTTCTCCAGATCCGTTTCCACGAAAACGCCCCAGGCGGGCAGGTCCGCGTTGTTGGAGTGCACGTTGGGGTAGGTCAGAAGGCGCACGCTGTCCAGGCCCAGCTCCCCTTTGACCGCATCCAATTTCCCGCACCATTCCTGGGCCAGGCCGCGACGGGTGCACCACAGGTCGGTGTCGGGCAGCGTGTCGTCCGGGACATCCACCATCAAAAGAAGATGGCGATCCTCCGGAGTCGGCGAAAATACGGACTGAACGAGGGCTTTCAACTCTTGGGCGTCGATCGTGTCGGTCATGATTGCCTCCGGACGTGTTGCTAAGAATTCTAAGGGGGGAAAGTCCTTTACTTTCGAATTCAGTGACCCTCCTCCGGCCGAAAACGCATGGTGCCACTGTCATATGGCAGCTCCAGGAAAAGCATGCTGTCCTGGACGAAAAAGGTAGTCACCCTCTGCAAATCCCGCATGAAAGCGGCGTCCATGGTATCTTCCGGGCATGCCATGCGGGTGGAGATCAGCGGTCCGAAGGTTAGTTTACCCGGTGCGATTTCATATTCCCCGCCGCCGCGGTTGCAGTCGAACCGGGCCTGGATTTTCCCCTCATCCTTCAAGAGGATCGTGTAGCGCTCCGGATTCGCTACATCGATCTTTTCCACCGGGGTGGTCGTTGATTCCCACTGCCAGATCTCGTTCAAAACCCGACGGGGATCTGTGCTTCGCTCAGCTTCCGGGTAGAGACGTGTACCGGATTTAAGTTCCGTCTCTATCTGTTTCAGATCCGGGATAAAGGTATACGGTTCTGTGTTCTCCCAGGCCCACGTTTTTCCAATAATGAAATTTTTCACGGGCAAACCAGGAACCGCCAGTTTCAGAGAATCCTTAACCGTCGAGATGACCTGTGCGCCCATCATATCCGGATTTTGCGAAACAATTGAAATGACCCACAATTCGTTTCCAACTGTATAAACTGCATCGATGACAATGGACCACGTTGGGTCGGGAACGGTTAAGCTGACCGTAATTTCCTTTCCATCCGACCCCCACGCAAAACTATAAAATACTAATATCATAAGAAATATAATTTTTTTAGCCATTGCCATGCGATCTCCTTTTTTTTCCGATGGATTTTCGTCATATCGGAGGCGTAAAACGTTCAGCTGCTGCTCGTTATGCGTTTCGCGAATGGTGTTATTTAACTCCCAAGACGATGCTGGACAATTTTCGCCTGAACAGCACACCCGTTCGTTCCGAATATCAGAGGCAGCAAAAGAAGCAGCACTGTCTATCTTTTCATTCGCATATGTGCCTCCAGTAGTAAGGGGTCTACCATTTGCCGGCCTCAATTCGCGAGAACCGGCAAACGGCCATACTGTCATAATTTGTCAGATGTTGATATTATTGTATTTAATGCATTCCAACCTGTTCGAGGGGACTTTCTATCATGTTCGGCTGTGAACCAGGAATCCCACCTCCGGAATCGATGGGGGAGGCATAGAAGGTTTTCGCCCATCCCTCTTTGGTGAGCGGCTCGAACTTGCTCTTGACCGGCTCGAAGCGGATCGGTTGTCCGGGATTCACCCCTTTCAGAGGTTCCTGGTCTTTCATGACAATTGTCCCGTTAACAATCACATGCTTAATTCCTGTGGATGGCAGCGTCCCTTTGGCGTAGGTCGCATTGTCCCTTACCGTTTCAGGATCGAACATCGTGATGTCGGCCACCATGCCTTTCTGCATACGGCCGCGTACCTGCATGGCTTTTAAGCCCATATCGCCCAGAGGCTTGGCATAATTGTAACTGGTCATGGATACGGCCTGCATCAGCGGAATATTGTTTTCTCTGGCGAGGCGAAGCACTGTGCCAAAAGACCCGGAAGTCCGCGGATGGGTGTTGGGCAGATCTTCGAAGGGAGTGTCCCAGGTTAGGTTATCGCTTGGGATCATTGGCATGCCGTCGCTACCAATAGCCACGCCGGGCATTTTAAGCCAGTCAACAATCGCCGATTCGGGGCTCTTGTAGACAAGCACGAGACGTGCGGGTTCCTTTTTGAGCATCTCCTCACGCGATTTCTGGGTGTAGAATTCGCCGGTGGCGACATCCTGAATCGTCTCTTCGTATTTGTTGCCCAGGGCCTGTACCCAGACTTCCGGCTCGAGAAATACGGCATTCAAAGCCGTAGAGCCTGCGGCGTATGGATAGATTTCACCCCAGACGTTATAACCCCGTTCCCGCATCCGCACCATAAGCTCATGCACCATATTGTATCCCGGATTATTGAAATGGGAGGCGATGGCCGGCGTCCCTAATGCCGCCGCGTTTGCGAGCATCTCCTGGATACCGTTGACTTCGGTGGTATCATCACCGGGCGTATAGCGGAAATGCATTGCGATAAAACGGCCGTATCGCCCGCCCAGCTTTTGCAGCTCAAATATCTCGCGGGCCGAGACCCCCGCGCGCATGTAGCCAACGGTAGAACCAATGCCAAGGCCTCCCTGCGCTAAGCCTTCGTCAATCAGGGAAAGGATCTGGTTTCCCTGCTCCAGATTGGGCCGGGTCTTTGACCAACCCTCCTTAATGGTTTCTTTGCCGTCTATCTTGACCTTTGTGGAGCGGGTTTTCTCCGCGTCGGGAGTGTATAAATGTTTCCAATCGGTAAAGCCGTCCAAGACCTCTGCCCGTGCAAATTCGTGAGCCACCGCCACACCAAAATTCACCGGTGCTTTTCCTTCACGCCGTTTGTACCACTCGCCCAGCTTTGGACCGTGAGCGCCGATCTCTGTGTCCAGAAGCGTCGTACGACCGTCGCGCAGCATCAACCGGTATTGATAGGGCTCAATACAATGTTGGTGGCCATCGATAAATCCAGGTGCGACCACCAACCCTTTGGCGTCGATGGTCTCCTTGCCTGTAATCTTGTCTTTGGTGATGACGGCGATCTTACCGTCCTTGACACCCACGTTGGCTACGCCGTCATACTTGGTTTCCGGGTCCATGACCCGGCCATTGTTGATAACCAGGTCATAATCGGCAGCCGCTGCCGGCATGACCACCATCAGGCTGAGTGCCAACAAGCCGCAAAGCACTCTCAGTTGTTTCATTTCGTCCCTCCAATTAGGCTTGAAAAGATTTAGTAAAGTTCTTACTCAGTTTTCAGAACGGTGTTCTTGCAGCTTTTGCCGTCCTTTATTTCAAAACAAATCAAATCCGAGTGGAATTAATTATTTATTTTTTATTCTCCGCCTAAATGCTTCGCCGCAGCTCGCAGATATCCGGGAGAGTGGTCAAACACCGGATATCGATTCATCGTCCGCTGCAACTATTTATATAGGCATGAAAAAGGTTATTTGTCTTGAGCCGTTAAATAATAAAAGTCGTAGAGAGTCCGGCTAATTTCCGCAATGGCTCGATCCTGATCAGCTACGGGCGTCGTACTGCTCTTGGTGTATACCACTATCGCAAAACGTCGGCCATCTGGTAGCGTTATGAAACCCACGTCATTAGCGACACCGCCAATAGTGCCTGTTTTGTGGGCAACCGGTGTTCCTTTTGGCAGAAGGCCTCTCAACCTATCTTTACCTGTGTATGTGCGGGACATTGTAGCAAGCAGGAAGGCGCGGCTTTTCTCACTCAACACCTTTCCGCTGTCGATAGCCAGAAGCAATTCCAACATTGCTTTAGGTGTTGATTGGTCACGAGGGTCCTTTTCGAATTCAATATTTGGCGTAGTCATCTGCACTAGAAGCGTTGGGTCTTTGGCAATTGCCTCTGCAATTACGGATGGAGAGACCGAGGTCTTGTCCTGTAAACCATAGAAGTCCTTTAAAAGTTCGCTACAATACCGATCAACTCGTTGCTCTGTAATCCCAATGCTACGCAACTTCTTCGTTACGGCTTGCGGACCTCCCGCTAGCTTTAGACTGACGTCCGTCGCCGTATTGTCACTTTCCGTTATCATTACTTCAATCAAATTTGCTACAGAAAGCTTTATACCCGGATGAATGTAGCTCTCAGCGATCGCATTGTTGCCTGCGACCATCATTTCTGGTGGGAGGTCAATTAAATCCGTAAGTTTAAGCTGGCCTTTATCGACAAGGTCCAGCAAGGTGACTGCAATCGCCACTTTATATGTACTCGCCATAACAAACGTTTCATCGCCGTTTATTGTGAGACTCACCCCTGAGCCAATTTCCTGTGCAGCCACGCCGACGCGGCCAGCTAGCCCCTGGGAAAGTTTCTCAATCTTCCGAGAAATATCTGGATAATTATGTTCCTCAGCAAATGCCGGTTGAACTGCCACTAATGACGAGACCATTACAATAAAAAATAGTGCTATGTTTCGTTTCATGGAACTTCACCTTTGAATAATTGCGTTAATCAAATTTGAGTGCCTAAAGCAGACAAAAACTCATTTCGTTGCTCCTATCGGCCTGGAAAAAAGATACGCTTTGCAGTGTTCATTCGCTTTTGTGCAACTTCGACCCTGCGCCAGTGTCGTCATGCAAGTGGATCTTTGCCAGATCGGGGTTCAGACCGATGGTGTATTTGTTCAGCCAGCCGCCCACTTCGATCGGCTTGAATTTGCCTTTGGGCTCGACCGGAAAGCGAATCTGCTGTCCCGGTTTCACGCGAAGCACCTTGCTGTCCTTCACCACGATCGTTCCGTTGATGACGACATAACCTTGGGGGCGGAAGGCGGTTTATAGATTTCAAGCGCTCACGGAGTTCTCCTAAGGTCATGCTGCAGAAGTTCAGCCGCCCGACTTTAAGGGTGAAGATTCCCGGCTAGCCGCGTGAATCGTCTTCACAATCTCCCGGCTGAGCGCTGCCAGGGCCCGACTCTGGGCTGCCACCAGGGCCTCGTAGCCGGGGCCGTCCACCGGTTCGGTAATATTGGAACGCCTGACCGCCAGGATCTCTTTTCCCTCCCCCTTCAGGACCCGCCAACGCGCCACCAGCAGTATGTCCTCGTTTTGCCGCCCGTCGCAGCGTACGATATCCAGCACCACCTGGTAATCGATCGGCAGGGACGTAGGCCAGGGGTACAGGGAGATTCGTTCCGTCGGCACCATGAAGCCGATGTTGTCGGCCATCACCTGGGTCAGGTTGTCTTCGAAAGAACCGGCCCATTGGTCGTATTCGGCCAGTTCAAGGCGGTTGTCGCCGGTGCGGGTGACGATCTTGGAGCGATCGAGATAATCGGCAATCTTAATGGGCCCAATCCCGATGGCGGCATCGCGCGCCGGGCTGTCCGACAACGAGCCGGCCGCGGTATGCTCCATGGCCGAAAGGGCGTAAAAGCGCGACGATTGACTTTTGCCGAAGCACCCCACGCAAAGAATTGTGCCGACCAATGCCCCAACCCACCAAAACCGGTAGAATGCCGTTGCCTTCATATCAGTTCCCTCCGGAGCCGCTCTTGCCCTGTATAAGGGCCTCGGGATGCCGTTCCAGGTAAGCGGCCAACTCCCGGAACGCACGCGCCATCTGTGTGATTTCCTGCAATGACTTTTCCAGGGTCACTATCAATGGCGCCTCGTCCGATACCACGCCCCGGGCCGCCGTCAGGGTTTGCTCCAGACTGCCGCCGAGCGATGTGAGCTGCTGATCGGCGTTGCGGGCCAGTTGCCCGAAATCCTCCACCGTGCGGTTCACGTTGGCGGCCATGGGTGCTACCTGATGATCGACGTTGTTGATCAGACTGCGGGCATCGCTGATAGCGCCCTCGAGGTCCCCCGACAACGCGCCGGTGCGGCTGTCCAGGTTGCGCACCAGGCGACGGGCATCGGCCATGAGGCCTTTTAATTCCTCGAGGCTGGCGTTCCAGTTCGGATTGTTGACCAGGAGGGCGATCCCATGCAGCGTGTTTTCCAAATTCTTTTCAATGCCTTCCAAATCGAGACGTTGAAGTGCCTGGACCAGCCGATGGGTGGTGGAGGGAATCGTGGGGACCTGGGGATAGGGCAAGTCCGTTTTATGCAAGTTGACAGGCGTGCTGGGATGAAATTCCAGCTCGATCGACAGCTGACCGGTTATCATGCTCTGCAGGGACAAGACGGCCCGCAATCCCTGGTCGACAAGTTTTTGGAGCACCTCCGCATAGTCGGTAAAAATTTTCTTACCGCCCACCACTTCAAACTGGCCCGGTTCGACTTCGATAATGATGGGAATTTCCGTCTTTCTTTTCTCGGGGTCGGTTCGAAGGATAAGGCTCTTCACGGCCCCGATGGGGACCCCCCGGAACAACACCGGCGAGCCGACGGAAAGCCCCTTGACGGAATCCTCGAAGTACATCACGTAAAGGTCGGTTTTTTTAAAGAACTTCCCCGAACCGAAGACCACGATACTGGCCGCCAGCAGAAACACTGCGGCGACAACGAATCCGCCGATCATCATCCGATTTGCCTGCTTTGCCATTTTCGATCATCCTCACTGCGGCAGCGCTTCGCCGCGCGTCAGAAACTCGTGCAGGACGGGATCCCGGCTTTCGGCCAGGAGTTGCTTGGGGTCCCCGGTGGCCGTCATGGTGCGCTTGGACACGTCCAGAAACACGGAATTGTTGCCGATCGCAAAAATGCTGGCCAGTTCGTGGGTGACCACAATCATGGTGGTGCCGAGACTGTCACGCAGTTCCAGAATCATGTCGTCCAGTCGGCGGGCGCTGACCGGGTCCAGTCCGGCGGAAGGCTCGTCGAAGAAAAGAATTTCCGGGTCCAGGGCCATGGCCCGGGCGATGCCGGCCCGCTTCTGCATACCGCCACTGATTTCTGAAGGATAAAATTCCTCGAACCCGGCCAGACCCACCAGCGCCAGCTTCAATTCGACCACCTCTTTGATTTCGGCCGCCGTCAAATTCTTGTAGGTTTCCAGCGGCAGCGCCACGTTCTCAGCCAGCGTCATGGAGCTCCACAAGGCGCCGCTCTGGTACATCACACCGGCCCGGCGGATAATCCGATCACGGGTTTCGGGAGGCGACCCCCAGAAGTCGACCTCGCCATAGAGAACCCGCCCGGTCGCCGGCTTCTTTAGGCCGATCAGCACACTCATCATGGTGCTCTTGCCGCAGCCGCTGCCGCCCATGATGATGAAAATGTCGCCCCGATAGACGGTGTAGGACAGATCCCGCATCAGGACGAAATCGCCATAGGCCATGTTCAGGTTTTGGACGGTAATGTGGGGGGTGCGTTCCACCATGGAGCGTTATCCCGATATACGCTTGCCTCCTGAGCGAGGTCAGATTCCTAAAAGGTTGCAAATAACAGTGATGACGGCCGTAGAGAGCGTCATGCCCACGATGGCCGTCACCACGGCCGACGTGGCGGCATCACCCACCGCCGAAGCGCTGCGGCCGCACTCCATGCCCCGCATGCAGCCGGACAGCGCGATGATCACGCCGAAAACGGCACCGCTAAAAAGCCCGATTCCCAGATCCCAGAGGCGCACGGCGGCGATCGTCCGCTGGTAGTACTGGACCATGCCGATATCCAAGATGCCCACCCCGACCACGAGACCACCCAAAATGCCCATGACGTTGGCGTAGAGGCACAGAAGCGGCATCATCAACGCCAAGGCCAGCATGCGCGGCAGCACCAGGAACTCCATGGGTGACAGACCCAGCGTCTTGAGTGCGTCGATTTCCTGGTTGACCTGCATGGTGCCCAGCTGCGCGGCGAAAGCCCCCCCGGTGCGCCCCGCCATGACGACGCCGGTCATGACCGCCGCCATCAGGCGCACCATGGCGATGCCCACCAGATCCGCCACGTAGATCTGAGCCCCGAACAACAGGAGTTGAATGGCTCCCACGAAGGCCAGGATAAGGCCCACCAGGAAGCTGATCAGCGACACGATGGGCAGGGCCTGCCCGCCGCAGGACTCTATGATCAGCAACAGATCGGTACGCCGGAAGGCGGCCCGGCCGCGCAGCAGCCGTCCGAAGGCCAGGGTCGCTTCCCCGATGAAGGCCAGCAGCCGGCCTGTGGAAGCGAAGAAGTCGGCCGTTTCGTCGCCCACCATGGCCAGAAAATGCCTATCCTTATCCGGTCTGCGGGCGTCCTTCTTTTCAGGCACCGCCGCCGCCAGAGCCATCAATTGCCGGGCACCCTCAGGCAGCCCGCCGCTCTCGATCCGGATGCGGTTTTCTTCACAGAGCCGCCGCAGGCGCTGCAGGAAGGTCAACAGTCCTGAGTCCCAGCCGGCAAGTTTCTGTGTATCGAAGGCAATGGCCTCGATACCGCCGGATGCTTCCAGTCTTTTCTGGATGTCGGCAGTCGAAGGCAGCGCTTCACCGAGCTTCCAGCTGCCGGACAACGCCAGCAGCAGCCTATCAGCCGATGCCTGTTTCACCGTCATTTCAGCCGCTGCAGCCATCGAGGTTTCCTTTCCGGGATGATCGTCTGCCTTTCATTCACCTCTCGATCTCGACTTGACGGTATTTCAGGTAGATGTAACGCACGTACTCGTACTCGAAAGGGGACCCGGTCTCGTAATAGCGAAAGGGGATGCCGGCGCGCTTGCTGATGTAATAGAGACCGGTCATCCCCCAGTAGAGCTTGTCCCGATCACTGGCATTGGTGTAAATCTCATCCACCACAAACGTCGCCCAGACAGTGCCCACCGCGGCATCGACCCCGGTCCCGATGCCGTCGCGCACGCTGGAGGGGCCCAAAATCGGCAGCACCAGATAGGGGCCCGGCCCCGCCCCCCAGACGCCCAGGGTCTGGCCGAAATCCTCTTCCATTTTCGTAAACCCCATCGGGGTGGCCGGGTCCAATATGCCGGCCAGCCCGATGGTCGTGTTGAACACGATGCGGGCGGTGGAATTCACCGTCCCTTCGGCATTGCCCTGCAACAGATTGTTGAACACGTTTTCGATCTCGTAGAGGTTGTCAAAAAAATTGGCGATGCCGGTCCGGACCACCTTGGGCAGCACGAACTGATAGGCCTTGACCACGGGCACAAAAACGTATTTGTCGAAGCCGTAATTGAACTTGTACATGCTGCGGTTGAACCCTTCCCAGGGGTCGTAATTGGCAATGGGGGCTTCGTAGCCGGGGTCCGTGGGTTCGGTGAACTTACGCGCCTCGGACTCTTCCTGGGCCACCGCCACGCCGCCTCCCGTCACCAGCACCGTCAGCACGACGGCGACAACAACAATCCGCATCCAGTCTTTTATGTGTAGGGGGTAGTGCATGAGGGTCTCCCTTTATTCCTTGAAATAGTTCACCATGAAAGCCACGACGTCCTTTTGCTCCATGTTGCCGCAGTGCCCGCCGGTAGGCCAGATGGTCGCCCGCTCGCCAAAGGTGGTCCGCAAAAACTCGATCTCCCCCGGCGCCAGGATGAGGTCGTCCGCGTTGGTCATCATGGCGATCTTTTCTGCCTTGCGCAGATAGGGCGCGATACTTTCCAGACTCATCTGCTGCTTCAGTTCCGCCGAGGTCAGGGCAGGGCTCTGGGAGTGGTAAAACGGGTAAAAATAGCGCTCGTAGTAGTCCTGAAAGCTGATCCGCAGAGAGGCCCCCAGGTAGTCGATCAGGGACGTGGTCTGCTTGAGCGGCGTGCCCGGTGGGACCAGCAGGCCGTAGCCACTCATGACGTCCGAGGTAAACACCATGTTGCTCGAGGAGATGCGGAAGGAAAACCCGATCAGGCTTTCCAGAGCCGTTTCGGTGGGAATCTTCTTCTTGTAGACCCGGTAGAGAAAGTCCTCGTTGAAATCAAGCGGCTCATTGCGGTCGAAGGCCGTTGCAAAACTACGAATCACCCGCCCCAGGTAGCTGTTGAAGGCGCCGGGCTCGTCCCCCACCGTGTCGGCCAGCATCTGATCGATGAGGCCCACGGAGTTGAACAGATTGACGGACGGGTTGATCATCAGGACCTTCTTGAAGTTGAAGACCTGCCGTTCCTCGTCCAGGCGGGTCAGGAAGGCCGCCTGGGTGCCGCCCAGGCTGTAGCCCGTCAGGTAGAATTCGGAAACGTCCACCCGGTCGGCTACCTTTTGATAGGCCAGTTCCATCACGCGGTAGAGATCCTCACTGTCGTGGACGATGTGGCCGGGGACTTTGGTCGTAGAGGCGTTGACGATGAAGTTCATGTGGGTGGGCGAGGAGATGGAGATGACGCTGAAGCCGGCCTGGTAAAACGCCTTTTGCAGCCCCTTCACCTTGGGGGATTGGTAGCTGGCCCCGGTGCCGGCGATCACGAAGATCAGCGGGGCGCGCTCCTTCTGGCGCACGAGGGAAAACTTCAGACCCTCGCTGTACCAGAACACGTCCGGGATCTCACGGTCCTCGAAAACCGTCAGGCTATAGTCCTTGACCGGAACTTCCTCGGGCAAGTCGGCCTGGTAGATGGCCGGCGTGCCGATCACCGTGGCCTCGTAGGCGTTGACAAAGGGGTAGTCGTAGGCCCCGGTGGTGGCTGCCGCGTGCAGCATCGCTGCCGGAAAGAGAAGCAGCCACAGGACCATCAGAGACAGCCGTTTCATGAATATTCCTTTCATCGTAAATGTTGCACTCCGGTATCCGGTCTTTTAACGCGGACCCTAAAATCTGTACCGCAGCCCGATCATCATCAGGTTCACCCCCGGGTTCTCGAGTAGATCCCGGCATTGGACATATGCTGAATCCTTGTGAAGGCACTGAGGCTTTCAAGAAAATGATACTCGAGGCCAAGGTGCGACGTAAACTGAAAGGCACCCCCGAAGTCCTCGTCCCCGTATTTGTAGCGGCTCATCAGGGTTGCACCGCCGCCGGTCCGAAACTCGAAAGGGCTGTCGCCAAGGCCGATCAACAATTCCAGGCCCAGAGTGCCCAGGAGACCGGTGTCGCCACCGCCATCCAGGACACTGACCATCCCCGTCAGTCGGGTACTGGCATTCAACACATCCCAGCGCTGCCACTGCAGCGGCAGCCGGTAAGCCACGATGATATCCGCCTGGTTGAACGACTCCTCATCGTCGTTATAACTCCAACCGCCTTGGGCCCCCATTTCCCAAAGCGTTTCGTCTGCCCTGACAACACTTGGACCGTAAAAACAGCTGCCGACAATAACCACCAACGTTAGCAGCAGCGACCGGCAAACCAGCGATTTCCGAACCATAGCTTCAAGTCTCCCCGCACTATCGCCTTCAGTTCACTGAATACGCTGATTTCCTTGGCCATGTCCAACACCTCATTTCAGTGTTGGAATATAGATCAGACAGATTTTACAACGCTTTTACGCGTGGGATGATTCCCCGGAAACGCAATGGCAGCGGTAACGAGACCTGCCGCTGACTGATAAGGCCGTCATTATACCATTGCTCCGTTGTCTAACCGCAAACTGCAGAATACACCGGTATTTTCAATTTAACGTTTTCGGTGTTAAGGGAAATCCCCCATGACGGGGGAAAAACGGGGTAGTGTCTGGAGATTCATCGGAGCCAGCGCGACAGGGCGGGCACTTTTTTACAGCACGGGCCCGAGCATGGCAATCGTGTTGTTCAAAAGACGGTGCCGCCAAGTCCAGCTATCAACGGTGCTGCCGGCGACCGGTCTGGATTGTTCGATGTAGCTTGCCTGGCGTTGGCGCACATCGGTTGTCAGGGCCTGATCATACAGGAGTATGTTGTTTTCGTAGTTGAGCTCGAAGCTGCGGCGGTCCATGTTGGCGGAGCCGATCAGGGTCACCTCGCCGTCCACCGTCAGGGACTTGGTGTGCAGCAGTCCGCCCTGGTACTCGAAGATGCGAACCCCGGCGGTCAGCAAGTCTTTATAGTAGCTGCGGCTGGCCGCCCCCACGACCCAGGAGTCGTTCCTGGCTGGAAAAATGATGGTCGTATCCACTCCCCGGCGGGCACTGGCACAAAGTGCCGCCTGCATGGCCTCGTCGGGCACGTAGTATGGGGTGGAGATCACCAGTTCCTTCCGCGCGGCGTACATGAGGGTTTCGAACATTTCAGGCATGGCGGAATAGCGCACCGTGGGGCCGGTCCCTATCACCTGGGCCGGGAACCCCTGGGGTAGTCGTGCAATAGGGCGGTCGAGCAGAGGCCCCAGATCCTCACCGGTCTCGGCGCCCCAGTCGGCGGCAAACAGATACTGGTTTTGCCTGGCGATCGGCCCCTCGAAACGGATCATGGCGTCCACCCAGGGGGCGTACTTGGCCTTGATGCGAAATTCCGGATCAGCGCAGTTCTGGCTGCCGCAGTATGTGACGGCATGGTCGACCACTACAATCTTGCGGTGATTGCGCAGGTCGATACGCCGCTTCAGTGGCCGCAGCAGTGGATTGCCGATGGCCAGGGCGACGCCCAGGTGCACCCCGGTCTTTCGCATGGACCGCCAGTGTTCGGACTGGGTCATGAGGCGCGAGCCCAGGCTGTCCGCCATGGCGCGGCAGGTCACCCCGCGCGCCGCCGCCCTCTTCAGCGCCTCGACAATTTTGCAGCCGTTATTGTCCGGCAGCCAGATGTAAAACAACAGGTGGACATGCTCCCGGGCGGCGTCGATGTCGGCCACCATGGCATCGATGGCCGCATTGGAATCCGGCAGCAGCCGGGCTTGGTTGCCGTCCACGGGGTGGAAGCCGTTGATCGTTTTTCCCAGCTGAAATAGGTGCGCGTAGCGTAAGGGAGTATCGGTAAATTGCAGCGCATCGGGCTTTCCCGATGAAGCACTTATATCCGGCAGAGCCTTTATAACCGCCCGCATCCGTTCCGCGCGGCCCCTCCCGAGGTTGGTTTCGCCAAAAAGGATATAGGCCATTATACCTACAACCGAAAAAGCGAGGATTACCAGCACCCAGGCGATGCGCGAGGCCGGCTCACGGTGGGGCCGCAGCAGAACACGCACAATGAAACCCAATTGAACAAGCACATGAATCAGCAAAAACAGCGTGGCGGTAAAGGGCCCTTCCATCGGCCACCTGTGCTCGGATGAGGATAAAAATAGTCTTTCGTGGCTCTCTTTACCACTTTCTCGTCTTGTGCGCCACGGTCTGGTTACACAACCGGTCCTCATTCGAACGGAAAGTGGTAAAAGGAGATGCCGTCCTCCTCCTTGTTCTGACCGGTCTCCCCGTCGTAGCCGAGGGCAAAGGCCACCGCCCCTTCGGGCACCGTGAAATCACGATGAAACTGGCGCGTGTTGTCCTTGAGCGCAATGAAATTACTGTGATCGAGAAACGAATAGAAATCGTGGATGCCGATCACCGTGTCCCGTTCATCCAGAAAGTAGAGGTGAAAGACCAGCTCGTTGATGCTTTCATAACGGATTTCGCTCGTCCCCCACACCTTCAGGCGATTGCCGGCCACCCGGTACTGGTAGGCGATGGCCATGTCATTGGTCTCGAAACGCCGATCAAAAGGGCCAGGATTGATTGACGCTTTTTTTCAATTAATGCCATTCTATTTTTTTGACGCCATCAGGGCCGATAGGGGGTTCGCGCTGAAACCATGGGCCAGAATGCTCAGGATTATCGTACAGGCAACGGTTAGGGCCAGTTCCTCTCCGTTCGGTAGATTGTGGTGCAGAACCATGAAGGCGAACACGACGCTGGCCAGACCCCGGGGGCCGAACCAGCCGACAAACAATTTCCGGCCGGTGCTCATGGTCATCCCTGCAAACGACAGATATACCGGCAGCATCCGAATCACCGTCAGGCTAAGAACAGAATAGAGCAGAATCGACCAGCTGAATTTGCCGACAACCTGGCCGACGACCACCGATCCAAACGTCATCCACGTTATCAGGGAAAGGGTGTCGCCGGCCCCCTCGGCGGCACGTAGCAGGTCTCCTTTGTAAGACTTCAACAATCCCCCGAAGAGGATCCCGCCGGAAAAGGCGGCGATGAATCCGCTGCCGCCAAGGATCTGCGCCATGGCGAAACAAAGAAACGCCAGGGCGGGCACTGGAAGCTGCCGCCAGGTGGCGGTGATCCAATTGCGTTGGGCGCACTTCCGCAGTGCCCATACGCTTGATGTTGTCAGAAGCAGACCGACGGCGGCGCCGATGCCGATCTCCCGCATGACCAGCAGCAGCGCCAGGTGAAAACCGCTTTCATGGGTCACGGCATGGGTCGCGAGGGCCAGAAACACCAGTAGAACCGGAACGCAGATTCCGTCATTGAAACCGCTTTCCACGTTCAAACCCTCCCGCAACGCTGCCGGAACGCTCATGTTGGTTACCACGGCCTTGCCTAAAGCCGCGTCGGTGGGTGCCAGCATGGTCGCAAGCACGGCGATCTCGAAAAGGGGTATCCCGGGGAATATCAACACACCGAGGCTGAATCCCATCAAAATGGTCAGCGGCAGACCGACCAATAGCAGACGCCCAGGTATCTGCAGGCTGATTTTGAGAACATCCAGGTCGGCTTGGGCCGCATCGGTAAAGAGCACCAGTGCCAGGGTCAGTTCGGCCATGGTCCGCAGCAGTTCGTCATGGACATTGAGGGTAAAAATTCCTAGGCCGAGAGGTCCGCAAGCGAGACCGAACCCCAGGGCAAGGATCGCGCCGCTGATGGGCAGTTTCTCCAAGCGTCCGGCCGTGGCACTGTAGACGAGAATAAAAACCGCCAGGATGGCGAGATGTTGATACACTCCCATCTCCCTTTCATTCATTTCGCTTTGTAAGCTGGGATCTTTCTATGTTCAGTGATCAACATCAGCATCATTTCGGGCGGCGGGGACCTCTGGCGGCACTGTCCGGGCCATAAGATGTCCATCGCCCTTTGCCTTGCCGCCATCGACAATATGCAAATCCCGCTGGGGGAAGGCAAACTCTATGCCGTTGTTGTGAAAGGTCTCCCAGATCGCCAGAAGGACATTGCTTTTGATCCGACCGAGGCCCTGCCGGGGGTCCTCCACCCAGACCAGGACTTGGAACATCACATTGCTGTCGCCGAATGCGGTCACTACACATGCCGGCTCCGGCGCTTTCAGGACACGATCGGTGCCCCGGGCCGCCTCCAGTGCCAGGGTCATGGCCTTTTTAAGATCGGACTTGTAGGCAATGCCAAAAGAAATGCGCACCCGCACCCGATTGTCGCTGTAGGACAAGTTTTCGATTTTTTGGGTCAAAAACGTTTCGTTGGGCATCATGTGTTCGGTCCCGTCCCGGGTGGCCAGATGGACGTACATCATCCCGATCCGCGTCACCCATCCAAAGGGTGCGCCGCTGAAGGCGTCGTTCAGCACGATGACATCTCCCTGGCGGATGGGTTTGGCGAGCAGAAGGTGAATTCCGCTCACGAAGTTGGAACCAAGCTTCTGCAGCCCTATGCCGATGGCGATGCCGACCACCCCACCGGTAAAGGCGATGGCCGCCATGTGGATGCCGGCGGCGTGCAGGGAGACCAGAACGACAATCGCCGCCATCATTCCGTTGAACGTCCTCTGGATCAGGACCCGGTCCGAATAGGTCAGGTTGGCGGCGCTCGACAGCCAGTGGGCGAAAAGACGGCTGGCAACCGAACCCGCTCCCCAGAGTACGATGAAAATTGCCATCGCCTTAAGCATTCCCCACACGGAGAAACTGATGGCGCCTAACTCGATGGTCATGCTTGCCAGCAGGTGTACGGTGGGATTCCATAAGCCCAAAATGCGCAGGGCGATCACCACTGCACTCACGCCGTAAAAAACGTGCACCCAGAAACGGCTTTTGATGCAGAGGGCTGCAAAGCGAACGGCAAGCAGGACAAGTGCCAAATCGAAGGCCAGGCGGAGGGCTTCCGCCGGCAGTTTCAGCATAGTGAAAAGGACCTGGAGGAACCACAGGGCAAAGAGCCAGAGCACGAAACGGACCACCAGCGCGAAATGGTCCGGGCTGAAACGAAAGTGGGCATGGGGGGGGTGTTGGGATTTGCTTTCCAGAAAGCTGCAGAGCTTCCTGGCGAGAAGCCACGCCAAAAAGTAGGTCAGGCCGGCCAAACCGACCTCCAGCAGACCGGGCGGGTGGAAGATATTCACCGACACCCAATGGCCCGCTGAGGTAAAAACGGCTGCGATCTTGTCGATAATGGAAGATGATGTCATAAACTGCCTCTCGCCATCAAAAAACCCGCTCATAGGCCAAGGCGCGCACCCCTCTCCCCCGAACACCCTTTACAGTTCGCACGCAGACGTTCGATAGTCGATTCCGCAAACGGGGACGGCATCGATAGCCGCCGCTAACGTCTCTGGGGGTCAGGCGGTCCAGAAAGGACCGCCTGATGGCCCGGTGGACACGTGCTCATTGACCTATCATCACACCCTGCAGGGATTGCCAAACCCGTTATGGCACCACGCATGCAAGAAAGCACGTTACCCGGATGCGACATGGCCCACCCCTCTGAAGGAAATCGGGAGGCAGGTCACAGCATCATTCCAGCATGCCGATGGCGATCTCCACCCGGCGGTTCTTGGCGCGGCCTTCGGCCGTGTCGTTGTCTGCGATAAAGTTGGTGGCCCCATACCAGAGCGGAACGACGCGGGACGGGTCGATGCGGTTCTGCTCCAGGATATAGTTTTTGGCGCTCTCGGCCCGTGCCCGCGACAGGTGAAGGTTGTACTCCGGATCACCGCTGCTATCCGTGAAACCCGCCAAAACCGCGTAGGCTTTGGGGTTGCTTTGCAGAAAACCTGCCACCTGCTTGAGGTTCTCGTGGTCCCCGGCTGCGATGGCCACCTGGTCGAAAGCAAAATTGATGTCGCGCACTTCCACCCCGACGACTTTGCGCTCGGTAATGGTTTCCACCTCCACCGTGGAGTCCACCACGAAAAGGACGCCTTGCCCCCACATGGGATTCTGATAATAGGCGTCGAAGGGCACCACCCGCGAGCACTCGTTCAAGGCGGCCATGTCGTTGAGCAGTTTCTTGCCCTTGTCGGTCGTAGCCGAGCTGATCAGGTAAAAACAGACGTCATACTTGTCCGCCAGAGGCTTGGCGACGTCCAGGGGCCGCTCTTTGGTCACCCGATTGTAGGTGTAGGTGCCATCGGTGAAGATAAACACTACCGTCCTGCCCTCCAGCTTGGCCAGGATGGGGTCCAGGGCCGCGAGGCCTTCGGCCAGAGGGGTCGGTTGCCCGGCGAAGTTGCCGGCGGTCTGGGTGTTGGGCAGTTGATTGACGGCTTCCCGGAACTTCTCCCGGACAAAGGGCTGCATTTCATAATAGGCTTTGAACGGTGTAAAGGAATACAGGCCGGCGTTGTAGTCCAGGTTGGGCAGAATTTTACTCTGTTGTTTCAGAATCTCCAGCTCGGCATCGAGCTTTTGAATACCCGGCTTGTATGCCTCGGCCATGGAGCCCGAGGCATCGTATAAAACGATGAAGTTGTCGGTCGTGGCAATGAGCATCTCGCGGGTGATGATGTTTTGGGTGATGTCCTCCTCGGTTATGATTTCAAAAGCCACCGCCTGTGAAGTGAAGACCACCATCGCTGCCAGTAGTAAAATCGTTTTCAGAATAGCTGTCTTTGCCACAACTTCTCTCCTTTCGTTTGAACTTCGTTATTTCTTCGGGTGCCGCCAGGGCGGCAAATGATGTCACCGGACGAATACGATGACATCAGATTGCCTGATATGGTTATCCTATGGGGCGGCCGGGTGGTCGAATTCCTCCGGGTCTTCCTCTCCGGAAGACTCCCCGGCAGGCTTCGGAGGGGGGCCGTAGATCGTGTAGACCCCCTCCTGCCCAGTGAAAATCTCCCGGCCCGGTTTGAGCTCGTTGCTCTTCTCGAAGCTAAAGGGCTCCGGCGGTGTCGCGCAGCCGGCGACCAAAAGCGCCAACACCGCACCGACCAGCACAACCAAACGCTTCAGTGTGTTCATAGTTACACCGGATACTACGGCTTGTTCTTCTGGCCGGCCTCATACCCTTGCTGATAGGCATTCTGTTCGGATTTCTTGTGTTTGCCGTAGAGATAGCCGCCGGCCGTTCCGGCTGCCGCACCGATGACGGCCCCCCACCCGGCATTGCCGGAAATCGCCCCGATGGCCGCCCCGGCGCCTGCGCCCATCAGTCCACCGGTCATGCTGCGCTGCTGGGTGTCCGACAAACCGGCACACCCCCATACCGCGAGGGTGAGCACCAGAAAAATTATGATCATGTGTCGTTTCATTGTCTTCTCCTTTCATGATCCCAAACGATAACAATCAGGGATTGCAGGGCCACGTTTCGATGAGAAAGCGGAATTCGGTTTCCACCGGCGGTTCGTTCCGGTACTCCGGATGCGCTTTGGCCCACTCGATGAACATGGCAATGGCTTCGTTGCGGGACGGCGGCGGCTCTGGCATGCATACCATGAGCTCGCCATCGGGCCCGCTGGCCTGGGCCACGTGGTAGTGGTAGGCTCCCACCAGGTAACCGTGGCAGAAGTTGACCGCCTGCGCAAACAACGGGTCTTCGGAACTCGCGGTACACAAATTGATGATATTCTGGGTTGTTTTGGCTTCGAAATCCTTCTCATCCACGGCCCCGCCAATCGCAGGGGTGAGAAGCAGGAGTAACAAAACCATCAGACTTATTCCTTTTTTCATGGCGCACCTCGCTTGATGGATTGGGCCCCTTCAGGCCCTTTGATGATTCGCCTACATGCCTGACAGAACGGCCTGCAGTTCCTCTTCCTTGTCTTTGAGGAGGTTCAAAGGTTCTGGGTTCAAGGTTAAAACCATTAGCTTCCAAGGTCCAACATTCAGAGTTTAATTGGGGAAAGCCTATGTTTTAGCCTTGAACCTGGAACCCTAAACTTCTGAACCTTCTTTCACACCGCAAACACCACCACCGGCCCCATAAAGGTCAGCAGCACATTGGAGACGGCGTAGCTGACGGTGTAGCCCAGCACCGGCGTGCTGCTCTGGGCAGCGCCCACGATACGGCCACGTCCCCAATTTGGATTTCGGTCCGGGGGGACATCTCTAATCCCTACTCAAAGCGAAAGGCCCGGGTAGCCTGGCACCCCGTAGCGGTGTTTGAATTCTAATATTCCCTGGGCTTCGGCCAGCGTCTTACCGCGAAAGGCCTTATTGGTTATCACCACGCCGCGTTCCTCAATTAGGTGGGATGTTTGACCTTTACCAGCGAAACGGCTGAACCAGTTCTTTCAAAACACCCACGAGCAGTTGCGGTTGCCCTCCCGTACCCAATGTCTCCACCTGGACGGACAGGGCACCGACCCAGCAGAGCAAGATCAGCAGAGCCAGGTAGGCGATGCCGAGGGCAATGTTGGTAGCCCGCGGAAACGGGGATTGCTTCAAAGCCGTCAGGGGGCCCGCGTAGGTTGCCAGAAACCAGGCGGCGCCGGCGACGACCCGCAGAACCGTGTGCAATACAACCATCCCGGCCGCCTGGGCCGGAATCCGGGCGGCGAACGCGCCTATGGCGGCATCCAGAGGGGCAAAGAAACCGGTCACCGTGTGGGCCAGGCTCAGGTACATCAGAATGTCGCCGGCCACGAGGGACCAGCGGGTGCAATAACCCACCTCGTCGTACTCCGAGGACAGCGTAAGGGCCAGCAGGGAAAGAAGGGCCAGCGCCAGTGCCATGAAGAGGGCGATGTCGGCACCCACGTGAATAGCGTGGTCTATCCCGCTCACCTTCAGGCCGCCCGGCAGCCGGTAGATTTGGGTGATCTGGAAGGATACGATCGCGATGTTGAAACCAACAACGGTCTGCCGGGCCCGCATGACATTGACAGCCACGATGACCGGTTTGCGTGCTTCGGCCATTGTCTTTACTCCGCGACTGGGAAAAGAGCTTTGACCCGATCGCCTCCTCGGCCGATCGGGTCTTGTCTCACTTCCCGTTTAGGGATAATTGGATTTCTCCCCCCCACGCGGTGGCACCGGGTGGGGAAGGGATTTGCAGCCAGGAGATTACGAGAAGACCATGGCCATGTACCCCAAAATCAGCACCACCGCCGACGTGAGGGCGTAGGGCACCGGGTAGGCCACGGCTGATATGGCACTGCCGGAGCTGTCCTGGATACCGTTAAGGGCCGGTGTGCTGTTCCGGCCGCCGGCGCAGGCACCGGCCAGGATCACCGGATTCATTTTACGAATGTAATAACCATAGAGCCAGGCCAGGAAAGGCGGTATCAGGGCGCCCGCCAGGCCGATTAATGCAATCCAGATCACCACCGTTCCCTGGAAGGAGGAGAGGATCTTGGGCCCCACACCGGCGGCCAAAACAGCCACGAACATGCTCAGGCCAATGTCGTTGAGGAAGGCCCGTGCGCCCTCGCTGGTGGGGCCGCCGAAGTCGGGATTGCGGGTGCGCAGCCAGGAAACGAGGATGCCCATGAGCATGCAGCCGGCCGAGGTGCCCAGGGCAAAGGGAATGCCCCCGATCGTAACGCTGAAATGGCCCACGATAAAGCCGACCGCCAGGGCAACAGACATGAAGGCCACTTCGGTGTAGGCGCTCTCCACCATGGGTACGCCTTTGAGGGCCTTGGCCGCCTGATTGACGCACCAGGCCGGCCCGGCCAGACGCAGCACGTCGCCCTTCTCCACCACGGTCTTGGGCAAATGGGGAATGGCGGTGCCGGTGCGGAACATCGCCTTGAGATAGACGCCGAATCCTATTTCTTTACCAAGTTCCTCCAAGGTCTTGCCGGCATATTCGGTCTTGCCGATATGGATGTCGGCCACCTCGATATCCACCCTTCTTGCTCGGGGTTCGTCCACTTCGGTACCCACCACCTCGGCGCCCTTGCTTATGAGGTCCCCATAGCGTCCCCCGACGCCGATGATGTCGCCCATCTGCAGGGTAGGGTTGTCCTTGGCGTCCAGGACCTGATCACCGCGGACCACCTTGAGCACGGCCGCATGGGGATACTTGTGAAACAGGTCCTGGACCGACTGGCCCGCCAGTTCTTCGTGCTCGACCTTGTAGGAGCGGATCTGCTCGCCGGTGAAGCCCAGAATCGACGCGCCGGCCGTGCCCGGCAGAGCGCTGGTGTCTCCCCCGCCGAAAGAAGCTTCAGCTTCCTTGGCCGCCTTTACCGGGTCCTGACCGAACATGGCCGGCAAGTACTTGACCAACAGGATGATGAAAACCGACGACAGCACGTAACTGACCGCATAGCCGGCGGCCATGTTGGCGCCCACCATGTCCGCCGTCATCCCGGCGGGAACCTTGAATGCGCCGCTGGTGATGGCCGACTGGGCCACCCCCATGACCGCAGTGACGGTGTAGCTGCCCGAGATGATTCCGGCGGCGAACCCGGGGTCGAGGCCCACCAGTTTGCATCCGAAAAACACGATCAGAAAATTCGAAAAAACGACGATGAGGCCGATGACGACAAAATCCAGCCCCCCCCGGGCCAGGCCCGAGAAGAACTGCGGCCCCACCCGCATCCCGAGCGCATACATGAACAGCATCAGGAAGATGTCCTCCACCAGACCCGGAATGTCGAACGTGATCCCGTAGAGCGCGCTGGCCGTGAGGGCGATGATGATGCCCACCACCAGTACCCCCGCCGTGGTGCCAAGGTTGATGCCTTTGAACTTGACGCGCCCCAGGGGATATCCCAGGGCAAGTGCGATGAAAAGATAGGAAAAGGGATTCGTGGCCAGGTAGTTCAGGAGAAAACCGAGGATGCCGTGGGGTTCTTGAGTCTCCGAGGCCGCGGCGGCCTGGGCATCGACAGCCCCGAAGATGATGATCATGGCCAGAAAGGCCACGATTCCCATTCCAAGCAGGGGCCGCCATGCCGTACTAGTGATTTTATTGCACGATTCCAAACGCCTCTTCATGGTATTGGCTCCTTTCATGACGGGAGGCCGGCCGCGCCGGTCAACCGGTTCGGGCCGGCCTCACAACGTCCTCGATGCACGCATCAGCTATGATTGAAACTGCCGGACGCTTCTTCGGTGCCCTTGTGGGTTACCGGGTTCTTCTCGAAGTAGGCCATGCAGCTCTTGAGGTCCGTGACCAGCAGATCTACCAGGTCGCGGCTGACCCCGTGGCGCACCAGGATGCGCATGATCACCAGATCCTGCCGGTTGGCGGGCATAGCGTAAGCCGCGATCTGCCAGCCGCGCATGCGGATCCGGTCGGAGAGGTCAAAGAGGTTGAACCCGGGGTCGACGCCGTCCTTGAGTGACCAGCTCATGGCGGGGATGCCGCCGCGGCCGTCGTAGATGATCTTGAAGGGCCCCAGCTTGTCGATCTCGTCGGCCAGGTATTGGGCCGTGTCGTAGCAGGCCTGCTGGATCTTGCGGTAGCCTTCTTTTCCCAGGCGCAGGAAATTGTAATACTGGGCCACGATTTGGCCGCCGGGCCGCGAGAAGTTGAGGGCAAAGGTGGGCATGTTGCCGCCCAGGTAGTTGACCCAGAAAATGAGATCGTCGGGCAGGTCCTCCTTGTCACGCCAGACCACCCAGCCGACCCCCAGGGGCGCCAGGCCGAACTTGTGCCCCGAGGTATTGATCGATTTGACCCGCGGCAACCGGAAATCCCACTCCAGGTCAGGATCCACGAAGGGCGCCAGAAAGCCCCCGCTGGCGCCGTCCACATGGATCGGGATGTCCAGGCCCGTATCTTTCTGCAGTTTGTCGAGCGCGTCGCTGACCGCCTTGACCGGCTCATATTGGCAGGTAAAGGTAACCCCCAGGGTCGGCACCACGCCGATGGTGTTCTCATCGCAACGCTTGACGGCCTCTTCCGGGGTCATGATCAGGCGGTCGCCCTCCATGGGAATCTCACGCAGTTCCACATCCCAGTACCGGGCGAACTTGTGCCAGCAGACCTGCACCGGGCCGCAGACCATGTTGGGTTTGTCAGTGGGCTTGCCGGCCGCCTTCATCTTTTCGCGCCAGCGCCACTTCATGGCCATGCCGCCCAGCATGGCGGCCTCGCTGGAGCCGGTGGTGGAGCACCCCAGGGTGTTGGCCGCATCCGGCGAATTCCACAAGTCGGCCAGCATGTGCACGCAACGGTTCTCGATCTCGGCCGACTGGGGATACTCGTCTTTGTCGATCATGTTCTTGTCGATGCACTCGTCCATCAGTTTGTGGACCTCCGGGTCCAGCCAGGTCTGGCAGAAAGTGGCCAGGTTCTGGCGGGCGTTGCCGTCCAGCATCAACTCGTCGTGCACCACCTGGTAGGCGTGGCGCGGGTCGTGCTCATTTTCGGGCATCTTGTACTTGGGCATCACGACCGACAGGTCGGAGGACGCATAGACATCACCCAAAAGGTTTCCTCTGATTTTGTCTTTCTCGTGGAGAGCCATCGGTTTTCTCCTTTCGTGAGTTCATGGAAAAATATGTGCGCTGTGGATTACCCCATGGGCCGAGGCGACAAATCGGCATGTGCCGAAAAAGAAACGTTCCACGACCTCTCATATCCCGGGCCAGTTCGGCTCTAACAGTGCCGGAATCCCGGGCGGTGCATATCTTTTGGAAAAGGATTGGCCGGGTATAGGGTTCATTTGACTGGGATATGGTTCAGCGCTGTTATCCTCGATCCGTGAAGCGGTTGAATATCGCCTTGCGTCAGGGGTTGACAAATTTTACCTATCATTGGTGATTTTAGAACGTCCGGTGGGGAAATAAATCCCCCGTGAAGGGGGAAAAACGGGGGAGACTTGAGGGGGGGGGCAGCGGTTCAAGGTTGAAAAGCAAAGAGCAGGTTCCGGGTTAAAGGTTCCCGGATCAGGGTTAAAACCGTGAACTTCAAACGGCCAAAATTTTTAACTTCCAACATTGAATTTCCAGCGTCCAATTTCCAACGAACTGTCCAAACCAGAATTCAAGGCAGGGGTCCCGATTTCAACGTTCAAACTCAACTTCCGAGATTCACTAAAGGGGTTGATTGCCTGTAATTACAGCAAGATAAAATCCAATAAACACTAAAAGTACCATTTCAGATTACGCTAAAAGAACAAATTTAAAGCGTCTATCCCATTGATTTTACAAGACCAAAAATGAATCCCGAAAGCTGAGTTGCAAGTTAAGACCCTCCCGCTTCCCGTGCCGTGCCCTGATCGGCGATGTCCAGCCAGCCACCGCCCATGGACCGGTAAACATCAACCAGACTGGTCATCACCGCAGTCTGGGTCTGGACATAATCGAGCTGGCTGGAGAACAGACTGCGATTGGCATCAAGTACCTGCAGATAGCCGGTCGTTCCGGCTTCATACTGGTCTTTGGCCAGTCGCGCATAAGTCTCCAGAGCATTTACCCTGCGTCCTTGAGCCTCTTGGCTATCGCGCCCCTTGGTGGTTGCCACCAGGGCATCTTCAACATCACGAAAACCCGAAATAATCGATTGCCGGTAACGGTAGAGCGCTTCACGTTGTACGGCTTCAGCGGTCATAACCTGCCCTTCAATATTTCCGAAGGTGAAGATAGGTGCCAGGATATCACCCCCTATTCCCCAGGTCCCGGAATCGTCATCAAACAAATCATCTGAGTGAATGGTGGCTATACCTAAAGCACCGGTCAGAGAGACACTTGGATAATAGAGCGCCCGCGCTACACCGATACGGGCGTTGGCGGCAATGAGAGCCTGCTCTGCTTCGATGATATCGGGCCTCTGTTCCAGAAGTTGAGACGGCAACTCCGCCGGGATCCCGGGAATGGCAATCTGATCGATGGTTCTGCCACGAGGGATCGGTGACGGATTTTGGCCGAGCAGCAGCGCAATCAGGCGCTCCTGCTGAACAATCTGCGCTTCCAGTAGCGGAATGATCTGCCGGGCATCTTCATACTCGGATTCAACCTGGCTGACTTCAACCTGTGAGACGGTTCCATAGATATGACGTAAGTTGAAAATACGCAGCGATTCTGCATAGGCCAGTTCGGTTTCCCGTGCAATCTCCAGCTGGCGGTCAAGACCGCGCAAGATAAGATAATTGCTGGCGACATTGCTTACCAGTGTCAGCAGGACGGTGCGTCGGCCGGCCTCGCTGGCAAGGAGGTCAGCCTGGGCTGCTTCGGTCGCACGGCGAATGCGCCCCCAGAGATCAATCTCCCAGCTCGCATTGAGCGCTCCACTATAGTAGTTGTATGGAGAACGACCGGGAGACAGACCGGTCTTGGTATCCTGCTGTCTGGAGATTCCTGCCGAAGCGCCGATCTGGGGAAAGGCCTCGGAACGGGTTGTACGCCACAGACCAAGAAACTGATCAACCCGGGCTGCCGCTGCCATGAGATTGAGGTTATCGGCTAAGGCCGAGGCAATCAACTTGTCGAGCACGGGATCGTTGAATTGCTTCCACCAGACGACATCCGTCATCCCTGCTGCAGACTCATAGGAAATGGTCCAGGCCGTCGGCGTCTCGATGGTTGGCCGCTGGTAATCAGGACCGATAACGCAGCCAGAGAGCAGAAAGACAATTCCGGCACAAAGCATTTTACGCATGATGGTCACCTCCTGTGGGGGCTGCAACAGGTGGGGCTTTTTTCTTTTTTCTGCTGAATAATCCTGAAGCGGTTTCAATAACGACAAAAAAGAGTGGCACAAAAAACGAGGCAACGAGGGTCGAAGCCAGCATGCCGCCAATGACACCAGTGCCGATAGCATGCAAACTATTGGCACCAGCTCCTGTCGCTATGGCCATTGGTACACAACCAAGGATAAAAGCCAGTGAGGTCATGACAATAGGACGCAGACGCAGACGGGCTGCATGAATTGCTGAGTCAATAACCGACATTCCTCCGTGCAGGTTTTCTACAGCAAACTCGACGATCAAAATAGCATTTTTTGCAGACAGACCAATTAAGGTAACCAGTCCAACCTGAAAGTAGACATCATTTTCCAGACCACGTCCCCAAGTCGCCAGCAGTGCTCCGCCGATCGCGAAGGGAACCGCCATCATGACCCCAATCGGCAGTGTCCATTTCTCATACTGGGCAGCTAAAATCAAAAAGACCATAATCAAGCCGAAAATAAAGGCAGAATTAGAGGTACCACCTGACTTCTTCTCCTCAAAGGCCTGACCCGACCAGGAGAAGCCATACCCATCTGGAAGAACTTCTTTGGCAACCTCCTCCATGGCGGTAATCGCCTGACCCGAACTGTAGCCAAGCGCCTGGCTACCGGTTAGCTTTGCTGCCGGGAAGCCATTAAAACGGGGCATCAGACCAGCCCCTGGCACATAGCGCACCGTTGCCACAGTCGAGAGCGGGATCATTGCCCCATCATTTTTTGATCTCACATAAATCTGGTCAAAATCAGTTGGCTTATCACGATATTTTGACTCAGCCTGAATAATAACCTGCCAGATGCGGCCAAACTGGACATATTGTGCCACATAGGAAGAACCAAAGTAGGACTGGAGCGTTTGATAAATGTCTGAAACCGGCACCCCAAGGAGTTCAGCGCGGTTACGATCGAGATCGAAAAAGAGCTGCTGTTGCGACGCAGAAAAGGTAGTGGAAACTCCGGCGAGATCAGTACGCTCCCTGGCTTTAGCAATGAAATCTTTTGTCACTTTCTCTAGATCCTGAGAATTGCCGCTGCCCATGTTCTGGATATAGAATTCAAAACCTCCTGTGGTACCAAGTCCGGGTATAGATGGAGGATTTAGAGGAAGAACGATACTTTCTTTAATAGCGATAAAACTTTTCCGTAAATTATCGACGACCACAAAAGCGCCGGTCTCTGGTGTTTTGCGTTCTTTGTAGGGCTTGAGTGCCATAAAAAGCGTTGAAGAATTGGTTTTACTCTGACTGTCAATCAGACTGTAACCATCAGCCTGGAACGCCGAATCGATAGCATCATTTTCATGCATAATCTTAACTGCCTTATCTGACGCCAGCGTGGTCCTTGACAAACTTGCCGCATCGGGCATGATATTGACGCCAAAGAGGTAGCCCTGATCTTCTGCAGGCACGAAACTCCCCGGTAATATTCTAAACAGGGTAACCACGCCAAATATTACACCGCCAAAGAGGATGAAACCTATCAGCTTGTGGTTGATCAGAAAACGTACCCCAACCACATACCCGTTAGTAAGTCGGTCAAAGCCATTATTAAACCACTTGCCGAAGCCCTTTTTTTCATGTGCGCCAGGCTTTAAAATGATGGCAGCCAAAGCCGGGGACAGGGTCAGGGCGACAATTCCGGAAATCACCATTGAGATGGCAATGGTGATGGCAAACTGCTTATATAGCGTACCGGTTAAGCCACCCAAAAAGGCAACGGGCAAAAATACCGAAACCAGGACCAGTACAATAGCAACCAGGGCCCCTGACAATTCCTCCATAGCTTTATGCGCAGCTTCTTTGGGAGTAAGGCCCGCAGTCATATGAACTTCGACTGCCTCAACGACTATGATCGCATCATCGACCACCAGGCCGATGGCCAGAATCATTCCGAACAAGGTGAGCATATTGGTTGAAAAACCAAGCATATAAATACCGGTATAGGTACCGATAATACAGATAGGCACAGCCAGAATCGGTATGAAGGTGGCACGAAAACTCTGTAAAAATATCAAAACAACCAGAACTACCAATATCACAGCCTCAAAAAAGGTGTGCACCACTTTTTCGATGGAAGCCTCAGTAAACTCACTGGTATCAATAACGTATTTAAACTCAAGACCATCAGGGAACCCCGGTTCGAGTTCTTCAATCAACGCCCGGACCTCCTTTGAGGTCGCAATAGCATTTGCTCCGGGCTGCTGGTAGACAATAACTGCAGCTGATTTTTTACCGTCGACCTTGGTCGTCAAAGAATAATCCATTGAACCAAGTTCCGCATGGCCGACATCTTTTATGCGAACAATGGCCGATCCGTCAGATTCGGCACGCAGAATAATATTATCGAATTCTTCCGGGTCAGTTAGCATTCCCTGGGTGGTCACCACAAAATTTTGTTGGATTCCTTCGGGGCCAGGTGCCTGACCAATCTGACCTACACCAAAGGCCTGATTCTGGTTCTGGATGGCAGTGCTGACATCTGACGCTGTCAAGCCAAGTTGGGCAAGACGATCGGGTTTCAGCCAGATGCGCATGGCAATGTCTGGCGTCGGAAACATGGAAGAGAGGTTAGCCCCCGGAAGACGCTTGATTGGATCAAGAATATAGAGGTTTACATAGTTAGCCAGGTAGGTCAGATCATAGCGATCATCCTCTGTGTAAAAGGCTGCGACCATCATGAATGCCTGGGAGCGCGTCTCAACGGTGACACCTTGCTTGGTGACAATCGCCGGCAGTTTAGCAGTGGCCTGACTGACCCGGTTCTGCACGTTGACCTGGGCCTGATCAGGGTCAGTGCCGGGTGCAAAGGTCACCGTCAGGGTCATGTTGCCGGTGGATGAACTGGTAGAGAGCATATAGCTCATATTGTCGACACCGTTGATCTGATCCTCGAGAGGGGCCGCAACGGTATTGGCAATAACCTCGGCTGTAGCACCTGGATATGTGGCTGTAACCTGAACGGTCGGGGGGGCGATGTCCGGGTATTGAGCAACCGGCGTCGCTTTCATGGACACTAAACCGCCCAGTACGATAATGATCGAAATGACCATGGCGAAAACGGGGCGATCGATAAAAAACTTTGCCATAACGGACCTCGTTTATTTCTTTGCAGCCTGAGAGGGCGCAGTTTCTTTCGACTCGGTCACCGGGGCAGTGACAACTTTAACCGGCATACCGGGAGCAAGACGCATAAAGCCATCAGTAACAACCTGTTCTTTTGCCTTCAGGCCGTTTTCAATAACCCAGTCATCCCCCACCCAGGCGCCAACCATTACTGGCCGGACCTCTATTTTACTCTCACTATTCACTACAAATACGACATGCCCGTTAGAGGCCTGCTGCACCGCACGTTGCGGAACAGTCAGGGCGTTAGGCCGCTTTGCCCCCCCCAGTATAGCTTTCACAAACATACCGGGTCGCAACAGTGTATCCGGGTTAGGCAGTTCAGCTTTGACAAGAAAGGTACCCGTCTCACGGTTAAAGGTGGGATCAATAAAACTCACCTTGCCTATATGGGGATAGGGACTGCCATCAGTAAGATACACTTGAACGGTATATTCTTGATCGGGTGGTGGTAGCATCCGGCCTGCATCGATTTCCGTCCTGCTTTGAGCCAGCTGGTTCTGTGATACACTGAAGTTGACCCAGACGGGGTCAAGCTGAGCAACGTAGCTCAGATGGCTCCCAGGCCCGATATTCAAATACGCACCTTCACGGACCTTGGCTTCGCCACTCACTCCGGTTACTGGTGATTTGATCACGGTATAGCTCAAGTCGAGTTCCGCCTGGTCAAGACGAGCCCGCGCCTGATGGACTTCTGCTTCGGCAGACTGTGCAAGGCCGATGGCATTGTCGAGATCACTTTTGCTGGCAGCATCAAGTTTGGCAAGGGGCCTAATCCGGTTCAAGTTAGCCTGCGCTGTCCAGAGTTGCGCCTGGCTGCTGGCCAAAGCGCCCTTCATAGCCTCTACCTGGGCAATAAAGGGCTTCTGATCCATAAGAAACATGTTCTGTCCCTGTTGAACCAGATCGCCTTCAGTGTAGAGAATCTTCTCTAAGAAGCCGTTAACCCGAGCCACAATCTCAACCTGATGGGTGCTCTCAACCTGGGCAACGAATGAAGTTTCCACAGGAATAGTCTGCGGCGTGACGGTGATGGCGTTCACCTCCGCCGGCGGGGGAGGTGCCTTGACCTCCGGCTTCTTTTCGCAGGCAGTCAGAATCAGAAGGGCCGCACAACCCAGGATGAGCGTCCTGGAGATACGATTACACGAAGTTCGCTCCACATTCATACAAGGTACTCCTGTTGTAAATTTGAATAGTTACGATCTTTCCGGACCGCTTAGCCGAACAAGAATCGCCATCCCCGGACCCGATGGAATCCTGGGGATGGCACGTGGTTGTCCTCACGGGTATTCAAAAGGAGGCATTTTACACCCGACACTGATATTTTTTTTAAAGCGTCAATAGTAGATTTAAAACTTCTCCATATCGAGTGGGTTTTAACCCCATTTTTAAGTGTTTTTCCCAAACATTTTTATCAGGGAATATTTTGCCAGGTAACCATAACACAATTGAAACGCGCCTTAATCACAACCCCTTTGACCTCGGACGATGATTCACCGTGTGTTTATATCGTAGCGTCCTCTCACTCTGACGGCTATATTTTTTATCTCTTCAGTATAGTTACAGACGCAACTTTCGGGATTTGAACGTGAACATGGGCTTGCGGTTGGGAGGCGATCCTGGTATGGTCCATTAGAGCCCTTTCCATTTGATATTATTGTGTATTCTCGCAAATCCACTATAAATCAATGGTCAGGGCTTTTCGAGTTATTTCTCCATGTAAAGAATATGATAGACTATTTTTTCGCCTCCCGAATCCATTCCCGAAAGTTGAGTTATGAACCCTATTCACTGTCGCGGAGGAATTCAACCCGCAACAACGGCAGGTGCATCTCATAGAGTGCATTCAATATGCCGGCCAGCGCGGCTTGGTCGGCCACTTTCCCGACCATATCCGTCACATGGGAGCCCTCGCTCTCCCGCGTGGTAATCGTCATCCCCCCCAGCCAGTCCGACCACCTGGCATCGACCACCCCTTTGACTCGGATGCGATAGGTTCCAGACGTTTCGAATGGGCCTTGCTTTGATAGTGTTGTCTCGCTCATCGACCACAATACTCTTAATAGAAAAAGGAAAGACGGAAAGAAGAGTATATCGATCATATCGCTTCAGCGGGAGGTGGGAATCCCCCGTGAAGGGGGAAAAACGGGGTAGATTTGAGGGGGTCAGAGGTTCAAGGTTGAAACCCCTTTAACTTCCAACGTCGAACGTTCAACGTCCAACTTCGAACGATAACTTCAAAACCAAGTCTCATATGGGTTTCGTTCAGCGTTCAAGGTTAAACGTCCGATGTTCGACGTTCAATCCTTTAAACCGTGAACATCCAACGTTGAGCGTCTAACGTCCAACTTCGAACGAACGGCAAGAATCCGGAAGGCGGTTTTTGATCTTGGCTTTCAACGTTCAAAGTTAAACGTTCGACGTTCGTCTTTTAACTTTGAACCTTGAACCTGTTTTTTTCTTGAACCTCTGACCCCAGAAGCTCATGCCCCCTCAACCCTTAAGCGCGATGCTGACTACCGGAAGGTGCCATCCCAGTAGTCGGTCCTTTCCAGCATTTCCTCCCGGGTATCCTCCGGGATCAGGTCCAGGGGCTCTTGATCCTTACGAATCTCCCAGCCGCCGCCCAAGGCGCGGTAAACCTCGACCATGTTGGTGGCCACGGTGCCCTGGGTCACGACCAGCTGCTCCTGCTGGGCAAAGAGGGTTCGCAGAGTGTTGAGGACGGTGTTGAAGTCCACCAGGCCGTCCTGGTACTGCTCCGAGGATATGTCGTAGGCGCGCCGGGCGGCGGCTTCCGCCAGCTGAAAAGACTCCAGCTGCTGGCGGGTCTTGAGAAAGGCGATGATGGCGTTCTCCACTTCGCCCTGGGCCTGGAGCACGGTCTGGCGGTAGTCTTCCAGCAGCTGCTGGAAGGCCGCGTCCTGCAGACGCACGTTGTTCCTGAGGCGCCCATAGTTGAAGATGTTCCACTCGAAGAAGCCGAAGGCGCTGTAGCCGATGTTGTCGGCATTAAAAAGGTCCGGGAAGTATTGCCCCCGGGTTGACGGCACGCTGCTGCCGATGGTGCCGCCGAGGCCCAGCTGGGGATAAAGATCGGTGACGGCAAAGCCGATCTGGGCGCTCTGGGCGGCCAGTTGCCGCTCGGCCAGACGGATGTCGGGCCGCCGCCGAATCAGATCCTGGGGCATGCCCACCGCGATTTCGGGCGTGACGGCGGGAATGGATTTAACGCCCCCGAGCTGGGACCCCATGTCGTAAGGCGGCTTGCCGAGCAGAATGGCCAGGCTGTTGGTCAGCTGCCGCAGGGTCAGTTCCTGGGCGGCCACCGAGGCCTTGGTGGTGTAAAGCAGGGTCTGGGCCTGGTCCACGTCGAGGGCGCTGACTTCGCCGGCATCGAACTTGGCCGTGGTGATGCGCACGCTTTCCTGCTGGAGAAGTAGGTTTTTTTGCGCCACCGCCAGCCGCTGCTGGGTGGTGCGGATGAGCAGGTAGGTCCGGGCTACATCGGCAATGAGGGAAACCATCACGCCGTCGTAGCTGGCCACGCTGGCGTCCAGGGCAGCCGAAGCCGATTCGATCTGCCGCCGGAAGCGCCCCCAGACGTCGGCCTCCCAGGTGAGGTTGAAGCCCAGATCGTAGAACTCGTTTGCGGACGAGGACAGAAATCCTTCCTTGCCGCCATTGCCGCTGATCTGTTGCTGCTGGGGATACTGGTTGCCGATGGCGATCATCAATTGCTGCCGGGCCTGGAGCACCCGCAGGCCGGCCGAACGCAGGCTCAGGTTCTGGGACAAAGCGGCCGCCACGAACCGATCGAGCGCGGGATCGTGGAAAGCCCCCTGCCACCATTCAGGTGTCACGGGAGCCGCCGTTTCCAGCAGCGGATCGCCCGCCTCCAGCCATTCTTCCTGCGATGGGGCCGTCGGGGTCCGGTAGTCGGGTCCCAGCATCAGGCACCCCGACGCATTCAGAGCCAAAAAGATTGCCAGACAGGTCATCTTCAGCAAGCGATTCATGTCGGTATTCCTATTGGAACGCTTTAGGCGCCGGCGGTACCGGCCGGCGATCGTCTTTCCCCGCAGTGCCGGTCTTCACCAGTACCGAGCAGGTGGTCCCCACCCGCAGGTCGATGCCTTCAGGCACGTCCGTCAGATGGACGCGCACCGGCACCCGCTGGGCCAGCCGGATCCATTGGAAGGTGGGACTGACGTTGGGCAGCAGCTCGAAGCCGGTGCTGCCGTCCTGTTGGGCAATCCCCCAGCCGATACTGTCCACCGCCCCCTCCAGGGGTGTGTCCGGGTAGGCCATCAGGGTGACGACGGCCCGGTCGCCGCCCTGCATGCGCCCGATGGCGGTCTCCTTGAAAAACCCGTCCACCCAGAAACTCTTGGCGTCCACCAGGGCCAGCACCGGCTGGTTGGCCACCACCTGGCTGCCCAGCCGGAGATTGAGATTGGTGATGTAGCCGTCCACCGGCGCCCGGACCTCGGTAAACTCCAGGTTGAGCTCGGCCTGGCGCAGGGCCGCCAGAGCGGTTCGCAGCTTGGGGTTGGCATCCCCAAGGGCGCCCAACTGGGCCTCGGCCTCGGCCAGGGCGGCTTTCGACTCGGCCAGTGCGGCCTGGGCCTGATAGAATCCGGCCTGGGCGCTGACCTTCTGCTGGATGGAGACCTCGTAGCTGGCCTGGGCCTGCTCAAGGGCCTTGCGCGATGTGGCCTTCTTGGGCAACAGGTCCTGCTGCCGCTCGTAATCGGCTTTGTTCTTGGCAATGGTCGCCTCGAGCTGGGCGATGGTGGCCCTGGCCTGATCGACCGAAGCTTTGGCCACGTCCACACCGGCCCGGGCCGCTTCCACCTGTTGCTCCAGGGCTTGCACATTGTCACCGGTCTGGTCGAGTTGGGCCCGGGCCTGGTCGTAGCTGGCCTCGAAGGTGCGCGGATCGATGGCAAACAGCACGTCACCGGCCTTGACGAACTGGTTGTCCCGGATGGGCAGGTTCACGATGGGGCCGGACACCCGGGGGGCGATCTGAATCACGTTGGCCCGCACTTGGCCGTCGCGGGTCCAGGGATTGGTGACATAATCGCGATACTTGAAAAGGACGAGAATGACCGCAACGGCGATGACCAGGCCGGTCAGGAGGTATTTCAGGTATTTTTTCATCACACTCTACCTTCAAAAAGGTACCAGAAGCGCCCCGATGATGATGGTATAAACGACCATCAACCCGATAAACACCAGAGGCGGATAGAAAAAGTAGTTCGATAGCCGGAACCGGTTGAGCAGCCGAGCCGTGGCCAGCGACGCCAAAAGACCCAGGGCGGCCGCCACCAGCATCGGCGGCAGGTAAACCTCACCGATCATGAATTCATGCGGTATGCTAAACGCCATCGCTTTCTTCTTCCTGTAAAAGACAGGGGTTCAAGGTACAAGGTTCAGGGTTCACGGCTTTGAAAGACGAACGTCGAACATCGATCATTTAACTTTGAACGTTGAAAGCTAAGAAAAAAACCGCCTTCCGGATTCTGGCCTTTCGTTCGAAGTTGGACGTTAAACGTTCGAAGTTGGATGTTAGACGTTCAACGTCTAAAGTTCACGTTTTTAGTCCTTAACCTTGAACCCCTGAACCGGAAACCTGCTTTTTTCCCATCCTCCTACCACGAGAACCGCTCCTCCCGCCAGGCAGCCCAGTCGATGGCCCGGGCGTTGGCCGCGCAGCCCACGGTGGTCTTTGATATTCCGCGGTAGGCCCCCAGCAGCCGGTATAGCCGCTCCCCGTCTTCCGGAGCAATCGTGGCGGTATCCGGCCTGGCCAGCATTTCTTCGAGGTGCTTTTCAAAGCGCTGCAGCAACGCTTTCAGTTTTTTCTCCAGTGCCTCCGGCACCTGGGAGCCCGGATCCTCCGCCAGACGGTCGAACACGTCCTGGATCCCGGCCGCCCAGGATTTTAATTCCCCAAGGAATACGTCGAGGCCGGCATCCGTGGGCGGTTGCCGGCGCACCTCGAAGAGGGCCTGGATCCGGTAACTGAGATCCTGCAGGCCGGCGATCAGCATCTGGACTTTTTCCGGAGGGGTCGACCCCAGGGCCGCCTTTGGCAGCACCCGCTGCCAGGCGGCCAGCTTTTGGGGGAGCCGGGTGATTTCCTGCAGGTGAAACGCCACCTGGCGCCGATGCCACCATCCCGCCCCGGAATGCCCAAGCCCATCCCGCGCGGCCAGGAGAAAGGAAGAACTGCGGAAAAAGCGCGCCAGCATGCGCAGGCACACCCGTTCCGGCCGGAAGGAAATCGGAAAGTGCGTGGTGACGATCAAAACACCAAAGAACAGCACAAACACCAGCGCAAAATTGACGACCTTGAGGAAACTGTAGCTCTGAACGTTCGCTATGGAGGTCAGGACGCAAAACAGGGCCAACCCCGCTGATCGTCCGATGGTCTGCTGGGGTTCGGCAAACCGGTAGCAGATGACAAACGTCGCCGCGAAAATCATGGTGCCCAATGCGGCATAACCGGACAAATGCGGCATCACGACGATATACATCAATCCGGCGAAAAGCGTGCCGGCAAAAATGGGTTTGAAAAGCATGGGCACCGGCACATAGGGGACCGTGAAGAGCCCCATGGCAATGGAATTGGTGACGAAGACAATGGCGACCGTGTTGGGAAGATCCGGAACGTAGATCACGGCCAGAAAGGTAAGCCACAGGGAGGCGAACTGCCGCGCCACCGAAGCCAGGTCATCCGGATCCGGAACAGCCGGTAAGGCCGGATGAGGATCGCCCCTGTCGGCAACGCGGCGGCGCTCGGAACCGCGCAGGTCGCCCACCGTTTGGAAAAGGGCCCGGATCTTCCGCTCCATCGCCGCCATCTGGTTGCGGGCCAGCAGGAAAGCGGCCCGGTGAAAATGGGGGTGGTCTGAAAAGGCCCTTTCATCCAGCGTGAGATCCACGGCGGCGGGCCGGTGCCCGGGTGGCTGCCCCATCAGCATACCCTCTATGGCGGCAAAGCGCGCCTCGATTTCCTCAACGAAATTCTGAAAACCCCGCATGCCGTCCCGGGGATCGAGCCCCTGCAAATCCTTGAATCCCATGCGCCAGGCATCCAGTGCATGGCCGATATCGCCAAGCTGCCGGAGGCATTGGCGCCATTCATGGCGTGTTTCCCACATGGTGTAGCTGTCCAGCTCGGCGCCGTCCAGCAGCGAACCCAGCTGCGTGAAGGACTGGATGGCCTGGGTTCGGATTTTCGCCAGGCCGCCGTCATCGTCGTGCCCGTGCAGCACCCCGATGCACCCTCTGAAAAACCGGTGCTCCAGACCCACGAGATCCTGCAGGGCCTTTTCGAAAGTCTGGCGGCTGCTCCTGGGCCATACCAGCACCGCCACCAGGCTGTAGACCACGATGCCGAGCAGGGTCTCCTGGGCCCGCAGACTCACCAGGGTAAAGGCGGCCGTGCCGCTGACACCGGCGGATAAGGTCGACAAGGTCAGGATGGGGACGGTAACGCCCGTCACCATCCAGAAATACCAGCGCGTGGTGCTGCCCATCATATACGTACAAAAGGCCACATATCCCGACAAGGCCAGCAGGAAAGACCAGCGGCTCTGGGGAAACAGCGACAGCAGAATCAGCGCGACGGCAACGGCAGCAAGGGTTCCGAACACGCGCAAAAGACCTTTGTTCAGGGAATCACCCACCCGGCCCAGGCTGCACATGCTCACGGCAAGCCCGGCCCAGTAAGGTTTGTCCCAGTCCATGGCCAGGGCGATGCCGACGGCGATGACCAAGGCCAGGGCGGTCTTGAAGGCTTCTTGGAATTTTGTCACTCTGTCCACGGCCAGCCTTTTTTAACGTTCCACTGTAGCATGTTACGAAGTGTCGCTGCGCCCATAGGATTGCGGTAGATCCGGGGATAAACAATAACCCACAAGGAGATTCAGGGGCTCTATCTATTCATGGCGTCACGCACCACCAGGTAGGCCCGCCAGTAGTTGAACACGCCGCCTGCAAAAAACAAGACGCTGCCGATCAGGTACTGCCAGGCCAGAAAGGCATACAAGGTGACCTGCAGGGACGGGTCCTGAATTTCCCAGAGGTAGGGTATCGATGCCACCGCGAACAACACCGAACCCACCACGAAGGTCACGGCGGTCAGGTTCATGAGCTGCAGGGTGACCCGATTGTCGGCCTGGATGATCTGGAGCACATTGATACAGGCCCCCAGAACGAAAAGCAAGCTGCCGATGATGAAGGTCCACGCGCCGGCCGTGAACCAGCCCACCGCCGAAAGGAAGAAGACGCTACCGGCCGTAAACAGGATCGTACCCCAGACATAGCTCGCAGCGGCGATGTACTCCATGAGCGTCGCGCGATCGTGAACGGTGCTACCCCGCCAATGCTGGCGGACTTCCGCAAGATCGTGCAAGGTGACCACCAGGTAGAGCAGGGAACCGCCAAAGAAGGTCCAGGCGCCGATGTCGGCGTAGGCCTCGAAGCGGGGGAAAAACAGAATGCTGCCGATGATGAAAACGAGCCCGCCGGCTTTATAGACCACCGCATTGATGGTCTCCCAGCGAAACTGGGCACGCAGTTCGGAGCGGTCCCGGGTGAGGTCGTGGATCCGGGGCCGGTTGGTAAACAGGTGAGGCATAACATCGCTCCGTGGCGTTTTATTCCACAATGGCACCCGCAGGTGTCATCATCGGTCGCTTGTCCTAGTTCGATCCGGCCATCCTAATTGCCGGCGGCTTACAACGTCCGACACTCTTCCTGTTTTCCATTGTCACCGAGGAATTCAACCAGTAGCAACGGCAGGTGCATTTCATAAAGCGTGTATAATATGCCGGACAGAGCAGCCTGGTCGGCCACTTTTCCGACCAACTCCGTCACGCAGGCGTCCTGGTTTTCTCGGGTGGTTATGGTCATCCCGCCCAGCCAGTCCGACCATTTGGGGTCGACCAGGCCCTTAACCCGGATGATATAGGTCCCCGGCATTTCGAAATGGTTTATACCGGACAAGATGCTTGTGACCATGCCCACCCCTTGCACAGATGAATAGCGTTTTCAATTGAAGATAGGATAGCCTATCGAATCGTCAGGAAATTAAAATCCCCCAAGGGGAGGGAAAAACGGGGGATATAGAAAAAAAAGGGGGCCGGGTTCAAAGGTTCACGGTTCAGAGGGTTTTAAAGATTGAACGTTGAACATCGAACGCTGAACGTCGAACCTTGAACGTTAAAACCGAGAGCTGCCTTCCGGATTCTGGCCGTTCGTTCGAATTTTGACGTTAAACGTTGGACGCTGGATGTTAAAGGGGGGTTAACCTTGAACTTGATTCTTGCTTTTCAACTTTGAACTCGGAACCCTGAACCTGGAACCCGCTTTTACTATTTTTCGGGCAGCAAGCCCAACTGGCGGGCTTTTTCGACGGCTTTGATGCGGTTGGGAACGTCGAGTTTCTGGTAGATATTTTTTAAATGGCTTTTGACGGTTTCCGGCGACACGCAAAGATTGTCGGCAATTTCCTTGTTCTGCCAGCGCCTGACCAGCAGTTCGAGGATATCCTGTTCGCGGTTGCTCAGCGGTTCGACCATGGATGGATGAGAAGGCTGTCGCGCGGGAGCGAGTTGTATACCCCTTTCACCTGAAGGGGATGCGCATTCCTGAATGACGGCCAGGAGCCGCCCGATGTAGCCCACGGCAATGCCCCTGTTTTGCAGCTGCTCCAGCAACTCGGCCATGGGTGGGCCAACCTCGACAAAGGGCTGGACCCATCCCCCCGGCTCCGCCAGCCGCACCACCTTTTCCAGGATCTCCAGCGACTCGTCATTGCGCCCCTGCCGATGGACGTTCAGGGCCATAAGGGACATGATAGGAATCGCCTGGCACCGGTTGTGGAGCGCCTCGTTCCGCTGAAGGAAGGCCTGCAACCGTCTCTCCGCCTCCAGGAGACCGGCCCTGGACCCATTCGCCATCAGCTCCCGGCAGCGGGTGATGGCCGGCACCTCGATCCACCAGAACATGCTTTCGTCAGGCGATGGGGCCTCATCGACGGATGGTTCGCTCATATCAACCCCATCGGTCTGCGTCGACGGCAACTGCAGCCGCCGTTGACATGAGGCGGCCAAGGCAACAGCCCCAACGTCGCCAACCTCATGGCAATGATCGAAAAGTTTTTCCAACGTGGCGGCGGCCCTGTCCCGCCGACCATTGGCCTGGCAGGCCATGGCCAGCCCGGCCATGCAGTCGACCAACGGTTTGCGCATCATCATATAGCTATATTCCAGGGCCTTGGCAAAGTATCGAATGGCCGCATCGAGCTCATACCGATGGAAGTGGATCAGCCCCTGAACATAGTCGCTGTTGGCCAGATTAAGCAGGTCTTCACGCCGGCCCGCCAAGTCACGCTGCTGCCGATTGTAGAGGGCTGCGGCATCGAGGTCCCCTGCAATCAGGCAAATCCAGACCAGCGCGCTGATGACCCAAACACGACATGGATAAGGCGTTGAAGGATCGTCGTACCGGCTGGACAGCATTTGGACGGCCTGATCCATTCGGCCGCACATTTGTTCTCCCAACCCGAAAAACATCAGCGCCAGGCCGATCATACCCTGATGTCCGGCAGGAATTCCCTCCAAAGCGCGCTTGATCCGAATCAGGCTGGCATCACCCTCACCCTGATACAGCAGAAGATACCCCCTGAAAAAGTCGACTTCGCTCTTCAGTACCGTGTCCATAGACTTCTCGCCGATCAAAATCTCGGCATGATCGATAATCGGCTCGATGTATTGAAACCGGGATTGGAAATAGAGCACCAGGGCCTTGGTCAAAAGGAGCTCCGGATGAAAGCGGCTGACGTCATCCGGGAAGAGGGACAGCCACTTTTCAATATTGCTCGTCCGCCCCGCATTCAATACAGCGTGGCGATGCTGCTCGACCATCCGCACGGCCTGATCGGTATCGCCGCCTTTAAGGGCATACTGGATCGCCTCGGTGATCAACCCGTTATGCCGGAACCATTCGCTGGCCCGCTGGTGAAGCCGCGCGATGGCTTCCGGCTCGCGATGACGCATCAACTGGTTCTTCAACAACACCTGGAAAAGGGGGTGGTAGCGAAACCAACGCTTTTCGGAATCCAGCTCGATGAGAAACAGATTCTCTTGTTTCAAGTAGCTGATGAATTGCCAGCCGTCTGCGGACGTATGCTCCTGCCCTTCTTTTCTGCCAATAACCGCTTCGCACAGGGGGGCGCAGAACCTGTCCAGAATGGCTGTACCGAGAAGCCAGCGATGCATCTCCTCGGGCTGGTATGCAAATACCTCCTGGAAGAGATATTCCAGGACGTACTGTATGCTGTCCGGCATATCTGCCGGAATTCGGCTGTCGCCCCTGTGACCCATCGCCATGGCCGCGAGACGCAGACCCGTGCACCACCCTTCGGTCTTCTCCGCCCAGGAGGCCGCGACGGAAAGGTCCACCTCCGTCTCAAGAGTCTGATTCAGAAAAAGAGCGGTCTCTTCATGCGTGAACCGCAGATCGGCGGTACGAATCTCGGTAATCCGACCCTGGGCCCGCAGCGTGCTGATGGGCAAAAAGGGATCCCGGCGGGCGATCAATACCAGGTGCATGTGTGCCGGCGGATGCTGCAGCAGACTGCCAAGCAACTCGGAAATCGATCGATCACGGAGATGATGGAAATCATCCAGAACCAGGATGTAATCCTCCCGGATCCGATCAAGCTCGTTGATGAGACTGCTGCGCAGCTCCTTGACGGGCGGCATTTCCAAGGCCTGCACCATGGCGGTGGTCCTGGGAACGGCATCGGGGAAAATGGATGCCACAGCGGCCAGAAAATAGCTCAGAAATCGGCGCGGGTCGTCGTCGTCTTTATCCAGGGACAACCAGGCGCATGGTCCTTCCAGGTTGTCCAGCCAGCAGCTCACCAGGACCGACTTGCCGTAACCGGCCGGGGCGGATACGAGCGTCAGGGGCTTGTGCCGCGCGCGCTGCAACTTTTCCACCAGCAGGTGTCGGTGGAGATGATTATGTGGAAACACCGGACGGTGGAATTTCGTACGAACCAACCCCTCCTGCAACGGTTTTTCATTGTCAGGACCATTAGCACCCACCGCCCCTTTAGCGTCAGAGGACCCGTTCACGAATCCGGAAACCACCTTGCCCGCAATGGCGGTGCTCAGAAAAACCTCGCCGCGCATCACGGTATGGATGGCCGTGGTGAGTTCTTCGGGAGCGCTTTCCTTCAGCAGGTAGCCGCCCGCCCCGGCTTTGAACATATCTTTGATGAACTGTCCGCTGGAATGCACGGACAGGGCCACCACACGGGTTTCGGGAAACGTTTGGGTGATATGTCGGGTGGCCTCGATCCCGTTGAGATCGGGCATGCTGATATCCACCACCAGCACATCCGGGGACAGCTCCCGGACTTTCTCGATGGCTTCCCGCCCGTCCCCGGCCTCGCCCACCACCCGGATGTCCGGTTCCTGCTCCAGCAGCGAACGCACGCCCTTGCGCACGATGGGATGGTCGTCGGCGAGGAGGACGGTGATTTTGTTTTTTGTAGATGGCATTGTTTTAACTTCGTGAACTTTTAACATCGAACGTTTAATGTCCAACTTCGAACGGTAAATTCAAAACCAAGTCTCAAAGGGGGTTCAGAGTTCAAAGTTAAACGTTCGACGTTCAATCACAAAACATGGACCTTCACCGTTTCTTGCAGTTGCTCTTCGCCGTGCGAATACGCGTCGCAAATATTTTGATCAATTCTTCTGTTTCATTCAAAATGGCGGTCATTTTTTCGGGTGGTTCGATCAGCGGTATTCGATGAATTAGCTTGAGCCATCTTTCCGACTCCCGCAGTTCCTTCAGGCAAATACGCATCTGTGGATAAAATCCTTCGATGACTCGGCGCCTTGCGCCTCGTCGTGATTCGCATAGGGAGACGTTCCCGACCTTAATAGCTGTTTGGCGATGTGGTTACCGGTCCTACTTCTTGGCAGGGCTTCGACAATCCTTATAATCTTTACTGAAAATTCAAGCAACCGCTCTTCGAGATCGTACTGCCGTTCATTACTCATCGCGATCTTTCTCCAAATACTGCCGCGAACTCCCAACGGAAACTTCCATTCAAAAGGATTCTCGTTCAGCGTTCAAAGTTAAACGTTCGATGTTCGACGTTCAATGCTTGAATCTGAACTTCCAACATTGAACGTTTAACGTCCTACTTCGAACGGTAACTTCAAAACAAAGTCCCACTGGGGTTTCGTTCAACGTTCAAAGTTGAAGGTTCGATGTTCGACGTTCGTCTCTTAAAGCCTTAAACCCTGAACCTGCTTTCCTCTTTTCAACCTTGAACCTCTGAACCCTGAACCTGGGACCTATCGCTTTTATCTCTTACCGGCATCCGCAGCACCGCCCGGCAGCCTTTGCCCGGCGCGGCATCGATCACCATACTGCCGCCCATGTCCGCCATGCTTTCCCTGATGCTGAAGAGGCCGAAGTGATCTTTTTCTTTGCCGTTACCGGGGGCGCCAGCGGTTTCAAATCCTACGCCATTGTCCTGGACGGCAATGTGGATTTCGTCAGCCGCAGCGGTCACCTCAACTGTCACACGGTTAGCCTTGGCGTGTTTGATGACGTTGGTGAGGAGTTCCCGCGTGTGGCGGAAGAGCAGGGTCGCTTGGTCGTCGGTCAGGGAAAGCGCTCCGGCGCTATCGGTGTAATCGGCCAGTTCGGCGGCAATCCCGTGCTGAGGCATCTTTTCGTTCAGCCAGTCCGCGATGGCGGCTCGCAAACCGAGTTCCTTGATGACGGGCGTGCTCAAATCGAAGATGAGATGCCGGGTTTCCCGGGATGCCTCGAGCAGGGTATGGGAAACCTCCTCCAGCAGAAGGGTGCACGACGCGTCGGGATTGCTCTTTTGGGCCGAGGCCAGCTGGAGGCGGGCAATGGCCAGGGACTGGCCCACATGATCGTGCAGTTCGGTGGCCACGCGCCGGCGCTCCCTCTCCTCGGACATGGTCAGTTTGGAGGCCAGGGCCTTGAGCCTTTGCTGATAGGCATCCAGGAGCTGCTCTTTCTCTTTGCGCTCGGAAATATCCCTGATAATGCCGGTGACGCCAATCAGGTCGCCCTTATTTTCAAAAAAGGATATCGTGATTTCCGCCGGGAAGATGTCCCCGTTCTTGTTTTTAAACATGAATTCGGCGGCAAGGTTTTCTCTATTCTCGGCCATTGATCGCGTCATTTCTTTACCCAACGCGATGAAATCATCATGGTCGGAATAGATAAACTCCGTTGTTCGGCCGATACATTCGCCGGGTTCATAGCCCAGTTGTCTAATCGCGTCATTGACCCATTCGATGGTTCTATCGGGCAACCGGACCGAGATGACGATGTCCACCATGGAGTTCGTCAGGTTGTCGAGATAATCCCGGCTCTCACGCAGGGCCTTTTCGGTGTTCTGGCGCTGCACAATTTCGGCCGACAGCTGGACATTGGATTGGTTCAAATCCGCCGTGCGCTCGAACACTTTCCTCTTCAGTTGAAAATTCCAGAGGACGACCGCACAAATCACGAGACCAAAGACCGAGCCAAGGATAAAAAGCGCTTTGGCAACATCCGCTTTGCGGATGCCGTGGTCGTAGCGAACGGCCAGGTATTGGTTGCGCATGGTATTGCGCTCTTCAAGTGAGATACTGTCCAGCCCCTTGTCGATGATGCGACGCAGTTCGGGCCGGTCTGGGCGAATGGCGAATGACAGCATCTGGTCCTCAAGTCCGGAGGGGCCGACGATCTTGAGATTGGACCATCCGTTTTCCAGGATGAGGTAGGTGCCCACGTTCAGATTGCCGATGCTGGCATGGATCCGGCCTTCTTCCAAGGCTTGCAGGGATTCTCTCTCCGTATCGAAAAGGCGCACGCTGATGTCGGGGTGGGCCCTTATAACCGCCTCGTGAAGGCCGGATGGTTTCGTCAGGCCGACGACCTTGCCGGAAAGGTCTTCCAAAACCGTAAACAAGGGGCCGTCCTGCTTCGAAAAAATGACACTTGGAGACTGCGCATATGGCTTGGTAAACAGGATGTCCTGCTCGCGTCCGGTCATCCCTTTAAAATAGGGGATCAGGTCCGGCCCAAGGCCCTGCCTAAGTTCCTCTAAAGCCTCGGAAGGGAACCTTTTCAGCACCTCGTAGCGGAATTGCAGACCGGTGCGCTCGGCGATCAGTTCGAGATAGGCCGAAAACAGCCCTGTCGGCCGGCCCTCGCCCAGGATAACGAAGGGTGGAAAATCCGCCACCCCTATCCGGATCGGAATGTTGTTGACCAGCCAGGTTCGTTCTTCCGGCGAAAGGCTCACCGGCGGGAGACGCACCGTTAAGTCATATCCCGACCAGCGGGCGAGAATGGCACTGCGCTCGGCCTCCGTGATGGATGCCAGCCCCTTGTTCAGAATCCCCACCAACTGCGGCCAATCCTTGCGGACCCCCATCACGGCGTCGATCGGGCGATCCGTCATGGTCAAAACCGGCCCCAGCCCCAGGAGCCCGTTTTTCAGAATCACATAATTGTGCTGTGAGAACCCGATAAAGAAATCGACGGTCCCCTCGTGGAGCAGCTTCAGCCCTTGGAGGACCGTCTTGACCCGCGTGATCGACATTTGATCCGCATGGGAGGCCACCAGCGCTTCCATCGTCGGCATACCGCCAACGAACGCACATCGATAGGTGGTGAGATCTTCGATGCCCTTGATATCCGCAGCTTCACCCGAACGACCGAAAATCGTCGGATAGGTCCTGATGTGCGATGCGGTCCCGATCAGGTCTAAGCGCCCGGCCGCGGCCGGGCTCAGGGAAAGTATGCCGCTGACCTCCTTGTTGCGGGCCATTTTGCGGAGGGATTCAAGATCGGTCACGGCGATCCCGAAATCAGTGCCCAGACGCTCATTGAGAAGATCCAGCGTATCCTTTAGAATGCCGCTCACCCGGCCCTCTTCCTGGACAATCAAGGCGGGCTGGAAATCGTTCGAATAACCGAAGCGGATAGCAGGATGAGCGTCCAGCCAAGCGCGCTCTTCGGCGGTCAGCTTAACAGCGGGAGCCGTCTCTGACCGGTATAGAAATCCTTTCGGGACCTCCGCTGAAGGGCTCATCTCCAGCCGATAAAAGATCTCGGCAATGCGCCCGTAGCGTCCAGGATGGAGTTCCCCTATGGGCACGAGATCCGGGAGGATCATCTGCTCGACCACCTTGGACTCGAAATCCAGTTTTTCACGGATGGCGCCAGGATCGTACTTGGCCCGGATCTGGTCGATGACCTCTTCTTTGTGTTGCAAAGCATAGGCCCAGCCCCTGAGGGTCGCCCGCCGCACCTTTTCCACCCGCTCCGGATGTGACGCAATCTCCTGTTCGGTGGTAAAAAGATTGTCACCATAGAAATCGATGCCGTAGCTGCGCGGGTCGATGATGTTGATCGCCAGACCCGCCTGCTTCATCCGATAGGGCTCGTTGGAAAGGTAACCTGCAACGGCGTCCGCTTTGCCGCCGGTGAATTCTTCGTCGGCGTAATGGCGGGGAATAATGTTGACCTGGTCCAGACTGCCCAGGGTCTCCAGGATCATGGCCCGCACCGCGGCGCTGCCGGCAGGATCCTGGTTCAGCAGAACGGTTTTGCCTTTCAGTTCGTAAGGGCTGTAGATGTCGCTGTCCCTTCTGGTCATCAGGATGCCGGGGGAATGCTGGAAGATCTGGGCCAGCACCACCAGGGGGCGGCCGTCGGCCCTCAGCTTCAGGATGCCGGCATCCCCCACCCCGTATTGGGCACGGCCCTCCAGCACGGGGGTAACCCGGTCCTGCCCGGGGACCGCCGCCTGAAGCGTGACGTCGAGGCCCTCGGCGGCGTAAAATCCTTTTTCCACCGCGGCGTAGTAGCCGGCGAACTGGAACTGGTGGGACCAGCGGAGCTGGATGGTGACCGGTTCAAGGGTTGGCGTTGCGGCAAACGCCGCCGCAGCCCCCCAGAAGGTGAGCAGCATCGCAACCAAGCCTGAGAGGGCAGCCGCCCGGACCTTTGTCTCGAGGCCTGCTCCGCATCGCCTGTTGAAGTGTGCTTGTTCAGGCTGCCGGTAACAGCCATCCTGATGTGCAACGGTCTTCAGCCGAAAATAAACAGCAACTATGGACGCGGTCGAACCCACAACATGTTTTCCGATCTGGCAAATATCCCCAGCAAAACAAAAGTGCTTATGGATCGAGCAGCTTAGTTGGCGCAAAACGGGGATTTATGAATATGGATACACTTTTCATAGCAAAAGTTTACAGAACCATCAAAGGCGAATCCGAAAAGCCCTATTTTTCTTCGTTTTCTACAACCAGGTTAATAATGCGGCAATGATTATCACCAAGATCAGTGCAGCGGGCTTTATTAATCCATAACCAGCGATGCCCCCTTTAGGTTTATGCTTACGTCGCTGTTCCTCCAGTTTAATCTCGAAATCCTCCCGGCCCAGGTGATAAGCAGCGACCTGTAATGGGTGGGATTGACTGTCTTGAAATGAAATAGCTTCTCCTTTTATTACAGCATTACATCCGGCATGAATTCCTGATTCGAATATATTCTGGAGATGGGCTGCTTCCTTTTTCTTTATGCGCATAGAATTGCAGATGAAATCAATTTGAGTTCGGGCATCACTCCCAGTACGCATCAATCCCAAGAGATTTATTGCGAGTTGTCTGGCTGTTTTCTCATTCATTTTATTAAACCCCGGTCCATACGTGAGAAACAGCAGCACATATGGTGATTACTGCCCTGATGTTCTACTTCGATACTCCTTTAAAGAAGTCAAATATACGCTTGACCTTTGTCTCAGGGCCCGGGACATTATTAGGGCCTAATTTGAAGACAGAAGAACACTAACGCCCTATTGATCGCCATACGACAGTCAAACGTAAACTTTTTGCCCCTTTTAATGTCTCTTTTTTATTAGTAGGAGACTATCAGCGGTAAGCTGGACAAGCGCCTCCTTCAAGTTTCAGTTATTTTCAATCTTCGATCGATATCCTTACCAATACTGACGGCATCCTTCTTCGGCACCTTACATTTACTGAAAACTTTGGGCCATTTTGATACCGCGCTGTGTATCTCCGTAATGACCTCCATTGCTTGTTGGCGCCTTTTTATCCCAAAATGCTTCGCCTCGACAAGAAGCGTTTCAGCATTCGGTGGCAGGGTATCCATGCCGATTCGGAGAACGTGCTCCTGATTGAAGCCGATGTTCGGTAGCAAATCGAAGGCGGGGCTCAGACGCCAGCCAGTGTCATCATGCAGCATGATAAAGTTTTTCAGGTGATCGTCGGTATTGCCGATCATAATGTTGAATACCATCTGCCTGTAGAGTCTATGCAGATCATGTCCCGGTTGTGACGAAATGTGCTTGATAACCTCTGCCAGTTCCCTGTATCCGGCATTATAATAGCCATCGGCTTTCAGCAGCGACTGCATGCTGACCAGGTGATTGCGTCCACCGGCTGCATTGATGTCGAAACGCCTCACCAGTAAGCATTTTTTCGTCGTGCCCAACGCAAAGATTTTGGTGTCGGCTGTTTCGATTCCTGCCTGCCGACCCAACGCCATCGCCGCTGCCTCAAGGCTTACGACGTCCAATCGATCCCTGGCGCTGGCAAACTTTGCCAGGTAGGCCCCTTTATCATCCTCCACAAGGGCCTTTGGTCGGGCACCACCCGGCGAACTGCCGGCCTGGAACAAAAGTGAAAGCTCATTGTCATCCGCAGTTGCGGGCTCCTGTTCGAATTTTTGCGCAAGCAATGCCAGTTCCTTTAGATGGCGGCAGGAAACACCGATTGTTTTTAATTCCGGCCTCCCTTCCTCCACGAAGCTCAAAGCCCCCAGGCCTTGGTTGGCCAGCAACCGCAATAAATTTGGAACGCGTTGCGCATTGCGGCTTAATTTGTGGCGGCGAATCATGAGCCGCCGACCCCAATCATCCGGCAAGCTGTCTTCAAAAACGCCATGAACACCTTCACGCGGCCGATCGGCATCAACGGTTTCCATGGATAAAGACAAGTTCAGGGGATCAAGCGGGAAGGCTTGTGGATGTTCCAGGTATTCGGGTGCGTAACGAAACTGTCCCTGCAATCCCCCTTTGAGGGGATCGGGATCACCGACAATCAGGGCGCCTGCCATGATGCTTTCTCCTGATGGCAGGGTCAGCCAGACCGCAAATCGAATCATGTCTTACGCTTTCGTTTACCACCGGCCCGTTGCCGCTTACTGCTTTTTTTCTCGAATTTAGCAAACAGGTCTTCCTTCTCGGCCAGCACATCTTTCCAATCGTCGAGTCGGCCGAGAATGCTGCTGGCTGCCAACCAGTTGCCGATAAGGGTCTGTGGAGAGCCCTTTTCCATCTTGCTGTAGGACTGACGGGTCAGGCTAAGCCGCTGAGCGAACAGTTCCTGGCTCTCGTTCCGAGCCAGGCGCGCATTTTTTAATCGTTGTCCCAACTGTTCCAAAAGAGATTCAATATCAATGTTTTTGTTAATCATAATTAACACTATGGTATCTATTTATATTCAATGTTAATTATTGATTACCTTGTATTGTATGGGATGTCAACGACAACAGCGAATCAATTAGATCATTGTCACCGCTGCCCAAGCGGTGGGCAAAGCCCGGCAGCTTGTTGATCCAGATAGTCTTGTGCTGAGCCGTGTTGCTCAGGTTCAATACAATGAACCAAATCCTGACCTTAAAGACAGATGTCGATAGATATATCCTTGAGCTGTTGGAAAAATGCTTAAAAGTGGAATCGCAGATTGCCGGATATTCAGTAAATATTCGGCCAACCGCTGCAAACCGTCGTGTTTGTAGTGCGTGTCATAAATTCGACGCCCGCCGCCTCTACCATTTTCAAACAGAATTTACTTGCGATTCAAAGGGATTACCTGTTTAAGGTAATCCCTTTCTTCGTTATGGGATACGAGTGAAACCGGTTCTATTCGGTTGGTCAGGACACAGTAGGGAAAGATGGGGCCCCAACGGTTCATGAAAGACCTCGCCACGAGCTACAAAGCATTGTTTTCAGTAAGCCTGCCCCTGGTGCTTTCCATGGCCGCCACGACCGTCATGGAATTTACCGACCGGGTTTTCCTGTCCAATTATGCCATCGATGCCATTGCGGCCGCGCTGCCGGCGGGTATCGCCGCCTTTCTCATTCTGACCTTTTTTACGGGTGTCACCACCTACCTGAATGTTTTCGTGGCCCAGTACACGGGCGCCGGATCTTCGCGGCGCATCGGCCCCTGCATCTGGCAGGGCATCTACTTTTCGTTATTGGCGGCGGTCATCCTGGTGGGGTTGTCCTTTGCGGCCCATCCGATTTTCCAGCTGGGCGGGCACCCGCCGGAGGTGCAAAAGCTGGAGCGCATCTATTTCCGGGTCCTCTGCCTGGGCGGCGGGTTTAACGTGCTGGGCACCTGCCTGGCCGGCTTTTTTACGGGCAGGGGCAAAACACGGCCGGTGATGCTCATCAACATGATCGGCATGGCCTTCAACATCCCCCTGGACTACGCCCTGATCAACGGCGTATGGTTTTTCCCGGAAATGGGAATTCAGGGAGCCGGCATCGCCACGGTATGCTCCTGGGCCCTGATCGCCCTGCTCTATGCCTGGCTGATTTTCGATCGCAGCAACGAGCGCCGTTACGGCATGCTGTCCGGCCGTGCTTTTGATGGGGAACTGTTTTGGCGCATTATCCGCAAAGGCGTACCGGCCGCGCTGCAATTCACCATGGATGTGCTGGCATTTACCTTCTTTGTCTTCTGGGTCGGTCGACTGGGCAAGATCGAACTGGCGGTCAGCAATATCGCGCTTTCGATCGAGTCCATCGCCTTCATGCCGGCCTTCGGCTTTTCCATGGGGTTGTCCACCCTGGTGGGGCAATCCCTGGGACGCAATGACGTGGAGGGCGCACTCCGGTTCACGCGCCAAACCATCATCATTCTGCTGGCCTATACGCTGCTGCTGGATGTGCTCTTCATATTGGCGCCCCAGTGGATTATCAGCATCTTTGTAATCGCCGAGAGGGGGGAGGCGTCCTACCGCCAGTTGCTGGAAATGGGCGCCGGCGTCCTGCGGATCATGGCCTTGTTCATCTGTTTCGACGCCATGTATTTTACGTTTATCGGAGTGTTGAAGGGCGCCGGCGACACGCGCTTCATCATGTGGAGCATCGGGTTGGCAACGCTTATCGTGATGGTTTTACCGTTGACCATCATTGTCGAATACACGGAATGGGGACTCTTCGCCAGCTGGATCGTCTTGACCCTGTACGTGATCACGCTTTTTGCGATTTCCTTTTTACGGTTCCGGCAGGGCAAGTGGAAAACGATTCGCGTCATCTAGCGGGGTGACGGCCGGCAACTTGCGGAGTGAAGGGGACCGCGCCGGTGCTGCACCTTCGGCATGGTCATGATGGTCCCTTTTCGGATCTTATAAGGAGGCAGCCCCCTGTTCGCAACACCCATCGCCCGTAAAGTGTTCGCATACCGCGCAGGCCTGGGAGTCTTTGTCCGGTTGGCTTCGCTGATCATCCCGTAAAAACGCATCCAGGATGCGACTGGCGTGGCTTAGTTTTTCAATATCGACCAGCACTGCGGCGCCCTTGCGCACCAGGGCTGCCACCACGGCCTCGGTCGCCACATTGCCGGTGGCCCCCGGGGCAAAGGGGCAGCCGCCAATCCCCCCGACACTCGCATCAAAAATCCGGATACCGTACTCCAAGGATTTCAAGGTGTTCGCAACCCCCCGGCCATAGGTGTCGTGAAAATGGACGGCAATGCGGTCGGCCGGAATCTTCGGCAGGAGTTTATCGAGGAGGCGGGCGACCTCCGAGGGCGTGGCCTTGCCGATGGTATCGGAAATCGACACTTCATCGACCCCAATGCCGATAAGGCTTTCCGCCACCGTCACGGCCGCCTCCGGTGCGATTTTTCCTTCGAAGGCGCACCAGAAAGCCGTTGAAAGATACCCCCGCACAGGGATCCCCGCCTGGACGGCCCGTTCTACGACCGGCTGCAGGCGTTTAAGGGAGCCCGCTATGGACGTATTGATATTCCGGCGGTTGAACGTTTCACTGGCGGCCGTGAAGACGGAGACTTTGTCGACCCCGGCGGCAAGCGCACGGTCCAAGCCGCGCTGGTTCGGTACAAGGGCCGAATACGTCACGTGGTTTTCCCGGCGAATACGTTGGAAAACCTCCGCGGCATCGCCAAGCTGGGGCACCTTGCGGGGCGAAACAAAGGCGCTGACTTCAATTTCGCTGACCCCGCTTGACGAAAGGGCATCCACAAAAGCCACTTTGGCCGCCGTGGGAACCGTGGCGGTTTCGTTTTGCAACCCGTCCCGGGGCCCGACTTCAACTATTTTCATCGGTGGCATGCCTCCAGGCCGGCTTCGATTGTGGCATCCATCGGCTTATGGCTGTCTTTCCATCGTCACGATTGTTTCACAGCGGCTTTCAAACCCGCGTTCGAATTCGTGGGGCACGGGCGTTTTCTTTGGCTTCTTTTCTGATGACGCCGTAAAGTGTGCCTGAAGCCGTCACTCCCGCGCAGGCGGGAGTCCATAACCCATTGAAACGACTGGATCCCCGCCTGCGCAGGGATGACAAAAAAATTATTTAAACGACTTCTAAGGAACTCATCTTTTCTGGCACGCGACAGAAAATGAAGAACCCTTTTCAGAAAAGCGCCCTGGATCGGTCAAACCGTTCCAGGTGCTCCACCAAAGACGGAGGGTTTAGGATAAACCTAAGTCACGTCCTTATCGCCACCGAAATAGCGCATAAACTGGGCCCGCTCGTAGACGGCCGGATTGCTCGACTTCTCCTGGCTCATGCGGCCGCGGAAATCGTCCAGCGAATTGAAACCGTGCTTCTGCATCCAGGCCTTGAGACTGTCAAGCATGGTCTCGATGTGCGCCGGCCCCTTTTGGTAGAGGCTTGACGCCGTCTGAACAGCCTTGGCACCCGCCAGAAGCTGTTTGATAAGGGCCGGCCCGTCATGCACGCCGGTGGAAGCGGCCAGGTCGCAGTCAACCTTCTGGGCCATGATGGCAATCCAGCGCAGGGAAAGGGCCAGCTCGGCCGGTGTACTGAAAACAAAAGACGGTTTGACCTTGAAGGCGTCGATATCGATGTCCGGGCTGAAAAAGCGGTTGAACAGGACCAGGCCTGCAATCCCGGTGCGCGACAGGCGTTGGATCATGGGGCCCAGATTGGAGAAGTAAGCACTGATTTTCAAGGCCACCGGGATAGAGGCGGTCGCCACGATTTTGTCGACGATCTCGAAGTAGGCGTCTTCCTGTTCGCGGGCCGAGCGCTCGAAATCCGAGGGCAGGAAAAACATGTTCAATTCCAGAGCATCCGCCCCGGCCGTTTCCAGCCGCTTGGCAAAAGCGGTCCACTCATGAGAATAAAGGCAGTTGATGCTGGCGATGACCGGGATATCCACCGCTTCCTTGGCGCCCTCGATCAACGCCATGTAGCGTTTGAATTTTTCTCCTTTGAGGTGAAAGTCGTAGTAGTCGAACTGATCCAGGTTCACACCGTCGGCTTCCGCCTCTTTGAGGATATCTTCCTGTTCGAAATAAATCTCTTCCTCGAAGAGGGATTTGAGCACGACCGCGCCGGCGCCGTGATGCGCCAGGGTTTTGATCTTGTCGACCGATCCGGTCCATCCGGAGCTGCCGGCAATCAAGGGGCTGTTGAGTTTCAAGCCTAAGTAAGTCGTCGAAATGTCCATACTGTTCTCCTCGTCCGGATAAACCGATGTTCGTACATAACGTTTGTGGGTCTCGGAAATAATAGGCGTTGTGCCGCAACGCCCGGGCAGCCGACCATATCGTTGCCCGCACTATTGCCGACCAGGGTGACGCGCAAAGGCACGCATATGAATGAATACCAAATGTAATGATAAGAACGGGGCGCCCAGGCTTCAAGGTGTATCCTTTATCGGTGTGTTGAAAGTCGCCGGGGGCAGGCATAAAAATACCTTGCCGCTTGGATATGATGGCGCGCGTGATTATGGTAATAAAGTATCCGTTCGTTATCCCCTACCCCATCTTGCTTCGCTGCGGACTTTCAGGGACGGCTCCGGAGGCTATCGATGATGGAACGCCACTGTCATCAACGAAGAAAACACGCCATCCGCCAACGCTTTTTCACCAGTTTGGCCGTCGTCCTGCTGGGGTTTGCAAGCATGGGGGCCACCTCGAGTCGTGCCCAGGACTGGACGGCGCAGCGCGAGGGTATGGTGGCGGAAATTCGCGCCGATGTGGTCGCCACCCGCAGCTATATCGGCAAGGGGTCCCTGCAGCCCGAAGTTTTCACGGTGCTGGGGCGCGTGCCGCGGCACCTGTTCGTTCCGGCCGAAGTGCAGCCTGACGCCTATGAAAATCGCCCCCTGCCCATTGGCTTCGGGCAGACGATTTCCCAGCCCTATATCGTGGCGCTCATGACCGACCTGCTGACGCCCGGCCCCGAAGACATGATCCTCGAGGTGGGCACCGGCTCCGGCTACCAGGCGGCGGTACTGGCCGAACTTGTCGGGCAGGTCCACACCATCGAGATCATCCCCGAACTGGCCCGTCAGGCCGAGAAGCGCTTCGCGCGCCTTGGGGTTGCCAACATCCAGGTCCGGCAGGGGGACGGCTATTTCGGCTGGCCCGATGCCGGCCCCTTTGACGGCATCATCGTCACAGCGGCCGCCGATCACGTGCCTCCGCCCCTCGTGCGCCAGCTTAAAGAGGGGGGACGGATGGTCATTCCGGTCGGGCACCGCTTCAGTGTCCAGCAGTTGCTGCTCATCACCAAAGATAACGATGGAACCCTGCAAACGCGACAGATCCTGCCGGTGCGCTTCGTCCCCCTGACCGGCGAACACTGATCCGGAAAGCCTATGGCCGTTCCCCAGCACACGATCCCGGAGACGCCGCCCCTGGCAGCGGTGGCCATGCTTTCGGCCGCCGTGCTCGCCTATGAAATTCTCCTGATGCGCCTGTTTGCCATCGTGCACTGGCACCATTTCGCCTTCATGATGATCAGCATCGCGCTCCTGGGCTACGGGGCCAGCGGAACATTACTAATGCTGCTGCCCTCTCTCAAAGCCAACCGCCTGCGAACCGTGTTTCTGGCGGGAACGGCCGGCTTCAGTGTGGCCTGCGTGGTCTGCTTTGTAGCGGCGCAGCGTCTGCCCTTCAATGCCCTGGAAGTGTTCTGGAACCCCGGGCAATGGGGATATTTAGCGGGTGTTTACGGGCTGCTCTTCCTGCCGTTTTTCATGGCGGCCACCAGCATCGGCGCCGTGCTGCGTTTCGGCGGCCCGCGGATTTCGCAAATCTACGCCGCCGATCTATGCGGGGCCGGGATCGGGGCGGCCATTACGGCCGGGCTTCTTTTTCGGATCCCGCCGCAAACAGCCCTGGTCGTCGTGGCCGGCGGCGGGGCCGCCGCGGCCGTGCTTGCGGCCTTTCGCTGGCAGGTCAGGGAGCGCCTGCTGCTGACGGCAGCCGCGGCCGGCTGGCTGATCCTGGCAGGCCTGGGGACCTTGCAATGGGAAACGGTGGCCATCAACGCCTATAAACCACTGGCCCAAACCCTGCGCATGCCCGACACCCGCTTGTTTTACGAAAAGCATCATCCCATGGGGTGGTTCAGCGCCGTCCAGAGCCCGACCATCCCCTTTCGCTATGCGCCTGGGTTGAGTCTACAGAGCGATGCCGCCATTCCGGACCAGATCGCCCTTTTCATCGACGGACAGGGGATGAGCGTGGTCGATCGCTATGACGGTGATCCGGAGACATTGACCTACCTGCGACAGACTACGGTCAGTGTCGGATTGCACCTGCGCCCCCAGGCCAATCGCGTTTTCATTGCCGATGCGGCCGGCGGGCAGGATATCCTGCGCGCCATGGCCTACGGGGCCCGGCGCATCGATGCTGTTGACTCCCATCCCCTTTATGCTGCTTTTATCCGGCACCAACTGAGCGGTTTAAGCAACTTGCTAATAGACGAAGAACGCGTCCGCTATCACAGCACAACCGTGCGCGCTTTCCTGCAGGCTTCCCCGGAGGTGTTTGACCTGATCCAACTTCCCCTGGGAGGCGACGGCGGCAGCGGCGCCTCGGCCTTTGGCGAGAGCACGCTGTTGACCGCCGAAGGCCTGCACCAGCTGTGGCGGCATCTGGACGCCGACGGTCTGCTGGTGATGCCCCTCTGGACCCGCCTGCCGCCGCGCAGCAGCCTGAAGGCCTTTCTGATGGCCGTGACAATGCTCGAAAAGCAGGGCATTTCCAACCCGTCGCATCATCTGGCCATGATCAGGGACTGGCGCACGGCCGTTATCCTGATCAGCCGATCGGCCCTGTCAGCCGATGAACAAGACGCCATTCGCGGCTTCTGCGGCACATGGGGGTTCGACCCGGTGTTCCTGCCCGGCATTCGCCTGGAGGAAGTCAATCGCCACAACGTCCTGGCCCGGCCGTTTTTCGCCGAAGCGACGCAGGCCCTTGCCGGCAAAGATCGGGAGGCGTTTCGCAGCCACTATAAGTTCGATCTGCGCCCCGCCACTGACGATCGCCCCTTTTTCGGGCACTTTTTTAAATGGCGATCCCTGCCTGAAATCGCCTCCTTGCGCCGGGCCGGGGGGATGGGCCTCCTCGATTGGGGGTATCCAGTGCTCCTGGTGACGCTGGCCCAGGCCGTCTTATTCAGCTTGATGTTTATCGGCTTGCCGGTGCTCAGGGCACGGGTCAAAATGCCGAAAGAAAAAATCACCCAACGGTTCGGATCAGCGACCCTGCTTTATTTCAGCGCTATCGGCGGCGGGTTTCTCTTTCTGGAGATCGCCTATATACATCGCCTGACGCTTGCCCTGCATCACCCCCTGGTGGCCGCCACCCTGACGCTGACCGGTTTTCTCGTAGGGGCCGGGGCCGGCAGTGCCTGGGCCCACAGGGCCTTGCAAAACGGTGGTAATCCGGAGCGCCTGCTGCGGGGGAGCCTTATCATGATCTGCCTGCTCGGCCTTCTGGAACTGCCCGCCATGCCGTGGCTGATGGATCGGCTGGGCGGTATGAACATCTGGCTCATCGCGGTCGCCGCGCTCGGCATGATCGTGCCGCTGGCTATGGCGATGGGCATGCCTTTTGCTCTCGGGCTGAATTTGCTGAACCGCCATCATCCCCAATGGATTCCCTGGGCCTGGAGTATCAATGGCTGTGCCACCGTCATCAGCGCCGTTGCCGCACCGCTGATCGCCATGGCCATTGGATATGCCGGGGTAATTGTTCTGGCGCTCCTGCTTTATATTGCCGGATATGGCTTGGTGCCATGGTTGGGGGAAGGAAAACCTTGAGTGGCGAAGCTTTCGTCGAAGAATAAGAACCTTTTCCATTGAAGATGGGGAAATGGGTTCAAAGCGCCAAGAGGTCATAGCTTCAAGGATATGACGCAGCCAGCCAGCGTCGGTTCATTGAAAAGGCGATGCGTCTTTTGTTATCACCTGTTATGTCCCTGCCCGATTTTCAATCAATGGTATTCTTGCTGTCATCCGGGAGGACTTTAATTGTTTTTTCACGTGCCTATAGTGTTCCTTGATTACAGACCACATGGAAATATCATTTCTTACGATGATACAGGTTTTTCGCCATGCGAATGAAAAAACACCCCTTGTTCAGCATCATTCTGATGACCGGAGTGGCCGTCGGGCTGGTTCTGCCCGTGGCCGGTTCCGAAATTCAGCCCATGGACACGCTGAAGGATAGAATCGACAAGGGGCTTGCACTCCTGAACGACGCACCGTGCCGGACGCCTGCGTGCCGCATCCGCCAGGAAAGACACCTATGGCAACTCCTGCAGGCGAGCTTCGACTTTTTCACCATGTCGCGTCTGGTTCTCGCCTCTCGCTGGTATGATTTCACGGCGGAACAGCAAAAGACGTTTGTTCGCGAATTTGCCGAATTTCTGCGGCGATCCTATTTGCCGGAGCTCCTCGAAAAATATAACGGTGAACAGGTCGAATATGTGCGTCAGGAACAGGTGTCATCCACCAAGGCCCGTGTGGATGTGGTGGTGCTGTGGCGTGAGCGCAGGATTCCGATCACCGCCAAAATGATTCGCCGCGAAGGGACGTGGAAAATATATGATGTGAGTTCCCTTGGCATCAGCGCGATGCAGAACTACCGCGCCCAGTTCCGCTGGCTGCTCCAGCAGGAAACGCCGGCCCGGGTGATCGAAATTCTGAAAAGCAGGCAGGGCCGTGCCTTCGCAGGTTGATGAAGATAGGATTCCGGCCGGAACCCGGCGAATACGGGAACAATGCGTCAGGGACGTTTATCGTCGAATCGTCGACTCGGGCAGGCATTGATTCAGGGGGGATGACATGACGATCGTCATGGTCCTGGATTAAAAAAAGGAAAGTCCAAAGTGAAGCAGGAAGAGGTCGGCGGATGGGGAGGAACAGACCATCTAGGGATACGCTTACCCGGTACCCGGACAACCGCTCCGGACAGGGGTCCGAAGCGGTTCCATCCGTTACCGCTTTTGCCGCCAACCTCTTCCTGCGGTCAGCCGGTCGAAACGCTATTTAAGGGAGAGGTGTCATGGCGTTCCGACCGGCTGGGACATCTTTGGCGATAGAACGCCTTAGTTGCTCGTACTCATTTCGGGAACCGGCTTGATGGCCGGGCTGCGTTTGCCACTTCCGGAGCCGCCGGAAAAACCGGGACTGGCGGTGTAGCTGGACACCTCGAAATCCGGATAGGCCGTGCCGCCATGCTCGGTCCAGTCCAGGCCTTCCAGCTCTTCTTCAGGCGATACCCGCAGGCCCACCACCACGTCGATCAGTTTGAACATCAGGAAGGCCATGGGGAAGACCCACAGGAAGCAGGCGCCGATGCCCACCAGCTGAACACCGATGACCTTCAGCGAAAGACCGCCCATGTCGAAAATACCGGCCGCCAGCGTGCCCCAGGCACCGCAGACGCCGTGAACCGATATAGCGCCCACGGGATCGTCAATTTTAATCTTGTCGAAGAAGACGACCGAATAGACCACCACGACTCCGGCCACCGCCCCGATGATGATGGCACTGCCGGGGGTTACATTGGCGCAGCCGGCCGTGATCCCCACCAGGCCCGCCAGGGCACCGTTGAGGCTCATGCCCACCTCCGGCTTGCCGAATTTCATCCAGGACATCGCCAGCGCCAGAATCGCCCCCGCGGCGGCCGCCAGGTTCGTGTTCACGAAGATCATGGCAATGCTTTTGTCCGCCGTCGTGGTGGAACCCGGATTGAAGCCGAACCACCCCAGCCACAGGATAAAGACTCCCAGCGCGGCCAGCGGCATGTTGTGCCCCAGAATCGGGCGAATCCGACCGTCTTTGGTGTATTTTCCGATGCGGGGCCCCAGGACCATGGCACCGGCCAGGGCGGCCCAGCCACCGACAGAATGCACCACGGTGGAACCTGCGAAATCGATGAAACCCAGTCCTTCCAGCCAGCCTTCGCCGTTCAGCAGGCTGCCCCAGGCCCAGCTACCGAAGATCGGATAGATAATCGCACTCAGCACCACGCTGTAGCAGAGATACCCGACAAATTTGGTCCGCTCGGCCATGGCGCCGGACACGATCGTTGCGGCAGTCGCGCAGAAAACCACCTGGAACATCCAGAAGGCCAGGATCCATTCGGTGCCCTCACCCATGAAATCGCTCAGGAAAAAGCCCGTGGTGCCGAACCAGCCCGTGGATGTTGCACCGAACATCAGGCCAAAACCGATGGCCCAGAAGGCGATGGTGCCGATGGAAAAATCCATCAGGTTTTTCATGATGATATTGATGGCATTTTTAGCCCGCGTAAAACCGGTTTCCACCAAGGCAAAACCGGCCTGCATGAAGAATACCAGGGCGGCCGCCACCAGCGTCCACAGGAAGTTGGCGTGCGTCTGCACCAAATCGATGGCTTCCTTGTTCGACAGGGCGGTGGGTGGCTCGTCACCCGCCCAGCAGAAAGACGCACTTACCAGAAGAAAAATCAGCATCGTCAGCAATCGTTTCATGTTCCGTTCCTCACTCATTCTATCGGGTTATAGGGTTATTTGGATCGTAAAGGCTTCGCCAGGTATTTTGACTGACCGTGACGTTCTCGTTATCTGGCCCTAATGGAATCGCAAGGGATGTGCCAGATTGCCGCACAATCCAAAAAACATTATAACTATACGAATTTATTTAAATAACTTTATTTTGAGGAAGAACGATGAAGAAATAGGTCGACATTTAAATTACAATATTGTGGTATTGAATATATAAAAAGACAATATTGTATTTTTAGCAGGAAAGATCGTGCGGGCACATAAAAAAGGGCGTCGTACCCGGTTGAGTAACGACGCCCGTTGATAAGGAAGGGAATTGTCTTGTGGCCACCGCTCAACCGCATGCGCATGAATTAGCGCGCCCGGCCGGCGGGGTATCTTCAGGTGGAAGTCAGGCGGCTTTCGCCCGGGAGGCCTTCATTAGCGCTTCCCGTTGCGACCGCTGGTAAACACGCGACCGAGCCCGTGAAAGGTCACCCCAAACAGGGCCCCGGCAACCGCCACCCAGCCGAAGGTATTCAGCAGGTCGAACCGGTCGCGGCCGGGCATGTAGACCCCGGCCACACTCGCCAAACGGCTGTCCTGGCGGGTATGGCAATCGTTGCAGGCCAGGGCCTTTTCCTTGGGGGCCACCATGTGGGTGGCCGGGAAAACGTAGCTCGTTGCCACGAAATCGAACTGACCGGAATAGGGCAAACCAACGGATGCCTGGCCGGTCGACAGGGCCCGCTGCCAGTCCAGGGTCTTCCAGTAACCGTCGTCGCCGGAAAGCAGCGGTACCAGAAGCGTTTTGTTGACCTTGTCGTATGGCTGCTTGCCGCGATGAACCTTGAACGGATAGATCCGGCTGTCGGCATCCTCCGGCGACCCCACCGGTGCTGAAACCGGCACCACCTGCCCCGGATCGATCATATCCTGAGCGGTCACGGATTTGATGACGCCGTTATACCAGAAGTATTCCGGGGTAACGTTTTTGGCCCATTTGAAAGCGCCCTTGATCGTCAGGTAGTCGTGCTTGCCGAATTCATCCTCGGTCTTGTAGGGCTTGCCATCTTTGAGTTTGCCGGCCTGGGACCAGTCCCAGGTCATCTTGGTCGGCAGTTCGCGCGCCACTTCCGGGATATGGCAGGTCTGGCAGGCCACCCGATCGGTATGATCGTTGGCCTTGGAGCCGGCGGCATGCGGGGTGGCGCTGTGGCAGGACTCGCACGTGATCTTGGGTGTCAGGTCGTCTTCGATCAGGCTTTTGCGGTCGGTTGCGGCCGGTCGGGTATATACCCGCCCCGCGATGTTGTGCATTTCCGTGGTGTGACACCGCACACAATCGAAGTTCTGCCCATCGATCCCCATGTGGACGTCCAGCGCCTTGCTGGGCTTGGTCAAAGAGGTGTCCAGATCCCCGTGCTTGACGCCGTCGCCGCCACCGCCGATAAAGTGGCAGCCACCGCAGTTCTGGCGGTTGGGCAGACCGATATCCTGAACCGCTTCCTGGAGTTCGGCCTGAATCTCGGCCGCGATCTCCAGCGAATCTTCGTCACCGGCCTCGACAAAGGCCGCCAGGTCGCCGATGGCTTCGTCCCAGTTCACTTTTTTGCGGCTGTGGCAGTTCAGGCAGTTGATGCCGCTGTCCGTCGATGTTCCCCAGCCGGGGTGGCAGGCCAGGCAGCTTTTGTCTTCCATCCCGTTGGCCGAAATGCAAAAATTGTTCAACGACATCGCGGCCTTGCCGTACTTGGCGTCTTCGCCGGTCGGCGCGGCCTGCCAAGTCCAGTGGATCGTCTTGCGGAACTGGTCGTCCGCCTCGGAATGGCAGGACAGGCAGGCATCCGTGATTTCCTGCCCGGACGTGAAGGCCTGCTTCAGGGCCGGATGTTTGGCATGATCGGTCGTATTCCAGCGCTTCACGGACTTGGTGGCCTGGTGCGCCATGGTCAGTCCCGGAGCTTCGGTCGTATCCGCCAACGCGGCAACACCGGTGATGGAAACCAGCATCCCGGCCGCCACCAAGATCAGAATCAGATTGATTGTTATCGCACGCATCGCCTTATTTCTCTCCCCTCCGGGGCCGTTTCCACACAATGATCGTCAAGGCATCATTGCAAGCTGAATCAAGCTCGGGCGGCCGCCTTAACGATGACACGCGGCGGCCGCCCGAAATCATACCAACATCGATCAGGACTGGGGTTCGACAATCGTGTAAGACCCGTCTTTTTTAAAGGTCACTTCGGCTTCCAGGTAATAGACCTTTTTCAACTCCGGCCGCAGATCCTGCAGCATATAAAAGGACTCCCCGCTACGGGCGCCCGTGCTGCACACGAAAACGATCGGTCGGTCGGTCGGCAGGGTCTTGACCTTGGCTTCGAGGGTTTCCACCGGGATATTGACGGCGGACGTGAAGCTGCCTTTGGCGAATTCATCCGCATCGCGAACGTCCACCAGGTAGATGCTATCCGGACGGTCACTGACGATTTGTTTGAAGTCCGCGATGTCGATGCTGCCTTCTTCCTTGCCGGCCTTGACCGTGGCGCCGGCGCCTTCCTTACCCACATAGGCCACCCAGGAGGGGTAGCCGGTGGCGAACACCTTCACGTTGGTGTAGCCCATGGCGATGGCTTTGGCCGCGGATTTATGGCTCAACTTGCACTTCAGGCCGCCACAGTAGAAAACCAGCAGCTTGGACTTGTCTTCCGGCAGTTGATCCTTGAATTTGTCGAACTGGGTATCGGGAATGCTGATGGCCCCCGGAAGATGCCCTTTGTCGTATTTCGTCTTTTTGGGGCGGGAGTCGACGACCACCATGTCGGCACTGTTGTCGACCTGCGCCTTCATCCACTCCGCCGAAACGGCACCGTAGTTCCCCGGCACCTTCAGCCATCCCGGATAGCCCTCGGCGAAGACCTTGATGTTTGTGTAACCCAGGGCTTCCGCCTTATAGGCCGCCTTGTGGCTGAGCTTGCACGCCAGACCGCCGCAGTAGAAAATCAACAGGCTGCCTTTGTTCTCCGGCAGCTGGTCGATCATCTTGTCCATCTGGGAGTAAGGCATGCTGACCGCCATGGGAATGTGGCCCTTGACGTACTTGGGTTTCAACGGGCGGGAGTCGATGATCATGACATCTTCCGCCATGGGGACGGTGGCGTACTGCCCCACGAAAGCCGCGTCCACGATGTTCGTGTACTGCCAGCTGGTGTCGGCCGCGGCCTGGTCCGCCGCAGGCGTCGACTGGGTGGTCGCACAGCCCGAGGCAAAAAGGCTAAAGGCGGCCAGGAACAAAACCGAGATAATCAGTTTACGGGATTTCATTGTGCTCTCCATTCTATAGCGATGGTCGTTCCGCCGGTGCAAGACCGGCTAATGTATTAACCCCTTCCCATCCATGCTACGCAAAACGGTTTCCTATCAGGGAATAAGGGCTACCCGGACAGGGGTTACTTACATTGCAAGGGTGTCGGGCTATCCGACGCATGCGCATACAGGTAGGTGAAAATATCCGTGACTTCCTCGTCGGAAAGATTTCCCCATTCATCCAGACAGCCGAAAGCGGTAAAGTCGCGCGCCTCGTACATGGCCTCCCATTCGGCCTGGGTCCGGTCACTGGGATTGAGGGACGGCTTGGTGCTGGTCACTTCCCCCCGCTCACTGCAGGACTTGTAGACTTTGCGGTAGGTGTATTTCCCCTTGCGTTTGTTGCCCTGTTCCATGGCCAGGCTGGCCCCGACCGACGTTACCAAAAACAGCGTTGCCAAAACCAAAATCATCAATCGTCGCATCTCATATCCTCCTAAAGTTCTATTTTGTTGGGCTCAGCGGCCCTATTTCCCATCTGCCTGGTTGGCCGTACAATCACTATGAAGACCGGAAATCCCTGTAGTTTCAATTCCCGTGCCAGGTTACCGGATTCCATCGCATTGAATTAAAACACCGTTATTATTTGTTATTTTTTATTTTCGGATTCGCGGGAAGGGGGACGGCGCTAACACATCGCTAACAGGTGTTAACTTAACATGTTAACAATTCGGCCGCCCGTGACAGCTTAACAGGGGAGGTCATTTCACATCACCGAAATCAAAATCGGGACCCGGCAAGGAGATTTCCGTCGCCTGCTGTCCATCAAATATAATTTTGGGTTGACGCCCACAATCGTTTTCCTCTAAGGATAGATTTCAGCTAGTGAGTTTGATTCATTTGTTTTTGCCACATTCATTAATTTCCATTGTGCATGATCCACCCGTGCGGGTGGTTTCCGGGGCCTCTCTCCCCCGGGACCACGTGTTGGGCAGCAGGGGCCCATTCGGGGATACAGGTCGTTTCTACAGGCATAGGCAACACACCGTTTACTGCGGGATCGGTAACCCGAAGCAGGCCACGGTATCACGTCATTGGTGCGTCGTGACGTAGCCCCTACCCACCGTTACGCTTGTTTCCATCCTCCGGCCCCTCGCCGAATCAATCCGAATGACGATCGGCCCTTTCGAATCGAAACCATCGATGTCGCTTGCTTTGAAAAATCCATTTTAACCCCACGTGAGAGGAGGACGACGCCATGCGCAAAAAAGTTCTGATCACGGCCCTGATCGCGGCACTATTGCTCGTGTTCGGTACCGGCACCACGGCAATCGCCAAAAAGACCAACCTGCTGGACATCAAATCCCCTGCCAAAAAACAGACCTGCCTGCAGGACACGGTGGAAATCGTGGTCGAGCTGAAAGACGGTGCCGAAGCGTCCACCTTCAAAGCTTGGCTCAACAGCAAAGATATTACCCACCTCTTCAAGCCAAGCGGAAAGATGCTGAAGGCTGTGGTAGATCCGGATGACCGTCTGTTGTACACGTATGCCGAAGACATCCAGACCACGCGCGACGACAAAGGCGTGTGGTTCATCGAGGGCCGCAAACAGAAGTTTCGCGGCAAGAAGGCCCGCTACAACCGCCTCCGGACCAAGGTCCGCAACGCCAAAAAACGGGTGGACGTGGACACCTGCACCTTCATGGTGGACAGCAGCCTGCACGACACCTTCGAGGCCATGGGCTACGCCATTGCCACCGACCGCCTCTGGCAGATCGAGCTTTACCGGCGCACCGCCCGGGGACGGCTGGCGGAAATTTTTGGAGAAAGCCAGCTCGACAGTGACATCATGATGCGCACCATGGGCTATTCCGACAGCGAACTGACTGATGGCTTCGCCAACCTGGACGCCGAAAGCAAGGCTGTCATCGCGGGTTACGTGAATGGCATCAACCAACGCATTAAAGAAATCTTCGACAATAAAGACCTCCTGCCGTTCGAATATGCCGCTCTCGAGCTAAAGGGACTTCCCCTCGGCTACGTGCTGCCGTACTGGACCGTCGAGGACGTGCTGGCCTGGTGTGCCCTGCTCCAACGCAATTTCGACCCCGAGGCCCTGGATACGGCTCAACTGGACAATGCCGCCCTGCTCGAACATCTGGTCGGCTTCGCAGCCGTCAACCTGACTTTGGGAGACATGTCACTGGCCCAGAAGCAGGCCATGGGAATGTTTCAGGACCTGCGCTGGCCCAACGACCCGGAAGCCCAGACTTATATCGTGGACATGAAGGTTCTGTCCGATGAGGCCGGCGACATGGACGGCACGCTGCGCAAGGTACCGGGCCTCAAGGAAGCCTGCGATGAACTCAAAGAGCGCCGGGACAAGGTCCGCGACAACCTCAAGAAAATCAACGCCAAGGTGAAAATGGGCAGCTATGCCTGGGTGGTGTCCGGCAAGAAGACCGCCTCGGGCAACCCCATCATCTACTCCGGCCCCCAGATGGGCTTTTCGGTGCCCTCCATCGTGGCCGAGGGTTCCATCCGGGCAGCTGGTTTGAATATCTCCGGCATGACCGTGCCCGGCATCCCGGGCATCATCATCGGCCGCACCCCCCACCATGCCTGGTCCATGCAGGTTGGCCACGCCCACACCACTGACTACTATTTCGATTTCGAAAATGATCCTGCTGTCTTACTGGATCGGGAGGAGTTGATCACTGTAGCTGGCCTTGGCGGTGTAATCCTTCCCGTATACCGCACTGAAAACGGTCCGGTCGTAAATCCCGTGCCTTTGGACGCCAACCTCCAGCCCTTGGACCTGACTGAATACGAACCTGATGCGGGCAATCCAATCGTATCCTGGCGCTATGCCCACTGGGGGCATGAGTTCAACGTGATTCAGGCCTTTTTGGGTCTGGCCAAGGCCCAGAGCATGGACGAGTTCGGCGAAGGCATCGAAAAAGTGGCCGTCAGTCAGCATTTCTGCTACGCCGATCGGGACGGCAACATCGCCTACTGGATGTCCGGCCGCGATCCTGTGCGCCGCATGGATACGTATCTGGGTCCCTACCGTTACTTTCTGCCACAGGGTACCTTCAAAGATACCGTAGAGTGGGACGACGACGTGCTGGTTCCCCGCTCCCACGCCCGCAACCCCAAGCGCGGCTTTTTCAACGGCTGGAACAACAAGACCAGCCCGGTCTATTTCAACGCCTTCAACAGCAACAATGACATCTACGGCCCCTTCCAGCGGGCCCACGTGATCGAAGAATACCTGGCCCCGCGCAACGACCTGACCTTCGAGGAGATCCGCGACCTGGCCCTCAACATCGCCACCACGGACTCCTTCAACGGCGGCGGAAATCCCTGGGCTTTCGTGTCCGATGAATTCATGACGTATGTTACGGAAGCCGGCCTCGATAGCAAATATCCAAAAGCCTTGAAAACACTCGAGGACTGGGACGGCCACTTCGTGGAGGACAATTGGGTCGATGGCAAACTGCGGCCTCAGGGCTGGGTCCTCATGGACGACTGGCTGCGCGAGGTCATCCGCCTGACCTTCGAAGACGAATTGGTTGACGACAAAGGCGGCTACCGCGGATCCAACAACACCCTACTCTTCAACGTGATCCTGCACGCCATTGACGGCAAAAACAACTATCCATGGTTCAGCAACCTGGCCAATCCATTGGGCCCGCAAACATTGGAAGAGATTGTTCCGGCAGCCTTGAAAAATGTCATGCAGGCATATGAAGCCGATGGTTATGAGTATGACATGGTCCCGGATAACGTGGATCGTGAGAAGATCATCTACAAACACGACATGCTTGGCCCAATCCATAGCACCCCCAAATCCAACCGTTCTACCTACGCCCACGTGGTGGAGTTTGGCCGCAAAGGCCCGGTGCGCATCGAGAGCATGTTCCCCTTGGGTGAATCCGGCAATATTTTGGCTGAGCCTATCGCTGAGCCTCCCTATCTCCGCCCAATCTTCGACGAGCATTTCTTCAGCATGACGCCTGTCTACGATGCTTTCGCGCCGCGGGATTTCCCGTTGTTCACCAAAATGAAGCACGGTAAGAAATAGAAACCAAACATTCCATAATCTAAACCATCAGAAAGGCGGGGCGGAAACGCTCCGCCTTTATCTATGCGGTGGTGGCTCTTTCGTTTTTTCAGTGACAATGATACAAACGCTTTTCGCAAGATAAATGGATCTTTTAGGGGGCCGCTTGAGCCCGCCCCCATAGTTGGAGGCCTCGGGTGGCCTCACAATGGGTAACAAAAGGATTTTGACCTTGAGGTTTTTGATATCCCTTTGTCCCGCGCCGAGCATCGGCGGGGTGGGCGGAATAAAGCGCGCGGGCTGTCTGAGCCCGCCGCAAGGCGGGCGAGTTTCCGCATGCTCCGGCCGCTTCAAACGGTCTATGAAGCCAGCATCATGCTGGCAGGCAAGGCACCGATCGAAGCGAGGCGCGCAGCAATCGCCAGATTGTGAGCACCCGAGCGAGATTGGTAACGCCGCATGGCGGCATTAGGCGCCGCTTCATCGACCGGTTGCGCGACACGCAGGACATGGCGGGACACGGGCGGTTTCTTTTGATTACTTTTCTTTCCGAAAAGAAAAGTAATAATGAAATCATTCAACCTGGATCGATCGAAAATCTCAGCCCCCAACCAGAAGTGGAGGGTTTCGGTCAAAACGATTTAAAGAAAATTCAGCGATGGTATCTCACCCGGCAAACGCAAACCAACCTTCGAAAGAAGGACTCGCATCCATTCCAGTCTGGCGCATCGGCTTTCTGTTGCTCTGTGCCCTGGGAACCTATTTCAGTGCCGACCTGCTGCGGCTGCATGTGAAGGTCTACACCGATCCCGGCTATCACGCCTTGTGCGCCGTGAACGACCGTTTCAATTGCGAAACGGTTGCAACCAGCACGTATGCAGTTTTTGCCGGCCTTCCGGTGGCCCTCTGGGGAATTGCCGGCTATCTGTTCATGGGCGGCCTGTGCATTTGGGGAATGGTTCGCCGGAAAGAACCGCCCAAGACTTGGCCATTTGGGTTTCTGTTCTGGCTGAGCCTTTTTTCGGTTCTTGTCAGCGCTGTCTTGTTTGTCGTGTCTCACAAGGAAATCAACTCCCTGTGCCTCCTGTGCATGGCCACGTACGTCATCAATTTCCTGCTTTTCTGCCTTGCCATCCTCGAACTTCGCCGGTTGAAATCCGGGCCGCTTAAGACGCTTCGCATGGACACCCGGGCTGTTTCCGCCAGACGGTTGCCGTTTTCTCTGTATCTTGCGAGTTCCATCTTGCTGCTGGTGATCGTGCGGGGCACATTGCCCGCCTACTGGGAGCTCAATATCACCACCGGGCCCGGAGGGTTGCTGATCGGTAAGACAGCCGAAGGATTGGACTGGATCGGCGCCCGGCAGCCGGTTCTCGAAATCGAAGAGTTCAGCGATTACCAGTGCCCGTATTGCAGCCGGGGCCACCAGAAAGTCAGGTCCCTGGTGCGTGAGCACCCGGACCAGATCCGCCTTGTTCATCGGCACTACCCTTTAAAAAGCCACAAGTATGCCTTCGCCTATGCGGTGCTGGCCCACTGTGCCGGCCAACAGAATCGTTTCTGGGAGGCCAACGACTATTTGTATGCCAATGGTCGACGAAAAAATCCGGTCAGACCCGAAGAACTGGCCGAAGCCATCGGCATAGATACTGAAGCGCTGAAGGCCTGTATGGTGAGCGAGGAATCCAAAGCGGCCGTCCTCCAAGACATCACGGCCGGCCGCAATTTGAAATTAAAGGGAACTCCGACCTACGTGATCGGCGATCAAACCTACCCAGGCAGCATTCCTGAAGATGTCATTGAAGAGGCACTTGAAGCAAAACCCAACGATTAGAAGCTATCTCAAAAAAGTTTTTTCGCCCGATATCGGCGTTGTGCACTCGTCTCAAGTCCTCGACATACTTGAGTATGCCTGCGGGCTGATACTCGGTCACGCCTTGATCTCGAACGAAAACCCTAATTTTGAAATGGCTTCTAAATCGAACGAGGCTTTTCCCGCATAGCGGGAAGCATCAGCCCCTCTCGAAATGAGCTTCAAAAGGTGTTTATGACCTTGGTTTTCATGTTTCCCTTTGTCCCGCACCGAGCATCGGCGGGATGGACGGAAAAAAGCGCGCGGACTGTTTGAGCAATGCAAAAAGCAGGGCGAGTTTCCGCGTGCTCCGGCCGCACCGACGACGCGCAGGATGAAGCGGGACTCGGGCGTTTTCTTTTGCTTCCGTTTTCTTGATGGAGCCGTAAAAAGTCCTTAAACCGTCACTCCCGCGAAGGCGGGAGTCCATAACCCATTGAAATAACTGGATCCCCGCCTGCGCGGGGATGACGAAAGGATTACCACAGCGACTTTTTACGAACTCATCTTTTCTTTCACGCGAAAGAAAATGAAGGAATTATTTAAAAAACCGCATATCGGATCAATAGCATCTCTCCGGCAGGGTTCATGATCTCGTGAAGTTCAATGCGCGCAAGTCGCGGGGAGGGAGGCGTACATGAGTACGCCGCACCGACATCGTGACGCAGCGCAACGCCGAAGGTCACGAAATGCCAAACCCGTTCGTGTGTCATGACACAGTAGTGTGCGCCCCACTGTCCCACCTGACCCACTCCTTATCCTATCGAATCGGTCTTTAATAATCGCGCTGATCATCCTCCTTCACCAGAATAGTACTGTGTTTTCAGCCAGAACCGATCGCCCCTATATTTCTACCGGATCAGCGCGATCTTGGCACGATTTTCGATAGGTAAATCCGTACACAGGGGATTCATCGTAGGACAGGCGGCACCCTTTTGCGGCCTGCATCAGGCAGCCTTCACATCTCAACGCACCTTTCGGCTTCAGATCGCGTTTCCGCGACACCCGGTCGGACAGGTGATTTACGTCTTCCCTCAGACGCCGGCAACCCTGTTTTCCTCTCTTTCACACCGCCGCCGTGGCATTCACTGATTCGCGAAAAATCCGTTGCAAGTCCTGCGCATCGCAGACAACCCGCCGGTTTTTCGCCGCCAAATTTGGATTTAAAAAACATCACACAATTAACAAAAGGGGGGAAGCCATGCGGTACTTACGCTATTTCACAATCATCCTGGCACTCATGGTGGCGGCCACGGCCTTTGCCGACGACAGCACTATGTTCCGCAGGAACGTCTCGAAGACACCGGACCTGGAGACCGAGCACGCGGCCATCCGCATGCTGCCGGTCTATGTACCGGCACAATCCTCAGACGGCACGCTGCTAACTGAAGGCATCGAATACTACAATGCCGACGGGGCCTTGGTCGAAACCCGCTACGAGGCCCGGCCGCTCATCACCCACTACAACGACGGCCACGTCGAAACAATCGACGAAGAGGGCTACGGCGGTTTCCCAGGACACGGCCAGCGCGATGCCTGGGCCGCAGTCAGCCTCGACGACGGCGCCACCTGGAAGCGCACCAACCTCTCCCAGTCCGGCGACCAGTCCTCCATTAAAATCAAGGACGGAAAAAAATGGGTTCCCTACCCGGGGGATGTCCTGCGCAGTTTCGTCGCCTCGGACGGCAACCAAGTCCTGGTCGTCTGGGTGAGCAAATACGCCCGGGGCGGCAGTCCAGCCTATGCGATGACCGAAACTGAGCAGGATCTGCTGGCAACTTATTTGGCGGACACAGGAACGATTGCAGATGCCGCCGCATGTACTGACGGCGATCCACTGACCCCCTGTACCTATCTTGAGGATGCCTTCGGCGTCGCCGGATCCCAGGGCGTCCAGAAGGCAGAGGAGCTTGCCGAGGACGGCTATCCCCTGGTGGGTGACTACCCCTTTTCGGCCATCTGGGCGGCCCGGGGCGTGATCCTGCCCCCTGCTGCCGAAGGTGAAACAAGCACCTTCGTGTGGTTCAAAGCCGAACGCCTGAGCTCCGGGGTGCGCAGCGCCAACCGGCCCGAAGCGGTCTGCGTCAAGGGCGCCGGCTGCGTGGTCACCTGGCAGGAAGACCCCGAAGGCATCCGGCCCGGCCACGGTGACGGCCCCGGTGAAGGCTGGAGTGGCGCCATCGCCCACCACCAGACCGACACCTGGTACACCTACATCGACTGGGACGACTTTGCTCTCGTCAGTGACGATGGCACCTACGGATCTTTTTACGATGGATCTGATGGGGAGATCGGAGGGGATCTTGCGGATTGGGTCGTGGCCAACCCGACTGGCAGCCCCAAGGCCGCCGTACCCATGTCGATTCCAGTGCGCCTGACCGACAATGCCATGTGCACGGCCGCGGACAGCGACCCCTATTGCATCATTGACTTTGACGGCAACGGGACCGCCGATTTCTGTGAATCTACTGTCCAAGTAGAAATCGAGACCCCCGAGGGACCGACGCAAACAATTGACATGTGCGTCACAGAAGACGGCCGACTGATGCGCGGCAACACCGCCTCAACCCGCGCCAGATTGGGTTTACACGGATATTCATCCCTCGGTGACTACAGGGTTAATCCCAGCGCCTACCCCATCGACAGGGCCTGGTTCTACATGGCCTATGAGGAAAACAAAGGCCTGGGCGACGAGGGCGAAGACGAGGATGCGCCCGACGATCTGATCGACAAGGTCGATATGGGAAAAAACGTTTGGTACCACACCTTCGACATGTTCAATCCCGAACTGGTCTCTCAAGGACTCATGCTCAATCAGCCTGCAGTCTACCCGGAAGATTTCGAGAATCCAGAGGGCTTCCTGACCTCTGACAGTTCGCTCGGCTACAACTTCTACACCATCGTTCCCGACCCCATCTACGAGACCCAGGGTGGCCTTGAAACTACCCTCTACCAAACCGAGATCGCCCGACGGCCGAGCAAAATCTCCCAAGACTGGTACGACGCCGGCCCCAGCGGCACGGTGGCCTTTCAGCTATGGAAGCAAGGTATTATCCGGCGCGGCGGCCCGGCCGACATCATGGCTCGACGTTTCGTGATTCCGAACGACGGTGATCCGAACACGGTCGATTTCGACCCCGCCACAGACAACCCATATGACTACACCAATATGGCCTGCGAAAACTGGGCATTTCTTGATGGTTCTAACCCCCGCTATGTTAAGGGGTTCTGCGCAGACCCCGCTATCAACCTCTCGGGCAATACTATTACAAGCGGCGAAACCTGCACGGATGCAGCGGCATGTTTGGAAGCATTCCCATTCAACGAATACTTCGACGATCTCGAGGGCGGCACCGTGATCTCCAAGATCTATGAGTGGGAGCAGTATGGCCCAGACTATGGCGAGTCGCCACCCGACGACACCAACCTCGATGACCTGTCGTGGGAGAACCCTTACGACATGGCAAAAGGGCATCGCGGGTTCATGGCCGGCGACATGATAATGGCCATGTACGCCTGGACCCCCAACTGGAAGGCTCTTACAGACGCCCACGACATCGTCAATCTCTACGTGCGGCGCTCCTTCGACGGTGGTGTGACCTGGAGCACCCTGCCGGGCAGCTATTTACATACTAATGGGGAAACCTATTCGGGTAGCGGCACCACCACCTGCGAGTGGATGGATCCTGAGGGTGTCGAGACAGCGGTTTGCACGATTTATGAACCCGGCGATTTCGAGCAGGCCCGGAATGTCTCCCAACTCCTCGGTTCTCAGGTGACGGTCCTCGACCCACGCTACTCTCCAACAACCCGCAGCATAACTGATGATTCGGTGACTACGGCATCACTACCCGAAGGCTTTATCGTTCCAGAATGTGCCGATGATGTCTGCGACGATACTCGCGATCCCTCGCGTTTTTTCATGGTCTACGAGACAGGTCATACCAGCGCCTATGATGCCGGTGAGGCCACACCCCTCGACCTCTTCTACAGCCGGGCAGTTGAATGGGGCGATCACTACTTGGTCTGGCAAGATGAAGCGGACACCCTCCTCTGTCTTCCTTCATTGGAAGGTGACCCACTTTCCGGCTTCTGCAACGAGTTCGACGCCATCGAGGGCAGCAGGCTCGACGAGTCGGGCGAGGCCTCCGTCACATGCAGTCCTGGCGGAGAATTTTTCTACGCTGTCTGGAACCAGTGGGATTTTGACAGAGACGGTAACGAGATCGGCGCCGACGCCTGGTTCCGCCGCATCCTGTTCCTCGATGACTACATCCCGGGTGAAGATGATGGCAGCGGCACTGTTGAAGACCCCGAGGAGCCCGTTGATCCTCCAGTAGAGCCCGGGGATGACGACGATCCTCCAAGACCTGGAAAAGGTAGAACCTCAACCGTTGACACCACAACCTCAACGACAACCACTACCACCGTGGTCGTCAAAGGCAAGAAAGGCCGTTAATCCAATCCAGATAGGAACCTCACTTTAACCCAATCCATTGCCGCGGGGCCACCCCCGCGGCATTTCCTTTGTAACTTTTTAGTGCCGTCACCGTATATATAATTAAAGCACCTCCCATTCCCCACCCGACATCCGATCACCTGATTGGCCACAATTGTTGCGTCTTGGTTTTCCGCCGGCAAGAATAACCAGCAACGGCATCACGTCGGGAGCAGTCCGACAGCCGTTCTTTACCCGTTCCAAGATTACTGTTTTATTCCGGATCGCGTTCGGAATGACAGGATGGCTGCTATTGTCGTCGTAACTTCCGCCGTGCCGTCTTCTGGTCAACAGCACGGCCACAACATCCCCCAACCTTGAAGGGAGGCCCTCAATGAAAACCTTCGTTTCTGTTTTAGCGTTTATCATCGTTTTTTGCACGGTATCGGTCTTTGCCCATCACCCAACCGCGGATATCAATGACGGCGAAATTTATGATATGATCGACGCCATGATAGCGGATACGCCCCATGCGGAAATGACGGTGGATGATTTCGGCGGCGACATGACGATGGACATCACCACCCGATCGGTGACGCCGCTGGAGCGGATGATCGACGACGGGCTGCTGACCTATGCCGCGATGCTGGACGGCGAAACCACCGTCACCATCGTCTTCAATGACGACGGCAGTGTTTCAACCACCATCCTCCAGGAAAAATGAGATTCCTCCTGCAAAGCGGAAGGCCTCGCATAAGGGGGGAGGGACGGGGAGTGGGGAGTGGGACGCTCTTAACTTATTAACTTATTCTCCTACTGACGCAACCTTCCCACGCAATCCCCCTGCTCCGGATCCAGGATCGGCGTCCAAGATCTGGAATCATTAACCTGGATATCAATAGATTCCGGCTTTCGCCGGAATGACATCAAAACAAGCATTACGACTTTTTACGGCTCCATCAAGCGATTACCCGCGGCCTCCGTTGCGGCCGTTGGTGAAAACGCGGCCCAGCTGCGCATGACCCTGGACGGTTCCAGGTTCTGCGTCACCTGGATTCAGGAACTCGAGCAGGTCGATCCGAAAAATCCGACCCACGCCGAAGGGAATGATATCTGGTTCCGCCGGATCAAGTCATCGGCGTTCCCGGCAAATATCGCTTCAATTTCCTTGATAACAGAATAATGAAAACCAATTGACCAACTTGTTCAGGCACGGTTCGGAAGCGGCATCCCGAAGCGCGCCTGAATCTCAAATTATTATGCCTTTACAGGAAAGAAAAAAAGATACGTTTCGAGACGATAGTGTAAGGAAAAGTAGACCGAATAGAAAAAAATGACACAATTTTTTGCTGTCTTGCAAGTATAGACTCTTCCCCTACCAATCTTAACTACCTAATAAAATGCTAAATTAGCATTATATCCTGTCTTGGCACACTATTTGTTGCCCACAGTGAAGTAACTCTCTTTTCTAATTGATCGTATCGTACAAGGAAGGAGGTATTTTGATTTCTTTACTACAAGTCGTTTCAAAACCCCATCTAACGCCCGATGACGGCGTTGCAGCCCTCTTCAAAATGCTCACATATGATTGAATATGCTGCGCTTTTTCATCAGGCGACGCCTTGTCCTCGAACGCGATCTGAGGTTTTGAAACCGCTTGTAAGGAGGGAGTAAAAGAAAATGAAACAACTGATTCGTATGTTTGGCGTCGTCATCCTGACCATGCTTGTTGGCGGGACAAGCTGGGCCGGAAATGAGGGTTTTGGTGACCCAGAGGCGACCGAGGCGGAGTGGACGATTATTTATTATTTGGCGGCAGACAATGACCAGGAGGCGTATGCTGACAGCACCATCAATCAGCTGTTGGCTGGAACAGCCAATACTGCCAACCATCCGCAGGTCCTGGTTATGATCGACCGGTTATCCGTTTCCGGAACCGAGGTCTTTGAGGTTGCAGGCGGTGTGAAAGTACCACTTGCAATACATGATGAACAGAACACTGCTGATGGAGCGGTACTGGAGAAATTTGCTGTTGACGCACTTAATCGGGCTAAGCATGACAAGGTGGCCTTTGTCATGAAGAGCGAAGGCTTTTCCTGGCGAGGAATCGGTCGGGACAACACCCATGCTGATGGCATCGACGATCAACTCATGTCAAACGGGGCTCTGGCTGAAGCACTTATTAATGCGCAATCTGACACCGGCAAGGGCCTGGACCTTTTAGTCCTGGAAGGATCCATAATGGCCTTTATCGAGGTCGTCTATGAACTGAGGGATGTGACGCAGCTGCTCATTGCATCCCAATCCAAGATCCAGTTCGATGGGCTGCCCTGGGAGATGGTCATCGAAGACCTTGGCGCAAACCCGGATATGACCGGCGAGAATCTGGGTATAGACATTATCGACAATCATCTCGCGTACTATTCTGACAAGGGAAATAACGGCGTCCCGAAGAATGATACCTCCATCAATTTTGCGGCCCTGACACTCTATGACACGTGGGAAATATATGATGTCCTTAGAGCGCATAGTGAATGGGCAAAAATAACCTGGAATCACTTTGATGATGTTTACAATATTCTGCCCCATGCACGTGATCTTTCAGAAGTGGGTGGTTTTGGTGAAATAACCGAATTCGACTATAACTTTGACCTTAAAACATTTATGGATGAGGGGCTGCGCCTTATAGACGAAGCCGGACTTCATTTCCCTGATCTCAGAGCGGCTGCGGAATTCTACCTTGCTGAACAGCAGGAATTTATACTCTATGACAGGAGCCCTGACGATGGTTTCAAACTTAAAGCAACAAATGGCTTGAGTATTTGGTACCCGCCTACCTGGAACAAGTATGAAACCTTTAATGAAAGTGACGAGGTTTTCGGATCAACCATGTACTATGAAGACCCTGAAATCGGATTGGATTGGGTCGAAGATTCGAATTGGCGTGAGTATCTCTTTGAGTATTTCGACCGAGCTGATGCAAAGTTGGTCGGTAAGGATTGGGAAGAGCCGCCCAAAAAAGGCCAAATGGGGAGTGACCATGACCACTAAGGCACTTGGGGACCCAAACAGTGTGATACTATCAGGGGGTAACAGAGAGACACGCTTAAATTTTTAACTCAACTTTCGGGATCGGATTTATGCGATCACCAATTTGTTCTTTGACAAGCCAACGGCTGAGAAGGCGCACATTTGTTTGAGCTGATCGGCCGCCAGTAAGAAGGAATAAGGGGACGCTCTTTACTTATTAACTTAATCTTCCATTAACTCAAAACCACCGGCCCGCGCAATCCCCTCACCCCGACGCACCGATTTACTCACTGTCGGTAACGACACGCCTAAGCGCCTGGCCATTTCGCTCATGCTGACACCCAACTCGCGAACCGCCCAATAGCAGAGCAAGCTCCGCGCCCGGACAACCTGGGGATACCTTCCGGCCGCCCAGACCGTTTCGACCGGTATCGCCATTACCTCGGACACCCGCTCGGCCACATCGCCAACGCTAAAGCCTCTCGCTCGCAGGTCGTTGCGGCGTGCCCATTCATCTCCGGTCCGGGCCAATACCTGTTCCACAAAATCACTGTCGCCTAAAATCCGTTCGTCACCCTTGAGATATATCTTGGCCGCACGCGCTGCTTTCAACTGCTCCCAACCGCCAGCACTGCGTAATAAACCGCCGCCAACAAGATCCGGCCTCCGACCCTTGTCAATCCCCTTGACCACAAATGCTCGATAATTCTTCCGGGCCGATCCTTGCCGTTTACCGAACCGCGCCAAAACATCGTCGACTTCCTGCCAGTCGTGACGTACCATCCCCATTATGACGCTGTGGCCGCTGTAAGGGTAGCGATCCAATGCCCGCATATCTTCGACCATTTTCGCCCGCAGGGGATTCAAATGAATATATCGCACAAGCTCCAGTAAATAGGTTTCTTCCTGACACAGGATCGATTTGTAGCGATTCTGAAAGAGATGTCCATAGCGTTTGTGGCGCCGATTGAAAGTCACCGCATGGCCTGTGAGAAGTCTGCGCATGAGGTTGGCGACGGGTACCCTCCCTGTACGTAAGAGAAGGTGGACATGGTTGGGGATCAAGGCCCAGGCAAAACAACGCGTCTCCGTCTCGATCAGTAGCGTCCCCAGCCGATCTATGAAGCGGTCACGATCATGGTCATCACGGAATACGGCCCTGCGGGCAATACCCCTAACAATAATGTGATGGACGGCACCCGGGGCGTCGATGCGGGATTGGCGTGGCATATGCATCGATAACAAGTTAACGACCGTTTTTCAAGTTAATAAGTTAAGAACGTCCCTTTATATCGGTGGTTTCTTCCTCTTGACAGAAGGGCACAAATTGCTGTATTTATTTATAAAAATATTGCTTTTAGAGTGATACGCCAAACATCGCCTTTCCACGCAACCGGGACCCGGGTAGAGGAACATGTACCTCGACTATTTCGGTTTCACACAAGCCCCCTTTTCCATCACGCCGGATCCCGGCTTTCTCTTCCTGAGCCACGATCACAAAGAGGCTTTTGCCCATCTTCTCTATGGGGTGGGCGATACGGGCGGGTTTGTCCAATTGACCGGGGAAGTCGGCACGGGCAAGACCACCCTGTGCCGCTACCTGCTGGAAAACACCCCGGAAGAAATCGATGTGGCCCTGATCCTGAACCCACGGCAGTCGGCCTTGGAACTGGTGGCCTCCATCTGTGACGAACTGGCCGTGGACTATCCCCGGGACAGCGACAGCATCAAGGCTCTCATCGATCGGCTGAACGCCCATCTGCTGGACCGTCACAGCCAGGGGCGGCGGACGGTGCTGGTGATCGACGAAGCGCAGAACCTGAGCGTCGACGTGCTGGAGCAAATCCGCCTGCTCACCAATCTGGAAACGACCCGCCACAAACTTCTCCAGATTCTGCTGATCGGCCAACCCGAACTCCAGGCCATCATGGACCGCCCGGAGCTGCGCCAGCTGGATCAGCGCATCACCGCCCGTTACCACTTGACACCCCTGTCACTGACCGAAACGATTGCCTATATCAGCCATCGCCTGGATGTGGCCGGCTGCCAGAAGAAGCTTTTCACCAAAAGCGCGCTCAAGCAGATTTACCGGCGCAGCCAGGGCGTACCGCGCCTGATCAATATCATCTGCGACCGTGCCCTGCTAGGGGCCTATGCCGAACATGCCGCCCATATCACCCCCCGCCTGGTCAAGCAGGCGGACCACGAAATCAAGGGGAAACCGGCAACATCCCGCGCCATCACCCGCTGGGCTTGGGTAATCCCCACGCTGGCCCTGCTGGTTTTCGGCGGGGGCTGGGCCTATACCCAGTGGCCCTTTGAGAAGGCGGCCCCCCTGCAGGCCCAGATGGAAAATCCTCAGCCCCCACCCGTCCATGGCGCGATGCCGCCTGAGCAAACCCTATCTACGCCGCTGCCGGCTGAAAAAGAGGAGGCCACAGCACCGGTGCCGGAAGAACCGGTCATCGCAAAACAGGAACACCCTCAAACGGAACCCATAGCCGAACCGGCTTCTAACGAAGAACTCACGGTGGCAGAATCCGCACCGCCCCGGAAGACGGAACCCGCCACGGCACCGGCAGACGATCAAACACTGTCAGAAGTGGCGGAAACCACCCGGCCGGAAGCGGTTGACTACCAGTCCGAGCTGCTGGCATTAGCGGCCATACCCGAAATCCAACCCGTGCCAGCACCCCAGCCGCTGCCCGAGGACCTGGTCGCCCTGCTGGGCAGCGACCTTGTGCTGACAGACGCCCGGACGGCCTACACCGAGCTGTTTCGCTACTGGCAGCTGAATTTTAATGACCTGCCGGGGCACACCGCCTGTGTGCGTGCCCTGAGCGTTGGCCTGCGCTGCCTCTCTAAAACAGGCAGCTTCAGGCGGTTAACCATCTACAACCGCCCGGCGGTACTCACCTTGTTCGATGATCAGGGTCGGGTCCATTACGTTACGGTGGCCGCGCTCGATGGGGATCGCCTGACCCTCAACATCGGCGGACAGGAAAGACAATTTGACCAAGCCGAGGTGATGCCGATCTGGAACGGACAGTTCGTGCTGCTCTGGCGGCCGCCTCTCTTGGAACACAACATCCTGCACATCGGCAGCCAGGGCAACGATGTGCTCTGGCTGCGCGACCGGCTGGCGCGCATCGAGGGAGGGACGCCGCCGACGGAAAAAGTTCTTCAGCATGCCTATTTCGACGAAGACCTCCGTCAACAGGTCATCCGCTTTCAGGAACGCAATGGCCTGCAGACGGATGGCATGGTCGGTGAAAACACCCTGCTCTATCTGAACATCGCCGCCGGTGAAAGCCTCACGCCGGTGTTGACGGCGCCCACGCAGGAGAAAACCCACTAATGTCGATTATTCTCGATTCGCTAAAAAGGGCCGAACGAGAACGCCGCGTGGGCGACACACCGGCCGTCGATACCCTTTATGGGGAAAAGCCAACCTCGGCCGGGTCCCCCAAACCCAAAAGACGGTGGTTGGCGGGATTGCTGCTGGTCAACCTGGCGGTTGTCGGCCTCCTGGCGCTCGCCCTTTATCAGAGGCAGCCGGCCCCTGAAGTGACCGCCCCGCAGGCCCAACCGACACCCCCCAAAACGGTTGAGAGCCGGAAAGTCATCCACCCTCCCCCTACCCCGGCTGACAACAAATTATCGGCATCCGCCGCCGTGAAAGACCGACCAACGACGCCGCCAGCGCCTGAAGCCAAGAAGGCGCCCATGCCGCCCGATCCCCCGGCATCTCCAAAAGAAGTCGCCTCTCCCGGGGATGTGCGCTTCGGCCCGCCGGTCGCCGTCGCGGAAGATGATTTGAAGGCGGAGACAAGCATCGATCCGCCGCCGGTTCCCTTCAAACCTACCGGGAAAACCGCTGTTCAGACCACCACCGCCGATGCGGACCAACCCTCCGCACCGGAAACCCTCGCTCGGACCACGCCGCCGGCAGGGCCCGAACCGGCACTTGAAACGGAGATCCTGACTCCCCCGGATGAGGCCCAGGTGCCCATGCCGGCCAATGTCGACGAAGAGCCCCAATGGGTCAGCGTACCACAACAGCGGCCGGCGGAAACGATACCGGCACCGCCCGTAAAACAGGAACGCGTGGTGGTCGCCCCTTCGCCGCCCAAATCGTCCGCCACAACAACCGAGCCGGCACCGTCAGCCCCTGCCAAACGGCGACCGACAGCACCGGACCCGGCCAATCAGGTTCCCCTGTTGAAGGACTTGCCACCTGATGTCCGTGAAAAATTAAAATCCGTGAAGATCAGCGTTCTGGTATACGCGGAACCCCAGGAGGCCTGCATGGTCTATATCAATTCGCGGCGCTATCACACCGGCGACCGGATCGGGACCGAGGGCTATCTGCTGGAGCGGATCACGCCGGACGGCATCATCCTGGATTACGGCAAGGGGCGGGTAAAAATCCGGAGCGGATACTAAAAGGGACACCGGCGTTTTCTTGATGGAATCGCAATAAGGCCTTAAGCCGTCACTCCCGCGAAGGCGGGCGTCTACGACCCCATTGAAACAACTGTATCCCCGCCTGAGCTGGAATTACGAAAGGATTACCTCGAAAACTTTTTTACGAACTCATCTTTTCTTCTCACGTGAATGAAAATGAAGAAACCATTTAAGGAAAGCATCCCGGATTGGCTGAACCTCTCCGGAGCCTCCAGCCGAGATGGCGGGTTAAAATCAAAACTTCTTCCCATTTTTTTTCACAAGCGACACCCGACCCTAACACAAAAAAAAGAGGCCCCGCATGGGGCCCCTCGCACATTCTAACCATCCTCCCCCGTCAGGGATTGTAGTAAGTCGACTGCTGCTTCTCCCGTATATACTGCATCGTTTCGCCGACCTTCTCCTCGAACTCTTCGGTGACCGCCTGAACATCGTCGAGCGACGTGATCACCCGTGGGGTCAGCAGGATGATCAGTTCGGCCTTGTCGTAGGTATCATCCCGGGAGCCGAACAGCCATCCCAGCCCCGGGATGTCGATCAGGCCGGGAACCCCACTGCGATTTTGCCCCTTGTTCTCACGGATGAGCCCGCCAAGGACAATGGTCTGATCGTCTTTGACCGTGAGGGTGGTGTCCACCGAACGTTTGAAAAATGATGGGTAGTTCTCCCCGGCCACGTTGACGTCTTCCCCTTGCTCGCTCACTTCCTGGTAGACGGCCATTGTGACCAGGCCGTTTTCGTTGATGTGCGGCGTGACCGACAGCAGCACGCCCGTATCCCGGTATTGGATGTCGGTGGTAACCAGGGGTTCGGCACTGCTCGAAATGACCGTCTCGGAACTGATGATGGGGATTTCGTTGGACACGTCGATTTTGGCTTCCTTGCCGTCGGAGGCCAGCACGTGCGGCGAGGAGAGAATATTGACTTTGTTATTGGCCGCCAGGGTGTTCAGATTGTGAAGCAGATCCTGGGAGAAGGCGATGGCATAGGACAATCCGTCGCCGTTGATGGTGCCACTCAAGAGACCGGTATCATTGCTGGTGCGCTCACGCGTGTACTCCCATTCCACCCCCAGTTCGAAGCGGTCATCCAGCGAAATTTCGGCAATCGTGGCTTCGATCAGCACCTGGCGCGGCAGGACGTCGATTTGGGCCAGGATGTTGGAAATGATGCGGTAATCGGCCGGGGTGCTCTGGATGAGCAGGGCATTGCGCACCGGGTCCGGGATAATCGAAATGTCACTGCGGGGTGCCGCCATCAGCTCTCCGGCGGCCGGCGTTTCAGGCGCCTGGGGTGTTTGCGCCTCGGGCGTCACCGTCACTTTGGGTTTCAGGGCAAACGGATTGCGTGAAAAGCGGAACTTCGCCTCTCCGAAGGATACGCGGCTATCCGGCCCCGCACCGCTGCCAAAAGTCGTGTTCAGCAACCCGGCCAGCTCTTCCGCGCCCCCGTTCTTCACAAAATAAACGTATATGCGGGGCTCGACACCTTCGCCCTTGGCATCCAGCTGAATCATGAACTGGTCGGCCTTGGTAAATACGCGCGGATCGGCACTCAGTGCCAGAACCGCATTGAGCCGTTCGATAGGGATAAAGCGCACCGTACCGTTGTCGCCCCTGGCCCCGAAGATTTCCTGCAGCATGGATGCTGTTTCCTTGGCCTGGGCATTCTCCAGGAGATAAAAACGATGCTCCACCCTTTCAAACAGGCCAATGTCGAAGGTCGCCGCAATTTTCAGGATTTTGAGGATGTTGTCGCCCTTGTCCACCACCACCAGTGTGTTCGTGGCCTGGTGCGCCACGATCGTGGCGCCCTCGGAGGCAAACGGCACGAGCAGCTTGCTCATTTCACCGGCGGAAATGTGCTTCAGCGGAATAATCTGGATCATCACCCGTTCGCCGGGCGGGGTCTGGTCCCCCATTCCGGCGCTGCGCCCCATCATAATCGGCAGCCGCGACGCATCGGAAGTAGGCGTTATTCGGAAAAGCGGCCCGTCCTTGATGGCGGTCAACCCGTTGACCTCCAGAATTTTGAAAAACAGGGGAAACAGGTTTTCGCGCGCCATGCCGCCGGCCGTGTGAATCGTCACGCTGCCCTGCACCCCGGGGTCCAGCAGGTATTGAATGTTGAGAATATCGGCCAGGGTTCGAATCACCTCGATCAGGTCGGCATTGTCGAAATTGATTTCAATCGTGCCTTCACTCCCGGCGGCCATCGATTTTTCCTGCGCGCCCGCGGCATCATCGTTGGCGACGGGGATCAGCGCCCCGGCATAATACGGCGGCGGCTGAACGGCGTCACCGGAAGGAGGGACACCCGGCGTCAGTGTCGGGGGTTCGCCCACCGAACCGGCCGTAAGCGGTGCCCCGGTGCCCTGGCGGGCCGGCTCGGGCACAGTCACTGCCGAGGCGGCCGGCAATGACGGCGCGGTCTTCGGCGCCTCGGCCTGATTTCCTGCTTCAACAGGGTCGGCCGCCGGCTGCCGAGGTTCGGCTTTGGCGCTGTCGGCAACAATCGCCTCAGCCTGGCCACCCACTGGTATCGGGGGCGTCGCACACCCTGCCACCCCCCAAACCATTGCCACAAGCACCGACAAGATCAGTCCCGGTATGCCGCCTGATTTGCGTCTCATGAGTTGCCGCCTCCCCTCCGTTTTGCCGTCTGCACGCCGGATCCGGTTGTTCACCGGAAAGCCCTGGGTACGTGAGCGATTGTTGGAATAAGGTCTAATCCTTCGCTTGATCCTGCTTTTGAGGTTTAACGCGCACTTTCGGTGTTTTCACGTTTTTGACGGGTTCCTTGTCAGTCTTGTCCTCCGTCGAAATCACCGTCGGGCCCGAATCCTTTCCCGCTTTCGACCGTTTGTTCGAATGGCGCTGATCGCTCAGAAGAACTTCATAATGGGTACCGTTTTCCAGCAGCAGGATGCGGTCCCGCTCGATGGCGGCGACCTTGACACGTTCGATCGTGTCCCCGACCCGTACCCACATCACGTCATCGCTGCCACGGCGGCCTGTATCCTTATTGATCAAAGCCATTTTTTCACCGTCGTTGATGATCACGCCGAACAAGCCGATTCTTTTGGCATAACGACTGGTTTCCGCGCCCTTGAGATTCCCGACCAGTGTCTCGGTGACATCTTCCGTCCGATTTTGGCTGAAGAGGCTTCTGGCGGCAATCGCGTCGTAGGCGCTCTTAGGCGGTTTGCGCTTTTTCACCAGCGGCGGCAAAACCGCCTTTTGGGTTTCCGCATCGGTTTCCACGGCGAGATCGACCTGGAAAGGCCCGAACCAGGTGCGGGCCGCCTGAACGGAAAAAAGAACCGTCAACACCGCCAGAATACCCATGATTAGCCATCGGCTGCTCGTCATTATCACCTTTCCGTCGACGTTACCCGATCTTTGCCGATCAGGTATCTTTCTTTTTCATAAAGCCTTCAACTGTCATGGTTGAAAGAATGGTGTCGCCTCTGCGACCGCCCGCGGCCCGTGCCGTAATGTCAGCCACATGCAAAAGCCGGGTGGAAGTTTCGATGCCGTAGAGCACCTCCACCAACTGCCGGACCGACGACGATAGCGTCACTTCCACCGGAATGGCGACATAGGCCTGGTCTTCCTCGGATACGGCGCTGAGAATCCGCATGGTCTTGACCTCGGCCCCGTAACTTGCGGCAATGTCGCGGACCATGGTTTGGATATCGACGGCAGCCAGGGCCGGTGTTTTCGGTGTGAGAAGGCCGGCCTCGATCCGTTTCAGACGATTCCTGAGCGCTTTTTCCTGCTGGGTGAGCGAGGCCTTTTCATTGACTTTGGCCGTGTATTTCATCAGTTTCTGTTCTTTGAGCCCAAGGGTTTCATCTTCGGAAAGCATTCCCCGGACGCTCGGCGCAAGATTATAGATCAGGCCCAGCAGCAACAGAATGGCCCCGCCGATCAAAATAATTTTACGTTCTCTGGTCAACGTGAATGGCATTTTGCAATACCCCTGTTTGCACCGCCCATTGGCAGCACTTAACGATCAGGCTGCGCCAGCTTGAAACCGATCCGGAATTTTTCCTTTCCGTCGCGTCCTTTGGTGATGGCGGAAAGGAAAGAAACGTCGGTAAAAAATGGCGATGCGTCGATCAGCGGAATCAGTTCAGCCGCCGCATCGGCGTAGCCATCCAGCCGGATCCCGTTGGGTTCGATGGTGATTTCGCGAACCCAGGCGGAATCCGGGATGATTTCCGTCAAGGCCTTGAAGATATCCAGCACGTTCTGCGACCCCTGCTTCTGCCCTTGAAGAAATTGCAGCTTATCGCGAATCTCCTGAGCGTCCGCCTGAAGGCGTTCGATGCCCGCCACATCGTCGGCCAGCCGGTTGATCTCACGATCCAGCCGTGCATGGTAAAACCGCTTCTGCAGAAGCGTGCTCCCCCCCCAGGCAATCCCGCTGACCAAGGTCAGAGCGACCAATGCGACCATCAGGTATTGCCCTAAACGCGAGGGTTGCTTGCGCAGGTGAAGGGGCAGCAGGTTGGTTGACGTGGCGGGTTTCTGCAATCCTTTGAGTGCCAGGCCGTAGGCCGCCATCATGTCGGGTTCGGGAAGATCGTTCCCCCCCCATGCCGCTGTGTGCCAGGCATACGCCGGAAACGCTTCCTGAAGCTGCGACGGCAAATCTTCCCTGGAATCTTCCACGCATACGTGGACCGGAAAGGCCTCCGCCGCCTGATTGTCGCTATCCCCCAAACGGAGAAGGGATAGGCCTTTCCGAATAGCGGCCATCAAATCGGCGACGTTGTCCGGGCGGTTATAGGTGCGCCCACCCTGGAAGACACCGTCCTGCATGTGAACCAGATGAATCTGGTCGCTGGTCAATACCACTAAGCCATAGGCGGCCTCCGACATACTGCCGGCATGCCGGTTGAACCCATTGGCAATAGCGCTGGTACCCGGCTCCACGCCGGAGAGGCCGCCCGGCAAGTTCCCGGCGAACTCGACAAAGGGTGTCATATCGGTCCGCTTGGCAATGGCCAAAAGGACTGTCAGCGTCCCTTCCGCTCGGTTCTCCTCGATCAGCTGATAGTCCCAATACAGTTCCTCAAGAGGAATCGGCAGGTATTTTTCCGCTTCGTAACGGATGGTATCCGGCAGGTTTTCGCGAGCCGCGATCGGCAATGTTATGCGACGCCACATGGCCGACGGCAGCGGTGCGGCTAAAAACCGGCTGGCGGTCTCCAGCCGGTTCCGGCTGATGAACGTGTCCAGACCGCGATTGATGGCCTCGATTTGAGAGGAAACCGGCTGGTCCGAATCGAGGGCAAAGGTCTCCCGAGCAACGGGCCTGACGCTCCCCGGGGTCTGGCGCAGCCCCATCATGGCGACCCGCGATGGACTGATGCTGACGCCTATGCTTGATGGTAAAAGCATCCTGAGCCTTTCTTTGCGTTCATTCCCGGCGCTTAATGCGCATATGCTTATTTGACATAGGTGCCGGCTGTCTGTAAACCCCCTATCAAGCGATCAGCCGAAATAATTCAACTTCGAATATCAGAACTAAACGTCGGACCACCTGTCGATCCTCAGGCAACCCGGCTGTTTCCATAGAAACCCGTGGCTTTCCGTCCCTGCCTCACGACAGGTTTGGCGTTGACATATCGATTACGTTGGCGTGACCTGCAGCGCCATCTTCCACAAATCCAAAACCCGTGCCAGCCTGCCGCCCGTCGCAATAAGTTCGGAAAATGACTTTAATCTTAATAATCAGTATGTTATAAATTCTTCTGCCGTCCCTATGCCTAACTGCCCACCCCTGTGTGTCAGGCCAGGGGACAAAGTCTCACTTGTGGGTCACCCGAAATGTGTCATGCCACACCCCAAAACGTCCTTACGCAATAGGCTAATTCAGCAGGCGATCCTGCACCACAAATTTCGGGTCGGCCGCAGGATCGATCTTCACGCGCATCGAAACAAGCTGCCGGACGCTACTGTTGTCCAGACGCCCCTCGGTATGGATGACATAATAAGGCGACATCCGGAGCGTGATAAACGGTGAAATCGCCTCGAATACGTCCGGCCCGACAACATCCGCAACCTCTTCCAGAGAACGGAAATCGTCGTTCTCCCGAAACAGCAGAATATCCTGGACCACATCCTCGGTCATCTTCGGCAACACGGCCAGCATCTCCGCCCGCGCGGCATTGATGTTGAGGACCCCGCCGCCTGTCATGCGAAAAGAACGGGTTTGGGCGGCATTTCCCGCCCCTCCCTCCGCACCGGTCAGGGCCACGGTAATCATCTCCTGCAACCCGTTGTAATAGATATCCGGTGTGATGCCCCGCACCAGAAGTAATTCCGACACGCTGTCGAATGGTCCGTTCTTGCATCGATAGGGCTCCGGCAGCGCCTGGTAAAAGTCGCTCTCAGCGCCGTTGAGGCGGTGCAGGTCGTCGCTGTCGCGCCAGTCAAGGATAGCGTCAACAATGGTGTCCTTTTCAGATTCGTCGATCTCGAGGTGGTCCACCAGCATCTGCAGAACACCCCGTTCGGCCGTGTTGATGTTCACTTTCCCGCTCTCGTTGTCGATGTACACACGAAAATGACCTTCGGCGAATGGCACTTCCGGCAGGGGAACATTTACCCGCCATAGAGTGTCGTCGTCTTCCGCCAATCCCGCCGCTTCCCTTTCCTCCGGGGCACTGTTCTGCTTCAGGATTTCCAGGATGGCGCGATTGACACCGGCCTCGGCAATGTAATAGGCGGCGGCAGCTTCCTTGAATTGTCGCGTAGCATTGACTTCGGCGCGCATGCTGAAACTGAACTGCCCCACAATCACCACGAGAAGCGCCAGGATCCAGATCACCATGAAAAGCGCCACGCCGGACTGGTTGCCCAGAACGCGCCGCACCGCCGGCCGATGAGCCCCGGGGCAAGATGACGAAGGCAGGGTGATTCCCATCCGCACGCTCATGATTCACCTGTGGGGTTCACCAGACGGACAACGACGGACAGGGGCGCATCCTTGCCGGAACGGAACGTCAGGCGGACAGCGGCCGGCAAAACCAGCCGCTCGGTGGAATCCCAGGTATTCCTCCAATTATCTGCGGCCGTCGCTTCTTCCCCCCCCCGATATTCCCAAATCGCATCCGTCATTTCCACAATCAGGCGATAATAGGCCTCAGGTCCCGGCGCCTCATCCGGCGGCTGATCCAGCGCCAGTACCGGACGCTCGTAAAATCCCAGAACGCGGTCCTGGCCGCTTGTTTCGAAGATGCGGTAGTGGACCCACACAAGCCCCCGATCCTGTCCGGGAATCAGCGAAACCTGCGAAACAAACCGGATTTCCGCGCCGTCGCCCTCAAATCCCAAGACGACATCGCCCTCGCCCGGGCCGATATAAACGGTGGCCGCCGACAACTGCTGCCGGATCCGCTCGACCGCGATTCGTAACCGTTGATTTTTCTCCGAAACCGTATCGCCCTTTTCCCACGAGCGCTGACCGATGCGAAACGCCCCCAATGCAAGCAGAACGACCGTCCCCACGATGGTAAGCGCGAGAATGAGCTCCAACAGGGTAAAGCCGTGGTTGGTGCGCATGGTCGATACCCTCCCGCCGAGGGGTCAGGACGATGGTGGTTCCATGACCGTTGTCAGGGCCATGGTTTGCAAATGGTATTCTTTTGGATTTTGATCAAACCCCCACCCGACGCTGACCCGCACCAGCACAGGCTGAACACCCAGTTCGGCCACCGGTGCTTCGGTATCCGGAAGGGTTTCCCAGGCCCAGCGATAGCCGTCGCCAAAGTCACCCCGTTCCAATACCGGACCGGACGGCAGATCGAGCAGGACTTCTTCCATCTTGGCCCGGGCGTGTAAAACGGCACGCGTATAGTCTTCGGCACGCCTGGCCTGATCCAGTCCGCCGGAGAAAAGCTGCAGAACCACCACCACGGATATCCCCAAAACCATGGTGGCGACAAGAACCTCCAGAAGGGTAAAGCCTCCTTCAGCGCAGGCGCACGGCCGCCGGTCGACAAAACACCATTCGATTGGCTTCTTCACCATCCTCGTTGGCATTAGCGTTCTTCCACTTCCCGAATAGCGGTCTCGCTGGTAATAAAATCGACGGACACCTCCAATTGCCGGTCGCTGGAAGCGGCCACCCGCACCGCACCGCCGCTGCCGCCTCCGCCGGGATGAAAGAAGACGGCGTAGTCCGTTCCGTTCGCTGGCAGGCGCTGATCCAGCGGCACGGCCAGCTGGATCGTATCCGGCAGTTGCCATTGCTCCAGAGCGGCCGGCGCCTTCCCGGACAGGGGGCTTGGAAGCGGAGGAATGCGGCTGACGGTATCCAACGGCGCCAGCATCACCGAAGCGCCATCAACATCGAAATAAACGGCATAGGGCGCCTGCTCCGACATTGCGCGCTGGGCGGCATACCGAAACGTTGCCGCTACCTGACGGGCGGCGGTGCGCAACTGGAGACCCGGCAGAGATTTTCCCACCCGGGGCAGCGCAAATGCGGCCAATAAACCGATCAGCACCAGAACCACCAGCATTTCAAGGAGTGTAAAACCACTCTTCCGGCTCAGGTGGACGTCGGCCAGGGAAGCCCTGCAATTTGCTGCCGACCTACCAGCTGACGATATCGGTGTCGACATCCTCACCACCCGGGCTCCCATCGGCGCCATAGGATATGATGGCATAATCGCCATGTTCGCTGGGGGATTCGTAGGCAAAGGAATTGCCCCAGGGATCGGCCGGCACCGCTTTTTTCAGGTAAGGGCCGTCCCATTTTTCCACTTCGTCGGGCTTTTCACGCAGGGCCTGCAGGCCCTGTTCCGTGGTCGGATAGCGGCCGACATCAAGACGATAGTTGTCCAAGGCCGCTTCGAAAAGGGCGATCTGGCCCTTGGCCGCCCGTTGCCTGGCCTTTTTCTCCTGGCCGAAAAAGCGGGGGCCGACCAATGCCGCCAGGAGTCCGATGATCACCATCACCAGCAGCAGTTCGATCAGCGTGAAGCCTTTCGTGTGGTTTCGCGATGCAGTCATGCGTCTCTCCAAATTTAGAATGGCAATTCGTTGATGCTGAAAATGGCCATCAGCATGGAAATCACGACAAACCCCACGACCAGCCCCATGACAAGGATCATGACCGGTTCCAGAAGGTTGATCAGGCGCTTGATCAGGCTGCGCACGCGTTTGTCGTAGCTGTCGGCAATCCGCAACAGCATGCTATCCAGTTTGCCGGTTTCCTCGCCCACCATAACCATTTGAACCGCCAGTTGGGGGAAATAGTCTCCTTCCGCCATGGGCCGCGCCAGGGGCTCCCCTTCCTTGACACGGTCCTGAATGGTTTCAACGGCATCGGCCAGAACCCGATTGCTGATCACCTCCCGCACCAGCATGAGCGCTTTCAAAATCGGGACCCCATTCTGGATCAGCGTCCCCAGGGTTCGGGTAAACCGGGCGGTCTCGATGGCCTGCACGACGGGGCGCCAGACGGGCAGCCTGAGCTTGAGGCGATCCATTCGATAGCGCCCGTGGGGCGATTTCAAATACCGCTGGCCGGCATACCCCAGTGCCCCGATCAGCAAAATAATGGCCCAGGCGTAATCGCGCAGCAGGGTGCTGAACCCGAGAAGAAAACGCGTGGACAGGGGCAAGGCCTGCCCAAGGTCGGCAAAGATGACCGCGAATTTCGGAATGACAAATGTCAACAGAATGATGATGGAAAGTCCGCCCACCACCACCAGGAAAATCGGATAAATCATGGCGGAACGAATATAGTCGATCAAGTCCTGGTTTTCTTCCAGAAAATCCCCCAACCGCCCCAGAACAGCGTCGAGAACACCGCCGATTTCCCCCGCCCGAACCATATTCGTGTAGAATTGCGAGAAGATCCGCGAATGCTTCGCCATGGCGTCGGAAAGGTAGCTGCCCCCCTGGACATCCTCCAGCATGGATTGGATGATGGGTTTAAATCGTATATTTTCGGTGGCATCGATCAGGATATGCAGCGCACGATCAATGGGCAGACCGGCACCAAACAGGGTCGCCAGATCGCGCGTAAACCGCATCAGATCTCGGCCGGTCACGGTCTTGCTCCACCGGACACGTTCCGGCAGACGGGACAGGGATAGCCCGGCGGAGGCCTTTTCAGCGACCTGGATCCGAATGGGGATATAGTTTTGGGCGTGCAGCCCGGCGACAACGGCCGCTTCGTCCACAACGTCCATGCTGCCCCGAACGATCTTGCCCTCTGGATCCGCCGCTTTGTATGAATAGACTGCCATGCTACTCCTCGAGGGTGACCTTGAGCACTTCGGCCAGGGTCGTCCGGCCCTCGACCACCTTCTGCCAGCCGTCTCGTCGCAAGGGTATCATCCCCTTCTCGACCGCTACCTTTTTGATGCGTTCGGTGCCCGAATGGGCATTGATCTCGCGGCGGATGTCGTCGTCGACGCGTAAATATTCAAAAATGGCGGTGCGCCCTTTGTATCCGGTCCCCCGGCAGGCATCACAGCCACCGGGTTGGTACAGGGTCAAACCGTCTATTTCATCCGCGGCAACCCCCATGGCAGCCAGTTCATCCGGGGGCGGCCCATAGGGCGTTTTACACGCGGGGCAGATCAGCCGCACCAGACGCTGGGCCAACACCCCCAGAAGCGTCGAGCTGAGCAGGAAACTTTCCACCCCCATATCCAGCATGCGCGTCACAGCCCCGGCCGAATCGTTCGTATGCAGGGTGCTGAAAAGCAAATGACCCGTCAGCGCGGACTGGACAGCCGTTTCGGCGGTTTCCCGATCCCGTATTTCACCCACCAGAATGATATCGGGATCCTGGCGTACGATGGATCGCAGCCCGCCGGCGAAGGTCAGGCCGATTTTCGGCGCGACCTGAATCTGGTTGATGCCCTTGAGCTGATATTCCACAGGGTCTTCCAGCGTGATGATTTTGTTCTCGGGGGAATTGATCAGAGAAAGGGTCGCATAAAGCGTAGACGTCTTCCCGCTCCCGGTAGGGCCGGTCACCAGTATCATCCCGTGCGGCTGGGCCACCAGTTTGAAATAGCGCGTCAGCAGATGGTCCGGAAACCCCAACTGCCGCATATCGAGCACAAGGGTTTCCCGGTCCAGAATCCGCATCACCACACTTTCCCCAAAAAGAGTGGGAATCGTCGAAATACGAAAATCGATCTGCTTGCCACCGATTTTCAATTTGGTACGACCATCCTGGGGCAAGCGGCGCTCGGAAATGTCCAGTTTGGCCATGATTTTGACGCGTGAAATGATCGCTGACTGCAGTCGCTTGGGTGGTGCATCCACATCGTTCAACACGCCATCGATGCGATAACGGACCTTGAATTCACTTTCAAACGGCTCGAAGTGGATATCGCTCGCACGCAGCTCGATCGCGTTGAGAATCAGCCGATTGACCAGGCGAATGATGGGGGCCTCGGACGCCATGTCCCGCAGGTGATCGGCATTTTCTTCCCCATCGGACAGGGTTTCAAAAGCGTCCTGGTCGGCCTGCTCGATAATCGTTTCCAGCGACTGGCGGCCGGTGCCGTATAGCAATTCAATCATTTCCTGGATATCTTCGGGACGCCCCCGGTAGGGACGGACCGTTACCCCGTAAGCCATTTCAAGGGCTTCCAGGGTGTCTGCCGCTTGCGGATCCGCAATGGCGATTTCCAGCAGCTCGTCCGCCAGTTTTAGCGGCACAAAGCAGGCCTGCTTCATGAATTTGACCGACAAGTTGTCAAGGGCCACTGGTTCGAGGGGGTACTGGGAGCGGAGGAGAAACGCATTGGCCTGTTGTTCATTCATAACGGTATGCCATCCCGATAAGAGGGGGTTGAGGTCCACCGATCTTTTCGGACCAAGACGCTGAAAACAAAATTAAAGTTGCGCTTGCATCGATACCATGTCAGCCCCCTCGCCCAGACGTTTTTCTGTGCGCGGCCCAGCCTTGCCATTGCAGAAAAAGATTGTCAACGCAGCGGGACTTTGTAAAAGTACTTTAGCATCAGATCCTCTCGTATGTAAACAGACAGCTGGGCTGGATCCCACAAAGAAACACCATGGCTTTGCCTCGAAATGCTTCGGCGTTAAGGTCTGAATGCGACGCCCCCCCACATTGTCGTTGGCGTGGCAGCCAATGGCATCGCAGGGGACCAACTGTAAACGCAAAACCGACTTTTAACCCCTCACAAGGAGTATGGCATGAAGACCCGATGGCTATTCCTGTTTATCGTACTGACAATTTTCCTCCTGCTGCCCCCCTGCAATGCTGCCGTCGACATTGAAGTCCTCCAGGACATCGACATCGGGGCCGAGCCGCTCGATGTCGCCGTCTCCGGCGACGGCCTCTGGATTTACGTGCTCACGTCCGAAGCCCAGGTCCTGGTCTATTCCAATGAGGGGGCGTTGCAAGGTCAAGTGCCCGTTGAAAGCGGTGCCCGGCAAATTGCCTGCGGCCCTGATGACGGGGTCCTCTACGTGACCAACACCGGCAAGCAGGCCGTTCACGTCCTCCAGTTGGATGTGGTGCATACATTTTCGTCATCGCATTCGCCTGTCAAAGGCCGGTCCGACGCCCCGGTAACGTTGACCCTTTTTACGGATTTTGAATGCACCTACTGTGCCAGACTTGCGCCCCTCCTTGACCAGGTGCAACAGCAATACCCCGAGAAAGTCAGAATCGTATTTAAAAACTACCCCCTCCGTATGCACCGTTATGCCATGCAGGCCGCCCTGGCCGCATTGGCCGCCAACGAGCAAGGGCAATTCTGGGCCTTTCACGATCGTCTTTTTCAAAACTACAATCGTTTGAATGCGGAGAAAATTGAGGCGATAAGGGAAGCGCTCGGCCTGGATGCCGACGTGTTCCGCCAATCCATGAACAAACCGGCGCTGAAAGAATATATTATTGAAGATCTACGGGAGGGAACGGCAGCAGGCGTCAAGGGGACGCCAACAGTCTATATCAATGGTAAAAAAATGCGTCATCGCCTGTCGCTGGATGGGTTCCGGCAGGCCATCGATCAAGAACTGACAAACAAGGTTTCGGCCCCATAGAAGCCCTTGCCGTGTCAGGGTGGTCCAACCGGATAGGGAACGAAATGGACGCCGATGCCGGTATCATCCCGTCGGACCACCCGGCATGACAACAAGATTGGATCGGCTAAACCCGGAAAGGTAAAGGACAGGTCCAGCCTGTCCCTCCGTTCCGCAACACGCGCGCCTTTAATATAGGCCCCACCGCGGCTGATGTTTTCCACGCATTGCCACACCACGCGGGTTCCATCATTAATTTTGACAGGAATCGGTGAGTGGGTCCGGCGGAACCGACGCTTTTCCGTCAAGGGGCCCAAGAGCAAAGCCTCAAATACCCCGTTTCACGCCGATCCACCAAATGACGTCGCTCGGGAATATGAAACGTGTAGCGGTATTGTCGGCGGTCAAGCTCCGCACGGCGATTATTGGCTGCAGCGCAAACCCTTTCTGCTTCCATGTCAAAACCAAGGGACTTTCCCTTCAACTGGAATTTCTCCGTTTTCATGATCCGTCCTTACGAATGTGTGACAAGCTGACAACGGCGAGCGATACACGGTGCGATGGATGGCGGGATAAGTTGGAACTCGGAATACGGACGTGCTCTCCTGGGATCCGGTTAACCATCTCTTTAACATATACGATCGTGGCAGGCGTTTGGTTACAAAGTTTTTTTTATCGTTCCATTTTCCCTTATCCGCAACGCCCCGCCATTTCGCCGACGAGCCGTCATAGACGTCTCAAGGTTTCAAATCACGCAAGAGGTCGCGCGCTGCTACATGAAAACAGACCGCAGGGATAATCGCACGGTATCATTCCCGAACCGCCCGCCACACCGGTATCGGCCCCTATGGACCCGACGATTGAATATCGGGATATTGGAATCACTTCGAGATGTGGGGGGTGGGCAAGACGCCCAGGACTTCAGAGACAACGGCTTCGGGCAGTGTGTCCGCAAATTGGATACCGATGCCTTTACCGTCATTTCGCACGACGCGACATTTCAATACAATCGACTCCTGGTAGCTGGGGAAAGTGAATGACAACACCAGGGCTTCACCGAGCGGAAGCTTGCGATGGGTTTCGATATAGGCGCCACCGAGACTGATATCCTGAATGAGCTCATGATACGAAAGCTTTCCGGTAGTCACCTCAACCGGCGCGAATACCGCTGTTCGGATTTCTTTTCGCTGCTCCATTAGAGGTATCCGGGCCGACCGGTTTTTACATCGTCAGACAGGTCAGGGCAGCCTGTGCCCTCTGGACAAAAGGACGATGGACGGTGTCAGATCTGATGCGCTTGTTCGCTCCCGATGATCTCAGAGCCTTCGCAGGACCGGGAATCGTCGCCGATCTTTGCAGCGGCGTCTTTCAGGAAGGTGCACGGCATAGGAAAACTGACGCCGATCGATACCTGAGCGCCGATCCCGCTGTTCCAGCCCGATCGCAATGAAATCTTTTCTCTCTTTCACAGGGGCTTGCATCATTGCAACCTCGTCAATCTTCATCGCCGCGCCTTTCGTTAAACAGAGCTTCCGATGGTTTCTGTTGACGGGTCAGGACTTCAATCCGATCGAACTCCGGAACAGCGGGTATCAGCGTCAGTGGTGTGCCATCATGGGATGGCGGTGAGGGCTGCCCGGTTTGAAGCGGACAGCCCGCTATTCGTGGCGCATCGCAAAGGCTTGAGCACCTTGTGCGTCAACGACTTTTCCATTTACTGCGCAGTTTGCTCAAACGATCTTTGATGTAAATGCGTTTCCACTCTGAAAAATCGCGGCCCTTGATGCGCAGGTCGCTGTCATAGTCTCCTCGCCACAGGAAGTCGGCATCGTAGGCCGTCTTGCCGATATTGCGCAGGATCAGGCGGCCATCCGACCAGTTGAGCGTGCCGTCCTGGTTGATGTCGCCGTCCAGGGCGACATCCCGAACCGTCGTGGCCGACAGCACCTCATCGCCCAGTTCTTTGCGGAACCAGACATCGGCCCCCTCGAAATGATCCTGACTGCCATCTTCGAGGATGGGCAGCTCCTGCTCCCAGATGGCGAAAAACTTGGTGCCGTCCGGGTTGCTGGTCACCTGGATGTCGCCCTGATTGGCATCACCCTTGGCCACCCAGCGGTGGGTGCTGTATTCCAGGGCATTGACGTTCACTGGGTTGTAGATAAATGCACCACCGTCCAAGGGGTAGGTTTCCGCCATGATAGGCGTGCCATCCTCTGCGAAATACGGCAGCGAATCCAGGTCCGCCTCGTTGTAATTCAGGTTGGGGCGGTTGGGCAGAAAGCCCAACTCATCGCCGTAGGTGATATCATTAGTGACAGTGCGCTGCACATCCAAAACATCCTTTGGAAGGTTGAGGTACAAAGGATTGAGATAGGCTCCGGCATCTGGATCATAGTTCTGGTTTAAGCGTTCCGGATCGTATTCCATGTGGATGTTCAGACGCTGCGGATCCCGATCGAGCTGGGTCAGCCCGGTCCGCTGTTGCGCGGCCAGAGGCATGGCCCCCCGGGCCCAGGAGAGGTCCAGAAAAATTTCGCTCTCCTCGAACTCTATCGTATTGCCTCTGGGCTGCGGCGTATTGACCTTGGTGCCGATGCCGAAGAACATGAAGTCGTCCACCGACACATCGCTGGCCACCAGATCCTTGGCCAGCGGATCGTAGAGATACCAGGAATCCTCTCCCTGGTTGTACTGCCAGGGCAATTGCGTCGGGGGAGTCAGCATGACCCGGCAGTCCGACACGGTCTCTTCGTTGTTTTTCAGGTTAGTGACATTGACGGGTCGGGACCAGTTGTCCCCGCCATCCGGCGAATACCGGACGTAGAAGTCATAGACGTCCTTGGCGTTCCGGGCTGCCGCCCAGTTGGCGCTGTAGGCGTAACCCGTCACCACGTTGTCCCCCTTGAGGGCTAATCGCGTGGAGAAGACATTCTCGAACGGGTTCCAGTCGGCGTAGTCGTCCAGGTTGTGGTTACCCCAACCGTAGCCGACCACCTTGGGCGTGCTGCCGCCGTTCTCCCCATCCGGATCGGTGGCGTTAGGTTCCCCAAGCGCCAGCACCGTACTCGCGCTGACATTCCAGACCTGAGGCGATCCATCCTCTTTCTTCAGGATGTGGTCAGGATCGAATCCGCCGCTGAACAGCTGCACCATGGCGTCCGCCGGGGCGCCCTGGCCGCCGATCCCCTGTTTGTAGAGCAATCCCAGTTTAAGGTCTTTGCCCCCCTCACTGGCCGGTATTGGTGAGGAATTGACCACCACCCGCACCCTGCGGGCATTGTCGTCGCTCGGTTCACCCTTGTCGTAGTCCCAACCCATCTGGTTGACCCGATGACCGGTGCGAACGGTTTCCGCCTTAAGCGTTTCGGCACTCAAGCCGCCGAAATCGAAGGGGAAATGGTGGTAATAAACACTTTTCCCGTGCCGTTCCTTTTCTTCCGCCACGGTTTCACCCGGCGTCTGGTTGGCCGAGCAGCCATAGGTTTCACTATCCGACACGAAATCGACATCTTCGTCGGCAGGCGTGTCCAGACACTTGTCAAAACGATCCGCCACCAGGTCGTCGTCCAGATCCTTGGTAGCAAAGGGCAGATGACAACCCGCACAGTCCTGGGTCGGACCATGCCAGCCCGGCAGTTTGTCCGGCAGGGCCTTGTAGGCGCAGTCCGTGTCCGTAGAGTCCTTGGTACAAATTTTCATCCCTTCTTCGAACTTGACGCAGCTGGTAATGAAGCTGCTGTCGCCCGGGGCGGGCACTTCGTCTTCTGCCAAAGGATAGTTGGCATATTGCCAGATAGCGCTAACTTCTTGAGGTTTCCATTTTGCTTTATTGGCCAGGCAGGCCCCTTCGTTAGGCGCCGGTATGACCCGATCCACAGGCACGGTATGCTCATAATGGCAGGAAATGCACATGGAGTTGGTGTAGGGCCCCTGCACAACCGAAATGGCACTGCTATCGAGGGCGCGATAGGCATCCATGCTTGGAATGACCTCGCCACCCGACGTCACCATCACCGGGATGCCGGCCTTCTGCTCGGGCGCCATGGCTTCCTTGTCGCTGCCCTCGCCGCCCTTGGTTTCTTCATAGGCCATCACGGCGCTGGTCTTCCCGTCCCAGTTCACCAGTTCCAGATTGGCCCGGGAAGCACCGGTGTTGCCGTCCAGAGGCTGGCCGGTCCAAACCGCGAGCCTTCCGTTGATCTCGGCACCGAGATATTTGCCGTCTTCGTCATAGGCGATGTCGAAATCCGTATCCTTATCACCCAGCACCTCGTCGGGATCGTCCGCGGCCAACCACTCGCCATCCAGACAGTAGCGCGCATCCAGATAGGCCGGGTCGGTGGGGTGAACGTATTCGTCATCCCGGTCGACCCTGGGGTTGTCCTTGAACCAGCTGCAGTAGGCCGGCCCCATGTGCTTGATTTTTATAACGGTGTACTCAAACGTTTCCTTGCCGCTGCCGCACTTGGGACAGGTCCAATCATCGGGCAGCTCTTCCCACAGAAGCGGCTGCTGAGGCGTGCCCCCGTCGTAGGTGTAGTCGCAGGAGGCCACGGGCTCTTCGGTGGCGTCCATCAGGTGCAGGTGGCCCCAAACGTCTTCGGGGATGCGGTCCTGGCAGACGGCATTGTCGGTAATCCGCACCGGCGGGGCAAACGCCACCAGGGCATGGGGCATGCTGTCTTTTTCAAAGTCAGCCTTGGCGCCACCGCAGCGCGGGCAGGTCCAGTCGTCCGGCAGATCGATGAATTTGGTCTCGGCCGGGATGCCGGCATCCGGGTCCCCCACGATCGGATCGTAGACATAGGCACAGGTGCCGCAGTCGAACTCGGTGTAGCCACCGTCGTCGCCGATGGGTTCGGCGTCACCGGTGCCGGCCTGGGGCTCGAAATCTTCGTCGATGATCTTGAAATCGGCCCAGTTGATGGCACTGTACCAGATGTCGGTCTTGTGATTGACGCAGGCCCCGGACAGGCCAGATCCAGGCCCTCGAGAATTGCCGGCCTTCAGGCCTTTGGGGTCTTCCTGCCAGGAAAGGCCGAAACCGCCTGTCCCGGGCAAAGGTTCATGAACGCCGTTGTTATTCCGACCGCGGGGTGGCTGCGCGAAAACGGGCTCGATCCCGGCCGTGAAATTCTGGTAGGCATCCCGACGTCCCACCGAGAGCTGCTCGGCCTTCATCCAGACCACCTCGTTGCTCTCGGGGTCGAGATAGCCCCGGGCGGACCACAGGCAGTGAAAGGGCCGAATCCCCAAGTCGGGCCGGGGTTCGTTGTCCCCATGAGCGTCATTATAATCCACATGTGCCTGGGAGCCGGTCACCTGGTAATGATCGTCTTCCTTGGCGATGTCCCAGGGGTTGCCACTGCGGCAGAGGGTGTCCATCCAGGTGACGAGCATGTAGGGCCCCACCACCTTCAAATCCTGGGATTCGGAATCCCCGGGGTAATCCACGCCGTTAGGCAAAATGTAGGAAGATTTACGGGCCGAGCGGGAAACGTTGCGCCGTTTCCAGGTGGCCCCGTCGTCAAAGGAAACCGCTGCATAGACTTCGCGGGCGTAGCGGTCGCCCTCCTCTGCAATGCCGTCCTCGTTGGGATCGTAGTCCGGCACGCTGTTGAAAGGCGCCCGCTCCTCCTCCTGGAGATAAGTCACCACGATCGGTTTGACTTCCGGGGCATCCGCCAGGGGCTCCAGGCTGTCCGTCAGCTCGGCTTCACCCAGATCATTGATGGTATAGTAATACCCTTTCGAACTCTTCATGGGGGCATAGATCGGCACCACCGACATCTTGGCTTCGCCGCTGTAGAACTCGGGCGTCTTGGAGATCTTCTTCCGGAAGATTGTCTGGGTCACGGAGGCGTCGTTCCCTTCGACCGTCAGGTCATATTCGGGGTCGCTTCCATAAAACGCCACGGTAACGACCACTTCTTCTTCCTGATCCCAGAGGCCTTCATCACCCGTCACAAGATCGAAATAGGGCGTCGGCTCCTGACCGATTTCACCCTTGATGCCGTCATAGTAGCACAAGGCACCCATGCCATCGGCAGGAAGGACCATCAGACGAAAAGCGCCTTCGATATAATCGTCACGGAGGTTTTTAACCGTCACCTGGACGGTCGTCACCAGTTCACCGCTGCCATCTGTGTTGGTGACCGGCGCAGCAGCTGTTATGCCAACGTCCGGGGTAATATCCTCCCATGCGGCATAAACCTGTGGCGCCGCCAGGGATATGGCGACCACCAGCCCGATTAACCAAACCCAACGCTTGCCTTTCATTGTTTTCTCTCCTTTCTCCTCTCCGGTTGGCTTGGGCTTACGCCGGCGACCGACCGAATCCGTGGAAAAGCTTATAAACTGTCTCTTCGAAAGTTGATGCCATCACAAAAACGTACAGCCGGTTTACCTGATCTTCCAAGGCAACCCGGCTGTTTCTGCTGAAACCCGTGGTTTTCCGTCCCTGCCTCACGACAGGTTTGGCTTTGGCTTTTCTCCGCTGTTGATGGTCGCTATGCCACCACCCGGATCAATTCCAAAAGCCATGCCAAACCAATCGCCTGTGACGTTTTCTTTCGATATTTATTTTCAGTTTAATTACAAGAGGTTAACAAATTTTTTTCAGACGGGCTTGACCAGGGGAAGCCGGCAGTCCTTCTTTGGAGCGCGCCATGTCACACTAGTGGGTCATCGACTCTGTGTCATGGCACACGCCGAATTGGTTTGGCGAAGGCACGGCGTGCACCATCGAAAACAAACGACCGTTTCGTCAAGAACGAGATTCCCCGGCATCGAGGTATAGAAAAAAAACGCGGAGAGATTTTAGGACAAGCCGGCATGACCGAAACCATCCGGGAATCGGTCATGCGATAGGGGGAGGGGTGGTTTGCCGCAGCCGGCGAGCTTTTTCGAGCCATGCTTGCATGGCATCAAACCTGTAGATTATACTTTTCAATCTTGCGATAGATGGTTTTACGGCTCAACCCCAGCAGACGGGCGGCCCGGCTTTTGTTGCCGGCGGTTTTATCAAGCGCCGACAGGATCGAAGAGACTTCTTCGTCCTCCTGAATGGGAAAGGCGCCACTGATCGGTGAACGGGATTTGGACGTCAGTTCGTCGGACAAATGCTCCAGGGTGATCGTCGATTGGTGACACAGCACGAACGCGCGTTCGATAACATTTTCCAACTCGCGAACGTTTCCGGGCCAGTCGTGGCAGGTCAGCCCGCGCAAAGCCTCTTCGGAAATGGTTTTGATCTGCTTGGTGAGTTTGCGGTTGAATTTCTGAATAAAATGACTCACCAGCAAGGGGATATCCTCCCGGCGCTCCCGCAGGGGCGGCAGCTTGACCTCCATCACACGGAGCCGGTAGTACAAATCTTCCCGGAATTGTCCGCGGGCCACCTTGAGCCGCAGGTCCTGGTTCGTAGCGGCCACAATGCGCACGTCGACCTTTATGGACGTGTTGCCGCCCACCCGCTGGAACTCCATATTTTCAATCACGCGAAGCAAGCGCAGCTGCATTTTTGGTGAAATGTCACCGATTTCATCGAGGAAAATCGTGCCGCCGTCCGCTTTCTGAAAACGCCCCACGTGGTCCTTGATCGCACCGGTGAACGCCCCCCTGACATGACCGAAAAGTTCGCTCTCCAGGAGGTTGTCCGAAAGTGCCGAACAGTTGACCTTGATCAGGGCCTTGTCACTCCGGTCACCCTGGAAATGCAGCGAATCCACCACCAGCTCCTTGCCGGTACCGCTCTCACCGGTCAGCAGCACGGTGGTCGGAACACTTGCCAGATCCTTGATCAGAGATTTCACTTTCTGCATTCCAGGAGAATTGCCGATCAGGCGATCGTAAAACTGCCGCTCTTTCAAATTTCTTTCCAGGTTGAGCAGGCGCGTTTCATCCCGCAGCACCATCACACCGCCGGCAAACTTATTCTGTCGATTCAACAGGGGCGAAACGCAGACACTGATCACCTGTCCGGGTCGGCGGCGTGCACGGCACTCAATATGGTGCAAATGCGCTGATTTCTGGGTTTTGAGTGTCTGGTGCAAGGCCTTCAGGCAATCGCCGCCACAATCCCCGAGTACCGCCGCTATCGGTTTATCCGAAACGCTGCGTTGTGAAATGCCGCAAATCCCGGCCGCCGCCTCATTGATCTCCATCACCGTCATGTTTTCCGTCACGGTGACAATGCCGTCCTTGATGCTGCGAAAAATCGCTTCCATGTTGCGGCGGCAACTCTCCCTTTCATCCACCATCTGCTTGTGGCGGATGGCCATGGTGGTCGCCCGCATCAGATTGTCCTGCCGCACGGGTTTGACGATATAGTCCAGGGCTCCCAGGCGCAGGGCTTCCGAGGCCGTTTCCACACTCGGTGCGCCTGTAATCATGACAACCTGGACACCGGGCCGGTATTTTCGAATCGAGCGCAGCAGATCGATCCCGGATTGCCCGTCCAGAATGATGTCCAGAAAAATCAAATCGAAGTCCGTTGCCTTGACGTGTGTCAGGGCCGCATCGTAACTGTCTGCGGTGGTAACGTGAAAGCCTTCATCCTCCAGAAAAATCTGGAACGTATAACGGATACTCTCCTCGTCATCCACCACCAGTATCTTTTCGTTCATGATGCTAACCTGCCCTCCTCTGCGGGTATGATCGCCGGCAAATCGATCGTAACACGCGCGTATTCATGCGCCTTGCTCTCAATTGCCAGAACCCCACAATGATCGTTAATGATACCGTGGCTGATGCTAAGCCCTAATCCGGTGCCCATTCCTTTGGGTTTCGTGGAAAAGAACGGATTCATGATTTTATCGATAATGCCGGTCGGCACACCGATGCCGCTGTCATAGAACACGATACGAACGAGCGCCCCGCCCTCGCCGGCAATGGTTTCGGCTGTAATCCGCAGCAGCTTGGCTTCACCGGCGCCATACTGCTTTTTATTGAGGGCGTATCGGGCGTTGCTGATAAGATTGACGAAAACCTGCTGGATCTTCTGGGTGTGAACTTCGATCCGGGGCAAATCACCGGGGATGTCCACCTCGATCCGGATACCGTCCTTGCGCAGCTGAGCCGACGTCAGCGTCAGTGAATCCGACAGGACATCCTCCAACGCAACCACCGCGCGCTCCTCCTCATCCTGGCGGGCAAAGGATAACAGGCTCTCCACAATACGTGCGATACGGTCGCCTTCCCTCACGATGCGGTCACTTATATCGCCGATGGTCCCCGCTTCCCGGTGCTTGTTGGCCAAAATCTGGCCATAATTGATGATCCCGTTCACCGGGTTGTTGATTTCGTGCGCCACACCGGCCGCCAGCTCACCCAGGGCCGCCAAGCGGTCGGATCGCATAGCCGCCAAGGTAGAGGCTTTGCGCTCGGTGATATCCCGCAGGGAAACCACGCTTTTTCTGCCGAAATCGATATCCACAAAGGGGGTGTAAGTGTGCTCGTATGTTCTTCCGTCGGGGGCATCGAATTCGCATCTCTGAATGGTTCCGGATTCAATGGAAATTTTCATGTGGCAGGTCGTGCACGGCGTTTCCCGCTGGCGGTAGACTTCGTAGCACTTTTGGCCGCTGGTATCCGTAAACATCGATTTAAAGACCTCGTTCCGGTATTCAAGGTCACAACTGTCATTGACGATGCAGACCCCTTCCAGTTGCTGGAACAAAATGCGGTGAAGTTTGTCTCTCTCGGAGCGGAGTTCGACCTGGGTAGCTTTCAAATCGGTAATGTCCTGAAAGGATTCCACGATGCCGATGATTTCACCGTCCGGCCCGGCAAACGGGGTGGACCTCAAAATGCAGGGGATGCGCGTCCCGTCTGACCGTTCCTTGTCGACTTCGTACTCGGCAGGCTCCTCGCCCTGGAGAATCCGTTTCAAGGGGCAGTCCGGAGAATGGCATTTGGAACCCGAGAAAACATCGAAACACTTTTCGCCGACCGCTTTATGCGCCGGGAAATTGGAGAGCCGGGCGAACGTCTCGTTGACTTTGAGAATATTGAAATCACGGTCGATCAGCCGCATGCCCACCGACGCCGTTTGGAAAATCTGTTCAAGCTCGGCATGGGCCGACTTGATGGCGCGCTGCATCTCCTTCTGCTTGGTAATGTCAAAAAAGGCTTCGAGAAGATGGTCCCGATCCTGGTAATTCACGCGCGTGACGCTTTTTAGAATGGGTACCTCGGTGCCGTCCGAGGCAATCAGGGTGCGCTCGGAACGGTCCAGCGACTGGCCCCAGTCCAACACCGGGCAGTTGCCGCAGTCGGCCGGGCAGAGGTGGTCGTGACAGACGCGGCCGACCAAATCCTGTTTGGAGCTTCCCGTCAGCTGTACGGCATTGGAGTTCACCCAGCTAATCCGACGGGTTTGGGTATCGATAAGCATGATCGCAGCAGGATTGTTTTCCAGAATATCGGTGGCCTCTTTCTCGCGTTGGATCAGGATACGTTCGATGCGCTTGCGCGCATTGATAATCGTCTGGCCATAGACGCTGAAACCGACCAGAAGGCCTTCCACGATCAGCCGCATCCACACTTCGTGAGCATCCGGGGAAAATAGCTGTTGTGATAGCGTGCCTTCTCGAAAGATGTAGACATGCAATGCGGATTCAAGCCACCAGTATACGAAACCGAGCGTGACCCCGACAAACAGCAGATTGTTCGTCCACCACCGCGGATGCGAACCATTTTCAGCAGCAGCCATGATGATCTCCAAGGTTGTTCGCACGGGAGTGCGCCCGCACGAAGGGCAGAAGTCATCGCTATAAGTCTGTAGAAAACGATTATGGGAAACACTATATGCCAGGCTCGCCTATGCCGTCAGGGGAGCCTTTTATGCTGCGGTGGTGTCGGGCTCTGAATCGCCCGAGAGACGTGTGCAACCTTGACAAGCAAAATTCGTGCACGATAACAAATAAATAATTTTTCATTAAATATCAGTATCTTATATATTATCGGCCTCCATATTCTAATAAAAAATGAGAAATTATTTTCACAAATCGGCCCAGTTTGTCATAGGCTTACACGACATATCGCGTGTTTCCCTTGTGGATACCCCACATATTGTAACCAGGCCCCCGGAACCGATCGCCCAAAGGGCAAATTGATGGCCCTTTCGCACATGGGCGATCGGCGAATGTCATGGCGTTTTATGAACGTCCTTCATTCTATAAATTACATATGTTTACATGCAGTTATGTTGCAACGGGGAATTGTGTCAACATGACCGATTTGCTTGACCCAACGATGAGTCAAAACTTTTCCATAGTCGCAGAATTGAGAATTCTTTTTCATACTGATTGTGATTCAGAATATGAGATGCACTCCGTTCGTTTCGAACGGACGTAATACCGACGTTGAAAAACAGGGGAGGATGTTCGGGAGGGAGCAAAACCGTCCGGTCTGGCTATACGTCAGAAAAGGGTCACTGGTATGTGGGAAAACAAGGTGATCAGATGCCGGGAAATGGCGTCGGCATCAATGGCTGCCGCGCCGGGTCAAGGCATGGTAGGCTTTGGCAAGCGTGCCGGCCACGAAGAGGATGGCCGTCAATGCGTGACAGGCCGAGACAAGATATTTTATTTCGAGACCCAGATGACCCCGAAATACCATGATGCCGCCCGTTAGGGCCAGCAATCCAATCATGAGTGTTTCCAATGAGATGGTGTGGCCTCGCCACCGAATGCCACGGGACGGTTCGGCCACATGGCGCGTTTCCGGCACCGCTGGTGATAACAGACCGTCGGCACTGCGGGCTGCGTCTTTTCGGACAGGGTCAAGCCAGTCAATGACACCTACACCGCCGACGGCTACCATGAAAACGATGCCAGCCGCCACGTGAAACAGGCTGGCCTTCTCCATGTCGCTGAAAAAAATAAACAAGAGGGACATGTTGTTGTAAAAGAAGACCAGGCCGGAAAAAGCCAGGAAAAAAAGGCAGGACCAACGAATCGCGATCAGCAGTGATTTGACAACCCCGAGATTGACCGGCCAGATCCCTGGAACGACCCAAGACTGGGTGCGGTCACAGGCATGCCGGTGCACGACCATAAAAAATACGAGCACGAACAAACCGGGGACAAGGTAGTATTTCAAAGAATTGTGAGCATGCAGCTCTTTGAGATAGTCGGCCAGGGGCCGCCCGCGCCAGCTCAAACCACTGAGACTGATGGCGGCCTCCGAGCCCAGCGACTGGATTTCCTGGGCGATCCAGCTCTCGAAAACGTGGGTGCTGCGCTGATGGCAGTCGCCGCAGCCATTGGCGCCCAGCGCCATTCGTGTCGGAGCCACATTGTGGCTGATATTGAACCCCTCCTCATGCGTTACCCAGGTATCGTCGGCGGTTTCCTTCAGCTTTCCGGCGTGATCCAGAAAATAAATTTTACCCTGGAAATGATAGCGCGGACGGACGTCGTCGAAGCGGCGGTTGCCCTTGAGGGTGTCCGTCAACGCCGCCAGCATGCGACGGATGTCGTCCGGCGCTCTTATCATCGGCTGGTCGGATAAGGGTTCCGCTCCCGGTTTTCCCATGACCTTGAAAGCCGCCTGTATCTCTCGCGCAAAAAGCGGATGGTAGAGGCCGTCTTTGTCCTGGTTCGTGTAGAGATTGGCCTGGAAATAATTGACCGGCTTCAACACCCCGCTGTGATCACGACGGTAGTCCGGCTGCCAGCGGACCCGGTCGCCGATGCGGGTCGCACCGGCGCGGGGATAGTTCCGGACCTTGCCCGTGGATACGCACAGGCCTTGGGCGGCGGTGCGAAACACGGCCGGGATGTGGCACACCTCGCATCCCAGCTTGTCCAGGTGATTGGGGCGGATACCGGTATGATCCGGCCGGGGTGCCCCCATGAACCCCTGCATGTGGCATTGACGGCAGGTGAGCATCGTGTCGTCAAGGTCGTCACGCACCGTCGACATGTTTTCATCACCCTTGGCAAAATTATGCTCCGGATTGCCGGGATGGCACTGGACGCATTCGAGCCCGTGAAGGTTATGAACATCGTGGTTCAGGCGCTCGTTCCATGAAAACCCTCGTTTGATGAGATCGGCAATCCCATGGCACGACACGCAGTTTTCCGATGACGGCGGTGACATCAGATCCAGTACGATCCGCCCGTCGTCGTCGAAATAGCGCCGGTTGTAGATAATCTCCGGCGTTTCGTCCGCCCGGACGGATCCGGTCACCCGCCCGATGCCCGTGGCCGCCACAATGGCCCACTTGAAGTTCAACCGATCCAACTGGCGGATGCGTTCGTTGAAATAGTAGCCCGGCAGGTGACAGATGAAGCAATCCGCCTCGATGACGCCGGTACGCGTCCACTGGCTGCGGCGATAATCGCCGTCCAGGGATTGCGCCAATTCCGGCTGCTCCGCCAGGCGCCGGTCGTAGCGCAACCCGTCACGATCGCGCTCCATACCGCCGCCGCCCGGATGGCACCCCCCGCAGCCCGGCTTTTCCTTCTGCGGATTGCTGCCGGCGGTCACCCAGTCAAAAACGGTAAGATCGATCTCTTCAGGGAATTCGTTGGTCTTTTTCGCCAACTGGCGAAAGGAGGGCGGTCACTGCTTCCCCATCATGCCGTCGGACAGGACCCAGGGCATGTCACGTTTAAAATCGTCCCGCACCCGGTCCCATCCCTGTTGGAAGTGATACCCGGATGTAATACGCTCGTAGTCGTGGCAGGCACCGCAGGTCTGCCGGGTGCTGAAGGGCTGGCCGGCGTTCTCGCCGGTCATGGGGTTGATGATCTGCCCGTCAGCGTCCCTAAGATAAATCGGCCCGCAGGTGCGGATCTTGCCCGCAGCCGGAACACTCCCGAGGAGCAGGATGGCGAGAAGGAGCCATCCGCTGAAGAGCAGCACAGCCCTTCGTTCATTCCTGCATGTAAGGACGATAGAAGACATAGGGTTTCATTTCACCTGCCCCGGAAGGAAGAAAACGCTTAGAAACCGGAAACATTGGCGGTCTGCCACCCAGACCGCCGGAAGCATTAACGCTTCTTTCGGCTCTTCGGAGGCTTTACGTCACTTCCGTGACCGCTCCCGACGAGGATGACATCGGAAGTGGAATGGCATCCCAGGCAGTTCATCTTGCCCACCTGATCTTTGATGTCACCGTGACACGATAGACACGAAGCATAGGATGCCGGTGTCGCGTATACGCTTTCGGAATCGAGTTCGCCGTTGATCAATCTGGCCGCCAGAGCCGCCGTATCCGCACAAATCTTGCTGCAGCGGTCCTGTTTGTAGTTCATGCCTTCCGGGGAACTGTCCTTGAGAGTGATACCGGCCGCTTCACAGAATTTACTGATGGAAATGTGACATAGGGGCGAATCCGAAACCGTATGGGCCGGCACGTCGATATCGGCAAGCGCTTCGAAGCCGGATGCTGCCGTAAACCCTTCGCAGTTGTCCAGCGGGAAGGATTGAAGCGTATACCAGCCGATTACCTGACCGATCAGGCTGCCATAGTCTGCCATGGCAAGAACCGCCGCCGCACCGTTGAGAATGCCGCAAATGGTCCCCCAGCCCGCCACGCCGCCACTGCCGTATTTGAACATGGCGGTTGGAATCAGGTCCCAGTCCGAGTAGCCGCCGCCCGCATCATCGGAACGGCAGGCGGACCGGAAGGCCTCGATCAAGGAGGCCGCCGCACCGAACATGCAGCCGCCCTCGAAATACCGATCATAGGCCGTCTGGCGCACGGCGTCGACATCCAACAGGACTTGCGGTTGGGGCAAAGGAAATCCAATGGGCTCCGGACCGTACGCCTGGGCCTGTAAATGACTGGGCCTCACGCCCAATCCCAACGCCATCGCGCCGGCACCGATACTACCGGCAATGAATTCTCTGCGATGAATTTTCTTCGATTCCATACCGCTATCTCCCTTCAATTGTTTTTTACATCTATGGTCGGCACCAGACGCCCATGTGGATGTGAAATGATCCGAGAGATGACAGCACCTGAGCAGATGGCACACCGCAACGATTCGAAATCGAAAGTGTCTCCAGCACTACCCGGGATGGAAAGTCGCGCTACCCCTCAATCGCTCTGAACTTATGATGTGAGGCGATCTGAGCTGCGGCCGCACTCCCACCCCCAACCCTCGGTTGTCTTGTTCTACTGCGGATTGCTTCGAATCATGATTCCCGCAGACCTCTGAATACATGGGCGTTAGGCCAAAAGCGCATCGCAACATGTGTTCAGGGATCCGAGGGGCTTGCCAGTGCCTGCCGCTGATTACGGTTTGCCTGTCAATCAATCTCAGATCATGCCATTACAATTGCTGTGCCATCTCAACTATGGGGTTGTCTTTCGGGGTGGGAAGACTTCGTTTTACAAATAATTGCGAAGATTTGGAGAAGATATACCGGACATTCGGAAATCTGCCCAGCGGGATGGCTTTAAGGATCGCGACACAGTTGTGAGTCTCCCCCAACTGTGACATGCCACAGGTAAAAATACTTCTTAATAAGAACCATTTCCGAAATAATACGCTAAAAAGGCCTTCTGGATGGAGGACAATAGACCGAAAATGACATACGGCAGTTGATTTTTTTAGAAGAGAAGAGCGATTATCGCCTGGCAGGTAGCTGCGTCGGCCGGGATGGCCGCGTTTCCTTCCCGGATCTCTGGATCCGGCGCAATCAGCAGACGCCCTCCGAGGACTTCCACACGGACGGCCACCGCCGCCACATCCTCAACGGCGATATAGGGAATCCAGTTGGGGTTTACATCATCCCAGGGAATCTGAACCACACCGGCCCGGGGTTCATCGTCTCTGACCAGCAGGTGGTAATCTTTTTCATTCCCGACATCGACCATCTCGATTTCGTAGGCGACGAGGGCCTGGTAAAATTGGATCGCCGTTTCAAGCTGCCGTGCCCAGAGTTCGGAACCGAGAAAATCATTTAGATCATATGCGGGGTCGGGCGGATCCCCTCCGGTGGCGGTCAAGATCGCAAACAAAGCGCCCTCCGGATCCTTTACAACGGCCACGCGCCCCCGATCGGGTAAATCCTTGGGCGGCATATAGACAGAGCCCTGATTCTGTTCGATGCGCAACACCGTCTGATCGACATCCGCCACCGACATATAGCTCAACCAGCGGGACGCACCGTCTTTAATCTTGGTTTCGTTTACATACACCGCATTGGCAATGGGCACGCCTTCACGCCTGATGGTCAGCACCCGGGTTTCACCGGTAGCTGTTTCGTGGAAGGACCAACCAAACAGCGCTTCGTAAAACGGCTGAACCGCCTTTAGATCACTCGTAAACAAGTCATACCAAATAAATTTGCCATTGAGACGCAAATCGTTGGGCACCGGTGTTACGGGGGGCACCCTCAGTGAGGGCGTCGCGCACGCTCCGAAAAGGCCGCTCGCTTTGAGGACGGTGACGGCCGATGCAAATTGGCTGCTATTCACCAGAATATAATAGGTGGCTGCAAAATCCTCCCGCCAGGACTTCCAGTACTAACGGCGACGGTTTTTCCATCGATGGCATCGCATTTTCTTTCCAGGTTCAGCAACAGGGCATATTTTACATAATCAGGACCGGATAGCCTCTATTGAATCGTTTTACGGCCTTTCGCCTGCTTCCGACACAAGATCCCTTGAAGCTCAACCGGCTGACCATGGCCCTTTTCACTCTCGGCCTGTCAGCCTTGGCATGGGGTAAGATGATGATCCGATTATGAAATATAATTCATTATATATATGAAATATATTTCGTATCATTATGAAATATATTCCTTATCATAATTTTAATGCTACTTAAATTATTGATAATATGGGATTTTAATTATAGTCATTTCTGGCATTTATATTGCTTTTTAAGCCCCTGATCGCCCGCATCGCATGGCGGGCCTATTGCGCTCAACAAACGAAAAATGATGGTAGCCGGCCAAGCAAAGGATGAGAAGCCCAGCGGATTTCACACCGGGTTCGAACCATACCACAAGGAGGGGCATAAGATGAAACTTCGATACCATTTTCTGATTGCGGGACTCATAGTGGCGTTTCTGCCGGTCATGGGCTGGGCCTACCAGGGCCCGGGCGGCCTTATGCAGCAGAATCTCTACCGCTGCGAACTGACCGGAGACGGGTGGCTGACCTACCCTGCCACCGGCACGGTGGACATGTGGAACACCCGGGTCAAGCTGCAGCTCCGCGTGGCGCCGGAGGACCTGACCTGCCAGGATTCCGTCGGCGACTGGAAAATCAAGAAACTCGACGTTTACATCGGTAACGACCCCGTGCCGTTAAGGCCAAACGGCACCCCCGACCTGGACGTCTTCCCCTACCGGGTTGAATACGACGAGCCCGCCGGTCAGTATGCCCTGACCCTCGATCTGGAAGAAGACCTGGATTTCCGCTGGGGGCGGCCCTACGAGGAGCTGCGCCAGCAAAACATGTGCGTCCATGGGGTTTTCGTCTTCGTGGACCGCATCAAGGGCAAAGTTCTCTACCAGCGTGATGTGTGGACCGTCGATCCGGACTTCGAAGCCACCGGGCCGGAAAGCGAAGCCATCGTTTCCGGCATCGGCAAAGTTCGCCAATTGGTGGTCAAAGGCAACGCCAACCGCCATCGCCAAAACCACGCCAACGGCTTCCTCAAACAGAAGATCCTCGGCCACTGGGGGTACGACACCTACGAGATGGCCCACCCGCGGCGGGCCCACTTTATCGATTCTCCGGTGGGCGGCATGACCTTCCAGACCCCAACCCATTACGGCCGGACCGACGAATCCGGGGCCTTCGACTATTTCCCCGGCGAAACCGTGGACCTGGCCATCGGGGGGATCTATATCGGCAGCACCCCGGTGGATCACAAGATCTCCCCGCTCGATCTGTTTCAAAACAGCGATATCGATGACCTGCGGGTGATCAACATGGCCCGCTTGCTCCAGAGCCTGGATGCGGATGCCGACCCGAATAAGGGCATCCAAATCACCGACGCCGTGGAAACGGCCTTTGCCGCCGCCATGGCCGGCAAGGGGCTGGACAGCATCGATTTCACGGACGACGACCTGGTGGAAGACATTATCCAGGACACCATCGCCGAATCACGGGCGATGGGCGGCCCGGATCTGGTGGCGGTTTCGGCCGAGGATGCGCAGCAGCACCTGGGCAAGTCCACGAGCAGCGACATGTTCCGCAAGAAGATTTCGCGCACGCCCGATCTGGCCAGCGCCAAGGCCAAGCTGAACATCATGGGCGTCTGGTTCCCGGCCCTGAAAGCCAACGGCGAACTGGCCACCTGCGAGGACGAGACCGGTGCCGTGGTCAATGGCATCCCATACTACTACTATAATGAGGAAAGCGGAGAGCCGGAGTTGATCCGCGTGGCCGAAGAAGCCAAGCCCATCATCGCCACTTTCTGCGATGCCGATCCCGAGACCGGCGCCCACGACGTGTGGGCCGCGGTCTCGCGCGACGACGGCAACACCTGGAAGCGCAAGAACATCTCCCGCATGGCCGACCGGAGCTCATTCCAGCTGGCCAACGGCGAGGATTATTACGGCCATTGCAAGAAGCCGGTCTTCCAGGTCAAGGGCAACAAGATCCTGATCGCCTGGACCAGCAAGTTCGCCAAGGGTGGCAAGCCGCGTTATTCGATCCAGGCCTGCCCGGATATAAATGGCGACGGCGAGCCGGATCCGTGCGAAACCTGCACCGGCTCAGGCGAAAACGTAAAGTGCAGCCCGGATTACATCTATGACGATGACTATGCAGTTGACGACTTCTGGGGCGTTTCCGGTCCCCAGCGTTCGGTGGACTACACCGAACAGGGCTACCCAGAAGAGGGCGAGGTGCCCTACAGCGCCGTCTGGACCTGCCGCGGTGTGATTGTCACCCAGGCCGAGATCAACAGGGGCGGCTGGTGGGCCGACAAGGCGATCGGCGACATCGTGTGGTTCAAACCCGAGCGACTGACCTCTGCTCGTCGCGACGCCAACCAGGTGTTCATGGGCGGCGCCGACGGTGCCGGTTTCGCCATCGCCTGGCAGGAAGACCCCAAAGGCCTGCGTCCGGGCGAAGCCAAAGGTCCCGGTCCCGGCTGGGGCGGTGCCACGGCCAACCACAAGACCGACATCTGGTACAGCTATATCACCTGGGACGATCATGCCGTAATCGATGAAAACTTCGTGGCCGGCGGCGATCCCGAACATCCGGTCCAGTATGACGAAGACGGTAACGAAATCCCCTGGACCAACCGGCCCAAGGCCCTGGTGCCCATGTCCCTGCCGGTGCGCATTTCAGACAACGATGCGGTCAACACGAACAACGCCGCCTTGACCGATTCTGACGGGAATCCGATCGATGCGGTCGACGCCGAGGACATCGTCTATGAGGCCGCGAACCTGACGCGCTGCGTGAAGTTCGAGGGCGGCGCGACCATCGTGACGCCGGACGATCCCGATGCATTGAGCGCCGACTACGATGTGCTGCGGGCCGTGCCGGGCGACCATTCGTCGACCATGAACTGCACCAACTGCCACGTTCCCTACGATACCGACCCCCATGGCGAGAATCCCACGCAGGCTGCTCCATTACCGCTGGTGGTAGTCGACGCCGAGGCGGGCGAATACCTGGGCGGCTTCAGCAACAGCGACTGCGTGAGCTGTCACTATAACCACATCGTGCCGCGGGATCGGGTTATCACAGTATCGCCGGACACGAATGAGGCCATAAAGTGCCTTGAATGCCAGGAAAAGGGCGGCGTCTGGAAGGACGGTTCGGACGGCGGCGAGATCGTCGAGGCGTACTATCCCTACGATCCTTATCCATACATTAAACCCGATCTGGACGACACCAAGGACGGTTCCCACCGTTATATCACTGAGGTTCCGGGTCTCTGGTCTTATGTAAATGAGATATCTCCGGACGGGATTGGTCTGTACACCAAGACCAACTATCAAGGTGCCGAGCGGACGGTTGCCATTACGACCGACGGCCGCCTGCTGGACGGTAATACCGCGGCGACCCGTCCCAACCTCTTCCTGCAGACCTACACCAAGAAGGACGGCACCAAGAGCGCCTGGGCCATCATGGCCTACGAGGAGACCAAGGGACTGGGGTCCGGACCGCCGGAAACCACGGGAACGGGGGAACAACCCCAGGACGGAAGCGGCTACGATCCTTATGAGTCGTTCCCTGACAACGGAAAGAACGCCATCTACCACAGCTTCGACTTCACCCAGCCCGATCTGGTCAGTGGTGGGGCGATCCTAAATCTGCCCGAGACTGACACGGAAGGCAACCCACTCTACGTCGTGGAGCCGGATTACCTGGGCTCGAACCCGATCTACGACAACGAGGAGAACATCACCGACTACACGCCGATTCCGAACCCACTCGCGGGCGAGCTGATTCTGGACTGGAAAGGTGATCCGCAACTGGCCTATGAGAACGCTCGTCGGCCGCGCTTCATCCTGCAGTCGAAGTCCTCGGCCTTCGGTGGCCAGAAGCCTGACGGCACTTGGAAGGAACCGAACAACTCCGGTACGGTGCTGCTGGTACTGTACAAGGAAGGCGAGGACGGTGCCGGTCGTCCGACCGACATTATGTGTCGCCGGTGCGTCGTGAAGAATGAAGCCGGAGCCATCATGGGAGGCAATCCTTGGGATCCGAAGAATTTCCTGCCACACAGCGTCACTGATACTCGCGTCGGCCTGCAGAACCTCAGCACGGTGATGGTCGGTGATACCTGGATCAACCCCGACCGCAGCGAAAGTGCCAAAGGTGATGGGGTCAAGGTCTGCAACTGGACGCAGCCGGAAGAGTGTCTGGACTGGAAGTCGGGCGTGAACCCTTACGAAGACGCTCGGGCCCACCGCGGCGCCATCCGGGGTGACTTCGTTATCATGGGCTACTCCTACTGCCCGAACTGGGCGGCATCACGCAAAGCTCACGATAAGTACGACTTCTACATCCGGCGCTCCTTCAACGGCGGCGAGACGTGGACTACCGACGCAACGGCTGCCGATCCTATCGTGCACCAGGATTATTTCTTCGATCCAGAAGGGATTTCCGGCGCGGAGCTGGACGAAGAAGGCAACGATGCGACCGAGGCCACCAAGCACTACATCGTGGAAACGGAGTATTCGGGCGGTGGCTACGAGCCCGCGCGTAACATCTCGCTAATCAAGAACAACAAGGTCAGCGTCATCGAGCCGCGGATCGTGGCCGTTCCCGGCACGATCAAGGTGGCAGGAGAATGGACCGGCATTCCAGAGGATAAGCAGAACCGGAATGTGTTCTACATCGCTTACGGGACCTCGACCAACCTGCCCGACGTGGAGAAGGCCCCGGAAGATCTGTTCCTTAGCTATTCGCTGGATCGGGGCAATACCCTGGAAGAAGACACTTGGGTGGTGAATCCCGATAGCTCCGGAAACTATGCCGGCGAAACGGTCAGCGGCTGGTACCGGCTGGCCAAGGGCGACCAGGAACAGGGCGAGGTCCAGATACGCATGACGCCGAACGGCGAGCGATTTTACGGCGTCTGGCTGGACGAGGGCGAAGAGGGTAGCGACATCATGTTCCGGCGCATGATGCCCACGGAGTTCCCGGCCAACGCAGATCCGACGCCTGATGAGCCTGTAGTAAATACCATCACAACGGCTCCTTGACGGTACACTAAAAAATGCTTGTAGTATAAAACCAAGAAGGAAGGGGTTCGCTTCATACAAAGCGAACCCCTTCCTTCTTTAGTTGACATCCTCACCTGTATTCAGCCCCCCCCCGGAATCAGCGACACAAAAAGCCGTCCCCATTCCTTCGATTACGTTAATTTTTCAACAATAACAGCTTAATTCCGAACTGACTTCGCAACTAATCGTTCGCTTTCCTATCAAAATTGGACCTTGGTACAATTTATTTTCCCCGTGTATCGGCTATATTACAAACACTATAAAAAGGATTAATGGGCAATAAATCCCATATCCATTTGCTTTAAATGATTTTTTTCGAGGTGAAGCATGGCACAAGCGGGAAGCATCCAAACATTATCCGGTCCGGCAACCGCACGTACGCCCCAGGGGCAGGTTCGTGAGCTCCACGTTGGCGACATTGTATACGAGAATGAACTCATCGAAACGTCCAACGGCGCCCAGATCACGATCGTTCTGAACAATGGGGATCTAATCCGTTTGGCCCAAAACTCCGAGATTCTCCTCGACGCCAGCGTAGGCGGTCCGATCGATCAATATGATGCAATTGTCCACGATGTCGAAGCCCTGCAAAACGCCCTGCTGAACAACGAAGACATCATTGAAGAACAAGATACCGCCATAGGCGAAACAGAAAGCGCCTATTACTACGATGACCCGTATTATAGCGGCGACGCGTCCAAGGGGCAGGTCGGCAGCTACCTGTTAGACGCCGAAAATGACACCGCCGGCCAGACATTTGGTCCGCTAATTGCGGATGACAATGATAATGAGGCGGATGTCCCCCCCCCCGCTGCAGGCGTTCCAACTGTGCCGCCGGGCAACAATGCACCTGTGGCCACAAACGATACCACCACCACCGACGAAGATACCGCCATCCTCAACGATTTTGTTCCTCCGGCTACCGATGTGGACGGCACCATCGCCAGCTATGCACTGGTTACCGATGTGGCCCAGGGGAGCCTGACCTTCAATCCCGACGGCTCATACAGCTTCGATCCGAACGGTAATTTCGACGATCTTTCTCCGGGTGAATCCCGTGATGTGTCCTTTACCTATACGGCCATTGACAACAATGGCGCCACCAGTGCTCCGGCAACGATCGACATCACCATTACCGGCACCAATGATCTGCCGGTCGTCACGGGCACCGTCACCGGCGCCGTGGCCGAAGGCGATCTGGGCGATACGGTCACGGCCACCGGCACCATCGCGATTTC
>JABZFP010000014.1:0-264621 GCA_014237395.1 Desulfobacteraceae bacterium | reverse complement strand
CTCGACCAGGCCGCCGTGCAGGATCTCGATGCCGGCGATGTCGTCACCGATACGATCACCTTGACCGCATCCGACGGCACCACCCAGGACATCGACATCACCATTACCGGCACCAATGACGGCCCAGTGATCGACCTCGATGCGAATGACAGCAGCGGTTCGGCAGGAACCGCTTTTGAAACCACCTTCACCGAAGGCAGCGGTGGCGTATCCATCGCCGATAGCGATATCACCATCAGCGACGTCGATAGTTCCTCAATTGAAAGCGCCGTTATCACCATCACCAATGTCGAGGCTGACGACCTGCTGATTGTCGGTTCTCTGCCGGCGGGCATTACCGCCGGGGCCTATGATTCGGCTACGGGTACCATCACCCTCACCGGATCGGCCACCCTGGCGGATTACCAGCAGGCGATTCGCGCCATCCAATATGACAACGTCGGTGATTCCATTGGAGCGGCCCGCACCATTGAAGTGACTGTCAATGACGGCCTCAATAACAGCAATACGGCCATTAGCACTGTGAATATCACCACGCTTCCGACGGTCAGTATCGATGATGTTTCCGTTCAGGAACCGGACAGCGGCACCACCACCATGACCTTCACGGTCTCTATCGACCAGGCCCTCGGTTCCGATCTGACCTTCGACTACCAGACGGTCGATGTCAGCACCCTGGCTGGCGCGGACTACGTCGGTATCGGCACGACGACCGGCACGATAACGGCCGGCAACACCTCCACAACCATCACCGTCACGGTCAACAGCGATACGAATGTTTTCGAGGGTGATGAAACCTTCACGCTTGACCTGTCCAACTTCAACCAGACGGTCAACTTCCCGTCCGGGGCGCACCTGACTGGCGGCGGCATCCAGGGCATCGGCAACATCGGCGCCGACAATGGCCCCCCGGATGCGGTCGATGATGCCTTCATCACGGCTCCCGACACGCCTTTGGTGACCGGGGACGTCCTGACCAACGACATCCTGGTCGATAACGCCGTCTATGACTCCCACGACGGCACCTCGACCCAGGGCGGTACCGTGACCTATAATGGTGACGGCACCTTTACCTACACGCCGGCCGCCGGATTTACCGGAACCGACACCTTCACCTACACGGTCATCGATGACGACGGCGAAACCGACACAGCAACCGTAACCATCGACGTATCCAGCGCCACTGTCAACCCGCCGACTGTCTCCGCGGTGCCGGATACCAGCTATACCGAAAATGATGCCGCAACCAGCATTCTGGCCGGTACAACCCTGGCAGATGTGGACAGCACCTCGCTTTCTTCCGTCGTCGTCCGGATCGATGGTTACATCGGTTCACAGGATGTCCTCGACTACCTGACGGCCGGCACCAGCGTGAATGCCAGTGTATCCATAAGCGGATCAACCTGGGAGCTGACCCTGACCAATGGGGCGGACATCGATGAGTATGAATCCGTATTGAATTCTTTGACCTACGAGAACGCATCGGACAACCCGAGTGCGTCCACACGCGCCATTACGGTTGAAGCTTATGATGAAACCTATAACAACCTGTTCAGCAGTGATTCGGGCAACCTCAGCGTTCTGCCGGTCAACGATGCTCCCGAAGTTTTTGACAACACGACATATGTGATCGCCAATTCGCTTGACAACGGCCTCAACATCACCGTGCCCACCGATCCGGATACGGATGACAGCGACCTGGTTATAACGGTCACCGGGCTCCCCGGAACCATCGGCACGGTCACGCTGGCCGACGGAACCCCGGTCAATATTGGTGACACCCTTACACAAGCCGAACTGGCCGCCCTGCAATTCGATGCCGGCGGTGCCGATGGCGAAGAGGCCTTCACCTACACCGTCTTCGACGGCGACCTAACGACGACCGGCACCACCACCATCAATGTCGGATCGACCGATCCGGATGCCGGCACCGTCTATGAAAGCGCCCTGCCGGATGGCACCGGTTCGGATGGCGGCTCAGCGACTGTAACGGGCAACCTTTTCGAAAACGATTCGGCCGCCGGCAATTCGATCGACAGTGTTGATTTCGGCGCAACAACCTACACGCCGACCGCGGGCGTCATCACGGTTACCACGGCGCTCGGCACCCTCAATGTCTACGCCGACAACACGACACCCGGATTCAGTGCCGGAGATTATGTCTACGAACTGACTACAGCTGACGGCACCGGCGCCGATGTAACGGAGAGTTTTACCTATAATTTCACCAACGGTATTCCGCTTTCCGACACGCTGACGATCACTGTCGAAGATGACGAACCGATCGCCAGCGATCTGGTAGAGAGTGTGCCCGAGTCTGAAGAGCAGGTCTTCAACGTCGTTCTGACCCTTGATGTGTCAACGAGTATGAATGCCGCGGTGGGTTCAACGACACGGCTCGAGCTGGCCAAAGACGCCTTGGTTTCCCTCTCGCAGGAGTATTTCAGGCAATCATCCCAGGTGACAGTCACCGTCCTTTTATTTGCCAATGGCGCCCACGAACTGGGCACTTACACGACCTTCGAGGATGTTCAAACAGCAATCAGTGGTGTGACGGACGTCAATACCACGGCCTATCCCAATGACCTGGGTGCCGGGAACCTGACCAATTCGACCAGCTATGTCGATGCCACCGCGCTGATTGAAAATGTCCTGAGCGCAGACATCGCCGCCCAGGATCCGGCCGATGACACCCGGAACATCTCTTATTTTCTCTCCGATGGCGCGGTCACGGCCGACGGTACGCCTGTCGGCAACGGATTTGACGACTTCGTCAACAGCAACGCCATCTATTCCTACGCGGTGGGCATCGGTACCGGGCTGCCTGGCGACCTGACCGACCTGAACTACATTCACAACATCGATTCGATGGGCGAAGGCTATGGTACTGTCGATCCCGCCTTGATCGTCGAGGATGTATCCCAACTGCAATCCGAGCTGCTCAGCACGGTGCCGACGGCCTTCGGCGGAAACATTACCGTCGATGTGGACGGCAGCGTCGACAATGTGCTCTTCGGGGCCGACACCGGCTACGTCGATTCGATCACCATTGATCTCGGCGGGACCGACTACACCTTCACCTACGATGGGAGCCTGGTGGCAGTTCCGCCGGCCCTTGCTGCCACTGTCGAAGTCGACGGCACCACCATAACCCTGGATGCCGATGACGGTTTTGCCTTCGGGACCCTCACGTTCGACTTTTCCGACGGCAGCTACACCTTCAGCGCGCCAAACGGCACAGCACCAGCGACCGTCAGTTTTGGCTTCTCGATTGTGGATGGTGACGGGGACACCGCTTCGGCGACCGCAACCTTTAATATTGTGGATGACGCGCCCGAAGCCCGCGATGATCTTCACTCCATCACAGCCGGCGAAACCGCCGAGGGCAATGTCATTACTGCTATGGGTACCGACGGCGGACCGGCCTTCGGCCTGGATTACACGCCCTTTGCCACCCAGGGCGGCGGAGTCGACAAGATTGTCGATAATGCCGTGGTAACCGAGTTTACCTATAAGGGTGAGACGATTTCCCTCGATCTGACACTTACGACGACCACGGTAACACCGCCGGATCCCACCGGAATATCCGAGGATGTGGCGATCAACAGCTCCACTAACTGGGCCGCCACCAACGTCGCCCTGAGCGCCAATGCCGGGTTCGATGCTGATGGGGCCGGTATTGACGGTGGGCGCGGCGATGCCAGAATCGACGATCGGGATGGTGGCGACGCTCTCACCATGTCTTTTGACACGGTCGATCTGCCCTATGGGGTCGACAACCTTATTCTTACTATGGCCGATTTTCAGAGCAACCGCAGTGATGCCGTTATGATTACCCTCTACGATCCGTCGGGAGCCGTGATCGACACCTTGGTCTATGCGGCAACCAACAATACTAGCGTGGAAACGATCGATCTTACAGCTTATACCGGAATCGGCTCCGTGGACCTTGCCCGCGCAGGCGGCCAGGACAGCCAGCTGGCCAATGTGGCGTTTGATCCCTCTCCCGCGGTACCCTACGATGTCACATCGCTGGATCAAACCGGCGGCGACAACGGTGGCAACCTGACCTGGGTCTACAGCTATGATTACGACCTGGACGGCAACCCCGTGTTTGATGCCACCGTGACCGATTCGGATGACGGGTCGACTTTCACCATGCGCAGCAACGGCTATTACAGCTACATGCCCGATCCGTCCAGCATTCCCACCCCTGTGACCATCACGGAGAGTTTTACGGACGGCAGCGCTGATCAGGGGATAACCGTGACATCGACAGCCAACGGCAATCCGGTCATTACTTACAACGGCGCAAATGGCATTGGTGTGAATAGCAACGGCGATACTTGGGGGGACAGCGCAGATTCGGGAGACAACATTATCTTGACCTTTGATCCGGTTCTTTACCCGGATGGCATAGAAGAGACTACACTGTCATTCGGATACGATAGCGGCACCGGATCTGCGATCTTTTATGACAGCACCGGCGCGGTTATCGACACCGTGGCATTGACCGGGAACAATACCCAGGCCTTTACCGGAATAAGCGGTATCTACAGCATAGAGATCACGACCGGTGCAGACGGCGATTACAGTATCAGCCAGATTGACTTTACCGTAGTGCCGGATCCCACAACGCTGCCCAACACCTTGGATCCGATTCTCGTCGACTACACCCTAACCGATACCGACGGCCAGTCCGATACCGCCCAATTGGCGATCTACACCATCGACAATGAAATCACCGGCACCGTCGGGGCTGACAGTATCACAGGCGGCGCGCTGAACGACGCCATCACAGGCGATGCCGGCGACGATGTCCTTTCCGGTGGCGACGGGAATGATTCTATCTCCGGCGGAGCAGGAGAGGACACCTTGTCCGGCAATGATGGCAACGATTACCTCAGTGGCGGCGATGATGCCGACACCGTCTATGGCGGGGCTGGACAGGATCATCTCGACGGTGATGCCGGAGACGATATCGTGGATGGCGGTACCGGCGACGATATCGTTCTGGGGGGTACCGGCAACGATCTCGTATTCGGTGGTGCCGGCGATGACCGTCTCGAAGGCGAAGAAGGTGACGACACGTTGAGCGGCGGCTCCGGCAACGACACGCTTGTCGGCGGCGACGGCAGCGATACCCTCGACGGCGGTGCCGGTGCCGATATCGTAGATGGCGGCAGAGGCGCTGACAGCATCGTGTTTGACGAAAATGACACCCATATCGATGGGGGTACCGGACTCGACACCCTCCTGATATCCAATGAAGTTCTGGATTTCAGCGCCCTTTCTGACGGGACGATCGAAAACATCGAAAAACTCGATTTGAATAGCGCCGACGCCCAGTCGATATCACTGAGCCTGGACGATGTTCTGGATATGACAGACGCAAACCATGTCCTGGAAGTAACGGGCGGCGAGGGGGATGAAATCACCTTTGCTGGTGTTCAGGGGCCTGGCGCGGACTGGACCTATAATGGGGGCGGCCTGTTCACCCACATCAATGGCATCGACCAGGTGCAAATTGTCTCCACTGACGACCCCGACAACCACGTCCAGATGTTCACGGATGACGGGACGCCCATCGAATCATAATAGACGAAACCAATGCGATAAAGCCGTACCCATTTTCTTTGTGGTACGGCTTTATGGTCATGTAATGGCGGATTAGAATACGCGGTTATGCGTTGTGAAAAGTTGCATTGAAATCCAGGGGGATAAAAGCATGCCGTGCATCCCGAAAAGACTCCGCCGCCGGTGCGCTTCGTGTCTTTACCGGAAACGATAGTAATAATCAGTGACGCCGCATTTTCACAGCCAGCTCCAGCCGATCCCGAAATCCCGTCTTACTGAAAATCGAGGTCATGTGGGCCTTGACGGTCCGGACAGAAATGAAGAGCTTGTCGGCAATTTCCTTGTTCGACAACCCACTGGCCACCAGTTGCACCACCTCATCCTCCCGCTTGCTTAGCGTTTCCGGGAAGCTCGGTTTGGCATGGCCGTTTCCATTGACGGGCATGGCTGTAATCATCCGGTTGACGATGTCAGGCGGCAGCCAGACCTGCCCTTCCCTTGCGGCGGTGACCGCCTGCATCAGGTTGTCCCGGTGCATATGCCGATTCCCGTACCCTCTCACGCCGCGCTGCAAGAGTCTTACGGCCTGCTCAAAGCGCGGCCTTGAAGCCAACGCCACGGTCGGCATCGTTACCGCGGTCAAGCGTTTTTCATCGCATCCTTCCAGGTCGATGATCAACACGTTGCCGGTTGCCTTCTGAGCATCTGTTATATCATCGATGTCATGCAGGTGTTGGACCGCGCTACGACCGCCAAGGAGATCGACGCAGCGTGCCACCAACAAGTCATCTTTGCTCAGCAGGAACAGCATCATCTTTCCCTCAACGCATTGTCCTTGGCTCTGAGGATGGGTTTCATCAAGTATTGCATGATCGTCTTTTTGCCCGTAATGATATCGACCTGGGCCGTCATGCCGACAATGATTTTCTTCTTGTTATCGTCGGTTCCGAGATAGTTCTTATCCGTCTTAATGCGCACCAGGTAATATTCTTCCTGATTTTCATCGGTTATCGTATCGGCACTGATATGAACCAATTCACCATCTAAACCACCGTATATGGCAAAATCGTAGGCGGTTATCTTAACCACGGCTTTCAATCCAGGGTAGAGAAAGGCGATATCCGAGGGTTTGATTTTCGCCTCGATGAGCAACTTTTCCTCCGCCGGGACAATCTCCATGATGTCCATACCCGGCTGAACCACACCGCCGACGGTATTGACGAGCAATTGCTTCACCGTTCCGTCCACAGGCGAACGAACGCTCGTGCGCTCCACCCGGTCTTCAATGGCCACCTGTGTCTTGGACAGCCGTTCGATTTCGGCCACCACCTGGTTTAGTTCTTCCAGGGCTTCGCTCCGTTGTCGGTCTTTCAGCTCCTCGATCTGATTGCCGGCTTCGATAATCTTGGATTTCAGCGTTTCGGCATTCTTCTGCGCACTTCCCAATTCGTGCTGTTTGTCCAGCGCTTTTTGCTGCAACTGGATGAACTCCAGTTCCGAAACCAATCCTTTTTTAAACAGGGGTTGGGTAAGTTCGATTTCCCGGGCGATCATTTTTGTGCTGCTTTTAAGTGTTCGAATATCCAGCTGCGCTTCCGACAATTCAATCTGCCGCTGCTTCAAGCGCTGTTCCAGCACCGCAATCTCACTTTTTCGCCTGCGGATATTCGTTTCATACAGCCGTTTTTCTTTGTCGATCAGGGCCGTCTTATCCTTCAATTCCTCAAGGCTGTCGGTGAACTCACGGATACCGGCCTCGGCCCGCAAACGGACCGCGCGGACCGTCAGTTCATCGATCATGGTTTTGCTTTCCGCAAACGAACTGCCAGCGCCCGTGTCATCGATCGTGACCAAAATCTGCCCTTGCTTGACCGATTCTCCCTCGTGCACGTAAATTTCTTTAATAATCCCGCCCTCCAGATTCTGCACCACTTGAATCTGGCGCGAGGGGATCACCCGTCCAACGCCCCGGGTTCTCTCATCCAGCTCGGCAAAACTTGCCCAGAGAATGATCGAAAGGACAACGATCGTGACAACGAACAGCAGCATACTCGACCGAGCCGGATTACCAGCCAGTACCGCAGCGCTGAGGCTGTTCATAAACTTGATATCGGAACGGCTGTAGCGTTCCCGGGCCCGCCCATTCGTCTGACGTAGCGCTAAATTTTGGCGATTATCCTTCTCCGGCGTCACGGATTTTTACCTCCCAGTTTCGCAATAACATCTTCCTTCGAACCATCCATAACGACGCGGCCATTATCCATAACGATGAGACGATCGACGACCTCCAAGATCGTCGGTTTATGGGTGATGATGATCGTGGTCTTTTTTCTGGTAACCTTTTTGAGATTGGCAATGACGTGCATTTCCGTATTGTAGTCCATGGAATTGGTGGGTTCGTCAAGCAGCACAATGGGGCTATCATGGATAAAACTTCTTGCCAGAGCAACGGACTGGCGCTGGCCACCGGAGAGATTGAGTCCCCGTTCCCCCACCTGCAAATCCATTCCCATGGGATGTCGATCCGTGAAACTGTTGACACCGCCTACGTCAGCAGCCGTTATAATGGCTTGATCATCGGCATGGGGCGACTTGAGGGTAATGTTATCCCGCACGGTTCCGGAAAAAAGAACGACATCTTGGGGGACAAAACTGAAGTTGTGGCGCAAATCGACCGGGTCAATCTGCTTTATATCGAGCCCGTCAATGAATACCGCCCCCTCAGCCGGGGCGTAAAACCCCATCAAAATCTTCGCGATGGTAGACTTACCCGAACCGACCTGCCCGATAATGCCGACTTTTTCTCCTGGTTTGATGCGAAAACTTACCGTCGTGAGGGCTTCTTTTTGCTCATCGGGATAGCAGAAGCTCACATCCTTGAATTCGATATCCCCCTTGAAGGCAGGTCTGCGGATAAACTGTTTCTCCTCCGGCCGTTCAACTTCTTTTTTCATCAGCTCGTTCAGTGATTGCAGTCCGGCTTTCATTTGTTCGAAATTGGACAGGAGGGAAACGACCTGGGACATGGGGGCAATCGAGCGCGAAGAAAGCATATTGATCGCAATCAGCCCCCCCATGGACAGCTCCCCGGCCTTGATCAGATAGACCCCCAGCACCACGATGGCGACGGATCCTAACTGGGACAAACACACGGTTATGGTCGAAAGAGAGTTGGACCGTTTCCTGGAACGAAGCGTTTTGGAAGCGATATCGCCCGTGCTTTCTTCCCAATGCCATTGCATGGAACCGCTGGCATTGAAGGCTTTGATGGTTTCCAGGTTGGCCAATGCTTCTACCAAAATACCGTTCCGACGGCCGACAGCCTCGTGCGTGCTGGCAACGATTCTGTATATCGTACTTTTCATGGAAAGACTGATGATCAATATGAACGCGATCACCACCAGCGGCACATAGACCATGGTAGGGTTGATGGAGTATATAACCAGCAGGAAAATAACGGCAAAGGGAAGCTCGATAAAAGCGGTGATGGCACTGGAGGCGAAAAACGAGCGGATACCATCGAAATCTTTGATATTGCTTGTAAAGGCCCCAACCGAACGGGGCCTATGCTCCAGTTTCAGGTTAAGCGCCTGCTCGAACAGCATGGACGAAAGGATGATGTCGCTCTTTTTGGCAGCGGTCTCCAAAAATGCGGTTCGGATATACTTGAGTACCAAATCGAATAAATAAATCAGAAAAATGCCCGATGCCAACACCCACAACGTGTCGATGGCATTGTGCGGGATGATCCGGTCATACACGTTCATGGTAAATAGGGGGCCGGCCACCACAAACAGATTGATGAGGAACGTGCCGAGAAATACACGACCGTATATCCCTTTGAATTTCATCAATGTGCCGAAAAACCAGCTGCCTTTGCGGGCGCTTCGGGCCGCGCGTTTATCCTGACCGAACCCTTCATACTTTCGTTTTAAAAAGAACACGAATCCCAGGTACTCTTCCGCTAATTTCCCAATGTCTATTTCCATCGGGGTTTCATCGACGCTCGGTACAATAATCTGCGCCACGCCCTGCTCGTGTGAAATATCCATCAGGACACAGGCATTGTCGTCCCGCAAAATCAGGATCACCGGCAATACCACCGACGGGATCTCATGCAGTTGCCGCTCCTGCAACCGTGACCTAAATCCGGCTTTGGCGGCGGCCCTGGAAAAATTGGCCTTTGGCTTGTCAACACTGAATAGTCGCTGCTTTTCATCATTGGGGTCAAAGGGCAGACCATGCGCAAGGGATTCTGCCGAAGCCGGTTTATTATTCAGCTTGGTTAACATGACTAAACACTGCATCAAGGGGTCGTGCGGAAGCGTCTGATTCATATCAACCCTCTAAAGGCCCAATGCCGGCAATACCGTGCCCCTGGAAACAGGTAATGTTTTTGGCGACTAAGGCCTGCCGCTGGGCCTCGGTTTCAATTCTCGTCGCAATCAGTTCGATGCCGAGACTGTCGGTAATCGTCAGGATGGCGTTCAGCGCCATTTCGGTATGGCTGCGATTTTCCATGTCCTGCAGGTAGTCGCTTTCAATCTTGATATAGTTCGGATTCATCTCTTTGAGCAGATCAAGCGAGACATCATTCATGGTATACTGATCGATGCCAAAGCCATAGCGCATCCCCCGCAGCATTCCGGCCAGATCGAGGCAGACATCCGGATGTTGAATCAGGGTGCTGTCATGCATCTCGATGACAAGCCGTGCCCGGATGGCTTTATTGGCTTCAAGAAATTGTCTCAGCCAGATAAGGGCTAAACGGTCTTTACAAAATTCTGTAGTGATGTTGACCGCGAGCGTCCCTTCCGACGCTTTTCCCAAATAGGCGGCTGCCGTTTCCAAGACAAAGCGGTCGATCCGTCCTGCTTGCCCGAGACTGATCGCCATGGGCATAAAATAGCCTGCGCGGTGGGTGTTGCCCTGTGGATCTTTCAGGTTGATATACAGTTCTTTGTGATATTCGCCTTTGTCGGAAATGACCGGTTGGGCGGTCAAAAAAAAGCTGCCATCGGAAAAAGCGGTATCGATCATCGTTTTCCATTCGAATTTTCCGAGAACCGCCTGATTTTGCTTCTCCTGGAACAATGCGACCGTGCCGGGCAATCCGCTCTTGGCCGACGACAGGGCATAATCCGCTTTGGAAAGAACGGCCCCGACGCTATCTTCAAAAGCATAGGATGCCATACCGCCGTTGACGGTAACGAGACCTTTCAATTCCAGTTCCCGGTCAACCATTTCCATCAAATTCTTCACGACGGATTCGGCGACGGTCCGCCCCTTTTCAGGACTGCAATTAGGAAGAATAACGGAAAACTCGTTCTGGGAAAGCCTTGCCAGTAAGGCATCCGTTGCGTCACGGGTTTCCTTCCGCAAGATTTCGGCCCACCCATTATAAATGCCTTGAATGATGGGATGGCCCGTCGAAATATTGCTCTTCTCCATGCCTGCCATACTGATAATCGCCATTAGGCCACTGGCATTTTCATTGTCACTGTCAAGGAAATGACCCAACTGTTTCACCAAATAATGACGGTTATGCAGGCCGGTAAGGGCATCTTTGAACTGCATTTCCTTGTAGTATTTGATGCTGTCCAACTGCCGGTTGAAAATTTGCTGCACTTTTTCAACCATGGTATTCATGGCGAGGACAACTTTCTTTAATTCGGGCGTCCGGGGAATCGTCTCATTAATCACGAACTCGTGGTTGCTGATCGCCTCGGCCTGAAGCTGAATCTGCGCCAAAGATCTAAGAAGGAGTCTTAATATCAAATAACTTGCGGAAATCACCAAGCCGGCCAGCATTACGAACAGGATGCAGAGACGCTGGAACGTATCCCATAAACTGATGTAGAAAGGTCCGGGATGGCCTTTTACACGAATGGTGCCGAAGATGGACCAACCGGACGATATCTGAGCAATGGCGATGGGTGAATGTAAATCGACATGCTTAATGAACAGGGCGGGGACACCATCGATCAAAAGATTTTCTTTTTTTCGGTAAACAACGGTGCCATTCTGCCGTGCAAGCGTGATTTCCTCGAAATGTCCCCCGTCAAACATGGCGTTGATGGTTGTCTCCATCAGGGCTGGATCGGATGCCTGGGAACCGAGACTCAAGGCCAGTACGTTGGCAACATTTTTACCGGTATTGAAAAGCTGGTTGGCGGCAAATTCCTGGGCATTGTCAAAATTGGTTTTCAGGACAATGGCCAGCGTCACCACGAGCAGCAGCGTCATCAGCAACTGGATCTGTTTAAAAAGGCTCATTGTTCCCTCACCTGGATTTCCAGATCGATCCCCTTCAGGTTCTTCTGCGTCTTCAATGAGGACCGATTGACACGTCGTCCAAGCCCCTGCTGCTTTTGAATGTAGAGATCATTGGCCGTAAAGCTGTAAACCGGGATGAGATCTTGGCGTTGGGTCGCCGGCAGAATCGTTTTGTTATAGTTATCGAGTACGAAAGGCACGCTGCCCGGCTCCTTGTAATACGACACCACCAGGTGAGCGGCTTCGGGGTAGCCCATCGCCCTGACGTAGGTTAAAAACAGTTTCTTTTCTGGAACACCCAACTGAATCATGGTCAGAAATTTGGCGACGGCGAAATCCTCGCAATCTCCTCGGCCCTTGCCGAGGAATTCCAAACGCGTCGCCCAATAGTCCTTTTTTCCCCAGTTTTCGATATCCGTCTGGTATTCCACCTGATTAAAAAAGCGGTTTACCTCGATGATTTTTTTATCTTCCGGGGCCGCAACCAGCCCGTCCATGAGTGCAATCAGACTGTTTAAACGTCTGACGGCCTGTTCCCCATAGGTTTTCGTATAAGTTGCCAGTCGCGCTTGCGTTACAAAGAACCTTGATCCGGCTTCGACGGCAATGGACATCGCCACCATACATACGATCAGAACAAGGCGCTTGGCGGCGGTCATCAGTCCGGCTTTTTCTTCGTCAGTTTAAATTCAATCCGCCGATTCTTAAGACGCCCCTCTTCGGTGTCGTTCGTCGCAATCGGTTCCTGTTCGCCTCTCCCGGAAAACTGGAGATCCCCTTCATCCAGTCCCAATCGAATCAGCTCCGAATAAACACTTTGAGCCCTGGCGACGGATAGTTTCTGGTTGTACTGGGCGCTATCGACATTATCGGTGTGACCAATCACCTCGATCATAAAATTGCCGGCGGCTTTCAGCTGGGCCGCAATGTATTGAAGCTTCTGCATTGAATAATCGGTTAACTCGGCCGATCCCGAACCGAAATGAATGGTATCCAGATGAAAGGATTGCTGCGGTTTGAGCTTATCGATCTTCAAGTTCAATTCTTCAGGCGTGCCCTGTTGCGGCTGGATGTACGGGCTCAAATCGGTGGGCTCCTGGTACCCGACATGGATGGCCTTATCTTCAATACAACCTGACGGCGGCGTGAGAACGCCGGCGATGGAATTATCGCACTGATCCTGAATATCTTCCGTAGAATCCTGATCCCGATCGCGATCCAACGTCTCATACCCCTCAAGGTCAAATTGTTCCTCAGGCGGGAGGTTCAGATAGGACCGCAACCCCGTGTCGTATTCTTTCACCATCATGCCCGTCGCTTCGGAGACGCGGTAATAGGCGATCATGTTGGAGAATATGGATTCGGCGCTGGCATTTTTGGCGGAATTGTATTCATTCTCCATGTTCAGAAGGTCCAGCAGGGTGCGCCGGCCAACATAGTATTCTTCCTTAAAGGCTTCTAACGTCTCGAAACTCAGCGTGACATGCTCGTTCAGGTATTGGCGTTTCCGTTCTTCCGCCTGCAGAATATTCCAGGCCAGCCGGACGGATTCGTTCACATTCCGGCGCTCGATATAGGCGCGTTGGTTTTCTTTATGGATGGATTGGAAATTTTTGTTCTGTTCTCCTTCGCGAAGACCGCCGTCAAATAGAATGTAATTCAACTTCAGCATGGCGGAATACTGGTCCGTATCGCCAGGTTCGCCATTGATGTCGTTGCGATGCTGCGCTTTTAACTCGAAATCGATGCTCGGCCAGTCGTCGGCCTTGGTTTTTTCAAAGGAATACTTCCGCACCTGAATATTGTACTCGGCAACTTCCAAGGCCGGATGGTTGCGAAAAGCGACCGCCACTGTGTCTTCCACGGTTTTGGGAAACTGGAATGCGGGTTCGGGTGTCACAAAGGCCTCCGGTTTGACCAGCCGGCCAAATCGACGATGAAACCGAACGACAGCCTGGTTTAAATCCTGCTGCTTGGAGATATAATTGCTCCGAGCCAATGCCAACCGTGCTTCGGAGTTTTTCAAATCCGAGGCCCGACTGAACCCGGCTGCCGATTTTTCCCGGACCTGCTCCAGAATTTTTTCCTGCGTTAAAACGTTTTCTTCGGAAAGTCTCAATAATTCGACGGCTTGAATGACATTGAGATAGGCTTCGGTCGTTTCCAGATAAACGCGGTTGGCGACATTCAACACCTCATAGGCCGCCGCCAGAATCCGGGCATCGGTTTCGTTGACAAAAGCCGATGTTCTCCCCCCGCTAAACAAATTTTGACGCGCATATAACGTAGCCGAGGACGCGGTCAGACTTTCACGTTCGTCGTTCGTGTCGACACCATCCGTAAATTCACGACCGCCACTCAGCTCCGTGCCGATGGTCGGCCAATAGCCGCTGGTCGCAATGGACCGTTCGGACTGCACACTACGATATTGGCTCAAGGCTTCCATGATTTCCGGATCTGTCCTGGTAACAATCGTCAACACCTCGCTCAATGGCAAGGGGGTCGTCGCCGGGTTATCAATCGCAGTGGCAAAGGCAACCCCGCTCATCAGCACCAATGATAGAACGAGGACACACGCATGCCATCCAAAGGCATTTCGACGGATACAGCCCATTGTTTTAGGCGACATGCGCGTAGGCTGCGTCGTTAGGGTTGAGCCGTCGCGTTCAGTCCATCCCCTCTCAATATTTGCATGCGTGTGTTCCGGCCAGCTCTGCATCAAATCCATCGTGATTCTTCCTTATGTATCCGTAAGTTATGAAAAAACTTTAGGAAAAAGCCTTAAAGCGCTCGCTGTTGCCCAAAAAAAAACGGTTCGCCGGGCCAGACGCCCAGTATGCCGCGTCGGCGTCGAGATACAGTTGAACACCGAGAGGAAAAGACCGGGCATCATTCGCCAATAGCGCCGGAATCAAATAACACTCTACAATTAACATAAATTATAGATAGTTATATAACAAATGATACTGAGTTTCAACCCGAAGGTTCTGAAATCCATAGGGGACGTATGCTTTAGGGCGAGGCGTTTGACAGATACCAATTGGGACGGGGGAGAAAGGCGCTAAGCGAGTGGCGCAAACAAAAACCCCCGGGATTTCCATCGCGGGGGTTCTTTAATGTATCCATGCTATAAGCGTTCAGCGTTTATCCCTATCGTTTTCTGGTTTAATTGGCGTCCCCAAGGGGATTCGAACCCCTGTCGCCGGCGTGAAAGGCCGGTGTCCTGGACCGGGCTAGACGATGGGGACGCAATGCGAAATGTGGTGGTGGGGGGAGGATTTGAACCTCCGAAGGCTTTGCCGGCAGATTTACAGTCTGCTCCCTTTGACCACTCGGGAACCCCACCAGGTCCTGCTGATTGAAACCCGTCCACCGAGCGATGCACCCAATAAACGGTGACGCGTCCTTTAACAAGAGCGCCCTCAAATTTCAAGCCCAAATATAGGGCCGCGGTATAAAAATTCCGTTATCGGAATTGGGCCTCATGCTTCACTGCGCCCGCACTCCTTGCAGCGCCCATCCGGGCCAATGACGCCAATGCAGTTGCCGTCCGGACAGAGTCGGCGATTTTCCCAATCATCATCGGCGACCTCCGGTTCCTCGGCGTCATCCGTTCCGACCGGCGCTTCGCTATCGTCGTATTCCTCTGCGCCAGACGCCTCCGGTTCCTCAGACGCCAGCTCGGCCGGCGGCACTTCCATTTCACCGGGTTTGCCGCATTCTTTGCAGCGCCCGTCCGGCCCGATCACACCAATACAATTTCCGTCACTGCATAGTTGTCGTTTTTCCCATTCATCACTGGTCATGGCACCGTCACTTTTCACTGTTGAGGTTGAAGTTGTTGCCTGGAGTGTTCTTCCATCTGGCAGGAACCGTTTCACTGGCGGGGGTGATGCCCGCACAAACAAATTGCCCCCTGCGCCGTTTATCGGGTCAGCCCTGTGGTTCAGGCGGTTCGTCGGCCGCCCGGTCGATATCGATGATGCGCACCCCCTTCAGATAATCCTTGGTCTCATAGCGCGTAATTTTCATGAGTTTCCGGGTGATGACCCCCATTCTCCCGACCAAGTCCATAACGCCTTTGACGTGGTCGTGCGCGGCGCTCCCAGGCGTGAGCTCGCCCAGCAGGCGTTCGGCATAACTGGAAATCCCCTGGATCGGCTGGTTCAACTCGTGGCAAACCGCCCCGGCCATCTCCAGGGATACCTGCAGGCGTTCCTTTTCCAGCCGCTCCTCCTCCGAGCGCATCTCTTTGGTAACGAGCGTCAGGTGCCCCACCGAAAGGCAAAGACGATCCGTTTCGAAAACCTCCACCACGGCCTGATCCTTGAGCCAGACAATGCCGCTGCGGGGAGAATCCACCTTGTACACGGCATCGACCTCTCCCTGGATAATACCCTCTTCCCGCAAGTGGCTGCGGACGTGCTGCAGCTCGGCCTGGGTGCGGACCTCCCGCTGGATGGCCGCGTTCATGTTGACCCATTTATAGACCCGCTGATCCACCACCCGACTGCGAAACGTTTCGGCCAGGCGATCCCCCGGGCAATCAAACAATGCCAGAAACCGACGACCGGCAAACTCATACCAGATATTGTCATGGGCCTGCCAGGCGGCGATATAAGGAATAGCGGGAGCCCCCGTATGGTCGAACGCCCGACACGCCTTTATCAGGGTGACGACCCGCCGCTTCAACGATGATGCATAGGGGCGCACCAGAATGCGCCCGAGATATTGCGCCGTGGGATCCTTGTCAGCACCACTCGCAGGGGTCATGGTCGTCCTACCTTCCATTCTCAAAAAAAGAAGGGGGGGGCGTCATCCGCACGATATTGACTGGCTGTTTTTTAGAATAAGCGCCCGAAGGGGTCAAGAGGGAGCCTCCCCCGACACCGCTATCAATGGCATCCGGCTGCCCCTGGAACGGTTGCCCGGAGCCTCTGCAGGGGAGTTGAATATTCGTCATTTTCTGCAACATCCCCATTACTTTTTTTAAAAAATTGTGATATACGCATCTGCTGAATTGGACCAATCCACCGCCAAAGAAGCGCATACGGTCCGGATGGATCTAACAACCGCAACCCATTTGAGTAACGGTAACATACTTGCGGGCCTGGAAATCGTATAGAAGAGAGGGGAATGAGATGGTCAACAAAAAACTGTTCATCGTGTGCATCGCAACCTTTTTTTTGCTGGGTGGAACGCTGATGGCCTCAGGCCCGTGGATCGATGAAATCGACGAGGAAGATACGCTGTCCATTCCGGTCGGCATGCTCTCGTTGGGGGCTCCGGATGGCGTCGAGCAGGAACGCGCTTCGGTGGATTTTCCCCACTCACGGCACATGACCTACAGTTGCGACACATGTCACCATACCTGGGAGTACCATGCGATATTAGATACCTGCTCGACTTCGGGCTGCCACGATCTCACCACGCCGCCTGAAAATGCCATTCAAAAAGGGAAGTATACCAGCGAAGGCATCCGCTATTACAAATACGCCTATCATAAAATGTGCCGTGACTGCCATCGCGACATCAATGCCCAGAACCGGGAAAAGACAAAAGTCACCAACATCAGTGGTGATGTTGGCACCATCCAGAATTTACCGGTGGGCTGCGTCGAGTGCCATCCCAAAGAGTAAGCCCTTCTTTTCAAATGCCGGTTTGACACCGGTAAGACCCCTCAGGATATGCCAAAGGCGGAGATGACCATCTCCGCCTTTTTTATTGGTGCACCCGCGGCCAAGGGGCGACACGTGCCGGTTAAAGACCCAGCCAGCGTAGCGTGCGTGTCAAGATATGGGCGTAGACATCCTGTTGGGAAGACGCCGCGGGCTTCGGCAGACGGAAGGAATGGTCGCCCCCTTCCACAATCTCCAGTGTCGCCTGGCGCCCCAATCGGCTCACAACGCCCTTCAAGAGCGCCATATCACAAAATGTGTCGCGGGTTCCCGTAACGAACAACAGGGGTTTCTGGATGAGGTCGAGATGCGCGTCCCGCAGCTGGTTCTTCCGCCCGGGCGGATGCAGCGGATAGCCCCAGAACGCGAAGCCCTCGGCCTCCAACCGGCCGGCCCCGGCGAGTTGGGACACCACGCGGGCCCCCATCGACTTGCCGCCGGCCACCAGGCGATCCAAAGGGAATTCTGTTTGGTTCCGCAGCCATTTCACGGTTTCCAGCCAGGCCGATTCCAGGACGCGCTGGGAGTCCGGGCGCTGCCGCCCTTCGGTGCGATAGGGAAAGTTGAACCGCAAAGCCAGGCAACCCGCCTGGCTTAGGCCTTCCGCCAGATGAAGCAGCAACGGTTCATGCATATCGTTAGCCGCCCCATGGGCCATCATCACGCCGGTTCGCTGGGGTCCGGCATACTGGTCCGGAATATCGAGCCGTCCTTCCACAAAACGCTGCCGTTCAATGGGTATTTTAACACTGTATTGGGTCATAAGGCGCGACTCCCCGAGTGACAATCGTTAGTATGCATGTCGTTTATGGTTGCGCGGCAGGGACCGAAACCGTCATCCCTGCTGAAGGACCGCGGTCCCCGGCCGTCTTCATGAGGAATAGCCACTGTAAGGGCGTCCTCGATGACATTGGCGGTTTTCGCCTAACGCTGGCTGGTCGCCTCAGCGCTGCGGCCTGTCGTCCTGCTTGCCGTAGGTTTCAAATTTCGCGATGACCCGTTTCATTTCGTCATCGTCCAAGACCACCGGATCGCCGATGGCCAACGATTGGCAATAAAGGCGGGCCACGAATTCAATGGTTTCGGCCGTGCCGAAGGCCTTGGGCAGATCCGTTCCCACCGCCACAAGGCCATGATTGGCGAGCAAGGCCGCACTGTAGTGCGCCCCCAGTGTTTGTTGGACATTGCGCGCCAGGGCCGCCGTACCGAAAGTGGCGTAGGGCGCCACCGGCACCTTGGCGCCGGCAAAACCGACCAGGTAATGGACGGGTGGAATTTCGCGCTGGAGACAGGCCAGGGTTGTGGCATAGGTGGAATGGGTATGAACGATCCCCCCGACATCCGACCGATGCCGGTACAACGTCAGGTGAAAACCGATTTCACTGGAAGGCTTGAGAAGCCCGTCCACAACGTTGCCATCCAGGTCCACCACGACGACGTCCTGAGGCCTCAACACGTCATAGGGCACCCCGCTGGGACTGATTGCGATCCGTCCGCGATGCTGGTCGCAGCAGCTCAGATTCCCGCTGGTTCCCGTCGTCAGACCGGTCCGCACCATGGCCACGCCATAGGATACAACAGCCCGGCGTTGTGCCTCCAGGATCATTGTGGCCTCCTTGCTATCAATAATCGCGCCACCGGCTGGCCCCGGCCGCGATCAAACCTGGACCGGCCGCAAAACAAGTGTTTCAGGCAAACCCGCCGTTGACCGGCAGACATTGGCCGGAGACCCAACGCGCCGCCGGCGTCGCCAGAAACACCACCACATCGGCAATATCCTCCGGCAGGCCAAGCCGCTGCAGGGCCGCCGCTTGAGCCATGGCGGCGATCTGGTCATCGGATTTGCCGTGACGAAACAGGGCTGTATCGGTGGGCCCCGGGGCCACGGCGTTGACCGTTATCTGGCGGTCACCCAGTTCCTTGGCCAAGGCCCGGGTCAACTGTTCGACCGCCGCTTTGGTGGCGGCATAAACCCCGTAGCGGGGAAGCATCACGCGTGTTACCGTCGACGTGATATTGACGATCGTGCCCCCGTCCGTAAGCCTCCCGGCGGCTTCACGGCACATCAAAAAGGGGCCTTTGACATTCACGTTGAAGAGGTGGTCGAAGTCTTTTTCGTCATAATCTCGGATTGGGGCGTAGTGGGCCAGCCCCGCATTGTTTACCAGGATATCGACCGGACCGTATGCGGCTTCGGCCGCTTCAAACAGCGCGGCCGCCTCTTTTGCTATCGATACATCCGCTTTGACGACCGTTGCCCGCCCCCCGCGCGCCTGGATATCCGCCACAACGTGATCGGCCGCCGTGCGATCCCTGACATAATTGGCCAGAACAGCCGCCCCTTCCGCTGCCAGCGCCAAGGCGATGGCACGACCGATGCCACGTGATGCGCCCGTAACGATGGCCACTTTACGGCTGAGTCCATTGGATGACATTTTTTTCCTCCTCGATAATGATCCCAAAAGGATGTCTATCCATTTCGGGTAGGGCCCGGCTGAAAAATCGGCGACGCGATAAAAATGTAGTATAGGCAGATTGACCGCAAATTGAAATGCCATAATACCGAATCCCTTCCGAAGGATGACATTCCAGGGCAAATCGACAGAAAAGGGGCTTGATTATCCGGTTGCCATCCCATAGGATCTCATCTATACATAAGCGCTGAAATCAGTTGCCGGAAGCGCCTGCGCGTCATGTCCGACAGGGCCATGGTCAGGTGTGCGGATCGCGCCCCTTTTTTATTCAAGACGGGGACCAATCTTCCCATGATTTCCCTGCCATTCCCCGAAGCCACGGCGCTGACGGCCACCATGCAGGAGAGCACATCCAACCGGTACACCAGCGGTCCGTCACGTGACATTCCGGCGTATCCATCGCCACCCTTAGGGAAGATGACCGTTTTCCCCGGTTCGTGACACGGATTCACGCCGAACCGATGGACCCCATCATAAAGGAGGCAACCATGGCTGCACCTCTCGCGGTAGATTCCAAAGCATATCAAGAAGCCCTCAAAATCGGTCGGACGCCCAATATTGTCAAATTGTTCCCCGAATCACAGGCGCTCATCGTGAGCGGCAAATACATCGATAAAGCCATGCTTGCCAAAGGTAAAGCCATTGCCATGGCCGCCAACGGCCGCAGTTATTTTATCATCCGGGGCGCGCTGCTGGCCGCCCAGCAGGCCAATGCCTGCCTGATCATTGAAATCGCGCGCTCGGAAGGGGGCGCCAATGCCTACTGTGCGGTCAACTATTGGAACATCGCGCGCCAGGTGAATGCCGCCTGCAACGAGTTGGGCATCACGATTCCAGTGGCCATTCACGCCGATCACTACGGCATCAAAAAGGAAAGCGACATCGCGCCGGCCCAGATGGAAATCCCCACCATTTTCGAAGCGGGCATGACATCCATCGCCATCGACGCCTCCCACATGCCCGACGATCTCAATCTCCTGGCCAATCTTGCCCTGAATCCTTTCATCCCGGAGTGGGCGGGCCGGGAAACCGAGGTGGGCGAAATCAAGGGCTCACAGGGGCTGTCCTCGGCACAGGAAGCCCTGTTCCTGATCCGCGGCCTGAACGCCCATGATATTTTCCCCAACTGGATCGCGCTGAACAACGGGTCGACGCACGGTATCGAGGCCAGCGGCCAAGGAATTCAGGTGGAACTGACCCGCGAAATCCATGAGGCCCTGGCCCCTTACAATGTTTCCGGGGCGCAGCACGGAACCTCCGGCAACAATTCGGATCGTCTGCGGGAAATCGCCTCCCGCACGCGAACGACCAAGGCCAACGTAGCCACCGCCCTGCAAATGGTCTCCTGGGGGCTGGAAGTGAATGACTACGGCAATGCCATCCTTGACGATGACGGCCGGTTTATCAAACGTCCCAACGAAGGAGTTATGGAAGACGTCTGGGAGCGCATGGTGGCCTATGCCGCCCAACAGGACTGGAATGCCGGTAACTTCAAAAAACTGAACCTGCCCTTCGAAAACCAGCTGCTCGGTCAGCCCCGGGCGGTGCGTGACCGTATGATCGAACGGGTAAAAACGTTCGTTGCCAACATGCTTGTCAACGTGTTCAACGCCCAAGACACCGCCCCGCTGGTCATCGAGGCCATCCGCGATTGCGGCGGCTATGATCCGGGACCCAATGCCCAGCGCAAGGAGGCTCCGGAGGACTGGACCGAAGCCAAGATCAGGGAACGTGCGGCGGCCATTGACAGCGACAAGGGCCCCGAAGGCGATTTCGACGATTAGCGATCAGGCGTACACCGGTTCGTATAACATGGCGACAGCGCCCGAAAGCGAGGTGGCGCATCGGATCACCACGATCCGCCATACGGCATCAGCAGGGGGAAGGCGTCAATCATCCTGAAGACATAGCCGGCCCTGACCTGACGGAAAAAACCTATTGCCCGTATTGCGGCGGCACCACGTCCCACGGCCAATGGGAGGGAAGGGATCGACGTTATTGCCGCAATTGTCGTCGGCTGTTATATGACAATCCCATCCCGGCCGTATGTGCGGTTGTTTTCGATACGCATGACCGGATTTTGCTGGTCCAGCGCAAGGTGGCCCCGCGCCGGGGGGAATGGTGCCTGCCCGGCGGGTTTATGGAGCTGGAGGAGACACCGGAAGCGGCGGTTTTGCGGGAGTTGCTGGAGGAAACGGGATTGGCCGGCCAGGTAACGGGGCTGATCGGACTGAAGGCGGCGCCCAATCGCATTTACCACACTGTACTGGTGGCGGGATACCGGGTAACCCCCTTGAGTACCTCGATCCACGCTGGGGACGATGCCATGACCGTCCGCTGGTTTCACTGCCAGGAAATGCCGCCCATCGCATTTGGCAGTCACCGGGCCTTCATCCGGTGCGTCCTAGACAGTCGTTCCGCATTGTGTCATCGTAACCATCACAACTGACGAAAGCGTGTCCGATGTTTATCCCCAACTACCAAATTCACAATATTCTTAAGGATTTCGCCCAGCAGTTGCGCAATGGGAATCACCGGCAGGACACCGGCCATCGTTTGGAAACCGTCGTCAAAAAGGTGGCCGGCACCATTATGGACCGCGTTACGCGCCTGAGTGAAGAGGAAGCCCGCTTTCAAGCGGAAGCCGCCCGCCAGAAGATGCCCCCGTTGTCATCAACGGCCGAAGAAAAACCGCCAAGCGCGTTTCATTACCATACGATCGACGAAAACTGCCGGAAGATCAAGCATTGCCTGGCCGTTGAAAACCCCGAACAGTTCATCAACCGTTTTCAGTCCACGATCGATGCGGCTGCCCCACCCAGCGATGGGAATGATGCGTCCGCGGCCCCATTCGATTCGAAGTAAAAAATTATCCCTGATCAGGTCGGTGAAGAGACGTTTTCCTTGGCGGTATCCCAGGCGCGATCCATGTCGTCACGGGACGCCGCTTCAAGTTCGGTGCCCTGGCGCATGAAGGCCTGCTCCATATAGCGAAAACGCTTCTCAAACTTGTTGATGGCGGCAGTGAGCGCTGTTTCCGGGTGAAACCCGACAAAGCGCGCCACGTTGGACAACGTGAAAATAATGTCGCCAAACTCCACCGCCGCCACGTGGCGTGACGTTTCATCCCGAATCTGGCTGGCGGCGGTTTTGAATTCGGCCCACTCCTCCTCCACCTTGGCCATCACTTCCGTCAGATCGTTCCAGTCAAACCCGGTCCGGGCCGCCCGTTCCGAAACCCGGTAAGACCGCATGAGGGCCGGCAGGCTGGCTGGTATTGAATCCAGCAAAGAGGCATTCTCACAATGGTTCGCCTTCTGCTCTTCCTTTTTGATGGCATGCCAGTTTTCCCGGACATCTGCCGCTGACGTCACTTTCTTATCACCGAAGACATGCGGATGCCGCCGCACCATCTTCTCGATGTTGTGCCGGACGACATGATCCATATCAAATGCGCCGGATTCGGTAAAAAGCACGACAAGGAAAAGAACCTGGAAGATCACATCGCCCAACTCCTCACACACCGCGCGCGCGTCACCGGAAGCAATGGCATCCACCAGTTCGTACATCTCTTCGATAAGATAGACAGAGAGGGATTGAGGGGTTTGTTTTTGATCCCAGGGGCACCCCCCCTCGCCCCGGAGTTGCTGAATAAGGGCAACGATTGCATCCAGCGAGTTGGGCGCCGGTCCTAGTTTTTCACTTTCCATTCCCGTTTAACATCCTTGTATTTTTCGCCAAAACGCTGCTTCATGTTCTGGGGAATGATTTTTACAATGCCCTCGGTAATGACCGCCACATGCGGCGCCAGGCGCGAGGTTTTGATGAGCGGTGTGCCGCCGGGCAGAAACGTCGTCAAGGCGAACAACAGCACCGAAGCGATTAAAATGCCCTTGACGCCACCGAAGGCCGCCCCACACAACCGGTCGAACCAACCTAGAGAGGCAATGTTGAGCAGATACTTGATCACCACCCCCAGGATACCCACCAGGATGAAGATGACCCCGAAAATAAGCAGAAAACCGATGATATTCGTGTAGGCGGTATCGGAAATCCACCGATGCAGGAATTGCGCGGCCGCCGGGTAATAGAAAACAGCCCCATAAATCCCGCCGAATATACCGATGATCGATGAAATCTCTACCACCAGCCCGCGAAAAATACCGCGGACCAGCGTGAACACCAGGATGATGCCGATGACGATATCCAATGCATTCATAAGGATTGACGGACCTCTATAAACGATCGTGAAACGGGTTTCTGCCCGGTGTCCAACCTGGCGGATTACCTTAGGCTTACACGCCGCAACCGGTTGAAACGCCAAATGAATCAGGAGGTTGACTTAACAGAGCCGGTCTAGGGGGTCAAGGTTTTTCAACGAATAAGAGACCGGATGAATTGCCGTTTGCATTCCTGAAGACCCATATGGTAACATTCGGCTTTATTATTTCGGGGGCCACGCTCCGAGAGGCGGCTGATTTTTTTATCATCCGCGGTGGGCGGCGGCCTCTTCAACGTAGAATCATGTTTATGCCGGAAAAATCACAAGACCCGTTGCGCCAGTTGTCATTCGACGATGTCGAACCGACGCGCATCCTTTTTGGCGAGCACAACTGCCATCTTCAGCGTATCGCCAAGGCCCTGGCCCTGGACATTAACACGCGCGGCAGTGCCGTCCATATCAAAGGCGATGCCATCGCATCCGCCCTTGCCGAAAACATTCTCAAACAACTTTACGGGCTTATCCAGGATGGCTACCCCCTTTACCTTAACGATATCGACTATGCCATTCGTATTCTGAGCGCGAATGACCGTGTCCGCCTGAAAGATATCTTCATGGACACGGTCTATATCACGTCTAAAAAACGCTCGATCGCACCGAAAAACCCGGCGCAGAAAAATTACATCGACGCCATGCGGCGCTTCGATATCGTTTTCGGGATCGGACCGGCGGGCACCGGCAAAACGTATCTCGCAATGGCCATGGCCGTCGCGGCCCTGGCCAATGGCATTGTCAGCCGTATTATTTTGACCCGGCCCGCGGTCGAGGCCGGGGAGACGCTGGGGTTTCTGCCCGGCGACCTGACGGAAAAGGTCGATCCCTACCTTCGGCCGCTTTATGACGCCCTGCACGACATGATGCGGTTCGAAAAAGTGTCCAGCCTCATGCAGCAAGGCGTCATCGAGGTCGCCCCCATTGCCTTCATGCGCGGCCGAACCCTGAATGATGCCTTTGTGATTTTGGATGAAGCCCAAAATACCACGTCGGAGCAGATGAAAATGTTTCTGACACGCATCGGCTTCAATTCCAAAGCGGTGATCACCGGCGATATCACACAAGTCGATCTTCCCGCCACGAAGACGTCCGGTCTGATAGAAGCCAACCGGATTTTACAAAATATCGAGGGCATCGCGTTCGTGTTCTTTTCCAATACGGACGTGGTCAGACATCGATTGGTACAGGATATTATCCGCGCTTATGAAACAATGGGCAAGGAGCGCCCCGAATAGCGTGTTCGCTCATATGACGCACACCATCGGGCACGGATGCCGATTCTCATCGGCAGGGTTTTACGGCGCCCTCCCAACGGTATCGAGGGTGATGACATCATGACCGCCAATCGGATAAAAGACGCTTTTTTGAAACGGCTGGACCCACAGCACCGCATGCGTTGGCTGGTCATGCTGGTGGTCATTCTGGTGTTTACCGCGATTCTCTACCCCGGCCTCGTGGTCACCGATCTGGCCTACCGCATCGGCGATGTGGCCGAAAGAGATATCAAGGCCTCCCACGACTTCCTTATCGAAGATCGCCAGGCCACCGAAACCAACCAGCGCAACGCCTCTGATCAGACCCTGACCGTATACGACTACGATGTTCTGCTGGCCCGTAATCTGACCCGCAAGATCGAGCAAGTCTTCCTTGATATGCGTGAAACCCTCGCCGCGCTCGAAGCCCGGGAAGCCCTTCACGCGGCCGCCAAGCAGCCTGACGATGCCGCGGTGACGGAGACCATTGGTTCGCCGCCGCCGCTGCCAGCGACGGATACCGCGCCGCATGAAGGCGATGCGCTCCCTCTTGATGAAATCTTGGCGGAAAAGCGAACGGAATTCGGCGAAAAACTCGGGATCACGGTTCGCGAAGACGTCTACCAACTGCTGGCAGAAACCGATTTTTCTCAGACCATCGCCGACCGCATGAGCCAAATTCTCTATGAAATATTGAAAAGCGGGGTGGTCTCCAACAAAGAAATCCTTCTGCGGGAGTCCGAAAAAGGTATCGTCCTGCGCACGGTCGGAACGGATAAAGAGCGCACCGTGCGAAATCTGCGGCAATTTTACGATTTAGAGGAAGCCAAGATGATGGTCCGCATCATGGGCCAACCCATGCTGAAAGACATGGGCTACGCCAATGCGGATTTGATTGTGGACCTGATGCAGGATCTCCTGCAGCCGAACATCACCCTCAACCGGAATGAAACCCAGGAGCGGCAGGATGCGGCCGTGGCGGATGTCAAACCGGTCTTTCATAAAATCAAAGCCGGCGAAATGCTCCTGCGCGAGGGGGAACGGGTTACCGCGGTCCAGATTCTGAAACTGCGCGCCCTGCAGGAAGAGCAGCTCAGCCAGCGAATCGCCATGAGCAGCATGGGCGCAGCCATGATTATGATCTGCGTGCTGCTGTCAGCCTATTTTCTGCGGTTCCGCAACCGTGACGAACGGGCCTACTCGATCAACAAAGATATCCTGTTTACCGCCGTGGTGTTGTGTACCTTTTTTGTCATTGCCGAGGTTGCCGGGTCGCTGTCGCGCACCCTGGCCCAAAATACGCCGCTTTCTTTTGATGCCTTGTCGCTGTTCTATGCCACCCCCATCAGCGCGGCGACCATGATCGTCTGTCTTTTTTTAGGACTTGAAAGTGCCATTCTGACCGCGATGATCCTGAGCATCGGCGCCGCTATTGTCTTTCAAGGCAGTTTTGAAGTCATGATCTTCTTCCTCATCAGCGGTGCAATGGCCGCCTATTGGATCCGGGACTGCCGGGGACGCAAAGTGTTTATCAACGCCGGATTGAAGACCGGCCTGTTGAATATCACGCTGGCGGTGGCCATTGGGGTGTACACCGGGTTCGAATCCACCAAAGCGATTCTCTGGGGAGGGGTCTTCGGATTTCTGGGGGGTATTTTCTCCACTATTATCGCCACCGGCCTTGTTCCGATTATCGAGATCCTGTTCGAATATACATCCGATATCAAACTGCTGGAGCTGGCCAACCTGGACCAGCCGCTGATGCGGAAACTCATGATCGAAGCCCCCGGGACTTATCACCATTCCGTGATTGTCGGCAATATGGTGGAAGCGGCAGCCGCTGAAATCGGCGCCAACCCCCTGCTGGCAAAAGTCTGCGGCTATTACCACGACATTGGAAAAATCCGCAAACCGGCCTACTTTATCGAAAACCAGGCGGGCGGCCGCAACCGGCACGACAAACTGGCGCCTTCCATGTCCGCCCTGATTCTCATCGCCCACATCAAAGACGGAATGGACATGGCGCGCCAGAATAAGCTGGGCGAAAACATTACCGATACCATCCGTCAGCATCATGGTACCAGCCTGATTCAATACTTTTATGACAAAGCCCGACAGCTCAAAGGCGAAGATGCCGTCAATATCGACGATTATCGCTATCCCGGCCCCAAGCCCCAAACCCGTGAGGCCGGTCTGGTCATGCTGGCCGACGTCGTGGAAGCCGCCAGCCGCGTTTTGAACAATCCGACGCCGTCGCGCCTGCAGGGACTGGTGCAAAAACTCATCAACCGCATCTTCTCCGACGGCCAGTTGGACAATTGCGAGTTGACCCTGCGCGACCTCCACAATATCGCTAAATCGTTCAACACCATCTTGAACGGTATCCATCACCACCGCATCGAGTACCCTGAAAAACGGAGCGGAACCCTCGTCAAGAAAAGGGGGCGGAATGGAAGTTCTGATCGACAATCAGCAAGACCTGCTGACGATACCCAGCGCGCGCCTGAAGAAAACGGCCATGGCCATCTTAAACGCCTTGGACTGTCCTGACGGGGAGCTATCCCTCCTGATCGTCGATGACGACAAGATCGCCCCGCTCAACCAGCAGTACCGGGGACGCTCAGGGCCGACGAACGTTCTTGCCTTCTCCATGAATGAGGGTGCCTTTGCCGATATCATGCCCCATCTGCTCGGCGATGTGGTCATCTCGGCCGAAACCTGCCTGAAAGAGGCGCAATCGTCGGGAATCGACTTTGATCAACACTTCACCGAACTGCTGATTCACGGGATATTGCATCTTTTCGGCTACGACCACGAAATATCGGAGGCCGAAGAACGCCGGATGGCGGCCAAGAGCGACGAGATTCTGCAACTGTTGGGAAAAGTGCGCGAAATATAACCAGGAGGTTGCCGGCCCTGATCCGCGAACGATTCGATCCGGCCGCCCCTAACAACGCCCCGAGGAGGACCCATGCCGGACCTTGTTGTCAGTGTGAACCATGTGGCGGCGCTGCGCCAGGGGCATAACGACAAGCATCCCGACCCGGCCGCGGCGGCCGTCCTGGCAGAGTTGGCCGGCGCGGTCGGCATCGCCGTTCGCTTTACAGGGGATCGGCGCTTTGTGAATGACCGCGATATCCGGGTTTTGCGTGAAATCGTCAAGGGGCGTTTCATCCTGGGGATGGCGCCGACATCGGAGATGATGGGCATGGCCCTGGATGTCAAACCGGATGAAGTGATCCTGATTCCCGAACACCCCGAGGAAGCAACGCCAAGCGGTGGCTTGGATCTCATTCTGGATCGCGCTGAAATCAACGACACCATCGCCACCATTCGGGACAGCGGCATCCCGGTATTCCTTCTCATCGATCCCGATCCGGACCATATCAAAATCGCCCACCGCTTGAATGTCGACGGCGTCCAGATTCACACGGCCGCCTATGCCGGCGATGCGCTGCCGTCGACGCGCAAGCGTCTGCTGGCCCGGCTGGTGGATGCCGCCAAGATCGCCGTCAAATTGAAATTGCGGGTCGCGGCCGGCTCTGGCCTGGGCTACACGACCGCCCGTGCCGTCGGCCAACTGAGCGAAGTCGAAACCTGCATTATCGGCCACAGCATTATGGCCCGCGCGCTGATGGTCGGCATCGAAACCGCGGTACGGGAAATGATCATTCTCCTTGAGGGCCAATGACGCTCATCTCCCAGTGCAGCAAACCGGAATGCCCGCCGCTTGGCCCTTCCCGAGGAAACCGGATATGACGCCGCCCATGACATGCCACGTCATATCCGAGTCACCCAAAGACACCCGCCGAATTGCGGCCCATATCGGCCGGCTGGCGCAACCGCAGCTTGTGATCACCCTTTACGGCGATCTCGGGAGCGGCAAAACCTGCTTTGTGCAGGGTCTTGCCCGTGGCCTCCAGGTGGCCGACGGCACCTACGTGACCAGTCCCTCCTACACGCTCATCCATTCCTACCCGGGCCGCCTGACGCTCCACCATGTCGACCTGTATCGCCTGGCCGGAGGCGACGTCGACGATATCGGCCTTCTCGATCTCATGGCTGAGCCCGGCGTCACCGCCATCGAGTGGTCGGAACGGCTGGCCGACGACCTGCCCGAAGAGCGCCTGGCGATCGACATTCAACCAATGGATGACACCACCCGCCGGTTGGACATGACGGCATATGGACTTGCACCGAAGATTTTGCTACAAGAGCTCTCTAAAATCATCTGAGAGGAACGAATGGCACTCATCGTACAAAAATTCGGCGGCACATCGGTTGCCGATCTCGATCGCATCCGGAACGTCGCCAAGCGGGTTGCCCGAACCTTTGACCAGGGAAACGACGTCGTGGTCATCCTGTCGGCCATGGCGGGGGTGACGGACAACCTGATCCGCATGGCCAATCAGGTCACCGAATCACCGGACAAACGCGAGTTGGATGTCCTGCTGGCCACGGGCGAACAAACCACGGCCGCCCTGCTGGCCATGACCCTGCGTGCCATGAACTACGCGGCGGAATCCATCCTGGGACATCAGGCCAAAGTGGTCACCGACTGCGCCTTCGGCAATGCCCGCATCCTGGATATCGGTGCCGATCCGATCCGGGATCTCGTCCAGAATCGCAAGATCGTGGTGATGGCCGGTTTCCAGGGATGTGACATCAATGGCAATATCACTACCCTGGGGCGCGGCGGATCGGATACCTCGGCCGTGGCCATCGCCGCCGCCATTAAGGCGGACATCTGCGAAATCTATACCGATGTCGACGGCATCTACACCACCGACCCCAATATCTGCCCCAGGGCGCGCAAAATGGCACGTGTCAGCTACGACGAGATGCTTGAAATGGCCAGCCTGGGCGCCAAAGTCCTTCAAATTCGATCGGTGGAATTCGCCAAGAAATACAACGTGCCCGTGCATGTGCGATCGTCATTCAGTGATGAGGAGGGAACAATGGTGGTCAATGAAGAGGCCAGCATGGAAAAACTGCTGGTATCCGGTGTGACATGCGACAAGAACCAGGCCCGAATCACGTTGAAGAAGGTGCCGGACCAGCCCGGCGTGGCCGCCAAAGTATTTTCACCCGTTTCGGAAGCCGGCATCATCATCGACATGATCATTCAGAACATGCGTTCCGGCGGGCAAACCGATCTGACGTTCACCGTGCCGGAAACGGATTTCAAGCAGGCCATGGCCATCGCGGAACAGGTTGCCAAAGAGATCGGGGCCGAGGAGGTGTTGGGCGACCAGAACATCGCCAAGGTGTCGGTGATCGGTGTCGGGATGAAAAATCACTCCGGCGTGGCGGCCAAAATGTTTGCCACCCTGGCCAGTGAAAATATCAATATCCGGCTCATCAGCACATCGGAAATCCGCATTTCCTGCGTGGTCACGGAAAAATATGCGGAACTGGCCGTCCGTGTCCTGCACTCGGCCTTCGGCCTGGACAAGCCCTGACCCGCGAGCGGATGATGACCTCCTTTTCGCGCCCTCAACTGGTATTGATCCTGCTATTGACCGCGGTGATCGTCGGCCTCACCATCCTCCGCAACCTTTTATGGTATTAGGGCCGGCCGCCCCCAATGGCCCTCATACAGTGGGCTTAAAAATTGGTTTATACATTTACGTTTTTTTTATTTCCCTTTGTCCCGCGCCGAGCATCGACGGGACGGAAGGGAAGAAGTGCGCGGACTGTCTGAGCCCGCCGCAAAGCGGGCGAGTTTCCGCGCGCTCCGGCCGTCGCGACGACGCGGAGGATAAAGCGGGACACGGGCGTGTTCTTTTGCTTCGTTTTCTGTCACGCGACAGAAAATGAAGAAACCATTTCAGAAAAGCACCTCGGATCGGGAGAACATCTCTGGACTCCCACCAGAGGTGGCGGGTTTAGATCAAAACAAAGCGGTCATGCCAACCCTTCGGCGACCTCGTCGGCCACCCGGCGGGCGGCCCGGGCCGGATCGACCGCATCCCGGATCGGACGCCCGATCACGATGTAGTCGGCCCCGCTCCGCACCGCTTCGGCCGGCGTCATGACACGCTGCTGATCATCCGGGCCGACGGATTCCCATGCCGGCCGGATGCCCGGCGTCACCGCCAGGAAATCCGGACCCAGCGCCCGTTTGATGGCGTGGGCTTCCCGACCCGAGCACACCACGCCGGCGCAACCGGCCGCCTGGGCCGCCTCGGCCCGGCGCCGCACCAGTGCTTCCACATCGTCGGCCAGTGCCGGTGTAAAGCCGGCCTGGTGTAAATCCGCCGTTCCCACGCTGGTCAACACCGTCACCCCGAGAACCTTGGTTCGCCCCTGGCCAGCGTCCACCGCTGCTTCGAGCATGCGCGGATTCTCGCCGCAATGGACGGTCGTCATGTCCACCTGCAAGTCGGCAATGCCCGCCATGGCACGGGCCACCGTCATGGGGATGTCATGCAACTTGAGGTCCAGGAAAATCCCGGCACCGCCCTCCCCACGAACCCATCGGATGAGATCCGGCCCCGATCGAATGAACAGTTCCAGCCCGATCTTGAACAAGCCGACCCGGCCCGCGAGCTGTCTCACCAGAGCCTCCGCATCGTTTCGTGTGGCCACATCAAGGGGGAAAATGATGTAATCCCGTGGGTCTCGCATACGCCTCCCTCCGGCATCCTGCGGCACGCGGTTGCGGCGGCAGGGCATAATAAATAGATTGAAATATTTAGCTTTTCGATGCTAAAAAGTAAAGTTTAAGAATTGACAAAACAGCCGGCCACGCCACAACCATTGCGCCGGCGAGGGTGGATGATGGACGATCAGACCCAGACCTTGTTGCAGCGTTTGCCCAGTGTGGACCGTTTGCTGGACAGCGCCCGGCATTCCGAGACACTCCGACAGGCCCCCCATTCCGTGCTGCGCAATGCGGCTCGCACCGCCCTGGAGGCCCTGCGTCACCAGCTGCTGCAAGACAAGGCAAGCCTGGATGTCGCTGATGTGAGCGAAGCAGCCGTTTTGCAGCGCATCGAAGTCCTGGTGAAAGCGGCCTTGCAGCCCAATCTGCGACAGACCGTCAATGCCACCGGCATCGTCATCCACACCAATCTGGGGCGTTCCCTGCTCTGCCAGGATGCCATCGACAACCTGACCCTTATCGCCAGCCGCTACTCGAACCTGGAATTCAATCTGGACGAAGGCCGTCGCGGGTCCCGCTACAGCGCCGTCGAAAACCTCCTCTGCGACATCACCGGGGCCGAGGCAGGCCTGGTCGTCAACAACAATGCCGGTGCCGTGTTGATTGCGCTGGAAACCATGGCCAAAGACCGGGAAGTCATCGTTTCCCGGGGGGAACTCGTCGAAATCGGCGGTGCCTTTCGCATACCCGACGTGATGAGCAAAAGCGGCGCCCTTCTCAAAGAAGTGGGCACCACCAACCGCACCCACCTGAAAGACTATGCCGCCGCCCTTGGGGACCGAACGGCGCTGCTCCTCAAGGTGCATCAGAGCAATTTCGCCATCACCGGGTTTACCAAGGAAGTGTCCCTGAAAGAGCTGGTTGATTTCGGCGGTCAGCATGATGTGCCGGTCATGGAAGATCTGGGCAGCGGCACCTTTGTGGATTTCAGGCGCTACGGGCTGCCCTGGGAGCCGACGGTCCAGGAATCCGTCGCCAGCGGCGCGGACATCGTTACCTTCAGCGGCGACAAACTGTTGGGCGGCCCCCAGGCCGGTATCATCGTCGGCAAACGCACTTATCTGGATGCCATCAAAAAGAACCCCATCAACCGGGCGCTGCGCATCGACAAATTGACCCTGGCCGCCCTTGAGAGCACCCTGCGGCTTTACCGGGAGGAATCCCGGGCGGTGGCCAACATCCCCACCCTCCAAATGATGATGACGCCCGACACGGTCTTGGCGCAACGGGCCGACCGCCTCTACACCGGTTTGCAAGGTATCGGTGACCCGCGCCTGGTATTTGAACGGAATCAGCTCCAATCGCGCATCGGCGGCGGCTCACTGCCGCTGCTGGAACTGCCCAGCCATGGCGTGGCCGTCACCGCCCCGGACGGATCGCTTCAGCGCGTCGAAACCTTCCTGCGGCAGCATGTTCCGCCCGTTATCGGCCGCATCGAAAAAGACCGTTTCATGATGGACGTCCGCACCCTGCGAGACGATGATCTGCCCCATATCGAAAAGGCTTTCCGACGGATGCTGAAAAAGGAGTCCTTATGACGTCTGACCCTCGCGGCCTGAACCGCGATCTCACCGCAACCCAGCATTTTCTGTATTCCAAAACACCCGCGGAGGGCACACATGCGCCCCCCCGCAGCACACCGCCTGCGACCGCACCGTCCGGGGCCGATGATCCCCTGCGACAGCACTACCCCGGACTCCGCTGCGGTGAAGCCTACGGGGTCCGGGCAGCCGAAAAGGGGGCCGCGGCCGCTTTGTTCACTGCCATCGCCTTGCGCATCGATACGGCGGCCTACCGGCACGAAGATGACCGCGACCGACGACAGCCGTTGCGTCTCAAGGTGGCCCAGGCCATCGACAAAGCATGCGCCGCCAACAACGCCTGGTGGGGGGTGATGACCAGCGACATCTTCGGTTGCGTTTTCCCGGAAAAAGATGTGGCTGCGGCGCTGGCGATCGCCAAGAAGCTCCAGGAGCAAGTCAATGCCACGGCGGAACTGTCCCTGACCATCGGCCTGGCGGCCTTTCCGTGTCTAAAATACACCCCGGCCGACGTTATCGAAAATGCCCGCAAGGCGCTGGCGCACGCCTTTTTCATGGGGCCCGGCGGCCGCGCCTGTTTTGACGCCGTCAGCCTCAACATCAGTGGCGACCGCTGTTATGACGCCGGTGATATCGACGGTGCCATCGATGAATTCCGTAATGCCCTGCGGCTGGATCCGCGCAACGTCAACGTGCTGAACAGCCTGGGCGTTTGTTTCGGTGTGAAACAAAATTATCCCAAAGCCCTGACCGCCTTCGAAACCGCCCTGAAAATCAACACCGAGGAAATTTTGGCCCTTTACAACGCCGGTCTGGTCAGTCTGCTGATGGACAAACGCGACAAGGCCTTGCAGTTCTGGTTGAAGGCCGCACCGTTGGGAAAGGATGTTTTCGAACTGAACTTCCAGGCCGGCAAGCTCCTGCTGGAGTCCGGCCAACCGGAAAAAGCACAGAAGCTGATCGAGCGGGCTGCCGGACTGAAACCCGAATCCGCCACGGTTCAGCGGCTATTGGGCGAGACCTACCTGGCCCAGCGCCTGGTCGACCAGGCGATTCCACCTTATAAAAAAGCCCTGCGCCTTCATCCCAACGACGCGCCGTCCCTGTCGGGGTTGGGGCGCTGCTACGAATTAAAAAACGAAAATTTGGACATCGCCCTTGCCTTTTGCCAGCAGAGTGTCGAGATTACCCCCGACAACGGGCGATTTCACCTGCGTTTGGGACGCCTGCTGAAAAAAAACGGCCAATTTGACAAGGCCTTGACAGCCTTCAAAAAAGCGGAGGCCCTGGGCGAAAATGCCCGCGAATTGATTCTGGCGCTGGAAGACCGCGACGTCGAAAAGGCTTCTTAGCCGGTTGAGCCCCTTTTCCGGTCGCAGCGACGACGCGCAGGATTGAGCAAGACACGGAGGTTTTCTGTTACTTCGTTTTCTTTGATGAAATCGTAAAAAGTCCTGAAGCCGTCACTCCCGCGAAGGCGGGAGTCCAAAACCCATTGAAATAAATGGATCCCCGCCTGCGCGGGGATTGCGAAAGGATTGCCTCAGCGACTTATTACAAACTCATCTTTTCTTGTCACGTGACAGAAAATGAAGAGAAAATATTCATAAGGAACAACCGGATCGTTTGAACCGCTCCGGGGCCTTCACCTGAGGCAGAGGGTTAAAATCAAAACTTAGGGAGAATATCGCCCCCCCATGCGAGACCTGATTACCACGATCCTGGAAGACAGCATCCGCGTCAAACGGCAAGCCATCGAGGCCCAAATGGATGCCTTGCTGGCGGCCGCCGATATGCTGGTGACCTGTGTCGCCTCCGGGCATAAAATCCTCCTGTTCGGCAACGGGGGCAGCGCCGCGGATGCCCAGCATCTGGCAGCGGAGTTCGTCAATCGGTTTCAGATCGAACGCCACCCCCTGCCGGCCCTGGCCCTCACCACGGATACCTCGATCATCACCAGCATCGGTAATGATTATACTTTCGAGCAGATCTTCTCGAAACAGATCCAGGCTCTCGGAAAACGGGGCGATGTCGCCTGGGGCCTCAGCACCAGCGGCAATTCCCCCAACGTTTTAGCGGGCATGCGCGCTGCCCGCGAACTGGGGCTGCGCTGCCTGGGTATGACCGGACAGGGCGGGGCGTTGACCGATGCCAGCGATCTGGTGCTGACCGTGCCGACGGCAACGACGGCACGCGTTCAGGAAACCCACATCATCATGGGCCATATGCTCTGCCAGTTGGTCGATGAGACCCTGTTTCCCCCAGGCGCTATCGATTCGTCGGATTGAACGACAACTCCAGGCAAGGCCGCCGCGCCCGGCTGGCTTGCCAAAACCGGCAAAGCCGTGTAAAGAGGAGCGCCGACGGCCCAAACAATCGCAGGGGGATGCCCCCCTTCTTAAATTAGCCAACGGCGCCGCGCACAAGGAGAGTACTGTATGCCGATTTATGAATACCAATGTCAGGAATGTGGTAACACCTTCGAATACTTAGTGATCGGAAAACCCGATCCGGAATGCTCGGAATGCCATAGCAAAAAAGTCTGCCGCCAGATGTCCGCCTGCGGCTTTTTCAGCAAGGGCGCCGGTGGCGAAACCATAAAATCCACGGCCGCCACCTCTTCCTGCGGCGGCTGCAGCGCTTCCAGCTGTGCGGGCTGCGGCCACTGATGGGCACCACGGTCACCATCGGAACGCGCGGCAGCAAGCTGGCCCTGTGGCAGGCCAACTGGGTCAAAGATCAGCTGGAAAAACGCCATCCCGGCATCCACGTCGTACTGGAAATCATCAAAACCAAGGGGGACAAAATCCTGGATGTCCCGCTGGCCAAGGTGGGCGGCAAGGGCCTCTTCGTCAAAGAAATCGAAGAGGCGCTATTGGATGGAAGAATCGATATCGCCGTACACAGCATGAAAGATATGCCGGCGGAAATTCCGACGGGCCTGTGTATCGGCGCCGTGCCGGAGCGCGAAACGCCGACGGACGTCCTGATTTCGCGCGAAGGCTTGCGCCTGCAGGATATGGGCTCCTCCCCCAGGATCGGCACCAGCAGCCTGCGCCGGGGCGCCCAGCTGCTGCATATCCGCCCGGATGTTCAGATCGTGCCGCTGAGGGGCAACCTGGACACGCGGCTGCGGAAGCTGTTTGACGAAAACCTTGACGCCATCGTCCTTGCCGCCGCCGGGGTCAAACGCCTGGGGCTGGCCGGACGCATCACTGAATACCTGCCTCCGGACGTCATGCTCCCGGCCGTGGGGCAGGGCGCCCTGTGTATCGAAATCCGCATCGCGGATCCCGTCATTACCCCTCTCCTCGGAGCTTTGAACCATGCAGCAACCCGATCGGCCGTCCTGGCGGAGCGGGCTTTCCTGGCGCGTCTGGAAGGCGGCTGCCAGGTGCCGATTGCCGGGCACGCCACCCTCGCCGGCGATCGCCTGAGCATGACCGGACTGGTGGCCGATCTGCAAGGCCAGGTAATGGTTCGGGAAACGCTCGAAGGACCGGCGGAACAGGCGGAAACCATCGGCCTGGAGCTGGCCGGCAAACTGCTGGAACGGGGGGCGCGCACCATCCTCGACAGTCTACAAACGGAACTCCATTCATGACACCAGGCAAAGTATATCTCATCGGCGCCGGTCCCGGCGACCCGGGTCTGATCACGGTCAAGGGCCTAACCTGCATCCAAAATGCGGATGTGGTCATTTACGACTATCTGGCGGCACCGGCCCTGCTGGCGCATGCGTCGTCGGAAACCGAGATGATTTATGTGGGCAAAAAAGGCGGCGACCACACCCTGCCCCAGGGCGGCATCAACCAGCTCATCATCGATAAGGCCCGCCAGGGTCTGGTGGTGGCCCGCTTGAAGGGGGGCGACCCCTATATTTTCGGTCGGGGCGGGGAAGAAGCCGAAGAGCTGGTGGCGGCCGGTATTCCGTTTGAAGTCGTACCCGGCGTGACCTCGGCCATCGCCGGCGCGGCCTATGCCGGAATCCCCCTGACCCACCGGGATTACACCTCCACCCTGGCCTTTGTGACCGGGCACGAGGACCCGACCAAGACCAGCTCGAGCATCGACTGGAAGGCGCTGGCCACCGGCATCGGAACCCTGGTCTTTTTCATGGGCATCAAGAATCTGCCACTGATTGCCGAGCAGCTGCAGGGCAACGGAATGGACCCGGCAACCCCGGTGGCCCTGGTCCGTTGGGGAACGACCACCCGGCAGAAAACCGTTACCGGGACCCTGGCCACCATCGTGGATACCGCCCGGCAGGCCGGCATGAAGGCTCCCGCACTGATCGTGGTGGGAAAAGTGGTCCAGCTTCGCGACCGCCTTCAATGGTTCGAGACACGGCCGCTCTTCGGCCGCACGATCATCGTCACCCGGGCCCGGGCCCAGGCCAGCGATCTGGTAGAACGCCTGACGGAACTGGGCGCCAACTGCCTCGAATACCCCACCATCGAGGTGGTTCCCCCGGCCGACTATGCCCTATTGGACGACGCCATTCAGAAACTCCCAAGCTACGACTGGCTGATCTTTACCAGTGTGAACGGCGTCGCCCATTTTTTCGAACGGCTCTTTGCTTTAGGCAAGGACGTACGCGCGCTGCACCATGTGCGCACCGCCGTCATCGGCCCGGCCACGGCCGAACGCCTGCGCCAGCAAGGGTTGCGAAGTGATATCGTCCCGGCCAGCTACCGGGCGGAATCGGTTGTGGAGGCTTTCGCCGCAGAAACAGTGGCGGGTCAGCGCATTCTCCTGCCCCGGGCCGCCGAAGCACGCCCCATCCTGCCGGATGAGCTTCGCCGGATGGGGGCCACGGTGGATGAAATTGCGACCTACCACACCCGGCCGGTCACCGACGGCGCCCGAGACCTGGTGGCGGATCTGGAAAACGGCCGGGTGGACATGGTGACCTTTACCAGTTCATCGACCGTCAAGCATTTTCACCAGATGCTGCCCGCCGACCGCCGGGACCAGTTGATGGACAAGGTGCATACGGCCAGCATTGGTCCCATTACCACCGAAACCGCCGAAGCCCTGGGATTTGACGTGCACGTCACCGCCGAGGAATACACCATTCCCGGGCTGTGTCAGGCCATTCAAACCTTTTTCGGAAATAATGCCGGCTAACCGCCCCCGGCGGACGCACCGATAAAGGCCCCAATACGAAAAGCCATTTTTGAAGAGACGCCGAAAGAGGCGTTGACCTTCGACGCCTGGTTGGTGTATTTATTTTCTCATATTTACTGCAACATCCCATTGCCCACGCTGTACCGGCCGTTCGACCTGTGAACCGGCACGCCAGACGACTCACTGACCGACGCCAGGTGCCCTCGATTTACCCACGGTCGGTATCCAAGCACGGGGATTACCGAGCACAAGCGGTTTCGACCGAATAGAGGCCCCCGCCTTTCAGGTTCCCTGTTTTTTTCTTTTCGACGAGGCATCATCGGCCACCGCGATCTATCTCCGATGGGAGACGCCATGCTGCCTTATCTCCAAAACCTGTCCGACTATGTCGAAGCGATCCGCGCGATTCGCGAGACCATCATCGCCAACATCGTTTTTCTGGGACAGATTCCGGCCCCCACCTTTCATGAAAAACGGCGGGCCGTCAAATTCATGGACCGGCTGCTGGAAAATTATGTGGACGAATGCACCACCGACGGCTACCAGAACCCGGTCGGCATCATCCGCGGCAAAAAAAGCGATCTCCCGCCGATTTTCATCGTGGCACATCTCGACACCACCTTCCCCGGCGATATGGACCATAATTATACCATCACCGAAACCACCATCCACGGCCCCGGCATCCTCGACAATTCTGTGGGGGTGGGTGTTCTGGCGTCGCTGCCCGCTATTTTCAGACATCTCAACCTGACATTTGACGCCGACATTATCCTGGCCGGTGTCATCCAGTCTCTTGGTAAAGGCAACCTGCGCGGCATGCGCCATCTGGTAAAAACCTGGCCAACGCCCGTCCGGGGCGCTATCTGCCTCGAAGGGGTCGAACTGGGACGTCTCAGTTATTATTCCGAGGGAATGATCCGGTGTGACATCACCTGTCACATCCTGGAAGAAAAAGGCGTTGAATATCGTTTCAAACCCAACGCCATTCTGGTGCTGCATGAGCTGATCCACCAGATCATGGGGCTTCGCCTTCCCCAGAAGCCCCGCAGCCGGGTGATTATCGGTAAGATCAAGGGGGGCCTCAAGCACGGCATCATTGCGTATGATGCCACCCTGGGGCTGGAAATCCAGAGCGACTCCGTCCGGATGGTCAAGGCCATTTTTGAGGACATCAATGACATGGTCACCGGCATCAGCCATGAATTCGGTGTCCGCATGAAACTTGAAACCATCAGCTCCGTAGCCGCCTCTCGGCTGCGCTACAACCATCCCCTGGTGAAAGCCGCCGGCCAGGTCATGCAGGCCCTGGGCATCGATACCGTCGGAGAACCCAGCGAATCGGAACTGTCCATCCTGTTGTCCAAAAAGATCCCGGCGGTGACACTGGGCCTGACCCGCGGCGAGCATTACCACCAGCCCACCTCACAAATGGAAATCGAACCGATGTTCAAAGGCATCGCCCAGGTCATCGGCGTTCTCCAGGCCATCGACAGCGGGGTGTGCGATGAGTAAAAACTGGCTTGCTTCCAATACGTTTCACTACAGCCGCTTCAGCGATCTGAGCGATCTGGTGGACGCCAAGCATAAAAAAGGACTGAAAATCTCCCTTTGTCTGCCAACCCTCAACGAAGAAAAGACCATTGCCAAAGAAATCATCATCATGAAGTCGGAACTCATGACGCGCTATCCCCTGCTCGATGAAATTGTCGTCATCGATTCCGGCTCCATGGACAATACCATCAAAATCGCCGAATCCTTCGGCGCCCGGGTCTACCGATCCGATGCCGTGCTGCCGGAACAGGGCACCTACTTGGGCAAGGGCGAAAACCTCTGGAAAGCGCTCTTTGTCACCAGCGGCGACATCATTGTCTATCTGGATGCCGACATCAAAAATATCCACCACCGCTTTTGCTATGGCCTGCTGGGTCCGCTGCTGCTCTACGACCACATCAAATATACCAAGGCCTTCTACGACCGCCCGATTGCCATCGGCAAAAGCAAGATCCGCCCCACGGGCGGCGGCCGCGTCACCGAACTGGTCATCCGCCCGCTGTTCTCACTCTTCCTGCCCGAATTGACCCAGATTCTGCAGCCTCTTTCCGGGGAGTATGCCGGCTACCGGGAAATATTCGAAACCATTCCCTTCCCCATCGGTTATGGCATCGAAACCAGCATGCTGCTGGACATCTGCGAAAAATGGGGGCTGGATGTCATTGCCCAGATCGATCTCGAGCGACGGATTCACCGCAATCAGGATACCAAGGCCCTGGGCCGCATGGCCTTCGTGGTGGTCAAGACGTTTTTGAATCGGCTGGAAAAGCTCGGCATGATTGAAATGAAGCAGGAACTATACGACCGGATGATCCAGTACCAATTGGTCAAGAACGATATCACCCCGGACGTTATGAAAATGACCGGTATCGAGCGCCCCCCCATGGCGAGCATCCCCGAATACCGGACCAAATTCCCCCGATCCGGTAAAAACCCCGCATAGACCGCTTGCGCTGGGATAAAAATCCGCTTACTATGTGGATTCTGCTGTTGAAATCGGCACGATGCCTATCGTGATAAAAGGAGAACCATTGTACAAGGCCCCGCTACAAGATCGCTATCGCCGGCGACTGAATTACCTACGCGTATCCGTCACCGACCGCTGCAACCTGCGTTGCGTTTACTGCGTCCCGCGCGAAACCATCCCCCGCATGTCGCACCTGGAGATCCTGCGCTATGAAGAAATCCTGCGCATCATCCGCATCGGGGTCTCCTTGGGCATTACCAAAATCCGCATTACCGGCGGCGAGCCGCTGGTTCGTAAAGATCTGCTGCCCTTCCTGGAGCAACTCACCCACCTGGAAGGGCTCACCGACATCGCCCTGACCACCAACGGTGTGCTCCTGCAGGATTATTTGAAGCCATTGCAGGCCGCCGGGATCAAACGCCTCAACATCAGTCTCGATTCGCTTCGGCGGGATCGGTTTGCCGAACTGACCGGCAGCGACCGTTTCGACAGGGTCTGGGCGGCCATCGAAGCGGCCCACGGCATGGGCTTCAACCCGATCAAACTCAACGTGGTGGCCATGCGGGATATCAATGACGACGAGTTCCATGACCTTGCCGCCCTAACCCGGACCCGCCCCTATCACGTGCGCTTCATCGAATACATGCCCATGGGCAACCCGAATCTGCCCGGCGACCCCTATATGTCCAACGATGAGGTCCGGCAGCGGCTTGAGCAAAAAGATATCTTGGAACCGGTGCCGCGCAGCGGCAACGACGGCCCGGCCCAGCGCTTTCGCTATCCGGGGGCACCCGGCGAGGTGGGGTTCATCAGCCCCTTGAGCCATCACTTCTGCGACACCTGCAATCGGCTCCGCCTGACGGCCGGCGGCAAGCTGCGCCCCTGCCTGCTCTCGAACCAGGAGTTCGACCTGATCACCCCCTTGCGGGCCGGCGCCTCCGACGCCGAGCTGTCCGCCATCTTTATCGAAGGGGCCCGCCTGAAGCCCATGGCCCACGGCCTGATCGCCGGCGGCCAAAAAGTCGATGCCCGCATGTCCTCCATCGGGGGTTAGAACATCTCCCCGACGAGCTCCCCACAATGGATAGAAAAGACCCCGCCGCCGCAATGCCCAATTCCCTTAGAATCATTTCGCACATGAGTCTTTGTTGGTTTGAATGGCTCTGAGAAATATTAATTTTGGGGGAGCAATATCTGTATGTTCAGGTATTAGGATATAGAAATTGATAGGTTAGAGTTACCACAGGTTTGAAATCAAATTAAAAACCTGTTTGTAATAGCAGCTACTTGTACCCATCGCATTAGCCACATAATGACATGCTGTCACAAATCAAGCTGTTTCACCGTCACGTATAATAGTCATTATCATGACAATGTAGATGTCACTACAGTATAGGTGTGCGACGGTTCCAATTCCTATTGTCCAATTTCCGTCGGCTATGGTGTCCACACCTACTCCATACCTTTGCTATGGATAGTCCTGGCGAGTAGGTCGGACCACAATATTGGATACATGAACGTGAGGCGGCTGGCTAACAATATATAATATGGCGTCAGCTATGTCGTCTCCTACCGGAATAGGGCCGTATTTGTCTTCCAGATTTTTCACCATTTCATCGCTGTAACCTGCGATGGCCTGAAACCCACTTCGTACCATCCCAGGCTCAACCAAAGAAACACGGATCCCTTTAGGTCCCAATTCACGCCTCAGTGCTTCGGATAGTGAATGGACAGCAAATTTGGAAGCCCCATATACAGAGCTAAAAGGAGATACATGCCGCCCGACTACCGAACCTATAATTACTATGTCGGCTTTGGTATCGGGATAGCCTCCCTGTTGATGATCTACCAGTTTCCATGCGGCTTTTTGCAGAAGCGCGAAGGCACCCGTAACATTTACGTTAAGCATGTCTGCAACTTGCGATAGATCAGCATTCATGACAGAACCATCTAGCCCCCGGCCAGCGTTGACTACCACGATTCCAGCAGATTTTCCGAAACGATCACTCGCCTGAGAAAATAGCTTCTCGAGAACATCCGCGTCAGCAGCATCACCAACAACCCCAGAAAAAGAGGGGCCGAATTCCGTTTCAAGCGTGGCCAGCTTTTCAACGTTGCGTCCATTACCGACGACTCCCATACCAGCGGAGATGAACCTTCTGGCCGTAGCCTCACCAATGCCGGATGTCGATCCAGTTACAATCGCTATTCGCTCATATTCATTAACCATCGGTAACCCCATTGCGAGTAATCGTTTGGGCTTTATTAAATACCCGTCGTTGCTTGATTTCTCTATTACTTAACGAAGCTGAAAAATGGTCATGCTGATTCTCTACCAGAGAAACGATCACTGGGGAAAACTTTATGGCATAGCTTCACTCGTTTCCCCGTCAGATCCATGGAGGCTTCGGTTGGATCAATATAGATCAGGTTTCCAGCGATCCAAGCACCTTCGTCCAATTCAATCATTGCTATGGTATAAGGTGCTTCGGCTTTTTTACCTTCAACTGCCACATAAGTTGTCGTAAACGTAATAATTCCCATGCCGGTCAACTCAACAATATAAGGTCTGTTCCGGCACACTCCTGGCACACCATTTTGGGAGTGCATGTAACTTATCAATAACTATTTTTCTTTGTAGGTGTTGATACTTAGGAATTCAGCATCTTTTTTATCAATTGCTTTGAATTTATGTTTAATTGTGGAATCGATGTAAGCTGAGTCGCCTTTTTGTAAAACAAACTGCTTATTACCATGTGTTACCTCTAATATCCCCCTTATCACCAGCATAAATTCCTCCCCATCATGGGAGAGCTCTGCAGTTTCGTTACCTGCAAATACTTTTATATAAAAAGTTTCCATCATTTTATTTTTAATATTCGGGAAAAGAGCTTCATATCCATATCCCAATGATTTGTTATTTTCAACTTCTGTTTTCTCTATGTTTTTGTATATTGAAGAACTTTCTTTTTTCTCTTCTTCAATATTCCCTTCTACTAAAAATTCACTGATACTAACGTTAAGAATGTTTGCAAGTTTATATAGAGTAGCAATAGCAGGTGTTTTTTTCCCAGATTCAATTAAAGAAATATAGCTTCTAGTTAGGCCAGCTCTTGCGGCAAGCGTTTCTTGTGTTAAACCTTTTCTGCTCCGTATTTCTTTTATAGTTTTTGCTACTTTTATAACCATTGATATAATTCCGAATTTAGTAGTGTCAGGTTAAGGATTGAATATATTAAACTGGACATGCATTCATAAATTTGTTGTTTGTGAATGATTTGTTTGCCAGATTGATACAATAGCAATCTTTTTAAAAAGAGCTAAACTCAAGATCAGTCTGCGTTATAAAAAGAAGCCTATCCTGTCAGCTTCCTTGGTATGCAAATTACTATCGTTAGAACCTCCTCCAAAATCTTTGAGCTTCGGAGGGCCAATGGAAATTGTTTAATATGGCCTCAACTGGAATTTAACCGACAAAAAGTCGCATCGAAAGATAAGGGCCAAACTGACTGAATTTTATAATAACAATGTTTCATTGTATTGTTACATAGAATAGAACTGAACCAATAATGCTAAGGAAAAGATTATAATATGTCAATATCCTATTACCACATTGCTTTTTGTATCACAAACCTAAAGAAGATTAAGTGGTTGGGATATTGAAAACCAGAAAAAAACGACTGAGAATTTTTTCGATTATCCGTAACCCATATAGCTTGATATCTGTTGACATTCTCATAAGAATTGACTCGGAGTTTGGCACATTGTCAAAATTTGGGGACCACCGCCCAATTGGCTTGCAAAGTTTCAGGAAAATCGTGTTGTCGCTTCTGAAGCTTATCCGGGTAATCCTGGTAGAATCTGAAGCAGTAAAATCGAGAACAAAATTTGGAAGAATTTCCCTAAAATTTAGATATCGATATTTAAATACACGTCAGTTGTTTAACGCATTGTTTGTGAATTTAGCTTCCTAATCTTTTTCTAAGCATATAAGTGAAATTTAGAATTTTCGTTACATGTTACCATTGGTAACAATTATTTGGATAATCTAATCTTGAAAACATCTAAAATTAAAAGATTAATAACAATATAGTAGATCCAATATAAGCACTGCAAGCACAAAATAGATCAATAATAAACATATATATATCTATAATTATAAGGTTTTACTGGGTAATGTAATGATCAGAAAATATATATATGTAAACACTTAAATATATGAAGTTTATTTAGAAAAAAAATCACTTGACAAAAATGTTACTCACAGTTACGGTAACTACGATGTATTTTAGCATGATAAATCACGATAATGTAATGCACCTCCCTCGGCAATTGTTGGAATAATAAGGAATTACGTAAGAAGCCGTAGAGAAACTATTTATTTGCAATGCTCATGACGATAGTGGCCATGGATACCAACGATTTATTAAGAGCGGTTGATTGGAAGCGGCAGGGCCGGTTGGCTTGTTTAAAAGGGCGACTAAGAAGATGTCTTTCACGGAATAGCTTAACATTTTGCCTAAGATACGGAAATCGCGGGATCTTAGCGCGTGGTTCTCCGGATAGATGGAAACGATAGACGAAAAATTTTAAAAGAGAACTTTTTCAACGAAGATAAATATGTGTAAATTAAATGCGATCTAAGCGTAAGTACTCCTTCATGGAAAAAGGTAATTGGCAAGTTTATCCATTAAAATTTTATGGAAATGATTAATAATGATGAATAAAGAAAAAACAGATATAGTAGTTGTAGGTTCGGGTCCAGCAGGATCAGTGCTGGCAGCGCGTCTGGCGGAAGTAAACGGATTAAAAATAACTTTGCTTGAAGCAGGACCAAGTGACAACCATCCATTCATTCACATTCCCGCCGGGTTTATCAAAATGATATTCAAGTCAAAATATATTTGGCCATTCACGACCATACCCACCGCGAATACAGGGCAACGACCTATAGAGGTGATGCAGGGTAAAGTTGTTGGGGGATCAGCCTCTATTAATGGTCTGATTTATAATCGTGGTCTACCAACGGATTTTGACCACTGGGCCGAATTGGGTAATAAGGGCTGGGACTACCAGAGCGTTTTACCTTATTTCATGAAATCGGAATGTTTCACAGGCACGGGGGATAATGAATTTCATGGTCGTGACGGAGCCGGAAAAGTATCAAGTAATAAATGGATACACCCTGTTTGTGAGGCGTTTATCGATGGCGCTAGTGAACTGGGATTAAAGAGAAACAACGATTATAATGGTAGAGTGCAGGAAGGGGTTGGTTATTTTCAGCGTATCATTCATGGCAGAAGACGCATTACCCCAGCGATGGCTTACCTAAAACCGGCATTAAAGAAACACAGTAACCTGCGCTTGGAAACGAATGCACAGGTGACGAAAATATTATTCGAAGGCAAGCGTGCGATCGGTGTGGAATATCAAAAAGGTAGTCAAACTTGCCAGTTAATGGCTAATAAGCAAATTGTTATCAGCGCCGGAACGGTAAATACTCCAAAGCTCTTACAACTTTCAGGCATAGGCAAAGGCATTGATTTGCAACAACTCGGCCTGCCGGTTATTCATGATCTGCAAGGCGTTGGGAGTAATTTGCGAGACCATTATTCGTGTCGAGTGGTAAGCAGGCTGAAAAACATAAATAGCATCAATGAGCTGGCTCGCGGAACAAAATTAATGGGTCAAATAGCGCGTTGGATGATAGGGAAACCTTCCATTATAACCCTAAGTCCTTCGGTGGTTCACATATTTGCAAAATCTAAACCCGAATTGAGGATGCCCGATCTACAGGGTGTTTTTTCACCTGCTAGTTATAGAGAAGGATTCGTTGGTTTGTTAGATGATTATCCTGGAATGACATGCGGATTTTGGAAACACAGACCAAAAAGCACTGGATATATAAAACTAAAGTCAACGAATCCCGAAGATTTGCCATTGATACAGCCAAATTACTTAAGTGAAGACTCCGATAAAGAAGTGTTGTTGGCTGGAGTAAAACTCGCTAGGCAATTGGTTAAAACTGGACCCTTACAAAAATATTTCGACCTCGAAAACCTTCCTGGAAAAGATGTGCAAAGCGATGATGAGCTGTTGCATTTTATATCCCAGTATGGCGTGTCGTCTTGGCATCTAATAGGCACCGCAAAAATGGGTCCAGCTGAAGATGTAAATGCCGTAGTTAGTGATAGGTTATCGGTACACGGTATTGAGAATTTACGCATAGCGGATGCCTCTGTTATGCCGACTAGTCCATCAGCCAATACCTATGCCTCCTGCTTGATGATCGGCGAAAAGGCCGCGGACTTTATTAAACAGGATCTGAAATAGATATCCCGGAAAAGCTCGGGATACTGAACTGATTACAGCTTCAGCTTGACAGGTTTGGTAATTTCACCTGTAGCATTGTGAACGTTCTCGACTCAGTATCTTGCCATCAAACCAAGTAAGCTTATTAACAAAGAGTGCGAAAAGAGTTTTGGGCGACTTTGTCGCATTATTGATAGATTTATTTAGGAGGAAACCATGAGTCAGAACCAATTGGATCCAACAGTCTATATTTCAGAACTGATTGATAAGGCGCGTAAAGCACAAAAAATAGCAGAAGGATTTTCGCAACAGAAAGTGGATGAGCTTGCTACCGCTATCACATGGGAAATAGTAGCGAATGAAGATCTTGTAAAAGAACTGGCAGAATTCTCCTTTAATGAGTGTAAATTAGGAGATGTGGTTTCTAAAATTGCTAAGGTTAGCGTTAAATGCCGGGGCGTATTCTATGACGTCAAGAACGTTAAAACAGTGGGAATTGTAGAAGAAATACCTGAAAGAGGACTTTCACGCATTTCAAAACCCGTTGGCGTAATAGGGTCACTGGTGCCAAGCACCCAATCGGAAATGCATCCAATAATTCAAGCCATTTTTGCGGTTAAGGCACGGGATGCCGTAATTTTCTCACCCCATCCCAGGGGAAAGCTTACAGTATTGAAAACGGTGGACCTCATTCGTGCTGTACTGAAAAAATACGATGCACCCGAGGATCTATTTATATCCATTGAGAATCCTTCACTCCCAAAGACCAATGAACTGATGAAACAATGTGATCTTATCATGGCAACCGGCGGTCAACCAATGGTTCGTGCTGCGTACAGTTCTGGAACGCCTGCTTTTGGCGTAGGAGCTGGAAATGCAATTATCGTTGTGGATAAAACCGCCAATCTTGCGGAAGCAGCTTCTAAAATCCTAAACAGCAAGACGTTTGACCTTGCAGCCGGATGCTCCTGTGACAACAGTGTCGTTATTGACGATTCGGTCTATGCAGACATGATGACTGAATTCAAAAAAGTCGGTGCACATTTGCTTAATCCAGAGGAGAAAGAAAAACTGAAGAAAGCCATATGGCCTAATTGGCCGAATGATCATGTTATCAATCGCGATATTGTAGCGTCTCCGGTCAGTAATATCGCCGAAATAGCCGGTCTTGATGCACCTGAAAAAACACGTCTGTTGCTGGTAGAAGAAAAAGAAACGGGTGAAAGATCGCCCTTCAGCGGTGAAAAAATGAGTCTTGTCACAACGATCTACAATAGCAAGAACATGGACGAAACAATCCGCATCATCAACGAAAACCATGAGTATTCAGGCGCGGGACATTCTTGTGGTATTTTCTCCAACACACTTAAAAATATAGAAATTTTGGCTTTGGAAACTTATACAAGCCGTATTGTCGTCAATCAGCCGCAGGCTGCAACGAATACCGGCAGCTGGACAAGCGGAATGCCGTTTACAAGTTCCTTAGGATGTGGAACATGGGGCGGAAATATTGCATCGGAAAATATTGGCCTCAAGCACTACATGAACAATACTTGGATCACTCGCGAAATTCCAAACCATGAACCTACGGACGAAGAACTTTTTTCAGGTTTTACACCACGTGGATGATCTATGTTCGTGGCGCACTTATTATAAAAACAGGAGTCCAAAGATAAATCCATGGATGATAAAATAAGAAAAAGCAGCCTGCTGAAATTTATGGCAAATGCCGAGCAGGCTGCCGCTTCTATACAAGATGGCATGACGGTTGCGATGAGCGGTTACTCAATGGCAGGATATCCAAAGGCTGTTGTTGAAGAGCTCATACAACGAAAAAAAGAAGGCGAAAAACTATCGATTAATCTGATCACCGGCGCTAATGTTCCATGGCTTGACGAAAAGCTTGGCGCAGAGAACCTCATCACAAGAAGAGCCCCCATGTGTGCAAGCAAAACACTGGTTGATCAGGCCAACAAAGGATCTTTGCGATATGTCGAGCAGCAGATGAATAAAATGCCCCGTCTGCTCAGAAGCGGAAGTTTCGGAAAGATCGATATTGCGGTAGTTGAAGCCTTGGGTTTTGATGAAAACGGGGATCTGATACCCACTAGTTCTGTCGGCATGACACATCACCTGATGAATGCGGCAGACGAGATTATTGTTGAGATAAACACCGCACAATCGGAAAAATTGCTTAATCTACATGATGTCTATATTCCCCTTGAAGCTCCTCAAACGCAGCCGATCCCGTTAGTCCGTGTTAATCAGAGAATTGGGAAGACTGGTATCCCGGTTAACGAGGCCAAGATCAGGACTATTGTTGAAACGAATTTGCCGGAGCAAATGGGAGCCCAACCAAAAAGTACAGCGGAAGCGATAAGGATTGCTGACCATCTGTTCAACTTTCTGGAGCTGGAGTTGCATAAAAAAGGAGGGATTCTCCCTCCTATTCAGACCGGTTTTGGAATAATTGCTAGTGCCATTGCTGATGCTTTTCGGCAATCCAATTTCAGCGATCTACAATTCTTTTGCGGAGGGATTACTGAGCCTGTCATGGAGTTGCTGGTTTCCGGTAAAGCGACTGCTCTTTCAACCGGTGGTCTTGGAATGAGTGCACGAGTGGAGGAAATTTTAAACAGTACGCCAAATTTGCGGGATCATCTTGTGATTCGAAACGGCGATATTACAAATAGTGCCGAAGTCATAGGAAGACTTGGGGTGCTTGCATTGAACACAGGCATTGAGATTGACATTTACGGCAATGTGAACTCAAGCCATATAGCCGGAAGCAGGGTTGTAAACGGTATAGGCGGCGGGGCGGGTTTTGCGCAAAACGCAGGACTGTCTATCGTGCTGATTCCTTCTTCATCCAAAGCTGGAGCTATTTCAAATATTGTTCCCATGGTATCCCATCATGATATCTGTGAACATGATGTGGATATTGTTATAACCGAAAACGGATTAGCAGACCTTCGCGGTTTGGATGACGGAGAACGGGCGGATGCAATAATCACACGTTGCGCATCCGGAACCTATCGGGAACAATTAAAGTCATACCTGCGTAACGCACGAAATAATTGCGGCGGACATCATCCTCAGTTGCCGGAAGAAGCGTTTGATTGGTACCGAAGGCTGAAGGAAGAGAAAACGATGCTGGAGAAAATTTGATGAGGAATATCGAAGTTTATGAGGTCGGACCGCGCGACGGTTTTCAGAGCGTTGGCGAATATATCCCGCTGGAAACAAAATTTCAGATCATTGAAGGTCTTCTATCTGCTGGTATTGAGCATATACAGATTACTTCTTTCGTTAGTCCGAAATCAATCCCTCAGATGAAAGACGCCAAGGATTTGGCTTCGAAATGCGCAAAAAACCATCCTGGCACCGATTTCTTTGCATTGGTTCCAAATTTGCGTGGCGCCGAAGCAGCCTGGGAATCCGGGCTCAAATGGATAACCTATGTCGTATCACTGAGTGAAAGTCATAATCGTGCCAATATCAACAGATCACATAAGGACTCGTATACCGAACTGCAAAAAATACTTAAAACATACGCACAAATGGACATTTGTCTTGATGTGGCAACCACTTTTGGCTGCCCCTTTGAAGGGAAAAAAAGTGAAGAAGACATTTTGACATTTTTGAAACCATACGTTGATTGCGGCATACGGACAGTCAATCTTTGCGATACAATCGGAATTGCGAATCCAGTTCAGGTACGCAATACTATTGATGCCGTCAGGAATGAGTACCCATCACTAGATTTGCAGGTTCATATTCATGATACCCGCAACATGGGAATGGTCAATACGCTGGCTGCCATCGAACATGGTGTCCGCAAAGTACAATCGACCCTCGGCGGATTAGGTGGGTGCCCTTATGCACCGGGCGCATCAGGTAACCTAGCAACGGAAGACTTAGTATTCATGTTATCTGAGATGGGATACGAAATGAATATCGATGTTCCAAAAATGATTGAACTCTCCAAATATCAGGCGGAAGCAGTACCGAAAGGGAAATTCAGTGGGCATTTATACACAGTAGCAGAAGGAAATTGTAATGTATAAATTATGCTTGTCTATTGATAAACTTAATGAGTTGATAGGAAAAGTTTCTTCTTGGGCTATTATGCTTTTAGCAATAGTAGTCGTATTTGAAGTTATAATGCGCTATTTTTTTAATAGCCCAACAATTTATAGCTTTGAATTAACCCTAATGATTTATGGGTTCCATTTCATGATACCAGCCGCATACACGCTGCTACACGATTCACATGTTTCGATTGATATTGTACACAATCTGTTCTCAAAGAAAAATAAACTAATCATAGATATTATTGGCTATATCGTATTTTTCTTTCCATTTACGGGTATTCTTTTATACCAAGGAACCAAATTTTCTGCCATGTCATGGGTCCAATTAGAGAGATCCGGTAGTGTCTGGAGGCCTCCACTTTATTATATAAAAACAGTACTTCCATTAACAATGTTATTACTTTTGTTACAAGGCATTTCAATTTTTTATAAAAAATATAGAAATTTTAAAGAGGAAAAGTGATAATGGAACTTTCACCGGAAGTACTATCGATAATGATGTTTGGTGGTCTATTAGTTGGATTGTTTATGGGCCATCCACTAGCATTTGTACTGGGAGGCTTAGCGATTATATTTGGATGGCTTGGATGGGGAACAAGCGCCTTTTTTATGTTTGCAAATAATATCTACGGAGTAATGAATAGCTATGTCTTAGTATCTATTCCTTTGTTCGTTTTAATGGCACAATTTTTAGATGTCTCTGGTATTGCTGAAGAGCTTTTTGGAACACTAAGAATTGTATTAGGACCTATAAAAGGAGGGCTTGCCATTGCAGTAGTAGTAGTGTCAACTCTTTTTGGCGCTTGTACCGGAATTATTGGCGCATCCGTAGTATCCATGGGATTAGTTTCGTTGCCTGTGATGCTGAAACATGGGTACGATAAAAAATTATCATGTGGTGTAATATGTGGAGGAGGCTCTTTGGGAATTTTAATACCTCCCAGTATTATGCTTATCGTAATGGGCGAAATATCCGGTGTTTCTGTGGGAAAATTGTTTGCTGGCGCTATAATTCCCGGATTAATTCTTTCCAGTTTATATATATCATACATCCTTATTAAATGTTCAATTAATCCAAATTTAGCACCAGGTTTAACAGAAGAAGAGAAAGCAGCTATCAATGCTAAAGAAATTTTAAAATTGATGTGTAAAAGTTTGCTACCAACCTTAACTTTAATACTTGGGGTTCTCGGTAGTATCTTCACAGGATTTGCGACTCCTACAGAAGCTGCTGGAGTTGGTGCTATTTTATCGCTAATATTAATGATAGCATATAAACAATTTACTTGGAATAAACTATATAGAGCAGTAATTCAAGCAACTAAAATAACCTCCATGGTAATTTTAATTTTGGCTGGAGCTGCATGTTTTACTTCAGTATTCATGGCGATTGGTGGAGGAGATATTGTTAAAGACTTTATTCTGGGCATAGGTTTAGGCAAATGGGGAACCTATATAGTAATGATGCTAATCTTTTTTGTGCTCGGCTTATTTATCGATTGGGCTGCAATCGTTATGATAACTTTTCCAATTTTTATACCTATCGCCGAACAATTGGGCTTCGATAAATTATGGTTTATAGTATCAATTGCGGTAATGCTTCAAGATTCATTTCTTACTCCTCCTTTTGGATACGCACTTTTCTATTTGAAAGGTGTCGCTCCGCCTGAAATAAAAACAAGCGATATATACTGGGGCGCATTCCCTTTTTGGAGATTAATGGAATTGGGTTTGATAATAATATGTGTTTTCCCGCAAACAGTACTATGGCTGCCATCGGTGCTAATGAAATAGTAATAATTTAGTGTAGAAAATTGATAAAACCATAGAAAGGGGGTGAGTTCTAAACTATTATTGGATAATTTAGAAAACATCATATAACTGCATGGGAGGAAGTCATGAGGGTTAAAAATTATTTTTTCTTGTTTGTTGTAATTATACTGTCTATTATCGTATTAAATGTCAAAATTACATCTGCTAAATCATATAATTGGAAACTTGTAAGTGTTTGGCCAGCTGGTTTAAAAAACATAATTGCAGCTGATTATAAATTTGCCGAAACAGTTGAAAGCATGAGCAATGGAGAACTAAAAATAAAAGTATTTGCCGCAGGCGAGTTATGCAAACCTACAGAAGTTCTAAATATGGTTAGCTCGGGTACTGTTGAGATGGGGGTAGATTGGCCAAATTATTGGAGTGGTAAAGATACTGCATTTGATCTCCTCGGATCTAATTCGGTTACTTTTAGTGCGGAAGATTATCTAATTTGGGATTATCAACATGGAGGAATCGATCTAGCTCAAACATTATATGGGGAATATGGTTGCATTTGGTTCCCTCATTATATGTCACACATGGAATCAGGTATACGGTCTAATAAGCCAATCAATAGTATAAATGATTTAAAAGGCATGAAAATACGTTTGGGGGGATTATTGCCTGGAGAAATTTTAAAGGAACTTGGTGCCACGCCCATGACAATTTCTGTTGCAGAGTTGTATGAGGCTTTAAGAAGGGGTGTTTTAGACGGTGCTGAGTTCAGCACACCGTCTAATGACCAAGATTTTCATTTTGATGAAATTACAAAGTATTGGTGCACCCCGGGATGGCATCAAACAAGTTCTCAACATGGGGTTTTGGTGAATAAAAAGTCATGGGATTCACTACCAGAACATCTAAAGAATATTATTAAAAATGCGGCGATGGCAACCCATATGTGGTCTTATACTAAATTAGCCTATGATGATGCAAAAGCTACTGAATTTTTTAAGAGTAAAGGGATTAACGTCACAAAATTATCGGATGAAGATCTCACTAAAATTGAAAATATAAAAAACAAATTGCAGGTAAAACACTCTGAAGCTAATCCAATGTATAAAAAAATACTAAGATCACAAATTGATTATCTTAATGGAATAGCCGATTATAGAGAAGCAATAGTACCTTTTTCCTTTGGACGTAACCCAAAAAATCTTCCTCAAATACAGTAAGTTGGAAAAGTTAAGATCTTCCAGGAAAATATGAGGGAAAGCGTCATCCTCAGCCGATAGCGGTTGGGGATGACGCATTGTCGTCCTCTGGGTATAAGTGTTGTGCTGAAACCTTCAACCTAAGGGGGGCACAATGCCTGCAACTGAGAAGTTAGCACACAAAGCGCCTTACCCTGCTACAATTGGCTGAAAGATTGGGCTACATTTACTCGGCCTGCCTCATGCACAAGATCCTTCGCAGTCAGTTTTACGAGTATAGGCGGATTTTTCAGGAGCACGGTCTGGAAGAATTGGTGGACAAGCCCCCGATACCGGGCGCGCATCCAAGCCAGCTTCCCAAGAAAACCGCTCATCGCATCATCTCCCTGAGTATAGTGAGCATCCTGCTTTTGGCCATAAGCGAATAGCCGACCAGATGACCCTTGAGGGCCTATCGATTTAGGCAAAACCCGTCGAGCAAAAATGTTTAATGAGGCTGCCTAACGATCACCCACCCAAGAGGACTATTAAAATAAATTTTGAATTTTACACATCAAGTTACTTTTAAAATAAGGAAAGAAAAATGGGTACAAAGCTGAGCAAACAGTACTCTGTATTTTTAGAAAACCGTGTTGGGGCTTTGGCAGAACTTTGCAAGCTTATATCTGACAGAGCCATCAATATCTACGCCATCTGTGCTATTGACACCATTGAAGAAGCGGTGTTGCGAATTGTACCAGAGAATGAGACCGAAACGCGCGATGTGCTGCAAGATGCCGGATTTCGTTTGATAGAAACTGATGTCATTTTGGTTGAATTAGACAATATACCAGGTGCGACCGGTAAAATCGCGACGCAACTTTCCGATGCTGGAATTAATATTGATTACGTCTATGCCAGCACGCATTCCGATTGTAGCAAAGCCTTCTTGGTGCTAAGGGTTCACCAAACTAAAGAAGCGTTGAAAATTCTCATGGGAGGCAAGGAATGACAAAAGCAATTGATTGGAACGCAAAGCGCATGAACCTGAGAGATATGGTGGCCCAGCGAGGCGATCGTATTCTTGTAGCTATCGGGGTTTCCAACGGCGTCGAGGCAAGGCAGCTCCACCACTGCCTGCACGAACTCTACGAACAAAATGCTGTTCCTGATTACATCGGTGGATTTATCACTTTTGTCTCCGGATACTTGTGCGCGGCCATGTATGGACTTGCCGACATGGGGTACATTCTTCGAAGCGAGATTGTCCAGCAGACTAATATTATCGAGCAGGCTACTTGGCTGGCTGCTCTTGACAACGGCAAAAGCGCTTTTCCGATCGGGGTAGATATTGACACGGGATACGGTAATGAACCCTCAGCTGTGCTGCTTACCTGTCGACAGGTGCACAAACAAGGCGGACAGTACGTTCAGATCGAAGACCAGTTTGCCATCAATAAAACCTGTGGTCACATGGACGGTGCCCTTGGTACCGGCAAAAATGTCATCAGTATTGAGGACATGATATCGCTACGGATTAATCCAGCGGCAAGTTATGCCAAGAGTCAGAAAGACTTTATGATAATGGCTCGTACCGATGCGATAAGCCCTTATGGTTTTGATGAGGGAATACGACGTGGGCAACTTTATGCAGAAGCCGGTGCTGAAATGATCTTTATCGAAGCGCTCGAAAATGATCAGCAACTTGCTGATGCGGCCCGAGAGTTTCAAAATTCTAGTGCTCTATTGCTGGCAAATATGATTGAAGGAAGCCCTAAGACTCCTTATAAAAGTCCATATGAACTTCACAAAATGGGATACGGGATGGGCCTTTACTGTATAGGCACATTGCTCGCCGCAAGGGTCGCTCAACAGCGTTATTTCAATATCATCGGCAAGGGGGATTCAGTAATGGCTGGGATCGAGATGGATCCGGAAAGGTGGTTCGACGGATTCAACATGATTATCGGCAGAAATCAGACAGAACGTATAAACATGTTGTTCCGTAGATAGTCTTCAATCAGTGACTTGAATCTTGCCCTCATGGCTTGGAGGCGGTCGACTGCCTCACGCACTGGCGTTGGTATAATAATTTAAGAAGCTTTCATGCAGGCAGAATGGTTTCCATCGTACTTGGGCAGTTGGGAAAACCGGCTATGAATACAAAACACCGATGATAGAACGAAAGGAGGCAACCATGTCAACTCCCGTTTTAGACACCATCGAATGGCTGGGTCATGATGGATTTGCAATCACCAGTGGTGACCTCACCCTGATGATCGATCCCTTCAAGGTCGAAGGCGGCAAAAAGGCAAACATCATCCTGGTTACCCACGCCCACTTCGATCATTGCTCCACTGAAGACATAAAGCGGCTGACCAAACCGGACACGGTGATCGTCACCGAACCGGAATAGGCAAAAAAAGTTACAGGCCTCTGCAGCGATGTCCGCGCGGTTGCTCCCGGCGACAGCCTGACCGTGGCTGGGATTCCCATCGAGGCAGTGGCCGCATACAATACCAACAAGGATATTCATCCCAAGACCAAGAACTGGTTAGGCTTTATCGTTACCGTTGACGGGACGCGCTTCTACCACGCCGGCGACACGGACCTAATTCCCGAGATGGACGGCCTAACCGTGGACGTCGCCCTGCTGCCAGTTTCGGGCACTTACGTCATGACCGCTAACGAGGCAGTCGAGGCCGCCAAACGGATCATGCCCAAGGTCGCCATTCCCATGCACTACGATGCTATCGTAGACACCACAGCGGACGCACGGACATTCAAGGCAGCGCTGGAAGACGAGATGATGGTCGTTCTCCTGCAAAAGGGTTGAGCGAAAACGGTATTTTATGGATTACTACCACAAAAAGGATATTGTCTGTTTTAATTGTTGAATGCATTTTTTCCAAAGTAACGTTTCAAAACGCTATTACATCGGACGTAGCCTGATCCACTTACAAATTGAACATAGACAGAAATTTGTGGTAATTCTTCGCTAAAAAGTGGTGAGATTGATATCATTATGTCAAAATGGTTCTGCAACTTCTGGAATTATGCTCATCCGGTTTGAACAAATTTAGAGATTCAAAAAAATTGGACCATCAGGCTTTTTCATTTTTGTGTGCCAAAACTTCACTGAAAAATGGAAACCCTCATGTCTATATGTTGTGCAAGGATTCCCTACTCCAGAAGGATACGGGAATTGCGCCAGCACATCCTGCGATGCAATCATTGCGTAACCCATACTTTTTGATCCGGGGGACAATAAGTTCCTCGAAGGGGAGTGTTGCAAATACACGTTCGAATTTGATAAAATCTGCACTAATCCCATGGGAGAGAAATCTGTGATTACGTGCCAGTAATAAAAGTAGGTAAGAATTGCAGATATCCGATTCACACCATTATTTATCAGTTCAGTCTACCAGTTAGCTTTGGCTGTTTGCTTTCGGAATAAAAAGAGCCCGAACCGTATTGTGGGAGGCTACCAGTTGCTCGCACAGATCAAAGGGTACGGTTCGGGCTCAAATCGATTGAGGGCAGCCGCGCCTTGCGCACCATTTGCGGCCACCCCTCATAAAATGATTTTAAAGCTTCCTATCGGTCCATCGTAACGTCATCATGTTTGTTTTCGATCGGTCTCCCGCCGGATATGAATCGCGCCATCACCGCAGCAGATTCGGCAAAAAGGTGACAACCTCCGGGATCAGCATCAAAATGATAATGCACACGATGTAGGCCGGCAGGAAATAGGTCACCCCGCGGAAGACATCCTCCAGCGGAATGTCGCCCGCCATCCCCCCCACCACATAGGTCGTGGCCCCCACCGGCGGGGTCACGGCCCCCAGGGTCGTCACCACCGTGATCGTCACGCCGAACCAGATGGGGTCGTAGCCCAGCTCGGCCGCCACCGGGAAAAAAATCGGAATCGTGATCAGCAGCAGGGCCAGGGCGTCCATCACCGCGCCCCCGATGATGTAGATCAGGAAGATAATCCCTATCACACAGACATTGGGTATCGGCAGCCCAACCACCCAGGCGGCAATGTCGAAAGGAATGCGGGTGACCGCCAGAAAACGGCCGAAAATCATGGCACCGGTGACGATCACGATCACCATGCAGGAGATTTTCAGGGTGTCCGTCACCGAGGCCAGGAACCCTTTCCAGGACAGGCGGCCCTGGACACCGGCAATCAGGAGCGCCAGAAAGCTCCCGGCCGCACCGGCCTCGGTCGGCGTAAACACGCCGAAGAACAGGCCCAGCATCACCAGCAGGAAGAGCACCACCATCTCCAGCGCGCCGCTGAGCGAAACCCAGCGTTCCCGCCAGCTGGTGGGCGGCCCCACCGGTCCCCAGTCCGGATGGCGGCGGCAAACCAGCATCACCGTCACCACCAGGGTCAGGGTCAGCAGGATACCGGCCCCCACGCCGCCGTAAAACAATCGGGCGATGGACTGCTCGGTGGACAACCCGATGACGATCAACACCACGCTGGGCGGAATGACCACCCCCAGGGTGGAGCCGCAGGCGATGGCGCCGGTGCTCAGCTTGGGGTGGTAATTGAATTTGCGCATCTGCGGCAGGGCCACCGTGGTCATGGTGGCGGCGGTGGCGGCGTTGGAGCCGCAAATGGCCGAAAAGGCCGAGCAGGCCATCACGGTGGCCATGGCAATGCCGCCCCGGATATGGCCGACCCACTTGTAGGCGGCATTGTAAAGCTTGGCATTGACCCCGGAATGGAAGGCCACCTGGCCCATGAATATAAAAAGGGGAATCACGGTCAGGCCATATTTGGAAAAGGTGTCCCAGATGACCGAACTCAGCATATGGAGACCCGCTTTAAAGGACACGAGAATGCAGAACCCGGCAAACCCGACCAGGGCCATGGCCACCCCCACCGGCATCCCCAAGAGGAACAAGACCGCGAGCAGAATGACAATGCCTGAAAGGCCCACCATGGCCGGGCTCATTTGGCAGCTCCGTTGCGGGTTCGAACCGCCTGTACCAGATCGGTCAGAAAAACCAGCGCCATCACCGCGCAACCGGCGGCGACCAGATAGGTGAAGGGGTAGAAAATCACCCGCAGGGTTTCCGACACTTCGCCGGTCTTCATGAAGCTATGGGCTTTCAGTCCGACCTGCCAGGCCACCATGGTGAAAAACACCGTACAGACGGTGTTGTTGAAGGCGTTCAGGCGCCGCTGGGTTTTCTTCGAAAAGCGGTGAATCAGAACATTGACGGCGATATGACCGCGGTTCAACTGGGTGTAGGCCAGGGCCAGGGCCGTCACCACGGCGCCGAAATACCCCATCATTTCGAACGTGCCCCGGATCGGCTGCCACACCGTGCGGCTGGCAATATTGGCACAGGTCAGCACGATCATGCCGACCAGAAAAACCCCGCCCACGAAAACAAGCAGGCGGTTCAACAGACGCGTCAGGCGCATCAACCCGGTCATACGCTACACCTCGATAAAAGGGCCGCAATTTCCCGCTTGGCGATTGCGGCCCAAAGTTGTGTCGGATTTACTGATACTGTTTTGTCAGTTTCTGAATGTCGGCCACGATGTCTTCGGCCGGGAACCCCTTGGCCTTGGCATCCGTCACCCATTTGTCGGTAATGAACTGCAGCTTCTGGTCCCAGGCCTTTTTGGTGGCCGCATCCAGCGCAATGACGTCGACCTTCTGCTCCTTGACCGACCATTCCATGGAATCTTTCACGTGCTGATCCATGTAGGTGCCCGTCCATTCGGCCTGCTCGGTGCCCATGTCTTCGATCACCTTCTGGACCTCCGGCGGCAGGGCGTTCCAGCGATCCATATTCATGACCACCGCAAACGGATAAATGACGGTATCCGTCATGGTGACGTATTTGCAGCTTTCCGCAAATTTCAGATCTTTCATGACTTCCAGAGAAGAAAAAAGCCCCTGAACGACACCCTTCTGCAGCGCTTCGGGCGTTGCCGACATGGGCATCCCGACCTGGTTGGCACCCCAGGCTTTCAGGATCTGGGCGGCGCCACCGGAGGCGCGCAAATCCATCCCCTGGATGTCATCGAGGCTGCGGACCGCGGTTTTCGACATGATGTTGGCCGGGGCCGTGGTAAACATGGTCAGCACCTTGACCTGGCTGAACGCTTCCGGCTGATACTTTTTATACAGGTCCCAGAGGGCCAAGCTCCCCGTGCGGGCGTTTGGAATGCCCAGCGGCAGGCTGGTGGCATTGGTGACGATGAAACGCCCCGGCTGATAGGCCATACAGAGGTTGCCGATATCGGCCTGGCCGGCAATCACGCCGTCCATCATCTCCTTGGCCCCCAACAGGGTGCCCCCGGGATAGGTTTTGATCGACACCGCCCCATTGGTGCGTTTTTCCACCTCGGTCTTCCAGCGTTCCATCTGCACACAGGGGAAGGTGGGGGCCGGCGGAAAATTGGCGTAGCTGAGAGAAATCGAACCGGCGACCGCACCGATCGGCATCAGCAGAAAGGTCATCAGACAAACGACCAGGCACAACGTCAACCGCGCATCGGGTTTTCTTTTCATGTTTGACTCTCCTCCACGGCTTCAGCACGCCAACGTCAATAATTGACGGCTGCTATTGATAATGGGAACTGCCGGCCATCTCTCCCTTCGGATGCCATCAGGAGGCAACGGCCTGCAGCCCCGCGTCCAACGCTTTATATGACTTCTCCAGTAAAGCGGGCTTAGCAGCTAATCGCTCTGCCATTACCGCTCGAATATCTTCTGCTGTACAAAACAGGGGGTGAGGTGCCCCTTCCGCCAGGACGCCGCCGAGCACCACCAGATTGACGGCCCGCGGATTGCCGATCTGATGGGCCAGGCCGTCGGCATCCAGCTGCCGCCATCCTTCCGCAAGCACGGCGCCGTTGACGACCGCCCATCCGTTACGGTGCAGGTAGTGGCCATGCTGGGCGGCACCCTCGTCCTTCATCGCCAGGAGCACATCGGCCTGGCCGGTCCGAATCAAAGGACTGGTATAAGCGCCGACCTTCAGATGGGAAATCACCGTCCCGCCCCGCTGTGCCATGCCGTGGGTTTCCGAGGTCAGTACCGGCAGGCCCTTGCGGATGGCCGCTTCCGCCATGAGGCGGGTAACGAATAATACCCCTTGTCCGCCCACGCCGCTGATGACAATCTGCTGGTGAATCGTTTCGTTCATGAGGCGTCCTTCACGTCCTATCGCATTATCAGCCGGCTACCGGATGGATTGCTTCGGGCAAACGGTCCGGCAAACACCGCAGCCGGTGCAGAGTACGGGGTCAATGGTCACATGGGTTTCATCTTCGGCCATCATGATGGCCGGACATTCGAAATGCTGAACACAGTAGCCACAGCCATCGCAGTCATCGGTCACTTCGGGCGGCGCACCGACCGTTTGGTCCACAGACGACTGCTTGTCCAGCAGACAGGGGTAGCGGGAAATCACCACCGCCGGACCGGATTCACGGCAATAGACCAGCGCCTCCTTGAGAACCCGGATCAGATCGTCCGTCTCATACGGATTGGCCTCGCGCACATAATCGACGCCGCAGCCCCGGACCAGTTTTTCGATATCCACGGTGTGCAGGGGTTCACCGCAGGCCCCCCACCCGCTTGCCGGAGTAGGCTGATTGCCGGTCATGGCCGTGGTGCGGTTATCCAGGATCACCAGAACGAAACGGACGCCTTGTGCGACGGCGTCCACCAGGGCCGGAAGACCGGCATGGAAAAAGGTGGAGTCTCCGATCGTGGCTACCACGTCCCGGGGTTTGGCCTCGCCCTTGAAGGCGTGGTAAAAACCGGCCGCCTGGCTGATGGCGGCTCCCATGCAAAGTACCGTATCCACCGCACCCAGGTTCAACCCCAACGTATAACACCCGATATCACTGGTGTAGATGGCCCGGGGAGCGGCTTTCTTGATCGCAAAAAAACTCGCCCGGTGCGGGCACCCCGCGCACAGCGTCGGCCGGCGACCGGGAACGGCGGGGGGCGTCTTGACGGTACAGGGTCGGTGAACAAAATCACAGAGAACCTGTTCGATGGCCTCCGGCGTCAATTCGCCCACCCGGGGCACGGCGCCGGTCAGTTTGCCGGTCACCCGTTGGCGATCGCCCAGCTGCATTTCGATCATGCCGGTGGTCTCTTCGATCACCAGGACCGCGTCGTGCTGTGCCGTCACCTGTGCAATAAACGCGGTGTGCAGTGGAAACGGCTGCCGCACCTGGTAGAGGGGCAGCGTCTCCCATAACCCGATATCGCGCATGATTTCTGTGGTATGCGCCGCCGCCACGCCCGAAACCACGACGGCCTGGGGCCCTTTTACGGAGGGGTTCAATTGAGTCGGCGCCGTGGCCTCGTAGGCCGCGATGGCCGCTAATTTACCTTCCAGCTCACCGTGCAGATGATGGCGAAATTTAGGGGTGGCCGCCCAGCGGGCGGGATCCCGCTCGAAGACCGGCTGCCGGGACATCTTCATCAGAGGATCCAGGGCAACGTCCTGACGGGCATGGCACACCCGGGTTGTGGGGCGAACCATAACCGGGATTTCAAAAGCTTCCGACAGTGAAAACGCCAGACCCACCATCTCTTTGGCCTGGCGGGGCGAATCCGGATCCAGGACCGGAATTTTGGCCATCATGGCCATCATGCGGCTGTCCTGCTCGGTCTGCGAGGAATGCGGGCCGGGGTCGTCGGCACTGATCACCACAAAGCCCCCCTTGGTGCCCATGTAGGCGGCACTCATCAGGGGGTCCGAGGCCACGTTAAGACCCACCTGCTTCATGCTGACTGCGGTGCGCAGGCCGGTCATGGCGCCCGCATAGGCGATCTCGAAAGCGATTTTCTCGTTCACCGCCCATTGCACATGCATGTCCATCGCTTCCGCTTCCCGCATGGCGGCAACGGACACCAGTATCTCCGAAGCGGGTGTCCCGGGATAGGATGTTGCCACGGCGCATCCGCTTTCCAGCAGCCCCCGCGCGATCGCTTCATTGCCCAGCATCAATCGTCGCATTTAAGATCGCATCCTCTTGTTGACGGTGTCGGCCTAAAAAAAAGGCCATGAGCTTCTCCAACGCCTGATGTTGAAGCGGCTCACAGCCCTGATCGGTTCATTTGAATGGTCTGGTGGTGAGCAGCTTCAATCCGCCGACCACCACCAGTTTTCGTGGCCGATTATCATGGTTCCTTGCGCTCCTCGTCGTCCATCTGCCCATAGCCGAGGGCGCATGAATTGTCAAGCCTCGGACCTCCGGCAAACCGCCTTTTCCCTTGCTCCGCGGGGAGTTTCTCTGGTAGGTGTGACGCATTTCAGGCAAAGTCCCGGCCGTATGTTGGGGCTCCCGGTCGGCCTTCCGCCGCAGCGCAAACCAATCCACGGTGATAACCGATCCATATCCGTTGATCGGCATCACCGCCACATCGGCACAGGGGGTTACCCATGAAAATCGCCACCGTTGCCCAGATGCGCGCCATGGATCAACGCGCCATCGAAGATTTCGGCATTCCCGAAACCCTGCTCATGGAAAACGCCGGACTGGCGGCCTACCGGGTGCTGCAGGATCGTTTTCCGGTCGCTGGCAGGCGCATCCTGGTGCTGTGCGGCAGCGGCAATAACGGCGGCGACGGCCTGGTGGTGGCCCGCAAAATTTTCTCCGACGGCGGACAGCCGCAGGTGTTGCTGCTGGGCGACGTCACCCGCTATCGCGGCGCCGCGGCCGTCAATTGGGAGATCATTCAACGCCTGGGCATCGCCACGACGCCCTATTCGAGCCCGGCGGCCCTGGCCGACCTGATAAAAACCTGCGACCTGGTCGTCGATGCCATTCTGGGAACCGGGCTTTCCAAACCGGTGCGCGGCCATTATGCCGACGTCATCGAAAGCGTGAATACCAGCCATCGTCCGGTCGTCAGTCTGGATATCCCGTCCGGCATTCACGGCGACACCGGTCAGGTCATGGGGACGGCCATCCGCGCCGACCTGACCGTCACCTTCGGCCTGCCCAAGGTCGGCAACCTTCTCTACCCCGGTTACCACTACGGTGGAAGGCTGTACACCACCCACATCGGCTTCCCGCCCCGATTAACCCGGGCCGACGACCTCGCCATCGCCATCAATCATCCGCCGCGCATCCCCGAGCGGCTCCCCTGGGGCCACAAGGGCAGTTTTGGCGATGCGCTTTTTATCGCCGGGGCCGCTGATTATTATGGCGCGCCCTACCTGGCCAGCATGGCGTTTCTCAAAGCCGGTGGCGGCTACGCTCGGCTGGCCGCCCCGGCCGCCATTGTTCCGACGATCGCGGCCCGCGGCCCTGAAATTGTCTTTCTCCCCCAGGTGGAAACAGATGCCGGCAGCATCGCCTTCAGTAATCACGACCAATTGGCCGCCGTTGCCGGCACCCGGGATATGGTCGTCATCGGCCCCGGGCTATCCTTGAACGAAGAAACCGCCCGACTCGTGCGCCAACTGGCCGCAACCGTGCCGGTGCCGATAGTGATCGACGGCGACGGCCTTACGGCCATCAGCCCATCAGCCGATAGCGTATGCAACCGCTCCGCCGACACTGTATTGACACCGCACCTGGGGGAAATGGCGCGCCTCACCGGCCGGTCACCGGAAGCGATCCAGGACGACCCCATCGGCACCCTGCAAAAAACAGCCGGCCGCCTCCAGGCGATCATCGTCCTGAAGGGCGCGCACTCCCTGATCGGTTTTCCGGACCAGCGGGTCTATATCAACACGACGGGCAACCACGCCATGGCCACCGCCGGGGCCGGCGACGTGCTGGCCGGTGCCATCGCCGCCATGGTGGGCGCCGGGCTGCCCGTGGACAAGGCCGTGTGCAAGGGTGTGGCCTTGCATGGCACTGCCGGGGACCTTGCGGCCGACGCCCTCGGAGCCGACGGCGTCACCGCGGATGACATCCTCCACTACCTGCCGGAAGCGGTCAGGCGTGATCGCCTTGCCCAGGATGATGAAACCCTGTGTCCGGACATCCTTACCATCGTATAGGTAGTGCCCATCCATAAATGGCCAATTTGCCTGATATCGGCGTTGCGCGAAAAATTGAAGCCTCGGAATATCAACCATATGCCTGCGGTTAAATTTTTCGCGCGCCTTGATCTCAACCAAATTTGCCTATTTCTGGATGAACACTAAGTCACGAAGCCGGCCTTAAACAGCGATCGACAAGCCGGCGATTGACACCGCCCGTGCGGCGCCGCATATTGATGTCAGGATTCCAAGACGCCAAGCCTTCCGCCGCTTCGTACAAAAGGATATACGCATGAAAGCCATCGCAGGCGACAAACGATTGACCTTCGGGCTGCTCGCTGTCGCGGTTCTGCTCGGCGGCTGCACCGCAAAGACGCTGTCGCCCGATTTGCCGCCGCTGACCATCAACAGGATGGTGGCCGACGTCCAGCAAGCGGTGGCCACCATCCGGACGTTTAATGCGGAAATGAAACCCGTCGGTCTGGGAACCGGCTTTTTTATCAACGACAAGGGGCACCTGATCACCAATTACCATGTATTGGAAGGGGCCTATAAAGCGACGGTCAAGACCCGGGACGGCGAATCCTATCCGGTCGTCTCCGTGCTGGCGGATAACGAAACCGTCGATTTGATCCAACTGGCCGTGGATATTCCGGCCGAACGCCGCCACTGGCTGCAGATTGCCGAAACACCCCCGGAAATTGCGGACCAGGTGGTGGTGGTGGGCAGTCCGCTGGGCCTCGAACAGACCGTCAGCGAAGGCATCGTCTCGGCCATCCGGGATGTGCCCGACGTTGGCACCATATTTCAATTTTCAGCTCCGATTTCCAGCGGATCCAGCGGAAGCCCCGTGGTCAACCGCTATGGGCAGGTTGTCGGCATCGTCTCTTTCCAGTCCCGGATAGGACAAAATCTCAATTTCGCCCTGGCCAGCGACAACCTGCTGAAACTGGAACAAACGGAAACCGCGCTTTCCGTGGCGGAATGGACCTATGCCCGCATCAAGCACAAACCCCGGGAAGTACAGAATCTGTGCCGGGAAGGTTTCAGCTTTTCCATTCGCGGTGAATACAAAGAAGCGTTGAACTATTTCCAGGAGGCGGTTGAAAACAGCCCGGACAGCACCGAGGCCTGGTTTGGGCTAGGGAACTGCTACATCGGGTTGGAGCAGCCGGCTGAGGCCATCGAGGCCTACCAGCAGGTTATCCGCACCGACCCGGCCAACGCCAACGCTTACTACAACCTGGGGCACTACTACCGGCAGCTGGGGCGCTACGAAGAGGCCGTAGCCACATTTCGGGACGCGTTGGCCGCCAACCCCAAACATCTTCCCTCCCACTTTGAAATGGGCGAAACGCTGGGACAACTGGGGCGACCGGAAGAAGAAAAGCAGGTCTACCAGGATATCATCGGCAAAGCCCCCAAGTTCTTTCCCGCCTATTTTCGCCTGGGGCTGGTATGCAACCAACTCGGCCTCTATGACCAGGCCATTGCCGCCCAGCAGCAGACGCTGGCCCTCAAACCCGACTTTGCACCGGCCCATTATGCGCTGGGCCTTGTCTATGCCAATATGGGCAACTATCGTAAGGAGGCCAATGCCTACAAGGAAGCGCTGCGCATCGATCCTGATTTCGTCGAGGCCCATTACAATATGGGCCTTTACTACCTGCGCGCAGGCGAGCGCACGGCCGCATTAGAGCAATATAAAATTCTTAAAAAACTGGATGAAGACAAAGCAAACCGACTTTTCGATCTCGTCTATGGCGACCGCTGATACCCACCGCAAACAGCAAGGCCGCCGACACGTTTGACAGGCGCCCTTGTACGATGGACCCAAACCACAATGCCCATGCCCTCCGACACCCTGACCACTTTTTTACGCCGGCCGCTTACCGTGCGGGGTCGGCAAATTCCCGGGCGCCTTTTCCTGGCGCCGCTGTCCAAACTGGGCAACACCGCCTTTCGGGAACTGGTCGCCGGTTACGGCGGCTACGGCCTGCTGTTTTCCGAAATGTGCTGGGCCCGCTCGGTGCCCTGCGGCAACGGCCACGACCAGGGGGGGTTCATGTGGCGCAGCGGCGAAAATCTGCAGGAACTCGTGTGCCAGATCTTCGGCAACGATCCCGCTGCCATGGCGCGCGCCGCCGCCATTATTGAAAAAGAGGGTTTCTTCGGCGTGGATATCAACTTCGGATGCTCGGTGGCCGCCGTCTGCAAAAAGCAGTGCGGGGCCGCCCTGCTGCGTGTGCCGGACAAGGCCGCCGCCATTGTTGCCGCTGTCCGGGAAGCGGTGGATATCCCCGTTTTCGTCAAGTTCCGCACCGGATGGGAAGACCGGCCCGAAGCAGCCGTCGCCATGGCCCGGCGTTTTGAAGCGGCCGGAGCCGATGCCCTGACCTTCCATCCCCGGGTAGCCCCGGACCGGCGCACCCGCCCACCGAAATGGGCCTATATTGCCGACGTCAAATCCGCTGTGGATATCCCGGTGTTCGGCAACGGGGACGTATTTGATCGGGCCGACTGCGAACGGATGGTGCAAACCACCGGATGCGACGGCGTTGCTCTGGGACGCCTGGCGCTGGCCAAACCCTGGATTTTCGGGGAATGGACCGGTACCCTCACACCCGCCCCCGATATCTACCGCACCGGTGCCCAAAAGCTGACCCGCCTCCTGGAACGCTATTATCATCCCGAAACCGCCCGGCGGCGGTTTATGCGCTTTGCCGCCTACTTCTCGGCCAACTTCCAATTCGGCCATACGTTGTACGCCCGCCTCACCCGGGCCCGGGACATGGACGCCATCCGCGCTGCCCTGGATCGCTTTTTCGACATCGCCCCCGAATTACTGCAGCGCCCGAATATGAACCACTTCCGATAGCCATCTATTGTGTCCCCAGTTTCGGCTGGGCGGGATGACGACGCGCACCACTAGGCACAGCGGCCCAGGACGACAATCCGCAAGCCACCATTTTAGTTGCGATAAAGTATTAATGGCGTGATGTAAAAGAATCTAGTGGGACTTCTCCCGCAAAGCGAGAGGCCTCAGGTAGCCCCCTTGCGGGGGCTTGAAAACGTTTTTGGATGTATGTTTTTTATTTCCCTTTGTCCCGCGCCGAGCATCGGCGTTGTGGGCGGAAATAAGCGCGCGGACTGTCTGAGTCCGCTATTAGGCGGGCGAGTTTCCGCGTGCTCCGGCCACAGCGGCGACGCGCAGGATCAAGCGGGACACGGGCGTTTTCTTTTGCTTCGTTTTCTGGCACGGGACAGAAAATGAAGAAACCTTTTGAAAAAATCACCCCGCATCGGTTCTACCTCTCCGGGTCCTCCAATAGATGTGGCGGGTTTAGGATAAAACTAGAGAAAAAGCAGAATGCGAACCCCGTTTAAAAACCGGTCGAACCAGTCTTCACGCATGGCAGGCAAGGCCGGTCGATCGTCGCTGGGAGGCGCGGTGGGTGCCGGCGCAGCGTGGGCAACCGTCGGAGCGGCATCGGTTTGCGGGGCGTCAGGGGCTACCTGCGGCAAGGGGGTCTCCGTCGTGTAGCGCCGCCACTGATCGGCAACAAACGTGTTCAAGGCAACCTGTATTTCTGGCCGCAGCCTGGGGTAGCGATAGAGCAGGGTTTTTAAGGAAACGCTTGCCAACTGCCGGTGGCGCAATGCCGGCTGGCGGGCACAATGCTTGTAGAAGTGATTTAGCAGCGACGGTTCAAGGGTCGCCGCCCCGCAGTCGGACAAAAGGCGTTGCAGGATCGCCAGGCATTGCTGTTCCATCGTGATCATCCGGTTTCATCGTCAGAGTGAGATTACAGGGGTCTATCCAGCGGCTATTTGAGCCCCTCGGCCGAGTGATAAACAACTTTATCGCCGACAAACTTGATACTGATGGTTTGCGGTGCTTTGCCCCAGACACAGCTCCTGGTACCGATGACATCTTTGACCTCGTCCGGTGTTCCCAATAGGGCCTCGACCTCGTCGTAGGTCATGCCCAGCTGGATCTTGTCGTAATTTTCCTTGTTGATCTTGCTGCAGCCCACCACCAGAGAAACCGCGATCAGCGCGATCAGGACGACAACTGAAATGCGTCTAGACATGGTTACGGAACCTTTCCTTATGGAGGTGTCAAAATGACGATCACGGGTGATCCAGCCTCCCTGCGATCTTCGTTCGGCGGCCACCATATCCAATTAGGCTGACCTTCGCAACGGATTTTACGATTGAGGGAAACCCTGTTGAAGTGCTTCGGAAAGCGGGTAATCTTTATTTCGATATAGCGGGTGGGGAAAATCGATTCAATGACGAACCCCCTGGATGGATCGGTCTATACGGCCGGCAAATACCGCGTCAGGTTCCGGGGCAGGGGGTGCCGCGCATTTCCCAGATCCGGCGACGTTCGTTCGTGTCCCGGCGGTCATGCCCCTGGCGGCGTTCGAGCCCGCCATTGGCGAAATAAGCCAGGCTGTAGGCGCGCCGTCGATCAAACCCGGAGCGGCGGTCCACCAGGCATTGATGCCGTTTTTCATCTTCACTCAAAAGGCTATCAGGCGGCCCGCTTGTTTTTCGATGGTCACTCACGACGCCCTCCCGTAAATTGTCTTTACCTGAAATGATCGGCGGAAATGGCATTCTCATAGAAACCCGGACACGTTAAACCATGATGTAGCAGCAACGCGCCTGTCAAGCAAGCAGAAGTGAAGGGGTATCATCGAGGGGCAAGCGATAGCGGTGACGCGATCTATTGCCATACTAAAGCGCCAGGCCGCAGTCGTCAAGCATATCGTTGATGTTGCCGATAGGAAGCGCCTGCCATGGGCAGGCCAATGCGGCGATACCCGACCGGTGATCCAGCCCATGCCAAAACGATCGCCGACATGAGCTGGATCGTCACGATTACAAACCGCTATAGGTTTTCAGCGTTCGATCGCAGGTAATCCGACACCCCGTCGGCGTCCGGTTTCATGGCCGTGTCGCCTTTGTGCCAGCCGGCCGGGCAGACTTCGCCGTGTTGTTCGGTGAATTGCAGGGCGTCCACCATGCGCAGCATCTCATCGACATCGCGCCCCAGGGGCAGGTTGTTCACCACCTGGTGCTGAACAATACCTTCCTTGTCGATGAGAAACGAAGCCCGCAGGGCAACCCCGTCCGGGTGTTCGATGCCGTAGGCCCGGGTGATGTCATGTTTCACGTCGGCCACCAGCGGGAAATCGATCACACCGATGCCGCCTTCCGCCACGGGCGTGTTGCGCCATGCAAAATGCGTAAACTGGGAGTCTATGGATACGCCCACCACCGCGACACCTTTTTCTTTAAACTGCGCCATCCGCTTGTGATGGGCCAGGATCTCGGTGGGACAGACGAAGGTAAAGTCCAGGGGATAAAAAAATATGACGACATATTGTCCGCGCAGGTCGGACAATTTAAAGTTTTCTTCAATCACGCCGCTGGGCATAACCGCCGGCGCCTCGAAATCCGGCGCCGCTTTCGCGACCATAATACTCATGGGACCCTCCTTTTTTGTGCGATGAAAACCCAGCACCCAATTTCGGTGCTGGTCTGACAAGTGAATCCCATACTAATACCGGCTGAATAATTGGCAACCAACGAGGCACACAAAGGTACCCGCGCCCAAAAAAGAAGGCCTGCTGCCAACCGGAGAGGTTATCCCAAATCCCGATCAGCGACAGGCCATGTCCTCAAACGATCACATAATGTCTATTTCTTTTTTTTGGCTTTGGGGTCCGGCTTCTCTTCCTCGGCAATGGTATCCAGGGCTGCCGCGGCACCGGCCTCCAGCACCTGAACCTTCTGCTCGGGCGTCAATTTTTGAGCTGATCTTTCCCCGGCCCGGTCCGTGCTCGCGGGCGCGACATCCATTTTTTCAGCCAGCTCCGGCGCCAGATCCACGATCACCTTGCGATGGGCGTAATGAATCCCCGCTTTTTCAAGGGCCGCGGTGATATGCTTGTAGGCTTCACGCCGTATGACGAAATGGGTTCCCGGGCGGGCGGTAAATTTGGCCCGGAAGGTCATGACCGAATCCCCCACGCTGCGCACCCCCTGGGATTTCAGCGGTTTAATGAAATCGGGACCCAGCTCTTCGTCCAGCAGCATTTTCTTGCCGACCTTCTTGATGATCTTGCGCACCTTGTCGATATCCGTGTCGTAGGGCAGCTTCAGGTCGAACTTCACCACCATGCCGCCCCGCATGAAGTTGGTGACGGACTTGAGATCCCCCAGCGGCACAATCTGCAGCATACCCCGGTGGTGGCGCAGCTTGATGGTACGCAGGGTGATCTCCTCCACGGTGCCGGATATGCCCCCGGCGTCCAGATATTCGCCCACCCGGAAGGCATCGTCCATCAAAAAGAAAATCCCCGAGAGGATATCGCGCACCAGCTTCTGGGCGCCGAACCCGATGGCCAGGCCGATCACCCCGGCCCCGGCCAAAAGAGGACCGATTTCCACACCGATGGACGAGAGCACGATCAGGGTGACCATAACCACCATGACGACCCCGATGAATTTGCGCAGCATGGGCAGCAGGGTCTGGGAGCGATCCTTGGCACCGGCGCCCCCCCACTCATCCTCATCATCCTTGTTTTCGGCCTCTTCGACAAAACCGCCCTTGGCCAGCTTGCGGTTGATGGCGGCATTGATCAACTCCCAGACGATATGGGCCAGCAGCAGGGTGACCAGGATGTTGAAAACCGCCTCCACGGCCGCCTCACCGATGGGGACTTTCATTCCCCAGATATCCAGGAACCAAAGCGCCACAGCCGCGAACACCACGAGACGCACCACCCGCCGAACGATGACCAGGTAGTTAGCGCCTTCTTTTTTTAACAAATCCTCTTCCACAACGCTTGCGCTTCCGGGGCCTTCATCCGTCGTCAATGGCGAGATGGTTTCGATTCGGGGTGCTACGGTAGAATCCAGGCACCAGAGTGCCAGGCGATCGAGCGTCAGGTAGATGGGAACAATGAGAAAACTGAGAATGAAGGTACCGCGGATCCGCAGTTCGTCGGCCGTCACCAGGTTGGTAAAACCAAGCCCCCACACCAGAAAGAGGTAGGCCAGGGCCAGGGTGTGCCACATGCCGGCAAACTGGTCCCGCAGCCAGAGGTTTTCCTCGCCACCCGCCGTCTTTCCCTGCATGAGGTGATCGCGGACGGCGTGGCGATGGCGCCAGATCATGCCGGCAAAGATCAGGACGATTGCGGTTCCGTAGGTAAGCACAACCCACATGCGGGTTGTCAGGGTGGCCCCCAGGCGTTCCAGCAACAGTTGCAGGATCATGCCGACAGCCAGAATGCTGGCCACCAGCAACAACCGTCGATAAAAATAGCGGGCCACCGCGTTCGACAAATGGACCAACCGCAATTTCTCGGTCTCGGGGGATAAAATCAGGCGCAGCAAGGCCGCGCACAGCCGGATGCCCACAACTGTCAGGAGAAAAGCCAGGAAAAGCAGGCGCAGCCCCTTGTCTTCCTTGCTGATGGCCATAAAAAACAACACAAAGGGGGTTACGGTAAAAATCAAAAGACCGATTAGTTCGGGGATGAATTTGATGACCGTCCCCCAGAATTTCAGTACGCCGTCCATCCCCGGCATAGTGTCGATCTGGGAGCGAAACGTTACGGTCAGGCGGTAAAACAGCTGTTCCGCCCCATATCCCACCGCCAGAAAAACAAGGACGATCAACACCATAAAGGAAAACCGCCCGGCGCCCTGATAATCCGTCAACTGGCCCATGGCCCGGCCGATATCACCGGGGATGTCGAGAAGGCCGACTCCCAGCCGATAAACCCTGGTGACAAGAAGCTCGGTCCGGCTTTCGAACCACTGGATGACCCGCCCCAGGCCGCTCACCTGCTGCGCTGTCCCCGCTGCAGAGGCTTTTTGCGCCTCGGCCTGCAGTTGGGCAATCAGCAGGCGCCGCACCTGATCGTCGTTAAGGCGGGCCATCAGGGCGTCGATATCTTCAGCCGACAGGTTTTCCGGCAGAGCCACCGCCTCGGCGGTCTTCTCCCCCTTGTTCTGGGTGGCCTGCTTCATGAGCATCGGGTTCATGGCAAGGGCCTGGGAAGCGAACAACAGCAAGCCGATAACGGCGATGAGCAGGGCGTTTTTTTTCATGGCGGCGCTCCCGAATAATTGAACGTCATAATCTAAGGCGCTCAGGTCCAGTACAAAATGGACCGAAACGTGGGGCCTTCTTGGCCGCACAACAGATGCGCGGAGACGAAAGTAAACACAGCGTGGCTGGCAAGGGAATAAAAAGAAAAGGCCCGTTCAAGGCGAATGGCCCTGAACAGACCTGTAATAGATTACCGCTATTATATCAAGCAAGGATCACCTGTTAAGTTGTCGGACGCTTCCTCAATCATATCGCAGGTCATCCAGGAACCGTCATACACCGTAATGACACAATCACTTTCGCCATTGGTATCGCGGGGGGAATCTTCCATGGTACGGCCTCCCTTTCTGTAAGGTTGCAGGGCTCTTTATCCCTGTTCGCCCTCTAAGGTAAACAACCGTCACCCGATGTAAAGTGCGGCATGCGCCCAAGCTTGTTCTAACGTCCAAAAAGACGTATAGTATGGTCGTCAGCGCGCGTCCGCCCCGACAACCACCGCGTCGTCGTTTTCAACGACGCATGGGGAGTTGACCGATGTGCCTTGAAGGAACAAATCCCGACTCGCCGTATTCGCCACAACGGTTGCCACCAACAATATGGCTTAAAACACCGCCCACTCCCGAGAAAGGGGAAGACACGGCGCCCGAAGGCAGCCCCCTGGCGGAAGAAGCGGAGGAACGCCTCATTCTCTGCCGGGAATGCCTCTCTCCCATCACCCGGGAAGAAGAACAGACATCCATGTCGGGCGCCTCCCAGCACACCTTTGCCAACCCTGCCGGCATCGTGTTTACCATCGGCTGTTTCAGTGCGGCGGAGGGGTGTGCGCCCGTGGGGCCCCCATCCGATGAGTTTACCTGGTTCCCCGGTTTTGCCTGGCGGGTCGGCATCTGCCGGGGGTGCCTGGCCCATCTGGGGTGGTATTTCAGCGCACCGTCCGGCGCCGCGTTCTGGGGGCTTATCCTGGACCACCTGATTTTTCCCCCGTAGCCTTCGTCATAAAAACAACGGTTCCGATCTGCATGACAGCCCGCCTGAACCATCCTGAAAACGATTATCACACGGACAAGCACAGCAGCTTGAGTTTGTCTTTGAGCACCAGGGGGCGATCCGCCGCCTTTCCACCCAACTGCCGGAAAAGCCCGGCCTCGGTCTGCGCGTTCCAGGCCAGGTCATGATACGCGAACATATAGTGGCTGAACTCGTATTTGCTCTCGAATTGCCAGTCGGCTTCAAACTGCGTGGCCTGCGCGACACGCAAGGGACTGTCAGCGATGGCCGCCATGGCCGATTCGAGGGCGATGGTCTCGTCCTCGAAAAAATGAAACAGTTGCTGGGCCTCACCGTCAACCGCCGGCTCCATGACCAGGATTCTTCCCCCCGGCGCAACCACCCGCCCCGCTTCGCCCAGGGCCAGGCGGCTGTCCTGATGGTGCAACGAAAGCGTAAACAACACCGTATCGAAACTGTAATCCGGAAACGGCAACTGTACGCCGGAGGCCCTGCAGAACAAGGCCTTGTCGACCCGACGGACGGCGCGCATCAAATCGTTTGCGCTCGGGTCCACCGCCACCAGAAAGGTCGCTTTTTCAGCCAGCTGGGTGGTAATACGCCCGTCGCCGCACCCCACCTCGAGAAGTCTTGGCCCCCCGAAAACGCCAAATTCCTCCAGCTTTACGGCTTCTGAGCACCCCGTGCCGATACCAATGGATGGCAAATGATCTCTCCTCGATGAACGGATGGTTTGTCGGTGTCCGCCGGCGCGCCGGACTTGCCAATGATCCGCCAGTTCCTATGTTCCATTGAATGCGTCCTGACGTCAACAACCACCCCTGCAAATTTAAATTGAGGGCCATGGAACATAAAATTAAAAAATCGATGTCCCGTGAAGAGCTCGGCCAATATCTGCACACCCTGGCCGATGCGGTGCAAAACGCCGCCGAGATGGATGACCAGCGGTTGGCATTATTACAGACGGCTTTTGAAAAACTGGAATTGAAATGCAAGCGGGAAACGAACGGATTCGGGCTTACGCTCAAACTAAAGGTGGAATTGGGGGGAACCCCGGTAAAAGGAAAGACACGGGTTGCTTCGGTCGGCCCCTCTGGCTCCTACAAGGCGCTTAAAAAAGAAATGCAGACCACCTTCAAACAGATCGGGGCCAAGATCACCACCAACCAGATCCCGAACGCCCCCTTGATACACACTTTCCAGAAGGAAATCCGCGCCATGGTACGCTACCCCGACCGCGGTGAGCCACACTACGAGGCCTTCGAAGCCGCCTGCCGACGCCTGGTGCGCGCCTGCCAAGGCAACCAGATGGATGAAATGCGTCAGGCTTTTGAAGCCCTGAAAAGAATGAAAAAAGACTGCCACGCCCGTTACAAATAGGAACGGCACGACCGGCACAGGCACAACGGAATCACACGGCAAGCGCTTTCGTTGCATCCACTGTGGGATCGTAATAGGTAATGCGCGTCGCGTAGGTGTTCAGATCCACGTGCAGGGTCGTGAGGAATTTGCCCTTGCGCCAGGTTAAACCCACCAGGTTTTCCGGTGTCGCCTCGATTTTGAATTCGCCGTTGAAGGCCGGGTAATACGACCGAAACGTCATCAGGCGCAGCAGCCGCTGGACCACCGGCCGCTGCATCTCCTGCTCGATCTCGTCCAGATCGTAGCCGTGCCGGTTGATGTCCCGCCCGTTTTTGGTCCGCTCCACCAATTCGATGTCATTGCTGCCGGCCAGCAGACCCACATAGTAAACCTGCGGAATCCCCGGGCAGAAAAATTGAATCGCCCGGGCCGCAAGGTAGGAATCATCGTTGTTTTCAAGGGCCGAGTAGTAGGTGCAGTTGACCTGGTAGATGTCCAGGTTCTGATAGGCTTCCCCGGAGTAGATGCGTTTGATATTGGAGCCTTTTTCGTATAGGCCCTCGAGCGTGCGGTCGATATCCTCCTGGGACATCAAGTCGGCCACGTCCACCACGCCAAGGCCGTCGTGGGTGTCGAGGGTGGTAATCTGCTTGCGGGGGCAAATGCGCAGCCATTCCAGGAGCTGACGGTTGGTGTGGTGATACAGCGTGTGCAGCATGATCATCGGCAGCGCGAAATCATAAGTCCAATAGTCGTGCTCGGCCAGCTTGAGCTGATACCGATGGTGTTCATGAACCTCCGGCAGCACCTCGGCGTCGAATGGCGCCACAAATCCTTTGATCCACTCCAGAAGCTCCCACACCTCGGGTTCCAGGAAAAAACAGTTCGTTCCCAGCTTGAAGGTCGTATAGGCAAATGCGTCCAACCGGATCATCTTGGGATGGCTGCGGGCCAGCCGGATCAGGAATTTGCGCACAACCTCCCGGGTCACCGGCGAGCGGTAGTCCAGGTCGATCTGTTCGTAATCAAACGTGCTCCAGATCTTTTCGCGGGAGCCATCCGGCCGCTGAATGGTCGTAAACGGCGGGCGGGGCTTGCGGGTGTATACTTTGGCCAGATCCGCTTCAGGCAACTCACCGTCCGGACTCAGTTTCCTGAAACTGAGAAACATGTCGGCATAGGGGCTTTCGTCGCCGCGCTCCAGATAGTCCTGGAAAAACACCGACTGGCGGGAGATGTGGTTCACCATGAAGTCCACGATCAGATCGAAATCCCGTCCGATGTGCTCGACATCGTCCCATGTTCCAAACGCAGGATCCACCTCGTCGTAGGTCAGCGGGGCGAACCCTCGGTCGGCCGATGAGGGATAAAACGGAAGGATGTGAACCCCGCCGATGGCCTTGCGCAGATATTTGCGGAGCACAAAATGCAGTTCCAGCAGATTGGCACCCAGCGAATCCGGGTAGGTAATGAGTTGAACCTTATTTTTGAGAGTCATGCGTCGCCTTTTGCTTTTTCGAAAAAACGATATTTTTGCAATCCTTCCAGAATACCACCGGCACATGGCTTTTGGGAGAAGTAAACATGTTTACTTTTTCGCAGCGCGTCAAGTTCCGAGCTGTAATTGGCCACCACGATGGCAGAGGGTTCGCCGCGCAGCATTTCTTCGTCGTTGCCGGAGTCACCGGAAACGACGATGTTGCGCAGCGGGATTTCCCACTTGTAGCAGAGAAACCGGATCGCTTTCCCCTTGGAAGCGCGGTAGGGAAGAATATCCAGGTACTGGTCGTGAGAATAGACCAGGTTATACTTACACTTCTTGTTGAGCAACCGGTTGTGAATCTCGGCCAAGCGGTCTTTGCCGGGTTCCATGTAATAGCTGATTTTGAAACGCCGCTGGGTGTCTTCCTCCTGGTAGGTCAAATAAGGCAGGGACCGCAACGCCCGGCGAATCTTGGCCGGCTCCCACTTGGCGGCGATATGGGATTCCCAGCTGCGGCTCTGCTGCAGACGCGGCCCGTAATAGATCTCCGCCCCCACGGATGTGATCAGGACATCCACGCCTTCAACCCCGTATTTTTCTAAATGGCCTCGGACGGATTCGATGGTACGTCCTGTGGCCACGACAAACCCAACCGTGGATCGGTTGGCCTTCAGGGCAGCTAACAGGGTTTTCAGATGCGTGTTGTCTTCGCCAATCAGGGTGTGGTCGATATCCGTAACAAACAGAGCGTTCAAGCTCGTCAAACGTCGCCCGATGGCATCCGTGGGATGGGCGGCGCCCATATCGGCCGTTTCGGTCGCCGCCGCCAGTTTTTCCACCGCGGCCATATACTGGCGGGCATGCCTTTCCCAGGTATAATATTTGCGCACATTCATGATGCCGTTTTTGGAATACTGGTCCCATTGTTCCCGATCGGCAATGATCGCCCTAAGCGCTTGGGCAATCTGGCCCGGCTCGGATGGATCGACCAGAAGACCGTTTTTACAGTTCTCGACGATATCCTTGGGCCCCCCGTCATGGGTCGCCACGATCGGCAACCCCGTGGCCGAGGCCTCCAGTAGTGTCAGTCCGAAGGGCTCGGTCAGGGCCGGGTTGACGAAAACACCGCCTTTTTCCGCCGCCACCCGATACAGCTCCGGGACTTCTGATTCGAAATCATGTTTTTTGGGAATCGCCATTTTACCATACAGATCGTACTGGTCCAGTCGCAGCAGCATATCCGTGAGCACTTCCCGTTCATTGCTCTCCATGCTTTCGATATCTTTTCGGATACCGGCGAAAACCGCCAGGTTGGCCATAGCCTGCAAGTCCAGATCTTCACCATAGGCCCGCACCAGCCCCGTGATGTTCTTGCGCTTGTCCGGCCGGCAGAGCGCCAGAATGAGGGGTTTATCCGGATGCAGAAAAAACCGGTTTAACTCATGCATGACCGAGGCCCGGGCGAACATGGCCGCTTCGTCTTTATCGTTTTGTGGCAGCATGTCGCGGTAATAGGGGTAAAACCGCTCCACATCCAACCCCGGAGGGATAACCTTGAAGTCCGGCTGGCCATTATTGCTGTAAAGTCCGTATTGTTCGACAATTTCCTGGCGCGTGCTGGTAACAATCAGGTCGGCCTGACTCAGGACTTCTTCCTCGACGGCAATGCGGTGATCGATCTTGTAGCGCCGTTCGAGATCGACGGCGCCTACCCCGTCGCTCAACAGTTTCTGTTTTTTCACCCGCCCCAGTGAATGCCCGGTGAAGATAAAGGGCACGCCGAAAAACCGTGACAATTCCATGGCCACATACCCGGCATCCGGGTAATGGCCGTGGACAACATCCGGGATGGCCTGCTCTCGCTTGATGTATTTGACAGTCTTGTCGATAAATTCATCCAGATGGGGCCACAGCAGTTCTTTCCGCAAATATTTACGCCCGCCGCACTGGATACGAACGATCCGAAACTTGTCGTTAACGATCTCCATTGGACTGGCGTAATCATTCGATACCGTTTTGTCGGCGATCAAGCGGGTAAACAGATCGACCCGGGCCACCGTATCGAGGGTGCTCAACTGTCGGGCCAGCTCCAGGACATACGTCACCTGCCCCCCGGTGTCGGCGTTGCGACCGAGTTCCGGGTTGTTGGAACGGATCAGCCCGTGAATGCTGAACATCTGGATGTAACGCTTATTCCCCATGCTCACCCCCGTCGGTCATCAGTTCCCGTACGCGGTCGTAAAAAAGCGGTGCAGCCGGAATAGCGCCCGTGATGCCGCACACCCGGCTGGCTAAGCGGCTGGCCGATTTCAGGATGCGTTCAGGCGGCCAGCGCCGCGTATACCCAATGGCCAGCATGGCCGCAAACGCATCGCCGGCCCCCACGGTGTCCTTGATCCGAAGGCCGCGTTCCGGGGCGATGTCGTACCGCTCTCCCCCGGCAAATAGACTGCTGCCGTGTTCGGCCCGTGTGAGGGCCACCATCTCGATGTCGAAACGGGCCATCAAGGCCGCCACGGTTTGCGTTGTGTCGCCGCGGATGGCGTGTATCGAAGCTAAGGCTGACAGTTCCTCATCATTGATTTTGAGAACATCCGCTTCCCGCAGGGAATATGTGAGGCTATCGGCGTTGAAGCAACCCGGGCGCAGGTTGATGTCGCACAGGCATTTGGTCCGGGGCGATCGAAGGCCCAGGATCCGACGTACGGTTTGTTCTCCCTGCGCGGTGCGTTGGATCAGGCTGCCGAAATAAATTAATTCACAGTCGTCTTTGACAAATTGCGCGATGGATGGCGTGGCGGTGATAAAATCGTAGGCGACCCCGGGAAGAATGTCAAACCGCGCCCCGCCGCCCGCATCGAGTGTTACCATGACACGACCGGTGGGATGATCCGGATCCCGCTGCAGATCATCCGGCGGGAACTGGCGTTTCGCCAGGAAATCGAGAATCGCCTGCCCCTCAGGATCTTGACCAATGCGGCTGAGAAACCGAACCGGACCATCCAGGCGGTGAATGTGATAAGCGAAATTAAATGCCGCACCGCCCAGGCGGCGCCCCTCCGGGAATATGTCGAACAAAATTTCACCGATGGAAAGAATCAAAACCAGCGTCCTTTCAAAAAAGGCTCCGGCAAATGCATCAGTCCTGGTCGCCAAAGCGAAGCCATGTAAAGTGGGGAAACGACGGCGGGTGCCCCAAGCCTGCCAAGGGCTTCTATAGCCCCGTTCGGAGGACCCGCCTATTTTGCGGTGTGATTGCGGACCAAGGCCTGTTGATGATGCAAGGCCGTGTCAAAAAGCATAGTTGGGTAGTCGGCAAATGTCAATGGCAGCAGCATTGAAGCATGCCGCCCGTCCCCCGCGTGAGCTCCGGTTAATACCTGAAGTGAACATCCGGCCCAATGGAGCCCTGGCGTCCGCTCATTTGGTGAACGGGGGTAGCTTTGGGGAAAATCAGAGTATCAGCTTGGAAATAATTTCATTCATGATCTCGGTGGTGCCGCCACCGATGGAAAGCACCCGGTTGTCCCGGTACAACCGCTCCACCAGATACCCCCGCATGAAGCCGAACCCGCCGAAGACCTGCACGGCCTCGTACGTCATGCGGTTGCTGACGTTGCAGGCAAAGTTTTTGGCCATGGAGACTTCCTTGATCTGGTCGATGCCGGCATCCATGCGGGCCGCCACACGGTAAGTATACTCCCGGCTGATCTCCACCAGGGTGGCCAGTTCCGCCAGCTTGTGGCGCGTTACCTGAAAACCGGTCAACGGTTTGCCGAAGGCCTCCCGTTCCCGGGCGTAGCGCAGGGCTTCATCCAGGGCCAACTGGGCGGTCATGTTGGCCATAATGGCCAAAGACAGGCGCTCGGCCTGGAAGTTTTCCATAATGATGTAAAACCCCTGGTTTTCCTCGCCGATACGATTGACCACCGGTACGCGGCAGTCGTCGAAGAAGAGCTCGGCCGTGTCCGAAGCCCACCACCCCATCTTGCGCAGTTTATTGGAGGTGCTGAAACCCCGCGTTCCCTTTTCGACCACCAGGAAGCTGATGCCGTGCGCGCCTTCCTCCCCGGTCCGCACGGCGCAGGTGACCTGGTCGGCCCGGCAGCCGCTGGTGATAAACGTCTTGCTGCCGTTGACCACATACACGTCGCCGTCGCGCACGGCCGTCGTTCGCAGACGCGCCACATCGGACCCGCCGCTGGGTTCGGTGATGCCGAGGGCGGCGATCTTTTTCCCGGCCAGAACCGGTTTGACGAACCGTTCTTTCTGTTCGTCCGTGCCATGACGGATAATCGGCGGGATGGCGATATCCAAAGACCCCAGACCGGCCACCAGGCCGCCGGAGCCGGATCGCATCAATTCCTCGCTGGCAGCCACCTTGAAAAAGAGATCTCCGGGGGTACCCCCCAGTTCTTCCGGGTAACCGATCCCCAAAATACCCACTTCACCGGCTTTGGCGTATAGTCCCAGGGGGAATTCACCCTGCTCCTCCCAGTCGTCGATGTTGGGTAGAATTTCCTTTTTCACGAAATCCCGCACCGATCGGCGTACCATCTCATGGGCTTTTGAGAAGTACTCCTGGCACCCGGCCCGCTCATTGAATTCAAGCGCCATCGCTTTCTCCCCATCGTTCGATTTGGAACAATTTGTGTTATTCAGAAACGGTATGGTGGATCTTCAGAAGATGTAGGTTTTGATTCGGGCCAAGGCCGCAGCCATTTGGCAACCGCAGGCGTAGTCCGCTACGTCGAGGATTGCCAAATGGCGAGAACGCCGGCCGGGATCAAAAGATGCGGCTTCTGAAGATTCACTCTCCCATTGGAACCGGCGGCATGACCAGCGCCGTGCCCTCCGCTACCAGCCTGTCGTCCTGATTCGTCCAGGTCAGCACCATGCGCACCCAGCGCTTGTCCGCCAGCTTTTCGGAGACCTCGGCCGTGGCCGTAATCGTATCGCCGAAGTAGGTTGGGGCCCGGAAACGCGTGTTGATTTCCAGCGCCACCGTGCCCAGGCCAGGCAGCTTCATGCCCAGCACCGGTGCAATCAGGCACTGGGGCAAAGCCCCATGAGCGATCCGCGTGCCAAAGGGTGTTTGTTTGGCAAACTCTTCGTTGACGTGCATGGGGTTGAAATCGCCGGATAGTCCGGCGAAGAGATAGACGTCGGTTTCGGTGATGGTTTTGGTAAAGGAGGCCGACATGCCGACTTCCAGCTGATCATAGGTGTAGCCCAGGGTGGCCGCATCTTTACGCAGAGGGCGGAAACAGGCAATATCCATGATGGTGGACGTGGGTTTGCGGGCGAATTCGGCTTTGACCCGCAGACCGGTCCGCATCTCGCTGGGTCCGACGCCACGGACCACATGCACCAAAGGGGTATCCGCGTCGTCGAGCTTGATCAGCGCCTGAATGAAGGGCGGCGGGTAGGGTTGATGGGGCTCCTCGTAGCGGATCACGGTATAGCCTGTAACCGTGCCGGTGGGCTTCAACGCCACCCAGTTGTCCGCGATGGGCTGGAAGCAACGTTCGCAAGTCGAGCGCGGGGGCACGAATACTTTGTCGCAGGTCGGGCAGCGCACCCCCTGAATCTTGTTTTCTTTCTGGAGGGCTGTCAGAAACCGGCTGCCCGTCCTACCGGCAAAGTACTGATAGGGCAGGGCCAGTTTGCCTTCAACCACGAAGCAGTCTTCTCTTCCGCTATCCATTGGATTCTCCCTTGATTGGTGACAACCTGTATGCGGCGCGCCTCAATAAATTGAAAAGCGCCTTATTCGATAATTTCAAAATATTTGATGTCCGTAATCGCTCCGACACGCTTTTCGCTCCATACCGGGCGTACTTTGGCGCCCCGTTTGACCTTGTCGAAATCGGTCATTTTGAGCTCGTGCCAAAGCGTTTCGTGATCCTTGCAGCCCTTCAGCAGGAAATGCGCTGAGATATAGGGGGTTTCACGGGTTTCGCCGGTCAGGGGATCCGGACTGGCATAATAGGTGATGTCCGGTGTGGCGATCACCCCCTCGGGGCCGACTTCCACCCATTCCGTGGCCCGTACCCGGCATTCAGCGCAGATTTCACGCGGTGGCAGTTGCAAACGCCCGCATTGGGGACATTTGTTGGCCAGGATGCGCTTTTCCTTAAACGCGTTCAGGAATTTCCCCATGACCGGCCCGGTGGCAAACCGCTGGGGAATGGAGAGCACCTGATTGAGGCGCACCAGCGGCTCGGTCTCCTCCTCCGGCGCACCGGCCGAGGGGGCCTGGTATTTCTTGAAAAACCGGGTGGCCTTGGTCAGGAGCCCCATGTCGCCTCGGCCACGCACACGGTCCACTCGCCGCCACCCGAACCCGTGATGATGTAACCGTAGTTGGCGGTGATGCCGGCCACCCCGTCCGGGTTGACCCGGCTCTCCATGGTGCCGAAAATGTCGGCCACGGTTACCTCCGCCGCCGGCTGTGGTGGGGTGTATTTCTTGAAGAACTGGGCCGCTTTGGTCAGCAGGCCCATATCGCCTTCCACCTTGAGTTTGCCCGAAGTAAAAGCGGTCATGCCGTCCAGTTTACCCAGGGTGATGGCGATCCAGTCCTTGGCACTGCAGGTGGTGGTCACGGCGGGGTCCTGCAGCCCTTCTTTGACCTGCACCGCGCCTTCGGCCACACACACGGTCCACTCGCCGCCGCCCGAACCCGTGATGATGTAGCCGTAGTTGGCGGTGATGCCGGCCACCCCGTCCGGGTTGACCCGGCTCTCCATGGTGCCGAAAATGTCCGCCACGGTTACCTCGGGAGCCGCTGCGGGCGGCTGGTACTTGTTAAAAAAATTGGCCGCCTTGACCAAGAGACCCATCTCCCCCTCGACTTTGAGCTTGCCCGATGAAAAGGCGGTCATGCTCGGCCACGCACACGGTCCACTCGCCGCCACCCGAACCCGTGATGATGTAACCGTAGTTGGCGGTGATGCCGGCCACCCCGTCCGGGTTGACCCGGCTCTCCATGGTGCCGAAAATGTCCGCCACCGTGGCCTGCGGACCGCTGGTCGTTTTCGGCCGCGGCGTCAGTCCCCATTGGCGCAGTTCCTTTTTGAGCACCTTACCAATGGGGCTGCGGGGAAAATCGTCCTCCAGGATCTCGACATACCGGGGGACTTTGAACGTGGCCAGGTTCTGTTTGCAGAAGTCGATGACGTCTTCTTCGGTGAGATCATCCTCCAGAGGGATAACGAACACCTTGACCTCCTCACCCATGGTGTCGTCCGGCACGCCAACCGTGGCCACTTCCTGGATCTTGGGATGGGTCGCCAGAAAGTTGTCGATCTCCTTGGGATAGATATTCTCGCCGCCACGGATGATCATATCTTTCTTGCGGTCAACGATAAAAATATACCCATCCTCATCCTTGATGCCCACATCACCCGTGCGCAGATAGCCGTCCAAAAGGGTTTCCGCCGTCGCCTCGGGCTTGTTGAAATAGCCCTTCATGACGTTGTCGCCCTTGATGCAGATCTCGCCGCGTTCGTTGGGCGGCTGTTCATTACCCTCTTCGTCCAGGATGACGACTTCCTGGCCCGGCAGCGCCAGCCCGATGGAGCCGATTTTCCGGACACCGTCCCGGGGATTGATGGTGCTGACGCAGGTCCCTTCGGTAAGGCCATAGCCCTCGACAATGGGAATCCCGAACGTGTCCTGGAACCGGGTCATGGTCTCTTCGGTCAGGGGGGCCGCCCCGCAGATCCCGAACTCCAGCGAACTCAGGTCGTACTTCTGCCGGGTGGGGTCCGTCAGCAGAATCTGATAGACCGCCGGTACCGCGGACCAGAAATTGACCTTGAACTTGTCCACCACTTCCCAGAATTCGCTGGCGCTGAATTGTTTGCGCAAAACGATCTGGTGCCCTTTCTCCAGACTGGAAGTGCAGGTCAGCATCGCATTGACGTGGAACAGCGGCAGGAAGCACAGAAAGGTCTTGTTCTCGTCCGTATTGAGTGCGGCGTTGATACCGTTGGCATCGGCCACGATGTTTCTGTGGGACAGGAGCACTCCCTTGGGGTTGCCGGTCGTGCCGGAGGTATAGAAAATGTAGGCAATGTCCTCCATATCCGCGTCACAGGTCACCGGGGTGGCATCGCCCGCTGCCATCAGATCGGCAAAGGCAATGGCCCCCTCCGGTTTTTCTTCACCGATGGCGATCACCTTTTCTAGGTGGGGACACTTGCCTTTGACCTCCTCCAATATCGGCAGATACTGACCCTCGATGATCAGGCCCCGGCCCTTGGAGTCGTTGAGCAAATACTCGACCTCCGGGGCCTTCCACCAGCCGTTCACGGGACCGGCCACGGCGCCGATCTTGATAATGGCGAAGTAGACCATAAGGGTCTGGGGGCTGTTCTGCACCAGCACGTGAATAAAGTCGCCCTTTTGAAACCCCATGTCCTTCAAGGAATTGGCCAGGATGTTCACCTGCTTGCCAAACTCGCCATAGGTTAGGGTCTGGTCATAAAACTGGAGATAGGGAAGGTCCGTGTAGCGTGCCACGGCCGTATCCAGATAGGTGCCCAGGTTCATGATGGTATCCTCCACAAAATAAGCTGTAAATGATTGCGGCGCGACGCCGCTCCTACAGTCAGCCTTCCGACTTCCGTCATCGGACCGACGGCATCCGCCCTCAGTCTTTCGCCCTACCAGGGCACCTGCCGTGTCAGCAACGTCAGCACGGTCCACATGGTGCCGCCAAAGCCCGAGGCCAGGGCCTGGTTGACCGTCTTGGGAACCTGATGCTCCCCGGCCCGCCCCATGATCTGTAGCGCCGCCTCGGCCACGCGCACCATGGCCGTCGCACCGATGGGGTTTGACGCGATGACGCCGCCGGACGGATTGACCGGGAAAGCGCCATCCATGGCGATTTCGTCATTTTCGATCATCTTCAGGTGTTCGTCTCCCTCCAGCAGGAGGAATTCCCGCAGCCAATCCGATCCCCACCAACTGGAGGGATCGTACATTTCAAACAGGTCGATCTCTTCGCGTGGGTTGGTGATGCCGCAGCGTTGGTACAATTTCCGGGCCGCATAGCGATGCGTGCTGAGCACCGGCGCGTCGCCGAAGATGCAGAACATCTCTTCGCGATGGGCGGTAACGTGGTCCTTTATCCAGGCGGGCTGGTCGCACAATGCTGTGGCCTTCTCTTCCGAGGCAAAAACCATGGCACAGGCACCATCGCTCTGGGAGCACATATGAATCATGCGCAGTTCCCCCACCAGCTGGGGCGAATTCTCCATCAGTTCGTCGGCCTGGTCCGGTGAAAGCCCCAGGCGGCGATGCGCCTTGTGGTTCTTCATGGCATGCTGATCCATCAGGATGCGGTATTTCATGGCCACTTTTTTGGCCCGTTCCTCACCGAACTCCTCGATCATCTGGGCCGCGGTCATACCAGTAAGGGCGCCGGTCTGGAGCTGGCGTCCCCACAAGGGATCGGCCATGTTGGTGATGCCGCCGGTGGTGTGCCCCTCCTGCAGCTTTTCGAAACCGATCGCCAGGACGACATCGTGCAGTCCGGAGGCTACCAGATGATCAGCCGCCGCCACGAGGGTCGCCCCCGTCGTCCCGCCGGTGGTCACCCGCAGCGATTCCTTGCCGAGGGCCCCGGTCCCCAAGGTATGCCAGAGGTCCGGCTGGTGCACCATTTCAAAAAGCTCCATGTTCCCGTGAACGATACAATCCACGTCGTCGATGGTCAGACCTGCGCTTTCCAGTGCTTCGACCACCGCCTCGTTAATCATCTCCGGCTGGTTGACTTCTTCACGGTGGCTCGAATAGACCGACTGGCCCACACCGATAATGCCGACATTTCTGTTCTTCTTCATCTGTTGCCTCCCTGAAATGAACGCTTAGTCCCGTTCCAGAATCGCCACCGCGTGAAATTGTCCGGCCGGCCCCATGACGCCGTGAGCCAGCCCACGACGGGCATCCGCAACCTGGCGGTCGCCGGCCTGTCCCATGAGCTGAAGGCTGACTTCCGCCGCCCGCACCAGCCCGCCCAGAAGAAGCGGGTTGCCGGCCAGCATGCCGCCGGACCGATTGACCTTCATGGCATCCGGTCCGCCGCCGGCAATCCAGGCGCCGCCGCGACCTTCGTCCACCAATCCCAGGCCTTCCATCCACATGGGCTGCTGATAGGCATACTGATCGGATATTTCGATAACATCGAATGTGTCGCGAGGCGTATCAATGCCGGCACGGCGGTAAGCCCTGGCGGCCGCCTTTTTAAGCGCAAAATTCGAGGTCAAATCGCGGTCGCCCAGGAAAAAACTGTCCATGCAGTTACCGACGCCCGTGATCCAGACGGGATGGGCGCAGATGTCCCGTGCCCGATCTTCGGCGGCCAGGATCATCCCTACCGCGCCGTCCGAAACCGGATAGGCGTGGTGGGCCCGGATCGGATCCGCCAGCATAGGTGATGCCAGGACCTCTTCCCGGCTATAAACCGCCGTCTCCGGTGTGGCGGGATTCATGCGGGCCATCCGGCCGGCCCGGGCCACGACCTCCGCCAGATGGTCGTCGGTAACATCGGAAGCGGCGGCATAGGCCTGGGCCTGCATCCCCGCTGCAGCGGTAAAATCGAGCCCTACGGGACGGGTATAAAAGGGATCGAATGCCAGGTGCGTCACCATATTGCGGCTTTTCCCCTGGGATTCCTTACAGTGCCCCAGCACCAGCACGACATCCACATGACCGGACTGGATGGCCGCCAAACCATAATAGAGCGCCTGGATCCCCTCCTGGGCGACTTTTTCCTCGCAGCGCATGTGCGCCCCCAGAACATCCGTCATGGCGTTATCGGAAATGGTACGGGCATCGAACACATCGTCGGATACGCTGATGCTCATACCGATCCCCTGCTCTTCGGAGAAATCCAGACCCGTCTTCTCCAGAAGGGGCTCCAGAACCTCGAGCGCCATTCCTTGAAAGCGCTCGTGCCATTTATCCCTTTGGTACGTTGTCTGGGCAACGGCGCATATGCCAACTCTTCGTGCCATAGATACGGCCCTCCCTGTCCTGTTGCGAATGATGGTCAAACGTCCCGATCCGGTCGAGGCGGCCCGTCATGAATCGCATGGTTTGAAATGATCGATATCCCGAATCGTGGCCGTGGTCTTTACGGCAAACACCGCTTCCACCGCCATACCGATGACAACCTGTTCGGGGGCTATTTCTTCTAAGAGATGAACGATGGGGGTATCCGCACCTTCCAGTCGTATCATGGCCAGTACGAAAGGCACCGGCCGCGGCTGATGGCGATCCGGATAGCGCACCACGGTATAGTTCACCACCTCCCCGCGGGTTCCCACCTCGCACCACTGATCGCTCAAATCCCGGAGGCAGCGCTCGCAGGTCTGGCGCGGTGGGACAAGCACCATGTCGCAGTGATCGCAGCGCACCCCCATGATCTTGTGCCGATCCCGGAGGGTGGTGATGAAACGACTGCCCACTCTTCCCGCGAAATAGGTATAAGGCAGGGCCAGTTTTCCCGGTATCGTATAGCAGTCGCTGGTATCGAAATCGCTTGGCATGGATTTGCTCCCCTTATAAAAATGCTGAGCCGTTCTGGGTACAAGGCGACGGATCGATTTTTCAGCCGCGGTCCACGTCGGGCGGATAGCTGCGGCGCATAACCGCGTCAGCCTATCAGGTGTCGAGTTCGAAGTATTGAATGTCGTCAATACTGCCCGTACGCTTCTGGGCCCACACCGGCCGCAGACGCGATCCCTTGCGGACACGCCCATTGATCACGCTGCCCATTTGGACCTGGTCCAGTTGGGCCGGGTTCAGCAGGTGCCAAAAAACCTCTTCGTCCTGGCAGCCGTCCAGCAGCACCCCAATGGCCCCGTAGGGCGTCTCCCGGGTATCGCCGGTCAATGGATCCGGGCTGGCGTAGTAGACATACTCCAGCATCCGCATCTCGCCCTTGGGCCCCACCTCGACCCACTCCGTATTGCGCACCCGGCAGACCGCACAAATTTCCCTGGGCGGTGACTGACGGCGACCGCAGACCGGGCAGCGGATCGCCAGTATTTTGCGCTCCTTGAGACCCTTCAGGAAACGGCCCATCACCGGTCCGGTGGCAAAGTTCTGGCCGACACTGATGGTCTGTTTGAGCACCACCAGCTCAACCTCCGACAATGTCTCTTGCCCCGGCGGCACGTATTTCTGGAAAAGACCGGCGATCGATCCGAACGCCCGCCGGTCGCCTGTCACGCTCAGCTTTTGCAGACCCATTGCTTCCGCCGCGTCGATCTTGCCCAGCTGGATCCCCACAAAGGTTTGCGGGTCTGTGATCAGCACGGCCTGGCAATCGTCGAGAACATCGGCCGGCGTCAGCGTCAGTCCGCCACCCCCGATCGTCAAACGCCAGCGTCCGGCGTCTTCCAGGTCATAACCGAAACTGCCGGAGATGTCGGCGGCCGCTTCCTCCCGGAAGCGTGCCGGCAGGCTTTCAATGACATCCACTACGTTTACGCCAAAATAAGTCGTCATGGCATTCCCCATCCATCGAGTTCGTCTTCCAGCATCAGCAAAACGGTCCACATGGTGCCGCCAAACGAGGACGCCAGCGCATGGCGCACCGTTTTGGGCACCTGGTGGGGGCCGGCATTCCCCCGAATCTGTTTGGCGGCTTCCGCCACCCTGACCATGGCCGTCGCCCCGATCGGGTTGGCGGCAATCACACCGCCGGACGGATTGATGGGCATCCGGCCGCCAATCGCGATCTCCCGGTCTTCCACCAACTTCAAATGGGAATCCCCTTCGAGCAGGAAAAAGTCCCGCAGCCAATCCACGCCCCACCAGGCCGACGGATCATACATTTCGAAGACATCGAAGTAATCGAGGGGATCCTCGATTCCGTTGCGGGCGAAGAGTTGTTCCGCCGCAAAACGGTGGGTCGGATTGTTGGGGTAGTAATTGGTGCAGAGGTTGAGGGTCTCTTCGCGATGCACCGTGATGTGGTCCCGGATCCAGACCGGCCGGGCGGCGATCTGTCGGGCACGCTCCTCCGCGGCAAAGATCATGGCACAGGCCCCGTCCGATTGGGAACACATGTGAATCAGACGCAGATTGCCGATCAGGGGCGGAGAGTCGGTTATGAGGTCATCCATCTGGTCCCAGTCCAGTCCGAAGGCCCGGTGGGAATTGGGATTCAGGCAGGCATGCTGGTCCATGATAATGCGGTAGGTCATGGCGGCCCGCTTGGCCCGTTCTTCCCCAAACTCTTCGATCAGTTTGACGGCGGCGGAATCGGTAAGGGCTCCCGACTGGAGTTTGCGCGCCCAGAGGGGATCCGCCATATTGGTGATGCCGCCGGTGGTGTGGCCTTCCTGAAGCTTTTCAAACCCGATGGCCAGCACCACGTCGTACATGCCGGAAGCCACCAGATTATCCGCAGCGCACACCAGCGTTCCACCGGTCGTCCCCCCTGTGGTAATGCGGAAGCTGTCCTTGCCGTAGGCCCCTGTCCCCAAAACGTGCCACATGTCCGGCTGGTGGACCATCTCGAACAGCTCCATGTTGCCGTGCACCACACAGTCCACATCCTGAATGGCAAGTCCCGCGTCATCCAGCGCCTGGCGCACCGCCTCGTGAATCATTTCGGGCTGGTTCACATCTTCGCGGTGGCTCGAAAACTTGGTTTCGCCGATGCCCACGATGCCCACATGCCGGTTTTTCTTCCCCCTTGCCATGGTCTCTCTCCCTAATTTTCCATGATCAGAACCGCGTGATGCTGACCGGCTGGACCGGTGGTACCATGAGCCAACGCGCGCTGCGGGCCGTCGACCTGTCGATCCCCCGCCTCGCCGCGCAGTTGCTGAAAGGCCTCCAGCGCTCGCGCCAAACCACCCAGCATCAGGGGATTGCCGTTCAGCATGCCGCCCGAGCGGTTGACTTGATGCCGATCCGGGCCTCCGGTTTCCAGCCAGTGTGCGCCATCGCCGGCCCGCACCAGACCGATGCTCTCGGCCCAGAGGGCCATCTGGTGCGCCGCGGCATCGTTCAACTCGAAAAGATCGATATCGCCTGTATCGATGCCGCCGGCCATCTTGAATGCCCGCCGGGAGGCCTGCTGCAATGCCACGCTGAAGGCCAGATCCCGTTCGCCCAGATAAAAGCTGTCCATGCAGCTTCCGAATCCGGTCAGCCAGACCGGCTTGTCGGTGAATTCGTGCACGCGGTCCTCGCAACAGAGCAGCATGCCGACAGCCCAGTCGGTGGCCGGGTAGTAGTGAAGCGCACGCAGAGGGTCTGACACCAGGGGGGAAGCTGACACCTCCTGGGCCGTCACGCGTGACGTCTTGCGGGCAAAAGGGTTTTGGGCGGCCTGCCGCCGGGCGCGGACCACCACTTCGGAGAGATGATCCTCGGTCAGGCCGCTGCGCGCCAGATATGCCCTGGCCTGCAAACCGCAGGCATTCAGGTAGTCCAACCCCAGGGGACGCGTGAAAAACGGGTCGAAAGCCAGATTGGTGCACATGTGCCGGCTTTCGGACTGGGACTCCTTGCAGTGTCCCATCAGGAGCACCAGATCGTCGTGTCCCGACATGATGGAAGCCATCGCGTATCCCAGACCGTTGAGCCCGTCCTGGGCCATTTTTTCTTCCCCGCGATAATGGGCTCCGACGACGTCGGTCATGCCGTTGTCGGAAATTGTCCTGGCATCCAATACATCATCCGAGCAGGTCACCACGGACCGCACACCAGTATCCATATCAAAGGTCAGTCCGGTCTGGTCGACAAGGGATTCAAAACATTCCAGCAGCATCCCCTGAAACCGCTGGTACCAGATATCGGCCTCATTTCTAATCTGCGCGGCCGCACAGATCGCAACCCGCCTTGCCATGCGCTGTCCTTTCGTGTTGAACTATTTTCGATGACGTCAAAGGTAGCAGTTCCAGAAGTCATCATTCTTAACCGCCCGCAAAATCGCATCCTTGCTGCGCCCGGCGTCCATTTCAATCCAGGCCCGGCCGATGCCCAGGCGCGTGTGGGAGTCGTCGGAAGCGATTTTCGGGTAGGCAATCTCCGGGACTTCAAACTCCAGATTCCGGAACCCCTTGGTGGTGATCTCCACGGCATCCAGGGGGTAAATCTTGGCGACGGCCGCCAGGCGCTCGATTATCTTGGCTAAAGGGAGATCATATTCGCCCAGATGATTCATGACGTGCAGCACCTCCCGGTCACCCTCGATCTTGTTGATATGCAGGTATCCCTTTTCGAATACCGTCAGCTCGATCCCTGTAAAAACGATCATCTCGGTGCGGGTCGCCCGATAGGCCTCCAGACATCGCTGGCGCGGAAAATAGTCGTGATCGGTGTACGCTATGAAATCGTAACCCCTGGCCTGATAGGCATCGGCAACCTCCTGAGGGGTCAGGTCCCCGTCCGAACAGGTGGTGTGACAATGGAGGCAGCCCTTCAGCAGCATCGGTCGTTCCTCCGTATCCCCACAGCCTCCGCCCAGGCAACCCGCCCCCGCATCATGGCCGCTTCGATTTCAGGCAGTTTTGCACACCGCCGATGATAAAACGAACGGCATCCTCGCCCACCGCCTGCAAGGCATCCGGCCGGTCCTGCCAGATCATGTAGTGATAGGCCAGGCGCTCGAACATCCCCAGGATGCTGGCGGCGATGACTTCCGCCGCCATTGGGCTGCGGAAGGATCCCAGGTTGTCGGATACACTCTTGAGGGCGGCCTGCAGATCGGCGATCAGCTTGTCGAATATCTTCTTGCGGTGCGCCTCGACCACTTCGCTCTGGCCGGCCGATTCCCGGAATATCAGGGCGATTTTCTCCGGATGATTGGGGCAGAAGTCTTCGAAGAAGACCTTGCCGGCCTTCCGGAGGCCTTCCAGGGTGCCGTCGGCATTCTTGAAGGCCGCCCCTAATAGATTGCGCAGTTCATAGCCGGTCTGATCCAGCAACTTCACCAGCAGGTCTTCCTTGTTCTTGAAGTAAAAATAGACGGTGCCCACCGACACCTCCGCCTTGTCGGCAATCCGCTCCATACCGGTGCGGTGGTAGCCCTCCCGGGCGAACAGCGTCCCGGCGGCGTCCAGAATGGTCTGGAGGCGCTGTTCACGTTCCCGCTGCCGGCGCAGGGCGCTTCGCGACGGGGGGGCCTGATCTTTTTCGACAGGATAGCGTTGTTGCGTCATAACCACTCCCAAGGTCGTTGTTGCGGCCGTTCAGCGGGATAATCCTTACCGATACCCCAAGGCATGATCCCCGATCCTGACCCGTGCGATCTCGGTCGAAATCCCGCTGATCTGGGTCCATTTGGCAGCCCGGTAGGCGGATTCGGCAGCACTGCCGGAGCGATAACCCTGCCCGGCTAAAATCCGCAGGGCCTCACCGGCCACGCGTTCGGCGGCCTCCGTACCGAATACTTTGGCGCACCAGATCAACGACGCCCCTTCTTTGGGCTGGGTGGCCATGGTCCAGACCGCCCGGTAGGCAAACAGTTGGGCTGTTTGATGGAGTGTCAGCATTTCCGACAGTTTGAAGCCAACCTCCTGGTAGGCAATCACCGGCTTGCCGCCGCTGCGGTGCGACTTGGCGAAATCGCGGGCTTCCGCCAGGGAGGCCTGCATCATGCCCAGGGCGGCCGCCAGCAGGACCTCGTTTTCCCACATGCGCAGCAGATCCAGCACCCCAGCATTTTCGGGCGGCAGAATGACGTTTTCTTCCGGGAGGTCGCAGTCGTGAAGATCGAGCGCAGCAAGGTGCAGGCCGTCATATCCCATGGTGCGAATGCGATCGGAAACGGTGAGACCGCTCACCCGGCGATCGACCATAAAAAGGGCCGGTCGCCCGTCCAGCATCCCCACGACGCCGATGCGGTCGGCCAGGGAGCCGTTGACCACATAATTTTTGCTGCCGCTGACAAGCACCCGACCGCCTTTGCGGACGCCCAGGGTTTGGAGAGGGTCGTTTTCGACATTCATGGTATTCTCGGACAACGCCAGGGCCCCGATCGATTCCCCGGCCAGGAGACCTTGCAACCAGCGTTCTTTCTGTTCTTCGGTGGCCCAATGGGCCATCGCGCGCGCCAATACGCGCGTACTCATCTCCACCGCCAAAAAAAGCGAGCGGGCCTGGCCGGCCAGGGTCTCCATGGCTTTCATCAGCGGCACGGCATCCGCCTGGGCGTTGTTGCCGAAACCGAGCTGAAGATAACCGATTTCAGCCAGCTGCTTCAAAATGTCGCGCAGCGTTCGGGAAACCGCGTCGACCGACTGCCCGGCCAGCGCTTCTTCGGCCGGCGCCGCCGCCGCGATAGCACGCACATTTTCGAACAAACGGTTTTCATCATCGTTAAAATCAAAATTCATGACCTGATCTCCCTCGGTACGATTGTGTTCCGCCGATTACATGAGGCGCGATATGATCATTTTTTGCACTTCCGAGGTACCGCCGCCGATGGGTGCCAAACGGGTGTCACGAAAAATGCGTTCCACGTCGAACTCGTGGGTATACCCATAGCCGCCGTGCAGGGTGACCGCATCGTTGGTCACCGGCAGGCTCCAGTCGCCGATGAACAACTTGGCCACGGCCGCCTCCAAATGGTTGAGGGGCCGCCCCTGGTCTTTACACCAGGCAATGCGGTAAACCAGTGCCCGGGCGGCTTCACCAAAAATACGCATATCCGCCAGCTTCCGTTTGATGGCCTGAAAGTGACCGATGGGCTTGCCGAACTGCACCCGCCCCTTGGCATAGTCGGCGCATTTCTTGACCAGGTAGGTGGTGGACCCCACAAACGGCGCCAGCAAAGCGCTGCGGTCCCACTCCACCGTCTGCATGGCCATAAGGAAACCCTCGCCTTCGTTCCCCAACAGATTGTCCGCCGGAATGGCACAGTTGTTCAAAACCAACTCCGAGGTCTTGGAGGTCCGTACCCCCATTTTGATCAATGGCGGTCCGGCACTGAATCCCGGGGTTCCCTTGTCGACAATAAAGGCCGAAATGCCGGCGTGCTGCTGGTCCGGATCGGTTTTGGCGTAAACCACCGCCACATCGGCGATGGGTCCGTTGGTGATCCACATTTTGGTCCCGTTTAAAACATAGCTGTCCCCCTGGCGCGTGGCGGTGGTGGACATGGAGGCCACATCCGATCCGGCATCCGGTTCGGACAAGCCCATGCACCCGATCCACTGGCCGCTGGCGAGTTTGGGAATGTAGTGCTTCCGCTGGATGTCGGTTCCATGCCGGAAGATGGTGTCGGCACACAGAAAGGAGTGCGCACCGTAGGCCAGGGTCAACCCGCCGTCCACCCCCGCTTCTCCCAGAGCCTCCCCGGCCAGCACCGTCGTGAGGACATCCGCACCCCCTCCGCCCAGTTCCTCCGGAAAGTGCAGTCCCAGAATGCCGAAATCCCCCATCTTGCGAAAGGACGTGAAATCAAACTCGCCCTTGAGATCATGCTCTTGAACACGGGGCACGATTTCCTTTTTGGCGAACCGGATCACTTCCTTCTTGAACATCACTTGTTCCCGGGAAAACGCAAAATCCATGACTGTTCCTCCGTCCGTTCAGGTCTGTGACGCCATCCCAAAATTCAAGATTTGAATTTGATTCAAATTTAAAACATGATTCTTGTAAATCGTCACCACGCCCCTTGTCAACGTTTTTCGAATTTATTTTTTAATTTGAATTTAATTCAAATTATGAAGGATGAAGCGCTATTTTTGCTTTGACAAGCGGAAAGTGTTTTGCTTATGGTAATTTTGATCGCTCAACACGGCCTGCGACGACGCGACCCTGCATCGGAAAGCACACGTAACATCATTTTGTCTCGCCCTCTGCCATACCGTGAGCCTGAAATCCACGCGCGATCATTGCCCGCTGCCATTCCTGTTTCGGCAGGCGTCTCCCGGAAGCGCGTGCATCTTTTCCGATGGGGATCCTACTTCCACAAGGCTTTCACCGGGACGAAAAAAACGACTTCCCGAGAGCGCCTGCCGAATCCGTCCTCGCAATGCCGGAACTTCCCCTTTCGGTCCCGGGCGCGCGCTAAAACGAGCTGCACAACCGACATCGATACCATCCGCACCGTTGACATGCCCCCTTTCGTCTTGATAAACCGCCGTCATCATTTTTTAATATGGTCGCCCGAACCGTTCGGACCGTGCCCGCCTTCCAGGCCAGAAGCATTCCCCCGTCATTATCCGGGGATCGATAGAAGATGGAGGGCGCCTCTCCGCACGCCACGCGCGTCTTGCCGAACACATAATCGAAACAAACCCGCACGCCGTCATGACAGCGGCCTTGCCACCGCTGCGCGGCGCCACCTCTCGCACTTTGTGGAAGAAGGAGTACGACCATGGCTCAACTGATCGCGGACCGTCGGGACATCGATTTCGTATTGTATGAACAATTGCAGATCGAGCAGCTTTTTGAAAAAGAGCGCTACCAGGACCTCAATCGCAAGATGGCGGACATGGTGGTGACGGAGGCCCGGCGTTTCGGTCTCAAAGAAATCCTCCCCACTTACACGGAAGGCGACCGCGCCGGGGTTATCTTCGAGAACGGCCAGGTCAAAGTGCCCGCCTGCTTTTACGGCCCCTACAAACACTATGTGGACGGGGAATGGATCGCCATGGAGGAAGCCCCCGAAGTCGGGGGGCAGGGCTTGCCTCAGATCATCGCCCAGGCCGCCCGCGAATATATCGTGGGCGCCAATTTCGCCTTCGCCGCGTTCGGCATTCTGAGCCATGGCACCGGCAAGATGATCGAGCTCTTCGGGACCGATCTGCAAAAAAAGCTGTTCCTGAAAAAAGTCTATTCCGGTGAATGGGCCGGCACCATGCTGTTGACCGAGCCGGACGCCGGATCCGACGTGGGCGCCCTCACCACCACCGCCCGCAGGAATGAAGACGGCACCTATACGCTTTCGGGCAACAAAATCTTCATTACCTGCGGCGATCATGACGTGACGGAAAACATCATTCACCCGGTGCTGGCCCGCGTGGAAGGCGCCCCGGCCGGCACCCGGGGTATTTCCATTTTCCTGGTGCCCAAACGCTGGGTGAACGACGACGGAACGTTGGGAGACGCCAACGACATCCTGTGCACCGGCATCGAAGAAAAAATGGGGATTCACGGCAGCCCGACCTGCAGCATGGCGCTGGGATCGCGCGGAACATGCCGGGGAATGCTCCTGGGAGAAGAAAACCGGGGCATGGCCATCATGTTCCACATGATGAATGAAGCCCGCCTCGGGGTCGGTCAGCAGGGTTACCTGCACGGATCTTCGGCTTACCTGCATGCCGCCGAGTATGCCAAACAGCGCATCCAGGGGCGCGATCTCGCCGATGCCCGCAACCCCCAGGCCGCCGGTGTCCCGATCATTCGCCATCCCGACATTCGCCGTCAGTTGATGCGCATGAAAGCCCTGGTGGACGGCATGCGCAGTTTTACGTTCTACATCGCCTACCTGTTCGATCTGGAAGCTACGGCGGACGATCCGGCGCAAAAAGAACGCTACCAGGGTCTCATTGACTTCCTGACCCCTGTCGTCAAGGCGTACTGCTCCGATCGCGGGATGGAAATCTGTGACATGGCCATGAATGTCTTCGGCGGCTACGGTTATACCCGTGAATACCCGGTGGAGCAGCTCATGCGGGACTGCAAGATCGCCACCATTTACGAAGGGACCAATGGCATCCAGGCCATGGATTTGCTGGGCCGCAAACTCGGCCTGAAAAAGGGTGAAGTCTTCATGCAATTCCTGCAGGAAGTGCGCCGGACCGTGCAAATCGCCGAAACCCTTCCGGGGCTACAGACTCTCTGCGGGCGGCTGGACCAGACCCTCAACCGCTATGGCGAGACGGCCATATTTCTGGGTAAAAAAACCATGAGCCCGGATGTCAAAATGGCCTTTGCCCATGCGCATCCCTTCCTGGATGTCACCGGTGACATCGTGATGGCCTGGATGCTCCTCTGGCGGGCCGCCACCGCCCAACCCCGCCTGGCGGCCCTGCTCGATCATGCCGACGATCCGGCCGCCCACATCGCGAACAACAAGGACGCGGCTTTTTACGATGGCCAGATCAAAGCCGCCACTTACTTTATCAGCAGTCAACTGCCGGTCACCGTGGGTAAAATCAATGCCATCCTGGAGGGCGACGCCAGCGTTATCCTGGAGGCCGCCGAAAGATCTTTCGGTGGCTGATCACTATCCCGTTCGGCAATACCAATAATGGACGGCCGGCCTTGGTTGTCAGGTGCCGGCCTTTTATTGCCCTGATGCCATAAAAGGAGAACTCTATGAAGGACGTTGTCATCGTATCGGCCTGCCGCACCGCCATCGGCACCTTTGGCGGAACCTTGCGGGACGTCAACGGCGCCACGATTGCGGCTGCCACCATGAAAGAAGCGGTTCGCCGCGCCGGTATCGATCCCGCGCTCATCAGTGACGTGCGCTACGGCTGCTGCCTCGAACCGACCGATGCCCTTAATGTCACCCGCACGGCGTCCCTGCTGGCCGGTATTCCGGATACCGTGCCGGCCGTGACCATCAACCGGGTCTGCATCTCCGGCATGGAAGCCGTGCTCTCCGGGATGGCCATGATCCAGGCCGGTCTGGTGGAGATCGTATTGGCCGGCGGTGTCGAACACATGTCGGGCGCGCCCTATACCGTGGAAAACGCGCGCTGGGGCTGTCGGCTTCAGGATCAGGTCTTCGTGGACCGTATGATTCGGGCCCTGCACTGCGGGTCTCATATTATCCCCCATCCGGAAGACGGACCGGTGGACGCCGAGAACCCCCCATTGAGCTATTTCAAAGGAAAGCCCTATATCATGGGGCATACGGCCGAATTTATCGCCCAGCACCACGACATCAGTCGGGAAGCCATGGACGAAATCGCTTTACGCAGTCACAACAATGCTGAACGGGCCACCCGGGACGGTGATTTCAAGGCTGAAATCGTGGCCCTGGAGGTGCCGCGCCGCAAAAAAGACCCCCTCGTCTTCGATCGCGACGAACACTTCCGGCCGGGCATGACCATGGATGACCTCCGTAAGCTGCCGCCGGCCTTCGTTCCCAAAACCGGCAAGGTCACGGCCGGAAATTCCAGCGGCCTCAACGACGGATCGGCGGCCATGATGATCATGAGTGCAGACAAAGCCCGGGAGCTGGGCCTGACGCCCCTGGCGCGCATCAAAGCCGTGGGCATGGGCGCCTGCCACCCGTCGGTGATGGGCCTGTCACCGGTACCGGCCGTCCGGAACCTGCTGGAACGTTCGGGAATGACCCTGGCCGACTTCGAACTGATCGAAGTCAACGAAGCGTTTGCCGCCCAGTACCTCGGATGTGAAATCGAACTCGGCCTGAACCGCGAGGTCACCAATGTCAACGGCTCCGGCATCGGTCTGGGACATCCGGTCGGTGCCACCGGGGCCCGCATCATGGTTACCCTGCTGCATGCAATGAAGCAGCGAAAAAAAACTGTGGGCATGGCCACGCTCTGCGGCGGTGGGGGGGTGTCCATGGCGTGTGTTCTGGAAATGCTATAAAAGCAGGGACCGAGGATTCGAGGGGTCAAAGGACTGCCTGCGGTAAATAGGTAAAACCCGTGGTGATTTTCCCCTGGCCCCCCGACCCCCGGAATCCTTAAATCCTCTTCCCAAAATGACTTGGGAAAAGGTATTTATAATTAAAAACTGGCTGTATAAATCGACGGTAAGCAGGAAAGCGTCCATGGAATTTCCGAACATCTGGGCTGAAATCGATCTTAGGGCCATTGACCACAACGTCCGGGAACTGCGGCGCATCACCCGGCCCGGGGCACGCTTCATGGCCGTGGTCAAGGCCGATGGCTACGGTCACGGGGCCGCTCCGGTGGCGCGCACCGCCCTGGCGGCCGGTGCCGACATGCTGGCCGTGGCCCGCATCGGCGAAGGGATCGCCCTGCGGCAGGATGGGTTCGAGGTGCCCATTCTCGTTTTGAATCCGACCTTCCCGCCCTTTGCCACCGGCCTGATCGAGCACGACCTGATCCAGAGCGTCACCGGGCTGGCTGCCGCCCAGGCTCTGGATGAAGCCGCCCGCACCGCCGGGAAGACAATCCCGGTCCACCTCAAGGTGGATTCCGGCATGGGCCGCCTGGGGCTGGTGCCCGAGGCCGGCCGGACAACAGACCATTCCCTGCCGCCGGTGGCCGAAGTCGAGGCCCTGGCCCAACTACCCCATGTCCGCCTGGAAGGCGTCTACACCCATTTCGCGGCCGCCGACGAGACGGACAAAACCTACGCCCAGCAACAGCTGGAAGTCTTCGAAGAATTTATCGCCGCGCTCCAGGCAGCCGGCATCGCCTGCGGCTTACGACATGCCGCCAACAGCGCCGCCATCATCGATCTGCCCGACAGCCACCTGGACGCAGTGCGTCCCGGCATCTCACTCTATGGCCTCTATCCGTCCGCGGAGGTTGACCACAGCCGTATTGACCTCAAGCCGGCGCTAGCCCTCAAATCTCGCCTCTTGCAGGTTAAAGCCGTCCCGGCTGGTTTCAAGGTGAGCTACGGCATGACCTGGGCGAGCCCCTACCCCACGGTTATCGGCACGGTGGCCGCCGGCTACGCCGACGGCATCCAACGGCGCCTTTCCAACCGGGGCGCTATGCTGGTCAACGGCCGTCGAGTGCCCATCGTCGGCCGGGTCTGCATGGACATGATCATGCTGGACCTGGGGCCGGATGCTACCGCCGATAGCGGCGACGAAGTGGTCATCATCGGCCGCCAGGGCGAAGAAATCATCACCGCCGACGAGATCGCCGGCCTGCTGGGCACCATCAACTACGAGGTGGTGTTCACCAACGCCACCCGGGTACCGCGCAAGTACCTGTCGTAAAGGACGATCAGACACGTTGCCTTGTCGTTGGTGGAACGACAGGGGCTTTGACTTGTTGGTCGCATGCCTGATGTCCTGCGCCACGCATTTCGGTCGTTACGGCTTGACATCGATACCGTCATCGACATGTTTCCCTATTTTTCTTCTTTACCCTATCAGCCGTTGACGTTGCTGCCGCAGGCCCCGCATCAGGTGAATGTCTTCCGGCGCGATGGCCAGATGGACCGTATCGCCCTCGGCCAGGGCCGTTCGGTTCAGATGGCGGCGGGTGTCGATGGCACGGAAGGGAATCCCATCCACATCCACCCGGACATCGGCGTAAAACCCGCGATTGAGAATGCGCTTCAGCTTGCCCTCCAGGTAATTTTCGGTCCCCCCGTCAAAGGGGCCCTTGCGGACACGGATGTTTTCCGGCCGAATGGCCACTGCGTGAAAATCCCCATCCTGGGAGGTGCAACGCAGCCGCATGTTCCCGATAATGGCGTCATGCCCCTCGATCACCGCCGGGAAAAAATTTTTCATCCCCACAAAGTCCGCCACGAAGGGCGTTTCCGGGCGGTCGAAAATCGCGTCCACCGGACCCACCTGCTCAATGCGCCCCCGGTTCATCACCGCCGTGCGCTGGGCCATGAAATGGGCTTCCGCAAAATCGTGAGTCACCATCAACAGGGTAATGCCCGTATCCTGGTGAAGGGTCTTGAGCAACCCCCGGATATCTTCCCGAAAATTGGGATCCAGGGCGGTCAGGGGCTCGTCCAGCAACAGAACCGAGGGCGCCACGGCCAGGGACCGGGCCAGGGCCACGCGCTGTTTTTCGCCCCCGCTCAGGGAGTGGATCCGGCGCTTGAGCAGCCGCTGCAACCCCAGGCGTTCGATCAGGGGCCCCAGATCCGGCAGGACGGACGTGCAGTAGCGCTGGCCGTAGGCAATGTTCTCCGCCACGTCCAGGTGAGGAAAAAGGGCATGGTCCTGGTAGAGAATCCCGATGCGGCGCCGTTCCGGCGGCAAACCGGTCAGGTTGCAGCCGTCGATGAAAATGCGGCCCCGGGTCACCGGCACCACACCGATAATCGCCTCCAGCAGGAGCGTCTTGCCGGCCCCGGTGGGGCCCAGCAGGGCAAAGGCCTCACCCGGATCGACTTGCAGGTTGATGTCCTCCAGCGCAAACCCCGGCAGGACGATGGCAAGATCTTCCACCCGTATCATGCGGTGCCATCCTTGCGGGGTGAGGCCCAGCGCAACAGCAGAAAAAGCACCAGACAGACCATGATCAGCCCCACGGCCACGGGCTGGGAGTATTTCAGGCCATAGGCGGTAAACCGCTCATAGATCATCACCGGCGCTACCATGGGGTGGTAGGCCACGATCACCACGGCGCCGAATTCGCTCACCGCCCGGGCCATGCACATGATCAGCCCCACCAGCATGCTGCGCCAGGCCAGGGGCAGGGTGATCCGGAAGAAAGTGCTCCAGGGGGAGGCCCCCAGGCTGCGGGAGACGGTCTCCAGACGCGCGGGCACGGCCTCGAAACCGGTTTTAACGGCATTGATGTAGAACGGCAACCCCACGAAGGTCAACACGCAGACGATGCCGGTGACCGTCCCCATGATCTGGATGTTCAGCTGGTTTAGGATCCGCCCGAACCAGTGATGACGGCCGGCCATGCTCAGAAGGGCGATGCCCACCACCGGATGGGGGATCATGATGGGCAGGTCCACCACGCTTTCCACCAGCCGCTTGCCGGGAAATTGCTTACGGGCCATCAAGTAGGCAAAGGGTGTGCCGAAGACGAACGCGATCAGAGCGGCGGTCCCCGACGTGTAGAGGCTCATCCCGATGGCCCGGATGACATCGGGGTCGCTCCAGGTTTCCCGCAAATCATCCACTGAGGGCTGGACCACCATTTCCACCAGCGGCAACAGGATGAAAGCCATAATAATGGCGCTGGCCGCCAGAGCGATCCCCAGAAACGGATCGACCCGGCAGCAGCCTGATCCGGGGGACGGCAAGGGCAACGCGTCGTCGGTGGTTTTGCTCATATCGGAAATAAATGCGGACGGGTAACGGCAAGCCCGCTTACGCCATGCGAGGCGCGCGGGCTTGCCGGATTTGCCTTTTTCAGGGATTGACGGTTGCCAGCTTCTGCAGGGAGGCGGGCAGCGTTTTCAGCTCCGCCTCGGACGCCACCCGGCAGGGAATGAAAGGCGGTTGTCCCATGGATTCCAGGACCTTCATGCCGCCTTCCGGATCAAGCAGGTAGGTCATGAAACGCTCCGCCCCCTTGGGATTGGGGCTATCTTTGACCATGGTGACGCCGTAGGTGCAGCTCTGGCCGGTACGGGTGATCCAGGTGCCGGGCTTCTTCCCGGAAACCTTGACGTTGGCCTGCTTGTAGAAATCGTCATAGGCATAGTTGCCCAGGTTGATGTGATCGTCCAACTCCACGAATTTCAATTCATGCTGAACGGCCACGGAGCGGTACTCCCAGGCGTAATCCATATGGCCGGTCTTGAGCAGCGACACCAGTTCCACCGACTTGGGCCGCACGTTGGCTTCCGGCCGGTTGGCGATCAGGCGATCGTAGAGGCCTTTCTGGTTATAGAAAATTTCCGCCAGCTGAAGGACCATCAGGCTGCGGTAGCCGCAGGGGTCCAGATTCGGGTCCGAATGCCCCCAGACCACTTTTTCCCGGGCCAGGATGTCAAACCAGTTGTCCTTGGTGATCTCGTCGGCGAAGCGGCTCTGGTCCGTATAGCAGAGCACCAGCCGGTTGGTGGCAAAGCGGATGTTCCAGTCGGCATACTTGGGCATCAGGGTCTTTTCGATCACCTTGTAATCCGCCGAGGCCATGATATCGGCGGGTTTGTGAAGTTCGGAGATCATGCGGGCCATCTTGGTGCTGCCCCCGGCCTCGCGCTGGATATCAAGATCCGGATTCCGGGCTTCAAAGTCTTTTTCAATCTGCGCCAGGGGCACCGTCAGGCTGCCGGCGTGAAAAATAATGACGGCCTCTTTGGCCGCCGCCAGCCCAGCGGTCAAAAACACCGTCATCAACACGATAACGGTCATTCGAAGGGATTGCTTGGTGGTCCGGGTCATGATCTTCTCCATTCTATTCCTCCCGTGGCCGATCCTCTTTGGGATAGACCATTTTCCCGCTGGCCGAGACGTCATAGCCTTCCAGCGTATCCGCCAAATGTCGGAATTCCTCATCCGGCAAAAGGCCCAGAAACAACTGAACACCGGGATCGAAAAAGCGGTCCTTGGTGATCAACAAATCATATCGCTCCCAGCGCAAAGGGACAAAATCCAGCCCCAACATGCCGGCCACGGCCCGGATTCCCGGCCCGACATCGGCCCGCCCCGCCAGAATCTCCAGCCCCACGTCCAGGTGGCGCGTCACCGTGTTGTGGTAGCCGTCGATGGTCTCGCCATCGATCCCCGCCTTGTCGAACTCGCGATCCAGCAGCAACCGTGTGCCAGTGGTATTGGGCCGGTTGACCAGTGAAAGCCCAGGCTTGGCCAGATCGGCCACCGCCCCGATGCTGTGCGGATTTCCCCTGGCCACCAGCAGACCCTGCTCCCGCCGGCAAAAGTTGACCACCGCCGGCAGGCGATCCAGTTCCCGGTCGGCGTAGTCAAAATTATAATCCCGCTCATCGTCCTGGATCAGGTGGCTGGTGGCCATGTGGCAAAGGTTGCGACGTAACGCCTGCAAACCCCCCAGGCTTCCCAGGTTGCCCAGAACGGCAACATGCTCAGGATAACGCCGGTTGAACAGGGCCAGTGTCTTTTCCAGCAGCGGATCGTTGCTGCCGGCCACGATCAGAAGCCCCTCGTAAGGCGGCAGGTGCCTGGGCGGATCGGGATAGTTGATGGTATTGGCCTCGACCCACTGTTCCACCAGGTGCTTCGGGAAAAGCCATTTTCCGGTGATTTTGGTTGCCGGAAGGCTTTTTTCAGCCACCAGCGTATAGACCATTTTTTCATTGACCCCCAAAAACTGGGCCACTTCTTTGGTCGATAATAAATTGCGCATACCGTCACGCCCTTTCCGCCCGCCGACAAGACCAGGGTTGACACCCATCGCCATTCAGCGGCATCGGCACATACTGAGATATGTGCCATAAGTTGGGGTTTATAGGTTTTTCGTATATCTCTGTCAATATGATTTTCATGAAAGAATAAAAGCACCCAAACCGACCGATAGCAACCCATAGTTTCCAGTAGACCGGCAGGTGCTGCGTGAGATTGCGACGATTCGCTGGTGAAACAGAGGGGAAATGGATCGGCCTGGCGCGGGATGGATGGCAGAGGCGGCCGCCATAAATCCGAGGACTTGTCGAACTCCCTATCCGGCGGGAGATGCGCGCGCTTCGAAACCAGCCAGGGAAGGCCGCGCGTCCCCGACCGTTCAGAGCTCTTTGAGGTTGCGATTGCCCGGCGACTGGCGCAGGGACTCACGGAGTTGCGCCAGGGCTCGCGACAGGGCGGAGGCGTCCTCCCCTTCCAGCAGGGGGAGATCATTCACGCCCCGCGCTTCCAGGGCCTCAAGGATGAAACTGATGGTAAACTGGTCCACGTCCCTGGCAGGCACATAGGTCGGGGTCACCGCTTTTTCGAGCAACACTTCATTGAGGACGCCGCTTTCCACCAGTTCCCCCAAAACGCGATGGGTCAAGCGCAGGGGCTTGTCCAGTTCAGCGGCAATCGACGCGGCCGTCAGCGGTTTTTCACCGGCAACGAATTTGTGAACCACCAGGCGGGCAATTTGCAGGGCGATCATTTTACGGAAGCCGGGGCTGGCCTGCGCCGTATCGGCTTCAAATTCGTGCTCCTGCGCATTTTGTTTGGCAAACGAGATCTCGGCACCGAAAAGAACAATGACCCAGCTGATCTGCAGCCAGGCCAGGAAAAGCGGCAAGGCCGCGAAACTGCCGTAAATGGCATTATAGCGTGCCGCTCCCACCTGCAGCGCAATATAGAACCCCTGGAACAGTTGATAGCCGGTCCCGGCGATCACCCCGGCCACCAGCCCGGATGTAAATTTGACCCGGGTATTGGGCATGATCATGTACACCATTGTAAAGAGGACCCAGACAATGACATACGGGATCAGCTTGAAGGCCAGTGCGATCAGCGGACTGAAATAACCGATCACCGCTATTTCCTGCGCGATCTGCTGGACATGGGTGGTGATGAAGACCGTTGCGCTGCTCTGCAGAATGACCAGCAGCGGGCTGATCAGCATGATCGATAGATAGTCGCTGAATTTGCGGGCAATGGAGCGTGCCTGCTGGATGCGCCAGATGCTGTTGAAGGCGTTTTCGATGTTGCCCAGGACTTTCACCACGGCCCAGAACAGCAGCAACAGGCCGATGCCGGCGATGATGCCCCCCTTGGTCGTCTCCAGCATGGATTGGGCGAATACGACCACTTGCCCGACCACTTCCTCCTGACCCGGAAAGTTTTCGTAGAGTTGCTTTTCCAGCATCTTCTGGAAGCCGAACCCTTTGGCGATGCCGAAGGCCATGGCCGCCACCGGCACGATCGAAAGCATGGTGTAAAACGTCAGCGAAGATGCCCGCAGCATACAGGCGTCTTCCCTGAATCCCCGAATGGCCAGCAGCAGAACGCGCAGCATCCGGATAAAAATACGCTTCCAGGGTGGCATATCGGCCAGGCGCGTCCGCCAGATATCACCGGAAACGAACTGAACCGTTCCCGACAGGCGGGCCTTGGCTGCTTGGATGGCTGGCGACGGATAGGGCATGGTGGAATCCTCGCGTTGGGAAAGGCTGACGATCAGGGCTGTTGGATCGCAGCATACGCAGCAGAATAACAATTATCGCTGCACGACGCAAGGCACGCCGCCTCAACCGGTGCTATCCGCTGAAAAACGAGGCGGTGCTCATTTCCCAACCGTTTTCGATAACGGGCCGCGACACCACTGTACTTGACAAACGCTGCAAATCGCGTGAAAGGGTAGCAAGCGTCGGTTGATCGAGCCACGGCATGTCCATGAAAGGCAAACGACAATGACCCCGCAATCCACCAAAAGCGCATCCATTTTAGGAATTCTGCTCTGCGTCGGGCTCCTGGGGCTGGGATTTCAGCTGGGCCAAAGCGTGCTGGCCGTCAAGACCCTCGATCGCACCGTAACAGTCAAGGGGCTGTCGGAACGCGAGGTGGAGGCCGACACCGCCATCTGGCCCATCACCTTCAACGAGGCCGGCAACGATCTCAACGACCTCTTTTCCAGCATTCAGCAAAAGAACACCCTCATTATCGCCTTTCTGACCCGGCAGGGATTCCCGATGACGGCCATCTCGGTGGCGCCGCCCGGTATTGTCGACAAGCAGGCCCAGGGCTACAGCGGCTCGGAACGCATCAAGTTCCGCTACGCAGCCCATTCCACCATCACCGTTTACACGGATGACGTGGCCGGAGTGCGAGAGGCCATGCAGAACCTGGTCGAGCTCGGCAAGGCCGGCATCGCGTTTGCCGGCCGCGGCTATCAGGCCCAAACCGAATTCCTGTTTACGGGTCTGAACCGCATCAAGCCGGATATGATTCAGGAAGCCACCCGCAATGCCCGGGAAGTCGCTGCCAAATTTGCCAAAGACTCCCAGAGCCGCCTGGGCAAAATCAAGCAGGCCCGCCAGGGGCAGTTCTCCATCAACGACCGGGACAGCAACACCCCCCACATCAAGAAGGTGCGGGTGGTCTCGACCATCACCTATTATCTTTCGGACTAGTTAGTGCACATCCAGAGATCGGCAAGTTGACACCTTATGGACAGGCACACGTCATCTGTCGGGCGAGTCGGGAATTGCCGATGGGTAGAGGCTCTGGCGCAGGGCGGCGACGTCATCCCCTGTGGGGGTCTGGTATATCCGCAAGTCAAAGGCGGGCAGAATGGCGAGTAAATGGTCGAAAATATCGGCTTGAACCCCTTCGTAGGTCACCCAGGCTTTATCCTTGCAGAAGGCATACACCTCCAATGGCAGCCCCTGGGGCGTGGGCGCCAGCTGGCGCACCATCAAGGTCATTTCCTGGTTGATCATCGGGTGCTGCCGAAGATAAGCCGTCATGTAGCCACGAAAGGTACCGATATTGGTCAGGCGGCGGCGATTGACCGGAGCGCCGTCAACGATCGCCAGGCCGGCATCGTGGCCCTCGATTTCCTGCTGCTTCGCGGCAATGTAGTCGGCAAGATGGCGCATGCCGGCAAAGCGTGCCAGCATGGCATCACTGCAGAAGCAGATCGATCGCATGTCGATATACAACGCCCGTTTGATGCGGCGACCGCCGGCGTCCTGCATGCCGCGCCAGTTCTTGAAGGATGTCGTGATCAGGGCGTAAGTGGGAATCGTCGTGATGGACTTGTCCCAGTTCTGCACTTTCACCGTCGTCAGGGTAATATCGATGACATCGCCGTCCGCGCCGTAACCCGGCATCTCGATCCAGTCGCCCTGTTTGAGCATGCGATTGGATATCAACTGCACACCGGCCACGAATCCCAGAATGGCATCCTTGAACACCAGCATCAGGACAGCGGTCATGGCCCCCAGACCGCTGAAAAGATAGAGTGGTGTCTTGCCCAGAACGATGGCAATGATCGAAAGCAGCCCGGAGAAATAAAGCACGAGCTTGAACACCTGGACAAAACCGGTGATCGGAATCTCCCGTGAGACGCGGAAGGTCTTGTAGATATCCAGGAAAGCGTTAAACAGCGCATCGATGACCAGTACGGCCACCGCGATGATATAAATGGTGACACCGCTCCGGGCGATACTCTCGGCACGCGCGTACCCCCCGAAAATCAAGGGGATGCTGACATGAACGATGAGGGCCGGCACCAGCAGCGCGAGGTGGGAGAACACGTTGCGCCCCACCAGGAAATTATCCCAGTGGGTCCGGGTGCGCCCGGCCAGGCGCTGCAGCAGGCTGTTGAAGATGCCGCGGGTAATTTTCAGCGCCACGAGGCACACCAGCAGCACGATGACGGCCGCCGTCAGCCGGACCAGTAAACCGCTGGTTTCCGCCCCGATGTGATAGCGCGCCAGCCAATCGGTGATGATGTCAGGCATAGGATTTCTTCCTTCCAATATCAACGCTGATGAGCTCTAAACAGTCACGTATCATACGGAACCGTCAACGTTGATGGCCAATAGACCGCCCCGGGCTAGACCAAATGCTCGCCCTGCGCCATGAAGCGCTGGAACCCTTCCCCATCGTCGCCGGCTGCCGCCAGGCGGCGGACACCTTCCTGCAGGGTCTCCAGATCGGCGGCAATGGAAATCCGCAGATAATGGAGACCGTCCGTCCCGATGGCACCGAACGAGCGGCGATCCATCACGGCCACCTGATGATGGTAGAGGGCAAACATCTGGAACAGGGTCGCAGGCGAGGTGGTCCGCCGAGTTTCCGGTGGTAAATCGTCGTAAGCATCCAAGGCCCCGACCCGCTTGCAAACACCCCCGATATTGGGAAACAGGTAGAACGCGCCGCCCGGCTTCTGACAGCTGACGCCGTCGATGGCATTCAGTTCCGCGAGAATCGCATCCCGGCGCGTTTCAAAGGTACGCGCCATTTGGGCCATCCAGGGCCCCGACTGCGCATTCTCCAGGGCCTCCCGGGCACCTTCCTGGTTGTAGGGCGGGACACAGGAAAAATAGTTGATGTTCATCGTCTTGAACGCATCGGCTTCTTCCACGGTCGGCAGCACGGCATACCCCACACGCCCCCCGGTCCAGGCAAACGATTTGGAAAATCCGCTGCTGATGATGGTGATCTTCTCCATGCCCGGCATGGACGCAATGGACAAATGCGGCTGGCCGTCAAACAGGATGTTCTCATAGATTTCATCCGAATAGACCCGCACGTCCGGGGCACATCGGGACAGAATAGTTTCGGCCAGGGCGGACAATTGGTCGTGGGTCGCCACCCCGCCGGTGGGGTTGGAGGGAAAGTTGAGAATGATCAGCTTGGTTTTGGGCGAAATAAGCGCCGCCAGCTGCTCGGGGGCGCAGGTAAAATTCGACTGCTCGTCAAGATGCAGGGGCACCGGAACCGCACCGATGTATCGGATGAAGGATTCGTAGATGGGAAACCCGGGACTGGGGTAAATGATCTCATCCCCCGGGTTGCAGTAGATCTGCTGGGCGAAACCGATCGAGGGCTTGCCCCCCGGGAATACACAGACGTGATCCGGCGTCACCGATAGGCCGCGGGTCGTGTTGATCTGGCGCGCAATGGCCTGCCTCAAGGAAAGAATGCCCTTGGGATCACAATAGTGCGAGTTGTCGCGGGCCACCTGCCGGCAGATCTCCTCTTTCACCCAGGGTGGTGCGCTGAAGTCCGGCTCCCCCAGATTCAACTTGATAACGGGCGTACCCCGGGACGCCACGGCGACGATGTGCGGCCCGATTTTAAAAGCGTTTTCCGTACCGATGCGCCGCATGCGCTCCGCGTAGAGGGGCATGACAGGGTCTCCTTTTCAAATCAGGTGTTCGATTTTTTTCGGTGGTTATGCCACATTCGCGACAGACATTCAAACTGCCTGTTGGACTTTTCCAGCCGCTTTCGTTATAGCGTTGTGGCGTATCGACAGCGGGTTGGCCTTGCGGTGATCTTCGTTGTGATCGCGTATGGATGGCAAGGTTATGCCGCGGTTACCGCATCGCTTTGAGGAGGGACCTTTTCATGGACTTTCAACTGCTTTACTGGCACTGGCTGGTCATCGGCATGCTGTTGATCATCGGAGAAATATTCGTTGCCAGTTTCACCATGTTCTGGTTCGGGTTAGGCGGTCTGGTGGTGGCCCTGGTGCTCGGCCTGGCGCCAGGCCTTTCACTGACCTGGCAGCTGTTGATCTGGGCCGTTTCGTCCGCAGTGTTTACACTGCTGTGGTTCAAGCTGGTCCGCCCCCGCATGAAAGACCAGACCAAGGCCGGGATTGCCCGTGAAGCCGCCATCGGCGAAAGCGGTCAAGTGATCAAAGCACCGGCCGAGGGCCGCCGCGGCGTGGTGCGTTTTACGACGCCGCTGCTGGGATCGGACGAATGGCCGTTTATCTGCCAGGAAACGGTCGTGCCGGGAAATCGCGTCTTTGTCAAAGACATTTCGGGCAACACCCTGATCGTGGAATACCGCGAATAAGGGACGTCGCGCGGCCATATCCCTAACGCGAAACGCGCAGCATTCCGCTGCACGCTCATTTTTCATACAGGAGGAAGCATCCCATGGACGGTTTGATCGTTATCGCGGTTTTTTTCATTCTCGTTGTGGTGACCATCACCATGGGGGTGCGCATCGTACCCCAGGGCAGCAAGCATGTGGTTCAGCGTCTGGGCAAGTACCACCGCACCCTGCCGCCCGGTTTGAATATCATCATCCCCTACATCGACATCGTGGCCTACAAAGTCACCACCAAAGATATCGTCCTCGACATCCCCTCCCAGGAGGTCATTACCCGGGACAATGCCGTCATCATTGCCAACGCTGTGGCCTACATCAACATTATCTCGCCGGAAAAATCCGTATACGGGGTGGAAGATTACCGGCTGGCCATTCAAAACCTGGTGCAGACCTCCCTGCGTTCGATCGTGGGCGAAATGGATCTGGACGATGCCCTCTCCTCCCGGGATCAAATCAAAGCCAAGCTGAAAGCCGCCATTTCGGATGATATCTCCGATTGGGGCATCACGCTTAAAACCGTCGAAATTCAGGACATCAATCCCTCCGAGACCATGCAGAAAGCCATGGAGGAACAGGCCGCGGCCGAACGCCAGCGTCGGGCCACCGTCACCCGGGCCGATGGCGAAAAGGAAGCCGCCGTTCTCGAGGCCGACGGACGCCTGGAAGCCTCCAAACGCGATGCCCAGGCCAAGGTCGTGCTGGCGGAAGCCAGCCAGCGGGCGATTCAAAAAGTGACGGAAGCCATCCAGGACAAAGAGCTGCCCGCCATGTTCATTCTGGGGGAACGCTACGTGGAAGCTCTCCGTCAGATGTCCGGTTCGGAAAATGCAAAAATTGTCATGGTCCCGGCCGATATTCCGGCCGCGGTCCGCGGCCTTATGGGAAACCCGAGAAAGTAACTCTCGCGCGCAATCAACGACGCGACGTGACACCGACCAGCGAAAGGGGAAGAACCGCATGAGGACCCGCACGGGCAGGAAATGGATCCCGACGATGATAGTGCTGTTGTCGATTTTCGGATGGCTGGCAGGCTGCACGCTACCCGGGCCGCCACCCCCGGCAACGCCTTCCCCGACCGTACCTGTGGCGGCCGGCAGCCAGATACCGCTGAAAGTCGGGGTGTCCACGAATATGCCCCCCCTGATCTTCAAACAGGGAGACCAAATCACCGGCCTCGAGGCCGAGCTTGCAAAAGGCCTGGCAGACTATCTGGGACGCCCCCTGCAGTTTGTCGAGGTGGAGTGGAAGGACCAGATCCCCTACCTGCTGGACCGGCGCACCGACATTATCATGTCCGGTCTGTCGGTCACCGAACTGCGCAAAGTTCGCATCGCTTTCAGCGATCCCTACTCACGCACCGGCCAGATGGCCCTCATCCGGCGGGGCGATCTCCAGCGCTTTAAAATGGGCTATTATTCCATCGTGGAAACCCCGTCGATCGGCGCGGTGGAAAACACCACCGGCGCCTTGCTGGTTCGCGAGCGTTACGAAAAGGCCAAAAAACGCTTCTTCAAAACATCCGCCGAAGGTATCGAGGCGCTGCGGAATAAGACCATCGATCTGATGATCCACGATGCCCCCGTTGTTCTGGTCCTGGCGGCCGAACACGAAAGCGAGCTGGAACCGATTTACTCCCTGCTGACCGAAGAATATCTGGCATGGGGGCTTCGCCGGGAGGACGGTATGCTGCTAAAATCCGTCAACGCCTACATCAACGACATGAAGCGCGACGGCCGTTTGCAAACCGTTGTGAATCGGTGGATGCCCCTGTCCGGGAAATAATCCGCTTGAATATCCCGACCGGGAACAGCCGGAACACGTTTGCTTTATGGAAGAAAGGATCACGCCTATGAAGGCTGCCCACGTTGTCGACCACATTCTCGGCTGGTTGGCACAATACTGCGACACGGCCAATTTGAAAGGTTTTGTCGTCGGCGTCTCCGGCGGCATCGATTCGGCGGTCACATCCACCTTGTGCGCCCGCACCGGAAAAACCACGCTTCTGCTGAACATGCCCATTTACCAGGCAGCTCACCAAATCGACCTGGCCCGACAGCATATTGAATGGATCGAAGATCGCTTTAACAATGCCAAGGGGGTCCATGTCGACCTGACCCCCGCCTTTCAATCCATCGAACAAACCCTGCCGGACGCGATCCAGGATGGGCTGACCATGGCCAACAGCCGTTCGCGGCTGCGCATGATGACGCTCTATGCCTTTGCCACCCATCACCGTCTGCTGGTGGCCGGAACCGGCAACAAGGTCGAAGATTTCGGTGTCGGGTTTTACACCAAATACGGCGATGGGGGTGTCGATCTGTCCCCGATTGCCGACCTGACGAAATCTGAAGTCTATGCCCTGGGGCATGAGTTGGGGGTCATCGACGGCATCATGCAGGCGCCGCCCACGGACGGGTTGTGGGAAGACAACCGCACGGATGAGGGCCAGATCGGGGCCAGCTACCCGGAATTGGAGTGGGCCATGCAATTTAGCGAAAAAAACGGCCATGAAAGCAGCCTCGACGCCCGACAGAAAGAGGTGCTGGCCATCTACCGCCGCTTCAATCAGGTCAATCGGCACAAAATGGAACCGATTCCGGTATGCCGGATTCCGGGCAGTTTGAAGGGCTGAGTCGCGGCCGGGAAGTCGACGTCATGCCTGCCGGGCCGATTTCTTTCCACGCGCAATCCCGCACCCACCAAGGCATGATTGACATCACCCCCCATATCCGTTAGGGTTTCCGAGCGACGGAGGGCCGTGGGTATCCCACCGCCTGATCTGGTCGCACACACCACCCTTCAATCATCGGGATGTTGCCATGATCATTGGTCTTGATGTCGGTGGCACCCACGCCGACGTAGTGCTGCTGGGAAATGAAGGCGTCATCAATGAAATCAAAGTCCCCACGGATCCCACCGATCTCTTTGACACGGTATTGACCGCCCTTGAAAAAATCACCGCCGACATCGACCCGGCCAAGATTATCCGCATGGTCATGAGCACGACCCTGACCACCAATGCCATCATCCAGAAAAAACTGCCCCAGGTCGGCATGATTGTCTCGGGTGGGCCGGGTGTGGATCCCCACTTTTATCGCACCAACGATCACTTTGAATGCCTGTCGGGCTCCATCGACCATCGGGGCCGCGAAGTCGAACCGGTCCAGGCGGCGGCGATTGATCGTATTCGCGAAAAGTTCATAGCGGCGGGCATCCGCCACGTGGGGGTGGTCACCAAGTTTTCGGTTCGCAATGCCGCGCAGGAATTGGCCATCGCCCGCCAGCTCGAGGGTCATTTCGAAAAAGTCTTCCTGGGCCACCGCATTTCAGGCAACCTCAGTTTTCCGCGTCGGATCGCCACCACTTATTTGAACGCCGCCGTCTATCCGATCCACCGTGAGTTTTTTGAAGCCGTCAACAATTCCCTCACCCGCAAGGGGCTGAAGGTGCCGATCCGCATTCTCAAGGCGGACGGCGGCAACATGAATTTTGAAGCCTCCATCGACTACCCGGCCCAAACCACCCTGTCCGGGCCGGCGGCCAGTGTCATGGGGTCCATCGCGTTCGGACCGGAAAAGGGCGATGCCCTGGTCATGGATATCGGCGGGACCACGACCGACATGGCGATCCTGGTGGATCAGGTGCCCCTGCTGGCCCCCCAGGGAATTGAACTGGGCGGTTTCAAGACCCTCATCCGCTCCCTCGAGACCCACTCCATCGGTATCGGGGGCGATAGTGCCGTGCGAATCGAAAATGGCCGGATTCAGGTCGGTCCCCACCGAAACGGACCGGCCATGGCCCACGGCGGCCCCTCGCCGACACCCACCGATGCCCTGGTCCTCCTGGGCAAAGCACGCAAAGGGTCACGGGAACTGGCAGCACGGGGGTTCGCGCCCATCGCCGAGCAGCTGGGCGTGACGATCGAAGACGCCGCGTTCCAGGTCTTCGACCATACCTGCCGCCAGATCCTGAGGGCCGCCGAGGAAATGGTGGAACGCATCAACCGGCAACCGGTGTACACGATTCATGAAATGCAGGATGGCTACCAGGTCCGGCCCACGACCATACTGGTGTTAGGAGGACCGGCCCCGCTGTTTGCCGAGCACCTGGAAACCCTTTCGCACTACCAGGTCGGCGTCGTCCCGCGCTGGACCGTGGCCAATGCCATTGGGGCCGCACTGGCACGCACCACCTGCGAAGTCAACTTATACGCGGATACCGAACAGCAAATCGCCACGGCACCGGAAGAAAATTTCACGACGAAGGTCGACCGCTCGTTCGACCAGGCCCAGGCCCGTCAAATGGCGCTCGATTTGCTTCAAAAGAAAGCGGTCGCCCGAGGTGCCAACCCGGCGCACCTTGAAATGGAAGTCACCGAGGAGCTCCAGTTCAATATGGTGCGCGGCTTCCACACAACCGGACGCAATATCCGCATCCGGGCCCAGGTCCAGCCGGGCCTGATTTATGGTTACGATCCGGTGGCCGGCCGGCTGATGTGATCCGCACCGGACGGAACGATACGGCTTTGAAGACTGCTACCCCCTTGCCCAAACGCCGGGGAGTGATGATCATTAAACCGCACCTTGCCATGGCTTTAACACGGGTGGCAGAGCGCCCCCTCTCGAATGGCGATTCACAATGACCCATCAAGGATAGGAGCATCATGCTGAAGGCCAAACATAAAACCGGGCTGGTTTTTTTTCCGGCCTTCGACTGGGCCATCGACCCCACCCATCCGGAGCGGGAGGAACGGCTCCTTTACACCCAGGATCAGGTGGTTGAAGAAGGCATATTCGATATTGACGGCATCGTGGAACTCAAACCGGACCTGGTCAACGTGCCGGATGTCCAGCGCGTGCATTTCTGCGTCCCCGACCCGTTGAGCGTCATGACGGAATCGCACTTCATCAGCGCCGGCGGTGCCAAAACCATCGGCTGTGCCGTCATGGAGAAAAAAATTGAAAAAGGATTTGCCTTGGTGCGTCCGCCCGGTCACCACGCCATGCGGGTCGTGCATGGTGCCCGGGGGTTTTGCAACGTCAACATCGAAGCCATCATGATCGAGCATCTGCGCCAGACCTACGGGGTCCAACGGGTGGCCATCGTGGATACGGACTGCCACCATGGCGATGGCACCCAGGACATTTACTGGCACGATCCGGACACCCTGTTCATATCGATCCACCAGGACGGCCGCACCCTCTACCCGGGCTCCGGCTTCCCCAACGAGCTCGGCGGCCCCAATGCCATCGGGACCACCCTGAACATTCCCCTGCCCCCCAACACTTCGGAAGAGGGCTTTCTTTACACCATCCGCAATGTTGTCCTGCCGATTCTGGAAGATTTCCAGCCTGATCTGATCGTCAACTCCGCCGGCCAGGACAATCATTTTTCCGACCCCATTACCAACATGAATTTCACCGCCCGCGGCTACGCCGAACTGACCGAACTGTTGAATGCCGACATTGCCGTATTGGAGGGGGGCTATGCCATCGAGGGCGCCCTGCCCTATGTGAACCTCGGCATCATTCTGGCCATGGCCGGTATCGATTACAGCAACGTACGCGAACCCACTTTCGATCCGGAAAAATTACGCCAGTCCCAGGACGTCACGCGCATCATCGGCAAGGTGGGCGAACTGGTGCTGGCCTACTGGCAGCAGCGTAGCGCCATCCAGGACCAGGTTCGCAGTAAGCCCACCTGTGGCCGGCGGTCCCGCCAGTTGTTCTACGATACCGCGGGCATCACCGAAATGCAGGAAGAAACCATCCAGGTGTGCGACCACTGCGGCGGAGCCTGGCGCATCGATTCGACGTCCGACCGCGGCCGGCACATCCTCGCCATCCACATTCCACGGCGGGCCTGCCCAAAATGCCAAAGCACCGGGCAAGCCTGGTTTGCCGAAGCGGATGTCAAACAATTCGACATGATCGCCTTGCAGGATCAGAGCACGGACACCTATACCGTGCGCAAGGCATAGAAGCTGCCGCAAAAAAGTCTTTTGGCCCCACATCAGCGTTGGACGCTCGTCTCAAGCCCTCGAAATAACGCAGTATTCCTCCGGCTTGACCCTCGCGTCCGCCTTGATCTGGAACCAAAATCCTAATTTTGCGGTTGCTTCTAAAAGATTCTTATGGATCTACAAAAACATAAAAAACGTTATGCCAGATTTGGATTCAAACATGCGTCAAACAACCCTCACCGCCGCCCTCAAACTTCGCGCCCGGGGGCTCCAGGCCATGCGCGCGTTCTTTGAGGCCGCCGACTACCTCGAGGTCGAAACCCCGATCCGCATCCCCGCCCCGGCACCTGAGGCCCATATCGACCCCGAACCGGCCGACGACCAGTTTCTGCAGACCTCCCCCGAACTGTGCATGAAGCGCCTCCTGGCGGCCGGGTATCCCCGTCTGTACCAGATTTGCCGCTGTTTCCGCCGGGGGGAACGCGGCCGGCGCCATCTGCCGGAGTTCACCCTGCTGGAATGGTATACCGCGCACCAGGACTACCGGCACATGATGGATCAGACCGAAGCTCTGGTGAAGCACGTGGCCCAATCCTTGGGGGCCAGCCCGCAATTGACGTTCCAGGACCGGATCATCGATCTCCAGGGGCCGTTCGAGCGCTTGCGCGTCGACGATGCTTTCCGTATGTTTTCCGGCGGCACCCCCGAGGCGGCCCTATCGGATGGGCGCTTCGATGAAATCGTCGGTTGCACCATCGAACCCCGCCTCGGTTGGGAGCGGCCGGTCTTCCTGTACGACTATCCTGCGGCCTGTGCCGCACTGGCCCGTCTGAAACCGGACAAGCCCACCCGGGCGGAGCGATTTGAGCTCTACATCGGAGGGGTCGAATTGTGCAATGGATTCAGCGAATTGAATGATCCAGAGGAACAGCGCCGCCGTTTTCTGGACGAGCTGCAGGCACGACAGCAGGCCGGTCGGCCGTCAAGCCCCCTGCCGGAACCCTTTCTAGCGGCCCTGGACCGGATGCCCCCCGCCACCGGCAACGCCCTGGGGGTGGATCGCCTGATGATGCTGCTTGCCGACACCCTGACCATCGACGATGTCACGGCCTTTGTACCTGAAGAGCTTTAACCCCGCCCATCGAACGATATCAGACTAAGAATCAACCCGATATGGCTGGATTGCAGCATACATCCTCCAAAGGTGGATTACTGGCATGGGGGCTGCCATGCATAGGATGTCAGAGGAATGGTCGTGGCGGTGGGCCGGAACGGCCGCCGCAAAGGGGCAACCATCATCCCACGAACGGCCGGCGTAATATCGTATCTTTCCGCCAGCGCTTGTCGTCCCGCTCGGGGTAGTGGATGTTGTAGTGCAACCCACGGCTTTCTTTACGGTGGGACGCACTGCGGATGATCAATTCCGCCACCATGGCCAGGTTGCGCAATTCGATCAGATCCGCGGTGACCTTGAAGTTCCAGTAATAATCCGTGATTTCCTGCTGAATCATCTCGATCCGCCGACGGGCCCGCTCCAGGCGCTTGTCCGACCGCACGATCCCCACGTAGCTCCACATGAAGCGGCGAATCTCGTCCCAGTTCTGGGAGACCATGATCCGTTCATCGCTGTCCGTGGTGCCGACTTCGTCCCAGGCGGGCGGCTCCGGCACGTTCGGCAGCGTGCCGGATTGGAACGCCGTGATCGCCTGCCGGGCCGCCCGATGGGCATAGACCAATGCTTCCAGGAGGGAATTGCTGGCCAGGCGGTTGGCGCCGTGCAGGCCGGTGCAGGCCGTTTCCCCCACGGCGAAAAGCTGGTGAATGTCCGTGCGTCCTTCGGTATCGGTGACCACGCCGCCGCACATGTAGTGCGCCGCCGGAACCACCGGAATCGGCTCACGGGTCATATCGATCCCGAATTTAAGGCAGTTTTCATACAGGTTGGGGAATCGCTGGCGGATAAATTCAGGGCCCCGTCCGGTGATGTCCAGAAAAACGGCATCGTCGCCACTGCACTTCAGTTCAGTATCGATGGCCCGGGCCACGACATCCCGGCAGGCCAGGTCTTTGGCCGGGTCATAGCGCTCCATGAAAGACTGGCCGCGGGCATCGATCAGCACCCCGCCTTCGCCGCGGACGGCCTCGGAAATCAGGAAATTTTTGGCTTCCGGATGGTAGAGGCAGGTGGGGTGAAATTGGACAAATTCCAGATTGGCCAGGGTGGCACCGGCTCGGTAGGCCATGGCCAGACCGTCCCCGGTCGCAATGTCGGGGTTACTGGTATAAAGATAGACTTTCCCGGCGCCACCGGTCGCCAAAAGCACGATCCGCGCCAGGAATGGTTGAACCCGCCGGGCTTCCCGATCCAGCACATAGGCGCCGCAGCAGTGCTCCTCGTGGGTGGTCGTCACCTGGCCGCGCTTCATGCGGATGGAGTGTGTGATGAGGTCAATCGCGATATGATTCTCGAACAGCTCGATATTGGGGTGGGCCCGCACCTGCTCCAACAGCGCCCGTTCCACTTCCCGGCCGGTCATGTCCTGGGTGTGGACGATCCGGTTCCGGGAATGGCCGCCTTCGCGGCCCAGATCGAAGGCCTCGGACGGCGCATTGCCGTGACGGCTGAAGGAGACACCACGACCGACCAGCTCTTCAATGCGCCGCGGCCCCTCTTTCACAACAAGATTGACGACTTCGGGATGACAGAGACCGGCCCCCGAGGCCAAGGTGTCCTGGATATGGAGATCGAAGGAATCGTTGCCGTCGAACACGGCCGCAATACCGCCCTGGGCTTGATTGGTATTGCTCTCCATGGCCGCCTTCTTGGTCACCAGTGCCACGCGGCCGACTTGAGCGGTATGAAGCGCAAACAACAGTCCCGCCACCCCGCTGCCAATGATCAGGAAATCAGATTGATGTGTTTTCATCGCGTACCAAAGCAGCAGGTCATAAAAGATGGCAGGCTGTAAAGGACGGGTCTATATCATATACATGGATTTGCGCCGCTGACGTTTCATGACCAGACCCAGCAGAAGACCGATAAAGAGAATGCCCGCGCCGCTGAAGAAGAAAACCAGATACTTGCGCATTTGAAAAGAACTGGCATCCGAATCCTGCTTCAACGTGTTATAGCTTCGGGTGAGTTCTTCAAGGGCTTGGGTCTTTTCTTCCAGGCTGGCCTTGATTTCGGCATTCGCCGCCTTGAGGGTTTCGTTTTCTTGAGAAAGTTCATCGGCCGTTGCGGAAAGGCGCTCGTGGGTCTGCTGCAATCCCTGGAGCACGAGTTTGCTGGGTTTCTCCGAGGACAGGTACCGCTTCAAAACCCACCCCTCCTTGCCGTCCTGAAGGCGCACCCGAACCCATTCCTCACCGTCTTCGAGCATCTCCATTTGCTGGCCGATAGAAATCATATCGATTATCTTGCGCTCCACTCCCGGTCCGGTGCGCAGCAGCAGTTTGAACTCCTCGCTGCCGACATACCGCATTTGTGCCTGAACAACCGTTTCGGAGAGGCATACCACAACACCAATCCAAACCAACAAGCCAAGAATTTGATAGACCGGCGTCCGCGTTGCATTTCGAATACGCTCACAGCTTAACATGAGAACCTGTTCTCCTTTTTGCCATTTTAGCTATAACTTTCACCGCCGGCAAAAGCAGCACATCAATCCTTTCATACACATTCAATATCTTCTTATATTGATTAGAAAATATCCCATATGTCAATAATTACTTTGTTTTTTTTCTCTCTTATGATAGTCGAAACAGCCAAGTGCGGACTACGATTGCCACGACAACCACAGAACAGCCAAGACTTTCCAACCATGATTGCTTACGATTTGATTTGTCAGAACGGCCACATCTTCGAAGGATGGTTCGAAGATGCGAAGGCCTATGCGAAGCAGAAAAAGAAAGGCCTTGTAACCTGCCCGATCTGCAACGATGCCGACGTCTCCCGCCGGCCCTCGACGTTTGCCATCAAATCCCGGCCGACCGCCGGAACCCCCTCACCGGAGACCACCGATCTGAAAGCACTGGGGCGCCAAATTTATGACTTTGTGGAAAAAAATTTCGACAATGTCGGTTCGGATTTTGCCACAGAGGCCCTCAAGATTCACTACGGTGCGTCGGAACCCCGCAATATCCGTGGCGTCAGCACCAAGCAGGAAGAAAAAACCCTCAGAGAGGAAGGGGTCGATTTCGTCAAAGTGCCCCTACCGCCGCCCCCGGAAGACAACTAAGCCTCCATGTCCTCGCCCGGCTGCCCCCCCTTAACCGATCAAGCGCTGGCGCAAACTGGACAAGCGCTGCTTGGGACGGTCGTTCTTCAGCGCGATGTCCAGCGCACGGCGCTGGCCGACAAGAACAACCAGCTGCTTGCCGCGCGTTATGGCCGTGTAAAGCAGATTCCGTTGCAGCATGACAAAATGCTGGGTGAGCAGCGGCAGCACCACTGCAGGGTATTCCGACCCCTGTGATTTGTGGACGGATATGGCATAGGCCAGGGTCAATTCCTCCAGGTCTGTTGCATCGTAATCCACCCGGCGTCCGTCGAAATCAACGCCCAGGCCCTCGGCGGGGGCCGCCGCCACCGATGTGACCCGGCCGATATCGCCGTTAAAGACGTCCTTGCTGTAATTGTTGCGCAAGTGCATCACCTTGTCCCCCGGGTGGAACTTGGCCGGACGCTGGCGGCCGCCGGGGTTAAGCACTTTCTGCAGCATTTGGTTGAGGTTGATGGTGCCCGCCTCCCCTTTGTGCACCGGCGTGAGGACCTGGATGTCACGGACGGGGTCCAGCCCGTACTGATCCGGTATCCAGTTGACGCACAGGTCAATGATGGTGCGCACCACGTCCCCGGTTCGCGCCGCCGCGATAAAGTGAAACGGCGCCAGAAGGTCCAACGAATGCCCCGCCTGCAAATCCGGGCATTCGCCTTCGCGCACCCGGTGCGCATTGCGCACGATCGGACTTTCTTCGGCCTGACGGAAGACCTCCACCAGGTGATACACCGCCGGCCGCTGAGAGGCGATAATATCCTTGAGCACATTTCCCGGGCCCACCGAGGGCAGCTGGAAAATATCGCCCACCAGAATCAGGACGGCGGTCAGGGGCACCGCTTTGAGAAATTGGGCCATCAAGAGCGTGTCCACCATGGACGCCTCGTCGACAATGAAGACATCCGCGTCAATGGGATCGTCCTGATCCTTTTCAAAGCCCCCCGCCATGGGGTTGTACCCCAGCAGCTTGTGAAGGGTAGCGGCGGGCTGGCGCGTCACTTCGGACAGGCGGCGGGCCGCGCGCCCAGTGGGCGCGGCCAGGCAAACGGACTGGCCCATGGCATGGAACACCGTGTGCAGCGACCGGACAAGGGTGGTTTTACCGGTTCCGGGTCCGCCGGTAATGACTGCGACGCGATGGGTCAAAACGCCCTGGATGACCGCCTGTTGCGCGGATGACAAATGGATGGCCAACCGTTGGATCACCGTCGCGGCGATGGTTTCGGGCGAAACCGCCGCCTCCTGCAAGGGCAGCGCCAGCATGGCGTTCAGTCGTGCCGCAATGCCACGCTCCGCCTCATAGAGAGACATGCGATAAACCCGTCTGTCCGTTTCCCTATCACTCACATGGATGTCACGATCACGGACCATGGCGTCCACCATGCCGGCCAGGGCTTCCGTTTCGATACCGAAAAGGCGCTGGCTTTGGGCCAGCAACTGGGATTCCGGCACAAACACATGACCCTCGGCCACGGCCTGATCCAGTATATGACCAAGGCAGGCCCGAATGCGACGGGGATCATCGGCCGGCATCCCCTGATGGCCGGCAATCGTATCCGCCACCACAAATCCGATGCCGGGCACCTCGTCCACCGCGCAATAGGGGTCTTCCTGGAGGAGCGCTACGGCATCTTCGCCCAGCGCTTTGAAGAGCCGGCCGCAATAGGCGGGTTTCAAGCCGTTGTCCTGCAAAAATTGCATGAGGTGCCGTGCAGCATGGTGGGCCTTCCAGCCGTCCTCGATCAATGCCGCCGTCTGGTCGCCGATACCGCGAACGTCCTTCAGCAGGTGGGGACGCTGCTCGATGACCTCGAGCAGATCGGCCCCGAAATGGCGCACCAGACGTTCCACCAGCTTCGGCCCGACCCAGCGAATCACACCCGATGCCAGATAGCGCCGAACCCCATCAACCGTATCGGGCAACAGGACCTGGTAACGGGTCACCTTCAGCTGGGCACCATAGCGGGGATGCTCCTGCCAGTGACCGGTGACTTCCAGCGACTCACCGCCCCCGGTGAGCAGCATATACCCCAGAATCGTTACCCGATGGCCGTCGGGATCCGTCAGCAGGCGCGCAATGGTGAAATGGGTATCAGGATTTTGAAAGGTGATATGTTGGACACGCCCCCGAATCGTGACAGCCGTGTCGTCGGACGGCGCGGTGCCGTCCCGGTCGGCAAAGGGTATCATGGTATCGATCCTTGCCGGGTCAACAGCCAGTCAACCGCCGCCGCCAGGTCGGGGGCGACCCAATCGGGCGACATCCCCTGGGCCTTCAGTTGGGGAAGGGCGTCATGCAAACCGGACTGGACCAGGATCGTGCGACCGCAACCGGCCCGGATGCCACATTCGATGTCGCGCGCACTGTCGCCGATCATGGTGGCCACGGCCAGGTCCAGGCGGTATTGACGCTTAGCCTGACGGATCAAACCAGGCTTAGGCTTGCGGCAGGCGCACCCGTCGTCCGGATGGTGCGGGCAGTAGAAAATGGCGTCGATCCGACCGCCCTGCGCGTCCACCGCTTGGCACAAATTGCGGTGCATGGCGTCCAATGTCGCGATGTCAAGCATGCCGCGCCCCACGGCCGACTGGTTGGTAATGACCATGACCGTCATGCCGGCTTGTGTTAGGCGGCTAATCGCATCCAGGCTGCCCGGCAAAAAAACGAACTGGTCCCAGGACGTGATATAATTCGGTGAATCCCGGTTGATCACGCCGTCCCGATCCAGGAATACCGTCTGCCCGGTGGCGACCATGCTACTCTGCAACGATGAACACATCGAAGCCTTGGCCTATCAGGGCCTGCTCGTATTGATCGGCTTCTTTCAAGGAGGTGGCGCGGCCGACGCGAACGCGGTGAAACAGGCCGTCCCCCCGGTCGAAGGAGGCCACATGGACATGACTGTAATTTTCTTTACGCAGCTTGGCGGCCAGGCGCTCGGCATTGTTGCGGTCTTGGAAGGCCCCGACCTGAAAGGTAAAATTGCCGCTGGTCAGGTCGACCGCCACCAACCGTTCCTGCCCCCCGGGTTGTCGCACCGTGTGCGCCGGAGCGGCCAGCGCCACGATTTCCACCGGCGCGGTGCCCGGCCCGACCACCCCCAGCTTATTCGCCGCCCCGTAGGAGAGATCGATAATGCGGCCCTGCACGAACGGACCGCGGTCATTGATGCGAACGTCCAGTTCGCGGCCATTGCGAAAATTGTGCACCCGCACGACCGTATTGAAGGGCAGGGTTTTGTGAGCGGCCGAGACCCCGTACATATCGTAGGTTTCGCCATTGGATGTTTTACGCCCGTGAAATTTTTTACCATACCAGGACGCCGTGCCCTGTTGCCGGAATCCGTCGGCATCCGGTATGGGCTGGTACCATTGCTTTCCGACCCGATAGGGTTTGGGATGGCCCTGCGGCGCGGCGGGGGCTTCCCGGGGGGGAGCCGTGGTGGATACCGAATAACAGCCATTCAGTATGAAAAATACACAACACAGGTGCAGACACCATCGAAGAAAAAGGCGAACAGACTCAGAGCAAAAACACATCATCGCTATCACAAAAAAGGGGTAAGGAGGTTTAACGCGGGGTTGGCATCACCGCCAGGACCGGTCGTCGGGCGCCTCGCGGAAGCGCCCGGATGACCGGCAGTTTTAGGCTCAGGAACCGATCGCAATGCTGAGCACGTCTCGCATTTTGGATACAAAGTGAAACTGGATGGTATTCCGCACCTTTTCCGGCACGTCGATCAAATCTTTTTCGTTGGCCGCCGGCAGAATCAGGATTTTGATACCCGCCCGGTGCGCCCCAAGGACTTTCTCTTTGATCCCCCCGACGGGCAGCACCTGACCCCGCAGGGTGATTTCCCCGGTCATGGCAAGGTCTTTTTTAATGCGCCGATTGGTAAACAAGGACACCAGGGCCGTCAGCATGGTAACGCCGGCAGATGGCCCGTCTTTAGGGATCGCGCCGGCCGGCACGTGAATATGGATATCGTGACTGTTGAAGAAATCGTCGTCGATTTCAAGCGCTTTGGCATGGGAACGGATATAGCTCAGGGCGGCCGTGGCGGATTCTTTCATCACATCGCCCAACTGCCCTGTCAGCGTGAGCCCTTTCTGGCCCTTCATGGCCGTGGCCTCGATAAAAAGGATCTCGCCGCCGGTGGGCGTCCAGGCCAGTCCCATGGCGACCCCCGGTGTCGCCGTGCGCGCTTTGGTTTCGGCCGTGCGTTTGATCGGGCCGAGATATTCGGCCACGTCGTCCACGGCCACCGACACAGCGTCGGCATCGCCCTGGGCCACCTTGGCCGCCACGCCCCGGCAAATCGAGGCAATTTCACGCTCCAGGTTGCGCAATCCGGCCTCCCGGGTGTAGCCGCTGATGATGCGTTTCAGCGCGCCGGCGGTAATCTTGAACTGACGTGCCTTGAGCCCGTGGGCCTCCCGCTGGCGTGGAATCAGGTAGCGGTTGGCGATTTTAACTTTTTCTTCCAGAGTATACCCCACCATCTCGAGCACTTCCATGCGATCGAGAAGTGGCGGTGGAATCGTATCCAGGACGTTGGCCGTGGTAATGAACATGACGCGTGAGAGGTCGAACGGCACGTCCAGGTAGTGATCCGAAAAGGAATAGTTCTGCTCGGGATCGAGCACCTCCAGCAGGGCTGACGACGGATCGCCCCGGAAGTCACTGCCCAGTTTGTCGATTTCGTCCAGCATGAAAACAGGGTTGTTCGAATCGCAGCGGCGCAGGGCCTGGATCATACGCCCGGGCATGGCACCCACGTAGGTGCGCCGATGACCTCGGATTTCCGCCTCGTCACGCACACCGCCTAGCGATATCCGCCAGAACTTGCGCCCCATGGCGCGAGCCACCGAGCGGCCCAGCGATGTTTTGCCGGTCCCTGGCGGTCCCACGAAACACAGAATCGGTCCCTTGGTGGCCGGATTCAGTTTTCGGACGGCCAGATGCTCGACAATCCGCCGCTTGGCTTTCTCCAAACCGAAATGATCGGCATCCAGGATGTCGCGGGCCGCTTTGATGTCCAGGTTGTCTTCGGTACTTTTGTGCCAGGGCAGCGCCGTTATCCAATCGAGATAGGTTGTCGCCACGCTGTACTCCGCCGAGGATGGATGCATGCGGGCCAGGCGGCTCAGCTCCCGATCGGCTTCTTTGCGGGCTTCCTCCGGCAGGTTGCCCTCAAGGACTTTGGTCCGATACTCTTCCAACTCCACGTTGCTGTCGTCGGTCTCACCCAACTCCTCACGGATGGCCTTGAGTTGCTGCCGCAGGTAATACTCCCGCTGGCTCTTTTCCATGTCTCCCTTGACCTGGGACTGGATCTTGTTGCCCAGCTCCAGAATTTCAAGCTGTTCGTTCACCAGTCGCGTCACGGCATGCAGGCGTTTCTTGGCATCATCGATTTCCAGAATAACCTGCTTCTTCTGAGCATCGACATTGAGCGTGGATGCCACCATATTGGCCAGCGTACCGGGCTCATTGATGTTCTTGGCCATCACGGCGACTTCCGGCGGCATGCCGGGCGAGAGTTCCACGACCCGGTCGAAATGGTTGACCAGGTTCTTCATCAGGGCCTCAGCCTCTTTGCCCTCGGCACCCTTTTCCTTGAGATGCTCGACCTGGGCGATCAGATACGGTTTTTCCTGATCGAACGCCTTGACCCGGAAACGGCTGATTCCCTGGACCAGCATCTGGGTCTGATTGTCCTGGGTCTTGGCCATTTTCAGGATCATGGCACTGGTGCCGACCGGCGACAGGTTTTCCATGGGATCGAACGTCTGGGAATCGCTTTCAGCTTCCCCCGCGCCGTTTTTATCGCTAGCGCCGGCATCATCAGTCCCCGAGGCGTCGGCTTTGGCCACCAGCAGCCCGATGATCCGGTCCTTCTGCATGGCTTCATCCACCAGCTTGATGGAATCCCCCTGCATCACCACCAGGGGCAGGACCATTTTGGGATACAGCGCCGTTTCGTGCAACGGCAGTATCGGCAGACGCTCTGGAAGCTTTTCAGTTGTGAATTCCTCCGGCGACCGTTGTTTCGTCATGCTTACCTCCCAGTGCAATCAATCGATGGCGCAGTGGATATCGCAGTCAATCTCATCGGCTCTTTTAGATGACTTACTCTTCCGAAATGGGAATACGACGCGGTCTGGTGGGCATCGACTTGGCCAGCCGCAGGTGCAAAAATCCGTTGGTGTAAGTTGCCGAAACAACATCCGGATCGATCGTTGTCGGCAGATAGATCACCCGTTCGAACTGACCGTATTGAATTTCCGCCAAACGGAAGGAGGCTTCGGCCGCACGGGGCTGGGGTGGCCGCCGCCCGCTGATTTTAAGAGCCTTGTTATTGATTTCGATATCGATATCGTCTTTTTCCACCCCGGCGATTTCGGCTGTGATATAAAATTCCTCGGGCGTCTCGTAAACGTCCATTTGAGGATTCCAAGGCTGGTCACAATCGGCAAACATCGGATTGGCGGATCGAAATATGGTGTCCAGGGTCCGCTCGAAACCCGATCCCAGCTTGTCCCAGTCGTCGCCGAATCGAATCTTGATATATTCCATGGCCGGCTCCCGGTTGCTAAGGCAGTTACGTTATTATAAATAAGGATGTTTTACGGTGTCGGCAAATTAGCATTTCAACCGTTTTTTGTAAAGCGGGGATCCCTCCCCTCACAACCGCCGCCACGATACGTTCAGGCAGGAGATCCGCATGCCGTCATCCAGAGTGATTCTGCGGTCCCAATATTTTATTTATTTTGGCATTCTGGGACTGTACCTGCCCTATTTCAATCTTTACTGCTACCATTTAGGCTTTAACGGGTCCCAGATTGGGATGTTGGCAGGCCTGCGCTCAGCCACCCTTGTATTGTTTCCCTTCGTCTGGGGCGCCCTGGCGGACCGTTTCCGCCGCCGCAAATCCATCTATCTGCTTTGCAATGCCCTGGCCTGCGTGTCCTGGGCTGGATATCTCTACACGACTGATTTCAAACCCATGCTGGTTCTGGCTGTCGTGCACGGTATGTTTTACGCCCCGTTGATTTCTTTCTTGGAAGCCTATGCCATGGACCTCCTGGGAGAAGACAAAAACACCTACGGCCGTGTACGCGTCTGGGGCTCTGTGAGTTTCATCTTGATTGTCACGGTGCTGGGGCATGTGAGCGAACGTTACGGCATTGCCTTGATCGTACCATTGATCCTGGCGGGCGCCATGCTGCAGACGATGGCGGCCGTCGCCTTGCCGGCAGCGCCGGTGGTGCGCCCGCTCGTGACCAAAAGCGCGCCGATCCGGATAAATTGGCCCCGGACCCTGGTCTTCCTCTGCTGCGGATTTCTCATGCTGGTCAGCCACGGGACCTATTACGGTTTTTTCTCCATCCATCTCGAGAATCTCGGCCTGCCGCCTACCTATATCGGTATCGCCTGGGCGATAGCCGTTCTGGCTGAAATCGTTGTCATGATCAACTCTCGGCGACTCTTTTCCTGGGCCAGCTTCGAATCGGTTCTGCTGGCGTCTTTCTTTATTGCCGCCCTGCGCTGGCTGCTGATAGCCGCCTTTACGTCGCCGGCGATCATTTTGGGGTCGCAAATCCTGCATGCCTTTTCCTACGGCACGTTTCACATGGCCAGCATTCTTTATATGGATCGACTTACCCCCGGTCCGGCCAAAACACTGGGGCAGGCGGCCAACAATGCCATCACTTACGGGCTGGGGCTGATGATCGGCTTTATGGTCAACGGAGCCCTTTTTGATCAATTAGGCGCCCGGCACCTGTTTGTCATTAGTGCCGGTTTGGCCCTGGTGGGCGGCATTCTTTTCCGGTGGCACCAGCAAAGCCTGCCGGACACGATGGACGACGCTAGTTAATCGCTATCGGTTGCCTGCCGCCGAAATGACGATGGCAGCATCCGTTTCATGCCTTAGATCACACGCATTGGTTAGGGGAAAAGCGGTTTGGTGGGCATCGGGAAAGCTGGCCGGAAACGCATCAATCCCGTCGATTCGGCCGCACCAGATAACGGAACCAATGGCCCAGGGTGTTTCCCTGCAGGAGGGCCTGATCCCAGACCTGGAAGTCGCGTGACAGCTGGGAGGGGTCGGCAAACCAGTCCCGGCGGGTTTTCATGGGGCGCGCTGGATCGAGGGTCTTCACAACGCGGGCCGGGTTGCCGGCCGCAACGGCATTGGCGGGAATGTCGCTGACGACAACGGCGCCGGCCCCGATAACGCTGTTATCACCGACCGTAACCCCCTTGCAGACGATGACGCTGTCCCCCAGCCAGACATTGTTGCCAATGCGAATCGGCGCGCCTCGCCCTGCGGCGGTGCGATCATAAAGATCATGCCAATCGGAATCGGTCAGGTAAACGCGGTTGGCCATCATGACACTGTGCCCGATCGTAACACGGCAGGCCGAACTGATGCGCACGCCCGGGCAGATCAAGCTGTAATCGCCGATGCGGATCAGCCCCTCACCCGCCTGGTCCGGCCAGACACAGAAACGAACCCGCGCATCCGCACAGGCAATCACGGTGGCATAGCAACCCAAGGTGATGGGGGCCCCGAAAAGTTCGACGTACCAGGGACGCATGAAGTGGTGTCCCCGGCCGAGGGTATCGAACTGGGGGCGCAGAAAGCGCCGCACATAATACTGCTGCCAGCGCAGAAACAGTCGCTTGACAGCATAGGGGCGGTGATCGCGTCTCAAGGCCGATTCATCCTCTCGAAGCGGTGCAGCCAGACCTCTGACAGGAATTTCATGCGGGGCCGTGCGCATCCCAGGCGACATGGCTGAACATCTGGCTGGCCGGCGTCAGGTGATACAAGGCGTCGATCGCCATGAGGACCACGGCGTTGGTCCAGGTTATTTTATCTTCCGGCCAAATAACCATGTTCGGAAACGTAAAACCGCACCAGTAGGTATCGTCATCGAATCGTTTGGTGCTGATCCAGCTGAATACAATACGGGCCAGGTCGTCGTTGCCCATGGCCGCCAGGGCCAGCACCAGTTCGCAGGTTTCGGCAACCGTGACCCAGGGTTCGTCGTAAACACAGCGCACCCCCTGCCCTTCCTCCACGAATTTCTTCCAGTAGGTATCGATGCGTTTGCGCGCCTCTTCACCGGTCACCGCTCCCGTTAGAATGGGATAGAACCAATCCATGGAAAAACGGGACTTGGTCATATTGAACAAATGGCGTTTCTGGCGCAATGCGGTCTGGAGCATAATAAGCGCCGGTGTCCAGTGAGGCTGCGCGTGCCCCAGAAGATCGGCCAGCTTGAGGGCGCATTTGAGGCTCATATAGACGGAACTCGATCCGGTCAGCAACGCCATGGCATCCACCCGCCCATCGGGACTGATGGCCCAGCGAATCGGGCCTTCCGGCATTTGCAGCGCCAGCGCGAAATCCATTGCATCACGAACCGTCGGCCATAAAGAGGCCACAAACGCGATATCGCCCGTCACCAGATAGTAATGGTAAAGCCCCACCGCGATATACGTCGACAGGTTGGCATCACGGGTGCGATCCTCGGGCTTTCCATCCATATATGATGCATACCAGCTGCCGTCATCCAGCTGGGTTTGGCGCATCCAGGTATAGGCCCGGCGGGCGGCGTCGTAATGCCCTCCGATGGTCAACCCCATGGCGGATTCCACATGGTCCCATGGGTCGGTTTTCTGCCCCTCACACCAGGGAATCTCTCCGCTCGCACGCTGGGTGTTAAGAATCAACCGTGTCAGAGCATCGATATCGACAGCAAGATCCTGCCGAATCCGGGTTACCGATGATTGCATAGTACGTCCACTTCGCTTTTGAGTAATTCTTAAAAGCCTGTTTCATAATGGCAACGTCCGGTTTTTGCAAGGGCAAATTTAGCTGCCAAGCCGTCTCGAGGCTTGCCGCAGTTGATATGATGGCTGTTTTCATCTATAGTGACAGGACATTCCGACGATCCGTATGGCCAACCGGAAGCAAAGCTAGGGTCCCCCGCGTGATCGCGCCGTTTGACAACGCCAGATGGCCGCCATTGCCGCCCCCGAGGCCCCGGCCAGGGAGAAACTCATGGACGATCTTGCCAAACTGGAAGCCCAGGCTGAGCAGTACGCCCGTGACGGCGATGCCCAGGCTGCCGTCAAATGCTTTTGCGACCTGGTTGCGGGATACGCCCGGGCCAAGAATTTCCCCAAAGCCGAAGCCCTGCGCGAACGCTTGATGGCCGTGGACGACATGGCCCTCACCGAAATCATCAAAACCGCTGAAATCATCGAAACCGAGAAAAGCAACGCCATCGACCAGGATCATGTCAATGCGTTCAAAGCCCTCTATGACACCCTCACCGAAGAAGAAACCAATGCCCTCTATTTCGCACAGGAACCGCTTGTGCTGGAAGCGGGTGAGGTGCTCTACCGCCAGGGGGATATCAACACGCGCCTCTTTTTCATCCTCCATGGCCATCTGAAACTCTACTTTTCCCGTGAGGGTAAAGACAATCTTATTGCCACCCTCGAACAGGGCGCCATCGCCGGCCAGGATTCCTTTTTTGGCAGCACACTATGCACCACGTCGCTGGCGGTTCAGTCCAGTGCCGAATTGCAGGTCATCGAGCGCCAGAAGGTCGCCGCATGGAAAGAATCCGTGCCCGCTCTGGAAGCCAAACTGCAGCAATTCTGCCATAAACAGGATGTGGGCCAGCTTGTCACAAAAAAAGGCCTGGAACGACGCATGTGCCGCCGCATCAAAGTCGAGGGCCCGGTCGTGGCCCAGTTGCTGAATGCGTCACAGCAACCCATGGGAAAACCGTTCCGCGGCGATATGGCCGATATCTCCAATTCGGGCCTGTCCTTTTGTATTAAAGCCACCGACAAATCGGCCCGCATGCTGCTGGGGCGGTTGTTACATATCAAGTCCACCCTGGAAGCCGGCGGAAAGCGGCAAAAGATTGAGCGCACCGGCGTCACCGTAGCCGTGACACCGCTTTTTTTCGGAGATTTTTCGATTCACATCAAATTCAACCGCCCGTTGAAATCCAGCTGACGCCGCAAGGCTCAGGCATCTCAGGCCGCCTCTTGCCCGGGACACACCGGCCGGGAACCGCAATGCCTCGATCAACGCCCTCGATGTACATGGCTTGCCATCAAGATGTGCACGCCATGCCCGTCATTTAATCGCCACCGGTCATAGCGCGATCCGATCCTCCTGAATATACCTGCCTTTTTTTATCGTTATACCGAATACGACACATGGCACCGGAATTGCTTTAGTATAGCCGTTTCCGAGTCGCTTCACGTCATTCGGCATGAATACTCGTGAAAACCGCCGGGCCTTTGCTGGCCCGTATCGCTTGACAGACAACCGGCGCTCATCAAACACAAGCACCGCCATAGCAGGAGAAACCGCATGATCGCGAGACGCATCAGTTCCAAATTGCCCGTATTGGCCTATCACCCGCCCAAGGTCTTCGCCCCGGACTATTTCAATCACATCCATGCCGCCGGGGCCTTGCCGGTCCTGGATACGGAATTTTTTGCGAATACCGACATCATTCAGATGATCGAACAATTGGGGCAGACCGATGTAATCTTCGGACTGCGGCTGGCGGCCGATAACCAGGCCCTGCGCGACTATCTGGAAACCAACAGTATCGCCAATCTGGATCTGATCATTTTCTCCTACCGTTCGTCGGCGGACCTGGCCGAACTGCAGTTCAACAACCGCGACTATCGGTTTTTTGTCGAAGCCACCGACATCAAACTGCTGGATGAACTGGATCGGATCGATCCCCACGGCATTATTGCCAAAGGCAATGAGGGGCCGGGCAAGGTATCCCGCTATTCATCGTTCATCCTCCTGCAGTGGTATCTTAAGAACAGCGATCGGCCGGTCTTCGTCCACGGCGGCGTCGGCTGGCATACCGCCGCCGGCCTGTTTGCCATGGGGGCGGAAGGCATCGTCCTGGACGACCAGCTCTACCTGGCCGAAGAAGCCCCCTTGGCATCGGTCTATAAGGATGTCATTCGCCAGTTGGAGGAAAAGGACGCCACCATCATCGGTCAGTCCCTTAAAACCCGCTATCACTTTTTCGCCAAACTGGGCACGCGCATCATCAAGACCCTGCGGGACCGGGAAATCGTTCTGGCGGGCCAAGAAGATGCCGATGCCACGCTCTATCGCGAGATCGAAACCCATATGGCGGATCTCCGCGCGCCGAGCGACACCCCGCTCCAGAGCCTCTTCTATCTGGGGCAGGACGCCGTCTTTGCCCGCCATTTCGCCCGCTACGGAGCGACCGTTAAGGAAATGCTTCACGGACTCTTCACCCATATCAGCAACCAGCTACAGGCCGTCGACGCACACGATCCCATGCGCGCCGGATCGCCCCTGGCCCAGGAACACGGCACCCTTTACCCCATCATGCAAGGCCCCATGGCCAACGTCAGCGACAACGCCGATTTTGCCGCCGCCGTACTGACCCAGGGTGGGCTGCCGTTTTTTGCCCTGGGCAACCTCCCGGCCAACCTGGCGGATGACATGCTGGCGGCGGGTAAAAAGAAGGTCGATCGCTTCGGTGCCGGCATGATCGGCATCGAGGCTTTCAATGAAACCATCTCCCATCACCTGGCATCCGTCAAGAAATACGAGGTCCCCTTTGCCCTCTTTGCCGGCGGCATCCCCTCCCAGGTCAAGGATCTGGAAGCCGGCGGCACCAAAACCTATCTCCATACGCCCAGCCTGATGATGCTGGAAAACGCACTGCAGAAGGACTGCCGGCGGTTTATCTTCGAGGGCGCCGAAGCCGGCGGCCACGTGGGCACGTTGAGCAGCCTGGTGTTGTGGGAGCTTGCCATGGAGAAAATGAGCCGCCTGTCGGATAACGCGTTAGCGGACAAGACCATGATATTTGCCGGCGGCATCGGCACCAACCTGGCGCCACATTTCATCTCCGGCATGACCTCGCAGCTGGCCGGGCGCGGTGTAAAAATCGGTATTCAGGTCGGTACCGCCTATTTGTTCTCCTGCGAAATCATCGAGACCGGCGCCATTAAAAAAATCTACCAGGACGTGGTCTGCCAACGCGAAGAAACCATCGTCATGGGCACGACCGTGGGACTTGCCTCACGCACCGTGGCGACCCCCTTTTCCCAGCGCATGATCGAAAACGAACACGGCCGGATACGGGAAGGTGTGCCCCTGGAAGCGCGCAAAAAAGCATTTGAAAAAGACAATATCGGATCGCTTCTTATCGGCGCCAAAGCCTTTTGCCCGAACTTCGACAAGGATTCCGGCGAAGTCTGCTTCCTGCACTACGATGAAAAAGAGCAATTTGAAAAAGGCAATTTCATGGTCGGTGACGGGCTGGCCTTCTACCCTTGCAGCACCACCATCGCCGACATTCACCGTTCTTTTTTCGATCACAAGCAAGAGCTGCACCGGCAGCTGAATGCCATGGAAATCCTCACCAGCCCCCGGCACGAAATCGAAGATGAAATCGCCGTGATCGGCATGGGCTGCATCTACCCGGAGGCGGACACCCCGGCAAAACTCTGGGAAAACGTCATGGCGAAAACCTACGCCATCACCGACATGCCGGCTGACCGTCTGGACCCTTCGCTTTATTTCGACGAGGATCGCAAGGCCACCGACAAGAGCTACACCAAAATCGCCGGCGTTGTCCGGGACTTCACATTCGACCACGACCGCTACGGCTATACCGCCGACAAGGCGACCCGCCTTTCGCGCAGCCAGCAGATGGTTCTGGAAGCCGCCTACCGGGCCGTGGCGGATGCCGGCTACTTGAAAGACGACATGACCCTCGATGTGGCTTATCAGGCCTCGACAGCGGTCATCGTGGCCACCTGTCTGGGCAACGAACTCGGCAACGATCTCCATTTGAAATACTGGTATCCCGAGATGCGCCACTACCTGGAGCAGATCGAAGCCTTCAACACCCTGGCGGAAGACGACCGCAACCTTGTGCTGGATACCCTGCGCGAGGGGATGGCCAACGGGATGGACTACGAACCGGTCCACGGCCAGCTGCTGAATATCGAGGCCTCCCGCATCGCCCACCACCTGGGCGCCCGGGGTGTCAACTACATTGTGGATGCGGCTTGTGCTACGTCCTTTGCCGCCCTGGACTGCGCCGCCAAAGAGCTGCTCAGCGGCGCGTGCGACATGGTCATCAGCGGCGGGGTCAACACCAACCTGGCGCCGGAGTCCTTCGTGGGCTTTTGCAAGATGGGGGCTCTTTCGGCCAAGGGATCCTATCCCTTCGACGGCCGGGCGGACGGGTTTGTTCTGGGTGAAGGCGCCGGTGTCTTGGTGCTCAAGCGCATGAAAGACGCCCTGCGCGACGGCGACCGGATCTACGCCGTTTTGAAAGGGATCGGCGCCAGCTCGGACGGCAAGGGCAAGGCCATTGCGGCCCCCAATCCCGCCGGTCAGGCCCTGGCCCTGGAGCGCTGCTACGAGAACATGCGCGACCCGGTGACGGTCGCGGACATCGACTACATCGAGGCTCACGGGACATCGACCATTGCCGGCGATCAGGCCGAAATCGAAACCCTCAAAAAGATTTACCGGCGCGACCGCCCCATCGGCGTGAGTTCCGTCAAGTCCCAGATCGGCCACCTGCTGGGCGGTGCCGGCTATGCCGGCATGATCAAGGCCATCCTGGCCATCAACCATCAGACCCTGCCGCCCAACGGCCGCTTTGAATCCCTGGCCCCGGCCCATGCCATCGAAGACAGCCCGCTTTACATCATCGAAGAAGCTCAGGACTGGAAGGTCGATCCCGGTCGTCCCCGTATGGCGGCCGTGAGTTCGTACGGCTTCGGCGGCATCAACTACCATTGCGTGGTCGCTGAGCACACACCGGGTTACAGCCCGCTGCCACGCCGCATCTTCGCCGACCTGGATTACGACTTCAATGACGACCGAATCGTTTTTGCCGGGTTAGGGGTGGTGCTGCCGGAATCACCCGATGTCGACACCTTCTGGCAAAACCTGTCCGAAGGACGATCCGTGTTGTCGGCGATACCGGAAGACCGCTTTCATAACCGTGCCTACGCTGACGAGCCGGTGGACTCCACTTACCACATCCCCCAGGTCAAAGCCGGGGTGGTGAAAGACTACCGTTTCAATAACGTCAAGTTCCGCATTCCACCTGCCACCGCTCGCTCCCTCGACCGGGCCCAGCTTTTCGCCCTGGATGCTGCCCAGCAGGCCATCACCTCGGCTGCGCTAACACCCCAACTGGCCCATGGCAACCGGGTCGGCGTCATCCTGGGCACCCTTCCCGGTGAACGGCAGGTGCAAAATATCCTGCGGGTTCGCCTGGGGGTCATCAAGGGCATCCTCAGCCGCATCGACGGCATCGAAGATGGGACGAAAAAGACCATCATCACCCGTTTGACGGAGCAGATCCGGGATCGTATTCCCGAAAACAATGAAGACACCATCCCCGGCCTGTTGTCCAACATCGTCTCCGGGCGGATTGCCAACACGTTCGGCTGCAACGGCGCCAATTTTGTCGTGGACGCTTCCTGTGCCTCAGCCACCGTGGCCACGCGCCTGGCGGTCAGGGGCCTTCAAAACGGCGAATTCGAGAGCGTGCTGACCGGCGGGGTCGACGCCAACTTCTACCCCACCGTCATGCTGGCCTTCAAACGATTGGGGCTCTTGTCCGACGATGATTGCCGCTTTTTCGACAAACAAGCCAAGGGCTATGTCATGAGCGAAGGCGCGGCCGTGCACGTGATGACCACCTACGGCTACGCCAAAAAACACAACATGCCGATTATCGGCGAGTTCTTCCACAGTGAATTTCACTCCTCGGTGCCCGACCACCTGCTTGCGCCATCGGAAAAAACCTACCGCGACACCATGAGGGCCTGTTATCGCCGCCTCCCCGTCAACCCGAGCCAGGTCGACCACCTGGATGTCTTCGGTGTCGCCAATGTCTTTCTGGACCAGATGGAAAAACAGGCTATCGAAAAGACATTCGCGCGGCCTGTCTTTTACGGCAACATCAAACCGGAGTTCGGCTATTTCAAATCCGCCAACCCGGCCGTGGCCATGACCAAACTGCTTCTCATGAACCGCTCGCAGACCCTGCTGCCCCACTATAGCTACACGGCCGAATCCTCGATTGTCGACCCGGATTCCGGCCTGGCAGCGAATCCCCGGATTAAAAACATGGCCCACCGCCAATCCATGGTCTTCGCGGCGAACGTCAATGGCGTGGGCGGCAATCACGGCCATACCGTCATCGGCACGCTGCCGCCCTGGCTCAGACCAAAAAGCCAGCCCGCCGCCGTGGCGACCGCCACCGCAAATCGGTCACGCCGGCAGGCGACAATCATCCCGATGAAGCCCAATGGTGTGGTGGCGCTTGTTTCCGGCCAGGGGGCCCAATACAGCGGCATGATGCAGGAGTTGTATCGGGCAAACCGCACGATCCGTGAAATCATGGACCGTGGCAACCAGATTTTCCAGGACATGCGCGGCTACAGCCTGCTGGACATCATGTTTGGCAAAAGCCCCCTGCTGAATTTGACCGAAAACACCCAACCGGCTGTTTTCCTCAGTTCGGCCGCGATCTACACCGACCTGGCCGCCCGGGGATTCTCACCCGACCGCTTTATCGGCCACAGTGTGGGGGAATATACCGCACTTTACTGCGCCGGCATGCTGGATTTCGAACCGGCCATGCGGCTGATCGTCAAGCGGGCCGATTTCATGAAAGCCGCCACCGAAGTACAGCCGGGCCGTATCATGGTGGTGTTCAAAGATGCCGACAGCGTCCTACAGCTGATCCGCGATGCCCGCATCCAGAACATCTACGTCGCCAACAAAAACAGTGAAAACCAGACGGCTGTTTCCGGCGCCCAGGAAGCCATCGAGGCGTTCGCGGCCTACCTGAAAACCGCCAAGGTCATGTTCAAAGCCCTGGCCCTTTCAGGTGCCTTCCATACCCCGCTGTTTCAAAGCGCATCGGAAAAAATGGCGGATTATCTGCGGGGGGTTGCCTTCCGCCCCGTGAATTTTCACCGCGTCATCTCCAACGTCACGGCCGCACCCTACCCGGAAGATGCCGATGCCGTCAAAACACTGCTGGTCCGCCAGATCGTCTCCCCGGTGGAATTCATCCACTCGGTGGAGCAGGTGTATCGCTCCGGTCATAACCGGTTTTTTGAAATCGGTCCCGGACGCATCCTGGTCAACCTGCTGAAAAACATCCGTATCGACGATTTCCAAGCCCTGCCTTCGGTGAATGCCAAGGCCGGCGAAGTCGCCTCGCTGCAGGATTTCAAAGCGCAACTGGAAACCCAGGGGTTGCTGACAAAGAAAACCCCCACCGGCGATACGGGGGATCGAATCGCTCCTGTGCCGGAGCCCACAACCACCCCGTCGCAACCGGCCATGGCCGATGCCGAAGATTTCGATGCCTTTCTGGCTCGGAATGAAGATGCCCTGCGCGGCGTCCTCTACCAGGAATTTTTAAAACAGAAGCGGGAGCAAGCCCTGCGGGAAGTCGAAAACTTCAATTTCTACACCGGCAAAGCCGTCATTTCAGGAACGGCCATCGGGTTGCCCGGAACCGGCAACAAGGTCTTTAACGCCAACAACTTCGACAAGATTCTCGAGGGCAACAATTTCATCGAACCCTTGTCGGCCCAGGAAAAAGAAAAAATCGTCGACATGAACATCACCCGGGTCTTCAAGCAGCCCGACGGCAATGCGCGCTTTCTGGAAATCACCGACACCCGGGACGTGATCCAGCTGGCCGGCAAACTCGGCTATTTCAATCTGGAAAACGAATATGGGGTCAATTACGATTACGACATCACGATCTCCCTTGCGATTGCCGCCGGCATCGAAGCCCTCAAGGACGCCCAGATCCCGCTGGTTCTCCAGCACAAAAAGACCTCCACCGGGCAGCACATCCCGTCGGGATATGCCCTGCCGCGTGAATTGCAAAAGGGCACCGGCGTCATCATGACATCCCTCTTCCCGGGATTTGAAACCCTGATCGAGCAGTTGAACCGATACTACTACAACAAATTCTATGTGCGGCCGTACAAAGAACTTGAAAACATCTACTACCACCTGATGGAATCGGTACGGGATTCCGACATCAAGGAACAGATCACGGACTGGTTTTTCAAGATCAAGGAACGGCGCAAGAAATACGGTACCTACAAGTTCGAACGCAACCTGTTGTTCGACGTCGTGCCGCTGGGTTCGGCCCACTTTGCCCAGTTGATCAAAGCCAAGGGCCCCAACATGCTCATGAGCGGGGCCTGCGCTTCCACGACCCAGGCCATCGGTGTGGCCGAAGACTGGATACGAACCGGACGCTGCGACCGTGTAATCGTTATCGGTGGTGAATCCTCGACCTCGGAAACCCAGAGCCCCTGGATCGCTTCCGGCTTTTTGGCACTGGGGGCTGCCAGCATCAAAAACGTGGTCTCCGAAGCCGCCAAACCGTTCGACGCCGACCGCAACGGAACCATATTAGGGGCCGGCGCCGTTTCGCTCATCGTGGAGCGCGAAGACCGGGTGCGCGACCGGGGGCTGAACGGCCAGGCCGAGATTCTGGGCACCTATATCGGCAACAGCGCCTATCACGCCACCCAGATCGATCTGGGTCACTTGACCGAAGAAATGGAAGGCTTTGTGCGCCGGGTCGAAAACCGCCACGGCCTTCAGCGCGATCACTACACCCGCAGCATGGTCTTCATGTCGCATGAAACCTTCACACCCGCCCGGGGCGGCAGCGCCTCGGCCGAGGTGGCGTCCCTGAAGAAGACCTTCCCGGACAACTACCGCGACATCACTATCACCAATACCAAGGGGTACACCGGGCACACCCTGGGAGCGGCCATCGAGGATGCCGTTATGGTCAAGGCCCTTCAAAAGCATCAGGTGCCGCCCATCGCCAATCTGACCAACATACCAGAAGAATTCCAGGACTTGCGATTCAGCCAAGGCCCGTCCAAAGGCCCCTTCGAGTACGGTCTCCATTATGCGGCCGGGTTCGGATCCCATTTTGCGTTCCTGATGATTCGCCGGATAGAGGAAAAGCAGGCCGCGGACAACCCGCAATACCAGGCCTGGCTGCAGCAGATCAGCGGTCTCAAACGGCCGCGCCTGACCACCATCAACAATACACTCTGCATCGATCCGAACGTGATCTCACCGGTCACCGATGCGCCGCATGAACCGGTGTCCGCAGGGTCACCGGCCGCCAAACCGGTGTCGGCCGCCCAGCCATCCGTGGCCATCGCCACGACATGCTCGAAGACGAGCTCGACCTGGAAGCCGATCTCGGCATCGACACCGTCAAGCAGGTCGAAATCTTCGGCAAGGTCTCCGAGCGCTTCGGCCTCGAGGTCCCCGAAGATCTCAAACTGCGCGATCTCAACACCATCGCCAAGCTGGCCGATTACCTCGGACGCCAAATTCCTGCCGGGGATACACCCGGCGCACAGCCCGCCGCTGCGGCAGCGTCCGATCCGGCAGCTGCTGCCGGTCCCAATGTGCTGGCCACGGTCAAGAATATCATCGCCGAACAAACCGGCTACACCACCGACATGCTCGAAGACGAGCTCGACCTGGAAGCCGATCTCGGCATCGACACCGTCAAGCAGGTGGAAATCTTCGGCAAGGTCTCCGAGCGCTTCGGGTTAGAAGTCCCCGAAGATCTCAAGCTGCGCGATCTCAATACCATCGCCAAACTGGCCGATTACCTGGAGCGGCAAATTCCTGCCGGGGATACACCCGGCGCACAGCCCGCCGCTGCGGCAGCGTCCGATCCGGCAGCAGCTGCCGGTCCCGATGTGCTGGCCACGGTCAAGGCCATCATCGCCGAGCAGACCGGCTACACCACCGACATGCTCGAAGACGAGCTCGACCTGGAAGCCGATCTCGGCATCGACACCGTCAAGCAGGTCGAAATCTTCGGCAAGGTTTCCGAGCGCTTCGGGTTAGAAGTCCCCGAAGATCTCAAGCTGCGCGATCTCAATACCATCGCCAAACTGGCCGATTACCTCGGGCGGCAGATCCCGAGCGGGGATACGGCCACCGAAGCCCCGGCAAGCAAGTCGGCGGCTGAACTATCGGAACCGACAGCCGCCGACGATGCTCCGATTGCCGGTCCGGTCAAGCGCCTGATTATCACCACCGCAGTCGCCACAGCGGCGCCGGCCACGGCCTCTGGGATGACGGGTCAAACGATTTTGATTGCGTCGAAAGGCGGTCGTTATGCGGCCATCATGGCGGAGAAAGTCGCTTCACGAGGGGGGCGGGCCATTATTGCCGGTGACGGCGAGGGTGCCGACATCCCCTGTAGCTGGCACGATCCTCAAAATGTAAAAACGATTTTGACCCATCTCCAGGAATCCGGTGATCGGATCGACGGCGTCATCCATCTGGCCCCGCTGGAGCGCTACCCTGACGCCGGCGCCATGGATCACCATCGCATCAATGAGGGCCTGAAATCCTTCTTCATCCTGATCCAGGGGCTTTTCGATCAGCTCAACCGACCGGGGACCTTTATCGCCATGCCGTCGATGCATTCGACGATTTTCCCTTACCGGGAAAACGGCGGTGCCATCGATCCCCTCATGGCGGGCCTGGCCGGCATGCTGAAAACAGTGAACAAAGAACTCGCCGATACCCGCGTTAAAGTCGTTGATTTCGCTGCCGCAGACCCTCTTGCGGGTATGGAAGAACGCGCGGAAACGTTCCTTGACGAAGTGCTTTCCGACGATCCGCGGGTGGAATGCGGGTATGCCAACGGGGAAAAATATGTCCTGCAACTGGTACCCCGGGCACCGGAAAAAACCGCACGATTCATCCATGAGGGGGACACCCTCCTGGTGACCGGCGGTGCGCGCGGGATCACCTTCGAAATCCTGAAAGCACTGGTCGCGTCCGTCAAAATCAAGCTGGTCATCCTGGGGCGCAGCAACCTCGATGACCTTGACCCGGCCTTGGCCGACCCCGCCATCAACAAGGCGGCTATCATGGCGAGGCTGAAAGCAACCATGCCGGATGCCAAACCGATCACCATCAAGCAGGCCCTCAACCGAACCCTTAGCACGCGCGCGTCCATTGCCAATCTCGATGCCCTGCGGGCCTTGGGTGCGACGGTCGCCTATCATCCGGTTGATGTCACCGATGCCGAAACCGTTGCTACCGCTGTGGCCACGGCCGGTCCGCTGGACGGGGTGCTGCATGCCGCCGGCCTTGAAGAGAGTCAGTTCATTCCTAAGAAAACCATGGCGTCTTTTGACCGGGTGTTCGACACCAAAGTGACCGGGCTTCTGAATGTGCTGGCGGCCTTGGGTGACCATACGCCGCGCTACCTGATGACCTTCTCTTCGGTCACCGCCCGTTTGGGCAACGAGGGGCAGGTGGATTATACGGCCGCCAATGATATGATCGGGAAAATGCTCCAGCAGTATGGAATGACCCACCCCGAAACGATCGTCAAAATCTTCGACTGGACCGCCTGGGAAGGGGCCGGCATGGCCACCAATGAAACGGTCAACACAGTTCTTAAAGAACGGGGGCTGACCTTCCTGCCCCTGAACGACGGCGTGGTCCACTTCATGCGTGAACTGGCGGACACCACCACCGTCGAAGCGGTGTTTTCGGGAATCGACCATGCCTTTGATATCGATGGTCTGCTGACGGCCGAAGATACCATGCCGTCGGTTACCATCGCACCCTTTCTCGATCAGGTGGCCACGGAATCCGACAATGCCAAAACGTTCCGTCGCATACTCGACCTGAAACGCGATCTTTTCCTGCTGGATCACAGCAGGGAAGAAATCCCGATTTTTCTCGGTGCCACCGGCATCGAAGCCATGGCGGAAGCCGCTGCCCATCTGGCACCGCCGGATACGGTCTTGCAGGAGCTGCGGGATTTCTCGATTCCTTACGGCATCAAGATTCTTAAAAAGCGTCCCAAAGAAATACGGGTGGAAGCCAACCGCCGGGGACCAGCGGCAACCACCATAAACGGTCGCATCACCTCCCAGTTCCGCAATCCCCAGGGCGTCGTTATGGGGCAACCCACGCTGCACTATCAAGGGACTTACCACTTCGGCCCACAACCGCTGCCGGCGAAACATGTCCCCCTGCCCACTTTCGTTCCGGTGGACTATGAAGGTAATGTCCAGGATCTGCTCTACCATCCGTCCCGGCTGTTTATGGATGGGCTTTTCCGGACCGTCGAGGATATCCTTTCGTTCGAACCGCACCGTTTGATATCCCGCATCGTCAACCGCAGCGACAAACCCTTCTTTGCCGATTGCCCGCGGCCGGAATTCATCACGGATGTCGCCATTGTGGATGCCATGTTCCAGACCGGCGGCATGCTCGAAGTGATGAGCACCAATATCATCGTGCTGCCCTATACCATCGGACGGATGCGCTTCTATCAGCCGTTGCAAATGGGGACGCCCTATCTGTGCATCACCGAAAAAACGTCCCAGGGGGAGGAAACCAACACCTACCAGCTTCGCCTGGTGGACACCGAAGGCCTGCTGCATATCGCCATCGACGACTTTGAAATGGTCCAGGTCGACCACCTGGCCGAGGAGAACCAGATACTGGATGCACTGCAAACCAAGGGGGTTGCCCGGCGCGCATCTTGATGCCTGTCATTGGCTGCCGACCGGGCGGTGCCGCCGTCCCGGCCTGTCGGCAGCATGCCGGTTATAAACCATGACGTTATCTGCCCCCCCGCTCAGCCTCAGGCTGGATCCCGCTGCCCTGATCAGCATCCGTCGCCCCGTGCCGGGATACCGCCTGGCGTTCGTTTCGATACCACGCCTGCTGGAAAGGTGTCTGGCCCTTTCAGTCGGCCCTTCCTTTCGAACGGCACCGCCGTTGGCATTTGACAACGACGCGTTTTGCGAATCCTTTTTAGGGCCGGATGAAATTGATGCTGTCAACGGATTTAAAGCCCTGAAAAAACAGGTAGAATGGATCGCAGGGCGGTATGCCGCCAAACAACTGGCCCGGCAGTTTCTAACCGCACAGCCACCGCTCGACAGCACCCGGATCGCCTACCGCACCAAAGGCGCCCCCTATTTCACCAGCGATCCGTCTCTCCCGCTCTCCATTTCCCATTCCTGGGATTATGCCGTGGCGGGGTTAGGTCTCGCCCCGGCCCGGGTGCTGGGGTTGGATTTGGAGAAAATCCGCCCCGAAAGCCGGAACACGATTCTGCAGACCGCATTTACCGGCCGCGAGATGGATGACCTGCAAAACAAAGACAACCGTGAATTGTTTCTGCGGTGGACCGCCAAGGAAGCCTATCTCAAATATATCGGTATGGGCTTTCATGAAAGCCTTAAACGAATTGAAATTCTGCAGCACACCATTTTTCATGATGCCCGCCCCGTGCCCTCGCTAACGCTCCACAGCCACTTGCCCTTCCCGGCGTACGCCTTTTCCATGGTGTGCTGACCCGCGCTGCTGTAAAACACTTTCCCTGAAACAATTAGCCATCCACACGGAGAATTAGCCGTCAACGGGGTTGACCATCCTATTTTCCGCCTTATCATTGCGGTAAGGACGGACGAAAGTCCGGCATTCCTCCTTAAACCTAACCAAAGGGCGGTTTCTGTCGAAGCCGCCCTTTTCTATTGCACCAGCCCGCCCTGAACGCTCCTTTTTACCGGCCCATGTCGACCAAACCGCTTCCCGACACGTCTTACCTGTCAAAACCAACCCAAAGGAGGGCCTATCATGAAAAAGCAGCCAATCATCATTGCCATCGTTTTTGTGGCCGGTCTTTTGTTTTTTACGCAAACCGCCAGTGCCGCCAACTTGAAGGATCGCCAACGTCAGCAGAAACAACGCATTCAGCACGGCCTTGCCAATGGTCAAATCACCCCCCGTGAGGCTAAAAAACTTTACCGAGACCAACGCCAGGTACATCAGCTCCGGCGGCACTTCCTTGCGGATGGAGATCTTTCCCCCCGGGAGCGCCGCACCCTGGCAAAACGCATGGAGCGATCCAGTGACCGGATCTATCGTTACAAGCACAACTCGCGACGGATCACACCGCCGCGGTATCACGAGCGTATCTTCCATTATTTTGTTTGGCGGTAAGGCAGGCTCCCGCCATGCCGCTGCCGGCCACGGCCAGCGGCATGGCGAATCCATGTTTTTCAGTGGCCGAGCAACCGGCTTGTGGACAGGAATGACTGGAACGGTTAAAATGCGCTATGGCCGCAACCTCGTCACCCCCACCCCATGATCGCGACACCGACGTCAGCCAGTTGGCTACGGCCGCTCGGGACGGCAACCGATTTGCCTTCCAGCAGTTGGTAACGATTTTGGAGCCCAAAATTTTCCGCATGATCTTTTATCGCACCCGGTCGCGCGAAGATGCCGAGGATATCTGCCAGGACGTGTTCCTGAAGGCCTTTCGCAGTTTGAAGAAACTTCAGCAACCGGAACGCTTTGAGAGTTGGCTGTATCGCATCGCCGTCAACCGTGTGAAAGACTATCATCGCCGGCAAAAATTTCGTTCCCTGTTCAGCGTGCTGAACGACAACGACAATGAAGAAGATGCCCAGGCGGAACCGCCGGGGGAACGCAACGGCGAACCCATCGACGCCATCGTCCGCAAGGAATTCTGGCAGAAGGTGCAGACCATGCTGGGTCAGCTATCGAAAATGGAGCAAGAGGTCTTTTTATTGCGATTTCTTGACGAGCTCGGTATAAAAGAAATTGCGGAAGTCCTCCATAAAAGCGAGAGCACCGTCAAGACGCATCTCTACCGGGCGCTGGGCAAATTCAAAAACGATACTGCCTTTCGTGCGTTTATCAAGGAGGCCCAACCGTGAGCGCTGACGTTGCAAACCATCTTTCGGAACACCGGATCACCCGGATCGTCGCCGATGACGATGCCATGCACGTTTCGGAAAGAAACCATTTGGCGCAATGCGATTCTTGCCGTAAAGCGGTGTCTGCACTGGAAAACGACCTTGAGCGATTGCGCCGACAGGCGGTCAAGGCAACGCCCGCGCCGGAACGGCACTTCGTTCTTCCGGCCGCCCGGTCCGAACGCCATCGTCTTTCCCGCCGCCGATGGAGATGGGCCGCCGCCGGAAGCGTTCTGTCAGCGGCGCTATTAGCGATTGTTTTATGGGTGGGAGATAACAACCGCCTGCCAGGGATTTCACCGACAACGCTGCCGGTCGCCGCTGTGGAAGATCCTGCGATGATCAAAGCCCAGGCACTGGCCGTTAACGCGCTTCCCCCAGCCTATTTGGCCTTGTCAGAAAGCTTGGATGGTGGCTATGATAGAGGATTCATTGATTTTTTGATCCCCCCTCTCGACGACGATTCCATGTCCTGAGCCGCGCCACGAAAGGAGTTGAGGCATGTTGAAGCACTTCATCATAGGAATTCCCCTGATAGTCCTACTGGCACTGGCCCCCCTGGCAATGGGCCAGACCATGCCGAGCGGGAAATGGTGGAAAGATCCCGAATTCATCAAGGCATTACGCCTCACATCGGGCGATGACAAAAAGCTAGACAAACTTTTTGTAAAGTATCGGCGTCGCATGATCGATCTGACCAATCGGGTCGAGAAGGAACAATTCGAATATCAGAATTTAATGGAAGCGCCGAATCTGGACGAAGCCGCGGTGAATCGCCAATTACAAAAGCTGGAAGAAGCACGCACCGAATTGTATGCGGAAAAAAACCGTTTCGTTGTGGAAGTCCGCAAAATTTTAGGCCGGGACCGATTCCAGAAACTGGTGCAACTCTACTCCAATTCCCAATAGGCCCGATCGTCACGGCCCGCCCGATCCCCGACCATAGGGAACGGCTGCTTGACATCGGGCGTAGACCCCGGTAATGATTTAAGCTAGCGTTTTCCGGGATCTGATCCTCTTCATCATCATCTTCCGTCTCACTCTCCCCCTTTCAACCGGCACCCACACCTCACCTGAATCCCGCCCACGCGGCAGCTTGAAGCCATAGGCATAATCGTCAACGCCGGAAGGCACGAAATGCAGCAGACCTGTCAGCACCACCGCGCATGTGGCCTTCACACCGCATCATGGTTTTGGGCGCCAGCGCTGCCTGACGAAACACCATCAGGACCTGGCAGGATGGTTGGGGATCTTATAGACCTTGCAAACCTGTTCGGATCGCAACATTCACGCCATAACAAGGGAGGCACATCATGACCGACAGCATTTACAAAGTCATCGAATTGGTGGGAACGAGCGCTAAATCATGGGAAGACGCGGCACGCGCGGCGGTGGAGACCGCCGGGGCCAATCTGCGCGATTTGCGTGTGGCGGAAATTACCAAACTGGACATGAAGATTGAGAACGGAAAGGTCGCCGCCTTCCGCGCCCGCGTCAGCCTGTCCTTTAAATACCAACCCGGAAGTTGAGTAAAACGGCCGGCCGGGTGTCGCATCGCCCATCCCCGGTCGGCCGCTTGCAAAAATGGGCGCTGTGGATCATGCGCGATGCGGCCACAAGCCATCGAACATGTCCGGTTGACCCTACCCTTCTTGGCGGCGCATCAATTGAGCGCCGTCACCAGCATATCCCCGATCATTTTACCGAAACGGGAGGGATTGTCCAATTTACCGCCCTCGCCGATGACAGCCAGGTCATAAAGCAGGTGACTGTATTCCGCCAGTCGCGGATCTTCAGGATTCTCCTTGTAGACGCCATGGATTTTTTCCATGACCGGATGCGATGTATTGAGTTCCAGGACACGCTTCACCTTGGGGAGATCCTGCCCTGTGGCTTTCATGATCTTTTCCATGTAACCACTCATATCCATGGCGTCGCCGGCAAGGCAGGCCACGGAATCCAATAGTCGGGATGAGCGTTTGACTTCTTTGACGTCATCCTGCAGGGTTTTGCGAATCACCGCGAACAGGTCGGCAAAGCGATCATCATCTTTCTTTTCGTCTTTTTCCGCCAGATCCAAATCCCCTTTTTCAGCACTCTTGAGCGGCTTGCCGTCATACTCTTTGAGGGATTGGATAGCCCATTCATCCACCGGATCGGTCATCAGCAGGACTTCATAGTCTTTGGCCTTAAGCTGCTCCAGATGTGGGCTGTTGAGCAACGCCGCCGGGTTGTCGCCGGTCAGGTAGTAAATGGCTTCCTGGCCCTCCTGCATACGATCGACATACTCCCGCAAGGATACCCACTGGTCATCGGATTTGGTCGTTTTGTACCGCACCAGATCCGCCAGTTTGGTTTGTTGGGTCGTATCGGTGTAAAGACCGATTTTGAGGATCGGGCCGAACTCTTTGTAAAAGGAATGGTATGCTTCGGGTTCCATGCCCTTGAGCAGCTCAAAAAGTTTCTTGACCAGGTTCTTGCGGATATTCAGCACCAGTCGATCCTGCTGAAGAATCTCCCGGCTGATATTCAGATTGAGGTCCGGGGCGTCCACCACCCCTTTGACGAAGCTGAAGTATTCCGGCAGGAGCTCCCGGCAATCGTCCATGATAAACACCCGGCGGGAATACAGGTGAACCCCGTGTTTGGCGTCCGGCTGGAAGAGATCCAGCGGGGCTTTGGAAGGGATGTAAAGCAGCGCCGTATACTCGGTGGTGCCTTCCAGTTTAAAATGCAAATGGGTCTGGGGCGGGTTCCAGTCGTGACTGATGTGGGTGTAGAACTCCTTGTACTCGTCTTCGGTGATGGTTTTCTTGTCCCGAGCCCAGATGGCCTTCATGGAGTTGAGGGTTTCCTCTTTGATCACGGTGCGGGTCGTTTCACCCACCGGTTTGCCGTCACCGTCGAGGATTTGTTCATCTTTGGGAATGGGCTCCTGTTTTTCCACGTCCATCACGATCGGGTAGGACACAAAATCTGAATGCTTTTTGATGATGCCGCGCAGGGTCCATTCATCCGTATAGTCGGGTTGGTCTTTCTCAGCAGGTCGTAATTCAAGCGTTATGGTGGTGCCACGCCCCGGCTTGTCGGTCTCCTCCACCGTATAGGTGCCGTCACCCGCCGATTCCCAGCGCGTTGCCGTCGTTTCACCGGCCGCGCGGGTCACCAGCGTTACCTTGTCAGCCACGATAAACGCACTGTAAAACCCAACCCCGAACTGACCGATCAGCTCGGGCGTGAGGTTGTCTTTGCCCTTGAGGGCTTCCATGGCTTCGAGAAAAGCCGCGGTGCCGCTGCGGGCAATGGTGCCGATGTTCTCGTTGACCTCATCGTAGGTCATCCCGATGCCGTTGTCGGCAATTTCAATGGTGCGCTTGATGCCGTCGCGGGTGATCTTGATTTTGAACTCGTTGTCCTCGCCCAGGAGATCCGGTTCGGTCTGGGCTTTGAAGCGCAGCTTGTCAATGGCATCGGACGCATTCGATATGAGTTCGCGAAGAAAAATGTCGCTGTTGGAATACAGCGAATTGATGATCAACTTGAGAACCTGCCGGACTTCCGTTTGGAACTGTCGCGTTTCTTTACGTACGGTCATGGGTGTCTTTCGCTCTCTTTGCCTGGTTCATGTTTCATTGGCCGCCAAAAAAGACGCCCCCTCAAGTTCAGGAGACGTCATAGCGGGCGGCAAACCCTTAATTTTTGCTCATAAAATACGGTCTAATTGCCGTTTGTCAACCCGCCAAACCCCCATATAGCGGACTTTTAGCGACTTTTCCAACCGCGGAGCGGCATCGCAGGCAGACCATCATCATACGGCGTGGAAAACATCGTTTTTCGGATAGAAAAAGATGTCGTGGCGGGTTTCTTGACTGATCGATCAACAGGCCATGAGGGACACTACTTGATGGACCTTACCGCCAGGGCACGGTAGGCGCGATAGTGCACCATGCGGTCGGTGTAGGGGTAGCCCCGATGGAAATTGAAGGCCGCGGCAGTGACAGGGGATGGCGTGTCCGCGGCCCAGACCCAGCCGCAGGACAGACGAATGGCCGGGGGCATGCGGACCACCTGCCCGCAATCGGTTTCATAGCCTGCATAGGATCGGTCTTCGGCTAACAGGGACTTCAGCTCTGCCAGGGTGGGCAGGCGCCAGTCATCATAAGACGCCTGGATCGTGTGAGGAAACGTGAAACGGACCCACTGCTCCGCCTGCTTCCAGCTGATATCGCCTTGATTGTCGGTCTGGGACCACATGATATCCAACAGGTGATCGGTAACCGTGCCATCGCCGTTGTCGGAAAATCGCTCACCGGCTCCGGCGGATGTCAAGGCGGCCACGAAGCAGAAAATCACTGTGGCAACCATCACGACGATAGGGCGTCTTGCCATGGCGTCCTCCTTTTGAATGTGGCGACTGGGTTAGCGCGAATGATTATTTCCGTCGGGCATCAGGATGCTGAAGAGCGTTCCGTGCATCAGAGAGGCAGGTAAAATTTGCGATGGAGAAACGGCACTTCAATACAGCGCATTAGAGTAGTCAGCATTCCTTATTCGCAAGTGTTCTTGGTGTTTTTCCAACCGGCTATCGCTGGCGGAATCTTTTATGCATTCGTTTGGCGATCGTATCGTCCCGATAGGAAATAATGGTCGCCGGTGAGCGGCGGAATATCTTCTCCGCCACCGACCCCACCAGGACATGCTCCAGATCGGTCCGCCCCTTGGGTCCCATCACGACCACCTCGACCGCTTCTTCAACGATCAGGTTGAGAAGCGCTTCCATGGGATTGCCCACCAAAAAAATCGTCCGGATCCGTTCGGGCGGCATATCGCTGTCAGCGATGATGTCCTCCAGGATGCGGGCGCGCTCCGCCTTGATATTCTGGATATAGTGCTCCCCATCGACGTCATACCCCATGGCGGAAATCGTACGCACGGATTCCACGTCGCGCTCGTTGATCACATTGGCAACGATCAGTTCCGCATTGGCGCACTTCGCGAAATCGGCAGCAAACATAAAAGTGCCTCTGGCGTAATCGGAGAAGGCCAGGGCCACGAGAACTTTGCGGACGTTTTTCATGTGATCATCCTCTGCAAACAGACAGTCCCGCCGTCGCAGACAACCGCGGGAGATGGTGACTTTGGTCCATAGGCGCTATGCCGCGGCGGCCATCGTTTCCACTTTGGGGATGCGCGGCCGCTGCATCAGGTAGACCAGGCCGTAAATACCCAACCCGATGAGATAGGTCCAGTAGCGCTGTTCATGGGGGATACCCATGAGCGAGGCGATCAGATCGGGCCGCATGAGGGACATGGTCACCGCCAGCAGCAGCGGCAGCTCCCAGATTTTATTGCGGGCCACGAACCACCCCTGGGTGGCCGACGCGAAGGCGAAGTTACCCACGCAGGCCATCAGAAATATCAAAATCCCCTGGGGCCAGGAATCGACATTGTGCAAGATGAGATCGGTGTTGAAGATGAACATGAAAGGCAGAATGGCCGTCCGGATATCGTACATGAACCCCTGGATGCCGGTCGCAATGGGCGGCGATTTGGCAATGGCGGCCGCGGCATAGGCCGCCAGCCCCACGGGCGGGGTGTCGTCCGCCAGAATGCCGAAGTAGAAACAGAACAGGTGCGCCGCCATCAGGGGCACGATAAAATCGTTCATGGCCCCGATGTTGACAATGGCCGGGGCGGTCAGGGAAGCCATGACAATATAGGTGGCAGTGGTTGGCAGGCCCATGCCGATGACCAGGCTGGCCAAGGCCGTGATGACGAGCATCAGGAAGATGTTGCCACCCGAGAGGGTGTCGATAATGGCGGTAATAAGTTGGCCCAGCCCCAGGGCCACCACACCGACGATGATCCCGGCCGCTGCCGTGGCCAGGGCCACGGACACCATGTTGCGCGCCCCGCCCGCCAGGGCTCCGAAAATGTCCACGATGCTCTGCTTGAACGCCGGTCCGAGCGGTTCCTTGCGGCTCATGGCCTGCACCGGGCGCTGGAAGAGCATGATGATCGCCATGACCCAGATGGCGTTGAAGGCGGCCAGCTCGGGGGAATGCCGCTCCACGATCAACTCCCAGAGCAGCATGGCGATGGGGACAAGAAAGTGCGCGCCCGCGAAAAGGGTCTTGAAAAAGTGCGGCAGCTCTTTGCGCGGGATGCCGCGCAGGCCCAGCTTGGAGGCCTCGATGTGAGTGATGTAAAACAGGGCCGCATAGGAGGCGAAGGCCGGCACAGCGGCCGCTTTGATGACGTCCACATAGGGCACGTTCACATACTCGGCGATGATGAAGGCCGCCGCCCCCATGATGGGCGGCGCCAGCTGACCGTCCGTACTGGCGGCCACTTCCACAGCGGCCGCCTTGGTCGAGGGATAGCCCACCTTTTTCATAAGGGGAATCGTGAAGGTGCCGGTGGTCACGATGTTGGCGATGCTGGAGCCGGACACCAGGCCGGTCAGCCCGCTGCCCATGACGGCCGCCTTGGCCGGTCCGCCCTTGAAGCCCCCCAGCAAACTCAACGCCAGGCGGATGAAATACTGACCGGCGCCGGCCTTGTCCAGCATGGAGCCGAAGAGCACAAACAGAAAGACGATGGTGGCGGATACGTCCAGCGGAATACCGTAAATCCCGGCGGTGGACATGGTCATCTGCCCGACGAAGCGGTTCATGGAGGTGCCCTTGAAGGCGATCAGGTCCGGCATGTAGGGCCCGGCAAAGGAGTAAACGATGAACGCCCCGGCAATCACCGGTAAGGCCGGGCCGATCACGCGGCGAGAGGCTTCAAGCAGGAAAACGACCAAAGCAAGACCGATAACGACATCACGCGTGATGGGCTGGCCCAGACGCGTCGTCATGCTCTCGAAGTCGAGGGCGATGTAGAGGGCCGCAAAACAGGCGACTATAGCCAGAGCAAAATCGAGAATCGGAATCCGGTCCTTGGCCGCCAGGTATTTGAGCCCAAACAAAGGCCTCTTGAACATGGGGTAGTTGAGGAAAACCACCAGCAGGGCGAAGCCTAAATGAATGGCCCGAATAAACATGGTGTCCATAATCAGCCAACTGGCAATGGAGAGCTGAAACAAACTCCACACGACGCAGATCGAAGGGATCACCCAACGGACCGGCCCGTGGGGCCGCCTTCCGATGCCCTCCTCCTCCTCGGCCATCCGTCTTGCCAGTTCCAGGCCATCATCCTGATCTTTGATCTCATGGTCACTCATCTTGATCCCTTGCTCCATCCAAAAGGAAAACCCCACATTGCCAGGCACCGCATCGATCATTGGCTTACGGGGCGGTCGCGTTGGAAACGGTCGGCACCGCTCATTTGCCGGGGTGAGGCGGTCGGCGGCCGGCATATTTCATACCGGAACCGCCAACCGCGTTCAGCAGGGTGTCATTTATTTCATCAGACCCGCTTCCTTGTAGTACTTCATGGCGCCGGGGTGAATCGGCGCGGAAAGACCCTTGAGCATGTCTTCCTTGGTCAGGCCTTCGTAGGCCGGGTGAAGCTTGACGAATTGATCGAAGTTGTCAAAGACTTCCTTGGTGATGGCGTAAACCACCTCATCGGGGACCTGGGCGGAGGTCACGAAGGTGGCCTTGACGCCAAAGGTCTCGACGTATTCTTCGGTATTGGCGGCCCCCGGGTAGTGGGACATCAGGGTCCTGGCCGGGGCGTAGTAGGGATATTTGGCGGCAATCTTGTCGGCATTGGGAATCGGGATGAACTTGACCTTGGTCTTGCCGGCCGTGGCTTCCTTGTAATAGCCGCTGGGATGCCCCACGGTGTAGAAAGCGGCATCAATGCGGCCATCCTGGATGAGGCCGGGAGCCTCGGGAGCGGCCAGATTTTCCGCCATAAAGTCGGTCTCATAGTTCAGGCCGTTCGCCTCCAAGGCATCGATGGCATTCTGGCGAAAGCCGGAGCCGAAATTGCCGATGTTGATACGCTTGCCCTTGAGGTCCTGGATGGTGTTGATGCCGGAGTCCGCCGAGGCGATCAAATCTACCGTTTCGGCGTGGATCGAAAATACCGCCCGCAGGTCTGGCTGGGGTTTGCCGGCCCATTCGGAGCCTTCCGTTCCATTGAAGGCCTGGAACTGGCGATCGGACTGGGCGACACCGAATTCCAGGTCACCGGCCATGACGGCATTGATGTTGAAGGCCGAGCCACCGGTGGACTCCACCGTGGCGCGGATGCCATACATGTCGCGTTTGGCATTGACCATCTTGGCGATGGCACCGCCCGTGGGATAATAGACACCGGTAATCCCGCCGGTGCCGATGGTGACAAAGGTGGTTTTGGCCTGGACATCGGCCGGGGCGCCGCCCAACATCAGAGCAAGGCCAAAAACAATTGCGACTGTCAAAATCAGAGTTTTTTTCATGGATCCCTCCTTATGATTATTACGTTTACGGCACACGTGAATTGTGTGACGAGGTTGGCGCCTGAAACTTGCCTCCTTTCTCATGGTGAACCGTGAATAATTATTATAAAAAATGATGATTCAGCGAATGGGATCCTATTTTCCTAACAAATCGGCTTCACGAGTGCAACCCTTCGTTACGATAATCAATAGGAACCATCCGGAATCAATGCCCGTCATGATTGACATCGATAAGAAAGCCCTCTATTCCAATCTTTCACTCCGCAGAGAACCATAGACGATTTTGAATGGAAGGGTGCTGCCCGTGAATCATTGCCGTGAATCCCCCCGGGTCTCCGTCATCATCCCGACCTATAACCGATCCTGGTGCCTGTCGGAAGCCATCGATTCCGTCCTTTCCCAGACTTTTCAAAATATTGAATTGATCGTGGTGGATGACGGGTCTACCGATGAAACACCAGCGTTGTTGTCCCACTATGGCGACCACCTACGGGTTCTGCGCCAGTCCAACCGGGGCGTCAGCGCCGCCCGTAACGGTGGGATTCAGGCGGCACGCGGCAACTTGATCGCCTTTCTGGATTCGGATGATACCTGGCAGCCGGGCAAACTGGCCCGTCAGGTGGATTTTTTCGACACCCATCCCGATGCCATGATCTGTCAGACCGAAGAAACCTGGATCCGACGGGGGGTGCGCGTCAACCCCAAGCGCCGACACCGCAAGCTTTCCGGCTGGATCTTCGAGGCCTCCCTGGCGCTTTGCCTGGTCAGCCCGTCGGCGGTCATGATGCGTCGGGAATTACTGGAAGGAATGGGGGGCTTCGACGAGTCCCTGCCTGCCTGCGAAGACTACGACCTTTGGTTGCGGGTGAGCCTGCGCTATCCCATCCATCTGATCGATGACGCGCTGGTAGTCAAACGCGGCGGCCACGAGGACCAGCTCTCCCGGCAGCACAGCCTCGATCGGTATCGCATTCAATCCCTGGTAAAAATCATCGGCAGCGAACCCCTTACCGACGACCAGACCCGGGCCGCAAGTGCCATGCTCCGCGAGAAGTGTCGGATCTATGCCGCCGGCTGCCGTAAACACGGCCGGATCGAAGACGCCAAAGAATATGAGGCGTTGAACAAACCCGATCCAGCTTAGTGACGTCCCCAATCACGCCTGATAGGATTGCCTAAAGTAGGGTCGTGGTAGAAACCATATTGCCAGAACAGCCGCCAGCAGCCAAACGAGATAACCATAATGGGAGCTCGGATAGCGAAGGGTAAAGGCAATGAAATTTGCGCTCTCGTGGAACAGAATCGCCACCAGAATACTCCCACCGCTCTTATTGACGAGCATGCCTATAATGATGGACCAGCAGGTAAGAAGCAACACGAATAAAAGGATGGAATCGCCGTATTGATAGGAACCCTTCAACCAGAACAAGGGCAAATGCCACAGGGCCCATATCACGCCAACCGCGATATTCCCACCCAGAGCCCCCAGATGACGCTGAAGTACCGGCAAGGCCAAACCGCGCCAGCCGATTTCCTCGCCGAGCCCGTTGTAAACCAGAAAGAACAGCAGAAACCCCGGCCCGAAAGCCGGCACGAACCAGTGTTGTGGCGCACTGGCGCCCAGAAACAGCATGGCCATCATGGCATTGATTCCCGTGACTGCGAAAGGGATCAGGACGGCCGCCAGATACCAGAAAGGTGAAAAGCGCCAGGCCAGGGAGCGTTGCATCAATCGGCGCAGGCCTTCCCGTCTCTCGAAAACCAACACCGCAACGATGGCACACGACGACGGAAGCGCCGCGCCGACCAGATAGAACAAGCCACCCGGAGCCCGCGGGTCCATCGAAAAGGGGATCGCAAACCACTTCCCTATCCCAAACAGGCCCCAAATCGCGCCATAGGCCAGCAATACAAAGAGCATGAACGAAGATGTGCGCCTGGTTTCATCTTCCATCTGAGTTTCCCAGACCTGACCCCGGACCTTGTTAGGTCATGCGGCGGATTTCAGCGACTTTCTTTTCCAGCCGCTTGGCCGATACCGGGACAGCCGTTTTGAGCTCCTGGGCGAACAGGGACACCTTATACTCCTCGATCAGCCAGAACAATTCTTCCAGGGCGGCACGCTTGCGGTCCGATGTCCGCGGGGTCAACGTTTCCAGAAAATGGTGCAGGGTCGTTTCCAACCGCGCGACTTCTTCGGCCTTGGGGCGGTCACGGTCGAATTGCTGGACGGCCCGCTGAGCCCGGAGCGCCACCGCTCGCAGGTAGCGCGCCAGGTGCGGCAGACGGTCCCGGTCGTAAATCGTTACAAAATGCTCGGGCACCAGCTTGTGGATCTCTGCGCGGCGCTCCTGCAGAAACACCGCCACAGGACCCTGTCCGCCTGATTGGCGTTCCAGCTCGAACAGCGTATCCCGCACCTCGTCCAGAACCGTCAATACCGGCGTGACCATCTCGATCAATTGCTGTCCGTCGCGCATGAGGTCTTTGCGAACGGTCGTGGCATGCGCTTCAAAAGACGCGGCCGTTCGCAGGTTGCGACGCAGGCGATCACTGACCACACGCTCGTAAAGCTGTTTTTCAAAGGCCTTGACACCGCCCGGAAAACGCATCCTTTGAGCCAGCTCAGCCGGCAGCCGCAACTGGCGTTTGAGATAACGCAGATCGGCAGCCAGTGCGATCGCCAGAAGGGCTGCCACCCCATCGCGATGCTGCTGAAGCGCTTCTTCGTGCGTATTGAACAGTTTCAGCCCCACGACGGGTGAATCGGCCTTCAGTCGCACCAGCGCGGGGAAGAAGGTCTGGCCGCCACTTTGCGCGTCACCCGTCGTAATGCTTTCAGGCAGATCGCCGAAATCCCATTCGGTAATGTCTTCCCTTTCCCAACGGCGACGCGTCTTGTCCGGAACGGTTTCCCGGGACAGCGCCGGCGCTACCTTTCGGAGTATCGCCGCATCCCGACCGGCTGCGACCGTCTCTCCGTCCGGGCCCGCCACCGTGAAACGCATCTTGAGATGCGCCGGCAGGGCGTTTTCCTGCCAGGCGGTGGCGGGGATATCCACCTTGAAGCGCCGGTGGATGAAATTTCCCAGGGCCGTGGCAAGATCGTCCCGTGTGCGCGGCATTTCATTGGCGATCATGTCGGCGGTATCACTCACCGGAACCAGCTGCCGCCGGTAGGCTTTGGGCAACGCTTTGAGCATCGCCGCAATTTTTTCCCGCAGGAGACCCGGCACCAGCCAGTCCGCATCCGCCGGGTTCACCTGATGAGCCTGGACCGCCGGCACGGCCACGGTGATGCCGTCGTCCTCGGCACCCGGGTTGAAGCGGTAGTCGGCTTTGAGGCGCGTGTCACCCAGTTTGATCTCGTCGGGGTAAAGAGCCAGTTCGTCCCCATCCGGTTCGGCTTGCAGAAGATCTTCCGGCTTGAGGCGCAGAAAGGTGTCGCTGCCTTTCTTTTTAAGCAGATGGGTCAGCGAACGGATATCGGCGATCGGTCCCAGGCGATCGCGATAGAACTGGTAAAGCACTTCTTCATCCACCAGGATATCGCGCCGCCGAAGGCGGTTTTCCATGTCGGCCACGTCTTCGATCAGGGCCTGATTGTACGCCATGAAATCAAAAGGCTTGCGGACGTCACCACCGATCAATGCGCTGCGGACAAAAATCTCGGCCGCCCCTTCCGGATCGATCTTGCCATAGGACACGGGTCGGCGGGCCACAATGATCAGCCCGTAAAGGCTGACCTGTTCGTCGGCCACCACCTCGCCCCGTTTGCGGGACCAATGCGCCTCGAGGTACGCAAATCGGCACTGCCGACCGGCCAAGGATTCGATCCAGGCACTGTCGATGTTGGCCGCCGTACGGGCGAACAGGCGGGAGGTATGGACCATTTCGGCCGCCACGATCCAGTCGCCGCCGCGATTGAACAGACCCGATCCGGGAAAAAGCATACATTCGCGGCCCTGGGCCGCCTGGTAGATGTTCTTTTCTTTTTTGAGGGCGATGTTGCTGAGAAAGCCGCTCAGGACCGATATGTGAATTGCCGTGTAGAGCGCCCCGAAGGTATCGGTTCGACTTGCGGCAGCGGCTACCGGCGCTGTCCTGTCCGCCGCGCCACCGGCCTGACTCAGGCCGGCCTCTGAAGCGATGGCCTTCAACTGGCGGTGAATGTCGCGCCATTCCCGAATCCGGCGAAACGACAGAAAATGCTCCCGGCAGAAATGCTTCAGCAGCCCCATGCGCAGGATGCCCTTTGACCGCTCCCAGATATTGAGCAGCGTTACGAAATCCGACGCCGGATCCTTGAACACCGTGTGGGCCTGATCGGCGGCCTGTTCTTTTTCCACCGGCCGCTCCCGGGGGTCCTGGATGCTGAGCACCGCGGCAATCACCAGCATTTGGGATAAACACCCGTGCTGTTGGGCTTCGATCAGCATCCGCGACAAGCGCGGATCGATGGGCATGCGGGCCATGATCCGCCCCCGGTCCGTCAGTCGGTACCGCTCGAGACCCTTGCGGTGCGAATGGGTGTCGTCCTTCTCAATGGCTTCCAGTTCAACCAGAAGGTTGAGACCGTCGCGAATGCTGCGGGGATCCGGGCTGTCGATAAAGGGGAAGGCGCTGATATCGCCCAGCTTCAGGCTGATCATGCGCAGGATGACCTCGGCCAGGTTGGCCCGCAGGATCTCCGGCGGCGTAAACCGCGGACGGCCCTGGTAGCTTTCCTCGTCGAAGAGCCGGATACAGATGCCGTTTTCCACCCGCCCGCAGCGTCCCATGCGCTGGTCGGCACTGCTGCGGGCGATGGGGCTTACCGGCAGGGCCGTGGTGCGCGAGCGCGGCGAATAACGGGGAATGCGCGCCAGGCCGGTGTCCACCACGTAGCGGATACCCGGAATCGTGATCGAGGTTTCAGCCACGTTGGTGGCCACGATGATCTTGCGCGCCCCTGTGCCGGCAAACACGCGACGCTGGTCCGCGGCCGACAGACGGGCGTAGAGGGGCATGACCACTGTCTTGGCATTGCTGCGGCCGGCCAGCAGTTCACAGGTCTCGCGAATGTCCTGCTCGGTGGGCATGAAGACCAGGATATCCCCACGGGCGCTTTCCCGCACCAGATCATCGACGGCGGAAACGGCGGCCTCGATATGGGTGACGTCGCTGCCCTCGGCGTCGTCATCTTTGATCGGCCGATAGCGCACCTCGACAGGATACATGCGACCCGACACCTCGATGACGGGGGCGTCGTCGAAGGCCTGCGCGAATTTCTCGGTATCGATGGTGGCGGAGGTGATAATGAGTTTCAGATCACGGCGCCGCTGCACCAGTTTTTTTAGGATGCCCAGCAGGAAATCGATATTCAGGCTGCGCTCGTGCGCTTCGTCCACGATCAGGGTGTCATAGGCGGTCAGGGCAGGATCGCCCTGGGTTTCCGCCAACAGGATGCCGTCGGTCATGATTTTGATAAAACTGTTGTGGTTCGTGCGGTCCTGAAAGCGGATCTTGTAGCCCACCGCGTCCCCCAGCGATTGACCGAGTTCATCCGCGATCCGCTGGGCCACCGTGGTGGCCGCAATACGCCGGGGTTGGGTGCAGCCAATCAAACCGCCCTGACCGCGCCCGGCCGCCAGGCAGAACTTGGGCAACTGCGTGGTCTTGCCCGAACCGGTCTCACCGGCAATGATCACTACCGGGTGCTGCTGAATCGATGTTACGATTTCGGTCTGCCAGGCCGTGATGGGCAGTGCTTCAAGCGGTTCCCACGAGGGGATCGCCGCCCGGCGCTGAGAACGGATTTCCGCCGAACGAGCAAGGCGGAGCCGCATGTCATCCAGCCGTTTTTCAAGCTGTTTCACCTTACGGCGCTTGCGGATCTGATAGCGGAGGTGCCCGATTTCCCGGCCTACCTGATAACGATCAGCGACCATGGTTTCCGGCAGCATCGCCTCTATCGCGCGGAGACGGGCACCGACAGACGGCCGCCGGTCTATTGATTTTTTGAAATTCGGGCGGTTTTCAGGCATGATCTGGATAAGTGATTGGATCGCGTTATATTAGATGCTATGAATTGACATGATGCACGCATTGGTTTCGATTGCCCTATAGCGGGTTGATAAACGGGTTTCAAGGGCTTTATGATCGTCCAAGCCCACGCGGACAGACGAAAGCGACGGGAGGGTTCCATGAATTTCCTTATCATCGGCGGTGATGCGGCCGGCATGAGCGCCGCCAGCCGGGCCAAACGCAACCAGCCGGATCTCGACGTGACCGTTCTCGAAAAAACCGCCGACGTGTCCTACAGCGCCTGCGGCATGCCTTACAACATCGCCGATCCCGACCGGTCGATCGAGGATCTGGTAGTCCGACGGGCCGAAGTGTTCCGTCAAAAGCAGGGAATCGATCTGTTAACCGGCATCGAGGCCACATCCATCGATCCGGCCGCAAAATCCGTCAACACCCGAGATGCCGACAGCCAGGCCCGCACCTTCCGCTACGACAACCTGCTCATTGCCACCGGGGCCGCGCCGATCACGCCGGCCATACCGGGAATCGACCTGCCCGGGGTGATGGTCCTCAAAAGCCTGGCCCATGGCCGTGCCATAAAACAGTTCATCGATCAGTGGGCTGTCCGAAAAACGGTGATCATCGGCATGGGCTACATCGCCCTGGAAATGTGCGAGGCCCTGCGGGAAAGAAGCATTGCCGTCGATATGGTAAAACCCCGGGAGACGTTCCTGCCCTGGATGGAAGAACGCCTGGCCGAACAGGTCAAGGCCGAAGCCGAATCAAAAGGGGTCGGCGTCCATCCCGGCCACGCCGTCGAGAAGATCGAAAAATCCAACGGCCGGCTGGCCGTGGTCTGTCCGACGCTGACGCTGGAAGCGGATCTGGTGCTGGTGGCCATCGGTGTTACCCCCGCCAGCGACCTGGCCGTCGCCGCCGGGCTGCAGACCTCGGTTGATGGCGCCATCGCCGTGGATGCCCATCAGCGCACCTCGAATAAAGATATCTATGCCGCCGGGGACTGCGCCGACGCATTTCACGTCGTCACCGGCCAACGCACCTGGATCCCTCTGGCCCTGCGGGCCAACCGGGCCGGCTGGGCCGTGGCCGACAATGTCTGCGGTATCGATCGGCGTTTGGCCGGCGTGGTGGGCTCGGCAGTCTTCAAGGTCTTCGACCTCCAAGTGGCCCGCACCGGCCTCAATGAGGCTGAAGCACGGGATGCCGGCCTGGAGCCGGCCGCCGTGGTGATCAAGTCCCGCTCCCGGGCCCATGCCCATCCCGGCGCTTCCGATATCTGGGTGTATATGGTAGGCGACCGGGGCTCAGGACGCTTGCTGGGGGTTCAAATGGTCGGGCGCGACGGCGTTGCCCACCGCCTGCATGCCCCGGCCGTGGCCCTGCATGGCCACATGACGGTCGAACAGTTCAGCCAGATGGATCTGGCTTACGCGCCGCCCTTCGGTCCCACCTGGGATCCCATGCTGACGGCAGCCAATCAGCTGCTGAAAAAACTGTAAGGCTTATAGCGTCACGCTTTACCGGCAGGGGTGCGTTCCGGGCACGTGTCAATGCATCGTCCGGGAAACGTATACCAAAACGGCCAGGATACACAGCAGGGTGAACCAGATTGCCATGGCCCAATGAGCCGCCTTGCGGGCACGTTCAGCTTCCCACCAGCGACGCGGCCGAATCCCCTGCAGCACAAAGGTGCCCACCCCCGCAAGATTGATGCAGATGACGTTGGTCAACAAAAGCAGCAGTGCGCCCAGGGCAGGTCCGAAGGCGCCGCTGCCCAGAAGCAGACCGCAGGTCACCAGAGGGGGCATCAGGGCCACGGCCACCATGACACCAATCAGGGAAGCCGACAATCCGGAAGTGAAGGCCAGGGCCCCAGCCGCTCCCGAGACCAGGGCCAGAAGGAAGTCGGCCGGCCCGAGATAGGTCCGAGCGGCGATCTCCGCGCCACTGGGATCGACCGGCAGCAAAAGCCCCAAACCACACGACATCAGAAATGCCAGGCCCACCCCCACCAAAACGGTGCGAATTGCGGAACGCCCCAGCTCGGCATCGCCGAGGGTCACCGCCAGCGCCAACGCCATATTGGGTCCCAGCAGCGGCGCAATCACCATGGCACCAATCACGACGGCAATCTGGTCACGCATCATCCCCATGGCGGCAACCAGTGCCGAGAGTGCCACCATGACCACATAGACCCGGTTGAGTTTGGAAACGTCGGCTAAATCCGCATAAAGCTCTTCTCGCGAGACCCGCATGGCCAGCTCGGCAGTATCGGGAGGCGGGTCCGTTTCAGTTTCTTCAGCGGACGGCTCGGGGCGTGGGCGTGGCAGCAGCGCTTCCACCGCCAGCACGACGATGCGCAGACGTCCTTCGCCGGGGAACCGGTTCTCCAGGGCGTCCAGCACGGCTTCCGTTTTCTCCCCCGGCAGCAACAGTTTTAACAGGGCTCGGGGCTGCGCTTCGCCCTGGGACCATATCTGCGTCACCTCGTACTGGGCCAGCAATCCCAACGCTGCCTCCTTGTCCTCGCAAGGCAAAACGATTTCAAGCAATCTCAGTGGCATCAGGCCTTTCCGATTCGATAGCGCGACAATTGATCACGCCGGGTCAAAGCCATTTGTGGCGTTTGAAGTAAAGGAGCATTCCGGCGGTGATAACCCCAAAAATGCCCCAGACGGCCATATACCCCCAGCGCCACTTGAGTTCCGGCATGACGTCGAAATTCATGCCGTAGATGCCGGCCACAAAGGTGATCGGAATGAAAATGGTGGCGATGATGGTCAAGACCTTCATGATCTCGTTCATGCGCTGGCCAGTAATGGAAATATACAGGTCATGCAGGCTGGAGAGGACGTCCCGCAGGGATTCGATGACTTCAAGCCCCTGGACCAGATGATCGTAGACATCCGCGAAGAAAACCCGGTTTTTATCCTGGATCAAGGAGTGATCGGTTTTGTGGAAACGGCTCAACGTCTCGCGCAAGGGCCAGATCTGTTTGCGCAGATAGATCATTTCCTGCTTCAAATTGAAGGTGTCGCGAAGCAGGTCCGTGCTCCCGTCCGCGTCGTAGAGCTTCGCTTCGAGGGCTTCGATTCTTTCACCCAAGTGTTCCAGGACCACAAAATAGTGATCGACCACGCAGTCGATCAGCGCATAGGCCAGGTAGTCGCTGCCGCCGTTGCGGATACGTCCCCGCCCTTTGCGGATGCGCTCCCGGACGCCTTCGAAGACGTCGCCTTCGACCTCCTGGAAGGAAACCAGGAAGTTGTGCCCCAGCACCAGACTCACCTGCTCCGCGCTGACCCGTCCTGTATCTTTGTCGTACTGCAGCATTTTGAGAACGACATAAATGTAGTCGTCGAACTCTTCGATCTTGGGACGTTGGCTCGTGTTGACCGCGTCTTCCAGCGTCAGGGGATGAACCAGGAAATGGTGACCCAGTTTTTCGATCACCTTCATGTCATGCACGCCGTCGATGTTAATCCAGGAAGTGGTGGGTTCATCCCGCAGGGGGAACACCGTTTCCACGTCTTGTGGGGTCTGCTCGGCAAACCGGTCGCCTTCGTAATCCATCATCGTGATGCGGGTGTGCTCCTGCCTCCTCTCACCAATGTGGACCAGGCTGCCGGGGGGCATTCCGGTTTTTTTCGATGTCCTCTTGATGAAACGTGGCATGTTGACATCCTCCTTGAAAATTTTGAGGCATCACGCGAGGGCCGAACTCAGTGCTCAGGCATCGCCATTGATTCCCCCTCCGCTCCGGTGAGCATCATTTTTAGCAGCCGTTTGTCATCACCGGCCGCATAGACGGTCTGTGACGGAAAAGCAAAATCGATCCCCGCTTTCCTGAATTGGCCGAGAATCTCGAGACAAATCCGCTGAATGAAAACCTGGAATTCCCAGTAGTTGGCCGGATGATACCACAGGAGCACCATGATATTCAGACTCCAGTCGTTGAAGCCGTTGAAAAACACCCGGGGCGGGAAATCGGGATGAAGCCCCTCGTGATCGGCAAGCATTGTTTCCAAAATCCGGACCGCTTCTTCGACTTTTTCAGGCGGCGTATCATAGGTGATGCCGATATTGGTCAGCCAGCGGATATGGGGACGCTTGCCGATATTCTCGACCGTGGAATTCACCAGCTTCTCGTTGGGGATCGTTACCAAGTGCCCGGTCAGCGTTCGGATCCGCGAGCTGCGGAATCCCACCTCTTCGACCACACCGTCGTAATTGTCGATAACGATGCGCTCCCCCACCTGGAAAGGCTTGTCGAAGAGAATGGTCAGGGTCCCGAAAAAGTTGGCGACGGAATCCTTGGCTGCGAGAGCCACCGCCAAGCCGCCGATCCCCAGAGAGGCCAGCAGCGGCCCGATTTCAAGCCCCGTCAAACTTTTCAGGATGATGATGCCGCCCAGAAGCAGGATGACCCCGCGCAGGATCTTGCCCACCAGCGGGATCAGAATATCGTCGATCGAACTTTCGGTGGTGCCGGCCCAGCGTTTCAAACGTTCGTCCAGGAAAACCACCAGGCCGTAGAGAAACCAGATGATGGCGATGGTCACGGCGATGTCGGCTGCCCGCTGGGCCACGGCGTGGATCAGATTGGAGCCGTCCTCGGCCTTGAAATGCCCAAAGAGCGGGGACAGCGCCCCATAGATGCCGTAGGCCCAGATCAGGAGCGAAAGGGGGCGCATCAGTGCTTTAAAGAGAATGCGCCACCAGGAGATAGCGCCGTCACGGCTGGGAAGGGTCTCAATCCTCCGCTGGAGCAGGGCCCGCAGAACGCGCTCGATAATAAGGACAAGGACGACGGCGGCCAGGCAAAATAGGAGTTTGGTCCATTTGATCCCCATGAAGACCTCGGCGTCGGTCCAGCGGCCCAGCGCGGAGGACGCTTTCTTGCTCAGGACCTCGATCTCCTGTCCTAATTTTTCCCCCGCCTGATCTATTTTTTTCTCTTTGATGTCCAGCGGTGATACACCGGAATCGGGGCTTTCCGATGGGGCTTCTTTCTGGTGATCGGCCGATGCCTTCTGTTGCTGGGCCTCGGCGCCAAGGGCGAAGGCGGCGATAGCGACCACAATCATCAGCATAGCGGCCCAGCGGCCTTGTTGACGCGGCCTAAGGTGACAAAGCATCGCTCCCTCCATGTGAAAACGTTTCGATTGAGTCCTGGGGCTATCCCTCACTGGTGGGTTTGGGTTCGCTTGGCGCCCCATCCGGCGTTTCGGACACCGCCTCGGCAGGAAGCAGCCCCTCATCGATCGCTTCCGATTCGAGAATGGCCAGTTTGGCGCCCAGCTTGAGGGCCTTGCGCCGCGTCTTCTCGGCAATTTGTTCGGCTTCGTCGACGGTCCGCGCCAGCGCATTCTTGTCTTTCAGGAGAATGGCACCCGTCTCTTTATTGAGCGTGGCCGCCAGTTCGCTTTGGGCTTTTACCGCGGTTTCCGCAGCGCGGGCAGCCTCTTTCTCGGCCGCTGCCAGACGGCGGCGCAAATCGGCCAACCGATCCAGGGTGGCGGCGGCCTCACCGACAACGCCTTCTTCAGGTTCCGGATCCAGATCGATATCCCTGGCCGCTGCCACCATGACAGTCCCCGGCAACTTTTCGAGTGCATCCACCACCGGCCCTTCAAAGGGAAGCCGTATGAGATTGTCCTGAAATCGAAAGGGCAGAAAAATGAGGTCGGTATCCGCTAAAACGTCCAGATCACCGGGCCGGGAATCTTCCGGGATGGCCCTTGTTTCAGCCTGAATCCGGTAATCGGCCAGAGCCCGGGTCACGGCTTCCATCAGGTCGTTCGCCGCGGCATCGGTTTTCGGCACCGGGACCAGCACGCGCAGGCGGTCTTCCCGCCAGCGCTCGTGCCGCGTCATCAGGTACGCCAATAGCAGCATCAGGCGGCCGGTGGCATCGTCCTGCCACCAGACATCCAGCAAACCGTGGTGCGCTGCTTCCGCCGTCAGTCGTTCCCACTTGGCTTTGTCGGCCGCCATAACGACCACGTGGCACCCCTGGCGGTAGGCTTCCCGCAGGTTGCGTCCAAAAAGGATTTCCTGGAACCCTTCGGATTTGGGCGGATCTTCGGCAATCCAGTTGGTCAGCACCGTATTGACCCGCAACGGCCCGATCCCGGCGGCTTGCACCAGGTGATGGACCCCATCTTCGATGTCGTCCGCCGTCACGACCAGCGGAAACGCCCGAAAACCGCCCTCACGAATATCCTTGGCCATTTCTTTTTCGGCGGCCTCACGCTGTTTTTGAATCCTCAGCCCACGGCCTTGCAGGACGGTGACCAGCGTGGTCATGCCGCTGCGGCCCTCCAGCCACTCCGCCACTTTCAAAAGCCGGGCCCGGCGCTCCGGACGTCTTGAAAACGCCAGGATCACGGGGCGCCAATCCCGGTCATGGTCGGGCTCTTCCGCCGCCGCCAGGAGGTGCTGGCGCACCAGCTGGAGATGGTAGCCGCGCCGGCTGTCCGCCCATCGGGACGGTCCGGCGGTGCGCTTCACATACTGGAAAATCGCCAGAATGATGGCGATGGATACGATGCTGGCCACATGATCCACGGCCACCATCACCCCCAGGCACCCCAGGGCCCCCGCCAGGCTCAACCAGGGGTGAAACAACCGAAAACGGGGCCGGAAGTCCGGACTGTTCGAACGGGATTCAAAAAAGGTGGCATAGTTCAGCAGGCCGTAGGAGATCAGAAAAAACATGGACACGACCGGGGCAATCAGATTCAGGTTGCCAAGCGCCACGGTGGCATAGGCAATACCGGCCGAGAGAAAGACCGCCCGGCGAGGATTGTTGGTCGGACCGGCCCCTTTGGCGAACAGATTCAGATAGCTGAAGATGCGATCGGCCGCCAGGGACTGCAGGATACGGGGGCCGCCCAGAAAGGATGCCATGGCGGAAGACAGGGTGGCCGCCACGACGCCGGCATCCACCAGAACGCCGAAGCGGGCCACGCGCTGCATGGCCGTCGTATCTCCCCTCAGTACCGCTTCCGGCAAAACACCCGCAAACAGGATCGCCACCGAAAAGTAGACGACGATGGAAATTCCCACCGCCAGGAAGGTTCCCAGGGGAATGCTACGTCCGGGGTCCTTCAAGTCCCCGGACATGCTGACGCCCTGGGTAAAGCCGGTCACGGCCGGGAAGAAGATGGCAAACACAACCCAGAAGGGTTGGGCGCCGGCCGGCGCCGACCAGTCCAGAACAACCTGTTGGGGATTCCACTGGCTGAAGGCGCCGGTGTAGAATGACGCCAGGGCGGCGATGAGCAGGGCCATGACGACGAATTGAAAACGGGTGGCCCAGTCGGCCCCCAGCCAGGCCAGCACAAAAAGCGCGCTGACCGCCGCTGCCGCCGCCAGTCGGGGACTCAAGGTCCACGCCGCCGGCACAATGGCCGCCAGGGCCTCGCCGAATCCGATGCAGTAGAACGCAATCGATACGGATTGGGCCAGGAAAAGCACCAGGCCCAGGGCGCCGCCGAATTCCGGCCCCAGGGTACGGGAAATGACGTAATAGTCACCGCCCCCTTTGACCCGCAGATTGGTGGCAATGGCGGACAGCGACAAACTCGTCAAAATGGAGATCGCATTGGCCAGGGCGATGATGATCAGGGCCCGTCCCAGCCCGGCTTCCCCCACCACAAAGCCTAATCGAAGGAAAAGAATGATGCCGAGAATGGTCAGAACGCTGGGCGTAAACACCCCGGCAAAGGTGCCGAGTTTGACTTCCGCAGGATTGGGTGTGTCCCGCAATTTTTCTTCTGCCATTTCCTGCTTTCAGATGGTTTCGACGGTTACGAAGGGTAGCGCAACCCGCGCTGGGAGGGGCGCACGTGTTGTGGTCTCCGATTGACGGATCTATACTGCATCGTCATACCCATGGCAACCTTGCCCCCTTGGCCGCCGTATGCATCTGCACGTGGAAACCGGCGGGGAAACCGGTAACGATTTTCAGGAATCCGCGTCGCTCTGATCCGCTGGGGTCTGACGTTCGGGCGGGGAGGCGGGTGATTCCGCGGCCGACTCCTTTGCGAACACGCTCGGGTCGGCACTGCGGATATGCAGATCCCGCTGGGGGAAGGCGATCTCGATGCCCAGTTCGCGGAAGCGTCTGTCGAGGTCGAACCGAATCTTGCTCGGCACCTCCCAGTAATCATCCACGTGGACCCAAATGCGCAGGCGAAAGATCAGCGCGCTGTCGGCATGATCGATAAACAGCACCTCCGGCTTGGGGTATTTTAGCACCCGGCGTCTATTCTGGACGATATCCAGCAGGGTCTGTTCCACCAAATCGATATCCGACCCATAGGCCACCCCCACTTCGATATTGCGGCGCATGCGGGGGTCTTTGAAACTCCAGTTGGTCACCTGCTGGCTGATGAATTCTGAGTTGGGGATGATCACCGAAGCATTGTCAAAGGTCTGCACCACGGTGGCGCGCACGTTGATCTGCTTGACCGTGGCCCAGAGGCCACCCACTTCCACAATATCCCCCACCTGGATGGGCCGCTCGAAAAGCAGGATCAGGCCGCTGATAAAATTGTTGAAAATGTTTTGCAGCCCGAAACCGATACCGATGCTCAGGGCACCGAAAACCACCGCCAAAGAAGTCGCATTGACCCCTAATACACCAAGCGCCAAAAGGAGGCCCAACCCCCAGACGACATAGGTCGTAATCGTAATGATGGAGTCCTTGAGACCGCGTTCGAAGTCCTGTGAATCAAGGATTTTCTCGCTCAAAAATTTTCGCCCGTGGCGCGTTGCCACATGGGTCGCGCACACAATCACCACCGCCAGCAGAAGGCCCTTGACGCTGAGACTCAGGCTGCCCACCGAGACGGCCAGATCGAAAACCTGCCGCAGCGATGCGGTCATAAATTCCGTGCTAGACCACACCATCAACGCCCCTGCCAGGAGGGCCCCCAACCAGAGCAGGCGCGCCATCTGGACCATGAACCAGCCCATCGGGGCGGCAACTTGCGGTGTCGCCAAATCATCACCGGCCGTGGCCTCATGTTTCTGAGTGGCGTACCATTCCTGGACGGCCAGCCACGCGATATGGGCCCACAAGGCAAGCAACAGGGTTTCGGCCCAGGACACCAGCCATTGCCCCGCCAGGGCCCCGTATCCGGTGAGTTCCAGAAGAACAGCGCCGCCGGCCACCAGATAGCTCCACCCCTGGGCCAGGACTATATGGGCGTTGGGAGGCGCGACTTCCCCCTGCCGAACTCCCTGGGTCAGCGTGCGGCGCAACGCCCGCCAGAAGGCGACCAGCCAGAAAATCAACGCGATCTCTAAGGCCAGGCGGGTCATCCAGACCAGCAGGCTTCCACTGCCGGCGATCCAGATCAGGGCCAGATGGCCGATTACCGCCAGGCGCAACATCTGCAGAAAGTGCCGCAGGCGCATTTGCAAAAAGGTCTGCAGCGTCGCCATCGCCGCGTTGTTCAATCCCTTCTGGAGAAAATCGATGCCCCACCGCACGGCCAGCAGCACGAAAACCGTCTCGGTGAGAAAACGTGCCATACCGATGTTCATGTGCGGCAGTTTCAAGACATCGTAAAGCCACAAGAGCACGGCGGCGCTGATCAGAACAAACGAGCGGCGCAGCAGGAACAGTGCCAGCCGCCGCATACGCCACGACGGTGTTTCGAGCTTTTGCTCAACGGTGTTAACGTAGCGCCGAATATGTCTGCGGAACACCATCGCCACCGCAAATAAGAGCAGGAAGACCGCCTGGGTCACGCCGCCGCTGCGCTGGAAATTGACCCATTGCGCCTGCCAAAACGCCGCGGTGAGCAAAGCGGACAACTGGCTGGCCAGCAGGGATAATTCATAGCTGAAGCCCGATCCGCTAAACCGCGTGAAAATCCTGGCGTTGCGTTGGAAAAGATCCGACTTGCTTTGCGCCTGCAGCCTTTCCTCCAGCCGCCGGCCGGTTTCCTGCAGGGCATCCATGAGGTCCTTCATCTGGTTGGCGCGTTCCTCGAATCCTTTCAGAAGGGTTTCACCGAGCTGTTTTCTTTTCGCCAGAATGTCCCGCAGTTTATTCAGGTTGTCGCTAATAATCCGTTGGTCGGCCTCGGGAAGGCTCTCCTGCTTCAGCATTGCCAGCTGGTTTTCAGCAATGGCAATACGGTCGACCAGCTGCGCCATGCGCTCCGAAGCCGTAGCCCCAATCTTTTTATACTCTTCGATTCGTGCCGCAAGGCTCTTGATGACCAATTGATTGTTGTTAAGGGCTGCTTCCAGATCCTCGGCGCGGGTTTGGGCGACAAGGAGCAAATTCCCGTGGGTGGTGTTCTGGATACGATAGGCATCGAGTTCAGCGGCAACATTTTTCTGCAGCAGGTCCCAGCGCTTTATGCTTTGCTCGATTTCCGCATCGTTCACCATCTCGCTTTTGAGGGCGTTTTCAAGCGTTTGTTTGACGGCTTCCGGTGATACCGCCGGCGACGGATTTTCCGTTTCGCCGGGGCGCGCGAAAGACGTCGGCGCGTGCAAGGCAAAACTCAAAAAACTCAGCAACAGCATCAGAACAAACACCGGCCGATATGTCATGACGCGCGGTAAGGGCATCGATTTACCTTTAATGGTCGTGTATTGAGGATGGTTGGAATACAGCAGGGGTCGGCACACCCGATTCATGCGTACCCTAAAGCGATTGGAGCGCCCCGTCAAGCCGTTTCCCTTGCCGGCAGAAAGGCGCCTTCAGACTTGAAAAGGGCCGCGCCTGATGGCACGGCCCTTTTTATGGCGGGTTACTGCGTTTTGCGTATCAGTTGACGGCGCGCTGCAGCTTGGTTCCCGAGGAGAACCGAACCGCTTTGCGGGCTTTGATCTGGATTTTCTCGCCGGTACGGGGGTTGATGCCCTGGCGGGCCTGGCGCTGCACGCACTTGAAGGTCCCCAGATCCCTGAGGGAAACGGATTCTCCTTTTTTGAGGGCCTGGACGATCCCCTCCAGCAAGGAATCCACCGCCTTACGGGCTTGCTCGCGATCCCCGAGCGATTTTTCCATCAGTTCGATAATATCCGCTTTTTTCATGGTTAGCTCGCCTTTTTTAGAGTTTTATCGGTCAACTTCAGTTGATTGGCTTTCTTGTTATACCAGCCTTCGTAAAGAACAAGATCGGGGTACGCATCAAGCGAATTGAAATTTCGGATTTTCGCACTGGCAGCATCGGCCGTAGCCGGGTTGAAGATACGGAAATCTTTGGTGTTCTTGTCTTCTTCCCGCCGGCACATTGCCGCTTTGAGGGTCCAGACCCAGTCCGGATCCATCTTCAGATCAACAACAAGATAGCGGCCTACGGCCTCGGGTAGATCTCTAGGCCGGGACTGTCCCGGGGCTTCTTGGGGGGCCTCCTCCGTCTTTTGCCAGAATTTCCAGTTCATTTCCGTATCCTTTTATTTTTAATTTAGTTAAAAACCGCTCACAATTTTTTCCTGGTTTTCCAACTTGGTTTTACAATGGATACAAAATGTCGTCACCGGCCGCGCCCGCAGACGGGCGATACCAATATCTTCACCGCACATCTCACACTCGCCATAGTCCCCTTCTTCCATGCGGCGCAGGGCTGCTTTAATTTTGTTGATCAGTTTGCTTTCGCGGTCACGAATCCGAAGGGTAAAGCTCCGGTCCGCATCCATGGCCGATGTGTCCAGTTCGTCCGCCGAATGAATCGACAATAGCAGCAGGTCACTGACCGTCCCGTCCGCCTTGCGCTGCAGTTCCTCCAGCTGGTCCACCATAAGTTGCTTCAAAAACAGGTGTTCTTCCATGGTCATCATCGGGAGGCCTCCTTTCGGCAGGGATCGGTTCGATAAAATGGATGCAGTCGCGGCACCAGCGGCGCATCGAATTTTTCCGGAATATTTCCTGACATACGGCGCGCTGGTAGAAACTGTGCGGATCGCGGGGGCAACAGAGCAGATCATCTTTCATGGACGATCCCCTCGTGGCAGAGCGCTTTCGCGGTGATGCCGGCAAATGTTCTGGGTCCCGCCACTTCGCAGGTGTCGTTAACCACCAGCAGGGCCTTTGGGTCCACACGCAAAGCGCAGGCTTTGAACCGCGGCAAATCCATCGACTTCACAACGGAACAGATGATCTTTTTCTCCTTGCGGGCAAAGCCGCCTTCACCCTGTAAATAGGTCACGCCGTATTTCATCTGGTCCATCAGATCCCGGGCGATGTCTTCCGAACGGTCGGAAATGACCAGAACCATTTTCTGAGGGTTGACCCCCACCAGCACCGCATCCACGACACGGGCACACACAAAAATAAAAATGGCCGAATACAGTGCGGTCTGCAGGTCATGGAACCATGCTCCGGCCAGGAGAATGGCACCGTTCATGACAAAGCCGAGCGATCCCAGTGAAAAACCGAATCGCTCCCGCAGGTAGATCGAAAGAATGTCGAGGCCGCCGGCAGACCCACGGGACCGCAGAATCAGGCCTGCGCCCAGACCACAGATCACCCCGGCCGCAAGCGCCGCCGTGATCGGGTCATATACGGCCAACGGGGCCACTGAAATCCAACTGGCCGCCAACGAAAACGCCGTCATGCCATAGGCCGTCAGAATCATGAAGCGCCGCCCGCTGTTCCGCCAGCCAAGCCACAACAGGGGAATATTGAGGAAAAAATACCACCACCCGACATCAAAAAGGGGAACCGCATAATGCAGCAGAAGCGCGGCCCCTGTAAGCCCACCGGCAATCAACTGGTGCGGAATCAGCAGCGCATTCATCCCGACGACGAACACGATGCAACCCGCAGCGATAAACGCCATATCCCTCAACCAGCCCTGGATGTGGTGGCGCCGCAGCAGATCGTTCCACCCGCGCATAGCCCCCGGGGGCGTCAATGCCACGGTTCCCTCGGTCACCTCTCGTTTGAAACCGGCTATCTTCATCGTCTTCCCACGTATCCCTGTTATGCTTCGATCAACCGAAAAGAATCGACATGGAAACCCGTCGATAAGCTGCAATGGCCGGCATGGCGGCCTTTTCCTTGAATTATGCCTGGCCCGTGGCTTTCATTAATCCGCCTTGTAAGCGGTTAGCTTTTAAAAGCAATACTCGTGCCCAATTACAACCTATTGATATTTAATTATATTATTAATTTAACGACAAATATCGGAACCGAAGATTCCGACGCCAAACAACCGGGCGCACATATTCATCCTCATAGCGCGCCCAAAACCGTTTAACCATAAGTAATCATTATTTATTTTAACCAGAAACATCAGTTCCGTTTTTGAGGCCGAAACCTGCGATGATTCCGATTCCAACGGGTAAAACCGCCCTGATCGTTGGCCTTGGGTGACAGACACCGTGAGGCTGCCTCAGTGGAAAAGATCTTATAATTAAAACATATTCAGTAGGTTGCCAAATTTAGGGCCGCAATCGACGATCAAAATGCGCGCGTATGCGACGCCATCGGCCCCATTGAAGTTTGGCATTATCTTTGCTTTTGTGGATAGGAGTCGGTCGGCTGACCCGGCCCGCACATACGGATCGAAAAACCATGCAGCATCGAACATTCTGTGGAGAATTTAAATGAAGGACCAAATGCTGTTCTGCGTGCAGTGCGACGAACCGTTTACCTATTCCGTCAAAGAACAGATACGACACAGCCAGCAGGGCTTCGACGCCCCCCGCCGTTGCCAGACGTGCCGGCAACACAAAGTCCGCATGGACAACCGGCCGGAAGGCCGCGGCGACCGCCGCAAGGATAAGAGCCGCCAGCGTTTCGACTATGAAGAATCGTCTTTTATTTAGGACCACCCCATTCCCTTCGCGGGAAACACCATTTGATTCCATCACCGCACCGGTCATGACATCGTCATGCCCGGACAATGGCCCTGTTTGCCCCGCCAACCCGATGAGGGCAAAAAAACGGTGAGACATTTGTCTTCCCCCGATGACGTCAGATCGCTCACCGCTATCGGCCCTTGGAAATGATCCATCTTGTTGGGCATCCTCGCCGCAGCCTTGCGTTTCTGGCGCAGGGAGCATACCCTATACCTGTCATCCACCCCCCGACCGGGCGACACGGGTCGATATTGAAATAAAATCCGCCTGCCCTATCTGGAGAAAGAGACCGCTATGGACTTCCTCGGCGCTATTGGCTTTTTTAAAGCCTTTCTCGCCTGGCGCTCTGCCGCAGAAATTCTGCTGATCGCCGCCGGTTTATTTTTCCTTTACCGAACCCTCGTTCGTCTGGGAACCTGGAAAATCGCAACCGGCATTCTGGTGGCCGTCGCCATCTTCCTGGTGGCCCGTTTTCTGAATTTACGCACCATCGAATGGATTTTCGGCAACTTCAGCCAGGTGGCGGTACTGGCCCTGATCGTCATCTTTCAACCCGAACTTCGGAAATTTTTCGAACGGGCCGCATCGGTCCGAAGTTCGCGCACCTCCGACCCCGGCGACGTCGTCTCACGGCTGATCGCTTACACCCTCTTCACCCTGGCCAAAGAACGACGGGGGGCCCTGGTGGTTTTTCCGGGACGCGAGACGATCCGGGAATGGGTGTCGGGCGGATATCCTTTGGATGCCCGTCCCAGCATCCCCCTCCTGCGAAGCATCTTCGATCCTCACTCGCCCGGGCACGACGGTGCCTTGATTGTTGAAAAAGGGCGCTTCGCCCGGCTGGGTGTCCGCCTGCCGGTTTCACAAAGTCAGCAACTGACCGATGAATACGGTACCCGCCACCATGCCGCCATGGGGCTGGCTGAAAAATCCGACGCCTTGACGGTGCTAGTGTCTGAAGAACGCGGTCAGGTATCCCTTTTCCTGAAGGGGGAGATGCGGCCACTTGCCCATGCCGATGAACTCGTGGCCGCCATCATCCGGCACTGGAAAGAGGCCGCCGCTTATCCCTTCGTCATTCCGGGGGGACGGGCGCGTCGTGAGATGATGTCACAAATGATCGCCAGTTTGGCGCTGGCCGTCGCTTTCTGGACCACCCTGTTCATCAGCCAGGGCGAACAGTTGGAGAAGATGGTGACGGTGCCGGTTGAATTCACGGCCACACCATCCGACCTGCTTCTGGTAGGCGACAAGGACAAGGAGGTCCGGCTGCATATCGCCGGCTCCCGATCCGATCTCAACGCCCTTGATCCGTCCCTGCTGAGAGCCAAAATCAATCTAACCAAGGCCGTAGCGGGCAAACAGACCTTCGTCATTACCTCGCAAAACATCCGTCTGCCCCGGGGGGTCGAACTTCTGGACATCGTTCCCTCCAGTATCGACCTGTCGCTGGCGGCCCTTGCCGAAAAAGACATCCCGATCAAACCGCAACTGGTGGGAAAACTGCCCAACAGGCTCAAACTTCAATCGGTGGCGGTCAGCCCCAGCTCCGTCAAGGTACTCTCCCCCTTGGACCAGAACAAACCGGACAACGTGATGACCACCCCTATCTACCTGGAAAACCTGAAGGAGAAAACGGTCATCTATTGTAAAATCATCGCACCGCCCGCGCTGCATCCGGTCGACAAGCGCTGGCCCGACGTGGAGGTCACCATCACAGTGAGCCGATAAAGGCGAGCAGATGCCCGCCCAATCGCGGCAGACCACCCAGCACCTGCCAGGAGAATCCCCCATGAACGATCAAAACGCTTTCCTGACCTTTGTTCAGAAAAGCTTTGCCCACGACATCGCCGGCGCCACCTTCCTGCTCGAAGGTTTGCCGGAAGACGAGGCCGCCAAAATTTTTCAGGCCCTGCCGGTGGATGTGGCCGAAAGGGCCATCCGCAATCTGCAGATCAGTTTTGCGGCGGATCTTCTGAAGACGGCCGACGACAGCTTCATGGGGGCGCTGGCGGCCAAACTCGACCCGCAACTGGCCGGTGCCATCCTGTCACAGCTGCCGCCGGAGTACCGACAGCGCATGAAAGATCGTTTTTCCGACAAACTCCAGGAACAGATTCGTGAACACCTGGATTACCCGGAAGGCAGTGTCGGACGCATCATGACCGCCAACTACTTGGCTTTCAACCAGAATTTGAAGGCGGAGGACGCCATCGAGAAAATCCGCGCCTTGGCCAAACGGCGCTACCCCGTTTCCTACGCCTATGTGGTCGATGACGAAAACTGCCTGCGCGGCGTTTTGAACATGCGCGATTTAATGTTGGCGCCCCCCGACCAGCGGCTCGGCGCCATTATCCTCCCGGAAATTTTCAGCATCCATGCTTTCACGGATGTTCGCCAGGCCGCCTCGGAACTGGCCCGGCGCAAGTATTTTGCGGCTCCGGTGGTCGACGGCAGCAACCATATCGTGGGCATTATCAAAGCCGAGCGCATGATCCAGGGGGCCAGGGAAGAAGCGACGCAAGACATCCAGAAAATGTTCGGTGCCGGCGGCGATGAAAAAGCCTTTTCGAGCATCCCCTTTTCGCTGCGCAAACGGTTGCCCTGGTTGCATGTCAACCTGGCCACGGCCTTCATGGCGGCCGCCGTGGTGGCCATGTTCGAAGGCATCATTGCCAAACTGACGGTTTTGGCTGTTTTTCTTCCGGTGGTCGCCGGACAGGGCGGCAATGCGGGAGCACAGTCCCTCGCGGTGGTCATGCGCGGCATCGTGATGCGCGAAATCCCGCACCATAAAATCCTGCCACTGATTCGCAAGGAAGCGCAACTCGGGACCATCAACGGGGTCGTCATCGGCATCGTCACCGCCATGGTGGCCTGGATATGGTACGGTAATATCTACCTGGGGCTTGTCATCGGCCTGGGCATGCTGCTAAATTTGTTTTTTGCCGGCCTGGCGGGAGCGTCCATTCCTCTGCTGATGCGGCGCCTCGGCCTCGATCCGGCCCAGAGTTCGAACATCATCCTGACCACGGTGACCGATGTGATGGGGTTCATGGCTTTTTTGAGCCTGGCCGTGATATTTCAACAGTTCCTGCTCTAATCCCTGAATGCCCGAAGGAAACCCGGCCTGAATGGACTATTCCAAAATCAAAATATCCCTGCTTCTTTTCAGCGGCATCATTGCGCTCGGTACCCTGGGCTATGTCATCGTCGATCATATGACAATCTATGATGCATTCTACATGACCATCATCACCATCAGCACGGTTGGTTTCAGCGAGATCCGACCCCTCTCACCCGGCGGACGGGCCATCACGATTTTTATCATCGTAACCGGCATCAGCCTGGGCACCTACACCTTGGGGCTTCTCGTCAGAATATTTGTGGAGGGCGAACTCCAATTTTATTTAGGGAGACGCAAATTGCGCAAGGACATCAAAGACCTGGAAAACCATTATATTGTCTGCGGCTTCGGCCGCATCGGCCGGATTATCTGTGAAGAATTGGCGGCCTCCGGCATAGCGTTCGTCGTGATCGAAATGGATGCCGATAAGGTCGAAGCCCTGGAAAAACACAAGTTTCTCTATCTCATCATGGATGCGACCGTGGAGGAAACCCTGCATCAGGCGGGAATCATGGCCGCCAAAGGGCTCGTCACCGCCGTACGCTCCGACGCCAACAATGTGTTCATCACCCTGACCGCCAAGGGGTTGCGGCCCGACATCTTTGTGCTGTCGCGCACCTCGGACATCAACAACGAAAGCAAACTTCTCCGTGCCGGCGCTTCCCGGGTGGTCGCCCCCTATCAGCTCGGCGGCCGCCGCATGGCGCAGGTTCTCAAGACACCCACCGTCATCGATTTCATCGATACCGCCTTGATGAACACTTCGCTTGACCTGGCCATCGAAGAAGCCTTGATCAGCCCCAATTCGGAATTGGCCGGGAAGTCGCTGCTCGAAAGCAATATCCGGCGCGACTTTGGCATCATCATGATTGCCATTAAAAAACCCAGCAGCAAAATGATCTTCAACCCCCTGCCAACCGAAAAGCTGGAAGGCGGCGACGTGGCGGTCGTGATTGGAAAAAGGGAAGAGCTGGAGCGCCTGCGGCACAAACTGGAGTAGCGGTCTGCATGCCGGGCGGAAACGCTCACGGGGGTTCTATCGGTCTTCCGTTATTTCTTCCCGGAACTCTTCGATGATCGGTTCGATGCCCTTGAGCCGATCCAGATGGGCAATATGAATAACCGCGTCGCCCCGGTGAACCAGGGGCAGGTTCAAGCGGCCGATGACGATCCCGGACACCGGCGAACGGATCTCCACTTCCTCGTCGCCAAAGGGGTCGGCGATTTCGCCGATTTTGGAATTCTTGGCCACCCGTCCGCCCAACGGCACTTTCATCCGCAGGATGCCGCTGATCGGCGCACGCACCCATGAGGTGGTGTCCGCAATGAGGGGATCGATATCGGATGCCGGCGATTGTTTGGCGGTCAACATGCCCAGGGCCTGCATGACCGACATGACACCGCGCAGGCCCGCCCGAATCGCCACCTCATCGAACCGCAGGGCTTCCCCGGCTTCATACAGCAGGGTCGGAATGCCCAGTTCCGCCGCGGCATGCCGCAACGATCCTTCCCGCAGGCGGGCATTGATAATCACCGGCACCTTGAACGCCTTGGCCAACCGGAGTGTTTCCGGATCGTCGATGGCCGCCCGGATCTGGGGCAGGTTCGCCCGGTGATTGGATCCGGCATGCAGATCGATGCCGTGGGTACAGCCCTGGATCACCTCCTCCATGACGGTGCCGGCCAGCTGCGACGTCAGCGATCCTTTCTCCGACCCCGGGAAGAAACGGTTGAGGTCCCTTCGGTCCGGAGAATAGCGCGAATGCTGCAAAAACCCGTAAACGTTGACCACGGGAACCGCCAGGAGTGTTCCCCGGATCGATCGCAATCGCTTCAGCTTCATCAGCCGTCGTATGATCTCCGTCCCGATGATCTCGTCTCCGTGGATGGCGCCGCTGACAAACAGGCGGGGGCCCTCACGCCGCCCGTGCACCACATGGACCGGCATGGCCATTTCGGTGTGGGTGTAGAGGCGGGCGACCGGGACCGAAATGGTGGTCTGCTGTCCCGGTTTGACCCGTGTGCCGGCGATGGTGATGGCAGGCTGCATCATCCCCGGCCCTTGGTGCGGGTTTTGCCGGGCGCGGCGTTCTTCTCGATATAGGCAATCACCATCCCGGCCACATCCTTGCCGGTGGTCTTCTCGATGCCTTCCAAACCCGGCGAAGAATTGACCTCCATGATGACCGGTCCGTGGTTCGAACGCAACATGTCGACCCCGGCCACACGCAGTCCCATGATCTTGGCCGCCCGGACGGCGGTGGACCGCTCCTCGGGGGTAATGCGAATGGTTTCCGCGCGCCCGCCCCGGTGCAGGTTCGAGCGGAACTCCCCTTCCGGGCCCTGGCGCAGCATGGCCGCCACGACTTTATCCCCGATGACCCAGCAGCGAATGTCCCGGCCGCTGGATTCTTTGATATATTCCTGCACCAGGATGTTGGCCTTGAGACTTCGAAAAGCCTGGATCACGCTCTGAGCGGCCTTATCCGTCTCCGCCAGGACGACGCCGACCCCCTGGGTGCCTTCGATCATCTTCACCACCAGGGGGGCCCCCCCCACCAGACTGATCAAATCGTCCGTGTATTGGGTCGAATGCGCAAACCCGGTCACCGGAAGCCCGAGCCCCTTGCGGGCCAGCAGTTGCAGGCTGCGCAGCTTGTCCCGTGAGCGGCTGATGGCCACCGACTCATTGAGGCAGAATACGCCGATCATTTCGAACTGGCGCACGACAGCGGTGCCATAAAAGGTGATGGAAGCGCCAATACGGGGGATGATGGCATCGAACCCCTGCAGCTTCTCGCCCTTGTAGTGAATTTCGGGATGGTGAGAGGTGATATCCATATAGCAGCGCAACGGGTTGAGCACCCGGACCTCGTGGTCGCGGTCACGCGCCGCCTCCACCAATCGACGTGTGGAATATAACTCGGCCTTGCGGGAGAGTATGCCAATTTTCATTTTTTTCCTTTCCATCCGGGTCGCCTCGGATAGTTTTTGGCCAGGGACCTGCCGGCCGTATAGGACCGCCCGGGATCGATAACAAATCGTTTTTCCACCGCGGTTCGTCCCAGAAGCATTCGAAATATCATGGCATCACGGTTGGTAAGGGTGATATTGATCCGCCATAATTCATTTTTCAGCACGACGTCGGTCTGGATGACGTAGCGCTTTTCACTATGACCGCCCGAGTCTTTGACACGGCGGCGCTCTAGAACCGGGGCCTCGCAGAACAATTCGATGTCCTTGCGTTTCTGCAGCGGGTGGATGCCGAAGCGGACCATGCGGATGCCGCCTGCGGAAAATTCTTCCAGGCTGAACGTGTGCAGCGCCGAGGTCCGGGCACCGGTGTCGATTTTGGCCTTGATGGCCGGAATACCAAGCTGCGGCAGGGCAAGCCATTCCCGCCAGCCGATGCGGCCTAGTGGTTGATCCGAAGGCACCGCACGACGCTTGTCCTTTTTCGTCTTTGCCATAAGCTTCTCTGATTCAACCACCGCGCAGGATCCGCCCGCCACGGCGCAAATGAACACCGGAAAAAATAGCCGCCTTACCCATCATCCATCAGATTGGGCAGATGTCAGATTATACGTACACGAATGGATTGCAATTGGGAAGCCCCTGCATCCGGCAAGGGATGCGGGAAAATCGACAATCGTGGCAGGTGATCACCGCTATTCAACAGAATGCGGCGGCATCGGATGAAAACGGTTGACGTTAAAGACGGTTTGGCCGATCGGATCCTCAAAGGTTCCCCAAAGGGCCACCTGTTGCCGCAGATGACCGATGATATTGGGATGCAACGGCCCGCCGATGGGAATTTCTTTTTCGTCGGCTGTCGCCAGCGCAACGGCCTTGACGCTGCCGTTGCCGCTCCAGTCCACCGGTATAAGGAGTCCTGTGAGATAAATTTCTTGCTCCATCGCAGTCCGCCTTTCCAGAGTCCTTGGCGTTTAAAGTTCCTTTCTACCCAGACCCTTTAGCAACAGATGTGCCAGTCAGATACCCCCCCTAATCCCGCCCTGGGTATCGTGGCGCTGGTAGCGGATATAGAAGGAATAAGGCTTGGGAAAAGTTGGACAAGAGCACAGCATCCTGAATGGCAACAGGCCTTCCTTGCGGTGTGAAACAAGTGCCGACAGATCCGATATGGAAAAAACCGGAATCCGTAATTCAGGTTTGGCCAGTGTGCTCAGTGAGCTGACTTGAAGGTTTCCTTGCGGTAACCGTATTTCTTCATGAGTTTGTGCAACTGGCGGGTGGTGATGCCGGCTTCCTCGGCCGAGCGATTGATGCGTCCCTTGTGGCGCGCCAGAAGATCTTTCAGATAGCGCCGTTCGATCTCCTCGATCCCTTCCGCCCGAACTTGCGCCAGCGCGTGGGATGTATCGATGGACACTTCGGCCGTCAGCCATTCTTCCTCGAAAAAATCGGCCGGAAAACTCTCGGGCGTGAGGGTATCCGACTGCTCGAGGATGTAAGCCCGTTCGATCAGGTTCTCAAGCTCACGGATATTGCCCAGCCAGTTGTACATTCCAAGCGCTTTAATAACGGTCGGATGCACATGGTGGATCGTCTTAGGCCCGAAATCACTCAGTTTTTTAAGAAAGCTTTCCACTAGGTGAGGGATGTCTTGAATACGCTCCCGCAGCGGGGGAAGATCGATAGGAAAGACATTTAAGCGATAATACAGGTCCTTGCGAAACAGACCCTCTTCTGTCATTTGCTTCAAATCCGCATTGGTGGCCGCGACGACCCGTACATCCGTCTTGAGCGTCGCCTCGCCGCCCACGCGCTCAAACAACCCCTCCTGGAGGATCATCAGCAGCTTGACCTGGGCCGCTGGGGTCAGGGTCCCCACCTCGTCCAGGAAAATGGTCCCGCCGTTGGCGATTTCGAATTTTCCCATTTTCCGGCGGATGGCGCCGGTAAAGGCGCCTTTTTCGTGTCCGAAGAGTTCACTTTCCAGCAGCGTATCCGGAATGGCACCGCAGTGAACACTGATAAACTGGGCATCACGCCGGTTGCTGTGCCGGTGGATCAGCTTAGCCAGGAGACTTTTGCCGGTGCCGGTTTCGCCCGTTAACAGCACGGCGGTGCGGGTGGGGGCCACCGATTGAATGAGATCGTAAACCTTTTTCATGCTGCCGCAACGGGTCCGAACGATCTCCCGCACATCGGTTTCCCAAAATTGCTCGCGGAGGTAATCGAGTTCCGATTCCAGGATCTGCCCTTCATAGACATCCCGGGAAATGAATTCGACTTCTTCCTTGCCAAGGGGCAGCTTCAGATAACTTGCCGCGCCCGCCTCAACGGCGGCAATACCCGCTTGAATCTGGTCCGGTGAGACGATGACAATGATTTTAATCGATGGTCGCAGACGCCAGATGGGGTCGAAAAGGGCCGTGAAATCATGTAGGGTCAACAAATGGTGATCGGTTCGTGGCACCACCGCCAGTTCGACAAAGAGATAATCATAAGCTTGGGCTTCGAGACAGGCCGTCACCACCTCAAAGGTTACAAATTCCGTTTTGGAACTGTTGCCAATCCCGGCCTTGATCACCTCTTTGAGGACACCATCCCGACATGCAACAAGAAATTCCCGCATGATAAAAACAAACCCCTTATGATCGCTTCGACATCATGGGCACGATCGCCGGCCGGCCTGGCCAGGATTGGCCCTTGGGCAATGGGTCGCCATGAAATGACCGCCCGATCCATTGCGACAGGATCGGACCCTGAAAAAGGGCCGTCAATGCAATTGTCAGCGACAGCCACCCGACAAATCGGAACTTACACGTCAGGTTTTCCGCTTGATACGAATAACACCATGAAATGTCAATATGTTATAATTCTGGCACATCAATTGCCTATGCCAGTCAGACAACATCGTAAACCGCGAACGACAGAACAAAGCAGATCCTGCGCCTTTAGGCCCATAGGAGCCACCGATGAAACTTTTCCGGCAAATTCTGGTTGCCTGCGACCTGTCCAAATTCACGCCCCAGGTATTGGATTATGCCGTTGTTCTGGCCCAGAACACCGGGGCCCGGATGATCCTCGCGAATATCATCAACCCGCGTGACACCGACGCCATTGCGCGTGCCATTCATAAAACACTTCTGGTGCAAAAGGAAGCCGCTCCGGAGACGTTTATCCATCAGCACAAACTGGAACGGGAAGCGCGATTAAAAACCCTGATCGACGAAAGCGGCCATCCCGGCCTGTTTATAAAAACTATCGTCAGAACCGGTGAACCGTTCCAGGAGTTGATCAACATCACGGAATCGGAACACACCGAACTGGTGGTGATGGGAACCCGGGGACGCTCCAACCTGCAAAGTGTGCTGCTCGGTGCCACAGCCGAAAAAATGTTCCGCCACTGCCCCGTTCCGCTTCTGAGCGTGCGACTCGCCAGTAAGTGACGCACCATCAGATCGTATCCTCACCTTTTCAGTCAAGCGGTGGCCGGCGCCGGGGCCGTCTCTATGCACGCCGCCGCCATGGGACAAATCGAGCCGCTATCGTCGCGTATCCGGCATCTCGCATGGCCTCAAATGGCAGGCAGGTTCCGAGCGTACCGCCCAGAAATAGGCCAGTCTTTTGCAAGCATAACCGTAAAGATTTCGTAGGATGTTGGACGGTCGCAGCATGCCCCCCTTTTTGAACAGCTTCATATTTTTAATCGGCGTCGTCATCTTGAGAATGCCCACCTGCATGATATCGTCACCGCCGGGGTAATCGATGCTATCCAGGCAATACCGGTAGTAGGTTGGCTTGCGGTGCTTGGGGACGGTTTCGGTGGTATCCGGAAATAGGGTGGTGCCATCGGCCATGAGGCGAAACCCCTTGATGACAAATCGCGACATTTTGACCGCAATCAGGGCCGTTTGGAACCCGGCCGCGGCCCCCATCGTCAGGAAAAAAACGAACGATGCGATGCCGACCGGTGGATTCACCTCCTTTTTTGGTTGACAGCCAGCGCCGCATGATTAATTAGTGTATTCATAATATACAATAATTTTAAATCGTTCCATTTCATATCCCTACCTTCTCACAGGGTAACCAGGAGGCGGAAATGACCATCATCAAATGGAGCCCGGCACGTGAAATCGCCAGTCTTCAGCAGGGAATCAACCGACTTTTCGAAGATGTTTTTTCTCAACCGGGCAGCTATGATCCGGATACCATGGGCGCTTGGCGACCGCCCGTGGATATTGTCGATACCACCGAAGCGATTTTGATTTATGTGGAAATCCCCGGTGTGGACAAAGACGACGTGGATATCGAGGTCAAAGACAATGTATTGATCATCCGGGGCGAGCGCGTCGTGGACAGCCGCATCGGCAACGGCAGCTATTACCGCAGCGAGCGGGTTTTCGGCAAATTCGGACGATCTTTTGCCCTGCCGGCCATGATCCGCGCCGATCACATCAAAGCAAGTTTTAAAAACGGTGTGCTGAAAATCTCCATTCCTAAACCTGAAGAAGAAAAACCCCGCCAGGTCACCATCAACGTGGAATAGCAATTCCACGGTTTTTTTCACTGCCATGGCGCACGGGGCATAATCCCTTGCGCCATGCGAGACCGATTGCGAGAACAGCCATACAACCCCTCCGGTGGCATCTCTCCCTCTTGTCAAATCTTGCCCGGTTGGCCTATATCCGTTGTGTTCGTTACCGTATGAATGCACGATGAAGCCTTCGCCAATTCCGGAAATGACCGGCAACCGCCAAAGGATGCACCATGAAAGATCATGTTACCACCGGCATCGAAGCGCTGGATACCCTCATCGGCGGCCTGTTCGTCGGCGACAACGTTATCTGGTATGACAATGCCGGCAGCCTTGCGGATGTGTTCTATCTCAATCTGATCCGGTCCTCCCTGCAACAGGATGAACCGCTGATTTATGTCAGTTTCGATCGCTCGCTGAAAAACCTGATCGAAAAGCTGGGGCCTCTGGCCCAGTCCCCGTCGCTGACGATTATCGATTGCTTTACCTACGGCAAGGGCAACGGGGCCGATATCTTCGTTGACTATCAAAAGCAGGTTCCGGAGCACTGGCCCGTCACCCTGCTGACGGTCAAACGGCCGGATCGCATGGAAGATGTGGCGACGGCCTTTTATGAACACCACCGTTCTCTGGGTGGCACGGTGCGGTTTATTTTTGAAAGCCTGACCGGCATGCAGGATCTGTGGGGCGGTGAAGAGCAACTGGTCAGCTTCTACGTACGCACCTGCCCGCGGTTGTACGACCTGAACACCATCGCTTATTGGCTCATCGAAAAACAGGCCCATTCCAATAAACTGCACGCGCAGATCAACCAGATTGCCCAGGTGGTGATTGATCTCGCCGTTCGCCGGGGGCATACCTCCCTGCAGATCATCAAAGCCGAAAACCGCACACCCGACCGGCGGGACAAACCCTTTCCTTATTTCAGCAAGGACACCGCCATTCGCTTCAACCCAGACGATCAGTCCTCCGGCCGCATCGATTTGGGCGCGCGCATCAAATCCATGCGCACACAAGCCAGTCTGTCCCAGACCGACCTGGCCAAACAGGTGGGCGTCACCCCCAGCAGCATCTCTCAAATCGAAAGCGGGTTGATCTACCCGTCACTGCCCGCGCTTTTCCGCATCGCCGAAGTCTTTGCGGTGGATATGGGAACGCTGTTCCAGTCAAACCATGACGGCATGTCGCCAGTGGTTTTCAGAAGAACTGAAATGCAGGTCGCCGCCCTGCCGGACATGGCCGATAGCGGTGTCAAATGCTGGCGGGTGCCCCGCATCGAAACGGAAAACCGAACGGTACCCCGCCTCATCGAAATTCCGCCCCGTACCAAGCTGGCCCGCCATTTCTTCCAGATCAAAGGAGATGAATTGGGATACCTCATTTCCGGCACCCTGCGATTGACATACCGGGATAGGGAATATCAGCTCACCGAAGGCGATTTCATCTATTTCAAGGAGGGCTGGCCCAGTGCCTGGAACAACCCCGGCCCAAAAACGGCGCGCCTGCTGTGGCTTTTAACCGGCCGCCCTTAGACAATACGGCGCTTTTCCATTAAAAACGGGCCGCCCTCTTGTGAAGGCTGCCCGTTATTATAAGTCTTTCACGACGACTATTTTGTCATTGAATTTTATCGTCAGGGCGTCAGGGTCGTTGTCATCCAATGGTCCGTGCGGGTGTAGGCTGCCGGTGGAGCGCCCAGTCCATAAGCGGCCGGTGAACCGATTCCGCTGGTGTTGCTGCTGTATTCGCTGACCAGGATGCACCAGTCACCCGCCGGGAACGGCACCGGATAAGATGGATCATCCCAGTCCGGTCTGAGGTCGTAATTAAAAACGCATCCGTTGGCATTTCCGGCGGTATCCTCTGCACTGACAAGGGTGCCATGGGGATCATAAAGGGAGACGGTCACCCGTTTGCCGGATGCCAGCCCTGCCTGGGTTACATTGATGCGAACCGCTTTCGGTTCATCGATACGGATTTTATAGTAGTCGTTGAAGCCCACATGGGCACCACTGCTGTTGATGACGTTTCCGAGAAAAGCTCTCCCGGTGCTGAATATCTTGGCCCGGGCAAAGCTGTCGTTGGCCTCGTAGGCATCATTCAACTGTCTTTTGGAGATGCGCACCCGGTAGGCGGTGCTTGTGAACCCGGTGGACCGGACCTCGAAATAGAAATTGGTGCTGGGTGCCAGGGCGATCCATACATTGCGATCGCCGCCGTCCAGATAGGTCCGTGTGGGGCCGTAAAGATACAATTCTACGCTGCCGGAGACCACTTCCACCTGCACCAGTGTGCCCGTGCCGGTGCCAAGGGCCGTCACCCGTCCGAAGTCGGTGGCATCGTCGCCACCCACCTCACCGTTGACATAGCCGACGCCGAGCCGGGCTGCGCCGCCGATGGCATCGTTGCCGGGCTCACTGTCGGCCATGGCGCGGTCGTCCACCGGGATGATCCATGCCGAAGCAAGGTCACGGTAACGGGCCAGATTGTATGGGATGCGATCCCGGGGATCCCAGCGCATGGGCACCGCTGTAGGCCCCGGCTTTGGCGCGATGCCCAGATATATCGTACCCCCGTTGGTCTTGCGGAGGCTCTCGGTAATATCGAACTGCCGACCGCTGTCGAAGGTCTGCAGGACCTGGCCCTTGCTGTCATAAACGACGACCCCCGGCACCGTGCCGGGAAACGTCATCAAAAGCTTTCTGTGGCTTGTCTGGAATCTGGGCTGGGGTTGGTCTTGGAATCCGGCCGGCTGACCGGACGGTTGCAGGTCCATGCCGTTCTTGGTCAGGATCCAGATATTCACCGCGCTGCCTTTGGCGGCAGACACCTTGGCAGCCGGACTCTGTCTGATCACCGTCCCCGGACGTCCCTTGCCGGTCGGTGTCTGCTGGACAATCCCGATCCGGAAACCGGCCTTTGTCAATGCTTTCTCCGCATCCGAGCGGGTTTTCCCGGTTACCCCCGGCACCGATGCCCTGGCCGCCACGGCTTCGACCGATTTCACCTGAGGTTGAATCAATTGCACCGTTTTGGCGGGGGTTTTCTCTAAATCGACGACGGGCATTGGTTTCTGCTGGCCAAAAGCGCTCCATGACAGGCCCAAGAGCAGCGCCAGTGTCACGCCAACCACCTTTTGCGAAAAAATCTGAATACGTGCCATGGGACAACCTCCTTTAGATTTGATTTATCTTTTGGTGGCGGGGTCCGTCCCAAAGGTTCAAAAAAATCGTACCCGCGACATAAGGAAAATCAATCATTTCCAGGCAGAAAATAAGTCATGGGGGGTTTTCGGCCGGCATGGCGTGGCAAAATACTTTCTGGCAAAAGGCCATCAGGGCCGATCACAATTGACAAGCACAGGGAGTTATGGGGCGATTTCGACTTTCGTCGAGGCGTCTTGCATCTGTCGACAAACCAACGAACTTACGTGGATAGCGCCGACAGGTGTCTGCCAAGAATGATACCGATTTCTTTCCGGCAATCCGGGATCGAGGCGTAACTGTAACCGGCGATCAAGCGGCCCTGATCATAGACATCCACGGCGGGGGTATGTGGTGGGTGGGCAAACAAGACATTGACAATGGTCTGGTGGTCGTTCACACGGCAAGCCAAGAGAATGCCTGCATCCGGAGGATTGCCAGACGGTTGGATGGCCTGGGCCACCCCGCCTGCCGGAGGCTGACCGCCCATCATCTGGTGCCGCACGCTTGGCGAAATGAATATGGCGGTCACCTGGCCGGGCACCGCAACATCACGGTGAAGGGTTTCGAAAAACGTTTTCTCTTCCGGAAGAAGGGTACGAAAGGTGACCAGCCGACCAGCCGAAAGAAAAGGTGCCATTTTCTCGAGAAGACCGGCCAGCATCTGCTGCCAGCCCACCACCAGGTCGCTCTCGCCCGCACCGACACGCTGGTCAATGATCTCCGCCACCCGGCGGTCGGATGGCCTTTCAAATTCGTCCATTCATTTTCTTCCCGGATAATGGTTTCGTATGCAACCTCAAGGATACCCAATCCGTTTTCTTAGATTAGTGACCCTCGGGTCGATGTCATATCGACTGACCGTATGGAAAGGCGTCGGCGTATCTGATCGAAAGTGAAAGAACATAAAAACCCTGTTTTAAAAGTCCATCCCGAATCAGTCTACTCGCAGGATCCTCCACAAAAACTGGCGGGCTTAGATAAAAACGAAAAACGCCGATCGTGCCTGAAGGCATCGACCGGCGTTTGGTTATTAAGTTAAGGTGTCACGCGACCGTTTCAGATGAATGTCATGGCCACTGTCGCTTGTTAAACCACACCCTGGTCCAGCATGGCGTTGACCACTTTCACAAACCCGGCGATATTGGCGCCCATCATGTAATTGCCCGGGTGGCCATACTCGGCGGCCGCATCCAGGCAGGTCGAGTGGATGCTCTTCATGATGATTTTCAATCGATCGTCCACTTCTTCACGCGGCCAACTCAGGCGCATGCTGTTTTGCGCCATTTCAAGACCGGAAACCGCCACACCACCGGCATTGGAGGCCTTGCCGGGCGCATAAAGCAATTTATTGTCGAGGAATACGTCGATGGCTTCCGGCGTGGAGGGCATGTTGGCCCCTTCGCAGACCAGCTTGACACCATTTTTCACCAGGTTGGCGGCGTCCTTGCCGTTGATTTCGTTCTGGGTGGCACTGGGGAAGGCACAGTCGGCCTTATGATCCCACAGCGGGTTATAATCCAACGTGCCGTCCGCTTCGGTATAGCTGGCCTCGGAGTATTTGTCGATGTACTCCTGGATGCGGCCCCGCCGAGTATTCTTCAGGCGCATCACGAAATCCAGTTTGCCGCGGTCGATCCCTTCTCCATCGTAGATATAGCCGGAGGAATCGGACATTGTGACCACCTTGCCGCCCAGTTCGATGATCTTCTCCGCGGTATACTGGGCCACATTGCCGGAACCGGATACGAGGCAGACCTTGCCTTCCAGGCTGTCATTCTGGGTGGTCAGCATTTCGGAAGCGAAGTACACCGACCCATAGCCGGTGGCTTCCGGCCGGATCAGGCTGCCGCCCCATCCCAGGCTCTTACCCGTCAGCACGCCGGTAAATTCGTTGCGCAGGCGTTTGTACTGGCCGAAAAGAAACCCGATCTCGCGCGCACCGACCCCGATGTCGCCCGCCGGGATGTCCGTGTTGGGTCCGATGTGCCGGGCCAGCTCGGTCATGAAACTCTGGCAAAACCGCATGACTTCCGCATCCGATTTTCCCTTGGGATCGAAGTCGGATCCGCCCTTGCCGCCGCCCATGGCGAGCGTGGTCAGGGCATTCTTGAAAACCTGCTCGAAGGCCAGAAATTTGAGAATGCTGAGGTTGACCGAGGGGTGAAAACGCAGCCCCCCTTTGTAGGGTCCGATGGCACTGTTCATCTCGATCCGGAAACCGCGGTTGACATGCACCTGTCCCTGGTCATCCTGCCAGGGAACACGAAACAGAAGAACCCGCTCCGGTTCGGTAATGCGTTCCATGACAGCCGCCTTGCGGTACTCCGGGCTGCGGTCCAGAACCGGCTTGACTGACTCAACCACCTCATAAACCGCCTGGTGAAACTCTCGCTCCCCCGGATCGCGATTCTTGATCAGCTGTAAAATGTCTGCCATGCTTTCCTCCTTTGTCATTGGATGCCGCGTAACGGGCATCACCTGAGAAACCGTTTCAAATATGGCTCCGACAGCGACCGCCGACGGATTAAGTTGGACTAATGCATATTCAGCAATTTAAAGGTTACCTAACATGATGATTATCGACCTTCAAGACATAATACAGTCACCCATTCCACAATATGACGGTGGTTTAGACGGATAGGACAGCACTTCACGAGGGACTGAACAACGGGCAGGACGGCACCGTCACAAGGTGCCGGGGAAGGTGACGCGGATTGGCCTGCCGGCAGCGATACACCATCGCCCCGGCAGGCCAGATCGCAACAGGTGTGTCACTTAGGCATCGATGATTTGAAGTGCCTCTTCCCGATAGGCGTCCATGACATAGGGGATATCGGTCACCTTGGCGCACTCCTCGGACAGGGAGAAGATGTCTTTGCGGCTGATAAACGACACGTTCCAGTTGCGGGAACCGGCCATGATCTGCTGCAGGCCCACCCTGATCTTATCCACCGCGCTGAAGATACCGATGGCCCCCATGGGCAGGGCATCGACTTCCGAACCGTATTTTTCCTTGAGCACTTCATAGTTCATGAAAATTTCTTCCTTGGTGTCGCCAAAGCGGGAAACCGTGGACGGCAATCCACCGTCTTCGCCCCTCAGCCAGCGCTCGGCGTTTTTTCCCACCATACCCGGGATCATCAGGGCCCGGCCCATGCATACCGCCTTGCAATGGGGCGCGCCGAGGGCCAGCGCTTTAAAAACATGGTCTTCGGATGAAAACCCGCCCGCAAAGGCGATGTCCGGCACCGGGCGCCCTTTTTCACGCAGGCGCTCGCACAGTTCATAAGCCATGGAGTGCAGATAGATGGAGGGGATACCCCACTCGCACATCATCCGCCAGGGACTCATGCCGGTGCCGCCCGGGGCCCCATCGATCGTCAGCAGGTCGATACCGGCATCGGACGACCAGCGGATGGCCATGGCCAATTCGCGCATGGGGTAGGCGCCGGTCTTGAGGGTAATGCGCTTGGCACCCAGCGCCCGGATGCGCTCCACTTCCTTCATGAAGCCCTCCTGGTCGATGAAACCCAGCCGGGAATGCCGTTCGAACTGCTTCAAGGGGCCGGCCTTGAACGCGGCCTGATAGGCCGGCATTTCCGGATCGGGCGTGACGATATAGCCGCGCTTCTTCAACTCCAGAGCGCGTTTGAGGGAATCCACCTTGATTTCGCCCCCGATGCACTTGGCACCCTGGCCCCATTTGAGCTCGATGGTTTCGACACCGAGCTGGTCCAGGACATATTCGGCCACGCCGTTGCGGGTGTCTTCCACATTCATCTGCACCAGGATATCCCCGTAGCCGTCATGGTAGCGGCGGTAGGTCTCGACACGGCGCTTCATCTCCGGGGAGCTTTTGACCAGACCGTTTCCGTTAAACTCCAATTCCGGATCGATGCCGCAGACGTTTTCCCCGCAGACCAGGGAAATGCCGCTGATGGCGGCCCCCACGGCGAAATGCTCCCAGTTTTTGCGGGCAATATCGGTACTGCCCAAAGCACCGGTAAAAATCGGCACCTTCATTTTAATTTTGTGGTCGGTACCGAATTCGGTCTCCGTGTTCACGGCCGGGAAGGTGGCCTTGTCGGGGTCGGCCTCGACCCCTTTGGCGCCGAGCGCATACCCCATGATGTTGAGGTGGGAATAATCCACCGGATAGTCTTTGTCCGCCCCGGCCGTTACCCGTCCGAAGGGCTCCGGATAAAGCAGCTCCCGGCCGCGGAAGGTGGCCCGGAAGGTGTCGCAGTTGCCCTTACAACCATCAATACAGCGGCTGCACAGGCCGGATTGAGGCGCCACATTGCGGGATCGATTCTTGGTCTGGAGGACGTCGTTGGCATTCGGTCGCTGCAAATTCATACGGTCTACTCCTTCGTTTTCGGGTTAACCCGTCACTCGGGCCGGGGTGCCACACGCGTTTCGGGCAATTATTGCCTTTTCTGAAAATGTGACGGTCATAAAAAATCCTCACATTGACGGCTTCGTAAAATGGTCAAGACCAAGGCACGCAAATCCTGAGGATCGAGACGTACTGATCGTACGTCGCAGTGACGAAGGATGCCGCGTAACGCCGGTATTGAGCATTTTACGAAGCCGTCCAAAAAAAAACGCCCCTTCCACATGGAAGCAGACGCCGTTGTCTTGTCCAAATTCAGATTGTCGGGATGTCGGGGGAGGTATCGAACGTCCCTGGACATGCGGTCGATCATCAGCACGTCATTGTGCTGACAGCATCAATTAGCAATACTAACAAATTTTGTCAATTTTCATTTTCATGTCAGCGGGGCTTAATCCAAAACCGGCCCGCGCTATTTTCGGGGAGGCTTGTTCAGGAGATCGAGGGCGTGGGGAATGCTGGTATAATGGCCGGTTGTTTCCGACATGATAATGGTTTCGGCAACCGCCCGCATGCTGCGGCGGGTATCCATGCTGCGTTTCTGAATCCAGCGGTAGGCTTCTTCCGCCGTCAGATCGCGCTGATCCATGAGAACTTCTTTGGCCCGGTCGACGCGCTTGCGCGTCTGCAATTCCTCTTTCAGGCGCGCGGCCTCACCACGCATGCCCGCCATGTGCCAGACCATGCCAGCCTGAAGGGCCAGCGCTTCGGCCACCTGGATCTCCAGATCTGAAAATACATGCGACACACCGGTAAAACACTGCAGAACGCCATCCGGCGCGTGCCCTTCAGACAGGACCGGCGCACAGAGCAGGGAGACCAGTCCGCGTTGCGACACCATGGCTTTTTCGGCCGACGCCGGTCCCCTGGCCAGATCCACTGCCACCTGGCAACGGCAGGTTTCCAGGGCACGGCCACTGATGCTTCCGGCCAGGCTCAAACAACCGGGAAATGGCCTTCGACGATCCGCCCCCCAAACCATCTCCAACCGCAGGGTATTCGGAGAACGGGCGGCATCCCTCCGCCAAAGGCAACAGACCGACAACGGTAAAAGCGCTATCCCCGCCGCGATGATCTTCCGGGTCATGTCTTTCGTGTCTGAATTCGAAACCAGCTTGCGGCCCAGCGCGTTGAGGGTGTGTAATACGCGACGGTGGGGTTCGAACATATCGCGGTTCGGCATGGACATAGGCCTTGCATGTCAACGATGGTTTTTATCAGGTGTGATCGCAACGCTATTATCATCGGCAAATCTATGCGTCAAACACCGGCATCCACCGGTGGCAATTCTCCTGGCGCAAGAATCCCGCGCCTTGTTGCGGCCCACTGGCGATTATGGTACAGGCAAACGTTCGATTCAAAAATGAGGGGCCATCCCGCGCCAACACACCCCATCGAAGGAAAACGGTACAATGGATCAATTCCCTGACATTTTCGTCCGTCGCCTGCGCGAACACGGCGTCCGGTATGCCTTCGGCATCCCCGGGGGTCCTTGGATTCCGTATATGGAAGCCATGCGTCGCCAGGAAATGCCGTTCATCCTGGTGGCCAACGAAGCCTCGGCCGGATTCATGGCCGATGTTTGCTTTCGCCTCACCGGTGCCCCCGCTCTCTGCCACGGCACCTTTGGCCCCGGCGCCACCAACCTGGCCACCGGCGTCGGCTGTGCCTATCTGGACCGCTCAGCCCTGATCGCCGCCACCACCGAGCAGAGCGACGCCATGCGCCACCGGGTGACCCAGATGAATGTGGATCACCAGGCTTTGTTCGCGCCGATCACCAAGTGGACGGTGCGCGCGGAGGCCGACACCTTGACGTCCACCCTGGATCGGGCCGTGGCGACGGCCTGTGAAGAAGTGCCCGGGCCGGTGCACATCGGCCTGCCGGTGGATCTGAACGATCGCAACACCCCTCGGGGGGGAAGCCTGCCCGACGCCAAAGCAACCAGGCCACCGTCGGCAGGAGCGATCCGGGCCGCCGCCGACCTGATCCGACAGGCCCGCCGCCCTCTGATCGCCGTTGGCTTGACCGCTGCTCGCCTGGGACTCCATCAGTCGCTGGCACACCTGCTGGACGTCATCCCGGCCCCGGTGGTACTGACCCCCATGGCCAAAGGCCTGCTTTCTGAAACCCATCCCTCTTATGCCGGTGTCCTTTTTCATGCCTGCAGCGATCGGTTGACCGGCATCACCCGCCAGGCGGACCTCGTCATCGGCCTGGGCTACGACCCGGTGGAGTTCGACTACGAAGCCTGGCTGCCGCCGGTCCCTGTCGTGCACATCGATACGGCAGCGGCAGAATTATCGGCGCCTTACGAATTGGCGGCGCTGTGCATCGGTGATCTTGACGCCGCCATGCAAACCCTTGGCACCATCAAGCCCCTTGCAACCGAATGGGATTTCGCCCAACTGGCCCGGCACCGGGATGGTCTCAATAGCGCTTTGCATCCCCGGTCGGAAGGCTTTGGGCCTAGCGAAGCGCTGGATATTTTACGGGATATCCTGCCGCCCGAGGGCATTCTGACCTGTGATGTAGGGGCCCACACCCACCTGATCGGCCAACTGTGGCCCACACCGGCGCCCGGGCATCTCCTGATGACCAACGGCTGGTCCTCCATGGGATTTGGCATCCCGGCCGCCCTGGCGGCTTCCCTTTGCCGGCCGACAACACCGGTGGTCTGCGTAACCGGCGACGGGGGATTTACCATGATGGCCGGCGAACTCATCACAGCCCGCCGGCTGGGGTTGAATACCGTTATCATGATCCTGGCCGACCGCATGCTAAGCCTGATCGAGGTCAAACAGGGCTGGAAAAATTGCCCGGCTGACAGCTCCCGGCTCTTTCAGAATGCGTTCCTGGATGCCGATCGTATCTTCGGTGTGCCAGTGCTCAAGGCAGACTCACCGGCAACATTGCGCCAGGCCCTGCGGCAAGCGTTCCATACCGCCGGACCGGTGGTGGTGGAAGCCGAGGTCGACGGAAGAGACTACCATCAACTGATTGCAAGGAGCTACAAATGACACCCATCCGCATCATCGTCTGCGGTTTCGGCAATGTTGGCCGTGCTTTTGTCCGACTGATCGAAGATAAGCAGGACGATCTCAAAAACCGCTACGGTATCGCCCCCAAAATACATGCCGTCGTGGACATCGGCGGCGCCGCGATCGCTGACACCCACGGCCTGCCCCTGGACCAACTGCGGGAATTGATGGACAGCGGCCAGTCTATCGAGCGCATGGCATCTTTCGGCCGTCCGGGCATGTCGGGGGCGGCGATTCTCCAGACCCTCTCGGCCGACGTCCTGGTGGAGGCCACCCCCACCAACCTGGTGGACGGCGAGCCGGCCCGCACCCATATCAATGCCGCCCTGAAAAAGGGCATGGATGTGATCACCGCAAACAAAGGCCCGGTCGTGCTGTTTTACAAGGACCTGCAGGAGCGCATACAGTCGTCTGGCGGACGCCTCTTCATGAGTGCGGCAACGGCAGCGGCCCTGCCCACTCTGGACGTGGGCAAACTCTGCACGGCCGGCGCGCACATCCGGGCCGTCGAGGGGATTTTGAATGGGACGACCAATTACATCCTGACCCGCATGGGACAAGAGGGCTGCGACTACACCACAGCCCTCCAGGCAGCCCAGGATCTGGGAATTGCCGAAACCGACCCGACGCTGGATGTCGAAGGATTCGACACACGGAACAAGATTATCCTGATCGCCAACCAGCTTTTCGACCAGTGCCTCGGCATCACCGATGTCGAGACTGTCGGGATTACCGGCGTCCGACGCGAAGATATAGAGAAGGCGCAGACCGACGGAAGGGTGATCAAACTGATCGGGTCGGTTCGCTGGGAAAACAACCGTCTATGTGTAAAGGTGGCCCCGGAAGCCCTTGAGGCGGATCATCCCCTGGCCGGGGTTCATCTTTCGGAAAAAGGCATCAGCTTCGATACCGACAGCATGGGACGCATCACGGTCACCGGCGGCCACAGCTCCCCCACCGGGGCGGCGGCGGCCCTGCTGAAGGACCTCCTTCATGCTTATTGCTTTTATCGGGAATAGCTGCTCGAAATAGTTGAAGGACGGCTTTTATCGCTTGCAAACGACGGCAATTGGTGGGGTTTCCTAAAAATAAAAAAAGGCAAAGCCGGATTGGCTTTGCCTTTTAGAGAGCTATCGATGAATTTAGGCTTATTTAAATCGCCGCCGGAAGGCAGCAATTCCCAGCAACCCGGTGCCAAGCAGCAGCAAGGTGGTCGGTTCGGGGACAGGCGCAGCGCCGCCCTCAGTAAGCGGCTGACCGAGCTCTGAATAGTCGACAGGGTTTTCAAATGTCGCAAAGCCAATCTTTTTTATGTATTTTTTACCGTCTTCCGTTTTAAATACAAGCTTGAATAGACTATCTTCGAGTTTGCCAGTGACCCAATCATCCACCCATGCTTCCTGATCCGCATCGTCGTCCAGAAGGCCTTTTTTCATTAATTTTTTGAATTTTTTATTGGCTTTTTTATTCAATTTTCTGAAATATTTGGACTCCGAATCGATTTCAAAATAAGATACCCCTTCGGTTCCAATTTTGCCGGTAAGATAATAGAAATCCGGCGTCGCCGATGATGTCTTTGCCAGCTTGAGGCCCTTCAATTTGACTTTTTTAATATTGCCGATATCCGAGTTTTCAATTGCGAGATAAAATTCATCTGTTGCCTCTCCACCTGAATAGTGTTGAGCAACCCATGCCTTCCCGGTATATTGTAATGCGGAAGCACTGCCTGAAAAAACAAAAACACATAAAAAGAGTGCTACGTAAAATATCCGTTTATTCATTAACATGGTGACCTCCCTGGTCACACCAACATTGTTAACCAACCGCTGCTCATAACGACTCAAATTGAACAGCAACATCTTTAATTCTATTCGTAAGCACAAAATGTTCCAAATACTAATTCTGACTTTTTTATTTGAGCATAATCTTTTTATTTTAAACATTCTCTATATATTTTGGCATTTTAAATAATAATTATTTGTGAAAATTTTTTTAGGTTTATAAATAAAAATGGTATATGTTGTAACTTATTTTCGTCAAAACCCCACATGTTGTAGGTAAATTTTTTCTTACTTATGAGAAAATATGTTCGCTCGCACTATAGGTTAAGCCGTGAAAATGACATCCGCCTGGGCAATAAAATCTTGGGGTTCAACTTGGTCACTGACGGCGCACCGCCCCAAACTAGCGCCGTCCTAACCAAAGACCTGATTCACGCCCGCTGCTTCCAGACCCAGCGCCAACCATAAGGAGAAACGCCATGTCAGCGACCATGTCACCATCTGAACTACGCCGCCGCATTCGAAGCGGCGAATGGACCACGCCAACGTCGGGGGCGGCCACAGGCTTCCTGCAGGCCAACCTGGTGATGCTGCCGGCCTCCCACGCCTTTCATTTTCTGCTCTTCTGCACCCGCAACGCCAAGCCCTGCCCGGTGCTGGATGTGCTGGAAGCGGGCGTTACCGCACCGGCCATTGCGGAAGAGGCTGATCTGCGCGACGACCTGCCGCGCTATCGGATTTTCGAAAAAGGGGAATTGCAGGAAGAAGTCACGAGTGTGCGGAATCGCTTCCAGCCGGACATGGTCAGTTTTCTTCTGGGTTGCAGTTTTTCTTTTGAAAACGCCATGCTGGCCGCCGGCCTGCCCATCCGCAACATCGAAGAAAACAAGAATGTCTCCATGTACATTACCGACCGGCAATGCCGGCCGGCCGGACCGTTCAAGGCGCCCCTGGTGGTCACCATGCGCCCCATGACACCTGCACAAGCCGTGCGGGCCGTCCAGGTGACCACCCGGTTCCATTTAACCCACGGCGCGCCCATCCATATCGGCGACCCCGCCGACCTGGGAATCCAGGACCTGAACCGTCCCGATTTCGGCGATCCGGTCACCATCCATCCCGGGGAAGTCCCGGTCTTCTGGGCCTGCGGCGTCACCTCGACCCTGGCCGCCATTTCGGCCAAACTCGACCTGACCATCACCCACGCTCCAGGGCACATGTTCGTCTCGGATCTGAAAGACGAGCACCTGGCTATTTTATAACTTCCCAAAAAGAAAACCCCCTGCACAGACGGCAGGGGGGTTTCTTTTAAGTCCCGCGTTTCAGATCAAATCGGTTTATTTCTTCAACGCATATTTATCGGCAATCACATTGTAGTAAGCATTTTCAGACACGGATCCCCACACACCGACCTGGGCCTTGAACTTCAGAAAGGCGTCGTGCACCTTGCGGCTCATGGGGTCTTTATTCGCTTCTTCTTCCAGGGTCTCTGTGGCGAGTTTGCGCAGGTCTTCCATGAGTTGATCCGGGAAGCGCACCAGGTTGACGTTGTGCTCGGAGATCAGGGTCTGCAAGGCCGCGCCGTTGCCGGCCTCGAACTCGCAAAGGCTCCACATGTTGGTTTCGGCAGCCACGGCATCGACCGTCTGCTGCAGTTCCACCGGCAGGGACTCGTAGGCCTTCTTGTTAAACATGACCTCCAGGCAGGTGCCGGGCTCATGCCAGCCGGGATAGTAGTAGTTCTTGGCCGCCTTGTAGAATCCCATGCGCAGGTCATGCATGGGGCCGACCCACTCGGTGGCATCGATCACACCGCGCTCCAGCGAGGTGAAGATTTCCCCGCCGGGCAGCAGCACCACGGTACCGCCGGCTTTGCTGATGACCTTTCCGCCCAGGCCGGGAATCCTCATCTTGAGGCCCTTGTAGTCGTCGATGGTGTTCATGTCCTTGCGGAACCAGCCGCCCATCTGGACACCGGTGTTTCCCTGGGGACGTGGAATCACGTTAAACGGGGCATAGACTTCTTCCCAGAGTTGCAGGCCGCCGCCGCTGTAGAACCAGGCGTTGATGCCTTGGGCATTGAAGCCGAAGGGCACCGCCGCAAACCACTGGGCGGCCGGAACCTTGCCCGCCCAGTAATAGGATGCGCCACTGCCGCACTCCACCGTTCCCTCGGAAACGGCATCGAAGACACCCAGGGGCGGTACCAGTTCGCCGCCCGCAAAAACCTCGATTTTAAGCTGCCCGCCGGTGGCTTCGCCCACGCGTTTGGCAAAGCGTTCCGCCCCGGTCTGCAACACCGGCAGATTCGGCGGCCAAGTGGTGACCATTTTCCACTCGTAGGTCTTTTTGGGCTGGACCGCCGGGCCTTTAGCCTCTTCCTTTTTCTCTTGACCGCATCCGGCCAGACCGGCGGCCGCCGCGACGGCACCGGTCGCCGCCAAACCTGCTTTTCTCAAAAAATCACGTCTCTCCATACCTTCCTTCTCCTTTGCTGCGGGTTAAAGGAAACGATACGCACTTGTGAAAAAACGACATGCACCCCAGCATAACGCTGATGGTATCGCCCACGATCCAGGCAATCTGTTTCACCATCGCTTTGAGCGTAGCCACCGGGCCGGAGGTGCCTATCTAAAAACGACCGACGGCAGCCAGGTCACCAACTGCGGGAACATCACCACAATCAGCAAACCGATCAACTGAAAAAGAACAAAGGGGATGATTCCCCGGTAAATATCCCCGGTGCTGATTTCCGGCGGCGTCACCGCTTTCAGGTAAAAGAGGGAAAACCCGAAGGGTGGTGTCATGAACGACGTCTGCAGGTTGACGGCAATCAGGATGCAGAACCAGGCCGGGTCGAATCCGAACTCGATCATGATGGGTGCCAGCACCGGTACGTGAATAAAGGTAATCTCGATAAAATCCAGGAAGAACCCGATAACGAAAATGATCCCCATGACAATAAACAAAACGGTCCACTGGCCGTGATGGTGCGCAATACCCCCTAAAAATTCGCGCACGAGGTGATCCCCCCCCATCCCGCGGAAGACCAGCCCGAAGGAAGCCGCGCCGACCAGGATGATGAACACCATGCAGGTCAGCTGCATGGTGGAATGCATGACTTCCTGCAGGATTTTCATGCTGAATTTTTTATTGGCGATGGTCAGCAGGGTTGCCCCCACCGCCCCCACGCCCGCAGCCTCGGTAGGCGAGGCCACACCGGCAAAGATCGATCCCAGCACGGCCATCATCAGGAAGAGTGGGGGAAACATGGCCCGACAGACCTTTTTCAGCATAATTTTTGGTGTGAGGGCGGCCAGCTCCTCCTTGGGGATGGGCGGCGCCCAGCCCGGTTTGATAAACGATACGATCAAGATGTAAAGGATGTAGAGCCCCACCAACACCATCCCCGGCAGGACCGCCCCCATGAAAAGATCGCCTACGGGAACGCCCACGATGTCGCCGATCAGCACCAGTACGATACTAGGGGGGATAATTTGTCCCAAGGTGCCCGAGGCCGACACCGTGCCGGTAGCCAACTCCTTCTGGTAACCCCGTTTGAGCATGGTGGGTACGGCCAGCAGCCCCATGGTGACCACCGTGGCACCCACGATACCGGTGGAGGCCCCCAACAAGGCCCCCACGATCACCACCGAAATCGCCAGACCGCCGCGCAGGCGCCCGAAGGCCAGCCCCATGGTGTCGAGCAGTTCCTCCGCCAGACCGGAGCGCTCCAGCATCACCCCCATGAACACGAAAAGCGGCACCGCCAGCAGGGTCACATTGGTCATGACCCCCCAGATGCGCAGGGGCAGCAGATTGAAAAAATCCCAGCCGAAACCGATCAGGCCGAAAGTCAGGGCCGTTCCCATGAGCGTGAACGTAACGGGAAAGCCAATCATCAGAAGAATCGTCAGGGCCAGAAACATCCACCCGGGCAGGTATTCCATGAACATCAGCGTTCCCCCTCCGTCTCAATCTCTTTCCCGAGAATGGTCAGCAGGCTCTTGCCGCCCAGGGAAAGCCCCTGGAGGAGGATCAGCACAAAACCCGCCGGAATGAAGCTTTTGAGAATGAAACGGTAGGGGATGCCTCCCGGATCGGGCGATCCCTCCATGACGACCCACGCGTTGTAGACAAAATTGAGGGAAGTGGCGATAACCATGTAGCAGCCCGGAATCAGGAAGAAAATAACCCCCAGAAAATTGATCCAGGCCTTGGTTTTGGGGCTGCAGCGCTGGTAGATGATGTCCACCCGCACATGCCCGTCTTTCAGCAGGGTATAGCCCGCCCCCATCAGAAAGATGAAAGCGAATAAATGCCATTCGAGTTCCTGGGTAAAAACGAAGCTGATATTGAAGGCATAGCGCATGATCACATCGATGAAAACAACCGCCACGACGATGGCCGTGGCCCAGGCCACGACATGCCCCACCCAGGTATTGAGCTTATCAATCCAGCGACAAAATGTTTTGATCAATCCCATTCAATCTTCTTCCGCCGAAATAAAAACAGTCCGACAATGTCGGAACCGTCAGGTTAAGCGTCACATGTCGAAACAAACGATGCCGGCCCTGCAATCCGCTTGGAAGGCCGACCCAGCTTGGATAACGCCGTGAAAGGAATAGGCTTTGTATATTATGGGTGTAAATACCCTGTCAACAGATGAATGCCATTCATTCACAGGATCCCACCATTCGGCAGCCGCAATGATGGAAGGATTTTACAGGCGAATTGAGGATATGATAGGTGGTCTTTCATTGCCTCAACATCGACCCGAATCATCGCCCGGAACTGCCGCTACCAGCCGAAGGGGGATTACAACACATGACGCAGGGCACCATCTTCGACATTAAAAAATTCGCCATCCACGACGGGCCGGGTATCCGCACCACGGTTTTCCTGAAGGGCTGCCCGCTGGACTGCTGGTGGTGCCATAATCCGGAAGGGCGGCACCCCGAACCGGAATCCATGGCGACCGGATCGAACAGAGACACGCCGGGGGATGCCGTGCCGGTGGGCACCCGCATGAGCGGCGACGCAGTAATGGCGGAGATTGAAAAAGACCGGCTTTTCTATGACGAAAGTGGCGGCGGTGTCACTTTTTCCGGCGGCGAACCCTTGGCGCAGCCGGATTTTCTGGCAACACTGTTGAACGGCTGCCGTGAGCAGGGTATCCATACGGCCCTCGATACCACCGGCTATGCAACATCGGAAATCGTTGCCCGAATCGCGCCCCTGGTTGATCTCTTTCTTTACGATCTTAAATTAATGGATGACCGCCGGCACCAAACGTATACCGGCGTATCGAACGCAGGGATTCTGGCCAATCTGCGTCATTTGGTCAAAACCGGACGCAAGGTCGTCATTCGCTTTCCGCTGATCCCGCAGATCAATGATACATCCGAAAACCTGGCCCAGATGGGCGCCTTTCTGACGGATCTGGGGTTGCAGCGAATCGACCTGCTGCCCTTCCATGGCATCCATCGGCAAAAATATCATCGCCTCGGGCAGCCGGACCGCCTGGGCAATCTTGAACCGCCGGGGGACGCAGCCATCGCTCGCGTAAAAGCCGATTTTGAAAACGGCGGATTCACTGTTCAGGTGGGAGGCTAAACATGATCAATGACCGCATTCGCAACCTTCGCCGGCAGAGCGTTGAGGCCCAGGCCAGCCTGAGTCCCGAACGGGCGCTGCTGATCACCGCATTGCTTCAAAGCGGCCGCCTGGAAGGCGAGGCCGTGCCGATTCAACGCGCCCGCATTTTCCGCCACATCCTGGAAAACAAACACATCGCCATTCATCCGGGGGAGTTGATCGTCGGTGAGCGCGGCCCGGCTCCCAAAGCCACGCCGACCTATCCCGAAATCTGTCTGCACAGCCTTGACGATCTCGCCCTGCTGAACGACCGTCCCAAAGTGCCCTACACATCCGATGGGGACATGCGGCGGGCGTATGAAGAAAACATCATTCCCTTCTGGCAGGACCGCACCCTCCGCGACCGCATGTTTGCGCAACTCCCCGAACGCTGGAAGAAAGCCTATCGCGCCGGTGTATTTACCGAATTCCAGGAGCAGCGTTCACCGGGGCACACGGTGCTGGGGGATAAAATCTACCGCAAAGGCTTTCTGGATTTGAAACAGGAAATCGCCGAAGCCCAGGCCGCCCTGGACTTCTACAATGATCCACACGCCCTGGACAAACGGGAACAGCTGCAGGCCATGGATATGGCGGCCGAAGCCCTGATCGCCTTTGCCCGCCGGCATGCCCGGGAACTCACGCGGCTGGCCGCGGAAGCGGCCGACCCGGAGCGGGCCGAAGAATTGCGGGCCATGGCCGCCATCTGCCGCAAAGTGCCGGCCCACAAACCGGACACCTTCTGGGAAGCCCTGCAATATTACTGGTTTGTCCACGTGGGGGTCATCACGGAGCTGAACCCCTGGGATGCCTTCAACCCCGGCCGCCTGGATCAGCACCTCTACCCGTTTTTCCGCCGGGAAATCGACCGCGGCACGTTGACCGAAGCACGTGCCCGGGAGCTACTCCAGGCCTTCTGGATCAAGTTCAACAACCATCCGGCGCCCCCCAAGGTCGGCGTGACCGCCAGGGAAAGCAACACCTATGTGGACTTCGCCCTGATCAACACGGGCGGCCTCACGCCGGACGGAGCCGACGCCGTCAATGACCTGAGTTATCTCATCCTGGACGTGGTGGAGGAAATGCGGCTGCTGCAGCCCAGCGCCATGGTCCAGATCAGCAAGAAAAATCCGGACCGGTTCCTGAAGCGAGCCCTGCGCATCGTCAAGACCGGTTTTGGTCAGCCATCCATCTTCAACACCGATGCCATCGTTCAGGAACTGGTGCGCCAGGGCAAGTCCCTTGCCGACGCCCGCTGCGGCGGGGCCAGCGGATGCGTGGAAAGCGGCGCCTTTGGCCGGGAATGTTATATCCTGACCGGCTATTTCAATCTGCCCAAAATTCTGGAACTGGCCCTGAACGACGGGGTGGACCCGCTGTCCGGCGACCGCATCGGTCCGTCCACCGGGACCGCAGGGGATTTCACCTGCTTTGAGGACCTGTTCGCGGCCTTCGAACGGCAGTTGGCCTACTTCGTGGACATCAAAATCATGGGCAACAACATCATCGAACGCCTCAACGCCAAGTACATGCCGGTGCCGTTTCTATCGCTGCTCATCGACGACTGCATCGCCAATGGCCGTGACTACAATGCCGGCGGCGCCCGCTACAATACCTCCTACATCCAGGGCGTGGGGCTCGGTACCCTGACCGACAGCCTGTCTTCCCTGAAATATAACGTGTTCGACCGCCGGCTGCTCTCCATGCCGGAAATGGGCGGGCTTCTGGCCGGCAATTTCAAAGACGGCGAAGCCCTGCGGCGCCGGATAGCGAATGAAACACCCCGCTACGGCAATGACGATGACGCCGCCGACGATCTCATGCGGGCGGTTTTTGAGGCCTACTACCGGGCGGTCGACGGCCGCCCCAACACCAAGGGCGGCGTCTATCGCATCAACCTGCTGCCCACAACCGTGCATGTTTATTTCGGGAGCAAACTGGGTGCCACACCGGACGGACGCAAGGCCGGCTCACCGCTATCCGAAGGTATTTCTCCGGTCCAGGGCGCCGACCGCCGGGGGCCCACCGCGGTGCTCAAGTCCGCGGGCAAGGTCGACCACCTGCGCACAGGCGGCACCTTGCTGAACCAGAAGTTTCTGCCCCATATTCTGGCGGACGATACCGGGATCGACCGCTTGGCCCAGCTAGTCAGGACCTATTTCAGGATGGACGGCCACCACATCCAATTCAACGTGGTGGACGCCGAGACCCTGCGCAAGGCCCAGCAGGCGCCGGACGCCTATCGCGACCTGATCGTGCGGGTGGCCGGCTACAGCGACTATTTCGTGGATCTGACACCGGAACTGCAGGAAGAAATTATTCAGCGGACCGGACATGATGCCAGCTGAGTGGCATCGTAATGAAGAAACCTTTTCAGAAAAGCACCCCGGATCAGTCGAATTTCTCCGGGTCCTCCATCAGAGGCGGCGGGTTTAGGTCAATACGAATACAAGCGTGGCGGCGATTGACAGGCGAACCCTATTCGATGTCGCGCACCTCGGCGCCGATCCATGCCAGAAAGTCCGGATGGCCACCGTCGATAGCGACGCTCACGATACAGGGGCAGTCATAGCTGTGCAGGGCGGTCACGGTTTCGATCAGGGCCGGCAGCCGGTCCCGGGTCGTTTTGGCGATCATGACCACTTCCCGGTCCTTCTGGACTTTCCCCTCCCAGCGGTAGATGCTGTGCATGCCGTCCAGAATATTGACGCAGGCCGCCAGTCGATTCTCCACCAGCGCCGCGCCAATCCGCTGGGCTTCCGCCGCACTTCCCGCCGTCATGTAAACGAATTGCTTGCTCATGGCAGCCCTCGCTCCCGATACCGGCCCTCATGTGATCGGGCCGCCGATCGTCATTGATGGCACCCTGCGGAGTGATTTTCAGCCGGAGCGGCCATCATCACAAGGGCCGTCATCCGTGTCAAACCGGGAATGCTCGGCCGAAGCCGGCATCCCGCAGGCCGGCAGCTTTTCCACCACGATCCATCGGCCCTGACAGCAATCGGAGACGGCCGGCGCCGCCCCCTCGAATTCGGCCTGCGCGCCGCATGTTTCACATCGATATTTCTGAATGGTTTCCATGATATCGCTCCTATCCAAAAGTCCTGTTGTTGATGATGGGTGGAAGACTAAAGGATACGGGGATGTTTGTAAAGTGTTTGAAAAACCGAAAGAGGCACCTTAACGACCAAGCGGTGAACTATGGGGCGCTTCCCGCGCGGTCGTCCAGGTCGTTTGCTATAGCATCAGACCACCCCTTTGGTTTTGAGAAAGGGGGCGTATTTCTGATCGGTCCCCAGGATATGCTTGTTGCGCCAGTCTTTCAAGAAATGGCGTTATCGCGGCGGACTTGCCTCAAGCCGCTTTTGCCCGGAGCTACAATTGCGCGATAAAGGCGGTCAATTCCCGATTCACCGCAACGGGCTGCTCGATGGGCACGAGATGCCCGGCATCCGGGATGATCACCCGCCGGCTGCCGCGGATATGGGTTTCAAGATAGGCACTGTATTTCGGTGGCGTCAAACGGTCATCGGCGCCACAAAGTACCAGGGCCGGGGTGTCGATCCGGTCGAGCCGGTCCATCACGTCGAATCGGTCGCAAGCACGAAAATCGCCGGCCGTCACAGCAGGCGCGCAGTTGGCGGTCGCGTGCATAATCGGGGTAAGCCGCGCCGGATCGGTTTTTTCGGAGGCGCCGAACTGGCCCAGCATATCGATAAAGTGCGCGTAGTCGGTTTCGATGGCGTCAAAAATGTCGGGAAGGACGCGCAAGCGGGCCCCCGTGCCGATCAGGACCCCGCCCGCCAGCAGCGCCGGTCTTTCCAGCAGCAATTGCAGCACGATCGCACCGCCGATGCTCAATCCGCAGGGAACCGGGCGAGGCATCTGAAGATCCTCCATCAATCCCGCCACAGCATCCGCATAGTGCGATACACGGTCGCATCCGGGCCCTCTGCTGGCGCCATGGCCCGGCAGGTCCACCGCAATGGTGTTGGCCACCGCCAGCATGGCATCGACCTGGCCCTGCCACAAGGCGTGGCTCCCGCCGGAACCATGAATAAAGACAAGCGTCGGACGGTCCTGGTCAAGGGGCCAGCGCCCCGCCGCAAATCCAATGCCATCTATTTCTTGGAACATCATACCACTGTCCTTTCGCCAACCATTCCAGGGCCGCCCTCGCCTGTGACGGCACCGCCAAACAGGGTATCTTGATTCCCGGGGGCAGCCGTGTTAGGCCTATCCGCCGAAGCATACGGAAGATTTTTCAACCGACACGGCGTCAGCGACGCCCCCAGGCATAGGGCATCGAAGCAACCATGGGACTCAGACAAATCCGGCGCCGTCTCGAAAAAAAACGGATCGCGGCCCAGCAGCGTTTTCGACGACAGAAAAACGCCAACCTCCTGGCCCGCCCGGGCGCCAACGATTTTGTTATTATTCTGGACGGGTTGAAACCCTCCTTTAACATTGGCAAGATATTCCGAAGTGCGGACGCGTTCGGCGCCCGTGAAATCCACCTGGTGGGTATCGACTTTTTTGACCCGGCCCCGGCCATGGGATCCTTTAAATGGGTCCCGGCACGTTTCCACGACCACTTTGAATCCTGCTACCGCGATCTCATCGGCAACGGTTATACCCTCTTCACGATGGATCCGGTCGAAGGCCCGCCCCTCACCCGGGCGGCCCTTCCCCGCCGCAGTGCCTTCATCTTTGGTCATGAAGAATTCGGCATCAGTGCGGATATCAGCGCCTACACCGACATTCAATCCCTGACCATTCCCCAGTTCGGGCAGGTCCAAAGCCTGAACGTCAGCATTGCGGCATCCATCGCCATGTGGGAGTACCTGCGCCAGCATTCGCTGAGCCCCGCCAACACCCCCGCATAACCTTGATGCAGACGCGCCCTGATGGAACGTCCCTACAATAGGGCGTCAGGTCCGACGGCCGCGCTTTGCGCCACAGGGCCGCCGGCGATTGGAATTGCCGCACGCACGGAACCGTCAGCGGATGGCGGCCAACCCCGGATCCATCGTTTTCACGAGCAGCATCGGGGGCTCCGCGTCAATGATTTCAACGCCATATTCATCAAAAATCCCGCCCAGCAGGATATCGACACGCCGGGTGCGCTCGATAAAAATCCCGCTGCGATCGAAAAAGATCTCGCCTGCCGGGTGTTGGACAAGGGTCACGGCAAAAAGATCGCGCTGGCCTTTTTTGAGGGTAAAACGGTCGCCGACGGACAGCCCGCTGCCCTCGAGTTGACCAGCCGGAATCAAAATGCCCCGGCGATCCGGGTCATGAATGGCGCTGCGGATGATTGTTTTGTCTTCTTTGGTCATGGGCGTCGATGGCTCCTATGGCGCTGCGCCGGTATATAGGCCGCGGTGGCGGTCACCGGGCAGGGTCACGCCTATATCCGCCCGTCAGCCGACCGTCAGGACGACTTTGCCCCGGGCCCGTTTGGTTTCGATATAGGCGTGGGCCTGTGCTGCTTCGGCCAGCGGGTATTCTCGGTCCACGACCGGGTGCAGGCGGCCCCCGGCAATCCAGCCCGAAAGGGTCTGCAGGTCCGCCGCACGCGATTTAACGATCACCAAGTGTGCACGGGGCCCGGGCGACAGACGGGAAAGAAGCCCCCATTTCAAGATGGGGAGGCCGGGTACGGTGGAAATGAACCGGCCGCACGGTTTCAGACGGGAACGGATTTCCGGGAAAACGCCGTTTCCAAAAACATCGAAGAAAACATCGACCGGTTCGGGCAGACTTCGGATGTCATCACGGGTATAGTCAATTATCTGGTGTGCCCCCAGCCGGCGGACCAGGTCCGCATTGCGTCCGCTGCATACCGCCGTGACATGGGCCCCCAGAATGACGGCGATCTGAACAGCAAAGGTCCCGACCCCGCCGGAACTGCCGTTGATACAGACCCGCTGGCCAGGCGCCACACCGCCGATGTCACGCAGGGCCTGCAGCGCCGTCATGGCCGCCAGCGGGACCGCCGCGGCTTCCGCGAATCCCAGCGAAGCCGGTTTGAGCGCCGTTTCCGATGGCTGCGCCACCAAAAATTCGGCGTAGGTTCGACCGTGCCAGCCGTTGGTCATGCCGTAAACGGCATCACCTGCCTGGAAATCATGGACCTGGGGCCCAACCGCCTCAATGGTGCCCGCGAAATCATGGCCCACCCCGAGGGGGAAGCGGCGTCCCGTGAACCAGCGAAACTTGCCCTTGCGCACCAGGCAGTCTTTGGGATTCACGCCGGCGGCATGCACCCGGACCAGAAACTGCGCCGACCCACAGACGGGTTCCGCAACCTCGCGACAGGCCAGAACCGTCGGCGCGCCGTAATGATCAAACAGGATGGCTTTCACGGCTTCTCCACGGCGGGCGTTTTGTCCCGGGTGGGATCGGGAGCCTGTCCGCCGCCCTGGAAGCCGTCTTTTAGGTCCTCGACCATCCGGGGGCCGATGTGTTTGGCATCGTCATAGGCTTCCCGGGCCCCTTGCGAAATGCCTTGGCCCGTTTCGACAAAAAAATCCCGGGAATCATTGTAAGCGCTTTGGGAATCATCCACGATGGCCCGGCCGGCTTCTCCAAACGTTCGTCCGATGGATTGACCGGCCACGGCCCCCGTCCCCATTCCAATGGCCATGATGCCAAGCAAGATGATGGTCACGATCCATACCCGCATAGGGCTTCCTTCCGTCTTTTCCATTTATTGGGGGATGACGATGAACGGTCGTGCCCCGGTCAATTCGCGACCTTTGCCTTGGCGGCATCGGCACGTTTCAGCACCCGGTAAATGACCCGGGACAGGCGATCGATGCTGTAAGGCTTCTGAATGACGCCGTCGCACCCCTTTTTCAAAATCCGGGACGCTTCCCCGTCGAGACTGTACCCGGTGGCCAGGATGGCCTTGACGTTGCGGTTGATGTCTTTCATGCGGTCGTAGACTTCCCCGCCCCCCATGTCTGGCATGATCATGTCCAGAATGACCAGGTCGATCAAATGCCGGTTTTGCCGATAAACGTTCAGCGCATCACGCCCGCTGCAGGCTTCCAGGACGCGGAATCCCAGTTTGGTCAGCATTTTGCTGCTGATTTCCAACACGGCCGGTTCGTCATCCACCATCAGGATGCAACCGCTGCCGTGAATGACGCTCTTGTCCTTGTAATCGGTCTTTTCGGCCGGACGGGTGGACGTCGGCAGGTAAATAAAAAAGGTGGTTCCATGCCCCTTTTTCGAATCCACGTCGATATAGCCGCTGTGCCCCTTGATGATGCCGTAAGCGGAAGCGAGCCCCAGCCCCGTGCCCCGCCCGAGTTCCTTGGTGGTGAAAAAAGGCTCGAAAATGCGGCGACGCACCTTCTGTTCCATGCCGACCCCGGTGTCGGCAACCACCAGCATGATATATTCGCCGGCCTTGATTTTATAGTTGCGCTTGCGGATCTGCTCGTGGCTGATATTCATGGTTTTGATAAACAATTCGCCGCCTTCAGGCATGGCGTCCGCGGCATTTTTGAACACATTGTAAAGCACGTGTTCCAGCTGGGACCGGTCCCCGGCAACGGCGTCCAGGTCGGTGGCCAGGTGGGAGGATATCCGGGTGGTGGGATGTGACTGGCGAAAGGCGGCCGCCGTTTTGGTGATCAGGCCATTCAGGTCCAGCGAGCGGATCTTGTACCTGCCTTTGCGCGCATAGCCCAGAAGCTGGGACGTCAGCCGGGCGCCGCTTTCCACATGCTCCTGGATTTTTTTAATCTCCTCGTGACGGGGGTCCTCGGATTCCGTGTCGAGCAGGAGCAGGGATACGTTGCCCTGGATGGCCATCAGCAGGTTGTTGAAATTGTGGGCGATCGCCCCGGCCAGGGTCCCTACCGCCTCCATTTTGCGGGCATGTTGGAATTCGGCTTCGAGCTTGACCTGATCGTCGATATCCCGAATAAAATTCAGGGTGGCCGGTTTGCCTTCCCAGACAATCTTCACGGCATTGATTTCCACCCAGAAGGCCTCCCCATTGGCACGCAGCAGGCGGAAATTATAGGTGCCGGGGACTTTATCCCCTTTCAGCCGCCGGAAATGCCGCTCCAGGATCATATTCTGGTCTTCCGGGGCCACATACTCGAAAAAGGAGTGCTGTTTCAGATCAGCCCCCATCATGCGGGCCATTTCCCGCGCTTTGGGGTTGGGGAATTTCACTTCGCCGTCCTGCAGGATAAAGATGGCATCGGTGGCCGTCTCGATCAGGGTCCGGTATTTCTCCTCGGACTCTGTCAGGGCTTCCTTGGCTTTTTTGAAGGTTTCGATATCTTTGGTGATCGAGAGGACATAGGGCTGGCGGTTGAGAATGATGATATTGGCGGATACCAGACCGGTGCGGATACCGCCGTCCTTGACACGAAAACGGGCTTCCAGGTTGCGAATGGATCCGGCCTCGTCAAGCGCCGTCATCAAGCGATCGCGTTCCCTGGGATCCGCCCAGATACCGATTTCGTCGGTAGTCTTGCCGATCACCGCTTCCCGGGCATACCCGGTGAGCAGGGCGAATCCTTCGTTCACCATGGTATAGACACCGTCCCGCATCCGGTTGAGGGTCACGGCATCCGGGCTGATGGCAAACGCCGTCTGGAACAGGGCGTTGCTGAGCTGTAAAGCGCTTTCGGCCTGCTTGCGGCGGTCGATATTGCGCGACACGCAGACATAACCGGTCAATCCCCGATCCCCGCTAAACAACCCGGCCAGTTGGCACTCGAACCAGAATCCGGTGCCGTTCCGGTGCACGTGCTCCAGGTCCAGTGCTGTGGACGGCACGCCGTTTTGAAGCAGCTTGATCGCGTAACGCAGTTGCTCCTGGCTGGACAAGGTCAGGGTATCGCAAAAATCGAGACCGACCGTCTCTTGAATGGCATAACCGAGGTGACCCTCGACGGACGGGGTGACAAAGGTCGTTTTCAGGTCGGCATCCAGCGTCCAGACGATATCGGTCAGATTATCGGCCACCACCCGATAAAGCGCAAGGATCTCCCGGGCCTCGGCCTCGGAAGACCGGGCCCGCCGCAGCGCGTCCTCGAGTTCCCGAATCCGGGCTTTCATTTCTGTTTGGCCATTCATCTCAGTCACTAGACATCCTGTTGACGACGGGTAAGACGGTATTTACCGATTATAGCGTTCGGTGGGGCAGGCTTTCGTGGCGCCCGGCCGGCGTGATCCGGATATAGTCCAGCTTGCGCTGGAGTTCGCGAATCGTAGCGGCACCACCGTACGTCAGTCCCGAACGCAGCCCCCCGATGATATCGGCGACGATCTGCTCTTCGGTCTCACAGTAGGGAACGTCGACGGCAACCCCCTCGGCGGTTTTCCACTCCGCCATGCCGCCGTGATAGTCATCCTGGACTTCACTGCTGGCCATGCCGCGATAGGCCTTGACCAGCACGTCCTCGCCGCGCTCATTTTTGCGTGTCATCACGACACCCGGTGTCGGCCGCGTTCCGGCCAACATGCTGCCGATCATGACGAAATCGGCCCCGAAGGCCAGGGCCTTGACGATATCCCCGGGGGATCGAATGCCGCCGTCAGCCACAATCGAGCGGTCCACCCGGGCAGAATTGCGAATCGCCGTCAGGTTGGGCACGCCGAATCCGGTTTTGATGCGTGTCGTGCACACCGCGCCGCCCCCGATGCCGACTTTGATGATATCGGCGCTGAGGGAGGCCAGGTAGTCCGCACCGGCATAAGTGGCCACATTGCCGGCCATGATGCAGGCCTCCTTGCCCAGCATGGCCCGAACCTTTTGGAGGGTCTTGCCGACGTAGCGGGCATGGGCATGGGCCACATCGATGCAGAACAGATCCGCACCGGCATCCCGCAGGGCCTCGGCCCGTTCCAGATCGCCGGCCGAGCAGCCGATCGACACGAAGGTCTTATGGGTGCAGGCTTTGAAGATGTCGATGTTTTCGGCGATGGACATAAAGCGGTGAAGGACGCCGATCCCCCCTTTAGCGCCGATAAAGTCGGCCATGGCGGTTTCGGTGACGGTATCCATGTTGGCCGTCATCACCGGAAGCGACAGGCGCAGTTTGCCGGTCTTGTCCAGCATGGACGTATCCACGGTCTTGCGCGATTCCCAATGGTTGTAGGAAGGTACCAGCAAGACGTCGTCGTAGGTGATGGCGTCGGTCATGATGTGTTCCTCTGTTTCAGCCGGTCGGCATCCGTCGTTATGATGTACAAAATGCTGACTTAAAAAGATGGTTTATTTTCGATGAGATCCCAATCGGTCGTCCTGCCTTTCCTTATCCTGTCACCCGTTTTGAATCAAGCGCCGATTCTAAACCTTGCGACCGTGCCGGGGAGAACCGCGGCCACCGGGACCGCGATCATGGGCCCCAAAAGAGATGCCGCCCGGCCGCCTTGACTTTGCCGCTGGAAATCCTTTAGGCTCCCGCTACGCGAACGGCATGGCCGTTTATTTGTCAATGTTCAAATCGAAAGGCCCTCCCTGTTGAAACCCCGCCTCACCGTTGCCGTCCGCACCCTGGTGGCCTTTGCCCTGCAGACCGGCGACTTGGTGTCGACCTTTGCCGGATCGCAGCGGCCGCTGGACGGCCTCCGGGCCCACCAGAAAATCCAGCGGGCACGGCCGGCCGGCTATCAGCCCGAAGTCGCGCTCCAGCATGCCATCGAAACCCCGGATTTCGTTCTGGAGATCAGCGGCCGCCTGGACGGCGTCTTCACCGACGGCGACCGGGTGGTGATCGACGAGATCAAATCCACGCACAAAGAACTGGACGCCTTCGAACACAACCCCGATCCGCTGCACTGGGGCCAGGTGCAGGCCTATGCCTGGCTGTACGCCACTCATCACGATCTGGACGCGGTGGACGCCCAGTTGACCTATTACCAGCTGACAACCAAAGAAACGCGGGAATTTCGGCGGGCCTACCCCCTCGACGAACTCAACCGCCTGATGACGGCGCTGCTGGATGACTATGTCGCCTGGGCCACACGGTTGGAACGCTGGCGGCTGCAGCGCGACCGGTCGGTTCAGGAATTGAGCTTCCCCTTTGACGACTTCCGCGAGGGGCAGCGCCAGATGGCAGTCACGGTTTACCGGTCGATCCAGACCGATGGCCGCGCCATGATCCAGGCGCCGACCGGCATCGGCAAAACCATGGCGGCCCTCTTCCCGGCCCTCAAAGCCCTGGGGGAAGGCCTGACCGCCAAGGTATTCTATCTGACGGCCCGGACCACCGGGCGCCAGGCCGCTGAAAAAGCCCTGTCGGTCATGCGCCGCCGGGGGCTGCAGTTGAAGAGTCTGACGCTGACGGCTAAAGACAAGCTCTGTCCCTACCCGGATGCAACCTGTACCCCGGAGGAATGTCCGCGTGCCCGCGGCCATTACGACAGGATGAAAGGCGCCCGGCTGGCGGCCTTCGACCGGGATGCCCTGGATCGGGATACCGTTACCCTGCTGGCGGACACCTTCGAAGTCTGTCCGTTCGAATTCAGTCTGGAGATGGCCCTCTGGATGGATACCATCGTCGCCGACTACAACTATGTCTTCGATCCGCGGGTATATCTCCGCCGTTTTTTCGCTGAAGACAACGGCGCCTATACCTTTCTGGTGGACGAAGCCCACAACCTGGTGGACCGGTCTCGGGAAATGTTTTCAGCCGTGCTGCACAAACAACCCTTTCTGGACCTGCGGCGGGCCTTGCGCGAGGATCACCGCCCGCTTTACCGCGCCATCGGGCACATCAACGCCTGGATGGTATCCGCCCGGCGGGACTGTCTGACAGCCGGGGGGGAATCCGCTTCGCGCGAGGTGCCGGACGCGCTCCTGCCCCATCTGCAGCGGTTTCACCACCGGGCCGAAACATGGCTGGTGAAAAACAAGCCCGCCTCCTGGAAAGAAGATCTGCTGCAATTGTATTTCGATGTATCGACCTTTTTGCGGGTGGCGGAGCGCTTCGATGACAGCTATACCACCTGCACGGTCAGCGACGGCAAGGAGCTGCAGGTCAAGCTCTTCTGCCTCGACCCGGCCGATCAACTGGCCGAGGCGCTGCAGCGGGGCCGGTCCGCACTGTTTTTTTCCGCCACCCTGACCCCCTTCAGCTACTTCAACACCCTCTTCGGTGGCGGTGCAGAGACGGTGTTTTTGCGCCTGCGGTCCCCTTTTCCGCCCGCTAATCTGTGCGTGATCGTCGACGGCCGTATATCCACCTACTACCGGGAACGGGAGCAGACCAAATACCGGCTGGCGGATGCCATAACCCAGCTGGTAAGGGGAAAAACAGGCAACTATCTTGCGTTCTTCCCCTCCTATGCCTATCTGAAGATGGTCCACGATGTCTTCTGTGATGTTTTTCCGGAAATCCCGACCATCGTCCAGGCGCGGGATATGGATGAAGCCGCCCGGGACGCTTTTCTGGAAAACTTCGTCAGGGACAACCCGCAGACCCTGGTGGGCTTTGTGGTGATGGGCGGCATCTTCGGCGAAGGCATCGATCTGGTGGGCCGCCGGCTCTCCGGCGCGGCCATCGTCGGGGTCGGCCTGCCGGGGATCTGCATGGAACGCGATCTGATCAGGGACCACTTTGACACCACGCGCCAGGCCGGATTTGACTTCGCCTACCGCTATCCCGGATTCAACCGGGTCCTGCAGGCCGTCGGCCGGGTCATCCGCAGCACCCGGGACCGGGGGGCCGTGCTGCTGGTGGACAACCGCTTCAGCACCCACCGCTACCGGTCTCTCTACCCGGAGGAATGGCAACCGGTCAGCCCATGGTCCGACAGGCCGGTGGCGCACATTCTGGAAGATTTCTGGTCCGGGGCTTCCATCTTAAATGGCAGGATTTGATCAAACCAAAAGGAGGCGAAACCCCTGATGACACCGACCACCCCCCGCGAAGAACTCGAACGCCGCACCCAGCGCTTTCAGGAACACCTTGCCGCGCAGGACATCGACGGGGCCTTGATCCTGCAGAACACGGACCTGTTCTATTTCGCCGGAACCATCCAGCAGTCCCATCTCTACATCCCGGCCGCCGGCGCCCCCCTGTTGATGGTTCGCAAAAGCCTGGAACGGGCCCGGGTCGAATCGACAGTAACAGATATCGTGCCGCTCCGCAGCCCGCGCGAGATCCCCGATCTCCTTAAAGCGCATCACCTTGCCATGCCACGGCGGCTTGGCCTGGAGATGGACGTCATCCCGGCCGCGCTGTACCTGACCTATCGCCGCTTGTTTGCGGACGTCGACCTGGTGGATGTGGCCCACGGCATCCGACAGGTGCGGGCGGTAAAATCCCCCCACGAGCTGCATCTCATGCGGCAGGCCGCCGCACTGGCCGACGAAGTGGCCGGCGCGGCCCGTGATATCATTCGGGAAGGTATGACCGAACTCGATCTGGCCGGCCGGGTGGAAGCCGAAGCCCGACGGCGGGGCCACCAGGGCGTGGTGCGCATGCGCATGTGGGGTGGCGAACTCTTCTACGGCCATCTCCTGGCCGGTCCGTCCGCCGCCGTGCCGAGCTATCTGGCCTCGCCTACCGGCGGCACGGGCGCCAGCCCGGCCGTGGCCCAGGGCGCCGGGTTCGGGAAAATTCGCCCCCACCAACCCATCCTGCTGGATTACGTCTTCGCCTGGCAAGGCTATATCGCCGACCACACCCGGATCTTCGCCATCGGAGACCTGCCAAATGATCTGATGCGCGCCCACCAGGCCATGCTGGATTTACAGGCGATCCTCAAACGCGCGGCCCGACCCGGCGTCAGAGCCGGCGATCTCTACGATGTTGCCATTCAATGGGCCGCCGACAAGGGCTACGGCGACTGGTTCATGGGGACCGGCGATCAGCGCATCCGTTTTATCGGCCACGGGGTCGGCCTGGAATTGGATGAATACCCCTTTCTGGCCCAAGGCCAGGACATGCCCCTGGAAAAGAATATGACCATCGCCCTGGAACCCAAACTCATTATCCCGGGCAAAGGCGTGGTGGGCATTGAAAACACCCACATCGTTACCGATGACGGTTTGGAACAAATCACCCGGTTCGATGAAGCGATCCAGATCATTCGATAATGGGGTTGTGCCTTTGCCCCTTTGTCACGAGGCCGGCGCATCGCTGTGCCGGACGAAACAAGCGCGGCGGCTGTCTGAGCCCCGCGATTCGCGGGGCGAGTTTCGACGCGTCCGTCCGCTGCCCCCATGTGCAGGCGAACCCGGAGGGCTCGCGGCAGGGACACTTTCTTTTGGTCCGATTTTCTTTCGCGAGAAAGAAAATAAACGACTTTAAAGGATGATGTGCCGAATCAATGAAACCACTGCTGTTTCTCTTCAAGAAGAAACGAGTTAGACAAAAACAAATCACGACACAATCACTACGGTGGCATCCGAAACGGCCCGCAGAATCCGTCGTGACACGCTGCCCAGCAGCAGCGATTTGATACGCGACATGCCCCGGCGGCCCACGACGATAACATCCCACCCGGCCGCCTCACGCTGGAGCGTGCCGGCCACCCCCTCCGGCCCCGGCGGCATCAGCTCGAGCGGCGTGTCCGCATCCCAGCCGGATAGCGGCAGCATCTTCTCCCAGCGTTTGCGCGCCGCCTGGGCCGAACCGTCCAGGACATGCACAAACCGGAAACAGCAGCCTGGCCGCCCCAGGAAGGCATGGGCCAGAAATCGCAGCAAGACGTGCGTGGACGGCGACAGATCCACCGCGCTGAAGATCTTGTTGGCGCGCCCAAGACACGTCTGGGAAATGAAAATGCCCTCGCGCCACTTACTGGCCAGAACTTCTCCCGACGGTACGTGCGGGCCATCAGCCAGTACGATCATCCCGAAGCCATCCTGACGGGCCTCTGCCAACAGGTCGTCATAAGCGCGCGACGTTAAGGTGGAAACGCGTTCCAGCAGATCGTCACGTTGACCGGCGGTTTGCCAGTCCTGGCGAAAACGCCGCCAATGCCAGTCGGCCGCCGTCCGAAATGCTTCGATCGCGGGCTCCGGGGGGGCGATATACACCAGGCGGATCTTCAGCGTTTCCCGGCCCGACAGCTTGACCGGCCAGGCGTCCGACCCTATTTCCAGGGATTGCAGGGAGGTAAAGAAAAAGCAGGCATTCAGGCGCACGTGCAGGGCGCACTCCAGATCCACGCGTTCGATCTCGATCGCCGGCCACCGCGCACAGGCCAGCCCCTTTTCCCGGATCACCCGTTTGAGGCAATGCCGGCAATCAACACAAACATAAACCCGTTTACCCGTCCGGGCTTTTTCCACCCACCCCGGGTCCGTCAGAAGCGGGCGGCCAAGCCCGATCATGTCAATACCATCCTCCGCTAACACCTCACGGGCAATGCTCGGTCGAAAGATCCGCCCGCCCAGAATAAGGGGGGTGCCCACCCTGCCGCGCAGGGTTCGGGTGTCCGCCCGCAGATAGGCAGGGCGGCGGGTTACCCGCAGGGTTGCGGGATTGAACATGGAGTTATAGGTCCCGGCGCTGGCGGAAAAATAGGCCAAGCCCATTTTTTCCAAGGCGCCGGCCAACGCCGTCGCTTCATCCAGATCGATGCCATCGGGAACCCATTCGCGGACCAGCAGGCGGTATCCGATCGGGAAGCCCGGCGGAACGGCGGCCTTAACCGCCCTTACCACGTCATACACGAACGCGGCGCGGGTATCGAAGTCTCCGGACCAGGGACCCGGTGGCCGGTTGGTGAAGGCCGAAAGAAATTGCGCCAGAAGATAACCGGTCGCTCCGTGCAGTTCGAGCATGTCGAATCCGGCGGCCACGGCCCGGCGGGCGGCCTGGGTAAAATCACCCACCACCCGTTGGCAGTCTTCCGGGGTCATGCCCCGATGCCATTTGGAATGCATCTGCATGAATCGGGCGGTGAGACCGAATCGCTCGGCAAAAGGGAAGGTGTGCATGAAGGCTTTGAGAGCGGCCACGTCGTGATCGAGGTGCGCTGCGTCGAAGGGGGCCGGCAGGAGTGGCCGTTCGGTCCGTGCGAACCGCCCGGCATGGTTGAGCTGGATACAGGCCAGCGCCCCACGACGCTGAATCGTGGCGGCCAGCCCGGCCAGTTCGGGAATAAACCGATCGTGATCGATGCGCAGGGTCCGTGGGGACGTTCGCCCGTCCGCGGCCACCGCCACGTTGGCCACCACCACCAACCCTGCGCCGGAAGAGGCCAGCCGCCAGTAATGCTCGCGCAAAAGCGGTGTCACACCGCCGTCGGGTCGTGCATACCCTGTAAACACAGGCAAAGCGGCTATTCGGTTTCGGCTGCGGCAGCCGCCGATCACCACCGGTTCAAAAAGCAGATCCTGTGTCATGAACGCCCCCTGCCACACCGGTCAACGCCGCCAAAGGCCCGCAACGGCATGCCGTTACAAACGATCGGTATTCACAGGCCGCCGGACAGGTTTACCGGCGGAGGATTAAAAAAACACCGGCCGCCAGCAGCCCGGCCCCGGCCAGGCGACGCAAGGAGAGGGCTTCGACCTTGAGGCCGAAGGCCCCGAAATGGTCCAGCAGCATGCCCACGATCAACTGCGCGGCAATGATGAGCACCATGGCCGCGGTCGTTCCGATGCGGGGCACGGCAAACGTTATAGCGACGACGAAGAAAGCACCCAGCGCGCCGCCGGTCAGCTCCCACCACCGAGCATCCAGGAGGCCCCGGGGGGTTCCCGTCCCGGCGAACCAGATGACCAGCGACAGCACCAGCGTTCCGACGGCGAAGGACACACAGGCGCTTTCAATAACGCCGGTTTTCTGGGCCAGACGGGCGTTGATGGAGGGTTGTATCGTAGCGGCAATGCCGCCGCAGAACGTCAGAAGATAGACCATCAGTTTGGACATGAAAAATCCTGTCATTGCAGCGCCCCGGCAGGGGACGGTTCATTTCGATAAAGAAGTAACGATTTTCAGAAACGACACCCTGGATCGACATGGCCGGACCGTCGCCTAACCGGCGCCGCTCCAGTCCGGCAGGAAGCGCCCCTGTTCGGTCTTGCGGTAAGGCAGCCAGGCCAACCCGAACAGCTCCACCGAAATGTCGGAAAGCTTCGGGGCAATGCGGATTTCTTCCAGTGTTTCGTTTTCGGGATCAAACTGCATTTCCAGTTTTTCGATGTCCTCCTGCAGGCGGATTTCCAGTTCCGCCATCTGCTGCCCGATGGCCTCCGCCCGCTCCTTGGCGCGGGCCACATCCATTTTCTCTTTTTGCATGCGGCCGGCCGATTTCATGGCCGTCCCCACACGGGAGGTGGATCGGGCACTCACCGTTTTACGGCCCAGAAAAGCGCCAAGAATCGCCGTCCCGAAGGAAATAACGGTATCCACCTGGCGGGCCTTGGCCTGCTCCGCCTCCCGGGCGATGGCCTGTTCCGCGGTCAATAACCTGTTTTTCAATGTTTGAAACCGGCTGGCGTATTTACGCCGCAGCTTCTCCACCGCCAGGTCCCGCTGTTCGTGAAGAGCGAGGGCCATGCGGCTGCGAAATTCCCCCTCGCTCTCTTCCGGAGTGCTGGTCAGCTTCAGGGGTTTGCAGCGCAGCAGCGTAACAGGGTGGTTGGCCTTGGTCCAGCGCGTCAGATCCTTTTGCCATTTCCGATAGGCGGTGGGTTTGAGGGCGATGGCGGGCAGGTCCCCGAAACCGACACCGGACATGGGCTCCATTTCCAGCGTGTCGGCATCGGCGCTAAGTGCCGTGGCGGCATCCCAGTCGAGAGGTACGGGGCCATCCTCCAAAGGGGCCGCCAGCGCCACTGAACGCGCCAGGTCGACCTGATATTTGGCGCTGCTGTAATAAATGGCCATCTGGCCGAAAACGTGCGGGACATAAGTGCCGTTCTGACCGGCCCCCGATCCTTTGATGAAATAAACCGGGATGTCAGGCGGCACGCTGGGCGCCGCCTGGTGTGTCGCGGCCGCGCGCACGGTATCCGCAGATACCGCCGGTCCTGGTGTGGCCGCCAGCGCGTCATCATCGGACGGGGGCGCCAACTGCTTGATCTGGTCCCGGGTGAGCGGCCCCCGCAGATAGGACAGGGCCCAACGGGATTTGAACACCACCGGCCCGTCTTCATGCACATTGTGCAACAAAAAGGTGCGGCTCTCCAAACCGGCCAATATCGGCTTGAGACGTCCGGCATCCATTTTGCCCCCCAACGCCCCGCCCTGGAGACCATCCATGACGCGCATCTGATCCCGCTCGGTCTGCAAGCGACCGATCAGCCAGGTGCCGGTGTTGGACAATCCGCGGTAGTCCAAATCCACCGGGTTCTGAGTGGCCAGCACCACCCCCAGCCCGAACGCCCGGGCCTGCTTGAGAAGCCGCAAGAGCGGTGTCTTGGACGGTGGATTGCTGACCGGGGGGAAATAGCCGAAGACTTCATCCATGTAGAGAATCGCCCGCAGGCTGGTGGTGCCCGACTGGGTGCGCATCCAGCCCAGCAGTTCGTTCAGCAGCATGGACACGAAAAACATGCGCTGGGCATCCGAAAGGTGGCTGATGGTAAACACCGAAGCCCGGGGTTGGCCGGTCGGGGTGTGCAGCAAATCGGGGATGCTGAGCGGCGTGCCCTCCAGCCAGGCGCTGAATCCCGGCGCGGCCAGCAGGTTGTTGATTCGCATGGCCAGGGCAAAACGATCCTTGGCAGGATAAAAACTGTCCAGATCCATGATGCCGACCCGCTCGAAGGGCGGATTCTGGATGGCCTGGATCAAGCCGGCCAGATCCAGTCCCTGCCCTTCCCGCCAGGTGTGGCTGAAAATATTGGCCACCAGGATATGTTCCCGGCTGGAAAGGGGGTCGGCCTCCAGGTCCAGCAGGGCCATCAGGCTGCTGGTGGTGGTTTCGATGCGTTCGCTGAACAGGTCCGGATCGTCGATAACAGCCGCCGGTGGGGCATTGAATCGCCGCAGCAGGCTGACGGAAGCCCCGGCACTGCTGCCGGGCGTATAGATGGTTAGTTCGGCGGCAGCTTTCAGCCGGGCGATACGCTCCGGATTCTGTCCCCACTGCGCCAGCCCGTCGGTCCATTTGCGGGCCTCGTCCGCCGCGTAGGCCTCCACCGTCTTGCCTTTGGCCAGGGCCTCCTGGGGGTTGACCCAGGGTTTCAGGTCCTCGGCCTGCAGGCCGGGAAAGGTCAGGGCCAGGTTGGTAATGTCCCCCTTGGGGTCGATGGCAATAACGGGGATCTTGTCGATCAGGGCTTCCTCGAGCAGCGCCACCCCCAGACCGGTCTTGCCGCTGCCGGTCATGCCGATGATCACGGCATGCGTGGTCAAATCCTTGGAATCATAGAGCACCAGTTCCGGCGGTTGCCCCTGGCCATCCATAGGCACCGTCTTCCCCAGATAAAAACTTCCCAGCTTTTCATAAGTTTCCACAGGCATGCTCCAATTTTATTTTTTCAGAATAGTGCATTGCGACGGAATCTTAACACATTCTTTAGACGCTATCTCAAAAATTGGATTCTGGTTCAAGATCAAGGCGGGCGACGATTTTAAGCCGGAGGAATACGATCGTATTTCGAGGACTTGAAATCGTTGCCCAACACGGAGATTGGGCCAAAAGACTTTTTTGAGGCAGCGTCTATAGGATGTAGGGGACTTTGAGGTTGTACCCCTTGCAAATCACAAACGTCTCAAGGGACTGCACATCCTCGATCTTGACGACTTCTTCGGTATAGAATTCTTCCAGTCCGTAATCCTCTTTAAACAAGACTACCAAAATCAGGTCATAGCGTCCGGTCACGACACTCACCGACACGACCCCTTTGAGGTGGCTGAATTCCTCGCCCTTGTTGAACATGTCGGTGGTTTTCAGTTTGACGCCGATGATGACCGGTTGGTGACTGGGGATGGATTCCGGGTCCACCAGGCCGGCGATCTCAAGCACGCCCTGGTCGGTGAGCTGGCGCACGCGGGAGCGTACCGTGTTCTCCGCCAGATTGAGGCTTTCCGCAATCTGCTTGAAGGACTTGCGTCCGTTGCGGAGATGTTTGATGATGGCAATCGTGGTATCGTCAATCTTCATGATGCAACGTTATCCGGTTTGAGCTTAAAGAATGTTTCGATTTCCTGAACCAGCCGTTCCGGGGCTTCGGCCGGGATGGAATGGCCGATGCCGGGGAGCAGGAGATGGTCGCCCTCCAATCGCCGCGCCAGGGCCTGTCCCTCGTTAGCGGGAACCAGGGGGTCGTCCTCCCCGGTCATGACCAGCACGGGCAAGTTATGGACGGGCAGAATCGATTCGATGGAAGGGGTGCCGTCAAACGCCGACAGCAACCGCGCCATCTTCGCTTCATCGTTACGTTGGACCAACGCCTCGGCAATTTTCGCCATGATGGCATGGTGCTCCCTGAGAAACCGTTCCCCGAAAACCAGCGGTATCATGGCATGCATGAGCGCCTCCAGTCCTCCGGAGGACAAGGCGTCGCGCCAGGCGGAAACGGCCCGCGCCATGCGCGCCGAAGATAACAGTCCGATACTGAGCAGCACCAGCCCGGTGATGCGGTTTTCCATTCTGCCGGCGGCGGCCAGACCGATACGGGCGCCATGGCTTAGCCCCACCAGTCCGCAATGCTCAATTTCAAGGTGGTCGAGCAGCTGAACCAGATCGCACGCGTGTTGGGCCAGCGTCAAAGCGCCGGCATCGCAACCACTGCGCCCCTGGCAGCGGGCGTCGTAGACGACCACGTGACGATACGTTTTAAACTGGAGCGCCAGCGGCCGCCAGTTGGTCGTGGTCTGGGCCGTCCCGTTCAGGAAGATAATGGCCGGTTGGCCGTTATCTTCACCGAACGCTTCGTAATAGAGGCCTTGACCGTCCGCCAGGTTGCAGAACGCCATCACAGCGCCTCCCTGTTCGGCATGAAAGCTCCACCACCATAAGTGCCATGCCGACCTTTTCTCTCAGGGTAGAAAGACAACGCTGTCCGCCATCTATCCCCGCAGGCATGGTTTGCGGGCGGCCGTGGTTTCGTCCATGCGCCGCACCTTGGGATTCTGGGGCGCCTCCTTGAGCAAGGTCGGATCCTCTTCGGCTTCCTGCGCGATCCGGCGCATGGTGGCAATGAACTGATCGATATTTTCCAGGGACTCCGATTCCGTCGGTTCGATCATGATGGCCCCGTGGACCACCAGGGGAAAGTAGATCGTGGGCGGATGAAAGCCATAATCGATCAGGCGCTTGGCCACATCCAGGGTGGTGACCCCCCGGGCCTCCAGGAACTTGTCGGTAAAGACGCACTCGTGCATGCACGGCCTGTCGAAGGGCAGATGGTAAACGTCTTTCAGTTTCTCTTTGATGTAGTTGGCATTCAGCACCGCATGCTGGCTGACGTCTTTGAGCTTCGGTCCCATGGAAAGCATATAGCTGTAAGCCCGCACCATGATGCCGAAGTTGCCGTAGAACGCATGCAGCTTGCCGATGCTCTTGGGGAAGTCTTCCGAGAGGGCATAACCCGCCTCCGTTTTAACGACCCGGGGCGCCGGCAGGAAGGGCTCCAGACGTTTACAGACACACACCGGACCCGAACCCGGGCCGCCGCCGCCATGGGGGGTCGAAAACGTCTTGTGCAGATTGATGTGCAACACGTCCACGCCGGCCCGGCCGAAATCCACCACCCCCATCACGGCGTTCATATTGGCGCCGTCCGCGTAAACCAGTCCGTCTTTGGCATGGATGATGTCGGCAATCGCCTGGATGTGCGTTTCAAAAAGCCCCAGCGTGTTGGGATTGGTCACCATGATGCCGGCGGTATCGTCGTCCATGAGGGCTTCCACCGACGCGGGCAGCAGCACACCGTCCGGACCGGTCTCGACCGGGACGGCCTTGAAACCGCACAGGGCCGCGCTGGCCGGATTGGTGCCGTGGGCGGTGTCCGGGATCAGGATCTTGGAGCGCGGCTTGCCCCGGTCCCGGTGATAGGCCGCGAAGATCAGCATGCCGGCCAGTTCGCCCTGGGCCCCGGCCGACGGCTGGACCGAAACCGCGTCCAACCCGGCCACGTGGGCCAGGTAATGCTCCAGTTCGTAGATCAACTGCAGGGCGCCCTGGCACAATTCGCTCGGCACCAACGGGTGCGCCCCGCTGAAACCGGTCAGGGCGGCCTGGCGTTCGTTGGTTTTGGGATTGTATTTCATGGTGCAGGAGCCCAGCGGGTACATGCCGGAATCCACCCCGTAGTTCCAGGTGGACAGGCGGGTGTAGTGACGCACCACTTCGACTTCGCTCAGGTCGGGGAAATCCGGACCGTCACCCGTCAGGTTTTCCGGCAGGGCCGCGGCCGCCACATCCCGGCGGGGCAGCGAATAGCCGGTGCGCCCCTTGCCCCCGCGTTCCCAGAGAAACGGTTCGTTCAATATCAGTCCGCGTGTGCCGACGGTCTCTTTCATGACTGCACCTCCTTGACGAGCGCATCCATGTCGTCTTTGCTTCGGGTTTCGGTCACACAGAGGAGATAATGGTTGGCTAACTCCGGATAGTAGCACACCATCGGAATGCCGGCTAAAATCTTCTTCTGCAGAAGGTCCTGCCACCGCTGGTCGAAGCCTTCCGGGAACTTCACCACGAACTCATTGAACGTGGCGGACGCAAACGGAACCTCCAGGCCGGCGGCCTGCAGGGCGGCTTTGAGGTATTCGGCCTTGTCGTGATTCAGGGACGCCAGTTCACGGAAACCGGTGCCGCCCAAAGCCGCCATGTACATGCCGGCCGCCATGGCGCACAGGCTTTGGTTGGAACAGATATTCGACGTCGCTTTTTCGCGCCGGATGTGCTGCTCCCGGGTGGACAGGGTCAGCACGAAGCCTCGCTTGCCGTCCGCGTCGACCGTCTGGCCCACCAGGCGCCCGGGAAGATTGCGCACATATTGCTGTTTGGCGGCAAAAATACCCAGCCCCGGTCCACCAAACGACTGGGGGATGCCCAGGCTCTGGCCTTCGCCGCACACGATATCGGCATCCAGCGCGCCCGGTGCTTTCAGGACTCCGTAAGCCAGGGGTTCGCTGAAACAGGTGATAAAAATGGCATCCTGCGCGTGAATGGCCTTGCCGGCCGCTTCCAAATCTTCGATACAGCCGAAGAAATTGGGCGACTGCACGGCCACGCCGGCCAGTCCCTCGATTTGATCAAGCCCGGAAAGGTCGGTGGTGCCGTCTTTGCGGTAGGGCAGCCAGGTGATGGTGAATTCGGTGGGGGCGAAATAGGTTTCGACCACCTTGCGGTAGTAGGGGTTCACCAGGCTGGAGACCGCCACCGTCTTCTTGCGGCGGCCGATGCGGATCGCCATCAGGAGGGCCTCGGCCACGGCCATGGCTCCGTCGTAAAGGGACGCGTTGGCCACATCCATGCCCAGCAGGCGGCAAATCAGGGTCTGGTATTCGAAGATGCCCTGCAGCGTGCCCTGGCTGATTTCGGGCTGGTAGGGGGTGTAAGCGGTAACAAACTCCGAGCGGCTGAGCAGGTAGCGGGTCACTTCCGGTATGTAGTGTTGATAGCTGCCGGCCCCGGCAAACATCTTATAATCGGCCGACGATACCATCTGGCCGGCCAGCGCCGCCATGTGGTCGTTGAGCTCCCACTCGGTCAGCTCCGGGATATCCAGCGTGTCCGTTCGTTTGCAAGCGTCGGGAATCGTGCTGAAGAGTCCATCCAGATCCGGCATCCCCACCGCCTGAAGCATCGTTGCGATGTCCTTGGGTGTATGGGGTAGATATCTCATTCTTCGAGTCCTTTCAGCATATCGAGGTAGGCGGCCCGATCCATCAACTGATCGTATTCGGACGAATCCGAGGCCTTAAGCTCAAGCATCCAGCCTTCGGTGTGGGGCGCCGTGTTGACCAATTCGGGCGCATCTTCCAGCGCTTCGTTGATGGCGGCGACTTCACCCCCCATGGGCATGAACAGTTCCGACACCGCCTTGACCGACTCCACCGTCCCAAATTCCTCGCCGCTCTCGAAACGGTCGCCCGGCTCCGGTAGCTCGACAAAAACGATATCCCCCAGTTGGTCCTGGGCAAAATCGGTGATGCCGATCTGGAAGGTTTCGCCTTTTTTGCGCGCCCACTCGTGATCTTTGGTGTAGCGGATATCTTCGGGCAGGTTAACTTCGCTGAGCTCTTTCATGGATTAGGCCTCCTTTGGTTGCAGCATCATAGGTAGCGGTTTACGTGCGGTGCGATCCGGCCGGATATCGGCCACAATGCGGACATCGATACCGCGGCGTTTGTCTTTCAACAGCAATCGCGTATCCAGCGGCAGTGGGTCGGCCACCCGCACGAACCCGCAGCAGAGTCCGCCGGGTGTAAATCCCTCGGGTGCATCGGGGCTGCCGATGCTCAAAACACGATCCCCGTGCCATCCGACCGCCATATCGGTGACGCAGGTCAACACATTCCCGATAACCCGGCCCGTGGCATCCCGCACCTCGGCCGGTGGCGTTACCTTCCGCAGATTTTCTCCGATGAAGGGATAGGTATGGGGCGCACGGTCCGTCTTCAAAGCGGCGTCCCCCAGAAAGGTTTTGGAAAAATCGCCGGTCCCGGACTGGTAGGGCAGGGCAAAGGGCCACGGGTGGTTGCAGAAAGGCCAGTCGCCGATATCCTGGTGGGACAGGGGCAAGACGGCTCCGGCACGCAGGGAATCCCGGGCGGCGAGCCCGCAGGGAAGCGCACCATAATTCGCCCCGGCGGCCATAACCGCCTCCCAGACGTCGACGATCGTATCCGCAGACGTAAAAATCTCGAAACCGAACTCGCCGGTATAGCCCGTTCGCGACAGCAACAGCGACGTCCCGTCGCGGGTAAGGACTTGTCCGCAGGACGGCATCGTTTCACCGATACCGCCTTTGAATGCAAAATAGGGCATGGCCTCGAACACCGCGTCCGGGTCGGCCAGCACGTCACGCATGACGTGGGCCGCCATGGGGCCCTGAACATCCATCTTGCCGAATTGTCCGGACAGATCGTGTACCCGGACATCGTGCTGCTCTCGATGCCGGTCGAGGTGTGCGGCGACGCGTTGACCCATCCCGGCGTTGACCACCACCAGATACGCCTCCGCGGCGAGCATAAAGACAATCGCGTCGTCGAGCACGTGCCCTTCAGCAGTCAGAAACGCGCCGTAAACCGCCCGACCGGACCTCAACGGCGCTTTATCCGGCCCCAGGCAGGCTGCCAGATCGTTGGTGAAGCAAAATTGCAGAAGGTCCTCGGCCGCGGGGCCGTCCACCAGGACCGCCGCCATATGACTGGTATCGAAAATGCCGGCATGGGTCAGCACGGCCAGGTGCTCGTCCTTGGCGGACCCATACCACAGGGGCATGTCATAGCCCCCGAAAAGGGCCATGTGGGCCCCTTGCTGCGCATGCCAGGAATGCAATGGCGTTGTCAAAGGTGCCATGATCAATAACGCCTCCTGTCGGCAATGGATGATGATGCGCGGCCCAGGGTCAGCGGTCGGATGGATAAAGCAGATCGGCGATCATCGACCGGGAGCGCGCGTTCCGGATCGATGGCGGTGCCGGCTGCAGGATGGCGATCGCCGGATGGGAGCCCATGCGCGTTATTACGCCGATGGGGTCCCGTGAAAGCGGAAGGGATCGGCGGATTGACCGTCACCGTCAGCCGGTCGAATTGGAGACCATGTATTTATTGCAAGAGATTGATGAATACGTAAATTTTGTTATTAAATATTACCGTAACAATCAACAAATTTTTTATTTTTAGCCTAATATTAATTTTTATTGCACAAGCCGCCCCATTTGATAGCGTTGACCCTGCGTCGAAGCCTGATAGCGTTCGGACCATTCGTCTCCCGAGACGATGCGGCACGGCCTGGCCATCATTTCCAACCAACCGAGGAGAACCAGAATGACCCACCAAATTTGTGTCATGGGCGCCGGACCGGGCGGCTACGTGGCGGCCGTGCGTGCCGCGCAACAGGGCGCAACGGTCACGTTGATCGAGAAAGAGAATCCCGGCGGCACCTGCCTCAACTGGGGCTGCATTCCGTCCAAGGTCCTCATCACCACGGCCGAGTTGTTCGAACGCTTCCACCGGGCGGCGGATTTCGGGATTACCCTGACGGGCAAAGTCGCCGTGGACATGGCCCACCTGATGGCCCGCAAGGAAAAGGTGATCGCCGATCAGATCAAGGGCCTGCACAAGCTCTTCGATCACCATCGCATCCGTTATATTCAGGGCAGTGGTCATATCTTGAAGACAGGGGTGATTGAAGTACCCCAGCCGGATGGTCCCGCCATGGCCGTGGCGTGGGATCGCCTGATCCTGGCCACCGGGTCGCGTCCGCTGGATCTTCCAAGTCTGGCGGTGGACGGGCGCCGCATCCTGTCGAGCAACGACGCCCTGGCGTTAGACCGGGTGCCGCCGTCCCTCCTGATTGTGGGCGGCGGGGTGATCGGCTGTGAGTTCGCCCATCTCTTCAGCAGCCTGGGAGCCCGGGTCACGGTGGTGGAAGCTCTGGACCGCCTGCTGCCCCTGCCGTCGGTGGACGCCGCCTGCAGCAAGGTGCTGCAGCGTGAAATGAAGAAACGACGCATCGGGTTCATGACGAATCGCACCGTCCAAACCATCAGCGAGACCCAGGAGGGCCTGCGGGTCGTTATCGGCGCGTCCCCATTCAACAAAGCGCCCACCGCCAAAGAAAAAGAACCTGTTGAAATGTTCGTGGACACCGTGTTGATGGCGGTGGGGCGCACGCCCAACACCGACGGCATTGGTCTGGAAAAAACCCGGGTGGAAGTGGATGAACGGGGCTGGGTGAAAACCGACGACCATATGCGAACCGCCGATCCAGCCGTTTTCGCGGTGGGCGATGTATTGGGGCCTTCGCGCATCATGCTGGCCCACTCGGCCGCGGCCGAAGCCCAGGTAGCGGCGGATAATGCCCTCGGTGCCGACCGGCGGATGGATTACCGGGCCGTGCCCGGCGCCATCTTCACCTCGCCCGAAGTGGCCACCGTGGGTCTTACCGAAATCCAGGCCAAGGCCGGCGGTCATGCCGTACGGTCCGATGAGGTGCTCTTCCGCACCCTTGGTAAAGCCCAGGTGATCGGCGAGCTTGCCGGGCAGGCCAAGATTGTATCCGATTCAGGTACCGGCCGGATACTGGGCGTCCACATCATCGGTCCCCACGCCACCGAGTTGATTGCCGAGGGCACCCTGGCGGTCAACAAGGGGCTTACCGTGGAAGATCTGGTGGGGACCATTCACGCCCACCCCACCCTGGCCGAAATCATGTCTGAAACCGCCATGAAAGCCGCGGACCGGCCGCTGCATGGATAAGGCGAAGGAAGTGAGACGCCGCTGCGCGTCCTCCACCAGAGGGGAAAGGGGTCAATCTTTGCGCAGACGCACACTCAGGATCGGGATGGGGCAATAGCGGAACATTTTCTCCGCCGTGGCACCCAGAAGGACACTGGCCAGGTTGGTGCGCCCCCGGGTGCCCATGACCACCAAATCGATGCTTTCCGATTCAACCATCTGGATTAACTCCTGAAACGGCACCCCGGTTCGGATCATGGTCTTTAAAAACAGACCGGGGTGGCCGCTCTCCTCGATCAGCGCTTTCAAATTCTTATCCCGTTCCAGTTTATGCTGACGGATATAGGCTTCGGGCGAGGCCTCCTTCTCCACCAGAAAGGTCTTGTGGATGGCAGATTCGATGGCGTCCACATCCCGCTGGTTGATAACATTCCCCAGAATCAGCCGGGCTCCGGTGCTCAGCGCCAGGGCAACCGCGTAGTCCAATACCTGGTTGGTGAACTTCGACAGGTCGCAGGCCACCAGAATTTTTTGAAATGGTTTCATGGGGAGGGTGCCTCCTGCAATTCATTGTTTGTAAAGGGGTTACCATCTATTAATGAACATCAGCCGGGTTTGGCAAGCACCAAATCGCCGGCCCACACTCCTCTTGTGACCATGGGGCGGCACCTTATAGGCTTTAAGTAACGTTTGGTCCCGGTCGATTTAACATCTATTTTTAAACTATCATAAGGAGCCCGACAGTGTTTCCGCAGCCCACCGTTGATCTACAGATCCTTTACATATGAGTGTTGGATAGCCGCCCAAAAAAATTGGCGCCATCACGACGGTGAGGCGCGCGGGATAGATCTTATCAATATTTTTTGACATCGCTACCATATGGCGGTATCAGAGAAGCAATACAAATACCACGGCGCTAAACTTGATCTTTCGTAAACGCTCCAATAGCGCAACGCCGGTGAACATGCCAAGCGACATCGTTACCAACAGAGGGGAAAATGCCTGAACTAGCTTACCTGAACGGCACGATCATGCCCATCGAGAACGCCGCGGTGCCCGTCGAAGACCGCGGCTATAACTTCGGCGATGCGGTCTATGAATATGTGGCCAGCTATAACGGCCGCCTCTTCTACCTGGAACCCCATCTGGACCGCCTGGAACACTCCATGGCAGCGCTGGCCTTCCCCCCCCTGCCCCGGGAAAAAATAAGGACGGCTATCGAGACCCTGTTTGCCGAGGCCGCCATCGACCGGGCCGGTATTTACATTCAGATATCGCGCGGCGTTGCGCCGCGGGACCATGCCTTTCCCGCCGATGCCGAACTGCAGTTCCTGATGATCCTGCGCCGGGTTCATGAAAAACCTGCGGTGCTGCGTGATAAAGGGGCCGCCGCCATCACGGTGACTGACATCCGCTGGGGACGTTGCGACATCAAGACGGTTCAGCTGCTGCCCAACGTGCTTGCCAAGCAGCAGGCGCTCGAGGCCGGCGCCTACGATGCCATCTTCGTGGCCGAGACGGGCGAAGTGCGCGAGGGGACCAGTTCCAACCTGTTTATCATCAAGGATCAGAGCCTTATCACCCATCCCTTGACCCAACGGATTCTCCCCGGCATCACGCGCATGATCATCCTGGATATCTGCAAGGCGGCCGGTTTATCGGTCGAGGAGGCGTATTTCGATAAGGCGGCCCTGTACGCGGCCGACGAGGTCTTTATGAGCGGCACCATCACCGAAGTACTTCCCATCACCCGCATCGATGATAAACCGATAGGTGACGGCGCCGTGGGCCCGGTGACCCGACGCCTCAACCGCGACCTGCTCGACCGGATCGGCGGCTGAAACCCCTGACCGTGCCGGATTCCGGTTTAATTGCCAGGCGTCATAATCGGTGCAACCTTGTGGGTTGTGCCCTTTAGGGCAACACCGAAAATGGTCCGGCGGACAAGCCCGCAGCGATCGGTATTTCTGGCCAGGCCCTTACATCACACCACGGTAGACTTTCTCAACCTGCGCAAATACGCCACGCCAGGTAAAGGCCGCCAGCTTGTCCGCAATCGGCGCGGGATCGATATCCGGCTGCCGCAGGGCGCCTGCCATCTGGAAAGCAAGCGCCCGGACCAGCGCCTGTACGAACACCGGCAGATCCTCGGGATAAGGTCGGTCCATGTTTTTCAGACGCGGCGTCGGAACCAGGGTGATGAAATCCGCCGCAACATCCCCCAACACCGCTTTGACACCAGGCAGATCGGTGGCGATCAAGCGGCAACCACTCGCGAGAGCCTCCAGCACGACCAGGGGCAGCCCTTCGAAAAAAGACGGCAGCACGAAGAGATGGGCCTGTTTGAAAATGGCGGCCAGACGATCCTGTGGAATCAGGCCGTGCACCGTCACACGGTCACCCAAAGCGTTTGCCAGTCGCAGGCATTCGTCGTTTTCGGGACCGCTCCCACCGCCCACCATGTGCAGTTGCCAATCCGGCGTTTCGATGCTTTTCAGCGCCTTTAACAGCCAGGGCAGGCCTTTGGCATTCCAGAACTTGCCGGCGTATACGATCTGCACAGGACGCGGGGCAGGCTTGGCGCCGGCCGTAAACATGCCGTCGTTGTACCCGGCCCCACAGACCATCACCCTTTCCGGCGGCAGCTGGTAAAGCATCTCGATATCCTTTTTCTGGGCGGCGCTGAGTGCCAGGGCGGCATTCAGGTGACGGCAGCCCTGCAGCACTTTGTCGCGGAGATGGACGCAATTCTGGAACTGGCGCAAATCCGTTCCGTGGCAGGTGGTGACCACCGGGATATGCGGAAAAAGGCGCCGCACCAAAGAGCTGACCAGCCAGAGGTGATGCGTGTGGATGATATCCGGGTGGAATTCCGCCACCGTGTCGGTCAGCACCCGCTTGAAAACGGCTTCGTAGGCATCGATTTCGGCTGCCGACAAATCGATAAACCGCGTGCTGGGGTAGGGCATGATATCCGTCATGCCGGGAATCCGGAAAGAAAGATCTTCTCCGTTGAACCGCACAAAGCGGCATTGTTCGGGCGTTACGCCGTGGAGTTCGGCATCACGATCGGACTGGATGCCGGCAATCATGACATTGTCATGGCCCGCGGCAGCAGCTTCCCGCATCATGGACTGCAGATAGATGCCGCTGCCGGTGGCGTCCGGCCGTTGACCGAGCACATGCAGAATCTTTAGTTTCGATGGTGCTGCCATTCGTAGGGGCTCCGAAGAAGCGGTCCCCCGGGCGGTTAAAGCATGACCGCGATGCCATCGATGGTTGGAAAAACGGTCACGTCAACGCATCCGGCAAAAAAGTACGACGGCTTGCCGCCCAGGGAGCGGTTACATGAACGGGAATGTCATGGGTGCGATCTCATCGAGGGTGCGATGCTGCGCGTCCTGTTGCGGTACCATTCTGATGGCCCGATCCTGGGCGGCATCGATTTCGCTGAGCGCTGTATCGTAGCCCAGCGTTAATATCCGGCCATCGGCCACAACCTTGCGCCCATCGACATAAACATCTTTGATGGCCCGCTCGGCCGCGACGTAGATCAGGTTGCGAAGCGGTTCCCGCCCCGGTTTCATCAGGGGGTGATCCATATCGACAACGACCAGATCCGCCTTGGCGCCTTCGGTCAGCCGCCCGATATCCTCGCGCAGTAACGCACGGGCGCCGCCGATGGTGGCGGCGTTAAAAACACTGGTCGTCGTCAAATCATGGACGTCACCGGCGGTGATGCGGCTGTAGATGGCCGCATGCCGCAGTTCCTCCAACATGTTGAACGGAAACGAGTCGATGCCGATCCCGAGATTGACCCCGGACCGGACATAGCGTCCGAAACTCTCCAGGGTCATGCCGGTCCGGCCGAAAACCGTCGGGCAGTGCGCCACGGTGACCTTTTTCTCCGCCAGCAAGGGCAGATCATGGGCGGTTCTAAGCGGTGTCCAGGAATGGTGATCCAGATAGATGCAATGCCCTAAAACCGTATGATCGTCCAAAACCCCGAGGTGATCGAGCCATTGAACCGGTGTTTTTCCGTGACGGCGCAGCATTTCGCTGAACTCGACCATGGTCTGGGCGGCGTGGGTTTGAAACGGAATCCCTCTCTGGCGCGCTTCCCGATGCGCCGCTTGAATAAGATCCGGCCGGCAGGTGTCCACCTGGGACGGTACCACCATGCCGGAAAAACGCCCGCAGGGATGCGCTGTTACCGTATCGATGAACGCCAGTGCCTTTTCCAGCCCGCGCCAGCCCGCTTCTTCGTCCCATTCATACGCGACGCGGTGATCATTGATATTCACCCAGCGCGCCTGCCGGAACCCGGGGCCGAATACGGCACGAATGCCGCTTTGGGCCATTATCCCCACCCACTCCGGATAAAGGCCTGAAATATCCACCACCGTGGTGACCCCGCTCATCAGCAGTTCACTCAGCGCAATCACCGCTCCGACCCCAAGCGATGCCTCATCGGCAACCAACAACGGACTGTGGCTATAGAGGGCCTGACCCCACATGGCTGTGGCCCCCACCTCATCGAAGGTTCCTTTATCCAATGGACCGCCGGATAAATGGCTATGGATATTGACCAGTCCCGGCATGATCATTTTCCCCCGGCCATCTATGGCCGTATCGGCCTGGCCGGCGTAATCTTTCCCGACAAATACGATCGTGTCGCCGCAAAACGCCACATCCACGTCACGAAGGTAAACATGCGCCTGCCGTTCCTTGTTCCAGGCGATAATCCAGGACGCGTTCCGGATAACCGTTGTTGTGTTCATCGACAACTCCTCCTGAGGGCTCAGCACCAACGTCATAAGCACCTACCAACGCTGTTCTTGAATTGCTTTTTCCGTCTCGCTGCGGTTGCGAACCGATCTGCCGGCGCCACCATAACCGGCCAAGCGGAGGTCGGCAAGAGAAAACGCCTGAGCTCGCACCTTTGAAAACGCTGAAAGCCAGAAACAGATGCTGCCGTGAACCGTTTTTCCAAAATGAAAGACCTGCCGTTTCCAGCAGGCCTTTCCGGAGGGAGGGAGGTCTGACAATACTATCTGGACCTGGTGGTTCGCTTGCCTAAGACCGGCCGCGCCGGCAGCTAATGGCGGCAACCGGTCCCTTGCCCATGGAGGCCCGACCAAAGCAAGAATCGGATAGCGCACTCAAAATGCGGAGGTAACGCCCTTTGGTGCGATCAAGCTAACGCTCAAAACTAGGCGACATGCCGGTATTCGGCATGCCCGACGAGAAAACGGTTGTCATCATTGTAGTCGATCGCACGGCATTCGCTGATGTCGCGCTGGCTGAACTGAAGGCGGCGGATTTCCTCCATTTGACGGCAGGTACCGACGCATTCATCCTTTGACATGTACTTTTTTTCGCAATTGCGGCATGGGGAAGAAATCATCGTTCACCTCGTTTTCGGCTGGGTGTTGCCTATTGATTCCCATGGTATGAAATTTAACGAATGAATCTTGCTCATTAAATTTAGCAATATGCATGCCACATTTTTGGATTTTGACCATTTGAACGGAAATTCAATATAAAACTGGTGATTTCAGATGGTTGCAATGGTTTAACGGAAGACGATGGGGACAAGCAATATCCACAAGATGGTGCGTTCGTGCCATCCGCAAAGGTCAAAATGTTGACGCCGGGATCATCGGAAGGGTATCCCGCCAAAATCCATCGGGACACGCGCATCAGGAGAATAAATCGCGAGGCAAGACAGGGGAAGTCCGTTCTTTGACCAGTCTAAACCCTTAAAAATTTTTACGTTTTCAATTTTTTCGTTAAAAAAATTAATGCCCGAAGGCTAAACCGTATCCATCCAAAAATAGGTAAATTTGGGTGAGATCAAGGCGCGCGAAATATCTAACAGCAGGCATATGGGCGATATTCCGAGGAATCCATTTTTCGCGCAACGCCGATAGTTATCCGCCTTCGGCGGGTCGGGCAAATTGGCCATTTATGGATGGGTACTAAACAGCATATCCCGCACGCTCGAAAATGGGCACCAGATGCGTCCGGCTCGCTTTCCCGGCTTCGTCCGGCGTATCGACGTAAGGGTAGAGCTCCAGACTGATATCGCCGTCATAGCCCAGGCGCCCCATGGTCTGGAACACCTTGTCGAAATCGATGGCGCCCAGACCGGCAATCAGGTGGTTGTGCTCACGCGTGGCGGCAATATCTTCGACATGCATGTGTCCGATCCATTCGAACAGCGCTTCCATGGCCTCGGCCGGATCCTCGCCGGCGCAGAAAAAATGGCCGATATCGAAATTGAGACCGATCGCGGGTGACCGCACTTCCTTGATAAAGGGTGTGAATTCGGATGTCTTCTCCATGAGAAGACCCGGCTCGGGCTCCACCAGCACCTTGATAGACCGTTCCTCCGCCGTCGGGAGCACCTGTTCCAGCCCCTCGTAAAACAGCCGGAAGGCCTCCTGGCGCGTCATGCCCTTTTCCAGCGGCCCTCCGGGGGGAATGGAAATATTGCGCGCCCCCAGCGCCTGGGCCACGTCGAGGCATTCCAGCGTGTGTCGTACGCGGATGGCCCGGCGTTCGGCTTCGGGTTCGATCCATGACGGCAGATAGGTATCGCCCACGGCAAAAAGCGTAAAACTGTTCAGGTTGGTGACCTGCAAATGGCAGCTATCCAGGACGGACTTGAGATCGGCAAGGGCCGCCGCGTCGAAGTCGGGCGGATACAAATGGGGGCGATCGCACATGATCTCCACCCCGCTGAACCCCAGCGCGGCAATGCGTTCCAGCGATTCTTTGACCGAATACTTGACATAGGCATTGGTGCTGTAACCGAAAATCATCCCATCGCTCCTTCGTTAGCGCCCATCCATTCAGCGGCGGATTTCAGCGTGTGCGTTCACCTGCGGCGGTAAAGATTGGGGGGTTATCCATCCTGTCGATCATACGGCAGCGCGTCCTGTCGATTTCAGGTCGCCAGTTTCTCACGACAGAAGGCCTCCAGCTTTTTCAACGCGCGCAGTTGATCTTCGTAAGTCGTCGCAGGCGTTTCGCCTTCCGGCTTTTTAAAAAAGAAGCCCAATTCCGGCACCGCCCCGCCCCGCCCCACAGCCTGGAGCAAAAGGACCCAGCGGGCCAGGTCCAGGGCCATGGGTGCCGCCAGGATGGAATCGCGCCCCTGCAGATTGACGCGGATACTCATGGGGAGCCCGAAAAGGCCTTTGATATCGATCACGTCCCAGGCTTCCTTGGCATCTCCCCGGGGCGGGTAGTAATCGATATGGACCTTGTGCGCGCTTTCGCCGTAGGCTTCACCCACCCGGTATCCCAGCACATCGTCCAGCAACTCGGTTTTATTGGCCAGTTTACCGCGCGCGCAATCCGGATCCATCAGGTTGCGGCCGTCGGCGTTGCCCAGGATATTCAGGCTGTACCAGCCATCCACCCTCAGCTGCCGGGCTTTGAGGGCCGAGGCCAGCACCACTTTAAAATAGGTCTGGCCGGTTTTGCCGTCCCGCCCCACCAGGGGCAGACCTTTTTCCGCCGCCAGTGTCACCAGTGCCGGATCACCGAGATCGTTGGGTGTAAAATTCACCACAGGTATGCCCGCCGCTATCGCCGCCCGGGCATAGGCCAGATCCGGGAAGCGCCCCCCGTCCATTTTTTCAATGGCATCCCCGGTTGCCAAACCGCATTCCGAGCACGCCGGCAGCAGGTTGATCATGACCGGCTGCGCATCGGGCCAGGTCTTTCGGAACGCGTCGATGTCCTCCAGCAGTTGATCGACCTGGGCGCTTACCGACAGCCCCGCTTTCGGAGCCGGCGCCAACGGCATTTCATCCAGGCGGTCCCGGTCTTTGCGCCACAAGGATTCCGGCACCACCCGGTGCAAGATCAGTGTCTGGGACATGGACTGTTGGCTCACATCCCAACCCGCCACATGAACCGGGGCAACCGCACCGCCGTCCGACCATAGGGCGGTAGTGGTCAAATAGGGGGTGATCATTTCCGGCTGTCGCCGCATGATGTGGCTTGCCAGGACCATCGTTGAACCAATCGCCCCCTTGACGCCGGCAATCAGCAGCAGTAGCGGTCGCGATGTGATAGATTCCAGTGTTCCCATGATTTTTCCCATTTATCGTGATCAAAAGGGTGCGTCGCGCCGCCGGGGCGTTGTCCGCAGAACGCTTCAGCCATTTGTTAATAGCCTTTCAAAAGTTGATCACTATAGAGGATTCCGAAGTTCCGGTCAACGGACGGATATCAGGAATTGCCCGCGCGCTGGAAGTGGGCCAGATAATTGACAGCAGTGCTTTGAACAAGGGTGGCTCGGCGAAGAAACGGCAGGTAAAGCATACCGCGAAAGGCCCCGTCCACCAAACCGCTGCTGCGCGCCCAAGCAGCCAATTCGCGTGGCCGGATGAAGCCCTGGTACTGGTGGGTGCCGATGGGGACAATCCGCAAGACCCGCTCCGCCATCACGATCGCCAGCAGATAGGCGAGCGGGGACCGGTTGAGGGTTGCAAAAAACACATGCCCTCCCGGGCGCACCAGGCGCGTGCAGGCCCGGACGATGGAAGACGGATCCGGCACATGTTCCAGGAGTTCCATACAGACCGCAACATCAAAACCGGCGGGATTTTGTGCGGCCATGGCCTCCGCATCGATCTGCCGGTAGCGGATGACGAGACCGGACACCTGGCGGTGGGCTTCCGCCGCGGCCAGTGCGGCCGGTCCCAGATCGATCCCGGTGACCTGCGCCCCGGCCGTGGCCAGTGCTTCCGTGAGAATCCCGCCGCCGCAGCCCACATCCACCACGTCACGGCCGGCCAGGTCCACCCGCTGACGGATAAACCCCAACCGCAGGGGATTGATATCATGCAGGGCCTGAAAGGCCTTGCCGGCCCCCCACCATCCCGTGGCGGACGCCTCGAATTTCGCCAACTCGGCAGCGTCAACATTGATCTCGCGATTGTCCGGCACAGCAAACTACCTCTCCGGGAACGCACCATAATTGAAGGTTTTTTTATTCCCCTTTGTCCCGCGCCGGGCATCGACGCGGCGGACGGGCAAAAGCACGCGGACTGTTTGAGCCCGCCGACAGGCGGGTGAGTTTCCGCGCGCTCCGGCCGCAGCGACGTCGCGCAGGATAAAGCGGGACACGGGCGTTTTCTTTTGCTTCGGTTTTCTTTCACGTGAAAGAAAATGAAGAAAAAAGCAACAACCCCCTCAATCGGCGAACCCTCTCCGTGTCCTCAACCAGAAAGGGTCAGTTTAAATCAACACGCCGTTAACTTGTTGTTTCAATGCCTTTCTGCGCCGAAGCCACCGCGCGATTTTCGCCGTGAATCAGCAACAGGGTATTGCCGGTCACGCTGAGGCTGCTCAACAGCATCGCCACCACCGCCACCAGGGGGGAAAGCCAGCCGGCCATGGCGATGGGAATGGCGACCAGATTGTAGATCAGCGAGCCCCACAGGTTCTGTTCGATTTTGCGGTTGACCCGCACCGCGAATCCCAGGAAGGTTTCCATTTGGCAGGGATCGCCCTGCATGAGCGTCACGGCCTGGGCTTCCTCGCCCAATTGCCGCCCGGCAAAAACCGCCACACTGAGATCGGCCGATGCCAGCGCCGGGGCATCGTTGACACCGTCCCCGACCATGGCCACCGAACGCCCCTCCCGGCGCAGGCTTTCGATAAAACGCGCTTTTTCCACCGGCGAACAATCCCCCCGGACCGCGTTTATCCCCAGCATGGCGCCCACCTGCTCGGATGTGGCCTGACTGTCGCCGGATACCACCAGAATGTCAAGCGGCCGGGCCTGCAAGTGCTGAATCAGCGACGAGACACCCGGTTTCAGTCGGTCCCCGAACCCCAGCCGGGCGACGATGCAGTCGTCCACCGCCAGGAACACCCACGAGACAATGGCCGAATCGCTTGTGCGCAATAGTGTCGTGCCGGCCTCCCGCTCGTCCCCGGCTGCACCGGCGAAATCCGCACTGCCCAAACGCACCCGCCGGCCCTGCCAACGGCCGGCCACGCCCCGCGCATCTGCTGTCGATGCTTCGACCGACAGGGCTTCTATCTGCCGCGCCTTGGCCGCGCGTTGGATTTCAGCGGCAATCGGATGATCCACGCCGCACTCCAGCCCGGCCGCCAGCGCCAGGACATCCTGCTCGTTCAGATCCGCCAGCGGCAGAACCGATTGCAGCCGCCAGCGACCCTGCGTCAGGGTGCCGGTCTTGTCAAACACCACCGTATCGATCCGGCCGGCCCGATCAAAGGCGGAGAAATCTTGCACCAGAATTCCCCGGCGCGCCGCCAGCGAAACCCCGGCCACCCGGGCCAGGGGAACGGCGAGCCCCAGTGCACACGGGCAGGAGATCACCAGAACGGTCAAGCCGCGGATAAAAGCCTGCTCGAAGGCCGCGCCCTGCAGCAGCAAAACCAGCAGGGTAACGACGGCCAAACCGATCATCAGCGGCACAAAAACACGTAAAATCCGGTCGGTGCGACCTTCCACCACCGTCTTGCGCTGTAAGGCCGCATCCATGATGGCCAGCATCTGGCCCAGGGTCGAGGCCGGCCCCACGGTTTCCGCCCGCACGCAAAAATGCCCTTCGATCACGTGTGTACCGCTGACCAGGCGGTCTCCTTCGATTTTGGTGAGCGGTTTGGTCTCGCCCGTCAGGGAGGATTCATCGACCAGACCCCGCCCCGCCACCACCAGTCCGTCCGCGGCCAGGGTTTCGCCCTCAGCGACCCGGAAGAAGTCTCCCGACGAAAGCTGTCCGGCAGCGACATAGCGTCCCCTGGAATCCGCACCTGCGCATACCCGCACCTTGGCGGGCATCAGCGCATAGTAATGCCCCAGATCCTCCTGAATGCGATCCTTGGCCCGCCGCTCCAGTATCTTACCCAACTGGACCAGAAAAATCAGCATGCAGGTGGTATCGAAATAGAGATGGATGCTGCCCTGCAGCAAATTAAAAACACTGTAGCTGTAAGCGCTGATCGAACCGATGCTGATCAGCGCCTCCATGCCCGGCTGACCGCTGAGGATGCCCGTATAAGCCCGCCGGTGCAGCGGCAGGCCGCCGTAGAGCATGACCGCCGTCGCCATAAAGAACATGGGCCAGGAAATTTTCCAGACGGCATCGGCCCCCAAATCCGTAAAAAAGCCGGAATAAAGGGAAAAGGAAAGCATCATGACGTTCATGGAAATGAAGGCTGTAATGGCGAAGCGGACAAACTGGGAGCGGCGTTCCCGGTCGGCCGCCAGGGCTTCGGGTGGGCGTGAACCATACCCTAATCGCTGGAGGGTGGATTGGATGTCGGCCGGCGAGGTGCGGGCCGGATCGTAGGCACAGCGCAGGCGGTCGGTGGAGAAATTACAGTGGGCACCGCTGATGCCGGGCTGACGGTTGAGCGTCTCCTCGATCACCCAGGCGCAGGCCGGGCACCACATCCCCTCCACCGCAAGATGGCATACCAGAGCGCCCTCAGGGACGGACGGGGACAAGCGATCACCGGGCAACGCGTCATCAACGACGACCGGCGGGCGGGCTGCCGCTGCCAGATCGTCCTCCGAGCGGGGGATGATCCCCATTTCGACGCAGCGCCGGAATAAATCCGTATGGCGAAAATCGGCCGGATCGGTGGCATCGGCGGCCTCCGCCAGCATGATGTAAACCTGCCGGCAGCCCTGGCAGCAGAAATACGCCTTCCGGTCATTCAAATCCAGCGTGAAGGTGCCGTACTTCGGCGGAAGGCCGCAAAGCTCACAACCATCGGACAGGGCGGTCATTTAGAGGCGGTTCAACGGATACCCAGAGATTTGACATAATGGACCACCTTCCAGCGGTCCTCGGGGAAAATCGTGGTGGCCAGGGCGGGCTGCCGCGCGCCGGGACGGTCTACACCGAAACTGATTTCCGTGAACATCAGCCCATCGACCGTTTGCTGTACGCGGGGGCTGCGCAGGTCTGTGGGGAGAGGGGCAAAGCTCTGGCCCACGGTTCCCTGGCCGTCATGGTTGATGCCATGGCACTGCTGGCAGAAGGTGGCGTAAACCACCTGGCCCTGCTTGATGATCTCGGGATCGCCCGCATCCAGCGGTGACTGGAGCTGCAGCGGGTCGGAGGCCCGGTAGACGGACTCCCCCCCGTGAACCGGAACCGCGTCGTCATCCATGACGAGAAGGGGGGTTTCATGAGGGCGAACGGCCGGCGTCTGCCACATGCGGCCATATTTAAAATAATGATCATAGATCGTCAGGGCGGAATAGGCCCCGAAAAAGACTGTCAGGGCCCCGAGTGCGATGACCAAATTCTTTTTCATCTATTCCCCCTTGACGCCCCTGACATGTTGTGGATAGGGCAGCCGCTGGTAAACCGCATAGGGCGATTCCGCCGGTACGTCCAAGATCGGCCGGTAGTCCCAGGTCGGCTGGCCCATGTCGGAAACCACAAAAAAGGAAAAAAACCCTTTGCCCAGGATAAGCGCCAACAAGCCAAAAACCACCAGCCAGGTTTTAAGGATCGACTCTTTATGAAGGTGCTCGTTCATATCAGATTTTCACCTCCAGCACACCGTGCATCAAAATATAGAAAAAGGCCCAGACCACGGTACCGGCAATGATCAGCGTCATCACCAGGGGGAATGGGGCATCGCGATCTTCGATCCCGGCCGGATAGCGATAGATGATCTCTTTTTTCCGCTGTTGGTCAGTCTGGCGGTGAAACCGGGCATAGGCCAGGCCAACGCCAAACAGCACCATGAAGATCAGCGTGGGGAAAAGATAGAGCATGATATCCTGGAAACCAGCAAGCGCGAAAAGTCGCATAGGGCACCTCAACTGCCATGAATAAGAGCGAATATGATGACGGCGGCGCTGGCCGATAAGCCCAGGGCCGCCAGGATGAACAAAACGCCGATCTCCAGCCGGATAAAGCGTGACGGTTTAGCGGTCGGCGGATCAGGCGCGTCATGCAGCGCCAGGTAACGGGCCCGCTGCTGCTCCTTGAACTGGCCGTTGTTCAGAGCCCAGAAAAAAACGATCAGGGTTACCCCGAGGCCAATCGCCATGTAGGTCAGAAAATAAGGATAATACATCGTCAGGGCTCCCAGGCGGAGTCGATACCGCGCGGCGCTGTATTGGCATCGCTTTGGTTGATGAAGTAGACCGCCACGAAATTGCCCACTTCCCAGATCTTCTGGGATTCCAGTTCGCGCTTGAAATAGGGCATGGCCGTTCCGGTGATGCCGTTCATCAAATGATAGTAAAGAATGCCGCCGGAAATTTTACGGTTCTTGAGAATCGTGAAATTATAAGGCGGCGGATAGATCCAGGGCTGGGCCGGCCCCATCCCGTCCCCCACCGGTCCGTGACAGCCGATGCAGAAGTCCTGGTAGATCTTGCGCCCCCGGGCCAGTCCGGCTTCGGTGGTCGGATAGGGATTGGGAATGTCGCGCCAGCCTTCAGGCACGATGGTGACGTTCAGCCACTCGGCATTGGCTTCAACGCCTTTTTCGTAGGCCGCGACGGCTTCCTTCTTCCAGAAACGCTGCCGGGCCATGCGCCGGTCGGCCTGTTTGAACCCCAAGCCCTGGACATAGCGGGTCAGGGTCTCCAGATCGTCGCCGAGATAGGCAAAGGCCGGCATGATCGACAGCGGCCGGGTGTAGCGCGGGTTGACAAAATGCGCCATGTGCCAGTCATCGGGATGTTCGCCGCCTTCCTGGGAGAGGTCGACACCGGTCCGCTGGGAACCCAACAGGATCGGTTGATCCTGAACATAGTCCCCGGCCTGGGCAATGCGCTCGGCCCCCATCCCCCAGTCGATGGTCCGGATGGACTGGCTGTGGCAGTAAACACAGCCGTTGGCAATATAAAGCTTGCGGCCGGCGGCCTCCTCGGCCGTGCGTTCGCGAAAAATTTCCGAAGGCGTCTCATCATAGGTGGCATAGGGAACGTACACCACCATGAAGACGATGGCCCCTAATATGAGCAGGCTGCCAACAACGACTGCAACGGGCGTCATCTTCATGACAACTTCTCTCCCGGGTTGAAATACAAGGTTCGGATGATGTTATACAGGCCGAGAACCGCCGAGCTGAAGATCAGCAAACCAATGGAAGCCCGCGTGATATAGTACATGTGAATTTCGGGCAGTACCCGGTATATCGTCTCGCCGTTGTACCAGGCATTGCCCTGAATCAGGCCCGCGATGGTCAGCACCACGGTGAAGCCCACCACCCCGATCAGGATCATCCAGTACTGGAAGTCCGCCAGGAAACGGCTGAACAGCGGCTTATTGGTGATGCGCGGCAAAATGTAGTACATCCCGCCCAGGGATATCATACCGGCGAAACCCAGCACCCCCACGTGGGCATGGGCCACCACCCAGTTGTTGAAATGGGTGATCCGCTGCACCTGGGGCAGGGCCATGATCGACCCTTGAATGCTCACGAAAAAGTACATGATGGTACCTGTGAAAACGAACTTGGCCCCGATGTCGTTGTGAATCTCGCCCAGTTTGCCCTTGGCCGTGTACCAGATGTTGATCAGGAAGGCCATCACGGGGATCACCATGGCGACGCTGTCGACGATGGAGATGACCTTGAGCCAGGTCGGCACCGGCACCTGCAGCAGGTGATGGGTGCCGATGTGGGTATAAACCACGAGAAGGGACCAGAACCCCAGCAACGAAAGGGTATGGCTGTAGAGCGGCGCCTTGCAGGCGCGGGGAATGACATAGTAGGCCACCCCGGCGGAAAGGGGGGTCAGCAGCAGGCCGAAGACATTGTGACCGTAAAACCACAACAGGATCGCATCCGGTATCCCCACGAGGGCGCCGGTGTCGGGCCGCCAGATGACATTGCCCAGGCTGAACGTCGCCGCTGTCAGGACGATGCCGGCACAGGCATACCATACCGAGACATAGAGCATCGGCTCTTTGCGCCGGATGACCGTCATGAGAAAGTTGACCAGCACGAGACTGAAGATCAGCACAACACCCATGTCCACCGGCCAGATCATCTCGGCGTATTCACGGCCCTGGGTATAGCCGGCGGCCAGGGTAACCACCACCCCGACCAGGGTCAGGTTCCACAGCACGACGGTGACGACACCCAGCATTTCGCTGAAGAGTTCGGTGCGCAGAATGCGCGGCAGGTAGTAAAAGGCGGCCGCCAGCAGTCCCGGCGTGACAAAACCGAAGAGCACCAGATTGACATGGATGGGCCGCACCCGGCCGAAGACGATCCATCCGATATTCTCCGTCAGATCGGGCGCAATGAGCTCGGTAGCCCCCAGGAGCCCCATGAAGGTGGCCACCGTCATCCAGAAGCCGGCGGTAAGGCAGAACCCCTTGGCCGTCATATAGGTGGGCGGCGCGCTGGTCGCATTGGTCGTCAAAATGAATCTCCTTTGAACTGTCGCACGGGACGAATCATGCCATGACTGTCTGTGACGGAACCTTTCAACACCGATCGCGGTGACACCGCAATATTATATCGTTCGGGACCGGGCGCCATCAGCTATGGCACGCCAGCCAGCATCCCAGGTTGACTTTTTTCTCTTCATGGCAGTTGATGCAGAACCCCATTTTGAAGTGCTTTCCTTTGATGCGGTCCTGGGCCTCCACAACACCATGACAGGCTTGGCATTCGATGCCGAAGCGGATGTGCCGCTGGTGGTTGAACAACACATGCTCGGGCAGAAAATTGACTTTGACCCAGGGCGTCGGGGTCTGGGTGTTGAAATAGCGGTGCTCTTCCTGGATCCACCAGTGGTTGGCAATGATATAGTTGTGGCAGTGAAGACATTTTTCCACCGGCGGCAAGCCCGGGTGATTCGAATGGCCCACATACGGATGGCAGTATTGGCACTGGATCGCTTTGTGGCCGGCATGCAGGCGATGACTGAACGGGATGGGCTGTTCCGGCCCGATCATACTCTGGGGCGGCGTATAAAAAAAGAAGAGGAAGGCCGCCACCAGGACGATCGACACCGCCGTCCAGAAAAGCGGGGTGGCGTTGGCCACCAACCCCTGCCATTTTTTTTGCAGGAAGGCGATCGGATCCATCACGCCACCTCCTTGCGGCCCACCCGCACCAACTCGGGGAACTGTTTCAGATAACCGGATACCGCGAATGCCATAAGCCCGAAGAATCCCATCGTGATGAGGACATCCGTAATGCCCAGCGGAATGGATGTCGCGTGGTGGTTAAGCGCCGGTCCCAGGAGAAGCAGGTGCTCCAGCCACATGCCGGCGATAATGACACCGCAGAAGACCATCATGAATCGCGGCAGCGTCTTGACTTTTTTATTGAGCAGCACAATGAAGGGCACGATGAAGCAGACGATGAACACCACCCAGGCCAGAATGTTCCAGGGCGCCGTCATGACCCGCTCGATGATATAGGTCGTTTCCTCGGAAATATTACCGTACCAGATGACCACCAGCTGGGCATAAAAGAAATCGGCCCACACCAGGCAGAAGGCGAAAAAGAGTTTGCCGACATCATGAAAATGGCTGGCGGGAATCTCAAAACCGTTGCCGGGTCGAAGCTGTAGCACCGCCGCCAGAATGATCAGAGCCCCCAATCCCATGTAAATGGCCTTGGCAAAGGAGTAGGCCCCGAACAGCGTCGAATACCAGTGGGGGTCGGCCGCCATTACCAGATCATAGCCGATCAGCGACAGGACCAGGGCAAAGGCCAGCATGTAGAGGAGGCTGAACACGTGCTTGCGGCGCTCGCAGCGCGCCAGATTGCCGGGGCGCCGTTGCCAGCGCCGCACCAGAAAAGCCCGCAGGCGGCCACCGTCGGCTTCCGCCGTGGTCAGTTTCAACCGCAGGGCCTGATAGGTGTAGGCCAGCCCCAGGCCGTACAATACCAGCAGCGCAATCAGGTCGCGGGAGAAAAGAAAGCGCACGTTCAACCAGACTTCCTTGCCGTGTAAATCCTGATGCAGCCAGGGGAAGACATGCTCACGCCCCAGGAAGAGCAGCAGAAAGAGAACGATGGAATAGGGGAAAAAGGCGGTAAAGGCTTCGGATAGATTGGACAGCGGGCCACTCCACTTGGCCCCAGTGGTGTGCATGATGGTGGAAAACAGCAGCCCGCCCTGGGCGATGGCGGACCACACCAGAAAGTTGATGAGGTAGGCCTGCCAGGCACGTTCGGGATGGCGTGTAAACAAGACCACAAGAAAGGTGACGATACCGACCGCGGCCAGTGCCAGAAAAATTTTCCTGATGGGCGATGTCTTCATATGCCGTTGGGTGCCTTTCCCTTTGCGAATCGACCGATGCCGTGGACGTTCAGGCAGGTTGCGATGAGGTTTCCAGTGTTGCCACCTGGGCGCCACGATCCTGGAAGAACTGGCGCAGCGCCGTTTCGCCCACCGGGTCGCAGGCGGCCGTAATGCCGTAATGCTCGCCGGAACAGCGGGGGTCGTATTCGACCAGCCCCCCCCAGTCTGGCAGTCCGCCGACGTTGATCAGCCCGATAACGTTGCCGATGACTGAAAAAAGGATCGTAAATTCGAATCCCACGATGAAAAACGGCACCAGGGCCACAATCGGTTTGCCGCTGACGATGAGATCCCACTGGACCGAGGTATAGGCCGCGAACAGAAATCCGGTGAAAAAACCGATGATCCCGCCGGCCAGGGTAAAATAACCGACCTTGCTTTTGGGCAGGTTGAGCGCATCGGCGATCTTGTGATTGGGGATCGGGCCGTGAACCCGGACGACCGACCAGGGCGAGGATTTAAGCGCCTCCAGCGTGTCGATCACCTGGTCCGGTTCCTTGAACAGCCCCATTAAACGTTTTTCGGCCGACATGACCCCTCCCTATTCCAGCATTTCTTTGACTTCCGTCATGGAGATGGAAGGCATGTGTTTGATGAAGAGGCAGAAAAGAAAGAAAAACAGGCTGAAGCTGCCGATCATGATTCCGTATTCGATCGGGGACGGTGCGAAATACCCCCAGGCATGGGGAATAAAATCGCGCGCCACACTGGTGATGATGATGACGAAGCGCTCGTACCACATGCCGATATTAATCAAAATCGAGATCACGAACAGGGCCGCGATGCTGGTGCGGATCTTCTTCACGAGGAGAAACAGGGGAACCACGGTATTGCAGATCGCCATGATCCAGAAGCCCACGGCGTAGTCGCCGGTCGGACGCCACTGGAAGATATATTGCTCCAGCGGGTTGTGGCTGTACCAGGCGATAAAGAATTCCGTGGCGTAGGCAAAGCCCACGATCAGGCCGGTGAAGACGATGGTTTTGGCCACGCTTTCCAGGACGTGCATCGAGATGATCTGCTGGGTGTTGAAGATCTTGCGCAGCGGAATCATGAGGGTCAGCACCATGGCCAGGCCGGAGTGAATCGCCCCGGCCACGAAATAGGGCGCGAAAATCGTGGTGTGCCAGCCGGGTACGACCGCCAGGGCAAAGTCCCAGGAAACGACACTGTGCACCGAAATAACCAGCGGGGTCGCCAGGGCGGCAAAAAAGAGATAGCCGCGCGTGTAATGGCGCCACTGCTCGAAGCGGCCGGTCCAGCCCATGGAGAGCACCGTGAATATTTTCTTGCGAAAGCCGCTGGCATTGTCACGCACGATGGCCAGATCGGGCAGCATGCCGGTGTACCAGAACAGGGAACTGACCGTTAGATAGGTACTGATGGCAACCACGTCGAACATGAGCGGCGACTGAAAATTGGGCCAGAGGTTGCGCTGATTGGGAAAGGGCAGCATGTAGTAGACCATCCAGGCCCGCCCCAGGTGAATAAAGGGAAAAAGCCCGGCCGTGCAGACCGCGAAGACGGTCATGGTCTCGGCCGCACGGGCGATGGGATTGCGCCAGCCCGCCCGGAAAAGATGCAGGATGGCGGATATCAGCGTACCGGAATGGGCGATCCCCACCCAGAAGACAAAATTGATCAGATAGGTGCCCCAGGCCACCGGGTTGTTCATGCCGGCCACGCCGACGCCGACAAAGATCTGGTAGATCCAGCAGCCGGCGCCCAGGAGGACCCCGCAAAACAGCAGCGCAATCAAGGCCCAGTAGCTTTTCCCGGGGGGCTTCAGTGTGTCGAGAACCGTCTGGTCAACCTGAGCAAAGGTCAGATCGGACATGGGGGTCAAACCTCCTGAACCACTTTTTTAAGATAGATCACCGCCGGTTTGGTGTTCAGGTATCCCATCACCTGGTAGGCCCGCGGATCGTCCACAAGTTTGCGCACCCGGCTCTCGGGATCCATCAGGCTGCCAAAGGCGATGGCCCCGGTGGGACACGTCTGCATGCAGGCCGGCACCACTTCACCGTCACGGACGGGGCGTTTTTCATTTTTGGCCACATTGTGGGCTGCCTTGATGCGCTGGATGCAGAAGGAGCACTTTTCCATCACCCCTTTGGCCCGCACCGTGACGTCCGGGTTCAGCTGGAGATCGAGCGGTTTCGGCCATTCCCAGCTGTACCAGTTGAAGCGGCGCACCTTGTAGGGGCAGTTCTGCGAGCAGAAGCGCGTACCGATGCAGCGGTTATAGATCTGGTTGTTGAGCCCTTCCTTGTTGTGGTGGGGCGCATAAACCGGACAGACCGATTCACAGGGCGCATTGTCGCACTGCTGGCACATCATGGGCAGAAAGTTCACCCGGGCGCCGTCTTCCGCGTCCTGATAGCGCTGAATCTGCAGCCAGGCCATTTCACGGCCTTCCACAATTCGCTCCTGGCCGACCACACCGATATTGTTTTCCGCATAGCAGGCCGCCGCACAGGCATTGCAGCCGATGCAGCGATCCAGATCCACCACCATGGCCCAGCGGTAGCCTTCGTGGTCGTGGGGCGGATAAAAGTCCCGCTTGTGATCGTAGCCCTCGGGGATCGGCAACGTCAGCGGGAAGTCCCACATGGTCAGACCGGGCTTGCCATGGTCGGTGGGCTTGCGCAGCTCCTGCAGCGGAATCTGCATGGCAATCTTGCGGTCATGCTGGACCCGGCTGCCGGATGTCGCGGCCAGCTTGACCGAGGCGCCGGTGGCCTTGACGGTGATGGCATGGGCCATGAACAGGACGTCGCTTCCCGTGGTCCGGGGTGTGCCGCCCATCAGCCGGAACGGGTTGCTGCCTTGGTTGCGGGCATAGCGGCCCAGACCGGTATGCCCCTGCCCCGCCGCCATGACCATCACGCCCGGGACGACTCCCGCCCAGTCGTAGGCGGGCGCCTCCAGCGTCTCCCCGGCAGCTTCCAGCGTGACCACGTCGCCCGCGGTGACCTTTAAATCAGCCGCCGTGTCGGGATGCAGCAGAACCGGGGTCTGCCAGGCGATTTGCGTCAATGGATCAGGGATTTCATTGAGCCATGATTTATTGGCGCCCCGCCCGTCAAGATAACGAATGGAAGGCGCGGCGATCAGGACCGGGCCCTTGGGACGATCGGCCAGCCCGTTGAAGGCCTGGGAAACGACGGCGGGGTCGATGCGGGCGGGGTCGTTGGGCGGCACCACCGCGGGCGGTGACGTGAAACGCCCCCCGGCCTGTAAAATGGCGATCCAGTCGCTGACCTGGCCGATGACGCCAGAATGCCGATTCATCGCCTGCGGGAGGTAGGTCTTGTAAGAATCGGCGGCGGTTCGTCCCCCGGCGGCCGTCGCCAGGAGAACATCCCCCAGGGCCGGCGCCTCCGACAAACGCCCCAGGGTCGGCTGCTGAATCCCCAGCGCACCGGCAACCCCCTCGTAAGCATCCCAGGATTCCAAAGGCGACCGCACCGGCAGCACGAGGTCCGCCAGGGCGGTGGTCTCGTCCATCACATTGGAAAAGCTGACCACGTAAACGGAAGGATCCTGCAGGGCGGCGGCAATCCCGCTGTCCGGCGGCAGGGTGTGGACCGGATTGGCATTGTGGACAAAGAGAACGTCGGTCTGACCATCGCGCAGATCATCGACCCGCTGCCGGATGACCGACCGTGGCGCGGCAGTTTCCACCCGGTAGCGCTGTTCAAAGGCAAACAAGGGCAGGGCCGGATTCAGAATATAATTGAGCAGGTTGACCGCCAGATTGGTGGCGTACCCGTTGACGCCGTAGGCACCGGCGCCGGTGCCGAGAACCAGGGGGTTCTGGGCCTGGAAGAGCCGCGTCGCGAGACGATCGAAAACCGGCTCCGGCACGCCCGTCTTCTCCAGCATTGCCGCTTTGGGATAACGCGTGACGATGGTTTCCAGCGTGTCTTTCAGCTCGAACGGCAAATGCCCGGCCCGGCCCACATCCAGTCCGATTTGAATCAGGGCCAGGGCGATAATCGTTTCGGTGTCCGGATGGCAGCCCACCCAGGCATCGGCATTGACGCCGGTCAGCGATTGATAGGGACCGACATGAAAGAAGATCCCTTTGCGCCCCTTGCGCACGCGGTGCATGGTTTTGAACTGCCGCGCGTAGGAGACCGGCGACAGCCATGTCTCCAGAAAATCCGCCCCGAACGACACCAGGACATCGGCGTCTTCCATGCGATAGGCAAAGAGACCGTCGATCCCGAAAAGCGCTTCGTTGGCAGCCTTCAGGGCATCGTATCCAAAGGGTTCATACACGGTCGGTCCCGCGGCATTCCAGCCGGCCATGGTTTCGGCCGCCAGCTCGTGGAGCGGGGCCCCCATCACATCCGTCCAAAACTGGATGCGATCGGGTCCCTTGCGCGCGGCCGCGGCTGTCTTGCGCCGAATGAGGGTCAGGGCGTCGTCGTTCGTCACAGGCCGCCAGCCGCTATTTTCCTTGCGAAGCGGCGATGTGATCCGATCCGGATCGTAGAGGCCCTGCAACGCGGCCTGGCCCCGCATGCAAAGGGTCCCCCGGTTGACCGGATGGGCCGGATTGCCCTCCAGCTTGATAACCCGCCCCTCACGGTTTTTGGCGATAACCCCGCAGCCCGCCGGACATTCCCGGCAGGTGGTGGCATACCACTGGGGCTGACCGGTCACCATGTCCTCCGGGGCATGCACCAGGCTGAAGAGTTTGCGATCGGGGTCGGGCGAACAACCGGCGGCAAATGCCATGCTGCCCATACCGGCGATTTTGAGGAATGTGCGACGGTCCATCATCAATACGAGCCCTCGGCAGGTCGAAACGAGCGGTTAATGGGTTGGGTCAAACACATTTGCTACAGTAAATGCCATGGACGCGGCAATGGAGTGGCAGGTAAGAATGATTCGTAATTGTGTGGTTAAAATTCTATACAGAACCGGTGTGAAACTGTCAAGAAGCGAGGCGCTGAAAACCCAATATGTCGGGTGAAAAGCGACCCGCCGGCCGGGAAGGCTTGTCAGGCAGGATGTTAGTGAAGCAAATGCTCAAAATAGCAGGCCAATACAGGGCCGGCGGCAAGGCCCATCGTTGAGGGAAACCATGCGGCGGATCCGGCTGCCGGGGTTTCCGGCTTATGGTCTGGGCAGGATGTGGGTGGCCGCTCCGAGAAAAATCTCGGCCGTCTCGCCTTGCGTTTCGGAAAGCGTTGGATGGGCATGCATGCTGAGGGCCACGTCTTCGGCCAGGGCACCCATTTCAATCGCCAGTACACCCTCGGCAATGAGGCTTTCGGCCCCGCGCCCGGTGATGCCGACACCGATGACCCGGCGCGTGTCGGCGTCGATGATCATCTTCGTGAGGCCAACCGGTGTGCCGGTGGTGAGGGCCCGGCCGGCGAACTTCCAGGGGAATTTTTCGACGGCCACTGCCATCCCCTGCTGCCGGGCGATCTCTTCGGTGATGCCGGCCCAGGCAATCTGGGGGTCGGTGTAGACAACGGCCGGGATGGCCCGCACGTCGAAGGCCGCGGAACGGCCGGCAATCACTTCGGCCGCCACCTTGCCCTCGACCATGGCTTTATGCGCCAGCATGACACCACCTGCGATATCGCCAACAGCATAGATATGCGGTATCGAGGTCCGTTGGCGTTCGTCGACGGCAATGAAGCCCTTCTCGTCCATTCGGACGCCCGCCGCCTCCAGACCCAACGTTTCGGTGTTGGGACGGCGGCCAATGGCCACCAGCACCCGGTCCACCGTCAAGGTGGCCGGTTCGCCTTCCCCTTCGAGGCGGACATCGACACCCCGCTCCGAGGCGTCGAGCGCCGTCACCCGGGAATGAAACCGCAGGGATTCGAAGTCGTCCTTCAAACGCTTCTGGAGCGGCGCCACCAGATCGGCGTCCACGCCCGGCAGCAATCGGCCGCCCACTTCCACCAGGGTGATCCGGCTGCCCAGGGCCGCGTAAACCATGCCCAACTCTAGCCCCACGTAGCCGCCGCCCACGATGAGCAGGGTTTCCGGAATGTCCGTGAGATTCAGGGCACCGGTGGAGCTCATGATGCGGCCGCCCCGGCCGAAATCCGCGCCGGGCAACGCGATGGCATGCGACCCCGCGGCAATGATGGCGTTTTTGAATTTAACCCTCAGCGCGTCACGGCCTTTGATACGCACGTGGCGGTCATCTTCGAATAAGGCCCGGCCTTGAATGTACTGGATGCCGCGCTTTTCGGTCAGCGTGACGAGCCCCGAGGCCAGTTGATCCACCACCTGGTCTTTCCAGCCACGCATGGCCGTCAGGTCGACCCGGGGCGCATCGAAGCCAACGCCCATGCGCTTGGCATCCCGGGCATCATGGATCAGTTCGGCCAGGTGCAGGTAGGTCTTGGAAGGAATGCACCCCCGGTGCAGGCAGACCCCGCCCGGCCGCGCCGCTATATCCACCAGCATCACATCCAGCCCGAGATCCGCCGCCCGGAAAGCGGCCGCATAACCGCCGGGCCCGGCGCCGATCACCAGCAGGTCGGTTTCCTGGGTAAATTCTCCCATAACCATTTTTCAGATTTCTCCTGCCATATTTGCTGTCTTTTCAGGAAGGCAAAGACTGCTCTGCTGTTGGTTCTGTCCCCTTTGTCCCGCGCCGAGCATCGACGGGGCGGACGGAAAAAAGTGCGCGGACTGTTTGACCCCACCGAAGGGCGGGGAGTTTCCGCGCGATCCGACCGCCGCGGCGACGCGCAGGAGAAGGCGGGGCACGGGCGTCTTCTTTTGGTTCGTTTTCTTGATGGAGCCGTAAAAAGTCCTTAAGCCGTCACTCCCGCGAAGGCGGGAGTCCATAACCCATTGAAATAACTGGATCCCCGCCTGCGCGGGGATGACGAAAAGATTACCACAGCGACTTTTTACGAACTCATCTTTTCTTCCACGTGGAAGAAAATGAACAACCAGGGGGATCATACCGAATCGGCAAAACCCTTCCCGATCCTCCACCAGAGGTGCCAAGCTTAGATCCAAAGCAGAATCCAACTAGAAATTCAACACCATCTCTTCCGGATCTTCCAGGGTGGCCACCATGGTCTGCATCAGGCGGATGGCCTCCGCGCCGTCCGCAATGCGGTGATCGAAACTCAGCACCAGCGGCATCATGAGACGCGGCACGATTTCCGGATCCCCTTCGGCGTCAGGCCGCACCACCGGCTTGAGGGCGGCGCGGCCCATTCCCAGAATGGCCGCCTGGGGGAAGTTGATGATGGGGGCGAAGTGCCCGCCCCCCACGGCACCGGCGTTGGTGATGGTAAACGTGCCGCCCTGGAGTTCTTCCAGGCTGGTCTTCCCCTCCCGCGCCCGCGCCACCAAACCCTGAAAATCAACCGCCAACTCCCGGATGCTCTTGCGGTCCACATCGCGCAGGACCGGGACGATCAGGCCCCGGGGGGAATCCACGGCAACCCCCACATGGAAGTATTGCTTGTAGATGATCTGTTCGCCCGCCATGTCCAGGCTGGCATTGAAACGCGGGAACCGCTTGAGGGCCGCCACGGCCGCCTTGGCGGCAAAGACCGTCAGGGTCAGGCGCCCCCCGTCTTCCTTCACCTGCGCGGCATGGCGCTGGCGGAGCGCTTCCAGCGCGGTGACGTCGGCCTCTCCCTGGTTCGACACATGGGGGATCTGGGACCAGGCCAGCGCCATCTGGCGGGCCGTGGCCTTGCGTACGGATCGCAGGGGTTCGATCGCCACCGGCCCCCATTGGGAAAAGTCCGGCAGATCCGGTGACACGACGGGCGGTGCCATTTCAGTCGATGCAACCGTTGTGGGCGCTGCCGCCGGGGACGCCGGACCGCTTTCCGCATGACGGCGCACATCGTCGGCGGTCACCAAGCCCTGGGGACCGGTCGGATCCACAGTGTAAAGATCCACCCCAAGTTCCCGGGCCAGGCGCCGGGTGGCCGGCGAGGCCGGCACCGGCGGTCGGCGGCCGCTTTCGGTCGATACCGGCGATGATGCGGGGTGGTCCTCAACGGGCGCTTCAACCACGTGCCGCGAAACGGTTTCCGGTGCAGGTCCGGTCGGTGCTGCTTCACGATCCGGCACCCCGCCGTCAAAAACCACCATGACATCGCCCACGTGGACGGTGTCGCCGGCCGCCACCCGCACCTCGGCCACAGCACCGGTAAACGGCGACGGGATCGCGGTCACCGCCTTGTCGGTTTCCACTTCGAGCAGGGGGTCGCCTTCCGCAACCCGGTCGCCCGGTTTGACGTAGACCTCCACGATTTCCCCCTCGTGGATCCCTTCGCCCAGATCGGGCAGCTTGAATTCAACGGTCATGGGTGGTTCTCCTATCCATCGCGGAGAAGCTTGCGGGCGGCCTTCAGCACGCGATCCGCATGGGGCAGGTAGTGCTTCTCGCGGCTGAAGAGCGGCATCACCACGTCGTAGCCCGTCACCCGCGCGATGGGTGTTTCGAGATAGTAAAAGGATTTTTCCACCAGCCGTGCGATGATCTCCGCCCCCGGCCCGAAACTGCGCGGGGCTTCGTGGACCACCATCACCCGGCCGGTTTGGCGGGCCGACGCCGTAAAAAGGGTGTCATCCAATGGCGAAACCGTCAGGAGATCGATCACTTCGGCTTCCGCGCCATCTTTGCTGTGCAGATCTTCGGCGGCTGCCAAAACCGGCCGTACCATGGCTCCGTAGGTAACGATGGTCAGGTCGCGGCCTTCGCGGACGATCCGGGAGCGGCCGATGGGCAGGGTTTCCTCTTCTTCGGGAACCTCTTCACGGTAGGCCCGGTAAATGGCTTTGGGTTCGAAAAAGATGACCGGATCCGGGTCCCGGATGGCGCTCACCAGCAGGGCCCGGGCATTGCGGGGGCCGGAGGGCATCACCATTTTCAGGCCCGGGGTGTGCGCGTAGTAGGCTTCACGGCTTTCGGAGTGGTGTTCCAGGGCCCGCACGCCGCCGCCGTAGGGCGCGCGCAGCACCATGGGAACGGACAGCCGCCCCTGGGAGCGCCAGCGCAGCCGGGCGGCATGGTTCTCGATCTGATGGAAGGCCTGGTAGGAAAACCCGGAGAATTGCATCTCACACACCGGCCGCAGGCCGTAAACCGCCATGCCGATGGACATGCCGGCAATGCCGGCTTCCGCCAGCGGGGTATCCAGCACCCGCTCTTCGCCGAACATCTCGATCAATCCGTCGGTCACCCGGAATACCCCGCCGTCCACGCCCACGTCTTCCCCCAGCAGGATGACGCGATCGTCCTTGGCCATCTCCTGCCGCAGCGCCAGGTTGAGCGCCTGGACCATGGTCATCTTAGCCATCGGCGCCCTCCTTCCCGCCGGCCGCAAGCTCGGCCGCCAGTTCCTCTTTCTGGGCCGCGAGGTGGGGCGGTGTTTCCGCGTAGGCATGGGCGAACATGTCCAGCGGATCCCCCATGGTTTTCATTTGGGCCTCGGCATTGTCGACCGCCGCCTGGATCTGCGCCTGCACCGCCTCGCCAATCGCCGCGATCTTCTTCTTCGTCAGAAGCTTTTTAGCCTGCAGATAGGCTTCGAAGCGGGGAATGGGGTCCTTGGCTTTCCACGTTTCCAGTTCTTCGTCGCTGCGATAACGCCGGGGGTCGTCGGCCGTCGTGTGCATCATCAGGCGATAGGTGACACACTCCACCAGGGTGGGACCCTGGCCCGCGCGGGCCCGTTCAACCGCCTCGGCCGTTGCGCTGTAAACGGCCAGCACGTCGTTGCCGTCCACCTGGATGCCGGGCATTCCGTAGGCCACGGCCTTCTGGGCAATGGTTTGCGAGCGGGTCTGTTTGCTGCGGGGGATGGAGATGGCCCACTGGTTGTTCTGACACAGGAAGATCACCGGGGCCTGGAACACCGCGGCGAAATTCATGGCCTCGTGAAAATCGCCCTCGGACGTCGCCCCGTCGCCGAAAAACGTCAACACCACCTTGTCTTCCTTGCAGTAGCGGGCCGCCCAGCCGATGCCCACGGCGTGCAGCATCTGGGAGCCCACCGGAACGGAGACCGGCAGGGTGGTTCCGGGCGGATCCACCGTGGCGGCCTCGTTGTAGCCGTTCAGCCCGATGATCACACTTTCCAGGCTGCGACCACGCCAGATCTCGGCGGCGGTCTCCCGGAAGGCCGGCACCATCCAGTCGTCTTCTTTGATGGCCGCCACGGCACCGAGGTGGGCCGCTTCCTGGCCGGAAGTGGGCGGAAAGGTCCCGATCCGTCCCTGACGCTGGAGCGCCAGAAGGCGTTCATCGAACCGGCGTCCCAGTACCATGGCGCGGTAAAGGTCGAGGAGCAGGTCGTCGGGCATGGACGGCTCCAGTTGCTTGTCCACCACACCCTTGGCATCCACAATGCTCAATGCTTCGATTTTGTCGGCTATCGTGATCGTCGTGCGCGGCATGGCAAGCCTCCTTTTTCGCTTGTCATGGCAATGGTGACCCCGTCTTTGTTTTCGCATGCGTCGTCTGGCGAACCGGAACGCTTTGAAAACTTTGAGCTGCGGTTCATCAACAGGCAATTGTTGTTATCGGAAAAGCTGTCTGTCGTCTGGAAAACAAGACGACGCCGTATAGGAAGGATAATTGGTCAGAAATAATACAGCGTCAAGACAAGAGGGGCATAAGCAACTGTTATTTTTGCTTTTTCTAAGACACCGCTTCTTTGGCAGCGCGGGTGCCGACATTTTTCTTCAAGGATAAGAAAACAGAGGGGTCTCTTGCAAAAGGGATAAGACGTTCCTTGGTGGAATCGTAAAATGTCCTGAAGCCGTCACTCCCGCGAAGGCGGGAGTCTACGACCCCATTGAAATAACGGGATCCCCGCCTGCGCGGGGATGACGAAAAGAATACTTCATCGATTTATTACGAATTCATCATTCCTTGGGATATTCAATATCCCGGTTCATTTACGGTAGAGGTCCACCATTTTTACGATCCGCCCTGCGGCCGCGACGGCCGCAGCGTGGTTCTGTGAAAAGTTCAGCCGGATACTGTCACTCAAACCGGGCCCGAATTCCGTTCCAGGCGTAACGGTCACACCGGCCTGATGGCGAAGCAGCCGCACAAACGTATTCTGGTCAACATCAAGGGGCGGCAACTGCGGAAAAAGATAGCTCCCGGCCTGCGGGATGGCTGTCCGGAAACCGGCGGCCCTGAAAATTTTCACTAATTCATCGCGTATCGCTTCATGTTCGCGAATACGCTTTTCCATCCAGCCCGAAGGCTCCCGAAACCAGGTATCAAGCACCGCTTGATTGTATCCGGCGGCCCGCAAAGAAACGATCGCTTGAAGACGTTCCATTCGATCGATCAATCTGGAGGTGCCGAATGCGGTTCCAAGACGGAACCCGCTGAGGGACTCGGTCTTCGATGGCCCCATGATCGTAACGAGGTTTTCCGGCTGGGGGTCACAGGCGCGAAGATGCGTATAGACCTCACCGTTGTAAAGCAGCCGAGCGTAGAGTTGATCCACGATCAGTGTTACGCCATGTGCGGCGGCAAGTGCTGCGATTGCGGAGATCGAGCTGTTCGAAAAAATGACGCCGGTAGGATTGTTCGGTGTCGAAAAGACAAAGACCTGCGTACCGCTTTTAAATGCGGCTTCAATTCGATCAAGATCCGGGCCATTTTCAGACGGAGGTCCCTGGTAGTGCAACGGAATAGGGACGATTTCACCGCCGAGGAATTTGACAAGTTTGCGGTTGGCAAAATAGTCGGGCTCGACCACAGCGACTTTCGTCCCGGACGCAACGGTCGCACCGAGAGCCAAAAACAGCGCCCCTTGCGTTCCGGGTGTAATGATCAATTCGCTGCCGGCTGAAATCGGTCGGCCGGTATAGGTGCCAAGGCGATCGGCCAATCCCTCGCGGATCCTGGCCGCACCGCGGTACTCCGTGTAGGCTTGCGGCCCACCCCTCTCAAAGCCGTCTTTCCATGCCGCTGATGATCCGGGTGTGGGCGTAAAAGCATCCACATCCCCGTGCGAGAAATCAACCGGAATCCCGTCAAGTTTCCCGCCGCGCATAATGGCATCGAGGTCGCCGATCGCCTGTCGCACCTCTTGGCCAGGCGCATTATCCGCCGCAAGAGCGCTAAATTTTTCATCAAGTGTCATCATCTCATTTTCCAATCATTAAACCCGCCTTACAACCTCAGCGGCAGGATATCAGGGCCACATAACGGTCAAGCTGAAACGCGCGTCAATTTGAGCGCAGGGTGGGTAATTTGGCACCATTCCGTTCCAAAATCAATATCATTTCACCGGATATCGAGTCGGTTTCAGATCCTTCGAGGATAAGAAAACAGATGTTTTTGTTGCCGAATGTTAAAGATGTTCCTGAAATAGGTTGTGTGTGTATCTGTGCTGTCGAATCTTTGTCATGCAGGTCCATGTAAAACCACACCCCATCCGGGTGAGGATTGGGAACACCGGATGTCCAACCGCCGGCATGTTCAGGTTCATAGGTATGGTAGCTGAAATCAATCTTTAGCCTTTCCAGGTCAGCGTGCTTATCGATTGAGAATTCTTCAAGCTGGGGGTATGTTTTTTTCAGCGCGGCAATTTCTTCGGAAACTGTTTTTATAAACGCGAGGTACTCTGATTCGCCTGCCAAGCTGAACTCCTTACCGACAAAAATAAGTACCACAATGAGGATGATAACAAGCTTTCGATTGATTGTACGCTGCAACAATTTTTCTTTCGCAAAGGGATAACGCCAAGCCTGAGCAGCGCCGCCACCACCGGTTGCATTACCGAGACTCTTCCGGAAAACCCCGATTTCCAGGCGTCTGCTCCAGGCTCTTGTTGGGCCATATCAATCTATCAATACCCATCCCGGCCCTGCCAATTTTTTGCCTGCAATCTTCGCAGTGCCCTGTATCCAATGAGGGTAATCCCAAGTTTATCAATAAGTACCTTTGTATCGGGGCTCGTCCAATAGGCGTAATCCGCGGTTAAAATATACGGCCTCCAAACGTATTGCTCGTATTCATTCGACATGAATGAGGGGTGAATTATCAGCTCGTGGACGCCTGGCTTGAGGTTGCGAAGGAATCGATCATACAATCTTTTGCGGTGCCACGGGAAATATTCTTCTCCGACAATCAATAAGTACATCCAAATGGTATCCGGGTATACATAACCTTTATCCCGCATTTCTTTCAAATGATAGGGAGAAGGCAGCATGGGGAGATTGTATCTTCTGGAGAGCTTCATCACTCCTTTTGCAAGCCTGGGATGAATATTATAGACACCCATATGGGTATCGATATGCGTCGGTTTGAGACCGATTGACAAAGCCTTCTTAATCTGGGCCTCGATTTCCATGAGAGCTTCGGTGATCCTCAGATTTTCGCCAAACTCCGTCAACCCGCGCCACATGTATCCGTCCTGGCTATAGAGACTGGGCACCTTTTCAACAGGAAGCAACGGCTTCCAGCGGTAGTCCGGCCGATGTCCGGTGTTGAGCGTTAGATGCAATCCAAGATCGAGGTTCGGGTCGGACAACCAAATAGATGCCGTACGATCAAAGTCCGGACACGGAACCATAACGCTTCCAGTAGTAACCAACCCTTTTTGCATGGCATCCAGTGCGCCATCGGTTTGATCTTTGTGTATGGCCAGATCGTCCGCGTGGACAATCAGCAGTATATCACTGCGTGTGTAACCGAGCTTTTCCGCCAGGGTTTCTTCGTCATTAACGCTCATGTGGACAATTTGAAGGCCGGACCATTTGGTATATGGAACCGGCCAAACAGCAAAGAATATGCTAATCATAATGACGAATGAGACAGCCGTTAATAGAACAATTTTGAACATGCGATCCTTAATCCTCTTTCCAGTTTGGGCCCGATGTTCCATTCTGTGAATCAGTAATCAAACTGATAACTTTTTCCAACATTTCATCGTTGGGTTCGTGCCCGCATCCGGGAAATGTTAGCAACTTCCAGTTAAACGTCAGTCCGCGTGCGCGGGCTTCGCTTTCAGCGGTTGCATAAAACAACTTGCCTCTTTGAAAACGATTACTACCCTGTCTCATGGCTGCCTTGCTTTTCAGAAAGTATGCATCTTGAACCACGTCTTCCTCTCCCAGCAGAACGAATAAGTTCACTAAAAAAACACTTTTCAAACTCATGCTTGTCAGGCCCAAACCATTTATTGAGTAAGGATAGGGATCACGTCCCTTTGTGAGCAAGGTATACACGCCTGCATTGGAAACGAACGCCTTTTGGATGAATTCATGTGCCCCGACCAAAATCTGCCGGTGCACAAACTGAGCGCCGGCTGAATTTCCCCAGATATAGTATTGTGACTGACGGGTATCAGTAATCCGCCTCACAAACTTGAAAATCCTGTCATTCACAAAAAAAGACCACAATTGCTTTGGCTTTGTTCTGACACTGCCATACTGATATGCGTCGATTTTGGGAAACAGTTCTTCGGAAAATTCAGGGACGATCAATAAGATATTCAATTTCTCAAGTGCATCAGCCGCAATTCTTGGGATGTTCTCTGCTTTGCGGTCTGCGCCATGCATGAAAAACAAGATTTGGCTGTAAACAGTAAAGCTCTTGGGCTTGTAATAAAACACTCGCATAGCGCTGCCGTTCGATATGGCCTTATCCTTAAAATAGAAAAAACCAACTCCGTTGTTTATTTGTTGCCCTGTCGTTGTCTCCGACCTCGAACAGCCCAAGGAATATAAAGCAAAAGTGGCAAGGATTACGAGAAAAACCCCGAAAGCGCCATGGGGGTCTCTCTTTCGTATATTGGTTACAAGTCTCATAACATGATGTAAAACCCCAGGGGCTATCAACTACTGATCTGTATGGCATCATAGTTCAATTACACAGTTTGCCATATATCAAGGAACGTTCTCCTAAAGCCCCAAACATTTTCGATGGATATAGGCCCAACGTCTTAGCTGAGACGCGCGGGTTTTGCGCGTCGGATTCTCAAGCGACTTGTTATTTGTTGGTTTGATTGATTGTCGTTTTCTTGTTTTTATACATTTTCCATATCTGAAATTGCGTTGCAAATCCTGCACAAAAACAAAGAACAATTCCAAATTTGATAAGCATATCGACAGATTCTTCACTTAAACCAAACATTCCGGCTATCAGCCATAAAAGTACAGTCATTGGTAAAGAGTATAAATATGCGAAAATTGGTATCGTCAGAAGGGAAAAAAACCAGAAAAGATATTGAAAACTCCTATCATCAAAGCAAAAAATATTTTTAAGCCATTTGAGCTTCTGGTTAATTTTATCGGATTCGTTATTCATATTTAATCACATAACGCTTCGCTTCACGGGCGCTTCACTCGACGGCGGAACCGCGGAGGCGGTGTCCTCGTGCAAGCGGTTGTTATCGCAATATTTAGTCCATCAGAATCCCTGAAATAAAGAAACGATGAACTAATACAATCCATAACATTAGCCCAATCCCATAATTTGTATGATTTATGAGATTTGTCACAAGAATTTGTAACCGATTTTCACATTTTGACGCCATCACTCCTTTTCCTATGCTTGGCAATAACCAAAACCATGGAAAACAGACTGTACCTATTCCAAATACCAATGACGTCCACGAATTATCGCTAACAAACTGCATGTATTTTTCTACTATTAGGAATACTCCCGCTAACATAATCCCAATCAAATAATGCGATAACATGCACCATAACTTTTCGTTTTTCAATTTGGGAGACTGGTCTATATCGTCATGAAAAAATTTTCCCTTGAAAATGTAAAGAAACCATCTCCCCATCGATTCAGTCGACACAAAGGGATGAATCACCTTTTTTGCAGCAAGAATATTGGCGAAGATGTCCATATAAAATGTTGCAAAACTTCCCATTAGAACCGCTTCAATATAAATCAACTATTGCTCCTGTATCTTGGTCGCATGTGCTCGTTTCAGCGATAACGCCAAGGCTTTGCGGCGAGGTTAACGAGTCCGAAACAGCCGTTGGTTATGTGGCAGTTCTATTTATTTGTATAATATTTTATTCTTCATTTGCGGTTATTGACAAACCACAATGT
>JABZFP010000009.1 GCA_014237395.1 Desulfobacteraceae bacterium | reverse complement strand
ATCAGCCGGTTTCTGGAAAACTCCCTGCGGTTCAAGTCCAAATCCCAGAAGCAAAGCGATGAACTGGCCGACCGCCTGGTACCCACCACTTTGGCTTTGGGCCTGGGCCTCTACCTGGTTACCCGGGATGTCCGCCGGGCGGCGGCGGTGCTCACAGTGGATTACTCCTGCGCCATCAAGCTGGCCAATCCCGTGGCCGTGAAGGCCGCCATGTATACCGCCGCCCACAACGGCGTACTGTTGAAAGGATCCCAGGCCCTGGACGCGCTGGCCAGGGTGAACACCGTGGTTTTTGACAAAACCGGCACCCTGACCCGCGGCATCTTAAAGGTTACCGACGTCATCCCCACGGGTAATATGACGCCGGAAGCATTACTGGCTCTGGCTGCCGGCGCCGAAGAACATTACGCCCATCCCGTGGCCCGGGCCGTGGTGGGGGAAGCCAAAAACCGCGGCCTTGAATTGCCGCCCACCGGCCAGGTGGATTTCATCGTCGCCCACGGGGTTTCGGCCTACGTGAACGGGAACCGCGTCCTGGTGGGCAGCCACCATTTTATCGGCGAAGACGAGGGAATCGATTGTTCCGTTGCAGATTCCCATGCCCAAACCCTTCGCAGAGAGGGGAAAAGCCTTCTCTATGTCGCCCGTGAAGATGTTTTTGAAGGAGTGATTGCCCTGAGGGATGCATTAAGACCCGAGGCGGCCCGGGTACTTTGGGATTTGAAGGCGCTTGGCATCAAAAAAATAGTGATGATGACCGGGGATCACCCGGATACGGCTCGGGCCGTGGCGGGAAAACTGGAGGCTTTGGATAAGGTCCACTGGGACCTTAAGCCCGAGGACAAGGCTGCCATTGTCAAGGCGCTGAAAAACCAGGGGTGTTTGACCGCCTTTGCCGGTGACGGTGTCAATGACGCCCCGGCCCTTATGACCGCGGAGGTGGGCATCTGCATGCCCGGTGGCGCGGATCTGGCCCGGGAAGCGGCCCAGGTGGTCCTGTTGCAGGAGGACTTGTCCGCCCTGGTCGCAGCTAGGCGGATTGCCCGTCAAAACGAACGGACCATTAAAAACTGCTTTCAGTCCTCCGTTGCGCTCAATACACTTTTTTTGCTACTGGCAAGCAGTGGTCTCCTGCCGCCGGTAATGGCTGCTGTTTTACACAATGCCAACACCGTCGGTATTCTCGGTTATGCAGCCATGACCGGCATGCGCAAACCCGATGATTGAAACCTAACTTAAGCGATTAGCAGTTAGCTTTTAGCAATTAGCACAATAATTTCAATATATTGTCAAATGTCATCATTCCACCCAATGGTGTAAATCGCATTACTGGTAACCGCCTGAAATATAGGAGCTAACCGCTAATTGCTAAGAGCTAATCGCTCATCTTAGGTGAAAGATACGAGTGAATTGATTCCGGAATTCGATGCTTTGGTTTTCCGGCCGTCTTTATATTTCCTGTTTAGGGGAAGATCAACCATGTATATACCGTTAACCGATGCACCTGCGGATAAACCGTTGGTACTGGTCAAAGTGGCGGACCCGAATCTGGCCCTGCGCCTTAAGCGCATGGGACTTTTCGCGGGCAGCAAAATTGTACGCCTGGGCCAGGAAGTGCTGGTGCAGCCCATCCGGGTCCGCGGGCCCAAAGGGGACGCGGTCCTCGGCGGGGGGATGGCCATGAAAATCGTCGTTCATCTGAATGACGGGCGCAAACTGCCCCTGGCGGAAATGCAGCCGGGTGAAACCGGACATATTGAAGGGCTGACCGGCGGGACGGGGTTGGCAGGAGCACTCGAAACGCTCGCATTGAAACTGAACGACCGCATTCATGTAGTCCGCAAACTGCCGCCCATGGAATATATAGCGGTCATCGAAGGGGCCGGCCGGGTTCGCCTGACCGAGGGCATGGCCGCCAAAATATGGGGCCGCATGCAGGCGCGACTGCTTCAATTCGTATCGGCTCGGGCCGGGGAAAAATTTCAGGTCGAAAAGATCCTCGGCGGGACCAAGGCTCGTCGGATGCTCCGAACCCGGGGCATCGAGCCCGGAAAGGTTCTCATCCTGGAAGGCGTGGCCCAGGCCCAGAGCCTGCAGGTGGGTGTCCGTAATCCCGTTGTGATTTCCAGCCGGGAGGGCTTGCGTCTTTTTCTTACACCCAGCGACGGAAAGCAGATTCTGGTACGGGGAGCCGGCACCGAGGGTTAGGGCCTCGGAAATAAATAAATCCACAGTCTTGCTTGTCTTTTGGCCCGTCTTCGGCGTTGCACCAAAAGTCACGTATAACAAATACGCTCCCTTTGGCGCGTCTTGAAGACAAACCAAAATCCGGCGCAATCTTTGTGGATTTATTTGTTTCCGCGACCCTTAATCAGAAAGGAGGTGCAGATCAGATATTGATGCATGCGGATTTAACTACTGGAGTAAAATTGAATTTGGGATGGATTAAGAAAAGGAGAACAGAGTAAATGAAAAAAATTAGCACGTTTTTACCAGGCCTTATGCTGAGTTGCGCAATGGTAGTTACCCCTGTCATGGCTCAGGAGTCAAAAGCGCCCAGCCATGAAGCAACTGTCCAAAAAGCCGGTGGCGTAAAAAGCCTTGAAAAACGAATCAAGCAACTGGAAGACGCCATCGGTCGCGACGTCGAGGGAGACAAGTGGTACGATCGGATACAGATCAGCGGCCTGATCGAAGTCGAGGCCGCCCACGAAAAGATCGACTACAAGGACCCGGCAACGCCGGACGAAAAAAGCGATGATATCGACCTGGCCACCGTAGAACTGGTGGTGGATGCCAAGATCGTAAAGCATGTGGACGGGCACGTGCTGTTCAAATACGAAGAGGACGACGTTTTTGTTGACGAAGGATTCATCACCCTGACCGGCACCGAAGCATTTCCCGCCTATTTGATTGCCGGTCGCCAGTACATTCCCTTCGGTTACTTTGACAGCCACTTCATTAGCGACCCCACCACCCTGGTTCTGGGGGAGACCAACGAGGGGGCGGTCGTGGCCGGGTATCGGTTTGGCGGCGAGATGGTCGATGTCTCACTGGGTGCATTTAACGGCAGGGTCCAGGAGACCGGGGATGATGATGTCATCGACAGTTTTGTCGCAAGCATTTCTGCCAATCCCCTTGAAGGATTGATGTTCGGTGCATCGTATACCTCGAACCTGGCCGGTTCGGACGCCTTCAGCGAGGTCGTGGTAGACCCGGATAACCTGGAATCGCTTGTAGCCGGTTGGAGCGCCTATGTTACTTTCCAGTTTTTGGATCGTTTCCATCTGATTGGTGAATACGTGGGTGCGTTGGACAATTTCGAAGCAGGAGAAATTGGTGACGCTGCAGATACTAAACAAAGAGAGCCGTCGGCCTGGAACATGGAATTTGGCTTTGCGATCATGGAGGCGTTAGAGATTGCCGCCCGGTACGGCGGATCGGATGACGGTGGTGACCTCCTGCCCGAATCGGAATACGGTGTTGTATTGAACTGGGGATTCTTTGAAAATACCAACCTGGGGATTGAGTATCTCCACGGTGAGTTCGAAGACGACCTCATGGAAATCGACGTGGTCACCGCGCAACTGGCAGTCGAATTTTAGCTATTTCAACAAAAAGCACGCCAAGGTTTTTTTTTACGAAAGCGGTTCCGGGAAATTTGCTTTCTCAATTGCATACTTAGACGGAACCGCATTTCGTAAAATTGCGCGCTGTATTCTTTCGACCAAGGGTTCGCGCAAAAATAACTTCGCAGAATTGGCGCTTAGATTTGGTTCAGGTTTGGCTGATCCGAGAGAGCAAAACCACAGGAATAGCGAGCTATTTCGAGGCCAATTTTATAAGATCGGGCGAGAGTGAGGTATCAGCCAAAGATGGGCTGAAGCTGAGATGCAAAAATGTGAAGCTATTTTTGAGTGAGCCCAAAAGTGTTATTATCGAAGCCGGGGCCTTAGTGCCTCGGCTTCGATGCTTGAACATGCTACCTTTAGTCATTCCAGCAAAGCTGGAGTCTTGACTGATGAACCGCTCAAAAATGAATTGGTAGAATTCCTTGTAGTCCCTACAAAACAGTGCGGGTCAATAATTTCAACAAGTTACGTATCATAGCTTCTATCAGCACATGGCGAAAAATCAGGTGTTTGCAAAACAAAACGGAGCGGTATTTCCAAACCTGCATTGCTTTGGCAGAAAAGGTGTTTCAAATCAGTATGTTAATGGCTGACCACAGCCACCAGATTGACTTTCAGTTTTTCCTCCAGCTCTTGGATCTGCTTTAGTTCATCATCTTTAATTTTGGTAGGCACAAAATCAGGATAAATAGCCAATATTCTCTTTCCTAATTTATCCTCCAGTGCCTGCACATCGCCCCTTCCTTTGTCATCAAGGTTTGCCCAAATCCATCCCATAGTACTCCTCCTTATCATAGAATGATTAATAATACCTGCCACTCACCATGTGCAACATTCTAATTATTAACTGCTTGTATTACAATGACTAAATATTTGGTAATAAATGGTAGGTAAAAACTACTACTCTTCCAGAGAAAGGAGGAATGCTCGCATGTTAGTATTTTTCTTTTTCAGACCTAATTTTCCCCTTATCCTCTTATGATGAAAATTAACGGTGTTTTCTGAAATGAACAGAATCCGAGAAATTTCTTTTGTTCTCTTGCCGCCTTTCACAAGAGAGGCCACCTGGATTTCCTGAGGCGTAAGGTTGAGGTACTTTGAAGAAAGTTTTCGGAGTACGGGTGAGACAATTTCGTTAAGGTGAGATTCGATGATATTCAGGTAGGTTTTCTCTCTGGAATTAAGTCTTGTATTATGTAGCTTAGCTAAATATGGAAAGACCAGTTCTTTGACATTGGAAACCATACTTTCTTCAAGTTCATGTTTGTCACATTCCCTTCGCTTCAAGAGAACCTTAAGAGCCGTATTGGTTTCTTCAAGGTCTTGTCTTTGAAGCTTCAGTTCCACTTGCTGCCTCCTCAACTCCTCTTCAGCCCTCTTGAGGGCGGTTATATTCTCATGGCTGATCACTACCCGAAGTGGCTTGGAATCTGAAAGCCTCGTAGCCCGCATATAAAACCACCGTTTTTCATGAAAGGAATGGCATGGATACTCTATTGCAAATTCATCAATTTTCTTTTTAATCAAGGCCCTAATCCCTTCAGATACCTCCCCGGCTTTTCCGGCAGAATCACTTAAAGCACGGTCGCATATCTCAAGATAGTTGACATCAACCATGTCCGGCCGCATTTGTATTTTGTTTGCTTTTGCGAAGTCCACCCATGCCCTATTTGTTGCCAGAATCGTTCCGTTATGGTCCAGAATTGCTATATGGGCAGACAGGGAGTTAATAATATCGAGGGCGGATCGAGAGGTCAATCGAAAGAGATTTGTCTTTTTTTTTGTTCGCAAAGCTCCTTCTCCCCGCGCATCTTTCTTCGGCAATTGTTTCGGCATTGCATTCCTCTCCTGTTTTCACCAATGAGCGATAAACGGCCGAGCGAACCCCTGTATGCTTGCTGAAATTTTCTCTTTGACAGCGTTACCCCAGCCCGATTATTGTTTCACCATCGGGCCTTCGCCCGCGTGTGAAATTTAAGATCGATGATGGTGGTTCAGTTTCAGACACCCCCAAAATAAGGGCGGGTTGAATGGACGAATCATAAATATAAATAATACCAGAATTATGAGTCGATTGTCAAGCCTGACTTTCCTGTATTTTCAATAGATTGGGGTAATTTTTATTCACAGAAAGCCTCTAAAGCCAAGACAGATCATTATGGGTAAGCTTCTGCTGTAATCCGGATGGAAGACATAATCATACACACTGGAAGCCGGATGCCCATTACATGCGGGGGATAATATATCGATGGGCGGGCATGTCTCCCTGAATTTTTTTGACCATTACGCGCTGCCTTGCTATGATATTATTTTTTGATGGAAATTGGCTTGGCAGGATCGTGATGAAGAAACACCGTATATTAAAAAAATCCGCGTCCCTTGCACTTCGGGTCATCGCTTGTTGCCTTATGCTGGATGCCTTTCTACCATTGCCGGAAGCGCAGGCCCATCCCCATGTTTTCATTGTCCAGCGGTTGAATGTCGTGTTTGATGACAAGGGGCTCGCCGGTATAAAAGTTCGCTGGAAATTTGACGACATGTTCG